>CAWICV010000001.1:0-1883347 GCA_963834705.1 uncultured Actinomycetes bacterium
CACATGAGCGGGAGACGCTGCGCCGTGAAGCCGCGGAGACCCTGGCCGAGATGCTCCGCGGCGTGCTGGACACGGCCGTGGTGACGCGGCGGCTCGCCATCCACGGGTTCCCTCCGGACGCCAGGCTGATGCTGGCCATCGTCCGGCCCACGGACACTGGCGCCGACGGCGACGCGGTCGCGGACACGCTCGCCCACGGCCGATTCCCGCAGCTCGTCCTGCGCCAGGAGGAGGAACTCTACGTGCTGATCCCCGATGACCGGGCCGCTACGGCCGCGCTGGCCGGCACCGGCGCCGTCGTGGGGACCAGCCTGCCGTTCCAGGCCGGGGCATCGCTGCGGGTGGCCAGGCGCGAAGCCCAGTGGGCCATCACCCGCGCCGTGGAATCCGGCCGGGACCTGGTCAGCTACGGTGACGACCGCACCGGGCGCTGGCTCACCACCGACCCGGCGGACCTGCAAACCCTGGTCAGCGACGTGCTGCGTGCCGTCATTGAATACGACGACGCACACAGCGGGGACCTGCTGCCGACGGTGCGCACCTGGCTCGAGCACGACCGCCAGACCGATCGGGCGGCCCAGGCGCTGCACATTCACCCGAACACGCTGCTCTACCGGGTGCGGCGGTTCGAGCACATCACCGGGCGTTCGCTGGCCTCGACCGAAGCGCTAGCTGAGACGTGGCTCGCGCTGCGTGCAGCGGCGGCTCGGCCATCCCGATGATCTTGTGGATATCACAACAGACACTGCTGATTCTGTGTTATGCACTATTGACTCGCCGATGCGTCGTCCCCCAACGTTGCGTTATCAATCCCAGGCCGCATTCTTCGCACAAGAGAAGAGCTTGCTGTGGCTACTAAAGACAAGGCACCGGTGCGTGCGCAGGGGTCGGGCATCCGCGGGATCGAGACGCGCTCGATCGATTGGGTTCCAGACAACGAGCGGCATGGCAAGGTCTGGCACCAGGGACCGCTGTGGTTCCTGGGCAACTTCCAGTACTTCACCATCCCGATCGGCTTCATCGGGCCCGCATTCGGCCTGTCCCTGGGCTGGACGATCGTGGCCGGCACGATCGGGATCCTGGTGGGCACCATGTTCATGGCCCTGCACGCGACGCAGGGGCCCACCCTGGGCCTGCCGCAGATGATTCAGTCGCGCGCCCAGTTCGGCTTCCGGGGCGTGATCGTCGCGCTGTTTGCCATGCTTTTCACCTACATGGCCTTCAACGTGGCCGACCAGGTGCTCCTGGCGCAGGGGCTGCACGGGGCGTTCGGCTGGAACGCCAACCTGGTCGCGATCGTGGTCACCGTCGGGGCCGCGCTGCTGGCCATCTACGGCTACGACTGGGTGCACCGCGTTTTCCGGTGGCTGCTGTACCTCTTGCTGCCCCTGGTGGCCATCATCACCATCGGCGTGATCTTCGGCAAGGCTGGCGGTGTGGTCAACCACCACGTCTACGGGTTCAACTGGACTGGTTTCATGGCCCAACTGTCCGCCGCAGCGGCCTACAACATCACCTACGCGGGCTACGTGTCCGACTACTCCCGCTACCTGCCCCGGGATACCCCACGAGGCAAGATCATTGGCTGGGTGTTCGCCGGCGCCTCGACGCCGGCGATCTGGCTGATCGCGCTCGGCGCCTGGCTGGCCATCCGGCTGGGCGCGACCGATGGCCTGGTCGGCCTGCAGACGGCGGGCAACAACGTGATCAGCCATCTGGGCGGCCTCGCCGGGTTCGTGTCGGCCGTCGCGCTGGCCGCGACCATGGGCATGAACGCCTACGGCGCCATGCTGACCACGCTGGCCGGGGTGGACTCGTTCCGCAAGGTCAGCCCGACCCGGAGTATCCGGGTGATCACCATCATCGTCCTGACGGTCATCTGGTTCGTGATCGGCAAGCTGATCACCACCAGCGCGGTCGGTGTCGTGGACACCGTACTGACGCTCATGCTCTACCTGCTGGTGCCGTGGACGGTGACCAACCTGATCGACTTCTTCTTCGTCCGGCGCGGTCATTACGCCATCATCGACATCTTCAATCCGCGCGGGATCTATGGCGTCTGGTCGTATCGCGGGCTCATCGCCTACGCGGCCGGCTTCGCCGCCGAGATCCCGTTCATGGTGCTGCTCAATCTGGTCACGCTGAAGAGCTACTACACCGGCCCGCTGGCCAACGACCTGAACAGTGTCAACATCTCCTGGATCGTGGGTGCGGTGGTAACCGCGGTGGTCTACATCCTGCTGACCCGCAACCTCGACGTCAGCGCCGAACAGACGGAGATCCAGCGCAGCGACGCCGAACTGCGCCGCATCGACGCCGCCACCGCCGACGGTTGAGGTCCGGCCAGCACGCCGTTCAGTTCACCCCCGTACCTCATTCAGCGACGGACGAATTTGCCGAACCGGCTCTCCTGGCCTTCGGCGGTCTCGTCCTGGTAGACGAAGGCGAGCTTTGACTCCTCGAACTTGCTGAAGAAGGTGTCCCAGTCGAGGTCTTCCAGGGACTCATCCGCTGGCGACCCGGGAAAGTTGATGCGCAGGATTCCGGCCTGGTCATCACCGTGCTCGGTGCCCTTGACCGTCGCCGGATGGCCACCGCGTTCCTCAACCCACCGCCTGATCTCGTCATGATCCGTCGTCGTCTGGCTGTGCTGAGTCGCCATGCCGTTCCTCCCCGTTCCGGTGCCCAACGGCCGGCAGCTCCCGCGGCTGCCGCCGGGGCAGCCGCTACCCAACGAATCGGTGAACATGCTTCCCAGCTGCCGAGTTGCCTAGCTGCCGAGTTGCCTAGTTGCCGGCCGCCGGCGGGAAGGCTGGCCCAGCGCTGGGAGGGCTTCCATTCCAGCCGCGCCGCTGGGCAGTGCCAGGTACTGTCCCGGCCTTGGTGCCGTAGACCCCAGGCAGTTAAGGTGCCGGTAGATCGTCCGGCAAGCGATCATCGCGTCGAAAGGGCCGCCCTCTGCGTGGACCCGAAAGGATCGGTGGGCGCGCGGTGAGTGTCGTTGAGGCTGATGTCGCGGTCGTCGGGGTTGGCTCGGTCGGGAGCATGGCCAGCTGGCAGCTGGCCACCCGCGGGTTGCGTGTGGTTGGTATCGACCGGTTCCCGATCCCTGGGCCATTCTCCGCGTACGCGGGCGAATCCCGGGTGTTCCGCATGGTCTATGCCGAGGGCGGGCATTACACGCCCCTGCTACAGCGTGCCCGCGACTTGTGGCGCGAGCTGGAAGCGGCCAGCGGGACGGCTCTCCTTGAGATCACCGGCGTGGTGACCATCGCGGATCACGACCATCCGGATCACACGGCCTTGCTGAGAGCTGGCCGGGAACGGGGCCTTGCGTTTGAAGTCGTGACGGGAGAGGAGGCACGACAGCGCCTGCCCCAGCACCTGATCCGCGAAGGTGACGTCGCCATCTTCGATCCCGAGGGCGGTTATGTGCGCAGCGAGCGCGCCGTGTTCTCGGCCGTCCAGGTCGCCCAGCGCCACGGGGCTTCGTTGCTGGGCAATAGGACGGTCACCGCGGTGGAACGTAACGGCGAGCGGTGGTCGGTGCGGACCGATCACGAAGAGGTTCGCGCTGCCCATGTCCTGCTCGCCACCGGGACTGGTGCCGGGCCGGCGTGCGCCGCACTGGGCACGCACCTTGCCGTGCTCCCGCAGGTGCTTACCTGGTTTCCCATCGCGGACCTAGGTCGTTACCGGAGCCAGCAGCATCAGGTCTTTATCCGCAGCTCGCGGGAGGCTCAGTTCTACGGCTTTCCCAGCACGGACGGATGGACGGTGAAGGTAGCGGCGAGCATCTATCTCGACGAGGTCGCTTCGACGGCGCGTCCGCTCACCTGGGATCCCCGCCACCTCGACACGGTGCGATCCTGGGTGGGCGCCTTCCTGCCCGACCTGGTTCCCACACCGGTCAGAACGGTGGTATGTGCTGACGGATACACCGTCGATGAAACCGGCCTGCTCGGCCGCATCCCCGGCATGGCTGGCGTGGTCGTCGCGACCGGCTTTTCTGGTCACGGGTTCAAGATGGCTTCGTCGCTCGGCGCCGTGGCCGCCGACCTTATCGCGGCCGGAACGACCACCACGGATGTCAGCTTCATGGATCCTGCGCGCTTCTTGGAGCCGCCACGGACAGTCGCGGCTCTTCCGTTGGCCAGTCCCGCACCCTGATCGGAGTTCTTATGACCGACGCACCTCCCTATGCAGTCGGTGATCTCGTCGGCCCGGCCGGATCGCAGGCCCGCGGCAACTGCCTGGTCAGCCTCGGAACAACCACTGTCTCGCTGCCGGTGGTCATTACCCATGGAAGCGCGCCCGGCCCGGTGCTCGCCATCACCGCCGGGATCCACGGCGGGGAATACGTCCCCATCGTCGCCGTCCGGCAATTCGTCCGCGATCTGGACCCCCGGCAGATGCGGGGAACAATCGTGGCGTGCCTGCAATCCAGCCCGGTCGCGTTTCAGCAGCGGTCGGCCTTCGTCAACCCGCTCGACGGCCAAAACCTCAACAGGTCCTTCCCAGGCGACCCGCTGGGCGGCCCGACGGCGCGGCTGGCCGCCTGGCTGTGGGAAAACGTGCTGGCCCGCGCCGACTACTACATCGACTGCCATTGCGGCGACCTGCCCGAGAGTCTTGATTCGTTCGCGGGTGTGAGCCCGGGACGGGACGGTGTCGTCAGTGAGCGTGCCCGTGCGCTGGCGGATTGCTTCGACGTGTCACGGCTCATTGTGGACCGCCTGGCGGGATCCACCATCCGAGTGGCCGCTCTCGCCGGGCTCCCGGCCGCCCTCGTCGAGGTCGGCGGTGAGGGCCGCTGGTCGCAGGAAGAGGCAGATGTTCAGCGAAGGGGCTTGCGCCGGGCCGCGGCGCTGGCCGGCATTTTGCCGGCTGACGAAGGCACCCGGCCGCACCTGCCAATGTTCGAGGACGCGGCCGACGTGCTTAGCGAGCGCTCCGGCCTGTGGTTCCCAGAGGTGGCCGTCGGATCACCCGTCGCGAAGGGAACACGCCTAGGCCGTCTCGAGGACGCTCTTGGGGACGAAGGGCAAAAGATCCTGGCGCCTGCAACGGGTGTCCTCAGCTACGGGCTGAGTAGCCTGGCCGCGGTCAAAGGTGATCTTCTGGCCTCCATAGTGCGACCTGTGCCCGACGCGTGAGCCGGGTCGCGTGCGCCGGGTCTCCGGAACCGGCGCGCGATACTGGGATTGAACCAGTGACCTCTTCGGTGTCAACCGGCCACATTGGAGGCTGGCGGCTCAGTGCTGTCCGAGGTAGGCCCTCGCCATCTCCCCGTACGCCTCGATGTACCCGACAGCGACATTGCAGGTGAGGCACAGCAGGCCGCGCACGCACTTGCCGCAGCTCCTGCTCGGCAGCGTCGGCGGACAGCAGGCGTGGTCATGGTCGATGCAGATCCGCAGGCCTTTCTTGAACGGCGTGCGGCACATCGCGCAGGCGTTGCGCTGGGCTTCCAGCAATTCCTGGAACCTCTCCGGGGTCAGGCCCATGAGCTTGAGCTTGTACGTCCGGTTCCAGCGGGACTTGACCTCCGGAGTGACGAGTGTCTGCTCGCGCCGACGCTGCGTGAGCCGCGCCCTGCGGTCGGCTAAAGCTGCCGGCGTACGGTACTCTCCTCCGTGGCCGGGCATCCGTCCGCAGTAGCTCCTGGCGCGAGGCATCAACTTGCCACACCGATCGCCTGCAGGCCAGCCCCTAGCTGACATGGTGCTTACCCACCTTCGTCAGCGGAGCCCGTGGGGTGTGCCAACACCCCACGGGCTCACCTGCCTTGTGGGCGATGCTGGGTTCGAACCAGCGACCTCCTCCGTGTCAGGGAGGCGCGCTCCCACTGCGCCAATCGCCCTCTGAGTTGGGCTAACCGCTTCTTTCCAATGGTTCAGGCCACTCCTGCGACCCGACCAGTACCCCGCTATGAAGTTTTCAGAACTGGCCTCTGACCTGCTGCGGCTTGCCTCCTGCCCGCTACGGTGTCAACGAAGCGCGCTCCCACTGAGCTAACCGCCCGCGAGGCGGAGACGGGAATCGAACCCGTGTACAGGGCTTTGCAGGCCCTTGCCTAAGCCACTCGGCCACTCCGCCAACCCCAGGCTCCCGGTCTGGGACCCATGGCGTGGAAAACCAACCGAGAACCGAAGCGGGCCTGCGACCCTGCAGAACGGCATCCGGCGCCTCCGAGCGGACGACGGGATTCGAACCCGCGACCCTCACCTTGGCAAGGTGATGCGCTACCAGCTGCGCTACGTCCGCATGCCCGGCAAGAGCCGGGCTGGTGCTCTCCCGCCGGGGCGGGTATGCGTGAAGAACTGTAGCCGATCCTGGCCCGCGAGCAAACTCGGCACCACGGCGCGCCGGGTCATGGTCACCCCCTGCGTCCACCCCCGAGCCACCCCCGAGCCACCCCCGGCGACCGCCCGGGGGCGCCCCAGTGTCCGCACCGGGTGTCCGCACCCCAAGGCCGGGCAGAGAGACCCCCGGAGGGAGGCAACCGACATGAAATCCAAGGTCATCGAGGACGCCGACGTCGTCACCTACGTCGTGGTGTGTGACCAGGGCGACCAGGCGGTCGCCACGTTGCGGCAGTTCGCCCAGGATGAGGACCTGGAGGCATCCCGGATCACAGGCGTCGGCGGGTTCGAGCGGGCCACCATCGGCTGGTTCGACCGCGCGGCCAGGAGGTTCCGGCACATCCAGATCGACGAGCCGACCGAGGTGCTTTCGCTGATTGGCGACATCGCCGAGAGCCCGGACGGCCCCAGCCTGAACCTGCACGTCGTACTAGGCCTGTCCGATGGCACCACCCGCGGCGGCCACCTCATCGCGGGGCACGTGTTCTCCACGCTGGAGGTCATCATCACCGAGGCCCCCGCCGAGCTACGCAGGGTGATGCGCCCCGACCTTGGCGCCGCGCTTATTGATCTGGACCGGTCCGAGTCCTGACCGCGGTGACCACCACCGTTGTGTAGCCCATGGTGAACCCGCCCCCGGCCGCGTCGATGGCCGCGCCGATGCCCGCCACCAGCTCCCGCAGCGTGGCCGCGGGCAGCTGGTTGGTGAAGCCAGAGGTGGGCACCGCATCCACATACTCATCGCGCGTATACCAGCGATCCCATTCGAACCGCCACTGTTCCTCTTTACCGAACGCCAGTGCCCGCCGCATGCCGTCCGCCGCCTTCTCGCACAGTGCCGCGTAGGCGTCTGCACCGGTGGATGCCGGCATCTTGAACAGCAGTGCCTCGGCCAGCACCCGGCGGTACACCGCCGCGAACGCCTCAGCCAGCGAAGCGGGTGGCCGGAACGAGTTCCAGAACACGGCCAGCCGCCCGCCGGGGCGCAGCACCCGGGCCGCCTGGGCCGCACCGGCCACCGGATCCACCCAGTGCCAGGCCTGCCCGGCCACGACGGCGTCGAACGTCCGTCCGGCCGGGTCCCAGTCCTCGAACTTGGCCACTTCCACGTCCAGCCCGCGCCGCCGGGCCAGGCCGGCCATCCGCTCGTCAACGTCCACCCCCAGCACCTGGCATCCCGCCGCCTGGAACAGCCGGGCCACGATCCCGGTGCCGCAGCCAGCGTCGAGCACGTCCGGCCCAGGGGCACTCGAGACGATCCGCTCCACCAGGGCGCCGGGATAGCTGGGCCGGGCCCGGTCATAGCGTTCGGCGTCCACCCCGAAGGACTCGGCCACCTCCCGGGCCTGGTGCGACTCGCGTTCCGGGAGAGACGCTCGTTCCGAAGCCCTCGCTCGTTCCGCAGCTCCCGCGAGCTCCGGAGTTCCCGCGAGTTCCAAGGCTCCCGCGCGTTCCGAAACCCCAGTGCGTTCCGAAACCCCCGCGCGCTCCGAGACTCCCGCGCGCTCCGCAACCCCTGCCTGCTCTGGCGGTATAGTGGGCATGCGCCCACGCTAAGTGGGCACATGCCCACTTAGCAATCGCGTTCGCTCACAGCGAAGGAAGGATGGTCGGGTGCCGACCGGGGTGGCCATCCGCGACGTGCGTGCGCAACTGTTCGACGCGGCCGAACGTGTGCTGCTCCGGGACGGGCCGAGCGGGCTGACCAGCCGGGCCGTCACCACCGAGGCAGGGTGCGCCAAAGGCGTGCTGCACCGGCACTTCGCCGACTTCGACGAGTTTCTGGCCGAGTTCGTGCTGGACCGGGTGAACCGGCTGGATGATCAGGCCGCCGCGCTGCACGACGCGGCCGGGACCGGCATCGTGGTCGGCAACCTGGTCGGCGCGCTGACCGCCGTGTTCGGCTCGGTCGCGCTGGCCATCGTCCCGCTGATCACGTTCCGCGATGAGCTGCGCGCCCGGCTGCGCGGGGCGTGGCCGGCCGGTGTCCCGGTGCTGACCGAAGCCGCCATCATGATCACCGACTACCTCCGTGCCGAGCAGCGGCTGGGCCGGATCGCGGCCGGGGCCGAGCCGGACGCGCTCGGCCCCACCCTGATCGGCGCCGCCCACCTGCTGTTCGCCGACCGGGCCGGCCCGCCGCCCGACGCCGAAGCCGTGGCCAAGGTGGTCACCACGGTCATCGGCGGCGCGCTGCGCGACCCCCACCGCGAACCCCCGCGCCGCGAGACCCAGCGCGAACCCCCGCGCCGCGACCCCCACCGCGAACCCCCGCGCCGCGAGACCCAGCGCGGACCCCCGCGCGGGGAAAACCATTCGCCCTGACCGCCTGGGCTCGGTTAGCTGGGGGGATGAAGCTGGAGCAGTTCGATCCCGCGGTGGACGCGGCCAGTGTCCGCGCCTGCCACGAGATCTACCTGGCCGGCCAGCCGATCGACGAGCCGTTTCACCCGCCCATGTCCCGGCGGTTCTTCGCCGGCTGGCTCACCCTGGGCTGGACCGAAGATAAGCAGGAAGTGTGGCTGGCCCGGGACGGCCAGGGCGAGCCCCGCGGCTGGTATGTGCTGAGCCTGCCGCAACGGGAGAACCCGCACCAAGCTTTCGTGACGCCCACCGTGCATCCGGCGCACCGCCAGGCCGGCCTGGGCGCTGCGCTGGTCCGGCACGCGGCGGGCCGGGCCCGCGAGTCCGGGCGGACCGTGCTGGCCGGATACGCCGGAGGCGGCTCACCTGGTTCGGCGTTCGCCAGAGCGCTCGGCGCCCGCCCCGGCCTCCGCCACGTCAGCCGGGTGCTCCGGCTGCCCGGCCTGCCCGCCGGGCGGCTGGCCGCGCTCCGCGCGCAGGCCGAGCCGCACGCGCACGGATACGCCCTGCTGTCCTGGGACGGCCCGGCCCCGGCCGACCTGGTCTCCGGGCTGGCTGGGATCAATATGTCAGCCTGGGCCGACATGCCACGTAATGCCGGGGAGGAGCCGCAACGCTGGGACGAGAGCCGGGTCCGGCTCGATGAGCGGCGCATGTCCGCCCAGGGACTGCGCTGGTACACGGTGGCCGCCCGGTCGCTGGCCAGCCGCGAACTCGCCGCGTTCACCCAGCTCGCCGTTGACCCGGCGGTACCGGACTGGGGCTACCAGGAGCTGACCGCGGTCGCCCGGCCGCACCGCGGCCACCGGCTGGGACTGCTGGTCAAGGTGGCCATGCTCGAGTTGCTCGCCCAGCGGGAGCCAGCCCTGACCCAGATCGCCACCGGGAACGCCGATGCGAACGAGCACATGATCGCCATCAACGCCCAGCTCGGCTTCGAGGTCGTGGACGAGTGGCCGTACTGGGAGCTGGGCGTGCGCCAGGCCCTGACGGCCGGCCGCCAGGCCGCCAGCGTCACGTCATAGCCCGCGGGTCCGGGTGCCGCCGGGCGCGCAGCACGGCGTCGTGCAGCGTGACCTGGTGCCCGTGCTCCGGGTGGGTGCCCTCGCGGGCCGCCGCCGCGTTGGTGATCACATCCCAGCCGTCCGGGTCGAGCAGCGCGGCGATGTCATCGCCGGAGAAGAACAGCTCCGGGACCGGCGGCCGGGGCACCACCCCCACGTCCGACGCGTGGTGGCCGACGATGAGCAGCGTCCCGCCGGGCCGGACCGCGGCGGCCAAGCGGCGGAACGCCTGGTCCCGCAATCCCGGCGGGAAGTGCATGTAGTGCGCGGTGGCCAGGTCGTACCGGTCCCGGCCAGGATCCCAGTCCAGCAGGTCGGCCTGCTGCCAGCCGATCCGCCCGGCGATCTCCGCCCCAGACGCCGCGGCGTGGGCGGCCGCCCGGTCCAGCGCCACCGCCGATATGTCCACGCCGGTGACCTGCCAGCCCTGGCCTGCGAGCCAGATCGAGTCCGCGCCCTCACCGCAGCCCGCGTCCAGCGCCTGGCCGGGGGAGAGCCCGCTGACCTCGGCCACCAGGGTGGTGTTCGGCTGGCCGCTCCACAGCGCGTCGCGGCTCCGGTAGCGCTCGTCCCAGTACGCCTCGGTGAACATCTCGGCCACGTCAACCTCGTCGTGCTCAGCCACGCACAACCACCTCCAGCAGGAGCCACCGCCATCGTCACCCGGCAGCATGCCCGCTGGCCCGCGCGCCCGCAAACTCTGTTGCCGGTCTGGCAAACTGGATGGATGGACGATCTGGATACCGTGCTGGCCGCGGTCGGGCCCCGGCTCCGCGCGCTGCGCCTGGAGCGCGGCCGCACCCTAGGCGAACTGTCCGCGGCCACCGGCATCTCGGCCAGCACGCTGTCCCGGCTCGAATCGGGCCAGCGGCGGCCGAACCTCGACCTGCTGCTGCCGCTGGCCCAGGCGTACGGGGTCCCGCTGGATGACCTGGTCGGCGCGCCGCCGACCGGGGACCCGCGGATCCACCTGCGGCCGGTCGCCGCGGCCAACGGCGAGACGTTCGTGCCGCTGAGCCGCCGGCCCGGCGGCCTGCAAGCCTACAAACTGGTCCTCTCGCCCAGCCGGGACCAGACGCCCGATCCCCGGGTACACGAGGGCTACGAGTGGATGTACGTGCTGAATGGGCGGCTCCGGCTGGTCCTCGGCGACCAGGACCTGATCTTGCTGCCGGGCGAGGCGGCCGAATTCGACACCCGGGTGCCGCACTGGTTCAGCCCCGCGGACCTGGAGCCGGTAGAGATCCTCACCCTGTTCGGCCGCCAGGGCGAGCGCGCGCACCTGCGGGTCCGGCCCCGGGCCAGCGCAGATCGCTGACCCAGGACCTGAGCTCACCACCGGCTGCCCGGCTCCGGCTTCATCCGCCCGTAGTCGTCCTCGACCACGGCCGGATCGGTGAAGAACGCGTCCGGCTGAATCCGGGCCGGCCGCTGCCACCGCCAGCGCCGGGTGCCCCTGCTGCGCAACCTCGGAAACATGATCTGACCTGCCACTTCCTGTCGAGGATTTAACGACTGTAGAAGTGACTGAGCAGCGGCTACGATCCAATCGCGTGGCCGGAAAACAGACCAATCTGGCCTGGGAGACGCTGCTCGCGGTGCCTGGCCAGCCCGGCACCGGCGGCCAGCGCGGGCTGCCCGCCCGGCTGGCCAGCGCGATCCGGGCCGCCATCCGGGACGGGCGGCTGCCGCACGGCGCCGCGCTGCCGCCCAGCCGGGCGCTCGCGGCCGACCTGGGGGTGTCCCGCTGGACGGTGACCCAGGCCTACGGCCGCCTGATCACCGAGGGATACCTGGCCGGCCAGACCGGCTCGGCCACCCGGGTGTGCTGGACGCCGCGGCCCTACGAGGACCCGCCGCCGCCCGCCGCTGCCGCCGAGCAGCCACCCCGCCCGGTCCGCTACGACCTGGGCTACCGGTCCGACCAGCGCGCCTTCCCGCGACGCCAGTGGGTCGAGGCGATCCGGGCCGCCGCCGAGACCGCGTCGTTCGACCAGCTCGACTACGCCCAGGACGGCGGCCACCCACGGCTGCGCGAGGTGCTGGCCGCGCACCTGAACCGGAGCCGGGGCGCGGCCGCCGAGCCCGGCACGCTCTCGGTCTTCGCCGGCGCCGGGCAGGCCATGGCCCAGGTCTCGTACGCGCTGCGCGACGACGGGCACACCGCGATCGGCATGGAGGATCCGGGCTCGCCACGGCTCTGGCAGGCCGCCCGGGCGGCCGGCCTGGACCTGGTTCCGCTGCCGGTGGACGACGACGGCCTGGTGGTGGACGCGCTGCGGGACCACCCGGGGCTGCGCGCGGTGTGCGTCGGCACCGCCCGGCAGATCGCGTTCGGCTACCCGCTGGCGGCCGGCCGGCGGGCGGCGCTGCTGGACTGGGCCCGGCAGGCCGGCGGGCTGATCGTGGAGGACGACTACGACTCCGAGTTCAGCCACGCCGGGCCGGTGCCCCCGGTGCTGCAGGGCACCGACCGGGACCGGGTGGCGCTGCTCGGCTCGATGACCCGGACGCTGAACCCGACCGTCAGCATCGGCTGGGTGGTCGCGCCGCTCCGCTTGGCCGCCACGGTCCGCACCGGGCGTGGCCTGCCGGTCAGCCCGCCCGCGCTGAACCAGCTCGCGCTGGCCCACTTCATGGAGTCCGGCGCGTACGACCGGCACCTGCGCGCCTCCCGGCAGCGGTTCCGGGCCCGGCGGGCCGCGCTGGCCAGCGCGCTCGCCCGCGAGCTGCCCGGCTACCGGGTGCGCGGCGGGCAGGCCGGCCTGGACCTGCTGCTCGAGCTGCCCCCGGGCACCGATACGGCGGCCATCCTGGCCGCGGCCGAGCGACGGGACATGCGGCTGGGCACTCTGGACAAGCTGCGGCTGGTCCCGGACCCGGATGCGCCCGGCCTGCTGCTCGGCTACGGCAACCTCAGTGACCGGCTGGTGGACGAGGCGGTCGCGGTGCTGGCGGCAATCCTCACCCAGGGCGGGCCGTCACCGCACTGACCACGCATGGCAGGCTGTCGGCCATGCGAACTGTGATCGTTACCGGCGACGCCCTCACCCTGGATGACGTCATCGACGTCGCATACGGGGGAGCGCGAGCCGAACTCGGCCCCGGCGTAGCCGCCGTCATGCAGCCCAGCCGGACCGTGGTGGCCGAGGCCATCGCCGGCGACTCGCCCGTCTACGGGGTCAACACCGGCTTCGGCGCACTGGCCGACACCCGGGTCGGCGAGCAGGACTTGACCCGCCTGCAGGGCGCCATCATCCGCTCGCACTCGGCCGCCACCGGGGCACCCCTGGACGACGCCACCGTGCGCGCGCTGCTGCTGCTGCGGGCCCGCACGCTGGCGGCCGGCTACTCCGGGGTCCGCGTGGACCTGCCGCGCCGCCTGCTCGAACTGCTCGGCCTGAGCCTGCTCCCGGTCATCCCGGGCAAGGGGTCGGTCGGCGCGTCCGGGGACCTGGCCCAGCTCGCCCACCTGGCCCAGCCGCTGATCGGCGAAGGGCGGCTGCGCGGCCCCGGTGACCCGCCGGCCGGGCGGCCCAGCGCCGAGGTGCTGGCCGAGCACGGCATCGAGCCGCTGCAGCTGGCCCCGAAGGAGGGGCTGTCCCTGGTCAACGGGACCGAGCCGATGCAGGCGCTGCTCGCCTTCTCCATCCACGACGCGCTGATGCTGGTCCAGGCGGCCGACCTGGCCTGCGCGCTGTCCATCGAGGCGCTGCTCGGCACCGACCGGCCCTACGACGAGCGGGTGCAGGTGATCCGGCCGCACCCGGGCCAGCTGGACAGCGCGGCCAACCTGCGCGCGCTGCTGGCCGGCTCGCCGCTGCTAGCCAGCCATCGGCACTCCCGGCACGCGGTGCAGGACGCGTACTGCCTGCGCTGCGCGCCGCAGGTGCACGGCGCGGTCCGGGACGTGCTCGCGTACGCAAGACGGGTCATCGACATCGAGCTGGGCGCGGTGGTGGACAACCCGGTCGTGGTGCCCGACGGCGAGGTGATGACGACCGGGAACTTCCACGGCGAGCCGCTCGCGTTCGCCGCCGACATGCTGGCCATGGGCCTGGCCGAGCTGGCCAGCATCAGCGAGCGCCGGGTGGACCGGATGCTGGACCCGGCGTTCTCCCGCGGCCTGCCGCCGTTCCTGGCCCCGGCGGCGGGCACCAACTCCGGTTTCATGCTGGCCCAGTACACCGCCGCGTCGCTGGTCAGCGAGAACAAGGTGCTGGCCCACCCGGCCAGCGTGGACACCATCCCCACGTCGGGGAAGCAGGAGGATCACGTCTCGATGGGCTGGACCGCGGTGCGCAAGCTGCGCGACGTGGTCGCGAACGTGCGCTCCTGCCTGGCCGTCGAGATCCTCTGCGCTGCCCAGGGCATCGACCTGCGGGCCGACGTGGCGCAGCCCAGCGAGCCGCTGCGCACCGTGCACGCGGCCATCCGGGCTGAGGTCCCGATGATGCTCGTGGACCGCGAGGTCGCGGAGCAGCTTTCCGCGGTTGACCACTTGCTCCCCATGCTCGTCGGAACGGCCAGTGCCGCGTGCGGGCCGCTGCGTTAGCGTCGAGCCGTGAGTGTATGGCTGAATGGGGCGCTCGTCCCGGCGGATGAGGCCCGGGTCTCGGTCCGGGATCACGGGCTGACCACGGGCGATGGCGTGTTCGAGGCGCTCAAGGTGACCGGCGGCGTGCCGTTCGCGATGACCAGGCACCTGGCCCGGCTGAGTGCGTCGGCGGCGGGCATGGGCCTGCCCGCCCCGGACCTGGAACAGATCCGGGCCGGGGTGCACGCGGTGCTGGCCGCGGCCGGGCAGCCGGACCGGGCCCGGATCCGGATCACGGTGACCGCGGGGGAGTCGGTGCTCGGCTCGGCCCGGCCGGACGGCCTGACCGCCGCCGGGCTGACCACGATCATCGTCCTCGGCGAGCTGGCCACCGCCCCGGCCAGCTGTGACGTGGCCGTAGCCGGCTGGCCGCGCAACGAGCGCGCCGTGCTGGCCGGGGTCAAGACCACCTCGTACGCGGAGAACGTGCGCGCGCTGGCCTGGGCCCGGGCGCGCGGCGCCGCCGAGGCGATCTTCGGCAACCTGGCCGGGAACCTGTGTGAGGGCACCGGGACAAACGTGTTCGTGGTGACCGGCGGCCGGCTGGTCACCCCGCCGCTGTCGGCCGGCTGCCTGGCCGGGGTCACCCGCGGGCTGGTCGTGGAGTGGGCCGGGGCGGCTGAGGAAGACCTGCCGCTGGCCGCGCTGGCCAGCGCGGAAGAGGCGTTCCTGACCGGGACGACGCGTGATGTGCAGCCGATCCGGCTGGTGGATGGGGTGCCGCTGCCCGCGGTGCCCGGCCCGCTGACCCGCAAGGCGGCGGAGATCTTCGCCACCCGCTGCGCCGAGTCCCCGGACCCCTGAGCCGCGCCCACCAGCCCTCAGGCACCTCGTCCGGATTGATGATCAAACGTCTGGTGCTGCAATAGCGACACCGATCGCTTGATCACGATCGGCGTCCGGGGGGAGTGCGGGCTAGTCGCGGCGGAGGAGGGCGTCCAGCTCGCCGTCCAGGTTGATGAACTCGCCTTCCCGGCCCGCCGGGATGACCTGGAAGGTGCGCAGCAGGAACCCGGCCAGCGCGGTCAGCGGGGCCTCGAAGTGCGCCTGGCCGAACGGGGAGGACAGCGAGATGTTCAGCACCCGCTGCCCGGTGGGCGTGTCGGCCGGCCACACCCGTACGTCGCCGTCACCCGCGGGCTCGGTCATCCCGCCGGCCAGCAGATCGCGGGCGAAGATCCACTCAACCGGCTCGTCCATGCCGACATGAAAGGCCATGCGGATGGCGTACGGGTCCTCGGCACGGTAATGAAGACTCGCCGTGAGCGGAACGCCATCGTGTTCTGGAACCACGAGTCTGAGGCCGAGCTCGGCTGCGACGGTGTTGCTGCTGTTCATTGCCTCGCCAAACCTTTGCCTTGTCTGATCCCGGGAACGCCGGGCTTCATCCATCCAGCGCTGCCGTCTCACAGGGTGACAGGGCACGCAGGCACGAAGTCTTCTTCAGGAGGATTCCGCGAACACTGCCGCAACTAACCTCGGTCACCACGCACCAAACCGGCCGTGACCAGGGCAAACGCTTCTCGGGACTCAACGCAATCATGTCCCAGCCCTGTTCCTGTGACCAGGAACAACACGCTGTGATCTCGGTCTCAGTAGCGTCACGGCAGAAATTTGGCTGCGCATCCCGTGCGCACCTCCGGTTATGCGTTCAGATAGCGAACAGTCGTGCTTTGTCCGATCGGGAAGCATACAGGCTTACCACTGGCCCGCACTACCCCAGCTAGCTCTACTTTCTCGCAACACCAGCCACAATCATGACAATAACTGACTTATTTCATGAGTGCCGGATATACGTATTCAATAGGACAACCAGATGGCCGGCTGGCGGCGCCCAGGGTTTGCGGTCCGGCAACTGCACGGGGTTGCGGTCCGGCCATCAGCCGCCCGCGCAGGGCGGGCGGCGCCGCGCCGGGGCACCCGCGGATACGCTAGTCTGTGTTCGCCCGCCAGCGGTCGGCCGTACAACGGCCCGGCTAGCTGGGGGGCGCCATCCCGGGGCGATTGGCTCAGTGGAAGAGCGCTGCGTTCACACCGCAGAGGTCGCTGGTTCGAACCCAGCATCGCCCACCAGCCCCGCACTGGCGTTCGGCTAATTCAGAATTTCTGGCGGGCAGCCGCGGCTGGCCCGGGTACCGGCCAGTGGGGTTGACGGACGCGGTGCGACCATGAGTGCTATGCGTCCTGACATCAGACCTGGCGGCATCTTCCCTGATTACACGCTTCCGGACCACACCGGCACGGATCGGACGCTCAGCGAGTTGCAAGGCCGCGATCCGCTGATCCTCACCCTGGCGCGCGGGAACTACTGCCCCAAAGAGCACCAGCAGCACCTGGAGCTGGCGGCCAACTACCCGAAGGTCGCGGTCTCCTACACCCAGATCGTCACCATCGCCACCGACGACCATCACACCCTGCAGGAGTTCCGCGCGTCGGTGGGCGCCCAGTGGACCTTCCTGGCCGATCCCGGCCGGACCGTCCAGCGAGACCTGGACATCCAGGAGTACACCGACCCCGAGCACAACCCGATGATCCCGCACACGCTGGTGCTCAAGCCGGGGCTGGTCGTGCACAGCGTCTATAACGGCTACTGGTTCTGGGGCCGCCCGTCGTTCTCCGACCTGTGGCATGACCTGCGCGAGGCCACGAAGGAGATCCGCCCGGACTGGGACCTGAGCACCCCGGGGCGGCGCGAAGCCTGGGACGCGGGCGACTACGCGAAGTTCCACGGCTGGGACCGGCGGGCGCCCGAGCCGGCGCCGACGTCCTATCAGGGGTGACGGCCGTGCCCACGCCGGTATGCGAGCGGCTCGGCATAGAACAACCGGTCGTCCAGGCGCCGATGGCCGCGATTCCCCAGCTGGCCGTGGCGGTCTCGAATGCCGGCGCCCCCGGCATGGTCACGCTGACCTGGTCCGATGACGCCGGAGCCGTCGTTCGTGAGACGGCGGTACTGACCGGGCGGCGCTGGAGTAGGTGTGCCCAACTCAGGTGAGCATGAGCACGACGCGAACGGATCAGCGTGGCCCCCGGACCGGCCGACCGTGCCCGGCGTTTCCCGGCGCCGCTTCCTGCAGGCCACCGGGCTCGGCGCCGCGGCGGCTGCGGCGGGCGGCCTCGGCGCTGGGCCATCGGCCGCCAGCTCGGCCAGCTGGCCGTCGGCCCGCGGGCTGCCCGCGGGCTGGACCGGGACGATCGCAGACCTGCAGCACGTGGTGATCCTCATGCAGGAGAACCGGTCCTTCGACCACTACTTCGGGACCCTCCGGGGAGTCCGGGGCTTCGCCGACAAGCAGGCCCTCACCTGGCGCAGCGGTCACAGCATCTTCCAGCAGCCCGACCCGGCCCGCACCGACCTCGGGTACCTGCTCCCGTACAACCTGACCGGCCAGGTCGACGGGGACCTCGATCACAGCTGGGACGGCGACCACCAGGCCAGGAACGGCGGGCTGTGGAACAGCTGGGTTCCGGCCAAGACCGAACAGACGATGGGCTACTTCACCCGGGACGAGATCCCGTTCCAGTACGCGGTCGCCGACGCCTTCACCATCTGCGATGGCTACCACCAGGCGATCATGGCACCGACCAGCCCGAACCGGATGTACTTCTGGACCGGGACGTCGTCGGGCTGGACCAGCAACCCGAACGACTACGAGGCCGGCTTCGGGCCGGACGCCGGGACGGCCGAGGTCACCACCTACCCCGAGCTGCTGCAGGCCGCCGGGATCGACTGGCAGGTCTACACCAATGACCAGGTGGGCGACAGCGGCGGCTACCCGGATTACTTCCTGGGCGACTACGGCGACAACCCGCTTTGGTTCTACCAGCAGTACAACAGCAGCAACAGCCGCGACGGCGGGACCAGCCAGCTAGCCATCCGCGGGGCGGTCACGCCCTGGCAGACCAGCGCGGGGGCGCCGCCGCTGAGCAAGACCCACGCCGCCTACGTGCTGTCCTCGTTCATCAAGGCGGTCAGGAGCAGCACCCTGCCCCGGGTGTCCTGGATCGTCGCCCCGGCCGGTTATTGCGAGCATCCCTCCTACACCCCCGACTACGGGGCCCACTACATGAACACCGTGCTCCAGACGCTGTTCTCGAACCCCGCCCTGTGGCGGAGCACGGCGCTGTTCATCACCTACGACGAGCACGACGGGTTCTTCGACCACCAGCTCCCGCCGTCCGCCGAGCCGAGCATCACCGGCGAATACATCGCCGGGCTGCCGATCGGGCCCGGGACCCGGGTCCCGATGATCATCTGCTCGCCGTGGACCCGGGGCGGCTACGTCGACTCCAACGTCTATGATCACACCTCGATGCTCCGGTTCCTGGCCGCCTGGACCGGGGTCAAGCCGGTCAACATCACGCCGTGGCGGGAGTCGGTGACCGGTGACCTGACCGCCGCGTTCGATTTCCAGCACCCGGATTTCTCGATCCCGGGGAACATCCCGACCCTCGACCAGACCTGGGCGCTGACCCAGCTCACCGGCGGATCGACAGCGCCTCCGGCCGAGGGCCAGCAGGCGATGCCGGGCCAGGAGCCGGGCAGCCGGCCGCACCGCCCGGCCAGCCATCAGCCCTTCGCGGACGTGACGGTGGACCGCACGACCAGCCAAGTCACCGCCGCGCTCAGCAACGCCGGCCCGGTCGGCGTGTCCTTCGCCGTCTACCCCGACGGCCTGCTGGCCGCCGCCCCTACTCCGGTCACCGTGCTCAAGTCCGCACCCGGCTCTTACACCTGGGACGCGGCGCTGACCGGCGGGAAATACGCCTTCTCGGTTTACGGTCCCGACGGGTTCCTGACCAGTTTCGCCGGCCGGGTCGTGCCCGCCGGCCGCAGCGCCGGCCAGGTCCCGGTCGTCACCGCTGCCCCGCAGTACGGGCCGGCCGCGACGGTCAGGCTCACGCTGGCCAACGAGGGTCGGCAGCCGATCCGCTACACGCTGACCCGGAACGATTACGAAGGCCGCACCCAGACCGTCACCGTGCCGGGCGGCCGGTCCACGGCCATCAGCTGGCCGGCCGACCGGTACGGCTACTACGACGTCGTGATCACCGCCAGCACCACCGACGGCTTCCGCCGCCGCTACGCGGGCCGCATCGGCTGACCCGATACACCATGCCCGCGGCCATAACCAGCTTCCGTTACCGTTCCCGGTGCGGCGGTCCTGCCGCATACTGGTCCGGTGGAACTGGCAGCTGAAAGCCGCGGGGGGCCCCTCCACCCGCGCTTAGCAGGGCCATCCGACCAGGCCCTGGACCGGCTGGCCGGCTCATACACGATCGGCCTGCGGCTGAGCGGCGCGGTCCTGTTCACCGTGGTCGCCGTGCTGGCCGCCACGAAGCACATCCCCGGCTGGTGGCTGGCCGCGGCACTGACCGCGCTGTGTGTGTGGTCGGCCTTCCTCACCTGGCGGATCCGGCGGTCCGGGCTAACGGCAACCGTGGTACTGGCCGACGCCGCCGTCATCGCAGCGCTGGCGCTGGCGCAGCAGCACCTGGTCCCGGTCGTGCTGATCAAGGACAGCACGACCTGGATGCTCCCGCTGGCCTGCACATCGGTGTACATCCTGCAGATCGCGCTGCGGCCCTGGCTCGCGTTGCCCGGGGCCGCGATGGTGATCATCGCCTATGGGCTCGGCGCCGGCCACCTGGCCGATGCCTGGCTGCTGGTGGTGGAGACGATCGTCGCCGCCGGGCTGGTCGCGGTGATCCGCGGCGGTGCCCGGCAGGCGGACGCGATCGTCGCCGCCAGCCTGCAGGCCGAGCGGCGGATCCGGGCCGAGGAGGCGCGCCGCGCCGACGAGCGGGAGCAGCACCGCCAGCTGCACGACACCGTCCTGTCCACCCTGACCATGGTCGCGGCCGGCGCCTTTGCCGGGCCGTCCCCGGGCCTGAACGCCCAGGCGGCCAGGGACCTGCGCGTGCTGCAAGGGCTCGCGGGCCCGCCGGCCGTGCCGGGCGGGCCAGCCCCCCTGACTGACCTGGGACCGAAGCTGGAGCGCGCCGCGGCCAGCACCGAGGGCGTGGCCGTTCGGTTGCAGCTCGCCCCGGTCACACTGCCGTGCCAGGTCGCGGATCAGCTCGCCGCCTGCGTCAGTGAGGCACTGCGCAACGTCGTGCAGCACGCCGGCACCGGCCAGGCGGACGTGATCGTCACCGGCGGTACGGGCTGGGTGGCCGTCAAGATCACTGACCGCGGCCGGGGTTTCGACCCGGCCGCTACCCCGCCGTCCCGCCGGGGCATCCGCGAGTCGATCACCGGCCGGATGCTGGCCACTGGCGGCCAGGCCACGATCGCCAGCCGTCCCGGCGCGGGCACCACCGTCACCGTGAGCTGGCCGGCATGACTACAGCGCAGCCGGCCCCCCTGCCGCCAAACACCGCGCCGCCAAGCACCGTGCCGCCGACCACCGTGCCGCCGACCACCGTGCCGCCGACCACCGTGCCGCCGACCACCGCGCCGCCGACCACCGCGCAGCCGACGGCGGTGATGTCCGGCCGCTATCAGCGAGCCTTCACCATCGCCGTGGTCTTCCTGGTCGCGGTCTGGCATCTCGCCGGAGCGGGCGGGCAGCTGCTGCAGTACCGGTCGGCCTATAGCTCGTTCGCCTTCCAGTGCGCCATGTGGCTGGTCATGGCGCTGGCCATCACCGCCGGGTCGGTCCTGGTGCTGCGCGGCACGCCCGGCCGGCGCCCGGCCTGGACGGTGGCCATGATCGCGCTGGCCGCCAGCACGGCGGCGGCAGCGGCCAGCCCGGCTGGCCGGATGCTGGCGGTCAACTGGGCATGGGGGAGCGCCGGCTGGACCGGCGTGCTGGTGCTGCTCCGCCGCCCGTTCGCCGAGCTGGCCTGGTTCCTCGCCGCGGTGGCCCTGGCCATCCTGGGCGTGCAGGTGTGGGACGGGGTGGACCGCGCCGACCTGGCCGGGTTCCTCGCCGTGCTGGCCTGGTCCACGGTCGCCCAGGTGGCCGTCGCCGCTGGGGTGAGGGCGCTGGATGCCGCCGCCGGCCAGGCTGGCGCGGCGGTGCGCAGTGAGCACGCCGCGCGGGAGCGGGCCGCCACCGCGGAGATCATCCAGGTGGCCCGGCACGGCCGCTGGCTGGCCCTGCAGGAGAGCGCCGTTCCGCTGGTCGCCGAGCTGGCCGCGGGCACGGCTGATCCGGGCGACCCGCAGGTGCGAATCAGGTGCGCGGTCCAGGCGGCCCGGCTGCGCCGGCTGCTGGCCGAGGGCGATGAGGTACCGGGATCGCTGGTGCACGAACTGCACGCGAGCGCCGACGTGGCCGAGCGGCGCGGAGTCGCGGTCGAGATCGAGACGGCCGGGCCGCTGCCGCAGGTGCCCAGCCCGGCCCGGCGGGTGATCACCGATGCTGCCATCGCGATCCTGACCGCGGCGCGCAGCCGTACGCGGATCACCCTGGCGACGGTGGCCGCCGGAATCGCGGTCAGCTTCGTCGCCGACACCGGCGCGGTGGTAGGGCTGCCTGCCGCCGGCGAGGGGGTCGCCATCGAACAGCAGCAAGACGGCGGCATGCTGTGGGCGGAGGCGCGATGGACCAGCCCGTGACGGTGGCGATCATCGAGGACCATCCGGTCGTCACCGAGGGGGTGGCGTCCTGGATCCGGTCCGATCCCGGCCAGCGGGTGCGGCTGGTGCGGACGGCGAGCGACCTGGCCGGGCTCCGCGCCGTGCCCCAGCCGCCGGCCGACGTGGTCATCCTGGATCTGGAGCTGTCCGGGGAGCTGGTCACCATGCAGATCCCCGCGCTGGTGGCGGCCGGAAACCGGGTGGTGGCCTTCTCCGGGCACAGCGATCCGGCCATCGTGATGGAGACGCTGGACAACGGCGCGCACGCCTACGTGTCCAAGGAGGAAGGGCGCGACCATCTGGTCGAGGCCGTGCTGGCCGCGGCGGCCGACCGGCCGTACGTGACCCGGTC
Source organism: uncultured Actinomycetes bacterium (assembly GCA_963834705.1). Taxonomy (GTDB): domain Bacteria; phylum Actinomycetota; class Actinomycetes; order Streptosporangiales; family Streptosporangiaceae; genus RYN-230. The sequence goes on from CAWICV010000001.1 coordinate 22,331, forward strand.
GCAGGCCCGGGCGATGCTCGCCGACCAGGGTCCGGCCCGGCCGGCGCTGTCCGAGCAGGAACGGCAGGCGCTGCTGCTGTGGTTCCAGGGCATGTCGAAAGCGTCGGTCGGGCGGCGCATGTCGATCAGTGAGAACACGGTCCGGCAGTACATCAGCCGCGCGCGGGCCAAGTACGCGGCCACCGGGCGGACCGCGCCGAGCAAGGACGCGCTGCTCGCCCGCGCGATCGAGGACGGCGTGATCAAACCAGGCGAGATCACGCCGTACCAGTCATTCGCCCGCGCCGAGGCCGCCCGCTCCAGCCCGGGCACCCCGGGCCAGTAAATGACCCGGGGCACCCACCCCCCCGGAGCTGCCCTCAGGCGTACCGGCCGCAGGCCGGTCGCCACGCTCCATGGCCGGGCGCCGCCGCGTCATCAGACGGGGGCTGGCGCACAGTCAGGATTCCGGATCGGCGGCGGCGCTGTCATGACGCCCGATCGGGTGACATGACGGATACGGACCGCGGCGTGGCGATCATGCATGAGGGCAGCCACCGGGGGTAGCGGCGGCACTGTGACGGACACGATCATCTTCGACGTCGACGGCACGCTGGTGGACAGCAACTACCAGAGTGCCCTGGCCTGGTACCGGGCGTTCCGCCGGTATGACATCACGCTGCCGGTCTGGCAGATCCACCGCGCCATCGGCATGGGCGGCGACCAGCTGGTCAGCCACGTCGCCGGGCAGCAGGCGGAACGCCAGCAGGGCGACGCGATCCGCGCGGCGTGGCGTAAGGAGTTCGACCCGATGCTGCCGGAGATCGCGGCGTTCGCCGACGCCGTCCCGCTGCTCACCGCGGTCAAGGACCGCGGGCTGAGCCTGGTGCTGGCCAGCTCCGGGGCGCCGGACCACGTCGAGGCGTACCTGAACCTGATCGACGGGCACCGGCTGGCCGACGAGTGGACCACGTCGGAGGACGTCGCGGCGACCAAGCCGGCCCGGACCTGGTCCAGACGGCGCTGGACAAGGCCCACGCGACCAGCGCCGTCATGATCGGCGATTCCATCTGGGACGCCAGGGCCGCACTCAAGCTCAACGTGCCCACGTTCGCCGTGCGCACCGGCGGTTTCTCCGCCGAAGAACTCAGCGATGCCGGGGCGGCTGCCGTCTACCACTCGCTGGCCGACATGCAAGCGGACCTGGACCGCATCGTCGCGCACCGCTGAGCCGCTGGCCGATGGCGCCGGGCACACCACCGCGGCGCTGCGCACCGCCATCGAAGACCACTGCGGCTAGCGCTACCCGCCGGCCATCGCCCCGACGATCAGGTACGGCTCCGTGCCCGCCAGCACCGGTTCCGGCAGCGGCGTGTCCGGCGGCTCGTGCGACAGGTCCTGCTGGCAGGCGAAGAACCGGACGAACGCCCGGCGCTTTCCGGTCCGCTGATCACGGATCGTGCCGCGCAGCATGGGATAGCTGGCCTCCAGCGCGTCCAGCACCGCCCGCTGGGTGACCTCGCCGGTCACCTGCACCTGCACCTCACCGTCCACCTGGGCCAGGACGCGCAGGTGGGCTGGGAGCACGACCCGGATCATGGCAGGGTCTGCACCTCGACCGACAGCACGGCAGGCAGGTCCCGGACGATCGGCGCCCAGTTGTCGCCCGCGTCGGCCGACACGTACACCTGCCCGCCGGTGGTGCCGAAGTACACCCCGCAGGAGTCGAGCGAGTCCACCGCCATCGCGTCCCGCAGCACGTTGACGTAGCAGTCCCGCTGCGGCAGGCCGCTGGTCAGCGGCTCCCACTCGTCCCCGCCGGTCCGGGAGCGGTATACCCGCAGCTTGCCCTCGGGCGGGAAGTGGTGCGAGTCACTGGTGATCGGCACCACGTAGACGGTGTCCGGCTCGTGTGCGTGCACGTCGATCGGGAATCCGAAATCGGTCGGCAGGTTCCCGCTCACCTCGTGCCACGAGCCGCCCGCGTCGTCGCTGCGCATCACGTCCCAGTGCTTCTGCATGTACAGCACGGATGGCCGGGCCGGGTGCTGCGCGATCCGGTGCACGCAGTGCCCGACTTCGGCCGCCGGGTCCGGGATGCCCTCCGACTTCAGGCCCTGGTTGACCGGCTGCCAGGTATCGCCCCCGTCGTCGGACCGGAACGCGCCGGCGGCCGAGATGGCGGCGAACATCCGGCCCGGCGCGGACCGGTCCAGGATGATCGTGTGCAGGCACATGCCGCCCGCACCGGGCTGCCAGGACGGCCCGGACCGGTGGGTGCGCAGCCCGGGCAGCTCGCGCCAGGACTGCCCGCCGTCGGTGGACTTGAACAGCCCGGCGTCCTCCACCCCGGCGTACACCGTGTCCGGGTCGCCGAGCGACGGTTCCAGGTGCCACACCCGGGCGAACTCCCACGGGTGCGGGGTGCCGTCGTACCACTGATGCGTGCCCGGCTCGCCGTCGTAGCGGAACTCGTTGCCCACCGGCTGCCAGCTCGCGCCGCCGTCGTCCGAACGCTGGATGAGCTGGCCGAACCAGCCACTGCTCTGCGACGCGTACAGCCGGGCCGGGTCGGCGGGGGAGCCCTTGACGTGATAGATCTCCCAGCCCGGGAAGTGCGGCCCGGAGACATCCCAGTTCTCTCGCTTGCCGTCTGCGGTCAGCACGAACGCGCCCTTGCGCGTGCCGACCAGCACTCTCACGTTGCTCATGGTCCTTAGACTGCCACCGGCCCCGGAAATCATCGGTTAAGACGCGGGCTTTAGGACCGCCCAGCCGTGCGGCTCGACCCGGTATGGCCGCCCGTGGCCATCCGGGCTGCTGGCCAGCAGGCGCTGACCGGGTGGCCCGGGCAGCGGGAAATCCACGGCGGCATCCGACGTGTTCAGCAGCACGGTCAGCCCCGGGCCGCCGCCCGGATCCACCGCCTGGTAGGCCAGCGCCTGGTTGGCCAGGTGCCGCACCTCGGTGACCGCCCGGGCCAGCCAGCCGTGCCGCCGCCGCAGCCCGATCAGGTCCTGGTGCAGCCGGTAGACCGGCCACCCGTCCGTAGCCAGTTCGCCCGGGCCGGCCGGGAAGGCCGGCCTGATCTCCGCATCCCCATCCACCCGTTCATACTTCATTCCTCTGAACGCCTGTTCGTCGCCGGCGTACACGCTCGGTACCCCGCCGACGGTGCACAGCACAACCACTGCGTGCACCAGGTGCCGCGGGTCGGTGAGCTTGCTGGCCAGCCGGGTCACGTCGTGGTTGCCGAGGAAGGTCAGCGGCCGGAACTCGGCCAGGAACCCGTTGTGCCGGTCCAGCGCCCAGGCCAGCTCGAAGAAGTTGCCGTCGTTCAGGCTGCTCCAGATGGCCTTCCACAGCTCGTACTGGGTCACGCTGTCCGGGCCGCCGTCGCGGACCACGGCGGCGTAGTCGCCGTGGATCACCTCGGCCACGAACCAGGCCGCCGGGTGATCCCGGCGCACCTGGCCGAGGACGGCCCGCCAGAACGCGGGCGGCACCGCATAGGCCGCGTCCAGCCGCCAGCCGTCCGCGCCGCGGTCCAGCCAGTGGCGGAGCACCCGCACCGCGTAGTCCCGCACCGCGGGCTCGGCGTGGTTGAGCGCGACCAGGCCGCTGTGTCCCTCGAAGTCCGCGTAGCCGAACCCGTCCGGGCCGCCGGCCCTGAAGTCGAGCCGGAACCAGGGCGCGTACCGGGATGCTTCGCCGTTGGCCAGGACATCCTGGAACGCCGGGAAGGCCCGGCCGACGTGGTTCAGCACCCCGTCGAGCAGTACCCGGATGCCGCGGTCGTGACAGCACCGGACCAGGTGATCGAAGTCCGCCCCGGTGCCGAGCCGGGGATCGATCCGGAAGTGATCGATGGTGTCGTAGCCATGCGATTCGCTGGCGAACACCGGCCCGAGCGCCAGCCCGTTGCAGCCCAGTTCGATCAGGTAGTCGAGCCAGCCCTCGATCCGGGGGAGGCCGCCATCCCCGGCGAAGCTGATCGGGTGCAGCTGCCACCAGATGGCGTGTTCGGGCCAGGACTCCACTACTAGATGGTGCCAGTTCGCGCTACGGCCGGAGCAGGACTTTGATCGCGCGGCGTTCGTCCGTGGCCTGGTAGCCCTGGGCGGCCTGGTCGAGCGTGGGTGGGACTGACCCAGCCGGACGCGCCGGGCGATATGCGGCCCGGCGCGTCCGGTGCCTGCTCAGCGAGAAGGAACCTCCGCACCGTCCCGCCTGTCACGGTCGCGTGGAATCTCCCGGCGGCGATGGACCCGGTGGTTCCGGGCGGGGCCTGGACTGTCAGCACGTGGCTGCCTCCTCTCTTCGCCCAGCTGACGAGGATCGGGCCGAACGGTGTCGGGACTGCGCCTCTGGCCCACTTGAGGCTGCCGAAGTGCGGGGTGACGGTGAAGGTGGCATAGCCCGGGCCCACGGGCTGCACGCCGAGCACGTAGCCGGTCATGATTGACGTCGGCCCGGATGCCCAGCCGTGGGACAGGCTGGTCCGGGGTTCGGTGGCCGTGCCACCGGGGCCAATGTTCTCCCAGAAGGTCCCGGTATAGAACGGGTTGTGCGGGTCGAGCATCTGATCCCAGGTCAGGCCGAGCAGGTGCTCGGCGTCGGCGGTGTCACCGGCCTGGTAGTCCGCCTCGACCTCGAACGCCGTGATGAACGGGCTGATGAGGTTGCTGTAGGCCGAGCCGGCTGAGAACGGCTCGGAGCCATGTGGGCCCCACAGCGTCCTGAGTGCCCTGAGGATGCCTGGCACCCGGCCGGCCGGGGCGATGCCGAACAGGACTGATAGCGCGTTGGCGTCCTGCGCGAACGTGGTGTGGTCGGATTCGCTGAGGTAGTAGGTGCCGGCCGCGGCATTGAAAAGGTTGGCGTTGATCGCATCTTTGACCTGGCCGGCGGTCTGGTTGTAGGCGGCCGCTTTGGCCGTGCTGCCAAGGCTGGCTTCGATGTAGGCGACGTCCCGGAGCGTCCGGTAGTACAGGTCGTTGAAGGCGGTGACCACTCCGGTCTTCGCGCCGTCGTAGAAGTCCCAGTCGTAGCCGCCGTTGGTGGTTGATATCTGGGCGCCGGTGACGATGAGCCCGTCGCTGTTGGTCAGCGTGGCGTCGTAGGCCAGCTGTCCTTCGAGCCAGGGGAGGACCTGCTGGGCGAAGGCCGTGTCGCCGGTGTTCCGGTAATACTCCGTCGCCGCGTCAGCCGTCCAGGAGGAGTACGAATTGCTGTACGGGCCGGTCCGGAACAGCGTGTCCGCGTTGAGACCGCCGCCCTGCGGGCTGCTGGTTATCAGGGTGAGCAGGGATTGCTTCACGTAGTTGTTGCCGTTGCTGCCGAGGGTGTCGGCAATACCCTGTCCCTCGATCCCGAGGTCGCCGGACCAGATCGCCCGGTCACGCTTAGCGCCGTCCAGCACCGACGGCTGGGTGGCGCCATTGATGCCGGCGGGCTGCATGTCGGTCTGCTCGGTGTAAGCGCCGTCGTAGTACATCTTGTTGAACTCGGTGGAGCTGGACTCGAAGTAGCCCTGGTAGTCGGCTGGCGTGGCCAGGTAGCCGCCGGCGAACTGCACCCCGGCGCCGTTGAGCACCAGCCTTCCCGGCGTGTCCAGCGTGATGGCCTCGAAGCGGAATCCTCCCATGAAGCCGCTGGTTAGCAGCGACGCGGAGGTGACGCTTAGGGAAACCGAACGCGGCTGGAACGCGGAGTCACCGGTGATCGCACCCGGCGTGCTGGTCACCGCCGCCCCAGCGGGGTGATCCTGGGCCAGGGGTGCCCTCAGTGTGAGCGTCGTGCCCGACACCGACCCGATGTGATCGGTCTCCGCAGGCGACCCGATGGTGACCGTATCGCCGGCCGCGAAGGTCAGCGGGCTGCCCGCAGTTCCCGGCTGCACCGTGATGGTCGTCGCCCCGGCCGTGGCCGCGGCCGCGAGCGTACTTGATCCAGGAGTGCGCAGGTACCGCCGGGCCTCGGTGAAGGCGAGCGAAACAGTGGGCGAGGCGCCCGCGCTGCGGTAGGACTTCACGTCGAGGTACGGCATTCCTTCGACTTCTTCGCCGTAATCAAGAAGAACGACGGCGGGCTGGCCGTTTGTGGCCACGGTCAGGGTGGTCGCCCCGCCACGGTGGGACGTAAGCCCGCGGGCATTGGAGACGCTTCCGGACAGGACCGTCGCTGAAACTGGCCGCACGTTGCTGCTCTTGGGCTGTTCCAGATAGGACTGCCAGCCCGGACCGCCTGTTCCGGCCTGAGCTGGAACTGCTGTCACACTCATTAACAACGCGGTGAAGATGGCGGTGGGCACAAACGCCCGGCGCATCCCCCGGCTTCGGACTTCCACGGTGTATCCCTCCTGTCGCGCCGGTGCCGTGACGAGGCACCCGGAGATGGTTCTTGAATCGTTTCAAGGGACCATCGGCCCATCCGTGTTTCCTGCGGGCGGGCATTGTGGATGTGAGGCGATCTTTCGCCGTCGTGACCGGTCAGGCTAGCCCGCACTATGCCGCTATTAGCACAGAATTGACTTCGTCGCGGCCAACGGTGCTACCGTGCCCGGGTGGCCGTGGACTTCCCGATGGATGCCAGCACCGATGTGCTGCACTTCGCCGAGGAAGGCGCGGTGGCCTACGCGGGGCATCACGTCCACGACGGCTCGCATCCCCTGCACTCGCACAGCTTTGTCGAGATCGCCTTCGTCACCGCCGGCGCCGGCACCCATGTTTCCCGGCGTGGACAGGAGCGGCTGCAGGTCGGAGATGTGGTCCTGCTCCGGCCGGGCGTATGGCACGGCTACGGCGACTGCCAGCGCCTGGTCCTCTACAACCTCTGCTTCAGCAACGAGCTGCTCCGCCAGGAGCTGTCCTGGACCCGCGATGACCCTATGCTCGGCTATCTGCTGTGGACCGGGCCCTACTCGGCGCAGCGACGCGGCATGCTCACCACCCACCTCGGGCCAGATTTACTGGCCGGGTGCAGGGACCACCTCACGGTGATCAGCGGGCTCCGGCACCGCCCAGTAGCGCAATACCGGGCCGACATCGTCGGGCGGCTCACGCTTCTGATCGGCCAGCTCGGGCGCGCCGTCGCGCAGGACCATCAACTCATGCTCGGGCGGGCTGTCCAGATCCACCCAGCGATCAGCCAGGCCATGCGCCTGTTCGAAGCCGAACTAGCCCGGCGCTGGACCCTCACCGAGCTCGCGGCCCAGGTGCACCTCGACCCCTCGTATCTGGTCCGCCTGTTCAAGGCCAGTACCGGCCTGCCCCCGATGGCCTACCTGGCCCAGCTCCGGGCCGAGCACGCGGCCGCCTTGCTGCTGCATTCCGGCCAGCCGATCACCAGCATCAGCCAGGCCGTGGGCTGGCCGGACCAGAACTACTTTGCCCGCCGGTTCAAGGCCCACTTCGGGCTCAGCGCCACCGTCTACCGGGCCCGGTTCGCCACCGGGGCGTTCCGGCTCGCTACCCAAGCCCAATCAGGCGCGACGCCCGTCAGCGGTCGCTAGCGAGTGGGTCGGCTGACCGGCACCAGACACCACCGGCCCGCCGTCCGCGATCGCAGACGGCAGGCCCATGTGGTGAACTCTGTGTCGTGCCAGATTTTCTGCTCCGGCTGACCGGGGTCAGCCGAAGCTACGGGGATCGCGTCGCACTTGCCCCGATCGACCTCGCGGTGCCGCCCGGGAAGTGCGTGGCCGTGCTCGGCGTGAACGGCTCCGGCAAGTCCACCCTGCTGCGCATCGCGGCCGGCCGGGACCGGCCGAGCAGCGGGCAGGTGTGCTACGCCGGCCGGCCGATGACCGAGGACGATCTGGTGGCCCGGAACGAGATCGCCGTGGTCGGCGACCTGGCCAGCGCCTACCCGGACCTCACCGTGCGGGAGCACCTGTTGCTGGTCGCGGTGGCGCACGGTGCGGGTGGCGGGGCGGCCGGGCAGGTGGACCGGGCGCTGCGGGAATGCCGGCTGGACGGGCACGGCGACGCGCTGCCCGGGTCGCTGTCCAGCGGCCAGCTGCAGGCCCTGCAGCTGGCCGCGGTGCTGGTCCGGCCACGGCGGCTGCTCGTGCTGGACGAGCCGGAGCAGCGGCTTGATCCCGGGGCCCGGCGCTGGCTGGCCGGCCTGCTCGGCGCCCAGAAGGCGGCCGGGGCGGCGGTGCTGGTGGCCACGCACCACACCGAGCTGGCCGCGGCCATCGCCGACCACGCGCTGGTGCTCAGCGATGGCGCGGTCATCACCGAGGGACCGCCACCCGTGGCGCTGGCCGCGGTCCAGTGAGCACGGTCCAGTGAGGCACGGTCCAGTGGGCACGGTCCAGTGGGCACGGTCCAGTGGGCACGGTCCAGTGAGCACGGTCCAGTGAGCACGGTCCAGTGAGCACGGTCCAGTGACCGTCGCGCCCGGCCCGGTCGCCGTCCCGGACAGTACCGGGCCGACGTTCGCGCTGCTCCGCGAACTGCGCCGGGGCCGGGCCCGGAAGCAGGCGGCCAGCATCGCGTTCTGGATCTACCTGGCGCTGTTCATCGTCGCCGTCTGGGGTGGCTCGCTGATCGTCGCCGCCTACCGGGCACTGCGCCATCCGCCGCCGCCCACCGGGCTGTCCCTGCGCGTGCTGCACGCGCTGCCAGCCGGGCTGGCCGCGCTGGCCCTGCTGGTGCTGCTGATGCTGGTCCGGGACGCGCTGTGGCGCGGGCCGGTGACCGTGCCCGGCGCCACCGTGGACTGGCTGCTCGGCACCCCGGTGGACCGGCGGCGGCTGCTCCGGCCCCGGTTCCGGCTGTCCGCGTCCGGCGCGGTCGCGGCCGGCGCCGCGGTCGGCATCATGCCCGCCGCCGCCCTGGTCGCGCTGGGCCTGGGTGGCCGGGACGGTGGGGACGTGCTCCAGCTGACCGGGGCCGGGATGCTGTCGGCCGCGCTGCTGTTCGCGGCGGGCACCGGGCTGGCCGGCCTGATCGAACGGCAGCCATCCAGCTGGCCCTGGGTGCGCCGGGCCACTCCGGTGGCGCTGGCGGCCGCGGCCGTGCTCGGCGGCATCGCGGCCTGGGCGGCGTTCGGCACGTTGCCCTCCGTGGTGAACACGGTGCTGCTCTGGTCCGGGCCGTGGGGCTGGGCGGCAACGGGCCTGACCGCCCAAGCCGGCCACGATCTCCTGGCCGGCCAGTTGCTGGTGGTCGTGCCGGCCGGGAAGTACGTGCCGCCGGGCGGCGTCCCGCTGGGCAGCGCGGCGCCGTGGTGGCCGCTGGCCACCGCGCTGCTGGCCGCGGCGGCGCTGGCCGCGCTGACCGCCGGGCAGCGGGCCGCGGCCGGGGTGCCGGCGGCCGCGCTCCGGGCCCGGGCCCGCACCCTGGGTGCGATGTCCGCGGCCGCGCTGAGCATGAACACCCGCGGCGTGGCCGCCGCCTACGGCGCCGCGGCCAGCCGGCCGCGGCGGCCCCGGCTGCGCCTGCCGCCGCCCCGGCGGCGCCAGCTCGTGCTGCCCTGGCGTGACCTGCTCGCGCTGGCCCGGGCCCCGGCCCGGCTGGCCGCGGCGGTGCTACTGGCCTGGCTGGCGGTCGGGCTGATCGCGGCGGCCAGCCACGGCCGGTCGGTGTCGCTGCTGCCAGTGGGCTGTGCGCTCATCCTGGGCTACCTGGCCGCCGCCTGGCTGTGCGAGGGGGCCCGGCTGGACGCGGACGACCCGCGCCGCTCGGCCCAGCTGCCGTTCCGGTTCGGCTCGCTGGCCTGGTGGCACGCGGTGGTGCCGGCTCTGGTGCTGCTGGTGGCAGCCGGGCTGCCGGTCGTCGCGGCCTGCCTGGCCACCGGCGACCCGCGGCCGCTGGCCCTGCTGGCCGTGACCGTCCCGGTGCTGGTGGCCGGAGCGCTGGTCAACGTGTTCCGGCCGCCGCTCACCCCGGACATGTTCGTCGGCGCGGAGACCCCGGTCGGCAACACCGCGGTGATCAACATTGTGTTCTGGTACGCCTGGGGCACGCTGCTCGCGGTGGTGCCGATGACCGTGCTGCTGTCCGGCGCGATCCGCTCGCCCAGCCCCGGCTCGCTGGCCCGCGCCGTGATCATCGGCGTCCTGCTCGCCGCTGGCCTGGGCGTCTACGCCACCCGGCGGGCCGCCCGGCTGCGTTAGCTTTGCGCCTCCGGGGCTCCATCCACCTCCCCATCCCCCTTCACAGTCCAGTCGGCGGCGCGACCCTTTGGCGCGGAGTGGGTATGACCAGCGTGTGCGGGTGGTTGTCGCGCTCGGGGGGAACGCGCTGCTGGAACGCGGTGAGCGGCCTGACTGTGACGTGCAGGAATCCCATGTGGCCCAGGCCGCGTCCTCGCTCGCCCCGCTGCTGGCCGAGCACGACCTGATCCTCACCCACGGCAACGGGCCGCAGGTGGGCGTGCTCGCCGCGGAGAGTGCGGACGACCCGGCGCTGTCCCGCCCGTACCCGTTCGACGTGCTGGGCGCGCAGACCCAGGGCATGATCGGCTACTGGCTGGTGCAGGCGCTGGACCGGGCCCAGCCGCGGCGGCGCACCGCGTGCCTGGTCTGCCGGACCCTGGTGGACCGGGACGACCCGGCGTTCGGCGCGCCGGCCAAGTTCGTCGGCCCGGTGTACGACGAGATCACCGCGCGGCGGCTGGCCGCTGAGCGCGGCTGGCAGGTGCGCCAGGACGGGACCGGCTGGCGGCGGGTGGTGCCGTCCCCGGAACCGGCCGCGGTCGTCGAACTCCCGCTGATCGACCTGCTGGCCAGCCTGGGCGTCATCGTGGTCTGCGCGGGCGGCGGGGGCATCCCGGTGGTCGCCGACGGGCCGGGTACGCTGCGCGGCGTGGACGCCGTGGTGGACAAGGACCTCACCGCGGCGTTGCTGGCCGAGGCGGTCGGCGCGGACGCGCTGCTGCTGCTCACCGACGTACCCGTGGTGCTGGACGGGTACGGCACCCCGCAGGCCCGGCCGATCCACCGGGCCGGCCCGATCTGGCTGCGGAAACGGCTTCGCGCCGGGGCGTTCCCGGCCGGCTCGATGGGCCCGAAGGTCGAGGCGGCGTGCCGGTTCGCCGCCGCCACCGGCGGCCTGGCCGGCATAGGCTGCCTGGGCGATGCCACCGACCTGCTGGCCAGCCGGGCCGGCACGATCGTCAGAGCGGACCAGCCATGAGTAGCCAGCCCGTCATCCGGCCCAGAGCTGGCCGATGCGTCGGCGGAAGCGGACCTGCTGGTGGTCGGCTCGCGCTGGCCCGGCGGGCTGGCCGACGCGGTGCTCGGCCGGGTCAGCACCGACTGGGTGCACCATGCCCACAGCCCGGCATCATCTACCGGCCGGACTGGGCGCCGCGGCCGCGGTCAATACCCCGTTGTCAGGGTGTACTGAACGTCGAGCCGCTCGGTGGACCGGTTCGCGCTGATGGCCACACTGTCCCCGGGCAGCACCGCATGGTCGTCCAGGATGGGCAGGCCGGCCGCGGTGAAGCTGACCCGGTGGCTGAGCAGCGCCGGGCGGCCTGCCGGCCGGCCCAGGTCGGCGGCGTCGGCTGGATCGAGCAGCACCGGGGTGATGGTCTCCGCCGCCCGGGTGATGGCCAGGCCATGCTCGGCCAGCACCGTGTACAGCCCGCGCTGGGCCAGCTCCTCGACATCGAGGGTGCCTGGGCAGTCCGCGCCGGGCCCGTCCGCCCGGGTCAGCTCGGCAGGCAGGTAGGAGGTCTGCACGATCAGCGGCTGCCCATCGGCCAGCCGGAGCCGGCGCAGCCGCAGCACGTCCCCGGGGCCGCCGAGCCGGGCGTCCACCTCCTCCGGCGCGGTGACGATCCCGGCGGCCAGCAGCCGGGTGCTGATCCGGGCCCCCTGACCGGCCAGATCGCTGGCGAAGCTGCGCAGATGCCCCAGGTCGTAGGAGTACCGCTGGGCGACGTAGCTGCCGCTGCCGTGCCGGATGTCGATCAGCCCGTCGTCGGCCAGCAGCTGCAGGGCCTGGCGCAGCGTCATCACGCTGACGCCGAATTCGGCGGCCAGGTCGCGCTGCGCGGGCAGTGGCTGGCCCGCGGGCCACTGGCCGCTGCTGATCCGGTCCCGGAGCTCGGCGTGGATGCGCAGGTACTTGGGCTGCCGGTCGAACGCGCTGCGCCGCCGCCTGGCCAGCAGGGCCGTACCGCCGGGGGCGGTCACGGTGTCTCCTCAGATGTTCGCGCCGCCCGGCCGCCGCCCGCGGCGCAGGCCTCGGCGGCCACCGCCCAGCGGCTGGGGTCCTGGTGCTCGGCGTTCGTCCCGGTGGTCGCCATCACACTCATCACATACAGGAAGCCGCGCGTCCGGGCCGCGATGACACGCCGCTGCGCGGCCGGAGTTGCCGGAGTGACCATCAGCGTGGCGTCCAGACCGGCCCGGCCGGCCGCGGCCAGGTAGCCGTCCGCCTCGGCGGCAGGCAGGTCCGGGATGATCGTGCCGCTGAACCCGGCCGCGGCCAGCCCGGCGCAGTAACTCGGCAGCCCCGGGCAGAACGCCAGGTTGGCATAGCTCATCGCGATCGGCGGTACCGGCCAGGGGCCGGCCGCGCGCAGCTCGGCCAGGATGCGGGCCGGGCTGGCCCCACGGGCCAACCCGACCTCCGACGCGCTCTTCGGCCTCCAGGTCCGCACACGCCGGGATCAGCGCCTCCGGCACGAACCGCCCGCCGAACGGCCCAAACCGGCCCGCTGCTCCGGGGTCACCCAGCACGCCGGCGCCCCCTGGCCAGCCAGGATCGCCCGCAGCGCGCGGACTGCCAATCGATGGCCGCCCCTCCGCACCAGGTGGATCAGCCCGTACCGCCAGGCCGGTGCCAGCGGGAGTGGTGGGGACAGGGTGGGCGCCCCGGTGACCCGGGTTCGGGCCAACGGGAGTGGAGGGGACAAGGGCGTGCGCCCGGCGCCGCCGCGGTCGGGCCAGCGGGGGTGGCGGGACAGCGCGCCCGGTGACGCCGGGTTCCGTGGTGGGGCGAGTGAGCAGGCACTGGCGTTCAGGAGAAGAGGGTTTGGGCTGATTGGAGCCGTCCGTTTCCCGCCGGTTAACGGCAGTAAATAGATCTTGTGCCGGTTGGCCGGGCAGGCGCATCATCGCTGCACGGGCAAAAGCTGGTAAAAGCGCCGGCGCGGGTCGCCGGCAGGAGGTGCTGATCAGATGGCAGCGAGCACGACTGACACCGGGCAGCCCCGGAAGCTGCACCGCAACCTGAGCGTCTGGGAAGCCATCGGCATCTCGCTGGCGCTGATGGCGCCGTCCATGGCCGCCAACATCAACCCGCAGGGCACCGCGACCACGGTGGGCCGGGCGGTGCCGATCGCGTTCGCGCTGGCCTTCGTCGGCGTGCTGCTGGTGGCCTACACGTTCGTCCGGCTGACCCAGCGGTTCCACCACTCCGGCTCGGTGTACGGGTTCGTCGGCGCGACGCTCGGCCCGCGTGCCGGGGTGATCTCCGGCTGGGCGCTGACCGGCACCTACACGTTCTACGCCGTGGTCACCTCGATGGCCGGCGGCCGGTTCGCGGCCAACTTCCTGGACCACCTGGGCGTCTGGCACAACCCGCCGACCTGGTCCGGGTTCCTGCTTGGCGTGCTCGGCATGGTAATCGTCTGGTGGCTGGCCATCACCCCGGCCCGCGGCGGCACCCGGATCCTGCTGGCCGCCGAGGCCATCACGGTCCTGCTGATCGTGGTCGTGGTAGTGATCATTTTCGCCAAGCTGGCCGGGCACAGCGCGCCGCACGGGCTCGGCGTGGACTGGAAGGTGTTCAGCCTGCCGGCCGGCATCCCGATATCCACCATCTTCCTCGGCGTGGTGTTCGGCTTCCTGTCCTTCGCCGGGTTCGAGGCCGCCGCCACGCTGGGCGAGGAGACCAAGCAGCCGCGCCGCGACATCCCGCGGGCCATCCTGGGCGTGGCCATCTTCGGCGGCATCTACTTCTTCGTGGTCACCGCGGTCGAGGTGATGGGCTTCGGCACCTCGGCCAAGGGGGTCACCGCGTTCATCAACTCCACGTCGCTGGTCGGCGACCTGGGCACCAGTTACGTGTCGTCCTGGCTGGGCACGCTGATCACGCTGGGCGCGATGGTGTCCGCGTTCAGCTGTGCACTGGCCTGCACGGTGGGCGCGTCCCGGCTGACCTACGCGATGGGCCGGGATGGGATCCTGCCCGCCCGGCTGGCCACCGTCTCGGAGCGGCGCCGGACGCCGACCGTGGCCACCCTGGCCGTGGTGCTGGCCGCGTACGTGATCATCGCGTTCACCTGGTTCGTGCTCGGCGGCGACCCGTTCACGCTGTTCCTGGAGAGCGGCACGATCGGCACGCTGATCCTGCTGGTGGTGTACGTCCTGGCCACGATCGGCATGGTCAAGCTGGTGTTCTTCTCCGGGGACAACACGATCCGGCGGTGGGAGCTGATCATCCCGGTGCTCGGCATCATCGTGCTCGGCTACACGCTGTTCCGGAACATCTGGCCGCTGCCGACCGGGGTCGCGTGGTGGGGGCCGGCGGTGACCATCGCCTGGTTCGTGGTCGGCATCGCCGGGGTGCTGGCCCGGCCGGCGGCTACCCGGCGGGCCGGCGAGCTGCTCACCCGGTCCGAGGGACTGTCCGGTTCCGGTGCGGCCGCCACCGAGGAAGCCGCGAGCCCGGTCAGCTGACCCGGGAACTGCTTGAATGTTCCCCGCCACGCACCGGCCGGTGCGTGGCGGGGACAGCCACGCCGGCCGGTACCGGGAGGACAGCACCATGCCACGGCCATTCAGCTCATTCCGCAGCGACGAAGCCCGGGACGCCGACCAGCGCCGGGCCCGGGAACTGCAGGAACAGTACGCGGACGAGGTGAGCGCCGTCGCGGTGACGTTCATCGATGACAGCGGCGCGTCCCGGGTCAAGTCCGTGCCCCTGGAAGGTCTGGACCGGGCGGCGCACAGCGGGCTCGGCTTCTCGCCGGTCATCGACGCGTTCGACAGCCTGGGCGGGATCAACCCGGCCTCGCCGCTGGACAAGCCGGACGGCGACCTGCGGATGGTGCCCGACCTGGACTCGTTCGCCCCGCTGACCTCGCCGCTGGGCTGGGCCTGGGCGCCGGGGGACCGGTTCTGGCCGGACGGCAGCGGCTATGCCGGGGACCAGCGCTCGTTCGCCCGGGCGCAGGTGGCCGCGGGCCTGGAGCAGGGCATCAGCGCGGTGATGGCGTTCGAAGTGGAGTGGATGGTCGGCCTGGACGAGGACGACTTCCAGCCCGCCATGCGCGGCACCGGCTACGGCATGTCCCGGCTGCTGGCCGGGGCCGACTACGCCCGCGACGTGATGGACAGCCTGGCCGCGGCCGGGGTGCAGGTGCTGCAGGTGCACCCGGAGTACGGCCCCGGGCAGTTCGAGGTATCCGTGGCGGCCCAGGACCCGGTGACCGCCGCGGACACCAGCGTGCTGGTCAAGCTGATCATCGCGGCGGTCACCGCCGAGTACGGCTGGCGGCCCGCGTTCGGGCCCGCGGTGCTCACCGGCAACGTCGGGAACGGCGGCCACCTGCACGCCAGCTTCTGGGCCGGCGGGCAGAACCTGCTGGCCGGCGGCCCGGGCCGCTACGGGCTGACCGAGCGCGGCGAGTCGATCGCGGCCAGCCTGCTGGACGGCCTGCCCGCGCTGCTCGCCGTCGGCGCCCCGTCGCCCGCTTCCTACCTGCGGCTGCAGCCGTCGGTGTGGGCGGGCGCGTTCCAGGTCTGGGGCAAGGAGAACCGGGAGGCCGCGCTGCGCTTCATCGAGGGCGGCTCCGCCGACCCGGGCGCGGCCAACCTGGAGCTCAAGTGCTTCGACAACAGCGCCAACCCGTACCTGGTGGTCGGCTCGGTGCTGGCCGTGGCGCTGGCCGGCGCGGACGGCAAGGCGGTGCTGCCCGCCGAGGTCTCCGGCGACCCGGCCAGCCCGTCGAACCCGGCCGCGGGGCAGGCGGCGCGGCTGCCCGGCTCGCTGGCCGATACGGTTACCGCGCTGGAGGCCAACGAGGCACTGTGCGCCGCGCTCGGCGACGAACTGCTGGCCGGTTTCGTGGCTGCCCGCCGGGCCGAGATCGAGCTGGCCGCGGGCAAGTCCGACGAGGAGATCATCGCCATGTCCCGGTGGATTCTCTAACGGAGTCCCGCTGGCCGGGCTCATCGTGCGGCTGTGCGTCGCCCGGAAGGCCGCGGCTGATGAGGGTTGAGGTGCTTGTGTGACTGGTGGTGGCGGCTAAGGGCGGGACCCGTTGTTGATGTTGAGGTAGGTCCCCGTGGACGGTGTGCTACTTCAACATCAACAAACGGGTGATCATCCGCGCGGCCGCTAGGTGTTGCGGCCGCGGGCGGTGACCGGCCAGACGTTGACGATCTTGGCGTCTTCCGCGATGTACAGCGAGTCGACCAGGTTGACCACGGTGCAGACGTGGTTGGGCAGCACCACGACCTGGTCACCGACCTGCGGCAGCGGCTGGCCGGCCGGGTGGCGGACCACCGCGTGGTGTTCCCACAGGCCGGTGATGACCGAGTCGGGGAAGTCGGGCAGCAGCCCGTGGCCCGGCGCCCAGGACGGCCGGTCCGGGCCGAGCACCTTGGCCCCGGAGTCGAGGATGAACCGGTCCGCGGCCGGCACCGAGACCACGGTGGCCAGGATGGCCAGGGCCACCTGGTCCACCGCGCACGTGCCCAGCACCACCTGCTGCGCGTCGTTGAACGCGTACACGCCCGGGCGGAGCTCAGTGACCGGGCCGTCGTCGGCCGGCCCCAGGGACAGCGCCGCGCTGGGCGTGGAGCCGCCGCTGCGCACCGGGCAGGGCAGCCCGGCCCCGGCCAGGCTGGCCGCCGCCGCGGCCAGCGCGGTCGCCTCGTCCTCGGCCGCCGGGACCGGTGCGCCCGGTGCGTAGCTGTGCCCGGGGAACGTGAACACGCCCGCCAGCCGCAGCCCGGCCGTGCTGGCCGCCGCCGCTACCGTCCCCGCGTCGGCCGGGGCCACGCCGCTGCGCCGCAGCCCGCAGTCCACTTCGACCAGGATCTGGGCGGGCGCGCCGGCCAGGGCACCGGCCAGCCGCCGCACCCCGGCGGCCGAGTCCACGCCGACCGAGAGCTGGATCCGCCCAGCCAGGTCACGGAGCCGCCCGGCCCGGTCGTCGTCGGCCCACAGCGGATAGGCGATGAAGATGTCGGTGATCCCGGCGGCCGCGAACGCCTCCGCCTCACCCACCGTAGCCACGGTCAGGCCGGCCGCGCCCAGGGCCAGCTGGCGGCGGGCGATCTCGGCCGACTTGTGCGTCTTGCCGTGCGGCCGGAGGGCCAGCCCGCGGTGCGCGGCGCTACCCGCCATCGCGCGCAGGTTGCTGTCCAGCGTGTTGCCGTCCACCACCACGGCGGGCGTCACCACCGCGCCGGGCGGCAGCTGCCACCGGCCCGGCACGACGCCGCTCAGGACGGCCGGGCCGCGGAACCGCCGGCCACCTCGTAGGACCACAATTCGCTGGCGACGCCGACCGGACGCGCGGCCGCCTCGCCTTCCTGCCCACCGGCGCCGGGGTGACCCGCGGTGCCGGGATGACCCGCGGCGCCGGGATGACTTCCGCCGGGCGGCCCGCCCGCGCCGCGGTGGCCGTGGCCGAACGCGGGGGAGTTCAGCCAGGCAGCGAAGCTGTCCTCATCCCGCCACCGGGTGACCACCAGCCAGGTCGTCCGCTCATCGGTCGGCTTGAGCAGCTCGAATCCCTCGAACCCGTCCTGGTTGTCCACCGCGCCGGCCCGGGCCGCGAACCGGCGGGCCAGCTCGTCGCCGCCGTCCGCCGGGACGGTAATCGCGTTGATCTTGATCACGGTCATACGCCCGATGATGCCAGCAGGTGGCGACTCGGTAACCACCCGGCCACCCGGCCTGCTGTCCGTTATCTGGGGCCCTAATCTTGACCTCCATGGCACGAACCCGCCTGTATCGCGACGGCACCTTGGCTGATGAGGGCTTCCCGGTCAGCAAGGTGTCCGACTACCTGGCCGAAACCGATGCCGTGGTCTGGTTCGACCTCTGCGAGCCGACCGCCGCAGACCTCGCCTCGATCAGCGACGAACTCGGCCTGCACCCGCTGGCGGTCGAGGACGCGGTGGCCGAGCACCAGCGGGCCAAGCTGGACCGCTACCAGTCCCACCTGTTTGTCACGTCCTACCAGGTCAGGCTGGACGTCGCGAGCGGTGAGCTGCACACCAGCGAGATCGACGCGTTCGTCACGCCGCGCGCGCTGGTCACCGTACGGCGCAGCAAGGACTTCGACATCGACGGCGTGCTGCGCCGCTGGGACGGCTCACCCGACCTGGCCAGTTCCGGGGTCGGCTTCCTGCTGCACGGGCTGCTCGACTACGTGGTGGACACCCACTTCGAGGCCGTCCAGCAGCTGGACGGCCAGATCGAGGCGCTGGAGGACCAGCTCTTCGACGACAACCCGCGGGACAAGGAGATGCAGCGCCGCACGTTCGAGCTGCGCAAGTCGCTGGTCCTGCTGCGCCGGGTGGTGCTGCCCATGCGCGAGGTGCTGAACAGCGTGCTGCGCCGTGACCTGCACGTGGTGGACGAGCAGATCCTGCCCTACTTCCACGACGTGTACGACCACGTGCTGCGGGCCACGGAATGGACCGAGTCCCTGCGCGACCTGGTCACCACCATTCTGGAGACGCACCTGACCGTGCGCGGCAACCGGCTCAACGTGATCATGAAGCAGGTGACCAGCTGGGCCGCGATCATCGCGGTACCGACCGCGGTGACCGGTTTCTACGGACAGAATGTCCCGTATCCCGGATTCGGGCATACTTCGGGTCTCTGGGTTTCTACCGTCATCATGGTCGTACTGTCCGTGGGGCTGTATGTCGTGTTCCGCCGCAAGGACTGGCTCTGAGCGGATGGCGTGCCGTGACCGGAATTCACGGTGCGAATACGGAACCGGCTAACCCGGGCATCCGTTCCCTAAGGGCGGGTAGCGGTCTATGGCGGGTACTGGTGAAGTAGGGAGCGGGCGTTGCGCATTCCAGGAAGGCCACGGGGGGCGGCCGGAGCAGGGGAAACGGCGCCGGCCGGGGACCCAGCCCCGGTTACCGGCGCGGCGGTGACCGGGGATATCGCCGCCGAACCTGCCGCCACCGCGGAACCTCCCGCGGCCGGACCGGCCGCGGCGGCCGAAACCGCTGATGCGGCCACTCCGCCGCCAGCCGATCAGCCCACTCAGCCGCCAGCTGATCCGTGGGCTCCGCGGCCGGCCGAGGCGCCGGCTCAGCCGGCGGCCGCAGCGCCCGTGCAATCACCAGCAGGAGCCGCCGCCGTGCCCGGTGCCGCGCCCGCGGCCAGCAGCGGCCTGGGCAGCCTGAGCCGGGTCAAGGTGGCCGGCCTGGCCGCCGCCGTGCTCGGCGTGCTGGCCGCAGCCGGCATCGTGGCCACCACCCTGAACGGCCAGCGCGCGGCCGGCCGCACCACCACCGCCGCGTCCCAGCCCGCCCAGCCCGCCCACCCGGCCGGCCTGGCCGCGCCGCTCCAGGTGGTCTCGGTGACCGAGGGGGGCGCGACCACCGGCACCGACGGCGCCGACCCGGTCCAGGTCACGCTGTCCGCGCCGCTGGCCGCCACCTCACCACTGCCCGCCATCCGCCCGGCCGTGCCCGGGACCTGGAAGCGGTCCGGCACGACGCTGGCCTTCACCCCGGCCACCCCGTTCGAGCCCAACACCAAGGTGCGGGTGCGCTTCCGGGCCGGGCACCTCGGCCTGCGCTCCGCGGCCGGCGGCCTGCTGGCCAGCCCGGTGGTGGACCACCTGCGCACCAAGGGCTGGTCGAACCTGCGGCTGAAGCAGCTGCTGGCCCAGCTGGGCTACCTCCCGCTGAAATGGAAGCCGAGCACCGCCACCGCCCCGCAGCCGGACAACATGGCTACCGAGCTGGCCGCCGTGTACGCCCCGCCGGCCGGCCACTTCAGCTGGAAGGGCGGCTACCCGAAGATCCTCACCACGTTCTGGGGCGGCCCGTCCAGCCTGATCATGGACGGCGCCATCCGGGCTTTCCAGTCCAACGAAGGGCTGACCATGACCGGGGTGATGACCTGGGGCCTGTGGCAGCACCTGCTCAAGGCGGCGGCCAAGGGGAACACCAACCCGAACGGCTACACCTACGCGCTGGCCAGCAAGGGCAGCCCGGAGACACTGACCGTGTGGCATAACGGCCACGTGGTCATGCACACCCTGGCCAACACCGGCATCCCGGCCGCGCCCACCGCGGACGGCACCAACCCGGTGTACCTGCGCTACCAGTTCCAGATCATGCGCGGCACCAACCCGGACGGGTCCAAGTACGCCGACCCGGTGTCTTGGGTGTCGTACTTCAGCGCTGGCGAAGCGGTGCACTACTTCCCGCGCGGCTCCTACGGCTTCCCGCAGAGCCTGGGCTGCGTCGAGCTGCCGTACAACCAGGCCAAGCAGGTATGGCCGTACATGACCTACGGCACCCTGGTCACCGTCACCGGCTGACCGGCCGGATATCGGGGCGCGGCGCCGACCGGCCCTCGATAGCATCAGGAAGGTCAGGGCACCCGCCCGACGCCACCACGACCAGGGAGCCACCGTGCCTGCCCAGCTGCCACTGCACATCCTCCTCGCCGGACGCGAGCTTGAGGTGGCAGCGGGCACTACCGCCGGACAAGCCCTCGATATACCGAACGCCAGTGCCGGGCAGCCGCCCGCCGCCGGGTCCCCGGTGATCGCGGCGCGGGTCAACGGCGAGCTGCGTGACCTGGCCAGCCCGGTCGCCGACGGTGACTCGGTCGAGCCGGTGGAGCTGGCCAGCCCGGACGGCCGGTCGATCATGCGGCACTCCACCGCGCACGTCATGGCGCAGGCCGTCCAGGAGCTGTTCCCCGAGGCCAAGCTCGGTATCGGGCCGCCGGTGGAGAACGGCTTCTACTACGACTTCGACGTGGCCCAGCCGTTCAGCCCGGATGACCTCAAGGCCATCGAGCAGCGGATGCGGCAGATCGTGAAGCAGGGCCAGCGGTTCTCCCGGCGCGAGGTGACCGACGAGCAGGCCCGTGCGGAACTGGCCGGCCAGCCGTACAAGCTGGAGCTGATCGGCATCAAGGGCGGCGGCCCGGCCGCGAACGCTGACGCGGGTGCGTGCACCGCCCCGTCCGAGGTCAGCGTCGAGGAAGCGGTCGAGGTCGGCGGCGGCCAGCTCACCATCTACGACAACCTCGACCCGAAGACCGGCGAGCTGTGCTGGAAGGACTTGTGCCGCGGCCCGCACCTGCCGACCACCCGGGACATCCCGGCGTTCAAGCTGATGCGCTCGGGCGGCGCGTACTGGCGGGGCAGCGAGCAGAACCGGCAGCTGCAGCGGATCTACGGCACCGCGTGGGAGTCCCGCCAGGTACAGGACGATTACCTGGCCATGCTGGCTGAGGCGGAGAAGCGGGACCACCGCAAGCTCGGCGCCGAGCTGGACCTGTTCTCGTTCCCCACCGAGATCGGCTCCGGGCTGCCGGTGTTCCACCCCAAGGGCGCGATCATCCGCCGGGTGATGGAGGACTACTCCCGGCGGCGCCACGAGGAAGCCGGCTACCAGTACGTGAACACCCCGCACCTGACCAAAGAGGAGCTGTTCCAGACCTCCGGCCACCTGGGCTTCTACGCGGAGGGGATGTTCCCGCCGATGGAGCTGGACGGCGCCAGGTACTACATGAAGCCGATGAACTGCCCGATGCACGTGCTGATCTACCAGTCGCGCGGGCGGTCCTACCGGGAGCTGCCGCTGCGGCTGTTCGAGTTCGGCACCGTCTACCGGTACGAGAAGTCCGGCGTGGTGCACGGGCTGACCCGGGCCCGCGGCTTCACCCAGGACGACTCGCACATCTTCTGCACCCCGGAGCAGCTCGCCCCGGAACTGGCCTCGCTGCTGGACTTCGTGGTCGGCCTGCTCCGTGACTTCGGGCTGACCGAGTTCGAGGCCGAGCTGTCCACCCGGCCGGAGAAGTTCGTCGGCGAGCCGGCGGAATGGGCGGCGGCCGAGGCCGCGCTCAGGCACGCGCTGGACGCCTCGGGCCTGCCGTACACGGTGGCCGAGGGCGAGGGCGCGTTCTACGCGCCCAAGATCGACGTGCACATGAAGGATGCCATCGGCCGCCGCTGGCAGCTGTCCACCCTGCAGGTGGACTTCCAGGAGCCGGGCCGGTTCGGCATCGAGTACCAGGCCGCGGACGGCACCCGGCAGCGGCCGTACATGATCCACCGGGCACTGTTCGGCTCGATCGAGCGGTTCTTCGGCATCCTGGTCGAGCACTACGCGGGCGCGTTCCCGCCGTGGCTGGCCCCGGTCCAGGTGACCGGCATCCCGATCACCGAGGGGCACATCCCGTACCTGGAGAAGGTCGCGGCCAGCCTGCGCGACGCGGGCATCCGGGTCGAGGTGGACACCAGCGACGACCGGATGCAGAAGAAGATCAGGAACGCGCAGCGGCAGAAGGTGCCGTTCATGCTGCTGGCCGGGGACGAGGACATGGCCAAGGGCGCGGTCTCGTTCCGGTTCCGGGACGGTTCGCAGCGCAACGGCGTGCCGGTCGAGGAAGCCATCTCCGAGATCGTCTCCGCGGTCCAGCAGCGGATCCAGGTCTGACCGGCGGCCCATGTCGGACGAGCTCACCAGCGAGGTTTCCGGGCCGGACGGGATCGGCGTGCCGGACGGGTTCGCCCGGCTGTGGATGCCGCACCGGATGGCCTACATCAAGGGCGAGGGCAAGGTGCCGGCCGGCCGGGAGGACGAGGAATGCCCGTTCTGCCGGGCGCCCACGCTGTCCGACGAGGACGGGCTGATCGTGGCCCGCGGCCAGCTGGTCTTCACCGTGCTCAACCTGTACCCGTACAACGCCGGGCACCTGATGGTGCTGCCATACCGGCACGTGGCCGACTACACCGAGCTGGACCCGGGGGAGACCGCGGAACTGGCCGGCCACACCAAGCGGGCCATGAGCGCGCTGCGGGCCGCGTCCGGCGCGCAGGGCTTCAACATCGGGATGAACATGGGCTCGGTGGCCGGCGCCGGTATCGCCGCGCACCTGCACCAGCATGTGGTGCCACGGTGGGGCGGCGACACCAACTTCATGCCGGTGGTCGGGCACACCCGGGTGCTGCCCCAGCTGCTCAAGGACACTCGCAAGCTGGTCGCCGACGCCTGGCCGGCAGATTAGGTTTGGGCCGGCCGCTGGCCATGCCGGCTCGCCGTGAAGCGGCGATCGGGGGGTCCGGGGGGTCGTCCCCCCGGGGCAACACAGCCGACCGGGACGGCACAGGCTGTCACGCCGCTTCGCAGCGAAGCCGGCCGGGGACGGCTGAGGTCGGCTCCCCATCCGATCGCCGCTTCGCGCCGAGCGGGCGCGGCCTGCCGGCCGCGCCCGCCTCTATCCGCTAACTGCTCTCGGACTTGGCCATTTTGTCGGCGAGGTGGGACGGGAGCGGCTCGTAGCGTAGGTAGCCGCGGCTGAACGAGCCGGTGCCGTGTGACATCGAGCGCAGGTCGATCGCGTACCGGGTGATCTCGAGCTGCGGCACCTCGGCCTTGACCAGGGTCCGGCCGCCGGCCACCGGCTCGGTGCCCAGCACCCGGCCGCGCCGGGACGACAAGTCGGACATGACCGCGCCGACATACTCGTCAGCGACCAGGATGGACAGCTCGTCCACCGGTTCCAGCAGCAGCACCTTGGCCTTGTCCGCGGCGTCCCGCAGGGCCAGCTTGCCCGCCTTCTGGAAGGCCATGTCCGAGGAGTCCACCGAGTGTGCCTTCCCGTCGAACAGGGTGACCCGGACATCCACCATCGGGTAGCCGGCCAGCACGCCCTGTTCCAGCTGGGCCCGCACGCCCTTCTCCACCGACGGGATGAACTGGCGCGGCACCACGCCGCCGACCACCTTGTCCACGAATTCGAAGCCGTCGCCGGAGGGCATCGGCTCGATCTCGATGTGGCACACCCCATACTCGCCGTGCCCGCCGGTCTGCTTCACGTTCCGGCCCATGCCCTGCGCCTTGCCGGCCACCGTCTCGCGCAGCGGGACGCGCAGATCCTTGGTCTCCACGCCCACCCCGTACCGGGAGGAGAGCCGGTCCAGCAGCAGGTCGGAGTGGGCTTCACCCATGCACCACAGCACCAGCTGGCGGGTTTCGGAGTTGTTCTCCATCCGCAGCGTCGGGTCCTCGGCCACCAGCCGGCTGATGGCCTGGGACATCTTGTCCTCGTCCGCCTTGGACTTGGCTGAGATGGCTACCGGGAGCAGCGGGTCGGGCATCGACCAGGACTCCATCAGCAGCGGCTTCTCCTTGTCGGACAGGGTGTCCCCGGTCTCCGCGCTGGCCAGCTTGGCCACCGCGCAGATGTCCCCGGCCGCGCACTGGGCCAGCGGCCGCTGCTGCTTGCCCAGCGGTGAGGTGAGCGCGCCGATACGCTCGTCGCTGTCGTGGTCGGCGTGCCCCCGCTCGGCCATGCCATGCCCGGACACGTGCACCGTGGCATCCGGCCGCAGCGTCCCGGAGAACACCCGGACCAGGCTGATCCGGCCCACGTAGGGGTCGGAGGTGGTCTTGATCACCTCGGCCAGCAGCGGGGCCTTCGGGTCGCTGCTCAGGCCGGTCACCGGCTTGCCGTCCAGCGTGGTCACCCCGGGCATCGGGTGCTCGTTGGGTGCCGGGAAGGCCTGGGTCATCACTTCGAGCAGTTCGGCGAACCCGACGCCGCCCTCGAAACTGGACGCGGCCAGCACCGGGAAGAAGCTGCCCCGGGCCACCGCCTTCTCCAGGTCCTCGATGAGCACCTTGGGGTCGATGTCCTCACCGGACAGGTACCGGTCCATCAGGGACTCGTCCTCGGACTCCTGGATAATCCCCTCGATTAGCGCGCCGCGCAGTTCTTCGGTGCGGTCGGCGTAGGCCGGATCCGGGTCCTTCTCGGTCCTGGTGCCGTCCGAATAGTCGAAGAACTTGCCGGTGAGCAGGCCGATCAGGCCGCGGACCTGGCCCGGGCCGTCGGTGACCGGCAGGTACAGCGGGGCGACCGAGTCGCCGAACGCGTCCTGGCAGGCGCGCAGCGCCTCGTCGAACTCCGCCCGCTGATGGTCCAGCTTGGTGATGACCACGGCGCGCGGCATGCCAACCCGGGCGCACTCCTCCCAGAGCATCTGGGTCAGGCCGTCCACCCCGTCGGTGGCCGGCACGGTGAACAGCGCGGCATCCGCCGCCCGCAGCCCGGCCCGCAGGTCCCCGGTGAAGTCCGCGTACCCGGGCGTGTCGAGCAGGTTGACCTTGACCCCGGCGTGCAGCACCGGCGCCAGGGTGAGGTTCACCGAGCGCTGCTGGCGGACCTCCACCTCGTCGAAGTCGCTGACCGTGGATCCGTCCTCGACCCGGCCGGCCCGCTGAATCCCACCGGTATACGCGAGGAGCGCCTCGACCAGCGTGGTCTTGCCTGACCCTGAGTGGCCGACCAGCGCGACATTCCGCACGCTGTCGGGCTGGCCGGCCGCTGCTGTCCCGCCAGCGGGTGTCGGTCCCTTCTTGTCGGTCATGAGCCTCGCCTCCAACGACTCTGTTCGGCTGCCTCACGACCAGCCTTTACCTCCCGGCCACCCGATCACAAGCCCTGAGACGGAATCATCCGAGCTGTCCCGTCGCCAGTAGGATCGGACGGCCATGCTGAACGCGCTGAGACCTCTGTTTGCCCGGCTGCTCACCCCGCTCGGTGAGGCGCTGGCCCGCACCCCGGTCACGCCCAATATGGTGACCCTGACCGGCACGCTGGGGGTGGCGGCCGGCGCGCTGTGGCTGTTCCCCATCGGCCACCTGTTCGCCGGCACGCTCGTGTGCTGGGGCTTCGCCATGTTCGACATGCTGGACGGGTTGCTGGCCCGGGTGAAAGGGTCATCCGGACCGTGGGGCGCGTTCCTCGACTCGACCCTGGACCGGATCGGCGACGCGGCGGTGTTTTCCGGCCTGGCCATCTATCTGGCCCGGTCTGGAGGGCATCAGTGGGGGCTGGCCGGCGTTGCTCTGTACTGTCTGGTGGCGGGCAACTTGGTGTCCTACGCGCGGGCCCGGGCCGAAGGCCTGGGGGTCAAGGCCGACGTGGGTGTAGCGGAACGCTCGGAGCGGCTGCTGGTCGCGCTGGTCGCGGCCGGGCTGACCGGGCTGGGTGTGCCGTTCGTGCTGGCCATCGGGCTGTGGGCAGTCGCACTGGGCAGTACGGTTACGTTCGGCCAGCGGGTCTGGGTGGTGCGCAAGGCGGTTGGTCCCGGCGTCAAGGCCGGGACCGGCGGAGAGGAACAGGGGTGAGCTCCCTCGGGGACCGGCTGGCGTCAGCCGGCTACACGCTCGGCTGGAAAGTGGTCTGCCGGCTGCCGGAATCGTGGGCCCGCAGCGCGTTCCTGTTCGTCGCGGACATCTTCTGGCGGCGGCAGGGCCCGCGGGTGATGACGCTGGAGGGCAATCTGCGCCGGGTGCTCGGGCCGGCCGCGACCGGCAAGCAGCTGCGCGCGCTGTCCCGGCAGACCATGCGGTCCTACTCGCGGTACTGGCTGGAGGTGTTCCGGCTGCCCGTGATCCCGCTGGAGCGGATCATTTCGGAGATGCACTGCACCGGCGAGGAGAAGCTGCAGTCCAACCTGGCGGCCGGCCGCGGTGTGATCGTCGCCCTGCCGCACGCCGGCAACTACGAGCAGGCCGGCTACTGGATCATCAACCGGGGCGTGGGCTCGTTCACCACGGTGGCCGAGCGGCTCAAGCCGGAGTCCCTGTTCAACCGGTTTGTGGCGTTTCGCGAGGGCCTGGGCATGGAAGTGCTGCCCGCCACCGGCGGCGTCAGCCGGTTCGGCGTGCTGGCCCAGCGCCTGCGGGCCGGCCGCCTGGTCTGCCTGGTCTCCGACCGGGATGTGACCGGCGGGGGTATCGAGGTGGAATTCTTCGGGGAGAAGGCGCGGATGATGCCCGGGCCGGCCCAGCTGGCCGTGCAGACTGGCGCCGCGCTGCTCCCGGTCACCCTGTGGTTCGACAGCCCGGGCTGGGGCGCACAGATCCACGACGAGATCCCGGTGCCGGCCGAGGGCACCAGACGGGAGAAGGCCGCCGCGATGACCCAGCAGCTGGCTGAGGTGTACGAGGCCGGCATCCGGGCCCACCCGCAGGACTGGCACATGCTGCAGCCGGTGTTCACCGCCGATCTCGACCTGGACCGGCTGGCCGTGGCGGAGGCCCGCGCGGCCGCCGCCGCGGCGGCGCACGGGGGGGACAGCACCCCGGTGGGTGGCGGCGGGCCGTGAGAGTCGGCATCGTCTGCCCGTACACGTGGGATGTGCCCGGCGGCGTCCAGCAGCACATCCGGGACCTGGCCGAGGCGCTGATCGGGCTGGGCCACGAGGTCTCGGTGATCTCGCCGGCCGACGACGACACGCCGCTGCCGGACTACGTGGTGCCGGCCGGCCGGGCCGTCCCGGTGCCATACAACGGCTCGGTGGCCCGGCTGGCGTTCGGCTTCCTGTCCGCGAGCCGGGTGCGCCGCTGGGTCAAGGAGGGCGGCTTCGACGTGCTGCACGTGCACGAGCCGGCCGCGCCCAGCCTGTCCCTGCTGGCCTGCTGGGTGGCGGACGGGCCGATCGTGGCCACCGTGCACACCGCGACGCCGCGATCCCGGGTGATGCATGCCGCCTACCCGGCGCTGCAGACCGCGCTGGAGAAGATCACCGGGCGGATCGCGGTGTCCGAGGCGGCCCGCACCACGCTGGTCGAGCACATGGGCGGCGACGCGGTGCTGATCCCGAACGGGGTCACGGTCAGCCGGTACGAGAAGGCCAGCCCGCTGCCCGGCTGGCCCGGCGAGGGCGGCGCGCTCGGTTTCCTGGGCCGGATGGACGAGCCGCGCAAGGGCCTGGACGTGCTGCTCCGCGCGTTCACCCAGCTGGCCGGGGAGCGGCCCGGGCTGCGCCTGCTCATCGCCGGGCCTGGTGACGTGCCCGACGTGCTGGCCAAGGTCCCGGAGCCGCTGCGGCCGCGGGTCATCCTGCTCGGCCAGGTCAGCGAGGAGGACAAGGCCCGGGTGTACCACTCGGTGGATGTGTTCTGTGCGCCGAACACCGGCGGCGAGAGCTTCGGCATCGTGCTGGCCGAGGCGATGGCCGCGGGCGCGCCCATCGTGGCCAGCGACCTGGACGCGTTCCGCCAGGTGCTGCGGGGCGGCAAGGCCGGCGGGCTGTTCGAGACCGGCGACCCGGCCGCGCTGGCCGGGGCGGCCGGGCGGCTGCTCGACGACCCGGAGCGGCGGGCCAGCCTGTCCGCCGCGGCGGCCGACGCGGTCCGGGTGTACGACTGGCCGGTGGTGGCCCGCGACGTGGTCAAGGTGTACGAGGCCGTAGTGGCGGCCAGCGGCAGTTCTGGCGAGGGGAGGCACGCCGTAGGCGTGTTCTCTCCGAGTCAGCGGTCGCGGGGGGCTCCGGGGGGTCGTCCCCCCGGGCTGGCAGAGTTCGGGTGAGCCAGCCATGCTGATCGATGTCATCCTCATCGCGGTCGCGGCCGTGCTGGTCGGCGTGTACGTGTCCTGGCGGGCCGGCCGCCTGGACCGGCTGCACAAGCGGACCGAGACGGCCCGGGCCGCGCTGGACGCGGCGCTGGTCCGGCGCAGCTCAGTGGCCCAGGAACTGGCCGCCTGCGGGGTGCTCGACCCGGCCACCAGCCTGCTGCTGGCCGGCGCCGCGCACGACGCCCGGGCCGCGGGCCAGCCGGACGAGCTGGCCGAGAGTGACCTGACCCGGGCGCTGCGCGCGGTGCTCAGCCAGCCCGGCTTCCGGGACTCGCTGGCCGGCCAGGGCAGCGCGGACGAGCTGCTGGCCGAGCTGGAAGCCGCCGCGCATCAGGTATTCCTGGCCCGCAAGTTCTACAACGACCTGGTCGCGGCCGCGCTGGCGGCGCGGCGGCGGCGGCTGGTCCGGGTGCTCGGCCTGGCCGGCGGGGCGGCGCTGCCCGGCTTCTTCGAGATGGACGACACGCTGGTGGTCGCGGACGGTGACGGGCGCGGATCTGACATGCCGCATTTGACCAGCTGAAGTGGACCTACCATGGACATTACAGAGTGCGGCAGAATTGAATGATCAGTCAGCTCCAGCAAGTGAGGTTCACCGTGTCAAGCAGTACCGCGTCCACCCCGATGGACTCCGCCCCGCACACCGGCACCGCGCGGGTCAAGCGCGGCATGGCCGACATGCTCAAAGGCGGCGTGATCATGGACGTGGTAACGCCGGATCAGGCCAAGATCGCTGAGGACGCCGGCGCGGTCGCGGTGATGGCGCTGGAACGGGTGCCGGCCGACATCCGGGCCGAGGGCGGTGTCGCCCGGATGAGCGACCCGGACATGATCGACGAGATCATCCACGCGGTGTCCATCCCGGTCATGGCCAAGTGCCGGATCGGGCACTTCGCCGAGGCGCAGGTGCTGCAGGCCATCGGGGTGGACTACATCGACGAGTCCGAGGTGCTGACCCCGGCCGACGAAGCCCACCACGTGGACAAGTGGCAGTTCACGGTGCCGTTCGTGTGTGGCGCGACCAGCCTGGCCGAGGCGCTCCGGCGGCTGGCCGAGGGCGCCGCGATGATCCGGTCCAAGGGCGAGGCCGGCACCGGCAACGTGGTCGAGGCGACCCGGCACATGCGGCAGATCTCGTCCGACATCCGCCGCCTGACCACGCTCCGCGACGAAGAGCTGTTCGCCGCGGCCAAGGAGCTGCAGGCGCCCTACGAACTGGTCGCCGAAGTGGCCCGGCTGGGCAAGCTCCCGGTCGTGCTGTTCACCGCGGGCGGCATCGCCACCCCGGCCGACGCGGCCATGATGATGCAGCTCGGCGCCGAGGGTGTGTTCGTCGGGTCGGGCATCTTCAAGTCCGGCGATCCGGCCCAGCGCGCGGCCGCCATCGTCAAGGCCACCACGTTCCACGACGATCCCGATGTCGTGGCCAAGGTCTCCCGCGGGCTCGGCGAGGCCATGGTCGGCATCAACACGGACACCCTGCCGCCCGCCGAGCGCTACGCCGGCCGCGGCTGGTGACCTGACCCGGCTTGCCCAACCGCTGTGCGGAGCGGCTCATGTTCGAACGGTTCACCGACCAGGCCCGGCGGGTCGTGGTCCAGGCGCAGGAGGAAGCCCGGCGGCTGGACCACAGCTACATCGGCACCGAGCACCTGCTGCTCGGCATCCTCCGGGCGGGTGAGGGGGTCGCGGCCGAAGCGCTGGCCTCGCTGGGGGTCGGCCTGGACCCGGCCCGCGAGCAGGTGGCCGAGATCGCCGGCCGGGGCAAACAGGCGCCGTCCGGGCACATCCCGTTCACCCCGCGGGCCAAGAAGGTGCTCGAGCTGTCGCTGCGTGAGTCGCTGGACCTCGGGCACCACACCATCCGCCCGGAGCACATCCTGCTCGGGCTGATCACCGAGGGGCACGGGGTAGCGGTCGAAGTGCTGCGCATCCTGGGCCCCGGGCCGGAGCGGGTCCGCGGGCGGGTGATCGAACTGATACCCGAAGCCAGCGACGAGCCCACCGAGCACGAGCGGCCGGTACGCATCGTCGGCACGCCGGCCCAGCTCGGGGAGGTGCTGGACCGGCTGGACGCCATCGAACGGCGGCTGGCCGCCATCGAGCGGCGGCTCGGTCCGGGCGAGCCGCCGGGCGAGGCCGAATCCGGGTGACCCCGCGCGCCCGGGGAAGAGCAGCACCGGGTGCTGGCGTTATGTAGTAATCACCCCAGCCGTCCAGGGAGGGAAAGCTATGCCAGAAGCCGTCCCAGTGGTCGGCGTGCTGGCGCTGCAGGGCGACGTGGTGGAGCACACCCGCGCGCTCCGGCTGGCCGGCGCCCGCCCGGTCACCGTGCGCCGCCCGGACGAGCTGCACGCGGTGGACGGCCTGGTCATCCCGGGCGGCGAGTCCACCACGATGTGGAAGCTCGCGGTGATCTTCGAGCTGATGGAGCCGCTGCGCAAGCGGATCAGCGGCGGGCTCCCGGTGTTCGGCTCGTGCGCGGGCATGATCATGCTGGCCGACCGGCTGCTGGGCGGCATCGGCGGGCAGCAGACGCTCGGCGGCATCGATATGACCGTGCGGCGGAACGCGTTCGGCCGCCAGGTGGACTCCTTCGAGGCGGACATCACCCTGGACGGGCTGGCCGGCGACCCGCTGCGCGCGGTCTTCATCCGGGCGCCCTGGGTCGAGGAAACCGGCCAGGACGTGGAGGTTCTCGGCCGGGACCCGGGCACCGGTAGGATCGTCGCCGTCCGCCAGGGTCCGGCGCTGGCCACCGCCTTCCATCCTGAGCTGACCGGGGACCCGCGGGTGCACAAGCTTTTCGTAGACATGGTGAGGAATCGGATATGAGCGGCCACTCCAAGTGGGCCACGACCAAGCACAAGAAGGCGGTCATCGACGCCAGGCGGGGAAAGCTCTTCGCCAAGCTGATCAAGAACGTCGAGGTGGCGGCGCGGACCGGCGGGGCTGACCCGGCCGGCAACCCGACACTGTTCGACGCGGTGCAGAAGGCCAAGAAGAACTCGGTGCCGAACGACAACATCGACCGCGCCATCCGCCGCGGCGCCGGTCTGGAAGCGGGCGGTGCCGCCTACGAGACGGTCAGCTACGAGGGTTACGCGCCCGGCGGGGTAGCCGTGCTGGTGGAATGCCTGACCGACAACCGGAACCGGGCCGCCGCCGACGTGCGCACCGCGCTGACCCGGAACGGCGGCTCGATGGCCGACCCCGGCTCGGTGTCCTACCTGTTCCACCGCAAGGGCGTGGTGATCGTGCCCAAGGTGGGCGGGGTCAGCGAGGACGACGTGCTGATGGCAGTGCTGGACGCCGGGGCCGAGGAGGTTGACGACCTCGGTGAGTCGTTCGAGGTGATCAGCGAGCCCACCGACCTGGTGGCGGTGCGCACCGCGCTGCAGGACGCGGGCATCGAATACGACTCGGCCGAGGCGGCGTTCCTGCCCACCGTCGAGGTGGAACTGGACGCGGACCAGGCCAAGCGGGTGTTCCGGCTGATCGAGTCGCTGGAGGACTCCGACGACGTGCAGGACGTGTACGCCAACTACTCGGTGCCCGACTCGGTGATGGAGAGCCTGGGCTGAGCGGCCGCCCGGTGGACATCAGGGAACTGGATGCCAGCGATGATCTCGGCGCGCTGCTGGACCTGAGCAGCCGCGCGTTCGGGCCGCGCCCGCCGGCCCTGCGGCCGGACTGGTACGCGGAGGCCCGGTCGGTGATCGGCGAGCGGCGCTGGCTGGCCGCGTTCGACGGGCCGCGGCTGACCGCCGCCGCCCGCTATCACGTGATGCGGCAGTGCTGGCAGGGCCGCTGGCAGGCGATGGCCGGGGTGGCCAGCGTCATGGTGGCGCCGGAAGACCGCGGCCGTGGCACCGGCCGGGCGCTGATGACCGCGCTGCTAGAGCTGATCGCCAGCCGCGGCTACCGGATCTGCGCGCTCTACCCGGCCACCTCGGCCATCTACCGGTCGGTGGGCTGGGAGATCGCGGGCGGGCGGGACGAGCTCCGGTTCCCGGCCCGCTCGCTGCGCTCGCTGACCGGGCCGGACGAACTGCTTCCGGCGCCGGACGAGACGGCCAGCGCGTCCGGGCTGCGCCGCTGCCGCCCGGACGACGCGAAGGCGGTGCTGGCCGCGCTCACCGCGGCGCACCAGGAGCTGCGGGACAGCGGGCCGGCCACCCGGGACGAGGAAACGGTCCGGCGCTGGCTGAACACCGAGGACTGGTACTGCTACCTGGCGCCGGACGGGTTCCTCGACTACCGGTGGCGCAACGGGAACGCCGAGATCGTGGTGGACCGCATGGTGGCGGCGTCGGCCGCGACCACCCGGGCGATGTGGGCGGTAGTCGCCTCGCACTCGTCCATCGCGGACACCGTGCAGGCCTGCGTCGGCCCGGCCGACCCGGTGAACTGGCTGACCCGGGAACCCGACGCGCAGGTGGGCCGGCGGGACCCGTGGATGCTGCGGGTGGTGGACGCGCCCGGCGCGGTGGCCGAGCGCGGTTTCCCGCCCGCCGTCGAAGCGACCGCGGCGCTGGACCTGGCCGACCCGGTCCGCCCGGACAACCAGGGGCGCTGGACGCTTCAGGTCGGCGGGGGCAAGGGCACGCTCGGCGAGGGCGCGACGGGGGAGGTGCTCACGCTCGGGCCACGCGGCTTCGCCGCGCTGTACGCGGGCACCCCGGTGGCCACGCTGCGCCGGGCCGGGCTGGCCAGCGGCGGGACCGCGGCGGCCGACGCCGCCCTGGACGCCGCGTTCGCCGCCCGCCCCTACCTGCTCGACTACTTCTGACAGTGCTAGCCCGGGGGGACGACCCCCCGCTCTGCTTTCCGGGGACAACCCCCGGAACCCCCGGCCCCCGATCGCCGCACCGTGCCGAACGGCGGCTTCAACGCCCGACACGCCGCGCGTCCTCGAGGCGCGGGCCGGTCCGGGCCGGTAATGTCGGTGCCTGCACCGAACATGTGTTCGTCAGTCGGCCGGAGCTAGGGGTGCGGAGCCACAGATGCGGGTACTCGGCGTCGATCCCGGGCTGACCCGGTGCGGTCTGGGCGTGGTGGACGGCGTGCCGGGACGGCCACCGGCCCTGGTCGCCGCCGGGGTGGCCCGGACCGACCCCGGGGACGACCTCGCGGCCCGGCTGCTCGCCCTGGAGGCCGAGATCGGCCGCTGGCTGGCCGAGCACCGGCCGGACGCGGTCGCGGTCGAGCGGGTGTTCAGCCAGCACAACGTGCGCACCGTGATGGGCACGGCCCAGGCAGGCGCGGTGGCCGTGCTGTGCGCCGCCCGGCTCGGGCTGCCGGTCGCGCTGCACACCCCGAGCGAGGTTAAGGCGGCGGTGACCGGGAGCGGCCGGGCCGATAAAGCGCAGGTCACCACCATGGTGATGCGGCTGCTCCGGCTGGCCGACCCACCCCGGCCCGCGGACACGGCCGACGCCCTGGCGCTGGCCATCTGCCAGCTGTGGCGGGGCGGGACCCAGTCCCGCCTCGCTCTGCTAGCCCGGGGGGGCGGCCCCCCGGAACCCCCCGATCGCCGCTTCGCGCCGAACGGCGGCACGCCGCCGCGGTCGAGGGGGGGCGGCCCCCCGGAACCCCCCGATCGCCGCTTCGCGCCGGGCGGCGGCACGCCGCCGCGGTCGAGCCGCCGCGGCTCTCCAGGGCGCGGTCAGTCAGGAGAAAAGCAATGATTTCGCATCTGGACGGGCTGGTCGCCGCGATCGCGCCGGAAGGCGCGGTGATCGAGGTGGGCGGGGTCGGGCTGCTGGTCCAGGCCACCCCGGGCACGCTGGCCACGCTGCGCAGCGGGGAGCGGGCCCGGGTGGCGACGTCGCTGGTGGTCCGCGAGGACGCACTGACCCTGTACGGCTTCGCCAGCGACGACGAGCGGGACGTGTTCGAGCTACTGCAGACGGCCAGCGGGATCGGCCCCCGGCTGGCGCTGGCCATGCTCGCCTCGTTCAGCCCGGACGGGCTGCGCCAGGCCATCGCGGCCGAGGACGTGACCGCGCTGACCCGGGTGCCCGGGATCGGCCGGAAGGGTGCGCAGCGGATCGTGCTGGAACTGGCCGGGCGGCTGGGCTCGCCCGGCGCGCCGGTCAGCCCGCCCGGGACCGCCGGGCCAGGCAGCGCTGCCGCCCGGGCCGCGTCCTGGCGCGACCAGGTCCGCACCGGGCTGGTCAACCTGGGCTGGCAGGGCCGCGACGCCGAGCAGGCCATCGCCGCGGTCGAGGCCGAGCTGGCCGATGCCGGGGATGGCGGCGAGGTGGACGTCAGCACGGCGCTGCGGGCCGCGCTGCGGAAGCTGAGCCGGGCGTGACCGCGCCAAAGGGGAGCAGCGGGCACGAGGCGGCCGAGGCGGCGGCCCGGGAGGCTCCGGCACTATCCGAGGCGGAACAGGAACGGCTCGTCTCGGCGCTGGCCAGTGCGGACGAGCGGGCGATCGAAGGGGCGCTGCGGCCGAAGCGGCTGGCCGAGGTCATCGGCCAGACCCGGGTCCGGGAGCAGCTGGCCCTGCTGCTGGAAGGGGCGCTGCGCCGCGGCCGGGCACCGGATCATGTGCTGCTGTCCGGCCCGCCCGGCCTGGGCAAGACCACCCTCGCCATGATCATCTCCACCGAGCTGGGCGCCCAGCTGCGGATCACCAGCGGGCCGGCCATCGAGCGGGCCGGGGACCTGGCCGCCATCCTGTCCACGCTGGGCGAGGGCGACGTGGTGTTCATCGATGAAATTCACCGGCTGGCCCGGCCGGCCGAGGAAATGCTCTACCTGGCCATGGAGGACTTCCGGGTCGACGTGGTAGTCGGCAAGGGGCCGGGGGCCACCGCCATCCCGCTGGACATCGCGCCGTTCACCCTGGTCGGCGCGACCACCCGGGCCGGGCTGCTGCCCGCGCCGCTGCGCGACCGGTTCGGCTTCACCGCCCGCCTGGACTTCTACGAGCCGGCCGAGCTGGAAGTGATCGTCCGCCGGTCGGCCGACCTGCTCGGCGTGGCGCTGCGCGGCGACGGCGCCGAGGAGATCGCCCGCCGGTCCCGTGGCACGCCGCGGATCGCCAACCGGCTGCTCCGCCGGGTCCGTGACTACGCCGAGGTGCGCGCGGACGGGACCGTCACCCGGGAGCTGGCCCGGGCCGCGCTGGAACTGTACGAGGTGGACGAGGAAGGGCTGGACCGGCTGGACCTGGCCGTGCTGAGCGCGCTGGTCACCCGGTTCGGCGGCGGGCCGGTCGGGCTGTCCACGCTGGCCGTCGCGGTCGGCGAGGAAGCCGAGACGGTCGAGGTGGTGGCCGAGCCGTTCCTGGTCCGCGGCGGCCTGATGGCCCGGACCCCGCGCGGCCGGGTGGCCACCCCGGCGGCCTGGGCCCACCTGGGCCTGGACCCGCCCGAGCCGCCCGGCCTGGCCATGCCCGGGAGCCTGTTCGAGTAATTCCGGGCCGGCTGGTTGGTCGCAGGGATGTCACGATCAGTCGCCGGGTCCCGTAGCCTGTTGGTGCGCCGCCTGCGCGCCGCTACACTTCGGCAGTTGGTCAACGACTGTCCGCTGGCCATGGATCCCGGCCCCGCCGGCTCACGGCCCGGCGCGCGGCCAGCGGAGCACATTCAAGTGGAAGGATGCCCCCGCGATGGGGAACATGTATCTCGCAGCTGCCGCCAAGAGCTCCTCAGGGAACTACACGTTCCTGATCGTCATCGTCGTGCTGTTCGGCTTGCTCTACTTCGTGATGATCCGGCCGCAGCGCAACAAGCAGCGCCAGGCTCAAGCCATGCAGAGCCAGGTACAGCCCGGCCAGCGGGTTCGCACCACCGCGGGCATGTACGCGACCGTGGTCGAGGCGGATGCTACCGACGTGGTGCTGGAGGTGGCGCCCGGCGTCCAGCTCCGCTTCCTGCGCCGGGCCATCATGGATGTGCTGCCCGACGAGGACGGGACCGAGGCCGCCGGCCCGGTGAGCCCGGAGCACGCCGAGCCGGCCACTGATGACGCGAGCGATGGCCTGGGTGCCGACGGCCAGGCGGCCGCCGCGCATCAGAACGGCTTCGCGCCGGACAGCCCCGCCGACTCCAGCCCGGCTGACAGCACGGCCTCCGGCGAGCGCAAAGCGGACTGACCGGCAGCCCCGCGCCGGCGTCCCGGGGCGGGCGACACGCGAAGCGAAGGACAGGCAGAAGTGGCTCCCCCTAGCGGTAACGCCTCCCGCCCCGGCCGCGCGCTGGCCGCCCTGGGCGTGCTCATCGTGGTGCTGTTCCTGGCCATCGTCGGTGGCCACATCGCGCAGCCGTCCAAATGGGGCAGCGATTTCAAGGTGCACCTTGGCCTCGACCTGACCAGCGGGACCACGGTGGCGCTGGAAGCGCAGGCGCCCAGGGGCGTGTCGTCGGCCCAGTTCGCCAGCGACATGACCCAGGCCAAGAACATCATGGAGAACCGGGTCAACGGGGCCGGCTTCACCGAGGCGCAGGTCCAGCAGCAGGGCAGCAATATCATCAACGTGGCCGTGCCCGGCGCGAACAGCCAGAAGGTGATCGACCTGGTCGGCACGACCGCCCAGCTGCTGTTCCGTCAGGTGCTGCTGGTCGCCCCGAACACCGCGACCGCGACCGCGACGCCCACCCCCACCCCGTCGGCCAGCGGTTCGGCCACCGCCACCCCATCGGCCAGCGCCAGCGCGTCCGCGACGGCCAGCACCAAGGCCAAGGTCACCATTTCACCGAACGCCAGTACCCCGGACTCGGCGGACCACGCGCGGCTGCTTGCGGCGCAGGCCAAGGCTTCGCCGACGCCGTCGGCGACCGCCACCCCGACGCCGTCGGCCAGCGCCACCCCCACCTCGGGGCTGGCCACCACGGCGGACGCCTCAGGTGACGCGTCGCTGGTCAGCGCGCACACCAAGGCCCTGTTCGACAAGCTCAACTGCGCGAGCAAGAACTGGAAGTCGCAGGTCGGCTACACCGGCACCCAGTACAACAACCCGAACGCCCAGATCGTCTCCTGCGGTACGGAGAACGGGGTGCTGTACAAGTACGCGCTGAACACGTCCCCGGTGCTCGGCAAGGACATCAAGTCGGCCACCGCCGGGCTGTCTAGCACCAGCGTGAACTGGCTGGTCAACGTCAGCTTCAAGCCACACGGGTCCAGCGCGTGGGGCACGCTGACCACCAATATGTTCAACAAGTACGGCACGTCCTCGGCCAACGACGAGATCGCCATGGTGCTGGACGGGGAGGTGATCTCGGCCCCGATCGTCGAGGGCGCGATGAACACCGGGACGGCCCAGATCACCGGCAGCTTCACCGAGAACCAGGCGACCACGCTGGCCAACCAGCTCAGCTACGGCGCGCTGCCGCTCACCTTCACCAAGCAGTCGATCAACACCGTCTCGCCGCAGCTGGGCAGCGACCAGCTGCACGCCGGCCTGCTGGCCGGCGCGATCGGCCTGCTGCTGGTGGTGCTGTACTGCCTGTTCTACTACCGCGGCCTGGCCGTGGTCGCGGTGTCCAGCCTGATCATCGCGTCGGTGCTGGTGTACGAGGCGATCATCCTGCTCGGTAAGCACGAGAACCTGGCGCTGGAGCTGTCCGGGGTGGCCGGCCTCATCGTGGCCATCGGCATCACCGCGGACTCGTTCGTGGTGTTCTTCGAGCGGCTCCGTGACGAGGTGCGGGACGGCCGTACGCTGCGCACCGCGGTGGAACGCGGCTGGAAACGGGCCCGGCGCACGGTGCTGGTCTCGGACACGGTGTCCTTCCTGGCCGCGGCGCTGCTCTGGTACTTCTCCATCGGCGAGGTCAAGGGCTTCGCGTTCACCCTCGGGCTGACCACCGTCATCGACGTGGTGGTGGTGTTCCTGTTCACCAAGCCGATGCTCACCCTGCTGGCCCGGACCAAGTTCTACGGCCAGGGCCACCGGTGGTCCGGGCTGGATCCGGCCCGGCTCGGCGCCCGGGCGCCCTGGCGATCATCCCGGCCCGCCCGGGTCACCACCGCCACCCCGCCGAAGGAGGCGTGATGCCGGGACTGGGCAACATCGGCGGCCGGCTGTACCGCGGCGAGATCTCCTTCGACTTCGTCGGGCGGCAGCGGCTCTGGTACGCGATCTCCGGGCTGATCCTGGTGATCAGCCTGGCCGGCCTGTTCACCCGTGGGCTGAACTTCACCGTGGACTTCAAGGGCGGCTCGGTCTTCAAGTTCCCGGTCGGCCACAGCAGTCTCAGCCAGGTGCAGAACGCGGTCGGCGGCTCGCCCGCGAGCAGCAACGCGATCGTGCAGCAGGTCGGCTCGGGGAGCAGCGCCAGCTGGTCGGTGCAGACCGGCAAGCTGCCGTTCTCCCAGCAGCAGCAGGTGCAGGCCACGCTGAGCCGTGACCTGGGCGTCCCGCAGAACGAGATCAACATCAACTTCGTCGGGGCCAGCTGGGGCTCGGACATCACGCACAAGGCCGCCGAGGCGCTGATCGCCTTCCTCGTCGTGATCGTCATCTACCTGTCGATCGCGTTCGAGTGGCGGATGGCGATCGCCGCGCTGGTCGCCCTGGCGCACGACATCGTGATCACCATCGGGGTGTACGCGCTGGCCGGCTTCGAGGTCAGCCCGGCCACGGTGATCGGCCTGCTGACCATCCTGGGCTACTCGCTGTACGACACGGTGGTCGTCTTCGACAAGGTCCGGGAGAACACCGCGGGCCTGCTCAGCTCGACCCGCAGCACCTACAGCCAGGCGGCCAACCTGGCGCTGAACCAGACCCTGGTCCGGTCCATCAACACCTCGGTGATCGCGCTGCTGCCAGTGAGCGCCATCCTGTTCATCGGCCTCGCGGTGCTCGGCGTGAACGAGCTGACCGACCTGGCGCTGGTGCTGTTCGTCGGGATGCTGTCCGGCACCTACTCCTCGATCTTCATCGCCACCCCGGTGCTGGCCGACCTCAAGGAGCGCCAGCCGCAGTACAAGGCGCTGGCCAAGCGGGTCGCGCTCAAGGCCTCGGGTGGCCGGGCGGCCAAGCGCGCCGCGGCCAAGGCCAGCACCGGCCCGGCCAGCGGCGGCGCGCCGGCCAGCACGCTGGCCGCCGGGGCGCCGCCGGACGCCGACCCGGACGACCTGGCCGACGCCGAGCTGGCCGGGGACGACGAGGCAGCCGGCCCCGAGGAGCGGGTCCCGGCGGGCCGGGCCGCGCCGCGGCCGCCCGGGCCCGGGGCCCGCGGCGGCCCCCGGCAGCAGCCCCGGCGGACCAGCGCGGCCAAGCGCCGGCCGGGCGGCAAGAAAAAGCGGCGCTAGATGCCGGCCGACCCCCCTGGCGAGGCTCGGCCAGATGGCGAGCTGGCCGCGCTGATCGCCAGCCGGGTCCGCGACATCGATGGCTACCCGCAGCCGGGCGTGCTGTTCAAGGACATCACCCCGCTGCTCGCGGACGGGGCCGCACTCAGCGCGGTGGTGTCCGGGCTGGCCGCCGGGCAGCGGCCGCGCGGCGAGCCCGGCGGGGTGGACAAGGTGGCCGGGATCGAGGCCCGCGGCTTCATCCTGGCCGCCCCGGTAGCGCTCGCGCTCGGCGCCGGTTTCGTGCCGGTCCGCAAGCAGGGCAAGCTGCCGGGCCCGACCTACGCGCAGAGCTACGACCTGGAGTACGGCAGCGCCACCATCGAGGTGCACCAGGACGCATTCGCCCCTGGTGAGCGGGTGCTCATCGTGGACGACGTGCTGGCCACCGGCGGCACCGCGGCCGCGACCGCGGAACTGATCAGCAAGTCCGGCGCCGAGGTGGCCGGGATCGTGGTCATCCTGGAGCTCAGCTTCCTGGCCGGCCGGGGCAAGCTGCCGGGCACCCTGCTCCGCTCGCTACTGGTGGTGTGACCTGCGGCTGCCGGTGCCGTCACCGGCCGCCTCAGGTCCGGGCCGCCGACCTGGGCACTCTACGGATCTTCCGCCGATAGAATGAGGGCTTGGCGGACGTGAGGAGAGCCTGTGGCGGGTGACGCGGCGCCGCCCGGCCCGGACAGCGCCGGCCGGATACCCGGGAATGGCCGGGCCCGGTCAGACGCTCCTGCTGGTATGACGTCCACTGCCCCCGCCACCAGCCCGGTTCCGCCGGCTGACCCCGCCCGGGACACTGATGCCGCCGCCACGGAGGCCCCGGCTGAGCCCGGCACCGGCCGTGGGCCGGGGGCTGGCCGCGCCGCCCGCACCAGCACCCGCACCGGCACCGGGCGTGGCTCGGTGGGCCGGGGGACCGGGGCCGGGCGGCTGACCGGCAGCGGCAGCGAGGCGGGCAGTGGCGCCGCGGTCCGGCGCCGGCTGGCCCGGCTGGGCGCGGCCCGCGGTGGCGGCGGCAACCCGGTACTCGAGCCGATGATCAAGACGGTACGGGCCACACACCCCAAGGCGGACGTCCGGCTGATCGAGCACGCCTACGACGTGGCCGCGCACTGGCACACCGGCCAGCAGCGCAAGAGCGGCGACCCGTACATCACCCACCCGCTCGCGGTGGCCACCATCCTGGCCGAGCTGGGCATGCCGCAGGAGACGATCTGCGGCGCGCTGCTGCATGACACCGTCGAGGACACCGCCTACACGCTGGATGAGCTGCGCCGCGAGTTCGGTGACGAGATCGCCAACCTGGTCGACGGCGTGACCAAGCTGGACAAGGTCAAGTACGGCGAGGCGGCCGAGGCCGAAACCGTCCGCAAGATGGTGGTCGCGATGGCCCGGGACATCCGGGTCCTGGTCATCAAGCTGGCCGACCGGCTGCACAACATGCGCACGCTGCGCTACCTGGCCCGGGAGAAGCAGGAGCGCAAGTCCCGGGAGACGCTGGAGATCTACGCCCCGCTGGCGCACCGGCTCGGCATGAACACGATCAAGTGGGAACTCGAGGATCTGGCCTTCGCCACGCTCTATCCCAAGCGGTACGACGAGATCGCCCGGCTGGTGTCCGAGCGCGCCCCGCGCCGCGACGTGTTCCTCCAGGAAGTCGTCGAGGACGTCTCGGCCGACCTGCGCGAGGCCAAGATCAAAAACCGGGTGACCGGCCGGCCCAAGCACTACTACTCCGTGTACCAGAAGATGATCGCCCGCAACGTGGGCTTCGACGACATCTACGACCTGGTCGGCATCCGGGTCCTGGTGGACTCGGTCCGCGACTGTTACGCGGCGCTCGGCACGGTGCATGCGCGATGGAACCCGGTGCCCGGCCGGTTCAAGGACTACATCGCGATGCCGAAGTTCAACATGTACCAGTCGCTGCACACCACGGTGATCGGCCCCGGCGGCAAGCCGGTCGAGCTGCAGATCCGCACCTGGGGCATGCACCGGCGGGCGGAGTACGGCGTCGCCGCGCACTGGAAGTACAAGGAAGAGACGGTGGCCGGCAGCAATGGCCACGGCGGCGACGCCACCGGCGACATGGCCTGGCTGCGCCAGCTGGTGGACTGGCAGCGGGAGACCGCCGACCCGGCCGAGTTCCTCGAATCGCTCCGCTTCGACCTGGGCGCGGCCGAGGTGTACGTGTTCACCCCGCGCGGCGAGGTGATCGCGCTGCCGCAGGGCGCGACCCCGGTGGACTTCGCCTACGCCATCCACACCGAGGTCGGCCACCACACCATCGGCGCCCGGGTCAACGGCCGCCTGGTGGCGCTGGAGAGCGCCCTGGACAACGGCGACACCGTGGAGATCTTCACCTCCAAGGCACAGGACGCCGGGCCGAGCCGGGACTGGCTGACGTTCGTCAAGAGCGCCCGGGCCCGGAACAAGATCCGGCACTGGTTCTCCAAGGAACGGCGCGAGGCGGCCACCGAGACCGGCAAGACCGCGATCGCCCGGGCGCTGCGCAAACACGGCCTGCCGCTGCAGCGGCTGGTCACTGGGGACGCGCTGCTGGCCATTGCCACCGAGCTGCACTACCCGGACCTGTCCGCGCTGTACGCCGCGGTCGGCGAGGGCCACGTCAGCGCGCAGTCGGTGGCGGCCAAGCTGGTCCAGTCGGCGGGCGGGATGGCCGGTGCGCAGGAGGACCTGGCCGAGGCCACGCTGCCGACCCGGCCGCCGCCGCAGCGGCCGATCGGCGACTCCGGCGTGGTGGTCGAAGGCGCCTCCGACGTGTACGCGCGGCTGTCCAAGTGCTGCACCCCGGTGCCCGGCGACGAGATCACCGGGTTCGTCACCCGCGGGCACGGCGTGTCGGTGCACCGGGCGGACTGCCTGAACCTCCGGCACCTGCTCGACTCACAGCCGGAGCGGCTGGTCGCCGTGCACTGGTCACCTACCGAGGACTCGCTGTTCCTGGTGGCCATCCAGATCGAGGCGCTGGACCGGACCGGGCTGCTGTCCGATGTCACCCGGACCATCTCCGACCAGCACGTGAACATCCTGTCCGCGTCGGTCACCACGACCCGGGACCGGGTCGCGGTCAGCCGGTTCACGTTCGAGATGGGCGACCCGAAGCACCTCGGCCACGTGCTGCGCGCCGTCCGCGCCATCGACGGCGTCTACGACGTCTATCGCATCACGAGTTAATCCGGGGGGGCGACCCCCCTGGACCCCCCGATCGCCGCTTCGCGCCGAAGGCCGGCTCGGCGAGCACCCGCCTGCGGCGGGCCTCGCCTCGCCGGCGAGGCTGCCGCGCGCTTTGTGACGGCGATGGCTGGCGTGATACCACGGCGCCGCTCCTCGTCTCTCCTTCCGGCGAGCTGCCGCGCGCCGGCTGACGGCATGCGCCAGGCGCTGGCGTTCAAAATGCTGGGGGTCTGCCTCAGCCGGAGAGCTCGGCCAGCGTGCGCTCGGCCTCCTCCAGCCAGGAACGGCGGGCGGCGATCGCCTCGGTGGCCTGGTCCGCGGCCCGGGTGTCGCCGCGCTGCTGCGCCTTGGCCAGCTGCGCCTCCAGGCTGGCGATGGCCGCGCGGATCTGGTCCACGGTGCCCTTGGCCCGGGCCAGCGCCTCCGGGTTGGATCGGCGCCACTGCGCGTCCTCGGCCTTGCGTACCGCGTCCTCCACCCGGCGCAGGCCCTGCTCCAGCCGGTCGTGTGCCTCCCGGGGCACCGGGCCGGCCTGCTCCCAGCGCTCCTGGATGGAGCGCAGCGCGGCCCGGGTGGCCCGCACATTGGTCGCCGGGAGCAGCCCGTTGGCTTCCTCGAGCAGCGCGGCCTTCACCGTGGCGTGCTCGCGCAGCTCGTTCTCCTTGGCCGAGTACACCTCGGAGCG
Source organism: uncultured Actinomycetes bacterium (assembly GCA_963834705.1). Classification (GTDB taxonomy): domain Bacteria; phylum Actinomycetota; class Actinomycetes; order Streptosporangiales; family Streptosporangiaceae; genus RYN-230. Next base: position 66,071 of record CAWICV010000001.1, read on the forward strand.
GGCGGCGAAGAACTGATCCTGCGCGGCCTTGAACCGGCTCCACAGTTCTTCCTCGTCGGACCGGCCGGCCCGCCCCGCCGCCTTCCAGGACCGCATCAGGTCCCGGTAGGCCGCCGCGGTCTGGCCCCAGTCGGTGGAGGTGGCCAGCGCTTCGGCCTCCACCACCAGCTTTTCCTTGCTCGCCTTGGCCGTCTCACGCTCTTCTTCCAGCCCGGCGAAGTAGGCCTTACGCCGCTTGGCGAAGGCGTTGCGGGCCGCGGACAGCCGCTTCCACAGCGTGGTCTCCACCGCCCGGTCGGCGCGCGGCGCGGCCTTCCACTCCTCGAGCAGCTGGCGCATCCGCTCACCGCTGATCTTCCAGTGGGTAGCCTCGGCCGCGATCTGCTCGGCCTCGGTGACGATCCGCTCCTTGATCTCCTTGGCCTCGACCCGGGCGTGCTCGCGGGCCGCGCGGACTTCCTCCCGGCGGCCTTCCACCTGGCCGGTCAGCGCCTCCAGCCGGACCTGCAGCGAATCCAGGTCACCGATCGCGTGAGCGGTGGCCACCGCCTCGAGCAGCCGGTCGATGGTGGCCCGGGCTGCACCGGGGGACAGGTCGGTGCCAGACACGCGCTGCTCAAGCAGGGCTACTTCGGTCTCCAGCGAGGTGTACTTGCGCCGGTAGAAGGCCAGCGCCTCGTCCGGGCTGCCCGCCTGCCAAGAGCCAACCACCCGCTCGCCGGCGGCGGTGCGCACGAAGACCGTACCGTCGTCGGCTACTCTGCCCCACGGATCGTTGGCGGTAGTCACCGCTAACCTCCTGACCTGCCCTGCCCCAGACAGCATCGCCTGGCTCAGGTCTTCTTAATAGTGACGCTTTCGATTTCGACTTTCTCCTTCGGGCGCCCATCCCCGGTGCCATTGGCGTTGTTACTTCCCGCCTTGGCCACATTCTGGATGATCCCGAGTCCTTTGACGACCTTGCCGAACGGCGTGTACTTCGGGCTCAGCGTCGAGTTCTTGTAGACGAGGAAGAACTGGCTGCCGTTGGTATCCGCACCGGCGCTGGCCATCGCCACCGTGCCCGCGGTGTACTTCGCGCCGGTCAGGTTCTCGTCATTGAACTTGTACCCCGGCCCGCCGCTGCCGGTTCCGGTCGGGTCGCCGCACTGCAGCACGTACAGCGGGCTGACCGTGGTGAGCCGGTGGCACTGCGTGTTGCTGAAATACTTCTGGTCGGCCAGCGAGACGAACGAGTTGACCGTGCAGGTGGCCTGGCTGTTCAGCAGGTCGATGACCACGTCGCCCCGGTTGGTGTGGATGGTGGCCTGGTAGCTGGCCTTCCAGTCCGGCTTGGTGGGCGGCTTGCTGACCTTGCGGGCGGCCGTGCCGGAGGCCAGGTAGCTGCACGTCTTGGCCGGCTCCTTGGCCAGCGCCGGTGTGGCCGACGGGGTCGGCGTGGCGGCGGTGGGTGACGGCGACGCGGAGGCGGTAGCTGACGCGGCCGCGTTGCTCGTCGTGCCGGGCTGGCGCAGCAGGAAGAACCCGCCCACCCCCAGGCCGACGACGACCAGGCAGACCACGGATATCATCGTGATCTGCCGGGTCCGCCTGGCATGCTCGGCCCGCCGCTGCTGCTGGCGCAGCACGTGCTCGCGGGCCAGCCTGCGCTGCCGCTCCTTCTTACTCGCCACAGGTCCGTTCCTCCTGGCTGCTTGTTGCCTGCTTACCAGCGAAACTTCGCGAATGGTACCGGCACCCGCGAGGTCGTGACGTCGCTGTTACCGGTTCGCCGCTGGCCTGAGCGCATCGGTACCCTGGAGCCGCGGTGAGGCCCCGCATCCCGCTATCTGTCCGGAACGCCCCGAGGGAGGTCGGCCCGTGCTTGTCGCCGGGTTCCCAGCCGGCTCGTTCGCCGCCAATTGCTATCTGGTGGCCACCGGACCGGGCGCGGAGTGCCTGATCATCGACCCCGGCGAGGACGCCGAGCCAGGGATCGCGGAAATCGTGGCCCGGCACCGGCTCAAGCCGGTCGCGGTGCTGCTCACCCACGGGCATATCGATCACGTCTGGTCAGTGGCGCCGGTCTGCGGCGCGAAAGGCATCCCGGCTTACATTCATCCGGCCGACCGGGCGCTGCTCACCGACCCGGCCCGCGGGCTGTCGCTGCGGCCCGGGCTCGAGCTGTTCGGCGGCCTCACCTTCAGCGAGCCGGACGACGTCCGCCAGCTCACCGACGGGACCGTGCTCCGCCTGGCCGGCCTGGAGATCGCCGTGGACCACGCGCCCGGGCACACCCCGGGCTCGGTGGCGTTCCGCTCCGGCACCGAGGTGATGTTCTCCGGCGACCTGCTGTTCGCCGGCTCGATCGGGCGGACCGACCTGCCCGGCGGCGACCCAGCCGCGATGATGGACAGCCTGGCCCGGGTCTGCCTGACCCTGCCGGACGGGACCACGGTGCTGCCCGGGCACGGGCCGCAGACCACCATCGGCGCCGAGCGCGCCAGCAACCAGTTCCTGCGTGGGCTCCGTCCTGGCGCGGGCCGGGCCACCGGGCTGTAAGACGGGCTGCGGGCTGTAAGAGAGGCTGAACGATTTCATGATCCGAACCCACGAGGCGGGCACGCTGCGCGCCGAGCAGGCCGGCCAGACAGTGACGCTCGCGGGCTGGGTGGCCCGCCGTCGCGACCACGGCGGCGTCACGTTCATCGACCTGCGCGACGCCAGCGGCGTCGTCCAGGTCGTGTTCCGCGCCGAGGCGGATGACGCACCCGCGCACGCGCTGCGGGCCGAGTTCTGCATCCGGGTGACCGGGCAGGTCCGGCGCAGGCCGGCAACGAGAACCCCGACCTGCCCACCGGCGAGGTGGAGGTGGCCGCGGACGACCTGGAGGTGCTGGCCGAGTCGGACCCGCTGCCGTTCCCCATCGACGAGACCGGGGGGCTGAACGAGGATGTCCGGCTCAGGTACCGCTACCTGGACATGCGCCGGGCCGAGACCGCGGCCGCGCTGCGCACCCGGTCCGAGGCCGGTTACCTGCTCAGCGACGTGCTCCGCGAGCACCGCTTCGTGTATCTGGAGACCCCGGACCTGACCAGATCCACCCCGGAAGGGGCGCGCGACTTCCTGGTGCCGGTGCGGCTGCGCCCCGGGCACTGGTACGCACTGCCCCAGTCGCCGCAGCTGTTCAAGCAGCTGCTCATGGTCGGCGGCTTCGAGCGGTACTGGCAACTGGCCCGCTGCTTCCGGGACGAGGATTTCCGGGCCGACCGGCAGCCGGAGTTCACCCAGGTGGACATCGAGATGAGCTTCATTACCCGGGACGACGTCATCGCCGTGGCCGAAGACCTGGTCGGCCGGCTCTGGGCGGAGATCGCGGGCTACCAGCTGCCCCGGCCGGTGCCCCGGATGAGCTACGCCGACGCGATGGCCCGGTTCGGCTCGGACAAGCCGGACCTCCGGTTCGGCTGCGAGCTGACCGAGCTGACCAGCTACTTCGCCCAGAGCTCGTTCCGCGTCTTCCAGGCCCCCTACGTCGGGGCGGTGGTCATGCCCGGCGGGGCCAGCCAGACCCGGCGGGAACTGGACGGCTGGCAGGAGTGGGCCCGGGCCCGCGGCGCCCGCGGGCTGGCCTACGTGCTGATCGACGCGGCGGGGGAAGTGTCCGACTCCGGGCCGGTGGCCAAGCACCTGTCCGCGGAGGAGCGGGCCGGGCTGGCCGCCGCGGCCGGCGCTGGGCCGGGGGACTGCGTGTTCTTCGCAGCCGGCCCGCCGCAGCAGGCCCGGTCGCTGCTCGGCGCGGCCCGGCTGGAGATCGGCGGCCGGCTCGGCCTGATCGACCCGGCCGCGTGGGCGTTCACCTGGGTGGTGGATGCACCCATGTTCGAGGAGGACGGGGCGGGCGGCTGGACCGCGGTGCACCACCCGTTCACCGCGCCGCTGCCGGAGTGGGCGGCCAAGTTCGCCGACGAGCCGGGCGGCGCGCTGGCCGATGCCTACGACATGGTCTGCAACGGCACCGAGATCGGCGGCGGCTCGATCCGTATCCACCGCGCTGACCTGCAGCAGAATGTCTTCGACGTGATCGGCCTGGCGCCCGGGGAAGCGCGGTCGCAGTTCGGCTTCCTGCTCGACGCGCTGCGCTTCGGGCCGCCGCCGCATGGCGGGATCGCGTTCGGCTGGGACCGGCTGATCATGCTGCTGACCGGGCGGGACACGATCCGGGACGTGATCGCGTTCCCGAAGGCCGCGTCGGGGGCCGACCCGCTCACCGGCGCACCCACCCCGATCACCGCCGAGCAGCGCCGTGAGGCCGGCATCGACGCACCTGGCACGGACGGAACCAGCACAGGTATCTGAATAACGCTCACCACTACCGAAGACATAGTGTCTGGGTGTGGTACGGAGCACCGACGGTGGCGGGCAGGCGAGCAGCCTGTTCGACGCGGCTGAGCAGGAGGCGGCCCAGGCGGCCGCCCCGCTGGCCGTGCGGATGCGCCCGCGCACCCTGGACGAGGTGGTCGGCCAGGTGCACCTGACCGGCCCGGGCACCCCGCTGCGCAAGCTGGCCGAGCATGACGCGGGCATGTCGGTGGTGCTGTGGGGCCCGCCGGGCACCGGCAAGACAACCCTGGCCCACGTGATCAGCCAGGTGACCCGGCGCCGGTTCACCGAGCTGTCCGCGGTCACCGCCGGGGTCAAGGACGTCCGGGCGGCGATCGAGGCGGCCCGCCGGGAACTCGGGCTGACCGGCATGCAGACCGTGCTGTTCATCGACGAGGTGCACCGGTTCAACAAGGCGCAGCAGGACGCGCTGCTGCCCGCGGTGGAGAACCGCTGGGTGTCGTTCATCGGTGCGACCACCGAGAACCCGTCGTTCTCGGTGGTCGGCCCGCTGCTGTCCCGGTCCCTGCTGCTCACCCTGGAACCGCTCAGCGACGAGGACATGCGGGAGGTCATCCAGCGGGCACTCACCGACGAGCGTGGGCTGGCTGGCACGGCCAGCCTGGACGACGCCGCGCTGGACCACCTGATCCGGCTGGCCAGCGGGGATGCCCGGCGGGCGCTGACCTACCTGGAGTCGGCCTCGCTCGGGCTGAGCCCGGGCGCGGTCATCGACACCGCCACCCTGGAACGGGCGGTGGACCGGGCCGCCGTGCGCTACGACCGGGCCGGCGACCAGCACTACGACGTGATCAGCGCGTTCATCAAGAGCATCCGGGGCAGCGACCCGGACGCGGCCGTGCACTACCTGGCCCGGATGATCGAGGCGGGCGAGGACCCGCGGTTCATCGCGCGGCGGCTGATCGTGCACGCCAGCGAGGACGTCGGGATGGCCGACCCGTCCGCGCTCGGGATAGCGGTGGCCGCGGCGCACGCGGTCGAGTTCGTCGGCCTGCCCGAGGCCCGGATCAACCTGACCCAGGCCACCATCCACCTGGCCCTGGCGCCCAAATCCAACTCGGTCATCAAGGCGATCGGCGCCGCCCAGGCCGACGTCCGGGCCGGGCTGGCCGGGCCGGTACCGCCGCACCTGCGCGACGCGCACTACCCAGGTTCGGCCCGGCTGGGCCACGGCAAGGGCTACGAATACCCGCACGACTTCCCGGAGGGCGTGGTCGCGCAGCAGTACGCGCCCGATTCGCTGGCCGGCCGGCGCTATTACGAGCCGTCCCGGCACGGAGCGGAGGCGCGCTACGCGGAACGCGCCGAGCGGATCCGGGCCATCCTGGACAAGCCGGGAGACCCGGACGGTTCGTGACCGCCGCGCGGGGTAGCCACTGTGGTCCCGCCGCGTGGGGTAGCCACTGTGGTCCCGCCGCGTGGGGTAGCCACTGTGTCCCGCCGCGCGGGGTAGCCACTGTGGTCCCGCGTTGCGGGCGGCTACCGCGAGATAGGGTCGGGCAGATGAGGGAGCAGGCATGCTGAACGCGGTCTGGGTGGCGGTCATCGTCGCTGCCGTCTGCTGGGCGGTCCTGGTGACCGCGGCGGTATACGTGCTGGTGAAGCTGGCCCGGCTGATCAACCGGACGTCCGCGGCCGTATCCGGGCTGCGGCAGGACAGCGACGCGGTCATCGCCCGGGCGCACGCCACCCTCGACGACACGGCCGGCCAGCTCGCCCGGACCGACGAGATCACCGCCAGCATGGACGAGGTGGCCGGCAACATGGCCGAGCTCACCGGCCGGGTCACCCAGTTCGCGCCGCTGGCCAAGCTGGCCGCGGCGCAGGCCGGCTCCCAGTTCGCCCGGGTTTCCGCGTTCGTCTACGGCGTCCGGCACGCCGCCGAATTGCGTACCGCGGCTGGCGAGGGGAGGCGCGCCGCAGGCGGGTCCTCTCCGGGTCAGTCGTCTCGGGGGCCGGGGGTTCCGGGGGCAGTCCCCCGGGGAAGCAGAGCGGGGGGCCGTCCCCCCGGGCCAGCGCGGGCGATCGAGGGGGGACGGCGATGATCCGGCGGCTGTTCTGGCTGACCCTGGGCGCGGCGCTCGGCATCAGCGCCTACCGGCGGGCCACCGCCGTGGCCCGCGCGATCATGCCCGGCCCGCGGGCCCGGGAGATCACCAGCTTCGCCGGGGACGTCCGTGAGGGCATGCAGATCTACCGCCAGCGCCAGCTCCAGGCCTCACGCCCGGCCCTGGAAGGGCGCCCCGACCACACCGGGCCCGGCCACGCTGGGCCCGGTCAACCAGAGGATGGCCGTTGATGGAGTCGGCAGAGATTGCCCGCCGTTTCCTTAGCTATTTCGAGAACCGCGGGCACACCGTCGTCCCGTCTGCCTCGCTGATCGCCGACGATCCCACGCTGCTGCTGGTGAACGCCGGGATGCAGCCGTTCAAGCCGTATTTCCTGGGCCAGGCCACGCCGCCGTTCAGCCGGGCCACCAGCTGCCAGAAGTGCGTCCGCACGCCGGACATCGAGGAGGTCGGCAAGACCACCCGGCATGGCACGTTCTTCCAGATGCTGGGCAACTTCTCGTTCGGCGACTACTTCAAGGAGCAGGCCATCCCGTTCGCCTGGGAGCTGCTCACCACGCCGGAACGGGACGGCGGGTTCGGCTTCCCCGAGGACCGGCTGTGGGCCACCGTGTACCTCGACGACGACGAGGCGTTCCGCATCTGGCATGAGGTGGTCGGCCTGCCGGAGAGCCGGATCCAGCGCCGCGGCATGGCGGACAACTACTGGTCGATGGGCGTGCCCGGGCCGTGCGGGCCGTGCTCGGAGATCTATTACGACCGCGGCCCGGACTACGGCCTGGAGGGCGGGCCGGTCGTCGACGAGGACCGGTACCTGGAGGTGTGGAACCTCGTCTTCATGCAGTACCTGCGCGGCGAGGGGGCGGGCAAGGAAGGCTGGCCCATCCTGGGCGAGCTGCCCAAGAAGAACATTGACACCGGCATGGGCCTGGAACGGATGGCCGCGATCCTGCAGGGCGTGGACAACATCTACGAGGTCGACACGCTGTGGAAGGTGCTCGACCGGGCGGCCGACCTGACCGAGCAGAAGTACGGCCGGGACCACCGGACCGACGTGGCGCTGCGGGTGGTCGCGGATCACGTGCGCACCGCGGTGATGCTGGTTGGCGACGGCGTGCTGCCGTCCAACGAGGCCCGCGGCTACGTGCTGCGCCGCATCCTCCGGCGCAGCATCTACAACCTGCGACTGCTGGCCGGCGGCCAGCGCGGTGGCGGCAGCGACGGCCGCTACCTGCTCGAGCTGGCGGGCACCGCGCTGAACGCCATGGCCGACCTGTACCCGGAGCTGCGCACCGAGGCGCCGCGCATCCTCGGCGTGATCGACGCCGAGGAGAGCACGTTCCTGACCACGCTGCGCACCGGCTCGGCGATCTTCGACGCGGCGGTGGGCGAGACCCGGCGGCGCGGCGCCGCGACACTGTCCGGTGCGCAGGCCTTCCAGCTGCACGACACGTACGGCTTCCCGATCGACCTCACCCTGGAAATGGCCAACGAGCAGGGCCTGGCCGTTGACGAGGACGAGTTCCGGCGGCTGATGGCCGAGCAGCGGCAGCGGGCCAAGCAGGACTCGCTGGACAAGAAGACCGGCAACGCCGACATCTCCGTGCTGGCCAGCCTGCTGAGCAAGTCGGGGCCGGTCAGCTTCACCGGGTACGACGTCACGTCCGGCGAGGCGACCGTCACCGGGCTGCTGGCCGATGGGGTGAGCGTGCCCGCGGCCGGCGCGGGCGACGAGGTGGAAGTGGTGCTGGACCGCACCCCGTTCTACGCCGAGGGTGGTGGCCAGCTGGCCGACGCCGGGGTGATCCGGGTGGCCAGCGCGCCGGGCGCGCCCGGCGGCCAGATCGAGATCCGCGACGTGCAGCAGCCGGTGCCCGGGCTCATCGTGCACCGCGGCGTGGTGACCAGCGGTGAGGTGGTGGTCGGTGCGGCCGCCGAGGCAGAGATTGACATCGCCAGGCGGCGGGCCATCTCCCGGTCACACACCGCCACGCACATGGTGCACCGCGCGTTCCGCGGCACGCTGGGCGAATCCGCCGCCCAGGCCGGCTCGGAGAACTCGCCGGGCCGGATGCGGTTCGACTTCACCGCGTCCGGGGCGGTGCCGCACTCGGTGCTGCGCGACGTGGAGGACGAGGTCAACCAGGTGCTCATCGACGATCTCGCGGTGCGCGCCTTCGTCACGCCCATCGACGAGGCCCGCTCGATGGGCGCGATCGCCCTGTTCGGCGAGAAATACGGCGATGAGGTCCGGGTTGTCGAGGTCGGCGACTACTCCCGGGAGCTGTGCGGCGGCACCCACGTGGCCCACTCCGGCCAGCTCGGCCTGATCAAGATTCTCGGCGAGTCGTCCATCGGCTCCGGCGTGCGCCGGGTGGAGGCGCTGGTCGGCACCGACGCGTTCCGCTACCTGGCCCGGGAGAGCGTGCTGGTCAGCCAGCTCGCCGAGCAGCTGAAGACCCGCCGAAAAGACCTGCCGGACCGGGTGGCCGGGCTGGTCAGCCGGCTCCGGGATGCCGAGCGTGACCTGGAGCGGCTGCGCAGCGAGCAGGTGCTCGGCGCCGCGGCCGGCCTGGCGGCCAGCGCCGAGGATGTCGGCCGGGTGGCTTTCGTGGCGCACCAGGTGCCGGACGGCACCACCGCCGATGGCATCCGCAAGCTCGCCCTCGACGTGCGCGGCCGGCTGCCCGCGCAGCGGCCTGCTGTGGTGCTGATCGCGGGCGTGCCCGCCGACCGGCCAGCCATCGTGGCGGCGGTCAACGAGGCCGCCCGCGGGCTGGGCCTGGCCGCCGGGGCCCTGGTCCGGTCGGCCGCCGGAGCCCTGGGCGGAGGCGGCGGCGGCCGGGACGACATCGCGCAGGGCGGCGGCGCGCCGCAAGGAGACCGGTCTGAGCAGGCAGTTGCGGATGCTTTTGCTGTGGTTCGAGCGGTTGTGAAGGACACACCGTGATCGGTTGGCGTACGGTTAAACCGTGCTGCAGCCATCCCGTTACGCCGACCAGGCCGCTGACGTGCGGAGTTCGGCGCTGAGGACCGGTGTGCGGCTCGGAGTCGACTACGGCTCGGCCAGGATCGGCGTCGCCCGCAGCGACCCCGGTGGCTTGCTGGCCAGCCCGCTGACCACCGTGCCGCGCGGCCCCGGAGACATCGACAGCCTGGTCAGCCTGACCCTGACCCACCAGGCTATCGAGGTCATCGTCGGGCTGCCCACCAGCCTGTCCGGGCGCGCTGGAGCCGCGGCCGCCGCGGCCAGGGACTTCGCCACTACGCTGGCCGGCCGGCTGAACCCGCTGCCGGTGCGGCTGGTCGATGAACGCTTCACCACCGTGCTGGCGCACGACGCACTGCGCCAGGGCGGCAAGGGGCCGCGCGCCCGGCGGCCAGTGGTGGACCAGGCCGCGGCCGCGCTGCTGCTGCAGGGGGCGCTGGACGCCGAGCGCGCCACCGGCGCGCCGCCCGGGCAGCCCGTCTCCCCGCCACCCGGGGAGAGCGGGTGAGCCGCCACTCGCGGCGGGGGACACGGGGAGAGCAGGACTGGGAGCCGGGGAACTACCCGCCGCCCGCTGAGCATGGCGAGCCGTTCCCCAGCGATGACTACCCGCCCGCCGAGGACGGCTGGGGCGGGGGGCCGCTCGGCGGCGAATCACGGTACGGCACGGACACCGGCGGCTACCCGGCTCACGGTGGCTCTCACCGCGGCTACCCGGGCAGCGGTGGCTATCCGGAGCAGACCGGGTGGTCCGGCCGCGGCGGCCCAGGCGCGGCGCCGCCGCCCGGGCCCGCGCACCAGGCTGACCCGTACACCTGGGGGCCGGATCCGCTCGGCGGTGACCAGACGGCCCGGCCGCCCGCGGCCGAGCCGATGGCACCAGAACGCTGGGAGCGCCAGTCCTGGGATGACCAGTCGTCCTGGGGCGGCAGGCCGGCCGGACAGCAGAGCTGGGAGGCGCAGCCGTGGGACGAGCAGGCCGCCGGGCCGCAGTCCTGGGCCGAGCCGTCGTGGGACAGTGACCCAGGCACATCCGGCGGGTTCCCGCCGCCGCCCACGGCCCTGCCCGGCCCCGGTCATCCGTCCGGCCCGCTGTCCTCGCTGCCGGATTATGACTGGTCCAGCCCGGCCTCCGGGCCAATGCCGAGTGCGGCGTCCTACCGGGACGGCCGCGCCGACCTCGCCGCACCGCGCCGCTCCGGCCGCGGCCAGGATGCTGAGCGTGGGTATCCGGGGTATGAGGGCTACGTGGACGACCCACGTGATCTGGAGCTTGGCCCGCAGGAATCGGGGGAGTACCCGGCGACCGGGGACTGGTATGAGGACGGCGGCCAGCCAGCCGCCTGGGGCGACGAGACGGACGGGAACGACCGCCGCGACCTGCTCCCCGGGCTGAACGAGAGCAGGAAGGGCCGCCGTGGCGGCGGGCCGCCGGGCAGCCCGGGCGGCCGCAAGCGGCGCCGCCGTGGCCGCGTCGCGATCCTGGCCTCGCTGATGGTGTTCGTGCTCCTCGCCGGGACCGGCGGTGCGGTGATCTACCACTACTACCGGACCTACATCAACCCGCCGGACTTCTCCGGGTCAGGCACCGGCACCGTGCTGGTGCAGATCAGGCCGGGCCAGAGCGCCACCGCGGTGGGCCAGCGGCTGGCCGCGCTCGGCGTGGTGGCCAGCGCCCGCTCGTTCTCCAACGCGGCCAAGGCCAATCCCAAGGGCAACACGCTGGAGCCCGGCACCTACAAGGTGCACAAGCACATGCAGGCCTCGCTGGCGCTGGCCCTACTGCTCAACCCGTCCAGCCGGGTGCAGGTCAAGGTGACCATCCCGGAAGGCTTCCGGCTGTCCGAGATCATCGCCCGGCTGGGCCAGGCGACCGGCAACCTCAAGGGCTACCAGCAGGCCATCGCGCACCCGGCCGACCTGGGCCTGCCCGCCTTCGCGCACGGCAAGCCGGAGGGGTACCTGTTCCCGGCCACCTACGACGTCCAGCCGGGCACCTCGCCGACGGCCGTGCTGAAGAGCATGGTGCAGCAGTTCGACCAGCAGGCCGCCAGTATCGGGCTGCCCGCGGCGGCCCAGCGGGCGCAGGAGAGCGAGGCCGCGGTGATCACCGTGGCCAGCATCGTCGAGGCTGAGGGCAAGATCCCGTCGGAGTACCGGGAGATCGCCGAGGTGGTCTACAACCGGCTCAACGCGGTCCCGCCGGTCAAGCTGCAGCTCGACACGACTGTGCTGTACGCGATGAGCTTGCAGCACAGCAACGCCGCGTTCAGCACCACGTTCCCGTCGCCGTACAACACATACCTGCACGCGGGCCTGCCGCCGGGCCCGATCGACAGCCCGGGCCGGACCGCGATCGAGGCGGCGCTGCGCCCGGCGCACGGCAACCTGCTGTACTTCCTGACCATCAACTCGGCCACCGGGAAGACGCTGTTCTTCAGCACCGCATCGGCGTTCGACGCGGCGGTGCAGAAGTACGGCAGCACCGGGACCGGCACCGGCACGCACACCGGCTCTGGCTGAGCCAGCCAGGTCATGAAAGCGGCGGTACTGGGGGCGCCGATCGCCCATTCGCTGTCCCCGGTGCTGCACCGGGCCGCCTACCAGGCGCTCGGCCTGGCCGGCTGGTCCTACCAGGCCATCGAGTGCGACGAGCCCGGGCTGCCCGGGCTGCTCGCCGGGTGCGGGCCGGACTGGGCCGGGCTGTCCCTCACCATGCCGCTCAAGCGGGCCGTGCTCAGCCTGCTGGACGACGCCGGGCCGCTGGTGGCCGAGGTCGGCGCGGCCAACACGGTGCGCTTCGGCGCCGGGCTGCGGCACGGGCACAACACCGACGTGCCCGGCATGATCACCGCCATTACTGAGGCGGCCTCGGCGCGAAGCGACGATCGGGGGCCGGGGGCTCCGGGGGTAGTCCCCCGGGGAAGCAGAGCGGGGGAGCGCCCCCCCGGGCCAGTACTGCGGCCGGGATACGGGCCGGGGCTAACCCGGGAATCTCTCCGGACTCTGATCGAGCAGGGTGAGCCCGGGGTTCTTATCCTCGGCGGCGGCGCGACCGCGTGCTCCGCGCTGGCCGCGGTCCGCGGGCTGGGCGCCAGCCAGGCCACGGCCGCGATCCGCGACCCCGGCCGGGCCGGTGACCTGCTGTCCGCCGCGGACCGGCTGGGCCTACCGGTCCGGCTGGCCCCGTTCGACGACCCGGCGCACCCCGCGCCCGGGCTGCTGGTCTCCACCGCCCCGGCCGGCGCGGCCGACCACTACGCGGAGCGCATCCGGCAGGGCACGCTCCGCCCGGGATGCGTGCTGGACGTGGTGTACCACCCCTGGCCCACCGCCCTGGCCACCGCCGCCCAGCAGGCCGGGGTGCCCACGGCAGGCGGGTTCGCGCTGCTGCTGCATCAGGCCGTGGGGCAGGTCGAGCTGATGACCGGCAAGTCAGCCCCGGTCGAGGCGATGCGCGCCGCCGGGCTGGCCGCGCTGGCCGCGCGCCGGTAAGGAGCAGGCAAGCGGATGGCCATCCCAGCCCAGTGAAGTTGGATTCGACCACCGCGCCGGCCTCGGTGAGCTCGGCCTGGGCGCCGGGCCGCCGGGAATTCCACCGGGCCGCTGATTGCTGTTAGACTCGACACACGACCAGCCCGGCATGTCCGTGCTGGGCGTGCAAGCGGAGGACCACCTCCCACCTAGCCAGCCAGCAGGCTGGCGGGTAGCCTGCCGGCCTCCTGGGCTGGCCAGGTAGACCGGGCGAACCGCCCCGGACGTGACCGTCATCGGCGGGCACCGATCAGGGGACTGCCAGTTCCGGTCGATCACATTCCCTGCTGCGGAATCCGGAGCAGGGTTGTGGCATTAGGTGGGCTCCGCATGCACCGGTGCGGGGCCCTTTTCCGTGCGGCAGGAAGACGCTGCCGGGAAGAGTCCCGCGGGATGGTCGCAGCGCAGCCGATCCGGGCATCGGGCCCGGACGGTGACCAGGCCCAAGGAGGTCACATCAGCGCCGAACCCCGTATCAACGACCGCATCCGCGTCCCCGAAGTGCGGCTCGTCGGTCCAAACGGCGAGCAGGTCGGAATCGTCGCACTAAACGATGCGCTCCGGCTGGCTCAGGAATCGGACCTCGACTTGGTGGAAGTTGCGCCCACCGCGCGCCCGCCGGTCTGCAAGCTCATGGACTACGGAAAGTTCAAGTACGAGTCCGCGCTCAAGGCCCGCGAATCGCGCAAGAACCAGACGCAGACGGTCATCAAGGAGATCAAGCTCCGGCCGAAGATCGACCCGCACGACTACGGGACCAAGAAGGGTCACGTTGAGCGGTTCCTCAAGCAGGGTGACAAGGTCAAGGTGACCATCATGTTCCGCGGACGCGAGCAGTCCCGGCCCGAACTCGGGTTCCGGCTGCTGCAGCGCCTGGCCGGTGACGTCGAGGAGCTGGGCTTCGTGGAGTCCCAGCCCAAGCAGGACGGCCGGAACATGATCATGGTAATCGGGCCGCACCGCAAGAAGAGCGAGTCCAAGTCCGACCGCAGCGCGTCCCGCGACGCGCCGGCTGAGGCGCCGCGACCGGTGCCCCGGCCGCGCCGCCCGGCGGGCATCGCGGCCAGCCAGCCCAGTGTTGGCCAGCACGGCGCCAGCGAGAACAACGTCGGCCACCAGAATGGGACTGGCCCGGCGGAGCAGGCGGGCGCCTGAGCCAGGACGGGACCGCACCTCAGTCTTAGCTGCCGGGGCACCAATGACAGCGGATGCCGGCAGGCATCCGGGGCACCGTGCCGCCACGGCACGAAACGAACACGGAGACAACGGCCACCATGCCGAAGATGAAGACGCACAGCGGCGCCGCCAAGCGGTTCCGGATCACCGGCACCGGCAAGGTAATGCGCCGCCGCGCCAACATGAACCACCTGCTGGAGCACAAGTCGAGCCGGCGAACCCGGCGGCTGAGCAACGCCCTGACCCTGTCCCCGGCAGACGTCAGGAAGACCAAGAAGCTGCTGGGGAAGTAACCCGGCCCGGCCCTCAAGGGAGTCAGTGAAATGGCACGCGTGAAGCGGGCTGTCAACGCCCACAAGAAGCGCAGGGTTGTCCTTGAGCGGGCGAGCGGTTACCGGGGCCAGCGCTCCCGGCTCTACCGCAAGGCCAAGGAGCAGGTCCTGCACTCGATGACGTACGCCTACCGGGACCGTAAGGACCGGAAGGGTGCGTTCCGGCGGCTGTGGATCCAGCGCATCAACGCTGCGGCACGCGCCGACGGCATCACCTATAACCGCTTCGTGCAGGGCCTCAGGCTGGCCGACGTCGAGGTGGACCGCCGGATGCTGGCCGAGCTCGCAGTGAGCGACCCGGCCGCGTTCTCCGCCCTGGTCGAGGTGGCCAAGACCGCGCTGGCCGAGGCCGGCCCGGACGCGGCCAGCGCGGCGGCCTGACGCCGCCCGGACCAGCACCCGGGGCGATCTGATGCGGCCGGCCGGCGCCGAGCTGACCAGCATCCGGTCGCCCCGGGTCAAAGCCGCCCGCCAGCTCGGCAAGCGGGCGCTGCGCCAGCGCGCCCGGGCCTTCCTGGCCGAAGGGCCGCAGGCGGTGGGTGAGGCGCTGGCCGCCGGTAACGTGGTGTCCCAGCTGTTCGTCACCGCGACCGCGCAAGCCCGGTACGGCGAGCTGGCCAGCATCGCCGCCGCGCAGGGTGCCGAGGTGCACCCGGTCAGCGGCGAGGTCATGGCCGAGCTGGCACAGACCGTGACGCCACAGGGAATGCTGGCCGTCTGCCGCTTCATCGACGTCCCGCTGGCCGCGGTGACGGGGTCATTGGCTGGCGAGGGGGGGTGCGCCGGAGGCGTGTCCCCGCCGAGTCAGCGATCCCGGGGGGCCCCGGGGGGTCGTCCCCCCGGGGCAGCACCGCTGCGGCTGGTGGTGATCCTGGCCAACGTCCGCGATCCGGGCAACGCCGGCACCGTGCTGCGCACCGCCGACGCGGCGGGCGCGGACGCGGTCCTGTTCGCCGGGTCGTCGGTGGACCCGTACAACAGCAAGTGCGTCCGCGCGTCCGCGGGCAGCCTGTTCCACCTGCCCGTGGTCACCGGCACACCGGTGCCCGACGCGGTCCAGGCGCTGCGCACGGCCGGGCTGCAGGTGCTGGCGGCGGACGGCGGCGCCAGCACCACCCTCGATGACCTGGACGCGGCCGGCGCCCTGGGCCGCGGCACCGGCTGGCTGTTCGGCAACGAAGCCTGGGGACTGCCGGCCGAGGTCCGGGCGCTGGCCGATGGCATCGTCGCGGTGCCCATCTACGGCCGTGCCGAGAGCCTGAACCTGGCCGCCGCGGCCGCGGTCTGCCTGTACGCCTCGGCCCGGGCCCACGGGCCGCGTTCCCCCACCCACCTTCCCATCCCCCTTCACCCGGTGACCGGAACCATGGGCGAGCAGTGACGTGCCGGGAACAGCCGGCCCGGGGGGCTGCCGCGGCCCGTCGCACAGGCGCTAGAGTCTGATCACGTTGCGTCATTCACGGGTGCAGCACACAGCAGAGCGAAGGAAGCTCCGAAGGCCGGATGGAGGCGGCGGTCTGATGGACAGGCTCATGCCCGGCCGGGCGGCCAGGCTGGCCAGCGTGCCAGCCGGGGCGCTGCCCGGCGGTGTGGTCTGCCCGGACGACCTGCCGGACGGCCTCGTCATCGCCGATCACGCTGGCCGGATCATCGTGTTCAACCAGGCCGCGGCCCGGCTGACCGGCATCACCGCGCGGGACGCGACCGGCCAGGACATCCGCGCGGTGCTTCCGCTGCAGGACACCGAGGGCCGCAACTGGTGGGTGTGCACGGACCCATACCACGGCCTGTCCACCCGGACCAGGCACCCCGAGGTCCCGCTGCTCATGCCGGACGGCACCGAATTCCTGGTCGCCATGGGCTATGTCCGGGTCCCGAGGCCCAAGCCCGG
The DNA here is from genome assembly GCA_963834705.1 of uncultured Actinomycetes bacterium. Lineage (GTDB taxonomy): Bacteria > Actinomycetota > Actinomycetes > Streptosporangiales > Streptosporangiaceae > RYN-230. Next base: position 82,445 of record CAWICV010000001.1, read on the forward strand.
GATGGTCTGGCCGGGCCCAGTGCAACCGGGGACCGTGCAGCGGATCGTGGTCAGCTTGCGCAGCGCGCAGCAGCGGGCCCGGCTGGAGCGCAGCCGCGCCGACCTGGTCTCCACCGTGGCCCACGAGCTCCGTTCCCCGCTGACCAGCGTCAAGGGCTTCACCGCCACGCTGCTCGCCAAGTGGACTCGGTTCACCGACGACCAGAAGCGGGTGATGCTGGAGACCGTCAACGCCGACGCGGACCGGGTGACCCGGCTGATCACCGAGTTGCTCGACGTGTCCCGGATCGAGGCCGGCCGGATCGAGATCCACCGCCAGCTGGTGGACATCCCGCACCGGGCGGAGAAGATCGTGGCCGGCCGGGTGGCCGCGGGCGACCCGCCGGAGCGGTTCCGCGTCGAAGTCCCCAGCGAGCTGCCGGAGACCTGGCTGGACGCCGACAAGGTGGACCAGATCCTCGGCAACCTGGTGGAGAACGCGGTACGGCACGGTGCTGGTACGGTGACAATCGTGGTACAGCCCGCCGGCCCCCCCGGCCCGCGCGCGGTCAGCCGGGCCGGCGCGCAGGCCACGGCGGTCGCGGTCAGCGTCCGCGATGAGGGCGACGGAATACCCCCGGAGCTGGTCCCGCGGATCTTCCGGCAGTTCTGGCGGGCGAAGCGGCGCGGCGGGGCCGGGCTGGGCCTGTACATCGTGAAGGGCCTGGTCGAGGCGCACGGTGGGTCGATCACAGTGCAGAGCGCGCCCGGCGGCGGTGCCGAGTTCCGATTTACCATGCCCGCCGGACTGCCCGACTTCGGGTAGCTGGCGGGCGCAGCGCGGTGGCTGCGGCCGGCCTCCCGCCTTTCGTGCGGGCTTCCCCCAGTACCGGGTGGCGGCCGCACGTCAGCTGCCCAAAGACCAGTAATCCCAGATCCAGCAGGCCTAGCGCGAGCGGGCCAGGACGCAGCAGGAAGCAGAGCGATGTCCGCACCGAACAAGCAGTACGACCCGGTGGAGGTGACCGCCCTGTCCGCCGGGGAAGTCGCCCGCACCCGGGATGAGGCGCTGGCGGCTATCGCCGCCGCCCGCAGCCTCGACGAGCTCAAGGCGGCCCGGCTGGCGCACGCCGGGGACCGGTCGCCGCTGGCCGCCGCGCGCGCCGAGATCGGCGCGCTGCCGCCGGAGGCCCGGGCCGAGGCGGGCAAGCGGGTCGGCGCCGCGCTTCGCGAGGTCAGCGACGCGCTCGCGGTCCGGCAGGCCGACCTGGAAGCCGAGCGGGACCAGCGGGTGCTGATCGAGGAGGCGGTGGACGTCACGCTGCCCTGGGACCGTCAGCCGCGCGGCGCCCGGCATCCGGTGACCACGCTCAGCGAGCGGCTATCCGACGTGTTCATCGCCATGGGCTACGAGATCGCCGAAGGCCCTGAGGTCGAGGCCGAGTGGTACAACTTCGACGCGCTCAACTTCCCGCCCGACCACCCGGCCCGGGAGATGCAGGACACGCTGTTCATGGCGGGCCCGGACGGCTCCGACCGGTCCGGGGTGGTGCTCCGCACGCACACCTCGCCGGTGCAGATCCGGGCCATGCTGACCCGGCCGCTGCCGCTGTACGTGGTCAGCCCGGGCCAGTGCTACCGCAGCGACGCGCTGGACGCCACGCACAGCCCGGTGTTCCACCAGATCGAATGCCTGGCCGTGGACGAAGGGCTGACCATGGCCGACCTGCGCGGCGCGATCAGCGCCTTCGTGGGCGCGATGTTCGGCGCGGGGCTGCGCACCAGGCTGCGGCCCGACTTCTTCCCGTTCACCGAGCCGTCCGCGGACGTGTCCATGGAGTGTCACATCTGCCGCGGCGCGTCCACCCGGCCGGGCGGTGCGCCATGCCGGGTGTGCCGTTCTCAGGGCTGGATCGAGCTGGCCGGCTGCGGGATGGTGAACCCCCGGGTGCTGATCGCCTGCGGTATCGACCCGGACCGGTACAGCGGCTTCGCGTTCGGCCTGGGCATTGAGCGGACCCTGATGGTCCGGCACGGCGTGGCCGACATCAGGGACACGCTGGAGGGTGACGTCCGGTTCAGCCGTGCGTTCGGGATGGAGGCCTGATGCGGCTCCCACTGTCCTGGCTGGCCGCGGCGGCCGGCCTGGCGGACGGCCTGGACCCCGCCGACGTGGCCCGGCGGCTCACCGCGGCGGGCCTGGAGGTCGAGTCGGTGGAACCCGCCGGGCAGGACATAACCGGTGTGCTGGTGGCCGAGGTGACCGCCGTCAAGGAACTCACCGGGTTCAGGAAGCCGGTCCGGTACTGCCAGGTCAGCACCGGCGGTGAGCCGCGCGGGGTGATCTGCGGGGCGGTCAACTTCGCCGCCGGGGACCGGGTGCCACTGGCCCTGCCCGGCGCGCACCTGCCCGGCGGGCTGGAGATCAGCGCCCGGAAGACCTACGGGCACATCTCGGACGGCATGATCTGCTCTGCGGCCGAACTCGGCATCGGCGAGGATCATTCCGGCATCCTGGTGCTGCCGCCGGACGCCCCGCTGGGCGCGGACTTCGTGGCCTACGCCGGGCTGGCCGACTACATGCTGGACATCGCGGTCACCCCGGACCGGGGTTACGCGCTGTCCGTCCGGGGCGTGGCCCGGGAACTGGCCATCTCCTACCAGGTGCCGATCCGCGACCTGGCCGACGCGGACCTGCCGGACGATGTCGCGATGGTGTCCCCGGAGGTCTACCCGGCCAGCATCGAGGACCCCACCGGGTGCGACCGGTTCGTGCTGCGCGAGGTACACGGGTTCGACCCCGCGTTGCCCACCCCGCTGTGGATGCGGGTCCGGCTGGCCCGGTCCGGGATGCGCTCGGTGTCGCTGGCCGTGGACATCACCAACTACGTGATGCTGGAGCTCGGCCAGCCGCTGCACGCGTTCGACCGGGACAAGCTGGCCGGGCCCATCGTGGTCCGCCGGGCCCGCCCCGGCGAGCGGCTGGAGACCCTCGACCACGTCGTCCGTGACCTCGACCCCGAGGACATCGTCATCGCCGACTCGTCTGGCGCGATCTCGCTGGCCGGCACCATGGGCGGGCTGGCCACCGAGATCTCGGGCACGTCCGGCAACCTGGTCATCGAGGCAGCGCACTTCGACGCGCGGGGCACCGCCCGGATGAGCCGCCGGCACAAGCTGTTCAGCGAGGCGTCCTACCGCTTCGAGCGCGGCGTGGACCGTGAGCTGCCGCTGCGCGCCTCGGCGCGAGCCGTGTCCCTGCTGGCCAGCCTGGGCGGTGGCACCGCGACGCCGGGCTGCACGCACGCCGCGGTGGACGTGCCCGAGATGTCGGTCACCATGTCGGCCGACTACCCGGACCGGGTGGCCGGCATGGTGTACGGCCAGCGGGCGGTGCTGCGCCGGCTGCACGAGGTGGGCTGTGCGGTGACCGAGGCAGCCGGCCAGCAGCTGGCGGTCCGGCCGCCATCCTGGCGGCCGGACCTGCTGTACCCGTGGGACCTGGCCGAGGAGGTCATCCGGCTGGAGGGCTACGAGAACATCCCGGTGCGGACGGCGCGGGCCACGGCCGGCCGCGGTCTCACCGAGCGGCAGCGGCTGCGCCGCGACACCGGCCGTGCGCTGGCCAGGGCCGGCTACACCGAGGTGCTCAGCCAGCCGTTCAGCTCGGCGGCGGACCATGACCGGCTGCTGCTGCCGCCGGACGACCTGCGGCGGCGGGCCCCCCGGATCGCCAACCCGCTGAACGACGACGAGCCGCTGCTGCGCACCACGCTGCTGCCCGGCCTGCTCCGGGTGCTGCTGCGCAACATCGGCCGCGGTTTCGGCGACATCGGCCTGTTCGAGAGCGGCCGGGTGTTCTTCGAGCCGCTGGGCGGCCCGCGGACAGCGCCCATCCTGCCGGTGGACCGTGGCCCGGCCGCCGGAGAGGCAGCCACCCTGGACGCGGCGCTGCCCGGCCAGCCGCTGCACATCGCGGCCGTGCTGGCCGGCGAGCGGGACCTGGGCGGCTGGTGGGGCGCGGGCCGGCTGGCCGGCTGGCAGGACGCCATCGAAGCCGCCCGGGACGTGCTGCGGGAAAGCCGGGTCAGCTTCGAGATCCGCGCCGACCAGGCCCCGCCCTGGCATCCAGGCCGGTGTGCCGCGCTGTACCTGCGCGCCGGCGATGGGCAGGAATGGCTGGCCGGGCACGCCGGGGAACTGCACCCACGGGTGGTCAGCGCGTTCGGCGTACCCCCCCGGACCAGCGCGATGGAGCTGGACATGTCGGTGATCGAGACCGCCGCGGCCGCGCTGCCGCCGGTCCAGGCGCCGGAGATATCGGCCTACCCGGCCGCGACCCAGGACGTCGCACTGCTGGTGCCGCTGGAGGTGCCTGCCGCGGCGGTGCAGGCGGCCCTGGTCGCCGGGGTGCGCGGCAGCGACTACCCGGGGCTGCTCGAAGACGTCCGGCTGTTCGACATCTACACCGGCGAGCAGGCCGGGGCCGGGCGCAAGTCGCTGGCGTACTCGCTGCGGTTCCGCGCCCCGGACCGCACGCTGACCGTGGAGGAGACGACCGCGGCCCGGGACGCCGCGGTCGCCGAGGCGGCCCGCCAGGTGGGGGCGGTGCGGCGCGGCCCGTCCTGACCGCTCCCAGCACCTGCCACAGCCGCCCTGGCCGCCCTGGCCAGGCCGGTTAGCCGCGGGCCAGCTGGCGGCCGGGCAGCGGCGCGGTGACCGGGCCGAGCAGGAAGGCCAGCACCAGCACGACGCCAGCCACCGACAAGGCGTGCAGCACGCCGACGTGGTCGCCGACGAACCCGATGGCCGGCGGCCCGGCCAGGAAGGCTACGTAGCCGATCGACGAGGCCGTGCTGACCCGGCCGGCCGCATACCGCGGGTCGTCCGCCGCCGCGCTCAGGCCGACCGGGAAGCCGAGCGAGGTGCCGAGCCCGAGCAGGACCGCGCCGCCCAGCGCCACCGGCAGGAACCGGCCGAAGATGATGACCAGCAGGCCGGCCAGCGCGGTCGCCGCGCCGGCCCGCAGCATCCTGACCCGGCCGAACTGGTCGATGAACCGCGGGCCGAACCACCGGCCCGTGGTCATCGCGGCCAGGAACGTGGCCAGCGCGAGCGTGCCGAGCACCGGCGCCGCGTGATACCCGCCGATGACCCCGAGGCTGAGCCAGTCGTTACCGGTGCCCTCGGTGAACGCCATGCACAGCACGAACAGGCCGATCAGCAGGGTCCGGGGCTCGGTCCAGGCCCGCAGCGGGCTGCTCCGCACGACTGGTGCGGCCAGGTCCGGCGCGGCCAGGTCCGCCGCGGCCAGGTCCGGCACCGGGGTATGCGGCAGGAAGCGGCGGGTCGCGGCCGGCACCGCGACGGCCACCGCGCCCGCGACCGCGAGCAGGTGCACGGTGACCGGCACGCCGGCCACGACCATGATCGCGCCGAGGCCAGCCCCGGCCACGGTGCCGATGCTCCACCCGGCGTGGAACCTGGGCATGATCGACCGGCCGAGAGCCTGTTCCACGGCCGCGGCCTGCACGTTCATCGCCACGTCCCAGTTGCCGGTGCCGAAGCCGAACAGGAACAGGCCGGCCACCACCAGCGGGATCCCGTGCTGGTAGCCGGCCGCCACGGTGGCCAGGCCCAGCGCTGAGATCAGCGACATCACCTGCACCGTGCGGCGTTCCCCGATCCTCGTGATGACCAGCCCGGACAGCGGCATCGCGATGGTCGAGCCGATGGCGATGCTGAGCAGGATGAGCCCGAGCACGCCGGGGGATACCCGCAGCTGGTCACGCACCTGCGGGATCCGGGCCGCCCAGCTGGCGAACGCGAAACCCGCGGCGGTGAACACCACGTAGACGGCGTTCCGGGCGCTGCGTATCCGCGAATCGGCAGATATCACACCAGTGGCAGGCACGGCCTCATGCTGCCAGCCGGCCAGCCCCGCCGCCGTGGCCGGCCCGGTGGCCACGGATGATCCGGGCAGCGGAATGTATGAAGGCCCCTACGATCCCATTTCCGATGTCGGTAGCCTTCACACACGGGAGGTCGGCAATTGATCACTTATTGTAACCGAGGGGACATCGCCGTCAGCGGTGGCCTGGACTCCGGAGGAGGCACAGATCACTAGCCCGCAATCCGGGCTCTCCAGGGAGGGCCACGAGCCGGTCGAGATCGCCGCTGAGCCGCGGTCTACCTTCGCCGCGGTCTTCGGCATTAGTGAGTTCCGGGCCCTGTGGACCGCGCAGGTCATATCCGTGGCCGGCGACCAGCTCGCCCGCGTCGCCATCACCCTGCTGGTGTTCACCCAGACCGGCTCCGCGCTGCTGGCCGCGATGGCCTTCGCGGCGAGCGTCGTGCCTACGTTCGTCGGCGGGCTCATCCTGTCCGGCCTCGCCGACCGGTGGCCCCGGCGGCAGGTGATGATCGCTTCCGATCTCTGCCGGGCGGTGATGGTCGGCGTCATGGCGCTGCCCTGGATGCCGATCTCGGTACGGATCATCCTGCTGTTCCTGGTCACCATGGTCAGCGCGCCGTTCACGGCGGCGCGGGCGGCCCTCTACCCGGACATCCTGCCCGGCGACCGGTATGTCCTTGGCACCGCCGTGACGCTCACCACGCTGCAGTTCGCCCAGGTTCTCGGCTTCGCCATGGGGGGTGCGGTGGTCGCCTTCTTCGGCGTCCGGGCTTCTCTGCTGATCGATGCGGCCACGTTCATCCTGTCCGCGGTCATTATCCGGATCTGGGTGCGCTCCCGGCCGGCGGCCCATCCGCGGCCGGTGGGCGCCAGTCCGGCCGGCTTCACCTCAGCAGGGCCGGCGGGCGGCGGGCTCCGGGGCGGCCTGCGGCTGGTCTTCGCCTCGCCAGCGCTGCTGGCTCCGATGCTCTACGGCTGGCTGTCCACGTTCTACAACGTCCCGGAGGGCATCGCGGCGCCGTTGGCGGGTGCCCTCGGTGGTGGGGACGTGGCCGTCGGCCTCATTCTGGCGGCCGGCGCTTTCGGTGCCTCGGTGGGCGCCGTGCTGTTCGGGCGGCTGGTCGAGCCAGCGTGGCGGCTGCGCTGGATGCCCCCGCTGGCCACGATGAGCTGCGCGGTGCTCATGTTGTTCTTTTTCCGGCCGCCCCTGCCGGTGGCCCTGCTGGTGCTTGCGGCCAGCGGCATCTTTGACTGCTACCAGCTCGCGGCCAATGCCGCCTTCGTGCGGGCGCTGCCGTACCGGCAGCGCAGCCAGGCGTTCGGCATCGCCCAGGGCGGCATGAACCTGGGCCAGGGCACCGCAATGATCATTGCTGGGGCCGCGGCACAGCACGTCGCGCCCAGCGATGTCATCGCCGCCACCGGTCTCCTCGGCACCATTGCCGCGATCGCGGTGGCCTTGCTCAGCAGGAACAGGAGTACAGAAGCCGGCCCGTCGGGTCCGGCCGTGTAGGCGGGCGTCCAGGTTCATCCGCCCGCGGTCGCTCACTTGCCCCATGCGGTGTTGCGCATCGGGTTCCCTCCTCCAGGTCGAAAGCGGCGTGGTCCCGTGGTCAGCCCCATGCGGTGTTGCGCATCAGGTTCCCTCCTCTCGGTCGAAAGCGGCGTGGTCCCGTGGTCAGCCCCAGGCGGTGTTGCGCATCAGGTTCTTCCCCCTTCCGGTCCGGTCGATGATGGTGTACTCGGCCAGCTCAGCCCCAGGCGGTATTACGCACGCTGTCCTCCTCCGCAGTTCGTGACGGTGTGGTGGCTTGGTCACTTTCCCCAGCCGGTGTTGCGCATCAGGTTCCTCCCTCGCAGTTCGGCGGTGCTGCCACCGAATCTGTGCTCCCTATCGGATAGTCCCTCGAAATGTGCCTGATGTGGGTGGTAAGGCCAGGACGCAAAGGTACATAAGCACGCATTACGGTTCCATGGCCATGATGCTGCCCGGAAACCTCCCGGGGGCCCAGCACAAACTTGCAGTCAGCAGGTAACCTAGAGCGACTATGGTCCGCTCTTGCCGGGAAAGTGGTTTCAGCGAGTAATGGGGGGTTGACAGCAGGCACACTACCTCTGTGACAATGCGGGACAGCGCTCTCACCCGTCGCAGTGGCCGGCCGAGTATGAGAGCTTGCGTGCCCACCGAGGAGGATGAGATGCGACGCCGCGTCTGCAAACGTGTGCGTTCTGGGCTGCAGGCCGTCCGGGCATGGCCGATGTGGGAGCTGCCGGGCGGGGCGGTCCTGTTCATCCTGCTCGTCATCGCCGGGTACCTGGGCGCAGTCGCCGTGGCGGCGGGTACCGCCGACATCACGCTCACCGCCCTGGGCTTGTTCGCCGCCCTGCTGGTCTGCATCGCGGCCACCGTCGAGCTCACCAAGCGCGGCGGTGAGAACGCCGGCGTCATCAAGGATGTCTATGCGGTGTGGGAGCTGCCCGTTGCCATCCTGCTGCCGCCGCTGTTCGCGCTGCTCGCCCCCCTGGTCCAGTATGGCCTGACGCATCTGCGGGTCAGGCGCATCCCACCGCACCGGCGCACGTTCACCATCGCGGCGGTCGGGCTCTCCTACGGTGCCGTCTCTGTGCTCTTCCACTGGGCGGTCCAGCAATCGCCGGGAACGGTACTCGACAGTCGGGTTCATGTCACTACGTGGCTTCTGGCCGTGGCCGCCGCCGCGATCGTGCGGTGGGCGCTGAACGAGGCGCTGGTGCTGCCGGCCATCAAGGCGTCGGATCCGGCCATGCGGGTCCGCGACATGCTGTTCGCGTGGGACCGCATCCAGAACGACGTCGCAGAGTCGTGCGTTGCGGTGCTGGTCACGCTCGGCATAGCCATCAGCCCTCTTACCATCATCTTCTCGCTGCCCTTCGTGACGCTGCTGCAGCGTTCGGTCCGGCATACCCAGCTGGTGAACGCCTCCCGGATCGACTCCAAGACGGGGCTGCTGAACGCGGGGACCTGGGAACGGGAAGCGGCCTCCGAGGTAGCTCGCGCTGTCCGCACTCGTACCCCCCTCGCACTGGTGCTGATCGATATTGATCACTTCAAGCTGGTCAACGACCTGCATGGTCACCTGGCCGGCGATAAGGCTCTCCGGGCCATCGCCCACACTTTCCAGGTCTACCTGCGCAGCTACGATCTGGCCGGCCGGTTCGGCGGCGAGGAGTTCGCACTGCTGTTGCCCCAGACCAGCGCCGCCGACGCCCGTCAGATCGCTGAGCGGGTACGGAAGCATATCGAGGCCATGCCGATCAGCGTGGATGATGATCCCGCTACCGAGCCACTCCAGGTTACTGTCTCCATCGGGGTGGCCGCACTAGGTGTGAGCTGGGAAAGAACGACCGGCAGTCAGTTCACCGACCTGCTGGCCGGCGCGGACGGCGCGCTGTACCGGGCCAAGCATGCGGGCCGCAACAAGGTGTGGATGGTCACCGACTCGGCCACCGTGGGCGCTCCCAGTGCCGCGGGAGATGCGGGTCAGTCTGGCACTGTGAGCGTTAACCACAGGTGATCAAGCGGCAAACGGCCGTATTCGACGGAGGGTACTCGCCGCACCGGCTCAGGATGACGGCGACGCCGACGGGCTGGGCAGCACGGCCGCGATCTCCGCGCCCTGCTTGGTGCACTTCGAGGTGTCGCCGGTGCGCAGGATCTCGGGCGTGTTGAACCCGACGCAGACCCAGCCGCTGACCGTGATCGGCCCGCCCCCGCCATTGCCCGGTGCCTTGCCCGACGCCACCTCGGCAGCGTAGGCCCGCTGCAGGTGCAATGCGGCCGGGCAGCCCACTGTGCCCTGCACCACCTGCACCTGAACCGGGACACCGGCCGCGGTCTTGGCCATGCCACACGGGTGGCCACTGGGCACGGGTGAGGCGGACTGGGCCGCGGGCGAGGCCTGGGTGGACGCCGCCGGGCTGTGCGCGCCGCAACCAGCCAGCATGACCAGGGTGAGAGCGGCGGGGAAAGCCGCGCCGGCGGGCCAGACGGAACGGCGCATGGAGGGCTCCTTTCGCGCCCCTCATAATGCCCTAGCCCAATGACCCTCCGACGCCGGCTCCCCGTGTCGGACGCGCCCCCGAGTGCGCCCGTTGAACGTTTTGTGATCCTTTGGGGTGCGAGCCCTGCCCGGCTTCACCAGCCGGGAAACACATCTTGCATAACTAGTCATCCTCATGCATACTTTTGCGAGATGGCCGGAACGCCAGAGCCGGAAAGCACACCGGTCCGGCACCGCGAGGGCTGGGCCAGGCGAGGGTCGGAGAACCGGATCCCAGGCTGCGAGTACAGGAGGGCGGATGGGAGTCCGGGTGGCGGTGGCCGGTGCCAGCGGCTACGCCGGGGGAGAACTGCTCCGGCTCATCGCGGCGCATCCTGGCCTTGAGCTCGGCCCGGTGACCGCGCACGCCAGCGTGGGCGCCGCCGTCACCGACCTGCACCCGCACCTGGCCAGCCTGGCCGGGCTGACCTTCGAGCCCACCGAGCCAGCCCGGCTGGCCACCGCCGACCTGCTCTTCCTGGCCCTGCAGCCCGAAGAGTCCGCGGCCACCGCGGCCCGGCTGCCGGACGGCACCGCGGTCATCGACCTGAGCGCCAGCTTCCGGCTCGCCGACCCGGCCGACTGGGCCGCCTTCTACCAGGGCCCGCACGCCGGGCACTGGGTCTATGGCCTGCCCGAGCTGCCCGGGGCCCGGGACCGGATCCGGGCCGCCCGTCAGGTCGCCGCGCCGGGCTGCCACGCCACCGCAGTCATCCTGGCCCTGGCCCCGCTGCTGGCCGCCGGGCTGGCCGACCCTACCGACATCGTCGCCGTCGCCGCCTCCGGCACCTCCGGCGCGGGCCGCAGCCCACGTCCCGGGCTGCCGGCCACCGAGGTCATGGGCGCGGTGTCCGCCTACCAGGTGGGCGGCGTGCACCGGCACACCCCAGAGATCGAGCAGGCGCTGGGCGAGGCCACCGGCACCCGCCCCACAGTGTCGTTCACCCCGCTGCTGGTGCCGATGCCGCGCGGCATCCTGGCCACGTGCACCGCCCGGCTGGCCGCCAGCCCCGTGCCCGCCAGCCCCGTGCCCGCCAGCCCCGTGCCCGCCGACCCGCGCGCCGTGCTCGCGGACGCCTACGCGGGCGAGCCGTTCATCCGGGTGCTGCCGGATGGGCAGTGGCCGAGCACCGCGGCCACCCTCGGTGGCAACGCGGTGCACCTGCAAGCCACCACGGACGCGCACGCCGGCCGGGCCGTCGTGGTCGCCGCGGAGGACAACCTGGTCAAAGGGGCGGCCGGGCAGGCCATCCAGATCGCCAACCTGATGCTGGGCCTGCCGGAGGGGGCGGGCCTGGCCGTGAATGGAGTCGCTCCATGAGCGTGACCGCCCCGCTCGGCTTCCGCGCGGCCGGCGTCGCCGCCGGGCTCAAGGCATCCGGCGAGCGAGACGTCGCGGTGGTGCTGAACGACGGCCCGTCCCGCGCGGCGGCCGGCGTGTTCACCAGCAACCGGGTCAAGGCCGCCCCGGTGCTGTGGACGGAGCAGGTGCTCCGCGGCGGCCGGGTCCGCGCCGTGGCGCTCAACTCCGGCGGGGCGAACGCGTGCACCGGCCCGCTCGGCTTCCAGGACACCCATATCACTGCCGAACGCCTGTCCCGGGCACTCGGCGAGCAGCCTGGCGCGGCCGCCGAGTCAGCCGGCGAAATCGCGGTCTGCTCGACTGGCCTGATCGGCGAGCGGCTGCCGATGGACTTGCTGCTGAACGGGCTCGGTGCGGCGCTGGCCGGGGCGTCCCGGAGCGGCGGCACCTCGGCAGCGGATGCGATCCGGACCACCGACACGGTGAGCAAGATCGCGTTCAGCCGGCCGGACGGCTACACGATCGGCGGCATGGCCAAGGGCGCGGGCATGCTCGCGCCGGGCCTGGCCACCATGCTGTGCGTGCTGACCACCGATGCCGACCTGCCGCCCAGCGCGCTGGACAGCGCGCTGCGCGAGGCCACCCGGGTGACGTTCGACCGGCTGGACACCGACGGCTGCATGTCCACCAACGACACCGTGCTGCTGCTGGCCAGCGGCGCAGCCGGCACAGTGCCGGATCTGGCCCAGTTCACCGCCGGGCTGACCAGCGTCTGTGCCGACCTGGCCCGGCAGTTGCAGGCGGACGCGGAAGGGGCCAACAAGCTGATCGCCATCGAAGTGGTCGGCGCGGCCAGCGAGCCGGACGCGGTCACCGCCGGCCGCGCGGTGGCCCGGTCCAACCTGGTCAAGTGCGCCATCGGCGGGCAGGACCCGAACTGGGGCCGGGTCCTGGCCGCGGTGGGCACCACCGACGCGGCGTTCGAGCCGGACCGGCTGAACGTCGCCATCAACGGCGTCTGGGTGTGCCGCAACGGCTGCCCCGGCGGCGACCGGGCCAAGGTGGACCTGCGGCCGCGGCACGTGGCGATCACCGTGGACCTGTCCGCCGGGCCGCACGCGGCCACCATCGCCACCACCGACCTGACCACGGCGTACGTGCACGAGAACTCGGCCTACTCGACGTGACCGCGACGGCCCAGCCAGCACCCCAGCCCGCAGCCCAGCCCGGACCGCCCAGCCGGGACGAGGCACTGGCCAAGGCGGCCACGCTGATCGAGGCGCTGCCCTGGCTGAGCCGGTTCCACGGCCGGACCGTGGTGCTCAAATACGGCGGCCACGCGATGACCGACGACGACCTGCGGCACGCGTTCGCCCAGGATGTGGTGTTCCTCCGGCACGCCGGGCTGCGCCCGGTGGTGGTGCACGGCGGCGGCCCGCAGATCTCCGCGCACCTGGACCGGCTCGGCGTGCCCAGCACGTTCAAGGCCGGCCTGCGGGTCACCTCGCCGGAAGCCATGGACGTGGTCCGCATGGTGCTCACCGGCCAGGTCAACCGGGACCTGGTCGGCCTGGTCAACCGGCACGGCCCGTTCGCGATCGGCATGTCCGGCGAGGACGCCAACCTGTTCACCGCCAGCCGCCGCGGCGCGGTGGTCGACGGTGAGCCGGTCAACCTGGGCCTGGTCGGCGAGATCGACAGCGTCAACCCGGGCGCGGTGCTGGCCCTGCTCCGGGACGGCCGGGTGCCGGTGGTCTCCAGCGTCGCCCGCGGCGCGGATGGCGAGGTCTACAACGTGAACGCGGACACCGCCGCGGCCGCGCTGGCCGTCGCGCTGGGCGCGGCCAAGCTGGTCGTGCTGACCGACGTCGAGGGCCTGTACCCGGACTGGCAGGACGGCCCCCCGGCCCGCCGCGGCGAGGTGATCAGCCGGCTCAGCGCGGCCGAACTGGCGGCCATGCTGCCCGGGCTGAGCGCCGGGATGATCCCGAAGATGGAGGCGTGCCTGCGCGCGGTGCGCGGCGGGGTGCCGCAGGCGCACGTGCTGGACGGCCGGCTGCCGCACTCGGTGCTGCTGGAGATCTTCACCGACTCCGGCATCGGCACGATGGTGGTCCCCGATGAAGCGGAGGCGGCGCAGTGACGGCGACGGAGCGGCTGCAGGCCCGGTTCGGGGCCGCGCTGATGGGCAACTACGGGACTCCGCCGGTCGCGCTGGCCCGGGGCGAGGGCTGCCGGGTCTGGGACGTGGACGGCCGCGAGTACCTGGACCTGGTGGCGGGCATCGCGGTCAGCTCGCTCGGGCACGCCCACCCGGCCGTCATCGACGCGGTCAGCCGGCAGGTCGCCGTCATCGCGCACACCTCCAACCTGTACCTGCACGAGCCCGAGGTGGCGCTGGCCGAACGCCTGCTGGCCCTGCTGGGCGCGCCGGGACGGGTGTTCTTCTGCAACTCCGGGACCGAGGCCAACGAGGCCGCGATCAAGCTGGCCCGCCGCGCCCAGGGCCCGGCTCGCCCGGTCTTCGTCGCGGCCGAGGGTGGCTTTCATGGCCGCACGCTCGGCGCCCTCGCACTGACCGGCAAGAGTTCCATCCGGGAAGCGTTCGGGCCCTATGGGGTTGATGTTCGGTTCGTGCCCTACGGGGACGCGGCGGCGCTACGGGCCGCCACCCGCGCGGACGTGGCCGCCGTTTTCCTGGAGCCCTGCCTGGGCGAGGGCGGCGTGGTGCCGCCGCCGGACGGCTACCTGAGCGCGGCCCGCGCGGCCTGCGACGCGGCCGGCGCGCTGCTGGTGCTGGATGAGATCCAGAGCGGCATCGGCCGGACCGGGACCTGGTTCGCGCACCAGCATGAGCAGGTCCGGCCGGACGTGCTCACCCTGGCCAAGGGGCTGGGCGGCGGGCTGCCCATCGGCGCCTGCGCCGGGCTGGGCGACGCCGGTGCGGTGCTGCGCCCCGGCGACCACGGCAGCACGTTCGGCGGCAACCCGGTGGCCTGCGCGGCCGCGCTGGCCGTGCTGGACACGATCGACGCGGACGGCCTGCTGGCCCGGGCGGCGGCAGTGGGCCAGCAGCTAACCGACGGGCTGGCCGCGGTCCAGCACCCGCTGCTGGCCGGGGTACGCGGCCGCGGCCTGTGGCTGGCCGCGGTGCTGACCGGCCCGTCCGCCGCGGCGGTGGCGGACGCGGCCCGGCAGGCCGGCTTCCTGGTCAACGCGGTGCAGCCGGACGCGGTCCGGCTGGCCCCGCCGCTGATCCTGGAGGCCAGCCAGGCGGCCGCGTTCCTCGGCGCGCTGCCCGGCATCCTGGACGCGGTACCCTCGCCGGAAGTTGCCACCGCCGGAGGGGGACCACGATGACCCGGCATTTCCTGCGCGACGACGATCTCAGCCCGGCCGAGCAGGCCGGCGTGCTCGACCTGGCCGACAGCATGAAGGCGGACCGGTTCGGCCGCCAGCCGCTGGCCGGGCCGCGCACCGTGGCCGTGCTGTTCGACAAGCCGTCCACCCGGACCCGGATCTCGTTCGCGGTCGGCATCGCCGAGCTGGGCGGGCAGCCGCTCATCCTCGATACGCAGACGTCGCAGCTCGGCCGGGGCGAGCCGATCGGGGACACCACCCGGGTGCTGGACCGCCAGGTGGCCGCGATCGTCTGGCGCACGTTCGGCCAGGACCGGATCGGCGAGATGGCCGCGGTCAGCCGGGTGCCGGTGATCAACGCGCTGACCGACCGGTTCCACCCCTGCCAGGTGCTGGCCGACCTGCAGACGGTGCGGGCCGCGCACGGCCGGCTGGCCGGGCTGGTGCTCACCTTCCTCGGTGACGGGTCCAGCAACATGGCGCACTCCTACCTGCTCGGCGGGGCCACCGCCGGGATGCGGGTGCGGATCGCGGCGCCGGGGGAGTACCAGCCGGACCCGGCCGTGCTGGCCGACGCGGCCGCCGTCGCCGCGGCCACCGGCGGGTCCGTCGAGGTGATCAGCGACGCCAAGGCGGCCTGCGCCCACGCCGACGTGCTGGCCACCGACGTATGGACCTCGATGGGCCAGGAGGGGCAGGAGACGCAGCGGGTCGCCGCGCTCCGGCCCTACCAGCTGAACGAGGACAAGCTGGCGCTGGGCGGCCCGGCCTGCGTGGTGCTGCACTGCCTGCCCGCGCACCGCGGTGAAGAGATCACCGCCGCCGTGCTGGACGGGCCGCGCAGCGTGGTCTGGGACGAGGCGGAGAACCGGCTGCACGCGCAGAAGGCCCTGCTCGCCTGGCTGCTGGCGGGGTCGCGGTGAGCCCGGCCAACCCGGTCAGCCCGGTGACCAAGACGGCCCGGCAGGCGCAGATCACCGCCATCCTGGCCAGCACCGCGGTGCGCTCCCAGGACGAGCTGTCCGAGCTGCTGGCCCAGAACGGGGTGCGGGTCACCCAGGCCACGCTGTCCCGCGACCTGGACGAGCTGGGCGCGGTGCGGCTGCGCGGGCCGGACGGCGGGCTGGTCTACGCGCTGCCCGGCGAGCCGGGCGGCCCAGGCTCGCGGCCCGGCGGGCTGGCCGGGGTGCTGGCCTCGCCCGGCGAGCCGCGGCACACCCGGCCCGGGGTGCCCGCCGGGGTGCGCGGCGGCCTCGGCCCGCGAGTGCCGGGGCTGAGCCGGGGCGTCCCAGGGCGGCCGTCCAGCCCGGGGCCGGGCGCGGCCGGCCTGCCGGACCGGGAGCCGCCCAGCCGGCTGGCCCGGATCGCGGCCGACTTCCTGCTCAGCGCGGAACCCAGCGCCAACCTGGTGGTGCTGCGCACCCCGGCCGGCGCCGCGCAGCTGCTCGCCTCGGCCATCGATCACGCCGCCTGGCCGTCCATCCTCGGCACCGTGGCCGGCGACGACACCGTGCTGGTCATCAGCCGGGATCCGGCCGGCGGCGCCGACGTGGCCCGCGCGCTGCTCCGGATCGCCGAGCGGAGAAGCTGACCGGTCCTGCCCCCGTGCCGTGGGTGAGTGCGGTGCCGCCGGCGTAGTGCGGTGCCGCCGGCCGGTGGCACCGCACTACTATTCCCAGGCAGTAGCGGAGAGGACAGTGGTGGCAGAAGAGGAACGCACGCCAACCCGGCTGTGGGGCGGCCGGTTCGGCTCCAGCCCGGCTGAAGCGCTGGCCCGGCTGTCGGTGAGTGTCCAGTTCGACTGGCGGCTGGCGCCCTACGACCTGCTCGCCTCCCGGGCCCACGCCCGGGTGCTGCACCGGGCCGGGCTGCTCTCCGACGCCGAGCTGGCCCGCCTGCTCAGCGCGCTGGACAGCCTGGACACGGCCTGCCAGGACGGCAGCTTCCGGCCCACGGTGGCCGATGAGGACGTGCACACCGCGCTGGAGCGCGGCCTGCTGGAACGGGTCGGCGCGCTCGGCGGCAAGCTGCGGGCCGGCCGCAGCCGGAACGACCAGATCGCCACCGACCTGCGGCTGTACCTGCGCGACCACGTCCGGCGGGTGGTGTCCCGGGTGGCCGAGCTGGAGACCGCGCTGCTGGCCCAGGCCGAGCAGCATGTCTCGACGCCGGCGCCCGGCATGACGCACCTGCAGCACGCGCAGCCGGTGGTGTTCGGGCATCAGCTGCTGGCGCACGGCCAGGCGCTGGCCCGGGACGTCAGCCGGCTCCGCGACTGGGACAAGCGGGCCGCGGTCAGCCCGCTCGGCGCGGGCGCGCTGGCCGGGTCGTCGCTGCCGCTCGACCCGGAGGCGGTCGCCGCCGAGCTGGGTTTCGACCGCGCCGCGGAGAACTCCATGGACGCGGTGAGCGACCGGGACTTCGCGGCCGAGTTCTGCTTCGCGGCCGCGCTGCTCGGCGTGCACCTGTCCCGGCTGGGCGAGGAGATCGTGCTCTGGTCCACGTCCGAGTTCGGCTGGGTGGAGATCGACGACGCCTACGCGACCGGGTCCTCGATCATGCCGCAGAAGAAGAACCCGGACGTGGCCGAGCTGGCCCGGGGCAAGGCCGGCCGCCTCATCGGCGGCCTGACCGGCCTGCTCGTCGCGCTCAAGGGCCTGCCGCTGAGCTACGACCGCGACCTGCAGGAGGACAAGGAACCGGTGTTCGACGCGGTGGACACGCTGCTGGTCGTGCTGCCCGCGATGGCCGGCCTGGTGGCCACCATGAATATTCATGCGCAGCGGCTATCGGCTGGTGCGAGCACTGGGTTTTCGCTCGCCACCGACCTGGCTGAACTGCTCGTCCGGCGCGGAGTCCCGTTCCGCGAGGCCCACGAGGTGGTCGGTCACCTGGTGGTGTGGTGCCAGGTACACGACTGCGACCTGCCCGACGTGAGCGACGAGGACCTGGCCAAGATCTCGGAGCACCTCACCCCGGACATCCGCGAAGTGCTGACCGTGCAGGGTGCGCTGGCCGCGCGGAAGGCCCCGGGGGGCACCGCACCGGAGCGGGTCGCCGAGCAGCTGGCGGCGTTGCGTGCCGTGGTCGATGAACATGCGGCCTGGGCGGCGCGCTGACCGTGGCTGGGCTGGCTGTGCCCGCGGGGCCGCTGCTGCCGCGGGAGTTCTTCGCCGTCCACTCGCTGGACGTGGCGCCCCGGCTGCTCGGCTGCGTGCTGGAGCATGAAACGGACGCTGGCCTGGTGGCCGTCCGGCTCACCGAGGTCGAGGCGTACGAGGGCGCGGCCGATCCGGCGTCGCATTCCTACCGGGGCCGGACCGCGCGGAACGGGGTCATGTTCGGCGGGCCGGGGCACGCCTACGTGTACTTCACCTACGGCATGCACTGGTGCGTCAACATCGTCTGCCTGCCGCCCGGCACCGCGTCCGCAGTGCTGATCCGGGCCGGGCAGGTGGTTTCGGGGGTGCCGCTGGCCACGTCGCGGCGGTCCGCTGGACGGGCGCGGCCATCGGTGGTGGCCGAGCGGGAACTGGCCCGCGGGCCAGCCCGGCTGTGCCAGGCGCTCGGCATCGGCCGGGCCCAGAACGGTCTCGACGTGTGCTCGGCGGAGTCCGCGCTGCGGATCCGGGCCGCGGCTGCGTCGTCTGGCGGCAGCCAACCCGGGATCAGCCAGGGCCCGCGAGTGGGCATCAGCAAAGCGGCCGACTGGCCGTGGCGGTTCTGGGTGACCGGCGACCCGACCGTGTCGGTGTACCGGCCGGCCGTGCCGCGGGTCCGCCCCGCCCGGGCCGCCCTCGCCGCCCGGCCCGGCCGGGCGGTCCAGCCGAGCCGGGCTGTCCAGCCGAAAGCGGTTTCACCTTCGGCCGGCGAAGATGGCACGATGAACCGGTGACCGACATCATCGACGAGCTGACCTGGCGCGGGCTGATCGCGCTGTCCACCGACCCCGAGGAGCTGCGCAAGGCGCTCGATACCGGCCCGGTCACCGTATACGTAGGCTTCGATCCCACTGCACCCGGGCTGCACATGGGCAACCTGGTCCAGCTGCTCACGCTGCGCCGCCTGCAACTGGCCGGGCACCGGCCGATCGCGCTGGTCGGCGGCGCGACCGGGCTGATCGGGGATCCCAGCGGCAAGTCGGTCGAGCGGGTGCTCAACTCCCGTGAGGTAGTGGCCGGCTGGGTGAACCGGATCCGCGGCGAGGTGTCCCGGTTCCTCGACTTCTCTCCGGGGCCCACCAGCGCGCTGGTGGTCAGCAACCTGGACTGGACCGAGCCGCTGTCCGCGCTGGAGTTCCTCCGCGACATCGGCAAGCACTTCCCGGTGAACCAGATGCTCAGCCGCGAGTCGGTCAAGGCCCGGCTGGAAGCGGGCGGGATCAGCTACACCGAGTTCAGCTACCAGATCCTGCAGGCCAACGACTTCCTGGAGCTGTACCGGCGGCATGGCTGCACGATGCAGGTCGGTGGCAGCGACCAGTGGGGCAACCTGGTATCCGGGGTGGACCTGATCCGCCGGGTGGACGGCGCCGCGGTGCACGCGCTGGCCACCCCGCTGATCACCAAGCCGGACGGGAGCAAGTACGGCAAGACCGAGGGCGGCGCGATCTGGATCAGCGCCGACCTGATGAGCCCGTACGCGTTCTACCAGTTCTGGCTGAACCGGGCCGACGAGGAGGTGCCGGGGCTGCTCCGGGTATTCACGTTCCGCACCCGCGGCGAGATCGAGGACCTGGAGCAGGAGATCCGCTCCCGGCCGGCCGCCCGGATGGCGCAGCGGGTGCTGGCCGCCGAGGTGACCGAGCTGGTGCACGGCCGGGCCGAGATGGAGAAGGCCATCGCGGCCAGCCATGCCCTGTTCGGCCAGGGTGACCTGGCCGCGCTGGACCCGGGCACGCTGGCTGCCGCCATTGCCGAGATCCCGTCGGTGCAGGTCGGCTGGGGTGAAGTCCTGGCCGTGGGGCAGCCGACAGTGGCCGACCTGATGGCGGCCACCGGCCTCGTGAATAGCAAGTCAGAGGCACGGCGGGCCATCGCCGGGGGCGGCGCCTACCTGAACAACCAGAAGGTGACCGAGCCGGACGCCCGGCCAGCCGAGGGGGATCTGCTGCACGACCGGTTCCTGGTGCTCCGCCGCGGCAAGCGCACCGTCGCCGGCGTGGAGGTCCTCCGGTCCTGACCTTCCGGCCCTGACCCCCGCGGCCCTGGCCCGGCTCAGGCCCGGTCCTCCCGGCTCCGGAATTTGCGGGCCAGGCCGCGAGCTGGCCCGCAAAGCCCGCCGTGCTGGTGCGAAGGCTTGACGGGGCTGGTGCCAAGGCTTGACGAGTGCGGGGGCCGGAGGTCGGCGCGCTGGGCCGCGGTCTTCCGCGGCCGGACCCTTGGCCGTTAACTGGTGTGGGCAGCCAAGCTGGAGGCCGCTGTGGTGATCGGCTCTGCCGGACGGCGCGGGTCGGGCGGGCCGAGAGGGCCAGGAAATTTTTCTCGGCGGATTTTTGCTGCACTAGTGCGAGGCGGGGGATTCAGCGCGATTGCGGTGTACCGTTGGAGCCTTGCTGTGCAGGTCAGCGTGGAGATGAACGAGCGGTGACCGGCGCGGGAAGCTCGATTTGACGGAAACCGCTTTGCTGCCTAATGTTTCTCCTGCCCCGAGGGACACGGAACGCCGCTGGTGGACCGGCCTCTCGGACCAGCCAGAAGCGAGCAAGACGGCTTGCGGGACGGAGCCCGGGAACGGGTGGTCCCGAACCGCAGGTAAGCTGAAGCTGGCGGCAAGTGGGCAGGCAATCGAGGATCTCGCTGAGCGGGATTTGACAGGCCCTGACCTTGCAGGTAAGTTAGAAGGGTTGCCCCGGAACCCGGCGAGAGCCGAGCGATGGTGCGCGTCCGCTCCTTGAGAACTCAACAGCGTGCTAAAAGCCAGTGCACATGCACAAAACCCCGTCAGTGGGGCTGGCCGGTAACGGCTCAGTACCTCACTTGCGGATGCCAAGATCGCCTTGACGGCGGCATTTAGCTGCCGGGCAAGGCACTCCTTTTGTCTGCTCCCGCTCCATGCGAGCGGTTGCAAATAGACATCAACGGAGAGTTTGATCCTGGCTCAGGACGAACGCTGGCGGCGTGCTTAACACATGCAAGTCGAGCGGAAAGGCCCTTCGGGGTACTCGAGCGGCGAACGGGTGAGTAACACGTGAGCAACCTGCCCTTAGCTCTGGGATAGCTCCGGGAAACCGGAATTAATACCGGATATTACGTCAATCGACATCGGATGACGTGGAAAGATTTATCGGCTGAGGATGGACTCGCGGCCTATCAGCTAGTTGGTGGGGTAACGGCCTACCAAGGCGACGACGGGTAGCCGGCCTGAGAGGGCGACCGGCCACACTGGGACTGAGACACGGCCCAGACTCCTACGGGAGGCAGCAGTGGGGAATCTTGCGCAATGGGCGAAAGCCTGACGCAGCGACGCCGCGTGGGGGATGAAGGCCTTCGGGTTGTAAACCCCTTTCAGCAGGGACGAAGCGAAAGTGACGGTACCTGCAGAAGAAGCGCCGGCTGAACTACGTGCCAGCAGCCGCGGTAACACGTAGGGCGCAAGCGTTGTCCGGAATTATTGGGCGTAAAGAGCTCGTAGGCGGACTGTCACGTCTGCTGTGAAAAGCTGGGGCTTAACCCCGGCCTTGCAGTGGATACGGGCAGACTAGAGGTAGGTAGGGGAGAATGGAATTCCCGGTGTAGCGGTGAAATGCGCAGATATCGGGAGGAACACCGGTGGCGAAGGCGGTTCTCTGGGCCTTACCTGACGCTGAGGAGCGAAAGCGTGGGGAGCGAACAGGATTAGATACCCTGGTAGTCCACGCTGTAAACGTTGGGCGCTAGGTGTGGGATCCTTCCACGGATTCCGTGCCGCAGCTAACGCATTAAGCGCCCCGCCTGGGGAGTACGGCCGCAAGGCTAAAACTCAAAGGAATTGACGGGGGCCCGCACAAGCGGCGGAGCATGTTGCTTAATTCGACGCAACGCGAAGAACCTTACCAAGGTTTGACATGCAGGGAAAAGCCGTGGAGACACGGTGTCCGTAAGGGCCCTGCACAGGTGGTGCATGGCTGTCGTCAGCTCGTGTCGTGAGATGTTGGGTTAAGTCCCGCAACGAGCGCAACCCTCGTTCTATGTTGCCAGCGGATAATGCCGGGGACTCATAGGAGACTGCCGGGGTCAACTCGGAGGAAGGTGGGGATGACGTCAAGTCATCATGCCCCTTATGTCTTGGGCTGCAAACATGCTACAATGGCCGGTACAGAGGGCTGCGAAACCGCAAGGTGGAGCGAATCTCAAAAAGCCGGTCTCAGTTCGGATTGGGGTCTGCAACTCGACCCCATGAAGTCGGAGTCGCTAGTAATCGCGAATCAGCAACGTCGCGGTGAATACGTTCCCGGGCCTTGTACACACCGCCCGTCACGTCACGAAAGTCAGCAACACCCGAAGCCGGTGGCCTAACCCTTTTGGGAGGGAGCCGTCGAAGGTGGGGCCGGCGATTGGGACGAAGTCGTAACAAGGTAGCCGTACCGGAAGGTGCGGCTGGATCACCTCCTTTCTAAGGAGCACCTGGCGCGTCCCGGCATAGCCGGGCACCGCGTCCAGAGCCATAACTCGGACGCGTGTTCCGAGGTGGTAGCTCACTAGTGGAGCACTGGTTATTCGGTCTGGGTAGTTGCCTGGGCCAGTTAGTACACCCGCTTGCGGGAGGAACGCTGACGCCGGGGGCTGGCCAGGCCGAGCACGCTGTTGGGTCCTGAGGGAACGGCCGCAAGGCGGCATCCTTCAGCCAGGGCCGGTGGCCCCGCCTGGTAACGGGCAGGGGAGCCGGAACCGCCCGTATCTTGAGAACTGCACAGTGGACGCGAGCATCACATCTGTAGTTGCCAAGTTATTAAGGGCGCACGGTGGATGCCTTGGCACCAGGAGCCGATGAAGGACGTAGGAGCCTGCGATAAGCCCCGGGGAGTCGGCAACCAGACTTCGATCCGGGGATTTCCGAATGGGGAAACCTGGCGGGTGTAATGGCCCGTCGCCCCTGCCTGAACACATAGGGCAGGTGGAGGTAACGTGGGGAAGTGAAACATCTCAGTACCCACAGGAAGAGAAAGCAACCGCGATTCCCTGAGTAGTGGTGAGCGAAAGGGGAATAGGCCAAACCGATCACGTGTCATAGCCAGCAGGCGTTGCGTGACCGGGGTAGCGGGACCGTCTGGCCGGAGCTGCTGATCCGGCAGGAAGTAAGAAATCGCTTTGGTAGTCGAAGACGTTGGAAAACGTTGGCACAGAGGGTGACACCCCCGTAGGTGAAACTTAAGCGACTTCCGGACGGTATCCCAAGTAGCACGGGGCCCGAGAAATCCCGTGTGAATCTGGGAGGACCACCTCCTAAGCCTAAATACTCCCTGGTGACCGATAGTGCACAAGTACCGTGAGGGAAAGGTGAAAAGTGCCCCGGTGAGGGGTCGTGAAATAGTACCTGAAACCGTGTGCCTACAAGCCGTGGGAGCGTGTCAGCCTTCGGGCTGACGTGAAGTGACCGCGTGCCTTTTGAAGAATGAGCCTGCGAGTTATGGTATGTGGCCAGGTTAACCCGTGTGGGGGAGCCGTAGCGAAAGCGAGTCTGAATAGGGCGTTCCGAGTCGCATGCCATAGACCCGAAGCGGAGTGATCTACCCATGGGCAGGTTGAAGCGCGGGTAAGACCGCGTGGAGGACCGAACCCACCAGGGTTGAAAACCTGGGGGATGACCTGTGGGTAGGGGTGAAAGGCCAATCAAACTCCGTGATAGCTGGTTCTCCCCGAAATGCATTTAGGTGCAGCGTTGCGTGTTTCTTGCCGGAGGTAGAGCTACTGGATGGCCTAGGGGGCCCACAAGCTTACTGAAGTCAGCCAAACTCCGAATGCCGGTAAGTGAGAGCGTGGCAGTGAGACTGCGGGCGATAAGGTTCGTAGTCGAGAGGGAAACAGCCCAGATCACCAGCTAAGGCCCCTAAGCGTGTGCTAAGTGGGAAAGGATGTAGAGTTGCTCAGACAACCAGGAGGTTGGCTTAGAAGCAGCCACCCTTGAAAGAGTGCGTAATAGCTCACTGGTCAAGTGATTCTGCGCCGACAATTTAGCGGGGCTCAAGCACACCGCCGAAGCTGTGGCATTCGCGCAATAACCCGGCCCTTTTGTGGCGAAGGTGGATGGCGGTCTTGACCGCCGCGGTTTCGGCCGTGGCTGTCTCGACTGCGGCTGCCGGAGCCTTTTAGGGTCCAGGTGCGCGGATGGGTAGGGGAGCGTCGGGTGGCGAGAGAAGCGGCGGAGTGATCCAGCCGTGGACGCCACTCGAGTGAGAATGCAGGCATGAGTAGCGAAAGAGGGGTGAGAAACCCCTCCGCCGAATGACCAAGGGTTCCTGGGGCAGGCTAATCCGCCCAGGGTAAGTCGGGACCTAAGGCGAGGCCGACAGGCGTAGTCGATGGACAACGGGTTGATATTCCCGTACCCGCTTAAATGCGCCCATGCCGAGCCCGGCGATGCTAAGCGACCTATGCCGGCGATCCTTCGGGATGACCCGGCGGCGGGAGCGAACCAGACTGGTAGTAGGCAAGCCGTAGGGGTGACGCAGGAGGGTAGCTCTACCGGGCGATGGTTGTCCCGGAGTAAGGGTGTAGGGCGGTGCGTAGGCAAATCCGCGCACCATATGCCTGAGACCTGATGCCGAGCCGATTTAGGCGAAGTGAGTAATCCCATGCTGCCAAGAAAAACCTCGCGGCGAGCATTTAGGCGGCCCGTACCCCAAACCGACTCAGGTGGTCAGGTAGAGAATACCAAGGCGATCGGGTGAACTGTGGTTAAGGAACTAGGCAAATTATCCCCGTAACTTTGGGAGAAGGGGAACCGTGTCTGGTGACGAGATTTACTCTCCGAGCTGGGCGCGGTCGCAGATACCAGGGGAAAGCGACTGTTTACTAAAAACACAGGTCCGTGCTAAGTCGCAAGACGACGTATACGGACTGACGCCTGCCCGGTGCCGGAACGTTAAGGGGAAGGGTTAGTGGCTTCGGCCGCGAAGCTCTGAACTTAAGCGCCGGTAAACGGCGGTGGTAACTATAACCATCCTAAGGTAGCGAAATTCCTTGTCGGGTAAGTTCCGACCTGCACGAATGGCGTAACGACTTTCCCACTGTCTCAACCACAGACCCGGCGAAATTGCACTACGAGTAAAGATGCTCGTTACGCGCAGCAGGACGGAAAGACCCCGGGACCTTCACTGCAGCTTGACATTGGTGTTTGGGACGTCTTGTGTAGGATAGGTGGGAGACTTTGAAGCGAGGACGCCAGTTCTTGTGGAGTCATTGGTGAAATACCACTCTGGTCGTTCTGGATGTCTAACCTGGGTCCGTGATCCGGATCAGGGACAGTGTCTGGTGGGTAGTTTAACTGGGGCGGTTGCCTCCTAAAAGGTAACGGAGGCGCCCAAAGGTACCCTCAGCCTGGTTGGCAATCAGGTGTCGAGTGTAAGTGCACAAGGGTGCTTGACTGTGAGACAGACATGTCGAGCAGGAGCGAAAGCTGGGACTAGTGATCCGGCGGTGGCATGTGGAAGCGCCGTCGCTTAACGGCTAAAAGGTACCCCGGGGATAACAGGCTGATCTTCCCCAAGAGTCCATATCGACGGGATGGTTTGGCACCTCGATGTCGGCTCGTCGCATCCTGGGGCTGGAGCAGGTCCCAAGGGTTGGGCTGTTCGCCCATTAAAGCGGTACGCGAGCTGGGTTTAGAACGTCGTGAGACAGTTCGGTCCCTATCCGCTGCGCGCGCAGGAGACTTGAGATGGGCTGTCCCTAGTACGAGAGGACCGGGACGGACGAACCTCTGGTGTGCCAGTTGTTCTGCCAAGAGCACGGCTGGTTGGCTACGTTCGGAAGGGATAACCGCTGAAAGCATCTAAGCGGGAAGCTCGCATCAAGATGAGGTCTCCCTCGGGGTTAACCCGGTAAGGCCCCCAGCTAGACGACTGGGTTGATAGGCCGGAGGTGGAAGCGTGGCGACACGTGGAGCTGACCGGTACTAATAGGCCGAGTGGCTTGGCTTCTACACTTATTTGTGATTTTGCGTCCACTGTGCGGTTCCCGAGGTGCGGTCGGTACCGCGCCCGGGACTGCAGCTCAGGCTGCGTCCGGGCCGGGCCTCACATCTCCATAGAGTTTCGGTGGCCATAGCGAAGGGGAAACACCCGGCTCCATTCCGAACCCGGAAGTTAAGCCCTTCAGCGCCGATGGTACTGCGCGGGGGACCGCGTGGGAGAGTAGGACGCCGCCGGACATCTTCGTTGAGGCCGCTCCCAACAGGGAGCGGCCTCAATTGCGTTATACGTGCTGTGGTTATACGAGCTGTGCGACGCCCGGCCAGCCGTGACCTGCCCACTTTTCACCCGAGAGGTGCAGTCGGCTGGGTGATTTGCCCGGATGAGCGCACCATCCGGGTGAAAAGTGGGCAGGGATGAACTGGCTTGCGCGCACGAGCGTGGAGGAGAACGTGGCAGGGGAAGAGGGCCAGGCCGACGACCGTGGTAAGGAGCGGACCGGACCGGCGCGGCGTGGCGGTGCCGCCGGAACGTCCCGGCGGTCAGCGTCCGGCACCGGCCGTAGCACCGCTGGCGTGAGCCGCAGCGCCAGTGCCGGTGCAAGTCGCGGCACCGCTGGCACCAGGCGTGGCGACCCCGGTGGCCGGGGGGCGGCTGGTACCGGGCGCGGCACAACTGGTCGCGGTGCCACTGGCGCCGGCCGTGATGCCGCTGCGACTGGCCGCGCTACCGGTGCCGCTGGCCGTGGGGCTGCTGGTCGTGGGGCTGCTGGGACTGGCCGTGATGCTGGTGGTGGGCGGGAGGCGTCGCCGGGTGCCGCCCGCGCGACCCGGGCCCCTCGTGCTGATGGCGCGGTACGTGGACGCGGGCCCGGCGGTTCAGGGTCACGTGCTGGGTCCCGTGCAGCTGATGAGCTTAGTGGGACTGGTGTGCCCCGAACTGGCACCCGGAGAAGCGGTGCGGCCAACGCTGGCCGCAGTTCTGCGGCCCGGGCCGGTGGGTATCCGGACCGGCCTGCGCGCCAAACCGGGACCAACCGTGGCCGCGCTTACGGCGCAGGCCGCTCCGAACGGCCGGATTCCTCTGGCCGGCGGAGTCCCTCTGACCGGCCAGGGCGCTCTGACTGGCAGAACCGCTCCGACCGGCCAGGCCGGTCTGACTGGGCGGGTCGTTCTGACCGGGCAGGCGCCTCAGCTGGACCAGAGGCGCGCGGCGGGGAGCCGGGCCGGGCCGACCGGGCCAGGTCGCGGGCAGCTCGGGGCGACGGCGACTACGCACCGCGGGCTGGGTACCCGGCGCGTGACTCGGGAACCCGGTCAGCCCGGCCGGCCGGCGGGAGGTCGGCGCGGGCCGGCCAGGCGGGCGGCCCGGGAGCGCGGGCTGGGCGCTCGGCGGGCGGCCCGGGACCGCGGACTGGGCGCTCGGCCGGGCCAGGTGCCCGGACCGGTCGGCCGACTGGCGGGCCGGAAGGCCGGACTGGGCGTTCGGCGGCCGGGCCTGAGGCTCGGGCAGGCCGGTCGGCTACCGGGCGGGGGACACGGGCTGGGCAGGCAGGCAGCCGCCCGGCGCGGCCCGGCGCTGGAGGTGGGCCCCGGCAGGCCCGGGCGGATGATAAGGGTGCGACACGGCTGGACATACCGGCGGAGATCACCGCGGACCAGCTCGACCCGGCAGCCGCCGCGGAGTTGCGCACGCTGCCCGCGGATTTGGCCACCGCGGTGGCCCGGCGGCTGGTGGCCGCGAGCCTGGCCGAGGACCCGGAGACCGGCTACCAGTTGGCGCAGGACGCCAGGCGGCTGGCGGCCCGGGTCGGCATCGTCCGGGAGACCGCCGGCATCGCTGCCTACCGGGCTGGGCACTGGGCCGAGGCGCTGACCGAACTGCGGGCGGCGCGCCGGCTGACCGGCCGAACCAGCTATCTGCCGATGATGGCCGACGCGGAGCGGGCGCTGGGCCGGCTGGACCGCGCGCTGGCTCTGCTGGCCGAGCCGCAGGCTGGGCAGGTGGACCGGGGCACCCAGATCGAACAGCTCATCGTCGAGTCGGGGATCCGGCGCGACCAGGGGCTGCCCGAGGCGGCCGTGGTCACGTTGCAGGTGCCCGAGCTCACCGACGGCCGGCTCCGGCCGTGGTCGGCCCGGGTGTTCTACGCCTACGCGGACGCCCTGCTTGAGGCTGGGCGGACCGAGGAAGCGCGGGAATGGTTCGGTCGGGCAGCCGAAGCGGACCGCGACGAACAGACCGACGCCGCGGAGCGCTACGAGGACCTGGACGACGTGGTCATCGACGACCTCGAAGACGACGAGGACCTGGACGACGAGGATCCGGACGGCGACGACAAGCGCACCACCGACCCGGACACCACCGACCCGGACACCAGCGACCCGCACCAAGCGGCTGGGGCATGACCGAATGCGACCTGGTACCCGGCCGCCCGCAGCGCGCCTGATAACAGCAAGAGGCAGGCTGAGGGTGAGTCGGCGCTCACTGGCTTGTCAGGCGTCCCCAGCGGGTCAGGTCGGCTTCTCCCGGTCCAGCCAGTGCATGATGCCCGCGACATTGCCCTCGGTGCCGCTGACCACCTCGAACCGGGCCGCGACGTCCGGGTCGGTATCCGGGGCCAGCACGGCATACCGCTGCCTGGTCCGCTCCCGCACCATGGCCACCGCGTGATCGAGGTCCAGCCCGGCGTCCCGGGCCTGCCGCGTCTCCGCCACCCACACCTGGATTTCCTCGGCCGAGCGCTGCAGCGTCTCGGCCACGTCCGGCACCGGCCCGTAGTGGCTGAACAGCAGCCGCTGCGGGCCCAGCGCGGCGAACAGGCGCAGCGAGTTGAGCGCGGTGTCCAGGTCGAAATCCGGTGGCGGCGTGGCCGGCCGCAAGTCACGGGTCTCCGGGATGTACACCCCGGCGGCGTCCCCGACGTACAGGTCGCCGCTCACCGAGTCGATCAGGCCGACGTGGTGCTTGGCGTGCCCGGGCGAGTAGTGGCTGTCCAGCCAGCGGCCGCCGCCCAGGTCGATGCGGCCGCGTTCGGCCACGCTGACGATCCGCTCGGCCGCGGTCGGCCGCATGGTCCCGAACAGCCGGTCCAGCGCATCCCCATACACCATCCGGGCGCTGGCCATCAGGCGGCCGGGGTCGGCCAGGTGCCGGGCGCCGCGCTCATGGACCACGACCTCCGCGCCCGGGTACATCGCGGCGATGTCCCCGGCGCCGCCCGCGTGATCCAGGTGGATGTGCGTCACCACCACCGTGGCCAGATCGGCCGGGCCGAGGCCGAGGGTGGCCAGTGCGTCGCGGACCACCGGCGCCGACGGGGCGGTGCCGGTCTCCACCAGGCACGGCCGGTCACCGCGGATCAGGTAGCCGGCCGTGATGCCCGGATAGCCCGCCATCTGGGTATCGATCTCGTACACATCGTGCCCGAGATCGGTGATCCCCGGGGTCTGCGGTCTGCTCTCGGCCGTGTCCATGCCACCATGGTTCCAGACAGTGCGGGTGACCGCCGGGACGCACTAGGGCCGGCCGGCCGGATGCGGCAGCGGTCGCGCTCCGGCTCCGAGTAGTATCGGAGCGCGGTCGGATCGTGCCGCCCTTATGCGGAATGGCGGACACCGGCCGGGGGGATGATCTCGGTTGCTTGCGGCCTGGCGTCCCTGGGCGGGCATCCGGCGCAGTACCGGGTCTGTCGGGAGAGCATTGCGGAGCAACCGACTGTGAGTGGATTATCAGTGAGAATGCCTGCCGCCAAGTCGCAGACATCGCCAGCGCAGCCCGGCCCACGCCGCAGCTGGTCACCGTCCAGCCGGGTGAACACGGCCATCGTGCTGATTACTCTGCTGGCCATCGGGCTGCGCCTCTACCAGCTGACCCGGCCGCAGTACCTGCTCGGCGTCACCGAATACGACGACGGCACCGACTTCGGCAGTGCGGTCCTGCTCATCCACGGCTACCTGCCGTACCGCGACTTCATCATGGTGCAGCCGCCGGGCATCACCCTGCTGATGGCCCCGGTGGCGGCGGTGACCAAGGGGCTGGGCACGGCATGGGGGATGGGCGTGGGCCGGATCCTGACCGCGGTGGCCGGTGGCGTGGGCGCCGGGCTGACCGGCCTGCTGGTTCGCCAGCGCGGGCTGCTCGCGGTCATCCTGGCCAGCGGGATCGTGGCCGTCTACCCGGCCAGCGTGCAGGCCGCGCACACCGTGCTGCTGGAGCCGTGGCTGGTGCTGCTCTGCCTGCTCGGCGCGCTGGCCGTATTCGACGGCGACCGGATGACCACCAGCAACCGGTGGCTGATCTGGGGCGGCCTGGCGTTCGGTTTCGCCGGCGCGGTCAAGGTGTGGGCCATCCTGCCGGTCGCGGTCATCCTGATGCTGACCGCCCGGCAGCCGCGGCGGGCGCTCCGCTTCGCGGCCGGGGTGGCGGTCGGCTTCCTGGTCCCGGTGCTGCCATTCGCCGCGCTGGCCCCGCGAACCTTCTATGACAGCGTGGTGCTGGCCCAGCTGGTCCGGGTGGATGTGGTCCGGGTCGCGCTGTCCTACCGGCTGCACCAGATCACTGGGCTGACCGACTTCTCCAGCCTGGGCCCGGTCCCGCTGACCGTCGTCACGGTGGCCATCATCGTTCTCATCGTCGGGTGCGCGGTGGCCGCCTCGCGGCGGTCCGGGCAGCCGCCCCTGCCGCTGGAGCAGTTCAGCTACGGCGCGACCGTGCTGATCATCATCGCGTTCCTCTGGCCCGCCGACTTCTACTACCACTACGCCGGGTTCCTGGCCCCGTTCCTGGCCCTGGCCATCGCGTTGCCGGTGGCCCGGCTGGTGGCCACGTTCAGCCCAGCGGCCGGGTGGATCCGGTGGCTGGCCCGGTACGGCACGGCCGCGGCGTCCGTCATCATCGTGATCTTCGCCATCGTCCAGGTCAGCTTCGAGACCAGCCTGCAGCCGCCGCTGGCCCCGACCACGCCCGGGCTGACCGGCAGCATCATCGACCAGGCCGAGCGGGTCATCCCGCCCGGCGCGTGCGTCCTGGTTGACCAGGCGTCCTACTCGATCGCGGCCAACCGGTTCGGCTCGTCAAAGCCAGGCTGCGTGCCCATGGTGGACGGGGTGGGCAGTGACTACTCACTGTCCCATGGGCGGAACGCGGCCAGCGGGGCACAGTACGTCCCCGCGGTGCGGGCCCTGTGGCTCAACGCGCTGCGCGGGGCGGACTACGTGTGGCTGTCCCCGCTGTCCTACAAGCGCATCCCCTGGACGGCCCGGGACATCACGGTGTACTTCGACCAGCACTTCGTGCCCGCGCCCGGCGGCCCGTTCGGCCTCTACGTGCGCAAGGGCTAGCCGGCCGCGAACGAGCGCAGCACCAGGCCGGTGCGCGGCTTGGGCGCGAACGAGGTGGACTTGCGCGGCAGCCGCTCACCTTCCGCGGCCACCTCGTACACGTCCGCCGTGGTCAGCGGGTTGACCAGCACGGCCGTGCCGCCCGCCTGGTCGGCCTGGGCCACCGCGCGGGCCGCGTCGTGGTGCACCACCTGTACGGTGCGCTCGTCGTCGGTGATCTGCCACAGGTCACCGAGCAGCAGCTCCTGCAGCGCAGCGCTGGACAGTCGGCGCCAGGCCGCGGACTTGCCGGCCGGCATGGCCGCATCGAGCCGGACCGGGTCGGGGTCGCTGAGCAGGTACAGCTGGCCCCGGCCCGCCACCAGGAACGCGGGGCGGCCCTGGCCGGCCGCGGCCAGCGCGTCGAGCGCGGCGGGCAAGCCAGCCGCGCTGCCGGGCAGCGGCCGGATGGCGAACGCGGCCTTGGCCCGCTCCACCGCCTCGCCTGGGTCCAGCCCGGGGATGACCCGGTGGATGGCCCCGATCGTGGCCGGGAACGAGGTCTGGTCCACCAGCAGCGCCAGGCCGTAGTCCCACGGGCCCGGACCGTCCCCGGCGGCCCGCCGGTCGGCCTGCATCTGCAGGTAGGCGGCATAACGGTGGTTCCCGTCGGCGATCAGCGCCTGCCGCGGGGCCAGGTCAGCGGCGATGGCCGCATGCACGGCCGGGTCGGTCAGCGGCCACAGCGTGTGCTCGATGCCGTCGCTGGTCCGCGCGCTGAGCACCGGCTGGCGGGCGGTGGCCGCCTCAGCGGTCAGCCGGGCGGTGACCGTGTCCGGGCCGCCGTCGTACAGCAGGAAGATTGGTTCCAGATTGGCCTCGGTGGCCTCCATCAGCTGGCGCCGGCCGAGCACCGGGCCGGGCATCACGTCCTCGTGCGGCAGCACGATCCGCGCCTCGGGTGGGGCTAGCCGCACCGACCCGATCAGCCCGCGCTGCAGCACGCCGTCGCCGGCCGGCCCCGGCGCGGACAGCCGCTGCTGGTACACGTACAGGGCGGCCTCGTTCTCGGCGACCAGGATGCCCTCGGTCAGCCAGTCGCGGAGCAGCCGGGCGGCCTCCCGGTACTCGGCCCCGGGCTGGCCGGGCACCTGAGGCGGCAGGATGAGCCGGACCACGTTATGCGGGTCGGCGTCGCGCAAGTGCTGCGCGATGTCCAGACCGATGACGTCGTACGGTGGGGAGGTGACCTCTGCGAGTCCGGTCACCCTTTGCTGGGCATAACGGACACCACGGAAGGGCGCGAGCGTGAGCCCGGCTGGGCCCGGCACCGCTGGTTCCTCGCCGGACGGAAGGATCTGCACATATGTCAGAAGGACCTCTGAGCGGCCAGGATTCCCGTCCGGAGAAAAATCCGCCGTCCGCCGGCGTTAATCCGGCCCCGCATGGTGACGCGTATACGTGGTACCAGCGGGGCCTCGAACTGCTCGGCCGCGGCAGTGCGGCCGCCGCCGCGCAACTGCTGGAGCGGGCGGCGGAAGCCGAGCCGGGGTCGCGCAGCGTGCTGGAGGCGCTCGGCCGGGCCCAGTTCGACACCCGGCGGTACGCTGCGGCCGCGCAGACGTTCCGGCAGATCGTGGAGGCCAGCCCGACCGACGATTACGCGCAGTTCGGTCTCGGCCTGGCGCTGGCCCGGGGCGGCGACCCGGGCGCCGCGGCCGAGCACCTCGCGCTGGCCGCGGCCATGCGGCCGGAACTGCGGCACTACACCGACGCGCTGCGCGGCGTCCGGGCTACGCTGCGGGCCAGGTCGGAGGCGGCCGCCGAAACACCACCCGGCGGCCCGGATGAGACGAAGGGCATCCTGTGACTGCTGAGTCTGCCGGGGCTGAGGTTACCGACGGGGTTGGTGGGGCTGCTGGGGAGCCCGTTGGGAGGGGTGAGGAGGCGGCGCTAGGCCCGGGCGCAGGGCCTGGCTGGGACGGGTGCGGGACAGGCTGGGACGGGCGCTGAGCCGGCTGGGACGGGTGCGGGACAGGCTGGGACGGGCGCAGGGTCGGCTGGGACGGGCGCGGGACAGGCTGGGACGGGCGCACAGACCGGGCTGGCCAGTCTGCTGCACGGCTCCGCGGAGCCGCTGAGCCAGCGCTACGACGTCGCCCTGCTCGACCTGGACGGCGTGGTCTACCTAGGCCCCAACGCGGTGCCCGGGGCGCCGGAGGCGCTGGCCAAGGCGGCCGGGACCGGCATGCGGCTGGCTTACGTGACGAACAACGCGTCCCGCACGCCAGCCGCCATCGCCGCGCAGCTGGCTGGGTTCGGGGTGCAGGCCGCGGCCGCGGACATCGTCACGTCCGCACAGGCCGCGGCCACCCTGCTGGCCAGCCGGCTGGCGCCCGGCACCGCCGTCCTGGTGATCGGCGGTGCCGCGCTGCGCATCGCGGTGCGCGAGCGCGGGCTCCGCCCGGTCAGCACCGCGCTGGACCGGCCCGCCGCGGTGCTGCAGGGGTACGCGCCCGGGGTCGGTTACTCGCAACTCCTCGAAGGCGGGCTGGCCGTCCGGGCCGGCGCCTGGTTCGTCGCCTCCAACGCCGACGCCACCCTGCCGACGCCGCGCGGCATCCAGCCCGGGAACGGCTCACTGTGCCAGGTGATCGCGCACGCCACCGGGCAGCAGCCGACCGTCGCGGGCAAGCCGGAGCCGCCGCTGCACGCCGAGGCGGTGGCCCGGACCGGGGCCCGCCACCCGCTGGTCGTCGGCGACCGGCTGGACACCGACATCGAGGGCGCGGTCCGGGCCGGCGCCCCCAGCCTGCTCGTGCTCACCGGAGTCAGCCGCCCGGCCGACGCCGTGCTGGCCGCACCCAGCCAGCGGCCCAGCTACGTAGCCGCCGACGTGGCCGGCCTGCTCGAGCCGCATCCGGCGGTGATTAGCCAGGAACTGGCGTTCTGCTGCGGGGGATGGCGCGCCTACGGCGGTCACGATGGCGCGGAGCTCAGCCTCGACGGTGCGGGGGATCCGGTGGATGGACTGCGTGCGCTGTGCGCCGCGGCCTGGTCGCTGGACCAGGTCAGCCTGGAGATGATCCGGCCCGCGCTGGGCCCGCTGGGCCACTGAATATCACCGGCCGGGAGTAGGCCGGGTATCCCCCCAGAGTCGCACGAAGATCGGCTCAGCGGCCGATGTGCCGCACCCTTCCGGTCCGGGAGACTTGGCTGCGCCGACAGGCAGGCGGGCCGCCGGGCCCGGGCCAACGAAGGGACAAATCGATGATTGAGGCACGGGGCCTCACCAAACGTTACGGGGACAAGGTGGCGGTGGACCACCTCTCGTTCACCGTGGAGCCGGGCCGGATCACCGGCTTCCTCGGCCCCAATGGGGCGGGCAAAACCACCACGATGCGGCTCATCCTCGGGCTGGATTACCCGACCGAGGGCCGGGTCACCGTGCATGGCAAGGAGTTCCGCCGGCTGGCCCACCCGATGCGGGAGGTCGGCGCGCTGCTCGACGCCAAGGCGGTGCACGGCGGCCGGAGCGCCTACAACCACCTGCTGTGCCTGGCCCAGACCAACAACCTGCCCGCCCGCCGGGTCGGCGAGGTGCTCGAGATGGTCGGGCTGACCGAGGTGACCAAAAAGCGGTCGAAAGGCTTCTCGCTGGGCATGGGGCAGCGCCTCGGCATCGCCGCCGCGCTGCTCGGCGACCCGGCCATCCTGATGTTCGACGAGCCGGTCAACGGGCTGGACCCGGAAGGCATCCTGTGGATCAGGAACCTGATGAAGGCGCTGGCCGCCGAGGGCCGCACCATCTTCGTGTCCAGCCACCTGATGTCGGAGATGGAGAACACCGCCGACCACCTGCTGGTCATCGGCCGCGGCCGGCTGATCGCCGACTGCACGGTGGACGAGTTCATCGCGCGCAACTCGGTGCAGACAGTACGGGTGCGCACCCCGCAACGGGAGGCGCTGGCCAGTGCGGTCGCGCTGGCGGGCGGCAGCACGCTGGACGGCGCGGACGGCGCCATCGTGGTGCAGGGGCTGGCCGCCGACCAGATCGGCGACCTGGCCTACGACAAGGCGATCCGGCTGCACGAGCTGGCGCCAACCCAGGCCTCGCTGGAAGAGGCGTTCATGGAGCTGACCGCGTCCAGCGTCGAGTTCCGGGCCGGAGTGCCGGGGCCGGACACGGGGGCGCATGCCGGGCAGCCGGTCGGCTCGGGAGAGGTGGCCTGAGATGGCTGTGACGGCACAGACCCGCACTCAGCTGGCGCCGCTGGACCCGCCCGGCGCGCCGGCCGGCCTCGGCGGCGCGCTGCGCTCCGAGTTCACCAAGATCCGCTCGGTCCGGTCCACCTACTGGACGCTGTTCGCCATGGTCGTGGTCACCATCGGCATCGGCGCGCTGGCCTGCGTGGGCGCGATCAACCGCCCGAGGGGAGCGGGGGCCGGGCCGCTGGCCGACCCGACCCAGCACAGCCTGATCGGCCTGGTCCTCGGCCAGCTGATCATTGTGGTGCTCGGCGCGCTGGCCATCACCTCCGAGTACTCCACCGGGATGATCCGCACCTCGCTGTCCGTGCAGCCCCGCCGGGGCACCGTGCTGGCCGCCAAGGGCATCGTGTTCACCCTGGTCAGCCTGGTCAGCGGGCTCATCGCGTCGTTCCTCTCGTTCTTCATCGGGCAGGCCATCCTGTCCACCAAGAACCTGAACACCAGCCTCAGCGACCCGAACGTGCTGCGTGCGGTGATCGGCGGCGGGCTGTTCCTGGCCGTGTGCGGCATGCTGGCGTTCGGCCTCGGCACCCTGCTGCGGCACACGGCGGCGGCCATCTCGGCGTCCATCGGGCTGCTGTTCGTGCTGTTCGTGCTGGTCAACTTCCTGCCGTCGAACTGGCAGGACCACGTGGACAAGTGGATCCCGTTCAACGCGGGCATGCAGGTCTGGATCACGGCCAGCGATCCGGGCTCGCACATGTTCTCCGCCTGGACCGGGTTCGCCGTGTTCCTCGGCTACGCGGTGATCGCGATCATCGCCGGCGCGATCGTGTTCCTGCGCCGCGACGCCTGACGCCTGACGCTTGGGGCAGCGGGCAGTGGGCCCGGTGGCTGCGGGGGCAGCTGCCGGGCCCGTTGTCATGCCCGGGCCCGTTGTCATGCCCGGGCCCGTTGTCATGGCTGGCAGCTGGGGCACCAGAAGGTGACCCGCGCCTCCGGGTCCGGGCCCTGGCCGGCCCGGCTGATCGGGGTGCCGCAGCGGCGGCAGGGCCGGCCGCCCCGGCCGTATACCCAGTTCTCGGCGCCGCGCTGGGACAGCCCGGTGGTGATGTGCCCGATCCGGTTCTTGTTCGCGTCCAGCAGCCGGTGGGCCAGGCCGACCATTTTGTCCAGGCCGTCGATCTGGCCGGCCGGCTGCCATGGCTGGATGCCGCGCAGGAACAGGACCTCGCACTTGTACACGTTGCCGATGCCGGCCAGGTTGCGCTGGTCCAGCAGGGCCTCGCCGATCTGCCTGTCTGGCTTGGCTTCGAGGCGGCGGACCGCCTCGTCAGGGTCCCAGTCCGGGCCGAGCAGGTCCGGCCCGAGATGCCCGACCACCTCATCTTCCCGTTCCGTGGGCAGCACTTCGACGATGCCGAGCTGGTAGCCGATGGCCTGCCAGGTGTCGTTGCCCAGCACCAGCCGGATCCGGTGCCCGCCGGCCTGCCGCTCGCTGGCCCGGCGCACCCGCCAGGCGCCGTCCATCTTCAGGTGGGTGTGCACGGTAACACCGCCTTCGACCCGGGTCAGCAGGTGCTTGCCGCGGCTGGCTGATTCCGTCACCTGGCGGCCGGTCAGGTCGGTGGTGGCGTACCGCGGCACCCGGAAGTCGGTGCGGGTGAGCTGGCGGCCCTCCAGCGCCTCGCCGAGCCGCCGTGCCGCGTACCAGACCGTATCCCCCTCCGGCACCACCCCTCCTCACTCCCCGCGGCCCCAGTATGCCCGTGCCCCGGGCGCGCTTCCGGTTACGCGCTTGCCGCCGGGTGCCGTGTCCGCCCGCGCTCGGGGATGCCGCCCTGCGCGTGGGTCTGTGCGCCCAGGGCCCCGCGGCCGTATCCATGCTCCCCGCGCCGTGCCCATGCTCCGCAGGGGCCTTGATCGGCCCCAAACCCCGGGCATCTCACCGACCGCCCAGTCGCACCGGCACCAGCCGACCCGGTCGGCCGCGCCCCGGCCCCGCATCCCATGGGCGTGGCTGATTCATTCATGCGCTGCTGAACGCCAGCTGGTGGCGATGGGTGAAGGATGCGCGCGCTGGCT
The DNA here is from genome assembly GCA_963834705.1 of uncultured Actinomycetes bacterium. Lineage (GTDB taxonomy): Bacteria > Actinomycetota > Actinomycetes > Streptosporangiales > Streptosporangiaceae > RYN-230. Next base: position 119,808 of record CAWICV010000001.1, read on the forward strand.
GTCCCTGGCCTCGTCAGAGGAGTTTGCGCAGGCGGAGCACGTCGCCGAGGCTGGCTTCGACCTTGACCCGGCCGGTGAGCCAGGCGCGGGCGAAGCGGCGCGGGTCAGCGGCGATGGCGATCAGCTCATCGCTCTGGGTGCGGAACCGGATGTTGGCCGGCTGCGTGTCGGCCGGCGCCTCGGTGACCGGGGCGGCCCCGTCTAGGCCGAGCCGGGTGACGAATGTGACGCCGAGATCTGTGACCGTGACGCTCATCGACCGGTCGGCCAGGTGCGCGGCCCGGGTCTCGGGGTCCAGCTCGGAGATCCGGCCGGCCAGCGCCTCCAGCGCCTTACGGCATTCCTCGACTGTCGCCATCTCGCCTCGCTTCCCAGGAGGTGTCCATTGTGCAACTCCTATCCGTCTGTTACCTACCGGGCGTGGCGTGGCGGCTAGCTGACCCGGCTGGGCTACTCCGGGCGGTAGCGTTCTTTAGGGAAGTGCCAGCCGGCGGACCCCCGCGCGCCGGCGAGAGGAGTGCTTGTGACGCAGAACGAACCGGCGCCGCCGCCCGTGCTGGAGGCGCCCGGGACGACCGGCGACTCGCAGGTGGATGAGGCCCTGGGCAAGCTGGACGGCCTGGCTGAGCTGCCGCTGAACGAGCACCCGGCGGTGTTCGAGCAGATCCACGGCGCGCTGACCGGGGCGCTCGGCACGCTTGACTCAGCGGCAACCGCGGGCCCGGCCCCGGGTGGATCCGGCACCGGCGGCGCAGGCTCGGGCAGCTGACCGGGTAGGCAGCTTCCTGATGAGCACGCGGCGGCGGCTGGACGCCGAACTGGTCCGGCGTGGCCTGGCCCGGTCCCGGGAGCACGCGGCCGAACTGGTCAGCGCCGGGCGGGTTGCGGTGGCGGGCCAGGCGGCCGGGAAGACCGCCACTCAGGTCAGCCAGGACGAGCCAATCACGGTCCGGCAGGCCAGCGACGACCCGGGGTACGCGTCCCGCGGCGGCGGCAAGCTGGCCGGCGCGCTGGCCGCCTTCCCGGAGCTGCGGGTAGTCGGCCAGCGCTGCCTGGATGCGGGCGCGTCCACCGGCGGCTTCACCGACGTGCTGCTGCGCGCCGGCGCGGCCGAAGTGGTGGCGGTGGACGTGGGCTACGGCCAGCTGGCCTGGGTGCTGCGCAGCGACGACCGGGTCACCGTGCTGGACCGGGTCAACGTACGGCACCTGCGGCCCGAGCAGGTAGCCCCGCCGCCTGCGCTGGTCACCGCCGACCTGTCGTTCATCTCGCTGAGCCTGGTGCTGCCCGCGCTGGCCGCCTGCGCCGCCCCGGACGCCGACTTCCTGCTCCTGGTCAAGCCGCAGTTCGAGGTGGGCAAGGGCCGGGTTGGCGCGGGCGGGGTGGTCCGTGACCCGGCGCTGCGCGCGGAGGCGGTGGCCACGGTGGCGGCGGCCGGGGCGGAGCAGGAGCTGGGCGTGGCCGGGGTGACGGCCAGCCCGCTGCCCGGGCCGGCCGGCAACGTCGAGTACTTCCTCTGGCTGCGCCGCGGCGCAGCCCGGCTGGATCCGGCCGAGCTGGACCGGGTGATCACGGAAGGACCCCAGTGAACGCCATCCGGTCCCGGCTCCCGGCCCCGGGCCGTCAGTCCCGGGCGAGGGGCCGGTCCATGGGTTCGCGCCGGATGACGCGAACAGCTCAGGAGACACAGTGAGCAGCACCCCTCGCACAGTGCTGGTGATGGCGCATACCGGGCGGGCGGCCGCCACCGGCAGCGCCCGGCTGGTGGTGGGCATGCTGCTGGCGGCCGGCATCTCCGTCCGGATCGTGGACACCGAGGCGGAGGAACTGCGCTGCCCGGGCGCCGAGGTGGTCCGGGCCACACCGGACGCGGCCCGGGACACCGAGATGGTGATCGTCCTCGGCGGCGACGGCACGCTGCTGCGGGTCGCGGAGATGACCAGGCCGGCCGGGGTGCCGCTGCTCGGCGTGAACCTCGGCCACGTCGGCTTCCTGGCCGAGGCCGAATACGACGACCTGCCCGACGTCATCGACCGGGTGATCAGCCGCCGGTACACCGTCGAGCACCGGATGACGGTTGACGTGACCGTGCGGCAAAATGGCACCGTCACCGCCACGACCTGGGCGCTGAATGAAGCCAGCGTGGAGAAGGTGGCCCGGGAGCGGATGATCGAGGTGGTGACGGAGATCGACGGCCGCCCACTGTCCCGGTGGGGGTGCGATGGCGTGGTGTGTGCGACTCCGACCGGATCGACGGCGTATGCGTTCTCCGCGGGCGGCCCGGTGGTCTGGCCAGAGGTGGAGGCGCTGCTGATGGTGCCGATCAGTGCGCATGCCCTGTTCGCCGGGCCGCTGGTCATCTCGCCGGACGCGATACTCGCGGTCGAGGTGATCAGCGGGGCCAGCGTCGGCCAGCCGTTCGCCGGCGTGCTGTGGTGCGACGGCAGGCGCCGGGTCAACCTGCCGCCCGGCGCGCGCATCGAGGTGCGCCGGGGCAGCCAGCCGGTGCTGCTGGCCCGGCTGCGCGGCGCCGGGGAAGCCGCCGCCGGCGGCGCGCCGTTCACCGACCGGCTCGTGGCCAAGTTCGGCCTGCCCGTGGCAGGCTGGCGCGGGCGGCCGCCGGGCCGGGACACCGAACCAGACAGCCGGCACACCGAACAGGAGCCGCGCGCCCATGCTTGAGGAAGTACGCATCACCGGGCTCGGCGTCATCGACGACGCCGTGCTGGAACTGTCCCCCGGGTTCACCGTGGTCACCGGGGAGACCGGAGCGGGCAAGACCATGGTGGTAACCGGCCTGGGGCTGATGTTCGGCGGCCGGGCCGACCCGGCCCGGGTCCGGCCCGGCACGGACCGGGCCACCGTGGAGGGCCGGCTCCGGGTCAACCCGGACGGCCGGGTGGCCGGGCAGGTCACCGAGGCCGGCGGCGAGCTTGACGACGAGGGGGCCACCCTGCTGATCAGCCGGTCGGTGTCCGCCGAGGGCCGGTCCCGGGCCTACGCGGGCGGGCACTCCGTCCCGGTGTCGCTGCTCACCTACCTGGCCGATGACCTGGTCGCGGTGCACGGCCAGGCCGACCAGCAGCAGCTGCTCCGGGCGGGGCGGCAGCGGGAGGCGCTGGACCGGTTCGGCGGCCCGGCGCTGGCCGCGGCGGCCGCCGGTTACCTGCGCGTCTACCAGCGGCACCGGGAGGTCAGCACGGAACTGGCCGAGCTGACCAGCCTGGCCCGGGAGCGGGCCCAGGAAGCGGACGACCTGCGCCGCGGGCTGGCCGAGATCGAGCGGCTGGAGCCGGTCGAGGGCGAGGACGTGGAGCTGCGCACCGAGGAGGACCGGCTGGCCAATGCGGACGCGCTGCACAGCGCGGCCACGGTGGCGCACGACGCGCTGCTCGGCGACCCGGCCAGCGGGTCCTACGATCTGCCCGACGCGGTCAGCCTGCTGGGCTCGGCCAGCCAGGCGCTGGAGGCCGTAGCCAGCCACGACCCGGCACTGGCTGGGCTGGCCGCCCGGCTCAGCGAGGCCAGCTACCTGGTCTCCGACGCGGGCGCCGAGCTGGCCTCCTACCTGCAGTCGGTGGAGGCCGACCCGGCCCGGCTGGCCGCGGTGCAGGAGCGCCGGGCCGAGCTGACCCGGCTGATCCGCGCGTACGGGCAGGCCGCCCCGGCGCCGGCCAGCACGGCCGCGGACGGCCCAGACGGCATGGATGGCCTGGACGGCGACGGCCTCGGCGACGGCGCGGGCAGTGACGCCGCGGGCGGTGAGGGCGCGGGCGGTGACGGCGCGGCGGAGCCGGGCCGCCCGCCCGGTGGCGACCTGGCCGCGGTGCTCGGCTGGGCCAAGCAGGCCGCGGCCCGGCTGGCCGAGCTGGATGGGGACGACGACCGGATCACCGGGCTGGCCGCCGAGGTGGACCGGCTGGCCGCGGAGATGGCCACCCTGGCGGGCCAGCTCACCGCGCTGCGCACCGAGGCGGCCGAGCGGTTCTCGGCCGAGGTGACCACCGAACTGGCCGCGCTGGCCATGCCGCACGCCCAGATCACGGTGGCGGTCATCACGCAGGACGAGTTCGGCCCGCACGGCGCGGACGACGTGGAGATCCGGCTGGCCGCGCACCCGGGGGCGCCCGCGCTGCCGCTGGCCAAGGGCGCCTCGGGCGGTGAGCTGTCCCGGGTCATGCTGGCCATCGAGGTGGTCTTCGCAGGCGCCGACCCGGTGCCCACGTTCGTCTTCGACGAGGTGGATGCCGGGGTGGGCGGGAAGGCCGCGGTGGAGATCGGCCGCCGCCTGGCCCGGCTGGCCCGGCTCGCCCAGGTCATCGTGGTCACCCACCTGCCCCAGGTCGCGGCGTATGCGGACACCCACCTGGTGGTGGAGAAGGCGGACGACGGCAGTGTCACGCGCAGCGGGGTGACCCGGCTGGACGACGCGGGCCGGGTGACCGAGCTCTCCCGGATGCTGGCCGGCCTGGAGGACTCCGCGTTCGGCCGGGCGCACGCCGGTGAGCTGCTGTCCGCCGCGGCCGCGGAACGGGCCGCGGCCGGCCCGCAGCGGGCGGCTCCCTAGGCTCCGGGCTGCCCCGCCGTCGCAGGTGGCCACGGCCGTCCCAGTGGTCTGGCAGGATGGACTGCGATGATGGCCCAGTTCCTGAAACTCCCAATAATCCACCGGAGCAGGCCAGATGACCTGCCGGGGGTTACTGGCCGGGCGCGTATGGACCGCAGGACGAAGAACCTCACCAAACGGCTCAGCATGGGTGACATCGCCATCATCGATCATGTGGACCTGGACAAGGTGAGCGCCGACGCGCTGCTCCGGCTCCAGGTGGCCGCGGTGGTGAACGCGGCGCCGAGCATCAGCGGCCGGTACCCGAACCTCGGTCCGCAGGTCCTGGTCGAGGCCGGTGTGCCGCTGGTGGACAACGTCGGCCCCGAGGTGTTCCGCAAGGTCAGCGACGGCGCCCAGGTCCGGCTGCACGAAGACACGCTGTACGTCGGCGACGTCCCGGTGGCCAAGGGCCAGGTGCAGACCCAGGAGACGGTGGCGGGCGCGATGGCCGCCACCAAGGACGGCCTCGCCGTCCAGTTGCAGGCATTCGTGGCCAACACGCTGGAGTACGCCAAGGGCGAGGGCGGCCTGCTCATCGACGGCATCTCCGCGCCCGACCTGACCACCAAGATCGACGGGCAGCATGTCCTGGTCGTGGTGCGCGGCCACAATTACCGCGAGGACCTGGCCGCGCTGCGCGCCTACATCCGCGAGTTCAAGCCGGTCATGGTGGGCGTGGACGGCGGCGCGGACGCGCTGCTCGAAGCCGGCTACCGGCCGGACATCATCGTCGGCGACATGGACTCGGTCACCGACCAGGGCCTGACCTGCGGGGCCGAATTGGTGGTGCACGCCTACCCGGACGGCCGGGCGCCCGGCCTGGCCCGGATCGAGCGGCTCGGCCTGTCCTCGGTGCTCTGCCCGGCGGGCGGTACTAGTGAGGACGTCGCGCTGCTGCTGGCGGACGAGAAGGGGGCCAGCCTCATCGTGGCCGTCGGCACGCACAACACACTCGACGAGTTCCTGGACAAGGGCCGGTCCGGGTACGCGAGCACCTGGCTGACCCGGCTCCGGGTGGGCAGCAAGCTGGTGGACGCCAAGGGCGTCAGCCGCCTGTACCGCAACCGCATCTCCGGCTGGGCGCTGCTCGGCCTGGTCCTGGCGGCGTGCTGCACCATCCTCGTGGTCATGCTGGCCTCGCCCGCCGGCCAGTCGGCCGGCAAGATCTTCATCACCTACCTCGGCGCCCAGTGGGACGGCGTGCGGTACTGGCTCAGCGGGCTGCTCTAGGCCGGGATGCTTTGTGATCGACTTCCGATATCACCTCGTTTCCATCGTTGCCGTGTTCCTGGCTCTGGCCATCGGCATCGTGATCGGGTCCACCTCCGTGCTCAAAGGCGCAGTGCTCAGCGGGCTGCAGAAGACCTCGGCTGCGGAGAAGAGCCGGATCGACTCGCTCTACGCGCAGAACGGCCAGCTCAAGCAGCAGCTGAATGCGGCCGAATCGTTCGCGTCGGCCAGTGAGCACGTGCTGCTCGACGGCCTGCTGGCGGGCCAGCGGGTGGTACTGGTCGAGGCGCCCGGCGCGCCCGGCTCGGTGGTCAGCGGCGTGCAGAACACGCTGACCACGGCAGGCGCCACCGTGACCGGCCAGGTGCAGTTCCAGACCCAGTTCTTCAGCACCGGCGCCTCGACTGCCCTGGACACGCTAAACCGGCAGCTCACCCCGGCCGGGGTCACGCTGCGGAGCGGGTCCCCGCAAGCGCAGGCGGGCGAACTGATCGCCAGTGCGATTCTGGCCAAGGACAGCTCGGCCCAGCTGCCGGCCGGCCACGGCAGCAACGCGGACAGCGCCGATCAGACCATCATCGACGGCTACGCGGCCCAAGGTTATCTAAGTGTCAGCCCCCGGCCGACCGACCGTGCCACCCTGGCTGTCGTGATTATCCCGGCCACCCCGCCCGTCACCAGCGACGCCAATGTCGCCAGCCAGACCCTGGTCACGCTGGCCCAGCAGCTGAACCTGGCCGACAGCGGCACCGTGGTGGCCGGTCAGCTGTCCGGCTCGGGGCCGGGCAGCGCCATCGATGTCATGCGGGCGGGCGGCCGCGGCGGCCACCTGAGCAGCGTGGATAACGCGGACACGGCCAGCGGCCAGATCGTGGTGGCCCAGGCGCTCTACGAGCAGCTGGCCGAGGGCAAGGCGGGCAGTTACGGCAGCCTGCCCGGCGCGACCCAAGCCGGCCCGAGCCCGGCCCCGGTGTCGTCGGCGACCCCGACCACCACCTCGACGGCCAGTTCCAAGGCGACGGCCGGCCAGCGGCCGGTGACCGGCAAATGAGCGGCATTGGCTGCGGAGGGGGGGCGCGCCGGAGGCGTGTTCCCGCCGAGCCAGCGATCCTGGGGGCCGGGGGCTCCGGGGGTAGTCCCCCGGGGAGGCAGAGCGGGGGGTTGTCCCCCCGGGCGGGCACTGCGCTCATCAGCGGGGGTCTGGCCGCCGCGGCCGCTCAGGGCGGCTACCGGCTGCTTCGCCGCTGGCCGCCCGCGGGCGATCAGACCTGGGCCCGGACCAACCACCGCGGTGAGCCGGTCACGTTGCTGGCAGGCCCGGCGGTGGCGGCCGGCGCAGCGCTGGCCGCCGTGGCCAGCCCCGGCCTGCCGGGCAGGGCCCGCGCCGCGCTGCTGGCCGCCGCGGCCGGGGCGGCCTCGTTCGGCGGTTACGACGACCTGGCGGGCAGCGGCGGCCGGCGCGGCTTCCGCGGCCACCTCGGCGCGCTGGCCCACGGTGAGCTGACCACCGGCGCGGCCAAGCTCGGCGGCATCGGCGCGACCGGGCTGGCCGCCAGCGCCATGCTCGGCGGCGGCCCGGTGGACACGCTGCTGAACGCCGGCCTCATCGCCGGCGGCGCGAACCTGGTCAACCTGTTCGACCTGCGGCCCGGCCGGGCCAGCAAGGTCACCGTGGCCAGCGGGGGGCTGCTGGCCGCCGCGGCACCGGGCGCCACGCCGCTGGCTGCGGTGCCGGTGGGCGCCGCGCTGGCGCTGCTCGGTGCGGACCTGGGGGAGCGGGCCATGCTCGGCGACGCCGGGGCGAACGCGCTCGGCGCACTGCTCGGCACGGCCGCGGCGGCAGCCCTGCCGCGGCCGGCCCGGGTCGCGCTGCTCACCGGGATCATCGGCCTGACCGCGGCCAGCGAGGTGGTCAGCTTCACCAAGGTGATCGAGCGGACCCCGCCGCTGCGCTGGCTGGACATGCTCGGCCGGCGCCCGGTCCCGGCGCCCGCCACGACCGCAGCAGCCGGGGCGGCTGAGCCGGACGCCGCGCGGCGGGCCCAGGCGGGTGGGGCAGCCGGGCGGACCGCGCCCCCCGGGCCGAGCGCAGCATCGCCCGCCAGCTCGCAGTGACCCGCCCGCAGGCGGCGGTGACCGAGCCCGGGACGCCGCAGCGGCCAGGCCGGGCCATCGGCCAGGCGGCCATGCTGATCGGCGGGATCACCGTGCTGTCGAACATCGTCGGGTTCGGCCGTCAGATCGTGTTCGCGCACACTGTGTCGGCCAACTGCCTGGGCACCGCGTACGCGACCGCCAATCAGGTGCCGAACATCGTCTACGACGTGATCATCGGCGGCGCGCTGACCAGCGCGCTGGTGCCGGTGCTGGCCGTCCCGGCGGCGCGGCGGCTGACCACGGGCGCCCCGGGACCCGGCGACGGCCGGGACGCGGCCGCCGCGGACGCCGAGCTCAGCCAGATCGCCTCGGCCCTGCTCAGCTGGACGGTGCTGGTGCTCGCCCCGGCCAGCCTGCTCATCGCGGTGCTGTCCGGCCCGCTGGCCTCGCTGCTGCTGGCCGGCGCGCCGCGCTGCAAGCACCCGGCGATCTTCATCATCAGCGGGCACATGCTGACCGTGTTCGCACCGCAGATCCTGCTCTACGGCCTGGCCGTGGTGCTGTACGGCATCCTGCAGGCGCACCGCCGGTTCATCTCGCCCGCGCTGGCCCCGGTGCTGTCCAGCCTGGTGGTCATCGCTACCTATATAGCGTTCGTCCCGCTCAGCCACGGCTTCCGCAACCACCTGGACCGGATCCCCACCGACGCGCTGCTGGTGCTGTCCCTCGGCACCACGATCGGGGTGGCCGCGCTAGCCCTCACCGCACTCGGCCCGGCGCTCCGGCTCGGCCTGCGGCTGCGGCCCACGCTGCGCTTCCCGCCCGGCGTGGCCAGCCGGATCCGCAGCCTGGCCGCGGTCGGGGTGGCCGCGCTGATCGCGCAGGACGCGTCGGTGGTCGCGGTGATCGTGCTGGCCAACAGCCATCAGGCCCGGGGCGCCCTAGTGCTGTACAACTTCGGCTGGCAGATGTTTTTCGTGCCGTACGCGGTGCTGGCCGTCCCGCTGGCCACCACGGCCTACCCGGTGCTGTCCGCCGCCGAGGGGCCCAGCTTCGACCGGACGGCCGCGGCCACCACGCGCGCCGTCATGCTGGTGTCCTGGCTCGGCGCGGCCCTGCTGGCTGGCGCGGCCATCCCAGCCGCCCGGCTGTTCACCCACCATCCGCACGACGCGCACCTGCTCGCGCTGACCTTCGCCGCGTTCGCGCCCGGACTGGTCGGCTACGGGCTGGCCGCCTGCCTGTCCCGGGTGCTGTTCGCCGACGGCCGGGCCCGGCTGGCCGCGGTCGCGCTGGTGGCGGGCTGGCTGCTGGTTATCGTGGCGGACGTGATAGCGGTGGCGCTGGTGCCACCGCGCTGGGTGGTGCCGGTGCTCGGGCTGGGCAACACGGCCGGGCTGACCGCCTGCGGGCTGGCCTTGCTGGCCGTGGTCCGCACCATGCGCGGGCGCAGCGCGCTGCACGGCACCGCCCGGGCCGCACTGGCCGGCCTGGCCGGGGCGGTGGCCGGCGTCGCGGTCGGAGCATCCGTATCCACCGCACTGCCAGTGCACGGATTTTTGCCGAACGCTGGTGCCGCCGTACTCGCCTGCGCCGGCGTCGCGGTGGCGTTCGGGGTGGTGGTCCTGGTGCTCGACGGCGGTGACCTGCGCGCCGCAGCGGCCCGGCTCCGGGAACGCCTGCCCCGGGTGAAGCCGGCCCGCTGATGATGCCATGGCGGCGTGCCGCTCGGCGCGGGGGGGCGCCCTCCCGGGCTAACGCTGCGGACCTGTCTGGGCTGGCCGTCGCCTACCTGGTGGGCAGCACGGCCGGGGGCACCGGCCGCCACGTGCGGATGCTGGCCGACGGCTGCGCGGCGCGCGGCGCGACGGTTATCCTCTACGGCCCTGTTAGCCCGGGGGGACGACCCCCCGGACCCCCTGATCGCCGCTCCGCGCCGAGCGGCGGCACGCCGCCGCGACCAGGGGTGCCGCTGGTCACACCCCCTGATCGCCGCTCCGCGCCGAGCGGCAGTGTTAGTCCGGGGGGACGATCCCCCGTGCCCCCCGATCGCCGCTCCGCGCCGAGCGGCGGCACGCCGCCGCGACCAGGGGTGCGGCCCGTCACACCCTCCGATCGCGGCGAGCCGCCGGGGGCGGGCGGGTCTGGAACGGTGCGCGTCCGGGAGCTTGATATCGGGGACCGGCCGCGGCCGGTCCGTGATGCCCGCGTCGTCGCCCGGCTGCGCCGCTGGCTGGGCCGGGACGCCCCGGACGTGCTGCACGCGCACGGGCTGCGCGCGGGCGCGCTGGCCGCGCTGGCGCTGGCCGGGCGGCCCACCCGGCGCACCGCGCTGGTGGTCACGGTGCACAACGCGGCCCCGCCCAGCCGGGCCGCCGCCGCCGTGTACGCGGTGCTGGAACTGATCGTGGCCCGCCGGGCGGACGCGGTGCTCCCGGTGTCCGGGGACCTGGCCGCCCGGTTGCACCGGCGCGGCGCGCGGATCGCCGGGCTGGCCGTGGTGGCCGCGCCGGACGCACCGCCGCCCAGCCCGGAGCAGATCGCGGCGGTGCGCCGGGAATTCGGCGGTGACGGCCGGCCGGTGGTGCTGGCGGCCGGCCGGCTGGCCGCGCAGAAGGGCTTCAGCACGCTGCTCGACGCGGCCGCCCGCTGGCAGCGGCGCGACCCGGTCCCGTTGCTGGTCATCGCGGGGGATGGGCCGCTCGGCCCGGCGCTGCGCGCGCAGGCCGCGGCGGCCGGCACCGACGTGCGGTTCCTCGGCCCGCGGCCGGATGTGCCGGTGCTGCTGGCCGCGGCGGACGTGGTCGTGGTGCCGAGTTCCTGGGAGGGCCAGCCGCTCATCGTGCAGGAGGCGCTGCGTGCGGGCCGGCCGCTGGTCGCGTCCCGTACGGGTGGCATCGCGGATCTGACCGGCGCGGACGGCGCGCTGCTGGTCCCGCCGGGCGACCCACGGGTGCTGTCCGCCGCGGTGACCGGGCTGCTGGATGACCCGCGGGAAGCGGCCGCGCTGGCCGGCGCGGCCCGCCGCCGGGCCGCCATGCTGCCCGGCGAGGCGGCCGCGGTGGATCAGGCCGCCGCCGTGTACCTGGGGCTCGGCCAGCCGGCCGGTGAGCAATTACATTAACCAGACAGTACGTATTTCCTTGATTACATCGTGCTATTAAGGTTGAATGCCTGCTCAGGCTGTGTTCGGCTGTCTTACTGGGCCCATAGGTCCCCCGGTGCACATGGACTGGGCCCGACGGGGGGAGCGCGTGCGATCACCGAGTCAGCCACCGAAGCAGCCCGCGCAGCGGCGTTTCGCTGACGACGCTGAGCGGGACGCGGTGATCCTGTCCGCCGAGGACATCAGGGTGGCCCAGGAAGCCATCACGCTGGCCCGGGCCGATCGCGGCGAACCTGGCCCCGAACCGCCTAGCCCGGAACCGCCTAGCCCGGAACCGCCTAGCCCGGAACCGCCTAGCCCGGAACCGCCTAGCCCGGAACCGCCTAGCCCGGAACCGCCTAGCGCCGGGCCGTCCAGCGCCGAGCCGTCCAGCCCGGACCAGCGGCGACCACCGGCCCCCCGGGAACCGCCCCCGCCGGAACCAGCTCCGCGCCAGCCGGCCACCCCGGCCGGCGACACCCCGTCCTGGGCCACCGTACTGGCCACCACGATCCGGCTGTCGTGGCAGCGCCGGGTGCGATCCCGGCCGGTTAGCCCGCGCTCGTGGGCGCTGACCGTGCTGGTGCTGGTGCTGGCCGCGGCCGCCCTCAGCGTCGCGCTCAGCCGCGGCGTCGGGCGTACCGGCGCGGCCAGCGGCGGCCCGGCGGCCGGCACGCCCGCCTTCAAAGCCGCGGCGGCGGCCCGGACGGCTGCCGCGCGGTGGCTGGTCCGGCAGGCCGCCGTGGACGCGATCGTGTCCTGTGACCCGCAGATGTGCGCGGCCGCTCAGCAGGCTGGCCTGCCCGCCGCCCAGCTGCAGATACTGAACCCCGGGACGGCCGGCCCGCTCAGCAGTGACCTGCTGGTGGCCACCGCGGCCGTGCGGCAGGAGTTCGGCACCCGGCTGGCCGGCGTGTACGCGCCGGACGTGCTGGCCAGCTTCGGCACCGGCAGCGCCCAGGTGGCCATCCGGGTGGTCGCCCCGGACGGGGCCGCGGCCTACACCGCCAGCCTGCGCGCCGACCAGGCGGCCCGGCTGGTGGCGGGCAAGCAATTGCTGCGCAACCCGCGGATCCACGCGTCCGCCGCGGCGCTCCTCGCGCTGGCCGAGGGCCAGGTCAACGCCCGGCTGCTGACCGTGTTCGCCGGGCTGGCCACGCAGCACTCGGTGCGCGTGCTCGGCTTCGCTGTGGCCCCGGCCGGCGCCAGCCCGGGACTGCCGCTGCGCACCGCCACCATCGCACCCGCCGGGCCGGGCACCCGGGAGCAGCCGAACAGCGTGCCGTCGCTGGCCAGCTTCCTGCGCGCGCAGCTGCCGCCGTACCGCCCGGCTACCATGACCGAGTTCCGGCTGCCCGGCGGCGGTCTCGCGCTGCGCGTCGAGTTCGCCGCACCGAGCCCGCTCGGGCTGCTGGGGAAGAGCTGATCCGCACGGCACAACTAACAGTCACTGGTCATTTGACCGGAGTGGGAGGGCACGATGACAGGAAGTGCACGGTGTTGCGGCTGAGCCGGCGGGTCACGCGGCTGGCGGGCTGCCTGCTGCTGACCGCCGGGGCCATGGCCGGGACGGCCAGCGCGGCGGCGGCCGCGCCCGCCTCGTCCGGGTCCGGCTGGGTCAGGCTGGCCCATCTGTCCCCGAACACCCCAGCGGTGGACGTCTACCTGTACAACTACGGCAAGCCGGACGCGATGATCGTGCTGCATCACGTGAGCTACGGCACGGTGTCGCCGTACGAGAAGGTGGCCAGCGGCGAATATACGGTGGCCATGCGGGCGGCGGGGGCCGGGCCGTCCACCAAGCCGGTGCTGTCCAGCAACCTGATGGTGCATCCCGGGCACGCGTACACGGTGGCCGGGATGGGCCCGGAGAAGGAACTGCGGCTCCAGATACTCGACGACCGGCTGAGCACGCCCAAGGGCCAAGCGCTGGTCCGGGTGATCCAGGCGTCGCTCAAGCAGCACCGGGTGACGGTCCGGGCCGGGCACCGCATGCTCGCCAATGACCTGGCCTTCGCCAGCGTCACCGGGTACACCGCGGCCCAGCCGGGGAACTGGCCGGTGCACGCCAGCGGCGGCGCCGAGAGCTGGTCCGGGACAGTGCCGCTGACCGCCGGGTCGATCCACACCCTGGTCGTGCTGGACTCGGCCAACGGGCTGGTGGTAACCACGCTGACCGACGCGGCGGGCAGCGGCTCGATGCCGGCCGGCGGTGCGTCCACCGGCCTGGGCGGTACCGCGCCCCGGCCGCCCGCTCCCGCGCTGCCCTGGCTGGCCGGACTGGCCAGTGGCCTGCTGGCCGCGGCGGCCGCGGCCGTCTGGCTGCGCCGCCACCGGGCTGTGGCGCGGCACGCACGCTGATGGCGGACGGCGGGCCGGGCCGGCACGGCCGCCCCGGCCCGCCGTGGCGGAAGCTGACCCGGCGGCCGGTCGCGCTGACCGTGCTGCTGGCCAGCCTGGCCCTGGCCGCGGTGGCCGGGGCCGGGCTGCTGTTGCGCAGCGGGCGGCCCGGCCGCCCGGCCACCCCGCTGCCGGCCGCCGCGACCCGGCTCGTCCCGCTCGGCCGGCCCGCCCCGCTGCCCCGGCCGGCCGGCCACGGCCAGGTGCCGCTGCCGGTCGCGCTGCGGATCCCGGCCATCGGCGTGCGGACCCGGCTGATCCGGCTGGGCATCACGTCGCAGGGCACACTGCAGGTGCCCACCAGCACCTCGGTGGCCGGCTGGTACACCGGCAGCCCGCGGCCCGGCGCAGTCGGCTCGTCGGTCATCGCCGGGCACATCGACTCCTCCCTCGGCCCGGGTGTGTTCTACCGGCTGCGGCTGCTGCACCCGGGCAACAAGATCTTCATCCGGCAGGCGGATGGCCGGCTGGCCACGTTCCGGGTGACCGCGGTGCGCCAGTACCCGAAGGCCCGCTTTCCCACCAGCCAGGTATACGGGCCCACCCCCGACGCTGAGCTGCACCTGATCACCTGCGGCGGGACGTTCGACGATGCCACCGGTTCCTACCTGAGCAACGTGGTCGTGTTCAGCGTCGAAGTGCGCTGATCGCAGAGTTACTCAGCAGTACGTAGTCGGCCGTAAACATCGCGCTATTCCGGTTGAAATCAAGGTCTCAGCTGTGCTCCTCTAGCACCCTGGGATTGGGATGTCCTTGCTGCTCATTGGCCCGTTTGCGGAGGACGCCGGGCCGGAATGACAGGGCTTGCCGTGGCGCAGTCCCGGCCATAACGCCGCCCAGGATGCAGTGATCGTGTCAGTGCGGGACATGGGAGGCGAGGGCGCTGGCCGGGGAGCATAGCGAGGCCGGGTCCGGTGCGGCCGGCCTGGACCAGCAGGATCGTGCGCCGGTGCCATCGCCTGGCCCGGGTGCGGGACGGCCGCCGCTCCGGCCGGGCAGGCCGCCATCGTGGGGGACGGTGCTGGCCACTACCATCCGGCTGTGGTGGCAGCGGCGCGGGCGCGGCGGCCGGACGGTCATAACCGCCGCAGCAGTGATCATCGTGCTGCTGGCCGCAGCGGGCATCGCCGCCGGGCTGACCAGTGGCAGCGGATCGGGCCAGGCCACCCCGTCCGCATCGGCCCGCGGCCACCGGGCCAGCCATCGCCCGGCGCTCAGCCCGGCCGAAGCGCAGGCCGCCGCCACAGCCCGGGCCGCCGCCGCGTCCTGGGTGGCCCAGCAGATCACCCCGGGCACGACCGTGTCCTGCGACGCGCAGATGTGCACCAACCTGGAGCAGGCCGGGCTGCCTACGGGCCAGTTGCTGTATCTCGGCGTGGGCACGGCCAGCCCGGTGGAGAGCAGCGTGCTGGTGGCCACCGCGGCGGTCCGGCAGAAGTACGGCGCGCGGCTGGCCAGCGTGTACGCGCCGGACGTGCTGGCCAGCTTCGGCACCGGCAGCGCCCAGGTCACCGTCCGGGTGGTGGCCCCCACCGGGGCCGCGGCCTACGCGTCCGGGCTGACCGCGGACCTGGCCGCCCGGGTGGCGGCCGGCCACCGGCTGCTGCACAACCCGCGGCTGCACCCGTCCGCCGCGGCCCGCCAGGCGCTGGCCACCGGGCAGGCCGACGGCAGGCTGCTGGCCGACTTCGCCGCGCTGGCCGCCCGGCACCCGCTCCGGGTCATCGACTTCGGTCCTGGGCCGGCCGGGCTGAGCAAGGGGCAGCCGCTGCGCACCGCGGACATCGCGCCGGCTGGCTTCGGCACCGCGGCGAAGCCGGACAACCTGCGCCTGCTGGCCCGGCTGCTGCTGGCCGAGCCGGCCCGGTACCGCCCGGCCAGCCTGGCCCGGCTACGGCTGGCGGGCGGCACGGTGGTGCTGCGTGTCACGTTCACCGCGCCGAGCCCGCTCGGGCTGGCCCCGAAGGCCTAAGCCATAGATCTGAAACTGACGGATCCAGCCTCCGGCTACCAGCCGCGGGCGCGCCACTGCGCCAGGTGCGGGCGTTCCGCGCCGAGCGTGGTGTCCTTGCCATGCCCCGGGTAGACCCAGGTGCCATCGGGCAGCTCGCCGAACACCCGGGCCTCCAGGTCGTCCATCAGCTGGCCGAACCGGGCCGGGTCGCCCTGGGTGTTGCCGGGGCCGCCCGGGAACAGCGAGTCGCCGGTGAACAGGTGCGGCTCATCAGCCAGCTGGCCGCCCGCGTCGTACAGCAGCGCGATACTGCCCGGCGTGTGACCGCGCAGGTGGATGACCGCGACGCTGGTGGCGCCGACCGGCACCACGCCAGCGTTCTGTATCAAGGTGGTGACGGGTACGGGCAGCTCGGGGGCATCGGCGGGATGCGCCACCGTGTCTGCGCCCGTCGCCGCCACCACTTCGGGCAGCGCCTGCCAGTGGTCCCAGTGCTGGTGTGTGGTGATGATCCGGCGCAGCGGGCGGTCGCCGATCAGCGCCAGCAGCCGGTCGGGCTCGTTGGCCGCGTCGATGAGCACGGCGTCGCCGGTCTCGGGGTCGGTGAGCAGGTAAGCGTTGTTGTCCATCGGGCCGACGGACAGCTTGCTCACGGTCAGGCCCGGCAGTTCCCGGGTGTCCGGCGGGCCGCCGGCGGTCACGTTCCCGGTGTAGGCCACCAGTGTCTCCTTGGGGTTGAGGTGTGGTGCTAGCGCCACGGCGGCGGGACCGGCGCGGTGGCCGCGCCGGTGACCTGCAGCCCGGTGCCGTCGGCCCGGCCGGACAGCCAGGCCAGCAGCTGAGCCGGCGGGCCGTGCACGGTCAGCTCCGGCGGGTCCGGGCGGCCCGGCCCGACCAGGAAGCTGTCCGGCCAGCCGTCCGGGACCAGGCGGCAGGCGGTCATGTCCGGGCGGCCCGCGAACGACACCGCCACCCGGGGCAGCGCGTCGGCCACGAACCCCGCGGGCCAGCCGCCGGGCGGGTAGCCGGTGCCCAGGTCGACGTGATGGAACTCCAGCTCGGACAGGCGGGTGCGGAGGATGTCCCGGGCCGGGAACGGCTCGCCGCGCCGTTCGACCTGAGCCGCCCAGGCCGCGGCGGGCATCTCGGCGGCGGCCGCGGCGAACGCGGCGGCGCTCTGGCTCAGGTCCGCGGTGAGGTCTGCGGCGCTCCGCCCGGCGCCGGCCGCGATGGCCTCGTCCCGGGCCGCTTCGCTCGGGTACATCGGGGTCTTGCTGCCGGTCCGCGCCCAGTGCAGCAGGTTGCGCAGGCCGTCCGCGTTGCGGGCCAGGTGGGTGAGCACGTGCCCGCGGGTCCAGCCGGGCAGCCGGGACGGGGCGGCGGCCTGCTCGTCGGTCAGCGCGCCGGCGCTGCTCAGCAGACGGCCGGTCGATTCCTGGATCCCGGCCAGCTGCTCGCTGGTATCGCTGTCCACGGGCCTCCTTTTGGCTGGGTTCGGGGCCATCCTCTCCCACGGGATGGCACCCTGGAAGAACTGGGGCCCTTCGGTGGTTGGGGGACAGGT
The DNA here is from genome assembly GCA_963834705.1 of uncultured Actinomycetes bacterium. GTDB lineage: Bacteria > Actinomycetota > Actinomycetes > Streptosporangiales > Streptosporangiaceae > RYN-230. The sequence continues at coordinate 136,807 of CAWICV010000001.1, forward strand.
GGCTGGGGGCAGGGTGGGTGAGCCGGTCAGTCGGGAAGCCTGGCGGCGGGTTCGGTGTTTTGTCAGTGGCCCCGAATAGCATGTCGTGTCTTTGGCCGACCGGGGGCTGCCCCTCATGATCCGGAGAACTGAACGCAGTGGCTGATCGTCTCGTCGTACGCGGCGCTCGCGAGCACAACCTGAAGGACGTGTCGCTGGATCTGCCGCGGGATTCCATGATCGTTTTTACCGGGCTGTCCGGATCGGGGAAGTCGAGCCTGGCTTTTGACACGATCTTCGCGGAGGGCCAGCGGAGGTACGTGGAATCGCTGTCCGCGTATGCCCGGCAGTTCCTGGGCCAGATGGACAAGCCGGACGTGGATTTCATCGATGGGCTGTCGCCGGCCGTGTCCATCGACCAGAAGGCGGCCAGCCGCAACCCGCGGTCCACCGTGGGCACGATCACCGAGGTCTACGACTACCTGCGGCTGCTGTACGCGCGGGTGGGCAAGCCGCACTGCCCGATCTGCGGCCGGCCGATCTTCCGGCAGACCCCGCAGCAGATCGTGGACCGGGTGCTCGAGCTGGACGAGGGGGCCCGGTTCCAGGTGCTGGCGCCGGTCATCCGCGGCCGCAAGGGAGAGTACACCGAGCTGCTCCGTGAGCTGCAGGTCAAGGGGTACTCGCGGGCCCGGGTGGATGGCACCGTGATCCGGCTGGACAGCGTGGGCGACGGCCCAGGTCAGCTGCCGGCGCTGAAGAAGTATGAGAAGCACACCATCGAGGTGGTGGTGGACCGGCTGTCGGTCAAGGCGGACGCCCGGCGGCGGCTGACCGACTCGGTGGAGACCGCGCTGGCGCTGTCCGGCGGGATCGTGCTGCTCGATTTCGTGGACCTGGCCGAGGATGACCCGCACCGGGAGCGGATGTACTCCGAGCACCTGGCCTGCCTGTATGACGACCTGTCGTTCGAGGAGCTGGAGCCGCGGTCGTTCTCGTTCAACTCGCCGTGGGGTGCGTGCCCGGACTGCACCGGGCTGGGCACCCGGATGGAGGTGGACCCGGACCTGGTCGTCCCGGACCCGGACAGGACGCTGGCCGAGGGAGCGATCGGGCCGTGGTCCGGCGGCCACGTCAGCGACTACTTCATCCGGCTGATCGAGGCACTCGGCGCGTCGCTGGGCTTCAGCATCGGCACGCCCTGGCACCGGCTGCCCGCCGCGGCCCGGAAGGCACTGCTCAACGGGTACGACAAGCAGGTCCACGTCCGGTACAAGAACCGGTACGGCCGGGAGCGGTCGTACTACACCTCGTTCGAGGGCGCGATCCCGTATATCGAGCGGCGGCACTCCGAGGCCGAGTCCGACTCCAGCCGGGAGCGGTTCGCCGGGTACATGCGCGAGGTGCCCTGCCCGTCCTGTCACGGGTCGCGGCTCAAGCCGATCGCGCTGGCCGTCACCGTAGACAGCCGGTCCATCGCGGACCTGTGCGCGCTGCCCATCGGTGAGCTGGCCAAGCTGCTGCTCAGCCTGGAGCTGTCCGACCGGGACATGCAGATCGCCGGGCGGATCCTCAAGGAAGTCAACGCCCGGCTCGGCTTCCTGCTCGACGTGGGGCTGGACTACCTGTCCCTGGACCGGGCGTCGGCGACGCTGGCCGGTGGTGAGGCCCAGCGGATCCGGCTGGCCACCCAGATCGGCTCCGGCCTGGTCGGCGTGCTGTACGTGCTGGACGAGCCGTCCATCGGGCTGCACCAGCGGGACAACCACCGGCTGCTGGACACCCTGATCCGGCTGCGTGACCTGGGTAACACGCTGATCGTGGTGGAGCACGACGAGGACACCATCCGGGCCGCGGACTGGGCGGTGGACATCGGCCCGGGCGCGGGGGAGCACGGCGGCAACATCGTGGTGTCCGGCCCGGTGGCCGACCTGATGGCCAGCCCGGAGTCGCTGACCGGGGCGTACCTGACCGGGCGGATGAGCATCCCGGTGCCGGCCACCCGGCGCAAGCGGTCCACGGGCCGGGAAGTGGTGATCAAGGGGGCCAGCGAGCACAACCTGAAGAACATCGACGTGGCGTTCCCGCTGGGCTGCCTGATCGCCGTCACCGGGGTGTCCGGGTCGGGCAAGTCCACCCTGGTCAACGACATCCTGTACCAGTCGCTGGCCCGGGAACTGCACGGCGCGCGCACAGTGCCGGGCCGGCACGTACGGGTCACCGGGATGAACCAGCTGGACAAGGTGGTGCACGTGGACCAGGGGCCGATCGGCCGGACCCCGCGGTCCAACCCGGCCACCTACACCGGGGTGTTCGACCACATCCGGAAGCTGTTCGCGGCGACCACCGAGGCCAAGGTGCGCGGCTACCAGCCCGGCCGGTTCTCGTTCAATGTCAAGGGCGGCCGGTGCGAGGCGTGCCACGGGGACGGCACCATCAAGATCGAGATGCAGTTCCTGCCCGATGTGTACGTGCCCTGCGAGGTGTGCCACGGCGCCCGGTACAACACCGACACGCTGGCCGTGCACTACAAGGGCAAGACCATCGCCGAGGTGCTGGACATGCCGATCGAGGAGGCGTCGGGGTTCTTCGAGGCCATCCCGGCCATCCACCGGCACCTGAAGACCCTGGTCGACGTCGGCCTGGGCTATGTCCGGCTGGGCCAGCCCGCCCCGACGCTGTCCGGCGGTGAGGCGCAGCGGGTCAAGCTGGCCTCGGAACTGCAGCGCCGGTCTACCGGGCGGACCATCTATGTGCTGGACGAACCGACCACCGGACTGCATTTCGAGGACATCCGCAAGCTGCTCGGCGTGCTGGGCCGGCTGGTGGAGGGCGGCAACACGGTGATCGTGATCGAGCACAACCTCGATGTGATCAAGACCGCCGACTGGGTCATCGACCTCGGCCCGGACGGCGGGTCGCGCGGCGGCGAGATCATTGCCACCGGCACCCCGGAGCAGGTGGCCCAGGTGGACGACAGCTACACCGGCCAGTTCCTGAAGAAGCTGCTGAACGTATAGTCGCGGCCGCCTCGGCTCGATCCGCAGGGCGAGGCCGTGGTGGGGCTGGCGCTGTCCCCGGACGGGCGCTGGCTGTACGCGACCAGCGAGCTGGACCCGGGGGTGGCACTGGGCTTTTCCACCACCCGGCTGCGCCGCCATCCGGCACGATCGCTGATCGCCCGGGTGGAGGTGGGTGACGCGCCGGTCGGGCTGGCCCTGGTGAATGATGGCCGCCAGATCGTGGTGGCCGACTCCAACCGGTTCCACGCCCGCCGGCGCATCAGCCAGCCTGGCCGTGGTCCGGGCCGGCGATGCGCTGGCGGGCCGCCCGGCGCTGGCCGGCCTGCTGCCAGCCGGCCTGTTCCCGCGGGAGATGGCGGTGGCACCCAGCGGCCGGACCCTGCTGGTGACCTGTTTTGGCTCCGGGCAGCTGGAGCTGGTGAGCCTCACTGGGCTGCCCTGACCTGGACGTCTGCCCACGGATCGGCTCAGCACGGTCACCCGGCACCGGCTACGATTCGCCGCGTGGAGATCATGACGGCGGAGGGGACGGCGCTGGCCGAGGTGGCCGGCCCGGCTGACGGCCCGGCTGACGGCCCGGCTGACGGCCCGGCTGACGGCCCGGCTGACGGTGCGGCTGACGGTGCGGGGCCTTCCTTCCTGCTGGTGCTCACGCATGGTTCGGGTGGCGGGGTGGCCACGCCTGACCTGCTCGCGGTGCGGGACGCCGGGCTGCGACTCGGCGCGGTGACGGCCCTGGTGACCCAGCCCTACCGGGTCAAGGGACAGCGGGCACCCGGCAACGCGGAGCGGCAGGACGCGGCCTGGGCCGAGCTGATCAGCCCGCTCAGGGACAGCATCGGAGCCGGCTTGCCGCTGATCCAGGGCGGGCGGAGCAACGGGGCCCGGGTCGCTTGCCGGACTGCGCAGGCGGTCGGTGCTCGCGGGGTGATCGCGCTGGCCTTCCCGCTGCATCCACCTGGCCGGCCGGAGCGCTCCCGGGCCGGCGAGCTGGCCATGGCGGGCACCAATGTGCTGGTGATCAACGGCCGGAACGATCCGTTCGGCATCCCCCGGCGGGCGGCCGGGCGGCGGCTGGTGGTACTGGACGGGGAAACGCACGCGCTGTCCAGGCACCCAGAGGCGGCCGGCCGGGCGGCCGGGTCCTGGCTGCGGAAGCTGCTCGGCTAACCGAGCGGCTGCGGGCCGGCCTGGGTCCGCGGGGGTACGCGAGGTGCGCCGGCGCTGCCAGCGCAGCAGGCCGCCGCCGACCGCGCCGGCCACCAGCGCCGTGGCGTGGCCAACGGCGGCCACCTGCAGCGTGCTCAGCCCGGCGAAAATCTGCCCGATGAACACCAGGATGGCCAGGTCGGCCCGGCCGCCACCCGGGCCCACCAAGACCCGTAGAGCAGAGCCACCATGATCGCAGCCACGACGACGTAGGACGGGCCCACGTCCAGGATGCGGTTGTCGCTGGCGGGCAGCAGCCCGTGCTGCACCCGGTCAGCGACAATACCCTCACTGACCAGCGTGCCGATCACATGGCCGGCCGCGCAGACCACGGCGGTGCGCCAGTTGCCGAGCACCTGGTTGGCGCCGAACAGGGCCAGCGCGATCAGCAGCGGCCAGACATACCAGTTGGCGTCGGTGACGAACGTTGACAGCGCCAGGCAGCCGACCGGATGGTGGTGCAGATTGAGCACATCGGTGCTGGCCCACCACAGCACGGCGTGCCGGCCCGGCCCGGGGAGCGCGGCGTAGACCAGCCCGGTGAGCAGGAAACCGCCCAGGTAGAGCCAGGCCACCGCATACCGGGCGAGCAGGGCGCGGACGCGGGTTCCGGTCACCCGACCACGGTAACGGGGCAGCCGCCGGGCCCGGTCCGGCCACCGCGGCCGGGCGGCAGCCGACCCGGCGGCGGCACGGCATGGGGGCACGGCATGGGCACGGCGCGGTTGGGCACGGCGCGGTGGGGCACGGCATGGGCACGGCGCGGTGGGCACGGCAGGGCCGCGGCCCGGGCGGGCCAGCTAGCGGTAAGGGGGCTGGGGTCCGGTGCGCGGATGGCGGTGCTGGGTCGCGTCACCGAGCCGGGGACGTGCGGGCACCTGGCGGGGGGACTGGTGCCGTCCGGCGGTTGCTAAGCGGCGGGTTCGGCCGGTGCCGGTGCCGGTGCCGCGATGGCCGAGGTTCCGGCCGCCGGGACGATATGGGTGTTTGCGCTCACATCTGTGGGCCGATGAGGAGCAATGGTGTCCCCGCCAGGAAGGAGTTCCCCCGTGTCTTCGAACACGACGATGCCGTTGCAGAGCAGGCTCCAGCCCTGCTCGGGACGGCTGACTACGGTTCTGGCTGCCTCACGGTCCAGCGCTCGCGCGTCCGGACACGATGGCGTGTGCGGGCACATTCTGTGCCTCCTGGGTCAGTGTCTGGCTGTGGTGCTGATCACATGTTAGTGTGCCTGCCGAGTACAGCGCGCGACATAGTCCGTTGTGACGATTTATCGAGTCACTCTTTGTTACTAGTAGCCAATAACCAGACGTGACTAGATCGAAGCGACACGCCGGCGGGCAGGGTGAACAATTAGGCGGCCGGGTTGCGCGGCACCCGCGGGATGCCGGTCAGCCGGTGGCTCTCGCGCAGCGTTAGCAGCCGCTCGGCCTCCATCGACCAGGCCCGTACCGGCGAGGTGGCCTTGGCTTTGCGCCGGTAGATGCGGTCCTCGTAGCCACGCGGCCCGATGGCTACCCGCTCGGCCGCGTAGGCGGACCGCATCGCCGCGGTCAGCGCCGCGTCCAGCGCCATGGCCAGCCGGTGCTGCTCCCGCAGTGCGGCCCCGGAAGCCTGCCCGTCGCGCAGTGCCTGCTCCGCGGCCCGGGCGGCTTCGAGCAGTTCGTCGAACCGGGCGGCGAGCGCCTCATCGGCGGCCAGCATCTGCCCGGCCTCCGCGCTGACCGGCTTGCGTCTCGCGATCACGGTTGCTCCCACCTCACGCCGCTAGCTGCGCCCGCCGCACCTGGCCGGGCCACCGGCAAGAGAGCCTAGCGGATCGCCCGCGCCGCCCCAGATCCCAGCAACACGGCACCACCGTCACGGTCTTCGCCTTCGGCCTGGCCGGCGACAGGATCAAGCACATCTGGGCCATCCGCAACCCGGAGAGACTCCGGCCTGGACGGCCCACTGACTCAGCGCTCCAGGCTCAGCGGTCCAGGCTCAGCGGTCCAGGCTCAGCGGTCCAGGCTCAGCGGGCGAAGTAATGCCAGCCCAGCCACCACCAGCCGAGCAGGACGAGCGCCCGGCCGGCCCGGGAGCGCATCAGGTAGCCGAGCCACTGGCCGGCCGTGGGGATCCGGCTGCTGCCGCGCCGGGCCATGAACTCCAGGGTGAACATGGCCGCGATCACCGCGGTGAAGCCGATGATGGTGATGGTGCGGGTGATCATCGGCGGTCACCGCCGGACCAGGGCCCAGCCGGCCAGCAGCCAGACCAGGAAGGCCGCGCCACGTGCCGGGTGCGGCTGGATCAGCGGATCGATCAGCGCGGTCAGCGACGGATGCCAGGACAGTGAGTTATCTCGGAACGCGGACGCCTCCCACTCCAGTAGCGCCGCGACACAGATGGCCCAGTAGGAGAAGCCGGTGAGATCGATGCGCTCCGGGGCGGGAAGGCGCTCCGGGGCGGGAATGCGCTCCGGTGGGCGGCCGTAGGCGATCAGCCCGGCGGCCGCGCCAGGGATCAGGACGCCGGCCAGGGCCCGGCCGCTGAACGGGGGCAGGCCGGACGCGACCCAGGCATAGCCCGCCAGCCCGAGCACGGCCAGCGTGCCAAGCGCTGGCCGGGCGCTTCCGCTCGGCCAGCGGGCCGGCACCGGCCCACCCATCACCGGCCGGCCGGGCACCGCGCGGCCAGCCAGCGCGCCATCAGCCAGCGCGCGGCCAGCCAGCGCGCCATCAGCCAGCGCGCGGCCAGCCAGCGCGCGATCAGCCACCGTCCGGGCCGGCTGCTGATCCTCTTCGCGTGTTTCTTCGGCTGTCATATCGGTACAAATCCTCCGCTGGGAGGATCTCATCCCACCGATATGGCGGCAATCGCAACGCGTGACCTGGTGCTAAGCCAGGCTGTCCCGCCAGTCCGCGTGCAGCGCGGAGTACGCGCCGTCGCCCGCCATCAGCAGCTCCGGCGGCCCGTCCTCGACGATCCGGCCCGCGCTGAGCACCAGCACCCGGTCCGCGATCTCCACCGTGGACAGCCGGTGCGCGATGATCATCGCGGTCCGGCCGGCCAGGATGGTGCGCAGCGCCGCCTGCACGGTCCGCTCGCTGGGGATGTCCAGCAGCGAGGTGGCCTCGTCCAGCACCAGGACGGTGGGCGAGGCGAGGAACACCCGGGCGAACGAGATCAGCTGCCGCTGCCCGGCGGACAGCCGGCCGCCCCGCTTGCCTACGTCGGCGTCGAACCCGCCGGGCAGCGCGGTGATGAACTCGTCCGCGCCGGTCGCCCGGGCCGCGGCCTCGATCTCGGCCCGGCTGGCACCCGGCCGGCCCAGCTCGATGTTGTCCGCCACCGATCCGGAGAACACGAAGTTCTCTTGGGTTACCAGGACGACTTCGTGGCGCAGGTCCTGGTCGGCGAGGTCCCGCAGGTCCACTCCGTCCAGCAGCACCTGCCCGGCTCCGGGATCGTAGAACCGGGCCAGCAGCCGGGCGATGGTGGTCTTCCCCGCGCCGGTCGCGCCGACCAGGGCGACCGTCTGCCCGGCTGGGATGTCCAGGTCCAGGCCGGGCAGCACCAGCGAATCCCGGTAGCCGAAGCGCACCCCGGTGAAGCGCACACTGCGGCCCGCGCCGCGGCGTGCGGGCAGCGGCACCGCCGCGTCCGGCTCGGGGACCGCGGGCGGCTCGTCCAGAACCCCGGAGATCTTCTCCAGCGCGGCCGCCGCCGACTGGAACGAGTTGTAGAACTGCGACAGGTCCTGCAGCGGGTCGAAGAACCGGCCCAGGTAGAGCAGGAACGTGGCCAGCACGCCGACCTTGATGTCGCCGTCCAGCACGCGCAGCCCGCCGTAGCACAGCACCACCCCGGTGGCCACGTTGCCGACCAGCGTGATACCGGGCGAGTACACCGCCAGCAACCGCGAGGAGCGCTTGCTGGCCTGAGCGTACTGGCCGTTCAAATCGGCGAAGATCTCCTCGTTACGGTCCTCGCGGCGGAACGCCTGCACCGCGCGGATCCCACCGAAGGTCTCCACAAAATGCACGATGACCTGTGCGATCGTTTCCCTGGTCCGGCGGTAGGCGACCGCGGATTCGCGCCGGAACCAGAAGGTCAGCCAGGCCAGCGGGCCGAACCCGGCCAGCACCACCAGCGCCAGCGGCCAGTCCAGCAGCAGCATGCCTATCCCGACCAGGACCAGCGACAGCACCGCTGACACCAGGGCGTCCAGGCCGTCGTTGAACAGGTCCGAGATCGAGTCGATGTCGGAGACCTGCCGGGAGATCACGCGCCCCGAGGTGTAGTGCTCGTGGAAGGCCACCGGCAGCCGCTGGAAGTGGGCGAACAGCAGCCGCCGCAGTTCGATGACGAAGGTCTCGCCGATCCGGCCCATCTCGAAGATGAACGCCCGGGTGGTGACCGCCTGGAGCAGCACGGCGGCCACGAACCCGGCCACCGACAGCGCCAGCGGCCCGAGATGGCCGCCGTGCAGCAGCGGCGGGATGCCGCGGTCGATGGCCACGCCGACCAGCCACGGGCCGGCCAGCGCGGCCAGGTTCGCGGCCACGATGAGCAGCAGCGTGCCGAGCACCCGGGCCCGCTGCGGCCGGAGCAGCCGGATCAGCAGCCGCCGGGCCCGGGTCCGGAGCACGGCGGCCAGCCCGGCCGTCATCTGCTCGACGTCCTCGGCGGCTATCCCGCGCCAGGTGTCAGGGCCGGTGGTGCTGGTCACGACGCCTCCTGTTCGCCAGGTCCTTCGCCGGATTCCGGCTCGCCCGGGCCGCGGCCGCTCATCAGGTCCCGGTACCGGGGCTGGGTGGCCAGCAGGTGGGCGTGTGTCCCGGTGGCCGTGATCGTCCCGTCGCGGAGCAGTGCGACCCGGTCGGCCAGGGTCACCGTGGACGGGCGGTGCGCGACCACCAGCGCGGTGGTCTCGGCCAGCAGCCCGCGGAGCGCCTCGGTCACCCGGGCCTCGGTGTGCACGTCGAGCGCGGACAGCGGGTCGTCCAGGATGAGCAGCGACGGCCGGGCCAGGATGGCCCGGGCCAGCGCTACCCGCTGCCGCTGGCCGCCGGACAGGGCCATGCCCTGCTCGCCGATCCGGGTGTCCAGCCCCCAGGGCAGGTCGTGCACGAAGCCGGCCTGCGCCATGGCCAGGGCGGCCTCGATCGCCGCCTCGTCCGCGTCCGGGGCGCCGTAGCTGACGTTCTCCCGCACGCTCGCGGAGAACAGGGTCGGGTCCTCGAACGCGCAGCCGACCCGGGTGCGCAGCTCGGCCAGCGGCAGCCGCCGGACGTCGGTGCCGTCGAGCAGCACCGCGCCGGACGTCACGTCGGCCAGCCGGGGCACCAGTTGCAGCAGCGTCGTCTTGCCGGCCCCGGTCGCACCGACCAGCACCATGGTCTGGCCCGGCTCCACAGTCAGCGATACGCCGCGCAGTAAGGCGTGCTCCGCCCCCGGGTAGCGGAACCCGACCCGGTCGAAGACCAGCCGGGCCGGCCGGCCGCGCGTCCCGCGGGCCCGGCCAGGGCGCCGGGCTGGGCTCTTGATCGACGGCTCGGTGTCCAGGATCTCGTAGATGCGCTGCGCGGCGGTGGCCGCCTCCTGGCCGCCGGCCAGGATGTAGCCCATCGACTCGATCGGCCAGAGCAGCATCAGGGTCAGCGTGATGAACGCGACCAGGCCGCCCAGGGTCAGCTCGTGCCGGCCGACGGCGAGGGCGCCGAGCAGCAACAGCACGCCGATCATGGCGTTCGGGATGAGGTCCAGGCCGGCCCAGAACGTGCTGCGCAGCCGCGCCTTGGCCAGTTCGGTGCCGAACACCTCGGTCGCCTGCCCGGCGTGCCGGGTGGCCACCTCGCCGCCCCGGCCGAGTGCCTTGAGCACCCGGATCCCGGTGGCCGCCTCCTCCACATAGGTGGCCAGATCACCCTGCTGGTCCTGGGACCGCCGGGAGAGTACCCGGTAGTACCGCTGGAACGTGATGCTGGCCCACAGCACAGGCAGGAACACCGTCCCGGTGAGCAGCCCGAGCCACCAGTTCAGCCGGATCAGCAGCCCGACCACCGCGATGAACGTGACCGTGTTGGTGATCAGGAAGACGGTGCCGAAGCCGGCGAACCGGCGGATCGCGGACAGGTCGTTGGTGGCCCGGGACAGCAGCTGGCCGGACTGCCAGTCGTCGTGGAAAGCGGGCGGCAGCCGCTGCAGGTGCGCGTAGATGTCGGCCCGGATGGCCTGGTCCAGGCCGGTGACCGCGTTGGCCTGCACCCAGCGGCGGAGGAAGTTGAGCAGCGCTTGCAGCACGCCGAGGCCGACCGCGGCGGCGCCGAGCGGCAGCAGCAGGTCACGGCGGCCGTGGCTGATCGCCCCATCGATCATCGACTTGGTGAGCAGCGGGATGGCGATCTCGCTGAGCACCGCAACGATCGCGGCGGCCACCATGAACGCCAGTTGCCAGCGGTATGGGCGCAGGTAGCTGCGGGCCCGCCAGAGCGCGGCGAGGGGGGTCCCGCCGGTGCCGCCATTCCCGGTCCGGGCAGCCGGAAGCGGGCCGGGTTGTTGAGGGGGCATTACTCGTACGCTAGCTGGGCGCCGCCGCTATGTCACCTGAATTTCCCCTGGCCGGCGTGCTGGGCCCAAAGCTGCACCGGACCCTGCACCGAGGCGGCGAAGGCGTTGCCCGGGGCTGTCAGGGCAGACCGAAATGGCGGTCAGACCGGCCGTAAGTGTCATGAGTAGTGAAGTAACGGGAGTGTCACCCCATCGCCTCTCTCCGGCGGGCGGGTAGCGGCGGCACTTCAACTCTGGCACGCTGGCTAGCCCGGGGGACTCGCGCGCCGGTGCCCGGGCGCCGGCAGGGAGGGACCGTGGAGGGCACGGATTCTGGGGACAGGCCACCCATATCGAGTTGGCCGCCTGGCCCTGCGCTCGCCGCTTACCACGACGGTGTGACCGTGATATGCCAGATCTCGGCCCTGTTCACCGACGCTGACTGGGCCGCGCTGTCGCCGTGCCCGGAGTGGCGGGTGGCCGACCTGGCTGGTCACCTGCGCTGCGTGGCCGACGACTTTCACGAGTACCTGGACGACGCGCCGGCCAGCCGGCTGGCCCGGCTGATGGCGACCGGCGCGCATCCGGAGACGCTGGCCCGCAAGCTGGCCCGGCAGAACGCGGCGGAACTGGCCGCGCTGCCGGACGCGTCCGGGCCGGAGCACATCGCGGGGTTCGCCATCTCGGCCCGCTCCTACGCGCAGCGGCTGCTGCCCATCTGGGACCTGCCGCATCACCACTACCGGGACACGCTGGTTACGGTGGGCGGGATGGCCGGCGCGGCGTGCGCCGAGTGGCACCTGCACGCCTGGGACCTGGCCCGGGCCCAGGGCAAGGACTATCGGCCGGCCAACCCGGACATCCTGCTCAGCGGCTGGCTGGCCGGCAAGCCGCACCTGCCGCTGCCCGGCCCGGGGCTGCCGGTGCCGGTCGGCGGGACCGCGGCGGCGCACGCCGGGGGCGGCTTGGCCGCGCCCGCCAGGCCGGGCGGCACCGGCCCGATGGCGGCGGCCGGGCCTGGGGCAGCGGGCGCCGGGGATCCGTGGCATGCCATGCTGCGTGCGTCGGGCCGGATCGCGCCCGGCGGCGGCCTCGCGGCCCCGGGGCCGCGGGGCTGAGCGGAAGGAATTGTCGCCTGATGTCGTATGACGTGGCTGCCGTGCGCGCTGGTTACCCCGCCCTGGCCGACGGTTTCGGGTACCTGGACGGCGCGGCGGGCACTCAGGTCCCGGCGGCGGTGCTGGACGCGATCGGCGCCGCGTACCGGTCCGGGCTGGGCAACGCCGGGGGCCGGTTCCCGGCCAGCCAGCGGTCCAGCGCAATCATCGCCGAGTGCCGTCAGGCCGTCGCCGATCTGACCGGCGGTGACCCGGCTGGGGTCATCCTGGGGCCGAACATGACCACGCTCACCTACCGGCTGGCCGGCACGCTGGCCCGGGACTGGGGCCCGGGCGACGAGGTCGTGGTGTCCCGGCTGGACCACGACGCCAACGTGCGGCCGTGGGTGCAGTCCGCTGAGCGGGCCGGGGCCACGGTGCGCTGGGCCGAGGTGGACGCCTCCACCGGGGAACTGCCGGCCGGGCAGTACGCCGGGCTGCTGTCCGAACGCACCCGGCTGGTCGCGGTGACCGCGGCCAGCAACGTGCTCGGCACCCGGCCGGACCTGCCCGCGATCACCGCCGCGGCCCGGGCGGCCGGCGCGCTCAGCTACGTGGACGGCGTGCACGCCACGCCGCACATTCCGGTCAACGTGGCCGCGCTGGGCGCGGACTTCTACGCCACCAGCGCCTACAAGTGGTCCGGCCCGCACGTCGGCGCGGTGATCGCCAGCCCGGCGCTGCTCAGCACGCTGCACCCGGACAAGCTGATCCCCTCGCCGGACACGCTGCCGGACCGGTTCGAGCGGGGCACCCCGCCGTTCGCCGACCTGGCCGGGGTCACCGCCGCCGTGGACCACCTGGCCCAGCTCGGCGCGCCCGGGCCGGGCAGCCGCCGGGAACGGCTGCTGGCCTCGATGGCCGCGGTGGAAGCGTACGAACAGGAGCTGTTCGCGGTCCTGCTGGATGGGCTGGCCGGGATGAGCCAGGTGACCACGTACGGCCAGGCGGCCAGCCGTACCCCGACGGCGTATTTCACCGTGGCCAGGCACACCCCGGACGAGGTGGCCCAGTTCCTGGCCGCCCGGCAGGTGAACGTGTGGGCCGGGCACAACTACGCCTGGGAGCTGACCGGCGCGCTTGGCCTGCGCGACCGCGGTAGCGCGGTGCGGGCCGGCCTGGTGCACTACAACGACCGGTCCGACGTGGACCGGCTGCTCGCCGCGCTGGCCGAGCTAACCGGCTGAGCCGGCCAGGCTAACCGGCCGGGCTGGCCGCGACGTCCGCGAACGCGTAGCGGTAGAACCGGGTCTCCCGGGACTTGAAGCCGACCCGCTCGTACAGCCGGCCCGCTGCCTCCCGGGACGCCCGCGAGGTCAGGTCCACGGTGCGGGCGCCGGCCGCGTCGGCCAGCCGCAGCGCCGCCGTGGTCAGCGCTTCGCCGATGCCCTGGCCGCGGGCGGCTTCATCGACGACGACGTCCTCGATCCAGGCCCGGATCCCGGTCGGGATAGGGAACACGACCAGCGACAGTGTGCCGGCGATCCGGCCATCAGCCCGGGCGACGAGCACCGTGGTGGCGTCCGAGCCCACCATCCGCTGCAGTGCCGCCCGGTCGAGCGGCGGCGCGCTGCGGGACAGCTGGGGCAGCAGCCGGTTGAACGTCACAACGACCTCGTCGGTCACTTCACGTAGCACTTCGACGCGCACAGTCACGAACGTAGCCTATCTTTTCGCGTCTCCGGGGGCGCTTTGCAGGCTCTGCTTCCGTCCGCCGCGAGGGGGGCGCCTTCAAGTCTCCTTTGGCGCGGGGCGCCCGTCTTCCTCCTCACTCGCCGGGGCGGCGGCGCCGGGTGCCTGGCTCGTCGGTCCGGCGGCGCGGCACCCTTCCGGCGTGCGTGAGATCATTGACAGGGTTGAATCTGCTGACTCAGCTTTCCGTTTCCTCGCCAGTGTCATACCTGGTGGCCTTCGCGGTGCCGGCGCTGGACGCGGTGCTGCCGGTGCTGCCCAGCGAGACCGTGGTGATCGCGCTCGGCGTGGCCACCGCGGGCCGCGCTGACCCGCGGATCGGGGTGCTGGTCGCGCTGGCCGCCTGCGGCGCGTTCGCCGGCGACAACCTGTGCTACTTCCTCGGCCGCCGGTTCGCCCCGTTCGCCGAGCGCCGGCTGTTCGCCGGGAAACGAGGCGCGCGCACCCGGGCCTGGGCCGACCAGGCGCTGCGCCGGTTCGGCGCCAGGATCATCGTGGTCTGCCGGTTCATCCCGGGCGGCCGTACCGCGGTGACGTTCACCTGCGGCGTCGTCGGGTACCCGTGGCGCCGGTTCGCGGTGGCCACGGTGTGCGCCGGGATCATCTGGGCCTGCTACGCGTTCTTCCTCGGGCGGCTGGGCGGCAAGGCGTTCGAGGACCGGCCGTGGCTGGGCTTCGTGCTCGCGTTCGGCGTGGCCGTGGGCGTCAGCGCCGTGGTGGAACTGCTCCGCCGGACCCGGCCCTGGCGGGTGCTAGGCCGGCTGCGCCGACCGGGGTGAGCTGGCCAGCCAGCCGGCGAACGTCTGCGTGCCACGCAGCCCGGGTCCGGTGGGCAGCATGGCCCCGTCGGCCATGGCCCGGCCGGCCGCGCCCGGCACCCGCACCGGCAGCACCGGGCGGCGGCTGCCCCGGGCCCGGCTGAGCTGCCGGGCCAGGCCGGCCAGGTCGGCCTGCTCCGGCCCGGCCATCTCCGGCGCCATCCCGGCGGGCGGCCCGGCGGCCAGCGCGGCCAGCGCCGCGGCCACCTCGCACGCGGCCACCGGCTGGATCCGCATCCGCGGCACGACCAGCACCGGGCCGGGGATGCGGTCCAGCAGCTCCGGGATGAACTGGTGGAACTGGGTGGCCCGCATGATGCTGAACGGCATCCCGCTGCCGTGCACCAGCGCTTCCTGCGCCACCTTCCCCGTGTTGTACCCGCTGCTCATCCCCGGGCGGCCCGTCCCGACGATGGACAACACCACATGATGCCGAACGCCAGCACGGCGGGCTGCCGCCAGCAGGTTCCCGGTGCCCACGGTGAAGAACGCCACCGATTTGCGGCCGCTCAGCGCGGTCGTGTTGGTCACGTCGATCAGGGCGGCGGCGCCGTCCAGCGCGGCGTCCAGCCCGTCCCCGGTGATGACGTCGGCACCGGCCGACCGGGTGAGCACCACCGGCTCGTGCCCGGCCGCCCGCAGTTCGGCCACCACGTACCGGCCCACCAGGCCGGTCCCGCCGGCCACCGCTATCCGCATGTTCCTGCCTCCGAGGTCTGGTCGTAACGTTCAGACGAGACGGCCCCTCGATCTGTGACACCGGTCCCTCTGTGACACGGGGGAACGTCCCGGCCGGGTCCTTCGTGCTTGGTAGGCGAAAGGAGGACAGCCGATGGCAGAAGACCAGGCGGTAGCGGAGCTGGAGCGCTTCCTCACCGACCGGGCCGACCACCTGCTCCGGGCGGCGGTACTGCTGACCGGCAGCCGTGAGGCCAGCCAGGACCTGCTGCAGACCGCGCTGGAACGGCTGCTAAGACAGTACGCAAAAGACCCGGCCGGGGGGCGTACCCCCGGCCGGGCCCAAGTGCTTAGCTGGCGTAATCGAGCAGCGGCTGGGCGCGGCTCGGGTGCCGCAGCTTGGACAGCGACTGCTTCTCCAGCTGCCGGATCCGCTCCCGGGTCAGGCCGAGCGCGCGGCCGATCTCATCCAGCGTGTGCGGGTTGCCGTCGTACAGGCCGAACCGCATGGCCATGATGGTGGCTTCCCGCTGGGTCAGCCCGTCCAGCGCGTGCCGCAGCTGGTCCGCCATCAGCTGGCGGTCCACCAGCTCGGACGCCTCCGGCGCGTCCACGTCCTCGATCAGGTCGCCGATGCTGGTCTCGCCGTCCTCGCCGATGGTGGAGTCCAGGCTGATCGGCTGCCGGCTGGTGCGCAGCAGCTCCTCGATCTGGTCCGGGGTGCGGTCCAGCTCGACGGCCAGTTCCTCCGGGGTCGGCTCACGGCCGAGCCGCTGGTGCATGTCCCGCTCAACCCGGGACAGCTTGCTCAGCATCTCGAGCACGTGCACCGGCAGCCGGATGGTCCGGGCCGAGTCGGCGAAGCCACGCTGGATCGCCTGCCGGATCCACCACATCGCGTAGGTGGAGAACTTGTAGCCCTTGGTGTAGTCGAACTTCTCCACCGCGCGGATCAGCCCGAGGTTGCCCTCCTGCACCACGTCGAGCAGGGACAGCCCGCGGTCGCTGTACTTCTTGGCCACCGAGACCACCAGCCGCAGGTTGGCCTCCAGCATGTGCGCCTTGGCGCGCCTGCCGTCCTCAGCCACCTCTTCCAGGTCACGCCGGCAGGCCCCGGCCAGGTCGGGCTCGGTCTCCAGCTTGTGCTCGGCGAACAGGCCGGCCTCGATCCGCTTGGCCAGGTTCACCTCCTGCTCGGCGGTGAGCAGGCTGGTGCGCCCGATGGACTTGAGGTAGGTGTGCACCGAGTCACCCATGGCCGACGTCTGGTCATCCAGGTCTACTTCCGCCGACATGGGCTGGGCCAGGTCCGTGGGGCTCGGCTCCGCCAGGTCGGCGGCGCCCGCCTCGGCTGCCTCGTCCGCCACCGCATCCAGGGCGTCCGGCCTAGGCTCGTCGGTGGCTTCCGGCGATTCGGTGCGCTGTGCAGTCTTCATGTCCTCCGTGCCCGTCCGTACTCGCTGTGGGCCCGTGGTCCCTTGTGAACCAGTGCCCCCACTCGGCTCGTCACCCAGCCGCACCCCGGCTTCCGCCAGCTCACGGATGATCGACCTGCCTTCCGCCGGCGTAACGCCTGCGTCCCCGAAGGCCGCGCGCAGCTCGGTCAGCGACAGGTAACCCTGGCCGCGGCCAAGCTGGATCAGCTCGTCCACGCGCCGGGTCGCCTCGTCAGCCAGATCAGGCTCCCGCCTGGCGGTCGCACTCTTCGGCATCGAGGTCCCTCCCTTCGTGGGCGTGCGTTACGCACGTTTCGGTCAGCACGTTTCCGTGGTTCGATGTGCTCTAGCGGTTCGCAGTTCTTGCTACTGTGAAGCGCGGGCACTATCTAATAACGCTCGCTGGAGCCGATTGTTCCCGGCCGCGGCGTTCTGCCCGCATGCATATGCGCCAGCCGATCTCCACGCGTGCTTAACGCCTGCACCCGCTGACTCAGTTCCCGGCGGCTAGCTGGCGCAGCGCCTGCAGGTCCGGCTTGCCCGACCGGAGCAGCGGGATGGCCGGGACCAGCACGATCGCCCGGGGCGCGGCGAAGTGGGGCAGCTTCTGGGCGGCCGCGGCGCGGAGCGCGGCCAGGCTGGGCGGGTCGGCCGGGTCGGCCGGGACCACGATGGCGGTGACCAGTTCTCCCCACTCCGGGTCAGCCCGGCCGGTCACCGCGACCTCGCGCACCCCCGGGCAGCCGGCCAGCACCGCCGCGACCTCGTCGGCGGCCACCTTCTCGCCGCCGGTGTTGATCATCCCATCGGCCCGGCCACGCACCGTCAGCCGCCCGGTCCCGTCCAGGCTGCCCAGGTCGGAGGTGACGAACCAGGGACCGTCCATGGTGGCCACGCTCAGCTCGGGCCGCCCCCGGTAGCCGGAGAACAGCACCGGCCCGGCCAGCTGGATCCGCCTGTCGGCCGCGATCCGCACCGACACCCCGTCCAGCGGCCGCCCGTCGTACACGCATCCGCCGCAGGTCTCGGTCATCCCGTAGGTGGTGACCACCCGGGCACCCGCGGCCCGGGCCTCGGCCAGCAGGCCGTCTGGCACCGCGGCCCCGCCGAGCAGGATGCCGCGGAACGACGCCAGCGCGGCGGGGCCTTCCGGCTGATCCAGCAGATGCCGCACCTGGGTGGGTACCAGGGACACGTAGTCGCAGCCCGGCCCGGCCGCCGCGGCCGGGCTGTCCAGCCGGGGCGCGACGACCGGGCCGGTGCCGGCCAGCAGGGACCGGACGAACACCTGCAGCCCGGAGATGTGACTGGGCGGCAGGCAGGACAGCCAGCGCTGGCCTGGCCCGGCGCCCAGCCGGGCCAGGCTGGCCCCGGCCGAATGGCGCAGCGCCGCCGCACTCAGCTCGGCGCCCTTCGGCTCGCCGGTGGACCCCGAGGTGGCGATCACCACCGCCGTCCCCGGGGCCAGCGCGGCCGGGTTCGCCGGGGCCAGCCGCTCGGTGCCGGCCTCGGTTTCCAGGGTGTCCGGGCCGAGCGCGCGGAGCAGCGCGGCGACCTTATCCGGCGGCAGCCGCGGGTCCACCGGCAGGATCGCCGGGCCGGTGCCGTCCAGCGCGGCGGCCAGCACGTCGAGCAGTCGCCCGGCCTGCGCCGCGGCAGGCAGCAGGACTGCGTGCAGGGGGCGGGGGCTCATCGACGTAAGGTTATCCGGCAGATCTGGCCGCGCACCGGGTGGGCGGCCCAGTCGAGCGCCACCCGGTCCATGGGTTGCGCCGGATGGCGCGAGGTTCGAAGGAGACACAGTGCGGAGCGAGGTTGCGGCCCGGGTGGACGCCGCGCTGGGTGGGCTGCGCGCGTTCGCCATCCCGATGCGCACCCGCTTCCGCGGCATCACGGTCCGCGAGGGTGCGCTGATCGAGGGGCCAGGCCTGGGCCGAGTTCTCCCCGTTCGCCGAGTACGGCCCGCGGGAGTGTGCCCGCTGGCTGGCCTGTGCGCTGGAGGCGGCCTGGGACGGCTGGCCCGCGCCGCGCCGCGATCAGGTGCCGGTCAACGTGACCGTGCCCGCGGTCGGGCCGGAGCAGGCGCACCGCATCGTGGCCGCCTCGGGCTGCCGGACCGCCAAGGTCAAGGTGGCCGAGCGCGGCCAGCCGGCCAGCGCGGACCTCGCCCGGGTCGAGGCGGTCCGGGATGCGCTGGGTCCCGGCGGCTGGATCCGGGTGGACGCCAATGGCGGCTGGGACGTGGACACGGCGGCCCGTATGCTCGGCGAGCTGTCCCGGTCCGGCCTGGAATACGCCGAGCAGCCGTGCCCAACCCTGGACGAGCTGGCCGCGCTGCGCAAGCGGGTAAACGTGCCGGTCGCCGCCGACGAGTCGATCCGCCGGGCCGAGGACCCGATCGCGGTGCGGGCCGCGGGCGCGGCCGACATCGTGGTGCTGAAGGTGCAGCCGCTGGGCGGGGTGCGCGGCGCACTGCGCATCGCCGAGGCCTGCGGGCTGCCCGTGGTGGTGTCCAGCGCGGTCGAGTCCTCGATCGGCCTGGCCGCCGGGGTGGCGCTGGCCGCGGCCCTGCCCGAGCTGCGCTATGCCTGCGGCCTGGCCACGATGAGCCTGCTCACCGGCGACGTCACCAGCCAGCCACTGGCCGAGCGGGACGGCACGCTGCCGGTTCGCCGCCCCGCCGCCGACGCCAGCCGGCTGGCGGACTGGCAGGCCGACCCCGGGCCGTGGCGGGCCCGGGTGGCGGCGGCCGCCGAGTTCCTCGCCAGGCGCCGGTGAACCCCGCGACCGCGTTCGCCACCGTCCTCGTCGACGAGCTGATCCGGTGCGGGCTGCGCGAGGTTGTGCTCGCCCCCGGCTCGCGCAGCGCGCCGCTGGCCCTGGCGCTGCACGACCGGTGCGGCGGGTCCGGCTCGCCCCGGCTGCATGTCCGGATCGACGAGCGGTCCGCGGCGTTCCTGGCGCTGGGCCTGGCCAAGGCCGGCGGGCGGCCGGCCGCGGTGTTGTGCACCTCGGGCACCGCTGCGGCGAACTTCCACCCGGCGGTGATCGAGGCGGACGAGTCCGGAGTGCCGCTGCTGCTGCTCACGGCGGACCGGCCGCCGGAGCTGCGCGGCACCGGTGCGAACCAGACCATCGACCAGGTGCGGCTGTACGGCGGCGCGGTCCGCTGGTTCGCCGACGTCGGGGTGCCGGAGGCACGCACCGGGATGAACGCCTACTGGCGGTCGCTGGCCTGCCGCGCCTGGGCGGCCGCGTCGGGGGAGATGGGCGGATTCCCCGGGCCGGTGCAGCTCAACCTCCCGCTGCGCGACCCCCTGGTGCCCGGAGTGCCCGACGAGGTGGTGGTGGTGGCTGGCCCGGAGGGGCCAGCCCAGCCCGCACGGCCGCCCGCACAGTCGGCCGCGCCGGCCTCGGCGCGCAGCGGCGACCGGGGGGCTCCGGGGGGTCGCCCCCCCGGCCCAGCATGGCCGGAGTCCCTGGACGGGCGGCCGGGTGGAGCGCCGTGGACCCGGCTGGCCGGGCCGGCCAGACGGGAGCAGCCGGGCACCCTGGAACTGCCCTGGACGGAAGCTGGCGTTGTGCTGGCTGGTGATGGGACGGCGCGGCCGGCCGCGCTGGCCGCGCTGGCCGAGCAGGCGGGCTGGCCGGTGCTGGCCGAGCCGTCCTCCGGGGCGCGGCACGGCCACGCCGCGGTGACCGCCTACCAGTACCTGCTCGACGACCCGGGGTTCACCGCCGGGCACCGCCCGGACCTGGTCGTCATCGCCGGCCGTCCCGGGCTGTCCCGGGGCCAGCTCGGTTTCCTGCGGCAGGCGGCCGCGCACGGCGCCCGGCAGGTGGTGCTCACCCAGGGCCCGGGCCGGTGGGCCGACCCGGGCCGGACGGCCACGGACGTCACGGCGTGGATCCGGCTCAGCGATGGCCCGCCGGCCGGGCCGCCTGGGGACTGGCTGCGCCGGTGGCAGCGGGCGGACGCGGCGGCCCGCGCCGCGCTGGACGCAGTGCTGGACGCGGGCGCGGAGCTCACCGAGCCGCGGCTGGCCCGCGACTTGGCCGCGGCGCTGCCCGACGGCGCGCTGCTGTGGGCCGCGTCCAGCCTGCCCATCCGGGACCTGGACCGGCAGATGGCCCCCCGGGCCGGGTTGCGCGTGCTGGCCAGCCGCGGCGCGAGCGGCATCGACGGGCTGTTCTCCGCCGCGTCCGGGGCGGCGCTGGCCCACCAGGCCGCGGGCGGCGGCCCCGCGGTGGCGCTGCTCGGCGACCTGGCCGTCCTGCACGACGCGCCGGGGCTGTTCGCCGGGCCCGGCGAGCCGCGCCCGGACCTGGCCATCGTGGTGGTCAGCAACGACGGGGGCGGGATCTTCTCCACCCTGGAGCCGGCCGCGTTTCCGGACAGCTTCGAGCGCGTGTTCGGCACCCCGCACGGCGCCCGGTTCAGCGCGCTGGCCGCGGCCGCCGGGCTGCCCCACCGGGAACTGCGCGAGGCCGCGGACCTGCCCACCGCGCTGCGCGGCGGCGGGCTGCGCATCGTCGAGGTGCCGGCCGGCCGGGCCGCGGGCGCGGCGCTGCGGCAGCGGCTGCACGAGGCCGCCGTGGCCGCCGTCCGCGGGCTCCGCTGAGGGCCGCGCACCGGGCGCCCGGGCTGGCCCGGAGGGTTATCCCCGATACCGGCGAAAGAAGGCAGATTTGCTATACAAGGGCGGGCTATGTGCAAGTTATCCGCAGACCGGGGCGTGCTGGCGGAAGAGTACGTGCCTGTCACGCTCAAGTCACGAAAGTGTCCCAAGCTGGTGCGTTCACTTGTCGCTGCGACGTGCGTCGTGCTGATCTAGCCAATAGCCGGTCTTCCGGCCTTACAACCATGTCTGTCGGACCGGTCGGCACTACCCGTGCCAGACCGTTCCCTGTGGGTGAAGGAGCCGTGGTAATGGGGCGAGCCCCTAAGCAGCAAGCACAACCAAGATCCAGGCTCCGCAGCAGGTTTGCCCTCGTAGCTGCTGGCGCTGCCGCGCTGGCACTCGTCGCGGCAGGCTGCGGGGGCAGCGGTTCGTCGTCCTCTTCGGGTTCGGGTGGAGCTAAGCAGAAGGGCGGCACCGCCGTCTACGCCCTGCCCCCGTCGACGACGCCGAACTACATCTTCCCGTACTCCAGCAGCGCTGACTTCAGCGTGTCCAACATCAGCTACCTGCAGTTCCTGCTGTACCGGCCGCTGTACTGGTTCGGTAACGGGAACAAGCCGACCTACAACCCGTCGCTGAGCGTCGCCAACGCGCCCCAGTTCAGCGGGAACAAGGTCACGATTAACCTCAAGCACTACATGTGGTCCAACGGCCAGCCGGTGACCGCGTCGAACGTGATGTTCTGGATCAACATGGAGACCGCGGAGCCGTCCAACTACGGCGGCTACACCGGGTTCCCGGCCAGCATCGTCAAGAACGTCAAGGTGGTCAGCCCGACCGAGCTGACCATGACGATGGACAAGAGCTACTCGCACAGCTGGTTCCTGTACAACGAGCTGGCGCAGATCACCCCGATGCCGGAGGCGTGGGACAGGACCGCGTCCGGGCCGAGCCACTGCACCACCACGGTGAGCGACTGCAAGGCTGTCTACACCTACCTGGATGGGCAGTCGAAGACGCTGAACAGTTACGCGTCGTCGCCGATCTGGTCGGTCGTGGACGGGCCGTGGAAGCTCAGCTCGTTCAACGCGGACGGGCACATCACGTTCGTGCCGAACAAGTCCTACACCGGCCCGGTCAAGCCGACTCTGTCGCAGTTCCAGGAAGTGCCGTTCACCACCGACGCGGCCGAGTACAGCGTGCTCCAGGCGCCGAACTCCAGCGTCGACGTCGGCTACCTGCCCGAGCAGGACGCGCCGGCCAAGCCGGTGTCGGCCACGGTGGGGACTAACCCGCTGCACGGTTACACGCTGGCCCCGCTGTACTCCTGGGGCATCAACTACTACGTGCTGAACTTCCAGAGCACGACCGGCAACGGCCCAGTGATCAAGCAGCTGTACTTCCGGCAGGCGCTGGCCTACCTGATGAACCAGAAGTCAGTGATCCAGGGCCCGCTCCGCGGCTACGGCCTGCCCACCGTCGGGCCGGTCCCGAACACGCCGAAGACGCAGTTCCTGTCGCCGCAGGCGCCGTCGGGCGACCCGTTCCCGTTCAACCAGGCCAAGGCCAAGAGCCTGCTGTCCAGCCACGGCTGGAAGGTCACCCCGAACGGGACGACCACCTGCACAGACCCGAGCAAGTGCGGTCCGGGCATCAAGTCCGGGCAGGCGCTGTCCTTCACGCTGCCGTTCGCCAACGGCACTGCGTGGATCACCTCGGAGATGACGCAGCTGCAGTCGAACGCGGCCGCGGTCGGCATCAAGCTGAACCTCAAGCCGGAGCCGTTCAACCAGGTCATCGCCCTGGCCGGCGGCAACTGCGTGGTCACCAAGTCGTCCTGCAACTGGGACATGGCCAACTGGGGCGGCGGCTGGAACTTCGCCCCGGACTACCAGCCCACGGGTGAAGAGCTGTTCATGTGCGGCGTGCCCGCCAACTCGGGCGGCTACTGCAGCAAGCAGAACGACTCGCTGATCAACGGCACGCTGACCAACAGCGCGTCAACCGCCATGTACAGCTGGCAGAACTACCTGCAGCCGCAGCTGCCAGTGGAGTACCAGCCGAACGGCGTCTATGAGCTGACGGAGATCAAGAACAACCTGCGCGGTGTCACTCCGCAGCCGCCGACGCTCGACATCAACCCAGAGAACTGGTATTTCGTGAAGTAACCGGCAACCGGTGACCACACCAGGTCATCGCAGCCAGACGTTGGGGGTGCCGGGTCACACCCGGCACCCCCGCGCCATACCGCCCGCAAGGGGGAGTTAGTGACAATCTTTCTGCTGCGCCGGGTGCTGCAGTCGATCATCGTCATCCTGCTGGTGACGGTGATGACCTTTGCCCTGTTGCGGGCGATCCCGGGGAACCCGGCCATCGCCGTCCTCGGCCCGAACTCGTTCCGCAATCCGGGCGCGATCCGTGCCTTCGATCAGCAGTACGGGTTCAACCTGCCGTGGTACAGCCAGTACTGGCTGTGGCTACGCCACCTGCTGGCGGGCAACCTCGGCTTCTCATGGAAGCTGAACCAGAGCGTGGCCTCGCTGCTCAGCACGCACCTGCCCAAGACGATCTTCCTGGTCGGCATCTCCACCATCCTGGCCCTGCTGCTGGCCGTGCCGCTCGGGGTCATCCAGGCCGTGCGCCGGAACAAGTTCGTGGATCACTTCTTCAACGGGTTCTCCACCGTGTTCTACGCGATGCCCGCGTTCCTGCTGGGGATCCTGCTGATCCTGGCCTTCGCGATCAAGATCCCGATCTTCCCGCCCGAAGGCCCGCAGGGTGAGGGCCTGGGCGTGGTCTTCACCAACTTCAACGCGCTGGTCCTGCCGATCATCTCGCTGACCCTGATCACGCTCGCGCTGTTCAGCCGGTACATGCGTTCCTCCGTGCTGGACAACCTGACCGAGGACTACGTGCGCACGGCCAAGGCCAAGGGGGCCAGCGAGCGGCGGGTGCTGATCCGGCACGTGCTGCGCAACTCGCTGATCCCCATCGCCACCCTGCTCGGGCTGAGCCTGCCCGGCATCATCGCGGGCGCGCTGATCACCGAGGCAGTGTTCAACTACCCGGGGATGGGCTACCTGTTCTACCAGGCCGCGCTCAATTCGGACTACCCGATCTTGCTCGGAATCACTATCGTCGTAGCTGTGGCAACAGTCGTGGGGTCGTTGCTCGCCGACATCGCGTACGCGGTGCTCGACCCGCGGGTTAGGTACGTGAGCCAATGAGCCTCGCCAGCGTCCCACCGGAATTTCCGGACCCGGAAAACCCGTCGGCCACCACCGGTCTGGTCACCACCTATGACACGGAGATCGCCGAACCTGACCAGGCCGCCGCCGTCGCGGCTGGCGCGCTGCCGGCTGGTAAGCCGCGCAGCACGTTCCGCCGCGGTCTCGAGGTGTTCCTCGAGAACAAACTGGCCGTCACCGGGGTCGGCATCTTCGTCTTCATGCTGCTGTTCTGCTTCGTCGGCCCGCTGCTGTACAAGACTAATCAGCTCACGGTCAACTTCGCGAACGAATTTATTACGCCCAACGGACAGCACCTGCTGGGCACCGACGCCAGCGGATTCGACGTGATGGGCCGGCTGATGGTGGCCGGGCAGATCTCGCTGGAGGTCGGCATCGCCGCCGCCGCGCTGGCCACCGTCATGGGTGTGCTGTGGGGCGCGATAGCCGGCTACTTCGGCGGCATCATCGACTCCGCCATGATGCGCATCGTGGACGCGCTGCTGTCCATCCCGGTGCTGTTCCTGGCCATCGTGGTGGTAACCCTGGTCACCCCGACCAAGCCGGTCCTCATCCTGGTCATCGCGCTGACCTCATGGCTGACCACCTCCCGGCTGGTCCGCGGCGAGGCGCTGTCGCTGCGCACGCGCGATTACGTCCAGGCCATGAAGGTGATGGGCGGTGGCAGCCGGCGGGCGGTGCTGCGGCACATCGCGCCGAACGCGATCGGCACCATCATGGTGAACGCCACCTTCCAGGTGGCCGATGCCATCGCGCTCATCGTCGCGCTCAGTTACCTGGGCCTGGGCATCCGCCCGCCTCAGCAGGACTGGGGCGGCATGCTCAGCGATGGCATCCAGTACGTCAACGACAACTACTGGTGGCTGATCTTCCCGGCCGGCCTGTGCATCGTGCTGGTCATCGCCGCCCCGATCTTTATCGGCGAGGGGCTGCGGGACGCCGTCGAGGTCCGTCTGCAGCGCCGATAGCCTGGTCACATACCGCCACGACCTGGCCGGTACTCCATCCAGCCATTTGATGAGGACAAAGTGGCACCACTGCTGCAACTAGAGGAGCTGCGCACCGAAATCCGGCTGCGCAGTGCGACCGTGCACGCGCTGGAGGGCGTCAGCCTGAGCCTGGACGCCGGCGAATGCCTCGGCATCGTCGGCGAGTCCGGCTGCGGCAAGACGATGACCGCGCTGTCGATCATGCAACTGCTGCCGCCGGGCGGCCACATCACCGACGGCAAGATCCTGCTGGACGGCCGGGAAATCTCCGCGCTCAACGATGACCAGATGCGGCACGTCCGGGGCAACGAGATCGGCATGATCTTCCAGGACCCGATGACGTCGCTCAACCCGACGATGACCATCGGGGACCAGATCTCCGAGACCGTCGTGCTGCACCGTGGCGCGGACGCCAAGACGGCCCGGGAGCGGGCCATCGAGGTGCTCCGCCTGGTCGGCATGCCGCGCCCGGCCGAGCGGGTCGGCAACTACCCGCACCAGCTGTCCGGCGGCATGCGGCAGCGCGTGATGATCGCCATGGCGCTGGCCTGTGAGCCCAAGCTGCTCATCGCGGACGAGCCGACCACCGCACTGGATGTGACCATCCAGAAGCAGATCCTCGAACTCATCGACGACCTGCGCCGGCGGCTGGGCATGGCGGTCATCCTGGTCACCCACGACCTCGGCGTCATCGCCGGGCGGGCCGACCGGGCCGCGGTCATGTACGCGGGCCGGGTGGTCGAGACGACCAGCACGATCCGGTTGTTCGCCAACCCGCGCCACCCGTACACCGAGGCGCTGTTCGGCGCGCTGCCGGAGAAGGCGGTGGAGGGCTCGACCCGGCTGTACAACATCCCGGGCCAGCCGCCGGACCTGACCGCCCCGCCCAAGGGCTGCAAGTTCGCCGCCCGGTGCCGCTACGTGCAGGACAGCTGCCGCCAGCAGGAGCCGCTGCTCGAGGGGGACACCCCGGACCACGAGTACCGGTGCTTCTTCCCGGTCGGCGAGGTGTCGGACGAGCCGAAGGTCGCTGAGCTGGCGGTGATCGAGAGGGTGACCTTGGACCAGGTGGCCGGCTCGCTGAACGGGGAGGGCTACCTGCTCCGGACCGACCACCTGGTGAAGAACTTCGCGGTGACGTCCGGCGCGATCCTGCAGCGCAAGGTGGGCGACGTGAGCGCCGTCGCCGACGTCAGCTTCGGCATCCACCCGGGCAAGACGTTCGGCATGGTCGGCGAGTCCGGCTGCGGCAAGACCACCGTCGGCCGCCTGATCGTCGGCCTGGAGAAGGCCACCGGCGGCTCGATCGTCCTGGACGGTGAGGACCTGCTCAAGCTGAACCACCGGGACCGGCGCAAGCGCGCCCGCGAGGTCCAGCTCATGTTCCAGGACTCCTACGCCTCGATGGACCCGCGGATGCGGGTGGCCACCATCCTGCGCGAGCCACTGGCCATCCAGGGCATTGGCAGCCGGCGGGACCAGCAGAAGAAAATCGCGGCGATCCTGGACCAGGTGGGCTTGCCCCAGGGCGCGATCGAGCGGTACCCGCACGAGTTCTCCGGTGGCCAGCGGCAGCGGCTCGGGCTGGCCCGGGCGCTCATCCTGAACCCGAAGCTGCTGGTCGCGGACGAGCCGGTGTCCGCGCTGGACGTGTCGATCCAGGCGCAGATCCTGAACCTGATGCGGGACCTGCAGCAGGACCTGGGGCTGACCTACCTGTTCATCTCGCACGACCTGTCCGTGGTGCGCTACCTGTCGGAAGTGATTGGCGTGATGTACCTGGGCAAGATGGTCGAAATCGGCCCGTCGGAAGAGGTGTACTACTTCCCGGTGCACCCGTACACCAAGGGCCTCATCGACACCGTGCCGGTGGCCGACCCGATCAGGGCCCAGCAGGTGGCGGAGCAGGGAGTGGCCGGCGAACTGCCGTCCGCCATCGACCCGCCGTCCGGCTGCCGGTTCCGTACCCGGTGCCCGCGGGCCCAGGAGATCTGCGCCGAGCAGGAGCCGCCGCTGCGCCCGTTCAGCACCGGCGGCCACCTGGCGGCCTGCCACTTCCCGCTGCGCGACCCGGTCGGCACGGCCGAGACCGCCGCGGCGAGCTGATCAGCGCACGTCAAACGGCCCGCACCCGTCAGGGGCGGGCCGTCTGCCTGGGTCACGCCTCCAGGGCGAAGCGCATGGCGCGGAATTTGGTGACCGTCTCGGCCAGCTCGGCAGCGGGGTCGGAGTCGGCTACGATGCCGCCGCCGGCGAACAGCCGGGCCCGCGGGCCGTCCAGCTCCGCGCAGCGCAGCGCGATGCCCCATTCCCCGTTCCCGGCGCTGTCCACCCAGCCCACCGGGCCCGCGTAGCGGCCGCGATCCATCCCCTCCAGCTCCCGGATCAGCTCCATGGCCGCCTCGGTCGGGGTACCGCAGACGGCCGCCGACGGGTGCAGGGCGTTCAGCAGGGTGAGCACGGAATGGCCCGCGCCGCTGGCGTCCCGCGCGGACAGCGTGCCATGCACCGTGGTGGCCAGGTGCTGCAGGTTGGCGAACTTGAGCAGCACCGGGCGCTCGGCCACGGTGAGCTGGTCGCACAGCGGGGCCAGCGAGTCCCGCACGCTGGCCGCCGCGTACTCGTGCTCCTCGGTCTCCTTGGCCGACGCGAGCAGCCCGGCGCCGAGCGCCTCGTCCTCCGCAGCGTCCTGGCCGCGCGGCGCCGTGCCGGCCAGCACCAGCGAGCTGACCTGGCTGCCCTGCCGTTTGATCAGCAGTTCCGGGGTGGCGCCGGTCAGCCCGGCACAGGCGAACGTGTAGCACTCCGGGTAGCGGGCGGCCAGCCGGGCCAGCAGCAGCCGCTCGTCGATCGGCGCCGCCGCGGACGCGTACAGGTCCCGGGCCAGCACCACCTTGTGCAGCCCGCCCGCCCTGATCCGGGCGATCGCCGCGGCGACCACCCGTTCCCACTCCGGCGCGGTCAGGCTGCCGTCATGCCAGCGGATCTCGCCCGGAGCCGGGGGAGTGGACCGGTCCAGGGCCGCCGGGTCACCGGACGGCCAACTGGGACGGGTTGACCGGCGCCGGGAAATGCTGGTCAGCCAGGCCTGCCCGGCCCGCCGGCCCAGCACCAGCTGGGGCAGTACCAGCACTGACCCGTCCGACGCCGGATCGAAGGTGAAGCTGCCGAACGCCACCGGCCCGCAGCCGGGCGCCCCCACCTCGTCGTCGATCCGGGCTCCGTCAAGCGCTTCGCGCAGCCACTTGTCGGCCGCGGTGAACCGGTCCTCCCCGGCCGGCAGGGTGACCCGGGCCACCTCGCCCCAGCCGATGAGCCCTTCGCCGCCGTGAATCCAGGCCAGCGCGCCCGGGCTAGGCAGCTGGCTGGCCAGGTCACCTGGGTCGGCGACAAGGACGGTCCGGACCGTGAGCCCCGCCGTCTCCAGTTCTGCTGTGCTGCCTGATCCAGATCCCACGGAATTCAACTGTACGAGGAAGCAGCGGCCGGACTGGCCGCGGGGGGAGTAGGTGTCACTGGGCCCGGGTGAGGTGCACCGGCGGGGTGGCCGCCTCCTCGGCCCGGGGCCGGGCCAGCCTGCTGGGCCACCACATGTGCCGTCCGACGTCCAGGGTCAGCGCGGTGACCAGGACAGACCGGACGATGAGGGTATCCAGCAGCACGCCCAGCGCGACGGTGAAGCCGACCTCGGTGAGGATCACCAGCGGCAGCGTGCCAAGGGTGGCGAACGTGCCCGCGAGAATTAGCCCGGCCGAGGTGATCACCCCCCCGGTGGCGGCCAGGCCGGCCAGCATGCCGCGGTGCGTGCCCGACTTGATCGTCTCCTCCCGGACCCGGGTCATCAGGAAGATGTTGTAGTCGATGCCCAGTGCGACCAGGAACACGAACGCGAACAGCGGCATCGAGTTGTCCGCGCCGGCGAACCCGAAGACGTACTTGAAGAACACCGCCGAGATGCCGAGCGAGGCGAAGTAGGACAGGATCACGGTGCCGACCAGCAGCAGCGGTGCGACCACTGCGCGGAGCAGCAGGGCCAAAATGATCAGCACCACGACCAGCACCAACGGGATGATCACGTTGCGGTCCCGGATGGCGTAGTTCTCCACGTCGAGGTTGATCGCGGTGGCCCCGCCGACCTTGGCGTCCGCGCCGGGCACCGCGTGCACCGCGTCGCGTACCCGGTTGACCGTGGCGTACGCGGCCTGGCTGTCCGGCGGCACGGCCAGCGTGCCCTGGACCAGCACCAGCCCGCCGCGGACCACCGGCGGGCTGGCCGCGGCGATGCCTTTCGTGCTGGCCAGCGCGGCGCGCAGCGGCGCGGCCGCGGTGGCCTTGCCGATCACCTGGACCGGCTGGCCGGAGCCGGCCGGGAAGTGCGCGGCCAGCACCTTCTCGCCCGCGACCGCGCTCGGCGTGCCGCGGTAGGACTGGGCCTGGGTGAGCGTGCCGAACCGGAAGCCGATCAGGCCGAGCGAGAACACGGCCAGGATCACCGCGGTGAGAATCCAGATCGACCGGGGACGGCCGGCGATCCGCTGGCCGATCCGGGCCCACGGGCCGTGCGAGGTCGGGTCGGCCGAGCCGTACCGCGGCTTGTAGGGCCAGAACACCCAGCGGCCGGTGATCACCAGCAGCGCGGGCAGCAGCGTGATCATGGCCAGCAGCCCGACCGCGATGCCGATCGCGGCCACCGGGCCCAGCCCGGAGATGTCCGCCGAGTCCGCGGCCAGCAGGCACAGCATGCCGGCGATGACGGTCAGCCCGCTGGCGATGATGGCCGGCCCGGCCCGGCGCATGGCGATGGCCATGGCCTCGTGCCGGTCCTCATGCCGGCGCAGTTCCTCCCGGTACCGGGCCACCAGCAGCAGCGCGTAGTCGGTGGACGCACCCAGCACCAGGACCACCAGGATGCCCGCGCTCTGCCCGTTCACCACCAGGCCGGCGTGCTGGATGAGCAGGTAGATGAACGCTTGGGAGGCGGTCAGCGCGACCCCGGCCGAGATGATCGGCAGCAGCCAGAGGACCGGGCTGCGGTAAGTGAGCAGCAGCAGCACGATGACCACGGCCAGCGTCGCGTACAGCAGCGTGGAGTCGATGCCCTTGAAGATCTTGACCGAGTCGGCCGCGCTGGCCGCCGGGCCGGTCACGTAGGCGTGCAGGCCGGGGTCGCCGGATCCGGCCACGCTGTGCAGCTTGTTCACGAAGCTGGTGATCGCGTTGCTGTAGCCGAGGTGCGCCTGGATGAGGATCTGCGCGGCCTTGCCGTCCTTGGCCGGCACCGGGCCGATGACCTGGCCGGCATGCGGCAGCGCGGCGAACGCGCGGGCGTCCGCGGCCACCTTGGCCAGGTCGGCCTGAGTCAGGCCGGACGGCCGCACGTAGACCACCACGGCTGGGTTCAGGTTCTTAGCCGTGAAGTGGTCCTGCAGGTTGAGCGCCTGGGTGGACTCGGCCGAGGCGGGCAGGTAGGCGGAGGCATCGTTCTTCTCCGCGCCCATCAGCTTCCCGGCCAGTGAGCCGAGCAGGGCGATCACGATCAGCCAGAACGCGAGCACCGCCCACTTCGACCGCCGCCCGCTGGGCAGGGCCGCGATCCGGCGGCCCCAGCTGGTCTTCCCCGTACTGCCTGCTCCTGTGTTGGTTGCCCCCGTGGCCACAGAATCCTCCCGAGCGATGCCGATGCCCGCCGGCCCGTCCGGCTGGCACCGCGTACACGATGTATCGCGTTTGCTGGCAATGTCAAGTCATATCGCGAGTGTTGGATGAATTGGGCTGGCTTCGCGTGGCTGGCCCCAGGCATGTGCGGCTGACGCGCCGGAGTCGGCTGCTGCCCGCAGAACGTTCCCCTGTCGCCGCTGGCCAGCGGCGTCACCCTCGGACCAGACCACCGGGGCGGCCAGTCCTGCCTGCCGGCCAGCCGGGCGGGCGGCCGGTGCGGGCGCCTGGTCCCGTGCGCCCTGCGGACAGTCTGGCAGCCGGCCGCGGACGGCGGCAAACGCGTTTCCTGGCCGCTGGGGCAGGCGCCACCGCTGGGACTGACGCCGGATCCGCGCCGACGTTGGGGTCCTGAGGCTGGTGTCGCCGTTGGTCTGGCGCCGAGGTGTGTTCTGGCCGGCCGTCCAGCCAGGGCGTGCTAATCTCTGCCTAAGCCAATTACCTATTATAACAGTAGGATAACTAGGATGCTTCTCGCGAACAACGGAGTCCGCCAGCGGCTGAGCCCATCCCGGCTGGCCGCGCTGGCCCAGGCGGCCGCAGCCCGGCATGACTGGGCCGGCCAGGCCCGGTATGACCAGGACGAGCGGTGGTACCAGCGGCTGGAACAAGGCGACAACCACGAGGTCTGGCTGCTCAGCTGGCTGCCCGGGCAGCGCACTGGGTTCCACGACCACTGTGGGTCCGCGGGGGCGTTCGCGGTCGTGCACGGCGAGCTGCGCGAGTACACCACGGCTGGCGGCTGGGGGACCGGCATGCCGGCCGGTGCCGATTTCGCGGCCGGCCGGGTACGGTCGTTCGGGCCGGCTCATGTACACGAGGTGGTGAACCGCTCCGCCGGGCCGGCCGTGAGCATCCACGCCTACTCCCCGCCGCTGGCCGGGATGCGGCGCTACGAACTGACCAGCGGCGGCCTGGTGCTGGCCACCGTGGAGACGGCAGGGGAGCGCTGGTGAGCGAGCACAGGCCGCCGGGTGCGCGCACCATCGACGAGTTGCTCGGCGCGGCCCGGGCCCGGCTGGACCGGGTTGGCCCGCGGCAGGCCCAGGCCGCGGTGCAGGACGGGGCGTTGCTGGTGGACATCCGGCCCGCCGCCCAGCGGGCCGCCGAGGGTGAGGTGCCCGGCGCCCTGGTGATCGAGCGCAACGTGCTGGAATGGCGGCTCGACCCGGCCTCGGACGCGCGGCTGCCCGAAGCGGGCCGGTACGACCTGCCGGTCATCGTGATGTGCTCGCAGGGCTACACATCCAGCCTGGCCGCGGCCTCGCTGCAGGACCTCGGCCTGGCCGCGGCGACCGACCTGGCCGGCGGCTTCCAGGCCTGGGCCGCCGCCGGCCTCCCCGTGGTGCGGCCGCCCCGCACGGCTGGTGACCGCGTGCCGCACTGACTGCACCGCCTGCCCGTTGATGATCAGATGAATAGTGTCGTGGGAGCGACACCAGACGTTTGATCATCAAATGGGCGTTATCACTCGGGCCCAGGGCACCATGACATCTGTCATGGGCGGGTGGTGACGCTCGGCAGCGGCCGGCTGGCTGGTCACCCGGCAGAATCGGATCATGTCCGACGCGATGCTGACCGCGGGGGCGCCGGTACGCGCCGGCGCCGGAGACCGGCCAGGTGGCCCAGAGCGCCCGGATCGAGCAGACTCGTCCTATGTGCTCCTTCGTGACCAGGCTGAGTTCGGCGGGGCGGGCTGGGGCCACCGGGCGGGCTGGGGCCACCGGCCGGGCCGGTGGCTGGCCTGGTTCGGGGCCATGACCCAGGCCCCGGCCCGGTGGCGGGCCACGGCCGAGGGCCACGCCGGCCCCGCCGAGGCGGACCCGGCGCTGGATCACCTGATGCCCAGCTCCCGGTTGCGCCGGTTCGGCTGGGTGTTCGCCGCGATCTGGCTGGTCTACCTGGCCCAGCCGGCCAGTACGGCGTGGAACCAGCATGACCTGGTGCGCCGGTATCTGGGGCTGGCCACGCTCGTCGCGTTCGCGGCGGTGTTCGTCGCGACGTTCGCGCTGTCCCGGCGGCGGGCCGACCGGCAGGTGCCGCTCGCCTTTGGGGCGGGCGCGCTGGCCATCGAGGCCGCATTCATCGCGTTCGGCTACTACAGCATCGGCGGGTTCGCCTCGGCGCTGCTCATCTACCTGGCCGTGATGGCGGTGTTCCTGCTGCCCGCCCGGATCGGGTGGGCCGTGGTGGTGGTGTCCGCAGCGGCCTCGGTGGCCGTGCCCGCCATGCGTGGCTGGCCGCCGGACGGGACGCTGGCGTTTCAGATCTTCGTCTCGGCGCTGGCCGCGTTCGGCGTGACCCAGCTCATCCAGCGCAACATGCAGCTGGCCGCGGCCCGGAACGAGCTGACCCGGCTGGCTCTGGCCGACGAGCGCAACCGGTTCGCCCGCGACCTGCACGACATCCTGGGCCACTCGCTGACCGTGGTGGCGGTCAAGGCCGAGCTGGCCGGGCGGCTGGCCGGCCTGGATCCGGCCCGGGCCGAGGCCGAGATCGGTGACGTGGAGCGGATCGCCCGGCAGGCGCTGGCCGACGTGCGGGCCGCGGCGGCCGGCTACCGCGAGGTGACCCTGGACGGGGAGCTGGCCAGCGCCCGCACCGCGCTGGCCGCCGCGGGCATCGCGGCCGACCTGCCAGACCACGAGATCAGCGGGCTCCCGCGGCTGCGCCAGGAGCTGTTCGGCTGGGCCGTCCGGGAGGGCGTGACCAACGTGATCCGGCACAGCGGGGCCACCCGCTGCGTCATCCGGGTCAGCCCGGACGAGGTGGAGATCAGCGACGATGGCACCGGCCCGGGCCAGTGCCCGCGCGCACCGGCGGCGCAGGCCGCCGGCCCGGACGCGGGGCCGGACGCGCTCCCGTCCGGGCACGGGCTGAACGGTCTGCGCGAGCGGGCAGCCGCCGCGGGCGCCACTATCGGCGTCGCCCGGTCTGCGCTGGGTGGCTTCGCCCTCCGGGTGCGGATGACATGATCGCGCCGTGACCACACCGATCCGGCTGCTCCTCGCGGATGACCAGGCCCTGGTCCGCGGCGCGCTGGCCGCCCTGCTCGCGCTGGAACCCGACCTGGACGTAGTGGCCGAGGTGGGCCGGGGCGACGACGTGCTGCCCGAGGCCCGGCGCACCCGGCCCGATGTCGCGCTGCTCGACGTGGAGATGCCCGGCCTGGACGGCATCAGCGCCACCGGCGAGCTGCGCGCGGCGCTGCCGTCCTGCCGGGTGCTGGTGGTGACCACGTTCGGCCGCCCCGGCTACCTGCGCCGGGCGATGGCCGCCGGGGCCAGTGGCTTCGTGGTCAAGGACACCCCGGCCCGGCAGCTCGCGGACGCGGTCCGCCGGGTGGCCTCCGGGCTGCGCGTGGTCGACCCGAGCCTGGCCGCCGAGACGCTGGCCGCCGGGGACAGCCCGCTCACCCCGCGGGAGACCGAGGTGCTGCGCACGGCCCGGGACGGCGGCACGGTGGCGGACATCGCCGCGGCCCTGCACCTGTCCGAGGGCACGGTGCGCAACCACCTGTCCGCGGCCATCGGCAAGACCGGCGCGCGTACCCGGGCCGAGGCGGTCCGGCTGGCCAGCGCGAACGGCTGGCTGCTGGGCAGCTGACCCTCGCGGGCCAGCTGATAACAGCAACAAGCAACGGGGCTGGAGATGACGGGCGGAAACACGGCTGGCCAGGCGGGCGCCCAGCTCGGCGCGGTGCAGCAGACGCTGTTCATCCCGCTGGCCGCGCGGGCCCGGGAGACCCGGCGGAAGCGGCCAGTGCTGCACGACCCGAAGGCGGCCGAGCTGATCACCTCGATCGAGTTCGACGCGGCCAAGTACGAGCGCGGGTTCGGCGGCTGGATGATGGTGCTGCGCACCGCGATCTACGATTTCTGGGTCCGCCAGTTCCTGGCTGAGCACCCGGGTGGCACCGTGGTGGAGCTGGGCACCGGCCTGAACACCCGGTTCGACCGGGTGGACAACGGCCAGGTGCACTGGATCGACCTGGACCTGCCGGACACGATCGCGTTGCG
Organism: uncultured Actinomycetes bacterium; assembly: GCA_963834705.1. Classification (GTDB taxonomy): domain Bacteria; phylum Actinomycetota; class Actinomycetes; order Streptosporangiales; family Streptosporangiaceae; genus RYN-230. The sequence goes on from CAWICV010000001.1 coordinate 171,926, forward strand.
CGGCCGGTTCTTCACCGACACGCGCCGCCGCCGGATGGTCCCCGCGTCGGTGCTCAGTGACGTGTGGCTGCCGGCCGTGACGGATAGCCCCGGTCCGTACTTCTTCGTCACCGAGGGCGTGCTGGCCTATCTGCCGGAGCCGGACGTCACCGCAGCGCTGGCCCGGCTCACCGCGCGGTTCCCCGGCGCGCGTCTGGCGCTGGACACCTACCCGCAGCGGATGCTCGAGCAGCAGCACAAGCTGGCCCAGCGGCGGGGCATCGCGCGCTGGCAGTGGGCGTGCGACGATCCCCGGACGCTGCAGCGGCTCGGCCTGCGGCTGGACGAGTCGGCCACGGTCACCCGGCCGCCCGCGGACATGCGCCGCGAGCTGCCGCCCGGCTACCGGTATCTGCTGCTGCCGCTGGCCGACCCGGTGCTGGGCCGGATGTTCGCCACGCTCAGCCTGTTCACCGCCACCGCCCCGGCCTGACCGTCACAGCAGGGTGAGCTGCTCCGCCGCCGGAGCCGGGACTGGGTCCGGCGCGGCGGCCGGCCCGCGCCAGCGCCGGATGGGCGGCGGGCTGCCCCGGCCGACCTGGTAGCGCTCGGCCAGCTCACGTACCTGCCCGGCGATCCGCTCCTGATAGTCCCTGGGCGCGTAGGCCCGGGATCCGTACAGCCCGCGGTAGCGCGGGACCAGCGCCGGGTGGTTCCTGGCCAGCCAGGCCAGGAACCACTCCCGCGCACCGGGCCGCAGGTGCAGCACGATCGGGGTGACGTGCGTGGCGCCCGCCTCGGCCACCTGCCGCACGGTGGCTTCGAGCTGGGCGGGGGAGTCGGACAGGAACGGCACCACCGGCCCCATCAGCACACCGCAGCGCAGCCCGTGCTCGCTGAGTGTGGCACACACCCCGAGCCGCCGCAGTGGGCTGGGCGTGCCCGGCTCCAGCGTGCGCCACAGGTCCTCCTCGGTGCAGCCCACCGACACGCTGAGCCCGACGTCGGTGACTTCGGCCGACGCGGTGAGCAGGTCGAGGTCGCGCAGGATCAGCGTGCCCTTGGTCAGGATCGAGTATGGGTTGCGCGCGTCCAGCAGCGCGCGCAGGATGCCCGGCATCAGCTGGTACCGGCCTTCGGCCCGCTGGTACACATCCACGTTGGTGCCCATCGCGATGTGCTCACCGGGCCACTTCGGCGCGGCCAGCTCCTTGCGCACCAGGTCCGGCGCGTTCACCTTGACCACGATCTTCGAGTCGAAGTCGTGTCCCGCGTCCAGATCCAGGTAGGTATGCGTATTCCGCGCGAAGCAGTACCGGCACGCATGGCTACATCCACGATAGGGATTAATAGTCCAGCGGAACGGGACACGGGAGGCTTCGGGCACCCGGTTGATCGCGCTCTTGGCGTGCACCTCGAAGTAGGTCTGGCCGCGAAAGCCCGGCGTATCGAAGGTGCGGGCGATCGCGCCGCGCTCGAACAGGGCGGGCGGCGCGCCCTGATCGCCGCGCAGCGTCCCATCCGGCTCGATCCGCAGGCCATCCCAGCGCATGCTGGCCACTATAGAACCGGTATTCGAGCCGGGCAAACATCTGTTCGAGGACTGGCCCCCGCCTCGGGACGCTGGCGGACGGGCGGGCCGTGGGCAGAGCCGCGCAAATCACAGCACAGCAACGGGATCTAAGGCTAACGATCTTGCTGTGGGGGATAGTAAGAGAAAGTCCGCTCCGGCCCGGCGGTGGAGGTAGCCCTCATGGCGCTATCCATGGATGAGCAGCGCATCCTGGATGAGATCGAACGTGGCCTGGCCAGCAGTGACCCGCTGCTGGCGTCCCGGATGGCCTCATTCGGTGCGCCCCGCGGGCCGCTGACCGCACGGATGCGCCGGATCCGGCTGCTCGCCTCGTTCAGCACCCTGCTGGTGGTCGCGGTGGTGTCGCTGGTGGTCTACGCGATGGTCCCGTTCCGCTCCTCGCACGACCGGCCCGCGACCAGTAAGGCCAGCGCGTCACCCGCGAACCCGGCGCTGATGACGCCGTCCGCCGCAACCGGCAAGCCAGCCACCCCGGCGGTCTCCTCGGACGTCGCGGCCAGCCCGGTCCCGCACGCGGTGCGCACCCAGTAGCCAGCTCGGTCAGTATCCGCGAGCCGGAAGGTCAGTACTCGCGCCAGAGCTGCAGCAGATACTGCTCCAGGCCGTCCAGGTCCATCCGGGCGCGCTGGAACTCGTCGCTCAGCGGGTCCACGCCCTGTTCGAACAGTTCCTCGTACAGCCGCATGACCTCACGCCGGTTCCGTGCGTACACCCGGACCACGTAGTCGCCGACCCCGCCGGCCATGGTCAGCCGGTCAACCGCCCGGTCCACGGTGAGCTGGCCGCGCAGGTACAGTGTGGCCTTGGCCTCGTCCTCCCAGGCGTCGCCGCACAGCGGCGGCGCGGCGTCCCATTCCTCCAGGGTGAGCCGGACCCCGATGTTCTCCTGCAGGCTGCCCACCCACAGCTGGTCCCGGGTCACGCTGACCAGGGTGCCGACCGGGGCCAGCGGGCCGCCGGGCGCATCCGGGTCCACCGTCGAGTCGTGCACGCGGAACATCCGGCGGTCGGGGAACACGGGCATTTCCAGGCGGATCAGCCGACGGCTCATGTGTCCCCCCCACGCCCGTATGTTTCTCAACTTCCTAGCATGCTCCGGCGGCACACGGCTGCGGTGGGCATTCCGCGACAAAGACCTAAGCGGTTACGGTGCGCAGTCAACCAGCCGGACGTGAGTGACTGGCGGGACACAGCGGGATCAGAGTTCCCGCTTTTTGACCTCGTCCCAGAGCTGGCGGTAGCACTGCGCTGCCCGGCTGCGCGGCGCGAACGCGCCGACCGGGGCCCGCTCCACCGACATCCGCTCGATCAGCGACAGCGCGGGAATGACGGTGGCCGCGACGTCGTCGCGCTCGGCCGGCAGCTGGCTGGCGATGTCCAGGTGCAGCCGCTTGCGCCGGTCGATCATGGAGAAGAACGCCAGCACGTCGGGCCGTTTGCCGCTGCTCCCGCCGAGGAACTCGGTCAGCTGGTCCAGGGTGCGCAGCGACAGCACGGTCGGGATGAGCGGGACGAGCAGGCCGTCGGCGGCCTGCAGCACGCTCTCGGACAGCAGCGAGATGCCGGGCGGGCAGTCCAGGAAGATGACGTCGTAGTCGGTGGCCAGCGGGGCCAGCAAGCGGGCGACCCGCCGGGTCGGCTTCTTGGTCGCGCCGAGGACCAGGTCGAGGTGGCGGTAGGTGAAGTCGGCCGGCAGCAGGTCCAGCCGGTCGAAGTCGGTGCCCTTGATCGCCCCGTCGAGTTCCCGGCTGCCGCGGATGAGTGCCTTGCCGCCGCCCTTGACCCGGGGCCGGATCCGGAACAGGAAGCTGGCTGCCGCCTGCGGGTCCAGATCCCAGAGCAGCACGCGCAGCCCGTCCTGGGCGGCCAGGTAGCTCAGGTTGACCGCGGTGGCCGTCTTGCCGACCCCGCCCTTGATGTTGTACGTGGCCAGGATCCTCATAGGGTGGCCCGGCCGGTCAGTTCGCGGAACCGGCGCTCGCTGGCCGGGCTGGCGAAGGCGCGGAACCGCCCGGCGAACTCATCCCGGGCCTGGTGCTGGCGCCGCCCGAGCTGCCCGGCCAGCTCGCCCATGGCCAGCAGTGCGGTGGCCGGCGTGTCCCGGTCCGCTATCATCTGGCCGGCGAACTCGCGCAGTTCCTGCTGCTGAACCTGCCGGTCCTGGAACTCGCCCAGGCAGTCCTGCAGGCCCTTCAGGTCTTTGACCGTGCGCTGGTGCGCCTGCGGCTCGAACAGCGACGCGAAGAACTCCAGCAGGTAGCGCAGCTCCTTGCACCGCTTGCGCAGGTCGTGCAGCGCCTCGGCGGGGGAGTCCGGGGTGATGGCCTGGCCCTGGCGGAGCACCTTCCGGTGCGCGCGGCGCAGCCGGGCGGTGGCCAGGTCCATCGCCCGCGGGCCGCCGTTGGCTGGGCCCAGGCCGGCGAGCGCCGCCCGCCACTCGCTGACCAGCCGGGCGAACCGGGCCGAGCGCAGCTCGCGGACCAGCCGCCGGTACTCGGCGCCGCGCTGGCCGACCAGGTGGTCGTGGAATGGGGCCAGCTCGGCCGGCTTGGCCGACACCAGGCCGTCCGCCATGTCCTGGTAGTCGAGCAGGTAGACGTCCAGGTCACGGGTGGGCGTGGTGAGGTCGCCGAGCCACTTGAACTCGGGGGCGAACCGGGCCGCCAGCCCGGCGGGCAGCACGTCCCCGGCCAGCTTCAGCGCGGACCGGGTGCGGCGCACCGCCACCCGCAGGTCGTGCAGGAACTCGGTGTCGATGTCGCGGAGCGTGCCGGGCACGTTGGCCTGGATGGTGTCCAGCAGGTCCAGCAGGATGGTGCGCAGCGCCAGCCGGCCCGGCATGTCCGGGGTCAGCCGGATGGCCAGCTTGTTGCTGTAGTCCTCGGCGTGCCGCCCGGCCGCGGCCAGGGCCGTGTCGAGTGGGCCGCCGGCCGCGCCACTGCGCCCAGCCGCGGCGGCCAGCAGCTGGGTCACCCGGTCGGCCTGCGGCTGGTACCCGCGCACCGCGCTGACCTGGAGCCGGGCCGGGAGCTGCGCCGCTGCCGGATAGCTCACCGTGGTGTTGTCCACGGTGAGCCAGGCGATCGTTTTGGCGTCCTCGTTGAGCACCCGCAGTTCCCGCACCGTGCTGGCCGCGCGGGCGGCGGGCAGCAGGGCGCGGATGCCGGCCGTGGCGCACAGCCGGTCCCGCACCGGCCCGGCTGGCAGGTCCCCGGCCAGGGCGGGCCAGCTCAGCCGGCTGGCTTGCTGGGTGACCACGGCACCGGCCGGGCCGGTGAGCACCAGCTCGGCCGGCCGCCGGCCGGTCACGTACTCGAGAGTGAACCCGGCCCGGTGCAGCCGCCAGTCGAACGTGTCCAGCCAGGTGCGGCGCACGGCACGGGACCGGCCGGCGCGCCGCACGGAGAACCGCGGCGCCAGTGCGGCCAGCACGTCAGGCTCGCCCGGCTGGCCAGGGTCATTGGCCGCCAGGACGACAGCCTGGGACAACGCTTGCACGATGCGGGACCTCGGCTCGGGTTAGCGAGCAAAGCCAGTTAACGGCAGGTTAACAAAGGGCAACCGGCAAGCGTTACCCCTGCCCTTGCAGTGTAACTAGTACTGGCGTTCCCGTCCCGGCCCGCTATGGGTGATTTTTCCGCCCGTGCGGCGCTACGGGAATGGCGGGCCGCCTAGGCGCCGCTCCGCTCGCTGGTCCGCACCGGATGGTCACCGGTCCGGCCGCCGCGGCGGGCCGCCCGCGCCGCCTTGCGCTCGGCGGTACCGGACCGCTCACGGGACGGCTTGGACCGGGCCGGCCCGCGCGTCTCCGTCCCGGGCAGGCTCAGCGGCGGCCGGTTAATGGCCGGCATGACATTGGTCAGCGCCGCGCTGGCCTTCTCCTTGGCCCGTTTCTGCGCCTGCTGCTCGTCGACTCTGGCGGTCGCCGCGGACAGCCGGTCGTTCATCTCGCGCAGCCGCCGGGCCTGGGCCCGGGCCTTGAGAAAACGTTCGGCCAGGTAGAGCGCGATCACCAGTACGACGACACCGACAAGGAGCAGGCCAGTCATCAAGGAATTCCGCCATCAGCTCGGAGGTCTTCGGGGCTAGTTCCAGACTATGCGTTACCCTCCGCCGCGCCGGTGATGCGGCGCTCTGTAGTCGCTGAGGATCCGGTAAAGAACGGGGATGGCCCGGCCCCAGTTTGGGTGGTCTTCCGCCCGCCGGCCGTGCTGCCGCAGACTGGGCGTACCGGCGCACGGCACGAACCGGGCGCTGGCGCTGCGAAGGAGGCCGTTTGGTGTTGTACCTGTTCGGATTCGAGCGGACAGCGGTCGTGCTCAGCGACCTGTACTTCGTGGATCCGCACCCGATGCCGGGGCAGGGGAGCCCGGAGCACGGCGCCCGCCTGGAGGTCCGCCAGCTCACCCCAGGGGAGCTGAAAGGGTCCATCTACTCGGCCCAGCCGATCGAGATCGGCGAGCTGATCTGGCGGGCTGACCTGCTGGAATCGGTGGACGGGACGCCGGGCAGCTTCGACCGGACGCATCATCACCCGGTCGCCGAGCTGGGCTGGGAGCCGGGCCACCGGGTGTTCGAGCGCGAACTGTCCGCGTTCCCGGTGGAGTGGGTCGGCGCCAAGCTGGCCGATCTGGAGGGGCTGCTGGCCCAGGCGGGCGCGGGCGGCGGGCCGGCCGACCGAAGGGACGCGCAGGCCCTGCGCAACGTGCTGCCCGAGATATTGAACGCCCTCAACCGGCTGCTCGACCAGGTCCGAGCCGGTGAACTTGGCCGGCCACCGGGAGAAGAGCCTGTTAATAGCGCCCGGGTCGGCTGGCTGTAGCCAGCGGCCGGGAAAACCGGGGCTGGCTCTAGCGGGGGCCGCGATTGCACACTGAGATCGTGCATGATTTCGATCTGGTAGTTATCGGTTCCGGTCCGGGCGGGCAGAAGGCGGCCATCGCGGCCGCGAAGCTGGAACGCCGGGTGGCCATCGTCGAGCGGCCGGACATGCTCGGCGGGGTCTGCGTGAATACCGGGACCATCCCATCCAAGACCATGCGTGAGGCGGTCCTGTACCTGACCGGGCTGGACCAGCGCGAGATGTACGGGCAGAGCTACCGGGTCAAGGACGAGATCACCATCGCCGACCTGGCCAACCGCACCCGGCACGTGGTCACCAGGGAAAACGATGTGGTGCGCAGCCAGCTGACCCGCAACCGGGTCACCGTGCTCAGCGGCACCGCGTCCTTCCTCGGCTCGCACGAGGTGGAAGTGGACGACGCGGCCGGCCTGCAGCGGAAGCTCACCGCCGACGCGATCATCATCGCCACCGGGACCAGGCCGGCCCGGCCGGACAGCGTGGCGTTCGACGAGAAGACCATCATCGACTCGGACGGCATCCAGCACCTGGAACGGGTGCCGCGGACCATGGTGGTGGCCGGCGCGGGCGTGATCGGCATCGAGTACGCGTCCATGTTCGCCGCGCTGGGCACCAAGGTGACGGTGGTCGAGCAGCGTGACCGGATGCTGGAGTTCTGCGACCTCGAGGTGGTCGAGGCGCTCAAGTTCCACCTGCGCGACCTGGCCGTCACGTTCCGGTTCGGCGAGATCGTGGACTCGGTACAGGCCAAGGGCGACGGCGCGATCGCCACGCTGCGCAGCGGGAAGCGGATCCCGGCCGACACGGTCATGTACTCGGCGGGGCGGCAGGGCATGACCGACGACCTGAACCTGCCCGCGGCCGGCCTGACGGCCGACAAGCGGGGCCGGATCAAGGTCAACGAGTTCTACCGCACCGGGGTGCCGCACATCTACGCGGTCGGTGACGTGATCGGGTTCCCGGCGCTGGCCGCCACGTCGATGGAACAGGGCCGGCTGGCCGCGCACCACGCACTGGGCGAGCCGGTGCACATGGCGCACCAGCTGCAGCCGATCGGCATTTACAGCATCCCGGAGATCAGCTTCATCGGCCGGACCGAGGACGAGCTCACCGCCGACTCGGTGCCGTTCGAGGTCGGCGTGTCCCGGTACCGCGAGCTGGCCCGGGGCCAGATCATCGGTGACTCCTACGGCGTGCTCAAGCTGCTCGTCTCCCCGGAGGACCACTCCCTGCTCGGGGTGCACGTGTTCGGCACCGGCGCCACCGAGCTGGTGCACATCGGGCAGGCCGTGATGGGCTGCGGCGGCACCATCGACTACCTGGTGGATGCGGTGTTCAACTACCCGACGCTGGCCGAGTCGTACAAGGTGGCGGCGCTGGACGCGACGAACAAGATGCGCCTGGTGGAGCGGTTTGCAGACTAAGGCTCTGCTAGCCCGGGGACGACCCCCGGCCCCCCGATCGCCGCTTCGCGCCGAACGCCCGCTAGCCGCTGCGCAGCCCCGGCGCGCCGCACATAAACTGGCCGGGTGCCTGCACTCGATGACCCATTTGCCCAGCTGACCGGGCCACTGGCCGGGACCGTCCGGATGCGGCTGGAGGTCGTGTCCAACGACCAGCTGACCCCGCATATGCAGCGGCTCGTGCTGACCGCCCCAGAGCTGGGTTCGCTGCGCTACCAGCCGGGCCAGGACGTCATGGTGATGGTGGCGGTGGACGGCAACCGGCCGGTTCGCCGCCGCTACACCATCCGGGACCTGGACCCGGCCCGGCAGCGGCTGACCATGGACATCGTCCGGCACGGCGACGGGCCCGGGGAGAGCTGGGTGCGCGCCGCGCGCCGCGGCGACACGATCGAGGGCATCGGGCCCCGGGGCAAGATCTTCCCGGCGGCGGATGCGGACTGGCACCTGTTCGCCGCGGACGAGTCCGGGCTGGCCGCCGTGTTCGCGATGGCCAGCTCGCTGCCCGCCGGGACCCGCGTCATCGCGGCGGTGGAGATTCCGGAGCCCGCCGACGAGCAGCCGCTGGACGCCAAGGCGGACGTTGACCTGCGCTGGCTGTCCCGGTCGGCCGGCCACGGGAACGGGGCTGTCCCGCCGGCCGGTGACCCGGAACGGCTGGCCGCCGCGCTGACCGGCATCCGGCTGCCGGGCGGCCACGGGCACGCCTACCTGTTCGGCGAGGCCAAGGTGGTGCTGGCGCTGCGGGAAATGGTGGCCAGCCGGGGACTGGCGGCGGAGCAGGTATCGCCCAAGGCCTACTGGGGCCGGGGCAAGGCGAACGCCTCACACGGCGAGCCCGCCCGGGACGGCTGAGGCCGCCAGGACGGCTAGAACGGGGTGGCGGCCAGCCAGCTGTCCAGCACGGCCGGGTCGCCGAGCACCTCGGCGGCCGCCTCCGCGGGGCTCAGGCGGCGGGTCAGCACCAGCAGCAGGCCGGACGCCGGGCCGCGCAGCGCGGCGTCGGCCCTGGCGTGCCCGCGGCGCACCTCGATGCCGTCGGCGTCCCGGCGGACCAGCCATTCGCCCTGGCCGGACGGCACGTCACCGGCGTGCACGTGCAGCGAGCCGCCGGGCTTGAGCCCGGCCAGCCGGGAATCCGGGTCACCGCGGCGGCGGGGCGCGCTCATCACGGTGAGCCATTCGTCGATGCCGTCCGCCGCGATGTCCGGCTCGATGACCGGCCTGGCCCCGGTGGCCAGCTGCGCGTCGGCGCGGTGCACCGCGGTCTCGTGTGTCATCCGGCGGGCCCAGAAGCCCGCGGGCCGTTGGATGCCGAACGCCCAGACCTGGTCCGTGCCGAGCTGGCTGAGTTCGCCGATGAGCCGCTCGGCACCCGCCGCCAGCCAGCCCGGCCGCTCGGCCGGATCGTCCGGGAACCGGCCGTCCGGCACGCTGCGGAACGGGATGGACCCGGTGGCCCGGGTGCGGACGATCTCGGCCACCCAGCGGTGCACCCGGCCGACGTGCGTGGCCAGCTGGCGCAGCGTCCAGTCCGGGCAGCTGGGCACCGGCTGGGTCAGGTCGGCCCGGTCGGTCAGCGCGGCCAGCGTCGCCGTGCTGGCGGTGATCTCCGCGGCGTACCGGTCCGGGCTGAGCTGGGGCACCGGGTTGGCTGGCACCGGGTTGGCTGGCACCGGGTTGGCTGGCACCGGGTTGGCTTACCGGGCCGGGCTCAGCCGCAGCCGCAGGCGCCGCCGCAGCACCCGCCGCCCTGGCCGCCGGAGCGCGGCGCCGGGGACGGGCCAGCCCGGCCGCCGACGGAGACGGTGGACAGCAGCTTCACCGTGTCGTCGTGCCCCTGCGGGCACGGGCACGGCTCGGACGATTCACTCATCGGCCGGCTGCGCTCAAACGTGTCCCCGCAGGCCCGGCACCGGTACTCATAACGTGGCACAGCAAAATCTTACGTGCGGCCCCGGCCAGGTGGCGAGATGCGCCCGGGCCGGACGCAGCTGGCGCGGCGAATGTATGGTCAGTGAGGCCACAGTGACACCGGCGGCCAGGGGGAGGGACGCGATGCCTGCGATGACGGCGTATCCGCCAGGCACGCCGTGCTGGGTTGACCTGTCCACCAGCGACCCGGCGGCCTCGGCCGCGTTCTACACCGGGCTGTTCGGCTGGACGGCCCAGGCCGCCCCGCCCGGCGGGGACGCGGCGTACACGTTCTTCGCCCCGGCCGGCACGCCGGCCGGCGAGTTCCACGGCCGGGTGGTGGCCGGCCTGATGCCCACCCCGGAAGCTCGCCGGGCGGCCTGGAACACCTACGTCAGCGTGACCGGCGCCGATGCCGCGGCGGACCGGGTGACCGCGGCCGGCGGGCAGGTCCTGGCCCCGCCCGCCGAGGTGCCCGGGCAGGGCACGGTGGCCATGTTCGCCGACGACCAGGGGGCCAGGTTCGCGGTCTGGCAGGCCGCCGCGTTCCACGGCGCCCGGCTGGTCAACGCCCCGGGCTGCTTCTGCTGGAGCGAGCTGGCCTGCCGGGACACCGGGGCGGCGGGCGCGTTCTACGGCAGCGTGTTCGGCTGGGCGCCGGACACCAGCGAGATGGGCCCGATGACCTACACCGAATGGCGGCTGGCCGGCCGCACGGTCGGCGGCATGGTGCACATGGACGAGGAGTGGCCGGCCGACGTCCCGCCGCGCTGGGTGGTCTACTTCGCGGTCACCGACTGCGACGCCGCCGCGGCCCGGGCCACCGAGCTGGGCGGGCAGGTGACGGTCCCGCCGGCCGACGCACCCCCGGGCCGCCTGGCCATCCTCACCGACCCGCAGGGCGCGGCGTTCACCATCATCAAGCTGGCCACCGCCGCCCCCAGCTAACCGCCACGCGGGCCGTCTGCCGGCCGGCCAGTTTGTATCGTTTCGCGTTGTATCGTTTCGCGATTTAAGGCTGCGCTGCCGGGTAGCTGCGGGCTCATCACGTAAAGCCTCCGCGCCCGATGACGGCAGCTCCAGCGTCCCCCGGATTGGCTGCCCCAGCTGCCCGGGCGCGACTCGCCGCGAGGCTTCCGGTCATGAGCGAGAGAAGGCGGCGTGCATGGCGGCAGAGCAGAGCGACAGCGCGACGATGGAAGAACCGTCGATCCGGTCCTCGCTGAAGGCGATCCGGGACACCCCGCGCTACACCTATCTGGTCGCGGGGATCGCCGCCATCGGCGGCATGCTGTTCGGTTACGACATCGGTGTGATCAGCGGCGCCGAGAACCTGCTCACGAGCGCGTTCCACCTCAGCAGTGGCGCCGAGGAACTGGCCGTCGCGGCGGTGCTCATCGGCGCGGTGATCGGGGCCGTCATCGGCGGCCCGATGGCCAACCGGTTCAGCCGCCGGTACACCCTGCTCGCCATGGCCATCCTGTACGGCATCGGCGCGATCCTCACCGCCCTGTCCTGGGACCTCGGGTCGTTCATCGCGTTCCGGATCATCACCGGGATCGCGGTCGGCGCCTCGGCGCTGGTGGTGCCCATGTACATCGCCGAGATGGCCCCGGTGACCATCCGCGGCGGGCTGGTGATCTTTCAGCAACTCGCTATCTCCGGCGGCATTCTGCTCTCCTACGTACTGGACTACGCGTTCGACTCGGCGGGCTGGGGCTGGCGGCCCATGTTCGCGGCGGCCGTGCTGCCCGCGACGGCGCTGGCCGTGGGCATGCTGTTCATGTCGCATTCACCGCGCTGGCTGGGCATGCGGGGCCGGTGGGACGACGTCGCCGCGGTGCTCGGCCGGATCAACCCGCGGCACAAGGACCAGGAACTGGACTCGCTGCACCGCAACATCGAGGAGAGCGCCGGGACATCGTGGCGCGAACTGCTCCGCCCGGGCCTGCGCGGCGCGCTCATCGCCGGGGTCGGCCTGGCCATATTCCAGCAGTTCGTCGGGCCCAACACGGTCCTGTTCTACACGCCGACGATCTTCGGCTACGCCGGGGTTAGCGGCAACCCGCTGCTGCCCACGATCTACGTCGGGGCGGTGCTGTTCGTGTTCGTGCTGCCGACGATCGCATTCGTTGACGTGGTAGGCCGCAAGACCCTGTTCTACCTGGGGCTGGTCGGCATGGGCTCGATGCTGGTGCTGCTCGGCCTGGCGTTCCACTTCGGTGCGAAGAGCTGGGGGGCCGGTGTCGTCGTCATCCTGCTGGTCTACGTCGCGTGCTACTCGCTGTCCATTTCGCCGCTGTTCTGGCTGATGAGCGCGGAGGTGTTCCCGAACCGGCTGCGCGCGGCCGGGGCCAGCGCGTCGTCAACGGCGAACTGGAGCGCCAACCTGCTGATCACGGTGACGTTCCTGTCGCTGATCGGGGCGGTCGGCAAGTCCTGGACGTTCTGGATCTACGCGATCTTCGCGGGCCTGGCGATCATCTTCGTCTACCGGTTCGTGCCGGAGACCAAGGGCCGCCCGCTGGAGAACATCGACCGGTACTGGACCGAGGGGCACCGCTGGCCGGAGCCGGCCAGCGAAAGCGGTGGATCCGGTGCGCCGGGCACCCGGGAGATGTCCGCCGGCTCTGGCTGACGTGCAGGTCGTGGACGCGCTCTCATAGCTTTCCCAGCGGCGCGGCCTAGGCTGGACTCGTGGGGTCGCAGCCGATGCCAGCCGCTGAGGTGGACATCACCCCGGCGCTGCTCCGGCGGCTGCTCGCCGAGCAGCATCCTGACCTGGCCGGTCAGCCCGTGATGGTGCTGGCCAACGGGTGGGACAACGTGATGTTCCGGGTCGGCGGCGAGCTGCTGGCCCGGCTGCCACGGCGGGAAATGGCCGCCCATCTGGTCAGTCACGAGCAGCGCTGGCTCCCGCTCCTGGCGCCCCGGCTGCCGCTGCCCGTTCCGGCGCCGGCGCGGACCGGACGTCCCGGGCTGGGCTATCCGTGGCCGTGGAGCATCGTGCCCTACCTGCCCGGCCAGGCGGCGGCGGATACCCCGCCCGCCGACCCAGCCGCGGCCGCGGTCAGCCTGGGTGGCTTCCTGGCCGCGCTGCACAGGCCGGCGCCGCCGGACGCCCCGGTGAACCCGTTCCGCGGGGTGCCGCTAGCCGACCGCACCGATACCGTCATGCAGAACCTGAGCCTGGTCGCGGACCAGGTCGATGCCCGGGCGGCCCGGCGGGTGTGGGCAGCCGCACTGGCCGCGCCGCGGTGGCGGGAGCCGCCGGTGTGGGTGCACGGTGATCTGCACCCAGCCAACATCCTGGTGCATCACGGGGTGCTCAGCGGCGTGCTCGACTTCGGCGACCTCACCGCGGGCGACCCGGCCGCCGACCTGTCCGTGGGGTGGATGCTGCTGCCCGCGGACTCGCACCAGGACTTCCGGGATTCCGCCGGGGCCAGCGACGCCAGCTGGGCCCGGGCCACCGGCTGGGCACTGGCGTTGGGACTGGTATATCTCGCGCACTCGGCGGACAACCCACAGCTGGCCGCAGTGGGGCGGCGCACGCTCGGCGCCGTGCTCGGCCCGGAGCGGCTGCGTTAACGGTGGTGCTTGCGGTGCAGCGAGGGGAACAGCCCGTCCGACTGGTAGGCGAGTTCCCGCTCGGCGCGCTGGCGGGCAGCGGCGAAGTAGCCGTCCGGGTCAGCCACCATCCGCTCCGGACGATCGTCGTCGTCCTCGATGGTGATGTGCGCCGCCATCTCCGCACCCTTCGCCACGAACTCAGTGTCAGCGGGCCGCCTTGCGCGGTCAATAACTAGGCTAGCGCGTCGGCCAGCAGCCCGGCGAGCAACCGGATCAGCGGCACGTCGGTGCGCCGGATCCCGTCGCTCTCTAACGTATCCACCATCAGCATGCCGAACGCACTGCGCCCGGCCGCCACTGGAACGGCCGCGAATGACTTGTACGTCTGCGGCGGAGTGAGCCGCCAGCCGGGCGGCACGGCCGTGTCCAGGTCCGGGTAGAACAGGTGCCGGTTCTGCCGGATCATGCCGAAGACCAGGTCACCTTCGGGGCTGCCCTCGGTGATCGGGTCCAGCGGGTCGTCCACCCGGCCGCTGTACTGGGTGGGCACCAGCATCCCCGGCGTGCCTGGCGCGAACCGGAACAGGCAGGCCCGGACCCGCCCGGTGCCGATCAGGTGCGCGGCCGAGTCCACCACCATTGGGACCGCCGCCTCCTGCAGGGCTTCCCGCTCGTGCTTGCCGTGCGCGGTCACCACCCGGCCGAGCTGGCGGACGATCGGGTCCAGGGCGTCGTTCATGGTCACCCGCATGGCCACCGCCGCGTCCACCGCGAGCTGTTCGGCCTGGGCCCGCATCCGCTCCTTGCGGATCTGCTCGTAGGCGGGCACGCCGGCCGCGGTCACGCTGGCCGCCACCGCGCCCAGCGTCCACCATTCCCGTCCGGTCACCGCCGCGCCCGCCATCATGCCCGTCCAGGTGGCCACGGCCACCGCGGCCAGGCTGATGCCGGTGGTCAGGTAGACCCGGCCCGACGGCGAAATCCACATGCCGGGAAGGTTAGCCTGCACGGCCCCACGAGGCGCGCGGCCAGCCGAGCTAGGATCAGCAGTATGGGCTTCGGTTGACTGTGACCTAACAGGCGCAAGCGGACCGCGCTGGTCAGCGGCGCGGCACTGGCGGCTGCGCTGGCCGTCGTGCTGGTCAACGAGCTGGCCGACGGCCTCCGGGCCGCCGCGCTGCCGCTCATCCGCGGTGACTTCGGGCTGAGCTACGGCCAGCTCGGCCTGCTGGCCGCGGCGCCGGTGCTGATCGGCAGCCTGCTGGAGCTGCCGGTCGGGGCGCTGGCCGGGCAGGGGCGGCGCCGCGGCCGGATCATCCTGGCCGGTGGCGCCGTGTTCCTGGCCGCGCTGCTGGGCACCGCGCTGGCCCGGTCGTTCACCGGGCTGCTGATCTCGTTCATCGCGTTCTACCCGGCCTCAGGCGCGTTCGTCAGCCTGGCCCAGGCCGGCCTGATGGACGCCGACCCGGGCCGCCAGGAGCAGCACATGGCCCGGTGGGGCCTGGCCGGCTCGGTGGGCGCGGTGCTCGGCCCGCTGCTGCTGACCGGGATCCTGGCCGCCGGCGGCAGCTGGCGGGATGGCTACCTGCTGGCCGCCGGGGCGGCCGCGGTGGCCTGGCTCGGTATGGCCCGCTGGCGGCCCGGCCCGGCGGCGGCCGGTGACCCCGGGCCGCCCGGGCTGCGGCAGGTGCCGGGTCAGGTGCTCGGCGCGCTGCGCCGCGGCGGGGTGCTCCGCTGGCTGGTCCTGCTGGAAGTGAGTGACCTGCTGCTCGACGTATTCACCGGGTTCCTCGCGGTCTACTTCGTGGCCGTCGTGCACGCCTCGCCGGTGCAGGCGGGACTGGCTGTGGCGGTCCGCTACGGCGCCGGGATAACCGGCGACGTGCTGGTGATCCGGGTACTGGACCGGATGGCCGGCCTGCCGGTGCTGCGGGGCAGCGCGGCCGCGGCGCTGCTGCTCTACCCGGCCTTCCTGCTGGTGCCGGGCTTCCCGGCCAAGCTGACCGTGCTGGCCCTGCTGACCGTCGCCACGGCGCCCTGGTACCCGGTGGCCCAGGCCCAGCTGTACGCGAGCCTGCCCGGGCAGAGCGGCATCGCGGTCACGCTGAGCAGCGCGGCCGCGCTGGCCGGCGGGCTCGGCCCGCTGGCCGTCGGGTTCGCCGCCGAGCGGGCCGGGCTGGCGGTCACGCTCAGCGGCCTGGTGCTGGCCCCGGCTACGGTGCTGTTCCTGGCGTGGCGGCGAACCGGTGCGTCGTGTGACTGAACGGCTCACCCTTGGCGAAGGCCAGGACCTTGGCCGGGGCGACCGCGAAGACCAGCGCCGGGCTCCCCTCCGTCTGCTGGAAGGCCCCGTCGCGGACCTGGAACTGCCAGGACCCGTCCCATTTCCTGGTCCACGCCTCGGCCAGCCGCCGGAGCAGGGCCTCGTCGCGGACCTGGATGGCGTCGCCCTCCAGGACCACGTCCAGACCGCTCTGCCAGCCGTTGCACCCGGTGGTCAGGATCACGTGCGGGCTGGCGGCCAGGTTTCTGGCTTTCTGCTCGGTGGGCCCGGTGCAGAAGTGCAGCGCCACGTCCAGCCACACCGCGACCAGCGGGGTGACGTGCGGCCGGCCGTCGGCCCGGACCGTGGTCAGCCAGAACAGCTCGGCCTCGGCCAGCACCCGGCGGGTCTCGGCCCAGCCGGTGGCCGTCGCGGCCGGATCGCTGAACCGCTGGTCGAGCGTGGTCGCTGGAGTGTTCATCCCGGCACCTTCCTGATCGCGGGTCCTGCGGGCGTCCCGGGCGGGCCGCACCTCAACTACTGTGACGGCCGGCGGCCCGCGGAATCAGCGCCCGGCGGTCACTCGTTTCTGGCCACTTCAGGTCCGGTGATGCGGGCCAGCAGCGGGAAGGTGGCCGCGATGATGCCGAGGGCGGCCACGATCCCGCCCCCGGTGAGCAGGTAGTAGGCGGCGCCGGGGGGCACCATCGGGTGCTGCATCTCCAGTGAGGCGTACATCGCGGCGGCGCCGAACCCGGTGCCGATCGCGACGGCGGCCACGGCCAGCAGCGGGACGGCGCTTTCCAGCGCGACGACGCGGCGCAGCATGGCGAGCGGGGCGCCGGTGAGCCGGAGCAGGCTGAACGGCCGCTTGCGGTCGGCCAGCCCGGCCGCGATGCCCGCGGCCAGCGTGCAGCCGGCAATCGGCAGGCTGACCAGGATCACCGTGTTCGCGAGCTGCTGGTAGCCGCTGTTGGTCGGATTCGACTGCGCGACCAGTTCGCCCACGGTGGCCGGCACGCCGTCGCCGAGATAGGCGGAGTAGGCGTGCGAGTTCTCCAGCACCGTCCTGGCCCCTTCGACCGCGGGCATGGTGCCGTTCGTGGCCACGTCGATGGCGTCCACCGCGCGGCCGTCCAGCCGGGTGCCCGGGACGTTAGCCGCTGGCCAGGTGATCGCGATGGCATCCACGCCGTACAGCGCGCCGCCGAACCCGCCGGCCGGGAACGCCACCGTTGTCGCCCCGGCGGGGCAGCGGCCCAGCACGCGAACCGCCGCGAGCTGGGCACACGAGACCACGCCAGCCGGGACCGGACCGGTGCTGCCGGGAGTCGCGCCGAGGTGGTGAAATGCCGCGGGGATGGTCAGTCCCGGGTCCGCGCGGACCACGGCCACCCCATGCACGCCGTGAATCCTGCTCAGCCCGGCGGCGAGCGGCGCGGCGGGCGCGGCCGGTCCCGGCCTGGCCTGCTGGCCGGCCAGCTGGTCGGTGAGCACATTCGTTTCCGCGGCGCTGATCCTCGGGGTGAGTTGCTGAGCGTTCCACGTGGTGATGCCCACCACGGCCACCGTGGTGACGAACAAGGCGAGCACCAGGCCGCTGACGGCGCGGAAGGCGGCCCTCGGGTCGTCGGCGAGGCGGCGGGCGGCGATCAGCGTGCCGGGCCGGCTGGTCCGCCGGGCCATCACCCGGGCGGCGGCCATGGTGAGCCACGGGCCGGCCAGCACCAGGCCGACGATGATGAGCGCGAAGCCGGGCACGAACGCCAGGTCCTGCCCGGCAGGGCTGGCCGGCTTGCCGTGCACGGTGAAGAACCCGAGCTCGGCGAAGCCGGCCAGCAGCGGGACTATCTGCCAGGCCCGCGGCGGCGGTGGCGTGGTCCGGCGGGTGACGCCGACCGGGGAGATGCGCACCCGGCGCAGCGCCAGCCGGGCCGCCACGGCGGCGGCTACCGGCACGCCGATCGCCACGATGAGGACGTCCCGCAGGCTGAGCGTCAGCTCGGCGGGGAAGAACGGCTGGCCGATGAACGGGATGCCCGCGACCGGGGCGCGCAGCAGGAAGAAGATCCCGAACCCGGCCGCCACCCCGGCCGCCCCGGCCACCGTCGATTCGGTGGCGGCGAGCAGGGAGACCTGCCGGCGGGTCGCGCCGACCAGGCGCATCGCCGCGAACCGCTGCTCGCGGCGGGCGGCCGACAGCCGGGTCGCGGTGGCGATGAAGATCAGCACTGGCGCCAGGATGGCCAGCGCCGTGACGGACAGCAGGAGGTCGATGGCGCTCGTCCCGCCGCCCGGGTCCGGCGGGACGTAGTTCAGGCCTCTGGGGTTGGCCCGGCCGCCCTGGTTGCCGGGCACCTTCGCCGGGATCGAGGTCACCGGCGCGCTGTCCGGGCGGTGCGCCAGCTGCGCTGGGGTGTGCCCGATGATGATGACCAGCGAGCGCGGCGAGGGCAGCCCGGCGTCGCCGATTACCCCGGCCAGGCGGCCCGGGTAACGGCCGGCCAGCTGACCCGCCGGGGTGGACCGGAGCAGCGCGGCCAGTGCGGGCGAGGCGTAGTACTGGCCCGGTGCCGGGTCCCGGGGGACGCCCGGCGGCACCGGCGACGACGGGCCGGTGCCGGCCACGTCGAAACGGCTGATCGGCCGGCCGTCGAAGATGTCGCCGCCGGGGTGCCACCACAGCGGTGCGATGCCCGCCGCCGGGCCGGCGGGCACGGACGCGGTGCCGGTCCAGAACCATCCGTGGCGGTTGTTCCAGGTGAGGGCCGCGTTGGTCGCGGCCACGGCGGTCAGCAGCAGCCCGACGCCGAGGCCGACCGCGACGGCCAGGACGACCAGCCGGGTGAGGGCCTCGCGGCCGCCACTGAGCACCAGCCGCAGCCCGAGGGGGATCATGGCTTGGCCCCGGTGAGCGTGCTGACCGTGCCGTCGCGGACGATGACCTCCCGGTCGGCGTAGGCGGCGATCCGGGCGTCGTGGGTGACCAGGACGACGGTGGTGCCGTGCTCCCGGGCCGCGGCGGTGAGCAGGTCCATCACCAGCTCCCCGGACACCGAGTCCAGCGACCCGGTCGGCTCGTCGGCGAACAGCACCTCTGGGCCGGCGACCAGGCCGCGGGCCAGCGCGACGCGCTGCGCCTGCCCGCCGGACAGCTCACCGGACCTGCGGTGCTCAAGCCCGTCCAGGCCGAGCGGGCCGAACCAGTTCCTGGCCGCCGCCCGCGCCGGGCCGCGGCGGGTGCCGGCCAGCAGCAGCGGCAGGGCGACGTTCTCCTCCGCGGTCAGCTCGGGGACCAGCTGGCCGGACTGGAACACGAACCCGAACCGGTCCCGGCGCAGCGCGCTGCGCCGCTCGTCGCTCAGGGTGTCCAGCCGCTGCTCGCCGGACCACACCTCGCCCTGGTCGGGGACCAGGATGCCGGCCAGGCAGTGCAGCAGGGTGGACTTGCCGGAGCCGCTCGGCCCCATGACCGCGACGATCTCGCCCCGCCGGACGGTGAGCGAGGCGCCGCGCAGCGCCGGTGTCTGGCCGAACGACTTCACCACGTCCCGCGCCTGGACGATGTTCCCGGTCGCGGGCGCTGCCGCGGCGGGGAGGTTGGCGGTCACTGGCGCACCGCCCGTTCCAGCAGGTCCAGCCGGGCGGCGGTATGGTCGATCCATCGCAGGTCAGCCTCCAGTCGGTAGAGCGCGTGGTTGGCCAGGAGCACGCCGAGCTGATCGGAGTCCCGCTTCAGGTCGGTGAGCTCGCGCATCCGCTGCAGGTGCGCCGCCCGCTGGACATCCAGGTACCGGTCGGCCGGCTGGCCGAGCATCAGGGCCAGCACCACCTTGGCGAACAGCTCGCTCTGCAGGTCCGGCTCCGGTGGGGCCGGCTCGGCCAGCCAGCGCTGCACATCGGCCACGCCGGCCTCGGTGATGACATACCGGCGACGTTCCGGCCCGGCGCCCTGCTCGACCGGCCCGGCGGCTGCCTTCCCGTCCCGGGCCAGCCGGGACAGGGTCGCGTACACCTGGCTGTAGCGCAGCGCCCGGCCCTGCCCGAAGTACACGTCGTAGTCGCGTTTCAGGTCGTATCCATGGCTTGGCCCCCGCTCCAGCAGGCCCAGCAAGGTCAGCGGAACACTCATAACCGGGAGAATACTCCAAGAGTATTCTCCCGGTAAGTACTTAGCCGGGCTCGATCTGCGCCGGGCCACCCATCCGGCGGTTACGCCGGCTGCGAACGTGCCTCGTCCGGCGGCTGGGAGGTGGATACGTTGGCCTCACGCAGGCCCGGATGACGGCCCAGGGAGGCGACGCCGATGGCTGGCCCACTCGGCCGGATGCCGCAGCAGCGGCCCAGGCCACTGCTGCGCACGACGATCGGCGAGGTGCTGCGGCGCACCCGGCGGGCCCAGGGCCGCACCCTGGCCGACGTGTCCCGGGCCGCCCGGGTCTCCGTGCCCTACCTGTCCGAGCTGGAACGCGGCCGCAAGGAAGCCTCCTCCGAAGTGCTGGCCGCGATCTGCGACGCGCTGCGCATCGACCTGCCCGAGCTGCTCGCCGTGGTCGGCCGCGAACTGGCCGGGAAGCGCGCCGCCACGGTCATCCGGCTCGACTCGGTCCGCGGCGGCGCAGCGGCCAGCCCGGTGTCCCGCCCGGCGCACGGGCCGTCCCGGGGCGGCAGCGACGTGGTCTGCCTGGCCGCCTGACCACCCCGGGGATCACTCGTCAGCTGGCACTGGCCAGGGCGGCCGTCTCCCGGGCAGTGATGACCTCGTCGGCCAGGCCGTAGGCGACGGCCTCTACGGCGGTGAAGGTCTTGTTCCGGTCGGTGTCGTTCCTGATCTTGGCCACCGGGTGGCCGGTGTGCCGGCTCAGGATCTCGTCCACCTCGGCCCGCACCCGGACCAGCTCCTTGGCCTCGATGGCCAGGTCAGGAAGGGTGCCCCGGGCCTGGCTGGACGGCTGGTGCAGCAGCACCCGGGCGTGCCGCAGCACCGCGCGCCGGCCCGGCGTGCCCGCCGACAGCAGCACGGCCGCGGCCGACGCGGCCTGCCCCATGCAGAACGTGGCCACGTCCGGCCGGATGAACCGCATCGTGTCGTAGATCGCGGTCAGCGCGCTGAACGAGCCGCCCGGCGAGTTGATGTACAGGCTGATCTCCAGGTCCGGGCTGACCGATTCGAGGTGCAGCAGCTGGGCCATCACCACGTTGGCCACGCCGTCGTCGATCTCGGTGCCGAGGAAGATGATCCGCTCGGAGAGCAGCCGGGAGTAGATGTCGAACGCCCGCTCGCCGGCCGCGGTGCGCTCCACCACGGTGGGGATCGTGTACTGGCTCATCACAGGCCTGCCTTCCGGCGGCCAGCCACCACCGGCCGCACGTCGTCGAGCTGTTCCACCACGTGGTCGATGAATCCGTAGGCCAGCGCCTCCTCGGCGGAGAACCAGCGGTCCCGCAGGCTGTCCTGCTCGATCCGGTCCACCGGCTGACCGGTGTGCTGGGCGGTCAGGCGCGTCATCGTGGCCCCGGTGCGGGCCAGCTGCTCGGCGTAGATCTCCACGTCGGCGGCGGTGCCGCCAAAGCCGGCCGAGCCCTGGTGCATCAGCACCTGGGCGTGCGGCAGGCTGTACCGCTTGCCCGGCGCCCCGGCGCAGAGCAGGAACTGGCCCATGCTGGCGGCCAGGCCCATGGCCAGCGTGCTCACGTCGTTGGGGATCAGCCGCATCGTGTCGTAAATGGCCAGCCCGGCGACGACCGAGCCGCCGGGGGAGTTGATGTACAGGCTGATGTCGGCCCGCGGATCCTCGGCCGACAGCAATAGCAGCTGGGCGCAGAGCCGGTTGGCCACCTGGTCGTCGACCTCGCTGCCGAGGACGATGATGCGCTGGTAGAGCAGCCGGGTGACGAGCTGATCGTCGAGTGTCCCGGTGGGTGTTCCGGCAATGGCGGCCCGCATAGTCTCCCTGCTTTCCGCGGCGGTTCGGTCATTCCCACCATGGGTCAGCAGGCCGCCACCAGCCAAAACAATCTGCTGATAGCAGAGGCGCCTAGCGGTGCGGCTGGGCGCTGGCGTAGGCGGCGGGGGTCTGGCCGAGCGCGGCCCGGAAGTCACGGGTCAGGTGGGCCTGGTCGGCGTAGCCGAGGTCGGCGGCCACGTCCGCCCAGGACACCAGGGTGCCGGCCCGGACCGATTCGGCCGCGTCCAGCAGCCGGTACCGGCGGATCACCCACATCGGGGACACCCCGGCGTAGCGCAGGAACATCCGCTGCAGGGTCCGCGGGCCGAGGCCGGCCAGCTCGCTCAGGTCGGCCAGCCGCCGCACCGCCCGGTTGGTCTCGGCCAGCCGTGCGGCCTCGGCCACCTGGCTGGCTGGGCCGGCTTGCTGCGGATCCACCGCCTGCTCCAGCCCGGCGGCCAGCAGCCCGACCCGCGCCGCCTCATCCGGCGCCGCGGTGATCTGCGCGGTCAGCGCGGCCTCGGCCACGCCGATCGCGCTGCCCAGCGGTACCACCCGGTCGGTGAACGCGGCGGCTGACCCGGTGGTGAACGCGCCCAGCCCGCCGGGCCGGGTCAGCGCGGCGACGGTCCAGCCGGACCCGACGAGCAGCCGGCTGGTCAGGCCGCGGGCCACGCCGTTCAGCCGGGCCTCGGCCGGCCCGGGCTCGCGCTGGCCGGGCTGGGCGTTGGCGTGGCCGACGCTGATGTTGGCGCCCGGGTGGGTGAGCACCTGCTGGCGGTGCGACTGCCCGGCCGGCAGGTCCCAGCGCACCGCCCAGAACCAGTCCACCAGGCCGGCCAGGGCCGGGCCGGCCGGGTACCGGGTGAGCTGGACGCGCTGCCGCAGCAGCCACGGGTCGAGGATGCCGCGGCTGTCCCGCTCGACTGGCTCCGGCTCCCGCCCGCTCACCTCAGTCACCTTAGCCGGGCCGGCTGACGCGAATGTTCAAGCCGCCCGCGGGCCGGCCTGGCTAGTGTCACCGGCATGACCACATCCACTGAGCAGACCGCTGACCTGCTAACCGAGGTGCTCACCGAGCTGGCCCCGGTGGTCGGCGGCGTTACCGATGACCAGCTGCGGGACCCGACCCCGTGCACCGATTACGACGTCGCCCAGCTCCGCGAGCACGTGCTGGGCTGGCTGACCATCTTCGCGGCGGCCTTCGCCGACCCGGCCGGCCAGGCGCCGCGGGCCAGCACCGACGGATACCAGGTGCCCGCCGACCCGGCCGCCGAGGTGCGCGCCGCGGCCAGCACCATCGGCCAGGCGATCCGGGCTGGCGCGGCGGGCCGGCCACTGCGCCTGGGCGGCAGCGGCATGCCCGGCGACATGGCGCTCAGCATGATCCTCTGGGAGTACCAGGTACACGGCTGGGACCTGGCCCGGGCCACCGGCCAGCCCTGGTCGCCGCCCTCGGCCGCGGCCGAGGAGTCGCTGGCCTTCGCACCCGGCATGCTGACCGCCGACTACCAGGGCGACGGCAAGGCGTTCGGGCCCCGGATCCCGGTGCCGGATACCGCGCCGCCGCTGGACCGGCTGCTCGGGCTGTCCGGCCGTGACCCGGGCTGGACGGCTGGCTAGCCGCCGCGGCCGGCCGGGATGATGTCATCCAGGAAGTTCATCGTGGCCGCCGTGGTGGCCCGGCGCCAGGCCAGCAGCGTGCTGTCGAAGCCCGGATGATCGGGCCGCTCGGCGTGCACGGCCGCGGCGATCGGCGCCAGCTCCGCCTTCTGCCGGATGAGCAGTTCCGTCGGGTCCCGCCCGGCCCGGTCGAGCAGGGCCAGCTTGAGCAGCAGATGCGACCGGACCTCCCGGACGTGCTGCACCGGCGTGTCCAGCCAGCGTTCCGCGGCCTGGCGGCCCGCCGGGGTGACAGTGAACAGGGTGCGCTGTGGGCCGCGGCCCGCCTCGACCGCGTCCGCGGTGATCAGCCCCACCTCGGTGAGCCGGCCGATCGCGCGGTAGACGATCGGCCGGGGGATGTGCCAGATCCGGCCCAGCTCGCCGCCGGGCGCGGTGAGCCGGGCCACGGCGAAGCCGTGCGTGGGCCGCTCGCAGCACACCGCGAGCACGGTCAGCCCGGCCAGCGACAGTGATGGCCCCTCGGTCATAAACCCGAGCGTAGTGGGGTGGGTCAGCACTGGGGCGTGACGGCATCTCCGTGGTTCGGTAGTCTCGTTGTGACTACAGTTACCCGGACATCGGCACGTTCGTGCTGGCCCGGGTGGGCCGGCGGGGACAGCCTGGCGGCGATCAGCCGATCCGCCGGGCTGCACAAGGACTGGCTGTCCCGGCATCTGGCCGGCTCGACCCCCGCGCCGCGGCGGCCGTGCCGCGGCTCCGCCCGGCCGGACACCCGCTGGCAGCCCGCACTGGCCCGGCTCGGCTTCCCCGGCGTGCGTAGCTACCTGCGTGACCGGCACGTCCAGCAGCACTGGACAGCCAATGCGATCGCGGCGGAAGCCGGGCTGTCGCACCACGCCGTCCAGGCCGCGCTGCACCGGCACGGGCTGGACTGGGAGGCGCACACGGCCAAACGGCACGGCGCCCGGGAGCGGGCCGCGCAGGTCGCCGCGGGCCTGGGTTTCGGCTCGATGGCGAGCTACCTCGGCCAGCGCCGGGCGGGCGGCTGGATCTGGCGGCCCATGGCGGCGGAAACCGGGCAGCCGGAGTCGTGGCGGCGGCGGCAGGCCGGACGCTGAACAGCGCGGCGCCGTGGGCCGGCCGGGCCACGGCCGCTAGCGTGGCCCGGGTAAGCACACAAGATCGTGAGGAGCCACGCATGCAGCTGAGCGCGCGCAATCAGATCCCAGCCCGGGTCACCGGCATCCGCCCGGGAGAGGCCATCGCCAACGTGGAACTGGACGCCAACGGCGTACGGCTGGTCGCCTCGATCACGGTGGAGGCGGTCCGCCAGCTCGGCCTGGCTGAGGGCAGCCAGGTGGTCGCCGTGATCAAGGCGTCCGACGTCATCGTGGCCACGCCTTAGCCGTCAGAGCTGAGTGGTGACCGCCTTGACCCTCGATCTTGGTGGCCCAGCCGGCCATGTAGTGGAACAGGTCGGCGGCCAGCGGCTCGGCCGGGCACAAGGGGCGGCCAGTAAGGAGGAGCGGGGCGGCCAGGCTGGCTACCGGTGCGTCCGGGCCGCGAACCACGCGATGATCAGCAGCGCGATGCCGACCACGAAGGAGACCGCGGCCCGGGCCAGGTGGTGTCCCTTGTGCACGCTGCCCACCATAAAGTGGATGGAGTTCGCCGCGCCGGCGATATACAGGATCCCGGCGATGATGGCCAGGATGCCGAGAATGACCAGGACAATGGCCAGTGTGCTGCGGCCAGAAGAGCGTTTGGACATGCTGGCAGAAGTCATCTGATTCACCTGTTCCGCTGCGAAGTTAGGGTCGCGGCCAGCACCAGGGTATGCACTCTGGCCGGGGTGCTGGTAAGAACCGTGTCACTAGGCCCAAACGAGCGTGATCCCGCTGGTCAGACGGGAAAGTCGCCGATGGCGTCGTCGTAGCGCTGCTGGGCGTCGGCCAGGGCGAGCGCCGCGGCCGTCTGTGACGGCGCGCGAGTACAGCGACGCGAACGGCGCCACAGCGGGCAGCATCATCGCGGCCATCATCAGCGCCCAGACCGCGGCGAACGAGCCGGCACCCAGGCCCATGGTCCCGGGCATCGAGCCCATACCGCGGGCCAGCAGCACCACCCCGGCCCATGCGCCGGCGGCCGCGACCAGCAGCAGCGAGGCCGGCGGCGTCAACTGCCGCAGACCCGGCGCCGCCGGGCTGGCCGCCTCGGCTGATCCGCCCACGCGGCCTCGCGCGTCCGGCGGACCCGCCGCCGGGCCGGTCATTGCGTCGCTGTTCATGTCGCCTGCTCTCACTGGTTGCTGTGCAGGATGATGGCCTGACCCGCGCCGTCCGGCAGGCCCCGCCCCGGACCCGGAGCCAGCAGACGGGATCAGCGCGGCCGCGCCGGACATATGAGCTGCAGGCCTGGCCGGGTGTAGCCCGTCGTTGACTTCGCGGACGTCAGGCCCTGGGCGTCGCTTTGAACGCGAAGGTCTGCACCGCGATCTTGCCGTGCCGCACGAAAAACGTATCGGTCCCGAGCTCGTACGTGTTGTCGGGCGTCTCGGCGACCCACCAGATGTAGGCAACATCGCCCTCGATCACCTGCTGCCGCAAGTCGAACGTGGCGCCGGGCTTGGCGAACTCGGCGAACAAGTCCTGGAATAGTGGCGCTATCTCGTGCACACCGCGCAGCACGCCGGCCGGCACGATCATCACCGCGTCCGGGGCGTAGTCCGCTACGACGCCCTGCAAGTCGAGGGCAAGAAAGCGCTCCAGATGGTGATTGACGACGGCCTGCGCCGAGGTCGCTGAGGCGAGTGTCATGACTGTGTCTCCTCTGTGGTTGGCTTAGCTGGCGGCCCAGACGGATGAGTCCGGGCGCACATGTACCGTCTGGTACAGGCGGGGCGCGGGCTAGGGGCTGGGCTCGCTGCCGGGCAGGATGTTCTGATTGATGTGGAAGGTGTTGCCGGGGTCGTAGCGGTTCTTGACCTGGGTGAGCCGGTCGTAGTTGCCGCGGTAGGAGGCTTCGATCCGGTCCTGGCCCTCCTCCATCATGAAGTTGATGTAGGCGCCGCCGGCTGAGGTCGGGTGCAGTTCCTGCCAGTAGTCGCGGGCCCACCGTGAGATGAGGCTGGCGTTGGCGGGGTCGGGGTCGACGCCCGCGATGATGCCGGCCCAGCCGCCGTCGCGGTAGGCGAACGCGGTCGCGTCGGCGGGCACCCGGCTGGCGGCCCCGTCGATCGGGTACAGGTGCATGGTGGAGTGGCCGGTCGGCAGCAGCCTGCCGTACTTGCGGTGCACGTCGATCGCCGCATCGGTGATTTCGTTGAAGAAGTCCGCCCGCCAGTACCACTGCAGCCCGGCCGGGTAGAGGGCGTCGAACGCGCTTTGCAGCGCGGTGAACGGCATGGGCTGCAGGCCCGCCAGCAGCGGTGAGCCGAAGCTCCGCACCGGCTCGAGCACTTCGTCGGCCCGGTCGTGCGGCCCGGTGTAGCACCAGATGATGCCGCACGCCTTGCGGCCCCACAGTGCCTCCGGGAACGGCGGGGCCGGCGGGATGGTGATCAGCCCGGTCCAGCCGCTCAGTTCTTCCGGCAGTGAGGGGAGCAGTTCGCGGTACCAGCGCATGACCTCGGCGGTGTCGTCGAGGTCGTAGAGCACGGGGCCGCCGATGATCGTGCCGTTCTCGCCGATGTCATGGCAGCGGAACGTGAACGAGGTGACGACGCCGAAGTTCCCGCCGCCGCCGCGCAACGCCCAGAACAGGTCGCGGTGGGAATCCTCGCTGGCCGTCACGAACGTGCCGTCGGCGAGCACGACGTCCGCGGACAGCAGGTTATCCACGGTGAGGCCGAAGCGGCGGGACAGGTAGCCGATGCCGCCGCCCAGCGTCAGGCCCGCCACCCCGGTGGACCCGACGAATCCGGACGGGGTGGCCATGCCGAACGCCACGGTCGCGTGGTCGACATCACCCCAGGTGCAGCCGGCATCGGCGCGGACGGTGTGATCCGCCGGGCTGACCGTGGTGCTGCGCAGCAGCGACAGGTCGATGACCAGCGCGTCATCGGCTACCCCCAGCCCGGCCGCGCTGTGGCCGCCGCCCCGCACGGCGATCTCTGCGCCGTGGGCGCGGGCGAACCGGACGCAGGTGATCACATCGGCGCTGTCCCGGCACCGCGCGATCGCCGCCGGGTGCTTATCGATCATGCCGTTGTACACGGCGCGCACCTCGTCGTACCCCGGATCTCCCGGCACGATCAGATCACCGCGCACGGCGGCGGCCAGCTCGCGGTACTGCACGGTGGCGACGTCGGCTGATGTGGTGGTCACTGGATTTTCCCTCGCTTGCGTTAGAGATAGCACGATCGTTCGCGCTAAATTGAACTATACGATCGGTCGTGCTATCTTGTCAACATGACGAGCGGCACCGTGAAACAACACGATCGGGCGCAGCGGCGGCCCCGCGCCGACGGGGAACGCACCCGCGGCGCGATCCTGCGCGCCGCCGCCTCGCTGGCCACCGTCAACGGGCTGGAGGGCCTGTCGATTGGGAACCTGGCCGCGGCGATCGGCATGAGCAAGAGCGGCCTGTACGCGCACTTCGGCTCCAAGCAGGAACTCCAGCTGGCCACCGTGGAGGAGGCCGGCCGGATCCTCGCCGAACAAGTCGCGCAGCCCGCCCTGGCTGCTCCGCCGGGCCTGGCCCAGCTGGCGGCGGTGTGCGAGGCGTTCTTCGACTACCTGCAGCGCCGCGTCTTCCCCGGTGGCTGCTTCTTCGTTGCCGCGGCGCTGGAGATGGGCACCCGCCCCGGGCCGGTCAAGGAACGGGTCGCCGCTTTGCAGTCCGAGTTCGTGGCGCTGGTCCGCGGTTTCGCAGTCACCGCGCTCGAGCAGCACGAGCTTCCCGCCCGCGAGGACCCTGACCGGCTCGCCTTCGAGCTGTACGGGATCATGCTGGCCGCCGACACCAACTTCGTCCTGCACGACGACCCTAAGGTCCTGAAACTGGCCGGGCAGATCGTCCGCCAGCGGCTAGGAGTAAGCAACGGCGGAAACGCCGGCGAAAGCTGACGTCGCGGCCCTGACCCTGCGTAGCCCGCCCGGACAAGGAGCACCCGGACACCAGCGCGCCCGCCCGGAATAACGAGCACCCGGACACCAGCGCGCGCCCGCCGCCAAGCCGTGAGCCCACGCCGCCACCCGTAAGCTCCCGATATGGCGTTCGACACGATCGGCGCGTGTCGCGGCGACCACGGAGCTGTCACCGTCGGTAACGAAGCGCCCGTCTGGCAAGACAGGTGCCCGCGGGTCAGTCCCGGGACTCCCGCCTGGCCCTCGCTGGCGCGCCGCAGCGCTACGACGACGTCATCGGCGACTTCCCCGTCTGACCAGCACGATCACGCTCGTTTAAGGCTGGTGACACGGTTCTTACCAGTACCCCTGGCCGGGCCGGGGGTTACGCCGCGTCGAGGTCGGCGCCAGGTTTCTCGCCGCTTGCCGCGAGCTGATGGGTGATGGTGGTGAGCAGGGCCGCGAGCTGCGGGTGCCGGTCCGGGCCCCAGTCCGCGCACAGCCTGCGCAGCCGGTCCTCGCGGGCCCGCATCAGGTCCTGGTAGGCGGTCTCGCCGGTGTCGGTCAGCCGCACCGGCTGGCCGGCGTCGCCGTCGGTCACGTACCCCGGGTTGCTCAGCTCGGCCAGCCGGTGCTGCAGGTCGGTGTCGGGCAGCTGGAGCAGGCCGGCCAGCTGGTGGCGGCTCAGCCCCTGGTGCTCGCCGACGCGGTAGAGCAGCCAGCCTGCCCGCGGTTTGAGCTGGAGCCCGGCCGCGGAGATCAGCTCGGAGTAGACGGCCCGGCGGCGCTCCCGGGACAGCAGCGACGTAATGGCCCGTTCCATCTCCTGGTGGGTGTCGCGGACCGACGGCCGGGCGGTGGGGGCCAGCGTGTCGGCCGGATCAGGAGCCTTGGTGGTGGCGCGCAGCGGGACCTCCTTGAGCGTCCAGCTGAGCACGAACGCGAGCGCGCCGACCGGGACCGCGAACAGGAACACGGTGTGCAGTGAGCTGGCGTAGGCGTGCACGAACGCGTCGTGCACCGGTGCGGGCAGCCGGTCCAGGACGGCCGGGCTGGCCCCGCTGGCCGCGGTCAGGCCGTGCGGCAGGCCGAGGCCGTGCAGTTCGCTGGCCAGGTTGTGCGGCAGCACGTTGGCGAAGATCGCGCCGAACACGGCCACGCCGAACGAACCGCCGATGGAGCGGAAGAACGTCGCACCTGCGGTGGCCGTGCCGAGGTCGGCGTACTGCACCGAATTCTGCACCGCGATGACCAGGACCTGCATCGAGGCGCCGATGCCGGCCCCGAGGACGAGCATGTACAGCGAGGTGAGCAGGGTGCTGGTGGACACGGTGAGCAGCGACAGCAGGTACAGGCCGAGCGTCATTACCGCGGTGCCCACGACCGGGAAGATCTTGTACCGGCCGGTGCGGCTGACCAGCTGCCCGGTGGTGATCGAGGTGGCCAGCAGGCCAGCCATCAGGGGCAGCAGCCGCAGCCCGGACGAGGTGGGGCTGACCCCCTTCACGATCTGCATGTACTGCGGCAGGTAGGACAGCGCGCCGAACATGGCGAAGCCGACCACCAGGCCGACCCCGCTGGCCGCGGAGAAGACCCGGTTGCGGAACAGGTAGAGCGGCATGACCGGCTCTGCGGCCCGGCGCTCTACCAGCACGAAGACCACGATGGCGGCGACCGCCCCGATGGCCAGGCCGATGATCGGCCCCGATGACCAGGCCCAGGTGGTTCCGCCGAGTGAGGTGAGCAGCACCAGGCAGGTGGCCGCGGCGGCCAGCAGCGCGCTGCCCAGGTAGTCGATGGTGTGCTTGGTGCGGCGCAGCGACCGGGGCAGCACCGCGGCCACCACCACCAGCGCGACGATCCCGATCGGCACGTTGATGTAGAAGACCCAGCGCCAGCTCAGGTGGTCCACGAAGAAGCCGCCGATGAGCGGCCCGAGGACGCTGGTTACGCCGAACACCGCGCCGAAGATGCCCTGGTAACGCCCGCGTTCGCGGGGCGGCACCACATCGCCGACGATGCTCTGCGCCCCGGCGAACAGCCCGCCGCCGCCGATGCCCTGCACCGCCCGGGAGGCGATCAGCTCGGTCATCGAGTGGGCCAGCCCGGAGAAGACCGACCCGACCAGGAAGATCACAATTGCGGCCTGGAAGAACTGCTTGCGGCCATACAGGTCGCCCAGCTTCCCCCACAGCGGCGTCAACGCCGTCGAGGCCAGCAGGTACGCGGTCACCACCCAGGACAGATGGGACAGCCCGTGCAGGTCGCCGGCGATCGTCGGCAGCGCGGTGGCCACGATCGTCTGGTCCAGCGCGGCCAGCAGCATGCCGAGCAGCAGCGCGCCGATGATGACCAGCACCCGGCGGCGCCCCAGTGCGGCCGGCGGCGCGGGGGAGGGTGCCGTCTGTGTCATGCCGAACCCCCTGCCCGCTCCCCGATGATCTACCCCGCCACGGTGGCGGCAGACATGCCGTGGTCCGGCCGGCCCGAGGGTGCTGTAGACCTGCCAGACGTTGAGCGGCCAGCCGCGGCCAGTACCATGCAGGTGAAGTGGGGTAGATGGGGACTGGGTCTGGGTAGCTGCCTATGCATGCACACATCGTCTCGGAGCTGATCGTCTGGGGCGCCGCGGTAGCTGCTCTGATTGTGCTGTGCATCCTGGGGGTACGCGGCCTGCGGCAGCCGGATCCGGCGCCTGACGCCACGATGGCCGGCCAGCCCGCGGCGCCCGGGCGGATGATGTCGTTTCAGCAGGCGAGCCCGGCGCGGCGGCGCGGCAACCGCCGGCCAGCGGACATGCTGCCGCCGGACGCCACCGTCACGTTCGCCGCCGAACGTGCCGCGGCCGACATCGACGACGTCTACGCCGCGCTGGACCGGGACCTGGTCGGGCTGGAACCGGTCAAGCAGAAGGTGCAGGAGGTCGGGGCGCTGCTGCTGGTGGACAAGGTGCGGTGCCGGTTCGGCCTGGAGGCGCCGCGGCCGAACCTGCACATGAGCTTCACCGGCCCACCCGGGACCGGGAAGACCACGGTGGCGCTGCGGATGGCCGAGATGCTGCACCGGCTCGGCTACCTGGAGCAGGGCCAGCTGGTGCACGCCATGCGCGATGACCTGGTGGGCGAGTTCGTCGGGCAGACCGCGCCGCGGACCAGGCGGGTGCTGGACCGGGCCATGGGCGGGGTGCTGTTCATCGACGAGGCGTACTACCTGTACCGGGCCACGGACTCGCGGGACTACGGCCAGGAGGTCATCGACATCCTGCTCCAGGTCATGGAGAACGACCGGGACAAGCTGGTCGTCATCCTGGCCGGCTACAAGGACCGGATGGACGAGTTCTTCCAGGTCAATCCGGGGATGAACTCACGGATCGCACACCACCTCGACTTCGCCGCCTACGACATGGACGAGCTGGTGTCGATCGGCCGGGTGATGCTGCAGCAGTCCGCCTACTACCTGTCCGACGAGGCCGAGCTGGCCTTCCGCGAGTACCTGACCTGGCGCAGGAAACAGCCGGAGTTCGCCAACGCACGCAGCGTGCGCAACGAGCTGGAGCACGCCCGGCTCCGGCACGCGCACCGGCTCGCCACCGACCTGCACCGCCCCTGGACCCGGGATGACCTGATGCGGCTGGAGCCGGAGGACATCCTGGCCGACGTGCCCGCCGTCACAACGGAGCCGCCACTGCCCGGCCGGTAGGCCGGACCGCCGCTCGCACTGCCCAGCCGGTAAGTGCCCGGCTGGTTGGCAT
The DNA here is from genome assembly GCA_963834705.1 of uncultured Actinomycetes bacterium. Classification (GTDB taxonomy): domain Bacteria; phylum Actinomycetota; class Actinomycetes; order Streptosporangiales; family Streptosporangiaceae; genus RYN-230. The sequence continues at coordinate 203,964 of CAWICV010000001.1, forward strand.
GCCGCCGCCGCGCAGGGATTCGTGCCCGGCATCCTGTCCCCGCGCCTCGCGGACCATCAGTACGGCCGGGCTGGCCCTGGCGGCCGGGTTCGGCCTGCTCGCGCTGGTCCCGCTGACCCAGTTCCGGGAGATCGCGGTAGCCATGGTGCTGGGCATCGTCATCGACACATTCGTGGCTCGCTCGCTGCTGGTGCCAGCGCTGGTCGTGCTGTTCGGCCGGGCGGGCATGTGGCCCGGCGGCCGCCGGGTGCCGCGTGAGCCACCGCGGCCGCAGGACGACGCGCCGGCCCCGCTCACTCCGGTGCATACTGAGCGGTAAGCCGCCGCGGTGCGCGGGCCAGCCAGCCATCGAGCAGCACTTCGCGCAGTTCCGTGCGGGAGACCGCGCTCAGCTTGATGAGCACCGCGGCGTATCCGTCGAAGTGCGGGATGGTGAAGAACGCCACCGGGTGCGCGGCCAGCAGCGCCTCCTTTTCGCCGAGGTCCTCGACCCGGACGGCCAGGGTGGGCCCGTCTGGTGGGGCCTCGTCGCCGAACCGCTTCCGGTCTGCCTGGCTGAATGGCCGCTCCCAGGCGAACGCCTGGCCCGCCACGAACCAGGTCCGGGTGCCGTGCCGCTCGCCCTCGGTGACCTCGGGCAGTTCGGCCGCCAGTTCGGCCACGTCGTCCGGAGTAGGCACGCTCAGGCCTTGAACATGGCGGCGATCGGCTCGATGTTGCCGGGCGCGTCCGCCGGGGCCGAGACGACCAGGGTGGGGTGCCCGGCGTGCTCGGTAACCGCCCAGTCCACGAACGAGCAGCACCCGGCCTCGGCCGCGGCCAGCGCGGACAGCTCGGCCAGGACACCTGGCCCGGGCTGGTACCGGATCTCCAGCCGGCCCTCGGTACGGCGGGCCACCGGGGCCGCGTCAGCGGCCAGCTGGCGCCAGCGGCGGGACCGGTCGGCACCATCAATCGGTCCCAGCGTGCAGGCCAGCGGTAGCGGTAGGTCAGTCATGGACCCAGTGCATCACATCAGTTCGGGCCGCCGGTTCCGGGGTGGATCATCTGGTCGAGGGTCTGCTGCACGCTGTCGGCGGCGGATGGCCGGCCGGCCGGCTCGTGCGATCGGAGCCAGCTGGCATCCCGGCGCTGGGCCGGGTGGCTGCCCGGATCGGCCGGGCCGCGGGCCAGCGCGACCACGCCGAGCAGCGCGGCCAGCGGGGCGGTCAGCGCGATGAAGTCGGCGGCGGACAGGTTGCCCAGCGCGGCCAGCGCGCCGGCGAACCCGATGACCAGCACCACCACCACGATCAGCCCCCAGCCGGAGAGGAACAGCCGGAGTGGAAACGGCGGTGCGGGCGCGGCCACGTCCGGCACCGCGGTGACCGGCTTGGTGCCGCGGCGCTCCATCATGCCGTCGCGGACCCGCACGGTGAGCAGCAGCGTGCCCGGCTGCTCGGCGATCAGCAGCAGGTCGTCCGGGTAGGCCGGATCGGGGGAGTGCGCCACCGCGCCGCCGCCGACCGACCAGGAGGCCACCTTCCGGTTGCCGGACGGCCGGACCCGGTAGCGGGCCTGCTCGCCGGCCAGCACGGTGTCCGGCCCGTCGATGACCACCGGGGGTGCCGGGCCCGCGCCGCCGCTGCCGTTGATGTGCTCGGTGGCCGGCGCCGGGGCGAGGTCGTCCTCGGCAGAGCGGGGCGCCGCGCCGGTCACAATGAACTGCCGCCGGGCCAGCTGCTCGGCCAGCTGGATCTGCCGCGCGTGCACGCTCCATGCCATGCCCACGATCGCGGCGGCCAGCCCGGCGGCGCCGAACCCGAGCAGTCCAGCTACCACCGGATAACTGGCTGCGATCACGTCTGCGTGCATGTCCCTATTCAAACACGTTATCGAATACATGGAAAGACTGTTGGACTAGTTCGATCACCTGCGCGGAAGGTGCTCAGGCCAGTTCGCTCACCTGCGCGGCCGGCACCGCACCGTCGGTGTAGGTCACCGTGTTCGCGTGGATGGCGGGCACTCGCGGGCCGGGCAGGATGATCCCGGTCAGGTTCAGCGGGTCGGCCGCGGACAGCTGGACGGTCTCGCCGGCCAGCCGCTGCTTGCGCACCTCGCGCAGCACGTCGACCGCGTCCGGGTGGGCGAACTGCTCGCCGCTGAACCCGGTAACGAACCGGCCGCCGCGAATGGTGCCGCGCGCCTCCATCCGGCGGAACGCCCAGAGGATCTCCCGCCACGGCACGGCCAGGTTCTCCCGGCGGACCAGGTCGCGGAACACCACCCCCCAGCGGACCAGCAACTGCTCGGCGGCCGCCTCGGCCAGTTCGTCCGGGTCGCCGGGGGGCATCGGCTCGGGCAGCAGCGACCAGCGCCCGGCCGGGCCGGTGCCCTGGGCGTTGTGGCCGAGCGCAGGGCGGCGCAGGCCGCCGCGCAGCCCGCGCCGCTGCGGGTAGCTGGGCCGGCTGCGGCTGCGCAGCAGCGAGCGGACGGCCCGGAATCCGTCCGCGGTGATCAGGCCGCGGGCCACGCCATCCCACAGCGCCTCGTCCACCTCGCTGGGCAGGCGGCCGGTCCGGCTGGCCAGGTCCGGCCGGAACAGCGCACCGTGCTGGCGGAGCGCCTCGAGCACGTCGGCGGTACGGCCCGGGCCCGGCTCGGCCGGGCACAGGTCGCCGCGGGCCACCCGGAGCAGCCAGGGCAGGTCGTCCCGGATGGTCAGCGTGATCGGGGTGGCCCGGGACGGTGCCAGCCCGGTGCGGCGTGGCTGGGAGTCTGGCCCGGTCGGCTCGCCGGCCTCGGCGCGGAGCGGCGATCCGGGACCGGGGCCGGGGCCCGGGCCGGGGGTAGTCCCCCGGGGGAGCAGAGCGGGGGCAGTCCCCCGGGGAGGCAGAGCGGGGGGTCGCCCCCCCGGGTCAGCACTGTCGCGCACTGACAGCCGGCCCCAGCTGATCTGCCCGGAGATGCACAGGTCGTCCAGCCAGTCCCGGCGGTAGCCGGTCACCCTGGCCGTCAGCACGTGGCTCTCCCAGGCGCCGGCGGCCAGCTCGAAACCCTGCAGTTGCTCGACCACGCTGGTCACGCCGAACCGGCCCTCGCGCTGGGTGCCGGGGGCCACGTGCTGCCAGCGGAGCAGGAACCGCATGAAGTCCCGGGCGCTGACCGGCTCGATCTCGCGGCGCTGCCGCTGCCGGGTATAGCCATGTACCCGGGCCAGCAGCCGCCGGGCACAGAACTCCTCCGGCGCGTCCGGCGCGGTGAACTTGCCGCGGACCGCGAAGCCCTCGGCCTCCAGCAGGCCCAGCCCGATCAGCACCAGACCGGCGGACAGCCCGGTCGCGTCACTCAGCACGGCCGCGGTGGACGGGCCGACGTACTCCAGATGGCCGCGCAGCATGTCGGCCGCGGCCACATCCTCCTCGACCTCGCCGGCGGCGGGTACCGGGCACGGGTGGTCGGGCTGGACCGGCGCGCCAGGGAACAGCGCCTCCACCGCGGGACGGCGTTCCACCGCGCACCACAGCGGGCCGGCCGGCGACTCGATGGTCACCGCGCGGGCGTCGTCCACCAGCGCGCCGAACATGTCCTGCCAGTCCAGCTCGGGCCGGTGCGCCAGCACCGTCATCAGCAGATCGTGCAGCTCGTCGGCATCCCGCGGCTCCGGCCGGACCTGGGCGATCACCCGCTCGATGGCGTCCGGGTCCAGCCGGCCCAGCTCGCGCGCCTCGACCGGCAGCCCGCGGGGCAGCGGCACGGCCCGGCTGCGCCGCTCCTCCAGCGGGGCGTCGTCCAGGAACGTGAACGGCTGCCCGTTGAGGATCTCGTGGGCCAGCACCGACGGCTCGGTGGTGTCCCGTACTTCCACCGTGACCGTGCCGGTTTCGATGCCGTGCAGCAGCTCGCGCAGGCCGTCGATGTCCATCGCCTCGTGCAGGCAGTCATGCAAGGTCTGCCGGACCAGCGGGTGGTCCGGGATGTCCAGCGGGCCGGGGGCCACGTTCTCCTGGCAGGCGGCGAGGGTGGGGAACACCGCCGCCATCAGGTCGTCGGATTCCATCCGCTGGATGGCGGGCGGGTTCTTCTTGCCGCCGCGCATCCGCAGCACGGCCAGCGACCGGTTCAGGTTCCACCGCCAGCGGGCCTGGAACAGCGGCGAGGTGAGCACCGCCTGGCGGACCACCTCCTCCACGGTGGCCGAGGCCAGGAAGTGCGGCACCCGGTCCAGCGGGAAGCTGTGCTGCGGCCCGAGCGAGAGCAGGATGGCGTCGTCACTGGCCGCGGCCTGCAGCTCGAAGTCGAACGTGACGCAGAACCGCTTGCGCAGCGCCAGGCCGAGCGCCCGGTTGACCCGGGCGCCGAACGGCGTGTGCCCGACCAGCTGCATGCCGCCGGCCTCGTCGAAGAACCGCTCCAGCACGATGGTGTCCATCGTGGGCAGCACCCCGCCGAGCTGCTGCTGGCCAGCCGACAGATAAGCCACGATAGTGGCCGCGGCCGCGCCGTCCAGGCCGCATTCGGCCGCGAGCCAGTCTTCGGCGGCCGACGCGGTACTGGCGTTCAGCAAAATCGCGGTTTGAGCGCGGAGCGTGGAGACTTCCTCGGACAGCTCACGGGTCCGGCCGGGCGCCTCGCCCAGCCAGAACGGGACGGAGGGGGGCGCGCCGTGTGCGTCCTCGACCCGGACGATGCCCGGCTCGACCCGGCGGATCCGCCACGAGTGCGTGCCGAGCAGGAACACGTCGCCGGCCATTGACTCGATGGCCCAGTCCTCGTTGACGGTGCCGACCATGGTGTTGTCCGGCTCGGCCAGCACCCGGTAGTCGCCCAGCTCCGGGATGGCCCCGCCCGACGTCAGCGCCGCGATCCGGGCGCCGCGGCGGCCGCGCAGCCTGCCCGCCACCCGGTCCCGGTGCAGCCAGGCGGCGCGGCGGCCGCGGCCGGTGCGGATGCCCTCGGAGACCAGCTCGGCCACGTCGTCGAAGTCTTCGGCGGACAGCCGTTCGAACGGGGCCGCCCGGCGGGCCAGCGCGAGCAGGTCGTCCTCGGCCCAGTCCGCGGCCGCGCACTCGGCGATCATGTGCTGGGCCAGGATGTCCAGCGGCCCGTCCGGCATGATGAGGGCGTCCAGCCGGCCCGAGTGCACCCCGCGCAGCAGCGCGGCGCATTCCACCAGTTCGTCGCGGGACGTCGGGTACAGCCGGCCCGCCGGGGTGCCGGTCCGGGTGTGGTTGGACCGGCCGACCCGCTGCAGGAACGTGGCGAAGCTGCGCGGCGACCCGATCTGGCAGACCAGCTCCACCGGGCCGATGTCGATGCCCAGCTCCAGGGACGCGGTGGCGACCAGGGCGCGCAGGTCACCGGCCCGCAGCCGGGCCTCGACCCGCTGCCGCCGGCCGGCGGACAGGCTGCCATGGTGCGCCGCGACCTGATCGTCGCCAAGCCGCTCGCCGAGCTGGTGAGCGACCCGCTCCGCCATCCGGCGGGTGTTCACGAACACCAGCGTGGTGCGGTGCCCGGCGACGTGCCCGGCGATCATGTCCAGGACCTGGCCCATCTGGTCGCTGGACGCGACCGCGCCCAGCTCGTCGTCGGGCAGCTCGATGGCCAGGTCCAGGTCGCGCTGGTGCCCGGAATCCACGATCGCGCACCGCGGCGACCCGTCCGGCTCCGACCGGTCCGGCCCCGCGCCGACCAGCAGCCGGGCCACCTTCTCGATCGGCCGCTGGGTGGCGGACAGGCCGATCCGCTGCACCGGCCGCCCGGCCAGGTGATCAAGCCGCTCCAGGGTCAGCGCCAGGTGCGAGCCGCGCTTGTTGCCCGCGACGGCGTGGATCTCGTCCACGATCACCGCGACGACCGGGCGCAGCATGGCCCGCGCGCGGTCCCCGGTGACCAGCAGGTACAGCGACTCCGGGGTGGTGATCAGGAAGTCCGGCGGCCGCTTGAGCATCGCGGCCCGCTCGGCCGCGGCGGTGTCGCCGGTGCGCACCGCCACCCGGATGTCCGGCGCGGTCAGGCCCAGCCCGGCCGCCACTTCGGCGATCTCCGTGAGGGGCCGCTCCAGGTTCTGCCAGATGTCTACCGCGAGGGCCTTGAGCGGGGATACGTACACCACCTGCGGGCCGCTGCCGGGCTCCTGGCCGGCCTGCTGCGCCCGGTACAGCCGGTCGATGCAGACCAGGAACGCGGCCAGCGTCTTCCCGGACCCGGTGGGCGCGGCGATCAGGGTGTGCCGGCCCGCGTCGATCTCCTGCCAGGCCCCGGCTTGCGGCTCGGTCGGGCCGGCCGGGAACCGCTTCTCGAACCAGGCCCGGACCGCGGGATGGAACAGCTCAAGCATCAGATGAACAGTAACCCGGCCCCCCGACAGGATGGTCCGGCCAGAATGTGGTCATGTCCCGCGGCCCGCTGCACCACGTCGAGCTGTGGGTGCCCGACCTGGCCCGGGCGGTGGCCAGCCTGGGCTGGCTGCTGGAAGCGCTCGGCTACCAGCTGAACCAGGACTGGCCCAACGGGCGCAGCTGGCAGCTCGGCCGACCTACCTGGTGGTCGAGCAGTCCCCGGCGCTGACCAGCGGCACGCACGACCGGCTGAATCCCGGGCTGAACCATCTCGCCTTCCACGCCGGGACCATCGCCGAGACCGGCCAGCTGGTGGCCGAGGCCCAGCGGCACGGCTGGACGCTGCTGTTCCCGGACCGGCACCCGCCCGCGGGCGGCCCGGACAGCTACGCCGGCTACCTGGCCAACGCCGACGGCTTCGAGGTGGAGCTGGTGGCCAGCACCTGACCGGCCCGGGGCAGCAGCAGCGGGGTGCCCAGCAGGAGCAGGCCGGCCGCCGCGATCGCGATCCGCGGGCTGGTCAGCGTGGCCAGCACCCCCCACAGCGCGGTCAGCGCGGCGATGGTGAGGTTCTTGGTCACCTGCCACGCGGACAGCACCCGGGCCACCCGGTCCTGGCCGGTCTGCTCCAGCCGGTAGGTCGCGTACAGCGGGTTGAACACGCCCATGCAGGTGACCAGCCCGAACTGGACGCCGATGACCAGCACGAGGCCGCCCACGCCGGGGCCGATGAAGGCCAGCCAGACCGGCCAGCCGGCGCTCAGCGTCCCGGCGGTGATCATGACGCGGTGCAGCCCGAACCGGGCGGCCAGCCGGCGGGCCAGCCGGGCGCCGAGCAGGCCGCCCGCACACGGCGCGGCGAACGCCAGGCCGTACTGCCACGGGGCGAAGTGCAGCCGGCCGAGCATGAGCACCGCGAGCAGCGGCTCGGTGGCCAGGATCAGCCCGCCGACCAGGATCGAGTAGGCCAGCAGCGGCCGCAGCGTCGGGTGGGCCAGGGTGTACCGCCACCCGCTGAGCAGGTCCGCGCCGCGCAGCCGGTCCGCCCCGGCCCGCTCCGGGCGCAATGGGCGCGCCTCGTGTCGACCGATGGCGGTGATCCCGGCCGCCGACAGCAGGTAGCTGACCGCGTCGGCCGCCGTGGTGACTACCGGGCCGAGCAGCCCGATCAGCGCCCCGCCGAGCGGCGGGCCGAGCACGCTGGAGGTCCACATGGTGGCTTCGAACCGGCTGTTCGCGACCAGCAGGTCCGGGCCGTGCACGAGCGTTTTGAGGAACGCGCCGCTGGCCGAGTTGAACGCGATCTTGGCCGCGGCCACGATGACCGACACGGCCAGCAGCTGGGCGAAGCTGAGCCAGCCGAGCGCGTACGCGGCCGGGATGGTCAGCAGCGCCGCGAACCGGATCAGGTCCATCGCGATCATCACCGGCCGCTTGCGGCGGAACTCCACCCACGGGCCGAGCGGGACCGCGACCACCGCGCCCACGGCCAGCCCGGCCGCGGACAGCGCGGACACCTCGGCCGGCCCGGCGTGCAGCACCCGGATCGCGATCAGCGGGAACGCGCCGAAGCCGAGCCACGAGCCGTACGTACTGACCGCGTACGCCGTGTAGAGCCACCCGAACTGCCGCCCCAGCGATCGCCTGGCCACCATGCCCAGGATCAAATCGGCCACGGCGCAATGGAGCAAACAACCACGCGGCCGGCGCGTCACAACTATCTGCCGTACGGCTAAGGTCAGGCGCCCACGCCGACCTGCTCCGGCAGCGGATCGACGGGGCGACCGGGGTGTGAGCTAGGGCTGGGCCGCCTCGACCAGCCGGGCCAGCTTGTCCAGGGCCATCCGGGTGCCGGTCTCATTGTCGGCCGGCGGGATCTTATCCGGGATGCCCTCGTGCACGACCAGCACGCTGGTGCCGCCGTCCGCGTCGGTCAGCGTGGTCGTCACGGTCATCTCGCCGCGCAGCTCAGGATCTTGGGTCTCGAACTCCAGTACCTCGACCACCTGCTGGTCCGGCACCAGCCGGGCGAACCGGCCGTGGTAGGTGTTGGTGTGCCCGGCCGTCTTGCCGGTCCCGGTCGGGGCGTGGTAGCTGAGCGACACCCGGAACACCCCGCCCTCCTGGGCCTGCCACTCGTGCACCTGGCTGCTCATGCCGTCCGGCACCCGCCACGCGGCGACCGCGCCCGGATCGAGCAGGGCCCGGTAGACGGCCAGGCGCGGCGCGTTCATCTGCCGGGTTTGCTGGGTCGTGTACATCTGGCCCACCCTACGGCGGGGGGCGGTAAATAACAGTCGTGTCAGTTGTTCCCCGGCTCGTCTTAGCCGCTCCGGTCGTGGCCGGGTCCGGCCTGGCCGCCGCCTCGCCCGCCGCCGCGGCAGTTTTTCCGGCGCCCTGGTCAAAGTGGGCAGCGTGGGACCGGGCGCCTACCAGGTCAGCGCGGTAGGCCGGCGTACCGGCCGCCTGGCCAGCGCGACGTTCACCGTGCACGACAACTGGGCCCAGTACGGTGCCGGGGCGGTCGACGCCGCGCCGGCCGTGGCGGGCGGCATCGTGTACTGGGTCGCCAACGGCAACGCGTTCGCCACGAACGCGGTTACCGGCACCAACGTCTGGTCGGTCGGCCTGACCCCGGCGGCGATGCGGTCTGATCCGGCGGTCGCCGATGGGTGGTCTACTTCGGCGCCGGCGACGGCAACCTGTACGCCCTGGTCGCGGCCAGCGGCAGCAAGCTCGGGGTGTTCAGCACCGGCAGCCCGATCGAGAGCTCACCGGCGGTGGCCGACGGCCGGGTCTACATCGGCTCCGACAGCCACTACGAGTACGCCTTCGCCCCGCCCAGCAGCTAGCGTCCCGGTTACGCGGAGTCCCAGTGCGGGGGGCGGTCGCGGGTGTAGCGGTCCTCGTCCTCAGGGCCGGGCTGGTCGCCCCAGCCGAGGTCGGTCTCGTCCTCGCCCTGGACCGGGTCTTCCGCTGGGTCGATGGTGCTCATCCGTTTCTGAAGAGGGCGCTGTAGGCGTTGAGCGCGGGCTGGCCACCCAGGTGGGCGTAGAGCACGGTGGAGTCCTGGCCGATTTCGCCGGTACGGACCAGGTCGATCAGTCCGGCCATCGACTTGCCCTCGTACACCGGGTCGGTGATCATGCCTTCCAGACGGCCGGTGAGCCGGATCGCGTCCAGCGTGGACTGCACCGGGATCCCGTAGTAGCCGCCCGCCCAGCCCTCCAGCAAGGTGATCTCGTCGTCGCGCAGCGGGCGGCCGAGGCCGATCCGCTCCGCTGTGTCCTGGGCGATCTTGGTGACCTGGGCCCGGGTCTCGCCGATCTTGGCCGATGCGTCGATGCCGAGCACCCGGCGCGGCCGGTCCTGCCCGGCAAAGCCGGCGATCATCCCGGCGTGGGTCGACCCGGTGACGCTGCACACGATGATCGTGTCGAAGAACACGCCCAGCTCGCGTTCCTGCTGCTGGACCTCGTATGCCCAGTTGGCGAAGCCGAGCCCGCCGAGCGGGTGGTCGGACGCGCCCGCCGGGATCGGGTAGGGCACGCCGCCGCCGGCCCGGACGTCGTCCAGCGCCTGCTCCCAGCTCGACTTGATGCCGATACCGAACCCGGCCTCGACCAGTTGCACGTCGGCGCCCATGATGCGGGACAGCAGGATGTTGCCGACCCGGTCGCTGGCCACATCGGGCCAGTCCACCCAGCTCTCCTGGACCAGCCGGGCCTTGAGTCCCAGCCTGGCCGCGACCGCGGCCACCTGCCGGGTGTGGTTGGACTGCACCCCCCCGATCGACACCAGGTGGGTGGCGCCCTGGGCCAGCGCGTCCGGGACCAGGTACTCCAGCTTCCGGGTCTTGTTCCCGCCGTAGGCCAGCCCGGAGTTGCAGTCCTCCCGCTTGGCCCATATCGCGGCCCCGCCGAGATGCTCGGTCAGCCGGTCCAGCCGGTGCACCGGGGACGGCCCGAACAGCAGCGGGTAACGCGGGAAATCGCTGAGCCTCACCTGTCGAACCTTAGTCGCCGTCGAGCGAGTGGCGCTGTGGCGTGACCCCGGCGAAGTCGGCCGGGGTCAGCGGCGTGGGGTTCAGATGCTCGGCGTGGATGACCCGGAGCAACTGAACCATCTGGTGGCCCAGTCCCGGTACCCAGTGCAGCAGCACGATCTCGCCGGGCTCCAGTTTCCGGCCGTCCCAGGTGTGCACGGCGCCGGTGCTGCCCACCGTGGCGCTCCAGCCGACCAGGGCCTTGAGCCCGCCCCGGAAGGCCGCCGCCTGCACGGACCGGTCGAACGCCCCATACGGCGGCCGCCCCATGTCCGGGGTGTGGCCGAGCAGGCGGCCCAGGCCGGCCCGGGCCTGCCCCCATTGCGTGCTGGCCTGGCGCAGGCTCAGCTTGGTCAGGTTGGGATGGGACACCGTGTGGTCGCCGACCGTCCCGCCCGCGGCGACGAACGCCCGCCAGTACGTCAGGTTCCGCTCGGCGGCCTGCAGGATGAGGAACGCGGTTACCGGCAAGTGGGCCTGCCGCATCAGGCCGAGCACCTTGGCGCTCGGCGTCCAGCCATCGTCCACGGTGATGTAGATGGCCCGGTGGGCCGGGTTGGCGAAGGAGTAGACCGGGATCTCGCGCAGGGCCGGGATGGCCACCCGGACCGTGACCTGCTCGCCGTCCCGGGCCGTGACCCGGAGCACCGCCCGGCACGGGGCCGGCCCGCTGGCGACGGCGGCCACCCGGGGCGCCGGGAAGCTGACGGTGTCCCGGCCGCACAGCGGCCGGGGGGCCCGGTGGCGCAGTGCGCTGGAGACCGAGACGAGCAGGCCGGACGCGGCGTGCCGCGAGCCGGTTACCCGCAGCGCCCGGGGCATGGCCACGGTCAGCGTCCGCTGTTCCGGTCGCGGTCCGTCCACCTGGACCTGAAGCCGGGCCAGGGTGCCGGGCGCGACCGCGACCCGGACTGGCCCACCATCCGGGGACTGCCTGGCCGGCCCGGCTCCCGTCACCACGAGATGGCTGCGGGCCAGGACCCGGCGGCCCTCCGGCCCACTGCCCGGGGTCAGCCGGATGGCCACGGTATTCGAGGCGGGGGACAGTGCCCACGCGACTCGGGGCGTGCCCAGCATTGCGGCCGCCGCGCCCTGCCCGATCCAGGCCACACCAAGGCCGATGAAGATCAGCACTACTGTGGCAGCCACGAGAATGAGCCGGCGCGAATCCACAATGTCAGACCGGGTGCGGATAGTTGCATTCCAGCTCACGGGAAACCAGAATCGCACATTCTGCCGGAAAATAAGCCCGCGCCGCGCCGGCCGTGATCAGCTGGCGGAATAAGCCGGAAGTTCTATCGATATCGGTGTAATCAGCTGGCCGCGGTGCGCCCGCTCAGCGTGCTGATCGCCTCCCCGGTCCAGGCCAGGCTGGCCCGGTACACGGCGAGGCCATGCTCGACGGCCAGCCGGGCCGCCGGGCTGGCGCCCGTGTCCGGGCCGGCCGCATTGGCCTGCTCCAGAGTGGCCACGAACCCGGCCAGCGCGGCGCGCAGGCTGGCCAGGAAGCCGAGCACTTCGGCGGCCGGCAGCCCGTCCGCCATCAGCACGAAGCGCAGCAGGTGCATGCCGAGGTCCTGGGCGACGGTCTCCGGGTGAACCGGCTCGCGGATCCAGCCGAGGTGGGCCTGGCGTCCGGCCGCGGTGAGCCGGTAGAGCCGCCGTGGCCGCCCGCCGGCGGCCGGCCGGAGCGTTTCGGACCGGAGCAGCCCGCGCCGCTCCAGCCGGTCCAGCGCCGGGTACAGCGCGCCAGAACTCGGCTGGTACACGCCCATGGGGCTGGCCGCGAACCGGCGTTTGAGGTCATAGCCGCTGGCCGGCCGGATGAAGATCATGCCGAGCAGCACGTGCTCGAACTGGGTGAGCTGGGATCGCGGCATGAGCGGGGCATCCTGGGTCGGTCCGGGCGGCGGGCCGCCGCTAGCCTTTCGTTAGGTCGAATCGACCTATAGTGTAGGCGCCGTGGACTCCAGGCGGCTGCGGTCGGTCACGATGATCGCGGTGTTCGACGTGGCCGGGCCGCTGCTGGCCTACAACCTGCTCCGCTCAGCCGGGTTCAGCACGGTGTCCGCGCTCGTGCTGAGCGGCGTGTTCCCGGCCGCCGGGGTGACCGTCGGCATAGTCCAGCACCGCCGGGTGGACGCGCTCGGCGTTCTGGTGCTGGCCAGCATCGGGGTGGGGGCGGTGCTCGGGCTGGTCAGCCACAACGCACGGCTGGTGCTGGACGAAGGGTCGGTGGTCACCGCGGTATTCGGGGTGATCTGCCTGGGCTCGCTGGCTACGCCGAAACCGCTGATGTACCGGCTGGCGGTGGAATTCATCGGCCCGGACACACCACAGGGCCAGGAGTTCACCGGCCTGTGGCAGTACCCGGAGTTCCGCCGTGTGTTCCGGGTCATCACCGTGGTGTGGGGGATCGGCTACCTGGCCGAGGCGGTGGCCCGGGTGATCATCGTGCAGAGCACCTCGACCGGCACCGCGCTGGCCGTCAGCAAGGTCATGCCATACGCGGTGGCCGCGGTGCTGACCGCCTGGACGATCGGCTACGGCCGGTACCAGAAACGCAAGGGCGAGCAGCTGGCGGCCGCGGCGGCCGCCGCGGCCACCGGGGCCGACGCCGGTGACCGGCCAGGACCAGCGTTATAGCGTCGCGTGTAAGCCGCCGGGCGGCGGCGACCCTGGCCGGGACCTGGCCGCGGTCCGGGTGCACCTGGCCAGCTGCGCCGCCTGCCGGCAGGGCTACCAGGCCTGCAGGCGGCGGGCCAGCCCGCGCAGTTATCTGCCGGGGAGTGTCCATCCGGTCCGGTCCGGTACGTCGTGAGGATGAGCCAGCCGTCCGGCGCTGGCCATCACGAAGGAGGACTCAATGAGATACATGATGCTGGTCTGCGTCGGCGAGGACGTGCAAATCAGCCCGGCGGAAAGCGCGGAGATGGAGCGCGCGACCCTGGCCTGGGTGGACGAGATGGAAGGCCGCGGGGTGCGGCTGCAGGGCGCGCCGCTGCGGTCGGTCAGCGACGCCACCACGGTCCGCGTCCGGCAGGACGAGGTACTGATCAGCGACGGGCCGTTCGCCGAGACCAAGGAGCAGATCGGCGGGTTCGACATCCTCGAGTGCACCGACCTGGACGAGGCCATCGAGGTCGCGGCCAAGCATCCGGTAGCCCGGATCGGCACCCTCGAGCTGCGCCCGTTCTGGCTGGATGAGGACGAGAACTGATGCGCTACCTGATGCTGCACCGCATCGACGAGACCGCGGCGTTCGAGCCAGCCGACGATCCCGGTGTTCCAGGCTCGGCTGCCGCGCAGGCGATGGATGCCTGGGTACGGGAGATGGAAGGCACTGGCGTTAAGAAATATGGGGGGCATTTGCGGCCCGCCCGTGAAGCGGTCACGGTGCGGGTGCGCGGCGGTGAGGTACTGGTCAGTGACGGGCCGTTCGCCGAGACCAAGGAGCAGATCGCCGGGTTCGACCTGCTGGAGTGCGCGGACCGGGACGCGGCCATCGCGGTGGCGGTGCGGCATCCGACCGCCCGGATCGGCACGTTCGAGCTCCGGCCGCTGGTCCGGCCTTAACCCGTCACCTCGGCCAGCCGCCGGGTGAGGTACCGGCGTTCGGCGTCGGACGGCGCCAGAGCCAGCGCTTCCCGGTAGCTGGCCGCGGCGCCGTCCCGCTGGCCGAGGCGGCGGAGCAGGTCGGCCCGGGTGGCCGGGAGCAGGTAGTAGCCGGCCAGGCCGGCCGGGTCCAGCGCGCCGAGCAGGCGCAGCCCGGCGGCCGGGCCGTCGGCCATGGCCACGGCCACGGCCCGGTTCAGCTCCACCACGGGGGACGGGAGCAGCCCGGCCAGCAGCGTGTACAGCCGGGCGATGGCGGCCCAGTCGGTATCCGCGGGACTGGCCGCGGTGGCGTGACAGCTGGCGATCGCGGCCTGCACCTGGTACAGCCCGGCCGGCTGGCCAGGCGGGATGGCCTGGAGCACGGCGAAGGCCTCGTCCACCTCGGCCCGGTCCCACCGGGTCCGGTCCTGGTCCTCCAGGGTGACCAGGTCACCGGCGGCGTCCACCCGGGCCAGCCGCCGGGAGTGCTGCAGCAGCATCAGCGCCAGCAGGCTGCCCGCTTCGGGCTCCCCGGGCATCAGCTGGGTCAGCGCCCGGGCCAGCCGGATGGCCTCCAGGCACAGGCTTTCCCGGATCAGGTTCTGCCCGGTGCTGGCCGCGTACCCCTCGTTGAACAGCAGGTACAGCACGGCCAGCACGCCGGTGGTGCGCTGCGGCAGCAGGTGCGGCGAGGGGACCTGGTACGGGATGCCCGCGTTGCGGATCTTGTGTTTGGCCCGGACCAGCCGCTTGGCCATGGTCGGCTCCGGGACCAGGAAGGCCCGGGCGATCTCGGCGGTGGTCAGCCCGGCCAGCGTACGCAGGGTGAGCGCGACCCGGGCGTCCAGCGGCAGCGCCGGATGGCAGCAGGTGAAGATCAGCCGCAGCCGGTCGTCGGGGAACTCCCCGCCGTCATCGCCGTCGTCCCCGCCCGGGGGTGGCTCGCTGGTGCCGCTGCCCTGGCCGGCCAGCGTGGCCATCTGGCGCAGCTTGGCCGTTTCGGTGCTGCCGCGGCGCAGCCGGTCCAGCGCGCGGTTGCGGGCCACCGTGGTCAGCCAGGCGCCGGGCCGGCGCGGGATCCCGTCCCGCGGCCAGCTCCGCACCGCCTGGGCGAACGCGTCCTGGGCACAGTCCTCGGCCAGGTCCCAGTCGCCGGTCGTCCGGATCAGGGTGGCCACGACCCGCCCCCACTCCTGCTGGAATGCCGTCGCGATCGCGGTGTCAGCATCGGTCACTGATCCGTCACGGCTTCTCCTCGCACCCTCCGCCGCAGCGCGGCGGCCACCGCCGCGGCCGGGCGGGCCAGGCCACGGCTTCCCAGCCCACCGAAACCCAGGCCACGGAAACACTGTGCCACCGCCGCGGCCAGCTCACCCAGTTGCGCGTCGGCCTGCCGCTGCGCCGCGCTGGACTGGGCGCGCTGCACGGCCTGCTCGGTCTGGACCATCTGGTAGATCATGTACGAGCTCATTGTGGTCACTCCCGGTTCCGTCGGGCCGGCCTAGCTGGCCGGTCGTCCAGACGACGAACAGGACGGCCGAGATGGACCGCCCGGCCGGAAATTTTCCGGCCGGGCCTGACTGCCGGGCGGCCCGGTCAGCCGCGGGCGTAGTTGCTGGCCCCGTACCAGTCCACGACGACCACCGGCTCGTCTCCGGTCACCCATGCGTCGTGCCCCTGGGGCAGTGCGGTGACGTCGCCCGGCCCGGCGTCGAACTCGGTGCCGTCAGCCATCACCACGTGCAGCGTGCCCTGCACGTGGTACTGGAAGTGCGGCGCCTCGCACAGCTCGGTGCCGGCCAGCGGCTTGACGTGGTCCGACCAGCGCCAGCCGGGCTGCAGGGTGAGCCGGCCGATCTCACCGCCGCCGATCCGGACCAGGTCCAGGGCGCCCCGCTCGAATCCGCGCGTCTCGTCCGGCGCCTGGAAGCTGGCGTGTTCCGCTTTGTCACTCATCTCGTTCTCCTCCACGGTGTCGTGGTTGCGCTGCGTCGAGCGTGGCCGGCTGGGCTTGCAGCCACCTTGCAGCCGGTTGCAGGTGGCGTTGCGGGGCCGCTGAGCTGGCGCTGCAGGGCCGCAGCGGAGTTTGATACCGGCATGAAGTCGCTGGCCGTGCGGGTGCTCGGCGAGTTCGGCGTGGACGGCGTGCAGCCGCATGCGCTGGGCAGCCGGAAAGCCCGGCTGGCCCTGCATCTGCTCGCGCTGGGCGGCGGGCAGGCCGTACCGTCCGGCGTGCTGATCGACGCGATCTGGGGCGATGCCCGGCCCGCCAGGCCCGAGGACCAGCTGGCCGTGCTGCTGAGCCGGCTGCGGTCGGTGCTCGGCCGGGACCGGATCGATCACCACGACGGCGGTTACCGGCTGCGCTGCGACTGGCTGGACGCGGCGGAACTGGCCGTGCTCACCGACGAGGTGCAGCGGCGCGCGGCGGCCGGGAACGTGCTGGGTGCGGCCGCGGCGGCCCGGGTGGCGCTGTCCCTGGTCCGTGGCGACGGGCCGCGGCCGCTGCCCGGGGACTGGGCGCTGCTCCGGCAGGCCGAACTGGACCGGCTGATCAGCCGCACCCGCCGGGTGGCGGCCGGTGCGCTGCTGGACGCGGGCGACTGGATGGCCGCCGCCGACGCGGCGGCCGCGGCGCTGGAACGGGAGCCCTACGACGAGGCGGCGCTGCGGGTCCAGCTGCGCGCCTACGCGCTGGGCGGCCGGTCGGCGGCCGCGCTGGCCGCATACGCGAGCACCCGGGAACGGCTGGCCGAGGACCTGGGCGCCGACCCATCGCCCGAGACGCAGGCGCTGCATGCCGCGATCCTGCGCGGCGAGCTGGCCCCGGCCGGCCCGCCGCCGCCCGGATCAGCCGGTCCCGGCCTGGGCCTGGGCGGCCAGCCGGGCCCCGGCCAGCCTGGTCTTGGCCAGCCGGGCCTTGGCCAGCCCGGCATGGTCCTGGTCGGGCGGGACGGCGAGCTGGCCTACCTCGACGCGGCCGCGCTGCGCGGCCGCAGCGGCGCTGCCGAGGTCATCGTGGTGGACGGTGAGGCGGGCATCGGGAAGACTACGCTGCTGCGGGCCTGGGCCGCCCGCCGCGCCGCGGCCGGGGACACCGTGCTGCTGGCCCCGTGCGGGCCGCTGGACCGGGCCATGCCGCTGGACGCGCTGCTCACCGCGCTGGCCGCGCTGCTGCGCCGGCGCGGGCCCGAGGTGACTGCCGACATGCTGGGCTCCGACGCGGCGATGCTCGCGCCGGTGCTCGGCGTCACCTCAGGCACCGCACCCGGGGCCGGGCCCGGTGGCACGCCGGGCCGGCCGCCGGGCCGGCCCTGGCCGACAGCATGCTCGGCCCCGCGGTGCTGTATGCCGCCCTGGTCCGGGTGCTGGCCCGGCTGGCCGGACGCGCCCCGCTGGTCATCGTGGTAGACGACGCGCATCTGGCCGGCCCGGCGCTGGCCGACTGGCTCCGCTTCGCCGGGCGGGCGGGCCTGCCGGCCGTGCTGGTCGCGGCCATCCGGCCCGGCGAAGGTAAGCCGTTGCCCGGCACCGGCCTGCTGCACCTGGACGTGCTCGGCCGGGACGCGGCCGCCGAACTGGTCGGCCCGGCCCGGGTCGATGAGCTGTACCGCCGCTCCCGCGGGCACCCGCTGTTCCTCACCGAACTGGCCCAGCAGCCCGCGGGCACCGAGCCACCCGCCTCGCTGGTCGAGTCGGTGTCCGCCCGCTGCGACGAGCTGGGCGCGGCCGGGACGCTGCTCCGCGCGGCCGCCGTGATCGGCCAGGACCTGGACGTCGATCTGCTGGCCGCGGTGCTCGGCCGCCCGCTGGTCGCGGTGCTGGACGACGCCGAGCGGGCCGCCGCCGGGCAGTTGCTGGTCGAGCAGGACGGCACGTTCCGGTTCCGGCACGAACTGGTCCGCGAGGCGCTGGCGGCCAGCGCGACGCCGGGCCGGCAGGCGCTGCTGCACCGGCAGGCGGGCCGGGTGCTGGCCCAGCGGCCCGCCGCCGACCCGGTGACCGTGGCCTATCACGCGCGGCTGGGCGGCGACCTGGACCTGGCCGCCCGGGCGCTGCGCGATGCCGCGGCGCGGGCCGCCGAGCGGTTCGACCACGCGGCCGCCGAGGCGCTGCTGGACGACGCGCTGCTGCTGCACGCCGAGCCGGACGGCTGGCTGGCCCGGGCCCGGGTGCGGACCCGGCGCGGGCGGTACCCGGAGGCGCTGGACGATGTGGAGCGGGCCGCGGCGGCCGGGCCGGCCGCGCTGGAAGTGGGCGCGTGGGCGTCCTATTTCGGCCGCCGGTTCGCCCAGGCCGCCCAGTTCGCCGCGGACGGCGCGCTGGCCGCGGCGGACCCGGCCGGCCGGGGCCGCTGCCTGGCCGCCGGCGGCCGCATCCACCACGCGGCCGGGGACCTGGACCAGGCCGAGCTGCTGCTGGGCGAGGCGGTGTCGCTGGCCCAGGGCGCGGACCGGGTCACCGCGGCCGCCTGGCTCGGCGTGCTGCGCGCACACCAGAGCCGGGCCGAGGAGGCGCTGACCCTGCTCCGCCCGGCCGCGCGGGGCCAGATCGGCGCCGAGCACACCTCGGCCACGCTGCACGCGCTGCTGTTCACCGGGCACGCGCACGCACTGGCCGGCCTGCCCGCACTGGCCCTGGCCGCGTTCCGCCGGTACACGGCCGAGGTGGAGCGGCGCCAGGTGCCGCGGTTCGCCGGGCGCGCGGTGAACTTCGCCGGCTGGGTGCTGCGCAACCTCGGCGCCCTGCCGGAAGCGCTCGACCAGCATCAGCAGGCCCTGGAGGTGGCCCAGCGCGACGGCACCGCCGAGGTCAGCATCGCGGCGCTGGAGGACCTGGCCGACCACGGCCTGGCCGTGGGTGACCTGGACAGCGGCGCGGCCCGGCTCGCCGAAGCGGCGACGCTGCTGGATGGCGACCTGGTGTTCGGCTGGCGGCTGGCGCTCAAGCATCAGCTGCTCGGCGCGCGGCTGGCGCTGCTGCGCGGCGATCCGGCGGCCGCGCTGGCCGCCGCCACCGCGCTCGGTGAGCGGGCCGCGGCGCTGCGCGTGCCGCGGTACACCAGCGCCGCCCGGCTGGTCGCGCACCGGGCGCGGCACGCGCTGCGGCTGCCGGTAGACCCGGCCGCGGTCGCCGCCGACCTGGACGTGCTGGAGAAGGCGGTGTCCATCGAGGCGTGGTGGTGGACCGGTGAGCTGGCCGCCGACTTCGGCCAGCCAGCCTGGCTGGACCGGGCGGCCGGCCGGGCCGCCCGGCTGGCCGCGGCGGCCGGACCGTATGGGGACGGCCTGCGGCAGGCCGCGGGCCAGCGGCTGGACGGCTGGCGGGCAGCGGCCGGGTGACCCGGTCAGCCCGCCGTGACCAGCGCCACCGGCACGGCCAGCGGTGCGTGGCCCGCGCCCGTCCGGCCGACCGCCTGCGCGACGGCACGCTCGGCCGCCCGCCGGGCCGCGGCCCGGGCCGGGGCGTCCAGCGCCGCCAGCAACGTGGCGAACTGGGCCAGGCCCAGCCGCCAGGCGGCCAGCTCGGCCGGGGTAACCAGGTCGGCCGGCACGGTGACGGTGCGCACCCGTACCCGGCGGAAGCCGGCCACCTCCGCCTGCCCGGCCAGCCGGTCCGCGTCCAGGCTGATGCAAGCGTGCCAGGCCGGCTCGCGGTAGCCGAACGGGCGGAGGGCGGCGTCCACCGCGTCCTTGGCCGGATGGGTCCAGCCAGCCGCGAACGTGCTGGCCGCCAGCGCGGCGCTGACCCGGCGCGCCTCGGCCAGCGCGGCGGCCGGGTCCGGCAGGTGGTTCAGGCAGAACGCGGCGGCCACCAGGTCGAAGCTGCCCGCGCGGAACGGCAGCGCCGCCGCGTCGGCCGCGACCGGGTGCAGCGCCGGGCCCGCCGCCCGCAGCATGCCCACGGCCAGGTCGGCCGCCACCACCTGGGCCGCCCCGGCGGCCAGTGCGGCCCGGCCCGCCGCGCCGGTGCCCGCGCCCAGGTCCAGCACCCGGCAGCCGGCCAGCGGCGCCGGCGCGGCCGCGATCAGCGCCGCGGCCAGCCGGTCGTACATCGGCCCCGGCCCGCTGGCCCACCCGCTTGCCGCCGCGTCGTAGCTGGCCCGCACGCCTGTGGTCAGCTCAGCAGGGCTGCCGCGGCGACCGCCCGGTCCACCCACCATGCCAGTTCCTCGTCGTAACCGCCGAGCGCCTTCTCCCAGCCGAACTGGACCAGCGCGCCGAGCAGGCACAGCGCCAGCTGCCGGTCCCACCACGGCTCGGTGCGCACCCCGGCCGCCTCCAGCGCCTCCCGGTAGCCCGCGATGGCCGCCTCCTTGGCCTGCGGCAGGCGGCGGCAGTTGATGGCCAGGTACCAGGCCAGGTCGCTGAGCGCGGCGCCGCGGCCCGGCTGCTCCCAGTCCAGCAGCACGGTCCGGCCCTGGTCGTCGGTGCCCAGGTTGTCCAGCTTCCAGTTGCTGTGCACGAACGTCTGCGGCGTGCCGGCCAGCGCGTCCACCAGCGGGCCCGGGTCGTAGGCCAGCGGAGTCACTATCGCGGCCGCGGCCGGGGCCACCTCGGCCAGCAGCGGCCAGCCCTTGGCCACCAGTTGCGGCACCAGATGCGTACTGCCCACCGCGGCTTCGGCCGCCGCGGTCCACGGGGACAGCTCCAGGTAGCGGTGCGTGACCGGGATGACCTCCACCTCGGGGCCGCCCGCCCAGAACGCCGCGTGCAGCGCGGCCATGTGGGTGAGAAAGCTCAGGTGCTGGCTGAGCGGCACCGGGTCGTCGGTCACCGGCACCAGCCACCGCGCCACGTCATGCATCAGCACCGCGCAGCCGCCGGGCCGGCCGGTGCCCGGGCCGCCCTCCGGGGCCACGCCCACGATCGGCTGATTGAGGCAGTCCGGCAGCCGGCCCAGGATGCCCCGCTCGCACAGCACCAGCGGCGCGCCGGCCAGGCAGCCGGACGCCCGCAGCGTCCAGTCCTGGCTCAGGTCCACGTGCTTGAGTACATAACGCTCGTTGCCGATCGTCACCCGCTCCAGCCGCGCGCCGGACTTGCCCGGCGGGTCGGCAAACGGGACCCGCTGCGTCGCGTCGCGGAGTAGCCCGGCCACGTCGGGATAACAGCGCGGCGGGCCGCCCGGCGGCGGCCCGGCGGGTGGCGGGTCAGGCATCGGCCGCCTCCATCTCGGCCAGCAGCGAGGCCGGCCACCGGCCGCCGCACAGCACGGTGTCGGCCGCGATCCGGCCGTCCCTGATGGTCAGCAGGTGCATGTGATGCGCCGCGTGCGGCACCCCATTCTCGGCCCAGCTGAGCGTGTACTCGATCAGCTCGGCCGCGCCGCCGTCCACCGGATAGCGGCGCAGCTCGTCGAAGTGGGCCGGGTCGGCGAACCAGCGCGCGTACTCGCCGCGGATCGCGTCCGGGCCGGCCCGGTGCAGCCGCCAGTTGGGCACGGTCGCGTCCAGCGTCGCGTCCGCGCTCCACACGTCGCAGCCAGGGATGTCCGCATTCTCGACCGCCGACAGGAACTCGTCTACCACCGTGTTGCTTGTCATCGTCGCCTCCGCATGGCCTCGTTATCAGCCATCGTCCGGGCGGCCCTTGCAGTCACCTTGCAGTGACCCCGCTCATCGTCAACCGCGTGGATGGTTCACTCATGCGGTCAGGTGCGCGTGAACGGTTCATTCATGTGGTGGCTGATGCCCGTCCGGCGCCATGAGTGAAACATCCGGGTGGTGCGACACCGCCGCCCAGGTGGTGGCGCTGATCTCGATCGGGTCGCCCGGCAGCAGGCTCCGGCACCGCTCGCGCAGCGCGGCCTGGCGCTCGGCCGGCAGCGATGCCACGTATGTTCCGGCCGGCCCGACGCCGAGCAGAAACGGCGACCACCACTCGTCGAAGCTGGCCTGGCGGACCCGCACGGTCAGCGTGCTGACCTCCGCCTCGCCCAGCCCGGCCTGTGCAAACAGCCGGGCTAGATCTCCCTCCCGGACGCCAGGCAGGGTGGACTCGTCATGCGCGGATGGGTCCAGCTCGCGTACCGCCTGCCAGAACGCCCCCAGCGGCCCGCGGCCGCCCGCGTGATCCCAGACGCAGGCGGCGACAGTCCCGCCCGGCCGGGTGACCCGGCCCATCTCGCGCAAGCCTTGTACGGGGTCGGTCATGAAGTGCACGACCAGCTGGGCCAGCGCGGCGTCGAAGGCCTGGCCGGGGAACGGCAGATGCTCGGCGGCGGCCTGCTGGATCTCCACCCCCGGCAGCCGCTCCCGTGCGGCGGCCACGAACGGCGCCGACGGCTCGACCGCACGCACCGCGTCCGGGCCGGCCCGCCGGACCAGTTCCGCGGTCAGCGCGCCGGGGCCGCAGCCTACGTCGAGCACCTGCAGCCCGGCGCGGATCCCGGCCAGCTCCGCGAACTGCCCGGCCAGCGGCTCCGAGTACTGGCCCATGAACCGCAGGTAGGCGTCCGCGCTGACCTCGAAGTTCACCTGGGCCAGCCTACCGAGCCGCGGTCAGTAGCGGAGGCTGGTCACGGCTGCGGCTGGGCCGACGGCGGCAGGTAGCCGTGGCTGATCAGGCGCTGCGCCCCGGCGGCGTAGCGGGCCGGGTCGTCTGGCGCCACCGTGGCCAGCCCGTCCACATACCGGTTGACCATGCAGAACAGCGCCGCGATCAGCACGGTGTCGTGGATCTCCAGGTCGGTTGCGCCCTCGGCGCGGGCCGCCGCGACGGCGTCCGCGGTCACCGCCAGCCCGCTCTGCTGCACCGCGGCCGCGATCCGCAGCAGCGCCTTCAGCCTGGCTGAGACCGGCGCGCTGGCCGGGTCAGCCCGGACCTGCTCGACCACGGCCATGCCGCCCGGTAGCTGGGCTGCGGCGCAGGCCGAGTGGGAGCCGGAGCAGTACCGGCAGTCATTCAGCCCGGACACGTACGCCCCGATCAGCTCCCGCTCACCGCGGGTCAGCGTGCCCGGCCCGCGCAGCAGTACTTCGGTCAGCTCGCTCAGCGGCTGGGCGGTCTCCGGGCGGAACAGCAGCAGGCCACGGATCCCTGGCTCAGTGGAGTTCAGCGTGATGTGCGGCATGAGCACTCCAATCGTCCGCGGTCCAGGTGCCCGCAGCCGGCATGACGCGCGCCAGGCCGTCACCTACCAGGCCGTCGCGGGTGCCGGCCAGCGAGCCGGGGCGGAGTTCCACGGGACCGGTCATCCAGGCATCGTCGCACAGTGCCGAAGCGGCCTCCGGCCGGATATGCCCGGATATTCGCTGGCTGCGGCGCCGCTGCCGTGCCACTGTGGCGGGTGGGGAGTGGCCCTCCGGGAGCCGGGGAGGTGGGGAGGCATGAACCAGGAACTCCGCACCGAGCTGCTGGCGCGCGCCGGCCGGGACCAGACCGCGCGGAAGTCGCTGCCGCCGGCCCAGCGGGACCAGCAATGGGAACAGGTCATCGCCCCGGTCAACCGGGACAACACCGCCCGGATGCGGGCGATCGTGGCTGAATACGGCTGGCCCGGCTACGCGCTGGCCGGAGTGGACGGCGCGCACGCCGCCTGGCTGCTCGTCCAGCACGCGCCGGCCGAGTTCCAGGAGGAGTGCCTGCCGCTGCTCGAAGACGCGGCCGGCCGCAATGATGCCGCACCGCGGGATCTCGCCTACCTGACTGACCGGGTGCTGATGCACCGTGGTGAGCCGCAGGTCTACGGCACTCAGTACCAGGTCATCGACGGCCGCCTGACGCTGTGGACGGTACGCGAACCAGCAGGCCTGGACCAGCGCCGCGCCGCGCTCGGGCTGCCGCCCGAGGCGGAGAACCGGGGCCGCCTGCTGGCCGCCGAGCAGCTGACCGGATGAGCGGGTGCTGAGCGCCGCCTACGCTGACCGCCGGCTGGCCGCCCTGTACGACGCGCTTAACCCGCCGGGCGACGAGACCGGGTTCTACCTCAGCCTGCCCAGCCAGCCGCCTCAGATCATCCTCGACATGGGCTGCGGCACCGGGCAGCTGGCCTGCGCCTTCGCCGCGCAGGGCCATCAGGTGACGGGCGCGGACCCGGCGGCGGCCATGCTGGCCGTGGCCCGCGCCCGGCCGGGCGGCGATCAGGTGCGCTGGATCCAGGCCGACGCCGCGGGGCTGGACGTGCCCACCCGCTTCGACCTGATCGTGATGACCGGCCACGTGTTCCAGTTGCTGCTCGACGACCACGCCGTCCGGGCGGCCCTCGGCACGCTCAGCCAGCATCTGGCCCGGCCCGGACGGCTCGCGTTCGAAACCAGGAATCCCGAGGCCCGGGAATGGCAGTACTGGTCCCCGGCCGGGACCCGGCAGCAAGTCGAAACCCCCGGCGGGGCGGTCGGTGTCCACTACGACATCAGCTCGGTAACCGGCCCGCTGGTCAGCTACGAGACCTGCATCCAGTTCGCCGGCGGCGAGAACGTCACCGTCCCGGACACGCTCCGGTTCATGGACCAGGCGGAGCTGGCCGGGTTCCTCACCGGGGCCGGGCTGACCGACGTCACCTGGTACGGCGACTGGGACCGGTCACCCGTCAGCCCGGCCAGCCCCGAGATCATCGCCGTGGCCCGGGCGGATTAGCCGGGCACTGGCGTTCGGCAAAATTGGGTTCCTGACAACGGGACCTGGCGCGGGGTAGAACAGGGTCATGATCGAGCCCTATCAGGCCCTGGGCCTGGTGCCCACCATGCGCGGCATCCGCCGCCGCGCGGAGATCGCCACCAACCTGGAGCACCTGTCGCACGTCATCAAGGCGGCATCCTGGCTGTCCAGCCTGGACCTGCCAGTGCGCCTCATCGCCATTCCGGAAGGCGCGCTGCAAGGCTTCAACGACGAGGTCCTGGACACCGACCACGAGGAGTTCGCCCGGGAATGCGCGATCGACATCCCGGGCCCGGAAACGGATTACCTCGGCGGGCTGGCCCGGCAGTGGAACGCCTTCATCATGGGGCAGGCCAAGGCCCGCCATCCGGAATTTCCCGGGCGGTTCTTCAACGTCGGGTTCATCCTGAGCCCGGACGGCGAGATCATCCTCCGGCACCACAAGGTCGTGCCGCTGCTGCCGGTCGAGCACTCGGTGACGCCGCACAACGTGTGGGACCGCTGGATCGAGTTGTACGGCCGCAATCTCGACGCGTTCTACCCGGTCGCCGACACCGAGATCGGCCGGCTCGGCTTCCTGATGGCGAACGAGGGCTCCTACCCGGAGAACGCGCGCGGCCTGGCCATGAACGGGGCTGAGGTGGTCTACCGCGGCCCGTACCCGCATCCGCACGTGGGCAACGGCCTGTTCGAGATCCAGAACCGGGCCCGTGCCCTGGACAACAACATGTACCTGATCGCGTGCAACGTGGGGACCTACTATCTGACCGCCGATTCCGACGTCCCGATCGACACGTTCGGCGGTGGTTCGGCGGTGATCGACTACCGGGGCCAGATCGTCGGCCGCCACGACTACAGCGGGGGATCGTCCTGGGTGGCCGGCACGATCGACGTCGAGGCGCTGCGCCGGTTCCGGGCCAGCGCGCAGTGGGACAACTGGGTCAAGGACCTGACCACCGAGCAGTACCAGATCATCTACGAGGAGCCGGTCTACCCGAAGAACCTCTACCTGGACCGGGCGCCGTACCAGCATGCCGAGTACCGGCGTGAGGTGATCGACCGGCAGATCGAGCTGATGCACAAGCGGGACATCTGGCGCCGGCCGTCCGGCGGCGGCTAGGTCAGCCGGTGAACACGATGTGCCCTTCGGCGTGGCTGACGGCCAGGCCGATGGCGATATAGCGCACCGTGCAGGTGGCGGCGCAGCGGACGTCGATGGTCCGTGCGCTGCCCTCGGTGGCCACCAGCAGGTCGCCCGGCCGGGCGCCCGCCTTGATCAGCTCGGGCCCAGGCAGCCGGAGGATGCTGTTCGTGCCCGGGTGCTTGTTGTGCCGGGAGAACCGGTCGGCCAGGTAGGCGGAGTCGCCGGGGCTGAATCCGGGCGGCACGAATCCGGTGCTCTCCACGCCGATGTCCCCGCCGTGCGGC
This sequence comes from uncultured Actinomycetes bacterium, assembly GCA_963834705.1. Taxonomy (GTDB): domain Bacteria; phylum Actinomycetota; class Actinomycetes; order Streptosporangiales; family Streptosporangiaceae; genus RYN-230. The sequence continues at coordinate 229,958 of CAWICV010000001.1, forward strand.
AGCCGGGACTGGATCAGCGTGCGGACCGTGCCGTCCGGCGCGATGGCATAGACCCGGCCGGTGGACTCGTCCGGGCTGATCAGGTCGCCGCCGTACCGGCCGAACGAGGCCGGGGCGACCGACATGCCGCCCTCCATGTGCGGGGCGTGTGCGGTGATGGTCCGCTGGTGGCCCGTGCAGTCAATGGCCAGCACCGTCGTGCCGGTGCCGTTCCGGGCCGTGACCAGCAGGGCATGCCCGAACCGCCCCACCGTGTCGGCGGCGATGCCATCCGGGGTGAGCGTGCCGGGCAGGCTCACGAACCGCCGGGCCCGGCCGTCCGCACCGATCATGATGACCCCCGGCGGCCGGCTGGGCTGGATGGCGTAGCTGGCACCGCGGGGGAACGAGCAGTGGGTCCCGGCGACCTGCCCGGCCGCAGGCATGGTCAGGTACGGCTCGGGGCCGATGGCGGTGACGTAGCCGCCCGGGCGGCGGGCGAACGGCCGCAGCGTGGCCGCCTGGCTCAGGATGAACAGCGCCGGCCGCCGCCACGGTGAATGAGCCATCGCTGGCCGGCCCGGCCAGGTCCACCACGCCGGGCAGATGCCGGAACCGGACCCAGTGCGCGGGCGGGGCCGGGCCGCCCGGGCCGCTGCCCGTACCGCCGCTGCCCGTACCGCCGCTGCCCGTGCCGCCGCTGGCTGGGCTGCCCGCGGAAGAGCACGCCGCCAGGGCCAGGCCCAGCGCCAGGCTGAGCCACGCGACCTGCGGACGGCCCCGTGCCATGGGACTCCGTGCCAAGGGACTCAGCGCCATGGGCTCACATGTCCAGGACCAGCGTGACCGGGCCGTCGTTGACCAGGCTGACCTTCATGTCCGCGCCGAACACGCCGGTCATCACCCGGGCGCCCAGCTCGCGCAGCGCCGCGACCACGGCGTCCACCAGCGGTTCCGCGACCGGCCCGGGTGCGGCTGCCTGCCAGGTCGGCCGCCGGCCCTTCCGGGTGTCCGCGTACAGCGTGAACTGGCTGATCACCAGCAGCGGCGCGTTCACGTCGGAGCAGGACTTCTCGCCGTCCAGGATGCGCAGCCCCCACAGCTTGGCGGCCAGCTTCGCGGCGTGAGCTTGGGTGTCGTCATGCGTCACACCGACCAGGACCATCAGGCCGGGCTCGTCGATGGCACCGGCGACCTGCCCATCCACCGACACACTGGCCTGCGTCACCCGTTGCACCACAGCTCTCACCCAAGCACTCTAGGGCCCAAGCTGGAGTCGAGCGAGGTCATCGCGTTCGCGGCCGCGACCGACCTGGACCGGGCCCGGGCGTTCTACGAGCGGACGCTGGGCCTGACCGTGACCGAGCGAAACGACCCGGACGGCAACGTCCTGTCCCTCACCCAGTTCCGCTGACCGCGGCAGGTGGGATTTCGAAGCCGCATCGGGGGCCGGTGGCCTGGGCCAGCTTGTGGTCCAGCGTTGCCAGGCTGGACCCGAGGGCTTCGGCCAGCGCCACGTACCAGGCGTCGTAGGACGTGACGTTGTCCCGCAGCTCCCACACGCGCGCCGCGAACGGAGCGTAAGGGAAGTACTCGACCCGCAGGTTGAGCAGGTCGGCATGAGCCATCGACGCGATGTCCGCAGTTATGTCGCCTCGCATAGCTGCCCGGCGCAGGATGTTAGTGACCTCGGCTGGCATGAGGTGCGGAGCGTTGAGCGGTCCAGCCAGCAGTATCGACTCCGCCCAATTCCCAGTGCTGCTCTCGTTGACCAACGCCGAAACGACCAATGATGCGTCGATGACCAGCGTCACCGGCGATCCTCAGCGCGGTGCGACAAGATCTGCTCGGGGGACAGCGTGGAACCGGTCGCTGCCTTGCGGGCCCGGATTCTCGCCACCAAGGCCTCAGCCTCTGGCTGCCGGGCTAGCTCGATGAGCCGGGACCGCAAGTATTCCTGGAGGGACCGGCCGGTCTGAGCAGCGCGAGCCGCAAGCTCGTCCCGGGTCTCATCCGGCACATCCCGGATCGTGATCGATGTGCTCATGAATGCATTATGCTGCTATCGGCATCAGAGTGCAAGCATAGAACGGTGAGCCCACGCTGAGCGCGGCCCGGACAGTTCTCAGGCCGCGTACGTACGCAGGATGGCGAGCGCGGTGCCGCCGTGCGGCCCCGCCGCGCGCAGCCCGGATTCCGCCGGCGCGAGCCGCTGCGCGGCCACCCGGCAGAACGCCCCGGCCGGGCCGGTGACCGACGAGTCCGCGTCCTCCGGACCGAACCGCCAGGTCGTCCCGTCCGGCGCGGTCAGCTCGGCGAAAAGCCGGAACGGCTCGACCCCGGCCACCGTCATGGCGTAGGGCAGCGTGCGGTGCGCCAGCCAGGCCACGTTGCGCAGCCGGCCGGTGTCCGGGAAGTCGATGCCCAGCGGGCCGGTGATGTCCAGGCCGTGCGCCCAGCATTCGGCCAGCCGGGTGGTGGCCAGCGAGGCCGGCTTCATCGGCGTCTCCACCCAGGCCATCGGCTGCTTCGGGTCGGCTGCCCGCAGCGCGGCCAGCGCGGCGGCCCGCGCCTTCCGCCAGCGGGCGAAGACCTCGGCCGGCGCGGCCCGCTCGGCCCGGACGAGCTGGTTCATGATCTCGTCCACACTGGCGCCCGCGCCCACGCTGGCCCGGGAGCCAGGCCCGGCCCGCAGGTCGGCGCCGGCCGCGCTGGCCAGCACCGCTTCGTCGCTCTGCGCCAGGTGCAGTACGACGTCGGCGACCGTCCAGCCGGCCGCGGCCGACGGCGAGTTCCACTGCGCCTCATCCAGGCCGGCCAGGATGCCGTCCAGCCGGTCCTGCTCGGCTTCCAGATCCCCGAAGATGGCCATGCACGGACTATGCCACAGTCTGCGTCTACTCCACAGACCCAGGCCGGCGCTGCTCGATGGCGTCCGCCACCAGGGCCAGGTAGCGGTACCCGGCATGACGATGGGATACCGCGCGGGGCGGCACGCCGGACGGAACGTACGCTGACGTGCATGACGGTGGAGGCGGGGAGGGGGCTGATCGGCTCGCTGCTGCATGGCCTGGAAATCCTGGACATGTTCGAGCGCGACCGGCCCGAAATCGGCATTGGGGAGATGGCGCAGCAACTCGGGCTGCACCGCTCCACGACATCCCGGCTGGCGGCCACCCTGGCCGTGGCCGGGTACCTGGAGCCGGCCGGGGAACCGGGCCGGTACCGGCTGTCCGGCCGGCTGGCCGCGCTGGGCGAGCTGGCCACGGCCGAGGGCGATCTGCGCCGCACCGCGCTGCCCTATCTGCAGGGCCTGGTCCGGGAGCTGGGCGAGACCGGGCACCTGGGCGTGCTGGAGGGCACCGACGCGGTGACCATCGAGGTGGTGGACGGCTGGCAGACGGTGCGGATGCACTCCTGGGTTGGGAAGCGGTCGCCCGCGCACTGCAGCTCGATGGGCAAGGCGCTGCTGGCCGGGCTGAGCCCGGCCGACTTCGCGGCGCGCTACCCGGGCCATCCGCTCGAACCCCGGACGGACCAGACCATCACCGACCCGGGCGTGCTGCGCGGCCAGCTGGCCGAGGTGCGGGCCCGCGGCTACGCGGTGGACCAGGAAGAACTGGAGCCACACCTGTGCTGCGTGGCCGGGCCGGTGTTCGACCGGACCGGGGCGGTGGCGGCCAGCATCAGCGTGTCCGGCCCGGACTCCCGGATCGGCGAGACGAGCCTCCCCGCCATCGCGGCCGCGGTGCGCCGGGCCGCCGGGCAGATCAGTGCGCGTCTTGGAGCCCCCCGCGACATACCAGATTGGAGCAGGCATGACCTCGGTGGCCTTCCTGGGCCTGGGCCGGATGGGCAGCCTGATGGCCGGCCGCGTGCCTGCTGCTGGCCACGAGCTGACCGTGTGGAACCAGACGGCCGCGCGGACGCAGCCGCTGGTCGCTGACGGCGCCCGGGCCGCTTCCAGTCCGGCCGAGCCCGCTGCCGACCAGGACATGCGCCACGTAATAGAGCACCTCCACCCTCGCTAGCGCCCCGGGTCAGTGCCCTGGCCTGCCCGGACGATGCCATGTTCGTAGGCGTAGACGCAACGCCGCTGGGCACCCCACCGCGTGGGTGAATCAGCCATGTCGGTCTGGTGCGCCTGGATGATTCATCCATGCAGTCTGGGTTCCGCGCGGTGAGTGCTGGGCGGTGAGCGCGGCCGTGTGGGGGCGCCCGGCCGGCCCCGGTGAGCCACCTCGGCAGATCTGCGACGTTTAGCGCCAAGCCAGAGCGGTAGCAGCCACTGTGAGAATTTATCTCGCAACACGATATAAATGCACTTCGGGAGGAGAGGCTCATGCCCACGGACCGCACCGCCTCTGATGTCCTGGTCGACCGGCTGATCGACTGGGGAGTTGACGTCATCTTCGGCCTGCCCGGTGACGGCATCAACGGCTTCATGGACGCCCTGCGCAAACGTCACGACAAGATCCGTTACGTGCACGTCCGGCACGAAGAGGTCGGCGCGATGGCCGCGGTCGGCTACGCCAAATTCACCGGCAAGCTCGGCGTCTGCTTTTCCACCGCTGCGCCCGGGGCGGTCCACCTGATCAACGGGCTGCTCGACGCCAAAATCGAACAGGCACCGCTGCTGGCCATCACCGGGATGAGCTACCACGACCTGATCGGCACTTCCTACCTGCAGGACGTCAACACCGACTACCTGTTCAACGACGTCGCCCTGTACAACCAGCGGATCATGGGGCCGCAGCACATCACCAACGTGGTCGACTATGCGGTGCGGACCTCGCTGACCCACCGCGGCCCAAGTCATCTGGCCTTCCCCATCGACTTCCAGGCCATGCCCGCGGACGGCGGCTCCCGGTTCGCACGCAACGTGCCCGGGCACACCTCGGCGGGCTACCGGCCACCCATCCGGGTGCCCACCCGGCCGGACCTGGAGGCGGCCGCGGCTGTGCTGCGCGGCAAGACCAAGGTGGCCATCCTGGCCGGTGCCGGCGCCCGGGGTGCGGGCAGTCAGCTGGAAGAGCTCGCCGACAAGCTCGGCGCGCCCGTGATCAAGGCGCAGCTGGGCAAGGACTGCATCCCGGACGACTCGCCGTTCACCACCGGGCCGATCGCGCTGGTCGGCAGCCGCCCGTCGGAGGACGCGCTCGAGCAGTGCGATGCACTGCTCATCGTCGGCTCGACCATGCCCTACATCGAGTACTACCCGTCGCCGGGGCAGGCGGTGTGCGTTCAGATCGACGACAAGCCGGAGCGGATCGGGCTGCGCTACCCGGTCGATGTGTCTTTGGTCGGCGACGCGGCGGCCACGCTGGGCGAGCTGCTGCCGCTGCTGGACCGGAACGAGGACCGCTCGTTCCTGTCCCAGGCCCAGGACGGGATGCGGGACTGGTGGGCGCTGATGGCCGAGCGCGGCACCAGCACCGACGTGCCGATGAAGCCGCAGGTGCCGGCCTGGGCGCTGAACGACATGCTGGCCGACGACGCGATCATCTGCGGTGATTCCGGCACCGTGACCACCTTTGCCGCCCGGCAGATCAAGATCCGGGCGGGCCAGCAGTTCTCGTTCTCCGGCACGAACTGCTCGATGGCCGCCGGGCTGCCGTACGCGATCGGCGCCGCGGCCGCCTACCCGGGACGGCAGGTGGTCGTGTTCACCGGCGACGGGTCGCTGACCATGCAGCTCGGCGACTTCCTCACCGCCGTGCAGCACCAGCTGCCCATCAAGATCATCGTGGTGAAGAACAACACGCTGGGCCTGATCAAGTGGGAGCAGATGGTCTTCCTGGGCAACCCCGAGTACGGCGTCAACTTCGCCCCGCTCGACTTCGTCAAGTTCGCCGAGGCGGCCGGCGCCCGGGGCATGCACATCGAGGACCCCCGGACCTGCCCAGAGCAGCTGCGCGAGGCGTTCTCCTGGGACGGCCCGGTCATCATCGAGTGCCTGGTCGACGAGCACGAGCCGCCAATGCCGGCCAAGGTCAAGAAAGACCAGGTCACCGCCATGGTGCAGGCGCTGCGGGCAGGCACCCCTAACCGCAACCGGATCGCCATGCAGATGGTCAAGGACATGCTGGACGAGTCCACGTTCGATGCCAGCCCCGGCCACGTCATCCCGGGCCCGGTCGGCCGGGCCGCCGCCGGGCTGGCCAGTAAGCTCCGCGACCACGCCGACGGGGACGGCCAGCAATGAGCCAGACGGCGCCGGTCCGGCACCGGCCACATCACATTCCAGACCGCGGCCGCCTGGCCCGCGATCTCGGCCGGGCCGTCGAGGGGGAGGTGCGGTTCGACCGTGGCTCGCAGGCGGTGTATGCGAACGACGCGTCCATCTACCGCCAGGTGCCGATCGGGGTGGTGATCCCGCGGCATGCGGACGACGTGGCTAGTGCGCTGGCGGTCTGCCGCGAGCACGGCGTGCCGGTGCTGGCCCGGGGCTGCGGCACCGGCCTGGCTGGGCAGAGCGTCAACGAGGCCGTGGTCTTCGACTTCTCCAAGTACATGAACCAGATCGTGAGCCTGGATCCGGCCGGCCGGACTGCCCGGGTGCAACCGGGCGTCATCTGCGACCAGTTGCGCGATGCCGCCGCCGGGCACGGCCTGACGTTCGCGGTGGACCCGGCCACGCACAACCGGTGCACCCTCGGCGGCATGATCGGCAACAACTCCTGCGGCACCCATTCGGTGATGGGCGGCAAGACCGTCAACAACGTGATCGAGCTGGACGTGATCACCTATGACGGCACCCGGATGAGGGTCGGCCCGACCAGCGCGGAAGCCTACGAGCAGATCGTGGCGGCAGGCGGCCGCCGCGCGGAAATCTACCGCGGGCTGCATGAGCTGGCCGGCCGCTATGAGCCGCTGATCCGCGAGCGCTTCCCGGAGGTCCCGCGCCGGGTGTCCGGATATAACCTGCCCGACCTCCTGCCGGACAAGGGATTCGACGTGGCCAAGGCGCTGGTCGGGAGTGAGTCCACCTGTGTGCTTGTCCTGGAGGCCACGGTCCGGCTGCTGCCCGACCCGCCGCACCACGCGTTGCTGGTGATTGGCTACCCGGACGCGGCCACCGCCGCGGACCACGTGCCCGGCCTGCTCGGCACCGAGGGCCTGATCGGGCTGGAGTGTTTCGACGCGGGCGTGCTGGACAACCTGGCCAAGCACGATGAGCACATCCCAGGAATGGATGAGCTGCCCGAGGGTGGCGCGTGGCTGCTCGCTGAGTACGGGGCGCAGGCCCAGGAAGAGGCCAACCACCTGGTCGAGGCGGCCCGCTCACACGCCGGGCCAGGCAACCCCAAGCTGTTCGAGGACGCGCAGAGCCAGAGTGAGGTGTGGGAGGTACGGCGCAGCACCATCGAGTACACCCGGATCCCCGGCGAGCACTCCGGGCTGGCCGGCTGGGAGGACGCCGGGGTGCCGCCGGACCGGCTGGGTGACTACATCCGCGACTATTGCGCCCTGGTCAGCCAGCACGGCTATCACACCGTGCTGTTCGGGCACTTCGGGCAGGGCTGCATGCACAACCGGCTCGATCTCGACCTGCAGACCGCGCCTGGCATCGAGAACTTCCGCCGCTTCCTGGACGAGGCCGGTGACCTGGTCGCCTCCTACGGCGGATCGCTGTCCGGTGAGCATGGCGACGGGCAGCTCCGGGCCAACCAGCTGGGCAAGATCTACGGGCCGGACCTGGTCCGCGGCTTCGCCGAGTTCAAAAAGATCTTCGACCCGGACGGCCGGATGAACCCGGGCAAGGTGGTCGCGCCGTACCACCCCACCCAGAACCTGGCCTGGGGAAGCGACTACCGGCCCCGCGAGGTCGAGACGTTCTTCTCGTTCCCGGAGGACGAGAAAGGCTTCGCCGATGCCACGAACCGCTGCTTCGGCATTGGCCTGTGCCGCCGCACCGAGGGCGGCACGATGTGCCCCAGCTTCATGGCCACCAGGGAAGAAAAGCACTCCACCCGCGGCCGGGCCCGGCTGCTGTTCGAGATGATGAGCGGCACCCTGGCCGACCGGGGCTGGCGTGACCCGGACGTGAAGGAAGCCCTGGATCTGTGCCTGGCCTGCAAGGGCTGCAAAGGGGACTGCCCCGTCTCGGTCGACATGGCCAGCTACAAGGCCGAATTCCTCGCGCACTATTACCAGGGCCGACTGCGTCCCAGGCAGGCCTATGCCCTGGGGCTCATCCCGGTGTGGGCCCGGCTGGCCGCTCGCGCGCCCGGGCTGGCTAACAGCCTGCTGAGTGCGCCGCTGACCAGCCACATGGCCAAGCTCGCGGCCGGCGTGGCGGGTGATCGCAGCGCCCCCGAGTTCCCGGCCCGCACTTTCCGCGACTGGTTCGCCGGTCATTCCGGGCCGGACTCAGGGCCGGAGGTCGTGCTGTGGCCGGACACGTTCACCAACTACTTCACCCCGGAGGTGGGCATCGCCGCCACCTCGGTGCTGGAATCGGCCGGGTACCGGGTGCGGATCCCGGACCGGCAGATCTGCTGCGGACGGCCGCTGTTCGACTACGGCATGCTGCCGACCGCCCGCCGGTGGCTGGGGCGTGCGGTGGACCAGCTACGTGAGCCAGCCCGCGCGGGGGTGCCGATCATAGGACTGGAGCCCAGCTGCCTGGCCGCGTTCCGGGACGAGCTGGTGAACTTGTATCCCCAGGATCTGGACGCGCGGCGGCTGGCCGGGCAGAGCGTCACGCTGGCCGACTTCCTCACCGAGGCCGGCTATCAGCCACCCCGGCTGGACGCCAGAGCCCTGGTCCAGGTGCACTGCCACCAGGGCGCGGTGCTCGGCTACGACAAGGAGCGGAAGCTGCTCGAAGGCATGGGGCTGGACATCGAGGTGCCTGACTCCGGGTGCTGCGGGATGGCGGGCAGCTTTGGCTACGAGAGCGGCGAGCGGTACCGCGTGTCACAGGATTGCGGCGAGCGGGTGATCCTGCCTGCCGTCCGTGCCGCCGAGCCCAGCACGCTGATCATCGCGGACGGGTTCAGCTGCCGGGAGCAGATCGCACAGGGCAGCACCCGCCGCCCCCTGCACCTGGCCCAGGTACTGCAGCTCGCCGCGGCCGGGAGCCCGGCTGATGAGGTCGGCGTTCCCGGTCAGGCGGGCAGCGCCCTGGCCGAGGCGGGGTGCTGGGAACCGCGGCCGCGCTCGGCCGCCGTACTCACAGCGGCCGCGGCGGCCCTGGCCGTTGCCGTCGCCGCTGGGGCAGTGGTTTACCGGCGGACGGCGCGGAGCAGCAGGTAGTCGATGATGTGGCGGCGGTAGAGCAGATCGACCTGGCGGAGCAGCAGCTGGGCGGCGGCATGCTGGCCGGGTGGCGCGCTGGCCGGGCCGGCCAGCCGGTCCTTGGTGAGCCGGATGGCCGGGGCGATCACCTCCGCGCCGCACAGCGTGACCTGCACGTCGGTGAGTCCGGCTGCCCGGGCCGCGGCGGCGATCTGCGCGGCCGTCATGGCCGCGCTGGCCCGCATGCCCCACAGCCGCAGCTGGGTCAGCCCGGCCAGCGCCTCGGCGGGGGTGCGCGGCCAGCGCTGTACCGCGATGTCTGAGGTGGTCAGCACGCCACCAGGGCGCAGCACCCGGACGCACTCGGCGAAGAACTCGGCCCGGGACCGGAAGTGGAACGCGGCCTCCACACTGATGATCCCGTCCACCGACCCGCTCGCCACCGGGAGCCGGGCGGCGTCCCCCGCCACCGGGGCAGCGGCCGCCTGGCGCAGCCGGTCCCGGCCCGCGGCCAGTTGCCACTCGGTGATGTTCACCGCCAGCAGCCGGGCGGGCCGGACCTGCTCGGCGATCACGGGGTCCTGGGTGCCGAGCCCGTTCCCGGCGTCCAGAATCACGCCCCCGGTGGGCAGCGCGGCCGCCACCGTCTGGACCAGGCGGCGGCAGGCCGTCTCGGCCTCGTCTTCGGTGCCTGGGCCCTGCCACAGGCCGAGGTTGAGCCAGCCGGGGGAGATGGCCAGGAAGAAGTCGGCGCCGATGCTCTCGTAGACCCGGGCCACCGGGTTGCCGCCCTGGTGCAGGATGGCGGCGGCATGCCGTAGCTGCTCGCCCGTCCACCCGGTTAGCCACGCCGTCCTGGCTGCCATCTGGCCCCAACCCTACGGTAGGGCTAGCTCCCCACCAGATACGGGTGCAGGGTCCATGGCACGCCCGGCCCGCGCGGGCCACCATGGGCGGTATGCGATCGCTGTTCCGGTGGCTGCTGCGGATCCTCGGCCTGCGTGAGGCCGTGGAGGTATACAAGGCCCTGATCAAGTTGCTCCGCCGCCTGCGCTAGCGCGGGTAGCTGGCGATCTCGATCAGGTTCTGGTCCGGGTCGCGGATGTAGACGCTGGTCATTGGGCCCCGCGCGCCGGTCCGGAGCACCGGGCCCTCCTCGATCGTGACCCCGATGGCGGCCAGGCGGATCACCACGTCGTCCAGCGATGTGCTCGTGACCAGGCACAGGTCGGCGGTGCCGGGGGCGGCGCGGGCGGCATGCGGGGCGAACTCGTGGCCGGCCTGATGCAGGTTGATCTTGCTGTGGCCGAACGCCAGTGCGCGGCGGCCCTGGCCGAACGTGACCGGCTGCATGCCCAGCACCTGCTGGTAGAACGCGATCGTCCGGTCCAGGTCGGCCACGGTCAGCACCAGATGGTCCAGGCCGGTGATGGTGACCGGCGGCACTGAGCTTTCCACCCTTGTTTCCTCCGTCACACTGCCCAACGTATCGCCGGACCGGTCAGGCGGGATCGTGCGGCACACCATCTACCTGGCCGCCACCCGGGACGGCTACCTCAGCCAGCAGCGCGCCGACTCGTCACGGTCACCTACCGGGGCCCGGCTGGCGCAGTTACAGCAGCACGGCAATCGGCTAACCGTGCCGGGCACCGGCAATTCAGAGTCCCCCGGCGGGCCTAATTATATCGTAGTACGATATAATTAGGCCCGCCGGCCCGCACTGGAGAACGAGGGAATCGCGGCGGGCGGGATGCGCCCGGGACGCGGATGGAGGTGGTGGCCATGAGCCTCAGTGCACAGGAGCAGCGGGCACTGGACGCCATTGAAGATGGGCTGGCCGGCGCGGCGCCGGACCTGGCCAAGCTGCTGGTTACGTTTACCCGGCTGGCCTCCGGAGAGGAGATGCCAATCCGGGAACGGATCCGGCCAGCCGGGTGGCTGGCCGCCGAGCGCAGCGGCCAGGGGGCGCGCCGGGTGCTGCTGCAGCGCCTTGGGCGGCAGCGGGGCTTCCTGCTGGTGTGGCTGGCCGTGGCGATCGCCCTGATCACGGTCGCGCTCGTGCTCAACCGCAGCACCATCAGGCGTGGCGGCTGCACGACATCGTGGCCTGTAGTGTGCGCGGGTCAGGCGTTCGCGGGCAGAGTCGGCCTGGTCACGCCGCCCGGGCTCAGCACGGCGGTGCGCTAGGCGACGGGTTCCCCCGCACTACGGACAGGGGTGACGTCATGCCGGAGCCGGCCCGGGTGAGCGTGTCCAGGCCAACCCGCCAGGACTTCCAGCATCTGCTGGAGTTCCGGGTGAGCCTGCGCCGCTTTCAGCACTGGAGCGAGCGCCAGGCGCGCGCGGAAGGTCTTACCCACGCCCAGCACCAGCTCCTGGTAGCCATCAAGGGGCACCCCGGCAGCCTGCCGCCTGCGGTGGTCGAGCTGGCCGACTACCTGATGCTGCGGCATCACAGCGTGGTGGAGCTGGTGAACCGGGCCGAGACGGCCGGCCTGGTGCTGCGTCGCAGCGATCCGGCCGACGCCCGGGTGGTGCGGGTGGCCCTGACCGGCAAAGGCGACCGCCTGGTGACGCAGCTCGCCAAGGCGCATCTGGCCGAGCTGTACAAACTGGCCGCGGTGCTGGACGAGCTCACGGACGGCCAACAACCCTTCGGTCAGTGAAAGAGCTTCTATCGTGACACGATACATCTATGTTCAATTTTAATATCGTGATACGATACAAATTACCTGAGGTCTCGTGGAAGGAGCGTCCTGATGTCTTCAGGCAGTGTTTCGGAGCATCTCAGAACCGGGACGCCGGCGGTTGACCAGGCGCCTGCCCGGATGCCCGGCATCGCCGATCCGGTCCCGGTCGGGATCGCCGGCTTTGCCATGACCACGTTCATCCTGTCCTGCATCAACGCCGGCTTCTTCGGCGGTACCGCGGCCACGCCCATGGTGCTGGGGCTGGCCATCTTCTACGGCGGCCTGGTGCAGTTGCTGGCCGGCCTGTGGGCGTTCCGCCGCGGGGAGACGTTTGTCGCCGTGGCGTTCTGTTCCTACGGTGGCGGCTTCTGGCTGTCGTACTTCTTCCTCGTCTACTTCATCGCCCCGCACCTGGCCCCGTCGGTCGCCGGTAACGCGGTCGGCCTGTACCTGCTGGGCTGGCTGATCTTCACGGCCTACATGACGATCGCCGCGCTGCGCACCAATGTGCCGGTGCTGTGCGTCTTCGTCACGCTGACCGCCACCTACCTGCTGCTAACTCTGGCTAACCTCGGCGTGGCCACGTCCTCGCTGCTGCCCATCGGCGGTTACGTGGGCATCACCTGCGGCGTTGCCGCCTGGTACGTCGCGTTCGCACACGTCACCAACGCCAGCTTCGGCCGGGAGCTGATCCCCACCTGGCCGCTCAGCTGACTGGGCTCCGGGACGGCACAGCTGAGTGATCACCCGCCAGCGCGTGCCGGGCATGGGCCCGCACGTCGGCGACCTGGCGGGCCCGGTCCGCGCGCCGCCGACGCGCGTCGGCCAGTGGGTCGGCGTCGCCGGCCGGCGCGGCGGCTGCCCTAGCCATGCCCGCGAGGCAGAACCGGCGGGCTGTCACCGCCGCACCTGGATCGCACCCCTGGCCACGGTAACTTGTCGCCGGGGTGACTGAGCGGAGGGGCAGATGGCACAGCGGTGCGCGGTGATCGGGGCCGGGGTGATCGGCACCTGCCTGGCGCTGCGGCTGGCCGAGGCCGGCCTGGAGGTGACCCTGCTCGATCAGGACCGGCCGGGCCAGGCCACCAGCCGGTGGAGCTTCGCCTGGCTGAACTCCAACGACAAGGCGCCCCGCGCCTACCACGAGCTCAACCACGCCGGGCTGCGGGCCTGGGCCACCCTGGCCGGGCAGCTGGACGGCGCGGCGTGGTACCGGCCGGCCGGGAACATCGAGTGGGCAGCCACGGCGGCCGGGCAGAACGAGCTCGCCGCGCGGGTGGACCGGCTGTCCAGCTGGGGCTACCCGGCCCGCATGATCGGCGCGGCCGAGGCGGCCGGACTGGAACCCGCATTGCGGCTGCCCTCCGGCGTCGCGGGCGCCGGCTGGTTCCCGGCCGAGGGCTACCTGCTCACCGGGCCGCTGATCAGCCAGCTCGCCGGGGCCGCCGGGGAACGCGGCGTCACCCTGCTGACCGGCACGGCCGGTCAGGTGACCGGGTTCGTGCTGGACGGCGGGGCGGTCCGGGGAGTACGGACCGCGGGCGGCCCGGAGATCCCGGCCGACGTGGTGATGTGCTGCGCCGGGCGGTGGACCCCGGAGCTGGCCCGGCTGGCCGGCGCGGCCGCCCCGGTGCCGCTGCTCCCGTGGCAGACCCCGGGCGCGGAAGCGCCGGGACTCGTGGTCCGGGCCGGCCCGGTGGCGGCGGACGGCCCGGCCCGGATGGTGCACGCGCCCGGGATCAGCCTGCGCCCGCATACCGGCGGCCGGGTCCACCTGGAGGCGCTGGACGCGACCGTGGACCTGCACACCCCCGGCGCCGAGCTGCGCCGCTGGGCGGCCGAGCTGCTCGGCCGGGCCCGCCAGGTCACCCGCGGCCTGGACCAGGCGGCGGTCACCGGGTACCAGGTCTGCGTCCGGCCGATGCCCGCCGACGGCCAGTCCATCGCCGGCTGGCTGCCCGGCCCGCGCGGCGTCTACCTGGCCGTCACGCACAGCGGGGTGACGCTGGGCGCGCACCTGGCCGGGCTCATCGCCACTGAGCTGGTCACCGGTACCGCCCCGGACGAGCTGCGGCCCTACCGCCCGTCCCGTTTCCTTATTTAACGCCAGCGCCTCCGACTGCCGCCCGCTGCGCTCTGTCCCAGTGCGGTAACTCGAAAATACGTTCGTAATACTGCTAGGATGTCCGCGAAACCGGAGCCGTTGCTGCCCCTGACGGGTGACCCGCGTGGCTGGTCGCACCCGGTGCGGCGGCCCCGGGCGCACGCGCTGTACAGCGACGGGGTGTGGCGCACCTGCCAGATCCTAGGCTGGCTGGGCGCGCGCGGCCAGTGGTACCTGCACATCCGCTGGCCGGACGGGCAGACGGACTGGCGCAAGTACGACCGCCGTTACATTCACCCAGCCTGAGCCGGGCTCACCGGTGCAGACGTGCCGCCAGACCAACCCATGCGCTCACCCCGTATCCGGACACCAAAAGAATCCCAGGTACTCCCCGAAGCAGGGCCGGCGATGATCCAGGAGATAATGGCGCTGAAAATACCGGTGGCCAGCGCGGAATTACGTGAGAAGGAGAAGGCGGCCTGCACACGACGCCACAGAATCACCCGTGACGGGTGATTCTGTGGTAGACGCTGCAGGAACTGCGAGAGTGGTAGACGCTGCAGGAACTGCGAGAATAGAGTCGTTAGCAATGTGCTACGAAAGTGTCACCGAGCGGGGGGTGGCCCTGGTGGACGACGAGATACTTGGACCGATCGACTACCTGGCCGTGGAGTGGCCCGGTGGGCATGTCACCGGTGAGGGATTCGAGTTGCTGCTAGATCTCACACAGCGCGGCATCGTCCGGGTGCTCGATCTTGAATTCATCACCAAGGCCGCCGACGGCACTGCGCTCGGTGTCGTGGATCGACCCCGCGTTCACCAATTTCAACCCGCTTGGCTTTCCGGTCAATGATGACCACCCACCGGCCGATATCAGAGACGGCCAGGATCTTGTGCTCGCCGTCTACGACGCACTGGCCGCCAGCCCGCAGTGGGACCGTTCGCTGCTGGTAGTCGTCTACGACGAAAACGGCGGGTTCTATGATCATGTTTCGCCACCCCAAGCCGCCGACGACCAACCTGAGATGTTCGGCCGCTATGGCGTACGGGTGCCCGCCATCATTGTCTCGCCCTGGGTGGAGCCACGCGCCGTATCAAGCGTTCTGTTCGATCACACCTCGATCATCAAAACGATCCTGCTCCGTTTCTGGCGCGGGAGAGCCGGTGGCGCAGGTGCTGGCCGCTGGACGCGTCGATGGGGGCGGTGCCGGTCCAGGACGCGAAGTGGTTGCGGTCCGGGAAGCGGGCGACGTCGCCGACGTCGGCCAGGATGCGGGCGGCGCCGGCCGGGCCGATGCCATAAATGTCCATCAGGTGCGACCCGGTGGCCTGGACCGCGGCCTTGAGCTCGGCTTTCATCGCCCTGAGCTTGGCGTCCAGGCGGTGCAGGTCCTCCAGTTCCTCCGCGGCCATCCGGCGGCAGGTCTTCCCGGCCAGGTCGCGAGGCCGGACCGTGGCCAGCAGCGCCTGGTACTGGCTCACTGACTTCTTCACCGGCGCCCCGCCCGGGAGCAGGCCCAGGAACAGACGGTGCATCCGGTTCAGGCCCTGGTTGCGGGCGCGGGACAGCTCGTCGCGGCGGTCGCACAGCATCCGCAGCACGACCAGTTCCGGATCGGTGCTGACCTCGCGCAGTCCCTTGTCCCGCAACGCGACCATGACGATCGCGTGGGCGTCGGCGGGGTCGGTCTTGCGGCCCTGCCCGGTATCGAACACCCGGGCCCGGGCGGCGAGCTTGGCGGGCACGTCCAGCACCCGCTCTCCGCTGGCCAGCAGCCGCTGCGTGAGCGGGCGGCCGATCCCGTTCGCGCCTTCCACCGCCCAGATCCGCTCGGGCCACTGCCGCGCGACCTGCAGCAGCTGGCGGTGGCTGCGCGCATCGGTGCCGAACCGGCCGGTGGCGCGCAGGATCTCCCGGTTGTCTCTCGCCTCGATCGTCACTGACAGCTTGTGCGGGTCAACCCCGATAATCACCCTGTCCATCGCCATGCCTCCTCGCCCTCGGGCGGATCATCTGCCAGGCGAGGACGGGCAACGCTATTTCGAGCTGAGCAGACCCTTCTTGAGCCACGCCCCGCCACGGCACCCGGCCAGGGCGCACGCCAGAAAAGAGCCACACCCATCAACCTCAGGCGGGCAGCCGCAAGAGAGAGCGCCCGGCCGGGCACCTCCACCCGAGCCTGCGCTGACCCGGGCAGCTATGGAAGACACAAATAGCCCGCACGTCGTGCAGGGCGAAGCGCAGGCCCATGGAAGGCGATTCAGGCGCGGGCTGGGCCCGCAATACCCGGGCACGCGCGTGGCCCGAGCCAGCCATCTCGGCGAGCTTGTGACGCGCAGCACACCACGCGCGGCTCCGTCACGCGACGCACTGCTGCGGCAGGCGGCAGCCCGGGCAGCACACGCTAACCCCGGCCAGCCCCGGGCTGGCGACCCAGAACCACGCGGCCATCCGCCCAACGACTTGCAGAGAAGCATCCGCACCGCAGCCCAGGAGCTGCGAACCCGCGGTCACCCGCCGAACACGCCCTGAACCGGCAACGCGGAGAGGCAGTTGGCCGGGCATGGCTGAATCTCCGGCCGCGGGCAGGTGCTGCTGCTGTCCGCGGGGCGGCTGGCCTAGCTCGCTGGTGGCCAGCCTGCTCAGTTGCGCAGGCGGCCGAGCGCCCGGCGGGCCGCCCGCTCCACGTCCGCCGCCTCGCGGGCCTTGTGCCGGGCCTCGGTGAGCTGCTGCCGGGCGTCGGACAGCTGGTCTTCGAGGTGCCGGACAACGGCGCGCTGGTCCCGCTCGGCGGCGGCCGCCGCCGTCTCGGCCTGCGCGGCCTCGGCCACCGCCTGCTCGGCCTCGGCGATCGCCCGCCGCCGTTCCTGTTCGGCCCGCTGCCGCTGCCTTTCGCGTTCGGCCCGTTGCCGTTCCCGGTCGGCGGCTGCGGCTGTGCGCTGCCCGTCCCGCGCCGCCGCAGCGGCCGGGCGGGAGCGGTCCCGCCCGGCGGCTGGGGCCGTGCGCGGGCTGTCCCGCCCGGAGCGGGCCGGGGCCGCTGCGGCAGCAGCGGGTTGACCGGCCCCGCGCGACCGGGTCCGGGTACGCCCAGTTGAGGGCGCTGGCGTTCGGCTGGCGGAGGGGGATGGGCGGCCGGCGGGAAGCGGTGGAACGAGCGTCAGCCCGGGACCGGCCGGGGTGAAGTCGGCCCGGTGCACGGCGCGGACCAGGGTGCCCGCCGCGAGCTCGCTGGCGACCTGCGGGTCGGCCAGCGCGGCGCCGAACGTGGCGGTCAGCTCCTCGCGCACCGCGGCCGACGGCGGCCCTGCGCCGGGCAGCTGGAGCGCCTGCCGGACCAGGTCGTCAACCAGCTGGCGGCGCTGCTGGGACAGCTCGCGGATCCGCACCCCGTCCAGTGCCGCCCCGGCCGAGCGCAGCTCCCCGCCCAGCTCGGTGAGCCGCGACGCCACTTCCGGGTCGGCCCGGACCAGCTGGTTGACCAGCCAGGCCGTGTAGGTCGGCTTGCGCAGCGCGCTGATCTGCTTGGCCGCCGCGGCCTGGCCGGCCATCCGGGCCTGCGCGGCCAGCGCCCCGCGCCGCTCGGTGAACGCGGCCGGATCGCCGGCGTAGAGTTCCGCCGCCGCCTCGGCCAGCAGGTCGGCATCGGTCATGCTGCCATCGTGCCCGTGATCGGCCGGCGCGCAAGGCTGACGCGGCGGTTATCCTCGCGATAATGCCGGCGTTGGCCGTGCTGGGCGCAGTACGAAAGGCCTCGCGATCGCCGCAAGGCGTGAGCGCTGGCCGAGCCCGGCCTGGACGCGCCGCGGGTCGTGCTGGTGGACCGGAGCCCGGTCGCCGGGAACTGGACCGGGCGGCAGGGGTACACCAGCGACGGGAGGGGAGCAGCGTGGCCACGCAGTTCACGACGGTCGATGAGTACATCGGGTCGTTCCCGGACGACGTTCAGGACATCCTGCGCGAGGTGCGGCGCACCATCCACGGCGCGGTGCCGGAGGCGGGCGAACGGATCAGCTACGGGATCGCGGCGGTCACCCTGGGCGGCCGGGACCTGGTCTACTTCGCCGGCTGGAAACGGCACATCTCGGTCTATCCGGTCCCGACCGAGGACGCGGACCTGACCACGGAGCTCACGCCCTACCTGGCCGCCAGGGGCACGCTCAAGTTCCCGCTCGGCAAGCCGGTCCCTTACCCCCTGATCGGCCAGGTGGCGGCGGTCCTGGCCCGGCAGCGCACCCAGGCCCATGACTGAGCGCGACCGTGCGGCGGGGCCGGAAGATCTGGGGCGGCTGTTTCTGCAGCGGGCCGGGGCGGGCGACGTGGCGGGGGTGGTCGCGCTGTACGAGCCGGGGGCGGTGCTGGCCACACCGGGCGGGGGACTGGCCGTAGGGACGGACGCCATCCGCGCGGTGTACCAGGCCCTGCTGGCCAGCCGGCCGTCGTTCAGCGGCGAGGTCCAGCCCGCGCTCCGCACCGGGGATGTCGCGCTGACCTCGACCCGGTTCAGGGGCGGCGCCACCGCCGAGATCGCCCGGCGGCAGCCCGACGGGAGCTGGCTGTGGGCCGCCGACCAGCCCCGGGTGGTGGCCGGATCCTAGCCCCCTTTGACGGATGCCGGCGGTCACGGAACCATTAGGGGCCTGACCGATAGCCGGCCCTGGGGGTCGTTATGCCCGGAGACAGAATCGTTTTCGGTTTGGGCGGCGCGTGGGGGTTCGCGCCGAAGGATCTGACCAGTCCGGCGCGGGCGGCGGGGGCTGGGTCCCTGGCCGACTGCATGCTCCCGGACGGCGCGCCGGGCTTCACCGAACTGCGGGTGCACGGCGTGTCCGGCTCCACCGGCCCGGTGATGCTGGAGCATCCGGCCGCGCTGCAGGTGGCGGGGGACAACACCACGATGTTCTACCGGCGCTGGACGCCGGCCGGCTGCGGCGGGGCGGGTGTGCCGTGGAAGCTGGAGGCCTACTCGTGGGGCGGCCTGACCGAATCGCCGCTGGCCTCCGCGTGCTGGCTGCTGTTCGCCCCGTTCATGCTGTACAACGTGGCCCACTTCGCGCTGCCGCCGCAGCAGTCGCACCGGCTGATCCGGGTGCGGCCGCGGGCCCCCGCCCCGGCCGACAGCGGGCCACCGGACCCGGAGACGCTGGTTACGATCGTGCCGCCCGGGGCGGAGACGCGGCCAGTTCCGGCGCGGCCGGCTGAGGCGGCGGCCCCCGAGACGACCCTGGTGGAGGACGTCGCCGAGGCGATCCTGGACCAGGAACTGGCGGCGGACCGGGACGCTGCGGCGGACCGCAGCGGGCCGGGCGGCCGCGCCCCGGCGCTGCTGCTGAACCGGGACGCCTGGCACGGCGTGGCGGCGGCGCTGCTCCGGCTGCTCGCGTTCTCCGCCACCCTGCAGTTCACCAGCGTCATCGTGGCCATCCTGGTCAGCAGCGCCGCGCTGCAGGCACCGAACGCGCATCTGTGGACCTGGCTGGCCTGGTACCCGGGCTGGCCAGCGGGCGGCCGGGTGGCCCTGGCGCTGGGCGTGGTGGCGCTGGTGTTCGCGCTGATGTGGCTGATCAGCGTCAAGACCGCGCACCGGTACGAGGCCCGGATCAGCGTGGCCCGGCCCGACGTCAACCAGCAGTGGCCGCTGACCCAGACCCGGTTCTGGACGGGCGCGGAACTGGTCCAGCGGCAGCGCGGCCTGCACCTGGGCGGCGCGCTGGCCTTCACCGCGCTGATCGTGTCCCGGCCTGGCCCGCACATGGGCGGCGGCCGGCTGGCCCTGCTGGTGCTGTCCGCGCTGGTGCTCGGGCTGGTCACGGTCAGCCTGTGCCTGCCGCTGGCCGACCGGCACAACGTAACCATGGCGGACCGGACGGAGCGGGTCGGCGGTGCGCCGGGCGAGGCGACCCGGGGCACACTATGGTCCCGGCTGATGCTGGTCTGCGGGGCGGGCGTGTTCGCGGGCGCGTTCTTCACCAGCGACTGGCCGGCTGAGAACCGGCTCAGCCATCGCACCGTGCCCGGATTCACCAACATCTGCGCGTTCCTGCTGGTGGCCCAGGTCGTGCTGCTCATCCTGGTCGCGCTGACCGGCTGGAAGCTGGCCCGGTCCGCGCCGGCCCAGGACCCGGACACCCAGCCGTTCGCCGGCGGCCACCTGACCGCCCTGTTCGCCCTGCTCGCGGTGCTGCTGGGCGGCGTGATGGGCGCGCTGGCCACGCTGCTGGCGACCCGGGTGCTGGGCACGCCGGTGCCCAGCGGGATCGCGTTCCATCCACCGCCTGCGAACGCACTGCAGGTGCCGTGGCCGATCTACGCGTTCGCCGCCGCGCCCATCGGGCTGGTGGCCGGGTTGCTCATCGGGGTGGCGTGGGTCGGTTATACCTGGCTGAAGCGTGCCGCGGCGTTCGCCGCGCCGGCCGATGGCGGCAGCGAGGTGGCCCGGTTCTACGGCCGCCGCTTCGGCGACGCCGACGCGGAGGGATTCCACGGCGCCCGGACCCGGATCGCCCGGGCCTGGGCCACTGGCCTGCTGGTCAACCAGGCGGCCGTGGTGGTGCTGTGGGCGGTGCTGGGCATGGTCGTGGCGACCGGATGGGCGGAGATCTACGCCGCGGTGACCTCCGGGCACGCCGTCGTTAACCAGCAACTGCACGGCTTCGCGGCGGTGGAGAGCCTGCTCGGGCTGTTCCTGGCTGGCCTGCTGGTGGGCCTGCTCCGGCAGGACTACAACGACCCGGCCAGGCGCAAGACGATCGGCGCGATCTGGGATGTCGGCACGTTCTGGCCGCGTGCCACGCACCCGTTCGCGCCGCCGTGTTACGCCGAGCGGGCCGTGCCCGAACTGGTCAACCGGGTGCGCATCCTGACCGGGACCGTGGCCGAGGATCCCGCCGACCCGGCCTGGCAGCAGATCGCCGCGCACCTGCGCGACGCCGACAGCACCGACTCGCCGGGCCTGTCGGTGCCGCCCGGGCCGGTGCTGCTCACCGGGTACAGCCAGGGCTCGGTCATCGCGCCGGCCGTGGTGGCGCAGTTGCCCGACGACGGCACGCTCGGCCAGACCGCGCTGCTCACCCTGGCCTGCCCGGTGCGGCGGCTCTACGGCCGGGCGTTCCCGGCTTATTTCGGCCTGGAGCAGCGCCAGACGCTGGCCCGGCTGCTGGTAACTGGCGAGGGCGGGCCAGCGGGCCTCCGGTGGAAGAACCTGGTCCGGCGCACCGACTACATCGGCTCCTGGATCTTCGCCAACCCGGCGCCCGGGGTGCCCGACCCGGTGCAGATCCAGCCGGACGTGGACCAGCCGTGCTGGGACCCGGTCACCGTGAGCGCCGACCTGGACCCGGCCCCGGCGGCGATTCACTACCACTCAGGATTCTGGCCCGACCCGCGGGTCACCCAGCTCGGCCGGTACCTGGGCGAGACCTCGCTGCGGCTTACCGAGCTGAGCCGGGATACCCAGTGAGCAGCGGGACCTAGCTGGCGCCGAATCGGCAGTTGGGGCTTACTTTCGGCCGTTAGTGGTCCAGGGCGGCGACGGCCGTTGGCCGGGCTGCGGTGCCGGGGGCTGGCCGCGGCCTCCGCTCGCGCGATGCGGCCGGGACCACGGCGAGGATCAGCACGCCGCAGAGAGCGAACGCCACCGGGTAGCCGGTGTGCACGCAGATCAGGCCGAAGACAGCCGGGCCGGCGCCGTACCCGGCGTCGTAGGCGAAGTTCCACACTGCACTGGCCTTGGCCTCGGGCAGTCGCCCGATCAGCAGCGCGAACGTCGCGTTCTCGATCACCCCGAACCCGGCGCCGAACAGCACCATGCCTGCGAACAGCGCCACGACCGAGCCCAGCAGCATCATCGTGGCCATGCCGAGCGCCGCCACCACCAGCGCCGGGATGAGCGGGCGGGCATGACCGTGCCGGTCGCCGAGCCGGCCGGCCTGCCAGCGGCTGAACGTGGCGGCGATGGCCTGGACGAGCAGGGCGGCTGAGCAGAGGTTGCTGGGGATCCGGTTCGCGAGCGGCAGGAATGAGTCGAGCACACCGGCCGCGATGGTCGCGGCGGCGAAGATCAGCGGCAGCCGCAGTACGCCCGCCATCCGCCCGCTGCGGGTGCCCCGCGCCCGCTCGGCGCGGGTGGCCTGCCGTGCCTCGCGCCCGCCCGGCAGCCAGCGGATCGCTGCCAGCGGCAGCAGGCCCGCGGCGGCGGCCATGGCCGCCGCCGCGGCGGACAGCTGGTGCCCGGCGAGCCAGACCCCGGCCGGCAACGCGACCACGGCGGGGACACCGGCGACGACGCCGAGCAGGCCGAGCCCTTCGCCGCGCCGTCCGGGAGGCAGCAGCCTGGCGGTGAGCGCACCGGTGGTCACGCCGGACAATCCGAACCCGAGGCCGCGCACCAAGCTGACGCTCATCATGACGGCCTGGGGCTCGCGCGCGAGCAGGGCCAGGGCCGGCACGCCAAGCAGCACCGCTCCGGCCGCGAGCACGGCCCGGTAGCCGAACCGCCTGATCGCCGCCGGCGCCGCGGCCTCGGCGGCCACGGTGCCGAGCAGCAGCGACCCGGTGATCAGGCCAGCGCCCGAACTGCCGGCGCCTGCCGCCGCCGCGAGCATCGGCATCACCGACAGCAGCAGAAAGAAGCTGGTGAGCGAGCTGAACTCGACCAGGAACGTGGCTGCCAGCGGCACGCTGAGGAGCCGGGCTGCCGGAACCCCGCTACCAGGCTGGGACTGCGTCAAGGTGCTCATAGCAAGGACGGTAGGAGCCAGCCGGCCCGCTGGTAAGGTCCAATTTTATGGCGATTGAGTGGTCCGGTTTGGGACCCGGGCTGATGGTCCGGCTCGACCGTTCGGCAAGCCAGCCACTGCGCGATCAGCTCGCGGCGAGCCTGCGCGAGGCGATCAGAGACGGCCGGCTCGTCGCCGGGGAACGGCTGCCGTCCTCACGGGAGCTGGCCCGTGCGCTCGGCGTCTCCCGCGGCATGGTGCAGGAATGCTATGAGCAGCTGCTCGCCGAGGGGTACCTGACCAGCCGCACCGGGGCCGCCACCCGGGTCGCCGGCATCAGCGGCCAGCAGGCCGGTGGCCGGCCCACGGCCGGTCTGGCCACGGTCTCGCCCGCACTGACCCGCCAGCTCCAGGAACCGCCGCTGATCGCGGACTTCCAGCTCGGCGTGCCGGACCTGTCCAGCTTCCCGCGTACCGACTGGGCCTGGGCGATCAAGCAGGCATGCACCCGGGCCGCCTCCGCTGACCTGGGATACGGCGACCCGCGCGGCAGTCTCGAACTGCGCGAGGTCCTCGCCGGTTACCTGCGGAGAGTGCGGGCAGCTGCCGCCAGCCCGGCGCAGATGATCATCAGCACCGGCTTTGCGCAAGGCATCAACCTGGTCCTCCACGCCCTGGCTCGCCAGGGCAGCGTGACGTGCGTGGCCTTCGAAGACCCCGGCTACGGCAGCGCGCAGGCGGACGAGACGGTCCGCGCGGCGCTGGGGATGGGCATCCATGTCACCTACCTGCCGGTTGACGAGCAGGGCCTCGTGGTCGGCGAGCTGGCGGCCAGCGGAGCCCAGGCCGTCGTGGTCACCCCGGCACACCAGTCCCCGACCGGGGTGGTCTTGTCCCCGGCCCGCCGGCACGCCCTGATCGACTGGGCGCGGCGCACCGGCGGGTACGTGATCGAGGATGACTACGACTCGGAGTTCCGCTACGACAAGGAACCCGTCGGCGCGCTGCAGGGGCTGGCCCCGGGACAGGTCTTCCTGCTCGGCACCGCTAGCAAGGCCCTGGCGCCAGCGGTCCGCCTCGGCTGGGTCCACGCGCCGTCAGCGCTGGCCTCCGATGTCGCCGCGGAGAAGGTGATGAGCGATCGCGGCTCCTGCCTGCTGGACCAGCTCGCCCTGGCCACCCTGCTCACAAGCGGCCGGTACGACCGCCACCTGCGCCGGATGCGGGCCGTCTATTCCGCCCGCCGTACGGCGCTGACCTGCGCGTTCGCCCGGCACGTCCCGGGGGTCCGGCTCACCGGGCTCGCGGCCGGATTCCACGCGGTCGCGCCCCTGCCGCCCGGCGCTGATGAGACAGCAGTCGTCGCCGCAGCGCGTGACCGCCGGATCGGGCTGCATGGCATGGGCGGCTACCGCGGCGATCCCGGCACCGCGGCGGCCCCGGCGCTGGTGATGGGGTTCGGCAACGTCCGCGAGCGAACCATCGAACCCGCCATCGCCGCCGTCGCCGACCTGCTCGGCTGACCAGGAAGCAACAGCCGGCCTGTTCCGTGGCGTTGGCCTGTTCCGCGGCCGGGCGAGACGGGAAGATCGGCAGCATGAAGACTTCTGTGCCGCGGCGCGACCGGGTACTGCGCTGCGTGATCTCGGCCGCGGACCGCGGCTCGACCCTCGACCACGACGGGATGCACCGGGCCCTGGCCGCCATGCGGGATCCCGGCCCGGCGACTGGCGCGATCCTGCTGACCGGCGGGGGAGCCAACTTCTGCACCGGCGGCGACGTGGGCGCGTTCGCCGCGGCCGGGCACTCCGTCGGCCCGGCGGTCGAGGCGATGGCGGGGGAGTTCCACACGTTCGCCCGGGCGCTGGCCGCCTGCCCCGTCCCGGTGATCGCCGCGGTGCACGGCTGGGCCGCCGGGGCCGGGATGAGCATCGTGTGCCTGGCCGACATCACCATCGCGGGCAGCTCGGCCCGGTTCCGCCCGGGATACCCGGGCATCGGGTTCTCCCCGGACGGCGGCATGTCCTGGACTCTGCCGCGGCTGGTGGGCGCCGGCCGGGCCCGGCATATCCTGCTCACCGATCAGGTGCTGGACGCGGCCCAGGCGCTGGACCTCGGGCTGGTCGCGGTGGTCGTGCCGGATCGCCAGCTGGCCGATGAGGCCGCACAACTGGCGGCGCGGCTGGCCGCTGGGCCGACCGCGGCGCTGGGCCGCATCAAGCGGCTGATCCGCGACGGCGAATCCCGTGACCTGGACAGCAGCCTGGATGCCGAAGCCATCGCGATCGCCGCGAGCGCGGCCGGTGCCGAAGGCCGCGAGGGAGTACGGGCGTTCAGGGAAAGACGTCCGCCGCGGTTCCACGACGAGCCGGTGCCGGCTAGCAGAGGGGAAGTGGGATGAGCGATGTAGTGGTGGTGACCGGCGCGGCGGGCGCGCTCGGCGGGGCGGTGCTGGCCGAGCTGCGCGGCCAGGCCCGGACGGTAGTGGCGCTGGACCTGGCCGGGCCGCGGCTCGACGCGCTTGGCGCCCAGCCGGGGGTGTACCCGGTCCCGGCCGAGCTGGCCGATCGCGGGTCGGTCCAGGCCGCCTGGCAGCAGATCGACGCGCTGGAGCTCGGCGCGCCGGCCGCGCTGGTCACGCTGGCCGGCGGGTTCGTCCCCGGCGCGCTGGCCGAGCTGGACGAGAAGGCGCTGGACAGCCTGTGGCGGTCCAACGTGGTGTCCATGCTGTGGTGCTGCCAGCAGGCCGCGCCCCGGATGGCCGCGGCCGGCGGCGGCGCGATCGTCACCGTCGGGTCCAAGACAGCGGTCGGCGGCCCGGCGCCGCTGGCCCACGCGACCAGCAAGTCCGCGGTGGTCCGGGCCAGCTCGCTGCTGGCCGATGAGCTGCGGCCGCAGGGCATCCGGGTGAACTGCGTCCTGCCGTCGGTGATCGACACCCCGGCCAACCGGGCCTGGATGTCCCCGTCGCTGGCACAGCGCGCCGTCCAGCCAGCCGCCATCGCCAAGGTGATCGCGTTCCTGATCGGCCCGGACGCCGCGCCGATCAGCGGGGCCGCCATCCCGGTCTACGGCGACGCCTGAGCGGCCGCCGGGGAACCTCCGGCCGAGCGCCACCCGGCCCAGGTGAGCCGCATCAGGTCAGGACCGGGTCAGACCGAGACCAGGTCGCAGACGAAGATGAGCGTCTCACCCGGCGCGATCGCGTTCCCGGCGCCGCGGTCCCCGTAGGCCAGCCCGGGTGGGATGATCAGCTGCCGCCGGCCGCCGACCTTCATGCCCTGCACGCCCTGGTCCCAGCCCGCGATGACCTGCCCGGCGCCGAGCCGGAATGCCAGCGGCTCGTCCCGGTCCCAGCTCGCGTCGAATTCCTCGCCGGTGGAGTAGGCGACCCCGACGTAGTGCACCCGGACGTGGTCGCCCGCGCTGGCCGCCGGGCCGTCGCCTTCCCAGATGTCGGTGATCTCCAGCTCGGCGGGCGGCTCGCCGCCGGGAAAGTCGATCTCTGGCTTCTCCGCGCTCATCGTCCCTCTTCCGTAGCCGTTCTGCCGGGGCCACGCTAATGCACGACGGCGCGCTACGTTGAACCTCATGGCCATGCCCACCACGCCCGCTTACCGCCTCCGGCCGCTCGGCGAGTCGACGTGGCCGGCGTTCGCCGCCCTGGTGGAGCACAACAACGGCATCTTTGGCGGCTGCTGGTGCATGGGATTCCACCCCGAGGGCGGGGCCAGAGACCGGACGCCGGAGCAGAACCGGGACGGCAAGCTGGCCCGGGTGCGGGCCGGAACAGCTCACGCCGCGCTGGTCTTCCGTGGCGGCGACTGCCTGGGCTGGTGCCAGTTCGGCCCGCCCGGGGAACTGCCGCGGATCAAGAACCGGGCCGCCTATGAGAAGGGCTATACGGCCGCGCCGGACTGGCGGATCGGGTGCTGCTTCGTCGGCAAGGGGCTCCGGCGGCAGGGCGTCGCTACGGCGGCACTCGCCGGCGCGCTGGACATGATCGCCGCACTCGGCGGGGGAGTCGTGGAGGGATATCCCGAGGCGGCCGGCGCCGTGCCGGCCGGCTTCCTGTTCAACGGGGCGCTGTCCACCTACGAGCAGCTGGGCTTCACCCGGGACCGGCAGATCGGCAAGCAGCGCTGGGTCGTGACCAAGCTCGTCACCCCGCGCTGACCCGGGCGCTGCCGGGCTGCCCGGCAAGCAGGTGCCGGTTGCTCATACAAAGTCGCCCCAGAACGAGACGAGCCGTGACGATATCCGGTTCACGCCGGCGGGAGGCCCGGCGCCGCCGAATTCCCGATCGATGTAGGCGGCGAGGTCGGTGCCGTAGATGATGATGTCGGTCTGGTAGATCGACAGGACGGGATGACCATAACTGCCGCGTCCGGCCGGCAGGTAGCGGTGCCGCACTGCTCACCCGAGGAGGCTACCGAAGAGCCTCTCGTCGGCCATTGCCCGGGCATGCCAGGCGTCAGCCAGGCGGCGCAGTCCCTCGCTGCCCCGGCCGACGCGTACACGCTCTGCACCGGACCAGCATGCCAGCCCGCACGGCGGCCCGGTTACACACGCGCTGACCTGGGCGGCAAGGCAGGCATCAAGCCGGCTGCAAGGCTGCCGTCCGGCCACGTAAAGCACGCTGTAGCCATGAGCAGTCCCGAGCCGGTCTGGCGCAAGTCCAGCCACTGCGGCAGCCACCATAACTGTGTGGAGATCGCCTGGCGGCGTGGCGCGGGAGACATCGCCATCATGGTGCGGGACTCTAAATTCCCGGGCCGGGAGCCGCTGGCGTTCACCCCGGGCGAGTGGGCCGCGTTCCTGGCCCGGGTCAAAGCCGGCGAGTTCGACGAGCTGGCCACCCCATGGTCGCCGGATCCGGAGCCGTGGTCGGCGGAAGAACGCCGGATCGCCGAAGCCCTGGGCATCCACACGCTGGTCATGACCCCGGCCGACCACGGCGAATGCGGTCAGGCCGAGAACGACCGGGCCGGGAACTGGTAGTCCGTCCCGTCGGCGGCCGGGATGCCCTGGCCCGGCGCGACCAGCGCGGCCGCGGCCTCGGCCAGCCCGGCCAAGTAGGCCTGCTTCCCCGGGCGAGCGGCTGGGCCAGTACCGCGGCGAAGTCGCGGCCCACCCCGGCCCGCGAGTCCACCCCGTCGAGCAGCCGGTCCCATTGGCCGTGCCACCAGAACGCGGCGTGCCGCAGCGGCCCAGACCGCGGGCACCGCGGATGCGGCCGGGTTGGCGCCTGCCGCAGCGCCCGCCAGTACGCCCGGGCCAGCCGGTCCCGGCCAGTCTCGTCGAGCTGGCCATCTCGAACTTGGCCGTGACCGCCAGCCGGCCGCCCACGGCGTCCCGCACCGCCTGGGCCACCGCCCGCCGGAACCACCCCGCCGGCCGCGAACGCCCGGTGGAAATCGACCAGCGCGTCGGTCACCGCGCCACCCCGGCTCATGCCCTCGAACGTGGCCGCCTTGATGATCCGGTTGCGCACCGTGACCGGCCCGAGCGCCGCCGGCTCGAACAGCAACGGCTGGCCAGCATCCATGGCCGGAGCTTAAGCCAGTAACCAGAACGTGTTCTAGTTTCCGGCCCAGTACCGGGTGCCCGCCACGTACAGCTGGTCGGCCGGGAACCGGGTGAGCAGCTCGCAGCCGCCCGCGGTGACCACCACTTCCTCCTCGATGCGCGCCGCCGACGAGCCGTCCGGGGTGGGCCAGTACGTCTCGATGGCGAACACCATGCCCTCGCTCAGCGCGACCGGGTGCTCGAACGAGTGGTACCGGCTCATCAGCGGCCGTTCCCAGTTGGACAGCCCCAGGCCGTGGCAGTACTGCAGGCCGAACGCCTCTTCCTCGCTGCCGAACCCGAACTCCTGCGCGGCCGGGAAGTGCCGGACCACGTCGGCCGAGGTCGCGCCGGGCCGGATCTCACCGATCGCGTTGTCCATGAACTCGCGGGCCCGCCGGTACGCCTCGCGCTGCGCCCGGCTCGGGCTGCCCACGTTGAGCGTCCGGTAGTAGCAGGTCCGGTAGCCGTTGAACGCGTGGATGATGTCGAAGTAGGCGGTGTCCCCGGGCCGGATCAGCCGGTCGGAGAACACGTGCGGGTGCGGGCTGCACCGCTCGCCGGAGATCGAGTTGACCGCCTCCACTTCCTCCGACCCGTTCTCGTACAGGTACCGGTTGACCAGCGCCACGCAGTCGTTCTCCCGGATCCCCGGCCGCAGCTCCCGGTACAGCTCCTCGTACGCGCCGTCCACCAGCGCGGCCGCGTGATCCAGCAGCGCGATCTCGTCCGCCGTCTTGACCGACCGGACGTCCTGCATGAACCCATGGCCGTCCTCGACGCGCAGCCCCTCCCGTTCCAGCGCCCGCAGCACCGGCAGCTCGACGACGTCGACGCCGACCGGGCCGCCGACCAGGCCGGCGTCGCGGAGCAGCCCGGCCAGCCGGGCCGCGTTGCCCGCCTCGACGCCGACATACTCCGGGATGGACCCGCGCCAGCTGGAGATGCCCGCCTGCCAGCTTTGCTGGCCATACCAGGGCGCGTAGCGCTGGTGGGTGCGGGCGGACGAGCCGATGTCCCACAGGATCGGCTCGTGGCCGCGCATCACCAGCGCGCAGCGGAAGAATTTGTCCCGGGCCCAGTTCCCGATGTGGGTCGCCGTCGTGTAGCGGATGTTGTTCATGTCGAACAAGATCAGCGCGCCCAGCTCGGACGTCTCCAGCGCGGCCTGCACCTTGCCGATCCGGTCCCGGCGCAGCCGGCCGAAGTCGACCCGCTGCTCCCAGTCCACGCCGAGCACCGCGCCGGGCGAGGCGACCGGGGTGGACTGGTCCGACGCCGAGTAGAACGTGGTCATCTGCGGTTCTCCTTCGCGCTGGTTTGTGCGCTGGTTAGCAAGCAGGTTCAGACCGGCGCGTATTCGCCGGGGTCGGCGGCGGGCAGGTGGACCTCGGGCACCGGCCCGGCCTGGCCCAGCGCCTGCCAGGCGGCGGCCACGATGGACTGCGCGGACAGGCCGTACCGGCCGAACAGGTAATCGGCGCTGCGCGCGCCCTCGGCGAACGTGTCGCTCAGCCCGATCCGGCGCACCGGGCGGCCCAGCCCGGCCTCGGCCAGCGTCTCTGCGACGGCCGTGCCCAGCCCGCCGCTGATTAGGTGGTTCTCGGCCGTCAGCACGACCCGGGCGGCTCCGGCCACGTCCAGCACGGTGCCGGTGTCCAGCGGCTTGAGCACCGGGATGTTGACCAACGACACGGCCACGCCATGCTGACCGAGCACCCGCGCCGCGGCCAGCGCCGGGGCCAGCATCATCCCGCTGGCGAACAGGGCCACATCACCGCCCTGGCTGAGTACCTGGGCCTGGTGCAGTGACAGTACGTGATCGTCGCCGAAGATGACCGGCACCTCGCCCCGCTTCAGCCGGACGTACACCGGGCCGGGCAGGTCGGCGATGGCCGCGCAGACCTGCCGGACCTCGACCGCGTCGGCCACGTCGAGCACCGTCATCCCGGGCACCGCACGCATCAGCGCGACGTCGTCGATGGCCTGGTGGCTCGGGCCGCCCGGGCTGGAGATGCCGGGCATGAAGCCGATGATCCGGACCGGCAGCCGGGGGTAGCCGACAGCGCTGATGATCTGATCGAGCGGCCGCCGGGTGGCGAACACGCCGAACGTGTGCACGAACGGCAGGTGCCCGCAGCGGGCCAGCGCGCCCGCCACCCCCAGCATGTTCGCCTCGGCCATGCCGCACTGGATGAACCGGTCCGGGAACTCGGCCTGGAACAGGTCCACCTCGCACTGCCGGGTCAGGTCGCCGCTCAGGCAGACCACCTCCGGGCGGCGCCGGGCCAGCTCGATCAGGGCCTGGCCGTACGGCTTCAGCGCGACCGGGTAGGGCGGCTCACGCATCAGCCTGCTCCAGCCGCGCCGTCAGCTCACGCTCGGCCGCGGCGGCCAGGCCGGCCGGCAGCTTGATGAAGTGCCCGTCCGCGTCCGGCGGCAGGCAGTCCAGGCCACGGCGGGTCGAGGTGCGGCAGATCACCACGGTTGGCCGGATGCTGTGCTCGGCGGCGGTGAGCGCCGCGACGACCGCGGCCACGTCGTGCCCGTCCACCTCGGCCGTGGCCCAGCCGAACGCGGCCCACTTGGCCGCGATCGGCTCGATCGTGGTGATGCTGTCTACCGGCCCGTCCACCTGGGAGTTGTTCGCGTCGAGCAGCACGGTCAGCGCGGTCAGCCGGTGGTGGGCGGCGAACATAGCCGCCTCCCACACCTGGCCCTCTTCCAGCTCACCGTCGCTGACCAGGGCGAACGTCCGGGCCTCCCGGCCGCGCAGCCGGTCGGACAGGGCGAAGCCGGCCGCCGCGGACAGCCCCTGGCCGAGCGACCCGCACACGTAGTCCAGCACCGGGGCCCGTTCGGAGCCGATCGCCTCCAGCGCCGCCCCGTCCTGCCCGTAGGAAGACAGCGCCTCCTCTGGCAGCATCCCGGTCTCGGCCGCCGCCGCGTAGAACCCGATCACATAGTGGCCGGGGGAGCAGACCATCCGGTCCGCCCCGGGCCGGGCCACCGCGAACAGCGCGGCCACCTCTTCGGCCGAGGACAGCGCCTGGCCGAGGTAGCCGAAGCCCTGCGGTGCCACCATCCGCACCGCGCGGAGCCGGATCAGCGTGGCCAGCCGCGCCGGGTCCGGAACGCGCACGCCTGCGCTAAGTGGCATAGCCACATTGTCACTTTGCCTCTCCGGTAGTGTCAACGGCATGACGCAGCAGCGCCGCCCGGAGGCGGTGGAGCTGGCCGGCATCGGCCCGGTCAGCACGGCCCGCCGGGCCGACTCGGTCGCCGGGCAGATCCGGAACCTGATCATCAGCGAGCGGATCGGCGCGGGCGCCCGGCTGCCACCCGAGCGCGAACTGGCGCTGCGCTTCGGGGCCAGCCGGCCGACGGTCAGCCAGGCGCTGCGCAGCCTGTCCCTGATGGGCCTGGTCGAGATCCGCCACGGCTCGGGCGCGTACGTGGTCCGGCGGCCCGAGGTCATGGTGGCCGCGTCGGTCAACCTCATGCTCGACCTGGACACCGAGTCGGCCGGTCACCTGCTCCAGCTCCGGCTGTGGCTGGAAACCATCGGCGTCCGGGAAGCCACGCTGGCCGGCCCGGACGCCGGTGGCATCGAGGCCGCGCTGGGCAGGCTGCAGGACGCGGCGGGGAGCACGTCCGAACTGGTCGCGGCGGACACCGTGTTCCACGCCACCGTGGTGCGCGGCGCGGGCAACCCGTACCTGGCCGCGATCTATGAGAGCGTGCATAGCGCGCTGCTGTCCTACCAGCTCAGGGGCTGGGTGGACAGCGAGTCGGTGCCGCCGTGGCTGCGCGGCCCCGGCCCGGCCCAGCACTGGCAGCTGCACGAGCCGATCGCCGCCGCCGTCCTGGCGGGGGACGCTCAGGCGGCTGAGACGGCCGTGCTGGCCCACCACGACGCCATGGTCGGGCACTTCAGCACAGGCTGATCGGCGCGGCCGGGCACCTGGCCGCCCAGCGAACTAGGTCGCGGTACGATAGTTTTGCCCAGATGTTACCGAAGCATTAGGGTTCATGTACTGACCGAGGCCGATCGCTCAGTGGCGGGCGCGTGAACTGGGGGGTCACGCCGTGAAGCATCCGGTCCTGGTTATTGTCGCGGCGGGTCTATTTTCGCTCTCCGCCGTACTCTATCGCCATTTCATCCGGCACGTGGCGGACAAAAGTCATTACACGTTTATCACTGTGCGGGATGCTGCTCCGGGGACCCACGAAACCATTGGTGGCGGCAACATATGGGAGATCAGCAGCTTCTTCTTCGTCGCCGTGGCCGGGGCGGTCTGCCTGATTCTCGCCTTCGTCAACTCCGGCCGCAGATAAGTCACCCGGTAAGCATTAGGTCTGCTTATGCGTTGGGTTCGCTTGCGTTGCGTAGCGTGACGGCTTGGGGGGGCTGCGAGCCACCGGCCGAACCACGCGCGGGTACGGCGGAGCAGGTCGATCTGGTGATCGCGCTCCACGATCAAGTGTCCTTCCCGCGGGTAGACGACGAGCTCGTGCTCGACCCCGAACCGGCACAGCGCGCGGCGGAAATACATCGCCTGGCCGACCGGCACGTTGGTGTCGTCCTGGCCGTGCAGGATCAGCACCGGTGTGCGGATCTTCGATGCGTAGGAGATGGGGCTGAGCTGGTCGTGGCGGTGCGGGCCGGGTCCTTCCCAGCCGCAGCTGCCGCCGAGGCCCGCCTCCTGGGTGCCCAGCTCGCCGACGCCGACCTGCATGCCCCAGTCGCTGATCCCGGCGCCCATCAGCGCGGCCTTGAAGCGGCCGGTCTGCCCCACGGCCCACGCCGCCATGAAGCCGCCGTGGCTCCACCCGCCGATCCCGAGCCGGCCTGGATCCGCGACGCCGTCGGCGACCAGCAGGTCAATGCCCGCGAGGATGTCGGTCCACTCGTCCGTGCCGACCGCGCCGGCCACCATGGCGGCGAACTCGTGGCCGTGTCCGGTTCCGCCACGCGGGTTGGGCAGGAAGACCGCATACCCCGCGGTCGCGAGCCACTGCCCCGAAGGCCACCAGCCGAGCATGAACTCATCGGCATACCGGTCGTCAGGGCCCCCGTGCACCAAGGTGATCAGCGGGAACGGGCCATCCCGGCGGCCGCGGCCCGCAGGCAAGATCACTAGCGCGTCGAGCGCCAGCCCGTCGGGCGCCTGGTAGGAAAGGCGTTCCTGGGTTCCCCACCTGATCCCGCGCAGCTCCGGCCGGGTGTCGCTGAGCTGGGCGAGCTGACCGCCGACCGGCCCAGCATGGACGTCCTTCGGCCGGCAGGCGGTGCTCACCCGGGCGGCGATGACCTCACCCGAGCTGCTGACGGTGAGCGAATCGACACCGCCCTCCCAGACCGACACGCGGCGAAACCGCCGCGTGCCGGGATCGAGCCGGTACAAAGCCGTGTCGAGCCCGTCGGCGAACAGCGCCAGCGGCGCCCCGCCCGCGACCTGCGCCAGCCCGGCGGGGCAGACGTCCATGCCCGCCGTCACGTTGCGGTGCACTCCCGCGGCGCCGGAGGCGGGCACGGTGACGTCGAAGACGGCCAGGCCACCGACCGGCCCGGGCGGGGTTACCGCCAGATAGGCCACGTGCCAGCCGCCGTCGGCGCTCCACCAGGCCGGCGACCGCGCGCCCAGCCCGGCCCGGCCCAGGTCCTGAGCCGTCCCCGTCCGCGGATCGACCACGTGCAACCGGGCGGTGAAAGCGCCCGGCTCGTCCTCCGGGCAGTCCCAGCTGATCACCGCCAGCGGGCCGCCGTCCGGCCGCTGCACCACCTCGACGACATGCCTGTCACCGAGCCCGCCCACCAGCCCTGTGCCGCGACTTTCGAGGTCGAGCAGCCACAGCCGGCTGCCGGGCAGGTGCTCACCCCACACCATCGCATCGCCGCGGCCGGCCTTCCCGCGCTCGTCATCCTCACCCGGCTCGCCCGTGGCGATGACCGCGGCCAGCCGCCCGGCCAGCGGGAGTTGGCCGCAGATCCCGCCTGGCCAGCTCGCCAGCGCCGCAGCGTCGCCGCCATCGACGCCGATCCGGTACAACTGCCCGCCCGACCCGAACAACAGGGAATCAGAATCCGGCGCCCACCGAGGAGCTCCCACCCACGCCGTGCCGGGGGTCAGCCTCCTGGGAGGTGAACTCGCGTCAGCGGGCACGACCCACAGCGCGCTGACGCGCCGCTCTTTCACACCCATCGTGGTGACCACATATGCCACCCAGCGGCCGTCCGGAGAGATCACCGGATCCAGCGGCACGGCGCCGTCCGCCACCAGCTCCGCAGTCAACTCCGGCATGACCTCACTCATGCCGGCCGACAGTATCCCGAACATCCCGCAGACTGCTCCTCCTTTTCCTGAGGGCCTGGCTCTCACCGACCGGCTGGCCGCGGCGCAGACGTACCGTCCGCACCCACCTGCCGGCCGCCATCACGACAAGACCGCGAGCGAACCGAGCCAGCGGACACATCAGGTAAATCCGGGAAACGCCACACAACCCTGGAAGTCACATCAGCAGCCTGCCGCCGCAGACCCTGAATGCTTATGGTCGCCCTGATCATGAATCGGGCCGCCGGTTGCTAGAGGAGGCTGGCGCGCAGGGCCGCGGCGCGGGCGGCGCCGTCGGCGGCAACGGGGCGGTAGTTGACCTCGCGGCCGATCTCGGCCGCGATCGCGTCGGCGATGTCGGCCGGGCCCGCGGTCTGGTAGTCCATGTACCGGCCCGGCCCGGCCCGGTAGCGGTCCAGCCGGTGGCGGACATGGTAGTTCTGCTCGAAGTGGTGCGCGAGCGGGAAGTACAAGAATGGCCGCCTCATAGTGCAGGCGCACGCCGTCGCGCTTGATGTAGCCCGAGCTGTCTGGGTACCGTGCCCGCGACTGCTCCCGGACGGGTTCGGTCATCACGATATCCATCGCTTTGAAGATCTTTTTAGCATCAGGGCTGGTGATTCCGGCCTGAGGTGAGGTCGTTGGCCGCGCACTGCAGTTCGCCGAGCAGTCCGGTGGGCATGTCCAGGCCGCGTGCGGCGGTGCCCAGCGCCCACCAGATGCCTGGTTCGTCCCCGGGGACCGCGATGCTGGCGCAGCACACGTCGTCGCGGAACTGGCCGAACTCGGCGACCGGTTCGCCCGGGCCCAGTTCGGCCAGCTCGGTCTCGATCTGGGCCGGCTCGGTCACCGTGTTCGAGGTGAACGGCCGCATGCCCTGCTCGGCCAGCAGCGTCCGGCGGTCCTGCCGGGGCAGCGTGCTGAGCAGTGCCTTGCCAACTGCGGTCGCATGCGCGGCCGCGTCCAGGCCGGGCTGCAGATCCTCCAGCCACGGCGACCGGTCGCCTTCCTCCAGGTCCACCACCACCAGTCGCTGGCCGGAGATGCAAGCCAGGTAGGCGCTGTGCCGGGTGGTCTCGGCGAGTTGCCGGAGCACGGCCCGGGCCTGCGGCGGCCGGCGCAGCGAGCTCATCAGGTCGTGGAACCGCTCGGCCAGGCCGGAACCGGCCACGTAGTCACCGCTGGGCAGCCGGACCAGGTAACCCTCGTAACACAGCGTGCGGACCAGGTGGTACGCGGTGGACACGTGCAGCCGGCAGCGCCGGGCGATGACTTTGACCGGCAGCGGCCGGTCCGACCGGGACACTTCTTCCATGATCCGTAGCGCCCGGGACACGCTGCGTATCAGGTCTCCGGGCTCCGCGTCATGGCCTGCGTCGTGCACGTTCCCAGCATGCCGCGCAGACCGCGCGCACGGAAGCCGCGGGTGCGCGGGTACTGGCGTTCAGTAAATGAAATTTCGGGGGTACCGGTGCGGGGAGCGCTGGTCAAGCATGGGCTCCATGCCGGGTGTGCCGCAGTGGGCCGAGGATGCGCTGAGCGAGGTCTACGACCCGTGCTGCCGGGAGAAGGGCATCTCGGTCGTGGACATGGGGCTGGTGCGCTCGGTGCGGCAGGCCGGCGGGCAGGTCCGGGTCGAGCTGCTGCTGACGTCCGGCTGGTGCCCGTTCGCGGCCCGGGTGCTGACCGAGGTGCGGCAGCGGATCGAGGAACAGCCCGGGGTGGACCGCGCCGAGGTGGACATCGTCTGGGACGAGGCGTGGACCACCGACCGGCTGTCCGAGCGGGCCGCCCGGCTGCTCCGCTTCCTGCCGCCGCCCGCGCAGGTCGGCGACCGGGACGCGTACCTGGCTGAGCATTGGCCGAGAGGTGATCAGCATGATCGATGACGTGTTCGTGTTCGACGGCGTCGCGCACCTGTTCAACTTCGAGGAGAAGAACGCGTTCGGCCCGCCCGGGACGATGTTCAGCAACCACCTGTACGCGTTCCATAACGCGCTGACCCCGGCCGGGGAGACCCACCTGCCGCCGGAGGATTTCCTCCGGCAGTGGACGATCGGCGACATCCGGCGGATGGTCTACGACGAATCGGACACCGACATGCTGGTGGCCATGCCGTTGCCGCTGACCGACCTGTTCAAGGACGGGCTGTCGCCGTGGCAGGAATGCGCCGACATGGCCAGCCGGGACCCGGACCGGACCATTTTCTGGGGGTCGGTCAACCCGCTGGAGGGCCGCAAGGCGCTGGACCTGATGGAGCGGCAGGTCGGCGAGTTCGGCGCCAAGGCGTTCAAGTTCTACAACGTGCGATACGACTACGGGTCGCCGTACCCGTGGCGGATGGACGACCCGCAAATCGCGTTCCCGGTCTTCGAGAAGGCGCAGCAACTGGGGGTCAACCTGATCGGCGTGCACAAGGGCGTGCCGCTCGGGCCGCAGCCGATCGAGCACACCCAGACCTGGGACATGGACGGCGCGGCGGCCAACTTCCCGGACATCAACTTCGTCATCTTCCACGTCGGGCTGCCGTTCCTGGACGAGACCTGCTGGCAGCTGATCCGCTACCCGAACCTGTACGCGTCGCTGGCCGCGACGATCAACTTCCTGGTCCGTGCGCCGCGGATGTTCGCCGAGATCATCGGCAAGCTGCTGTTCTGGTGCGGCGAAGACAAGATCGTCTACGGCTCGGAGGCGCCGATCTTCCATCCGCAATGGGCGCTGCGCGCGTTCATGGACTTCCAGATCCCGCAGGATCTCTGCGACGGTTATGGGTATCCCCAGCTCACTGACCAGGCCAAGCGGAAGATCCTGGGGGAGAACCTGCTCCGGCTGCACGGTATGGACGTGGCCCAGACCACGGCGCGGCTGGGGCGGCCGCGGGGCAGCAGCGGGATCAGCCAGGGCGGCTGAAGGGGGGCGTCCCGCTGGGTGGGGGCCGGCCTGCTGTGCTGGCCGGGTCGTCGCCAGGCAGGCGGTCTCGTGCGAGACACTGCCTAGGTGACTACCTCGGCCAACGCGGCAGGCCGGCCCGCGCTGGAGCGCGAGGCGGCGGCCGGCCAGATCCGAGCCGACGTCGATGCCTATGAACTGCTGTTCGGCATCGGCAACCGGTGCGTTGGCGTGGACGGCGACTCGCGCTACGACGCGCGGTTCACCCGCGCGCACCTCCGCGGTGAGTTTGCGGTCACCGGTGACCGCAAACTCACCGCGCTCAACGGTTTGCCGGTTCGGGGTGGTTCGACGCGGGGCATAACCTGAGCGCGATGCGCCCGTTGCTCCCTGTTCTCGCGCTGGCTGGCCTGCTCGCCGCCGCGGTCACCGGCTGCAGCGCGTCGCCGGGCCGGCTGGCCGGCGCCGGGTATCAGGCCCCGCCGGCCACGTACTACCTGGCCCTGGGCGACTCGCTGTCCCAGGGCGTGCAGCCGGACGCGGCGGGGGTCAGCGTGCCGACCCAGGACGGGTACGCCAACCAGCTGTACGCGACCCTGCACCGCAGCCAGCCGGGGCTGCGGTTGGTCAAGCTGGGCTGCCCGGGGGAGACCACCGGCACGATGATCCACGGCGGCATCTGCCGCTACCAGGGCGGCTCGCAGCTGGCCGCCGCGACGGGCTTCCTCCGGACGCACCGTGGCCAGGTGTCCCTGATCACCCTGGACATCGGGGCCAACGACCCATACTCGTGCATCCTCAAACCGTCGCTGAGCAGGCTGGCCAGCTGCGTGGCCAGCTTTATCCCCGAGGCAGGCCGGAACCTGACCACGATCCTGACCCGGATCCAGCAGGCCAGCCCACACACCAAGATCGTGGCGATGAACTACTACCTGCCCACGCTGGCCGAGTGGCGGCACGGCTGGACCGGCGAAATGATCGCCCGGGCCAGCGAACTGGCCGCTGACGGCTACAACAGCCTGCTAGCCAAGGTTTACCAGACCCGCGGCGTGCGTGTGGCCAACGTGTTCAGCGCGTTCCACACCTCGGACTTCGGCTCCGATGTGACCCTGGCCGGGTTCGGCTCGCTGCCCCGCAACGTCGCCGCCATCTGCCAATGGACCTGGGAGTGCGCCGCCGCCCCGCGCGGCCCCAACGAGCACGCCAACCAGGTGGGCTACCAGGTGATCGCGCAGGCTTTCCTGGCCGCGGGGGCGGGCTGAGCGGCTGGCTTACTGGTTCTGGCCGGAGTCCTGGCCGCCTTGGCCGGAGTCCTGGCCACCCTGGCCACCCTGGCCACCGAACTCCTTCTCGGTCAGGTTCTTGCCCTCCTTCTCGGCAAACTGCTCGCCCTGCTTCACCTGCTCGGGGTGCTCTTGCGCGAGCTTCTCGCCCTCGTTCTTCAGGTTGTCGAACTCAGACATATTGCATCCCCCTGGCGCATTGTGGGCCGATACGGTGAGTACCGCCCTACCCTGGTCTCTCCCGGCGATGCATCAAACTTGAGCGAAACGGGTCACCGCCGACGTAGCGCGGGGCTTAGCGCGGTGACCGTGGGAGGCCGGCCAGGCCCAGGCGAGGCTGCCGCGGCGTGACCGGGCCCACCGCCCACCACCCACCACCTGGTATTGATTCGGCGAAGGGCGCGTCTAGTCCGGGCGGACCTGTCAGCGCGCCAAGCAACTCGCCGACGAAGCTGCCCAGGCCGGCCAGCAGAATCGGGTCTGACCCCGCCGCTACCCGATCAGGTCCGGATTCAGGCTCAGCGGCCGGGGCCGTCGCTTTCTGGGCTGGATGCGGGCTGCAGCTTGAACACCGGGTTCTCGATCAGCCCGAACACGTCGCCGCCCGGGCTGCGGAACGTGCCGAGCTTGATGCCGTCACCGACTTCCTCGACGGCGGCCACCGCCACTGCGCCCAGCGCGGTCAGCCGCCCGGCCTCGGCCGCGATGTCCCGCACCCCCCAGTAGGTGCCCGGGCCGGCCGCCGGGTCACCGGCCGGGTTGAGGCCCAGTTCGTAGCCGCCCGGGTTGAACCCGACGTAGAACGGCTCGTCGAAGTACGGCTCGATGCCCAGCGCCTCCGTCCACCAGGCCTTGCTCGCGGCCAGGTCAGGGGCGGGGTAGACGATGGTGCGAAGTCCCAGGAACACGGTTGTCCCTCCGGTTGATGCACGCTGAGACCGCCCAGCTAACCAGGGCCCGGCCACCCCGTCTTGCACGAATCAGACACCGGTCAGCCGGCCGTTCCCGCTTGTTCAGCGCCGCTACCGGTACGAGGTTATGACGGCCGCCCGCCGAAGTCCCAGTCGTGCACCTCAAGGCCGGCGTACCGGTCCGGCGTGAGGACGGCACGAGCCGCGTCCGGATCCACGGCCCGGACCAGGGCCGCCGTGCCGAGCCAGGTGATGCCGTCGTCGGACAGCAGCGGCCCGTACGCGATCAGTTCGTCCGGGTTCGGCGGCATGGTAAGGTCCGCGGCTGGATCCGCGCCGAGGCCGAGCACCAGGTACTTGCTACCGCTGGCCCCGCCGGGGAAGTCCCACATGGTGCGCCCCAGCAGGTTGCGCCACCGGCGCAGCAGCACGTCCCGGTACACCCCGGCCTGGTAGTTGGGCTCGTCGAAGGCGAACGCGCGGGCCGCGGCGGGATCGGGCAGGTCGAGGATGTGTACGCTGCCGGTGGCCGTGTCGCCGTCGCCGGCCAGGGTCGGGCCGCGGGCGATCATCTCCGCCTGATACCGGTCCATGTAGGACCAGTGCACTTCAATCAGCTCATCGCGCAACCGCATAGAGCCGGGCCGGTCGCGGTGGTAGCAGAAGAACTCCATGCCGACAGTGTTGACCATCGCGCCGGCGGTCCGGCTAGCCCGGGTCATGCTGGTCCTATGCCGAGTGTCGCGTCGCTGGCGGAGTTCCGGCGGGCGGTAGCCGAGTTCCCGGTCACCGACCTGCCGCTGACGGCCGAGCCCGCGGCCCGGGCGGCGGCGCAGCGGTCGCTGGCGGAATCCGGCCTGCTGCTCCTCGGCGAAATCCATGGCGTCGCGGAGAACCCGCTGCTCATCCGGGCGCTGCTGGCCGAATTCGGGCTGTCTGGGCTGGCCCTGGAATGGCCTGCTGAGCTGACGCCCACGGTCGGCGCGTTCCTGGACGGCGGCCCGCTGGAGGATCACTGGATGCTCTGGCCCGGCGATGGCCGGATCACCGCGTGCCACCTGGCCGTGCTGCGCGAGCGCGCGATGGCCGGGGCGCTGCGGCTCACCCTGTTCGACGTGACCATCCCGGCCGGCGCCAGCTGGTCCGAGCGGGACGCGGCCATGGCCGAGCAGGTGCTGGCCGGCGCCGGGGCGGGCACCCTGGTGGTGGCGGGCAACGCGCACACTCCGCTGCACCGCACCGAGCTCGGCGTCCCGATGGGCAGCATTCTTTCCGAACGCCAGCCCGGGGTGGCCGAGACCCGGATCAGCTACGCCAGCGGTGGCTATTACAACACCAGGCCGCGCCGGT
The DNA here is from genome assembly GCA_963834705.1 of uncultured Actinomycetes bacterium. Lineage (GTDB taxonomy): Bacteria > Actinomycetota > Actinomycetes > Streptosporangiales > Streptosporangiaceae > RYN-230. The sequence goes on from CAWICV010000001.1 coordinate 271,025, forward strand.
TCGACGGGCACGCCGTGCCCGGCCGGACGCCCCGGCTGTCCCTGCGGGACGGCAGGCTGGTGCGGGACGGCAGGCTGGTCCTGGACGTGCCGTCGGCGGTAGTGCCGGAGCGGACGCTAGACCTCCCGGCTGCGCCGCCCCGGACGGCCGGGGTAGCACCTGGTAGCACGCCGTGCTACGAACGGCTAGTATATGGCTATGACGGCACAACCTGAGATCACCCAGCGCGATCTGCGGAACAAATCCAAGGAGATCATGGACGCTGTCGAGGGCGGGCAGGCGTTCACCGTCACTCGCGACGGCCGGGAGATCGGCGAACTGATTCCGACCCGGCGCCGGCGCCGGTTCGTGCCGCGTGGTGAATTCGCTGCGACATCGCGGAATGCAGCAACTCTCGACCTTGCTGCTTTCCGGGCTGACCAGGACGCAGCAGCCGATCAAGACGCGGGAACCCTGGATGGCTGACGAGGCTTACCAGCAGGGTCTGCTCGATACCAATGTCGTGATCCTGCGCAGGTGGGTAGATCCTGCCGAACTGCCGACCGAAGTTGCCATCAGCGCCGTTACCCTCGCCGAACTGTCCGCTGGACCGCACCAAGTGCGACCGGGCAGCGAGCAGGCCGAATATGACGAGAACGCCGAGCGGGCACGCCGCCTCGATGTGCTGCAACGGGCCGAGAACGAGTTCGACCCCATTCCCTTTGGCGTGGAAGCCGCACGTGCTTACGGCCAGGTTGTGGCGGCGGTCATCAGCGCAGGCCGTAAGCCGCGACGAAGGGCGGTGGACCTAATGATCGCGGCAGTGGCTATCGCCGAGGAACTCCCACTGTTCACCACCAACCCGGCTGACTTCGCGGGTCTCGATCACCTGCTTACGCTCGTGCCAGTAACCCGGCCCTAATCCCAGCGCTGGGCGTTGCTGTCGTCCAGCGAGCCCGGCCGGCTGGGGAGGACGCAGAACAGCAGCCCAGCCGGATCACGCATCACCCACCAGCCGTGCACCTGCTGCAACCGCTCGGCGCCGAGCTTCTCCAGCCGGGCTACCTCGGCGTCCAGGTCGTCGGTGTGGATGTCCAGGTGCACCCGGCCTGGCCCGTCGTCCAGCCGCTGCACCAGCAGCCAGAGGTCCGAGCCGGGCAGTTCGGTGCCGTGGTACTCGGGATGCCGGTCGAACCGGCCCAGCGGCGACCCGGTGGCCGCGCTCCAGAACGCCAGCTCGCGATCGTGCTCGCCGCCCGGCACGTCAACGACGATCTTGTATACCCGGCTGTAGTGCGCCACCCGGCAAAAGTACGCGATCCCGGCCCGGCATGGGGCCAGGCCAGGTGAGGACCAACGGCCCAGCGGCCCGGCCGGCCGACCCCAGCACCAGGCCGCCGGGGCAGGCTGGGCAGCAGTGAGCGGGGCGGCCCCGGTCCGGCCCGCCCGGTTGTCCACCGCGCAGGCAGCGAAAGCGGCCGGGAGTCCGGGCCGCCGGTCAGCGTGTCCTGGATCCGGGCGCCGGTACCGGCCGGGGCGTGGAGATCAATCCGTGGCGGGCGCCTGACCGGGATAAAACACCCGCGGCGCGGCCCGGGCGGTCAGCGCCGCCCGCAGGATCGCGTCCTGTTCCAGCATGATCGCCCGCAGCGCGCCGCTGAGCTGGCTGTCCCGCAGCGCCGCCGCGGTGGCGTGCAGCGTCTCCGGCGAGATGAGCGTGGCCGGGTAGAGCAGCCGGGCCAGGGCGCGCATCACCCGCGGCTCCCGCCCCTCCAGCGCGGGCAGCGCCTGGTTCAGGTACCGGTCCAGGTAGCCGGCCATCAGCTGTTCCTGGCCCGGCACCCACAGCCCGCGGGCGTACGCCTGCGCCATCCGCCAGTCCTGGTCGGTGGCCTGGGCCAGGGTCCAGGCGGCCTCCTTGCCCGCGGCATCGGGCCGCCTGGCGCGGCAGGTGGCCCGATGCCGCTCGCCCTGCACCGGGTCCAGGCTGGCCAGCGCGTCCAGGTCGGCGTCGCTGGCCAGGCCGCGGGCCGCCAGCGTGAACAGGATGCGGCTGCGCAGGTCGCCGGTCAGCAGCAGCCCAGCGGGCAGGCTGTCGCCGTCCAGCCAGCCGCGCAGCCGGGCCAGCTGCCCGTCGGTCTGTGCGGCGGCGGCGAAGCCGGCCGCCAGCGCCCGCTGCCGCGCGCTGCCCGGCGCGGCCAGCCCGGCCAGCCGGGCCGCGGCCCCGGCCACCTGCTCCCGTATCCAGGGCCGGTCGGACGGCGCTGCGTACACGTCGGCGCAGTCCACGGCCCGTTCGAGCAGCACTTCAATGCCCGGCAGCGGAAGCGCGCCGACCCGCCGGGCGATCAGGGTGGCCAGATCGGCGGCGGCGAGCTGGCCCCGGCTGACCAGGTGCCAGGCCGCGTTCCAGCACACTGCCTCGGTCAGCGGGTCGCCCACATCCATCGCGGCGGCGGCCAGGGCCCGCAGCGTCGCTTCGTCGAAGCCGATCCGCGTATAGCTGAGGTCGCCGTCATTGAGGATCAGCGCGCTGGGCCGCTTCTCACCGGCCACCTCAGGGACGTCGGTGTGGCCGCCGCTGACTTCCACGCTGACCAGCCGGCGCCGGCGCAGCCTCGTCCCGTCCCAGTCGTACAGGCCGGCTCCGATCCGGTGGGTACGCAGCGTGGACTGGCCGTGCGGCGCGTCCTGCCTGATGGCCAGCGACCAGATCGTGCCATCCGGCGCCGGGGTGAGCTCCGCCCGGAGCAGGCTGGCGCCCTCGGTGCGCAGCCACTCATCGGCCCAGCCCGCCAGGTCCCGGCCGCTGGCCCGCGACCAGCAGCCGACCAGGTCGTCCAGCGAGGCCGCACCGCCCGCACGGTACCGGGTCAGGTAGTCACCCAGCCCGGCGTGCAGCGCGCCGTCGCCGATCAGCGCGCCAAGCTGACGGATCACGCTAGCGCCCTTGACGTAGGTGATCGCGGGCGGCTTGGCCAGCGCGGTGCCGACGTCGGGCACCGGCGAGGACACCGGCTCCCGGCTGGGCAGGTCGTCAGCCTGGTACGCGCCCGCCTTGTCCCGGTAGCAGAACGCGAGCCAGCCGCCCGCGGCATCCAGCCCGCCCGGCACGGCGGCGCCGGGCCGGGGCAGGTAGCTCAGGTAGGTGGCGATCGCCTCATCCAGCCACAGGTCGTCCCACCAGCGCATGCCGACCAGGCTGCCGAACCACAGATGGGCCACCTCATGGGCGCCGACCATGGCCGCGAAGTCGTCGTCCGGGTCCGCCATCCGGGCCAGCAGGCTCTCGTTGACCAGCATCAGGCCAGGCACCGAGTAAGCCAGCGCGCTCAGGTCCGGGACGAACACGATGTCGTAGTTCGGGTATGGGCAGGCCACGCCGAGCACCTGCTGGTAGTGGCCGATCGCGTCCCGGGCCACCGCGCCGAACCGGGGCAGCCCGGCCACGCCGTCCGCCCCGGACAGGGACCGCCGGCGCCGCACGGTGATGGCGGCGGGCTCGTCGTTGCCAGCCGCCGGCCCGGTGCCGGTGTAGTCGCTGACCAGCGGCCCGGCGCTGAGCGTCACCTCGAACGGCCGCATGCCCGGGACGGCCGCGAACCGCCACCGCCCAGCCTGCCCCGGGGCCGGGCGGCCCACCACCGGCCCGTTGCCCAGGACCTCCCAGCCGGCCGGGGCGGCCACCGTGACCGAGATGCCCGCACTCAGATCGGGCTGGTCGAAGCAGCCGAAGATGTCCGGGGCGTGCATGGGGTAACACGTGACGGACACATACTCCGCGCCGTCCGCCGGATCGCGGAACCGGGTCAGCCCCCGCCCAGTGCGGGAGAACGCCGCCTCGGCCTCGACCGTCAGCACGTTCGCCGGGCTGAGCGGCGGCAGGCTGAGCCGGCCGTCAGCCGGCGGCCCCAGCTCCTCGCCGTTCAGCACCACCGCGGTACTGGTGGCGGTCAGGTCAGCGAACGTCGTCGCCCCGGGCTGCCGGCAGCGGAACCGGATCTCGCTCCGCGACCGCACCGGCTCGGTGGTCAGGTCGAGGAACACGGCGTAGGACCCGACGTCCAGCAGCCCGGCCCGGGTCCTGGCCTCGGTTTCGGTCAGCGCGGCCATCCGGCGAGCCTTTCACGAAAGATTGCGGCCAGCCGGCGGCCGGCCAGACTCAGTGAGCAGAGGGGATCCGCATAACGGGGGCTGATCCATAGTGACCGACGTCAGGACGGCGGCGCCATTGGCGGCGCGTGCCTTACAGCAGTGGTACGGCGCGGACGAGTACGCCCGCCGCACGGGCCTGTACAGCTATCACGATCCGGCGCTGGCCGTGCAGTGGGGGAATCTGTCCCAGCTCGGCCGCAACCTGCTGAACACCGCGCTGGTGCTGACCGGCCAGCGGGACCAGGTGCAGGACCTGTCCCGGTGGTGGAACAGTGCTAACGCCATCACCGCGCTGACCGACTACATGGCGCTCACCGGTGACCGGTCCTACCTGGAGCCGGTGGTGGCGAACACGTTCGCCCGGGCACCGGCAACGCGCCGGCCGGTTTTCGCCCGGCGGATGTCCCCGGCCTGGCCGTTCCTCCGGCTCAGCCGCGGCGCCTATCAGGGCTTTGTCAATGCGTTCTACGACGACGAGGGCTGGTGGGCGCTGGCCTGGCTGGACGCCTACGACCTGACCGGAGAGGACAAGTACCTGGCCGCGGCCAACGACATCTTCCTCGACATGGCCGCCGGCTGGGACGATTACTGGGGCGGCGGGATCTACTGGGGCAAGTACGACGGCGGCCCGGATCGCACCGGCGCCTGCGCGGTGCCGCACGGCTGGACCGGGGGATACAAGAACGCCATCGCCAACGAGCTGTTCATCGCGGTGGCCGCCGGGCTGGGCCTGCGCTACCGCGGCCACGGCCCGGCCGGTCCCGGCCAGCCCGACTACCAGGACTGGGCGCGCCGCGGCTGGGCCTGGTTCAGCTCGGCCCCGCCCGCCGGGGTAGCGATGATCAATGAAGCCGGCCTGGTCAACGACTCGCCCAACCCGCACGGCGAGAACGACAACTCGCAGAGCGTCTGGTCGTACAACCAGGGCGTGATCCTCAGCGGGCTCCGTGAGCTGACCGAGCTGACCGGGGACCAGAGCTACCTGGGCTGGGCGGAGAAGATCGCGGACGCGTTCATCAAGAACCCGTGGCGGCCGCACGCGTCGGCCGACGGCAAGCTGGCTCGCCCCAGCGAATCAGGCGTCATCGACGGGATCCTGCACGAGCACAATGACTGCGGTCCGGGCGGCTGCGCCCCGGCCCGGCCGCCCGGGGTGGACAGCACGATGTTCAAGGGCATCTTCGTCCGGCATCTGGCCCGGCTGTACCGGGCCACCGGGAAGCCGGCCTATCAGCAGTTCATCACCGCCAATGCCCAGTCCGCGCTGATTCACATGAGTGAGCAGCACCTGTTCGGCGCTAACTGGGCGGCGCCGGCCGAGCCGGCCGACTTCGTCCGGCAGACCGCCGGGCTCGACCTGATCAATGCGGCGCTCCGGATAATGGAGAGCTAAGCCGGCGCGGCGTGGACCACCGCGCCGGTGCCCGCGTCCCGGTTGTTCCAGGACCAGGGGCAGAACGCCTCCTGCCGCATCCGCCGCTCCAGGCCGAGCCCGCCGCTCCAGGCCGAGCCCGCGGAGCACCTGCATCGCGTTGCAGCCGATCTGGATCCCGGCGCCCAGCCGGGCGAAACCCTGTGCCTGCTCGTAGACGGTTACGCCGATGCCCCGGTGGTGCAGCGCGGCCGCGGTGGCCAGTCCGCCCATGCCCGCGCCGACGATCGCGATGGACGGCCAGCTGCTCATGGGGCCTATATCCCCGGTTGTCCGGGCGGCTGGAAGTAGTGGCCTTTCTCCAGGTCCTCGAGGAGGCCGGGCTGCGTCGGCTGCCAGCCGAGCAGTTCCCGGGTCAGCGTGCTGGACGCCGGGCTGTCCAGCCCGATGAACCCGGCCAGCCAGCTGAAGTGCCCGGCCGCGTCCCCGGGGGCGATCTCAGCCACCGGGACGCCGAGCTGGCGGCCGATCACCTCGGCCACCGACCGGATCGGCACCCCTTCGTCCGCGATGGCGTGCAGCGTCGAGCCGGCCGGGGCCTGCTCCACCGCCAGCCGGAACAGGTGCGCGGCATCGAGCCGGTGTGCGGCGGGCCAGCGGTTCGACCCGTCGCCGAGGTAGCCGGACATGCCCGTGTCCCGGGCAATGCCGACGATGCTGGCCATGAAGCCATGGTCGCCGCCGCCGTGCACGGTCGGCGGCAGCCGCAGCACGGACGAGCGGACGCCGCGCTCCGCCAGCGACAGGGTGAACTCCGCCGTCTCCTGGCGCAGCTGCGGCCCGCGGCCATGCCCGGCCGGCGCTGGGCCGTGCCCGTCGCGCTCGGTCGCCACCCGGCCCGGAGCCACCCCCAGCGTTCCGGACGCGATGACGAGCGGCCGGCCGCAGCCGGCTAGCACGCCGCCGAACGTCTCGACGGCCTGGCGGTCCGCGCTGGCCGCGCCCTCGAAACCGCCGGCGAACGCGATGTCGTGCTTGAACGCGAGATGGACCACACCGTCCGCGGCGGCCGCCGCGCTGCGCAGCACGTCGAGGTCGTCGAGCGTGCCGCGCTGCACCCCGGCCCCGGCGGCGGTGAGGGCGGCGGCCGACGCGTCCGAGCGGGCCAGCCCGGTGACCTGATGCCCCGCGCCGAGCAGCTCAGGAACGAGGGCGGAGCCGATCCAGCCGGACGCGCCGGTGACGAAAACTCGCATGAGAAGGACCTCCAAGGCTGATGTCAGTTGCTGTCATCACTCTAACATACGTGATGACAGCTGCTGACATCACGTATGATCAAGGCCATGGGCCGGTGGGAACCGAACGCGCGCGGCCGCCTGGAACAGGCGGCCATGGAGCTGTTCCTGGAGCGTGGTTTCGAGCAGGCCACGGTGACCGAGATCGCCGCGCGGGCCGGGCTGACCCAGCGGACGTTCTTCCGGCATTTCGCCGACAAGCGCGAGGTGCTCTTCTACGGCCAGGAAATGCTGCGCGAGCTGCTGGTTAGCACGGTGGCCGACGCGCCGGAGTCGGCCGCGCCGATCGACGCGGTGGCCGGCGCCGTGGTGGCCGCGGGCGGCCTGCTCCAGCAGCGCCGGGAGCACGCCCGGCAGCGGCAGATCATCATCGACGCGAACCCGGAACTCCGTGAGCGTGAGCTGATCAAGCTGGCCGGGCTGGCCGAGGCGATGGCCGATGCGCTGCGCAAGCGCGGCATCAGCGACCCGGCCGCGGGCCTGACCGGCGAGGCCGGGATCGCGGTGCTCAAAGTGGCCTTCGGCCGCTGGCTCAGCGAACCAGGCCAGCCCGACCTGCCGCAGCTCATGCGGGAGTCATTCGGCGAGCTGAGAGCGGTGACCGCGGGCCACTGACCCGGCCGGTCCAGCCTGAGCGCCGCGGCGGCCTGAACCACGATCGCGGCAATCCGGTCACGGCCGGGGTTAGCGCGTTGCCTCGGCCAGGGCGGCGCGGATCGTGTCCGCACCGGCCGGGGTGCCGGCCGGGTTGTCGAACGACCCGTACGGCGGGCCGTAAACGGGTGCGCCCGGCTCCTGCCGCCAGCTTTGGGCCAGCGTCCCGGCGTCCACCGCGCCATAGCCGATCGAATCCAGGAATTCGGTCACCGCCGACTTGGCCGCCGGGTCATCGCCCGCGATCGGCAGGAACGACCGGCTGGGGTCCCCGGCCGGCCGGGCCAGCGACGCCAGGTGCTTATAAAAGATGTTGTTGAACACCTTCACCACCGCGGCGCCCGGCAGGTCCCGCTGCAGCAGCGCACTACTGGTCAGCGCGCCGCTGTCCAGCTCGGCGATATGCCCATCCCGCGCGGGGTAGTAGTTGCAGGTATCCATGGTCACCCGGCCGGCCAGCGCCCCGGCTGGCATTTTGCCGAACGCCAGTACCGGGACCGAGACCAGCACCAGGTCCCCGGCCGTCGCGGCCTCGGCTGGGGTGGCCGCCCGGGCCAGCGGCCCGAGGTCCGCGGCCAGATCCGCCAGTGTCTCCGGGCCGCGCGAGTTGCTCAGCACCACCTGGTGCCCGGCGGCCACGCTGAGCCGCGCCACGGTGCCGCCGATCTGCCCGCTGCCGATGAAGCCAACCGTTGTCATGCACGCGGCAACCCGGCCCGGGCGGTGATCATTCCGTCTACCGGAACGACACCTGGCGTGGGCTGCGCACCCGGTGGGCGTTCACCGTGACCGACGGGAAGATCAGCCGGTTCGAGACCGGCCAGGCCTGATTTCACCCGCCACGGATGGGCCGCCGCGCCGTTTGCCCTGCTGGACTAGCCAAAGTACCGAACGCCAGCGGGGCGCAACCGACCATTACCGGTGCGGAGGGATTGGCATGCGGCGTGTCATTCGGGGGTGGCTGGTCCCGGTCGTCCTGCTGGTACTCGGCGTCCTGGTGGCCGGGTGCGGCAGCACGGTCAAGAACGTGATCGCCAGCGTGTCGGCCAGCCACAGCATCAGCCTGCCGACCAATGTGCCGGCCAGCCCGGTGGACACCGTGACGCCGAGCCCGGTGGTCAGCCCGACGACCGTGCAGCCGACCACGCCGGTCCCGACCACCCCGGTGGCCACCACGCCGGCCGCCACCACACCTCCGGCCACCACGGCCGCGCCGACCCCGTCCCCGACGTCGACCAGCAGCACCGGCACGAGCACCCCGGCCTGGCTGTGGCTGATCCTGGCCCTGGTGGTGATCGCCGGGATCACGTTCATCCTGATCGTCCGCGCGTCCACCAGGCGCTCGGCGGTCGCGGGCCGATGGCAGTCCGCGGTCACCGACGTGTACGCCCGCGGCTCGGCGGTGCACGACGCGATGGCGTCAGTGGAATGGCCCAGCGGGGGCACCGCCGGCCAGGTCCAGGCGCGCTGGGCCGACATCCAGAACCGGGCCGATGACCTGGCCCAGACGCTGTACCGGATGCGCGAAACGGCCCCCGACGAGGACAGCCGGATGCGGGTCGATGACGTGCTGTCGGCGCTGCAGTCAGTCCGCTCGGCGATGGACGCCGAGCGGTCCCAGGGCGGTGGCACCGAGCGGAACGAGTACTCCCGCAACCGGCTGTACGCGTTCGCCCGGTCCCTCCGCGCGCTGCGCGGCGACCCGCAAGGTCCCGGCATGGGCTGACATTTCATCCGTTGCGGGTGAGCCCGGCCAGGCCGGGCTGGCCGACAATGGGATCAAGGTCCGAGGGGAGCTGAGCGCCGTGGGCTGGATCCTGCTGTCGGTCGTCTACTTGGTGCTGCTGTGCACGTTTGCCGTGCTGACGTTCCGCCGTGGGCACTGGATCCTCGGCCTGATCGGCTTCATCTTCCCGCTCCTGTGGCTGATCGGCGCCGTGCTGCCGGACCGCCACCGCGGCCGCCACCGCTGACCCTAGCCAGCTCGGGCCGGATTCAGGGCCGGGTATCGCCCGGTCCGCATCCTGCCAGCGCCGCATCAGCAGGCGCTTCGTGCGCAGGGTGTCGAACCGGTGGATCATGCGGTGAGGATAACCAACTGGCCGGGAGGACCTGATCGACGCGCTGCTGTGTGCGTGGACCGCCGCGCTGTGGGTGCGGCATGGGCTGCGCCGCTGCCAGGTGCTCGGCCTGCCGGACGACGCGACGGCCGGGACGGCCGCTCCACCGGCCGCGACGATCATCGTGCCGGCCCGGCCCGAGCAGCGCGGCACTGGCGTTCAGAAAGAAAGCTTCATGCCTTTGTGAGAGGACGAAGCCGGGTCGCTCGCATCGGCGGTGCGCGGCGCCAGCTGAGCCAGCACCGCGCCATCAGCTGAACCGGCGGGCGCTCGGGTAGCGCTGCCCGCCGTCCACGACGATGTTGCTGCCGGTGACCCAGGACGCGCGCGCGGACAGCAGGAACGTGACCACGTCGGCCACTTCGGCCAGGTGGCCCAGCCGGTGGAACGGGAACTGGGTGGCCAGGAACGTGGCGAAGTCCTCCGGGTTGTCCTGGCGGAAGTGATCCCACCCGCCGCCGGGGAACATGATCGAGCCCGGGCTGACCGCGTTGACCCGGATGTTGTCCGGGGCCAGTTCCTGCGCGGCCGTCGCGGCCAGCTGGATCTCGGCCGCCTTGGCCGTGGCGTAGGCGGTGCGCGGCGCCGGGCGCAGCCCGGTGATTGACGAGATGATCACCACCGCGCCGCCGCCCGCGGTCCGCAAATGGCCGAGGCCGGCCTGGATCAGTTCCGCGGCGTGCCCAGCGTTCAGCGCGAACGTGGCGGTGAACTCACCCGGCCCGGCGCTGGTCAGGTTGCCCTGGCCCACCGTGCCGCCGGCGTTGGCCACCAGATGGTCCAGCCCGCCGAGCTGGGCCGCGATGTCATCGACCGCGCGCCGCAGCTCGGCCGGGCTGAGCACGTCGGCCGCGGCGGTGGCCACTGGCACCTGGTGGCTGGCCAGCCGGGCCGCCGCGTCGGCCAGGCCAGTCTCGTGCCGGGCGACCAGGCCGACCGCCGCGCCCTCGGCGGCCAGCGACTCGGCGATCGCGAAGCCGATGCCCCGGCTGCCCCCGGTGATCAGTGCGCGCTGGCCGCGCAGGCCTAGATCCATGACTGGCTCCCGTTGGTGTCTTGGGCACCGTGTTTCGGCATTGTCCTTTGGTAGCACGCGGCCCGGTACGATCGCGCATGACGGCCATGCACGTACTCCTCAGGGATGGGGCTACCCGATCAGCCCGGAAGGCTGGTGCCAGCTCGTGGACAGCCAGCCCTGACCCCGGCGTGGGAGCATGACACGGTGGTCCATCACACCGTGGTCCATCACAGCGTGGCCGAGTTCGACGCGGAACTGCACCTGCGGCTGGCCGGGGAAGGGCTGCTCGTCGACCACCAGGGCGAGGACGGCGGGGCGTGGGAGTCGCCGCTGGACGCGGCGGCGCACGCGCTGGTCGCGGTGGGCGCGCTGCCCGCGGCCGCCGCGCAGACGATCGTGGACGACTATTACTTGGCGCGGTCCTGCCGGTCCGGCGAAGACTCCGGCTTCCGGCGGCACCGGCGGATGGCGCAGTACGGCCCGACTGGGCCCGGCGCAGCCACCCCGGCTCAGCTGGGCCGGTTCCGCGCGCTGATCTCCGGCCAGCTGATCGAGCAGCCATGGGGGAACTTGCTGATCGACTACGTCGTGTTCAGCGCGGACGCGACCGTGCTGCACGTGACCATGCGCCCATCGGCCGCCCTGGGCGGCCGGTTCGGCCGGGTCAGCGCGGCCGCCCTGCACCGCGGGGCCAGGCGGCACGCGACCGGTGGGCTCCTGGCGGGTCCCGGGGTGCCCGGGCAGCTCACCCTCACCGACGATCAGGGGACGTCGGTGACGGCGGGATTCTCCGGCGGTGGCACCGACACCGAGTGGACCGGCGAGTTCGAGGCCCGGCCCGGCCTCGCCCTGAACACGGCGTGGATTGACGTGCTCGGCGAGCGGATCGAGCTGGTGGACGAACCTGGCCGCGGGATCGAGGTGTGGGTGGAGCCGGTGGCCGAGCCGGACCCTGGACGGCGCTACCTGCAGGCCCGGCTGGCCATCCTGCTCTCGGCGCACGAGGACGCGCCGCTGGACAGCACGATTGACGCGCTGGTCGCGGCGGGCTCGCTGGGCGCCGATGATCCGGCCATCGCCGAGGCGCGGGCCGTGCTGCGGCAGCACCGGCACGGCGGCCCAGGTCGCCGGGGCCCTGGTCCGGCTGGATCAGGGCTGGCCGAGCCGTGGCGGTCGCTGCTCGCGGCGCGCGGCCCCCGCCCCGGGCAGGCCGGCCGGGTCATGGTGGGTGCGGCCACCCCGCCGTTCGACGGGCTGACCGTGGCGGTGCTGGCGCTGCGGTCCACCGACGACGAACTCCTCGCCGACGTGGAAGTCAGTCCCGGCATGCCGCACTGGCACGCCGGCCTGAGCCGGGTCGACGAGCCGATGCTGGCCTGGTGGGCGGTGGACGACCGGGGTGGCTACTACCTGGGCCAGCCCGGCAGCTGGCATTCCGGGCCGGACCGGGCCGGCGGCCAGATCGAGTTCTGGCCCGCGCTGGACCCGGCGGCCACCCGGCTGGACATCATGCCGACCACGCTGAGCAAGCGGGCCGTCATCCAGATTCCGCTGAGCTGGGCGGCGGCCCCGTGAGCCGGCCGCCCTGGTGGGCGGGTCTGGCCGCGGCCGAGGCCCGGCTGGACTGCGGCGGCAAGCCGCACCGGCTGCGCTGGGCGGCCGGGCAGCTGACCACGCCGGACCACACCGACGACCTGGAAGGCGAGCAGATCCTCAGCGCGCTGGGCGGCCAGGGTTTCCCCTGCCTCGATGTGCTGGACCTGTGGGCCCAGCACGCGGCCGACCTCCGCGTGCTGATCCTGGCCAGCCGGGGCCCGGCCGACCCGCTGGCCCCCTCGGCACCGCTGCCGTCCTGGCCGTCGCCCCCGTTCCCGCCCGGCCGGCGCGGCCGGGTGCGGCGGGCCGGGACCTTCTCCGTGCTGACCCACGGCCGGCCGGAAGGCCCGGACGATGACCTGATCAGGCTGTTCGGCCTGGGCGGCCTGCTACCCGACCGGCTGGCGGCCACGGTCATCGCCACCTGGGCCGAGCGGCTGCGCGACCCAGCCGTCGCCGGCTCAGCCGTTGACGGCCCGGCAGGCGACGGCCCGGCAGGCGGCGGCCCTACCTCGCCCGACACTAGTTCGGTCGGCACTAGTGCGGCGGTGGCCGGTGCTGGGGGTGCGGCTGGGGCCGGTGCGGTGACGGCCGGTGAACTGGCGGCGGCGCGGCCCGCACTGCACGCGGCGCTGTATGGGCGGGCGGTGACCGCCCTGCGGTCCTGGACCGGCCAGCGGGATCTGGCCGTCGCGCTGACCATGATCCCGGAGGGCCAGCCGCCCCGGCTGGCCCGCGACGGCGACGGCATGGCGGCGGAACTACCGTTCGGCTGGCTGGCCGAGGTGTGGGCCCGCGGCCTGGCCATATGCTGGGGCCGGTTCTGCCTGGCCGCGGCGTCTGAGCCGTCCGGAGACGGCTGGGTGCTCAGCACGGTCGGCCTGGAACTGGATTCGCCCCGCCCGGTCACCGTTAGCAGCCCGCCTTAGCCCGCCGGGCCAGGCCGGGCTGGTCAGCGGGCCAGCAGCGCAGCTCGAAGAGGTGAGGTCGTGGCCGGCTCGACGCTGCCCGCGCTGCGCTCGACGGGAGTGCCGGACGACCCGGAGGCGGTGTTCGCCGGGCTGGCGGACGGCGCCGCGGCTGCCTAACGTCGTAGGGATCGCGGCCGGGCAGTCGCCTGGGCCGACCGCGACCGGATGGGAGCGAATGATGTCAGCCGTGCTGCCGGGGATGCGGCCATGATGGTCCGGGTCGGCATCGCCGGGGCGGGCATGATCGGGGACGATCACGCCCGCCGGCTCGGCGGCGTGCTGGCCGGCGCCCGGGTGAGCGCGGTGGCCGACGCCTCGCCAGGCCGGGCCGGGCAGCTGGCCGCCGCGGTGCCTGGCGCGCTGCCGCTGGGCAGCGGGCAGGAGGTGATCGGTTCCGGCCAGGTAGACGCCGTCGTGGTCACCTCGTCCGGGCCGGCTCGGCCGCGTTCGACCTGCACCGGATGGGTGAGTTCACCGTCTCGACGGTGGGCCCCCGGCCGGCCGTCAACGGGCCGCGGCGGGTGCTGGTCGGCCCGGACCATCCGTACGTCCGGGACGGCCTGCCGATGGTGGCAGGCGCCGTCGGCTACGGCACCGGCGACATGTTCGCCTACCAGGCCCGCGCGTTCCTGGACCAGATCTGCGGCATTGCCGGGCTGCCGCCGTGCGCCCACTTCAGCGCCGGGCTGCACGGCATCGCCGTGCTGGACGCCGTCGCATCGGCGCGGGCTGGCGGCACGCCGGTGCTGGTTTCCTAGCGTGCGCCGGCTGGGTCTCAGTTCCGCGTCTCGGCCAGGTAGCTGCGCACGATCGAGCCGAAGTCCGGGTCCGGCAGCAGCCCCAGGAACTCGGCCCGTTCGGTACGGAACCGGGCCGGCCAGCTAGTCACGATCCGGGTGATGCCCGGATCAGGCGCCCAGGTGATGAGCCGGGTCACGGCCGGCCCGGCCGCCTGCTCCAGCGCGGCCACCATCTCGCCGACGGTCACGGTGAGCGCGGGCAGGTTGACCGCGCTGCGGCCGCCCCAGGCCGCGCCGGACGCCTCGGCCGCGCAGCGCAGCCCGGCCAGTGCCCGGCTGGGGGAGGACAGCGCCACCTCGGTGTGTGCGTCCACCGGACACACCGCGGGCTGGCCAGCCAGCGGCTCGCGGATGATGCCGGACAGGAACCCGGACGCGGCCCCGTTCGGCCGGCCCGGCCGCACGCACACCGTCATCAGCCGGACGGCCCGGCCGCGCAGGAAGCCCTTGCGGGTGTAGTCGGCCAGCAACTGCTCCCCGATGACCTTCTGCACCCCGTAACTCGTCTGCGGGTTCGGCATCGTCTGGTCGTCCACCACGGCGGGCAGCGGGTGCTCCGGGGAGTTGCCGAACACGGCCAGCGAGCTGGCGAACACCAGCACCGGTTTGCCGCCCGCCGCCCGGCACGCGTCCAGCAGCGCCTCGGTGGCGCCCAGGTTGGCCCGCAGGCCAAGGTCGAAGTCGGCCTCGCATTCCGCGCTGACCGCGGCGGCCAGATGGAAGATCACCGAGGCGCCGGTGAGCGCGGCCCAGCCCGGGCCGCCCGGCTGCACCAGGTCGCCGAGCTCGCCGCGCAGCACGCTGACCCGCTCGTCCGCGGCCAGGTCGGCGGGCACCGGCGCCTGGTCGGCCAGGGTCAGCTGGCCGATCGGCCGGGCTGCGCTGCCCGCCACCGCCAGCGACCCGGCCGCCAGCAGGTCCCGGGCCAGCCGGGCACCCAGGAAACCCGCCCCACCAGTGATCATGATGTTTATCACGGCGTCCCCGTTCCACTACAGTGAGCGCGCACCCTCCATCATCCGTCGCTGAGCGGCGAAAGGAAGTAGGCGCTGCGGGACAGCCTGCCGGCCGCCGAGTCGGTGTTCGCCGGCCTACCCCCGGCCCGCCCGGACGACGCCGCGCTCCGGGCCGCGGTCCGCGCCCAGCGTGCCGCGGCCGGCCCGCTGCTCGGCGTGCTGGACGACGACCCGACCGGCTCCCAGGCGGTGCATGGCGTCGAGGTCGTCACCGCGCTCGATCCCGCGGCCTACCAGGCCGCGCTGGACGGCGGCCCGGCCGGCGCCTGCTTCGTGCTGACCAACACGCGCAGCCTGGCCGAGCCGGACGCGGCCCGGCTGACCACGGCCGTCGCCCGTGACCTGATCGCGGCCGCGCAGCGGCGCGGCCAGCGGATCCAGCTGATCAGCCGGAGCGACTCGACGCTGCGCGGCCACCTGCTGGCCGAGGTCACGGCGATCCAGCAGGCCCGTCAGGACGTGCTCGGCCGCCGCTTCGACGGCGTGCTGCTTATCCCGGCGTTCCTGGAAGCGGGCCGGGTCACCGCGGGCGGCATCCACTGGGCCCGGATCGGCCCGGACCTGGTCCCGGTGGGCGAGACCGAGTTCGCCCGCGATCCGGCGTTCGGCTACCGGGCCTCGGCGCTGGCCGGGTTCATCGCGGAACGCAGCGGCGGCGCGGTCCGGCCGGACCAGGTGACCACCGTCGGCCTGGCCGACATCCGGGTCGGTGGCCCGGACCGGGTCGCTGAACTGCTGGCCGGGGTGCGCGGCGGCGGCTGGGTGGCGGTGGACGCGGCCGGATACTCCGACCTGGACACGGTGGCCAGCGGTGTGCTGCGGGCCGAGCAGGCCGGCCAGTCGTTCCTGTTCCGGACCGGGCCGTCGTTCGTCCGCGCCCTGCTCGGCCAGGACCCGCAGCCGCCGCTGCGCGGCGCGCGGATCCGGCCGCCGGGGGACCCGTCACCTGACCACGGGCACGGGCTGATCGTGGTGGGCTCACACACCGGCCACACCAGCCGCCAGCTGGCCGTGCTGCGCGCCCGGCCCGGCGTCGCCGCCGTCGAGCTGGACGTACCCGCCGTGCTGCGCGGCGACGGCGATGTGGCCGCCGCGACCGCGGGGCAGGCGGCGGCCGCGCTGCCCGGATCCGACGTGCTGCTGTACACCAGCCGGGCGGTGGCCACCGGCCGGGACGCGGCGGGCAGCCTGGGCATCGCGCGGACGGTGTCCGCCGCGCTGGCCGGGCTGGTGCGGGATGTGCTGGCCGCCCAGCGGCCCGGCTGGATGCTGGCCAAGGGCGGTATCACCTCCCATGACGTCGCCACCCGTGGCCTGGGCATCCGCCGCGCGCGGGTGGCCGGCCAGCTGTTTCCCGGGCTGATCTCGGTGTTCCACCCGGTCAACGCGGACCCGGCCGCGGCCGGCCTGCCGTACGTGGTGTTCGCCGGCAACGTCGGGGACGACGGCACGCTGGCCCAGGTGGTGGGCATCCTCAACGGCGGGCAGGAGGACGGATGATGCGGATCGGCTGGCTCGGCCTGGGCGCGATGGGCGGTCCGATGGCGGCCTGCCTGGCCCGGGCCGGGTACCAGGTACACGGCTACGACATCGCGGTGGAACGTGCCGCGGCGCTGGCCGCCGACGGGGTGCACGCCGCGGCCAGCATCCGGGCGGCGGTGGCCGGCGCCGAGCTGGCCGCGATCATGGTGGCTACCCCGGACCAGCTGGCTGCGGTGCTGTCCGGCCCGGACGGCGCGGCGGCCGCGCTGCCCGCCGGGACGATCGTGCTGATCATGGCCACGGTCGGGCCCGCCGCCGTCGAGGCGGCCGCCGCCCAGCTGGCCGGCCGGGGGATCACCGTGCTGGACGCCCCGGTGTCCGGCGGGGTGACCCGGGCCGCGGCCGGCGACCTGCTGATCATGGTGTCCGGCCCGGCTGCGGCGGCGCACCGGGCCCAGCCGGTGCTGGACACGCTGGCCCGGTCCGCCCCGGTGGTCGGCCCGGCGGCCGGGGACGGCCAGCGGATGAAACTGGTCAACCAGCTGCTGTGCGGCGTGCACATCGCGGCCGCGGCCGAGGCGCTGGCCTTCGCCGAGACCCTCGGGCTGGACCCGGCCGAATGCTGGCAGGTGCTCCGGGACGGTGCGGCCGCCTCGTTCATGTTCGCTGACCGCGGCGCCCGGATGGTGTCCGGCGAGTTCGGCCAGGTGCGCAGCGCGCTGGACATCTTCGTCAAGGACCTGGGCCTGGTCGGCGCGGCCGCGGGCGACACGGGCGCCGACACGCCGCTGGCCAGCGCAGCCGCCCGGCTCTACCGCCGCGGCCATGAGCTGGGCCTGGGCCGTCTCGACGACGCCGCGCTGATCAGCGTGCTGCGCGACGGCCGCCGCCCAGTTTCCCCGCCTGGCGGGGTCAGTACCGGATGATGGCCACACCCGACCGGCGAGGTACTGGCGTTATGCAAGCAGATTTGATTGAACGGGCACGCGCGGGCGATGGGGAAGCGTTCGGGCAGCTCGTCGAGCCGCACCGGCGGGAGCTGATGGTGCACTGCTACCGGATGCTCGGCTCGGCGCAGGACGCGGAGGACGCGCTGCAGGAGACCATGCTGGCCGCCTGGCGCGGCCTGGCCGGGTTCGAGAGCCGGTCGTCGGTGCGCACCTGGCTGTACCGGGTGGCCACCAGCCGCTGCCTGAACGCGCTGCGGGCTGGAAGCCGCCGCCCGCCGACCGCGTCGGCGCCGTGGACCAACACGCCGGAGCCGACCCGGCTCGGCGAGGTGCCCTGGCTGGAGCCGCTGCCGGACACGGCGCTGGAAGGGCTGGCCGACAGCGCGCCAGGCCCGGAGGCCAGGTATGAGGCCAGCGAGGCGATCTCGCTGGCGTTCGTGACCGCGCTGCAGCTGCTGCCGCCCCGGCAGCGGGCCGTGCTCATCCTGCGCGACGTGCTCGGCTACCCGGCCCGGGATGCGGCTGGGCTGCTCGAGGTCACCGAGGAGTCAGTGACCAGCGCGCTGAAGCGGGCCCGGGCCGCGACCCGGGAGCAGATGGCCGGGACTACCGGCCAGCCGCCCGCCCCGGCACCCGGCTCAGCCGAAGAGCAGGACCTGGTGGACCGGTTCACCCGGGCGTTCGAGAACGGCGACGTGGACGGCATCGTCGCCCTGATGAGCGAGGACGCCTGGCTGCGCATGCCGCCGCTGCCGCTCGAATACCAGGGCCGCGACGTGGCCTACCGGTTCTTCACCGCGATCTGGGGCGGCCGCAGTTACCGGCTGGTGCCGACCCGGGCCAACGGGCAGCCCGCGTTCGGCCTGTACGCCCGCGACCCGCAGGCCGGGGCGTACCGGGCGGTCGGCCTGCTGGCCGCCACCCTGGCTGGGCAGCAGATCAGCGAGCTGACCCGGTTCGAGACCAGCGTGCTGCCCCGGTTCGGCCTGCCCCGTATGCTGCCCGGCTAGGCCTGCCCTAGCTGGCTGGCTTCTTCAGCTGCACAGACACGCTGCGGACCGACGGGCTGAGCGTCACGGTGCCGGCGGGATCGTTCACCGTGCCCGCGCTGGCGTGCGCGATGTTGTTCACGAACGCGGGCAGCTGGAACAGCACCGGCCCGGCCGGGGCCTGCCCGGACAGGGTCAGCGTGACCGTGCTGCCGGTGCCGCGGATGGTCAGCCCCAGGTGGTGGCCGTCGGTGGTGGGCATGTTGGCCACGCTGATCGGCTGGTTATGGGTCAGCCAGCTGCCGGGCACGCCGCGGCCGACGATCAGGCTGCCGTCGGCCTTCTGCGCGGCTAGCGAGGCGAGCAGCACCAGGTTGGCGTTGGCCATGCCCCAGGCGTGCGGCGATGAGCCGTTGCCGGCCTCCGGGTGGATGCCTACCCAGGGGGAGCCGGGGTTGGGGAACTGCTGGCTCTCCCACCACGAGTACGGCCCGCTCTGCCCGTTCGTGATCATGAACTGGTAGCTCAGGATGCCCTGGTCCCGGTGCTGCGCGCTGGCCAGCCCCCATTCGCCGTAACCGGCGTTGTAGGCGGTGCTGTAGTACTGCGTGGGATAGCCGCCGAACGTGTTGGGCGGCAGCTTGCCGCGCAGCCGGCCGAAGCCGTAGTCGTAGGTCGCGTCGATCAGGTTCAGCCCGGGCCCGGACAGCTTCGCGCCGAACAGGTAACCGTCCCAGGCCCACCGGCCGAACAGGAACGGCGCGGCCCAGTTCGCGTCCTCGGCGTTGGCGCACCGGTTATCGGTGTTCGGCTCGGTCATCGAGCACGGCAGGTAGTTCAGGTGGTTCGCGGAGATGGTCGCGTTCAGCGTCTTGCTGGTGGCGGCGAGCAGGCTGGCGTACTGGCCGGCCGCCCACTTCTCCTGGCCCGTGTTGCCGACCTGCCTGGCCAGCCACTCGTAGGTGGCCAGCCCGGTCAGCGCCTCGTAGTTGTCGATGGTCCAGTAGCCGTTGGCGTCGATGTCGTTGGTCTTCTCCATGATCCCGCCCGGCCCGGTCCGGTCGGCGGCGATCAGGTGGGCGGTGTCCTCGATGCTCGGCTCGGTCTTCCCGGCCGGGCCGCGGCGGGCGAAGTTGGCCTTGACGAAGCTCAGGTCCCCGGTCTTGAGCAGGTAGATGGCCCAGATCCAGGGATAGGTCCACACCCCGTCGTCGTACTGGGTCTGGGTGCCGATCACGTACCGGGCCCGGTTCAGCAGCGCGTGCGCGCCGGTGAAATAGCCCTGGCTGAACAGGTTGGCCAGGATGCCGATCACGTCGTGGCTGAACTCGGTGTCGTATCCGTTGGCCCCGGTGCGCAGCTGGTCGCCGGACCGGATGATCTGGGTGTAGATGAACCCGGTCCGGTACGCGTCGATGAGCTGCGGGTCGGGGAGGCTGGTGAGCTGCGCGATATGCGCGAGCTGGCCGTCCCAGAACGTCTTCATGTGCGTGAAGTGCTGGCCGAAGCCGCCCGCGGCGGCTAGCGCTGTCGCTGATGGCCACGGGTAGCTGGCGCCGAACCGGTCGGCCGCCACCACGTAGTCGTGGTTCACGCTGGCGTGTGCCGGGACCGTGTTGCCCTGGCTGGGGTTGAGCGGGATCAGGCCCGTGGACGGCTGCGGGTCGATGGCCAGCGGCTGGCCGGTCGGGTTGGTCACCCGCACCCGGCTGTAGATGGCCACGTAGGCGTGCCCGCCTACGGTCACCTTGTCGCCGAAGTTGGTGATCTGCACGGTGGCGCCGCTGGCCTGGAACGTGGTGACCAGCGCGGGCAGGTAGCCGTCCGCGTTGGCCCAGGTGGTCCGGGTGTCGTTGTAGACGCCGTAGCCGTAGGTGGTGCCGGTGACCGGGGTGGTGGAGCCACTGCCCGGCTGGCCGCCGCTGATCACGAAGAAGCTGCCGCCCAGGCAGGCCACCACGCCCTGGTGGTTACCGGCCCAGCCGAGCACGCTGGCGTCGCCGAACGTGCCGTACACGGTCTGGCTGCCGGCCGGGCCGTTGGGCGCGCAGGTGTACGGCGGTGCGGTCGCGGCCTGGCTGGTGGCCGCGCCGGCCGTGGCCGGGACTAACCCGGCGCTCAGCGCGACCGCGGCCAGGCCGGCGGCGATCGCGGTGAGTCGGCGGGTGGCCGGCTGGGCCGGGTGGTGAGCGCCATTGCTTACCTCCGCTGTTTGGATAACTTCTTGTCCAGCTTGCGGGTGTCGCGCAGCTCGGTGTACGGCTCCTGGTCCGGCGGCGTGCCGGCCACGATGGCCCGGCCGCGGATGAGCTCGGCATTGAACTCCGCGCCGAACAGGATGGCGATGTTCGAGATCCACATCCAGATCAGGAAGATGATGATGCCGCCGAGGCTGCCGTAGACCTTGTTGTAGTGCGCGAAGTTGGCCACGTACAGCGCGAACAGGCCGGAGGCGATCAGCCACAGGATGACGGCGATGAAACCGCCCGGGCTGACCCAGCGGTAACTCTGCCGGGCATTTGGGCTGGCCCAGTACAGGATGCTGAACATAATGCTGACGATGATCAGCAGCACCGGCCACTTGGCGATGTCCCATGCGGTCACCGCGGTCGAGCCGATGCCCAGCCCGTTCCCGACCCGGCGGGCCAGGCTGCCGGTCACCACGACGATCAGCACCGAGGCCACCAGCAGCACCAGCATGACCACCGTCACGCCCAGCCGGACCGGGTACATCTTCCAGGCTGGCCGTCCCTCGGGCACGTCGTAGATGGCGTTCGAGGCGCGCATGAACGCGGATACGTAATTGGATGCCGACCACAGCCCGAGCACGATGCTGACCACGGTCAGGAGCCCGGCCGCGGAATGGTTGGACTGCAGGTGGTGGATGGCGTTCAGCAAGATTGTCCGCACGTTGGCCGGGGCGATCTTGGTCAGGCCGGTGACGAACGGCTGGGTGGCCGACTTGCCAATCAGGCCGAGCAGCGACACCAGCACGAGCAGGCCGGGGAAGATGGACTGGATGCCGTAGTAGGTGAGTGCCGCGGCCCAGTCCCGCAGGTTGTCCGCCTTGAACTCTTTGCCCGTCCGGCGGGCCGCCGCGAGCCAGCCACCACGGCCGAGCTCGGCGGGCTTGTCCGGGGTGTCGCCGGCGCTTTCCGGGGTATGCGACGGCGAGTGTCTGGCGGCTTGTTCAGGCATGGCAGCATGCCTCCTCCCCCCAGGCAGGAGGCCTGAGTGGCCCCTCCCTACCCGGCCGGCCCAGAGGCTAACGCGCGGTGCGCGGCCGATTCGGTGACTGATGAGGATGGCGCGCCGTCCCGGGCCGGCCTTGGCTGCCCGGCGGCTGGCGGCCCGGTTGATAGCCTGCACTGACATACGGCGGTGCGCGAGCCGCTGGGCTGGCAGCGGGAAGGTCGTCATGGCGGGCAGCAGAGCGGCGGCGGCCACGCCGGTGCCCACGTTGTCCCGGCGGCACGCGGCCGGCGCGCCGAGTGCCCGCGGCCTGCTGCTCACCCTGCTCGGCGAGTGCGTGCTGACCGGGGACGGCACCGCCTGGACGTCGGCCGTGCTGGACGTGCTGGGCCGGCTCGGCGTCGAGGAGAAGGCCACCCGCCAGGCGCTGATGCGCACCGCCGCGGCCGGCTGGCTGGCGGCCGAGAAACACGGCCGCCGGACCCGGTGGCGGCTGACCGGCAGCGCCCGCGAGTTGCTCACCGACGGCGCCGAGCGGATCTACTCGTTCACCGGACCGGCCGAGGACTGGGACGGCCGCTGGCTGCTGATCTACGCGCGGGTCCCGGAGAGCGACCGGCGGGCCCGCCATGTCGTGCGCACCCGGCTGAACTGGGCCGGGTTCGGTTCCCTGGGCGCGGGCCTGTGGATCAGCCCACATCCGTCGCGGGCTGAGGAGGCGGTCGGCGTGCTCGAGGCGGCCGGGCTGGCCGGCGACGCGCACGTGTTCGTGGCCACCCGGTCCGGGCTGGCCGACGTGCGGGTCATGGTGGCGGACGCCTGGGACCTGGCCGCGATCGAGGAGCAGTACGAGCGGTTCATCGAGGAGTTCCGGGCCGAGGCCCCAGCCGACTCGCTGGCCCGGCTGATCGAGCTGGTGCACGCCTGGCGGCGGTTCCCGTCCATCGACCCGGTGCTGCCCAGGGAACTGCTGCCCGCCCGGTGGAGCGGGCTGGCCGCGGCCCAGTTGTTCGCCGACCGGCGGCAGCGCTGGTCGGCCGACGCCCGGCTGGACTGGAAGCGCCTCAACGACATCGGCTGACCGGCCGGGCCTGCCGCTGGCCAGGCTGACCGAGGGCTCCTCCGAGGGCTCCGGCGGCACGGCTCTCGCGGGCAATCTGCGACTCATCACGGATCTGGTGCGCTGGGACCGGGACAAATCGGGCGCTGAGCGCGTCATTCACGTGATATGTCAGCCTTTGCCGGTGATCACGAGCCGCGGGCTCAGGCGAACGTGCTACGGATACTTGACGATGTGACCAGCGAACGTAGAGCATAGGCAGTGCGTACCCTGGACCGGAGGGCTGATCAACCATGACCAGTGACACGCCGCTGCCCCAGGTGGACTTCCGCACCGAGCCGGCCCAGTACCAGCACTGGCGGCTGGACATCGCCGGTCCGGTGGCCACGCTGACCATGGACGTGGCCGAGCAGGGTGGCCTGGTCCCCGGTTACGAGCTGAAGCTCAACTCCTACGACCTCGGCGTGGACATCGAGCTGTACGACGCGGTGCAGCGGCTCCGGTTCGAGCACCCCGAGGTCCGCGCGGTGGTGCTGACCAGCGGCAAGGACAAGGTGTTCAGCGCCGGGGCGAACATCCGGATGCTGGCCGCCGCGCCGCACCCGTGGAAGGTGAACTTCTGCAAGTTCACCAACGAGACGAGGAACGGGATCGAGGACGCCACGGAAAGCTCCGGGCAGACCTACCTGGCCGCGCTGAACGGCACCGCGTCCGGCGGCGGCTACGAGCTGGCGCTGGCCTGTGAGCACATCATGCTGGTGGACGACCGGTCGTCCACCGTGTCGCTGCCCGAGCTGCCGCTGCTCGGCGTGCTGCCCGGCACCGGCGGGCTGACCCGGGTCACCGACAAGCGGCACGTCCGCCGCGACCTGGCCGACTACTTCGCGACCAAGGCCGAGGGGATAGGCGGCCAGAAGGCGGTCGCGTGGCGGCTGGTGGACGAGGCGGTGCCGCGCGGCCAGTGGGCCGGGATCGTGGCCCAGCGAGCGCAGGAACTGGCCGCGCAGCCGGCCGGCGCCCGCGCCGCCGCGACAGGCATCGAGCTGACCCCGCTGGCCAAGACCCGCACCGACGGCGAGATCCGCTACACCCACGTGACGGCCCGGCTGGACCGGGACCGCGGCGTGGCCGAGATCACCGTCCACGGGCCGGGCAGCGGCCCGGACGGCGGACCGGGCAGCGGCCCGGACGGCGAACCGGCTGGCGGACCGGACGGCACCAGACCCGCCAGCATCAAGCAGGTGCATCAGCAGGGCGCCGGGTTCTGGACCCTGGCCATGACCCGCGAGCTGGACGACCTGATCCTGGACCTGCGCACGAACGAGCTCGAGCTGGGCACCTGGGTACTGCGCACCGAGGGCGACGCCGAGCAGGTACTGGCGTTCGATCAAATGCTGCTGGACCATCGCGACGACTGGCTGGCCACCGAGATCCTGCTCTACCTCAAGCGGACGCTGAAGCGGCTGGACGTGACCAGCCGCAGCCTGCTCGCGCTGATCGAGCCGGGCAGCTGCTTCGCCGGCTCGCTGTTCGAGCTGGCGCTGGCCGCCGACCGGTCCTACATGCTGGACGGCGTGTTCGAGGAGACCGACCCGGACGCCGCACCGGCCGCGATCACTATCGGCCCAGCCAACCTCGGCCCGCTGCCGATGGGCAATGGCCTGATCCGGCTGCAGACCCGGTTCCTCGGCGACCCCGACGCGATGGCCGCGGCCGAGAAACGGGCCGGCGACCCACTCGAAGCGGAAGACGCCGAGCGGCTCGGCCTGGTCACGTTCGCCCCGGACGACATCGACTGGGACGAGGAGGTCCGGATCGCGGTCGAGGAGCGGGCCAGCTTCAGCCCGGACGCGCTGACCGGCCTGGAGGCGAACTACCGGTTCGCCGGCCCGGAAACGCTGGAAACCAAGATCTTCGGCCGGCTGACCGCCTGGCAGAACTGGATCTTCTACCGCCCGAACGCCTCGGGTCCCGACGGCGCGCTGCGCAGGTACGGCACCGGGCAGCGCGCCGACTTCGACCGAAAGCGAGTCTGACCAGTCATGACCACGGCATCTGACTACTCCGAGAAGATCCCGAACAACGTCGAGCTGCGCGAGGACCGCCGCCTGCAGCGCGCCCTGGAGTCGTGGCAGCCGAACTTCCTCAACTGGTGGGAGTCGATGGGCCCGACGCTGCCCACCCAGGACGTCTACCTGCGCACCGCGGTCAGCGTGGGCCGCGAGGGCTGGGCCCACTTCGGCCACGTGGCCATGAAGGACTACCGCTGGGGCATCTTCCTGGCCGAACGCGACCCAGGCCGGCAGATCGGCTTCGGTGCGCACCAGGGCGAGCCGGCCTGGCAGAAGGTGCCCGGCGAGTACCGCGCCGACCTGCAGCGGCTGATCGTCATCCAGGGCGACACCGAGCCGGCCAGCGTGGAGCAGCAGCGCAACCTCGGCGCCACCGCGCCCAGCCTGTACGACCTGCGCAACCTGTTCCAGGTCAACGTCGAGGAAGGCCGGCACCTGTGGGCCATGGTCTACCTGCTGCACGCCTACTTCGGCCGGGAGGGCCGGGAAGAGGCCGGGGAACTGCTGCACCGCAACTCGGGCAGCCTGGAGTCGCCGCGCATCCTGGGCGCCTTCAACGAGGAGACCCCGGACTGGCTGTCGTTCTACATGTTCACCTACTTCACCGACCGGGACGGCAAGTACCAGCTCGGCACGCTGAAGGAGTCCGCGTTCGACCCGCTGAGCCGGACCTGCGAGTTCATGCTCAAGGAAGAGGCGCACCACATGATGGTCGGCACCACCGGGGTGGACCGGGTGGTGGAGCGG
The DNA here is from genome assembly GCA_963834705.1 of uncultured Actinomycetes bacterium. GTDB lineage: Bacteria > Actinomycetota > Actinomycetes > Streptosporangiales > Streptosporangiaceae > RYN-230. Next base: position 296,493 of record CAWICV010000001.1, read on the forward strand.
ACCGCGCAGGTCATGGTGGAAAACGACACCGACGAGGTGGGAGCGCTCGGCGCGATCCCGCTGCCGGTGATCCAGAAGTACCTCAACTTCCACTACTCGGTGTCGCTCGACCTGTTCGGCGGGGAGACGTCCACCAACGTGGCCAACTACTACACCGCCGGGCTGAAGGGCCGCTGGCTGGAAGGCCGCCGCAAGGACGACCACAAACTGACCGACGAATCGATCATGGTGGACGCGATCGACGACGCCGGGGACGGCCAGCCGGCCATCAGCCAGCTCGAAGTGTCCGCCCTGGTCGGGCTCAACACCGACCTGCGCCGCGAGTACATCGCCGACTGCCAGGGCGGGGTCAACCGGTGGAACAAGATCCTGGCCGGGGCCGGGCTGCCGCACCGGCTCAAGCTGCCGCACGTCGCGTTCAACCGCCGGGTCGGCGCGTTCGCCGGCATCGAAGCCAGCCCGGACGGCGAACTGCTCAGCCCGGAAGACTGGGCGCGGCACAGCGGCCAGTGGCTGCCCACCGACGTGGACAAGACGTACGTCCGCTCGCTCATGCAGCCGGTGCACGAACGGGGCAGGATCGCCGCCTGGATCGCCCCGCCGCGCAACGGGATCAACGGCAAGCCGTTCGACTACGACTACGTGCACCTCGCCTAAGGGGAAGGCAGCAGCGATGGAGCTGTTCAACGCGTGTGAGTACCTGCTCGACCGGCGGCTCGCCGCGGGGGACGGGGCGCGGACCGCGCTCACCGGGGTGGCCGGTGAGCTGAGCTACGCGCAGCTGCACGACCAGGTCTGCCGCACCGCGGCCGGGCTGCGCGGGCTCGGCCTGCAGCCGGAGCAGCGGCTGCTCATGCTGATGGCCGACTCGCCGCAGTTCGTCACCATGTACCTGGCCGCGATGCGGATGGGCGCGATCCCGGTGCCGGTGTCCACCATGCTGCTCGCCGACGGGGTAGCCGACCTGCTGGCCGACTCCCGGGCCCGGTTCCTGGCCGTCACCCCGGAGTTCGCCGCCACCGCCGCCGCGGCCGCGGCCAGCGCGCCGGAACTGGCCGGCATCCTGGCCGGAGATACGGTGCCGGACAGCCCGGTCCCGGTGCACGCGATCAGCGCGCTGGCCGCCGGGCCGGCCGACGAGACGGTGTACCCGACCAGCGCCGACTCGCCCGCGTTCTGGCTGTACACCTCGGGCACGACCGGGCGGGCCAAGGCCGCCATGCACCGGCACGGCGCCATCCCGGTGGTCTGCGAGACCTACGGCCAGCAGGTGCTCGGCATCCGTCCCGGCGACCGGTGCCTGTCCGCGGCCAAGGCGTTCTTCGCCTACGGCCTGGGCAACTCGCTGCTGTTCCCGTTCTCGGTGGGCGCCGCGGCCGTACTGGAACCGGCCCGGTCCACCCCGGACGTGATCGCCAGCGCGGCCCAGAAGCATGGCGCCAGCCTGTTCTTCGCCGGCCCGACGTTCTTCGCCAACATGCTCCGCGCCGGGCTGCCCGGCGACGCGCTGCGCGGCGTCCGGCTGGCCGCCTCGGCCGGCGAGGCGCTGCCGGGCAGCCTGTACCAGCGCTGGACCGGGCACTTCGGGGTGGACATCCTAGACGGCATCGGGATGACCGAGACGCTGCACATCTTCCTGTCCAACCGGCCTGGCGAGGTCCGGCCCGGCACCACCGGGGTGGCCGTGCCCGGCTACGAGCTGAAGCTGCTCGACGAGGCGGGCCTGCCGGCCCCGCCGGGCACCCCCGGCACGCTGTATGTGCGCGGCGACTCGGCCGCCACCGGGTACTGGTCCCGGTACGACGCGTCCCGCCAGGTGTTCCAGGGCGAGTGGCTGCGCACCGGCGACACCTACCTGCGCGACCCGGACGGCTACTACGTCTGCCTGGGCCGGACCAGCGACATGCTCAAGGTCAGCGGGATGTGGGTGTCCCCGGCCGAGGTGGAGGCCCGGCTGCTGGCCCATCCGGCGGTGGCCCAGGCCGTGGTGGTCTCGGCCAGCGACAGGGACGGGCTGGAAAAGCCGGTGGTTTATGTGATCACCGAGAAAGACCAGACGGTGGCTGAGGACGAGCTGATCGGCTTCTGCCGCGCCGGTCTGCCTTCTTTTGAACGCCCGCGCAAAGTGCTGTTCGTCGGCGGGTACCCGGTGACCGCGACGGGAAAGATCCGCCGGGTCGAACTGCGCCAGATGGCGGCCACGGTGCTGACCGGGGAAGAAGTCGAGTCGCCATGAGCCGGGCGCTGCAGAGCTAACCGGCGGGCAGCGGGCTCAGGCCGCCCGCGGTGAGCAGGTAGGCGTCCTGGTCGTGATCCGGGTCGGTGATCAGCTCGGTGACCGCGCCGCCAGCCTGCTCGGCGGTCAGCGTGGGGCCGGCCGTGGCCAGGTAGCCGGCCACGTCGGTGCCCTGCCGGGCGGCGTAGGCGGCCACCGCGGCGGCGCCGAGCCGGGTCGCCGGGGTCAGCTGGGGCAGCACGGAGACGAACCGGATACCCAGCCCGTCGCGCTGCGACTCGGCTGCGGCGTAGCTGGCCAGGAACCGGATGGTGGCCTTGGACCCGGCATAGCCGCCGCTCAGCGGCGAGCCGCGGAGCGCGGCCCCGCTGGACATGGCGACCACCACGCTGCCCGGCGGCAGCGGGGCGAGCAATGCCTCGCGGACCCAGCCGAACGCGTGCTGTACGTCGACCTCCCAGTTCCGGCTGAAGGTCTGCCAGGTGTGCCGCTGGATGGGCCGGCTCAGCGGGGCGGCGCCCGCGTTGAGCACCAGGATGGTGGGCTGATGTTCGTCGATGAGGCGGCCGGCCACGACCGGGTCGGCCGCGTCGGCGCGGACCGGGGTGAACGAGCCGCCGAGTTCGGCGGCCAGGTCGGCGAGCGGGGCCGCGTCCCGGGCGACGCCGGTCACCTGGGCACCTGTCTTGCTCAGCGCGATGGCGATGGCCCGGCCGAAGCCGCGGCTTGCGCCGGTCACGATCGCGCTCCGGCCGGTGATGTCGGTGCTGGTCATGCTGGTCCTCCTGGCCTGGTCTGCGGTTGGTGCGGAGCCGCCGGGGTGGGCGGTCCTGGATATGCAGACCAGGCAGGCGGCGGGAAATCGCCGCGGGCTCAGTGCGGGATGGCCAGCCGCAACCGGACGAAGTCGGCCCCGGCCGGCCGGGACGGCGGCCAGCGGCTGGGCGCCAGCCGTGGTGTGCGTAGAACGCGCGGGCCCGGTGGTTGTCCGCCCACACATCCACCTGCGCGGTGCTGACCGCCGCGGCCCGCCAGGCCTGCACGCACGCGTCGTGCAGCGCGCTGCCGATGCCCTGACGCCAGTACGGCGGGCTGACGTGGATCTGCCGCAGCTCGCCGGTGGCCGGGTCAGGCACGGGCTGGTCGAGTGGCGGCCCGAGGATGGCGAAGCCGGCCAGCTCACCGGCGACCTCGGCGCACAGCAGGTGCACCGCGGGTCCTGCATCCGCTGGCCGAGGATGCGGCGCCGCCGGGCGGCCGCTGCCGGGCCGGCCAGCACGTCATCCGGGACGGACCCCCGGTAGTAGGCCGACCGGGCGGCGGTGTGAATGCGGGCGATCGCATCGAGATCGGCCGGGACCGCGGCCCGGATCAGTAACCTGGCGCCGGTCATGGGACCGCGCTCAGCCGGGCGGTTGCGACGTTCGCGTAGTCGGTGGAATCACGCCAGGACATGGTCATGCTGCTGGTCCCGGACCGGGTGAGCGTAATCAGGCCACCTGGCGCGCAGAGCTTCCGCGAGTTCTGGGTGAGATCCTCCCGTACGGACGCGGTGCTGCGCGTGGCCGTGGTGACGACGAGGTTCCCTGAACATCCGAGCGTCGGGAACCGGAACGAGCCGGCCTGACCGGAGCCGTGGAAGGTCAGATCCGCGGTCCAGTGCGTCACTATCCCGGTCGGCTGATCCGCGGTCCCGGTCCAGGTTCCGCTCAGCCACGACGCCGGGGGCGAGTGGGCGGCCGACCCGGAGCCCGCCGTGTGCTGGCCGGCTGCGTGGTGTGCCAGCAGCCACAGGGCGGCCAGGATAACGGCCAGGGTCACTAATCCCGGGCGAAAGACGCGGCTGGAGAGGCGGCGGCGCCGGGCGCGCGGGACATGCACCGTCGAGTTCGCGGGCGACCCGCGGCCGGGTGCTGCCGCGGCAGCTTGCGGCGGGACCGGCGTGCCGTGTACCGGGGACGGGGGCAGGTGGCCGGACAGGGCACGCGTCAGCGTCGGCGGCAGCCAGGGCTGCGTGATCTGCGCGGTCTGACCGGCCATATGGCTCCGGCACCAGACCAGGATCTCGGCCGGCGATGGCCGGTCGGCGGGCTGCTTGGCCAGGCACTGCTCCACTATGGGGCGCAACCGGTCCGGGCACCCGTCCAGGGCTGGCGCCTCGTGCCGCACCCGGTACATGACCGCCAGCTCAGGGCCGTCACCGAACGCGGGCCGGCCGGTTGCGGCGTAGACGGCCAAGGCCCCGAGCGCGAACACGTCGGTCGCCCCGGACACCGGCTCGCCGGCCACCTGTTCCGGGGCCATATAGGGCGCCGAGCCAACCCGGGCGCCGCTCCCAGTCACCTCGGTGGCCTCCACCGCGCGGGCGATACCGAAATCGATCACCCGGGGCCCGTCCGGGGCCAGCAGGACATTGGAAGGCTTGAGATCCCGGTGAATCACGCCGGCCGCGTGGATGGCATCGAGAGCCTCCGCCATCCCGGCCATCAACGGCAGAACTGTCCGCTCAGGCATCGGACCGTAGCTGCTCACCGCCTCACGCAGCGAGGGACCGGGCACGTATCCGGTGACCAGCCACGGCGGTGTGGCGGCCGGGTCAGCATCCAGCACCGGCGCGGTGTACGGGCCGTGCACCCGCCGGGCAGCGGCCACTTCCTGCTCGAACCGGCGGCGGAAGACGCTGTCGTCCGCGAGCCGGGGAAGCATCACTTTGAGCGCTACCGGCCGGCCATCCGGGGTGTACGCGAGGTAGACCTGACCCATGCCGCCCGCGCCGAGCCGGGCCCGCAGCCGATACCCCGCCACCTGACAGGGATCGTGACTGGTCAGCGGCTCGAGGCCCAACCGGTCCCTCCTGCGGCGACGATGACGGCAAGTGCACGATTTGCCCTTCCCTACCCCAATCCCGGCAGATACTCGCGCCGGTCCGCCAGCGTCCGCAGCCGGGGCGGACGGGCGCAGGAACCGGCGGGGCGCTGCACGACCCGCCGGACGAGCGCGGCGGCCTCCGGTTTCAGCGCGCAGGTCAGCGGCGTGCGGATAGCCTGGCCGGCGGAAAACCTGTTGCCCGCTGCCCGGCGGAAAACCTGTTGCCCGCTGCCCGGCGGAAAACCTGTTGCCCGCGGCCCGGCGGCGTGTCAGCCTGGCAGCCCGCATCCCGCCGTTGCGGCCCGCGACTGGCGGACGCTTGCTGAGCAGGAAGGAGGACGGAGTTGAGGACCATCACGAGTTTCTTGCTGCCCGCCCGCACTTCCTGCACGAGGAGCTTCCGCCATGTCCAGCTCTCAGTTCCGCCGCGGCAAGCGGCGGCTTGACGACGGCGAGTCCACCTTCCTCAAGCGCGACCGGCACCGCCGGCGCCTCCCGCCGGCCGACTTCGGCTCCGAGACGTTCGGGCTGCCCGAGGGTGACCGGTGGTCCACGTGGGATCAGTCCGCGCCCACCGAGCGCGGCCCGCGACCGCACCCGGACTGGCTTGTCACCGATCTCGCGGCCGTCGACACCGAGCTTGGCATCCTGAAAACCGGCAAGGAGGCCGACGTCTTCCTGCTGCGCCGCGGCGTGCCCGGCGCCGACCGGTCCTGCCTGCTCGCGGCCAAGCGGTACCGGGGCACGGAGCACCGGATGTTCCAGCGCGACAGCGAGTACCTCGAAGGCCGTCGCGTCCGGGAGTCGAGGGTGAACCGGGCGATCGCCGCGCGGTCCGCGGCGGGCCGGGCGATGATCTCCACCCAGTGGGCGAGCGCCGAGTTCGCCGCCCTGAGTCAGCTCTGCGCGGCCGGCCTGCCGGTGCCGTATCCGGTGCAGATACTCGGGACCGAGCTGCTGCTGGAGTTCATCGGCGAGCCGGACGGCACGGCCGCGCCGCGGCTGGCCGAGCTCAGGCCGGCTGGAGCTGAGCTCGCCTGCCTGTGGGACCAGCTGGTGACGGCCCTCTGCGGCCTGGCCCGGCTCGGCTACGCGCACGGCGACCTGTCGGCCTACAACCTGCTGATGCACGCCGGCCGGCTGCTCATGATCGACATGCCGCAGATCGTCAACGTGACCGCGAACCCGCGCGGCGCGGAGTTCCTGGCCAGGGACGCGGCGAACGTCGCGCACTGGTTCACCGCCCGCGGGCTGACCGGAGTAACGCCGGCGCCGGCCGACCTGGCCAGCCTGCTGCTAGCCGAAGCACGCTTGTCATAGCTGGCGCGCCTGCAGCCAGGTCAGCATGGCATCGAGCGCGGCCGGCTGCGGCGCCCGGCGGTTCTCGCCCAGCCCGGCTGGCTGCTGTCTTCGAGCGCACCCCAGCCGTGCCGGCCGCTACTCAGCGGCCTGCCCGGGCAGGCCGAATTTCGGGAACAAGCCGGGGTCGAGGAACGTGTCGATCCGGCTGATGCCGGCCCCGGTGATGGCCAGCACCGTGATGCCGTGCGCCTGGTAGCCGCCGCTGGGATCGCGGTGGTAGCCGGCCGCGGCGGGCTGCCCGTTGGCCGTGGTCGCGACCATCCTGAACTGGGCCCGCGGGAACACCTGGGCGGCGAAGAACCCGGTGACGTCGTCCCGCCCGGCGAACCAGGTGAGCAGCGGCGGCATCTCCAGCACCACGTCGTCGCGCAGCAGCCGGGCCAGCCCGGTCACGTCGGCGTGCTCGAAGGCCGCCATGAACTGGTCGAGCATGGCGCGCTGGGCTGGCTCGGCCGGCTCGGTGACCGTGCGCTCGGCGGGCAGCACGTCGGCCAGCTGGGCCCGGGCCCGGCGCAATGCACTGTTCACGGCCGTGGTGGTCGTGCCCAGCAGGGGCGCCACCTCGGCGGCGGGCCAGTCCAGCACGTCGCGCAGGATCAGCACCGCGCGCTGCCGGGCCGACAGGTACTGCCAGGCAGCGACCAGGGCCAGCCGCAGGCCCGCCCGCGAGGCGGCGACCGCGGCCGGGTCGGCCGCCTCCGCGGCCAGCAGGGCACCGGGCAGCGGCTGCAGCCAGGGCACCTCGGGGCCGCCCGGCACCGGCGCGGCTGGGTCGCCGCCCGGTGCGCCCAGCCCGGACGGCAGCGGCCGGCGGCCGCGCCGGTCGATGGCGGTCAGGCAGGCGTTGGTGGCGATCCGGTATAGCCAGGTGCGCACCGACGAGCGGCCCTCGAAGCCCGGGTAGGACCGCCACGCCCGCAGGTAGGTCTCCTGGACCAGGTCCTCGGCCTCATCGGCCGAGCCCAGCATCCGGTAGCAGTAGGCGAGCAGCTCGGTGCGGAACTGACCGGTTTCGGTGACGAAGTCCGTGCTGGCTGTCATGGCGGTCTCCACGGTCGCCAGCCCGGGCTCCGGCTGCCGCGGCTGGCCTTACCAGTACAGACCAGCCGGCGGCCGGAAAGTCACCGCAGCGGGGCGCCCACGTACTCGCGGACCTCCTGCACGGCCCAGTTGTTGCCGTCCGGGTCAGTGAAGTAAAAGAACTTCCCGCCGTCCCGCTCATCCAGGACCTGCACGTCCGAGACGTCCACGCCGCGGCCGGACAGCTCGGCCCGGGCCTCGTCGATGTCCGTGACCACCAGCTGCATCCGGGCGCTGGCGTCCAGGTTGGTGCCCGGGCTGACGACGGCCGGGCCGACCACGACCGAGCAGGCCGACCCGGGCGGGGTCATGTGCACCACCCGGAAGTTCTCGGCCGGCTGGATGTCCGCGTCCAGCTTGAACCCGATCTTGTCCAGGTAGAACCGCTTGGCCCGGTCGATGTCGGTGACCGGGACTACGACGACTTCCAGCTTCCAGTCCATGACGGAATCCTTCCGGTAGCTGCGCCCTGGTTGGCGCGTTCAGTCTGGTGTCGGAGCTGGCCCCGGAGTTTCGACAGGCCGGCGTTCAGCTGGCCGCGCGGCCCAGCTTCACCCGCCCGGCCGGCCGTGCCACGCGGCCTGGGCCGCCACCTGCTGCCAGGTCCGGCCGCTGCGCACGCTGGACGGCTGCTCGGCCACGATGTCCGAGCCGGGCCGGGCGGCCGCGTCGCGGACCTTGACCAGGATCCAGCGCCGCTGGCCGGTCTGGGTCAGCGCGAAGCCGCCGGCCAGCTTGCGGCCGTGCAGCGTGACGGACAGGTGTCCGGGCTCATCCCGGACGATGTCGGCCGGCCCCTCGTCCCAGATGATCACCGCACCGGTGCCGCGCCGCTGCCCCTGGTGCACGCCCTCGAAGTCTCCCGCGTCCAGCGTGTGGTCCTCGACCGGCACGGCCAGCCGCCGGGCGGCCGGGTCCAGGGACGGCCCGCGCGGCACGGCCCAGGACCGCAGCACATCCCCGGCCCGGATCCGCAGGTCGTAATGCAGTGCGGTGGCGTCGTGCAGCTGCACGACGAACCATGATGCGGTCACCCTGCGACGCTACAACGCCCTGTGTCACTGATCGGCGGACGCTGGTACGTGGGACAGTACGCCGCCACCTCGATGCCTGGCCACATCATCTCGTCCAGCATGGCCTGCAGCTCCGCGTTACGGGACCGCGGAGGCGAGGGGGTGCGGGGTACCAGTGTGGTGGCCCTGGAACAGGATGGCGGCGATCTGGGTCAGCTTGTTGGTGCCGAACTTGAACCCGGCGTTGCCGTCCTCGCCGAAGCTGCCCATGTTGTACGTGATGGCCAGCGTGTACCGCTGATGCGGCCCGGCGAAGCCGACCGTGTTGGTGATCCATACGCCGACCCCGTTGGGGTCCTGCTCCCAACCGTCCTTGTTGCCCGGGTGGTTGGCCGGCCCGGCGCCCCACACGCCCCACTGCTGGTCGAGGCCGCTCACGTGCTGCAGCCGGTACACCAGGTAGCCGCGAATGCGCGGCGGCGCCTTGTCCAGCACGTAGTTCATCAGGTTGTCCAGGTCCCGGGCGGTGGTGTCCACGTCGCCCCAGAACGCCGCGTCGGTGAACCGGGTATTTTTCATCCCGAACGCCCGTACCCGGTCCATGAAGCTGGCGCTCTCGTACCGGTTCCACAGGTAGGTGGCGTCGTCGTCGTTGCTGGTGTAGAGGGCCTGGAACATGGCCGCCCGGTCGGCTGGGGTGAGAGCGATCTGCCCTGCCCGGTTGCGCTGCAGGATGTCGGTCATCATGGCCAGCTTGATCGTGGAAGCGGCCGGCTGGAGCGTGGCGGCGTGGGCGTTATGCCAGGTCGCGCCCGTGCTGCGGTCGTGCAGCACGATGCCGATGGTGCCGGGCAGCCGGTTGGCGTAGTGCTTGACGGCCACGATGCGCTCCCGCATCGAGCACGGGAAGCCGGCCGCGACCGTGGTGCCGCAGGTCGGCGACGGGCTCGGCGTGGGGGACGGCGCCGACGTCGAGGCCGGCGCGCCCGGTGTGGCCGGCGTGCGCGCGGCGGCCGGGCTGGCCGCCGGGGACTGGCCACCGAGCCCGCAGCCGGCCACGGCCAGGACGGCCAGCACCGGGCCCAGCGCGACGGCGGCGCGTGCGGGGCGGGTCATGATGGCCGGAGCTCGCATGCCGGACAGGATACGAGCCCGCGCGGAGATATGCAGGCCGCCACGGCGGAGCGGGCCAACCTCAGGCGTCGCTGCGGGGCCGGCCAACATCCGCCAGTCGTGATCAAACGTCTGGTGCTGCCAGGGCGACAGCGAACGTTTGATCACGAAGCCTGGCTGAGCTGGCTGGGTTGGCTGAGCTGGCTGGGCCGGGCCGGCACTAGCAGCCGCCGGGCGGCCCTGGGACGCCCGGGCCGGCCGCGGGCTGATCGACCAGGCCGGTGGCCCCGGTGCGGAGCACCGCGCCGAAATGAACCACGTACCACCGGCCGCGCCAGGAGATCAGCGACGCGATGCCGATCGAGCGCACCTGGCCGTGCTCCCGGTAGACCAGCCGGGCGCCAGCCACGTGCCAGTAGCCGACCGAGTTGTAGCACACGCCGGGTTTGATCCAGGCCGCCTCGGTGGATGGCACGATCACCCGGAGCAGCCTGGCCTGGGCCGCGCCGTGGCCGAGGTAGCGGTGCGCCGCGGCCACGTCCAGCCGGAAGTCGCCGAACAGCCGGCTGTGCCAGTCGGCGGCCGGGTCGTAGATCGCCTTGACCTGGGTGTAGGCGTGCAGCGGGAAGAACGCCGCCGTGGCCAGCCGGGCCTGGCCGGTGACCACGGCCGCCCACAGGTCGGTCATCTCAGCGTGGAACACCCGGGTGGCGGCGCTGGGCAGCGCCCGGGTCTGGTGCAGGCTGCCGGGCGGCAGCGGCGCCGGGAGCAGGGTCGGGCCGCCGCCCGGCCGGGTGCTGCTGGCCACGGTGCGGGAGGCAGTGGCGGACGGCGTACCCGGGGCGGCAGCGGCGCTGGTGGCCGCGGCATGGTGCGGGGTGACGGCCGCGGCCGGGTGGGTGGTGGCCGGGCCGCAGCCGGCCGCGAGCAGGCCCAGGCCAGCCAGCACCACCGCACTGGATGCCGCACTGGACCATGCTGAGCGCGCCGCCATCGCCATCGCTGAACCGCCAGCCCCCCGGACGTCGGATCCGGTTAGCGTACCGGGGTCGGGCCCCAGTGGCGGTCCATCGGGGACGCGATGGCGTGGCGGCGCGCCGGCTGCCGCAGGTCACTCTGCTTGCTGAGAGGGGTCGCGCCGTCCGGCAGGACCAACCCCCACCGGCCGCTGCCGGACGGCGCTCAGAGGCCTTCGTTGATCAGCCGCCGGCATCCCGGCAGTTCTGGAACCCGGACAAGACCCAGTTCTGGGTGGACTCCGGCGTCCCGCGCCCGGGCCGCCGGGGTCGAGATCGAGAAGGAGCGCTGATGCTGACCGCGACGGTTACCGGCAACGTGTGGGCACCGTCGAGCCGGGCATCCTGTTCGTCGAGCGGCAGTTCGGCGTGCTCGAGGTGCACGGCGCCGACCTGGGTGCGGTGGAGCAGGCCGCCCAGGCCATCCTGGCCGGGCTGCAGGCCGAGGCGGCCGACCAGTTGCGGCCGCGAGTACTGTTCTGCGACGTGATCGAGGACATCACCGACCGGCAGGCCATCCTGATCAACCGGACCGGGGGCGGGTCGATGATCCTGCCCAGCGACAGCCTGCTGGTCTGTGAGGTCACCCCGGCGCTGTTCACCGCGCTGGGCGCGAACGAGGCGGAACGGGCCGCGCCCGGCGTCACTCTGGTCAACGTGTCGATGATCGGCGTGGCCGGGCGGATCTACCTGAGCGGGCCGGCTGATATGGTCGCCACCGCGCGGGACGCCATCACCGCGGCGCTGGACCAGGTGGAGGGCCGCGAGCAGTCATGACCACGCACGACCTGTCCACCGGCGGCGATGTGCTGGACCGGGTTACCCGGTTCGCGGAGCGGGCCGCCCGGGCCTACGGCTGCGCGCCGGCCAGCACGGTCCGGCTGCTGAACGTGTCGGAGAACGCGACCTACCTGGTCGAGGACCCGGACCAGGGGCCGTGCATCCTGCGGGTGCACCGGCTCGGCTACCACACCGGAGCCGAGATCGAGTCCGAGCTGGCCTGGATGGACGCGCTGCGCGCCGAGGCGGGGGTGCGCACGCCGCGGGTGCTGCCCGACCCGGACGGCGAGCGGGTGCTGGCCCTGCCGGACATCGACGACGCGCCGGACCCGGCCGGCGGCGAGGCGCCCGGTAGTGTGCAGCCCGGTGCGCTGCGGCACTGCGTGCGGTTCGAGTACCTGGCCGGGACCGAGCCCGCGGACGACGACGCGGCGCACTTCGCCGAGCTGGGTGAGGTCACCGCGCGGATGCACCGGCACGCCCGGCAGTGGCCGCGGCCGTCCTGGTTCACCCGGTTCAGCTGGGACTATGACGCCGCGTTCGGCCGGGAGGCGCGCTGGGGACGGTGGCAGGACGGCATCGGCGTCGGCCCGGCCGAGCGGGCCGTGCTGGGCCGGCTGGACAGTGAGCTGGCCGGGCGGCTGGCCGCGTTCGGCACCGGGCCGGACCGCTTCGGGCTGGTGCACGCCGACACCCGGCTGGCCAACCTGCTGGTGGACGGCGGCCGGGCCAGCGTCATCGACTTCGACGACTCCGGGTTCAGCTGGTTCCTCTACGACGTCGGCACGTCGGTGAGCTTCTTCGAGCACCAGCCGCACGTGCCGGATCTGGTGGCCAGCTGGCTGGCCGGCTACCGCCGGGTGCTCAGCCTGCCGGCCGAGGACGAGGCCGAGATCTGGACGTTCATCATGTTCCGCCGGCTGCTGCTGGTCGCGTGGATCGGCTCCCATCAGGGCGCCGATATCGCCCAGCAGCTCGGCGCGGGGTACACCCAGGACAGCTGCGACCTGGCTGAGCGGTTCCTCAGCCGGGGCGGGAAGGAGTAATCGTGTTCACCTCCATCGCCGGGCGCGCCGTCGTGGTCACGGGTGGCACCCGGGGCATCGGCAAGGGCATCGCGCGGGTGTTCGCCAGCAACGGCGCGCGGGTGCTGATCACCGGACGCGACGAGGACGCGGCCAAGGCCACCGCGGGCGAGCTGGCCGCGGCCGGCGGGGACGTGTCCTACCTGCTGGCCGACGTCAGCGTGCGGGCCGGCTGCGCCCGGATGGCCGAGGTGGCGGCGGACCGGCTGGGCGGCATCGACGTGCTGTGCGCCAACGCCGGCATCTTCCCGGAGAGCCGGCTGGCCGAGATGACCGACGAGGACATCGACACCGTGCTCGGCACCAACCTGCGCGGCACCATCCTGTCCGTGCAGGCGTGCCTGCCCGCGCTGGCCGCGTCCGGGCACGGCCGGGTCATCCTGACCTCGTCCATCACCGGCCCGATCACCGGCTTCCCCGGCTGGGTGCACTACGGCGCGAGCAAGGCCGGCCAGCTCGGCTTCATGCGCACCGCCGCCATCGAGCTGGCCGCCGACCGCATCACGATCAACGCGGTGCTGCCCGGCAACGTGCTCACCGAGGGCCTGGCCGAGCTGGGCGAGGACTACATCCAGTCGATGACGGCCAGCATCCCGCTGCGCCGGCTGGGCACGGTGGACGAGATCGGGTACGCGGCGCTGTTCCTGGCCACCGACGAGGCGGGCTACATCACCGGCCAGACCATCGTGGTCAACGGCGGCCAGGTACTGCCCGAATCCCTGGGTGCGCTGGACGGCTGATGACCGGGGAAACAGTGGGCACCGCCACGGCCGGGCGGACGTCCGAAGATGTGCGGCAGGTGCTGGCGGAGCGGATCGCGGCCGGCCAGCTCCGCCCCGGGCAGCGGCTCGGCGCGGAGCGCGCACTGGCCGCCGACCTCGGGGTCAGCCGGCCACGCTGCGCCAGGCGCTGGCCGTGCTGGCCGCCAGCGGCGTGGTCCGCCGGGTGCCCGGCCGCGGCGGCGGCACGTTCGTCAGCCGGGGCAAGATCGAACGGGATACCTCCCGGGTGGTCGGGGTGCCCGCGCTGCTGCGCAGCCAGGGCGTGGTGGCCGGCACCCAGGTGCTCAGCGCCATGCTGTCCGCCGCCGATGAGCCGGTGGCCCGGGCGCTCGGCCTGGCCCTGGCCGCCGACGCCAGCCGCTAGGACAGCACGCGGCGGCGGAAGTTGCGCAGCCCGATGGCCAGGAACACCGCGCCGAAGCCGATCACCACCGGGTAGATGACGTACAGGTGCAGGTGCGGCGCCTCGGTGAACGCGGCCCGCATCCCCTCGTTCACGTAGATCAGCGGGTTGATCAGCACCAGCGTCTGCAGCCAGTGCCAGCCGCCCACCTGCACCGGCGCGAGCCTGGTCCACGAGTAGTACGTGCCGCCCAGGAACGTGATCGGCAGGATGATGAAGCCGAACATCAGGCCGATGTTCCGCGGCTCGAAGCTGGTGCCCAGGACCAGCCCCAGGCCGGCCATGGCGATGCAGGCCAGCGGCACGAACGTGAGAATGATCCACCAGTGCAGGGACAGGTGCGCGTGCACCCCGGGCGCGTGCACCACCGAGGCCATCGGCAGCACGATGACGGCCGAGATCACCCCCTGGGCCGCGCCGGACAGCACCTTGGCCACCGCAACCAGCCAGATCGGGCAGGGCGCCTGAACCCGGTCCTCGATCTCCCGGGTGAACCCGAACTCCTGGGCCATGGCCAGCGCGATCGACTGCACGCCCTGGAACATCACCGAGATGCCGACCACCCCGGGCACCAGGATGGTGGCGAACGCGGACTCGGCCACCGTGCCGTGCCCGCCGATGCCCTGGCCGATCTTCGGGAACACGAACAGGAACACGAAGCAGAGCAGGAACGGCTGGATGATCGTGCGCACCACGAACTCCCAGGCGTGCTTGCGCAGTACGACCAGGTCGCGGAGCAGCAGCGCGCCCAGCGCGGTCCAGCTGGCCGCGGCCACCGACCGGGTGGGCCCGCCGCCGATCCGCTGCGTTGGCGCCGGGGTCAGTGCGGTGGTCATCAGTCGCGCAGCTCCTTCCCGGTCAGGTTGATGAACACGGTTTCCAGGCTGGGCTCGGCGATGGACAGGTCGTTCAGGTCGAACCCGCCGCGCTCGGCCGCCAGCACCAGCCGCGGTACCAGCCGGTCGCCGCCCTGCATATGCAACTCGACTGCGCTTTCACCACCCCGGCCGCCGATCAGCCGGGTCCGGGTCACCCCGGCCACCTCCTGGCTGAGCAGCCCGGCCAGCTGGCCGGCGTCCCCGGTGGTCTGCACCGTGACCACGGTGTCCGCGCCCACCGTCTGCTTGAGCGCGGCCGGGGTGTCCAGGGCCAGGATCCTGCCGTGATCCATGATGGCCACCCGGTCGCACAGCTGGTCGGCTTCCTCCATGTAGTGCGTGGTGAGCAGGATGGTCTGGCCGGCCCGGTGCAGCTCGCCGAGCAGGTCCCACAGCGCCAGCCGGCTCTGCGGGTCCAGGCCGGCGGTGGGTTCGTCGAGGAACAGCACGGACGGGCGGTGGAAGATGGCCCGGGCCACCATCAGCCGCTGAGCCATCCCGCCGGACAGCGCGTACACCGACGCCCTGGCCCACTTGGCCAGCTGGAACTGGGCCAGCAGCTCATCGGCGGCCTGCCGGGACGCCTTGGCGCCCATGCCGAACAGCCGCCCGTGGAAGTACAGGTTCTCCCACACGGTCAGCTGCCGGTCCAGCGTGTTCTGCTGCGAGACGATCCCACTGAGCTGCTTGGCCAGCGCCGGGTGCGCGGCCACGTCGATGCCGGCCAGGAAGGCCCGGCCGGACGTCGGTACCACCCGGGTGGTCAGCATGCCCGCGGTGGTGGTCTTGCCGGCCCCGTTCGGCCCGAGCAAGCCGAAGATCTCCCCAGTCTGCACGTCCAGGTTCAGCCGGTCCACCGCGGCGAAGCCAGTGCCTGGATAGACCTTGGTCAGGTCCTCGGTGTGGATGACCGGGCCGGCCTGGCCAACCGGGAGGCCAGTACCGTTCGCGGCCGCGGATGCGCTGCTCATGGCCTGCACATCGTAGCCGGAAGGTCATGCGGCACCCTGGTAGGGACTGGCCGCCCCGGCCGGGGAGAGGAACGGTGCATGGCTCGGGTAATGATCACCGGATCGGCGGACGGGCTGGGCCTCATGGCGGCCCGGCTGCTGGCCGGGGACGGGCACGAGGTCACCCTGCACGCGCGCAACGCCAGCCGCGGGACAGAGGCGAAAGCCGCCCTGCCCGCGGCCGCCTATGTGGTGACCGGGGACCTGGCCAGCATCGCGGGCATGCGCGAGGTGGCCGCGGCGGCCAACCAGCTCGGCCGGTACGACGCCGTGATCCACAACGCCGGTGTCGGCTACCGCGAGCCGGAGCGCATCCAGACCGTGGACGGCCTCAGCCACGTGTTCGCCGTCAACGTGCTCGCGCCGTACCTGCTCACCGCGCTGATGACCCGCCCGGCCCGGCTCGTCTACCTGAGTTCCGGCATGCACCGGGCGGGCCACCCCGACGTGTCCGACCTGCAGTGGGTCGGCCGCCCGTGGAACGGCGCGCAGGCCTACTCGGACTCCAAGCTGTTCGACGTGGTGCTGGCGTTCGCGGTGGCCCGGCGCTGGCCCGGGGTGCTGAGCAACGCGCTGGAGCCGGGCTGGGTGGCCACCCGGATGGGCGGCCCGGGCGCGCCCGACGACATGTCCCGGGCCCCCGTCACCCAGGCCTGGCTGGCCGTCAGCGACGACCCGGCGGCCACCGTGACCGGCCAGTACTTCTACCACCAGCGGCCGCGCCAGTTCCACCCGGCGGCGGCCAGCCACAGCGTGCAGGACCAGTTGCTGGCCAGCTGCGCCGAACTCGGCGGAGCCGACCTGCCCAAGGAGCCGTGATGAAGGCGGTCGTGTTCACGGGCACCCGTGAGGTCGCCGTCCAGGACGTCCCGGACGCGGACCTGGAAGAACCCACCGACGTGCTGCTCCGCGTCACCTCCAGCGCAATCTGCGGCACCGACCTGCACATGTACGACGGGCGCACCGGCGCCACCCCCGGCCTGGTGCTCGGCCACGAGCCGCTCGGCGTGGTCGAGCGGGCCGGCCCGGCCGTCGGGATGGTCAAGCCGGGGGACCGGGTGGTCATCCCGACCCACCTGTACTGCGGCGTTTGCGTGAACTGCGCCCGCGGGCTGTCCGCGGCCTGCCTGCGGGTCCGGCCGGGCGGGTTCGGTGCCGCCTACGGCTACGCTGGGATGGGCCCATACCGCGGCGCCCAGGCCGAACTGCTCCGGGTGCCCTACGCCGACGCCAACTGCGTCCGGGTGCCCGGCGAGCCCGGCGACAGCCTGGAGGACGACCTGGTGCTGCTGGCCGACGCCTGGGTGACCGGCTGGCACGCCAGCGTGCTGGCCCAGATGTACGCCGGGGCCACCGTGGCGGTCTTCGGCGCCGGCGCCATCGGGCTGCTGTCCGCGTACAGCTGCCAGCTCAAGGGGGCGGCTGAGGTTTACATCGTGGACTACATTCCCGAACGCCTGAGCCTGGCCGGTGAGCTTGGCTTCACCCCGGTCGACTTCCGCCAGGGCGACCCGGTCGAGCAGATCAGGGAACTGCGCCGGTCCGCGGGCCTGTGGCCGGGCGAGCAGCCGATGGACGGGGTCAACGTCGGCATCGACGCGGTCGGCTTCCAGGCCCGGGACCGCGCCGCGCCGGACAGCGAGAACCCCGGGCAGGTGATCGGCGACCTGGCCCGGCTGGTCAACCCGGCCGGGCACCTGGGCATCATCGGCGTGTACGCGGAGAAGGACCTGCACCCCGCGCCAGCCGGGCATGAGGACGGCGAGCTGACCGTGCCGTGGGCCACCCTGTTCAGCAAGGGCGTGTCGGTCGGCTTCGGCCGCACCCACGACCGCCGGTACACGGTGCTGCTCCGCGACCTCATCCTGTCCGGCCGGGCCCGGCCCAGCGCCATCGTCAGCCACCACGGCCGCCTGGCCGACGCCCCGGAACTGTACCGGTCGTTCGACCGCCGCGCCGACGGGGTGATCAAGGCGGTCCTCAATCCGCAGGCCGGGTGACCGGCGGCCGTGGATCTCGAACCGTACCGCGGTGAGCTGGTGGCGTACTGCTACCGGATGCTCGGCTCCTGCCACGAGGCTGAGGACCTGGTGCAGGACACCATGCTCCGGGCCTGGCAGGCCCGCGACCGCTACGACCCGGCCCGGGCGTCGGTGCGGACCTGGCTGTACCGGATCGCGGCCAACGCGTGCCTGACCGCGCTGTCCGGCCGGGCCCGGCGGCCGCTGCCGTCCGGCCTGGGCGCGCCCAGCGACGATCCCGGGGCGCCGCTCACCCCGGCGCCCGGCATCCCGTGGCTGCAGCCGTTCCCCGATGCCCGGTTCGATCCGGGGGGGCGGGCCGACCTGCGGCTCGCGCTGGTCGCGGCCATGCAACTGCTGCCGCCCCGGC
This sequence comes from uncultured Actinomycetes bacterium, assembly GCA_963834705.1. Taxonomy (GTDB): domain Bacteria; phylum Actinomycetota; class Actinomycetes; order Streptosporangiales; family Streptosporangiaceae; genus RYN-230. Next base: position 314,510 of record CAWICV010000001.1, read on the forward strand.
AGCGGGCCGTACTGCTGCTCCGCGAAGTGCTCCAGTTCACCGCGGCCGAGGTGGCCACCCAGCTGGGCACCACGGTCCCGGCGGTGAACAGCGCGCTGCAGCGGGCCCGCGCCGCGCTGACCGGCGCGCCCGGCCTGACCGAGGTGGCCGAGCCCGGTGACCGCGAGGTCCGCGCGGTGATCGACCGGTACGTGCACGCGTTCGAGGCCGCCGACGTCCCCGCGCTGGTCCGGCTGCTGGCCGATGACGCGGTGCTGGAAATGCCGCCGGTCCCGCTGTGGTACCGCGGCCGCGACGACTACGGCGCGTTCATCAGCCGCGTGTTCGCCATGCGGGGCACCGGCTGGGCCATGCGGCGGCTCACCGCCAACGGGCAGCCCGCGCTGGCCGCCTACGCGCCGGCCCCGGACGGGCCGCCCCGGCTGCACACGCTGCAGGTCTTCACCATCACCGGGGGCCAGGTCGCGGCCAACGTGGTGTTCGCCGACCCGGCCGTGTTCCACGTCTTCGGCCTGCCGGGCCAGCTTCCGCCGGGCGATTTCCGCCCGGCGCGATGAGCCCGGCCGGTGCCGCCGGTATGTACCGGTGCACACCGACACGAGGGAGACTCATCATGAGCGTGATCGTTATTCAGTTCATCACCCTGGACGGGATCGTGGCCGACCCGGACGGGTCCGATGGGACACCGGGCGGCGGCTGGGCTTTCCGGCACGGCCCGGAGGCCGTGGCCGGGGACAAGTTCCGGCTCGGCAGCGTGCTGGATGACGGCGTCATGCTATTCGGCCGGGCCACCTGGCAACTGTTCAGCCGGATCTGGCCGGGCCGCGACACCCCGTTCGCCCAGCGGCTGAACGCGGTGCCGAAGCTGGTCGCCAGCCGCACCCTGACCGACACCTCCGCGTGGCCGCCCTCCGAGGTCATCGGCGGTGACCTCATCGCCGCCGTCAAAGGCGAGCACCGGGACGTGATCATCGCCGGCAGCCTGAGCGTGGTGCACGAGCTGATGGCCCAGGACCTGGTCAACGAGTACCGGCTGCTGACCTTCCCCACCATCCTGGGCACCGGCGAGCGGCTGTTCCCGGCCGGCCGCCCGCCGGTCTACCTGGAGTGCCTGTCGGCCGGGCAGGCCGGCCCGGCCGTCCTCACCCGGTATGGCCGGGCCGCCCGGTGACGGCCCGGTTCCTCGCCGTCTACGAGGCACCGGCCGGCCCCGGGGCGTTCGACCGGCGCTACCGCGAGGTGCACATCCCGCTGCTGCGAAGGCTGCCCGGGCTGCGCCGCTACACGGTCAGCCGGGACATCACCGCCCTGCACGGCGAGCCGTACTACCTGATCGCCGAGCTGGACTGGGACACCATGGCCGGCCTGCGCGCCGCGTTCGCCTCGGCCGAGGGCCAGGCCACCGCGGCCGACGCCGCCCGCCTCCAGGAACTCGCCCCAGTCCGCAGGATGATCTTCACCGCCGACGACCCGGGCTAGCACCGGAGGCGCCATAGTCCCGAGCCGCATGGTTGTTTCATTCAGGCGGTCTGGTGCGCATGAAGGAAACAACCATGCGGTGGCCCTATGAGTACTACAAGTCACCGCGCTGATAAAAGCACCGCGGTGATGCGGCCCGGGCCAGGCTTTTACCCTGCCGGGCCAGGATTGCCTGGGGGAGTGGCGGCGTTCAGCTGCGGCGTCCCGGGGCCGGCGGGCACGGTGCGCGGCACTTGCGGCCGGACCGAAGTGGGGCCGGGCTGGTCGTCGTAGTAGAACTGCTTGCCGCGCAGCAGCGAGACGAGCGCGCCCACCAGCGACATGCAGGCGGCCGCGCTGAACACGATGACCAGCCCGTGGTGGAACGCCCCGCTGATCATGCTGGGGAAGAAGTGCCGTCCGGTGAGCACGGCCACGTTGTGCGCGGGCAGCCGCTGCAGCACGCCGGAGGACTTCAGCAGGTGCTGCACCGGGTTGTAGCCGAGCAGCGCGGCGAACACGGTGGCCACCGGAGGCAGGTGGCTGACCTTGCCGGCCACGGCCAGCGGGACACCCTGGCTGTGCAGCCCGTGGATCAGCGCGGGCGGCAGCCGGCTGGCCAGCCCGGCGATCATCAGCGAGAAGAAGATGCCGATGGACAGCGACATGCCGGCGTTCTGGAACGTGGACCGCATGCCCGACGCGCTGCCCCGGTGCCGGGCCGGCACGCTGCTCATGATGGCCGACGTGTTCGGCGAGGCGAACAGGCCGGAGCCGATCCCGTTGAAGAAGATGATCGTGGCGAACAGCCAGTACGGGAAGTCCAGCGGCAGCGCGATCAGGCCGCAGAACGCGGCCGCCGCGACCAGCAGCCCGGCGGTGGCGAACGGGCGCGGCCCGAACCGGTCGGACAGCGTGCCGGAGATCGGCCCGGCGATCAGGAACCCGGTGGTCAGCGGCAGCATGTAGATGCCCGCCCACAGCGGCGTCTCGGCGAAGTCGTAGCCGTGCAGCGGCAGCCAGATGCCGGCCAGCCACAGCACCAGCATGAACTGCAGGCCGCCGCGGGCGATCGAGCCGAGCAGGCTGGCCGTGTTGCCCGCCGCGAACGCCCGGATCCGGAACAGCCGGAGCTGGAACATGGGCTCGTCGATGTGCAGCTCGATCAGGCAGAACGCGGCCAGCATGGCGGCCCCGCCGAACAGGCCGGTGAGCACCCACGGGTTGGTCCACCCGGTCGGGTGACCGCCGTAGGGCTGGATGCCGTAGGTGATCGCGACCAGCAGCGCGGTGGCGCCCAGGCCGAACGTGACATTGCCCAGCCAGTCGATCCGGGCCCGCTTGGTGGTGGCGATCTCGCGCAGGCTGACGTAGGACCAGATCGTGCCGGCGATGCCGATCGGCACGTTGACCCAGAACACCAGCCGCCAGTCCACCGCGGCCAGCAGCCCGCCCAGCAGCAGCCCGACGAACTGCCCGGAGATGCCGGCGATCTGGTTCACGCCGAGCGCCATGCCGCGCTTGCCGGCCGGGAACGCGTCGGTCAGGATGGCGGCCGCGTTGGACATCAGCATGGACCCGCCGAGCGCCTGGATCAGCCGCCAGCCGATCAGCCACATCGCGCCGCTGCTGCCGTAGAACGGGTCCAGCGACAGCGCGACCGAGGCCAGCGTGAACACCACGAAGCCCAGGTTGTAGATGCGAACCCGGCCGTACATGTCGCCCAGCCGGCCCAGGGTGACCACGGCCACCGCGGTGACCAGCAGGTAACCGATGATCATCCACAGCAGGTAGCTGACGTTGCCGGGGGCGAGCGGGTCCAGGTGGATGCCGCGGAAGATGGCCGGCATGGCAATGATCACGATGGACGCGTCGATGGTGGCCATCGTCATGCTCAGCGTGGTGTTGGACAGCGCGATCCACTTGTACCGGCCGCTGTCCGCGCCACCCACGGCCAGCCGGCCGTGCCCGTCCGGCGTTGGCTTGGCGCCTCCGGCGCCACTGCGATCAGCGAGTCTCGACACGTTAATCGATGTTATCGCCCACCAGTTGCTTGATCGCAACTACTTACCGGAAGAACTTAGCCGGGCTAATTAGTCGGGTTAAGCCGCCCCGCGGGCGAGCGCGATCAGCCGGCCCAGCACCGCCCCGTCGCTCACCCGCAGCCCGTCGTGCTGGTACTCGTTGGTCACCCAGGGCCGCAGGCCGCGGATGGCCCGGGCGGTGGGCAGCGACAGCTCGGTGGGCACGTACATGTCCTCGAAGTAGACCGCGGCCGCGGCGGGCACCTCGCTGGCCGCCAGCCGGGCCGGGCGATACAGCGGCGGCCAGTCCGTCCGCGCCGCGAGTTCCCCGGCCGCGTCCTGGAGCGGGCGGAGCACCGGGTCGGTGCCGAACATCCAGGGATAGATCATCTCCCCGGTGAACAGCAGCGGGATGTCCCCGTCCACCGCCGCGGCCGGGTCGAACTCGGGGAACTCGGCCTGGATCCGGTCCGCGGCCCAGCGCGTTGCCCGGCCCTGCGCGTAGCACGCCTCGTGCAGCAGGGCGTACAGCGGCCCCGCGGCGAAGGACAGCTCGGCCGCGGCATCGGCCAGGAAGCTGTCCGTCAGCACACCGCCGGCGAACGCGTCCTCCAGCAGGTAATGCAGCTGGTCGCTGCCCGGGCTCATGCCGAGCATCCGGCCCAGGCACTGGAACGCGGGCACGGTCAGCTGCCCGCCGTCCGGCATCGTCACCTGGTGGCTGGCCAGGTAGCGGGCGATGTCCCGGGCCCGGTCCGCGTCCTGCGGGTAGCGCTCGTAGTGCCGCCGGTTCCGCTCGGCCACGATCGGATAGGTGAGCCGGTACACGTCGTCGGCGGTGGCGGCCAGGCCGGGCAGCCCGCCGGTGATGAACGCCTCGCGGATGCCGTCCGGGGCCAGCGACAGGTAGCTGACCGTGCAGAACCCGCCGAAGCTCTGCCCCAGCACGCTCCACGGCTGGCCGCCGGTGAGCTGGCGGCGGATCAGCTCGGCGTCCCGGACGATCGAGTCGGCCCGGAAGCAGGCCAGGTAGTCGGCCTGGGCCCGCGGCGTGGCCAGCCGGGCCAGCGTGTGCCGGCTGGCTGGGGTGGACCGGGCGGTGCCGCGCTGGTCCAGCAGCAGCACCCGGAAGTCATCCAGTGCCCGGTCCAGCCAGGACTCCCGGCCGGACGGGCGGAGCGCGCCGAACCCGGGACCGCCCTGCAGGAACAGCAGCCACGGCTTCGGCTCCGGCTCTCGTCCTGCCCCGGGCGCGGCGCCGGCCGCGGTCACCTCCCGGGCGAACACCTCGATCTGCTCGCCGTCCGGCCGGCTGTGATCCAGCGGCACGGTGAACGTGTGCTCGGTGACGGTGGTGCCGGCCTGCCGGTGCACCGGGCCGGATGGCTGGTAAGCGGGCATGACCGGTAACGTAACCGGCCCGGCCCAGCTCAGTGCCAGCGGGTGCCCCGGCTGAAGTCGCCGCGGAACGTCCTGGCGATCGACGCCAGCACGGTGCGATCCGCGGTGACCAGCCCCAGTTCGCGGTTGCGCTGCAGGGAGGTGCTGGAAAAATTCTCTGATCCGATGAACGCCCGCGCCCGGTTCGTGCCGTAGTCGGCCTCGATGACCTTGCCGTGGATGTAGAACCCGCTGGGCGAGCTGTAGTAGCTGACCTTCACCCCGGCCCTGGCCAGCCGGGTGAACGCGCTGTTGTACTCGCCACCGGAGTTCTCGGCGCAGACCTTGACGCTGACCCCGCGGTGCGCCGCCTTGACCAGCGCGTCCTCGATCGGGGCGTCGCCCATCTCCTCGCTGTAGATGCGCAGGCTGTGCCGGGCCCCGTCGATGAGCGCGAGCAGCGTGGCCTGGCTGTTGGCGGGCGACCAGACCAGGTCGCGGCCGTCGCCGGGCTGGATGGACCGGTGCGCGAAGTCGGCGTTGAACACCGCGGTGATGGCCGCCAGGTCGGCGTGCTTGGTGTCCTCGATCAGGAAGTCCCGGCTGGTCGCGTAGTACTGGCTGGTCAGGTTGGCTGTCATGATCAGCGCGACGGCGCCGTCCACCACGATGGTCTTCTGGTGGGTGTACTCGAAGGCCGGCGGGGACCAGGTCACCCGCACGCCGTGGGCGGCCAGGTAGTGGTAGGCCGCGTCGTTGCTGCTCCGTTCCTGCCGGTCGAGGATGACCTTGACCTTCACCCCGCGTCTGGCCGCCGCGGCCAGGTCATGCTCGGCGACGGCGTCGCTGAACTCGTACATGGTGACGTCGATGTAGTGCCGGGCGTGGCCGAGCAGCCGGTAGACCGGCGAGAACCCGGCGCCCGGTTCGGTGAACAGCGGCCCGGACCGGGCCGCGGCCTGTGCCGGGGCGCCGCTGCCTGAACCGGGCGCCGACGCGCCGGGTGCGTTCAGGTCCAGCTTGCAGCCGGCCAGCGCGAGCGCCGTGGCGGCCAGGGCGGCCACCGCGGCGAGCCGTGCCGGGGGACGAGGGCGGAACACGGCAGCTACCTCCCTGGTGGCCACGCGCACCTCCAGGCGCGGCCGCCAGTGCAGTACCCGCGGAGCGGAATCTAAGCGCTCATCTCTCCGAGCTGGAGAAGACCGGCCCGCACCATCCAATCGGCTGCGCCGGGATCAGCAGCACCTACCGGATCATGGATGGGCGGTCCCAGTCGGTCACCGGGCCGTACGTGGATCCGGGCGGCACGTCGATGATGAACAGCGGCGGCATGGAGGTGCAGGGCAGTGACGAGGGGATGATCGGCCCCGGCTCGTCGTCAATCTTCACCGGGGGCGGCCAGTCGTACCTCGTGTACCACTACTACGACGCGTTCGACAACGGCGACCCGTGGGTTCAGGTGCGCCCGCTGGTCTGGACCTCGTCCGGCTGGCCGGTGACCGGCGCGCCGCTGGTCCCGGTGCCGGACAGCCCGGTCCCGCTGGGCTGAGTGATCAGTCCGGCGGCGGACAGCGCGGCGAGCGCGTCCTCAGTAAGGTCGCGCTCGGCCGCGTCGACCACCTCCAGGTCGGCGCGGGCGTGCAGTTCGGCTGCGGTGACGAGCAGCCCGACCACGGGTGACGCTGCGGCCACCCTGGCCTCGGCCAGGCTGCGCAGTTCGGCCAGCAGGTAGGCCCGCTGCTGCCGGAGCACGGCGGCCAGCATGACCGGGTCGCCGGCCTGTGCGGCCGCCATCACCTTGAGGAAGAAGTCGTCCCGGTAGCCGCGGCTGCGCGGGCTGGGCTCGGTCAGCCAGCGGCTGAGTTCCTCCCGGCCGGCCGGGGTGATCTCGTAGACCAGCCGGTCCGGCTTGACCGGCTGCGGATGCCGCTCGGACTGGACCAGGCCGTCCCGGGACAGCCGGTCCAGGATCTGGTAGAGGTGCCCGATGTTCAGCCCGCCCCACTGGTCGCCGACCGCCTGCTCGAAGCTGCCCTTCAGCTCATAGCCGTGGGCGGGCTTGGCCTCGAGCAGCGCCAGCACGGCATGGTGCAGTGGCATGTCCCGTTCTCCTGCCCAGGTGGCGTAACGATGTGATCTCACCTTACATTGAGACAATGTAAGGCTCTTGCATTGCCGCTATGTAAGGGATCACAGTAGTAGCGGACCCCGGGAAAGGGCCCATCGGCCAGCTGAACTCGGCCAGCTAAGCTCGGCTAGCTAACAAGGGAGCAGGTGCCGGCGGTGCGCAGACTCGCCTGGTCGCAGCTGCGGTTCCGGTCCGGCCGGGCGCTGGCCCTGCTGGCCGGGATGCTGGTCGCGGCGACCGCGTTCACCGTGCTGACCGCAGCCGCCCGGACCGCGCAGATCCGCACCATCGGCACCGTGTCCGCGCACTTCCGGCCGGCCTACGACATCCTGGTCCGCCCGGCGGGGGCGCGGAGCACGCTGGAGTCGGCCACCGGCACCGTCCAGCCGGACTTCCTGTCCGGCATCTACGGCGGCATCACCATGGCCCAGTACCACCAGATCCAGAAGATCTCCGGGGTGTCGGTGGCGGCGCCGATCGCCATGGTCGGCTACGACTTCATGAACGCCGATTTCCCGGTCGCGCTGCCCGCCGTCGATCTCGCCCGGCCCGGCCGCCAGCTCTACCGGGTCAACACAACCTGGGTGAGCGCGAACGGCGCCAGCCGCATCGGGCAGCCACCCACGTACGTCTACGTCACGCCGAACCGGGTGCACCAGAACTCAGCCGGCGCGACGTCCGAGAGCTTGCCGGAGGGCTCGACGGCCACCCCATGCCCAGCCACCGGGACACCCAGCAATCCGTTCAGCCCGGCCGCGCAGGAGGAGATCTGGTGCTGGTCGAAGGTCAACGGTGACGGCGCCCCCGGGACCCTCGTCTCCCCGGCGCTGAACGGCCACCTGGGTTTCGGCGTCAACTGGCAGTTCCCGATGCTGATCGCCGCGATCGACCCGTCCGCGGAAGCCAAGCTGGACGGCCTCAACCACGCGTTGACCTCCGGTCAGTACCTGCCCGGACACGGCTTTGGGACCGGCCCCGAGGCGATCTACTTCCAGCAGCGCCAAGGATTTCCGGTGCTGGCCGCGTCGAACAGCGGCATCGGCGAGTACTCGGTGACCACAGTGCAGGAACTGGCCAACCCGTCGGCACCGCCGGTGCTGGACCCGGCGACGATGCGCAAGGACGCCACCGCCCCCGGCCACACCGTGCTGCGCACCACGATCAGCGCCCAGCATGCCTATCACTACCTGCTGGCCAGGTTGGGCAACCGGCTGGGGCGCCTGACCGACTCACCCCGGGTGTACTGGTCGGTCGGCCCGGTGCGCTACCGCCACGGTGCGGCTGGCGTCCTGGTTCCGGGTGTGGTGCGCAACCCGGTCTCGGTGTGGCAGTTGCCTGGCGGCCAAGGGATCTTCTACGCGCCGCTGGACAACGCCAGCCCCCAATACCGGGCGCTGCGGCAGCACACGGCCGACAACGTCGGCAACTCCCCGGCGCCGTCGCTGGCCGGTACGTTCGACCAGGCCAAGATCGCGGCGTTTGATCCGCTGTCCCGGGTGCCGCTGGGACCGTACCAGCCGGCGGCGGTCGCGCCCGCCAGCGCGTCCAGCCGGAGCGCGCTGGCAGGGTCAGATCTGCTGCCCAGCCTCAATCTGGGCGGATATGTGACCCAGCCGGTGCAGCTCATCACCACGCTGGCCGCGCTGCCCACTCTGGAGAATAAGAAGTACGCCGGAGGCGCGCAGCTGGCCCGGGCCCCGATCAGCGTGATCAGGGTCCGCGTCGCCGGGGTCACCGGCCCGGACCCGGTCTCGCTGAACCGGATCAAAGAGGTCGCCGAGCAGATCGAGCTGCGCACCCACCTGACCGTGGACATCGTGGCCGGGTCCTCCCCGGCGCCGACCACGGTCGCGCTGCCCGCGAGCGGGTCCGGTACGCCACCGCTGCTGCTGTCGGAGGACTGGGTCCGCAAGGGCGTCGCGGTCTCGATCCTGGACGCGGTCGACCGCAGCAGCGTGGCGCTGTTCGTGCTGATCCTCGTGGTCTGCGCGCTGTTCGTCGCTAACTCGGCGACCGCCGCGGTGCGGGGCCGCCGGCAGGAACTCGGCGTGCTGTCCGCGCTGGGCTGGACCCGGCCACGGCTGTTCGCCGCGGTGCTCGGCGAGGTCGCGCTGATCGGGCTGATCGCCGGCGGGCTGGCCGCGCTGCTGTCCCCGCCGCTGGCCGTGGCGCTGGGCCTGCACGCGTCGCCGGGCCGTGCGGTGCTGGCCATCCCGGTGGCGGTCGCGGTGGCGGTGGTGGCCGGCGCGGTACCGGCCTGGCTGGCCGCCCGGGCCGACCCCATCGCGTCGGCCCGGCCGCCGGTGCTGGCGGTGCGGCGCGCCCGCCAGCCGCGGCGGATCACCGGCCTGGCCGTGGTGAACGTGCTGCGCACCCCGGGCCGGACGCTGGTCGGCGCGCTCAGCCTGGCCATCGGGGTCATGTCGCTGACCCTGCTGGTCGCGGTCACGCTGGCGTTCCGCGGTGCGGTTGTCGGCACCCTGCTCGGCAACGTGGTCACGGTCCAGGTCCGCGGGGTGGACTACGTCGCGGTCGCGGCCACCGTCACCCTGGGCGTGCTGGCCGTGGCCGATGCCGTGGTGATCAGCATCACCGAGCGGGCGGCGGAACTAGCGACAATCCGCGCGTTCGGCTGGCCCGAGCCGGTGCTGCACCGCCTGGTGATCACCGAGGGCGCACTGACCGGGCTGGCCGGCTCGGTGGCCGGCGCGCTGCTCGGCCTGATCGCGGCGGCCGTGTTCGCCGGGCAGCTGCCGCCGCTGCTGTTCGCCGCCGCAGGCGGGGCGGTCCTGGCCGGCATGCTGATCACGTCCCTGGCCGCGCTGCTGCCCGCCCAGCTGCTGCACCGGCTGCCCGCCGCCCAGCTACTCGCCGAGGAGTGAGGATGACCGAGCCCGCCCCCGCCCATGGCGCCATCGAGCTGCGTGGCGTCAGCAAGCGCTACAGCACGGGCGGCGCCCATCCGGTCACCGCGGCCGACGACGTGACCGTGCGGATCGAGCCGGGCGGGTACGTCGCACTGACCGGCGCGTCCGGGTCCGGCAAATCCACCCTGCTGCACCTGATCGGCGCGCTGGAACGCCCCGACTCCGGCACCATCACCAGCGACGGCACCGACGTCACCGCGCTGCACGGCGGCGCGCTGGCCGCCTACCGGCGCACCGTCGGGTTCGTGTTCCAGCGCTACAACCTGCTGCCCGCGCTGACCGTGCTGGACAACGTGATCGCGCCGGTGCTGCCCTACCGGACCAGCTGGGACAAGCTCGGGCGAGGCCGCCAGCTGCTCGCCGCGGTCGGCCTGGGCGGCCGGGAACGGTCGCTGCCGTCCCGGATGTCCGGCGGCGAGCAGCAGCGGGTCGCCATCGCCCGGGCGCTGATCAACACCCCGCACCTGCTGCTGGCCGACGAGCCGACCGGCAACCTGGACTCGCGCACCGCGAGCGGGATCCTCGACCTGCTGGCCAGGCTGCGGCAGGAGAACCCGATGACGGTCATCATCGCCACCCACGACCCGCAGATCGCCGCCCGCTGCGACCGGCTGATCCGGCTCCGCGACGGCGCGGTCACCGACGACCTCGAGATCGCCGGCGGCCGCCCGGTCGAGGAAACCATCCGCCGCGTCGGCCAGCTCGGCTGAGCACCGCCCGGCATCCCGGTTACCGCCGGACTTGGTGGCCGGCCGCCTGCAGCACCCCGGAAGCCTCATCCAACCGATCGGCCGGGATAAGGATCAGGTCGCCGTCGAAACCCGAAACCACCCACACCGGCACGCCAGCGGCCGCCAGTGGCGCCACGATCGCGCTCAGCATCCCGGCCGCCTGCAGGTCACACGCCTCGTCGCCGTTCCACAGCGCCGACCATGCATCGTCGCCCGCGTCGTCGCGCCGCATCACTGTGAATCCGTCCGGACCGGACACCACGGCGAGCACGTCCGCGCGCAGATCAACGTCGGTGACGTCTGCCGGACGATCAAGAACGTAAGAACCGTCGAGCACCCGCAACGTCTGATGGCCGGCCACGGACATCGTCAGATCGTTGCAGGCGAGTACCTGCCGGGGCAAGTACCGCGGTCTTCGATGCACCCAGCTCCCCGGACGCGGCCCGGCGCCAGGTCACTCGCCGGTGGTGCCGTCTATCAGTTCCCGCGCGGCGTCCAGGTGCCCGGCGTGGCGGGCATACTCCTGCAGCACGTAACTGAGAATCCAGGCCAGGGTCGGCCGGGGCCGTGGGTCGCTGTCGCTGAACCGGCCGCCGGGGGCGCTGATGTCGGTCAGCTCGGCCGCGGAAGCAATGGCCCGCGTCTGCTCGCCAGCGGCGCGGAGTGCGGCGATGAGACTGGCGGCAGTGTCGCCCGGTCCGGCGTGCCAGCGCCCGGCCTGGTCTTCGTCGCCGTGCGGATCGGGAAGCTGCTCGGCGCGGAATCCCCAGCGCAGCCACCGCCGCTCCATATAGGACAGGTGCTTGAGCAGCTCTAGCGGAGTCCAGCCGGAGGGCAGGCGGCTCGCCCGCAGTTGCGCATCCGTCAGGCCACCGACCTTGCGGATGATGACCGACCGGTAATAGTCCAGGAAGCCCAGCAGCAGTTCTTTCGGGTCGCCGAGCTCGCGCCCGGGCTTGCGCACGGCGGTGCCTGAATCAGCGGAACCGGTCAATGCCCTCGCCGTCCTCCCGTTCCCAGCCGTAGGCCGCCAGGTAGCCCCAGCAGTCCGGCTTGGTGCCGTCGGTATCGGTGACACCGTAGGCATCGGCGAGCTGGCGGGAGCTGATGATCGTGCCAGCCCAGCGGTCAGCATCACCGGCCGTGGCCAGCGCGGCAATACCCCGGGCGACGTAAGCCGGCGACTCGGAGATCGCGAAGCCTGGAGTGCCCACGCAGGCATCACGCCAGCTGGCCTCGGTGACACCGAAGTTCTCCAGCATGTTCTCTGAGCGCAGCCAGCCCGGGGTCACGCCGGCTGCCGTTACCGGCAGATTCTCAAGTTCGGCGGCCAGTGCTTGCACGATCCGCCCGACGTTGGCTTTCACCAGGTCGTAGTAGAAACCGACATTGCGCCGGAATTCGGCGTTGGCCTGCGAGGTCCCGTCGGTCATCTCAACCACCAGGCCGCGGGTGCCATGTGAGGCGGCGGTACGCAGCATCACCGGGATGGCCGCCCGGCAGGTGATCAAATGGGTATGCACGCCCATTTGCAGCATCCGCAGCCCGCCCGGCCAGTCGTGCTCCCACAACGGCTTGTCCCACTGCATGTACCGGTCGCCCCCGAACATGTCGTTAACCAGCACATCGAGACGGCCGCGCTCGTCACAGATGGCTGCCACTAGGGCGGCCACCTGGCCCGGATCCTCGTGATCAACCACTCGTGCGGCACCCGCCCCGCCAGCGGCGTGGATCAGATCACCGGTTTCCTCGATCGTCTCCGGCCTGCCCAGCTCGGACGGGCCGGCGGCCCGGCTGCTGCGGCCGGTCGCATAGACGAAGAATCCGGCCCGCGCCAGCTCGACGGCGATCGCCCGGCCCGCGCCCCGGGTGGCGCCAGCCACCAGGGCGACCGGCGTCGGTTCGGTCTCACCAGCCACCAGATCAGTAAACACCCCCAACTGGCTGAGGCCCTGCTCCAGCGGGTGATCAGGGGCGGGGCCAGGCGGCGAACTGCTCACGCAGCCGGGTCACGTCGGCGGGGCTGAGCCCGTAGCGGGCGAACACGCCGTCGGGCATCCGGTCCAGCTGCCGGCCAGCGTCCGCGAAGTCCCGGTCCTCCAGGCCAGGATCCAGCCGTTTCGCGAAGCCGATTAGCTGCTCCACCGGGTAGCGCCGCATCGCGGCGGCGGTGTCGATGTAATCGCGCGGCTCGACCCGGCTGGCCAGCGCGCACACCTTCGAGCCGGCCAGATCCTCCAGGGCGAGCACCGGGCCGACGTCCATCGTCACCGGCCGGTGGCTGCGGTCGAAGTAGGCCAGCTGCAGCATGGTCTGCTGCCCGCCGGGCGTGGTGATGATCCACTCGGCGATCCCGTCGCCCATGCCGTAGAAGACGTCGGCCAGCCCGCGGTCGGTGTCCTGCCGGTCGGCCTGGAACCCGGCCGCGCGCAGCGCGTTCTCCACCACCTGGGCGGCCGCGGTCACCCCGGCATCCTGGTTGCTGAACAGGTCCACGTCATCGGTGGGCCGGTCCACGATGCCGTGCGCGATCAGCGCGTTGCCACCAGCTAAGGCGAAGCCGTGCCGGGCGGCCGCGCGCAGCGCGACGGTGGCCACCGCACGCTGCAGTTCGTCGATCGGCATCAGGTGGCGGCTGGGGCCGGGACCGCCCGCAGCACCGGGTGCCGCTCTTCCCAGGCCTGGCGCACACCGCGGGGCAGGTACAGCTCGGGCCACAGGCTGATCAGCCGGTCACCGTTCAGGTAGCCGAGGTCCTCCGGCCGGCGGGCCTCCCGGAGCACGATCTGGTACATCCAGGGCAGCATGCCCGGCTCATCCAGGTCGAAGCGGCGGTCCGGGAACCAGAACAGCCAGATCGGCAGCTCGACGGGGCCATGCTCGGCCCCGTGCAAGCCGGCCAGGCTGTCGGCGACCAGCACCTCGCGGCGGCCCGGCCACGACGGCCGGACCGGCGGCATGACAGCCTGCACACTGGCCATAGGCAAATGCTACCGCTCTAGCGTTCAGTAGTCGAATATACGAGCGATTGACCAGCCTCTTGACCCTCACACCGTGTGAGGCTGTCGGGTGGGAGCGTCATGTTCACCATCGGGGAATTCGCCAGGCACGGCCGGGTCTCGGTGCGCATGCTCCGGCACTACGACAGTACGGGACTGCTCCGCCCGGCCCGGGTCGACCCGGCCAGCGGTTACCGGTCCTACGCGGCCGGCCAGCTGGCCCGGCTCAACCGCATCATCGCGCTCAAAGATCTCGGCTTCAGCCTGGACCAGGTGCGCGCGATGCTGGACGACCAGGTCAGCGCCGAGCAGTTGCGCGGCATGCTGCGGCTGCGCCAGGCCGAGCTGCAGTCCCGGCTGACCGCCGACACGGCCCGGCTGGCCCAGGTCGAGGCGAGACTCCAGATCATCGAGAGGGAGGGCACCATGCCCGCCGACGACATCCAGGTCAAGCAGATCCCAGCCGTCCGGGTGGCCGAGCTCACCGCGATCGCGGCCAGCCTCGAACCGGCCGCCATCACCCCGGTCATCCGGCCGCTGTACGCGGAACTGGGCAGCCGGCTCGGCCGGGCCGGGGTAACCCCGGCCGGCCCGGCCATCGCCTACTACGAGGACGGCCCAGATGGGGACAGCGTTGTGGTGCACGCCACGCTGCCGGTCAACGCCGAGCCGGGCGATGGGCAGGACTTCGCCATCGTCGATCTGCCCGCCATCGAGCGGGCCGCCACCGTGGTGCACCGCGGCTCCATGGACAACGTCATGTCCACCATCCAGGTGCTGGCCGGCTGGATCGAGGACAACGGTTATCGCGCCAGTGGCTATCCGCGGGAGTTCTACCTGGAATGCCCGGAGGACACCGCCCAGTGGGTCACCGAACTGCAGGAGCCGATCGCCCGGGCCCGGCCTTAGACCCGCAGGTGGCTGGGCCCGTCGATGCGGGACCGCAGGTATTCGGCCGGAGTGATGCTGGCCAGGTCCTGAAATTCATCGATGAGATGCGACTGGTCGCTGTAGCCGTGCTCAGCGGCGACCGCCGCCCAGCCGGCCCGGGACTGGCCACCGAGCGCCTGGGTTACCCGGCGCAGCCGCTGGACCCGGGCGAACCGCTTAGGGGTGAGCCCGGCGTAGGCGGTGAAGCGGCGGCGCAGCGTGCGGGGGAGTAGTCCCAGGCCGCCGGCCACCTGGCCGACGGCCTGGCCGCTGGACAGGGCCCGGGCGGCCGCGCACATCGCCGGGTCGGCACGGGCCGGGCCGGTCAGGTTGGCGAGCAGGACCTGGTCCATGACCTGGAGCATGTCCTGCGGGGCCGCGGCGGTGAGCAGCCGGTCCCGGAGGCTGCCGCCGCACCGGCCCCACAGGTCGGCCAGCGGCACGAGCTGATCGGCGGTCTCCGCCAGCGGGGCGGGGAAGAAGGCCGGGGCCGCGCCCAGCGCGAATGACACCCAGATGTGCGCCCGTCCCGCCTCGAACTCGGTGACCAGGGCACGGCTCCGCGGCCCGGCCAGCATCGCGCCCGGTACCTGGCCGGGCCCGGGTCCGCTGAGCGAGCGGAACTCATCCCGGTTGAGGTTGACCCACAGACTGGGCTCAGTGTCGGGCAGGATCTTCTGCACCGAGGCCTGCGGCTGCTCACCGGCCTGGTAGACCAGCGCGGAGACCAGGCCGGCCAGCGGGGGAGCGGGGCGCCGCACGATGATGGTCACCGGGCAGGTGTCCCTTTTCGCCAAGACCCCGCCGGGGGGCCGCTGGCATGGTCGACACCGGACCCAGAAGGGGGCACGACACGATGGTAGACGGCAGCGCGCCGAGGTACCGCACCGGCAAGTTGTGTTACATCGAGATCCCGGCGGCCGACGCGAGGGCGTCCGCCGAGTTCTACCAGCTGGCGTTCGGCTGGAAGATTCGCCGCCGTGGCGACGGTGCGGTCGCTTTTGACGACACGGTGGGGGAGGTGAGCGGCACGTTCGTGACCGGCCGGCCGGTGGTGGGGGAGCCGGGCCTGCTGCCCTACGTGATGGTGGCGCGGGCGGATGCGGCGCTGGCCGCGGTGCTGGCCGCGGGCGGGGAGATCGTCCGGCCGGTGGATCCCGGCGCCGGCGAGGTGTTCGGCTGGGTCCGCGACCCGGCGGGCAACGTGCTCGGCGTGTACCAGCAGCCCGGGCTGGCCGAGGCGGAGGCGTCGCCCGGCCCGGTGCCGGAGCACCTGCACACGGTCACGCCACGGCTGGTGGTCCAGGACGCGCGGGCGGCGGTTGAGTTCTACCGGGACGCGTTCGGCGCGGAGCAGCGCGGGACGCTGTTCGCGGCGCCGGACGGGACGGTGGTGCACGCCGAGATCCAGCTCGGCGGCTCGGTCGTCTACCTGACCGAGCCGGGCGACAACGGCGGCGGTTCGGCCGTGGGAGACGCCGGCCGGGTGACCGCGATTATGGTGGTCACGGTGCCGGACGTGGACTCGCTCTGGGCCCGCGCGGTGGCGGCGGGCTGCTCGGTGATCCATCCGCTGGCCGACCAGTTCTACGGCGAGCGGGAGGGCCGGCTGCGTGACCCGTTCGGGCAGCAGTGGATGCTGGGCAGCCACATCGAGGACGTGGACCCGGCCGAGCTGGACCGCCGGATGCAGGCCTGGGCACCGGACTGAAGCGTTCTCGAACACACATTTGAATACTGGCCCGGGAAGCGATAATATCTGCGCCACCTGACAGCGCACATGGTGAGCGAGGTGGAGGCTGATCATGTCGAGTGCGGCGGCGCTCACCCCGATCCAGGCCCGGATTCGCCGGTTCATCGAGGACTTCGGCCAGCAGTCCGGTCATCCGCCCAGCTACCGGGAGATCGCCGATGCGGTCGGGCTGGCCAGCCTGTCCAGCGTCTCGCTGCACGTGCGCACGCTGCAGAAGAAGGGCTACCTGATCCACGAGCCCGGGCGGCCGCGTACCGCGGTGGTCCCGCCGGGTGACGCGGTGCCGGTCCGGCCGGCGGCCAGCGACGCCGATGCCGTGCGGACGGGCACGGGCCTGCGGAACGCGGCTTGTGTCCGGCTGGTGGGCCAGGTCGCGGCGGGGGAGCCGATCCTGTCCGGTGAGCAGGTCTTCCCGGCCGGCTCGGCCGGCGAGGCGTTCGTGCTGCCCCGCGAACTGGTCGGTGAGGGGGAGCTGTTCATGCTCCGGGTGGCCGGGGATTCGATGATCGGCGCCGGGATCACCGATGGCGACCTGGTCGTCATCCGGCAGCAGTCGGACGCCGATAACGGCGACATCGTGGCCGCGCTCATCGACGGCGTGGAGGTCGAGGGCACGGTCAAGACGCTGAAGCGTTCGGATGGGCACACCTGGCTGATGCCGCAGAACCCGCTGTACACCCCGATCCTGGGCGACCAGGCCACCATCGTTGGCAAGCTGGTCGCCGTGCTGCGCCGGGTGTGACGGTGGAGTACAGCCTGGTCGTCGCGGCGGCCCAGGCGGCCGGGCCGTGCCCGGCTGGGGAGGAAGCGGCCTGGGGCCGCCGGGTGCACGGCCTGACTGTGGACCTGTACCTGATCGCCCAGCAGGCCAGGCAGGACATCGAGCGGCTGGAGTCCGCGCGGACGTTCGTCGCGTTCCTGGAGCAGGTGGAGATCGAGGAATCGAGCCGCCGCGGGCTGGTCACGCTGCGGCTGCCGTCCGGCGAGACCGAGCCGATCCGGACCGAGCAGGCCGACACCGACCGCGGCCGGGCGCTGATCGAGCGGGCCCGCTCGCTGCAGGGCCGGTGGGTGCTGGTCTACCGGTACAACGAGCGGAAGGCCGGGCAGCGCAACCAGTCCGTGCGGATGCTGGCCCACCTGGTGGATCTCGGCGGCGACGGCACCGTGCCTAGCGCCACCGCCAGGAAGATGGTGCTGCATGAGGCGGGTGGCGACGTGGCCCGGGCGCAGCGGGCGTGGCAGGCCGGGGGACTGCCGGAGAGCGGCCCGGTGGGGGTGGGCCAGCTGGAGCAGGCGCGGGGCACGGCACGAGAAGCCGGGTGAGGGTGCCTGCCTGGTCCAGCTGGGTATGCAGCTCGGCCAGATCGAGCCGATGGTGGCCCAGGAAAGCTGATAACAGCAAGAAGCGGTGGGTTGCCTTGGAGTCCTAGGTGCGGGTGGGGGAGTGGCCCGTGACGTGCCGGGTCGGTCCGATCCGTACCGAACTGGTCCGTCCCGAACCATGGGCGTCGGCAAACGGGGCGGGGTTGATGTACTGGAGGCTTCTTGCTGTTATCAGATGCAGCCGGTACGATTCAGGTATGCCAGCCGTGCACTCCCGGACCCGGGCGGGGGAGGCCCTGGACGCCTTCATCAGTCATCTGGCCAGCCGTCAGTTCGCTGATATCACCCAGCGGATCCGGCGGCATTTCATCGAGGAGTTCCTGGAGCACGCCCAGCTGGCGACGGGCACCGCCCGGATCACCGTCGGCGAGCTGCTGGACCCGGCGCGGGTGGACGCGTGGCTGGCTGACGCCGCCGCGGGTAAGACCCGCACCCGGAACACGCTGCGTGGCCCGGAGGCCGTGGCCGGCATCAACTCGATGCGGGTACGCATCGACTCCTACAACGCGTTTGCCGAGTTCGCTGGCCTGCCCGACCGCCGGGACAGCCAGCCGCCCGCGGACGGGGACCGGCTGACTCCCGCCCAGGCGTACCGCCTGCTGCACGACCTGGCGGTACGCAGGCCCGCCTATGCCAATGCCGCGACCGCGCTGCGCACCGCGGCCGTGGGGGCGCTCGTCGCGGACACTGGGCGGTCCGTGCCCGACCTGGCCGGGCTCAAGATCACCGCCCTGCATCTGGATGATCCGGCCCGGATCGAGCTGGCCGGCGGCTCTTACCCGCTGCGCGCAACGAGCGTGCTGATCCTTAGCCGGTGGCTGGCGGCCAGGGCCGAGATCATCGCCGAACTCGAAGGCAGCGACCCTGGACACTTGTGGATCCCGGTCAAGCCCGGGCGGCCCCGCGGCGGCCGCCCACCGGTCAAGCCGGGCCTGACGCCAGCCGCGGTCCGGACCCTGCACGCCGCCCACCGCAGGCTGGTCAGCCATGTGCTCGGCACACCGCTCCGGCCCGGGGCCCTGCGTGGAAACCCGATCGACGCGGCGGGGGAGAGCCCGCAGACTGAGGGATCGTGACTAGCAGCGACGTGTGGGATGAGCAGGCCGCGGCGCATTACGACGCTGATGCCGCCGAGCGGTTCGCGCCCGAGGTGCTCGGCCCGACGGTGGACTTCCTGGCCCGGCTGGCCGGGTCCGGCGCAGCGCTGGAGTTCGCCATCGGCACCGGGCGGGTCGGCATCCCGCTGGCCGCCCGGGGCGTCCCGGTCACCGGGATCGAGCTGTCCGGGGCCATGCTGGCCCAGCTCCGGCGCAAGGCCGATGAGGCAGCGCTGCCGGTGCTGGTGGGGGACATGGCGACAACGCGGGCGCCCGGCGAGTTCTCGCTGGTGTACCTGGTGTTCAACACCCTTTCCAACCTGCGCACCCAGCAGGAACAGGTGGAGTGCTTCCGCAACGCGGCCCGGCACTTGAGCCCGGGCGGGCGGTTCGTCATCGAGCTCTGGGTGCCAGCCATCCGCCGCATGCCGCCCGGCCAGGACGCTGTCCCAGTAAGCCTGGCCGAGGGACACCTCATCTTCGACACCTACGATCTCGCCACCCAGCGGTGCACGTCGCACCACTACCTCCGGGATGCCGACGGGAACACGCGGTATGACTCCGGTGACTTCCGCTACATCTGGCCCGCCGAGTGCGACCTGATGGCGCAGCTGGCCGGGCTGGAAATGGAGCAGCGGCTGGCCGGCTGGGACGGCAGCCCGTTCACGGCGGACAGCGAGAGCCACGTCTCGGTCTGGCGCAAGCCATAGCGCAGCGGGGACCGGCGCCCGTCCGGGCCAGGTGACCCTCAGTCAACGGTAACGCGTTAGAAAGGTGTGAGACCCCAGCGCCCGGACTTCCCGTCGTTCTACCGCGCGGTCAGGGATGACCGCAGATGCCCGCACTCATCCCCTGCGCCGGTGCCGGCCGCCGCTGCGGAGAGTGCTGGCCGCTGTGCGGAGGCCGGCAAGGATCCGTCCAGCGACGGCGCTGCGGGGGAGACGGCCGCGATCAGCCAGACGGGACCAGCAGGCGGTGAAGCTGGAGGGCCCCGGTTGGTTCCGGTAGGTGGTGAGCGAGATGATCGGTGACCCCAGATGGCGTGGCGGCGGCAGGTTCACTGGCGCAGCGTCCGGTCCCAGCGGAGTGATGTGGCTGCAGCCGGGAAGCAGCCGCAGTACCCGGCGGTACCGCTGCTCCAGGTCCGAGCCGCCGCTCATCCGGCTGCTCCCGCTGCCGCCGGGCCGGTCAGGCCCAGTCTGGCCCGCACGGCCCGGGCGGCAGCGGCGTGCAGTTCGGCCTCCTCAGACAGCGCGCGCCGCCGAGGCGTGCGCAGCGGCACTGGGCTGGTTCGCCGGCGCGCTTCCCGGCGAGCCGGTGGTGCTCTTTACCCAGACTGCCAACACCCGCTCGATGCGCCTTGCGGCGAAGCTGGGGTTCACCGAGGTAGAACGGTATGAAGCCTATGACGCCGAGCAGTGGTTCGGCATCTGGTCCCCGGCCACGCCGTCCGATTGAGCTCAGTCTGCATCTTGGAATGACCGGGCCGTTCGTTCGTTCGGTCGGTCAGCAGTGACCTATTGTGCTGGTCTCGTACCAGGATTACCCTCGGCTGAGGATGTCGGTGACTCTGGGCTGCCTGGGAACAATGTCGTTCTAGGGGGAGGTCGACGTTGACAATTCTTCTGCCGGTTATCGCTTCGTGACAGTGACCGCGGTCACCGCTAACGGGCATCGGGGCACCTGTTGTTCTCGCCCAGCGGGCCGCACGATTACCCGAGCCTTAAACCGATATCAGCTACGGCACCGCTGGCCCCTCAAGGCCGGTGATCCTGGTCACTTCTAGCGCCGCCCTAGCGGCGGCCTCACCTAACGCAGCCTTCGCAGGCCGACCTACGGGGCTGCCGCTGGGTGGCTACTCGATGAGAGTGTTCAGCAAAGGGGGATGTTCAGAGCGTTGAGGTGATCCTCCGGGGCATCGCACCACGCTGCCCAGCGGGGCACCTTCAGCTACGGCGGCCTGGCGCTCTGAACTGTCCCGCCCGCTGATCCACTGCAGAGAGTCCGCTGCCCGGCCCACATCCGGAGCCGGGCACCCTGCCCGGCCGTAGTTCCGGCGGTTGGGGGACAACACTCATGAAAGCCATGCGCTACAAGATCGCGGTGCTGCTGTCGCTGCTATCCCTTCCGGGGATGCTCCTGGTCGCCACCGGGGGGCCGGCGGCGGCGGCGGCTCCGCACGGGAGTTCCGGGGGCGCTGTTAGCTCCTCAAGCCTGGGGTCATTCAAGCCGACCTTCGCCGGCCCGGCCGCTACTGGCTGCGCCGGCTGTCACCTGCTCACCGGCCCGGTCAACACACCGTCTACCGCGGCGGCCGCGTCGGGCCGCCAGGCGGGCAGCGTTCGGCAAGCCGGGAAACTTGACACCGCGCACGCGATGATGCCGCCGGATCTCCGGCAGCTCCATGTCTCCGCGGCGCAGCGGCGCGCGCTCGGCGCCAACAGCCCCTCCAACCCGCTCCCGTCGGTGAGCTGCCAGCCGCTGGGCCCGGGCTGTGACAACATCAGCACCTCGGCGGGTGGCGCCACCGCCGTGAAGGGCCTGAACGCGGTCGACAGCGCCACGCACACCACCAACATCTTTAAGGACGTTGAGCCCCCGGACCAGGGCCTGTGCGCTGGCAACGGGTTCGTGGTCGAGACCAACAACATCGGCGAGATCCTGGTCTTCAACACCGCTTTGCAGCGCAAGTCCGCGCCGATCTCGCTGGACGCGATCATGGGGCTCACGAAGAAGAACTGGAGCAGCGGCGGGGATCCCTCCTGCGTGTGGGACCCGGCCAACGGCGGGCACTGGTTCTTCACCCAGATCGTGTCGGCCAGCCCGGAGTCCAAGGGCGGCGCGTTCACCGGATGCTTCGCCGGCGTGGCCAACGAGTGCTCCGAGGGCATCGCGGTGACCGACGGCTCCAGCCCGTTCGGCCCCTATCACGTGTACTTCTCGCAGGCCGACTACAACCCGGCCGAGCCGGGCTACCCGTCCCTGCTCAACGACTTCGCGAAGATCTCGGTGACCCGGGACGCGTTCCTGATGTTCTATGACGAGTTCCCGCTTCTCCCGTCGACGCTGCCCGGCTTCGGTGGCGGTTTCTTCAACGGGGCGCAGGAGTTCGCGTTCCGCAAGAGCGCGCTGGAGCAGGGCCTGCCCACTGTGCTGGCCAACGGGCAGCCGAACCCGGCGGTCACGGTGGCGCGGCAGAACATGGGCCTGATCGGCACCCCGGACGGGACCTGCGCCCGCGACAAGGTGCTGCACGAGGGCGGCATCACCTGCTGGGCGGCGGTGATCCCGGCGCAGCCGGTGGCAGGCCAGTTCGACAACAGCCACGGCGGCACCGGGTTCATGCTGGCCTCGCTGGACTTCTACGGGTTCGCGGCGGTCTCGCCGACTTCCGGTGACAACCGGCTCGCGGCGTGGGCCTGGACCGGGCTGTCCGCCCTCAACACCAACGGCTGCGCCAGTTGCAGCGCCGCCATCCGGTTCACCGGCCAGCTGTTCTCCGGCGTGGACCGCTACTTCGACCCCGAACTGACAGTGAACGGCTACCAGGCCTCTGTCGGCCCGCAGAAGACCGGGCCGATACCGCTGGGCAAGGACTGCAGCGCCATCCCGCCACCGCCCACCACGACGGGCCCCTGCCCGGAGGGCGGGATCAACTCCAACGGCGACTTCCTGACGCAGGTCGCGCAGGCGCAAGGCCAGATGTGGGGAAGCACCGCCACCCAGATCGCGCAGACATACGCCGGGGCCAGCGCGGAGATCCACCAGAGCGCGGTGTACTGGGTGGTCGGTACCCGCTCGTTCGACAAGACCGGCAAGTTCACGCTGACCAGCCAGGGGTACGTCTCGGCGAAGCACGAAGACCTGGAATTCCCGTCCATGGCCGCGCCGCCCGCCAGTGGCGGCCGGGCGATCATGGACTTCACGCTGAACGGCAACGGCGGCCCGACCGGCGCCAACCATGGCGGCTTCTTCCCGAGCAGCGCCTACGGCAGGCTGACCAGCACCTCCGGCGGCCTGCTCAAGTCCACGATCAACGTCGCGAATCTGGGCAAGTCCCCGCAGGACGGCTTCACCGAGTACCAGGGCTTCCCGGTCACCCCGACCCGGCCCCGCTGGGGAGACTACAGCTGGGCGCTGTTCGTGCCCGGAACCGGCGGGCGGATCTACTTCGCCAACGAGTACATCCAGTTCCCGAACTGCACCGGGAAGGCGTTCAATCCCACCGCGATCGGTACCTGCGGCGGGACTAGGGACGGCATGGCGAACTGGGGGACGTCGGTCAACTTCGTCACCCCATGACACAATCCGAACCAAGTAACGGATGCCGCACCTCGCAAAACCACGGCGAGGTGCGGCATCCGCGGAGAGGCTCCGACCGCGCTACTTTACATAATGCTCATTATCGGCGTTTGGCAAACGGGGGCTGCAGCCAGCGGTCCCAAATCGGCGGAGCCGATGTCCTGTCTCACTGAATCTGGTCCGATCCGGCCAGCTGTCTCACTAAATCTGGTCCCAAGCCGAACTACAGGCTGTAGTTGTCTCACTAAAGGTGGTCCGTACTTGGCGTTTGTCTCACCGAATCTGGTCCCTCACGCGTGTCGTCGCGCGGTTCTCTCCTTGCCCAGTCGTAGATTCAGGCGTTATGGAGGGTCTAGCAGCGGTCTCGCCACTTAATGTGACGGCCTTATCTGCCGAGTTCTTCGACAGTGCTGGGTCCCGCCGCCGCGGCCCATGGAGCGAGGTGTGGTGTAACTCGTTCGAGCGGGCCGCGCCGGTGAGGTCGTTCCCGTCGTTCAAGCGGCAGAGGAACTTCACCGGCCTCTACTACGCGGCGACGATGGATGCCCACGTTGGGTTCGAGTCGTGGCTGGAACGCGACGTCGCGATGACGCTGGACTTCGACTCCCGGGTGGTGGCGTTCTCATCTCAGCCGTTCTGGCTGTCGTGGCCAGAAGACGGCGCGCAGCGCCAGCATGGACCCGACTTCTTCGCCCGGCTGGCCGACGGCACGGGTGCCGTGATCGACGTGAGGCCCGATAACCGGATCAAGCCACGGGATGCCCGCGCGTTCGCTGTCGCTGAGGCAGCGTGCCGGCAGGTGGGCTGGGTTTACCAGCTCTGCCGGCCCGTGGTGGGCCGGGTAACCCCTGCCCCGGAATTCGGCGTCTATCGGAGGAAGACGGGAAAGCAGAGCAGAGATCATGAATGACAGTCCTTCACCCTCGGGTGGTCGCCGCCGAGTTTGCCCGCCTATGCGAGGCCAAGGAGACTGGCCAGATGGACCTGCGTACAGCCTGGCAAGAACGTGCAGATACCTGGGTTCGCTGGGCCAGATCACCGGACCTGGACGATGATTTCTGGCGGTTTAACCTGCCCCATTTCCTGGACCTCCTGCCGCCCCCGGGGCGCCTGACCGTGGACGTGGGCTGCGGCGAAGGCCGCCTCGGGCGCATCCTCGCCGCAGCCGGACACCAGGTCGTCGGATGCGATGCAACGTTCCCCCTCGTCAAGGCAGCCGCCGAAGCACCACAGCCCGGGGCCGCCGTCGTCGCCGACGCCGCCAAGCTGCCTATCGGCGACCATGCAGCTGACCTCGTCATCGCCTTCATGTGCCTGCATGACTTCGACGACATGACGGCCGGAGTCGGAGAAGCCGCGCGCATCCTCGCGCCAGACGGCAGGTTCGCCATCGCCCTCCTGCATCCCGTCTTCACCACGCGCCTCACCGGCAGCTACGCGGACGAGCAGCCTTACACCCTCACCATCGACAGAGCTGGGCAGACCATGACCTACCGCGGAAGACACCGCCCACTCACCGCCTACACCACAGCCCTGGCAGCCGCAGGCCTGGCAATCGGGACAATCCGCGAACCGCTCAAGACCAGCAGCGGCAAAAACACCATGCCCTTCCTGCATCTGCTCGCCCGCCATCAACGCCCTGACCGGCGAGAGCAGACGCCTCCGAAAGGATCGTTAGGCTGTGATGGTGCGCGTCAGGCCGAGACAGGTGTTCGCGTTTTCCGGAGTCTTAAACCGCCCCCCAGATGAGAAGCGTGACCCGGCGTTCCTTGAGTACGCGGTGAGCCTCGCCGCTGGCCACGGGAAGAAACGAGTCTGCTTCATCCCCACGGCCACCGGTGATTCCCCGTCCGCCATCGAAGCGGTGACCGAGGTTTTCGCCGACCGTGCGGACGTCACCTTCAGCGTGCTCACGCTGTTCACCCGGCCCAGCGTTCCCGATATCGAGGCGCACCTGCTGGCGCAAGACGTCCTGCTGATCGGGGGCGGCAGCGTGGTAAACCTGATGGCGGTGTGGCGGGCGCACGGCCTGGCCCCGGTTATGCGGGAATGCTGGGAGACAGGGGTGGTTCTCGCTGGGTGGAGCGCCGGCAGCCTGTGCTGGCACCGCGGCGGCCCCACCGATTCCTTCGGCGACTCCCTGGCCGTGTTCACCAACGGCCTGGACCTCCTGCCCTACAGCAACGGGGTTCATGATTCCCTCGGCGACCAGCCCCGCCGCCGCGTCTACCGCGACTACGTAGCCCACGGTGAACTTCCAGCCGGGTACGCTACCGAGGACGGCGTCGGTCTGCACTACATCGGCACCGAACTGCACGAAGCCGTCGCCATGCGCGACGGCGCCCAGGCCTGGTGGGTGGAACCCTCCCCCGGCGGCGGCTACCGCGATGAACCAATCCCTCCGCGCAGGCTCTGACTGGCCGGTGGGTCTGTGTCGATCAGCACAGATGACCGCACGGTCCAGCTCGACAAGGTGCACATCACCGCGGCGGTGGCCGACGCCTTGCTCTGGGCTGCGCTCTTGCCCGATAACGGCACCGTTCCTGTCAGCGGGCGACCCGCTTGACATGGATACATTCGGGCCGTCGCTCGCCTCGCCGCCAGTCCATTGCTGGTTCAGTCTGCGCTACGACGGCCGAAGACGATGCAGAGTGGGTGACCAACCGGATCGAGGAAGACTCGGAAGCCTGTTTCACTTTCAGCCACCATGCGGGTCGCGCCTAGGGCAAGCAACTCTTGTTCGGCCCGGTCGGCATCGTCCACCCGGATATCCAGATGCATCTGCTGGGGATACGCGGGGTCCGGCCAGCGCGGCGGACTCCAGGTGGCAACGCGCTGGAAAGCCAGTTCGCGCAGGCCGCCCCCGGTGCCGATGACCACCCAGTTGCCGATGTCCTCGTTGATCGTCATCCCAAGCACCTGGCAGTAGAACTCGGCAAGGGCCTGAGGGTCGGGGCAGTCAATCACCGTCTTTTCGAGGCGTCGAATCATATCGGTAAGGATGCCAGCACGCCGTGCTTGAATCACTCGGTGACTAGTTGCATCGAATGGCTTGGTGAGGCGGCCGGTGAGAGCGTGGTCGAACGATCATTCGTGCTGAGCCGCCACTCGGGCGCCGTGCCGGGGGTGGTGTGGTCGTCCAGGACCCCGGCGGCGTCTCCGGCGGTGTTGCTCTGTCACGGCGGCAGCGGGCACAAGCGCAGCGCACGCCACATCCGGATGGGGCGTTGGCTCGCATCCACGGCAGGGCTTTCCGTCGTCGCTATCGACGGGCCTTACCACGGGGACCGGATACCATCCCCGGCGAATCCTGCCGCATACCAGCAGCTGGTCGTTGACGAGGGCGTGCAGAGCGTTATGGTCCGGATGACCAAGGATTGGCTGGAGACCGTGAATGAGTTGGCGGCCCAGGATCTCTTGGACGATACGAACGTCAGCGTTTTCGGCATGTCGATGGGCACGCGTTTCGGGCTCCCCGTCGCAGCCGCGCTGAGAGCGCGGCTGCGGTGCGCGGTGTCCGGCAAGTTCGGGGTCCGCCAGACCGGAGAGATCCATCCCGGGCTGTGCTCTCCTGAGCTGACGCTGACAGCGGCACGCGCCATTTCCGCACCTGTGCTGTTTCACGTGCAGTGGGACGACGAGGTCTTCCCGCGCGACGGGCAGTTCGAGCTGTTCGGCGCGCTGGCCTCCGAAGACAAGTGCCTGTTCACGAGATCAGGCCAGCACGCCGAGACCCACCCCGACGATGAGGCATCGTGGCAGCAGTTCATCGCCATCACGTCCACACCCCACTGCCCTATCTCACCGCATCTGGTCCGAGGGCTGACCAACAGCATGGTCCAGGCCGGACCCCTGAATTCCAAGGTCACGGACCAGATTCAGTGAGACACCCCGGTGGTTAGACCACCGAGGGACCAGATTCAGTGAGACACCGGGGGCAAGACTGTCTCACTGAATCTGGTCGTCGCAGATCAGGGCGTTGGCCTGGGACCAGATTCGCTGAGACAGGACAGCCGACGTGGCGGCCGTAACCGGCCCTTGAACAATCGTGAAGTCTGGCTCGCCTGCGCTGCATGCTCTAGCGGCCATCACCGCGGGCCGGCAGCGCCATGCCAGCCAGCATGCCGTTTGACAGCAGCAGCGCCTGACCCGGCGTAATCAAGTCCGGCCCGCCTGATTAGGCATTACTACTGATTTAAACCGCGTCGATCTCACGCAGTCTGGCGTTAAGAGATCCGCTGGCTGGCCGGCCCCAGTCGCGGCGCCGGCGCTGGCCACATGCACGCTAGGGGGACCCAGTAATGCGCAAGACCATCACAGCTGCGATCATGGCGGCTGCTACCACCGCCGCAGTGGGGGGCGCCGGGATCGCCGCCGCGAGCACCCACTCGGGCGGTACCACCGGGACCGAGCACTTCCAGCTGATGAACACCTTGCCCGCGGGGACTACTGCCAGCGTCATCGCCTACGGCGTCTTCACCGCCGCGGCGGTAGCCCACGAGCTGCCGAACAACGTGCAATCCTTCGTGTTCCCGAACGGCACGATCCGGGTGCGCCACTCGAACCCGACCGGGCCGCAGGCCTTCAACCCGAAGACCTGCCTGCTCACCGCCCACCTGCACGGCACTTACCGGATCCTCGGCGGGACCGGCAAGTACGCCGGGATCAGCGGCCATGGCACCTACCGCTTCAGCATCTTGTCCCTCGGGGCGCGCTCCGGTGGCAAGTGCTCGCAGACCAAGCTGCCTGCCGCCCTCCACCAGGTGGTCAACACGAGCGGGCCGGTCAGCCTGCCGTAGCACGGCTCAGCACAAGGCCGCGCCCGGCCACCCGCACGGTGGCCGGGCGCGGGAACTGCCCGAAGTTCGAGGCAACGGACGTTGCCAGCGCGGCAGGTGATCGCCCTGCGGCTGGTCCTTGACCTAGATACCGGCAGCTGAGCGCTCCCCCAGCCGCAGCTTCGCCCAGACAGCACCCTCACCGCTGGCGCTCGTCGTAGGCCACACGATGAGCGTCGATGTCGGGGTTGTGATCGACGGCCCAGCTGGCCAGGGCGACCGCGTGCGGGATCAAGGTGGCGGCGAGTTCGCTGGGCTCGTACTCCACGCGCGGTGGTACCTCGGCATGGGCAGTGCGGATCACCAGCCCGTCGCGTTCGAGCTTGCGCAGGGTAAGAGTGAGCATGCGCTGCGAGATGCCCGGGATGCGCTGCTGCAGTTCGGTGAACCTCAGTCGCTGATCGTGCAGGGTCGCGATGATCAGCAGAGCCCACTTATCGGCGATGCGGTCGAGCAGCGCGCGGATTGCCCGGCCCTGGTCTCCCCTGATCAGGCACACGTCCTGGTAGTTGGCCACGGCCACCTCGCTGATAGCTACGCACACGCGTGTGCCTTTTGTAAGCGCTCCGGTTGTCCCGCACAATGACGCCACTTACCCGAAGTAACTATAGGGACGTGCTGTGATGCGGGTGGCCTACTGGATTGTCGCCGCGTTGCTGGCGTTGTTCTACCTGTACGCGGGTGGGCTCAAGGTCGCGCGGTCCAAGGACCAGCTGCGGCCGATGATGGGCTGGGTGGACAGCGTGCCGCTGCGGCTGGTCCGGACCATCGGCGTGCTGGAGGTGCTCGGCGCGCTGGGGCTGATCCTGCCGCCGCTGACCGGCATCGCGGCAGGCCTCGCCCTGGCCGCGGCCACCGGGCTCGCGCTGATTCAGATGGGTGGCATTTCGCTGCATCTCCGCCGGGGCGAAGCAACGGTGATCTGGCTGAACATCGTCCTGCTCGCCCTGGCCGGCGTCGCGATATGGTTGTCAACCAGCTGGCTATAGCTCGCTGGTTCAGTCGCTTCCCCAGGGCCGCCCGGCGGCGGCTCAGCGGAGCTGGTTGATGCGGATCAGGTTGCCCGCGGGATCGCGGATGGCGCAGTCCCGGATCCCGTACGGCTGATCGGTCGGCTCCTGGACGACCTCGGCGCCGCTGGCCTGCAGCCGCTCGAAGACGCCCTCGAGATCCTTGGTGGCAAAGGTGATGATGGCGTAGGTGCCCTTGGCCATCATCTCCAGGACGGTGCGGCGCTCGTCGTCGGTGATGCCAGGATCGACGGCCGGCGGATGCAGGACGATGGACATGCCCGGCTGGCTGGCCGGGCCGATCGTGATCCAGCGCTTCTCGCCGTACCCGACGTTGTTGCGGACCTCGAAGCCGAGGATGTCGCGGTAGAAGGCCAGGGAGGCCTCCGGGTCGATGTGCGGGAGGAACGTCGAGTTAATGGTGATGTCCATGACGATCAGGCTAGTTGCGGCCTCGTAGACAGCGCTTCTCGATTCCTGACCGGTGCCGCTGGCGTGGCCGGCCGCACTACTCCCCCTGCGGCGCCCTGGCCGTGCCGTATTCGTCGTGCCAGTTCCACCACGAGTACGGCGGAGTCTGCGGATAGCCGTCCGGCGAGTCCTCCCACTCCTCCTGGCGGCCCAGCGCGGTGATGTCCAGGTACGCCCAGGTGCCGCCCATCGCCTCGTCACCCCGGTTGTTCAGGAAGTAGGTGCGGTACACCTGGTCGCCGTCGCGGATGAACGCGTTCGTGCCGTGCCACTCCCGGACGCCGAAGTCGAGGTCGAACTCGTCGGTCAGCGTGTACCAGGGGTGAGTCCAGCCCATCCGCGCCTTCACCCGGGTGATGTCCGGCTGCGGCGCGGGTGAGACGAAGGCCAGCGTGGTGTCCCGTGCGTTCAGGTGGGCGACGTGCGCGACCTGGTCGGCGACCAGGGAGCAGCCGATGCACGCGTGGCCGGGCCAGCCGTACACGCCGGGCTCAAAGAACGCGCGGTAGACGATCAGCTGGCGGCGTCCCCCGAACAGGCCGAGCAGGCTCACCCGGCCGTCCGGCCCGTCGAACGAGTACTCCTTGTCCACCCGCAGCCACGGCATCTGGCGGCGCTCGGCGGCCAGCGCGTCCCGGGCCCGGGTCACCTCTTTCTCCCTGACCAGCAGCCGCTGGCGCGCCGCCTCCCACTCGTCCCCGGTGACCACGGCCGGGGTCTGCATCGTCAGCTCAGTCATGGTGTCCTCCCGTTGTGCTGTCATGCGGCAGTGCTGGGTCCCCCAGCACTCTGATCGAGATGGTCCTGCAGCGCGCTCAGCGGGCCGTCCCAGTCCCGGGCCAGCGCGGCCAGGAACTGCTGCGCCACCTGCATCGGCGCGGAGCGAAGCCGGTACCGGACCCGGCGCCGCTCCCCCGGCTCGGCGGTGACCAGGCCCACGTCGGCCAGCATGGCCAGGTGCTTGGCGATCGCCTGCCGGGTGATGGGCAGGCGGCCGGCCAGGTCGGTGGCCGTGGCCGGGCCGGTGGCGGCCAGCGCAGCCAGGATGGCCCGCCGGGTCGGGTCGGCCAGGGCGGTGAACACCTGCTCGGCAATGGCCTCGATGTCAGGCGGCATCGAGGTAGGCGACCAGCTCGCCCAGTTCGCTGGCCCAGCCCTGGGTGTTGCCGTCGTACGCCTTGCGGTAGGCGTCCTCCGGCAGCTGGGCGAACCCGGACTCGACCACAGTCAGGCGGGTGCCTAAACCGGACGGTTCGAGGGTGAACTCGACATAGGTGCGGCGCGGATCATCCTCCGGCAGCCCGAAGATATGCCAGGTGAAGCCGAATACCCGCGGCTCCTCCACCCGTTCCACCCGCATTTCGGCCGTTTCCCCGCCGGCCCACCGCATCCGGGCCGAGCCACCTGGCCGCAGATCGATCGTCGCCTCGTTGCCGAACCAAGCAGCCAGGCCCTCGGCCGTCGTGAGTGCCGCCCATACCTGGTCCGGCGGGCGCCCGACCTGCACGGTCCGCTCGATGCGATCTGGAAATGCCATGCCCCGAGCCTCCCGAACGTGTCGCAACCCGTTGGTTGCCACCTTATGGCAACCAACGGGTTGCGTCAAGCACCCTCCCCCGGACTGGAGCAGCTATGGGCGGACCTCGTAGACGATGTTGAACGGGGTCTCGGCGGCCCGGCGGAACCCCGGTGTACCCGGCCTCGCTGGCCAGGTGCTGGATGGCCGCCTCACCGGCCTGCGCGCCGAGCGAGTAGCCGCCGTCCTGGGACAGCGCTGGGCACGCACAGGAACGTGGAGAACGAGTAGTAGACCCGGCCGACTGGGTTGAGGTTCTCGGCCACGGTCCAACTCCCGCAAGAATCGCGTCTACAAGGTATTCCGCGAGGTCGGCCGCAGCGTGCGGACGGTGGCCCTGCTGCGCTACCTGGCCGACTCGCAGCTACGGGCGCGGATCACCGCCGCGACCAACAAGGTCGAGTCCTACAACGGATTCTCCCATTGGCTCGCGTTCGGGAACAGCGGCATCCTGGCCGACAACGACCCCGTCGAGCAGGAGAAGCTGATTAAGCTCAACACCCTGCTCGCCAACCTGGTCATCTTCCACAACGCCCTCGACATCATGGACGTCGTCCGCCAGCTGGTGGCCGAGGGCTGGCTCATCACCGCCGACCACCTCGGCGCGATGTCCCCGTATCTGCGCGGCCACATCAGCCGGTTCGGCGCCTACGCCACCGACGACCTCAACCGTCAGCCCGAGGCATTCAACCCTGTCCTCAAGGAAGTTGACTTCACCACCCTCGGCCTGGCTGCCTGAGCTTTCAGCGAGGATGAACTCGCAGATTTCCCGCTGGTAAGAACGCTGTCATCGGAAGGCCGTTTGGGCGTCCTGAAGCGGCCATTCGCATGGTCTGCCCGATCGCGGTGGCGGCGGCGCTCTCCGTTGGTATTAAAGGGGTCATGGACCTGGGTGAAGCGATCCGTCTGCGCCGGACGGAGCTTGGGATGTCCCAGGCCGACCTGGCGAAGGCCGCCGACGTGGGCGCGCGACAGATTCGCAGGTATGAGGCCGGCGAGCAGCAGCCGCTGTTCACCGTGGCCGTGGCCATCGCCTCAGCCCTCGGTATTCCGCTCGCCGAGCTGGCCGGGCTGCCGGCGGAGCATGCGGCGGGACCGGCCCGGGTTCTCCCGCGCGTCCGGCACGGGATCGAGTTCATCCAGCGCGGCGATTCCAGTGGCGAGCTGCGGATCACCGGGACGGCGACGCGGCGCTGCTGCTGTGGGGCGCGGCGTGGCTTGACGAGCACCGCGAGTGGATTATCGACGCGATGAGGTTCCAGCATCCCGCCCGGCCGGGCGACGACACGGTCACGGCGACCGTGGTCATCGAGGTTGTCTCTCCCGGCACGTTCCCGCCCGGGCATCCGGACTCGCGGCCGCGCCTGGGACCGTGGTCCCACGGCGTTCCCCCGATGCCCGTGTGAGCGGGCAGGGTCGGTGGTTAGCGGGCGCTGTTGTCTCTGATAAGCCGCATCTCCCTGCCCGTTAGCGGGTCATCGCCGTCGTGGCGGAGCTGGTAGTGGCCGGCAGGGCGTGATGCCTGGGGAGCGCCCGAGGAAAGCGGCGAGCCGGTCGCTGGGGCCGGCCGTGGCCGCTACGGTGAGCGGCGCCGCGAACAGCGGGCGGCGGCCGGTGCGGGGCACCAGCACCGGGGCTATGGCCAGCAGTGCGGTGGCCAGGGCGCGCGGGATCGGCTGGTGCTGCCCGCACGCCCGGGATATGTCCCACCCGTGGACGGCGACCTCGAGGGCTGCCGCGGCGGCCATGACGCTGGCCGGCAGCGGGCAGCCGGCGATCTCGATGACCTGGCGCTGGCGGCCGGGGCCGGTCCAGGCGGCCAGCAACTGGCCGGCGCGTTCGCGGAACGCGCGGGCGGGGTCAGCGGCCAGGTCCGCGTGTTCCGCGGCGGGGTCTAGGCCGACGCGTCCGGCTTGGGTGCCCTCACTGAACGCGGCCAGTGATTCGCAGGCGTGCCGGAGCAGCATCTGCAGGTCCCATTCCCGGCATGGCGTCGGGCGGGCCATCAGTTCCGGCGTGACGGCCAGGGCCGCGCCGAGCGCGTAGCTGACCGACGGCCCGAGCAGCCGGGAACCGTCGGCCGGCCACGATGCCGGCGGGACTGCCGGGGTCATCGGCCCGGGACCGCGGCCGCCGGGGTGGTCTGCGACAGCCCGAACGCTGCGAACAGGTCCGGGTCGTTGAACGCGGTGACCCGGGCGACGCGCGATGCGGCGATGGTGAGCACGCATATCGAGTGCGCTCGGTACTCGCCGTCGTGGCCGATCATGTAGGCGGCGAGCGCGGGCTGGCCGTTGGCGGCCACCGGGATCATCTGGAAGCGGCCGGGCTCGGTCAGGACCCGTGCCTGCAGGAAGCGCCCGATCAGCTCACGGCCGGTGAACCAGGTCACCTCCGGCGGCATCTCGAACACGGCGTCCGCGCGTAGCAGTTGCAGGACCGCGGGGACGTCGGCGTTCTGGAACGCTGTGGCGTACCGGTCCAGCAGGGCACGGACGGCCGGGTCGGCGGGCTCGTGGATCTGGTTCTGGTCGGGGGCGACCTGCTCGAGCCGGATCCGGGCGCGGGCCAGCATGCGGTTCACCGCGGTCGTGGTGGTGCCGAGCAGATCCGCGGCCTCCGCGGCCCGCCAGCCCAGCACGTCGCGCAGGATCAGCACGGCGCGCTGCCGGGCGGGCAGGTACTGCAAGGCGGCGATCAGGGCCAGCCGCATGCTCTGCCGCGACGCGACGATCTCAGCTGGATCGGCGGACCCGGCGCTGACCAGCGCGTCGGGCATGGGCTGCAGCCACGGAACCTCCGGCCGCGCCGCGGCCAGCGGAGCCTCGGGGTACTCCCCCGGGGCGCCCAGGCTGGACGGCAATGGCCGCCGTCCGCTGTTCTCCAGCGCGCGCAGGCAGGCGTTAGTCGCGATCCTGTACAGCCAGGTCCGCAGCGACGCCCGCCCCTCGAAGTCGCCGTAGGACCGCCAGGCCCGGATCATGGTCTCCTGCACCTGGTCTTCGGCATCGTGGACCGAGCCCAGCATGCGGTAGCAGTGCGCCAGCAGCTCAGGCCGGAACGGGTCGGTCAGACGCGCGAAATCCTCGCTGACTGCCATGGCCGCTCCTTCCGGGTCGTCGCGTGCGGCGCCATCAGTGGTATAGATCCGGGCCGGCCGCGAAACTCACCGCTCGCCAGCGGATTTTCTACCCCCGCGATTTTCCCGGTCAGTTTCCGGTGGCTGCCGGATCTGTGGATGTGACCGCGGTTTAGGGCCGCCTCACACACATCAGGGAGCCCGCATGTCAAGGCAGCAGCTTTCCGGCGCGATCGGCTACCGCCGCCCGGAGGGCCAAGGTTTGAATCAGGTCCATCGCTGGCGCGCGTTTGCGGTGCTGGCGGTTTCGTTCTTCATGACGGTCGCGGACCTGGCGATCGTCAACGTCGCCTTGCCGACCATCGGCCGCAAGCTGCACATGCCCGAATCGGCCCTGCAGTGGGTGGTCACCGGCTACGCGCTCACCTTCGGCGGCTTCCTGCTGCTCGGCGGCCGCGCCGCGGACCTGCTGGGGCGCCGCCGCATCCTGATGGCCGGCCTGGCGGTGTTCACCGCGGCCTCGCTGGGCTGCGGGCTGGCGAGGGCGGAGGGGTTCTTGATCGCGATGCGCTTCCTGCAAGGGCTCGGCGCGGCGATCGTGCTGCCAGCGGCGCTGTCGATCGTGATGAACATGTTCCCCGAGGGCGGCGAGCGGAACAAGGCGCTGGGCGTGTGGGGGGCCATCGGGGCGAGCGGCGCGGCCGTCGGCGTGCTGGCCGGCGGCCTGCTCACCCGCTACGCCGGCTGGCAGTACATCTTCTTCCTCAACGTCCCGGTCGGCGCGGCGGCGCTGGCGCTGGCCCCGCGCCTGGTGCCGGAGAGCCGGCTCGCCACCGAGCGGCGACGGTATGACCCGTTCGGCGCGGTGACGGTGACCGGTGGCCTGTCGTTGCTGGTCTACACGGTCTCCACCGCCCCGCAGGCCGGCTGGGTACCGCCCGGACGGTGTCGCTGCTCGCGGCCTCCGCCGCTCTGCTCGCCGCGTTCGTAATCACCGAGACGCGGGTGGAGGCGCCGCTGATGCCGCTGCGGATCTTTCAGAACAAGACGCTGGCGGGCGCGAACGCGGTCGGCGTGCTGCTCGGCGGCAGCTTCTTCGCCTACATCTTCATCGGCACCCTGTACCTGCAGCAGGTGCTCGGGTACTCCGCGCTGACGGCCGGCCTGGCCTGGCTGGTGATGGCACTCAGCTCGGTCGCCTTCGCCGGCCTGTCGCAGGCGCTGGTCACCCGTGGCTGGGCGAAGCTCGTGATGGCGGCCGGCATGGCGATGATCGGCGGCGGCATCGTGTGGTCAACCCAGGTGCCGGTGCACGGGCACTTCTGGGTCAGCCTGGGCGGGCCGTTCATCATCGTCGGGATCGGCACCGCGTTCGCCTTCATCCCGGTCTCGATCGCCGGGCTGGCCGGGGTCGGCGAGCACCAGGCCGGCCTGGCCTCCGGGCTCCTCAACACCTCCCAGCAGCTCGGCGGGGCGGTCGGCGTCGCGGTAGCGTCCACTATCGCCGCCACCCACGCCAGCACCCTGCTCCACCAGGGCACCGCACCAGCCGCGGCACTGACCAGCGGCTTCCAATGGGCGTTCTGGACCTGCGGTGTCATCGGCCTGGCCGCGGTCCCGGTGACCTACCTCCTGGTCCGCCGCAACGACCTGGCCACGGCGGTTGCCCGCACATCCCAGAAGCCTCAGCCGGCACCCGCCGACGCCTGACCCAGACACAGCAACGGAGTCCTGACATGCCAACCCACGAACTTTCCGGAACGACGGCACTCGTCACCGGCGCCAGCCGGGGATTCGGCCGCGCCATCGCCGTCGCCCTGTCCTCCCGCGGCGCGCACGTCGCCGGGGTCGCCCGCGACCATGCCCGGCTCGAGGAACTGCGCGCACAGCTCGGCCACACCTTCACCCCCGTCGCCGCCGACGCCGCCGACCCCGTAGTCGCGGGCCAGCTGCTCGACGAGCACCGCCCCCGCACGCTGGTCCTCAACGCCGGGGCGGCTCCCCTGCCGCGCCCGATCCACCGGCAGACCTGGCAGACCTTCAGCCGCAACTGGGACGTCAACGTGCAGCACGTGTTCAACTGGACCCGCGAGGCACTGCTGCTTCCCCTGCCGGCGGGCAGCGTGGTCATCGCCATCTCCAGCGGAGCCGCCCGCAACGGCTCGCCGCTCAGCGGCGGCTACGCCGGAGCCAAGGCCACCATAGGGTTCATCGCCTCCTACGCCGCCGGCGAGTCGGCCCGGGGCGGGCTTGGCATCAGGTTCACCTCCGTGCTGCCGCAGCTCACCCCGGAAACAGGACTGGGCGCGGCCGGAGTCGCCGCCTACGCAGCCCGGCAGGGCATCGATATCCCCGCCTTCCTCGACCGCCTCGGCCCGGCGCTTACCCCAGAGCAGGTGGGCGCCGCGATCGTCAACATCGCCACCGGCTCCGCCGGTGACCGCGACGCGTACCTGCTCACAGCCGCCGGCCCCAGCCCGGTGCCGTGATGCCCCTCGTCACCCCCTTCGGGGCGGCCCGCCACTACCGGGCTCACCGGAACACTCCAGCCGCGCGGGACCGTCCCCGCCTGACCGAAGCGCGGACGCCTTCTCCGGCGGCCGCCGCGACGGCACCCAGCCCGCCCGCGGCAGGGCGCGCGCGCACCGATCGGCGCGCACTCGCATGCCACCTGACACCTCGGCCCGTCCGAAGCCGACCCGAGATCGCTACATCAACCACTTCAGAAAGAAAACGGCCATGCGCAAACTGATCGAATCGACGCTCGTCTCGCTGGACGGCGTCACCGAAACGCCCGAACGGTGGGCCAGCTTCGACGCCGAGGACGCAGCGTTGTCTCTCGAGCAGCTGGGCAACTACGACGCGTTCATCATGGGCCGGGTGACCTACGAGAAGTTCTACGCGACCTGGGGCCACGTGGTCGGCGATCCCTACATCGACCGCATCAGCGCCACGCCCAAATACGTCGCATCCCGGTCACTGACCCAGACAGCATGGAATGCCACCCTGCTCGGGCCCGACCCAGCCGGCGCGATCGCCCGGCTGAAGGACCAGCCCGGGAAGGACCTCATCAAATACGGCACCAGCCGCCTCGACGACACGCTCATACGAGACCACCTGATCGACGAGTTCCACCTCTGGATCAGGCCCGTCATAGCCGGCGCGGGGCAGCGGCTGTTCCAGGACATGGACACCTCCGGGCTCCACCTCAAGCTCACCGGCGAGCGGAAGCTGGAGAACGGGTCGGTGATCCTCACCTATACGCCCAGCTGACCTCCATCCGCTACCTCATGCCTGCGCAATCTGCGGGCGCGCCGGGGCTGAGCCACCGCCAGCCCCCGCTGACCTGTTCAAACCAGGGAGACACCATGAAGCTCACCATCATCGCGGCCACCGGCGGGTCGGCCGCCAGCTCCTGAGCCAGGCCCTGGCCGCGGGTCACGACGTGACAGCGGTGGCCCGCAACCCGGCCCGGCTCCCCCACGACGTGCCAGCCGGCGAACACCTCCAGGTCCTACTCGTGCCAGCCGATCCCCGAGCCGGTGCGGAACGCCTCGGTGACCCGTGGCTCGGCGCGCAGCGAAGCCAGTGCCAGCTGGAACGCGCCGGGCGCGTACACGACGCCATCCGGGTCGGTCAGCGCGAACGCCTGTTCCGGGGTGAGCGAGTACGCGCCGGTCTGCGGGTCGCACTGAACGTAGCCGCCGGCCGCCTGGCCGCGCAGCCACTCGTTGACGTAGCGGGTGACGGTGCCGGTGCGCTCGGCCAGCTCGTGCGGCTGCAGCTGCTGCCCGGCGAGCGCGCGGTACAAGCCGAGCCGGTCGCCGACCAGCACGTTGCCCGCCGCCATCGTGGCCCCGAGGTCCCCCACGAACCGGTGCAGGAACTCCATCAGCCTGTCCTGGTCGATCTTCATGTCATACCTCCTGAAATGGTTTCTGGGCTGACTTCAAGAGGTATTCCGGCTCGTCGGCGCGGGGATCGGTAGGCTCTACCGAACTCGGCGCGGGCCGCTACCTAAGCTCACGCTTCTTGCTGTTATCAACTCACGTTCGGCTGAGGCTGGGCACGGCGAGTGCGGTGGTCAGGCCGGGGCATGGGCGGGCCGGGGGGTGCCACGGCGGGTGCTAGGGCTAGGGCTGTGGGAGACAGCGGACGAGGCTCGGCGGACGCGGCACGGCACGAATCCCCAGCGCCCGCTGCTACCGATCCCCGGTGTCCAGCACGCCGAGCTCGGCCGCCCGTGCGGCGGCGGCCCCGGGCCATCGGTGGCCGCCACCCAGGTTGCTGCCGGCGCTACCCATATTGCGTTGACCCCGCCGGGGGGCCCGCCTACTGTGACCCGGTGCCCCGCGACCAGAGACAGCATGATCATCCGGCCCAGCACCGAGGCTGACCTGGGCCGGGTGCTCGCCTGCCAGGCCGCGGATCCGGTCGGGCTGGTCCCGCCGGGCCGCTACCGCGCCGATCTGGCCACCCAGAACTACCGGCCGGAATGGACCTGGATCGCGGAGCAGGACGGCGCGATGGTGGCCCGGGCGATCTGGTGGGGGCCCGCGGCCAGCGGCTACCCGCAGGTCCTGGACTGCCTGCACGTCAGCGACGCCGTGCCGCACTGGGCTGAGCTGGCCGCCGCCCTGCTCCAGGCTGGGCACCAGGCGTTCCGCAGCGCTGGGGCGCCGGATCCGCCGCGTTACGAGCTTCGCTTGCCGAACGCCTGGCGCGCCAGCGCGGACATCAGCCAGGCCGTGCGGTGGCGGCGTGCGGCGGCCGCCCGGGCCGGGCTGACCCAGGAACTGGAGCGGTTCCGGTTCAGCTGGACCCCGGCCGCGGGGCTGCCCCGGTCCACCGGCCGGCTGGTGTTCCGGCCGGAGCCGGACGACGAGGCGTTCATCGCGGTGTTCCGCCAGGTCGCGACCGGCAGCCTGGACGTGATCACCCGCCGGGAGGTGGACGCACGGGGCGCGGACCGGCAGGCCCGCGAGGACTTCGCGCTGTACCGGGACATGCCCGGCGGCCGGGACTGGTGGCGGCTGGCCTACACGGCCGATGGCCAGCTGGCCGGGATGATCCTGCCCAACCGGAACCCGTACGGGGCGGTGGTCGGCTACCTCGGCGTGCTGCCCGCCATGCGCGGCCACGGTTACATCGACGACCTGGTCGCCGAGACCACCCGGTTCCACGCCGCGCGCGGCGAGCGGCGGATCAGCGCCACCACCGACACCAGCAACCAGCCGATGGCGGCCGCCTTCCGGCGGGCCGGCTACCAGGAAACCGGGATCCGGTACGTGTTCCTGGCACCGGCCCCGGCGGCCGGCTAACCGCGGCCGCCGCCGGCCTGGTCACCGCGGTGACAGGCGGGCGGGCAGGCCGAACGCGGTGAACATCGACGGCTGCTCGAAGGCGGCGATCTCGGCCACCCGGCCGTGCTCCAGGCGTAGCACGGTCAGCACGAACGGGACGAACGCGGCCTGGCCGGGACGGCGCAGGTACCCGGCTGCGCCCAGCTGCCCGTTGGCCCTGATCGGGAGCACCCGCCACTGGCCGAGGATGGTCATGCCACCCCGGAGCGCATCACCCACATCCCCGCGGCCGTGCCACTCCCCGACCTGGGGCGAGATGGCCAGCCGTACGTCGTCGCGGAGCACGGCGATCAGCGCCTCGGGGTCGGCCTGCTCATGTGCGGCGATGAACCGCTGCAGCAGGCGGCGCTGCCCGGGGTCGGGTGCGGACGGGACCTGCTCCAGCCCGTCCGGCCACTGCTCGCGCAGTGTGGCCCGGGCGCGCTGCAGCGCGCTGTTGACGGCCGGCACGCTCATGTCGAGCAGGCCAGCCACCTCGGCCGCCCGCCAGCCGAGCACCTCGCGCAGGATCAGCACCGCGCGCTGGCGCGGTGGCAGCAGCTGGATCGTGGCCAGGAACGCGAGCGAGGTCGTCTCCCGGCGCACCGTCTCCGCTTCCGGGCCGGGCTGGTCGGTGGCCAGCTCGTCCAGCAGCACGTCCGGGTACGGCTGCACCCAGGGCAGGGCGGTGACCGAGGGCCCCGAGTTGGCCGGCCCGGGCACCGCCCGGCGGGCCTCCCGGCGCAGCGTGTCCAGGCAGGCGTTGGTGGCGATCCGGTACAGCCAGGTCCGCGGGCTGGACCGGCTCTGGAAGCGGTCCCGGGCGCGCCAGGCCCGGAGCAGCACCTCCTGCACATGATCTTCGGCTTCGTCGAAGGACCCGAGCATCCGGTAGCAGTGCACGTGCAGCTCGCGCCGGTACCGGCGGGCCAGGTCGTCGAAGTCCACGTGCTCCCCTTGGGCCGGCGGGCCGATGAGTTTCCCGGCCCGGCACGTCTGCATGGACGGCACATCACCCGTTACGACGATGGCACGGAAGGGAGCTCATCGATGGGCAGGCTCGTGCTGTACATGTCCATGTCGCTGGACGGTTTCATCGCCGGCCCTGGCGATGCCATGGACAATCCCTTTGGCACCGGCGGGCAGCGGCTGCACGGCTGGCTGGGCGACGGCGGCGCGGATGTGAACGGCTACCGGCCGGCCGACCAGGCAGGCCAGACCGTGTTCGATGAGCTGATGTCGACCGGGGCCGTGATCACCGGCCGGCGCACCGGGGAGTTCACCGGTTACTGGGGCGGCGACCATCACGGCGGCGTGCCGATCTTCGTCCCCACGCACCAGGCACCGGCGGGCGCGGCCCCGGCCGGCGTGCACTTCGTGACCGACGGCATCGGATCCTGCGCCAGGCAGGCGAAAGCGGCCGCGGGCGGCCGTGACGTGATGCTGCACGGCGCGTACACGGCGCGGGAAGCCCTGCGCGCCCGCGTCCTCGACGTGCTGGAGATCCAGCTGATCCCGGTCCTGTTCGGCCAGGGACGGTGGCTGTTCGACGGTCTCGGGCCGGAGCACACCGAGCTCCAGCTGGTCCGGGCGCTGGAGTCGCCCGGCGCGCTGCTGCTCCGGTACGAGGTGGGGCACGGATGAGCGGGCCGATCCGGCTGTACATGACGATGTCCCTGGACGGCTTCATCGCCGGCCCGGACGACCGGGCCGGCCAGGAGCTCGGCCGCGACGGCTTCCGGCTGTTCAACTGGCTCGATGACCGGCTGTCCAGTGGCCCGAGCGGGCAGGTGTTCCGCGAGGCGCTGGCGACCGGCGCGGTCATCTCCGGGCGGCGCACGTTCGAGCTGGCCGGGCGGTGGCAGGGTGATCACCACGACGGCGTCCCGATCTTCGTGCTGACCCACCATATCGACGCGGGCGACGTCCCGCCGGGCAGCGCGCGGTTCGTCACCGACGTCGCGGACTGCGCCACGCAGGCCCGGGCCGCGGCCGGCGGCCGGGCCGTGCTGGTGCACGGGGCCGGGGCGGCGCAGGCGCTGCTCCGGGCCGGGCTGCTGGACGAGATGGAGATCCATCTCGTGCCCGTCCTGCTCGGCGGCGGGCGGCGGCTGTTCGGCGGTCTCGGGCCGGAGCATATCGAACTGGACCTGGTCCGGCGGCTGGCCGCGCGCGACGTCACGCACCTGCGCTACCGGGTCCGGGCCTAGGCCCGGGCGCGGACGCCGGCCAGCGCGGCCCGGGCGGCCGCCGCGATCTCGGCCGGGTCCAGCGTGACCAGGGCGCCGTCCCGCTTGAGGACCTGGCCGGCGCACAGCACGGTGTGCACGTTGGCCGGCTGGGCCGCGGCCACCAGCATCTGCGCCGGGTCGGTGAACACGCCCAGGTTGGGCGCATCCGTGCCGACCAGGATGAGGTCGGCCTGTTTTCCTGGGGTGACCGACCCGGTGACCGCGCCGAGGCCCAGCGACCGCGCGCCTTCCATCGTGCCCAACGCCAGTGCCTGGCGGGCGGTCATCGCGAACTCGTGCCCGGCGCCCGCGTTAACCAGTCCCTGGGTCAGTTTCATGATCGCGAACATGTCGGCGTTGCCGGTCAGCGCGGTGGTGTCCACCGAGAGCCCGACCGGCAGCCCGGCGGCCAGCAGGTCAGCCGTCCGGGGCAGCCCGTAGCCGATGAGCAGTTCGCTGAACGGGGACAGGCTCACCGGGCAGCCCGCCCCGGCCAGCGCCGCGATCTCGGCATCGGATGCGCAGTTGGCGTGCACCACCTGCAGGTCCGGCCCGAGCAGGCCGGCCCCGGCCAGCGTGGCGATCTGCCCGCAGGCGGTGCGCGGACCGCAGGCGTGCACGGTCACCGGCAGGCCACGCTCCCGGGCGGCGGCGATCTCCCGCTGGTAGATGGCGGGCGGCACCCGGACCGCCGGGTTGCTGCCGCCCGGGCCGCGCCAGGCCATGCCCAGGCTGAGCCGACCGCCGGCCGACCAGGCCGCCCAGTCCTGGTGCAGCGTGGCCAGCCCGGCCAGGTCCATCGGCTCGTCGTTGCCGTGCCCGGCCGGGTACCCGTAGGAGAACCGGGCGCGCAGCCCGGAGCCGGCCAGCGCGCGCAGCGCGGCCTCGGCGTGTGCCGGGCTGCGCAGGTTGTGGCACCAGTCGTGCACCGTGGTGATGCCGGAATTGACCGCCTCGGCGCAGCCCAGCCGGGTGCCCTGGTAAACGTCATCCGGGCCGAACGCGCGGCCCAGTGCGGCCGTCACCCGGAAGTACCCGGACCCGCCGTCTGACATGCTGCGCAGCAGCGTGTTCCACAGATGCCAGTGGGTGTCCACTAACCCGGGCGCAACGATCATTCCGCTTGCGTCGATCTCGGCCGCGCCGGGCGCGGCCAGCCCCGCCCCGACCGCCGTGATCTGGCTGCCCTGGATCAGCACATCGCCGTCGGCGAGGTCGCCGAGTGCCGGGTCCATGGTCAGCACGTGGCCGTGCCGGATGACAACACCGCCGTCCGGCCAACGTTTCCGCACGCCACAGAGGGTATTCCCACGCCGCACCGCATGGTAGGCATGGCCCATGGCTGAACTCATCCCCCGCCGGGTCCTTTTCGGCAACCCGGAACGCGTCCTCCCCCGAATCTCCCCCGACGGCACCAGGCTGGCCTGGATCGCCCCGCATGAGGGGGTGCTGAACGTGTGGGTGGCCCCGGTGGGCGATGACGGCGTGGACTGGTCCGCGGCCCGGGTGGTTACCGATGACACCGACCGGGGAATCCGCGTCTACGCGTGGGCGCACGACGGCCGGCACGTGCTGTACCTGCAGGACACCGGCGGCGATGAGAACTGGCGGCTGCATGATGTCGACTTGTCGACGATGCAGCGCCGGGACCTGACCCCGTTCGAGGGCGTGCGCACCGAGCTGATCGCGGTGGAGAAGAAGTTCCCCACCGAGATCCTGGTCGGGCTGAACCGGGACAACCCGGAGCTGCACGACGTGTACCGGCTCAACCTGATCGACGGCGAGCTGGTGAAAGAGGAGGAGAACCCGGGTTTCATTGACTGGGTCGCGGACACCCAGCTGGTGGTGCGGGCCGGTATCGCCCCGCAACCGGACGGCGGCATCGTGCTGATGGTGCGCGATGGGCGCGGCGAGGAGTGGCGCCCGCTGCTGACGGTCCCGGCTGAGGATGCGCTGACCAGCGGGCCGATAGCGTTCAGTGAAGATGGTCTGTCCATGCTCGCGCTGACCTCGGTCGGCGCGGACACCGGCGGCCTGGTCCGGATCGACGTGGCCACCGGTGACACGCAACTGCTGGCCCGGGACCCGGACACGGACGTGACCGGGGTCCGGCTCAACCCGGACACCCGCGAGCCGCAGATCGTCATGTTCGAGAAGGACCGGGTCGAGTACCAGGTGCTGGACCGCGCGCTGGACGCCGACCTGGCCGCCATCCGCGTGCTGAACCCGGGCGACCCGGTGTTCGCCGACGCCGACGACGCGGACGAGACGTGGCTGGTCGCGTTCAGCAACGACACCAGCGCGGCCTCCTATTACAGCTACGACCGGCGGACCCGGCGCGGCAGCTTCCTGCTCAACACCCGGCCCGAGCTGGGCCAGTACGAGCTGGCCCCGATGGAGCCATTCACGTTCACCGCGCGGGACGGGCTGACCATCCACGGTTACGCGACGTTCCCGCCGGGCGCGCCGCGTACCGGGCTGCCCATGGTGCTGCTGGTGCACGGCGGGCCGTGGGCCCGGGACTCCTGGGGCTTCGACGCCGAGGCGCAGTGGCTGGCCAACCGCGGCTACCTGGCCGTGCAGGTGAACTTCCGCGGCTCGACCGGGTACGGCAAGGCGTTCGTCAACGCCGGCAACCGGGAGTGGGGCGGCAAGATGCAGGACGACCTGACCGACGCGGTGGGCTACGTGCTCGGCCGGGCCAGTGGTGGTAAGCACTGGGCCGACCCGGCCCGGGTGGCCATCTTCGGCGGGTCCTACGGCGGTTACGCCTCGCTGGCCGGTGCCGCGTTCACCCCGGGCCTGTTCTGCTGCGCGGTGGACATCGTCGGGCCGTCCAACCTGAAGACGCTGATCGAGACGATCCCGCCGTACTGGGCGCCGATGATCGCCCAGTTCCACACCCGGGTCGGCGACCCGGACAAGGACGCCGAGTTCCTGTGGTCCCGGTCCCCGCTGGCCCGGGCGCGCGACATCCGGATCCCGCTGCTCATCGCCCAGGGCGCCAACGACCCGCGGGTGAAGCAGGCCGAATCGGAGCAGATCGTTACCGCGCTGACCGAGGCGGGAATCGAACACGAGTACCTGCTGTTCCCGGACGAGGGCCACGGTTTCGCGAAGCCGGAGAACCGGCTGCGCTTCTACGCGGCCGCCGAGCGCTTCCTGGCCCGCTATCTTGGGGGCCGCGCCGAGGACTGACGGCGGCCGTGGACGAACCGGAGCACAACAGGACATGGTGGAGATCAAGAATCAGGCCGCGCTGGACGCGATGCGGGAAGCC
This sequence comes from uncultured Actinomycetes bacterium, assembly GCA_963834705.1. GTDB lineage: Bacteria > Actinomycetota > Actinomycetes > Streptosporangiales > Streptosporangiaceae > RYN-230. The sequence continues at coordinate 359,452 of CAWICV010000001.1, forward strand.
GGCCGGGTGGTGGCGCGCGCGCTGGCCGCATCCCGGGACGCGGCCGGACCCGGCGTCACCCTGCTCGACCTGGACGAGGCGGCGCACACGGTCATCCGCGAGGCCGGCGCCAGCTCGCCGTTCCTGAACTATCACCCGTCGTTCGCGCCGTCGCCGTTCCCCGCGGTGATCTGCGCGTCGGTGAACGACACCATCGTGCACGGGATCCCGGACGGCTACCGGCTCCGGGACGGCGACCTGGTCAGCATCGACTGCGGCGCGACCCTGGACGGCTGGACCGGCGACGCGGCGATCAGCTTCATCGTCGGCCCGCCCCGGCCCGCCGACCTGCTGCTGATCGAGACGGCCGAGAAGGCCCTGGCGGCCGGTATCGCGGCCGCGGTGGCCGGGGCCAGGATCGGCGACATCTCCAGCGCGGTCGGCACGCTGAGCCGGGGCGCGCACTACGGCATCCCGGCCGGCTTCGGCGGGCACGGCATCGGCCGGCACATGCACGAGGACCCGCACGTGCCGAACGAGGGCCGGCCCAGCCGCGGCATGCGGCTGCGGCCCGGCGTGGCCCTGGCCATCGAGCCGATGCTGATAGCCGGGGGCAGCGACGAGTTCGTGGTCGCCCCGGACGGCTGGGCGCTGCGCACCGCGGACGGCAGCCGGGCCGCGCACGTGGAACACTCGGTGGCCATCACTGACGACGGGCCGCGGATTCTTACCCTGCCCTGACCCCGGCGCTTGACAGCGCCTGCGGCCCGTAGTTACGTCGCAGGCGACGGGGAAATGTACCGGGGGGACGGGGGCAAATGGACGGGGCAGGATTAGCTAACGGCACACAGGCTGCGCCACGGCCGCAGCTGCGGCTGGCGGCCGCGTTCACCGGCGGGGTCAGCCTGGCCGTGTGGATGGGCGGCATGGCCCGCGAGATGAACCTGCTGCTGTCGGCCAGCCGGACGTGCCGCGGGGAGCCGGCCCCGGCCACCAGCGCGCCGGGCGAGCGGGTCCGCGCCCTGTATGCCGACCTGCTGGACCTGCTCGGCATCGACGTCAGCATCGACGTGCTGTCCGGCACCAGCGCGGGCGGGATCAACGCGGCCATCCTGGGCCTGGCCAACGTACAGCAGTTCGACCTGGACCGGCTGCGCGAGCTCTGGTTCGCCGAGGGGTCGCTGGGCGGCCTGCTGCGCAGCCCATCCGACAAGACGGCGGCGTCCCTGCTGTACGGGGACAAGAGCCTGCTCGCGGGCCTGCGGGACGGGCTGGGCCGGCTGGCCGCCGGCGGCCTGGGCAATCCGGCCCCGGCCGAGGACCCGACCCGGGTGTTTCTGACCACCACGCTGCTCGCGGGCGAGGCCAGCCGGTTCACCGACGAGTACGGCACGCTGGTCCGGGACATCGACCATCACGGGCTGTTCACGTTCAGCAGCGCCGAGCTGACGCCGGCCAACGTGCCGGCCCTGGCGCTGGCCGCGCGGTGCAGCGCGTCGTTCCCGGTGGCTTTCGAACCGGGCCTGATCCCGATCGGCGTGGACGGCGGGGACGGCCACCCAGACATGGCCGCGTTCAGCAACGCGCAGGCCACCCAGTTCGCCGCGGACGGCGGGCTGCTGATGAACCGGCCGCTCGGCCCGGCGCTGCAGGCGGTGTTCGACCGGCCCGCCGAGTCCGAGGTACGCCGGGTGCTCGCCTTCGTGGTGCCGCAGACCGGCGGCCCCACGGTGCCCCGGCCCCGGCTGACCGTGGCCGACACGCCGGACCTGCCCGCGGCGCTGGCCGCCGACCTGACCGCGCTGACCGCGCAGACCATCTCGGCCGACCTGACCGCGATCGCCGCGCATAACCAGCAGGTGCGGTCCAGGAACGATGCCCGGCAGCAGCTGGCCGTGCTGGGCACCCAGCTGGCCGGGCTGGGCAGCCTGCTGGGCCGGCTGGCCGTGCCGTTCTACCAGGGCTACCGGCAGCAACGTGCGGGCCGGATCGCCCAGATCGCGTCCGGCGAGGTGCTGACCCAGACGACCACGGATCACCGGGCCGCGGACGGACGGCCGGCCGGGTTCGGCGACGACGCCGAGCAGGCCATGGCGGCCGCGGCGGCGGCTGTGCTGGCCGCGCTGCCCGACGGGCTGCCGCCCGTCGGCGGCTACGGGGCGATGAACGCGGCGGGCCGGGAGGCCCTGGACGATGCCCGGACCACCGTCCTGGGCGTGCTGAGCCGGGCCTATCCGCTGGTGCCGGCCGCCGGCCACCGGACCCTGGGCCGGCTCCGGCTGTCGGCCAGCCAGGCCATGCCGCCCCGGCCGGAGCCAGTTCCGGCGGACACCGTGGCCCGCGTGCTCGGCGCCGGGCCCCCGGCCGGCGGCCTGACCGGTGCGGCGGCCGCGGCCGCCCAGACGGCGGCCGCGGCCCACGCGCTGCTCGGTGCCAACATGGCCGGCAGTAACTCCGGGCAGCCGTGGCGGGACCTGGCCGCAGTGCTGCTCGGCCTGCGCAGCCTGCTGCCCAGCCTGGACCGGATGGCCGGTACGGGGGCCGGACCGGACGCCGGGTACGTGGCCGACCTGCTCCGCTACCTGACCGGCCCGGCCGGCGGCGACGAGGTCGACATGGTGGCCGCCCGGCTGTTCGACCTGCACGTGGCGCGGTATGTCATGCAGCCCGGCGGCCTGCTCGCCGACCAGGCGCTGGAGCTGATCCAGATGAGCGCCGACACCCGGACCAGCCTCGATCCGCGGACCCTGGCCGCGGAGAAGCTCACCGGCCTGCAACTGCACCACTTCGGCGCGTTCTGCAAGGCGTCGTGGCGGGCCAACGACTGGATGTGGGGCCGGCTCGACGGCGCCGGCTGGCTGGTGCACATGCTGCTCGACCCGCGGCGGCTGCACGAGCTGGCCAGCGGGGCCGGCGATCTGGACACGTTCCGTGCCGGGCTGCGCGGCGCGCTGGAGCGGATCGCGGGCAGCCCGGCGCCACCGGGGGTGTGGACCCCGTTCCCGGCCCGGGACGGCCACCCGCCCGCCCCGGCTGAGCTGGACTTCCTCACGGCCACGCAGCCGCCACCGCCGCCGGTCAGCCTGCCGGTGACGGCCATGTGGGTGGCCAGCGGGCTGCAGCGGATCATCGCCGGCGAGGAGCTGGCCTACGTGGCCGAGCAGGCCGGCGTGGACGCGGGCCAGGGCGGGGACGAGGGCCCGGCCCGCGCGTTCCAGGCCGCCTACCGCGCCGCGGCCGGCGCCCGGCCGGGCGGCCCAGCGCCGGCCGGTAGCACCGAGGTGGACCGGTATCCCCCGGTGCCCGATGACAAGGCGGCCACCGTGCTGCACGCCTGCCGGATCCCCGCGGAGACGATCTCCGCTCAGGTGGGCAGCCAGCTGTTCACCCAGACCCTGACCCGGGCCGCGGCGGTCGCGGTCAAGACCGTGGACCTGGGCCGGGGCACGCCACACTTCCTCCGCCCAGTGCTGGCCGGTGCGCGCACCGTGACCACGCTGGCCTGGCGGGTGACCTGCGTCAGCCTGGCCGCGCGCTACCCGCTGTTCGCCGGGCTCGGCTTGATCCTGCTCGGCGCGCTGGCCAGCACCAGCACGGTCAACGTGCTCAGCGCGGCCGGGCTGGCGGCCGTGCTGGCCGGGCTGCTGCTGGTCGCGGTGGGCGCGGCCCGCCGCATCGTACTGGCACTGGCCATCGTGACCGTGGCCGCCGGGGCCGCGCTGGCCGCGGCCGCCTACATCCCGGTGCTGCGCAGCCACCTGTTCCCGTGGCTGGAGAAGACCGTCCTGCCCAGCCTGGCCAGGCATCCCGCGCAGTGGGCCATCCTGGTGCTGTTCGTGCTGCTGCCGCCGCTGTGGACGATCGTCTCGATCATCCAGCGGCTGGCCCGGCGCGGGCCGGCCCGGAGCCCGGTCCCGCCGGCCGCGGCGGCCCCCGCGCCGCAGCCTGGCCCGGTCAGCTCCGGGCGTCCGCCATCAGTGCCGCCAGATCCGGCTCCGGCTGCAGGACATACAGTCCCCCGCTGATCCGGTCGGTGACCCAGATCAGCCCGCCGTCGTCCACGAACAGGTCGTTGATCTGGGCGACCGGCTGCCCGGGCGGCGGATCCGGCACCCAGTGCGCCACCTCCTGGGGGTGCGTGGGGTCGGCCAGGTCGTAGACCCGGACCCCGGCACTGAAGTAGGTGGCGAAGACCAGCCGCTCGCTGCGGTAGGCGCCGGGCTGGTTCTCGTGCAGGTTGTGCGCGCCGAACCGGAGCGGCAGCTGGTCATAGTGGTCAGCCGGGGGCGGGCAGAGCGCGGCCACCCGCGGCGCAGCCGACACGTCGATCACCCGGATGGCCCGCTGCGGCGCCCGCGGCCCGTTGCTGACCTGCTCGTCGGTGGCCACCACGAGCTGCCGTCCGGGCAGCGGCAGGCAGGTGTGCGTCGAGCCGCCGTCCCAGCGCAGGCCGCCGGCCTGCCGGGGCCGGGTGATGTCCGACACGTCCAGGATGACCATCCCGGCGTCGTCGTAGCCGAGGTAGGCGCGGTCGCCGTCGAGCAGCGCGTGGTGCGCCGCGTACCGCTCGCCCGGCCGCCAGGTGGGCTGCTCACCGGCCCCCTGGCCGGGCCACCACCAGCGGGCCACCTCGGCCGGACGGGCCGGGTCGGCCAGGTCCAGCACCACCCAGATCCGGTCGCTGAACCCGGCCGGGGTGGCGGACATGTGCGCGTACCGGCCGCCGGTCCACACGATCCGGTGCACCCCCCGGCCGCCGCTGGGCCAGAACCCGATCTGCTCCGGGCGCAGCGGGTCAGCCAGCTGGTACACGGCCAGCCCGGCGGAGACCGGCTCGGTCATGGCCGCCCGGTACGGGAACTTCTCGTGGTTCACCAGCAGCACACCGCCGGCCACCTGGACCTTGTGTGTGTGCGTGCCGCCCGGCGCTGGCCACTGGGCCACCAGGGCCGGCCGGGCCGGGTCGGCGACGTCCAGGATCGAGGTGCCCATCCCGGACGTGCCCAGGTGACCGACATACAGCGCGTCGCCGGCCCGGATCACCTGCATGCCGTCGCCGTGCCCGCCCAGCTCGTGCCGGGCGAGCAAGCGGAAACCCGCGGAGCTGGCCGCGCCGCGGGCCGGCGCCTGGGTCACGACGTCCGGGCCCCCAGTTGCCCGGCCACCCAGTCGGCGGTCCGGTAGCGGTGGAACGGGGCCAGGTTGGCGCAGCCGTGGTTGCCCTGCTCGAGCAGCAGCAGCTCGCCCGGGCCGCTGGTCTCCTCGACCAGCCGGGCCGCGTCCTGCCACGGAATGAGCCGGTCCAGCTTGCCCATCACGGCCAGCAGCGGGCAGTGGATCATCCCGGCCCGCCCGGCCAGGCTGAGCTGGGCCGCCGCGGCCCGGGCCGCGGCCATGTCCGGGGACTTGGACCGGACCCGGAACGCCTCCCTGGTCAGACTGGGCCGGTGGTCCCAGTGGTCGGCGAAGTTGTACGGGCCGGCCAGCGCCACGCAGCAGCGCACCCGGTCGTCCCCGCTGGCCACCCGGGGCGCGTAGTACCCGCCCAGGCTGACCCCCCAGACCCCGATCCGCGCCGCGTCCAGCCCGGGCTCGGTGCTCAGCCGGTCGATGATGACCGCGCCGGGCACTTCCCAGTCGCCCCGGATGGCCAGGTCGTACTCGGCCTCGCCCTGCCCGGGGCCGTCCACGCTGAACGTGGCGATGCCGCGTTCCAGGAACAGCTCCTCGGTGCTGCGCAGCTCCTCTTTGGCCGAGTCCAGCCCGGGGATCATGATCATGACTGGGTGCGGCCCGCCGCCCGGCGGCTGGCGGAGCACCCCGACCAGGCGGGACCCGTCGAACGGGATCTCGATCCGGCGGCCCGGCGGGTCCAGGTAGGGCAGCGCGTCATCCAGGCAGCGCACCGCGGCCTGGTGCGCGGTGCGCATCTGGTCCAGGTCGTTGACGAACAGGAACTTGGCGAAGTGGTAGTAGACCGCGGCCTGGGCCAGATGCGCGCCCGCGGACATCTGGTGGCCCGCGGCCAGCGCGGTGCGGCCGAGTTCCTCGTGCTCGGCGCCGACCGCACTCCACGCGTCACACCAGTCCTCCCAGCGCTGCAGGCCGCTGGTGATCCGCTCGAAATCCCCCGCCGTAACGCCGTTCATCGTGAACCGCGGCGCCCAGTGCGAGATCGCCATCGCTACCCGCTCATCCGCCATACAGCCTCCCTGTGCCGTGCCGTGCCGCCCGCTCGCGCCTGGCCAAACCTGCAAACGAATGCATACTCTGTGCGGATGGGCAGCGTCAACATCCAGTTCTCCGTCAACGGGACCGCGCAGGTAGTCAGCAGCGAGCCGGACACGCCGCTGCTCGACGTGCTCCGGCATGATCTGGGCCTGGCCGGGCCGCGGTTCGGCTGCGGCATCGGTCTGTGCGGCGCGTGCTTCGTGATCATCGACGGCCAGGTCAGATCGTCCTGTGATTTCCCGGCCTGGGCGGCCGAGGGCAAGGACGTGACCACGGTCGAAGGGCTGGCCGACGGCGACGCGCTGCACGCGGTGCAGCAGGCGGTGATCGACGAGCAGGCCGCCCAGTGTGGCTACTGCACCTCCGGGATGATCATGAGCGGGGTGGCGCTGCTGCGCCGCAACCCGGCGCCCACCGAGCAGGAGGTGCGCGCGGCCCTGGACGGCAACCTGTGCCGGTGCGGGACGCACCAGCGGATCGTCCGGGCCGTGCTGCGCGCGGCAGCCCGGACTGCGCCGGCCGGGGCCACGGAATGACCCCCTCCCCCAGCCTGGCCGCCAACCCGGAGCTGGGCCGCTGGCTCGACTTCAGCCGTCCCGGCCGGGTCATCATCCACCTTGGCAAGGTCGAGTACGGCCAGGGCGTGTGGACCGCGCTGGCCCAGATCGCGGCCGAGGAACTCGACGTGGCGCTGGACCAGGTCGAGGTGGCCCCGGTCAGCACGGACACCAGCCCGGACGAGGGAGTGACCTCGGGCAGCCGGTCGATCGAGGATTCCGGCGGCGCGCTGCACCAGGCCTGTGCGCAGGCCCGGGCCGCGTTCCTGGCCGCGGCCGCGGCCAAGCTGGACACCGGCCCGGCCGGGCTGACCGTTCACCGCGGCGAGATCTGCACCGCCGGCGTCACCAGCACTGGGCTCACCAGCACTGGGCTCACCAGCACTGGGCTCAGCTACTGGACGCTGGCCGAGCCGGGCCTGCTGGACCGGGCCGCCGCCGAGGCGGCCGTGGCCAAGCCGGCCAGCCAGTGGTCGGTGGCGGGCCGCAGCGCGCCGCGGCGTGACCTGCCGGACAAGGCGACCGGCCGCCCCCGGTTCCTGCACGACCTGGTGCTGCCGGGCATGGTGTTCGGCCGGGTGATCCGGCCGCCGGGCCCGGCCGCCACGCTGGACGAGGTCGGGGCGGTGGACCTGCCGGACGGCGTGCTGGCCACGGCGCGGGACGGCTCGTTCCTCGGTGTGCTGGCCGGCCGGGACCGGATCGCGGTGGCTGCCGCGGCCCGGCTGGCCCGGGCCGCCCGGTGGACGGTCCGCGAGTCGCTGCCCGACGAGCGGGACCTGAGGGCCTTCCTGCTCAGCCAGCCGACCGAGGACCAGCCGGTGGTGCAGCGCAGCGACCCGGCCGCGGCCGCCCAGGTGCGCAGCACGCACCGGGCCGAGTTCACCCGGCCATTCATCGCGCACGCTTCGATCGCGCCCAGCTGCGCGATCGCCCGCTGGGACAGCGGCCCGGACGGCACGCCGCAGATCACCGTGTGGACGCACAGCCAGGGGCCGTTCCCGCTGCGCCGGGCGCTGGCCGCCGGGCTGGGCCTGGACCCGGCCCAGCTGACCGTGCATTACGTGGAGGGAGCCGGCGTGTACGGGCACAACGCCTCGGACGACGCGGCCGCCGACGCGGTGCTGCTGGCCCGGGAGCTGCCCGGCCGCCCGGTGCGGGTGCTCTGGTCCCGCGAGGATGAGCTCGGCTGGGGGCCGGTCGGCCCGGCCATGCTGGCCCGGCTGTCGGCCGGGCTGGACGAGTCCGGCCGGATCCAGACCTGGCGGCAGGACGTGTGGAGCAACGGTTTCCTCGGCCGCCCCGGCACCGGCGGCGAGCCGCGGCTGCTCGGGCTGTCCCATACCGCCGGGGGCACGCCGATCCCGGCCGCGCCGGACGGGGTGCCCAGCGGCGCGATGGGCGCCACCCGCAACGCGGTGCCCGGCTACGACATCCCGGACCTGGCGGTGACCCGGCACCGGCTGCGCACCATGCCCATCCGCACCTCGTCGCTGCGCTCGCTGGGTGCGTTCCTCAACGTGTTCGCGATCGAGTCATTCATGGACGAGCTGGCCGGGCTGGCCGGCGCCGACCCGGCCGCGTTCCGGCTGGCCCACCTGACCGACCCGCGGGCCCGCCGGGTCATCGAGGAGGTGGCCGGCTTCGCGGGCTGGGCGGCCCGGACCCGCACGGAGAGCGCCGGCACCGGGGGCACCGGCTTCGGGCTGGCCTTCGCCCGGTACAAGGGCACCTCCGGGTACTGCGCGGCGGTGGCCGAGGTGGCCGCGGACACCAGCATCGCGCTGCGTCGGCTGTGGCTGGCCGTGGACGTGGGCCGGGTGATCAACCCCGACGGCGTGCGCAACCAGGTCGAGGGCGGGGCGCTGCAGAGCGCGAGCTGGGCGCTGCGCGAGCGGGTCCGCTTCGACCGGACCCGGATCACGTCGGTCACCTGGGAGACCTACCCGATCCTGCGGTTCACCGAGATGCCCGAGGTGGCGGTGCGGGTGCTGCCGTCCGACGAGGCGGAGACCGGCGCGGGCGAGATGGCCCAGGGCCCGGTGGCGGGCGCCATCGGCAACGCGGTAGCCGACGCGGTCGGCGTCCGGGTCCGGGACCTGCCGCTCACCACCGAGCAGATCACCCGCGCCATCGAGGAGGCCTGAGCCACCGGCAGCGGGCCGGCCGGGCGGGCTGAGCCAGACCGGCAGCTGCCCACACCGTGGTGACCAGCTTCACCATGACGCAACGGTAAGCCCCGGCCGTTCCGGGAACGTTGCCGCTACGGCGCGAACAGCACGCTGACGCTCTCGCCCTCGTGGATCCGGCGGATCGCCTCGGCCAGCGCGGGGGCCAGCGAGAGCACGGTCAGCTTGCCGCCGAGCAGCTTCTCCGGGATCGGCACCGTGTTGGTGGTGACCACCTCGGTCACCTCGGGTGCGGCCTCCATCCGCTGCAGCGCCCCGTCGGCGAACAGCCCGTGGGTGCAGGCCACCCGGACCGACCGGACGTCCCGCTCGCGCAGCCGGTCGAGCAGCTCCAGGATCGTGGTGGCGCGGGCGATCTCGTCGTCCAGCACGATCACGTCCCGGCCGGTCACGTCGCCGATGATCGAGGTGATGATGACCTGCTGGTCGCTCAGCCGCTGCTTGGCACCGGCCGCCACCGGCAGGTCCAGCCGCCGGGCGAACGCGGCCGCCGCCTTGGCGTTGCCCAGGTCCGGGGAGACCACGACGGTGTTGGACAGATCCTGGGCGCGGAAGTGATTGGCCAGCTCGCGCAGCGCGTGCAGGTGGTCCACCGGGACCGAGAAGAACCCGTGCACCTGCGGGGAGTGCAGGGTCATCGTGAGCACCCGGTTGGCGCCCGCCGCGACCAGCAGGTCGGCGACCATGCGGCCGCCGATGGACACCCGGGGCATGTCCTTCTTGTCCGACCGGGCGTAGGCGTAGTGCGGGATCACCGCGGTGACCCGGGCGGCCGAGGCGCCACGCGCCGCGTCCAGCATCAGCAGCAGCTCGACCAGGTGCTCCTGCACCGGCGGGGACAGCGGCTGGATGAGGAACACGTCGCGTTCCCGGCAGTTGGACTGGAGCTGGACCTCCAGGCAGTCGTTGGCGAACCGGACCAGCCGGACCGGGCGCAGCCGTTCGCCCAGGTGGGTGCAGATCTCGGCCGCCAATTCAGGGTGGGCGCTGCCGCTGAACACCGCGATCTCCCGCACGCGCCCAGGGTAATGGGTGCTATCCCACCGCGTCCTGGCCGGCCAGCCGGGCCAGCTGCTGCCCGGCCAGGCGGAGGTACCGTTCCGGGCCGGCGATGGCCTGCGCCGCGGAGCCGGCCAGCTCGGCCAGGGAGACGACGGGCACGCCGGCCGGCGGCCGGGCGGCCAGCTGGCCGGCTACCAGCGCGGCCGGCACACCGGCCGCGGCCGCGGCGGCGAACACCGCCCCGGCCACCTTGCCGGTGCCGGACGTCTGGTCATACCGGCCCTCGCCGGTGATGACCAGCCCGGCCCCGGCCAGCGCCTGGTCCAGGCCGGCCAGCCGGGCCAGCCGCGGCGCGCCCGGCGCGATCAGCGCACCCCACGCCGCGGCCAGCCCGTAACCGGTGCCCCCGGCCGCGCCCGCGCCGGGCACGGCCGGGTCACCGCCGAGCAGCCCGGCCAGCCGGGCCAGGCCGCCGTCGAGCAGGGCCACCTGGGCCGGGCTGGCGCCCTTCTGCGGGCCGAACACCGCGGCCGCGCCGGCCGGCCCGAGCAGCGGCGCGCGGACGTCGGACAGGCAGCTGACCCCGCCGGGCGGCGGCGGGGTCAGCCCGGTCAGGTCCACCGTGGCCAGCCCGGTCAGCGCGCCGCCGCCGGCCGGCAGCGGGCGGCCGCCGGCGTCCAGGAACCGGGCGCCCAGCGCGGCCAGCGCGCCGGTGCCGCCGTCGGTGGACGCGGAGCCGCCGAGCGCTACCGTCAGCTGGCGGGCCCCGGCGTCCAGCGCGCGGCCAATCACCTCGCCGAGCCCGATGGTGTGCGCGCCGAGCGGGTCCGGCAGGCTGAGCAGCGGCAGCCCGCTGGCCGCGGCCAGCTCCACCACGGCGGTGCCGTCCGGCAGCACCAGCCACGGGCAGTCCACCGGCTGCCCGGCCGGCCCGGTGACCTGAGCCTGGTGCCAGCGGGCGCCGGGCACCGCGGCGGCCAGCACGGCGAGCGTGCCCTCGCCGCCGTCGGCCAGCGGGACGGTGCGCACCTCGTCCCCGGGCCGGGCCGCCTGCCATCCGGCGGCCAGCGCGGCGGCCGCCGCGGCGGCGGGCAGGCTGCCCTTGAACGAGTCCGGGGCGATCACGACCCGCACGGCTGCGCTACCCGGCCGCGGCCGCCTCGGGGCCGGCCTGGTTCTCGGCCGGGCTAGGCGCGGGCAGGCCGAGCGCGTCCCGGATCGCCTGCTGCACCCCGGCCCGGTCCTGGGTGGCGTCAATCTTCAGCACGTACTCCTTGCGGGCGAAGATGGCCAGCACCGGGTCGGTCTTGTCGTGGAAGTCATGCAGCCGGACGGCCAGCGCCTCCGGGGTGTCGTCCTCGCGGGTGACCAGGGTGCCGCCGCACACGTCGCACTTGCCCTCTTCCCGGGGCCGTTCCTGGATCAGGTTGTAGTCCAGGCCGCAGCCCGAGCACAGCCGCCGGGCCAGCACCCGCTTGCGCACCTCGGCGTCCGGCATGTCCAGGTGGATCACCGCGTCGATGTCGTAGCTCTCCAGGAAGAACTCGGCCTGCCGGGCGTTGCGCGGGAACCCGTTGACGATGAACCCGTAGTTCCAGTCGTGGTCGGCCAGCCGCTGGGCGGTCACCGCCTCGGCCATGTCGTCGCCGACCAGTTCGCCCGCGGCCATGATGCGGCGGACCTGGGCGCCCATCTTGGTGTGCTGCTGCACGTTCCACCGGAAGATATCGCCCACGCTGATGTGCACCAGGTCCAGGTCCCGGGCCAGCCAGCCGGCCTGGGTGCTCTTGCCGCTGCCCGGGACGCCGATGATCACGTACTTGCGCATGGGGCTACCTTCGCACACCCGCGGGCGGGTTACCCCACCTGCTCCGCCGCGCACCGGTTGACGCACTCGCCGAGACCCTCGATCGCGCTGCGCATGGTCTGGCCCGGCCGCAGGTAGACCGGCGGCTTGCGGGCGTTGCCCACCCCGCCCGGGGTGCCGGTGAGCAGCAGGTCGCCCGGCTGCAGGGTGATCACCTGGCTGGCGTAGGCGGCGATGTCGGCCGGCTTGAACAGCAGGTCGGAGGTCCGCGACTGCTGCATGACGACGTCATCCACCTCGCAGCGGATGTCCAGGTCGGCCGCCTCGCCCACCTCGTCGCCGGTGACCAGGAACGGGCCGACCGGGGTGGTGTGCTGGAACGCTTTGCCCTGCAGCCACTGCACGGTGCGGCGCTGCCAGTCGCGCACGCTCACGTCGTTGCTGACCGCGTAGCCCGCGATGGCGGCGGCGGCCTCGTCCCGGCTGGCCCGGTACACCGGCCGGCCGATGATCACCGCGAGCTCGACTTCCCAGTCGGTCCGGTCGCTCAGCGCGGGCAGCCTGAGCTCGTCCCGGGCCCCATCAGGGTGTCCGCGAACTTGGCGAACAGCGTGGGGTACTCGGGCAGCTCACGCCCGGTCTCCAGGATGTGCTCGCGGTAGTTCAGCCCGACGCAGATGATCTTGGATGGCCGGGGCACCACTGGGGCGTAGCTGGCCACCCCGGCCGGCACCGGATTGTCTCCCGGCCGTTCGGGCACCGTGGCGCCGTCCGCCGATGCGGCGAGCAATTCGCCAACGTCCGAGGCGGTTAGCGGGATGAGCAGGTCGCCGTCGAGCCGCGCCGCGGTAGTGCCCTCAGGGGTCCGGATGGTGGCGAATCGCATGCGCTGACTGTAGCGATACCGCCCGGCCCGGACGGCGCGGGCCCACCGAGGTGAATCAGCGGCCCCGCCGGGTGAACACGTCGTTATACGTCGTGGCGTACGCGTCGTTCGCAATGAACGGGGCCAGGCCGAGGGCTTGAGCAGTCTGGTGTCCACCAGGTGCGCCTTGCAGCGGGACCTCCCGGTAGTCCGCCGGCCCGGCTGGCATGATGACCAGATGACGGTGTCGGCGGATTTCGCTGCCATCCCGGATGGCCAGGTGGCGGCCGAGATCGCCCAGTTGTGCGACGCGATGCAGGCAGCAGCCAGCGCGGGCCGGTACCCGCTGCTCACCGTGGCCCGGCCGTGGTCGGCGCACAATCCGGTGCTGCAGGGGGAATTCGCCGCGCCGGCTGCGATCCGCTGGTACCTGGAACGCGAGCTGGCCCGGCTGGCCGCCCGCGGCGCCCGGATCTCGGTCAGCCCGGGCCGGGAGGCGCTGGACCTGCACGACCCGGGGATCGGCCCGGCCGTCGACGAGACCCGCTGGGACCTGCGCCGCAAGAAGCTGTTCCTGTTCGCCCCGGAGCGGATGGCGCTGTCCATCGACCGGCTCGAGCACTACACCGGGACACCGGCGGCGGCCTTCCAGCGGTACGTGCTGCTGACCAACTACGCGTGGCACGTCGAGGAATTCCGGGCCGCGCTGCCCGGCTGCACCGGCCCGGAAGGCGATGGCCGCCAGATGCCCGCCTGGCATTACCAGCTGCCTGACCAGGCCGGCCTGACGATGGTGAACATCGGGGTCGGGCCGTCGAACGCCAAGACCATCACCGATCACCTCGCCGTGCTCCGGCCGGACCTGATGCTGATGATCGGGCACTGCGCCGGGCTGCGCAACCACCAGGACATCGGCGACCTGGTGCTGGCCACCGGCTACCTGCGCGACGACCACGTGCTGGATGAGATCCTGCCGCTCAGCGTGCCGGTGCTGGCCAACCACACGCTGAACACGCTGTTGCTGTCCGAGCTGACCGGCCGCGGCCTGCGCGGCCGGATGGGCACCGTGTTCACCACCGCGAACCGGAACTGGGAGCTGAACCTGGCCCTGGTGGCGGACCGGCTCCGGGTGTCCCGGGCGCTGGCCGTGGACATGGAATCGGCGACGGTGGCCGCGAACGGGTTCCGGTACCGGATCCCGACCGCCACCCTGCTCGCGGTCAGCGACAGGCCGCTGCACGCCCGGCCCAAGCTGAGCGCGGACGCACAGAGCTTCTACACCGCCAGCCGCCGCCAGCATGTGCAGATCGCCATCTCGGTCGCCGACCGGGTCCGGCAGCTCTACCCGGGTGGGCTGCCCACCGCCGACCTGCGCTCCCCCGACGAGCCGTTGCTCGGCACGTCCGAGCCGGGCCCGGCGCCGCTCTCCTGACCCTCGCTGGACAGGCGACGTCAGGCGTAGTAGCGGTAGATGGCCTGGGCCACGCAGGCCGGCTTGGCCGCGCCGTCCAGCTCGACGGTGAAGTCCGCGGTGAGCTGGACCGCGCCGTTCCCGGCCGGCTCCACCGTGGCCACCCGCCCGGCCAGCCTGATCTTCGAGCCGACCGGGACGGGGGTGATGAACCGGACCTTGTTCAGCCCGTAGTTGATGCCCATGCTGATGCCGGTCACCTCTAGCAGCTCGCCGAACAGCGGGATGAGCAGGGACAGGGTCAGGTACCCGTGCGCGATCGTGCCGCCGAACGGCCCGGCCGCGGCGCGCGCCTGATCCACGTGGATCCACTGGTGGTCGTCCGTCGCGTCGGCGAACAGGTCCACCCGCTGCTGGGTGATCTCCAGCCAGCCGGTGTGCCCCAGGTCGGCACCGGCCAGTGCGGTGAGCTCGTCCAGTCCGTTGGCGGTGGTGGTCATGCGGGATTCCCTCCGGTCGGGGCGAGGCCGAGAAGCCTGCTGGCGTTCAATTTAAGAATCTTGGGGACGACCTCGGGCTTGATGGGCAGCTTGGCGAAGTCGGCCAGCCACCGGTCCGGGGTCAGCATCGGGAAGTCGGAGCCGAACAGCACCTTGTCCTGCAGCAGCGAGTTGGCGTACTGCACCAGCTGCGGCGGGAAGTACTTCGGTGACCAGCCGGACAGGTCGATGTGTACCAGCGGCTTGTGCGTGGCCACGGCCAGCGCCTCGTCCTGCCATGGGAACGACGGATGGGCCAGGATGATGGGCAGGCCCGGGAAGTCGGCCGCCACGTCGTCCACGAACATCGGGTTCGAGTACTTGAGCCGGATGCCCCCGCCGCCCGCCGCGCCGGCCCCGATCCCGGTCTGCCCGGTGTGGAACACCGCTGGCACGCCGAGTTCCTCGATCACCTCGTACAGCGGGTAGGCCAGCCGGTCGTTGGGGTAGAACGCCTGCACGTTGGGGTGGAACTTGAAGCCGCGGACGCCGTACTCGGTGACCAGCCGCCGGGCCTGCCGGGCGCCGGCCCGGCCCCGGGCCGGGTCGATGGACGCGAACGGGATGATCACATCCGGGTGGTCCGCGGCCGCCTGCGCGATCTCCTCGTTCGGCACCGGCGGCGTCCCGGTGGCGGCCTCGGCGTCCACGCTGAACACCACGCAGGCCAGCTGCCGGTCCCGGTAGTAGGCGGCGATCTCCGGCAGCGTGGGGCGGTGCGTGTCAGCGATCTTGAAGTAGGCGTCGGCCGCCTCGGCCAGCTCACCGGAGAGCGAGGCGCCGCCGGAGCTGGACACCTCGGCGTGCACGTGCACGTCGATGGCGGTCAGCGCGCCAATGTTCAGGGATCCAGTGTTCAGGGATCCAGTGTTCAGGGCTGCGGGCACAGCATGACAATAGGCGGAAACGGGTCTATTCGGGGTGGGCCGCGTCCAGTTCCGCGGCGCCGGCCGGGCTCTGGGGGGCCAGGCTGCGCAGCGCCAGCCGCCGTTCGCACCAGCGGCGCAGCTTCGGGTCGAGCGAGGCGCGCAGCAGCGGCCAGTCCTGGCGGAGCAGCCGCGCGTTGACGAACCGGGCCAGGTCGTTGCGGCGGCCCTGGGTCAGCACGATCCCGTACAGGCTGCGCCGGAGCCGGTCGTCGGTCACATCGAACTCGCGCATCCCCGGCCAGGCCAGGTGGCGGGGCAGCACGATGACACCCCGTTCCGGCCCGTGCAGGTCTTCCAGCCGGGCCGGCAGCCGCCCGGCCAGCCCTACCCGCCCGTGCAGTAGATCCGTGAAGAACATGCCACGATTATCACTGAGCAGCCCGAATGCCCCCGCATTGACTCGCTGTAATCCCACCCCCCCCCCCGTCCCCCGCCCCGGCCCCCTCCGCGGCCCCCTCCCGCCCTTCCCGCTTCCCTGACTGGGCGGGAACGGGGCTCCCGGTGCGGACTACACTTTCTGCCATGTCCGGCGATCCCCCGGTCCCGAGTCCGGCGACGAGCTGGCGTTTCCTGATCAAGCCGCGGTGGCTTGGCTGGCACGCGCTGATGGTCGGATCCGTGCTCGGCATGTTGGCCCTGGGCAACTGGCAGCTGCACCGCGCCGAGTCGGGCAACGCACTGAGCTGGGCGTATACGTTCGAATGGCCGATCTTCGCCGGCTTCGCGATCGTCTTCTGGGCCAAGACGATCCGGGACGAGTTCCACCCGCCGGTGCCCAAAGGCACCCCGGCCGAGCACGTCGTGCTGCCCGCTGGGGCGCCTGGGCAGCCGGCCGGTGCGGCCGCGCTGCCGGCAGCTGGCGAGCCCGGCGACGAGCCGACGGAAGAGGACGAGGAACTGGCCGCCTACAACGCATACCTGGCCCGGCTGACCAGCGAGGCCAAGGGCCACGGCCGGTGGCACGGGTTCCGCTGAGGTCCGCTGTCAAGCCAGCCGCAAACCACACTGAGCCGCAACCACACTGAGCCGCAAACCACACTGAGGAGGCAAGACCGGTGCGCGCAGCCGTGCTCCGCTACCGGGTGATGGCCTACATCACCGGCGTGGTGCTGATCATCCTGTGCTTCGTCGGCATCCCGCTCCAGGTGATCGGCAACAACACCGTCGTGGTCAACGACGTGGGCACCCTGCACGGGATCCTGTACATCATCTACATCATCGCCGCCTACCTGCTGACCCGGAAGCTGCGGCTGGCCATCGGCCCGACCGTGCTGGTCCTGCTGGCCGGCACGATCCCGGTGCTCACCTTCGTGGTCGAGCGCTGGCTCAGCCACAAGTACATCGACCCGGCGCTGGCCGCGGCGGCCCAGCCGGCCTCACCCGGCCCGGTCAGCACGCCTCCGCCGCCCCGGTAGGCCCTCGGTAGCAGAGTGGGACAGCATTACTTCACCGAAGAACCGGCCGCCGCGCACCGGCCGGGCCTGGTCCAGGTGGTGCTCGGCGACCGGCACTTCGAGTGCGCCACCGATGCCGGCGTGTTCTCCGCCAGCCGGCTCGACCCGGGCACCCGGGTGCTGCTGGACACCGTGCCACCCCCGCCCCCCGCTGGCCAGCTGCTCGACCTGGGCACCGGGTACGGCCCGATCGCGCTGGCGATGGCGGCCCGCGCGCCGGGCGCCACGGTGTGGGCGGTGGACGTGAACACCCGCGCGCTGGAGTTGTGCGCGGCCAACGCGGCCCGGGCCGGCCTGGGCAACGTGCGCTGCGTGCCGCCGGACGATCCCGGGCTGCCCGCCGGGTTCGCCGGCATCTGGTCGAACCCGCCCATCCGGATCGGCAAGGACGCGCTGCACGGCCTGCTGGCCCGCTGGCTCGGCCGGCTCGACCCGGATGGCCGCGCCTACCTGGTGGTGCAGCGCAACCTGGGCGCCGACTCGCTGCACCGCTGGCTCGGTGAGCAGGGCTGGCCGGCGGCGCGGATCGCGTCCCGGGCCGGCTACCGGGTGCTGGAGGTGACGGCCCGATGACCACCCCGGACCCTGCCCCCAACCCAGCGCCGCCGGCGCGCAAGCAGCTGCGGCCGACCGACGTCAAGCGGCTGAACCGGTCCTGGCGGCGGGCCACCGGAGGCCGGCTGGCCGTGCTGCTGGACTCGGTGACCCAGCCCTACAACGTGGGCATGATCGTCCGCTCGGCGGCCGCGTTCGGGGCCGAGCACATCTGGCTGTGCGGCAACTCCGCGCCGCTGGACCACCCGTCGGCGGGCAAGACCGCGCTCGGCACCCAGCGGCTGCTCAGCTGGGAACGCGAACCGGACCCGGTGGCGGCGGCCAAGGCGGCCAGCCAGGGCGGCCTGCGGGTGGTCGCGATCGAGCTGGCCGCAGGGGCCGACCCGCTGCACGAGGCCCCGCTGGCCGGCGATGTCTGCCTGGCCCTGGGCAACGAGGATCACGGCTGCTCGCCCGCCCTGCTGGCGGTGGCCGACAGCGTCGCCTACATCCCGCTGATCGGCCGGGTCGGGTCACTCAACGTAGCCGCGGCGGCCGCCATCGCCCTGGCCGAGGCCCGCCGCCGCGAGTGGTCGGCCTGACGCTTCACCCCGGAGGCCTGGCCGCTACGCGTGTTTCGGCGCTGCGCCCGCCTCCGTTCACAGACTGCTCCCGCAGGTAGCGCATACTCGCATACATGCCGACCGCGTTCCTTGACCACCCCAGGCCGATGGCGTTCGCGCACCGCGGCGGGGCCGCGCACGCGCCGGAGAACTCGTGGCGGGCGTTCGAGCACGCGCTCGGGCTGGGCTACTGGTACCTGGAGACCGATCTGCAGGCCACCGCGGACGGCGTGCTGATCGCGTTCCACGACCGGACGCTGAACCGGGTGACCGACCGCGGCGGGCGGGTCGCCCGGCTGCCTTACCGCACCGTGGCCGAGGCCCGGATCGCCGGTACCGAGCCGATCCCGCGGCTGGACGACCTGCTGGCCGCGTGGCCGGACGTGCGGTTCAACATCGACCTGAAGGACGCCCCGGCGATCGAGCCGCTGGCCGACGTGCTGCGCCGCACCGGATCATGGGACCGGGTGTGCGTGACCTCGTTCTCGGCCAGCCGGCTGCGCACCGTGCGGCGAGTGCTGGACCGGCCGGTGTGCATGGCCGCCTCGCCGTTCGGCATCTCGATGGTCCGGTTCGGCGGCCCGCGCGGGCCCAGGGATCAGAGCGGGCCGGCCCAGCGCGGCCCGGCTCAGGCCCGCCGGGGCCCGGGCGGTCCACCCCCCGCCCGCCTCCCCTGCCCCCCTCGCCCTGCCCCCCTCATTGGCCCCCACCTGGCCCTGGCCGAGCGGATGGCCCGGGCCGGGGTGCGCTGCGCCCAGGTGCCGGCCCCGGTGGCCACCCCGGCGTTCGTCGACCGGGCGCACGCGCTGGGGCTGCAGGTGCACGCCTGGACGGTCAACTCACCGGCCGTCATGGGCAGGCTGCTGGACGTCGGCGTGGACGGGATCATGACCGACAAGACCGTCGCGCTGCGTGACATCCTCATCAGCCGCGGCCAGTGGCATCCCAGGCCCTGTTAGCACAGGGTGGGTTGGATTTGGGCACAGCGGGAATCTTGACCGGGTACTCGGCGTTAATCAAGAAAGCTGGCAGAGCGCCTGGGAGGCAGCGACTAATGGCCGAACGCGCACTTCGCGGGACCCGGCTCGGGGCAACGAGCTACGAGAACGACCGTAACACCGATCTGGCACCTCGCCAGGAGATCGCTTTCGACTGCCCCAAGGGTCACCACTTTACCGTCCCGTTCGCGGCGGAGGCGGAAGTTCCGGCTACCTGGGAGTGCCGGGTGTGCGGGGTGACCGCGTTCACGAGCACCGGCGACCTGAGCACGCCGCGTAAGGCCAAGCCACCGCGCAGCCACTGGGACATGCTCCGCGAGCGCCGGTCCATCGCCGACCTGGAGGAAGTGCTGGCCGAGCGGCTCGCGCTGATCCGCAGCCAGCGCGGCGAGGACACCCCGGCCAAAGCCAGGCAGCGGAAGAGCGCCTAGCCAGCCAACAGGGCTTTACCGAGCGCCCGGACGAGCGTCAGCTCGCCGGGCGCTTGTCATGCCCGCGCAGCTTGGCCCACCGCCCGACCAGGCCCCACCAGCCGACCCGCCAGAACGCCTCGAACACGATCGCCTTGCTCATCTTGCTGGTGCCGTGCACCCGCTCGACGAACGTGATCGGCACCTCCACCACCCGCAGCCCGGCGCCGAGCGTCCGCCGGGCCAGGTCGATCTGGAAGCAGTAGCCCTGGGAGTGGATCTCGTCCAGCCCGATGGCCCGCAATGTGCCCGCCCGGTAGGCCCGGTAGCCGCCGGTCGCGTCGCGGAGCGGGATGCCGAGCATCAGCCGGGAGTAGAAGCTGCCGCCGCGGGAGATGAACTCGCGTGACTTCGGCCAGTTGACCGTCCGGCCGCCGGGCACCCAGCGGGAGCCGAGCACCAGGTCGGCGTCCTCCAGCGCGGCCAGCAGATCCGGGAGTTGCTCGGGCTGGTGGGAGCCGTCCGCGTCCATCTCCACCATCGCGCCGTAGCCCTGGCCCAGGGCCCAGCGGAAGCCGGCGATGTAAGCCGCCCCCAGGCCGCCCTTGCCCGGCCGGTGCAGCACCCGGACGTGGCTGTCCTCGGCGGCCAGCTTGTCGGCCAGATCGCCGGTGCCGTCCGGGCTGTTGTCGTCGACCACCAGCACGTCAGCGTCCGGGACCGCGGCCCGGACCCGGCCCGCCATGGCCTCCAGGTTCTCCCGCTCGTTGTAGGTGGGCATGATGACCGCCACCCGGCCGACAGGAGTCCTGGTCGTGTCCTTACCAGCCAACTTCTGCCTGCCTTCCCCTGCCTGCCGCCACGCGCGGCCCCGTGGGCCAGTGATCCCAAGAAGGTTACCCTGCGCCGGCTGCCACGGTGCCAGTGCGCAGCTTGCACAACGGAAACTTGGATCGCCGTTGGGAAAAGGCGCGGTGCTTTCGCCGCCGCGGCTATCGGAAGCGGGCCCGGGCTCTCCCTTCGGACCGGAGCAGATCCCGCTGGCCGCGACATCGTGCACCGTTGTCTACTGGGCGCCCAGGCCCCTCCCGTGCCAACTCCCCCGCTGGATCGCCTGGCCACCCCGGCGGCCAGCCGGTGCTGGACTGCGCAGCAAGATACCGCTGCGCCGTGTGGTGTCAACCGGGCCCTAGTCCGCGCTGTCCGCTTCGCGTTAGCATGAAACCGTTTCCCCAGCGTGTGAGGACGTCATGACACCGTGGTCAGCGGGCGGTCCGCAGAGGGGGCAGCGGCTGGGGCCGCAACTGCCACCCTGGCGCGCTGCTGGCTGGCCGCCACCGCAGGGGCGGGCAGCCGGACGGGGAGGATGATCCGGCGCATCCCGACGGGGACGGTCACGGCGCTGCCCGCTGATTCGCGCCGGGCTGGCCGGGCCATTCGCGGCAGCCCCGGGGCCTGGCTGAAATTCAGATCATCCACTCCATGGGAGGACCGAGTACATGTCGGAAAGTCAGCAGGAGCAGGTTTCCGAGCATCAGATCGCCGTGCACTGGCGCGAGGAAGAGTACCTCTACCCGCCGGAGTCTTTCGTCCAGCAGGCCAACGCGAACGACCCGGCGATCTACGACCGGTTCGATGAGAAGAACTTCCCCGACTGCTTTACCGAATATGCCGACCTGCTGGCCTGGGACAAGAAATGGGACACGGTCCTGGATTCGAGTAACCCGCCGTTCTGGAAGTGGTTTACCGGCGGGCGGCTCAATGCCTCCTACAACTGTGTGGACCGCCACCTGGCCGAGCGCGGCAGCAAGGCGGCGATGATCTTCGTGTCCGAGCCGGAGGACGAGGAACCGGTCGCCATCACCTACCGCGAGCTGTACAACCAGGTGAACGAGTTCGCCGCGCTGCTCCGCGACTTTGCCGGGCTTAAGGCGGGCGACCGGGTGACGCTGCACATGCCGATGGTGCCGGAACTGCCGGTCACCATGCTGGCCTGCGCCCGCCTCGGGGTGATCCACTCCCAGGTGTTCGGCGGCTTCAGCGGCAACGCGGCCGGCACCCGGATCGCCGACTCGGGCAGCCGGGTGCTGATCACGATGGACGGCTACTGGCGCAGCGGCAGCATGGTGGACCACAAGGTCAAGGCGGACGAGGCGGTGGCCGAGGCGGCCAAGCAGGGCCAGGAGGTGGACAAGGTCCTGGTCTGGCGGCGTTACCCGGGCAAGTACGCCTCGCAGACGCCGATGACCGAGGGCCGCGACGTCTTCGTGGACGACGTGCTGCCACAGTACCGGCGGCAGACCGTCGAGCCGGTGTCCATGCCCGCCGAGGCGCCGCTGTTCCTGATGTACACCAGCGGCACCACCGGCCGCCCCAAGGGGGCCCAGCACAGTACGGCCGGCTACCTGTCCTATGTGGCCGCGACGTGCAAGTACTACCTGGACATCCACCCGGAGGACACGTACTGGTGCATGGCCGACATCGGCTGGATCACCGGGCACTCCTACATCGTGTACGGCCCGCTGTCCAACGGCACCACCACGGTGATCTACGAGGGCACGCCCAACTACCCGGACGCGGGCCGGCCGTGGCGGATCGCCGAGCGGCTCGGGGTGAACATCTTCCACACCTCGCCGACCGCGATCCGGATGCTGCGCAAGGTCGGCCCGGACGAGCCGGCCAGCTACAACTACCACTTCAAGCTCATGGTCACGGTGGGTGAGCCGATCGAGCCCGAGGTGTGGCGGTGGTACTACAAGTCGGTCGGCAAGGACGAGGCGGCCATCGTGGACACCTGGTGGCAGACCGAGACCGGCGGCTTCCTGGGCACCGAGCTGCCCGCGCTGAAGCCGATGAAGCCGGGCAGCTGCGGCCCCATGGCGCTCGGCATCTACGCGGCCATTTACGACGAGGAGGGCAAGGAGGTCCCGGACGGCAAGGCGGGCAACATCTGCATCCGCAACCCGTGGCCGGGCATCATGCAGACGATCTGGGGCCAGCCGGAACGGTTCATCTCGGTCTACTACGAGAAGTACAACAAGAACTCCGACAGCAAGGACTGGCACGACTGGCCGTACTTCGCCGGTGACGGCGCGGTCCGCGCCCCGGACGGCTACTTCCGCATCCTGGGCCGGGTGGACGACGTGATCAACGTGGCCGGGCACCGGCTCGGCACCAAGGAGATCGAGTCGGCCGCGCTCACCGTGGACGAGGTGGCCGAGGCGGCCGCGGTGCCGGTGATCGACGACATCCGCGGCCGGATGGTCGAGGTGTACGTCTCGCTCAAGCCCGGCATCGAGGCCAGCCCGGAGATGGGCGGCAAGGTCACCTCCGCGGTCGAGGTGGAGATCGGCAAGATCGCCCGGCCGAAGAACGTGTGGATCGTGCCGGACATGCCGAAGACCCGGTCCGGCAAGATCATGCGCCGGGTGATCGCCGCGGTTTCCAACTTCGCCGATACCGGCGACGTGACCACGCTGGCCAACCCGGAGGTGGTGGACGGCATCCGGCACCAGGTGCAGTCGGCCAAGGTGGCCAACAACGACGTGCCGCGCGAGCTCACCGAGACCGAGCTGGCCGAGATCCAGTCGTTCGGTTCGGAGTCGTAGCCGCCTGATCCGGCGGGCTCCCGGCGCCAGGCCGGGAGCCCGTCCGGGCGCTGAACGGGCCGAGCAGCGCCTGCCACGTCATGCCGGGCTGGTCGCCGCCGGGGCGGTCCTCCCTGGCCTTGCGGCGGAGCCGGCTGAGCTCACGTCTCGGCATGAAACCGTGAGTCTAGGGCAGCCAGCGGCCGCGCGCGGCCGGAACCGGCCTGGCGCTAAGGGACGACGATGGTGCCGGTGGCGGTCACCGCGATAAGCGGCTCGGCCAGCACGACCGACGCGGACGCGCTCTGCCCCGGATCGGCCCGGCACAGCACCCGGGCCTCGAAGGCCAGGTCCCGGCTCCGGTTGCCGGCCCGGGTCACCGTCGCGGTCACCTCGATCACGTCACCGGCCAGCACCGGGGCGCGGAACTGGACGTCGGAGTACGACGCGAACAGGCCCTCGTCCCCGTCCGTCCGGATGGCCACCTCGGTGGCCACGTCGCCGAACAGGCCGAGCACGTACGCGCCGTCCACCAGGTTGCCGCCATAGTGCGCGTGGCCGGCCTGCACGTACCGGCGGTGCGTGACGGATACGCCACGGTGTTGGTCAGCACTGGGCCGGCCGGTCACGCCGCACCTGCCTCGGGCTCGGGCGCCAGCGCGTGCACCAGGTAGCTGGCCACCTCACGGGGGGTGGTGCCGCGGCCGAAGATCTTGTCCACGCCCAGGCCGGCGGCCATCCCCGGGTCGAACCGGGGGCCGCCCACCACCAGCAGCGGGCCGCCCGCCGGGTAGGCGTCCCGGAACGCGGCGGACAGCGCCCGCGCGCCGGCCAGATGCGCCTCACGCTGCGTGACCACCTGGCTGACCAGCACCGCGTCGGCCTGCTCAGCCCGGGCCCGGGCGACCAGGTTGGCCACGTCCACCTGCGCGCCCAGGTTCACCACCTTGATCTCCCGGTAGTACTCCAGCCCCTTCTCCCCCGCGTGCCCCTTGACGTTCAGGATCGCGTCGATGCCCACGGTGTGCGCGTCGGTGCCGATACACGCGCCCAGCACGACCAGCTTGCGGCCCAGCCCGGAGCGCACCCGCAGGTTGATCTCGGCCGGGGACAGCAGCGGGAACTCGCGCCGGGCCACGGTCACCGCGGAAATGTCGACAAGGTGACTTACCCGCCCGTACACGATGAAGAACGTGAAGTCCGGCCCCATCGCCTTGGCATGCACCACCATGGCCGGCTCCAGCCCCATCTGGCCGGCCAGCTGCAGCGCTGCCCCCTCGGCGAGCGCCCGCTCGTCTTCATTGCCGAACGCCAGTGGCAGGGTGAATGACACCTGGACCTGCCCGTCGCCCGTGGTGTCTCCGTAGGGACGGATTACCGTACCGGTCATGATCCGCCCTCCAGGACCTCGCTGGCCGGGTTGCTCTGCTGGCCCGGGGGGACGACTTCCCGGAACCCCCCGCCGGCTCTAGCCGTCCTCATCACTCACATCCCCCAGGAACTCACTGGCCGGGTTGCTCTGCTGGCCCGGGGGGACGACCCCCCGGAACCCCCCGCCCGGCTCTAGCCGTCCTCATTACTCACATCCCCAGGAACTCACTTGCCGGGTTGAAGTAGCCGTCGGCCCGCTCGATGACGCCGTCCAGGCCCCGGCCGCCGTCGGCCGGGCGGCGGGTGACGCCGAACGTGCCCTCGGCGATGGCGTTCAGCAGGCCGTCCCGGTTGATCCGGCGGAGCAGGTCGACCGCCTCGCCGAGTACCTGCTTGGCGCGCTGCTCGACAAACCCGCCGTCCGGCGGCCGGAAGTTCTCGCCCAGCCGGGCCGCGGAGCGGGCCACGTAGCGGGCGTTCTCCAGGGCCAGGTCGCGGTCGGACAGGAACGGGGTGTGGATGCCCTCGGTCATCATCCCTATCAGCAGGATGGACTGGCCGGTCATCACCCCGGCCAGGTTGAAGAACGCGTCCAGCAGGTAACCGGCGAACACGTTGCCGGTCATGTGCTTGGTCGGCGGCATGTACTTCAGCGGCGCGTCCGGGAACAGCTCACGGACCAGCTGGGCGTGCGCCAGCTCGAGCACGAACGAGTCCGGGATGTCCGGGTTGATCTCGAACGCGTGGCCCAGGCCGAGCTGCCCGTCGGCCAGCCCGGCCTCCTTGGCGAAGAACTCGTTGAGCAGCTGGCTGACCACGACGGTGTGCGCCGCGTCCACCGCGTCCGCCGTGGTCAGGTAGTTGTCCTCACCGGTGTTGATGATGATCCCGGCCCGGGCGTGGATCTGCCGGGCAAACCGCTGGTCGATGAAGGTACGGGGCGGGTTGATGTCCCGGAAGATGATGCCGTACATGCAGTCGTTCAGCATCATGTCCAGCCGCTCCAGGCCGGCCAGCGCGGCGATCTCCGGCATGCACAGCCCGGACGCGTAGTTGGTCAGCCGGACGTATCGGCCCAGCTCACGGGTCACGTCGTCCAGCGCGGCCCGCATCAGCCGGAAGTTCTCCCGGGTGGCGTAGGTGCCCGCGAAGCCCTCCCGGGTCGCTCCTTCCGGCACGTAGTCCAGCAGCGACTGGCCGGTGGACCGGATCACCGCGACGATGTCGGCGCCCTCCCGGGCCGCGGCCTGGGCCTGCGGAATGTCCTCGTAGATGTCCCCGGTCGCCACGATCAGGTAGATCCACGGCGTCGGCGGGTCCGCCGTGGCCTTGATCATCGCGGTCCGCTCGGCCCGCCTGGCGTCGATGGTGGCGAAACCCTGGGCCAGCGCGGCCCGCGCGGCCCCCTGGGCGGCGGCCGCGTCTTTCCCCTCCGGGACGCGGAACTTGACCGCACCGGCCGCCGCGTCCCGGGCCAGCGCGGCCAGGTCCGGGTAGCCCCCGGTGAGCAGCGCGTCCCAGGCCGGCAGGGCCACCCCGTGCTCCAGCCCGGCGCTGCCGGCGACCGCGTCCACCAGCCGGTTCACCCACGGCATGCCGTCGCCGTCGGCGCCGTCCAGTCCGCCCAGCCGGAGCACGGCCCGCTCCACCGACACCGTGCTGTGCGTCCTGGCCAGCTCGACGATGGGCTGCCCGGCGGTGCGGGCCAGCTCCCTGGCCTCGGCCACCTGCGTGGGATCCAGCCGCAGCCTCGATTCCACCGGACTTCACCTCCCTTCCATCGGTGCGGTGAGTTTGCGGTCACCGGTGACCGCAAACTCACCGCGTTAAGCCTTTTCGTCCGCCAGCCGGGCCTCGAACAGGGCGCGGACGCCGGGTTCTGTGCGGATCAGGTCCAGCGCCAGGTCCGCATGCCCGGGGACATACCCGTTGCCGATCAGCATGGTCACATCGGCGGCCATCCCCTCGGCGCCGAGGGCGGCCGCGCTGAACGAGGTGGCCATCGAGAAGAAGATCACCGTGCCGCCCTGGGCGGTGGCCAGCACCGCGCCGCCCTCGCAACCGGGGACGTCCACGCAGACCACGGTCACGTCGGCCGGGCCGCCCGCCGACCGCACGGCGGCGGCCAGGCCGACCGGGTCCCGGGCGTCCGCGATAACCACCTGATCGGCCAGCCCGGCGGCGCGGACCGCGGCCGCCTCCGGCCCGGCCGGCACCACCCCGATCACGCCGCGGGCACCGGCCCGGCGGGCGGCCGCCGCGGACAGCGACCCGCTCTTGCCGCCCGCACCGAGGATGGTCACTATTGGCCCGGAGGGGCGACCCCCCGGACCCCCTGATCGCCGGCTCGCGCCGGCCGCTGCCGCGGCCGGGCTCACCGCCGACGCCGGCGGAGCCGGCCGGGGCGGGGTACTGGCGTTCGATACGACGCGCTCGGTCAGTGCGGGCGCGCCGCATACGTCCATGACCGACAGGGCCAGCGCGGCGGGGAGGTCATCGGGCAGCACCGCGGCGATGGACCGGCCGAACAGGATCGCGTGGCCGGCGCACGGCACCTGCTCGGAGCGCCCGTCCCAGCGGGCCAGGCCGTCGGTGAGGGCCAGCGGGGTCAGGCTGAGCGAGACCAGGGTGGCGATCCGGTCCCCGGCGGCCAGGCCGAGCGGCGAGTCCGGGCCGGCCTCGTCCACCACCCCGGTCAGCATCCCGCCGGACCCGGTCACCGGGTTCTGCATCTTGCCCCGGCCGGCCACGATCTCCAGCACCGCGGCCCGCATCGCCTCCGGGGTGCCGCCGGTGGCGTCCCGGAGCTGCCGGAACGACGCGGCGTCCAGATTCAGCCGGTCCACCCGCACCCGGACCTCGTCCGGCCACAGCCCCGGGTCGTCGTCCAGCTGCCAGGCGGCCTGCGGCAGCACACCCGCCGGCTTGATCACCCGGTGCAGGCCGAGCGGGGACCCGCCCGGGCGGCGCTCACGCGATCCAGTCACCGTAAGTCTTCCTGTAGAGAGCTGATCTGACACTATCTTCTTTTGTTAGAAATGCGTATGGAAGGATATCGTTCACATCTGGTGTACCCGGAGCGGAAGTGGTGGTCTCGTGGTCAGCCAGCCGTATGTGTATCGGCGTGCCGAGCTCGCCGAGCCGGACTGGCGGCGCTTCCCGGCCTGGTCCGCCGTGCCCGTAGCCGAGTGGGAGTCGGCCCAGTGGCAGCGTGCGCATTGCGTGAAGAACCTCCGCGAGCTGGCCACAGTGCTGGGCCCGGGGCTGAGCGAGGACTTCCTCGCCGACCTGGAGCGGGACCAGCGGGAACGGGCCACCATGTCGATGCTGGTGCCGCCGCAGATGCTGAACACCATGGCGCCCCGGCTGGCCCCGGACGAGGCCGGTTTCACCGACGCCTTCTACGCCGACCCGGTACGCCGGTACATGATCCCGGTGTTCAGCGACCGGCGGGCCGACTGGCCGTCGCATCCGGAGGCGTCCCGCGACTCGCTGCACGAGGCGGAGATGTGGGCGGTGGAGGGGCTCACCCACCGGTACCCGACCAAGGTGCTGGCCGAGGTGCTGCCCACCTGCCCGCAGTACTGCGGGCACTGCACCCGGATGGACCTGGTCGGCAACCCGACGCCGGTGATCACCAAGCACAAGTTCGGCCTGCGGCCCACCGACCGGCTCACCGCCATGATCGACTACCTGCGGGCCACCCCCGGCGTCCGCGACGTGGTGGTATCCGGCGGCGACGTGGCCAACCTGCCCTGGCCCCGGCTGGAGTCATTCGTCAGCTCACTGCTGGACATCGGCAACATCCGGGACATCCGGCTGGCCACCAAGGCGCTGATGGGGCTGCCGCAGCACTGGCTGGCCGATGACGTCCGGGCGGGCATGGAGCGGCTGGCGGCCAAGGCCCACGACCGCGGGGTCAGCATCGCGATCCACACCCACGTGAACGCGGCCCAGTCGGTCACCCCGCTGGTGGCCCGGGCCGCCCAGGCCATGCTGGACACCGGGATCCGCGACGTGCGCAATCAGGGCGTGCTGCTGCACGGCGTCAACGACACCGCGGAGGCCCTGCTCGACCTGTGCTTCGTGCTGCTCGATGAGGCCCGGATCATGCCGTACTACTTCTACATGTGTGACATGATCCCGGGCAGCGAGCACTGGCGGCTGTCCCTGGCCCAGGCCCAGGACCTGCAGCACCAGATCATGGGCTACCTGCCCGGGTTCGCCACCCCGCGGATGATCTGTGACGTGCCGTACGTCGGCAAGCGCTGGGTGCACCAGGTGTCCCGGTACGACACCGAGCTGGGCATCTCGTACTGGACCAAGAACTACCGGACTTCGGTCGAGGCGGAGGACGGGCTGGCGCTGAGCCGGGAGTACGCCTACTACGACCCGATCCGCCTGCTGCCCGAGGCGGGCCAGCGGTGGTGGCGGCAGCGGGGCGCCGAACTGGGCCGCCCGCCCGCGCCGGTGACGGCGGCCGGCTTAGCGGTTATGGCCGCAGGCTGAGCGGCAGCGCGGCGAACCCGCTGAGCGTGTTGTTCAGCCGGCGCCGCGGCGGTCCCGCCGGTGCCAGCTGGCCGGCCCGGCGGGCCAGCGCGGCCAGCAGCACCTCGCCCTCCAGCCGGGCCATGGCCGCCCCCACGCAGGTGTGGATGCCGAAGCCGAACGCCACGTGCCCGTTGGCCCGGCGGCGCAGGTCGTAGCGGTCCGGCTGGTCCCAGCGGCGCGGGTCGCGGTTGGCCGCGGCCACGAACAGCAGCACTTTCTCACCCGCCCCGATGGTCACCCCGCCGACCGTCACCTCCCGGGTGGTGGTGCGGAGCAGTACGTGGCCCAGTCCCGCAGCGCCTCGTGCACCTCGGCGTACCGGGCCATCGCCCAGATCCCGTACCGCTCCAGCCAGACCACCGGGCCGGCCTCGCGCAGCTCGCCGTGCCAGCGGAACGGGTCGGCCAGGAACTCGTCGCTGAACGGGTCCACCGCCGAGACCGGGGCCCGCTCCGTTGCCGTGCCACCCATGGGCACGATGATGCATCGCGGGCCGGGCCGGATCAACGCCCGGCCGGCACCGCCGGCGCTGGCACGGTGCTAACCCGGGGGGACGCCCCCCCGGACCCCCCGGGACCGCTGACTCGGCGGGAAGACGCCTTCGGCGCGCCCCGCCTCGCCAGCCAGTTCCTCGCGTTCCGAGCGGACCGGGAGCAGAGCCGCGGCGGCCAGCGGGAACAGCACCGCGATGCCGAACGCGGCCGGGTAGCCAGCCGCACCGATGACCGCGGCCAGCGCCGGAGGGGTGGCCGCGGCCAGCGCATTCTGCCCGGTGTTCTGCACCCCCAGCGCGCGGCCCGCCCAGGACGACCCGGCGTGCTCGGCCACCGCGGTAAAGGACAGCCCGTTGGTGCTGACCGCGAGGACCACCGCCACCAGCAGCACGCCGGCCGCCCACGGCGCCCGGACCGCCGCGCCGGCCGCCAGCGCCGCGATGATCAGGGCGATGGCCACGGCCAGCAGCCGCATCGGGCGCAGCCTGCTGCCCACCCGGTCGGACCAGGCTCCGGCGCCGAGCCGGCTGGCCGCCCCGCAGGCCTGCGCCACCGCGAGCAGCCGGCCCGCCGTGGTGGCGGCCAGGCCGTGCTGGTCGACCAGGAACACCAGGGCGAACGTGGCCACCGCGAACTGCGGCACGACGAGCAGCGCGCTGGCCGCGTGGATCCGCCACAGCGCCCGGCCCGGCCTGCCCCGGTACGGCGAGCCGGCCGGGCGGCCCTGGGCCGGCCGCGGCGGCCGGGCCGGGTCGCGCACCGCCACCGCCACCAGCAGCGCCGCGGCCAGGCAGAACGCGCCCAGGAAGAGCAGGGCCGCGGCCCGGCTGACCGCTCCCAGGGCCGGCAGCACCAGGGCGGCCACCATAACGCCAAGCGGCTGTGCGCTCTGCCGGATGCCCATGGCCAGCCCGCGCTGCCGGGCCGGGAACCAGCCCAGGATGAGCCGCCCGCTGGCCGCGTACACGGACGCGCCCGCCGCCCCGGCCAGCGCCAGGCAGGCGCCGAGCGGCGCGGCCCCACCCGCCGCGCTGGCCGCCAGCAGGATGGCCCCGGCCAGCGCCAGCCCGGCCGCCAGCACCAGCCGCTCACCCCACCGGTCCGCCGCCGCACCCCAGGCGACCAGGGTGAGCAGCAGCCCGGCGGTGGGGCAGGCGACCAGGATGCTGGCCTGCTCCAGGGACAGCCCTTCGGCCCGGAACGCGGGGATCAGATAGGCCAGCCCGTACTGGAAAGTGCAGCCCGCGGTCATCGCCAGCATGCCCGCGACCAGCACCACCCAGCGCCGCCCGGCCCAGCCGGCGGTGCTCATATGCTGATAATACTTTGTCCACATAGTGACACCCCGCCTGCCCTCGGCCGCGTCGGCGGCCATCGTGACCTGGATCATCGTTTGGCCGGTTTCCACAAGTTCCGCGGCCTGGCACTGTCGGCTGCGGCATTCCCCTTCTGGCGGGTATAGGAGAGTGTTCAGTACCTGGTCATGAGTCTGGGCGTAGTGGGTACCCAGCGTGGGGTCGGCTGTGGGAGGCCTGGTTGGTGTTCAGTCGTGTCGCCATCGTCAACCGTGGGGAGGCCGCGATGCGGCTGATCCATGCCGTCCGCGAGCTCGCCGCGGAGACCGGGACGCGGATCGAGACCGTGGCGTTCTACACCGACGCCGACCGGGCGGCCACCTTCGTCCGGGCCGCCGACCTGGGCTGTTACCTCGGCCCGGCGGCGGACCGGCCCTACCTGGACCTAGCCGTGCTGGAGCGGGCGCTGCGGGACAGCGGCGCGGACGCGGCCTGGGTCGGCTGGGGCTTCGTGGCCGAGGACCCGGCGTTCGCCGAGCTGTGCGGGCGGCTGGGGGTGACGTTCGTCGGGCCGGCCCCGGACGCGATGCGCAAGCTCGGTGACAAGATCGGCGCCAAGCTGATCGCCGAGGAGGTCGGCGTCCCGGTCGCGCCGTGGAGCCGCGGCGCGGTGGACGACCTGGACACCGCGATCCGGGTGGCGGGTGAGATCGGCTACCCGCTGATGCTCAAGGCCACCGCGGGCGGGGGCGGCCGGGGCATCCGGGTGGTCACGTCCGCAGAGCAGCTCACCGAGGCCTACCAGCGCACCCGGATGGAGGCCGAGCGTGCGTTCGGCAGCGGCGTGGTGTTCCTGGAGCGGCTGCTCACCGGGGCGCGGCACGTCGAGGTGCAGGTGATCGCGGACGGCCAGGGCACCGCGTGGGCGCTCGGCGTGCGGGACTGCTCGGTGCAGCGGCGCAACCAGAAGGTGATCGAGGAGTCCGCGTCGCCGGTGCTGACCGCGGCGCAGGCCAGCGAGCTCAAGGCGGCGGCCGAGCGGCTGGCGCTGGCTGTCGGGTACCAGGGTGCGGGCACCGTCGAGTTCCTGTACCAGCCAGCCGAGCAGCGGTTCGCGTTCCTCGAGGTGAACACCCGGCTGCAGGTGGAGCACCCGGTCACCGAGCTGACCACCGGGATCGACCTGGTCAAAGCGCAGCTGCAGGTGGCCGCGGGCGGCAAGCTCCCGGGGCGGCCGCCGGCCGAGATCGGGCACGCCATCGAGGCGCGGCTCAACGCCGAGGACCCGGACCGCGACTTCGCCCCGTCTCCGGGCCGCATCGTCCGGCTGGACCTGCCCGCCGGCCCGGGCATCCGGGTGGACACCGGGGTCAGCGAGGGCGACACCATCCCGGCCGACTTCGACTCGATGATCGCGAAGATCATCGCTTACGGCCGGGACCGTGACGAGGCGCTGGGCCGGCTGCGCCGCGCGCTGGCCGAGACCACGGTGATCATCGCCGGCGGCGCGACGAACAAGAGCTTCGTGCTCGACTTGCTGGACCAGCCCGAGGTGACCAGCGGGACCGCCGACACCGGCTGGATCGACCGGGTCCGCGCCGCGGGCGGCCTGGTGTCGCACCGGGGCGCCGCGGTCGCGCTGGCCGTCGCGGCCATCGAGGCCTACGAGGACGCGGAGAACCTGGCCCGGCAGCGGCTGCTGGCCACCGCGCACGGTGGCCGCCCGCAGGTCCAGCTGGACACCGGCCGCCCGGTCGAGCTCAAGCTGCGCGGCGTCGGGTACCGGGTGCACGTCGGCCGGGTCGCGCCGCACCGGTTCCGGGTCACGATCGCCGCGGGCAGCGGCAGGCCACACGAAGCCGACGCGGAACTCGAGCGCTTCGACGCGCAGACCGGCCAGATCGTGGTCAACGGCCAGCGGTTCCGGCTGATCACCAACGTGCACGGGCCGACCCATCTGGTCGAGGTGGACGGCGTAGCCCACCGCATCAGCCGTGACGAGGGCGGCGTGGTGCGGGCGCCCGCGCCCGCGCTGGTGGTGGCCACACCGCTGGACGTGGGGGCCGAGGTGGCGGCGGGTGCGCCGGTGCTGGTGCTGGAATCGATGAAGATGGAAACCGTGCTGCGCGCGCCGTTCCGCGCCCGGCTGCGGGAATGCCTGGTCGCGGTGGGCAGCCTGGTCGAGACCGGGGCGCCGCTGCTCCGGCTGGAGCCACTCGGCGACGGGAACGGCGCGGCCGCCGGGCCAGACACCGCGGACACCGAGATCGACCTGCCCGCCGAACCGGCCGGCCTGCCCGCGGCCGAGCAGGTCAGCGCCGGGCTGCGTGACCTGCGCGGGCTGCTGCTCGGCTTCGACACCGGCCCGCATAACGGGCACCGGCTGCTGGACAGCTACCTGGCGGCCCGGGCCGCGGCCGGGCCCGGCGATGGCACGCACCTGGCTGGTGAGATCGAGCTGCTCGGGGTGTTCGCCGACCTGTCCGAGCTGACCCGGAACCGCCCGGCCGACCCGGACGCCAGGTCTGACACCCAGGTGCACAGCCCCCGCGAGTACTTCCACGCCTACCTGCAGAGCCTCGATGCGGAACGGGCCGGCCTGCCGGACGCGTTCCAGCAGCGGCTCAGCCAGGTGCTCGGGCACTACGGGGTGACCAGCCTGGAGCGCACGCCAGAGCTGGAGGACGCGGTCTTCCGGATCTTCCTGGCGCAGCGCCGCGGGGCCAGCGACGCCGCAGCGATGACCGCGCTGCTGCGGCAGTGGCTGACCGAGCCGCCGCCCGGTGAGCCGCTGCGCGAGCGGGCCGGGCTGACCCTGGAGCACCTGATCGCCGCGACCCAGCTGCGCTTCCCCGCGGTCGCCGACCTGGCCCGCTCGGTCGTGTTCCGCTGGTTCGCCCAGCCGCTGCTGCGCCGCAACCGGGCCCTGGTCTACGCGGGCGTGCGCAGGCACCTCAGCTACCTGGACACGCACCCGGACGCGCCGGACCGCGGGTACCGGATCGCCGCCATGGTGGCCAGCTCGGAGCCGCTGGTGCGGCTGCTCGGGCAGCGGATCGGCCGCCCCGGCGGGCTGGCGCCGATGCTGGAGGTGCTGACCCGGCGCTACTACGGCAGCCGGGAGCTGCGCGGCCTGCGGGCCCGCGAGGTGGGCGGCTGCACGTTCGTCACCGCCCAGCACGAGGACGAGAGCGGGCCGGCCACCGCGCTGGCCACCGCGGTGGACTTCGCCCGGCTGCCCGCCGCGGTGCGGGCCATCGGCGAGCTGGCCCCGGCCGCCGACGCGGTGGCCGACATCTACCTGACCTGGGCTGACCAGCCGGACGACCCGGACGCGATGGCGGCCGAGCTGCATGCCGTGCTGGCCGCGCACCCGCTGCCCCGCCAGCTGCGCCGGGTGACGACCACGGTGGCCGGCCGCAGCGGCGCGGTGATGCACCACCACTTCACGTTCCGGCCGTCACCCGGCGGGATCACCGAGGAGCGGCTGATCCGCGGGCTGCACCCGCTGATCGCCCAGCGGATGCAACTGGAACGGCTGCGGCACTTCGACCTGACCCGGCTGCCCTCGGCCGACGAGGACGTCTACCTGTTCCGCTGCGTGGCACCGGCCAACCCGGCCGACGAGCGGCTCGTCGCGCTGGCCCAGGTGCGCGACCTGACCCCGCTGCGGGACCACGAGGGCAGGCTGGTCGCGCTGCCCGCGGCGGAGAACACGCTGGCTGCCTGCCTGGACGCGATCCGCAAGGCGCAGTCCGGCCGCCCGGCGCATCAGCGGTTCGACACCAACCGGATCCTGATCTACGTCTGGCCGCCGAGCGAGATCCACAGCGCCGAGGTGGCCACGGTCGCCCAGCGCGTCCTGCCGACCACGGCGGGCGCCGGCCTGGAGGAGGTCATGTTCCTGGCCCGGCAGCGGGACCCGGTCACCCGCGACCTGGCCGACGTGGCGGTGCGGCTCAGCTACGAGGCCGGATCCGGGATGCGGCTGGAGATCGGCGAGCGGCCGGCCGAGCCGGTCGAGCCGCTGGACGACTACCGGCTCAAGGTGCTCCGGGCCAGCAGCCGCGGCACCGTCTACCCGTACGAGCTGACCGGCCTGCTGGCCGGCGACGGCGGCAGCTTCACCGAGCACGATCTGGACGGCGACGGCAACCTGGTGCCGGTCAGCCGGCCGCGCGGCCAGAACACCGCCGCGCTGGTGACCGGCGTGGTCAGCACGCCGACCCAGCGGTACCCGGACGGGGTGACCCGGGTCGTGCTGCTCGGCGACCCGACCAAGTCACTCGGCGCGCTGTCCGAGCCGGAGTGCGCGCGGGTGATCGCCGCGCTGGATCTCGCCGAGCGGCGCGGCCTCCCGGTGGAGTGGTTCGCGCTGTCCGCGGGCGCCCGGATCTCGATGGACTCCGGCACCGAGAACATGGACTGGGTGGCCGCCGCGCTCAAGCGCATCGTCACGTTCACCCAGGCCGGCGGGGAGATCAACATCGTGGTCGCCGGGATCAACGTCGGCGCCCAGCCGTACTGGAACGCCGAGGCCACCATGCTGATGCACACCCGGGGAATCCTGGTGATGACCCCGGACTCGGCCATGGTGCTGACCGGCAAGCAGTCGCTGGACTTCTCCGGCGGCGTCTCGGCCGAGGACAACTTCGGCATCGGCGGCTACGACCGGGTGATGGGGCCGAACGGCCAGGCCCAGTACTGGGCGCCGGACCTGGGCGCCGCCCGCGACGTGCTGATGGCGCACTACGCGCACAGCTACGTCGCGCCGGGCGAAGCCGGGCCGCGGGCCGCGGGCAGCACCGACCCGCACGACCGGGACATCTCCGGCTACCCGCACTCCATGCCGGGCAGCGACTTCAGCACCGTCGGCGAGATCTTCTCCGCGACGGCCAACCCGGACCGCAAGAAGGCGTTCGACATCCGCACCGTGATGCGTGCGCTGGCCGACCAGGACCACCCGGTGCTGGAGCGCTGGGCCGGCATGGCCGACGCCGAGACCGCCGTGGTGCAGGACGTGCACCTCGGCGGCCGGCCGGTATGCCTGCTCGGCATCGAGTCCCGGTCGGTGCCGCGCCGCGGCTTCCCGCCCACCGACGGCCCGGACAGCTACACGGCAGGCACCCTGTTCCCGGCCTCGTCGAAGAAGGCGGCCCGGGCCATCAACGCGGCCAGCGGCAACCGGCCGCTGGTCGTGCTGGCCAACCTGTCCGGCTTCGACGGGTCACCCGAGTCGATGCGCAAGCTGCAGCTGGAGTACGGCGCCGAGATCGGCCGGGCCATCGTGAACTTCACCGGCCCGATCGTGTTCTGCGTGATCTCCCGGTACCACGGCGGCGCGTTCGTGGTGTTCTCCAAGGCGCTCAACCCGGATATGACGGTGCTCGCCGTCGAGGGCTCGTTCGCCTCGGTGATCGGCGGCGCGCCCGCGGCCGCGGTGGTGTTCAGCGGCGAGGTGAACCGGCGCACCGCGGCTGACAGCCGGGTGGCCGCCCTGGAGGCCCGGGTGGCCGGCGCCGCTGGCGCGGAACGGGCCGAGCTGACCGCGGAACTAGCCGAGGTGCGGGGCGCGGTGCGCGCCGAGAAGCTGGCCGAGGTGGCCACCGAGTTCGACCGCGTGCACAGCATCCACCGGGCCGTCGAGGTCGGCTCGGTGGACGCGGTGATCAGCGCGGCCGAGCTGCGGCCACGGATCATCGCGGCCATCTCCGCGCCGTAACTGGTGGCTGGCCGGGGCCACGGCGACCTAGTCGCCCTGGGCGGCCTTGGCCACGGCCAGGCCGGTCAGGCCGTAACGGGAGATGTGCTCCGGGTCCTTCGGGTCGATGGCGCGGATGCCCTGCCTGGCCAGCCGCTCGTTGATCGCGTCCAGATGGTCGCGGACCAGTTCCCGCTCGGCCTCCGTGATCCGGCCCTTGTGCGGCTCCCCCGCGTGCTCCAGGGTGTCGTAGCTGATGCCGCGCGGCGCGGCGGGCGCGGCGGCCCGGGCGCGCCGGGCCGGCTTGGCCGGACGGGCGGTCAGCAGCAACTCGCTCATCGGCTTGTCGCTGGCCAGCTTGTCGAACGCGGCCGCGTCCATGGTCACCCGGCGCGGCTCCTCCTCACCGGGCAGGAACAGCTCCACCACGGCCACCCGGAGCGCCGACTTCTCGATCACGGCCGCCTCGTCGGCCAGCGACTCGATCTCGACCGGCGTGTCACCGAGCTCGGGGTGCTCGTGGATGACGATGCGGGCGAGCGTGTCATCCCTGGTGATCAGCTCGCCGCTGAGGTCGCTGAACCTGACCGTCTTCTGGCCCACTGGGGTGCCTCCTGCAAGTCGGTGAACCGGGTGATGAAAAACCAGGGTTCAAGCATGCCAGAAGATCAAACGTAAGTTCGATAGGCACGCCGACATGTAGCCACTTGTCGAACTCGGCAGCGATGATTCAGCACTGCGGCGCGCGGGCGGCGCACTACATGGATGTTCCTCTGCTGCCGTCTTGACTACAGCAAAGTTTCACAGATGTAGTTTCGGCCTGAGTCAGCGGGTCGATTCGCTGGATTCTGCTGGGCTGGGCGTGGCGTCGCCCGGTTCGGCCGGGCTCGGCGTGCTGCCGCCCGGCGCGCCCGCGTCCCCCGGGGCGGCACCGGGCGCGGCACCGGCCGCGTCCCCGGGCCCGGCGGCGCCCGCCCCGTCCGGGCGCTCCCCGTCCGGGCGCTCCTGGTCCGCGCTCTCCCCGCGGGCGCTGTCCGGCCGCCGGGCCAGCAACTCTTCAGCCGGGCGGCCGCGGCGCTGCGACCGGATGAACCACACCAGACCGGCCACGGTCAGCACGCTGGCCACGTACATGTTCAGCCGCAGGCCGAGGAAGTGCTCGGACGGGTCCACCCGGAGCGACTCCTCGAAGATGCGGAACGCCGAGTAGCCCGCGACGTACAGCGCGAACAGCCCGGGCGGCTTGATCCGGCGGTGGTGGCCGAGCCAGACCAGCAGCGCCGCCCAGGCCAGGTCGAAGATGAACTCGTACAGGAACGTCGGGTGGAACGTCGTGTACTGGGCGTACCCGGCCGGCCGGAACTGCGGCGAGATCTGCAGCGCCCAGGGCAGCGTGGTCGGGCCGCCGAACAGTTCCTGGTTGAAGTAGTTGCCGACCCGGCCGATGGCCTGGGCCACCAGCAGCGC
Source organism: uncultured Actinomycetes bacterium (assembly GCA_963834705.1). GTDB lineage: Bacteria > Actinomycetota > Actinomycetes > Streptosporangiales > Streptosporangiaceae > RYN-230. The sequence continues at coordinate 397,446 of CAWICV010000001.1, forward strand.
CGGGGCGACCGCGTCCATGAACAGGTAGGCGCTGGCCCCGGACCGGCGGACCCGCCACACGCCGACCACGGCGGCCAGCGCGATGCCGCCCCAGATGCCCAGCCCGCCGTCCCATACCGCAAACACGCCGTACCAGTGGTGCGGGATGTATTTCGGCGTGGTCAGGTCGAAGTAGATCCGGCCGCCGATGATGCCCGCGGGCACCGCCCAGATGGCCACGTCGCCGACCAGGGCCGTGTCACCGCCGGCCTTCTTCCAGCGGCGCTGGGTGATGATGATGGCCACGGTGATCCCGATGACGTACATCAGCCCGTAAAAGTGGATATAGGCGGGGCCGATGTGGAACCCGTTGACCGGCGGGCTCGGGATATAGAGAGGCGAAGCCAAGGCCATGCGCCCGAGCGTACCGTGGCTTAGTGCGCGAACCACCCTGGACGGCCGCGGACGTGCCTGACCAGGCCGGGCGCTAACGTCGACCGCGTGGCTACCGGAACCGAGCATGTCAACAGCCAGGTCCTGGATTACGTGCTGACCCACTCCAGCCCGCCGGACCCGCTGCTCAGCGAGCTGCGGGCGGAAACGGCCCGGCGTTTCCCGGACCGGGTCACCCTGCAGATCGGCGCCGAGCAGGGCACGTTCATGACGCTGCTGAGCCGGCTGGCCGCCCCGCGCCGGGCGGTCGAGGTGGGCACGTTCACCGGCTACTCGGCCATCTGCCTGGCCCGCGGCCTGGCCCCGGGCGGCCGCCTGCTGTGCTGTGACGTGAACGCCGACTGGACCGCGCTGGCCCGCGAGTACTGGGACAAGGCCGGCCTGGGCGGCCAGATCGAGCTGCGGCTCGGGCCGGCCACCGACACGCTGCGCGCGCTGCCCGTGGATGAGCCGATCGACCTGGCCTTCATCGACGCGGACAAGGCCGGCTACCCCAGCTACTGGGCGGAGATCGTGCCGCGGACCCGCAGCGGCGGGATCATCCTGGTGGACAACACGCTCCTGCACGGCCGGATCTTCAGCCCCGACCCGGACCCGGACGCCCGGGCCATCCGCGACTTCAACGAGCAGGTCATCGCCGACGACCGGGTGGAGCTGGCCATGCTGTCCATCGGCGACGGGGTGATCTTCGCGCGGAAGAGGTGACGCGGGCAAAGCTATGGTCACAGGATGCCGATTGGGCGCACAGCTGGCCGGCCGGTCCGCGACAATGACCCCGATGGGTGCCGTTTACCTGCGCGTGCTGGAGGACCTGCGGGACCAGATCCGCGGCGGGCTGCTCGCCCCCGGGGACCGCGTCCCATCCCGCAACGCGATCATCGCCAAGTACGGGGTCGGCGAGACCGCGGCCAAGCACGCCCTCCAGGTGCTGGCGGCCGAAGGGCTGATCGAGGCCCGGGCCGGCTCCGGGTCCTACGTGCGGCGGCGGCCCGCGCCCGCGCACCTGGAGCACGACCGGCCGCACTTCCCCGGCTCCCCGTTCGGCCTGGCCTGGCCTGGCCTGGCCGGGGACGGGGACCAGGCGCCGTCGCCCCGGCTGTCCTGGGAGTACCAGTCCGACCGGGTCATCCCGCCCGGCCCGGTGGCCCGGCGGCTCGGCCTGGCCGACCGGGACCAACCGGTGACCAGGACCAGGTACCTGATGAGCGCGGACGGAGCCCCGGTGCAGCTGGCCACCAGCTACGAGCCGGACCTGGGCCGCCCGCCCGCCGCCGGCGCCGCGGGCCGCGCGGTCACCGACCGGATGCGGGCCATCGGCATTACCGTGGACCAGGTGGTGGAGGAGATCTCGGTGCGGCCCGCGCTGTCCGGTGAGGCGGCCGTGCTCGGCCTCCCGGCAGGCGCCCCGGTGCTGGTCATCGACCGGGCGCATCAGGCCGGGCCGCGGACGGTGGAGGCCGGCGAGGTGGTCATCGCGGCCGACCGGTTCCGGCTGCGCTACCGGTTCCCGGCATGATCCGCCCGGCCCGGCCGGGCGACATCCCGGCGATCTACCAGCTGATCCGGGACCTGGCCAGCTACGAGAACGCGCTGGCCGAGGTCACCGGCAGCGAGGAGCAGCTGCGCCGGGCGCTGCTGGCCGAACCGCCCGCAGTGTTCGCGCACGTGGCCGAGCACGACGGCCAGGTGGCCGGGTTCGCCCTGTGGTACCTCAGCTTCTCCACCTGGACGGCCAGCCACGGCATCTACCTGGAGGACCTGTACGTCCGGCCGGAGCTGCGCGGGTCCGGCCTGGGCCGGGCCCTGCTGGCCGAGCTGGCCCGGCTCTGTGTGGCCCGCGGCTACCCGCGGCTGGAGTGGGCCGTGCTGGACTGGAACACCCCGACCCGCGGCTTCTACGCCTCGCTCGGCGCGGCCGAGATGTCCGAGTGGGTGATCAACCGGCTGTCCGGCCCGGCGCTGCGCGACCTGGCCGCGGCCGGGCCGAGCTGACCTACTGAGAGCTGACCGCCTTGTCCGCCTGCTTCAGGTCCTCGGCCAGCTGATCGGCGGCCATGTCGGTCTCCTTGGCCAGAACCTTGTTGGCCGCCTTGATGTTCGCCGCGATCTGCTCGGCCAGGTTGGCCTCGTACACCACGAGCAGCCCGGCGGTGCCATCGTCCAGCGTCTCGCCCAGCTCCTTCAGGTCGCTGCGGCTCATCCCGCCGTGCGCGTGCCCGGTCACCGCGCCGATGACGGCGCCGCCGCCCGCGCCGACGGCCAGCGCGCCGAGGATGCCCACCGGCGGGAACAGCGCCGCCGCGACGCCGGCCGCCAGGCCCCAGCCCAGGCCCACCGCGGCGCCGTGCCGGGTCGGCTGCTCATGCTTCTTGACGATGCTGACCCTGCCGTCGGCGTCCTTGGCGATGACCGTCGCGTCGAACTCGTGCGAGGTCTTCACCGCGTAGTACAGCGCCTTGACCGCCTCGTAGTCCTCGACCGCGCTGGGCACGCTGTCGTACGCCGCGGCCAGCACATACAGGGTGTCTGGTTGCGCCATCGCTGCCCTCCCTGGAGTTTTCGGCCGACGCTAGGCGGCCGGGCCCCGGGCGTCACCCGCCGGGAGTGAGATCCCGGGCTTGTCCAGCCGCCCCGGCGGATGGCAGTATCACAGGATGCAATGGTTTGCAAAGGAGCCGGGAAGGGGCTGCGGATGACCGACAGCGACGCCGACATCGTGGTGGCCGGGGCCGGGCACAACAGCCTGCTGGCCGCGTGCTACCTGGCCAAGGCGGGGTACCGGTGCCTGGTCCTGGACGCGCGGGCGGTGCCCGGCGGCGGGGCGGCCACCGAGGAGCTGCTGCTGCCCGGTTTCGGCATCGACACCTGCGCCACCGGGCACACCATGATCCGGGTCAACCCGGCGCTGCTGCATGACGAACTCGGGCTGGCCGCGGACTACGGGCTGCGCTACGCCGAGCCGGACCCGGTGGAGCAGGTGGCGTTCCCGGACGGCCGGCAGCTGACCATGTGGCTGGACCGGGACCGGACGGCCGCCGAGATCGCCCGGTTCGACGCCGCGGACGCGCAGGCGTACCTCCGGCTGCTGGACGAGTACGACCAGGTCAAGCACATATTCAGCCAGACCCAGTTCACCCCGGTCGGGCACGGCCCGTCGCTGGAGGCCCGGCTGCAGGAGCACCCGCGGGGCCGGATCTGGGCCCGGCGGCGGCAGCTGTCCGCGGTTCAGGTCGTGCAGCACGAGTTCGCCAGCCGGCACATCCAGGCGTTCCTGCTCTGGATGGCGTTCCAGGTGTTCCAGCCGGTGGATGAGCCGGGCTCCGGGGTGCTGCCGTACGCGCAGACGTTCGGCCGCCAGCAGCGCAGCTGGTCCATCCCGATCGGCGGCTCCGGGCAGCTGACCGCCGCGCTCACCGGCTACCTGGCCGATCATGGCGGCACGGTGCTCTGCGGCCAGCGGGTGACCCGGCTGCTGCTGGACGGCGGCCGGTGCACCGGGGTGCAGACGGCCGATGGCACCGAGTACCGGGCCGGCACCGCCGTGCTGTCCACCATCCACGTCCAGCACCTGCGCGACATGGCGCCCCGGCCCGCCTGGCCGGAGGAGTTCCACTACGGGGTGGACACCTACGACGTCGGGGTGCCCGGCTTCGCCACCTACTACTGCGCGACGGCGGCGCCGCGGTTCCGGGCGCCGGACGGGCCACGCACCGCGGTGTCGGCCGGCCTGGCCGGCTGGCCCGAGGACATGATCCAGATGGGCGCCGACCTGCGCACCGGGCGGTTCCTCGCCGATCCGCCGTGGGTGCTGGTGGCCACCCCGACGCTGGCCGACCCGGGCCGGGCGCCGGCCGGCCAGCACACGGTGAAGATCCTCAGCCCGCAGGTCTACCAGCCCGGCCCGGGCGGCTGGGCGGAGCGCAAGCACGAGCACTCCCGGCACCAGCTGGACCGGCTGCAACGGGTGGCGGACTTCCCGGACGAGGCCATCCTGGCCAGCCTGGTCAAGTCGCCGGAGGACATCGAGCAGCTGAACCCGCACATGATCCACGGCGCGTTCCACGGCGGGAACCGGGGGCCCGCGTTCAGCGGCCCGCTCCGGCCCGCGCCCGGCTGGGCGGCGCACCGGATGCCCATCCCCGGCCTGTACCAGACGGGCGGGTCCACCCACCCGGGCGGGTCCATCACCGGCGCGCCGGGACGGAACGCGGCCATCGTCATGCTGTCCGACCTGGGCCACGACCCGGCCGCGGTGATGGGCTCAGCGGTAGGCCGGCCGGTGGCCGTTCCGCGGCACCCGGGCTGAGCTGCCGCTGCCCGGCAGCAGCCCGGCCGCGGCCAGGTCGGCGGCGAGGCCGGCTACCTCGGCCTCGGTGTGCGGCAGCACCGGCAGCCGGACCGGCCCGCCGGACATGCCGACCAGGCCGGCCCAGGCCTTGATCGAGGCCAGCGCGTCGGCCCGGCGCGGCTTGCCATGCAGCCACTTGGCCGCGACCGCGCGTACCGGGTCGAGCGTGTCCGCGACCTGGCCGGCCGCGGCATAGTCGCCGCCGGCGGCCAGCTCGGTGTACTCCCGCATCGGCTGCCACTCCGGTGTCTGGTACAGGTACGGCGCGGCCGAGGACATGAAGCACCGCTGGCCGTGCTCGCGCATGTTCTCCAGCCAGGTGCCCTCGTGCGGCTCGCAGACCATGATCTGGCTCCCCACCCGGTCCAGCACCCGCAGGTAGTGCGCGTGGTCCCGGCCGACCTTGATGCCGCACACGTTCTCGATGGCGGCCAGCCGCTCGACCAGGTCCAGCGACAGCGACACCCCGGAGTAGGCCGTGTCGAACAGCCAGATGCCGATGTCCACCGACCCGCAGACCTGCCGGAACCAGCGGTACAGGCCCTCGTCGGAAGCGGGCGGGTAGTACGGGTTGATCAGCACCGCGAAGTCCGCGCCCGCCTGCTGCGCGTGCCTGGTCAGCTCGATGGCCTGCTCCGCGGAGGTATGCCCGGTGTGCGCGATCACCGGGCATCTCCCCCGGGTGGCGTCCACCACCACCTCGACCAGGCGGCGCCTCTCGCGGCCGGTCAGCGCCCAGAACTCGCTCATCACCCCGCCGCAGAAGATGCCGTCGATATGCAGGCCGCCGGTCAGCCGGTCCAGGTCGGCGCGCAGTGCCGCCTCGTCGAGCTCGCCGGACGGGCCGAACGGCGCGGTGGTCGCCGCCCACAGCCCGGTGAAGCACTCCCGGGCCGCCTGCTTCGCTTCCGCCTTGGTGTATTCCATCCTCAACCTCCGGGAGTGCTCAGCTGACCGGCGCCCAGGTGCACCGGTCCGCGGCCACCGGCCACACCGTGTCCGCGGGTGGCGGGGCCCAGAACTCGACCAATGCGAAGTCCGCGTCGCTGGCGTTGACGAACCAGTGCAGCTCGCCCGGGCCGGTCAGCGCGCTCATCCCGGCGGTCAGCCGGCTCACCGCCCGGTCGGTGCACAGCAGCCCCTCCCCGTGCAGCACGCAGAACACGTGATGCGACCCGGCGTGGAAGTGCGCGGCCGCGCTGTCCCCGGGCCGGTACACCAGCCGGTTGGCGCGGATCTGCCGGGCTCCCACCGGCACCGCGTCGCTGACCAGGTCCAGCCGGTCCCGGGCGTCGCGGGTGGACACCAGGTGCGGCAGGTCGGCCGCGGTGAACAGCTCGGGCCGCCCCCGCCCCGGCGGGTGCCCGCGGCCGGGCGCCTGGGCGATCAGCACCTCAAGCCCGCGCGCCCCGGCGCGCAGCGTGATCTCCGGGCAGCCGCCCAGCCACAGCACGTTCTCCAGGCCGACCGCGAACCGCCCACCGTCCGCCTCCGCGACCCCGGCCCCGGCCATCACGTACAGCAGGCCCTCGGGCGCGCCCAGCCCAATCGGCGGGCTGGCCACCATCGGGGCCAGCGACCAGCGCCAGGCCTGCATCGGCACCGGGGCACCTAACTCCTGGGGACCGGCCCAGGCTTGCTCAGCCCAGCCCGCACCCTGCCGCGCGGGCAGGTCGCCAGGATCACGGACAACTGGCATCGGGGCGCCTCCGGCTCTGCCGGGCGCTAGCCCGGCGGCATGGTAATGATGGGGCGGATGGACTCCCGGCGGGCCAGTGCGCCAAACGCCGCGGCGACATCCGGCAGCGGGTAACGGTCAGCGGTCAGCGGCCCGGTGCGGATCGCGCCCGAAGCCAGCAGGGAGATCATGGCAGGGTACGCGTTCGGACTCGAACGTACCCCGAGCACGTTCAGCTCGTCGAGGGTCACCCGGTCCACCGGCAGCTCGGCCAGCTTGCCGCCGGCCAGGCCGAGCAGCGCGACCGAGCCGCCGCGGCGGACCGCCCCCAGGGCCTGCGCCACGACCGCGGTGTTCCCGGAGCAGTCGTACACGTGATCCACCCCGCGGCCGCCGGTCGCCGCGCGCAGGCCGGCCACCGGGTCACCCTGCTCGTAGTCGACCACGGCGGTGCAGCCGAGCTCGCGGGCCACCGCCAGCCGCTTCCCCCGGCCGACCATGATCACGTCGGTGGCGCCGGCCGCCCTGGCGACCTGGATCATCAGCAGGCCGAGCAGCCCGGGCCCGAACACGGCCACGCTGCCGCCCGCGCCGAGACCGGTCCGGCGGGTCGCGTGTACGGTGAGCGCACCCTGGTTGACCAGCGCGGCCGCCACCTCGCTGACCGTGTCCGGCACCGGGTGCAGCGCCACCGCCGGGCGCACCGCGTACTCGGCCAGCGCGCCGGGGGCGGTGTGCCCGTACAGCCTGAAGCCGGGCTCACGTACCCGCTCGCACAGGTTGTACCGGCCGGCCCGGCACATGGGGCAGGCGGCGCAGCCGGTGTGGTTCTCGGCCACCACCCGCTGGCCGGGACGCAGGCCGCCACGCTCGGCGCCGGGGCCGAGCTCGGCCACCTCCCCGGACCACTCGTGCCCGATGATGAACGGCAGCGCGGGCGGCCAGGTGCCCTGGTACGCGCCGCTGACGATCTTGAGGTCGGTGCCGCAGATGCCGCAGGCCCGCACCCGGACCAGCACCTCGCCGGGGCCCGGCTCGGGCCGCTCCACGTCCGCCACCTCGAGCTGGCCGAACTCGCGGAGCACCGCGGCGCGCATCGTGCTCACCGGTCCTCCCCCAGCGCGGCCCAGATCTCCTGGGCCCGCCGCACCACGTGGTCCGCGACCGCCTCGGCGATCTCCTCGGCCCGGCCGGCCCCGGCCCGCTCCGGGCGGCCGTACCAGCCGGTCTGTGCTACCTGGTGGAAGTCGCGCAGCACCGGGTACACGTCGGGCCGCCGGAACAGCCCGTGCGCGGCCTCCCCGGCGGCCCGCTCGCTCGGCGGCGTGGCCCGGTCCAGGTGGACCAGGCCGGGCTCATAGGCCAGCACGGCGGCGGTTTCCATCGACCCGGCGTGGGTGAACTCCATCTCGTCCGGGAAGCTGGTGTGCGTGATCACGTGCGCCTCGGCCAGCACCATCTGCACCTGGTGCCGCTGCTGGGCCTCGTCCGCGCCGAGCCGCAGCGTGGCCGAGTTGCCCTCGTGCCAGTTCACCACCAGGATCCGGTGGGCGCCCGCGGCGGCCAGGCCGCCGCACACGTCGACCAGCACCGCGGCCAGCGTGGCCGGCCGCAGCGACAGCGTGCCCGGCCAGGACAGGTGGTAGTGCGCCACGCCGACCGGGCCGAGCGACGCGACCACGGTGTCCAGCCGCTCGGCCACCCGCTCGGCCACGGACAGCGCGGCGAACGCGTCGGTGCCCAGCGGCAGGTGGCCGCCGTGCTGTTCCACGCTGCCGGTGGCCACGACGGCTACCCCGCTGGTGGCCAGCAGCCGGGCGGCGTCCGGCTGGGCCATCCGCTCGATCTGGCGGTCCGGGTGTCGGGGCACCGGGTCAGCCTCCATATCCAGTGGCGCTCCGGGTGGCAACCGCCTCCCGGTGCGCGGTGATCGGGGTCTGCCAGGCGTCGGTGACCACGTCGAGCAGGGCGGGCGGGCCGGCCAGCGCATCGTGCAGCGCACCGGCCAGCCGGCCGGGCTCGCTGACCCGCGCCGCGTGCAGCCCGAACCCCCGGGCGATTTCATTGAACGCCACGTCGGCGAAGTCGTCGTCCTCCCAGCCGCGGCCAAAGGTGATCCGGCGGTACCACCGGATCCAGCCGAGTGACCGGTTGTTCAGCACGACCACGGTCACCGGGAGGCCGAGCTCGGCCACAGTGGCCAGTTCGCCGACCGCGTAGCCGAGCGCGCCGTCGCCGGTCAGCACCACGGTGCGGTGCCCGGCGGCGGCCACGCCGATGGCGGCGGGCAGCGCGTAGCCCAGGCCGGCCTGGCCGCGCGGGCACAGCACCCGGCGGCCCGGGCGGCGCTGCTCCAGGTACACCCCGCCCCAGCCGCTGGCCAGGCTGGCGTCGCAGATCAGCACGTCGTCTGGGCCGAGGGCGGCCTCCAGGCCGGCCACCACCCGCTGCGGCGCGATCGGCTGCTGATCGCTGGCCCGCTCGGCGTCCCGGGCCGCCCGCCAGGCCGCGGTCAGTTCGGCCAGCCGGGCCCGCCACCCGGAGCGGTCCGGCTCCGCCTCGTCGTTTTCCTGCATGGCGGTCAGCAGCGCGGCCAGCCCGGCCCGCGCGTCGCCGAGCAGCGCGGCGCGCAGCGGGAACGCCCGGCCCAGCTCGGCCGGGTCGACGTCGAGCTGGAGCACGGCCTGGCCGGCCCGGGGCAGCGTCCAGCCGTAGGTGGCCCCGCTGCCCGCCTTGCAGCCGGCCAGCAGCACCACGTCGGCCTCGGCCAGCGCGGCCGCCGCGGCGGTGGTGCCCATCGACCCGGTGACGCCCACGCTCAGCGGATGGTCCTCGGCGATGGCCCCCTTGCCGGACAGCGTGCTGCCCACCGCGGCGCCGGCCCGCTCGGCCAGTGCGGTCAGCCCGGCCCCGGCCCCGGACAGCTGGACGCCGCCGCCGGCCAGGATGAACGGGCGCTCCGCGGCGCGCAGCACGCCGGCCGCGGCGGCCAGGTCGGCCTGGTCCGGCACCGGCCGGAACGGCGGGAACCGGCCGAAGCGGGCGCTGCCGCCCAGCCCGGCCGTGGCGGCCGCCTGCACATCATCAGCCACGGGCCCATCCAGCACGTCCTGCGGCAGGAACAGCGCCACCGGGCCGGGCCGGCCGGTGACCGCCACCCGGAACGCCTGCCGGACCAGGGCCGGCAGCACCTCGGCGGTGGGCACCGTGGCCTGCCACTTGGTCACCGGGGCGAGCAGCCCGGCCTGGTCCAGGGCCTGCGAGGCGGCGCCGCGGTACCGGTGCGGGGCGAGCCGGGCGGGCAGGTCGCTGACCAGCGCGACAACCGGCACCGATGCGCCCAGTGACTCGCTCAGGCCGGACGGCAGCTTGGCCGCGCCCGGCCCGACCGTCGCGTCGCACACGCCGGCCTGGCCGGTCACCCGGGCGTACCCGTCCGCCGCGTAGGCGGCCGAGCGCTCGTCCCGGGTCAGCACGTGGGTCAGCCCGGCCTGGTCCAGCAGGCCGTCATACAGCGCCAGCGTCTGCCCGCCGGGCACGCCGAAGACGTGCCGCACCCCGTGCTCGGCCAGCAGCGCGGCCAGCAGCCGCCCGCCATGTTTCCCACCACGGGGCTCGCGCTCAGGCATCGGCCATCGCCAGCAGCTGGCCGGCGGTGCCACCCAGGATCAGCTCCTCGTCGCGGCCCAGGCCGAGCGCGCGCACCTCGGCGACGCAGTTGTCGCTGCCCATGTCGAACGGCTGGTCAGAGCCGAGCAGGATCTGCCCGGCCCCGGCGTAGCCGACCAGGTCGGCCAGCAGCGCGCTGTCGTGGGTGACGCTGTCGTAGTAGAACCGGCGCAGCGACCAGTCCGGGCCGTGCCGGGTCCGCGCGGCCGCCTCGGGCCGGACCGCGTAGGCCCGGCGCAGCCGGCCGCGGAGCACCGGCAGCGCGCCGCCGCCGTGCGCGAGCAGCACGCGCAGCCGGGGGAACCGCTCCAGCACCCCGGCCATCGCGATGTGCGCGGCGGTCACCGCGGTCTCCAGCGGGTTGCCGGCCGAGTTCCACAGGTAGTAGCTGTCCAGCGCCTCGATGCCGAAGCCGCGGGTGGTCGGGTGGATGAAGACCAGCGCGCCGGTGCCCGCCGCCGCCGCCCAGAACGGCAGGAAACTGTCGTCGCCCAGGTACCGGCCGCCCACACTGGACGGGATCTCCACCCCGGCCAGGCCCGCGCCCAGCAGGCCGGGCAGCTCCCGCGCGGCCAGCTCCGGGTCCTGCAGCGGCACCGCGCCGACCGCGCTGAGCCGCAGGTTGGCCGCCACCAGCCGGGCCAGCGCCTCGTTCTGCAGCTGGCAGACCAGCTGGGCGTCCTGGGGCTCGGCGTCCACCGGCACCAGGTTGATCCATGGCGAGAGCAGCAGGTGATCGACCCCGGTGGCGGCCGCCTCGGCCAGGATGACATCGACGTCGCTGAACTCGCCCAGCACCGAGTTGATCTCCCGGCCGCGGAAGCTGATCACGCTCCGGCCGGCTGCCGGGCGGATGGACGGCCGCCACGCCTCCGGCACGGTACGTGCGGTGATCTCCGGGACGATGACGTGGCGGTGCGCGTCGATGATCAACGGGCGGCTCCCGGCCCAGTACCGTTTGAAACAGGGCCGTTTGAAACAGGGCCGTTCGAAACAGGGCCGTTCGAAACAGGGCCGTTCGAAACAGGGCCGTTCGAGGCGGACTCCGGCTGGTCCGGCTCGGCGGCCCGCTGCTCGGCCGCCTTCGTCTCCGGGGTCTGGCTGTCGGACACCGCGCCACCCAGGTACAGCGCGCCGATCTCCGGGTGGTTCAGCACCTCCTGCCCGGTCCCGGACAGCCGGACCCGGCCGTTCTCCAGCACCACGCCGTGCGTGGACAGCCGCAGCCCGGCCCGCGCGTTCTGCTCCACCAGCAGGATCGTCTTGCCCTGGCTGTTCATCATCCGGACCGCGTCGAACACCGACTTGAGCACCTTCGGGGACAGGCCCATGGACGGCTCGTCCAGGATGACCAGGCTCGGGTCGAGCATCAGGCAGCGGGCGAACTCGACCAGCCGCTGCTGGCCGCCGGACAGGCTGCCCGCCTTCTTGCCCAGCCACTCGGTCACCTGGGGGAACATCTCCAGCACCGCGGCCAGCCGCTTGTCGGCCAGTCCGCGCTCGCGCAGGATGTAGCCGCCCAGCGTGATGTTCTCCCGCACCGTCATCTCGCGGAACAGGCTGTGATTCTGTGGCACCAGCACCACGCCCAGGTCGAGCACCTGCCGCGGCGTCCGGCCGGACAGCCGCTCGCCGCGCAGCGTGACCTGGCCGAGCCGCGGCTTGAGCAGCCCGCAGATGCTGCCCAGCAGGGTGGACTTGCCGGCCCCGTTCGGGCCGACCACACAGGTGATGCCGCGCTCGGCCACCTGCATGCTCACCCCGTGCAGCACGTCACCGCCGCCGTAGCCGGCCACCACGTCCTGGACGACCAGGCAGGGGGTGGTGTCGTCAGCCGACCGGGATGTCATCGTCGTCCTCCGCAGTGCCGAGATAGGCGTCCAGGACCTTCGGGTCGGTCCGGACCACGCTGGGTGGCCCGGAGACCACCGCGCTCCCGTAGTCCAGGACGGTGACCTTGTCGCACAGTCCCATCACGAAATCCATGTTGTGCTCCACGATGAGGAACGTGGTGCCCTGCTCGTTGAGCTGCCGGATCCGGTCCGCGATCATCGTGATCAGGGTCGGGTTAACCCCGCCGGCCTGCTCGTCCAGCAGCACGATCGACGGGCTGGCCATCAGCACGTAGGACAGTTCGAGCAGCTTGCGCTGGCCGTAGGACAGCGTCTCGGCCAGCGCGCCCGCGTGGTGGGCGATGCTGGTGAACTCGAGCAGTTCCATGGCCCGGCGCCGGGTGGCCGGGCCGCCGGCCCGGGCCAGCGGGTTGCGCAGCCGACCCTGCCCCCGCTCGTGGTGCTGGGCGGCGACGATCATGTTCTCCATCACGGTGAGCCGGGAGAACACCCGGGTGAGCTGGAAGGTGCGGCCGATGCCGGCCGCGAACACCTTGTCCGGCGCGGCGTTGGTGATCTGCTTGCCGCCCAGGTAGACCTGGCCGTGGTCCACCCGCTCATAGCCGGTGATCACGTTGAACAGCGTGGTCTTGCCCGACCCGTTGGGGCCGATCAGGCCGGTGATGCTGCCCTCGTCCACCTCGATCGAGGCCTCGCTCAGCGCCTGCACCCCGCCGAACGCCTTGCTCACCGCGTCGGTGCTCAGCAGCACGCTCATCGCACGCTCCCCGTCCTGGCGCCGGAATCACTGGACGGCGCGCTGGCCGCTGGGGCCGCGCCGCCCGGGGTGGGCTGGCCGCGGCGCTCCCGGATCGCCTGCCACCGGGTCAGCAGCTCTTTCCCGGTCGGGATGATGCCGCGGGGCAGGAGCAGGATCACCGCGAGGAAGATCGCGCCCAGCGAGATCTCGGCGACAAAGCCGTTGGTGTACGTGATCGCTTCCCACTGCTGCAGCGGCTCCAGGATGAGCGCGCCGAGCACCGGCCCGGCCAGCGTGCCGAACCCGCCGAGGAAACCCATCAGGGCCACGGACAGGTCGAAGTTCGGGTCGAACACCGTCTCCGGGAGAGCCTGGCCGATGAAGAACCACCACAGCCCGCCGATCATCCCGGTGATGAACGCGGAGATGATGAACGCGCTGAGCTTGGTCCGCATGGTCCGGACGCCGAGCCCGCGGGCCCGGTCCTCGTCGTCCCGGATGGCCAGCAGCCGGAGGCCGAACCGGGAGTTACGGATCAGCCAGGCCAGCACGATCGAGCCCACCGCGATGATGAGCGCGACGTAGTAGAACGGGTTGTTGTAGTCGGCCGCGTTCCACAGGAAGAAGGGTGTGCTGAGGCCCTGGTTACCTCCGGTGAAGGCGAAGTTGTAGGCCATCAGCTGGAAGATGAAGAAGATCGCAATGGTGATGACCACGAACGTGTGCCGCCGCACCCGCAGCGCGATCAGCCCGAACGGCACCGCGACCACCGCAGCGGCCAGCCCACCCAGCGGCAGCAGCGCGAAAATCGTGCCGCCGATCACCTTCCAGTGCGTGGTCAGCAACCCCACCGTGTACGCCCCGGTGCCGAAGAACACCGCGTGACCCAGCGAGATATAGCCGGAGAACCCGGAGAACATGTTCCACGCGGTCACCGCGGCCACGAAGATCAGCGTGTCCACGGCGAACTGGGTGTACAGCGCGTTCGTGATGACCAGCGGGAAGATGACCGCGATGACGAGCAGTACGGCCAGGCTGCCCAGCCGGATCAGCGTGCCTGGCCGGCCATCCGGCAGCAGGCTGGCCCGGGCCGGCTCGGTGCTCACCAGATCGGTACTCATAGGGGACGGCGTGGTCATTGGGCCCTCGCCTCCTTCCTGCCGAGCACGCCCTGTGGCCGGATGGCCAGCACCAGCACCAGCGCGCCGTAGAACACCACCACCGACCAGCTGGGCGACCAGACGACGTCAACCACCGCTTCCAGCGTGATCATGAAGATGGCGGCCAGCATGGCCCCGGCGATGCTGCCCATGCCGCCCAGGATGATGATGGCCAGTAGCCGGGAGATGAGGTCATACCCGGTGTTCGGGTTGAACCCGCCCCCGGTGGCCCCGAACACCATGCCGCCCACCGCGGTGACGGCTACGCCGACGCCGAACGTGAGCATCTGCACCCGGTTCACGTTGATGCCGACGATCCGGGCCGCCGTCTGGTCCTGCATGGTGGCGCGGATCGTCCGGCCGAACTGGGTCCGGTACAGCATGAAGTAGACGCCCGCGACCAGCAGCACGGCCAGCGCGAACCCGTAGATGTAGATGTAATCCAGGTAGAAGCCGAACACCTTCGGCCCGGACTGGACGTACGAGGCGTTCAGGTTCACGTAGTTGGAGCCGAAGATGAGGTACAGCACCCCCTCGAGGATGATCGCTACCGCGTAGGTGGCGAGCAGCGACATGGAGGTGCGCTCCCGGCCGCGCAGCGGCCTGATGAAGGCCCACTGGATCGCGATCCCGACCAGGAACATGGCCGGGACGGTCACCAGCAGGCCGACGAACAGGTCGAGATGCAGGTGCACGGAGAGCACGTAGCTGAGGTAGGCGCCGAGCACGACCAGGATGCCCTGGGCAATATTGATGATGTCGAGCACGCCGAAGATCAGTGTCAGCCCGACCGCCATCAGCGCGTAGACACCGCCGCCGAGAATGCCGTCGACGATGGCTTCGGTGAGTTCGCGTCCCATCCTTGGTTCATGCCCTTCATCCTGCTGGCTAGTTGTGATTTGGTGATGGGCCGCGCCACGCTGCCAGCCGGCGTGCTCAGCCCTGCCAGTTCGCCGGCTTGACCGCCTCGGGCTGAACCGAGCCCCCACCGGCGGGCAGCACCTGCACGAACTGGCCGTTCTGCCACTGGAAGATGAATTTCTGCGACACGGCGTTCTCGCCCTGATTGTTGAACTTCTGCGGGCCCACCACCGTCTGGACGACATGGTGGTGCAGGTAGGCGTTGACCGTTGTGTTACTTAGGCTGTGCGCCCCGGTGATGCCGGCGGCCAGCACCTCGCCGGCCGAGTACGCCTCGGCCACATCAGCGTTGATGTCGCTGGTGGTGCCGCCGAACTTGGCGATGTAGTCCTGCACCATGACATGGCTCAGCGCGTTCTGCATGCCGCCGAACCACCCATCCGGCACCATGATTGCCTCGGAGGCGGCCAGGCCCACGTGATGCAGGAATTCCTCACCCTGGTCGGGGCCGGACGACGCGATCATGATCTTGGGCGTGAAATGGTCCGCCTCGAACGTATGGATGAACGTGAGCAGGCTCGGCACGTCCACCGTGCCCAGCGCCACCAGTTGCGGGTGCTGAGCCGCCACCTGGTTCGCGATAGTGACCAGATTGGAATCGTTCGCGTTGACGGTGACCGGATGGTGCGAGTAATAGACGGTCTTGACGCCGCCTGCCGCCAGCAGCCGGGCCGCGGTCTGCACCGGCGGATCAGCGAACGGGTCGAACACCATCGGGTAGGCCGCCGTGGTGGGCCGCTGGGCGCCGTGCAGCGACAGAACCCACTGGGCGAACGGCACCATCTGGTCCACCACGGGCACATTGGTGCTGAGCATGTAGGGGTCGTTCAGATGGAAGACGCCCGGGGCGGCCGCGGATCCAGCAGGCAGCATGTAGTGGTATTTCTCGGTGACCTGGCCGGCCGGGATAGTCAGCAGCGAGGAGAACGGGGCCATCGTGAAGGCCACGTGGTCCTGGGTGATCAGCTGCCTATAGTCCCGGCCGGTGGTGTCCGGGTCGCTCTTGTCGTCGACGATCTTCAGCTGCACCGGCCGGCCGAGCAGGCCGCCGTTGGCATTGACGTCGCTCTGCCACAGCTGGTATCCGTGTTCGGTCGCGATGCCGTCCGCCGAGAACTGGCCGGACAACGGCAGCGAGATGCCGACGACGATCGGCTTGGCCCCGCTGCTGGCGGAGCCGGTGGTGCTGGCATTACCACTGCCGCACGCGGCCAGCGTCAGCGCGGTTACCGCGCCAGCGGCAGCGAGCAGCGAGAACCTGGCGCGGTCGCGCCTCATCGGGTTTCTCCCTTCCGGTGGCCATGCCGGGGCACCCGGCCGCTCTGGGTGGGTGCCCCGGTGCGCGGAGCGCACATGGCATTCATCCGGCACCGTATGCCTTCGCCAGCCTGAGTTCGGCCCAAATGGGCCGAACTCAGCCTGGCCGCCATATGCCGCCCCGCGCACCGCACCGTCAGCTCAGCTGCCCCAGTTGGGCTTGGGGTTGACAATCGATACCGAGCCGGTCGCGCTGGCCGGCAGCACCTGGACGAACTTGCTGCCCTTCTGCCACTGGAAGATGAACTTGGAGGCCACCACGTTCTCACCGTTGCTGGCGAACTTGGCCGGTCCCTGCACGGTCTGGAGCGTCACGCCGCTGTGCAGGTAGTGGATGATCTTCGAGTTTTCCAGGCTCTTGGTCGCCTTGACCGCGGCGGCCAGGACCTCACCCACCGAGTAGCCTTCGGCCACGTCCGCGTTGATGTCCGACGCGGTGCCGCCGTACTTGGCGATGTAGGCCTTGACCATGGCCTGGCTGAGCGCGTTGGGCTCGCCGCCGTACCACCCGTTCGGCACCATGATCCCGGTGGCGTTGCTCGCCCCGACCGCGCTCAGGAACGCCTGGCCCTGGTCCGGGCCCGCCGATGCGGCGAAGATCTTCGGGTTGTAGTGCTGCTGCCGGAACGCGGTGATGAACGCGTTGGCGGTGGGCACGTCCACCGAGCCCAGCACCACCATCTGCGCCCCGGTGGCCGCCACCGCGTCGGCGCCCGCCTTGTAGTCCGGGTTCTCCGCCGGGAAGACCTTCGAGTAGACCGTCTTGACCCCGGCCTTCTGCAGGATGGCCTGTGCCGTCTCGGTCATCGGGTCGGCAAACGGGTCGTTAACCTGCGGGTAAGCGGCGGTCTTCGGGCGCTCACTGGCCGGCAGCGAGGCCACCCAGTCAGCGAACGGCACCAGCTGGTCGGCGACCGGCGGGCTGACCGCGAAGAGGTTCGGCAGGTTGAGCTGGAAGACGGCCGGCCCGCCGCCCGCCCCCTCGGGGAACGCGTAACCGTAGCGCGCCGCCACCTTCGCGGCCGGCACGGTCAGCAGCGTGGAGAACGGCCCGAAGACGAAGTTCACCTTTTGCTGGGCGATCAGCTTGGTGTAGTTGGTGGTCACTGTGGTCGGGCTGCTCTGGTCGTTCTCGAAGACCATCTTGACCTGGCGGCCGAGCAGTCCGCCGTGACTGTTGGTGTAGCTCGCCCACAAGTCGTAGCCACGCTGGAACGCCTGGCCGTCGGCGGAGAAGTCACCGGTCAGCGACAGTGACGTGCCGATGGTGATTGGCGTTTTGCTGCTGCCCGATGATGATGAGTTGTTACTGCCGCCGCTGCTACTGCAAGCGGCCAGGACCATAGCCGCGGCAGCGGCCACGGCCGGGATAGCCAAGAACCGGGTGCGGTGAGGTTTCATCCGGTCCTCCTTCCAGTTCAGGAATCTCCTGTGGATTGGCCAGGTACAGCCGCGCGCGGCGGGGAACCGGTGGCTGCAAGGGGGGCTGGCCGGGACAGTGGCTCACGGTACTGCATTGGCTTCACTGCTGCCGGGCTGGCCGAGACCGTCGGAGATGTCGGAGTTTTCACTCACCAACTCCAGGCCGGCCGACTGGGCTTCTTGCTCGATCAGGGCAGCGAAATCCTGCTCGCCGAAACCACGGCCAATAAGCGCCTGGATCATCTGGTGCACCAGCGACGCGACCGGGAGCGGGACTTCGTGCTCCCGGCCTGCGGCCAGGCCGAGGTCAAAGTCCTTGCGCAGCAGGGTGGCGGTAAAGGTCGGATGAAAGTCCAGGTTGACGAAGGCCGGCGATTTGTAACGAGTAAACGGCGAACCCATCACACTTTTGTTAAGGCAGCTGAGGAACGCCTCCCGGCTGACGCCGCTCTTCTGGGCCAGGATCGTCACTTCGGCCAGCGACTGGGTCACGACGCCGAGGAAGAGATTATGGCAAAGCTTTACCGTCCGGGCCAGTTCTCCCTCGCCGACATATGTCGCGCCCGCGCCGAGCAGGTCGAGGTATGGCCGGGCCAGATCAAAGGCGGCCTGGGGCCCGGACACGGCCAGCGTGAGCTGGCCCACACTGGCCACCCTGGGGTTGCCCATCACCGGCGCGGCCAGCAGGTCGGTGCCCCGTGCGGCCAGTTTCCCGCGGATCTGCCCGGACACGTCGGCCGAGACGGTCGAGCAGTCGACGAGGACCCGTGGCGACGCCTCGCCCGAGGTCAGCCCGCCGTCGCCGAGTACCGCGTCGATCAGGTCCTGCGGCGTGCCGACGGTGGTGAACACGATGTCCCGGCTGCCCAGTTCCGCGGGCGAGGAGACCACCTTGGCGCCGAGTGCGGCCAGTGGCTCGGCCTTGGCCCGGGTCCGGTTGTAGACGGCGACGTCACAGCCCGCCGCCAGCAGTCGCTGCACCAGTTCGGAACCCATCCGCCCGGTACCCAGCCAGCCCAGGCGCAGTTCGTCACCGTGCTCTGCCATCGGGTCACCCCTCGCACTGACAATCGTTTGCATGAAGCCTGACTTATGTGTCAGTCCACTGTCAACCGACATGATCTAGATCTATACCGCATTTTCCTCACCGGGCCTCGGGGACGGCCGCGGTGGCGGGTGCCCCGTCCACCGCGAGCTCGCCGCTGGCCGGGCCCCGGACCGGGCCGGTGGAACCGCGCACCACCAGCTCGGGGGCGAGGAACAGCACCTTGACCGGGCCGGTGTGCCCGGCGATCCGCTCCAGCAGCAGCTGGGCGGCCTCGGTGCCCACCTGGTAGTGCGGGAAGCGGATGGTGGTCAGCGGCGGGCGCAGCCGGTCGATGAACGGCATGTCGTTGAAGCCGACCACCGAGATGTCCTGCGGGCAGCGCAGGGCGGTCTCGTCCAGCGCGGCGTAGCAGCCGACCGCGAGCATGTCGTTGCCCGCCGCCACCGCGGTGCAGCCGGCGTCCCGGTGCATCAGGAGCTGGGCGCAGCGGTGCCCCTCCTCGATGGTGAACGACCGGGCGGTCACGATCAGGTCCGGGTCCGGCTGCAGGCCGTGTGCTTCCATCGCGGCCAGGAAGCCGCGGTAGCGGGCCAGCCCGGTGGACACCTCCTGCGGGCCGGCCAGGTGCGCGATCCGGGTGTGCCCGAGCTGGGCCAGGTGGGCCACGGCCATCCGGATGCCGCGCTCGTTGTCCACCGAGACCGAGGGCAGGCTGTAGTCGTCGGCCAGCCGGTTCATCAGCACCACCGGCAGGTCGGCCCGGGCCGACTCGGCCAGCAACGGGTCGCCCAGGTGCACGGTGGCCAGCACCAGGCCGTCCACATGCCGGGCGCGCATCTGCTCGAACAGCATCCGCTCCCGGTCCGCGTCACCGTCGGTGTTGCCGATCAGCGCCACGTAGCCAGCCGCGGCCAGCCGGTCCTCGATGCCCCGCACGATCGGCGGGAACAGCGGGTTGTTCAGGTCCGGGATGAGCACCCCGATGCTGTGCGAGCGGCGGGTGCGCAGGCTGCGGGCCACCGTGTTGGGCCGGTAGCCGAGCTCGGCGGCGGCCTCCAGTACCCGGGCGGCGGTGTCCTCCCGGACCAGCAGCCGGGTCTCCGGGTTGAGCGCGCGGGACGCGGTGGCCGGGTGAACCCGGGCCCGCGCGGCCACGTCTTTCAAGGTCACTGGTGGGTCGGCCATCGCCCGCCACCCCGATTCCCTGGTGCTTTCAGTACGCACATCACAAGGAATGGTATCTATCCCTGCACTCGATTGCTTGCCGTAACCACGGGCTGGGTTGCCGTGGACGGCGCCGAACCAGACACGCGGGCCAGATACCCGGCAGCGGCCAGCATGACACCGGCCATCAGTCCGCGCCGGGCGGCTCGTCGATCGGGAAGCCGAACGCCAGCACCTCGAACCGCAGGCTGCCCGGCGGGCGCAGGGCCGGGTCGTCGTTCCGGTTCCGGTACCGCTCCCACAGGGCGTGCGTGTCGCTGGCCAGCTGAACCGCTTCGGCGGCGGTCAGGTACAGCACCCGCTCCGAGGCGATCGAGGCCTCCTGCCACTCGGCCGGGAAGCCGAGCGCCCGCCGGAGCCGGGCCTTGGCCCGGTCCAGCCACCGGTCAATCCATACCGTGGCGGCCGCTTCCACGGCCAGCCGGCTCTCCGGGTCGGGCCAGGGCGGCCTGAGCTCCAGGGTGCGGTACTTCAGCCGCCACGGCCGCTCCCGGCCGCGGCCGCCGCCCGCCTCTTCCACGAACCCGTACTTGGCCAGCGTGCGCAGGTGGAACGCGCAGTTGGCGGGCGACTCGCCGAGCAGCTCGCTGGCCTGGGTGGCGGTCAGCGTCCTGGACTCGCTCTGCTCCATCGCCTCGAGCAGGGACATCCGGACCGGGTGCGCGAGGGCCCGGATCATCCGTGAGCCAGTAACAGCCAGATGTGGGCGAGTGTCGGAAGACATGTTTCGAAATATTAGCTTCGAAACATGTCTTCCGGCAAGGCCTGGCCAGCCGTGTCACGATGAAGCCATGCGGATCACGGCGGTCGAGGCGACCGAGCTGTTCGGCGGGAGCGCGCAGCACCCGCTCCAGATCATCCGCGTCACGGTGCGTAACGACGCCCCGGCGCAGCCGGGCAGCACGCCGATCCAGGTCCGGGTCGAAGGGGCGGCCGTCAGCACGCCGGCAGCGTTCGGGATGGAACTGCCGGAGCCGGGCGGAGAGCGGGCCGCCGAGCCCGGCGTGCACTTCGCGCCGCCCTATCAGCCCGGCAGCCCGCGGCAGGTCACCGCGGTCGCGGAGGGGAACGGCGAGCGGGCCGAGCTGGCGGCCGAGATCCGGGCCGCCGAGACCGGCTGGACGATGTGGATGGTCAGCCACTTCCACTACGACCCGGTCTGGTGGGACACCCAGGGCGAGTTCACCGAATCCCGGCTGCTGCTGCCGGACTCCCGCGGCCGGCTGCCCGACGTGCGCACCGCGTTCGAGCTGGCCGAGCTACACCTGGCGCACGCCCGCGAGGACCCGGACTACAAGTTCGTGCTGGCCGAGATCGACTACCTCAAGCCGTACCTGGACACCCACCCGGAGCACCGGGCCGAGCTGCGCCAGCTCATCGCGGACGGCCGGGTGGAGATCGTCGGCGGCAACTACAACGAGCCGAACACCAACCTGACCGGGGCCGAGTCCACCATCCGCAACGCCGTCTACGGGATCGGATACCAGCGCGCCATCGGCGGCGACCCGCGCACCGCGTGGATGCTGGACGTGTTCGGGCACGACCCCGGCTATCCCGGGCTGATGGCCGCGGCCGGGCTGGCCGAGTCGGCCTGGGCCCGCGGCCCGTACCACCAGTGGGGCCCGCAGCGCACCGTCGGGAGTAACGAGCGGATGCAGCTGCGCAGCGAGTTCGAGTGGGTATCGCCGGACGGCCGCGGCCTGCTGACCAGCTACATGCCGAACCACTACGGGGCCGGCTGGGCCACCCACCAGGCGGCCGACCTGGCCGGCGCGGAGCAGGCCGCGCTCAATGAGTTCCGCACCCTGGCCCCGGTCGCGGCCACCCGCAACGTGCTGCTCCCGGTGGGCGCGGACCACGTGATCCCGAGCCGCTGGGTGACCGCCATCCACCGGGACTGGAACCAGCGCTACGTGTGGCCCCGGTTCGTCACCGCGGTGCCGCGCGAGTTCTTCGCCGCGGTGCGCGGCGAAGCGCACCACGGCAGCTGGCTGGTCCCGCAGACCCGGGACATGAACCCGGTCTACCCGGGCAAGGACGTGTCCTACATCGACACCAAGCAGGCGCAGCGCGCAGCCGAGGTGGCGGTGCGCGACGGCGAGCTGCTGGCCACGCTGGCCTGGCTGGCCGGCGCAGGCTACCCGGCCGAGTCGCTGGACAAGGCCTGGCGGCAGCTGGTGTTCGGCGCGCACCACGACGCGATCACCGGCACCGAGTCCGACCAGGTGTACCTGGACCTGCTGGGCGGCTGGCGGGAGGCCTGGCAGCGCGGCGATCAGGCGCGCCGGGAGGCGGCCGCGGAGCTGGCCGGGCAGGCTGATACCAGGAACGCCGGCCCCAGCGGCCCGGGCGCCAGTGACCCGGGCAGCCGCGCGCTGGTCGTGTTCAACACGCTGTCCTGGCCGCGGTCCGGCCTGGTCGCCGCCGAGCTGGAGTTCGCCGCGCCCGGCCCAGCCTGGATCACGCTGCGTGACGAAACCGGGGCCGTGCCGTTCCTGGCCGAGCACCCGCGGCGGCACCCGGACGGCAGCCTGGCCGGGCTGACCGTGACGTTCCGCGCCGCGGACGTGCCCGGGGTGGGGTGGCGGACCTACTGGGCCGGCCCGGCGCCTGCCGGGCCGGAGCCGGGCGGCTGGGCGCCGCAGCCGGGCACGCTCATCGAGAACGACCGGTTCCTGGCCGAGGCCGACCCGGCCCGCGGCGGCACGCTGACCCGGCTGCGGGACAAGCTGTCCGGCGCCGAGCTGATCCGCCCCGGCGGCAACGAGCTGATCGTCCAGGAGGAGTATGCCGCCCACCCGCGCTGGGGTGAGGGCCCGTGGCTGCTGTCGCCCAGGGGCCCGGGCACCGGGTCGGCCGCCGCCCCGGCCAAGGTGACCGCGCAGCGCTGCCCGCTGGGCGCCCGGCTGCTGGCCGAGTTCAGCCTCGGCGGCCTGCGGGTCACCCAGGAGACGCTGCTCTGGGACGGCGCCCAGGCGGTGGAGTTCCGCAGCCACGTGGACGGCTCGATCGGGCACGACCGGCTGCTGCGCGTCCGGTTCCCGGCCGACGTGCCCGGCGGGCTGCCGGTCTACCAGGGCGCGACCGCCGCCATCGGCCGGCCGTTCGGCAGCATCGACGCGGACGTCGCCGAGCACGCGTTCACCCTGGACAACCCGGCGCACGAGTGGTTCGGCACCGGATCCACCGCCCGGGTCAGCTGGACCGCACTGTCCGGCCAGGCTGAGCGCCGGGCCATCGGCGTGGCCGAGATCATCCTGCCCGGGCCTTCTTTTCTTAACGCCAGTACCGGGCCGGTCACCGCCCTGGTGGCGGCGCTGGCCGGGCAGGGCGTCACGGCCACCTGTTCCTGGCCGGACGGGCCGCGCTACGGCGCGCTCGACCTGGACTCGAACCTGCCTGACGTGCGGATCGCGCTGGGCGGCCCGGAGCAGAACCCGTGGACGGCCCGGCTGCTGGAGACGGTTGACCCGTTCGGCGCCGAGCTCAGCCGGGCGCTGGCCGCCGGCCGGCCGCTGTGGCTGCCCGCCGCGCAGTCCCGGGCCACCGCGTTCGCGCCGGGCGCCGACGTGCGCGGGCCGCGTGACCTGCCGGTGCTGATCGTGGCCGGCCCGGACCTGGCCGCCGCGGTGACCGCGGTAACCGCCGACCTGGCCGACTCGGAGCTGGCCGTGACCCCGCTCGGGGACGACGCCGGACCGGGGCTGGCCGGGCACTCGGTGGCGCTGCTCAACCGGGGCACGCCGAGCAGCCTGGTCACCCCGGACGGGACGCTGCACATCGCGCTGATGCGGTCGTGCAGCGCGTGGCCGTCCGGGGTGTGGATCGACGGCGACAAGCGGACCGCGCCGGACGGCAGCAGCTTCGCCTGGCAGCACTGGAGCCACACGTTCGAGTACGCGCTGGCCGCCGGGCCCGGGGACTGGCGGTCGGCCGGCTTCGCCCCGGCGGGCCAGGAGTACAACCACCCGCTGCTGGTCACGCAGACGTCGGCGCATGCGGGCTCGCTGCCCGCCGTGGCCAGCCTGTGCACCGTCGGCGGGCCGGCCATGCTGGCCGCGCTGAAGCCGCGCGGCAACCCGCTGGCGGCCGGCCGGGATGGCACGCCGGACCGGTCCGCCGGGGTGACCGCGCGGCTGCGCGATCTGGGCGGCCGGGCGGCGGCCCCGGCCCGGGTGGGCCTGTTCACCGGGATCACCCGGGCCGAGCTGACCGGCCTGACCGAGGACGCGGACGGCGCGGCCCCGAGGCCGGCCCGGGACAGCGCGGCGGTCCGGGTGGACGACGGCGCGGCGGTGACCGCGATCGGGCCGGCCGGGACGGTCACGCTGGCGCTCGCGGTGCCGCCCGCACCGCCGACACTGCCCGCCCCGGCAACACCACCAGCCCCGCTAGCCCCGCAAACCACAGAGGGCCCGGTGGTCTCTGGGGTCACGGGGCCGCCCGAGCCGGCTCAGCCGGTGTTCGCCCGGTACTGGCTGCACGGCAAGGGCCCGGCCCCGGCCGGCAACCTCCCCGTCGCCGTGCACCTCTCCCCCACTCGCCTGGCCGTCCCAACCCCGGAGTCCGCCATGATCGTGGGCGATCCGGGACACATAGCACCCCCAATCGACCACGATCACGCAGGCCGGCTCCGGGTTACCGTGGCGGGCGGACCTGAGGGGGCGGCTGGGACTGTCGAGCTGGATGTGCCGGACGGGGTGGTGGCCGAGCTGGCGGGCCAGGCTGGCCCGGCCGGGCCGCTGCACTACGACCTGCCGCCGCTGGGGTTCGCCGAGTGGGCACTGAGCGTCCGCGGCGAGCCGGGCGCGGTACCCGGGCACTATTTTCTGGCCGCCCGGATACATGACCAGCTCGGCCAGGTCATCGAGGACGCGGCGGCGGTGTATCTCGGGCTGCCCCCGGCGCCGGCCCGCACCCTGCCGCTGGATGAGCTGGTGCCCGCGATCCAGGCCGATCAGCAGGCCATCGCGGCGGAACTCGACGTGACCGTGCTGACCCCCGCGCTGCGGATCGCCGCCGGCCAGCGCGGTGAGCTGGCCGTCCGGCTGGCCAGCCGGGCGGCCAGCCCGATCCGCGGCGAGGCCCAGCTGATCTCGCCGTTCGGCAGCTGGGTTGCGGTGCAGCCGTGGACCCGCGGTTTCGCCGTCTCCCCCGGAAAGGAGATCACTCTCCGTTATCATGTGGGAGTACCGGTTACTACCCGACGTGGCACGCAGTGGTGGACAATGGTCAAACTGATGTATTTCGGTCAACTGCACTACACCAGCGCTGTTCCCGTTGACGTCCGCGAATGAGCACCCCAGCCGCGTAACCATCCCCGCCACTAACCAGACGGTCCGCATGCCATGACTGCCGCAGCCCCCCCGAATTCGGGCAACCTCCCTGCGGAGCCGAACAGCTTCGTCGGCCGGGAGCGCGACCTCGCTGAGCTCGCCACGCTGCTCAGCGATGTCCGGGCGCTGACCCTGTGCGGGCCCGGCGGCATCGGCAAGACCCGGCTGGCGGTGCGGCTGGCCTGCGAGGTGGTGCCGGATTTCCCGGACGGGGCGTGGCTGGTCGAGCTGGCCGACACGGCCGACGCCGAGCTGATCGAGCGCCGGGTCGCGGCCACGTTCAGGGTGCGTGCGGAGCCGGGCCGGCCGCTGCTGGCCACGCTGGCCGAGGCGCTGCGCGGCCGCCGTCTGCTGCTCATCCTGGACACCTGCGAGCATCTGGTGGAGGGCTGCGCCGCGCTGGTGCACCAGCTGCTGGCCGGCTGCCCCGAGCTGCGCGTGCTGGCCACCAGCCGGGAACCGCTGCGGGTGCGCGGCGAGACGGTGTGGCGGGTGCCGCCGCTGTCGCTGCCCGCTCAGGCCGGCCCGGGCTCGCTGGCCGACCTGGCCCGGCACGAGGCGTTGCGGCTGTTCGCCGACCGCGCGTCGGCTGCCCGGGCCGGGTTCGAGGTGGGCAGCGAGAACGCGGCCGCGGTGGCCCGGCTGTGCCGGTTGCTGGACGGCATGCCGCTGGCCATCGAGCTGGCCGCGGCGCGGGTGCGGGTGCTGTCGGTGGAGCAGATCGCCAGCCGCCTGTATGACCGGTTCCGGCTGCTGGCGTCCGGGGACCGGACCGCACCGCCCCGGCAGCAGACGCTGCGGGCCGCGGTGGACTGGAGTTACGAGCTGCTGTCCGGGGCGGAGCAGATCCTGCTCCGCCGGCTGTCGGTGTTCGCGGGCTGGAACCTGGAGATGGCCGAGCAGGTCTGTGCGGACGAGCAGATCCCGGCCAGCGCCGTGCTCGACCTGATGGCCGCGCTGATCGACAAGTCGCTGGTCACGTTCGACCACGAGCTGCGCGGCGAGTCCCGGTACCGGCTGCTGGACACGATCAAGGAGTACGCGGCCAGCCGGCTGGCTGCGTCCGGCGAGGGGGACGAGGTCCGGCTGCGGCACCGCGACTACCTGCTCCGGCACGCCGAGTGGGTGGTGTCCCAGGCGTTCGTCCGGGGCGCGCCGTCCTGGCCCCGCCGGGTAGCGCTGTACCGGCAGATCTTCGGCGACCTGGATAATTACCGGCTGGGCCTGGTCACCTCGCTGCACCGCGGCGACATCGCCGAAGGGCTGCGGATGTGCGTGGCGATGCGCAACCCGTGGCTGACGCACGGCGACACCGCCGAGGGCGTGGCCTGGTTCGACCGGTTCCTGAGCCAGGCCGGCGGGCTGCCGGCCGGGATCCGCGGCCCAGCCCTGGTGTCCCGCGGCGACCTGGCCTTCGAGCAGCAGGACTACGACACCGTGGCGCGCTGCGCGGGTGCGGGCCTGGAGCAGTGCCGGGCGGCCGGTGACCCGCACGAGGCGGGTGCGCTGCGGCTGCTGGCGGTGTCCGCGCTGCGGGCGGGCCGGCTGGATGAGGCGGTGACCCGGATCGACGAGGCCGCGGCCACCGCGCACAAGCTGGGCAACGACTGGGAGGAAGGGCTGGCGCTGAGCATCAAGGCGTCCGGCCTGGCCCGGCTGGGCAGCCTGCGTGAGGCGCAGGCCACCTACGAGGCGGCGCTCGAGGTGCTCCGGGACAACAACGGCTGGGGGGTGGCCCTGGTTCGGTACGGGCTGGGCGTGGTGGCCCGCTCGCGCGGCGACTACCTGGCCGCGATCAGCCACTACCAGGCGGCGCTCAGCCTGTATCAGGAGATCGACGCCCGGCCGGAGATCGCCCGCTGCCTGGCCGGCATCGCCTCGGTCGCGCTCACCCAGGGCGACCTGGGCCTGGCCCGGGCCAGCCTGACCGAGAGCCTGCAGCTCAGCCTGGCCACCGGGCAGCGGCTGCCGGTCGCCCGCGGTCTGGAGGCGTTCGCCGCGCTGGAGGCCCGGGCCGGCGACCCGGCGCGGGCCGCCCGGCTGGCCGGCGCCGCGGTCGAGTTGCGGGGCGGCCATGCCCCGCTCAGCGGGGCCCGGCTGGCCGTCCTGCTCGGCCCGGCCCGCAAGACACTGGGTGAGCCGTACGCCGCCGCGCTGCTGGCCGAGGGCCGGGCGATGACCGCGGCCGAGGCGGTCGCGTACGCGGTGCAGCCATCGCCGGAAGGCAATGGCGCCGCCCCGCCGCCCGCGGACTGGGCCCCGATCCCGCGGCCGCGGGCCGCCGCCAGCAGCGAGGTGTCCACGCTCACCCCGCGCGAGCTGGAGATCGCCCGGCTGATCGCCCGCGGGCTGAGCAACCGGGCCATCGCCGACGAACTGGTCATCAGCCAGGCCACCGTGGCCCGGCATGTCGCCAACATGCTGACCAAGCTCGGCTTCAGCTCCCGGGCCCAGGTGGCCGCGTGGATGGCCCGGCAGGCGGACTCCTGATGGGCACGGTGTTGATATGCACGGTGTTGATATGCACGGTGTTGATGTACACGGGCCAGAAAGTTCGCGTACATACCCATCCTTCGCGCCACTGGCCCCGAAATACACACGGCACTGCATAGTTCGGCGGATGTGCCCGGGGCCCGTGCATACATAGAGTCATCGGCAGAGTTCCGGGTGGGCCCCGGGCGGTTACGGGGGCCCGTGCGTGGCCCATCCGGAACTGCCGGACGCAGAGCCAGGGCTCCTCCGGCCGTCAGGAGGGGGATGGCCGGAGGAGCCTGGGAAGAGGGCACGGATGATGGTCACGGGGACGCCTGCCCCCGATACCGTGACGCAGCAGCTGGTGGGCCTAGGGGTGGCCCGGGGTGAGCGGCCAGCGCTCGTCGGCGGTAGCGCGGAATGGCCAGGCCGGACTCTGAGCCATGCCAGCCTGGCCGCGGCGCTGCAGGGCGCCGCGGCCGGGCTGGTCCGGCACGGGCTGCGCGACCAGGACATCGTCGGTGTCTGCGTGCCCGACGCGGTGAGCTACGTGCTGGCCGTGCATGCCATCCGGGCGGCGGGCGGGGTGCCGTCGCCGCTGTGCGCTACGGCCACCCCGGCTGAGATGGCCAGCCAGCTGACCGACTGCGCGGCCCGGGTGCTGATCACCGCGGCCCCGCTGGCCGGCATCGCGCTGGCCGCCGCGGACGCCGCCTGGGTGCGCCAGGTCATCTCGTTCGACGAGGTTCCCGGCACCACATCGTTCTGCTCATTGCTGTGCCGTGGCTCGCGGCCGCCCGCGGTGGCCGGGCCGGCCGACCTGGCCCTGGCCCCGTACGGCCCGGACGGCACCCGCCAGGAGCCGGTCAGTCACGCCGAGCTGGCCGCCGACCTGCACCGGCTGGCCGCGGTCCGCACGGTCACCGAGCGCGATGTGGTGCTGGCCGCGCCGCCCGGCGGCAGCACCAGGGACTACACCGTGCTGCTCGACCTGGCCCTGCTGCAGGGCGCGACCGTGGTGGCCAGCCCGGCCGGGGGGCTGCCGGACGCGGCCCGGGCGCACGGCGGCACGGCCGCCATCGTGCACCCGGGCACGTCCCTGCCCGCGGACATGGACCTGCGGATGGTCACCGCATCCTATGCCGTGCCGCAAACCCCATAGCACCATTCAGTGCGCCCGTGGTCAGCAGGATCACCAGCAGCGCACAGCCGTCGAACACGGCGGCCACGGTGAACGCCGCCGCCACCCCATGGACCAGCGCGCTGTTCCTCAGGGCAACACCGGGCGCGGCCGTCCCGGCCGCGGCCGCGTGCCGGTAGGCGGTGCCGAACACGGTGACCAGGATGGCCAGCCCGAGCGAGCCGCCGAGCTGCTGCATGACGTTGACCATGCTGGACGCGGCGCCCGAGTCGGCCGCCGCCACCCCGGCCAGCGACACGGTGGTCAGCGGCACGAACACCACGCCCATCCCGGTGCCGAGCAGCAGCATCGGGCCCAGAATGCCGCCCAGGTAGCTGGTCCCGGCGGAGACCTGGGCCAGCCAGGTCATCCCGGCGATGACCGGCAGCATGCCGGCCAGCATGAGCCGGGTCGCGCCGAACCGGGGCATCAGCCGCGGCGCCAGCCGGGACACCGCGAACACGGTCAGCGTCATGGGCAGGAACGCGACCCCGGCGGCGAGCGGGCTGAAGCCCAGGATCTCC
The DNA here is from genome assembly GCA_963834705.1 of uncultured Actinomycetes bacterium. Taxonomy (GTDB): domain Bacteria; phylum Actinomycetota; class Actinomycetes; order Streptosporangiales; family Streptosporangiaceae; genus RYN-230. Next base: position 426,769 of record CAWICV010000001.1, read on the forward strand.
TGGACGAACTGCGTCAGGAAGAAGAACATCCCGAACATGCCCGCGACCAGCAGCAGCCGGGTCAGGTAGGAACCGGACCGGCCCAGGCTGCGCAGCAGCCGCAGTGGGGTGATCGGCTGCGCGGTCCGCGACTCGATGCGCAGGAACGAGCCCAGCAGCACCGCCGCCACGCCGAACGCGGCCAGCGCCACCCGGTCGGCCCAGCCGTCCGAGGCGGCCCGGATGAACGCGTACACCAGCGCGGTCATCCCGCCGGTCGAGGTGAGCGCGCCGGCCAGGTCGAACCGCCCGGGCTGGCGCGGCGACTCGCTGATGAACAGCGGGGTCACGGCGACGACCAGGATGCCCACCGGGATGTTGACGAACAGCACCCAGCGCCAGGACGCCCACTCGGTGATCACCCCGCCCAGCACCAGGCCCAGCGAGGCGCCGCCCATCAGCACCGCGGAGTAGACGCCGAGCGCCCGGGTCCGCTCCCGGCCCTCCGGGAAGCTGCCCACCACCAGGGCGAGCACGGCGGGTGAGGCCAGCGCGCCGCCGACGCCCTGCAGGGCGCGGGCGGCCAGCAGCCACCAGGACTCGGTGGCCAGCCCGCCGGCCAGCGACGCCAGGGTGAACAGGATGATCCCGGCCAGGAACACCCGGCGCCGGCCGAGGATGTCCCCGGCCCGCCCGCCGAGCAGCAGCAGCCCGCCGAAGGTAAGCGTGTACGCGTTCAGCACCCAGGACAGGCCGGCCGGGGAGAAGTGCAGCCCGGCCTGGATGTGCGGCAGCGCGATGTTCACCACCGTCATGTCGAGGATGATCATGAGCTGCGCGGACAGCATGATGACCAGGGCCAGGCCGGGATGCCCGCGGACCCGGGATGGGCCCGGGCGGCGCAGCGCGACCGCTGGCGAGGTGGGCGAAGCAGGCATGCGTGTCTCCTGAGCTTGGTGTCTGGAGCGATCAGAGGTAAGCTTGCGGAACTAATCGGAGTCCGTCTCCGATTAATATACGGAGGAAGCCTCCGGTTAGCAACCTCTTTTGCATGGGTGATGGGATGACCGCGACAGGCAGCCCGGGCGGGACGGCCATGCGCGCCGACGCGCGGCGCAACCGGCAGCGGCTGATGGACGCGGCGCTGCAGGTCTACGCCGAGCGCGGCGCGGATGACGCCACGCTGGACGAGATCGCGCGCCGGGCCGGGGTCGGCATCGGCACCCTGTACCGGCACTTCCCGACCCGCCAGGCGCTGCTCGAGGCGGTCTACCGGGACCAGGTGGAAGAGCTGTGCGCGCTGGCCCGCGAGCTGGATGGCGAGGCGCCGGACAAGGCGCTGGAGCGCTGGCTGCGCGCGCTGATGGCGTTCGCCACCACCAAGAAGAACCTGTCCAGCTCGCTGATGTCCGGGCCGAACAAGTCCGAGGTGGCCACCTCGTGCAGCGCCATGGTCCGCGAGGCCGCCACCAAGCTGCTGGCCGGGGCGCAGGCCACCGGCCAGGTCCGCGGCGACGTGGACGCCGTCAACCTGCTCCGCATGTCGCACGCCCTGGCCATCGCCGCCGACCTGCCGTACTCACACCCGGACCAGGCTGAGCGGCTGATGTCCGTGCTGCTGGCCGGGCTCCGCCCGCAGCCCGCCGGTCAGGCCTGATCCTGCCGGTCAGGCCTGATCCGCGATCTCCGGGTCGTCCTCGTCGGCGTCCGCGTCCTGGCCCGCGGCCACGTCCAGCGCGGCCCGGCTGTCCAGTTCCGGCGGCCGGTTCTCGTATGGCGTGCTGAGCACGATCGTGGTCCGGGTGGACACCCCGGCCGCCGCCCGGATCTGCTGCAGCAGGTCCTCCAGTTCGGTCGGGGAGGCGACGCGGACCTTGAGGATGTAGTTCTCGTCGCCGGCCACGCTGTGGCACGCCTCGATGGCGGGCAGGTGGGCCAGCCGTTCCGGGGCATCATCCGGCGCCGCGGGGTCGAACGGCTTGATCGAGATGAACGCGGTCAGTGGCAGCCCGGCGCCCGCGGGGTCGATCAGCGCGGCATATCCCTTGATCACCCCGCGCCGCTCCAGCCGCCGCACCCGCTGATGCGTCGCGGACACGGACAGCCCGGTCTGCCGGGACAGCTCGGTGAAGCTGATCCGGCCATCGCGGCAGAGCAGCGTGATGATCCTCCGGTCGATGTCTTCCACCCCGTCACGGTAGTCCGCAACCGGCCGTCGCCGCCCCTCCGGTCGTAACGGCCTGATAACGGGCTTTACGCTCCGGTAACAGGATGTGCGCCCGGTCTTAACTCCGGCCTGGTTAGCCGGTTACGCTGCCCGCCAGATGCGGTGCCGCAGCGGAGCGGCGCTGCCCCGGGGACCGGTGGAGCGCGCCGATGGCCGAAATCGTCCTTGACCAGGTCAACAAGGTGTACCCAGGTGGCGTCAAGGGAGTAGACGAGCTGAACCTGGAAATCAAGGACGGCGAGTTCATGGTGCTGGTCGGCCCGTCCGGCTGTGGCAAGACGACCGCGCTGCGCTCCATCGCCGGCCTGGAGGAGATCACCTCGGGGACGATCACCATCGGCGGCCGGGTAGTGAACGACCTGCCGCCCAAGGACCGGGACATCGCGATGGTGTTCCAGAACTACGCGCTCTACCCGCACATGACCGTCGAGCAGAACCTGGCGTTCGGGCTGCAGCAGCGCAAGACACCCAAGGATGAGATCAAGCGCCGGGTCACCGAGGTGGCCAAGATGCTCGGCCTGGAACAGTACCTCAAGCGCAAGCCGGCCGCGCTGTCCGGCGGCCAGCGGCAGCGGGTGGCCATGGGCCGGGCCATCGTCCGGGAGCCGCAGGCCTTCCTGATGGACGAGCCGCTGTCCAACCTGGACGCCAAGCTCCGGGTGTCGATGCGGGCCTCGCTCACCCAGCTGCACGAGCGGCTCGGCGTGACCACCGTGTACGTGACCCACGACCAGGTCGAGGCGATGACGCTGGGGCACCGGGTCTGCGTGCTGCGGGACGGCCAGCTGCAGCAGGTGGACACCCCGCAGACGTTGTTCGACTCCCCGGTCAACCTGTTCGTCGCCGGGTTCATCGGCTCGCCCGCGATGAACACCGTGAACGCCCAGCTGGTCCGGGACGACGGCCCGGCGGTGACGTTCGCCGGGCACAAGCTGCCGCTGCCCGCGTCGCTGATGGACAGCAAGCCTGGCCTGGACGGCTACTTCGGCCGCGAGGTGATCCTCGGCATCCGGCCGTCGGACTTCGAGGACGCGGAGCTGGCCGACACGAGCTGGGCCAAGATGTCGGTGCGCGCCGACGTGACCGAGGAGCTGGGCAGCGAGATCCACGTGATCTTCTCGATCGACGCGCCCCCGGTCCGGCACGCCAGCATCACCGAGATCGCCGGGGCCGACGAGGACGAGGACGCCACCGCAGTCGTGCTGGCCGCCGGCAAGTCACTGTGGACGGCCCGGGTGGCGGCGCGCAGCCACATCAAGGCCGGGCAGCCGGCCGAGCTCGCGGTGCAGACGTCCAACCTGCAGTTCTTCGACCCGGTGAGCGCGCTGTCCATCGGGCACCCGGCTGCGGACGGCGCCGCTGACAGCTAGGTCCTGGACAGCCAGCCCACCACCAGCTCGCGATCACCCGCTGGCCAGAGTTCAGCTGCGGTGAAGCTGTCTCCCCTTTCAGGGGGGCTACGTCTCCCTGTTTGGGGTGCACCCTGTCCCCATCTAGACAGGAGTGCCCGTCATGCTTCACTCTTGGTGTACCTCAGCTCACTCATGCGAACGGCGATGACCCCAGAGATCGTTAGTTCCCCAGCACCATTGGAGCCCGGCGGCGACGCCGGGATAGATCGGGCCGGCGCCGACCGCGCCGCGGCCCGGTCCGCGTTCGCGGCCGCGTCCGGGCCGTTCACGCTCCGCCCGCGAAACACCGAGCGGGCCCCCGGCGACCCGACCGCACTGGCCGCCGCATTACTGCAGGAGCGGCACGTCACGCTGGAACTGCAGCGTGCCATCCTGCCGCTGCACGAAGCCCCGTTCGGCCTGCCCGGCCTGCGCGCGGTGGTGCGCTACCTGCCCGCGTCGGCAGACAGCCGGGTCGGCGGCGACTGGTACATCACCGCTGAGATGCCGGGCGGCAGCGTGCTGCTCGCCATCGGCGACGTGGCCGGGCACGGGCTGGACGCCGCGGCCGGGATGGCCCGGCTGCGCGGCGCGCTGGCCGGGCTGGCCATCACCGGCGCGTCGCCCGAGCGCCTCGTCGGCTGGCTGAACGACCTGGTCCATCACGTGGCGCCGGAACATACCGCTTCGGTCATGGCCGGCTACTTCGACCCGGCCAGCCGGGACCTGACCTGGGCCCAGGCCGGCCATCCGCCCCCGCTGCTGGTCCGCGGCAGCTGCGCCCGCCCGCTCGGCCAGCCGGCCGGGATCCTGCTCGGCGCGGGCCGCCGCGGGTACGAGGCGATGACGGTACGGCTGGAACCGGACGACATCGTGCTGCTGTACAGCGACGGGCTGGTGGAGCGGCGGAACCGGTCGCTGGACGAAGGGCTCAGCATGCTGGCCCGGGCCGCGGCGGGCAACTCCGACCCGGAACGGCTCATCGCGGCCGTGCTGGACGCGCTCAGCCCGGCCGACTCGGAAGACGACACCTGCCTGGTGGCGCTCAGGGTGCTGTAGCTATCGCCGCCGCGTCGGCCAGCGAACTGCACGCCCGGCGCAGCGAAGAGCCCAGATCCCAGCGCTGGTCGAGCGCGTCCAGCCGCGCTGGGTCGGCCGGTGCGGCGGGCAGCGCACCGGACACCTCAGGCACCGGCGCGTCCGGCGCGACCCGGACCACCGGCATCGCGACGGCCAGGTAGTCCCGCGCGGCCGCGACCTTGGCCCGGCTGCCTTTGGGGAACCCGCCGTGCCCCCGGTCCAGCGCGTCGATGATCGCGTCGATGCTGCCGAACGCCTGGATCAGCGCCGCGGCCGTCTTCTCCCCCACCCCGGCCACTCCGGGCAGGCCGTCGCTGGGGTCGCCGCGCAGCACGGCGAAGTCGGCATAGGCCCGCCCTGGGATGCCGTACCGCTGGGTCACCGCGGCCTCGTCCAGCACGTCCAGCTTGGTCAGGCCGCGGGCGGTGTACACGATCCGGACCGGCCGCCGGTCGTCCACCAGCTGGAACAGGTCACGGTCGCCGGTGACCACGTCAACCGGGCCGGCCGACCGCGCCGTGAGCGTGCCGATCACGTCGTCTGCCTCGAAGCCGGCCGCGGCCGCGGTGGCGATGCCCATCGCGTCCAGCACCTGCCCGATCACCGGGATCTGCGGGGTGAGCGCGGGCGGCTCCTCCTCGGTGCCGTCCGGGCGGGCCCGGTGGGCCTTGTAGGACGGGATGGCGGCGACCCGGAAGGCGGGCCGCCAGTCCGCGTCCAGGCAGGCCACCAGCGTGCCAGGCGGCCGCGCCCGGACCAGCCGGGCGATCATGTCCAGCAGGCCGCGGACCGCGTTCACCGGCGTCCCGTCCGGGGCGGTCAGCGTGTCCGGCACGCCGTAGAACGCGCGGTAGTACAGCGACGCGGTGTCGAGCAGCATGAGCGAGCCCACGTTGGCCATCTTGCCAGGCTGCGCACGGCATCGCCCGCAGGTGGTGGGTATCGTCCCTGGGATGCTCCATGGTCCCGCTGCGGAGGCAGTGTCCGGCGTGCTGCTGGCCGCGGTGCTGCTCACCGCGATCATCCGGCCCAGCCGGCTGCCCGAGTCGGCGGTGGCCGGGCCCGCGGCGCTGATCGTGGTGGTCACCGGGGCGCTGCCGCTGCCCCAGGCGGGCGACGCGGCCCGGCGGCTGCTGCCGGTGCTCGGCTTTCTCGGTGCGGTCCTGGTGCTGGGCCACCTCTGCCAGCAGGAGGGGCTGTTCAGCGCGGCCGCGGCCCGGCTGGCCCGGGCCAGCCGGGGCGCCCCGGTGCGGCTGCTCCGCGGCGTGTTCGGGCTCGCCTCGGTGACCACCGCGGTGCTCAGCCTGGACACCACGGTGGTGCTGCTCACCCCGGTCGTGCACGACACCGCGGCCCGGCTCCGGGTGCGGCTCAAGCCCCCGGTCTACGCCTGCACCCACCTGGCCAACTCCGCGTCGCTGCTGCTCCCGGTGTCCAACCTGACCAACCTGCTGGCGTTCACGGTGGCCGGGCTGACCCTGATCCGGTTCGGCGCGCTGATGGCGCTGCCCTGGCTGGCCGCGATCGCGGTGGAGTACCTGACGTTCCGCTGGTTCTTCGCCGCCGACCTGGCCGTGGCGGGGCAGCCGGTGTGCCGCCCGGCGGCCCCGCTGCCCCGGTTCGCGCTGCTCACCGTGACCGCCACGCTGGCCGGCTTCGTGGTCACCTCGCTGGCCGGCCTGAACCCGGCCTGGGCCGCGTTCGGCGGTGCCTGCCTGCTGGCCGTCCGCGGCCTGGCCCGGCGCACCGAGACCCCGGCCGGCCTGGCCCGGGCCATCGGCATCCCGTTCCTGCTGTTCGTGCTGGGCCTGGGCATCGTGGTGGCGGCCGTGGTGCGCAACGGGCTGGGCGCCGCCATCACGCACGTCATCCCGGCCGGATCGTCGCTGCCCACCCTGCTGGCCATCGCCGGCCTGGCCGCCGTGCTGGCCAACCTGGTGAACAACCTGCCCGCCGTCCTGGTCCTGCTGTCCGTGCTGGGCACCGCCGGGCCCGGGCCGGTGCTGGCCGCGCTGATCGGGGTCAACATCGGCCCCAACCTCAGCTACGCCGGCTCGCTGGCCACGCTGCTCTGGCGGCGGCTGCTGGCCGACCGGGACCAGGACGTAGGGCTGGCCGAGTTCACCCGGCTCGGCCTGCTCACCGTGCCCCCCGGGCTGGCCCTGGCCACGCTGGCGCTATGGGCCGCGCTGCGGATCTGACCGCGGGCGGGCGGACTCCTCCTCGCCCAGGCCGCCCGCGCCGGGCCGCGGGTATACCCGCGGCCCGCGCACAGCCACGGACCACCCGGCCGCGCCGCCTGAGCGCGGCCCGCGCGGGACACTATGCAGCATGACTGTGCTCGTCTGGATCACCGAGGACAGCTGGGCGGCGTGCGTGGACGCGGTGCGGTCGCTGGCACCGGCCGGCCAGGAAGTGACGCTGCTGTACGTGACGGACACCGCGGCGCTGGAGGCGGCGCATGGCGCGTTCACCGCGCTGCTCGGCCGGTCCCGGGTTGACCCGGGCGCTCAACTGGAGGCGATGGCCGAGGACGCGGCCGGGCAGGTGCTGGCGGCCGCGGCCGAGCGGCTCGGCCGGCCCGCCCGGCAACTGCGGCTGCGCGGCCGGCCCGAGCACCAGGTGATCGGCGCGGCCCACGGGGCGGACCTGCTAGTGCTGGCTCGCGAGGGCGCCGCGGCTGGCCCGAAGAGCCTGGGCAAGGCGGCCCGCTTCGTGGTGGATCACGCCGCCTGCCCGGTGCTGCTGATCTGGCCGGGCCCGGTGCGTTACCCGTTGGAGTAGACCCGGACTGGCTGGATAAGGACCGCGGCCCGGCGTTCCCCGGCCATCACCCGGTCGTAGGTGCCCCAGTCGTCGTGAGTGCCGCCCGCCGCGCGGAACACCGCGCGGAGCAGCAGCCGGATCGCGTCCGCGTCGAAGCCTTCCGCCGGGTCGTCCGGCCCAATCAGCTCGGCGTCCCCCTCAACGGTGGCCCACTCCCAGCCCGCCCGGATGCTTGCCGTCACCCGGGGCCGGGCGCGGAGGTTGACCAGCTTGCGGGAATCGCCCCGGGTGGTGAAACCCACCACCTGGTGGCTGCGGTGGTCGAGCACTCCGGTGTTGACCAGCGACGCCTGGATGGTGTGGTCGGCGCGCAGCGTGGACACCACGCTGAGGCCGTGCTCGGCGGCGACCAGCCGGGCATAGTCCGTAAGGTCAGTCATGCCCGATGATTACCCCACCGAGGAGTAGGCGACCACGCCGCGGCGCAACGCATCCGCGGCGGCGTGCGCGGTGGACGCCAGCGGGCTGCCCGGGCCGGCCGCCACCGCGATCTGCCCGAGCAGGTCGATGAGCTGCTTGACGGCGCGGACGAAGTCGCCCGGGGTCAGTGTGTCCAGCACCTGCTCCAGCGGCTGGCCGCGCGCCCAGGCGTGCGCGGCCCAGGCGAAGCCGGGCTCGGGCGGCCGCAGGAACGACAGCCGGTGATCCTTTTCCAGCTCGTCCAGCTCGCCCCAGACGGACACCATGGACGCGGCCACGTCCCGCACCGGGCCGCCCGGCATCCGGGCCGGGACGTCCTCGTCGTTCTGCCGGGACTCGAACGTCAGCACGGACACGCAGGCGGCCAGCTCGGCCGGGTCCAGGCCGTCCCACAACCCGCGGCGCAGGCACTCCGCGGCCAGCAGGTCCAGCTCGGTGTACAGGTCGCCGAGCCGCCTGCCGTCCGGTGTGACCTGGCCGCCGGCCAGGTAGCCCAGCCGCTCCAGGACGGCGCAGACCCGCTGGAAGGTGCGCGCGATCACGTGTGACCGGGCCGCCACGCTGGCCTCCAGGCTGGCCACCTCGCGCTCCAGCCGGGTCCGCTGCTCCGCCTCCCGGGCGTGCGCGTCCAAGTCCGGGCAGCTGTGACACGGATGCTGGCGCAGCTGCCGGCGCAGCCGGGCGATGTCCTCCTGGGCCCGCGGCGATGGCTCCGGGGTGCGCCGGGGGATGTCCCGGCCGGCCAGCTTGTTGCGCAGGCTGGCGGCCAGGTCCCGGCGGTGCTGCGGGGACCGGGCCGAGAAGCTGTTCGGTATCCGCAGCCGGTCGATCGGGCTGACCGGGGTCGGGAAATCGGCCAGCGACAGCCGCTTGACCTGGCGGCCGATGGTGAGCACGAGTGGCAGCGGCGCGTTGCCATCATGCCCGGACCCGGCGCGCCCCCGCGAGTTCCCGCTCGCCAGGCCAGGGTCCAGGACCACGGCCAGGCCGGACCGGCGGCCGGCCGGCACCAGGATGATGTCACCGCGGCGCAACTGCTCCAGGGACCGCCGGGCCTGCGCCCACCGGTCCGCCGACCGGGCCCGGGCCGCGTCCGCCTCCAGCCCGGTCAGCTCCTGGCGCAGCGCGTGGTACTCCGCGTAGTCGCCGCGGTCGCAGGCCACCCCGAGCTCGTCCAGCGTGGCCCGGCTGCGGCGCGCCTGCCGGGCGATACCGACGACCGCGCGATCTGCCTGGAACTGGGCGAACGACGATTCGAGCAGCGCGGCCGCCTTGTCCAGGCCGGCCTGCCCGACCAGGTTGACGGCCATGTTGTAGGACGGCCGGAAGCTGGAGTTGAGCGGGTAGGTCCGGGTGCCGGCCAGGCCGGCCACGGCCAGCGGGTCCACGCCGGGCTGCCAGAGCACCACCGCGTGCCCTTCCACGTCGATGCCGCGGCGCCCGGCCCGCCCGGTGAGCTGGGTGTACTCCCCCGGGGTCAGGTCGGCGTGGTTCTCCCCGTTCCACTTGTCCAGCCGCTCGATGACCACCGTCCGGGCCGGCATGTTGATGCCCAGGGCCAGCGTCTCGGTGGCGAACACGGCGCGGACCAGACCAGCCTCGAACAGTTCCTCGACCACTTCCTTGAACGTGGGCAGCATCCCGGCGTGGTGCGCCGCGATGCCGCGCTGCAGGCCGGTCAGCCACTCCAGGTAGCCGAGCACCGGCAGGTCGGACTCGGGGATGTCCCGGGTGCGCCGCTCGGCGATCTCGGTGATGGCCGCCGCCTCGTCCGCGGTGGTCAGCCGGACGCCCGCGTCCAGGCACTGCCGGACGGCGGCCTCACAGCCGGCCCGGCTGAAGATGAACGTGATGGCGGGCAGCAGCCCGGCCGTGTCCAGCCGGGCGATGACCTCGGGCCGGCGCGGCGCGCGGAACCGGGCCGGCCGCCGCCCACCCCGGGCCGGGCGGCCGGGGGCCTTGCGCGCGGCCCAGTCGTCCCGGCGGGCCAGCCGGAGCAGTTCCGGGTTGACCCGGGCCCGCCGCTGGCGGTCGCGTCCGCCGGACTCCATGAACAGGTCGTAGAGCCGGCCGCCGGCCAGCATGTGCTGCCACAGCGGCACCGGCCGGTGCTCGTCCACGATGACCGTGGTGCCGCCGCGCACCTGGGCCAGCCAGTCCCCGAACTCCTCGGCGTTGCTCACCGTGGCCGACAGCGCGACCACCCGGACCGACTCCGGCAGGTGAATGATCACCTCTTCCCAGACCGCACCGCGGAACCGGTCGGCCAGGTAGTGCACCTCATCCAGGACCACGTAGCCCAGCCCGGTCAGCGTGGGCGAGCCGCCGTACAGCATGTTGCGCAGCACCTCGGTGGTCATCACCACCACCGGCGCCTCGCCGTTGATGCTGTTGTCCCCGGTCAGCAGGCCGACCTGGTCCGGCCCGTAGCGGCGGACCAGGTCGCCGTACTTCTGGTTGGACAGCGCCTTGATCGGCGTGGTGTAGAAGCACTTTCGCCCCTCGGCCAGGGCCAGGTGCACCGCGAACTCGCCGATCACCGTCTTGCCCGAGCCGGTCGGCGCGGCCACCAGCACGCCGTGCCCGCCGTTCAACGCCTTGCACGCCCGGCGCTGGAAGTCGTCGAAGGTGAAGTCGTACAGCGCCTGGAAGGCGGCCAGCTCCGCGCCATCCTCGCTCTGCCGGCGGAACGCGGCGTAACGCTGCGCCGGGCTGGGTGACATGCTCCCAGCCTAAGTGAGCGGTCCGACGGTGCGGATCAGTGGTGCTGGTCAACCGGATCGTCGTCGTCCAGCGGGGCCAGCTCGTCGTCGGCCAGGCCCTCGTACATCGACGAGCGGACCGCCCGCCGCCGGTCGTTCATCCAGATGATGATCTCGGAGATCTCCACCAGGACCAGGCACGGCACCGCTAGCAGCAGCATGGTCACCGGGTCCGGGCTGGGCGAGGCGATGCCGCAGAAGACGAACACCGCGAAGATCATCAGCCGCCGCCAGCGCTTGAAGAACGCGTGGCTGAGGATGCCGACCACGTTCAGCATGAGCAGCAGCAGCGGCAGCTCGAAGGCCAGGCCGAAGCCGAGCAGCATGTAAATGAAGTAGCTGAGGTAGGTGGACACGCTGGGCAGCACCAGGACGTGCCCGGGGGCCAGGCCGAGCAGGTAGCGCAGGCCGCGGCTCATCGCGACGTAGGCCAGCGCGCCGCCGCCGACGAACAGCGGGACGGCGGTGCCGACGAACAGGAAGGTCCACTTCTTCTCGCGGCGGTACAGGCCGGGCGCGACGAACGCCCACAGCTGGTACAGCCAGATCGGGCTGGTCACGATCAGCCCGAAGAAGAACGCGATCTCCACCCGCAGCATGAACGGGTCGAACACGCCCTGCAGGATGAGCTGGTCGCCGATCCGCGTGCAGCCGTGATGGCCGTTTATGGTGGCCGAGCAGAACGGGCGCTGGACGAAGTTCCAGACCCGGTTGAAGACCTGCGGGATCAGCCCGATGCCGGTACCGACTAGCAGCGCGAGGCAGATCTTGACCAGCCGGTTGCGCAGCTCACGGATGTGGTCCATGAGCGGCATCCGGCCGTCCGGATTGCTGTCCCGGATCCGCGCGCTGAGCACGCGCGCGCCCTTGACCGTGTCGCCCAGCTTCGTCATCGCGGGTTACCCGCTAGCGCGGGTCAGCTCGCCTGGGTGCGGGGCGTCTCCACCGGAGCGCCGGGCGTGGCGTCCGCCTGGGCCTGGAGGTCGCGGATCTGCTGCTGCAGCGCCTCCACCTGAGCCTGGCTCGGCTGGGCCGGCTGCGCGGGCTGGGCCGTGAGGGCCTGGGCCGGCTTCGGCTCCTCGTCGCCTTCGCGCAGGTCGTGCACTTCCGTCTTGAGGATGCGCATCGACTTGCCGAGGGACCGGGCCGCGTCGGGCAGCTTCTTGGAGCCGAACAGCACGATCAGCACGACGGCGACGATCAGGATCTTCCACGGGCTGTCGAACAGGTCGCCAATCATTTCCGCCCTCTTCACCGGGGGTGCGTGCCCCCGCGCTGGATCACTTTCAGAACGAGCCTACACGTGAGACCTTCATATCCGGTCTGCCGCGTCGGCCGGGTCACCTAACGGTGACGGTTTAGCCAACCGGGGCAAGTAACCCTGGTCCGGTCATTGTGAACGCGCTCAATCGTACTGGGCAAGTGCGGCGGCCGCATCTTCCCTGACCTGCGCGGCGACGTCGGCAGGCGCGATGACCCGCCCGTTTTCGCCGAGCCGCAGCGCCAGCCGCCGGACCCAGCGGCTGTCCGGAGTGCGCAATTTCACCCGCAGCCGCCCGTCGCCCAGCTCGGTGCTGGCCTCGCACGGGTAGTACTCGGCCACCCACCGGCCGAGCGGGGCCAGTTCGATCTCCACCTGGAGATCTCCCGGGGCCGGCCGGTACAGGCCCTGGTCCACGTCCTTCGGCTCAGCCTCGGCGGGCACATCGGCCGGCTCGTCGCGGACCTGCAGGCCGAGCACCCGGTCCAGCCGGAACAGCCGGACCGCCTCGGCCAGCCGGCACCAGCCCTCGAGGTAGGTGCGGCCCTCCACGACCAGCAGCCGCATCGGGTCCACGTCGCGCTCGGTGGTCTCGTCCCGGCCTGGGACGTAGTACGACAAATGCACCAGCCGGCCACGGGCCAGCGCGTCCTGCAGCTGGGTCAGCACGGCCTGTTGGGCAACCTTGTCCACCTGGACCGCCACCTGGGCGCTCGGCACGCCGGCCTCGCCCGCCGCGGCCTCCAGCTTGGCGATGGTCCGGCTCAGCGCGTCCCCACCCGCACCGACCTCGGCCAGCATGCGCAGCGCCACCAGCAGCGCGCTTGCCTCGTCCACGGCCAGCCGGAGCGGGCGGTCCATCTGCTCGGCCTGGCTGACCACGATCTCGCCGCCCTCGTAGGACAGGTCGATCGGGCAGTACGGGTCTGGTGCCCGCAGTTCCACACACCACAGCAGGTTGAGGTCGTCCACCAGTTCGCGCTCGCTGACCCCGAAGGCGGCGGCCGTCTCGGCCAGCCCGACCGCCTTGCGGCTGACCACGTAGGGCACCAGGGCCAGCAGCCGCTGCAGCCGGGCCGACCCAGTGGCAGGCGAGGTAGTCATGCCAGCGCCCCCTTCAGCTGCCGGATGACCGCCTCCCGCAGGTCGGCCGGCTCGACCGCGACCACGGCCGGGCCGAACGAGGCCAGGTACTCGGCGAACCAGCCGATGTCAGAGTACCGCGTCTCGACCAGGTCCCAGCCGTCGCCGTCCGGCCGTACCGAGCGCGCGTACCGGCGCAGCCCGTGGCCGGCGCCCTGGCGCACCCGGAGCATCGCGGACTGCTGGGCCGGCGGCTGGGTGTCCCACTCCCGGACCGTCTCCCGCACGTCGGTGCCCTCCGGCACGGTCACCGACCCGGCGGGCCCGGTGAACCGGACCGGGCCCTCGATCCGGCTGAGCCGGAACACCCGCACCGCGTCCCGGTCCGCGTCCTGCCCAGCCACGTACCACCGGCCATGCCGGTTGACCACGCCCCATGGGTCAAGCCGCCGCTGCTGCGGCTCGCTGCGCCCCACGGCGCGGTAGGCGAACGTGACCGGCCGCCGGTCCCGCACCGCCTCCCACAGCGGGCCGAACGCGGCCTCGGCGGTCAGCCGGGGCTCGATGCCAGGCTGCGGCGTCTCCTCGGCGTCCACCCCGGCGGCGCGCAGCTTAAGCAGCGCGCCAGCCGCGGCCCCGGCCAGTTCCGCCTGCCGCCACACCCGGGTGGCCAGCGACAGCACCGCGGCCTCGTCCGGCTCCAGCCGGATCTCCGGCAGCACATACGCCTGCCGCGGGATGCGGTAGCCCGGTTCCTCATCGAACGCCGAATTCGACCCGGTCTCCAGCGGGATACCCAGCTCACGGAGCTCTTCCTTGTCCCGCTCGAACATGCGCTTGAACGCCTCGAAGGACTCCGGGTAGCCGGGCACGGCCGCCCTGATCTGCACCGCCGTCAGGTACCGCTCGCTGGACAGCAGGCACACCACCAGGCCGAGCAGACGCTCGGTCTTCCTTCGTGACATCGCAGTTCCTCGCCCAAATCCCGCCCGTCGACAATGACGCTACCCTGCGGGAGTGATCAGGTGGCGCAGTGGCACAGTTTTGGCGATCCGCCGCGAGTGGCCCGGTGCGGTAGAGCTCGATGTGACCACCGGCGACGGGCCGGTGCGGGCGCTGGCCTACCCGGAACTGACCGGCCGGCCCGGGCTGGGCGACCGGGTGCTGCTGAACACCACCGCGCTGGCCATGGGCCTGGGCACCGGCGGATATGCCCTGGTGGTAGCGCTGCCGGACCGGCTGCCCGCCGACCCGTCCGGCCCCGGCCACCTGGTCAAGGCGCGCTACACGCCGCTGCAGGCCACCGTGCTCGGCGCGGACGAGCCGGACTCCCCGCACTACGCGGCGCTGCGCGCCGCGGACGACCTCGGCGGGATGCCGGTAGTGATCGCGGACCTGCATTCGGCGCTCCCCGCGGTGCTGGCCGGGCTGCGGGCCAGCCACCCCGTTCCGGCGGCGTACGTGATGCTGGACGGCGGCGCGCTGCCCGCCTGGTTCTCCCGCACCGCGGCCGGGCTGCGGGCGGCCGGGTGGCTGCGCGGCACGATCAGCACCGGACAGGCGTTCGGCGGCGATCTTGAGACGGTCACCGTGCACTCGGGATTGCTGGCCGCCCGGCATGTGCTGGGCGCGGAGGTGATCGTGGTCACCCAGGGGCCAGGCAACCTGGGCACCGGAACCCGGTGGGGGTTCTCCGGCGTGGCCTGCGGTGAGGCGGTCAACGCGGCCGCGGTGCTCGGCGGCCGGCCGGTGGCCGCGCTGCGGATCAGCGACGCCGACCCGCGGCAGCGGCACCGGGGGGTGTCCCATCACAGCCTGACCAGCTACGGCCAGGTCGCGCTGGCCGCGGCCGACGTGGTGCTGCCCGACCTGCCCGGGGCGTTCGGCGCGCGGGTGGCCGGGCAGGCGGCGGTGCTGGCCGCCCGGCACAAGCTGGTCACGGTCGGCATCGATGGCCTGGACGGCGCGCTGCGCGGCTGCCCGGTGCCGCTGTCCTCGATGGGCCGGGGCCTGGACCAGGACCTGGCCTACTTCCTGGCCGCGGCGGCCGCCGGGCGGCATGCCGCCGCCCTGCTTACCGCGCCCGGGACCGGGCCGGGACAATGAAGGAGTCCCGTCCCCCCGGCAAAGGAAGCGCTGACCATGAGCTTCGCATCACTCGTCCGGACCCTGCCGCCCCGGCTCGCCACTGGCGCGTTCATCCTGAATTCGGGCGTGGGCAAGCTGTCGGCTGACCAGGAGACCGCGGCCCGGCTGCACGGCATGGCCACCAGCACCTACCCGTTCCTCGGCAAGCTGAAGCCGGAGGACTTCACCCGCGCGCTGGCCATCGGGGAGATCGCCGTCGGCAGCACGCTGCTGCTGCCGGTGGTGCCCGCCGCGGTGGCCGGGGCGGCCCTGACCGCGTTCTCCGGCGGCCTGATCGGCCTCTACCTGAAGACGCCCGGCATGCGCAAGGAGGGCAGCCTCCGGCCGACCCAGCCGGGCGTCCCGCTGGCCAAGGACGCCTGGCTGGTCGGTATCGGGCTCGGGCTGATGGCCGACGGCCTGACCGACCGGGTCAGCCCGACGCGGGGGTGACCGCGCCCAGGATGTCCACCACGAACACCAGCGTGTCGGTGCCCTTGATGCCCGCCTGCGAGCTGCCGGTCTTGCCGTAGCCGTCCGCGGGCGGCACGACCAGCATCACCCGGCTGCCCACGGTCTGCCCGACCAGGCCCTTGTCCCAGCCGGCGATGACCTGGCTGGGCGTGGCGCCGATGGTGAAGCCGAACGGCTCCCCACGGGACCAGGACGAGTCGAACACCTTGCCGGTCCGCCAGATCGTGCCGACGTACTGGGTGACCACGGTCTGGCCCTTGGCCACCACCGGCCCGGAGCCCTTGATCAGCGTCTTGGTGACCAGGCTGCCCGGCGCCTGGTGCGACGGGATGGTGATGGTCGGCGCGGAGCCGGGCTTCGCGGTGACCTTGGGCAGCGAGCCGCCGCCGCTGGACACCTGCGAGCCGGACGCGGCGGCGTTGTTGGCGTACTCCTTGATCATGTCGATCACGAAGACCAGGGTGTCGCTGGCGCTGACCCCGGCCGAGGAGTTGCCGGACTTGCCGTAGCCGTCCTTGGGCGGGATGACGGCCAGCACCCGGCTGCCCATCTTCTTGCCCTGCAACGCGGACTCCAGCCCGGGCAGCAGGGTGCCGCTGAACAGCTGGGGGGTCTTGGTCGTGAACGTGCTCTGGGCGAGTTTGTGCGTCTTCCCGCTCCAGATGTACACGGCATAGTTGCCGACGAACGCGTCGGACTTGGTGAGCACCGGGCCGGTGCCCTTGATCAGGGTCTTGACGGTGAGGTTGCTGCCCGCCTTCTGGGCCGGAATGGTGATCTTCGGGTTCGCCCCGAACGTGCCACGTACCGTGACGGCGGGGTTCGAGGAGGAAGAGCCGGACGACCCGCAGGCGGCCACGGCCAGCGGGGCCACGGCCAGCAGCGGGGCGGAAAGCAGCACGGCAATGCGTCGCATGGGAAACCTTGTCATCTCCGACAGTGAGCGTTGGCCAGCCTACCGGCATCACCTGAGCGCGGCGCCCGGGTTACGTTGCCATCCCATTACGCTGCTACGTTTCCCGGGCCGCCCGGTTACATACCGGCGATGAGCTTCTCCACCCGCTCGTCCACGCTGCGGAACGGGTCCTTGCACAGCACGGTCCGCTGGGCCTGGTCGTTCAGCTTGAGGTGCACCCAGTCCACGGTGAAGTCGCGGCGCCGCTCCTGGGCCCGCCGGATGAACTCGCCGCGCAGCCGGGCCCGGGTGGTCTGCGGCGGGATCGACTTCGCCTCGAAGATGTCGATGTCCCGGGCCGTCCGGGCCACCGCGCCGCGCCGCTGCAGCAGGTAGTACAGGCCGCGGCCGCGGTGCACGTCATGGTAGGCCAGATCCAGCTGGGCCACCCGCGGTGAGGCCAGCGGCAGGTCGTGCTTGGCCCGGTACCGCTCGATCAGCTGGTACTTGGTGATCCAGTCGATCTCCCGGTCCACCAGGCTGAAGTTGCCGGTGTCCACCGCGAGCAGAGTGCGCTCCCACAGGTCGAGCACCCGCTGGGTGATCGCGTCGGCGCCGCGCCGGTCGGTGAAGTCCTTGGCCTTGGCCAGGTACTCGCGCTGGATGTCCAGCGCGCTGGCCTCCCGGCCGTTGGCCAGCCGGACCCGGCGGCGGCCGGTCATGTCGTGGCTGACGTCCCGGATGGCCCGGATCGGGTTCTCCAGGGTCAGGTCGCGCATCACCGTGCCCGCCTCGACCATGCGCAGCACCAGGTCGGTCGCGCCCACCTTGAGCAGCATGGTCGTCTCGCTCATGTTCGAGTCACCGACGATCACGTGCAGCCGGCGGAACCGCTCCGCGTCGGCGTGCGGCTCGTCCCGGGTGTTGATGATCGGCCGGGACCGGGTGGTGGCCGAGGACACCCCCTCCCAGATGTGCTCGGCCCGCTGGCTGACGCAGTACACCGCGCCCCGCGGGGTCTGCAGCACCTTGCCCGCGCCGCAGATCACCTGCCGGGTGACCAGGAACGGGATCAGGATGTCGGCCAGCCGGCCGAACTCGCCGTGCCGGCCCACCAGGTAGTTCTCGTGGCAGCCGTAGGAGTTGCCCGCCGAGTCGGTGTTGTTCTTGAACAGGTAGATATCCCCGGCGATGCCCTCCTCGCGGAGCCTGCGGTCCGCGTCCACCAGCAGGCCTTCCAGGATCCGCTCGCCCGCCTTGTCGTGCACGACCAGGTCGAGAATGTTGTCGCACTCCGGGGTGGCGTACTCCGGATGGCTGCCGACGTCGAGGTACAGCCGGGCGCCGTTGCGCAGGAAAACATTGCTGCTCCTGCCCCAGGACACCACGCGGCGGAAGAGGTACCTGGCTACCTCATCCGGGGACAGCCGCCTGCTGCCCCGGAAGGTGCAGGTGACTCCATATTCGTTTTCCAGGCCGAAGATTCGTCTGTCCATAGTCGCTCACCAGACCCTACGTCACGCAGGAACTGGTGAGCGCCAGCAGGGCGCCTTGTTAGCGCCGTCCGGTGGGGTTTTGGTTTCCGGGCGGCGCGTACATCTCAGGAAGCACCGTGCCGCCTTACCAGTCGACGGCGATGTACTTGGACTCGGTGAACTCCAGCATCCCGTCATGGCCCCCCTCACGGCCGATCCCGGACTGCTTGACCCCGCCGAACGGCGCCGCCGGGTCGGACACCACGCCGCGGTTGATGCCGACCATGCCCGCCTCCAGCGCTTCGGATACCCGCAGTGCGCGGCGCAGGTCGCGGCTGTAGACGTAGGACACCAGGCCGTACTGAGTGTCATTGGCCCAGCGGATGGCCTCCTCGTCGGTGCTGAACCGGACGATCGGCGCCACTGGCCCGAAGATCTCCTCGTTCAGGATGCCGGCCCCGGGCGGGACGTTGTCCAGCACGGTCGGCGCGTAGAAGTAGCCGCGCCGGTCCGGGACCGCGCCGCCGGTCAGCACCCGGCCGCCCGCCGACGCCGCCTCGTCCACCAGGCTGGCCACCTTGGACCGGGTGTCCTCGTTGACCAGCGGGCCTAGTTCGGTGCCCTGCTCCAGCCCCGGGCCGACCTTGAGCGCGCCGAGCCGGGCGGCGAATGCCGCGGTGAATTCGTCGGCCACCGCCTCGTGCACGTAGAACCGGTTGGCCGCGGTGCACGCCTCGCCGCCGTTGCGCATCTTGGCCAGGAACGCGCCGTCCAGCGCGGCCTTGATGTCCGCATCGTCGAAGATCAGGAACGGCGCGTTGCCGCCCAGCTCCATGGAGCAGTTGACCACCTGGTCGGCGGCCGCTTTCAGCAGCACCCGGCCGACCTCGGTGGACCCGGTGAAGGACAGCTTGCGCACCCGCGGGTCGGCCAGTACGGCCTGGCTGAACCGGCTGGCCGAGGACGTGGTCACCACGTTGACCACGCCGTCCGGCACGCCCGCCTCGCGCAGGATGCCGGCCACCGCGAGCGCGGTGAGCGGCGTCTCCTTGGCCGGCTTGAGCACCAGGGTGCAGCCCGCGGCCAGCGCCGGGCCGATCTTCCGGGTGGCCATGGCGGCCGGGAAGTTCCACGGTGTGATCAGCACGCTGACCCCAACCGGCTGGTGCTGCACCATGATCCGGTAGCCACCGGCAGGCGCGGTCACCAGCGAGCCCTCTAGCCGGACCGCTTCCTCGGCGTACCAGCGGAAGAACTCGGCCGCGTAGACCGCCTCGGCCCGGGCGTCCGGCAGCGCCTTGCCGTTCTCCAGCACCATCAGCCGGGCTATCGCCTCGGACTGCTCGGTCATCAGCGCCCAGGCCCGGCGCAGGCATTCGGCCCGCTGCCGGGGCGGGGTGGCCGCCCAGCCGGGCAGCGCGGCCTCCGCCGCGGCCACCGCCTCCAGCGAGTCCTCCGCCGTGGCGTCGGCGACTTCCGCGATGATCTCTTCGGTGGCCGGGTCAGTGACGCCGATCACACCGGCACCGCCCTTGGTCCATTCCCCACCGATCAGCAGCCCGGTGGGCACCTCGATGCCCGTGGTAGCTGCCAGGTCCGCCGCTGTCACTCGTCCTCCAGGGGTGTTGCGTAACATCCCCGACATTACAGCGGATGCCAAGCTCAGCGGCCAGCTAGCCCTGCCCCTTGGCCTCGGTCCCGTTGGCCTCGGTCCCCTTGGCCTCGGTCTCTTTGGTTTCGGTCAGCAGCAGCTCGAGCCGGGAGCCGGTCAGCCGGCGGAACGTGCGGTGCGCCCGGTCCCGGGCCAGGATGCCGACTTCCAGCCCGCTGGCGGACAGTTCCTCCCCGTTCCCGCTCAGCCCGGCGATGGCCGCGCCCAGCGCCTGGACCAGGGACAGCCCGTCGGCGTAGTGGTCCTTGAGCACCGCGGCGACCCGGTCGGCCTGGCCGCCCATGGCCACGTAGCCGTGCTCCTCGGCCACCGACCCGTCGAACGTGATCCGGTAGATCTGGTCCGCCGTGGGTGACTCGCCCACCTCGGCCACCACCAGTTCCACCTCGAACGGCTTGTTGCTCTCGGTGAAGATGGAGCCGAGCACCTGGGCGTACCAGTTGGCCAGCCCGCGCGCGGTCACATCGCTCCGGTCGTACTGGTAGCCGGTCATGTCCGCGTAGCGGACACCCGCCTTGCGCAGGTTCTCGAACTCGTTGTACCGGCCTACCGCAGCGAACGCGATCCGGTCGTAGATCTCGCTGATCTTGTGCAGGGCGCCGGACGGGTTCGGCGCGACGAACAGGATGCCCGCGTCGTACTGGATCACCACCCCGCTGCGCCCGCGCGCGATGCCCTTGCGGGCGTAGTCCGCCTTGTCCTTCATCGCCTGTTCGGGCGACACGTAGAACGGCATACTCACCGGGCGTTACCCCTACTCGTGTGCTGGGCTGGGACGGTTACGCAGGCGGGCGGAGCGGCGCGACCGGGCCGCCTGGGGAGCTCATCCGCTCCTGCACCACGGTCCGGGCGTACTCCCCGGCCTCCGCCTCGGTCAGCTGCCGGAACCCGTCGGCGGTGATCACCGCGACCACCGGGTAGATCTGCCGGGCCAGGTCGGGGCCGCCGGTCGCGGAGTCGTCGTCGGCCGCGTCGTACAGCGCCTGCATGCACAGCAGCACGGCGTCGTCCGTGCTCAGGCCGTCGGTGTAGAGCTTCTTCAGCGCACCGCGGGCGAACACCGAGCCGGACCCGACCGCGTGGAACGGGCGCTCCTCGTACCGGCCCCCGGTCGCGTCGTAGCTGAAGATCCGGCCCTGGCCCGCGTCCTCGTCGAACCCGGCGAACAGCGGGACGACCATCAGCCCCTGCATGGCCGCGCCCAGGTTGCCGCGGACGAACGCGGACAGCCGGTTCGCCTTGCCCTCCAGGGACAGCGTGCGCCCCTCCAGCTTCTCGTAGTGCTCCAGTTCCAGCTGGAACAGCCGGACCAGCTCCAGCCCGATCCCAGCCACCCCGGCGATGCCGACGCAGGAGTAGTCGTCGCTGCGGAACACTTTCTCGATGTCGTGCTGGGCGATCATGTTGCCTGCGGTGGCCCGCCGGTCTCCGGCCATGATCACGCCGTCGGCGAACCGGGCCGCGATGATGGTTGTGCCGTGCGGCAGCTGGGCGGCGGCCGCCGCGGCCGGGGCTGGGCTGGCCGCCCCCGGCAGCAGGTCAGGGGCGCACGAGGCGACCAGGTCCGCGAAGGACGAGGTGCCCGAGTTCAGGCACATCGAAGTGAACTTCTCGCCGAAGAAACTCCCGCCCACGCCGCGTCCTTCCGGTTTGGTCCGCTGCCCTGACCCCGACCTTACTGCCGCCCGGTACCGCCCGCGCCGCTGGCACGGGCGAGGCGTGTCAGCCTGTGGCGAACCGGACGGCAGCCCTCACTGGCCGCCCTTCTGAACGTAGGACCGGACGAACTCCTCGGCGTTCTCCTCGAGGACCTCGTCGATCTCGTCGAGGATGGCGTCAACGTCGTCGGCCAGCTTCTCCTGGCGCTCCTTGACGTCACCCGCCGACTGCGCCTCGGTCTCCTCGGCTTCCTCGGTCCGCCTGGAAGCCTGCCGTTGGCCACCGGTGTCCTTTGTCGCCATGCCAGAATCCTCCACTAGCGTTGTCCTTCGGCTTAACCGTATCCTCGCCTGCCGACGCCCGGTCCAACCCTTAAATCGGCATCGGCTGCCAGGTCAGCCCTGGCCGGTCAGCGCCGCGACCAGCTCAGCCGCGGTGCGGCACCGGTCCAGCAGGTCGCCGACGTGAGCTTTGGTGCCGCGCAGCGGCTCCAGCGTGGGCACCCGCTGCAGCGATTCCCGGCCCGGGATATCGAAGATCACCGAGTCCCAGGACGCCGCGGCCACTGATTCGGGGTACTGCTGCAGGCACCGGCCGCGGAAGTAGGCCCGGGTGTCCTCCGGCGGGGTCTCGATGGCCTCGGTCACCGCCGCCTCGTCCACCAGCCGGGTCATCCGTCCCCGCGCGGCCAGCCGGTTGTACAGGCCGCGGTCCGGGCGGACGTCGGAGTACTGCAGGTCGACCAGCTGCAGCCGGGGATGCCCCCAGCTCAGCCCGTCCCTGGTCCGGTAGCCCTCGAGCAGCTCCAGCTTGGCCACCCAGTCCAGCTCGCGGGACAGCCGCATCGGGTCCTCGGCCAGCCGGGTGAGCACGGATTCCCAGCGGGCCAGGACGTCGGCGGTCATCTCGTCCACGTCCGAGCCGAACCGGTCCTCGGTGTACTTCCGGGCCAGCTCCAGGTACTCCATCTGGAGCTGGACCGCGGTCATCTTCCGGCCGTCACGGAGCGTGATCTGATGTCGGCAGGACGGGTCGTGCGAGACCGTCCGCAGCTCGGCCACCGGGGACTCGACCGACAGGTCACCGCCAAGGAACCGGTCCTCGATCATGGCCAGGACCAGCGCCGTGGTGCCGAGCTTGAGATACGTGCTGATCTCGCTCATGTTGGCGTCGCCGATGATGACGTGCAGCCGGCGGTACTTCTCCGGGTCGGCGTGCGGCTCGTCCCTGGTATTGATGATGGGCCGCTTCAGCGTGGTCTCCAGGCCCACCTCGACCTCGAAGAAGTCGGCCCGCTGGCTGATCTGGAACCCGTCGTCCCGGCCGTCCGCGCCCAGGCCGACCCGGCCCGCACCGCAGACCACCTGCCGGGACACGAAGAACGGGGTCAGGTGCCGGACGATGTCGGCGAACGGCGTGGCCCGGCGCATCAGGTAGTTCTCGTGGCAGCCGTACGAGGCGCCCTTGTTGTCGGTGTTGTTCTTGTACAGCTGAATGGGCGCGCTGCCCGGCACGGTGGCGGCCCGGGCGGCGGCCTCGGCCATCACCCGCTCGCCGGCCTTGTCCCAGATCACCGCGTCCAGCGGGTTGGTCGTCTCGGGCGCCGAGTACTCCGGGTGCGCGTGGTCCACGTACAGCCGCGCCCCGTTGGTCAGGATCACGTTGGCCAGGCCGAGATCCTCGTCGGTGAGCTGGGTGGCATCCGCGGACTCCCGGGCCAGGTCGAAGCCGCGGGCGTCGCGCAGCGGGTTCTCCTCCTCGAAGTCCCACCGCGCCCGCCTGGTCCGCGCCGAGGTGGCCGCCTGGTAGGCGTTGACCACCTGGGACGACGTGACCATGGCATTCGCCCCTGGCTGGCCGGGGACCGAGATGCCGTACTCGGTCTCCGTCCCCATTACCCGGCGCACACTCATGACGACGAGCCTAGTGCCGGCCAGCCAGCGACGGGACGAGCGACTCCAGCGGACACGATCTACAGGTACTGCCCGGTGTTGGCGACAGTGTCGATCGAGCGCCCGGCTTCGGTGCCCTGCTTGCCGGAGACCAGGGTCCTGATGTACACGATCCGCTCGCCCTTCTTGCCAGAAATCCGCGCCCAGTCATCGGGGTTCGTGGTGTTCGGCAGGTCCTCGTTCTCGCTGAACTCGTCCACGCACGCGGTCATCAGGTGCGCGATGCGGATGCCCTTCTGCCCGGTCTCCAGGAACTCCTTGATGGCCATCTTCTTGGCCCGGGCCACGATGTTCTCGATCATCGCCCCGGAGTTGAAGTCCTTGAAGTACAGGACCTCCTTGTCGCCGTTGGCGTAGGTGACCTCCAGGAACCGGTTCTCCTCGGTCTCGCTGTACATCCGCTCCACCACGCGCTGGATCATCTCGTCCACCGTGGCCTCGGCCGACCCGCCGTGCTCGGTCAGGTCGTCCGGGTGCAGCGGCAGCCCGGTCAGCACGTACTTGGAGAAGATGTCCTTGGCCGCCTCGGCGTCCGGCCGCTCAATCTTGATCTTCACGTCCAGCCGGCCGGGCCGCAGGATGGCCGGGTCGATCATGTCCTCCCGGTTGGAGGCGCCGATCACGATGACGTTCTCCAGCCCTTCCACGCCGTCGATCTCGGACAGCAGCTGCGGCACGATGGTGTTCTCCACGTCGCTGGACACACCCGAGCCGCGGGTGCGGAAGATCGAGTCCATCTCGTCGAAGAACACGATGACCGGCATGCCCTCGCTGGCCTTTTCCCGGGCCCGCTGGAAGACCAGCCGGATGTGCCGCTCGGTCTCGCCGACGTACTTGTTCAGCAGCTCCGGGCCCTTGATGTTGAGGAAGTAGCTCTTGCCTTCCTTGGCCTGCCCATCGGCGTCCCCAGCAGGCTGGGCGCTGCGCGCCGCCACCTGCTTGGCCAGCGAGTTGGCCACCGCCTTGGCGATCAGCGTCTTGCCGCAGCCGGGCGGGCCGTAGAGCAGCACGCCCTTGGGTGGCTTCAGCTGGTGCTCGCGGAACAGGTCCGCGTGCAGGTAGGGCAGCTCGACCGCGTCCCGGATCTGGACGATCTGCGGGCTCAGCCCACCGATGTCGGAGTAGGTGATGTCCGGCACTTCTTCCAGGATGAGCTCTTCCACCTCAGCCTTGGGGATGCGCTCATACACGTAGCCGGAGCGCGGCTCGAGCAGCAGCGAGTCGCCGGCCCGCAGCACCGAGTCGCGCAGCGGCTCAGCCAGCCGGACCACGCGCTCCTCGTCCGCGTGCGAGATGACCAGGGCCCGGTCGCCGTCCTCGAGCAGCTCCTTGAGCATGACGACTTCGCCGACCGTCTCGTAGCCCTGCGCCACCACCACGTTGAGGGCCTCGTTCAGCACCACTTCCTGGCCGGCCCGCAGGGTGTCCAGCTCGACCGCGGGGCTGACGCTGACCCGCATCTTCCGGCCCCCGGTGAACACGTCAGCCGTGCCGTCCTCGCAGGCCTCCAGGAAGACGCCGAACCCGGACGGCGGCTGAGCCAGCCGGTCCACTTCCTCCTTGAGCGCCACGATCTGATCGCGGGCCTCACGGAGGGTGTCCGCCAGCCGCTCGTTCTGGCTGGTCACGGCGCTCAGGCTGGCCTCGGTCTCACGCAGCCGCTCCTCGAGCAGCCGGACGTGCCTGGGCGCGTCGGCGAGCCGGCGGCGCAGCACCGCCACCTCCTCCTCGAGGAAGGAGATCTGCGTGGTGAGGCCCTGAACCTGGTCGTCGTGCCGCGCGGTGCGCGATCCTTCGTCACGACTGGCCACGCCCCCA
Source organism: uncultured Actinomycetes bacterium (assembly GCA_963834705.1). Classification (GTDB taxonomy): domain Bacteria; phylum Actinomycetota; class Actinomycetes; order Streptosporangiales; family Streptosporangiaceae; genus RYN-230. The sequence goes on from CAWICV010000001.1 coordinate 451,870, forward strand.
CCCCCTTCCGGAAGCAGACTTCACTTAGACCCTACCTATCCGAGGCGCTGACGTAACCTCGTGTCGCCTGCCGCTGACATTCTCACTGATCAGCCTCCCCTGTGGAAGCCTTGGCGGGCCGCCGCCGCCGCGGCGGGGCGGCCACGCCCCAGGCCAGCCGGCGGGCCGTGATGAGGAAGCCGGTATGGCCCACCATGCGGTGCTCGGGCCGCACCGCCAGCCCGTCAACGTGCCAGCCCCGGACCGATGATTCCCAGGCGGACGGCTCGTCGAAGCTACCCACTGCCCTGATCGATTCCACCGTCCGGGACAGCTGGGTGGTCGTGGCCACGTAGCAGCACAGCACGCCGCCGGGGATCAGGGCGGCCGCGGCCAGCGGAGCGAACTCCCATGGCGCCAGCATGTCCAGTACCATCCGGTCGAAACTATCCGGTCGCGGGCCAGCCGCACTATCCGGCTGGCCACCAGTTTCGGATTCCACCTGGCTGGGCAGCGGGAACACCTCGGCCAGGTCGCCCACCCGGAGCTGCCAGGCCGGGTGCGGGCCGCCGAAGAAGCGGGTCACGTTGTCCCGGGCGATCTCGGCGAAGTCGGCCCGGCGCTCGTAGGAGACCAGCTGCCCGTCCGGGCCGATGGCGCGGAGCAGCCAGCAGGACAGCGCGCCGGAGCCCGCGCCCGCCTCCAGCACCCGGGCCCCGGGGAAGATGTCCGCCTGGGCCACGATCTGGGCCGCGTCCTTGGGGTAGACCACCGCCGCGCCGCGCGACATGGACAGCGTGAAATCGGCCAGCAGCGGACGCAGCGCGACGTACTCGGTGCCGCCCGTGGACTTGACCACGCTGCCCTCCGGGGCGCCGATCAGCTCGTCGTGCACCACCCCGCCGCGGTGCGTGTGGAAGGTCCGGCCCGGCTGCAGCACCAGCAGGTGCTTGCGCCCCTTGGGGTCGGTGAGCTGAACCTGGTCTCCCGGGGCGAACGGGCCAGTACGCTGACGGATCACGCCCGCCAGGGTAGCGGGGGGACAGGGCGCGCGTTACACGCCGGGGGACGCGTGATCCAGGATGGCCGGGCCCGCCAGCACGCCGGGCCGCAGGCTTCCTCACACGCCGGCGGACGCGTGATCCAGGATGGCCGGGCCCGCCAGCACGCCGGGCCGCAGGCTTCCTCACACGCCGGCGGACGCGTGATCGAGATCGCTGGCCGCCAGCACGCCGTAGACCTGGCCGGACGGCTCGACCAGCAGGTACTCGGTGGCCGGGGACCGGCGGACGGCGTCGAGCAGGGCCATCCCGGACAGGTCGGCGGGCAGGATCATGCCCGGGTCGATGGTCCGGGCCAGCGAGCCAGCGTCGATCCACGGCCGGCGCTGCGGCGGGGTGGCCGTCACCGCGCTCTCGTTCACGATCGCGATCGGCTTGTCGTCGTGATCGACGATGACCACCGCGCGGGCCCCGGCCGCGTCGGCCCGGCGGATCGCCTCGGCCAGCGGCAGTGTGGCCGGGATCGGGATGGCCCGCCGGGCCAGCGCCCGGGCCTGCAGCGTGGGCAGCCGCTGCCGGACCCGGGTGGCGCGCAGCGACTGGGTCGCCCCGGTCCACATGAACGCGGCGATGAGCCCGAACCAGACCACGTCGAAGATCTGCACCTGGTAGCCGGCCAGCACCAGCAGGGTGGGCGGCAGCACCAGGACCGCGACCGCTAGCAGGCGGCCCGCCCAGGCCGCGGCGACGGTGGCCGCGGCCGGCCGGTGGGTCAGCTTCCACACCCCGGCGCGGAGCATCCGGCCGCCGTCCAGCGGCAGCCCGGGCAGCAGGTTGAAGAGGCCGACCAGCAGGTTGGCCCAGACCAGCTGGTAGATGAGCAGGCCGGTCAGGCCGTGCGGATGAACCGCTTCGACGATCACGTACCCGGCGCCCGCCAGGGCCAGCGAGAGCACCGGGCCGGCCGCCGAGACCAGGAACTCCTTGCCCGGGGTGGGCGGCTCCTGCTCGATCTCGGAGAAGCCGCCCAGCGGGTAGAGCGTGATGCGGCGGACCGGCAGCCCGAAGCCCAGGGCGACCAGCGAGTGGCTCAGCTCGTGCACCAGCACGGACACCCACAGCAGCACCACGAACGCCGCGGCCACCACGTAGCGCACCCCGCTGGACCCGGCCAGCGCGGCGCTGTTCGCGTACAGCAGCACGAACACCACGGCGATCAGGAACCAGTACGGCGAGACGTACACCGGGATGCCAAACGGCCGCGCGATCCGCACGCCCGGACTGGGCCCCGGAGGCGGTGGCCTATCCGACGGTGTACCTGCCACAGGTTGATGCTACGCGCTGGCTGGCGCCGGTTTGCGCGCCCGGCGCGCCGGGCGCGCAACTGTCAGACGTTTGCCCTAGCCTCCAGACATGGCTGACGAGTACCCCCACTCGCTGTCCCCGTCCCGGGCCGGTGACTTTCTCACCTGCCCGCTGCTGTACCGGTTCCGGGTGATCGACCGGCTGCCCGAGCCGCCCAGCCCGGCGGCGGCCCGCGGCACGCTGGTGCACGCCGTCCTGGAGCATCTGTTCGACGAGCCGGCGGCCGGCCGCACCCCGGAAGCGGCCCGGTCGCTGCTCGGCCCAGAGTGGGACCGGCTGCTGGCCGCCGAGCCCGCGCTAGCCGGGCTATTCGCCGCGGACGAGGACCGGGCTGCCTGGCTGGCCGATGCGGCGGTCATGCTGGACCGCTACTTCACGCTGGAGGACCCGCGGCGGCTCGAGCCGGCCCACCGCGAGCTGTGTGTGCAGGCTGACCTGGCGTCCGGGCTGCGGCTGCGTGGGTACATCGACCGGCTGGACATCGCACCGGGCGGCGAGATCCGCATCGTGGACTACAAGACCGGGACCGCCCCCCCGGCCGAGTTCGAGGCCCGGGCGCTGTTCCAGATGAAGTTTTACGCGCTGGTGCTGTGGCGCGCGCAGGGCACGCTGCCCCGGCTGCTCCAGCTCATCTACCTGGGCAACGGCGAGATCGTCCGGTACCAGCCGGATGAGGCCGACCTGCGCGCCACGGAACGCAAGGTGGAGGCGGTCTGGCAGGCCATCGAGCGGGCCCGGGCGGCGCGGGACTGGCGGCCCCGGCCGGGCCGGCTCTGTGACTGGTGCGCGCACAAGCCGATCTGCCCGGCGTTCGGCGGCACTCCCCCGGAACTGCCGGAGTCAGCGGTGCTGGTGCCGGTTACCCGGGAGCCGTGCCGAGGAGAGCCGGACCAGGAACCGTCACTGCTGGATATGGCCTAGCGTCAGCGGATGCCCATCCGGCGCAGCACCTCGGCTGCGTCGCCCAGGCCGTCGTCGTCGCTGGCCGCGCTCTTCTTGCTGGCGGGCTTGAGCGCCTTGGTCGGCTGGCCGGGCTTCCCGGGCTGCCCGGGCTGGCTGGGCTGCCGGGTCTGGCTGGGCTGCTGCTGTGCTGCGCCACCGGACCGGCTGCGCCGGACCCGGCGCAGGCCGCCGGACACGGCGAACAGCACGCCCGCGGCGCCGGCCACGATGACGCCCGCCCAGACCCGCGGCGAGAACACGAACGACGCGGCGAAGTCGCCGATGGCCGCGCCCATCTGCCACAGCATCTTGATCGCGCCGGTCAGGTAGGCGGCGATCGGGAGCAGCGACCAGGCCACGCCACGCAGGCCCGCCGCGATGCCGCGACGGCGCCAGGCCACCCAGCTGAGGATCAGCCCGAGGATGGTCAGCCCTCCGGCCAGCGGGAGCCAGGAGATGGAGTTATAAGTTGACATGGCCGCTCCCCTCGGCAGCGTTCCTTTCTCCATCGTCGCATACGCCGGCGAGTGCATTGCCCGGCGGAAGCTGAGGATCTACTCCGGGTCAGCTGAGTTCGCGGCGGCCCGGCTGGTCCCGCTGGCCGCGCCGTCGGCAGGGGCTCCGTCATCTGGTGCACTGTTCTCCGGGAAGTGGCAGGCCACCTGGTGCCCGGGGTCGAGCTCGGCCAGCGGCGGCTCGGTGGTGCGGCAGATCTCCTGCGCCTTCCAGCACCGGGTGTGGAACCGGCAGGCGGGCGGCGGGTTGAGCGGGCTGGGCACGTCACCGGCCAGCCGGATCCGCTCCCGGCGCCGCCGGCCTTCCTCGCCGCGCACCGGGGCGGGCACCGGCACGGCCGACATCAGCGCCACCGTGTACGGGTGCCGGGGCCGGGCATACAGCTCGTCCCGGCTGGCCAGCTCGACGATCTTGCCCAGGTACATGACCGCGACGTGGTCGCTGATGTGCCGGACCACGGACAGGTCGTGCGCGATCACCACGTAGGTCAGGCCCAGCTCGTGCTGCAGGTCCTCCAGCAGGTTGATGATCTGGGCCTGGATCGACACGTCCAGCGCGGACACCGGCTCGTCGGCGACGATCAGCTTGGGCCGCAGCGCCAGCGTGCGCGCGACGCCGATGCGCTGCCGCTGCCCGCCGGAGAACTCGTGCGGGTACCGGTTGTAGTGCTCCGGGTTCAGCCCGACCAGCTGCAGCAGTTCCTGGACGGAGGCCTTGATCCCGTTCGGCGTGCTGACCTTCTGCAGCCGCAGCGGCGCGCCGACGATCGAGCCGACCGTGTGCCGCGGGTTCAGCGACGAATACGGGTCCTGGAAGATCATCTGAACGTCGCGGCGGAGCGGGCGCATCTGGCCGGCCGACAGGTGGCTGATGTCGTGGCCGTCGAACACGATCTGGCCGCCGGTCGGCTCGAGCAGCCGGGTGAGCAGCCGCCCCGTGGTCGTCTTGCCGCAGCCGGACTCACCGACCACGCCGAGCGTCTGCCCGGCCGAGACCGAGAAGCTGACGTCGTCCACGGCCTGGACCGCGCCGACCTTCTGCCGGAAGATGATGCCCCGGATCACCGGGAAGTGCTTGGTCAGCCCGGTCACCTCGAGCAGCGCGTCGCTCACGCGTCCTCCAGACGTGCCGCGTTCCCCCGCGCCGCGCGCCGCTGATCGCTGGTCAGATGGCAGGCCACCAGGTGCCCGGGCGCCACCGGGCGCAGCTCGGGGACCTCGCTCTGGCTGAGCCCGTTGGTCTCCGCCGCGTACTGGCACCGGGGGTGGAACGGGCAGCCGGACGGCACGTTGATCAGGCTGGGCGGGGTGCCCTTGATCGGGACCAGCCGGTCCAGGCGGGCCTGGTCGAGCCGGGGCATGGAGCCGAGCAGCCCCCAGGTGTACGGGTGGCCGGGCGCGTCGAAGATGTCCTCGGCGCTGCCATACTCCGCCATCCGGCCCGCATACATGACCAGGATGTCGTCGGACAGCTCGGCCACCACGCCGAGGTCGTGGGTGATCATGATGACGGCCGACTGGTACTCGCGCTGCAGCTCCCAGATCAGGTCCAGGATCTGCGCCTGCACGGTGACGTCGAGCGCGGTGGTCGGCTCGTCCGCGATGAGCAGTTCCGGGTCGCAGGATAGCGCCATGGCGATCATCGCGCGCTGCCGCATGCCGCCGGAGAACTGGTGCGGGTAGTCGTCGGCCCGGGTGGCCGGCGTCGGGATGCCCACCCGGCCCAGCATGTCGATGGCGTGCTTGCGGGCCACCCGCTTGCCCACCTGGTTGTGCACCAGGTAGGCCTCGGCGATCTGCGAGCCCACGGTGTAGTACGGGTGCAGCGAGGACAGCGGATCCTGGAAGATCATCGCCATCTTGCTGCCACGCAGCTCGCGGACCCGGGCCGCCGGCGCGCCGACCAGTTCCTCGCCGTCCAGCTTGATGTGCCCGCTGATCTGCGCCTTGGTGCCCTGATGCAACCCCATGATGCCCAGGCTGGTCACGCTCTTCCCGGAGCCGGACTCGCCCACGATGCCCAGCGTGCGGCCGCGTTCCAGGGTGAACGAGACGCCGTCCACCGCGCGGACCAGGCCGTCGTCGGTGGGGAAATGGATGCGCAGGTCGCGCACGTCGAGCAGGGCATCCGCCATCAGTGCCTCACTCTCGGGTCGACCACCGCATACAGCACGTCCACCACCAGGTTGGCGAGCACGATGAAGAACGCGGCCAGCATGGTGACGCCGAGGATTTCCGGCAGGTCCTGGTTGTCGATGGCCAGGATGGTGAACAGGCCGAGGCCGTGCAGCGAGAACGTGTACTCGGTGATGATCGCGCCGCCGAGCAGCAGGCCCAGGTCCATGCCGAAGATGGTCACGATCGGGGTCAGCGCGGCACGCAGCCCGTGCTTGAAGATCACCGTCCGCTCAGGCAGGCCCTTGGCCCGGGCGGTGCGGATGTAGTCCTCGTTCATCGTTTCCAGCATGCCCGCCCGGGTCAGCCGGGCGTACAGCGCGGCGTACAGGAAGGCCAGGCAGACCCACGGCAGCACCAGGTTGCGCGCCCACAGGAACGGGTTCTGGGTGAATGGCACGAACGTGACATTCGGGAAGATCGGCCACTTGTAGCTGAACAGCACCAGCGAGATCAGCCCGGTAAAGAAGATCGGCAGCGACACCCCGGCCAGCGCGATGCCCATCGAGAACCGGTCGAACAAGCTGCCCCGCTTGAGCGCCGAGATGACCCCGATCGCCACTCCGCCGACCAGCCAGAGCACCGCTGCCCCGATGGCCAGCGAGAGGGTCACCGGCAGGTCGCTGACCATCTGCGGCCAGACCGGCTGCTGGGTCTTGAACGAGTAGCCGAAGCACGGCGGCGGGCAGTACGTGGTGCTGGTGCCGCTGTTGTAGTGCGCACCGACCACGATGCCCTTGACGAAGTTCCAGTACTGCACCCAGAGCGGATGATCCAGGCCGAGCTTGGCTTCCACCTGCAGCACCGCGGCCCGGCTCGGGTTGCGGCCCACGTATTCGGTGGCCAGCTGGTAGGAGTTCTGCCCGGCCAGCCGGGGGATCAGGAAGAAGATCGCAAACGTGATCATGCTGACCACGATCAGCAGGAACACGGTGGCGATCAGCCGCCGGATGATGAATGTGATCACGGTGCGTGGCGCTGGTGCCCGGCCCAGCTGGAGCCGGGCACCAGCATCCTCACTTTCTGGCTGCTACTTCTACTTCGCGCCGAGCACGGCGTAGTTGTACATGCCGTAGTACGGCTGGACATAGACGTTGGTCAAGCCCGGGCTGCGGTAAAGCAGCGACTTGGCCCAGACCCCGGGCATGATGGCCGCGTCCTTCATCACCTGCATGTCGATCTGGCTGGCGTAGGAGTTGCGGGTGGCCGCGGTGGTGGTCAAAGCCATCTTGTTCAGCAGGGTGTTCACCTTGGGGTCGTTGAGCTGGGACAGGTTCGTGTTCCCGGCCGGGCTGATCGCGCTGCCGTCCACGATGTAGTACATGTATCCCCAGCCGTCCGGCCAGTCCGGGGCCCAGCCGTAGAACGAGATGCCGATGTTGTGGTTGGCCTCATACTTGGGCACGCCGGCGAAGTTGCCGTCGTAGGTGCCGGTCGGGAAGCCGTGCAGTGTGGTCTTGATGCCGACCCGGGCCAGCGAGGCCTGCATCGACTGGGCCGCCGCGACCTCCTTGGGCCGGTCGCTGCGGTAGGTGATCACGGTGCTGAAGCCGTTCGGCTGGCCGCACAGCTTGAGCTGCTGCTTGGCCGCCGCCACGTTGCCGCCGGGGGTGCGGGCCGCGCCATACAGGTCGAACGACTTGTGGCCCACGACGTTGGGCGGCAGCACGGAGGTCGCGATGGCCCCGCCGGCCACTGGGCCGCCGTAGGCGTCCACGTAGCCGGTCTTGCTGGCTGCGTACTCGATCGCCATCCGGCAGTGCAGGTTGTTCAGCGGCTTCAGCGTGGTGTTGAGCGCGGCGAACCAGGTGAACCCGGCGATCGGGTCATCGGACGAGGCTTTCAGCGACGGCGTGGACAGGATCCTGGCCCGAGCCGCCGCCTGCACGCCGGTGCCCGCCGCGTCGACGTTGAGGTCGCCGGCCAGCAGCCGGTTGTCGATGTCGTTCGCGTTCATGTTCATGGTCATGGTGATCTTGCTGGCCAGCTGCTTGGCGTTCGGGTCCGTGGACGCCTTCCACTCCGGGTTCGGCACCAGCGTTAGCTGCTTGTTCAGCTGATAGCTCTGGAACTTGTACGGGCCGACGGAGATCGGGTGCAGCTGGTAGTTGGCACCGGTGTCCTTGTTCGGCGGCACCGGCGAGGTCTGCGGGATCGCCACCACGTAGTTGAAGTCGGCGAACGGCTTGGCCAGGTGGAACACGATCGTGGTCGCGTTCGGCGTCTGGATGGCCTTGAGGCCCATCAGGTTCTTGGACCGGTCCTTGTACGGGCCCGGGTAGGCGGGCTTCTGCGGTGCCAGCAGGAACGTGAAGTAGGCCGGCCCGAGCGGGAACAGCCCCCGGTCGAACGTGCGCTCGACCGCGTACTTGACGTCCTGCGAGGTAACGGTGGTGCCGTCCTCGAATTTGACGTCCGGCTGGATGTGGTAGGTCCAGGTCAGGCCGTTGTCGCTGATCACGCCCGGGCCAGTGGCCAGGTCCGGGACGACCTGCAGGCCACAGCTACCGGGGCAGGACTTGTATGTCATCAGCGGCATCGTGTAATACCGCACGAAGTTCCACATGTACGCGTAATAGGTGTTGCCCGGGTCGGTCGAGTCCGGCGTGCTGCTGTTGCCGAACGCGATGGTCCCGCCCTTGTGGGTGGACGGATTGACCACCTTGGTGACCGCGGCGTTGAAACCGGCCGCCGACGACGAGCTACTGCCGCCGCTGCCGCTGCCGCTGCTGCCGCCACACGCGGCCAGGGTCAGCGCGGCGGCCGCGGCCAGCGCGGGCAGCACTATGGTCCTGCGTCTCCTCATGGGATGAAACGCCTCCTGTCGTGATTCGTTGTGCGAAACCTGGCTGGCATGACCGTTACCGGGCGCCCCGTGGGTCCAGGGCATCCCGCAGTCCGTCGCCGAACAGGTTGAAGGCCATCACGGTGATGAAGATGGCCAGCCCGGGAATGATCATGAACATCGGGTCGATGGACCAATAGTCGTTGCTGACCGCGTCGGACAGCATCCCGCCCCAGCTCGGCTGGGGCGGGATGATGCCCACCCCGAGGTAGGACAGCGCCGCCTCGAACAGGATGTTGGTCGGGATGAGCAGCGTGGAGTAGACCAGGATCGGCGCGACCAGGTTGGGCAGCAGCTCGCGGAACAGGATGTACGGCCCGCGAGCGCCCATGCTGCGGGCCGCGTCGACGAATTCCCGTTCGCGCAGCGACAGCGTCTGGCCGCGGATGATCCGGCCCATGTAGGGCCAGGCGAAGAAGCCGATCACGAACACCAGCAGGCCGATCCGCAGCGAGTTGCCGTTCAGGCCGAACGCCGACGACGGGATGACGCCGACCAGCGCGATCGCGAACACCAGCAGCGGGAAGGCCAGAAACACGTCCATGGACCGGGCGATGACCGAGTCCACCCAGCCGCCGAAGTAGCCCGCGATGATGCCCATCACCACCCCGATGACCACGGCCAGCGCGGTGGCCAGGAACGCGATCAGCAGCGACACCCGGGCCCCGTTGACCACCCGGCTGAGCACATCCCGGCCGGTCACCGGCTCGACGCCGAGCGGGTGCGCGAGGCTTATCCCGCCGAACGGGCCGTTCGGTCGGCTGAACGTCGGATTGATCAGGTTAAGGTGGTATGCGGTCGGGTTCTGCACCAGGAACGGCCCGAAGATCGCGACCAGGATCAGGAACACCACGATGATCCCGCCGGCCATCGCCACCTTGTCCCGCTTCAGCCGCATCCAGGCGATCTGGCCAGGCGAGCGGCCCTCGATCGTCTTCCCACCGACCTCGGTGACTGGCGCCTCGGCAGAGAGCTCAGTCGGTGAGACATCGAGTGGTGCAGCCATCAGGGCAAACTCCGAAGTGGGTGACGGCAAATTTCCTGGCTGAAAGGCCTGCTACCGGGAGGATCTCCCGTTTGACCGGGCTGACGCCAGTCCTAGACGGCGGTCGTACCTGATTTGTGACCGAATTACGATGTCGCCGTCATGGGTTCGCGTCCCTGGCCAGCTACGACTTCATGCAGCGTGGCCAGATCGACCACGTGCAGTGACGGCACGGTCAGCCGGGCCAGCCCGGGTGGCGGTGGCACGCTGGGCACTGCGACGACCGCACACCCGGCCGCGTGCGCGGCGGCCAGCCCGGTGGGCGAGTCCTCCAGCGCCACGCACCGGCTGGGGGCCGCGCCGACCAGGCCGGCCGCCCGCAGGTACGGCTCCGGGTCGGGCTTCTTCCTGGTCACGTCGGCCGCGCACACGGTGGCCGGGAACCGGACGCCGATCACGTCCAGCACGGCCGTCATGATTTCCCGCTCGGCGGAGGTGACCAGGGCGAACGGGATCCCGGCCGCGTCGATCTCGGCCAGAAGGCGCGCCGCGCCGGGCATCAGTTGCACGCCGCGTTCCCGGATCAGCCCGGCCATGCCCTGGGTCAGCCACTGCGCTATGACGTCCTGGGCCACCGGCCGCACCGCCTTGCGCTGCATGTAGGCGGTGGACCGGGGCAGCGACCCGCCGATCAGGTGCTCCTGGTCGGCTGGTCCCCACCGGCTGCCCATCCGGGCCATGATGGCCGTCTCCACCTCGAACCACAGCGGCTCGGAATCCACCAGCAACCCGTCCATATCGAACAGCACGGCCTGAAGTTCGCTCATGCCGAGAAGTACCTAGCCTCGGGGTGGAACGCGATCAGCGCGTCGGTGGACTGCTCCGGGACCAGCTGGAACTCCTCGGTCAGCGTCACCCCGATCCGCTCCGGCGCGAGCAGCTGGACCACCTTGGCCCGGTCTTCCAGGTCCGGGCAGGCCGGGTAGCCGAACGAGTAGCGGCAGCCGCGGTAGCCGACCTTGAGGATGCCGTCCAGGCCGGCCGGATCGTCGCCGCCCAGCCCGGTCTCGGCCCGGACCCTGGCGTGCCAGTACTCGGCCAGCGCCTCGGTCAGCTGCACCGACAGGCCATGCAGCTCCAGGTACTCCCGGTAGGCGTCCTTGGCGAACAGCGCCGCGGTCGCCTCGCTGACCGCACTGCCGACGGTGACTAGCTGAAACGCGACCACATCGGGCTGGCCGCCCCGGGCACGGAAGAAGTCGGCCAGGCACAGGTGCCGGTCGTGGCGCTGCCGGGGGAAGCTGAACCGGGCCCGCTGCTGGCCGGCTTCGTCCAGCACGACCAGGTCGTTGCCCTCGCTGACCGCCGGGTAGTAGCCGTAGACCACGCCCGCGGTAAGCAGTCCTTCGGTCTGCATCCGCTCCAGCCACATGCGCAGCCGCGGCCGGCCCTGGGTCTCGACCAGCTCGTCGTAGGACGGGCCGCCGCCGCGGGACGGCTTGAGCCCCCACTGGCCCAGGAACGTGGCCCGCTCGTCCAGGAACGCCGCGTAGTCGGCCAGCGGGATGCCCTTGACCACCCGGTCGCCGAGGAACGGCGGGACCGGCACCGGCGCGTCGGCCACCTCGGACCGGGCCGGCATGTCGGCGGGCTCGGTGACCCGCAGCCGGGCCCGGCTGCGCACCCGGCGCTCGCGGACCGGGGGCAGCGCGGCCGGGTCACCGCGGGCCACCGCCATGAACGCGTCCATCAGCCGGAGTCCTTCGAACGCGTCCCGGGCGTAGCGCACCTCGCCGTCGAACAGGCCGGCCAGGTCCTGCTCCACGTAAGCCCGGGTCAGCGCGGCCCCGCCGAGCAGCACCGGCCACCGGCCGGCCAGCCCCCGGGTGTTCAGCTCGGCCAGGTTGTCCCGCATCACCACGGTGGACTTGACCAGCAGCCCGGACATGCCGATCACGTCGGCGCCGTGCTCGGCGGCCGCGTCCACGATGGCCGACAGCGGCTGCTTGATGCCGATATTGACCACGTCATAGCCGTTGTTGGACAGGATGATGTCGACCAGGTTCTTGCCGATGTCGTGCACGTCGCCCTTGACCGTGGCCAGCACGATTCGGCCCTTGCCGGATTCGGCCGACCGCTCCATGTGCGGTTCCAGGTGGCCGACCGCCAGCTTCATCACCTCGGCCGACTGCAGCACGAACGGCAGCTGCATCTGCCCGGCGCCGAACAGCTCGCCGACCGTCTTCATGCCGTCCAGCAGTACGTCGTTGACGATCTCCAGGGCGGGCCGCTCGGTCAGCGCCTGGTCCAGGTCGGCCTCCAGACCGGCCCGCTCCCCGTCGATGATCCGCCGCCTGAGCCGCTCCCACAGCGGCAGCCCGGCCAGCTCGGCCGCCCGGCTGGCTTTGACCGCGGCCGCGTCCACCCCCTCGAACAGCTCGAGCAGCCGGGCCAGCGGGTCGTAGCCGGGCCGCCGCCGGTCGTAGACCAGGTCCAGCGCGGCCTGCAGCTGGTCGTCCGGGATCCTGGCGATCGGCATGATCCGGGACGCGTGCACGATAGCCGAGTCCAGCCCGGACCGGACGCACTCGTCCAGGAACACCGAGTTGAGCACGGCCCGGGCGGCCGGGTTCAGCCCGAACGACACGTTCGAGACACCCAGCGTGGTCTGCACGTCGGGGTAGCGCTGCTTGACCCTGCGGATGGCGTCGATGGTCTCGATCGCGTCCCGCCGGGTCTCCTCCTGGCCGGTGGCGATCGGGAAGGTCAGGCAGTCCACGATGATGTCGCTGGCCTGCATCCCCCACCGGCCGGTCAGGTCCTCGATCAGCCGGGTGGCCACCGCCACCTTCCAGTCGGCCGTGCGGGCCTGGCCCTGCTCGTCAATGGTCAGCGCGATGACCGCGGCGCCGTGCTCCACCACCATCGGCATGACCCGCTCGATCCGCGAGCCGGGCCCGTCGCCGTCCTCGTAGTTGACCGAGTTGACCACCGTCCGGCCGGCCAGGAGTTCCAGGCCAGTGCGGATCACCTCCGGCTCAGTGGAGTCGATGACCAGCGGCAGCGTGGCCGCGGTGGCCAGCCGGCCCGCGACTTCGGCCATGTCCGCCGGGCCGTCCCGGCCCACGTAGTCCACGCACACGTCGAGCAGGTGCGCGCCGTCCCTGGTCTGCGCCCGGGCGATCTCCACGCAGTCGTCGTAGCGGCCCGCGGTGAGCGCCTCCCGGAACGCCTTGGACCCATTGGCGTTGGTCCGCTCGCCGATGGCCAGGAACGAGGTGTCCTGCCGGAACGGGACATGCTGGTAGAGCGAGGCCACCCCGGGCTCGGGGCGGGGCCGGCGGGGGCGCACCGGCCGGCCGTGCACCCGGCCCACCACGGCGGACATATGTTCGGGCGTGGTCCCACAGCAGCCGCCGACCAGGGCCAGGCCGAACTCGGTGGTGAACATGTCGTGCGCGTCGGCCAGCTGCGCCGGGCTGAGCGGGTACCGCGCGCCGTCCGGGGTGAGCTCGGGGAGCCCGGCGTTCGGCATGCAGGACAGCGGGATGCGGGAGTGGCTGGACAGGTAGCGCAGGTGCTCGCCCATCTCACCAGGCCCGGTCGCGCAGTTCAGCCCGATCATGGTGATGCCCAGTGGCTGCAGCGTGGTGAGCGCGGCGCCGATCTCGCTGCCGAGCAGCATGGCGCCGGTGGTCTCGATCGTCACCTGGACGATCAGCGGCAGCGCGCAGGCCCCGGCCGCGGCCATGGCCCGGCGCGCACCGATCACCGCCGCCTTGGCTTGCAGCAGGTCCTGGCAGGTCTCGATGATGATCGCGTCCACCCCGCCGCGGAGCAGGCCGGCCGCATTCTGCTGGTAGGCGTCGCGCAGCCCGGCGAAGGCGACGTGGCCGAGCGTGGGCAGCTTGGTGCCCGGGCCGACCGAGCCGAGCACCCAGCGGGGCCGGTCCGGGGTGGACCACTGGCGGGCCGCCGCCCGGGCCAGCCGGGCGCCCGCCTCGGACAGCTCGCCGATCCGCCCGGCCAGTCCGTATTCGCCCAGGTTGCCGAGGTTTGCCCCGAATGTGTTGGTGGTGATGCAGTCCACCCCGGCCGCCAGGTAGCCCTGGTGCACGGCACTGACCACATCCGGCCGGGTGACGTTCAGTATCTCGTTGCAGCCCTCGTGGCCGTCGAAGTCGTCCAGGCTGACGTCGCTGGCCTGGAGCATCGTGCCCATCGCCCCGTCGGCGACCAGCACCCGCTGGCCGAAAACCAGGCCCCGGCCTGGTTCCGCGAACCGGGCCGCCCGGGCGGAGTTCGTCATGGCCCCCCTATTCTAGGGCGACGTGCCGGGCGGCCCTGCCCGGCGGCCGCCCAGGTCACTCAGCCAGCGTGCCGGGGCACGTAGTCTGGTACCCGAGCCGGCGGCGGCCAGGAGGGAGGGTGGCGAGTGATCGAGCTGAACGGTGTCCGCAAGCTCGTCTCGCCCGCGATCATCGCCGCCTTCGAGGGGTGGAACGATGCCGGGGAAGCGGCCAGCGGGGTGGTTGATCACCTAGGCATGGCCTGGGAAGCGACCCAGATCGGCGCCATCGACCCGGAGGACTACTACGACTTTCAGGTGACCCGGCCGGTGATGGAGGTGTCCGAGGGCCGGACCGACCGGCTGGTCTGGCCGACCACCCGGCTGTCCGTGGCCACCCCGGACGACATGGGCCGTGACGTGGTCCTGGTGCACGGTATCGAGCCCAACATGCGCTGGCGGGCGTTCGCCGATGAGCTGGTGCAGTCCTTTACCGATCTTGGCGCGCAGACGGTGGTGCTGCTCGGCGCACTGCTGGCCGATTCGCCGCATACCCGGCCGGTGCCGGTGGCGGCGGCTGCCTCCGACCCTGAGCTGGCCGCTGACCTGCATGTCGAGCCGGTCGAGTACAAGGGCCCGACCGGGATCGTGGGGGTGCTGCAGCACGCCTGCGGCCAGGCTGGCATCGCGGCCGTGTCGCTGTGGGCCAGCGTGCCGCACTACGTGGCCCAGCCGCCCAGCCCGAAGGCCACCCTGGCGCTGCTCCGCGGCGTGGAGGACGTGCTGGACGTGTCGCTGCCGCTCGGCGACCTGCCGCAGGAGGCCCGGGCCTGGGAGCGCGGCGTGGACGAGCTGGCCGAGCAGGACACCGAGGTGGCCGACTATGTGCGGACCCTGGAAGAGGCCAAGGACGCGACCGACCTGCCCGAGGCGAGCGGGGACGCGATCGCCCGCGAGTTCGAGCGCTACCTGCGCCGCCGCCGCTACCCAGGCGAGCCCGGCCGCTCTTAGCGGGGGGTCCAGGGGGTCGCCCCCGGACTGATCTAGTAGGGCGGCCAGGGGACCGCGGGCCAGTCCTCGGGCGGGTAGGGGTGCACGCCCGCCTGGAGCAGCAGGTCAACCCGCTGCCTGGTGGCGGCGATCTCGACCTCGGACAGCCGCTGCGGCAGCTCGGCGGCCAGCGGCCCGGTGGCCAGCTCGGCTTTGAGCCGGGCCAGTGCCTGCAGCGCCCGGCCGGGCAGCTTGCGGCCGCGCCACTGCCACAGCACGGTGCGCAGCTTGTACTCCTCGCCGAAGCAGACCCCGTGGTCGCAGCCGTACAGCTGGCCGTCGCTGACCGGCAGCAGGTGGCCGATCTTGCGGTCGGCGTTGTTCACCACCGCGTCGAACACGGCCATGTCGCGCAGCGCCCGGTTGTCCGCGCTGCGGGACAGCGCGACCAGGTCCACCGCGGCGTCGGTGTCGATCCACAGCTGGCACATGCCCGGCCCGAACGGCCCGTCCCGGTACACGGTGGGCGGCACCAGGTTCCAGCCCGCGGCCCGGGACACCGCGTACGCGGCCACTTCCCGGCCGGCCAGCGTGCCGTGCGGGAAGTCCCACAGCGGCCGTTCCCCGGCCACCGGCTTGTAGACGCAGGCCGCCTGGGCGCCACCGCAGCGGATGGTGCAGTACAGCGTGGCGTTGGACGCGACAACCAGCCGCCCTTCCACCTCCAGGTCGCCCTGGGCCAGCAGCTCCAGGGCGGCCGCGTGGTCAGCTGGCGGCGGCCCGGCCTCTTCCCGTGCCTCGCGGGACTGGCGTGGTTCCCGGGACGGGCGGGACCCACGCAGCCGACGGGATTCAGCCATCGGCGGCCCGGTGGCCGTTCTGCCGTGGGCAGATGTGCCCCTCGGTTTCCAGCGGCAGCCCGCAGAGCGGGCACGGCGGCCGGCCCTGGGCGATGATGCGCAGCGCTCGCTGGGAGAAGGCCCGTGCGGAAGCGGCGGTGATGCGCACCCGGAGCACATCTGGGCCGTTCTCCGGTACGTCGTCGGCCAGCGGCTCGACCGGGGTCTCCGACTCCTCCTGGGCCTCGATGACCACCCGCTCGTCCTCGCCGTCCCAGGCCAGCGCGATCGCGCCGACCCGGAAGTCCTCCATCAGCGGCAGGTCGAGCGGTTCGTCGTCGGTCAGGTCGGCCGGCGTGGCGGCGGGCACCGACGTCAGCCCGCCGGTGCGCCGCAGCACCTCGTCGAGGAGCTCTTCCAGCCGCTCAGCCAGCAGGCTGACCTGGAATTTCTCCAGCGCGACGCTGGTCACCCGGCCGCGGGCGCTGGCCTGCAGGTAGAACGTGCGTTCCCCTGGCTGCCCGACCGTGCCTGCGACAAATCGGTCCGGGGGATCATACGAGTAGACCGGCATGATCCTTATCCTCCCGCTCCCCCGCCGATGGCCGCGTCACCCTGCCGGGGCTGCTGCCCGTTGGCCAGGCCGGCGGCGGTGCGCCCAGTGTCGTTCATTCGTACCAGGAACGGGCGAAGCGGGGTGTACCGGATCACGCTCAGCGAGCACGGATCGACCTGGATCCGCTGGCTCAGGTCGAGGTGCAGACCGAGGCTGTCCGCGATGACCGACTTGATCACGTCCCCGTGCGAGCAGACCAGGTAGACAGCGTCCCGGCCCAGCCGCGCGTTCCACTCCCGTACCGCTTGCACCGCCCGGTGCTGCACCTCGAGCAGCGACTCCGCGTCCTCACCCGGGAAGCGCACCGCGCTCGGGTGCGCCTGTACCACCCGCCACAGCGGGTCCTTGGCCAGCCGCTTGAGCGGCTTGCCGGTCCAGTCACCGTAGTTGACCTCGGCGAACTGCCCGTCCTCCTTGACCGGCAGCGGCTCGCCGCCGGGGGCCGCTGCGATCGCCTCGGCGGTCTGCCGGCAGCGTTCCAGCGGGCTGGTGACGATCGCGTCCAGCCGGACCTCGGCCAGCCGGGCGGCCAGCGCTGCGGCCTGCTCCCGGCCGCGGTCATCCAGCGGGATCCCCGGAGTGCGCCCGGTGAGCACGTGCCCGGTGCCCGCGGTTAGCCCATGCCGCACCAGCAGAACCACTGTCACGCGTTTGACTCTACGGGGTTTGCGGTAGCCTTCGGCCACTCCCGGGCGTGCCGACCACGAACGTGACCGCGCCGAAGCTGACCAGGTCGCCGTCCCGGACCGGGACCCAGGCCCGCACCCGCCACCCGTTGACCAGCGTGCCGTTGGTGGAGCCGAGGTCGTCCAGCAGCCAGCCGCCGGGTTCCCGGCGCAGGCCCGCGTGCCAGCGCGACACGGTCGGGTCGGGCAGCACCATGTCGCAGCCGCTGTCGCGGCCTATGGTGAACCGGCTCTGCTCGCCGGACGGGAACATCAGCACCGGCCAGGACGCCGACGGCCAGATCCGCGGCAGCCGGGTGGCCAGCGCGGTCCAGCCACGGTGCCAGCGGCTGCGCAGCGCGGCCGGCCGCAGCTGGCCGGCCCAGCCACCGCCGGGTAGATCGGCCAGCACGGCGTCCAGGCCGGCCCGGGTCCTCGCGTGCACGGCGGCTTCCAGCCGGAGCGCGAACGTGTCGTAGGACAGCCGGCCTTCGTCGTACCGGGCCCAGAGCTCATTGACCACCCGGTCACGGTCGGCCTCCGGTACGCGGAGCCGGCCGCCACGCCACCGGTAGCGGGGGTTACCGGTCATGGTCCTGAGTATCGGCCTGCCCGCGCCGCGCGCACAAGCTAGCCGCATAGCGACATTCCGCGCCGGGCGGCGTGCCGCGGAATTGACCGACCGGCGCACTAGGGTGAGGACGATGTCCGCAGCTCCCGACCATGCGCCCGGGCCGGACCGGCTCCAGGAGACGGCCCGGCTGCTGGCCGCGTGCCAGGTGCCGGAACGGCTGGCCGGGCCGGCCGTGGCGGTGCTAGGTGCGAGCGCCGGCCAGCAGCTGCGCGAGGACCCGTGGCGGCTGCTGCTGCTGCCGCAGATCCGGCCGGACCAGGCGGACTGGTTCGCCCGGCGGATGCTGGGTACCGGGGCCGCACCGCAGGACCCGCGGCGCGGCCGGGCGCTGACCGGCTACCTGCTGCGCCGGGCGGCCCGGGACGGGCACACCGCGGTGCCCGCCGCGGTGATCGCCAGCGCGCTGGCCCGGCTGCGGATCGAGGACCCGGCGCAGGCCGTGGAGTCCGCCGTGGACGAGGGCACCGTGCTGCCTTTCAGCACCGTGCTGCCCTTCAGCACCGGGCTGGCGTCCGGCGCCCCGGACGGCGACGGCGACGGTGACGAAGACGGCGACGGCGTCGTGCTGGCGCTGGCCCGGTACGCGATGGCCGAGGACGCGGTGGCCGAGGGCGTGCAGCGGCTGGCCGCGCTGGCCGAGCCGGTGCCGGGCGCGGCCGACCTGGTGCTCGGCGACGAGGACAACCCCATCGACGAAGCCCAGCAGCACGCGGTGCGCGCGGTCGCGGCGCACGGCGTGTCCGTGCTGACCGGCGGGCCGGGCACTGGCAAGAGCCGGACGATCGCGGCGGTGGCGGCCCTGGCGGCCGGCTGTGGCCTGCGGCTGGCGCTGGCCGCGCCGACCGGCCGGGCCGCCCGGCGGCTGGCCGAGCTGGCCGGCGCGCCCACGACCACCGTCCACCGGCTGCTCGGCGCGCAGGGCGGCCCCAACCGCTGGGTGTTCACCCGCAGCGAGGGTGAGCCGCTGGACGCCGACCTGGTGGTGGTGGACGAGGCGGCCATGCTGGACGCCGAGCTGGCCGCCGCGCTGGTGGAGGCGTGCGCCGACGGCACCCGGCTGCTGCTGGCCGGGGACCCGGCACAGCTGCCGTCGATCGGGCCGGGCCAGGTGCTGGCCGACCTCATCGAGTCCGGCGTGGTCCCGGTGACCGAGCTGACCCGGCTGTACCGGCAGCGCGACGGCGGGGACATCGCCCGGCTGGCCACCGCGGTGCGCGGCGGCACCCTGCCCCGGGTTGAGTCGGCCGGCCGCGAGGTCGTCGTGGTCCCGGTGCCGGACAGCCGGGCCGCCACCCACCGGGTGATCCAGCTGGTCACCGACTCGATCCCGCGCGCGCTGGGCATCCCGGCGGCGGACATCCAGGTCATCACGCCGGTGCACCAGGGCCCGGCGGGCACGGTCGAGCTGAACCGCGCGCTCAAGCAGCGGCTCAACCCGGGGCCGGGCGAGCACGGCGGGTTCGACCCGGGCGACCGGGTGGTGGCGGTAGCTAGCCAGCCGGGATTCAGCAATGGGGACACCGGCACGGTCACCGGGCCGGGCGACGGCGGCCTGCTGGTCGAGTTCCCTGCCGGGCCGGTGTGCGTGCCGGACCAGCTGCTCGGCGAGCTGCGGCACGGCTGGGCGCTGACCGTGCACCGGGCGCAGGGCTCGGAGTGGCCGGGAGTGGTGGCGGTGTTCCCGGTCGAGGCGGCCGGGATGCTGCGGCGGCCGCTGGTCTACACCGCGCTGACCCGGGCGCAGCGGCACCTGTCCGTGGTGCACGGGGCCGGCCCGGCACTGGCCAGCGCGGTGGCCGAGGACGGCGAGCAGCCGCGGCTGACCCGGCTGGCCGGGCTGCTGGCCGAAGCCGCTACCTGAAGATCGCCGTGGTCACTTGAAAATGACCGTCCGGCGGCCGTGCAGCAGGATGCGGTGCTCGGCGTGCCAGCGCACCGCCCGGGCCAGCGCCACCCGCTCGGTGTCCCGGCCGAGCGCGGCCAGCTGGGCCGGTGACGCGTTGTGCTCGACCCGGGCCACCTCCTGCTCGATGACCGGGCCCTCGTCCAGCTCCGCCGTGACGTAGTGCGCGGTCGCGCCGATCACCTTGACCCCGTACTCCCAGGCCTGCTGGTACGGCCGCGCGCCGCGGAAGCTGGGCAGGAACGAGTGGTGGATGTTGATGATCCGGCCGGCCAGCTTCTCGCACACCTCCGGGGACAGGATCCGCATGTACCGGGCCAGCACCACGAAGTCGATCCGGTGCGCGCTGACCAGGTCGAGCAGCATGGCCTCGGCACCGGCCCGGGCACCCGGATCGGCGCCCACCGGCACGTGCTCGAACGGTACGCCGTGCCCGGCGGCCAGCCGGGCCAGGTCCGGGTGGTTGCCGACGACCAGCGGCACGTCGATGGCCAGCGCCTCGGCCTCCCGGCGGTACAGCAGGTCGTTGAGGCAGTGTCCCTCCTTCGACACCATGATCAGCACGCGCGGCCGGGTGCCCAGGTCATGCAGGTCCCAGTCCATGCCGAACTCGTCCGCGATGGGCAGGAACCCGGCCCGCAGCCCGGTGCCATCCAGTACCGTGCCGTCCGGCGGCGTGCCGCCCAGCACCTCCACCTGGACCCGCATGAAGAAGTGGTTGGAGATCACCTCGGCGTACTGCTGGCTGTCCAGGATGTTGCAGCCCGAGCCGTGCAGGTAGGCGGCTACCGCGTGCACGATGCCCGGCCGGTCCGGGCAGGACAGGGTGAGCACGAACTGCCGGGTGCGGCCGTCCGGCTGGTCAGCCACCGACCGCATGAACTCCGCCGTCCACGTGCACGATCTCGCCGGTAGTGGCCGGGAACCAGTCGGACAGCAGCGCGGCGCAGGCCCGGGCGGCTGGCTCTGGATCGCCGATGTCCCAGCCGAGCGGGGCCCGGCCGTCCCACATGTCCTCGAACGCGCTGAACCCCGGGATGCTCTTGGCCGCCATCGTGCGCAGCGGGCCGGCCGCGACCAGGTTGACCCTGATCCCCTTGGGGCCCAGGTCGCGGGCCAGATACCGGGCGCAGGATTCCAGGCCGGCTTTGGCCACGCCCATCCAGTCGTAGGCGGGCCAGGCCCGGGACGCGTCGAAGTCCAGGCCGACGATCGAGCCGCCGTCTTTCAGCAGCGGCAGCGTGGCCACCGCGAGCGCCTGGAGCGAGTAGGTGGACACCTGCACCGCGGTGGCCACGTCGGCCCACTCGGTCTGCAGGAAGTTGCCGCCCAGCGCGGTCTGCGGCGCGAAACCGACCGCGTGCACCACCCCGTCAAGCCCGTCCAGGTGCTCAGCCACCCGGCCGGCCAGCGAGCCGAGCTGGTCCGCGTCGGTCACGTCGAGTTCGATGACCGGTGGCGGATCGGGCAGCCGCCTGGCGATCCGCTCCACCAGGCTGAGCCGCCCGAAGCCGGTGAGTACCAGCGCGGCGCCCTCCTGCTGGGCGATGCGGGCCACGTGGAACGCGATCGACGCGTCGGTGAGCACCCCGGTGACCAGGATGCGCTTGCCGTCCAGGATTCCCATATCCCTCAGTGCCCCTAAACCCCAGTGCCCCTAGACCCTCAGTGCCCCTAGACCCTCAGTGCCCCATACCCAGGCCGCCGTCCACCGGGATGACCGAACCAGTGATGTAGCCGGCCTCCGGGCCGGCCAGGAACGCGACCGCCGCGGCCACCTCGCCGGCCGCGGCCAGCCGGTGCAGCGGCACCTGGGCCAGGATGGCCGCCTTGCGGTCCTCGGCCAGCACCGCGGTCATGTCGGTGTCCACGAAGCCGGGCGCCACCACGTTAGCGGTGATGTTCCGCGGGGCCAGCTCCCGGGCCAGCGACCGGGCCAGGCCGACCAGGCCGGCCTTGGACGCCGCATAGTTGGCCTGGCCCGCCGAGCCGAGCAGGCCGACCACCGAGGAGATGAACACCATCCGGCCGCGGCGCAACCGCATCATGCCGCGCACCGCCCGCCGGGCTACCCGGTAGGCGCCGGTCAGGTTGGTGTCCAGTACGGTGGCGAAGTCCTCCTCGCTCATCAGCGCGAGCAGCTGATCCCTGGTCACCCCGGCGTTCGCGACCAGCACCTCCACCGGGCCCTGAGCCGCCTCGACCGCGGCGAACGCCTCGTCCACCGAGGTGGCGTCCCGGACGTCGCAGGGCACCGTGGTCAGCCCGTCAACCGTTTCCCCAGAGCGGGAGGTCACGGTGACCTGGTCACCATCGGCGGCCAGGCGCCGGGCGATGGCCAGCCCGATGCCCCGGTTCCCCCCGGTGACGAGGACGGATCGGCTCACGCGCGGCCCTCCTGATCGTTGTTCACGGCAGCCTCCGCGAGCGTACCTGGCAGGCCCGGGATAGGTTGCCACTCGTGGAGCACAGTACTCAGGACTATCCGCCCATCGATCCGGAGTTCACCGGTTACCCGTTGCGGGAGCTGGCCGCGGCCGCGCTGCAGCGGGCGGCCGAGCTCGGCGCGGGGCACGCGGACTTCCGCGCGGAACGCATCCGCGGCCAGCACATCGGGCTGTCCGACGGGCACCTGGAAACCCTGATCGACGCGGACGACCTGGGCCTGGCCGTGCGGGTGGTGCTGGACGGCACCTGGGGCTTCGCGGCCATGGTGGACCTGACCACGGACGCTGCGGTACGCGCCGCCGGGGAAGCGGTGGACGTCGCCCGGGTGGCTGCGGCGATGAACACCGAACGCATCGAGCTGGCCGATGAGCCCGGCTATGGCGACGTGACCTGGGTGTCGGCCTACGACGTGGACCCCTTCCGCGTCCCGGTGGCGGACAAGCTGGCGCTGCTCGGCGACTGGAGCGCCCAGCTGCTGGCCAGCCCCGGCATCGATCACGTGGACGCCTCGCTGATGCAGGTCCGGGAGTGCAAGTTCTACACCGACGGGCGGACCACCGCCACCCAGCAGCGGGTCCGGCTGCACCCGGCACTGACCGCGGTCGCGGTGCCGCCCAGCGGCCAGTTCGAGACCATGCGCACGCTGGCCCCGCCGGTGGGCCGCGGCTATGAATACCTGACCGGCACCGGCTGGGACTTCCCCGCCGAGCTGGCCCAGCTGCCCGAGCTGCTGGCGGCCAAGCTGGCCGCCCCGGCCGTCCAGGCCGGGCGGTACGACCTGGTTATCGCCCCATCCAACCTGTGGCTGGTGATTCACGAGTCGATCGGCCACGCCACTGAACTGGACCGCGCACTTGGCTACGAGGCCGCCTACGCTGGCACCTCGTTCGCCACCCCGGACAAGCTTGGCCATCTGCAGTACGGGTCGCGTGTGATGCACGTCACCGGCGACCGGACGGTGCCGCACGGGCTGTCGACCGTCGGCTACGACGACGAGGGCGTGGCCGCCCAATCCTGGGACCTCATCTCCGGCGGGGTGCTGGCCGGCTACCAGCTGGACCGGCGGACCGCCCGGCTCACCGGGGCGCCCCGGTCCAACGGCTGCGCGTTCGCCGACTCCCCCGGGCACATGCCGATTCAGCGGATGGCGAACGTCTCGCTGGAGCCCGCCGAGGGTGGCCCGGACACCGATGAGCTGATCGCCGGGGTGACCGACGGGATCTTCATCGAGGGCGACAAGAGCTGGTCGATCGACATGCAGCGGTACAACTTCCAGTTCACCGGGCAGCGCTTCTACAAGATCAAGAACGGCCGGCTGGACGGCCAGCTCCGCGACGTCGCCTACCAGGCCACCACGACCGACTTCTGGAACTCGATGGAGGCGATCGGCGGCCCGCAGACCTATCTGCTCGGCGGGGCATTCAACTGCGGTAAGGGCCAGCCAGGGCAGGTCGCCCCGGTCAGCCACGGCTGCCCGGCCGTGCTGATGCGCGGGGTGCGGGTGCTGAACACCACGGAAGAGGGGGCCTGATCATGGCATCGGCGCCGCAGGACACGGTCGAGCGGGCGCTGGCCGCGGCCCGCTGCGACGACTGCATCGTGCTGGCCGACGTGTCGGCCACGGCCAACCTGCGCTGGGCGGGCAACACGCTGACCACGAACGGCGTGGCGCGCTCCCGGCAGCTGACCGTGATCGCGATCAGCCGCGGCGCGGCGGGCACGTCGGCCGGCGTGGTGTCCCGCGCCGGGGTCCGCGACGACCAGGTCGAGGACGTGGTCCGGGCGGCCGAGCAGGCGGCGACCGAGGGTTCACCCGCCGAGGACGCCGCACCGCTGCTCGGCGCCGGCCAGGCCGGGGCGTTCACGATGAATGGGGTGAACGGGCCAGGGTGGGACGATCCGGTCACCGGTACCCAGATCGGGGTGTTCGGCCGGTTCGCCGACGAGCTGGGCGGCGCGTTCGCGGCCGCGCAGTCCACCGGGCGGAAGCTGTACGGCTTCGCCGAGCACACCGTGACCAGCAGCTTCCTCGGCACCTCGGCCGGGCTGCGGCTGCGGCACGACCAGCCCACCGGCAAGGTGGACATGAACGCCAAGTCGGCCGACCTGACCCGGTCCGCGTGGGCCGGGCAGGGCACCCAGGACTTCACCGACGTGGACGTGGCCGAGATGGACGCCGGGCTGGCCCAGCGGCTGGACTGGCAGAAGCGGACGCTGGAGCTGCCGGCCGGCCGGTACGAGACGCTGCTACCGCCGAGCGCCGTGGCTGACCTGCTCGTCTACCTGTACTGGTCGGCCGGGGCCAAGGACGCGCTGGACGGGCGGAGCGTGTTCAGCAAGCCGGGCGGCGGCACCCGGGTCGGCGACCGGCTGGCCCGGCTGCCGGTGACGCTGCGCAGCGACCCGGCCCGGGCCGGGCTGACCTGCGCGCCGTTCGTGACCGCGCACGCGTCCAGCCGCGACTCCTCGGTGTTCGACAACGGCCTGGCCCTGGGCCCGACCGAGTGGATCCGGGACGGGGAGCTGGCCGCGCTGATCCAGACCCGGCACAGCGCCGGGCTGTCCGGGCTGCCGGTCACCCCGGCCATCGACAACCTGGTACTGGACGGCCCGCCGGGCAGCGCGGTGACGCTGGACGAAATGGTGGCCGAGACCAGCCGGGGGCTGCTGCTCACCTGCCTGTGGTACATCCGCGAGGTGGACCCGCAGACGCTGCTGCTCACCGGGCTGACCAGGGACGGCATCTACCTGGTGGAGAACGGCGAGGTGGCCGGGGCGGTGCACAACTTCCGGTTCAATGAGAGCCCGGTCGGCATGCTGAGCAGGCTGACCGAGGCCGGCCTGACCGGGCCGACGCTGCCCCGCGAGTGGGGTGACTACTTCACCCGGTGCGCGATGCCCCCGCTGCGCATCGAGGGCTTCAACATGTCCTCGGTCAGCCCGGCCAGCTAGGCCAGCGCGCCATAGCGCGATGGCCCAGGCCAGCTAGCTGTCTTCCAGGCGGAAGCCCACCTTCAGGCCGACCTGGAAATGGGCCACCTCGCCGTCGTGAATCTGGCCGCGGACCTCGGTGACCTCGAACCAGTCCAGGTGGCGCAGGGTTTGGCTGGCCCGGCGGACCGCGTTGCGGATGGCTGGCTCCACGCCGTCCGGCGAGCTGCCGACGATCTCGGTCACCCGGTAGGTGCGTTCGCTCATCTGCGCCTCCAATCTGGGGCCCGGCCACTGGTACCGGGCCGGGTGTTCCGGCAAGGTATCTCGATGTGATTCCTGATGTCAGCGAACTCGAGCGGCGCGCCAGGGACCGGCTGAGCCCGGACGTGTACGACTTCTTCGCGGGCGGGGCCGGGCGTGAGGCGACGCTGCGGGCCAACCAGAAGGCGTGGCGGCGGGTCCACTTCCTGCCCCGGGTGCTGTGCGATGTGTCGGCCGTGGACACTAGCGTAGTGCTGGGCAGCCCGGTGGAGCTGCGGGTACGCACCCCGCTGGCGGTCGCGCCCACCGCGTTCCACCGGCTGGCCCATCCGGACGGCGAGGTCGCGGCGGCCACCGCCGCGGCCCGGGCCGGCGCGCTGTTCGTGCTGTCCACCCGGAGCACCTGCCCGATCGAGCAGGTCGGCGCGGCGGTGGCGGCGGCCGGCGGCGCCTGGTGGTTCCAGGTGTACCTGATGCACGACCTGGACATCACGATCGGCCTGGTCCGGCGGGCGGTGACGGCCGGGGCGCAGGCGCTGGTGCTGACCGGGGACACCCCGTTCGTCGGCCGGAAGGCCCGGATCGCGGACGCGCCCATCTCCGCGGCCGACTTCCTGGTCAACATCGGGCCGCTGGACGACCTGGCCGGCACCGAGCTGGCCGCCTCGGTCACCCCGGGGCACATCGGCTGGCTCAGCGAGCTGAGCGGTGGGCTGCCGGTGCTGGTCAAGGGGGTGCTCCGGGCCGACGACGCGGCCGCCTGCGTGGCCGCCGGGGCGGCCGGCGTGATCGTTTCCAACCACGGCGGCCGGCAGCTGGACCGGGCGGCACCCACCGCGGCGGCGCTGCCCGCGGTGGCCGCCGCGCTGCCCGCCGAGCCGGTGCTGGTGGACGGCGGCATCCGCCGGGCCGAGGACGCCCTGGCCGCGCTGGCCCTCGGCGCCCGGCTGGTGTTCCTCGGCCGGCCGGTGCTGTGGGCCCTGGCCTGCGGCGGCACCGACGGTGTGCAGGCCCTGCTGGACGGCTTCACCGACGACCTCGCGCACGTCATGGCGCTGGCCGGAGCCGCCTCGGTGGACGGCCTGGCGGGCCTGGCCGCGCCGGCCTGACCCGGCGTTGGCGGCCCTGCTCCGGGCGGCATACCTTGGAGGTGTGAAGCCCGTTTCCCGGAGCCGCCGTCCCCAGGTACCGCTGGTCACCCAGGCGCAGCCGTCGCTGTCCGCGGACATTGCCGCCCGGCAGCGCCGCTACCTGATCATGATGGGTATCCGGGTGGCCTGTTTTGCCCTCACGATTGCCCTGTTCGCTGCGGGCGCAGGCTGGTTCGCCGCGATTCCGGCGGTGGGCGCTATCGCCATCCCCTATTTCGCCGTTGTGATCGCCAACGGCGGCCGGGAACTGGCCAGCACCCGGGGCTTTCGGGAGTACCAGCCGCGGCTCCCCGACCGGTACAACGCGCCGGGCCGGGCCGGCTGGCCAGCGGGAACCCCGCCGCCGGGCAGCGGCGGCCCAGGGGCTCAGCCGTCCCAAGGGTTTATCGGGGAAACAACGAAGGAAAATCAGCCGGGAAAGGGCTGAGCAGACCGCCCGACTGTGCATCAAGACCACGGACCGCTTTCCATCCGGTCTTGATGCACAAGGGGTGGTTTCGGTGTAACATGCATAGCGGTGCTCTGGTCCCCCGTCGGAGCACCTGCCGGCGTTCCGGGCCCCCGTCGGAACGCCGATGAATGCGACGCCGGGTGGTTTGCCCCCGTAGCCACCCGGCGTCGCCCTATGCTCGGAGGCTTCGCCTCCTTCGCCTATGGCTCGCAGTATTTTCCCGGGGGCGACCCCCCGGACCCCCCGGGTAAAACCAGTACCTGGTTGGTGACGCGCGCCGCACCTGGTTGGTGACGCGCGCCGCACCTGGTTGGTGACGCGCGCCGCACCTGGTTGGTGACGCGCGCCGCGCCTGGTTGGTGACGCGCGGGGCGCCTGTTAGTGGGGCGGGACGCCTGGGGCTGGGAATGTCACCGTGATGGTTAGGCCGCCCGGGGGGTTTGAGTGGGCGGTGAGTTGAGCGGTGTGGGTGCTGGCGATGGCCCTGACGATCGCTAGGCCGAGTCCGTATCCCTCGCCGTAGCTGAGTCGTTCTTGACCGTACTGCCGGAACGGCTCGAAAAGGCCGGCTACCTCAGTGGGCGGGATCACGGGGCCGGTGTTGGCCACGGAAAGTTGGGCGCCCGCGGGGGTCAGCCTCGTTGAAATCTCTATTCGACCGCTAGGGATATTGTGCCGGATGGCATTGTCGATCAGGTTGGCGATCAGACTTTCGGCCAGCGCCGGGTCGCCGGTGGTAAGGGCCGGATCCAGCGCGGCGGTGACCTGGAGGTGGCGGCGGGCGGCTTCGTCCTCCCGGGCCACCAGCACCTTTCCGGTGATGTCGGCCAGGTCCAGCGGCTGGGCGCAGGCCAGGCCGCGCTGGCTGGTGGCCAGCGCGAGCAGCGCCGCGATCAGGTGCTCCTGCTGATCCCCGAGGTCGAGCACTTCCTGGCAGGCCGCCCTGAGCGAGTCCACGGTGGCGTCCGGGTCGGCCACCGCTACCTGGAGCAGGGCCCGGCCGGCGCTGAGCGGGGTGCGCAGCTCGTGCGAGGCGTTGGCGACGAACCGCCGCTGCGACTCGAACGCGCCCTCCAGCCGCCCGAACAGGCCGTTCAGGGTGTCCCCGAGCTCGGTGAACTCGTTGTCCCGGGCGCCGGGGACCAGCCGCCGGTTCAGATTGCTGGCCGAGATGTCCCGCGCGGTGGCGGTGATCGTGCGCAGCGGCCGGAGGAACCGGCCCGCGATCAGCCAGCCGACCACCAGCGACACGGCGGCCAGGCCCAGCAGGGTGATCGCGGCGCGGAACTGCTGTGCCTGCTGGCTGGCGTTCATCAGCGCGATCTCATGCGCAGTGGCGTTGGCCGGCAGCGAGGCCCGGATCGTGAAGATCGGGATGGCCAGCACCACGATGCCCGCGGCCACGAAGAACCCCGCGTACAGCAACGTGAGCTGGGCGCGCAGGGTCAGCCGCGGGGCGCGTCTCATGCGTCCCCGGCCCGGTACCCGCCGTCCCGGACGGTGTGCACCACCGGCGGATCGCCGAGCTTGGCCCGCAGCCGGTACATGGTCTGCTTGACCGCGGTGGTAAACGGGTCGGCGGCCTCGTCCCAGACCCGGTCCAGCAGTTCCTCGGCGGAGACCACCCGGCCCGCCGCGGCCAGCAGGTACTCCAGCACGGCGAACTCCTTGGCGCTGAGCGGCAGCCGCCGCCCGGCCCGGGACGCCACCCGGCTGCTCGGATCGAGCCTGATGTCGCCGAGCTGCAGCACCGGGGGCAGCGGCGCGACGGCACGGCGGCCGAGCGCGCGGACCCGGGCGGTCAGTTCCGGGAAGTCGAACGGCTTGGCCAGGTAGTCGTCGGCGCCCAGGTTGAGGCCCTCCACCCGGTCGGTGAGGCTGCCCGCGGCGGTCAGCATCAGTATCCGGCTGGCCGCCTGCCCGGCCGCCAGCCGCCGGCACACCTCGTCGCCGTGTACCCCGGGCAGGTCCCGGTCCAGCACGACGACGTCGTAGCCGGTGACGGCGAGGTGCTCCAGCGCCGCGTGCCCGTCGCGGACGACGTCAACCGCCATCCCCTCCCGGCGCAGCCCGGTCCCGATGGCCCGGGCCATCGGCTCGAAGTCCTCCACCACCAGCACCCTCACGTCTTCCAGCATGCCAGGGTTCAGGTCTCAAACAGGTCTCAGCGCCGCGCACCGTGCTGAGACCACCGGCCGCGTAGAACCGGCGGCATGACTGAAACGACCATCGAAGTGACCGGGCTGCGCAAGCGGTTCGGGGCCACGCTCGCCCTGGACGGGATGACGTTCACCGTCCCGCCCGGCAAGGTGACCGGGTTCGTCGGGCCGAACGGGGCCGGCAAATCCACCACGATGCGGGTCATCCTCGGCCTGGACGCGCCGGACGCCGGCCGGGCACTGGTCGGCGGGCAGCGGTACACCAGCCTGCACCGCCCGCTGACCGTGCTCGGCTCGCTGCTCGACGCGGCCGCGCTGCAGCCGGGCCGGACCGCCCGCAACCACCTGCTCTGGCTGGCCCACTCCCAGCGCCTGGGCACCAGGCGGGTCGATGAGGTGATCG
Organism: uncultured Actinomycetes bacterium; assembly: GCA_963834705.1. GTDB lineage: Bacteria > Actinomycetota > Actinomycetes > Streptosporangiales > Streptosporangiaceae > RYN-230. Next base: position 481,419 of record CAWICV010000001.1, read on the forward strand.
AGCAATCCGGGCTGGCCGGCGTGGCCCGGCGCAAGGCCGGCGGGTACTCGCTGGGCATGCGGCAGCGGCTCGGCATCGCCGCCGCGCTGCTCGGCGACCCAGCGGCGATCATGCTGGACGAGCCGTTCAACGGCATGGACCCGGAGGGCATCGTCTGGATGCGCGGGTTCCTCCGCTCGCTGGCCGCGCAGGGCCGGGCCGTGCTGGTGTCCAGCCACCTGATGAGCGAACTGCAGGACACCGCCGATCACCTGGTGGTGGTCGGCCGCGGCCGGGTGATCGCCGACACCACGGTGGCCGACCTGGTCACGGCGGCGTCCGGGGACCGGGTCACGCTGCGCACCGCCGCGGCACCGGACGCGGCGGCCGTGCTGGCCGCCTCCGGGGCCACGGTCACCCCCGACGGCCCCGGCCAGCTCAGCATCTCCGGGCTGCCCGCCGAGCGGGTGGTCCGCCTGCTGGCCGCCGAGGCGGTGCCGTTCTCCGAGGTCGCCGCGCACCGGGCCACGCTGGAGCAGGCCTACCTGGAGCTGACCAAGGACGAGGTCGAGTACCGGGCCGAGGTCGCACCGGAGCGTGCCGGATGAGCGCCACCGCACCCCCACGCAGCCGAACGCCAGCACCCCCCACTGGCTTCACACCGGTGCTCCGGGCCGAGTGGGTCAAATTCCGCACCGTGCGCGGCTGGGTCATCGGCATCATCATCGCCACCCTGGTCACGGTCGGGATCGCGCTGCTCGACCACAGTGAGTGCGGCGGCCAGGTCACCCCGGGCGGGCCGGTGAAAACTGGCGCCGGCTGCTCGGTCCCGATCGGGCCGGGCGGGGAAGCGGTGGCCGACAGCTTCTACTTCGTGCACCGGCCACTGGCCGGGAACGGCAGCATCACCGCGCGGATCACGTCGCTGGCCCGGGCGGGCGGCGGGTCAGGCCCGGCCCGGCTGCAGCCGTGGTCCAAGACCGGGGTCATCGTCAAGGCCAGCACCCGGCCCGGGTCGGCGTACGCGGCCATGCTGGTCACCCCCGGTCACGGGGTCCGGATGCAGTACGACTACACCGGGGACATCGCCGGGCTGCCCGGGACGGTCTCCCCGGCCGCGCCGCGCTGGCTCCGGCTGACCCGCTCCGGCGGCACCGTCACCGGGTACGACTCGGCCGACGGCACGCACTGGGCCACGGTCGGCACTGTGCGGCTGGCCGGGCTGCCGGCCACCGCGCAGGCCGGGCTGTTCACCGCTACCCCAGGTACCACGATCCCCGGGAGTCAGTCCCTCACCGGGTCGACCGCGGCCGGCGCGCTCACCCTGGCCACCGGCCACTTCGACCACGTCACGCTCGGCGGGGGCTGGCCCAGCCGCGGCTGGGCCGGCACCGAGGTCGGCGGCAGCGGGCCATCTGGCGCCGGGTTCCAGCAGGCCGGCGGCGCGGTGACCGTGACCGGGACCGGGGACATCGCGCCCTACGTGGCCGCGGCTAACGGCGGGACCGGCACGCCGATCGAGCAGACGCTGACCGGGGTGTTCGCCGCGCTGATCGCGGTCATCGTGGTGGCGGCGCTGTTCATGACGGCGGAGTACCGCCGCGGCCTGATCCGGGTCACGTTCGCGGCCAGCCCCAGGCGGGCCCAGGTGCTGGTGGCCAAAACGGTCGTGATCGGCGCGGTCACGTTCGTGGCCGGGCTGGCCGGCGCGGCGGGTGCCGTGGTGTTCGGTACCGCGCTGCTCCGCTCCAACGGCAACTTCATCCTGCCGGTGAGCGCGCTGACCGAGGCCCGGGTGCTGGCCGGCACGGCCGCGCTGCTCGCGGTGGCCGCCACGGCGGCCGTGGCGCTGGGCGCGATCCTGCGGTCCGGCGCGGCCGCGGTCACCGTGCTCATCGCCGGGATCGTGCTGCCGTACCTGCTAGCCGTCGGGCTGCCCGTGCTGCCGGCGAGCGCGGCCGACTGGCTGCTCCGGGTCACCCCGGTGGCCGGCTTCGCCACCGAGTCAGACCGTCCAGCGGTATGCGCAGGTCGCGGCGGCCTACACGCCGAAGAACGGCTACTACCCGCTGCCCCCGTGGGCCGGTTTCGCCGTGCTCTGCGCCTGGGCCGCCCTCGCCTTCGGCCTGGCCGTCGTGCTGCTCCGCCGGAGGGATGCCTGATGAATGCGCTGCGCGCGGAATGGACCAAGCTGCGCACCGCCCCCGGCCCGGGCTGGCTGCTGCTGGGGGTCATCGCACTGACCGTGGGGCTGGGCGCGCTGGCCGATACCGCGACGCACTGCCCGGCCCACGTCTGTCACGCCGACCCGGCCCGGGCGGTGCTGATCGGCGTCGACCTCAGCCAGGCGGTGGTCGCCATCCTGGCCGTGCTGGTGATCAGTGGCGAGTACGGCACCGGGATGATCCGGGTCACCCTGGCCGCCATGCCGCGCCGCACCGCCGTGCTGGCCGCCAAGGCGGCCACGGTGGCCGGCCTGGTCCTGGTGGCCGGCGCGTTCGCGGTGGCCGGGTCGCTGCTGGCCGGGCGGCTCATCCTGCCCGGTCACGGCTTTCCCCAGCTCTCGCTGGCCGGCCCGGTGCTGCGCGCCGCGGCCGGGTCGGTGCTCTACCTGGCCCTGATCGCGCTGCTCAGCCTGGGCATCGGCACCGCGGTGCGGAACTCCGCGGCGGCCATGGGCGCCGTGCTCGGCCTGCTCTACCTCATCCCGATCATCGCCACGACGGTCACCGATGCCGCCTGGCACCGGCATCTCGAGCAGCTCGCGCCGATGACGGCCGGGCTCACCATCCAGTACACCACCGGCCTGCGCGGGCTGCCGCTCAGTCCCTGGGCCGGGCTGGGGGTGCTGGCCGCCTGGGCCGCGGGCGCCCTGCTGCTCGCCGGGCTGCTGCTCCGGCTGCGCGACGCATAACGACAGATAGGAGACACGCCATGAAACACCTGCCCCCTCAGGCCCGCTGGGTGGTACCCGCTGCGATCGTGGCCACGGCGGGCGGACTGCTGGCCAGCTCGGGTATGCCCAGCGCGGCGGCCGCGCCGAGGCTGCCGGCCCGCTCGGCTGGTCAACTGCTCGCCGCCATGACCACGGACACCGCCGGGCCGCCGCTGTCCGGGACGATCACCGAAACGGCGTCGCTGGGACTGCCCGCGCTGCCGGGCGTCGGCGCCCTCGGCTCGGCCACCCCCTTCTCCGCGGCGTCCCTGCTGGCCGGCTCGCACACGATCCAGGTCTGGTACGCCGGCCCGGAGCACTACCGGCTCGCGCTGCCGCAGAGCATGAGCGAGGACGACCTGGTCCGCAACGGGACCAGCGCGTGGCTGTGGGACAGTGCGGCGAACACCGTGACCCACCTCACGCTGCCCGCCAACGCACCGACGCCGCCCACCCCCTCGATCCCACTCACCCCGCAGCAAGCCGCCTGGCAAGCCATGGCCGAGGCCGGCCCGGCCACCGTCGTCCGGGTCAACCCCACGGTGACCGTGGCCGGGCAGTCTGCCTATCAGCTCGTGCTGGCCCCGAAGAGCCGGAGTTCGCTGATCGGCCAGGTGCGTATCGCCATCGACAGCCGCCGTCGCGTGCCGCTCCGGGTGCAGGTATTCGCCCGCGGCGCGGCCAGCCCGGCCGCCCAGGTCGGGTTTACCGCGGTCTCGTTCAGCCGGCCACCGGCTGCGGACTACGCGTTCACCCCGCCGGCCGGGGCGACGGTGACCCGGGAGCACCTCGGGGCAGCCGACGGGGCCGCTGCTGGCCAGCAGGCACACCAGGCCGCCGGCGGCGTCCGGGCGATCGGCACCGGCTGGCTGACCGTAGCCAGCCTGCCCGAATCGTCGCTGGCCGAGCTGTCCGGCAGTGCGGGCGGCGGCGACCTGCTCCCGTTCCGCCATTCGGCCAGCTCCCAGGCACCGGGATCGGCCGCGTCCAGCCACCCGGGTGCGGCGCCGGGCGGCTCGCTGCTCGGCGAGCTGCTGAGCTCCGCGCCGCGGGTGAGCGGGCCGTGGGGCAGCGGACGGCTGATCCGCACCAGCCTGCTGTCGGTCCTGGTCACCAGCACCGGCCGGGTGCTGATCGGGGCGGTCACCCCGAGCGTGCTGTACCAGGCCGCGACCCAGCCCGGCCACCCGCTGACGAGCCTGGGAAAGCACACGTCCAGCCAGGCGGGGCCGAAGTGACCGGCCTGGCCATCGAAAGCACCGGGCTGACCAAACGGTTCCGCACCGGCCAGCTGGCCGTCGACCAGGTCAGCCTGGCCGTGCCGGGCGGCTCGGTGTACGGCTTCCTCGGCCCGAACGGCTCCGGGAAGACCACCACGATGCGGATGCTGCTCGGCCTGGCCTTCGCCACCAGCGGCCAGGCCGAACTGCTCGGCATGCCGATGCCGGCCGGGGCCGTGGCCGCGCTGCCCCGGGTCGGGTCCCTGGTCGAGGGGCCGGCGTTCTACCCGTTCCTGTCCGGCCAGGACAACCTGGCCCGCTGCGACGCGGCCGACCGCACCGCCGACCCGCGCACCGCCCGGGCCCGGATCGGCGCGGCGCTGGACCGGGTCGGCCTGCTCGGCGCGGCCCGGAAGCGGTACCGGCACTATTCGCTCGGCATGCGGCAGCGGCTGGCCATCGCGGCCAGCCTGCTGCAGCCGCGCGAGCTGCTCATGCTGGACGAGCCCAGCAACGGGCTCGACCCGCAGGGCACCCGCGAGGTGCGCGCGCTGATCCAGCAGATCGCCGCCGGCGGCGTCACCGTGTTCATGTCCTCACACCTGCTGGCCGAGGTGGAACAGGTGTGCTCCGACGTCGGCGTGATGCGGGCCGGCCGGCTGGTGTTCCAGGGCCCGCTGGCCGAGCTGCGCCGCACCGGCGTGGCCCGGATCCGGGTGGAGACCACCGACCCGGAGGCGGCCGCCGCGGTGCTGAAGCGGCTCGGGCTGCCGGCGCCGCAGCTGGCCGGGCACGAGGTGACCGCGCAGCTGGCCGGCCGCGAGCCGGAGCAGGTCTGCGCCGAACTCGTCGCCGCCGGCGTCGGCGTGCGCGGCTTCGGGGTGGCCACCCCGGCCCTGGAGGACCTGTTCGTCGCGCTGACCGGGGAAGGGTTCGATATCCATGAGTGAATTCACCGCGCCGTGGCTGCGCTTCTTCCGGTCCGAGCTGCGCATCGTGTTCGGCCGCCGGCGTAACCAGGCGCTGCTGGCCGTCATCGCGCTGTTCCCGGTGGTCATCGGCATCGCGCTGCGCGCCGCCGACCGGCCGGGCCAGACCGGCGGGCCCAGCGTGGCGTTCATCAACCAGCTGGCCGGGAACGGCTTCTTCCTCGCCGTCATCGCGCTGACCCTGCTGCTCACCCTGGTGCTGCCGCTGGCCATGGCGGTCATCGCCGGCGACTCGGTGGCGGGCGAGGCGGGCTACGGCACGCTGCGCGCGCTGCTCACCATCCCGGCCGGCCGGGCCCGGCTGCTCACCGTGAAGTACGCCGCCATCGTCACGTTCGGGCTGGCGGCCACGTTCGGCGTCGCGGGGGTGGCGCTGGCCACCGGCGCGGCGCTGTTCCCGCTCGGGCCGGTGACCCTGCTGTCCGGCAGCACGGTGCCGCTGGCCAGCGGCATCCTCCGGCTGCTGCTGGTCGCGCTGTACGTGACGGCCGCGCTGGCCGCGCTCGGCGCGATCGGCCTGGCCCTGTCCAGCCTCACCGAGCACCCGGTCGGCGCGATCGCCGCGCTCGCGGTGCTCACCGTGGCCAGCGAGGTGGCCGACAACCTGCCCCAGCTCGGCGCCATCCACCCGTACCTGCCCACGCACTGGTGGACCTCGTTCGACGCGCTGCTCCGGGTGCCCATCGACACCGGCACCGTGCTGCACGGGCTGCTGTCGTTCGCGGTCTACCTGCTGCTGTCCGGGTCGGTCGCCTGGGCCCGGCTGGGCACCGCCGACGTCACCTGCTGAGCCCTACTCGCTCTTGCTGAACTCGGCGATGGCCACGCCCATCATGGCCAGGCCCATCGCGGCCACGATGGCCAGCGACAGCCAGATCGGCACCGGCCAGCCCAGCCAGGTGATGCTGGGCGACAGGTGCGCACTGAACAGCGGGTTGAGGTCCAGGTGGCTGAACACCGCGTGCCGCATCGGGCCGACCACGTAGGTCAGCGGGTCGATCCGGGTCAGCACGGACAGCCAGCCGGGCAGCCCGCTCAGCGGGTAGAGCGCGCCGGACAGGAAGAACAGCGGCATGACCAGCATCTGGGTCAGCGCCATGAACGCCTGGAACTGGGTGATCCGGGCGGCCATCATGACGCCGAACGCGGTGATGGTGAACGCCAGCAGCAGCAGCTCACCGATCAGGATGAGGAACAGCACCGGGTTGTACGGCACGCCGGCCAGCCCGGCCAGGGCCAGGATCACGATGCCCTGGAAGGTGGCGATCGTCGCGCCGCCCAGGCACTTGCCGATGACCAGGGCGGCCCGGCTCACCGGGGCGACCAGCATCTCGCGGAGGAAGCCGAACTCCCGGTCCCACACGATCGACGCGGCCGAGAAGATCGCGGTGAACAGCACCGACATGGCCAGCACGCCCGGGTAGATGAACGTGCGGAAGTCCACTCCCGGCGGCAGGCTGCCCTTGGCCAGCGAGGACAGCCCGGTGCCCAGCACGAGCAGGAACAGCAGCGGCTGGATCAGCGAGGTCACCGCGCGCAGCCGGTCCCGGCGGAACCGGATCATCTCGCGGCGCCACACGATGCTCACCGCGCGCAGGTCCGAGCGGAGGCTGCGCTCCGGGACGGCCACCCGGATCTGCTGGGCGAGCGCATCCTCCTCGGCGGCGGCCGGGGTGACGGTCTGGGTCGCCATGGTTATCGCCTTCCCCGGACGCGGGTGACAAATTGCCGCATGTGGTCGGTGGCGGACGCTTCGGCGTCCCGGATCGTCTTGCCGGTGTAGGACATGAACACGTCGTCCAGTGTGGGCCGGGACACGCTGACCGAGCGGATCGGCACGCTCATCCGGCCGAACAGCTCGGGCACGAACTCGCCACCGCCCTCGACCGCGAACGTGACCGCGCCCTCGTGCATGCCCGCCTCGATGTTCATCGCCTCGCGCAGTTCGCTGATCGCGGCCTCGTCGTCCTCGGTCTGGATCTGCACCCGGTCCTTGCCCACGCTGGCCTTGAGCCGCTCCGGCGTGTCGATGGCCACGATCTTCCCATGGTCGATGATGGCGATCCGGTCGCAGTGCTCGGCCTCGTCCATGTAGTGCGTGGTCAGGAAGATGGTGATGTCTTCCCGCCGCTTCAGCTCGTTGATGTACTCCCAGATCGACGCGCGGGTCTGCGGGTCGAGCCCGACCGTGGGCTCGTCCAGGAACAGCACCCGCGGCGCGTGCAGCAGGCCACGGGCGATCTCCAGCCGCCGCTGCATGCCGCCCGAGTAGGTCTGCACCAGGCCATCCCGCCGGTCCCACAGCCCGACCATGTCCAGCACCTGCCGCATCCGCGGCTCTACCGCGGCCGGCGGGACGGCGTACAGCTCGGCGTGGAAGCGGAGGTTCTGCGCGCCGGTCAGGTAGTTGTCCAGCGTGGTGTCCTGGAACACCAGGCCGATGTTCCGGCGCACCGCGTCCCGCTCGCGGACCACGTCGTGCCCGGCCACGGTGGCCTGCCCGGCGGTCGGCCGGGCCAGCGTGCACAAGATCTTGATGGTGGTGGACTTGCCGGCCCCGTTCGGGCCCAGGAAGCCGAACGTCTCACCCCGGGCCACCTCGAAATCGATGCCCCGGACCGCCTCGATGTCCCCGTACTTCTTGGTCAGCCCGGACACCACGATGGCTGGCGGCCGGTCACTGGCCTCGGCCACCCCGGCCGCCCCCGGGCCTGTCTGTGTCGTCACTCTGCCTCCAACTCGGTCCAGACTGAGCGTAGCCGCGATGGCCGGCCGGCTCATCGCGGCTACACCCAGCGGGCACTGGCGTTCGGGCTAATCGCCCTCGGTGTCGCCGGCGGCCACCTCGTCATCCTCGGCGGCCAGAATCTGGTAGAGCTTCCGGCGCGCGTCGGTGAGGATCTGCCGGGCCTGCTCCACCTGGGCGCGGGTGCCGACCCGGGCCACCTGCATGCCGGCCATGGCGACCGTGCCGAACAGGCGGCGCATCTCGAGCGCCTCGTCGCCCACGGACTTGGTCACCGCGTCCCAGGGCGCCTGCAGCTCCTCCGGGTGCGCCGCGACATAGGCCCGGCCCTCCTCGGTGAGCTCATACGCCCGGCGGCCGGCCTCGCCGGTGGTCGCCGTGATCAGGCCCTCGTCCTCGAGCTGCTGCAGCGCCGGGTACACCGAGCCGGGACTGGCCCGCCACACTCCCCCGCTGCGCTCGCCGATGGCCTGGATGATCTGGTAGCCGTTGCGCGGCTCCTCGGCCAGCAGCGCCAGCGCCGCCGCCCGCACGTCGCCCCGCTTGACCCTCGGCCCGCGGTGCCGGGGCCCGCCGAACCAGGGCCCGAAGCCCCAGTCCTCGGCCGGCCCGGGGAACTTCTCCCGGAACACCGGCGGTGGTCCCCAGTGCGGCCCTGGGCCGCCCGCCGGGCGGACCCGCCGCGCGCCGCGCGGCCCGTGCCGGTGCCGCCAGACGTCCTCTTCTTCGTCCCCTGGACCTGGCCAGGGCTCTCCGTGTCGCATCGTTCGTCACTTCCTTGGTCTCGTGTCGGCAGGGTCCCATCCGGGTCCGAAGACTTCCGTGGAATCTCTCTGCCTTACTGGATAGGTCAACGATATATCGGAACACATCGAGACGCAAACTCACCGGCTGACTTATCGAGCATGTTGATGGATGGCAGAATTCTTTGGCATTGGACCTATGGGATGAGCCTGCCTACCGTGGAGCCATGACTGTTACCGCGCTCCCGGCCCCGCCCAGCCGCTGCCCGGCCGGCCTGACCGCCGCCATCCGCCATGCGGTGCGCCGCCACGGCGACTGGGGCCAGACGGCGCAGCGGGTAGCGGCGGCGCTCGGCGCCGGGCTGCCCGGGCCGGGCATCCTCAGCCCTGAGGAGCTGTCCGGCGACCCGGACGGCTACCAGACCCACCTGATGCACGCCGAACCGGATGGCTCGTTCTCCGTGGTGGCCGTGGTGTGGCGGCCGGGCCAGGTCACCCCGATCCACGATCACGTCACCTGGTGCGTCGCCGGCGTGCTGTGCGGCGGCGAGGACGAGGAGCTGTTCACCCTGGCCGGCGGGGGCGCCGCGGTGCGGCCGGCCGGGCGGAACCTGACCGGCGCGGGCTCAGTCGCCGGGTTCGCGCCGCCGGGTGACATCCACCGGGTGCGTGGCCCAGGGCCCGGCGTGACCGTGTCTCTGCACGTCTACGGCGCGGACATCAGCCGGCTCGGCTCCAGCGTGCGCCGGGTCTACGATCTGCCGGCCGGTTAGCCACCGATCGCGGACATCGGCCGGGCCGGCTGCAGGAAGCCGGGGTCGTTGATGCCGTGCCCGGGCAGCTTGGCCGCGACCGCCCGGCGCCAGATCTCCGCCAGCTCCTCGTCGCTGGCGCCGTGGCGCATCGGGTCGCGCAGGTTGCTCTCGTCCCGGGCGAACAGGCAGTTGCGCAGCTGCCCGTCGGCGGTCAGCCGGACCCGGTCGCAGGTGCCGCAGAACGGCCGGGTCACCGAGCCGATCACGCCGACCCGGGCCGGGCCGCCGTCCACCAGGAAGCTCTCCGCGGGCGCCGAGCCACGGGCGGCCGGGTCGTCCGGGGTCAGCGTGAAGTGCGGCGCCAGCGAGTCCAGGATCTCCGTCGCGGTGACCATGTTCTCCCGGCGCCAGCCGTGCTGCGCGTCCAGCGGCATCTGCTCGATGAACCGCAGCTGGTAGCCCCGGTCCAGGCAGTACCGGAGCAGTTCCGGTGCCTGGTCGTCGTTCACCCCGCGCATCAGCACCGCGTTGACCTTGACCGGGGTGATCCCGGCCGCGGCCGCGCTGGCCAGCCCGGCCAGCACGTCGCTCAGCCGGTCCCGCTTGGCCAGGTCGCGGAACGTGCCCGGGCGCAGCGTGTCCAGCGAGACGTTGACCCGGTTCAGGCCGGCCGCGCGCAGCGGGCCGGCCAGCCGGTCCAGCCCGATCGCGTTCGTGGTCAGCGAGATCTCCGGCCGGGGCCGCAACGCGGCGGTCCGGGCCACGATGCCGGCCAGGCCGCGGCGCAGCAGCGGCTCGCCCCCGGTGTACCGGATCTCGGTGATGCCGAGCTGCGCCGTGCCGATCCGGGCCAGCCGGACCACCTCGTCGTCGGTCAGCCGCGCTGGGTTGGGCAGCCAGTCCAGGCCCTCTGGCGGCATGCAGTACGCGCAGCGCAGATTGCACCGATCGGTGAGCGATATCCGCAGGTCGGTGGCCACGCGCCCGAAGGCATCGGTGAGCTGGAGCACCACCCCACGCTACCGCAGGCTGAGCACGCCAAACCGGGACCAGCCCCGGCAGCTATTGTCGCCATATCAGGTTGTCAAACTAGGAGTTATCTCCCATGGGGAGCGGCGGCGATAGGGTCATGCTTGTGGAGACTGCTATCTGGCACGACCAGCTGACCGCGGCGGAGCGCGGCGAACTGGTCCGCAGCGGCGGCACGGTCAGCGAGCCGCACCCTGATCTGCTGGTGGTCGGCGGCGGGATCGCCGGGGTGGCCACCGCGGCCGCCTGCCACCAGGCCGGGCTGGGCACCGTGCAGCTCATCGAGGCCGGCCATCTCGGCTCCGGGGCGACCGGTGGCGCCACCGGCCTGCTCACGCCGGAGATCCATGAGTGGAGTGACCCGGAGCCGTTCGTCAACCTGGCCCGGGCCAGCCTGGCCCGCTGGCACGAGCTGGAGCAGACCTGGCCCGGCGGCCTCGGCCTGATCGACGTGGACTGGATCGGGCTGTCGCCGGACCCCAGCGGGCTGGCCCCGCACCAGTCCCCGGCGGTGGAGTGGCTCGATCCGGGCCAGGTGGCGCGGCTCATCCCGGGCCTGTCGCTGCCCATGGCCGGCGCCCGGATCCACCACCAGGGCCGGGTCAACCCGCTCCGCTCGGTGGCCCGGCTGTCGGCCACGGTGCCCGCCGTGTCCACCGGGGTGGCCGCCACCGGCATCACCATCCGCGGCGACCGGGTGGTGGCCGTGGACACCACCGCCGGGCAGATCCAGCCCGGCGCGGTCGTGTTCGCCACCGGGCTGCCGCCCACCCTGGATGGGCTGGACCTGGCCGTGCCGTGGGAACGGGTCAAGGGACATCTGCTGGTCACCGAGCCGACGCCGGTGCAGCTGCCCGGGATCGTGGCCCCGGTGGCCACCCAGCTGGAAGACGGGCGGCTGCTGGTCGGCGGGACGTTCGACACCGGTGACGAGAGCCCGGTGGTCCGGCCGGAGATCATCGACAGCATCCTGGCCGGGCTCTACGCCACGCTGCCGGAGCTGCGCGGGCTGCGCGCCGACTACCAGTGGTGCTGTTTCCGGCCCCGGCATCCCGACGGGATGCCGGTCATCGACCGGATCCACGGCCTGCGTAACGCCTGGCTGACCTCCGGGCACTTCCGCACCGGCATCCTGAACGCACCGGTCACCGGGCAGACGCTGGCCCGCTGGATCAGCTCGGACGAGCCGCCGGCTGAGGCGTCGACCTGGAGCAGCGACCGGTTCGCCGGCCGCGGCCTGCACGGTTAGGCCATTACTCGCCGGTCGTCCGGCAGCCGGCGGGTGGCGCCGGACCGGTCCAGGTACTCCAGCAGCGGGATGGCCACCCGGCGGGTGGTGCCCAGCACCTGCCGGGCCTGCGCCGCGGTGAACGGCTGCGGCAGCTGGGCCAGGATGCGGGCGGCTTCCTGGTCCGCCCCGGGCGCCAGCACGATCTGCTCGGTGAGCCGGAGCAGCAGCCCGGCCCGGGCCGCGGCCGCCACCGCCCTGGTGTCCAGGCCGAGGTCGCGCAGCCGGGCCGCGTCCGGCGCGGCGAACGGTTGCCGGGCCAGCTCGCCGCGCAGCGTGGCCACCGCCGCCTGCACCTGGTCCGGCAGCGCCGGTGCCGCCCGCCCCGCCGGGCGCAGCGATCCGCCACGCATCTCCAGGGCCGGCCCGGCCAGCGCCTCGACCAGCTGCCGGGCGGGCAGGCCCAGCCGGGCCCGGGCCGCCTCCACCGGCAGGCCGGCCGACAGTGGCGCGGCCGCCAGGTGCGCGCCGACCAGGCTGGCCAGCCGGCCGCCGAGCTCTGCCCAGTAGGCCGGGTCGGCCAGCCAGTCCCCACTGACCGGGGCGGGCAGGCCGGTCACCCCCATCGCGCGCAGCGTGACCCCCTGGATCAGCCGGTGCCGCCGGATCAGCTCGGCCGCGCCCGGCACCGGCGGCCAGCCGGATAGCTCGGCCGCGGCCGCAGCGGCCGCGCCGCGGTGGCCCAGACCGGGTGGGGCGAGGTCCAGCACGGTGGCGCCGGCCACGCCTGTCCCGTCCGCGGCCCCCGGGTCGCGGAGCAGCAGCCGGTCCCCCACGTGCAGCGGCAGCGCGTCGCGCAGCGTGAGCCGGGCGATCCGGCCGCCCAGCAGCCGCATCCGGGCCACCGTCCGGGCCGCGCCGATGTGCAGGGTGAGGTGGCGCGGCGGGTGCGCCCCGGAACCCAGCCGCACGTCGGCCACCCTGGCCAGCGCCCACCGGCCCGGCTCGACCAGCGCCATGCCGCGGGCCGGCTGAGCCCGGCCGTCACCGCGCAGGTTGACCGCGATCCGGGCCACCCCGGTCACCGCGCTGGCCCGCTCCTTGAGCGACTCGATGCCGCGCACCCGCACCGCGGTCAGCGCCGGGGTGAGCAGCAGCTCCTGCCGCTCCCGGATGGTGCCGGCGGCCAGCGTGCCGGTCACCACCGTGCCACTGCCCTTGATACTGAACGCCCGGTCCACCCAGAGCCGGACCGGGGCGTCGCGGTCCGGCCTGGGCAGGCGGCCAGCCAGCCGGTCCAGCGCGCTGATCAGCCCCGGCAGGCCGGCGCCGGTCACCGCGCTGACCGCGACCGCCTCGACCTGGCCCAGGGTGGTCCCGGCCATGCACTCCCGGGCCTGGCGCATCGCGTCCGCCGGGTCGGCCAGGTCGGCCCGGGTGACCACGAGCAGGCCGTGGCTGATGCCGAGGGCGTGCACCGCGGCCAGGTGTTCCGCGGACTGCGGCATCCAGCCCGCGTCGGCCGCCACGGTGAACAGCACGGCCGGCACCGGGCCGACCCCGGCCAGCATGTTGGGCACGAAGCGCTCATGTCCGGGCACGTCAACGAACGCCAGCCGCTGGCCGGACGGCAGCGTCATCCAGCAGAACCCCAGGTCGATGGTGAGGCCGCGGCGCCGTTCCTCGGCCCACCGATCCGGCTCCATCCCGGTCAGCGCGCGGACCAGGGTGGATTTGCCGTGGTCCACGTGCCCCGCGGTCGCGATCACCTGCATGGCGTGCGGTCCCCGGCGGGCTGCGCGCGGTGCGCGGCGGCCAGCACCGCGCCGGCCAGCAGCTCGTCCTGCCCGGGCGGCACCGCGCGCAGGTCGAGTAGCAGCCTGCCTCCCTCGGTCCGGCCGACCACGGCCGGGAACCGCCCGCTGCGCACCGGCTGGCCGTCCCGCAGCGGGGCGGCCAGCCCAGCCGGCAGGCTGACCGCGGCGCTGGGCAACGGGACGCCAGGGGCGCCCCCGCCGCCGACCACGGCCGTGCTGGCGGCCGCCTGGGCATCCAGGCCGCCCTCGGCCAGCCGGCTGGCCAGCTGCCGGGCCCGCCGGGCCAGCGATGGCTCGCCGGCGGCCAGCGCGGTGGCCAGCGGAACCGGCGGCCCGGTCAGCGTGGCCTCCAGCGCCGCGGCGGTCGTCTTGTCCACCCGCAGCGCCCGGGCCAGCGGGTGCCGGGCCAGCCGCCGCACCAGGGCGGCCTGGCCGAGGATCAGGCCGGCCTGCGGGCCGCCGAGCAGCTTGTCCCCGCTGGCGGTGACCAGCCCGGCGCCCGCCCGCAGCCACGACCCGGCGTCCGGCTCGCCGGGCAGCAGCGGGTGCCGGGCCAGCAGGCCGGACCCGATGTCGGCTAGCACCGGCACCTCCAGCGTGGCCAGTTCGGCCACGCTGACCTGGGCGGTGAACCCCTCGACCCGGAAGTTGGACGGGTGCACCTTCAGCACGAACCCGGTGTCCGGGCCGCACGCTTCCTGGTAGTCGGCCAGCGCGGTGCGGTTGGTCGTGCCGACCTCGCGGAGCCGGGCGCCGGTGGACGCCATCAGCTCGGGCAGCCGGAAGCCGTCGCCGATCTCGATCATCTCGCCCCGGCTGACCACGATCTCCCGCCCGGCGGCCAGCGCGGTCGCGGCCAGCACCAGCGCGGCCGCGTTGTTGTTCACCACGTGCACGGCCTCCGCGGCAGGCACCGCCGCGGCCAGCGCGGCCAGCGCGCCGCGGCCGCGGCGGCCCCGGGTCCCGGTGGCCAGGTCGAACTCCAGGTCGGTGTAGCCGGCCGCGGCCACCATCGCGGCCACCGCGGCGGCCGACAGCGGGGCCCGGCCGAGGTTGGTGTGCAGCAGCACGCCGGTCGCGTTCAGCACCGGAACCAGCGAGGTGGCCGCGGGCGGCAGCCCGGCCACCGCCACGTCCGCGACCGCGTCCGGGCTGATCTGCCCGGACCGGGCCTGCTGCTGGGCGCGGCTCACCGCCTCCTTGACCCGGGCCCGGCCGAGCCGCTCGATCGCGGCGGCCAGCCGCGGATCCGCCAGCACCGTGTCGGTGCGCGGCACAAACCGGCGCCCATCCACGCTGGTGACCTTACTATCCGGGGGGGCGGCCCCCCTGGACCCCCCGATCGCCGCTGCGCGCCGGACGCCGGCTCGGCGGGCACCCGCCTGCGGCGGGCCCCGCCCCGCCCGCGAGCTGCCGTCCCGGCACCGGCCAGCCCCTCCCGCCCAGCGAGGTTCCGGGGTCACCATTCCCCCGATTAATACTCCGCCGCATGGGTAGCTGACGGCAGCCAGGAATTCCCCCTGGGCAAGAGGTTCCTGCCGAAGGAGTGATCGTTATGGCCGGGATGCTGCGCGTTCCCCGGAGCCGTGGTGCCCTGAGCGGATTTCTGCTGATCCTGCTCGGCCTGTGGGGCGGGCTGATCGCGTTTGTCGGGCCCTACTTCCATTTCGCTTACACCCCGGACACGGCCTGGTATTACTCGGCCGGCCGGCTGTGGCTGGAGATCCTGCCCGGCGCGGCCACGCTCCTCGGCGGGCTCATCCTGCTGGCCACGCGGAGCCGGCCGGCGGCCATGTTCGGCGCCTGGCTGGCCGCGGTGAGCGGGGCCTGGTTCGTCGTGGGCCGGACATTCACCCCGCTGTGGAACTCCACCGGCGCGATGGCCGTCGGCAGCCCGGTCGGCAGCAGCACGCTGATCCGGACGCTCGAGGAGATCAGCTTCTTCACCGGCCTCGGCGTGGTCATCGTGTTCCTGGCCGCCATGTCCATCGGCCGGCTCTCGGTGATCGGCGTCCGCGACGCCCGGCTGGCCGAGCGTGAGGTGGCCGCGCCGGACAGCGACGAGCCCGCCGGTGAGCGGACCGAGGTGGTGCCCGAGCGCACCGCTGCCCCGGCCCCTGCCTCGACGGTTACCAGCGACGGCGGCCCGGCTGACCAGTAAGATCCCCTGAACCGGGAATGAGACCGGGCTGGTGCTGGCTTCTTATCTGCAGGAAGTACCAGCAGGGGGGACGCACGCATGAGCATGACTCCTGCCGCCGAGCTTGCCGCAGCTCGCATCCGGTGGCCGCTATGGTCCATCCGCCCGGTCTGCCCGGGCAAGGGCACTGGGTTCACCGCCCGCCGCCATGGGCCGTCCGGGCACGGCGCGTCGAGATTACCTGCCGTCTGGGCGCCGAATCTGACTGTCCTGGAGGACCGGCTCCGCGAATACCGGAAGGTGCCGCCGGTCGCGTCCACGCCTTAGCGCGGCCCGCTGCCCAGCGGGCCGCGCTCGGCGTGCGTGGCGGTGAAGTGCAGCGGGAAGTGCGGGTCACGGCAGCGGTGGTAGCGCAGCGCGCCGCACACCGGGCAGTTGCGGGCCCGCACCGCCGGATCCAGGTGGGCCAGGTCGTCCGCGCTCAGCTTGGCCGTCCCGGGCTCGGCGGGCTCGATCCGCTGAGCGAACCTGCGGGCCAGTTCACGCAGGAAACCCTGCCCGCTTGCCTCGCACCGGTCACACCGGCAGCCCTGGTACCAGGCCAGGAACGTGCCATGTGACGGCGGCGCGGGCGGCAGGTCACGCCAGCGCCCCGGCTCCCCGGGTGGCTGCGGCACCATATGACAGTACCCGCCCCGGCCCGGCCGCCGGGCCTGCCCATCACTAATGGTGACCGAACCCGGCAACTGGACACTTTCCGTTAATCGCCGGAATCCTCCCTGTCTGCGGGTCGGTGAATGGCCTGTTAACGGACGCGGCGCCTGATCCAGCAAATTGGGATATTTCCGGTCAGTAGGCTATCGCGTCGGCCTGGAATGCCAGTTATGATCACGCGGTGGCCAACCGAGAGGAACCCCGATGACGGAGCAGCCTGCTGCTGTAGTGGGCATCCCGCCCGCGCCACCCGCCCGGCTCGAACCCAACGCGATCGGCGTGGCCCAGGACACGGTCATCGGCCTGGCCTCGTCCGCCCCGGCCGCCACGGTCGGCCTGTCGCTGTTCCTGCTCGCGTCGGTGACCGCCTACGGCAGCGGGCCGATCCTCATCCTCACCGCGATCCCCATGCTGATCATCGCCAACGCGTACCGGCGGCTCAACATGTGGAACGCCAACTGTGGCGCCTCGTTCGAGTGGGTCGGCCGGGCCATCAACCCCTACCTCGGCTTCCTCACCGGCTGGCTGATGATCGTGGCGTACATCATTGGCACCGTCAGTGGGGTCGAGGTGCTCGGCCCGTCGGTGCTGGCCGTGTTCGGCAACAGCACGGCCAGCTCGTGGGCGTACGTCGGGATCGGCGCCGCGGTCGTCCTGGTCATGCTGGTCATCGCGATCATCGGCATCAAGATCACCGCGCGCACCCAGGTCGGCCTGGCCGTGATCGAGTACTCGATCGTGATCGGTTTCGCCATCGCCGGCCTGGTCTACGTGCTCGGCCACCACGCCCACACGGTGCACATCACCTCGGCCTGGCTCAGCCCGGGCGGGATCGGCGGCAAGGGCAGCGCGGTGGCCGGCTTTCTGGCCGCGGTGTTCGTCTACGGCGGCTGGGACGGCAGCATGTACGTCAACGAGGAGGTGCGGCACCGCCGGATCAATCCGGGCCGGGCCGCCATCATCGCGGTCGCGTTCCTGGCCGTGTTCTACACGCTGGCCCAGGTCGGGCTGCAGGGCGTGGTATCGCCGAAGGCACTGGCCAACAACTCGGCCTCGGCGCCGGTCTACGTGGCCGGGATACTCGGCGGCAGCGGCGGGGCCAAGGCCATGGCGCTGGCCATCGCGCTGTCGGTCATCGCCACCACCGGCACCGGGATCGTGCTCACCGCCCGGATCATCTACGGCATGGCCAGTTACCGGGTGCTGCCCGAGTTCCTCAGCAACGTGTCCCGGCGCTACGCCACCCCGGTGTGGTCCAGCATCCTCGTCGGCTTCCTGCTCATCGCCATCGCCGCGGTGTACCTGCTCACCTCGTCGGTGCAGAACGCGTTCGACAACGTGATCGCGGTGACCGGCCTGCTGTTCTCCATCTTCTACATCCTGACCGCGCTGGCCATGATCGTGTACTACCGGCGCCGGGTGTTCAGCAGCGTGTGGGACACGATCGTGCTCGCCATCCTGCCGCTCGGCGCGGCCGGGTTCCTGGGCTGGGTGCTGGTCAAGTCGATCATCGCCGCGCCGGGCTCGCAGCAGTGGTCGCTGGCCGGCATCATCGCGCTCGGCGTGGCGGCGATGCTGTCCGCCCGGTTCATCCAGCGGTCGCCGTTCTTCCAGATCAGCCGGGAGAGCGACAGCGGTCAGGCGGCGGCCAGGCACGCCTGACCGGCCGCGGCCGTCCCCTGTCGCAGGGCTGCAGCGCAGCGCCAGGGCTGGTCGCGCTTCCCAGTCGGTCCATAGCGGGCGGCAACCCTGCTGGCTCCAGAACGGCGCCGACAGCGGGTTCATCTGCTCGTAGTGCAGCAGCGTGACGGCGACACCCGCGGCGTCCGCGGCGGCGTGGTAGACGGCGGCCAGCACCGCGCCCACCCCGGCCCCCCGGGCCCCGGGGAGCACCGCCATCAGTTCCAGGTAGGCCACCGGGGCCGGCCCCACCAGCGGCGCGATCCAGCCCGCCTGGTCCGGCCGCTGTGCGTACAGCGGGCCGACCGGGCTGCCGTCGCGCTCGGCCAGCCAGGTCCACGACGCCGGGCCGGCCAGCCGGGCCGCGACCTCGCGGCGGAGCGCGGCCGCGCTGTCCGGCCGCTCGATGACCGTGCCGAAGTGCGCGTCGTACCGGATCGTCTCCATGCCCAGCGCGGCCACGCTGTCCAGGTCGGCAGGGCCGGCCTGATCCGCAGTCCTGGGCCGGGCCGCACGGCCCGGCCGTCGCGCCCGGCCGGGCGGGCCGCGATGATGGCCAGCGGGATCAGCCCGTGGTCCAGCAGCATCCGGTGCCCGGCGATGTCCCGGCTGGGCCAGGGCACCACGGCCGCGGTGTCGTCCTCCCCCGTCCCGGGCAGCCCGGCCAGATGCTCGCGCCACCCGGTCAGCAGCTGGTCCAGGGCGCCGCGCACATCCGGCCCAGCCACCTGCGGCTCCAGCCGGAACCGGCGCGCCGCGCCCCAGGCCAGATCCAGCGAGCCGGGCTCCCCGGCCCAGTGCTCGCAGCGGCCCGCCGCCCCCGGCACGGCCAGCACGCCGCTACCGGCCAGCGCGGGCGGCACCGGCAGTAACCCGTCCAGGGCGGCCCAGCGCTCGGTGACCAGGGCGGTGACGGCGCTCGCATCCTGCCCAGCCCGAACCGACATGCGCACTCTCCGTTCACCGCGCCGCCGAGACCGGGCACCAGTCTGTCAGACCGGTGGCTTGACGCCAGGTCGCGCTGCCCGAGCTGGGCACGCTGCGCCGGTCGCTGCTCGGCTGGCTGGCTTCCGCGGACGCATCCGGGCTGGACGAGGACGGGATCGTCGCCCTGATCACCAACGTGCTGCGGGATTTCCGGGGGTCCGGGGGGCCGCCCCGAGCCAGCAGACCTACCGTCTGGCTGGTCCGCCGCCGCGCCACCTGACAACCCAACCGGGGCGGGCTAATTAATGCCTTTGCTCGTGCAATTACCGTGGCCACTAACCGCCCTTGCCAAGCAGCGGGGCGTTCGGTAACGTCCCCATTAATGTGTCGGCCCAGGGGGGCCAGCGTGCTTTCACGCTAGGGGGCTTTGATGCGCAGATTCATCATGAGTGTGTGCGCAACCACAGTAGTCATTAGCCTAACTCTGTTTTCCGCTGCTCTCGCGTCGGCGTCGGTGGGCGCGCCGGCCGGCAGCTCACACGGGCCGGTCATCTTCGTACCACCCGGCAAATCCATCCAGGCCGCGGTCAACCGGGCCCACCCGGGGACCACGATTCAACTCGGCCGGGGCGTCTATCGCCAGGCTGTGCAGATCCGCACCGACGGGATCACACTGCGCGGCGTAGGCAACTCGCGGCACGGCACCGTGCTCAGGCCGCCGTCCAAGAAGCCGCACACGCTGTGTACCAGCGTCTTTGGCGTCACCGGGGTGTGCATCCTGGCCAAGAAGGTCAACGTGACGACCGGGGCGGTACTGGTGCCGGTCAGCAACGACACGGTGACCGGCATTTACGTGGCCGGGTTCCCGTCGAACGGGGTCTTCGGCTACGGCACCAACGGCCTGACCGTTACTCAGGTCTCCGCGTTCAACGACGGCGATTACGGCATCTCGCGATTCGCGTCGACGAACACCCTGTTCGCCAACGATATTGCGGTGGGCAATGATGAGGCCGGCTTCTATGTCGGCGACTCACCGCACGCTGACACCGTGGTGCGCGACGACATCGCGGTGGGAAACGAGTTCGGGATATTTGTCCGGCATGCCCGGCATGTCCGGATATTCCATAACCTGGCCACTAAGAACTGCCAGGGCATCCTGGTGCTCGACGACGGCCAGCCGGGCGGCGCGGGCAACGTCGTGATCGCGGGGAACGCCGCCATCGCCAACAACAAGTTCTGCCCGAAGAACGCGGAGACGCCGGTCCCCGTGCAGGGCGGCGGGATCCTGCTGCTCGGCGCGACAAACTCGCTAGTGATCCACAACCTGGTGCTCGGCAACAAGGGCAGCCAGATCAACTCAGGCGGGATCCGGCTGCTGAGCGCGGCCGCACTCACCAAGGGAAGCAACCCGGACCACGACGCTGTCGTGGCCAACCGGGCCTTCCGCAACCGCCCGGCCGACCTGATCTGGGACGGCACCGGGGTCGGTAACACGTTCGTGGCCAACCACTGCGGGAAGTCCATTCCGGCCGGGCTCTGCCACTGATCACCCGCTGAGCCCCCCTGGGCCGGCACGATCAGGCAGATGGCGGAGGCGGACGGGAATCGAACCCGCCAGCGGCGCGGCGCGCCGCTCACCGGTTTTGAAGACCGGGGGGGCCACCAGGCACCCGGACGCCTCCGCTGCTGACCTTATCCGGCGTACAGGGTGTCGATGTCATCGGCGTACTTGGCATGCACCACCCGGCGCTTGAGCTTGAGCGTGGGGGTCAGCTCCTCGCTCTCCGCGGTCCATTCCACCGGCAGCAGCCGCCACCGCTTGACCTGCTGCACCCGGGCCAGTTGCTGGTTGGCCGCGGCCACCGCGTCCTCGACCGCGGCCAGCACGGCCGGGTGCTCGGCCAGTGCGGCCAGCGAGTCGGTCTCGATGCCGCGGGCCCGGGCCCAGGCCGGGGCGACCTCGCCGTCCAGGGTGAGCAGCGCGATCACGTACGGCCGGCGGTCGCCGTAGGCCAGCGCCTGGCCGACCAGCGGGTGCGAGACGAGCAGGTTCTCGATCGCGGCGGGCGGCACGTTCTCGCCGCCCGCCGTGATGATCAGCTCCTTCTTCCGGTCCACCACGGACAGGAAGCCGTCCTCGTCCAGGCGGCCGATGTCCCCGGTGTGCAGCCAGCCGTCCGCGTCGATCAGCCCGGTGGTCAGCCCGGGCTGGTTCAGGTAGCCCGGCGTGTTCAGCGGGCCGCGGGTGAGCACCTCGCCGTCGCCGGCGATACGTACCTCCATGCCCGGCACCGGCCGTCCCACCGTGCCCAGCTTGAAGCCGGCCTCGGTGTTCATGGTGAACGCGCCGGTGGTCTCGGTCATCCCGTAGACGTCGAGGATCTTCATGCCGAGCCCGGCGAAGAACGCGGCCACGTCCGGCGGCAGCGGCGCCGCGGCACTGGACACGTGCTCCGCCTCGCCCAGCCCGAGCAGCGCCCGGATCGGGCCGAGCACCTGCTCGTCGGCGGCGCGGAACTCCCTGGCCAGCTCGGGCGGGGTGGTCTGGCCGAACTGGCAGCTGGCCACGTACTGCCGCCCGGTGTCCATGGCGGCCAGCACAGCCGCCCGCCGGGTCCCGTCCTGCTCGGCCGCCAGCAGCGCCTGGATACCGGCCTGGACCTTCTCCCACACCCGGGGCACGCCGAAGAACGCGGTCGGCTGGACCTGCCCGACCACCCCGACGAGCTGCTTGGCATCCGGGCAGAAGTGCACGTGGCCGCCCACGCAGACCGGGATGTACAGGGTGAACATTCGCTCCGCGATATGCGCCAGCGGCAGGTAGGACACCCACCGGACACCGCCCACGATGTTGCCCACCTGCTGGCCCGCGGCCACCTCGTACAGCACGCTGCGGTGCGTGATCAGCACCCCCTTGGGGTTGCCGGTGGTGCCCGAGGTGTACAGCAGGGTGACCGGGTCGTCCGGGGTGATCCGGGCGATCCGCTCGGTCACCAGGTCGGGCGCGGCAGCCAGCCGCTCCCGGCCCAGCGCCGTGAAGTCATCCCAGGTCATATACAGCTCGCCGGGCGGGCAGGCGGCGCTGTCCAGCACGATGACCTTGCGCAGCTCGGGCAGCGTGTCCAGCACCGGCGCCCACCGGGCCAGCTGGCCGGCGCCGTCCAGCACCGCGATCCGCGCCGCGCAGTCGCCGGCCACGAAGCCGACCTGCTCGGCGGCGAGCGTGGCGTAGAACGTGACCGGGACTCCCCCGGCGTGCACCGCGCCCAGGTCGGCAAGCACGTGCGCGGCCCGGTTGGGCAGCATCAGCGCCACCCGCTCGCCCGGGCCCAGGCCGAGCGCGATGAAGCCCGCCGCCAGCTCGAGCGCCTGCTGCCCGGTCTGCGCCCAGGTCAGCGTCTGCCAGCCGTCCCCGGCCGGGTCCGACAGGGCCGGTTCGCCCGCCAGCTCCGCCGCGGTGCGGCGCAGCGCGGCACACACCGTCTGGCCCTGGATCGTTTCCTCGAGCTCCGCCCGCTCCCGCAGTACCTCGCTGGTCACCGCTCACCTCCGCGCAGCCGGGCCCGGCTGGGCCCGGTTCCCCTGGCTGGAATGCCACCATGCCACCGCCTGCTCCGCAAGGTGGCCGGCTAATACAGTGCATGCCATGACCCTCTCCGCGGACGTCCGGCTGACCCAGTACGCATCGGGCGGGGGCTGCGCCTGCAAGATCCCGCCTGGTGAGCTCGAAGACGTGGTGAGCCGGATGCTGACCGTACCGGGCGCACCGGCCATCCCGGGCGCGCAGGCCATACTGAGCGCGCGGGCCGAACCCGAGCCCGGGCTGCTGATCGGCCTGGAGCACGGCGACGACGCCGCGGTGGTGTGGATCAGCGACGGCCGCGCGGTGGTGGCCACCGCCGACTTCTTCGGCCCGGTGGTGGACGACGCCTACACGTTCGGGCGGATCGCCGGCACCAACGCGCTGTCTGACGTGTACGCGGTCGGCGGCGAGCCACTGGTCGCGGTCAACCTGCTCGGCTGGCCGCGCAGCAAACTGCCCGCCGAACTGGCCGGCGAAGTGCTGCGCGGCGGGCTGGACGCGGCCCGGCTGGCCGGCTGCCTGCTGGCCGGCGGGCACAGCATCGACGACCCGGAGCCCAAGTACGGCATGGCCGTGACCGGCCTGGCCGACCCGGACGCGCTGCTGCGAATCGACGCCGGGCAGCCCGGGCTGCCGATCAGCCTGACCAAGCCGCTGGGCAGCGGGGTGCTGAACAGCCGGCACAAGGCGACCGGGACCGTGTTCCCGGCGGCGATCGACGTGATGACCACGCTGAACGCCGAGGCCAGCCGGGCGGCCCTGGCCGCCGGGGTGCGCTGTGCCACCGATGTCACCGGGTTCGGGCTGCTCGGCCACCTGTACAAGCTGGCCCGGGCCAGCGGGGTCGCGGCGGTCCTGGACCACGCCGCGGTGCCGCTGATCGACGGCGCGCGGGACGCGGTGCGCGACGGGTACGTGCCGGGCGGCAGCCGGCGCAACCTGGACTGGGTCTCCCCGCACACCGACACCGGCGGCCTGGCCGAGGAGGACCTGCTGCTGCTGGCGGACGCGCAGACCTCGGGCGGTCTGCTGATCGCCGGTGAGATCCCCGGCGCGCCGGTGATCGGCGAACTGGTGCCGGCCGGCCCGGACACGCTCATCCTGCGCTAGCGGCCCGGCGCGCGCCCCGTACTCTCGTGCTGACGGGCCAGTCGACCGCGGGAGGCGCAGATGACCGGGCGGACGGCCAGGCGGCGGATGCTGCGGGTGCCGGCGGCGGGCACCGCCCCACCGGACCCGCGGGCGGACTTGCTGGCGGTGGAAGAGCCGCTGGAGATCAGGGTGGGCGGGCAGCCGCTGAGCGTCACCATGCGCACCCCGGGCGATGACCTCGACCTGGCCGCGGGGTTCCTGGCCGCCGAGGGCATCATCGCCGGGCCGGCCGACCTGGCCCGGATCACCATGTGCGCCGGCAACGTGGCCGAGGTGACCCTGGCCGACGGGGTCAGCCTGCCGATGGAACGGCTGCACCGGCACTTCCTGACCAGCAGCGCCTGCGGAGTGTGCGGCAAGGACAGCATCGAGTCGATCCGGCTGACCGCCCGCTACGACGTGTCGGCCGACCCGCTGCGGATCAGCCCGGCCACGCTGGCCGGGCTGCCGGACCGGCTGCGCGCGGCGCAGCGGGTGTTCGCCCGCACCGGCGGGCTGCACGCCGCGGGGCTGTTCGCCGCCGATGGCACGCTGCTGGTGCTGCGCGAGGACGTGGGCCGGCACAACGCGGTGGACAAGGTGATCGGCTGGGCACTGCGCGGCGGCCGGCTGCCGCTGGCCGGCTGCGTGCTGCTGGTCAGCGGCCGGGCCTCGTTCGAGCTGGCCCAGAAGGCGCTGATGGCCGGCCTGCCACTGCTGGCCGCGGTGTCCGCGCCGTCCTCGCTGGCCGCCGAGCTGGCCGCGGATTCCGGGATGACCCTGGTCGGCTTCCTGCGCGGCCATTCGATGAACGTGTACACCGGCGCGGAGCGGATCGCCGCCTGAGCGGGGGCCGTGGCGGCGGCCCCCGCCTACCCGGCTAGGCCGCGTTCTCGGCTACGCCCCAGCGCCGCCGGATCCGGCCGTTGACCACGTTGAACAGCACGTCCACCACGATGCCGATGATCAGGATGACGATGATGATCGCGATCGCCGAGGCCATGTCGGCCTGGTCCTGGTCGTTGGTCAGCAGCACGCCCAGCGACGGCTGGCCCAGGATGATCACGACGATCTCCGCCGCGATCAGGCCGTGCCAGCCGAACGCCCAGCCCTGCTTGAGCCCGTTGACGAACGCGGGCAGGGTGGCCGGCATGATCACGTGCCGGTACAGCGACACTCGCCGCAGCCCCATCGTCTTGCCCGCCCGCAGCAGCAGCGGCGGCACGTAGTCGGCCCCGGCGATCAGCCCGTTGGCGATGGCCGGCGCGGCCGTCATCACGATGACGAACAGGATCGCGGTCGAGTTGGCGCCGAACAGGATGATGGCGAACGGCACCCAGACGATCGACGGCAGCGTCTGCACGGCGGTGATCAGCGAGCCGAAGCCGGCCCGCAGCGGCCGGATCCGGGACACCAGGGCGCCCACCACGGTGCCGATGACCAGGGCGATGGCGAACCCGATGATCCCGCGGCGCAGCGTGGTGCCGATGGCCTGCCAGATCAGCGCGTGGTGCAGCTGGTCCCACAGGTTGCTCAGCGTGGTGGCCGGGCCGGGCAGGATCGCGTGCTTGAACCCGCTGAGGTAGACCAGCTCCCAGATGGCCAGCGCCAGCACCAGGGCCAGCAACTTGGGCCAGGTGCCGGCCCAGATCCGGGCGCCGAGGTGCCGCCTGGCCTGCTGCGGCGGGGCCTGCTCGAGCTGGTCCAGCCCGGCCAGGGCGGCCGCGGGTTCCCGCGGTGTGTCAACGGCCATGGCGGATGATCTCCTCCCGGAGCCGGTCCTTGATCTTGATAGCCAGCCCGACGGTGTCGGCCGAGTCCATGCCGCGTGGCCGGTCGAAGCCGACCTCGAACTCCCCGATGACCCGGCCCGGACGGCTGCTCAGCAGCACCACCCGGTCGCCGAGCCGGACGGCCTCGCGTACCTCGTGCGTGACGAACACGATGCTCAGGTTGCGCCGCCGCCAGATGCCCTCCAGCACCTCGTGCAGCAGGTCCCGGGTCATCGCGTCCAGCGCGCCGAACGGCTCGTCCATCAGCAGCACGTCGGCCTCCTGGGCCAGTGCCCGGGCCAGCGCGACCCGCTGCCGCATACCCCCGGACAGCTCGTGCGGCCGCTTGTCGGCGAACGCGGTGAGCTGGACCAGGTCCAGCAGTTCGGCCGCCCGCTCGGCGCGCTCGGCGCGTGGCACCCCGGCCGAGCGGAGCGGCATCTCCACGTTGCGGGCCGCGGTCAGCCACGGGAACAGCGCCGATTCCTGGAACATCAGCGAGACCCGCCGCCCGCCGGTGGAGATCTCCCCCGACGTCGGCACGTCCAGCCCGGCGATGAGGTTCAGCAGCGTGCTCTTGCCACAGCCGGAGGCGCCGATGAGGGTGACGAACTCTCCTGGCGCCACCGAGAGTGACACCTTATCGAGGGCCTGGAGCGTGGTGTCACCCCGGCCGAAGACCTTGGATACCTCGCTGATTTGTACCGCGGGGCCCGCGGCGGTCACCGGAGTGACCGCCACGGATGCCGCCCGTCGCGCGTCAAGGCTCATGGGCTCACCTGTGCTTGTCCGTCGGCTTTGAGCAGGGCGTTGAGCGGGCCGAGGTCATAGATGCCGTTGAGGCTGACCGGCGTGAGCAGGCCCACCGCCTCGGCGTGCTTGGCGTCGGTGGCCAGCGAGGCGGCGATCGGGTCGTTGGTGAACGTGATCTGCCTGAAGGCCAGCGGCAGCACCGAGGACTTCAGGCCCTTGCCGGTCAGCGCGGTCAGTTCGGCATTGGCCGCCGTCTCCGCGGCGGACGTGTTCTGGTGGATGAAGTTGATGGCCTGAATGTTGGCCTTGAGCAGCCCGGTCACCACGCTCGGGTGGGCGGCCAGGAAGGACTGCGAGACGACGATGTTGGTGGTGACGAACTTGCCGCTGGGCCACAGGCTGGCCTCGTTGACCAGCACCTTGCCGCCGTCCTGCTGCATCTCGATGTCATACGGGGCCGGCTCCCAGCCACCGGCGATCTGGCCGGACTTGAACTCCAGTACCGCGTCCGAGTTGGGCGAGATCGGGGTGATCGGCACGTCACCACCGCCGGTCTGTGAGCTGGTCAGCCCGTGCGACTTGAGGTAGTAGCGCAGCGCCACGTCCTGCGTGTTACCCAGCGACGGGGTGGCCAGCTTCTGCCCCTTGAGCTGGCTGACGCTGCTGATGCTCGGCTTGACCACCAGCGCCGCCCCGCCGGACGCCGCACCAGAGATGATCTTGATAGCCTTGCCGCTGGACTTCGACCAGGCGTTGATGGCCGGGTTGGGGCCGACGTAGGCCGCGTCCAGCTGGCCGGCCAGCAGCGCGGTGGTCTCCTGGGTGCCCGAGCTGAACACCGAGGTCTTGAGCGTGACGTTCTTGCCCAGGTCCTTGGCGAAGAAGCCCTCCTTGAGGGCGACCAGCGCGGGGGCGTGGGTGATGTTGGCCAGGAAGCCCAGGCGCAGGGTGACTGGTGCGGAACTGCTCCCCCCAGACGAGGAGCCCGAGCCCGAGGACGCGCTGGATGACGAGCATCCGGCGGCCAGGGCGGTGACGGCTGCGGTGACTCCGGCAGCCAGGAGGACTCGTCTCATTGCAAACCACCTTGTCTATCAGCTTAGTATGTCGATCTGTTTGATAGGCAATGGCGATTAAACCATACCCAGGGCGGGGATGCGCAAATCCTCTGCCGGCCAGGTAAGCCGCCCGCCTGCCCAGGGGATTCAGGCAGATCGGCAGACCCGTTCACAGTGGGGCCGGCGGCCCGGTCGATAACACTGGGAATCTTGTCGTTACCTTGTGTTCATCCAGGCCACGCGTCCGTGACCGGCGGCGCGGTCAGGTGGAGCGAGGGGCATACGGGCTAGCTGCCCCCCGGCGTTTGGATGTCAATACCCACCACCGACGGGTATTTTTGCAGGCACTGTTCGAGCTCGGCGATCTGCGCGTTGCTCGCGTTGTCCACCCGGTAGATGACGTCATACAGAAGGTCTGAGGCCTTGTGATCGGTCGGCAGTGCTTCTGGCCTGGCCTGAGGTACGTGCGAGCAGGCCGCCCGGACGTGCAGCCGGGTGGTGTTCGTCGTCCCGTTCCTGAACTGGACCACCGCCTCCTGCTGGCCCAGCGCGGCATCGAATTTGGCACATCCGGTCACGGCGGTCAGCAGGCCGCCGGCCAGCAGCACGGCGGCCGCGGGGCCGCGCCACGCGGGGCGGTCAGGGGGAGATTGGTGCACGGTGCACAGCTTACGGGGGCACGCCCTACGATCAGGCAGTGCAACCCGAGAGCGGAGGTACCGTGCCGGCCCTGATCGAGGATTACGCGCTCATCGGCGACATGCAGTCGGCGGCGCTGGTCAGCCGGGACGGCTCGGTGGACTGGCTGTGCCTGCCCCGGTTCGACTCCCCCGCCTGCTTCGCCGCGCTGCTCGGCACTGAGCGCCACGGTCACTGGCGGATCGCCCCATCGGCCTCCGGCAGCGGAGCGAAGGCCACCCGGCGTTACCAGCCCGACTCGCTGATCCTGGAGACGGACTGGCAGACCCGCACCGGCACGGTCCGGGTGACCGACTTCATGCCGCCGCGGGATGGCCGGCCACCGGCGCTGGTACGCATCGTCGAGGGCCTGGCCGGCTCGGTCGAGGTGGACTGCACGCTGGTGGTCCGGTTCGGCTACGGCCAGGTGCTGCCCTGGATGCGGCGGACCGGCGGCCAGCTGCTCGGGGTGGCCGGCCCGGACGCGGTCTGGCTGGCCACGCCGGTCACGCTGACCGGGCGGAACTGCACCCACCAGGCCACGTTCACCGTCCAGGCGGGCCAGCGGGTGCCGTTCGTGCTCGGCTACATGCCCTCGTTCCAGGGCGCCCCGGACCCGCTCGACCCGGAGCAGGCGCAGGCGGCCACGGCGCGATTCTGGTCCAGCTGGGTGTCCCGGTGCACCTACCACGGCCGCTACCGGGACGCGGTGGTCCGTTCGCTGATCACCCTCAAGGCGCTCACGTACCAGCCCACCGGGGGCATCGTGGCCGCCGCCACCACCTCGCTGCCGGAAGACCTCGGCGGGGTGCGCAACTGGGACTACCGGTACTGCTGGCTGCGGGACGCGACCATCACGCTGGAGGCCCTGCTGCGCACCGGCTACACCGACGAGGCGGGCGCCTGGCGGGCCTGGCTGGCCCGGACCATCGCCGGCGACCCCGGTGACGTGCAGATCATGTACGGGGTGGCGGGTGAGCGGCGGCTGCCCGAGTGGGAGGCCGACTGGCTGCCCGGGTACCACGACTCAGTCCCGGTGCGGATCGGCAACGCCGCGGTGAACCAGCGCCAGCTCGACGTGTACGGCGAGGTCATCGACGCGCTGACGCTCGGCCGCCAGTCCGGCCTGACGGTGGACCGGCATGTCTGGTCGCTGCAGCGGGCGCTGCTCGGCTTCGTGGAGAAGCACTGGGACGAGCCGGACGAGGGCATCTGGGAGGTGCGCGGCCCGCGGCGGCACTTCGTGCACTCCAAGGTGATGGCCTGGGTGGCCTTCGACCGCGCGGTGCGCATGGTGGAGAACGGCCTGCCCGGCCCGGCCGCCCGCTGGCGGGAGATCCGCGACGAGATCCACCGGCAGGTCTGCGAGCAGGGCTACAACGCCGAGCGCGGCGCGTTCACCCAGTACTACGGCTCCACGCAGCTGGACGCCGCGGTGCTGCTGATCCCCGAGGTGGGCTTCCTGCCGCCGGATGACCCGAAGGTCATCTCCACGGTGAAAGCCATCCAGCGTGACCTGGTCACCGACGGCCTGGTGCGCCGCTACCAGCTGGCCGAGCAGGGCAGTCAGGACAGCACGGATGGCCTGCCGGGCAGTGAAGGCGCGTTCCTGGCCTGCAGCTTCTGGCTGGCCAACGCGCTGCACATGATCGGCCGGGACGGCGAGGCGGCCGAGCTGTTCGACCGGCTGCTCGCGCTGCGCAACGACCTCGGCCTGCTCAGCGAGGAGTACGACCCGCGGTACCAGCGCCAGGTCGGCAACACGCCGCAGGCGTTCAGCCATGTGCCGCTGATCCAGGCCGCGCTCAACCTGGACCAGCACGCGGGCGCGCACAGCCGATCAAAGGCGGAACACGGGCACTCAAAGGCGGAACACGGGCGTGCGGCGGCAGACGGGCCGGGCGCCGGCCAGCGGCACGGGCAATCGTGACGGCGGGACCCAACAACGCTGGGGTAGCCAAGTCGCCCAGCGCGTCCGGGCAGTCACCACGGCCGCACATCCTGGTGGTCAACGGGCGGAAGGTGCGGCAGCCGGTGTTCATCGTCGGCGCGCCCTGGTCGGGGACGGATCTGCTGGCCCGGTCGCTGAAACGGGCCGACGGGTTCCACCTCACCCTGGGCCAGCGCTGGGTCATCCCGGTGGTGCAGGCGTTCGCCCGGCGGCCATCGATCGGCCGCGGCCGGCCCGAGGCCGCCGCCCGGGTGCTGCGCGACGCGTTCGCGCAGGCCTGGCAGGTCAGCGCGGACTGCTGCCTGGGCTGCACCCAGCAGTGCCGCGAGGCCGGCGGGCTGGACGGGGTCGGCCCGTGCGTCAGCCAGCCGGGCGTGCTGCGCTACGGCGACGCCAGCCCGGAGCTGCTGTACTGCGTGGACGCGCTGCTCGACGCGTTCCCGGACGCGCGGGTGCTGCAGATCATCCGGGATGGCCGGGACGCGGTGGCCGGGATGCTGGCCGACCCGTCCGTGCTGGCCTGGTTCAAGCCGGGTTTCGTGGACACCGGCACGGAGTTCCCGCACCCGCTGCTCGGCCTGGAGAAGGAAGCCGACCGGGCCGCGTGGCCGGACCTGTCCCCGACGGCCAGGTGCGCGATGCGCTGGCGGGGCAGCGTGCGGCAGATGGCCCGGCTGCGCGCCCGGCTGGCCGCCGACCAGCTGGTCACCTTCCGCTACGAGGACGTGATCCGGCAGCCCGCCGACGCGGCCGCCGCCATCTCCGGCTTCCTGGCCGCCCCGGTGCGCGTCCCGGAGCCACCGGCGCCGGGCCGCCCGTCCCTGGCCGAGCCGGGGTCCTGGCGCCGGGTGCTCAGCCCGGCACAGGCCGCGGAGATCGAAGCGGTGGCCGGCGAGGAACTGCGCCGGCTCGGCTACGGCAGCTAGGGCCGGGCTAGGAAGCCTTCGCGGCCTCCTGCCCGGCGAACTGGGTGTGGTACAGCTCCGCGTACAGGCCGCCCGCGGCCAGCAGCTCGGGGTGGGTGCCGCGCTCGGCCACCTGCCCGTCCTCGATGACCAGGATCTGGTCCGCCTCCCGGATGGTGGACAGCCGGTGCGCGATGACCAGCGAGGTCCGCCCGGTCAGCGCGGTCTTGAGCGCGGCCTGCACGGCCACCTCGGATTCTGAGTCCAGGTGCGCGGTGGCCTCGTCCAGCACCACCACGGACGGCGCCTTGAGCAGCAGCCGGGCGATGGCCAGCCGCTGCTTCTCCCCGCCGGATAGCCGGTAGCCACGGTCCCCGACCACGGTGTTCAGGCCGTCCGGCAGGCCGGACACCAGATCCCAGATCTGCGCCGCCTGGCAGGCTGCGATCAGCTCCTGCTCGGTGCCCTCCGGCCGGGCGTACAGCAGGTTGGCCCGGATCGTGTCGTGGAACATGTGCGCGTCCTGGGTGACCACGCCGACCGCGTCGTGCAGCGACTGCAGCGTGACGTCGCGCAGGTCCTGGCCACCGATGCGCACCGTGCCTTCGCCCGGGTCGTACATCCGGGACACCAGGTGGGTGATCGTGGTCTTGCCCGCGCCGGACGGCCCGACCAGCGCGGTGAGCCGCCCGGGCGGCGCGGTGAAGCTGATGTCCCGGAGCACCTGCTGGGCTGGCCCGTCCTGCTCGGGCGCCGGCAGCGCGATCGACTCCAGCGAGGCCAGCGACACCTCGCTGGCCCGCGGGTAGCGGAACGACACCCGGCCGAACTCGATGGCGGGCGCGGCGCCGTCCACCGCGCCGTCCGCCCAGGCGGCGCGCAGCGGCACCGCGTCCGGCTTCTCCGCGATCAGTGGCTTCAGGTCGAGCACCTCGAACACCCGGTCGAAGCTGACCAGCGCGGTCATCACGTCCACCTGCACGTTGGACAGCGCAGTGATCGGCCCGTACAGCCGGGCCAGCAGCGCGGTGAGCGCGACCAGCGTGCCGAGCTCGAACGCGCCGTGGATGACCAGCACCCCGCCGACCCCGTAGGTGACGGCGGTGGCCATCGAGGCGAGCAGGGTCAGCGCGATGAACAGCGTGCTGCCGTACATCGCGGTGACCACGCCGATGTCCCGGACCCGGGCGGCCGAGTCCCGGTACGCCTCGCTCTCCCGGCGCGGGTTGCCGAACAGCTTGACCAGCATGGCGCCGGCCACGTTGAACCGCTCGGTCATGGTCGAGCCGAGCTCGGCATCCAGCTGCATGGACTCCCGGGTGTACCGCTGCAGCCGCCGGCCGACCAGCCGGGCCGGGATGACGAACACCGGCAGCAGCACCAGCGAGATGACGGTGACCAGCCAGGACAGGCTGAACATGGTGATCAGCACCAGGATCAGGGTCAGCGCGTTGGACACGATCGAGGACAGCGTCGAGGTGATGGCCGACTGGGCGCCGATCACATCGCTGTTCAGCCGGCTGACCAGCGAGCCGGTCTGGGCCCGGGTGAAGAATGCGATCGGCTGCTGCTGCACGTGCCCGAACACCTCGGTGCGCAGGTCGTAGATCAGCCCTTCACCGACCCGCGCGGAGAACCAGCGCTGGCCGAACGCGAGTGCGGCGCTGAGAAAGGCGATGGCCGCGGTCAGCCCAGCCACCTCGACGACCAGGTCGGTATGGTGCGCCAGGATGCCGTTGACGATGCTGCGCAGCAGCAGCGGCACGGCCACCGTGGCCACCGCGGCCAGCGCCGCCATGATCAGGTAGACGGTCAGGTACAGCCGGTAGGGCCGGGCGTAGCGGGCGATCCGGCGCACCGTCCCCGGCTTGATCCGCTGCTGGGTTACCGACCGGTCCCGCGAGAACCCCCGCATCGCGTGCCAGTTCGCTGCGTACATGAGCGGAGCAACCCTTCAGCGCGGTGAGATCTTCCCCACTCAGCTAACAGCGAACGGTCACCCGCCGGCCAGCCGTTTTCGCTGCAGCTCGGCCTGGATCCGCCGCTCGGCCGCCGCCTGCCCGCCGGGCGGATTCCCGGGCGCCTGGGTGAGCAGTTCCTTGGTCGCCCGGGCCACGGCCGGCTCCACGGTGAGCAGCGCGGCCACCAGGTCACTGACCGCGCCGTCCAGTTCGGCGCCGGGTACCACCAGCTCGGCCAGCCGGAGCCGGGCCGCCTCGGCGGCGCCGACCGTGCGGCCGGTCAGGCACAGCTCCAGTGCCCGCGGCAGGCCGACGATGTCCACCAGCGGCTTGGTCCCGGTCAGGTCGGGCACCAGGCCGAGCTGCGGCTCCTTCATGCACAGCTGGGCGTCGTCGGCCAGGATGCGCAGGTCGCAGGCGAGAGCGAGCTGGAAGCCGCCGCCGATGGCGTGGCCCTGCACGGCGGCCACCGAGATGATGTCCGGGCTGCGCAGCCAGCTGAAGCCGTCCTGGCAGGACGCGATCCACTCCTCGAATCCGGGACTGGCCGGGCTGACCAGCGGATCCTCGCCGGGCACACCCTCTGGTGAGAACAAGCGGAGGTCGATGCCGGCGGAAAAGGACGGGCCTGCCCCCCGCACCACGACGACGCGCACCGCAGGCGGCAGTGTTCGCCCTATCGCGGCCAGGCCGTGCCACATCGCCGGGGTCATCGCGTTGCGCCGCGCCGGCCGGTCCAGCGTGATGGTGACCGCGCCCGGCGCGGGCGCGCCGGCATCCACCCGCAGGCCTGCGCGGGCGAGGTCGGTGCCGGTACTGGTCAGCGCTTGGTCCGCGCCTTGCCCCGGGTGGCCCCACCGCGGCCGCGCAGTGAAACCCCGTTCTCCGACAAGATCCGGTGCACGAAACCATAGGACCGTCCGGTCGCGGCGGCCAGCGACCGGATGCTCTCCCCCGCGTCATACCGCTTCTTCAGGTCCGACGCCAGCTTGGTGCGGTCGGCACCGGTGACCCTGGTGCCTTTCTTGAGGGTCTCGGTCACGCGTACCTCCCGTGAACTGAAGTGACCGCTGCGTTACGTCTCACTCATGATCACGCATCAGTTGCCGATCGGCTACCTACATCCGGGTAAGTGATCACTACTTTTTCGCCCAGCCCCGCGTTGCCCGTCACGCTAGGGTCACCAGGTCCGCCAGCCCTTCGTTCCAGGTGTCCTCCACCCCGTCGGGCAGCAGGATGACCCGCTCCGGGCACAGCGCCCCGACCGCTCCCTCGTCGTGCGTTACCAGCACGATCGCGCCCTGGTAGCGGCGGAGCGCGGCCAGGATCTCGTCCCGGCTGGCCGGGTCCAGGTTGTTGGTCGGCTCGTCCAGCAGCAGCACATTCGCCCCGGACACCACCAGCAGGGCCAGCGCGAGCCGGGTCTTCTCCCCGCCGGACAGCACGCTGGCCGGCTTGTCCACCGCGTCGCCGGAGAACAGGAACGAGCCGAGGATGCGCCGGTGCTCAGGGTCGAGCAGATCCGGCGCGGCGGTGCGCATGTTCTCCAGCACGGTGCGCTGGCCATCCAGCGTCTCGTGCTCCTGCGCGTAGTACCCGAGCCGCAGGCCGTGGCCCGGCGTGACCTCGCCGGTGTCCGGCTGCTCCAGGCCGGCCAGCAGCCGGAGCAGCGTGGTCTTGCCCGCCCCGTTCAGGCCGAGCACCACGATCCGGGCGCCGCGGTCCACCGCGACGCTGACGTCGGTGAAGACTTCGAGCGAGCCGTAGGACTTGGACAGGCCGGCCGCGGCCAGCGGCACCCGGCCGCACGGCGCGGGCTCCGGGAAGCGGATGCGGGCCACCCGCTGCGGCGCCCGCTCGGCCGACACCCCGGCGAGCAGCCGCTCGGCGCGCCGCTGCATGCCCTGGGCCGCCTTGGCCTTGGTCGCCTTGGCCCGCATCTTGTCCGCCTGGGTCTGCAGCGCGGCGGCCTGGCGGGACGCGTTGGCGTGCTCCCGGCGGCGCCGCCGCGCATCGGTCTCGCGCTGCTGCAGGTAGGCCTGCCAGCCGACGTTGTAGATGTCCAGCTGATGGGTGTCCGCGTCCAGGTGGAACACCTTGCCGACCAGCGCTTCGAGCAGCGCCGTGTCGTGGCTGATCACCACCAGCCCGCCACGGAACGCGCGGAGGTGGTCGCGGAGCCAGGCCACCGAGTCGGCGTCCAGGTGGTTGGTGGGCTCGTCGAGCAGCAGGGTCTGCGCGTCGGCGAACAGGATCCGGGCCAGCTCGACCCGGCGCCGCTGCCCGCCGGACAGCGTGGCCAGCGGCTGGGCCAGCACCCGGTCCGGCAGCCCGAGGCTGGACGCGATCGATGAGGCCTCCGCCTCGGCGGCGTAGCCGCCCAGCATGGCCAGCCGCTCTTCGAGCTGGCCGTACCGGCGCACCGCGGCGTCCCGCCGGACGGGCACGCCGTCGGACATCTGCTGTTCCGCGGCCCGCATCCCGGCCCGGAGCTCATCCAGGCCGCGCCCGGACAGCACCCGGTCCAGGGCCAGCCCGCCGAGGTCGCCGGCCCGGGTGTCCTGCGGCAGGTAACCGATGTGCTCGCTGCGGCGCACCGTGCCGGCCGCGGGCAGCGCCTCACCGGCCAGCACCCGGGCCAGCGTGGTCTTGCCCGCGCCGTTCCGGCCGACCAGGCCGACCTTGTCCCCCGGGCCGATCTGGAACGTGGCTCCCTCGAGCAGCAGCTGGGCGCCCGCACGCAGCTCCAGGCCGGACGCGGCGATCACCAGAACCACTCCATCAGCACGAACAGGGAAAGCGGCGACGCCGCAGGCCACGATCAAGCCTACGTGGTCCCCGCAACGCTATTTGGCGGGCGCGGCCGGAGCGGGCTCGGTGAGCTGGACCCGGATGGCGCGGAACAGCCGGGGCGTGTCCTTGAGCACCACCAGCCGGGGATCGGGCACGGTGAGGAAGCGGTCCACGGCCAGGTCGAAGTACGGCCGCAGCCGCGGGTCCTCGCGCAGCCCGGCCATCGCGCGCCGGTCCCCGCCCAGCACCACCGCGTCCAGCGGGCCGGCCCAGCGGCCGAACACCCGGACGGCGGTGTCGGCCGCGGCGGACAGCGCCTCGGTGGCCTGCTTCTCCCGGCGCCGGGCGAACCGGTGCTGGGACCGGCCGCCGGCCGCGCTGCGCCCGTGCACCAGGCGCGAGCCCACCTTGGAGTCGGCCAGCCGGGGCGGATCGCCGGTGAACACGCCGGCCGCGTAGCCGCCCAGCCGGACCAGCAGCACACCGACCGTGCGGTCGGCGGTGGCGTGCGCCGCGATCCGGTGCGCCTGCCGGACCACGGCCCGCACCGTGCCGGGCGGCGGCTGATCGGCCGGATCAGCGGCCGGCAACGGCGGGAACGGCGGATGGCAGGCCGCCGACGCGCCGTCCGGGCCGCGGAACAGCACCACATCCGGCGCCGCCTCGACGGTGAGCGGGCCACCGTGCCGGCCGGCGAAGCCCGCGATCCAGCCGGCGAACCGCTCCGGGCTCACCTCGATCCACCGCGGCCGCGCATCCATAGGACTTTAGAATAGCGAGGCAAACAACAAGCCAAGGGTTAACTGTCGGGCGGGCTCGAGACATGACGCTGAACCAGCTGCGCACGTTCGTGGCCGTGGCCGAGACCGGTTCGGTCCGCGCGGCCGCTGAGCAGCTGGTGGTGACCCAGGCGGCGGTGTCCGCCTCGCTGGCCGCGCTGCAGAAGTCGCTCGGCGTGCCGCTGCTCGCCCCGGACGGCCGCGGGCTGCGGCTGACCGGCGCGGGCCAGGCCTACGCGGGCTATGCCCGGCGCATCCTCGGTCTGCTCGACGAGGCCGGGCTGGCCGCGACGGCCGCCGCCGACCCGGACCGCGGCCAGCTGCGGATGGCCGCGGTCACCACGGCGGCCGAGCAGATCCTGCCCGGGCTACTGGGCGGCTTCCGGTCCCGCTGGCCCCGTACTGGCGTTCGGCTGGAAGCGGGAAACCGGGAACGAGTGCGGGCGCTGCTCGACCGGCATCAGGTGGATCTGGTGCTGGGTGGCCGCCCTGAGCCCGGCTGGGACGTGCAGGTGCTGGCCGTCCGGCCGCACCAGCTCGTCGTGGTGGCCGCCCCGGCGCTGGCCGCCAGCGCCCCGCCCGGCCCGCACCTGGTGCCCTGGCTGGCCCGGCAGGCCTGGCTGCTGCGCGAGCCCGGCTCGGGCACCCGGGCCGCCACCGACGCGCTGCTCACCGAGCTGGACATCGCCCCGCCGGCGCTGATGGTCGGCTCCAACGGGGCCATCCGCGGCTCGGCCAGCGTGGGCCTGGGCGTCACCCTGGTGTCCCGCGACGCGGTGGCCGCTGAGCTGGCCGACGGCCGGCTCAGCGAGCTGCCGGTGCCGGGCACCCCGCTGCACCGGGACTGGTACCTGGTCGCGCACCCGCACGCCCTGGCCCCCGCAGCAGAAAGACTCCTCGGATACGTGCTCAGCCACGGTGGCTTCCGCGCACCGACTGTTAATTCAAAGCTTTAGAGACTGCGGCAAACTCTCAATAGACTGCTGGCATACCGGCTGACAGGGTGAAGACGACACCCCATGCCGCCGGAGGGACCCATGGAACGCTGGAACGCGGGCGTGATCCCGTACGCCCAGATGGGCTACTACGAACCGGACTACGTGCCGAAAGACACCGACGTGCTGGCCGCGTTCCGGATCACCCCGCAGCCCGGGGTGCCACCCGAGGAGGCCGGCGCCGCGGTGGCCGGCGAGTCGTCCACCGCCACCTGGACCGTGGTGTGGACCGACCGGCTCACCACCTACCAGCACTACCAGGCCAAGTGCTACCGGGTCGATCCGGTGCCGGGCCGCGACGGCGAGTACATCGCGGCCATCGCCTACGACATCGACCTGTTCGAGGAAGGCTCGATCGCCAACCTCACCTCGTCGATCATCGGCAACGTGTTCGGCTTCAAGGCGCTGCGCGCGCTCCGCCTGGAGGACATGCGGATCCCGCTGGCCTACGTGAAGACGTTCCAGGGACCGCCGCACGGCATCGTGATGGAACGCGAGTGCCTGAACAAGTACGGGCGGCCGCTGCTCGGCGCGACGACCAAGCCCAAGCTGGGCCTGTCCGCGCGGAACTACGGCCGGGTGGTGTACGAGGCACTGCGCGGCGGGCTGGACTTCACCAAGGACGACGAGAACATCAACTCCCAGCCGTTCATGCGCTGGCGGGACCGGTACCTGTTCACCATGGAAGCGGTACACCGGGCCGAGGAGCGGACCGGCGAGATCAAGGGCCACTACCTGAACGTCACCGCGGCCACCATGGAGGACATGTACGAGCGGGCCGAGTTCGCCCGGGAACTGGGCAGCGTGATCATCATGGCCGACCTCACCGTGGGCTACACGGCCCTGCAGTCGCTGTCCCGCTGGGCCCGCCGCAGCGGGGTCATCCTGCACCTGCACCGGGCCGGCCACGGCACCTACACCCGGCAGAAGACGCACGGGGTCAGCTTCCGGGTCATCGCCAAGTGGTGCCGGCTGATCGGCGTGGACCACCTGCACGCCGGCACGGTGGTCGGCAAGCTGGAAGGCGACCCGGCCATGGTGCGCGGCTACTACGACACGCTGCGCGGCGCGCGGGTGCCCGCCGATCTGGGCCACGGCCTGTACTTCGACCAGGACTGGGGCTCGCTGCCGGGCACCATGCCGGTCGCCTCCGGCGGCATCCACGCGGCCCAGATGCCGCAACTGCTCGGCTATCTCGGCGAGGACGTGGTGCTCCAATTCGGCGGCGGCACCATCGGCCACCCGATGGGCATCGCGGCCGGCGCCACCGCCAACCGGGTGGCCGTGGAGGCGATGATCAAGGCGCGCAACGAGGGCCGGGACTTCCTGCGCGAGGGCGAGCGGATCCTGGCCGACGCGGCCCGGCACTGCCAGCCGCTGCAGATGGCCCTGGATACCTGGGGTGACATCACGTTCAACTACGAATCCACCGACACCCCCGACGTCGTCGCCACCCCGTCTGTCTAGGAGCCGAGATGCGGATCACCCAGGGCACCTTCTCCTACCTGCCCGACCTGACCGACGAGGAGATCGCCGCCCAGCTGCGGTACGCGATCGGCCAGGGCTGGGCGATCGCGGTGGAGTTCACCGACGACCCGCACCCGCGTAACGTGCTGTGGGAGATGTGGGGCCTGCCCATGTTCGACATCAGCGACGCCGCGGCGGGCCTGCACGAGGTCAACGCGTGCCGCCGCGCCTACCCGGAGCGCTATATCCGGGTGACCGCGAATGACGCCAGCCTGGGCCGGCAGACCACCGCGCTCAGCTTCCTGGTGCACCGGCCGGCCCACGAGCCAGGATTCCGGCTGGCCCGGCTGGAGGCCGCTGACCGCCGGATCCGGTACAGCTTGCACCCCTATTCTGCTGAACGCCCGTCCGGCGCACGGTACGCCAGCAACGGGATGGGCCAGCCCGGATGAGCGAGCTTGACTTCACGATGCCGAAGCCGTCGGCCGCGCCAGCGGGCGACTCGGCGCGGAGCGGCGATCGGGGGCCGGGGGCTCCGGGGGTAGTCCCCCGGGAAAGCAGAGCGGGGGTCGCCCCCCCGGACTAACACAGCCGCTGGCTGATGAAGACACCGTCGAGCTGGGCGCGGAGCAGCAGGCGCAGCGGCTGGCCGCGATGCTCGACGAGTTCGACCGGGAGTTCGTCGGGCTGGCCCCGGTCAAGGCCCGGATCCGGGAGATCGCCGCGCTGCTGCTGGTGGACCGGCTCCGGCAGCGTTACGGGCTGGCCTCGTCCCGGCCCAGCCTGCACATGTGTTTCACCGGCAGCCCGGGCACCGGCAAGACCACGGTGGCCACGCGCCTGGGCGCGCTGCTGCACGAGCTGGGTTACCTGCGCACCGGCCAGCTGATCAGCGTGACCCGGGACGACCTGGTCGGGCAGTACGTCGGGCACACCGCGCCGAAGACCAAGGAGGTGCTCAAGCGGGCGATGGGCGGCGTGCTGCTCATCGACGAGGCCTACTACCTGTACCGGCCGGAGAACGAGCGGGACTACGGGCAGGAGGCGATCGAGATCCTGCTCCAGTTCATGGAGGCCAACCGGGACGACCTGGTGGTCATCCTGGCCGGCTACACGGACCGGATGGACGTGTTCTTCCGGTCCAACCCCGGGATGGCCTCCCGGGTGGCGCACCATATCGACTTCCCCGACTTCACCCTGGACGAGCTGATCCGGATCGCCATGATGATGCTGGACCGCGAGCAGTACCGGCTGTCCGCCGCGGCCGAGGTGGCGTTCCGCGAGTATGCCGGGCTGCGCCGGGAGCAGCCCCGGTTCGCCAACGCGCGCAGCATGCGCAACGCCATCGACCGGATGCGCCTGCGCCAGGCGCGCCGCCTGGTCGCCGCGGGCGGCCGGATTGGCCGGGATGACCTGATACAGATCAGCGAGGCCGACGTGCGGGCCAGCCGGGTCTTCACCACGCCCCAACCGGTCAGCTAGTCAGTATGGCCGCTTTTGTCCCGTCACTGGCAGCTAGCCCGCGCTCATCAGGGCGGCCGCCCGGGGCGACCGGGGCCAGCACCGCCCAGGACTTCTGCCCGCGGCGCCCGGCCCGGCTGCCCCGCCCCAGCCTCGATGTGCGGGGTGTGACCGGGCAGCGGTGATGTCTATGCGGGCTCGTCGAGCACGGCCAGCAGCAGACCGCCGATCAGCGCCAGGTTCTTGTGGAACTGGATCCGCTGCTGGGCGCGGTCCGCCGGGTCCTCGACCGTCCAGTACGGGTGCCCGGCCAGCGTGGTCGGCACCAGCGAGGCGGCCAGCACGGCGGCGGCCAGCCGCGGCGCCAGGCCCAGCGCCAGCATGGCGCCCCCCGCCACCTGGGTGCCCGCGTTCACCCGGACCAGCAGCTCGTCGTCCTCGGGCAGCGGGACCCGGGACCGGATCGCGGAGAGCACGGGGCCGGCCAGCTCGACGCGTTTGCCCGGCGCCCGCACGGCGTCCAGGCCGAGCAGCATATAGGTCGAGCCGGTCAGCACCTGGGCGGTCGGGCGCAACGGGGCCAGCATTCGGTTGAACGTCGTCATAACCGCCTCGCTACAGTCCGGGAACGTTCCGTCGGCAGGACTGTAACGCCTTTTGCGCTGGGCCATCTGTCCCGGTCTAGGGTAAGCCCATGGGGCTGCGGGTGCGGATCGCCGTGGTGGTCGCGGTGACCGTTTTGTCGGGTGGCACGGCCGGGTGCTCGATCTCGCCCGCGGCGGTGCCGCAGCCCACCGCCAGGCCGGCCCCGGCGGCCACCGACCGGCCGCCGGCCGCCGCGGCACTGGGGACCCCGACGCGCAGCGCGACGCCCAGCCCGGCATCGTCCCGGGTCGCCGGGCCGCAGTTGCAGGTGAGCGGGGCGCCGGGCCAGGTCAGAGCCAAAGGCGCGCTGCTGGCCGACGCGGCCACCGGCCAGGTGGTGTGGAGCCGCGACCCGACCACGCGGCGCCCGATGGCCAGCGTGACCAAGGTGATGACCGCGCTGCTGGTGCTGGAGAGCGGCCACCTCAGCGAGAAGATCCAGGTGCCGAAGGCGGCGTTCAGGTATGCCTGGAAGTACGGTGGCGAAACCGCGGGCCTGCACCCGGGTGACGTGCTGACCGCCAGGGAACTGCTGGCCGCCCTGTTGCTCCCGTCCGGGGCGGACGCGGCCTACACGCTGGCCGCCACGTTCGGCCCCGGGCTGAGCGCGTTCGTGGCCAAGATGAACGCGGCCGCCGCCCAGATGGGCCTGCGGGGCACCCACTTCGCCTCGCCGGACGGGCTGCCCTACCCGACCGAGACCTCGACCTACTCCACGCCGTACGACCTGGTCCAGCTCGGCCGGGCCGCGATGCGCTTCGCGGTGTTCCGCTCGATCGTGGACCGTTCGTTCTACCACCTGAGCAAGGGGCCCGGGCATCACCAGTACTGGTGGGACAACACCAACGCGCTGATCGGCAGCTACCCGGGCGCGACCGGGATCAAGGACGGCTTCACTGATAAGGCCGGGCACTGCCTGCTGTTCGAGGCGGTCCGGCACGGCCGGGTGCTGATCGGCGTGGTACTGGGCAGCCCGGCCACCGGCGTGGCGGCCGGCGCGCAGGCCGCCGGGCAGATGCTGAACTGGGGCTTCAGCCTGCGGACTGCGCCGCAGGCAGGAACGGGATAGTCAGCCGGACCGTGGTGCCGCGGCCCGGGGTGGCGGCCAGGTCGAGCTGGCCGCCGAGCAGCTCGGCCCGCTCCCGCATGCCGGCCAGGCCGAACCCGGTCGGCCCGGGCCCCCCCGGCCAGCCCACACCGGGCGCCGCGGCGTCGAAGCCGGCCCCGTCGTCGGCCACTTCCAGCACCACGCGGTCCCGCTGCCGGAGCAGCCGCAGCCGCACCGACTGCGCGTCGGCGTGCTTGGCCACGTTCTGCAGGGCTTCCTGCGCGGTCCGGTACACGGCCGTCTCGGCGTGCTCGGCCATCCGCAGCTCGGCCGTTTCCACCCGCACGTCCAGCGTGGGGAACGAGTGGGCCAGGCTGTCCAGGCTGGCCGCCAGGCCGAGGTCGTCCAGCACCGGCGGGCGCAGCCCGGCAATGGCCGACCGGGCCTCGTCCAGCGCAGCCGCAGCCAGTTCCTGGGCCCGGGCCACCTGCTCCGCGGCCACCGCCGGATCGGCCGGGATCGCGTCGGCCGCCGCCGACAGATGGAAGAACAGGCTCACGATGCGCTGGCTGATCCCGTCGTGGATCTCGCCGGCCAGCCGCCGCCGCTCCTGCTCCTGCCATTCCACCGTCCGCTCGGCGAACCGCTCCAGCGCCTCCTCCCGGTCGGCCAGCAGGCGGTGCAGCTGGGCGTTCTCGATCGCTCCGGCCACCAGGCCGGCCACCGTGCGGAGCAGGTCCACATCGGCCTGGCTGAACTCGCGGCGCTCCCGGGTGTGCACGTTCAGCACGCCGACCAGGTGGCCGAGCGGCGTCACCACCGGCACCGAGACCATCGACGTGTAGTCCTCACCGCGCAGCGCCGGGATGTACCGGTATCGCGGGTCCGCCGTCTTGTTATCGATGATCATGACCGGCTCGCCGTGGTCGGCCACCCAGCCGGCCACGCCCTCGCCGACGGCCAGCTCGATGCGGCCCACCATGGTGTCGAACGGCGGGGTCGCGCCGCGCAGCTGCAGCGTCCGGGCCCGCTCGTCGAGCAGGTGCACGAAGCAGACGTCGGTGTCCGTGGTCTCGGTGACCAGCGTGGCCACGCCCTGCAGGATGCGGTCCAGGTCCAGGCCGGCCGAGATGGTGTCCACCACCCGGGACAGCAGCCGCGCCTCGCGTTCCGCGCCGGCGTCCGCGCCCAGGCCGGGGATCAATGAAACACGCCCTCGCGCAGCGCGACCGCGACCGCGCCGGCCCGGTCGGACACCCCCAGCTTGCGGTAGATGCCCCGGGAGTGCGTCTTCACCGTCTCCTCGCTGACCACCAGCTTCATCGCGATGGCCCGGTTGGACAGCCCGGCGACCAGCAGTGACAGCACCTCGCTCTCCCGCTGGGTCAGGCCCAGATGCGCGCCGGGCCAGAACTCGCCGCTGCGCAGCCGGGCCGCGGACAGCGCCACCCGGCCGGCCAGGCTGGGGTCGATGAGCACCTCCCCGTCGCAGATCCGGCGCAGGTAGTCAACCAGCTCAC
Organism: uncultured Actinomycetes bacterium; assembly: GCA_963834705.1. Taxonomy (GTDB): domain Bacteria; phylum Actinomycetota; class Actinomycetes; order Streptosporangiales; family Streptosporangiaceae; genus RYN-230. The sequence continues at coordinate 524,821 of CAWICV010000001.1, forward strand.
CGCCCTTGATCCGCTTGAGCAGGAAGCCGGCCGCGCCGACCCGGAGGGCCTGGTAGAGGTACTGCTCGTCGTCGTAGACGGTGAGGAAGGCGACCTTGCAGCCGGGCGTGGCCCGCAAGATCTCTGCGCACAGGTCGAGCCCGCTGGCCCCGCGCAGCCGCACGTCGAGCAGCACGGCATCCGGCTTCAGCCCGGTGGCCAGGGCCAGCGCGGCCGCGGGCTCGCTGACCTCGCCGACGATACGGACCTGGTCCTGGTACGGCTGCAGCATGGCCGCAGGCCGTCCAGCACCATCTGGTGATCGTCGATGATCACCACCGTAATAGGGGTGCGTGCCATGCCCGGAACGGTACCCAATCAGGAGCGCGCCTCAAGGAGGTGCCAGAGCAGCAGCAGCTGGGCGATGGCCAGCGGCTCGCTGCGCCTGCCCGCGGCGTACTCGCCCACCCTGTCTGGCAGGCTGCCGCCGCTGGACAGCTGCTCCCAGATCGCCTTCTCCACGATCCGGCTGTCCTCCCGCGGCGCGTACCCGTGCACGTGCAGCGCGTCCACCGGTCGGCCGTCGCTGTCCCGGATCAGCTTGAGGTGCACCGTCCGCCGGTCGTCGTCGGTCAGCACGTGGGTCAGATCCGGGTGCTGGATGGTCGGCCGGAGCAGGATCTCCGCGGACAGCGGCGTGCCGCCCGGCGCCTGGTGGCCGGCCACCGGCGCGAACCGGACCGAGATGTCCGCCCACTGCCGCTGCGGCCGGATGTAGGCGGCCGACTCGGGCTCCCGCCGGCCCAGTTCGGCCAGCACCTGGTCCGGGGTGTAGCCCCGTTCGGCGCAGTCCCGCCGGAGCTTCCACTCCCGGCGGATCTCCTCCGGCGGGTCCAGGTACACCGCGATGTCGAAGCAGGCCCGGGCCAGCCTGGTATGCAGCGGCAGCAGCCCTTCCACGATGACGAACTCGCGCGGCTCGACCAGCACCGGGCGGGTCAGCGTGCCGGTGCTGTGGTCGTAGACCGGCTTGAGGATGGGCCGCCCGAGCGCCAGCAAATGCAGGTGCTGCTCCATCACGTCGATGTAGTTGCATTCCGGGTTGAGCACGGTGAACGGCACGCCGCGGCGCTCGGCCCGGTCGTAGCGGTGGTAGTCGTCCACGCACAGCGCGGTGGCCCGGTCCGCACCGAGCGCCTCGGCAATGCCCCGGGTCAGCGTGGTCTTGCCGGCCGCGCTGTCCCCGGCGATGGCCAGCATGACCGGCCGCGGCGGCTCCGGCGGAGTCTCGCTCCGGCGCAGCCGCATGAGCTTGTCGGGCATGGCTGCCCACCTCCGCAGAACCTGGCGGCCGAACTGCCAGGTTAGCCAGGCAGCCTGGGCCAGCACCTCCCTCGCGCCGGGGAGCTGCCGGGTGAGACGAGCCTGCTGTCCTCTGCAGCTGCAGAGTGGCCGGGCTATATCTGCGATTACCGATCGTAATAGCCGCTTCGCCACCTGCGCTTTACCGTCTATACAGGTGCGCGATACGCGCCTAACGTATGGCTATGGCGGCGGGCATGTACGTGAAAGTACCGGAGGAGCTGGCCGACTCCCTCGCCGATGATGGCTTCCGTCTAGCCGGAACAGAACGCGGCGTCGAACTTTACGCCGAAACGCTGCTGACAACCAGCGCGAATCTGGTCACCGTTCTCGTGGGCAGCCACGAGATCTCCCGCTTCATCAGGCATCTTTGGGCCTCCGCCCGGCACCGGGCGCCCGGATCGAAAGTCGTTCTCGAGCGTGGCGGCCGCCGGATGGCAATCACTCTTGAACACGAAGGCTTCGGTCCGGATGGGCCGCCAGAAACCGTAATGCACGGGATGACCGCCCTCCTCGAGGCGCTGGGCGAGCCAGCTCAGGACGGCCAACGGCAGTGAAGTAGCCGCCAGGAAAGGGTGCCAGGAGGGAACATGGCCACCTTCGACGAGGCAGGGCTGACTGTTCTGTTCCGCGAACGAGCCCGGCTCTCCGACCAACTGGCCCCAGCCCAGGCGCAGGCCCAAGCGCTGATGCTCGAGCACAACCTGCTCGTCAGGGAAGCCAATCAGGCAGTAACGCCCGGCGGCAGGCAGCGGGCAAGCCTGAAGGCCAGCCACAAGGGAGAAGAGAGTAAGCGGGCACAGGCCCGCGCCGAACAACTCCGCAGAGACCACCAGCAGAAGGAGATCGAGATAGCAGACATGATCGCAGCGCTCTGGGCCGCGTCGAAACCCCTCCTGTCCGGCGAGAGCATTCGCCAGCTCAACGAGCATCTGGCTGCGGTCGGCACGCAGTTGCAGCGTGTTGACGAAAGCCTCCGGCCGATAGCGCCGGCATTCGGTGCACTCCGGGCCGCCATCGAGGGCCAGGCCAAGTTCCTGCAGCATGCGGACACCCGGCAGGAAACCAGGATCAGCACGGTGCTCACGGCAACCGACGCCGCGGCTAGCAGCCTGGCGCAGATCCACCAGGAACTCAGCCAGCAGTCTCGGTCATTGCGGATGATCGGCAGCAGCGTAGCGGCTGGGACGGACCACCCCACCGGGCCGCCGGTGGTGCAACAGGGCTGGCGACCTGGCACACCTGCGGTGACCGAGCCACGCTCCGCACAACTCCCGCCCGAGACGGTTTCCGCGCTGCCGGAAAGAGTTACCGTACTGCTCTTCGCTTCCGAACCCCGCGATCAGCCCCGGACAGACCTTGACAAGGAAATACGGGAGATCCTGACCCGGATCGGCGAGGCGGAATTCGGGAACCGGATCACGTTGCAGCCCTGGCTCGCCGCGCAGGCCTTCGACCTGATCCCCAATTGCAACCGGTACAAGCCGCACATGGTCCAGTTCAGCGGACACGGAACGGCAGACGGATACCTCACCATGGGGCCCCGCGACCGGTCCGAGCCGGTGGCGGCGGACCGGCTGATCCAGATGCTCAGCTGGGCCGGTGAGGATCTGCGGATCGTTTTCTTCAACATCTGCGACTCTGCGGAGCACGCCCGGGCCGCCGCCCAGCTGATCGATGGAGCGATTGGCATGCGCGGAAGAATGCACGATGCGCCGGCCCGCGCTTTCGCGGCCCACCTCTACTCGGGTCTGGCCTTCGGCCACTCGCTGAAGAACGCATTTCATCAGGCATGCGCCACCATCGGGGACGAGCCGGACAGCGCCGTGCCGCAGCTTTTCTTCCGCAATGGCCGGGACCCGCACAAGGTCGTCCTGGTGCGTCCAGACGGGACTCGTTAACGAGCAGCCGGGTGGTGCAATGACGGGGAACGATGCAATGACGGGGAACGATGAGGAGCGCGCGGCGATGGGCGATGTCGCCGCCGCTCTCGGCGAACTGGCCCAGCGCATGGCCAAGGTAGAAGAACAATCGGCTGAGTTCCACCGCCGGTCGGCGCACCGAGAGGCGATCCTGGACCGGCTGCACGAGGAAAACCAGCGGCTTCGCGGCGGTCTAGGCCGGCTCATCCTGGAGCCGGTGATCGCCGACCTCATCCGGCTGCATGACCAGCTCAGTCGCGAAGTCCGGAGGCTGGAGGCGGACGGCCGGGACGGGCAGCTGCTCTGGTCGTTCAACGAAGACGTCGCGCAGATCCTCGACCGGTGCGGCGTCGAGGTGTTCACAGCTGAGCCCGGGGACCAGTTCCAGCCGGACCGGCACCGGCCGCTGTCGGTCGTGGTCTGCGCTGATGACTCCCGGCACAACACGGTGGCGGAGGTGGTCGCCGCCGGATTCCGCGAGCGCGAGACCGGCCGGATCCGGCGCCCGGTTCAGGCACATTTCTACCAGTGCAGCCCGGGGCCCGAGGCGGCCCAGCCGGACCCGGGCACCACGGAATCTGCGAGGTGACATGGCTACCTACGGAATCGATCTAGGCACCACCAATTCGTGCATCGCCACCGTGGACGAGACAGGCCGGCCTGTCATCCTGAAGAGCGCGGTGGCCGAGGACACCACCCCGTCGGTGGTCTACTTCGAGTCAGCCGACAACGTGGTGGTCGGCAGGACGGCCAAGGACTCAGCCCTGCTGGCCCCAGAACTGGTGGTCGAGCTGGTCAAGCGGCAGATGGGGCAGGACGTCCACTACAGCTTCCACGGCCAGGACCACACTCCGGAGTCGATCTCCGCGCTGATCCTGCGTGAGCTCGCCCGCGCCGCGCAGGATCAGGCCGGCGAAGAGATCCGGGACGTGGTCATCACCGTGCCCGCCTATTTCGGCGTGCTGGAAAGAGAAGCCACCCGCAAGGCGGGGCAGATCGCCGGGCTCAACGTGCTGGACGTGCTGGCTGAACCGGTCGCGGCCGCGCTGGCCTATCAGGCAGTGAACGAGACCGGGGAGACGCGGCACCTGTTCGTCTATGACCTCGGTGGCGGCACATTCGACACCACGGTCATCCGGATCGACGGGGACGACATCCAGGTCGTCTGCACCGACGGCAATCACCAGCTGGGCGGGGCGGACTGGGACAGCAAGATCATCGAGTTCCTGCTCAGCGGCTTCACCGCCCAGCACCCGGATCTGGATCCCAGCACCGATGAGCAGTTCATGCAGGACCTGGCCGCCTCCGCCGAGCAGCTCAAAAGGGCGCTCAGCGCCGCCACGGCCCGGAAGCAGACGGTCCGGTTCGGCGGCAGCGTCAGCCAGCTCGAACTGACCCGCGAACAGCTCGACGAACTTACCTCTGAGCTGCTCGAGCGCACCATGGAGATCACCGAGCGAACGATCGCCACCGCCCGCGAGAAGGGGGTCAGCAGCTTCGACGACGTGCTCCTGGTCGGCGGCATGACCATCACGCCCGCCGTGGCCCAGAGCTTGCGCGAGCGCTTCGGGCTGCAGGCCCGGCTGCAGGACCCGCACCTGGCCGTGGCCAAAGGGGCGGCACTGTTCGCCGTGGTGCGGAAGGTCAAGGAAAGCCTGCCGGACAGCGGCGGGGAGCAATCCGCCCAGGCGGTCCAGGAAGTGGCCGACCAGCTGGGCATGTCCGCCGAGGAGGTCGCGGGCATCGCCGCCAAGCGGGTGGCGACGGTGGTCCCCCGGGCATTCGGCATCAAGGTCGTCGACGGCGAAGACCCGGTATTCCAGACCGATCCGGACAGGGCCCGCAATTACGTCGCGCACCTGCTCTCCGCGAACACCCCGCTGCCAGCCGACACCGAGCCCGAGACGTTCTACACGATCGAGGACAACCAACGTCAGGTTCGGCTGGAAGTATGGGAACAGGCCGGCGCGGTCGCCTCGGAGCACCTGGAACACAACACCCACATCGGCAAGGGAGTGCTCAGCGACCTGCCGCGCAAGCGCGCCGGGGCGCCCTTCGAGGTCACCTTCCACATGACCGAAACCGGCCTGCTCCAGGTGCACGGCTGGGAGGCGGATTCCGGGCAGGAGGTCCGCTTCGAGATCCAGATCGGCGGCCTCGACGAGGCGGGACTGCGGCGGGCAGCCGACGCGGTCGCCCGCTACGAGGTGACCGGCTAGGTGGCCTGGGATCCCGACCGGTACTGCCGGGAGGTGCTGGATCCGGCCAGGCGGGCGAACAACATTCCCCCGGCGGACCTGTACCTGCGGTATGGCCTACACGCAGGCGTGTCCGACCCGGCCGAGTTCGCCGCCCAGATCGGCCGGGTCTGTGCGTACTGGCGCCAGAAGGAGCGGACCCGGGGCTACAAGCAGCTTGCCCGGGCCTTGCTCAGCGCCCACACCGATCTGGCGCAGGACGGCCCGCTCACGCTCCGGACGTTCCGCCAGCACCACCAGCGGGCGCGGCAGGAACAGAAGGACCAGCTCGACCGCCTGGCCAAGGCCGAAGCCGGCGCCGCCACCCACGCCGGGCCAGCCACTGTGGCCAGGCTGCAGAACGCACTCAGCTTCCGGTTCACCCAGGCTGAGGTCGCCGAGAGCCTGCGGCGGGCCGGCGTCCGGGTCGTCGAGGCGTTCCCCGAGCTGCCCACCGCGCCGCACCCGAAGCAGGGCGCGCTGGCCAGCCACGTCCGCGAGCTCGGCAAGCAACTGTCGGCGGAGGTCGTGTTCGGCGCCGCCACCGGCCGTGACTTCCGTGTGCTGGGCGGGTTCCGGCTCGCTGACGACACCCGGCTCGACGAAGCCGCGCTCAGCCGGGCCCGCGACCGGACGGCCGCGCTGCCGTACTCGAACCGGAAGACGGCCACCGAGAATGTGCTCAGCATCCTGACCGCGGCCGCCCGCCAGCCCGGCCAGCTGGATGCCCTCCTGCTGTCGGAGGTCGTCGAGCGCCTGCGGGAGCGCGCAACGGCAGGGTTCGGCCAGCGGACCATCGCGGCGCAGGCGCACGACCTCGGCCTGGTGGCGGACGAGGCCGGGCTGATCGCGTCCGCGCTGCTCGCCGGGGACACGGTGGCAGCCCTGCGCCAGCAGGCGGAACAAGAACTGGCGGCGGGCAGGCTGCGCGGCGCCCAGCGGCTGGCCGCTGGGCTGCCCGCCAACGACCCACTGCGCGACCGCATCATGGCGGCGGACGGCATGGTGACCGCGCTGGGCCGGGCGGCCGATGAGGAACTATCCCGCGACCGGCCCGAGCAGGCCGCCCTGCGGCTGGCCGAGGCACTCCGGACGGCCAGCGACGACGCCGACCTGGCCGAGCGGCTGGCCGCGGTGCCGCCCCCTACCCCCCGGAACCCCGGCGCCCGGCTGGCCGGAGACCACGTCATGGTGACCTGGGAGCCCAGCCCGGCGCTGGCCGGACAGGTGCGTTACCGGGTCAGCCGTGGCACCGGGCGAGCACCGGCGTCGCCGGCCGACGGGACGGCTGTCATCGCCGGGACCACGGAGCACGCCGTCCTCGATACGGCCGCGCCGCCTGGCGCCGAGCTCCGCTACAGCGTCTTCGCCGACCGGTGTGGCGAAGCCTGCTCACCACCCGCCACCACCTCGCCGCTCGTGCTCGCGCCGGACGTGACGGGCGTCTCGCTGACCACGGCTGAAACGGCGCTCGCCGTCTCGTGGCAGCCGCCCCGCGGCGCGCAGACCATCCTGGTCCGGCGGACGGCAGGCCACCCGCCGCGGGTACCTGAGGACGGGACACCGGTCGAGTCCTCGCTCACCGGCTTCACCGACACCGGGCTGTGCACCGGAACGGAGTACTTCTACCGGATATCGGCGTCGTACCGGACGGGCGACGGGCAGCGCCGCCACTCCGCCGGGATCGTCCTGTCCGCGGTGCCAGAGCCCGAGCCCGGTGCCGTCACCGACCTGGAGCTGACCGTGCCAGCGGATGGCGCGGCCGTGGTTGTAGCCTGCTGGACACCACCCCGGTACGGCCGGGTCAGTCTGATGCGCAGCCAGGTGCCGCCACAGTGGCCCGCGGGCAGCCGGATCACGCCGCAGGACGCCGCCGCACTGCACGAGGTCCCTGGGATGCCCAGGCGGCACATCGACGGCCGGGACTACCTGGAGCTCAGCAGCCTGCCGCCGGGCCGCCACTACCTCCTGCCAGTGACGTCCCGGGGCAGCGCGCTGGTGGTCGGCAGCACCGCGGAGGCTGGCCTGGCTGGGCCGGTTACCGGCCTGACCGCCCGCCGGATGCACGATTCGGTGCTGCTGGCCTGGGAGTGGCCGGAGGGGGCGACCGACACCGTGATCCGCTGGTCTGGCCAGGAAGAGCGCTGCTCGTGGCGCGTCTACCACGAGGGGGGCGGCGTCGAGCTGACCGTCGGGCCGGACGAAACGCGGGTCGAGGTGCGCGCGGTCTACCCGCACTCCGGTGGGCAGCTCAATGCAGCCCCGGCCGGGGTTACCGTACCCGGCCGCGCTGTCGCTGTTCGCTACCGGATCCGCACACGCTGGTGGCGCCGGAGGCAGCGGACCGTGGAGTTCTCCGCCGAGCGGGCTACCCAGCTGCCTGCCCTGCTGATTGTGCAGGCCACCGGGCCTTACCCGGCAGACCTCCCGGCCGGGAGTGAGACGCTCCTGCGGGTCGAGCCGCAGCCCATCGGGCCAGGCCAGCGCCTGGCAGTCAGCGTGTCTGTGCGCCGCGGGCCGGGCTGGCTGGCCTGCTTCACCGACCCAGCGGCCACCGACCCCGCGGCTGTCCTGCTCTTCCACCCGCCCGCCGCGGAGATGAGGATCCGGTGATCCTCGCCGCCGGGCCGCTGTACTGCCCGTACTGTTACGAGTCCTTCACCGAGGAACGGATCCAGTTCCGGTGCCCGGGCCTGAGCAATCCCAGCAGCCAGGTCTGCGCTCCGGAGATCGACACGGTGCTGCGCGACCGGATCGGCTTCGCCGGTGCACTGCCGCCGACGTTCCTGGCCGACGGCCGCCGCACCTCGGCCCGGTGCCCACGCTGTGGGAGCGACAGCACAACCCGGGTCTGCCCGGTCTGCCACAGCCAGCTGCCGGTGCACTTCGGGAAGGTGCGCAGCCGGCTGATCGCGCTGGTCGGCGCCAGGGAATCAGGCAAGACGGTGTTCATGACCGTGCTCGTGCATGAGCTGATGCATCAGCTCGGGCAGCGGCTCGACGCGGCGATCAGCGGTGCTGATGATAACACCCGGCACCGGTTCGCCAGCGAGTACGAGCGGCCGCTGTACCGGAACTCGCTGCTGCTGGCGCCGACGACAACGGCAGGACTGCACAGCCGGGTGCCGCTGGTCTTCCGGTTCACCACGGTGCGCCGCCGGCTACTGGCCTGGCCCGGCCGACCGGCCCGAGGTGACGCCCAGGGGCGGGGGGAGCCGCAGCACACCTTGCTGTCGTTCTTCGATACGGCCGGTGAAGACCTCCGGTCCCAGCAGTCAGTGGAGCAGAACGTCCGCTACCTCGCGGCGGCCGACGGCATCGTGCTGGTGCTGGACCCGCTCCAGATGCGTGGCGCGCGCATGCTGGCCGAGCCCGGCTGTTTGCTGCCCACCCCGGCGGGCCTGGCCGACCAGCCGGCCACAGTCCTGGAGAACATCACCGACCTCATCCTGGCCAAGAAGGGCACCAAACCGAACCAGCGGATCAGCAAGCCGCTCGCCATCGTGTTCTCCAAGATGGACACGCTGTTCCACGACCTGCGCGAAACCAGCCCGCTGCGGCAGCCGGGCGGCCACGGCGCATATCTCGACGAGCGGGACAGCCTGGAGGTACACCACGAGATCCAGCGGCTGCTGGCCCAGTGGGAAGGAACCCGGATCGACCAGATAGCCCGGCTGCACTATCGCAGCTATCGCTATTTCGGGATCTCGGCCCTCGGCGAGACACCGACGCAGGACAACCACATCGCCGCCCGTGGCATCCGCCCCTACCGGGTCGCCGACCCGTTCGTGTGGATCCTCGCGCAGCTCGGCGCCATCCCGGTGAAGCGAGGCTGACATGGCCTTCCAGCAGCTCTACTACACGTCGTGCGAGCACGGCCTGAGCGGTTACGGCGGATACCAGTTCAACGCGGTCACGCCGGGGGTCTCCCCGGCGGTCATGCGCGAGGTCGAGGACCGGACCATCTATGAGCCGCCGGGCTGGCTGCTGGCTAACCCGGAACCAGGGCAGCCAGAGGCATATCCGGTCGCGTTCTGCTACGGCATCAGCGAGGCGACGGGCGCAGCCATCGCCGCGCAGGTGGTATTCGCCGGGAACGACCACTCCGGCCGCCCGGGCAACTACTTCGTGCACGCCCTAGTCACCGACGACCCGGAGCAGGACTTCGGGCCGCTGCTGCCGGCCGAACTGTGGGGCGCTGGACTCTGGCAGCGCAGCCCCGCCGCCGGTACCGAACTCCCGGAGCTGCCCGGGCCGCCGCCGCCCGGATCGATCGACCGTCCAGCCACCCAGTTGTTCCTGGACACCCATAGCAACGCCGCCGGTGTCCTCCCGCAGCTGCTGACCGCAGTGGGCCGGGCCATGGCCGGTGACCGGCCGGTCCTGCTCGCGAGCCAGGACAGCACGGAGAACGCGTGGTGGATCGCTGCCGTCTCCTACCTGCTGGGCGAGCGTCTCGCGCGCCGGATGACGTTCACCACCTATAGCCACCGGCCGGATTACGCGCCTTACCACCTGACCGGAATCCTCCGCGACGAGGCGCTCCCATCCGGAATGGCCGCCAGCTTTCAGCTCTTCGACCTGACCGCAGGGCAGGCCCCGGTGGAGGACCAGGCCCATCCGCTGGCCGTGCTGCTCGCCAGCACTGGGGTGATGGCCACGCCGGGACTGTGGCAGCGGGCAGCGGCGTTCGCCACCGGAAGCGAGGAAACCCTCGACGACTGGCTCGCGCCGGTCACCGCGGCGGCCGGCCTGCTCGGCCGGCCGCTCAGCCCGGGCCAGACGGACGAGGTCGCCCGGTGGCTGCTGCGTACGGCCGGCTCGCTGCCACCGCAGCTCGCCGACGCCGGCCTCAGCGTCGCGCTCAGCCAGCCGGATCAGGCGCTCACCGAGGACCGGCTGCTTGACCTGCTCGGCCTGGCCCGCCAGCTGCCTGCCACGGGCCAGGCCGCGCGCCTGGAGCTGTTGCTGGCCAAGCGCGCGATCGCGCGTCTCAGCAGTGGGGAACCGGCCCGGCCGATCCCGCTCACCGGGCCGGCCGCGGCGGCGGCCCGGGCCGGTGCCGGGCAGGTCCTGGCGGCCGCCCCGCCCGCAGTTGCATTGGCGCTGCTGGAGTGGGCGGCCGCGTCGCAGCTCGAGATCTCAGACACCTGGCTCGAACATTACGGGCAGACCTGCCTCGACCCAGGCGCACCGCAGCCGCAGCTGGCCACGTTGCTGCGGCAGTCCCCCGCCGTCCGCCGCGGGCTGCTCGCCCGGCTGGCGGGTGAGCCACCAGAGGCAGCCCAGGCCTTGTTTGGCGGCACTAGCGGCACTCTGATCGAACGCGACGACCTGGCACCTTATCCCGGCCTTACCGAGCTGTGGCTGATCCAGGCGGCCGTGCAGGGCCGCATCGCACCGGTGCGGGCCTTCGACGAGATCGCTGATATCCGTGCCCAGGACGGCCGGGCCCGGATGGACGCGGAACTACTGCACCGGCTGTGGCCCGGCGGGTGCCCGCCGGACCAGATCGCTGAGCTGCTGGGCGCGGTAACCGGGCCGCCCGAGCCGGACGTGCTGGCCTGGTTCGCGGCCCAGATCAGCGTGGCCGCCGCCCGCGGCCAGCTGGATGGCCGCTCGCTGCGGCTGGCCCGGGCCCTGGCGGATCACCCGATCCTGCCCTTGCTGCCAGCGGCGGACCAGCACGTCATGCGGAACGCCGCCATCGTGGAGCCGTTACTGCGGAAGGCCCGCTCCACCGGGCCACGCGGCGCGGTGGACGTCTTCGCTGACCTGTTCGCCGCGTACGTGGTGGTCGACGGGGAGAGCCGCGCGCTGCTGGATCGTGAGCTGCCCCGGCTACTCGCCGAGGCTGAGCCGCTCGGCCGGGCGCTGCGGAACTGCCCGGAGCACCTGGCCCCGCTGGTGCGCGACGAGCTGTTCAGCAGGCTCAGCCAGGACCAGGCCGACATCTGGCTCGCCCGCCGGGTGTTCCTCGCGCTCGTTTCGCCCGACGTACGCGGCCAGCCCGCCATAGCCGCCAGCCTGACCGCGGCCTTCGAAGCGGTGCGCGACTGGCGCCGGGCGGATCTCAGCGCCCTCGGCCACGCCCTGACCAGAGACAGGATGACAACCCAGTTCCAGGCCTGGCGGGCCGAACAGCGCACCGGGCTGGCCCGCCGGGTGTTCGGCGCCGGGCCGGGGGCGCCCGGCAAACGGCCACCTGGGGACGGCTGAGATGGGGCTGATTCTCGGGGTGCTCTACCTGTTCTACCTGCTTGCCGCCATCCCGCTGATGGCGCTGGTCGCCTGCGCTGTCTACAGCCTGGGGATCCCGGCCACATACCTCACCGCCCTGGCCCGGGTGCTAGTCATCCGGCCTGCCTGGCTGCCGGACCCGGGCCGGTGGCCACGGGCAGCCGAAGACGATGACCCCGCGGTGCTGCAGTACTTCTACGGCCCGGCCCTGGCTGACGCCCAGCACGCGGCCGCGGTTGGCTACCGCGCGGGCCGCGAGTTCTGGCAATCAGGAGCCCGGCGGGTCGTCTGGTCGTTCTCCGGCGACGGAGCCATGATGACCGGCCCGCTCGGCGTCGGGGGCGCGGCCGGGATGGCCGTGGGCACGGCGGCCGGGACGCTCGCCGCGGCCGGATTCGCCCTCGTCCATCTGCTCGTTGTCAGCGTGTCGGCCGCGGGTGCCCGGGCGGCTGGCATCGCGCTGCGCGGCGTGGATTCAGCCATTCTCCGGATCAAGAACATCCGGATGGTCTGCCCGAAGTGCTCGCACCGGGTGCCGTACCCGGGGTACTTCTGCCCGCGCCGCCGCTGCGAGCACCGGCACCGTAACGTGCGGCCGGGCCGGTTCGGTATCGTCCGGCGCCGCTGCCGGTGCGGTATGCCGATGAGCACCCTGCTGCTCTTCGGCTCGTGGCGGACCGCCGCGTTCTGCCCGCGGTGCGAGGAGAATTTGGAGCACCGCCCCGGCGAAGGGCCCGAAATCGTCCTGCCGTTCATCGGGGCCACCGGCGCGGGTAAGACCCGGCTGCTGTTCAGCATCGTCACGCAGCTGCGCGCCTGGGATGAGGCGGGCCGGCTCAGCGCGGAATTCGCCGATTCGATCACCGCCCGGGAGCTCGCCGTCGCCGAGCACATTCTCCGCACCGGCAGCAACACCTCACTGACCTCTATGACGCTGCCCCGCGCGTACCTCATCCGGGTCAGGACCGGGCGGGGCCGGATCCGCCGCAGGACTAGGCGAGGCCAGATCCTGCAGCTGTTCGACGCGGCCGGCGAGCGCTTCTACCAGGGCGGCCGAACTCAGGAACTGGCCTACCTCGACAAGGCACAGACGTTCGTTCTGGTCATCGACCCGCTGTCGGTGGATGCGTTCTGGGCCCGCCTGCTACCGGAAAAGCAGGCCGAGCTGGCCCCGGTGCGCTCCACCGCTCCCTCTCCCGACCTTGCCTACCAGGGGACGCACCAGCAGATCGAGGCGATGGGCGTGCGGCTGCGGGGTACCCGGCTGGCCGTCGTGTTCAGCCGCGCGGACCTGATCGACCCGCCGGAAGGCGACATAGCCAGGTGGGCCTGCGATGAACTCGGCCTCGGCAACCTCATGCGTTCGGCCAAGCTGAACTTCCGGGAGATCCGCTACTTCTTCACCGCCGCCGTGATGTGCGACGACGGGCACATCCACGAATCCGTCCCCGAACTGATGCGCTGGATTCTGGCGGCCCACAGTGTCTTCCTGCCGGGAGACGGGCCATGACCGACCCAGTTGACGAGCAGGCCTACCGCTGGTTCAGGCGGTGTATCTTCGCCGCCACACTGGCAGCGGTCATCGTGCTGATTGTCCTCTGCTTCGTGCTCTGACTGTCCAGGACTGCCTGCGGCCGCCGGCGGCGGGCCGCGTCGGCCAGCGGGGTCAGACGTTGAAGCCGAGGGCGCGCAGCTGCTCGCGGCCGTCCTCGGTGATCTTCTCCGGGCCCCACGGCGGCAGCCACACCCAGTTGATCTTGAGATCGCTGACCAGGCCGTCCAGCGCGGACCGCGCCTGGTCCTCGATCACGTCGGTCAGCGGGCAGGCCGCGCTGGTCAGCGTCATGTCGATGACCGCGATCTTGTCCTCGCCCATGGTCACGCCGTAGACCAGGCCCAGGTCGACCACGTTGACGCCCAGCTCCGGGTCCACCACGTCGCGGAGCGCTTCCAGCAAGTCCTCGGTCTCTTCGGTGGTCTCCAGACTGCCCGTGGTGTCCAGATTGGTGGTCTGGTCGTCACTCATCTGGTGCTCCTTCGATCGCCTGTGCTTCGATGGCCTGTGCTTCGATGGCCCGCGCGGTGGCGTCCTTCCAGGCCATCCAGCTGAGCAGGGCGCACTTGATCCGGGCCGGGTACTTGGCCACCCCGGCGAACGCTACCCCGTCACCCAGCACGGCCTCGTCCGGCTCCAGCTCACCCTTGGACTGCATCAGCCGGAGGAACTCCTCGGCCAGCGTCAGCGCCTCGGGCACCGTCTTGCCGATGATCAGCTCACTCATTACCGACACGCTGGCCTGGCTGATCGAGCAGCCGAGCGAGTCATAGGACACGTCGCCGACGACCGGCTCGCCGCCGGCGTCCTTCAGCGCGACCCGCAGCGTCACCTCGTCACCGCACAGCGGGTTCACGTGGTGCACCTCGGCGTCATACGGCTCCCGCAGTCCCTTGTGGTGCGGGTGCCGGTAATGGTCCAGGATGACTTCCTGGTACAGCGACTGGAGCTGCATCAGGTCCCGCCGAAGAAGCGCTGCGCCTGCCGGATCGCCTCGACCATCGTGTCCACCTCAGCCGTCGTGTTGTACAGATAGAACGACGCACGGGTGCTGGCTGATATTCCATACCGGCGGTGCAGCGGCCAGGCGCAGTGGTGCCCGGCCCGTACCGCCACGCCATGCTCGTCCAGTACCTGGCTGATGTCGTGCGGATGCACCTCATCGACGGTGAACGAGATCGCTCCCCCGCGCCGGTCCGGGTCGGCCGGTCCCAGCACCCGCAGCCCGTCCACCTCGCCCAGCGCGCCGAGCGCGTGCCCGATCAGCTCGCGCTCGTGCGCCCGGATCGCGTCCTTGCCGATCTCGTTCAGGTAGTCGATGGCCGCGCCCAGCCCGGCCGCCTCGGCGATCGGCATCGTGCCCGCCTCGAACTTGTGCGGCGGCGGGGCGAACGTCGAGTGGTCCATCCAGACGGTCTCGATCATCTCGCCGCCGCCCAGGAACGGCGGCAGCTCCTCGAGCAGCTCGCGGCGGCCCCAGAGCACCCCGATGCCGGTCGGGCCGCACATCTTGTGGCTGGTGAAGCCCAGGAAGTCGGCGCCTAGCTGGTGCACGTCGACCGGCATGTGCGGCACCGACTGGGCCGCGTCCACCAGGACCACCGCCCCGGCGGCATGCGCCCGGTCGGCGATCAGCCGGACCGGGTTGATGGTGCCCAGCACGTTGGACTGGTGGGCCAGCGCGACCAGCCTGGTCCGCTCGGTGATCAGGCCGTCGAGGCCGGTCAGGTCCAGCTCGCCGTCGTCGGTCACGCCGAACCAGCGCAGCGTGGCGCCGGTCCGCTCGCAGAGCAGCTGCCACGGCACGATGTTGGAGTGGTGCTCCATCTCGGTGATGACGATCTCGTCGCCCGGCCCGAGCGCCAGCCGGCCGGAGCGGGCATTGCCCATCGCATAGGCGACCAGGTTGATGCCCTCCGAGATGTTCTTGGTGAACACCACCTCGGCCTCGTCCCGGGCGCCGATGAACTCGGCCGCCTTGACCCGGGCGCCCTCGTAGGCGGCGGTGGCCTCCTCGCCAAGCTGGTGGCTGGCCCGGTGGATGTTCGCGTTGTGCCGCTCGTAGAACTCGTCCAGCGCGTCGATCACCTGGCGCGGCTTCTGTGACGTGTTGGCGCTGTCCAGGTAGACCAGCGGCCGCCCGTCGCGGACCTGCCGGTCCAGGATCGGGAAATCCTTCCGGATCCGCGCCACGTCGAGGGTCATCCGGCCACCCCGGCCTTGAGGTACTTCTCGTAGCCTTCCCGCTCCAGCTTCTCAGCCAGTTCCGGGCCGCCTTCCTCGACGATCCGGCCGCCCACGAACACGTGCACGAAGTCCGGCGTCACGTAGCGCAGGATCCGGGTGTAGTGGGTGATCAGCAGCACCCCGTGGCCCTCCCCGGCGCGGAACCGGTTGATCCCCTCGGACACCACCCGCAGCGCGTCGATGTCCAGCCCGGAGTCGGTCTCGTCCAGCACCGCGATCTTCGGGTTGAGCAGCTCCAGTTGCAGGATCTCGTGCCGCTTCTTCTCCCCGCCGGAGAAGCCCTCGTTGAGGTTGCGCTCGGCGAACGACGGCTCGACAGACAGCGCGGCCATCGCCTCGCGCATCTCCTTGAGGAACACGCGCAGCTTCGGCGGCTCGCCGCGGACTGCGGTGACCGCGGTGCGCAGGAAGTTGGACACGGTCACGCCGGGCACCTCGACCGGGTACTGCATAGCCAGGAACAGGCCGGCCCGGGCCCGCTGGTCCACCGTCATGGCCAGCACGTCCTCGCCGTCCAGCGTCACCGAGCCCTGGGTGACGTGGTACTTGGGGTGGCCGGCGATCGCGTAGGCCAGGGTGGACTTGCCGGAGCCGTTCGGCCCCATGATGGCGTGCGTCTCCCCGGACGCCACGGTCAGGTCGACGCCGCGCAGGATCTCCCGCGCGTCGCCTGCGCCCTGCTCGCCGGTCGGCGCGTCCACGCTGACGTGCAGGTCGCGGATCTCAAGAGTGGCCATCAGAAGTATCTCCAGGTCATGGTCATTATTCGTCAGTTACTGGCAGAATCGGCGGGAATAGCGACATACACCTCATCGCCGTCCACCTTCACCGGGTACACCGGCACCGGCTGGGTGGCTGGCGGCCCGGTGGGCGCGCCGGTGCGCACGTCGAAGCAGGAGCCGTGCAGCCAGCACTCCACGGTGTGGTCGTAGACGTCGCCCTCGGACAGCGGGACTTCCTCGTGCGAGCACACGTCGTGCAGCGCGAACACCTCGCCGCCGACCCGGACCACGGCTACCGGCAGCTCGCCGATCTGCACGCCGAGAGCCCCTTCGGACGGCAGCTCGTCCAGCGAGCAAACCCGCACGAAGGTGCCTGTGCTGTCGGTCATGGCAGCTTCGCCAGTTCGTTCTCGATCGCGGCGGTAACGCGCGCCCGCACCTCAGCGACCTCGATCTTGGCCACCAGTTCGCCGAAGAAGCCGCGGATGACCAGGCGGCGCGCCTCGTTCTCCGGGATCCCCCGGGCCATCAGATAGAACAGGTGCTGGTCCTCCAGCCGACCGCTGGTGCTGGCGTGCCCGGCCCCGACCACCTCGCCGGTGAGGATCTCCAGGTTCGGCACCGAGTCGGCGCGCGCGCCGTCGGTGAGCAGCAGGTTGCGGTTGCGCTCGTAGGTGTCGGTGTCGGTCGCCTCGGGCCGGATCAGCACGTCGCCGATCCACACCGAGTGCGCCGAGTCGCCCTGCAGCGCGCCCCGGTAGTCCACCCGGCTGCGGCAGCGCGGCTGGTTGTGCTCCACGAACAGCCGGTGCTCCAGGTGCTGCCCGGCGTCGGCGAAGTACAGCCCGAGCAACTGGGCGTCCCCGCCCGGCCCGGCGTAGCTGACCGACGGCGCGAGCCGGACCACCCCGCCGCCGAACGTGACCACGGCGTGGCTGAGCTGGGCGTCCCGCCCCACTGTGGCGTAGTGGTGACTCAGGTGCACGGCGTCGTCCGCCCAGTCCTGCAAGCTCACCACCGACAGCGAGGCACCGTCACCGACCACGAACTCCACGTTGTCCGCGTAGGTGGCCGCGCCGCCATGGTCCAGCACCACCACGGCCCTGGCGTTATGCCCGATCTCCACCACGGTGTGACCGAACTCGGCACCTTCCACGCTTTCGCCGCGGACCGAGACCACCGTGGGTTCCGGCACGTCCGTCTCGGGCGGCACGCTGATCACGGTGGCCTCATCGAACGAGGCGAACGCCCGGGCGCTGACCCGGTCGGCGGGCACGAATGAGGCGCCCAGCCGGGAGTCGCCGCGCCGGGCGCGCACGGCCGACACCCCCGGTGCGGTGCCGAAGTCCACCGCGACCTTGCCGGACGCGGGTGCGGTGTCGGTGTGCAGAGCGCGCAGCCGGCGCAGCGGGGTGAACCGCCACTCCTCCTCGCGCCCGGTCGGCACCGGGAAATCGGCCAGCTCGAACGACCGGTGTTCGTGCAGCCGGGAGACCGGGGCGGAGGATTCCACCGCCCCCTGGAGGCCCGTCATCAGCCGACCGCCCCCTCCATCTGGAGCTCGATCAGCCGGTTCAGCTCGAGCGCGTACTCCATCGGCAGCTCACGGGCGATCGGCTCGACGAACCCGCGGACGATCGTGGCCATCGCCTCGTCCTCGGTCATGCCGCGGCTCATCAGGTAGAAGAGCTGGTCGTCGGAGATCTTGGACACGCTGGCCTCGTGGCCCATCTCGACGTCGTCCTCGCGGACGTCCACGTACGGGTAGGTGTCCGACCGGCTGACCGTGTCCACCAGCAGCGCATCGCACTTGACCGTGGACTTCGAGTGCGCGGCGCCCTCCTGGACCTGGACCAGGCCGCGGTAGGAGGTCCGGCCGCCGCCCCGGGCCACCGACTTGGACACGATGGTGGACGACGTGTTCGGCGCGAGGTGAACCATCTTGGCCCCAGCGTCCTGGTGCTGGCCCTCGCCGGCGAACGCCACCGACAGCGTCTCGCCCCGGGCGTGCTCGCCCATCAGGTAGACCGCCGGGTACTTCATCGTGACCTTGGACCCGATGTTCCCGTCGATCCACTCCATGGTCGCGCCGGCCTGGGCCACGGCGCGCTTGGTGACCAGGTTGTACACGTTGGCCGACCAGTTCTGGATGGTGGTGTACCGGCACCGGGCGCCGGGCTTCACGATGATCTCGACCACGGCCGAGTGCAGCGAGTCGGACTTGTAGATCGGCGCGGTGCAGCCCTCCACGTAGTGCACGTAGGAGCCCTCGTCCACGATGATCAGGGTCCGCTCGAACTGGCCCATGTTCTCCGTGTTGATCCGGAAGTAGGCCTGCAGCGGGATCTCCACGTTTACGTTCTTCGGGACGTAGATGAAGCTGCCGCCGGACCACACCGCGGTGTTCAGCGCGGCGAACTTGTTGTCGCCCGGCGGGATGACGGTGGCGAAGTACTCCCGGAACAGATCCGGGTGCTCGCGCAGCGCCGTGTCCGTGTCCAGGAAGATGACGCCCTTCTCTTCCAGGTCCTCCCGGATCTTGTGGTAGACCACCTCGGACTCGTACTGGGCGGCCACCCCGGCGATCAGCCGCTGCTTCTCGGCCTCGGGGATGCCCAGCTTGTCGTAGGTGTTCTTGATGTCGGCCGGCAGCTCGTCCCAGCTCGCGGCCTGCTTCTCGGTGGACCGGACGAAGTACTTGATGTGGTCGAAGTCGATGTCCGTCAGATCCGCGCCCCAGGCCGGCAGTGGCTTGCGGCCGAACAGCTTCAGGCCCTTCAGGCGCAGGTCCAGCATCCAGTCCGGTTCGTTCTTCTTGGCCGAGATGTCGCGGACGACCTCTTCGGACAGCCCGCGGCGGGCTGCCGCCCCGGCCACGTCCGAGTCGGCCCAGCCGAACTTGTACCGATCCAGCCCCTCAAGTTCCGGGTGTGCGGTCGTGGTCATACGGAGATGCCTCCGGTTGCGTTATCAGTGTGTTGAGTTGTCCGCGCGCCGAGCAGGGCCGGCGCCGTGACGTGCGTGGTGCAGATCCCGTCGCCATGCGCGATCGTGGCCAGCCGCTGCACCGGCGTGCCGAGCAGCCGGGCGAACGCCTCGGTCTCCGCCTCGCACAGCTGCGGGAACTCGGCGGCCACGTGCGCCACCGGGCAGTGGTGCTGGCATAGCTGCTGCCCTTGTCCGGCCGTTTCTACCGGCGAGCCGCTCGCGGACGCGGCGTAGCCGTCCGCGGACAGCGCCTGGGCCAGGATCTTCACCCGGTCCGCCGGGGTCGCGCCGGCCAGTACGCCGCGATAGCGGTCCTCCAGGTCGGCCAGCTGGCGGCGGGCGAACTCGGCCACCGCGCCCGGCCCGGCCACCTCGGCCAGGAACCGCAGCGCGTTGCTGGCCAGGTCGTCGTAGGCGTGCTCGAACGCGCTCCGGCCGACGTCGGTGATGGCGAACAGCTTGGCCGGGCGGCCGCGGCCGCGGCTGGCCGGCCGCCGCGCGGTGCGGGTCTCGATCATCCCGTCGGCCAGCAGGTTGTCCAGATGCCGGCGGACGGCGGCCGGCGTCAGGTCCAGCCGGGTGCTCAGCCCGGCCGCGGTGACCGGGCCGTTCTCCAGGATCAGCCGGGCGATCCGGGCCCGGGTGTTCGGCTCGGAACCAGTCTGGCCCGGAGCCTGCGCGTGGGCCGGGGCCTGCGCGTGGGCCGGGGCAGCACTGAACGCGGCGCCGCGCGCCGTACCCATGCCGCTATTCTGCTGGTCCACGCTTTTCACAACATCATTGTGCCGTAAATACTTCCGGCCCCGCAATCGGACCCGGCTGAACCTGCTCATAGCGTCGCAACTGCATCTGTTCTGTCCCCATTGACCTGGGATAATCATGACAAAACGAGCCCAGGATCGGAGCAGCCCATGCCAGCCACGGTTCCGGTAGTCGATCTTGCCCCCTGGTTCAGCACCGACGCGGCGGCCCGGGCCGACGTTGCCGCTCAGGTGGACGACGCGCTGCGTAGCGTCGGTTTCTTCCTCATCGCCGGGCACGGCGTGCCCGCCGAACTGCCGGCCCGGGTCCGGGCCGAGGCCCGGGCGTTCTTCGCGCTGCCGGCCGCGGCCAAGCAGCAGTACTCGGTCAGCGTGGCCGGGCGGGGCTGGCTGCCGACCGGCGTCGAGGGGAACGGGTACGCCGAGGGCACCGAGACGCCGCCGGACCTGAAGGAGTCCTTCGCCGTCGGCGCCGACCAGCCCACCGGCGACCCGGTGGCCGACGGGTACTGGTTCCAGCCCAACGTCTACCCGGCCGAGGTGCCCGGGCTGCGGCCCGCGGTGGCCGGCTACCTGGCCCGGATGCGCGCCCTGGCCGACGAACTGCTGGTGATCTGCGCGGCGGCGCTGGGCCTGGACAGTGACTTCTTCACCCGGCACACCGGGCACGCCACGCACACGATGAACATCAACTGGTACCCGCCGATGACGCTGGCCGGGGAACCTGAGCCCGGCCAGTTCCGGATCGGCCCGCACACCGACTTCGGCACGGTCACCATCCTCGACCGGGAACCAGGCCGGGGCGGCCTGCAGGTGTGGACGGCCGCGGACGGCTGGGAGTACGTGCCGTACCACCCCGGCACCTTCACCATCAACGCAGGTGATCTGCTGGCCCGCTGGAGCGGCGCCCGGTGGACGTCCAACCGGCACCGGGTACTCCCGCCGCAGGCCGAGGCACCGGACGAGGATCTCGTCTCACTGGTCTACTTCTACGAGGCCGACCACGACGCGGTGATCGAATCGCTGCGGCCGCCGATCGGCCGGCGCAGCGACTACCCGCCCGTCGTGTCCGGCGAGTTCATCAAGCAGCGGCTGGACGCGATCACCCTCGGCTAGCCCGGGTCCCGCAGCCTGAGCAGGTTCATCGCGGTCAGGCTGAGCACGCCGCGGTCGTCCTGGTTGAGCAGCTCGCCATGGGTCAGGACGAGGCCCCGGTCGGGCTTGGAGCGGGACCGCCGGGTCTGGGTGATGGTGGTGCGCAGCCGCAGCGTGTCCCCCGGCCGGACCGGGGCCGGCCAGCGCAGTTCGTCGATTCCCGGCGAGGCCAGGCTGGCCACCCGGGACAGATAGTGGTCGGCGAACAGCCGCATGAAGATGGCGCTGGTGTGCCAGCCGCTCGCGATCAGGCCACCGAACGGCCCGGCCGCCGCGAGTGCGGCGTCGGCATGGATCGGCTGCGGGTCGAACCGCTGCGCGAAGGCCAGGACTTCCGCCTCGTCCACGGTCGCGTAGCCGTACTCGTAGACCGCTCCGGCCTGGTAGTCCTCGAAGTACCGGCGGTCGACTGGGACCGCGAAGTCGGCCTCGCCCAGCGTCCGGGTGGCCACCGGCCCGGCTGCTGCCCATGAAGGTGTCATGACGGCAGTATCGCCGCGGGCCAGGTATCCGGGGCGGCCGCTATCCGGGCCGGCCGCTATCCGGGCCGGCCGCCTCGGCCTCGATGAAGCTGAGCAACCGCGCGTGCTGGCTGAGCAGTTCGCCGATGGCGGCCGGCGCCAGCCGCTGTATTTCGGCCAGCCGTGTGTCGGCCAGCCGTGCCTCGGCCAGCGCGGCTGGCATGTCCGCGAGCGCCGCGGTCATCCCGGAGACCACCGCCGCCGGGTCCCGGGTACCTTCCAGGTTGCGGTCCGGGCCGCTGATGACGGTGGCGTTGACCAGTTCTTCCGCGATGTCCTGGGAGCAGCCCAGGCCCGCCTCGATCAGGTCAGTCCAGCGGCGGCCCTGGGTGCGCAAGCCAGTCCAGGTCCGGTAGCCGGTGAAGATCAGCTCCCACTGCCGGAGGATGAACTCCTCCCAGCCAAGCTCGGCCACTTCGTCCGGATCGTGGTCGTACACGAGCCAAGGCTACGGTGTAGTCCGCACAATGGGCTGGTGCGCACGGTACTGGCCGCCTGGGGCCAGCCAGAGGTGATCGGCCCGCTCGGCGGCGGGCACCGGAACCCGGTACTGGAACTGCGCCGCGGTCCGGAACGCCTGGTCGCCCGCTGGTCACGGCGGTCACCGGCCAGCCTGGACTGGGAAATCGGGCTGCTGGATCACCTGGCCCGGCACGGCCTGCGGGTCCCGGAAGTAGTCGCGGCCCTCGATGGCCGCCGCCATGTCAACGGCGTCGTCGTGCAGGCCTGGCTCGACGGCACCCCACCTGGGCCAGTCGACTGGCCCGCCGTGGCGGCCGCGATCCGGCGCCTGCACGAGGTCACCGCGCACTGGCCGCAGCGCCCCGGCTTCGCGTCCACGCTCCAGCTGCGCACCGCCGATCAGGGCGGCGACGTCAACCTCGCGGCCATGCCAGCCGAGGCGGTAGCCGCCTGCCGCCAGGCCTGGGCCGCGCTGGGCGGCACCCCGCAAGCGGTAGTGCACGGTGACCTGGCGGCGGCTAACATCCGGATCTCCAGCGCCGGCCCTGGCCTGCTCGACTGGGACGAGGCCCGGGTCGACTACACCGACCTTGACCTGGCCGACCTCCCGGACAGCGGGCTGCCCCGGCCCGGCTGGGCGCGGCCCGCCGCGCCCTCGCGGCCTGGGAGGCGGCCAGCGGCTGGCGCATCGAGCCCGGCTATGCCCGCCAACAACTCGCGCTGCTCGGCCAGCCGCCCGGGCTCAGCGCGGTGCGGCCGCCCAGGCGAACCCGTCCGGGTCGGTGAACGGGCCCGCATCGCCGCCGATCATCAGCCGGTGCGATCCAGTGCCGTCCGGCGCCACGCCGGCGTCCTTGGCCAGTGCCCGGCGCCCGTACAGCGCCAGCTTGACCGGGCTCGATGGGGTCTCGAACTCGACGTACTTGCGGCCGAAGCTCTTCGCCACGGCGAGGCCGTGGTCCTGGTAGAACCGCTTGCTCGCGGCCACGTCTGCGGCGCCCAGCAGCAGCACGAGCTGGTCGATCTGCCGGGTGGCCGGGCCGGTGTCCTTCTTCGCCGAGGTGGCCACCTTCCAGATGGTCCCGTCCGGGGCCTGCACGACGCCGCCGTAGCCCCAGAACGACTTCGCGACCGGTTTCAGCGCAGTGGCGCCGGCCTTGAGGGCGTCCCCGATGAGAGCGCTGACGGTGCCCGGCTGCGGCACGGTGAGCGACAGCGTGAAGCCACGGAAGCCGGCCGTCGGCTCGGCCGAGGCCCGGAAGCGCAACTGGTCGCCCAGGCCGAAGGCGGCGGTGTAGAAGTGGTCGGCGGCGGTGGGGTCGGCTACTTCGAGGGTGATGGATTCGATGGACGTCATACTGGTCACGCTAGGTCTGCGGACGCGGCCTGGGCTTCTTGATTCCTGACCGGTCCGGCCACCCGCGGTCGCGGACGGCCCGGGCCAGGCCCGCGATGTCAGCCGGCCGGACCCGGCAGCAGCCACCCACGATGCTGGCCCCCGCGGCGGCCCACTGCTCCGGCTGGCCGGCTGAGTACCGCTGCGACCCGGCCCAGGTCCGTCGCTGCGCGTCCCAGGCTTCGCCGCTGTTTGGGTAGACGATGACCGGCTTGCCGGTGACCTCGCCAGCGATACCGATCGCGGCGGCCACATCGTCGGGTGCGCAGCAGTTGACGCCGACCGCGACAATTTCTGGCGCGTCCCGGGCCACCGCGAACGCGTCCGCGAGCGGCTGCCCGGCCCGGGTGCGCTCGCCTTCGATGCTGTAGGTCAGCCAGGCGGGAAGCCCGAGCCCGCGGATCGCGGTCAGCAGCGCCTCCGCCTCGTCCAGGTCGGGCACCGTCTCCAGCGCCAGCACGTCCGGGGCCGCCTCGGCCAGCACCTCCAGCCGCGGCCGGTGCCAGGCCACCAGTGCGGCGACGCTCAGCCCGTAGCGGCCGCGGTATTCCGACCCGTCGGCCAGCGCGGCGCCGTAGGGGCCGACGGAAGCAGCAACCCACCGCGTCCGGCCATCACCGGCCACGTCGTCGCGTGCCGCCTGGGCCAGCTCGACGCTGCGCCGCATCAGCCGCACCGCATCGCCGCGCGGCAGGCCGCGGGCGGCGAAGCCGCCAAATGAGGCCTGATAGCTCGCGGTCGTGGCGATCACCGCCCCGGCCCGGAAGAACGCCAGGTGCGCGGCGGTGATCTCCTGGGGTGCGTCCATCAGCAGCCGCGCTGACCACAGCGAGTCCGACAGGTCATGCCCACGCGCCTCGAGCTCGGTGGCCAGGCCTCCGTCCGTCACCAGCACGGCGCCGGCCGGCCCTGGGAAGCTCACCGGGCCTGGGAAGCTCACCGGGCCTGGGAAGCTCACCGGGACACGCTTAGCAGCCGACCGATCCGTCGGTCAGCTCCCGGATCAGGTCGGCGTGCCCGTTGTGCCGGGCGTACTCCTCGATCATGTGGGCGTAGATCCAGCGCAGCGAGCAGGGTTCACCCGCCCGGGTGCGGCCGGTGTCGGTGAGCTCGCGGCTAGCGGCCGCGTCCCGGCTCGCCTGGCACTCGGCCTGCCACGTGGCCAGGTCGGCGGCCCAGTCGGCGCCGTCGAGGGGAATCAGGTCGCTGTCTTCCACGGCGGGGTCGAAGAAGATGAACGGCGCGCCGGGCTCACGCTGCAGGACCCGCCGGAACCAGGAGCGCTCGACCTCGGCCATGTGCCGGACCAGGCCGTGCAGGGACAGCCGGGAGGTGGCCATGGGACGCGCTTTCCGCGCGTGATCGTCCAGGCCCTCGCACTTGAGCAGCAGCGTCGTCCGGTGGAACTCCAGCCACGCCTCGAGCATCTCCCGCTCACCCAGGCCGTCCTGGGGCGGCTCGGTGCGCCGCGGGTCCACGAGGTCTTTCACCATGCGCTGGAGCCGACTTCAGAGCGAAGTCAGGAACTCGATCAGGCCGGGGAAGTAGTGCCCGGGATCATCGAACTGGGCCAGGTGGCTGCCGTCCGGGCAGTGCAGGTACCGGCCCTGGGGCAGCTGCCCGGCCATCCAGCGCATGTGGCCGGGGTCCATGGTGTCGTGGGCCGCGCCGATGACCAGCGCCGGGACGTCGATACCGGGCAGGTCGGCGGTGCGGTCCCAACCTTCCAGCGTGCCGCTGAGGCCGAGTTCGCTCGGTCCCTGCATCGGCACGTAGATGGCCGGGTTGATGTGCCCCAGGGACCGGCTGACCGGCTCGGGCCATTCACCCAGCGGCATCCGGCAGACGTGCCACCGGTAATGCTGTTCCATGAGCAGCTGCTCGTAGCGGGGGTCGCTGGTTTCCCCCTCCGCCTCGTAGCGCTTGATGTCGGCCAGCGCGGCCTGGTCCATGGCCGGCATGAGCACATTCTGCGCGTACTCGTTGTACTGCCGGGCGCTGGCCATCATGTTGGAGATGACCAGCCCCTTCAGGTTCTGCTGATAGCTGGTGGCGTACTCCATGGCGAGCAGGCCGCCCCAGGACTGGCCGAGCAGGACGAAGTTGCTGCGGTCCAGCCCGAGCGCCCGGCGGACCTGCTCGACCTCGTCGACGAAGCGGGCCAGATCCCACAGCGACCCGTCGCTGGGCTGGTCGCTGCGGAACGACCCGAGCTGGTCGTAGTAGTAGTACTCGATGCCAGCCCGCGGGAACCAGGTGTCGAAGCATTCGTAGAGTTCGCTGGTGGCCCCGGGGCCGCCGTGCAGCAGCAGCACTTTGAGATCGGGGTTGGTGCCGACCCGCTTGGTCCAGACCCGGAACTCGCCCGCCGGTGTGCTGACCGGGATCATGCGCGCTCCCCCGGAGATGACGTCGGGGCGGGCCCAGGTAGAGGTGTCGAAGTAGCTGGCCGGCGGTCCATCCATGAGGACAACCTAACCGGCTGGCCCAGCCGGGCCAGCCGCCGCCGCCGGCACGGGGCGGGCGGGCAGCCACTAAACCCGATTATGCCAACGCCAGCTGGCCGCACTCGCCGTCAGCTGGCGCTCGGCCTGACTCGAAAATGAATTTGAATCGTCGTACCTGGCCGGTAGGATGACGGCATCGAGTCGCCTAGGTCCGATCAGATCGGAGCGTGATGCAGACTCCGTTACCGGCTCACGAGCCGCCAGATGACGAGCTGTATGGCTTGCCCCCTGACCCGGACAACGACCCGCCGGACGGCGATGAGGCGTGGCTCACCGGGCTGCCCACGCCGCTCCTCGAGGAGAAGCTTCAGGACGGACGATCGTCTCTGGCGCGGCTGCGGGTCATCGCGGCAGGCTTCCTGCCTCGTGAGTGCACCGGCAGCGCCGGCGGTACTGGCTCCGGTTTCGGCCCTGGTGAGGTCCTGGACACCATGGATGCTGGCCCGGTGCTGGGCAGCCTGACCGCGGACACGTGGTCCCGCGGGCTCAGCCAGCTGGCCGACGACGAGCTGGTCGGGGTGCTCACCGCCTGGCGCCGGGTGGCTTCCTGGGCCACCGCCGGCGAACTGGCCGCGGTCGCGGAGTTAACCGGGCGGCGCCGGGAGCAGGCCGGCGATGGAGCCAGCCCGGATCTGCTGCGGTTTCTCCCCGACGAACTGGCCACGGCACTCGCCCTGACGCTGCGTTCGGCTAACCGGCTGCTCGACGTGGCCACCGGGCTGGCCCGGCTGCCGCGGACCAGGGACGCGCTGGCCCGTGGGCGCATCGACTATCCAAAGGCGCTGGTCATCATCGACGAGCTGACTGGGCTGGACGACACGCAGGCGGCGGCCATCGAGAACGCGATCATTGAGGCCGCAGCCGGGCAGACGACCGGCCAGCTACGCGCCGCGCTGAAGCGGGCTGTGCTTTCGGCTGACCCGGCGGCGGCCGACCGCCGCCGGACGAAGGCCGAGCAAGGCGCCCGGGTCGAGGTCTGGACTGAGACGTCCGGGACCGCTGCCCTGGCTGGCCGGGACCTGCCTCCGGCCGACGTGCTGGCCGCGGACAAGCGTGTCGACGCGCTGGCCCGCAGCCTCAAGGAGGCCGGCGCAGACAGAACGCTCGACCAGCTCCGTGCCCAGGTCTACATCGCCCTCCTGCTGGGCCGGCCGATCGACGCGCTTGCGCCGGCGGACACCGCGGGCTCCGGGCTGGCCGGCTCGGTCAACCTGACCATGCCGCTGGCCAGCTGGCTCGGCGCGGCGCAGGCGCCGGGAGAGGTGGCCGGGTTCGGCCCGGTGGACGCCGACACCTGCCGGACGCTGGGCGCCGCGCTGGCCGCCCGCCCCGGCGGCCGGTGGTGCCTCACGCTGACCGACGCGGCAGGCCGCGCGGTCGGGCACGGCTGCGCCCGCCGGGCGCCTGCTGGGTCAAGCTGGGCGCTGCACGTCAAGATCACCAACCCGGCCTCGGCGGCGTGCCAGCACCGCACCTGCCCGGACGCCAGGCAGCCGGATGGGTACCGTCCATCGCCCCGGCTCCGGCACCTGATCGAGGTCCGGCACCGGACCTGCTCGTTCCGCGGCTGCCGCCGGGCGGCGCAGCGCTGCGATCTGGACCACACGATCCCGCACCATCTGGGCGGCGCGACCTGCCGATGTAATCTCGCTCCGCTCTGCCGCCGCCATCACCAGGCGAAACAGGCGCAGGGCTGGTGGCTGGACCAGCCGGAACCCGGCGTCCTGGTGTGGGCCTTGCCGCACGGGCGGCGCTACCGGGTCGAGCCCGATACTTACCCGCCCGGCTGAGGATCTGGCCGCTCGCTCAGGTGATTCCGTAACGCAAGCGGCGGATTCACTCTGGCAAGAAGATGGCAGGCCTTCTGTTGTTCTAAATTTCTGCGAAGAGGCAGCAGAATGCCGCGCCAGGCGTCTCGTAGGTGTGGACGTCGATAAGCCAGACGTCTCGGCCAGCCGAACCGAGCCATGGCCGGACGCGCCGCAGCACGGGGCGGCCGCAAGCGCGGACGCCGCCGTGGCGGCGTTGTACCAGGCGAACGTGCTGGCCTTGAGCCGCCTGGCCTACGTGATGCTCGGCGACCAGGCCAGTGCCGAGGACGTGGTGCAGGAGGCCTTCTGCGGCCTGTACCGCCGCTGGGACAGCCTGCGCGATTCCACCCGGGCTGTTTACTACCTCAAGTCATCGGTACTGAACGGTTGCCGATCGGTCATGCGGCACCGTTCCTCACGCCGCGGCGGCACGCTGGATCAGCCACCTGCGATGTCGGCTGAGGCTGCGGTGCTTGGCAGCGAGGAACGCGAGGAAGTGATCCGCGCTGTGACCGGGCTGCCGCACCGTCAGCGCGAGGTGCTGGTGCTGCGCTACTACTGCGACCTCCCGGATGAGGAGATCGCATCCGTGATGCGGATCCGCCAGAGCACCGTCCGGTCCACCGCGCACCGGGCCTTGGCGGCGCTGGCCCGGATCCTGAAGGAGACGCCATGACCCCGCTTGAGGAGAGGGTCCGTCAGGCTCTCGCGGACAAGGGCCGCGAATTCCCCCCGGACGCGGTGCCGCAGTTGCGGCTACCCGCGCGGCGCCGGCGCTCCTTTTCTCTCGCCCACGGAGGCGGTGAGAGAAAAGGTGCGCCGGCCGCCCGGGGCTGGCTCGCGCCCGCGGCCGCTGCTGTCGCAGTGGCCGCAATCGCGGGCTCCGCAGCGATGTACCACGTCGTGCGCCAGCAGCGCGGGGCAGACAACGCTCTTGCGGCGGCCGCGGCCAGCAGCCAGGCGGCTTCATGGGTCGCAGCTCAGGTCAGCCGCTCCGCGAGGGTGTTCTGTGATCCCGTGATGTGCCGGGCGCTCGAGTCGAGGGGCTTTCCCGCCGCGGACCTTGCTGCAGTGCGACCAGGCGCGATCCATCTATCGGCCGCTGGGGTAATTGTCGCGACCCCTACTGTCCGCCGCGAACTCGGCCGCCGCCTCAACTACGCACCCGGGATCATCGCGAGCTTCGGTTCAGGCACCAGCCAGGTCGACGTCCGTGCCATCGACCTGCGGGGCGCCACTGCCTACCAAGCCGCGGTCAGCACCGATCTGCAGGAGCGCAGAGCCAGCGGGGCCGTAGTGGCTAACCGCGCCGCGATAGCAGCTTCCCCGATCGTCAAAGGGCAACTCATGGCCGGGCGGGTCGACACGCGGGTGCTGGTGACGATCGCCGATCTGGCGGCGGAGCACCGGCTCTCAGTCATAGCGTTCGGCGGTTCAGGGCCCGGCGCGGGCGCGGCCAGTCCACTGCGTTCCGTGGAACTCGCCTGGTCCAGCCAGGCGGAGGGGCCGGGACGTCCGGTCTCCCTGCGACAAATGGTGGCCCGTCTGAGTACGCTAAATCCCGTGTACCGTCCCGCGCGGGCCGCCGTAGTACGCCTCGCCGATGGCCGGGCTGTCGTTCGTATCGAATTCACAGCCCCGAGCCCGCTGGGACTACTCGGTTCCTAATGCGTCTGAGGCTAAGCAGGCTAAAGGTTTTGCCGCTGCCACGCGACTAAACAGGTGTGATGAACTCCAGGGGCGGCGGCGCGGCCGGGATCCCGCGGCGCTACGTCGCCGAACTCAGCCAGTTCTTCGCCACCCACGACCGGTGGCTGTTCGGGCACGCCTGCGTGCGCACCGGTGGTGTCGCTGGCCAAGCGGTACACCCGCCGGGGCATGCTGTTCCTGGACCTGATCCAGGAGGGCAACCTGGGCCTGATCCGCGCGGTGGACCGGTACGACCCGGGCAAGGGCTACCCGTTCAGCACCTACGCCACCTGGTGGATCCGGCAGGCCATCACCCGGGCCATCGCGGGCCAGGTGCCGCCCAGCCGGCGTCCGCCGGCGTAGGCCTACGGCAGCAGCGGCCGGGCCGGGTCGAGCTGGGCTATCGCGTCGCCCAGCAGGTCGTCCAGGGCCACCCGGCTGCGTCGGTGATACAGCGGCCCGGTGGCGTCGGTGAGCAGCGTGCTGGCCGCCGCCACACCCTGGGCGGGCACCGGCAGCGGGGCGCGCAGGCAGGCGATCAGCCGGCGGATGCTCGGCTCGGCGGCGGCGATGCGGTCCCGGCACAGTGGCACCGCGGGTGTGGGCGCCCGGCGGGCTACCTCCAGCAGATGCTCCCAGTCCCGGGCCAGCACGCCGCGCCGGGGCAGCGACACGATGTGCCGCGCCCGGGCGGCCAGCAGCCGGTCCGATTCCGCGGCCTGTCCCGCCGCCAGCTGCCGGTCAAGTGACGCGCCGAACAGCCGGGCCAGCACCCGGTCGGCCGCGCTCACTGGCGCCGCCCCGGCTGGCGTGATGGTCAGCTCGGCATGTCGCATAACGACATTCTCCACCTGGCCAGCCCAGGCCGGAAGTGGCATCATTGACACAGTGCAGGACAAAACTGCCAAGCTCGGCTGGCATCCAGCCGCCGCACCCGGTCGCGGTCGTGGTCTACGACCGGGTGGCGCTGATGGAGCTGGGCGTGGCCTGTGACATCTTCGGCGGCGAGTTCACCACCGCCGGCGGGACGCCGCTCTACCAGCTCACGGTGTGCGGCGCCGAGCCGTGGGTCAGCACCGATGCCGGGTTCGCCATTCAGGTCCCCGATCGGCTGGACGCGCTGCACACCGCGCGGACCGTGATCGTGCCGCCCACCGACCGGCCCGGCCAGGTCCCCATGGCCGTGCTCGACGCGCTGCGCGCGGCCCGGGCCCGGCACTGCCGCATCGTCTCGCTGTGCACCGGCTCGTTCGTGCTGGCCGAGGCGGGCATCCTGGACGGGCACACGGCGACCACGCACTGGGCGGAGTGCGCCGAGCTGGCCCGCCGCTACCCGCGGGTCTCGGTCAACCCCGGGGTCCTGTACACCGACGAAACCGACCTGCTCACCTCGGCGGGCAGCGCGGCCAGCCTGGACCTGTGCCTGCACGTGGTGCGGCGCGACTACGGCACCGAGATCGCCACGCAGATCGCCCGGGATCTGGTCGTCCCGCTCCACCGGGCGGGCGGCCAGGCCCAGTACATCGACACCCCGCTGCCCGAACTGGACGACGGCAACCTGTTCGCCGACACGGTCAGCTGGCTGCAGGCCCACCTGGACCAGCCGGTGACCGTCAACGACCTGGCCGCCCGCGCGGCGATGAGCTCGCGCACGTTCGCCCGCCGGTTCCTGGCCAGCACCGGGACCACGCCGTACCAGTGGATCCTGCGGGAGCGGATCCGGCTGGCCCAGCGGCTGCTGGAGAGCAGCGACCTTCCGGTCGAGGCGGTGGCCCACAAGAGCGGCCTGCGCACCGCCAGCAACCTGCGCAAGCACTTCGGCCGGTCGCTGCGCACCACTCCGCACGCCTACCGGCGTACGTTTCGGGCCGCGTCCTAGAGCCGCATTATGCGGGGCACCGGGCCAAACGCGCCGTGCTGGGAATCAGCGCCGTCCCAGCACCGTGGGTCACCGTCGCTACGCCCTGGTGCGGATGGTCTCGACGCGGGTGCCGTGCGCTGGGCGGGCGTGGTCATAAACTTCCTACTCCAGGAAGCCGCGCAGCAGGGCGGCCGTGCCGTCCAGGTGCTCGGCGATGGCGCGCTGCGCCGCGCCGGGGTCGCCGGCCAGGATGGCCGCCACGATCGCGGTGTGCTGCGCGGTGGTGTGGTCGATGTTGCGCTGCAGCACCGGGATCGCGTTCAGCAGGTCGTTGAGCCGCATCCGGGCGTCCGCGCAGGCCGCGGCGAGCAGGCTGGACCCGGTGAGTTCCGCGATGGACAGGTGGAACAGGGTGTCCATCCGCCGGTACTCCTCCGGGCTGGCCGCGTTGAGCGCGGCCAGCCGGGACCGCAGGACCTCCCCCGGCCCGCGGTCGGCCGGCCGCGCGGCCACCGCCTGGGCCAGCACGTGCCCCGCGCCGGTTTCCACCGCCAGCCGGAACGTCAGCGCGTCGTTGATCTTGTCTGCGTCCTCGACCGCGATGCGGCGCAGCTCGGCCCGGCTGGGCGCGGGCGGGGTGGTGATGACGAACGTGCCGCCGAACCGGCCGCGGCGGGATTCCACGTAGCCGGCCAGCTGCAGCGCCCGGATGGCCTCACGCAGCGTGATCCGGCTGACGCCGAGCAGCCCGGCCAGCTCACGCTCGGCGGGGAACCGCTCACCGGGCGCCACCACGCCCAGCTTGATCACGCTGAGCAGCCGCTCGACGGTCTCCTCGAACGCGTTCTGCGCCCGGACCGGCCCGAGCACAGCCATCAGCTCCAGCCCGGATGACGGCCCAGTGATCTGGGGAATTCTGGCTGTAGGTCTTGACATCGCCGCTGCTCTATCCATCAATGGTCGGATAATAAACCATTTGCTCTTCGAAGGAGCAGCGTGATGGCGGTCAACGAGCAAGCGGCACCGCTCAGCGAAGACGAGCAAGCCCTGCACCAGATGGGCTACGCGCAGGAGCTGCGCCGCCGGATGTCCGGGTTCTCCAACTTCGCCGTCTCGTTCACGATCATCTCGATCCTGTCCGGCTGCCTCACCCTGTACGGGTTCGGCATGGCCACCGGCGGCCCGGTCGTCATCGTCTGGGGCTGGCTGTTCGTCGGCGTGATGACCCTGTTCGTCGGGCTGGCCATGGCCGAGGTCTGCTCCAGCTACCCGACCGCGGGCGGCCTGTACTACTGGTCGGCCAAGCTGGCCCCAAAGCACGGTCCGGCCTGGTCCTGGTTCACCGGCTGGTTCAACTTCCTCGGCCAGGTCGCGGTGACCGCGGGCATCGACTTCGGCGCGGCGTTCTTCATCAACGCGTTCGGCGCGCTGGTGTGGGGCTGGAGCACCGCGCACTCGGTGACGATCCTGATCTACGCGATCGTGCTGCTGGTGCACGGCCTGCTGAACCAGTTCGGCATCCGGCTGGTCGCGCTGCTCAACGACGTCAGCGTGTGGTGGCACATCCTCGGCGTGCTGCTCATCGTCGCGGTGCTGATCTTCGTACCGTCGCACCACCAGTCGGCCAGCTTCGTGTTCGGGCACTTCGTCAACGACACCGGGCTCAAGATCGCCCCGATCTACATCGTGCTGATCGGCCTGCTGCTGGCCCAGTACACGTTCACCGGCTACGACGCGTCCGCGCACATGACCGAGGAGACGCACAGCGCCGCCCGCAGCGGCCCGCGCGGCATCGTGATGTCGATCTTCGTCTCGCTGATCGCCGGCTGGGTGCTGCTGATCGGGATCACGTTCGCCATCCAGCACTACGAAGCGACGCGCACCTCGGCCACCGGGGTGCCGCCCGCCCAGATCTTCATCGACGCCGCCGGGACGGGCTGGGCCAAGTTCCTGCTGCTGGTGATCATCGGCGCCCAGCTGTTCTGCGGCATGTCCTCGGTCACCGCCAACTCCCGGATGATCTACGCGTTCTCCCGGGACGGCGCGCTGCCCGCGTCCGGCGTCTGGCACACCGTCAACAAGCGGACCCGCACCCCGACCAACGCGATCTGGCTGGCCGCGGCGGGCGCGCTCATCCTGGGGCTGCCCTACCTGTGGAACAGCACCGCGTACGCGGCGGTCACCTCGATCGCGGTCATCGGCCTGTACATCGCGTACGTGATCCCGACCTTCCTGCGGCTGCGCCAAGGCGATAACTTCCAGCGCGGCCCGTGGCACCTGGGCCGGTGGAGCAAGGTGGTCGGCATCATCGCGGTCACCTGGGTGGCCATCATCACGATCCTGTTCATGCTGCCGCAGGTCGGCCCGATCACCTGGACCACGTTCAACTACGCCGTGTTCGCCGTTGTTGCTGTGATCGGCTTCGCGGGCATCTACTGGCTGGTGTCGGCGCGCAACTGGTTCACCGGGCCCCGGGTCCAGGGCACACCGGAGGAACTGGCCGCGATCGAGGAAGAGCTGGCCGGCTGAGCGGGCACGGGACTGGAGGCTCATGGAGAAGCAGCGCGGAGCGACCCCGCATAGCCGGCGGCGCGGGATGCTCACCCTGGAGCGGCTCCGCGTGGAGGTGAGTGAGGGCAACATCGACACCGTGGTGGTCGCCTTCACCGACATGCAGGGGCGGCTGGCCGGCAAGCGGCTCGACGCCGGTTACTTCCTGGACGACGTGGCCGGGCACGTCATCGAGGGGTGCAACTACCTGCTCGCGGTGGACGTGGAGATGAACACCGTGGACGGGTACGCGATGTCCTCGTGGGAGAGCGGCTACGGCGACTTCGTCCTGGCGCCGGACATGTCCACGCTGCGCCGGGTGCCCTGGCAGCCGGCCACCGCGATGGTGCTGGCCGACCTGACCTGGCACGACGGCGCCCCGGTGGTGGCCTCGCCGCGGCAGATCCTCAAGGCGCAGACCGGCCGGCTGGCCGAGCGCGGGCTGACCGCGCTGGCCGGCACCGAGCTCGAGTTCATCGTGTACCGCGACTCGTACGAGCAGGCGCAGGCGGCCAGCTACCGCGAGCTGACCCCGGCCAACAGCTACAACGTGGACTACTCGATCCTGGGCACGGCCCGGATCGAGCCGCTGCTGCGCCGGCTGCGCAGCGGCATGTCCGGGGCCGGGCTGCAGGTGGAGTCGGCCAAGGGCGAGTGCAACCTGGGCCAGCAGGAGATCGCGTTCCGCTACGCCGAGGCCGTCACCACGTGCGACAACCACTCGATCTACAAGACCGGCGCCAAGGAGATCGCGGACCAGGAGGGCATGAGCCTCACGTTCATGGCCAAGCCGAACGCCCGTGAGGGCAACTCCTGCCACATCCACCTCTCGGTCCGCGCGGCCGACGGCACGCCGGTGATGGCCGGCGACGGGCCGCACGGCCTGTCCCCGTTCGGCGAGCACTTCATCGCCGGCCAGCTGGCCGCGCTGACCGAGCTGTCGCTGAGCTACGCGCCGAACATCAACTCCTACAAGCGGTACGTGCCGGGCAGTTTCGCGCCCACCGCGGTCCGCTGGGGTGTGGACAACCGCACCTGCGCGCTGCGGCTGGTCGGGCACGGCCCGGCGCTCCGGGTGGAGAACCGGGTGCCGGGCGGCGATGTCAACCCGTACCTGGCCGTCGCGGGGATGATCGCGGCCGGGCTGTATGGCGTGGACCACGAGCTGCCGCTCGAGCCGGCCTGCACCGGCAACGCCTATACCGACCCGGGCAGCCGGGTGCCGACGACGTTGCGCGACGCACTCGAGTTGTGGCGCAAGTCCGAGCTGGCCCGGGAGGCGTTCGGCAATGAAGTCGTCGAGCATTACGCGAACGCCGCGCGGGTGGAGATCGAGGCGTTCGAGGCCGCGGTCACCGACTGGGAGCTGCACCGTAGCTTCGAGCGGATGTAAGCACGGCGAGTAGGGAGCGGATACCAGCATGTCCACGTTCACGGTGCTCAACCCGGCCACCGAAGCGCCGGTGGCCACGGTGCCGCAGGCCACCGCGGAGCAGGCCGACGAGGCCGTCGCGCGGGCCGCCGCGGCCCAGCCGGCCTGGCGGGCGGTGGCCCCCGGCGACCGGGCCGCGCTGCTGCGCCGGTTCGCCGACGCGGTGGACGCGCACCTCGGGGAGCTGGCCGAGCTGGAGGTCCGCGGCTCCGGGCACCCGGTCGGCCAGGCCCGCTGGGAGGCGGGCAACGTCCGGGACGTGCTGCGTTACTACTCGGCCGCCCCGGAGCGGCTGCTCGGCCAGCAGATCCCGGTGCCCGGCGGGCTGAACGTGACGTTCAAGGAGCCGGTCGGCATCGTCGGGCTGATCGTGCCGTGGAACTTCCCGATGCCGATCCTGGGCTGGGGGCTCGGCCCGGCGCTGGCCGCGGGCAACCCGGTGATCGCCAAGCCGGCCGAGCGCACCCCGCTGACCGCGATCCGGATCGGCGAGCTGGCGCTGGAGGCCGGGCTGCCGGAGGGGGTGTTCCAGGTGCTGCCGGGCAAGGGCTCGGTGGTCGGCCAGCGGCTGGTCGAGCACCCGGACGTCCGCAAGATCGTGTTCACCGGGTCCACCGAGGTGGGCAGCCGGCTGATGGCCGACTGCGCGCGCCAGGTCAAGCGGGTCACCCTGGAGCTGGGCGGCAAGAGCGCGAACATCGTGTTCGCCGACGCCGACCTGGCCAAGGCCGCGGCCACCGCGCCGTACGCGGTGTTCGACAACGCCGGCCAGGACTGCTGCGCCCGGTCCCGGATCCTGGTCCAGGCCAGCGTGTTCGACCGGTTCATGGAGCTGCTGGAGCCGGCCGTCAAGGGCGTCGCGGTCGGCGACCCGGCCGACCCGGGCACCGAGATGGGCCCGCTGATCACGGCCGAGCACCGGGCCAAGGTCGCCTCGTACGTGCCGGACACCGCCCCGGTGGCGTTCCGCGGCAGCGCCCCGGACGGCCCCGGTTACTGGTTCCCGCCCACCGTGCTGGCCCCGGTCGGCGCGGACGACCCGGCGTTCACCGAGGAGGTGTTCGGGCCGGTGGTCACCGTGGTGCCATTCAGCACCGAGGCGGACGCGATCCGGATCGCCAACGACACCCCGTACGGCCTGTCCGGCTCCATCTGGACCCGGGACGTGGGCCGGGCGCTGCGGGTGGCCCGCGGGGTTGAGACCGGCAACCTGTCGGTCAACTCGCACAGCTCGGTCCGGTACTGGACACCGTTCGGCGGATTCAAGCAGTCCGGCCTGGGCCGCGAGCTGGGCCCGGACGCACTGGATGCGTTCACCGAAGTCAAGAACGTCTTTATCGCCACCGACGATGAGGAGCCGGAGTGAGTACTCACCCGCAGCGGCTGGCCGGCCGGGTCGCCGTGATCACCGGCGCGGGCAGCGGCATCGGGCTGGCCGGCGCCCGGCGGCTGGCCGCCGAGGGCGCCACCGTGGTGGTGGCCGACATCGACGCGGGCACTGGCAAGCCGGCCGCGGACGAGGTCGGCGGCCTGTTCATCCAGGTGGACGTGACCAGCGAGGATGCGGTCCGCGATCTGTACCAGCAGGTGGCCGGCGAGTGCGGCGGCGTGCATATCGCGGTCAACAACGCTGGCATCTCGCCGCCGGACGACGACTCCATCCTGACCACCGGCATGGACGCGTGGCGGCGGGTCCAGGAGGTGAATCTGACCTCCGTGTACCTGTGCTGCAAGTACGTGATCCCGCACATGCAGCGCCAGGTCGCGGCGGGCCAGCCCGGCGGCTCGATCATCAATATCGCCTCGTTCGTCGCGGTGATGGGCGCGGCCACCTCGCAGATCTCCTACACCGCGTCCAAGGGCGGCGTGCTGGCCATGAGCCGGGAACTGGGCGTGCAGTTCGCCCGGGAGGGCATCCGGGTGAACGCGCTGTGCCCGGGCCCGGTGAACACGCCGCTGCTCCAGGACCTCTTCGCCAAGGACCCGGAGCGCGCCGCGCGGCGGCTGGTGCACGTGCCGATGGGCCGGTTCGCCGAGCCCGCCGAGATCGCGGCCGCGATCGCGTTCCTGGCCAGCGACGACGCGTCGTTCATCACCGCGGCCCAGTTCCTGGTGGACGGCGGCATCTCCGGCGCGTACGTGACCCCCCTGTGAGCGCCGTCCGGTTCCGGCCCAGCGAGGCTGGGCCGCTAGGCCCGGCCGAGCGGCCGGTGAGTCTTTTGTGCCGGACGGCGCGAACGTCCCAGGAGGCACTGTGAGCGCCGTCCGGACCGCTCCGCTCGTCGGGATCAGCAGCTACGGGGAGCCGGCCCGCTGGGGGCCCTGGCAGCTGCCGTGCGCGCTGCTGCCGCTGGCCTACGCCGAGCAGGTGGCGGCGGCGGGCGGTGTGCCGGTGCTGCTGCCGCCGCTGCCCGGGGAGACCGCCGCGGTGCGGCGGCTGGACGCGGTGATCCTGTCCGGTGGCGGCGACCTCGACCCGGCCGGGTACGGCGCGGCGCGGCACCCGGCGACGGCCCGGGTGCAGCCCGGACGGGACCGCGCCGAGCTGGACCTGCTGGCCGCCGCGCTGGCCGCGGGCCTGCCGGTGCTGGCCATCTGCCGCGGCCTGCAGATCCTCAACGTGTCCCGGGGCGGCACGCTGGAGCAGCACCTGGCGGACGGCGGGCACCGGGCCGCGCCGGGCACGTTCGGAACCCACCCGGTCCGGGTCGCGCCGGGCAGCCGGCTGGGCGGCCTGCTCGGGCCCCCGGGCCCCGGCGAGCCAGGCTCCGGCGGCGAGCTGTGGATCGACGTGCCGACCGCGCATCACCAGGCCATCGGCGAGCTGGGCGACGGGCTGGTGGCCACCGCGTGGGCCGCCGACGGCACCATCGAGGCGGTGGAAACCACCAATCGTGACGAATTTCTCATCGCCGTGCAGTGGCACCCGGAGCAGGGCACGGATCCGCGATTGTTTCGCGCGCTGATAAACGCGGCGCGGCACCCGGTGCCAGGGAGCGCAAAGCCCGCGGCCGCCGAGCCTCTAGACTCGCCTGCGTGAGTAGCGGACCCGCGGTCGAGATCCACCAGCTGGCCAAGAGCTACGGCCGCACGGTGGCGGTGAACGGGCTCACGCTGCTGGCCCGCCGGGCCGCGGTGACCGCGATCCTGGGCCCGAACGGTGCCGGGAAAACCACCACGATCGAGATCTGCGAGGGATACCGGCGGCCGGACGCCGGCACGGTGCGGGTGCTCGGCCTGGACCCGGCGCGGCATGCCCGGCAGCTGCGGCCGCGGATCGGCGTCATGCTGCAGTCCGGCGGCATCCCGCCCGCCGCCCGGCCCGCCGAGTACCTGCATACGCTGGCCGCGTTCTACACGGCCCCGATCGACCCCGCGCTGCTGCTGGACCGGCTCGGCCTGGCGGGCAGCCTGCGCACCCCGTTCCGCCGCCTGTCCGGCGGCCAGCAGCAGCGGCTGTCCCTGGCCGCCGCGCTGATCGGGCGGCCCGAGCTGCTGTTCCTGGACGAGCCGACCGCGGGCATGGACCCGCAGGCCCGGCACGCCACCTGGGACCTGATCCGCGGGCTGCGCGCGTCCGGCGCGGCGGTGATCCTGACTACGCACTACATGGACGAGGCGCAGCGGCTGGCCGACCACGTCTGCGTGGTGGACCACGGGCGGCTGGTCGCCGAGGGCAGCCCGGCCGAACTGACCGGGACGGCCGGGCAGCTCCGGTTCCGGGCCGAGCCGGGACTGGACACCGACGGGCTGATCTCCGCGCTGCCGCAGGGCAGCGCGGCCAAGGAGTCGCCGGCCGGGCACTACATCGTCGAGGTGCCGGACCAGGTGGACCCGCAGCTGCTGGCCGCGGTCACCGCGTGGTGCGCGGAACGCGGCGTGCTGGCCCAGGACCTGCGCATCGAGAGCCGTACCCTCGAGGACGTGTTTCTCGAACTGACCGGACGGGAGCTGCGGTCATGACCGCGTGGCCCGCCCCGGCGCCGGGGGCGGCCCGGATGCCCCCGATGGTGGCCGCGCAGGCCTGCCTGGAACTGCGCCAGCTGCTGCGCAACGGCGAGCAGCTGCTGCTCACCCTCATCATCCCGGTGGTGCTGCTGGTCGGCTTCAGCCTGGAGCATCTGATCAACGGCACCCAGGTGGACTTTCTCGTCCCCGGCATCATCGCCCTGGGGGTCATGTCCACGGCGTTCACCAGCCAGGCCATAGCAACCGGATTTGAACGCTACTACGGCGTGCTCAAGCGCCTCGGTGCGACACCGCTGCGCCGCGGCGGCCTGATCGCGGCCAAGACCAGCACGGTGCTCGTGGTGGAGCTGGGCCAGACCGCGGTGATCATCGTGGTCGGCCTGCTGCTCGGCTGGTCGCCGGACGCCCGGCCGGCCGCCGCGCTGTGGGTGCCGGTGCTCATCCTGGCCGGCACGGCGGCGTTCAGCGGGCTGGCCCTGCTGCTGGCCGGCACGCTGCGCACGGAGGCCACGCTGGCCGCGGCCAACCTGATCTACCTGGTGCTGCTCGGGCTGGGCGGGGTGGTGTTCTCGCTGGACAAGTTCCCGGCTGGTGCCCGCCCGGTACTGTTGCTGCTGCCCACCGGGGCGCTGTCCCACGGGCTGCACGCGGTGCTGCAGCACGGTGCCGGGCTGCCGGTCAAGGACCTCATCGTGCTGCTGGTCTGGGCCGTGGCCGGGATTGGCGTGACCACCCGGGTGTTCCGCTGGGAGTAGCCGCCGAGCCAGCCACTGATCCGCCCACCACCGGGCGGCGCAGCACACTGCTCGGGGGGGTGCCGCCGCCGGCTCTCGTGCTCACCGGCATCGTCTCGGTCCAGGTCGGCGCCGGCCTGGCCGACCGGCTGTTCAGCCAGGTGCCGCCGGCCGCGGTGACCGGCCTGCGGCTGTGGACGGCCGCGCTGCTGCTGGCCGTGGCCGGGGCCCGCGGGCTTGGCCGCGAGGTCCGCGCCATCGTGGTCCGCCGGGCCTGGGCGGACGCCGCCGTCGTGGTCACGTTCGGGCTGATCCTGGCGGTGATGAACTACTCCATCTACCAGGCGTTCGCCCGGATCCCGCTGGGCATCGCGGTGACGGTGGAGTTCCTCGGCCCGCTGGGGGTGGCGGTGGCCACCTCCCGGCGCTGGCTGGACGCGCTGTGGGTGCTGCTGGCCGGGGCCGGCGTGGCGCTGCTGACCCGCGGCCCGGGCAGCCACCTGAACCTGGCCGGGCTGGCCTTCGCGCTGCTCGCCGCGGCCTGCTGGGCGGCTTACATCCTGCTCAGCGCGGCCACCGGGCGGCGCTTTCCGGGCACCTCGGGGCTGACCATCGCGATGTGCGTGGCCGCGCTGGCGGTCACCCCGGCCGGGCTGCTGGCCGGCGGCCGGGCCCTGCTCCGGCCCGCGGTG
The DNA here is from genome assembly GCA_963834705.1 of uncultured Actinomycetes bacterium. GTDB lineage: Bacteria > Actinomycetota > Actinomycetes > Streptosporangiales > Streptosporangiaceae > RYN-230. The sequence continues at coordinate 565,613 of CAWICV010000001.1, forward strand.
CTCGGCGCCGGGCTGGCCATCGGGCTGCTCTCTTCGGTCATCCCGTACTCGCTGGAACTGGAGGCGCTGCGCCGCACCCCGGCCAAGGTGTTCGGCATCTGGATGAGCCTGGAGCCGGCCGTCGCCGCGCTGGTCGGGCTGGTCCTGCTGGGGCAGGGGCTGCGCTGGTACGAGTGGGCCGCGATCGGCTGCGTGGTGGTGGCCAGCGCAGGGGCGGCCCGGACGTGAAGCGCGGAGTCTACGATGGGTCCGTGCCCGCCGACCTGACCCGATCCGCCCGCAGCCTGGTGGCTCCGGTGCTGTACCCCACGGTGGTCACGATGCGCCGGATCGCCCTGGCCGGCGTGGTGGCCAACGCCGGGCTCATCATGACCGGCGCCGCGGTCCGGCTCAGCGCGTCCGGGCTGGGCTGCCCGGACTGGCCCACCTGCACCAAGAGCAGCCTGGTCGCCGCGGGCACCAGCGGTGACCCGATGATCCACACCTATATCGAGTTCACCAACCGGATGCTGACCGGTGTGCTGATGGTGGTGGCCGTGGCGGTGCTGCTCACCGCGTGGCGGTTCCGCCCGGGCGGCTCGGTCCGGCGGAACATCGTCTGGCTGGCCGCGGCCCAGCCGCTCGGCGTGCTGGCCCAGGCCGTGCTGGGCGGCATCGTGGTGCTCACCGACCTCAACCCGGCCGCGGTGTCGCTGCATTTCCTGCTGTCCAGCGCGATCCTGGCGCTGGCCGTGACACTGTACGTGCGGTGCGCCGAGGGCGACGGCAAGCCGACCCGGCTGGTCCGCCGCGAGGTGCGGCTGTTCGCGGTGGCCACGGCCGGCGCCACCGCGCTGATGCTGGCCGCGGGCACCGTGGTGACCGGCACCGGGCCGCTGGCCGGGTCCACGTTCGTGCCGCACGAAGGCGGCGGCCCGCACTACGTACCGCGGTACCACCTGCCAGTGGAAGGCGTCACCCAGCTGCACGCCGACATCGGCTGGATGCTGGGCACCCTGGTCGCCGCGACCGTGATCAGCCTGCAGTTCACCGGGGCGCCGGCCCGGGCCCGGCGGCTCGGCTGGGTGCTGCTCGGCCTGGTTGGCCTGCAGGGCGTCATTGGCTACAGCCAGTACTTCAGCGGCCTGCCGGCCGGCCTGGTCTGGGTGCACGTGGCCGGTTCGGTGCTGATCTGGATCGCCGCCCTGCTGCTGATGTTCGCCACCCGGGACCGCGGCCCGGTGGCCGACACCGCCGGGGTGCCCGGCGCGGCACTAGCCGAGCCGGTGCCGGCCGAATCCTGACGACCCGAATCCTGACGAGCTAGGGCCCGCCCATGGCGGCTGCGGCGGCTCCGGCTGCCGGTGGAAGAACGCGCTGCGGGCCATGGCCATCAGCCGGAGCAGGTCACGGCGGCGCTCACCGAAGTGCTCCGCTGCGATGATGTGGCGCTGCATGCGCAGGTGCACCAGGGCCAGCTCGGTCGCGGCCAGCTGGTAGTCCTCCATGGCGCGCCCGGCCGCCCGGCCCCCGGTCATCCGGGCCCAGCGCCGGGCCGCGTACCGCTCCCGCAGCGTACTCAGCATCCGCAGGTCGGCCTCGGTGACCAGGCCGGTGGCCTCGTAGGCGGGCAGGAACCGCCAGATCAGCCGGACGATCCGGCGCCGGTCCGCGATGATCACGCCGACCAGGCCGGCCAGCACGCACGCCAGGATGGCGTAGGCCAGGGCGAGCCCGTCGATGCCGTGCGCACTGAGCCCGTTCCACAGCCCGTGCAGCAGCATGGCTGCGGCCAGCCCGAGCGGCACCGCCCAGCGGCCACCCCGATGCGTGGCCGCGTACGCCACGCCGAGCCCGGTCATCGAGGTGAAGATGGGATGGGCCAGCGGCGAGAGCAGGCCGCGCAGCACGAACGTGACGCCAAGCAGCTCGGCCCCGCCGACCTGGGGACGGACCAGGGCACCGATGTAGTAGCCGATGTTCTCCATCATGGCGAAGCCCAGCCCGACCATGGCCGCGTAGATGATCCCGTCGGTCGGGCCGTCCAGCTCCTGCCGCCGCCGCCAGAGCAGGACGATCAGGATCAGGCCTTTCAGCGACTCCTCCACCACCGGGGCGCCGAACGTGGCCGACACGTACTCCCCGGTGGTGTTGCCCAGCGCGGGCTGGGTGATGAAGACCAGGCCAGCCGTGTTGATCACCGCGGCGAGCAGGGCGGCCACCCCGGCGCCCCAGGCGAACGCAAGGACCAGGTTGATCCGCGGCTCCGGCTCCAGCCGGTCCACCAGTAGCACGCAGCCAACCAGCAGCGGCACCGGGAGCAGGGCCAGCGGGAGCGCGATGAGGAACGGCGCCACGCTGTGCCCGGCCGAACTCACGCTCTGCAGCGCGTCCGCGCCGAGCACGACGATGGCACAGAGGATGGCGGCCAGGATGCCGAGGACGACGCCCACCCGCGGCCGGCCGGCCGACCGGCCCTCGATGACCGCGCGCGGATCGAAGCCGCGGTTGGTCGCCATGCCAGGGAGCGTACCGGCGGACCGTAATACACCCGCTGTTGCCCCGCTTCGGGGCTGGCCCGGGTAGTAGGCGAAACTGAGGATAGGGTCATGCACATGATCGAATTCCCGCGTCCGGCCAGCCGGGCGACGGGGGCCTGAGAGGAGCCCCGATCCCACCGTGAGCAGCCCAACGACAAGTACCTTGGACTGGACGGCGGCCGACCAGCGGGCCGTCGATCTGATCCGGGTCCTGGCCATGGACGCGGTGCAGAAATCCGGCTCCGGCCACCCCGGCACCGCGATGAGCCTGGCCCCCGCGGCCTACCTCCTCTACCAGCACATCCTCCGGCATGACCCGGCCGACCCGGGCTGGCGCGGCCGGGACCGGTTCGTGCTGTCCTGCGGGCACTCCAGCCTGACCCTGTACATCCAGCTCTATCTGTCCGGGTATGGGCTCTCCCTGGACGACCTCAAGCGCTACCGCAGCTGGGGCAGCATCACCCCGGGTCACCCCGAGCATCGCCTCACCCCCGGAGTGGAGACCACCACCGGCCCGCTCGGCCAGGGCCTGGCCAACGCGGTCGGCATGGCCATGGCCGCGCGCCGCGAGCGCGGCCTGCTCGACCCGGACGCGGCCGGCGGAACCAGCCCGTTCGACCAGCAGATCTACGCGTTCTGCTCGGACGGCGACATCGAGGAAGGGATCACTCACGAGGCCTCGGCACTGGCCGGGGTGCAGGAACTCGGCAACCTCACCGTGCTCTACGACGACAACCGCATCTCGATCGAGGACGACACCAAGATCGCCAAGTCGGAGGATGTCGCGGCCCGGTACGAGGCGTACGGCTGGCACGTGCAGCGGGTGGACTGGCTGCAGCCGGGCGGTTACCGCGAGGACGTCCAGGCGCTCTACCAGGCCTACCGCAACGCCCAGGCGGAGACCACGCAGCCGTCGATGATCGTGCTGCGCACCATCATCGCCTGGCCCGCCCCGGACGCGCAGAACACCGGCGAGGCACACGGCGCCGCGCTGGGCGAGGAGGAGGTGGCCAAGACCAAGCGGGTGCTCGGCTTCGACCCCGAGGTGACGTTCCCGGCCGAGGACGAGGCGGTGGCGCACGCCCGCCAGGTGGCCGACCGGGGCAAGCAGTTGCACGCTGACTGGGATGCGGCCTTTGCCGCCTGGGCTGCGGCCCACCCGGACCAGGCCGTCCTGCTGGACCGGCTGGCCGCGCGCCGGCTGCCCGACGGCTGGGCCAGCGCGCTGCCCAGCTTCCCGCCCGACGCCAAGGGCATCGCCACCCGCGCCGCATCGGGACAGGTGCTGAACGCCCTGGCCCCGGTGCTGCCGGAACTCTGGGGCGGGTCGGCCGACCTGGCTGGCAGTAACAACACCACGATGAAGGGCGAGCCGTCGTTCCTCCCGCCGGACCGGCAGACGGCCAAGTTCCCCGGCACCTGGTACGGCCGCACACTGCACTTCGGCATCCGCGAGCACGCCATGGGCGGCATCATGAACGGCATCGCGCTGCACGGGCTGACCCGGCCCTACGGCGGCACGTTCCTGGTGTTCAGCGACTACATGCGGGGGTCGGTCCGGCTGGCCGCGGTGATGGGCCTGCCGGTCACCTACGTGTGGACGCACGACTCGATCGGGCTGGGCGAGGACGGGCCCACCCACCAGCCGGTGGAGCACCTGGCCGCACTGCGCGCCATTCCCGGCCTGGACGTGGTCCGGCCGGGCGATGCCAACGAGACCGCCGTGGCCTGGCGGACCATCCTGGAGCAGGCCGGCCCGCCGGGCTGTCTCTGAGCAGGCAGAACATACCGGTGCTCGACCGGTCAGACGGCAACCCGGGGGGCCTGACCAGCGCCGAGGGCACCGCACGTGGCGGCTATGTGCTGGCCGAGGGCGCGGGCGGCGACCCGGCGGTGATCATCATCGGTACCGGCAGCGAGGTGCAGATCGCGCTGGCCGCCCGGGACATCCTGCAGGGCGAGGGCATTCCGGCACGTGTTGTTTCCATGCCGTGCGTGGAATGGTTCACCAGCCAGGATGCTTCTTACCAGGAGGAGGTACTGCCGCCGCGTATCCGCGCCCGGGTCAGCGTCGAGGCCGGCGTGGCCCAGCCCTGGCGGGTTTTCACCGGAGATGCCGGGGAGTGTGTGAGCCTGGAGCATTTCGGGGCATCTGCCTCGTACATGAAGCTTTACGAGGAGTTCGGGTTCACCGCGGAGCACGTGGCCGCGGCCGCCCGGGCCAGCCTGGCCCGGCTGGCCTAAGCACGCGAGGGCAAAGGAGCGAAATCATGACCGCCCAGCAAGACAACCAAGCCATCCTCAGCCAACTGACCGCGGAAGGCGTATCGATCTGGCTGGACGACATCAGCCGGGACCGGCTGCGCACCGGGAACCTCGCCGACCTGATGACCAACTGGGAGGTCCGCGGGGTGACCTCCAACCCGACGATCTTCGCGCACGCGGTCGGCGAGGGCGACGCCTACGACCAGCAGCTGGCCGACCTGGCCATCCGCGAGGTGAAACTGGAGGAAGCGGCCCGGCTGATCACCACCTACGACATCCGGTGGGGCTGCGACGTGCTCCGCCCGGTGTATGACGCGAGCGACGGCGTGGACGGCCGGGTGTCCCTGGAGGTGGACCCGCGGCTGGCCAAGGACACGGCCAAGACCATCGCCGAGGCCCGTGCGCTGTGGTGGATGGTGGACCGGCCCAACCTGTTCATCAAGATCCCGGCCACCCTGGCCGGGCTGCCGGCCATCACCGCGTGCCTGGCCGAGGGGATCAGCGTGAACGTCACGCTGATCTTCTCGCTGGAACGGTACGGCCAGGTCATCGATGCGTTCATGGCCGGGCTGGAGCAGGCGGTGCAGGCCGGCCGGGACATCTCCCGGCTCGCCTCGGTGGCGTCCTTCTTCGTCAGCCGGGTGGACACCGAGGTGGACGGCAGGCTGGACAAGATCGGCACGCCGGAGGCGGCCGCCATGCGCGGCAAGGCCGCGATAGCCAACGCCCGGCTGGCCTACGAGCTGTACGAGCAGCGGATCGCCACGCCACGGTGGCAGGAACTGCTGGCCGCCGGGGCCAAGGTGCAGCGCCCGCTGTGGGCCTCCACCAGCACCAAGGACCCGGCCTATGAGGACACCATGTACGTGGTCGAGCTGGTCGCGCCGGACACGGTGAACACCATGCCCGAGGCCACCGTGCGGGCCACCGCCGACCACGCCAAACTGCGCGGCGACACGGTGCGCGGCACCTACGACGCGTCCCGGCAGGTGTTCGCCGACCTGGCCCAGCTCGGCATCGGCTACGACGACGTGGTCAGGGTGCTGGAGGAGGAGGGCGTGGAGAAGTTCGCCGCGTCCTGGAACGAGTTCCTCGGCACCGTCGAGACCAACATGGGGGCAGTGGAGAAGCCATGACGAGTGCCGACACCGAGGCCGCCGCGGCACCGCCCGCGGCGGCCGGGCCGGATGACGAGGTGCAGCCGAGCTCACTAGCCCCGGTGATCACCGGGCCGGTGGCCAACCCGCTGCGCGACCCGCGGGACCGGCGCATCCCGCGGGTGGCCGGCCCGTGCGTCCTGGTCATCTTCGGGGTGACCGGCGACCTGGCCCGCAAGAAACTCATGCCGGCCATCTACGATCTGGCCAACCGCGGCCTGCTGCCGCCGGGCTTCTCGCTGGTCGGCTTCGCCCGGCGGGACTGGGAGGACGAGGACTTCGCCCAGGTCACCCACGACGCGGTCAAGGAGCACGCGCGCACCCCGTTCCGGGACACGGTGTGGGAGCAGCTGTCCGAGGGCGTCCGGTTCGTGCCGGGCGAGTTCACCGACGACGCGGCGTTCGACAAGCTGGCCGAGTGCGTCGCCGTCCTGGACCAGCAGCGCGGCACCGGCGGCAACTACGCGTTCTACCTGTCCGTGCCGCCCAAGTTCTTCCCGCTGGTGGTCAAGCAGCTCAAGCGGTCCGGGCTGGCCGACCCGCCGCCCCCGGCCCCGGGGCACCCGGTGCCGTGGCGCCGGGTGGTGATCGAGAAGCCGTTCGGCCACGACCTGGTCAGCGCCCAGGCGCTGAACGGGACGCTGAGCGAGGTGTTCCCGCCGCACTCGGTGTTCCGCATCGATCATTACCTGGGCAAGGAGACGGTGCAGAACATCCTGGCCCTGCGCTTCGCCAACACGCTGTACGAGCCAATCTGGAACCGCGGCTACGTGGACCACGTGCAGATCACCATGGCCGAGGACATCGGCATCGGCGGCCGGGCCGGCTACTACGACGGCATCGGCGCGGCCCGGGACGTGATCCAGAACCACCTGATGCAGCTGCTGGCGCTGACCGCGATGGAGGAGCCGGTCTCGTTCGACGCGGACTCGCTGCGGGCCGAGAAGGAGAAGGTGCTGTCCGCGGTCCGGGTGCCCACTGACATGGCCCTGGGCACCGCCCGCGGCCAGTACGCCGCGGGCTGGCAGGGCGGCATCCCGGTGCGCGGTTTCCTGGAGGAGGACGGCATCGCGCCGGACTCGCGCACCGAGACCTACGCCGCGATCAAGCTGCACGTGGACACCCGCCGCTGGGCCGGCGTCCCGTTCTACCTGCGCACCGGCAAGCGGCTGCCGCGCCGGATGTCGGAGATCGCGATGATGTTCCAGCGCGCCCCGCACCTGCCGTTCGCCGCCACCGACACCAAGGAACTCGGGCAGAACGCCCTGGTCATCCGGGTCCAGCCGGACGAGGGCGTGACGGTCCGGTTCGGCTCCAAGGTGCCGGACACGGCGATGGAAGTGCGCGACGTGAACATGGACTTCGCCTACGGCGAGTCGTTCACCGAGAGCAGCCCGGAAGCCTACGAGCGGTTGCTGCTCGACGTACTGATCGGGGATCCCCCGCTGTTCCCGCGGCACCGTGAGGTCGAGCTGTCCTGGAAGGTGCTCGACCCGATCGAGGAGTTCTGGGCCGAGCACGGCCAGCCGGAGCCCTACCCGGCCGGGTCGGCCGGGCCGCCGTCCGCGGAGGAGCTGATGCAGCGGGACGGGCGGTCGTGGCGGCGGCTGTAGGGGATCCTCTAGGGGATCGGGCACGGGGAAAGGACAGCTCCGGATGATGATCGACCTGGCCGAGACGACCACCGGCCGGATCCATGAGGCCATCTGGCAGGCCCGGCAGCGGCTCGGCGGCCCGGCCAGCGGCATGGTGCTGACCCTGGTCATTGTCACCGACGAGGCGGCCCAGTACGACGCGGTCCGGGCGGCCAGCCAGGCGGCCCGGGAGCACCCTATGCGGGTGCTCGCGGTGATCACCCGGCGGCCGCAGGCCGCATCGCGGCTGGACGCCGAGATCCGGGTCGGCGAGACCGGCCCGGGCGAGGTGGTGCTGCTGCGCATGTACGGGGCGCTCGGCGAGCACGCCGACTCGGTGATCACCCCGCTGCTGATGCCGGATACCCCGGTGGTGACCTGGTGGCCGGGGATCCCGCCGGACGGCCCGTGCGGCAGCCCGCTCGGCGCGCTGGCCCAGCGCCGGATCACCGACGCGGCGGCGGCCGCTGAGCCGCACGACTGCCTGGCCAGCCTGGCCGCGCACTACCGGCCCGGGGACACCGACCTGAGCTGGACCCGGGCCACCTCGTGGCGGACCCTGCTGGCCGCCATCATGGACCAGCCGCACGGCACGATCAACGGGGGCCAGGTGGAAGCCGAGGCGGGCAACCCGAGCGCCGACCTGATCGCGTCCTGGCTGTCGGTCCGGCTGGGCATCCCGTTCGCGGTCACCGTGTCCGGCGGCCCCGGCGTCACCTCGGTGAGCTTCGACACCAGCGACGGCGAGGTGTCCGTGACCCGCCCGGACGGGCGGGTGGCCATGCTGCGGCGGCCCGGCCAGCCGGACCGTAAGGTCGCCCTGCATCGCCGGGACACCGCCGAGCTGCTGGCCGAGGAGCTGCGCCGGCTCGATCCGGACGAGGTTTACGGGGAGACGATCGCGCCGTTCCTCAGCGTGGCGCCCGCCGGGGCCAGCAGCAGCCTGGACGGCAGCGGCAGCACCCCGTGAGCACCCCTGAGGTGCTGGTGCACCACGATGCGGAGCAGCTGGCCAAGGCGGTGGCCGCCCGGCTGGCTACCCGGCTGGTCGATGCCCAGGCCAGCGGGGGCACCGCGGACCTGGTGCTGACCGGCGGCGGCATCGGCACCGGGGTGCTGGCCCAGCTGGCCGCGGCGCCGGCCCTCGGCGCGGTGGACTGGCGGCGGCTGGACATCTGGTGGGGCGACGAGCGTTTCCTGCCGGCCGGCGACCCGGAGCGCAACGAGGTTCAGGCCGGGCAGGCGCTGCTCGGGCACGTGGACACCGACCCGGCCCGGGTGCACCGGATGCCGGCCAGCGACGGGCCGGACGGGCCCAACCCGGAAGCGGCCGCCGAGCGGTACGCGGCCGAGCTGCGCAAGGCGGCCCGGCCGGAGGATCACGGGCCGGTGCCCGCGTTCGACGTGCTGCTGCTCGGCATCGGGCCCGAGGGCCACGTCGCGTCGCTGTTCCCGGGCATGCCCGCGCTGTATGACGAGCGGCCGGTGGTCGCGGTACGCGGTTCGCCCAAGCCGCCGCCGACCCGGCTGTCACTGACCCTGCCGTCCATCCGGCAGGCCCGCGAGGTGTGGATCCTGGCCGCCGGGCCGGAGAAGGCGGGGGCCGTCCAGCTGGCGCTGTCTGGCGCCGGGCCGGTCCAGGTGCCCGCGGCCGGTGCCCGCGGCCAGCTGCGCACGCTGTACTTGCTGGACAAGGCCGCGGGCAGCCAGCTTCCGCCCGGGCTGAGCCGGCTCGCCTCCCCCTGAGCTAGGCCTTAACGCCGCCGGGGGCCGCCGCCGGTCAGCCGGGCCAGTATCACCAGCACGATCAGCACCGGGATGAAGGCGGCCGGGTGCCCGGTGGTCAGCGCGACGGTGAGCCAGATCATCAAGATCGGCAGCATCGGGCTGAGCCGGCGCCGGGACTGGCCGGCGGGCAGCGGGCGGGGCGGGTTCGGCGCCGCGCTGCGGTCCGGCTCCGGGTGGCTGAGCTCGAGCTTGGCCTGCTGCGGCAGGTCGGCGGTCAGCTTGCGCAGCTCGCCCCAGGTCTTGGCGGCAAACGCCGAGGTCGTCCGCTCGTCGAATTCGGCCATGGTCAGCCGGCCGGTGCTGTAGGCGTCGCGCAGGATCTCGACGACGTTCTCGCGATCGGAGTCCGAAGCGCGGATACCGCCGTCGTTGGTCATAACCGGACCTCCCCGGACTACTTCGCCCCTTTCATCCGGAGAATACCCCGGTCCGCCGACTAGGTCGCCGGCCGAGCCATCCTCATCCCGGTTAGCCGGGCTTGCCCCGGTTGTGGTTAGATCGCGCCGTGCCCCCCGCCCCCCGCCCGGTCACCGAGGACACGGACCAGCTGGCGAGCACCGATCAGCTGGCGAGCACGGGCCACCTGATCGTCTGCGGGGACGACGCGCTGGCCTACCGGGTGGTCGAGGAACTGGCCACCAACTACGGCGAGCGGGTCACCGTCCTGCTCGGCTCGGCCGGCCGCGGCCACGGGCCGCGCATCGCCCAGCTGGCGGGCGTCCGGGTCATCGAGCAGCTGGACCTGGACAGCTCCGCGTTCGCCGCGGCCCAGGTGCACTCGGCCCGGGCGATCGCCCTGATGGGCCGGGACGACCTGGCCAACTTCCACGCCGGGCTGCGGGCCCAGGACCTCAACCCGGACCTGCGCATGGTGATGCGCATCTTCAACACCAGTCTTGGCGAGCGGATGCGCGCGTTCTTCCCGGACTGCGCGGTGCTGTCCAGCTCCGCGATGGCGGCGCCGTCGTTCGTGGCCGCCGCATTAGGCGAGCCCACCCCCAGCCACGTCCGGCTGGCCGGCCGCACCCTGTACGTGGCCCGCAGCGGGCAGGCCGACACCACCCAGGTGCTGTGCGGCCTGGCCAGCCCCGGGGACCGCACCATGCCGGGGCTGCTGCCGCCCACCCCGGCCACCGCCGACCTGGTCCTCGCGGTGGCCGACGGCACCCCGCGCAACCCGCTGACCCAGCACCGCCGTCCGCTCCGGTTCCTGGCCAGCGCGGCCCGCCTGCTGTTCGGCAGCAAGCTCGGCCTGGTCTTCGTGGGCCTGTTCGCGCTGCTGCTGATCGGTTTCGTGCTGCTGGCCACGGCGGGCGGGTACTCACTGCCGGACGCGCTGTACCTGACCGCCCTGGACGCGGCCGGGGCCGCGGTGGCCAGCGCGCGGCTGGGCGGGGCGGAGAAGGTCGCCCAGTTCCTGCTCGCCTTCACCGGGATGGCCTTCCTCCCGGTGGTGACCGCGGCCGTGGTCGGCGCCCGGCTGACCGGCTCAGCGCGCGGCCAGGACCGCCCGCTCAGCGACCACGTGATCGTGGCCGGCCTGGGCAACGTCGGCTCCCGGATCTTCGGCCAGCTGCATGACCTGGGCGTGGATGTGGTCTGCGTGGACAAGAACGAGCATGCGGCCGGCGTCCGGCTGGCCCGGCGGCTGGGGCTGCGGGTGGTGATCGGCGAAACGACCCGGGAGGAGACGCTCCGCGCGGCCAGCATCGGCACCAGCCAGGCCCTGGTCTCGGTTACTGACAGTGACATCGTCAACCTGGAAACCGCGCTGCACGCCCGGGCGCTCGCCCCGGACCTGCGCCTGGTGCTCCGGCTGTCCGACGACGACCTGGCCGAGCGGGTGCAGAAGACGGTGGGCAACACGATCTCCCGCAGCGTGCCCTACCTGGCTGCGCCCACGTTCGCCGCGGCCATGCTGGAACATCAGGTGCTGCGCACCATCCCGGTCGGCCTGGCACGTGCTGCTGATCGCCGATGTCGGGGTGAGCGCCGGGTCCGAACTGGCTGGGCAGCCGGTGCGCAGCGTGCACCGCCCCGGGTCAGTCCGGGTGATCGCGGTGCGCCGGGCCACCGCCAGCGGGGTGGACTGGGCGCCCGGCCCGGGCTACCGGCTCACCCCGCTGGACCGGATCTACGTGCTGGCCACCCAGACCGGGCTGAGCGAGGTGCTGGCCCGCAGCCAGCCCGCCGATCCCTGATGCCGACGTCAGCATCTGGGCAAACCTGGGTCTCCCCCCAGAAGGTATCCGGAGTTACGCTCATGGCGTATCTTCCATGTGGTTCTGGTGAGCCACCTGTGAAGAGGGCCTTCAGTTAGCCCGTAACGCCGACCCGGCCACTAGTGGATCCCATGGCCGGGCAGCGCACGCCTCGTCAGGAGGAAGCACTTGAGCGTCAATGAGGACACACAGACCACGCCTGTAGCCGCACCGGTCTCCGGCATAGCCGATCCGGCGCCGCTCGGGCTGGGCGCCTTCGCGCTGACCACATTCCTGCTCTCGGCGTTCAACGCCGGGTGGATGACCCACTCCAGTGGCCTGGCCTGGCTGGGCTACGCACTCGCCTACGGCGGCCTGTGCCAGCTGCTGGCCGGCATGTGGGAATTCCGGAACCGGAACGTGTTCGGCGCGACCGCGTTCTCCACCTACGGCGGCTTCTGGATCGGCCTGTTCTTCTACTTCCAGTTCGTCGGGGCCAAGCTGCTCGCGCACCCGGCCACGGCGGGCCTGTTCAGCAAGGACGTCGGCTGGATCTTGCTCGCCTTCGCCATCTTCAACACCTACATGCTGCTCTGGAGCACCCAGGTGAACATGGCCGTGTTCGGCGTGTTCCTGACCCTGGAGCTGACCGAGATCATCCTGTTCATCGGCAACTTCTCGGGCAGCAGTGGCACCGTCAAGTTCGGCGGCTACGTGGGCATCCTCACCGCGCTGGTGGCCTGGTACACGTCGGCGGCCGGAGTGGCCAACGGAATGGGCGGCCGGGTAGCCCTGCCGGTCGGCAAGCCGTTGCTCGCGCCGCGCGTCTGAGCTGACCATCCTGATCCCGGGGGGCCGTTCCTGGCCCCCCGGGATCGCGCGTTATATCGGGCGGGCAGGATGGGCGGGTGGACCTACACGAGAGGCACCAGCTCGACCGGGCCGAGCGCATGGCGCGGGTGAATGAGCACGTGGCCAAGGCCAGGGCGCACACCCGGCCGTGGCGGTCCATCATCGCGCTGGTGCTGGCCATCGCGGCCGGCTCGGTCGCCGCGGTCGCGGGCCGCATGTTCGAAGACTGGACCGGGCCCGCCAACTACACCCCCAAGCTCATCGCGGCTGGGTGCACCGGGGCGTTCCTGATATTCGGCGCCAGCGCCGTGGTCGGGCTGGCGGCTAAGACCCGGGACGTGCTCACCCCCGGGGTGGGCACGTCGCACGCGGCCGTGGTCCGCTACGCCATCCTGCTGGTCGGCGGGCTGACCGTGCTGGTGCTGACGATCAGCCTGTGCAAGGTGCCGATCGGGCAGCTGCTGGTCGGCGGCGCGGTGACCACGATCCTGCTCGGCATCGCCGGGCAGCAGTCGCTGGCCAACATCTTCGCGGGCCTGGTGCTGCTGCTGTCCCGGCCGTTCAACGTCGGTGACTACATCCGGGTCAAATCCGGCGCGCTGGGCGGTGTGACCGAGGGCCAGGTCACCGAGATCGGCATTACCTATCTGCGGATGGACGCCCCGGATGGCCCGGTGAACCTGCCCAATTCCCAGGTGCTGGCGGCCGCGACCGGGCCGATTCCCCGGCCGGGGGGTGCGCCGCCACCGGCAGCGGCCGGCCAGGGGGCCCCGGCGCAGGCCCTGCCCGCCCAGGCTCCACCAGCCCAGTCACCACCGGACCAGGCCGCGGCGCCAGACGCGGAACGGGGGCACACATCATCTTGAACCACGGGCCATCCTGAGCTAGTTCAGGCGTGCTTCGCCTCGTACCGGGCGACCACATCGGCCGGAATGCGGCCACGGTCGCTGACCGCTATCCCGGTTTCCTTGGCCCAGCTGCGGATGGCCGCGCTGTGCTGCCGGTGCGCGGTGGTGCGCCGTTTGGTCCGCACGGCCCGCGACGCGGCCCGCCGGGCGTGGCCGGCGTATCGCCCGACCACGTCGTCAAACTTTTCGCTGTGCCTGGTGCACAGGTCGATCTCATAGTCCCGGCCATCCAGGCTGAAGCGCCGGGTCTGATGCTGGCCCTCGGGAATCGCTTTCTGGTCGTAGTCACAGGCAAATGTGACGGAAACCTTCTGTGCCACTTGAGGCCCCCCTTCCTCTGGAGGCAAATATATCCTCCCAGGGGCAGCCCAACCATAACGACACCCAAAGATGGGCAGCGGCTATCGTCAATGACGGCCGGGATAGCGGCCCCGTTCCCGGGGCTCGCGATTGCCGCCACGGCGGCCATAGCGGAACGATTCCGCGGGCGGCTCATTGCCGTAGCCGCCCAGCGGCTGGTCGGCGGTGTCTTCTCCCCAGTCGTCGCCATGCTCGCCATAATCGGCGGCGGCCGGATATGCACCGGAGTCGCCGCCGGCGACTCGCCAGGATAATCCGTAATGTCCGGCTGGCGGGAATAGCCACCGAAGCCCGGATCGGCCGGGTAAGCCGGATCGGCGGGGTAACCCGGCGCATCCCGCCGGTGGCCGCCCGACGATTCGCCGCGGTAGTCCGCGGGCACGGCCGGGTAGCCGCCGGTGTCCCGGCCAGCGTCCCGCCGGTGGGTGCCGGACGACCCGCCGCGGTAATCCTCCGGATAGTCCGCGCCTGCCGGGTAGCCGGCCTCGGCTGGGTAGCCGCCGCGGTGGTGCGAGCCGCTGCTGGCCTCCGGGTAGCCGCCCGACTCGGGGCCGGTCCGCCGGTAGTCCCCGGTGACCGGCACGTCCGGGTACCCCGCGTCAGCAACGGCGCGGAACTCGCCGCTGCCCGCGCCGGTCCGGTAGTCCTCCAGCTGCTCAGCCGGGTAATCCGGGCTCAGCGGGTCCGGGTAGCCGGCCGAGTCCCGGCGGTAGCCGCGGCCACCGTCCTGGTCCCGCCCGCCCCGCTCCGGCATCCGCATCGCGTGGGTGGCCTGACTCTGGTCCGGGCTGCCGCTGGCCGCTCCGGCCGCATCCCGGGCCGGCGGCGCGTCGCGGGCGGCCCGCTGGCCCTTGCCCTGCGGGCCCCGCCGCAGTGCCTCGATCATCCGGGCGAGGTCATCCATGGGCAGCCGGAATGTCCCGGTGCAGGTGCCACCCTGCCAAATGCTGAACACCGCCACACCGGTGTCGGCGTACCAGCTCAGCCGCATGCTTCGGGAGTCGCCTCGTACGTCGAAGAACACCTCACCGAGCCGGGGCAACGGGGCTGCGTCCGACGCTGACATGCAGCCCATGGTGGCGCCGAACTAATGGGTTTGTCCAATTAACGCTGTGACCAGGGCGGCCGCGGGCAGGCAACGGACGCCGAACATCTCTGCCCCGGATTAGCAATCCGGCCTGCGGAACCGGCCCTGCTGATGGCATCATTGATCATCGGTCCGCTGGACACGGACTGGTTTCGACTGGGCGGTCGCCGCAGCGCTGGCCGCCCATCCGGCAGGGCGGCTCCACCCGTGCACCGGCTCGTTCCCTGGCGTGGCGGTCACGGGTGCTTCGTGGCTGCCCATTGCTCCGGGAACACGCAGGTGCCGCAGGACGTTGCATACCTACGACGGGGCAAAGCCGCTCGCGCGGAACCAGTAAGTCCGACACAACCAGAGGGTCGGCTGGACGGAACGTATCACCACTGAGCTTGTTGAGGAGATCTAGTCATGTCTGAGGTACGGCGGCAGGTTACCCTGCCTCCCCGGCCGAACTGGGGCTGGCAAGATGCCGCCGCGTGCCGCGGCACGGATGTCGTGCTCTTCTTCGGCCCGGACGGGGAGCGGCAGCCGGAACGGGACATCCGCGAGCGGAAGGCGAAGGCGCTGTGCGCCAGCTGCCCGGTCCGCACAGAATGCCTGGACTACGCCATTTCCCGGCCGGAGAAGTACGGCACCTGGGGCGGCCTGAACGAGGACGAGCGCGCCTCCGAGCGGCGCCGCCGGATGCGCCGCGCCAACGCCGCCTGATCATCACCGCACCCACCCGCTCACCCCGCGGCCCCCACCCCTCCGGATAACCCCGCTAACCCGGGAACCCAGCGTGCTATGCCGGGCAGAATGGGCAGATGATCTGCCTGCATTGCCGTCGGCAAGAGCACACCGAGTGCCCGGGTGGTACGTGGTGCGACTGCCAGCACCTCCCGTTGTCCGCCCGGCCGGAGCCACCCGGCGGCGAGTCGCTGAGCTGGGTGCGGCAGGGCTGACTGCCTTACGGCGAGCGGAGTTCCACAGTGTGGGCCGGGATAACAGTGTGAGCCGGGATAACAGTGTGAGCCGGGATAACGGTGTGGGCCGGAATACACGGTGGGCGGGGCCGGTTGGCCCCAGACGTGGGCACTGTAAGCCTGGCGCGGACCAGCGGCCGGACGCGGGAATATGCTTCGGTACGCGAACCTGTCTCGACAGCAAGCGCCATCCCGTGTGATCCTCGATACGTGAGCGCTGCAGATCCTCTCCTCGTCGCCCGCAGGCACGTTGACCTGCTCCGGGTGCGCAGCGCGATCTGTCGGCACGGCCGCTAACCACCGCCCCGTATCACGGGCGCGTGCCGCGGCCGGTGCCTGATGCCTGGCGGCAGCCCCAGTGTGCCGCGAGCCAGCAGGACCACCGGTGCAGCCGATGACGGCTGCCTAGCCCGCTGCGCGCGCCCCCCGGACCGAGAAGGGACGCGCCAGATGCCGCCAGCCCCCCGATTGCGCGGGCAAGGCCGTAAGGGCCAGGGCCAGTGGGCTCTCGGGTATCGCGAGCCACTGAACAAAAACGAGGAAAACAAGAAGAACGACGACGGGCTGAACGTCCGCCAGCGGATCATCGACGTCTACGCCAAACGGGGCTTCGACTCCATCGACCCGGCCGACCTGCGCGGCCGGTTCCGCTGGTATGGCCTGTACACGCAGCGCCGCCCGGGCATCGACGGCGGGAAGACCGGGTCACTGGAGCCGGAAGAGCTCGACGACCGGTACTTCATGCTCCGGGTCCGGATCGACGGCGGCCAGCTCAGCAACGACCAGTTGCGCGCCGTGGCGGACATCTCGGACCGCTACGCCCGGGGCACCGCCGACATCACCGACCGGCAGAACGTCCAGTTCCACTGGATCCGGATCGAGGACGTGCCCGCCATCTGGGACACCCTGGAGGCGGTCGGCCTGTCCAGCACCGAGGCGTGCGGCGACACGCCCCGGGTGATGCTGGGCTGCCCGCTGGCCGGGATCGACGCGGGCGAGGTGATCGACGCCACCCCGCAGATCGACGCGACTACGGCGCGCTGGGTGGGCGACCCGGCGTTCTCGAACCTGCCACGTAAGTTCAAGTCGGCGATGAGCGGCTGCGCCGCGCAGTGCACCGTGCACGAGATCAACGACATCGCGTTCGTCGGCGTCGCCGGCCCGTACGGCGAGCCCGGCTACGACCTGTGGGTCGGCGGCGGGCTGTCCACTAACCCCATGATCGCCAAGCGGCTGGGCGCGTTCGTCCAGCCGGACCAGGTGCCCGAGGTGTGGGCCGGGGTCACCTCGGTGTTCCGCGACTACGGCTACCGGCGGCTGCGGCACCGGGCCCGGCTCAAGTTCCTCATCGCGGACTGGGGCCCGGAGAAGTTCCTCGAAGTGCTCGAGAAGGAGTACCTGGGCTACGCGCTGCCGGATGGCCCGGCGCCGCCCCCGCCCCGGGCCGCCCGCCGCGACCACGTAGGCGTGCACCAGCAGCGCGACGGCCGGTACTACGTCGGCTTCGCGCCCCGGGTCGGCCGGATGTCCGGCGCCGCGCTGGGCCAGGTGGCCGGCCTGGCCGCCCGGTACGGCAGCGGCCGGGTGCGCACCACCACCGAGCAGAAGATGGTGATCCTGGACGTGCCCGAGGGCAATGTGACGGAGCTCACCGCCGCGCTGGACGCGGCCGACCTGCCCGCCTCGCCCAGCGTGTTCCGGCGGCACACCATGGCCTGCACCGGCATCGAGTTCTGCAAGCTGGCCATCGTGGAGACCAAGGCGCGGGCCGGCCAGGTTATCGCCGAGCTGGAACGCCGGCTGCCGGACTTCACCGAGCCGGTCACGATCAACGTGAACGGCTGCCCGAACTCCTGCGCCCGGATCCAGACCGCCGACATCGGCCTGAAGGGCTCGCTGGTCACCGCGCCGGACGGGACGCAGACCGAGGGCTTCCAGATCCACCTGGGCGGCAGCCTGGGCGGCGGCGACGGGTCCAGCTCCGGGTTCGGCCGGAAGATACGCGGGCTGAAGACCACCGCCGACGAGCTGCCCGACTACCTGGAGCGGGTGCTGCGCCGGTTCCAGGCCGGCCGGGGACCGGACGAGACGTTCGCCACCTGGGCCAGCCGGGCCGGCGAGGAGGACTTCCTGTGACAATCCCGGCATCCCCGACACAGCGGGCAATCCCGTTTTATTGCCCCTATTGTGGGGAAGAAGACCTAGTTCCCCAGAAACAGGACGGCACGTGGCACTGCCGTAGCTGTGCGCGGGCCTTCCAGCTACGATTTGCTGGATCGGGAGTCAACCCGTGAGCAGCACTGTGACCCAACGCGTGAGCCAGCCCCCCGATGCGCCGCAACCCATGGAGGACACGTCCCTTATGGAGAGGCTCCCAGCACAGGCAGCACAAATGGAGAGGTTGGCTGCCCAGGCGGCGGACGATCTGGCCGAGGCACCGGCTGAGGAGATCATCCGGTGGGCGGTGCAGACATTCGGTGACCGGCTGTGCATCACGTCCTCGATGACCGATGCGGTCCTCGTGCACCTCGCCTCGCAGGTGCACGAAGGCCTGGACGTGATCTTCCTGGACACCGGTTACCACTTCCCGGAGACGATTGGCACCCGGGACGCGGTGTCCGCCATCTACCCGGTGAACGTGATTAACGTCACCCCGTCCCGGACGGTGCAGGAGCAGGAGGCCGCGCTCGGCCCCCGGCTCTACGGGCGCAACCCTGACCTGTGCTGTTACCTGCGCAAGGTGGTGCCGCTGGAGCGGGCGCTGGACCCGTATGACGCCTGGATCACCGGGGTGCGCCGGGAGGAGACCGCGGCGCGCAGCGACACCAGGGCGGTGCAGTGGGATCCGCGGCGCCAGATGGTGAAGGTCAACCCGATCGTGGCCTGGACCCAGGAGCAGGTGGATCAGTACATCGCAGACAACGGCGTGCTGGTCAACCCGCTGGTCTACGACGGATACCCGTCCATTGGCTGCGCCACCTGCACGATGAAGGTGGAGAAGGGCGCCGACCCGCGCAGCGGCCGGTGGACCGGCACGGGCAAGACCGAATGCGGTATCCACACCTGACCCATCCCCCGCTCGTCGCGATCGCGCATGGCAGCCGTGACCCCCGCGCCGGGGACACCGTCACTGAGCTGCTCGGCGTGGCGCGCGAGCGGGCGGGCCAGCGCGGACTGGCTGGGCTGGACATCCGCACCGCGTTCCTGGACCATGCGCCGCCGACCCCAATGCAGGTGCTCAGCGCACTGGCAGGCGAGGCCACGCGCGGCGGCTTGCCGCCGCTCGGCGCGCAGGGGCGATCGGGAGGTTGCCGCGGCGGCAGTGCTGGCCCGGGGGGGCGACCCCCCGGAGCCCCCCGATCGGCGCTAGGCGCCGAGGCCGGGCAGGCCGGCCAGGGCCGCCACAGACCCCCTCTGGTTGTCCTGCCGTTGCTGCTCACGGCGGCGTACCACAGCGGCACGGACATCCCGGGGCTGCTGGACGAGGCTCAGGCGGCGCTGCCCGGGCTGTGGGTCCGGTACGGCGCGCCGCTGGGCCCGCACCCGGGCCTGCTCCGGGCGCTGGACCGGCGGCTGGCCGAGGCCGGCCAGGACCTGGTCCAGGCCGGGCAGACCGCGGTGGTGCTGGCCGCGGCCGGGTCCAGCCAGCCGGCGGCCAACGCGGTCATCGCCCAGCTGGCCGCGGACTGGCAGGCGGCCCGCGGCTGGCAGGCGGTGCGGCCGGCCTACGCATCGGCCGCGTCACCCACCCCGGAGCAGGCGGTGGCCGGGCTGATCCGCGACGGCGCCCGGCGCGTCGTGGTGGCCAGCTACCTGCTCGCCCCCGGGCGGTTCGCGGACCAGGTGGCCGGCCGGTCGCTGGCCGCCGGGGCGGCGGCCGTGTCGGCCCCGCTCGGTGCGGCGCCGGAGGTGGCCGGCGTGCTGCTGGACCGGTACCAGGAGACTTTGGCCCGGGGAGCCCGAGAGCCGCGTGCGCGGCAAGTTTCTGTCCGGTAACTTGCGGGATATCGTCGCGGTATGACGACTGCCCCGGCGGCCCGGCCGCATGTCACGCACGAGGTGCTGAACCAGGTCCCGCCGCTGGCCGGCTACGACGTCGCGGACGATCCCGCGCTGCTCGAAGCGGCCGCCCGGGAGGGCGCGGACTGGGGGGCCGGCCGGCTGCACGAGCTCGGCCGGCTGGCCGGGGCGGCGGACACCCAGGAGCACGCCCGGCTGGCCAATGAGCACCCGCCGGTGCTGCGCACTCACGACGGCCGCGGGAACCGCATCGACGAGGTCGAGTTCCACCCGTCCTGGCACGTGCTGCTCGGCACCGCGGTGCGGCATGGGCTGCACGCCGCGCCGTGGGCGGACACCAGGCCCGGCGCCCACGTGGCCCGGGCCGCGGCGTTCTATGTCTGGTCGCAGGCCGAGGGCGGGCACGGCTGCCCGGTCTCGATGACCTACGCGGTGATCCCGGCGCTGCGGCACGCCCCGGGCCTGGCCGGGCAGTTCGAGCCGCTGCTCACCGCGGCGGCCTACGATCCCGGGCTCCGCCCGCCGACCGGCAAGGCCGGGCTGCTCGCGGGCATGGCGATGACCGAGAAGCAGGGCGGCTCGGACGTCCGGGCCGGCACCACCCGGGCCGAGCCAGTGCCGGGCGGCACCGGCGGCGCGCACCTGATCACCGGGCACAAGTGGTTCTGCTCGGCGCCGATGAGCGACCTGTTCCTGGTGCTGGCCCAGGCCCCGGACGGGCTGACCTGCTTCCTGCTGCCCCGGGTGCTGCCCGACGGCAGCCGGAACGCGATGCGGCTGCAGCGGCTCAAGGACAAGCTGGGCAACCGGTCCAACGCGTCGGCCGAGGTCGAGTTCGACGGCGCGCTGGCCTGGCCGGTCGGGGCGGCCGGGCGCGGCGTGCCGACCATCATCGAGATGGTCAGCGCCACCCGGCTGGACTGCGTGCTGGGCAGCGCGGCGGGCATGCGCCGCGGCGTCGTCGCAGCGGCGTACTACAGTGCGCACCGGCAGGCGTTCGGCAAAGATCTGATTGCCTGGCCGCTGATGGGCTCGGTGCTCGCCGACCTCAGCCTGGAATCAGAGGCGGCTACCACGCTGGCCATCCGGCTCGCGGGCGCGGCCGACCGGGCGGCCCGCGGGGACGCCGCCGAGGCGGCGCTGCTCCGCGTCGCGCTGCCCGCGGCCAAGCACTGGGTGTGCAAGCGTGCCCCGCTGCACGCGGCCGAGGCGCTGGAGTGCCTGGGCGGCAACGGGTACGTCGAGGAGTCCGGGATGCCGCGGCTGTACCGGGACAGCCCGCTGAACTCCATCTGGGAAGGCTCGGGCAACGTGACCGCGCTGGACCTGCTCCGCGCGCTGCGGCGGCAGCCCGCGGCGGCCGAGGCGCTGGCCGCGGAACTGGCGCTGGCGGCCGGCGCGGACCGGCGGCTGGACGAAGCGGCCCGGGGGCTGGCGGCCAGCCTGTCCCGGCTGGCCGGTGCGGCCGGCCCGGACGCCGAGTACGCGGCCCGGCGGCTGGCCGGGCAGATCACCCTCACGCTGCAAGCCGCGCTGCTGGTCCGGCATGCCCCCGCCGCGGTGGCGGACAGTTTCGTTTCCTCCCGGCTAGGTACCAGCGCTGCGCCAGGCGGGCCGGGGGTCCCGTTCGGCACGCTGCCCGACGGGATCCCGGTGGGCGAGATTCTGGACCGGGCGCGGCTGGTGCCCAGGTAAGGTCTCATGGTGCGTGTGTGGCCAGGAGCGCCCTATCCGCTGGGTGCAACATGGGACGGCACGGGGACCAACTTCGCGTTGTTCTCCGAGGTCGCCGAGCAGGTCGATCTGTGCCTGCTGTCGGTCGAGGAGAATGCCCAGCTCACCGAGGACCGGATCCCGCTGACCGAGGTGGACGGCTTCGTCTGGCACGGCTACCTGCCCGATGTCGGCCCGGGCCAGCGCTACGGGTACCGGGTGCACGGACCCTACGACCCGGGGCGGGGACTGCGCTGCAACCCGGCCAAGCTGCTGCTCGACCCGTACGGCAAGGCGGTCAGCGGGGAGATCCGCTGGCACGAGTCCCTGTTCGGCTACCGGTTCACCGACCCGGCCCTGGTGAACACCGCCGACAGCGCGCCATACATGCCGAAGAACGTGGTGATCAACCCGTTCTTCGACTGGGGCGATGACCGGGCGCCGCGCACCCCGTATCACGAGACGGTGATCTACGAGGCGCACGTCCGCGGCCTCACCCTGCGCCACCCCGAGGTACCCGCCGGCCAGCGGGGCAGCTACGCCGGGCTGGGCCACCCGGCGGTGATCGAGCACCTGACCCGGCTCGGCGTGACCGCGGTCGAGCTGATGCCGGTACACCAGTTCGTGTCCGAGCACAGCCTGCAGGCCCGCGGGCTGACCAACTACTGGGGCTACAACACGATCGGGTTCCTCGCCCCGCACCGCGGCTATGCGTCGTCCACCCAGCTCGGCGGGCAGGTCGGCGAGTTCAAGGCGATGGTCCGGGACCTGCATATGGCGGGCATCGAGGTGATCCTGGACGTGGTGTACAACCACACCGCGGAAGCCGACCACCGCGGCCCGACGCTGTCCTTCCGCGGCATCGACAACACCGCCTACTACCGGCTGCGCGACGACGACCAGCGGTATTACGTGGACTACACCGGGTGCGGCAACAGCCTGAACGTGCGGCACCCGCACGCGCTGCAGCTGATCCTGGACTCGCTGCGGTACTGGATCCTGGACATGCACGTCAACGGGTTCCGGTTCGACCTGGCCTCGGCGCTGGCCCGGGAACTGCACGACGTGGACCGGCTGTCTGCGTTCTTCGACCTGGTCCAGCAGGATCCGGTGGTGTCCCAGGTCAAGCTCATCGCCGAGCCGTGGGACGTCGGCGAGGGTGGCTACCAGGTGGGCAATTTCCCGCCGTTGTGGTCGGAGTGGAACGGGAAGTACCGGGACTCGGTCCGTGACTTCTGGCGCGGCCAGCCGGACACGCTGCCCGAGTTCGCGTCCCGGCTGACCGGGTCCAGCGACCTGTACGAGACCAGCGGCCGCCGGCCGGTGGCCTCGGTCAACTTCGCCACCTGCCACGACGGGTTCACGCTGACCGACCTGGTGGCCTACAACCGCAAGCACAACGAGGACAACGGCGAAGACAACGCCGACGGCACCAACGACAACCGGTCCTGGAACTGCGGCGCCGAGGGGCCCAGCACCGACCCCGGCATCAACGACCTGCGGGCCCGGCAGCAGCGCAACTTCCTGGCCACCCTGCTCTGCTCGCAGGGTGTGCCGATGCTGCTGGCCGGCGACGAGCTGGGCCGCACCCAGCGCGGCAACAACAACGCCTACTGCCAGGACAACGAGATCTCCTGGGTGGACTGGTCAGGCCTGGACGAGCACGCCGGCCTGCTCGAGTTCGCCCGGGTGGTGGCCGAGCTGCGCCGCGACCACCCGGTGTTCCGGCGGCGCCGGTTCTTCCGCGGGCCGGACGCGACGGCCAGCGACGGCGTCGGCGACATCGCCTGGTTCACCCCATCCGGCCGCGAGATGCTGGACGCGGACTGGAAGACCGGGTACGCCAAGGCGCTCGGGGTGTTCCTCAACGGGGACCAGATCACCGAGCCCGACCCGCGCGGCGAGCGGGTGCGGGACGACTCGTTCCTGCTGCTGTTCAGCGCGGACAGCCAGCCGTGCCGGTTCACCCTGCCCGGCCCGCAGTTCGGGGTCAGCTGGGCCGTGGTGCTGGACACCGGCGCCGACTCCCCCGCCGAGGGAGCGGAGTACGGCGCCGGGGGGCAGGTCCTGGTCGCGCCGCGGGCCATGGTCGTACTGCGCCGCGGCGGCGAGCCGGCCGGGCGCTGAGCGGGCCCTGAGCGTGCGCCAGCTGCTGCCGCCCGGCCACGATGGCCAGCCGCCTGACCTGGCCGCACTGTACGCCTACCCGGCCGGCCTGGACCGGGCCTGGGTGCGCGCCAACATGGTCGAGAGCGCCGACGGGGCGGCCACGGTGGACGGGCTGTCCGGCGGCCTGTCCGGGCCGGCCGACCGGGCGGTGTTCGGCGTGCTTCGCGCGCTGGCCGACGTGATCCTGGTCGGCGCGGGCACCGCCCGCGAGGAGAAGTACCAGCCCGCCCGGGTCCGGCCGGAGTGGGCCGGGCTGCGGGGCGGCCGGCCGGCCGCCCCGCCCATCGCGGTGCTCAGCGGGCGGCTCGGCCTGGACCCGGCCGGCCCGCTGCTGAGCTCTACGATCGGCGGGCCGGCGCCGGGCGCCCGCACCATCGTGATCACCTCGGCGGCGGCTGACCCGGACCTCCGTACCGCGATCGCGGCGCACGCCGACGTCATCGTCGCGGGCGGCCGGCAGGTGGACCTGGCCGCCGCCATCGGCGCACTGGCCGGGCTCGGCCACCGGCGGATCCTGGCCGAAGGCGGCCCGCGCCTGCTCGGCCAGCTGGCCGCGGCCGGCCTGCTCGACGAGCTGTGCGTCACGGTCAGCCCGCTGCTGGCGGGCGGCCCGGCCGGCCGGATCGTGCACGGGCCGCCGGACGCCGGCGGACCGGCCCGGCTCAGCCTGGCCCACCTGCTGGCCGGCGACAGCTACCTGTTCTGCCGCTACCTGGTGCGGCGGACGGCGGGCTAAGGGGCGGTGCGCAGGGCGAGGATCTCGGTCAGGTCGAAGTTGACCGGCTCTTCCAGCTGTGCGTACGTGCAGGACGCGGGCTCACGGTCCGGGCGCCACCGGACAAACTGGGTGGTATGCCGGAACCTGGTCCCCTCCATGTGGTCGTAGCGCACCTCCAGCACCCGTTCCGGGCGGAGCGGCACGAACGACAGGTCCTTGTTCGCGTTCCACCGGCTGTGCTCCGAGGAACGCGGGTTGCGCACCGCGGCCCCAGCCGCCGCGGCCCAGTTCCACGGATGCCCCTCGAACGTGGTGACCAGCGGCTGCAGCTCGGTGAACAGCTCCTTGCGCTGGGCCATCGGGAACGCGCCGACCACCCCGACGCTGGCCAGCCGGCCCTCCGCGGTGAACAGCCCGAGCAGCAGCGAGCCGATCGCGTCCGGGCCGCTCTTGTGCACCCGGTAGCCGGCCACCACGCAGTCCGCGGTGCGCTCGTGCTTGACCTTGAACATGGTCCGCTTGTCCGGCTGGTACGTGCCGTCCAGCGGCTTGGCGATCAGCCCGTCCAGCCCGGCCCCCTCGAACTGGCCGAACCAGCGGCCGGCCAGCTCCCGGTCCGCGGTGGCCGGCGTCAGGTGCACCGGTGACTCAACCTGGGCCAGGACCCGCTCCAGCTCGGCCCGGCGCTGCCCGAACGGCTGCTCGCACAGGTCGGTGTCGCCCAGCGCGAGCAGGTCGAACGCGACGAAGTGGGCTGGCGTCTGCTCGGCCAGCAGGTTCACCCGGCTGGCCGCCGGGTGGATCCGCTGCAGCAGGGCCTCGAAGTCCAGCCGCCGGCCCGCCGCGTCCGGGATCACGATCTCGCCGTCGATCACGCAGCGGTCCGGGAACTGGGCCAGCACCGCCGCGACCAGTTCCGGGAAGTAACGGGTCATCGGCCGCTCGTTGCGGCTGCCGATCTCCACCTCGCCGCCATCCCGGAAGATGATCGACCGGAAACCGTCCCACTTCGGCTCGAAGCTGTACGGGCCGTCAGGGATCTTCGGCACCGGTTTGGCCAGCATCGGCGCGACCGGCGGGTTGACCGGGAGCTGCATGCCCCTATCCTGCCCGAACGCGCTGGCAGGCCGGCCCGCCGGGGCCAACCACCCCGGTTCTGCCGGTAAATGAACTATCCTGCCGCCGGTAATGCGGTTGACCTGGAACGGAGGTGGGCGGTGAGCCTGGTGCCGCCGGCCGTGCAGCCGCCCCGGGCCGCCGACCGCTGGCGGCCGCGCGCCGCGGCCGGCACCAGCTGGCTGATCGTGGCCCTCTACCTGGCCGCCGCGCTGGCGCTGACCTGGCGGCTGTGGGCCGGTCCGGCCTCCCGGGCGCAGACCGGCGACATGCACGACGTGGACCTGTTCGCCTGGTTCATGCGCTATTCGGCCACCGCGGTCACGCACGGGAAACTACCCGCCCTGGTCAGCACCGCGATGAACGCGCCGCGCGGCATCAACCTGATGTGGAACACGTCGGTGCTGCTGCCCGCGGTGCTGCTCACCCCGGTGACCATGCTGGCCGGCCCGCAGGTCAGCCTGACCATCCTGCTCACCCTGGGCTTCGCCGGCTCGGCGGCCAGCCTGTACTGGGTGCTCCGCCAGTGGTCGGCCAGCCTGGGCGCGGCGGCGCTGGGCGGCGCGGTGTACGGCTTCTCCCCCGCCCTGGTGGCGGCCAGCACCGGGCATTACCACCTGCAGTTCGCGGTGCTGCCGCCGCTGCTCATCCACCTGCTGCTCCGGCTGGTCACCGGGCGCGGCCGCGCGGTGCGCACCGGCGCCGGGCTGGGCCTGCTGGCCGCCGCCGAGCTGTTCATCTCCGAGGAACTGCTGCTGATGACCGCGCTGACCGGCGCGGTCATCGTGGTCACCCTGGCCATCTGCTGGCCGGGCGCGGTCCGCGGCCGGCTGGCCGGCCCGGCGGCCGGGCTGGCCACCGCGGCCGCGGTGCTGATCGTCACCTGCGGCTACCCGCTGTGGGTGCAGTTCCACGGGCCGCTGGCCGAACACGGCAGCCCGTTCCCGGCCAGCCCGTTCCGGGCCCACCCGGGCTCGTTCGTGACCCCGTCCGGCGAGCTGCTGCTGCACACCCCGGCCAGCGCGGCCGCCGCGGCCAGCTATCCGGCCCGGCTGCCCGAATACCTGGCCTACCTGGGCTGGCCGCTGCTCGCCGTGCTGGCCGTGGCCGCGATCCTGTGCTGGCGGCTGCCCCAGGCCCGGGTGGCCGCGGTCACCTTCGCGGTGCTGGAGATCTTCTCGCTGGGCGGGCAGCACGCCTGGCTGCCCTGGCACTGGCTGGCCCATCTGCCGGTGCTGAGCGAGCTGCTGCCCAACCGGTTCGCCCTGCTGGCCGACGGCGCGGCCGCCGCGCTGCTCGCCTTCGGGCTGGACCAAGCCCGGGTCATAGCCCGGGACCGGGGCTGGCCGGGCTGGCTCCCCGGCGTGGTGGCCGCGCTGGCCGTGCTGCCGCTCATCCCGCTGCCGCTGCCGGTGACCAGGGCCGCGCCGGTGCCGCCCGGCTGGCAGGCCACGTTCAGCCGGCTGCGGCTCGCGCCCGGCGCGCCGGTGCTGGTCGTGCCGGTGCCCTACGAGGAGGCGCCGCAGGCGCTGCGCTGGCAGGCGGACACCGGCCAGCCGGGCTCGCTGATCGGCGGCTGGTTCATCGGTCCGGACGCCACTGGGCACGCCGCGCTGTACGGCGGCGGCCAGGTCAAGCGCGCGGGCAAGCACCTGAACGCGCTGCTGGTGCCGGCCTCCCGGGTGGCCGCGCCGTCCCGGGCGCAGGTGCGCGCCGACCTGGCCACCTGGCGGCCGGCCGCGGTGGTGGCGGTGACCCAGCCGTCGTCCCGGCTGGCCCGGCTGCTCACCGGCCTGCTCGGGCCGCCCGCCGTGCGGGGCGGCCAGGTGCTGGCCTGGCGCCGCTAGGCCTCCACCACGGGGGCTGGCGCAGCTAGGGTGCCACGCTGGGCCGGGCTGTGCCGCTGGCCCGTCTGCCCGGCCAGGCGCCGGCTATGCACAACGCCAGTACCGTGAGCAGCGCCGCCAGCCGGATCCCGGGGATCACCGCGGTCACCGCGACCGTGTGCAGACCGCGGATCCAGTGCGGGAACGGGCCGGGCACGCCGGGGAGGTAGAACACCGTGGTCACCGCCAGCTGGAGCAGCACCGGCCAGTCCAGCCGGGTGGCCGGATATAGCGCGAACAGGGCCAGCACCATCGCGTCGTACCAGGGGCGCTGGTAGGGCCAGGCCAGCATCCAGGCCAGGCTGACCGCGAACGCCGGGTGGATCGCGGGCCGCGCCGGGTAGCCGTCCGGCAGCCGCCACAGCACAGCCGCCCCGGTGATGACCACGACCGGGAGGATGACCAGCCCGACCTCGATCGGGGTCGGGTGCAGCAGGGCATGGGCGAACAGCCGGTACAGCGTGTCGTTGGTGGCGTCCCGGTGGGTGGCCAGCACGGCCAGTGCCGGGCGGCCGAACAACAGGTAGGGCAGTGCCAGCACGGCCAGCACCGACCCGGCCGCGGTGGCCAGGCCGGCCAGCGACCGGCGCACTGCCCACAGGACGCCCAGGCCGTACAGCGCGAAGGTGATCTTCACGTCGGTGGCCACCCCGACCAGGGCCGCGGCCGCCGCCACCCGGGCCAGGCCGGGCCGCTCCCCCGGTGGCCAGGCAGGCAGCAGGATGAGCCCGCAGAAGCCGATCGTGGTGCCGAACCCGTCCACGTGACCGCTGGCGATCAGGCCCCAGAGCAGCAGCGGGTTGAGCGTCCACCACAGGTGGGCCCGGGCCCGCCGGGCCGGGTCGCGGCGCAGCAGCTGGTCCAGCAGCAGCGCGACCACGCCGAACGCGATCGCGTTGAACAGCTTGAGCCAGAAGATGATGCTGGCCGCCGACCGGCCGCCCAGTTCGGCCGCGGCCGCCTGCTCGATGCTGGCGACCGGGCCGTAGTCGGAGACCGCGCCGATCCAGGCGTGCGGCGCGGCCCGGCCCACCGGGTCGCCGGTGCGGCGCAGCTGGTAGGGCGTCATCAGGTACGGGTTGTGGCCGAGTGTCACGATCCGGCCGTAGGCGGCGTAGTCGTACGGGTCGGTGCTGCCCGCCGCGGGCAGCACGGTGAAGATCGCGATGACCACGAGGGCGGCCACGGCCACGGCCCGCGGCGCGGGCCGGGCGCCGCGGCGCACCGCAACCAGGCCGGCGGCTATCCCGGCCGCCCCGGCCAGCGCGGCGAACCACAGCCCGAGGGTGACCAGGGAGACCGGCAGGTGCAGCGGGATCCACCACGGCGGCCACGGCTGCGGCCGGCCTGGCGGCACCTCGGCCCGGCTCTTGCCCGCCAGGTCCACCACGATCATGATCGCGGTGGCTAGCCCGAGGCAGGCCACTGAGAGCAGGCCGAGCGCCCGGGTCCCGCCGGTCACCGGGCCCGGTACGGTCCCGTCCTTGGTGGGAGCATCCAGGTCCTGGGGGGACACGGCGGCCAAGCTAGCCGATATAACCCCAAACGTTGGTAATGCGCTGGCCACTTCTTCGGCCCACCCGGGGCAGGCCGATAGCCTGGCCCGGCAGCCGTCCGCAGTCGGGGAGCAGCCCGTGCCGATTTCCTGGCCCCCAAGGGCAAGCGGTCGTCCTTCGCGCACTGATTGGCCGGGGGACGGCCCCTGGGCTAATCGGTGACTAAGAGGTCTTCCGCAATCTCTCCAGCGCCTCGGCCAGGATGGCGGCGCCGTCCGTGTCGGTGCGCCGTTCCTTGACGTAGGCCAGGTGGGTCTTGTAGGGCTCGCTGTGCGGCGGCCCAGGAGGGTTGTTCTCGTCCCGGCCGGCCGGGAAGCCGCACCGGGGGCAATCCCAGGTCTCCGGGACGGCCGCGTCGCTGGCAAAGCTCGGCCGGGTCTCGTGCTTGTTCGAGCACCAGAAGGAGACCCGGATCCGGGGTGCCGCCTCGCCGCGCTCCGCCTCGCCCATCGGGCCGGCGCCGACACGGCTGCCCCTGATGGCATTGCCACTACTCACTGCTCACCCCTTGCTGTGTCCGCACAATGGCTATGGTCCTGCTGAATGGGCAGTCAGGTCAGCGATTCAGCAGCAGATTCAGCCCGATGATGCACAGGAACCAGATGACGCCGGTGAAGATGGTGAGCCGGTCCAGGTTCCGCTCGACCACGGAGGACGAGCCCAGGGTCGAGGTCACCCCGCCGCCGAACAGGTCGGACAGGCCACCGCCCTTGCCCTTGTGCAGCAGCACCAGCACCATCATGAGCAAGCTGGTGATGATGAGGACGACCGAAATACCGATAACCACTGCTGTGCCTTATCCCTCCGGATGCCCCTGCGTAGCCTGGCCCAGTCCCGGATCAGGCACCAACGGCCAGTTTCCGGTACCGGCATATCGTGGCGAACTCGCCTGCATCCAGGCTCGCGCCACCGACCAGCGCGCCGTCAATATCGGGCTGCGACATTATCGCAGCGATGTTGTTGGCCTTCACCGACCCGCCATACAGAATACGCACACTTGCGGCCACTTCGTCGCCACGACCCTCGGAAATCCTGCCCCTAATCGTGGCGCACACCTCCTGCGCGTCTTCCGGCGACGCCACCTCACCGGTCCCAATGGCCCAAACCGGCTCATAGGCGATCACCACCCCGGCCACCTGCTCCTTGGCCAGCCCGGCCAGCCCGCCGTCGAGCTGGCCGACGACCACCGGCACGCACTGGCCGGCCTGCCGCTGGTCCAGGTGCTCGCCAACGCACAAGATGGGGGTCAGCCCGCTGCGCAGCGCGGCCTTCACCTTGGCGCTGACCAGGGCGTCGTCCTCGTGGTGGTACTGGCGGCGCTCGGAATGGCCGGCCAGCACATACGCGCAGCCGAGCTTGGCCAGCATCGGCCCGGACACGTCGCCGGTGTACGCGCCCCTGTCGTGCTGGGACAGGTCCTGCGCCCCGTAGCCGATGCGCAGCTTGTCCCCGGCCACCAGGGTCTGCACGCTGCGCAGCGCGGTGAACGGCGGCAGCACCACCACGTCGGCCGCGTCGTAGTCCCCGTTGCTGAGCGTGAAAGCCAGCTTCTGGACCAGCGTCATCGCCTCGAAGTGCGTGTTGTGCATCTTCCAGTTGCCGGCCATGAGCGGCTTGCGCGCGGGCCCCGCGGCGGCCATCAGTCCGCCTCGAGCGCGCTCAGCCCGGGCAGCGTGCGCCCCTCCAGGTACTCCAGGCTGGCCCCGCCCCCGGTGGAGATGTGCGTGAACGCGTCCGCCGGGCAGCCGAGCTGCCGCACGGCCGCGGCCGAGTCACCGCCGCCGACCACGGTCAGCCCGTTGACCGCGCTGATCGCCTCGGCCAGCGCCCGGGTGCCGGCCGAGAAGGCCGGGAACTCGAACACGCCGCCGGCCCGTTCCAGAACACGGTCTTGGCGTCGGCCAGCTTCTGGGTGAACAGCGCCCGGGTGGCCGGCCCCATGTCCAGGCTCTCCCGGTCCGGCGGGAACTCGCCGACCCGCACCACCCGGTGGTCGGCGTCCGGGGCGAACCGGTCGGCCGCCACCAGGTCCACCGGCAGGACCACTTCCACGCCGCGCTTCTCCGCCTCGGCCAGCACCGCGGAGACCTGCGGGATCTGGTCCGCTTCGAGCAGCGACTGGCCCACCTCGTAACCCTGCGCGGCGAGGAACGTGTAGGACATGCCGCCGACGATGATCAGCCGGTCCGCCTGGCCGAGCAGGTTACCGATGACCGCGAGCTTGTCCGACGGCTTGGCCCCGCCGAGCACCACCACGTACGGCCGCGGCGGGTCGGTGGTGAGCTGGCGCAGCACCGAGATCTCGGCGATGACCAGGTCCCCGGCGGCGTGCGGGAGCAGCCCGGGCACGTCGTACACGCTGGCGTGCTTGCGGTGCAGCGCACCGAACCCGTCGCCCACGTACCGCGTGGCCAGCCCGGCCAGCCGGCCCGCCAGCCCGGCCCGCTCGGCGTCGTCCTGGCTGGTCTCGGCGGGCTCGAAGCGCACGTTCTCCAGCAGGGCGACCTCGCCGTCGGCCAGCCCGGCCGCGGTGGCCGCGGCCGATTCGCCGGCCACGTCGGTGGCGAATGCCACCGGCTGCCCGAGCAGCTCGCCGAGCCGCCCGGCCACCGGGCGGAGCGACGGGCCGCCCGCGGCCCGGGCCGGGTACCCATCGCCCTTCGGCCGGCCCAGGTGCGCGCAGATGATGACGCGCGCGCCGCGGCCGGCCAGCTTGCTGATCACCGGCAGGCTGGCCTGGATCCGGCCGTCGTCGGTGATCCGCCCGCCGTCCAGCGGCACGTTCAGGTCGGCACGCAGCAGCACCCGCTGCCCGGCCACCTCGAGATCGTCGATGCGCTTCATCCGAGCTGCGCGCCGACGAGCGCCGTCAGGTCGGCCAGCCGGTTGGAGTAACCCCACTCGTTGTCGTACCAGCCGATGACCTTGACCTGGTCGCCGAACGTCATGGTCAGCGCGGAGTCGAAGGTGCACGACCACGGCGTGCCGACGATGTCCGAGGACACGATCGGATCCGTGGTGTAGTGCAAATACCCCTTGAGGGTGCCTTCGGCGGCCGCCTTGTAGGCCGCGTTGACCTCATCCTTGGTCACTTCCCGGGTCAGCTGCACGACCAGGTCGGTCACCGAGCCGTCCATCACCGGGACCCGCATGGCCATCCCGTCGAACTTGCCCTTCAGCTCGGGCAGCACGAGCGCGGTGGCCTTGGCCGCACCACTGCTGGTCGGGATGATGTTCTGCGCGGCGGCCCGGGCCCGGCGCAGGTCCTTGTGCGGGAAGTCCAGGATCACCTGGTCGTTGGTGTACGCGTGGATGGTGGTCATCAGGCCCTTGACCACACCGAAGTTGTCGTGCAGCACCTTGGCCAGCGGGGCCACGCAGTTCGTGGTGCACGAGGCGTTCGAGATGATGTGGTGGCTGGCCGGGTCGTAGGACCCGTCGTTGACGCCCATCACGATCGTGATGTCCTCACCGGAGGCAGGCGCGGACACGATGACCTTCCTGGCCCCGGCCTCGATGTGCTTGCCCGCGTCGGCCGCCTTGGTGAACCGGCCGGTGGACTCGATCACCACGTCCACGCCCAGGTCCCGCCATGGCAGCGCGGCCGGGTCACGCTGGGCCAGCACCTTCACGGCCTGGTCGCCGACCCGGATGGCGTCGCCGTCCACGGCCACGTCCTCGGTCAGCGTGCCCAGCACGGTGTCGTACTTCAGCAGGTGCGCCAGGGTCTTCGTGTCGGTCAGGTCGTTCGCGGCGACGATCTCGATACCCTCGGCATCACCCGCGTTTACCGCGCGCCAGAAGTTACGCCCGATGCGCCCGAACCCATTGATGCCCACGCGAACAGTCACGGCGGCCCGTCTCCTCGTTGCTATCTCTCTGTGTTCGGCTTCGACCCTATCGGACCAGCGCCATGGGTCCGCGCAGGTGCCGGGATCCCCCCTATGGGGTGAGCATCTCGGGGGTGAGGCTGGACTCGGTGTCCGGCACGCCGAGGTCCCGGGCCCGCTTGTCGGCCATGGCCAGCAGCCGCCGGATCCGCCCGGCGATCGCGTCCTTGGTCAGCGGCGGGCTGGCCAGCTGGCCGAGCTCTTCCAGGCTGGCCTGCCGGTGCTCGATGCGCAGCCGGCCGGCGACGGTCAGGTGCTCGGGCGCGTCGCTGCCCAGGATCTCCAGCGCCCGCTCCACCCGGGCGCCCGCCGCGACCGCGGCCCGGGCGCTGCGCCGCAGGTTCGCGTCGTCGAAGTTGGCCAGCCGGTTGGCGGTGGCCCTGACTTCCCGGCGCATCCGCCGCTCTTCCCAGGCCAGCACGCTGTCGTGCGCCCCCAGCCGGGTCAGCAGCGCGCTGATCGCGTCGCCGTCCCGGACCACCACCCGGTCCACCCCGCGCACCTCGCGCGCCTTGGCGTGGATCTTCAGCCGGCGGGCCGCGCCGACCAGGGCCAGCGCCGCCTCCGGGCCGGGGCAGGTGATCTCCAGCGACATCGACCGGCCCGGCCCGGTCAGTGAGCCGTGGGCCAGGAACGCGCCCCGCCACGCGGCCTCACAGTCGCAGGTGGTCCCGGACACCACCTGCCGGGGCAGGCCGCGGACCGGCCGGCCGTAGCTGTCCACCAGGCCGGTCTGCCGGGCCAGGCTGTCGCCGTCCTTGCGGACCCGGACCACGTACCGGTTGCCCTTGCGCAGCCCGCTGGGGGCCAGCACGATCAGGTCCGAGGAATGCCCGAACACCTCGGCGATGTCCTTGCGCAGCCGCCGCGCCGCCGCCCCGGTGTCCAGCTCGGCTTCCACCACGATGCGTCCGCTGGCCAGATGCAGTCCCCCGGCGAACCGCAGCAGCGCGGATACCTCGGCCTTGCGGCAGCACGGCTTGAGCACGGTCACCCGGCTCAGCTCGTCCTTGACCAGGCTGGTCATCGCCACTGGCATCACTCCCCCTCGAAGATTTCCGCGAACGCCCCGGCCAGCTGCCGCGGATCGTGCCGCGGCGTCCCATCGCGCATCCCCAGGTCGGCCAGGACCAGCCTTCCGCCGAGCAGGCCCGCGGCCTTGTCCAGCTCCGCGACGGCACCCCCCGCGGCGCCCCGGTCGGCGAGCACGACGTCGACCTTGAGTTGTGGTGCGTGCTCGGCAAGCACTTCCAGATGGGTCTGCGGCGCGAAGCCCCCGGTCTCGCCCGGCTGGGGGACCAGGTTGAGCGCCACCACCCGCCGGGCACGGGTACCGACCAGCGCCGCGGCGAGCTCGGGCACCAGCAGGTGCGGCAGGACGCTGGTGAACCAGGAGCCGGGCCCGAGCACCACCCAGTCGGCGTCCAGGATCGCCGTGACGGCCTCCGGGCAGGCAGGCGGATCCTCTGGAATCAGGGACACCGATCGTACCCGCCCGGTGGTCGAGGCGCAGGCGACCTGACCGCGGACCGTGCTCACCGCGTAGGGCCGCGCCGGGTCGGCGCCCTCCACCTCGGCCAGCAGGTCGATCGGCACCGACGCCATCGGCAGCACCCGGCCGTACGCGCCGAGCAGCCGCCCGACCCAGTCAAGCCCCTGCACCGTGTCGCCGAGCAGCTCCCAGAGCGCCACGATGAGCAGGTTGCCGACCGCGTGCCCGCCCAGCTCGGTCTCGCCGCCGGTGAACCGGTGCTGCACCACCCGGCTCCAGGTGGTCCCCCAGGCGTCGTCGCCGCACAGCGCGGCCAGCGCCATCCGCAGGTCACCGGGCGGTAGCACGCCGTACTGGCGGCGCAACCGGCCGCTGGACCCGCCGTCGTCGGCCACCGTCACGATCGCGCTGAGCTGCCGGGTCACCCGGCGCAGCGCGGACAGCGAGGAGAACAGGCCGTGCCCGCCGCCGAGCGCGGCCACCTTCGGGTTGAGCGGCCGTACCGCGGGCACCAGGCCAGGAGACTCTCCCGGCATCACTCGCGCCCCAGGTCCCGGTGCAGTACCTGGACCGCCGGCCCCTTGACCCGGAGCTGGCTGGCGATGTGCTCGGCCACGGCGACGCTGCGGTGCTTGCCGCCGGTGCAGCCGATGGCCAGCGTGGCGAACCGCTTGCCTTCCCGCTCGTACCCGGCCAGCACCACGCGGAGCGCGGCCAGGTAGGAGTCCAGGAAGTCGGCCGCGCCGGGCTGGCGCAGCACGTAGTCCAGGACCCGCTCGTCCTGCCCGGTCAGCGGGGCCAGGGCGGGGACCCAGCGCGGGTTGGGCAGGAACCGGCAGTCGGCCACGATGTCGGCGTCCACCGGCAGCCCGTACTTGTAGCCGAAAGACACCACGTTGACCCGGAGCGCGGCCGGCTCCTCGGCGCTGAACGCGTCGCGCATCCGGGCCCGCAGCTCGTGCACGTTCAGCGCGGAGGTGTCGATGACCAGGTCGGCTTCCTCCCGGACGCCGCGGAGCAAGGTCCGCTCGGCCGCGATGCCGTCCACCACCCGGCCGTCCTCCTGCAGCGGATGCGGGCGCCGGACGCTCTCGAACCGGCGGATCAGGGTCTCGTCGCTGGCCTCCAGGAAGACGACCCGGGGCCGGTGGCCGCGCGCGTCCAGTTCACCGATGGCCGACTGCAGGTCGGTGGAGAACGCCCGGCTCCGCACGTCCAGCACGGCCGCGACCCGCGGCACCGCGCCCATCGCCCGGCTGGCCAGCTCGATCATGGTCGGCAGCAGCCCGGGCGGCAGGTTGTCGGCCACGAACCAGTCCAGGTCCTCCAGCGACTTGGCCGCGGTGCTCCGGCCAGCCCCGGACATCCCGGTGATGATCACCACGTCCGGCGCGTCGGCCCCGGTCACCCGCGGTCCTGCCCGCTTCGCCCTGGCCGGCCCAGCCTGCCCCGCCGTGCGCGACTCACGACGCCCCCCTGTCCGCGACGTGGCCGTCCCCGTGGCCACCGCCCTGCTTATTATCCGTGCCATTCCCCGTGCCGTCATCCAGCCCGGCCGCGCCGGGCCGGAGCGCCGCGAGCACCGCCGCGGCGACCCGCGGGCCGATGCCAGGCAGCCCGGCGATCTCCGGTTCGGTCGCGGCGGCCAGCTTGCGCACCGAACCGAAGTGCCGTAGCAGCGTAGCCCGCCGGGCCGGGCCGAGTCCCGGGACCGAGTCAAGCTCGCTGACCGTCTGGGCCTTTGACCGTTTCGCCCGGTGGTACGTGATGGCGAACCGGTGCGCCTCGTCCCGGACCCGCTGCAGCAGGTACAGGCCCTCGCTGGTGCGCGGCATGATCACCGGCGCGTCCTCGCCCGGCAGCCAGACCTCCTCGAGCCGCTTGGCCAGCCCGCACACGTCCACGTCGTCGATGCCCAGCCCGGCCAGGGCCCGGGCGGCCGCGGCCACCTGCGGCTGCCCGCCGTCGATCACCACCAGGTTGGGCGGGTAGGCGAACTTGCGCGGCCGGCCGGTCACGTCGTCGCCGCTGGCCTGCTCGCCGTCGACGTCGGTGTCGCCCAGCGTGTCCAGCTCGCCGGTCTCCTCCCGTTCCTCCAGGTAGCGCCGGAACCGGCGGGTGATGACCTCGTGGATGGACGCGACGTCGTCGGTCCCGCCGTCGCCCTTGATGCTGAACCGGCGGTACTCCGACTTGCGGGCCAGCCCATCCTCGAACACCACCATGGACGCGACCACGTGCGTGCCCATCAGGTTGGACACGTCGTAGCACTCGATGCGCAGCGGCGCCTCGCCCAGCCCGAGCGCCTCCTGGATCTCGTGCAGCGCCCGGCTCCGGGTGGTCAGGTCGCTGGCCCGGCGCGTCTTGTGCAGCGCCAGCGATTCCCTCGCGTTCCGGGTCACGGTGTCCAGCAGCGCCTTCTTGTCGCCGCGCCGCGGCACCCGGAGCCGGACCCGGCTGCCGCGCCGGGCGGACAGCCATTCCTCCACCGCGGCGCTGTCCGGCGGCAGTTCCGGCACCAGCACCTCCCGCGGCACGCCGGACCGGCCGCGGGCCGGCCGGGTCAGGTGCTTGGGATCCAGCGGGCCGCCCGCGTCGCCCCGGCGGCCGCGCCCCGCGGGTGCGGCCGGCTGGTCGCTGGCCACGCTGTCGTCC
The DNA here is from genome assembly GCA_963834705.1 of uncultured Actinomycetes bacterium. Taxonomy (GTDB): domain Bacteria; phylum Actinomycetota; class Actinomycetes; order Streptosporangiales; family Streptosporangiaceae; genus RYN-230. The sequence goes on from CAWICV010000001.1 coordinate 602,561, forward strand.
CCGTACACCTGGCCGAGGAACTGCTCCACCAGCTCACCGGGAGTCACGTCCTCGACCTTGTCCACCACCCAGCCGCGCTGCCCGCGGACCCGGCCGCCGCGCACGTAGAACACCTGGACCGCGGCTTCCAGCTGATCCTCGGCCAGCGCGATCACGTCGCAGTCGGTGCCGTCGCCGAGCACCACGGTCTGCTTCTCCAGGGCCCGCTGCAGCGCCTTGATGTCGTCCCGCAGCCGGGCCGCCCGCTCGTACTCCTCGGCCCGGGCCGCCGCCCGCATCTCGGCTTCCAGCCGCCGGATGAACCGGTCGGTCTGGCCGGCCATGAAGTCACAGAACTCCTCGGCCAGCACCCGGTGCTCGGCCTCGCTGATCCGCTGCACGCAGGGCGCGGAGCACTTGCCGATGTAGCCGAGCAGGCAGGGCCGCCCGATCTGGCCGGCCCGCTTGAACACCCCGGCCGAGCAGGTGCGCACCGGGAACACCCGGAGCAGCGTGTCCACCGTCTCCCGGATCGCCCAGGCGTGCGCATACGGGCCGAAATAGCGAACCCCGCGCCGCTTGGCGCCGCGCATCACCATGACCCGGGGGTAGTCCTCGTTCATCGTGACGGCCAGGTACGGGTAGCTCTTGTCGTCCCGGTACCGCACGTTGAACTTGGGATCGAACTCCTTGATCCAGGAGTATTCGAGCTGCAGCGCCTCCACCTCGGTGGCCACCACGGTCCAGCTGACCTCCGCGGCCGTCCGCAGCATGGTCTGGGTCCGCGGGTGCAGGCCGGCGAAGTCGGCGAAGTACTGATTCAGCCGGGACCGGAGGTTCCGGGCCTTCCCGACGTAGATGACCCGGCCGTGGTCGTCACGGAACCGGTACACACCGGGCGACTCCGGGATCGATCCCGGGGCCGGCCGGTACGACTGCGGATCTGCCACGCAGCAACTCTATGCGCGCCCGGTGACGGCGGCGCGGGCCGCGAGCGCCGCGCCCCGCGCGCCCGCCATGTCCAGGTCCGGCACCAGCGCGAACTGCACCACCCGCCGCTGCTCCGCGCGCAACGTGGTGTGCGCCCGTACCTGGTCCAGGAACCATTGGCTGAACGCCGGCCCGGCCTCGACCACGCCGCCGCCGACGAAGTAGGTGCCGGGGTCGGTGAACATCGCCGCGATGGAGAAGGTGCGGCCCAGCGCCATCGCCTGCTGCTCGAAGATCCGCCGCGCCATCGGGTCGCCCGCCGCACCGAAGCCGCGGACCAGCTTGGCCGCCTTGGCCACCGGCTCCACCGCAGCCAGCTCGTGGCCGGGGTACTGGGTCAGCCAGTACGGCAGCAGGTTCTTCTCGATCCCGGTGAGCGACGCGACGCTTTCCGCGTCGCCGGCCAGCCCGCAGTTGCACACCGGCAGCGGCTGCCCGCTGGCCAGCAGTCCGTCCAGCGGAATCTGCACGTGGCCGAGCTCGGCCGCCATGCCCGCCGCCCCGCTGACCACCTGGCCCGCCTCGACCAGGCCGCCGCCGAGCCCGGTGCCGACGATGGCCGCCACCGACGAGTGCTGCGCCGCCGCCTCGCCGAACCTGGTGTGGTGCGCATACAGGGCCGCCGCGTTCGCGTCGTTGGTGTACACCACGGGCAGGCCGAGCCGTTCTTCCAGGGCGGCCCGGATGTTGAAGCCGCCCCAGTCCGGGTGGCCGAAGTTGGTCGCCCCGCGGGAGGACAGCACGCCGTCCGCACTGGCCGGACCCGGGGTGTCCAGCCCGACCGCGCGGACCTGGGCCGGTTCGACCCCGGTGACCTGCAGGACCTGCCGGAATGAGGCCTCCAGCGCCGGGATGGCCACGGCCGGCCCTTCCCGCACCAGGCTGGGCAGTTCCAGCATCTGCTGCACCAGGAAACGCCCGTCCGGATCCAGCACGGTGGCGTTATTCATCGTGCCGCCATTGTCAATGCCGACAATGACCGACCGCGCCGAATATGCCATGCCGCGCCTTTCTGCCAGGTCACTGGCTGGCAGCGTAACGCCTGTACGGCGCGCCGATAAACGTCACTCCGCGAAAGCGGCCGCCGGGGGGCAGGCGCAGATCAGGTTGCGGTCGCCATAGGCCTGATCGATACGCCGCACCGGGGGCCAGTACTTGGGCCGCCGGTCCCCGCCCAGCGGGTAGGCCGCCTCTTCCCGCTCATACGGGTGCTTCCAGTCCGCCGCGAGCAGCATGGACGCGGTGTGCGGGGCGTTCCGCAGCGGGTTGTCCTGACTGTCGTACTCGCCGGACCCGATCCGGCCGATCTCCTGCCGGATCGCGATCATGGCGTCGCAGAACCGGTCCAGGGTGGCCAGATCCTCGCTCTCGGTGGGCTCGATCATCAGCGTGCCGGCCACCGGAAAAGACATCGTCGGGGCATGAAATCCATAGTCGATGAGCCGCTTGGCCACGTCCTCGACGGTCACCCCGGTCTGCCGGGTGAGCGGCCGGATGTCCACGATGCACTCGTGCGCCACCAGGCCACCCCGGCCGGTGTACAGCACTGGGTAGTGCGGCGCCAGCCGGGCGGCCACGTAGTTGGCGGCCAGGATGGCCACCTGGGTGGCCCGGCGCAGTCCCGGCGCGCCCATCATCCGGATGTAGGCCCAGGAGATGGGCAGGATGCCCGCCGAGCCGTATGGCGCCGAGGCCACTGGGCCTGACTCGCGCCCAGGCAGATACGGGGCGAGATGTGACCGGACCGCGACCGGGCCGACCCCCGGGCCGCCCCCGCCGTGCGGGATGCAGAACGTCTTGTGCAGGTTGAGGTGCGACACGTCGGCGCCGAACCGGCCCGGCCGGGCCAGGCCGACCAGCGCGTTCAGGTTGGCCCCGTCCACGTAGACTTGGCCGCCCGCGTCATGCACGGCCGCGCACACCGCCTGCACGCCCTCCTCGAACACGCCGTTGGTGGAGGGGTAGGTCAGCATGATCGCGGCCAGCTGCGGCCCGCGGGCGGCCAGCTTGGCGGCCAGGTCGGCCTCGTCGATAGCGCCGTCCTCGGCGCACTTGACCACCACCACGCGCAGCCCGGCCAGCACGGCGCTGGCCGCGTTGGTGCCGTGCGCCGACTCGGGGATCAGGCAGATGTCCCGCCCCGCCTCGCCGCGGGCGCCGTGGTAGGCCCGGATGGCCAGCAGCCCGGCCAGTTCGCCCTGCGAGCCCGCGTTCGGCTGGACGGACACCGCGTCATACCCGGTCAGCTCGGCCAGCCAGCGCTCCAGGTCACCGATCAGCTCGGTATACCCGGCGGTCTGCCCGGCCGGCGCGAACGGGTGCACGTTGGCGAACTCCGGCCAGGTCACCGGCTCCATCTCGGCCGCCGCGTTGAGCTTCATCGTGCACGAGCCGAGCGGGATCATTGAGCGGTCCAGCGCGATGTCGAAGTCGGCCAGGCGGCGCAGGTAGCGCAGCATCGCGGTCTCGCTGCGGTGCTCGTGGAACACCGGGTGGTCCAGGTAGCCCGAACTGCGCCGCAGGGCCTCGGGCAGCACCGGAGCCGGCTCGGCCAGCGGCGGCGGCCCATCCAGGCCGGCCACGGCCGCGGCCACCTCGGCCACCTGCTGGTCGGTGGTGGTTTCATCCATGGCGATCCGCACCGTGTCCGGCCCGGCCAGCTGCAGGTTGTACCCGGCCTGGCGGGCCCGGCCGGCCGCCGCCCGGGCCGCGCCGGGCAGGCTGACCTGGACGGTGTCGAAGAACCCGGCCGACGCGGCGGCCACCCCATGCGCGCGCAGCGTGGCGGCCAGCCGGGCCGCCTTCTGATGCACGTCCCGGGCGATGCCGGCCAGCCCATCCGGGCCGTGGTAAACCGCGTACATGGCGGCCATGACGGCCAGCAGCACCTGGGCGGTGCAGATGTTGCTGGTCGCCTTCTCCCGGCGGATGTGCTGCTCGCGGGCCTGCAGCGCGAGCCGGTAGGCGGGCTTGCCGTCGGCGTCCAGGGACACGCCGACCAGCCGCCCGGGCAGCTGCCGGCGCAGCTCGTCGCGGACCGCGATGTAGGCCGCGTGCGGGCCGCCGAAGCCCATCGGCACGCCGAACCGCTGGGTGCTGCCCACCGCGATGTCCGCGCCCTGCTCGCCCGGCGGGACGAGCAGGGTCAGCGCGAGCAGGTCGGCCGCCACCGCGGCCAGCGCGCCGTGCTCGTGCGCGGCCGCGATGACCGGGGCCAGGTCGCGAACCTGGCCGCTGGCCCCCGGGTAGGGCAGCAGCACACCAAACAGCTCGCCCGCCGGCTGGGCCGCGATCAGCTCCGCGGTGACCGGGCCGGTGACCAGCTCGATGCCGAGCGGCTCGGCCCGGGTGGCCAGCACGGCCAGCGTCTGCGGCAGGCAGTCCGTGTCGGCCAGGAAGATCCGGCCCTGCCGGGCGGAGCGCCGGGCCAGCGTCATCGCCTCGGCCGCCGCGGTCGCCTCGTCCAGCAGCGAGGCCCCGGCCACCGGCAGCGCGGTCAGGTCCTCGACCAGGGTCTGGAACGTGAGCAGCGCCTCCAGCCGGCCCTGGGATATCTCCGGCTGGTACGGCGTGTACGCGGTGTACCAGGCCGGGTTCTCCAGCACGTTGCGGCGGATCACCGCCGGGGTGATCGTGCCGTAGTAGCCCAGGCCGATCATGGAATGGGCGGCGGTGTTCCGCCCGGCCAGCCGGCGCAGCTCGGCCAGCGCCTCGGCCTCGGACGCCGCGGGCGGCAGGTCCAGCGGCCGGGGGTCGGCCAGCGCGGGCGGCAGCGCGGCCGCGGTCAGCTCGTCCAGCGAGGCGTGGCCGGTCACTGCGAGCATCCGCTGCTGCTCATCGCGCGAGGGGCCAATGTGTCGGGCCGCGAAATCCATGGGAGCCTCCAGAGGGGAGCCGCCTGGCACTGCCGTGCCTGCCTGGTCCTCCCCCTCTGTCGTCAGCAGATGACGCGCGGACTCCAGAGCTGCCTGCCCCGTCCGGTCCTGGATGCCTGAGAGGTTCCGGGGAGGTTGCCCCTTCGGCGCCCCGCACTGGCTGCGCAGGAACTCTCCCGGACGGTGTGATCAGCTACCGCTCAGCCTACCCTGGACACCTCGCCGGTTCGGCGCGACGCGGCGATCGGGAGTTCCGGGGCGGCGGCGGCCGCCACTCGCGCGGAGCGCGATCGGGACCGCCGAACGTCCCAAGCCCGTTCCGGCCGGCTACGCCGGCCTCGGCCGGAGGGCGATCGGGGGTTCCGGGGCGGCGGCCGCCGCCACTCGCGCGGAGCGCGATCGGGACCGCCGAACGTCCCAAGCCCGTTCCGGCCGGCTACGCCGGCCTCGGCCGGAGGGCGATCGGGGGTTCCGGGGCGGCGGCGGCCGCCACTCGCGCGGAGCGCGATCGGGACCGTCGAACGTCCCAAGCCCGTTCCGGCCGGCTACGCCGGCCTCGGCCGGAGGGCGATCGGGGGGTTCCGGGGGGTCGTCCCCCCGGGCTAGCGCGGCTCAGCCAATCTTGCTGGCCCGGCGGCGAGCCAGTTCGTCGGCGTGTCCCGTCGTGGCCGCGGTGCTCTCCGCACCGCCCTCGGCCTGCTCGGCGGGCAGTTCGGCCAGCGTCCCGTCCACTTCCTGCCAGATCCGGCCGAGCGCGATGCCGAACACGCCCTGGCCGCCCTGCAGCAGGTCCACCACCTCGCCGGGGGACGTGCACTCGTACACGCTGACCCCGTCGCTCATGAGCGTGACCTGGGCCAGGTCGCTGGTGCCCCGGCTGCGCAGGTGGCTGACCGCGGCCCGGATCTGCTGCAGCGAGATCCCGGTGTCCAGCAGCCGCTTGACCACCTTGAGCACCAGGATGTCCCGGAAGCCGTACAGCCGGGCCGAGCCGGAGCCCTGCGCGGGCCGCACACTCGGCTCGACCAGGCCGGTCCGGGCCCAGTAGTCGAGCTGGCGGTAGGTGATGCCGGCCGCGGCGCACGCGGTCGGCCCGCGGTAGCCGATGCCCTCCGGCCGGGTGGCCAGATCCTCGCCGAACAGCAGCCCCTGCTCGCCGGCCTGCTGGATGGCCGCGCCACGCTCCGCAGCACCAGCCGCGTCGTGCGCGCCTGGCGTCTGCTTGCTGCCCTTGGTTACCGCCACGCTTGCCTCCACCCGGAGCTGACCACCCTGGGTACCTGTCTGGCACGGTAGGCCGCCAGCGCCGGCCGAGTCAACGATCGGCCACGGCGCGTCGCAGCCGATCGGCGGGCCCCGGTCAGGTCGCCCGGCCGAAGTCTTCCGGGGTGATCGTGTCCAGGAACTCGCGGAACTTCTCGACCTCGTCTTCCTGCTCGTCGGGGATGGCCACGCCGGCCTCGTCGAGCACCTCGTCGCTGGCGAAGATGGTGGCGCCGGTGCGCAGCGCGAGCGCGATCGAATCGGACGGCCGGGCGCTGACTTCCTTGCCGTTCGAGAAGATCAGGTCGGCGAAGAAGATGCCGTCCCGCAGCGCGGTGATGTTAACCGTCTGCAGTTGCACCTCCAGCGCTTCCAGCACATCACGGAAGAGGTCATGGGTCAGCGGCCGGGCGGGCACCATGCCCTGCTGCGCGAACGCGATCGCGGTAGCCTCAACCGGCCCGATCCAGATCGGCAGGTACCTGTCACCCTGCGTCTCCTTCAGCAGGACGATGGGCTGGTTCGTAGGCATCTCGACCCGGACGCCGACGACCTCCATCTTCCTCACGGCGGCTCCGTCCTCACATGCGCCTGACGCGCTGCCTCAGGCATGGACCTGCTGGGCACTCCCTAGCCAACGTACACCCCATCAGGCACCGGACCCGGCGGCGGCTGGGCCGGCAAATCCGTTCCCGGCGTATCCGCCGGCGGCCCGCTCCGGCTCGGCCCGCGAGGCGGCTGGGTCCCCGGCCAGGTGGCCGGCCGGCAGCCCGGCTACCTCCAGCCCGGCCTCGGCCAGCGCGCTGCCCATCAGCGACGCGTGCAGCTGCAGGGACAGCGCCGCGACCTCCCGGGCCGTCTGCCCGGCCCGGTCCCGTGAGCCGGGGCTGCGCTGCCGCAGGGTGGGCGCCACCACCTGCTCGATCAGCGCTGTTTCCCGCTCCACCGCGGCCCGCACCGCGCGCAGGTGCCGGGCCTGCACACCGTACCTGCCCAGCGCGACGATGATCTGCGCCGCGGCCAGCGCGTCCGGGCCGTACTGCCGGCCAGACGCCCGGACCAGGCCGAAATCTTCCAGTTCGGTCAGGTAACTGTCGTCGATCCCGGCCGCGTCGAGCAGTTCCCGGCGGCTCAGCGGCCGCCGTCCGCCGCGCCGCCCGGGACCCTCCAGGTCGGCCCCGTCATCCCCGTCCGCGGCCGCCAGCCGGTCCTTGATCACCCGCAGCGGCAGGTACTCGTCGCGCTGGGCGGTCAGGATGTACCGCAGCCGGGTCACGTCGCCGGGCCCGAACCGGCGGTAGTTGGACGGCGACCGGGCCGGCTGGATCAGCCCCTCGGACTCCAGGAAACGGATCTTCGACACGCTGACGTCGGGGAACTCGCCCCGAAGCTGGGCAAGCACCTCACCGATGCCGAAGCCGGCCCGGGCGGCCTGCGCGCTCATGCCCCGACCTGCGCGCCTCCGCCGCCACGTTCCACCTGGGGGCGCCGGCCGGTCAGGAAGACCAGCCGGAACTTGCCGATCTGCACCTCGTCCCCGCCGATCAGCGGCGCCTCTTCGATCCGCTCCTGGTTGACGTAGGTGCCGTTCAGGCTGCCGACGTCGCGGACGGTGAACCGGTCCCCGCGCCGGTAGAACTCGGCGTGCCGCCGGGACACCGTCACGTCATCGAGGAAGATGTGGCTGTCCCGGTGCCGGCCGGCCGTGGTGATGTCGCTGTCCAGCAGGAACCGGCTGCCCGCGTTGGGGCCGCGCTTGACCACCAGCAGGGCCACGCCGGAAGGCAGGGATTCCAGCGATGGATCGGCGAACGGCTCGTCGCCGAACTCAGGCTCGGCCGCGGAATCCCCGCCGAGCGAGATGATGGACGTCGTCTCGCCCGGTCGCTCAGCACCCGGGCGTGCGAGCATCGTCCCGCAGTGCAGGCAGAAGCGCGCGTCGTCAGGATTAGCCTGACCGCACCGGGTGCAGTAGATGCTCGGCATGTCGTGGCCCAGCCTCTCCTCTGCTGGCCATGGGCTCTGGGCGGGCACCACGTCGGACGCAGCCCTGTCCCCGTGTACTTGCTCGGCTGATGCGGTCCACGCTACCTGGGCCGCACCCGGCCGGTCCATGCGCCACGCGCGTCGCCCGCCCGGGGTGAACCGGGCCCGCCAGCCACGGCGTCGCCCCTGGCCAGGGGACGAATCGCCGCCCCGGGATCCGCCCGGGGCGTTATCGTGCCGCCGCCACATCCTGGCCGCACCTCCGACGCATGCACCCTCCGGAGAGGATTGTCTCACGGGGGATGGCTGCCCCGCTGGACACCGAGCTCGCCAGCCTACCGGGTTCAGCTACCGGACTGCTCGGTCACCGCCGCCCACTCGTCGAGCAGCGCCTGGGCGGTGTCCGCGTCCGGGCCCTCGGCCCACAGGTGGGTCACCGCGTCCGCCGGGTCCGGCAGCACCAGCACCCAGCCGCCGTCCGGTTCCACGATGCGCACCCCGTCGGTGGTGTCCACGGTCCGGTCCCCGGCCGCCTCCACCACGGTGCGCATCACGCTGCCCTTGGCCGCCCACGGCGTCGGCATCGAGCGCTTGAGCAGGTGCGCGGCCGGGATCCGGGCGTCGATCTGGCTCAGCGTCAGCCGGGTCCGGGCGACCAGGCCGATCAGCCGGGCGAACGCCGCAATGCCGTCCAGCGTCCGGCTGAACTCGGGCACCACGAACCCGCCGCGCCCGTCGCCGCCGAAAATTACATCGTCCGCCGCGGTCGCCTCGGTCAGCCCGTGCAGTGAGGTGGGCGTCCAGTCCACGTGCACGCCGTGGAACCGGGACACCCGCTCGGCCACCCGGGTCGTGGTCACCGGCAGCGCCACCCGCCCGGACCGGCGTTCCGCCGCGATCAGGTCCAGCACCACCAGCAGGGCCCGGTCGTCGCTGATCATCGCGCCTTTGTCGTCCACCAGCATGATCCGCTCGCCGACCTGGTCGAAGCGCACGCCGAACGCGGCCCGGGACGAGGCGACCAGCTCGGACAGCCGCTGCATGCCCGCCCGGACCTCGGCCAGCCCCTGGGTGGGCGTGGCCTCGTCCAGCCGGTTGTTCACGGTGAGCACCCCGACCCCGAGCCGGCCGAGCAGGCTGGGCAGCACCAGTGAGACGGTGCCGCCCGCGCAGTCCACCACCACCTTGAGCCCGGCCTCGCGCACCCCGGTCATGTCCACGCTGCGCACCAGTTCCTGGGCGTAGGACTCGACCACCCGGGACGGGTAGGTCAGCTCGGCGATCTCGCCCGGGAACGCCCGCCGGTACTCCTGCCGGGAGAACACCCGCTCCAGCCTCCGCGCCGCGGTCTGGGACAGCTCGGCGCCCCGGTCGTCCAGGAACACGATGTCGATCGACTGCGGGTCGCCCGAGGTGGTGCGCAGCGCGATGCCGCCCGCGCACGAGCTGCGCGAGGTCTGGAACCTGGCCACCGGCAGCGGCTGCGCCTCCAGGTCGACCACGTTGATGGCACTGGCGTTCAGGGCGCATTGCACCGCCCGCTTGAGCGCCCGCGCCGCGCGGGACACGTCACGGGAGGTGGTGACCACCGACCCCTTCCGCAGCGTGGTCGCGTAGGCGCTGGACAGCCGGACGCACAGCTCTGGCGTGATCTCGACATTGACCAGGCCGGACACCCCGCGCGGGCCGAACAGGGTGCGCTGCCCGCGGGATTCCCAGATGACGCTGGTGTTGACCACCGCGCCCGCCTCGATGGTCTTGAACGGATAGACCTTGACCCCGGCGGACAGGTAGGCCTCCGGCTCGATCACGCACTCGTCGCCGACCACCGCGCCTTCCTCGATCCGGGCGGACGGCATCACGTCGGTGTTCTTGCCGATGACGCAGCCGCGCAGGGTGACGCCCTGCCCGACGTAGACGTTGTTGTGCACCACCGCCCGGTGCAGGAACGCGCCCTCCTTGACCACTACGTTGCTGCCCAGCACGGTGTACTCGCGCAGTTCGGCGCCCGCCTCCACCTTGGCGTAGTCGCCCACGCAGACCGGCCCGGACAGCACCGCCTCCGGGTCCACCTCGGCGCCCTCGGCCACCCATACCCCGGGCGACACCTCGAACCCGTCTATGTGCGTGTTCACCCGGCCGGACAGCACGTCGGCCTGGGCCTTCAGGTAGCTCTCGTGGGTGCCCACGTCTTCCCAGTAGCCGTCGGCGATGTAGCCGAACAGCGGCGCGCCCCGCTTGAGCAGGGCCGGGAACACGTCACCGGACCAGTCCACCGACTCCCCCGCCGGGACCTCGGCCAGCACCTCGGGCTCCATCACGTAGATCCCGGTGTTCACCGTGTCCGAGAACACCTGCCCCCAGGTCGGCTTCTCCAGGAAGCGCTGGATCCGGCCGTCCTCCCCGACGATGATGATGCCGAACTCCAGCGGGTTGGGCACCCGGGTCAGCCCGACGGTGACCAGCGCCCCGGTTTCCTTGTGCGCCCGGACCATGGCGGTCAGGTCGATGTCGGTCAGCGCGTCGCCTGAGATGACCAGGAATGGTTCGTCGCGCAGCGCGTCCTCGGCGTTCTTCACGCTGCCCGCGGTGCCGAGCGGCGCCTCCTCGGTGGCGTACTGCAGGCTCATGCCCACGTCCTCGCCGTCCCCGAAGTAGTTGCGCACCAGCGAGGCCAGGAACTGCACCGTGACCACGGTCTCGTCGAAGCCGTGCCGCTTGAGCAGCCGGAGCACGTGTTCCATGATCGGCTTGTTGCAGACGGGCAGCAGCGGTTTGGGCTGGTTAGCCGTCATCGGCCGCAGCCGGGTACCCTCTCCCCCCGCCATCACGACGGCCTTCACCGGTGCCGGGTCTCCTTCCAGGTCATCTGTGCCGTCAGCCCATCCTTCCCGATCGCAGGCCGGGCCGGGCACTCGCTGCCGGGTGCGTCCATCATGACCGGCCGGTAACCGCCCGGCCACTACCCGCTTGGTTACCGCCTGGCCGGCCCCGGGTGAGGTGGCGGGTCTGGGCCAGATACAGCCCCGCCGCCCACCAGTACAGCGCGGTGCCCCACAGCCCGAACGCCCAGCCGGCCACTCTGGCCACCTCGGCCGCGGGGCCGGCGTAGGTGCCCAGCAGCAGCAGCGGGAACGCGTACAGCAGGCACAGCGTCGCGGCCTTGCCGACGAAGCTGACCTGGAGCGGCTCCCAGCCGTGCGCGCGCAGCCAGAGCAGCGCGACGCCGAGCACCAGCTCCCGGGCCACCAGCAGGCCGACCAGCCACCACGGGATGATGGCCCGGATGGCCAGCGTGATCAGCATGGCCCCGATGTACAGCCGGTCGGCCGTAGGGTCGAGCACCTGGCCGAGGCGGCTCTCCTGATGCCAGGCACGGGCGATCTTCCCGTCCAGCCAGTCGGTGGCCGACGCCACGGCCAGCAGGACCACCGCCCAGCCGTCCGCCTTCGGGCCGAGCACCAGCCAGACGAACACCGGGACACCGGCCAGCCGGGCCAGGCTGAGCACGTTGGGCACAGTCCACACCCGGTCCGGCAGGCCGCCCGCGGCCGGCTCCGGCGCAGCCGGCTGGCCGGGAACGGCCGCAGCCGTGGCATCCGGCGTGCTGCTGCCTGTGTCCAACGGAGCGGCCCCCTTGCTCGCGGTACCCACCCGCCGCCGACCCTACCCGGGGCCGGAATCCGCAGCGACCTGGGCTGCCTTGGTGATCAGGTACTGCTGCTCGCGGAGGTTGCCGGCCCGGGCCGCGGCGGCCTGGAACCCGGCCCGGGCACCGGCCCGGTCACCCGCCTGCTCCAGCAGGTGGGCGCGCACCGAAAGGTACCGGTGATGGTCGCCGAGCTGGCCTGCCACGGTGTCCAGGATGGCCAGCCCGGCCGCCGGGCCGTCCGCCATGGCGGCCGCGGCGGCCCGGTTCAGCGTCACCATCGGGTTGCCGGTCATCCGCTCCAGCACCCGGTACAGGGCCAGGATCCCGGCCCAGCCGGTGTCCCCGGGCCGGGGCGCCTGGTCGTGCACGGCCGCGATGGCCGCCTGCAGCTGGTACTCGCCGGCCTGCCCGGGCCCGTCCCGCAGCGCCGCGGTGATCAGGGTCAGCCCTTCGGTGATCATGGCACGGTCCCAGCGGCCGCGCTGCTGCTCGGCCAGCGGGATCAGCTCGCCGCCCGGCCCGGTGCGGGCCGGCCGCCGGGCCTCGGTGAGCAGCATCAGGGCCAGCAGCCCGGTCACCTCCGGGTCGCCGGGCAGGCTGGCCCGCAGCATCCGGGCCAGCCGGATGGCCTCGCCGGACTGGGAGGCGCGGGCCAGGTCCGGGCCGCCGCTGGTCGTGTAGCCCTCGTTGAACAGCAGGTACAGCACGTGCAGCACGGAGCGCAGCCGGTCCGCCCGCTGCTCCGGCGGGGGCAGCCGGAACGGCGCACCGTCCGCCTTGAGGGTGGCCTTGGCCCGGCTGATCCGCTGGCCCATGGTCTTCTCCGGGACCAGGAACGCGGCGGCGATCTCCCGGGTGGTCAGCCCGCCGACCGCGCGCAGCGTGAGCGGGATGGCCGAGCCGGGGGGCAGCGCCGGGTGGCAGCACAGGTACATCAGGATCAGCGTGTCGTCCTGGCCCGGGACCGGGCCGGGGTCAGTGCCGGGGGATGGGGAGGCGGGTGGGGACCAGGAGGCGGCCAGCAGCTCGCGGCGCCGCCGGGCGTCGTCGGCCCGGTACTGGTCGGCCATCCGGCGCGCGGCCACCCGGATCAGCCACCCCATCGGGTTGTCCGGCGTGCCCTCGGCGGGCCAGCTCAACGCGGCCGCCAGCAGCGCCTCCTGCACCGCGTCCTCGGCGCTGGCGAAGTCCCCGTACCGCCGCGTGATCACCCCGAGGACCCGCGGCGCCAGCTCACGCAGCACGTCCTCGGGGGTCACCACCGCCTCACATCTCCGGGTCCGGAGCAGAAAGCACCTGGCGGACCTCGATCGGCTGCCGGATCGGCACCCCGGCCGGGCCGGGCGCGGCCGAGGCCCGGGCGGCGATCTCGAGGGCCCGGGCCGCCGAGTCGACGTCCACCAGCCGGTAGCCGGCCAGCAGCTCCTTGGACTCCGGGTACGGGCCATCGGTGATCACCGGCGCGGTGACCCCGTCGGACACCACGAACCGGGCCTGGTCCGGCCCGGCCAGCCCCTGCGCGTCGACGAGTTCACCCCGGTCGGCCAGTTCCTGGTTGAGCGCCTGCTGGAACTCGATGTGCGCCTTGATGTCCGCCGGGGCCCACTCGGTCATCGGCGGGCAGCCCGATTCCACCGGCCCGTAGCTCTGCAGCAGCATGTATCGCATTGCTCCATCCTCCCTGGTCAGACCGCGCCTCGGTAGCGCAATTCAGCCTGGCCTCCGGCCTGGTGTCGGAGCCGCCGGGCGATTTTCGACGGGTGAGCCAGCTGAGATCGGGTAGGGGGCGCCCCAACTGCACATGCCGATATACCGACAGGAGCAGCTCAATGCTCACCTTGACCGACAGTGCTGTGACGGCCATCCGCAACCTGACCTCGCAGCCTGAACTGCCCGAGGACACCGGCCTGCGGATCATGTCACAGGACGAGGGCGGCCCGGCGTTCCAGGTGACGCTGGCCGAGAGCCCGGTGGCCGGTGACCAGGTCATCGAGACGTCCGGGGCGCGCGTCTTCCTCGAACCCGGCGCCGCGGTAGCGCTGGACGACAAGTCGCTGGACGCGCAGGTGGACGACCAGGGGACGGTGGCCTTCACGCTGGCCGACCAGGCCGTGTGAACCAGCCCCGCTAACAGCAGGCCAGGGGCCGGGCGGCGCTACCATCCGCGGGCGGTCAGTGCTGGCCGGTCCACTCCGGCCCCACCGACGTCCAGCCATCTTCCCAGCCCGCCAGCCGCCGCCGGTCCAGGTGGCGGCGGATCACCAGCGTGATCACCACCAGCACCGCGATGAGCAGCAGGACCGTGCCAGTCGCGGCCAGCACCGCACCACTGGACAGCTGGCCCGGGTCGATCCGCGAGCTGGTCAGCCCGCCAGCCCCGTCGGTCCACTCGTGCAGTACGGTGCCCGCCTTGGTGCCCGCGGCGACCAGCACGGTGGCGATGTGCCGCGCCCCGGCCGGATCGGCCCACCAGGCCGGCTCGGAGACCAGGTAGGACGCGGGATTGGCCGGCCCGGCGGCGGGCGGCGCGGAATGCAGCAGGTGCGCGCTGACCGGCCGCTGGGTGGCGGCGGCCACCCGGGCGGCGTGCGCGGCGCCGGTCCCGGCCCAGTGCCCGACGGCCAGTGCGGCCGCCGGGATACCCGCCGCGAACAGCGCGACCAGCACGACCAGCAGCGCCCGCTCGGCCCGGTCGGCCGCGCGGCGCAGTGGGTTGCGGTCCGGCCAGACCCGCCACAGCAGCCGCCGGGCCCAGCTCACCCCGGGCGGCGGACCATCCGAAGCGGACATCAGGTGCCTGCGCTCCCCGGCCATCAGGCCGCCTGCCACAGCGTGGCGATGCCCTGGCCGACGCCGATGCACATACTGGCCGCGCCGCGGGCCGCGCCGCGCCGGCTCATCTCGTGCAGCAGGGTGGTGGTGATCCGCGCCCCGGAGCAGCCCAGCGGGTGCCCGATCGCGATCGCCCCGCCGTTCACGTTGACCCGCTCCGGGTCCAGCTTCAGCTCATCGCACACCGCTACCGCCTGGGCGGCGAACGCCTCATTCACCTCGACCAGGTCAACGCGGCCGGCCTCCCAGCCAGCCCGGCGTATTACTTTGCCGAACGCCGGCACCGGGCCGATGCCCATGTAATCCGGATGTACGCCCGCGGCGGCGGTGCCCGCGTAGCGGGCCAGCGGGCTGACCCCGGCGGCCGTCAGCGCCTGCCCGGACACCAGCAGCAGGCCGGCCGCGCCGTCGTTGAGCGGCGACGAGTTGCCCCCGGTCACCGTGCCGCCGGTGCGGAACGCGGGCCGCTTGCCCGCCAGCTCGGCCAGCGTGAGGTCGGCCCGGATACCCTCGTCCTGGCTGACCGGGCCGCCCGGCGTCTCCACCGGGACGATCTCCGCGTCGAACCGGCCCGCCTGCTGGGCGCTGGCCGCCCGCTGGTGGCTGCGCAGCGCGAACTCGTCCTGGCGCTGTCGGCTGATGCCGTACCGCTCGGCCACGTTCTCCGCCGTCTCACCCAGGGTGACCGGCGGGTAGAGCTCTTTCATCAGCGGGCTGACCAGCCGCCAGCCGAGCCGGGTGTCGGCCACGCCCGCCTCCCGCGGGAACGGGCCGTCCGCCCGGGGCAGCACGAACGGCGCCCGGGTCATCGACTCGGCCCCGCCGGCCAGGATGATGTCCGCCTCGCCCGCCGCGATGGCCCGGGCCGCGCTGGCGATGGCCTCCATGCCCGAGCCGCACAGCCGGTTCACTGTCGCGCCGGGCACCTCCACCGGCAGGCCGGCCAGCAGCACGCCCATCCGGGCCACATTCCGGTTGTCCTCGCCCGCCTGGTTGGCCGCGCCCCAGTACACGTCGTCGATCTGGCCCGGGTCGAGCCAGCCGTTGCGGGCCAGCAGAGCCTTGATCACCTCAGCGGTCAGATGGTCCGGCCGTACCTGGGCCAGCGCACCCTTGATCTTGCCTACCGGGGTACGGCATGCGTCTACCGCAAATACCGCCGTCATCGTTCTGCCTCCTGCTGGCCGCCGTAGCCTGCCCCGAGGCTACCCGCGCTGGCTACAGCCAGTTGCCACGCACCTGTTACCAGAACGTGATTTAGCGCACAGCGTCGGGGCTCGGCCGCCGGGCACCCGCCGCGGCCCACGGCGCGCGGACCGCCAGCCGGATGCCACTCAGCGAGCCGGCCAGCGCCAGCGCGGCCTGGTAGCCGTCCGGTGCGGGCAGCGAGATCAGCGAGCAGCCGTGCGCCTCGGTCGCCGCGACCAGCCGGTCCGGGCCACCCGCCACCGCCGCGCCGACCGGCCCGTCCGGGCTGCCCAGCACCGGGAACGCGCCGATGCCGTGCCCGATGCCCTCGCCGCTGCACTTGAGTACCGCCTCGGCCCGCACCCACCAGCGGATGACCAGCTCGTGCCGGGCCGCCTCGTCCAGCGGGCGGCCCCACTCCGCGTCGGCCGCGTTCATGTCCGCGGATAGCGCGCACACGCAGCCGGCCGGCTGCTGCTCCACGTCCACGCCGACCTGCTGGCCGGCCACGGCGATCACCACCGCGTCGCCGCTGTGCGCCAGCGAGAAATGCAGCCCGTAGCCGAACGGGAAGGGCCGGCCGTTCGGCTTGCCACACCGGGGACAGGGCTCACGGCGGAAGATCAGGCTGGACGGCGGGATGTCCACGTAGCCGGACAGCACCCGGCGCAGCATCACGTGCGCCGCGGTGTACCGGCGCCGGTCGGACCGGAACGCGAACGACGCGGCCCGCTTGTGCTCCTCCAGGCTGAGCTCGGCCAGTTCGGGCCGGCCCACGGTGACCGTGCCGATGTCCAGCCACCACACATCGGCGCAGCCGGCGGGCGGGACCGGGAGCATCAGGAACCCCTGTAAACGGCTCGATCGGACACGACATGGTCAGACATGACTCTGTCGCACACAAACGTGGTCAGCGTGCCGAGCGTGGCGAGTGCGTCCAGATTGAGATCCTC
This sequence comes from uncultured Actinomycetes bacterium, assembly GCA_963834705.1. GTDB lineage: Bacteria > Actinomycetota > Actinomycetes > Streptosporangiales > Streptosporangiaceae > RYN-230. The sequence goes on from CAWICV010000001.1 coordinate 619,279, forward strand.
AGCCGCCACGTCCACCCCGAATCGCTGCCGGACCTGGCGCAGCAGCAGCGTCCCGGTCAGCGAGTCCAGGCCCACCCCGCCGCCGAACAGCGGCGTGTCCAGGGTGAGGGCGGTCAGTTCCGGGCGCCCGGTGGCGGTGGCCAGCACCTGGCGCAGTTCATCGGCGATGACGGCCGCCCCCGGCCGCCCCGGGCCGGTCATGCCTCACCTGGCGCGGTCACCCAGTCCGGCAGGGCCGGCCGGGGCGCACCCAGGTCGCAGCGGAACACGGTGTAGCCGGGCACGGTGTAGCCGGACTTCCGTGTAGCCGGGCACCGTGTAGCCGGGCACCGTGTAGCCGGGCACCGTGTAGCCGGGCACCGTGTAGGCGGACACCGTGCGGCCGGGCCCGGTCGCCTGGTCGGTGGCGGCCCGGAAGCCGGCGCTGGCCAGCGCGAGCCGGAGCGGCACGCTCCGCTCGCTGACCGGGCAGGGCACCTGGACCGCAGCCGCGCCACGGCGGGCCGCGCGCCCGGCCAGCCAGGTCAGCAGGCTGTCGATCACGCCGCGGCCGATGGCCCGGCAGGACATCATCAGCAGCGGCACGGTCCAGACCCGGTCCCGCCGGTCGATCACGCACCCGCCGACCAGCCCGTCATCGGCGAACCGGTCGCGCAGCCGCACCGTCATCACGTCCGTGGCGGGCGCGCCGAGCAGCGCCTCGATCGACGCGGCCGGCAGGGCCTGGCCGGCCGAGTTGAACTGGCTGGTCCGCTCGGACAGTTCGTGCAGCCGCGGCACGTCGGCTGAGCTGGCCGCGGCGATGGTGACCTGGGTCTGGCAGGCGCGCAGGAAATTCTCGTGCGACCCGGTGAAGGCCTGCTCGGCCTGCTGCCGGTGCTGCCGCTGCCGGTACAGCCCGGCCCGGCGGCGGGCTTCCTCGGTGACCACAGCCGGGCTGAACTCCGGCCAGCCCACGGCGTCGGCCACGTCCTCCGGGGACAGCACCCGGACCCCGGGCAGCGCCGCGCCGACCTCGGCCCGCTCGTACGGGTCGTCGTCCACGAACGCCAGCGCGTCCACGCCGATGTCCAGCCCAGCCGCGATCCGGGTCACCGCCTCGGACTTGCGGCCCCAGCCACATTCGGCCGCGACGAACTCGCACCCGGTCGCCTGGGCCGCGTACTCGGCTGCCTCCGGCGGGTTGCGGCTGGCGATGGCGTGTACGATGCCGCGGCGGCCCAGTTCGGCCAGCAGGCCGCTGATCGCGGGATCGGCGGGGGGCAGGTCCGGCAGCGCTTCCAGGTAGGTGCCCCGCAGCAGGGTGTTGTCCAGGTCCCAGACGACGCACTTGACCAGCCCGGCCGTGCTCATGACTGTTCCCGGCACAGGTCCCGTTTCTCCATCGTGATGTGCGACGCCTCGAAACCGAATTTCCGGTACAGAGCGCGCATGCCGAGGTTCCTGGCGTGCACCTTACCGGTGAGCTGGCTGAAACCGGCGTCAGCGGCCGCACTCAGCACGGCTGTCATCAAGATTTCAGCGACCTGTGCGCGCTGCGGTATGTCGGCTACCGCCAGTGAGCGGAAGTTGCCGTACCGGGCGCCGGTCAGCGAGTTGGTCCGGCCGGACAGCCAGGCCCAGCCGACCGGCACGGCCGGCTGGGCCTCGGCCGCGGCGACCACGGTCACCTCCCCCGGCTTGCCCAGCGCCCCGGCCACCCGCTTGCGGTGCAGCGCCGGATCGGTGATCGCCTCATCGCCGAACGAGACCTGGGCGATCTCCACCTCGAAACCGGCCAGCGCGTCCAGATCGGTCTCGGTGGCCGGGCGGATCAGGTATCCGGTCGCTGGCTCTCCAGTCACGGGCTGTCCAGTCACGGGCTGTCCAGTCACGGGCTCTCCAGTCACGGGCTCTCCGGACACGGGCTCTCCAGTCACGGGCGCTCCAGCGCCATCGGCCGGAACACGGTGCCCGCACAGTCCGGGCAGCCCGCCGTCTTGAGCGCGGCGATCTGCGCCCACTCGGTGCCCGGCCCGACCAGGTGCACCGCCGCGCAGCCCGCACACCGGTACCGGCGGGTGATCACCCGCCCGTCGGCGGTGTACAGCGGGCCGTCGTACCGGCCGCTGATCAGCGGGGCCGCCCCGGCCACGGTGCGCAGGTGGAACAGGTTGCTGGTGCTGCCCAGCACGCCGGCCCCGAGGTACTCGTTGAAGCCGGGCAGCAGCGCCCGGATGGTCAGCCCGAGCTGCGCTATCAGCTCCTGGGTGAGCAGGGTCTCCTCCGGGCGGCGGGCGCCGAACGAGAAGAACACGTGCTGGCCCGGGTGGGCGTTCAGCGCGGCCACCGCGCGGGACAGGAACAGCTCGGCGCCGGCCACCGTGTACGGCGGGTCGGTGCACACCACGTCGAACTGGCCGGCCAGCCCGGGCGGCAGCGGGTCGCGCAGGTCGTGCTGGCACAGGTCCACCGGGAACGGCGCGCTGGCCAGCTGGCCGCCGATGAACGCGAGCAGGTCGGCGTCGGTCTCCAGCACGGCCAGCCGCCGGGGCTGCGCCGCGCCGCCGGCCAGCGCGCCGAACTGGGTCAGCGCGACCGAGGTCAGGTCGTCGTCGCCGAGCAGCATGATGGCCATGCCGTCCACCGCCCCGGCCTCGTGCATCCGCAGCACCCGGCGGATTTTGGTGTCCACGGTGCAGTGCGTCTGGTCCAGGTCCAGCTTGACCCCGGGGATACCGGCCGACCGCCGGTCCAGCTCGGCGGCCAGCGCAGTGGCCGCGTCCGGGATGACCACGCCGCGGCCGTCGCAGGCCGGGCAGCGCCCGGACAGCGCGCTGTGCCCGCCGCCCGGCCCGGGCGCGTGCAGCGCGGCCCGGCCGGCCTCGGTCAGCCGGACCGGCCGGCCCCGGTCCACCACGCCCCGTTTGCGCAGTTCGTTGCACACCGCGGTGACCAGCGGGATGGGCAGCTCGGCCAGCCGGCTCACCTCACGGGTGGCCACCGGCTCGCTGCGCGCGATGGCGCGCATCACGTCCCTGACCCCTGACCGGCCCTCAGCCAGCCCGACCGCCGAGGCGACCTCGGTGGCCACTGCGTCAACATCCATGCGGCACTGTGATTCTGGCGGCACTGTTTCTGGCGGCACTGTTTCTGGCTCGGCTGGAGCGGTGGCAGGTACGGTATTCTCCCACATCATGCCGGGCAACGGAGCATCCAGCGCGCAGCCCCTGGCCGCCCCGCAGCAGGCGCGGGCGGCCAAGGTGCTGCACGCCATCGACGCGGCCAGCTCACCGGCCACGCCCATGACCGACCTGGCCCAGCTGACCAGCGCCGCGACCCGTGCGGTGGCCGCCGGGCAGGGTCACGTGCTGGGCACCAGCCACGTGGTCTTCCCCAACGGCGCCATCACCCTGGTGCTCATCCTGGCCGAGTCACACCTGAGCATCCACACCTGGCCGGAAGAGGACCTGGTCGCGGTGGACCTGTTCAGCTGCGGCGCGATCGACGCGGACCGGGTGATCAGCGAGCTGGCCGCCCTGCTCCAGCTGGACCGGGTCACCGTCCGCGCCGTGCCGCGCGGTGCGCCGGCCTGACCTCAGACCGGCACGGACAGCGACAGCGCGAACCGGTCCTCGTGGTCGGTCTGCCAGGACCGCAGCCCGAAACCCGCGGCGGCCAGTTCGGCCTCGACCCCGGCCCGGCGGAACTTGGCCGACACCTCGGTCCGCCACTGCTCCCCGGCGGCGAACTCCACGATCAGCCCGATGCCGGGCAGATGGACCGTCTGGTCCTCGGCCGAGCGCAGCCGCATCTCGATCCACTCGTTGACCGGGTCCCACACCGCCAGGTGGTCGAACAGCTCCGCGTCGAAGTCCGCGCCCAGTTCGGTGTTCAGCACGGACAGCACGTTCTTGTCGAACGCGGCCGTCACCCCGGCCGCGTCGTCGTACGCGGCCAGCAGCACCGCCGGGTCCTTGACCAGGTCGGTGCCGAGCAGCAGCGCGTCGCCGGAGCACAGCCCTTCGCGCAGCCGGGCCAGGAACGCGGCCCGCTGAGCCGGCATCAGGTTGCCGATCGTGCTGCCCAGGAACGCGACCAGCCGCGGCCCGGCCACGTCCGGCAGGCCCAGGTGCTCCTCGAAATCAGACACCACCGCGCGGACGCCCAGGCCCGGGTACCCGGCCTGGACCCGGCGCGCGGCCTCAATCAGCGCGGCCTCGCTCACGTCCACCGGGACGTAGCTGCGCAGCGTGCCGGCCCCGCGCAGCGCGTCCAGCAGCAGCCGGGTCTTCTCCGACGAGCCCGAGCCCAGCTCGACCAGGACCGCGGCGCCGGTGGCAGCGGCGATGCCGGGCGCGGCGGCGGCCAGGATGGACCGCTCGGCCCGCGTCGGGTAGTACTCCGGCAGCAGGGTGATCTTCTCGAACAGCTCGCTGCCCCGCTCGTCATAGAACCACTTGGGCGGCAGGAACTTGGGGCTGGCGGTCAGGCCGGCCCGGACATCCGCGCGCAGCGCCTGGGCCAGGAAGCCGTCCGGCAGCATCCGGTCGATCTGCAGTTCGCCGCTGGTCTCGGTCACCGGTAAGGGATCCTTCCGTCATCCTCGCTGACTGTCTTCAGTCCAGTTACCTCGACGGCGCCAGGCCGCCCGGTGAGCACCGACCGGTCCGGCACCGTCATCCAGCCGGGCTCCTCGTCGCTGGGCTCCGAGCCGACGGTGAGGTGGCCGGCCCCGGCCCGGTAGCACAGCGTGTCCCCGGCCGCCGTAGCCGCGATCCGCTGACCGTCGGTGAGCAGGAAGTTGAACCGGCCGGTGATGCCGTGCGCGTCCAGGTCCGCGATGGTGCCGGCCAGCGCCTCGGCCGGGCCGTCCCCCGCCCTCAGCCGGTGCAGCACCAGCGCCCAGGCCAGCGCCGAGTCGGTCCGCGCCTCGAGATTCAGCAGTTCCACCGGCGGCAGCGACGCCGCCACGGCGGCAGTGGCCCCGGGCCAATCGTTCAATCTGCCGTTGTGGCTGAACAGCCAGCGGTCAGCGGCGAACGGAGCGGCTGCGGCCTCCCCGGGGGCCGTGCCGCTGGTCGCCGAGCGGACCGCGGCCAGCAGCGCGCGGGTCCTGGTCACCCGGGCGATGTCGGCGAACGAGCCGTCCGCCCAGATCGGCCCGGACCGCCGGTAGCGGGCCGGCACCGGGTCACCATCGGCGTACCAGCCGACCCCGAAGCCGTCCACGTTCACCGTGCCGTGCCGTTGCTGGCGGGGCGCCCAGGACTGCCGGACCAGCCCGTACGGCGGGTCGCTGAGCACCGCGGCCAGCGTGGCCGGCGGGCCCAGGTAGGCCAGGTGGCGGCACATCCGGGCCGGTCACCCGCCTGCTAGCGGGGTGCCATCGGCCGCGCCGTCGCGGGCGGTGCGGAAGCCGGCGAAGATCTGCCGCCGGATCGGGTAGTCCCAGTTGCGGAACGTGCCCCGGCAGGCGACCGGGCCGACCGCGAACGAGCCGCCGCGCAGCACCTTGTAGTCCCGGCCGAAGAACATCTCCGAGTACTCCCGGTACGGCCAGGCGGCGAAGCCCGGGTAGGGCAGGAAGTCGCTGCTGGTCCACTCCCACACGTCGCCGATCAGCTGCCGGGCCCCGGACGGTGCCGCGCCCGCCGGGTAGCTGCCCACCGCGGCCGGCTGCAGGTGCCGCTGGCCCAGGTTGGCCACCTCCGGGGTGGGATCCGCGTCGCCCCACGGGAACCGCCGGGACCGGCCGGTGGCCGGGTCGAACCGGGCCGCCTTCTCCCATTCGGCCTCGGTGGGCAACCGCCGGGCCGCCCACCGGGCGTAGGCCTGCGCCTCGTGGAAGCACACGTGCATGACCGGCTCGGCGGCCGGCACCGGCTCGGTGACGCCGAACCGGCGGCGCACCCAGCCGGACCCCTCGCGGTGCCAGAACAGCGGCGCCTCCAGGGCCGCCCGCTGCCGGTGTGCCCAGCCCTCGGCCGTCCACCAGCGCTGGTCCGCGTACCCGCCGTCGGCGATGAACGCCTGGTAGGCACCGTTGCTCACCGGAGTGCTGTCGATATGGAACGTCGGCAGGCTGACCTGGTGCGCGGGCCGCTCGTTGTCCAGGGCCCACGGCTCCGCCGAGGTGCCCATGGTGAACGGGCCGCCGGGCACTTCGACCTCGGCCGGCAGGTGCAGCGCGTCCGCGGGCGGCGGGCCGGGCGGCGCCGCGGTCAGCACCGGCGCGCCTTTCCTGAGCTGGTGGGTGGCCAGCATGGTCTCGTCGTGCTGCTGCTCGTGCTGGGCCACCATGCCGAACGCGAAGCCCTGGCTGGCCAGCCGGGACCCGGTGAACGCGGCCGACCCGAGCACGTCGAGCACCCGGCCGCGGACCTCGTGCGCGTAGGCCCGGGCCTCGGCCGGCGGCAGCAGCGGCAGCGTGGGCCGCTCCACCCGCGGGTGCTCGAACGCGTCGTACAACGGGTCGATCTCCGGGTGCATCGGTTCCCGCCCGCCGACCGCGCGGACCAGCCACAGCTCCTCCTGGTTGGCGATGTGCGCCAGGTCCCAGACCAGGGGGGACATCAGCGGGGAGTGCTGCCGCACCAGGTCGGCCTCGTCCACCGCGTCGGTCAGCAGCTGGGTGCGTTCCCGCGCGGTCAGCAGGTTGCCCGCGATCAGCTCGCGGAGCTGGCCGTCTCCGCTGTCCGCCGCCGGGCGGGTCGCGTCCGGGGTCGGCGTGGCTGTCATCTGTGCTCCTCCTGGTCTCCGGTGGGCTGGTCTCCGGTGGGCTGGCTGGCGATGGGCCGGCTGCCGTCGGGCAGCCGGATGTCGGGCAGGTAGCGGATGATATGGGCCGGTTTTTCCGCCCCGCGCGCCCCGTCGAGCAGGTCGTCGGCCGGACACCGGCCACGCAGCACGTAGCGGTTGGTGAACGCGGCCACCGCGTCGCGCACCGCGGCCGGCGCGCCGAGCCGGCCCAGCGCCTCATCGGCCGCGGCGAAGCACTTCCGCGCGGCCACGGCCAGTTGCGGGTCGCCCAGGCCGAACCGGGCGGCCCGCAGCCACAGCTCGTCCGGGGTGCCGGACAGCGGCGCCGTCGCGGCCATCGCGGCCTGCGCCGCGGCCGGGTCATCGAGCAGCGCGGACACCACCGCAGTGGGCACAACCCAGCCGTCGCCGGGCTGCGCGTCGATCACCCGCAGCTCCAGGTGACCCTGCGGCCGGACCGGCGGGAACAGGGTGGTCATGTGATATTTGAGGTCCTCGGCGGTCGGCCCGGGGCTGGCCGCGCCGCGGATCCAGTCACGGAACGTCAGCCCGGACGGCGCGACCCACCGGGTGGACCCGGGCTCGCGCAGGCACATCACCGAGGCGTCCAGCACGTACCGGGCCCAGGCGGCCCGCGGGTCGCCATCCTCGGGGTCGTTCCCGTTGCCGTTGCCCAGCCGGGTGGGCACGGCGTTGGCCGGGGCCCGGGTGCGGCCCGGGTCGAGCCGGTACCAGACCGCCTGCCGGGTCGATTTCCAGCCAGACGGGCGGCCGCCACGGAACGGGGAGTTGGCGAACGCGGCCACCAGGACGGGGCCGAGCGCGTGCAGCAGATGCCAGCGCCAGCGGAATCCGGCTGGGCCGGTGCAGTCCTCCCCCGCGTCCACGCACACCTGCACCGACGCGGTGCTGCACATCATCACGCGGCCCCATGGGCCGCTTCGGTCGAAGAATTCCTCCATGGCCGCGTAGCGCGGCTCATCCAGCACACGCCGTGGCGGCCGGAGCGGGTCGAGGCCATGCCCCGCGAGGCTGAGCCCGGCCGGCGCGATGGCCTGCCGCACCGCGGCGAGGTCACAGCGCGCTGCGGCCACGCAGTCGCCCAGGCCGGACGCGGGCGCGGAACTCAGCTCAACCTGGCCGCCAGGCTCGGTGGTCAGCCGTCCCCGGCCAGGGAGCGCTCCGGGCTGGTCCAGTCGGGCGAGGGCCCGCGCTACCCGCTGCTGGTCGACGGGACGAGCCGGGTCGTGGCCATCGCAGACCAGCCACTCCAGCTCGACGCCGACCTGCCCGGGCGGGCCGGTCTTGAAGCAGATCCCATGGGCTTGCTCTTCGGCCTGCCGCTCGGTCAGCGGCGGGCCAGCCAAGCGAGCATTATTGCCGCGCTCAGAGGTCATTTATGCGCCCCGTCCGGGTCGGGTCGTGACCGGCCACGTTGTAGGAAACGAACTCCCTGCCGCTGCAATTCCGCTCGGAATTCCACCCTGCCATACCCTGGGTACCCCAGCGCATGCACCCTAGGGGGAGGCCGGTGTGCCCGAGCTCGCCGTGGATGTCGTCGTCGTCGGCATGGGCCCCGGTGGCGGGGACGCCGCGGAGCGGCTGGCCGCCGCGGGCCTGTCCGTGGCGGGCGTGGATGACCGGCTGGTCGGCGGCGAGTGCCCGTACTGGGGCTGCGTCCCGTCCAAGATGATGATCCGCGCGGCCAACCTGCTGGCCGAGGGGCGCCGCATCCCCGGCCTGGCCGGGGCCGCGGTGGTGCGGCCGGACTGGGCGCCGGTGGCCCGCCGGATCCGGGTGGAAGCCACCGACGACTGGGACGACAAGGTGGCCGTGGACCGGTTCACCCGGAAGGGCGGCCAGTTCTTCCGCGGCCACGGGCGGCTCACCGCGCCGGACCAGGTCACCGTCGGTGACCAGGTGCTCCGGGCCCGCCGCGGCATCCTGCTCAATCCCGGCACCGAGCCGTATGCGCCGCCCATCGACGGCCTGGCCGGTACCCCGTACTGGACCAACCGGGAGGCCATCGAGACCACCGAGGTGCCCAGGTCGCTGCTGGTGCTGGGCGGCGGGACGGTCGGAGTGGAGCTGAGCCAGGTGTTCGCCCGGTTCGGCGCCCGGGTGACCGTGCTGGACGGCAGCCGGCACCTGGTCCCGGCCGAGGAGCCGGAGGCCGGTGAGCTGCTCGGCGAGGTCTTCGCCCGGGACGGCATCGACGTGCGCACCGGAGCCACCGCCGGCGCGGTGCGGCATGGGAGTGATGGGTTCACGGTCACCGTGTCCGGTGGCTCCGGCGGGCAGGTCACCGCGGACGCGCTGCTGGTGGCCATCGGGCGGCGCACCGACCTGGCCGGGCTCGGCGTCGGCGTGCTCGGGGTGGACGAGGCCGGCCACGCCATCCCGGTGGACGGCCACATGCGGGTGGCGCCGGGGGTGTGGGCCATCGGCGACGTCACCGGGCATGGGAAGTTCACCCACATGTCCATGTACCAGGCCGGTATCGCGGTGGCGGACATCCTCGGCGAGCCGGGGTGGCCGGCCGAGTACCACGCGGTGCCCAGGGTCACGTTCACCGACCCGGAGATCGGCTCCGTCGGGCTGACCGAGGCGCAGGCCCGCGAGCAAGGCATCAGTGTGCGCACCGGGTTCGCCAAGATCCCCGAGTCGGCCCGCGGCTGGATCCACCAGGCGGGCAACGACGGGTTCATCAAGCTGGTGGCCGACGCCAGCCGCGGCATCCTGGTCGGCGCCACCTCGATGGGGCCGGTCGGCGGCGAGGTGCTCAGCCCGCTCACGCTGGCCGTGCACGCCCGGATCCCGGTGCGCCGGCTGGGGCAGATGATCTACGCGTATCCCACCTTCCACGGGGCTATCCAGTCAGCGGTTCAGTCACTGGGCTGACCTCGGGCTGATCCCGGCCGGCGGGGTCAGCCGGCTGGCTGGTGCGGGGGGAAGCCGGGGAGGTCGCCGGGGCGCAGGTCCTGGGCGGCGGCCACCTGGCGGAGCAGGGCAATGAGCTCGTGGCGCTGCTCACCGGTCAGGCCGGCGCTCATCCGCTGCTCGTGCTCGGCAGTGACCGCCCGGACCCGGGCCAGCGCGGCCCGGCCCTGGTCGGTCAGGTAGAGCGCGTGCGAGCGCCGGTCCTCCGGGTTGCGCCTGCGCTCGACCAGGCCGAGCTTCTCCAGCTCGTCCACCAGGAAGACCATCCGGGTCGCGTTGACCCCCATCGACTCGGCGACAGCCTGCTGCGACCGGCCCTCGTTCGCGGCCAGCCGGACCAGCACGCCGGCCTGCCGCTGCTCCAGACCCAGCGGCTGCAGCCGCTCGCCGTACTGGCGGGCGCCGTGCATGCCCAGCTGGACCAGGAGGAACGCCAGGCTGCCATACGGGTCCACGGCCACGTCGTCCACCAGCTAATACTATCACGGCGTACAATACTTGCGATATAAAATAATCTTTGCTAGAAATTATATTGACTGCCTAGGCATCAGTCGGCGGTTTGCGGCCAGTGGAGGTGAGGCAGCAATGTCCGGAGTATCTGTCGCGTCCCGCCCGCCCGCGGGCACCAGGGTCAGCCCGGACGAGGTGATCCGGCGGGCCAGCCTGGGCACCGCGGTGGCCCTGCTCGTGCAGTACGGGCTGGGCATGTGGGTGAACCTGTACGCCACCATCCCGGCCCGCGATCAGGGTGGCGGCGAGTTCGCCGCGATCGGCCGGGCGCTGTCGAACGGCCCGGCCGGGCTGGCCATCCACACCGTGCTCGGCCTGCTGCTGCTGGTCGGGTCGGTGGTGCCGGTGGTCCGCGCGGTGGCCAGCCGGCGGCCCGCGTTCATCGTCACGTCAGGGCTCAGCCTGCTCGCCATCCTGGGCGCTGGCGCCAGCGGGGCGGCGTTCGTTAACGCCGGGTCAAACGGCGCGTCGCTGGGCATGGCCCTGCTCACCGCGGTGGCGCTGCTCTGCCAGGTGGTGAACCTGTTCCTGCTGGCCGGCACCCGGTCCGCGCGCGGCTGACCACGCGCGGGCCGGTGCCCGGCCACTACCGGTTATCCGCTCAGCCGCCAACCACGCAGGGCACATCCCACGGGTCATAGCTCTGGCAGACCGCGGCCGGGTTGCGGAACAGCCCGATCGACGGGAGCGCCACCCCCTCCGAGTTGAACAGGGTGAGGTTGGCGTTCGGGGTGCCGATGCCGGTGCCGGGTTCCCACGGCACCCCGGGGATCCAGTCCGGCGCCCAGTAGAACAGCCCGGCGCCCAGCCCGTCCGGCACCTGGGCCAGGATGGACAGCTCGTCGGTGACGAAGGACAGCTGGCCGCCCGGGCTGGCCGGGTAGCCAGGCGAGAGCTGGCTCGGCTCCCAGACGAAGTTGCCAGTGCTGTCCCCGATCGGGCTGTTGCCGTTGGCCAGCGTCCACGGGTACTGGGTCTCCGAGATCACGATCTTCTTGTGGAACTGGGTGGCCAGCGCGTCCACGTTCTGCCGCATGGCCGAAATCGCGCCGTGGAAGAACGGATAGTAGGACAGCCCGATCACGTCGAACGGCACGCCCTGGGCCACCAGGTTCTGGTAGAACGCCTGGCTCAGGCGGTTATTGCCGCCCTGGTCGTAGTGCATCAGGATCAGCAGCTGGTGGCCCGGCGGGCTGCCCGCCCGGGCGCCAGCCACGCCCGCCTTGAGCAGCGTGGCCAGGTTGCCGTAGTCGGCCGGGTTGGACGGGTCGTTCACCTCACCGACCGGCCACAGGATGCCGTTGCGGATCTCGTTGCCGATCGAGACCATGTCCACCGGGGTGCCCTGCCGGGCGAACGCGGAGATCACCTGCTGGGTGTAGGACCGCACGGTCGCGGTGAGCTGGGCCAGATCCTGGCCCTGCCAGGCGGCCGGGATGTTCTGGTGCTGCGGATCAGCCCAGAAGTCGGAATACATGATGTCCAGGTAGATCTTCATCCCGGCCGCGTGCACGGTGCGGGCCAGGGCCAGGTCGCTGGCCAGGTTGCTGTACCCGGGCGGCGGGTCCACCCAGAGCCGCATCCGGACGTAGTTGGCCCCGTTCTCGCGCATGATCTGCACCGGGGACTGCTGCTGGCCGTGGTAGGTGAACCTGGCCCCGGCCGCCAGTTCCTGCGGGGTGAAGGACAGGTCGGCACCGAAGTCCAGGCCGGCCGCGGCCGGATCCGGCCCGTAGGTCCGGAACTCGCCCACGCACACGTCGGCGCCGGTGCCGCTGTACACGGTGATCTCCGCGTACCGGGCCTGGCGGCCGCGGGGCAGCGGGATGTACATCGGGTTGCCCGGGTCCAGCGCGACGTTGCTGGCGGACGGCACGGTCTGCCAGTTACCGGACGTGGCCGCGGTCTTGATGGTGGCGCTGGCCGACGGGCTGGACGAGTCGAGCGTGATGCCCAGGTCGCTGAGCGCGCGGACCCGGCCGAGGTCGACGGTGAGGGTGCCGGTCCACGCCGACGTGCACCAGTCGGTGCCCGCGTCGCCGTCGATCGCGTTGGACGCCGGGTCGCCCGATTCGGTGGAGTCGGCGCTGGCCGTCCCGGACAGGGCCCAGTTCACCGTGGGCACCGCGCCGCCGGGCCGGTCGTCCGCCGCGGCCTGCACCCGGCCGGCCGAACTGGTCAGCAGCGCCACGAGCAGGACGGCGGGCAGCGCGGTGAAGGCCAGCCGGCGGCTTAACCGGTGCCGGGTGGCTCCGGTCAGGTACCGGGCGAGTCTGTGCGGGGGCGCATCGTGCATGGTGATCTCCGTTCTGCTGGCCGCTGCGGCGCGGCTTGAACCCCTGGTCCCGGCACGGACCGAGCGTGACCGGACGCAATCGAACATGGCCGGACGTAACCGCACACGGGGACTCATCCCCGAACCTTAGAACCAGGGTCAGCCGCGGGCAATGGTGGGGCGCCCGGCCGGCGGCAGGCCGGCCGCCACGGCGCTACGGGCGGTAGTTTGGTGCCCGACAGGAGGCGTGCGGATGAGTGGTGTGCAGCATCTGGTCCAGTCCGGGCCGCTCATTCTGGCTGCGCCGGTGGCGGCGGCGGCCGGCGCGATCACCTTCCTGTCGCCGTGCTGCCTGCCCCTGGTGCCCGGCTACCTGTCCTACGTGACCGGCATGTCCGGGACCGATGCCCAGCGGGCCAAGACGGCCGGCCAGGCGGCCAGTGTGACCGCGGCCCCGGCGGCCGGGCTGGCGGCGGCGGGCGGCAGCGTGAGCGTGGCTGCGCCGGCCGCCGGCGTGGCCACCGGTGGCGCCGCGGCCACCCCGGCCCGCGGCCGCACCATGCTGGGCACGCTGCTGTTCGTGCTCGGTTTCTCGCTGGTGTTCGCCACCGAGGGACTGGCCTTCGGCAGCCTCGGGCTGGTGCTGCAGCGGCACTCGGCCGGGCTGACCCAGGTGCTGGGGGCGCTGACCATCGTGCTCGGCCTGCTGTTCGCCGGGGTGTTCGACCGGTTCCCGATCACTGGGCGGATCGCCCGGCCATCGTTCCGGCCCCGGGCCGGGCTGGCCGGCGCGCCGCTGCTCGGCGTGCTGTTCGCACTGAGCTGGACGCCGTGCGTCGGTCCCACCCTGAGCGTGGTGCTGACCATGTCCTTCACGTCCGGCACCGCGGTGCGCGGCGCCGTGCTGGCCTTCATCTACGGGCTGGGGCTCGGCATCCCGTTCCTGATCGTGGCGTTCGCGTTCCAGCGCGGGATGACCGCGTTCGGCTGGGCCCGGCGGCACGCCAAGCTGATCACCCGGATCGGCGGCGGGCTGCTGGTGCTGGTCGGCGTGCTCGAAGTGACCGGCGCCTGGACCGCCGCGCTGACCTGGCTCAAGGTGCACTGGGTCGGTAGCTACCAGTCACCCTTGTAACCCAGTTGCGGTGAGGTGGGGCCGGCCGCCGCGGTCAGGCCGACCGGGGTGGCAGTGGCGGCCGGACCCGCGACGGCCGGTCCGAGTAGTCCGGCGGCCGCACGGCCGGGCTGGTGTCCAGCTGTTCCATGGCCAGCCGGGTCGCGGTCTCCAGCTGCGGGTCCCGGCCCGCGGCCCAGTCGTCCGGCGAGATCAGCACCTCAATGTCCGGGTCCACGCCGTAGTTCTCCACGCTCCAGCCGAACCCGCTCAGCCAGATCGCGTAGCGCGGCACGGTCATCGACGTGCCGTCGACCAGCTGGAACGGGTCGCCGATGCCGATCACCCCGCCCCAGGTGCGGGCGCCCACCACCTGGCCGAGGCCGAGGATCTTGATGGCCGCGGTCACCATGTCCCCGTCCGACCCGGCGTTCTCGTCGGCCAGCGCGACCACCGGCCCGCGCGGCGTGTCCTTGGGGTAGCTGACCGGCTGCATCCCGCGCGGCATGTCCCAGCCCATGATCCGCCGGGCCAGCTTCTCCACCACCAGCTCGGACACGTGGCCGCCGCGGTTCATCCGGATATCCATGATCAGCGTGTCCCGGGCCAGCTCCATCCGCAGGTCCCGGTGGAAGTGCGCCCAGCCCTCGCCCATCATGTCCGGGATGTGCAGGTAGCCGGCCCGGCCGCCGGACAGCTCACGGACCAGCCGCCGGTTGCCCGCCACCCAGTCCTGGTAGCGCAGCCGGCGCTCGCTGGACAGCGGGGTCACCGCGAACCGGCGGACCGCGCCGCCCGAGCCGGCCACGGTCAGCTCGACCGGCTTGTCCGCGGCGCCGACCAGCAGCGGCCCCGGCCCGGCCAGCGGATCAACCGGCCGGCCGTCCACCGCGAGGAGGACGTCCCCGGGCTGGACCCCGGTGCCCGGCGCGGCCAGCGGCGACCTGGCCCGCGGGTCGGACGACTCGCCGGGCAGCACCCGGACGATCCGCCAGTTGCCGTCCGGGTCCCGGGCCAGATCGGCCCCGAGCAGCCCGGGCTTACCGTTGCCGTCCTCCCCCGGCGGGCTGGGCGCCCGGATGTAGGCATGCGAGGTGCCCAGCTCGCCGACCACCTCCCAGAGCAGGTCGGCGAACTCGGCCGGGCTGCCGACCCGCTGCAGCACCGGCTGGTACTCCTCGCCCACCCCGTCCCAGTCCACCCCGGACATGTCCGGCACCCAGAAATCGTGCCGCATGTACCGGCGCACCTCGCCGTAGGCGTGCCGCCACAGCGCGGCCGGATCGGCCAGGAACCGGGCCCGGGACAGGTCCACCTGCACCGTGTCGCCGCCGTCCTGGTCCGCCTGGCGCTGCGCCGGGACCACTCGCAGCTCGCCGCCGTCCCGGACCACCAGCCATTCGCCGTCCCCGCTGACCTCGAACCAGTCCAGCCCGGAGACCAGCTCGGTGGACTTGCGGCGGCTGAGGTCGTAGCGCTCCAGGACCGGCCGGGGCTTGCTGCCGTCCGGCACCGATGCGCCCTCGCCGAGCACCCCGATGACCGGCTCCTTGAGCCAGGCCAGCCCGCCCGCGACGGCGCGCAGCGAGGAGTAGCGCGACTCCGCCACCGGCATGCTGAGCACCCGCCCGGCCAGCCCGGCCACGTCCACCACGACCGGCGGCGGGGTATCCGCCTTGCCGCCGTCCTCCTCCCCCGCACCGGCAGCCCCCGCACCGGAAGCCCCCGCACCGGCAGCCCCCCCAGCACCGTCCGCCGCACCAGCCGATGGGTCACCGTCGTCCCTGCTATCCGGCTTGCCCGCCCCATCCCCCGGTGGCCGACCCGCGGTGAGCGGCGCGAACGGCGACGGCGTGTCCGCGGCCAGGGCCACCAGATACGGGCGGGACCCGTACGGGAACGACAGGTCGAAGAAGTGCGCGTCATACACCGGGTCGAAGATCCGAGCGGACATGAACGCCAGGTACTTGCCGTCCCGGGTGAAGGCTGGCTCGGAATCGATGAACCGGCCCTCGGTCGCGTCCACCACCTGGCCGTCGGCCAGCCGGGCCAGCTTGATCCGGCTCAGCGGCTGCGGCCCCGGGTGGGACCAGGCCAGCCAGGCCGAGTCGGGCGCGTAGGCCAGCCCGGACACCGCCCCGTCGTCCGATGACGCCAGCTCACGGACCTCGCCGCTGGCCACGTCCACCAGCAGCAGCCGCCCGTCCCGGGCCGCGACCGCCAGGCTGGACCCGTCCGGCGCCGCGGCCAGCTCGGTGACCAGCCCGAGCTGGCCTTCGGCCAGGCGGCGCGGGGCCGGCGACGGGCTGCCCGGGGTCAGCTCCGGGCCGGCCGCCGGGGCGATCTCCACCGCGTCGGTGCCACCGGCGTCGCTGACCCAGGCCACCTGCCCGGTCTGGCCGAGCACCTGAGGCAGCCGGAACCGGGCATCCGGGGACACGGCCAGCGCGCGGGCCGGGCCGTCCCGGTGGGTCAGCCAGTGCACCGTGCCGCGCACCACCACCGCGCTGGCCTGCCCGGCGTGGTCACAGGACAGCGCGCCGAGATGGTCCTCGGCCGAGATGAGCCGGGGCGCCAGCGCGGTGCGCGCCGAGCCCAGGGTGACCGGCACCGGCCGCGGCTGGCTGTCCGGGGTGAGGTCATCGAGGATCCACAGCTCGCCGCGGCACTGGTACACCACCCGCTGCCCGTCGGTCGCGGCCTGCCGGGCGTAACCGCCGTCGTGGTCGGTGTGCCGGCGCAGGTCGGAGCCGTCCAGCAGGCACGAGTACACGTTCCCGGTGCCCTCATGGTCGGACAGGAAGGCCAGCCGGTCACCGATCAGCATCGGGCTGGCCAACTGGCCGTTCAGGCCGGCCAGGATCCGCTGGAACGGGCCGCCCGCGGTGGCCGTCCAGAGCCGGCCCGCGGTGCCGCCCCGGTACCGCTTCCACCAGGCCGGGTCCCGCCCCCAGCTCCCGTTCAGCAGCGCCTGCGCATCCGCCTCGAGGGCCACCCCGGCGACCGTGCCGTACGGCAGCCGCCGGGCCGGGCCGCCGTCCGGCGGCACCGCGTGCGCCCAGAACTGCCGCTCGAATGGCTGGCCGCTCGCGGTCAGCGCGATGATCTCGCCGTCGGGTGTCCAGCCGGCCACGGTGCCCGCGTGCTCGCCCCAGTAGGTGAGCCGGCGGCCGGGCGCCGCCCCGTCCGTGCCGGCCAGGTAGACCTCGGCGGGACCGTCCCGCCAGCTGATCCAGGCCACCGAGGCCCCGTCCCGGGCGAACCGGGGCCAGGCCGCCTCGGCCTGGTCCGCGGACAGCCGCCAGGCCCGCCCGCCGCTGGCCGGGGCCAGCCACACGTCGTCTTCGGCGGTGAACGTCAGGAGGTCACCCTGGACATGCGGATAGCGGAGGTACCCGGCTGAGGTCATCGCATCATCGTAGGGCTGGGCGGCGCGGCCCAGCCGGCCAGGTCAGGCTGTCGCTGACCGGCTGAGCGTCACTTCCTGGACCTGGCGTCCCCGATGGTGGTCAGCAGGCCGGTCGCGACGTCGTAGACGTGCCCCGAGACCCGACATTCTGCGGGATCTCCTCGGCCCAGAGCACCCGCTCGACATCGGTCCGGACCGTCCGTGCCGGGTCCAGTACCGGGGTGTCGGCCAGCGTCCGCTCGTCCATCCCGATCCGCTGGGCGAAGCCATGGCGCAGCTCATCGTCGGCCAGCAGGGTCGAGCCGCAGTCGGTGTGGTGAATGACCGCGACCTCGAAGTAGGGGCCTTCCGGTGCGTTGGTGTTGACCAGGTAGCCGGCGTAGGCGATGTCCTGGATGACGGCCGCGGTGATCCGGCCGCCGATGTTGCGCTGCACGAGCGCCTCGCCGAGCCGGACGCCGAGCGTCTGCGCCGGGTCGACCCGGCAGTCGATGCAGGTCACGATGTACAGGCCCAGGGTAGGGATGAACGGGAGCCGGGGCATGTTCCGGCGCCCGCCGGGATCACTGGCGAAGGCCTGATTGCGTTCGAGCAGCGGGGCGATGGCAGACATAGCTCATGGTTGAGTGCCCACCAGGCCGCCGCGAGGGGCAGGACTGCCCGCTGCCGAACGGATTCTGCCTGCGCGCCCGACGGCTAGCCAGCCGCGCTGCTACCTAACCTCCTGGGTGCCCCGGTACGCCGCCCGGTACGACGTGGGCGTAGTGCCGGCGTCGCGGGCCAGGTGCCGGCGCAGGTTGGCCGCGGTACAGGCCGCAGCGCGCGGCGATGTCCTCGACCGTGAAGTCGTAGCGCTTCAGCAGCCCGGGATCGGCAAAGACCTGGGCCGGGATGGCCAGATCGAAGGCCTCCACCGTGGGCAGGGCCAGCGCCACCACCGCATGCACGAGCCAAATCCTAGGTCAGCCGCTCAGACCTTCCGGTACTGCGGCACCCAGGCCCCGTCCGTGACCTCGTAGTCGCCGAACAGCAGCGGCGCCTCGGCCCGCATCAGCTCGGCGATCTTGCCGAAGACCAGCCGGATCTCCTCCTCCGCGCCGGGATCGGTGCGCGCCTCGATGGTGTGCCGCAGCGTCCGGATGTTGGCCGTCCAGACGATCCCGGTGGCCACCCCGTCCGGGGCCAGCCGCCGCATGAACGAGGTCTTGTGCTTCTTCTCGTGGAACGGCACGCCCGCGTCGTCCAGCCCGAAGTGATCCGCCATCCAGCGCTGGAACTCCTCCATCTGGTCCAGCAGCGCGGTGGCCCGCTTCATCAGCTCCGGGTCCTCCCGGGCCCAGTCCGGGAACCAGAACGGGATGTCGTCCAGCCGGACGAAGCGCAGCGACTCCTGCGACACCGCCGTCCCCGGCCGGTGCCGTACCAGCTCGTGGGTGGCCACACGAGAAATGTTGTGCAGGACGAACGTGAAGCTGGCGTGCTCCAGCACCGAACCGTGCGCCGACTTGAGGATGTTGTTCAGGTACGCCGCGTGGTCGTTGCGCACCTTGCTTACGTTGGGGTTAAGCCCCGGTTCCCAGGCCCGGTAGCAAGCTTTGCCGGCGAACTCGGCCAGGTTCTGCGCGTCGTCCAGCTCGCCGCGGTCCAGCCGCTCCAGCCAGTTCTCGCCGCCCACCTCCCGCAGGTAGGCACCCATCTGGTCGTAGTCGATGGCGGGCCGGGCGACCAGGAACACCTCAGGCTGGACAGGTCTCATGCGCGGCACCCTACTCGGGGCCGCTGACAGACGCACCGGCAGGCGCGCCCACCCGCGCCCGGCACAACCGCAGCACGTTGCCGATGACCTGATGCCCGGCCCGGCCGGACGCGGTCAGGATGGACTCGGGGTGGAACTGGACCGCCCACCGCCCGGCCGCGTCGTCCTCGATGGCCATCACCACCCCGTCCGGGGTGACCGCGGTCACCTGGTAGCCGCCCTTGACCTGCTCCGGGACCGCGTACAGCGAGTGGTAGCGGGCCGCGGTGAACTCGGCGGGCAGCCCGGCCAGCAGCCCAGCGTCCGGATCAGCAAGCCGCTGGACCTGCCCGGGCTTGCCGTGCGCGGGCTGGGCCAGCAGGCGCAGCCCGCCGCCCGCGTGCTCGACCAGGGCCTGCAGCCCGAGGCACACCCCGAACACGGCCAGCCCCCGCGCGTCCAGCACATCCAGCAGGGCGGCACAGTCGAAGTCGGCCGCGGCCCGGCCCGGGCGACAGCACGACCAGGTCCGGCGCGTACTCGTCGATGGCCGCGGCGGGCAGCCCGGCGCGCAGCGTGCGCACCTCGGCGCCGTGCTCCCCGAAGTAGGCGGCCAGCGTGTGCACGAACGAGTCCTGGTGGTCCACCAGCAGCACCCGCAGCCCGTCGCCCAGCCGGTCTCCTGCCGCCTCCCCGCCGTCCGCCGCAGGCTGGGCCGGCTCGCCAGGCCGCTGCGCCTCGGCCAGCGTCTCCAGCAGGGCTCGCGCCTTGAGCTCGGTCTCCCGCTCCTCGGCCATCGGGTCGGACTCGAACAGCAGGGTCGCGCCCGCGCGGACCGCCGCCACCCCGCCGGTGATGTGCGCGGTGCGCAGCGTCAGCCCGGTGTTCATGCTCCCGTCGAAACCGATCACCCCGACCGCACCGCCGTACCAGCGCCGCGGCCCGCCCTCGTGATCCTCGATGAACTGCATGGCCCAGGTCTTCGGCGCGCCGGTCACGGTGACCGCCCACATGTGGGTGAGGAACGCGTCCAGCGCGTCCAGCCCGGGCCGCAGCCGCCCTTCGATGTGGTCCACGGTGTGGATCAGCCGGCTGTACATCTCGATCTGCCGCCGCCCGATCACCCGCACGCTGCCCGGCACGCAGACCCGGGACTTGTCGTTCCGGTCCACATCGGTGCACATGGTCAGCTCGGACTCGTCCTTGGCCGAGTTGAGCAGGGTGCGGATGTTCGCCGCGTCACCCAGGGGGTCGGCGCCGCGCCGGATAGTGCCGGAGATCGGGCAAGTTTCCACCCGGACCCCGCTGACCCGCACGTACATCTCCGGCGAGGCGCCGACCAGGCACTCCTCTTCCCCCAGGTTGAAGAAAAACTCATAAGGCGCCGGATTTGCGCGCCGGAGCTGTTCATAGAACGCGGCTGGCGAGCCGCACCGGCCGCGGAACACGTGGCTTGGCACCACCTCGAACAGGTCACCCCGCGCGAACCGCTCCTTGGCCTGCTGCACGATGAGCGCGTACCGGCCGGGCTCCGGCCGCTCCCCATCCGGCTGAACGCCAGTGCCCGCCGCATCACCCCGGGCCGGTGCGCGGGGCGTCGCCCGGGGCAACCCCACCGTGCTGCGGCCATCCACCTCGAAGTCGTACCGGTACACGGCGGTGAACTCGCGCTTGCGGTCCAGCACGTAGAGCTCGTCCGGCAGGTGCAGCACCAGGTCACGCTGGCTCGCCGGGCGGGATGCGCGGAGCCGGACCGGCTCGAACTGGAAGGCCAGGTCGTAGCCGAATGCGCCGTACAGGCCCAGGTGCGGATCGTCGCCGACGAACGCCGCGATGATCTCGCGGAGGGCGGAGAACACGGTCGGCCGGCGGCTGCGGTCCTCCTCGGCGACCAGCCCGGCCGGCTCGGGGATAACCGCTTCGGCCTGGCTGGCAGGCCCGGGCACCAGTTCGCCCGCCCGGGCCAGCGCGCTGCCCAGTACGGGCAGCAGCACCAGGCCGCGCTCGTTCAGCGCCCGGACCGTGACCCGCCGCCCCCGGGCGGCGATTTCCACGCACGGATCGACGTAGGCCGTGTGCCACCGGCTGTACCGGCCCGGGTATTCCATGCCGGAGCTGAGCACACCGCCGCGCCGGTCATCAATCTGCTGGGTGATGTCGTCCAGCACCGCGAGGTCAAACGGTGCGGCGGTGCGGGTCACCCGCACGCCACCGGCCGTGACGAATTCCGTCCGCTGGATCACCTGCGGGTCCACCTGGTGCCTGCCTTCTGCCGGCCCAGGGCGGACACGAAGAAGCGACCGCCGGAGCCGGACGGTCGCTTCTGGATGGCCTGACTGCGCGAACCAGCAACCGCCTAACGGCGGCGCCACCACTGGCTGCTAGCACGCATGCGGCGAGCTTAGCAGTGTTGACCCGGGGGAACGACCCCCCTGGACCCCCCGATCGCCGCTTCGCGCCGAACCCCGGCTCGGCGATCACACGCCTTCGGCGCGCCCCGCCTCGCCGGCGCGGGCCTGCTGTCCCTTCAGCGCACCCACCCAGCCAACGGCGCGCCCCGCCTCACCGGCGCGGGCTATCCATCATGTGAGCTGGCCGTGTTCGGGCTGCCCGCGGCTGGGGTACCCGTGCGGGCCGGCCCGGAGGCCGGCGCGCCGACCCGGGTCGGCGCGATCTGCTGGGCATCCTGGTGCCGTTCCGGCACCGGCTTGCCCAGTATCCGGTACACCTCGCCGCCGTCCACCGTCTCCTTCTCGATCAGCAGGTCGGCCAGCCGGCACAGCTCATCGTGGTGGTCCCGGATAAGCGACACCGCGTGCTCCTCGGCCTCGCGGAGCAGCCGGGACACCTCGCGGTCGATCTCGGCCTGGGTGGACTCGCCGAACGGCCGGCTGGCCGCGCCCAGGCCACCGCCGCTCCCGCCGCCCCCGCCGAGGAACGCCGCGCCGCCTTCCGGGTAGCCGACCGGGCCGAGCGCGGCGGACAGGCCGAACTCGCGGACCATCTTGATGGCCAGGTCGGTGGCGGAGGCCAGGTCGTTGGCCGCGCCGGTGGAGCCCTGGCCCTGCTCGACCAGTTCGGCGGCCCGGCCGCCGAGCCGGACGGCCAGCGACTCGTTCAGGAAGTCCTCGCCGTACAGGTGCCGCTCGACCAGCGGCAGCTGCTCGGTCACGCCGAGCGCCTGCCCGGACGGCAGGATGGTCACCTTGGCCACCGGGTCGGCGTGCTCGGACAGCGCCGCGACCAGCGCATGCCCGGACTCGTGCACCGCCACCGCGCGTTTCTCCTCGGGCAGCAGCAAGTTGGAGTCGGACCGGGCACCGAGCAGGATGCGGTCCCGGGCGTCGTTGAAATCGGCCATGGTGATCTCGTCGTGCCCGGCCCGGACGGCATGGATGGCCGCCTCGTTGATCAGGTTGGCCAGGTCGGCCCCGGAGAAGCCGGGCGTGCCCCGGGCCGCCGCGTCCAGGTCCACGTCGGGCGCGAGCTTCTTGCCCCGGGCGTGCACGGCCAGGATGGCCGCGCGCTCGGACAGGTTGGGCAGCGGGATGGTGATCTGCCGGTCGAACCGGCCCGGACGGAGCAGGGCCGGGTCGAGCACCTCGGGGCGGTTGGTGGCGGCCAGCACGACGATGCCCTGGGTCACGTCGAAGCCGTCCATCTCGGCCAGCAGCTGGTTGAGCGTCTGCTCCCGCTCATCGTTCGAAACGTACGCCCCGGTCCCCGCGCGGCGCTGGCCGATCGCGTCGATCTCGTCCACGAAGATGATGCACGGGGCGCGCTTGCGCGCCTCACCGAACAGGTCACGGACCCGGGCGGCGCCCACACCGACGAACAGCTCGACGAAGCTGGACCCGGTGACCGAGATGAACGGCACGCCGGCCTCGCCGGCCACCGCGCGGGCCAGCAGCGTCTTGCCGGTGCCCGGCGGGCCGACCATCAGCACGCCGCGCGGGGCCACCGCGCCGAGCCGCTGGTAGCGGCCGGGGTTCTGCAAGAAGTCGACGACCTCGGAGATTTCGGTCTTGGCTGAGGCGTACCCGGCCACGTCGGAGAACTTGGTGTCCGGCCGCTCGGCGTCGAACACCTTGGCCCGGGCCCGGCCGACGCCCATGATGCCGCCGAGCGGGCCAGCCGCCGCGGCGCCCCGGTTCAGCCGCCGGAACAGCCAGAACACCAGGACGAACGGGAGCAGCAGGATCAGCCAGTAGAGGATCTCGGTGCCCAGCCCGCTGCTCGGCGCGGCCGCCTCGATCTGCACGCTGCTGTTCTGCAGCGTGGTTTCCAGCGGGGTGCCGGCGAACGGCAGCGGGACCACCGTGGTGTAGTCCTTGCCGTCCTTGAGCGTGCCGGTGGCCGGCGCGGTCAACCCGGTGCTGTTGTCCAGCGTGAACGTCTTCACCTTGCCCGCACTGACGTCGCTGAGGAACGCCGAGTAGGTCAGGTTGACCGGCGGCGCCCCGACCCGGGGCAGCGCCAGGAACAGCAGGACCGCGGCCAGCAGGGCCAGCGGCCACAGCCAGTGCCGCCAGGCCGGTGGCGGTGGCGGGGCCGTGGGCGACGGCTTATCACCCGGTGGCGGCGACTGCGGCTGCTTGCTCATGGTCCAATTCTCACCCGCTGCCGGTCAACTCGCGCAGTCGGTCCCGTTTAGTACCGCTGCGCCCACCCGCGCGGGCACGCGGTCCTCGTGCGGCGCCACGGTTTCCGCGGCCACGATCTTGGACCGGCTGAGCAGGAAGATGCCGGCCACGGCCAGCGCGCCGCCGCCGAGCTGCACCGCGAGCTGCCAGGCCGAGCTGGCCAGGTGCTCGCCGAACACGGTGGCCCCGATGATCACCGCGGTGATCGGGGACAGGGTGCCGATGACCGGCAGGCTGAGCGACAGCGCACCGGAGCTGAACGCACTCTGCCCGAGCACCGCCCCGGTGATCCCGGCCGCCAGCAGCGCCCACGGCTCCCAGCTGGCCATGACAGCGAGACCGCGGGCGGCCAGCACGTCCACGGTGGCCTTGGCCAGCGAGTCGAGTACCCCGTACATGGCCCCGGCCGCGACGGCGAACCAGATCACCCGGGCCTTGCCCTCGACTCGCAGCCCGGCCATCGCGGCCAGCCCGCAGAGCAGGGCCGCGCCCACGAACACCGGCGCCCACGCGGTCAGGCCGGGCACGGCGGTGCCGCCACTGGGCGTGGCGATGGCCAGGAAGACGGCGATACCGGCGGCCACCGCGGCCGCCCCGATCCCGTCACCGAGGGTGAGCCGACGGTGCTGCCTGCGCGCGATCAGCGGCAGCACGAACAGCACGTCCAGCGAGGCCAGCGGCTGGACCAGGGCCAGCGGGCCGAACCCCAGGGCCAGCGCCAGGATGAAGAAGGACAGCGCGTCCAGGCCAATCCCGGCCAGCCAGCGCGGCCGCCGGGCCAGGTCGAGCAGCAGCCGCAGGCGCAGCACCTCGTCCGCGCCGGACTCGCGGGCCACGGTCTGCTGCACCAGGGAGGCTTCGGCGAAACAGAAGGCAGCAGTCAGCGCGGCGACCACGGCTATCACAGTCGTCACCAGGCGTTCCCCTTCAGCTGGCCTATCTAACTGGGGGCAACCTGAAGCCAAGCCAAAAACATCCCGGGAACCGAAAAAAACGGAGGCAATCTCCGATCTGCCACGGCTAGTGGCGCGAGTGCAACCCGCTGTGCCCGGAGATCCGGGCCATCAACTCCTCGTCCTCGCGGATCTCCGCCTCGGTCGGCGACAGCGAGATGACCACGGTCAGGATGAACGCCAGCACGCTGATCCCGATGATCAGCGGCAGCAGGAACGTCTGCGCGCCCACTCCGCCCTGCATCCCGGCCATGACCGCGGGGCTGGTGGCCGCGCCCACGTGCATGGCGGCGATACCGGTGTAGTGCATGCCG
Organism: uncultured Actinomycetes bacterium; assembly: GCA_963834705.1. Taxonomy (GTDB): domain Bacteria; phylum Actinomycetota; class Actinomycetes; order Streptosporangiales; family Streptosporangiaceae; genus RYN-230. Next base: position 643,913 of record CAWICV010000001.1, read on the forward strand.
CTCACCGCGACCCCCATGATCAGCGACGCGACCAGGGTGGACCACACCGTGCTCAGCCGCAGCGCCGCCCACAGCGCGGCCGTGCCGGCTACCACCGCGATCACGATGGACAGCGCCACCAGCGTGTTGTTGTACCGGACGGTGTCCGGCATGTCCATGGCGGCCATGCCGATGTAGTGCATGCTGGCCACGCCGAAGCCGATGATGATGCCACCGAGTAGCAGCGGGCGCGGCCCACTGCCGCCGAAGCCCACGATGAGCAGCCCCACGCCCACCACCACGATGGCGATGACCATGGACAGGATGGTGACCGGCACGTTGTAGGTGACGGTCTGGCCCGGGATGGTGAAGCCGAGCATGGCCACGAAGTGCATCACCCAGATGCCGGTGGTGGCGATCGACACCGTGGCCAGCAGCAGCCAGCGGGCCCGCTGCGCGCCGCGGGTGGCCCGGGCCCGGGTGGTGCACCGCAGGCCGAGGAAGCAGCCCAGGCAGGACATGACGTAACCGAGCACCGGTGTGACCGGCCCGTAGCTGAAGTTGTTGACGTGCACCATGATGTGCGGGCCCTCCCCTCCCGGGCAGAGGACCCGCTCCCCTGCCCAGCCCACGCGCAGGCCCACTGTGGCAGTAGGTTTGCTAACGATTGCAGCGTTTTATCCAGGATTCGCCTACGGCCCTAAGTGAATTAGGTCACACCAGCCTCAGATGTGCACGCCGCCGTCCACGGCCAGCGCCGCGCCGGTGACGAACGAACTGTCCTGGCTGGCCAGGTAGAGCACCGAGCGGGCGATCTCGTCGGCGCAGGCGTGCCGGGCCAGTGGGATCCCGCTCTCGCCGCCGGTGATCAGGGCAACCTTGCTGTCCAGCCGCGCCATGGTGGCTCTCCTTTCCGGGCCGGCCTACACCGGCGGGACGTGCACGCTGACTACGGCCGACTGGCCGGCGGCCACCTGGGCCAGCGCCTCGCGGAGGGTCTCCGGCAACCGGGCCGCCGCGGTCACCGTGCGCGCGTACGCGCCGCCCGCGGCCGCGGCCACCTCGGCCAGGTCGGCCTCGGGCTGGAAGCTGGCCGAGAACCCGCCGCGGACCGCCTCCCCGTCCGGGTGCACCGCGCGGGCCGACAGGTACGGGGCCCGCCAGCCCCGGTTGTCGAAGATCACGGTCAGCGACGGGGCCTGATACCGCCGGGCCAGCCACTGCGCCGAGGCCGGCACGCCGAACAGGTACGACCCGTCCCCGACCAGGCTGACCACCAGCCGGTCCGGGGCGGCCAGCTTGCTGCCCACCGCGGCGCCACCGGCCCAGCCCAGCGACCCGCCGCCGCTGCCGAACAGCCCGCCGGGCTGGCTGGGCCGCAGGTGCTCGCTGACCGCCGGGTAGTTCGACACCGTCTCGGTGAGCACCACGGCGTCCGAGCCGATCGCCTCGCGGACGCAGGCGACCAGGTACGCCGGCGTGATGACGTCGTCCGCCCCGGGCCGCTCCTCGGCCGCCCACTCGGCCCGCTGCGCGCGGTGCAGCCCGGCCACCCGGTCCGCCCGGCCGGCCACCGCCGCCGGGTCCAGCCGCCCGCGCTCGCGCAGCCGCGCGGTCAGCTGCCGGATGGCGACGGCCGGGTCGGCCATCGCGTAGCGGGTGGCCGGGATGTACCACAGCGGCAGCTGGGTCTTGACCGGGTCGACGTCCACCATGAAGATCCGTGCCGAGCGCCGCGGCCGGTTCTGCCCCGGGATCCACGGCACGTCGCTGCCCACCACCAGGATCACGTCGGCCTGGGCCAGCGCCGCTTCCTGGCCCGGCCGGTTCCAGTGGAAGCCCAGGTGCAGCGGGTGATCGGCGGGAAAGTTCAGCCGGCTGGGCGCGGATTCGACCACCGCGATGGCGGCCAGCTCACACAGCTCGGCCAGGGCCGGCACCGCGGCCGGGTCCCGGCCCAGGTAGCTGGTCACCACCAGCGGGTCGCGGGCGTCCTCGACGGCGGCCGCGATCTCGTCGGTGACCTCGGGGACCAGCGCGGCCGGCGCCACCGGGGCCCACCAGTCGCCCGGCGCGGGCTGCGGCGGCAGCTCCTCTTCCATCACCTCGCGCGCGGCCACCAGGTAGACCGGGCCGGCCGCTCGCTGCGGGCCAGCTGCACCGCCCGGTGCACCAGCTGCTTGACGTTGCGCCCGGTGCGGATCTCCTGGTCGTGCTTGACGTAGCCGCGCAGCATGCCGCGCTGGTCCACGGTGTCCTGCAGCCAGTGGATGTGCTCGGTCCGGGTGCCGCGCAGCTCGCCGTCCTGGGTCACCGGGGACAGCCCGGCGAAGATGAGCACCGGCACCCGGCCGCGGGACGCGTTGTGGATCGCGCCGCCCAGGCTCTGCGTGCCCACGTCGGTGTGCACCAGCACCGCCTGCGGCTCGCCGCTGATCTGGGCGTAGCCGTGCGCGGCGGACAGCGCCACGCTCTCGTGCGGGCAGAGCACCAGCTCGGGGAACTGGTCCAGGGTGCCCAGCCGCTCGGCCTGGCTGTACGCCTCGATAAAGCCGGTGTGGTCGCTGCCCAGGTTGGCGAACGCGTAGCGGATGCCCGCCTCACGCAGTGCCTCCAGGAACGCCGTGCTGGCGGTGTAGCGGGCATCGGTCATGGCTTCTCCTCGGCGGCCCGGGTGCGGTAGCCGACCGGCAGCAGTTTCCAGCCGCGGCGGGATGCCAGGCTCCACACCCCGCCGGGCGCGGCCAGCACCACCACGATGGCCACCGCGCCGATGGCTACCAGGTACCACACCGATACCGGACGGGCACCTGGGCGAGCGGTATCAATCTGGCCGCGGTCCCCGCGGCCGCCGCGCCGTCTGCGGTCAGGCCAGGGACGCCTCCAGGGTGATCTCCGGGACGCCGGCCAGCGCCCGGCTCACCGGGCAGTTCTTCTTCGCGTCGTCGGCGAACTTGGCGAACGCGGCCGCGTCCAGGCCGGGCACCCGCCCGGTGCTGACCAGCGCGATCTTGGTGATGGTCGGCACCCCGTCGACCGGCCGCAGCGTCACCGTGGCGTCCGTCTGCACCGACTCCGGCGGCGTGCCCGCCTGGGCCAGCGCGTTGGACAGCGCCATCGAGAAGCACGCCGCGTGCGCCGTGGCGATCAGCTGCTCCGGATTGGAGCCGGGTCCGTCCTCGAACCGGGACTTGAACGTGTACCCGCCGCTGATCGTGTCCCCAGCGGTGAACGTGCCGGCCCCGCTGGCCAGGTCGCCCTTCCACTCCGCGCTTCCCTTGGCAGGCATGCTGTCTCCCTTCCTCTGGTCCTCTGGTGGTCGTGCTCAGTCAAGCGCATAGACGCGGCGCGCGTTGCCGCCACCGATCATTGCCGCGACGCGCAGCGCCTCGGCCTCGGTCCACTCGCCGTCGGCCACGAACCCGCCGAGCACCTGGGCGGTGGCCCGGCGCCACTGCAGCGCGCCCAGGTAGTGCAGTTCGGCCGGCCCCCAGGCGTCGGAGGAGAACAGCACCTTGCCGAACGGCGCCAGCTCCAGCGACTCGGCCACCACCGCAGGCGCCCGCGCGCCCAGGTAGTTGGCGGCCAGGCCGACATCCAGGTACACGTGCGGGTAGGCCATGGCCAGATAGCCGGCCCCGCGGTGGAACGGGTAGCAGTGCAGCAGCATGATGGGCGCACCGGTGGGCTCGGCCCGCTCGATGAAGCCACGCAGCAGCAATGGGTCGCACCGGCGCAGGTCCGCGTCCGGATCGCCGAAGCCGGTGTGCAGCTGGAGCGGCAGCCCGTGCGACAGCCCGGCCCACAGCAGGTGGCGGAGCAGCACCGGGTCGGCCACCCGGGCCTGGCCGGTGACCTCGATCTGGTGCAGCCAGCGGCCGGCCGCCGCGGTCACCTCGACCCGGGTCGGCGGTACCGGGTCGAAGTCGAGGCCGTACCGGTAGCCGACGATGCTCTTCAGCCCGACCGCGCCCGGCACCTGACCGGCCAGGGCCTCGGCGAACCGGCCGGCGAATCCGGCCGCGGTGCCGTCCCCGGCCAGCACCGCCTGCTCGGCCACCGTCTCCAGCCGGACGATCTCGTCCACCTCGGCACCGGACGCGCCGGCCAGGCCGTCCAGGCCGAGCATGCCGTCGCGCGGGTACCCGGTGTCCACCAGGAAGTGGCCGATCCCGCTGGCCCGCAGCAGCCGCCGGGTCACCTCGGCACCGCCCAGCGCGGCCCGCTGGGCCAGGTAGGCCGCGGCCGGGACCAGCGGCTCCAGGTCCAGCACGGGCGCGCACCAGCGCCGGACAGCCATGCCGAGCTGGGAGTCGAACTGGGTCAGCCCGGCCGGCACCGGCCGGTCCGACTCGGTGATCAGCTCCTCGAACTCGGCCGCGTCCAGCTCGCTGGCCACCGCCGGGTGCACATGGTGGTCGACCAGTGCCAGCACGCCGATACCGTCCGCCATGGCCTGATACATGGATCTAGGGGTAGCACGTCTCGTTGACACTGCCCAGCCCGGTCCCCTAGATTCACAATGTTCGAGTTCAGAACTGATGTTCGTTTAGCGAACAGGGTTTTCGTCGGCCGCGCGCGCGGCGATCAAGGAGCATTCCGTGGCATTTCTCGATGAGGCGACGTGGCGCGGCAAGGTATACAGCGGCGGCTGGGCGGCCGCGGGCGGCGGTGAGGCGGCGGTCATCGAGCCGGCCACCGGAAACGAACTCGGCCGCACCGGCATCGCGTCCCCGGCCGACATCGCGGCCGCGGCCGCGGGCGCCGCAGCGGCCCAGCCCGGCTGGGCCGCGACACCGCACACCGAGCGGTCGGCCATCCTGCGCCAGGCCGGCGACATCTGGCGCGAGCACGCGGCCGAGATCGAGCAGTGGAGCATCCGCGAGGGCGGGAAGATCGGCCCGGCCGCGCAGTTCGAGACGCACGTGGCCACCGAGGAGATCTACGAGGCTGCCACCCTGCCGTCCCGGCCCTACGGTGAGCTGCTGCCGTCCGAGGCGCCCCACCTGAGCTGGGCCGAGCGGGTGCCGGCCGGGGTGGTCGGGGTGATCTCGCCGTTCAACTTCCCGCAGATCCTGGCCATCCGCTCGGTCGCGCCCGCGCTGGCGCTGGGCAACGCGGTGGTGCTGAAGCCGGACCCGCGGACCGCGGTCTGCGGCGGCGTGGTGCTGGCCCGGGTGTTCGAGGAGGCCGGCCTGCCCGCCGGGCTGCTGCACGTGCTGCCCGGTGGCCCGGATGCGGGCGAGGCGCTGATCACCGACCCGGTGGTGCGGATCATCTCGTTCACCGGGTCGACCGCGGTCGGCCGGCACGTCGGCGCGCTGGCCGGCCAGCATCTCAAGCGGGTGCACCTGGAACTGGGCGGCAACTCGGCGCTGATCGTGCTGGACGACGCGGACGTCCCCGGCGCGGCGTCGGCCGGGGCCTGGGGCTCGTTCCTGCACCAGGGCCAGATCTGCATGACCACCGGCCGTCATCTGGTGCACGAGGCGGTCTACGACGACTACGTGGCCGCGCTGGCCGAGAAGGCCAGCCACCTGCCGGTCGGCGACCCGGCCAGCGGCCAGGTGGCGCTCGGCCCGATCATCGACACACGGCAGCGGGACAAGGTGCACGCCCTGGTCACCGGCAGCGTGGACGCCGGGGCGAAGCTGGCCGCCGGTGGCCGCTACGAAGGGCTGTTTTACCAGCCGACCGTGCTGGCCGACGTGGCGCCGGCCATGCCCGCCTACGCCAGCGAGGTGTTCGGCCCGGTCGCTCCGGTGCTCCGGTTCTCCACCGCCGAGGAAGCGGCCAAGCTGGCCGCGGACACCGAGTACGGGCTGTCCCTGGGCATCCTGACCCGGGACCCGCTGCGCGGCCTGGACCTGGCCCGGAAGATCCCGACCGGCATCGTGCACATCAATGACCAGACCGTGGACGATGCGCCGAACACGCCGTTCGGCGGCGTCGCCGCGTCCGGCACCGGTGCCCGCTTCGGCGGCACCGCTAACCTGGACGCGTTCACCGAGACCCGCTGGGTCACCATGCGCAGCGAGATCGCCCCGTACCCGTTCTGATGAGCATTGACCGCACTCAGGTAGGCATCATCGGGGCCGGCCCGGCCGGGCTGCTGCTATCCCATCTGCTCATGCTGCGCGGCATCGACTCGATGCTGATCGAAGACCGCAGCCGCGATTATTGCGAGGCTCGGCAGCGGGCCGGGCTGCTCGAGGACGGCAGCGTGGCCCTGCTCCGCCAGGCCGGCCTGGCGGGCCGGCTGGACCGGGAGGGCCTGGAGCACGACGGCATCTACCTCCAGTTCGCCGGGCAGCGGCAGCACATCGACTTCCGCGAGCTGACCGGCCGGACCGTCACCGTGTACGCGCAGACCGAGATCGTCAAGGACCTCATCGCCGCCCGGCTGGCGGCCGGCGCCCAGCTCGAGTTCGAGGTATCCGGCACCGAGGTGGCCGAGCTCGACTCGGACCGCCCGGTGCTCCGCTACACCAGTGCCCAGGGCACTCGCCGCGAGGTGCGCTGCGACGTGATCGCGGGCTGCGACGGGTTCCACGGCATCAGCCGGCCCGCCATCCCGGCCAGCCAGCTGACCACCTGGCAGCGCGACTACCCATACGCCTGGCTGGGCGTGCTGGCCGAGGTCCCGCCGTCCACCGACGAACTCATCTACGCCCACCATCCGCGTGGCTTCGCCCTGCACAGCCTGCGCAGCCCGCAGGTCAGCCGGCTCTATCTGCAGGTCCCGGTGGACGAGGACATCGCCGCCTGGCCGGACGAGCGGATCTGGGCCGAGCTGCAAACCCGGTTCGCGCTGCCCGGCTGGGAGCTCAAGGAGGGCCCCATCCTGGACAAGGCGGTCACCCCGATGCGCAGCTTCGTGGCCGCGCCGATGCGCTACGGGCGGCTGTTCCTGGCCGGCGACGCGGCGCACATCGTGCCGCCCACCGGCGCCAAAGGGCTCAACCTGGCGCTGACCGACGTCGCCGTGCTGGCCGAGGCCCTGGGCCAGCTGCTGAACCACGGCGACCCGGCGCTGGCCGGCGGCTACTCGGCCAACAGCCTGGACCGGGTCTGGCGGCGCACCCACTTCTCCTGGTGGATGACGACCATGCTGCACACCGCGCCGGACGGCGACCCGATGGAGACCGAGCTCCAGCTGGCCCAGCTGCGCTACGTCACCACCTCCCGGGCGGCGGCCACCACGCTGGCCGAGAACTACACCGGCTACCCGGACAGCACCGGCTACCGGCCCAGCTAGCCCCGCTAGCCCCGGGGGGCCGTCCCCCCGGGGCTAACTAGTGCGTGCCCTTGCGGGCGTACAGCGTGTCGTGCCAGCCGTGCTTGAACACGACCACGAAGTTGTCGTGGAAGTAGGTGCGCAGCCCCGGGTACCAGGCCACCCGGCGGTAGGCGTTGTAGGACAGCCAGATGAACTGGGCCTTACCGAACTCCTCCCGCCACAGCGCCTGCACGGCGGCCACGTTGCCCGCCCCGGTGGACGGCTTGAGCCCGTTGGAGAAGCCCAGGTCGCTGCCCAGGCCGTCGAGCAGGTGCGGGCAGTTGGCCTGGTCCGGGCTGAACCGGTTGGCCATCAGCAGGTAGGAGACCTGGTCGGTGCCGACACAGGCGCCCTTCGGGATGATCGACTCGACCTTGGCCGGGACCGGCCCGAGCGGCAGCTGGAGGTGCGCCTCATGGCCGCCCTGCTCCAGGGCCAGCAGCACAATGGCCAGCGAGGCCAGCGCCGCGGCCGGTTTCCACAGCTCGGCGGCCCGCTGCGCCGGCAGCCATGACCGGCCGGTGCTCAGCGAATCCAGCAGCCGGCCCACCGGCAGCGCGATGGACAGCGCGAAGAATGGCGCCAGGAACGCGGCGAAATGGTAGTGGAACTGGTCCGGCCAGAGGAACATGACCACGATCACGGCCGTGGTGACCAGCGCGAACCAGTCCAGCTGCGGCGGCGGGCGGCGGCTGAGCAGCCAGCCGGCGGCGATCACCAGCGCGACGGCCACGATGAGGATCGCGGTGAGCACCTCGATCAGCGTCCGCGGGTGCGCACCGAGGTGCAGGTTGATGACGCCGATCATGTTGCTCAGCCGGACACCGAGCGGCACCCGGGCCGAGCCGGCCCGCGGCGCCACCTGGGCCACGTACAGGCTCTCGTAGAACCGCTTCGGGGCCAGCCCGGCGAACGGCAGGGTGGGCACCAGGAAGCCGGCCGCGACCCCGCCGGCGAACACCGCCAGCCGCTTGATCCGCGGCCGGGACAGCAGGAACATGGCGGCCAGCACGAGGACCGGGAAAATGGCCCAGACCTCGATGCAGCCCGCGAAACCGAACGCCGCGCCACCCCAGAAGAGCCGCTTCCGGCTACTGGTCAGCCCGTCCCGGTCGAACAACGCCAGCGCGCCGAGCAGGCAGAACAGCACCAGCCACGGCTCGACCAGGATGGTCCGGGCGGTGTACACGCTGTCCGGGTAGACGGCGATGATCCCGCAGGTCACGATCACGGCGACCAGGCCGCGGTGCCGGACCAGCAGGCCGGCCAGCGCCACCCCGGCCGTGCTGGCCAGCGTGGTCAGGATCCGCCCGGTGGCCATCGCGGCCGCCGTCCCGGTGATCTTGGACAGCAGCGCCGAGGGCACCATGAGCAGGGTGATCCCGGGCGGCTGGACCAGGATGAACGTCTTGTACGGCAGCAGCCCGTGCACCAGCATGACGGCGCTGCCGAAGTACGGGCCGTCGTCGTACTCGGTCACCCCGAGCAGGTAGCCAGGGCGGCTGAGCAGCAGCAGCCGGAGCGCCAGGGCCAGCGCGGTGCAGACGATGATGGCCAGGTTGACCGGCGCCAGCCAGCCGCCCTGGCTTCCTGGCGACGCCGCCGCGCCGCTCGGCGACCTTCCGGGCGCCCCGTCCGGGACCGGCCTGGCAATCGTTCCGCTCACAGCTGGTTTGCTCCCTCAGCCCTTCTCGCCGGTACCTACCGCCGCGCTGCCGCGCAGCACCGCATCAACGACCACACTGCAAGTGATGAACCGCACTGGAATTGTGAAGCGCACAGGGCTGTGCACTGCAGGGGCCGAGATCGGGTGCCCCCGGCGAGACTCAGCGTGCGCGAAGCGGCCGCCTGGCGACCGCCACCAGATGTTACCGGAAGACAAAGCCGCGCAAGGGTGGCGCTAAAGGTTTCATATCCTGCCTATCGCTCCTAGTCCTGGCTTTTCGGGGTAACCCGGGCAGTCGGCCAGGGGCCCGCCGGGCCAGCCGCGCCTGGTCCCCGGCCTGACCGGAAACTCCCTGGTCACGGGCGGATAAGCGGAGAAGTTCGGTAGCTGGCCCGCAGCCCGCCCGGGCCGGCCGGGAACGGCCTGGCCGCCTGCCGTGGCGGTTTAGTGAAGTTTGCGTAACGACCCGCCCGGTTTGCATCCCGGGCGTGCCGCCCGCGTCCCTTCCATGCTGACCCCGGGCCGGGGGGCCGCGCGATGGAGCGGCACCCACCTCCGCTGTGGGCCTGGGCCTACCCGCGGCGGCGGCCGCCACCCCGGGTCCAGGTCACAGCTTGCTAACAGGAAATCTTCCTAAAAGCCCGGGACCACCCGGTCCGCGCCGGCCGGTGTATCGTGGGGACCGTGCGCTTGCTCCGGGGGTCCATGACGCTGCGCCGGATGAACGCGTACCGGCTGGTGCTGGGCACCGCCGCACTGACCGTCTTCGTCACCGCGGCCCTGGCCACGGCGCTGGCCGCGTTCGCCGGCGCGGCGCTGCCCCAGGCCGCGCATCGTGAGCTGGCCGCCGCGCCGGGCACCGCGCTGGACATCACCGGCTCGGTGACCGGCGGCCAGCTCGGCCGGTACCAGGCTGGACTGCAGTCCGCCACCCGGTCCGGGCTGCCCGGCGTCCCGGTCACCCTGCATCAGTCGGTGTGGTCGGATCCGCTCCGGCTGGCCGCGGCCGGGCCGGCCCTGGCCCGGCTGACCGGCAAGGGCAACGTGCTGCTCACCCAGGCGGCCGCGTTCGGCGGGATCCAGTCGCACGCCGTGCTGGTGTCCGGGCACTGGCCCGCCCCGCCCCGCCCGGGCCAGCCGGTCCAGGCGGCGCTGCCGCAGGCCGCGGCGCTGCTCGCGCACCTGTCCCCCGGGGCCCGGCTGCAGACCAGGGACCAGGTGTCCGGCCGCCCGGCCCGGTTCGTGGTGACCGGGATCTTCCGGCCGCGGACTGGCACGCCGGCCGCGGCCAGCTACTGGGCGCTGAACACGGTCGGCGCCAGCGGGACCAGCACCTCCGGCGGGTTCACCACGCTCGGGCCGCTCACCGTCAGCCCGGCCGCGTTCCGCGGCCCGCTGAGCGTCAACGCGGCCAGCTGGGTCGCCCAGCCGGACACCTCGCGGATCCCGGCCGGCCAGCTGACCGCCACCGCCACCCGGGCCGCCGCGCTGCGCCAGCAACTGGCCAACTCCGGCTCGCTGTCCGGGCTTCAGGTCAGCACGAACCTCCCGGCGGTGCTGGACAGTGCCGCGGCCAACCTGGCGGTGGCCCGCTCGCTGCTCGTCATCGGCGCCCTCGAGCTTGCGCTGGTCGCCGCGGCTGCGCTGGCCACCGCCGCGGCCTACCTGGCCGACCAGCGGGAAGGCGAGTCGGCCCTGCTCGCCTCGCGCGGCACGGCCCGGGCCCAGCTGGCCCGGCTGAACGCGGCCGAGGCGGTCATCCTGTGCCTGATCGCTACCGCGGCCGGCGGGCTGGCCAGCAGCCGGCTGGCCATGGTGCTGGCCTCGGCCGGGCCGCTGCGCGCGGCCGGGCTGCGGCTGCCCGCGTTCCCGCCCGGCGCCTGGCTGGCGCTGGCCGTGACCGCGGCCGGGTCCCTTCTGGTGCTGCTCTGGCCCACGCTGCGCACGCTGGCCCCGGGCATCGCGCGGCAGCGCCGCGGCCGCCAGGGGTCGGTCTCCGGCATCGCCCGGGCCGGCGCCGACCTGGCCCTGGTCGCGCTGGCCGGGCTGGCCGGCTGGCAGCTCCGGCACTACTCGGCCGTGGTCACCTCGGCCAATGGTCCCGGCGGCGTCAACCCGGTGCTGGTGCTGGCCCCGGCGCTGGCGCTGGCCGGGGGCACCGCGCTCACGCTGCGCGTGCTGCCGCCAGCCGCCCGGGCGGCGGACCGGCTGGCCTCCCGCGGGCGGCGGCTGTCCCCCGCGCTGAGCTGCTGGCAGCTCAGCCGGCGGCCGCTCAGCCAGGCGGCCGGTGCACTGCTCATCGTGCTGGCCGTGGCCACCGGGACGCTGGCACTGTCCCAGCACCGGAGCTGGGCCCGGTCCGCCGCGGACCAGGCCTCGTTCAGCGCGGGCGCGGACACCCGGGTCGACCTGGCCAGCCCGCTGACGGCCAGCACGGCCTGCCGGCTGACCAGCTGGCCCGGGGTCCGCGGCGCTACCCCGGTAGCCACGCTGACCGGCAGCGGCACCGGTGAGACCCTCGCATTGAACGCCAGCAGCGCGGCCGGTGTCGTCCTGCTGCGCGCGGACCAGTCGGCGAAACCCGCCCCGGCGTTGTTCCGGGCCATCGAGCCAGCCGGCCGTCAGCCCGGTGTCGTGCTGCCCGGCCACCCGGCCGCGGTGCAGCTCGACGCCAGCCTGGGCCCGGCGTCGCTGCGGCTGGCCCCGGCCGCGGTGACGCTGTCGGTGCAGGACGCCGACGGGGACGTGTACCAGGTCAACGCGGGCACCCTGACGGCCGACGGCCGCCCGCACCAGCTCACCGCCCGGCTCGGCACCGATCTCCTGAGCACGGGCCCGCGGCATGGCCAGGTCATCGCCCCGCTGCGGCTGGTCGGGATCAGCGCCAGCTACCAGCTGCTGCCGGGCGCCGCCACGTCCGACGCCGCACTGCAGGTGCTGCGGATCGGCACGCTCGGCGCGGCCGCCCGGGCTGGGACCGGTACGGCGGCGGCCGTGCCGGGCAGTGCGCTCAGCGGCTGGGGGGCCGGCGTCGCCTCGCCCGAGCTGGCCGCGCTCCGCCCGCTGCCGGGCCAGATGGCCGGGGCGTCCGGGCTGCCACAGCGGCTGGCCTGGAAGCGCTCCGGCACCCAGCAAGCGCTGTCTTTCACCCCCGGCTATGGGCAGGCGCTGCCGGCCAACCGGGGCCAGCCACTGCTGCCGATCTTCGGCCAGCTGACGCTGACCGCGGCCGCGCCCACCGCGGCCGCCCTGCCGGCCATCGCCACCCAGTCCTTCCTGGCCGCCAGCAACACCGGGGTCGGGGCCACTGTCGACGACAGCGTGGACGGGCTGACCGTCGCGGTGCACATCGTCGCGGCGGTGCACTCGTTCCCCACCGTGACCTCCGGCGGGGCGCTCATCCTCGATCTGGGCGCGGTGCAGCAGGCCCTGCTCAGCCGGGGCCTGCCGCCGGCCCCGGCGACCAGCTGGTGGCTGGCCACGCCCGGCGGGACGCCGCCCGGGCTGGCCCGGCTGCTGCCCGGCGGGTCGTCGCTGACCAGCCGGGACCAGCTGGCCGGGGGCCTGCTCGGCAACCCGCTGTCCGCGGCGCCGCAGCAGGCCGTGCTGGCGGTGGCCGTGGCCGCCGCGCTGCTCGCCATCGCGGGCTTCTTCGTCAGCATCGCGGCCAACGTGGCCCAGCGGCGGCAGGAGAGCGCGCTGCTGGCGGCGCTCGGGGTGACCCAGCGGTCCCAGGCCGGCCAGCTGTGCACCCAGGAGCTCATGCTCAGCCTGCCCGCCGCGCTGGCCGGGCTGCTGCTCGGCGGCGTGCTCACCATCCTGCTGGTCCCGGCGGTCACGCTGACCCCGGCTGCCACCGCGCCGGTGCCGCCCGCGCTCACCACGTTCGCCTGGGCCCAGGCGCTCGGGCTGGCCGCGCTGGTGGTGCTGCTCCCGGTGCTGGTGGCCGCGGCGACCGCGGCACGCATCCCCGACCCGGCCGCCACGCTGCGCACGGCAGAGTCGGCATGACCGGGGTGACCGGGGTCCGGGTGCAGCGGGCGGTGCGGGGACTCTGCGGGACGGCCGTCGCGAGCTACCTGACCCTGGCCGTCCTGGTGCTCGGCAGCACGTTCATCGCGATGGCCGGACCGCGGCAGAGCCTGCACATCCAGACCCAGGCGCTGCAGGACCAGCTGCGCACCGTGCCGCCGGTGGACACCGCGGTGCTGGCCACCGCCGACTGGAATGGCTTCACCTCATCGCTGGCCGGGGTCAACGGGGTCGCCCCGCTGCTCTACTCGACCCAGCTCGGCACGGTGACCGGCCAGCTGGCCAACGGCTTCGCCGGGGCCGGGCTGCCGCTGTCCGCCCCGGGCACCGACTGGGCGAGTATGACCACGCACATCGAGCAGCTGAGCTCGGTGCCGTCCGGGCCGAACTCGACCGTGGTGCAGAAGCTGGAGCTGATCTACCGTGACCCGCTGCCCCATAACGCGGGGCTGGTGGCCGGCCAGTATCCCGGCCAGGGCCGCCCCGGGCGCGGGCCGTTCGGCATCGCGCTCACTCAGCCGACCGCCCGGGAACTGAACGCGCACGTCGGCACCCGGCTGCAGTTCGGCACGGCCAGTACGCCGCTCACCCTGATGGTGACCGGGATCGTCCGGGCCCGGCAGGCCAATTCCGCGTTCTGGACCGCCGACCCGACCGCGGCCCAGCCGGTCGAGGAGCATCCGCCGAACGCGGCGCCGTACTGGGTGAGCGGTGCCTTCGTCGGGCCGGCCGAGCTGGCCCAGCTGCAGGACGTGTTCGGCTCGCTGGGCATCAGCCTGCAGTGGGCGTTCCCGCTCACGCTGACCGGGGTGCGCGCCGATCAGGCGGCCGGGCTGCAGGGCCGGCTGGGCAAGGTCAGCTCGCAGGCGCCGGCGCTGCACGGCGCGCTGGCCCCGGCCGACACCACGATCGTGGTGTCCAGCGCCCTGGGCCCCATCCTGGGCGGTTTCCTCAGCACCTCGGCCCAGGTCAACTCCGTGCTGTCGCTGCTGTTCGCCAGCCTGGCCGCGACCGGGGTGGTGGTCATCCTGCTGGCCGCGTGGATGCTGGCCCAGCGCCGGTCGGCTGAGTTCACCGTGCTGCGGGCCCGCGGCGGCACCGTCCGCCAGCTGGCCGCGCGCACGCTGCGCGGCACGGTGGCCGTGTGCGTGCCGGCCGCCCTGGCCGCGGGGGCGCTGGGCATCCTGGTCACCCCCGGCGAGCCGGCCCCGGCCAGCTGGTGGCTGGCCGGGCTCGTGCTGGTCACCGCGATCCTCGGGCCACCGCTGGCGGTGGCCTGGCAGCACCGGGTGGTCCGGCCGGAGCACCCGGGTCACGCGGCCCGGTCCGGGCGGCCCGTGCTGGGGCGGCGCGGCCGCCGGGCCCGCCGCCTGGTGGCCGAGCTGGCGCTGTGCGCGGCCGCCGTGGGCGGCCTGGTCGTGCTGCGCGCCCAGGGCTCCGCCGCCGGGGCCGCTGCGCCTGGCAGCGGCGTCGATCTGTACACCAGCCTGGCGCCCGTCCTGGTCGCCGTGCCCGCCGTGCTGCTGGCCATGCGGCTGTGCCCGCTCGCGGTGCGCGGCCTGCTCCGGCTGTCCACCCGCCGCGGCGGCCCGGTCCGCTTCCTCGGCCTGGCCCAGGCCGCGCGCGCCCCGGCGGCCACCATCCTGCCGCTGTTCGCGGTGGTGCTGGCGCTCACCCTGGCCGCGTTCACCGGCATGCTCCGGGACGCGGTCAGCCGGGGCCAGACCACCGCCTCGTGGCGGGCGACCGGGGCCGACGCGGTGCTCAACGCCGAGCTGTCCGGCACCCCCATCAGCCCGGCCGCGCAGCGCGCCGCGGCGGCCGTGCCCGGCGTCCAGCACACCACCGCCATCCAGGTCACCCGATGGGCGCTGCCCGGCCGCGGCCAGCTCAGCGTCGTCGCGGTCGACCCGGCCAGCTACCCGGCGCTGCTGGCCAGCACGCCGTGGGCGGCGCTGCGCCGCGGCCAGCTGGCCGTGCTGACCGGGCGGCGGCCCAGCCCGGGCCAGCCGGTGCCGGTGCTCGCGTCGCCCGCGGCGGCCGCCGCGCTGCGCGGCAGCCCGGGCAAGCTCAGCGCGCTGCAGGGCACGATCGCCTCCAGCCCGCTGACCGTGCGGGTCGCCGGGCTGATCGCGGGCACCCCGGCGCTGCCCGGCGGCGGCGCGTTCGTCCTGCTGCCGCTGCGCGCCGGGCCGGGCAGCACGGCCACCGCCCCGGCCCCGGCCAACCTGCTCCTGCTGAGCGGCGGCGGGATCAACGGGGCGGCGCTGCACACGGTGGCCCGCCGCCTGGTCCCGGGCGCGGGCGTCACGCTCCGCTCGGGCGTGCTGGCCAGCCTGGCCGGCGCGCCGCTGCAGCACGGCGCGTACCTCATGTTCGCCGTGGTGCTGGCCGCGGCGGCCGCGTTCGGCCTGGCCGCGCTGCTCGCCGACCTGGCCCTGGGCGCGGCGGAGCGGCACCAGACGCTGGCCCGGCTGGCCACCATGGGGGTGGACGCCGGGCAGGCCCGGCGGCTGGTCCTGGTGGAGAAGGCGCCGGCGTTGCTGGCCGCCGCAGTCGCCGGGACGGCCTGCGCGCTGGTGCTGCCGCCGCTGACCGCCAGCGCGCTCAACCTGTCCGTGTTCACCGGGGCCGGGCAGCCGGTCCCGGTCCGCGCCGACTGGACCGCACTGGCCATCCCGGTGGCCGGGCTGCTGCTGGTCGCTTTGGCCGCGGCCACGATGGCCGCGCGCACCTGGCGCGGCACCGGCGTGGCCGGGGCGTTGCGTATCGATGGCTGAAGAAGCTGTGGAGAGGAGCTGGCCATGACCGCGGCAACCACCGCCGGCCCGCTGATCGCCTGTGACCGGCTGGTCCGCATCTATACCGCGGAGGGCATCGAGGTCCAGGCGCTGCAGGGGCTGGATATGGCCGTGGCCGACGGCGAGCTGACCGCGATGGTGGGCGCGTCCGGCAGCGGCAAGTCGACGCTGATGAACATCCTGGCCGGGCTGGACACCCCGACGGCCGGCTCGGTGCGGGTGGCCGGGCACGACCTGGGCGCGATGAACGGGCGGCAGCGGCTGGCTTACCGGCGCCGCGTGGTCGGCTTCGTCTGGCAGCAGACGTCGCGGAACCTGCTGCCCTACCTGACCGCGGCGCAGAACGTGAACCTGCCGATGCGGCTGGCCGGGGCAGGGCGGCGGCTGCGCCGCGGCCGGGCCGCCGAGCTGCTCAGCGTGCTCGGCGTGGCGCACTGCGCGGACCGCTCCCCCAGCCAGATGTCCGGCGGCGAGCAGCAGCGCGCCGCGATCGCGGTGGCGCTGGCCAACGAGCCCAGGGTGCTGCTGGCCGACGAGCCGACCGGCGAGCTGGACAGCGCGACCGCGGCCGACGTGTTCGGCGCGCTGCAGACGGCCAACACCGAGCTCGGCGTGACCGTGCTGGTGGTCACGCACGACCCGGCGGTGTCCTCGATGGTGCGCCGGGTCATCGCCATCCGGGACGGCCGGACCAGTACCGAGACGCTGCGGCACGAGACCACCGACGCCGAGGGCCGGCGCTCCGAGCACGCCGTGGAGTACGCCGTGCTGGACCGGGCCGGGCGGCTGCAGCTGCCCCGGGACATGACCGAGCCGCTCGGCATGCGGGACCGGGTCCGGCTGGAGGCGCTGCCCGGGCATATCGGCGTGTGGCCGGACCAGCGCCGCGAGGACGGGTCTTCGGCACCTCGGCACCACCGGCGGCCGAGTCAGCCTGACCGGCCCGGCCCGGCGGCGCACGTAACCGATCAGCACGAGGTGCATCTCATCGCGGCCACCTCAGGCCGGGAGGCGGGCGATCCGTCCGTAGGATGAGCGCCATGACGTCCCTGCCACCCTGGGCAGCGGATCCGGGCTCGCTGACGCTCACCGAGGCGCAGTATGACGGGCTGCCCGATCATGTGCGCGAGCTGATCGAGGTCATTGACGGGAATGTCATCTTCTGCCCGCGCGGCACCTCCGAACACCGTGACGTGACCCGTACGCTGGCCATCCGGCTGGATGCAGCCCGGCCAGCCCAGCCGTGCATGCGGGTCTCTCCCGGCGCCGACGTGCATTTCATCAAGCGCAGGCGCAGCGACGGCACGCTTTCCTTCCGGCGCCCGGATGTCTCGGTGTACCGGTGCACGGAGCAGGATTCCAGGCTCTTCGCACGGGACGCGCTCATGGTCGTGGAGGTCGTCACACCGGCCTCTGGCTACACCGATACCGTCGACAAGCTCGCCGAATACGCCTACGAAGGGATACCGCAATACCTGCTGGCGTTCCTGGGCGGCGATCCCTACCTGAAGATGATCCAGGAATACCGGCTCGACTGGCCCAGCCGGACCTACCGGCTGGCCGTCACGCACATGGACGAGCTGATCCTCAAGGACCCGTTCCCGGTCAGGATCACATTCCGCGAGCTGGGCCACTGACGGGCCACAAGAACACTCGGACCCCGGGGGGAACGGGGCATCGAGGTCAGCGCGGTTAGCGGACGTCGAGACCGGTGACGGCGCGGCTGATGATCATGCGCTGGATCTCGCTGGTGCCCTCGAAGATGGTGAAGATCTTCGCGTCGCGGTGCCAGCGCTCCACCGGGAAGTCCCGGGTGTAGCCGTTGCCGCCCAGGATCTGGATGGCCTGGCCGGTGACCCGGACCGCGGTCTCGCTGGCGACCAGCTTGGAGATGGAGCCCTCGGCGTGGTCCAGGGCCAGCCCCTGCCGGGCCATCCAGGCCGCCCGCCAGGTCAGCAGCCGGGCCGCGTCCACCGCCGCCTGCATGTCGGCCAGCACGAAGCCGACCGCCTGGTTCTGCCCGATCGGCCGGTCGAACTGGACCCGCTGGGTGGCGTAGTCGCGGGCGTATTCCAGCGCGGCCCGGGCCACCCCCACGGCCATCGCGGCCACGCTCGGCCGGGACGCCTCGAACGTCTTCATCGCGGCCTGCTCGCCACCCCGGCCGCCGCCCCGGACCCGGGCCAGCCGGGAGTCCAGCCGGTCCTTGCCGCCGACCAGGCAGCGGCCGGGCACCCGCACCCCATCCAGCACCACCTCGGCGGTGTGCGAGGCCCGGACGCCCATCTTGCGGAACTTCTGGCCCTGGCTGAGCCCGGCCGCGCCGGGCGGCACGATGAAGCTGGCCTGCCCGCGGGTGCCCAGCTCGGGTTCGACCGACGCCACCACCACGTGCACGCTGGCGATGCCGCCGTTGGTCGCCCATGCCTTGGTGCCGGTCAGCACCCACTCGTCGGTGGCCTGCTGATACTCGGCCCGGGTGCGGATCGAGCCGACGTCGCTGCCCGCGCCCGGCTCGGAGGCGCAGAACGCGCCCAGCTTGACGTCGCCGGCCGTGCCGAACATCTCCGGCAGCCACTCGCCGACCTGCTCGGGGGTGCCGTTGCTGGCCACCGCGACCGCGGCCAGCGTGCTGCCGACCAGAGACAGCGCGATCCCCGCGTCGCCCCAGAACAGCTCCTCAAAGGCGATCGGGATGCCCAGCCCGCTGGGCTCCAGCCACTGGGTGGAGAAGAAATCCAGCGAGTACAGCCCGATCTTGGCCGCCTGTTCCAGGATGGGCCAGGGCGTCTCTTCCCGCTCGTCCCACTCGGCCGCGGCAGGCCGCATCACATCGTCCGCGAACCCGTGTACCCAGCTACGCATGTCGCGCAGGTCAGGGCCGGGTTCCAGGGAAAATCCGGCCGGGGCGTCTGGGGCGCTGCTCATGCTGCTCCTCGGGTCAAACGGGCCGTCCCGAACGTAAGTTACTGGAGAGTAGCACGAATAGTTACTATCGAGTAGGTTACCCGGATACGGCTCATTCACTGTCGTGCCGGTCCAGAAATTCGTACACATCGGCGTCATCCACGCCCGGGAAGATGCCGGTCGGCAGCGCGGACAGGATGTGCGAGTGGGCCCGGGCCGACGGCCAGGCCATCCCTTCCCAGCGGGCGGCCAGGCTGGCCGGCGGCCGCTGGCAGCAGTCCCCGTCGGGGCAGCGGGACACCATCCGCTTGGTGGTGTCCCGGCCGCGGAACCAGCGCGAGTTCTCGTACGGCGTGCCCAGGGTGATCGCCATGCCGCGCTCCGCGCCCGGGTCGACGTGCGCCACGCACCAGAACGTGCCGGCCGGCGTGTCAGAGTACTGGTGGTACGGGGAGAACCGGTCGGCCGAGCCGAACACCTGGCGGCCCGACCACTTCCGGCACATTCGCTGCCCCTCGATCGCCCCGGTGGCGTCGGCGGGCAGCACCAGGCCGTCGTTCTCGTACGCCTTGTAGATGACACCGCTCTGGTCGTTCTTCACGAAGTGACAGGTCAGGTCCAGGTGATGGGTGGCCAGGTTGGTGAACCGGTGTGCGGCCATCTCGTAGGAGACCGAGAAGACGTCGCGCAGGTCCTCGACCGACAGGTCACGCGCCTCCTTGGCCTCGGCCAGGAACCGGGCTGCCGACCGCTCCGGGACCAGCACCGCGGCCGCGAAGTAGTTCGCCTCCACCCGCTGGCGGAGGAAGTCGGCGAAGTCCCGCGGTGCGGCGTGGCCGAGCACGAAGTGCCCCAGCGTCTGCAGCAGGATGGTCCGCGGCGAGTGCATGCCCATGGACTCCTGCTTCAGGTAGATCCGCCGGTGCCGCAGGTCGGTGACGGACCGGACGGAGCGCGGCAGGTCCTGGGCGTAGCGCACGGCGAACCCGTGGTGATTGACGATGGCCAGCAGCGCGCCCTGGGACAGGGCGCCGCCGCGGTAGCTGACCGCGGCCAGCGCCTCGGCCGCGGCCTGCTCGATGGGCGCGAAGTAGTTGCCGCGCTCCCGCATGGCGTCGCGGAGACCGGCGTTGGCCACCCGCGCCTCCTCCGGCGTGGCGGTTGGCCGGGTGCGCTGCCGGCGCAGTTCGGTGTACAGCGCCACCAGGTGCTCCAGCACGTCGGTGGGCACCCTGGCGCCCACCTTGAGCGGCGGCAGGCCCAGATCGGCATAGACCGGGTCGAGCTGCGCCTCGTCCAGCGCTATCTCCAGCTGGGCCCGGCGGCTCGGCGGCTGGTGCCGCAGCAGCTCCTCGGCCGGCACGGATAGCGCCCTGGCCAGCGCGTCGATGAGGGACAGCTTCGGCTCCCGGCGGCCGTTCTCCAGCAGGGACAGCGCCGACGGGGCCCGGCCGACCCGCCCCCCCAGCTCGGCCAGGGTGATGCCCCGGGTGCGGCGTAGATGCCGCAGCCGCTGGCCGAACGTTGCCAGGTCTAGACCACTTGACGTCAATGTTGACGATTCTTTCTCAAGGAAGTCTGTCACATCTTCATGCTAGATGAAATTTATTAATTCTTCATAGCAATCCACCCTAGCGTTGCCCGCTCATGGCCCGCACGCTCGGATTAACACCCAGGGGACGGCAGACGTCAGGAGGACCAGTGAACGAGCGTCGCCTCGAGGGCAGCACGAACGGCAACACTGCACCGCCCACCGCGGCCGGGCCGAGCCCGGCGGAACAGCAGGCCACCGCACTGCGGCGGCAGTGGGCCACCGACTCACGGTGGCGCGGCACGGAGCGCAGCTACACCGCCGATGACGTGGTACGGCTGCGCGGCTCGGTGCAGGAAGACCGCACGCTGGCCCGGCTGGGCGCGCAGCGGCTGTGGACCCTGCTGCACGAGGAGGACTTCGTCGCCGCACTGGGCGCGCTGACCGGCAACCAGGCAGTCCAGCAGGTGCGGGCCGGCCTGCAGGCCATCTACCTGTCCGGCTGGCAGGTGGCCGCGGACGCCAACCTGGCCGCCGAGACCTACCCAGACCAGAGCCTGTACCCGGTCAACTCGGTCCCCCAGGTGGTGCGGCGGATCAACAACGCGCTGCTTCGCGCGGACCAGATCGGCTGGGCGGAGTCCGGTGGCAGTGACGGGCGGTACTGGCTGGCCCCGATCGTGGCCGACGCGGAAGCCGGCTTCGGCGGGGTGCTGAACGCGTTCGAGCTGATGAAGTCGATGATCGCGGCCGGGGCGGCCGGAGTGCACTGGGAGGACCAGCTGGCCTCCGAGAAGAAGTGCGGCCACCTGGGCGGGAAGGTGCTGATCCCGACTGGGCAGCACATCAGGACGCTGAACGCGGCCCGGCTGGCCGCCGACGTCTGCGACGTGCCGAGCCTGGTCATCGCGCGGACCGACGCGCACGCCGCCACGCTGATCACCAGCGACGTGGACGAGCGAGACCGGCCGTTCATCACCGGCGAGCGGACCGCCGAGGGGTTCTACCGGGTGCGCAACGGGATGGCCGCATGCGTGGCCCGCGGCCTGGCCTATGCGCCGTATGCCGACCTGATCTGGATGGAGACCTCCACCCCGGACCTCGGCGAGGCACGCGAGTTCGCGGAAGCCATCAAGGCGGAGTACCCGGAGCAGATGCTCGCCTACAACTGCTCACCGTCGTTCAACTGGCACCGGCACCTGGATGACGGGACGATCGAGAAGTTCCAGCGTGAGCTAGGCCAGCTCGGTTACAAGTTCCAGTTCATCACGCTGGCCGGCTTCCACGCGCTGAACTACTCGATGTTCGATCTGGCCCAGGGCTACGCTGCCGAGGGCATGCCCGCCTACGTGCGGCTGCAGGACGCCGAGTTCGGCGCCGAGGCCCGCGGCTACACCGCCACCCGGCACCAGCGGGAGGTCGGCACCGGCTACTTCGACCTGGTCACTTCGGCTATCACGCCGCAGGCGTCTACCGTCGCGCTGGCCGGGTCCACCGAGAGCGAGCAGTTCTCCACGGCGCACTGACCACGTGGCGGAGCCCGGGACAGCAAGGTTCAGGACAGCAGCCGGGTCGGCGTGGGCAGGCCGGGCGCCTCGTCGTCGCCGCCGCTGCCGCGGTCCAGGCCGAGGTCGGTTTCGCTGGCCGGCCGCCACCGGGACGGGACGAACGCCGGGATGATCAGCACCATGCCGAGCAGCGCGAGCACGCCATCGGTGAGCAGTAGGTGCAGCCCGGCCGCGACTGGGCCGTTCCCCAGTGGCATGACCCGGCTGGCCATCCCGGTGCTCGCCGCGAACAGCCCGGTCCAGCCGAGCAGGGCCAGCCCGGGCAGCAGAGTGCTCAGCGGGGAGACCGGCGCCACCAGCAGGATGCCGAGGAACAGCCCGGTGAGCAGCAATGTGCCGAGCGCGCTGAGCCCGGTGACGCTGGTCAGGCTGGTGCCCTGGGCGGCCAGCGCGGTCATCTTGGCCACGCCCCAGCCGCCGCCGAAGTAGATCGCCGCTGCCAGACCGATGGCCAAGCCGAAGCCGATCAGGTGTCGCAGCATGTGATCACCAACCTTCAGCTGCCGGGTTAGCTGCGGATCACGGCGAACGACTCTACTTGACCGTCTTGTGACCAGCGTCCCGGACGGCTATTCCCAGCAGTCACAACCACCTCGTGCGGCGAACCAGCCACTCCCCGTCCCGGCCGCCGGGGAACCTTCGCGAGCCGAAATCTCAGTGCTCCCTCAGCGGACCTCACGTACCCTGACCCGCGTGCATATGGACAGGGTCTTCCGGGGGATCGGCTCCTTCTCGGTAAAATTCCGCTGGTTCATCATCGCTGCCTGGGTGATCGCGGCCGTGGCCGTGCCGCGTTTCCTGCCCTCGCTGGCCCGGCGTGCTGCTGGCCCTGGTCATGCGGAGCCTGGTCGCCCCGCTGTACCTGATCGCCTCGGTCGGCCTGTCCTACCTGGCCGCGCTAGGACTGGCCGTGCTGCTGTTCATCGACATCGGCGGGTCGGCCGGGCTGACCTTCATCCTGCCGTTCCTGATGTTCATCTTCCTGCTGGCCCTCGGTGAGGACTACAACATCCTGGTGATGACCCGGATCCGGGAAGAAGCCAGGCACCTCTCGCTGAAGGAGGCGGTGCACCGCGCGCTGAACGCCACCGGGACCACGGTGACGTCGGCGGGGCTGGTGCTGGCCGGCACGTTCGGCGTGTTCGCTCTGGTCGGCGCGCGCACCTCGGGCGGCAGCCAGTTCGTGAACCTGGCCGTCGGCCTGGCCCTCGGCATCCTGATGGACACCTTCCTGGTGCGTACCCTGCTGGTGCCCTCGACCGTGCTGCTGCTGGGCCGGTGGAACTGGTGGCCGTCCCGGATGAGCCGGACCGGGCCGGAGCCGCCCGCGGTCACGCCGCCACGGGAGCCGGATCAGGCCCAGGTCTGAGCCTAGGAGGCGGCTGGTTCCGCCTGGGGGTCGTCGGCCAGCGCGTCGACGGCCCCGGCCAGGTCGGCCAGCGCGGGCAGCGCGTCTTCCAGCGTGCTCCGGCTGGACTCGGGCAGGCTGCCCAGCGCCAGGCTGAGCAGCCGCTCGTTGACCGTCTTCCAGCGCTGCACGGCCGCTTGGCCGGCCGGGGTGAGATCGAGCGACGCGGTACGCCGGTCACCGGCCCCGCCGGTCCTGGTGACCAGTTCCGCCTGGCGCAGCGAGTTGGCCAGCGTCGCCACCGAGCTGGGCGCCAGCCGCAGCTGGGTGGCCAGCTGCCCGGGACGTGAGCCGGGCTGCTCCCCGATGCAGGACAGCATCTCCAGCTGGGCCACGGACAGCCCGGACGATGGATCGGCCGCCCGGGCAGCGCGTCGCATGGCCCGGCGCAGCCGGGATACCGCATCGGCAAGATCAGCTGAATGCACCGCAGGCCCCTTCGTCATTCCGCGGGTCGCCGCGGCTCGAAGTCGAGTATAGCTACAGGTTTAGTAGAGATAGACTATACATCGGTTACGAGATTCTGTCACCGAACGTAAGTGGCTCGCTGCCAGCCCAGCCGGGCGGTGCGGACTATCCGTGTTACGGCCATCTGCCCGGCCAGCGGCAAATAGTGTGCGGTGATCTGCGGGACATGCCGGCCCGGTACTGGCCAGGAGCTCCTGCGACCGACAGACTCGTCTCCGGGGGAAGTCCGAGCTACGCCCTCGCACGGCAGCACACCGGCCAGCCCGCTGGCCGGTGGAGAAGGGACGCCGATGCAGGAACTGCGCATCGTCGCGGTCAGCGAGGACGGCAGTTACGCCGTCCTCGCGGTACCGGGGCGCGGCGGGCGCTTTTCGCTGCCGATCGACGACCGGTTGCGGATCGTGGCCCGGGGGCAGTTCTCCCGGCTCGCGCAGTACGAGATCGAAGTGGAGAGTCCCTTGCGACCCAAGGAGATCCAGGACCGAATTCGTGCCGGAGAAACCGCGGAGGAGATAGCTGACGCGGCGGGCGTGCCCATCGAACGCGTGCGCCGGTTCGAGGGGCCAGTCCTGGCGGAACGGGCCTACCGGGCGCAGGAAGCGCAGGGCGCCACCATCCGGCAGCCCGGGGACTCGGGCCCTGGCCCGCGGCTCGGCGACATCGTGGCCGAGCGGCTGGCCGAGCTCGGCGTGGCCGCCGAGGAAGCGCAGTGGGACTCGCGGAAACGGGGCGACAACACCTGGCAGGTCCAGCTCATGTTCACGGTGGGCGGGCGGCCGCAGATGACCGAGTGGTCGTTCGACCCCCGGCGCCGGCACGTGTCCCCGGCCGACGATGACGCGGCCCGGCTGTCGTTGCCGGAAGCCGATGTGGCCGCGCTCGGGCCGTCACCGATCGCCCCGGTGCGGGCTACCGTGACGCCGATCGGCAGCCGATTGGCGTCCGCACCGGCCCCGGTCGCGGCGGCCGAGCCTGCCCCGCCGCCGGCCCAAGCAGCCGAGCGCGTGATGACCGCGGGCCGCCCGGGGCCGCCTGGCCCAGCCCAGCCGAGGCCTGCCGCAGCCACCGCCCTCCCGGCCCAAGCCAGCCCGGTCCAGCCCAGCCCCACCCCGGGCCACAGTGCTCCCAGTCTTGGGGCTGGGGCTCCTGGGCACGGGGCCCGGGCAGGCACCGGCGCGACCCCGGCCGCCCCGGACCAGTCCGATCCGGGGTCGCCGGACCGGCCCGAGCAAGCCCCGGCGGCGGCCGAAACCCGGGAGCCCGCCACGGTGCAGCGCGGCCGGGCCCGTAAGGCCGCGGGTGGCCGTTCTAGGCGTTCCTCGGTGCCATCCTGGGACGAAATCATGTTTGGCACCTCGCGGCAGCCTGACTAGCCCGGGTGGCCACGCTGGACAGCCAATCAGCCCGGCCGCCGGCCCGGCTTACCGGCGGCCCGGGAATTCCGCCCGGCATTGGGCCGGCTCAGGCGGCCCAGCCTGGCCAGCAGTCCCGGCGCCCGGCCAGCGGCCGGGACGGTAACCGCCCGGGCGGCCGGCATTGCGCCACGGTTAACCAGACCAGGGCCGGCGCCACTCAGGGCCGTCCACCTAGTGCCGCTGACGCCGACGGCGGGCCTTTGCCCTCGGCCACGGTGAATACCCGGGACAGAATTGCGCACCGGTCCCCGGCCGAAGTGGCCCGCGATGGGCACCGCGCCGGCGGCCGGGCCTGCGGCCCGGGAAGGGCCCCGGACGGCGTACGATCGGCCAGCGTGGGCCACATGGCGAGAGACAGCGGGGACGGCACGTGAGCCGGCCGGGCAACCCGCCAGGGCTAGCTGGCCGGCCGGCCCGGATCACCCTGGCCGGGGTGGCTCTGGTCACCCTGCTCAGCGGGTGTGGGCTGGTCGGAGGGGTCAAGACGGTCCGTGCGTTCGTGCCCGCGAACATGACGGTGACCAGCCAGGCGTTCAGCCCATCGATCCCGATCCCGGCCCGGTACACCTGTCACGGCGCCGGGCTCAGCCCGTCCATCCACTGGACGGGGGCGCCGCCGGCTACTAAATCGCTTGCCGTTATCGTGGACGATTCGGCGGCACCGATTACCCCTTATATCTACTGGATCGTCTTCGATATCGGGCCGCAGACAAGTGGCACCCTGATCGGGCGCGTGCCGACCGGCGCACGGGTGGCGGACAACAGCAAGGGAACTGCCCAATACGATCCGCCCTGCCCGGTGAATAGCAGCCACAACTACCGCTTTACTGTTTACGCTCTGAACAGGACACTGTCGCTGTCCAACGGGGCCAACATGAAAACCGCCTGGATGGCAATCGCACAAGCGACGATAGCGCGCGGCAGGCTGACTGCAGCAGCCACCTCGTAATCGCCTGATCGCACTAAGTAAACGGACTTGGCAAAAAATTCCCTAAACGCATGACAGAGCCCTTACGGTCCGTCAGACTGACTGACCAGTAGTTCTCGTTGATGGGGGATTTGAGGGCGCCAGCGACACAGGGGAAGGTCCGCGTGATGGCCGCGTGTACCTCGCTGGGGCCACCACATGGCCATCGCATGTTGGGTGGTGCGATGTATTTGCTCGTGATCGGCCTCGTTGCCGTGATCGTCGCGTTCCTCGTCGCGGCGTTCTTCAGCATGCGGCGTGGGCATGATGACGAGGACGAGCCAGCCCGGCGGCCCAGCGTCCGCGACCGGATCCGCGGCCGCGGCGGCGACGCACGGGACCGGGATCCCCGCTGGGACTCGGCCGCGCCGCAGCGCTCGTCAGCGCGCCGCCCCGGGGGGCGCGGCCCAGCACCGTCCCGGCGGCCCAGCCGGGATACCCGCGACGCCGACCGCGCGGACCGGTACGACCGGGCCGGCTACGAGCAGCCCCGCGGCTATGAGCCGTCATCCCGCGGTTACGGCGAGCGGGCCCCGATCCGGGGCTATGACGGGCAGCGCAGCGAGCGCGCCCCCAGCGCACGCCGCGGCGGGCGCAATGACGACGCCACCGAGACCGTGGTGCAGTCCGTGGCCCGGCCCGCCCGGGCCAGGCCGGCCACCCCGGCCAGGCGCCCGGGTGACGACAGCTTCGGCACCGGACCGGTGACCGCGCTCTACGACACCGGCCCGTCTGCGGCCGCCGTGGGCGACTACGCCACCGCGCAGGTCAACGCCGATCCCGACCTGACCGACTCGGACGTCTTCCCCCGGGTCCGGGCAGACATTCCCCAGCCGGCCAGTAAGGCACGCCCGCGCAGCCAGCCCAAAACCCGCGGCAGCCGGCCGTCACGCAGCAAGCATGACGACGACGATGACTGGCCCAGCACCGAGTGGGACCAACTGTCCGACGAGCAGTACTGGGCCGAGCTGTCCGCGGACAAGCCGCTGTCCACCACCGCGCGCAGTGCCCAATCCAACGGCGCCCAGTCCAGTAGCGCCCAGTCCAGTAGCGCACGGGCCAGTAGCGCACGGGCCAGCGGCTCAGCCGCGGCCAAGCCGGGCCGCAGCGCGGCGGCCCGGCCAGCCGGCACGCCGCGCCCCGACCGGGACCGCCCCGCGGCCAGCGCCGACCACACGGCCAGCCGCCAGAGCCGGGACCGGGCCGGGCAGGAGGACGCCACCCAGCAACTCAGCACCAGGCCGGGCAGCCGGTCCAGTGCCCGGCAGCCCGCGGCCCGGGCCCGCGGCGCCCAGGCACCCGGGGCCGCTGACCGCGATGCCAGGGCAGCGAGCAGCCGCGCCGGGCGGCCGGCGCCAGGACACGGCTACGAGGCGACCGGGCGGATACCGTCCCGCGGCCGCAGCCAAGCCGGTGCCGACGTACCGGCCAGCGCCGTCGGCACCGGCCCGATGAGCGCCCCGCCGATGAGCGCCCCGC
This sequence comes from uncultured Actinomycetes bacterium, assembly GCA_963834705.1. Lineage (GTDB taxonomy): Bacteria > Actinomycetota > Actinomycetes > Streptosporangiales > Streptosporangiaceae > RYN-230. The sequence goes on from CAWICV010000001.1 coordinate 671,413, forward strand.
CGATGAACTCTGCACCAATGAACTCTGCACCGATGAACTCTGCACCAATGAACACCGGTCCGATGAGTGCGGTGCCGATGAGCACCGGCCCGGCCACCGGGCCGACCGGCCTGGCCGACGCCGCCCCGCGCCGGTCCGCGCCCCGTGGCCCGGCCGGTGACGACCCACTGACCAGCCCGTCCTACGCCCGCAGCAGCTCCCCGGCGGGCGACAGCCGGGCCTACCGGAGCTCGGGCCGGGCGGCCCAGCGTGATCCGGCCCGCGGCGGCGCGGATGACTCCCGCGGCTACCCGCGCAGCCCAGCCCGCGGCGACTACCCGGCCGCACCCGCGCCGTACGACAGCTACCCGGCAGCGGCGGACGGGCGGCGCGACTACCCGGCAGCGGCGGACGGGGGACGCGACTACCCGGGCACGGCCAGCCGGCACGGCTACCCAGCCAGCCCTGGTGAGCGAACCGATCCCAACGTGGGCCGCCCCGCGGCCCCGGCGGGCTACCCGGCCAGCCCGCCGCCCGCCCGCCCGGCCTACGACGACACCCGCCCGGCCGAGACCACGTCACCGCAGGCTGGCGCGGGGAACCCGTACGGTAGCTTCGTGGACAGCGCACCGCCGCCACAGCCGGAGAACACCGGGCCCACGTATCCACCGGCCGCGCCGGCCGGCAACGGCCAGGGCGGCTACAGCGGCGCCCCAGCCAGCGGCTACCCGGCGTCCAGTGGCTACCCCGACCCGTACCGGCCGGGCCGCGACGGGTACCCGGCGGCGGCCAGCCCCGGCAGCCAGGACCCGGGCACGGGCTATCACCCGGCACCGCCGCCACCGGCCGCGTACCCGTACCCGGCCGGCACCGGCGGCTACCCGGACAGTCCGGGGTACCAGAACGGCGCCGGTTTCCCGGCCAGCAGCCCGTACCAGAACGGCAGTGGCTACCGGGACAGTAATGAGTACCTGGGCAGCAACGGCTATTCAGCGGGCAATGGCCAGCACGCCCGGCCGGACCAGGCTGGGTACGGCAGCAGATACGCCGAGGACGGCCAGCAGAACCCTCGGTACCCGGCCGGCCCGGGTACTGATCCATACGGCCCTGACGGGTATGGCGGCTATCACTCTCGTCAGGGTTGACAAACCTACCCCGCCCGCCGCGACAATGTGCCGACCGACGCAAGGCAGGGGAGATGCTGGACGGAAGACGTGATCACGCACGCAGCTACTATTTGCACCGGCTCGCGACCGCCCTTGACACCAAGGGATTGCATGCTTCGGTGAAAACCACCTACCCTGCGATGCTGCACATTTTCATCCCCGGCGCGACCATGCTGGCCGAAAGCATTGACTGCACGCCGAGCACCGATGGCGCCGGCCGGCTTCGCTGGTACTACCGCTGGTCCTGGGGGGAATTGCTGCATGACGCCGATGACCCGTCCGCGGCGGCGGCCAAAATAGCCGAGGTGCTGTCCTCGCGGTAACCCGCGCAGGCCCCGCTCAGCACCCAGTACGGCCAGAGTTTCACTGCTCCCTCTCCGTCCGGTCTGGATTGGGCAAAACCGGATGGGTAACCCCGTTAACCACTGCTGACCTGCCCCTACGCTGCTCTGCGTGGGTGACCTTGCACCACTCGCGACGCAGCCCGGCGTGATCCTCGATCTTGCCCCGGCGCCCGTCACCGCCCCGCCCGCGCACTCTCCCGGCCCGGTGCCGGCCCGCGGCCCGGCCTGGCTGATCCCGGCCTGCTCCGCGCTGGCCACCCTGGCCGTCATGCTGTGGCGGATCGGCGTGCCGTCGTTGTGGCGGGACGAGGGCGCGACGCTGTCCGCGGCGCGCCGGTCCCTCCCCCAGCTGCTCCGCATGCTGGGCCACATAGACGCGGTGCACGGGGCGTACTACCTGTTCATCTGGCTGCTGGTCCGGGTGGCCGGCAGCGGCGAGCTGGTGCTGCGGCTGCCCTCCGCGGTGGCCATGGCGGCCGCGGCGGGCCTGCTCACCGCGCTGGGCCAACGCCTGCTCAGCCCGGCGGCTGGCCTGGCCGCCGGGCTCAGCTTCGCGGCGATACCCGCGGTCAGCTGGTTCGGCCAGGACGCCCGGCCGTTCGCGCTGGAAACCGCCGCTGCCACCGCCGCCAGCTACTGCTTCGCCCGGTTCCTGGATGACAGCGCAGGCAGGTGGCCCCGCTGGTACGCGGTCAGCCTGTTCGGGCTGGGCCTGGCCAACATCTTTGGCCTGCTGCTCATCGCCGCGCACGGCACCACTCTGCTGGTGCTGCACCGTTACGGCGCCCGCCAAGACGGCCGCCAGGTGGCCCGCTGCTGGCTGGCCACGGTAACCGCGGCCGTGGTGGCCCTCCTCCCGCTGGAGGTGCTGGCCTGGTCGCAGCGCGGCCAGGTGAGCTGGCTGGGTACCCCGCTGGCCGCTTCGCTGGCCAGCACCGGCCGGCTGGTCGGTCCCCCGGGCGCGCTGCTGACCGTCGCCGTGCTCATGGTGGCCGCGCTGGCCGTGACCGCGCTGGCCGGCTGGTCCCGGTTCCGCACGGCCTGGCCCGGGCGGCTGGCCGCGCTCGGCCTGCCCTGGCTGCTCGTGCCGCCGGCCCTGCTCATCGCGGCCTCCCAGGTGCAGCCGGTCTACACGTTCCGCTACATCGTGTTCTGCGCGCCGGCCGCCGCGTTGCTGATCGGCGCCGGGCTGGCCGCGCTGGGCCGGCTGGCCGGCCCAGCCGCGCTGGTCCTGATCGTGCTGGCGGCCCTGCCCGCCCAGTTCGGGGAGCGCGGGCCGGACGGGCACAGCGACAACATCCGGGGCATGGACCAGATCATCGCCCGGCACGCCCGCCCTGGCGACGGGGTGATCTACCCGCAGGGGCCGGGCATGACCTCGTTCGCTACCGCCTACCCGTACGGGCTGGCCCGGCTGCGCGACCTCACCGCGGGCCGGTTGCCCGCCCAGGCCGGCACGATCTCCGGCACGAACGCCCCATGGCGCGTGGTGCGCGGCCGGCTCAGCCAGGTCAGCCGGGTCTGGGTGGCGGAAGCCGACGCGCCGCTGCCCGGCCGGCCACTGGTGCTGCGCGGCGAGCCGCTCCAGCTCATCCACCGGTGGCAGGTGAGTGACATCTGGCTGTGGCTGTACGACCATCAGCACGGGCACCAGCACGGGCGCGAGCACCGGCCCGACCCAGACTGACCCGACCCAGACTGGCCCGACCCAGACCGGCCCGACCCAGACTGACCCGACCCAGACTGGCCCGACCCAGACCGGCCCGACCCAGACTGACCCGACCCAGACTGGCCCGGCTCCGGCCGGCCCGGCTCAGGCTGGCAGAACTCAGCCGGAACGGGGCGGGGCCCGGCGGAAGTGTCCCGCCGGGCCCCGGAGCCAGGAACCGCTACCAGTAATGACGGCGTGAACCGCTACCAGTAATGACGGCGTGGGCCGACGGCGTGCCCGATCGAGCCGAGCAGCAGCAGGATCAGGCCTATCACCAGCACGATGATGCCGAGCGTCCACAGGATCGCGACCTTGAGCAGGAAGCCGAGCAGAAGAAGGACGATACCGATGATGATCATGATTGTCTCCTAGCCAAACGGGTTCAGGGTCTGGGATCAGCCGGTGCCGCCAGGAGGGGCGACCCCGACGCAGTGCCGGAGCCGGCCAATGGCAAGCATCGACCTCAGGGTCAGCCGCGAGACTCTGGGCGGCATCGTTATGACTAGTCCCAACTGCCCACCATGGCGCCGGGCACACATGTTCATTGACCCGCAGCTTTCCGCACCACGTCGGCTGAAACTGCGGCCAGCTTGCGGCGCTCCGACCGGGCCTGGTCGCGCAGTTGCTGGTAGGCCCGGTGCGGGGTCAGCCCCTGCTGGGCGACCAGTACGCCCTTGGCCTGCTCGATGACGGCCCGGGTGTTCAGCGCCAGCTGCAGCTGGGCGGCCAGCTGGGACTGCTGCTCGCCCTGCATCATGCTGGCGATCAGCAGCGCGGCCAGGTCGGTCAGCGCCAGCAGGGCCAGCTCACCCTCAGGCGTCCAGGGATGCCGCTGGTCAGCCAGCACCGCCACCACGCCCACCGCGTCCTGGTTGTAGGGCAGCGGGCTGGCCAGCACGGCCCGGACCCCGCGGTCCACCGCGGCGGCGGTGAACCGGGGCCAGCGCTGGTCCTGGGTCAGATCCTCCGCGCCGACCAGTTCGTGCTCCTCGAAGGCCGTGATGCACGGGCCTTCCTGGTGGTATATCTGCAAGTCCTCCAGGTGCTGGAGGCGCTCGTCGGAGACCGCGGCGTTGCGCAGGTGGTGCTCCCCGTCGGCCAGCATCAGGCCCGCCCCGGACACGCCGAAGATGGCGTGCGTGGTCTGCACGATCTCCTGCATCGCGTCCTCAACGCGCATCTCACCGAACCGCAGCCTGCTCAGCTCGGCCAGCGCGGCGCCGAATTCCTGTAGATCGACAGCCATCGCGGTTACCAGGAACCCCAGCGCAGCGCCGGCGCGGGCAGCTCAGGCGGCGTGCTGAAGGCCGGCGGGTGGTCGAAGTCCAGCATGTCCAGCGGCGCTACCGCGGCCGCGTCCCGCGCGGTCAGCGCGGGCAGGTTCCACTTCACCTCGAGCAGCTTGAGCACCGAGGTGTGGTCGAACGTCTCGCTGGTCAGGTAGCCGGGCCGGGCGTACGGCGAGACCAGCACCGCGGGCACCCGGAAGCCGTACCGGTCATAGCTCTGCGGCCCGATGTCCAGCCGCTCGACGTTGCGCACATAACCCGGGGCCAGCCGCCGCAGCACCGCGTGCATCCAGGACCGGCTGAGCACCACGCTGCGGCCGGGCACGTCGTCCGGGGCGGGTGCGGGCGGCGGCGGCACATGGTCGTAGTAGCCGCCGCCCTCGTCGTACAGCCAGATCAGCAGGGTATTCGGCCAGCCCTTGCCATGCAGCACCGCGTCGGTGACGGCCGCGGCGAAGCTCTCCCCCTTGTGGATATCCTGCGGGTTCTCTTCCGAATAGGCGGAAAAATCAGGATCCACGATGCTGAACGCCGGCAGCGTGCCAGCCGCGGCGTCGCTGAAGAACTCGTCGGTGCTGCGCACATGCAGCATGTACCGGGCGATGCCCAGCGGGTAGATGTCCGCGGTGAACTGGATGTCCTTCTGCAGCCCGTCCAGCGAGCCGGGCGCCACCCGGCGCAGCGTGCGCAGCCTGCGCCGGAGCGCCTTGGTGCGGTGCCGCAGCGCCCGGCCATATCTGGTCCGGCTGCCCGCCACCGGGTGGTAGTTCACCCACGAGATGTTGTGCCTGGTCAGCAAGTCGAAGATGGTCCCGTTGGCCGGGGAGTCGGCCAGGTCAACCGGCAGATCGTCGATCAGCCCGTTGGCCGTGCCGGAGATCAGGAACCGGCGGTTCGGGAACGTCGGCCCCAGGCAGGACGAGAACCACCGGTCGGCCAGCGGGAAGGTCCGCGCCAGGCCGTGGTAGAACGGCAGGTCCTGCTCGGTCCAGTAGCCCATGGCCGGGGTGGCGTCCTTGCCCGGCATGCACTGCTGGGTGGCGGTGACGAACCCGTCCATCTTCCCGTCGTTCCACTGCAGGTGGCTGGCGTGCCAGCTCTGCGACGGCGATTCGGCCACCTGGATGGTGCTGGTCAGGTGGTGCGCTGGGACGGACTCGCCCTCGGCGCCGGTGTTGGCTACCTCGGGCGCGCCGTCCGGGCCGAGCGGGAACCCGTCGCCCCGGCCGGCCAGCATGCCCAGGTAGTTGTCGTAGGAGTGGTTTTCCATCATCAGCACGACGATGTGCTTGAGCTGCGGCAGCAGGTCCGTCCCGGCGGGCCGGTCCGGCGCGGGGAGCACCCCCGGGCCACCGGTTATCCGCCGAGCTAGCCGGTTCAGCTCACGCTGTTCGAGCCGGGTCCACACGTCCAGGGCCACCTTCGGAGGGTTGGCAGCAGGGTCAGCCCGCCCTCTTTACCCTCCGGTGGCCAAACCATTCACAACGACCGGGGCACCCGGACCAGCAGTGCGCCGGGCCGGACGGTGACGCGCAGCTGGCGGGTGCGCCCGATGACCTCGCCGTCGAGTTCCCACAGCTGCGGACGGTCCAGCGCGACGTGCAGATCGCGGAACGCGATCCGGGCCACATGGCTGGTCCGGCGGCGGCGCAGGAACACGTCCGCAGCCAGCGCCGTCCAGCCGGCCAGGCCGCGCGCGGTCAGCACCAGCAGGTCGAGCATCCCGTCGTCCGGCTCGGCGCCGGGCAGCAGCGACACCCCGCCCTGCAGTGTGCCGACGTTGCCGATCAGCACGCTGCTGGCCCGGCGGCGCAGTACCGGGCCGCCATCCGCCCGCACGCTGGCCCGGACCGGGCGGTCAGCCAGGTGGCGCAGTCCGGACAGCGCGTAGGCGGCCCAGCCCAGCCGCCGCTTCAGCGGCTCCCCCGTGCTGTCCAGCAGTTCCGCGTCGAAGCCCAGGCCGGCCATGGCCACGAAGGTGCGGCCGTTCGCCGTGCCCACGTCGAGCCGCCGGTCGGTGCCGCCGAGGCTGACCGCAAGCGCCTCCTCCAGGCTGAGCGGCAGTCCCAGGTTGCGGGCCAGCAGGTTGCCGGTGCCGGCCGGGAGCACGCCGAGCGGGACGCCGCTGCCCGCCAGCCCTTCGGCGCACGCGGTGACCGTGCCGTCGCCCCCGCTGGCCAGCACCAGGTCCACCTGAGCGGCCAGCGCGGCCTCGGCCAGGCCCCGGCCGGTCTCCTCGGGTGTCGTCTCCAGCCACAGCGGTTCGGCCCAGCCGTGCCGGGCCATGGCCGCGCCGACCACGGAGCGGAACGCGGGCAGATTCTCGTGCTTGGTGGGGTTGACGATCACGGCAGCTTTCACGGCAGGCCTGCCGCCCGGGGGAACCATGGCGCAGAGCATATTGGGTGCCGGCCTGGCGTAGGCTTCGTGCCGGTGTGATGGGCGGACTGGGAGGCTGGGGCGCAGGAATGACCGCAGGGACAACGACCGGGCCCGGGCTGCGCGGGCAGGGGCCGCTGGACGTGCTGGCCTGGCCGTCGCTCGATGCCCTGGATCTGGACGCGGTGATGACCACCCGGCACGGCGGGGTGTCCACGGCGGGCTACGCGTCGCTGAACCTGGCGCTGCACGTCGGCGACGAGCCAGGCGCGGTGCTGGAGAACCGGCGCCGGGTCGCCGCCGCGCTCGGCGCGGACCTGGGCGACTTCGTGTTCTGCGACCAGTCGCACGGCAACCACGTGGCCACCGTGACCGCCGCCGACCGTGGCCGGGGCACGCTGCGCCGGGCCGACTCGATCGTGCAGACCGACGCCGTGGTCACCCGGGACCCGGGCACGGTCCTGGTCGTGCTGGTCGCGGACTGCGTGCCGATCATCCTGGTCAACCCGGAGGCCCAGGTGCTGGGCTGCGTGCACGCGGGCTGGCGGGGCACGGTGGCCGGGGTGACCGGGGCGGCCATGCACGCGATGCGGTCGCTGGGCGCCCGGCCGGAGCGGATGCTGGCCGCGGTCGGCCCGGCCGTGGCCGCGGACCGCTACCAGGTCGGCCCGGACGTCGCGTCCGCCGCCGGCCGGTACTTCGGCAGCCTGGACGGCATCATGAGGCCGGACGGGCCCGGCCGGTGGCTGTTCGACCTGCCCGCGGCGAACCGGCGCATCCTGCGCGAATCCGGCGTGCCGGACCGCCAGATCATGGACTCCGGCCTGGCCACCGGGCAGCGGGACGGGCTGTTCTTCAGCGACCGGGAAGAACGCCCGTCCGGCCGGTTCGGCGCCGTGGCCCGGCTGCGGCCGCGGGAGGGCGGATGAGCATGGCGCCGCCGTTCCGCTACGACGGCTATCAGCTTGACCCGGCACAAAACGTGCTGACCTGCCACTACTCCCTCGGCGAGCGGCGGTTCGCGGAGCGGGTCGGCTTCCCGGGCGGCGGGAACTGGGCCGCCCCGGCGGTGGCCGCGGCGGCCCGGCTGATCTTCCTGCTGGCCGGCGTGTCCTACTACAAGACGGCCGCGCCCGGCGTCATCGACCTGGGTGACACCGCGGTCACCGACGCCGAGCGCGCGTTCCTGACCGGCTTCTACCTCGATGGCCTGGGCGAGTTCGGCTACCGCAACGGGCTGGACCTGTCCGGGCTGCGCATCGAGGGCCGCTCGGCGCGAAGCGGCGATCGGGGGGTTCCCGCGGCGGTGAGCCGCCGCTCGGCGCGAAGCGGCGATCGGGGGGTTCCGGGGGGTCGTCCCCCCGGGCCAGCACGGCCCCTGGTGCCATTCGGCGGCGGCATCGACTCGATCGTCACGGTTGACCTGGTCCGGCAGCACGCCGCGGCGTCATTGTTCATCGTGGGCCGGCCCGGAGACCGGTTCGCGGCCATCGAGGCGCCCGCCGCGGTCACCGGGCTGCCCATCGTCCGGGCTGAGCGGGAAATCGACCCGCAGCTGCTCCGGTCCAGAGAACTTGGCTTTCTTAACGGCCACGTCCCGGTGACCGGGATCATCTCGGCCATCGCCGTCATGGCCGCGGCGCTGGACGGGCGGGACGCGGTGGTGATGTCCAACGAGTGGTCCGCATCCATCCCCACGCTGGAAGACCACGGCCGGGCCATCAACCACCAGTACTCGAAGAGCGCGGCGTTCGAAGCAGCGTTCCGGTCAGTGCTGGCCCAGGCTGATCCTGGCCTCCCGGACTACTTCTCCGCGCTGCGGCCGTTCAGCGAGCTGTGGGTGGCCCAGCGGTTCGCCCGGCTGACCCAGTACCACAGCACGTTCCGCAGCTGTAATCGCGCGTTCCACATCGACCCGGAGCGCCGCCTCGGTCACTGGTGCGGGCAGTGCGACAAGTGCTGCTTCATCGACCTGATCCTGGCGCCGTTCCTGGCTCCGGCCGGGCTGGACCGGATCTTCGGCGGCCGGGAGCCGCTGGCCGACCCGGACCCGCACGGCGAGCTGGCCGGCCGGTTCCGAACCCTGCTCGGCACGTCGCCCGCCAGCAAGCCGTTCGAGTGCGTCGGCGAGGTCAGCGAGTGCCGGGCCGCCGCGACGGCGGCCGCGGCGCGGCCGGACCGGGCCGGCGGCAAGCTGCTCCAGGCGCTGGCCGGCGAGCTGGCCGGCCGCCCGAGCTGACCCCCGCGGCGGACCTGCTCCGCCCGCTCAGTGCGCACTTCATCCCGGATGCGTATGCGGCCGACGATCTCCTGGTCTGAGCTGCGCGGCGCGTCGGTCGGCGTGTGGGGCCTCGGCGTCGAGGGCCTGGCCAACGTGCGCAAGCTGAGCACGCTCGGGGTCACCCCGGTGCTGGTGGACGACCAGCCGCCGGCCGGCGGTGCGGCGGGCCGCCCGGTGCTGGCCACCGCGGACGGCGGCCTGGCCGCGCTGGCCCGCTGCGACGTGGTGGTGAAGTCGCCCGGGATCAGCCGCTACCGGGACGACCTGCGGCAGCTCGAAGCGGGCGGTGTCCCGGTGGCCGGCGGCCTTGGGCTGTGGCTGCAGGAAGCCCCGCGGGACCGGGTGGTGTGCGTCACCGGGACCAAGGGCAAGAGCAGCACCACCGCCATCGCTGGGCACCTGCTGACCCGGCTGGGCTACCGGTGCATGATCGGCGGCAACATCGGCCAGCCGCCCTGGGACCCGGCCCAGGACACGCCTGCCCAAACCATGCCTGCCCAAACCACGCCGCCCAATGCACGCCGGCCCAAAGCACCGTGACCGGGGGCGCTACAGCCGGGAGCACGGGCTGGGACTACTGGGTCATCGAGACGTCCAGCTACCAGGCCACCGACCTGCCCTGCTCGCCGCCGGTCGTCGCGGTCACCTCGCTGCACCCCGATCACCTGCCCTGGCACGGCGGCGACGTCGAGGCCTACTACCGGGACAAGCTGTCCGCGTGCAGCCAGCCTGGGGCCGACCTGACCGTAGCCAACGGGGACAGCGACCTGCTCCACGAGCGGCGGCAGCTGCTCGGGCCGCGGGTGGACTGGGTCCGGGCCGGCGATGACCCGGCGGCGGACTGGATGCAGCCACTCGGCCTGCTCGGCACGCACAGCCGGCGCAACGCGCTGATCGCCCGGGCCTGCCTGCGCGCGCTCGGCGTGCCGGAGGCAGGTGACGACGGCGCGCTGCGCGCCGCGGCGGCCGGCTTCGCCGCGCTGGGCAGCCGGCTGCAGGTGATCGGCACGGTGGGCGGGGTCACGTTCGTGGACGACAGCCTGTCCACCAACGTGCTGCCCACGCTGGCCGGGCTGGACGCCTTCCCCGGCCGCCGGGTCGCGCTGATCGCGGGCGGCCAGGACCGCGGCATCGACTACCAGCCGCTGGCGGCCGGCCTGGCCGGCCGGGCGGCGCCCACCCTGGTGCTGGCGGTGCCGGACAGCGGCCCGCGGATCCGGGCCGCCATCGAGGCCGCCCCGGCCGGCGCCGTCGAGGTGGTGTCCTGCGGCGACCTGGACAGCGCGGTCAGCCAGGGCTTCCACTGGGCCGGGCCGGACGGGGTGGTGCTGCTCTCCCCGGCCGCGCCGAGCTTCGGCCAGTTCCGCGACTACCGCGACCGGGGCGACGCGTTCGCCCGGGCCATGAAGGCCTGCACGCTGCGGCCCGGAACCGGTGACTGACCCGGCCGTCCTGCGGGCACTGGCCGGGGTGGTCGGCCCGGGACACGTGCTCACCGGGGACGCGGCGGCGGGCTACGGCACCGACTGGACCGGCCGGTTCAGCGGCCAGCCGGCCGCGGTGCTCCGGCCGCGGAACACCGAGCAGGTGGCCGCCGTGCTCGCGCTGTGCACTGATGCGGGCCTGCCGGTGGTGCCGCAGGGCGGCAACACCGGCCTGGTCGGCGGCGGTGTTCCGCGCCATGGCGAGCTCGTGCTCAGCCTGGCCCGGCTCACCGGGCTCGGCCCGGCCGACCTGGACGCGGGCCAGGTCACCGCCGGGGCCGGCGTCACCCTGGAACAGGTCGCGGACGCCGCGGCCGGGCTGGACCTGGGCGTCCTGATCGCCAGCCGGGGCAGCGCCACCGTCGGCGGCGCGATCGCGGCCAACGCGGGCGGGCTGCGCGTGCTGCGCTACGGGCCGATGCGCGCCCAGTTGCGCGGCATCGAGGCCGTGCTGTCCGACGGCACCGTGCTGTCCCACCTGGCCGGGCTGGCCAAGGACAACACCGGGTACGACTACCCGGCGCTGCTGGCCGGCTCGGAAGGCACCCTGGCCGTGATCACCCAGGCCCGGCTCCGGCTGGTGCCGCGGCCCCGCGGCCTGGTCACCGTGCTGGCCGGGCTGGCCGGCCCGGCTGAGGTGCACGCCCTGGCCCGGCGGGCAGTGACCGGGGTGCCCGGCCTGCTGTCCGCCGAGTTCTGCACCGCGGCCGGCCTGGACATCCTGGCCGGCCGGGCCGGGCTGCCCGCGCCGCCGCTGGCCCGCCCGGCGCCCTGCTACCTGCTGCTGGAAGCGGCCGGCCCGGGCGCGCTGGATGACCTGGCCGGGCTGGCCGGGGACCTGGACGCCGCGGTGGCCGAGTCCACGGCCGACCGGGCCCGGCTGTGGGCGTACCGGGAGCGCCAGCCCGAGGCGGCCGGCTTCCTGGGCACCCCGATCAAGCTGGATGTGGCCGTGCCCGCCGCACGCTGGGTCCAACTGGCCAGCGAAGTGGCCGGGGTGGTGGCGGCGGCCGATCCGGCCGCCAGGGTAATCACATTCGGCCATGTCGCCGACGGCAACCTGCACGTGAACATCGTCCCGGCCGGCCCGGCGGACGGCCGGCACGAGGACGCGGTGTTCTCCTTCGTCGCGTCGCTGGGCGGCTCGATCTCGGCCGAGCACGGCATCGGCGCGCTCAAGGCACGCTGGCTGCCGCTGGCCCGGTCAGCGGCCGAGCGGGGCCTGTTCACCCGGATCCGCGCCGCGTTCGACCCGGCCGGCACGCTGAACCCGCACGTGCTGCCGCGCTGAGCCGCGGTCTCGCAGCCAGCGCGCGCCGAGCAGCCGGTTCAGCCCGGCGAACTGGTAGTAGATGTTGGTGACGATCTGGATCACCACGAACGTCACCGGGTACAGCGCCCCGCCCAGGCCGGGCACCGCGTCGACCGGCAGCGTGTAGGCCATCACCACCCGGATGACCGCGTCGGCCAGCAGGGCCAGCCCCCAGATCACCGTGGACACCCGCCAGATCCGGCGGAATCGTGGCTCGGCGTCCCACAGCGCGTCCCAGTCCCGCACCGCGAACGCGCGCCGGCCCTCCATGAGCGGCCGGGCGAACAGGAACGCGGCCGGGCGGCGGGCGCCCAGGCTGGCCAGGAACCAGATTCCCCACACGCTGGTGATCAGGCCGTCCTTGGCCAGCAGGAACCGCGGGCTGTGCGAGACGACCGAGATGATCAGCGAGGCGACCATCGTGCCCAGCACCAGCAGCGCGATCATGTTGGCCCGCCGCTGCCGGATCAGCACCCAGGCCGCGCTGGTCGCCGGGATGACTGCGCCGATGGCCAGCGCCTGCAGGCTGGACAGCCCGGCGGCGCGCAGCCCGTAGTAGAGCGCGATCGGCGCCGCGATGTCGAAGACCAGGGCCGCGGCCTGGCGGCGCAGGCTGGCCGGCCGGCCCGACCCGGTCATGCCCGGCCCGGTCATGCCAGTCCCAGTCATGCCAGACCCAGTCATGCCTGTGCCCGGGTGGCCAGCTCGAACGTGGTCGCCACCTCGGCGGCATAGGCCGGCACGTCCAGGTCAGGCTGGGCGGCCAGCAGGAACGGCAGGCCATCCACGGCCCGCTGGATCATGGTGGCCATCACGGTCGGGTCGAAGGCGCGGAACTCGCCGCTGTGCTGCCCGGCCCGCAGGATCTCCTCGAGCGGGGACAGCGCCGCACGCTCGGTGCCGGTGTCATAGGGCAGGCCACCGTTCAGGAAGATCTCCAGCAGTGCCTTCATCTCGGCCCGGTGCGCCGCGGTGCACTCGGCGTTGCCCTCGATGTAGGCGCGGAGCGCGGCGGCCGGCCCGGTGACACCAGCCATCCGCTGGGTCATGAACGCGGCGATGTCCCCGATGACTTTGCCTGCCACTTCACCGATCAGCTCGTCCCGCCCGGCGAAGTGGTAGGAGATGAGCCCGGTGCTGGACAGGCCGGCCTGCCGCGCGATCCGGGCGTACGTGGCGCCGCGGTAACCGGTTTCGGCCAGGACCTCGATCGCGGCCTGCACGATCTGCGCCCGGCGCGCCCCCTCGGTGAACGTCCGCCTGGCCGACGGGCGCACCGCACCCGCTCTTGCTTGCATAAGCAAATCCTAGCTTAAGCGAGCAAGAATGGCTAGCGGGTAAGGTACCTGGGCACCATGACCGCTGACCTGCCTGCCCAGTCGCTGTCCGCCGTGGCCGCCCGGCTGCGCTCGGCCGGCTGCGTGTTCGCCGAAGACGAGGCACGGCTGCTCATCGCGGCGGCCCGGACGCCGGCCGAGCTGGCCGGCCTGGAGCGGCGGCGGGCGGCGGGCCAGCCGCTGGAACACGTGCTGGGCTGGGCCGAGTTCTGCGGGCTGCGGATCGAGGTGGACCCGGGCGTGTTCGTGCCCCGCCGCCGGACCGAGTTCCTGATCGGCCAGGCGGCCAGTCTGCTCGGCCCGGCGCCGCGGCCGGTGATCGTGGACCTGTGCTGCGGCACTGGCGCGCTGGGCGTGGCGCTGGCCGCGGCCGCGGGGCGCCCGGCCGAACTGCACGCCGCCGACGTCGACCCGGCCGCGGTGCGCTGCGCCCGGCGCAACGTCGAAGCGGCTGGCGGCCAGGTCTACCAGGGCGACCTGGATGGCCCGCTGCCCGCCCGGCTGCGCGGCCGGGTCGGCGTGCTGCTGGCCAACGTGCCCTACGTGCCCAGCGGGGACGTCGCGCTGCTGCCCGCGGAAGCCCGCGAGCACGAGGCGCGGGTGGCCCTGGACGGCGGCCTGGACGGCCTGGGCATGCTGCGCCGGGTAGCCGCGGTGGCCCCGGCCTGGCTGGCCCCGGGCGGCCACCTGCTCACCGAGATCAGCGACCGCCAGGTGGCCGCGGCCACCGCCGCGGTGGCTGCGGCCGGCCTGGTCCCCCGGCTGGCCAGCTCGGCGGACCTGGGCGCCACCGTGCTCATCGCGGCCGTGGCCTTGACCAGCAGCTGAGCCTGCGCGCCCCGGCGGCGGGCGTGCACCAGGCGCTGGCGTTCGGCATGCTGGGTTTCGCTGGCCGGCCGGTGAGGCCCCGCAGTGGGCCTAGGTACACCCCGTTCCCGGGGGGTCAGGGTTACTGCGCCGGCTTGGCCCGGGCGGGCAGACTGAAGGGGTAACAGCCTGCCGAAGGGACCAGCGATGAGCAGCGGAAGCACCCCCTGGGGCGACCCGGCACGGCGACCCCGGCACCGGCCCTGGCTGGCCGTGGGCGGCCCGGCCGCCGTCCGCCTGCTGGGCCTGTTCGGGCTGCTGATGGCCGGGGCCGCGCTGCTGTTCGCCCTCATCGCACCGATGCTGGCCACCGGGGCGCTGATCGCGCGGATGCTGCTCACCAGTGGGCGGGCCGCGGTCGCCTACGCCGCCCAGCCTGGCGGCAAGGGCGGCGTCATCGTCCAGTCGCAGCCCGTCGGCCCGCACCTGGCCGCGCGGCTGGCCATGGCCGTGCTCATGCTGCTGGCCGGGCTGGCCGTCACCGCGCTGCTGCTGCCCTTCCTGCTGCAGGCCATCCGGGGGCTGGCCTGGCTGACCAGGCGGGTGGTGGCCGACTGGAGCGGAGTGCCGGCGGCCGGCCGGGAGCTGCCGCCCCCCGGCACTTACCAGGCGCCGGCCGGCTACTGGCGGCGGCTCGGCTGGCTGCTCACCGACCCGGCCACCGCCCGGGACCTGCGCTGGACGGCGCTGAACACGTGCCTGGGCTGGATCCCGACGCTGCTGCCCGCCGGGCTGATGGCGATCGGCCTGATCGGCTTCCTGGCGCCGGTGGCCGGCTTCGCCGTCCCGCCGCCCGCGTTCCCCGGGAACAACCCGCCGGTGCTGGTCATCATCGGCCTCGCGTGCATCGTGACCGGACTGGGGTCGGCCCCGTGGCTGCTCCGCGGGTACGGGCTGGCCGCCCGGGTGCTGCTGGCCCCGGCCGGGCAGGCCGAGCTGACCGAGCGGGTGCAGCACCTGGCCCAGACCCGGGCCGAGGCGATCGACACCGGGGCGGCCGAGATGCGCCGGATCGAGCGGGACCTGCACGACGGCGCACAGGCCCGGCTGGTCGCCATGGGCATGACGCTGGACGCGGCCGGCCAGCTCATCGACGACAACCCGGCCGCCGCCCGGGCGCTGCTGCTGGAGGCCAGGGATGCGTCGGTGCGCGCGCTGACCGAACTGCGCGACCTGGTCCGCGGAATCCACCCGCCGGTGCTGGCCGACCGCGGGCTGGCTGACGCGGTCCGCGCCCTGGTACTGGACTGCCCGCTGCGCACCCGGCTGGCCGCCGACCTGCCCGGCCGGCTGCCCGCCCCGGTCGAGTCGGCCGCTTACTTCGCGGTCACTGAACTGCTGGCCAACGTGGCCAAACACGCCGGGGCCACGCAGACCTGGGTGGACATCCGGCATGCCGATGGGATGCTGCGGATGGGCGTCAGCGACAATGGGCACGGCGGCGCCGACCCAGCTCTCGGCACCGGGCTGCGCGGCATCGAGCGCCGCCTGGCCGCGTTCGACGGCGTTATGGCGGTGAGCAGCCCGCCCGGCGGGCCCACCGCGGTGACCATGGAGGTCCCGTGCGCGTTGTCATCGCCGAAGACCTCTTTCTGCTGAGGGACGGCCTGGCCCGGATGCTGGAGGCCCATGGCCTCGAGGTAACCGGCTCGGTGGACAACGGGCCCGACCTGCTGGCCGCGGTGACCGCGGCCCGGCCGGACGTGGCGGTGGTGGACGTGCGGCTGCCGCCGACATTCACCGACGAGGGGCTGCGCGCGGCGCTGGCCGCCCGGCGCGCCGAGCCCGGGCTGCCGGTCCTGGTGCTGTCCCAGTACGTCGAGCAGCTGTACGCCCGTGAGCTGCTGGCCGAGGGCAGCGGCGGGATCGGTTACCTGCTCAAGGACCGGGTGATGGACAGCGCCCAGTTCGTCGACGCGGTGCGCCGGGTGGCCGCGGGCGGCACCGCGATGGACCCGGAGGTGATCAGCCGGCTGCTGATCCGCAACACGGGCGACGGCACGCTGGCCGCGCTCAGCCGCCGCGAGCACGAAGTGCTCGGCGTGATGGCCGAGGGCCGGTCCAATGCGGCCATCGCGCAGCGCCTGGTCATCACCGAGCGGGCGGTGGCCAAGCACACCGCCTCGATCTTCCTCAAGCTCGGCCTGCAGCCTTCCGACGACGACAACCGGCGGGTGCTGGCCGTGCTCGCCTACCTGTCGGCCGAGTAGCCCGGCCCACCCGCCTGACCGCCCGGTGAACGGGGCCCAGCCCGGGCCGGGCACCGGCCTGAATTCGCTAGCCTGGGTCGCGGCCCCGGGAAAATCCCGGCTTGGGTGGGCGTAGCGGTGCGAAGGGAGCCCTGGTGGCTATCGCGGCCCTGGTGATCTGGTTGCTCACCGCCGCCGCAGGCATGACCCTGCTCATCCACGGCAGCCGGGCCCGGCGGGACGCCGCCGCGGCCGCTACCCGCAGCGCGCCGGCCCGGCCGGTGCTGGCGCCCGCCCCGGTCCCGGTTCCGGTCCCGGGGGCCGGCCGCGGGCCGGACGGCGAGATGCCGGGCATCCCCCGGGTCAAGGTGCGCGCCACGCCGGGCGAGCACCCGCTGCTGGAGTTCTGCCATCCGGCGCTGGGCGTGGTCGGCTTCGGCCTGTGGTTCATCTACGTCGGCACCGGGCACCGGCCGCTGGCCTGGGTGGCGTTCGGCGTGCTGGTCCTCACCATCGGTGCCGGGCTCAGCTGGCTGATCCACTCGGCCCGCGCGGCCCGCTCGGCCCGGGCCGCGCGAGCCGCGCTGGCCGAGGACGCAGGCGGGGCCGCGGGGCCGCCGCGGCGCGGGCTGCCGGCCCAGCTGATCCTGCTGCATGGGCTGCTGGCCACGGCGACGTTCGCGCTGGTGGTGCTCACCGCGCTGGTCGCCAGCCACGGCTGAGCCGCCAGCACAGCTCAGAGCCGCAGGCCGGCTGGCTCGCCGCCGAGCAGCGACACGGCCAGGGCCAGCACGGCTACCGCCGCGACAGCCAGCGCGATGAGCAGCAGGCGGCGCGGCCGGGCCACGATGCCGGGCGTCCCAGCCAGCCGCCCGGCCGCCCAGACCACCCCGCTCAGCACCAGGACGACCAGCCCGGCGGCCACGTCCCGCTTCAGGATCAGCCCGCCGATCGCGGCGAACGCGATGGCCGTGCGCAGCCAGGCCAGCCTGGTCCGGGCCCGGGCCAGCCCGGGGTCCGGCCCGGCATCCGCCCCGCCGCGGCGGCCCCGGGCCGGGGGCCGGCTCACCGGGCCGCCACCACCAGCACGGCCGCGGCCACGCCGACCGCGGTGATGGCAACCGCGAGCACCGTGGGCAGCCAGGAGCGGGGCAGCGGCTCGTCGCGGCGCATCGCGCGCTGGTTGACCATCCACTCCCGGTAGCTGAGCACGGCTACGGCCGCGCCGAGCACGATCAGCGGGATGCCGATGGCGTGCCGGCCCCAGCTGATGCCGTGGAATGGCGGCAGCAACTGGATGACCGCCAGCCCGGCGGCCACCAGGGCCAGCGCGGTGCGGATCCAGGCCAGAAACGTCCGCTCGTTGGCGAACGTATAGCGGGCATCGGGCTCGTGCTCGGCTGGCGGCCGGGCCACCCCGGCGGGGTGCCCCGGCGCCGGTGAATCCGCCCGGCCGCTGGCGTCCGTGGCTGCCTCCTCCCCCGGCCACCGGGCGGCCCCGGCCACCGGGCGGCCCCGGTCGCGGGCCGTTACCGTCTCGCTCAACATCATCCCCTGCGGAGGATCACATTCGGGCCAGCGGGAGCCAGGATGTAGCCAAAAGACCGGAGCCGCAGATGACTGACAGGCAGCTAGGCAAGAGCAGCCGACCACCAGACCCGGACCCGGACCCGGCCGCGGCCGCCGCGATAGGCCGCCGGTACCTGATCCGGTTCGAGGAGGACACGCTCCGGTCCCGGCCGCTGTATATCCGGGTCATCATCGAGTTCGCCGGGACCTTCCTGCTCGTGACGGTGGCCGCCGGGGCCGGTGTGATCAGCTACTACGCGGGCGGGCACCCGATCAGCCGGACCGCCGCGGTGATCGCCCCGGGCGCGCTGGTGATGGCGCTGATCTACGCCTGGGGCCCGCTGTCCGGCCTGCACATCAACCCGGCGGTCACGCTGGCCTTCAGCGTGCGCCGGGTGTTCCCGGCGAATTGGGTGCTGCCGTACTGGATCGCCCAGTTCGCCGGGGCCATCCTGGCCGCGCTGTTCCTGCAGGTCGTGTTCGGCCACGTCAGCCAGGGCGGCAACTATCCCATCGACAAGCACGGCGGCGACTGGCGGGCGTTGGTGATGGAGATCGCGCTGACCACGATCCTGGTCACCGTGATCCTGAACACCGCCACCGGCCACCGGAGCATCGGGCACAACGCGGCCATCGCGGTCGGCTCGACGGTGGCCCTGCTCGGCCTGTTCGCCAGCCCGATCAGCGGCGCGTCGATGAACCCGGCCCGGACGCTGGGCCCGGGCATCGTGGCCGGCGACCTGACCGGATGGTGGGTCTACGTGCTTGGCGACAGCATCGGCGCGCTGCTGGCGGTGGCACTGATCGGGCTGGTCCGCGGCCTGCCCGACCGGGCCGAGCGGGAGGCCGCTCAAGGCGGCACGCTGCCCAGCTGAGTCCAGGCTGAGCTCTGCATGGGCCCATGCTGGGCCCATGCTGGGCCCTGGCCGAGCCCGGCTGACCCGGCGGACCTGGATCCTTGCCCGGCCGGCCTGCGGCGGCTGACACGGGGGTCAGCTACAGAGTCGCGTGTGCCTGCCGAAAGTTGCAAGATGGCTGCATGAAAGCTCATCGAACACTCCAGCTTCTCGTGCTGGTCGGTGTGCTAGGCGTGGGCATCGCCGCCTGCGGGAGTAGCAATAACTCAGGCGCCAGTTCGTCGGCCAGCGCATCTGCCCCGGCGACGTCGGCGCCAGCCACAGCGGCGAGCGCGGCCCCCAGCGGCTCCGCCGCCGCCACGATCACGGCCAACTGGGAGAAGTTCTTCAACGCGAAGACCCCGGTCGCGCAGCGGGTCGCCCTGCTGCAGAACGGGTCGATGTTCGCGTCCGTCATCAGGGCGCAGGCCGGGTCCGGCCTGGCGGCCACGGCGACCGCGAAGGTCAGCAAGGTCACGGTGACCTCGTCCAAGCAGGCCACGGTCAGGTACTCGATCCTGATCAGCGGGGCGACGGCCCTGGCCAACCAGACCGGCGTGGCTGTCTATCAGGGTGGAACCTGGAAAGTCGGGCTGGCCAGCTTCTGCGGCCTGCTGACTCTGGAGAACAGCGGGAAGACGCCGTCCGTCTGCAAGTCGGCCGGCTAGCCACGTGGTCCGGTCGGTGGACACGCCCGCCGGGCGGGTGACCGGTGTACGCCGCGGCAACCGGTCGCTCGCCCTGGCGGTGCTGGCCGCGGTGCTGTTCCTGACCTTCCTGGACAACACGGTCGTGAGTGTGGCGCTGGGCAGCGTGCAGGGCGAGCTGCACGCCGGCGTCAGCGAGCTGCAGTGGGTGGTCAGTGCGTACGCGCTGACCTTCGCCGGCGCCATGCTCGCGTTCGGCATGGTTGGCGACGAGTTCGGCCGCAAGCGGGTCATGCTGATCGGGGTTGGCATCTTCTGCGGCGGCTCGGTGCTGGCCGCGCTGGCCCCGAACATCGGGGTGCTGATCGCTGCCCGGGCAGTGATGGGCCTGGGCGCGGCGGCCAGCGAGCCGGGCACGCTGTCCATGCTCCGGCATATCTACACCGAGCAGCGCAGCCGGACCCAGGCGATCGGCGTCTGGACGGCGGTCTCCGCACTGGCCCTGGCGCTCGGCCCAGTGGTCGGCGGCGCGCTGGTCGGCGTGTGGGACTGGCGCGGCATCTTCTGGTTCAACCTGGCCTTCGGCCTGGCCGCGCTGGTGGCCGGGGCGCTGGTGCTGCCGGAGAGCGCCGACCCGGACGCGCACCGGGTGGACATCGCCGGCACCGTGCTGGGTGCCGCGGCGCTGACCGCGTTCGTCTTCGCGATCATCGGCGGGGAGAGCGCCGGGTTCGGGTCGCCCAGCGTCATCCTGCTGCTCTGCCTGAGCGCGGTGGCCGCGGCCGCGTTCTTCTGGCGCGAGAGCCGCGCCGCACACCCCCTGCTGGACCTGCGGTTCCTCCGCGTTCCCGCGTTCCTGACCGCGAACATCGTCGCATTCTGCGCCTACTTCGCGACGTTCGCTGTGTTCTTCTTCAGCGCGCTGTACCTGCAGGAGGTGGCTGGTTTCACCGGGTACCGGATCGCGCTGGTGTTCCTGCCGATGACCACACTGATGATCATCTCCGCACTGCTGGCCGGCCGGTGGACCGACCCGGCCGTGCCGCGCTGGTCGATCTTCATCGGCTGCCTGCTGTTCGGCGCCGGGCTGCTGCTGACCACGCTGACCCTCAACCCGGACCCGGCCTACCTGCCGCTCGCCTCGGCGCTCGCGCTGACCGGCATCGGCATCGGCGCGACCGTGGTGCCGATCACCTCGGCGGCGCTGTCCGCGGTACCGCCCGCCCGCTCGGGCATGGCCGCGTCGGCCACCAACACCAGCCGGGAGATCGGCGCGCTGACCGGGGTGGCCATCCTGGGCGCGCTGGTCAACGCGCAGCTGCGGTCCAGCCTGACCAGCCGGCTGCACCACCTGGGCATCCCGGACACGTTCCAGTCCATCGTGATCAAGGCGGTGGAGACCGGCGGGGTGCCATCCAGCGGAAACACCAATGGCGCCGGCGGCGCGGAAGCGGCCGGCCAGGGCAAGCTGGTGCAGGAGGTCATCCACGCCGCATACAACGCGTTCTACGCCGGGCTGCGCGCCGCGCTGCTGGTGGCCGCGATCCTGGTGCTGGTAGCCGGGGTGTGCACGTTCGTGATGCTCAGCCGCGGCCCGCGGCCGCCGGCCCCGAGCCAGCCGCACGACCCCAGCCAGCAGGCAGCCGCGTGACCCCACCCCAGGCAGCCCGCATGACCGCCCCGCACACCAGCTGACCCCGCTCCGTGGGGTTCCGCACCCGGAGCGGGGCGGCTACCCTCGACAGTCAGACCTCTGGAGCATCCCCGGGCAGATTGGCAGGTGCCTCGATGCCTGCTGCAGCCACCTCCCTGCACGATCCCGCGCTAGCCATCACCACGCTGCTGTGCTGGGCGTTCACCGCCAGCCTGGGCGGCTACATGCTGCGCGGGCTGATCGCGCATGACGGGCTGCGCAGGCAACTGGCGGTCCGGGACGGGCTGCATCCGGGTGTGCTGGTCGGACACTTCAGCCTGGCCCTGACCGGGCTGGTGACCTGGGTCTGCTACCTGGTCAGCGCGGCGGAACCGGTCGCCTGGCTGGCCGTCGGCCTGCTGGTGCCCGGGATCGGCCTGGGCATCACCACGGTCACGCTGTGGACCCCCTACCCCCGCTCTCCCGCCACGGACCAGCCTGGCCAGGAATCCCCTGGGCCGGCGCCGCCCGGGCAGGCACCGCCGGTACCGGCCCCGCCCGGCGAGAAGGCGGTCCGCGGCCGGCTCACTGACGAGATGCTGGCCCGGACGCTGGCCGACGAGACACTGACCAGGAAGCTCATC
The DNA here is from genome assembly GCA_963834705.1 of uncultured Actinomycetes bacterium. Lineage (GTDB taxonomy): Bacteria > Actinomycetota > Actinomycetes > Streptosporangiales > Streptosporangiaceae > RYN-230. The sequence goes on from CAWICV010000001.1 coordinate 693,140, forward strand.
GACGACATGATCGCCAGCCTGCCCGCTGAGGCCCAGCAGACCCAGAAGCCCAAGTCCTCCCCGGCGGGACTCATCCCGATCGTGCACGGGCTGGGCGCCGTGGTCACCTTCGCGCTGGCCGTGGTGACCGCGGCCGGCATGCGGTAACCGGCCGGCACCCGCTGAGGGCACCGCAATCCGCTCCGCGCGGGCCGCCTATCCAGGCCGCGATCACACCCCGGCGGGCAGCCCCGCGGTGGCCACGCCGATCTCCCCGTCATACGCTGCGGCCGCGGCCCAGCACGGTCAGCCGCACGGCCCGGTCAGCGCCAGTGCGGGTGGTGGTGCCAGGGTGGCCCGCCGCCGCACGGCGCCCGGTAGCCGGCTCGCCATTCCCGCCGTAGCCGGCGCCGGAAGCGCCCCGCGACCAGCACCCCGGCCAGCATGAGCAGCAACCAGAAGACCAAGACCATTTTCAGCAACGCCAGTGCCAGCCACCCGCCGGAAGACAGCAGCACGGCCGTCACCAGCAGGAGCAGAATGAGCGGCGCCAGCCGGGGATGATGCCGCCGGGCCGGCCAGGGCCGCCCGGCCCGCTCGGCCGCCGCGGCGCGCGGCGCGGGCACCGGCTCCGGCAGGTCGGCCAGCGCTGGGCGCAGCTCGCCGAACGTCTTCGCGTGCAGCACGGCTGTGATCCGGTCGTCCAGTTCTTCGCGGGTCAGCCGGCCCGCGGCAAAGTGCTCCTGCAGCCGGGCGGTGACCCGGTCCCGGTCCGCGTCCGACGCGCGGATGTGCTCATCCATGGCCAGTCCTCTCGTCCATCTCTGCCCCGTCCGGCGTGTCCGCCTCGTTCTCGTCCTGGTAGCTCTCGCCGTCGCCGTCGCCGTCGCCGGCCAGGATCTGGTAGATGCCGCGCCGGGTCGCGGCCAGCAGCTCGGCGGCGGCGCGGATCTGCTCCGGGGTGCCCGCGTGCGCGATCTGCGCCACGCTGCCGCCGAGGCGGGCTGCCTGCGTCAGCAGGCCGCGCACCTCGCCCGGCGGTCCCTCGGCCATCGCCTCCCAGGCCGCCCGGGCCGACTCCGGGTTGTCCGTGATGTGCCGCTGACCCGCCTCGGTCAGCTCGAACGTGCGGCGGCCACCGGACTCGACCCCGGTGATCAGGCCCTCGTCGGCCAGCTGGGCCAGCGCCGGGTACACCGCGCCGGGGCTGGGCCGCCACGCCCCGCCGCTGCGCTCCTCGATCTCGGACATGATCTGGTACCCGTTGCGCGGTTCCTCGCGCAGCAGGGCCAGGATCGCGGCCCGGACGTCACCACGGCCGGCTTTTGGCCCGCGCACTGGTCCGGGCACCCCCGGCCACCAGCCGGCCCAGTCTTTGCCCCCCGGCCCGCCGCGCGGGCCGGGCGGCCCCCAGCTGCTGCGGTCCCAGGGTCCGGAGCGCCGGCCGCCGCTCCGGGCGGTGGCCTGGCCGCTGGCCAGCGCGCCCAGGTGGGCGGCCAGGCTGCCCAGGCAGCGGGCCAGCCCGGGCAGCCCTGGATGGAACTCCCCAGCCGGGCCCCACGCTGCCGACATGCTGACCTCCGGACGGCTCGCCATAACGCTCGCGACACGATCACGATATATCGCTAGCTTACGCCGCGATCCCCCTTCGGGCAAGCCGCGCCACATTGGAGCTATCCGGGCAGGCGGCCCACTGAGCCCGCCGGCCTGGCAGAAATGCGCCGGGGCCCGGCACGCTGTGCCGAGCCCCGGCCTCTGTGTCCCCGCGTCGGCTATTCGATCGGCTGGCGCGTCATCGTGTCCGGCTGCCGGCCGGCCAGCAGCCAGCCGCCGATCGCGGCCACCAGCGGCATCCCGACCAGGATAACGAGCAGGTTCTTCACCGGCACGTTGGTCAGCTCGGACAGGCCATCGAGACTGTTGTCCCAGGAGTAGCCGATGACGGCGGCGTACGCCGCCACCGTGCCGAGCACCGCGCCGGCCAGCGCCAGCGCCCCGGCGGTGACCCCCGTGATGGTCCGCCGGGTCCAGCTGCTCGCCCCGGTGGCGGCCAGGGTGCGCAGGTCGCTGGAGGTTTCGCTGCGGATCAGGCCGACCGTCATGGCCAGGATGCCCAGCGCCAGCACGATGCCGAACACCGTGGCCCAGTTGATGATGTCCGCCGAGGTCGGGATGCTGTTCCTGGTCTCGATGGACATCCCGGCCGCCGCGGCGGCCGCCCGGGCGCTGGTGATCTGCGTGGCGGTGGGCGGGTTCGGCGCCTGGACGAACCAGCCGACCACGTCATTGGTGCCGGTGATGTGCAGGGTGCGGATGGCGTGCTCGGTGATCACCGTGTTGGGTGCCGATGTGCCCGACGGCAGCGCACCGACGTCCTGGATCACCGGGTTGGCCAGGCAACTGCTCTTCGGGCAGGGGAAGGACTCCTGACCCGGCGGGCCGCCCTGCTGCGCACCGCCGCCCTTGATGCCGAACGGCAGTTGCATGTTGCCCAGCCCGGACAACCCAGGCCGCATGGTCAGGATGTCCGCGTTCGGGTCAACCTGGCTGGCCGGGATGCCGAGACCGTGCAGCAGCTGCGGCGTGGCCAGGTAGATCGAGCCGGACCACTGCCGGCCGGATGCCGCGTGGGTCAAGCTCGCGTTCGGCTGGATGAGCTCCACCACTTCGTGCGAGCCGAGCGAGGCCGCGATGGCGTGGGCGGTGCGGTCCCAGGACTGCAGGTTGCCCTTGACGGCCGGCTGGCCGGGCCCGCCACCCGGGCTGCCCGGCCCGTTCGGCGTGTACACGATGATCTGGTTGGACGCCACGTTGGGGCCCGCCCAGTCGAGCACGTTGCCGAACCGCTGCGCGGACAGCACGATGACCATCATGGCGATCAGCACGCCGAGCGTGATGGCGGCCAGCGCCGAGCCGGAGCGGGCCCGGTACCGGGCCAGGTCACGCAGAGCCAGCCGGGCCGCGATCGGCGCCCGGCGGCCGGCCCGGGCCAGCACGGTCAGGCAGAACGGGGCGAGCAGGATGACCGCGGCGATCAGCGTGATGAAGCCGCCCACCAGTTCCAGCGCCCCGCCGTTGCCGTTGCCGTTGACCTTGCCGGTGTAGGCGAACAGGACCACCGACACGGCCAGCACGATCAGGCCGGGCACGGCCGAGCGGCGCACCTGCCTGGGCGGGGCGGGCCGCCCGGCCAGCGCGGTCACCACCGGGATCCGGGTGATGGCCCGGGCCGGCCGGGACGCGGCGAAGTAGGTGGCCAGCACGGCCAGCGCCATGGCTGGGCCGATCACCACCCAGGGCAGCTGGAACGGGCCGATCACGTGATGCGCGTCCGACTCGACGACCGGCCGGTAGGCCAGCCAGGCGGCCAGGCCCAGCACCAGGCCGGCCACCGCGCCGGTCACCCCGGCCAGGACGCCGTTGATCCGGACCACCAGCCGGATGTTCCGGTCGGTGGCGCCGAGCGCGCCCAGCATGCCGAGCGAGCGCAGCCGGCGCTGGGCCAGCACGGTGAAGCCACCCACCGAGACCAGCGCGATCAGCAGCATGCCCACCGTGGCCAGCGCGAGCACGATCGTGGTCGGGTTGAGCGGGTTGCTGCTCTGCGCCGCCGCGACGCTCTGCGGCGTGGACACAGTCGGGCCGATGGTGCGCGGGCGCACCCCGGGCGCGTCGAACAGCACGATGACCTGGCTCGGCGCGGTCACCTGGCCCGGCACCACCAGGGCGAACTCGTCCAGCAGGCTCTGCGGGTTCTGCACGATGCCGACCACCCGGCGGGATACGCCGGCCGAGCTCAGCGTGCTGCCGATGCTCAGGTGCAGCTCTGCGGCCACCCCGCTGGTCACCGCGACCTGGCCCGGGCCGGCCGGGTAGTGCCCGGAGACCAGGGACAGCAGCGGCTGCCCGTACCGGCCGTGCGGGTTCTGCGCGCGCAGGTCGTAGGTGCTGACCGAGCCCGGGACGGCCACCGTCTGGTTCTCGATCACGTCGATGGTGTGGAACCGGTTCCGCAGCGCGGCGATCTGGCTAGCCAGGTGCGGGTCGGGAGCCTGGAACGTGGCCATGTCGGTGGCGGTGCCGAAGCCGGCGTTGGCCGCGGGCGGCGTGTCCTTGGCCGTCGCCGAGCCGACCACGATCGCGGCCACCGCGACCACGATCAGCCCCAGCACCAGCAGTTGCTGGCGCCACTCGCGGCGGAACATCCGCCATGCCCAGCGGATCACGGCCCGGCGCGCGGGAACGCCCCCGTTGCCAGTTCCCGCCGCGGCCGGCCGGTCCAGCAGCCCCGTGCTCACTGGCCCAGTCCGGGAATGCGGGGGGCTCCGGGGGGTCGTCCCCCCGGGGCAGCACCGAGCAGGGACTCGGGGCCGGGCAGTGGCGCGGTCTGGTCCACCACGCAGCCGTCGCGCAGGAAGATGACCCGGTCGGCCCAGGACGCCAGCTGGGCGTCGTGGGTGACCACCACAGCGGCCACGCCGCGTTTGCACGCGTCGTGGATCAGCCGCATGACCGCCTCGCCGTTGGCCGAGTCCAGCGCGCCGGACGGCTCGTCGGCCAGCAGCAGGCGGCGCTCCCCCGCCACCGCGCGGGCGATCGCCACCCGCTGCCGCTCGCCGCCGGACAGCTCGTCCGGGTACCGGCTGGCCCGCTCGCTCAGGCCCAGCCCATCAAGCGCGCGCAGCCCGGCCGCGCGGGCCTTGCCCGACGACGTACCGTCCAGTTCCAGCGGCAGCGCGACGTTCTCCGCCGCGGTCAGCCCGGGCAGCAGGTTGAAGTCCTGGAACACGTAGCCGACCGTGCGCCGCCGCAGCCGTGCCTTGTCATTGCGCGACATCCGGGACAGTGGCGCACCGGCCACCAGCACCTCGCCGCTGCTCGGCTCCTCCAGGCTGCCCGCGATGGTCAGCAGCGTGGACTTGCCCGAGCCGCTGGGCCCCATCACCGCTACCATCTCGCCGGCGTTCACCGACAGGCTGACACCGCGCAGCGCGTGTACTTCACCTGCCCCGGCGCCGTACGTCCTGGTCACATCCTGTAGTTCCAGCACGCTCATCATCCCCGTACCTTCGCCTTCTCGTGTGGGGTCGGCACTGCTCATCGCTGCAGCCCCACCCGGCGGCGCAGCCGTGGCAGCGGAGCCTGGGCGGGCTCAGTCGGGGCCGGCTCGGTACCGGCCCGCTTCAGGCGGCCGTCCGCCGCGTCCAGCCAGCGGATCACCGCATCCAGCCGGAACAGCTCGGCGTCCACCACCAGGGCCAGGCCGAGGTCGAACTCGGCCTCTTCCTCTTTGATCCGGGTCCACTGCTGCATCAGCTGCACCAGGTACCGGCGATGCGCCTGGATCACCTCATGCACGTCGGTGCCCGGCACCCGCAGTGCCACCAGCACCTTCATCACCAGCTCGTCGCGCGGCGGCGAGGCCAGGTCCGGCGGCGTGCGCAGCCACCGGGCCAGTTCGTCCGCGCCGTCCTGAGTGATCCGGAAGACCTTCTGCGGGCCGACGTCCTCGGTACCGTCGGACTCCACCAGGCCGTCCCGCTCCAGCCGCTGCAGCGTGGTGTACACCTGGCCCACGTTCAGCGGCCACACCTCACCGGTCCGCGCCTCGAACTCCTCGCGGAGCTGGAGCCCGTACTTGGGACCCTCGCTGAGCAGGGCGAGCAGCGCGTGCCGGACACTCATGACGCCTCCCGAACCGGTATCATGCCGAGGATAATACTGGGTATACCAGGGGTTGCGCCTTACTTCCGCGACACGGTTTGGTCACAGTCGCGGGGACGGACCAGGGGCTACCCGGCCAGGTAGCGGGCCGGTGGCCCAGGCGCCGCTCGACTTCCGGGCCGGGGTGTGGTCCGTGCCCTCGATCCTGGGGCTGACCATCTTCTCCATCCTCGGTGGCAGCTACGTGGGCGGCTACCCGGAGGTGTTCGGCATCCCGATCCCCACACCTGCCGTTCTGGTGGGACGTGGCCGCGATCACCGTATTCAGCCTGGCCGTCTTCTACTATGCGGTGCACAGCCGGCTGAGCCCGGAGCGCACGGCGCTGAACGTGGGCCAGGCTGTGGCCGACGCCGAGCAGGAGGAACTGGCACTGGAGGTCGAGCCTGCATGACCACGACAGCGGGGAGCCCCGCGGAGCTGCTCAGCCTGTTCCCGCCGGGCTCGCGGGTGGGCGCCGACGGCGAACTGATGGTGGGCGGCTGCCGGCTGGCCGACCTAGCCGCCGAGTGGGGCACCCCGCTGTACGTCATCGACGAGGCCGGGGTCCGCGCTAACGTCCGCCGATTCCGGCGCGCGCTGGACGCGGCCTGGCCGAGCTCCAGGATGGTGTTCGCCTCCAAGGCGTTCCCGAGCACGCCCATGTACCGGCTGATGGCCGAGGAAGGCATCGGCGTGGACGTGGCCGGGCCCGGCGAGCTGGCCATGGCGCTGGCCGGCGGGGTCAACCCGGCCCTGATCGTCATGCACGGCAACGCCAAGACAACAGCGGAACTGCACACGGCGCATAACGCTGGCGTGGGGCTGATCGTCATCGACAACAGCGACGACATCGACCGGCTGGACGAGCTGGACACCGCCGGGCAGCCGGTGCTGATCCGCGTGCTGCCCGGGGTCCGGCCGGACACCTACGACGCGGTGGCCACCGGCCAGGCCGGGTCGAAGTTCGGCCTGCCGCTGCCCGCGGCCCGGGCCGCGATCGACCGGCTGCGCGGCGGCAAGCTCCGGCTGGACGGCCTGCACCTGCACATCGGCTCGCAGATCCTGTCTACCGAGCCGTACACCCGCGCGGTCGAGGCCGTCGCCGCGCTGGGTGAGTTCGGCACCTACAACCTGGGCGGCGGGCTGGGTGTCCGGTACACCTACGCGGACGCCCCGCCCAGTCCCGAGGAGTGGGCCGGCACGCTGGCCGCCGCGGCCCGGCGCTGCCTGCCGCCCGGCGCCCAGCTCCTCATCGAGCCGGGCCGCGGCCTGGTCGCCCCGTTCGGGGTGACCGTGTACCAGATCGTCTCGGTCAAGGGCGATGACCCGCGGTTCGTGGCCGTGGACGGCGGGATGGCCGACAACATGGAGGTCGCGCTGTACGGCCAGCGGTTCGAGGCCACCCTGACCAGCCGGGTCGGCGGCGGTGGCCCGGCCGAGCTGGTTGGGCGGCACTGCGAATCCGGCGACCGGCTGATCAGCGGGGTGCCGCTGCGCGAGCCGCGCCGCGGCGACCTGCTGGCCATGCCGGTCACCGGCGCGTACTGCGGCACCATGGCCAACAACTACAACGGCGCGCTGCGCCCGCCGGTGGTGTTCGTCCGCGACGGCCAGCCCCGCCTGGTCGTCCGCCGCGAGACCCTGGCCGACCTGATGTCGAGAGAGGTGCCCTATTGATCCGGGGGACGAGCCCCCTGGACCCCCCAATCGCCGGCCCGCCGAACGCCACCGAAATGTCACACTGGTGCGGGAGGTAAGGCCAATGACCGGCGACACCATGCGCGACCTGCTCCAGCCCCTCATCGGCAAGTCCGGGTCGATTTCCATCCTGGTGAGCAGGATCGGGCAGGTGGCCTTCCCGACCGCGCAGGACAAGAAGCTGACCGCGGTGCAGGTCCGCCCGGACGGCCTGATCCAGCTGGAGCGGGAGACCGGCTGGACGGTCATCGACCCGGCCGAGGTCATCGCGGTGACCTGGCGTGGCGACCCGGAGGACTCCCCCGGCCAGTTCCTCTGAGGCGGTCAGGGGCGCAGCCGGGCGGTCAGCTCGATCTCGACGGCGATGCCGATCGGCAGCTCGGCCAGGCCGACCGCGCTGCGGGCGTGCCGCCCGGCCGCGCCGAACACCGCCACCAGCAGCTCGGAGCAGCCGTCGATGACCGCCGGGGTCTGGGTGAACCCGGGTGCGACGTTCACCATGCCGAACACCTTCACGATGCGCTCGATCCGGTCCAGGTCGCCGAGTGCGGCACGCAGCGTGGCCAGGATGGACAGCCCGGTCAGCCGGGCCGCGTCCCGGCCCTGGTCCAGGGTGAGATCCGCGCCGACCTTGCCACGGACGATGGTGTCGCCGCTGACCGGCCCGTGCCCGCTCACATAGACCAGGCCGCCGTCGATCACACAGCCGAGGTAGTTGCCCGCGGGCGGGAACACCGGGGGCAGCTCGATGCCGAGTTCTGCTAGTCGCTCATCGATCATCTGGGGAGCGTACGACGGACGGACGGCCCTCGTGCTGGCTGACCCCGTGCTGGCTGACCCCGTGCTGGCTGACCCCGTGCTGGCTGACCCCGTGCTGGCTGACCCCGTGCTGGCTAACCCCGTGCTGGCTAACCCCGTGCTGGCTAACCCCGTGCTGGCTAACCCCGTGCTGGCTAACCCCGTGCTGGCTAACCCGGTGCTGGCCGGCCCAGGCGGTGATCAGGCCCAGCACCTCGGGGCTGACCGGCTGCCGCACCGCCCGGCGGTAGCCGCGCGGGCCCACCGAGCCCGGATCGGGCCGGAGCAGGTGGCAGCACCGCGCCGGCCACCGCCCCGTCGGCGGCCAGTTCAGCCGCGTACCACCCGGGCCGGAAGCGGCGGATCCTCCTCGGTCCTGCTCCCCGACCGGACACCGCCACCTGAGATCGGGTTGCGGGCACTGGGTTGCGGGCACTGGGTTGCGGGCACTGGGTTGCGGGCACTGGGTTGGCGGGCACTGGGTTGGCGGGCACTGGGTTGGCGGGCACTGGGTTGGCGGGCACTGGGTTGGCGGGCACTGGGTTGGCGGGCACTGGGCCTTGCCGGGCCGCCGGCCGCGTCCTTAGGTTCGCTGCATGCACAGTGTGGACCCGACCACCGAGATGATGATCCGTTCGGTACTCGCCTACGCGGAGAACCGGCTGCGCCTCGACCCGGTGCCGCTGGACGGCTGCCACCCCGACGCGGAAGCCATGACGGCCGTGCTGGAAGGGCTGATCGGTGACGAGCCGCACAACCCGGATCAGGTGCTCGGCGCGTACACCTCGGTGCTGGCCCCGGCGGTGATCTCGGCCGACAGCCCGCGGTTCCTGGGCTTCATCCCGGCCGCGCCGACCAAGGCCGCGCTGCTGTTCGACATGCTCGTGTCCTGCGCCTCGATCCAGGGCATCTCCTGGCTGGAGGCGGCGGGTGCGATCGAGGCGGAAAACCTGGTGCTGCGGCTCATCGCCGACCGGGCCGGGCTGCCCGCGGCGGCAGGCGGCTGCTTCGTCTCAGGCGGCAGCGCGGCCAACCTGTCCGCGCTGGTGGTCGGCCGCGAGCAGGCCAAGCGCGCGGCTGGGGAGGCTGGCCGGGGCCGCCGGTTCCGCGCCGTGGTCAGCGAGGACGCACACTCTTCGATCAGCAACACGCTGCGCATCCTGGAGATGGACCCGCTGGTCGTGCACACCAGCGACCACCGGCTCACCGGCGCGGCGCTGCGCGCGGCCATCCGGGCCGATGGCCACCCGGAGTCGCTGGCCGTGCTGGTGGCCACCGCGGGCACCACCAACGCGGGCATCGTGGACGACCTGGCCGGCGCGGCCGAGGTGGCCCGCGAGCACGGCCTGTGGTTCCACGTGGACGGTGCCTACGGCGGCGCCGGGCTGTTCGCGCCCAGCGTCCGGCGCGCCTACGACGGCATCGAACACGCCGACTCGTTCGTGGTCAACCCGCACAAGTGGCTGTTCGCGCCGTTCGACTGCGCCGCGCTGCTGTACCGCGACCCGGCGCTGGCCCGCGCGGTGCACACCCAGGACGCCTCCTACCTCGACGTCATCCATGACAAGCCCACCGAGTGGAACCCGACCGACTACGCCTACCACCTGACCCGGCGGGCCCGCGGCCTGCCGCTGTGGTTCTCGCTGTCGGTGTACGGGGTGCGGGCCTACACCGAGGCCATCGAGACCGCCATCCGGCTGGCCCGGGAGGCCGCCGCTGAGATCAGCGGCCGGAGCTACCTGGAACTGGTCCGCGATCCGAGCCTCGGCATCGTGCTGTTCCGCCGGCCCGGCTGGACCGCGGCCGACTACACCGCCTGGGCCGACCGGCTGCTCCGCGACCAGGTCGCGTTCCTGCCGCCGTCGGCCTGGGAAGGAGAGACCGTGGCCAGGTTCGCGTTCCTGCACCCGCACACCTCGATGGACCTGGTCCGTCAGATCCTCGACCGGATGAAGTGAGCCATGACCGAGCCGACCGCCGCCCGGCCCTACATGCCCGGCTACGGCGTGCAGCCCGCGACCGCGGGCAGCGGCCTGCTGCCCTGGTCCTGGGCGGAGCAGCGGCTGATCCGCAGCCATGATTACTGGCTGGCCACGGTGACCCCGGACGGGGTGCCGCACCTGATGCCGGTGTGGGCGGTGTGGCACACCGGGGCGCTCTGGTTCAGCAGCTCCAACGGTTCCCGCAAGGCGCGCAACCTGGCCGGGCAGCCGCGCTGCTCGCTGGCTACCGACGATCCGCTCGAGCCGGTCGTGGTGCAGGGCCGGGCGGAGCGGGTCACCGACCCGGCCGCGCTGGCCGCCATGCTGGCCGCGGAGAACGCCAAGTACGGCACCAGCTACGGCCCGGACATGGTGGACCCCGCGTCGAACAGCGTGCTGCGCCTGCGTCCGGAATGGGTGTTCGCGCTCGACTCCCGCGACTTCACCGGCTCCCCTACCCGGTTCACGTTCCCCGGCGATACGCTGTGAGCGGCAGTTTCCGGCTGCCGCTGGGTTCGCGGGCAGAGCTGCAAGCTCACCGGCTGCGCATCACCTGCTGATGGCAAGTCTTTCCAGCCCGACGTCGCGAACCCGCGGGCGCCGAAGGGAAGGACTGCCATGTCCGATCAGCCACGGGCGCTCCCCGGCCGGCCCAATCTGCGCTTCCTCAAGATCGAGGCGAAACGCCGCCTGGCCGCCGGTGAGTTCGGCACGCTGCACGACGCGCAGCTGGCCATCGCCCCGCAGATCACGACATGACCGGGGAGGGCGCGTCGTCCGCGTCCTCCTCGGCCGGGTCCTGCTCGCCCACCCCGTAGTTGGACAGGCCGAACAGGTAACCGAGGCCGGCCACCGCGAGGATGGCCGCGTATGGCCACCAGGTCTGGCCGGCCGCCACCGCGACTGACAGGGCGATGAACGTGGCCGCGCAGGCGAAGACGGCGGCCAGGGCCCGGGCCCGCGCGTTGAGCAACTGCAGACGCTCGTCCGCCCGGGAGCCGGCCAGCGCACCCTCGTCGGTGTCCTTCCCGGCGCGCAGGTACACCGCGAGCACCCGGGCGGCCGTGCCCACCAGGACGAGGATCGAGAACCACCAGGTCCGGCCGCCGTGGATCAGCCAGGCGGCGGCGAGCACCAGCCCGATCAGGGTGTACAGCGCCGGCTTGCGCAGCCGTGGGGGGATGACCTTCAGCACGGTCCCGCCTCCTCATCATCCAGGTCGAACATCTTGTCGACCGGCACGTCGAAATACCGCGCGATCCGGAACGCCAGCGGCAGTGACGGCAGGTAGCGGCCGCTCTCGATGGAAATGACCGTCTGGCGTGACACGCCGAGCGCGGCCGCTACCTCCGCCTGGGACAGCCCGCGCTGCCTCCGCTGCTCCCTGACCCGGTTCCGCATGATGTAAAGGTAGCTTTACCTCAACGCGATTGTCAAGGAACCTTTACACAGGCCCGAGGATGGCCAATCCGTCGTCCTCTTGCTGTTATCAGGGGATTCGCTTCTGCTATCCCGGCTCCAGGCAGAACTCGTTGCCTTCCGGGTCGGCCAGGATCACCCAGCCCGCCCCGGGCGGCTGGCCGCCGGTCACCCGGGCGCCCAGGGCCGCCAGCCGGGCCAGCTCGGCCTGCTGGCCGTGGTCCGGCGGGTTCAGGTCCAGGTGGACCCGGTTTTTGACCCGTTTCTGCTCCGGGACCGTGGTGAAGTACAGCCGCGGCGCACCCGCCGCCGCGGGCAGCACCACGTACTCGACGTGCCCCGGCGTGTCATCCCGCTGCTCAGCGGTGCCGCCGGTCGCCGCCGCCCAGAACAGCGCCTGCGCACGGGCGTCGGCGCAATCGAAGGTGATGTTGTGAATGGTCGCGTTCATGTGCCCCAGCTTTCGCCGTGGGCGCCCCGCACCCGGGAAGTCAGGACCAGGCGGAAGGCGCGGAAGGAGTACCTGACATGGACCGCACCTCCCTCCACCAGCTCGGCGCTGTGACTTCACCCTGACTATATCGGCGGGGCTGCGCCCGGCCACGGAATATTAGCGGCCATGGACTCCGGCACCACCTATCCGTGGCGCTGGCAGCGGACCCGGCGCGCGCCCTGCTCCGGGCCGGCCTGTGGGAGCACGCCCTGGCGGCCGCCTGGGGCCGGGGCCAGGCAACTCCGCGAAGCAGCCAGACTCACCGCGACCGGGCGGCTCACCTGGCTACTCGGCTCGCTGGGCGGCCGCGCGCCAGCCCGCCGGCCCGCACCGGGTACTGGCGTTCGAAAGAAATGTCTGCGTGCCGCGGGCACGGGCCTGGCCGGGCGTGCGCTCGGGGCACCCGCGGCTAACCGGCGGGAGCCGCGGCCCCCCTCAGCGTCGTACTGGGCCGCGATGCCGGCCGGGATCCGCCCGCGCTCGCTGAGCTGGATGCCCTGAGCCTGGGCCCAGGCCCGGATGTCCCGGCTGCGCCGCCGGCTGGCGGCGGTGCGCACCGGGCGGCGCGCCTGGCCGCTGGCCCGGCGGGCATGGTCGACAAACGGCGCAAGCTGTTTGCGGAGCTTCGCGGCGTTCCTCTCACTCAGGTCGATCTCGTATTCCGAGCCACCTACGCCGAACCGCACGGTCTCATCCGCTGGCCCGCCATCAAGATCGTCTTCTAGCGCGACGATTGTCCTCCGTGCCATCCCTACCCCCGGTCCCTGCGCCGAACTGCCTGTACGTGGTCAGGTCACCCTGCCATAACATCACAAATGATCTACCTACCGGCCGGCCGGTGCGGCCGCTGTGACTGGGTGATATCCAGCCCGGACCAGAGCCAATCCCGTGACGTGTGCGGCAAGTTCCTCCTCACCCATCCGATGACCGGACATAGGCAAATGATTCCGCGTCTCAGCGGATTCGCCCCAGATGGACCGGCTTCAACCCGGATCGGCTGATCGACCTGGACGAGTCCGGGGCGCGACAATGCCAGCGTGGGGACGTTGGGGACGGATGATGCGGGATTGCTGACTGAGCTGGCTACGCTCGGCCCGTTCTTCGCCGTGCAGACGCACTGTCCCGGCGGGGAGGTGCCCGCTCCCTGGCAGCCGCTGGGCGCCCTGCTCGGCTCGGCCACGGCCCTGGCCGCCCGGACCGGCGCCGTCCGGGACAGCCTGGCCGCCGCCGCTGGCTGCCCGGCCAGCCGGATCGAGTTGCGCGTCGCGGCCTCGGTGGCCCAGCTCGGCATCGCCGCCAGGCTCATCTCCCCCGTGCTCGGGTCCGCGGTGCTTGGCGTTCCGCTCGGTATCGACGTCGGGCAGGCCCGCTGGATCCCGGCCATCGGCGGCCCGTTCCCGCTGTCACTGGCCCTGGCCGACGGCACCGCGCCGGGCCGCGCCGAGCCCGCCGCCCTCGCCGGGGCCATCCGGCCGCTGACTGAGCTGCTCGCCGGGCCGGTCCGCGCCCTGGTCGGCATGACGGCGGCGATGGTTTCCCGGCGGGTCCTTTGGGGAAACGTCGGCTCGGCCATCAATGGCGCAGCCTTCATGATCAGCACCGCCCGGCCGCCGCTGCGCCAGCGGGCCATCCAGGTCAGCGCCGCGGCGCTGCGCTTCCCCGAGCTGGCGGGCGGCTACCGTGGCCAGCCCAGCACCAGCTTCCAGCGCAGGAGCTGCTGCCTCATCTACCGGACAGCCGGGAACCCGCGGTATTGCGGCGATTGCATCCTGAATGCCGGTTAAACCTGGCGGGTGAGCGCGGCACGCCCCGGCTAGTCAAAGCCCGGGGCGTGCCGCCTGATCCAGCTAGCGGTTCAGCCCTGGCGATCGGTCACCGTGTCCCGGGCGTCCTGGGCCTGACCCTGGACGTCCTGGGCCGAGCTGACGGCCTCGTCCTTCACCGTGGCCGCGGCGTCGGACGCCGAGGCCTTGACTGATTCGGCGGCCTGCTGGGCTGAGTCCTGCAGGCCGGCGGCCGCTTCTTTGGCCGCGCTGGTGACCGCGGGCGTGGCGGCCTCCTTGACCTTGACCGCCGCCTGCTCCTCGGCCTGGCTGGCCGGCAGGAGCGAGCCGACGAGCCAGCCCACGCCCATCGCGATCAGGCCGACGGCCAGCGGGTTTCCCCTGGCCTGCTGGCGCAGACGGGACTGGGTGGCGGACACCTTGCCCTGAGCGGCCGAGATGGCGCCCTGCGCCGTGTCCTGGGCCGCCGACATCCGGTCGGCTGCGGCCGAACCCGTGCTGGAAACCGACTGGGATGCTGTGCCCATGACCTTGTCCTTTACTCCGGCTAGCGCCGACTGGGCGCCGGCCACCTTGCGCCGGGCCGCGCTGGCCGGGTTGACGGTGTCGGCCAGGGTGTTGACGTCCTGGCTCAGGTTGACGCGGGTCTCCTCGATCTGTGCGCGGATCTGGTCCGGGTCGCTGGTCATCAGTGGGCCGCCTTTCCTCGTACTGCGTCTGGGATCTCGCGCACCGTCTGCGCGGTTTGCGGGGCGCCGGACACCTCGCTTATCTCGCGTCGGCCGGTCAGGCCGAGGACCGCGGCGATGACCAGCCAGATGGCCGCCACGATGAGGGCCGACCAGCCGTGGCCGGTGCTGTCACCGATGCCCCACCAGACCGCGATCGATATGAACAGCAGGACCATCCAGACGCTGAGGCCGGCGCCGGCCAGCATGCCGGCCCCTCTGCCCGCCCGCTTGGCGGACAGCCGGACCTCGGCCTTGGCCAGCTCGACTTCCTGGCGCATCAGCGTACTGAGATCCTCCGCGACCTCGGAGAACAGCTCGCCCACGGACCGGTTGTTGTCGGTGGGCCGTGGACCGGGGGCCGGCGGAACAGCCGGGTCAAGTGGGGTGCTCACCGGATGTCCTCCGGGCGGCCCTGGTCGGCCGGAAGCGGCGGCTCGGGCTCGATGTACGTCTCCTCCACGTAGGTCTCCTCGACATACGGCTCGCTGGCGGACCACGTCGAGCCTTCGCCCGAAGCCGGCAGGCCACTAGCCGTCCCGGCGAACTCCGGAGGAACCTGCGGAGTGCTCACCGGCGGATAGTCGGCACTGATGGGGAGCTGAGCGGACGGGACCCCCCGGTCGCTGGTGGCACCGGTCCAGGCGGAGCCGGCTGATGAGCCGTTGTCGCTGCTCGCGTCCTTGATCCCGCGGGTGAGCCGGCCGGCGATCAGGCCGACCCCGGCGGCGATAGCCAGGAACATTCCGGGCCGGCGGCGGGCGAAGGACTGCACCTCGTCCACGACCTCCGCTGGCCCCCGCGCGTCGAGCCACTGACCAGCGTCCCGGGCCCGGGAGGCTGCCTGGCGGGCCAGCTCGGTGGCCGTGCCGCCGTGGTCCGAGGACTCAGCCATCGAGCGGAGCTCGTCGCTGATCGAAAGCAGCTCGCTGGCCAGCCGCTGCTGGCCCTGGGCCACCTGCTCGCCCAGCTGGCCCTGGGCCTCCTGGACCAGGTTCCGGCCCTGCCGGGTCGCTTCCGCCACCACGTCGGAAGCCTGCTCACGCGCCACATTAGCGGTGTGCCTGCCCGCCTCCATGGTGCTGCCGCCCAGGTCAGCGGCCTGGCCCTTGATCACTTCAGTAGTACTCTGCTGCTCCTGCGGCGGGGCCGGCGGGGCTGGCGGGGCCGAAGGGGGATAGTTCTCTGTCATCCGGGTCATCTCCCCGTTGAGAGGTACATCGCGGTCGTCCGCGGTTGGCGGGCCGCTACCCAAGACCTCCGAGGCAAAACAGCGGCAAAAACTCTTCTTCCGGCCGCAACGAGATCGTTGGTCGGTGCGGATCCCCGCCGGCCTGTAGACCCGCATCATCCCGCTGCACCCGCCAGGCGCTCCCTGGCCGCCTACGACCCCAGGTGACCTGCCCGCATTTCCCGATCAACGATCTGGCCCCGCTGCTTTACCGTCCCGATCCATATTCCGGCGAAAATGGCCAGGTCACCGCAGCCTGAAGGGGGGACCCGGTGACACTCTTCATGGTGCGCAGGGCCCTGCAGTCGATCGTCGTGCTGCTGCTGGTGACGATGATCTCGTTTGCGCTGCTCCGGGCGATCCCAGGGAACCCGGCGATCGCCGTGCTGGGCCCGAACTCGTTCCGCAACCCGGCCGCGCTCCGGCAGTTCGATCAGCAGTACGGGTTCGACCTGCCGTGGTACAGCCAGTACTGGCTGTGGCTGCACCACCTGCTGACTGGGAACCTCGGTTTCTCCTGGCGGTTCAACCAGAGTGTGGCCTCGCTGCTCGGCAGCTATCTGCCCAAGACGATCGTCCTGGTCGGCATCTCCACCGTCCTGGCCCTGCTGGTGGCCGTGCCGGTCGGGATGATCCAGGCGGTGCGCCGGAACAGGTTCGTGGATCACTTCTTCAACGGGTTCTCCACCCTGTTCTACGCGATGCCGGATTTCCTGATCGGGATCCTGCTCATCCTGGCCTTCGCGATCGAAATCCCGATCTTCCCGCCCGAGGGTCCGCAGGGGGAAAGCCTGGGGGTGGTGTTCGCCAACTTCAGCGCGCTGGTCCTGCCCATCACCGCACTGACCCTGGTCACGCTGGCGCTGTTCAGCCGGTACATGCGCTCGGCCGTGCTGGACAACCTGACCGAGGACTACGTGCGGACGGCCAAGGCCAAGGGAGCCGGTGAGCGGCGGGTGCTGATCCGGCACGTGCTGCGCAACTCGCTGATCCCGATCGCCACGCTGCTCGGGCTGACCCTGCCCGGGATCCTCGGTGGCGCCCTGATCACCGAGGCGGTGTTCAACTATCCAGGCATTGGCTACCTGTTCGACCTGGCCGCGCAGAGCGAGGACTACCCGGTCCTGCTCGGGATCACCGTGGTGGTAGCCGCGGCCACCGTGGTCGGATCACTGCTCGCCGACATCCTGTACGCGGTGCTCGACCCACGAGTCAGGTACGTCAATCACTGAGCCGGACAGCTCGCGCCGTGCGTCTAAGCGAGGTGAGACTCGCGATTCTCGCGCTCGCCGCGCTGCTGGCCGTCGCTGGCTGCTCGGCGCAGCGCAGCAATCCGCACCCTCATCCGAGGCTCAGCTACGGGGCGTGCAGCCTGCTCAGAGGAACCAGCCGGGGCGCCCACGAGATCGAGCGGTGCACGGCCCGGCAGTGAGCGCTCGCACAGCAGGGCTGTACTACGCGGAGCCGGGCTGGGCTCCGGGCCGGGAGCACAGCGCGTCAAGCTGTTCCAGCGTCCTGGTCATGCTCTCCGCCCAGATCTTGCCGTAGTCGATATCTGCGCGCTGATCTTCGGGGACCTGGGAGCAGTCGAAGATCTCGGTCACGATCGTCGCATCAGGGCCCTCGGGCGTCAGCTCAAACGACCATCGCTGACCCCACCGGGCCGGGCGCTCCGCTCCTGGCTCGGCGTTCGGGTGCCCGCACCCTGCCTCCGGTTCCCAGCCGATGCGCCGCCCCGGCTCGAACTCGACGACATGGTTGATCATCTGATAGTCGCCCAGCTCGCTGAAGTACATCCTCATCACGAAGACATCCCCGACCGCGCGGATGGCCGTACCCGCTGTCACTTCCCGCAACATCCCCGAGCCGTCCAGCGTGAGGTGGTTACGCGGGTTGGCCAGGATCTGGAAGATCTCATCCGCCGGTGCGCTGATCCGCCGCGACACAGTGATGGGATGGTAGTCGTCATCCGTCATGAGACTTGGTTCCCTTCCTGCGGCAGCCTGCCGCCCGGCGTCCGCGGCGATGGCTTGACAACAGGTAGGACGCACCATCGCTCAGCAATTCACCGCCGCAGCATGGCCCGCGTGCTCCGCCGCCGGGAAGATCCTGACGCGGTGTCGGATCGGGCCGCCGCCGTTCGTGGGGAAGGTGAAGGGTGTCCGCAAGGGGCCACCCCGGCAAAGGAGGAGACATGGCTGAGTACCTCATCGCCTTCAACGACGAGTGGGTGCCCGACCACACGGCCGAGGAGCTGCGCGAGAAGTCCAAGGCTGTCAGGGCGCTGATAGCAGAGATGAAGGCGGCCGGGGTCTTCGTCTTCACCGGCGGCCTGGACGATGCTCCCCCGGTATTCAGTGTCGATGCCTCGAGCGGCATGCCGCTGTTCACCGACGGTCCGTTCATCGAGACCAAGGAGCACCTCGGCGGCTTCGCCGTCGTGGATGTGGCCGATGAGGAGGCGGCGCGGCTGTGGGCCGGAAAGATCGCGGTGGCCTGCGGCTGGCCGCAGGAGGTGCGACGCTTCCAGGTCCCCACCATGCACCCTCCGGAGACTTCCTAACGAAGCCGGATGAGCCAGCGGCGGGCGAGCCGGCCTGTAGGCCGGGTCTTGTGGGCGACGTTTCTCCGCACGTCGGGTAACCCTCTGGTTCCCTCGGTCGGTGAAGTTCTCGACCAGGCCCTCACCGCCGGCGAGTCTGCTGCACTTACCGCGGTCCTCAAGCCTCTCGTTGAATCCGGTCAAGGCCGGGATCGAACCGCACTTGCCTTCCTCACCGCCACGAAGATCTAGCCAGTCGTTCTCGACTTCTGGGCCCTCTTGACCCTAGGACGTGGGGTGAGGAGTCATCGTAGCTCAGGACGTGCTTTCCGTGTGCGCGTAGTGTTCGCCAATGTGCGGTTTGTTCAGCATGCGGCATGGCATGTGGTCCCCAAGTGGTTCCCGGGCAAACTGCCTGATGTCAACGGCACGCGAATTTTCCCCCTGGCGGCATGCCACGCCGGGGTCAGTATTCACGCTCCGCCGACACCTGATCTAGCGCGCTTGATGCTGGCGCTGGTGGCCGTGCCCGCGAAGGTTGTCACGGTGACCAGCTCGGCCGTATCACCGGCTGATACCCGGACAATAAAACGTGCGGCCCTGGTGCTGTCCAGCGCTGCATCTCAGCTGCCTGCTCTGGCCCGCGGCGGACTTCCGGCCGGTCTTCGACGGTCCCCTTTGTGCGGCCCCTGGGAGATGCCGATACATCTACCAGGATGACACTAACGTGGGATGGTCTTCGGCTTGATTGATCTCGGCGGCCGCACGGTGTAGGCCGCATCTGTCCCTGGACGGCCAGTCAGGTCAGAGGTACAACCTGAGCATGGAGCTTCTGACCCGGCTCTTCACTCGCTACTGGGGCTACTTACTCCTGGCCGCCGCGATCCTCGGCATCGTGTTGCACGGCCTCAGCTGGACCGTGATCCTGGTTCTCGCGCTTGGCGCTGTCGCGTATTTCCTGGTGGCAGCGCCCGTCTGGTGCTGCGCCGTCACCCGGAAGGGCGAGCTTTGCCGGGACAACTCCCGGGGCTTGCTCCTCGGCTGCCATCGCCGCCAGCATCGCTGGCAACGACTCAAGCAGACATTCACGCCAGCCGGTGGGCGGGCCGTCCTAGCGGCTGGGAAGTCGGCTAGCGGATTCCTGTCCCTGGTGGGTGGAATCGCAGGCGGGATAACCGCACTGATCGCTGCCGGGGGACTGATCTTCCACTGAGCCAAGTAGCCGCCCGTCCGGTTTGTCCCCGCACGGTGGCTTCACCTATTGCGCGACCGGGGGCGCGCTAGTACAGCGATGATGGCCGCCGCCACCGCAGCGACCAGGAAGATGACGCCCCGGCCGTCTCTGTGGTCGGTCATCATGATGATGCCCGCTGCCAGAGCAACCACAGCGACGAGGCTGGCCACGGCCATTCCCACCGGGCCACGCATAAACGGCCCATAAGGCATATTTCAGGCTAACACGAGTACCGCTGCAACGCAGGTCAGAGGCTTGGGCGGCGGGCGAGCCGGCCTGTAGGCCGGGTTCTGTGCACCCGCGCGAACGCGGGCCGGCGGCCATCCATCTGGGACTGCCATTGCTGGCAGCCTCGTGCGGTCTACCCGCGAGCATCGGGCGGGCCGCCCTCATCCGCTCGCGCAGTTCCCCTCGCGAACTCTCGGCCGAGAGGGGTCCCTTCTGACCTTGCTCCAGGTGGGGTTTACCTAGCCGCTACGGTCACCCATAGCGCTGGTGGTCTCTTACACCACCGTTTCACCCTTACCTATTGGCCAGCCATAGGCCGGCCGATAGGCGGTCTGTTTTCTGTGGCACTGTCCCGCGGGTCACCCCGGGTCGGCGTTACCGACCACCCTGCCCTGCGGAGCCCGGACCTTCCTCACCGGAACCGTGACTGGCACGGTGCCGGCGCGGCCGCCCGGCCGGCTCGCCCGCCGTGCTTCCAGCTTAGGCGTATAACGGCCGTTACCGCGGCTGAAGATGCCCCGTGTCGAGATGAGCAGTGTCGTTGAACGTGCGGACGACCGCCGGCCCGTCGGCGTACCAGTCGACCTCGCACAGGCAGGCTACGTCCAGCTGCATCCGGCGCAGGGCGGCCGGCGGGGCCAGCAGGGCGTGCCGGAGCACGGTCTTCATCGGGGTTACGTGGCTGACCACGACGACCGTGCCAGGCTCACGGCCGCCCAGCAGCCGGTCCAGCGCGGCCAGCACCCGCTCGCTGGTCGCGGCGAAGCTCTCCCCGCCGGGCGGCGCCAGATTGGTGTCGCCCATCCAGGCGGTCATCTCGGCTGGCCAGCGCTCCATCGCCGCGGCGAAGCTGAGCCCTTCCCAGGCACCGAAGTCGGTCTCCAGCCAGCCGTCATTCACCTCGACCGGCGCGCCGGTGGCGGCGGCCACCGCCGCCGCGGTGCGCCGGGCCCGCTGCAGCGGCGAGGTCACGATCCGGTCGATGCCACCCCGCGCGGCCAGCCGCTGCGCGGCCGCCTTGGCCTGCAGTTCGCCGGTCTCGGTGAGCGGGATGTCGCCCCGGCCGGCGAACCGGCGCTCGGCCGACAGCGGGGTCTGGCCGTGCCGGAGCAGCACGGTGGTCAGCGGGTCGCGGTGCGCCGCAGTCCAGCCCGGGCCTGGCCGCGGCGCGGGGCGCGGGCCCGGGTCCTGCCCCGGTGGCCGTCCGGTGGTGGATGGCTTGGCCGCCGCGTCCATGGCCTGGTTGGCCAGCCGGTCGGCGTGCGCGTTCTGCGCCCGCGGCACCCACTGGTAGGTGATCCGGCCCAGCCGGCGGGCGGCCGCCTGGGCCTCGGCGGCCAGCGGCCGGAGCGCCGGGTGCTTGATCTGCCAGCGGCCGGACATCTGCTCGACCACCAGCTTGGAGTCCATCCGGACGTCCACGTCAGCGCCGGGGGCCAGGTCGGCGGCGGCCTGCAGGCCCGCGATCAAGCCGCGGTACTCGGCCACGTTGTTGGTGGTGGTGCCCAGGCTGTCGAACGCCTCGGCCAGCACCTCGCCGGTGGCGGCGTCGCGGACCACAGCTCCGTAGCCGGCCGGGCCGGGGTTGCCCCGCGAGCCCCCGTCGGCCTCGACGGTCAGCCTCACAGCCCGGAGTCCGGGGTGCGGACCAGGATCCGGCGGCACTCCTCGCAGCGCAGCACCTCGTCAGGCGCGGCGGCCCGGATCCGGTTCAGGTCGACCGTGTTCAGCGAGAGATGGCAGCCCTCACAGCGGCCGCGGCGCAGCGCCGCCGCGCCGACCCCGTGCTGGTCGCGCAGCTTCTCATACAGCGTCAGCAGGTCGGCCGGTTCCTCCGCGGCCACGCTGGCCCGGCGGTCGCTGGCCTTGCCCGCTTCCTCCGCGATCTCGGCCAGCGCCGCGTCCCGCCGGGCGGTCACGTCGGCCAGTTCGCTGGCCAGCCCAGCCCGCTCGTCGGCCAGCGCGGCCCGGCGGCTCTGCGCGCCCTCCCGGCGTTCCATCACTTCCAGCACGATCTCTTCAAGATCGGACTGCCGGCGGGCCAGCGAGATGATCTCCGCCTGGAGCGTCTCCAGTTCCCGGGCCGAGGTGACCGTGCCCGCGTCCAGCCGGCCACGGTCCCGGTCGATCCGGGTGCGGACCTGGTCCACGTCGGCCTCGGCCTTGCCCTGCTCCCGCCCAAGATCCTTCTCGGCCGCCTCCAGGGCGACGATCTCGTCGCGCAGCTCGCGGTCTTTCGCCTCGATCCGGTCGGCTTCCGCCGTCTCGGGCAGGCTTCGCCGGCGGTGCTCCAGCCGGGATAGTTCCGCGTCCAGGTCGGCCAGTTCAAGCAGCCGCTGCTGCGCCTCGGGAGATGCTTTCACGGGTCCCCACGTTAGCCTGCCGCTGCGGCGAGCGGAAACGGCGAGCCGGGGCAGTTGGGCCCGGTTGGGCTCAGGATGAGAGCGGCAGCATGATGACCATCGGCGGGGTGGGCTTCGCGGCCCCGGCGGCCGGCTCCACGGTCAGCGCCATCTTGTCCCCAGCCCGCAGCCCATTCACGATGACCGGGGCGGTCATCCCGGCATGTGGTTCCGGCAGCATGCCCGCAGGCCGGGGTCCGGTGGTGCCGACCAGCCACAGTTCATAGCGTTCAGAAGAAGGAAGGGGTGGGAGGCGGGCCGAGGTGAAGACGAGCGCCTGGTCCCGGTGCGACATGACCACGGTGGCCGTGCCGCGGGGGCTGGCGCCGGCGGTCAGCATGGTCGCGTCCGGGGCGTTCAGCACCGCGGCGATCGCGCGGGCCCGCGCCTGGTCCTGGCTGAGCTGATGCTGGGCGCTGAACGCGATGCCGCCGATGGCCAGGGCCACGGCCAGCACGCCGCACGCGATGGCCATGCCCCAGCGGCGGCCCGGCCAGGCCGACTTGAGATCGGTTACCCGCGGCGGATGCTGCCGGGTGCGGGCCGCGGCGGCCAGCACCCGGTCGCGCAGGCCGTCCGGTGCGAGGGCGGCGGTGCTGGCGGCCAGCCGGGAGGCGGTCTCCAGCAGCCCGCGGGTCTCCTGGCTGCACGACGGGCAGGCGCTCAGGTGGCGCTCGAAGCGGGCCCGGTCGGCGCCGCCCAGGGCGTCCAGCGCGTAGGCGCCGGCCAGCGTGTGCGGATCGGCCCGGTGGAACCAGTGTGTGCCCACGGCTAGTCCACCCCCAGGCAGTCGCGGAGCCGGATCAGCCCATCCCGCATCCGCGTCTTCACGGTGCCGACCGGCACGCTGAGCAGGGCGGCTACCTCACGGTAAGTGCGCCCCTGGTAGTAAGCAAGGGTGATCGACTCGTGCTGCACGCCGGTGAGCGAATCGAGGCAGCGGCGGACCCGTTCCGCGTCGAGCCGGGCCTCGACCGTCTCGGCCACGCTGTCGTAGGAGATCTCGGGCCGGGCCACCCGCTGCTCCCGTGCGGTGGCCGCCTGCTGCGAGCGCACCCGGTCCACCGCGCGCCGGTGCGCCAGCGTCATCAGCCAGGCCATGGCCGTGCCCCGGCTGGCGTCGAACCGGGCCGCGTTGCGCCACACGTCCAGCAGGACTTCCTGGCACACCTCCTCGGCCTGCGCGGAGTCCCGCAGCACGGTGCGGACCAGGCCGAACACCGGCCCGGACACCTGGCCGTAGACCGCGGCGAAGGCCGCGTGGTCGCCGCGGGCCACCTGGCCGAGCAGCACAGCCAGCGGCGCACCGGGGTGGCCAGGCCGGCCAGTGCCGGGCTGACCTGCGCCGAGACCGTCCCGGGAGGCCTGCGGCTGGCTGTCGGTCATCGCCATATCCCTAATTCGTCGCCGCATTACGCTTGGCTTGCCAACTACGGTGTTCTGCGGCAATCCAGATCTCCGTAGGCTACGAATGACTGCTGTGAAGGCTCCTGTTCATTCCCGTGGGATCGGCCGTGGTGCGTGGGTCGGCCTGCTCACCGCCTGGGTCGCGCTCGGGGTCGCCCAGCTCATTGCCGGGATAGGCCGGCCGCAGGGCTCGCCGGTGGCGGCCGTCGGTGGTCTGGCCATTGACAATACTCCGCCCCCTGTCAAGAACTTCGCGATCGCTACGTTCGGCTCGAACGACAAGAAGGCCCTGGTCTTCGGCATGCTCGTGGTGCTCGCAGTGCTGGCCGCGATCATCGGTATAGCGGCCATGCGGCGGCTCAGTTACGGCTACGCCGGGCTCGGGATCTTCGCCGTGATCGGGCTGGCCAGCGCGCTGACCCGGCCGAACGCCGAGCTGGTGGACGTGCTGCCCACGCTGCTCGGCGCGCTGGCCGGGGCGTTCGCGTTGTCCCGCCTGGTGCGCGCGGCGCAGCGCCGGCCTGCCTCCGCGGCCGCGGCTGCCGGGATCCCGGCGGCCGCGATGCCGGCGGCCGGGCCGCCAGCCGACGAAGCCGGGACCGCCGGGCCGACGGGGGCACCCGAAGCAACTGAAGCCCCCGAACCAGCCGCACCCGAGGCCCCGGCACCGGCCGAGAGCAGCGTGCCGGACGGGAACGCCGAGCCAGACGGGGACGCCGAACCGGATGGGGACGCCGAACCGGACGAGGGCGGCGCGCCGGGCGGCACAGCCGGGCCGCCACCAGCAGAACGCGACCCGCTGGACTGGGCGCCAGCCACCCGCGCCGCGGCTGGGCCCAGCCCAGCCGGCGCCGGGCCAGGTCGCCGCGGCTTCCTCACCGTCAGCGCGGTCGCGCTGGCCGCGGGCGGCATCGGCGCGCTGGCCGGCCGGTCGCTGTCCGAGCGGTCCAGCGTGTCGGTGGCGCGGTCCGAGCTCCGCTTCCCCCGCCCCGCGCACCCGGCGCCGCCGCTGCCGCCCGGCACCCACCCCAACGTCAAGGGGCTGGAACCGTTCGTCACGCCGAACAACGCGTTCTACCGGGTGGACACCGCGCTGATCCTGCCGCAGGTGGCCCCGCAGACCTGGCACCTGCGCATCCACGGCATGGTGGACCGGGAGATCACGCTCAGCTTCGACGACCTGCTCCGCCGCCCGCTGATCGAGAACTACGTCACGCTGACCTGCGTGTCCAACCCGGTCGGCGGGCCGTATATCGGCAACGCCAAGTGGCTCGGGGCCAGCCTGGCCAGCCTGCTCCGGATGGCCCGGGTCAAGGCAGGCGCGGACCAGTTGCTGTGCACCTCGGTGGACGGGTTCACCTCCGGCACCCCGATCGCCACTGTGATGGACGGCCGGGACGCCCTGGTGGCGGTGGCCATGAACGGCACACCACTGCCGGTCGCGCACGGCTTCCCGGCCCGGATGGTGGTCCCCGGCCTGTACGGCTACGTGTCCGCGACCAAGTGGGTCACCGACATCAAGGTGACCTCGTTCGCCGCCGAGCACGCCTACTGGACGGTGCGCGGCTGGTCGCAGCGCGCGCCGATCAAGACCGAGTCCCGGATCGACGTGCCGAACAGCGGGGTGAAGGCGGGCCGCACCCCGGTGGCCGGCGTGGCCTGGGCCCAGCACAAGGGCATCGACGCGGTGCATGTCCGGGTGGACAAGGGGCCATGGCAGCAGGCCACGCTGGCCGCCGTCCCGGGCATCGACACGTGGCGGCAGTGGGTCTGGGAATGGGACGCCACGCCGGGCACGCACGTCATCGAGTCCCGGGCCACCGACCGGACCGGCTACACGCAGACGTCGCTGCAGCAGCCCCCGGAGCCCAACGGCGCCTCCGGCTACCCCAGCATCGCCGTCCAGGTGAGCTGAGCGGGAGCGGCCACACCCCGAACCATGCGCATGGATGTTTCAGTCATGCGCACCAGTGCGCGTGAACGAATCATCCACGCGGTGCGAACAGCGCGCCGGAGGGTGTGGGTGAAGGATCTGTGCGGGGCGGCGGCGGGTTGGCGGCGCTGCCGCGGGCTACAAGCGGCCGCGGATTGCAAACGGTGCGACGGCGGCCTTAGAGGAGCTGGTCGCGGATCTGGCTGGACAGGTAGGCGCCGAGCCAGCGGCCCTGCTCGTCCAGTAGCTGCCCGAGCCCGGGCCCGCCCGGGCCTGCCTCGTCCACCTTGCGCCAGGTCACGTGCGGGCCCAGCCGCATGGTGGCCTGGCCGCCCAGCCCGGGCAGGCCAGCCGGGCCACCCGTGGCATCCCAGTCCGCCGCCGGGCACAACACCAGTACCGGGCAGCTGATGTCCAGCCCGCGCCGGACCCGGCGGCGGAGCACCGCGAGCATGGGTGCCGCGCGGCGCCGCCCGCCTGCCAGCCGGGACAGCCACGAGCCGGCCCGGAACGACGGGCTGGCCAGGATCAGCGCGTCCGCGGGCCGGCTGCCGCGCCGGGCGTGGCACCAGAGCGGAGCCACCAGCGCGCCGGTGGCGTGCGCGCTGAGCACCACGGTCTCCATCCCGTCCGCGTCCCGGACGTGCTGCGCGGCCGTGTCCAGGCAGGCGAAGTACGTGCCGAGCGCAGTCGCACTGTCCTGGACCGGGTGGCCGGTCTCCACCCGGCCGCTGTCCGCCAGCCGGCGCAGGTCGGCCACGTAAAAGTGAAAACCGCGGTCGGTGTACCAGCTGGCCAGGTCGGCGGCCACGAACGGGTCGTCCAGGCAGTGCAGGTAGATCACGGCCCGTTTGGTCGGCCGGCCGCTGCGGCGGCGGAGCACCGCCCCGTCCAGGCCCTGCGCGCCGGATGGGTCCTCAGGGAGCAGCGGCAGGCTGACCGCCTCGTATCCTTCCGCGGCGCCGTTAATGTCCGTGATGAGACCCATGGAGTTCCCCCGTCCCCGTTGGTCACGACGACTGACCCCAAGCTGACCCCATCATGACCCTTGCTCCCACTGCCGGCGCCCCGCCGCGCCGACTTAGCCCCGGTCACCATGATGTTGAACACGGAACGTTATTTCGCAGTCTGGCACTGTTACCAGGCGTGCACCGCTGAAACAGCTGACCCAACTGGATCGGCGGCTACGCGTTTGCCGTCAGACGGGAGAAGTCGGCCCGCGGTGCGGCCCGGCCGGCCCTGGCCTCGTAGCCTCAGGGCATGACCGATGGCGAGACCGAGCTGACCGAGATCGAGCAGAAGTTTGACGTGCCTGCCGGTTTCATACTGCCCAGCCTGACCGGGGCCGGGGTGGCCAGCGAGTCGCCGCCGGACGTGCTGCACCTGTCCGCCACCTACTTCGACACCGCCGGGCTGCGGCTGGCCGCGGCCAAGGTCACGCTGCGCCGCCGCACCGGCGGCACCGACGCGGGCTGGCACATCAAGCTGCCGGTCAGCGCGGACACCCGCCGTGAGCTGCACTTCCCGCTGGGCGAGGCGGAACTCGAGGTGCCGGCCCCGGTCGCCGCCGAGGTCGCCCAGTGGACCGGCGGTGAGCCGCTGCGGCCCGTCGCCCGGCTGGACACCCGCCGCACCGTGCGCCGCCTGCTCGATCAGTCCGGCCGGCCGCTCGCCGAGATCGCCGACGACGAGGTGGCCGGCTCCGCCCGGACCCGGCCGAACCCGCCACCTGGCGGCTGGCCGACAGCTGGCGGGAGCTGGAGGTGGAACTGGTCTCCGGAACCCGTTCTTTGCTGAACGCCACTGCCGGGCAACTGCGCGCCGCCGGAGCCGAGCCGTCCAAGTCGGCGTCCAAGCTGGCCCGGGTGCTCGCGGCCGACGGATCAACTGGACAGGACAACTAAGAGCCGGCCAGCCAGGCCAGGAAGCGGCCCTGCGACCAGCAGCGGCCGATGGCCTCGGTGCGCAGCGCCGACTGGCCGAACACGGCCAGCCCGATGATGCTGTGGCCTGAGGCGCGGCGATCGCCAAAGGTCGGTATGGCCGGGGCGACGCCGACTCCCTCCGCTGACACCCACGCGACCGGCCGGCCGGACGCCGCTTCGCCGAGGCGGTGCAGGAAGCGCAGGCGGCTATCCAGCGGGAAGCGGGACAGCGCCCACGTCGTGGTGACGACAGGCAGGGCGTCCGCCGGGACCCGGCCGAAGGCATCGGGCAGCACCTCGACGGCGTCACCGGGCAGCAGCCGCGGCGGGTCCGCCGCGGCCAGCGCCAGCTCCGCGTCGAGCCTGGCGGCCCGCTCCGGCTGGTCTGGCGGCAGGCAGGCGCGCAGCCATCGGGCCTCATCCGGGTCGGTCACGTCGAGCGGATCTAGGTCGACGCCGACCCGGGTGGCGACCTCGGGCAGGGCCCGCGCCGGGATGGGCCGGTCCCCCACGACCGACGAGGACAGCTGCACGGGAGATGACGGGTCACCCAGCGATTGCCCGTTGCTGTAGGTGATGCCAACGCGATCGACATTGAGGTTGAACCCAGCGCCGCAGCCCACGTCGATCAGCCCAACCGCCTGCGCGCCGGCCCGGCGCGCCGCCTCGGCAATGGCCGGGTACAGCATGGCGCCGTGTCCCGTCTCGTTGCTGCGCACCGGCCGGCGCATGGCGATGGTCACGACCGAGTCGGTCAGCCGCAGCAGTGTGCCGATCGCCGCGGCAGCGGCGGCGTCGCCGTCCCCGGCGGCATAGGCCGCCGCCAGCTCCGGGGCGCGCCCGGCCAGGACGAGGTCATGCAGCGCGGCGAGGATCACCGCGGGGTGCCGCTTGCGGGCCGGAGCCGCCTCGATGGCGCGCAGCGCCGGACCGGACTCACTCAGCGCGACGGCGACGCGCTCGTACAACGGCGACGTTCCGGCCGCGCCGACCTCGCCGAAGTGCCGGTATACCTGGGCGAGCGTGCGGGCCCTACGTACGGGTACGGCGCTTGCCGCGGTCGGCCCTGGCATCCCGGCCATCCTAGCCAGCCGGCTTCCCGCCGGACTCAGAGCGGGCTCTGAGCATTTGCCCAGCACTGCCATATCAGCGCGGCCGACACTGAACGAGTACCTGCGGCCGAGAAGGAGCCCTGGATGAACAGCGACGAGCGGACGGTGTCGGCCATTTTTGCCCGCGATCACGCTCGCCGGCGCCTCCGCAACGCCACCATCGGCGCCGGTATCGTAGGCGCAGCCGTGGCCGGCATAGTGATGGCCGAACTGCCCGCCGCGGCGCATAACACCGCCAGCAGCAGTAACGGATCGTCGAGCCAGGCCAGCACCGGGCACTCGGGCAGTTCTGGCGCGGCGTCCACGGGCACGGGGTCCTCAAGCACGGGGGCCTCAAGCACAGGGTCCTCAAGCACGGGGTCCTCGGGCAGTAGCTCCGCCTCGGGCTCGGGCTCGTCGTCCAGTTCCGGTTCGTCGAGTTCCGGCTCGTCGTCGAGTTCCGGCTCGTTCGGCTCGTCGTCAGCGCCGTCGTCCAGCGCCGGGCCGGCCGGCGCCACTTCGGGAGGCTCATGATGCAGTCCGCCGCCGCGGGCCACGATGCCCCGGCGCACGCGGACTGGACCGCCCTGGGCACCCAGGTGCGGCTGCTCGTCACCGACCCAGCCCAGCTGGCCGCCGGCCGCGGCCTGCTGGCGGCCGACCTGGCCGCGGTGGACGCGGCCTGCAGCCGGTTCCGCCCCGACTCCGAGCTGATGCGCCTCGATGATGCCCACCGCCCGGCGGGGCCGGTCCAGCTCAGCCCGCTGCTGGCCGAGGCGGTGGCGGTAGCGCTGCGCGCCGCCCGGCTGACCGACGGCGACGTGGATCCGACCATCGGCGACGCCCTCGCGGTCATCGGCTACGACCGAGACTTCGCGCTGGTCCCGGCGGACGGCCCGCCGGTCACACTGACCGTGCGGGCCGCGCCCGGCTGGCGCCTGGTCGGCCTGGACGAGCAGCACCGGTACCTCACCCTGCCGCCCGGGATGATCCTGGACCTGGGCGCCACGGCCAAGGCGTGGGCCGCGGACCGCTCGGCCGCGCGGCTCGCCGCCGAGCTGGGCTGCGGCGTGCTGGTCGGCCTGGGCGGGGACATCGCGGTGGCTGGCCAGCCACCGGACGGCGGGTGGCGGATCCGGGTGCAGGACGTCACCGGGCGGCCGGAAGACGCGCCGGACGGGCCGTCGGCCGTGGTGGCCATCCGGGACGGCGGGCTGGCCACGTCCAGCACCACCGCCCGGCGCTGGCGGCGCGGCGGTATGGCGCTGCACCACATCCTCGACCCGCGCACCGGGCTGCCCGCCCCGGTGTACTGGCGCACCGTGTCGGTCGCGGCAGCCAGCTGCGCCGACGCCAACACGGCCAGCACCGCCGCCATCATCAGGGGCGAGCGGGCGCTCGACTGGCTGGTAAATCTCGGCTTGCCCGCCCGGCTGGTCGACGCAGCCGGTAACGTGCAGACCGTTGCCGGATGGCCAGCCGAGTAAGCCCAGGGAACCGCATGAGCCAGCACCGCCCGCATAGCCTGCGCGCGGCCATCGCCCACCGCCAGCGCAGCCAGGACCGGCTGCGCGCGGTCACCGCCACGGTCGGCGTCGGTGGCGTGGTCACCGCGGGCGCGGTGGCGTTCATCCTGCCCGGCGCCACGCACACCGCCGCCGCCAGCACGCAGCCGGCCAGCACGCCGCGGCCCGCCCCGGCGGCCAGCAGCCAGGCCGGCGCGGCCGCCAGCACCGGCAGTTCCGGGGCGGCCGCGAGCCCGCGTGCCCGGCGGCACCATCATCACCACAGCCGGGCCGGCGGCGCCGCGGCCGGGTCAGCCGGTGCGGCGTCCGCGCCGGGCAGCGCCCCCGCCCCGCCCAGCACCGCACCCGCGCCGGTGCCCAGCTCAGCGCCGTCGCACGGCACGTCCGGCGGCTCCTGACCCGGCGCGCCGCCCCACCTGGTGACGCCGGGCCGCTGACCTGGCTCAGCCGGCCTGCTCGGCGGCCTCCCCCGAGGCCAGCGGCGCGGCCCCGGCCCGGGAGTCATAACGCCACATACCGGGCAGCAGCCAGCACGTGACCAACGCGGTAGCCACGCTGAGCAGCCCGCCCGACCAGGCCGCGAACGACGGGCCGCCGATGGCCGCGGCCGCGCCGGCCTCCGCGTCGCCCAGCCGCGGGCCGCCCTGGATGCCCGCGTAGATCAGGCTGTTCACCCGGCCCTGCATCCGGTCCGGGGTCACCTGCTGCACGATCACCATCCGGAACACCGCCGAGATGACGTCGGCCGCGCCCGCGACGGCCAGCAGCAGCAGCGCGGCGGGCAGCCAGTGCACCAGGCCGAAGCCGGTGATGGCCAGGCCCCACACCACCACGCAGATGACCACCGCCCGGCCGACGGCATGCACCCGGCCGACCCGGCCGGTGAGCACCGAGCCGAGCAGCGCCCCGGCGCCGGGCGCCGCGTTCAGGTAGCCGACGACGGCGGCGCCGCCGCCGAACACGGTGGCCGCCAGCGCCGGGAACAGCGCCCGCGGCAGGCCGAACACCATGGCGCCCAGGTCGATCAGGAACACCCCGGCCAGCGGCTGGCTGGACTTCACATAGCGCACGCCGCCGATCAGTGAGGCCAGGCTGGCCGGCTGGCCGCCGCGTTCCGGGGGCAGCCGCGGCAGCAGCAACACCGAGCCGAACGCCACCGCGAACGAGGCCACGTCCAGCCCGTACACCAGGCCGAAGCCGGTGTGCGCGATGAGCAGCCCGGCCGCGGCCGGGCCGAGCACGGTGGTCAGCTGGAGCGCGGCCGACTGCACGGACACCGCCGCGGGCACGTCCGGCGGCGGCACCAGCCGCCGCAGCGAGGCGCGCCGGGCCGACCAGTCCAGGCCCTGGAACGCGGCCGCCTCGGCGGTGCAGGCGAACACCGGCCACAGCCGGGCCTGCCCGGCCAGCGCGTTGGCGGCCAGCCCGGCCGAGCCGGCGGCCAGCATGAGCTGGGTGAACAGCATGACCCGGCGCCGGTCCCAGGCGTCCACCAGTGGCCCGCCCAGCAGCGATCCGGCCAGCAGCGGGACGAGCTGGCCCAGGCTGACCAGCCCGACCATGGCTGTCGAGCCGGTGAGCCGGTACGTCTGGTAGGACACGGCCACGATGGTGAGCTGGCTGCCCAGCTGGGACACCAGCTGCCCGGCCCACAGCCGGCGGAAGTCCCGGTGCCGCCGCAGCGGGCCGGTGTCCACCAGGACGCCGCCCAGCCGCCGCCGCCGCGCCGCCCCGGGCTCGGGCATGCGGCCTCCTCAGTCGTGCTGCGGCATCCGGTGCCGTATGTATACCGGAGCGGGCGTATCGCCTGGTCTGCCAGGGCCGGCTGGGGCAGGTCAGCGTTCAGAGGGAATTGAGAGACATGCCATAGCAGGGCCTGCACCAGGCCAGGGATGCTTAGCATCGGACGACAGGACCTTGCAGAGGACAGCGATGAGCGGAATCACGCAGAGCACGGCGCTCTGGTACGCCAGCCGGGCCACCGGTGTGGTGAGCCTGCTGCTGCTCACCGGCGTGACGCTGCTCGGCGTGCTGGTGAACCGGCAGGGGCGGCTGCCCGGGCTGCCCCGGTTCGTGGTCACCGGGCTGCACCGCAACCTGTCCCTGCTGGCCGTGGCGTTCGTCGCGGTGCACGTGGTCACCGCGGTGCTCGACCCCTACGTCACCATCGGGCTGGCCGCGATCGTGATCCCGTTCACCTCGCCGTACAAGCCGCTCTGGCTCGGCGTCGGCGCGATCTCGCTCGACCTCGTGCTGGCGCTGATCGTGACCAGCCTGGCCCGGGCCCGGATCAACCGCCGGTTCTGGCGGGCCCTGCACTGGCTCGCCTACCTAGCCTGGGGCGGCGCCACGGCGCACAGCCTGACCAGCAGCACCGACATGCACCGCGGCGTCCTGCTCTACCTGCTGCTCGCCTGCATCGCGGCGGTGGCCGGCGCGGTCATCTGGCGCATCTCCCAGGCCGGCCGGGAGGTGCCGCAGGAGGAACGGGCCGCCGCCACGCTCGACATGATGTCGCCGCGCGGCGTCCGTGACCCGGCCCGCCGCGGGCCGCGCGCGACCATCCGCTGACCGACTCTCGAAAGCCGACCCTGCGATGACGTATGGCACCACCGTGCCGCAC
The DNA here is from genome assembly GCA_963834705.1 of uncultured Actinomycetes bacterium. GTDB lineage: Bacteria > Actinomycetota > Actinomycetes > Streptosporangiales > Streptosporangiaceae > RYN-230. The sequence goes on from CAWICV010000001.1 coordinate 725,867, forward strand.
CCCGGACACCACCGCCACTCCGGCCAGCCGCCGGCCCAGCCGGGTGACGGTGCCGGGCTGCCCCGGCTGCTGCCGGCCCAGGGGGCGGTACCGGTCAACCTGGCCACCCATCTGCACCGTTTCGGCGCGCTGCCGTACACCGGCCGGGCTGGGCGGCTGATCCCGGTGCTCCAGGCCGCGGGCCTGACCGGCCGGGGTGGGGCCGCCTTCCCGGTGCACCGCAAGCTGGCCGCGGTCGCCCAGGCCCGCACCAGGCCGGTGGTCATCGGCAACGGCGCCGAGGGCGAGCCGGCCAGCGAGAAGGACAAGTCGCTGCTGTGGATTTCCCCGCACCTGATCCTGGACGGCTTGCAGCTGGCGGCCGAAGCCGTCGGCTCCGAGGCGGCCGGGCTGTACCTGAGCCGCCACCCACGGCTACTCGACAAACTGCATGCGGCCATCGCCGAGCGCGCCGCGGCCGGGCTGGACCACGCCGCGGTAGAGATTTTCGACGCGCCGCCGCGCTTCCTGGCCGGTGAGGAATCGGCCCTGGCCAGCCGGGCAAACGGCGGGCCGGCCCGGCCGCGGTTCAAGCCCCCCATGGTGTTCGAGCGGGGCGTCGCCGGCCGCCCCACCCTGGTGCACAACGTGGAGACGCTGGCCCACCTGGCGCTGATCGCCCGGTTCGGGCCGGACTGGTTCCGCGCGGCCGGCACCGGCGACGAGCCGGGCAGCATGCTCTGCACGCTGCACCAGGCCGACGGCCGCCGGGACGTGGTGGAAACCGAGCTCGGCACTCCGCTGCGCAGCCTGCTCACCCTGGACGGGCACACCCAGGCCGTGCTCAGCGGCGGGTACCACGGGGCCTGGGTGCCGGCCGCGGACGCGGCCCGGATGACGCTGAGTAACGCGGACCTGCGGCCGGCCGGCGCTTTCGTGGGCGCGGGCGTGCTGGCCGCGCTGCCCGCCGACCGCTGCGGGATCGCCGAGGCGGCCCGGGTGGCCCGCTATCTTGCGCTGGAATCGGCTGGTCAGTGCGGGCCGTGTTTCAACGGCCTGCCGCGGATCGCCGCCGCCATGGCCGAGATCGCCAGCCCGCGCCCCGACCCGCGCGCGGTGACCGACATGATCCGCTGGGCGGGTCTGGTACAGGGCCGCGGCGCCTGCCACCACCCGGACGGCAGCGTCCGGTTCATCCGCAGCGCCCTGCACGTGTTCCGGGACGAGATCACCCTGCACGGCCAGGGGCGGTGTGTGGACCCGGCCCGGCGGCCGTTCCTGCCGCTGCCCGCCGACACCGCGCTCAGCGCCGCAGACTGGAGCTGATCACGATGAAGAGCCAGCTGCGAGTCGATCCGACCATCTGCTCCGGCCACGGGCTGTGCGCGGAACTACTGCCCGAGCTGATCACACTGGACGAGTGGGGCTACCCGATCGTGGCCGACGGGCCGGTGCCCCGGTCCCTGGACCGGCACGTCCGCCGGGCCGTCACCGACTGCCCGGTGCTGGCCCTCAAGTTGCTGCCCGCCCGCTGAATAGCAGGCCGGCCCATAAGATGAGCCACCGGCCTGCCCTCCCCCGCCACCGCGCCGGCCACCTCCCCGAACTCCGCACGTTAAGGCCATCACGATGAGCACCCCGGACGCCGCACGGGCGCCACAAGCCGCGGCGCAGCCCGGCCGGCTGGGCCCGCGGACACTGCGCGGCCGGCTCATCGCCGGCCTGCTCGCGCTGCTCGCGGTGGCCTGCGCCGCCGTCGGCATCACTACATATGTAGCTTTGCACAAGGCGCTGATGAGCCAGCTGGACCAGCAGCTCAGCGCGGTCAACGTGCGGTACGGCAACTGCCTGGAAACGGGGGCGGGTGGCAGCGACCCGCCCAGTGATGGCCGGCCGGGCCACGGCCAGCCCGGCCAGGACAGTGATCACGACAACGACAACGTCCCCGGCGGACCGCAGATGTGCGGCCAGGAACAGGGCCCGCAAACCTTCAGCGCCTCGATCGGCGACAACATGTTCCACAACCCCACGGTGACCGGCAGTGACTGCCGCCTGAACCAGGCCGACCGGACGGCCCTGCTGGCCCTGCGCACCTCGGGCGCGCCGACCACGGTCTCGCTCAGCGCGCTCGGCCGCTACCAGCTGCTGGCCCGGTCCGGAAACGACGGCACCAGGCTGGTCACCGGGCTGCCGCTGGCCCCGGTGCAGTCCACCCTGCGGGAAGTCGAGCTGACCGAGATCATCGTCTTCTCGGCGGCGTTGGTGTTGACGGGGTTGCTGGGGACGGGGTTTGTCCGGCTGTCGCTGGTGCCGTTGCGGCGGGTGGCGGCGACGGCGACGCGGGTGACGCACCTGCCGCTGGCCAGTGGCCAGGTCACGCTGCCCGACCGGGTCCCGGACGCCAACCCGCGCACCGAGGTCGGCCAGGTCGGCGCGGCGTTCAACCGGATGCTCGGCCACGTCGAGGCGGCGCTGGCCCGGCGGGCCGCCTCCGAGGCCCGGCTGCGCCGCTTCGCCGCCGACGCCAGCCACGAACTGCGCACCCCGCTGGCCGCCATCCGCGGCTACGCCGAACTCGCGCTGCGCCACCCCGGCCCGGTCCCCGCCGACATCGGCCACGCACTGCGCCGCGTGGAAGCCGAATCCTCCCGGATGAGCGTCCTGGTCGACGAACTGCTGCTGCTCGCCCAGCTCGACGCCGGCCGGCCGCTGGCCCAGGAGCCCGTCGACCTGACCCGGCTAGCCATCGACGCCACCAGCGACGCCCGCGCCGCCGCCCCCACCCACCGCTGGCTGCTCGAACTGCCCGGCGAACCGGTCCAGGTCCGCGGCGACGAACACCGCCTGCACCAGGTCCTGGCCAACCTGATGAGCAACGCCGCCAAGCACACCCCACCCGGCACCACCGTCACCGTGTCGCTGACCACCACCGGCCCCAGCATCCAGCTGTCGGTCACCGACGACGGCCCCGGCATCCCACCCGACCTGCAGCCCACCCTGTTCGAACGATTCGTCCGCGGCGACACCGCCCGCACCCACCACGACGGCCAGCCCTCCACCGGCCTCGGCCTAGCCATCGTCGACGCCGTCACCACCGCCCACGGCGGCACCGTCCACCTCCACTCCCAGCCCGGCACCACCCGCTTCACCATCACCCTCCCCCAGCTCAGCGGGAATTCAGAGGATGCGTAGAAACTCTCGGTAACCTCTGCTCGCATACTGGGCAGATGACGAGTGAGACCCAGACAGTGCAGTCGGGTGACGCAGTGCAGTCGGATGACGCAGTGCAGACGGGTGGGCCAGTACAGCCGGGTGGGTCAGCGCAGGCCGCGCCGATCAAGCGGCTGGATGGCAGCCCGATCCGGGTGCTGGTGGTCGATGACGAGCCCAGCCTGGCCGAGCTGCTGGCCAGCGTCCTGCGCTACGAAGGCTGGGAGATCCAGACCGCCGGTAACGGCGCGTCCGCGGTCCGCACGGCCCGTGAGTTCCGGCCCGACGCGATCGTGCTGGACATCATGCTGCCCGACTTCGACGGGCTGGAAGTGCTCCGCCGGGTCCGGCAGGACTCGCCCAACGTGTGCGTGCTGTTCCTGACGGCCAGGGACGCGGTTGATGACCGGGTGGCCGGCATCACCGCGGGCGGCGACGACTACGTGACCAAGCCGTTCAGCCTGGAGGAAGTGCTGGCCCGGCTGCGTGGCCTGCTTCGCCGGGCCGGGCTGGCCCGGGCCCGCGGCGAGACCCAGCTGGTGGTCGGGGACCTGTCCATGGACGAGGACGCCCGCGAAGTACGCCGGGGTGACGAGCTGATCGACCTGACCGCGACCGAGTTCGAGCTGCTCCGCTTCCTGATGCGCAACCCGCGCCGGGTACTGTCCAAGGCGCAGATCCTGGACCGGGTGTGGAACTACGACTTCGGCGGGCAAGCGCACGTGGTCGAGCTGTACATCAGCTACCTGCGCAAGAAGATCGACGCGGGCCGAGAGCCGCTGATCCACACCGTCCGCGGCGTCGGTTACGTCCTGAAGCCCGCGAGCTAAGGTCCACCCCGATGGGCTCGGTGCGCCGCTGGCTGGCGTCGCGCACGCTGCGCGGCCGGCTCATCGCCGGGCTGCTCGCCCTGCTCGCGCTGGCCTGCGCCGCCGTCGGCCTGGTCACCTACCTAGTGCTCAGCAACACCCTGCTCAACCAGCTCGACATGCAGCTCGGGGCGGCAGGCGGCACGTACCCCTCGTGCATGGAATCGCTGGAGGACCACGAGCCGCTGCCGCCGGGCACCCCGCCCGGCAACTGCAACAAAACCCCCGGCCTGGGCCCGGGCACGTTCGGCGCCCGGGTCAAGCACGGCGAAGTCACCAATCAGGGCATCATCAACGGGTCCGCACACCTGTCCGAAAAGGATGAGGCCAAGCTGGCCGCGCTGCCGGCGAACGGCGAGTACTACACCCTGGACCTGCCCTCGATCGGCGGCGACTACCGGGTCACCGCGGTTCCCGGCCACGACCACGACGTGCTGATCACCGGCTTGCCGCTAGCCGACATGGAGGCCACGCTGCGCCGGGTGGAGATCGCCGAAGTGTCCGCGTTCTCGGCGGCGTTGGTGTTGACGGGGTTGCTGGGGACGGGGTTTGTCCGGCTGTCGCTGGTGCCGTTGCGGCGGGTGGCGGCGACGGCGACGCGGGTGACGCACCTGCCGCTGGCCAGTGGCCAGGTCACGCTGCCCGACCGGGTCCCGGACGCCAACCCGCGCACCGAGGTCGGCCAGGTCGGCGCGGCGTTCAACCGGATGCTCGGCCACGTCGAGGCGGCGCTGGCCCGGCGGGCCGCCTCCGAGGCCCGGCTGCGCCGCTTCGCCGCCGACGCCAGCCACGAACTGCGCACCCCGCTGGCCGCCATCCGCGGCTACGCCGAACTCGCGCTGCGCCACCCCGGCCCGGTCCCCGCCGACATCGGCCACGCACTGCGCCGCGTGGAAGCCGAATCCTCCCGGATGAGCGTCCTGGTCGACGAACTGCTGCTGCTCGCCCAGCTCGACGCCGGCCGGCCGCTGGCCCAGGAGCCCGTCGACCTGACCCGGCTAGCCATCGACGCCACCAGCGACGCCCGCGCCGCCGCCCCCACCCACCGCTGGCTGCTCGAACTGCCCGGCGAACCGGTCCAGGTCCGCGGCGACGAACACCGCCTGCACCAGGTCCTGGCCAACCTGATGAGCAACGCCGCCAAGCACACCCCACCCGGCACCACCGTCACCGTGTCGCTGACCACCACCGGCCCCAGCATCCAGCTGTCGGTCACCGACGACGGCCCCGGCATCCCACCCGACCTGCAGCCCACCCTGTTCGAACGATTCGTCCGCGGCGACACCGCCCGCACCCACCACGACGGCCAGCCCTCCACCGGCCTCGGCCTAGCCATCGTCGACGCCGTCACCACCGCCCACGGCGGCACCGTCCACCTCCACTCCCAGCCCGGCACCACCCGCTTCACCATCACCCTCCCCCAGCTCAGCGCCCCGGAACTGGCCGCGCACCAGCGTTCCTAGCCGCGGCGGCCATCACCGGCCCGGCACTGGCGTTCGGCAAAGATGCTGTTCTGCCTGGCTGGAAGGGATCGTTGGCGATGAGCAGCACCGTCACCGGCGCGAGGCGGCGCCGGCGGTCAATGCATGCGCTATCTCTTGTGTGGTCTGTTCCCAGCCGTGCAGGGTCGACCGCCGCTGTCGTGCGGCGGCCCGGAGCCGGCGCCGGTGACGCTCGTCACCCAGCCAGTCTGCGAGCGCGGCGGCGAGGGCAGCCGGATCGCCGGGAGGGACCAGCTGGCCGGGGCGGGTGCCATCGGCGGTCGAGCCGAGCGCTTCGGGCAGGCCGCCGATGGCGGCAGCTATGACGGGCAGGCCATAGGCGAGCGCTTCGGTGACGGCCATGCCGTAGGTCTCCGAGCGGGACGGCGCGACAAGCAGGTCGGCGGTGGTATACGCGTGGCTGAGCGCTGCGCCGGTCAGCACGCCGGTGAGCCGAACGCGGTGGCCGTAGCCGAGGCGCGTGATGCGGGTCCGCAATTGGCCGACGAAGTCCGGGTAGCGGTCGAGCGGTCCGGCCAGCACGCAATGCCAGTCCAGGCCACCCAGCTCGGCGAGCGCCTCGACGAGGAGGTCCTGCCCCTTGTGGCGGCCGAGGACTCCGACGCAGATCAGGTGACCGCGGACGGGCCGGGTGGCGGCAGCGACCCGATCGACGCCGGGCCGGGCGACGTGCACCCGGTGGGCCGGGATCGCGTACCTGGTCAGGATCTGCTGGCGGGTCCATTCGCTGGTAACGACCACGCCGGTGGCCGCACGGAGCACGGCTCGTTCGGAGCGCTGCGCGCTGGCATCATGGCGTGCGTCGAGGGCGGTGGCCAGTGGCATGTGCAGCAGCACTGTCATTCGTATCCGGCCAGCGTGTGGCAGCAGCTGCGCGGCGGCCGGCGAGGCGATCAGTCCGTCGATCAGGACGATCTCACCGTCCGGGATGGCGGAAACGATGCGGGCCAGGCCGGCGCGTGCGCCCGGACCGGGTACCGGCGACGCCGCGGCGACGGTCGTGACCAGCACATCCCATCCGGCCTCGGCCAGTCCGGCGCAGGCGCGCCGGTCGTAGATGTTGCCGCCGGTAGGCTGGCCGGGATTGTCGAACCCCTCGGGGGCTACTACGTGGACCCGCACGATTCCTCTCATCACGCGATAGCGACGGCGCTGCCTGGCGGTTACCGGGCCTTACTTCGATGAAGCCTCGATGACTATTGACTATGCCCGCTACCTGGCCGCCAAGACGACCGTGGACGACCGGGCACTTAACCGGCATGTGCTGGCCGAGCTGCGCCGCCTGATGCCGGCCGGGGCGCCGCGGGTGCTGGAGGTCGGCGGCGGCCTGGGGACGATGGTGGCCCGTCTGATGGACTGGGGTACGGTCGGCGCCGGCGAGTACGTCGTGCTGGACGCGGATCGGCAGCTGCTGGATGGTTCTCGCCGGTGGCTCTGCGAGTGGGCGGCCGCGCGGGGCCTGCGCAGCGACCTGCTGCCGGATGGGCTGTGGGTGGGTGATATCCGGGTGCGCCTGGTGCACGCCGAGCTCGGCAGTTACCTGGAGGACGCTCATCGGGCGCCGGCCGATGTGCTGATCGCCAACGCCGTCCTGGACCTGGTGGACGTGCCGGCCGTCCTGCCCGGATTGCTGCGGCTGCTGATCCCCGGCGGCGTCTACTGGTTCACGATCAACTACGACGGCGAGAGCATTTTCGCGCCCGGCCACCCCCATGACGACCAGATCATGCAGGCCTACCACCGCGACATGGATGAGCGCATTCGCTACGGCCTGCCGCCGGGGAAAGCCGAACGGGCCGCCGCCTGTTTCACTACCTCCGGGCGGCGGGAGCGCCCGCGCTGGCGGCGGGGCCGTCGGACTGGATGGTAAGCGCCGGGCCGGATGGGAAGTACCCGGGCGATGAGGCCTACTTCCTGCGCAGCATCCTCAACACGATCCGCAGCGCGTTGCGGAATCACCAGGACCGGGTGGAACCGGCAGACCTGGCCGGCTGGCTGGCCGAGCGCGGCCGGCAGCTGGCCACGGGCGAGCTGGTCTACATCGCCCACCAGCTTGATTTCGCGGGCCGCTGGCCCGGCTAGCGCTCCATACGGCGCGCAAGCAGATCAAGCCCTCCGCGCCGGGGCGGCCCAGCTGAGCGCCCTTGTCCGGGTTGTTGCTCCAGCAGCTCGATGCGGGTGGCGCCGAGCGCGTGCAGCATCTGGGCCACCGGCGGATCGCCGCCGCGTCAGCCACGAACGGCCTCCAACGCCCGCGGCACCGGATCGGGCTGTCTCGGCTGGCGCGGGTGACCCGGGCCGCGGCGGCGGCGAGCGGCATCCCCCAGCAGCAGGCCAGCGCCCGGGGCAAATGCGGCCAGCATGAGCACCGCATAGAGCGTGGCCACCGTGACCCCGGTGGCCGCGCCGAGCCCGGCTGCGGCGAAGGCCCAGGCGGCGGCTCCTTCCCGCAGCCCCCACCCGCCGATACTCAACGGGATCACCACCGCGGTCTGGACCACCATCAGCAGCGCGACCAGTTCGCCCAGGGGTGCGGTGCAGCCGGCGACCCGGGCCGCGATGACGAACGTGGCCGTGTGCCCGGCCACGACCAGCACCGAGGCCAGCGTGAGCTGCGGCCACACGTCCGGGGCCAGGAGGCCGCGGCGAAGGTCAGCGGAAACGGCCCGGGCGGCGCGGGCCAGCCGCGGCCGGCCCCGGCGGGCCGCGCGCCACACGGCCAGCGCAGCGCACCCGGCTAGGCCCGCGACACCCGCCAGAACATACGGCAGCGCGGGCCGAACCGGCGACGGCAGGGTCAGCAGCACGACCACGGTCACCACGGCCTGGATGACCTGACCCCACAGCCGTTCCCAGCCGACCGCGCGCAGTCCCCGCACCACGTCCCCAGCGCGCCGGCCGTGCGTGACCGCCCGGTGCACATCGCCGAGGACCCCGCCGGGAAGCACGGAGTTGAGGAACAGGGAACGGTAGTAGGCACCCACCGCGCCCGGCAGGCCGATATCGACGCTGAGCGCCCGGGCGACGACCCGCCACCGCCAGGCCGAACACACCGTCGTCAGGGCAGCGAGCGTGACGGCGGCCACGACCGCCTGCCAGGTCACTGCGCGCAGGCCGTCCTCGAACGGCGCCGCGCCCACCTGCCGCCCGAGAAACCACAGCACGATGACGCCGGCGGCCAGGCGTAGCAACGTCGGGCCGAAGCGGCGGACGGCCGGAACTGAGTACAAACCAGGCACACCGGTTACACGGGCCGGCTGGACACATAGTTCAATCGTCCGGCGGCGGCAGCATAGCGGGCCGGCGGCCGGTCGCCGTGAACCAGCGCGACCGCGGACCCGTTGTTCCCATGAGGCGTGGCCGCAGGTGGCTGCGGAGACGGAGGCGCGATGCGTACGATTCAGTCTGCGGACGAAGTCGCGCCTCCTGCGATTCGGCCCGCGGGCAAGCTCGCGGGCAAGGGTGCGCTGCCTACGATCCGGCTCGCGACGATCCTGGGGTTGCTCGCCACCGCCGCCCTGCTCGGCGTCGTGTCCGCGACGGCTGGTCTCGGTGTCGCCGGCTGGATCGCCGGGCTGGTCACCGGTTCGGCGGCGCCCGCGCTACTTGTCACCGCCCGCATGCGCAGCGATGAGCCGGCGATGTTCCCGGCGGACTGGGTCACCGTGACCCGGGGACTGCTGATCGCCGGGGTCGCGGGGCTGGTTGCCGACTCGTTCAGCCGGCCGGTGCCGGTCACGGCGCTGGTCACCCTGTCCACCGTCGCGCTGGTCCTCGACACCGTGGACGGGCAGGTGGCCCGCCGGACCGGCACCGCCACCGCGCTGGGCGCCCGCATCGACAGCGAGGCCGACGCGTTCCTCATCCTGCTGCTCAGCATCGCCGTGTCCCAGGACTACGGCGGCTGGGTGCTGGTCATCGGCGCCGCCCGCTACGCGCTGCTGCTGGCGGGCTGGCTGATCCCGTGGCTGGCCGCGCCGTTGCCACCCCGGTACTGGGGTAAGGTCGTGGCCGCGGTCCAGGGCATCGTGCTCACCGTCGCCGTATCCGGACTGCTCGATCGCCGCGCCGGGATGATCGCGGTCGCCGCCGCGCTGCTGCTGCTGACCGAGTCGTTCGGCCGCTCGGTGATCTGGCTGTACCGCACCGGCGCCGGCCCGCGCAGCCGCCGGGCTCTGCGGCTGGCCGTCACCGTGCTTTCGGCCGTGCTCGTGTGGGGTGTTCTCATCGCGCCCGACCGTGCCTTCGAGCTCACCCCGGCCGCCTTTATCCGCATCCCCGTGGAGGGGCTGGCCCTGGTGGCTGTCGCGGTGGTGCTGCCGGCCTGGCCGCGACGGATCGTGGCCGCCGTGGCTGGAGTCTTGTTCTTCCTGCTCACTCTGGTCAAGATCCTCAACATAGCGTTCTACCTGGAGATCGGCCGGCCGTTCAACCCGGTGTTCGGCTGGTTCGACATCCCCCCGGCTATTGGCGTGGTACGCGACACGATCGGTCCCACGCGCACAAACATCGCGCTCGCTGCGCTCTGGCTCGGTCTCATCCTGCTCGTCGGCGCCATCACCGCGGCAACGATTCACCTCACCACCGTGGCCGCCCGGCATCGCCGCGGCACGGTTCGCGGACTCGCCGCCCTCACAGCGGTCTGGGCGCTGTGCGCGGGCCTGTCACTGCAACTCGTCCCAGGATCCCCGGTCGCCTCGACCAGCGCCGCCGGGGTGGCCGTCGCGCAGGTGCGCTACACCCAGGCAGCGCTCCGCGACCAGCGCCGTTTCGAGCAGGTCCTGCACGGCTCCGATCCCGAAGCCAGCGTCCCGGCCTCGGACCTGCTCACCGGATTGCGCGGCAAGGACGTCATCATCGCCTTCGTGGAAAGCTACGGGCAGGTCGCCGTTCAGGGCACGAACGTCTCCTCCGGAGTCAACGCCGCCCTGCGCCGGGACAATGCCGCGCTGGCCCGGGCCGGCTGGTCCACGCGGAGCGCCTGGCTCACTTCCCCGGGGTTCGGCGGGGTCAGCCAGCTCGCCCACTCCACCCTGCAGTCAGGGCTGTGGGTCAACACCGAACTGCGGTATGCCGACCTGGTCGGCAGCCGCCGGTTCACCCTCAGCGACGCCTTCGACAAGGCCGGCTGGCGCACCGTGAGCGACAGCCCCGAGAACGACCCCGTCTGGCCGCCCGGCACGTCCTTCTACCACTTCGGCAAGCTCTACAACCGGTTCAACGTCGGCTACCACGGCCCAGCCTTCAGCTACGCCTCGATGCCCGATCAGTACATCATGGCCGCGTTCCAGCGGCTCGCACTCTCCCCCGGCCACAAGCCCGTGATGGCCGAGATCGACCTGGTCTCCTCGCACTATCCCTGGAACCCGCTGCCGGCCATGGTGCCCTGGAACAAGATCGGCAACGGCTCGGTATTCGACCCGATGTCCGCGCGCGGCGGGACCTCGCTCTCCGTCTTGGGCAGCGCCAGCCAGCAGCGCCAGGACTTCGGCAAGTCGATCCAGTACTCGATGCGGGTCCTCACCTCATGGGTCACCGAGCTCAACGACCCAAACCTCGTGCTCATCCTGCTCGGCGACGAGCAGCCCGCGGCCCCTATCACCCCCCCGGGGGCCAGTCACCAGGTGGTGGCCTCGATCATCGCCCGCGACCCTTCCGTGTTCCGGCAGACTGCCTCCTGGCGCTGGCAGGACGGGCTGCTGCCCGGTCCCGCCGCTCCGCTCGAGCAAATGGACGCCTTCCGCAACCAGTTCCTCGACGCTTTCAGCACGGCCGGAACGAGACGGGCCCGGTGAGTCAGGGAAGGTGGAAGTGCCATATGGCTGTCCGCGAGGATGACGACGCGTCTCGCCCGATGACAATCAGAACCGAGAGCCGCATAGAAATCGCCGGCGGCGTCCATGAGGTGTGGGCGTATGTCTGTGACGTCGGACGCTGGCCGGAGTGGGCGCCAACGGTTCTCGAATGCTGGGTTCGCGGAGGAGGGCCCCTGCAGCCCGGCTCGTGGGTGGAGCAGCGGGCGAAGGACCTGGGGCGGACGCACGGCCGGAGCCAGGAGGTGACCGCTGTCGAGGCGCCCCGCTACGTGGCGTTCGCCGGGCGGATGGGTACGTCCGCGGCGCGCTGGGGAATGGAACTCAAGCCGCTGGACGATAGGCAGACCGACGCCAAGATGTGGATTGAGGTCGACCTCGCGGGCATCATGCGCGCGGTCCCCGGCCTCTTCAAGGGCAGTATTCAGCGCGTAAGCGATCGCGAGATGGTGGCGATCAAGGCCGCGGTCGAGTCCGCTACGCGGGGAGGCGCGGAGTCCTAGATGGGGTGGCGCGTAGTTCTACCGCGACGGTACCGAGATCGGGGAGCACACCGTGAGCCAGATCGACCGTAAGCGAGAGCGGCTGATCGAGACATACCGCAAGAAGGCGAAGCGCTACGACATCACCACCCGGCTCTATCCCGTGCCGGGCTACCCGCAGCGGGCACAACGCCGCCGGGCCGTGCAAGCCCTAGGCCTCCGCGCCGGTGACAGCGTGATCGACGTCGCCTGCGGCACAGGCCTGAACTTCCCGCTGATTGAGGAGGCGATCGGTCCCGGCGGCCGGATCGTCGGCGTCGATATGACCGACGCGATGCTCGCCCGTGCCCAGGATCGGATAGCGGCGAACGGCTGGAGCAATATCAGCCTCGTGCAAGCCGACGCGGCCGGCTTCGACTTCCCATCTCGGGCCGACGCGATCCTGTCCACGTACGCCCTGACGCAGGTGCCGGGGTGCGCGGAGGTCATCGCCCACGGCGCCGCGGCCCTCTCCGGAGGCGGACGGTGGGTCGTGCTGGACCTCAAGGTTCCCGGCAACACGCCTGGGTGGCTGAAGCAACTCGGAACCGCAACTGTGCGGCCATTCGCCGCCATAGATGAGTGGATCATGCGCCGTCCATGGGATGCGATCCGCGCCGCCATGCAGGAAGAACTGGCCGATTTTTCCTGGACCGAGCTGTTCTTCGGAACCGCATTCCTCGCTGCCGGGTCCCACGGCCAGGCCAACCGTCTTGGCGAAATCGATCGCGGGTAAATTGGCCTGGTGCCCGCCCACGCACTCTTTCATACCGGTCCGCGCCGCGTGGATATCAGGGAAGTACCCACTCCCCGGCCTGCGGCCGGCGAGGTCCTTGTCCGCACCGTGTGCTCTGGCATCAGCGGGGGTACCGAGCGACTGGTGTACCGCGGCGAGTTCCCTGCCGACTTGGCGCTGGACGACACGATCGACGCACTTGGCGGTACCTTCTCCTATCCCTTCGCCTATGGGTACGCGTGCGTCGGCCAAGTAGCGGAGTCTGGCCGGGCGGTTTTCGCGTTCCATCCGCACCAGGACGTATTCGCGGCGCGGGCCAGTGACCTGATTGCGCTGCCTGCTATCGATCCCGCGGCCGCCACCTTGTTCCCGCTGGTTGAGACGGCGTTGCAGGTGGCGCTCGATGCCGGGACCGGATATCGCGACCGGGTCATCGTGCTCGGTGCCGGCGTGCTGGGAGTGCTGACCAGCCTGCTGTTGCAGCGCTCCGGGTGGCGGCCGCTGCTGGCCGAGCCGCAGGCGTGGCGCCGCGCCATGGCCAGCAGTCTCGGCGCCACCACCGCGGCGCCGGAGGAACTGGTGAAAGAGGAGGTTCCGCTGGTCATTGACGCCAGCGGCAACCCGGATGCGCCAGCGATGGCGCTGAACATGCTGGCCCACGAGGGAACTCTGCTGATCGCGTCATGGTTCGGCACCAGACCAGTGGAGCTGCCGCTCGGCGGCGCCTTCCACCGGCGGCGTCTGATCATCCGCAGCACTCAGGTTTCCACGGTGCCGGCCCGGCTGTCCGGAACCTGGACCCGGTCCCGGCGACGCCGGGAGAGCGCTGAGCTGATGGCCGAACTACCGTTGGCCCAGCTGTGCACTCACGTCTTCGCCTTCGGTCACGCGGGCGAGGCGTTCCGGGCCGTGGACCAGGGGATACCCGGGTTGATGCATGCCGTTCTCGACTACGACAGGAGTGCTGCCGGTGACCTGTGAAGTCGGGTTGAGCCGAAGCGTCCGCGCATCCCACATCATGCCGGGACTACCCGGGCCAGAGGGGCAGCTGCATGATCACGACTACCGGATCGAGATCGTGGTGGATCGCGGGCAGCTCGACGACCGGGGCATGGTCTGTGATCTGGATGTACTGGAAGCGGCGCTGACCGAGCTGACCAGCCGGGTCGAAGGCCGTAACCTGGAGGAGATACGCCCAGACGGGGCCGAGGCGGTCACCGTCGAGGTGTTCGCCCGCTGGGTGCATGACAGCCTCTCGCCCGCCGTCGCCGCCGCAGGCGGCGAGGCACTGGCCGTGCGGGTGTGGGAAACTCCCATCGCGTTTGGCGGATACCACGCACGATGCTGAGACGCCGGCAAGTGCGCTCCGGGAGAGCCCGGATGGATACCCTCAGGCGACCGGGCGCAGAGCCATTGCGAAGATGACCGGGCCCTCGGCTGAGATCATGGTAAAGCCCAGATGCCGGTAGAAACCGACGGCCCGCTGGTTGGCGGGCCAGACGAAGAAATGCAGCCCCACCGATCCCCGCTCTCCCAGCGCGCGGATCAGCGTGTTCATCAGCTGCCGTCCGAGTCCTTGCGACTGCAGCCTTGGCAGCAGGTTGATGTGCAGGTGAGAAGGGCAATCCTCGGTGAGCTCGTCCGGGGTCGTGGGCGGAACATGGATGAGGCCGGCCGCGCGCTGATCCGGCGTCCACTGATCCGGCGGAAGCTCGGATGGCGGCGCCGGGTACCGGTCGCGCAGCGCCGGCCACCAGTCGGCCTCTAGCCTCTCCGCAAAGGCCCTGCTGTCCAGCGCCCCGACTATGTAGCCGCCGACGCCGGCTTCATCCTCAGCGACGAAGGCCAGCGATGGCTCGAACAACCCGTAAGGAGCGGCAAAGACGTGGCCCAGGATCCGCGGGTCATCGAACATCGACGTGGCGTCCTTGCCGCCGTCACCTGTTTGCAAACAGATCCGGTACAGGTCATCCAGATCACTGTCCCGGTAGGGACGGATAGAGGCATGCGGCACATGCCCCAACCTACGCGCGTTCGGCCAGATCTACGGGCCCGCCCAGGCCACCATCCCCCGCTCGGCCGGGCTGGGGCTGAGCGTCGGGTCAGGCGGCGGCGCGGCGGAACTCGGCCGGGCTGGGGCTGAGCGTCGGGTCAGGCGGCGGCGCGGCGGAACTCGGCTGGGGTGATGCCGTAGCAGCGGCGGAACCAGCGGGTGAGGTGGTCGCCTCGGCCGGCGGCAGGCCCGCGGCCAGGCACCGGCGGGCGGCCCGCAGCCGGAGCAGCCGCTGGTACTCGCTGGGCGCCAGCCCCCAGGCGGCACGGAACGCCCGGTAGGCGGCATAACGGCTGCGCCCGGCGGCAGCCGCCAGTTCATCCCCGGTGACCGGGGCGGCGTAGTGCGCGTCCAGGTAGTCCCGGACCAGCCCAGCCGTCCGGCCCGCCGGAAGATCCTCGGAACCGGCCCCGGGCAGGCCCGGCGGGCAGTGGGCCGCGAACCGGGCCGCCACGGCGATGGCCGCGGTCAGCCGTTCGCCGCGCTCCAGCGCGCTGGCCTGCCCGGTCAGCGCGATGTGCAGCCGGTGCAGCGCCCGGGCCAGCCCGGGATCCGGCAGCACCGGGCGGGCGAACAGCGGCCGCCCGGCCGGGCGCCCGGTGATGTCCGACAGCACGTCGGTCACCAGCGCGGGCCCGATATGGATCATGCGGTAGCTGAAGCCGTCGCCGGTGGCCGCGTGCCCGTCGTGCGGATCATCCGGGTTGAACGCCATCACCATGCCGGCCGCGCTGGTGTGCGCCGCGTGCCGGCAGGTGAACGACTGCGCGCCCCACTCGGTGACCCCGAACGAGTAGGTGTCGTGACTGTGCCGGTGGTATACGTTCCCGTGGAACCGCGCATGCATCGCTTCCAGCGGTTCATTTGCCGCACGCCAGTACCTGGACCAGTCGGCGGCGGCCTGCGCGGTCATTAGTCCAGTATGCCGACTGCGGGTGGCTGGCGCCGCGCACCACCGTTCAAGACCGGGTGGCGGGCCGCCCCGGAAGCTGGGCTTATGCGTTTCGAAACCAAGATCGCCATAGTGGTGCGCGCCGACCTGGCCGTCTGGCAGCAGCTCAACGTGACCGCGTTCCTGGCCAGCGGCATCGCGGCCGCGTTCGGCGACACGATCGGGAAGCCGTACGAGGACGGGTCGGGGAACCGGTACCTGGAGCTGTTCCGCCAGCCGGTGCTGGTCTACGCCGGGGACACGGCCAGCCTGGGCACGGTGCGGGAGCGCGCGGCCAGCCGGGACATGGCCACCGCGATCTACACCGAGGACATGTTCAGCACCGGGCATGACGAGGCCAACCGGGCAGTGGTCCGGGACGTGCCCGCCGGGGACCTGCGGCTGGCCGGGATCGCGGTCTACGGCCCGCGCAACGCGGTGGACAAGGTCTGCAAGGGCCTCAGCCTGCACTCCTGACGCTGCTCTCCCGACCAGAGGGATCAGGCCGGATTCAGAGCCGGCTGAGAAGCCAGACAGGCCCGGTGGAGAACGACGCCGGGCACGATGGCCAGTGTGACCAGCGGCCACCGCGGCCGCCCAGAGGTCCAAGGAGGAACCTGGTGACCGGCCTCATCTGGCTAACTGTCCCGCTCATGGTGCTGGCGTTCGCCGCCATCGTCGGCATCCCGATGTGGCTCACGTTCCAGCGGCCGGAAAGGCACCCGGACTATGCCGAGGCGCGGGCGCACTACCAGGCCAAGGCCCGGCGCGCGCACGTCGCCGCGGTGGCCGCCGAGCAGCCCGCGGACAGCGGGCTGAGCCTGGCCCGCCAGCACGCCGCGGCTCACGAGCCGGTGCCCGGGCGGCGGCACGCCGTCCGCGGGCGGCCGGCCCGCCCCTGCCGGGTGCCCGCGCACGGGTAAGACATGATGATCATTTCGGCGCCGCGCCGGCTGGGTCCGCGGCCGGCTTGACAGGTCAGCCGGCGGCGGGCCTGGCCCCGGCGCGGCTCCGGTCACGGCAGCCTGGCGGCGTTCAGGCTCTCCAGCTGGCCCGAGTTGGTGTTGGTGACCAGCAGCGTGCTGCTGTCCGGGACCATCGCGAACTGGCGCGGGGTCGTCCCGGTCGGCGCGTAGCCGAGCAGCGCGGGCTGGCCGGCCAGTGCCTTGCCGACGTCAACCACGGCCAGGCTGGGCCCGACGCCGGGCTGGTTGTCCCGGTCGGAGTCGGCCACCACGATCCGGGTGCCGTGGTTGATCAGCGTCAGGCCGAGCGGCAGCGGCCCGACCGGCACCCGGGCCAGCAGCGCGTGCCCGGGATCGCTGAGCAGCTTGGGCGCGGAGAAGCCGAGCAGCGCGTTGGAGCCGCCCGCGGTGACCCACACCTGCTGCCCGTCGGCCGACACGACCACCCGGCTGGGCTTGCAGCCCGCGCTGACCGTCTTGGTCACCGCATCGGCCGGGCGGCTCTCCGCCTTGGCCATGTCGATCACGTTGACTACGCCGTTGCCGGAGGCCGACGGCTGGCGCGGGCCGCTGGCCACGTAGGCCAGGCCGCCGTCCGGCGCCACCGCCACCCCGATCGGCGTCGGCCCGACCGGGATCAGCCCGACCAGGTCGGCTGGGCTGAAGCCGTTGTGCAGCGCCCGGTGCAGGTTGAACACGCCCACGTTCGAGGTGCCCTGATACGTGACCAGCGCATAGTGGCCATCCGGGGTCACCGCCACCTCGACCGCGTGCTTCTGGCCCGGGCTGGACAGCGTGCCGACCGGGCTGGCCGCGCTGTGCTCCAGGTCGCTGGCCCGGAACACGGCGAGACCACTGCCCGAGGTGACCAGCAGGTAGCGCCCATCCGGGGTCAGCGCCTCACCCTGCGACTTGCTCATCGGCACGGTTCGCATCAGCTGGGGCACCGGCTGCGACGTGTTCATGACCGCGACCCCGTTGATGACCGACACGAACGCGAAGCCGGGCAGGGTGACCACGTCGAACGGCTGCCCGCCGGTGCTGGTCACGTGCCGGGACAGGTGCTTGAGCTGCGCCGACTTGGCCACCTGGGTGGTGCAGCCCGGCGCCTGCAGCAGCGACGCGGGCGTGTTCTGGCTGGTCCCGTCGTGCCGGGCGATCAGGAAGAACGCCCCGGCGGCGAGTACCGCGGCCGCGCCCACGGCCGCGCCCGCCGCCGTCTGCCAGCGCCGCCGCCCGTTTCGCCGCCCCGGGGCTGGATATCCCGGGCCGCGCGGCGGAGGCTGGCCGGGCCAGCGCGGCCCACCCGGCGGGGACGCGGGCGGCACGCCCTCGGTGGGCGGCCCGAACAGCGAGTCGAGGCTGGCGGCGCGCTCCCGGTCGGGGGCACGACGCCACAGCCCGGCGTAGTCCGGGTCCTCGGCTGGCGGCGGGTGATCCTGGCCCGGCTGGCCGTGACTGGACGCCGCGGCCGGGTACTCCGGACCGCCCGGCGACGTGACGTCTTCCGGCGGGCCGGCCGGCGGCGCCGCAGACACCTCCGTACCCGGATGCTGCGGAGCGGCGGAGACGTCCGTGCCGGGGTGCGATGACGGCCCCGGCTCCGCCGCCCCGGGGCGGCCCGGCTGCCACCCGGACACCTCGGTCGGCGACGGCCCGGGCACCTGGGCCGGCTGCGGCCCCGGCCCGGGGGCGCCGGGCTCGAGGCCGCAGGCCCGGCACAGCGCGTCGGCGAACTGCGGGCAGGTCGCGTACCGCTCGACCGGTACCTTGGCCAGCGCCTTGGCCATCACCTCGTCGACCGCGGCGGGCAGGTCCGGGCGGCGGCTGGTCAGCGCGGGCGGCGGGGCGGACATCTGGGCCCACATCACCGCCACCGACTCGTCCCTGGTGAACGGCGGCGCACCGGTGAGCATGGTGAACGCGGTGCAGGCCAGCGCGTACTCGTCGGTCCGGGCGTCCACCGGCCGGCCTTCGATCTGCTCCGGCGCGATGTAGTCCACGGTGCCGAGGAACTGGCCGGTGGAGGTCAGCGCGCTGTCGGACAGCGCGCGCTTGCTCAGCCCGAAGTCAGACAGGTAGGCGTGGCCGGGGAAGCTGGCCGCGCCGTCCAGCAGGATGTTGCCCGGCTTGACGTCCCGGTGCACCAGGCCGTGCGCGTGCGCCGCCTCCAGCCCGGCGGCCACCTGGGAGATGATGTGGCACGCCTGCACGGCCGGCAGCGGTCCCCCGGCGTTGACCAGCGACTGCAGGTCCCGGCCGTGCACGAAGCGCATCGCGATGAACAGCACCCCGTCGGCCTCGCCCGCTTCGAAGATCGGGATGATGTTGGGGTGGTCTGCCGCCGCGGCGGTCCGGGATTCCCGGATGAACCGCTGCCGGAACGCGGCGTCCCGGGCCAGTTCGGGGGCCAGCAGCTTGAGCGCGACCGGACGCTCCAGCCGGGTGTCGTAGGCACGGTAAACCACGGCCATGCCGCCACGGCCGGTCTCCTCGTCCAGCCGGTACCCGGCGATCCGGGAACCTATCCCGAACCGGCCCGAGCCCGGCGTCTCCTCCGTCACCTCGTTCCCCCGCCCCAGCAATGCGCCGTGGTACCGCCTGGCTCCATCGTTCCCTGTGCCGGCCCCGGCTGAACAGGGCCCTCAGTCTCCCACTGAGCTGACCCGGCCGCTACGGCGAGACGGCCAGACGGCTAGGCCAGACGGTTAGCCCAGAGCGCCGTCCGGGCCGAACGCGCGGCCGACCGCGGCCGTACGGCTGGTCACTCCGAGCCGCCGGTAGATGTTCTCCAGGTGGGTCCGGACGGTGCCTTCGGACACGCCGAGCCGCCGGGCGATCTGCCCGTTGGTGAGCCCGGCGGCCAGCAGTTCCAGCACCTGCCACTGCCGTGGGGTGAGGCCCGGCCGGGGCTGGCGGCGGCGTTCCGCGTCCAGGTAGGCCTGGTGCAGGTGCGGCCGGAGCAGGGTGAGCAGCGCCCGGTCGGCCTCGGCGAAGTCGCTGCCCGGCCCGCGGAACAGGAACATCCGCACCGTCCGCCCCGGTCCGGGAGCCCGGCGGTCGGTCCTGGCCGCGGCGCCCAGGCCGCCGGGCAGGGTCAGCATCAGTTCGTGCTCGTAGCCCTTGGGCCGGTACAGGTCGGTGTACATGGCGGTGCTGTGCCATTGCCGGTCCGAGTAGAAGTCCGCGATCTTGATGATCGAGCGCAGGTCGCCGGTCCGGTCCGGGTAGCTGCACGGCTGGCAGTCCCAGTATTGCGCCCAGTGCACCTGGGCCAGCGATGCTTCGCCGGCGGACGGATCGGCCGGGACGGACTGCGTGAACAGGACCGCCCGCTGGCCGGAGTCGAAGCCCTCGAACGCGATCTCGTCGCAGTCGATCTGCTCCTTGAGCTCGCCGAGCAGCGACCAAGGCAGGCCCTGCGCGGGCA
This sequence comes from uncultured Actinomycetes bacterium, assembly GCA_963834705.1. GTDB lineage: Bacteria > Actinomycetota > Actinomycetes > Streptosporangiales > Streptosporangiaceae > RYN-230. The sequence continues at coordinate 745,876 of CAWICV010000001.1, forward strand.
GGTCAGCGCGGAAATCGCTGACCATTCCGGCCAGAGTGCGCAGGTCCTGTTCCCGGGCCACCAGCTGAGCAGTCATGAGGGATCCCCCGCTCACCGTACCGCCGCGCGGCCCGGCCGGCCATCCGCAGAAGGTCGGATAGCCGGGCCGGCCGGCCCGGGTGCACAGTGCGGAACTATGACTGAGGTGGCCTGCTTCTGTGGCTGCGCTTACACGTTCCGCGGCCCGGCCGGGGCCTGCCCGCGGTGCGGTGAGGTGGCGGTCATCATGACGGAATCGACGGTCCGGGACGCGGCGCGAGAGACTGTCCCGGGTACGCCCGAGGTATCAGCCGCGGACCTCGAGCCTCTGCTCGGCATAGCACGGTTGTTCCTGCCGTATGCCGCGGCGCGGGGTCACCGGGGGTGAGGGGCATGACCGGCCAGACCGATCAGCCGGCCCGGGCCGAGCCAACCAGGGAGGAACGGGCCGCGGCGGCCCGGATGCTCGAACTGATCGGCGGGCTGCATTTCCCGCGCGCTGAACTGCGTGGCCGAGCTCGGCATCCCGGACCGGCTGGCCGGTGGCCCGCTGACCGCTGCCGACCTGGCCCGGGCCACCGAGACCCACGAGCCGTCGCTGTACCGGGTGCTGCGGCTGCTGGCCGCGCTGGGCGTGCTGGCCGAGCCGGAGCCGCGCACGTTCGGCCTCACCGTGCTCGGCGACCGGCTGCGTACCGGGGTCCCGGCCTCGGTCCGCTCCTGGGCCACGCTGGCCGACACGATCGGCTTCCCGGCATTCGAGCCGATCCTGGAGATGGTCCGGACCGGAACCGCGGGCATGCAGCTCGTCTACGGGATGCACGGCATGGAGCGGGTCCACCGGGACCCCGTGGCGGGCGCCCGGTTCGACGCCGCCATGTCCGAGCGGACCAGGGCGTTCGCGCCCAGCGTGGCCGACCGCTATGACTTCTCCGGGCTGCGCACCGTGGCTGACATCGGCGGTGGCCAGGGCGTCCTGCTGGCCGCCATCCTGCACGCGCACCCGCAGCTGCGCGGCATCCTGTTTGACGTCCCCGCGGTGACCGGAGGCGCCACCGACCTGCTCCACGACGCGGGCCTGGCCTCATGACCGGGCGGCCAGCTTGGCGGTCAGCGCGGGCCACACGTCCGGATCGTGCCCGGGCACCAGCCGGTAGCCATGGTCCGCGGCGATCCGCTTGAGCTTGCGGATCTGCCCGATGCTGTCCGCCGCGGACGCCCCGATCCGGCCGCCCACCGCCACCTCCCGGTCGATGTTCTCGGTCAGGTCGGCCGCGTCGAAGGCGAACACGAACCCGCCGCCGCCCGCCAGCCGGACCACGAAACTCTGGTGTCCCGGGGTGTGCCCGGCGGTGCCCACCGCCGTCACCCCGGGCGCGATCTCCACATCGCCGTCGGCCTGCCGCCAGTCGGTCCGCGGGTCGTCGAAATCCACCCGGAAGATGCCGTTCTCCTCCGGCCCCGGCGGGCTGGCCAGCAGGCCATACTGCAGTTCGGCCCGCTGGATGTGCACCGGCACCCGGCCGGCGAAGTGCTTCAGCCCGCCGGCGTGGTCGTAGTGCAGGTGGCTGATGGCCACCGCACGGATGTCGGCCAGCTCCAGCCCGGCCGCGCCGAGCGCGGTCAGCAGCGGCTCCCCCGGGCCGGCCAGCACCGGCTGTTCCACCGGGCCAGGGTGGAACCGGGCCCGCAGCGCCGGGTCCGTGATCAGCGCGGTGTTGAACCCGGTGTCCAGCAGCAGCCAGCCCCCGTCGCAGTCCAGCGCGACGGCGGGCACCGGCTCGCGCAGCAGCTCCCCCGACCCCCCGTCCACCGACACCGACTTCGGCACGTCCACCCAGCCCAGGGTGAGCGGCACGATCCGGCGAACCCCCAAATCCATCATTTGAACGCTCCTGCCGTGGAACTGCCCCGGCTAACACCGTAGGGGTTGCCGGGGCAGAACCATGATCAGGACCGGTCAGTTAGCGCGCAGCCAGGTCGCCGTGAAGCTGTTCCCGCCGCTGAGCGAGGAGATCGAGTCCTTATCTCGGCCGGCACCGTCCACCATGATGATCTGCGTCGGGCTGGCATTGCCGATCGCCGACCCGTTCACCGTGGCGTTGGTGAACGTGACCGGGCTGAAGTGGGCCAGTGGCAGGATGCCGCCGCTGGCCGTGCAGCACGGCGCCTCCACGATGACCTCGGCCGAGGAGTCGGCCGCCCCGGCCAGCGTGGCGTTGACGGTGTGGCTCCAGCCCTTGGTCAGGTCCTTGAGCACCAGTGTGTAGCTGCTGCCACCGTTGAACGTGACCGAGCCGTAGAACTTGTCGCCCGGGCTGACCGGGTTGCTGAAGTTCACCGGGTAGGCCGGGTACATCTCGTACCACGAGTAGTACTCGGGGGTGCTGCCGGAACAGTCCACCTCGCTGCCGGTCTGCTCCACCGTGCTGCTGTTGTAGCCGTCCAGCCCGACCCAGAAGCTCGAGTATTTGGCCGAACCGCCGCAGGTGCCGGTGGGCTCGGTCCAGTTGGCCGACACGCTCCTGTACGTGCCGCTGGCGGCCGCGTAGCCGGACCAGTTGGTACTCGACGCCGCGTTGGCCTGGCCGCCGTGCGCGGCCATTGGCCGGGTCCCGTGGCCGGCAGGCCGGACCAGATGCACGGCTGGCCTGATCAGCGAACTGTGCCGGGCGGTGGGCGCCGCGGCGGCCGGGCCGGCCGCCGCGATGACCGAGCCGAGCAGCAGGGCCAGGCCAGCGAGCGGGATGCACCATCTCCGTAACATGTAGCTCCTCCTCGTGGGGGTTGCCGCAAGTTTGCTCCCCAGACCATAAGAAAGCAGCAAATCGAAACGGTCAATCGTCAGATTGCGCCGCGGCGCTGCAGGTAGTTGAACGCGGCCCAGCCGGCCGGCACCGGCAGCCAGAACGTGAGCAGCCGGAACAGCAGCACCGCGCTGACCGCGGTGGCGGCCGCCATCCCGGTCGCGGTGAGCCCGGCGGCCAGCGCGGCCTCGACCGCGCCCAGACCGCCCGGGGTGGGCACCACCGAGCCGAGCGCGGCCCCGGTCAGGTACACCACGGCCGCGCTGGTCAGCGCGATGTGCCCGCCGACGGCCAGCACCGATGCGGCCAGGCAGAGGATGTAAGACCCGGTGAGCAGAAGCGCGCCGCCGACTCCCTCGGCCAGCTTGGCCGGCTGCTGCACCATGGCGACCAGCCGGGGCCCGATCTGGCCCAGCGCGGGCCCGAGCCGGGCCCGGAGCAGCCGCCGGCCGCGCGGCACGGCCAGCACGATGAGCGCGACCACGATCAGCCCGGCGATCACCCAGTAAGCCCAGGTGGGCGGCTTCAGCGAATGGCTGCGCGCCCCGGTGATGGCCACGAAGATGACCAGCAGCACGGTGTGCAGCATGAACGCCACCACCTGGGACACGCCCACACTGGCCGCCGCGACCGCCGGCGGTATCTTGCGCCGCTGCAGGTAACGGACGTTGAGTGCGGCGCCGCCCACCGCCGCCGGGGTGACCAGCGTGACGAACGAGCTGGCCAGCTGGGCCAGCACGGTCCGGGTGAAGCTCAGCTTCTCCAGCACGAACCCGGACAGCTCCCACGAGGCGCCCGCGTAGGACAGCGCGGACAGGGCCAGCGCGACCAGCATCCAGCGCGGGTCGGCCGTCCGCAGCAGCGTGCCCAGGTTGACCCGGGCCAGTTCCGACGTGAGCAGGTAGACGGCCAGGATGGTGGCCACCAGGGTGATCAGGCTGCGTGGCCGGACCCGTTCCAGCCGCACCGGCGGCACCACCTGCCCGTTCCCGGGATCGATGGCCAGCAGCCGGGACCGCAGCTCCGGCAGCACGTTCTTGTGCCGGCGCAGGTACATCCGGGTTGACCGGGCCAGCACTACCGGCTGCAGCAACGGCAGCAGCGCCAGCAGCCCGGTCCCGTCCAGCTTGCGCAGCGCCAGCTCGGCCGCCCGGTCCGGGCCGGTCAGCGTGGCCAGTTCGGCCAGCAGCTGGGCCAGATCCAGGCGGAGCTGCAGGTCGCTGGCCGCGATGTCCCCGCCGCCCGGATCGAGCAGCTTGATCTGGCCGTCTGGGCAGATCACGATGTTGTCCGCGGTCAGCGACCGGTGAGTGACCCGATGCGCGTGCAGCCGGAGCACGGCCTCCCAGACATGGTCCACCTCGCGGTCGGTGACCGCGCTGCCTCGCTGGGCCAGCGACGTGCCGCCATCGGCGTCGGTGGCCAGCGTCATGGCTTCCGGGCCGACCCGGAGCACGGCGCGCAGCCGCGGCGTGCGGACGCCCGCGTCCTCCACCGCGTAGGCCAGCAGCGCGCGCCGCTCCGCCAGCCGGTCGGTGGACAGCGGGGCCCGCCGGGCCACCTGATCGCGCAGCCGGACCAGCCGGTACAGCCGGTACAGCAGCCCGGCCGCCTGCTGATCCCGGTCGAACACGGTCACGTCCAGCCGCCCGCCGTCCGGCGTGACCGCCGTGTACCGCCGCGACTCGACGCCGGACACCGGAACCCGGCGCAGCTCCGTCACCGGCTCCTCGGCCGCGCCCAGCGCGGCGGCGATGGCCGCGGCCGGCGGCCGCTGTGACGGCGAGCCCGCGGCGTAGCGCACCGCGAGCGCGATGACCCGGCCGACCATCAGCGTGATCAGCACGGACAGCACCGAGGTGCGCAGGCCGGCCAGGCTGGTCACCAGGTAGACGCCGACGGTCAGCCACAGCGCCACCCGCCACCGGGTCCGGCCGCTCAGGTCGATGATCGTGGTGAACGCGACCAGGCCGGCCAGCGGTGCGTCGAGCGGGGCGAAACCGCTCGTCCCCGGCGGGGCCATCGCGATGGCCCGGTACAGCGTCCCGGCGAACGTGATGTTGCTGCGCAGTACCAGGTCGGCCAGCAGCACCAGGCCGATCGTGCCCGCCCCGGTGGCGATCGCCTCAGCCAGCCGGCGGCCCTGGCGGCGGACCAGCTGCCGGCTGGCCAGCGCCACCGTGAAGGCCAGCAGGCCGAACAGGGAGATGCCGCGCAGCGTGGGCAGCACCACGTCCTGCAGCCGCAGGCTGAGCTGGACCAGGTCGGTTTCCACCCCCTGGGTGGTGGCCCGGGCGGCCAGGCCCGCCACCACCAGCACCCCGATCCAGAAGAGGTCGGCCAGGCAGCGCAGCGCGTTGACCGGCCGCCGGATGCGCCGGGTCGGCTGGTCCTCGACCACCACAGTGCTGGCCCGGGGGGGCGGCTCCCCGCTCTGCGCACCCGGGGGACTACCCCCATTCTGCTCTCCCGGGGGACTACCCCCATTCTGCTCTCCCGGGGGACTACCCCCGCTCTGCTCTCCCGGGGGACTACCCCCGCTCTGCTCTCCCGGGGGACTACCCCCGCTCTGCTCTCCCGGGGGACTACCCCCGCTCTGCTCTCCCGGGGGACTACCCCCGGAACCCCCGGAACCCCCGGCCCCGGCCCCCGGTCGCCGCTCCGCGCCGAGCCCGGCGGAGCCGGGCGAGCCGGGCTCCGGTCGCTGCTGTCGCGGGGTCCGCGCGGGTGTGCTCACCCGGAGATCGTTTCATCCGGCGGACTCGACCGCATAACGGCCGCCCGGTCAGCGCCGCCTCCGTCCCGGACCGAGCCGGACCAGGCGCCACCAGGCAATGGCCAGGAAGAGCAGGGCGAGTACGGCCTGCGCGCCCATGTCGGTCAGCCAGGCCGCCGGGGTGTGATTCCAGATCCACTCCGGCTTGAACGAGCCGGGCGGGATGATGTTGTTGAAGTTGACGGTCGCCGCGGCCGTCCTTGGCCAGCCGGCTCATCATCTCCATGACCGATTTGTCCAGCCCAGGGTCCAGGCCGGAGGTCGGCTCGTCCAGGAACAGCAAGGACGGCTTGGTCAGCAGTTCCAGGGCCACGTTAACCCGCTTCTGCTGGCCACCGGACAGCGCGCCGGCCCGGGTCTGCGCGTGCTACTTCAGCCCGAGCTCGTCGATGACCTCGGTGACCCGGTTGCGCCGCTCGCCCTTCGAGGTGTCGCCGGGGAACCGCAGCTCGGCCGCGTAACCCAGGGCGCGCTGCGCGGACAGCTGGGTGTGCAGGATGTTGTCCTGCGGGACCAGGCCGATCCGGTGCCGCAGCTCCGCGTAGTGCTGGTACAGGTCCCGGCTGTCATAGAGCACCGCGCCGTCGGTGGCCGGCCGCATCCCGGTCAGCGCGCCGAGCAGCGTGCTCTTCCCGGCGCCGCTGGGGCCGATGATGCCGACCAGGCTGCGCTCGCCGATCGGGAAGCTGACCCGGTCGAGCAGCACCTTGCCGCTGGACAGCCGCACGGTGAGCTCCTGGGCGACCAGGGAGACGTCGCCTTCGTCGATGAATTCCCGCAGTTCGTCGCCGACCAGGCGGAACGAGGCCCGGCCGATGCCGATCAGATCCCGCTCGGTAACCGTGGCCGGCTGGCCGATCCGCTGGCCATTTACGAAAGTCCCGTTATGGCTGCCCAAATCGGCTATTTCATACCGGTCACTACCCAGATTGCGCAGTTCCGCATGCTCACGTGAAACGCTCAGATCCGGAATGACCAGGTCATTGCCGGGCGCCCGGCCGATGCGCAGCCGCCGGGTGGGGGCGCGCATTACCGCGGTTGGCCGCCGGTCCACACTGCTCTGCCCGGGCTGACCGGGACCGAGGTGGGCCGGGTCACGGCGAGCATCATCACCGGGCCGTCATCGGGGTGGCCGAGCCGCAGCACGCAGTTCTGGGTGATCTCCACCCGGCCTACCCGGCGGGTGCCGAGGAACGTCCCGTTGGTGCTCCCGTTGTCCTCCAGAAGCCAGCAGTTGCCGTCGGCCCGGAGCACCGCGTGCTTCCAGGAGACCCGGGAATCACTGACCACAATGTCCGACTGCGGGTCCCGGCCCACCCGGTACTGCGAGCCGGCCCGCAGCGTCTGGTCGGTCCCCTGGGTCTTCACCATGAGCGCCGGGGCATCCGGCGGCGAGACGAGACGCTCGTTCATTTTGCCCAGTCTAAGGCGATTCAACTGCCGGTAATATAGGGGCGGCCAGTATCCGGACCTGCGGGGGTTTCACTGCGGTTGCGGCTAGCATGAGCGCTCTTGTCCCGGAAAGCCCGAAACTGAATCTATATCGCCTGCATGCGTGCCCGGAGCAGATAAAGAGCTGCGCGGCGCGATCCGGGCAGGAAACGGGATCGGGTCGGGAACCGGAACGGCGAGCGCGGGAGGCGCGGTGAGCGACGAGAGCCCTTGGCCAGCGGCCGGGTTCCCGGCTGGCGCCCGGGTCGCCGGCTACCGGCTCGACGAGCAGATCGGCCGCGGCGGCATGGCCGTCGTCTACCGCGCCTACGACCTGCAGCTGGACCGGCAGGTGGCGCTCAAGATCCTCGACCCGGCACTGGCTGAGGACCGCGAGTTCCAGCAGCGCTTCATCCGCGAGTCGAAGGCCGCCGCGGCGGTGGACCACCCGCACATCATCCCGGTCTTCGCTGCCGGCGAGGCCGGCGGTGTGCTGTTCATCGCGATGCGCTACGTGGCCGGCGCGGACGTGCGCACGCTGCTCGACACCGAGGGCCCGCTGCCGGCCTGGCGGGCGGTGGACATCGCCGCCCAGGTGGCCTCCGCGCTGGACATTGCGCACGACCGCGGCTTGGTGCACCGGGACGTCAAGCCGGCCAACATGCTGCGCGACCGAAGCACCGGCCCGCATGCCGAGCACGTCTACCTGTCCGACTTCGGGTTAAGCAAGAAGGCGCTGGCTGGGGAGGCGCTGACCGCCACCGGCCAGTTGGTCGGCACGCTCGACTACGCCGCCCCGGAGCAGATCGAGAACCGCCCGGTGGATGGCCGGGCCGACCTGTACGCGCTGGCCTGTGCCACGTTCGAGATGCTGGCTGGCGCCCCGCCGTTCAACCGGGACCAGAGCGTGGCCGTGCTGTGGGCCCAGCTGTCCGAGCCGCCGCCGCCGCTCACCGCGCGCCGCCCGGATCTGCCGGCCGCGGTGAACCAGGTGATGACCCGGGCGCTGGCCAAGTCCCCGGGCGCCCGCTATCAGCGCTGCCTCGACTTCATCCAGGCGCTGCGGGCGGCCTGCCAGCTCGCCCCCGGCGAAGCGGCCAGCCCCGAACCAGCCCAGGACGTCCCGGTGGCCAGCCCGCCCTCCACTGCGGTCAGCCCGCCCGCTGCTTTTGCCGTGCCGACGCCGACCGACCCGGGTGAGCCGGTCCGGGCCGAGCCGCCCGGGCCGGCCGGACCGGTCACCGCCCCAGCCCAGTCGCCCTGGTTCGAGCCGCCGCCGCGCCCCGCGGAGGCGGCCCCGGACCCCGGCCCAGCCCACCAGCCCGCGCACGCGGCCACCGATCCGGGCGAGCCCGTGTGGGCCGGGCCGCCCGCCGCCGCGGGCTCAGCCCCTGGCCCGGCCGAGCCGGTGTGGGCCGAGCCGCCGCCCGCCGGCCCGGCCCCTGAGGCCGCCCGGTCCGGCTGGGTCGAGCCGCCGCCGCGGGCCGCCGAGCCGCCCACCGGCCCGCTGCCGCCGGTTACCGGGCCGCCGCCCGGCGGGTCACCCGACTTCCGGCCCGGCTGGCGGTCCCGGATGGTGCCGGCCCTGATCGGGCTGCTGATCCTGGGTGTGGCCGGCACCGGGCTGGCCATCGCACACCGGTCCCGGCACGGCACCACGCCTCCCCCGCCGCCCGTCGCGCTGGCCCCGCCCGGCTGCGTAAACACCTCCGCCGAGGCGCGGCCACTGGCCGGCATCCGGCCCAGCTTCGTCCGGCTGACCGGGATGCCGTTCGCAGTCGCGGTCACCGCCGGCGGCCAGTACTCATTCGTGTCCACCGGCGCCGGGCACTCGATCGAGGTGCTCCGCTCCGGCGGCACACTCGCCCCGGCGCCGGTCCGGCGGATCAGGGTGCCGGCCGCGCCGCACGGTGAGGTGATCACCCCGGATGGCCAGTACCTGCTGGCCGCGTCGGGCGGCGGCGCCGTGGTCATCAGCGTGGCGCGCGCCGAGCACCATCGCCAGGGCAGCGTGCTCGGCACCCTGACCAGCCCGCACGGCGACGGGGCAGTCGAGGTGGCGCTGTCCAGCAACGGCCAGTTCGCGTTCGTCACGCTGGAGAACAGCGGCACGATGGCCGTGTTCAACCTGCGCGCCGCGCTGGCCAGCGGGCTACGCACATCCGGCTTCGCCGGTGACATCCGGCTCGGCATCAACCCGATCGGGATGACCGTGTCCCGGGACGGCCAGTGGCTGTACGTGACCACCCAGAAACGCGACCAGGCCAGCGAGCAGGGCACGCTGACCATGATCAACGTGGCCCAGGCGGAGACCGACCCGGCCCGGTCGGTCCAGGCCACCGTCCCGGCCGGCTGCGACCCGGGCCGGGTGATCACCACGGCGGGCGGGGCCACCGTCTGGGTGACCGCCCGGGCCAGCAACGCGCTGCTCGCGTTCTCCGCGGCCCGGCTGCGCACCGACCCGGGCCGGGCACTCATCGCCAAGGTCGAGGTCGGCGCGGCGCCGATCGGGCTGACCGCGCTGAACGGCGGCAGCCGGATCCTGGTGGCCAACTCCGGGCGGCACGGCACCGACCGGGGCAGCCTGGGCGTGATCAGCACCGCCGCCGCGCTGAGCGGCCGGCAGGCCGTGCTCGGGCTGATCCAGGCCGGGCTGCTGCCCCGCGAGTTCGCCGTGGAGCCAGGCGGGCGGACCGCGCTGGTCACTAATTCGGCCTCACACCAATTGGAGGCCGTAAACGTTTCCAGCCTGCGTTAGCCGGACATAAGGAAGTTTTGTGCCGCCGCCCCGACCAGGATCGATACGCGCACCAGGCGGGGACGGCCGCCGAGTGTGGCGGCCCGGACCGCTTCACGCCCAGCGGCCATGTCATAACATCTGCGCAACGCGGCCCGGCACCTAGCCGGGACACGATCACCCCTGGCGGTAACCGTGAGCGATTACCCAACGCAACGCCTGCCGATCCAGCCCGGGACCGATGATGGGCCATACCGGGGCTACTACGACGACGGCCGGCCGCGCAGATACCGGCGCCGCCGCCGTGGAGTGATCATTTTCCTGGTGACGCTGGTGGTGCTGGCCGTGCTGTTCGTGATCGCCGACCGGGTCGCGGTGCGCGTCGCGGACAACAAGTTCGCCAGCCAGGTGCAGTCGCAGGGTGGGCTGAGCAACAAGCCCACGGTCAGCATCGAGGGCTTCCCGTTCCTCACCCAGCTGGCCGCGCGCACGTTCAACGAGGTCAAGCTCAGCGCGGCCCACGAGAAGGCCGGGCCGGTCGTCATCGATAACCTGCACGCCACCATGCACGACATGAAGCTGATCAACGGGTTCAGCGGCGCCCAGGTGGGCAGCCTGAACGGCAGCGGGCTGATCACCTTCGGCAGCCTGGCCAAGGCGGCCGACGTGCGCGGCCTGAAGATCTCCGCGCTGAACAGCACCGAGGCCAAGGTCACCATCGACCTCGGCTTCATTTCCGGCAGCGGGGTGGCCAAGGTGACCAAGGCCGGCGCCAACAAGATCAACATCGCGGTGGTCAATGCAGGCGGGATCCCGCTGTCCGCGCTGGGCGGGCTGAACAACATGACGATCACCATCCCGGGCCTGCCGATGGGGCTCGGCGTGCAGAGCGTCACCATGACCCAGCAGGGCATCCTGGTGCACATCGTCGGCAAGAACGTCACGCTGAGCGGCAACTCATAGCTTTGCCCCCATCTGGCATCCGCGTAAGGGCCGGCTTACCATGCCCGCGTGGCGATGATGCTGGGAGCGGTGAAGCGGCTGCTGCTCGGACGGCCGATGCGGAGCGACCGGCTGGGGCACACGCTGCTGCCCAAGCGCATCGCGCTGCCCGTGTTCGCCAGCGACGCGCTGTCCTCGGTCGCCTACGCGACCGAGGAGATCCTGATCGTGCTGTCCGTCGGCGGCATCGCGTTCTTCCACTACACCCCGTACATCGCGCTGGCCGTCGGGGTGCTGATGCTGGTCGTGGTGGCGTCCTACCGGCAGAACGTGCACGCCTACCCGTCCGGTGGCGGGGACTACGAGGTGACCACCACCAACCTCGGGCCCAAGGTAGGCATCACCGTGGCCAGCGCGCTGATGGTGGACTACACGCTGACCGTGGCGGTGTCGGTGTCCTCCGGTGTGGCCAACCTGGCCTCCGCGTTCCCGGTGCTGGACGCGCACGTCACGCTCATCGCGGTGGTCGTGGTGGCGGCCATCGCGCTGATCAACCTGCGCGGGGTGCGTGAGTCGGGCACCGCGTTCGCCATCCCCACCTACTGCTTCGTCGCGGTGATCGCGCTGCTCATCATCGTCGGGTTCACCCGGATCGGGCTCGGCCATCATCTGGAGTCGGACAGCGCCAACTACCGGATCAAGATCAGCCGCGAGTACACCGGGGTGGCCCTGATCTTCCTGCTGCTGCGCGCGTTCTCGTCCGGCTGCACCGCGCTCACCGGGGTGGAGGCGATCAGCAACGGGGTGCCGGCCTTCCGCAAGCCGAAGAGCAAGAACGCGGCGACCACGCTGGCCATGCTGGGCGGGATCGCGGTGGTCATGTTCGGCGGGGTGACCGCGCTGGCGCTGGCCTCTCATGTGCACTACGCGCAGGCACAGGACCTGATCGGGATGCCCGCGGGCAGCACCCAGCGCACCGTGATCGCGCAAGTGGGCCGGGCCGTGTTCGGCGACACCTCCCCGCTGTTCTACGTCCTGCAGTTCGTCACCGCGCTGATCCTGGTGCTGGCCGCGAACACGGCGTTCAACGGCTTCCCGGTACTGGCGTCGATCTTGTCCCGGGACGGGTACCTACCGCGCCAGTTGCACACCCGGGGCGACCGGCTGGCGTTCAGTAATGGGATCTTGCTCTTGTCCGGGTTCGCCATCCTGCTCATCGTGGTCTTCCAGGCGTCGCCCACCCGGCTGATCCAGCTGTACATCATCGGCGTGTTCGTCTCGTTCTCGTGCAGCCAGACCGGGATGATCCGGCACTGGAACCGGCTGCTCCGGACGACCACCGACGGCAAGGCCCGGCGGACAATGATCCGGTCCCGGGCGATCAACACGGTAGGCGCCTGCTTCACCGGGGTGGTCCTGGTCATCGTGCTGGTCAGCAAGTTCGCCAGCGGGGCCTGGATCGTCGTGGTGGCCATGCCGGTCATCTGGATCACCATGCGCGGCATCCACCGGCACTACGACCACGTCAGCAAGGAACTGACCCCGCCGGATGACTTCCGGCTCACGCTGCCCGCCCGGAACCGGTCCATCGTGCTGGTGTCCAAGCTGCACCTGCCCACGCTGCGCGCGCTGGCCTACGCCAAGGCGACCCACCCGAGCCACCTGGAAGCGGTGACGGTGGATGTGGACGAGGCGGAGACGCTGCGGCTCAAGGAGGACTGGGACCGGGCCAGCGTCCCGGTCCCGCTGACCGTGATCGCCTCGCCGTACCGGGAGATCACCCGGCCCATAGTGCACTACGTGAAGCGGCTGCGCCGGGAGAGCCCGCGGGACATCGTCACCGTGTACGTGCCGGAGTACGTGGTCGGGCACTGGTGGGAGCAGTTGCTGCACAACCAGAGCGCGCTCCGGCTGAAGACCCGGCTGCTGATGCAGCCTGGGGTGGTCGTGGCCAGCGTGCCCTACCAGCTCCGCTCGGCCACCCAGCAGCAGCCGCCCGCCCCGGCCGCGGACGCGATTCCGCCGCTGCACCGGCTGACCGCCGACACGGCCATGCTGCACGCGCTCGACCTGCAGGCCGAGTGCCGGGACGAGGGGGCCACCCCCGTCGCGGACACCGACGCCCACGAGTACGTCAACGTGGCGGGCACGCTGCGCACGGTCACCCTGCGGCCGCGGGGCACCAGCCTGACCATGGAAGCCGACCTGTGGGACGGCACCGGCAGCGTCACCCTGGTCTGGCTGGGCCGCCGGGACATCCCGGGCATCCGGCCCGGCCGCCGGATCGAGGTGCACGGCCGGCTGGCCCGGATCAAGGACGAGCGGACCATCTACAACCCGAGCTACGAGCTGCGCCCCGGCCCGGACTGATCGGGCGGCCTGGCCGGCCGCCGCCGCCCGGGCTGGTCACCCCACCCGGCTCGAACCGGTAACCCATGCCCGGTTCGGTGTGCAGGTAACGCGGCCGGGATGGATCCGGCTCCAGCTTGCGCCGCAGGTGGGCCAGGTACACCCGCAGGTAGTTGCCCTCGGTCTCGTACTGCGGCCCCCACACCTCGCGCAGCAGCTGACGCTGGGTGACCAGGCGGCTGGCGTTACGCACCAGAATCTCCAGCAGCGACCACTCGGTCGGCGTCAGCCGGACGTCGGCCTCTCCCCGGGTCACCCGCTTGGCCGCCAGATCCACGGTGAAGTCCGGGGTGACCAGCACCGGCTCGTCCGGCGCGGGCGCCCCCCGGCGGGCCGCCGCCCGCAGCCGGGCCAGCAGTTCACTCATGCCGAACGGTTTGGTCACGTAATCGTCGGCGCCCGCGTCGAGCGCGGCCACCTTCTGGCTCTCCTGGCCCCATGCGGACAGCACGATGATCGGCGTCGTGGTCCAGCCGCGCACTCCCCTAATCACCTCGGTGCCATCCATGTCCGGCAGGCCCAGGTCGAGGATGAGCACGTCGGGCCGGTCCCGGGCCATCGCGGCCAGCCCGGAGGTGCCGTCGGTGGCCGTACTGACCTCGTAGTGCCGTGCGGTCAGGTTGATCCGCAGCGCGCGCAGGATCGGCTCCTCGTCGTCGATCACCAGCACCTTGGTCACGGCGCGCCGGTCACTGCTCGGCGGCGGTCAACGACGCGGCCGGGGCGGCCGCCACGGGCAGGATGACCTGGACGGTCAGGCCACCGCCGGGGGTGTCGGCGGCCTCGATGGAGCCGCCCATCGCGGCCAGGAAGCCCTTGGCCACGGCCAGACCGAGCCCGACTCCGGTGCCCGAGGCCCGCTCGCCGAGCCGCTCGAAAGGCTCGAACATGCGCAGCTTGAACTCGTCCGCGACGCCGGGACCGTGATCGGCCACCTCGAGCAGCACGGTGTCCCCGGCCGGGTAGGCGTGCAGCGTGGGCGGCCGTCCCGCCGGTGAGTGGGCCAGCGCGTTGGCGAACAGGTTGGCCAGCACCCGCTCCAGCAGCACCGGGTCGGTGCGTACCAGCGGCAGAGCGTCGGGGATGGCCATCCGCACGCTGCTGGCCGGGGCCAGCCCGAGCAGCGCGGCCGGCGCCACCTCCTCGACCGAGGTGGGCCGCAGGAACGGCTGCAGCGATCCGGTGGCCAGCCGGCTCATGTCCAGCAGGTTGCCGATCAGCACGTCCAGCCGGTCGGCGCCGTCCTCGATGGTGGCCAGCAGCGCTTCCTCGTCCGCCTCGGTCCACATCACGTCGGTCTGCCGCAGCGTGCTGACGCTGGCCTTGATGGAAGCCAGCGGGGTGCGCAGGTCGTGGCTGACCGCGGCGAGCAGCGCGGTGCGCATCCGGTTGCCCTCGGCTAGCGCCTCGGCCTGGGCCGCCTGGGTACGCAGCCGGTCCCGGTCCAGCGCCGCACCCGCCTGGGCGGCGAAGCCGTGCAGCAGCCGGGCCGGCAGCGGCCGGGACTGGCCGGACACGATCAGCGCCACGCTGTCGCTCACCGGGACGTGCATGCTGGCCGCGTCATCCGGGGCGGTCCCGCTGACCGCGACGCTCACCCACTGGTCGCGGACCTGCTCGGCGAGTTCGGCCCGGCCACCCCAGCTGCCGGTCAGGTGGTCCAGAACCGCGGTGGGCGTGTCCGCGCCGCCGAGCACGGTCTGCGCCAGTTCCAGCAGCGACGCGGCCTCGCCCGCACTGCGCGCGGCCTGCACCTGGCGCCGCGCGGCCAGGTGCACCACGCTGCTCACCGTCACCGCTACCGTGACGAACAGCAGCAGGGCCAGCAGGTTACGCGGCTCGGCGATGGTCAGCGTGTGCAGCGGCTTGGTGAAGTACCAGTTCAGCAGCAGGCTGGCGGCCAGCGCGGCGAGCAGCGCGGGCCAGAAGCCGCCGATGACCGCGATGGTCACCACGGCGACCAGGTAGATGAGCAGGTCGTCGGTCAGGTCCAGGTGCGGCCGCGCGGCGACCAGGATGACGGTGAGCAGGGGCGGCCCGGCCGCGGCCAGCAGCACCCCGGCCGCCTGCCGCCTGCCACCCAGCCCGGCCAGGCTCATCCCGCCCGGCCGGTCACCGCGTGCGCTCATACTGCCCAGTCTGAACGATGGCACGATTTCGCGCACTACCAGGCCAGTGCCCACGCCGAACAGCACGCAACCGGCTAGGACCAGCGCGGCCCGGGCCGCCACCGGGCCGGTCATCTGAAGCTGCGCGTAAGGCGGCCGGGAAAACCCGGACACGGTCAGCCAGCCGATCAGCCCGAGCGCCACCGCGGCCAGCGGCTCGGCCACCGCCGCGCCGGCGTAGACGACCAGCCCGGCCAGGATGAGCACGCCGGTGGCCAGCAGCCGGCCGCCCAGCCCGGCCGCGACCGCACCGACCACCAGCAGCGCGGCGAAACCGGCCGGCAGCGCGAAGTGCGCGGCCAGTCCCCGCCGGGCCCAGTTCCGATTCATCCCTTATAACGTGACCCCTGACCGGCACCCTGCAGCCGATCTTCACACGCCCTTAACGTGCCCCAGGGGTCCCTTAACGCGGCGCTAACGGCGCCCCGGACGTACGCTGGCGCGGTGTCTGAGCCCCTGCCCCTGTCTGCGGTCGCCGCTTCCTGGGATGCGGAGTATGTGGCGGGCCGGTATGCCGGCGCGCCGCCGGACGGTTTCGTTTCGGACATCATCGCCGCGGCGGCCGCACACCGGCTGCGGCAAGGGCTGTACATCGGCTGCGGCAACGGCCGGAACCTGGTCCCGCTGCTGGCCGCCGGGCTGGATCTGACCGGCCTGGACATCTCCCAGGAGGCGATCAGGCAGCTCCGGGCGCAGCGGCCCGACCGCGCCGGCCGGTTTATCGTCGGCGACCTGTCTCCGGGGCTGGCTCCGCTCGATGCTAGCCCAGCTGCCGTGGGACGCTAGGGTCGTGACCCAAACCCGAAATGACGCGCTGGCCCGTCTCGATGTCTTCGTCGGTGACTGGTCCATGGAGGCCCGGTTCCCAGGCCAGGAGCAGGCACCGTCCGGCGTCATGGCCCGCAGCCGGTTCGAGTGGGAGCTGGACGGCCAGTTCCTGTCGCAGCACACTGAGGTGCCGATCCCGGAGGCGCCGGACAGCCTGGCCATCGTCGCTGCCGTTCCACGGACCGGCGGCTACACCCAGCATTACTACGACTCCCGCGGGGTGGCCCGGCTGTACGCGATGAGCTTCACCGATGGGGTCTGGATACTCCTCCGGGAGTCGGCCGACTTCTCGCCGCTGGACTTCCGGCAGCGCTTCACCGGCACGTTCAGCGAGGACGGGAACACCATCACCGGCGCCTGGGAGAAAACCACCGGCGGCGGCGAGTGGGAGCACGATTTCACCCTCATCTACCACCGGGCCGGCTGACGTGAGTTGAGTCCGGCGGCCTCGCGCAGCCGGGCGAACTCCGCGGCCAGGGCGGCGGCTGAGTAATGCGCGTTCAGTCCGCTCGGATTGGGCAGCACCCAGAGCTGGGCCGGCCCGATGCGGTCCGGCTGCGGCCCGACCACCGCGTCCAGCCGGCCGAACGCGGTCCGGTACGCGGTGACCCCGACCACCGCCAGCCAGGCCGGGCCGAACTCCACCACCTTGGCCGTCAGCTCCTGGGCGCCGGCCCGCAGCTCGGCCGTGCTCAGCTCGGCCGCCCGGGCGGTGGCCCGCGGCGCCACGTTGGTGATGCCCAGGCCCAGACCCAGCAGCTCGCCCTGCTCGCTCGGCCGCAACTGGCGCGGGGTGAACCCGGACTGGTGCAGCGCGGGCCAGAACCGGTTGCCCGGCCGGGCGAAGTGGTAGCCGGTAGCGGCGGAGTACAGGCCGGGATTTATCCCGGCAAACAGTACCCGCAGGCCCGGCGCGACGATGTCGGGAATGGTCTGGTCCCGGGCCGCGGCCAGGTCGGCGGCGGTGGGACGGGGCGCGGTCGCGGGCACAGTACTACCTAACCACGCGACTACCTGACCACGCGACTACCTGACCACGCGCGCCGCCCGGCTACGCCAGCTCTGCCCAGGTCCGGCCGGACGGGCCGTTTCACTCTAGAAGCGTCCATTAATCATCGTATTTCTAGGCCAGACTCCCTATGGCTACCGTGACATAAGTAAGTAAGCGGTCCACGTTTATCACACCGAGAAATGGCAACTGATAAGGATCGGAATGCCTTTCGGGGAAGACCGCCGGGCACAAGGCTATCCATACCGGCGCTTCGCCCAGGCTGCGCATAAGCGCACTGGGGGATGACCGCGATATTCACCACCGGGCTGGCCGCGCCAGCCTGATTCGTTACTCCGCCCGGCCCGGGATCCCGCAGGCCCTGCCGGCCAGCAAGATGGCCAGCGCCGGGCCGGACTACTGGACCAACGCCCGCACCCAGATCCTCTGGGGCATGGGCTACATCCGGGGCAGCTATGTCACGCCGTACCGCGCCTGGCTGCACGAAACGCACTACGGCTGGTACTAGCCGGACAGTTCAGAACCGGGACATCAGGGACAGGGCAGCATTGACCGGCGGCCGGCTGACCAGGGCCTGGAAGGTCAGCTCACTGCGGCAGAACCGGGCGAAGGCGTGCCAGCCCTTCCCTGATGCCAGGCCAGCGTGGAACGCACCAGGATGCCGGGTGAAGGCGACCAGCAGCCGCCGCCCGGCGGCCATCTCCGGGATCAGTTCCTGGCCGACCGCCGCGGGGTAGCCGTCCAAGGCCTGGCCCAGCCGTTCCTGATCCGGGGCGGCGGCCGCGCCAGCGGCCGCCGCCCCGGCCATCGTGCCGGACCGGAGCGCGAAGCTGATCCCTTCCCGGGTCCACGGTTCGAGCAGCCCGGCCGCGTCCCCGGTGACCAGCACCCGGCCCCGGCGCAGCGGCGAGCCGTCGGCCCGGCAGTGCGTCAAGTGCCCGGAATCCCGCTCCGCCGGATAGCCGCTGAGCCCGAGCCGGGCGGTGAAGCCCCGCAGATACTGCCGGGTCCTCTCCCCCTGGCCGCGGGCCGCGATCACCCCCACGGTGAGCCGGTCCCCCTTGGGGAACACCCAGCCGTACGAGCCGGGCAGCGGCCCCCAGTCGAGCAGCAACCGTCCCCGCCACCGCGCCGCGACCGGCGGCGGCACCGGGATCTCCAGCTCCAGCCCCAGATCAACCTGGCGGAACCGCACCCCGGCGTACCGCGCGCTGACCCCCGCCGACCCGTCCGCCCCGACCAGCACCGGGGCCCGCAGCATGGTTCCGTCGGCCAGCCGCGCCCAGGCCAGCCCGCCCGTTTCACCGACCGCCCGTGCCGGCGAGCGCTCCATTAGCGCAGCGCCAGTACCGGTCGCGGCCTTGCGCAACGCGTCATCGAATTCCTCGCGGACCACCATGGCCAGCAGCGGGTGGCCGGCCCGCCGGGTGAACTCGCGCCGCCCGCGCAGCGTGGCGGTGACCGCGTGGATGGTGTCCCGGGCCGGTATCTCGATCAGCCCGCCCGCGGCCGCCTGCGAAAACCCGATCAGCCCGCCGCCGCAGGTCTTGTAGCGCGGGTGCGCGGCCCGCTCGACGATCAGGGTGCGCGCGCCGCGGGCGGCCGCCGCCTGCGCCGCGGTCAGCCCGGCCGGACCGGCGCCGACGACCAGGACATCCCACTGCTGCGCTTCCGCCACCCCCGCAGCCTAGCCGGGCACCCGGTGGCAAACGCGTTGCGCCAGGGCCGTCCGGCCACCAGCATGGTCGGGTGACCTGGACCGCGCCCGAGCAGACCCGGACCGACCCGCCGACGGTCGCGGGCGAGCGCGCTGCCCTGGAGGGCTGGCTGGACTTCCACCGCAGCACGCTGCTCGGCAAATGCCAGGGGCTGACCGGTGAGCAACTGGCCCAGCGGGCCGTGCCGCCCTCGTCCCTCTCCCTGCTCGGCCTGGTGCGGCACATGACCGACGTGGAGCGGGCCTGGTTCCGCATCCGGTCCGCGGGCGAGACTGGCCTCGGTTTCCGGTACGCCGCCGATGAGCTCCCGGACGCCGACTTCGACCTGGCCGAGCCGTCCGGCGCCAAGGCTGCCCTGGCCGCCTACCAGGAGGAGCGTGAGCTGGCCCGGGCGGCCATGGCGGGCCGCTCGCTGGACGACACGTTCTTCCATGACCGTTACGGCAGGACTCTCGACCTGCGCTGGGTCTATCTGCACATGATCGAGGAGTACGCCCGGCACAACGGGCACGCCGACCTGCTCCGCGAGCGGATCGACGGGGTGACCGGGTACTAGCGGGCGCCGGCCGTGGCGCGCACCGGCGCCAGCAGCGGCGACGAGATCATGAAGTCCGCGGTGGACCGGTTGCAGGCGACCGGGATGTCACACACCACGGCCACCCGGAGCAGCGCCTTGACGTCCGGGTCGTGCGGCTGCGGCTCCATCGGGTCCCACAGGAACACCAGCAGGTCGATCTCACCCTCCGCGATGCGGGCGCCGATCTGCTGATCACCGCCCAGCGGCCCGCTGCGGAAGCAGGTGACCAGCAGGCCCAGGTGCTCCTGCAGCAGCCGGCCGGTGGTGGCGGTGGCGAACAGCTCGTGCCGGGCCAGCAGCGGCTGGTTGTACCTGGCCCATTCGAGCATGTCCTGCTTCTTGTTGTCGTGCGCGATCAGGGCGATCCGCCGCCCGCCCCGCGCGGGCATGGCATCGTCCACAACAATCCTCTCGAGGCATGGGGGGAAACCACCCTCAACCCCCACCCGCCCGGGATCATTCCATGGTGGCCGCTACCTGGCCCTTTCCGCTGTGATCGACGGGCCCACCTGACCGGCCAGCCACTCGCTCAGCGGCCGGGTGGTACGGAGGAAAGTGACCACCCGGTCCTTCGCGTCGGCGGTCTCCAGCCAGGCCCCGGCCGGCCACTCCTGCCAGGCGACCAGTCCTTTGTGCCGGAGCAGACCGATCCGCGAGTGATCCGCCGGGTAGCCGCGCGGCGCCGACTTCAGCGTGTCGCGGCCGGACACGCCGATGCCGGCCTTCTCGACCGTCGCGATGACCTGCTCCAGCTCCGGGCCGGTCCGGTCGCTGGCCACCGCCCGCCGGTACCGGTCCAGCTGGTCCGGGGCCATCATGTACATCCCATCACCCGCGGCCAGGCCGTGCGCGGACAGCTGTACGTACCCGCTGCCGACCATCGCGCCGATGTGCGTCTTGTACGGCGTCTTGTCCGGGCTGAACCGCACGTCCCGGTACGGCCGGAAGATCTTCGTGTCGCCGAATTCCGCGCTCAGCTCGTCAACCAGCTCGGCCATCGGGCCGAGCACCATCTCCTGGTACACCGCCTTGTGCGCGGTCCAGTATGTCTTGCTGTTATCAGCGGCCAGTCCATCGTAGAAGTCCAGCGCTTCCTCCGGCCACCCGCTGAACGTCATTGCCGTCATCCTTTCCCCCGCGGCCATGACAGTTGTCATGGCGTCCTCGTGACAGCCATCGGTTGGGAAGACCGTACGCCGCTGCCACGATAGGCGGCATGACAGTTACCAGCATGTCGGACGAACGGGGGCGCGGGATGGCCGGGACAGGCCAGCCACCCGCCATCGCCCTGCGTGGAGTGCGCAAGAACTTTGGTTCCGTCCAGGCGGTGCGCGGCATCGACCTGGACATATCGTCGGGGGAGATCGTCGCGTTCCTCGGTCCCAACGGAGCCGGCAAGACCTCGACCATCGACATCATCCTGGGCCTGTCCCAGGCCAACACGGGCGACGTCGCGGTCTATGGCCTGAACCCCAGGCAGGCCATCTCCCGCGGCCTGGTGTCCGCGGTGATGCAGACCGGCGGCCTGCTCAAGGACTTCACGGTCGCCGAGACGGTGGAGTACACCGCCAGCCTGTTCACCGACACCAGGCCGGTGGCCGAGGTGCTGCAGCGGGCCGGGATCACCTCGATCGCGGACCGCCTGGTGGGCAAGTGCTCGGGTGGCGAGCAGCAGCGGCTGCGCTTCGCCATGGCCCTGCTGCCCGATCCGGAGCTGCTCATCCTGGATGAGCCGACCACCGGCATGGACGTGGAGGGCCGGCGCAGCTTCTGGTCGGCGATCCGGCAGGACGCCAACCGGGGCCGCACCGTGCTGTTCGCCACGCACTACCTCGAGGAAGCGGACGCCTACGCCGACCGGATCATCCTGCTCCGGCACGGCCGGGTCGTCGCCGACGGCACCTCCTCGGAGGTCAAGGCGATGGCGGCGGGCCGGACGGTGCGGGCCACGCTGGCCAACCCGGACCAGGCCGCGCTGCTCGCGGTGCCCGGCGCGGACAGCGTCGAGGTACGCGGCGAGACCGTACTGGTGCACGCCAGCGACAGCGACGCAGTGGCCCGGTATCTGCTGACCCAGACCCAGGCCCGCGACCTGGAGATCACCACCCGGGCCCTGGAAGACGCTTTCCTGGCCCTGACCAGCGACGACGCCGACGAGACCGGCGACTCGGCAGGAGGACGGCGATGACCACCCAGTCAGTTCCGGTGCCTGTGCCCGACGTGAGCGCGCGGACCGCTCCCGGGCTCGGCGGCTTCAACGTGACCGTGCTCAGGCTGGAGATCCGCCGCCTGCTGCGGAACCGGCGCACGGTCATCTTCGCGATGATCACCCCGGCTTTCCTGTTCCTGCTGTTCGGGCTGAACTCCGCGTACGCGACCGAGAGACTCGGACACGGCAACGTGTCCGCGTTCATCTTGATCAGCATGGCCCTGTACGGTGCGGTGCTGGCCACTACCAGCGGTGGGGCCATGGTCTCCATCGAGCGATCCTTGGGCTGGAGCCGTCAGCTCCGGATCACCCCGCTGTCCCCGGCCGCCTACATCACGATCAAGATCCTGACCGCCATGGTCCTCGGGCTGGCCTCGGTGATCGTCGTGTTCGCGGTCGGGATGGGCACCGGCAAGCCCAGCATGCCGGCCTACCTGTGGGTGGTCAGCGCGCTGTGTGTCTGGATCGGGTCGCTGGTGTTCGCCGCGTTCGGCCTGTTCATGGGGTATCTGCTGCCGACCGAGAACGCGATGCAGTTCCTCGGCTTCGCGCTGCTGCTGTTCTCCTTCGGCGGCGGCCTGTTCATCCCGCTCAGCCAGTACCCGCACGTGCTGCAGACGCTGGCCGAGTACACGCCGCTGTACGGGCTGAACGAACTGGTGCATGCGCCGCTGCTGGGTGAGGGCGTGCACTGGACCTGGGCCGTCAACGCGATCGTCTGGCTGGCCATCTTCGCGGGCGGCGCGGTCTGGCGGTTCCGCAAGGACACCGCCCGAGTTTGATGGGCATGGAACCGCCCGCGGGACGGCGCAGTCAGCTGCACCGGCCCGCGGGCGGGCTTGCGTTAGGGGTTAGCTGACCAGGCAGCTCGTGCTATGCCCGGTCTTGGGAAACGCCCGGGCCAGCGCCTGGGCGATCATCCGGCCGCGGACCGCGTAGCCGGCCGAGGTGAAGTGGACCCCGTCGGAGATGTACCACTTGGTCTTGGCGTAGGCCGCCCAGTTGAACACCCGCATGTTCGGTACCGGGCGCACGCGCGCAGCAAGGTATTGTCCCAGGTCACCATGTTGGCTTCGGAGTACGGGCCGTTGGCCAGCAGCGACCTGAGATTGACCCACATCACCGGCTCACCGTGCGCGGCCCGCATCATCCGCTCGATCCGGGTCATCAGGCCGACGTTGGAGCCGACCGCGACGTCCGCGGTGTCGTTGGTGCCGAGCGCGATGACCCAGCAGCCGCGGAACCCGCTGGCGTAGGCAGCCTGCGCGGTGTCGTAGCCGTTGATCTGGCCCGGCAGCACCTCGACCACCGAGCGCGCGCCGGAGATGTCGGTCCGCACCGTGCGCACGCCCACGTCGTGGTACCGGGCGGCTGAGATAAGGCCGGTTCGGCCATTCGGGCGTTTTGACCGGCGATTACCTGTGCAGACATAGCGGGCAAATCGCCCAGCTCAGCGCACGTCTCACGTGAAAAGTGCGCTGGGCGCGGAAGGCTGCACTCGGCTATCGGTGCCCGTGGGGCTGGTGTTACTGGCAGGGTGGGACGTGGGACTGCCCCGCTCACGGGGGTGATCGGGTGCGCTGGAACTACAGGTCGCGGTGGAAGACGACTAGTTCGCGGCCCGGGCCGTTGTAGTCCGGGACCGGGCCGCTGACCCTGAAGCCCATCGCCTGGTGGAACCGGATGGAGGTGGCGTTGCCCGGCGCGGTGACCGCGCTGACCGAGGTCCGGCCATCGGCCCGGGCCAGCGCGAAGAACTCGGTGTAAAGCAGGCCGGCCAGCCGCTGGCGGCGCTGGGCCGGGGCCACCCCGACGAAGTGGATGTAGGCCCGCTGCCGGTCGGCCGGGGACATGATGCCGACCAGGAAGCCCACCGGCCCGGAAGGGCCGTCCACGACCAGGCTGGTGTGGTGGAACAGATCCAGGAACAGCCGGGGCAGCGCGGCCAGCACCGGGCGGCCCCACCATTCATCGATGGCCGCGGCGATGGCGTCGTAGTCGGCTGGCTGCGCGGCACGCGGCCGGAACTCAGTCACCTATCCGCGCTCGCGGCGGCGCTCGGCCCGCTTCAGCAGCACGAGCGTCACCACGATGAAGACGATGAGCGCGCCTGAGATCAGCCAGTCGCCCATGGCCACCCCTTCATCCGGATGCCCGGATACTAGCAATCACCGCGAACCGCCCGGCGCCGCCGCAGCGGCCGGCGCCGCCCTCGTCCACAGGCCGGCCTGATCCAGCAGCGGAGCGCGGCACGGCGGTCCCGCGGCCACCTGCACCTCGGGCAGGCCGTCGGCTGGCACGCTGACGATCATCGCCGAGCGGGTCCCGTACGGCCCGGTGTGCACGCAGGCAGCGGATATCTCGGCCGGCCGGGGCAGCCCGTTTGGCAGCGGCGGCAACGTCGCAGCCGCGGGTTCGTGGTCGGAGAGCACGGTGGCCAGCGCGGCCGCCTCGGCCCCGCCGTCCCCGGCGGCCAGCGCCGCGTCGACCAGCGCGGCCACCCGCTGCTGTTTGGCCGACTCGCGGCGCAGCGGCGCGTTTTCTAGTACGTACCGGCCCGGCGGCAGCTCCTGCACCACGGGCCGCGGGCCGCCGGTCAGGTCGATGGAGAACAGCGTGTCCCGGTCGCCGACCAGCAGCCAGCACGGGTTGTAGTCGGCCGGGTCCAGCCGCCCGCCCACCTCGGCCACCGCGGTGACCGCATCCGGGTAGGCCGCGAACAGCAGCGGCAGTTCGCCGCGCGACCGCCTGGTCGCGTCCCGGCCGGCCGACGGCTGGTTGGTCAGCCCGGCCAGCACACCCGCCGAGTTGACCGCGAGCCAGGTCCCGCCGGCCAGCTCGTCCCGGCCACCCAGAACCCGCGGCGCCTCGCCGCGCAGCACCGTGATCGCCTCCGCGGGCCTTGCGTACAGCTCGTCCCGGTTGGCCGCGATCAGCAGCGGCGTACCGGGGACCGTCCGGGACAGCGCGATAAGCAAGCACACAACTGCGACGGTACCGCCCAGGCCGCCGCACTCCCCGCCGAACCAGACCACCCCGGTGTACCTGAAGTACAAGGCACAGGCGTGCACGAAGGCGGTGCAGATCCTCACCGTCAGCGTGGTGAAGGCCGGGTCCGGCGGCAGCTGACCGGGGCGGGCGCGCTACGTTGTGACCGTCTGAGCCGCACCAGATCACACGCTGACCGCCCGGAGGAATAAGCAGATGCCGACTACTCCCCTTCGCCAGCGCCCGGCCTGGAAGGCACTGGAACAGCACTACGCCGAGATCGGCCAGCAGCACCTGCGCGACCTGTTCGCGGCGGACCCCGGGCGCGGCGAGCGGCTCATCGCGGAAGCGGCCGGCCTGTACCTGGACTACTCGAAGAACCGGGTCACCGACGAGACCATGGCGCTGCTGGTCCAGCTGGCCCAGGAGTGCGGCGTCGAGCAGCGCCGGGACGCGATGTTCCGCGGCGACCCGATCAACGTGTCCGAGCACCGCTCAGTGCTGCACGTGGCGCTGCGCATGCCGGCAGGCACCTCGCTCATGGTGGACGGCGTGGACGTGGTCGCCGAGGTGCATGAGGTGCTGGACCGGATGACCGGCTTCGCGGAGTCGATCCGGTCCGGCCAATGGAAGGGCTACACCGGCAAGCCGATCAGGAACGTGGTCAACGTCGGCATCGGCGGGTCCGACCTCGGGCCGGTAATGGCCTATGAGGCACTGCGTCACTACTCCCGGCGCGACCTGACGTTCCGGTTCGTGTCCAACGTGGACTCCACCGACTTCGTCGAGGCCACCCGCGGCCTGTCCGCCGGCGAGACACTGTTCATCATCTCGTCCAAGACGTTCGGCACGCTGGAGACGCTGACCAACGCCCACTCGGCCCGGGACTGGGTGGTCGGCGAGCTGGGCAGCGAAGACGCGGTCGCCAAGCACTTCGTCGCGGTGTCCACCAACGCGGAGCGGGTCGCGAGGTTCGGCATCGACACCGCGAACATGTTCGGCTTCTGGGACTGGGTCGGTGGCCGGTACTCGATGGACTCGGCCATCGGGCTGTCCACCATGGTGGCCATCGGGCCGGAGCACTTCACCGAGCTGCTGGCCGGCTTCCACGAGATGGACGAGCACTTCCGGACCGCCCCGCCCGGCCGCAACCTGCCGATGCTGCTCGCCCTGCTGGCCGTGTGGTACGGGGACTTCTTCGGCGCGCAGACCTATGGCGTGATGCCGTACGAGCAGTACCTCAAGCGCTTTCCGGCCTACCTGCAGCAGCTCACCATGGAGTCCAACGGCAAGCACGTCACGCTGCAGGGCGCCGAGGTGGACTACGACACCGGCGCCGTGTTCTGGGGTGAGCCCGGCACCAACGGGCAGCACAGCTTCTACCAGCTCATCCACCAGGGCACGAAGTTGATCCCGGTGGACCTGATCGGCTTCGGCAAGACCATCAACCCGCTGCGGAATCACCACGACATCCTGTCCTCCAACGTGTTCGCACAGGCCCAGGCACTGGCGTTCGGAAAGACGATTGAGGAGGTGCTGGCGGAGGGGACCTCGCCGGAGGTGGCGCCGCACCGGGTGATGCCCGGTAACCGGCCCACCAACGTGCTGCTGGCCGAAAAGCTCACCCCCCACCTGCTCGGCACCCTGGTGGCGCTGTACGAGCACAGCGTGTTCACCCAGGGAGTCATCTGGGACATCGATTCCTTCGATCAGTGGGGGGTAGAGCTAGGCAAGGTGCTGGCCGTACAGATCCTCCCCGAGCTGGAAAGCGCGGACGAGCCTGAGCTCAGCCACGATTCGTCCACCAACGCCCTGATCCGCCGCTACCGCAGCCTGAAGAGCTAGGAGAACCCGATGACTACGGACAGTCCCATGCAGCTCGGCATGGCCGGGCTCGGCCGGATGGGCGCCAACCTCAGCCGGCGGCTGATGCGGGACGGTCACCGGGTCGTCGCGTACGACCACACTGAGTCGCACGTCAAGCAGCTGGCGGGCGAGGGCGCGACCGCGGCGGCCACACTGGAGGAGTTCGTCGCCAAGCTGGAGAAGCCGCGGACGGCGTGGGTCATGCTGCCCGCCTCGGTCACCGGGCAGGTGGTCAACCAGCTGGCCGACATGATGGAGCCGGGCGACACCATCATCGACGGTGGCAACACCTACTACCGGGACGACATCGACCGGGCCAAGCAGCTCATCCCGCGGGATCTGCACTACATCGACGTCGGCACATCGGGTGGTGTGTTCGGCCTGGAGCGCGGCTTCTGCCTGATGATCGGCGGCGAGGACGGCCCGGTCCAGCGGCTCGACCCGATCTTCAAGTCGATCGCGCCGGGACAGGGCATGGCCGAGGCGACGCCGGGCCGGACCCGGGCCGGCACCGCCCCGGAGGGGTACCTGCACTGCGGGCCGGCCGGGGCCGGGCACTTCGTCAAGATGGTGCACAACGGCATCGAGTACGGCATGATGGCCGCGATCGCCGAGGGGCTGTCCATCATCAAGCACGCCAACGTCGGGAAGACCGACGCGGCCGCAGGGGACGCGGAGACGACCCCGCTGCGCGACCCGCAGTACTACCAGTACGACATCGACGTGGCCGAGGTGGCCGAGGTGTGGCGGCGCGGCTCGGTGATCAGCTCCTGGCTGGTCAACCTGACCGCCGACGCGCTGGCCCGGTCGCCCCAGCTGGATGACTTCGCCGGGCACGTGTCCGACTCCGGTGAGGGCCGCTGGACGGTGACGGCGGCGGTCGAGGAAGGTGTACCGGCCGCGGTCATTACCGCATCCCTGTTCGAGCGGTTCGAGTCGCGCGGGCTCGGCGAGTTCAGCCACAAGCTGCTGTCCGCGCTACGCAGCGAGTTCGGCGGGCACGCGGAGAAGCCGCCGGCCGGCGAAGGTGGCTAGCGGGCCCGGGTGACCGTCACGCGCCGGGCCGGAGATGGCACGCAGCCGGCCACGCGTCATTCATAAGGCATCCGGGCCGGTTCATCAATGGGGATTTTTGTTGACTTATGTGCCGGGCTGGGCGGCCGGGCCGGCACCGGGACCCGGGCCAGGTCGTGAGCCAGCACCACCTCGCCACCGAACGCGCTGGCCGCCTCGCCGGCCAGCCGCTCGCTGCCCGCGGCGTCGTACCGCTGCGAGAAGTGGGTCAGCACCAGCAGCCGGGCCCGGGCCTCGGCCGCGATGCGGCCTGCCTCGCTCGCCGTCAGGTGCCCCCACTCGCGGGCCAGTGCAGCCTCCGTGTCGGCGAAGGTTGACTCACAGACCAGCATGTCGGCCTGGTCGGCCAGCTCAAACGCGGCGTCGCACAGCCGGGTGTCCATGATGAACGCGAACCGCTGGCCCGGCCGTGGCTGGCTGACCTGCTCGACGGTGACCCGGCGGCCGCCGGCCACCAGCTCGCCCTGCTGCTTGAGCCGGCCGATGTCCGGGCCGGTGATGCCGAGCGCGAGCAGCTTGTCGGGCAGCATCCGGCGCCCGTCCGGCTCGGCCAGCCGGTACCCGAAGGTCGGCACGCTGTGCGACAGCGCCCGGGCGTCCAGGCTGAACGCTGGCGTGCTGGCCAGCGTGCCCCCCTCGTAGACCGGCCGTTCCTGGAGGTTAGCCGCGTCGCGGTACAGCGCCGCGTGCCGCAGCCGGTGAAACACCGGCTCGCTGGCGGCCGGGTAGTAGATCTGCACCGGGTGCGCCACCTGGTCCAGGGAGATCCGGGCCAGTACCCCGGGCAGGCCCAGGCAGTGGTCGCCGTGGAAATGGGTGACGCAGATCCGGGTGATCTGGCTCGCGGTGACCCCGGCGAGCAGCATCTGCCGCTGGGTGCCCTCGCCCGGGTCGAACAGCAGCCCCTCGGCGTCCCAGCGCAGCAGGTAGCCGTTGTGGTTGCGGGTGCGGGTCGGCGTCTGGCTCGCCGTGCCGAGCACCACCAGCTCACGGTTGGGCACGAAATCTGACCCTACGCCGCGGCCGGGGTTGCTCAGCCGGGGCCCGGCGGCCGGGGTTGCTCAGCCGGGGCCCGGCGGCCGGGGTTGCTCAGCCGGGGCCCGGTGGCCGGGGTTGCTCAGCCGGGGCCCGGGTGGCGCCGGGTGAGACCGGTCAGGCCGGCTAGGCCGTCCAGCCGGAAGCCACCGTCGGCCTGCTGGCAGGCGAACCGGCTCGGCCAGCCCGGGCGGGCTGGCACGCTGGGCGGCATGGCGATCTCGATCAGCGACCTGGAGGAAGTGGCCGCGCTCGGCTGGCGGGGTACTGAGGAGGAGTCACTGGGCGGCTGGCGGCTGCGCGCGGCCGGCGGCTTCACCGGGCGGGCGAACAGCGCGCTGGCGGTGGGCGATCCCGGCCTGCCCCTGCCCGCCGCGGTCGCGGTCGTACAGCACTGGTATGCGGCCCGCGGCCTGCCCACGATGATCTCGGTCCCTTACCCGTGCGGCCGCCCGGAGGACACCGGCCTGGACCGGTTCCTGGCCGGGTCGGGCTGGACGGTGCGTCCCGGCGCAGCCACCGTGATGACCGCACCGGCCGCCACCATCGCCGGCATCGCCCCGACGGGCCCGGTGCGGGTGGACATCGACACCCAACCCGACGATGCCTGGCTGGCCCGCTATCACTACCGCGGCCAGCCAGACCTCCCGCCGGCCGCCCGCCAGGTGCTCCGGTCCGCCCCGTGGCAGGCCTTCGGCTCGATCCGGGAGGACGGCCTGACCCTGGCCATCGGCCGGCTGGCGGTGGCGCGAGGCTGGGCCGGCCTGACCGCCATCGAGGTCGATCCGTCGCACCGCCGCCGCGGCCTGGCCCGGATGCTGTCCGCCGCGCTGGCCGCCAAGGCCGCGGTCCGCGGCGCCGGCCAGCTGTACCTCCAGGTCGAGGACGGCAACGCCGCCGCCCGCGCCCTCTACCACCGGCTCGGCTTCACCGATCACCACGGCTACCACTACCGCGTCGCCCCAGCGCAATGAAGGCTCCGGCGCCACCTGGCTGGGCCCAGATCCACGATCTTCATGCCAGCTAGGAGGCTGGCGGGCCGCCCGGTTCACCGGTGCCGGCCAGCACTCCGCTGAGCGCGCCAACCACCGCATTTACATAACGCCCGAGCGTGGTTCCTGTCGGTTCGTAGCTTGGGTTGACTTCGGTGAGGACAACCGCGCGCAGCGCGGGCGCCCGGCAGAACGCGGTCAGCAGCTCGCTCGCGGTGTGCAGCGGAACCCCGGTGCCGTAGTGCGGGAAGTTGGCCAGCGGCAGGTCGCGCCCGTCCACCGCGTCCACGTCGAAGTGCAGCAGCAGGCTGGTGGCATTGCCCACCGCGGCCAGTGCGCCCGCCGCGCAGCCCGCGGGATCGGCCCGCACCTCCCGGTCGGCGAACCGGGTCAGTCCGGGCCGGGCCTCCAGCACGCCGGCCTGGTACGTCTCCGGGTCGGTCTCGTCATAGCCGATCAGCACCAGCCGGTCGTCGCTGAGCATCGGCCAGGACGGGCCGAGCCGGGACAGCGGGTTGTCGGCCAGCCCGAGCAGGTGGGCGATGCCCATCGCGTCCAGCACACCGCTCGAGGTGGTCTGCGGGGTGCCCAGGTCGGCGTCGCCGTCGAAGTAGATCAGCGCGGCGCCAGGATCGTACCGCTGCAGCCCGGCCAGCACGCCCAGGGTTATCGTGCAGTCGCCGCCGAGCACGACCGGCAGCCGCTGCCCGGCCAGCGCCGTGGCCACCGCGTCCGCGATGCCGCTGGCCACCTGGACCACGGTGGCCAGGTTGCGCGCGGTGGCCCCGGCCGCGTCCGGGGTGAACACCACCCCGGGCACGTCGCCGGCGTCGGTCACGTCCAGGCCGGCCTGCCGGAGCTGGGTGGCGAAGCCCGCCGCACGCAGCGCGGCGGGCGCACGGTCCTGGCCCGCGTGATGCGATCCGGCGCTGGTCGGCACGCCGATCACGGCGACTTTCCGGTCTGGCACCGCGGCCTCCTTTGCTCCGGGCTTTCTGGTACTGCTCCTAACAGATCTGCGGACACCGCCTGCCCGGGGCCAGTATCCGGGCCCGGCTGGTAAACCGTGATCCAGGCCGGCTACTCCGCCGGTGGCCGGCTGGACGGCCGTGGTATACCGGTATGGGCAGGCGAATCGGCCAGGGCAGGACCGCCGGTCAGCCCACGGGGTGATGCTCACAAGCGGCAATTTACCAGATAATTAATAAAACTATTCGCACTCTTTTGATATTTGTTACATGCCCGTGGTTGACGAAGAGCCGACGCGTCCAGAATTGCTTAACTATGGCATTATGCATCGGTGATCTGGTGGCAGTTGATCAGCAGCGGGAATGGACAACAGCATGAGCAGAAGGCTGCGTGGTAGCGGCACATGACCACGGACACCAGCGGTGAGCGGGAGCCCGCGATCTACACCGCCGATGAACCACTGTTGATCACCTCGGCGCGGCCACTGACCCGGGAGCCCGCCCCCGCCCCCGCCCCGCCGGCCCGCCGCCGGCTGCGGCCTGGCACTGGGCTGACCACTAGCCCGGTCGCCCGGCAGTTCGCCGTGCTGTTCTGCTACCTGGTGGCCGGCATCGCCGTGACCTGGCCGCGGTTCACCTACCTGGTGGACGGGAATGTGCAGGCCACCCGGGACGGCGGCGTCTACGTCTGGGACTTCTGGTGGATCGCGCACCAGATCGAGCATCTGGGCAACCCCTGGTACACCCAGGTCATCGCGGCGCCGACCGGTGCTCAGCTCGGTTATCACGCGCTGATGCCGCTCGAGGGCCTGGTCATGTTCCCAGTGACCGTGCTGTTCGGCCCCAGCGCCGCGTACAACCTGCTCACCGTGCTGATGCCCGGGCTGACCGGCTACGCCATGTACCGGGCGGCCCGGCTCTGGCTACCCGGCCAGCTCGGGCCGATCGCGGCCGGGGCGTTCCTGGGGCTGTCCTCGGAGATCGCCTGGCACGCCTGGTTCCAGCTGAACATCTCGGCTGGGGTGCTGTTCCTGCCGATCGCGCTGGAGGCGGCCATCCGGCTGCGCCGCACCCCGCGCTGGCCGCAGGCCCTGTTCCTCGGCCTGGCCGTGGCCGGCAGCCTGCTCAGCGACCAGCAGTCTGCTGTTCTGGTGATCATCCTGGTCGCCGTGATCCTGCTGCCCTGGCTGCTCGGGGCCCGTGGCTGGGACGGCTGGGACGGGCCTCATCCCGCGGACACGCCGCCCCAAGCCGGGCGGACCAAGCTGGCCATGACCGGGCTGGCCGTGATGATCGCCGGGGTAGTGGCCAGCCCGCAGATCGCCGCGATGGTGGCGCAGACCCGGTCCGGCGGCGCGTACATGCCGCCGGACCTGGTCGCTCGCTACTACACGACATCCGGCTCCTACCTGCCGGGCGTGTTCGCGGCCTCGCCGCGGGTGGCGCTGTACGGGCTGACCTGGCTGAAACCGGTCATCTACCAGGGCAAGACCGGCGACGGAGTGCCCACGTTCGGCCTGGTACTCAGCCTGCTGGCGCTGCTCGGCCTGATCACCGCGTGGCGCCGGCGCAACGCCTGGCTGCTGGCCGTGCTCTGGCTGGGCAGCGCCGCGCTCGGGCTGGGCACCACACTGCATCTCGGCCACACCACTTACGTACCGGCGGCCGAGATCTGGCACGGCGTGCGGGTGTCCATGATCATGCCGTTTACCTGGTTCGTTCAGCTCCCCGGCATGGCCGGCTTCCGGGAAGCGGCGCGCATCCTGATCCTCGGCTTCGTCCCCGCCGCCATGCTGGCCGGGGCGGGCGTCACCTGGCTGCGGCAACACGCCCCGCTGGTGCTGATCCCGGTGCTGCTGGCGGGCGCGCTCGAACTGGGCTGGCCGAGCACCGACGGGGTGGGCGTGATGCGCACCTCGCTGCCCGACCTGGACAGCCCGATCGCCGCCGATCACTCCTCGTCGATCGTGGTGGACGTGCCTTACGGCATCCGCGGTGGGGTGCCACTGCCCGGCGAGGGGGCGGCCTTCGACCCGCACGCCCAGGTGCTGGCGACCGCGGACGGCCACCCTCGGGCCATCGCCTACCTGTCCCGGATTCCGGAGAAGACGCTGCACGAGATCCTCGGGCACCCGTTCTACGCCGATCTGCTCGCGCTGCAGCGGCATCAGCACCCGATCGGGGCCGCACTGGCCGGCCGGCCCAAATACCAGGGCCTGCTGACCGCGGCGCGGCTGGACGCCCGGCGGATGGACGTTGGCTGGATCATCGTCTGGCACCCGGTGGCAGGCCTGGCTCAGTACCTGGCCAAGACCGGTTTCCGGTTCGACTACCGGGCCGACGGCGTGCCGGTATACCGGGCCATCGCGGCATCCACCCAGCGCTGAGCCAGCCCGGATCGGCCGGGTTTGTCCGGATAGGACAGCCGCGCACGGGTAGCAGGCGCGTGTGACTGAGCCTGGACAGGTGCTGGACGGCAGATACCGGCTCGATGCACGCATAGCGGCCGGTGGCATGGGCGAGGTGTGGCGTGGCACCGACCTCGCGCTCAGCCGCGGCGTCGCGGTCAAACTGCTGCACCCGGAGCATGCCAGCCAGCCGGACGGACTGGCCCGGTTCCGGGCCGAGGCCCAGCACGCCGGCTCGCTCTCGCACCCGAACATCGCCCAGGTCTATGACTACTGCGAGCCCGCCCCGCCCGATCCTGCCTACCTGGTGCTGGAACTGATCGACGGGCCGTCGCTCGCCCGGCATCTGGACGGCGGCCCGCTCAGCCCGGCCACCACCCTGGACGTAATCGAGCAGGCGGCCAGCGGGCTGGCCGCCGCGCACCGGGCCGGCCTGCTGCACCGCGACATCAAGCCAGGCAACCTGCTGCTCAGCCAGGACGGGCTGATCAAGATCACGGATTTCGGGATCGCCCGGGCGGCCGGATCGGCGGTGCACACCCGGACCGGCGCGCTGACCGGGACCCCGGCCTACCTGGCCCCGGAGCGTTTCGGCGGAGCTCCGGCCACCCCCGCAACGGATCTGTACGCGCTCGGCGTCGTCGCACACCAGTGCCTGACCGGCCAACTCCCGTTCGCCGGCGACCCGCTGGTAGTGGCGCTGGCCCACGTGGAACGGGACATGCCGCCGTTGCCGGACTCGGTGCCCGCCGACCTGGCCGCGCTGGTCGCCGACCTCACTCGCAAAGATCCGCGCGCCCGGCCTGCCTCGGCCATCGCGGTCCTGGCCCGGGCCGACCTGATCCGCGCGGCTGTCTGCGGCCCAGCGGCCGACCGCGCTTACGCCGGGAACACCTCTGCCGGAACTAGTTTCGCCGGAACTAGCGCCGCCGACGGCGCCGAGGGCGGCCACAGCCGCCGCCGCCGCCGCCGCCGCCATGAACCGCCCCCCCGGTCCCAGTTCCGACGGGGACACCGCAGCCTGGGACGCCCCCGACTGGGATGCTGCTGCCTGGGACGCTGCTGCCTGGGACGCCGCCGCGGGGAACGCCGCGCGTCCTGCCGATCCCGCCAGAGCGAACCGGGCCGGAACTAGTCCGGCCGCAACCGGTGACACCGCAGCCAGCTTCACCGGAACTGGCGCCACCGGCATCAATGCCAGCGAAACTAGTTTCACTGGAACTAGTGACGCGGGCGGTCTCGGCGCCGGAACTAGTGCCGCGGGCGGTCTCGGCGCCGGACCTAGTGCCCCGGGTGGTCTCGGCGCCGGAACTAGTGCCGCGGCCGGAACTAGTGCCGCGGCCGGGGCTGGTGCCGCGGCCGGGTACGGCGGTGCAGCCGGGCTTGGTACCGGAGCCCGGCTTGGTACCGCGGCCGAAGATGACCCCGCATCCAGACTTGATGCCGAGGCCGCGGATGACAGCGCAGCCAGGTACTGGGCCGCCGCGAGCGGCCTGCCCCCGTCCGATGAGCCTGGCCGTCACGCATCTCGCGGCCGCACGGTGGGCCGGTCCTTCATGCTGCTGGCCGGCCTGGCCTCGGCTGGCCTGGCCGGCCTAGTCATCTGGCTGCTGACCAGCCGCCCCGGCACCGATCCGGCCGGCCACAGTTCATCCAGCCGTGCCCCGGCCGCCCAGCAGGCCAGCCCACGGCACTCGCCGGGTCCGCACCAGGTCGCCGCAACCCGGCACGGCGACAGCAGCCAGCAGGATCAGTTGAACCGCCGGCCATACCCAGGCCAGCCACCGCCCGCAGCACGGGCGCGGGCCCGGGCCCACTCAGCCGACACCAAGCGTCACCTCGTCCACGCCCAGCACCGCACCCACGCCGACCGAGCCCGCAGCCTCCCCCACCCCCAGCACACCAGCCGCGACGCCCAGCACAACCGTCAGCGGCGCACCGTCCGCTGACTGACGCTGGGCGCCGGCCAGTGAATCCTCGTCCGGGAGCAACGCCGCTGACTTCGAGCCTGGCTGGAAACCTTCCGGTTGGCCGGCGGACGCAGCCGCCTGGTTGTGACTGATGGGCCCGGCCCCGGCCGGCAACTCGCCCTCCTGGCCGCGCTGGCAATCCAGATTGGCAACCGCGTCGGGGACCGCAGCCAAGTCCTCGCCGGGGCCGCCGGCTCCGACCCCGAAATAGCCGGCTGCACCGGAAACAACAGCAAGCCCGGTACAAGGACCACCAGCGCCTGGCCAGATCCCTGGCCCCGGAAAGGCGCGCTGAAAAGGCCCGCCGGAAACGGCCGCCACCGGCATCACGCGGGCGATCGCAAACCCAAACACCCACTGCGCCCTGATCAGCGAATGACGGAGGACGCCAGGCCAGTACGAACAATGGCTCGCGCACATGCTGACCGCACCCTGCTCTCCAGCGGAACCCTTACCCGGCGGCGTCCCCTAACCGACCCGGACGCGGAGCCCCTACGAGGCCTCCGGACCCTCCCGGGCGGCTCAGGCCGGGCCGTCTCCAACCACCTGACTGAAACGTTGATGCGCACCGAACCCGCACCGGACCGCTCGGGTGATTCATTTCACGCGGTGACTGGGGCGCACGGGGTGGCCAGGGCATTGCGGGCGGAGACACGCCGCAAGCCGTTCTGGCGCCTCATTCCGGCTTCTTGTGCTCACGCCGAGTTACCGTAGGAAATGTGTTCGCATACACTGTTCCGCCCCGAGTGCCAAGCTCGTCCGGCGTGGTGCTACGGAGGGCGGTAACCCGGATAACCCGGTGGCCGGATGCCAGCTGCGGATGATCCCGGGAAACCCGGGCCGCTGCCCGCCGATCACGCTGGCAGCGTCCTGTGCCGTCTCCTGATCAGCCACCCGGATGTCATCGACATCGAAATCCTCGGCCAGAGCGAGATCCTCGACGGGATCATCACGTATTCGCTGGGCGTTCTGCTGCCGGGCGGCCGGGAGCTGTATATCGACGTGGAGGACGCGGCCGCGCCGATACGGCCCCGGGCCGGGCTGCGGCCTGGGGCGTGATCACTGGGCGCTCTGCGCAGCGCCCAGAATGTCGGTACCGGGTAGCGTTCTTAGCAGCTATGACTGCCTGCCGGTTCAGCCGGCGCGGGTGGGCAGGCTGACCGTGATCTGGGCGCCGGCGCCGGGCGGGCTGGACAGGGCGATCGTCCCGCCGAGGGCCTCGGCCCGGTCGGCCAGCCCGATCAGGCCGGAGCCGCGGGACGGGTCGGCGCCGCCGATGCCGTCGTCCCGGATCAGCAGCTCCAGAGCACCGTCCTGGATCCCGGCGCGGACCTGCACCATCGAGGCCCGGGCATGCTTGGCCACGTTGGCCAGCGCCTCGGAGATGATGAAGTAGGCCGCCACCTCGACCCGCTTGGGCAGCCGGCCGGGAACGCTGATATCGAGCCGGACCAGTACCGGCGAGCGGCGCGCCAGCGCCCTGAGCGCCGGAGCCAGGCCGCCGTCGGTGAGGATCGCCGGATGGATCCCCCGGGACAGCTCGCGGAGTTCGGCCAGCACCTCACCCAGCCCACTGGCCACCCCGGCCAGCTCCTGGCTGACTGTCTGCTGCCCGGCTGGCACGGCGTCCTGGGCAGCCCGCAGCTGGAGCCCGAGCGAGACCAGCCGCTGCTGGGCTCCGTCGTGCAGGTCCCGCTCGATCCGCCGCCGGGTCTCGTCGCTCGCGGCCACGATCCGGGCCCGGGACGCGGCCAGGTCCGCGCGGGCCTGAGCGTTAGATATCGCGGTGGCCACCAGCGCGGTGAATTCCTCCATCCGTTCCTCCGTGCCCGGTCCCGGATGGGTCCGCCGCCAGGCGGACAGGATGACACCCCACAGCCGGCCCTCGACGAGGATCGGCGCCCCGACGGCCAGCCGGACGCCCAGCCGGATGAACATCTCGCCCATATTGCCCGGCTGGTCACCGAACCGTTCCATCCGCACCGGCCGCCCGCTGCGCCATACCCAGGCGGCCACGTTCTCGGCGGCCAGCGGCACCCGGTCCCCCACCGGTATCTCCAGGCCGGGCTCGTACGAGGTGGCCAGCACCACGCCATAGCGGCCCTGCTCGTACCGCATCAGCCTGGTGTTCTCCGCGCCGAGGATGAGCCGCATCTCGGCGACGACCGCGTCGAACACCTCGGCCGGGGCGACCCCGCGGGCCACCAGCGTGGCCACCCGGCGTAGCGCGGCCTGCTCCTCGCGGGCGCGCCGGCTGGCCGTCACGTCCCGGGCCGCGGCGTAGATCAGGCCCTCCTCCGGCACCGACCGGGAGTTCCATTGCAGCCAGCATTCCGCGCCGTCCTTGCGCAGGTACCGGTTCTCGAACCGGGCGACGTCCTTGCCGGACGCCAGCACGTCCTGCGCGGCCAGCGTCACCGCCCGGTCGTTCGGGTGCACGAACGCGGAATACGGCCG
The DNA here is from genome assembly GCA_963834705.1 of uncultured Actinomycetes bacterium. GTDB lineage: Bacteria > Actinomycetota > Actinomycetes > Streptosporangiales > Streptosporangiaceae > RYN-230. The sequence continues at coordinate 783,263 of CAWICV010000001.1, forward strand.
GGCCAGCAATTCCTCGCTGGTGTACCCGAGGGTCTCCGCGAAGGCTGGGTTCACCCGCTTCAGGTAGCCATCGGTGCCGGCGATGCACAGCAGGTCCAGGGACAGGTTGAAGATACCGGCCAGCTCACGTTCCGCCCGCTGGCGGCCGCCGTGCAGCCGGGCGAAGGCGGACGTGGTCTCGTTCAGGCCGGTCAGCAGCTGGGCCCAGGTCCCTTCGAACGCCGCCACGTCGGCCCGGTGATCCAGCCGGTTCTCGCTGATGGCCGTGGTCGTGGCGCGGATCTCGCCAGCCAGCCGGCCGACGGTGACCCGCAGGTCGCGGAAGGCAGCGGCCACATCCCCGATCTCGTCCCGCCCGGTGTAGCTGACGTCGAAGTCCAGGTCGCCGCTGGACAGGGTGCGCGCGCCCGCGGACACCTCGCGGAGCGGCCTGGTGATGGACCGGCGCAGCGCGAGCGCGAGCGCGGCCACCAGCACCAGCATGACCAGGGACAGGGCCGCGTCGCGGATCCCGCCGCGCCGCGCAGTCGCCAGGTCGCTGGCCGCGGTGCGGGCCAGGCCGCTGGCCGCGCCACGTTCCAGCCGGCGCAGCCCGTTGATCCGGGTGCCGGACGCGGCCAGCCAGGCCGCCACCGGCGTGTGCACGGCATCCGGACTGGACAGGAACCCGGCCCGGACCCGCTGCACCGCCATCCCGGCCGGTGAGAACAGCACGCCCGCCAGGCCCGCGGCCAGGCCGCCGGGCGCGGTGCGGCGGAACGTGCCCAGCTCGGCGCTCTCCAGGGCCGGCCACCGGGCGGCCGCGAGCAGCTGAGCGTGCCCTCGTGTGGCCAGCACCGTAGCTACGTCGGCCCGTTCTCGCTGGGCTGCCTCGACCGCCTGCACGATGGCCAGGTAGGCGTCCGCGGCCTGGCCCGAGTTCTGGGTCGGCGCGCTTTCCAGCAGGTCACCGGCGGCGGTGAGCAGGCCGGTGACGATGATGTCGTAACCCATGGAGATCTGCGTGGTGCTGAGCGAGCCGACCGCGGCCTTCTGCCGGAGCGCGCCGAGCCGCCGGGACGCCGCGCTGAGCCGGCTGGCCAGGTTCACCGCCTGCCGACCGGCCTGGCGTAGGGCCAGCTCCACGCCTCGCTGCGCCACGGCCAGCCCGGCCTGGTGCGCCGGGGTGGGCTGCACCCGGGCCAGCACGGCCGCGGTGCGTTCGGTGGCGAGCCGCTCCGCGACATCGGTCACGGCGAAGGTCTGCTGCGACGCGGTCTGGAACTGCTGCAGATCGGCCGCGGCGTCCCAGTCGTTCACCGCGGTAACGGTTATGAACCCGATCAGCACGCCGACGGGCAGCAGGACCAGCAGCATGAGCTTGGTGCCGACCCGCAGCCGGGCCAGCAGCGACTGGTGCTGGCTGGCCGGTGGCGGGGATGGCGGCGTGGCGGCAGCAGGTGTGCCGAAACGCACGCCCATGCCGCACCCCCCGGATGACGCCCATTGCCTGCATATCACGCAGCTCACCGGCGTGTCAGTGCCGGACAGCGCCTGGCCGGCGACGGACCGCGATGGCCCGCGCGCCCGGAGCTGGCCGATAATGAGGTGAGTGAGCGGCGGCCACACCCGGGTAGCTCTCGCGGACGATGATGTCCTGCTCCGCGAGGGCCTGGCCAGCCTGCTCGATCGCTCCGGCTTCGACGTGGTGGCCCAGGCCGGCGACGCCGCCCAGCTCGTGGCCGCGGTCCGGGAGCAGCGTCCCGATCTGGTCATCGTGGACATCCGGATGCCACCCGACCACTCGACCGAGGGCCTGGACGCGGCCCGGGTCATCCGCGCCGAGTTCCCCGAGATCGCCGTGCTGGTGCTGTCCGCCCACGTCGAGGTGGAGCATGCGATGGACCTGCTGGCCAGTGGGCAGCGCAGTGGCTACCTGCTCAAGGACCGGGTCACCGACGTGGACGAGTTCCTGGAGACGCTGCGCCGCCTGGTCCGCGGCGCCTCCGTGGTGGATCCGGCGCTGGTGCACGAACTGGTCGCGGCCAGCCGGGTGGACGATCCGCTCGCCGGGCTCAGCACCCGCGAGCGCGAGGTACTCGCGCTGATGGCGGAGGGCCGGTCCAACGCCGGGATCGCGCGCTGCCTGTGGGTGACCGAGGGAACGGTGGAAAAGCACGTGCGCAGCATCCTGATGAAGCTGCGCCTCCCGGACACCGGGGATGATCACCGCCGGGTGCTCGCCGTCCTGGCCTTCCTGGAGACGCGGTTATCAGCCCGCCTGGTGCTGCGGACGGTCCCGGAGCAGCCCGTGCACCGCCGCCGCGGACAGCTCCCACTTGGGCAGGAACGCGATAGCCGGGCTGGCCGCGAGCAGATCGGCCAGGTCCTCTTCGGCGTGCGTCGAGATCATGATGATCTGGAGGGGCTGAGCCGGGTCATCCCCGGCCAGCTGGCGGGCCAGATCGAACCCGCTCTCCGCGCCGAGTTCCACATCGACCAGGGCGACCTCGGGGCGGGCCCCCCGGGCATAGCGCATCGCATCGGCCGTGCAGGTGGCCACCGCGACCACGACGAACCCCCCGATCTCCAGCGTCTTGCGCGCGATCTGGAGAAAGCCGGGATTGTCGTCGACCAGCAGGCAGCGGACGGCCATGCAGCCAAACTGGCATACGGCCGGACCAGCCAGCATCGCGGCTAGCTGCAATATCTCCAGGCCGCCGAGGCGGCCCGGAGCCGGTTACGGTGTGCAACTACCGGCTAGCCGGTAGTGCGGTTGGCCGCCTGCCGGGGCGACTCCGCCGCCGCGGTGGGCCAGGCTGGCAGAACGATGAACGCTGCCGTACCGCCATCCGGGGCCGCACCGGCAGCTGGAGACCGGCTCGGAGGACTGAGCCGGGCGGTCAGCGCCTGGGCCGGACCCCAGCCCGGCCCAGGACCCGCCGCCCGATGTCACCGGGACACGGGTATGCCAGCTAGCGGTAAGCCGCGGCGCCGCTAGCCGCGGACCGCGCGGTAGATGGCCTGGCTGTAGGCACTGCTCCGCTCCGAGCCGACGACGCCCGCACCCATCTTGTTCATCATGTACGAGATGGTCATCCGGCGGCCGGCGTCCATGATGATCACGGAGCCGCCCCAGCCGCCCCAGAAGCAGACCTTCTCGGCGGCGGCCCAGGGCAGCACTTCCGGCCGCGGCAGCCCGTACCCCAGGCCAAACCGCAATGGAACGCCCAGTACCAGGTCAGTGCCGTTGATCTGTTCCCGGAAGATCAGGTCAATGGTGGCCGGGCCGAGCAGGCGCACCCCGTCCACCTCGCCGCCGCGGGCCAGCACCGACATGACCCGGGCCACTGAACGCGCGTTCCCGTGCCCATTCGCGGCGCCGATGTCGGCCCGCCGCCACTCCGGGGTGTTGGCCGCCGCCGCGTCAGCCACCGGCCCGGTGAAAGTCTTGTAGACCGGGCTGGCCGGGTCGAGAGCTGACAGGTCGAACGGCAGCGGGGGTGGCGGCACCACGTCCGCGATCCGCGGCCAGTCCTGCTCGGCCGCGCCGATCTGGAAGTCGGCGCCCAGCGGGCCGGCGATCTCGGCCGCGACGAACTGCTTGAGCGACTGGCCGGTGATCCGCCGGACCACCTCGCCGACCAGGTGCCCGTAGTTAAGCGCGTGGTAGCCGGACGCGGTGCCGGGCGGCCACCACGGCGGCTGCGCGGCCATCCGGGCCGTCGCCTGGTCCCAGTCGTACAAGTCAGCCAGGGCCGCCGGGTGCTCAAGCCCGGACACACCCGACGAGTGCGACATGAGGTGGCTGATCGTGACGTCCTGCTTGCCGTTGGCCGCGAACTCCGGCCAGTACTTCGCGACCGGCGCCGCGGGATCCAGCTCGCCCTGGTCCACCAGCATCAGCGCGGCCAGGCTGGTCACCGTCTTGGTCGAGGACCAGACGTTGGTGATGGTGTCCGGCGTCCACGGCACAGTGCGGGCTTCGTCGCGGAATCCGCCGCACAGATCCACGGCCAGCTCGCCGTCGATGTCCACGACCAGCGAGGCGCCGAGTTCCGCACCCGAGTCGAGGTTGTCCCGCAGCAGGCTGCGCACCGCCGCGAACCGCTCGCCGCATGTCCCGTGCACCTCCGCCATGGATGACCTCCCTGTCATCGAGCCGGGTTCCGCCTGAGCGCATGTTAAGGCCCGGCCGGCGGCGCAGGAAGAGCCCGGATCAGCGGCGCTGGATCCGGATGATGATCAGCGGTACCTGGGCTGTTCCGGGCCCGGGCCAGGGAGCGGGGCGCTCCCGGCCGGCTGGGCCTGGCCGTCGAGGGCCACCCCGCTGGGCGCCTCGCTGGGCAGGTCAGCCGCTGGGCCGCCGGCGCTGCCGGGCCGGGGATCGCCCGCCGGGGTCCGGCGGACCGGGCCGCGGGCCCCGATTTCGGCTTCGCGGGCCAGGAAGCGCAGCCGGGCCGCCCGGGCGTCCCAGGCGTAGACCACGGCCGTGCCGGCGATGAGGTCATGCAGCGCGCGGCGCTCGCGTTGCACCAGGATGCCGAGGAAGCCCAGGCCGAACAGCAGGAAGCTGAGCGGGAACACCAGCGCGCGCAGCACGCCCTGCCGTGGGCTGATCTCGGTGCCGTCGGCCCGGACCACCCGCAGGCCGAGCACATACATGCCGAAGCTCCGGCTGGCCACCGCCCAGGAGTAGCCGAAGTAGAAGAACTGCCAGGCGACGAACAGCACGCCGACCAGGGTGTCGGACTGGGTCCACGTCACCCGGTGGCTGGTGATCACCTGGATCACGAAGGCGACGCCCGCCAGGGCCAGGGTGAACACCACCGTGCTGGCCCCGAAGTCGACCGCGTAGGCCACGAACCGGGACACCGAGCCCGCGTAGTGGCCCTGGTCGCTGACGGAATCGGCGGTGCGCGGCGGGGAGGTCATGGCTCGGCCCGGGCTGCGCGAAGCGCCGGCGGCGCGTCCGGCCACGGCTGCTTGCGCCGGGTCAGCCGGCCCACCCAGCGGTCGATGAACTGATCGAGCCCGACGGCCTGGCTGCGCAGCGCGTCCAGCACCTCGCTGATCGCCCCGCCGGACGACCGGGCGATGACCGCGCCCAGATCGGTCTCCTCGACCAGCGCGTCCATGTCCACCTGCTGCACCACGTGGTTCACGTCCACCTGGCTGACCAGCTGGTTCACGTCCACCCGGGCCAGCACGGCATCCAGGTCCACGTGCTCCAGCAGCGTGTCCACGTCCACGCGGCTGACCAGCTGGTTCACGTCCACCTGGCTCAGCAGCTGGTTCACGTCCACCTGGCTGACCAGCTGGTTCACGTCCACCCGGGCCAGCAACTGGTTGACATCGACCCGCTCCAGCAGCCCGGCCAGGTCGACCTGGCTGAGCACGGCGTTCAGATCGACGCGCGCCACCAGCGCATTGACATCCAGCGCATTGGCCACCAGGTTGACGACCCGGCCCGCGACCTGCTGGGCGAGCCCCTCCGCCGGGTCGGTCATCCGCCTGCCTGCCGACCGCAGCCGGTCCCGCGGATTCACGCTAATCAGTATTCCCACCAGCCGCACCGGCGGAATCATCCGCCGGGGATGATGCCGCCGGCCAGCCGCGGCCGGCCCGATCCAGGGCCGCCCCAGGCGGCCGGATCTCACCCTGGGCGATTTGTCTCACCCTGGTGAGATTCGGCCCGGGTGATGACATCTCACCCAGGGCCGGGAAAGAAAGAAGTCAGGCGGGCTGGCCGCGCAGCCGAGCCGGGAAGAGGTTCGCCGGTCTAGAGGTGGCCAATGGCGTCGAGCACGTACGTTCCCGCACCGTCCCGCCCCAGCGTGGCAGCAGCCGAGGATCCGGTCCTGGTCTCCAAGATCATCCGGCCGGTCCTGCCCGGCTGGGTGGTAAGGCGGCCGCGGATCGACAAGCTCATCGCGCAAGGGGCGGCTGGCCCGCTCACCATCCTGACCGGGCCGCCGGGGGCGGGCAAGACAATGGCGCTCGCGTCGTGGGCCGCGGGGACGACCGGCCCCAGCCGGGTCGCCTGGATCACCCTGGACCGGTATGACAACCGGCCCACAGTGTTCTGGTCCTACGTCGTGGCCGCGCTGCGGCGGTCTGGCATCACGGTGCCGCGGGTCGTGCCGGGGCCGGCCCGTGACGCCGTGGACCACGACTTCCTGCTCCGGCTGGCCTCGTTGCTGGCCGGGCAGGAGGCACCAATGGTGCTGGTGCTGGACGATTTCCACCTGGTGAGCGAGCCGGCCGTGCTGGACGGCGTCGGCTACCTGCTGCGTTCCGCGCACCCGGCGCTGCATCTGGTGATCTCCTCGCGGATGGACCCGCTGCTGCCGCTGCACCGGTTCCGGCTGGCCGGTGACCTGACCGAGATCCGGGCCGGCGAGCTGGCCTTCAGCGTGCCCGAGTCCAGCCTGCTGCTGGCGCACCACGACATCAGCCTGTCCCGGGCGGCGGTGCAGCGGCTGACCCAGCGCACTGAGGGGTGGGCGGCCGGGCTGCGGCTGGCCGCGCTGTCCCTGGACGGTCATCCTGACCCCGAGCAGTTCATCAAGGAACTCGAGGCCGAGGACAGCGCGGTGACCAGTTACCTGGTCGACGAGGTACTCAATGCCCAGCCCGCCGAGGTGCGCAACCTGCTGCTGCGCACCAGCATCCTGGACTGCGTCAGCACCGACCTGGCCAGCGAGTTCACCGGCGACCCGAACGCACCCGAGATGCTGAACGCGCTGGCCCGGGCCAATGCGTTCGTGCAGCCACTCGGCCACGGCTGGTACCGGTACCACTCGCTGTTCGGCGCCGTGCTCCGGCTGAAGCTGCGCAACGACTGCCCGGACCGGATGCCCGGCCTGCACCGGCAGGCCGCCCGCTGGTATCAGCGGCGCGGGCGGCTGCCGGAAGCGGTGCAGCACGCGGCCGACGCCGGTGACTGGCCGCTGGCCGCCGGGATCATCCTCGATGAGCTGGCCATCGGCCAGCTCATCGAGCCGCGCCGCGATCATTCGCTGACCGACGTGTTCCGCCGGATGCCCCGGCCCGCGCCGTCGGCCCAGCCGCAGCAACTGCTCATGACGGCCGCGCTGGAACTGTCCGACGGCGCCTGGAACTTGTGCGACTCCTCGCTGGCCGCGGCCGAAACCGGGCTGGACCGGCTGCCGGCCAGGGAGGAGCTGCCCGGCCGGCTGGCCGCGGCGCTGACCCGGCTGGCCTGGGCTCGCCAGGCCGGCGATTTCGACGCCGCGGCGCGAGCCGTGGACCGGGCGGGCGCGCTGCTCCGCCGCCTGCCGCCCGGCCAGCTGGCCCAGCATCCCGGGATCCGGGCCCAGGTCCTGGCGGGCCGCGGCATCGCGGAACTGTGGTCGGATCACTTCGATGACGCGGTGGCCAGTTTCGCGGCCGGCGCGGCTGCCGCCTGCACTCAGGACTGTGCGTTCGAGCGCGCCGACTGCCTCGGCTACCTGGCTCTGCTCAAGTCGCTGCGGGGGCGGCTCGGCCACGCGGCCGGGCTGATCGCCGAGGCCGCTAGGGCCGCCGAGGGCGCCAGCGGCGAGCTGGCCGAGCGGCCCGGCCCGGCCGCCGCGGTGGCCGCCGCGTCGGTGCATCTGCAGCGCGCCCAGCTGCACCAGGCGCACAACCAGCTGAAGCTGGCCGACGCCGCGTTGCGGAATGCTCCCGACCGGCTGATCAGCGCGGTGGCCTGGCTGGTGGCGGCGCAGCTGCGGCTGGCCCAGGGCCGGCCGGCCGCGGCCGCCGAGATGATCCAGCGGGCCGGGCAGGGCTGGCAGCCACCACGCTGGCTGGAGCTCAGGCTCACCCTGCTCAGGTCGCGGGCCTGCGCCGCGGCCGGCGACGTGCAGGCGGCGGTGATCGCGGCCGGCCGGGCCGGGACGCGCACCGGGCTCGCCGCCGTGACGCTGGCGCACGCCCGGCTGGTGGCCGGCGAGCACCAGGGCGCCCGGCAGGCGCTCGGGGCAGCCCGCGACCGGACCGCCGGGTCGGACGACGCCAGCCTGGCCGCGTGCCTGGTCGAGGCGCGGCTCAGCTACGAGACCGGCGATCCGGTTCGCGGCCGCCGGGCTCTGGAGCGGGCGTTCCGGCTGGCCCGTCCAGAACAGCTCAGGCTGCCGTTCGCGATGGAACGGGCCTGGCTCCGGCCGGTGCTGCGCAGCGACCCTGAGCTGGCCCTGGCCTACCGCGAACTGCTGGAGCCCAGCATGCTCAGCCAGACGGCCGGCCTGGCCCCGGCCGGGGTGCCGGACGGCCCGCCCGCTCCCCCGGTGATCGAGCCGCTCAGCGACCGCGAGCGTGAGGTGCTCCAGCATCTGGCCGGGATGCTGAGCACGGTGGAGATCGCCAGCGAGATGTACATCTCGGTGAACACCGTCAAGACCCATCTGCGGAGCATCTACCGGAAGCTGTCGGTCGCCCACCGCGGCGAGGCCGTCCGCCGGGCCAGGCAGCTGAAGCTGCTCTGACCGCCCGGCCGGGCCGGGGTCACTCCCCCGGCTGCTCAGCAGCCGGGAGCCCGGGCTGCTGCTCGTGCAGGCGGCGCACCTCCAGCACCTCCACTCCAAACGTCTGCAGCCGGGCCAGCAGCCCGTGCAGGGCGGCCTGATCCCGCAGCTGGCCATGGACCACGGTCTCCACCGGCTCCACCGAGGCGGTCAGCCGGTCGAAGTCCAGCAGGGCCTCCGGCGGCAGCACGCCAGCGACCCGGATCTCGTAATACGGCGATGTCACGGAGCCCCCAGCCGATCGGGATAGGCGGTGTCTCCCCACGTTGCCGCGCCGCCGCCCGCCGCGCCCCACTCATCACGGGTGAGATTGGGCTGGGCGAGTTCGCCGCTGACGGCGCTTATCACCCGTCACGGGTGGGCCGGGACCGGCACCGCCTTGATGGACTGGTGCGGTTCCCTGCTGGCCGGTACAGAAAGAGAGCAACCATGTCTGAGCTGATCGCGATCGGTTACCCGGACGAGGCCACCGCCGAGGAAGCGGCCGAAGAGGCCCGGCGGCTGTCCCGGGACCTGATCATCGAGCCGGACGCCATCGCGGTCATCGTCCGCGATAGCGAAGGCAAGTACCACGTGCACACCAGCCACCACCCGGTCGGCGGCGGCGCGACCTGGGGCATGTTCTGGGGCCTGCTGTTCGGCCTGCTGTTCTTCATCCCGGTCTTCGGCATGGCCGTGGGCGCGGGCCTGGGCGCGCTGATGGGCAAGGTGACCAAGACCGGCATTGACAAGCAGTTCGAGGACCAGGTCCGCGGCATGATCCAGCCTGGCACGTCCGCGCTGTTCCTGATGGTGGAGAAGGTGACCCCGGACAAGGCCATCGAGGCGATGAGCAAGTACGGCGGCACCGTGCTGAAGACCTCGCTGTCCAAGCAGGGCGAGCAGGAACTCCAGGAGGCCCTGCACGGCGAGGGCGCGTCCTAACCAGCTCTCAGCGACTGCCGCACGGCACCAGCAGCTGGCCGGACCGGCCCGCCGGATAAAGGCGGCCGGTGTGGCCTGCTGCTGCTCGTGGTTAAGTGCAAAATGTTCACCGCGCGGGCGATGACGAGCACCGTGACGACCAGCGAGACCGCTTCCTCCGCCATCATCATCAGCTTGGCCCAGGGCCGGATCGGCGAGACGTCGGTCGGGCTGAAGGCCATCGCGGCGGAGAACGCGAGGTGCAGGTAGTCGAGGAACGTCGGCACCCAGCCGGGCCCGGCGAACTCAGGGCTGTTCATCTCCGGGAACACGAACGCGGGCGGGCGGCCCGTCCCGCGCCCGGGCGGCCGGGCCGCCACGGTCCAGGTCCCAGTACCACAGGCCGAACGCGATCACGTTGGTCAGCCAGATCGCACCACCGCTGGCCAGCAGGACGTTGGCGTCGTCGCTGAACGGGGCCACCCTGATGATCCCGCCCAGCAGGCGCACGGCGGCCACCGCGTTGACCGCGGTGATCAGGCCGATCAGCGACCCGGTCAGCACCCGCAGCCAGGTCTTGTCGCGGTCGATACGGCCGGGGTCACCGATGATCAGGATGCCGAGCAGGACCGCGATGAGCACGATGTAAGCCCACCGGGCATCGCCGTTGCGCAGGGCGGGGGGCAGCACCGCGCGCAGGCCGCCCGCGGCGAGCACGGCCAGCCCCATCGGCCAGCGGCTCTCACCCTGGCGCCGCGGCCGCGGCGCAGGACCGGGCGGAAGGGGCTGCTCAGAGCGCCGCATCCGGCTAACCGACCAGCAGGTAGAGGCTCTTGCCGGTGAGCCAGAAGCCGAGCAGCAGGCAGATCCCGATGATCATCTGGTCGGTGTGCGAGTCTAGCCAGCTGCGCAGCTGCTTGAGCCGGGGCGCGGCGGCCGCGGGCGCGAACGTCGTATACAGCTCCATGACCAAGTAGCTGGACGTGGCCAGCAAGCAGAATGCCAGCAGCATCAGATAGCTACCCGCGCTGTTCAGCTTGGCCTCCGCGACCGTCCCGGCGCCCGCCGCCACCAGCGTCCAGGGCTGCAGGAACGCGGCCAGGCCGGCCGCGGCCCGGAGCGACATATGGTCTAGCCGGGACATCCAGGCCGGCGTCTTGTGCGGGCGGCCCCGATGGCGGTGCTGCCGCACCGCGATGAGGATCAGCACGATGCCTATAGCGATCTTGAGCGCCAGCAGGGCATTCGACGGCGGTGTCTGCGGCTTGGGCGGCTGGTTCTCGGTGACCAGGAAGACGAGGGCGATGACCACGACCAGGCAGGCCAGCCAGCCGAGAATGAAGGCCAGCCCCTTATAGATGCCGCGCTTCGCGCTGAGCAGCAGGATGAAGCCGGTAATGGGGAACGGTTCCAGGGTGATGCCCAGGCCGATGAGCAGCAGATCGAGCCACATGCTTCCACCGCCTGCCGCACGGTCGGGGCCGTTGTCCCTTTCCTGGCCCGACCATGCCGCACCGCGATGCCGGCGCGCCTCATTCTGAGCGGATGAGCAGCGCCCCGGCAGGCGTCATCCAGCCCGGATGATGCGCGCCGGCCCGCCCGGCTTGATGCTAGGGGCGATGGGCGTCTCGGACCTCGCGATCGTCGCCGCGCTGCTGTTCGGCTGGGGCACGTTGTCCGCGCGGCTGGAGCGGTTCGACGTCACCGCGCCGATCATCTTCGTGCTGGCGGGCGTGCTGCTCACACATGGCCCGCTCACCCCGCTGGGCATCGCGCCACCACCCGAGACGGTCAAGGACCTGGCCGAGACGACCCTGATCCTGGTGCTGTTCTCGGACGCGTCCCGGATCGGTGTGCGCGACCTGCGCGCCGACGCCGGGCTGTGCCTGCGGCTGCTCGGCATCGGACTGCCGCTGACCATCGGCCTGGGCACGCTGCTGGCGCTGGCCCTGTTTCCGGGGCTGACCGGGTGGCTCGCCCTGGTCATCGGGGCGGCGCTAGCTCCGACCGACGCGGCCCTCGGTGCGGGCGTGATGGTGAACCCGGCGGTGCCGGCCCGGATCCGGCGGCTGATCAACGTGGAGAGCGGGCTGAACGACGGGATCGCGACGCCGTTCGTGCTGATCGCGATCGCCGGCGCCGCGGTGGCCGAGCACGAGAAGAGTATGGGCCCGGCGGAGGCGGTCGCCGAGCTGGTGCTGGGCGTGCTGGTCGGGGTGGTGATCGGTGGTGTCGGCGGCTGGCTGGTGAAGGTGGCCCGCCGCCGCGACTGGGCCGCCGAGGGCTTCGCCGGGCCGGCTGTGCTGGCCCTCGCGGCCTGCTGCTACGCCTCGTCGCTGGCGCTGCACGGCAACGGGTTCATCGCCGCCTTCGTGGGCGGGCTGGCCTACGGCGCGATGAGCGGCCGCCGCGGCGAGCGGCTGGTGCCGTTCGTCGAGGACGCCGGCGGGCTGGTGTCGCTGCTGGTCTGGCTGGCCTTCGGCACCATCGCCGTGGTGCCCGCGCTGCAGCAACTGACCTGGCAGACCGCCCTCTATGCGGTGGCCAGCCTGACCGTGCTCCGGATGGTGCCGGTGGCGCTGGCGCTGGCCGGCGGGCGGCTCGGCCGGACCGCGGTCCTGTTTATCGGGTGGTTCGGCCCACGGGGCCTGGCCTCGGTGGTGTTCGCGTTGCTCGCGCTGGAAGACCTCGGCCCGGCCACGGCCGACCGCCCGGTCGCCGTCATTGCCTTCACTGTGCTGCTCAGCGTGGTGCTGCACGGTGTGACCGCGGACCCGCTAGCCCGCCGGTACGGATCGCGGATGGCCCCGCCCTCCAGCGGCGGGCCGGCCGAGGCGGAACTGCCGGAGCGCAGGCTGATCCGGCACCGCCTGGCCGCGTGACCGCGGCCGGGCGGCAGCTGTCCGCGGCCACGCGGTTACACGGGGGTCAGTTGCCGCTGCACCGCTCGCCGCAGGATGAACCCCCCGATGATCTCGAAGATCCCCATGATGATGAACCAGATGCCGAGCAGCACGGCCAGCACGGTGAGCGAGGACGCCGGGGTGGCCGCCACCACGATGCCCGCGATGAGGCTGACCAGGCCGAACACGATCCACCAGGCCCGCCCCTCGCGCGCCCCGCCGCCGATCCCGCCGATCAGCGCGGCCAGCCCCTGGACGATCCAGGTGATGCCAACGATCAGGCCGATCAGTGACCTGGTCAGGTGCAGATGCCGGATCAGCACCACGCCGATGACGATGAACAGCAGGCCCGCGATGCCGAGCCAGATCCGGTGCGGCTGGCGCGGATCGAACACCCGGATCAGGTGGAAGAGCCCGGACAGTATCAGCAGAATGCCGAGCAGGACCGCGAGGACGTTGAGCGATCCGGTCGGGTGGGCGGTGACGATGATCCCGAGGATCAGCGTCAGCGCGCCGAGCAGCATGGCCGCCTGCCACGAGCCGGTCAGTATGGCCGGCGCCGCCGGTGGCGCGTCACCATCCCCAGTCGTCATGGTCTGCCCCAGTGTCCGGCGGTCACGTGCCGAGCAGCTTGGCCTTGGCCGCGGCGAACTCGGAGTCGGTCAGCACGCCCTGCTGGTGCAGGTCGGCAAGCTGCTTCAGCTGATCGACCGTGGCTGAGCTGGCCGGTGCGGTCGCCGCGGGCGCGGGCTGCTGTTGCTGCTGTTGCGGTTGCTGCTCCAGGTCGCTGATCCGCTGGTTCTGGTCCGCCTCAGCCGCGTATTCGTCGTCCTGCTTCCGGGCCATATGCTTGCCCGCCAGGTAGGCGCCGCCGCCGACCGCGGCCGCGCGCAACAGGGGACGTCTCCGCCTGAACATGTCTGGCTCCTCTTCGCGTGGGGATCAGGACTCAGCCGGATCGTCGGGACCGGGCGGCAGGGCCAGGCCGAGCGCGACCATGATCTCCGGCGCGGCGGCCACCACTCGCGGGCCGCCGACCTGCGGGGCGATGGCGAACAGCACGCCGAGCAGGTCGGCTGGGGTGGCGCCGGCGTCCAGCGCGTTGCTCACCTGCCACAGGTAGGACGCGGGCGGTGCGTCCAAGGCGATCAGCGCGGCCAGCTTGACCAGGGAGTAGGCCCGCCCGTCCAGGCCGCTCTTGGCCTGCCACTCGGCCCGCAGCTCCAGGCCCTCGGCCAGCAGGTCGAGTTCGCCAATGGCCAGCCCAGTCAGGGCCTGCTGAGTGGCCTCGTCCACATCGACTTGTGCGGGCATGTTCATGATCAGAGTCCTTCCCCAGTCACGGCGCTGTGGGGCAGGCGCTGCCCGGCCGGCCCCTCGGTACAGCCTGCCCGGAAACAGGCGGCTGCCGTGTCACCCGTAGCGGATGGTGTGTGCCGCGGGCGGCTGCGCTGACCGGGGGGAATCATGCCTGGCGGATGAGGCGGTGCGGACCCGGGAACGGTGCGACCCGGCCGGGCGGCGGCTACTCGGCGGCACCGCCCGGCCGGGCGTCTAGTTCGGCCCAGACGGCCTTGCCCTGCGCGGTCTGCTGCACTCCCCACTTGGTGGCCAGCGAGTCCACCAGCATCAGGCCGAAGCCCGATTCGTCCAGCCAGTCCGGGGTGCGCGGCCGCGGGGCGTGCGGGCTGGTGTCGTGCACCTCGATGCGCAGCCAGCCGCCCCCGTATTCCAGCCGCAGCACGGTCCCGGCCGCGTCTGGCCCGGCATGCATGACCGCGTTGGTGACCAGTTCGGAGACGAGCAGCACGGCCGAGTCGGCCAGGTCGCCGAGCCGCCAGGCCGCCACCGCCGCCCGGGTGACCTGCCGGGCCAGCGCGGCAGCCGGCCGGGCCGCGGGCAGCGTCACCTCCCGGCAGCTGATTCGCTGCGCTGCACCATTCACCGCGCTACCTCGATCTCGCTCTGGGCCGGGATCATCCGGCGGGCTCGGCACGGGGCACCGGTGCGGCGCGCTGGGGTGATCAGCGGCTGGCGCGTGCATGGGCTAGGCCTCACGATGCGCATGCTTTACACGTCCCCCGTGCAGGTCTCTTGATCTTCACCTATCTACCTGTAAGTAGCCTGAGTGAAAGCTGCTAGTGAGCCGATAGCCCGCTGATTGCTGGCTGACTTCCCAGCGCGCCGGCTCTGGCGCCGGCCGCGCCGCCGTGCGACTGTGTGAGAAAGATGCTCTCCGGGGTACGTACTCTCGCTGTTCCCGGGGAGCTGGGGGGCTCATGGGGCGAGACATTGACGCCGTCAAGATCAGCGGCGAGGACCGGCGCAAGTACCGGGACAAGGTGCAGCGTTCGCTGGACGTATTCGCGCGGATGCTGCGCGAGGACCTGTTCGAGGCGGACCCCGCGCAGGTCGGCGTGGAGATTGAACTGAACTTGGTGGACGAGACCGGCGCGCCGTCGATGCGCAACGCGGCGGTGCTCGATGCGATCGCCGACCCGGCCTGGGCGACCGAGCTGGGCCAGTTCAACCTGGAGATCAACGTGCCACCGCGGCCGCTGGCCGGCTCCTCGGTGGCCGAGCTCGAGGCGGAGATCCGGGCCAGCCTCAACACGGCGGACGGCAAGGCCCGGGGCGCAGGCAGCCGCCTGGTCATGGTCGGCATCCTGCCCACGCTGGGCGAGGAGGACGTGCACGAGGGCGCGCTGTCGGCCAACGCGCGGTACAAGGTGCTGAACGAGCAGATCTTCGCGGCCCGCGGCGAGGACCTGCGGATCGCGATCGACGGCGCCGAGCAGCTGCTCACCCATGCGGGCAGCATCACCCCGGAAGCCGCCTGCACCAGCGTCCAGCTGCACGTCCAGGTCAGCCCGGAACAGTTCGCGAGCTACTGGAACGCCGCCCAGGCCATCGCGGGCGCGCAGGTCGCGCTGGCCGCCAACTCCCCGTACCTGTTCGGCCGGCAGCTCTGGCAGGAGACCCGGATCATCCTGTTCGAGCAGGCCACCGACACCCGGCCGGATGAGCTCAAGCATCAGGGCGTGCGGCCCCGGGTGTGGTTCGGCGAGCGCTGGATCACCTCGGTGTTCGACCTGTTCGAGGAGAACCTGCGGTACTTCCCGGCGCTGCTGCCGATCTGCGAGGACGAAGATCCGGAGGCGGTGCTGGAGGGCGGCACGTGCCCGCAGCTGCCGGAGATGAGCCTGCACAACGGGACCATCTACCGGTGGAACCGGCCGGTGTACGCAGTCGTCGGCGGCCGGCCGCACCTGCGGGTGGAAAACCGGGTGCTGCCGGCCGGCCCGACCGTGGCCGACATTGTGGCCAACGCGGCGTTCTACTACGGGCTGATCCGCGCGCTGGCCGAGGCGCAGCGCCCGGTGTGGACGCAGATGTCGTTCGCCACCGCGGCCGAGAACCTCCGGGAGGCCGCGCTCAGCGGGCTGGACGCCCGGCTGTACTGGCCCGGCCTGGGCGAGGTGCCCGCCGCGGAACTGGTGCTCCGCCGCCTGCTGCCGCTGGCCCGCACCGGGCTGGCCCGGTGGGGGGTAAGCCCGGAACTATCCGACCGGCTGCTCGACATCATCCAGCAGCGCTGCCTGACCGGGCAGACCGGCGCGGCCTGGCAGGTCGCCGCGACCGACTCTTTCGGCGCCCGCGGCGCGGACCGGGCGGAAGCGCTGCGGCTGATGACCCAGCGGTACATCGAGCACATGCACAGCAACGACCCGGCGCATACCTGGCCGCTGCCCTAGCTGTCAGTACACCTAGCTACGCTCGGGACGCGTGACCGAGTACGTCGAGCTGAGCCACGTGATCCGCGCCTTCGCCCAGCTCCCCACCTAACCCCGGGTTCAGCGGACACCCCGGTGCGGGCACGGGCGTTAAATATCATGATCATTCCGGTGGAGCCGACGGTCAGGTGATCGTGGTCGGAAGCGCTATGGCCGCCGGGCGGGTGGATGCGTACCGTCGCTTAGGTGTGGCATCTCCCGCTCGGCGACATCCGGGTCATCGATCTGACCATTGCGCGGGCCGGCTGCTGCACAATCTGTGCCAGGTGATCGGCCTGCCCGGCCTGCCGGACGACCCGCGCTTCGACACGCCGGCCAAGCGCTCGGCTAACCGGGCCGGGCTGAACGCGCTGGTGGCGGACCGGATGCGGACCCGGACCACGGCCGAGTGGGTCGAGGCGCTGAACCAGGCCGGGGTGCCCTGCGGGCCGGTCTACCGGATGGACGCCTGCAAGGCGGCCGTCGAGGCGGCCGTCCGCCAGGCGGCCCAGGCCCCTGGGCAGCCTCCGACCCCGCGGGTCGAGACGATGATTGAGGCCTGTTTCCAGTCCGCCGATTACCGTGAGGGCCAGCGCGCCTTCGCGGAGAAGCGCCCGCCCGCGTTCACCGGACGCTGACCCGGGTCAATCCCGGGGGCGCAGCTCGTCTTCCTGGCCGGCCGGGTCGGGGCCGCCCAGCTCGTCCTCCGGGCCACGGTCCGTTCCGCCCAGCTCGTCCTCCGGGCCACGGTCCGTTCCGCCCAGCTCGTCCTCCGGGCCACGGTCCGTTCCGCCCAGCTCGTCCTCCGGGCCGCGGTCCGTTCCGCCCAGCTCGTCTTCTGGCCCGGGGTCCGGGCCGCCGAACACACTCATCTGACCTCCCGAGGCGCTGGCGTGTGCCTACGGTGCACTCCCTTCCCGTTGCCACCACGCCGAACCGGGCCACCCCGGGCCTAATGGGTACCCGGATTAAGGATGCGGGGACACCCGTTGCGAGCAAGCCTGTTGATCAGCCCCACAGGGAGTAACGCTGGGGAGCCTGTGGGCCGTCCCCGTGGTCCGGTGCAGTAGGGGGCCCGCCGTCGACCACGGGGACATCCAGCGTGCTGACCAGCCCACCGTGCACCAGCCCACGGGCAGCTGTTTCCCCGCCCGGTGTGGTCAATGTGACGGAAATGGAGCAGCCGTACACCGGAACATCCCTGAGTTTGGCCGATGGGTGATAATTGCTGGTTATCGAGGCAAGATGCCAATCGGCAGGTGACAATGTCGCCAGGATCGCCCGCCATAACGCACGGAGGTGTGGCGACTGGTGAGGGTGGTAATGGGGATCATTAACGGGGCGTCACGTCTATTGGGCCGCCGGGGGCGCGGCCATGCGGGGGCGTGAGCGCGAGCAGGAGATCGCCCTCGGATTCGTCCGCGACGGTGCCAGCCGTTACGGCGGGGTCCTGCTCATCGAAGGCGAACCAGGCATTGGCAAATCGGGGTTGCTCCGCGCGGCCGTTGACGAGGCGGCCCGGCGGGGGTTCTCCCTCGTCGCGGCGGCCGCGGACGAGCTGAGCCGGGCGGTGCCGTTTGCCCCGCTGCTATCGGCGCTGCACGGATCGCTGCGCCCGCTGCCGGCCGGGGCGGGCCATGCCGACCCGGCGGAGGCCGGCATCTGGCTGGTGGACAAGTTCCGCGTCCTGCTGGAACAGCGGGCCGCGGATCATCCGGTGCTGGTCAGCCTGGACGACCTGCACTGGGCCGACCGGGCCACGCTGGCCGCGCTCCGTACGCTGCCCAGCCGGCTGGCCGGCTACCCGCTGGTCTGGCAGCTGGCCCGGAGCACCGCGGCGCCGGGCAGCGGCGCGGCGCTGCTGTTCGACCTGCTGGAGCGGGATGGCGCGGACCGCGTCACGCTCGGCCCGCTCACCGACGAAGCGGTCGCCGGGATGGTTGCCGACGCACTGCACGCGACGCCGGATGCCGGGCTGACCGAGCTGGCCGCCGGGGCGGCGGGCAATCCGTACCTGCTGGTGGAGCTCTTAACTGGGCTCCGCGAGGAAGACGCCATTCAGGTCGCCCGGGGGCGGGCCACGCTGGTCTCAGCCCGGCTGCCGGACCGGGTCCAGGTGGCCGTGCGGGCCTGGCTCGGCGGCCTGAACCGCCGTGTCCGGCCACTGCTGGAGACGGCGGCCGTACTCGGCCGGTCGTTCCGGCTTGAGGACGTGGCCGAGATGCTGGGCGAGGCGCCGGCGGCGCTGCTTCCGCTGCTGAACGAGGCGCTGCAGGCGGGCTTGCTGGCGGCCGGGACGGACGAC
This sequence comes from uncultured Actinomycetes bacterium, assembly GCA_963834705.1. GTDB lineage: Bacteria > Actinomycetota > Actinomycetes > Streptosporangiales > Streptosporangiaceae > RYN-230. The sequence goes on from CAWICV010000001.1 coordinate 801,657, forward strand.
TTCAGCTTCCGGCACGGCCTGGTGTGGCAGGCCGTCACCGAGTCCGTGCCGCTGCCTGCCCGGCTGGCCCTGCACCGCCAGTTCGGCGGGATGCTGCTGGCCCGCGGCGACTCGGCCGTGACGGCGGGCGCGCACCTGCTGGCCAGTGCCCGGCCCGGCGACACGGCCGCCATCGCCGGCCTGGACCAGGCCGCGGCGGCAGCTCTCGGCACCGCCCCGGCGACCGCCGCCGACCTGGCCCTGCGGGCGCTGGAACTGACCGCGCCCGCGGACCCAGCCCGGCTGCGGCGATCCGCCCGGGCAGCCGAGTCGCTGACCGCCGCGGGCCGCCTGGCCGATGCCGGGAACATCGCGCGGGTGGCCCTGGCTCAGCCGCTGCCGGCCGCGGCCGCGGCCCCGCTGCGCTGCGCCATGTCCGCCATCCTGGCCGCCGACGGTCACCCGGAGCAGGCCGACGCCATGGCCGAGTCGGTGCTGGCCACACCGGGGCTGACGAGCCGGCTCCGCGACGAGGCGATGATCACGCAGCTGCGCGCGCGGGCTGTGCGGCGCGACACCATCCGGTCGCGGTCCCTGGCCGAGGCCATCCTGGCCACTCCTGACCAGCACAGTGTGGCCGCCGTGGCCGGCGCGCAACTGGTCCTGGCCGCGCTCAGCTGGGACGACGGCTGGGCCAGCCGCGGCCTGGGGCACGCCCGCAGCGCGGTCCGCCGGATCAGCGGGATCTCGCCAGACGCGCGGCACTTCCAGCCGCTGCTCACCCTGGCCGCGATGCTGGTCGACCTGCGCATGCTGGACGAGGCCTCGGCCATCATCCAGGCCGCTGCCGGGGATGGCCAGGCGCTCCGGTCCAGCGGCACGGAACCGGTGCCGGGAATCCTGCGCGCCCGGGCGGACCTGGCCCTGGGCCGGACCGACGCCGCGGCGGACGCGGCAGAGACAGCCCTCCGCACCGCCCGTGCGCAGAGCCTGCCGCTGCACTGCTCAGTGGCACTGAGTGTGCTGGGCACGGTGGCGCTGCGCCGCGGCGACCTGCGGGCCGCGGCCGGCCACCTGCGCACCCGGCGGAGCTACCCGCAGCCGGCCGGCTGGTACGCACGGACCGCGACGCTGCTGGCCGAGGCCCAGGTGACCGAGGCCGCCTCTGGGCCGGCCGCGGCCATGGAGGTGGCCGGCCCGATCTACCGCGAGCTGCCCGGCCGCCGCTCGGTGCTGATCGGCGAGCCGGCCGCGCCGGCCTGGCTGGCCCGCACCGCGCTGGCCGCGGGCGAGCAGCAGCGGGCGGCCGACGTGGCCTGGATCGCCGATGAGATCGCCCGGCTCAACCCGGTGCTCAAGATCGTCGCGACCGCGGCCGTGCACTGCCGTGGCATCGTGAGCCGCGACCCGGCCCGGCTGGCCCAGGCCGCGGCCGACCACCCGGACCCGTGGGCCCGGGCGTCGGCCGCCGAGGATCTGGCCACGCTGCTGGCCGCGGACGGTGACCAGGCGGGCAGCATCAGGCAGCTGGACCAGGCGGCCGGCGGCTACGGCCAGGCCAGCGCCACCCGCGACGTGGCCCGGGTGCGCCGCCGCCTGCGCAGGCTCGGGGTGCGCCGGCGGCACTGGGCCCCCGGCGGCGGCCCGGGTACGGGCTGGGACAGCCTGACCGAGACCGAGCGGGCCATCACCGCCCTGGTCTCCCAGGGGCTGAGCAACCAGCAGGTGGCGGAGCAGATGTACTTGAGCGTGCATACCGTGGCCGCGCACCTGCGGCAGATCTTCCGCAAGCTCGGCATCGGCTCCCGGGTCGAGCTGACCAGGCTGGCCATCGAAGATGGGCAGCGCCGGGAGCTTGGGCACCCGGCCCCGCCCAGCTGGCGGCCGCGGCCCGGCCGCCAGCATCACCATCCCCGGGATCGCGGTTAGCCGCGATCCCGGGGATCGCGGCTAACCGCCATCAGGCTTGCCTAGCAGGTCATCGTGCTGGGCATGGGTTGCCAGTCAGGATGTTCCGGAAGTCCACGAACGAGTTCGCGCTGCTGCCGCCCTTCTGGGTGTAGGACAGCGCCAGCAGCGAGCCGTACCCGGCATTGCGCCCGAAGTCGGTGATCTGACCTGGGATGCGGTTGCCGAACTGCCAGACGCAGCCGTGCCTGGTGTTGGTGATCGAGTAGAACGGGTAGAACGCGGCCGGCTGTTTCTGGTCGGTCTGCGGGATCAGCGTGCAGCCCGAGCCGGTGGCCGGGTTGCACGTCGATTCGATGGCCGGCAGGTCGGTTTCCAGCGCGGCTCGCTGATATTGCTGTCTGTAGCCAGGCCCGGTGGTCGGGCTGGTGAACTGGAACGGCGCCGGGTGGTCCTGGAGGTTTCCGTTCGGCCAGAGCTTCTGGTACGACGCGCCGTCGAATCCTGTGTTGGTGTACGTGCAGCCTGTCACTTTGTAGACCAGTGCCTCCGATCCGGGGAAGCAGAACAGGTCGTCGGCGTCGGGTGCCGAGGCAGTGGGCCCGCGGCCCTCCTGGTCACCCGTGGGGCACGTGGTCGGGTTGCCGTTCGGCAGCAGGCCGAACGGGGTGGCCGGGATCTTCACCGGGCCGGTGCAGAACTGGAAGTGGCCGATCTCGGTGTCGAACGCGATGTTGTACGAGCCTGCCGCCCAGGTGACCCGGGTCTTGGTCGACGATGTGCTGTACAGCGGGTGGAAGTTGTACGGCAGCGCGGTGCAGGACTTGCCCGAGGGCGCGTACTTGACCTGCGCGAACCCGTTGGCCGCGCTGGCCGTCATGGACCCGGTGGCGCCGGTGGTGAGGTCACGCAGGATGACCTTGAGACCGTTCCTGGTGTCGGTCATAGTCACCTGGATCCGGTCCCCGGGGTTCATGTAGAGGTCCTGTGAGCTGGGCGTGAAAGTCTTCACGGTCGAGTCAACCGGGTTGGGCGGTGCCTGTGCCTTCCCGTTCTTGGTGACGAAGGCGAAGTTGACGGGCTCCTCACCCACCTTGGCCAGGCAGGTCGGGTTAAGCGTCTTCCCGGTCACCGGGTTGAGCGCCAGGCTGTCGATGTTCAGCGCCGCGCACCACTGGGTCGGCTTGCATGAACTGGCGCCCACGGCCACCTGCCAGGTCGGCCACGGCACCCAGCCGGGCGGGTAGAACTGCAGTTCCGTGTAGGCCTGCCCGACGTGCTTGGGCGAGACCGACGGGTCCAGGATGTTGCGGTTGCTGGCCGCCGGGCAGGTCTTGACCTGCTCCGGGTAGGACTGCGTGTCGCACATGGCCATGCCCAGCCATTCGGCCCCGCTGAGCTCGAACGGGTAGGACTTGTTGACCGCGTTGGGATGGCGGGCCGACGGGGCGGTCGGCAGCGTCAGCGTGTAGCGCAAGTGGGCGCCCGAGCCGGGCGTGTTCGAGTAGAACAGCGCGGAGGGTTCGTCGTGCCCGACATAGTGGCCGAACACGCTGTCGGAGTCGTGCACCTCGGCGCACAGGCCACTGGCGTAGGCGCAGTTGATGTGCGCGTGCCCGCTGGTGGCGTAGGCCGGGGTGCTGGCTGCGGCCTGGGCCGCGGTGCCGCCGGCGAGCGCCAGTGGTGTAGCCACCAGCGCGGCCGTGACGGCTACGGAGAGCAAGGATCTGACCGGTTTCATGCCCCACCTCCTCGTGGTGCAGCTCCGGTGGCCTGGCTCCCCTTTAGCCTCATGCGCACAAGTAACCCCGGAGGCTGCCCGCCTAGGATTGCACCGGCCAATTAGGGCGTCTATAACCCGGGAAGTACTCAGCTGGCTGTCCGCTATTTCTTAACTATTTCTTAGTACCTTGGGGAGTAATTCGCCTGAAAGCTCGCTAAATACCCATTTGTCCAGATATGCGGCTAGCAGCCCGGCGCTGGCCCGCCCACCCTTCTAAAACTAGCTTCTACTAGTGATACAGTAGGCGGGTGCCCCCACCACCCGAACCACCGGACCTGGCCTCGCTGAGCAGCCTGGACGACCCGGTGCGCGGCCGCCTGTATCGCTACGTGGCCAGCTCCGCCCGGCCGGTCGGCCGGGACGAAGCCGCGGCCGCGGCCGGCATCGGCCGCGCGCTGGCCGTCTACCACCTGGACAAGCTGGTGGAGGCCGGCCTGCTGACCGCCAGCTACCAGCGTCCGGCCGGCCGCGGCGGCCCGGGCGCGGGCCGCCCAGCCAAGCTGTACGCGCGGTCCGGCCGGGAGTTCGCGGTCAGCGTGCCGCCCCGGGAGTACGAACTCGCGGCCCGCCTGCTGGTCCAGGCGGTCGGCGGCGACGCCACCGGGCAGAGCCGGGCCGCGCTGGGCGACGCGGCCCGCCAGCACGGCAGCCAGCTCGGCGCCGGCCGGCGTGACGACCGCGCGCATCCGCGTCAGCGGCTGATCGAGCTGCTGCAGCAGCATGGCTTCGCGCCGTTCGACGCGGCCGACGGGGCCATCCGGCTGCGCAACTGCCCATTCCACCACCTGGCCGAACAAGACCGGCCGACCGTATGCGGGATGAACCTGGCCCTGGTCGAGGGGCTAGCCACCGGGCTCGGGGCGGCCGGCCTGCGCCCGGTGCTGGACCCGCAGCCCGGGCACTGCTGCGTCGCTATCCAGGACACCACCGCTACCCAGGACACCTCGCGGGAGGATGATCGCGATGGCGCATGACCTCGCCGTTGAGCGCGCCGAGCCGCTGGCCGGGCCCGAGCCCGGCGGTGGCACGGGCGCGCGGCCCGCGCTGTGCATCGCGGGCCGCGCGCCCCGCGTCGATCTCGACGCGGCCCAGCAGGCGGCGGCGGACTTCCTGGCCGCGCTGGGCATCGACGTGGACCAGGGCGGGCTGCGTGGGACACCAGGCCGGATGGCCAGGGCCTACGCCGAGCTGTTCACCGCGCCGCCGTTCGAGCTGACCACGTTCCCGAACGACGAGGGCTATGACGAGCTGGTGCTGGCCCGGGACATCCCGTTCCGCACCGTGTGCGAACATCATCTGCTGCCGTTCTCCGGTGTCGCGCACGTGGGTTATCTGCCCGGCGACCAGATCCTGGGGCTGTCCAAGCTGGCCCGCCTGGTCGGGCATTTCGCCGCCCGGCCGCAAACGCAGGAGCGGCTGACCAAGCAGGTCGCGGACTCGCTGGTCACACATCTCAGCCCGCGCGGTGCGGGCGCCGTGCTGGAGGCGGAGCACTCCTGCATGACGCTGCGCGGCGCCCGGGCCATCGGCGCGAAGACCGTCACTTCGGCCATGCATGGCACGCTGCGTGACGATCCGCGCGCCCGGGCCGAGTTCTTCGCCATGGCCGGTGTGCCTGGCTAAGGCGGCGGCCGGCCGTGTTCACAGACACAGGGTTCACGGACAAGGGAGACGACCATGACATCTGATCCGCTCGCCGAGCTCAGCCGGGCAGGCGTATCCATCTGGCTGGACGATCTCAGCCGGCCGCTACTGGCCTCCGGCCGCCTGGCCAGGCTGGCCGCTCATGATCATGTGGTTGGGGTGACCAGCAACCCGACTATCTTCGCCAGGGCGATCACCGGAAGCGACGCGTATGCCGCCCAGATCCGGGACCTGGCCGCGCGGGGCGTCGGCGTGAGCGAGGCGCTCCGCGCGCTGACCACGTTCGACGTGCGCTGGGCGTGTGACGTACTGCGGCCCGCCTACGCGGCGTCTGGCGGGGTGGACGGGCGGGTGTCCATCGAGGTGGATCCCCGGCTGGCCCGCGACACCGCGGCGACGATCGCGGAGGCCCGCGCGCTGTGGTGGCTGGTGGACCGGCCCAACCTGTTCATCAAGATCCCGGCCGCCGGGCCGGGACTGCCCGCCATCGAGACGTGCCTGGCCGAGGGGATCAGCATCAACGTCACGCTGATCTTCTCGCTGGACCGCTACGACGCGGTGATGGCGGCGTTCCTGGCCGGCCTGGAACGGGCCCAGCGGGCCGGCCTGGACCTGGCGTCGATCGGCTCGGTCGCGTCCTTCTTCGTGTCCCGGGTGGACACCGAGGTCGATGCGCGGCTGGACAAGATCGGCACGCCGGAGGCGGCCCAGCTGCGCGGCCAGGCCGCGATCGCCAACGCGCAGCTCGCCTACGAGCGCTACGAGCGGGTGTTCAGCTCGGCCCGGTGGGCCGCGCTGCGGGCCGGCGGGGCCCGGCCGCAGCGCCCGCTGTGGGCGTCGACCTCGGTCAAGGACCCGGCCTACCCGGACACCCGGTACGTGACCGGCCTGGTCGCACCGGGCGTGGTCAACACGATGCCGGAGGCCACGCTGCGCGCGGTGGCCCAGCACGGCGAGGTGCCAGCTGACTCGGTGCACGGGTCCTACCCCGGCGCGCATGGGGTGCTCAGCCAGCTCCAGGACATCGGCCTGGACTACGCCGAGATCGTCCAGGAGCTGGAGGACGCCGGGGTGCGCACCTTCGGCGCCAGCTGGCAGCAGCTGAGCGAACAGCTGTCCGCCGCCCTGCGGCAGCCACCAACCGGCCAGGAGAAGCAGTGAGATGAACGCGAACTCAGCCATTGTCATCGCCGGGGCCAGCCTGGCCGGCGCCAGGGCGGCCGAAACGCTGCGCGCCGAGGGCTTCGCCGGCCCGGTCATCCTGATCGGCGCCGAGCAGGAGCGGCCCTACGAGCGGCCGCCGCTGTCCAAGGACTACCTGCTCGGCAAGGCCGAGCGGGAGAGCATCTACGTGCATCCGGCCAGCTGGTACGGCGAGCACGACGTCACGCTGCGGCTGGGCACCGTGGTCAGCGGCATCGACCGGGCCGGGCACCAGGTGCTGCTGGCCGACGGCGGCCGGGTCAGCTACGCCAAGCTGCTGCTGGCCACCGGCTCGGAGCCGCGGCGGCTGACCGTGCCCGGCGCCGGCCTGGACGGCGTCTGCTACCTGCGCCAGGTCGAGGACAGCGATCAGATCCGGGCCGCCTTCTCGGCGGCGGCGCGGGTGGCTGTGATCGGGAGCGGCTGGATCGGCCTGGAGACCGCGGCCGCGGCCCGGGCGGCCGGCGCCGAGGTGACTGTGCTGGAGGCGGCGGACCTGCCGCTGCTCCGCGTGCTCGGCCCGGAAGTCGCCCAGGTGTTCGCCGCGCTGCACCGTGAGCACGGCGTGGACCTGCGCTGCGGCGTGCAGGTGGCCGAGATCACCGGCACCGGCGGGAATGCGGACGGGGTCCGGCTGGCCGACGGCAGCCACATCCCGGCCGACCTGATCATCGCCGGGGTCGGCATCACCCCGCGCACCGGGCTGGCCGAAGCGGCCGGGCTGCCAGTGGCCAACGGCATCCAGGTGGATGCACAGCTGCGCACGGCGGACCCGGATGTCTTCGCCGCGGGTGACGTGGCCAACGCCTACCATCCCCGGCTGGGCACCAGCATCCGCGTCGAGCACTGGGCCAATGCACTGCATCAGCCGCAGGCCGCCGCGCGGGCCATGCTCGGCCAGGACGCCAGCTACGACCGGCTGCCGTACTTCTTCACCGACCAGTACGACCTGGGCATGGAGTACTCCGGGTACGTGCCGCCCGGCGGCCATGACGAGGTCGTGCTGCGTGGCGACGTGGCCGGCGGCCAGTTCCTCGCGTTCTGGCTCCGCGGCGGCCAGGTGCTGGCCGGGATGAACGTGAACATCTGGGACCAGACCGACGCTATCCAGGCTCTGGTGCGGTCCGGCCAGCCGGTGGCGGCGGCCCGGCTGGCCGACCCGGAGTTGCCGCTCGGCGACCTCCTCCCCGGCTGACACGCCCGGGGCGGAACCGTTGCCCGCTCCAGCCCGTCCAAGCTGCGATGAGGATTCACGGCAGGCAGGCCTTTCCCCGTGTTCCCGCGGCGGGAGCGGTGCTCGCGGCCGGCGCGGCGCTCGGGCTGGTGGCGTGCGGCAATGTGGCCGCCACCGGCACCGGTCACCGGGCCGCAGCCGGGCAGGTGACGGCCAGCGCCGCCGCCGTAGGGGCGTCCGCCGGGGCGCCGGCCGGGGTGCCGCTGTGCGCGGCCAGCCGCCGGCTGGACCAGCTCGAAGTCAGGCTGACCGCCAGCCAGCCCCGGGAGATCCTGCCCCGCACGCTGACCACGACAAACGCGGCACGGGTCCGCGCCCTGGCCAGCGCGCTGTGTCACCTCCCGCCGCTGCCGCGGGGACTGCACTGCCCGGCAGAGCCACGCGGGGCACTGCTGCTCGTGTTCGGGGACTCGGGCCGCTTCACCACGGTCCGCATCCAGGACGCGGGCTGTGCCAGCGTCACCGGGCTCGGCCCGGCCCGGGAGTGGGCGTGGTCCTCCCGTCCCGGTCAGCTGCTGGCCAGGACGGTCGGCGGCCAGGGCAGGCTGGTCCCGGGCACGCACCCGAGCAGCGTGCCTACGGGGCCGTGATGACCGCTGGCCTGGCTGGGACCGCGACGGCATCCCCGCCGCCGCGGTCCCGGTAACCCGGTTATCGGGGTCGGCCCCGAGCCCTCACCTCGCCGGGCAGGGGTTGGCCATGTTCCCGCTGTTGAAGTTGTTGATGACCACCACCGGCGTGAATCCGGTGTTCGGGAAGACCTGCTTCAGCAGCGGGCCGAATTCAGTCGTGGAACTGCCACCGAAGTCGTTGGTGGTGTTCGGCAGGAACTTGCCGCCCTCCTGCCAGCTGCACGCCCCGTTCCGCGTGGTCGTCGAGAAGAACGGGTAGAACTGCGCGCCGTGCGGCGGGTTCACGCAGTTGGCCCCCGTGATCACGTTGCAGAACGGCGGGTTCGCCTGCGCTCCCTGGGCCTCGATCGCCGGCAGGTCTGTCTCGAAGGCAACGGTCCGGTAATTGTGCCCGTTCGTGGTCGGGCTGGTGAACATCACCGGCTGCGGCCGGCCTGCCCGGCGGTGGCCGGAAGCGGGCCGCCGCGCCAGGTGGGCGGGGCGGCGTGGCCGGCCGCCACCTCGTAGGCGGCCCGGGCCAGCAGCCGGGTGGAGTCCAGCGTGGGCAGCGGGCTCGCCTCCGGGGTCACCAGCAGCGGGATCTCGGTGCACACCAGGGCGGCCGCGTCGCAGCCCCGGGCGGCCAGCCGGGCGATGATCCGCAGGTACTCCTGGCGGGCCTCGTCGGTGAGCACGCCGTTCACCAGCTCATCGAAGATGACCCGGTTGATGGTCTCCCGGTCGGCCGGGTCCGGGACCTCGGCCGCGATCCCCCGGGCGGTCAGCACCCGGGGATACAGCGGGCTGCCCATCAGGTACTTGGTGCCCAGCACGCCGACCCGCTGGTAGCCCGCCTGGGCCGCCTCGCCCGCCACCACCTCGGCGATGTGCAGGCCAGGCAGGGCCAGCTCCGGGCCGGGGTGTTCCAGCGCGAGGTGCGCGGTGTTGTCCGGGCAGGCGAAGAAGTCCGCGCCGGCCCGGCCCAGCCGCTGCACGCTGGTGGCCAGGGTGGCCCGGATCGTGGCGTAGTCCCCGGCTGTCCAGGCGGGCATGCTGGAGCCGAACGCGATGTAGTCCAGCGTCACGTCCGGGTGCTCGTTGCGGCCGGTCCGCCGGAACCCCTCCTGGCAGTAGGCGAGGAAGCACAGCGCGGCGCCTTCGGTGCTGTGCGCGAGGATGCCGAGATGCACGGTTTCAGCGTCTCACGCTCAGACGTCACGCAGCCGGGGCGGCCCGGCGCCGGGCCACTCCAGGTCACGAGTTGCTGATCGTCGCGACCGTGCCATCCAGCTTGGTCAGGGACGCGCTGAAGTGCTCGTTGTACAGGTGCGCGTGATCCCGCAGGTAACTCAGCGCGATCACCTCGCCGAGCCTGATGGACTCGTCGGTGTCGCTGCGCCAGTGGATCCCGGCGTGGATACCGTGGCCGAAGCTGACGTTGTGGGCCAGCTTGTGCAGCTCGCTGTTCACCGTCAGCGGCCGTTCCCCGGCCGGCGTGCGGTAGTTCTCCAGCCTGGTCCCGTCGGCCGACGGCACCTTCGGGCTGGTGATCGGGAAACCGCCGTCGAAGAAGAACTTCAGCACCGTGATGCACGCGCCGGCCACCGTGCCGTGCCCGGTGGGGTAGGAGGGATGGGTCGGCGAGCCCTCCGGGAAAGCCTGGGACAGAAGATAGCTGTTGTTCGCCCGGAAATTGGCCTGCACGGCCTGGGAGCTGAGCACGGTGTCGCTGACGTGCCCCTCGATGCTGTCACCCTGACCGGTCTTCTGCAGGTACACGATGCCCCCGCCGGACTCCGGACGATGCCGCAGGTGTGCCCACCACTTCTGGTACCACACCTCGCGGATGGCCTCGCCCGCCACCGCGGCCAGGGTGGCGGCGATGTCCGGCTGGCCGAACGTGCCGAAACCGTTCTGCGTCTTGGACGCGGCATAGGGGTTGCCCGAGTTCAGCGGCGGCGGCAGCGGGTTGTTGATCGTGTTCAGCACCAGGTAGGCCATCAGGAACTCCTGGTACAGCACGTCGGCGTGGGTGAGCGCGGCCAGCGCCCGGCCGTCGTTCAGGTAGCGCGCCCCGGCGGGCTGCAACGACTTCCCGGTCGGCCTGCCGTTCTGCACCTTGAGGAAATCACCGGGCTCGGTCATGAAATCGACGCCGGCCCGGTTGGTGACGTACTGCTGGGTGACCGGCAGTGTGCCCAGCCCGGTCGGCAGCAGCAGGAACTGGGACAGGTATGGCCCCAGCTTCTCGCCCGCGAAGTCACCGCGCAGCAGCAGCCGTGGCGTGACCTGGCCGGTGCGGGTGTCCCGCGGCCCGGCATACTCCGGCAGCGAGGACAGCTCGGCGGCCGCCCGCTGCGCCACGCTGCTCTGCTCATACGCCCCGAATGGCACGTCGCGCAGCAGCGATGCCCAGTACAGCTCGACGAGTTCGGTGGCGTAGGCCTCGCTGGCCAGTGCGGGCGCCGGCGGCACCAGGTACTGGCTGCCGTCCAGGCTGTCCAGGTGGAACGCCAGCCCGGCCTGCGGCCCGTTCAGGGTGCGTGGCCCACCCAGAATGATCTTCTCGAAGTCGGCCGGGGCACCGGTGCGCAGCGCGGTCTTGAACGTCGCGTACGCGCCCAGGTCGACCAGGCCGATACCGGCCTGCAGGACACCTTTCGTGTAGCTGCCCGACTTGTCGCTGTACCGCGCCTCGTCGCCGTTGTCGATCTGGGCCGGGGCGGCGGCGACACCGCCGCCAGCCGGTGCCCGGCCGCCACCGGTCACGTTCCCCTGTCCCGGCGTGTCACTAGCAGTGACACGCCCGATCCAGCCGATGTGACCAGGGAGCGAACGTGACCTCCTACCTTCCACCCATCGAGAAACCCCGCGGCCTACGGCTCAAGCTGGTCTATTTCTTCGCCCGCCGCCAGGCCGGCCAGGTAATCACCCCGATCACCACGTTCGCCGCCCGGATGCCGTTCCCGTTCATGTCCTTCTACGGCACGCTGAACCGGCTGGACAAGCAGCTGCAGCTGCCCCAGCCGACCGCGGTGCTGCTCCGTGAGCAGGTGGCCAGCCTCAACACGTGCCTGTTCTGCATGGACGCCGCCCGGTGGTACGCCACCCGGGATTCGGCCACCAACCGGGCCCGGTTCGACGCGCTGCCCGAGTACCGGACCAGCCCGCTGTTCACCGAGGCCGAGCGGGCCGCGCTGGACTACACCACCGAACTGACCAGGGGCAAGAAGGTCGAGCCGGGCACGTTCGCCCGGCTGGCGCAGCATTACACCGAACGGGAGATCTGCGACATCGTCTGGCTGGTGGCCAGCGAGCACCTGAACAACATGACCAACATCGGGCTGAACATCGGCTCCGATGGCCTGTGTGCGGTGCCCGCTGCGCACAGCTCCGGAACCACCACCGGCTGAGGAGGAGCGGCATGCGAGTTCTGGTCATCGGGGGCAGCGGGGCCATCGGCAGCAGGCTGCTGCCGCAACTGGCCGGCCGCGGGCACAAGGTGATCGCCAGTTCCCGCTCGGCCAGTAAGGCTGGGCGGCTGCGCGCGCTCGGCGCCGAGCCCATCGCGCTTGACGCGCTGGACGCCGGGGCGGTCCACGCCGCGGTCGACGCGGCCCGGCCGGAGGCCATCGTCTACCAGGCGACCGCGCTGGCCGGCGCGGGCTTCTCGCGCAGCCTGGACCGGACGTTCACGCTGACCAACCGGCTGCGCACCGAGGGCACCGACAACGTGCTGGCCGCCGCGCGGCGGGCTGGTGTCCGCCGGATCATCGCGCAGAGCTTCGCCCCGTACCGCTACCTGCGCGTGGGCGGGCCGGTCAAGACCGAGGACGACCCGCTGGACGGCGACCCGCCGGGCAGCGCGCGGCAGTCGTTCGCCGCGATGGCCCACCTCGACCAGGCGGTCATCGCGGCCGGCGGGGTCGCGCTCCGCTATGGCGGCTTCTACGGGGATCAGGACCAGCTGGTCACGGCGGTGCGCAAGCGGCGGTACCCGATCGTCGGCGACGGCGCGGGCGTCATGTCGTTCATTCATCTGGACGACGCGGCCACGGCGACCGTATTGGCCCTGGACCAGGCCGGGCCGGCCATCTACAACATCACCGATGACGAGCCGGCGGCGACGCGGGACTGGCTGCCGGTGCTCGCCGATGTACTCGGGGCCAAGCCGCCGCGGCACGTGCCCACCTGGCTGGCCCGCCTGATCATGGGCGACGGGCTGGCCATGATGACCCAGTCCCGGGGCGCGGCCAACGCCCGGGCCAGGAAGGAACTCGGCTGGACGCCCGGCTACCCGAGCTGGCGCCAGGGCTTCCCGGCGGCCTACCGCGCGGCTGCGGGCTGACCCGGGCGGCGACACGCGCCGGATCCCGCTGGGCGGCAGGCCGGCTCCCTACCATGACGGCTATGACACAACCTGCATCCGCCGGATTCCCGGTGACCACCGCTTTCAGCCTGCCCGGCATGGCCGTCGAACAGGACCTGGGGGTCGCGTTCGGCCTGGTCGTGCGCAGCATGGGCGCGATCAAGACGATCGGCGCCGGGTTCAAGGCGATGCGCCAGGGCGAAGTGACCCAATACACCGAACTGCTCGAGGACAGCCGCCGCCACGCGATCGACCGGATGATCGAGAACGCCCGGCTGCTCGGCGCGAACGGGGTGGTCGCGATGCGGTTCGACTCCTCAGAGATCGGCCAGCAGCTCACCGAGATCGTCGCTTACGGCACGGCGGTCGTCGCGCGCCCGGCCAGTTAGCCATGCCCGGGACACCGCCGCCCGTGCCACCGCCGGGGCCGCGGTCCGTGCTCGATGAGGCCGGCCGGGAGCGGCTGCTGAGCCTGCTCCGGGAGCACTACGCGCGCGGACACCTCGACCTGGACGAGATGAGCCGCCGGGTCGGCGTGGTGCTGGCCGCGGCCTATACCGACCAGGCCGCGGCGGCGGTGACCGACCTTCCGCTGCTGGGCGCCGGGTCAGCCGGGCCGACCGCTGCCCGGGCCAGCCGGCCCGGGCAGCGGCGGCGGCACGCACAGCAGGCCGAGCCGGACGCCAGCTGGGTACCGACCCCGGAGCGGTTCCGCGACCCGTCCACCCGCGCGATCATGCGGGTCTGGATCGATCCGGCCGACCTCAGCCGCCACTACGTGCCGGAACCAGGCGGCTGAGCCCGGCTGCCCGGAAGGCTGAGCCGACTGCCCGGCTGGCTGGCCGAGCCGCAGGCCGTCCAGCGCCGTCCGGTAATCCCCGCTAATCCATGGCGCGGCCCGGCGATTAACCGCCGGGCCGCGCCATTAATTGTTTGCTGCGCTGTGCTTAACAAAGCACGAAACTACTTAGTATGATATACTAATTCTGTCTCCCCAGGCAGAAAGCAACCATGTATATCCGGCATCAACGCATCCTTTTCCGGCTGGCAGACATACTGGTCGTGCTGGCGTCATTTTTCATTTTGCTCGATGCGATGTTCGGATTCACGAAACACCACATATCGGACTCCGCCCAACTGCAGGCGCGGGCCCAGCATGTCACCTCCACCGACCTCGCCACCTCGTGCATCGGCGGCTCCACCAACCAGCGCACGGTGCACGGCGTCACCCAGACCGCGCCGCACGGGACGCCGTACAGCGCCTACCAGGTGACGCTCACCAATATCGGGAACCGCGTCATCACGATTTACGACCTGACCGTGGAACTGCGCGATTACAGCAATACCGTCTACGCGCAGCAGCACGCCACCGATCTGGGTCACGGTGCTGGCATCACACTCAACCTCGGCCAGTCCCGCACGCTTTTCGAACCGACCGGGATGACGCAGCCGGTAGCTTCCTGCCAGGTGCTCAGCTGGTAAAGCGTCATTGCCCGGCCCAGGCCCGCTCGATGCGCCGGAGCGTGCGCCTGCCCAGCAGGCTCATCACCGGGTTGCTCTCGGCGTAGTACCAGACCAGCCCCATCGCCTGCTCGACGCCCAGACCTGGCCGCGCGCCCGGAGGGCCGCCTAGTCTGTCGGCTGGCTGGTGTCTACTTAGCCGGAGACGCAGTGAAGGAGGTGCCACATGGCCCAGCACAAGACGGCCACCCGCGAGGAGTGGCTGGCCGCGCGCAATCAGCTGCTCGCGGCGGAGAAAGAGCTGACCAGGCGCGGCGACCAGCTCGCCGCGCAGCGGCGCGACCTGCCCTGGGTACCGGTGGGAAAGGAGTACCGCTTCGACACCGAGCACGGGCCGCGGACGCTGGCCGAGCTGTTCGACGGCCGCTCCCAGCTGCTCGTCTACCACTTCATGTTCGGCCCGGCCTTTGCTGCGGGCTGCCCGGTCTGTTCTTCGGCGGCGGACACGTTCAACGGCGCGGTCCCGCACCTGAACGCACGCGACGTGACGTTCACCGCCATCTCCCGGGCGCCGCTGGACAAGCTGCAGGGGTACCGGCAGCGAATGGGCTGGTCGTTCCCGTGGGCCTCCTCCTACGGCACCGATTACAACTTTGACCTGGAGATCTCCCGCCCGGAGGAGGTGACCAGGGCCGCCCTGGCCGGTGGGGTCCCCCCGGTCGTCACCCGGCTGGCCGAGGAGTGCGGCACCGAGCCCGCGGCCTACCTGTCGGAGATGCCGGTCATGAGCAGCTATGCGCTGGACGGCGGGACGGTCTACCTGACCTACTCGACCACCGCGCGCGGGCTGGAGTTCATGATGGGGTACTACGGCCTCCTCGACCGCAGCGCGCGAGGCCGCAACGAAGGCGACCCGCCGGAGATGTGGCTGCGCCGCCACGACGAGTATCCCTAGCCCGCGCCCATCGCACCCCGTCGTGCAGGCATCTCCATTCCGGCGTGATCAAACGTTTGCTGCTGCTCTGGCGACACCATTCGTTTGATCACCAATCGGCCGGCGCCGGATGGCGTACCGGTGGGCCTGCCTAGGGCATTCTGCCTGCCCGCGGCGGCCCGGCCGGGTGGCCGATGTAGGGGCCACCGTGGTCAAACAACCTGGGTGACGATGTCAGCCATGATCCGGTTTTGTAACTTCCCAGTTTCGGCGCGGGAGCGCCGGTACTGTTTTGGATCTAGGAGCTGAGCGCCGGCACCGGGTAGCGCGGGCCGAGCACCGGCACCGGGTAGCGCGGGCCGAGCACCGGCCGATGACGGGACGGCTAGCTCTCCGGGATGGGGAATCAAGTTTCGCCAGGCATCGGCGACTTCGCGGAATCAATCGATTGCGGCAGGACTGGGGGACGTCCGTGGCATTGCCAGCGGGTTATGGGCGTGAGCTGGGCCAGCCGTGACACACGTGACACAGCAGAAGCAGGATGCGCCCGCGGCCGGGGACCCCGCCCCGCGCCGCACCATCATCCTGGTCATCTGCTGCCTGAGCCTGTTCATCGTCGGTCTGGACAACACGATCGTGAACGTGGCGCTGCCCACGATCTCCCGTGGCCTGGGCGCGTCCGTTTCCGGGCTGCAGTGGATCGTTGACGGCTACACGATGGTGCTGGCCAGCCTGGTCATGTCGGCCGGCGCCACGGCCGACCGGTTCGGCCGCCGCCAGGTCTTCCGGGCCGGGCTCACGGTGTTCACGGTCAGCTCGGCGCTGTGCTCCGTCGCGCCTAGCCTGGGCTGGCTGATCGCGTTCCGGGTGCTGCAGGCGATCGGCGGATCGATGCTCAACCCGGTTGCGGTCTCCATCATCTCCAGCGTTTTCAAGGGCCGCGCCGAGCGGGCCTGGGCGATCGGAGTCTGGGTCACCATGTTCGGTGTGAGCATGGCGCTCGGTCCGGTCTTCGGCGGAGTGCTGACCGCCGCGGTGGGCTGGCGGAGTATTTTCTGGGTCAATATCCCGGTCGGGCTTATCGCCATCGTGCTGGTGTCCAAGTTCATCCCGGAATCCCGCGCGGAGGTCAAGCGCCGGCTCGACCTGGTCGCCCAGTTGCTGGTGATCGTCATGCTCGGCTCGCTGATCTACGCGATCATCGAGGGCGCCCGGAGCGACTGGAGCGAACCGGGCATCCGCGCGCTGTTCGGGCTGGCCGGTGCGGCCGCTCTGGTACTGGTCTGGTGGGAGCTGCGGCGCAAGGACCCAATGATCGATCCGCGCAGTTTCCGCAACCTGCCGTTCACTGGCGCCGTGCTGACCGGCATCTGCTCGTTCGGCAGCCTGGGCGGCTTCCTGTTCCTGGGCACGATCTACCTGCAGGACGCGCGCGGCCTCTCGGCCCTGCATGCTGGCCTGCACATGCTGCCCGCCGCCGCGGCCATGGCCGTCTGCCCGCTGCTGGCCGCCTGGCTGGCCGCCCGGAGGGGTCTGTGGCTGCCGCTGACCCTGGGCGGCCTTGCCTTAATGCTGAGCATGATCGCGATGTCCCGGCTCACCGTGTCCTCCGGGGAGCTGTACCTCATCGCGGCGTTCACCTTGTTCGGCGTGGGCTTGGGCATGGTTGACGGCCAGATCAGTCACGCCGCGGTCTCGGCTATGCCGTCGAGCAAGGCCGGCCTGGCCGCGGGCATCGCGTCGGCCAGCCGTCAGGTGGGCCAGGCGCTCGGCGTCGCGGTTACCGGCGCGCTGCTGAACGCCGGCCTGCACGGGCCGGTACAGACTGAGTTCGTCACGGCCAGCCGGCCAGCCTGGTTAGTGCTCACTGGTTGCGGCTGCATCGTGTTCCTGGCCGGCATGACGACCGCGCGCGCCCGGTTGCCGGAGCGCGCCCTGGAACCGGCCGCCGACGGCGAGCCGGTGGTGCCGCTGCGGCGCCCGCGCGACAGCGGGAAAGCTAGGCCCTCCCCGGCGCTGGCCGCGCCGCCAGAGCCGACTGCATTGCCCGAGCCGGCCACGTTGCCGCTGCCCGTCCTGTCGGCCGCAGCACACAAACCGGCTCCATCGCTCGAGTCGGCTCTATCGCCAGAACCGGCCACGTCGCGGGAACCAGCTCTATCGTCAGGACCGGCTACCTGGCGGAGCCCTGAGCCGTCGTCAGCCCCGGCGCCGTCTCCCGGCGTGGCACCATCACCGGAACCGGCCTTGTCAACGGAGCCGGCGCCGTCCCGGGAGCTGGACTCGTCCCGGGAATGGCAGCCATCCCGACAGCCAGAACCGGCCCGGCAGCCGGAGCCGGCCCGGCAGCCGGCCCTGCCCCCGCAGCCGGAGCCGGTCTGGGAGCGGGTACTGTCCCGGGGGCCGTCCTGGGAGCGAACACTGTCCCGCGAGCCGTCCTGGGAACGGGCGCTGAGCCGGGAACCGGAGCCTGCCGGGGAACGGGAGCCGGAATCGTCACCGGAGCCGGAGTGGATTCCATCCGAGCCGCGGCGACCGCCGCCACCGCGCTACCCGGCACCTGCCTCCGGCAACCCGACCGTCATGACCCGGCGCGAGCAGGTGTACTACCGCCGGCAGTGGCGCTCGGGCGGCGAACAGAACCAGTCCTTACCGGCGACCCGGTTACCCGTACCGGAAGCCGTCGAGGAAACGGCGGAACACGCCGCCCTCGCGGGCCAGTGCCGGGGCAGGTGGCGGCGCGACGGTCCGCTGCCGGGCGATGGGCTGGTCGTAGTCGGTGCGGGCGATGGCGTCCACGATCTGCGGCTCGCCGAAGCCCTCGGACCCTTCGATCTGCGGCACGTAACCGACCAGCATGCCGTCTCGCATGATCTGGGCTTCCAGGCCGGCCGTGCCATCGGTGTCCCACTCCGCCTCGCGCCCGCCGGGCAGCGTTACCCGGACGCCGAACTGGCCGCTGCCGGCGCGCAGCAAATGCGCGTTCACCCCGCGGTCACGTAGCGCGTCCACCATCCGGCGGGCCCGGAACTCGTCCATGCCAGGACGGTACTGATCGTCCCTGAACGCGCACTGAACATCCGCTCAGCGAGTGTTCGGTGACCTAGCCGCCCACCGGTCCCTGCACTGCGCGAAGGGAATGTTGGCCAAGGCGGTCCTGACCGCAGCAAAGTTTCATCCACCCGCACTGGGCGGAGTGGAATCAGCAGCATGGATGTTTCCCACGTGGCGGCCGGCGGCCTGTACGCCCTGGCCCAGCCGGGCGACCCGGCCAACCCGATGCACCTCAACTCGGTGGTGCAGATGGCGCCCGGCGGCCAGCAACTCCCCAACGGGGAGCCGGCCCCAGCCGGTGACGCGCTCGTCGTCAACCCCGCCGCGACCGCCGTCGGGGCCAGCGAGATCATCCGGATGCCCGACATCTATCCCAACTTCCCGTACCAGTGGGTGAGCTGGTCCGATTGGCTGTCCAAGGTGGACCAGATGGTCAAGGCGCGGCTGGCCGCCAGCAACGACCCCAACATCGCGGCCTGGGAATTGTGGAACGAGCCGGACTGGACCTGGAACACCGCCGCCGCTGGCTCGTTCAACGCCGGCTGGGTGCGTACCTACCAGGAGGTACGCAGCCTGGACAGCGTCACCCCGTTCCAGGGGCCGAGCATCAGCACCTGGAACGAGAGCTGGATGCAGAACTTCCTCAGCAACGCCAAGGCGAACAACGCACTGCCGGACATCATCTCCTGGCACGAACTCGGCGGCCCGGGCAGCATCGCCGCCGACGTGGCCGCGTGCGCGGCGCTGGAAAAGAGCCTCGGCATCATGCCCCGCCCGATCTCCATCGAGGAGTACGCCACCACGGCCGAGATCGATGACCCGGGCGCCCTGGTGCCCTACCTGGCGGCCTTCGAGCAAAGTGGGGTGAGCAACGCGGAACGGGCGTTCTGGCATGAATACGGGACGGTCAACGGGCTGGTCACGGTGAGCGGGGTGAACGGGACCACGACCAATGAGCCGACCGGTACCTGGTGGCTGTACAAGTGGTACGGCGACATGACCGGCGCGATGGTGCCGGTCACACCGCCGTCCGGGTCTGCCCTGGACGGGGTGGCGTCCTATGACCCGCTGAGCAAGACGGCCGACATCATCGTGGACGGCACCGGGACCACGGACGTGACCGTCACCGGGATCAGCGGCCTCGGCTCCTCGGTCACCGCGCAGGTGGAGTCCACCAGCACCCCGAACCGGTTCACCGCGGTCACCGCGCCCACACTCGTCGAGCAGCAGGCGCTGCCCGTCTCCGGCGGCCAGGTGACCGTGCAGATCCCAAACATGAGCGCCAGCCGCGCCTACCAGGTGCTGCTCCGGCCCGCGGGCGGCAGCGGCGCGCAGCAGCTTTACTACGCCGCAAACGCCAGCATTCATAACGCCAGCATCGGGGCCAGTGCCGCCGCACCGGATGGCTACTACGTCGGTGGCCTGACCCATTCCGGCGACGCACGTGACGACAGCTTCGTGGACTTCGTGGTCGATGTTCCTACCGCCCGCAGCTACACGATGACCGTGGACTACGCCACCCCGGGGACCAGTGCCGGCACACTCGGCCTGGCCTATGACGGCGGGGCCTGGCGGACGCTGGCCTTTCCCGCCACCGGCGGCGGCTGGGCCACCATCAGCACCACGGTCGGCCTGGCCGCGGGCTACAACGTCATCCGCCTGGCCATGGGCTCGCCGTTCTTCGCCGGCGGCAGCGGCACCGTCAACCTCGGCTACCTGCAGCTCCGCTGAAACCGGGCTCACCCGGGCGGCCTAAGCTCGTGAATTGGGCGGCCGCCCGGGTAGGGCCGGGTAGAGCTTCAGGAGGGAATTCCCATGGCATCCACCACCGCCACGGTGACCGGCGCTGACCTGGCCACGGTCGCCGAACTGGCCCAGCAACTGCGGGTCGACTCGATCCGGTCCAGCACCTCGGCCGGGTCTGGCCACCCGACGTCGAGCATGTCCGCCGCGGATCTACTCGCCGTGCTGCTCGCCCGGCACATGCGCTACGACTGGGATGAGCCACGGAACCCGGCCAACGACCACCTGATCTTCTCCAAGGGCCACGCGTCCCCGCTCCTGTACTCGGTCTACAAGGCGGCCGGGGTGGTATCCGACGAGGAGCTGATGACCGGCTACCGCCGGTTCGGGTCACGGCTGGAGGGCCATCCCACCCCGGCACTCCCCTGGGTGGACGTTGCCACCGGCTCGCTCGGCCAGGGCCTGCCGGACGCGGTCGGTGTCGCGCTGGCAGGCAAGTACCTGGACCGGGCCGACTACCGGGTCTGGGTGCTCTGCGGCGACAGCGAGCTGGCCGAGGGGTCGATCTGGGAAGCCCTGGACAAGGCGTCGTACTACAAGCTGGGCAACCTGATCGCGATCATGGACGTCAACCGGCTCGGCCAGCGTGGCCCGACCGAGCTGTCCTGGGACCTGGATGCGTACACCCGCCGGATGGAGGCGTTCGGCGCCCGGGTGTTCGCCATCGACGGTCATGACCTCGCCGCCATCGACGAAGCGCTGACCCGGGCCGGAACGCCGGCCGAGGAGCACCCCGTCGTCATCCTGGCCCGGACCAAGAAGGGGCGCGGCTTCTCCGAGGTTGAGGACCGCGAGGACTGGCACGGCAAGCCGCTTCCTCCGGCCATGGCCGAGCGGGCCATCGAGGAGCTTGGCGGCGAGCGCGGGCTGACCGTGCGCGGCCCGCTGCCCCCGGCGGACGGCGGGGACCGCGCCACCGCCCGCGAGGCCGGGACGGTGACGCTGCCCACCTATGGCGTCGGGGACAAGGTCGCCACCCGCAAGGCCTACGGCCAGGCGCTGGCCGCGCTGGGCGCGCGGCCGGATGTCGTGGCCATGGACGGCGAGGTCAGCAACTCGACCTATGCCGACGAGTTCGCCCAGGCCTACCCCGAGCGGTACTTCGAGATGTTCATCGCCGAGCAGCAGCTCGTCGCCGCCGCCGTCGGCTTCAGCGTCCGGGGCTACCGGCCGTTCGCGTCCACGTTCGCCGCGTTCTTCACCCGCGCCTACGACTTCATCCGGATGGCGGCCATCTCCCAGGCCGACATCAGCCTGTCCGGCTCGCACGCCGGCGTGGAGATCGGCGCGGACGGCCCGTCCCAGATGGCCCTGGAGGACCTGGCCATGATGCGCGCGGTGCACGGCTCCACCGTGCTGTACCCCAGCGACGCGACCAGCGCCGCCGCGCTCGTCGCGGCCATGGCCGACCGAGAAGGCGTCAGCTACCTGCGCACCACCCGCGGCGCATACCCGGTGCTCTACGAGTCCGGCGAGACGTTCCCGATCGGCGGCTCCAAGGTGCTCCGCTCCTCCCCCGACGACCGGGTCACCCTCGTCGGGGCCGGGGTCACCCTGCACGCCTGCCTGGCCGCCGCCGACGAGCTGGCATCGGACGGCATCAGCGCCCGGGTCATCGACGCGTACTCCGTCAAGCCCATCGACACGGCGACGCTGACCGCGGCAGCCGCCGCGACCGGTGGCCGGGTGGTCATCGCCGAAGACCATCACCCGGAAGGCGGCCTCGGCTCGGCGGTACTGGACGCGCTGACCGGCGCGGGCCGGGCCGACCTCGCCGTGGCTCACCTTGCGGTACGGGAGCTACCCGGGTCGGGCACCAGCGAGGAACTGCTCGACGCGGCCGGCATCAGCGCCCGGCACATCGCCGACGCCGCCCGCCGGCTGGCCGGGTAACGACGCCGGCTGGCCGGCCAACGCCCGCCCGGCTGTCCGGGCAACGCCGCCGGCTGGCCAGGTAACCACCCCGGCCGGCGCACCGTCCGCCTGGCCGGGTAGAGAGGTATTCATGCAAGCCATCGTGGTGAATGAGTTCGGCGGCCCGGACGTGCTGCAGCCCGGCGAGGCCGAGCGGCCAGCCCCGGAGCCGGGCGAGCTCCTGGTCCGGGTGCAGGCCGCCGGGGTCGGGCCGTGGGACGCGGCGCTGCGCCGCGGCGATCTGGGCGGCTCGCTGCCGTATATACCAGGCGGCGAGTTCGCCGGCATCGTGACCGGCGACGCAGGGGCCGACGCGGGCTTCGACGACGGCACGCCGGTGTACGGGTATCCCGGGCTGACCGGCTGCTACGCCGAGTACGTGACGTGCCCGATCGAGCAGCTCGCCCCGATCCCGAGCGCGCTGAATGTGGTCGAGGCGGCCGCGATGCCGATCGACGCCATGACCGCTGAGCAAGGTCTGGCCGACATCCTGGGCGTCTCCCCCGGCGACCAGGTCCTGATCACCGCAGGCGCGGGCGGGCTCGGCCACCTCGCGGTGCAGATCGCCCGGGCACTGGGCGCCGAGGTGGTGGCCACAGCCAGCCCGCGCCACCACGCCTTCCTGCACCGGCTCGGGGCAGCCGTGGCCGTCAACCACACCGTCCCCAGCTGGCCGGACGAGGTCCGCAAGCTGACCGATGGCGGCGCCGGGAAGGTGCTGGCCTGCGCCGCGCCCACGCTGGCCGGTGCGGCCCGGGCGGCCCGCACCGGGGCGGTCATCGCCACCCCGGTGCACGCCCCGCTGCCCGAGGGGGACAACGTGCGCTGGCAGCAGTACGACGGGACGCCCAGCGGCACCCGCCTGATCCGGATGGCGCCGTGGCTGGACAGCGGCGACCTGTCCGTCCACCTGTCCGGCCGGTACTACTGGCAGGACGCCGCCGTCGCGCACCGCGCGGTGGAGCAGGGGCACACCGAGGGGAAGATCGCCCTGGTCGTCGACGAGGACCTGGCCGCCACATCCGGGATCTGACCGCACTGCGGCCCGCTCGATACCGGTCCCGGCACGGCGCGATACCGGCGCACCCTATGCTTCGGCGCATGACCGCAGCACGTGACCTGGCTGACCGGGTGCACCGGCGCTGGCTCGAAGAGAACCCGTTCGCCGCCACCATGTACGGCATCACCGGTTACGACGACCGGGTTCCGGACGAGAGCGAGGCGGCCCAGCAGGCCTGGCAGGCCGAGCTCGGGCAGTACCTGACGGATGCGGACGCGATCGAGGCCGGGCCGCTGACACCGGCCGAGGCGGTTACCGCCGACTGCACCCGGGAGGCGGTCACCCAGGAACTGGCGGGCATCGCCCTGGCCCCCGCCGAGCACACGGTCACCGCGATGCAGTTCGCCGGGCCGGCCACGTTCCTGGCCGTGGCGGCCCGCACCGTCCTGGTCGATGAGGACGCGGCTGAGGCCTACTTGACCCGGCTGCGGCGCAGCGGCCGCTGGCTGGACCAGCTCAGCGAGCGGCTGCGGGCCGGGGCGGCCAGGGACCGGCTGCCGGTCGCCCCGCTGGCCGAGCAGGCCATCAGCTGGGCCGAGGGTGTGCTGGCCGCGCCGGACAGCAGCCCGGTGCTGGCCCCGCGGCCACCTGAGGGCTGGCCGCGTGCGGCGGCGTGGGACGCGGACCGCCAGGCCGCAGCCGAGCAGGTCGTGCACCCCGCGCTGGCCAGGTGGGTGGCGACGGTCAGAGAACTGCTGCCCCGGGCCCGGCCGGGCGGCCAGGCTGGGCTGGTCTACCTGCCCGGCGGTGACCAGAACTACAGCCGGGCGATCCGGATCTACACCACGCTGCCGCTGGCCGCGGAGACGCTGCACCAGACCGGCCTGGACCATGTCGCGGCGCTGGAGGACCGGGCCGTCCGGCTGGGCGCCGGCCTGGGGCTGAGCGGGCTGGACCAGGTCCGCGCCGCGCTGCGCGACTCGGCCGGGCAGCTGCCCGCCGACGAGGCGGTGCGCCAGGCCGTGGCGGCGGTGCGCCGGGCCGAAGCCCAGGCGCCGGAGTTCTTCTCGGCGCCGCTGCCGCCGCCGTGTGCGGTGACGCCGATGCCGGACGTCGTGGCGGTGAGCGGCATCGCGCCGCACTACACCCCGCCCCGGCAGGACGGCGGGCGGCCCGGGACGTTCTGGTTCAACACCGAGCGGCCCACGGCCGGCACCGGCTGGGACATCGAAGTGGTGGCCTTCCACGAGGCGGTGCCCGGGCATCACCTGCAGCTCTCCCGCCTCCAGCTGCTGACCGGCCTGCCCGACCTGCAGCGGCAGCGCAGCCTGCCGGTGTTCTCCGAGGGCTGGGGCCTGTACGCGGAGCAGCTGGCCGAGGAGACCGGGCTGTACGCCGACGAACGCGGCCTGCTCGGCTCGGTCAGCACGTCGCTGATGCGCGCCGCCCGGCTGGTGGTGGACACCGGCATCCACGCGTTCGGCTGGAGCCGCGAGCGTGCCCTCGGCTACATGACCGAGCATGTGCCGATGCCACCGGAGTTCCTGGCCGCCGAGATCGACCGGTATGTGGTGCTGCCCGGGCAGGCCCTGGCCTACCTCACCGGCAAGCTGGAGATCCTGCGGATCCGGGACGACGCCCGGCAGCGCCTCGGCCCGGCCTTCTCGCTGCCCGAGTTCCACGGCGCCATCCTGGACCACGGTTCGCTGCCGATGCCCACCCTGGCCCGCAGCATCGGCAGCTGGCTGGATCAGGTATCGGCCTGAAGCTGACCGCCCGGGTAGCCGAGGGCGTGCAGCCGGGCCAGGTCCAGCACGGTGATCCGGCGGTAGCCGGTGGCGATGATCCCCTGCGTGCGCAGGTCGCGCAGCACCCGGTGCACGCTGGGTTCCGCCGCGCTGGCCAGCGACGCGAGTTCCGGCTGGGTGAGCGGCCAGCGGATCACCGACCGGTTCCCGGTCGCCGTGCCGTACGTCAGCGCCCAGATGCCCGATGGCGTCGAGATGGGTTTCGCGCCACCTGGAATCCACGAAGCCGCCGTGGTGCGCTGGCTCACCTGGGCGGTGGAGGCTCTGTGCCCGGCCCGCCCCGGCGCGGACGTGCCCGCGAAGATGGCGTTCCGTGTCGGGATAACCAAAGTTCAGGGTGAAGGATTCGGTGGCGCCGCGCCATTACGGGTAGGCGCGCTACTCCGCGACCCGGCCATTCACTGTGCCGTCGCGGGCTCCCAGCGGCTGGCCATCATCATGTCCGAGGGACTCTATGACGATCTGCACACCGAGGGCCTGGCCGCCCAGGAATGGCGGCGCGTCCCGGCGGCGGGCGCCTGGGTGCGCGGCTGACCCTCACCCGACGGGCGGCCCGCTGCTGGCTTCCGGCACCGGATCGCCGGCGGGCAGCCGGAGGGCCGCGACCATGCCGATGAGCCCGATGAACGCCAGCACGATCATGGCGACGCCGTAGGCGCGTTTCGGGTCGCCCAGGCCGGCCACCAGGATCGTGCCCGCGATCGCGGTGCCGATCGAGGAGCCCAGGTTGGACACGCTGCGGGACAGCCCGGAGATCTCGCCCTGCAGATTCTCCGGGAACGCGGACTGCACCACGTTGACCGACGGGGTGAGCATGACGCCGACGCCCACGCCGATGAGGAACAGGCCCGGGGCGAAGTACCAGGCGCCCGGGTGGCCCCTGACCATGACCAGCAGCACGATTATGCCGACGATGGTGACCACGAAGCCGGTCAGGATCAGGCTCCGCTGCCGGTACCGCTTAGCCAGCCGCCCGGCGGCCAGCGAGGACAGCAGGATGCCCACCGTGGCTGCGGTGAAGATGACACCGGTCTGGATCGCGTCGTACTTCCGGACCACCTGCAGGAACGCGGACACCACGAATGACGTGCCGAGCAGCACCGCCCACTGCACGTTCTGGGTGACCAGAGCCAGGTTGGAGACGCGGCTGCGGAACAGCACGGTGGACAGCAGGGCTTCCTTCCCGGCCCGTTCCCGGGCACGGATCCAGAAGAAGAAACCGGCCAGGATGAGCGCGCCGGCCACCAGCAGGATGACCATCAGCGCCAGGTTCTGGTCGGCCGCCATGATCCCGCCGACCAGGACGACCAGGCCCACGGCGGACAGGATCGCGCCCACGGTGTCGAACGGGCGGTCCGGGTCGGCGGGTACCGGATCCTGGATGTTGCGGGCCAGCAGCACGATGATCACGATGATGATGGCCTGGAAGATGAACGCGGCCCGCCAGGTGATCGCGGTGGTGATGATGCCGCCGATCAGCGGCCCGGTGGCTGCACCGATCCCGCCCATGCCGCTGATCACCCCGAACGCCCAGGCCCGGGACTTCATATCGGTGAACAGCATGGTGGTCAGGATGTAGACCGGCGGGATGAGCAGCGCAGTCCCGACACCCTCGAAGATCGAGTTGCCCAGGATGAGCACGCCCAGCCCCGGCGCGGCCGCACTGAGCACCGCACCGATCCCGTAGATGACCAGCCCGAGGGTGAACAGCCGTTTCCGGCCGTACCGGTCGGTCAGCTTCCCGCCCGGGATCATCAGCGCCGCCATGACCAGCAGGAACAGCGTGATGCAGACTTGCACGCCTTGCACCGTCGTGTGCAGGTCATCCTTGATGTCATTGATCATGACGTTCATGTTCGAGCCGGCGAAGCTGCAGATGAACTGGGCCAGCGCCAGCGGGACCAGCATCGGCCGCAGCGCCTTGCTGGTGACCGGCCTGCTAGCGGCGGCGGGAGCCGGACTGGTCATGCCCGCCGCCGGGCCATCTTGCCCCGCACCGGAACTCGCACAGCGCCCACTGTCGCGGAAGGTTGTGCTCGGCCGCGTCACCCGCCAGGAGCGAGGCCAGCCCTCCCGTGCCACGATGAGGGCCATGCGCGCGCAGCGGTTCCGGGCTCGAGTCGCGGCCGGCCCCCGCGACGGCGGGGTGATCGCGGTCCCGTTCGACCCGGATGAGGCGTGGGGCGGCAAGGCTGAGCATCCGGTGCGTGGCACGGTCAATGGCAAGCGGGTGCGCGGCCGGGTCACCCGGGGCGGCCGCGGCTGGGTGTTCACCCTGACCCCAACGTGGCTGCGTGACGCCGGGCTCACGGCTGGCCAGGAGGTAGCGGCGGAGCTGGCACCGGAAGGCCTGCAACGCGCCGACCTGGCCGGCGACATCGCCGCCGCGCTCACCGCCAATCCGGCGGCCGCGGCGTTCTTCGACACGCTGGCGCAGTTCTACCGCCGGGCCTACCTGCGTTATATCGATGCCACCACCCGCCGGCCGGACCTGCGCGCGGCGCGCATCGCGGAGGTGGTGGACCTGCTCGCGGCCGGCGTCAAGGAACGGCCCCGGTCACCCGGCCGGCGCTAACCGGCGCGCATCAGCCCAAGTGCCGGGCGATGGCCGGGATCCGGGCCAGCAGGCCGGCCAGGCTGGCCGCCGAGCGACCGGGTTCGCCGACCGTCATCAGGTGCGCCATGCCCGCGTCGCCCGCCGCGGCCGCAGCCGGGATCCAGTCCAGCAGGATCTGGATGCGCTGCGGCACGGCGTGCAGGATCTGGCCCGCATCCGGCCCGCCATAGCCGGCGGCAATGATTCGTAGCCGTTCCGCGGCGCTCTCCGCTCCGGTATCGCGCCACAACGGAACCCCATTCCAGGCAATGAACGCCAGTTCCAGGAGCCGGGTCGTCGGCCCTGCCATGTCCCAGTCGAACACGCCCGTGACGTCGTCGCCGGCGAAGCACACGTTATAGGGAGCGATGTCGTTGTGTCCGATCAAGGTCGGCTCAGGAAGCGGGCAGTAGCGCCACGGCCCAGGGTGGCCGAAGCCGGTCACCACGTCGTGGAAGGCCCGGGTCCAGCGGACCATGGCCTGCAGCTGACCGGTGCTGAGCAACTCATGGTCCACGTCGAGGACGTGCCCGGGCAGGTAGGACAGCACCTCGCGGCCCCGGGCGTCGTAGCCGAGGACGCGGGGGATGTGCGGGACGCGATCGGCCAGGTAGCCGAGCAGCGCGTGCACGGCCGGGGTCCATGGCCCGGTGGCCCGGTGCACTGTGCCGCCCACCCGGACCGCTCCCCCGACGTTGCCCGCCAGGTGCACTTCGTCGTCAGCCACCACGCCACCCTAGGGCAACGACGCGTGGCTGCGTTTCGCGCGCGGCGGGCCCGGCGCAGCCTGCGGTAGCCCATGCCGAGGGGCACCACTGCCGCGATCACTGCGCCTCCGGGAACGCGGTCTGCCGCAGCACGGCCAGGTTCGCCGGCCAGTGGCAGGCTACAGCTCGTTCTTGTATATCTGGCCTTCCTTCATGATGAGCCTGAGGGTCTGGTCAGGAGTAGTGAGCACCCGGATGTCCTCCAGCGGGTTCCCGTCGATCACCAGCAGATCAGCGAACGCGCCCGGCGCCACCACGCCTGCCTGTCCCTCGAGCAGCAACAGCCGGGCGGCGGTGCTGGTGGCGCTCCTGATCAGGTCGGCCGGAGACTGAACCTCGGAGCGGATAATGAACTCCTCGAGCTGATGATCATGCATGTCGGCGAACAGGTCGGTGCCGTAGACGATCGGGATGCCGGCCTCGTGCGCCATGGCCAGGGCCTCCATCGCCCCGCCTATCACGGCCTGCAGCTTGGCGGAGACGTCGCTGGGCAGCGCACCGTCGCGGGCCTTACGGGCCAGGCAGTGGTAGGTCACGATCGTCGGCACGTAAAACGCGCCGTACCTCTTGAACAGCGGGATGCTGCGCGGCTCCATCAGGTTGCCGTGCTCGATGCAGCGCACACCGCACTCGAGCCCGCGGTCGATGGCCCGCGAGGTGTAGGCATGCCCGGTCACGTAGATGTTGGCAGCGGTGGCCTCCTCCACGATCGCCCGCAGTTCCTCCAGGGAGAACTGGGTCGAGTCCACCCGGTCGCTGGGCGAGTCGACCGCGCCGCTGAGGTAAACCTTGATGTGATGCGCGCCGCGCCGGACCTCCTCGCGCACCGCGCGGCGGACCTCGGGAACCCCGTCGCAGATCACCCCGATCGCCGGCGCGTAATAGTTGTCGTCATACACCCGGCGGCTGGGTGCCCGCCAGTCACCGGCGCCGCCAGTCTGGGTGAGCTGCTTGCCGCCGTAACGGATGCGCGGCCCGATGAAGTAACCCTCCTCGACGGCCCGGGCCAATCCGACATCGCCGCCCCCGACGTCGCGGATCGTGGTGAAACCCCGCGCGAGCATCCCCCGCAGCGCCCACCCGGCCCGCGCCGCCACGTAGGTCGGCGGCCATTCCGCCATGCCGAACAGGTCGTGGTCAACGATTGCCGGATGTGTATGCGCGTCGATCAGGCCCGGCATCACCGTCCGGCCGGCCACGTCTAGGATGACCGCGTCCCGCGGGCCGGACAAGTTCGCCCCGATGTCCGCGATCCGGCCGCCCTCGACCACGACCGACTGCCCAGCCGCCAGTTCTGCCTTGTCCGGGTCGAGCACCGACGCGTTCCGCAGAATCGTCACTCCCATGCCAAAGATCATTACCTCGCCATACCGGCGGCAACCTTGGGCCAGCCACCACGTTCACCGTGACTGGCTCCGGCCTGGTCTGGGCCATCGACCACATGCAGACGCGATCGCCCGGCCCGGGCGCCGGGCGGCATTTCGCCGCCCGCGGGCTGCAGCTCACAACCAGCACGGTCGATCAGGCCATCAACTACTTGCGCGAGCATCCCTCGGCTGGCGGGGTTCGCCTACACGATCGGCGACCGGGCTGGCCGTATCGTCACCGTCGAGTCTTCAGCCGGCCAGCACGCGTGGCGCGAGATCGGCGCGAACGGTCCGGTCGGCTGGCACACCAACCACGGCCGCTACGTCGCCGACGCGGATGCCAGCCCGAACGGCACGAGCCTGCGCCGCGGGAAGGTGCTGGCCGCCCTGGACATTCCGGCAGACGAACCGGAGCCGGGCTGGTTCCTGCGCGTGCTGACCAGCCCGCCACCGGACGGCGTCCGGGCCGAGCCAACGGATGCAGGCCGGACCACGACCCTGTGCACGTTCGTGGCCGACCTCACCGGGAACCAGGCGACCATCGTCACCCGGGACGCGGAGCCAGTCACGGTACCGCTGACCAGCCTCACCACACTCAGCCAACCAGCCCCACCAACACCGATCCCAGCCTCCAGCAAACGCCCGCTAGCCGATTTGAGGGCGTTGGATGAGCGCATGCTTATGCGTTGATTGGCATGTTCACGCGCTCGCTGAGAGCGTACTGAAAGCCAACGGCCAGTTGGCGCTTCAGTGTCGTTATCGGCATCCGGACACGCGATCGTCCCCATATCGGTTATGACCGCATCGGCAGGCCCCGGGGTAACTCTTCCCTTCCGGGCCTATCTTTCTGGGGCTGGTGCGTGCACGATCGCCAGAGGGGGGTCTCCGCTTGGCGGCCCTAGACATCTCGCGGCATCGCCGTGACGCGCTGGCGGCTGGCCGGTGCTTGCACGGGGGGCGCCTGGCCTAGGGGCACACATGGCTGGCTGGCTGTATTTCGGTGCGCCGCACGACTACGTCCAAGCTGACACGATGCTGCTGCTAACCGACGGCAGTGTACTGGTTCATGACGGGAACGACCGGACCGGCCAGGGGAAAGG
The DNA here is from genome assembly GCA_963834705.1 of uncultured Actinomycetes bacterium. Classification (GTDB taxonomy): domain Bacteria; phylum Actinomycetota; class Actinomycetes; order Streptosporangiales; family Streptosporangiaceae; genus RYN-230. The sequence continues at coordinate 832,192 of CAWICV010000001.1, forward strand.
CGGCCCGGACTGGTACCGGCTGATCCCGGATGAGGCGGGGCGCTATCACACCGGCCGGTGGTCCGGCCCGCTGACCATGGCCACCGGGCGGCTGGACTTCGCGAGCGGCGTCCTCGCCGACGGACGTGTGTACGTCGTCGGGGGCGAGTACGCCACCGGGTTCGAGGACGACACGTGCGCTTTAGGCGAGATCTTCGACCCGCGTGCCGGCCCGCACGGCATGTGGAGCCCGATGGACAAGCCATCCCCCGACTACGACTTCGTCGCCGGGGACTGCTCGTCGATGGTGCTCGCCGATGGTCGGGTGCTGTTCGCCGGCAATCCCTATACTTCGCGGACCGCGATCTGGAACCCGGTCGCTGACCCACACTGGGTGGAGGCGGGCCTGGACTCGACCGGCGCCCAGACCAAGGTGGGCGTCAGCAACGAAGAAACGTGGACCCTGCTGCGCAGCGGCAACGTGCTTACGGTCCAGATCACCGGCGCGACGGACGCCCGCAACGCTGAGCAGTATGTGCCGTCGATCGACAGGTGGGTGAGCGCAGGGCACACCACTCACGATCTCGTGGTCGGTGCAATCGAGGGCTTTGACAGCGACGAGATCGGCCCGGCGATCTTGCTGCCAAGCGGCAAGGTCATCGCCATCGGCGGCACCGGGCGCACCGAGATCTACACCCCCAGCCCGGACCCGGAGCAGCCGGGCACCTGGACGGCAGGGCCGCATATGCCCGCCGACGTGGATAACCCGTACTCACCCGCGGGATTCCTGACCGCGCTCGACGCCCCCGCGGTCCTGCTCCCCGGCGGCAAGGTAATCTGCGTTGGCGGGGCCACCAGGGCAGAGACCGACAAGAATGCCGGTGTGAGCTACTGGTCCGGCCCGACTGAGTTCCTGGTGTACGACCCCACCTCCAGAACCGGAACGCTCCAGCGGCTGGCGAAGCAGCCGCGCAACCGCGACCACGACACCTGGTACGCCAGCCTTCTGCTGCTGCCCAACGGCCACGTGCTCTATTCCTACAGGCAGCAGACCCTGGCTGAATACACGCCCGACGCTGCCGATCTCAACCCCCAAGCGTCCTGGCGGCCCCGAATCTCCACCTGCCCGACACGCCTGGCCCGGGGCCACACTGCCACGATCACTGGGGTTCGGTTCAACGGCATGTCCCAGGCCAACAGCTATGGCGACGACTGTCAATCGCCGACGAACTTCCCCCTCGTCCGCCTGACCCGCGGCTCAGGCACAGTGAAATACCTACGCACGTTCGGCTTTTCCAGCATGGGAGTCGCTACCGGCAGCATGGAGGTCACCACCAAGGTCCAGGTGCCGGCCGACCTGCCCGCCGGACGCTGGAACCTCGCCGTGGTCGCCAACGGAATCACTTCGCCCACCAAGGAAATCCAGATCGTGTAACACGACACCCGAGCCACCGGTGTTTATCGGCCGTCTTGCCGGCCAGCCGAAGATAATGACGCATAGACATCCGCGGCCACAAAGCGCCGGAACGTCCGGACATGCCGCTGCTAGGACCTTGTGCGCCCAGGTATTTGGGACAAAGTGCCAAGAGTGTGACACCTGGCGGGCCGGCGGTGCGGTTCAAGATACGAGGCTTCTACTGCCACACAGGCAACTGCTGCAGCGCCCAGGTATTTCCATCGGGGTCGCTGAAGGTAACGAAGGAGCCCCACGGCTGTACATCAACATCGCTGGCCGCGACGCCATGCGCGAGGAGCTGCTGGCGAGCGGCCTCCACGTCGGCGACCACGACCTGGACCCCTTTCTGGGAACCGGGCGCCATGTCAGTGATACCGGTGCCCATGACGATGGAGCACGCCGACCCGGGCGGGGTGAGCTGCACAAACCGCAGCGCCTCGTCCACCTGGTGGTCGTGATCGGCGTGGAAACCCACCTGATCCACATAGAAGGCCTTGGCGCGGTCGACATCGGTCACCGGTATCGCCACGAGTTCGATCTTCCAGTCCATGCCTGGCACGGTATACCCAGGCTCAGACAGCGAGCCGACCGCGAACGGCGGCCGACAGTCCCGCTCATCCTCATCTGCCGCGGGTCGGGTGTACCTGCGGTGATCAGAGAGATGCCGGGCGCAGCTGGTTGTCGCTGGCGGCTGGCGCTTGCTATCTGGCTCTTGGACGCCGGCGTCTCTGGGGCTGCGATTTCATACGCGGCAAGCCGGATCTTGAGGTGGTGGTCGCTGGGTAGGCGCTTGGCGTCGAACCCTGCCATGGGGCGGTGCTGAAAGAACGTGCCAGCGGGCGGGAGGCCGCCAGAGCCGGCGGCGTCGCCACCATCGGGATCGCGGCTGCGACGCCGGCTGCTTGCCGCGGCCGCGCCGCTATCGTGGTCAGCACGCGATGACGCCGAGATCGCCGCTGCAGCGTGGCCGGCCATGCGGAGGACATAGGAGTGAGATGACGGGCATGTCACGGGCTGCGGCTGATCCGCTGGTGCTGGCTGTGGATGTCGGTTCCACCGGCACGCGCGGAGATGTGTACGACACGGCGGGCCGCCCGGCCGGGGGCGGCCGGTGCAAGGTGGCGCACCAGTTCACCACGGCCGCCGACGGCACGTCGGTGATTGACCCTGAGCGGGTCGTCGAAGAGGTGGCGGGGGTGATCGGCAGGCTGGCTGGCCGGCTGGGTGCCGGGCGCGTCGCTGCGGTCGCGCTCGACACGTTTGCCTCGTCTTTGGTCGGGGTGGGGCCCGGCGGCAGCGCGGTGACCCCGTGCTACACCTACGCCGATTCCCGCTGCGCCGAGCAGGTCGCGGCGCTGCGCCGGGAACTGGACGAGCCGGCCATCCAGCAGCGCACCGGCTGCCGGCTGCATTCCAGCTACCTGGCGCCGCGGCTGCGCTGGCTGCAGGCCACACGGCCGGACGCCTTCACTGCCGCCACGCACTGGATGTCGCTGGGCGAGTACGTGTATCTGCGGCTGCTTGGCACCACCGCGGCCGGTACGTCCACCGCCGCGTGGACCGGCCTGCTGGACCGCCGCACCGGCCGCTGGGATGAGGAGCTGGTCACCGCGGCCGGGCTGCGGCCCGGCCAGCTGTCAGAGATCCGCGATCCAGCCCAGCCGTTCGAGGCCGGCTCTGCGGTCGCTTCGCGCTGGCCGGCCCTGGCGGGCAGCGTGTGGCTGCCGGTGGTGGCCGACGGCATCGCCAGCAACATCGGCACCGGTGCCACCGGTGAGCATGCCGCGGCGCTGGCCGCCGCCACCAGCGGCGCCATGCGGGTGCTGCTGCACCACGTCCCGGCGAACGTGCCGGCCGGGCTGTGGTGCTACCGGGTGGACCGTGACCGGTCACTGCTCGGCGGCGCCGTCAATGACGTCGGCCGGATGGTCAGCTGGCTGAACCAGGCCCTGCGCCTGCCCGGCCAGGTTGACCTGTCCGCCCCGCCGGACCCGGCCACACCGCTGGTGCTGCCGTATCTTTCCGGTGAGCGCAGCACCGGATGGGCCGCCGCCGCCCGCGCGACGTTCGCCGGTGTCTCGCCCGCCACCACCCCCGCGATGCTGGCCCGGGGCGCGATGGAAGGCGTGGCCTTCAGCTTGGCCCGGATCGCCCATCAGCTGACCACCGCGGCCGGGCCGCCCCAGCAGATCCTGGCCAGCGGGCGCATCACCCGGGAACTGCCCGATCTGCTGCCGCTTCTGGCCGACGTTCTCGGCGTGCCGGTCACCCCGGTAACCAGCAAGCGGACCACCCTGCACGGCACTGCCATCATGGCCCTGGACGTGCTCGCCCCCGGCACACCCAGGGCACGGCCAGCAACCAACCCGGTCCGCCGGCCGGTCCCCGCCCACCATGCCCACTATGCCCGGCAAGCGCAGGCCTACCAGGTTCTGTATGACGCGGTCATCGCCCCGGCAACCGGCTAACCACCGCCACCTGAGCCCACCCAACCGCCCGCCTGCCCAGCAACGGGAACTCCGGCCAAACTGATCCACTACGCCGGGGCAATGGACGCCATTCTCAAGACATGTGACGCAAGTAGCCGCCGTCCGGTGGCGCGGCTTACGGCTCCTCTACGATGACTAGTTGAGGCGCACAGATCGCGTCACTCGGCGCCGACGTGGGCCGGATCTGCCGATGTCCGGGTGGCCTGGTCCCGGTCGCTGCCTCAAAGCCAAGCGAGGCACCGGAGCTTCGTTCAACGTCGGGCGTCCGAGTGCCGCGCTGAGCAAGCGACCACGGCCGCTGACGACGTTGGAGTACTTGCCAAACTGGAAAGTGACGAGCATGCTTTCCACTATGGAAAGTAGCTCGGTGCAGCAGAACCCCGACGATCCCCGCTCCGTACTCGCCGTGGCGGATCAGGCGCGCCAGCGACTGGCCGCCGGTCTGCGACTGCCCACCGGCCTGCACCCGGCATTGGCCGCCGCGGTCGCGGTTCAGGTGGGCACCGCCGCCTACGGGATCGCCAATCACGCGGCCGCCGGGCTCGTGGTGGCGCTGGCTGGGGTGGCGGTCTCCCTGGGCGTGGCCGCGCTCTCGCTTTACCAGTTCCGGCGGATCAACGGCGTCAGGGTCGATGGTCTGGCCAGCCAGATCGTCCTTGGGGCCGGGGCCACCTCGACAATGGCCTACGTAGGCGCGTTCGGGGCCGCGACGTGGGCCGCCTTCGAGTCGCGCTGGTGGCTCGTCGCGGCGGCGGCCGTGGCTGGGGGTGCCGGCTACGCGTTCGGCTCCCTGCGGTGGTGGCACGCCTACCGGCGCGACCCGGCCGCCTACGCGGGCGGTGCGTCACCGCGGGTGCTCGCCGCCCTCGCCGTGCTCGCGTGCCTGGGGCTCGTTACGCTGCTGGTCGCCGGCTGATGGCCGAGCTCGACCCGCTGATCCACGCACCGGCCCGGCTGCAGGTGGTCACGACGCTGTCCGCGGTGTCGGAGGCGGAGTTCGCCACACTGCGGGCGGTTCTCGAGGTCAGTGACTCGGTACTGTCCAAACACGTATCGGCGCTGGCCGAAGCCGGCTGACGTGCACAGCCGCAAGGGCGTCCGGGCGGGGCGACGCACAACGTGGATCGGGCTGACCAGCGCCGGCCGGGCGGCCTTGCGCGAGCACGTCGCGGCACTGCGCCAGCTGATCGACAGGGTCGACTGATCCCCCACCAGTCCATGTCGACTCACCGGCAGCGTCCGCTCAAGCCGCAGACAGCGCCGCGCCTAGTCAACAGGCGCTACCACGGAGCCTGATTGACACAGCCTTGGCATCTGATCATGGCTATCAGGTCCAGACGTGAACTGTCAGTGGTACGGAGCCTTCCTAGGAGCCCTTTTAGACAGGCTGGCCACCCAGTTGGCCAAGTCAGCCCGCGGCCTGCTGCTGGTCTGCCTCGGTCCACGGCCGAGGCGGGGGCCGGGGCCTGGGGGCCGGATGCAGGCCTGGTGCCGCCTGCACCTGTTCGAGCAGAACCGTCTGGGCCTTCCGGTCCTGGCTGGTGGAGGCACCGGACCAAGGCAGACAGGGCAGGTTTTGGGCCTGCTCACCTGCCCCAGTTTCGCTGATCAGGCAAACGGGTCAAACCTGTCCGCGTTTGGGCGTGCAGTGAGCGTTTTTCATCCTGTGGTCTCGCGGGTTTGGAGGACGTGGATGGCTTTGGCGAGCTGCCCGGCGCGCCAGGGGCAGCAGCGGAGCTTGCGCAGGATGCGCCAGGTTTTGAGCTGGGCGTTCGCGCGCTCGCCGGGAGCGCGCAGCCGGGCATGGGCACGGTTGGCCTGTTTCTGGGAGGCGGGCTTGTTCCGGCCGCGATAGGGCGTGTGCACCGGCTCGCCGGCGCCGTGGTAGCCCTTGTCCGCCAGGGTGATTAACCCGGCGGCGGCCAGTTCCCGCACGATGCCCCAGATCCGGGCGGCGGTCAGGTCATGAACGGCGCCGGGCAGCGGGCCAGATACCCACAGGATCTCGCCGTCTGGGCTGGCGATGACCTGCAGGTTCATGCCGTGGCGGCGGTGCTTGCCGGAGTAGAACGGCCGGTCGGCGGCCAGCCGGTCCACCGCAATGAGGGTGCCGTCCAGCACCACATAGGCGTGCTTGTGCGCGGCCTGCAGCGCGCCGCGCAGCTTCGGCGCCCGGGCCGCCAGCAGGGCCACCGTCTCGTTCACATACCGCCAGGCTGTGGCCGTGCCGATCCCGAACCCGGCCGCCAGCTCCGCGAACGTCTCGCCCTTGCGCAGGTGCGCCAGCACCAGCAGTGCCTGCTGGCCCGGGTTGCACTTGCGCCAGCACGAGCCGATCTGCCTGCGGTGACGGCGGATCACCCCCGCGACATAGGCGAGGGTTGAACGCGACAACGGCAGCACGGCACGGTAGAACAGCATCGAAGCCCCTGGGCGGATGAGGGATTGTGGTGATCGCTTCATCTACCAGGGGCTTCGCCGTACCCGAAGCCGACACGCCCACCCTGATCAGCCCTCTTCCGACACCCTCCCAAGATCAGGATGAAAAAGTCAGTGTGGCCCGCTAGCAGGCGACCGGGCCCAGGGGATTCCCCCCACCCCCGTGCGTAACCTCGTCCTCTGGGCTCTCAAGCTGAGCAAACAGATTTACAGCATCTAGCTTGAGCGAGGCCCGGGCGTAGTCGGTCAGGCGCTTGCGGGCATCCACCATGTCATTCCTGGCACGCTTGTACGCATCCTCGCTTTCCGGCGTCCAGCGTTCCCCAATCAGTGCCTTGCGCGCCCGCTCGAGGCGAGCCTTGGCAGGTACGAGTGTTGTACTCTCACCCAGGAGCTCGGCGCACTTGAGCACAAGATCATTGGCCAGGCGGATGCCCTCCTGGTCCCAACGGGTCCACACCTCGTTGAGCGCAGCATTCAGGGGCACCATGTCCTGCGCCTGCCAGTCGTACAGTTCCAGAGCGTCGATTGGCTTGCGCAGACGCAGCATGACTACATCTACGCCCTCCATCAGGCCCGAGCGGAACCGGATTGCATCGCGCAGCGCTCGCGCCCGCATGCCGATGGCTATCGACCGGGTGAGCAGTTCCACTACAGCGCGATGCAGTGCGTCCTGGTCGGTGGCCTTGTCGCGCCGCCGTTCCCGGTAACCGACCACCAGGAGCGAGCCCGCGGAGGTCAGCAGCGCCGAGCCGAGAGCTGCGGCCACTACTGCCCATGCGGATGTCATGGCCGAGAAGGTACCGCTTCACGAGCAGGCGTGGCGGGCGGCTCGCGGCGATTGGCGCTCCCGGGCTTGCCCCCTGAAGCGAATGGTCGTTGAGGTCCACTGGAGCCTAGCCTTTTAGCTGAGCGACGTTCACAACCCGCGAGCCCTGCAGATCTATGTATGAGTTCAGCGCGCAGAGGACTGGACGTACGCTTCTGTCGTAGTCCGCTCACAGCATGGAGCAATGCTTGAGACCTGTGGATCGGCCGGGAAGGGGTGTACCTTCCCGGTGACCGTGTCGAGTCTCAGGCAATGACCGGCGTTGGCGCGCCGGCCGGGAAGGTACAACCCGATGCTCACCGTAGTCTCTGGGGAGGGTTCTGGCCACGAGGGCGGGAAGAAGGATGGCCCGCTGTCGCTGATCGATGAGATCGTCCGTGAAGGTGCCCGGCGGATGCTGGCCGAGGCGCTGCAAGCGGAGGTCGATGGGTATATTGCCCGGTTCGCTGACGAGCGGGATGACAACGGCCGCCGCCTGGTGGTGCGCAACGGCTATCACCTGCCACGGGAGATCCTCACCAGCGCCGGCGCGGTCGAGGTGACGGTGCCGCGGGTCAATGACAAGCGCACCGACCCGGACACGGGTGAGCGGCGGCGGTTTTCCTCGGCGATCGTGCCGCCGTGGGCGCGCAAGACCCCGAAGATCACCGAGGTGCTGCCGCTGCTGTACCTGCACGGCCTGTCGTCCGGGGACTTCGTGCCCGCGCTCGGTCAGTTCCTGGGCTCATCCGCGGGGCTGTCACCGGCGGTGATCACCCGGCTAACCGAAACCTGGAAGGCCGAGCAGCGGGCCTTCGCCGCCCGGGACCTGTCCGGCGTGGACTACGTCTACCTGTGGGCCGATGGCATCCACGTGAACATCCGCCTCGAAGAGCACAAGCTGTGCCTGCTGGTGATGATCGGCGTGCGCGCTGATGGCCGCAAGGAACTCATCGCCCTGGCCGATGGTTACCGGGAGTCGGCGGAGTCGTGGGCGGACCTGCTGCGTGATTGCGCCCGCCGCGGCATGCGCGCCCCGGCGCTGGCCGTCGGCGACGGGGCACTGGGCTTCTGGAACGCGCTGCGCGAGGTGTTCCCCGAGGCCCGGGAGGGCCGCTGCTGGTTCCACAAGACCGCCAATGTACTCGCTGCGCTGCCCAAGTCCGCGCACTCCGGCGCGAAGAAGGCCCTGGCGGAGATCTGGGGCGCTGAGGACAAGGACCACGCCCTAGCGGCGGTGAAGGCGTTTGACGCCGTCTACGGCGCGAAGTTCCCCAAGGCTGTCGCGAAGATCACCGATGACCTGGACGAGCTGCTCGCGTTCTACGACTACCCGGCCGAGCACTGGGTGCATCTGCGCACCACCAACCCAATCGAGTCCACCTTCGCCACCGTCCGCCACCGGACCAAGGTCACCAAGGGCCCCGGCTCACGGGCCGCCGGGCTGGCCATGGCGTTCAAGCTCATCGAATCAGCGCAGGCCCGCTGGCGCGCCGTCAATGCACCCCACCTGGTAGCCCTGGTCCGCGCCGGAGCGGCTTTCGTGAACGGGCAGCTCGTGGAACGCACCGGCGAGCCGGCCGGAGCCGCGGCATGAACCACGCACCGCGCGGGAGCCTGCACCACGTCGAGCTGTGGGTGCCCGACCTGCCACGGGCCCGCAAGGAATGGGGCTGGCTGCTCGGTGAGCTTGGTTACCTGCAGTTCCAGGACTGGGAACACGGCCGCAGCTGGCGGCTTGGCGGCACCTACCTCGTCATCGAGCAGTCACCTGCCCTGACCGCCAGCGAGCACGACCGGCTCCGGCCCGGGATGAACCACCTCGCGTTCCACACCGGCAGCCCGGCCAGCGTCGATGCCTCACCACAGCCGGGCCAGCCCACGGCTGGACGCTGCTGTTCCCAGACAGGCATCCCCACGCCGGCGGCAACGACCACTACGCCGCCTACCTCACCAACACCGACGGCTTCGAAATCGAACTCGTCGCCGACGAAACATGATCAACTAAATCCTTGATCCACAGGTATGACAATTGCTCCACAGCATGCGGCACGGGGCAAGGTCATCTCGGGAGCCAGGATCACAGAGATGATCAGAAGGCCGAGCTTCCGCTCTCCTTTGATTGCTACCCATCTGCCGGCCTGCGCACTGCCAGATCTGGGATCGTCTTCCAACCGCCGTCCGCTGTCTGACTTTCAGAAGGCCCCGGCACCCGCTCGGTGCTTCAGCGAAACAGCATCACATAGGCGACCAGATTCGTCCCTCGATGCGGTCGATGTCGTCACCATCCGGTAGTCGGCACAGTGCGTCGCGTGCCCGCGCCATCTCGAGCGCCGATACGGCCGCGTCGAACGCGTCCTCCGTTGCCGCCGCCATCCCACGGAAGAGATCTGGCAACTCGTCCTTTGCATACTGCGCGTACAGATGCTGCAAGCACGCCCGGACCGATGATTTCACCACTTTCCCCGTGAATAGACGAGGGTAGATCTCGATGATGGTTGCGTCACCCGCCGGCTCGAACGGCCATATGGTGAACCCGGCATCGGCAAGCTCATGCAGTACAGACATGCCGCGGATCGATGCGGTGCCAACGGCACCCGCTCCGCCGATCTGGAAGATTGACCGCGGTGACCCTCCAACCTCCTGCTCAGTCCGGCGCAGCGCATGACCCGGATGTTGGGGACGCTTAGTGGCGCGTCCCCAGAAGGGCGGCGCACCCGATGTGAGCCATGACTCGCCGTCCCGGTGCGCAGCGCGCCAAACATCGCGACCGCACTTCCAGCCGTTTGCTTCCGCGTACCACCGAGGGAAGCCGAACGCGAAATCAATGCCAACCACCAGCCGGTTGGACGTCCGACGCAGCCGGATCAGTTCTTCGCGAACCTCCGGCCGCGATCGGCCGTTCTCGAGGACGCGGAACACGCCGTCGTCTACCACGGCTATCCAGGTGGTCCTGCCCGTGTCATCGGAGCGGCCCGACCAATCGATGGCAACCAGCATGAGTTCCGTCACGGAGGGATAGTAAACCGATCACGCGAGCAGAACGGATCGGGCCGACGTACTCTCATGCCGCCGACCGGTCGGGCCGACGGTGAGCGAGGGTGCGGGGCCAGGGTGATGGCTTTCTGCCAGCCCGGTGCCCGCGGGTGGGGCGAGGAACCGATGAGTTTTCACCGCCGGAGGGGTCAATAGTGTCGTGACGAACACGCACCTGCTGGAAATCGCTGGGGCCAGCATCGTCTATGACGTGCACGGCCCGCTGCCAACGGCTGACGGGCGCCCACCGCTGTTCATGATCGGCCAGCCAATGGACGCTAGCGGCTTCGCTACGTTGGCGTCACACTTCTCCGACCGCACCGTAGTCACCTATGACCCACGTGGCCTTGGCCGCAGCCGCCGCAAGGACGGCCGGGTAGACAATGACCCCGCGGTCCAGGCCAGTGACGTCCACGCTGTCATCGAGGCACTGGGCACTGGGCCGGTAGAGATGTTCGCCAGCAGTGGCGGGGCGGTGACCGCACTGGCGCTGGTGGCGGCTTATCCCCACGACGTGATCACCCTGGTTGCCCACGAGCCGCCACTCATCCCGGTCCTACCAGATGCCGAGGCTGCCGAGCATGCCCGCAGCGGCGTCCGGGACGCCTATGAGGCGAACGGGATGAATGCTGGCATGGCGGCATTCATTGCTATGACGTCCTGGCGGGGCGAGTTCACCGCGGACTACTTCGCCCAGCCTGCGCCGGATCCTGCCCTGTTCGGCATGCCCAGCCACGACGACGGCTCTCGTGATGATCCGTTGCTGTCCGACCGGTCCTGGGCGGTCAGCAGTTACCGCCCCGACCTTGACGCACTGGCCGCCGCACCGACCCGCACCGTGATCGCAGTAGGCGAGGAGTCCGCAGGCGTCTTAACGGGACGCACCTCAGCGGTTGCCGCCGAACTGCTCGGTCAGCAGCCGACGGTGTTCCCGAGCCACCACGGCGGCTTCCTCGGCGGCGAGTCCGGATACCCCGGCCAGCCCGAGGCCTTCGCACGCAAACTGCGCGAGGTCCTCGACGGCGGCAACTGACGGGGTGCAATCCTCCCTCTCCGTCGATCAGTGCAAGACGTGGCAGTCCGCAGACGCGCATGTGCCTCCAGGTGATCCAGTGAGCAGTCGCTTTGGAGTGCATGCCCGCCACGCACCAGTCACGAGTTCGGTCATCTCGCCAAGGTCAACCTGACTGAGCCTTACCAGGACCGCGGGGTAGCCCTCGTAGTGGGGTGTGACGAAAGCTTGCCTGGCTCGCACTTGAGCAGTTCATGGCGTTCATCCAGGCCAGCACAGCGCACGAAGAATGTATCCGGCAACTCGTGAATACGCAGGAACAGGTTGCCACGCACCCCGAAAGAGGGCAGCCGGTTGCAGGGCTTCTCCACACTCCCGGGCAAAGGCAGGGCGACCCGGCGGACGTCCTCCACGGTCACCATCTGCGGATGGTATGGCGGCTGCCGCCGGGGCGCCAGCCATCCGCATCTGCGCCGACCGGGCGCACTCCTCCGTTATCAGCGCGAGTGCGCGCGTACAAAGATTCGCTCCGTCACCGCTTGGGGCGCCAACGTCAGTTGCTGGTGTCATCACGCAGGTAAATGAATAGGTTGCGTGTGCCAGTGCGCACGCTCGAAGCTTGTCTCGCCGGGTTGGCCGCCCGCCGGCTGCCACCGGGGGCAGCCCGCCGTGGCTAAGCCGGTCCGGCTGTGTGACGCCGGGACTCTTGATGCGCTTACGGCCCTGTGGCGATTCCTTGGTACCGCCCCGGCTAGCTTGACCCGCCCGCGGCGGCCGTGGCCGCTACGGCAGCGGTGACCGCGGCCATGGTGGCCGCCTGGGCGTCGCGCACAGCGCGGCCGACCGCATCGGTTGCCCAGTCGCCCTCAGCAAGCTCGCGCGCGTGGTTCTCCAGGTCACGCCTGGACAGCCCGCAACCCGCCGGCGGGAACACCCGGGACAGAGCCCCGCTTGCCACCGTCAGCCCGAGGAGCGTCCCGGTCCGGAATTCCGGTGACCGGCCCCCACGCAGGACGGCGGCCACGTCATCCCACGTCCGCTGGCGCACTGCGGGATCACGCAGCGGAAAGTGCCGGATCGGGAGCAGCCGCACCTTGTGCACCTCCACGACGCCGGCCTCGACCAACCGGTCATAAAGCCTGTCGCCGAGACCCTTGGCCACCGTGCCCAAGACGTCTTTGGGCCTCTTGCCCTCCTTGCCGGCGAAGGTGGAAAGGGCATCCGCGAGCACCAGATCACCCGGCGGGGAGCGGTCGACGACCACAAGCCGGTCCCGGTGATCGACGGTCACCTTGCCCTGCACGGCCAACTCGGCCAGGATCCCTCCTGCCAAAGCCAGGGGCACGGCGTCGCTGGCGGCCAGCCACTTCCCCTCCGGCGAGGTCACAAGCAGCAGGAATTCCTCGCAGATCAACACCCTCTGACGGTACCTCTGCCCAGACGTAACGCGCCCGGCTCCAGCAGCGAGCACTTCCCGGCGCTGCGGTTCATTGACCGAACCATCAACGGGAACCTTCAGTTGTCAGGCCATGCCCGCCCACCAGTGTCCCCTATAACCCCGCCGCTACAGATGCCCTCGAGAATCAGGGTTCCTCCGTCTGCATCACCCCGCCTTGCTGCATGATTTTTGCCAGGCGGCAGAGAACGGCGAACATCCTGATCTGCCGCAAGTCGCGTGCGGCAAGCCGGCGGGTGGAGAACGGTCTGTAGGTGCGTCCGCATTGGCCCGCTGCTAGGTGTTCAGGCGCTCAACAGGCTGGCCGGTGATCTGGGCTATGACCTCAAAGTCCTTGCCGAGGTGCAAGACCGTGAGCCCGGCCAGCTCGGCGGTTGCCGCGATGATCAGGTCAGGGATGGACGGAGCGCGGTGCTGCCCGCGGTCGGCGAGCAGTGTGAGAACCTCGACCGCCCTGTCCTCAATCGCCGGGGTCAGGTATTCCACGGGCATGGATGACAAAGGGGGCTGCTGCAATCCGGCCCGCAGATCCGATCCTGATCGGGCCGAATAGCCAGTCTCCAGGCGGGTGACGGTGGTGATCCGCACCAGCCCGCGTTCGATTCGTACTGCCCATTCAGCAGCGTCAGGGCTGGCCGCCAGTCGGACAAGGGCTGATTTGTCAATCAGCCAGGTCGTCATTGCCAGCCTCGTGACATCACATCAGGGTCAGCCAGGTCACCAAAGACCTCAGCGAACCGGGCCAGGTCGGTGACGCTGACGGGAGAGCCGGAGGTTGCCGCGTCCTGGGCTAGCCGACGCCGCACATACTCGCTGCGGGAAAGGCCCAGCCGTCCCGCATGGGCATCCAGTGCGGCGATGACATCATCGGGCACGTCCCTGATCAGCATGTCGGTCATATCCACCTCCTTGATATCCCATGATAGCGGAAGGCTCACAAGCCCGCAGAACGCGACGTTGGCCTGCTGCCAACATCCTCATCTAGCCGCTCTCCGGGCGGGCTTTGGGGGCGCGGTGCGTGTGCCGGTCAGAGCCCGAGGACCCGGCGCAGTCCCTGGTCGACTTCGCTCATGAGGACCGAGGGGAGATGGCCTGTCTCGGCATCGAGGTCAGCCTTATCCAGGGTGACCAGGGCGGTCACGTTGACGACAGAGTCTTTGGGCAGGCCCGATGAGGTGGCGGGCAGGAACACATTGCCGGGCATGGCCGCCAGCCCGGTATTGGAGGTGATGACGGCAGCGAGGGTGGTGCTGAGCCTGCTGGCGCTGAACGGGCCGGCCTGTATGACCAGGACTGGGCGTCGTCTGGCGGGCTTGCTGCCACGTGGTTCGCCCAGATCAGCCCAGCAGATGCTGCCGCGACGGGTCACCACTCATCCCCGGCGGCTAGCCGCTGGCGGCCGGCCTGGACCGCCGCGGCGGCGGAGCCGCCGCTGCCAGCCGCCCGCAGCGCGTCGTCAACTTGCTGTGTGAGGGAGCGTGCGGCGAGTTCATCCAGGTAGCGGCGTGCAGCCCGGGCGAAAAACTCTGAACGGCTGATGCCAAGCTCTGCTGCCTGCTTGCTAGCCTGCTCGAAGATGTCGTCCGGAACGGAAATCGCAGTCTTCACATCTGAGTATAACCCGGTATTACTGTCAGCTGCGAGCCAGGCTGCATGCCAGAAGGACCGTACTCTCAAGCCGCCTTCCGGGTGGAGTGGGGTTCAGTAAGCGGCGCTGGCAGGTCACTCTCCGTCCATGATCGAAACCGATGAGGGAGGTGACATGGCCGGCCACGAACTGGCGCAAGGTAATGCCCTGCTAGCAGCGGCAGCGCTGGGGTAGGCCGCCATCATTAGGCCCTGGTGGGCGGGCAGGCGCGCGCCGCCGGGCTTCTCCATCGCCAGCAGGGCGTCTGATGCCAGGGAAAACGCACCCCCGGCGGCCGTCTTCGGTGCGCCAGAATCCAGCGCACCCAGCGTCATACTCGAGCAGTGCGGCGCGGTGGACGACCCGACTTGGCTCAGATTAGTGCGCAGATAGTCAGATTAGTGCGCAGATAGATCGCGGAGATGAGCCGCTAGAGGCCTAGCGAGGCGCTGCTCCCAGGCATGGGCGAACCAGCGAGTCTGCAGGTTAAGGCATCATTACGAGCATGGATCAGCGATCGCGCTTGCTGGCGAAGCTTTTCGCCGTGTGCGGGGTGCTGCTCGTGCCGTGGATCGGGGTGCTGGTCGAGCAGTTGCACGGGCAGGCCGGCAAGCGCAGCTTACAGCTCCTCCTGGGCAGGGCTCGACGTCCTCGAGGCGGTCTGCCTGCTCATCGTTGCGGCCCTGATGTCCCGCAGGCATCGGGCGACGAGTCCGGTCGCGGCGGCGACGGCAGCGATCCTGTGCATGGACGCTTGGTTCGACACGATGTCGGCCGGCCCGCAGCTGTCCTACGCCGAGTCGCTGGCCATAGCCTGCTTCGCCGAGCTGCCGCTCGCCGCGCTGCTCGCCTGGACCGCGTGGCGCGCGCTCGAGTGGGCCGCTCCGCGCGCGGTCCAGGCTCCTGACTCCAGCGTCGCTGGCCCTACGCTTGAGCAGCCGACGAAAGCCCCTGGCTAGACCGCGTGGCAGCGAGCAGCCGCCTGCACCACCGTCGCACTAGACCCGGGCTTTCACATGCGAAGACAGTCACCCTGCGAGCCGACCGGGTCACCTGCTCGCAGCTGGTCGGGTGCGGGATCCGGGGCCACACCCGGGCCAGCCAGCAGGCCGCCGCAACCTCAGCCCCCCGGGGTACGAAGGTCTTCAGCGATAGCCGGCTGAATCGCCAGGAAGCGGCCGCTGGCGGCTGCGAGCTATGCGGGCTGGCATGACCCAGGCTGTGGCCGTATCGTGGCTAGCGTGCGCCGGGGCGGCCGGAGCGCGTTGGGGATCCCGCGGAGCCAAAGGAAGAGGAGTCAGGTGCGCTCAACCAGATCCTCTGCCAGGGATGGGCAGGACCTTGCCCGAGAGAGTGGTCGCACGGGTAAGCGTTCTGGATTGCTAAAGCCGTTGCGCTGGCTCAGAGCAGGGCTTTCCCGCGCTGCCAGCCGGGTACGCACCGTGGCACGCTCGATCAGATCTTCGCTGTCGCGCGCGGTCGGCTGGCTGACCGACGAGATCAAGTCTCAGGCCCATTTGATTAAGACGCTATTCCTGGCCGCGAGCGGTGAAGACCGAGGGTTTAGGTTTTGGTGGCTGGTGGCGACGGTCGCGATCGCGCTCGCCATCGGCCTGCTGGTGGCTGTGTTGTTGTCGCCCGTCATCGGCCTACTAGCGGCTTTGATTATCGGGATCTGGATGCTGGTCAGAGGCGGTCGTTCCGCGGAATCCCGCCAGACGGCTAAAGCCCGTCTCGCGAACTGAGAGACCGGTCGGCCCAGTCCTCCAAACACAGCCTTTTCGTGATAGTCGTGGCGACTCAGCATTCACCCAGCATGGGTTGAGCTGGCCTGCGGTTGCCAAGGTAGCGATTGCTCCGGGTGCGCCTTCAGCTCGTACATGTGCTTGCTGCTGTAGAACCAGCTGGGCTGGGTGCCTCATCGGGCATTGCATAACTATCCAAGCAGCGGCGTGGCGAACGCCATGATCTGCCGCGGATCGACTGGACGAACGGTAACTCTGGCTCATTCGGGCACGCTGACGAGTGGCCTGCTGCCCTGCGTCTGCAGTTGATCATTGGAGTGGTTAGTTGCCGGGGCCGCGGACGCTGTGGCTGGTGTAACCGCCGGGTCGGCCCGTTAGCGGCGGGTCACGGTCTGCTGTGCCCAGCCGGTCGCGTGTTCTCCGGTGGTGACCGAGGTGGTAATGATCGTCTGGCCTGGCGGGGTCGGGGCGAGGACGCGGAAGCTGCCATCGGAACCGGCCACGGCCTGGATGACCGTCGTCGTGTTGTGCGGAGAGCCCGGCTGGCTGGCCACGATGTTGACGGTTGCACCCGGGGCCGTTTTCCCGCTTACCGTAACGTGGGTTTGCTTACTGATCAGGCCGCGTTCCTGGCTGGCCAGGATGTCTTGGGTGACTCCGGGAGCAGCCGTCGATGTTGCCGGCGGGGTCGCCACTGCGCCAGGTGCCGTCACCCTGATAGTCAGCGGGACGATCGCCGGGGCGCCGTTGCTGAGGTACCGGGCCCGGGTAATGGCTGGCTGATCGAGCAGGTGCCCGGCTTTCAGGTCGAGCACGAGCCGCAGGTACTGGGCCTGAGCCCAGATGAGCGGGGCGGCCGAGCCTGCCGCCTTCCCGTTGGCGAACCCGATTGAGGCGGTACGCGGGTCGCTGCCGTATGGGGAGGCGGCAACGTCCGGGTCCTCCCAGGCCTGTTCGGGCACCATGCCGACGCCGGATGACATCCGCTGCATGGCGGCGGCCAGGTTGAGGGCGCCGCGGACGTGCCCGGCCTGAAGGTCGTATTCGGCGCGCTCGCCGTCCAGCAGCGGCCAGGGGTGACCGGACCCGGTGGCGGTGGGGTACCAGGGCGCTCCGGTGGGGGCGCACTTTGTCGGGTCGGGAGCGTAGCAATCGCCGTAGCCGTCGGTGCTGCCGACCGCCTGGCCAAGCAGGCCCGCCTTGACACCGTAACGGTGCCATCCCGGGCCGGAGGCGGTCTGGCTTTCCAGCACCGAGTCAGCTACCGCCAGCGACTGCTGCACGGCGCGGTCGTCCGGCGCGAGCTCGCCCAGGCGGGTGAGCTCCAGGAAGCCGGCGTCAACCACGTCGCGCTGGTCCACGTTGCTCAGGCTGCCGTTGCCCAGGTCGTAGGTCTCGTGCGCGTTGGGGTTCCCGGTCGGGGACACGCGGACGAAGTAGCGGGAGGCATAAGGGCCGGTGGTAGTGACCGTCCACCGCTCCACGTTGCGCTGGTAGTAGTCGGCGGTGGCCAGGTACAGGCGCGCCCTGGCCGGGTCGCCGGCGGCCTGCGCCAGGTGCGCCGCGGCGACGAGTCCCGCGATCTCGGCCGCGATGGTGGACGGTGAGAAGCCGGGGTGCTCTTCCCAGCGTTCCACGCCGTAGGCGGGGCCGTGGTCGATGATGAAGTTGGCGTCCGGGCGGATGTGCTGGGTGTAGAAGGCCACGTTCCCGGCGAACCCGGCCTCCCAGGCCATCAGCAGCGGGTAGGCATCCTCGTCGATCTCGACGAGCCCGAACGTGTCCGGGGCGACCGCCCCGTTAAGCAGAGAGTCACGCGGAAAACTGCCATCCGGCCGCTGGGCGCGGTGATACAGGAACTGCACCATCGCGCGTGCGCTAGCCACGTCACCGTCGGCGAGCAGCCCGGTGAAGGTCTCGTAGCTGTCCCGGGTGAATACCTCCCGGTAGGTCCATCCCGGGTGGGTGGTCGCCGCGGGGACCGACTGGCCCCAGGGATCGGTCGGCGAGGCCACGAAAGCGCCCAGGTAGGTCTTGTCCTCGTCGGCCTTTAGCACATTGGCGGACAGCCAGTACTGGCGTTGCATCGCCGCGTCTGCGGTGGCGGGCAGCCCGGGCAGGGAGGCTGGCGGCTGCCGCAGCGCGCTATCGTAGCTTCGCCATCCCCCCATGAATCGCTTGAGCGTGTCGGCGAACGGCCGGATGGCGGAGTGCTCAGCCGTCCCAATCGCCGCCTCAGCAGTACGCCCGAATCCCAGGGCCAGGGCGAATGGCTGCCCCGGCTTGGCGTTGATCTGGGCGGTCAGCGTGACGTTGCCGTCATGAGCCGACTGGTAACGGTCGGGCAGGGCATGGCTGGTGTCGAGTTGGCTGAGGCCATCGCTGGGGGTGTCGGCGAACCCGGCCGACTCGGCCAGGAATGGCTTGCCCGCTGCCAGCGCCCCATAGACCTTCGCCGCGAACGGCCCCGGTCCGGTGGCCGGATGGGTGTCGGTGGCCACGAGCGCGGTCGTGGACCGATCGATCATGGCGTTGTTGGCGCCGCCGCTGGCGGATCCGCCGCCAGTGTTGTCGATGTGCGGGTTGTAGCGGACGTACACCTTCAGATCGCCGAAGCTTGACCGGTGCCCCGGAACAGGCACCAGCCTGCTGCGCATGACGACGCTGTCGGCGGCCGGGTCGGAGATGTAGTCCGTGACGATCTGGAACCCGTGCCGGGCGTCGGTGCTGGTTACCTGGCAAACCATGCCGCTGCGGCCCGGTGAGCTGACCGCGTAGGTCATGTCCCGTTCCTGCAGATCGGCAAAGGTCTTGCCGTCGGTGACGATGTATTGCACGGTTTTGACGTCCGAGCTTTCGATCGTCGGATAGTACACATCGGATAGCACGCCGCCGGCCACGGTGAACCACACTTTTGAGGTGGTGTTCCGTGCGGTGCCGAAGCAGTCTTTTCGCGCCACGTCCAGGTAGGACGTCACTCCTGGGCCTCCTGGCGCCGCACCCGACATGACCGGCCGTGCCGCAGCAACAGTAGCGGGACCAGTGGACGCCGCCGCAGGGGCGGCTCCAGCCGGCCACGGCACGGTGACCATTGAAGCGGCCATGGCAACGGTGCTGATTGCGCCGGGCAACTTGCGCCGACGCAGCCTCCAGTGGGTTCGCCTCATCCTCACGCACCTCTTCCCCTGTCCGGATCGAGGGCGTGGCCACCGCTCCGCTGCGTCCGTCCAGAACCGGCCAAGACAGCCGAGACGGAAGGCAGGTTCGCCGGCCAGGCTGACGCCCACCCAGGAGCCCTCCTGCTTCCCCCTGGACACAACGTAAACCGATACGAGCAGGAACGGCACACAGTGACGTCAAGCTCATCGTGCGCGGCCTCCCGCATCCGAAGCTCCGGTCGTCCACACGCCCGACGGTGAAGGTACGTATGTCAGGCCCGGTAACTCGGCAACGAAATCGTGTCCCCGATAACTGCAGACCACAGTATGCGGCGATCATTCGCCGGGAACCAGACGGCAACGTCTCAACGTCGTCCACCTCGGGGAATCAAATCAGCCGCACAGAGTGCGATAAGGGCGCGATCTGGGCGGTCAGCATGGTCCTGTCGTTGGCCAACATCAAACGCGCTCACGAAAACCAAGACGCACTCACATGCCGCGTTTCGGCCTTCTCATCAGTTGACGGCTCAGTGGGGAGGCAGCCACTACTGGTGCTGCTGGCCTTGGTCATTGCCTTGGCGATTACGGGTTCGGTGACCCCTAGCCGACTGCTGGGTTATTTTGTTGTCGTGGTGGTCTTGGAGGCCTTCCCAAGTTTCTTAGCCGCGCGCTTACGGGATTCCTTAGCCGTCTTAAGTTGGGATTTCATGTCTTTGACGTCGCGCTGACGCTTATCGAGGTCGTCCTGAGCGGCGCTAAGTGCCTTGCTGTGCTTCTTCAGGCTCGCCCGCAGCTGCTTCTCCGTCTTCGCAGCCTTGTCTAGCGCCTGTTGCGCGTGGTCCAGAGACTTACCGGCTGGCGTCGCTGCTGTGTTCTTCACCTGCCCGCTGGCCGCCTTGCCGCCCGCCCCGCTGGCCGCCTTGCCGCCCGCCCCGCTGGCCGCCTTGCCGCCCGCCCCGCTGGCCGCCTTGCCGCCCGCCCCGCTGGCCCTCCTGCCGCGGGTCGCCGACTTAACGCTCCCCGCGGACCTGGAACCTCTAGCTCCGGCTCGGGTCTTGGCCGCTGCTGGCGGGCGCATAATGTCCGTACTTGCCGTGCGATCTGGCGTTCCTGCCGTCATGGGGACCTCCGCTCTTCTTCCACGCTGAAGCCACTACCCAGCTCTCTCTGGCAGGCAACAAAACCCCTGCCACCGCCCGGCGACAGCGAGTTCAGCCGAGGTAATGCGTACTTCCCGTCCGGCGACGCCGGAAACCCAGCCCGGCCGCCAAACCAGCCCCGCCCTCCAGCTGCCCGCGCGACCGGGGGCGAGGGCCCGGCTCCTACTACGCAGCCCTGACCCAGCGGCGGACGGCTGCACCAAGAGCGAACCTCTCGGGGCACCTCCGCATGACTTCAATGACCACCCCGAGAAGCAGACGCACTGTCTATGCCGCCGAGTGCTCGGCGGGCAGGCGACTGACACCGATGTGCGCAGCGGGGGCCTAGCGGTGCCCTCGTCCTGCCTCGTGGACGGCGCGGTGGAGGGCGGGCAGACCATAGTCGGTGAGAGCTCCGATCACCTCAGCAGCCAATGGTCCCAGTGGCTGGGTCGGCCGCAGCCACCACCAGTGACCGTGCCCAGCGGGCATGAGACTGCCGATGCGCGCCGACCATTCCGCGACCGGGTAGCGAGTGTTCGGCGCAGGCGTCTCTGGAAGCCAAGCCATGCTCGCTCGCGCGAGTTTCCATACCTCACGGCTGACCACCAATGAGATTCACCGTGAATTGCATTGCGCTGCCGGTACTCCAACGAGACCTCTGGAAACCCCCGAGCGCGAAGCAAGACTGGCTGGGCATCTGATAGCGGCCCCCGGACCCTTTCAGCCCGCCGATCGCAGAGCCGGTGATACCAGGTCACGCCAAAAATCCACGGAATTCATCCTGAGCGGACATCACGCGCCCGAGCATGCCGACTCAGCTCTCTACGCGCAACATCCTCTTCTGCCTGATATGCAGAGTGATCGTGAGCCGCCAGGACCGAGAATGCTGCGCCTCGATCACCTGCATGATCAGGCATGATGTGCCCCGAAGGGCGCAGGTGAGCGAAGCTCACCCACATGATGCCGCCGGTCGCGCGTATTCGCTAGGCACTGGCTTGATGCCAGACGGTGTGCTTCGGGCTCAGATCGCCGTGGCCGGTTGTCCGGGTGAGCAGGCAGCGCTGGAGGTCGAAGCTGAACAAGTGATCGTCTGCCGCAGGCACAGGGATGCCGGAACTGGATCGCTCGGTGACGAAGAGTTCGGCCAGTGTCTGCCGGGTGGCCGGATCCTCAACGGCATGAGCACGGCCGGTGCAGTAGAAGGCATCCTCATTGTCTTCGCAGGGGAACGAGTGCAGCGAGTACCGGCCGTCCCGGTGGAGATCGTCCTGCTTAGGCCCTGGCACGATAAAGGCATACAGCCCGCCCTGGTGGATGAGCGGGCACATCGGGTGCACCCGCGGGCCGCCATCGCGGCGGACCGTGGCCAGGAACGCCAGTCCCACCCCGAACTGGTACAACAGCGTCCGGCCCGCTTTGGCCAGGCCAGGCTGGGCCTGCTCAAACTCGCCCCACGCGACAGCCACTGCCCAAGTCTGCGCACGATCGAATTTCACGTCAACCAGCCGCCGGCTGCTCAAGCCGTCCTAATGACGACTCCGGACCCCCCGTGATGCTCGCTCGCCGCGGGTCGTGCAACAGGCGTTCAGTGCCGCCGCTGCCCGGCTTCGAGCGTGAGGTCACGGCAGGGTAATCCGGGCTTTGAGCCAGGTAGGCGCCGTACCGTCTGGCGGTCTGGTGGAGGGGCTTCGATCTCCGAAGGCGTCGGGGCTTGATCAGGGATAGGCCGAACTGCACCTGGTCGTGGCTGACGGTGCGCCGCACGGCGGTGATGAGCTGTGTCGACCAGGGCCGTTCCCGCCGCCGTCTCCCGGGTGCGTGGAGGCTCGCCGACGGCATCGAGCACCGAGCGGGAGGACGTCGGTGAGCGTGAGCGGGGGCCGGTGAAGTAGCGAAGGGCGAACCCGGCCAGGGCCTGGGCCCCCGAGACGACGGGGGCCGGCGCACGCTCGCCGGTGAGCGCATAGATGTGCTCACCGACGGCATACGGGCATAACAAGATCGTACTCCGGATTATCATGTTGGGCTATGGCCGGCTAAGCCGACCTATCGGCCCGGCAGAAAGGCGACGTGCATGATCCGCGAGGAACTGGCAAGACTTTTCACCTGGGAGGAACGCCATCGCCGGCTTGCCGCGCGCCTCCTTATTGCGCTTGGGCTGACACTTGTGGTCCTCGCCATTGGCTCTGTGCTCATATGGACCTTCGAGAGCGGCGTAAAAGGCGGGGATATTCACGGCTTCGGTGATGCGGTCTTTTTCACCGCCGTTCAGCTGCTGACCATCTCATCGGCGATCACGAATCCCCTGACCGCCGGCGGAAGGGTGGTGGATGTCGCCCTTGAGGCATGGGCCATCTTCGTGGTCACCTCGGTGGCGGGTAGCTTTGCCTCCTTTTTCACTTCCGGCGACTCCGGCTGAAGAGGACCCGGCCCCGCCCTACGCAACTACATAACCTGGCCAGCGCGAGAGCATTCTGGCCGGAGACCGGGGCCGCCGCCTAGGTATTCGCGACGGCTCGTTCAGGCGACCACCCTCATCTGGCTCTGCCGCTGCGAGGACGCCGGGGCCGGCCCTCACCGCCTCGTGCCAGACTGGTGGCATGCGGGCACAACTGGTGGATCCGCGCGACATGCGGTGGAGGTTGAGGCTCCCGATTACCGCGTCCACTACCACCTGAGTTCGGCGACCCTGTCGTAGTCAGCCGCGGAGTACCCGGCCAAGCCTTCCGACAGGGCGAAGATCCACTCCGCCACACCCAGGGACAACGCCAGGCGGCTGCACCGGGCGCAGAAGTGAGGCACCTCCAGCCGGACCGAGTCGTCCGCCTCGAGCCGCACGTAGATTAACGTCGATCCCTCTAGCATCCGCCAGCCATCACCTTCGCGGGCCAGCGTGATCGCCCGCTGCTCCGCATGGGTCCGGCACTGGTCATGGTGACCAGACTCCCCGAACTTGCAGTAGCAGTGGTCTTCCCCGGGGAAGGGCACGCCGTTGGTACCCCAGGCCAGCAGACTGCTGTCTTTCACCAGCACCGCGGCATGCCGGGTCCGGGCATGGGAATCCCTGGCCAGTTCCGCCGCCCGCTCCACCATCTGCTGCGCCACATGGCTGTCCTGACGGTTGAGCGGTCGCCATTGGGGTTGCTGCCCTGGTTGCACGCCTGCCATCCCTTCATAGCGAAGACTAATCCTTCACCAAGGGGCCCAGCGACCACTAAGCCGCGATGCGCTCTCATGCCGCGGTCAGTTATCGGCTGGCCGCCGTCCGGAGTGCGCGGCTACAGCCGGGGCCGCCAACATGCTCCATCCACCCGTCACCGATACCGGCTGGGATCACCCAGGCCGTCCGCGACGCCGTCGCCGCAAGCCCCATCCTGGTCCACGTGGCCACGCCAGCCGAGGTAGCCGAGGTCATCAGCTACTTGGCATCCGACGCCGCCGCTCTGATCACCGCCAACGTCATCAACCTCTACTGACCGGCCGGGCGGCACCTACGCGCGCCAAAGGAAAGCGCCCTCCTCAGACCCGCCGCCGGGGACTGTGGATCTAACGGCACCTCTCTTGTCAAGGCGCGGTCAGCAGAGAGGTCTCCAACTTGACGAGACAGACCCCGCCGCTGCGGGGAGGAGCCGGTGGGTGTGCCTGCGGGGAACGGCCGCTGGTAGCTTGCTGGCGTGGAGTTCCAGCAGGTTGTCCGGCGCCGGCGGATGGTGCGCCGCTATGATACGAGCCGGCCGGTGCCGCCTGAGGTGGTCGACCGCATTGTGCGCAACGGGTTGCGGGCGCCGTCGGCGGGCTTCTCTCAGGGCTGGGGTTTCCTGGTGCTGGACACTGCCGCTGATGTCGCCCGGTTCCGCGAGGCGGTGCGCCCGGCCGAGCATCCTGAGGAGTGGTTTGCCGCTCAGGTGGATGCCCCGCTGCTGATCATCGCGCATTCGAACAGGGATGCCTATCTCGACCGCTACGCCCAGCCGGACAAGGGCTTCACCGACCGGTCTGATGCGTGGTGGCCTGCTCCCTACTGGGATATCGATACCGGGTTCGCGTCGCTGCTGATGCTGCTGACCGCGGTGGATGCGGGGCTGGGGGCGTGCTTTTTCGGCCTGCCGGTCGAGCGGATCGATGCCTACCGGGCCGCGTTCGGCGTGCCCGCGCATTTCTCCCCGATCGGGGCCATCTCCGTTGGCTACGGCGACGAGCCGCCGCGCGACCTGAGCAGCCGGCGCAAGCCCAGGGCCGAGACGGTCCACCGCGGCCGGTGGAATCAGCCCGGCGCCTGAAACAGTGACTGGCGGCATCATTCAGCCGCCGCCTGTTCCGCAGAGCAGGTCCGCCGCGCAGACTTCAAGATGCCGGTCAAACGCCGCCGGAACGTGCTGAAATCCGAATATGGGCTAGCCGAGGAGTGGTGGTTATGAGCGAACTGGACGTCATCGTCATCCATATCCGTGCGGAACAGGCCGCGGAGTACGAGCGGCTGTTCGCTAAGCGTGAGCTGCCGCGCTGGCGCGAGTACAAAGAGCGCGGGGCCTTCCTCAGCGCCCGGATCTCGCGGGTGGCATTCGGCACCGACAACCGCCAGGACGTAATCAAGTACGCCATCGCCGTGGAAGTGCCCAGTCATGCCGCGCACCGTGAACACGACGCCGATCCCGGCTTCCAGGAATTCAACCGTCTCGCCGACCTGCTGCAGCCCGAAGGCCCGCTGGTCTACGGCGGGGAGGTTCTTCACGCCGTCTGAGCGGATCCAAGCGGCCGTCCGCGCTGACCCCGACAACAGGCGCGCTCTGGGACGCCCGCTTTGCACCTCGTCGTACTCTGCCAGCCGCGCATGGCATTATCTATGGCGAGCAGGCCATCGCTGAGGAGGGCGGAATGACCGGATCGGACCAGCCGGCGAACGAGGTTCCGGCGGACATCCGCACTGACATCGCGCACCCGGCCCGGGTCTATGACTACTGGCTGGGCGGTAAGGACAACTTCGCCGCCGACAGGGCAGCCGCCGAGCAGGTGCGCAAAGTGATGCCGGAGATCCTGGACACCGTTCGCGGCAACCGCCAGTTCCTGGTGCGCACGGTCCGCTTCCTCCGTGATGCGGGGATCCGCCAGTTCATCGACATCGGCAGCGGGCTGCCGAGCAGCCCGAATGTCCACGAGATCACTCAGGCGGGCGACACTGGCGCGCGCGTGGTGTACGTGGACAACGACCCGGTGGTGTCCGTGCACGCCCAGGCGCTGATGGCAACGAACCATACGACCGCCGTTGTCCGGGCCGACCTGCGCGACGTGGACGAGGTGTTGTCCCGGGCCGGGGAGCTGATCGACTTCAGCCAGCCGGCCGGGCTGCTGTTCGTTGGGTGCCTGCACCACATCACCGATTCCGACGACCCTGCCGGCGTCGTGGCCCGGTATCTGGCGGCGCTCGCGCCGGGCAGCTATCTGGTCATCTCGCATGCCACCGATGAGCGCTCACCGGAGAAGATGCGTGCGAACTCCGAGGTGGCTGAGAGCAGCGGTGCCGTGCTCATCCCCCGCGACAAGGACGCGATCTTGCGCATGTTCAACGGACGCGAGCTGATCGATCCCGGGCTCGTCCTGGTCTCCTACTGGCGGCCGGACGGCGGTGATCCAGGGCCGAACGCCGACCGGGCCTGGGCCTACGGCGGGGTCGCTGCCCTCTAGCATCCCCTCCGGTCACATGGTCCACGCGGTTCAACGTCCTGGCCTCTTTCTGCAACCGCGGGCCATGAGCGGGAAGGTGTCAGGCTTGACCGTGTCGGTTCTGCCCTTGTAACGTCCGGGCTGCCCGGTTTGGCCCAGGCTGACGGGGCCGATGCTGGTGATCCCCAGACAGTCAGGCGGACGGCATGAACAGACTCCATGTCCTGGACATCTTCCGTGGCCTGCGCGCGGGTCCGGCCGACTCCCAGGAAGGATCCGGGCAGCATCGTCTGGCCGTGCTTGGTGGCTGGTCAGCCGCTTTCTTTGTGCTCGTGGCCGGTGTTCCCGCCGCCGGCTTAGCGGTACCGGCTCACGCGGCGCCGGCACGGCTCGCGGTCAAGGCGGCCACCGATCTCGACATCGTGCCGAAGCCGGTGTCGGCCCGGATCGGCAGCGGCCGTTTTACGCTGACCCAGCACACCCGCATCGTCGCCGCACCCGGCAAGGATGCTCCGGCTGAGCTGTCGGTCGGTGGTGACCTGGCTGCCTATCTGCGGCCCGCGACCGGTTTCCGGCTGCCCACCGTGACCGGTATGCCGCGCCCTGGTGACATCACAGTGCAAATCGGCAACCCCGGGACCCTGCCGCCTACCGACCGGGCTGAGGGTTACCAGCTCGCTAGCACCACTTCCGGTGTGAAGATCGAGGCACCCGCGGCTCACGGACTCTATGACGGCATCCAGACGTTCCGCCAGCTGCTGCCCGCGTGGATCGACAGCCGCTCGGCCATGCCGGGCCCATGGACCACACCGGTGGTCAGCATCACCGACTACCCCCGCTACTCCTACCGCGGCCTGCTGCTCGACATCGCGCGGCACTACGAGACCCCGTCGGCGGTCGAGCGACTGATCAACCAGATCGCCAGCTACAAGGTGAATGTGCTGCACCTGCACCTCAGCGACGACCAGGGTTTCCGCCTGGCCATCAACGGGTTCCCCCGGCTGACCGCCATCGGCGGCCGCGGCTCGGTCGGCACTGGCGGCAGGACAATGGACCCCGGCGGGTTCTGGACCCAGGCGCAGTACCGGGCCGTTGTCGGCGACGCCGCCGCGCACTTCATCACCGTAGTGCCCGAAGTTGACTCGCCGGGCCACAACAACGCGATCATCATGTCGGAGTACAACGACACCGGCAATCCCGCGCTGCCCGTTAACCCGCACGGGATCGACTGCGGCGCGTTCAAGCCGCCGCACTGGGACTACACCGAGGACGTCGGCTACAGCGCGCTGTGCCCCGGATCCCAGGACACCTGGGCCATCATGACGGCGATCATCAGCCAGCTCACCGCGCTAACGCGTGGCTCCTACTACGACCTCGGCGGGGACGAGGTGCCGGCGTCACTGCTGAGCGCGGCCAGATACGCCGCCTTCGTCAACGAGGAAGCCGGCATCGTCACCCGGCACGGCAAGACCGTCATGGGCTGGGCTGACATCGCCGGCCCGGGGACCCATCCGCCAGCCGGCTCGATCGCCGAGTACTGGCAGCCCGCCGGAGGCCGGTCGGCCGGGTCGGCCACCGGCCGGGAGGCCGTGGCCAAGCACATGAAAATCGTGATGGCCCCGGCCAACCACACCTACCTCGACCAGAAGTACATCGTCACCGCCCGGTCCAGCGTGCCGCCCTCTCTGGGCATGAACTGGGCCTGCCCCCGCGGATGCGACGTCTCCAGCGCCTACAACTGGAATCCCGGCGGGTTCGTCTCCGGTGTCACCGACCGCAACGTGATCGGCGTAGAAGGCGCCATGTGGAGCGAGACCGTCGCGAACATGACCAACGCCAATTACATGATTTTCCCGCGCCTGCTGGCACTAGCGGAAGTCGCGTGGTCACCGGCCGTCCGCCGGACCGCAGCCAGTCCCGCCTACCATGACTTCCTGCGCCGTCTCAGCGGCCAGGGGGCCCGCCTCCAGGCTGGCGGGGTGAACTTCTACCCCTCCACCCAGGTGCCCTGGCCACTACAGGCCATCGGTACCAGCCAGAGCGCCAGCGCCCACGGCCAAGTAGACGGACCGGTGGCGACGCTGTCCGCCCCGGGATTTCCCACCAGCACGCTCACCATGTGCGACTCCTCACTCGGCATCGGATGCACGATCAAGTGGGGCGACGGCAGTACCAGCACCGGCGACGTGACCGGCACCAATGCCACCGCCACCCGCGTGAACAGCCTGTACACCATCTTCGGACAGCACACCTATAGCCACCACGGCACCTACCACGGCGTGGTCATCATCAGCGCAGGCAACGCCAGGCCAGTCCGCGCACACTTCACCGTGACCTCGCCCTGACGTCGGGGCGTGCGGGCGTGCCCCCTCACGTCGCGGGTCTGCGTGGGAAGACCCGGACCGGGATTAGCAGGACCCCGCTCGAACCAAGGTGCACGGCTTAGTCTCATGCCGCTGTGTGGAGGTACTGGGTGATACTGGCCAGGTGGGTGACGACGCGGCACTGCCCGATGGCGGGCTTGCGGTCGGAGGTGCCTGTTCGAGCCCGGAGGTGACGTGGCGACAGACCAGCCCTCCAGTCACTGGCTGGCATTATGACAGCACTGTTGGGCCGGAAGGCGACATCATGATCCTCGGGCGGCTGAGAGCGCACCAGGGCAAGAGCAGCCTGGCCGGTGCGTTAGTCAAAGGCGGCTTCGTCGTCGTCAAGGCGGGCAAGCTGGTGCTGGCTATGGCTTCCTTTGCGGCGTATGCGTTCCTGTTCACCTGGCAGTTCGCAGTCATCATCCTCGGCATGCTCGTCATCCACGAGGGCGGTCATCTGAGGTGCATGAAGCATTACGGCATGAGAACCAGAGGGATCTACCTCATCCCACTGCTCGGCGCCGCCGCCGTGGCCGAGGACAACTTCCCCAGCCGGCGGGCCGAGGCCACCATTGCCCTGGCCGGACCGCTCACCGGGGCGTTGCTGGCGGCCGGGACCGGGCTCCTGTACTTCGCCACCCGCAACGGAGCCTTCGCCGCTGCCGCTGCGTGGATGGCGTTGATCAACCTGTTCAATCTGCTGCCGGTGATGCCGCTGGACGGCGGCCGGGTGGTGAAGTCGATCACCTGTTCCATCGGCACGCGGACCGGGCTGGCCGCGATCATCGCCGGCATGCTGCTGGGCGCGGTGCTCGCAGTCACCGCAGATCTGTGGATCTTCGTCATCCTCATCCCGCTGGGACTCCTCGACTACCTGTACGACCGCCACCAGGCGGCCCAGGCAGGCCAGCGAGCCAGCCGACGGGGAGGGAGGCACGTGCGCATGGCTGTTGCCCGGACTACACCTGCCGAGCGGGCCCCCTTGGGCGAGCCGGCGCGCCGCGAACTACCCCAGGACAGCCAACACCTCAACGAGGACGATGCCGGGCCGACCGCGGCGCGCATCCCCGCGGGCAAGCCGCCGCTTAGCCCGCGCGCCGCCCAGGCTGCTTTCGCCTGCTACGCCGGATTGGCCATACTGCTGTGGCTGTTCATGCTGGCCATGGGCCAGCAACCGGGAGCTGTTGCGGCGATGCACGCCCTGCAAGGCTGAGTCCCCCGACGGGTCCAGGCGTCAGCTATTCGCGCGGGCAGCTGCCGTGCCACGTGATCCGTCGGCCCCGGCGAGGCCGAGCCGGATTGAGGCCGTCCTGCGGACTGGCTCGCATAAAGCGTCCATCAGCATGATGCCTCCACACGTCCTCATTACGGTTCCACGAGCGAGGCGGGTGTTCACCTGTGCCGGCGCGTGGTCCTACCTGAGGTGCGCCGGGTTACCGCGGTCACTGCTGAGTCCGCCTGGTGAAGCGCTCTGGCCGTCCGGGCCGACGGATCACGGCGTTCAGCAGCCAGAGCGAGGTGGTGGACAAGCAGCCGGGCCAGCGGCAAGGCCAGGGCTATCAGCGCCCAGCGCCGCAGCCGTGCCGAGAGAAATACCCACATGCTCCGCGTCCCTTCTGTTGCGTCCTTCTGGTCCGCAAGCCGCCGCCTGCTACGGGCAGTTCCTTTGCCGTCTTCTTCGATGCGTTCAGCGCCGGGCCGGCCAGAGGTTATGCGCAGCCAGCCCGCTGGCGCTTGTCACCCGCGCTACCCGCAGTACGGCGCCATACTCACTACGCCGGCCTGGCTCAGTTCTCACTCTGCTCAGCCTGTCGTCGTGAGGAGGTCCAGATCGCAGCCCGGCACCCGCCCGCCAATGCACCGTCATGCCGCGATGACGGCACACAGCTAGGTGAGAGCTGGTTGGCCGATACGGACAGTGATCATTCGCCGCTATGCTGAGCGCGGTGCCGGGATGGGGTTCGCCAGTGATGTCCTGGGCGGCGTGGAAGGTTCCGGTGGCGGAAGTCAGAGACGCTGAGGTCACGATCGTCGGTGGCGGAGCTATCGGATGCGCGGTGGCCTATGTCCTGGCCGGGGCGGGCTACCGTGACATCCAGGTCGTGGAGCAGAGCGAGCTGGCCGGGGCGACCTCGGGACAGGCGGCCGGATTGGTCGGGCAGGTCCGCGGCACCAAAGAGCGGTGCATGCTGGCGATGGCCTCGGTTGCTGTATACGCCCGGATCGAACAGGAGACCGGCTACCCAGCCGATTGGCGCCAGACCGGGAGCGTGCGGATAGCGGCAACCGCACAGCGAGCGGCGGAGTTTCAGGAGCTGGCCGCTGTGGCGCGGTCGGCTGGGCTCGAGATCGAGTTCCTCACCGCTGCCCGGCTGGCCGCGCTGTGCCCAATGCTGGACACGACCCAGGTCACGGCGGCGCTGTGGTGCCCCACCGACGGCTACCTCCAGCCGCACAGTCTCGTGACTGCCTACGCCCGCGCCGCGCGTGATCGAGGAGTCACCTTCGCGACTCACACCACCGTTACCGGACTGCGCATCATCGGCGGCGCGGTGCGGGGCGTGCGCACCGACCGGGGCACCGTCGCGACCGACATGGTGATTAACGCGGCCGGGCCATGGGCCGGCGCCGTGGCCTCGCTGGCCGGCCAGCCCCTTCCGATCGTGCCGGTGCGTCATGAGTACTTCGTCACCCGGGCCGTTGCGGGCTGGCACAGCGATTTGCCGGTTCTCCGCATCCCTGACATGCGCCTTTATGCCCGAGCCGAAGGGCAGGGACTGCTGTGCGGGGGGTGGGAACCGAACGGGCAGAGCCTCGACCCGCGTGGGGTGACCATTGGGCAGGCCCTGGCCGTGTCACCAGACTGGGATGTCCTATCCGGTTTCGCGCGCGACTTCGCCACGTTCGCGCCTGAGGTCATCGACGCCGAGGTACGCGAGGTCTTCCGCGGATTTCCGGCGTTTTCACCGGACGGCCGCTTCATTGTCGGACCGGTGCCCGGCGTGCGCGGCCTAGTGATGGCCGCGGCCTGCAACGCACATGGTGTCTCCGGGTCGGCCGGCCTCGCCGGGCACGTTCTTGAAAGCCTGCAACCAGACCCATCCCCGTATGTCAGGTCTCTCAGCCCCAGCCGGTACTACCCGCAGCTCTGGGATTGGGACTCCGCCCGCGCTCAAGCCCAGAGCATTTACCAGAACTACTACAGCCTGCCGCCGCAGTACGCGCGGTAACGCGCATGGCCAGGTGAGCCACGCGCGTGTTCCGGGGTGATCGGGGACCTGCCCGTGCCTTTCCCGGGCACAGAGCTATCCGGAGCTGGCGACGATAGGCGCCGGAACCTCTCCGTGAGCTAGCTGCCGGCAGGCCCTCATCAGCGTTTCCGCCATTCTCGTCGTGTCGGCCGGCGTGCCGGGCGCTTGGCATTCAGCCTGATACTGGTCACTAAGGTTTCGGACCGCAGCGGCCGGGTCGCTTTCGCACGCCGCCGCGGACAGCTTCTTGGCGTTCTTGATCAAGTACTTGCGCCACCGCCGGTTCCTGCGCCAGTCTCCCTGGTCTGGGTTCGGCGGCGGCATGCTTCAATTCGTCGGCGTATCGCACCACCTGGATGGCGCTGATGAACGCCTGGCAGCCCTGCTCGTGGTCCTCCTGCCGCGGCTGGCCGTTCAGCTTGGTGTGGTACAGCCGCCCCTTGCACCGCGCGCAGCGCACC
This sequence comes from uncultured Actinomycetes bacterium, assembly GCA_963834705.1. GTDB lineage: Bacteria > Actinomycetota > Actinomycetes > Streptosporangiales > Streptosporangiaceae > RYN-230. The sequence goes on from CAWICV010000001.1 coordinate 864,278, forward strand.
AACGTGATGGTGCCCCCACGTTGTCCAGGGGCAACGGTTTCGGCCAGGAGTCCTGCACGATCAAGCCACCGCCTCCGGCGGAGAATCTTGACCACGAGCATAGAGGGAGCCCAGCCACGGTACTTCGCCTGGCCCGCCCGGCCGCCATGTCTCGACACGGGTGCAGCAGGCCAGGAAGGATGCCAACATGCACGTGCTCGCCATGTCGCATCACACCGGCCGGCGCCTAGCCGAAATCGGGTTCCTGCTCATCCTGTTCGCGGGAATCTGGCTCGCCGCAGCACAAATCCCGCAGTTCAAGTTCGGCACTGCCCGGACGATCGTCGCAGGCGTCGCCCTGGCGCTCGCGGGCGTGCTGCTCATCATCGCCACGCACTGGGGCCACTTCGGCTAACCGTGGCCCGGCCGCCTGGTGGCTGTTACGCCACGCCCAGCTCTCGCTATCTGGTGGGCCGCAGGGCCGCTATGTAGATGGCCGCGGGGTTGCCCGGCTGCCACCCAGGGAGCGGGTCGATGGTGTCGACGTAGACGAATCCCCGGCGCTCCCAGAACGCCCGGGTGGCCTCGTAGGGCTGGTAGCCAGCCGAGCGGTCCAGGGTCTTGACTTCGACCACACTGACCCCGTCGGCCGCCAGGTCGCCCAGCATCCGCTGCACGAGCATGGTGCCCAGCCCGTGGCCGCGCCGGGCTGGATCGACGGCCATCCACAAGATCTCAGCCCCGCCCGGTGAGCGGCGCGCGACCACAGCAAAGCCAGCTACCCCAGCAGAACCAGCCACCGCAGCGGAGTCAGCCAGCACCCAGCCGTCATATTCCGCGGCATCCCGGTCAACCCGGTCCGGAACATCGCTGGTGAAGTAGTCCGGCAGGGCGCAGACGATGCGCCTGACCGCGGCGCGGTCCCCGGCGGCCAGACAGCGGACGGTAAGCACCACACCACGTTAGGCCCCGTGGCCGCCGATCAGGCTGCCGACGGCGTATCGACCGCTGACCGCGCCCATAGTTCAACCCATCTTTCCGAACGCCATCGACCGGCTGGTCAGCTGCGCCGCCCGCCTGCCTTGCCGCACCATTTCCAGCAAGTTAAAGAGTGGGGAAGGAGAGCTCAGGGTTGCGCTCCGATAGCACTGACGGCGGCCCGATGAGGGATTTATCCGGTTCCCCGATCGCTGCCTCATCCTTACCCTCGTAATCGAACTTCCGCAGCACGTGTTTGATCGCCTCGAGCCGGGCCCGTTTCTTGTCGTTGCTCTTGACCACCGTCCACGGCGCGTGCTCACTGTCGGTGTAGTGGAACATCGCCTCCTTGGCGTCGGTGTAGGCGTCCCACTTGTCCAGCGACTCCAGATCCATTGGGCTCAGCTTCCACTGCCGGACCGGGTCGACCCGCCGGATGACGAACCGCGTGCGCTGCTCGGCGGGCGTCACCGAGAACCAGAATTTCGTCAAGTCCAGCCGGGAGCGAACCAGCAGGCTCTCGAACTGCGGTGCCTCCCGCATGAACTCCCAGTACTCCGCGTCGGTACAGAAGCCCATCACCCGCTCCACGCCGGCCCGGTTGTACCAGGAGCGATCGAACATGACGATCTCACCGGCCGCGGGCAGATGCGGCACGTACCGCTGGAAGTACCACTGGGTTCGTTCCCGCTCGCTCGGCTTGTCCAGCGCGACCACGGTGGCGCCGCGCGGGTTCAGGTGCTCGGTGAACCGCTTGATGGTGCCGCCCTTGCCGGCCGCATCGCGGCCTTCGAACACGATCACGACGCGCTGGCCGGTGGACTTGACCCAGTTCTGCAGCTTGACCAGCTCGATCTGCAGCGGGCGCTTGAGGTACTCGTACTCGTCCCGCGGCATCTTCGCGGAGTACGGGTAATCCTCGCGCCACGTGTCAACGATCCGGCCGTCCGGCCAGCGCAGCACGGGGTCGTCGTGTTCGTCATCGTCGTCCACCGTCAGCCCGGCCACCAGCACCGGATCGGAGGCCCAGTCTTCTGGTAGCGCATTGAACTCAGCAGGGGATTGATCAGTCACATCACTAGCAGAACACACTCCCGGCGCCATCACCGGCCCGAACCCCAGGACAGCGGCCCGTGGTCGAGGTGCGGCAGGACGTGCCGGGCGAACAGGTCACCTTCGGCCGCGTGCGGGTAGCCGGACAGGATGAACGACTCCAGGCCGAGGTCGGCGAGCTGGCGGGCCAGCCGAACGCCAGTGCCGGGCGGGTGGCCCGCGGCGGCGCGCCGTGGCGGCCTGGCCAGGTCCTACTCCGGCGTCCGGGCTGGATTGAGCCGGACCAGCCGTACCGGGTCGGTCTCGTCGAGTTCGGCGACGTCGGCGCGGGATTTTACGAAGTCAGAAAACGACCGGAAGCCGAGAGCCCGCTCGCTGAACGACGGGTCCATCCGCCTCATCTGGCTCTTCACCGCCGAGCTGTGCAGCCAGTCCGCGTCGTCCTTGTCCTGGCCGAGCCGCAGTGCCCGTTCCAGCAGCCGGGTCGCGGCCGCTTGCGGGTCTTCCGAATCAGCATCGGTCTCGTCGATGACCGCGGCCGTGGGCCGCTTGCTCCGGCGGGAGCCCCGCCCGCGCGAGGCGGTACCGGATTCCGCGGGCTGCGCCGCTGTGCCGGGCCCATCGGCCGCTTCAATGCCGGGCAGCGCGTCGTAGGTCACCAGCTCGTCACACGCCGCGGCCAGCGCCCGGCTGGTCGATCCGGCCACACCGACCCCGACCACGTACCGGCCCAGGCGCTTGCACCGCTGGGCCAGCGCGATGTAGTCGGAGTCCCCGGCCACGATCACCACGTGGGTCAGGTCAGGCAGCCGGAACATGTCTTCCACCGTATCCACGGCCAGCCTGATGTCGGCACCGTTCTTCGCGTAGGCGGCGGCGGGAAACAGCTGCACCAGGTCCACGGCCCGGCTGACCAGCTGACCGCGGTAGTCGGCGTTCATCGGGGCCGACCAGTCGGCGTAGGCCCGGGTGAGCACCAGGGTGCCGAACGATGAGGCGAAGTCGATCACGGCGCCGATGTCCACGGTGGCGCGGCGGACCTTCTCCGCCAGGTCGGCATCGGCCGGCTTGTCGTCCCGGCTGAACCCGCGCACCTTGTCCCGCTGGAACTGGCCCCGGCCATTAACCTGGTCGTACCGCGAGATCACGATGTTGTCGAAGTCGATGTAGACGGCGACACGGGCGACACCATCGTCGTTCATGGTCACTCTTCTCGTTGGTCTGCCAGCGGCCTGACCGGACGTTAGGGATACCGCCTTGTCGAGCCCAGTGTCTCCCATCGTGATCCTCGGCGGTGGCCCGGCAGGCAGCAACGCCCCCGCGACCTTGCGCGATGAGGTTCCGCGGACCGGTGGATTCCGGTGACGAGCTCAGCTACCAGCAGGCGGATAATGGAGCCATGACCAGCGGGCAGGTCCGGTGCGAGCATTGCGGCCAGGTGAACCGGGTACCCGCGGCGGCGGCCGGGACGCCACGCTGCGGCAAGTGTCATCAGCCACTGCCGTGGATTGCCGACGCCGACGACACGACGTTCGCTGAGGTCGCGGACGTGGCCAAGGTCCCGGTCATCGTCAACTTGTGGGCACCGTGGTGCGGGCCCTGCCGGATGGTCAGCCCGGCACTCGAGCAGCTGGCCCGCGACCTGGCCGGCCAGGTGAAGCTGGTCAAGGTGAACGTCAACGAATCGCCACGGATCTCGCAGCGGTTCGAGGCTCAGGCCATCCCGACCCTGCTGGTGCTGCGCGACGGGCGGGTGGCCGCCAGGCAGACCGGCGCCGCCCCGCTGCCTGCCCTGCGAGCCTGGGTGGACAAAGCGCTTGCCACCTCCGCTCCCTGATTTAGGGTTCTGCCATGCACGTCATTGACATTGTCATCTTCCTCGGCTGGGCCGCCTTCTGGATCTATTGGCTCGCGATGTCAGTCGGCGTCAAGGCGGGCCAGACACGATGGGGCCGGTTCGCGGGCACCCGGGTCGCCGTCATCCTGCTTGTTCTGCTGCTGCTGCGGATTAAGGCTTTCAAAGAGCATTCGGTCACCGGCGACCCATGGCTGCAGGGCATTGGCCTGGCCATCTTCGTGCTGGGGCTGGGACTGGCCGTCTGGGCCCGGGTATACCTGGGCCGGAACTGGGGAATGCCGATGTCCCGGAAGGCCGATCCCGAGCTGGTCACATCCGGCCCGTACAGCAGAATCCGGCACCCCATCTACACCGGCTTCATCCTGGCCATGGTCGGGACGACCGTAGCGGTCAGCCTGTATTGGCTGGTAGTGGTGTTCGTGATTGGCGCATATTTTATCTACAGCGCCGTTGTGGAAGAGCGCTCCATGACCCAGGTCTTTCCTGACTCGTATCCGGCGTACAAGCGGTCAACCAAGATGCTGATCCCGTTCATCTACTGAGAGCCGGCTGGCGATGGGCCGCCAGACGGCGAACTGGGCCATGGCCAGCGCAATGGCGAACGGCAGGAGCACCCAGTCGTGCCGTCGGCGGTGGCGGCTAACGTTCCAGCCGCTCGCGTTCCAGATGCGGTGGCTGGGTGTTCCCGACGATCTGCTGCAGGGCGGCGATGTGACCCCGGTAGGCGGCGGGACCAGCTCTGGGCGGCGGCCGGTACCGGTCCTGGCGGCGGGACCAGCTCTGGGCGGGGGCCGGTACCGGTCCTGGCGGCGGCCAGGTATACCGATTCTGGCAGTGGACGGTAGGAGGACGAGCTGATGGAACGGCCGCTATCGGCGGAGACCCTGGCCGCACAGGGACTCGGTGAGGTAGACCCCGCTTCGGGTGCCCTGGCCCCGGTGATCAACCTGTCCACGAACTACGAGCAGCGGCCGGACGGCTCCTACCCGGACGGCCGGGTCTACACCCGCGCGGACAACCCGACCGCCGAGCACGCCGAGCGGCTGCTGGCGGAGCTGGAAGGCGGCGCGGCGTGTGCGCTGTTCAGCTCGGGGATGGCCGCGGCCACCGCGGTGTTCCAGGCGCTGCGGCCCGGGGATCATGTGCTGGTTTCCCGGACGCTGTACTTCGGGGTCCGGCAGTGGCTGGCCGAGTTCGCCGTGACCTGGGGCCTGGACGTGGAGTTCGCCGACACCACCAATCTTGACGCGGTGGCGGCCGCGATCCGGCCGGGCCGCACCCGGCTGCTGTGGGCCGAGACGCCGGCCAACCCGACGTGGGACATCACTGACCTGGCCGCGGCCTGCGACCTGGCCCACGCGGCCGGGGTGCGGGTGGCGGTGGACAACACGGTGGCCACGCCGGTGCTGACCCGTCCGTTCGAGTTCGGCGCCGACCTGGTGGTGCATTCGGCCAGCAAGTACCTCAACGGGCACGGCGACGTGCTGGCCGGTGCGGTGCTGGCCGCCCGCCCGGACCAGTTCTGGGCGCGGATCCGGTCCTGGCGGCACGACGCCGGGGCGATGCCCGGACCGTTCGAGGCGTGGCTGCTGCAGCGGGGCATGCGCACCCTGTTCCTGCGGGTGCACCGCGCGTCCGGGACCGCCCTGGCCCTGGCCACCCACTTCCAGCGGCATCCGGCGCTCAGTGCCGTGCTGTACCCCGGGCTGCCTGACCACCCCGGCCATCACATCGCGGCCCGGCAGATGACCGGCGGGTTCGGCGGGATGCTGTCCATCCGGGTGGCCGGCGGGGCCGGGCCCGCGCAGGCGGTACAGCGCGAGCTCCGGGTGTTCAAGCGGGCCACCTCGCTGGGCGGGGTGGAAAGCCTGATCGAGCACCGGCACAGCACGGAAGGCCCGTCTTCCCCGGTGCCTGACGACCTGCTCCGCATCTCGGCCGGCATCGAGGCCCCCGGCGATCTGATCGCCGACCTCGACGCGGCCCTCGGCGCAGCCAGCCGCCCTCCCGATTAGGCCCAGCCGCGTGGGGTAGCCGCGCCTTCACGCGTACCACACTCACTGGCAAAGGGGAGTTCCATGAAGGCTGTCGTGTTCAAGGGCCCGCGCGAGGTGGCCGTGGAGAACGTGGCCGACCCCGGTATCGAGCAGCCGCAAGATGCGGTGATCCGGATCACCACGGCCAACATCTGCGGGTCCGACCTGCATCCCTACGAAGGCAGGGCACCGCTCGATGCGGGCATGGTGCTCGGGCACGAGAACATGGGCGTCGTCGAGGAAACCGGCGCCGCCGTGGACCGGATCAGCGTCGGGGACCGGGTGTCGGTCCCGTTCAATATCGCGTGCGGGACCTGCCGCAACTGCACCGCGGGCTGGACGTGCGCCTGCTTGCGGGCCAACCCGTCCGGACGGCCCACCGCGGGCTACGGGTATCCGATGATGGGCCCGTACTGGGGCGGTCAGGCCGAGTACCTGCGGGTACCGTGGGCCGACTTCAACCTGCTCAAGCTGCCCGCCGGGTCCGAGCATGAGAACGACTTCGCCATGCTGTCCGACATCTTCCCCACCGGCTATCACGGCACCGAACTCGCCGGGGTGCAGCCGGGTGACACCGTAGCGATCTTCGGCGCCGGCCCGGTCGGCCTGATGGCGGCGCACTCGGCCACGCTGCGCGGCGCGGCCCAGATCTTCGTGGTGGACAAGGAGCCCGACCGGCTGGCCCTGGCGGAGAAGTACGGCGCGGTGCCAGTGAACTTCGCCGACGCCGACCCGGCCGAGGTGATCACCGACGCTACCGACGGCGCGGGCGTCAACTGCGGCGTCGAGGCCGTCGGCTATCAGGCTCACGACCCAGCCGGGAACGAGCACCCTGAGATGGTGCTGGACAAGCTGGTCGAGGTCGTCCGGGCCACTGGGCGTATCGGCGTGGTCGGCGTGTACAACCCGGAAGATCCCGGCGCCGCCAATGAGAACGCCAAGGAGGGCCGGTACGGGTTCAACTACGGCCTGGTATTCGACAAGGGCTTGAGCATGGGCCACGGCCAGTGCCCGGTCAAGCGGTACAACCACCAGCTGCGCGATCTGATCATCCGCGGCAAGGCGCACCCATCGCTGATCGTCTCCCACGAACTGCCACTCGATCAGGCCCCGGATGCCTACGCCCGGTTCGACCGCCGCGAAGACGGCTGGACCAAGGTCCTGCTGCATCCCGCCGCCTGATTGGGCACGCAGATCTTGATCGGTGCCTTGCGGCTTTTCGTCACCTCGTACCAGAGCGGATCAGTGATGCCTTCCCGCGCCAGTGCCTCCCGGAGCTCACTCAGCCCGCCACCGAAGCTCTTACCAGCATGGGCCACCACCGCGGTCGCCGGCACGCCTAGCCTCCCTGATTGTCCGGTTGGCGCAGGATCCGGAGCACGGCGGCTTCCGGGCGGCCCTGCGTGGCCAGTTCGCCAAAGGTGCTGTCGGCACCCAGACTGTCCAGCTGGCGAGCGATCGTCACGCCGTGCAGATACCGATCGATGACCCGCGGGTCGATGTAGGAACTGCGCGCGACGGCGGGTGTGTTGCCCAGGTAGCCGGCCACCTCCTGCACGGTCCGGGCCACCGCGCGCTTGCGGGCGGCATCGGTCCGGGCATGTTCGGACACCGCCAGGCCGACAGCGGCGAGCACCGTCGCGTTCCAGGTGCGGAAGTCCTTGGCGGTGAAGTCACCGCCGGAGATCTCCCGCAGGTAGTCGTTGATGTGGGCGGCCGTTACATCGTGGCTGCCGGAGCGGTCGCGCCAGGCCAGCAGCTCGTCGCCGCCCCAGCGCCTGCGTTTGAGGCTGCGCACGACCGCGCAGAGCTGCTCGTCGGCGACGGCCTGCTCACGCTGGATACCGTGCTTGGCCGGGTATTCGAAGATGAGCTGCCGCTGCCCGCACACCACATGGTCCCGCCGGATGGTGGCCAGGCCGAAAGTACCGTTCTCGGCCGCGTACTCCTCACTTCCGGCCCGGAAGAATCCCAGGTCGATCAGCCGGATCGCCGCGGCCAGCACCCGGTCCCGGTGCAGGCCCCGGCCGCCTAGCCGGGCCAGCACCGTCTCGCGGATCCGCGGCAGCGCACGCCCGAATTCCAGCATCCGGTCGAACTTGCGCTGGTCCTGATCCTGCCGCCACCGCTCGTGGTACAGGTACTGACGCCGTCCGGCCGCGTCTGTCCCGATCGCCTGGATGTGCCCGTCGGGTTCAGGGCAGATCCATACCTGCTCCCAGGCGGGCGGTATGACCAGCGCCTTGATCCTGGCCAGCACGGCCGGGTCGCGGAGGGGCGCGGCGGACGGCAGGAAATACCTGAATCCCCGGCCGCACCGGCGGCGGCTGATTCCGGGTCCGGCCGGGTCGCTGCGCGTCAGTTCGCCCGTGAAGCCCGCGTCCAGTTACTTCTCCCCTAGCTTTCTGGCCAGTTCATCCCGTCCCATCTTCGAGCGTCCGGGAAGGTCGCGCTTCTTGGCCATCTCGTACAGTTCGGCACGGGTCTTTGGGGTGGCACCGCCGGTGCGCTTACGCTGGGCCACGGCCGCGCCCTGCTTGCCCAGCGCGGTCCGGGTCTTCGCGGGCATATGGGCAATGCTCTTCTTGCTGGCCGCCGACCGCTGCGCCTTCCGCACGTTGGCCTTGGCCGCCTGGGTCTGCTTTTTGGTTGCCATGTCAGTGGTTCCCGTGTCAGTGATTCCGCAGTGCGCTGATCAGCTGGCTCTTGCTCATCGACGAGCGGCCCTTGATGCCCACCTCGCGAGCCCGCTTCATCAGGTCCGTTTTGGACATGTCCTGGTAGGAGCCGCTCTTGCTGCCCTTGGCCGCGACCTTGCGGCGCGAGCTTCCAGCGGCGGCGTTAGCGATGCGAGCGGACTTTTCCTTGCTCTCGCCGCGATCCCGTAGTTTCTGGTAAGTCTTCTCGTCCTTGATCTGCGCTCTGGGCACCGGCTTCCCCTTCCTCCCCCCACGTTCCAGCGGCCAGCCTGGGCCGCCAGTGCACCGCTTGCTACCCGCCCGTACGTCGGCTATGCCGTGCGCTGGCTATGCGGACTGGCGGCGCGCCGCAGCGCCAGCCGCCGTCAGTCCTCGTCGTGCGCCGCGGCCGCCTCGCGAAGCTTGCGGAGCAGGTCAGCTACGTCCCCGGACGAGTCGGCCGGCCCGGCGTCGTCACGATTCCCAGCCTGTCCTGGCGGGCCGGGCGGCCCTTCCCGTCGGTCCGTCCGCGACGTTATGCGCTCAGCCACCGTGCCGCTCCCTACTACTCGGTGCGCTGGTGCGGGATGGTCGGCCAGTTGGCGAGAACAGCTCCAGACATGTTTCCTCCTCAGAAACAAGCGCCGGCCCGGGCCTGGCCGGCGCCCTAAATGTCATGGAATAGCCAGCTTCCCGGCCTAGCCGACGGCAAACAGCCGGGCGGTTAGGGCCTGTCCCGTGGATCTTGGCCGTCGCGAGCGGTCATCCGTGAAGGGGGATGGGGAGGTGGGCGGGGATCGCAAGGCGGAGGAGGAGCCCATAGCGGAGCTATAGGCGACGACGACAACGCAGCGAGGCGCCCTCCGGGGACCGCGCAGCAGGCTAAAGATCTACGGGACAGGCCTTGGCCGCCGATCCAGTCCAGCCAGGCGCCGTGGGCATGGCACCAGGCCAGGGCGCGGCCAGCGGGCGAGCCGGATTCGAAAGTGACCAGCCCCATCACGCTGGTGGCCGCGCCGGTACCGGCTGGTGCGGGCGGGACCGGGCCGAGGTCGACGACCCCGGCGGTGTCCACGCTCAGCCAGGCGAGCCGCTGACCACGGGCCCGCCGGGCCAGCACGGCGAGAAACTCGTGCCGCTGCTCCACGCTCAGGTACCAGCATGCCGAGGTGGTCACCACGACCACCGGCAGGCCCGGGTCGAACGTGCCGAGCGCCGCGTCCAGGCCGGTGACCATGTCGCCGGACCGCACCGGCGGCGGGTGCCGGCGGGCCAGCTCGATGGCCGCAGCCGTTCTGGCCAGCCGCCCGGTGTCCGGCCACACGCAGGCGAGCAGCCAGCGCGCGTCATCGGCCTGGGTGACATCGACCGGTGCCCGGTCCAGGCCCAGCCGGGCGGCGATGACCGGCAGCCGCGCCGGGGCCGGGCGCCGCGCAGCACGCAGCTGATCTGCACGGGCGAGCCGGCCGGGCCCAGGTCGGCCAGGCCCATAGTCGAGCCGGTAGCGGTCGATCAGCAGATTGAGCCCCGCGCTGCACCCGGCGTCGAGCAGGCCGACCGGCTCACCGAGCCGGCCGGCGGCGGCGGCCAGACCGGCAGCCAGCAGGGCCGCCCGGCCCGGTTCGTTCGTCTGGGTATGCCGGGTGGCGAGAATCCGGCTGACCGCGGGCCGGTGTGCCAGGCACACGTCACGGAACAGGGCCGGCGCGGGACCCGGGTCGGCGCGGCCGGCGTAGATCTTAGCCAGCGGGTGCGCCAGCCCGCTGAGCACGAGATAGTGCACCGCCGCGAGCAGGACATTGGGCTGCTGCCCGGCCGGCGGAGCGGCGGCGGCGAGAGCCAGCAGGTCGGGGTCGTCCGCCACCGAACGGCAGATCGCCGCGTACAGCGGCGAGTAAGCACCGCACTCCTTCGCACCGAAGTGCCGCCAGGCCTGGCTGAGACGTTCTTCCGGCTCCCCGGCGGCGGCCTCCTGCACGGCACCGAGCATGGACCAGGTACTGGCGTTCGTCAAAAGAGGTGGTGCACGGCCACAATCAAGGGATGAGCATGCTACCTACGCTGACCCGCCGCCGCCTTGACCTGGCCGGGCTGGACGTGCCGGCGCTGGAGGTCACCGGGACGCCAGACGGCCCGCGGCTGACCGTGCTGGCGGGCGTGCACGGGTGCGAATACGCCCCGATGGCGGCGCAGCGCATCTGGGCCCGCGGGCTGGCTGACCGGGAGCTGCGCGGCCGCGTGCTGGCCATCCCGGTGCTGAACCTGCCCGCGTTCTGGGCCCGGAGCCCGTTCGTAGTGCCGGAGGATGGCAAGAACCTGAACCGCTGCTTCCCGGGGAACCCGGCGGGCACCCTGGCCGAGCGGCTGGCCCACGACACGTTCACGAAGGTCATCGAGGGCTCAGATGCCCTGATCGACATGCACGCCGGGGACATGGTCGAGGCCCTGGAGCCGTTCACGCTCTACGACGCCGGCCCGGCCGAGGCGCGGGCCCGGGACCTGGCCGAGGCCTACGGCCTCGGGTACATCATTCGCCAGGACCCCCACCCGGACGGCACCCTGGGCGGCACGACCAGCGCGGCAGCCGCCGGGATCGGCATCCCGGCCATCATCGCCGAAGTGGGTGGATGCGGCCTGGTGGAGCAGGCCGCGGTGGACGGGCACGTGCGCGGCCTGAACCGGGTGCTGGCCCGGCTGCGCATGTCAGATGAGCCCGTCGGCGACGCGGTGCCGCCCCGTTCGCTGCGGCGGTTCCGGTGGCTGTACTGCGAGCACCAGGGATTCTGGGTACCCGCGGAACCGGTGGGCACCGCCGTGACCGAGGGGCAGGTCCTGGGCACCGTCAGCAGCATCGACGGCACTGAGATCCTGGAGACCATCACGGCGCCGTCCGATGGCGTGCTGATGTTCGTGACCAGCTCGCCGGCGGTGGCCGCCGATGGGCTGCTACTGGGCCTGGGCGCACGGTGATGATCACGCGCACATCACGGTAACGTCCCAGCTAGGACTACCCGGGACCACGCCTCTAGACGCCTTAGATCGTCGCGTGCTGCGCTGGGGCTAACGATTGCGTTCCGAGGAGCACCGGAAGGAACCGCAGCCATGAGGTCAGCCGCGCAGCGAACCACATCACGATCCAGGATCCACGGCCGGCTTCTGGCGGCGGCCGTGGCCGCGCTGGCGCTGGTCGCGGCGGGCTGCGGCGGCAGCGGCAGCTCCACGTCGTCCGGGACCACCCCGGTCAAGGGCGGCACCGCGGTCTGGGCGGAACCGCCGTCCAGCCCACCGACGTACATCTTCCCGTACATCGACAGCGCCAACATCAGCAACCTGAACCTGTTCGACTTCCAGTACCTGATGTACCGGCCGCTGTACTGGTTCGGCCTGAACGGCCAGCCGGTGGTGAACCCGTCGCTCAGCGTGGCCAACCTGCCCAAGGTGAGCGGGCGGACGCTGACCATCACGCTGAAGCACTACATGTGGTCGAACGGCACCCAGGTGACCGCCAGCGACGTGATGTTCTGGCTGAACATGGAACTGGCCGAGCCGGACAACTACGGGGCCTACACCGGCTTCCCGAAGAACGTGTCGAACATCAAGGTGGTCAGCCCGACCGAGCTGACCATGACGATGAACCAGTCGTACTCCCCGACCTGGTTCCTGTACAACGAGCTGAGCCAGGTCACGCCGATGCCCGCGGCCTGGGACCGGACGGCCAGCGGCCCGAGCAGCTGCGCCACCAAGGTCAGCGACTGCGCCGCCGTGTACAACTACCTGAACTCACAGGCCAAGGACGAGACCACGTACGCGTCCTCGCCGATCTGGAGCATCGTGGACGGGCCGTGGCGGCTGAGCTCGTTCAGCTCTGACGGGCACGTGACCTACGTGCCGAACAAGTCCTACTCCGGGCCGGTGAAGCCGAAGCTGGACGCGTTCAAGGAGGTGCCGTTCACCACCGATGCCGCCGAGTACGACGTGCTCCAGTCGCCAAGCTCCAGCACCAAGATCTCCTTCGGCTACCTGCCGGACCAGGACGCGCCGGCCAAGCCGGCCAACGCGGCGGCCGGCCACAACCCGCTGAGCGGCTACACGCTGGCCCCGCTGTACCCCTGGGGCATCGACTACTACGCGATGAACTTCCAGTCCACCGTGTCCGACCACGCCGCGATCTTCAAGCAGCTGTATTTCCGGCAGGCCATGGCATATCTGATGCACCAGTCCGCGATCGTCGCGGGCCCGCTGCGCGGATATGGGTCGGTCACCGTGGGCCCGGTCGCCGCCACCCCGGTCACCAAGTGGCTGTCGGCCGCCGGCCGGAAGGGTGACCCGTTCCCGTACAGCCCGGCCAAGGCCAAGAGCCTGCTGTCCAGCCATGGCTGGACAGTGACGCCGAACGGCACCGACAGCTGCACCGCCCCGGCCAAGTGCGGTCCCGGGATCAGCAAGGGATCCACGCTGAACTTCAACTTCATCTATGAGTCTGGGGTCTCCTGGGTCGGCTCGGAGATGACCCAGCTGCAGTCCAATGCGGCGTCGGTCGGCATCAAGCTGAACCTGGTGCCCAAGCCGTTCGCCGATGTGATCTCGGTAGCCGGCGGCAACTGCGTGGTCATCAAGTCCTCGTGCGCCTGGGACCTGGCCAACTGGGGGTTCGGCTGGTCGTTCTCACCCGATTACCTGCCCACCGGTGACGAGCTGTTCCAGTGCGGGGCGGTGGCGAACTCCGGCGGGTACTGCGACAAGACCAACGACGCGATGATCAACAAGACGCTGACCAGCGCCAACCTGCAGTACATGTACAGCTGGCAGGACTACCTGGCGCCGCAGTTGCCGGTCGAGTACCAGCCGAACGCGGCGTACACGCTGACCGAGGTGGCCAACAACCTCAAGGGCGTGCTGCCGCAGAGCCCGACCCTGAGCATCAACCCGGAGAACTGGTACTTCGTCAAATGACGGCCCCGCTGGCCGGGAAGACCGCGGTGGTGACGGGCACCGCGCACGGCATCGGCGCGGGCATCGCCCAGGCGCTGCGCGGCGACGGCGCCACCGTGCACGGGGTGGACAAGGCCGAGGCCGACCTCACCAGAGCCGCCGAGGTGCGCCGGTTCTTCGCCGCGCTCGGCGGCGTGGACATCCTGGTCAACTGCGCGGGCGGTGTCGTCGGGCAGGTAGGCCACCCGGTTGAGGAGGTCACCGACGAGGACTGGCGCGCGGTGGTCGACGCCAACCTGACCAGCACATTCCTGTGCACCCGCGCGGTGGTGCCGGGCATGAAAGAGCGCCGCTGGGGCCGGATCATCAACATTTCGTCGGGAGCTGGGCGCACCGTCAGCCTGACCGGGATCCAGGCGTACGCTAGCGCGAAAGCGGGCCAGATCGGGTTCACCCGGCAGATGGCCCACGAGCTCGGGCCGTTCGGCATCACGGTCAACTGCATCGCCCCGGGCTTCATCCTGTCCAACCCGGCCACCGAGCGGCAGTGGGCCAGCTACGGCGAGGCGGGCCAGGCGGAACTGGTGCAGGGCATCGCGATGCGGCGGCTGGGCGAGCCCGCGGATATCGCCAACGGCGTGCAGTTCTTCGTCTCACCGCGGTCCTCCTGGGTGACCGGGCAGACGATCTCCATCGACGGCGGCCATGCTTTCCTTTGACCCCGGCGACTCGGGCTACCTGCGGGAGCTCGCCGAGTTCGTGGCCGTGCCCAGCGTCAGCCGAGACGCGACCCCGGACACGATGCGCGCCGCGGCGCAGTGGCTGGCCGGGCAGCTCGCGTTCGCGGGCGGCCGGGTGGTTGAGTCCGGCGGCCATCCGGTCGTCCGGGGCGAGTGGCTGCACGCCACCGGGGCACCCACCATCCTGGTCTACGGGCACTACGATGTGCAGCCCACCGGTGCGGCGGCGGAGTGGCGCACTCCCCCGTTCGAGCTCACCGTGGACGGCGACGTGGCCCATGGCCGGGGCGTCACCGACGACAAGGGCCCGGTGTACATCGTGCTGAAGATGGCCCAGGCGTTCCTGGCTCAGGAGGGCGGCCTGCCGCTCAACGTCAAGTTCCTGTTCGAGGGCGAAGAGGAGATCGGCAGCCCGCATCTGCCGGCGTTTCTCCGCCAGCACGCCGGAGAACTGGCGGCGGACCTGGTCATCTCCGCGGATGGCGCGATGTGGCGGCCGGCCGAGCCGTCCCTCGCGCTGGCCTCCAAAGGACTCGTCTCGATGGACATCATCGCCGAAGGCGCGGCCACCGACCTGCACTCAGGCCGGTACGGCGGGACCGTGGCCAACCCGCTGCACGCGCTCAGCGAGATCCTGGCCAGCCTGCACCGCCCGGATGGCAGCATCGCGGTGGCCGGTTTCTACGACGGCATCCCCGAGCTGAGCGCCGGGCGCCGGCGTGACATTGCCCGTGTCTCGTTCGACGACGCGCAGTACCTCCGCGAACTGGGCCTGACCGAGGCGTACGGCGAGGCCGGGTTCAGCACCCTGGAGCGGCTGTGGGAGCGGCCGACGCTGGAGATCAACGGCGTCCAGGGCGGCGGAAAGTACACCGTCATCCCGCATATCGCGGTGGCCAACGTGTCCGGCCGCCTGGTGCCCGGCCAGGATCCGGACGCCGTGATCGAGGCGATCGTGGCCCATGTCGCCGCGCAGCCGGTCACCGGCGTGCGGGTCACGGTGCGCCCGGACGAGGCCCGGGTGCCCGCCTACACCATCGCCGCCGATCACCCGGCCATCCAGGCGGCCAGCGCCGCGCTCGAGGAGGTCTACCCCGGCCAGCCGGTGCTGCTGGCCGCGATCGGCGGCACGCTGCCCGCTACCGCGTTGTTCGAGCAGGTACTCGGGGCCAAGACGCTGTTCTTCTCGTTCTCGACCGCGGACGAGAAGTTGCACGCGCCCAATGAGTTCCTGCGCATCCGCCGGCTGCGCGAGGGAATGCGGGCCTGGGAGCGACTCTGGCGGCTGCTGGCCGGCGGCCCGCACCGCCTGGCCACCGCCGGAGCTCCGGCCGGAGACGGGAGGCAGCATGACTGACCGCGGCTACACCGCCTACTCCTACCTCACCGCCGGTGCGGACTTCCGCAGTTTCGAGCTGGTGCCCGAGTTCGGCCGGGTACCGCCGTACGCCGCCGGGCTGACCGCGGAACAGCAGGAACGAGCCTGGCTGCTGCGGGACAGCCTGGTGATCAGCCTGCACGACCATCCGTCCCGGTTCCCGGTGCGGATGGAGGAGACACCCGACTATTACCGCACCGGCCGGCAGCATGCCGCCTACGCCGGCCTGGCCGCGTCCGGGATGACCGTCGTATTCGACAACATGATGGACGGCACCGCCTGCGTCACCGGGAAGGCCCCGTGGCGGTGGGAAGACATCATCACCGACCTCGGGATGCGCCAGGCCGACCTGGCCCACGCCGGTGGCGTGCTGACGATCCGCACCGTGGCCGACATCGACGAGGCCTACCGCTCCGGGCAGGTAGGCCTGGTCTTCGGGCTGGAGGCGGCCACACCGATCGAGAACGAGATCGACCGCCTGGACGTGCTGTACGGCCTGGGCCTGCGGCAGATCGGGATCGCCTACTCCGACGCCAACGCGCTCGGCAGCGGACTGGCCGAGGAGACCGATGGCGGGCTCACCGCGCTCGGCCACCGCGCGGTGACCCGGATGAACCAGCTCGGCCTGGCCATCGACGTCTCGCACTCATCCGACCGGACCGCCCTCGACGTCTGCCGGCAGAGCGACCGGCCGGTGTTCATCACGCACGCCGGCGCACGGGCGGTCTGGGGTACTGCCCGGATGAAACCCGACGACGTGCTGCGCGCGGTGGCCGGGACCGGCGGCGTGATCGGGATGTCGGCCGCCCCGCACACGACGCTGTCGGCGGCGCACCCCCGGCACACGATCGAGTCGGTCATGGACCACTTCCGCTACTGCGCCGACCTGGTCGGCATCGAGCACGTGGCATTCGGGCCGGACACGCTGTACGGCGACCACGTGCAGCTGCACCAGGTCTTCGCCGGCCTGCTCGGGCTGGACCGCGCCACCAGCGGGCCGGATTTCGAGCGGGTCGGCTACGTCAACGGGCTGGAGAACCCGACCGAGAACTTCGCCAACATCTGCGGCTGGCTGGTCCAGCACGGGTACGACGACGACGCGATCCGGGCCGTCCTCGGCGGCAACATCTACCGGGTGCTGCAATCGGTCTGGATCGGCTAGCCAGCGCCAGACTGGGTGGCGGGGAAGCGGCGGTCGAAGGCAATGGCGTTCTCGATAAGGGTTGCCGCGGCAAGCAATGGGAGATCGGCGTGCAGCGGCGCGGAGAGCTGCAGCCCGACCGGGAGCCCGCGGGAATCCGAGCCGCACGGGAGCACCAGCGCCGGCGCCCCGGTGAGGTTGAAGACGGTGGTGAACAATCCCTCGCGCGCTCCGGCGGGCGTGTCCACCGGCGGGGTGGTGGCCGGCGCGGTGACCGGGGCGGCCGGGGTGAGCAGCACGTCCGCGCCGCGGTACACCTCGGCCGCGGCGGGCTGCAGCTCGTCGCGGCGCCGGCAGGCCGCCTGGTAGCTGCCGCGATCGGCGGCGGCGGCCGTACGGAGCAGCCGGAGCGTCTCCGGCCCGTACCGCTCCGGGTGGCGCTCGACCTGGCTGCGGTGCACCTGCCAGGCCTCCCACAGGAAGATGTCGTCGAACGTCCCGGCCATCTCGGTCAGGGCGGATCCGTCCACCTCGGTGACCGGGAAGGCCTCGGCTAGCCGGTCGACCGCCTGCCCGAGGGCGGTGGCGACGGCGGGCTGGAGGTCCGGGTGCCGCAGCTGCCGCTGGACGACGGCTAGCCGGAGCGTGGCCGGACGGGCGTCTGGGGTCTGGCCGGTGAGGGCGGCGAAGACCCGTTCAGTGATCGCGACGCCGGCGCCCAGGATGCCGACATGATCGAGTGATGGCGCGAGCGGCTGGACGCCGGCCGCGTCGATGGCCCCGAAGGACGGCTTGAAGCCGACGACCCCGCAGTAGTGCGCCGGGATGCGGATCGAACCCCCGGTGTCGGTGCCGAGGGCCACCGCGCATGCGCCCGCCCCGACCAGGGCGGCCGAGCCGCCGCTGGACCCGCCCGCGGTCTGTTCCGGGTCAACGGGGTTGCGGGCCTCGGGGACATCCGGATGGGTCGCCCCGGCGGCGTACTCCAGCAGTGACGTCGTCGCGAACACGTCCGCCGCCGCCGCGCGCAGGGCGGTGATCACCGGGGCGTCGCTGGCCGCGGGCGGCCCGGCCATGTCGTGCGGGTTCCCGTTGCCGCGCGGGTTTCCGGCGATGTCGATCAGGTCTTTCACCGCGATCGGTACGCCGTGCAGGTCACCGGC
This sequence comes from uncultured Actinomycetes bacterium, assembly GCA_963834705.1. Taxonomy (GTDB): domain Bacteria; phylum Actinomycetota; class Actinomycetes; order Streptosporangiales; family Streptosporangiaceae; genus RYN-230. Next base: position 882,214 of record CAWICV010000001.1, read on the forward strand.
CGGCCGGCGGGCCGGAGCGGGCAGCAGGCTGACCACCGCGTTCAGCGGCTGCCCGAGGCGGATCGCGGCCTCGTAGCTGGCCAGCAGTTCGAGGTTGGCGACCTCACAGGTGCGCTCGCCACGCTCGATGGCCCGGATCAGCTCCGCGGTCAGGAAGGTCAGCGCCCCGTCCAGGTCGCCGAGCTGGCCGTCGACCTCCGTTTTGCGCTTGCGGACCATCAGATCCCGGTAGATGCCGCTGTGCGACTTCGCGCTCTCCCGGTTGAACGTGGCCAGCCGGGCCAGCGACCCCTCAAGATCGTCAGGCTCGAAGCCATCGAAGCCCTCCGGCCGGACCGGCGCCTGGGCCAGCACCTCCCGCGCGATCGCGAGCATCAGCGGCCGCCACTTCGGGTCCTCCAGGGAGGCGGCGATGGACAGATCCGACACCGCCCCAGCCCACAGCATGGCGCCGTACGCCTCTTTGCCCCAGAGAAATCCCATGATGTTGTCGGTGGCCCTGGCGTAGGGCAGCGTGTCGGCCAGTTCCAGTACCCGCTCGCTGAGGCCTCCCCCGGGCTCGCCGACCCGGAACGTGCCGATGTTGCCTTGCATGATCCGCCCCGGCTCGAGCAGGTCCGCGCCGAAGTTGACAAAGCTGGCGATGACCCGGCCGGGGCCCACCACCGCGGCCAGTGCGTCCACGTTCAGCCCGTTCTGGAAGCTGACGACATACCCGCCGGGATCGAGCCGTCCGCGTAGCAGCTCGGCGGCGGCCACGGTGTGGTGGCTCTTCACGGCGACCGCCGCTCGCTCTAGCGATGGCGGGAGGCCGTCTGGCAGCACGGCCCGGGCCGGGACGGTGAAGTTCTCGACCGGGCCGCAGATGGTGAGGCCGCGCTGGTTGATCGCCTCGACATGGGCGGCGTCGGCGTCGCAGAACAGGATGTCGTGGCCGCCCCGGATCAGATGAGCACCGATCGTGCCGCCGATGGCACCCGCACCGATAATCGTCAGCTGCACCGCAGCCCTCCCGCTCTCCCCTGAGCGCAGGCTACGCCAGCCAGGCAATTAATCCGGATTACGGCCGGATCCTTGGTGTCAGCCGGAACGGTCCGGCATCCGCTCACCCAGCGCGGCCCGCCACTTATCCCAGCCCACGGCGTGGGCCACTGGTCGGCCCGGATAGCGTTCCTGCGCGTCGCGTGCCTGCCCTGATCCACCAGAGATACTTCGCGGCCGCGTGTCGAGGCCCGCCGCCCGGCTTCGACTAACTGGTACCGGGCGGCCACCGGGGCCGCCCCTCGCGAGGAGGAGCAGGGATGACCAAAGTCACCGCCCAGATGTCTGTTTCGCTCGACGGCTACTACGCCGGGCCACGAAGCCCGGCCGACCCGCATGACATGGCGGCCTGGCTAGAAGGCCCGGAAGGGCCGGGGTTCTTCCGGGTCACCCGCTGGGTCATCGACGCCATGGCCTGGCGGGAGCGGCAGGGCTACGCCGGCGGCGAGCGGTCGGTCAACTCGCAGATCGTCGAGGAGACGTTCGCCGCCGCCGGTGCCTACGTCATGGGCCGGCGCATGTTCGACGGCGGCGAGATCCCGTGGGGTGAGGTGCCGCCATTCCAGGCGCCGGTGTTCGTGGTGACCCACCGCGACCGGGAGATCCTTGAGCGCCAGGGTGGGACGTCCTTCACGTTCGTGACCGGCGGGATCGGGCGGGCCGTCGCACTGGCCAAGGACGCCGCCGGCGGCAAGAACGTCGCCGTCGCCGGAGGGGGCACGCTGCTGCGTCAGGTCCTGGCGGCCGGTCTGCTGGACGAGCTGGAGTTGCACATCGCCCCGGTGCTGCTCGGCAACGGCATGCGGCTGTTCGACGCCGACCTCGGGCTGGACGTCCGCGAGGGCATCGAGCTCAGGCCGACCCGTGTGGTCGAAACGCCCGAGGTGACCCACATCCGCTATGCGATCGGCCCCCGGGCCAAGCTCGAACTCGACGATCGCGGCGCCGGCGGCTGACCCGGACGCTCATATAACATTCATGATCTGGCGACGTCAGAATGCTCCCATCTGCCGCGCCCCGCGCTTGGACTTGGGCCTGACTCGCTTTGACGGACATTCTGATCCGTCAAAGCGGCAACCCCAGACTGTCGCACATCGGCTGGCGGACGAGTGGGCAGGTTCAACCGGTCAGCGCAACACCTCGGTGAGTCGAGAGGATTCTCGATGAGCTGAGGAGGAGGCTGGGATGCAGCCACATCTGACGGTGGAGCAGCGGCAGCTAGCACTACGGCTGAGGGCCAGGGGCTGGCCGTTGCGGGAGATCGGCCCGCAGGTGGGCTGCGTGTATCAGACGGTGGCGCGGATCGCAGGGCGCGGCTCGCGGCGGCCGCTGCGCCGCGATGGCTGGGTGCCGGGCCCGGGGCGGCTGACCCTGGCGGACCGGGAGGAGATCACCCTGGGCCTGCATGCCGGGGAGTCGTTCACCGTGATCGCCGCCCGGGTCAGCAAGGCGGTCTCGACGGTGTCGCGGGAGGTGGCGGCCAACGGCGGCCGGGGCGCCTACCGGGCGTGGCGGGCGCATCAGCGCGCGCGCCAGCAAGCCAGACGCCCGAAGGTACCGAAGCTGGCCTGCCCGCAGCTGGCCGCCCAGGTCACCAGGTGGCTGGAGGAATGGTGGTCGCCGGTGCAGATCGCGCGGCGGTTGCGGATCGAGTTCCCAGGCGATCCCATGATGTGGGTGAGCCACGAGACCATCTACCAGGCCCTGTATGTGCAGGGCCGCGGCGAGCTGCGCCGGGAACTGGCCCGCTGCCTGCGCACCGGGCGGGCCAAGCGCCGCCCGCGCGGCCGCGGCGGCCGGGCAGGCTACATCAAGGACATGGTGATGATCAGCGAACGGCCCGCCGAGGCTGATGACCGGGCCGTGCCCGGGCACTGGGAAGGTGACCTGCTGATCGGCAAGGACTGCCGGTCAGCGGTTGGCACCCTGGTCGAGCGCACCACCCGCTACGTGCTGCTGCTGCACCTGCCCCATGGCCGCGACCCCCACCAGGTCGAACAGGCCATGCGCCAACAGATCACTGCCCTGCCCGACGGCCTGGCCCGCACCATCACCTGGGACCAGGGCATCGAGATGATCTACCACGCCGACTTCACCATCGCCACCGGCATCCCGGTCTACTTCTGCGACCCACACTCGCCCTGGCAGCGCGGCTCCAACGAGAACACCAACGGGCTGCTGCGCCAGTACCTGCCCAAAGGCACCGACCTGTCCCTGCACTCCGCCGCCGACCTGGCCCGCATCGCGGCGAGCCTCAACGGCCGACCACGCAAGACGCTCGGATTCATGAAACCATCCGAGAAGCTCGCCGAGCTCCTTGCGCACACCGGTTGAACCTGCCGTGTCGCGCATCACCCGACGGAGGACACCCCTGTCGTGTGATGCTGTCAGCAGATCCGCGGCATAGTCCGCCAGCTGATGTGCGACAGGTCTGGAAGCCTCCCGATCACATGACGGGCGGCAACGCACGGATGTGCCGATGTCTGTGCCTGATAAAGGCTCAGGCGGGCTATACGCTCCCCTCAGTCGTCCCCGATGTAGCCGGTATTGGGATCGATCATGGCGAGAAACACGCGGATGCTCTCCCTATGCTCCTCCATCGACCGATTCGGTGTCCCGCTCGACGCGAATCCATAGCCCTTGTTAGGCCCGCTCAGCCAGTCGTAAGCGGTGCCGTCGCCTTCAGCTCGGCGAATGGCGAACTGTTCGCCATCGACATCGAGGGTGAACAACACCGGCCCGGGCCTTCCCTGTGCTCCGCGGTACGCAGCTGGAGCGGGGGGACCGTCGCCGTCACCGCTGGGGATCCTGTCCATAAGAGCCAGCATCCGCCGCCACCGACCTGGAGTCCATCGCACACGCGCGGGCTGACGCACTCATAGCCGCGGGTGGTGTGCGGCTATGCACCGGCATCCTCTGGCTCAACGTCCGCCTGTGCCGCGTTGCGTGTGCGCGTTCGGACGGCTCGTGACCCACGGATGCGCGATGACTCTCACGGTCGTCGCGCGTCTTATCTATCAGACGCCGTCAGCCAGGATGGCCGCTGGACAATGAAGGGATGCCTCATGGAGATCACCAACCTGGGTAAGGCCGATGGGCTGCCGCCGGTGGACTGGACCGCCGTTGTCGAGAAGCTCGATGCCGGGTCGGCGCCAGCTCCGGACGCGCTGAACTCCCGCACTACCTGGCTGTCCACCATCAACGACGACGGCAGCCCGCATGTGACTGCGGTCGGAGCGCTGTGGGTAGATGGCACGTTCTGGTTCCAGACGGGCGCAGGCACGCGGAAGGGGCGCAATGTCGCGCGCGATCCGCGGTGTTCGATCGCGGTGTCGATCCGCGACGCGGACGTCGTGATCGAGGGTGACGCTGCGCGGGTGACCGAGCCAGGCGCGCTGGCACAAATCGCCAAGGCGTGGGCGGACCAGGGTTGGCCGGCCGAACCCGACGCCAGCGGGCCGGGCATCACTGCCCCGTTCAACGCACCGTCGCAAGGACCGCCGCCCTGGAACGTCTACCGTATCGAGCCACGCTCAGCCATCGTGACCTTGTCGGCGGAACCGGGCGGCCTGACTCGCTTCCGGTTCTGACGCTGCTGATCGCGCGAGCCGATGGGCCAGCGTGGTTTTCCGGCGCCTGCCGGGCCGCTGACCGCTGCAAGGGTCGGCAAAGATACCACCGGACAACTATAGCCAGCCGGTGACCAGCCCACCGCACGCGCAGCGAGCCGTACTGGATGACAGGATGAGATCCGGTACCTGCGCCGGATGCCGTGCAGCTAATTGCCGGGCGGCGGCCTGGTCAAGGCAGAGGAGCTATCGGTGAACGGCACGGTGTTGGTCCGCGCACCCAGCAGCAGACTGCCCGAGGGCATCGTCACCCACATCGAGCGGACCCCGGTGGATGTGACCCTGGCCCGGGCCCAGCACACGGCATACGCCGGTGCGCTGACGGCCAGTGGCTGGAAGGTCCAGCCGGCCCCGGCCGCTGAGGACTGCCCGGACTCGGTCTTCATCGAAGACGCGGTGGTGGTCTGCGATGACCTCGCGGTGCTCACCCGCCCAGGCGCACCGGCCCGCCGGGCCGAGGTGGCAGGCGTAGCTGCGGCCGTTCAGTCGCTGGGCCTGCGCACCGCCGAGATACAAGAGCCAGGGATGCTGGACGGCGGTGACGTGCTGCAGGCCGGGCACACCGTGTACGTGGGGCGTGGTGGGCGGACCAACGGCGCGGGCATCCGCCAGTTGCGCGCGCTGCTGGCGCCGCTGGGCCGCACCGTAATCGCTGTCCCGCTGCGCGGGGTCCTGCACCTCAAGTCCGCGGTGACCGCGCTGCCCGACGGCACGTTCCTGCTGCTGCCGGAACTGGTGCCAGCCGAGCTGTTCCCGGCGGTCCGCCCAGTGCAGGAGGAAGGCGGCTGCCATGTCGTCCCGCTGGGCGGGGACCGGGTGCTGATCGCCGCGTCCGCTCCGCGCACCGCCGAACTTCTGGGCGACCTGGGCTTCACCCCGGTTGTGGTGGACATCAGCGAATTCGAGAAACTCGAAGGCTGCGTCACCTGCCTGAGCGTGCTGCTGCCCGCACGCTAACGCGTGCCCGCGCCCGCCCGCTGACTTCCCGGGGCCGCCGCTAGCCTGGGCAGTCATGGCTGACTGGATCTTTCAGCGCAACCCCCGGCGCCACAACGACCTGGACGTCTCGGTGGCCGCTTCCCGGGAGCACTGGTGGGGCACGCCCCGCTACCGGGACCGGATGGCGGTCGGCGACCGGGTCTGGCTGCAGATCGTGGGGCCGAAGGCCCCGGGCATCTATTACGTCGCGACGATCGTGTCCGAGACGTACGAGCATCCCGTTCAGCCAGCCGACCCGGCGCCCTTCCGGTGGCGGACCGACATCCGGTTCGACTACCGGATCCGGCCGCCGCTGCTCAGGTCGGAACTGCTCGAGGACGGGCAGCTCGGATCGTTCCGCCCGTTCCGCGGCTTCCAGGGTTCGAACGTGCCGGTACCCGCGGAGGTGGCCGCCACCCTGGCCGCACGAGCCGATCCTCGCCTCGAATCCCTGCCCCGTAAGAACAGGTAAGGCCCACCGGGAGCGCACATTTCACGTGAATGCTGCGGAAAATGCCCGTTTTGTCGGGAATGAGCGCAGCGGACACGTGGAAAGTCGGTGCCCTCATGCTGGATCAGCACGCAGCGATGGGGGGTAAGTGGGGCGCCGCAGCGATGGGAGGGTCGCCGCAGCGAGGGGGGCGCCAGTGGGCCGCCGCCGGGGGCTGCCCAGTCTCGCGGACGGGGCAGGACGGGACACAGCCTCAGGGTCGACCCTGATGTCTCAGGGATGCTTCTCAGGGCCGAATCAGGGCTGATCCCGATCGACGCCGGCCAGCGGCAGCGGCAGCCTTAAGACATCAGCACGACTGCAACGACCTGAATGGAACCGACTGCCATGTTCATCCTCATCGCCCTCGTCCTCCTCGCCATCGTGGCCCTGATCATCGCCAGCGTGGCCGTACACATCCTGTTCTCCCCGTTGGTGCTGCTGCTGGTCGCAGGCATCCTGGTCTGGATGACGGTCCGCCGCCGCCGGCGGTATCAGCGGTAGCCCAGAGCACGGCCGCCGGGCATCAGTCACCGGCGGCCGGATTCGCACCGCGGCCTGGGGCCGCAAGGGTGGGCGCAACTGGGCTCGAACCAGTGACCCCCTCCTTGTAAGGGAGGTGCTCTACCACTGAGCTATGCGCCCGCTCTGCCGCCGCGGGCAGACCGGCCCTCAGCGTACCGGTTTCTGGTTACCGCCGAGATGTCCCGCCGCTAGCCGGGCCACGGTCTCGCTCACCGCGAGCCGGTTCCGCAGCCGCTCCAGCCGGATGTCCATGGCCGGCCCCGTCACCCCCTCGGCCAGGGCCTGCTCGAAATGGACAGCCCCGGCATATGCGGCGCCGAACCTGACCGCGGGCAGCAGCAGCTCCCGCTCTTCCGGGGACAGCGCCCGCCGGGTGTTGTAGCCCACCGCTACCGCCGCGATCCGGCCCTCGTCCGGCTGCACGTTCCAGGCGGCCGGTCCGGTCCCGGAAGGCACCGCGTCCAGCAGGCACTCGAGCAGGCAGTTGCCGAGATCGAGGACCGGAAGGCCCAGCCCGCTGCACTCCCAGTCGATGAGCATGACCCCGGCCGGGCCGGTCTGCACGGCGTTGGCCGCCCACGCATCACCGTGCACCAAGCCACGCGGCAGCAAGCCCTCGTGCTCCCGCACGGCCAGGACCGTCTCGCGGCACGTCGCGTACATCTCCGCCCAGCCGGGTGGCACCAGCCCGGCCACCCGGTCCAGCCGGGCCAGCGTGACCGGGATCGCCTCCTCCGGGTACCACATGGCGGCCCCCAGGCCCGTCTCTCCGGCCAGGCCAACCGAGTGCAGCCGGCCGAGCGCGGTCCCCAGCATGCGCAACTGGGGTTCCGACGGCCGCAGTACCTCACCCTCGACGAAGCTGGTGGCCATGGTCAGCCACACCCCGTCCAGGCCCACCACATCCCCGGACCGGGTAGGCACCACCCGCGGCGCGGGATACCCGCTCTGCTCCAGGTACGACAGCGTGGCCGCCCGGGTGATCAGCCAGTCCAGTGGCGTTGTCCGGGATGATCTCCGGAATTGGACCGGTACCGGCGCATCCGCACGCCAGGCGCTGACCACCAGGCGCTGCCCGTCGGCCGCGCTGGCCAGGTAGCTGACGCTGGCGCCGTGCACCGAGCCGCCCAGCCGCTGGAAGCTGCCCGGGTCGATGCCGCGCTGGTGGTACTCGCGGAGGATGCGCTTCGCTACCGCGGCATCGCCCACCGGCTGGCCTTCGCCTTCAGTGGGAGTCGGCACCGGTCCGGGGCGCGCTCTGGCTCACCAGGCCACGGCCGAGCACCCGTTCGAGTGCCCGGGCGACCTCCTCGGACAGGCCAGGATTCGGGCCACCCGAGGCGGAGCCACCCGAGGCCTCGTCCTGGCCCAGGCCGGCCGACGGCGGCACGATCGTGCCGCAATCCCGGCATTCCACCTCACCCAGCCGCCGGACCAGGTGCACGCTGCCGCACCGCGGGCAGCGGGCCAGGTCAGCCATCCAGTCGTCGCTGGCCTGGCAGTGCGGGCAGATGAGCACCTGGCTGTCCCGCCGCACCCCACGTCTCCACGGGCTCTGCCCGCGGCTGGGGTCGGTCTGCCGAACGCCGCATCGATAGCAGGGCATCCTTGACTGCTTTCGATCCTCTCCGGGGCTGGCCCACCGCCGCGCGGGGCGCCCGGCCCATGCTCTCAGCTCAGCTCGGCGAGCACCTTCTGGTACTCGGCGATGTCCCGCGCCTGCGGGATGGGGTTCACCACTTCCCACCGGACCAGGCCGGCCTGGTCAATGATGAACGTGCCGCGTGTTGCCACGCCCTTGTCCTCGTCGAACACACCGTAGAGCCTGGCCACCGCGCCGTGCGGCCAGAAGTCGGACAGCAGCTGGAAGTCGAAGTGATCCCGGTCGGCCCAGGTCCGCAGCACGAAGGTGGAGTCCACCGAGACGGCGAGCAGCACCACGTCGTCCCTGGTCAACTCCGGGAAGTCATCGCGCAGCGCGCACAGCTCGCCAGTGCACACCCCGCTGAACGCGAGAGGGTAGAAGACCAGCACCACGTTCTTCTGGCCCCGGAAATCGGACAGCCGCACCGGGCTGCCGTGCTGGTCCTTCAGCTCGAAGTCGGGAGCCTGCTGGCCAACCTCAACTGCCATCGACTGGGTTCCTTTCCACCTGGATTACCCAAGTCTGCCACCGTGGCTGGACCGGCTGCGCACCTTGACGCAACCGTGATCTGCGCTTCGCTCAGCGGCGCGCCTTCGGTGCGACCAGGCGGGTGCCCAGCCAGTCTCGCGCCGCGCTCACGCTGGACGTCTGGGACAGCCCCGCGGTCGGCGCGGATTCCCCGATATCACTCGGCTCCACGTGCCCCGGCCGTCCCGCCTTGGGCGTGAGCAGCCAGATATAGCCCCCATCGGCCAGCGGTGTCAGCGCATCCACCAGCGCGTCGACGAGGTCACCGTCCCCGTCCCGCCACCACAGCAGCACCACGTCGACCACGTCGTCGTAGTCCTCATCGACGAGTTCCACGTCCTGCAGGCTGGCGATCGCCTCGCGCAGTGCCTCGTCGCAGTCGTCGTCGTAGCCGATTTCCTGCACCACCTGACCCGGCTTGATACCGAGTCGCTCGGCCAGGCCAGGCTGATCCTGGGCCTGGCGCGCGGTCGCGCTCACTGACGTCCTCCTCTTATCCCCTCCCGCGGCCCCGCATCAGTTCCGCGTAGGCACCACTTGCTGGGACAGTTCACACTGGGTCGGTCCCCCGCGCAAGTGCCAAATGCCCCTGGAAGCGAAAACCATGTCACAGTTTGATCTTCCCCGGCTACCGGTGGGGCTACCCGAGGAAGGAAAGTCTTATCTGCCTGTCCGGATTATCCACATTGAGGTCGACTAGGGCGATTGATTGCCAGGTGCCCAGGGCCAGCCGCCCGCCGATGACCGGGACGGTCAGGAACGGGGTGACCAGCGCCGGCATCACGTGGCTCCGCCCGTGCCCGCGCGACCCGTGGGCGTGCGTCCAGCGGTCGTCCGCGGGCAGCAACCGGTCCAGCGTCGCGAGCAGGTCCACATCGCTGCCCGAGCCCAGTTCCATCAGCGCCAGGCCCGCCGTGGCGTGCGGCACGAACACGTGCAGCAGCCCATCCTCACCGCCGGTCTCCGCAGCCAGGAATTCCGCGCACTCTCCGGTGATATCCCGCACCGTCTCGCGCCCACCCGTCCGCACCCGCACGATCAAGGTCTTCATATCGAACGAATGTGGCCCGGCCAGTGCCGCCGCGCAAGTGCCCGGGCCATGCCGGTGACGGCTACTTCTTCGGCTTGGCCGCGGCGGTCTTCTTGCCCTTGGGCTTCGGCTTTGGCTTCGGCTCGACAACGGCGTCCGGCCCGGGGTAGCACAGCCCGGTGTGCCCGTCGTCGAAGCGCACCAGGTAGGGCGGGCTGCCGGCCGCGCCGTGTACCTCGACGATCTCGCCCATCTTGTCTGGATGGCCGACGATGTTGCCGTGAACGTGCAGCCGGTCACCTACCGCTGCCTGCATGCCAGCACCTCCTCCTGCCCGTTAGCCCCGGCCGCGGCTGAGCGCATACGCTGGGAACCGCGTCGGAGCGCGCCTACGCTCACCGTGTACCCAGCCTGGCACCGGGCATTACCGGGCACCAGGGACAGATCTTGTCCCGGTGCAACCGGCTCCCGGCCCCGGTTACCTGCAGGTAGGCAGGTGCGTTTCCGGAGCGCAGGCACCAGAATTGGTCTGGACCAACCCTGCACAACCGGGCGGTGACCAGCCGCCCGGGCACTGCGCACATGGCGGCCAACAGCCGCCCGACCTGCGAAGGCGAGGAAAACCCCGTGGCCGCCGGACGCCAGCGTTTCTCCATCATCAGCGACGGGCTGCCCACGCAGCTGCCGGACATCGACCCGGACGAGACCCGGGACTGGGTCAACTCGTTCGACAGCGTGGTGCGCACCCGCGGCCGGGCCCGGGCCCGCTACGTGATGCTCCGGCTGCTGGAGCGGGCACGTGAGCAGCAGGTCGGGGTGCCCGGGCTGCGCAGCACCGACTACATCAACACGATCCCGCCGGAGGGCGAGCCGTGGTTCCCCGGTGACGAGTACGTAGAGCGCCGGATCCGCGCCTACATCCGGTGGAACGCGGCCGTCATGGTGTCCCGGGCCAACCGGCCCGGCCTCGGCGTGGGCGGGCACATCGCCACCTATGCGTCCGCGGCCAGCCTGTACGAGGTCGGCTTCAACCACTTCTTCCGCGGCAAGGACCACGGCGAGTCGGGCGACCAGGTGTTCTTCCAGGGGCACGCGGCGCCGGGCATCTACGCCCGCGCGTTCCTCGAGGGGCGGCTGAGCCAGCACCAGCTGGACGGGTTCCGCCAGGAGCTGTCCCATCCCGGTGGCGGGCTGCCGTCCTACCCGCACCCGCGGCTGATGCCGGACTTCTGGGAATTCCCCACCGTCTCGATGGGCCTCGGCCCGATCAATGCCATCTACCAGGCCCGGTTCAACCAGTACCTGCTGGCCCGGGAGATCAAGGACACCAGCCGGTCGCACGTCTGGGCGTTCCTCGGCGACGGCGAGATGGACGAGCCGGAGGCGCTCGGCGCGATCGGCCTGGCCGCCCGTGAGGAGCTGGACAACCTCACCTTCGTGATCAACTGCAACCTGCAGCGGCTGGACGGCCCGGTGCGCGGCAACGGGAAGATCATCCAGGAGCTGGAGGCATTCTTCCGCGGTGCCGGCTGGAACGTGATCAAGGTCATCTGGGGCCGGGACTGGGACCCGCTGCTGGCCAAGGACGTGGACGGCGTCCTGGTCAACAAGATGAACAACACCCCGGACGGGCAGTTCCAGACCTACTCGGTGGAGCCGGGCTCCTACACCCGGGAGGACTTCTTCGGCACCGACCCGCGGCTGCGCGCCATGGTCGAGCACCTGTCCGACGATGAGGTACGCAACCTGTCCCGCGGCGGGCACGACTACCGCAAGGTGTACGCGGCGTTCAAGGCGGCGGTGGAGCACGTCGGCCAGCCCACTGTGATCCTGGCCCACACCATCAAGGGCTGGACGCTGGGTCCGGACTTCGAGGCGCGCAACGCCACGCATCAGATGAAGAAGCTGACCGTGGCCGAGCTGAAAGAGTTCCGCGACCGGCTCTACCTGGAGATCCCGGACAAGGCCCTGGAGGCGGCGCTGCCGCCGTACTACCACCCGGGCGAGGAGTCCGACGAGATCCAGTACATGCGCGAGCGGCGCGCCGCGCTCGGCGGTTACCTGCCCAAGCGGGTGGTCCGGGGCAAGCCGCTCAAGCTGCCCGGCGATCCGGTGTACGCCGAGCTCAAGCGCGGCTCGGGCAAGCAGCCGGTGGCCACCACGATGGCGTTCGTCCGGCTGCTCAAGGACCTGATGAAGGACTCCGGGATCGGCGCCCGGTTCGTGCCGATCATCCCGGATGAGGCCCGCACGTTCGGCATGGACTCGCTGTTCCCCACGGCGAAGATCTACTCCCCGCACGGGCAGACCTACGAGGCGGTGGACCGCGCGCTGCTGCTGTCCTACAAGGAGTCCGAGCGCGGCCAGATCCTGCACGAGGGCATCAGTGAGGCTGGCGCGATGGGCTCGGTGATCGCGGCCGGCACCTCGTACGCCACGCACGGTGCGCCGATGATCCCGGTCTACGTGTTCTACTCGATGTTCGGCTGGCAGCGCACCGGCGACGAGATGTGGGCGCTCGGCGACCAGCTCGGCCGGGGCTTCCTGCTCGGCGCGACGGCCGGCCGGACCACGCTGACTGGCGAGGGCCTGCAGCATAACGACGGCCACTCGGTGCTGCTGGCCTCGGTCAGCCCGGCCTGTATCGCGTACGACGCGGCCTGGGCCTACGAGCTGTCCTACATCGTCAAGGACGGGCTGCGCCGGATGTACGGGCCGACCGAGGGCCACCCGGACGGCGAGGACGTCTTCTACTACCTGACCGTGTACAACGAGCCGTACGTCCAGCCCGCCGAGCCGGCCGAATACCCGGGTGGCCCGGAGGCGCTGGAGCAGGGCGTGCTGCGCGGGCTGTACCGGTATCAGGGCGCACCGGACCTGACCGCGGGCTCCGCGGAGGCCAGCGAGCACCCGCGAGCGCAGATCCTGGCCTCCGGCGTGGCCATGCGCTGGGCCCTGGACGCGCAGCGGCTGCTGGCCGAGGACTGGGGCGTGGCCGCCGACGTGTGGTCGGCCACCTCCTGGACGCAGCTCCGCCGCAACGCGCTGTGCTGCGAGGAATGGAACATGCTGCACCCGGACGCGGAGCCGCAGGTGCCCTACGTCACCGAGGTGCTGGGCGGGCAGCCCGGGCCGGTGGTGGCGGTCAGCGACTGGATCCGGGCCGTCCCGGACCAGATCGCCCGCTGGGTGCCCGCCTCGTTCAGCTCGCTGGGCACCGACGGCTACGGGTTCTCCGACACCCGCGCCGCGGCCCGCCGGTTCTTCCATGTGGACGCGGAGTCGATCACGCTGGCCGTGCTCAGCCAGCTGGCCCGCAGCGGCGAGGTGAAGCCGGAGGCGCTGAGCCAGGCCATCGAGAAGTACGGGCTCGACGTTCCGGTCAGCACCGCGCTGGCCAAGGACAGCTGAGAACCAGTCAAGGAACCGTAAAGCCGGCTCGCAGCCGGCAGCGGGGCCCGCGCGCTGAGGCGCCGGGCCCCGTTCTGTTCGGTGCTGAATTTGTGCAGCTAAAGGCGGGTATTGACGCGGCCGGCCCCGGTCTGCCGCGGAACGACTGCAAGGACATGATGCAGATCGGCATGGCCCGGATCGCGCAGGATGAGCAGCAGTTCAGCCGCTTCACCTCGCCGGTGCCGGACACGGGCGACAACCTGTTCACGTTCATGGCCGCCCGGCTGTCCGCGTCGTTCGGCAACCTGGGCTGCGGCGCGCTGCTGAACGCGCCCAACCCGGTCAAGCTGACCCTGGCCGCGAACGGGGTGGCCACGGCGGCCAGCTTCAGCCCGCTGGCCATCGGCACGCTGCCCGGCGGCGTCGAGCCCTCGGCTCCCCCGCTGGCCCGGGGACCGGTAGGTCCGGCGGCCGGGCATGGCTCAGGGGACTAGCTGACGCGCCAGGTCGGTGAGGTCGGTAGCCACAGTCGTGTAGTCGCGGGCCGGGGTGAGGTTGGTCTGCTGGTTCGGGCCCCATTCGGCCGGACGGGGCACGAACGCGGTGGCCAGGCCCAGGTCGGCGGCCGCGCACAGGTCGTCGTTGTGCGCCGCGACCAGCATCAGCTGCGCCGGGTCCAGGCTGAGCAGCTCGGCCGCGCCCAGGTAGGTCTGCGGATCTGGCTTGTACCGGCGGAACAGCTCGGCGCTGAGGATGACGTCCCACGGAAGCCCGGCCCGCCTGGCCATGTTCACCAGCAGCGCGACGTTCCCGTTGGACATGGTGGCCAGCACGTACCGCTGCCGCAGCCGGGTCAGCCCGGGCACCGCGTCGGGCCACGGGTCGAGCCGGTGCCAGCAGGCGTTCAGCCAGTCCAGCTCGGCCGCGGGCAGGCCGGCCAGGCCAGACTCGGCGGCCAGCGAATCGAGCACCCGGCGGTGCAGGCCGTCCAGCTTGGTCCAGGGCAGCTGCCCGCTGCGGACCAGGTCCATGGCCGGCCGGTAGCCGCCGCGCCACTGGTCGGCGAACCGGGCCGCGTCCAGCGGAACGCCGGCCCGCCCGGCCGCGGCGGTGACGTCGCGGATGACCCCGCCGCGCCAGTCCACCACGGTGCCGAACACGTCGAACAGCAGCGCCTTTACCTGCGGTACCACCGTGCCTCCTCCTGGTATCCGCGGGCTCCCTGGGCCCACGCACCAGTACCAGCGTGGCACGCTGGGGGCATGACAGCGGCGGACCAGAAGGCGGGGCGCGGTGGTGGCGCGGCGCCGGCCAGCCGGGTCCGGGCGGAGACCGTACAGCGGCTGGAGCGGGCCATGGGCTCGCTCGGCACGGCCGCGATGGCCTCGATGGACGAGCGGCTGTCCTGGTTCCGCTCGATGTCGGCGGAGAACCGGTCCTGGATTGGCCTGGTCGCCCAGGCGGGCATCGCCGCGTTCGTGGACTGGATCAAGCACCCGCGGCGCGGCCGCCCGTCGGTGGCGGTCGAGGTGTTCGGCACCGCGCCCCGCGAGCTGGCCCGCGCGGTCACCCTGCAGCAGGCGGTGGAAATGGTGCGGGTGACGATCGACGTGGTGGAGGCCCGGGTCAACGAGCTGGCCGCTCCCGGCGGCGAGGCCGAGCTGCGCGAGGCGGTGCTCCGCTACACCCGGGAGATCGCGTTCGGCGCCGCCCAGGTCTACGCCCGGACCGCCGAGGCCCGGGGCGCCTGGGACGCCCGGCTGGAAGCCCTGGTGGTGGACTCGCTGGTGCGCGGCGAGCGGGCCGAGGGCCTGCAGTCCTGGGCGTCCGCGCTGAACTGGTCACACGCACCGGTGGCGGTGCTCGTCGGGCCCGCGGACGGCGGCGAGCCGGAAAGCGCCATCGAGGAGCTGCGCTCGATCGCCCGCCGGTCCCGGCTGGACCTGCTGGCCGGGGTGCACGGTGACCGGCTGGTGGTGGTGCTCGGCGGCACCGATGACCCACTGACCGTGGCCGGGCAGATGGCCGGGCGGTTCGGGACCGGCCCGGTGGTGGTCGGCCCGCCCGTGCCTGACCTGCAGGCCGCGACGCAGTCTGCGGCAGCGGCACTGGCCGGCCTGCGGGCCGCACCGGGCTGGCCGGACTCGCCGCGGCCGGTACTGGCCGCCGAGCTGCTCCCGGAGCGGGCCCTGGACGGCGACGCGCTGGCTCGCGAGGAACTGATCCGGAAGCTGTACGAGCCGCTGCGCCGGGGTGGCGCGGCCCTGCTCGAGACGGTGAGCACCTACCTCGAGCAAGGGTCCTCGCTGGAGGCCACGTCCAGGCTGCTGTTCGTGCATCCGAACACGGTCCGTTACCGGTTGCGCAGGGTTACCGAAGTGACCGGGCTGGTCCCCTCCGACGGCCGGGCCGGATTCACCCTCTGGGTCGCGATCGTGCTCGGCCATATCGCACACAAGCGCACATAGCTTGTAGTAGACCTACAGACCTGACGACCCAAACTTCGTACTCTTCTTCATCCATGTAGCGGACTTCTACAGTGCAGGCTTAGGAGCATGCTCGTCATCACTGCCCCCGGCCAGGGCGCGCAAGCGCCTGGCTTCCTGTCCCCGTGGCTGGAACTCCCGGGTTTCGCCGACCGTCTCGGCGCCTGGTCCGAGCTGGCCGGCGTCGATCTGGTCCAGTGCGGGACGACCGCCGGCGCGGACGAGATCCGGGACACCGCGGTGGCTCAGCCCCTCCTGGTGGCGTCCGCGATCGCCGCGGCCGAGGTGCTGTTCAGCCGCCTCGACCAGGCCCGGGCCCAGCTCGGCGCGGTGGCGGGGCACAGCGTGGGCGAACTGGCGGCGGGCGCGATCGCGGGCGTGCTCAGCCCGGACGACGCGATGCGGCTGGTCGGGGTGCGTGGCCGGGCCATGGCCCAGGCCGCGGCCGAGCAGCCCACCGGGATGACCGCGGTGCTGGGCGGTGACGAGGCGGTGGTACTGGACGCCATCGAGGCGCACGGGCTCACCCCGGCGAACATCAATGGCGCGGGCCAGATCGTGGCCGCCGGGACACTGGACCAGCTGGCGAAGTTCGGCGCCGAGCCGGCCGGCGCCCGGCTCCGCCCGCTCCAGGTGGCGGGCGCCTTCCACACCCGGCACATGGCGCCCGCGGTGGACGCGCTGCGCGCGGCCGCGGCCTCGGTGCGGGTGAGCGACCCAGCCGTGCTGCTGCTGTCGAACCGGGACGGTGCCGTCGTCCGCTCCGGCGCCGACTGGCTGGAGCGGATCGTGACCCAGGTCAGCGCGCCGGTCCGGTGGGACCTGTGCATGCGCGAGATGGCCCGGCTCGGCGCGGGGGCGGTCATCGAACTGCCGCCGGCCTGGCACGCTGACCGGGCTGGCCCGGCGGGCCCTGCCCGGGGTGGCCCTGGGCAGCCTCAAGACCCCGGGCGACCTGGCCGCTGCGCGGTCGCTGATCGGCGAGCACGGCACGGTTGACCCGTACCACGGCGGGCAGGTCCCGGAATGGCGGCTGCTGGTCGCCCCGCTGTCCGGCACGTTCCGGGCCGCCGCGGGCGGAACTGGGGCGGCGGTGCCGGCCGGCGCCGAGATCGGCCACGTCGAGCAGCGCGGCGGGCGGCACCCGATCGCCCCGCCGTTCCCGGCCACCATCATCGAGTGGCTGGTTGAGGACGGCGATCCGGTCAGCGCGGGCCAGCCCCTGCTCCGGCTGCAGCCGGAACAGGCCGGCTGACCGGCCCGGCCAGGATTGAACCTGCCGGGCCGCGGGAAGCTGCAGCGCACGCATCGATAACACGAAGGCACCAGGCGGAATGGGAAGGGACATCGTGATGCGACTCGCCGAGGGCACTCCGGGTGCCCGGATTCTGGCGTTCGGCGGGTACCAGCCGACCCGGGTGGTCACCAACGATGAGCTGGCGCAGACCGTGGACACCACCGACGAGTGGATCCAGAGCCGGGTCGGCATCGCCAGCCGCCGGATCGCCGGCCCGGAGGAGAGCGTGGCCGACATGGCGGTCGCGGCGGGCGGCAAGGCGCTGGCCGCGAGCGGCCTCGGCCCGGTCGACATTGACCTGGTCATCGTGGCCACCTGCACCTCCGAGGCGCCCATCCCGAACGTGGCCGCCACGGTGGCCACCCGGCTGGGCATCGCGGCCCCGGGCGCGTTCGACCTGAACGCCGCGTGCGCCGGGTTCTGTTATGCGCTGGGCACGGCGGCCGACGCGGTGCGCGCCGGCACCTCCCGGCACGCACTGGTCATCGGGGCCGAGAAGCTGTCCCAGTGGGTGGACTGGACTGACCGCTCAACCTGCATCATCTTCGCGGACGGCGCCGGCGCCGCCGTGGTCGGGCCGGTCCCCGCGAGCGAGGCCGACGCCGGCCCGGGGATCGGCCCGGTGGTCTGGGGCAGCGACGGCGCGATGGCCGACAAGATCTTCATCAAGGACCGCCAGTCGTTCATCGTCCAGGAAGGCCAGGCGGTGTTCCGCTGGGCCACCACCGCGCTGCACCCGGTGGCCAAGGCGGCCTGCGAGCGGGCCGGGGTGGACCCGTCCGAGCTGGCCGCGTTCGTCCCGCACCAGGCCAACCTGCGGATCATCGAGGCCATCGCGCGGAAGCTCAGCGCGCCGCAGGCCATAGTGGCCACCGACATCATCCACTCCGGCAACACGTCGTCGGCCTCGATCCCGCTGGCGCTGTCGGCCATGATCGAGCGCGGCGAGGTGGGCTCCGGCTCCGCCGTCCTGCTGCTCGGCTTCGGGGCCGGCATCAGCTATGCGGCGCAGGTCATCACGGTACCCTGACCGCGCCGTGGCCCGGGGGCAGCCCGCCGCCCGGGCCGATCACCTACAACGAAGGAGAACATGACCAGATGGCTATGACTGACCAGGAGATCCTGGATGGCCTCGGTGAGATCGTCGATGAGGTCGCGGGCGTGCCCGCCGACCAGGTCACCCCGGACAAGAGCTTCGTCAACGACCTGGACATCGACTCGCTGTCCATGGTCGAGATCGCGGTCGCCGCACAGGACAAGTTCGGCGTGGAGATCCCGGACGACGAGCTGAAGAACCTCAAGACCGTGCAGGACGTCGTGAACTACGTCCACAACGCTGAGGTGTCGGCCTGAGCCAGCGCGGCGACCGGCCGCGCCCCGCGCGCGGCCGGCCCGCAGGGCAGGCAGGCAGTACGGATCACCAAACGGGTAAGTAAGAGGAGCGATTCACAGTGCGGGCAGATCAACCACGCGTCGTCGTCACCGGGCTGGGCGCGACTACGCCCCTGGGCGGGGACGTCGCCTCGACCTGGGAATCGCTGCTGGCCGGCCGGAGCGGGGCGGTCCGGCTCCCCGATGACTGGACCGACGTGCCGCTGCCGGTGCAGATCGCGGCGCCCGCCGCGGTCGACCCCACGACCGTGCTGGAGCGGGTGCAGGCCCGGCGGCTGGACCGCTGTGAGCAGCTGGCCATCGTCGCGGCCCGGGAGGCGTGGGCCGACGCCGGGTCCCCGGAGGTGGACCCGGACCGGCTGGCGGTCGTGATCGCCAGCGGCATCGGCGGTGTCGCCTCCACCATCGCCGCCTACGACACGATGAACGAGAAGGGCTGGCAGCGGCTGTCCCCGTTCACCGTGCCGATGCTGATGCCGAACGGCTCAGCGGGCTGGATCGCGATCGAACTAGGCGCCCGGGCCGAGGTGCACACCCCGGTCAGCGCGTGCGCGTCCGGCGCCGAAGCCATCGGTTACGCCATGGAGCTGATCCGGGCCGGCCGGGCCGACGTGGTCGTGGCGGGCGGCACCGAGGCGGCCATCATCCCACTGAACATCGCCGCGTTCGCGGCCATGCGCGCGCTGTCCACCCGCAACGACGAGCCGGAGCGGGCCTCCCGCCCGTTCGACCGGGGCCGGGACGGCTTCCTGCTCGGCGAGGGGGCCGGCGTGGTGGTGCTCGAATCGGCCGAGCACGCCGCGCAGCGCGGCGCGACCGTGCACGCGGTCGCGGCCGGGGTGGGCTACTCCTCGGACGCGCATCACATCGCCCAGCCCGAGCCGGAGGGCACCGGGGGGGTCAAGGCGATGCAGCGGACGCTGGCCGACTCGGGCCTGGACGCCGAGCAGTTCGTGCACGTCAACGCGCACGCCACGTCTACCCCGGCGGGTGACGTGGTGGAGGGCCAGGCCATCGCCCGGGCGTTCGGCAGCGCCGCCGCCGGGATCGTGGTGTCGGCCACCAAGTCGATGACCGGGCACCTGCTCGGCGGGGCCGGTGCGGTCGAGTCGGTGGCCACCATCATGGCGCTGCGCGAGCATGTCGCGCCGCCGACCATCAACCTGGACGACCCGGAGGAGGACATCGGGGTCAACATCGCCACCGAGCCGCGCAAGCTGGCCGCACACACCAGTGCCCCGATGGCCGCCCTGAACAACTCGTTCGGCTTCGGCGGGGCCAACGTGGCGCTCGCGTTCACCACCGCCTGACCGCGGCCTGCCGTGGCAACTGACCGCCTGCTGATCATCGAGCACGAACGCGACGCCCCGGCCGGGTTCCTCGGCCCGTGGGCCGAAGGCCGTGGCCTGGCCCTGGACACCGTCCGCCCAGCGGAGGGCGACACGCTGCCGCGCAGCCTGGCCGGCTACGCCGGACTCGTCGTGCTCGGCTCGGAGCAGACCGCCTTCGACGACTCGCTGCCCTGGCTGGCCGGTGAACTGGAGCTGCTCGGCCGGGTCATCGGCGGCGCGGTCCCAGTGCTCGGCATCTGCTTCGGCGGCCAGGTGCTGGCCCGGGCGCTCGGCGCCCGGCTGTACCGGCTGCCCGAACCGGAGATCGGCTGGGTGGCGGTCAGCAGCCACCATCCCGGCCTGCCGGCCGGGCCGTGGCTGGCCTGGCACCGGGATGCGTTCGAGCTGCCCGCGGACGCCCGCGAGCTGGCGGCCGGCGGCGCGTCCCGGCAGGCGTTCAGCTATGGGCCCCATGTGGGCTTGCAGTTCCACCCCGAGGCGACCGAAGCCATCACCGAAGACTGGATGCGCGAGGTAGTTCCGGCGGTCAGCCCGGCGCAGGCCAGCCAGCTCCGGAACGGCTGGGCCAATGCGGCGGACCGCGCCGCGACCGACGCCGCCACCCTGTTCTCCGCCTGGCTGGACGGCGACTTGGCTACGGTAGGTAATCATCCCAGCTCAGACGGCGTACCGTCGGGCGCCCACTAACCGCCGCGAACTCCGTCAAACTCGCCCAGATCCCGCATGGCAACGGGGGCATACGGGTAAAGGTTGGCCCAGTAGTAAGTAATAGGAACTTCGACAACCGATTGCTGATTCTGCCCGGATTTCCTTACCCGCAGGCCGGGCCCGACGTAGCATCGACCACCTATGCCTCCTGACGACCGGCCGGAACGCCTGGCCCAGCAGACCGGAATCCCAGCCTCGCCAGCCAGCCCGGCGGCCGACCCCGAACCCGGGGCCGGAAATGGCCACCCGACGACGACCGGAAACGGCTCCGGTGTGACGGCCCCGGCCCGGCCCCGTCCCGGCAGTACGGATACCTCCAGCACGGGCACGGGCTCCTCACACACGGGCTCCTCAAGCACGGGCAGCCCCAGCTGGCGGACGGTCCTCGCCGGCAGCCCAGCCAAGCTGGCCTTCGCGAGCTTCCTGATGCTGTTCGCCGAGCTGGCGCTGATCCGCTGGACGGCCGCGAACAACGTGTACGTGACCAACGCGACCAACTTCGTGCTGCTGGCCAGCTTCCTCGGCATCGGGGTCGGCTTCCTGAACGCCCGGTCCAGCCGTGACTTCGTCCGCTGGGCACCGCTGGTACTGCTCGCCCTGGTCGCGTTCGTGCTCTGCTTCCCGGTCGTCCTGGCCTCGCTGTCCGGCCCGCACCCGTACCAGGGCCTGCTCGGCAAGCCGGCCCTGCCCCGCCCGGTCAGCCTGGCCGTCGTGTTCGTGCTGAGCGCCGTGGTGATGGCCGGCTTCGGCCAGGCGGTGGCCCGGCTGTTCGTCAACTACCGTCCGCTCAGCGCCTACCGGCTGGACATCGCGGGCAGCATCGCCGGCATCGTGGTGTTCTCGCTGCTGTCCTTCCTGGACGCGCCGCCGGTGGTCTGGGGGGTGGTGGCGGCGGGCGGCCTGGTCGTGCTGCTCGGCGGCAAGTCCGCCCGCTGGTGGCAGTGGGGCGCGGCGGCCGTGGTGGTGGTGCTGCTCGGTATCGAGTCGGCCGCGCCACATCAGGTGTGGTCGCCGTACTACAAGCTGTCGGCGGTGGTGGCGGGCAAGGACTCGGCGCTGTATGTGACGGCCAACAACATCCCGTACCAGGCCGCGCGCTCGCTGCCGGTGCTGCGCAACGAGAAGAAGTTCTACTTCTACCCGTACCAGCACGTGCAGCGTTCCCAGCTGAAGAACGTGCTGATCGTCGGCGCGGGCACCGGCAACGACGTCGCGGTGGCGCTGGCCGAGGGCGCACAGCACGTGGACGCGGTCGAGATCGACCCGGTGCTGCTCGGCATCGGCAAGGCCAAGCACCCGAGCCACCCCTATGACAGCCCGCGGGTGACCGTGCACACCGACGACGGCCGCGCGTTCGTGCAGGACACCACCAAGCAGTACAACCTGGTCCTATTCGCGCTGCCCGACTCGCTGACCGCGGTGGCCGGCCAGTCCAGCATCCGGCTGGAGAGCTACCTGCTCACCGAGCAGTCGGTGCAGGCGGCCGAGAAGCGGCTGGCCCCTGGCGGCACCATGGCCATGTACAACTACTATGCTCCGTACCTGCTCAACCGGTACGCCAGCACGATGCAGGACGTGTTCCACCGCGCGCCGTGCGCCCAGGTGGGGCCGCCCCTGGGTGGCCGCCGGCTGGCTGTGCTGACCGACCGCCCGAGCGGGTCGGTGCCCAACTGCAGCAGCGTGTGGCACGGCACCCGGATAGCGCCGGCCACCGACGACCACCCGTTCCCATACCTGCACAGCAACACGATCCCGTCGAGTTACCTGTGGATGCTGGGCCTGATCCTGGCCGCCTCGCTGCTGTTCGTCCGGATCGGCGGCGGCTCGCTGCGCCGGATGGGCGGCTACCTGGACCTGTTCTTCATGGGCGCCGCGTTCATGCTGCTGGAGACGAAGAACATCGTCCAGTTCGCGCTGCTGTTCGGCACGACCTGGTTCGTCAACGCGCTGGTCACCGGCGCGATCCTGGTCGCCGTATACCTGGCCGTGGAGACCGCCCGGCTGGTCAAGCTGCCGCCGCCCTGGGTGCTCTACGCGGCGCTGATCGTATCGCTGGTGCTCACCTGGCTGGTGCCGCAGCAGGACCTGGTCAGCCTGCCCATCGTGGTCCGGTTCGTGGCCGGCGCGGCGCTCGCGTTCGCGCCGGTGTACCTGGCCAACCTGATCTTCGCGCAGCGCTTCTCCGACGTGGAGACCACCGCTATCGCGTTCGCGGCCAACCTGCTCGGTGCCATGGTGGGCGGGGTGCTGGAATACCTGGCCCTGGTCACCGGGTACCGGTTCCTGCTCATTCTGGTGGGCGCTCTGTACGCGCTGGCGTTCCTGGTCCGGCTCCGGCGCGGCTCGGCAACCCTCCAGCCTGCTTAACGCCAGTACCCGGGAATGGCGCGGCCCGGCCGCGCGGTTGCTGCGGGTATGACAACACCGCTCGTGAAGCCGCTGTACACGGCACGGGCCACCGCCACCGGGGGCCGGTCGGGGCACGCCGTGACCGATGACGGCCAGGTCGACGTGCACCTGAAGCCGCCGAAGGAGATGGGTGGCGGCACTAATCCGGAGCAGCTGTTCGCCGCCGGGTACGCGGCGTGTTTCCAGAGCGCACTGGCCGCGGTCGGCCGCCGTCAGGGCGTGAACACGGAAGACTCGCTGGTCAAGGCGGACGTGACGATTGGCACCATCGGCCACGGCGGGTACGGCCTGGCCGTCACGATCAAGGTGTCCATCCCAGGGGTGCCCGCGGATACGGTGGCCGCGCTGGCCGAGGCCGCGCACCAGGTGTGCCCGTACTCCAACGCCACCCGGGGCAACATCGAGGTCACCCTGGAGAGCAACTAGGCCTGCCCCGCTGCGGCGGGGATGCGGGCGGTAGTGTGATGTGGGGGGTGGTAGGTGGGGAGAGGAGTGGTTATGCTCAGATAGAGGGGGAGAGGAAGGCGTAATGGGTAAAGTAGTGGGTGAAGAGGGTGGAGAACAGATGCGGTACTCAGTGTAAGAGGGATTAAGGTGCACAAGTGGCGCGGAAGAGAGTGGTGGTTTCAATTACACACAGGTCTGTGAGGAGGCATAGCGGGTCGCTGTGTGAGGGTGCGTATTAGCTGCGCGTAAGAATAGATGAGAAGGCGTGACCACGAAGGTAGCCAATGCAGCTGTTAGGCGAGGCAGATAGCAGGTCCAAGGAATAAGGGTAGACAGCGAAGAAGGTCTCGGTGATCCAGAAGAAATGGAACGGTAGGTAGAGGTGACGGACATGGCCACAACGCGAAGCACAAGTAGAGAGTGAGCCTGAGCGTACCCGAGAGAAAGGGTGGAGAACAGGAGAAAAGTGACCAGCCACAGGTAAAAAAGAGGTGCTAGCGCAGCGCGCAAGAAGAAGATAAGGTAGGAAGTGTGAGCGAAAGGTAGTAGAAAGGATAGGTGAGTGCGGCAGGAACAGAAAGCAGGTACAGGCCAGAGAAATATAATAATAAAAAAAGAAAGATAAAAGAAAAAAAAAAAAAGAAAAAAAAGAAAAGAAAAAAAAAAAAAAAAAAAAAAAAAAAAAAAAAAAAAAAAAAAAAAAAAAAAAGAAAAAAAAAGAAAAAAAAAAAAAAAAAAAAGAAAAAAAAAAAAAAAAAAAAGGCGGGGGATGATAGGCACCGGCCACCAGATCCCAGAACGCGGGCACGTCGATGGACATGGCCACCAGGGCGTTGCGGGTCTGCGCCGGGGCGCCGAAGTCGGTCACCGTCATCCCGGCGGTCCACTGGCCGGCCGTCTCCACCTCGACCCGGGCCGGCTGGCAGCCGAACAGGCCCGGCTCGGCCACCAGGGCCAGGGCCAGCACGTCGTGCACGGCCGGGCCGCTGGTCGCCGGGTCGCCGGTGCCGGCCTCGCCCTGGTAGCCGAGCAGCCCGGGCAGCAGCAGGTCGGCGGCCAGCCGGCCAAGCGGGCGCATCCGGTCCTGGATAGCCGGAGTGGCCCGGGCCCGCAGCGTGACGTCCAGCCCGACCATGGTGACCTGCCACCCGGCGCGGAACACGATAGCGGCCGCCTCGGGGTCGGCCCAGATGTTGAACTCGGCGGCCGGCGTGGTGTTGCCCCGCCCGGCCGATCCGCCCATGATCACGAAGTCGCGCACCCAGCCGGTCAGCCGGGGCTCGCGGCGCACGGCCAGCGCGATGTTGGTTAGCGGGCCGGTGGCTACCAGGGTGATCTCGCCGGGGGCCGCACCGATCTGCTCGATGAGGAAATCAACCGCGTGGCCGCGGACGGCCTCGGCCCGGGCCGGCGGCAGGGTGGCCGCGCCGAGCCCGGACTCCCCGTGCACGTCGCGCGCGTCGGCCACCGGCCGGAGCAGCGGCTGTGCGCTGCCGGCCGCCACCGGCACGTCCGGGCAGCCGGCCAGTTCCAGCACGCTGAGCGCGTTCGCGGTGACCTTGCCCAGATCCACGTTCCCGCTGACTGTGGTGAGCCCGGCCAGGTCCAGGCCGGGATGGCCGCAGCCGAACACGATGGCCAGCGCGTCGTCGATGCCCGGATCACAGTCCAGCAGAACTCGGTTCATTTCGCGCCTCCGGGGCGGCTTATACCCGTGGGCGCGGATCAGCCCGTCGCGTGCAGCCAGCGGACCGGTGCGCCCTCCGCCGCGCACCGGAACGGCTCAAGCTCGGCGTCCCACGGCCGGCCCAGCAGCCGGTCCAGTTCGTCTTCCAGCGTAGTGGTGCTGGCCGCGGGCACCCCGGACCGCGCCCCGGCCGCCACCGTCATGGCCGCGAGCAGCCGGTTCTCCGGGATCAGGATGTCCCCGTTGGCGCTGGTCACGGCCGAGAACGTGCCGAGTGCGGGGGTGTAGCTGTAGCGCACCGCGTCGCAGCCCGGGCTGGCTTCCTCGGTGACCTCGAAGCGCAGCCGGTTCCAGCCGGCCAGCGCGGACGCGATGGCGCCCGCCGTGCCCGGCCGGGCCTGCCAGCTCAGCTCGGCGCGGACGGACCCGGGTGCGGCTGGCTGGCCCACCCAGGACAGGCTGACGGGCACGCCAACCACCCCTGCCACCGCCCACTCGATGTGCGGGCACAGCGCCGGGGGTGCCGAATGGACCTGAAGCACACCGTTAACTGACACCAGACCTCCCTGCGAGCGACCGAGGTGCGTCTTCCCCAACGACCTCGCCCACCGCATTGCCGGTCAGGCGTCAGGAACAGGATATGCACGATGGCGAGTTACTGGCCATACAGTTGGGCTGATCTCGGCCATCTTTATTGCCTGGGCGGGCAGAAATCGCCCGGATAGCGCGTAACACGCGCCGAAGGGGCGCGCCGCCGAACTGGACTGAGGCGCGAAGAAGCAGAGCACGAGCACGAGTGGCCAACGTGTGATGTAGTGGGCTCATGACAGAGCGGGACACCGTCGGTCTGTTATTCACCGCCGAAATGTACGGCGTGCAACTCGACTTGTTAGCCGCGCGGCTCGGTATCCGCGAGCCCGCGGCCCGGGCCACCGTGGCCCGCTGGCGGCAGCAGGGCTACGCGGACTGGGCTCAGCTCGGGCCCGGCGGCCGCTGGGTGTGGCTGACCCAGGCCGGGCTGGCCGCCTGCGGGCTGCCCTACCGGGCGGGCGCGCCTGCGCTGTCCCGGCTGGCCCACCTGCGCGCGGTGACCGCGGTCCGGCTGGCCCTGGAGGCGGCGCCGGGTTATGCCGCGGCGGCCGGGTACTGGCGCAGCGAACGGCGGCTGCGGGCCCGGATGGGCAGCCGGGTCCCACTCCGCGAGCACCTGCCGGACGGCGAGGTGCACTGGCCGGACGGTACTGGCGCGGACTGGGCCGGAGAGTGCTGGGCCATCGAGGCGGAACTCACCCGCAAGACGGTGTCCCGCACCGCGGCCATCATGACCGAGATCCTGACCAGGACCGGCGACTATGGCTGCCCGGCGGCCGAAGTCCGGATGCCGGGCCGTGCGCCGCGGCATACCCGGGTGCTGTACCTGTGTTCCGCCGCGGCCCGGCCGGTGGTGCTCCGCGCCCGGCGCGCGCTCGGCCCTGCCCTTGCTCCCCGCATCGAGGTCCGCGCTCTCCCGGCCGGTGCGGACCACCCACCTCCCCATCCCCTTCATGGCACCTCCTCTCGTCGCTCGGGGCGCTCGTTCCTCGCTTCCTCCCCGCCCGCCTCCCCATCCGTTCGGCCGACCCCGCGCCCCGCGCGGCCGAGACAGCGGACGCTGGCGTGATAACCCGGTACCTCACCTTCCTCGCGCTGCGTGCGATGCTCCGCGCGCTGGGGCGGGTGATCAGCGTGGGTGCTGGCGTTCTGCTGCTGATTCTGGCGTTTCCGGTGGCGCTGGCGGGCGGCTATGCGCTGGCCCTGGCCTGGTTCCTGGGCTGGCCGCCGCGGCAGCTGTACCGGGCCGCATTGTGCTGCCTGCCGATGCTGGCGGCGTGGCTGGCCGCGCTGGCCGCGGCCGGTGATTCCTGGGCCCAGCTGGCCGCCGCGCCGTGGACCGCCTGGCTGGACATGTGGCACGGCCTGGCCGCCGGGCGCTACGCGCTGGCCGCGGTCACCATCGCGCCGGCCGCGATCCCGCTCGGCCTGGTGGCCGGCGGGCTGGCCTGGTCATGGCGGATCTACTCGCTGGAGACCGGCAGCGGCGGGCTCAGCCCGGGCGCCCCGGCCGCGTTCGACCGGCGGCAGTGGCGGCACCAGGTGCGTACCGCCCGGGGCCGGATCAGCGCGCCCGGCGCGGTGCCGCTGCTGCGCCGGGACGGCAGCGTGGTGGCCGGGGCCACCATCCGCACCGTGCGGCACCGGCCGCTGCGGCTGACCGCCATCCCGTACCCGCGGCTGCGCTCGCACCAGGTGGTCATCGGCACCACCGGGACCGGGAAGACAACGCTGCTGTTACGGCTGTGGGCGGGCTTCATCCGGCGCGGCATGCACCAGTATGGGACCGGCGCCGGACCGCGCCCGCTGCTGGTGGTGATCGACTGCAAGGGCGGCGCCGACTCACGGCGGATCGCCGAACGGGCCCGCCGGGTGCTCCGCGAGGCGGGCGCGGCGGCCACCGCGGTCTGGCCGGACGAGGCGCGGCTGTCGCTGTGGGCGCTGCCGCCCGCCCAGCTGATCAGCACGCTGTCGGACATGATCGAGCACGGCACCGGCGGCGCCGCCTACTACGCCGACGTGCTGGAGGAGGTCGTCCGGCTGGCGGTGGCCGCGCCGTGCGGGCCGCCAGCCAGCGCGGCCGACTTCCTGGCCCGGCTGGACCCGGGCTGGCTGCGGCTGGCCTACGCGGCCAGCCCGGACGCTGCCCAGGCAGCGCTGCTCACCGCCCGGCAGGTGGCCGATGTGGCGCTACGGTTCCGCACGCTGCTGCGCCGGCTGGGCGACGGGCTGGACGGGCCGGGTGGCTTCGGCGACGCCGACGTCTGGTACTGCATCCTGGAGGGCACCGCCGAGATCACCGTGGCCGAGGCGCAGGCCCGGGCCCTGGTCGACCTGCTGGCCTGGTACGCGGCCAGCCCGGCCGGGCCGCGCCGGGAGGTCCTGCTGGCGGTGGATGAGTTCAGCGCGGTGTCCCGGCGGCTGCCGATCTGGCAGCTCTACGAGCGGGCCCGCTCGCTCGGTCTGGCCGTGCAGGTGTCCGCGCAGTCCTGGCAGGGCCTGGCCGCCGACGAGGACGAGCGGTACCGGGTGGCCAGCACTGCGGACGGCGGGATCTGGCTGCTCCGCACGCCGTACCCGGAACCGGTGACCGCGCTGGCCGGTACCCGGCGGGTGGTGGACACCACGCGCCGCCTGCTCGGCGTGCCGCTGTGGGCGCACGAGGGACTGTCCCGGGCCGAGGGCACGCCGGTGGTGGACGCCGAGCTGATCCGCGGCCTGGCCGTCGGCCAGGCCGCCTACATATACCGGGGCGGCGTCAGCTATGTGCAGGTCAAGCGGCTGGTGGCCGGGCCAGCCCAGCTGGCCGCGGCCGCGGCCCCGGCTGCGGGCCCGACCTCGCTGGCTGGCCGCCAGGACGTGCCCGGCCAGCCCGGCCCGCCGCCGCTGGCCGATGCCGGCCCGCTGCTGGACGAGGCGTTCGGCCAGGAGCCGGGATGACCACATAACCCATTCGCGGCGCTGGGCCTGCCCGCCCGGGCGGACCTGAGCGATGACGACGTGCGGGCGGCGTGGCGGCGGCTGGCCGCGGCCACCCACCCGGACCGGGCCGACGGCGGCGACCCGGCCCGGTTCGCCGTCGCGGCCGCCGCGTACACCGTGCTGCGTACCCGGTCCGGCCGGGGCGAGGCGCTGGCCGACCTGACCGCCGCGGCGCCCCAGCCCGGCCCGGCCCGCCCGGCTGGTTCCGCTCCCCCGGCTGGCTCCGCTCCCCCGCCCCGGCCGGCCGGCCGGATCCGGCGCGGGCGGCCGGCCCGGCTGCTGCTCCGGGTGCTGATCGCGGCGGCGGTGAGCGCCGGGGTGGCCGTCGTGGCCGGGGCGCGGCCCACCACCCCGGCACTGATCGTCGGCATCGTGACGTGGTTGCTGCTGACCGGCCGGCACGACCTGGCGCCGCCCCGCTGACCAGTAACGTTCAGGTATGACCGACGCACCCAAGATCATGGACCTCCCGATCGGGCTCGATATCACCGGGACGCGGCGGGAGTTCGACAGCCTGGGCGAGGTGGACGTGCCCGCCGGCCACTACTGGGGCGCGCAGACGCAGCGCAGCCTGCAGCACTTCAGCATCGGCAACGACCGGATGCCGAAAGAGGTCTACCACGCCTACGGGTACGTCAAGAAGGCTGCGGCCGTGGTGAACACCCGGGCCGGGCGGCTGCCCGCCTGGAAGGGTGAGCTGATCCAGCGGGTCTGCGACGAAGTCATCAGCGGGGCGCTGGACAGCGAGTTCCCGCTGTACGTGTGGCAGAGCGGATCCGGGACCCAGTCGAACATGAACGTGAACGAGGTCATCGCCAACCGGTGTATCCAGCTGGCCGGCGGCACGCTCGGCTCGCAGCAGCCGGTGAGCCCGAACGATGACGTGAACATGGGCCAGTCGAGCAATGACACGTTCCCGACCGCGATGCACATCGCGGCGCTACACGATGGCCACCGGCAAGACCATCCCGGCGCTGCGGCGGCTTCGGGACGCCGTGGAACGGAACTCGAAGAAGTGGGCGGACATCGTCAAGATCGGCCGTACCCACCTGGAAGACGCCACCCCGCTGACCGTGGGCCAGGAGTGGTCCGGCTACACCGGCGCCCTGGATGACGCCATCGCCGACGTCGAGCGGGCCACCCATGGGCTGCTCGATCTGGCCATGGGCGGCACGGCCGTGGGCACCGGGCTGAACGCCCCAGCCGAGTTCGGCGCGGAGGTGGCGGCCGAGATCGCCTCGATGACCGGGACCCCGTACCGGTCCGCGGCCAACAAGTTCACCGCGCTGGGCACGCTGGACCGGCTGGTCCGGGCGCACGGTGGGCTCAAGGCGGCGGCGGTCACCCTGTTCAAGATCGCCAATGATCTGCGCTGGCTGGGTTCCGGCCCGCGCACCGGGATCCATGAACTGATCTTCCCGGCCAACGAGCCCGGGTCCTCGATCATGCCGGGCAAGGTCAACCCGACCCAGGCCGAGGCCATGCTCATGGTGGCCATCCAGGTCATCGCGTCCGACGTGGCCGTCACCATGGGCGGCGCCGAAGGCAACTTCGAGCTCAACACGTTCCGGCCCATCCTGATCAGCAACTACCTGCACTCCGCGCTGATCATGGCGGACATGTGCGACCACTTCCGCGAGTTCATGGTCGAGGGGGCCACGGTGAACAGGCCAGGCTGCAGGAGAACATCGACAACTCGGTGATGATGGTCACCGCGCTGTCCCCGGTCATCGGCTACCACAAGGCCGCCGCCATCTCCCACTACGCCATCGACCACAACCTCACGCTCAAGCAGGCCGCGCTGGCTAACGGCGTCAGCGAGGAACTGTTCGACCGGGTGGTCGACCCGGTCGCGCTCACCCGGCCCGGCACCGCCGACCCGCCTGCCGACCCCAGCTAGGCTGCGGTTGACTGGTAAGCGATTTCTTACCTATTATCGGGAGCCATGACGATCACGCAGGTACAGCTGTTTTCGCTGCCGGTCAGCGACCAGGACCGGGCCCGCGACTTCTACCTGGACACGCTCGGCTTCGAGCTGGTGTCGGACACCGCGATGGGCCCGGATCAGCGCTGGGTGCAGGTCCGGCCGCCCAGCTCGCAGACTTCGATCACGCTGGTGACCTGGTTCCCGGGGATGCCCGCCGGATCGGTAAAGGGAACCGTGCTGGAGACCGACGACCTGGACAAGGACGTGACCGAACTCACCGCGCGCGGGGTGCGCATCGAGGGCGGCATCCAGCAGATGCCGTGGGGCCGGTTCGTCACGTTCGACGACCCGGACGGCAACGGCCTGGTGCTGCAGGCCACGGCCCGCGGCTGACCAGTGCCTGACGCGGACGTGTTCGACGCCATCGCCAGCCCGGTCCGGCGGGAGATCCTCGACCTGCTCCGGCAGGGCGAGCGGCCGGTGCACGATCTGGCCGCGTCATTCGCGATGACCCGGCCCGCCGTGTCCCAGCATCTCCGGGTGCTCCGCGAGGCGGGCCTCGTCCAGGAGGAACGGGTCGGCCGGGAGCGGCGCTACCGGCTGGATGCCCGGCCGCTCCGCGTGGTGCTGGACTGGGCCGGGCACTACGAGCAGTTCTGGCAGCAGCACGCCCGGCTGCTCAGCGAACTCCTGGCCGACGACGACTGATGACTGCCATCGAAGTGGACCAGTTCCTGGCCCAGCCGCCCGAGCAGGTGTGGCACGCGCTCACCGACCCGGACCTGCTGGCCCGCTGGCTGATGCCGAACGACTTCCGGCCCGCCGTCGGGCACCAGTTCACGTTCCGCACCGAGCCCGTGCCGCAGCACGGTTTCGACGGGATCGTGCACTGCCAGGTCCTTGACCTGGACCCGCCGCGGCTGCTCCGGTTCAGCTGGCGGGGCGGGCAGCTGGACACCGTGGTGAGCTGGCGGCTGGTGCCCGAGGGGGCCGGCACCCGGCTGCTGATCAGGCATGACGGGTTCGACGACAGCGACCCAGGGCAGCGGATGACCATGAGCATCCTGGGCGGCGGCTGGCGCGGCCACCTGGTCAAGCGGCTTGGCGAACTGCTCGGCGAGGCGCGGGGCTAGCCCGGGTCTGGGCCGGTGGCCACCGGCCGGGCCGGGTCGGTGATCCAGTCGGACCAGGACCCCAGGTACAGCGCGGCCGGGATGCCCGCGACGTCCATCGCCAGCACCTCGTGCGCCGCGGTCACGCCCGAGCCGCAGTACACCCCGGGCAGCCGCGCGCCCGCGGGCGCACTGGCGGCCCGGCCTGGTGCCGGGATGCCCAGCTGCGTGAACCGGGCCCGCAGCACCGATGGGTCCAGGAACGTCCCCTCGGGGCTGACGTTGGCCGTGGTCGGCGCGCTGATGGCGCCCGGGATGTGCCCGGCCACCGGGTCCACCGGCTCCACCTCACCGCGGTACCGCTCGGCGGCCCGGGCGTCGAGCAGCACCGAGTCCCGGGCCAGCGCGGCCGCCGCGGCCGCGTCCAGCAGCGGCAGCCCGCCGGGCCGGGCGGTGAAGCCATCCGCCGCCCCACCGCTCCGCCACCGCGGCCGGGCCGGGCCCGGTTTCCACCGGCTGGCCCGCGGCGGCCCACGCCCGGTACCCGCCGTCCAGCACCCGCACTTGGTCATGGCCGAAGTAGCGGAGCAGCCACCAGGCCCGGGCCGCGGCGGTCGAGTCGGCCTCGTCATAGACCACGACCGGCCAGCCGTCCCGCACCCCGGCCCGGCGCATCGCCTCCTGGAACTGGCCGGCTCCGGGCAGCGGGTGCCGGCCGCCTGCTCCGGGCGGGCCGGCCAGCTCCCGGTCCAGGTCTACGAACCGGGCGCCGGGCAGGTGCCCGGCCCGGTAGCTGTCGATGCCCGGCGGCCCGGTGAGCCGCCAGCGCACGTCGAGCAGCACCGGCGGCCGCGACCCGGCGAGAACCCGGGCGAGCGCTGTGACGTCGGTCAACGAATCGGCCACGATTTCCTTTCCGCCAGCCTGCGGTGGTAGCGCACCGGAATCGCCCGCATTGCCGGTTCGTCCTGTGGATAACTCGGGGTGAATCTGTGGACGAACTATCGCCCGCTCTTGAATTCTTCCATGCGCATCTGTGGATAACTATGCGTGCTGTTAGCTCCGTCAGCGGCTGGACACGCTGAGCAGCGGGACGAATTGGTCACCCGGTGTAAGCGAGCCGTGCATGCCGATCAGCGAGGACTCCAGCCGCTCCGCCTTGGTGGCCACGATGGCCCAGGAGCCGGCCGGCGCCGCCACCACGTCGCCGATCCGCCCGGCGAAGCGCGGGTCCACCGGGCCGAACCAGCCCGCCGCGATGGCCTCGTCCCGGGTCACCACCCAGGCCCGCGAGCCCAGCGTCTCCTGCCAGGCGATCAGCACGTCGGCCGCCGCGCCGGGCTCTGCGTAGACGTGCCTGGCCCGCGGCTCCCCGCCGAGCAGCGCTACCCCGTCCCGCAGGACGGGCAGTTCGTCCACGTCGATCCGCTCCTCGGGCGCCGCGTCCACCATGCCGTGATCAGCGGTGACATACATGGTGGTGCGGGGCGGCAGCGCCGCGGCCAGCTGCTCGGCCAGCTTGTCCACATGAGCCAGCTGATAGAACCACGCGGCCGACTGGCTGCCGAACGCGTGCCCGGTGCCATCCAGCTCGGCGTGGTAGACGGTGACCAGGCAGCGGTCGGACGCGGCCAGCGCCGCCGCGGCCTGCGCGACCAGCGCGCCCAGACTGTCCGCGGCCCGGTAGCTGGCCCCGCGCATGGCGGCCACGGAGAACCCGGTCTTCTCCAGGGCCCGGGCCGCCACCCGGTAGGGGGCCACCCCAGCCGCCTCGGCCTGCTGGTAGATGGACGGCGACGGCTGCCAGCTCAGCGGGTCCACCCGGTCGTCCCAGCGCAGTCCGTTGAGCAGCCGCCCGGCGCCCGGCACCGCGACCTGGTAACCGAGCATCCCGTGCTCGCCGGGCGGCAGCCCGGTGCCCAGCGAGCTCAGGCTGGTGACCGTGGTGGCCGGGAAGCCCGCGGTCAGCGCCCGCCCGGTGATGGCCAGCTCGGACAGGAACGGCGCCGCGGCCGGGTGCTCGCGGAGCAGTTCCCAGCCCAGGCCGTCCACCACCAGCAGGCAGACCCGCGGGCTGGGCCGTAGACCCAGCGGATTCGCCGTCCCGTTCACGCCCAGCGCGGCCAGCACCGAGCGGGCCAGGTCGGGCAGGCTGCCCTCGCCGTAGTTGGGCACCGTCGGCTGGGTTACTGGCTCAGAGGTCATGCCGCGCCCGTCAGCGGCCGGGATGAGTGGTCGCCTCGGTCAGCGCCACCGCGAAGGACAGCACCTGCTGCACCGCTTCCGCGCCGTCGGCGGCCTCGCTGACCCGCATACTCAGGTCGTCCGCGGTGATCGTGCCGGTGTAGCCGTGGTCGGCCTCGCAGTTCTCGTCGCCGCAATGCGCGGGTTCCAGTTCCACATGCGACAGCACATTCCAGCCGATAGTCAGGACGACCTCGGTCGGCATCGTCACCCCCGGCACGTACGCGGCCGGGTCGGGCACGACCCGGGTCACCGCGACCGAGGAGATCCGCGAGAAGCGCACCGCTTCGGTGCTCGTCTCCGCCTGCGGGCGGGCGCCGGGTTCGTCGTCGGCTGGGTTCTCGTCAGTATGGGAATAGACCAGCCGGGTGGGAGTCAGCACAAGCACGGTCATGTGCCGGCGCACTTCCATGGCTGGGTCGAAGAGCGCATCGGCCTGCACCACATATGAGACCACGGCCTCCTGGCCCAGGGCGGAGAACACCGCGTCCGCCACCAGGCCGGGATAGTAACCGCTTCGCTCGATCGCTGACCGCAGCCCAATGGCCGTGGTTCGGGTATCCCTCATACCCCCATCCTGCCTTGCCGGCGGACCAGAGCTCACAGAACGGGCCATCAATCGCCGGAGTGAGGATTTCCGCCACCCATGCGCAGTACCCACCCCGCGAAGCCCCCATTGACCAGCGCTCGGCCATACCCGTGACGACATGCCCAGATAATCACCGTCGGCACCCCTGAATCGCGGGTCCGGGGGGCAGGGTATCCGTCCGGTGCCATTTACGGCACACCGGCCAGAACTAGGGCACAGAAGCGGAATCGGCATGATAGTAGCGGGCCGCTGGTACTAGGGGGGAGCCAAGGATGGTGTAGCAGCCGACACTGGAGCCGCTGCGCCGGTGGGATCCGGAACGGATCGGGCCGTTCACAGTGCTCGGACGGCTGGGTGCGGGCGCATGGGCCAGGTGTACCTGGGCCGGTCCACCGCGGGACGACTGGTAGCGGTCAAGACGATCAAGATCGAGTTCGCCGAGGAAGCCGGCTTCCGGGCCAGATTCGCGCACGGAGGTGGCGGCGGCCGCCGGGTGAGCGGGGTGTTCACCGCCGCGGTCGTGGCGGCCGACCCGGAGGCCGACGTGCCTGGCTGGCCACCGCGTACGTGCCGCCCGTCGCTGCAGCCAACTGGTCCGAGGGCGGCCCGCTGCCGGTGCGGCATCCGCTGGCTGGCGGCGGGCTGCGCGGAAGCGCTGGAGTCTATCCATGCGCCGGCCTGGTGCACCGTGACCTGAAGCCGTCGAACGTGCTGGTGGCGCCGGATGGACCGCGGGTGATCGATTTCGGGGTGGCCAGGGCCGCGGAGCGGATCCAGCTCACGGTCACCCGGGGCGCCGTCGGCACCCCCGCCTACATGGCCCCGGAGCAGGCCGGGACACCCGGCAGGCGTCGATGGCCAGCGACATGTTCTCGCTGGGTGCGACGCTGCTGTACGCGGCGACCGGGCACGCCGCCCTAGAGGGCGAGACGGTGATGGACGTGCTGGTACGGCTGGCCACCGAGCCGCCGGACCTGAGCGGCCTGCCGGACGAGCTGACCGAGCTGGTCACCGCGTGCCTGGAGCGCAGCGCCGCGGCAACGGCCCGACCTCGGCCGCGCTGCTGGCCGAGCTGGGCCGTTCGTGGACGGCTCGCGCAGGACGCCGAGACCGACGGCCACGCCTACCTGACCGCCCCGGAGATGGCGCTGATCGAGGAGTACCAGCGCAGCCCGCAGCCGCCGACCCGGTCAGCTGACGACGGCCGCGGCACCGGTGACGACGAGCTCCAGCGACGACGCGGACGTTCGGCCTCGCACACCGCGCTGACCGCTCGGCTGCCGCAACGGTGCCGCGCCACGGGACTGGCGGCACCGGGCGCGGCGCCCGGGACGGGGCGGCCCGCCGCCCGGCGGCCAGCGCCACGGACGCGCAGCGGGCATGCGGACTGAACACGGCCGGGCTGATCGGCGGCGGTGCCGTGCTGGTGGTCGGCGGGAGTGGCGGCCGGCGTGGCCTATCAGTCAGCCCGCGGCTATGGCCGCCGCAGACCGGGCCGCGCGGCCACGCCCAGCACCTCAGCGCCCCTCGATCTTCGTGGTGCCACCCGGCAACCGCGCCGGGCACGCTGCCCAGCGGCGCCAGCAAGAAGCCCGAAGCTGCTGCTCAGCCAGCCGTACGGCGACGGGAACACCGTGTTCGTCATCCACGGCAGCGGCTGGCTGCCGCTGACCCAGGTGCAGCATCGACTGGTCGGTGCCGGTATCTCGCCGGACCGGCCGATGGCCGACCAGAACGGGCACGTTCAACTACGCGATCGACCAGGGACACGTGTTCTTCCGCGGACAGATCCCGGTCGGGCCTACGAGGCACACGGTCGGTCGATCGCGGTGGACGCGCGCAGGCGTGGCGCGCGCCGTCCAGCCCGCCCCACTGGCGACCGCAGCCAGGAGCGCCGCCCACGGGCAGCCGCAGAGCGGCAGCACCCGGCGGCAGGCCCGCCCACGGTCTGACGGCGCGGGTGACAGCCGGGTGAACGCGCGTGGCCGGAGGTCACGGCTCCTGGGACCACCACAGGTCTTCCTGGCGGGAGCACCAGGCCGGGTCGTTCAGCCGGCCGAGATCGGACGGTGGTGATGATGCCGTGCTCGATCAGCACCCGGACCACCACCTCGTCGGACAGCCGGATGTCGGGCGCGCGACCAGCCCACGGTCGGTGATCTTGCGCCGGAGCACCTTGATGTGCTCGGCCACGCGGGCCGACAGCCGGTCGCGGAACGCCGGGTCGGTGTCGAAGCGCTCCAGCTCGTGGTAGGCGCCGGTGACTTCGAGCGCGGCCTTGGCGATCTCCGGGGTGCGCGGCAGCGGCGTGATCGCGGCCGGGTCGAGCAGCCACGGCCGGCACCACATGAGCGCGACCAGGAAGAGCTTGGTCATCGGGTCCAGGTACAGCGGCAGCAGCGTAGCGTCGCCGTCCTGCCAGGCCCGGGCCGGCCCGTCGGCGCCGTCCGCCCAGCCGCTGGCGGCCCGGTGACCATCACCGCGCAGCGGCTGGCCCTCATCGAGCATGGCCCGGGAGCCGACCAGAGTGGTGCCGGCTGCGCAGGAACCAGCCGCCGGACGGCTCGCCGTGCTCCTCCATCCGGGGCAGCCTGATCCGGTACCCGTCCCCCTCGGTGTACAGCGCGTGGGTGCGGCTGATGTTGGCGATCCAGACCCCGCCCGCGACCGCACGCTGATCACACCGGCCCGGCGGGACAGCCCGCGGCCGGCCGCGATGGTCAGATCGGCGTCCGGGCCGCGGCCGAAGACCAGGCGGCTGCCTTCAGGGATGCCGACGACCAGCCCGACGGCGCGGCGACCCGCGCCGCCGCGCACTCGGCTCGACCGCCATCGCCTTCCTACCGCCGTGCCTGCCACGTAGCCGGCATTCTAGGTGTGCGCCCGCAGCGGGCCGGATCCCGGAGTCCGGGGATAGCCGCCCGGGCCCAGAGACGGTTAGCTGGACAAGCCTGGGACGAGCACGGTCCGGGCTCGCAGGGAGCCTGCCGCTAACCCGGCAGGTGGGCCGGTAACCGCGGGGCGGCACCGGCAGGGGTGCCAGTGGAGCAGCCGAGGCCTTCCACCGGTCCCTGGGGGACCCTGCGAGCCCGGTCGCCGTGCGCGTCCCAGTATTTTCTTGCGCCTCCGGGGGCGCTTTGGACCACCTCCTTCCTCGTCGCTCAGGCGCTCGTTCTTTCGCCGCCGGTCAGTCGGCGCCGGGCGGGGGGTTCCTTTCGCTCGTCAGTCGCGGCGCCGCCGTGGCCGGTCAGCCGTCAGGATGATGCTGGTGTCGCCTTGAGGCTGACGTCCTGCTGGGGCGACGACCGTACGCTTGGGCTGTGGCCGACCTCTATGCCTGGCTGCGCCGTCACCCGGAACTGGTGGACGGCGTGCCTGCGGTCGCGCTCGCGTTCCTAGGGCTGGGCCAGGCCATCGCGCTGTTCCGGTACTGGCTCATCCCGGTGGTGCTGGCGCTGGTCATCGCGCTGGCGTTCCGGCGCCGGTATCCGGTGACGGCGTTCATCACCGGGATCGTGGTCGGCCTGGTGCAGGTCCTGGTCGGGATCCGGCCGAACGTCATCGACGTAGCCATCGTCATCCTGCTGTACACGCTGGCCGCGTACCGGCCGCGCCGGCTGTCCGGGCCCGGGCTGGTGGTCTGCCTGATCGGCTCGGCGGCAGCCATCGCGGTGTGGCGCCCGCTCAGCACCAGCCTGCTGGACTGGATCATCACCGGCACGATCATCTTCGCCGGGCCGTCGCTGATCGCCTGGGTGCTCGGTGACTCGATGCGCTACCGGCGGGCCTACTACGCCGCGCTGGAGGACCGCGCCGCCCGGCTGGAACGGGAACGGGACGCGCAGGCGCAGATCGCCGCGGCGGCGGAACGGGCCCGGATCGCGCGTGAGCTGCACGACGTCGTCGCGCACAACGTCAGCGTCATGGTGGTACAGGCCGACGGGGCGTCCTACGCGCTGGACCGCTCGCCGGAGCGGGCCCGGCAGGCACTGGCCGCGATCTCCAGCACCGGGCGGCAGGCGCTGTCCGAGATGCGCCGGATGCTCGGCGTGCTGCGCAGCGACGACGGCGAGCCCGGGGTGGCCCCGCTGCCCGGCATCGCACAGCTCGGGGAGCTGCTGGACCAGACCCGGGCCACCGGGCTGGCCGTGTCGTTCACCGTGGAGGGGATACCCGCACCGCTGCCCGGCGGGCTGGCCCTGGCCGCCTACCGGATCGTTCAGGAGTCGCTGACCAACACCCGTAAGCACGGCGGCCCCGCGGCCAGCGCCCAGGTGCTGCTCCGGTACTGCGAGGATGTGCTGGTGCTGCAGATCACCGACGACGGCTTCGGCGCGGCGGCCAGCGCGGACGGCGCGGGTCATGGGCTGACCGGCATGCGGGAGCGGGTGGCGCTGTACAACGGGACGCTGCAGGCCGGCCCGCTGCCCGGCGGCGGCTACCAGGTCACCGCACGGCTCCCGGTAGTGCGTGGGTGCGGACACGCAGGCCGCCGGCCCCCCGCCGCGAGGCGGGGGCCGCGTGATCAAAATCTTGCTGGTCGACGACCAGGAACTGGTGCGCACCGGGTTCCGCATGGTGCTGGACGCACAGGACGACATGTCGGTGGTCGGTGAGGCGGGCGACGGCGTGGCCGCGATCCGGCTGCTGGCCGCGCGGCCCGCCGACGTGGTGGTGATGGACGTGCGGATGCCGCAGCTCGACGGCATCGAGGCCACCCGGCGGATCTGCCAGGCCGGTGACCGGCCCCGGGTGCTCATGCTGACCACGTTCGACCTGGACGAGTACGCCTACGCCGCGCTGAAGGCGGGGGCCAGCGGGTTCCTGCTCAAAGACGTCCCGCCGGAGGAACTGCTGTTCGCGATCCGCGCGGTGGACTCCGGCGACGCGGTGGTCGCGCCGTCCACTACCCGCCGCCTGATCGACCGGTTCGCGCCGCTGTTCCCGGCCAAGGACTCGCTCAGCCCGCCCGGTCTCGACGCGCTGACCAGCCGGGAGCGCGAGGTGCTGGCGCACGTCGCGCAGGGGCTGTCCAACGCGGAGATCGCGGAGCGGCTGTTCGTCTCCGAGGCCACGGTGAAGACCCACGTCGGCCGGGTGCTG
This sequence comes from uncultured Actinomycetes bacterium, assembly GCA_963834705.1. Taxonomy (GTDB): domain Bacteria; phylum Actinomycetota; class Actinomycetes; order Streptosporangiales; family Streptosporangiaceae; genus RYN-230. Next base: position 921,799 of record CAWICV010000001.1, read on the forward strand.
GCCAAGCTGGGGCTGCGCGACCGGGTGCAGGCTGTGGTGCTGGCCTACGAGACCGGCCTGGTCCGCGCGCGTGGCTTAGCCTGACCGCCGCATCCCCCACTATCTCCCCCCTCACTCCACGGGTACCCGGGAAACCGGCACTCGGGCGACCGCCCCACCCCCCCGCCCCACCCCCCCCCCCTCAGGACTTCCCGGCTGTTGCGCGGCGCAGTGACCAGCCGAGCGCCGCCAGCACGCACACCGGCATCAGCCACCACGCGTTGACGTGGGCCACGTGCACCAGCAGCGCGGTCACCGCCAGCGCGGTCGCGACCACGGCCGCGCCCCGCCAGTCGTCGCCGATGATGAAGTCGTACCAGAACGCGCCGAACGAGCGCAGCCAGCGGCTCATCGGGTGGCCCCCCCGGACCGGACCGGCATCGTCGTGGGCGGGGCCGCGGCGGCCCGGGCCCGGCGCAGCACCGCGGTGTAGCCCAGGCAGGCCAGCGCGATCACCGGGATTACCACGAGCAGTGCCGCGTCGTGGCCCGGCCAGCTCACCCCGGCGCCTTCCGCGCCCCAGAACGTGCCGAACGAGGTCAGCATGACGCCGACGGCGAACTTCATCGTGTTCTCCGGCACCCGGCCCAGCGGCGCCCGGGCTGCCACCCCGACCGCGGACACGGCCAGCACGGCCGCGATGGCGCCGAGCGCGGCCAGCCCGAGGTTGCCCTGGTTGTCGCCGAATGTGATGGCGATGAAGACCACCTCCAGGCCTTCCAGCAGCACGCCCTTGAAGGACAGCGTGAACGCGTACCAGTCCCGGACGCCGTACCGGCCGCCCGCCGACGCGGCCTGCGCCGCGGCCACCTGGCGCTGGTAGATGCCCGCCTCATCGTGCAGGTCCTTGTATCCGGAGGCGCGCAGGATGGCCTTGCGCAGCCACTGCAGCCCGAACACGGCCAGCAGCGCGCCGACCACCAGCCGGAGCACGCCCAGTGGGAACAGGGTGAGGGCCGGCCCAACCGCGGCCACCACCACGGCCAGCGCGGCCAGTGCGACGGCCATGCCCTGGAAGGTGGACCGCCACTCCCTGGTCAGCCCGGCCGCCAGCACAATGGTCAGCGCCTCCACTGCCTCCACGGCGCAGGCCACGAAGACGGTAAGGACAAGCGCAACGGCATTCACATAACCTCCACGGTCCTGCCTACCCGGTTCGCCCCGGCGGGTGGCCGCCGCGCTCTGCGACAATGGCGGCATGCCTGACCGGGACAGTGCACCGGGCGAGGGCTGGCTCCTCCTCGTCTACCGGGTGCCGTCCGAGCCGAGCCGGCTGCGCTCGGCGGTGTGGCGGCGGCTGAAGAGCCTGGGCGCCATTTACCTGCAGAACTCTGCGGCCGCGCTGCCGGCGGCCCCAGCGCGGAACGCGCCCTGCGCAAGCTGCGCCGGGAGATCCTGGACATGGACGGCACGGCGGTGCTGCTGTCCTGCGCCGTGCTGTCGGGCCAGTCGGAGGTGCGCAGCGCGTTCGAGGCGGCGCGGAACGACGAGTACGAGGAGGTCGTCGATCGCTGCGAAGACTTCCTGGCCCAGGTCAAGAAGGAGCACGTGGCCAGCCACTTCACGTTCGCCGAGCTGGAGGAGAACGAGGTCGACCTGGAGAAGCTGCGGAACTGGTTCGCCCGGATCCGGCAGCGGGACGCGTTCGGCGCCAGCGGCCGCCCGGCGGCCGAGAAGGCGCTGGAGGCCTGCCAGCAGTCGCTGGACGAGTATGCGGCCCGGGTGTACGCGGCGGACGAAGAGGGGCACTAGGCCAGAGTAACACCGGTCAGGTTAGGAAAGTGACGGCCGTTAGATTGTGACCCCTCTATAGATTAGGTGGCGGTTGAAGGTAGGGAAAAAAAAAAAAAAAAAAAAAAAAAAAAAAAAAAAAAAAAAAAAAAAAAAAAAAAAAAAAAAAAAAAAAAAAAAAAAAAAAAAAAAAAAAAAAAAAAAAAAAAAAAAAGAAGAAGATAGAAGAATAAGAGGAGAAGGGATAAGAAAAAGAAAAAGAAAAAGCAAGAGAAAGGAGAAAGGGAAAAAGAAGAAGATAGACGAAAAGAGAAAGAGAAGAAGAAGAAGAAGAAAGAGGAGAAGAAGAAAAAAAAGAAAAGGGGAAAGAAGTGGGTGGAAGAAGAGAAGGAGAAAGAAGGAAAGGAAGAGAAGGGAAAGAGAAAGAAGGGAGAAGAGAGAGAGGTAGAGATGGAAAAAAGATGGGAAAATAGTAAGAGAAGAAGGAAGAGAGATACGAGATGACTGGGGTGACTATGATGGCTGCGATCAAGAATAGAAGAAGGTGACCGACGCGCCCGGCGACCTCGCAGGAGCTGAGAGAAGAAGAAGAGGAAGAGAGAAGGAAGGAAAGAAAGACGAGAAAAAGAAGGGAAAGAAAGAAAAGATAAACGAGGGAAAGAAAAAAAAAGAGGGAGGGGTAAAGAAGAGGGAGAGAAGAACTACAGAAAAAAAAAGGAAGAAGAAATGAAAAAAAAAGAGAAAAAAGGAAAGAAGATGAAGAAGAAGAAAAAAGGAAAGAAAAAAGAGGAGATGGAGAAGAGATAGGAAGGAGACGGCGACAGAGCTCGGCGAGAGAAGCGCGACGACAAGAAACTCGATGCGGTGACGATGCTGCCCGAGCGCGACGGAAGCGACGCCAAGGCGACAGCCGCGGAGCAGGCGAGGAAGAGAGATAAAAAGACAAAGAGCTGTAAAAGGCCGGAAAGAAAGAAAAGAAGAAAGGAGAAAAAAAAGGAGAAAAAAAGAAAAAAAAGGAGAAAGAAAGGAGAAAAGAAAGATGAAAGAGATGAAGAAGATAGGAAAGAGAGAAGAAAAAGAAGAAAAAAAAAATAAAAATGGAGAGAAAAAGGAAGAAAAAGATAAAAAAGATGGTAAGACGACAAGATGGTAAGTTGAACGAGGAAGAGAAGATAACAACAAGAGAAAGAAGAAGAGAGTGGGCGACGAAGAGCGAGGGCCAGGCCGCTAGGCGCGCCGGTGGCCGTCGCGCGGCCGGCCGGCGTGCAGCCGCTGCAGCAGCGGTAAAGGATAAAGAAGGAAGAGAAGTAAGTACTGGTAGCGGAGCGAAAGATTAGATGATAGTGGAGGTAGAGAAGAGGAAGTGAGGAGAGGGAAGAGAAGAGGAAGAAGATGAAATAAGAGAGAGAAGGGGTACAGCGGCGTGACGCGGGGCGCCGAACTCGATGCGGTGACGGATGCGTCCCGGCCCGGCTGCGGGAAAAAAAAAAAATAAAAAAAAAAAAGAGATAAAAAAGCTGCTGAAGAAAAGGCAGAAGGAAAAGAGATGAGAGAGGATAGTGTAGTTGTAATTCTCGAGTAACGGCCCAGCGCTGTAGGCGCTGAGCAGCGGCGAGAGGAGGTTCGTGCTGGTGCAGAGATACGCGGGCATCGGTGCCGTGATGAGAGACAAGAGCCTGGCTGTCAAGTACCTGGCCCGGGTGACGCTGCTGCCTAGCGCGATCGGCATCGACGCAAAGGCGTTGCCGGCCGAGCAGGCCGAGGTCAAGAAGTTCATGGAGATAGGTGCTCTCTGGGTGGCGAGCAAGCGATGTATACTGGTGGGCGGACCGGGGACTCGCTGTACTATCGGGTGCATGTAGGGCACTAGTTCGATAGATGCGCTCTAGTCGCTGGCCAGCGTGAAGACGCAGACCATCTACCCGTACACCTGGGGGCCACGGGAAGCCACCATCAACAGGTGTTTCTTCGAACATCGTTGCTGACAGCCGTTGACCCGCGCGCTGGTCGCCGACACCGGGCTGATCCTGTGCGACGAGCCGCTGTCCAACCTGGACGCCGACCTGCGCGAACGGATGCGGCTGGAGATCCCGCACTGGTCCGCGAGGCCGGCGAGACCACCGTGTACATCACTCACGACCAGGCCGAGGCGTTCGCGCTGGCCGACCGGGTGGGCTTCCTGGAGAAGGGCTGGCTGGTCCAGCTGGGCAGCCGGAGGAGATCTACACCCCGCCCGCGACCCGTTCGTGGCTCGGTTCACCGGGCTGTCCGGCGAACTGCCGGTGCAGATCCGCGGCCGGCCGGCGAGGGCACGTTCGAGGTGGCGGTGGCCGGGCCCGCGCAGGTCCGGCCGTTCCACGCCCACGGCGCTAGCCTGCCGCTCGGCCAGGCCGCCGCGCTACTGATGATCCGGCCCACCGGCATCCGGCTGTGTGCCAGCCACACCGGGGAGCACCGCCTGGCCGGCACGGTGGCCGACGTCGCGTTCCGCGGCCGGGGTTATGAGCACGCCATCGACATCGCCGGGCACGAACGGCTGACCGACGTGTTCGCCGACACCCGGGCCCGCCGCGGCGAGACGGTCGGGCTGCGCCTGGACGCGGCCGGCTGCCACCTGTTCCCGGCCGGGCCCACCGGGGCGGAAGACGCCCCAGCGGGCAGCGACAACGCGGTCGCCGTGTGCACCACGCCGAGGCGTGATCGCCCTAGCCGGGCAGGGGCTAGCATCAGAGCCGTGACCACGACGCTCAGCATCGCTACCACCGCACCTCGTTCTGCCCCCGCGGACGTCGTCGTCGTCGGAGTGATCAAGACACCAGACGGCCCGGCGCTCGCGCCGGGAGCGACCGACGTCAACGCGGCCCTCGGCGGCACGCTGACCGAAACCCTCACCGTGCTGGGCGCCACCGGGCAGGCTGAGGAGATCACCCGGCTGCCCTCGGCCGGCGCGCTGGCCGCACCGCTGATCGCCGCGGCCGGGCTCGGCCCGGCCGACCCGGCCGCGCTGGACCCGGAGACACTGCGCCGGGCCGCCGGGGCCGCCGTCCGGGCGATCACCACCGCGGCCTGGGCGGCCCGCCGGGACAGCAACGGCGGCCCCGGTCCGGGCCCGCGGATCGCGCTCGCGCTGCCCGCACGTGATCCGGCCGAGGCCGAAGCGGTCGCGCTGGGCGGGCTGCTCGGCGGCTACTCGTTCACCCGCTACCGGCCCGCTGCCGCCCCGCCATCGGCGCTCACCGTGCTGACCCCGGACGATGTGACCGGGGCCGCCCCGCGCGCCCAGGCGCTCGCGGACGCGGTGTCGCTGGCCCGCGACCTGGTCAACACCGCACCATCCGACCTCGTGCCCGCGGCCCTGGCCGGGGAGGCGGAACGGGTCGCGGCCGGTGCCAGGCTGAGCGCCGAGGTGCTGGATGAGAAGGCGCTGAGCGAGAACGGGTACGGCGGCATCCTGGGCGTCGGCCAGGGCTCGGTGCACCCGCCCCGGCTGGCCCGGCTGGAGTACACCCCGGCGCAGGCCAATGGGGGCGTGCAGACGGTGGTCTTCGTCGGCAAGGGCATCACGTTCGACTCGGGCGGGCTGTCGCTGAAGCCGTCCAAGTCGATGGAGACGATGAAGTCGGACATGGGCGGCGCGGCCGCGATCATCGGAGCGATGCAGGCCATCGCCGCGCTGCGGCCCAACGTCCGGGTCATCGGGTACCTGCCGCTGGCCGAGAACATGCCGAGCGGATCCGCCCAGCGCCCCTCCGACGTGCTGACCATCTACGGCGGCAAGACGGTCGAGGTGCTGAACACCGACGCGGAAGGCCGCCTGGTGCTGGCTGACGCGCTGGCCAGGTCGGCGGCTGACCACCCGGACGTGGTGGTGGACGTGGCCACGCTGACCGGTGCGCAGCTGGTAGCGCTCGGGCCGCGGATCGCCGGCGTCATGTCCAACGACGACGAACTGCGTGACGCGGTGGTCGCCGCAGCGGCCCAGGCCGGCGAGGCCATGTGGCCCATGCCGCTGCCCGCCGAGCTGCGCAAGGGCCTGGATTCCCAGGTCGCGGATCTGGCCAACGTAGCCCCTGACCGGTTCGGCGGGATGCTGATCGCCGGCCTGTTCCTGCGCGAGTTCGTCCCGGACGGGGTGCGCTGGGCGCACCTGGACATTGCCGGCCCCGCGTTCAATGAGGGCGCGCCGCACGGGTATACCCCCAAGGGCGGTACCGGCGCAGCGACCAGGACACTCGTGCAGATCGCCCTGGACGTGGCCGAGGGAAGGCTGTAGCCGGGGCCGGGTGTTAGCCGGCCGGGGACAACACTGAACGGAGCAAGGAGCGCATCTGTGGTTGAGAGCAACGGTTCCTACGACATCGTCATCCTCGGTGGCGGCAGCGGAGGCTACGCCTGCGCGCTGCGTGCCGCGGAGCTCGGGAAGCGTGTCGCGCTCATCGAGAAGGACAAGGTCGGCGGCACGTGCCTGCACCGTGGCTGCATCCCGACCAAGGCGCTGCTGCACGCCGCGGAGATCGCGGACCACGCCAGGGACGGCGACGCGTTCGGTGTCCGGTCCACGTTCGAGGGCATCGACATGGGCGGCGTGAACGCCTACAAGGACAAGGTGGTCAACCGGCTCTGGAAGGGCCTGCAGAGCACGCTGGCCAGCCGCAAGGTGGACATCGTCTACGGCGATGGCCGGCTGGTCTCGCCGACCCAGGTGCGGGTGGGCGACACCGGGTATGAGGGCAGTCACGTGGTGCTGTCCACCGGCTCGGAGCCGCGCAGCCTGCCCGGGCTGGCCATCACCGGGGACCGGGTGATCACCAGTGACCAGGCGCTGCGGCTGGACTACGTGCCGCGGTCGGTGGTCATCCTGGGCGGCGGCGTCATCGGGGTCGAGTTCGCCAGCGTCTGGCGGTCGTTCGGCGCCGAGGTCACCATCGTCGAGATGCTGCCGCACCTGCTGCCCCCGGAGGAGGAGTCGAGTTCCAAGCTGCTGGAGCGGGCGTTCCGGCGGCGCGGCATCAACTACGAGCTCGGCACCCGGTTCGAGGGCGTCAAGGAGTCCGGCACCGGGATCACCGTGACCCTGGACGGCGGCAAGTCGATCGACGCGGACCTGCTGCTGGTCGCGGTGGGCCGCGGGCCAGTCTCGGCCGGGCTCGGCTACGAGGAGGCCGGGGTCGCCATCGAGCGCGGCTACGTGCAGGTGGACGAGTACTGCCGGACCAGCGTGCCGACTATCTCGGCGGTCGGTGACCTGATCCCCGGCCCGCAGCTGGCCCACGTCGGTTTCGCCGAGGGCATCCTGGTCGCGGAGCGGCTGGGCGGGCTGAACGTCACCCCGATCGACTACGACGGCGTGCCGCGGATCACCTACAGCGACCCGGAGGTCGCCTCGGTGGGCATCACCTCGGCGACGGCCGCCGAGCGCGGTATCGAGACCACCGAGTTCACCTACAACCTCGGCGGTAACGGCAAGAGCGTCATCCTGCAGACCCAGGGCGCGGCGAAGGTCATCGCCACCGCGGCCGGCGGCCCGGACGGCCAGCCCGGCCCGGTGCTGGGGGTGCACCTGGTCGGCGCCCGGGTCGGCGAGCTGATCGCCGAGGGACAGCTGATCTACAACTGGGAAGCGCTGCCGTACGACGTCGCGCAGCTCATCCACCCGCACCCGACTCAGTCGGAAGCTATCGGCGAGGCGCACCTGGCCCTCGCCGGCAAACCCCTCCATGTGCACGCCTGACCGGCCCGGCCAGGCGGGCACGCCCCCGTACAGCAGCAACTGTGCCGAATAGCGAAGGAGTCACGGGAAGCCATGTCGGTCTCCGTATCCATGCCCCAGCTCGGCGAGAGCGTTACCGAGGGCACCGTCACGCGCTGGCTCAAGAAGGAGGGCGAGCGTGTGGAGGCGGACGAGCCGCTGCTCGAGGTCTCCACGGACAAGGTTGACACTGAGATCCCGTCCCCGGTGGCCGGGATCCTGCGCGGCATCACCGTCGCCGAGGACGAGACGGTGGCGGTCGGCGCCGAGCTGGCGGTCATCGACGAGACCGGCGCCGAGGGCCAGGCCGCCCCGCCGGCCGCGGCCGAGCCCCCAGCCGAGGAGGCACCGGCCGCCGAGCAGGCGGCGGACCTCCAGCCGCCGCAGGCCGACGTGCCGGAGCAGCCCGGCTACCCGTATCCGGACGTGCCCCAGGGTCAGCCCGCCCCGGGTGGCTACCAGCAGCCGGCCGCCTACCAGGCCCCGGCCGGCTACGACGCGCCCGGCGGCTACCAGCAAGAGGCACCGCAGCCGCCCGCGCGGGCGGGTGGGCCGCCGGAGGAGCCGCCCGGGCCGGAATCAGCAGCGCCCGCCGCCGATCTGTGGCAGCGGGCCGAGCCGGCCCCGCCGCCCCCGCCCGCGCCGCAGCCGGCCCAATCGGCCGTGGCCCAGGCCCTATCCGGCCAGCCGCGCCGACGCCCCCGAAGCACAGGCCCCCGAAGCACAGGCCCCCGAAGCGCAGGCGCCTGCCGCGCAGGCCCCCGAAGCACAGGCCCCCGAAGCGCAGGCGCCTGCCGCGCAGGCGCCCCCTCCGCAGCCGGTCCCGCCGCAGCCCCCGGCGCCCGCCGCCGGGGGCCCGGGCCGGCCGCTGTCCGCGCTGAGCACCGCGGAAGGCCCGTATGTGACCCCGCTGGTCCGCAAGCTGGCCGCGGAGCACGGAGTGGACCTGGCCACGGTGACCGGGACCGGGGTTGGCGGGCGGATCCGTAAGCAGGACGTCGTCGACGCGGCCAAGGCACGCCGTGCGGCGGTGGCCGCGGCTCAGCAGGCGGCCGCGCCGGACGGGCAGGCCGCGGCCGCCCCCAGCCAGGCCCCGGCTGGTGCGGCGCAGGCGGCGCATCGCCCGGAGATCGAGCCGTCCCAGCTGCGCGGCACCACCGAGCGGATGTCCCGGGCCCGGCAGATCATCGCCGCGCGGATGGTCGAGTCGCTGCAGACCTCGGCCCAGCTGACCACCGTGGTCGAGGCGGACATCACCGCGATCGCCCGGCTGCGCGACCGGGCCAAGGCCGACTTCGAGGCGCGGGAAGGCGTGAAGCTCAGCTTCCTGCCGTTCTTCGCCCTGGCCGCGGTCGAGGCGCTCAAGGTGCACCCGAAGCTCAACGCCAGCATCGAGCCGGACGGGACCCAGGTCACCTACCACGACGCCGAGCACCTCGGCATCGCGGTGGACACCGAGCGCGGTCTGATGGTCCCGGTCATCCGCAACGCGGGCGACCTGAACGTGGGCGGCCTGGCCCGCAAGATCGCCGATCTGGCCGCGCGGACCCGGGCCGGGCAGGTAAGCCCGGACGACCTGGCCGGCGGCACGTTCACGCTGACCAACACGGGCAGCCGCGGCGCGCTGTTCGACACCCCGATCATCAACCAGCCGCAGGTCGGCATCCTCGGCACCGGCTCGGTGGTGCGCCGGCCGGTGGTGGTCCCCGACCCGTCGCTGGGCGAGGTGATCGCGGTCCGGTCCATGGTGTACCTGGCGCTCAGCTACGACCACCGGCTGGTGGACGGGGCCGACGCGGCCCGCTTCCTGGGCACGGTCAAGGCCCGGCTGGAAGAGGGCGCGTTCGAGGCGGAACTGGGACTGTAGGAGCAGCCGGAGCCGGGGGCCCGTGAGCGTCATTCAGGACCGGCTAACGAGCCCGGGCCGTCAGGCCCGGGCGAGCGGTCGGTGTATAGGGTGCCTGAATGACGCGAACTTCTGAGGGGAACAGCTACAGCAAATGAAGGTCGCGGTAACGGGGGCATCCGGCCTGATTGGCAGCGCGCTGGTCGCCACCTTGCGGCAGGGTGGCGACCAGGTGGTCACGCTGGTGCGGCGCTCGCCCGCGGCGGCGGACGAGATCGCCTGGGATCCGCGGGCCGACCGTGGCGGCGTGCCCCCGGACGCGCTGGCCGGGGTGGACGCGGTGATCCACCTGGCCGGGGCCGGTGTGGCCGATCACCGGTGGACCGACGCCTACCGGACGGAGATCCGGGCCAGCCGGGTAGATGGCACGCACGCGCTGGCCAGCCTGCTAGCCGCCATGGACCGGCCGCCGGCCGTACTGCTGTCCGGCTCAGCCATCGGGTACTACGGCGATACCGGTGGCCGCGAGGTGGACGAGTCCTCGCCAGCCGGCCACGGCTTCCTGGCCGGAGTGGTCCAGGACTGGGAGGCCGCCGCTGATCCGGCCCGGGCGGCGGGCCTGCGGGTCGCCTGCCTGCGCTCCGGCATCGTCATCTCCCGGCACGGCGGAGTGCTGGGCCGGATGCTGCTGCCGTTCCGGCTCGGCCTCGGCGCCAAGCTCGGGCCGGGCACACAGTTCATGAGCTGGGTGACGCTGGGCGACTGGATCCGGGCCGCCCAGTTCCTGCTCGGGCAGCCGGAGCTGTCCGGGCCAGTGAACATCACCACGCCCAACCCGGCGACGAACGCGGCGTTCACCGCGGCGCTGGCCGGCGTGCTGCACCGCCCGGCCCGGCTGGCCATCCCGTCCCCGGTGCTGACCGCGGCGCTCGGCGGGGTCACCAGCGATCTGCTGTCCAGCGCGCGGGTGCGGCCCACCCGGCTGCAGGGGGCCGGCTTCACCTTCAGCTACCCGGAACTGGCCGGCGCGCTGGCCGCGGAAATGAACGCGTCTGGCTCTGCCGCCTGACCGGCTCCACGGCGGCCGCGGGCCGGGTCGAGCCCGAGATCACCTGGCCGGGCTCTCCTCCCGGAGCGTTCCGGCCGGCCGGTCCCGGCCCAGGCTGGCCGCTGATACCAGTTCGGCCGGCTGAACCGGGACGCACGGCTCCGGGATCACGGTACGGATGCCCCGGCTGCCCATGCCGAAGAGCGGCAGCTTCCACAGCGGCGGCACCGGCCCCGGCAGCCCGCGGAGCCTGCGCAGAACCCGGATATTCAGCCGCAGCAGCCGACGCGCGGCGAGCAGGGCCAGCGCGGCCAGCGGCAGCTCCACGCACAGCGCCAGCAACAGGCTGAACCAGAACCCGTTGGTCCGCAGGTCCAGCGTGACGTCGAACCAGGCGTCGCAGCACAGCAGGGTGGCCAGCACGATCAGGCAGGCGATCACCACCTGGCGGTGCTTCCAGGCCGCCCAGGCGGTGACCGCGAACGTGACCAGCTCGAAGATGTCGAAGCCGACCCAGGCGCCGCGCCAGCCGCCGGTGTGGTAGTACCGGGGCAGCGTGACCGCCAGCACCCCGATCCAGGCGGCCAGGCCCAGACAGCCAGCGATGATGACCACCAGCACGAGGCCCCGGCGGGCCGGCCCGGCGGGCAGGTCCGTCTCACCGGGAGGTACCGGGTCGTCGAGTGCGGCCAGGGCACGGCTGAGTTCGGCTCGCTGCTGCGGGCTCATCCGGCGCAGCTCGTCCACATTGATCACGCGATGTACCTCCCTAGCGGGTAACTACCCCACCTGGGCCGTTGCTTCCCCTCGGGTCAGCTTGGTTTCGCTGGGCGGGCGCTGAGCACCGGCGGACGGCGCGCGACGAGCCGCCGGATATCGTGGGCAGCGTGATGAGTGAGCTGGTCTATGTGCACGCCGGCTTCGGCGATCATCCGGTCCCCTACCTGCGTGGCTGGGAACTCCAGCGGCAGGTGCACGAGCAGCGGGTCAGCGGGACGATCCCGGATACCTGCCTGCTGCTGGAACACGAGCCGGTGTACACCGCGGGCAAGCGGACCAGCCCGCTGGACCGGCCGGGCCCGGACGCGGGCGCGCCGGTCATCGACGTGGACCGGGGCGGCAAAATCACCTGGCACGGCCCCGGCCAGCTCGTCGGCTACCCGATCGTCCGGCTGGCCGAGCCGGTCGATGTGATCGCCTACGTGCGGGCGCTGGAGGAAGCGCTGATGCACGCGTGCGCGGACGCCGGCCTGGCCACGGTGCGGGTGGACGGCCGCAGCGGCGTGTGGGTGCCGGGCGAGCCGGGCCGGCCGGACCGCAAGGTGGCCGCGATCGGCATCCGGGTGTCCCGCGGCGTGACCATGCACGGCTTCGCGCTGAACTGCGACTGCGACCTGGACTGGTACGGCCGGTTCGTGCCGTGCGGCATCCGCGACGCCGGGGTGACCAGCCTGACCGCCGAGGCCGGCCGGCCGGTCACCGTCCCGGACATGATCGGCCCGGTCGAGCAGCACCTGGCCGCCGTGCTCGGCGCCACCAGCTGGCGGCGCTCGGCCGGCCTGCGCTCTCCTGGCCTGCCAGGGCCGGTGATCGCGGCCGCTTCCTAGGCCCGGGCCCCGCCACTGGCCAGCCCGGCGAGGTAGCCGCGCAGCTCACCAGCCGGGACGGCGGTCTGCTCGCCGCTGTCCATGTCCCGCACGGTGGCTACGCCCTCGTCCTGCTCGCTGCGCCCGTAGATCAGTGCCCACCGGGCGCCCTGGTCGCTGGCCCACTTGAGCTGGCGGCCGAGCTTGCGTGACCCGCCCAGGTACACACTGGCCCGCAACCCCGCGTCGCGGGCGGCGGCCGCGAAGCCGAATGAGCGTTCGGCAAATTCATCGCCCATGATGGTGACGGCCACGTCCAGCCGCCGGAGCTGGGCCGCGCCGCCCGCCCCGGGGAGCAGCAGCAGGATGCGCTCGACGCCGAGCGAGCCACCGGTGCCGGGCGTGTCCGGCCCGCCCAGCTGCTCGATCAGGTGGTCGTAGCGGCCGCCGGAGGAGATCGACGAGCTCACCCCGGGGGCGACCACCTCCCAGATCGGCCCGGTGTAGTAGCTCAGCCCGCGGACCATCCGCGGGGTGAACTCGACCCGGCCGGCCGGGATGTGCGTGCCGGTCAGCGCGAGCACCTCGTCCACCTCGTCCAGGCCGGCCGCCCCTTCCTCGCTGGGCTTGAGCGCGGCGCGGATCCGGTCCACGGCATCAGCCGCCGTCAGCGTACCGACCAGGTCCGCGGCGGTGCTGTCGGGCAGGCCGCGGCCGGCCAGCTCCGCGACCACTTCATGCGGTTGGAGTTTGTCCAGCTTGTCCAGCGTGATGAGCACGGCGGCGCCCAGCTCGGCCGGGACGCCGAACGCCTCCAGCAGGCCGGCCAGCACGTGCCGCGAGTTGAGCAGGAAACGGAACCCTCCGATGCCCAGCCGGTCCAGCACGTCGTGCACCGCGCAGATCACCTCGGCATCGGCCAGCACCGACGTGGTCCCGAGGGTGTCCAGGTCGCACTGGGTGAACTCGCGGAACCGGCCACGGCCGGGCCGGTCCGCCCGCCACACCGGGCCGATCGTGTACCGCTTGTAGGGGCTGGGCAGCTGGCTGCCGTATGCGGCCGCTACCCGGGCCAGCGGGACCGTCATGTCGTAGCGCAGCGCCAGGTCCGCCTCGCCGGACGCCTCGTGCTCGCCCCGCCGCAGGATCTTGAAGATGAGCTTGTCGCCCTCTTCCCCGTACTTGCCGAGCAGCACGTCGAGACGCTCGAAGGCCGGCGTCTGCAGCGGCTCGAAGCCGTACTGGGCGAACACCGAGCGGATGACCGCGAACGGTCGTTCCCGGGCCTCGAACTCGGCGGCGAGGAAGTCACGTGTCCCCGACGGGGGATCGAACTGCGTTGGCATGGGATCCATGCTCCCCGACAACGGCACCTCCCGTCACATCGAAATGCGTTCCGGGGCAGCGTGCCGGCCGTGCTAGCGTGGAATGCGTGTACTAGGACCAGCGGCCGCGCACTGCGCATATCCAGCAGCCACCCGCCCTCGTCCTAGGAGTCTTCCTGTGTTCCGCTCCGTGCGCAGCCAGCGCCGTGCCCTGCCGCTGGCCGTCCTGCTCCAGGCGCTGATCTCGGCGGGCGACGGCCTGGCCATGGTCGCCCTGGCCAGCCGGGTGTACCAGAGTTCGCACGCGTCCTGGGCGGTGGCGTCGGTGTTCCTGGCCATCACCGTGCCGATCACCGCGCTCGCCCCGGCGGCCGGTGCGGCGCTGGACCGGTTCCCGGTGCGGCCGGTGCTGATCATCGCGTCGGTGGCGCAGACACTGGTCGCGCTGGCGCTGACCAGGTTCACCACCACCGGCGCGACGCTCGGGCTGGCTATCGGGTTCGGCCTGTGTGCCGCCGTGCTGCAGCCGGGCCTGGGCGCCATCGTGCCGCAACTGGCCGGCGGCTCCGGGGTGATCCGGGCCAACGGCTACCTGCAGGCGGCCACCTGGGGCGGCTTTACCGTGGGCCCGCTGCTGGCCGGCGGGCTCACCGCGGTCGGCGGCACCGGCCTGGCCCTGGGCGCGGTCGCGGCCATGTACGGCCTGGGCGCGGCCGGGCTGGGCCTGCTCCGGCTGGGCCCGGGCCCGGCGGCCGGCCCGGGCCCAGCGGTGAGCGGCGCCGGCGGGCCGGGCGAGCATAAGGTGCGCCAGTTCAGCGCCGGCCTGCGCTTCCTGCGCGCCGACCGGGAGGCAGGCCTGCTGGTGCTGATGGTCAGCGTCATGTGCGCGTTCGCCAACATGGCCAGCGTGGCCGAGGTCGCGTTCGCCGAGGGCGTGCTCCGGGCCGGGCCCACCGGCTACTCGGTGCTGGTCGCCGCGTGGACCGCGGGCATGCTGGCCGGGACGCTGGCCGGCGGCCGGCTGCGGCGCCGCCACCTGGTGCTGGCCGTGCTGCTGGGCAGCCTGGTCACCGGGGTCGGGGTGGCACTGGCGGCGGGCGCGGTCACCCTGTGGCAGGCCGCGGCCGCCTACGGGATCGGCGGGGTGGCCAACGGGATGGAGGTCGTGGCCACCCGTAGCTTCCTGAACCACCGGGTCCCGGCGGCCATCTCCGGCCGGGTGTTCGCGATGTACTCCGGGCTGCTGTTCGGCGCGGCGTCGCTGGGCATGGCCGTGGCGGGCGGGCTGCTGGCCCCGCTCGATACGCGGCTGGTGCTGCTCATCGCGGGCGGCGGCGGCATCGTGGCGACCGTGCTGGGCTGGCTGCGGTACACCAGCCTGGCCCGGGCGCAGCGCCGGGCCCAGCCGCCCGGCGGCGCGCTACCGGGGCTCGGGCCAGATAATGCCGAGGCCGCGCTGGGGCCAGTCGCTGCGGATCCGTTCGGCGCGCAGGTAGCAGGCGTACAGCGACCCGGTGAGCAGGCTGACGGCCAGGCCGGGGTCCAGGCTGCCCGGCAGGTTGCCGGTGACTACACCGCGCGCTAGCGCGGCGCGCAGCCGGTCCTCCCGGGGCTCGGCCACGCGCTGCCGGAAGCGCGCGATCAGCTCGGGGTGGCGGTCCCGTTCGGCCAGGATCGCGGCCAGGACGGCCAGCCCGTTCCGCCGGACCATGGTGTCCCACAGGTTCTCCAGGACGGCCAGCGCGTCGGCCCGCGGCGTCACCGCGGTCCGGGGCAGCGGCGTGACCGGCATCGCATCCAGGCCGGCCAGCACGAGGGCCAGCTTGTCCGGGTAGCGGCGGCGCAGGCTCGGCGGGCTGGTTCCGGCGGCGGCGGCCACCCCCTCGATCGACATCCCGGCGTAGCCACGCTCGCCGAGCTGGCGCACGGCGGCGGCCAGGATGGCGGCGTCCAGGCCGGCATCCCGCGGCCGTCCCGGAGAGCGCCCGCCCGTGCCGCCCGCCGCCGTGTTCCGCCCCGCTCCCTGCATCCGCTGTCCTCCCGCCCGCCCGGCACCTCACCACGAGCAAACTCCAGCGGACCCAGTGCTGTTACACCTGTTCAACCGCAGGTCCTAAGGTCATCTAAATCGGCTGCGGCGGTTACTTTCGGGTGCAAATATTTACCTCTGTGCTTGGCGAGGACTTCCCGGCTGTGCTGGCCGCCGCACAGGGCGGCAGCGAGGCGGACTTCGCCATCCTGTGGCGGGACGGCAACCGGGCGCTGCTGCGCTACCTCCGGGTCGCCGCGCCGGCCGCCGCCGAAGACGTCGCCGCCGAGACGTGGGTGCAGGTGGTCCGCGGGCTGGCCGGATTCCGCGGCGGCGAGCGGGCCTGGCGGTCCTGGCTGTTCACCATCGCCCGGCACCGGGCCATGGATGAACACCGCCGCCGGTCCCGGCACCCGGCCGCGCCGCTTGACGAGTTGCCCCAGGCCAGCGAGCCACGAACCAGGGACGCGGCCGCCGCGGCCCTGGCCAACCTGGCGGCCGGCGAACTGATCGAGGCGATCGGGCAGCTGCCGCCCGTGCAGGCCGAGGTGATCCTGCTCCGTGTCCTGGCCGACCTGGACAACGAGACGGTGGCCCGGATCATGGGCCGCAGCCCCGGTGCGGTGCGCGTCGCCGCCCACCGTGGCCTGCGCACGCTCGCGCAGACCCTGTCCGCGGCGGGTGTAACGCGATGACCGGCGCCGGCGGTTGGGATGACATGCCGATCCCGCCGGGGGCCGCAGGCGGCGAGCTCCCTGTGCCCGGGGACGCCGCCTTCGACGCCCTGCTCGACCGCGCCCCGCTGCCCGCCGGGTCGCCCCCGCGGCTGCATCAGCTGGCGGCGGCGTTCGGCGAGCTGTATACGGCCCCGGTGGACAGCGCGCCCGCGGCCGAGCGGTACGCGATGGCCGCGTTCCGGGTGGCAGCGGGCCGGCCGGACCAGGGCGGCCCGGCTCAGTCCCGGCCCGCAGACCCCGGATCGGAACCGTCCCGGCCCGACCGGCACCCGCCAGCCCAGCGCCACGCTTGGCGGCCACGACTCAGCGCCCGGGTCGCGGCGATCGCCGTCGCCGTTCTGGTCTCGCTGGGTGGCGCCGCCACGGCGGCCGCTTACAGCGGCGCCCTGCCGGGCATGGTGCACTACTTCACCCCGCACCATCCGGCGACCCCGCTAGCCAGCCCACCCGGGTCACCGGCCCAGCCGACGACCGAGAGCCCCTCGGCGGCCCCCGGCACCCGGCCTGGCCTGTGTGCCGCGTACCAGCACGCCCTCGCTGCTGGCCGTCCCGGTCAGCAGCGGAAGGCGTTCAGGAAATTGGCCGCCGCCGCGGGCGGGGCGGGCCACGTGACGTCCTATTGCGCGGGCCTGGGTGAACCGGTGCCGGCTATGGGCGGTCAGCACACGCACCCCGCCCATCCAGCGCACCCCACGCACCCCAGCAATGACAACGGGAACGGGAACGGGCCGGGCAACGGCAACGGCAACGGGAACGGGCCGGGCAACGGCAACGGGAACGGGCCGGGCAACGGCAACGGCAACGGGCCGGGCAACGGCAACGGCAACGGGAACGGGCCGGGCAACGGCAACGGCAACGGGCCGGGCAACGGGAACGGGCGGGGTAACGGGTGATCTCGGCCGGGACGTACGCTGGAACCGTGGTACTCGCACCCGAAGGTCGGAAGCTGCTCCGGCTGGAAGCCCGGAACAGCCAGACCCCGATCGAGAAGAAGCCGCCGTGGATCAAGACGCGGCTGCGCACGGGGCCGGAATACACCGCGCTCAAGGGGCTGGTGCAACGCGAGGGGCTGCACACCGTCTGCCAGGAGGCCGGCTGCCCGAACATCTTCGAATGCTGGGAAGACCGGGAGGCCACCTTCCTGATCGGCGGCGACGAGTGCACCCGGCGCTGCGACTTCTGCCAGATCGCCACCGGTAAGCCGGAGCCGCTGGACACCGGGGAGCCACGCCGGGTGGCCGAGTCGGTGGCCACCATGGGGCTGCACTACGCCACCGTGACGGGGGTGGCCCGGGACGACCTGCCCGACGGTGGCGCCTGGCTGTACGCGCAGACCGTGCACGAGATCCACGCGGCCGTGCCCGGTTGCGGGGTCGAGTTGCTGATCCCCGACTTCAACGCGCACGACGACAAGCTGGCGCCGGTGTTCGCGGCCCGGCCGGAGGTGCTGGCGCACAACATCGAGACGGTGCCGCGGATCTTCAAGCGGATCCGGCCCGGATTCCGCTACGAGCGATCGCTGGACGTGCTGGCCAAGGCCCGCGCGGCGGGCCTGGTTACCAAGTCCAACCTGATCCTCGGCATGGGTGAGGAGCCGGACGAGATCACCGGGGCCATGGCCGACCTGCGCTCGGTAGGACTGCGAACTGCTCACCATCACCCAGTACCTGCGCCCGTCGCCGCGGCATCACCCGGTTGACCGGTGGGTGGAGCCCGCCGAGTTCGACCGGCTCCGTGACGCGGCGCTGGGCCTCGGTTTCTCCGGCGTGATGTCCGGGCCGCTGGTCCGGTCGTCCTACCGGGCCGGGCGGCTGTACCGCGAAGCCATGGCCCGGCGGGCCGAACCGGGTACCGTGGTTTCCCACCAGGCCCGCTGACTCGTATCCTGCCCTCCATGGCGAACAAGGCCGCAAGCGGCGCGGACGGAGTCCCCAAGGGCCGCATTAGGCAGATCCGCATGGTCGCGGGCATCGTCCGCGAGCACAACCCCCGGGCGCTCCCGCTCATCGCGATGACCGCCGTCATCATCATCGGCGTGGCCGTGCTGGTCGGGCTGCTCACCGGCCTGGCCGGGGTACTCATCCCGTTCGGCGTGCTGGCCGGGCTGGCCGCGGCGATGATCCTGTTCGGCCGGTTCGCCCAGTCCGCGCAGTACGCCGCCGTGGAGGGGCAGCCCGGCGCGGCCGCCGCCATCCTGCAGAGCATGCGTGGCGGCTGGACCGTCACCCCGGCGGTGGCGGCCAACCGGAACATGGACGTGGTGCACCGCGCCGTCGGCAGGCCCGGCGTGGTGCTGGTCGGCGAGGGCTCGCCGAACCGGCTGCCCGGCCTGCTGGCGGCGGAGAAGAAGCGCATCTCCCGGGTGGCCGACACCTACATCTACGACTTGCAGGTCGGCAACGAAGAAGGCCAGATCCCGATCAGCAAGCTGCAGCGGAAGATCATGCGGCTGCCCCGCAACCTGCGCAGCTCCGAGGTGTCCGAGCTCAACTACCGGCTCAAGGCGCTGCCTCAGTCGCTGCAGATGCCAAAGGGGCCGATGCCCAAGTCAGGCCGGATGCCCAAGCCACCCCGCCCCCGGATGAGGTAAGCGGGGGCGCTATGCCCGCAGGACTATCGTGTTGGCGGCGCGGTCATGCAGGCCGCGCAGATCACGGTCGGTGACCAGCGGCGGCAGCACGCAGAGCAGCAGCACGGTGCGGACCAGGGCCCAGAGGAAGCCGACCGGCCGTGCGTCCAGCCGGGCCACCCGGATGCCGCAGATCCGCTTGCCGATGGTGAACCCGGTCAGCGCGGTCAGCACCCACACCTGCACCGCGAAGATGAGCAGCGTGATCACGGTTACGTCGCTGTGCCCGAAGAACGCGCGCGCGATGAACAGGCTGATCAGCCAGTCGATCAGCAGCGCGAGTAGCCGGCGGCCCATGCCCGCCACCGACCTTGGCCCCTGTTCCGGCAGCCCGAACCGTTCGCCAGGGTACTTCTGCTCCCCCGGGGTGTTCATGCCGGGCAGCAGAATCCCGCCCCACCGTCGCTCACTCACCCTCTAACCGTACCGCTGGCCTGGGCGAAGGAGCGCCCAGCCCAGTCGCGCCGTCCCGGTCAAGGCGTAACACGTGTGAAACACTAGAGACACGGGTCGGTAATCGCCGGGAACTAACGTCCGAATGGTTCCTGCCGCAGGCAGACCCCGATGCGGCCAGATCTGCGTGGCCGCCTTCCCGCGGCCTTCAGCCGCGGCAGCCCGGGAGGCAACACCAGTGTCAGCTCCGTTCAGGGAGGGTTGATGTTCCAGAACGCCGACGAGGTCCTGAAGTTCATCGGCGACAACAAGATTCAGTTCGTCGATGTCAGGTTCTGTGACCTGCCCGGGACCATGCAGCACTTCACGGTGCCGGTCGAGTCGTTCGACGAGAAGGTCTTCTCCGAGGGCCGCATGTTCGACGGTTCCTCGATCCGTGGTTTCCAGCAGATCCACGAGTCGGACATGCTGCTGCTGCCGGACCCGGCCACGGCGTACGTGGACCCGTTCCGCACCCACCCCACCCTGAACCTGACGTTCTTCGTGCACGACCCGCTGACCGGCGAGCCGTACACCCGGGACCCGCGCAACATCGCCCGCAAGGCGGAGACGTTCCTCAACGGCAGCGGGATCGCCGACACCGCGTACTTCGGCCCGGAGGCGGAGTTCTACATCTTCGACTCGGTGCGTTACGACACCGGGGCCAACTCCGGCTACTACTACATCGACTCGGTCGAGGGCGCGTGGAACACCGGGCGCGAGGAGGACGGCGGGAACCTCGGCTCCAAGCCGCCGTACAAGGGCGGCTACTTCCCGACTCCCCCGGTCGACCACTACACCGACCTGCGCTCGGCCATGGTCCGCGGGCTGATCGACGTCGGCATCACGGTGGAGATGCAGCACCACGAGGTGGGCACGGCCGGCCAGGCCGAGATCGACATCCTGTTCGCGCCGCTGCTGGAGCAGGCCGACAAGCTGATGCTCTACAAGTACGTGATCAAGAGCGTGGCCCGGGCCGCGGGCAAGACGGTCACGTTCATGCCCAAGCCGATCTTCGGGGACAACGGCTCCGGCATGCACTGCCACCAGAGCCTGTGGAAGGACGGCTCACCGCTGTTCTACGACGAGGTCGGCTACGCGGGCCTGTCCGACACCGGCCGGTACTACGTCGGTGGCCTGCTCAAGCACGCGCCAACGCTGCTCGCGTTCACCAACCCGACGGTGAACTCCTACCACCGCCTGGTTCCGGGCTTCGAGGCGCCGGTCAACCTGGTGTATTCGCAGCGGAACCGGTCCGCCTGCGTGCGCATCCCGATCACCGGCTCCAACCCGAAGGCCAAGCGGCTGGAGTTCCGGGTGCCCGACCCGTCGTGCAACCCGTACCTGGCGTTCTCCGCGATGATGATGGCCGGCATCGACGGCATCAAGAACAAGATCGAGCCGCACGAGCCGGTGGACAAGGACCTGTACGAGTTGCCGCCGGACGAGGCGTCGGCCATCCCGCAGGTGCCCGGGTCGCTGGAGGCCGTGCTGGACGCCCTCGAAGCGGATCACGACTACCTGCTCGAAGGCGGCGTGTTCACCGAGGACCTGATCGAGACCTGGATCGACTACAAGCGATCCAACGAGCTCGACCCAGTCCGGCTGCGCCCGACGCCGCACGAGTTCGCCATGTACTTCGATGTGTGAGTACTTCGACGTGTAACCACCGCGCTTTCGCCCCTTGATAACCGCCTGGGTCCCCGGTTGTGGTCCGGGGACGCCGCCGCGGCGCACCGCCTGACACCGGGCTGACGTGCATTGCCACTGGCCGCGCAGGACACCCGGCTGGGAGAGCTGCTGGCGCGGCGCTCCGGTGCTGACCGGATGACGATCACGTTCAGCCATCGCCGCTCGCGGGCCATGCGCTCGGCGGCCTGATCCTGGCGGACCTGGGCTTGGCCGTGCTGGACACCGACGGTCCAGCCCCGCCGGTAGGCGGCCATGGCCGGGCGGGCTGCCCACCGTAGGAGGGCCCCCACGGGCGCGACGGCGCCGAGGACGCCGCCGGTGATCAAGAGAGCGAGCATGCGTCAACCTGTTCCTTGCCGCGGGGTGCTGACTAGCGGACGCGCAGGCTGCGCGCCCGGTTTACACGGATGGCTCCAGGTAACCGGTGGCACCGGGCAGGATGGAATCAGTCAGGCCAGCGCAGCGAGCTACCGGGGCGGGGATGAACCACGACGAGCCAATCACTCTGGCCAGCCTGAACCTGCATGGCGGCCTGACCGCCCGCGGCGAGCCGTTCGACGTGGCCGAGGCGTGCCACCGGCTGAAGGCCGACGTGATCACGCTGCAGGAGGTGTGGCGGCCGGATGAGGTGGCGGATCTAGTAACCGCGGTCGCGGCCGAGCTGGGCGCACAAGTGCGGCATCGCGGACTGGCCAGGAACACCAACCGGGCGCTGCTCGGCGTCGGCACCGACACCGGGTCCGGCACCTGGGGGCTGGCCGTGCTGTCCCAGCTGCCGGTCACCGGCTACCAGGAGATCGAGCTGGGCCGGGCGCCCGGGGACCGGATCAGCCGGGCCGCCCAGGTGGTCACGCTGGCCACGCCGGGCGGAGCGGCGCTGCGGGTGGTGAACACGCACCTGACCCACCGGTTCACCAGCCCGGTTCAGCTCATGCTGCTGACCCGCCGGCTGGCGGCTGGGCCGCCGGGTGGGACGCCAGATGGGATGGCGGTGCCGACGGTCATCGTCGGCGACCTGAACATGCCGCGCCCGGGCACGCTGGCCGCACCGGGGTACCGGGCCACCGTGCGCGGCCGGACCTACCCGGCCGGCCGGCCCTGGATCCAGCTGGACCACCTGCTGGTGAGCGGACCGGTCCGGGTGTCCGGCGCGGAGGTCGCCGACCCAACTGGTTCTGACCACCTGCCGATCCGGGCCGAACTCCGGGTGCCCTGACCGGGCCCTAGTGCGGATTCGAACCGGCCACCACCCGGGCCAGCTCCGACACGGTGGACCGGGACAGCACATGCACGGTGCGCGCGGCCGGTGATCTGCGCAGCGCGTGCCGGGGCAGCCGGACCCGCAGTGCGCCCGGCCGCACCTCGAACACCACCGGCGAGGTCATCCGGAGCGCCTCCCCGTCCACCCCGATCTCCACCTCGGCGGCCGAGGTGATCTCGAACCGGGGCGCGGTCCACTCCATCCAGCCGGCGTACCGGCGCGCCTGGCCCAGTGCCTGCAGCGCGAAGAAGGCGTCGGCGCCCGCCGCGTCGCTGATCTTCATGGCCACGATGCCGAGCAGCCCGGTGTCCAGCCGTTCCCGGGTGCCCGCGCCGCCCTCCATCGGCACCAGCTGGTAGGGGTTGTTGGAGATCAGGATGAGCTGGGCGGTGTGGTGCTCCTCGCCACCGGGCCCGGTGAAGCACAGGTCCAGTGGGTCGGCAGCCGGGCCGAGCAGGTCGGGCAGCATGGCCGCGGCGGTGCGCAGCTTGGCGTCCCGGTATTCAGGCGACTGGACCACCTTGGCGTACAGCCCCAGCGAAGCGTTGTTCACGAACGTGCGCCCGTTCACCGTGGCCAGGTCGATCTGATGCTCCACCCCGTCCGCGAACGCGTCCAGTGCGCCGACCACGTCATCCCGGTTCAGGCCCAGGTCGAGAGCGAAGTGGTTGCGGGTGCCGGCCGGGACGCAGACGTACGGGAGGCCGGCCTGCGCGGCCACCGAGGCGACCAGCGCCTGCGAGCCGTCGCCGCCGGCCATGCCGATGGCGTCCGCGCCCTGGGCGACCGCGTCTTCGGCCAGCTGGCGCAGGTCATCCCCGGGATTGAGCAGGACCGGTTCGATGCCCCGGCGGCGGCACTCATCCGCGAGGTGGAACCGCTCGGATTTCCCGCCGCCGGACTTCGGATTCATGATCAGCACCGGATGCTCGGCGTGGTGGGCCCGCTTGCCCTGGACCGCCCGCGACCGCAGCGCCCGCCCGGTGCGGCGCAGCGCGTGCCGGGCGGCCAGCACCGACAGTCCGGCCAGCGCGGCTATGAGCAGCAGCAGCGGCCAGTTGATGTCCGCGAAGAACAGGCCTGCGATGGTGCCGGCCAGGGCTAGCCCGGCCACGGTCAGCGCGATCATCCGGCGCACGCCCCGGCGGGACACCACGTACCAGCCGCTGGTCACGCAGATCAGCAGGCCGGCCGCGACGATCAGGATGGCCAGCAGGTGCAGTGCGATGCCGATCAGGCTCAATCCGACCGCGGCGGCCAGGGAACCCAGCGCACCGACCGCCGACGCCCGCTCCCCCACCGTCGGCCGGGTCGCGACACCGGCCGTACCCCGCGGTGCCACCGTGCTTGCTGGACGATCAGGGTGTCCCAGCTCGCGGTCGGTCACCCGCACCCCCGGTACGAGATCGTCGGCACGCGGGCCGCCCCGTGTCCCGCAGTAGTGCCTTGTTATCTGGGTGTTAGCATACGCCCGTGGCGGAACGGGACACAGATCGCCAGCCCGCGATGGAGAGCGTCGCCGACTGGCTGGCCAGCCGGGCCGGCGAGTACGGCGGCCCGGTCCGGCGCCAGGTAGTGGACTCCATCCGGCAACTCGGCAACGTCGACCGGGCCACCTACGAGGCGATCGCCACTACCCCGACCCCAGCCTTGGACCAGCCGCTGCGGCGGCTGTCCCGGGCCGCTGACCAGTCCAAGCTCTGGCTGGCCATCGCGGCTGGCCTGGCCATCGGCGGCGGCAGTGCGGGCCGCCGTGCCGCGCTGCGCGGCACGCTGGCCATCGGGGCCACCTCGGCGCTGGTCAACCTCGGTATCAAGCCGGTGTCGTTCCGCACCCGGCCGGACCGGACCCAGGCCGGGGTGCCCGGCCAGCGGCAGGTCAAGATGCCTGACTCCACCTCGTTCCCGTCCGGACACTCCGCGTCGGCCTTCGCGTTCGCCACCGCGATCAGCCGGGACCGGCCCTGGGCCGCGCTGGCCTGCGGCTTCCTGGCCGCTGCCGTGGCCTACTCCCGGGTGCACACGGGAGTGCACTACCCAGGCGACACGGTGGTCGGCTCACTCATCGGCGCCAGCACCGGCCTGGCCGTAGCCGGCCTCCTGGACCACGGCTCCACGACGCTGCCCTGAGCTGGCCTCATGACCGGTGCTGCTCGCGGAACAGGTCACGGAGCAGCGCGATCTCGGCTCCGTGATGGAGCACTTCCTGATTCACCCACCAGACGGTGTCGATGAGCCGGTCCTCGGGGTCGCTGCCGTAGGGATACGTGCTCCGGCCCACCTCGTCCAGTGCCGCATCGCCGGTGACGCCGGTGAGCACCTCGTGCCAGGCCCGAACCCCGGTGCCGAACGCGGCGATGCCTTCGGCGGCCAGGCCGCTGAAGGCATAGTCGTCGTCAGTACGTGAATGGCTGCCCGCCATGTGGTCAGCGCGCAGGGCGAGCATGCTGCTGAGGTGACCGAGCCGCCAGGCAATGGTGGTGAACGGCGGCGGCCACGGTGGGGGCCAGGCGGAATCCAGGCCCCATTCGCCGGCACCGATGAGTTCCGTCGCACGCGGGCCTGGCCCGCCCTCGCGTCGGCGGACCGTCCAGCAGCCCGGCACCGGCTCCCATCGGCACTCTTCGTCGGTCATCGGCGGGATCTCGGTGCGCAGGCCGGTTCCGCTGTCCCCGTCTGGCCCAGTCATGCGGTCGTGCAGCCGCGCGCACGCCCAGTCGAACTGCGCAAGCAACGGCACCAGCCGTGGCGGGATTGCCATCGCACCTCCCTAGCCCGACCCGCAGGTTACCGGCCGTCCGGATCCACGACGGTGGCGAGGGTGCCGATCAGCTGCCGGAATCGCCGCACCGGCCCAGCGCCGCCGCTGATCTCAAGGCCGGCGTCTGATCCGGCGAAGATGAGGCCGGTGAGGGCTTGCCTGGTCCCGGTGATCGTGACGTCGGCGCACCTCGAAGCCGTCCTCGACCGCTTCCTGGCCTACCGCAACACCACCACCTCGATCGTGGTCTCCCCCCGGTACCCAGGCGGCCGCCCCCTCTATGCTCATCGCATGGCCAGGTACTTTGACGTTCATCCGGCCAGCCCGCAACGCCGCGCGATCGCCCAGGCCGCTGACCTCGTCCGCACCGGCGGCGTGATCGCCTACCCGACGGACTCCTGCTACGCGCTCGGCTGCCAGCTGGGGAACCGGGATGGCATGACCAGGCTCAGATCGATCCGCGGCCTGGATGAGCGGCACCACCTCACGCTGATGTGCCGGGACTTCGGCCAGCTCGGCCAGTTCGTGTATCTCGCCAACCCGGTCTTCCGGGCTATCAAGGCGGCTACCCCGGGCAGCTACACGTTCATCCTGCCGGCGACCAAGGAAGTCCCGCACCGGTTGCAGCGCCCGGGAAAGAAGACCGCCGGGGTACGGATCCCCCGCAACGAGGTGACCCAGGCGCTGCTGGCCGAACTGGGTGAGCCGCTCGTCTCCACCACGCTGCTGCTGCCGGGCCAGGACGAGCCGATGACGCAGGGGTGGGAGATCGCCGACCAGCTCGGCAACGACCTGGACGCGGTGATCGACTCCGGCGACTGCGGCACCGAGCCGACCACGGTCATCGACTTTTCCCAGGGCAAGCCCGAGATCCTGCGCCACGGGGCGGGCGACACCGCCCCGTTTGAGTGAGCCACCCGCCCCGTTTGAGTGAGCCACCGCGGCCCGGCGCACCAGGCCCTGGCCTTAGGCGCCGGCTATCTGGCCGTCTTCCAGGCGGAGGGCGACGTCGGCGATGTCGAGGAACGCGGGGTCGTGCGTGGCGACCAGCGCGGTGACGCCCTCGGTACGCACGACGGAGCGGATCAGCTGCATGATCTGCCGGCCGGTCTCCGAGTCGAGCTGCCCGGTGGGCTCGTCCGCGATGAGCAGCTGCGGGCGGCCGGCCAGCGCCCGGGCGATGGCGACCCGCTGCTGCTGCCCGCCGGACAACTCGCCGGGGCGCTGCCTGGCGTGCTCGCCCAGACCGACGACGTCGAGCATGGCCCGTACCCGGTCGTCCCGGTCCTTCGGTTCGGCGCCGGCGATGCGCAGCGGGACGCCGACGTTCTCGGCCGCGGACAGGATCGGGATGAGGCCGAACGACTGGAAGATGAAAGCCACCGAGGACCGGCGCATCAGCGTGCGCTCCCGCTCCCCCATGGCCGCGATGTCCCGGCCGTCGATGCGCACCGATCCGGTATCCGGCCGGTCCAGGCCGCCGATGATGTTGAGCAGCGTGGTCTTGCCCGACCCGGACCGGCCGGACAGCGCGACCAGTTGGCCGCGCTCGATGGTGAGCGAGACGCCGCGCAGCGCGTGCACCGCCGCCGCGCCGGTGCCGAAGGTGCGGGTGACCCCGCTGACCTTGGCCAGGACCGGATCCTGCGCTGGTTCGGCGGTCGCCGCCGCTCCACTCCCCGGGCGCCGGCCCGTCGGCGGCTGGCTCATCTGGCCTGTCCTCCCCCTGAACGCTGGGCTGGCCGGATCACCGGCGGGGTCAATTGTTCCCTACCGACCCGACGCTTGGCCCGCGGCCAAGGTTCCCAGCGCGGCCCGCGGCCACGGCTGCCGGTATCCGGGCGGTCAGGCTACGTCGAACTCGCCGTCCTGCACGCCGAGCGTGAAAGCCTTCCACTCGTCCGGGGTGAAGGTCAGCACCGGGCCGTCCGGGTTCTTCGAGTCGCGCATGGTAATCACGTAGTCGCTGCCCTCTTTGGAGCCAGGCACGACGGCGACCTCCACGCAGGCCCCGCTGTTCCCACCGCTGTGGGCGGACTTGCGCCAGACGGCGCCAGTCAGATCCATCCTCTGACCGCCTTCCTCGCCATGTGGGGTGCGACGCACCGGCACGGTGCCGCTACCACCAGTGCCGCTACCACCAGTATGGCGCACCGCGACGGCCGGCCGGGGTGTTATGTTGCCTCGGTGCGTACCGGGGAATAAGCGCGGCGCTGCGGTTAGGATGTAGCGCATATACCACCCGGCTCCCCGTGGGCCGGGTTCTCTCGTTCCTGGGGTCAGCCCGGCATCCGGTGCCGGTCCCGGATCAGCGCCAGCGGCGGCAGGCCCGCCAGCTCACTGCTCTCCCGGGTCAGGTGCGCCTGGTCGGCGTATCCCGTCACGGCGGCCAGGCCGGCCAGGCCGATGGGGGCGGCGGGCGCGGCGTCGATCCGGGCCACGAACCGGCGGAACCGCAGCACCCGGCGGAGCAGGGCCGGCCCGTAACCGATCGCGGCGCAGCACCGCCGGTTCAGCTGCCGCTCGCTGATCGCCAGTTCCCCGGCCACGTCGCGGACCTGGGCGCCCGGCCGGGCCAGCCGCCGCGCAGCCGCCGCGACCAGCGGGTCCGGCGGCGCGCTGGTCACCAGCTCACCGGTCAGCCCGACCAGCCGGCGCAGCGCGTCGTCCGGGGCCAGTGCGCCCGGCACCTTGGCGGCCAGCCGGGCGCCGATCCCCCGCGGCAGCTCACCGTGCAGGTCGTCCGGCCCGGGCCGCAGGTCGAGCAGTCCGCTCAGTGAGCGGCCCAGCGCCGGGCCGCCCGCACCGGGCCGCAGCCGCACCCCGGCCAGCACGGTGCCCGGCGGCATCGGCATGATGGCCGGCCCGGTGTCCGGCCCGGCCAGGAACACGCCGCTGCCGCGCTGCCAGATCAGGTCCACGCAGGCGTCCGGCAGCACCCGGGTGGGCGGCGCCCCGCCGGACGGGGTCACTCCCACCCACAGGCACGCCACCGCCCGGGCCAGCGCCGCGGGCGGCGCGACCTCGCGGTATCCCGGCGACCAGTCCACCCCACGAGTCTGGCACCCGGCACCGACAGTTGGCCGATCCGTTCAAGCCACCGCCCCGGACCAGCGCGAGAATGGCGGCATGACCAGACCAGACTTCGCCGCGGCCGAGCAGTTCCTGGCCACCGCCGGCCGGGTGCTGGACCGCCGCCGCTTCGCCCGGCTGTTCGGCCCGGATGGCCCGGAGCCGGTACGCGACGCGGTCGCCGCCTACCGCAACGCAGACGGCGGGTTCGGCCAGGCGCTGGAACCAGACGGCCGCAGCCCGGGCAGCCAGCCGCTGGCCATCGCGCTGGCGCTGGCCACCCTGGACGAGGCCGGTGCCTGGGACGACGGCCTGGTCCAGGGCACCCTCGGCTGGCTGGAGCGGCACGCGCCCGCCGCGGGCGGCGTGGTAGAGGCGGACCCGTCCATCGACGGCTGGCCATGCGCCCCGTGGTGGACGGCCATGGACCGCCAGCTCCCGTCGGTGATCACCACCGGGCTGATCACCGGGACGCTGCATGCGCGGCAGGTCTGGCATCCGTGGCTAGACCGCGCCACCGAGCTGGAGTGGGCCATGATCGGCGAGCTGACCACGGCCAGCCCGTACCACATGCGCGGGGTCATGCACTTCCTGGACCGGGTGCCGGACCGGGACCGGGCGGTCAAGGCATTCGGCCAGTGCGGCCCGCTGATCCTCGACCAGGGCCTGGTCACCCTGGACCCGGACGCGCCCGGGGAAATCCATACCCCGCTGGACTTCGCCCCGCTGCCCGGCTCGCTGGCCCGTGGCCTGTTCCGGCCCGAGGTGATCGACGCGCACCTGGACCACCTGGCCGCCGGGCAGCAGGCCGACGGCGGCTGGATGTTCAACTGGCCGGCCTGGTCGCCGGCCGCGACCGCCGACTGGCGCGGCTCCATCACGGTAGACGCGCTGCGCCTGCTCCGCGGCAACGGCCGCTGCTGACCCGGAGCCGCCGGTCACGACGCGTCGGACGGGTCGCCGGCTGAGCGGGCGGCACGGCGGCGGAGCAGCCAGCCGCGCCGGGTCCAGGCGTGCCTGATGAGCACCGCGATCAGGATGACGCTGGAGATGGCGTGCCACCGGATCCGGGTCCGCCCATCCAGCCAGTCCCACAGCCCGGATGCGGTGACCACCAGGGTGAGCGCGAGCAGCAGGCTGGCCTGGCCGACGCTCCAGCGCACCGCCCGGGACAGCGACCGGCGCGACCACAGGCGGCGCAGCGTGCCGCGGATCCAGGCCCGCCGGTTCCACAGATGCGGCCCGACCACGCCCACGAACACCAGCCCGATCACACTGTGCACCGCGATCGACACCGGCTCGAACAGCACGGACAGCACACTCGCCGCGATCAGCGCCAGGTCCACCGCCCAGCGCACCGGCCCTGCTCTGCTCACCCCCTCACCCTGGCTGAGCGCGGCCTGCCGGCACATCGGCCCGTGGCGTGATCCCGCGGCTGGGCCCCTGGGATGACAACGGCCCCGCTGTCCCGCCCTGGGCTGAGCCAGGATGGGGCAGCGAACCGTCAGCTGGGCTGAATCATGAGCAGATTGAACGCCCCCGCCGTCCCGCTGTGCCCAGCTGCCGGGACCGGTCCGCCCGGCGAACTGGAAACCGCCGCCGGCCGGAGCAACAGCCGCGAGTTCAGCTGGCGTTCAGCCGTAGAAAAGCCGTTCCATCACGGCGCGGCCCCGGCGCGCGGTCCGCCGGTAGTCCTCGACCAGCTCCTGGCTGGCGTCCGGCGGGTAGCCGAGGATGCGGGCCACCGCGGCCAGCTCGGCCTGCTTGGCCGGCAGCACGTCGGAGGCGCGGCCGCGGAGCAGCACCACCGCGTTGCGGATCCGGGTGGCCAGCCGCCACGAGGCGGCCAGCGCGGCCGCGTCCTCCACGCCGACCAGGACTGCCTGCTCGGCCGCGGCCAGCGCGGCCAGGGTCTGCGTGGTGCGCAGCCCGGGCACGTCGTGCGCGTGGGTGAGCTGCAGCAGCTGGACCACCCACTCGACGTCAGACAGGCCGCCGGGACCGAGCTTCAGGTGCAGCGCCGGGTCGGTGCCGCGGGGCATCCGCTCGGCTTCCATCCGGGCCTTGAGCCGCCTGATCTCGCGGACCGACGCCTCGTCGACGCCGCCGGGCGGGTAGCGGTACTCGTCGGCCAGCGCGCTGAACCGGCGGCCCAGCTCCCGGTCGCCGGCGGCCGGTTCCGCGCGGAGCAGCGCCTGTGCCTCCCAGGCCAGCGACCAGCGCTCGTAGTAGGCACGGTAGGAAGCCAGGGTGCGGACCAGCGGGCCCTGGCGGCCCTCCGGGCGCAGCCCAGGGTCAACGACCAGCGGCGGGTCGGGCGCGGGCTGGGCCAGCAGCCGGCGCAGCTCCTCGGCCACCGCGTGCGCGGCCCGGGACGCGGCCTGCTCGTCCGCGGCCGGCAGCGGGTCGTGCACGAACATCACGTCGGCGTCGCTGCCGTAACCGGTCTCCCGGCCGCCGAACCGGCCCATCGCGACCACACACAGCCGGGTCGGCAGCGGCCCATCGTCCCGCTCCACCCGGCCGATCGCGGCGTCCAGCGCGCCGCCGATGGTGACCGCGGTGATCACGGTGAGCGCCTCGCTGGTCTCCTCGACGCTGGTCAGCCCGAGCAGATCGGCGGCGGCGGTGCGGAGCAGCTCGCGGCGGCGGAGCGCACGGACCGCCTGGGCGGCCACGTCGGCGCGGCCGTGCCGGGACACCACCGCGGCCGCCTCGGCGTGCAGCGCGGCGGCGGGCCGCGGCACCAGCTGCTCGTCCGAGCCGAGCAGCGCCACGGTCTCCGGCGCCCGCATCAGCAGGCCGGTGGCATACCGGCTGGAGGCGAGCAGCCGGGCCATCCGGCGGGCCACGTTGGTGTCGTCGCGGAGTAGCCGCAGGTACCACGGCGAGTCCCCGAGCGCGTCGCTGACCTGGCGGAACGCCAGCAGGCCGGCGTCCGGCTGGGCGGCGTCGGCGAACCACTCCAGCAGCACCGGCAGCAGCGTGCGCTGGATGGCCGCGCGCCGGGAAACCCCCGAGGTCAGCGCCTCGATGTGGCGCAGCGCGCCGTCCGGGTCCAGGTAGCCGAGCGCTTCCAGCCGGGCCCCGGCTTCGGCCCGGGTGAGCCGGACCGCGTCGCTGGGCAGCCGGGCCACCGCGTCCAGCAGCGGGCGGTAGAACAGCTTCTCGTGCAGCCGGCGGGCTTCCCGGGCGTGCTGCCGCCACTGCGCCATCAGGTCCGCGGCCGGGTCGGACCGGGCCGGCCCGGGCATGGCGGTGCGCCCCTTCCGGGTCTGGGCCCGGCGCAGCGCGCGGCCCAGGCGGCGCAGCGCTTCCGGATCGTCCGGCAGGGTGTGCGTGCGGCGCAGCTGGCGGAGCTGCAGCAGGTGCTCCACCGAGCGCAGGAACCGGTAGGCGGCGGCCATCGTGGCCGCGTCCTCGCGGCCCACGTAGCCGCCCTGGGCCAGCGCGGCCAGGGCGGGCAGCGTGCCCGGCTCGCGCAGCGACTCGTCGGTCCGGCCGTGCACCAGCTGCAGCAGCTGCACCGCGAACTCGATGTCGCGCAGCCCGCCGGGGCCGAGCTTGAGCTGGCGGGCGGCCTCGCTGGCGGGCAGATTGCCGATCACCCGGCGGCGCATCGCCTGCACATCCGCGACGAAGTGCGGCCGCTGCGCGGCCTGCCACACCATCGGGCCGAGCGCGGCCAGATAGTCCTGGCCGAGGCCCAGGTCACCGGCGACCGGCCGGGCCTTCAGCAGCGCCTGGAACTCCCACGTCTTGGCCCAGCGCTGGTAATAGACGCGGTGGCTGGCCAGCGTGCGGACCAGCGGGCCATCCCGGCCCTCCGGGCGCAGGTTGGGGTCGACCGGGAACAGCGCGCCCTCCTGGGTGCTCTGTGAGCAGACCCGGATCATCCCGGCGGCCAGCCGGGTCGCGGTGCGCAGCGCGGCCGTCTCGGTCTCCGGGGGGCCGTCCCCCCGGGCCAGCACTGGCGCCGCCACGAAGACGACGTCAACGTCGCTGGCGTAGTTCAGCTCATGGCCACCGCATTTGCCCATCGCGATCACCGCCAGCCGGGCGGGCGCGGCGCCGGGCGGCAGTTCGGAGCGGGCGATGGCCAGCGCGGCCTCCAGCGCGGCGGCGGCCAGGTCGGCCAGCTCGGCGGCGGTCTCGTCCACGGTGACCGCGCCGGTCAGGTCGCGCGCGGCGAGCTGGAGCAGCCGCCGCCGGTAGGCAGCGGGCAGCGCGGTGGCCGGGCTGCCGCCCGGGGCGGCCGCCGGGTCGGCGACCGGCTGCGGGTCGTCCGGCCGGGCGCCCACCGCGGCCAGCAGGGCGGCCCGCGCCTCGGCGGCGGTGCCGCCGCGCAGCGCGTCCGGGCCGCTCAGCATGTGCCAGTCGGCCGGATGCCGGGCCAGGTAGTCGCCGAGGGCGGCGCTGGCGCCGAGCACCGCGGTGAGCCGGTTGCGCAGCCCGGCGTCGGCCCGCATCGCCTCGGCCAGCTCGGTGTCGCGCGGCATCCGGGCCAGCGTGACCAGGGCCAGGTCGGGATCGGCGGCCGCGGCCAGCGCGGCCAGCAGGTCCGCGTCGGCGCCCTCGGCGTCCAGCGCCAGGTCCTCGCTGACCAGCCGCTCCGCCCGGGCCGCGTCAGCGAATCCGAGCCGGGCCAGCCGCCCGGCCGGTGTGGTCCTCCGGCGCACGCTCACCCCTGAACGGTAACGGCATGCGGTCGGGTTGGCTGCCCCGGTGGGCCGGGGTGGTGCGGCGGAAAAGACCCCAGACATGATGGCGCCGGGGCCGTCCGCAGACGACCCCGGCAGGGGGGTGCACCGGGGGGGGTAGGTGCACGTGTTAATAGTGCGACCGGCCGGTAACGTCCCGGTAGCGCCACTAAATCCCGCTATTGCCGACCGTGCTACCTGCGGAAACGTCACGCACCGACGGCATGTCCCGGGGTCAGGCCGCCCATCGCGGTGCTCGCCGCGGCCGGCACGCTACCGCGTATCTCGGGCATGTTGCCGCGCAGCCGGGCGCGGACCTGGTCCGCGTCCGAGTGGTGCAGGTGCTCGAGGATGGCCAGCGCCTGTTCCCAGGTCTGCCGGGCCTGCTCCTCATCACCGACCGCGTGGTAGACGTCGCCCAGGTGGACCAGCATGGTGGTCTGGTAGTACCCGCCGGCCATGCCCTCGATGGTGCGCAGCGCGGTGCGGATGTGCGTGATCGCCTCATCGAACCGGCCCAGGTGGAACAGCACGTAACCAACGCTGTCCCAGATGGCGCCCTCGTTCAGCGGGTCGACGCGGCCGCGGCTCATGCTCAGCGCCTGCTCGCAGAACTCCAGCGCCTGCTGATACTCGCCGAGCTGGGCGTGGATGTAGCCGACGCCGTTCAGCATCTTGGCCAGGCCGGGCTCGTAGCCCTCCTCGCGGTACAGCGCGAGCGCCAGCTGCGCGTGGCCCAGCGCCTCGGCCAGCCGGCCCTGCTGCTCGGCCAGGATCATGATGTCGTTGTGCGCCCGGGCCTGGCCGAGCCGGTCGCCCAGCTCGTGGTGCAGGTCGAGCGCCTGGGTGCAGTACACCCGGGCCTCGGCCAGCTGGCCGAGGCGGCTGTAGGTGGCGCTGAGGTCCCGGTACACGTGCGCCTGCGCGGCCTTGTCGCCTAGCCGCCTGGCCGCGGCGATCGCGATGTGCTGGATGCCGACCTGGTCGTGCCAGTAGCCCTCACGATCGAAGAACAGCCACACCGCCCACGGCAGCTGCCAGGCGTAGGTGTCCAGGCCCGCCTCGCCGGCCTGGCCGATGGCGGCCAGCAGCACCTGGCGTTCGGCCGCGAACCACGCGTGCGCGTCGGCCGCGCAGGTCAATATCTCCGGGGTGACCCCGGGCTGGGCCGGCTCGACCGTCAGCAGCGGCCGGAGCGGGTTGAGCAGCCGGGTGCCCGCACTCGCGGTGTGCAGGTAGTGATCGAGCACCCGGTATACCGCCTGATCCCGCAGCTCTTCCGGGTCGGTGGTGCGGGCCAGGTCGGCGGCGTAGGCGCGGAGCAGGTCATGGAACGCGTACCGGCCCGGCGCGTGCTCGGCGATCAGGTGCGCATCGGCCAGCTCAGCCGCGGCCGCCGCGGCCTCGGCCGGGGACACCGCGGCCAGGCTGGCCGCCGCCGGGATCGTCACATCCGGCCCGGCGTGCAGCCCGAGCAGCCGGAACAGCCGGGCGGCCGGCTCACTTAGCTGCTGGCAGGACCAGGAGAACACGGCCCGGATGCTGGCCACCGGGTCCCCCGCGTCCAGCGCGTCCAGCCGGCCCTGCGCATCAGCCAGCTCACGGGACAGCTCGGTCAGCGGCATCAGCGGCCGCGCCGCCGCCCGCGCCGCCACGATGCTCAGCGCCAGCGGCAGCCGGGAACACGACTCGGTCAGCTGGCGGGCCGCGTCCGCCTCCGCGCTGGCCCGCTCGCCCAGCCGGCCCGCCAGCAGTTCCCGCGCCTCGGTACCGGTCAGCACGTCCAGTGGCAGCAGCCGCGCGCCCTCGGTCGCGGCCAGCCCGGGCAGCCGGGCCCGGCTGGTCACCAGCACCAGGCAGGACGGGCTGCCCGGCAGCAGCGGCCGCACCTGTGCCGCGTCCCGCGCGTTGTCCAGGATGACCAGCACCCGCTTGCCGGCCAGGACGCTGCGGTACAGCGCCGACTGCGCGTCCACGCTGTCCGGGATCTGCTCCTCGGTCACCCCGAATGCGCCGAGGAACCAGCGCAGCGCGTCGGCCGCGGCCACCGGGGTGCCGGACGGGTCGAACCCGCGCAGGTTCACGTACAGCTGCCCGTCCGGGAACTCGGCCGCCGACTGGTGCGCCCAGTGCACCGCCAGCGCGGTCTTGCCTGCCCCGGCCGTGCCGCCGATGACCAGCACCCGGACCGCCTCGTCCGGCGAGCCCGCGGCCTGCATCCAGGCCCGCAGCTCGGCCAGCTGCGCGGTCCGCCCGGCGAAGTGCGCGACGCCGGCCGGCAGCTGGCGCGGCACGACGGCCGCGGTGGCCGGGCTCCCGGTGTCCGCGTCGTCCGTCCCGGCCACCGCGACCGCGGTCCCGCGCAGCCTGCCACGGCCGCTCCTCCGGGTTCTGGTGACCGGCTCGCCGGCCGCACTGGGCCCGGCCACCGCCGCATCCGTCCCGCCCGCCGGGCCGGGGGCGGCACCGGGGCCGGGGCCGCGGGGCGCACCGGCGGCGGTGGCCCGGCGCGGGCCAGCCGCCCGCTCCCGGGTGCCCCGCACGCTGCCTGACTGGGCGCTGCCCGCCTTGCCGCCGCCCGCGCTGCCCGGGCCGGCTGGCCGGGACCCGGGCGGTTCCGGCTGGCTTCCGGCCACCCGGAAGCTGGCCAGCGTTGGTCCCGGGGCGGCCAGCGCAGGATCACCGGCCAGGATGCCCGCCTGCAGGTCCCGCAGTTCGCGGCCGGGCTCCACGCCCAGCTCGTCAACCAGCATGCGGCGGGTGCGCTGATAGGCGGAGAGCGCCTCGGCCTGGCGCCCGCAGCGGTACAGGGCCAGCATGAGCTGGGCGTGGAAACGCTCCCGCCATGGGTGGTCCAGCGCCAGCTGGGTCAGCTCACCAACCAGCTCGGAGTGCCAGGCCCTGGGCCAGGCCGGCGTCCATCCGCCATTCCTGGGCCTGCATCCGGAGCGCGTCCAGCCGGGGTACCTCGGCGGTGATCAGTACGTTCGACGGCACGTCCACCAGCGGGCTGCCGCGCCACAGGGCCAGCGCCTCGCTGAGCACGTCCCAGGCCGCTTCGGTGCCGGTGGCCGCGGCACCGCGGCCGACCGCCTCGCCGCCGCGGGCGCACAGCGCGGTGAACCACAGCGCGTCAACCTCGTCGGGCTCCGCTTCGAGCGCGTACCCAGGGTCACGGGTCACGATCCGGCGCCCGCCCACCGGGCCGAGTATCTGCCGGAGCCGCTTCACATAGTTGCGGATGGCCACCCGCGCGCCGGCCGGGGGCGTCCCGTCCCAGATGATCTCGGCCAGCTCGTCGTAGGAGGCAACCTGCCCAGCCCGGAGCGCCAGCGCGGCCAGGATCACCCGCTGTTTAGGCGCTGGGACGACTACGTCCGCGCCGTCAGCCCGAACCAGTAATGGCCCGAGCACGCCCACCCAGAACACGCTGCCCCTAACCCCGATCCCTGTCGCGGCCCGCCGCCCCAGCCCTGGTTACCCCCCATAGCACCGATTCACCGTCACAGCACCGGCAGGTATCTGTCCAGCTCGAACTGGGTGACCTGATGCCGGTACTCGCGCCACTCGGCGCGCTTGTTACGCAGGAAGAAGTCGAAGACATGCTCGCCGAGAGCCTCGGCTACCAGTTCGCTGTCCTGCATCGCCGTGATCGCCTCATCCAGGCTCTGCGGTAGCGGCGAGATGCCCAGCGCGCGCCGCTCGGCCGAGGTGAGCGCCCATACGTCATCCTCGGCACCGGGCGGCAGCTCGTAGCCGGCCTCGATTCCCTTCAGACCCGCTTCCAGGATCACCGCGAACGCAAGGTAAGGGTTGCACGCCGAGTCTACCGAGCGGAACTCGACCCGGGTGGCATTTCCCTTGTGCGGCTTGTACATGGGGACCCGGATCAGAGCGGACCGGTTGTTGTGCCCCCAGCAAATGTACGCGGGCGCCTCTCCACCGGCACCGGCAGTAACTTCCGCCGCGCCCCACAGCCGCTTATACGAGTTGACCCACTGGTTACAGACCGCAGTGATCTCGGCGGCGTGCCGGAGCAGCCCGGCGATGAACGCCCGGCCAAGCTTGGACAGCTGGAATTCGGCACCCGGTTCGTAGAACACATTACGGTCGCCCTCGAACAATGACATATGGGTGTGCATACCGGAGCCAGGATGCTCGGTGAACGGCTTCGGCATAAAGGACGCGTACACGCCTTGCTGCAGTGCCACCTCCTTCATGACCAGCCGGAACGACATAATGTTGTCCGCCGTGGTCAGCGCGTCCGCGTAGCGCAGGTCAATTTCCTGCTGGCCCGGGGCGCCCTCATGGTGGCTGAACTCCACCGAGATGCCCATGCTCTCCAGCATCTGGATGGACACGTGCCGGAAGTCGTGCGCGACGCTGTGCGGCGTGTGGTCGAAGTAGCCACCGGTATCGATGGGCTGTGGCGCGGCGCCCGCGGCCGGCTTCTCCTTGAGCAGGAAGAACTCCACCTCGGGGTGGGTGTAGAAGGTGAAGCCCAGATCGGCCGCATGGCCCAGCGCCCGCTTCAGCACGTACCGCGGGTCGGCGTAGGACGGTGCGCCGTCCGGCATCCGGATGTCGCAGAACATCCGGCCGACCCCGGACGCCTCGCCCCGCCAGGGCAGCAACTGGAAGGTGGACGCGTCCGGCTTGGCGATCATGTCCGCCTCGTACACCCGGGCGAAGCCCTCGATGGCCGAGCCGTCGAACCCGATGCCCTCGGCGAAGGCGCCCTCCAGTTCGGCCGGGGCCACCGCGACCGATTTCAGGTAGCCGAGCACGTCGGTGAACCACAGCCGGACGAAACGAATGTCGTGTTCCTCCAGGGTGCGGAGGACGAATTCTTCCTGCCTGTCCATGACAGCCTGTCCTTGCTGGTCAGCGGCTTACACCTGCGTGGATGCGGGCAGCACAGCATATCGGCTGACCGAGCCTGCGCCCCGGCGCCAGTCTCTCTCGATCGTGTTACCAGGGCGTTACAAAGCCACCGTGAGTCTACCCGTGGTGCCCGGGCCGGGCCCACCGCCGGGCGGCATCCGGGCCTGCCGCACCGCGGCATACAGTGAACGGGTGACCAGGCTGCGGATCGCCCTTGCCCAGGCGAACTCGACCGTCGGTGACCTGTCCGGGAATGCTGCCGCGGTGCTGGAGTGGACCCGCCGCGCCGCGGCCGCCGGCGCGGACCTGATCGTGTTCCCGGAGATGATGCTCACCGGCTACCCGGTGGAAGACCTCGCGCTGCGCGCCTCGTTCGTGTCCGCGTCCATCGCCACGCTGCAGGACACCGCGCGGCGGCTGGCTGACGCCGGGCTCGGCGGCATCGCGGTGGTCACCGGCTATCTGGGCCGCCAGGAGGGCGTAGCCGCCCGGGTCGGCGTGCCGGCCGGTGCGCCGCTGGACGCGGCCGCACTGCTGTACGGCGGCCGGGTCGTGGTGACCTCGGCCAAGCACCACCTGCCGAACTACGGCGTGTTCGACGAGTACCGGTACTTCGTGCCGGGCAACTGCCTGCCGGTGGTCCGGGTCCCGGCGGCCGGCGGCGAGGCGGTGGATGTGGCCATCGCCATCTGCGAGGACCTGTGGCAGGACGGCGGGCCGGTCGCGGTCACCCGGCAGGCGGGCGCCGGGCTGCTGGTGGTGCCGAACGCGTCCCCGTATGAGCGTGGCAAGAGCGAGGCCCGCTTCGAGCTCGTGGCCCGGCGGGCCCGCGAGGCAGGCGCCGCGCTGGCCTACGTGAACATGATGGGCGGCCAGGACGAACTGGTCTTCGACGGGGACTCGATCATCGTGGACGCCCAGGGCGAGCTGCTCGCCCGCGGGCCGCAGTTCGAGGAGACCCTGCTGGTCGCCGACCTGGAGCTGCCGGCCGCGGACGGCCCGCTGCCGGCCAGCAGCCCGGCCGACGCCAGCGACGGCACCATGATGACGATCGCTCGAGCTTTGCTCGATCCCCAGCCCGCACGGCCGGCTGCGCCGGCTTCGGCGAGTAGTGGCGATCGGGGGGTTCCGGGGGGTCGTCCCCCCGGGCTAGCAGAGCCGGACGAGCCACCCGGACCACCTATCTGGGACCGGCTTGACCCGCTGGCCGAGGTGTACGCCGCGCTGGTCACCGGGACCCGCGACTACGTGCGGAAGAACGGTTTCGGCTCGGTGATCCTCGGCCTGTCCGGCGGCATCGACTCCGCGCTGGTGGCCACCATCGCCGCCGACGCGCTCGGCCCGGAGCAGGTGCACGCGGTGCTGATGCCCAGCCAGTACTCCTCCGAGCACTCGGTCGGCGACGCCGAGGACCTGGCCAAGCGGCAGGAGCTGCAGGCCAGGACGGTGCCGATCGCGCCGATGGTGGACAGTTTCGAGGCCGAGCTCGACCTGCCCGGCCTGGCCGCCGAGAACCTGCAGTCCCGGATCCGCGGGGTGATCCTGATGGGGCTGAGCAACGCCGCCGGGCACCTCGTCCTGACCACCGGGAACAAGAGCGAGATCGCCACCGGGTACTCCACCCTGTACGGCGACTCGGCGGGCGGCTTCGGCCCGATCAAGGACGTGCTCAAGACGCTGGTCTGGGACCTGGCCCGGTGGCGCAACGAGGCGGCCGCGGCGCGTGGCGAGACACCGCCGATCCCGGAAAACTCCATCACCAAACCGCCCAGCGCGGAGCTCAAGCCCGGCCAGCTGGACACCGACTCGCTGCCCGACTACGCGGTGCTGGACCCGCTGCTGGACGACTACGTGGAGAAGGACATGGGCGCGGCCCAGCTGGCCGCGGCCGGGCACGACCCGGCCCTGGTGGACAAGGTGATCCAGCTGGTGGACCGGGCCGAGTACAAGCGGCGGCAGTACCCGCCCGGCCCGAAGATCACGCCGCGCAACTTCGGCCGGGACCGGCGGCTGCCGATCACCAGCCAGTGGCGCGAGCCCCGCCCAGCCACCCCGGCCGAGTAACCCGGGCCGCGGCAGTACGCCCAATTGGCGTTCATAAGGAAAGCATTAGAACGGCATAGCCGACGAGCCAGTGCTCTAGCTGATAGTCGCCGCCGACCACATAGGGAAGCGCCGCCTTGGCGTGCTGCCAGGCCGCGCCGAGCGCGGGCTCGCAGCGTGGGTCGCCAGGCGGCAGCGTGTCCGCGATCCGCCGCCAGCACCAGGCCCGGCTGGCGTTCAGCCCGTGCAGCTGGGCGGCCTGCCCGTCGGTGTCGTCGCCCGCCGCCGCCGGAGTGAACAAGGCGGCCGGCCGGCCCCACTCGATGCCGGGCAGGAACATGGTCAGCCACTCCGCGAACTCGGCCCGGGGCAGGATGCGGGACATCAGCTCGGCCTCGGTGAGCGCGGGCGACAGGCAGTCGTCCCCGGACGGTTCCCAGTCGGCCGGGTACATGGTGTCCGCGCTGAACCAGCCCATCGCCCGGGCCGCGATCGCCTCGCGCAGCGCCGGGTCCCCGGCGGCCGCCCGCGCCTGGGCGAACGGCCAGGCCAGCGACAAGCCGAACGCGCTGCCCCGGCGGGTGCCGTAGCGCACCGGGTAGACCTGCCCGGGCAGCCAGCGCAGGAAGCAGCTGACCAGCGCCTCGGCCAGCGGGGCCAGCGCGCTGGCCCACTTCATCCCGTCCGGGTGATCCCAGGTCGCCGCCTCGTGCACCAGGGCGAGCGCCCAGCCCCAGCCCTGCGGCCGCTCGGTGGGCGCGTCAGGTCCGGCGATGAAATCGGCCTCGTGGGCCAGCGCCACCGGAGTGAACTGGCCGCTCAGCACGTGCCGGATCTCCTCGCCGCGGGCCACGTCCGGGATCCGGCGCAGCAGCCGCAGCAGGGCCCAGTGCATCTGCACCGCGGACTGCCAGTCGTGGCTGCCGTAGAACACCGGCGTGCGGGCCCGCGGCCGGTACGGGAAATCACCGGGCGCGGTCATCAGGTGCTGCATCGCGGCGGGAAACTCATGCTTGACGTTGGCCAGCGCCACTCCCGCGTAGCCGGCGCCCTCGGTGCGGAGCAGTCCGGCCCACTCGTCTGCCAGGTCCATGGTCCGACCGCCCTCCAGCCGAGAGTTCCGGCATGCACCGAGTGGATTCCCGGGACCAGCCCGTCCTACGCCTAGAGTTCGGCCTCGCCTGACAGGTACGTCCGGGACGCCCCGCCCACCCAGACCTGCCCGTCCGGTTCCTGGCTGATATGCACCTGGCCGGCCCGGCCCAGCACCGTTCCCTGGCTGGCCAGATACGGGGCGGTAGCCCGGCCGGTGCTGAGCAGCCAGCCGGCCAGCGCCGCGTTCAGGCTGCCGGTCACCGGGTCTTCGACCGTGCTGCCGGCCACTGGGAAGAACGCGCGCACCTCGAACGCGGCGGGGCCGCCCGGCGGGTACGGCCCGGCCACCCCGATGTCCATATCCACCACGCCGGGGCGGAGCGCGAGAACCGCCTCGGCCGTCCGCAGCAGCGCCGCGACCCAGCCCGGGCCGTTGTCCGCCCAGGCCAGGTCGGCGATGTCGGCCCGGGCGATGCCGAGCTGGGCGGCGATCCGCCCGGCCAGCGGCTCGTCCACCGGGCCGGACCGGATCAGCGGCGGGGCGGCGAACGCCAGCCCGGCCTCGGTCTGCCGGACCTGGACCAGGCCGGCTCCGCACTCCTGCACGCACACCCCGGGGGTGGCCGGCTGGCCGCCCGCCTCCAGCCAGGCGTGGCAGGTGCCCAGCGTGGGATGCCCGGCGAACGGCAGCTCGCTGGCCGGGGTGAAGATCCGTACCCGGTAGTCCGCCTGGCCGCTGGACGGGGGCAGCACGAAGGTGGTCTCGGACAGGTTGGCCCAGTTGGCGAACCGCTGCATGGCTTCGGTGCTCATGCCGTCCGCGTCGAGCACGACGGCGAGCGGATTGCCGCGGAACGGGACAGCGCTGAACACATCGACCTGACGGAATGGGCGCCGCACGGTCCCGAGTCTTTCACGGCAGGGCAGCGGCGCGGGCGGCCAGCCGGCCGCCGGTCAGCGGGCGTTGAGCCCGTGCAGCAGTTCGTCCACCACGCGCTCGGCGAAGCCCTCGGCGATGCCCTCCGGCTGGTGCTTGCCGCGGGCCACGACCGCCCCGGACAGCATGAACAGCGCCACCTCGACATCGGTGTCCGGGCGCAGCTCGCCGGCGGCCACGCCGCGGCGCAGCACGCCGCGCATCACCTCGCGGCGCGGCTCAATGACCGTCTCCTGGTATCGCGCCAGCAGCCGGGGGAACTTGGCCCCCTCGCCGAGCAGCAGGGCGAACGACCGGGCCCGGCGCGGGTCGGCGTAGTCGGCCGCCAGCGCGTCCAGCAGCGCGACCAGGTCCGCGCGGGCC
This sequence comes from uncultured Actinomycetes bacterium, assembly GCA_963834705.1. Classification (GTDB taxonomy): domain Bacteria; phylum Actinomycetota; class Actinomycetes; order Streptosporangiales; family Streptosporangiaceae; genus RYN-230. The sequence continues at coordinate 963,758 of CAWICV010000001.1, forward strand.
GACTCGCCGCGCAGTTCGGGCAGCGGCGTCTTGAGCGCGGCCAGCGCGTCCAGCAGCAGGTCCTCCTTGCCCGGCCAGCGGCGGTAGATGGTGGCCTTGCCCACCCCGGCCCGGGCCGCCACCTCCTCGATGCACAGCCCTTCCACGCCATGCTCGGCGAACAGGCTGAGCGCCGCGTCGATGATGGCCCGGTCGGCCCGCTCACTGCGCGGCCGCCCGGGGCGGCGGTGCTCGGCCGCCGTCCCGGGCGGCTGGTCAGCAATCGTGCTGGTGCTCATCCGCATTAGCCTTCCGTGCCCGGCTCGGCGCGCAGCACCGGCTCGGCGCGCAGCACCGCCGGGATCTCCACGACCTCGGTCGGCTCAGGCACGGTCTCTTCCGGCTGCGCGTCCCCGGCCACTTCGGCGCGGGCCGCCGGGCGGCCCGGCATCCAGGCCAGCACCACCAGCGCGCCGATCAGCGTGATGGCCGCGGAGATGACCGTAGTCACGTGCATCGCGTGCACGAACGCGCCATCCGCGAAGCTGTCCAGGCGCACCCCGGCGCTGCCCAGGTGAGAGGCCACCGTCTGGGTGGCGGTGATCGAGCCGGCCGCGGCGTCGCGGGCCGCGGCGGGCAGCGCGGTCAGGTGCGGGTTCAGCTGGCCCCGGTACACCTGGGCCAGGATGGAGCCGAGCACCGCCACGCCCAGCGCGCCGAACACCTGGCGGGCCGTGTTGGTCAGCGCCGACCCGGAGCCCGCCCGCTCCCGGGGCACCACGGACATGACCGCCTCGGTGGCGGGCGGCATCACGCTGCCCATGCCCGCGCCCTGCACGAAGAAGATCACGCCCAGCACCCAGATCGGGGTGTCCACCCCGAGCAGCTGGTAACCGGCCAGCGCGACCGTCACCGTGATCAGCCCGGCGGCGGCGACCGCCTTGGTGCCGAACCGGCGGACCAGCTTGGCGCTGCGCGGCGCCATCAGCATCTGGCCGGCCGCGAACGGCAGCGTCAGCAGGCCCGCGGCCAGCGGCGTGTAACCGCGCACGCTCTGCAGGTAGAAGCTGAGGAAGAACAGCGCGCCCATCATGCCGAAGAACACCAGGCCGAGTGCGCCCACCGCGGACGACAGCCGCGGGTCCTTGAACAGCTTCACGTCCAGCGACGGATGACTGAGCCGGGCCTCCCACCAGGCGAACAGGCCCAGCACGACCAGCCCGGCCACGGTGGCGCCGAGCACGTCCCAGTGGATCCAGGTGCCCTTCTCGCCGCCCTGGATGATGCCGTACACCACCAGCACCAGGCCCACGATGGACAGCAGCACGCCCAGGTAGTCGATCTTGCCGGGGCTGGGGTTCTTCGACTCCGGCACCAGGAGCAGGATCGCGAGCACGCCCACCGCGGTGAGCGGCACGTTGATCAGGAAGACGGAGCCCCACCAGAAGTGTGCGAGCAGCAGCCCGCCCACGATCGGGCCAATGGCTACCCCGATGCCCACGGCGGTGGCCCAGATGCCGATGGCCTTGGCCCGCTCCCGCGGGTCGAACACGTTCGAGATGATGGACAGCGTCTGCGGCATGACCGCCGCCGCCCCCAGGCCCATCGCGGCCCGGGCGAAGATGAGCTGATCCGGGTTCTTCGAGTACGCGGTCAGCAGCGAGAAGATGCCGAACGCGGCCATCCCGATCATCAGCATGCGCTTGCGGCCGATCCGGTCGCCGATCACCCCGAAGGTGAACAGCAAGCCGGCGAACACCAGCGTGTAGGAGTTGATCCCCCACTCCAGCTGGCTTTGGCTCGCACCCAGGCCCGCCTTGGGCTCGGCGATCGTCTTCAGCGCGACGTTCAGCACCGTGTTGTCCAGCACGATGGCGATCAGGCTGATGATCAGCACGCCGAGGATGGCCCAGCGACGGCGGTGGATGCGGTCAGCGGCAGCGGACTGGAGATCGGCAATGCGATGTTCCATTGACGTCCTTCTGTCTAGGTCTGAGATACCCGGGCGGCCGGGGCCGCGCGGGGAAGCTATCGATACGGAACTAACCCGTATCGGAAAACATTCCCGCGCCCGGCCAGGTTTTTGGCTGGAGTCACCGGCACCGTCCGGGGGCTACCAGCACCGCCCGGCCCGTGCCATCATCGAACTGTCCGGGGACGCCGCGGTGGCGCCACGAGACATGGAGGTTCCAGCATGAACGCCCCTTCCGGGGGCCTGGGCACGGCCGCGACCGGAGCGCGGACCGATGCGCCAGCCGCCCCAGTATCAGCTAGCCCAGTTCCAGTCAGCCCAGTACCAGCCAGTCCTGCCGCCAAGCGGCCCGAGCCGCTGTACGGCGGCCGGGCCTCCCGCCGGGTCACCATCAACGACCTGGCCGCGGCCAAGGCCCGCGGTGAGAAATGGCCCATGCTCACCGCGTATGACGCGCTCGTGGCCCGGGTGTTCGACGATGCGGGCATCCCGGTGCTGCTGGTCGGTGACTCGGCCGGCATGGTGGTGTTCGGGCACGACACCACGATCCCGGTGACGGTGGACGACCTCATCCCACTGACCGCGGCCGTGGTCCGCGGCACCCGCCGGGCGCTGATCGTGGCCGATCTCCCGTTCGGCTCGTATCAGTCCTCGCCTCAGGCGGCGCTGGCCACCGGCATCAGGTTCCTCAAGGAGACCGGCGCGCACGCGGTCAAGCTGGAAGGTGGCCACCGGGTGCTGCACCAGGCCGAGGAACTGGTCGCCGCGGGCATCCCGGTGATGGCCCATCTCGGGCTCACCCCGCAGTCGGTGAACGCGTTCGGCGGGTACCGGGTGCAGGGGCGCGGCGAGGACGGTGAGCGGCTGCTGCACGACGCCAAGGCCATGGAGGTGGCGGGCGCGTTCGCGGTGGTGCTCGAGTGCGTGCCGGCGGAACTCGCCGCCCGGGTCACCGATTCGCTGTCCATCCCGACGATCGGCATCGGCGCCGGCCCGGACTGCGACGCCCAGGTGCTGGTCTGGCAGGACATGGCCGGGCTCAGCCCGCGCACGCCGAGATTCGTCAAGCGCTACGCGGACGTGGCCGGCGTGCTGGGCCAGGCCGCGAAGGCGTTCGCCGAGGACGTGACCGGCGGCGCGTTCCCGGACGCGGAGCACTCCTACCGCTGACCCGGCCGCCACAATTACCTATTCGGGCACATAACCCGATTCCGGGCACCTAATATCGCTTCCGCGATGTGACTGCGGACGGTAGCGGAGGAACACGGATGAGGCGGGTGCCAGGCGTGTTCCTGCTGCCCGCGATCGCCGCGGCCGCGGTCACCGTGGCGGGCTGCTCGTCCGGCAGTGCGACCAGCTCGGCCGAGGCCGAGCAGGCCATGTACGCGGCGGTGAGCAAGCCGGTGATGACCGCGGTCAGTTCCCCGCCCGCCGGGGACAAGATGGTCGGCACCGCGGCCGACGGCCTGCGCATCGCCATCCCGGACGGCTGGGTGACCGTGCACGGCACCGCATTCCGCCGCGCCCTGCACGACCTGGGCCTGAGCCGGGCCGCCGCCAGGCAGCTGCAGGCCGTGGTGCCGGGCCGGGGCGGCCCGGACTCGCTCGACGTGGCCGCCCCGGGCCGCGGCGGCGTCGCGGCGCTCACCTCGCTGTACTGCGCGCCGGCCGGCTTCCCGGCCGGTACCAGCCCGGCCACCGGGCTGACCACGCTCAGCGAGCAGGAGTTCACCGCGGCCAGCGCGGGCAACACCCAGCTCGGCCAGACCACGGTGGACGGTCGGACCGCGCTGCTCAGCTACGATCAGGCCAGCATCGGCGGCCGGTCGCTGACCGTGCTGCAGTACGCCATCGCCGCGCCGGCCGGCCGGGCATGCTACACCACCCTGGTCACCGAGCAGGGCTCCAGTTACGAGCCGGCGTTCAGCCAGCTCCGACCCGGCATCCAGGTCCTGTCCAGCCCTTCTTCCTGAACGCCAGTACCACTCCGCGCCGCTAGTCACGCTGGCGCAGCCACACCGAAATGTGGGCGGGTTCCAGGGTCTGCCGCATGGCGCCGACCAGATCGTTGCGGACGGAATCCAGGTCCACCGCGTCCTTGAGCTGGGCCGCGAACGCGGTGATGCTCTGGTCGGCGTTGTACCGGGCCCGGTTGAACCGCCGGTCTACGATCTGCTGAGTGCGGCGGCGCAGCGGGCTGAACAGCGCCGCCGCGGTCAGCGCGGCCACCGCCACCGCCACCGGATCGGAGAACGGCAGCACCTGGCTGGCCAGCAGCACGAGCCCGGAATACAGGCCGACCAGCAGCCCGGTCACGATCGCGTAGGTCACCGTCCGGGAGATGATGTGATCGATCTCGTACAGCCGGTACCGGAAGATCGCGAGCGTGATCGCGGCCGGGATCGCGAGCAACCCGAGGAGTTCGGTGCCGGTATCAGCGACAGTGGTCAGCCAGACCTGGCCGGCCGCACTGCTCGGCGGGATGATCAGGAAGCAGCCCGCGAGCGCCACGGCGGTCAGGGCGAGCCACTTGATCTGGTGCCGCAACAGCGGCCCGCCGGCCCGGTACCGGACGGCGAGCGACAGCAGGGCGGTGGCCAGGAATGCGGCGACCGACACCGTGAGCCCAGTCGTTGCGCCGATCAGCAGCAGGCCGGGATGCTCGACGGCCAGGGGGTTCGGGACGATCACCGAAACCCCGCCGGGCGCGATGAGCTGCACCGATCCGGGCTGTACGGCCCTCCCGGCCGTGGTCAGGATGGTCAGCAGGACGCCGACGGCGGCGAGCGGAACCCAGCGCCGTGACGGCAGCGCCCCCGTCGGGAACAGCAGGAACAGGAACGCGATAGTGAACACGACCACGGCGAAGCTGCCCTGCGCCAGCGCGCCCACCTGCTTAGCCGCCGGGAGCGAACCAGGAAACGTGGCCACGCCCAGCACCGCGTAAATCGAGGCGAGACCGAGAAACGCCAGTGCCGCACCCTCACCCAGCATGATCCAGCCCATCCCGTTGCCAGCGCGGCGAACGATGAGCGCACCGAGCGTGGCATAGGTCGCGGCCGACGCGGCGGTGGCCAGGTTCGAGCTCAGGTCACCGACCGCCAGGTCGCCCCGCCCGACGATCGTCAGCGCCACCGTTAGGGACGCGGCCAGCAGCACCACAGCCCACAGCCCGGTGATGGCCCGCACCTGCCTGTCCGTCGGCTCAGCCCCCATCATAATGAAGACGATACGGCCCGACCGTTCCGGAAACGTTACCGCCCAATAGGCAGCCCTTTACGCAATCACCCCTCCCCTCGCAGACCCGCCTCCGCCGGAACCGGGCCTCTCCCCCACGCTCCGAGCCTCTTGCTGTTATCAGACTTGATCCGCGCGGCTCGGCCCGTGCAGCCGGCCCCGCCCCCACAGCCTGGCCCGTGCAGCCGGCCCGCCCCCGCAGCCTGGCCCGTGCAGCCGGCCCCGCCCCCCAGCCTGGCCTGCGCAGGCTGGTCCCGCAGACCGGCCCCCGCGGCTCTGCCCCCGCGGCTCTGCCCCCGCGGCTCTGCCCCCGCAGCCTGGTCCCGCAGACCGGCCACTGCGGCTCTGCCCCGCGAACAGGCGCAGGCGACTGCGCCGTACTGGCGTAAAGCATGCTGGGGGTCTTGACGTTGGGCGGTGCGTTGGTTCAAAATGACTGATTGGTCAGTCATTTTGATTGAGGGAGGCGAGGGTGCGATGAGCCTGCCTGCCGAACCAGCCGTGCTGGCATCGGACACCGACCGGGACGCGGCCGCGCGGGTGCTGAATGAGGCGTTCGCCGACGGCCGGCTCACGGCCGATGAGCACCGCGGCCGGGTGGACGCCGCGTACGCCGCGCGTACCTGGCCGGAACTGGCCGGGCTGATCGCCGATCTGCCCCGGCCCGCCGAGCTGGCAGAAGTCCAGGCGGAGCCGGACTGGACGCTCCGGCTGGACCCCTGCCTGGTGTGCCTGCTGGTCGGCCTGTGCCCGCCGGCCGGTATCGCGCTGCTGCTGCGGCGACACTGGGTGCGGGGGCCGCGTGCCCAAGATCGCTGAGCAGGCGCGGGCCGCGCGGCGGGAGCAGATCATCGCGGCCGGGCTGGCCTGCTTCGCCCGCTCCGGCTATTACGCGACTACGATGGCCGATGTCGCAGCCCAGGCCGGGGTGTCCAAGGGCACCCCGTACCTGTACTTCCCCAGCAAGGAAGTGCTGTTTCTGACGCTGCATGAGGAGTGGGACTGCGGCGCGGAGCAGCGGATCGACGCGGCCGTCGCCGCGCTGCCCGAGGCCGGCCGCCGCTCCCCCCGCCGGGTGCTGCACGCGGTCGCGGCCGGGATCGCGGCGCACGTGCAGGCCGAACCGGACACGTGCCGGGTGCTGATGGAGGCCCGCGCCCTGGCCGCGCACGAGCCGGCCCTGGCCGCCGCCGTCCAGGCCGGGGATGCCCGGTCGCACCAGCAGCTGGCCGAGTTGATCGCGGCGGGCGTGCAGGCCGGCGAATGGCCGCCGGGCACCGACCCCGCGCTGGCCGCCCGGCTGTTCACTGCCGGGCTGTACGGGCTGATGGCGCAGTGGCACCTGGACCCGGGCTCGTTCTCCTGGGACGCGGCGGGGGCCGCGCTGGCCGGGGCGCCGTCGTGATGGCCCGGCCGGCCAGCCGGGTCCGCCCCCGAACCCTCCCGGTGCTGAGCCGGGCCATGGAGGCCGGCGGCATGGCTGGTTACCGTGGGCGGCTGTAGGCCGGCCTGGCCGGGCGGGTCATCGAGGTGGGCGCCGGGACCGGGGCCAGCTTCCTGTTCCCGGAGACCCGCAGCCCGGTCTCGTTCCACATCGCGGGCACGGCGGAAGCAGCGGGCTAGCCCCGGGCAGCCTGGATCGCGGCGATCTGGGCGCTGAGCTGCCGCTTCACCGCAGGCATGGCCAGACCGAGGCCCGCCAGCGCGCTGGCCGTGGCGTCGCCGGTGTCCAGCAGCCCGATCAGGATGTGCTCGGTGCCGGTGTAGTTATGCCCCATGCGGAGCGCCCATCTCAGCGCGCCGCGCAGCGATGCCGTCGCCCCCGGGCCAAGCGGAATCCGGCTGGTCTCCTTCTCGTCCACCGGGACCGGCTGGGGCTGCTCCGGCGCACCGAGCGCGGCCCGCACCTGCGACTCGGTGACGCCGAGCGTCGCGACGGCCTGCGCGGCCAGTCCCTCGGGCTCGGCGAACAGGCCAAGGGCCAGGTGGTCGCTGCCGATCACCGCGGTGTCCGCGGCCCGGGCGTGGTCCTCGGCGGCGGCCAGCACGGCGCGCGCCCGCGGGGTGAACCGGGAGAAGTCACCAGGGGTCCAAGGGACCCCGGCCGGGTTCGCCGCGCGGCACGAAGCGCTGCTGCGCGGCCTGCTTGCTGACGCCCATGCTGGCGCCGATCTGGCTCCACGACGCACCGGACCGCCGGGCCTGGTCCACGAAGTGGCCGATCAGGGTGTCTGCCTGCTCGCCGAGGTGCTCGCCGACCGCGACCGCGTCGGCCAGGTTGTCCAGGGCGCTTCCCTGGGGACGCTGGACCTTGACGAACGTGATGAGGGTATGAAGGGAAACGGGGCTGTCTACCACCCGTCAAGCCTAGATTGACGGCGGAACATCGTCAACGTGGAATTGACGCATGGCTCAGATGTCGGTGATACGCAGCCCGGCGTGCGCCTTGTACCGGCGGTTGACCGAGACCAGGTTCGCGGTCAGCGCCTCGATCTGGCCGCAGTTGCGCAGCCGGCCCGCGTAGATGCCGCGCACCCCGGGGATGCGGGCGGCCAGCTCCTGGACCAGGTCGGTGGCTTCCCGGTCGTCGCCGAGCACCATCACGTCCAGGTCCACACTGGTCACCTCGGGATCCAGCAGCACCACGGCGGACACGTGGTGGAACGCGCCGACCACCCGGCTGCCCGGCAGCACCGCCGCGGCCTGCTCCGCGGCACTGCCCTCCTCGACCCGGAGCGGGTAGGCGCCGCGCTTGTCGAAGCCGAGCGGGTTCACGCAGTCGATCACGATCTTGCCGGTGAGCGGGCCGGCCAGCCCGGTCAGCAGGTCGCGGTGGCCCGCATAGGGCACCGCGACGATCACCACGTCGGCCGCGGCGGCCGCGTCCGCGTTGGCCATGCCCCGGATAGACCGGGTGCCGTCGCCGTCCAGAGCGGCCGCGATTTCGGTAGCGGCGGTATGCGCACGCTCCATGCTCCGCGAGCCGATGATGACCGGGGTTCCCGCGGCAGTGAACCGGTGCGCCAGCCCGCGCCCCTGATCGCCGGTGCCACCCAGTACCGCGATGGTGAGTTCTGTGAGGTCCTTGATCATAGCGGGATAAGCCTGCTCAGCGGTCATCCCCCGATCCTGCCAGAGCGGCCATGACCGTGACACGCCCCCGACCGCTAGCCCGCCCAGCCCCATCCGCCGGACCAGCCCTGCTTGATCACGTTCCGGCCTGGGTGCGATCTCTCCGGCTCAGGGAACGGACCGTGACGATGATCACATCCTAGATTACCTATTGACTTTATAGGAATATCAGCCGACGATGGGGGCATGGTTCGTCCGCGCCTCCTGGTCCCCCGCCGCTACGCCGATCTGGGCCGGCAGCCCACGGCCCTGTGGCCGGCCTGCCGTCCTGGTCGGCGCTGAGCAGGCACAAGCCGCACCGGATCAGCCGGCCGCCAGCAGCGCCCCCGCACCGCGGCCGCGGCTGACGGCTCCCCTGCCACGAGCGAGGTCTGTCATGCCAGGAAACACACCGACCGGCTTGCTGCCCACCGTGCTGCCCAGGGGCAGCACAGACACGGGTGAGCACACCAGCGCGGGGCCGCCGGACGGCACCCCACCGGGCCGCGCCCCGGCCGCGGCCCCGGTGGGGGCGGCCGCAGCAAGCACCGCGGCGCCTCAGGGCGCGGCCGGGGTAGCGGGGGTGGCTGGGGCACGGGCCCGGCACCGCCCCGGCCGGCCCGCCGACGGCCTGGCCGCCCGGGCCTCCGGCCACGTGGACGTGTGGGACATCTGGTCCCCGTTCGTCGAGCAGGCCGAGGCCCAGGACCACGCCCGGCTGCTGGTCAGCGGGGTAGGTTACGGCAGCCCGTACTCGTTCACGGTGGCGTCACGCGGCGCACTGCAGGACCCGGCCAAGGCGGCCGCGATCCGCGACTACCTCAAGCTGCTCGCCCAGGCACACGCCTGGGCCGCCACCCACCAGGCCGCCTGGGCCGCGGTGTGGGCCAAGGCCTCCGGGCTGTCCGCCGCGATCATGGCCAAGGCGGCCAAGGACGACGCGGCCCGCGCGGTGCCGATCACCCCCGCGGTGGTCGCGTCCGAACAGCAGGTATCCAACGCGTTCACCGCGGCCGGGCTGATCCCTGGCCACGTGGACTTCAGCAAGTTCGTGGACACGGCGTTCAACAGCACCGCCGGAGGGACGTCCTGATGAGCCTGACTTTCCACTGGTTCCTGCCCACCACCGGTGACGGCCGCTCGATCATGGGCCGGGGGCACAGCCTGCCCCCGGCCAGCGCGGCCGGCCCGGCCAGCCAGCAGGCCAGGCTGAGCCGGCTCCCGGACGCCCCGCACATCCGCGGCGCGGCGGCGCAGGAACGGCCGCCGGACATCGAGTACCTGGCCCAGGTGGCCCGGTCGGCCGAGCAGCTTGGCTTCGAGGCCGTGCTCACCCCGACCGGGACCTGGTGCGAGGACGCCTGGCTAGTCACCGCCGCGCTCACCAGGGAAACAAGGCGGCTGAAGTTCCTGGTCGCGTTCCGGCCCGGGCTGACCTCGCCCACGCTGGCCGCCCAGATGGCGGCCACCTATCAGCGGCTGTCCGGCGGCCGGCTGCTGCTCAACGTGGTCACCGGCGGCCAGGCCGACGAGCAGCGCCGGTTCGGCGACCACCTGTCGCATGACGAGCGGTACGCGCGGACCGCGGAGTTCCTGGCCATCGTCCGCGGCGCGTGGGGCGGCGAGCCCTTCGACTTGGACGGCCAGTACTACCAGGTCGAGGGGGCGACCGTGCTGCGCCCGCCGGACCCGCTGCCCGGCATCTACTTCGGCGGCTCGTCGGCCGCGGCCGGCCCGGTCGCCGCCGAGCACGCGGACGTCTACCTGACCTGGGGTGAGCCGCCGGCCCAGGTGGCCGAGAAGCTGCGCTGGATCCGCGAGCTGGCCGCGGCCCGGGGCCGCACGCTGCGCTTCGGCATCCGGCTGCACGTGATCACCCGGGACACCGAGGAAGACGCCTGGGCTGAGGCCAGCCGGCTGCTCGACTACATCGACCCGGCCGAGATCACCAAGGCGCAGCGGATCCTCGGCGCCAGCGAGTCGGTGGGCCAGGACCGGATGCGCGCGCTGCACGCCGCCTACCGGCATGGCGGCTCCGCGCAGGACCTCGAGATCTACCCGAACCTGTGGGCCGGGGTCGGCCTGGTCCGCGGCGGCGCGGGCACCGCCCTGGTCGGCAGCCACGAGAAGGTGGCCGACCTGATCGAGGAGTACGCCTCGCTCGGCATCACCGAGTTCATCCTGTCCGGCTACCCGCACCTGGAGGAGGCGTACTGGTTCGGCGAGGGCGTGCTGCCCGAGATCCGCCGCCGGGAGGCGTGCGCAACCAATGGCGCGGCCAGCTCCGGGCGCCCGCAGATCCGGGTCAGCGCATGAGGGAGGACCAGTGACCGGCCGGCAGCTGCACTTCAACGCATTCCTGATGAGTTCCGGGCATCACGAGGCCGCCTGGCGGCTGCCCGAGAGCAACCCGTTCGCCAACGTCAACCTGGCGCACTGGCGCAACCTGGCCCAGCTCGCCGAGCAGGCCAGGTTCGACTCGCTGTTCCTGGCCGACAGCCCGGCCATGTGGAACAGCGCCAAGCACCGCCCGGCCGGCGCGCTCGAGCCGACCGTGCTGCTCACCGCGCTGGCCGGGGTGACCAGCCACATCGGGCTGATCGCCACCGCGTCGACCACCTACAACGCGCCGTACAACCTGGCCCGCCGGTTCGCGTCGCTGGACCACATCAGCGGCGGCCGGGCCGGCTGGAACATCGTGACCACCGCCGAGCGGACGTCCGCGCAGAACTTCGGCTTGGATGACCGGCCGTCGCACCGGGAGCGGTACGAGCGGGCGGCCGAGTTCGTGGACGTGTCGGTCCGGCTGTGGGACAGCTGGGAGGACGGCGCCGAGCTGGGCGACAAGGCGGCCGGGCGGCAGACGTTCGCCGAGCAGGTGATCCCGATCTTCGCCAGGCGCGGCCTGTTCCGCACCGAGTACACCGGCCGCACGCTGCGCGAGCACTACGGCATCCCCCGGCCGGACAGCCTGTTCGCGGCGCCGCGCGGCCAGGCCGTGCCCGCCCCGGTCGGCTGAGCGGTGGCGCTCTTCTCCCGGCCCCGGGCCGGCGCCGTGCATCTTGAGCAGGGCCAGCCCGGGCCGGCCGCCGGACGCGGGCCGGTCATCGCGATCATCGGCGGCGGGGCCAGCGGCACGCTCACCGCCGTGCACCTGCTGCGGGCCACGGTGGCCCGGCGCGTTCCGCTGCGCATCGCCCTGATCGACCGGCTCGGCCGGCACGGGCTGGGCCAGGCGTACGCAACCACCAACCCCGACCATTTGCTGAACGCCCCGGCCGGGCGGATGAGCGCCCTGGCCGGCGATCCGGATCACCTGGTCCGGTGGGCGGCCGGGGCTGGATTCCCCGCGCCGGGCTTCCTGCCCCGGACGGTCTACGGGCGCTACCTGCGCGACTTGCTGGCCGACGCGGAATTGCGGGCGGCGCCACAATCGCGGCTGACCGAGCTGACCGCCGACGTGGTTGCGGTCCGGCCGGGCGCCGGCGGCCGGCCGGTGCGGCTGGTGCTGGGCGACGGCAGCTGCCTGGAGGCCGACGCGGCCATCCTGGCCAGTGGCAATCCGCCGCCGGTGGTACCGATCCCGGTCCCGGCCAGCCCGCGGTTCGTGGCCGACCCGTGGGCGCCGGGTGCCCTGGACGCGGTGGCCGACGGCAGCCCGGTGGTGATCATGGGCACTGGGCTGTCCATGCTGGACGTGGCCATGTCGGTGACCAGCAATGCGGGCCGGTCACCGGCCAAGGTCACCGCGGTGTCCCGGCATGCCCTGCTGCCCCGGGTGCACCGCGGCATGCCCGCCCCGGGCGGGGACAGCGTCTGGCTGCCCGCGCTGGCCGGCCCGCCGGGCCAGGTCCGGCTGGGCGACCTGATCTGGCAGGTCCGGGCGGCCATGACCAGCCGGCCGGAGCAGTGGCAGGACGTGGTGGACGCGCTCCGGCCGGCGGTGCCCAGCCTGTGGCAGCGGCTGTCCCCGGCGGACCAGCGGGTGTTCCTGCGGCACGTCGCGCGCTACTGGGAGGTGCACCGGCACCGGATGCCGCCGGCCACCGCGCAGCGGATCACCGCGCTGCGTATCGCCGGCCGCCTCCGCGTGCTGCCCGCCCGGGTCACCGAGGTCACCGAGCAGGCCGGGCAGTTGCGGATCAGTGTCGCGGCCGGCGGCGCGGTCAGCCAGCTGGCCGCGGGCTGGCTGATCAACGCGACCGGCCCGGGCACGGACATCACCGCCACCCCGGACCCGCTGCTCCGCGACCTGCTCAGCCGCGGGCAGGCCCGGCCGGACCAGCACCGGCTGGGCGTCAACGCCAGCCCGGACGGCGCCGTGCTGGACAGCGCGGGCACGCCCAGCGCGGCGCTGTTCACGCTCGGCCCGACGCTGCGCGGGCTGCGCTACGAGACGACCGCGATCCCGGAGATCCGCGACCAGGCGGCCGCCCTGGCCGGGCAGCTGACCGCGGCGCTCGCCGCCCGGTACCGCCCCGGCAGCGCTGCCTGACACCAGCGGGCTGACCTGGCCGCCGTTGTCCGCCGCCACCACCGGAGCGGCGAAGCGCTGTCACCCAATGCCATCGACATGTCTGGCACCGGGGCAGATCCTGGGGTAACGGCGGAGCCCGGCCCGCCGTCCGCAGGGAGGTAACGCCGATGCAACCCGACGCCGACTTTTACGGCCTTGAGCAGCTACTCGATGATGCCGAGCGAGCTGTGCTGCACCGGGTACGGGCGTTCATGGAAAAAGAAGTGGCACCGGTGATCAACCGGTACTGGGTAACGGCGCAGTTCCCGCACGAGCTGGTCCCCGGCCTGCGCGGGCTGGGCATCGCCGGGCTGGCCTACCACGGCTACGGCTGCCCCGGCGGGCGGCTGCTGCTGGACGGGCTGGTCGCGCTGGAACTGGCCCGCACCGACCCGTCCATCGCCACGTTCTGCGGCGTGCACGGCGGGCTGGCCATGGGCTCGATCTTCCTCTGCGGGTCCGAGGAGCAGAAGCAGCGCTGGCTGCCGCCGATGGCCCGGATGGAGCTGATCGGCGCGTTCGGGCTGACCGAGCCGGACACCGGCTCCGGCGCGGCCCGCGGGCTGACCACCACCGCCCGCCGCGATGGCGACTGCTGGGTGCTGCGCGGTCAGAAGACCTGGATCGGCAACGCGACGTTCGCCGACCTCATCGTGATCTGGGCCAGGGATGAAGCGGACGGGCAGGTCAAAGGGTTCGTGGTGGAGCAGGGCGCGGAAGGGTTCAGCACCCAGAAGCTCGAAGACAAAATCGCGCTGCGGGTGGTGCAGAACGCCCGGATCACGCTGGACGACGTGCGGGTGCCCGAGACGAACCGGCTGCAGAACGCCCGCTCGTTCAAGGACACGGCCGAGGTGCTGCGGATCACCCGGGCCGGTGTCGCCTGGCAGGCGGTGGGCTGCGGCCGCGGCGCCTACGAGCATGCGCTGGCCTACGCCGGGCAGCGCGAGCAGTTCGGGCGGCCGATCGGCGGTTTCCAGCTGGTCCAGGACCTGCTGGTGAAGATGCTGGCCAACACGACCGCGTCGGCCGCGCTGTGCGCCCGGCTGGCCGGGCTGCAGGAAGCCGGCCAGGCCCGGGACGAGCACTCCGCGCTGGCCAAGGCGTTCTGCACGATGCGGATGCGTGAGACGGTCGGCTGGGCCCGGGAGCTGATGGGCGGCAACGGCATCCTGCTGGAGCACAACGTGGGCCGGTTCGTCGCCGACGCCGAGGCCATCTACTCCTACGAGGGCACCCGGGAGATGAACACGCTCATCGTCGGCCGCGCCATCACCGGCCTGTCCGCCTTCACCTGACCGCTCAGCCCCATTGCCCGATATAAATGGCCGCCCGGCCCGGGGATCTGACTGCAGTGTCCGCGCGGACTATCAGGTTCACCCAGCATTTGCCCGGGCGAACATAGACAACCGGGTTGGCCGAGTTGACCATGGAAATAATGACCCCTACGTCTCGGTAACTGGAGGCCGACATGTCCACCCCGATTTCGAGGGATATCGGCGATGAGCTCGGCCGGATCGGCCGGCACTGGGGCTGGCTGCTGTTCTTCGGCATTCTGATGGTGGTGGCCGGCGTGTTCGCGGTGGCCTGGCCCGGCCCGACCGTGGTGGTGCTGGCCATTCTGTTCGGCATCCAGATCCTGGTATCCGGCATCTTCTCGTTCATCAACGCGTTCGCCGCCGACGAGTCCAGCGGCAGGCGGGTGTGGAACGTGATCCTCGGACTGCTCGGCATCGTGATCGGGCTGTACGCCGTCCGGCACATCATCGTGTCCGTGGTCGCGCTGGCCCTGCTCATCGGGATCTACTGGGTGGCCTACGGGATCTCGGAGATCTACACCTCGATCGCGCACAAGGAGGCGCCGCACCGCGGCTGGCTGGGGTTCATCGGCGCGCTCAGCGTGATCGCCGGGATCATCGTGATCATGTGGCCGGGCATATCGCTGGTCACCCTGGCCTTCGTGCTCGGTTTCTGGCTGATCGTCTACGGCATCATGGAGATCGCCGTGGCCTTCCGGGTGCGGTCCACGGTGCACCACGTGCAGCACATGGTGACCAACCCGACCTGACCCGGCCGCCTGGGCGGCTTGTCGGCGCCCCGGCCTAGGGTGGGGCCATGGCAACGGACCTAACGGACAAGGACACACAGGCCGCCCGGGCGCAGCGGTTCCGGGCCCTGCACGAGGGCCCGGACCTGCTGCTGCTGCCCAACCCGTGGGACGCCGGGTCAGCCCGGCTGTTCGAATGGCTGGGCTATGCCGCGCTGGCCACCACCAGCGGCGGCTTCGCCGCCACCCTCGGCCGGCCCGACGGCGGGGTGAGCCGGGACGAGGCGCTGGCCCACGGCGCCGGGATCGCCGCGGCCACCAGCCTGCCGGTGTCCGCCGACCTGGAGAACGCGTTCGCCGACGAGCCGGCCGGCGTGGCCGAGACGATCCAGCTGGCCGCCGCGGCCGGGCTGGCCGGCTGCTCGGTGGAGGACCACACCCGGCGGGACGACCAGCCCATCTACGACCTCGGGCTGGCCCGGGACCGGATCGCGGCGGCGGCCGAGGCAGCCAAGGACACGCCGGGCCCGCTGGTGCTGACCGCCCGGGCCGAGAACTACCTGCACGGCCGGCCGGACCTGGCCGACACGATCAGCCGGCTGCAGGCCTACCAGGAAGCGGGCGCGGACGCGTTGTACGCGCCCGGACTGACCAGCCTGGACGACATCCGCACGGTGGTCCGCGAGGTGGACCGGCCGGTCAACGTGCTGGCCCTGGCGGCCGGCCCGGGCCTCGACGAGCTGGCCGCGGCGGGCGTCCGCCGGGTCTCGGTCGGTTCCGCGTTCGCGCAGGCCGCCTACGGCGCGGCCGTCCAGGCCGCCCGGGAGTTCCGCGACCAGGGCAGCTACGCCTTCTTCCCGCTGGCTGCCGAGGGCCGCGCCGCCACCCGCGACGCCTTCCCCGGGTAACGCCGCCGCGGCGCAGCCTTGACCGTGCCGCGCGGACGGGTTAGCCGTCCAGGCTGAGCACCATGGTCGGGCGTTCAATAACGTGGTCTTCGCGCAGCGGGCGGACCGCGGTGCCGATGGCGAAGAACTCGGTGGTGTGCGAGCCCCAGGTGTGGCTGTGCTGCCGGAGCTGCACCCCGACGATGCCCTCCGCGTGCAGTTGCTCGGCCTCGTCCTGCATCCGGCTCATGGCCAGCTCACGGGCGTCGTACAGGGCCTGGGTGAACTGCTCCAGCTCCACGTTGCGGCCGATGTTGCTGACCTTGCTGCCCAGCCGCTGGTGCGCGATGTGGTACACGCAGGTGCCCATCACCATGCCGAGCGGGGCGTAACCGGCCCGGATCAGCGTCCAGAAGTCCTGCCCGGACAGGTCCGAGGTGAACGGCTGCTTCTTGCTGTTGCGCCAGTCCGAGACACCCCCGCCGCCCGCGCCCGGCTCGGCCTTGACCGCGGTGCCGACCGCGATGAACTCGGCGATGTCGCTGCCGAACTCCTTCAGCTCGACGTCCAGCCGGACCCCGACGATGCCGTCCGCGCCGAGCGCGTCGGCTTCCGCCTCCATCCGGGTCATGGCCAGTTCGCGGGCGTGGTACATGGCCTGCGACAGCACGTCGAGTTCCTGGTTCCGGCCCCAGCGGCCGACCTGCAGCCCGACGTGGTAGATCGAGCTGCCCAGCACCAGCCCGAGCGGGCGGAACCCGGCCTCCCGCACCAGCAGGAACTCGTTCACCGACAGGTCTGAGGTGAAGATCGCGCCGGGCCGCCCCGGCCGCAGCTCGGCCAGCCTGCGGATGGCGTCCTGGGGGACTCCTTCCGCACTCAGCTCAGTGCTCTGCTGGTCGGTCATCAGCTCTCCTCAAACTTGCGTTCTGCGGCGAAGTCAGCGTCCTAGCCTGACCCGTGCCGCCTGCCGTCGCTGCGGGTCGAGCGACAGGATGGCGAGCGGCGGCGGTGGCTTGGCCTCCGTAGCGAACCGGACCGTGGCCGTGCCGATGATGGTCACTTCCACGATGTGATCCTTGCCGTGCTCCTGCATCGGGCACTCCCGCTCGTGCACCCGCATGTCCATCCGGGACACCACGACGGCCTCGCCGCCGAGCCGCCGCACGTCCCGTTCCAGTTGCTGCCGCGCGTCGTGCCGGCTGTCGTTGACCAGTTCGGTGTACCCGACCACCTCGGCGTTGCCCGCGCCCCAGCGGGTCTGCCCGACGGTCAGCCAGTCGTCGTGCCGGGCGCCGACCGAGATGCCAAGGGCCAGCCCGGCGGGCACGTATCCGGCGTGGATCAGCTTGGCGAAGTCCTGCCCGGACAGGTCCGAGCTGAACGGCTGCTTGAGCGGCACCGCCCCGGGCGCCCGGACCGCGGTGCCGATGGCCTTGAACTCCAGCCCGCCCGCCGGGAACGAGCCGATGCTCAGCGTTACCCCGACGATCCCGTGCCCGCCCAGCGCGGCGCACTCTTCCTGCATCCGGCTGATGGCCTGGTGCCGGGCCTGGTACATGGCCTGGGTCAGCGGGCCGAACGAGCCGTAGCCGCCCTGCCCGGACACCTGGGTCACGCTGCGGTAGGCCTGCGCGTACCCGTAGCCGGACCACGCGCCCGGGCAGTTGTACCCGCCGGTGAAGCCGATGTTGTAGACGGCCGCACCGAGCACCTGGCCGACCGGCTCGAAGCCGACGCCGCGAATGGCCGCGAACTCGTCGCTGGTGAGCGCGGAACCCCAGGTCCCGCTCTGCCGGATCTCCGCCAGCCGGGCCCGGGCAGCCGTGGGCAGGTCACTGCCCGCGCGGTCCTCGGCCACCATGCGCCCCTTCCGGCATCGTCGCAGTACCAACGATACCCGCCGGTCCCGCAAGCACCGATGATCGCGGGACAAGCTCAGTCGTCGTCGGCGGCATCCCACTCTTCATTCCGCTCCCGGACCAGCTCCAGGGCGTTCTGTGCTTCTTCCTTGCTGGCGTAGGGCCCCAGCCGGTCCTTGCCCGGGCAGCCCCCGCCATGCTCGACCGTATTGTGCGTCAGGCAGTACCACCAGGCGTCGTCATCGCTCATGCGCACTAGACTCCCAGACCATGGCGACTCTGCTCCACCCTGGCCGGCTCTCCCCGCCGCGGCGCGTGCCGGCCAGCATCCCGCGTCCGGAGTACGTGGGCCGCAAGTACCCGAAGACCGGCGAACCGGACGTCAAGGACGCCGGCACCATCGAGCGGATGCGGGTGGCCAGCAAACTGGCCGCCCAGGCCCTGCACGAGGTCGGCCGGCACGTAGTGCCCGGGGTGACCACGGACGAACTTGACCGGGTCGGGCACGAGTTCCTGGTCGAGCACGGCGCCTACCCCAGCACGCTGGGCTACCGCGGCTACCCGAAGTCGCTGTGCACCTCACTGAACGAGGTCATCTGCCACGGCATCCCGGACGACACGGTGATCGCGGATGGGGACATCGTCAACGTGGACATCACCGCGTACCTGGACGGGGTGCACGGGGACACCAACGCCACGTTCCTGGCCGGCGACGTGGACGAGGAGTCGCGGCTGCTGGTGGAGCGCACCCACGAGGCCATGATGCGCGGCATCCGGGCCGTCGCGCCCGGCCGCCCGCTGAACGCGATCGGCCGGGTGATCGAGTCTTACGCGCGCCGGTTCGGCTACGGGGTGGTCCGCGACTTCACCGGGCACGGCATCGGCACCACGTTCCACTCCGGCCTGATCGTGCCGCACTTCGACGACCCGGGCGTGCACCTGATCATGGAGGAGGGCATGACGTTCACCATCGAACCCATGCTCACCCTGGGCACGATCGCCTATGACGTATGGGACGACGGCTGGACCGCGGTCACCAAAGACGGTAAGCGGACCGCCCAGTTCGAGCACACGCTGCTGGTCACCGGTTCCGGCTACGAGATCCTCACGCTCCCGTAGGATGGCCCAGCTTCCGCCCGTTACCGGCCGATTTTCTCCCGCTGAACGCCAGTACCGCGGCGATCAAGAGCAGCACCAGCCCGGCCACCATGGCCGCGGCGAACCCGGCCTCCTTGCCGGTGGAGTGGTGCACCGCGGCGATGACGCCGGGCGGCGGCCCGCCGAAGTGGGCCGAGTCAGCCAGCGAGTCAGGTCCGGGGCCGCTACCGGCGTCAGCGGAGGTTCATCCGCATGATCTGACACGTTCAAAAGGTACGGCTGACCGGCCGGAAAAGCGCGATTTGGCGCCTTACGGTCCGGTCTCAGTACCGGGCTCCGGGTCGGCCACGCGCTCCGGCCCAGCCGCACTCTCGGGGCCGGCCGCACTCTCGGGGCCGGCCGCACGCTGTGGCCCGGCCGCACTCTCGGCGCCCGCCGCACTCTCGGCGCCCGCCGCACTCTCGGGGCCGGCCGCACTCTCGGGCCCGGCCGCACTCTCGGGCCCGGCCGCACTCTCGGGCCCGGCCCCACTCTCGGGCCCGGCCCCACTCTCGGGCCCGGCCCCACTCTCGGGCCCGGCCCCACTCTCGGGCCCGGCCCCACTCTCGGGCCCGGCCCCACTCTCGGGCCCGGCCCCACTCTCGGGCCCGGCCCCACTCTCGGGCCCGGCCCCACTCTCGGGCCCGGCCCCACTCTCGGGGCCGGCCCGCACGCTGTGGCCCGGCCGCGCTCTCCGGCACGGTCTGCGCGGCCTCCACCGGGTCCGCCGGTTCGACCAGCCCGGCTGCCCCGGGTCGGCCCTGGTCCGCCGATTCGAGTAGCCCGGCTGCCCCAGCGCGGCGCGGGTCCGCTGACTCCAGTAGCTCGATCAGCCCCACGTTGCGCATCGGTGGCAGCGCCCCGGCGCCGTACCGTGCCGCCGGGCCGGCCGGGCCTATCGCGGCCAGCCGGCGCCGGTCCCGCACCGTGCGCGCCGTCAGCAGAATCAGCACCACGAGCGCGATGATCACCCCGGCCACGCCCGCCGCCGCCACCCCGGTCAGCATCGCGATCCGCGCCCGGTCGCGGCGGGTGACCTGGACCGGGCCGGGGGCGGACGCGAAGTGGCCGCGGGCCGCCAGCCCGGCGGCCCTCCGGGCCGCGGCCAGCCGCCCAGCCGCGTGCAGCGCGGCCACCGCGTCCACCTCGCCGAACCCGGTCGAGGGGCTGTACCCGCCCGCCGGGCGGCGCCGCGCCGAGCTGATCAGGGCCTGCGCCACCTGGGCCGGGGACAGCCGCGGGTAGGCCGACCGGATCAGCGCCGCCACCCCGGCCACGAACGCCGCCGCCGGGCTGGTCCCGCTGGCCTGCAGATAGTTGCCGCCCGGGCCGGCTCCGATGATGCTGATCCCGGGCGCGGACAGCTCCACCGACGAGTTCCGGTCGGAGAAGGACGCCCGCTGGCCGCCCTGGTCCACCGCCGCGACCGAGATCACCCCGGCGAACGCGGCCGGGTACGAGTACGGCGTGTAGCCGGCCCCGGGGCGGCCGCTGTTCCCGGCGGACGCCACCACCAGCACGCGGTGCGACACCGCATAGCCCAGCGCCGCCTGCATGCCCCGGGTCGCGTCGCCGGTGCCCAGCGACATGTTGATCACCTGGGCGCCGTGCTGGGTGGCGTACCGGATGCCGTGGTTGATGGCGCTGGCAAACTGCGGGTTGGAGTTGTACGCGCTCAGCCCCGGCTCCTGGTCATCCAGGATGACCCGGACCGACAGCACCCGGGCCGCCGGGGCAACGCCGATGATGCCGCCATCATCGCCGGGCCCGCTGCCGTGCCCGGCGATGAGCGAGGCGATGAACGTGCCGTGCAGGTGCGGCGGCTGGTACCCGGGCGGGTCCGCGCCCAGCGTGTAGTCCGGCCCGGTGGTCACCGAGCCGGCCAGGTCGGCTGCGGTTGGGTCCACGCCCGTGTCCAGCACGGCCACGGTCACGCCGCGGCCCTGGCTCAGCCGCCAGGCGGCCGGTGCCTCGATGGCCTGCAACTGCGGCTGCTCGGCCGCCCGCACCTGGGCGCCCACGCTCTCCGGGCCCTGGGTTGCGGCGCCGGTGAGCACCGTGATCCCGGCCAGGGCTAAGCCGGGCACGGCCAGCCGGGCCCGGCGGCTCAGCATGACCACTGCCGGGTCGCCGCGCAGTTCACCACCGCGGGCCGGTTCAGCGGGGCCAGGATCGCGTCGGACAACTGCCTCGCCGCCGCGAACGCGGTCGCGTTGTACTGGCCGGTGGCGGCGGCCGGCCGCCCGTCCGCGTAGCCGGCCACGGTCATCAGCACGTACGGGCCGTCCTGCTGCGCGATGGCCGTCTGCCGGGCGTCGTCCGCGAACCGGGCCGCCGCCGTACGGGGAAAGGCCAGCGCGCGCAGCCCTTCCACCGGCGGCCGGGCCGAGGGCAGCCCGCGGTCGAACGCCTGGGCTCTGGCCGGGCTGGGGAACGCGAGCACCCCCGTGGTGTAGACGACCCCCTGCAACTCATCGACGTAGCTGGCGCGCAGCCCGGCCCGGCAGCCGTCCCGGCGGGCCGGGCCGGCCAGCGCCGCGTCCAGCGCGGCCGCGCACGTGTCGTCCCGGGAGATGCCGACCCGGTGCGCCGTGTCGTTGTTCAGCAGGCCGGTGGTGTAGCGCAGGGTGGCCGGGAAGATCCGGCCTATGGGCCAGGTGCGCCACCGGCGGGCCACCGCCACCGCGGCCGCCGCGGCCCGCTCCGCCGGGGTGGGCGGCCGGGTCTGCTGGGCGATCGCCGCCCGCCCGGCCAGCACCGCCACGACCAGGCAGCACACTCCGCCGCACGCGGTGAGCGAGATGGCCAGCCGGCGGTGCCGGGCCCGCGCGGGGGGCGGGCTGGTCCCGGCGTCGTGGTCAGCCCACGCCTGGCCGGGACCCGGTTGGTTCACCTGCAAAGAGTACCGCCCGCGATGGCCGGTCACCGGGTGCCGAGCGGCCGTGCTCCAGCGTGGGCCGGCCGGGCAGCCAGGCCAGCCAGCGCGGCAAGTACCAGGTGCGCTCGCCGCACAGGGCCAGCGCGGCGGGCACCAGGATGCCGCGCACCACGGTCGCGTCGATCAGCACCGCGGACGCCAGCCCGACGCCGATCATCTTCAGGTCGATGATGGACAGTGTCGCGAAGATCGAGAACACCGCCACCATGATCACCGCTGCACTGGTCACCACCCCGGAGCAGGTCGCGATGCCGCCCACCACCGCGTCGCGGTGCGGCTTGCCCGCGGACCGCAGCTCGCGGATCCGGCTCAGGATGAACACGTGGTAGTCCATGCTCAGCCCGAACAGGAACACGAACATGAACAGCGGCACCCAGTCGATGATGGCGCCGAACGAGGTGAAGCCGAGCAGCCCCTGCAGCCGGCCATCCTGGAAGATCAGGGTGATCAGGCCGTAGGCCGCACCGACCGACAGCAGGTTCAGCCCGATCGAGATCAGCGGGATGAGCAGCGACCGGAAGGCCAGCGTGAGCAGCACCAGGGCGAGCAGCGCCACCACGGCGAACACGATGGGCGTCCGGGAGTGCAGCGCCGCGCTGAAGTCGTAGCCGTTGGCGGTGTTCCCGGTGACCGCATAGCTGGCCCCGGGCACCTTCCCGATCGTGGCGGGCAGGATCCGGTCGCGCAGCGCCAGCAGCGCATTGCGGGACATCGTGTCCGACCCGTTGCCCGCCAGCGGGACTGTGATCACCATGCCGTGGCCGCCGCCCACGAGCTGCGCGGTGACCGGCCGGTGGATCACCCCGTGCGCGGACGCGGTGGCTTGCAGCGCGGCCACCTCGGAGCGCATGGCCCGGCTGGTCACACCGCCGCCAGTCACCACGACCTGGGCCGGGGCGGGCCGGCCGGGGAAGGCCCGCTGGATCTGCTCCAGGGTGTGCACCACCGGCAGCCGGGACGGCAGGTCGATGGCCGGGCTGCCGGTGCGCATGCCGAGCGCGGGCGCGGCCAGCGCGAGCAGCGCGACCGCGGCCGCGCCGCCGAACAGCAGCGGCCTGCGCACCACCTGGCGGACCAGCGCGGCCCACAGCCG
The DNA here is from genome assembly GCA_963834705.1 of uncultured Actinomycetes bacterium. Taxonomy (GTDB): domain Bacteria; phylum Actinomycetota; class Actinomycetes; order Streptosporangiales; family Streptosporangiaceae; genus RYN-230. The sequence goes on from CAWICV010000001.1 coordinate 986,537, forward strand.
GGACGGCCGGGCCTGAGTGCGGTGCCGGCCGAGGAACGGGATCCGGCCCCGGTCCGCCCACGGCCCGAGCAGCGAGAGCAGCGCGGGCAGGAACGTCAGCGAGCCGACGACGGCCACGCCGACCACCAAGATGGTGCCCACCGCGATCCCGGTGAACAGGTCGATCCCGGTCAGCAGCAGCCCGGCCATGGACACCATCACGGTCAGCCCGGAGACCAGGATGGCCCGGCCGGAGGTGGCGGCGGCGGTGGCCAGTGCCCCGGGGAAGGAGGCACCGGCGGCCCGTTCCTCGCGCTCCCGGCGCAGGTAGAACAGCGAGTAGTCGACGCCGACGGCCATCCCGATGATCAGCACCACCTCGGCGGTGCTGGAGCCGATAGGCAGCCACCGGCTGGGGATCGCGAGCAGCGACACGGCGGCCATCACCGCGCTGCCGGCCAGCAGCACCGGGATGCCCGCCGCGATCAGCGCGCCGAACACCGCGATCAGCAGGATCAGCGTGATCGGCACCGAGGTGAGCTCGGCCTTATGGAAGTCCCGGCCCATCACCGTGTTGGCGGCCTGGTCGGTGCTGGCGTCACCGGCCTCCTGGACCAGCAGGCCCGGGTGGCTGGCCTGCACCTTGGCCACCGCGGCCAGGTCCGCGTTGACCGTGCTGTCCGCGCTGGCGTTCGGCCCGGCCACCTGGAAGGTGACCAGGGCGGTGCGCCCGTCGGCCGAGATCAGCGCCCGGCCGCCGGGGCTGAGCGGGGACCGGATGCCGCCGGCCGCCCGGGGCAGCCGGTGCAGCGCGCTGACCACCTCGGCCACCGCGCCGCGCAGCGCCGGGTCATGCGCATAGCTGCTGCCCGGGCCGGTGCCACGGGCCTGGATGAGCACGCTCTCCGCGGGCGGCGTGACCACGCCCAGCCTGCTCAGCATCTGCTCGGCCTGGCCGGACTGGCCTGGGTCATACTGCGGCTGGCTCTGCGTGCCGATCAGGTGCCCGCCGAGCAGCGCCACCACGCCCAGCACCAGCCAGCCCGCGATCACCGCGATCCGGTGCCGCGCGCTCCAGCACGCGATCCGCTCCACCATCGGCCCGCGCGGCCGCCGCCTGCCAGGATCAGGCCGCCCGCCGGGACCGCGCCCGCCAGGACCAGGCCGCCCGCCAGAGCCGTGCCCGCCGGAGCCCGGCCGCTCGCCGGGGCCGCGCCGTCCGGGATCCGGCTGGGGTTCCGCGGCTGGCGCCGGCGGCAGTTCCGGCAGCGGGTTACATACCTGGGGCAGGGCAGAGTCGAGCAGCTCGCGCATCTGGCCTCGCGGGGTCGGGGCGGCTGACCAGCACGGCAGTCGTGTCTGACGCACATGTCAGGGATCCTAGACAGGATGCCAGATTTTTCTGACACTGACGTCAGCGTCCAGGGATTCTCCGAACTTTTACAGCTAACCCCCAGCTTCCCCGGAGGCGGATCGGCGGCAGGAGGGCCAGCTGCGACATCGGGTGCCGCCGTGCCCCGCCCGCCCCTTGTGACATCACCATGGGGCAGGCCCGGCCCGCCGTACAGCGGGACCGGGCCTGCCCCCCGCACCCGGGCCGCCCCCCGGGGGGTCAGCCGGGCCGGACGGCAGGCCCAGCCGTCCCCGGAGTGAGCCCGGGCCCGGCCGCAGGCCCGGCCGGCCGAAGGGGACCACGGGCCGGCCGGGCAGCCAGCGCAGCCAGCGCGGCAGGTACCAGCTCCGCTCGCCCAGCAGGGCCAGGCAGGCGGGCAGCAGGATGCCGCGCACCACGGTCGCGTCGATCAGCACCGCGGCGGTCAGCGTGACGCCCAGCATCTTGAGCGAGACCAGGGCGAGCGTGGCGAAGATGGAGAACACCGCCATCATGATCAGCGCCGCGCTGGTCACCACCCCGGCGCTGCTGGCGATGCCGCCGACCACCGCGTCCGCGGTACTGGCGCCACGGCCGCGCAGCTCACGGATCCGGCTCAGGATGAACACGTGGTAGTCCATGCTCAGCCCGAACAGGAACACGAAAACGAACAGCGGCACCCACGGCACGATCGCCCCGTAACTGGTGAAGCCCAGCGGCCCGGCCAGGTGGCCGTCCTGGAAGATCAGGGTGAGCAGGCCGAAGGCGGCGGACACCGACAGCAGGGTCAGCGAGACGGAGAGCAGCGGGATCAGCACCGAACGGAACGCGATCAGCAGCAGGACGAAGGCCAGCAACGCCACCACGGCCAGCACCAGGGGGGTACGCCCCCGCAGCACCCCGATGTCGTCGTAGTTTTCCGCGGTTCCGCCGGTGACCGCGTAGCTGACCCCAGGCACCCGGCCCAGTGTGTCCGGCAGGACATGATTGCGCAGGTCGAGCAGGGCGCGATCGGACACAGCATTGGTACCGTCACCGGCCAGCGGGATGCTGACCAGCACGGCGCGGCCGTGCGCCACCGCCTCGGCCCGGATCGGCCCGCGAATCGGCCCACCGGCCGTGGCTGACGCCTGCAACTCGCCCAGCGCCCGGGTGACCTGCGGGCTAGCCAGATCCTGGCCGGTCACCACGACCTCGGCCGGGGCCGGGCCGCCCGGGAACGCGCTGTTGATCCGGTCGTAGGTGGCCACGATCGGGATCTTGTTGGAGAACCCGCCGTTTGGCGGGTTGCCCAGCCGCAGCCCCAGGGCGGGCGCGGCCAGCGCGAGCATGGCCAGCGCGGCCACCGTGCCCCAGGCGGCCGGATGCCGGATGACCCGGCGGACCAGCGCGGCCCACATCCGGGATGGGCGGGCGGCGGTCCGGCGGCGGCCCAGGAACGGGACCCGGGCCCGGTCGGCCCACGGCCCGAGCCAGGACAGCAGCGCGGGCAGGAACGTCAGCGAGCCGACCACCGCCACGCCGACCACCGCGATGGTACCGATCGCGATACCGGTGAACTCGCTGACACCGGTGAGGAACAGCCCGGCCAGCGCGATCATCACGGTCAGTCCGGAGACCAGGATGGCCCGGCCGGACGTGGCCGCGGCGGTGCGCAGCGCCCGCTCGGTGCTCGCCCCGCGGGCCCGTTCCTCCCGCTCCCGGCGCAGATAGAACAGCGAGTAGTCGACACCGACCGCCATCCCGATGAGCAGTACGACCTCGGACGTGCTGGAGCCGGTCGGCAGCCACTGTCCGGGGATGGCCAGCAGCGCCAGCGCGGTGAATACCGCCGTCCCGGCCAGCAGCACCGGGATGCCCGCCGCGATCAGCGCCCCGAACACACCGACCAGCAGGATCAGCGTGATCGGGACCGAGGTCTCCTCGGCCTGCCGGAAGTCATGGCTGACGATGGCGTTGGCAGTGCGGTCGGCGCTCGCGTCCCCGGCTTCGGCGGCCAGCAGGCCGGGGTAGCGGGCCTGCACCGCGGCCACCGCGCGCAGCGCGGGCGCGACCGTTTGATCTTCGTTGTTGACATTGCCCGGCACGGTGAACGTGACCAGGGCGCTGCGGCCGTCGGCCGAGACCAGCGCGGCGCCACCGTGGCCTGTCGGCGTGGCGATGTCCCGCGCCGAGTGCGGCAGCGCGGCCAGTGCGGCCGCGACCTGCCGGGCCGCGCGGCGCATGGCCGGATCGGTGCCGAACGTGTGCCCGGGCCCGCCGCTCCCCCGCGACTGGATCAGCACGTACTCGTGCGGCGGGGTGGTGTAGCCCAGCCGTTGCAGGGTCTGCTCGGCCACGCCGGACTGCCCGGCGTCGTTGCTGGGCAGGTTCTTGACCGGCAACTGGTGGCACGCCACGAAAATCACGGCGACCAGCAGGAACCAGCCGAACACGGCGGTCTTCCGGTGCCGGGCGCTCCACCCGGCGATCCGCTCGACCACTGGCGCGCGTGATCGGGGCGGCTGCTCGCGAACTGGTCCGGTTTCGGGCAATACTGAACTAGACGGCTGGCGCATCATGGCCTTCTCTCTCAGGGCGGTGCGTGAGTCGGTCGCAGTCCCTCACCCATGAGCTGGACCCTCATGGGTGAGGGCACGGCGTCAATTCGCCGGATGTAGCGGTTCGGTGGGGTTTGGCTCAGTGGGGTCTGGCTCAGGGTGCAGTGGGCCCAGCGGCCCTGGCCTGGTGAGCACCTCCCTCGCTGCGGCCATCGGGTCGGCCGGGGCGCGCAGCAGCGCCACGGCAACCTTGGTGTGCAGCCGGGCGGTGCCCACCAGCACGTAGTTGAACAGCAGGAACAGCACCAGGAAGATCCCGGCGGCGATCAGCGCCTGGTGCAGGTTGCCGACGAACCAGCCCCAGGAGCCGGGGCCGCCCGGGCCGTTCGGGAAGTAGCCGAACTGCAGGCCGTGCGCGGACTGCCCGTTGTTGAACGTCTCCGGCACATACCGGTACCAGACCGGTACCGTGATGCCGGCCAGCAGCACGACCCACACCACGAGGACCGCGTAGTCCAGCGTCCACAGCAGCGGGAACAGGGCGAACAGGTAGGCGAAGTCGCGCCAGGTGGCCGGGTCCGACCACCGGGTGCGGACCTGGCCGAGGATGCCGGGCCGCTGCACGCCCCGGTACCCGCCATGGATCGGCGCGGCCAGTACCTCGCGCAGTCGCCAGCGTTCCGCGTTGGCGCAGCCGCGGATGACCGCGGCCGCGGCGACCAGCAGCGGGATGCCGGCCAGCGTGATGCACAGCACGGCCGCGGTCAGCGTGGCCGCCAGAACGGCGGCCCACAGCAGCCAGCCCCACACCAGGTAGGCGAACAGGAACCAGGCCGCGCGCCAGGTGCTGCCCGCCACCAGCTGCTGCAGCGGGTTGCCGTACAGCGGCAGCCGGGTGTTCATCCCACGTCCCGCATCAGCTGCTCGACCGCCCGCACGTGTTCGGTCAGCTTGGCCAGCTCAGTGCGCAGTTCCTGCTGGTTGGCCACGGCCTCCTCGGCCAGCTTCCGGTAGTTGGCCATGGCCACCGCATCGGCGCGGTGCGCCTGCAGCCGGAAGTACGACCAGACGATGATCGCCGCCGCCCCGAACACCACGAACGGGATGCCCAGGCCGAGAATGATCCCGGCGGTGGCGCTGCTGGTCTCCGCGGCCAAGTGCGCCGCCATCATCGGCTGTCTCCGTCCGGCTCGGGCTCTCGGGTATCCACGTCGTCCCCTTTCGCGCTGCCGTCGCGCAGCGCCGCGATGATCATTTCGGCGTTGAGATGCAGGTCGAACGGCGCCAGCTCGAAGTACTTCATGGCCTTGCCGTCCTCCGACAGCTCCAGCTGGCCGGCCACCAGCCCTGCCTTCTCCAGCTTGTCCAGGTGCATGTAGAGCAGCGGCCGGGACATGCCGAGCCTGCGGGCCAGCTCGCTGACGTGCACCCGGCCGTCCCGCAGTTCCGCGACGATCCGCAGCCGGTGCGGATTCGCCACCGCGGTGAGCACGGTAAGCAGCTCGTCACTGGTCAGCTTGACTCCCCGGATGCGAAGCTCTCTTTCACCTGTCATAAAAAACTTACACATGGAAAGGAGCTCGCGTCAACCGGCGTCGGAGATGATGTCCCCATGGGAGAGCTGATCCTGCTCCGGCATGGCGAGACCGAGTGGAGCAAGGCCGGCCAGCACACCGGCCGCACCGACATCCCGCTCAGCCCGGAGGGCAAGGCGGCCGCGGCCGCCCTGGCCCCGGCGCTGGCCCGGCGGCGCTTCGTGGCCGTATTCAGCAGTCCGGCCCAGCGGGCCAGGGACACCGCCGAGCTAGCCGGGCTGACCGGCATCACCATCGACCCGGACCTGCAGGAGTGGGACTACGGCGGCTACGAGGGCCTGACCACGCCGCAGATCCGCGAGCAGCGGCCCGGCTGGTACCTGTGGCGCGACGGCGTCGTACCCAAGGACGCCGAGCATCCAGGTGAGAGCGTTAATCACGTGGGGGTTCGTGCGGACGCGGTGCTGGCCATGGCGCGGCCGATGCTCGCCCAGGGTGACGTGGCGCTGGTCTCCCACGCGCACATGCTGCGCATCCTGACCGCCCGCTGGCTCGGCCTGGCGCCGGACTGTGGCCGCCTGTTCCGGCTGGGCACCGGCACGCTGTCGGTGCTGGGCGCCGAGCACGACATGCCGGTCATCCTGACCTGGAACGTGCCCCCGGCGGCCTTCCAGTAGCGGTCAGCGCGGCCGGGCTTCCTCCTCGATCCAGCTCAGGAACGTCGCGGCGCCGGCCACGATGGGCGTGGCCACGATCTCCGGCTCGTCGTAGCTATGCCGCTGGGTGAGGAAGTCGGCCAGTTCCTGGTACCGCGCCGCGGGCAGCTTGAGCATCAGCAGCCACTCCTCGGCCCGTTCCAGGTCACCTTCCCACCAGAACGTGCTCACCACCGGCCCGGCCACCTGCGCGCACGCGGCCAGCCTGGCCTGCACGGCATCGCGGCCCAGTTCAATGGCCTCGGCGCGCGAATCCGTCGTGGTCTGCACCTGGAGGTACCGCACCGCCCCGGCGGCCGGCTCGGTCATCGCCTCGCCCGCCGCCGTGCCCGTCGTGCCGCCGTGACCTGCCACCTCACCGATGGTACGCCCCGCCTCGTACCGGCGGCAGGATCCTGGACCGGTATCACCCGTGGGCGACCTGCGGCGTTACGGCTCCCCCCGGGGCGCGGCGGCCTGGCCGCGGCCGCCGCCGAGGAACGACTCCACGAAGTCCGGGCTGGCCGACAGCTCGGCCGGGGTGCCCACCATCCGGACCTCCCCGCCGCCGAGCACATAGGTCCGGTCCGAGATGGCCAGCACGGCCCGGGCCCGCTGCTCCACGATGAGCACCGCCGCGCCGCTGGCGGCCAGCTTGCGGACATGCTCGGTGAGCAGCGTGGTGGCCACCTGGGGGGCCAGGTTGGCGGTCGGCTCGTCGAGCAGGAACACGCCCGGATCGAGCATCAGCACCCGGCCCATGGCCAGCATCTTGCGCTCGCCACCGGACAGCTTCCCGGCGCTGCGGCCGAGCATCCCGCCGAGCCGCGGGAAGACCGCCAGCACCCGCTCGATGTGCCCGGCGATCTGCTTGCGGCGCAGCAGGTAGCCGCCCATCTCCAGGTTCTCCCGGACGGTCAGCGGGGCGAACACGTCGTCCACCTGGGGCACGTAGCCGACCGCGGCCCGGGCCACCTCCTCGGGCGCCGCGTTGGTCAGGTCGCGGTCCCCGACCCGGACCGTGCCGGACGCCACCCGCACCACCCCGACCAGGCTCTTCAGCAGCGTGCTTTTCCCGGAGCCGTTCGGGCCGACCAGGGAGACCACCTCACCCGGGCTGGTCTGCACGGTGATGTCGCGGATCACCGGGTCGCCGCCATAGCCCGCGGTGATGCCCTGGGCCCGCAGCGGCAGCCCGGGCAGCACCAGGTCAGCCGACAAGGTAGGCCTCCACCACCTCGGTGCGGCCGCGCAGCTGCTGCATGGTGCCCTCGGCCAGCACCCGCCCCTCGGCCATCACCACCACCGGGTCGCAGAACTCATCCATGATCGCCAGCTCGTGCTCCACCATCAGGATCGTCATTCCCTCGGAGCACAGCGCCACCAGTTCCGCGCCGATCCGCCGGGCCAGGTTCGGGTGCACCCCGGCCATCGGCTCGTCCAGCAGCAGCGTGGCCGGCTCGGCCATCAGCGCGCGCATGATCTCCACCAGCCGCCGCTGCCCGCCGCTCAGCTCTCCGGCATATGCGTTGGCCAGCTCGGCCAGCCCGAACCGGTCCAGCAGCGCCGCGGCCCGGCGCACCGCGGCGTCCTCGTCCCCGCGCCAGTACCGCCGCCCGAGCAGCGCCCCGCGCAGCGAGTCCCCGCGGTTCCCCGGCACCGCGGACAGCAAATTCTCCATGACCGTGAGCCGCTTGAACTCGGAGGCCAGCTGAAACGTCCGCACCAGCCCCAACCGCGCTCTTTTGAACGCTGGCACCCCGGTAATGTCATCACCTTGGTAAATGATGTGCCCGGAGGTGGTGGCCAAGGTCCCGGCCAGCATGGCCAGCAGCGTGGACTTGCCCGCCCCATTAGGCCCGATCAGCCCGGTGAGCGTGCCCTTCCGTACCGAGAACGACACCCCATCAACCGCCCGCACCCCGCCAAACTCCCGCACCACGTCCCGTGCTTCCAGCACTACCGGCGGCGGCCCATCCGGGGTCGCACCGTCGGCCGCAACGGACACTCGGGCCGGGCTGTGCACACCGCCCGCCGTCGGAGCCGGCACCGGAATGGCCCGTTTCCGTTCCGGCAATATCCCTTGCGGCCGTACCCACAGGAAAATCACGATCAGCAGCCCGATCGCGACCCATTCCAGGGAGGGGACCAGGTTGGGCGGCAGGTTGTTCGACGTGGGAATGAACCGGGTGATTTCCTCGAATCCCACGGGCACGAGAATGGCGCCCAGGACCGCCCCAGTATGGTTCCCCGCGCCGCCGATGATGACCGCCGCGAACAGCACGACGGTCTCCGCGTAGCCCCAGGCGGCCGGCGACCAGGTGCTGATGTAGGAGACCAGGATCCCGCCGCTCAGCCCGGCGATGGCCCCGCCAACCACCAGCATCGCGGTGCGCAGCGAGAGCAGGTTCTTGCCCAGCGAGTCGGCCACCGTGTCGTTGTCCCGCATGGCCCGCAGCGACCGGCCGTACGGCGAGAGCGTGATCCGCCGGACGAACCAGAACACCGCGGCGGTCAGCACGACCGCGCCGGCTGCGAACGCCCACTGATAGCCATTGGACGTGCCGGAGAAGCCGGACGGGGCGAACGGGGCCGGGATCAGGGACAGCCCGGCGTCCCCGTTCAGCAGCGGCCGGTAGTTGGTCACCAGCAGGTTCAGCAGCACCGCGGTGACCAGCAGGCCGACCGCGGCGAAGTCGCCGCGCAGCCGCCGCCCGACCAGGAACGTGAATGGCAGGGCCAGCACCCCACCGACTACGGCGGCCCCGATCCAGGGCAGCGGGAAGGGCAGGTTCCAGCCGCCGATGTAGGACTGGAAGCCGCCGTTGGCGTGGTCGCTGGGCAGGGCCAGGATGGCGGCGGCGTAGCCGCCGGCCGCCTGGAAGATGATGAAGCCGAAATTGGTCACCCCGGACACCCCGAACTGCTGGCTGAGCCCGAGGCAGGCCATGGCGTCCACCGCCGCGTAGATGATCAGGTTCAGCGTGTAGTACGAGTTCATCCGCGGTCGCCTCCGGCCGTCATGCCCGCGCTCCGAGCAGCCCGGTGGGGCGCACCCCGAGCATGACGAGCAGCACCACGAACGCGACCACGTACTTGTAGTCAGCCGGGATGAACACCGCGCTCACCTCGGTGGCCAGCCCGACCACCAGCGCGCCGAGCATGGCGCCATAGGCCTGCCCGGGGCCGCCGAGGAACACCGCGGCCAGGATGAGGATCAGGAAGATGTCCGTGGCGGTGGCGTCGAAACTGCCCGAGTTGATGGCGAAGACCACCCCGGCCAGCCCGCACAGCGCCCCGGTGATGGCCCAGGTCAGCGTGATCACCCGGCTGGCCCGGATGCCGCAGTTGCGGGCCAGCGACCGGTTCGCCGCGGTGGCCCGCATCGCCTTGCCCAGCTTGGTGTACCGGAGCAGGCCGTGCACGGCCGCCATCACCAGCACGGCCAGCACCATGATGGCCACCTGGACGCCGGTCAGGTTGAGCCCGCCGGCCTGCAGCGTGGGGCCGTTACCCATGGTGTAGGACACCGCCGTGCCGCCGCTCACCGCCTGCACGCCGAACTCGATGATCAGCGTCATGCCGAGCGACACGATCACCATGGTGATCGGCGCCGTGCCGCGCCGCTGGAACGGCGCGTACACGCCGACGTTGAGCAGGACGGACATCACCGCGCAGGCGGCCACCGCGACCAGCAGGCCGAGCCATACCGACAGGCCGGCCTGGTTGACCGCGTAGGCCACGTACGCGCCGAAGATCATGATCGCGGCGTAGGCCAGGTTGAGCACGTCGGTCACCGCGAACTGCAGGGTGAACCCGACCGACGCGATGGCCAGCACGGCCGCGGACACCAGCCCGAAGCCGAGCGATGCGACGAACAGGCTCATCCGGCCGCCGTCAGGACAGCGCCCTGAGCTGGGCCGCGGTCAGGTTGCCGACCACCTTCACGGTGCCCGCCGGGCTGTAGGTGTCGACCTGGAAGATCCCGGTCGAGTCGTGGTAGCTGTCGAAACTGGTCGGCCCGCCCGGCCCTTCGTACCGGATCGACTTGCCCGCCTTGAGCGCGGTGGCGCAGGCGGCGAACGAGTAACACACGGTGGCGCCGGGTACGCCGTTCCCGATCTTGATGATGTCCGGCCCGTACACGCTGGGGCTGGTGCTCTTCGCCATGATCATGGCCAGCGCGGCCAGGTTGATCCCGTCGTACAGGTGCACACCGCCCGGCGCGCTCAGGTAGGTGGTGAAGTCACCGGTGGCCCCGGGAACCTTGCCCTGCTGGGACAGCAGCGCGGTCTTGAACGCCCCGAACGCCGGCCCGGACGACTCGACCACCAGGTTGTCCGCGTGGAAACCGCTGGCCAGCGTGCTGCCGCCGCCCACGGCCGCCGCGGCGGACTTGAAGAAGGCCGGCGAGATCGCGGCCGAGGTGCCGAGGATCGGGATCATCTTGCCGTGGTTGAGCTGCTTGATCTCGGAGAACAGGGTCGGGTCGGCCGAGCCGAGCGCCTCGGTCATGATGGCGTCCGGGTGCGACTGGACGATCGCCGCCGCCTCGGTGCGGAACGTGGTCGCGTGCAGGTCGAGCGTCTGGTTGGTGGTCAGCGTGAGGCCGGCCTTCTTCAGCGCGCTGATCGCCGGCTGGATGAACGTCTGCGACCCGATGTCGTTGCCGAACGCCAGGGCGATCCGCTTGTAGTGCAGTTCCTGGGCGATGGCCACCATCGCGTAGGACTCCTCCAGGTCTGGCGGGACCAGCCGGTAGAAGTACGGGAAATGCACGTGATCGAACTCGGACTGGCCGGTCATGCAGAACATGGCCATCTTGTGCGAGTTGATGATCGGGACGACCGAGGCCGCCTCGTCCGAGGTGCAGCCGATCACCAGGGCGAGGTTGGGCGTCGAGGCGAACATCTGGTTCACCGCGGGCACGGCGTCGGCCGGCTCACCGCGGGTGTCCACGCTCTTGCAGGTCAGCGTGTGCCCGAGCACCCCGCCGGCTTTGTTGATGGCCGCTGTGGCGCCGTAGCAGGAGGCCAGGTAGGTGGGGCCGAGCGCGGCGTCGGCGCCGCTGAACGGGGCCACGTCGGCGATGGTCAGCTTGCCCGAGCCGGTGCCGGAGCTGCCGCCGGACGACGCGGAACCACCGGAACTGCCGCAGGCGGCCAGTCCGGCCGCGAGCACCGCCGCGCCGAAAGCCGCCGTGAGGGTAGTGAACTTCATTGTCCCCCTCCAACCTTGGTGGAGTGACGGTGCTTGGTCAGAACCCGCTTGGCAGCGGGCCACCGGGCCGCCAGCGCCAGTCCGCGGGCGCGCCCTCCTCGGCGACCACCCGGTTCCGGATGGTGCCGAGCCCTTCGACGGTGATTTCGATGACATCCCCGGGCTGCATCCAGACCGGTGGCGTGCGGGCGAAGCCGACACCGCCGGGCGTGCCGGTGGCGATCACGTCACCGGGGACCAGCCGGGTGAACGAGGAGAAGAACTCGACCGCGCTGGGCACGTCCACGAGCATCAGCGAGGTTCGGGCCGACTGCATGACCTGGCCGTTCAGCCGGGAGCTGATGGCCAGGTCGGTGACGTCCAGCTCGTCGGTGGTGACCACCTCCGGGCCGATGGGCATGCTGCCCTCGAAGTTCTTGCCCGCGGTCCACTGGCTGGCCGCCCGCTGCCAGTCCCGGGCCGACGCGTCGTTCAGCACGACGAAGCCCGCGATGGCGTCCAGGGCCTTGTCGGCGGTGATGTACCGGCCGCCCGCGCCGATCACGATGCCCAGCTCGGCCTCGTAGTCGAAGCGCTCGGTGAGCGCGGGCTTGACCAGGTCGGCGTACGGGCCGAGCACGCTGTCCGCGCCGCGGACGAACGCGTCCGGCCAGGTCGGCACCTCCCGGCCGCCCTCCAGGGCATGCTCGCTGTAGTTCAGGCCCAGGCACAGGATGCGCGGCGGGCTGGGCACCGCGGGCCCGAATTCGGCCTCGGCCACCGGCCGCCCGTCCGCGTCCTGCACCGCCCGCACCGCGTCCATCGCGGGCAGCCCGGCGCCGAGGACGTAGTGCAGCGAGGCGAACCGGGGATCACCCGTGGCCGCGGCGACATCGACGTAGCCGGAGCGGCCCCGGACGTGCAGCCGCGGTCCGTCCGGGGTGGCAATGGTGGCGAGCCTCACGTGCCCGATCTCCTTAGTCGCGGGGGCGGTCATCGGGCGCGGGCCGTCTGGCCGCAGCGTGATTGGTTGAGCTAAGCTACCGAATTGGTTGTATACACTGGATTGGTTGAGCATAGGTGCTGGGCCAGAAGAGGGTCAATACCCTTAAGACGAAATTAACGACGTTGGCTCGTCACGGTCTGGTCTCGATTGGTACGATTGGTTGACATGGGGAACGCAGCCGGGGCCGCCGCCCCGTTGCCGGCCCAGCTGAGATACCGGCTGGCCGAGCTGATACTGGCTGACTCGGCCCGGGCCGGGCTGGGACCTGGGTCCCGGCTGCCCACCGAGCGCAAGCTGGCCGCCGACATGGGCGCCACCCGGACCTCGATCCGGCAGGCGCTGGACGTGCTCGAAGCGGAGGGCCACATCTCCCGCGAGGTCGGCCGGGGCACGTTCCTGCGCCGTACCCCGGGCCCGGTGCATGCCGACGGCACCGGCCCGGCCGGCGACGGCGCCGTCGGCGGCGGCGCAGCTGACCGGGGCACGGAGGTGGAACCGCGGCCCGCAGGCCAGCCGGTCCCGCCGCGCGGCGTGGACGCCGCGGATGGCTTCGCCCCCGCCGACGTGATGACGATCCGGCGGCTGCTCGAGCCGCTGGCCATGCCGCTGGTGGTGGCGTGGGCCACCGCCGCCGACTTCAAGGAGATGGACCGCTGCCTGGCCGGCGGGAACCAGGCGCGCAGCTACGACGAGTTCGAGAACTGGGACCTCGCCCTGCACCGCAGCATCATGGCGGCCAGCCACAGCCCGCTGCTCACCCAGTTGTACGCGGTCATCGAGTCAGCCCGGCATGGGCATTCCTGGGGTGACCTGAAGCGGCGCAGTGCGTCCCAGGAACGCCGCGAGCGCTATCAGGCCGACCACGGCGAGCTGGTCGCCGCGCTGCGTGCCCGGGACACCGACCGGGCCACTGAGGCGATGCGCGTCCACCTGGCCCGGGTCAACACCGACCTCTTTGGCGAATCCGCTCGCTAGCCAGGGTCTGGCCGCCCGTAGCCGGCCACGCCCACCGGCATGAGCACGGTATCGGCCCGCCCCAGTGCCCGGTCACGCAAAACCCCTCCCGGGAGCAGGCCGGGAGGGGTTCCGCGCTTAGCTGGGCCGGTTAGTAACCGCTGCCGCTGCCGTTGCCGCCGCTGCCCATCGACGAGCTGGCCTTCGGGCTCGGTGACGAGCCGCTGCCCATCATCAGCGAGCCGGCCGACACGGCGCCGATCGTGTTGACCCGGAGCGCGTGCCAGACGCCGCCCAGCCCGTTGCCCTTGACCTGGCCGGGCGCGGTGTCACCCGCGTAGGTGTACAGCGGATGGCCCTTGTAGGTGGCCTGCGTGAGGCCGCCGGACCGGGTGATGGCGCCCAGCTTGCCGGTCAGCCGCACCCCCATCGCCGCCTTCGGCGTGCCGATCAGCGGGGGCCAGGCCGTCGCGCAGCCCCCGGTGCAGGCCGAGGACATCGAGGTGTCCTTGGCGTACCAGTACAGCGTGAAGCCTTTGGAGTTGGTCAGCACCGGGCCGATGCGGGTCTTGACCTTCATCAGGGTGGCGTTGCTGGCCGCCATCATGCCTGAGCTGCCGCTCTTGCTCTTGCCGGTCATGCCCGACGAGCTCGACTTGGTCGACATGGAGGAGCCGTTGCCGCTCCCCGAACTGGGCGACGTACTGCTGCCGCACGCGGCCAGCAGCAGCGCGGGTATAGCCAGTACCGCGGGCGTCCATCTGCGGTAACGCATCGAACCTCTCCGCTCTTCGTGAAGGGGCGGATATACATCTCCTGCGCACGTAACGCTAGGTCCGGTCGTTCACCCGCAGCAGGCGAATCGGCATTACGTATTTCTTACCGGTGTTCTGGCCGCCCGTAATTCGTGGTCGGCGGGCCGCTCATCCAGCGGCGATGCGCTCGGCCAGCCAGGCCAGCGACAACGGGTACCGGTAGTCGATACCCATGTGGGTAGCGTCGAACAGCTCGAACTGGACCACGTCGCCGGCCACCCCAAGCCCGCGCAGCGCCTCGCGGAACGCCGTCGCGCCCACGTCGAGGAACCACTCGTCGCGCTTTCCCGCATCGATCCAGATGGCGCGCAGCCCGCGCAGCTGGTCCGCGTACCGCGGCGCCATCCGGACCGGGTCCCAGTCCAGCCACCGCTGCCAGGCCTCCGGCCGGAGCTGCCCGGTCAGCGGATCGAACGGCAGCTCCACGGTGCCGTCCTCGCGGGCCGAGAAGCAGGCCGACACGCCGAGCAGCATGAGCAGGTCGTGGTCGGCCTCCTTGGTGAACGAGGTACGCGACTCGAAGTCCGCCCACCACTTCCAGATGTCCCCGTCGTAATCCCGCAGGTGCCGCACGGACTTGCCGAACTCCGGGAGGTAGCTCAGCTCGTAGAGCGAGTCGCCGGCGTGCGTGGCCAGCGCGCCAAACAAGTCGGGGCGCAGCATCGGGGTGATCATCGCGCCGAACCCGCCGCTGGACTTGCCCATGATGGCCCGGTGTGCGGCCGCGTCCAGCGTCCGGTAGTGCGCGTCCACCCAGGGCACCACTTCGCTGCACAGGTAGGAGTGGTACTGGCCGGTGCCGGGCGAGTCCACGAACTGGCTGCCGCCGTACCGGGTCCACGCGTCCACGTAGACCACGATCGCGCCGGGCGCCTGCCCGGATGCGAATACGGCGTCGGCCGTCTCCGGGAACGGCTGCCGGTACGGCGACCGGTTCCGCCACATGGCGATGTGCCCGGTGTAGCCCTGGATCACGTACACGGAGGGGTAGCGGCGGCCGGGATCCGCGTCGTAGCCGGGCGGCACATAGACCCAGAGCGGCCGCTCGGCCGGATCGCCCAGCGGGTTGTCCCGGAGCAGCGCGCTGTCGATCACGTGCTCGTCGATACGCCCCGCCAGGTCAGCGGACCAGGGCAGCATAGGGCCTCCTCGTTGGTGCAGGTAATGCGCCGCGCTGGGACCTACCGTAGAGGAATGAGCATCGAGCAGGCCGAGCGAGACCCAGTGGAGCTGCACTTCGCCGAGGTGGCCGCCACGCTGAACGGCCGGCCTCCCGCACCGGCCGGGCCGCCCGAGGGGCCGGCCTCCTGGATACGTGGGCCGGCGCCGATCCGGCCGGGCTCGGCGCTGACCGGCCAGCAGTGCCTGGATTTGTTCGACGCCCAGCTGGCCAGCCGGCACCTCGACGTGGCCGCCCGCTGGCTGCGCGCCCGCGGCGCTGGCTTCTACACCATCGGCTCGTCCGGGCACGAGGGCAACGCCGGCGTCGCGGCCGCGCTCCGGCTCACCGACCCGGCGCTGCTGCACTACCGGTCCGGGGCGTTCTACCTGGCCCGCGCGCAGCAGGCCAGCCCCCCGCAGGACGGCGTGCTGGATGTGCTGCTCGGCCTGGTGGCAGCCGTGGCGGAGCCGATCGCCAGCGGCCGGCACAAGGTGTTCGGCCGCCAGGAGCTGAACGTCATCCCGCAGACCTCGACCATCGCCTCGCACCTGCCCCGGGCCATGGGGCTGGCCTTCGCCCTGGAGCGGGCGGCCCGGCTGGGCCTGCGGGCGGCCTGGCCGGCCGACGCGATCGTGCTGGCCAGCCTCGGCGACGCGTCGGTGAACCACTCCACCGCGGCCGGGGCGATCAACACCGCCGCGTACTGCGCATTCCAGCACCTGCCGCTGCCGCTGCTGATGGTGGTCGAGGACAACGGGCTCGGCATCAGCGTGCGGACCCCGCCCGGCTGGGTCGCCGCCGCCACCCGGGCCGTGCCGGGCATCGGCTACTTCCACGCCGACGGCGCCGACCTGGCCGACGTCTACGACACCGCACTGGCCGCTGCGGCCTGGGTCCGGGACCGCCGTTCCCCCGCGTTCCTGCATCTGGACGTGGTCCGGTTCGGCGGGCACGCGGGCTCGGACGTGGAGAGCGGCTACCGCAGCGCCGCGGACCAGGCCGCCGACCTGGCCGCCGACCCGCTGCTCGGCACCGCGCGGCTGCTGGTCAGCGCCGGGGTGGTCACCCCGGCCGAGGTGATCGCCCGGTACGAGCAGTCCCGCGCCCGGGTGCTCGGCCTGGCCAGCGAACTGGCCGATGTCCCCCGGCTGGCCTCCGCCGAGCAGGTGATGGCCCCGCTCGCGCCGCACCGGCCGGACCACGTGTGGGCCAGCGCCTGCCTCAGCGCGGATCAGGTCATCCGCTCGCACGCCTTTGCCGGGCGGCTGCCGGAACAGGCCGGCGGGCTGACCCTGGCCCAGTCGGTCAATGCCGCGCTGGCCGACGCGCTGGCCGTCCGGCCGAACATGCTGGTGTTCGGCGAGGACGTGGCGCGCAAGGGCGGGGTGTACGGGGTGACCCGCGGGCTGCTGGACCGGTTCGGCGCCACCCGGGTGTTCGACACGCTGCTCGACGAGTCCTCCATTCTCGGCCTGGCCCTGGGGGCCGGCCTGGCCGGGCTGCTCCCGGTGCCGGAGATCCAGTACCTGGCCTACCTGCACAACGCGGCCGATCAGATCCGCGGCGAAGCGGCCACGCTGTCCTTCTTCTCGCAGGGCCAGTTCCGCAACCCGATGGTCGTGCGCATCGCCGGGCTGGCCTACCAGCGCGGCTTCGGCGGGCACTTCCACAACGACAACGCGCTGGCCGGCCTGCGCGACATCCCGGGTGTGCTGATCGCCTGCCCGGCCCGGCCGGACGACGCGGCGGCCATGCTGCGCACCTGCCTGGCCGCCGCCGAAGTGGACGGCCGGGTGTGCGTGTTCCTGGAGCCGATCGCGCTGTATCACACCCGGGACCTGGCCGGGCCGGGCGACGGCGGCTGGCTCGCTCCTTATGCCCCGCCTGCCGCCTGGCCCGCTGGGCACGTCCCAGTGGGCCAGGCGCGGTGCCACGGGGACGGGCGTGACCTGACCATCGTCACGTTCGGCAACGGGCTGCCGATGAGCCTGCGGGTGGCCGGCCGGCTGGCCGCCGACGGCATCGGCTGCCGGGTGCTCGACCTGCGCTGGATCGCGCCGCTGCCGGCCGAGGACATCCTGCGTGAGGCCAGCGTCACCGGCCGGGTGCTGGTGGCGGATGAGACCCGGCGCACCGGCGGGGTGTCCGAGGCCGTGGTCACCGCGCTGGCCGACGCCGGGTTCGGCGGCCGGATGGCCCGGGTCACCAGCGCGGACAGTTTCATCCCGCTGGGCGACGCGGCCCACCTGGTCCTGCTGTCTGAGGCGGCGATCGAGTCGGCCGCCCGGCGGCTGGCCGAGCAGCCCAGATAGCCGGCCCGCCGACCGGACGCACCCGCTGTCCACCGGGCGGCCATTGTCCGGTTACCGGCTTACCCCCGCCTCCGCCCCAGCCCCACGCCGGCCCCGGCCCCGTTACCCCCCGCCCCGCCAACCGCTACCTCGATACCAGCCACCCCCGCCGCTGACCCGTCGCGGCCCAACCTCACTAGCGCGGTGAAAAAGTGGTCACCGGTGACCGCAAACTCACGCGCTCCTGTCCAGCCCGGCTCACAGGGTTGTCCCGGTGCTAACCCCGCCGCCGATCTTACGATCTTGGTGTTATTACTATGTGATCTTGGTGTGCACATTTTGATGATCTTGGTGTATCGTGGATAGCGTGACACGCATCACGGTGAATGTGAACGATCGGTGGCTGGAGGCGGCACGGGTGGTGCTCGGGACCGAGACCAAGGTGGCCACGATCAACGCCGCGCTGCACGCCCAGGCCCTCAAGGCCGAGACGGCCGAGATTCTGGCCGCATTGGACAGCGCGGAGATGGATTTCGGGTCTTCAGATGGGTTCGGCTACGGCGGTGGCCGGGACCTGTCCAAGCTTGAAGAACAGGCCAGGGCCGAAATGCCGGGTAACGGCCAGGCCGGGCACGCAAGCTCCTGATGGCCGGGACGGTATATCTGGCCGACACGTCTGCGTACGTCCTGCAAGGCCGGCACCCCAGGGTGCGCGCGCGATTCGCGGCATTGCTGACCGAGGGGCGCCTGGCCGTCTGCCAGATGACCGCGCTCGAGTACCTGAACAACGCGGCCAGCCCGGCGAGCTACGAGGCGCTCTGGGCCGCTCTGCACGGGCACCGGTGGATGGACGTCAGCACGGCGGCCATGCAGCGCGCCCTGGACGTGCACCGGCTACTCGCGGACCGCAGCCAGCACCGGCACTTCCGGCTGCCCGACCTGATCATCGCGGCCACGGCCGAGCAGCATGGCGCGACCGTGCTGCACTACGACGCGGACTACGACCGGATCGCCGCGGTGACCAGCCAGCCGGTGGAATGGGTAGCCGAGAAGGGCTCCCTGTAGACACCTAGCGCTCCTATGCATAGACTTACGCAGTATGAATCGTGAACGCCTCAAGGGGCACCTCGACCTGCTGCTGCTGGCCGTGCTCGCGGCCGGGCCGGCCCACGGCTACGCAGTGATCTCAGCCCTGCGCCAGCGCAGCGAAGGCACGTTCGACCTGCCCGAAGGCACCGTGTACCCGGCGCTGCACCGGCTGGAGGACGCCGGGCTGCTGAGCAGCAGCTGGGCCGACGCGGACGGGCGGCGGCGCCGGGTATACGCGCTCACCCCGAAGGGGGCGGCCGCGCTGGCCGCCGAGCAGAGCGAATGGCGGCGCTTCGCGCACGCGGTGCAGGCGGTAACCAGCGGCCCCGGCCTGGCCGGCGGCCTGATCCCGGCGGGGGCCTGAGATGAGTGACCTGGTCGAGGAGTACCTGGACGAGCTGTACAGCAAGCTGCGCGGCTCGCCCCGGCAGGGCCGGCGGCTGCTGGCCGAGGCCGAGGACCACCTGCGCCAAGGCGTGGCGGAAGGGCTGGCCGGCGGGCTCACCCTGGAAGAAGCGCAACAGCACGCCGTGTCCAGCTTCGGCTCGGTGCGCGCGGTGGTCCGGGCGCACGACACCCGGCTGCGCCGGGTCCCCGGCGCGGCGGTGCTGGCCGAGCTGGTCATGTCCAGCTGGAAGCTGGGCTCGATCGGGCTGCTCGCGGTGGGCGCCAGCGGCCTGGTCGTGGCGGCGATGAACGTGCTGTTCGGCCGGCCGTTCGTGGCGGCTGTGGCCCCCGGCACCAGGCTGCCCGCGGTGGACTGCCGGTACTGGCTGAACATCTGGCCCGGCGCGCACAGCTGCACCCAGGCGTACATGCTGGAGAGCAGCAGCGACGCGGTCTCGCTGCGGGTCGTCGCCGGCCTGCTCGGCCTGATCCTGCTGGGCGGCTACTACCTGGCCCGGCGCCGTTTCCGGTGGCGGGGGGTGCTGCCGGACGGATTCACCCCGACGATCGCCGTCAGCCTGTTCGGCGCGGCCGGCCTCGGCCTGGCCGGGCTGGCCGCCATGCACGGCGGTGACGTGGTCGCGGTGGACGGGATCACCGGGCCGGGCTTCTACCTCAGCGGCGCGATCGTCGCGCTGGCCATGGCGGCCGGCTACGGCCTCAAACTCCGGCGCACGCTGCTCCGGCACGCCCGCCGCTGACCGCCCACCCCGCATCAGCAGACCGCTCAGCGGGGCTACCTGCTAGCCACGCTGGGCGGCCAGCAGGTGGCCGGTCAGCGCGGCCGTCACCTCGCCGGGCTGGGACACGTTGGCCAGGTGCGCGCCGCCGCGGATGACCCGCAGCCTGGAGGCCGGGATGGCCCGGGCGATTACCGCGCCCAGCCACGGCGGCGTGGCCGGGTCCTCACTGCCCGCGATGACCAGCGTCGGCGCGGTGACGCTGGGCAGCGCGGGCCGCAGGTCCATGCCGGCGATGGCGTCGCAGCAGCCCGCGTAGCCGGCCGGGTCGACGCTGCTGCTCAGGGTGGCCACGAACGCGGCCGGGATGGCCGGGTGGTGCGCCGCGAACGACGGGGTGAACCAGCGGCCCACCACCTGCTCGGCCAGCGGGGCCAGGCCGCTGGCCCGCACCCGGGCCGCCCGGCCGGACCAGAACGCCTGGTCCGGGAACCGGGCCGAGGTGCAGCAGACGGCCAGTGCACTGATCCGGTCCGGGGCGTGCGCGGCCAGCCACATGCCGACCATGCCGCCGAGCGAGACCCCGCAGTAGGACACCATGCCAAGACCCAGCTCATCGAGCAGCCGCAGCACGTCGCCACCCAGCTCGGCCAGCGTGTACGGGCCGGCCGGGGCGGGCGAGCCGCCGTGCCCGCGGTGCTCGTAGTTGACCACCCGGAAGTGCTTGCGCAGCGTGCTCAGCTGCGGCTGCCACAGCTCCCCGATGGTGCCCAGCGAGTTGCCCAGGACCAGCACCGGCGCGTCCGCCGGGCCGTCATCCACGGCGGCCGTCAGCCGGATCGGGTCAGACATCGAAGAACACGGTTTCGCCGTCGCCCTGCAGCCGGATGTCGAAGCGGTAGCTGCCCGCCGCGTCAGGCACGGCGGAGGCGATCAGCGTGGCCCGGCGGTCCCCGGCCACGCTGGCCAGCACCGGGTCGGCCGCGTTGGCCGCGGCCTCGTCCGCGAAGTAGATCCGGGTTACCACCCGGTCCAGCAGGCCGCGGGCGAGCACCGACACGTCCAGGTGCGGCGCCTCGGTGCCGCCGTCCGGGCTGGGCAGCGCGCCCGGCCGCAGCGTGATGATCCGGTAGCTGCCGTCGTCCCCGGTCGGGGACCGGCCGAAGGCGCGGAACCCGGTGCCGCCGGCCGGGGCGCCGCGCGGGTCGTCGGGGTGATCGAAGCGCCCGGCCGGGTCGGCCTGCCAGGTCTCGATCAGCCCGTCCGGGACCGGGTCGCCGGCGCCATCAAAGAGCCGGCCGCTGATCGTGATCGCGCCGGGGGTGCCCTCGGCCACCACGTACGGGCCGTCCGGCCAGGGCAGCCCCATGCCGAGGAACGGCCCGACGGTCTGCGATGGGGTGAGCCCGCCGCTCACCGGGCGCCCTCCTGCGCCTCGAACGGGGTCTGGCCGGTGCCGCGGAGCACGATGTCCCAGGTGTAGGCGAGCGCCCAGTCCGGCTCGGTCAGGTCGATGCTGAACGTGCAGATGAGCCGCTGCCGGGCCTTCTCGTCGGGGATCGAGTTGAAGATCGGGTCGTACGGGAACAGCGGGTCGTCCGGGAAGTACATCTGGGTCACCAGCCGCTGGGTGAACGCCCGGCCGAACATGGAGAAGTGGATGTGCGCCGGCCGCCAGGCGTTGTCGTGGTTTCCCCACGGATAGGACCCCGGCTTGATCGTGATGAACCGGTACCGGCCCGCGGAGTCGGTCACGGTCCGGCCGACTCCGGAGAAGTTCGGGTCCAGCGGCGCGGGGTGCTGGTCCACCCGGTGGTGGTACCGGCCGGCCGCGTTGGCCTGCCACACCTCCAGTAGCGTGTCCGGGATCGGCCGCCCGTCGCTGTCCAGCACCCGGCCGGTCACGATGATCCGCTCGCCGAGCGGCTCACCGGGGTGCTGCCTGGTCAGGTCGGCGTCGGCCGGGGTGACCCGTTCCGGGCCCAGCAGCGGGCCGGTGATCTCGGTCAGCCGCTGCGGGAGCAGCACCAGCGGCTGGTGCGGCGCGCGCAGCGCGGTGGACCGGTAGCCCGGGGAATCCAGCGGCGGGTGCACCCCTTCCCCGGCCCGCGGGTACGACGGCAGGCGGAAATCTGTCGGCGGGTGGGTGGTCATCAGGCTGCTCTCCCTTACCGGCTCGTACTGTTCGCCTGAAGCTCGCGCAGCGCGGCGAGTTCCGCGGCGGTCGGCGGTGCCAGCTCTTCCAGGGAATCAGACACCGCGAGTTCCCAGCCCGTCCGGGCCCGGACGTCCGGCACTGTCACCCCGGGACAGATCCCGGTCAGCGTCAGCTCGCAGCTGGCCGGGTCCGGTTCGAGGATGCCGAGGTCGGTGATGACCTTCTGCGGTCCCGCCCCGGTCAGGCCGCGGCGCTCCCGGTAGCCGGGCCCGTCGCCGAACCCGGCCGAGGTGACGAAGTCCACCCGGTCCACGAACGACCGGCGGCTCTGCCGGACCACCACGATCACTTCCCGGCAGGACGCGGCGATCTCCGGCGCCCCACCCGCGCCGGGCAGCCGCACCTTCGGGTCCGCGTAGGACGCGCCGATCATGGTGGTGTTGATGTTGCCGAACCGGTCGATCTGCGCGGCGCCCAGGAAGCCGATGCCGATCCGGCCCGGCTGCAGCCAGTAGTTGAAGATCTCCGGGACACTTACCACCGCGTCCGCGGTTTCGGCCAGGATCCCGTCGCCGATGGACAGCGGGAGCTGGTCCGGCTTGGCCCCGATCGTGCCCGACTCATAGATCAGCACCAGGTTCGGCGCGTGCGTGGCGCGGGCCAGGTTGGCCGCGGCGCTGGGCAGGCCGATGCCGACGAAACAGGTCATCCCGTCGGTCAGCACCCGGGCCGCGCAGGCGGTCATCATCTCGTCCGCGGTGAACGGGTCCGCCGCGCTCAGCGGGGCTTCGCCGCGCCCGGTGGCGGTCACGCGGGACTCCCCGCACCGGCGAACACCTCGTCGGCCAGCCACTGGCTGAACCGGTCCCGGTCCCGGCTGATCTCATCCCAGGCCTGGTAGTAGTCGTTGTCCCGGGCGGTGTAGCCGAGCGCGTATGACGGATGGGATCCGCCCGGCGCCTCGGCTACGTAGGCCACCGCCCAGGTGGGCAGCACGATGGCGCCGGGCTCGGGGGCGAGCTTGGCCACGATCTCCTCCACCGTGACAACCGAACGCTGGGCGCTGAGCACGGCTTCCTTCTGCACTCCGGTGATGCCCCAGAGCTGCACGTTCCCGGCCCGGTCGGCACGCTGCGCGTGGATGATCGCCACGTCCGGGTTGAGCGCGGCCACCGCGGTCAGCCGTTCTCCGGTGAACGGGCAGGTGATAGGGCGGATGGCGGGCTGGCCATCCAGGGCGGGCAGGCTCTCCAGGCCGGTCCCGCTGTACCCGCGCAGGATGGCGAACGGCATCCCGGACGCGCCCGCCACGTACCGGTTGGCCATCCCCGCGTGGCTGTGCTCCTCCAGCTGGAGTGGGCCGGGCCAGCTGTTCTCCACCGCGTCGCGGAACCGGTGCAGCGAGCCGACGCCCGGGTTACCACCCCAGGAGAAGATCAGCCGGCTCACGCAGCCAGCCCCGATGAGCTGGTCATAGATGAGGTCCGGGGTCATCCTGACCAGGGTCAGGTCACGCCGCCGCTGCCGGATCACCTCGTGCCCGGCGGCGAACGGGATGAGGTGGGTGAAGCCTTCCATGGCCACCTCGTCGCCGTCGTGGACCGCACGGGCGATGGCCTCAGCCAGTGAAACGATCTCCGCCATATCCTCCTGCCCAGCAGCGCGTATCCCCGGACACCATAATGGCTACGTGGTCGCGATAAGTACAGCCGTTCGTCATACGGACATTAATCGGGGCCGCCGGCCGCGCGCGGCCTGGCTCACCGCCCTGTTCAGGATGTCTCGGCCAGCACACGCTGCGCGATGGCGAAGGCCCGGTTGGCCGCGGGCACTCCGGCGTAGACGGCCGCGTGCAGTAGCACCTCGCGGATCTGCTCGACGCTGAGCCCGTTGCGCAGCGCGGCGCGCAGGTGCATGGCCAGTTCCTCTTCCTTGCCCAGCACGATGAGCGCGGTCAGCGTGATCATGCTCCGCTCCGGCCGGGTCAGCCCGGGCCGGGACCACACTTCACCCCACGCGTACCGGGTGATGAAGTCCTGGAACGGGGCGGTGAAGTCGGTGCTGCCGGCCACCGCCCGGTCCACGTGGGCATCCCCCAGGACCTCACGGCGGACGGTCATCCCCTGCTCGTGTCGCTCGGCATCGTTCATGGCCGGCCATTCTGCTCGGTGCCGGCGTGCGCGGCCAGCGCGGCGGCCACGAAGCCGCCCGCCGCGCCGAGGTAGCCGGCCGGGTCCAGGGCCTGGTCAACCTGCTCCGGGTTGATCCCGGCCGCGGCCAGCCGGCCCGCGGCCGGCCCATCCAGCAGGCCGTCCCGCAATGGCCGGCCCGCCGCCGCCGCCCACGCGCTGGCCTGGGCGATCAGGTCGTGCGCGGCGGCCCGGCCGAGAGCCGGTGTGAGCAGCCCCGCGACGTGCTCGGCCAGCGGGAACCCGCCCGTGGCGTCCAGGTTGGCCCGCATCTGGGCCGGGTCCGGGGTCAGCCCGGTCAGCATGTCCACCGCCCAGGACGCGGCCGACCCGGTCAGCCGGAGCAGGTCGCTCAGCGGCAGCCACTCGGCGTGCCACGCCCCGGCCGCCCGTTGGTGCTCCTGCTCGGCCGCGCTGGCCAGGGTGGCCAGCAGACCAGGGACCTGCTTGGTGCAGCCGAGCACCGAGATGGCCGCGACCGGGTTCTGCTTGTGCGGCATGGCCGACGAGCCGCCCCGGCCCTGGCCGCCGCGCTCGTGCACCTCGGCCACCTCGGACTGGGCCAGCAGCGTCACGTCCCGGGCGATCTTGCCGAGCACGCCGCTGGCCCCGGCGCACGCCGCGCCGATCTCGATGATCCGCAGCCGGCTGGTGTGCCAGGGCAGCGTGGGCACGGCCAGGCTCAGCTCGGCGGCCAGCCGCGCGGCGACGTCCGGCCCGGCGTCGCCCAGCGCGGACAGCGTGCCCGCCGCCCCACCGAACTGCACCGCCAGCCGGCTGGCGGCCACCCGGGCCAGTGCGTCGCGGGCCTCGTCCAGGCCGGTCAGCCAGCCGGCCGCGACCAGCCCGAAGGTGACCGGCACGGCCTGCTGCAGCAAGGTGCGGCCGATCATCAGCGTGTCCCGGTGCGCCTCCGCCAGCCGGGCCGCGGCAGCGGCCGCCGCGGCCAGGTCGGCGGTTACCGCGGCGAGCGCCCGCCGGGCCAGCAGCATGGCCGCGGTGTCGATGATGTCCTGGCTGGTGGCGCCGTTATGCACGGCCGCCGCCGCATCCGGCGGCACCCGCTGGCCCAGCTCACGGGCCAGCGCGGGCACCGGGTTGCCGGTACGCGCCGCCTGCTGACCCAGCCCGGCCAGATCGAACGCATCAGCGCGGGCCGCCGCGGTCACCGCCGCGCCCGCGCCCGGGGCGGCCAGCCCGGCCGCTTCCAGCGCCCGGGCCAGAGCGGCCTCGGTGTCCAGCATCGCCTGCAGCCAGGCCTGACCGGACGTGTCCGCCTGACCGCGGCTGAATACGCCGTCGAAGAGCCCACCGGGAGTCTGCACCGCCCCACGATAGCCCGGCGCATTGGTCAGCATCTGGCCAAGGAATCCCCGCCAGCGTGCAACGCTGCGTAGGCACTTGGTGCTCGTAAGTGATGTGACCGCCGTCGCGGACCCGGCCGAGCGGATCGGTGAGCGCTCCGCACTGCTGACCGCGGTACGCGAGCTGCCCAGCCGGCAGCGCGCGATCGTGCTGCTCCGTTACTGGGACGACCTGAGCGACGCCCAGATGGCGGCCGTTCGGCAAAATGTCGCTGCTGCCCACCGGTAGCTGAACGGAGGGCCTGAGCCTGGTCAGGCGCCGGAAGAGGGCATTGCGCGGTGGTAGGGGTGCGGCCGTATCGTCTCCTGTATGACCGTACAATCATCGCTTTCCGGCGGCCCGGGCCTGGCCCAGGCGCGCCGCCTCGTCACCGAGATCCCCGGCCCCTGCTCGCGTGAGCTTTTCGCCCGCCGGGAGGCCAGCGTGGCCCGCGGCGTCAGCCATGTCCTGCCGGTGTTCATCACCGCGGCAGGCGGTGGCGTGCTCATCGACGTCGATGGCAACTCGCTGATCGACTTCGGCTCCGGCATCGCCGTGACGTCGGTGGGCAACAGCGCCCCCCGGGTGGTGGCCGGCGTGCAGGAGCAGGTCGCGCGGTTCACGCACACCTGCTTCATGGTCACGCCGTACGAGGGCTACGTGGCCGTGTGCGAGGAACTGGCCCGGCGCACCCCCGGTGACCACGACAAGCGGTCGGCGCTGGTCAACTCCGGCGCGGAGGCGGTGGAGAACGCGGTCAAGATCGCCCGGCACGCCACCGGCCAGGCCATCGTCGCGTTCGACCACGCCTACCACGGCCGGACCAACCTGACCATGGCGCTGACCGCGAAGAACATGCCGTACAAGGACAAGATGGGGCCGTTCGCCGGGGAGATCTACCGGATGCCGATGGCCTACCCGTTCCGCTGGCCGGGCGGCCCGGAGGCCTGCGCGGCGGAGGCGCTGGACGTGATCACCGGGCTGATCCACACCCAGGCCGGCGAGGACAACGTGGCCGCGGTGCTCATCGAGCCGATCCAGGGCGAAGGCGGCTTCGTGGTGCCACCGGACGGCTTCCTGACCGGGCTGGCCACGTTCTGCCGGGAGAACGGCATCCTGCTCATCGCCGACGAGATCCAGAGCGGGTTCTGCCGGACCGGCGACTGGTTCGCGTGTGACCGCGAGGGCGTCGTGCCTGACCTGGTCACCACGGCCAAGGGCATCGCCGACGGGCTGCCGCTGGCCGGGGTGACGGGGCGGGCCGAGATCATGGACTCGGTGCACGTCGGCGGGCTGGGCGGCACTTACGGCGGCAACCCGGTGGCGTGCGCGGCCGCGCTCGGCGCGATCGAGACGATGGCCGCCGAGGACCTGGCCGGGCGGGCCCGGCGGATCGGCGAGATCATGCTGCCCCGGCTGCACAAGCTGGCCGAGGCCAACCCGGTCATCGGGGATGTCCGCGGCCGCGGCGCGATGATCGCCATCGAACTGACCGAGCCTGGCACACTGCGGCCCGCCCCCGCCGCGGCGGCCCAGGTGGCCAAGGCCTGTCATAGTGCCGGCCTGGTCGTGCTCACCTGCGGCACGTTCAGCAACGTGCTGCGCTTCCTGCCGCCGCTGGTGATCGGCGAGCAACTGCTCGAAGAGGGGCTGGGCATCCTGGAGGAGGCGTTCGGCACGCTCTGAGGCGCCAGCTATACGCGGGAGCGGACAAAACCTGGCGCGAACTTGCGCACAGGCGTCATATGGACGGCCCCGGGACCTGGTGTTCTGCTGAGTTCACCGCGTTGAATCGTGGCTCAGCGAGGAGGCCCCGTGCGCATCTCAGTCCCCCGCGCAGTCCCCCGCCCCGTCCGCTCCCGCCCGGCCTGGTTAGTGCTGGCCGCGGCCGGCGCCCTGGTCCTGCCGTTCGCACTGGCCCCGGCGGCCAGCGCGAGCGCGGTCAACTATGTGGCTCTCGGTGACTCCTACTCTTCGGGGGTGGGCGCGGGCAGCTACACCAGCTCCAGCGGGTCCTGCGACCGGAGCACGAACGCCTACTCGCAGCTGTGGGCCAACGCCAACGGTCCGGCGTCATACACCTCGGTGGCCTGCTCGGGCGCGACCACCTCGACGGTGATCAGCAGCCAGCTGTCCGCGCTCAGCGCCTCGACCACACTGGTGTCGATCACCATCGGCGGTAACGACATCGGGTTCTCCAGTGTGATGGAGACCTGCGTGCTGGCGGGCTGGGACTGCGTGAGCGCGGTGCACAATGCGGACAGCGAGGCGGAAACCCAGCTGCCCGGCGAGCTCAACTCGGTGCTGGCCGGCATCAAGGCCGACGCACCGAATGCCCGGGTCGTGGTGCTCGACTACCCCGAGCTCTACGACCTGTCCAGGTCATCGGGCTGCATCGGGCTGAGCACCAGCAACCGCACCGCACTGAACCAGGGCGCGCAGCTCCTGGACAGCGAGATCCAGGCGGCCGCGGGCCGCTACGGCGACGTGTTCGCCGACGTGCAGGGCCAGTTCGCCGGGCACGAGATCTGCGACTCGTCGAGCTGGCTGCACTCGGTGAACGTCCTCGACATCAGCGAGTCGTATCACCCGACCGCGGCCGGCCAGGCCGACGGCTACCTGCCGGTGTTTACCGCCGCGGCCGGCTGAGCAACGGCTGCCTGGGCGGGCACTTGGCTGGGCTCTCTCATCGCTCAGCCCGCGCCGAATGAAACTCGTGAGTTAGGCCAAGCATGCCGCGCGCCGACCGGGTAGGACGGATTCATGCCTGTCCTCGTTGGCACGTCTGGCTGGCAGTACCGCGACTGGCGCGGCGGCTTCTACCGGCCCGGCCTGCCCCAGCGGCGCTGGCTGGAGCACTACGCCAGCGAGTACCTGACGGTGGAGAACAACGCCAGCTTCTACCGGCTGCCAGGCCGGGAGACGTTCGAGGGCTGGCGGTCCCGGACCCCGGACGGCTTCGTGATGGCGGTGAAGGCGAGCCGGTACCTCACGCACATCCGGCGGCTGCGCGATCCGGCCGAACCAGTCAGCAGGCTCCTTGGCGCGGCGGCCGGGCTGGGCCCGCGGCTCGGCCCGGTGCTGCTGCAACTGCCGCCGACACTGGCGGCGGACCCTGGACTACTGGACGCCTGCCTGGCCGAGTTCGCGACCGCCGCGGGCGCTGCCGGTACCGGCCCGGTCCGGGTGGCGGTGGAGCCGCGGCATCCATCCTGGTGGTGCGAGGAGGTGCGGCAGGTGCTCACCGCCCACCAGGCCGCGCTGTGCTGGGCGGACCGCCTCGGTCATCCGGTCACCCCGCTGTGGCGTACCGCGGACTGGGGCTACCTGCGGTTTCACGAGGGTGCCGCCCAGCCGTGGCCGTGTTATGGCCCGCAGTCCCTGCGGACGTGGGCTGCCCGGCTGCGGGACACCTGGCCGGGCCGCGCGGACGTGTACGTCTACTTCAACAACGACCCGGGCGGGGCGGCCGTGGTCAACTCGGCACAGTTCGCCGCGGCCGCGCAGCGGGCCGGCCTGGACGCCACCCGGACCCCGCGGCCGGGCAGCGTCCCGCTGACTCCCCCGATCCCAACCTGGTAGGCGACGCCACCCGGACCCCGCGGCCGGGCAGCGTCCCGCTGACTCCCCCGATCCCAACCTGCTAGGCGACGCCACTATCTGTTCACCGGGAAGCCGAGGCTGACCCCGCCATGGCTCGGGTCCAGCCAGCGCGAGGTGACCGCCTTGCCCCGGGTGTAGAAGTGCACGCCTTCGGTGCCATATACGTGCGTGTCGCCGAACAGCGAGGCCTTCCACCCGCCGAACGAGTAGTACGCCATCGGCACCGGGATCGGCACGTTCACGCCGACCATGCCCGCCTCGACGTCGAACACGAAACGGCGGGCCGCTCCCCCGTCGTTAGTGAAGATGGCCGTCCCGTTGCCATACGGATTCTCGCCGACCAGCCGGACGGCGTCGTCGTAGCTGGCTGCGCGGACCACGGACAGCACCGGCCCGAAGATCTCGTCGGTGTAGCAGGCCATGGCCGGTGTGACGTGGTCGAGCACGCTGGGCCCGAGCCAGAACCCGGCCCCGGCCCCGGCCCCGCCGATCACCGGGTGCACCCGGCCGTCCACGGCCAGCGTGGCGCCCTCGTGCACGCCGGAATCCAGGTAGGCCGCGACCTTGTCCCGGTGCGCCGCGGTGACCAGCGGGCCCATCTCGGACCGTTCGTCGCCGCCCGGCCCGACCCGCAGCTTAGCCACCCGCTCCTTGATCTTGGCCACCAGCTCGTCACCGATGGAGCCCACCGTGACCAGCACCGACACGGCCATGCACCGCTCGCCCGCGGAGCCGAAGCCGGCCGACACGGCCGCGTCAGCGGCCAGGTCCAGGTCGGCATCGGGCAGTACCACCATGTGATTCTTGGCCCCGCCGAGCGCCTGCACCCGCTTGCCCGCCCGGGTCCCGGTCTCATAGACGTAACGCGCGATCGGGGTCGATCCGACGAAGCTGGCCGCGCGGACATCGGGGTGGGTGAGCAGACTGTCCACCGCTTCCTTGTCCCCCTGGACCACGTTGAACACGCCGTCCGGCAGCCCCGCCTCGGCCCACAGCCGGGCCAGCAGCAGCGAGGCGGACGGGTCCTTCTCGGACGGCTTGAGCACGAACGTATTGCCGCACGCGATGGCCAGCGGGAACATCCACATCGGCACCATAGCCGGGAAGTTGAACGGGGTAATCCCGGCCACCACGCCGAGCGGCTGGCGGATCGAGTAGGCATCCACCCCGGTGGACACGTTCTCCGAGAACCCGCCCTTGAGCAGGTGCGGGATGCCGCAGGCGAACTCCACCACTTCGAGCCCGCGGGCCACCTCGCCGGCCGCGTCCGAGGTCACCTTGCCGTGCTCGGCGCTGATCAGCGCGGCCAGTTCGCCGGCGTGCGCCACCACCAGTTCGCGGAACCGGAACAGGATGGCCGTCCGCCGGGCCAGCGATACCCCGCGCCAGCCGGGGAACGCCTTGGCCGCCGCCGCCACCGCGTCGCCCACCACCGCGGCCGAGGCGAAGTCAACCGTGCCGGTCACCTGGCCGGTGGCCGGGTCGTAGATGTCACCGTGCCGGTCGGCCACGCCGCTCCACGGCTGGCCGCCGATCCAGTGGCTGATCTGCTTCTTCATTAACTGGCCTCCTCGTTGACCGCGCGCAGCGCGTCGGCCAGGATGCCCAGGCCCTCCTTGGCATCGGCCTCGGACACGTTCATCGGCGGGGCCATCCGCAGCGTGTGCCCGTACAGGCCGCCCTTACCGATCAGCAGGCCGCGCTCCCGGGTCTCGGCCAGCAGCCGGGTGGCCAGCGCCGGGCTGGGCGCGCCGGTGGCCGGGTCGATCATGTCGATGGCGAACATCAGGCCCTTGCCGCGCACCTCGCCGACGGCCGGCAGCGTGGCCGCGGCATCCCGCAGCCCACCGATGATCATGCCGCCGAGCTGGGCCGCGTTGTGCTGCAGGTCATGGTCGAGCAGGTAGTCCAGGGTGGCGTTGGCGGCCGCGGTGGACAGCGGGTTGCCGCCGAACGTGGAGATGCCGTTCCCGGGCAGCCCGTCCATCAGGTCGCCGCGGGCGATCACCCCGCCGATGGCGAAGCCGTTGCCCAGGCCCTTGGCGAACGTGATCATGTCCGGGGTCAGGCCGTGCGCCTCGAAGCCCCAGAAGTGGTCGCCGGTGCGGCCCCAGCCGGTCTGCACCTCGTCCGAGATGTACAGCACGCCGCGTTCCCGGAGCACCGCGGCGTACTCGCCGAGCAGCCCGTCCGGCGGCATGGTGAATCCGCCGACGCCCTGCACCGGCTCGGCGATCAGGCAGGCCACGTCGCCCGCGGTGGCCGTGCCCAGCACGTGCCGCAGGTCCTGCACACAGGCCGCGGTGTAGGCGGCGTCGTCCAGCCCGGCGAACGCGGGCAGCTGCCGGTCGGTGCCGTGCAGGTAGTGCACGTTGAACGGGGCCAGCTGCGAGGGCTTCCACGCGCCGTTCCCGGTGATGGCGACCGCGCCGAACGAGCGGCCGTGGTAACTGTTGCGCAGCGCCAGCACCTGGTTGGACCGGCGGGCCGTGGTGGCCAGCATCAGCGCGGTCTCGTTGGCCTCGGTGCCCGAGTTGGTGAAGAACACCTTGGCGTTCTCGATGCCGGACAGCCGGGCCAGCTTCTCGGCCAGCTCCACCTGGTGCCGGATCAGGTACAGCGTCGAGGTGTGCACGATGCCGCTGTCCAGCTGGCGCTGCACCGCCTCGCGTACCTCGGGCACGTCGTAGCCGATCATGTTGGTCAGGATCCCGCAGAAGAAATCCAGGTAGCTGCGGCCGGAGGAGTCGGTGACCCGGCTGCCGCTGCCGCTGGTCAGCTCGAGCGGCTGATCGTAGTAGAGGGCAACCCAGTTGGGGATGACGCGGCGGTGCCGCTCAAGTAGTTCTGGCATCCTCCCAGTCTGCCCGCCAGCCGCCCGCCCGATCGCCGACATAGTGTCAGGATCAAGCCAAGATCTTGACACTATGCTAGAGCTAGTGGCTGGTGGGAGGTGACCATGCCAACGGTGGCCGAAGTGCTGCGGCTCGACGTGATGCAGCGTGGGCTGCCCCGGGTGGTGGCGTCCAGGGACCGGGTGGACAACCCGGTGCGCTGGGTGCACGTGATCGAGCTGCCGGACGCGGCCCGGCTGCTGCACGGCGGCGAACTGGTGCTCAGCACCGGCATCGCGCTGCCCGACGAGGGGCCAGAGCTGGATGCCTACGTGGCCGGGCTGGCCGGGGTCGGGGCCAGCGCGCTCGCGGTCGAGCTGGGCCGCAAGTACACCGGCGGGCTGCCGGCCGGCTTCCTGGCCGCGGCCGAGGCCAACCACCTGCCGCTCATCGTGTTCCAGCACGAGGTCCCGTTCGTCGAGATCACCGAGGCGGTGCACGCGCGGATCATCAGCGACCAGCTGGACCAGCTGCGCGCCTCGGCCCGGCTGCACGAGGTGTTCACCGACCTGGCCGTGGCCGGCGCCGGGCCGGGCGAGATCCTGCACCAAGCCAGCCAGCTGGCGGGCCTGCCGCTGCTGCTGGCCGACCTGTCGCATCACGTGCTGGCCTGCGAGCCGGCCGGGGCCGAGCCGGCGGAGCTGCTGGCCGGCTTCGAGGCCCGGTCCCGGGCCATCCCGCCGTCCCCGCGGACGGCTTACCACGAGCAGGCCGGCTGGCTGGTCACCACGGTCGGCGCCCGCGGCGAGGACTGGGGCCGGGTCATTCTGGTCTGCGACAGCCCGCCCGGCCCGGTGGACACCGTGCTGGTCGAGCGCACCGCCACTACGCTGGCCCTGGGCCGTCTGCTGGCCCGGCAGCAGGAGAGCCTGGAGCGGCAGGCGCACCGCACGCTGATCAGCGCGATCCTGGCCGGGCCGGACACCGATCCGGACGAGGCCGCCGCCCAGGCCCGGGCGCTCGGCGTGCCGGTGGCCGGCCGCCAGCTGGTCACCATGGTGCTCAGGTCGGCAGGCTCGGGCGCCGGGCTGCTGGCCCAGGCCCAGGTGCTGGACCTGGCCGAGGCGGCTGCCGACGCCTGCCGGGCGGAACGGATCCCCGCCCTGGTCGGCTCGCTGGACGACGTCCGGGTGGCCGCAGTGCTGTCGGTGCCCAGCGCCGCCGACCCGGATCAGGCGCTGGACCGGGTGGGCGACGCGGTCCGGCGCGGGCTGGCCCGCCGGGCCAGCCGGCCCTACGGCGTGCCGGGCGGCGACCCGGTGATCGGCGCGGGCGCACCGGCCAGCGGCATCCAGCAGGTACGCCGTTCGCTGCTGGAAGCCCGGCAGGTCGCCGACGCGGCCGCCGAGGCCCCGCAGGCGGCCGCCGGGCGCTCCTTCTACCGGCTCACCGACCTGCGGCTGCGCGGCCTGCTCTTCCTGCTCGGCGGGGACCCGCGGCTGGCCACGTTCGTGGACCGGGAGCTGGGCCCGCTGCTCCGCTACGACGCGGCGCACGGCACCAGCCTGGCCGGCGTACTGGCCGCCTACCTGGCCGCAGGCGGTAACAAGGCGGATGCGGCGGCCCAGGCCCACCTGGCCCGGCCCACCTTGTATGACCGCCTGCGGCACATCGAGCGGATCCTCGGTGTCAACCTCAGCTCAGCCGAATCACGCGCCTCCCTGTACGTGGCCCTGCTCGCTCAAGACGGTCAGCCTTCCGGGTCGATGCCGTCCAGGGCGGGTACCCGCACCGTGCGGTGACCCGGCTTGCCGCCGAGGATCACCTTCCGCAGTGAGACGTCGTTGCTGGTGCTGGTCTCGTACAGGACATGCTCCGGGTTGGCCTGGATCTCGACGTAGTAGGTGCCGTTCGGCAGGTGGGTGATGTTGAACGACTGGCCCGCGACCGACTGGAAGTAGGTGTCACCCCAGCCGAGCGGCAGCTCTTCCTGCACCCACAGCGCGGTCGGCGAGCCGCACTGGCCGCCGAAGCCGAGGAACGACGGCTGCCATGTGGCGCCGGGCCGCAGCAGGTCAACCGGGTCGGTCGGCGCGATACAGAACCCGACCTTGCGGCTCGGCACCGCCAGCTGGTGCGCCGAGTTGAGCAGGCTGTACTGCGCGAACTGCTGGAAGTGCCAGTGATTATGGCCGTGCTTGCTGTCGAAGCCCATGGTCCCGGCCCGGGCCCGGCCGATGACCTTCCCGTCCTGCCAGAAGTACTGGTACGCCTGCATGGTGAGCGAGCCGTGCGACCGGAACCCCTCCACGTCAAGCGGCCCGTTGCCGCTGATCCCGACGGTGGCGCCGAAGTCCACCTGATCGGAGGCGGGGTTCCGCCTGGTCGCCCGGATATGGTGCACCGAGATCCCCCACGACGGCAGCGGAACCAGGTCGGGCAGCGAACTGGCCGGCGGGCTGGCCAGGGTGCGCACGGCCGGCAACGTGGGCAGCGCCCGGCTGGGCGGGATGGCGGGCCGGGCGGTGACGCCGGCCGCGCCCGGCTTCACCACGGTGACCTTCACGGTGGCGGTGGCATCGGCCGCCGTAATGTGCAGCAGCTTGGTATACGGCGGCAGGATCGTCTCGGTCACCCGGTAGCTGCCCAGGTTGAGCCGGTAGCCGACCGAGTTCTCTTCCAGCGGGTCAACCGCCCAGCCCTGGGCCACGCCCCAGACCAGCGATTTCGGGAACGGGTCGGCGACACATTCCTGCGGGTACGGCGAGGTGGCTGGGCTGTCCGGGGAGGCGCGCTCCGGGTCGTAGCTGTCCGGGCAGAAGCCGACCTTCGAGCTGTCCAGCAGCTTCCCGTTGGTGGTGGCCACGCTGATCTGGAGGAAGCGGCGCAGCTGAGACGGTATCCGGCCGATGAGTGCGCCCGGGAACGGCACCTGCTGCACTCCGCCGCCGGGCAGGTGGATGATCTGCGTCAGCGTGAGCGGCGACGCGTAGCCCGACCGCTGCACATCGAACTCCAGGGCGGAACCGAGTGACGCGGTCCAGATACCCGGGTCCAGGTAGACCGTGCGGCCATACCTGGCCACCTTGATGCTGTTCTGTGCCGGGATCAGCTTGATCTGTGGCCCGGCTGGGGTACTGGCCGCCGCGCCCGTCATTCCGGGCACGGTGACCGATGCGGCCGCTAAACCGGCCAGCGCCGCGGCCGCGGTACGCAGCCTCAGTTGTGCTTTGGTCATGGCAAACTCCCCGTTCCGTGAGGTGGCCTCCTCTTATCCAGGAAGGTAATCCGCACACCCCGGAAAGGCCAGGACGGCTCGCTGCCGTCAGCCGAGCCCGGCCGCATCCGCGTCCGCTTATCCCTCAACTGAGCGCGGCGCGGATGGCGGCCAGGTCGCTGGCCGCGGCCAGGCCGGCGTGGTAGAAGCGCAGCTCGGTGGCGCCGGCCGCGCGGACCGCGGCCGCCTGCGCGGGCAGCGTGGCCGGGTCGCCGCCCAGGCCGGCCACCGCCTGCAGCACCGCCACGACCGATGCTCCCGCAGGTAGCGCGGCGCTGGCCGTGGTCACCAGGCTGACCGCCCGATCCGGGTCCGCACACGCCAGCGCAACGCCATCAACCCCGTCCGGGCCGCACGCCGCTGCGAGGTTGTAGCCGGGATTCGAGCCAGTAGCCCGGGGATCCGGGTCGGTGTGCAGCAGCACCGGCTGGCCCGGAGCCGCGGCGCGGACCGCGGCGGTCACCTCGCCGAGCAGCCGCCGGGCCGTAGCGGCCCGGGTGCCGTCCAGCAGTCCCGTCGCATCGGCGGGCAGCGCCGGGCCGCCGTCGGCGGCCGCCCGGACCAGGGCGGCCAGGTGGCCCGGATCGGCCCCGGCCGCCCGGTAGCCGGTCCGGCAGCCGGCGCAGAAGCACAGCGAAAGCAGCCAGTCACCGGCCGGGCCGGCCACGTCGCCGGTCTTGTCGTGCGCGCTGCCGTGCTCGAAGCCGTACCAGCCGCACGCCTCCAGTTCGATGCCGTCCACCCCGTCCAGCGCGGCCACCTCAGCGGCCAGCCGCGCCGCGTACTCGCGGACCGCGGCCGAGCCCGCGCACAGCGCCCACGGATACCGGTCGCCGAACGCGTTCCGTACCGCGCACTCCCCGGCCCCGCCGGCCAGGTGCGAGTTGTGCGTGAGCACCACCCAGGCGGTGACGCTGAGGCCTGCGTCGCGCAACGCCCCGGTGGCCCGTTCGAACGACCCGGCCGGCCCGGCCACCGCCGGGCGCAGGTCCGCGCCGGACCAGCGGCCCGCGCCGGGCTGGTAGTACACCGCGGCGTCCCGGGTCACGATGCGGTGCCCGGGATGGAACGGGGTCACCGCGCGCACCGCGTGATACGCCGCGGCCAGGCTGACCCCGGCCAGCCCCAGGCCGGCCACCCGGTCCGCGGCGGCCGGGTCACCGTCCACGTCCCACGGGTAGAGGTACGCCCCGGCCCGCACTAGCCCCTCACCACTAGGAGACCGGGCGCAGCGGCTCGGGCAGCAGCTGCGCGGGGAAGTCCTGGTAGGTCACCGGGACGAGCCAGCGGCGGATCGCGGTGGCGCCAACCGAGGTGTAGCCGGGGGCGGTGGTGGCCGGGAACGGGCCGCCGTGCTGCTGCGCCCAGGTGACCGCGACCCCGGTCGGCCAGCCGTTCCACACCACCCGTCCGGTGGTCCGGGTGAACACGTCCGCGACCTGGGCCGCGGCCGCCATGTCGGCGGCCGAGTCCGGGTCACCGTGGATCACCCCGGCCAGGTTGCCGCCCAGCCGGGCCAGCACCGGGAGCAGCTTCTCGGCCGACTGGTACGTGATGACCAGCCCGGCCGGCCCGAAGTGCTCCTCGGCCGCGCCGGGCAGCCCGGCGGCGAACTGCTCCAGCGTGGTGCCGAACGCGTGCGGGGTGGCCGCCCACGGCCCCTCTCCCGGCTGCCCTTCGGCGATCGGGGTGACGTCCGGGCTGGCCGTCAGCTGATCGACGGCGGCCTGGTACGACTCGTGGATCCGGCCGGTCAGCATGGGCGCGCCGGTGGACTCGCGCACCGCGTCCGTGATCGCGTCACGCAGCCCGGCGTCGTCCGGCACGAACAGCAGGCCCGGGTTGGTGCAGAACTGCCCCGCGCCCAGGGTGAGCGACCCGGCATACCCGGTGGCGATGTCGGTGGGCCGGGCCGCGGCCGCGCCGGGCAGGATGACCACCGGGTTGACCGAGCCGAGCTCGCCGAAGAACGGGATCGGTACCGGACGCTCGGCGCAGATCGTGGCCAGCGCCAGCCCGCCGCGCACCGACCCGGTGAACCCGGCGGCCGCGATGGCCGGGTGCTGGAGCAGCCGGATCCCGGCCGGCACGCCGTACACCACCGCGAACGTGCCCGGCGGCGCGCCCGCCGCGGCCAGCGCGCTCGTCACGATCTGCGCGGTCAGCACCGAGGTCCGCGGGTGCCCCTCATGCGCCTTGACCACCACCGGGCAGCCGGCCGCCAGCGCGGACGCGGTGTCCCCGCCGGTCACCGAGAACGCGAACGGGAAGTTGGACGCGGCGAACACCGCGACCGGGCCGACCGGGTGCACCATGTGCCGCAGCCCGGGGACGCCGGTGGCCGGCGGGCTGGTGATCAGGTCCAGGTAGCCGCCGTCGGCCAGCACGTCGCAGAACATCCGCAACTGGCCGGTGGTGCGGGCCACCTCGCCGGTCAGCCGGGCGGTGCCCAGCGCAGTCTCGCTGTCGGCCAGCGCGGCCAGTTCGCCGGCCCGGCTGTCCAGCGCGTCGGCCACCGCGGCCAGCGCCTTGGCCCGGCCCTCCGGCCCGGCCGCGGACCACGCCGCAGCTGCCTCAGCGGCGGCCGTGACGGTCGCGTCCACCGCGTCGTCGCTGGTCTCGGCGACCGGCTCGCCGGTGGGCTGGCCGGTCCGCGGGTTGTATCCCTGGATCATCGATCGTCTGTCTCTCTGTGTTTGTGGCACTGCGTGTTTGCTGCACTGCGTCTGGGCCGCCTAACCGAGCCGGTCCGCGTCGTACTCGGGCAAGGTGAACTCCCCGCCCAGGTAGGCGAAAACCGGGTCATCCGGATCCGGCTCGCCGTACTGCGCGATGACCCCGGCCGCGTAGACCTCGGCGTCGTCCTTGGGCTCATAGCCCAGGGCCCGCGCCTCGGCCAGCGACACCCAGCCGCCGCGGGTGTTGGCCGACACCCCGTACGCGACCCGGAACCCGGGGCGGGGGACGATCAGGCACGCCTCGAACAGCCGCCCGGCGTCGTCCGGCGACAGCCAGGTGGACAGCTGGCGGACGTTCCGCGGGCGCTCGAAGCAGGACAGGATGCGCAGGCAGATCGTGTCCATGCCGTACCGGTGGTGATACTGGGCGGCCAGCCCTTCGCCGGCCACCTTGGACACCCCGTAGTAGGTGTCCGGGGCCGGGAACGCATAGTCCGGGACCGGGAACGCGGAGCGCGGCGTGAACCCGACCGCGTGGTTGGACGAGGCGAAGATCACCCGCGACACGCCGGTTCGGCGGGCCGCCTCGAACACGGTGTAGGTGCCCTGGATGTTGGTCTCCAGGACGCGTTCCCACGGCGCTTCGCCGGACACCCCGCCCAGGTGGATGACCGCGTCCGCGCGGGTGCAGGCCTCGGTCATCGCGGCCATGTCGGTGACCGAGGCCACTATCGCGTCTTCGTCCGGGCCGACCGCGTCACTGGACGGCGGGACGACGTCGAGCAGGCGCAGCGTCCGGCCGGGCCGGGCCAGCCGCGCGCGCAGCATGGACCCGATCTGGCCGGAAGCGCCGGTGATGAGAATGATCGCCACGCCAGACGACCTTACGCGGGCTCAGTCACAGTCGCGGGAACCACCCACCCAGGTAGCTGGTCACCGTGTACTGCGCGGCCTGGGCCGCGGTGAGCTGCGGCACGCCGGCGTTCACCGCCGAGCCGGGGCCGGTGCTGCGGTACTCGTAGGACCGGGCGTCCTGCCACGGGAACGGTGGGCTGGTCCAGTTCTGCCACTGCTCCGGATTGATCGCCGCGGGCAGGTAGGTGTCCCGGATGGTGATCGTCGGGTTGGCCGCCGGGTCGAAGGAGTTCTGCACGGTGATGCCATAGGCGGCGAACCCGTTGCCGGCCACCGACAGGGTGGCGCCGCAGTCGGTGCCGTACTGGTTGCCGTTGGGCGCGACCGTGCCGTGCGCGATGTCATCCACCAGCACGACATCGCGCGGGTTGCCGGTCGCGCCGCGCAGCGTGATGCCCGGTTCCGAGTCCGGCACGTAGATCTGGCCCCAGTAGGTGCCCGGCTCGATCAGGATCGTGGCCGGCCCGCTGCCCGGCTGCACCACGTCCAGCGCCGCCTGCACCGAGCCGAACGTGCCGGGCCGACCGTCCTGCGACACCACCAGCAGGTGGTGCCTCCCCGCGGCGCCGGCCAGGCCAGCGCCGGCGCCGGCGCCGGGGAGAGGGTGCTGGCTGACCGGGACGTTGGCGTCGGCCATCGCCTCCAGCGCGGTGAAGTCGCTGGTCTCCAGGCTCTTCCAGTTCCACCAGTGGTTGGCGTCGGCCTGCCCGTTCAGCGTGCCCTGGCCGGTGATCGCGACGTTCCGCTGGCCGTAGCAGTAGACCGGCGGCGAGTAGTTCATCAGCTCGATGCCCTGCCACCGGGTGAACACCACCGGCAGGTACGCGTTCGGGTCCTGGCTGAACAGGATCACCGAGTCGCTGTGCTCCAGGTGCAGGTCGACGTTACTGAGCTAGTGGATGGCGCCGGTGAAGAACGTCCCGGACGGGACGATCACGTGCCCGCCGCCGGACCGGTTACAGGCCGCGATGGCCGCTTTTAACGCGGCCGTGCAGTCGGTGGTCCCGTCGCCGACGGCACCGAACCGGGTGATCGGGAAGAACCGCGGCGGGAAGAACGGGCGGCGCACCGAGGCGGCGATGCGGTCCGCGGCCCGGTCGAACGCGGAGCACGGCCCGGACCGATGGCTGGGCCGGCTGGTGGCAGCGCTAACATTTGCCGCGCCGGCCCACAGCGGGCTGGTTAAGGCACCCGCGCCGGCCAGCGCGGAAGCGCGGAGCAGGGCGCGGCGGTTGAGCTCGTTCGGCATTGAACTACCTCCAGGTGATTGGGGTACTCCGGTGGTGCTTAGCGGGGGTCGGGCTCCGGATTCCGGCCGGGCCGGGCCAGGAAGCCGAAATCACAGCCCTTGTCCGCCTGGGTCACGTGCTCGCTGTACAGCGCGCCGTAACCACGCTCGTACCGCGGCGGCGGCGGCCGCCAGGCGGCGCGGCGCTGATGCAGTTCCGCGTCGCTGACTTCGAGCCGCAACGTCCGCTCGGCCACGTCCAGGGTGATCAGGTCGCCGGTGCGGACCAGGGCCAGCGGGCCGCCGGCGTAGGACTCGGGCGCCACGTGCAGCACGCACGCGCCGTAACTGGTGCCGCTCATCCGGGCGTCGGAGATCCGCACCATGTCCCGCACCCCGGCGGCCAGCAGGTAGTCCGGGATCGGCAGCATGCCGTACTCCGGCATGCCCGGGCCGCCAAGCGGGCCGGCGTTGCGCAGCACCAGCACCGAGCCGGCGGTGATGCCCAGCGCCGGGTCGTTGATCTGCCGCTGCATCTCCCGGTAGTTGTCGAACACGACCGCCGGGCCGGTGTGCTTGAGCAGTGCGGGCTCGGCCGCGATGTGCTTGATCACGGCGCCGTCCGGCGCCAGATTGCCACGGAGCACCGCGAGGCCGGCTTCCGGCGCCAGCGCCGTACTGGCGTTACGGATGACGTCCTCGTTGTAGACCTCAGCCCCCTCCAGTCCGGCAGCGAGGGTGCGGCCGGTCACCGTGATGCGATCGGGGTGCAGCGCGCCGGGAACCTTAGCCAGCTCGGCCAGGAGGGCGCGCAAGCCGCCGGCGTAGTAGAAGTCCTCCATCAGGTATTTGCCGCCGGGGCGGATGTTGGCCAGCACCGGGACGCGGCGGGAGATCTCGTCGAAGTCGTCCAGGGACAGCGGCACACCGCAGCGGCCGGCCATCGCGATCAGGTGGATGACCGCGTTGGTCGAGCCGCCCAGGGCCGCCGTGGTGGCCACCGCGTCCTCGAACGCCTCGGCGGTGAGGACCTGGCCCGGGGTGAGGTTCTCCCACGCCATCTCCACGATGCGGCGGCCGGTCGCGGTGGCCATCCGGTAGTGCGCGGAGTCGGCGGCCGGGATGGACGCGGCGCCGGGCAGTGTCATGCCGAGCGCCTCCGCGGCCGAGGTCATGGTGGACGCGGTGCCCATCGTCATGCAGTGCCCGGGCGAGCGGGCGATGCCGCCGGCCAGGTCGGCCATCTCGCAGTCGCCGATCAGCCCGGCCCGCTTGTCGTCCCAGTACTTCCACAGGTCGGTGCCGCTGCCCAGGGTGCCGCCGCGGTAGTTGCCGCGCAGCATCGGCCCGGCGGGCAGGTAGATGGCCGGGATGCCGGCGCTGGCCGCGCCCATCAACAGCGCGGGGGTGGTCTTGTCGCAGCCGCCCATCAGCACCGCGCCGTCGGCCGGGTAGGACCGGAGCAGCTCCTCGGTGTCTATAGCCAGCAGGTTGCGGTACAGCATCGGGGTCGGCTTCTGGAACGTCTCGGACAGCGACGCCACGCCGAACTCGGCCGGGAAGCCGCCCGCCTCCCAGATGCCCCGCTTCACCTGTTCGGCCCGTTCCCGCAGGTGCATGTGGCACGGGTTCAGCTCGGACCAGGTGTTCACGATCGCGATGACCGGCTTGCCCTGATAGTCCTCGGGATCGGCGCCGAGCTGGCGCATCCGGGTGCCGTGGCTGAACGCGCGCATCCCGTCCCCGCCGAACCAGCCGTAGGAGCGGAGCTGCTCCGGCGTCCGGCGCGGGGTGCTCATGTCAGGCCCCAGGACGCGAGGATCTTGCCGATCTCGTCGCGGATCGGGTCGGGCAGCAGGCGGCTGGGCGGGCGGACCTCCCGCCGGGCCAGGCCGAGCTGGGCCAGCGCCTCCTTGACCACACTGACGTTGTCCGCCGAGGCGTCGGTCGCGCGCAGGTCCTCGAACGCGCGGCACGCTTCCCAGATCTTCAGCGCCCCGTCCCAGTCGCCGCCGCGCAGCGTGTAGAGCATGCCGACGGACAGCCTGGGATTCACGTTGACCAGGCCGGAGGTGAAGCCACGGGCGCCGTAGGCCCAGCAGCCCGGCGCGGTCAGCTCGGCCAGCCCGGCCAGCCAGGTGAACCGGTCCAGGCCGGCGTCCCGCGCCACCGCGGCGAACTGCACCTGGTCGCGCACCCCGTACTTGACCCCGACCACGTTCGGGCACAGCTCGCCGAGCCGCCGGATGTGCGCGCCGGTGATCCGCGGCTCCCGGATGTACAGCACCACGCCCATGTCCGGCACGGCCTCGGCGATGGCCACGTGGTAGTCGACCCAGCCGTCGGCGGACAGGTACGGGCTGACCGGCTGGTGCACCATGATCATCCGGGCGCCGGCCGCGCGGGCGTGCGCCGCCGCCCTGGTCGCGGTGGTCACGTCGTGGCCCACCCCGGCCAGCACCTCGGCCCGGCCGCCGACCGCGCGGATGGCCGACTCGACCGCGGTCTCGGTCTCCGCCTCGGACAGCGTGTAGAACTCACCGGTGTTGCCGTTCGGGGTGACCAGGGTGACCTCTTCATCCACCAGGCGGGTGATCAGCCTGGCGTGGCAGTCCCAGTCGGGCGCGCCGTCGGGGCCGAACGGGGTGACCGGGATCGCGGCGACGGTCGCGAGGATGCCGCGGAACTCGTCGGCGGTCGCGGGATCAAGGCTCATCGGTACTCCATTCGGTCGTGCCCGGGTCGGCAGCTTGTACGGTTCTTGCGAGGCTTGCGGTACCGGCGGTTCTTGCGGTGCCTGCGGTACCGCCAGTGTCCGGCGCGGCGAGGTGCCGGGCGGCGAACCCGGCGATGTGCTCGCGGAGCAGCCCGGTGGCCAGGTCCGCGTCCCCGGCCTGGGCCGCGGCCAGGATGGCCCGGTGCTGGGCTGCCTCCTGCTCCCAGGACGGGGCCTGCTGCCAGGACAGCGCGGACACCAGCGCGGTCTGGTCGCGCAGGTCATCCAGCACCTTGACGATCAGGCTGTTACCGCAGCCCAGGTACAGCGCACGGTGGAAGTCCCGGTTGGCCAGGCTGCGCTGGGCCTGATCCTCTGCCGCCGCCGAGGCGTCCAGGGCCGCGCTAGCCTGAGCCCAGTGGTCCGCTCCGGCCGGGGCCGGGGCCGCGGCCGCATTGCGCACCGCCCGGCCCACCGCCTCCGGCTCGACCAGCAGCCGCAGGTCGTAGATGGCCGCGGCGGTGGCCGCGTCGATGGCCCGGACCGTCGCGCCGCGATACGGGCTCATCGTCACCAGGCCCGCGCCGGCCAGCGTCTTCAGCGCCTCACGCACCGGGGTCTTGGACACCCCGAGCAGCTGGGCGAGTTCGGTTTCCACCAGGCTCTGCCCGGGCTTGAGCTCGCCGGCCAGGATCGCGTGCTTGACCGCGTCCAGCACCGCCTCGGTGCGGGACGGGATGGCCCCGGTCGTCCCGTTCAGGAACCGGGACCCTGGGGTGGCTGGTATCGCGGTGCTCATGACCAACCGGTCATGCTCGGATATCGCGTCTCATATATGAGATAACTCTACGAGCCGCCCACATCCCGGTCAACGGCTCCGTGAAGATCATCCGGCATGGTGACGGCTCTTCACGCGAAACGTGCGCTTGAACCCGGATAAAACGGACACTGAGCGCACGTTCCTGGCTCGGTGCCAGGACCCGTCCTGGTGGACGCAGACCATCGCGTTCACCGCCGTCGCCGGGCACTCCCCCGGCCGGGCGGCCGTTGAGCCTCCCAGTCCGGACCGTGACGGCGACATAGCTGGCGGCCCCGGGTGGCGTCTGATGGGATGAGACCTGCTGCGCCAGGGCTGAGCCACGCTCCGGTATCAGCTGGTCTTCTGGGCTACGCCGCCCCACATGGTGGACCGGCGGGCGGCCTCCATCTCGGAGTCCGGCCGCCACTGCTGCACTGCGGCGATGCCGGGCGGGACCAGTTCCAGCCCGGCGAAGAAGCCGGCCACCTCGGGCTGGCTCCGGTACCAGCCCCGCTGGGTCAGCAGCCGGTTCAGCCGCTTGCCGACCTCGGCCATCTTCTCCGGCTCGATGTCCGAGGCCACGTGGGACAGCAGCAGATAGCTGCCCGGCGGCAACTCCGCCATCAGTTCCTGGACGATGCCGTACGGGTCGTCGTCCGGGCCGATCAAATGCAGCACCGCGACCAGCATGATCGCGACCGGCTGGGAGAAGTCGAGCACCCCGGCCGCGTGTTCCAGGATCTTGGTGGTGTCCCGCAGGTCGGCGTCGAGGTAGTCGGTCGCCCCGGCCGGGTCGCCGACCAGCAGCGCGCGGGCGTGCGACAGCACGATCGGGTCGTTGTCCACGTAGACCACCCGGCTGCCCGTAGTCACCCGCTGGGCGACCTCGTGGGTGTTGTTGGCGCTAGGGATGCCGGTGCCGATGTCCAGGAACTGACGGACCCCGGCCTCGGCCAGGTAGTGCACGCCGCGGGCCAGGAACGCCCGGTTGGCCCGGACCGAGGAGATCAGGTCCGGGTAGGCCTGCAGCGCCTCGTCGCCGGCTTCCCGGTCGGCGGCGAAGTTGTCCTTGCCGCCCAGCCAGTAGTCGTAGACCCGGGCAATGTGCGCAAC
Source organism: uncultured Actinomycetes bacterium (assembly GCA_963834705.1). Lineage (GTDB taxonomy): Bacteria > Actinomycetota > Actinomycetes > Streptosporangiales > Streptosporangiaceae > RYN-230. The sequence continues at coordinate 1,031,155 of CAWICV010000001.1, forward strand.
GCTGGTGTCGAAGTCCATCGGCTCGTCCTGGGCCGCCGGCAGCGGCGCGCCGAGCCATCCGTCCGTCATCGCCGCCCCCTCCCGCTAGTCCGATTATCGGCTGACTAGCGCCGTTAGTGGTGAATACCGAAAACATTACCCGTCAGTACAAGAGAACGCAGACGGCGTGGCCGGGTTGAGTGGCCGGGTTGAGTGGCCGGGTTGAGCGGCTGGGTTGAGTGGCCGGGTTGAGCGGCCGGGTTGAGTGGCCGGGCGGCGTCAGGAGTCAAAGCCCAGCCCAAGCCGGTCCAGCGTGCGTAGCCACAGGTCACGGCGGCCCTGGTTGCGGTCGGCCCGGGCCAGCGAGGCCCGGGTGAGCTGGATCACCGCCGAGCGGGCGGGCTCGGGGGGGAACGGGACCGGCTTGCTGCGCACCATGGCCAGCTCGGTCCGCTCGGTCGGCTCGCCGCCGAGCAGGTCGAGCATGACGTTGCCGGCGAACCGGGAGGCGCCCACGCCAAGCCCGGTGTACCCGGCCGCGTAGGCCAGCCGCCCGCCGTGCGCGGTGCCGTAGAACGCGCAGAACCGGGCGCAGGTGTCGATCACGCCACCCCACGCGTGGCTGAACCGCAGCCCGGCGAGTTGCGGGAACGTCTCGAAGAACTGGCTGGCCAGCACGGTGAAGGTGGCGGGCCGCTGGTCCTGCGCGGGGGTGATCAGGCCGCCGTTGTAGTAGACCGCGTCGTAGCCGCCCCACAGGATCCGGTTGTCTGCGGTCAGCCGGTAGTAGTGGAACTGGTTGCCGGTGTCCGCCGCGCCCTGCCGGTGCGGCCAGCCGATGCTGGCCAGCTGGCCGGCCGACAGCGGCTCGGTCATCAGCGCGTAGTCGTACACCGGCACCAGGTACAGCCGCAGCCGGCGGAGCAGCGACGGCGGGAACGCGCCGGTGCCCAGCACCGCCCGGGCCGCCCGCACGCTGCCCTGCCGGGTGTCCAGCCGCAGCCCGCCGCCGTCCCGGGCGATCCGGGTGACCGGCGAGTGCTCGTGGATCCGCACCCCGGCATCCAGGCAGGCGCGGCGCAGCCCCCAGGCCAGGCGGGCCGGGTCGACCATGGCGCAGCCGTCCCGGTCCCACAGCCCACCCAGGTAAGTGGGTGAGTCGAGTTCGGCCCGCACCGCGGCCGCGTCCAGCAGCACCGGGTCGCCACCCAGGGCGCGCGCGGCCGCGGCCGCGCCGGCCAGGCCGGGTAGCTGCCAGTCCTCGGTGGCCACGATCAGCTCGCCGGTGCGCTCGAACCCGCAGTCGATCGAGTACCTGGCCACCGTGTCGGCGATCTCGGCCAGGTTCTGCTGGCCGAGCCGGTGCAGCGTGGGCATCTCGGCGGCGAAGCGGTCCAGGCCGTTGGCCAGCCCGTGGGTCAGGCTGGCCGAGCAGAACCCGCCGTTGCGACCGGACGCCGCCCAGCCGACCGTGCGCCCTTCGAGCAGCAGCACGTCCCGCGCCGGGTCCCGCTCCTTGGCCAGCAGTGCGGTCCACAGGCCGGTGAACCCACCGCCGACCACGGCCAGCTCGGCCCGGGCCGGCCCGCGCTGGGCCGGCCGGGGTTCCGGGGCGTCCGGCTGATCCAGCCAGTAACTGACCGGGCGCGCGGCGCACAGCGCCCCGGCTGCCTCGGCGGCCGCGCGCCGGTGGTCGGCCGCGAGCCCGGCACTGGCGTTAGGCATGCTAGGCAATGATCGCATTGAAGAGCGACTGGAACTGGGCCTGTGCCTTGCCGCTCACGTCGGGATAGTTGTACAGCCGCTTGTAGTCAGCGTCGGACGGCCAGACCAGCTCGCTGGTCGCCACCTCGTGCAGCAGCGCCTTGCTGCTCCCGGCGGCCTTGGCCGCGGCCGCGGCGATGATCGGCTGGGCGTCCGGCACGGCGCTGATGTAGTTGATCGACTCGGTCAGCTGGGCGGCGATCTGCGGCCGGTAGTACCAGTCCATCAGCATCATCGCGTCCACCGGGTTCTGCGCGTACTTGGGGATCATCATGTTGTCGGTCCACAGCGTGCCGCCCTCGTCCGGGATGACGAACTTGAGCTGGCTCCCGGAGGACAGGTTCTGCTGGAAGATGTCGCCGGACCAGGCCATCGAGATCCAGGTGTTCCCGGCCACCAGCTCATCGATGTAGGACTGCCCGTAGTAGCCGCGGACCAGGCCGCTGTGCTTCTGCTGGGTGAGCACCCGGGCCGCGGACTGCCAGTCGGCCGGGGTGGACGTCTCCGGGTTGATGCCCAGCTTGAGCAGGCCGAAGTTGCCGACGTCCTGGATATCGGTCAGCATCCCGACGCGGCCCTTGTAGGCCGGGTTCCACAGCTCGTTGATGCTGGTCACCGGGCCGTGGATGAACTTGGGGTTCCACGCGATGCCGGTGGTGCCGGACGCCCACGGGATGCTGTAGGTGTTGCCCGGGTCGAACGAGCGGTGCTGGAACCGGGGCGCCGCGTACCTGTGGAAGTTGACCAGCATGCCCTGATCCAGCGGGATCAGCCCGCCCATGCTGACCAGCTCGGAGAACCAGAACCCGTTGGTCACCACCATCATGTCGTAGCCGATGGACTGGTGCGCCCGGAGAATTGGGGTGATCTTGTTGACCCACTCGCTGACTTCCTGGATGACCTCGGAATAGCTGACCGTGATCCCAGTGGTCGCGGTGAACTCCTGCAGCGTCTTGTGCCCGGTGTCGATGTACAGCGGCCAGTTGGCGAAGTTCACCGTGCCGTGCCGGCGCTGCCGGGTCCAGTACGCCTTCACCGGGCTGCGCGGCTGCACCGCGGTGGGCAGTGGCGCGCCGCCGCCGCAGCCCGCCATGGCCAGCCCGGCGGCGGCCAGGCCGCCGAGAGCCAGCACGTCACGACGTCGCGGCTGCTGCATAGGTCCCTCCCCGCCGCCCGCCAGGCCACGCCAGGCCGGTTAAGCCTGCCGCCTGCCTACCACGATGCTGGCCAGCGCGCACAGGATTCCGACTGCGAAGATGACGCTGCCGAACACGAAGACTTGCGGCGGGATGCCGATCCGGGTGGCGCCGTACACCCACACCGGGAACGGAACCGAGGCTCCGCTGACGAAGTTGGACGTGACGAAGTCGTCGATGGACAGCGCGAAGGCCATCAGCGCGCCGGCCAGGATGCCGGGAAAGATCAGCGGCAGGGTGATCTTCCGGAAGGTGACCCAGGCATTGGCCCCCAGGTCCTGGGCGGCCTCCTCCAGCGACCGGTCGAAGCCGGCCATCCGGGCCCGCACCGTGATCGCGACGTACGCGATGCTGAACGCGACGTGCGCCAGCAGCAGGGTGGCGAAGCCGCGGGCGATGCTGATCGTGACAAACAGGCCGAGCAGGGACGCGCCCAGCACGATCTCCGGGGCCGCGATGTTGAGGAACATGACCTGTTCGATGAAGCCCTTGCCGCGGAACCGCGGCGGCCGGTAGCGGACCAGGGCCAGGGCCAGCAGCGTGCCCACCATCGTGGCCAGCACCGTGCTGGCCAGGGCGAGCCGGACAGACAGCCAGAACGACGAGGTGAGCTGCGGGATCGCGTTCCACTGCCGGTACCACTGGGTGGTGAACCCGTTCCAGGCGAAGCTGATCTGCGGCAGCCCGGTGGTCACCTTGTTGAAGCTGTACAGCACCATCACGATGATCGGGAAGACCAGGTACGCGATGATCAGCCAGGAGTAGGCGGGCAGGACGTACCGGGTCCACCGGCGGCGGCGGTGCGGCCTGCCGCTGGCCCAGCCCCGACCCGCTCCCGGGCCGCCGTCGCGGTACCGGCCGCCGCGGTCACAGGTACTCCTCGATGGTCCGGGAGCCGAGCAACCGGGCGTAGGCGAAGATGCCGACCAGCGCGATCGCCATCAAGATGGCGGACAGCGCCGATCCGCCCGCGTAGTCCAGGTTGGTCAGGAACGCGTTCTGGATGACGGTGCCGATCATCGTGTTGCTGGTGCCGCCCAGGATCTGCTGGTTGACGTAGTCGCCCAGGGCCGGGATGAAGGTGAGCAGGAACGCGGCGAACAGCCCGGGCACGGTGAGCGGCAGGATCACCTTGAGGAACGCCTGCCGCCGGGTCGCGTACAGGTCATAGGCGGCGTCCAGCACCCGCTTGTCGATCCGCTCGATGGCCACGTACAGCGGCAGCGCGGTGAACGGGAGGTAGTTGTAGGCCAGCCCGGCCACCACCGCGTACCCGGTGGCCAGCACGTGGAAGTTCTGCGGCAGCAGGTGCGCGCTCTTCAGGTGGCCCAGGATGACGCCCTGGTCGGACAGGATGAACTCCCACACCACGGTGCGGATGACGAACGACACGAAGAACGGCACCAGCAGCATGAGCAGGAAGAAGTTCTTCTTGTTCCCGCCGTGGAACGCGATCCAGTAGGCGATCGGGAACGACACGATCAGGTCGATCACGGTGGCCGCGCCGGCGAAGTAGAAGCTCGTCACGAACTGGGTGTGGTACAGGCTGAGCTGCTGGCCGAACTCAGCCCAGTGCCAGGTCATCACGCAGGCGCCGGTGGCCGTGTTGCACGACTGCAGGGACAGCGACAGCATCACGACCAGCGGCACCAGGAACAGCACCAGCAGCCACAGCCCAGCCGGCAGGCTGAGCAGGTACGGCGCCAGCACCCGGCCCAGCCGGGGCCGCCGCGGGCGGTGCTGGGTTACGACCCCTGGGTGATCGGCAAGAACAGGTTGTTCCACGTAGTCAGTTCTTCCTGGTTCTTGTACTGGTAGTAGTTCCGCGAGTTCTTGATGTAAGCCGCGGTCGGGAACACCGTCGGCGCGTTGGCCGTGGTTGACGTGGGCAGGCCGATCTCCGGCTTCATCTGGGCCAGCGCGGTCTTGGCCCACCCGGTCGGGTTGAGCAGGACTTCCCTGGCCGCCGGCACCGGGCAGACGTAGTCGTTGTAGTACTCGACCACGGCCTGGACCTGCGGGTCGTAGAAGAAGTCCATCAGCGTCATGGCGTCCTTCGGGTTCTGGCTGTACATCGGGATGCACATGTTGTCCGTCCAGAACATGCCGCCCTCGTCCGGGATGAGCAGCTTCAGGTCCCGGTACTTGCTGTTCAGGTCGGCCTGGAAGATGTCCCCGGACCAGGCCTGGGAGACCACGATGTCGCCGTTCTTCAGGTGGTCGATGTAGCTCTGGTCGTAGTAGGCGCGGACGATCCCTTCGCTCTTCTGCTGCTGGAGTTTCTTGGCCGCCTTGGCCCAATCGGACTCGGTCGAGGTGGCCGGTTCGATGCCGAGGGCGAGCAGGCCGACGCTGCCCAGTTCCTGCGGGTCGGACATCATGCCGATCTTGCCCGAGTACTTCTTGTCGAACAGGATGTCCACGCTGGTGCCCGGGTCCTTGATGACCGAGGAGTTGTAGCCGACCGCGGTCCAGCCGGACTGCCAGGCCATGGTGTGCTTGTTGCCCGGATCCCAGGACGGGTTCTTGATCAGCGGCCCGGCGTACTTGTTGAAGTTGGTCATCATGCTGCGGTCCAGCGGGACCAGCCAGCCGAAATTGATCAGGTAGCCGAGCGGCGGGCTGCTGTTGGTCATCACGATGATGTCGTAGCCGGTGGACTGCTTGGCCTGCAGCGAGGGCCGGATCTTCGCGTAGAAAGGCAGGTTGTCGCTGATCGGCTCGGTGTAGTTGACCTGGATGCCGGTTTCCGACGTGAAGCGCTCCAGGGACAGGTGCTTGCCGTTCAGCACGTCGATGTAGTACGGCCAGTTGGCGAAGTTGACCGTGTGGTGCAGCTTCTGCTTGGCCCACCAGGCCGCCGTGCCCACCCCGCCGGCCGGGCTGGCCCCGCTGCTGGTGGTGCTGACGCCCTTGACGCCGCAGGCGGCCAGGAAGGCGCCGATGCCGAGGGCACCCGCGCCCGCCCCGGTCGCGCGGAGCATCTCGCGCCTGGTTATGGAGCGCTGCGTCACGGAGCGCTGTGACAGCCGGCGCTGGGTCAGCCCGCGCCAGATCGACGGGTCCAGGCCATTAGGGTCGATGCCCTGCTCGTTATCCATGTAGTCCTCCACTGCGCCGGCCCGCCGGGAGCCGGCCGGCGCCACTGCACGCCGTCCGGCCCAGGGCCGGGCTAGCCGATCGGGTATGAGTGCTGGGGGTCCCAGGTCAGCCAGACGTCGTCGCCCCGGCTGACGGTGCTGCTCGCTGATGACGAGTTCTGCTCGAAGACCACGACGTCGGCTCCGGTCGTGGTGTGTACCGAGAAGCTGGTCGAGGTGCCCAGGTAGACCACTTCGGTGACGCTGCCGCGCAGCGCGCAACTGCCTGGGGCGCCCGGCCCCACGGCCAGGTCGATCTTTTCCGGGCGCACGGTGAGTTCGACGTCCTGGCCCGCCGCCAGGCTGCCGTACGCCGCCGGGACCAGGATGCGCTCCTCCGGGCTGACCTCGATCACCCCGGTGCCGTCGGTCACCCGGGAGAGGGTCCCGGTGATCAGGTTCGAGGTGCCGATGAACCCGGCCACGAACCGGGTCGCCGGGTGCTCGTAGATGTCCCGCGGCGGCCCGAGCTGCTCGATGATCCCGTCGTTCATCACCGCGATGCGGTCCGACATGGTCAGCGCCTCGTTCTGGTCGTGCGTCACGTAGACGAACGTGATGCCGACCTCACGCTGGATGCGCTTGAGCTCGACCTGCATGGCCTGCCGGAGCTTGAGGTCGAGCGCGCCCAGCGGCTCGTCGAGCAGCAGCGCCTTGGGGTGGTTGACCAGCGCCCGGGCCAGCGCGACCCGCTGCTGCTGGCCACCGGACAGCTCGCGCGGCCGGCGCTGCTCCCGGCCGGCCAGGTCGACGATCTCCAGCATGTCGCCGACCTGCTGCTTGATCCGGTCCTTGGGCACGTTCTTCCGGCGCAGCCCGAACGCCACGTTCTCGAACACGCTCATGTGCGGGAACAGCGCGTAGGACTGGAACACCATGTTCACGTCGCGTTTGTTCGGCGGCGCGACGGTCACGTCCCGGCCGTCCAGCCGGACGGTGCCCTGGGTGGGTTCCTCGAACCCGGCGATCATCCGCATCGTGGTGGTCTTGCCGCACCCGGACGGGCCCAGCATGGAGAAGAACTCGCCCTTGCGGATGGCCAGGTCGATGCCGCGGACCGCGGTCACCACCTCACCCCGGGAGTGGAACTCCTTGACCACCTCATCCAGCCCGATGGCCGGAACACTCGGGTCAGCCACGGGCTCCGTCGCCGTGGCAGGCGTCAGGCCGGCCGCTGATGCGTCGGTGTCCGTCATGTCACGCGCAAGCCCCTCATCGCCAGCTAGGTCAAGTATCAGCAACCACTTCGTATTGGTGCCGGATGGCAAGTGGTTCTCGATCCTGGCAGACGAAACTGATGAAATCAACCGAATCCGTCGCCGGATCGTTCAAATGCGACGGATTCGGTTACAGCCACGTAACACCAGTCACTTAACACGGGACGCTAACCGCCCAGGTAACTCATCACGTGCTTGATCCGGGTGTAGTCCTCGAATCCGTACATCGACAGGTCCTTACCGTAGCCGGAGTGCTTGAAGCCACCGTGCGGCATCTCCGACACGAACGGGATGTGCGTGTTGATCCACACGGCGCCGAAGTCGAGCTGCCGGGCCAGCCGCATGGCCCGGCCGTGATCCCGGGTCCACACGCTGGCCGCCAGCCCGTACTTCACCCCGTTGGCCCAGGTGACCGCCTCGGCCTCGGAGCTGAACCGCTGCACGGTGATCACTGGGCCGAAGATCTCGTCCTGGATCATCTCGTCGTCCTGGCGCAGTCCGCTGACCACGGTCGGCGCGAAGCAGTAGCCCCGCTCCCCGACCTGGTGCCCGCCGGTGACCACGTCGGCGTGCTCCGGCGCCCGGCTCAGGAAGCCGGACACCCGGGCCAGCTGGCTGGCGTTGTTCAGCGGGCCGTAGTCGGCGTCTGGCACGTCCAGCCCGCCCACCGTGGTGCTGCGGGCCTGCTCGGCCAGCGCGTCGGTCAGGTCGGCCGCGATGCCCGGGCCGGCCAGCACCCGGGTGGCCGCGGTGCAGTCCTGGCCGGCGTTGAAGTAGCCCGCCCCGGCGATGCCCTCGGCCGCCTGGGCCAGGTCGGCGTCGTCGAACACTACGGCCGGTGCCTTGCCGCCCAGTTCCAGGTGCACCCGCTTCAGCCCGGCCGCGGCCGCCTGGGCGACCTGGATGCCGGCCCGCACCGACCCGGTGATCGAGACCATCTGCGGGATGTCGTGGCTGACCAGCTCGCGGCCGGTGTCCGCGGTGCCGCAGATCACGTTCAGCACGCCGGGCGGCAGGAACTCGGCCGCGATCTCGGCCAGCAGCAGGGTGGACACCGGGGTGGTGTCGGACGGTTTGAGCACCACCGTGTTGCCCGCCGCGATGGCCGGCGCGATCTTCCAGATGGCCATCATCAGCGGGTAGTTCCACGGCGTCACCTGGGCACACACGCCGACCGGCTCACGCCGGATCAGTGACGTGTGGTCGGCCAGGTACTCCCCGGCCGCGCTGCCCTGCAGGATCCGTGCCGCGCCGGCGAAGAACCGCAGCTCGTCCACACACGGCGGCAGTTCCTCGGCCCGGGTCAGCCCGACCGGTTTGCCGGTGTTGCGGCACTCGGCCTCGGTCAGCTCGGCGGCCCGCGCCTCGACCGCGTCGGCCATCTTGAGCAGGGCCAGGCTGCGCTGCGCCGGGGTGGCGTCCCGCCAGTCCGCCCGGGCCGCCTCGGCGGCACGCAGGGCCGCGTCCACGTCGGCTGGGCCGGACACCGGGGCCAGCGCGTAGGCCTGCCCGGTGCTCGGGTCCACGACCTCGGTGGTCTGGTCCGCGCGGGCCGCGACGAACTCCCCGTTCACGAAGTTCTGCAACTCGCGCAGGCTGGTGCCCGGCTGAGTGGTTGCCGTCAAGTCCGCCTCCTGGGACGAATTCCCGGTCCGGGTCGCTGGGCCGAGTTTCCTGGTTGGGGCAGCTGCCTGGGAGTTCAGGTGTCAGCCGCCGGCGCCTCCGACACTCGCAGAGAAATGAAACATGAACAAGTGAATCCGTCGCATATACCATGCATAGCAACGAAATCAGTTGACAAGTGGACGCTGCATGACACCATGGCTTGCAGAGGAGGACCGCATGGCTCACACCCCCGGGGCGCCGGCGATCCCGGGCGGGCTGAGCGGGGAGCAATCCACGCCTGCCCGCAACGGCCGGGTGCCCGGGCGAGGTGCCCAGGGTGCCACTCTTGACCACTTGTCCAAGCAGATCATCGAGCAGCTGCAGGAGGATGGCCGCCGCTCCTACGCGGCCATCGGCAAGGCGGTCGGCCTGTCCGAGGCCGCGGTCCGGCAGCGGGTACAGCGGCTGGTCGACACCGGGGTGATGCAGATCGTCGCGGTGACCGACCCGCTGATGCTGGGCTTCACCCGGCAGACCATGGTCGGCATCAAGTGCGGCGGCGATCTGGAGCAGGTGGCCGACCAGCTGGCCGCGATCGACGAGATCGACTACGTGGTGATCACATCCGGCTCGTTCGACCTGCTGGTAGAGGTGGTCTGTGAGGACGACAGCCACCTGCTGGAGATCCTCAGCCGGGTCCGTGGCGTGCCCAGCGTGAGCAGCACAGAGACATTCGTATACCTAAAACTCCGCAAGCAGACCTACGGCTGGGGGACCAGATGACCACGCCAAGCGACCCGTACCGCAGCCAGGCCGGTGCCGACCACACCGGGCCCGATCCGATGGGCCCGGGCGCCGTCACCGACAGCGCGGGCGTCCCGGCCAGCCAGGCGCTGCAGGAGTCCGCGCGGCGGCACATGTGGCTGCACTTCACCCGGATGTCGTCGTACAACAGCACCGACATGCCGGTGATCGTGCGCGGCGAAGGCCAGTACGTGTACGACCAGAACGGCAAGCGCTACCTGGACGGCCTGGCCGGCCTGTTCGTCAGCCAGATCGGGCACGGCCGCAAGGAGGTAGCCGAGGCCGGCGCCCGGCAGGCCACCGAGCTGGCCTACTTCCCGCTGTGGTCCTACGCCCATCCGCGCGCGGTGGACCTGGCCGAACGCCTCGCCGGGCTGGCCCCGGGCGACCTGAACCGGGTGTTCTTCACCACCAGTGGCTCGGAGGCGGTGGAGTCGGCCTGGAAGCTGGCCAAGCAGTACTTCAAGAGCATCGGCGAGCCGGCCCGGTACAAGGTGCTCAGCCGGGAGATCGCCTACCACGGCACGTCGATGGGGGCGCTGGCGATCACCGGGCTGCCCGGGATCAAAGAACCGTTCGAGCCGCTGCCGCCGGGCGGGGTCCGGATCCCGAACACCAACTTCTACCGCGCGCCCGGGTTCGTCGCCGAGGACCTGACCGGGTTTGGCTTGTGGGCCGCGGACGAGATCGAGCGGGCCATCCTGCGCGAGGGCCCGGAGTCGGTGGCCGCCGTGTTCCTGGAGCCGGTGCAGAACTCCGGCGGCTGCTTCCCGCCGCCGCCCGGCTACTTCACCCGGGTCCGGGAGATCTGCGACCGGTACGGCGTGCTGCTCGTATCCGACGAGGTCATCTGCGCGTTCGGCCGGCTCGGCTACTACTTCGGCTCGCAGCGCTACGGCTACCAGCCGGACATCATCACCTTCGCCAAGGGCGTCACCTCCGGGTACGCGCCGCTCGGCGGCATGCTGGTCCGGGACCACCTGATGGAGCCGTTCAGCGCGGGCACCGCGACGTTCCTGCACGGCATCACGTTCGCCGGCCACCCGGTGTCCTGCGCGGTCGCGCTGGCCAACCTGGACGTGTTCGAGAAGGAGGACCTGCTCGGCAACGTGCGGGCCAACGAGGCCACGTTCCGGGCCACCCTGGAAAAGCTGCTCGACCTGCCCATCGTCGGGGACGTGCGGGGCGATGGCTACTTCTACGGCATCGAACTGGTCAAGGACAAGGCGACCCGGGAGACGTTCAACGACGAGGAGTCCGAGCGGCTGCTCCGCGGCTTCCTGTCCCAGGCCCTGTTCGACGCCGGCCTGGTCTGCCGGGCCGACGACCGCGGAGACCCGGTGATCCAGCTCTCGCCGCCGCTCACCTGCGGCCCTGAGCACTTCACCGAGATGGAGCAGATTCTGCGCAGCGTCCTCACCCAGGCCTGGTCTCAGCTCTAAAACCTTTTTACTGAACGCCAGTACCCGGAGCTCAACCCGCCTGATATACCGCCGTAGGTGGCTAAATGCCACGTCCTGGTCATCAGTTTTGTGCGGCGGCCAAGCGGGAAAGTAGCCCGTATGCCGACGGGCAGGTCAGCGGGTCGCGTTCTGGCATTTGCGTTTGGTGCCGCCGAGCTTTTCGATATCACCGGTGCGTTTATCTACCGGGCGCTGCGGAGCCAGCTTCCGGACACCGGGCACGTTATTACGGAGGGCCCTTTCCAGCACGCGACGCGGACTATTGCCGAAGCGCATGCTGGGACGCTTATGCGGGCTTCCGCCTGCGGCCGGAGCACCTGGCCGAGACCAGCCGGGCCCGCACGCGGCGGTTAAGCCGCGTGCGGGCCCGGCCCGGTAACCCGGTCACTTACACCTTGGCCGCCTGATGCGCACACCGCCCACTAATCTGCGGGTTGCTCAGCACCGGGCTGATGATCGTCCCGCCGTACCGGGCGATGTTCGGGGTGCCGTACTGGGCATCCCCACCGAAGGCCTGCGCCGTCCGGCCCGGGATGGTGGCGCCGAAGTTCCACAGGCAACTGCGGCTCAGCGTCCAGTACGGGTAGAACTTCGCCCCGCTTGGCGGGGCCGTGCAGCCCGCACCGGTTGTCACGTTGCACAGCGCCTCGGAGCCGGCCACATCGGTTTCGAACTGTATCTGTGGATAAGGCCTACCGTGGGAGAACGGTCCTATATAGGCGAATGACGTCGGCAGCCTCGGCGATCCGTTCGGCCAGTCCCTGACGTAAGAACTGCCGTCGAAGTCGAGGTCACCATTCTGGAAGAAATTATCCTGGCAGCCGGTTATTGGCCAGTCCCACTTGACCACCGTGGCATTCTCCACGACCGGGCGCGGGCCGGCCTTCACGCAGGTCATGTCGGAGTACTCACACAAATCGCCCGAGGCCAGGCTGTCGCTGGGACACGCGGCACCGCCCTCGGTGGTCGCGTTCTGGCAGACCCCCGTGGTGGCGTTACACGGGCCCTCGCCGACTTTGCCCTTGCCCTCGAACCCGCCTACGCACGTCTGCGCGGTCGTCTTGTCGGCGAACTTCGAGCCGTCCGGGAACGACGCGGTGTACGGCAGGCCGTTGGTAATGCCGGAGCACGGCTCGAAGTGGCCGATCTCCTGCTCCATCAGCACGCCGCCCTCGAGCGCGGCCCACGGCACCTGGTTCTGCTGGCGCGCCGTGTTGTACTCGGGGTGGAAGTTGAACGGCGTGCCCGCGCACGTCTTGTAGTTGGTGTTCATGAACCCGTTCCTGGCGCTGGCCACGATGTACCCGGTCTGATGCGTGGTCAGGTCGGACACGCTGGCCAGCAGCCCGTTCCTGGTGTCCTGGATGTGCGTGGCCACCACGTCACCCTGGTTCATCAGCAGCGTCTCGTGGTTCGGCGTGTACGTGCTCAGGTCGGTGAGCTGCGGGCTGGGCGGCCCGGCCGGCACACCGTTGCGCTGCAGGAACGCGAAGTTGACCGGCTCCTCGCAGTTGGGGTTCAGGTGCGCGAAGTTGAACTGCGACTCCAGGCTGTCGATGGTCAGCGCGGCGCACCAGTGCGTCGGGTCACAGCTCGGCGCGTCCACGAACGGCCCGTAGCCCGGCGGGTAGAACTGCAGCTCCATGAAGGCCGAGCCCGCCGCGTTCGGGTCGTTGATCGCCCCGCTGTTGGTGTCGCTGTCCGGGGTGCACGGGTTCTGCGGGTAGGAACCGGGGTCGCAGAGCGGCAGCCCAAACCACGGTGCCGGGCTGAGTTCCGCGTAGTCGGCCCGTGGGTGCTTCGCGTTCGCGGAGACCGTCGGCCTGCCGTGCGGGTCGGCACTCAGCCGGTTCACGTAGGTGAAGTTATTGCCGGTGCCCGCCGCGCTGGAGATGAACTTGATCGACGGCTCGTCGTGCCCGACATAGACGCCGTTGTCCTCGAATCGGTACGACTTACCCTTCCAGGTACCGCCGTTGGGGTCGGTGCACAGCCCGCCCAGGCCCTGCTTGACATCCTTGTACTTGGGACTGTGGCCGTTACAGTCCATCATGCTCGTGTGGTTCGGCATGACGCCCTTGCTGGCCGTGGCGGATGTTTTGGCGGACGAGGCACTGGCCGCGCTGGCCGCCAGGCTGGTTCCCACCGCCGTTCCGACCACCAGTACCAATGATCCTCCGAGTGCGCACCATCGCGCCCACCGCTTGCCCATCGTGGTCCTTTCGCCAGGTCTTGAGAACGCACAACCGACACCGGGCGGCCGCCACGGCAACCTGTGCTGGCCCCCGCGCTAACCGCCCCGAACCCGCGCCTCACGGGCTCTGCCTGCCGTCCTAGTGCTGAATGGGGTTTGTGTCAACCTTTGTTGCCTTATTGCAAGATTTACCGTTACGCGCGGTTCCCGGTCCTTTATGGCGCAGTTTCTTCGCACTTTGGCGGCGGCGGTCAGCGGCCTGCTGGCCGGCCCGGGTAGCTGACCAGCACCCGGGCCTGCTGGATCCGCCGCGGCGCCCGGGCCACTGACAGCCAACTGCCGCGCGGCGGCTGGCCGCCGGGCCGGCCGGCAGGCGGACCCGGCCGGTGGCCGGTCAGCCCGTGCCGTCCCCGGCTGCGCCGCCGCGCCGGCGGCCGCTGGGTCACCCGGTACACGTCCAGCAGCTGGGCCAGGTCCAGCGGCGACTCGGCGGTGAGCAGCCAGCCGGGGCCGGGCTCGGGCGCCATCGCCCACCACTGCATGGTGGCCCGGCCGAACCAGATGTTCACCTCCGGGTAGCGCGCCGCGAGCACGGTCTGGATGTCGCGCAGCGCTTCGGTGTAGCCGTCCAGGCCGCCGGGCTCAGCCGGGGTGTCGTCGCCGGCCCACCGCACGTCGGCCCAGACCAGCCTGCCCCGGTGATCACCGACCACCCCGGCCCGGGCAGCCAGCGCGGCGACCAGGCGCAGCCCCCGGCCGTGCTCCGGGAGGGCGGGCCGGGCCAGGTCCGGCACGGCCAGTTCCGGTTCCGGCGGGCCGGCCCGAGCGGCCCGTTGGCCAGGTAGCCCGTGCTGACGAAGCCCACCCGGACCTCGTCCGGGCCGGCGGCCGTGCCCAGCGCGGCAGCCGCTCCCGGCGCGGCGGCAGTTAACGTGGCGACGGCGGCCGGGCTGGCCCCGGCCGGGATGACCGGCAGCGGGCCGGTGCCCAGCAATGCGGCCAGCCCGCCGCCGGGCGCGGGTTGCGGGCTGTGCCGCCCACCGGCGTCGGCCACCGCGACGCGCACCGTAGCCGGATGGGCCAGCCAGCTCAGTTCCACCGCGAAGAAACCGCCCAGGCCGCTCGCGGAATGCCGGACCGCGTTGGCGGCCAGCTCGATGGTGACGGTGACCACGTCGTCGCGGGCCGGGCAGTCCGGCAGCAGTTCCCCCAGCCAGTACCGGACCTGGCGGAGTTCGGCCTCCTGGCCGGGGAAGACGCGGCGCCAGCGGGGCGGTGTCAGCGGCCTGGCCGGCCCGGGCCGTACCGCGCCGGGCTGCGGGGAAGAAGGCAGTCGCGGCACCTGGCCGTCCGTCGTTCCGGGAATGGCTGCCTCCCTTCTGCACCGGATGCTGGCAGCTATCTGGCCAGGCTGACGAGGGTATTGGGGTCAACCGTAAGCAATCCGTAAGGCAGCGGCGGCAGGCACGCCGGGCGCCCGGGACGGATCACCTGGCCGCGGCTTGGTCAGCCAGCCAGCCAGCCAGCCAGCCAGTCAGTCAGTCAGTCAGTCAGTCAGTCAGTCAGTCAGTCAGTCAGTCAGTCAGTCAGTCAGTCAGTCAGGACGGCCGGCCACCAGTCCCCAGCCCGCACTCCAGCCGTGCCCAGCCGCGGCTGACCGGCCTGCGGCCAAGCCATTGACAGCGCTTACATCCGTTCTTAACATCGCTTTAACCAAAAGCCAATGTAAACGCTTACAGAAGATGGATCCCCGATGAGCACGGTGTATGAGGTCGCGAACCTGGCCGGCGTGTCCACGGCCACCGTGTCGCGGGTCGTTCACGGCTCGAACCTGGTTCACCCGGACACCCGGGAGCGGGTCCTCGCCGTCATCGAGGAACTCGGCTACGTGCCGGACGGCTCGGCCCAGGGGCTGAGCCGGCGGCGCAAGGACATCATCGGGCTGGCCGGGCTGGAACGTGGGATCACCGAGGTCGGCATCGAGAAGACCGGCCCGCTGTTCATGGACGAACTGGTGCACGCGGTCGAGGCGGTGCTGCGCGGCACCGAGTGCTCGCTACTGCTCACCTTCGGCCGCGCTGGCGAGCAGTTCCAGCGGCGGGTACGGGCGTTGTCAGGAAAGGTTGATGGGCTGCTGATCGCGGAAGAGGTGCTGCCGCCCGCCCCCCTGCGGGCGCTGGCCCGGCGCATCCCGGTGGTGGCCATCGCAGGGCGCCCGGAAGAAACCGAGCTGGACGTCGTCGCGGTGGACAACGCGGCCGGCATGGCCAGCCTGGCCGGCCACCTGATCGAGGAGCACGGATACCGCCGGCTCGGCTTCCTGGCCGGTCCGGCCGACTCGCCAGACGCCGTGCACCGGCTGGCCGCGTTCCGCCGGGCCGTCCAGGAGCATCCCGGCTGCGCGCTCGACCGGCTGCTGGACGGCGACTTCTCCGAGGCCAGCGGGGTGGCGGCGGCCCGGGCGCTGCTGGCCCAGGGGACCACGCCCGAGGTCATCGCGTGCGCCAACGACCAGATGGCGATCGGCATGCAGCTCACCCTGCAGCAGGCCGGCCTGCGCGTCCCGGGCGACGTGGCAGTGACCGGCTTCGACGACATCTACGCCAGCCGGGTGGTGACCCCGGCGCTGACCACGGTCCGCCAGCCGCTCCGCGAGCTCGGCCACCAGGCGGCGCAGCGGCTGTTCGCCCGGATCGAAGACCGGGACCTGCCGCCGCAGGCGGAGATCCTGCCCACCCAGTGCGAGATCAGGGCCAGTTGCGGTTGCTCGGGGACGGCCGCCAGCTGACCTAGCAGCGCAGGGCCGGACCGGCCGGCCCAGCAGAAGGGAGAATCCGGATGCGACCCCCCACCCACCTCCCCAGGCCGCCACGCCTCATCCCAGGCCGGCGCGCCGTCATCGCCGCCATCGGCGCGGTCGGCGCGTTACTGGCCGCGATGGTGACCAGCCTGGCCTTCACGGCCAGCAGTTCGGCCACCACGGTGCCGAACCCGCCGTCGGGCTTTACCACCACCTACAGCGATTCGTTCTCCGGCTCGTCCGGCTCGGGCGTGGACTCCGGCTGGACCTACGACACCGGCACCCAGTACAACGGCACCGGCTGCACCGCCAACTACGGCACCGGCGAGGTGGAGAGCAACACCAGTTCCACCACCAACGTGTCCGAGGACGGCAGCGGGCACCTGAACATCACCCCGGTGGACTCGGGCGGCTCATGGACCTCGGGCCGGATCGAGACGGTGAGTGACAGCTTCGCCGCCCCGGCAGGCGGCGAAATGGAAGTCAGCACGTCCATCAGGCAGCCCAACCCGTCCAGCGGCCTCGGGTACTGGCCGGCGTTCTGGATGCTCGGCGCCGGCTTCCGGGCCAGCGGCGCCGGCACATCCGGCACCATGGACTGCGCGAACTGGCCGTCCACCGGCGAGATCGACATCATGGAGGACGTCAACGCGCTGTCCGAGCACTCCGGCACGCTGCACTGCGGCACCGACCCGGGCGGCCCGTGCAACGAGACCACCGGGCTGGGCAGCGGCCTGCAGGCCTGCTCCGGCTGCCAGACCGGGTACAACACCTACTCGGTCATCGTGAACCGGACCAACACCAGCGACGAGTCGATCACCTGGTACCTCAACGGCACCGCCTACTACACCGTCACCGAAAGCCAGGTCGGCACGGCCACCTGGCAGGCGGCGGTGGATCACGGCTTCTTCCTGATCCTGGACGTGGCCATCGGTGGCGGGTACCCGAACGGCGTGTGCGGCTGCACCTCGCCGTCGTCCTCGACCTCGTCGGGCGCGGCGATGAGCGTCGGCTATGTCGCGGTGTACACGAGCAGCGGGTCCACCGCGTCGGCCTCCCCGTCGCCGGCCGCGACCAGTTCCTCGGGCAGCGGCGGCGGTTCGTCGTGCAGCACTACGGCTACCGCCGATATCTCAGCCGACTGCTACCAGGGATCAGCGGGCAGCATCTCGGTGAGCGCGGCCAGCGGGGACGCCGTCCCGTCCGGGGTGGACGGCAACCAGGTGGCCCAGCTGTCCAACGGCGACTACCTGGAATATCCGGGGATAAATTTCGGCTCGGGATCGAGCCAGTTCGACGCCCGGGTGGCCTCCGGCGCGGCCGGCGGGGTGAGCGGGCTGGTGGAGGTGGTGCTGGACAGCCCATCCAATACACCAGTCGGCAACTTCGCGGTCGGTAATACCGGCGGCTGGTCAACCTGGAAGACCATTCCGGCCAACATCAGCGAGGTGACCGGAACACACACCGTCTACCTCGAATTCTCATCCGGCGCGTCCGGTGATCCACCCTTCGCCAGCCTGCACTACTTCAGTTTCCCGGTGAGCTGACCCAGGGCCCAGACCAGGCGCGGGCCCGCAGTGGCTCCCCCTCCCCCGGGCCCGCGCCGCCTGGCCTGGCGTAGCTAGCTGGGCGGCCCCTGCCAGCTGCCGTCGGCCAGCACCAGCGCCGGGCCGGCCAGCAGCACGCTGTCCCCGTCCTGGCCCACCCGGAGCACTCCGCCGCGGGCGGACAGCTGCCGGGCGAGCAGCGGCTGGCGCCCCAGCCGCCCGATCCAGTACGGCCCCAGCGCGCAGTGCGCCGAGCCGGTCACCGGGTCTTCGCCGATCCCGGTACCCGGGGCGAAGAACCGGGACACGAAGTCGGCCTGATCCGCACCCTCGCTCATCGCGCCGTCGCCGCCCGCACCCTCGCTCATCGCGCCGTCGCCGCCCGCGCCGTCGCCGCCCGCGCCGTCGCCGCCCGCGCCGTCGCCGGGCGCGCCGGGGCCGGGCGCGGTGATGATCAGGCCACGGACCGGCAGGCGGCGCAGCGCGGCCAGGTCCGGCTGAGCCGCGCGGACCTCGGCGGCCGAGCCGAGCACGGCCAGCGCGTCCAGCTCGTTGCGCAGCACGGCGGTCACCGGCACCGGCAGCAGCAACTGACGCACCGCCTCGCCGAGCACGGCCTCGCCCGGTGCCGCCTGGCCCGGCGAGACGTCGGCGGTGGCCGCGTCGACCAGTGGTTCCGGTGGCAGGCTGGGCAGCCTGAGCTGCACCCACTCCCCCACCGCCTGCGCCTCCAGCGTCCCAGACCGGGTCTCGAAGTGCACCATGCCGTCCACCGCGGCGCCGCTGTCCAGCAGCACCCGGGCCGCCGCCAGCGTGCCGTGCCCGCACAGCACCAGCTCGCTGGCCGCGGTGAACCAGCGCAGCCCGAACCGGCCCGGCTCGCCGGCCGGCCAGACCACGGCGGTGGCGGGCTGGTTCAGCTCCGCCCCGGCCCGGGCCGCGAAGTCGTCGCTGGGCTCGTGCTCCAGCACCAGCACCGCCGCCGGGTTCCCGGTGAACGGCGCCGGGGCGAACGAGTTAACGTGCAGCAGCCGCGCAGTCGTCACCCTCCCATCATCCCCCGGGAGCGCCCGGCGACCCGGCCATGCCGGGCTGCGCGTGTCACTGACAGGATGGCCAGATGGGGATGTACCGGGATCAGCTGCTGCCCCGTGCGCTCGACCTGAGCATGCGGCGCGGCATGTTCGCCGAGCAGCGCGCCCGGGTCACCGCCGGGCTGGACGGCGAGGTGCTGGAGATCGGGAGCCACCAGGCCCTAGTAGCCAGGCCCGGAGGGGCGCTTCCAGGCGCATGAGATCATCTCAATGGGCGATGAGGTCGATTTCGGGTGTAGCCGAAGACAATTGAACCCGATTCGGCGTAGTGGATGAGCTGGCCGCGTTCGGCAGTTGGCGGATCGCCCTGCTGCGGCCTGCTATGCGCCGTGGAGCCATGGCTCAGGCTCCACCTCTAGATATCCGTTGTAGGCGTTGACTGTCACGAGAAAACGTTGCAGGAAGCCCTCTAGGCCGGCGAGACCGAATGGATGAGGCCACGGATCGCAGAACCAGACCGGTGCATCCCACGAGAACTCAGCTGCGCCGTCAGTCGCTGTGAGAGTGACCCGGGCCAGGCGACCGACTGTTTTCAGTCCTCCGACGTAGAACGCTTCCGTCAGGTCGCCTGTTAGCTCGATGCCGGCGAGGAGGGCGATAGCCGAACTCATTCTGGTCCGAAGCGCTCCCGTATCGAGCAGGCATGCTATGGGCGCGATCTCCAGTCCTTCCAGGGCAATGTCAACAACCGGCCGCGGCGTCAGAGTGCCGCCGCTCGCCGAAGGCAGCGTCCGGAACGCAAATCTCATTGCGGGGCTGCTCCGGTGATGGCTTGTTCGGACCCCACGACCCGGAACATGGACTGGGCACGCTGACCGTGCTTTGCCAGCCACGCCACGACGTCTGCGGGTGAGGGTGCCGCCACGAGAACATCGTTGTCGCGCACCGCTACCCAGAGGCCGATGAAAGGACGCAATGCCTCAGCCAAGGACATCGCAGAGCTATCCGCTTCGGGAGCGCCTGATGGCGAAGGTGCAACAGCCCGGGATGGCTCCGGGGGACGGGCCCGGGCTCTTACTGCACGCCCAGCCGGGAAGCCCAGACGGGTTAGCGCACGACGTGCCTGGTGCGTGGTGAAGTCGGCCCGGTCAAGCCCAGTTACCAGCGCCAGGACTTGCTTGGGAGGCCAGCGTCGGCCGTTGATCACCACGAAGTGCTGGTGTATCGGCTCAGGCAAGGTTTCCCGAAGTGCAGCCGCCACGCTCTGGGAGTCAAGGTTGTACTGGCGGCCAGAGACTGTCATGGTCGGCATTCTTCTCCGATCGATACTTTCCGAACTGTATTCTCTGACTTGTCTCTACCGTATGCTCCTTGTGGACGTCAGACAAACCACGCTGACCCTCACCCAGGACACCGATCTGGCGGGTGCAGCGGGTGACCGCATGCCCAGCGCAGCATGAGTGGGCTTCTGCCGAAGCCGACAGTCAGCTTCTAGAGGTCACCACGAACCCGGTGAAGGCGAGCAAGAACAGGACGAAGAATCCGCCGTAGTAGGTCAGGAAAGCGGCTCCCAGCGTTGCCGGAACGATCACGCACCCGGCGCACGCGGCCACCTTCTTGCGCACCGGCTTCCGGGTGTGCCGCGCAGGGAATATGGGTGACCCGATGACGCCAATCAGCCTGGCTGGGATGCCGTCGGTGGCTGCCGCAAGTTCCGCATAGGTCCGCGACACCAGCGCCTGGCCCGCCCGCACGCCGAACTGGTCCCTGGTCAGCCGGCCCTGCACGAACGCGGCCTTGAGGGTGTCGATCACCTGCTCGCGGTCTGCGTCGGAGGCGCGGATGTGACCACGGCCCATCGCACCCGCGGCCCCACGCTCTCCAGGTCCTGCCGTCACCAGCGCCTCCCGCCCAGCGCGACTATCAGCAGCGTAACCCCGGGCCGCTTTGGCGCTCATCCTGGATCTGCTGGCTTTCTCTTAGGGCAGGTAGAGGTGCAGCCCGGCTGGCATGGCATCAGCGGGGGAGATTGTGCCGTGGAACACCCGCGCCAAGGGGATCGAGCACCCGGTCCTGACCGGGGCCGGCCACTTCCTGCAGGAGGACGCGGGTGACCGGCTCGCCGCCGTGATCACCGATTTCGTCCGCGCCCATCCAGCCCGGTAGCCAGCCGCGGAGCCATGCCTAGCGGGGGCGGCGGCCGGTGAACAGGTGTGCGGGCCCCTGCACGCTGCTCCCGGCGGCCGCGATGAACCCGCCGGCGGCCAGCAGCCGGAGCCAGCTGGCCTGGCGGAAGGCGCCCAGGCGGTGTGTCTCCCGGACCACTTCGGTGTCGCCGCCGGCGGCACGCAGCACGAACTCGTACCGCACCTCGATCCAGTCGTCGTCCGGGTCCGGGTCAGTGCGCCACTCGCGGAAGCTGCCCTGGCGGCCGTCCGGCGCAGTGCTCCCGCCGCCGCCGCTGCCCGGCTGGAACGTCTCCGCGGTGTAGTCGGGCACGAACACGGCGATGCCGCCGGGCCGGCAGTGCACGAACGCCGTCTCGATGACCTGCCGAAGGTCGGCCTCGGTGGTCACGTAGTCGATGGCGTCGTGCACCAGCACGGCGTCGAACACCCGGCCCAGCCGCAGCGTCCGCATGTCACCCTGGTGATGCGCACAGCCGGGGTTCAGCCGCCGTGAGGTGGTGAGCATGGCTGCGGAGCGGTCCACCAGCGTGAGGTCCAGCGGCCCGGCCAGGTGGCTGGCCACGTGCCCGCCGCCGCTGCCCAGGTCGAGCACCTCGCGCACCGGGATGTCCGCGGTGCGCAGCACCGCCGCCAGGTAGGCCGCCTCAGCCGCGTATTCCCCCGGCGGCGAGATCAACGGCCACCACTCAGCCAGGTCCTGGTACAGCCGGTACTCCGAGTCCGGCCCGGCCGGCTGTCCGGCTACCACAAGCCCAGCAGCGAGCCGAGCACCCGGGCGGCCTGGCCGCCGCTCTCTTCGGCGATGCGCAGCGCGGCGGGCACGTCGAGACCATTGGCCAGCGCGGCGCGCACCGCGTCCACCGCGGCACCCCCGGCGCCCGGCATGGCACGGTCCGGCCGCCCGGCCGCGGCCTGCAGCCGCTCCAGCCGCGCCGCGGCCGCTTCCAGCCCGGTCTGGTCATAGTCCCAGCTCTCGTCCCAGCGCCGGTCCAAGATCAGCAGCCGAACGCTACCGGCCGGGTACTCGGAGAGCACTGAGCTGACCAAAACCAGGTTGCCGGCGGACTTGGCCATCTTGGCCCCGCCCACCCGGACCACGCCGACGCTGAGCCGGGCCCGGCCGAACGGGGTCACCCCGGTCAGTGCTTCGGCCAGCGCGGCCTGGTAGGTGTGATGTGGGAAGCGCAGGTCAGCGCCACCAGCCAGGACATCGACCGCGGAGCCGAACGAGTACAGCGCCATCGCCGCGCACTCGGCGTGCCAGCCCGGCCGGCCCGGGCCCCACGGGCTCTGCCAGGCCGGCTCGTCGCCGCTGGACGCCTGCCAGATGGCCACATCGAACGGGTCATCCTTGCGCGCGTCGTCCGGGCGGTCGCCGAACTCGGCTGCCAGCCGGAGCGCTTCAGCCCGGTCCAGCCCGGCCCGTGCCGGGGTGGCGGCGCCGCGGAAGTAGACGTAGCCATCCCGCTGGTAGGCAGCGTCCCGGGCGAGCAGCCCGGCGGCCAGCGCGATCACCTGCCCGGTGTAGGCGTGCGCCCGGGGCTGCAGCGCCGGCGGCCGGACGCCGAGCGCGGCCATGTCCTGGTCGAAGTAGAACTGCTGGATGGCGGCGAACTCGCCGAACGGGGCCCCGGCCCGGCTGGCCGCGCCGAGCAGCACGTCGTCCACGTCGGTCACGTTGCGGCACACGATCACTTCGGTGCCCGCTGCGTGCAGCACCCGGGCCAGCGTGTCCACCCAGATAAAGGTGGCCGCGTGGCCCAGGTGGGTGACGTCGTACGGGGTGATGCCGCAGGCGTACACCCGGGCCCGGCCGACCAGCGGCAACGGCATCCCGTTCAGCGTGGCCACCGTGGGCAGCCTCGCGGCCAGCATCTGTCCCATCTCCGCCTCCCCCGGCCAGCACCCCAGGCAAGGGGCCTCGCCCCTGCCGAGGTTAGCCGGGTGAGCCGGCTAGCGGTGCTCGGTTGGGATCCCGAGCGCGTGGATCACGTCGGCGGTGCTGGCGAACTCGCGGCGGGCCGGCAGGCTGCTGATCGCATCGATGATCTCGTCGGGGGCGCCGGTGCGCTGCAGGTAGCCGAGCATGGTGTCCCGGTGGGCCGGGAACTCATGCGGCTCCAGCCAGCGGGCGATGTCGGACCGGCGATCTACCTGAGCCTCGGTGATGCCGGCCGGGGTGCCCGGCCGCACATCGGAGGGCAGCTCCTGGTCCAGGTGATCTTCGTCAACCGGCTCTGTCTCCCGCCATTCCTCGGTACGTGCGGGCTCGCCGGTGTGGGTGAGGGTCTCGGTCTCCTCCTCCAGTTCATCATCGACCCGGGCCCCGTGCTTGAAGCTTCCTCGCTCTGTCATCTTGCTGCCTTTCGCTCGGTGGGCCAGATGCTCAGCTGATGACCGCCCCGGCCGGCTGGCCGGAGGTATCGAAGGCCAGCTGTCCCTCCCGGACATCCACGGTGACGTGCTGGCCCGGCGTGATCTGCCCGTCGAGCAGCAGCCGGGACAGCTCGTTGTCGATATCCCGCTGGATCACCCGGCGCATCGGCCGGGCGCCGAACTCCGGCTGGAACCCGCGGCCGGCGACCCAGTCCACCGCGGCCGGGGTGAACTCCACGGTGATGTTCTGGGCGTGCAGCCGGCGCTTGGTCTCCTCCAGCAGCAGCCCGGTGATCTGCCGCAGCTCGGTCTGGTCGAGCTGGCGGAACACGATGATTTCGTCGATCCGGTTCAGGAACTCAGGGCGGAACGATTCGCGCAGCCGCCGCATGAGCTGGTCCTGCAGGCCGTCTTGCTGGCCGGCGGTGGAGCTGGCCGCGCTGCCCGAGAAGCCGAGCGTGCCCGCCCGCCAGGTGATCAGGTCCGAGCCCAGGTTGCTGGTCATGATGAGCACGGTGTTCTTGAAGTCGACGGTCCGGCCCTGGCCGTCGGTGAGCCGCCCATCGTCCAGGATCTGCAGCAAGACGTTGAACACGTCCGGGTGCGCCTTCTCGATCTCATCGAGCAGTACGACCGAGTACGGCCGCCGCCGGACCGCCTCGGTGAGCTGGCCCGCCTCCTCGTAGCCGACGTAGCCGGGTGGCGCGCCGACCAGCCGGCTCACCGTATGCCGCTCCTGGAACTCGCTCATGTCCAGCCGGGTCATCCGGCTGTCCGCGCCGAACAGCGCCTCGGTCAGCGCCCGGGCCAGCTCGGTCTTGCCCACCCCGGTCGGGCCGAGGAACAGGAAACTGCCCACCGGCCGGTCCGGATCGCCCAGGCCGGCCCGGGACCGGCGGACCGCCTCAGCCACCGCGCTGACCGCCTCATCCTGGCCGACGACCCGTTCGTGCAGGTGCTGCTCCAGCCGCAGCAGCCGGTCCTTCTCCTCCTCGGTGAGCTGGGTCACCGGGACGCCGGTGGCCCGGGACACCACCTCGGCGATGTCGTTGACGGTGACCTGGGGCACCGAACTCTGGTCACCGCCCAGCTCGTCGATCTGCCGCCGGACCTGGATGATCTGGTCGCGCAGCTGGGAGGCCAGCTCGTACTGCTCGCTGGCCACCGCCTGGTCCTTGTCCCGCATCAGCTCCTCGGCCCGCTGCTCCAGATCACGCACGTCCCGGCCGGGGGTCTTGGTGCGCAGCCGGACCCGGGCGCCGCCTGGTCGATCAGGTCGATGGCCTTGTCCGGCAGGAACCGGTCGGAGATGTACCGGTCGGACAGCTCGACGGCGGCGACCAGCGCCTCGTCCGTGTAGCGGACCTCATGGTGCGCCTCGTACCGGTCGCGCAGCCCGCGCAGGATGGTGATCGCGTCTTCCGGGGTCGGCTCGGGCACCAGAATGGGCTGGAACCGCCGGGCCAGCGCCGCATCCTTCTCGATGTTCTTGCGGTACTCGTCCAGCGTGGTGGCCCCGACAATGTGCAGCTCGCCGCGGGCCAGCGCGGGCTTGAGCATGTTGCCCGCGTCCATCCCGCCCTCGCTGCTGCCGCCCGTACCAACCAGGGTGTGCAGCTCGTCAATGAAGATGATCAGTTCGTCGCCGTGCTCGCGGATCTCGTCGACGATCCGCTTCACCCGCTCCTCGAAGTCACCGCGGTAGCGGGTGCCGGCCACCACGCCGGACAGCTCGAGCTGCATCACCCGCTTGCCGGCCAGCGTCTGCGGCACGTCGTCGTTCACGATGCGCTGCGCGATGCCCTCGACGATCGCGGTCTTGCCCACCCCGGCCTCGCCGATCAGCACCGGGTTGTTCTTGCCCCGGCGGGACAGCACCTCGACGGTCTGCTCGATCTCGTCGTCCCGGCCGATCACCGGGTCGATCTTCCCCTCCCGGGCCTGCTCGGTCAGGTCACGGCCGAACTGGTCCAGGGTCGGCGTGGCCGACCGGCCGCCCGGGCCGCCGCCGCCCGGCGGCAGGCCCTGCCCGGCCAGCGCCCGCTGCAGAGTTTCGGGGGTGACCCGGGCCGCGCCGAGGATCCGGCCCGCGCCGGACTCCGGGTTGGCGGCCAGCGCGAACAGGATGTGCTCCGGCCCGATGTAGGTGGAGCCGACAGCGCGGGAGATCTGGTGCGAGTCCAGCAGCGCCCGCTTGGCGCCGGGGGTGAGCTGCGGCGGCTCACCGCTCGGCGCGGCCCGCGATTCCTGGCTCTCGACGTCACGGATCAGCGCGGTTGGGTCGGCCCCGGCCCGGGAGAGCAGGGTGCGGGTTGGTTCCATGCTGGCCGCCGCCCAGAGCAGCTGATCGGTGTCCAGATCCCGGCCACCCCGCTCGGCCGCGTGGCTCGCCGCCGTGCCGAGCAGTTCGCGCCCCGGCCCGCTCATCAGCCGGGTGATGTCTACCCGGCGCACCTGCCGGCCCTGGCCGCCAGTGCCGTAGATGCGGGCGAGGAAGTCGTCGAACGGGCTGGACCCGAAGTCCTCTGGGCCGTAGAAATCACTGGTCATCTCGGCTGCTCCCCGGTGCGGCTGGTCGCGGTTGCGTACCTTGGCCCCCTACCCGGGATGGGCAGGCCATCCCCGGCAGGCGACGGTAAGACCACGCTAAACCCGCGTGAAATGCCCGCTCAGCCGCCCCTGCCAGTCAGTCTTTACGCCCGGTCAGCGCCAGGCTGGCCCCGATGCCGATCATGACCAGGCCGCCGGTTCCGCCGACCATGGCCAGCCGGCGTGGCGACCGGGTAATCCACGCCCGGGCCGTCCCGGCGGCCGGCGCCCAGGTGCTCTCCGAAGCTGGGCTGGACAAGACCGGGCATCCCGAGATCGAGGCGGCCGAGCGGCCGAGCAACGATGCGTTCATGGCCTGCGTCGGCGCACTGTCCGGCGGTCCCGGCCCGGCCGCCGAGGAACTGGCGTCGGCGCTGGAGGCCACCGCGCACGGCCACGCCATGCTGCTACTGGACAGCGGCCAGCCGCCCGCGGCCGACGAGGTCGAGCGCACCGCGGAGCGGGCCGCCCGGGCGACCCGCGCGCTGATCGAGAGCCGCGGCCTGCTCAGCGACGCGGCCGGCCCGGCCGGCCTGAGCCGAACGGCGCACCGCGCGCCAGCTGACGGCGTGAACCGGGCTATGGCGTTAGGCGATGGAGGTCGCGCGGGAAGAGGGTGACCTCCCGCACGTTGTCCGCGCCGGTCAGCCGGCTGGTCCAGCGCTCGAGGCCGAGCGCGAAGCCGCCGTGCGGCGGCATGCCGTGCGCGAAGCAGTCCAGGTAGCCGGCGTAGCTGGCGGGGTCCTCGCCGCGGGCCTGGATGGCGGCCAGGTAGTCCGGGTAGCGGTGCAGCCGCTGCCCGCCGGTGACCAGTTCCACGCCGCGGAACAGCAGGTCGAAGCTGTTCGACCAGCGCTCGTCGCCGGGCTGCGGATGAGTGTAGAACGGGCGCTTGCGCATCGGGTATCCCTCGACGGCGAGAAAGTCGCTGCCGTGCTCGCGGGCCGCCCACTGGCCGAGCGCCTGCTCGTGCGCGGGGGCCAGGTCCGGCTCGTCTGGCGGCGCGCCGACCAGGTCCAGCGCGTCGCGGAAGTGGATGACCGGGAACTCGGCGGGCACCTCGGGGACGGTGCTGCCGAGCCGCTCGGCGGCCGGGCCGGCCTGTTCCCGGATGGCCGCGGTCATCCCGGCCAGCGCGTGCCGCAGCACGGCCAGCACGTCCCGGTGACTGCTGATGAAGCCGAGCTCGGCGTCCAGCGACACGTACTCGGCCAGGTGCCGCGCGGTGTCGTGCGGTTCGGCCCGGAACACCGGCCCGGTCTCGTAGACCCGCTCGAACACGCCGACCATGGTCTGCTTGTAGAACTGCGGCGACTGGGCCAGGTAGGCGCGGCCACCGAAGTAGTCCACGCCGAACACATTGGCGCCAGACTCCGTGGCCGAGGACACCAATTTGGGCGTCTGGATCTCGGTGAAGCCCAGGCCGTCCAGGGCCGACCGGAAGCCGTGCAGCGACGCGGCGGTGATCTGCCAGGCCGCGCGCCGGGCCGGATGCCGCCAGCTCACCGCGGCATGGTCGAGCAGCGTGGGCAGCGCCGCGTCCACCGTGGGCCGCCACAGCTCGACCGGCGGGGTCTGCGCGGGCTCGGTCAGCGGGATGATACGCGGCCCGGTCAGCTCCATCCCACCGGGTGCGGCCGGGTTCTGGGTGGCCAGGCCAGTGACCGCGACCACGGTTTCCTCGCCGCAGTCCCGCGCGATCCTGAGCGCTTCCTGGTCGTCCGGGCGGATGACCACCTGGGCCAGGCCGGTCCGGTCCCGCAGGATGAGAAACGTCACCGCGGCCAGGAATCTGCGGCGGTGGATCCAGCCTTCGATGCGCACCTGGCTGCCCGGCGGCGCCTGGGGCAGGTCGGCCGCCAGGGTGCGGGCGGTCGCGGTCGCGGATTTCATCGTCGTCACCTCCAGTCCGTTACGTGGCCCTGGAGGTGTGGGCGGGGGCTAGGTCGCGGTGCCACCACACCTTCGCCGGCGCACGCCCGCGCCGGCCTCGTCAGCCGTTACGCGGCCAGCGGCTCGGGCTAGGAAGGTGTCTTCACCGGGAGCGTGCTGTCCGCCTTCACAGCTTGTGGCGGCTCTCTGAGCAGCTCGACTCCCCGGCTACTTGGTCTCCCATCGCGGCCCGGACAGGTTCCAGGGTAGTGCCCGTCGGCGACCAGCCCGCGCCGCTATTGCTGCTTCGGCTCCGTTTGCCGCCCGCGCGCATCGGCAGCCCTGGATGTGCCGCTGGATGAACTGTTAGGCCGCCCTCCGCTGCTCAGGTTTGAAGGTGTCTACACACCTGCGGTTGCTCAGCTGCAGAGCTTCCAGCTATTGCCCACTTTCGGCCGCCCGCACTTCACTGTCCGGCTGGAGCGAGGCGACGAACCTGAGCTCAGCGCGCTCCTCGCCTCGCTAGGAAGTCTGCAGGTGAATCCGGGGTACGCTAAACGTACATGAGGTATGCAAAGCAGCGGCTAGCGAAGGAGGTGCAAGTTGTACCGCGTAGACATTGGCGCTGATCTTAACGACGACGATGGCAGTGGCTACCTTTGGACCTTCCTCGATGAAGCCCGCGATCCTGGCCTCGTCAAGGCCGGCGCTCTTCTCGTGGCAGGCGGCGACGATGCCGCCGCGATGTGCGAAGTAACTCGCTTGGAGCCCACCGCCGACGGGAGCACGATAGTCCATCTCAGAGTGCTGCCCGGCACGGTCGAGGACTATCTCGGCGCTGCCGAGCGGGCTCTGGTGAGCTAAAGGGCGCGCGCGTGGGCGGCTGGCTGAGACCTAGTGGCTGAGACCGGCTTCGTGGGCGAGCAGGCCAGCCTGGGTGCGGTTGGCGCAGCCGAGCTTGTCCAGCATCCGCGACACGTAGCCCTTGACCGTGGCCTCGGACAGGTACAGCCGCGCCGCGATCTGCGCGTTGGACAGGCCCTCGCCCAGTCCGGCCAGCACCTCGGTCTCGCGTTCGGTCAGCGACCCGACCAGGCGCCGCGCCCGGTCTCGGGCCGAATCGCGGTCGCCCGACGCCGCCACCAGCCGCTGCGCGGCCACCGGCGACAGCACGGTGTGCCCTTCGGCGGCCACCTGCACCAGCCCGATCAGGTCCTCCGGCGGGGTGGACTTGACCAGGAACCCGGCCGCGCCCGCGCGGAGCGCGCGCAGCACGTACTGGTCGGCGTCGAACGTGGTCAGCACGACCACGGCGGGCGGGTTGTCCAGCTTGCTGATCCGCTCGGTGGCGGCGATCCCGTCCAGGCCGGGCATCCGCAGGTCCATGAGCACCACATCGGGCCGGGTCCGGGTGACCGCCTCGACGGCCGCCGCGCCGTCGTGCGCCTCGTCCACCACTTCGACCGTGCCGGCCGAGCCGAGGATCGTGCGCAGGTGCGCGCAGACCATCGGCTCGTCGTCCACCACCACGACCCGGATCACGACGTCAGGCCCACCGATTCCGCGGTCGGCACGTAGGCGGGCAGCACCACTTCGACACAGAACCCGCCGTCCGGTTCGGGGCCGGCGCGGAGCGAGCCGTGCACCAGCTCCATGCGCTGCCGCAGGCCGGCCAGGCCCAGCCCGGAGCCCGTCCCGGCCAGCACCGGGTCGGCCAGCCCGCTGCGGCTGGTGGGCGGGCCGTTCCGCACGGTCAGCCGCAGCTGGGCCGGGTCGTAGCTGACCCGCACGGTCACCGGGGCACCGGGTGCGTGCTTGCGCACGTTGGTCAGTGCCTCCCGGACGACCCGGTAGGCGGTCCGGCTGACCACCGGCGAGGCGAGCGCCGGGTCACCATCTTCGATCAGCTCTACCGGGGTGCCGACCGCGGTCGACTCGGCCACCAGCGCGGCGAAGTCGGCGGCCGACGGGGCCTCGGCCCCGTCCGGCGCCGAGCGCAGGATGCCAACCAGGTCACGCAGTTCGTCCAGGGCCTGGCAGCCGGCCGCCCGCAACTCTTCCGCCGCCTGCCGGGTGGCCTCGTCCGTGGCCGTCATCCGCAGCGCGCCGGCCTGCAGCACCATCAGGCTGACCCGGTGCGTCACCACGTCGTGCATCTCGCCGGCCAGCCGGGCCCGTTCCTCGGCCCGGGCCTGCTCGGCCAGCAGGTACTGCTCCCGCTCGGCCCGTTCGGCCCGGTCCCGCAGCGCCTGCACCAGCCGCCGCCGGGCGATGATGTACAGCCCCAGCAGCGGCCCGACGGCCGTGCGCAGCAGGCCGATGGCGATCACCGTGGCCGACGGCTGCCACGGCCGCGCCGCGATCACGCTGAGGATGCCCACCGCAATCAGCGCGGCCCGCCGGTCCCGCGCGTAGAAGACCCCGTACGCGGCCACGACGGTCGAGATGGGCGCCCAGACGTTGCCGGAATTGGCCGGGGTCAGCGCCCCGGCCGGGTAGATGAGCAGCGTCACGGCCAGGGTGAACGCGGCCAGGATGTACATCACCGTGATCGGCGTGCGGCGGCGGGCGGCCAGTGAGGCGCAGCATACTGCCTGCACGCCAAGCAGCGTCCAGGCCAGCGAGTCAGGGTGGGCCGGCCACCAGGTGGCGCCGCTCAGCGTCAGGAGCGTGTCGAGCAACACGAGGAACGCGGCGAGGGCCGCGTCGGTCGCGACCCAGTGCCGGTTGTACCACCGCTGTTCGTGCTCTTCGCACCCCATGAACTCACGGTATGCCATGCGGGCAGCCACACCACGATCCCCGAGACGATCGTCGGAGGGGGACCCTACGAAAGTTGCATTGCGGCCGCCGGCGCCCGCCTTTTGTCGGCCCAGCAGGCAACTCCTCGCCCTGCCGCGGTCGGGGCCCGCTGCGGTGCACTTGAGGACATGCAGACGACACAGCAACTCACCCAGACCATCCCGCCGCTGGGCCGCTACCGGATCGACCCGGCCGGCTCCTCCGTCACGTTCCGCACCCGGCACCTGTTCGGGCTGGCGCCGGTGCGCGGCCGCTTCGCTTTCCGTACCGGAACCGTCGATGTGGCCGAGCCGCTGACCGGCTCGCGGATTTACGCCGAGATCGAGTCGGCCAGCTTCCATACCGGCAATCCGCCGCGGGACGCTCAGGTCCGGTCGGCCCGGTTCCTGGCCGCTGACGAGCACCCGGTACTGGCGTTCAGTTCAACCGGTCTTGATGGCCAGGTGCTGGCGGGCACGCTGACGGTGCGTGGGGTGAGCCGGCCGGTCCACGTGCTGGCCGAGATCACCGACGTGTCCCCCGGGTCGTTCACCGCGCGGGCCACGGTCCGCATCGACCGGTACGACTTCGGCGTGACCGCGTCCCGCGGGCTGGCCGGGCGGTACCTCGACATCACCATGGAGGTCCAGTGCGTACGCAGCTGACCGTCCCGGCCGCCATGGCCACCGAAACCAGCGCAGCCGCCCCGGCCGCGCTCACCGTGACCGGGCTGCGCAAGAGCTACGGCGCGGTGGCGGCTGTCCGCGGCGTGAGCTTCACCGTCCGCCACGGCGAGATCTTCGCGCTGCTCGGCCCGAACGGGGCGGGCAAGACCACCATCCTGGAGATCCTGGAAGGGTTCCGTACCCGGGACGCGGGCCAGGTCAACGTGCTCGGCATCGATCCCGGCGACCGGGCCAGCGGCCGGGCGCTGCGCGAGCGGATCGGGCTGGTCCTGCAGGACATCGCGGTCGAGCCGTACCTGACCGTCCGGGAAACGGTGGCCCGTAACGCGGGCTACTACCCGGCGCCGCGGGATGCCGGCGAGGTGATCGCGCTGGTCGGCCTCGAGGGGCAGGCCAGGCAGAAGGTGCGCACCCTGTCCGGCGGGCAGAAGCGGCGGCTGGACCTCGCGCTGGGCCTGATCGGCCGCCCGGAGCTGCTGTTCCTGGACGAGCCGACCACCGGCTTCGACCCGGCCGCCCGCCGCGAGGCCTGGGACGTGGTGCGCGGCCTGCGCGCGCAGGGCATCACGGTCATGCTCACCACGCACTACATGGACGAAGCCCAGGCGCTGGCCGACCGGCTGGCGGTGATCTCGGCGGGTCAGGTGGTGGCCGAGGGCACCCCGGCCGCCATCGGCGGGCGGGACCAGGCCCGGGCCCGCATCCGGTTCGCGCTGCCGGCCGGCTGCCACCCCGCCGACCTGCCGCTCGACGCGGCAATGGGCGGCGACGGGCTGGCCACCATTGAGACCGCAGAGCCGACGGGGGCGCTGCACGTTCTCACCGGGTGGGCGCTGCACCGGGGCGTGGTACTGGCCGGGCTGACCGTGGACCAGCCCAGCCTGGAAGACGTCTACCTGCGTCTCACCGAAGAGACCGGACCGAGCGAAAGGAGCCAGTGATGGCCGCCGTCACCCACCAAGCCCACCGAGCCCGCCGGCCCCGGCGGCGCGATGCCGCACTGGCCTGGCACCAGGTCCGCTATGAGCAGCTGTCGTTCTGGCGCAACCCGCAGAGCGCGTTCTTCACGTTCGTCTTCCCGGTCGTGATCATCGTGGTCTTCGGCGCGCTGACCCACGGCGGCGGACGCAGCTCGTACTTCTACGGGCTGTCCGCGCTGCAGTACTACGTGCCCACGATCGCAGCCATGTCTGTGCTGGGCTCCTGCTACAGCCAGCTGGCTATCGTGCTGGCCACCCGCCGGCAGGACGGCATCCTCAAGCGGGTCCGGGCCACGCCCCTGCCCGCGTGGGGTTACTTCCTTGGCCTGCTGGCCCACTGCATCCTGGTCAGCGTGGTGGACGTGGCGCTGATCGTCGGCGTCGGCCGCGTGTTCGGGGTGCCGCTGCCCACACACTGGGCCGCGATCGCGGCCACCCTGGTGCTCGCCGCGGCCTGCTTCTGCGCGCTGGGCGTGGCCGTGGCGTCGCTGATCCGCAACGCCGAGGCCGCCCCAGCGGTGGTGCAGCTGATCCTGTTCCCGCTGCTGTTCCTGTCCGGCACCTACCTGCCGATCCACTCCCAGGCGCTGAACCGGGTGGCCAGCCTGCTGCCGGTGCGCCCGCTGAACCAGGCCCTGCTCGGCCCGTTCGCCCAGCACACCGGCGTCAACTGGCACAGCCTGGCCGTGCTGGCCGCCTGGGGCGCGGCCGGCACGCTGGTCGCCATCCGGCGCTTCCGCTGGCAGCCCCGGTCGCAGTGACCGCCACCTAGCCGGCCAGCGGGGACCCGGCACTGGCCCGGGTCCCCGCCGCTAGCTGGGCTGATCCGGCGCGGCGCCGCCCTTCCACTGCGCCGAGCCCGCGTCCCAGGTGGTGTAGGTGTACGGGTTGTCCAGCACCTTCGTCTCCGGGACGTCCGGGTGCATGCCCGCCTGCCACGCCTCGTCGCCGAGCTGGCCCCGCAGGTACTCGACGGTCCGCGCCACCTCGTCGCGGGCCTGGGCCAGGCCGTTGCCGAGCAGCCGCCCGTCGTGCTTGACCACCCGGCCGTTCACCACCACGGTGTGCACGTCGCCGCGCTGCGCCTGGAACGCGACGTGCCCGTACGGGTTGAGCAGCGGGAAGCTGACCGGCGAGAAGTCGTTCCGCAACAGCACCACGTCGGCCTTCTTGCCCGGCTCCAGGCTCCCGGTGACCGAGTCCAGGCCGAGCGCCTTGGCCCCGCCCCGGGTGGCCCAGTCCACCACCTGCTCGGCGCGCAGGTGATGATGGGTGATGGTCTCCTGCCGCGCGTGCGCCTCCAGGTGCTCGCGGGACCGGTCCGCGCCGAGCGTGCTGCGCATTGCGGAGAACAGGTCGCCGCTCCACCACACGCTGGTGTCCATGGACAGCGACACCGGGATGCTGTGCTCGCGCAGCTGCCAGGTCGGCGGGTAGCCCTGCCCGGCGCTCTGCTCGCTCTCGGTGGACACCGAGGCGGTGCCGCCGGTGGCCGCGATCCGGTGGTAGGAGTCCCGGGTCAGCGTGGCCGCGTGCACGTAGATGGTCTGCGGGGTCATGAAGCCGTGCTCGTGCATCAGCCGGATGCCCTCGTCGTTGGTCGCGCCCCACACCCCGGCGTGCGTGGTCACCGGCACGCCCAGCTCCCGGGCCACCTCGAAGGCCGCCTTCTCCGGGAACTCCGGGTCGCCGGTGACGTCGAACGCCATCTGGAAGCCGAGCATGTCATCGGCCGAGCCGAACCGCCGCTCGACGAACGAGCGGAACTCGGGCTGCGCCGACCACTCCCACGGCCCCTGCTGGATGTTCCCGTAGGCCAGCACGAACCGGCCGGGCACCGCCTGCAGCGCGTCCACCGCCGCCTCGGCGTGGTCCACCGTCTGCAGGCCGTGCGACCAGTCCACCGTGGTGGTCACGCCGGCGTCGATCGCCTCCAGCGCGGCCAGCAGGTTGCCCGCGTGGATGTCCTGGGGCCGGAACGTCTTCCCCCACTGCAGGTAGTACCAGACGAAGTACTGGGTCAGCGACCAGTCCGCGCCGTAGCCGCGCATCGCGGTCTGCCACATGTGCCGGTGCGTGTCGATCATGCCCGGCATGACGATGCCGCCGGCCGCGTCGATCTCCACCGTGCCCTCGGGCACGGCCAGGCCCGGTCCCACCCCGGCGATCCGCTCGCCGGTGACCAGCACGTCCGCGCCGGGCAGCACGTCGTGCGCATCGTTCATGGTCAGCACGGTGGCGTTGCGGAACACCACGGACTGGCCGGGCGCGAAGTCGGCTGTGTCCATTGGACCTCCACTCCGGGGCAGTGGGATAGAACCCATCGGGCAACCGTCCGCACCACGGCCAGCTGTCATTAGTCCGGAAGCGTGGCCGGTCCCACAGCCAGTGTCAAGGAGCTACAGTCGGTCGCGGTATACCACCGTCCGGCAGGTTGGCCGGGCCGCGGAATTACGTTAGGGAGCTGCCATGGCCACCGTCGCCGCGGTCATCGCCTCCACCCACCACCCGTTCTACTACCGGGCCGCCGCGTCCACCGGGGCGGACCGGCCGCCGTTCGCGGACGAGTGGGTGGCCAAGATCGAGGCGTTCCGGGAGACGCTGACCCGGGCCCGCCCTGACGTGCTGGTCATGGTCGGCTCGGACCATTTCCACCAGATCTGGCTGGACAACATGCCGCAGTTCCTGATCGGCAAGGCACCGGCCTACGACGGGAACTTCTACAACGAGGAACGCGAGTTCGGGCTGCCCCGCATGTTGATCCCGGGGCACGAGGAATTGTCCGCCTATCTGCTGCGCCAGGGCCTGGACCACGGGTTCGATCTGGCGTTCAGCAATGAATTGCGCATCGACCACAGCATCACCTGCCCGCTGATCACGCTGCGGCCGGAGAGGGACCTGCCGATCGTGCCCATCTACACGAACATCTTCGCGCCGCCGATGCCGCAGCCGAAGCGGTTCGTGCAGCTCGGCCACGCCATCCGGGAGCTGGTCGAATCCTGGCCGTCGGAGCAGCGGGTGGCCATCATCGGCACCGGTCACCTGTCGCTGGAACTGGGCGGCCCGCGGCAGTTCGGGCCGCACGGACCGGACCCGGAATTCGACCGGAAGGCGGTCGAGTGGATCGCGTCCGGCGACCTGGATTCGGCGCTGGCCGAGGTCAGCCTGGACAGCCTGTGGGAGCCGGGCAATGCCACCCACGGGTTCATGGACTTCATGCTGATGATGGGCGTGGCCGGGCGGAACGTGAAGGCCGACTACACCGATTCGCTCGACCTGTTCCACACCATGGAGGCCTATTTCACCTGGTACCCCGAGAACGCAGCTGGAGGAGCCCGGTGAGCAAGTACCTGATCAACAAGTTTCTGTACACGGTGGACCGGGACCCGGAACTGGTCGAGCGGTACCGGGACGACCCGCGGGGCACGGTGGCCTGGTGGGAGGCGGAGCAGGCCAACCTCATCCTGAACTGCCACAGCGGGGAGCGGAGCACCTGGCTGGCGTTCACCGACGCCGAGCGGGAGGCGCTGGCCAGCCAGGACTATGTCGCGCTGTTCGAGCTGGGCGCGCACAACTTCCTCACGCTGACCCTGTTCATCGCGCTGTTCGAGCGGGACTACGCCGAGCCGCTGGGCTTCCAGCGGGAGTACGCGGCGCGGTTGGCCCACTGGACCGTACCGTACCCCGACATCTCCACCTGACCCCGCCGAGGAGCTTGCGATGAGTGACGCCATCCCCGAGAACTACCGCGACCTGCTGTCGGCCGACGTGGCCACGCTGGGCACCGTCGGGCCGGACGGCCGCCCGCAACTGTCCGAGGTGTGGTTCCTGGCCGAGGGCGACACCGTGTCGGTCTCGCTGAACAGCAGCCGGCAGAAGATGAAGAACCTGCTCCGCAACCCGGCCGCCAGCCTGTTCATCCTCGACCTGGGCATGCCGTACCGGTACCTGGAGCTGCGCGGCGACGCCGAGGTCAGCCCGGACCCGGACTATGTGTTCGCCGACAAGGTCGGCGTCAAGTACGGCACTGACTTGCGGGTTCATGATCAGCCGGGACAGACCAGGTACGTGGTCACGATCCGGCCCACCCGGGTGAACGCGGTCAACATGCGCGGCTGATCTCCCGCCCGGCGCCCACTTCGCCGGACTCCCGGTGTCTGCACCGGTGAGAACCGATGCGAAGAGGAGCGTTCCGATGGGCACTTCCAGATTGCGATGGGTGCTGGCGCTGACGTCGCTGGCCTACTTCATCGTGGTGCTCGACTCGCTGGTGGTGGTCACCGCACTGCCCCGGATGCAGCAGGACCTGCACGCCGGGCTGGCCACCTTGCAATGGACGGTGAACGCGTACGGGATCGCGTTCGCCGCGGGCATCATCACCGCAGCGGCGCTCGGCGACCGGTTCGGCCGCCGCCGGGTGTTCCTCACCGGCCTGGCCCTGTTCACCCTGGCCTCGGCGGCGTGCGCGGTGGCGCCGGGCGCGACCGCGCTGATCGCTGCCCGGGCGGTGCAGGGACTGGGCGGCGCGGCCGTCCTGCCGCTCAGCCTGACCATCCTGACCACCGCGTTCCCGGCGCAGCGCCGCGGTGCCATCGTCGGCATCTACGGCGGGCTGGCCGGGCTGGCCGTCGCGGTCGGGCCACTGGTCGGTGGCGCGGTCACCGAGGGGCTGGACTGGCACTGGATCTTCTGGATCAACGTCCCGCTCGGGGTGGCCGGCACGCTGCTGTCGCTGCGGCTGCTGCCGGAGAGCTATGGCGCGGCGGCCCGGCTCGACCTGCCCGGCGTCGGGCTGGTCACGGGAGGCGTGGTCGGGGTGGTCTGGGGACTGGCCCGGACCACGCAGACCGGCTGGGGCAGCGCCGA
Source organism: uncultured Actinomycetes bacterium (assembly GCA_963834705.1). Taxonomy (GTDB): domain Bacteria; phylum Actinomycetota; class Actinomycetes; order Streptosporangiales; family Streptosporangiaceae; genus RYN-230. The sequence goes on from CAWICV010000001.1 coordinate 1,068,237, forward strand.
GGTGATCACCGCGCTGGGCTGCGGGGCCGCGGCGCTGGCCGGGTTCTTCGCCTGGGAGGCCCGGGCGGCCGAGCCGATGCTGCCGCTGCGGCTGCTGCGCATCCGGGCGTTCGCAGCCGGGAACGCGACCGGGTTCCTGATGACCGGCTCGACGTTTTCCGCCGCGTTCCTGATCACGCAGTACTTCCAGTTCGCGCTGGGTTACTCGCCGCTGGCCACCGGGCTGCGGCTGCTGCCCTGGTTCGGCACCCCGATGCTGATCGCCCCGGCCGCGGGCGCGCTGTCCGACCGGATCGGCCGGCGGCCGGTGATCGCGACCGGGCTGCTGCTGCAGGCGGCCGGGTTCGCCTGGGTGGCGGCCACCGCGACGGCCCGCGGCAGCACGCTGGGCCTGGTGCTCGCGCTGCTGGTGGCCGGGGTGGGCGTCTCGATGGCGCTGCCGACCGTGCCGGTCACGGTGCTCAGCGCGGTGCAGCCGGCCGAGATGGGCAAGGCGTCCGGGATCGCCGCGATGATGCAGCGGTTCGGTGCGGTGTTCGCGATCGCGATCGTCACGTCGGTGTTCGGCGCCTTCGGCGGGCTCGGTTCGGCGGCCGAGGTGACCAGCGGCCTGCGGCCCGGCGTGGCCGTCGCGGCCGGGCTGTCGCTGCTCGGCGCGCTGACCGCGCTGGGCATCACGGCCCGGCGGCGCAGCCCGGTGGCTGAGCTGGAACCGGCCGAGGTGCCGATCGCCGCCTAGCCCAGCCACCCGCGGCGTCCTCCTTGCTACCCTTGATCATCTGATCATCCGGTGGCGAGGAGGACGCGCATGGCCGACACGACGATCCCGGGTGAACACGGCGGCCTGCCGGTGTACCTGGCCACCCCGGCCACCCCGCCGCCGTGGCCCGGAGTAGTCGTCATTCATGACGCGTTCGGTATGGGCCAGGACATGCGCAACCAGGCCGACTGGCTGGGCAGCGAGGGTTACTTAACGGCCGTGCCCGACCTGTTCGCCGGGGGCCGGCAGCTGACCTGCGTGCGGCGGGCAACAAGCGACATGCGGCGCCGGTCCGGGCGGACGTTCCAGGACATCGAGACGGTACGGGCCTGGCTCACCGGGCAGCCCGGCTGCACCGGCCGGGTGGGCGTCATCGGCTTCTGCATGGGCGGCGGCTTCGCGCTGCTGCTGGCGCCCGGCCACGGGTTCGCCGCGTCCAGCGTCAACTACGGCATGGTGCCCAAGGACGCGCGGCAGGCGCTCACCGGAGCCTGCCCGGTCGTGGGCAGCTTCGGCGGCCGGGACCATACGCTGCGCGGCGCGGCGAAACGGCTGGACCAGGCGCTCAACGTGGCCGGGGTGCCGCACGACGTGCGCGAGTACCCGGACGCCGGGCACGGCTTCATCAACGACCACGAGAGCGCGGGCGATCACGTCCCGTTCCTGGTCAAGTTCACCGGGCCGATCATGGGCTACGGCTACAACGCGGCAGCGGCCCAGGATGCCCGGCAGCGGATCAGCCAGTTCTTCGCCACCCACCTGCGGGCAGACGCCAGCTAGGGCCTAGCGGACCCGGTAATGCAGGTGGACCGTGCCGTTGCCGAACCGGCGCTGGCCGAGCAGTTCGAGCCGCACCCGGGCCCCGGCGGGCAGCGCGCGGGTGCCGCCGCCCACGATGACCGGCGCGATGACCAGGTGGACCTCGTCCACCAGGCCGGCCTTGATGGCCTGGCCAGCCAGGCCGGCGTAGCTCACCGCGATGTCCCGGTCCGCCTGCGCTTTGAGCTGCCGGACGGCGGCCGGGTCGAAGGTCCGCTCGAGCCGCGTCCGGGCCGTGGACACGGTGCCCAGCGTCGTGGAGTAAACGATCTTGTCCGCAGCCTGCCAGATCCGGGCGTACTCGGCCATCGCCTGGCTCTGGCCGGGCTGGGCATCCGCGGTCTCCCAGAAGATCAGGTCCTGGTACACCCGGCGCCCGAACAGCTGGGTGCCGATCGTCCGCTCGAAGTCGGTCACGAACCGGAACACCTCGTCGTCCGGTGCGGCCCAGTCATAGCGGCCGTGTTCGTCGGCGATGTAGCCGTCCAGCGAGGTGATCGCGAAATAGATGAGCTTGGCCATGCACCTAGGCTTAGCCGGCCGGGGTGACAGCCGCGGCCGGGTGCACGATGCTGGCCAGCCGGCCGAGCACCTCGGTGGCCTCCTCAACCGGGCGCTGCCACACCCGGCGGCCGATGGTGATACCGCGCGCGCCGGCCGCGACCGCGTCCGAGACCAGGGTGCACAGTTCCTCGGTCCCGCCGCCGGCCGGCCCGCCCAGGATCACCAGCGGGACGCCAAGTTCCGCACACCAGGCGCTGAGCAGCTCCGGGTCGCCCGGATACATCACCTTGATAATGTCCGCGCCCAGCTCGGCCGCCATCCGGGCGCCATCCCCCTCGATGGCGGCCGCGTCCGGCGGGCGGGGCGCGGCCAGGCAGACCGGCTCGACCATGACCGGCAGGCCGAACGGCTCGGCTTCCCGGATCACGGTGGCCACCAGGTCGGCGCAGACCGCCCGCTCCTCGGCCGGGGTGTCCCACGGCATCAGCACCTTGACCCCGTCCACGCCCAGCGCGGCGGCCCGGGCCACCGAGGTGATCAGGACATGCCGGGCGGCCGGCGTGCCGCGCCAGTACGAGTCGATGGTGAGCAGCCGGGCCGGTGCGCCCCGGTGCGCGAACAGGGCGGTGGTCCGTTCCGCCACCCGCGGGCCGAGCAGGAAGCCGTCGCAGGCCAGCGGCAGGAACCGGGCCACCATGGCCACCGGGTCCTCCAGTCCGGCCGCCCGGCCCAGCATCGTGCCATGGTCGACCGGCAGGATGACCGAGCGGCCGTCGGCGGCGAACAGCCGGCCAAGCCGGAACTCCTTGCCCGAGGAAGCGGCGGTGAAGACATGAGCTGGCCCGCTGGCCGGGCTACTAGCGTTCATTAAGATTTCCTGTCTTTATCGGTGCGCCGAGCGGGGGCGGCGGGAACGCGCTGGCCGAGGGGTAGACGCCGGCGGCCAGGCCGGCCAGCAGCGCGGCGCCGCGGATGCCCGCCTCGGCGATGTCCGGGTACACCGGGCTGGGGAAGCAGGCCGCCTTTAGCCGGCGCAGCACCGGGTTGGCCGCCCAGCCGCCGCTGACCCGCACCTCCGCGATCGGGCCGCCGAGCCGCTCCAGCCGGCCCAGGCTGTGCGCCGCCCGCTGCACGCTGGCCGCCAGCGCCGCGTGCCACTGCCGGGGGGCGGCCGGCATGTCCGCGGCGTTTCCGTCATCGAGCGCGGCCAGCACCGGTTCATCCAGCGCGGTGCGGCCGTGCGCGGCCGGCGCGCCCAGCTGGTCCAGCAGCGGGATGAAGTCGATGCCCAGCCGGAGCCCGGACAGCAGGCAGTAGTGCCCGGGCAGCACATGCCAGCCGGTCGAGATGCCGTCCGGGATGCCCGCGGCCGGGTCCACCCCAGGATCCGCCGCCAGTGGCCGGATCAGCGCCTCGGCCGTGCCGCACGAGTCGGTGGCCTGGCGGCGGTTTGCCACCCCGCTGCCCACCGACGCCACCACGTGGTCGTGGCCCGCCACGGTCAGCGTCGCGCCGGCCAGCCGGCCCAGGCCGCCGGCCGCCCCGCGGACCTGGCCCCAGGACGACCCAGCCGCCCGGATCTCCGGGAAGATCGAGCCGGCCAGCCCGGCCCAGCGCACCGCGTCCGGCCACCACTCCCGCTGCGCCACCATCAGCGCCCCGGTCCGGGAGGCCAGCGATGCCTCGGCCGCGGCCGTCCCGCCCAGCCCGTAGACGACCCATTCCGCCACGGTGAGGACCTGGCTGGCCCGGCGCAGCCCGGGATACTCGCGGACCAGCCAGCGCAGCGTGGCGATGGTCGGAATCTGGCCCGGGGTCAGGCCGGTCCGCTGGCCGATCTCCGCCGCGGACAGATCGGCCTCCAGCTGGCGGTGCTCGGCGGCGGCCCGCCGGTCGAACCAGGCGACCGCCGGGCCGGCCGCCCGGCCCGGCGCGTCCAGCAGGATCGCGGTTTCCGCCATGCTGGTCACGCCGACGCCGAGGATCTCGCCGGGCGGCGCCGCGGCCAGCAACTCGGCCAGCACCTGCCGGACGGAGTGCTGGAAGTCATCCGGATCGGCTTCCGCGCCGGTGGGCAGCCGACGCCAGCGGGTGGCGGTGGACGCGTAGCCGCGCTCCTGCCCGGCCACGTTGACCAGGCCCGCCTTGATCCTGGTCGTCCCGACGTCCACGCCGACCAGCAGCGCGCCGGAGGTGTTCACCGGCTCGGCTGGGCGGCCCTGTCCCACGGCTGGGCCCGCCCGGCCATGGCCGCGATCGACTGCTCCAGCCGCTTCCGGCCCACGGTGGCCAGGAATTCCTGCCGGGCCGCACCGGTCATGGCCACCGCCTCCTGCCAGTACACCCGGCCCGCGATGAAGCCGGACGCCCCGCCGTGGTCACAGGACGTGGCCACCGCGTCGAGGAACGCCGGGAACGGCATACCCGCGGACAGCATGGCCCATGGCACGGTGACCGCGCCAGCCACCGCCGAGCAGCCCCTGGCGTCCACCGGGTATTCCAGCTTGAGCAGGTCGGGCCGGGTCTCGGTGAGGATGCGGGCCGACTCGGCGATCAGGTCGGCGCGGCGGCGGTCCGGCAGCGGGTCCTCGCCGGGCAGCCGGTACAGCAGCGTCTCGACCACCGACGGGACCCCGGCCGCGGCGCAGTCGTCCACCACCGCCTGGACGACCCGCACGACCTCGGCCACCAGATCCGGTTCCCCCCGCCGGTGCGGCCGGTCCGGGCGCAGCTGGACCAGCAGCTTGACCGCGTCACCGCCCATGCCGCGAACCCAGGACGCGGTGCGCTGCGGATCGCGGCGGGCTTGCGGCTCGCCCGCCCAGCTGTCCCGCTCGGCCGGCTCGACCGCGACCAGCGTGGCGCAGCCGGCCGTCATGACACCCGCCTCGCGGACCGCCGGCACACCGAACTCCGGGTCCAGCAGCACCGCGCTGGCCGCCGGGCTCAGCGCCTGCACCACGTCGGCCTTGAACGAGCGGAGTTCGCCGGGATCGGTGGGCCGGCCGACCGCGTCGAGCATCCGGCGCAGCGTGTTGCGCTGGTCCATGGCCACGATGGCCAGCGTGCCGTCCGGGCCGGCCACGGCGGCCAGCCCGGCCCGCGTCACGGCGGCCGGGTGGGTGTCCGTCGGGTGGGTGTCCGTCGGGTGGGTGTCCGTCGGGTGGGTGTCGGTCACCAGGGTTCTCCTCAGGGTTTGCGCGGATTCTCCGGGGTCGCGCCGGCACGGGATCTCACCGGATCCGCGGGCGATGAAGGTGGTCGGAAGCACCATCCGGCGCGGCCCGGACTCCTCACCCGCGATCCGGTCCAGCAGCAGCTCGGCCGCCGCACGGCCCATCAGCTCCGGGGACTGGGTGACCACCGTGATGGCCGGGTCGAGCGAGTCGGCCACCGGGAAGTCGTCGATGCTCACCATGGCCACGTCGGTCCGCCCGGTCCGGTGCAGTTCCCGCGCCGCGGCCACGCCGGCCAGCAGGTTGCCGCAGAGCACCGCCGTGGGCGGATCCGGATCGGCCAGCATCCGGCTGAGCAGGAGGTCACCGTCCGCGGCCGGGTGCCGCTGGGAGGCGAGGTGGCGGGAGGCCACCAGGCCGGGATCGAACACCAGGCCGTGCTCTTCGAGCGCGGCCCGGTAGCCGCCCAGCCGGGCGCCCACCGCGTACTGGTCCACCTCGGTGCCGACGAACGCGATCCGCCGGTGCCCGTAGCTGATCAGGTGGCTGGCCGCGGTGTGCCCGGTGGCCGCATTGTCGATCATGACGACGTCGGCGTCCATCCGGTCCGGCGGCCGGTCGGCGAACACGACCGGCACGTTCTCCGGCCGGTTCAGCACCTGGTCCGTGCCGTAGCTGAGGTGGCAGGGGACGATGATGAGGCCGCGGACCGACCGGTTGAGCAGGCCGCGTACTGCCGCGCGTTCCTGGTCCGGCGTCTCCCCGGCGCTGGCCACCAGCAAGAACAGGCCGGCCTCCCGGGCCGCGTCCTCCACCGCTTCGGTGACCGACGCGAAGAACGGGTCGCCGATCGACTCGATGATCAGGCCCACCGCGTCGTCCAGCCCGATCCGCAGCGAGCGGGCGTTCGGGTTGGCCTGGTAGCCGAGTTCCTCGATGGCCTGGCGGACCCGCTCCGCGGTGTCCGCCGCGACGTAGCTGTCCCCGTTGGTGACCCGGGACACGGTCTTGATGCTCACCTGGGCCAGCCGGGCGACGTCGTGGATGGTGGGCTTGGCCATCAGCGCGCCCCCGGAGCCTGGGGGGCCTGGGCGATCAGGCCGGCCACCCGCGCCACGTCGACGCCGCCGGCCAGTTCCTGCTCGCATGACGCGGACGCCACCGCGATCGCGTAGCCCACCGCGGCGGGCCAGTCCTGGCCGTCTTCCAGCGCATGCACCAGCCCGCCGACCAGGGAGTCGCCCGCGCCGATCGGGCTGACCACGGTGACCGGGGGTGCCGGGCAGAACGCGGTCTGGGCTCCGTCGCTGAACGCGGCCCCGTGGCTGCCCGCGCTCACGATGGCCCGCCGCGCCCCGCGGGCGACCAGGCCGCGGGCGGCGTCCTCAGCGCGCCGCTGGATGCCGGCGCCGTCCGGCTCCACCCCTTCCACGGACGGGCCATGCAGCAGCGACTCGGCCTCGGACAGGTTGGGGCTGACCACGTCCGGGTGGGCGGGTAGGACGCCGGCCAGCGCCTGCCCGGCCGCGTCGACGATGGTGCGCAGGCCGGCCCGCTGCCCCATGGCCACGATCTGCGCGTAGGCGTCCGCGGGCGATCCGGGCGGCAGGCTGCCCGAGCAGACCAGGCTCTGGTGGCCGGGCGCCTGCCGCCCGACCTCGGCCAGCAGCTGCCGCCACTCCCCCGCGTCCCGGGCCGGGCCGGGCTCGTTGAGCACGGTAACCCGGCCGGAGCCTTCGAGCAGGATGGAGGCCGCCCGGGCGGTGCCCGGCACCGGGACGCCGGCCAGCTCGGCCTGCTCGTCCGCGGCCAGCTGGGTGAGCTGGCTTGCGCTGCCGGCCGGGAGGAAGGTGACGACGACGGCCCGGTGGCCGAAGGCGCGGCCGATCCGCGCCACGTTGATGCCCTTGCCACCAAGCGTGGTCACGGCCGTCCCGGTCCGCTGAACGCTGCCGGGGACCAGGACACCGACCGGGATAGTCCGGTCAGTGGCAATGTTGGGATTGACGATCAGCATGCTGACCAGCATGAACGCCGGCTCGCGGCCGGCCGGGACCGGGGGATGGCAAGCTCCCCCGGCCTGGCCGCGACCCTTACCCCGCCGCCGCGGCGGGATGTGCTGCAGACCACGAGCGGTGTGCTCCGGCCGGTCAGCCCGAGAAGGAGGACAGGTAGAAGTACTTCGAGATGCTCGGCTCTGACGCGTTCGCGGTGGTCGCGACCACGTTCTTGACCAGCGTGTTCTTCGGGATCGCCGAGGTCTTGCCGGTCAGCTTGTCGTAGGCGTACCGCACCGCGTCCGCGCCTTCGACCGCGGGCTGCTGGATGACCAGGATGTCGATAACACCCTTCTTGAGCAGGTTGACCTCGGCGGGCTCGGCGTCGTAGCCGGCCACGAAGACCTTGCCCTTCTTGCCGGCCTCGTCCACCGCGGTGCCCGCACCCTGGGCGCCGTACAGGTTGGTGCCGAACACCCCGACCAGGCCGGGATGGCTGAGGATCAGGTTGCGCACCTGGCTCTCCGCGGTGGTGGCGCTGTCGTTGTTGTACTCGGTCGCCACGACCTTCATCTTGGGGTACTTCTTCATCTCGGCCAGGAAACCCGCCTGCCGGGCGTCGGTGGTCGAGATACCGGCCGTGACGTTGTCCACCGCGACCTCGCCCTTGTCGTGCGCCAGCTTGGCGATGGTGTCCGCCGCGGCCGCACCGCCCTGCGCGTTGTTGGAAGTGATGGCGCTGGTCAGCAGGCTGGTGTCGTTGATGGTGGTGTCCACCGCGATGACCGGGATGCCCGCGTTGACGAACTTCTGGATCGGCGCCTGCAGCGCCTTGACGTCGGTCGGTGCGATGAGCAGCGCGTCGGGGTGCTTGGCCAGCAGCGAGTCGACCACCGGAAGCTGCGTGGTCGGGCTGAACTGGGTGCCACCCTGCCAGGTGAGCGTCACCCCGAGCTTCTTGGCTTCGGCCGCGGCGCCTGCGTGCATGGTGATGTAGAACGGGTCGGTGGTGAGGCCGGGCACCAGGGCGATCGTGTAGTGCTTGCCGGACGACCCCGAGGAGCCCGACCCTGAGCTGTTGTTCGATGAGCTGCCACAGCCCGCGGCGGCCAGTGCCGCCGCGGCCACGCCGGCCACGCACGCAGTGCTCCGTCTGGCCATCCGCCGCTGGGTTGCCTGATTCCGCATGACACTCTCCTCCATTGTTTGCTGACGCCGCTCTGCGCGGTTGCCTGTGCTGGGGCCGCGCCTCCCCCTGCACGCCATGCGGCGGGCACCGTGGGGGGTGGGTGGGGCACGGTCGGCTTCGCCTGCGTCAATCTGTGCCTGCTTTGGTGCGCACCCGGTCCACCGCCACGGCGGCGATAACCACACCGCCGATGGCCACCTGCTGCCAGAACGGGGCGATGTTGGCCAGGACCAGGCCAGTGGTCAGCACGGACAGGATGGCCGTGCCGATGACGGTGCCGAAGATGGTGCCACGGCCGCCGAAGATGCTGGCGCCACCGATCACCACCGCGGCGATGGCGTACAGTTCGTCGTTCGCGCCGGCCAGTGAGGAGGCCGACGAGAAGTTCGCGGTCACCATCAGGCCGGCCACCCCGGCCAGGAAGCCGGAGATCGCGTACACGATGACCAGGTGCCGATCCACCCGGATACCAGACCGCCTAGTCCCAGCCTCGTTGGATCCGATCGCGTAGGTGCGCACCCCGAACCTGGTCCGGGCCAGGATCAGCCCGAAGACGACCGCGATGACCAGCGCGATCAGGACCGGGTAGGGAAGCCAGCCGGACAGCAGGCTGTCGTTGCCCAGGTTGGCGATGAACGGCGGCAGGTTGGTCACCTCCCCGCCGTTGTTGAGCAGGTCGGTGGCGCCGGTGACCGCGGTCAGCGTGCCCAGCGTGACGATGAACGGCGGCAGTTTGATCCGGGTGATGAGCAGGCCGTTCAGCACGCCGATGGCCGTGCCGGTGCCGACCATCACGGCGATCCCGGCGAGCGACGCCACCGCGCCGCTGCTGTGCCCGGTCAGCATGTTGTTCATCAGCACCGCGCCGGCCATCGCGCTGAAGCCGAGGATGGCGCCATCGGACAGGTCGATGCCGGCCGTGATGATGACGAATGTCTGGCCTACCGCCAGGATCAGGTACTCCACCGCGTAGCTGGACGTGGACAGCCAGGCCGCCTTGGTGTACAGCTCCGGCGACAGGACGCCGAAGATGATCACCAGGATGATCAGCACGCCGAGGGTCCACAGCGGGCCGAGCCGCTCCATGATCCGCTGGAACGCGGGCACGTCCTCCCGGGCGGGCGGTTCCGCCTGAACCACGTCGGTCGCCGGGGCGGCCATCAGCTTGCCTTCCGGTTCGAGGCGATCGCCGCGCCGGTGATCCAGCTGACGATGTCGTCGATCTCGGTGTCCTTGGGCCGCAGGTCAGCCACGGTCGCGCCGTGGAACAGCACCACGATGCGGTCGCAGATGGCGTGCACCTGCTGCAGGTTGTGGCTGATCAGCAGCACCGGCAGCCCTTCGCCGGCCACGGTCTGGATGAGCTCGCCGACCCGGGCCTGCTGCTCGACGCCAAGCGCCGCGGTCGGCTCGTCCATCAGCACCACCCGCGAGCCCCAGGCCACCGCCCGGCTCACCGCGACCGCCTGCCGCTGGCCGCCGGACAGCCGGCCGACCCGGCTGCCTACCGAGGCGATCCGGATCCGGGTCCGCTCCAGGTCCTTAGCCGTCTCGGTCATCATCGACTTGCGGTCCAGCCAGCCCAGCCAGCCCAGCGGCCCGGACACCGTCTTCTCCCGGCCGAGGAACATGTTGGCCCAGATGCTCAGGTCCGGCGCCAGGGCCAGGTCCTGGTACACGGTCTCAATGCCGGCCGCCCGGGCCTCGATCGGGGACCGGAAGCTGACCGGCTTGCCGTCCAGCAGGACCGACCCCGATGTCGGCTGCAGCGCGCCGGCGATGATGTTGACCAGGGTTGACTTGCCGGCCCCGTTGTCCCCGACCAGCCCGACGATCTCCCCCGCGTGCAGCGTCATGTTCACGTCGCGCAGCGCTTGCACGCTGCCATAGCGCTTAGTCAGATTGCGGACCTCGACCCGGGGCTTCTCCTCCGGGACCGGGGTGCTGCTGCCGGGCGCTGATTCGTCTGCAGTCATATGGCATCCACTCTCGGCAAGCCAATCTGACAACGTTGTCAGACAACGTTGTCAGGACAAAACCACGAGATATGACATTAGTTCTGTTGTTTGCGGTTAACAAGGTTTTCGGTAAGTTAACACCGCACTAATTGACTGTCAAGGATCTTCGATCGCGGCACAGAACGGGAGGCACCCTTGTTCGTCCTGGGCCCCAACCAGCTGCAGCGGTTCTACCAGGGTGGCGCCGGGATCGCCAGATTCCGCGGCGCGGGTGCAGCGGCTGATGGCCCGGAAGACTGGGTCGCCTCGACCACCACCGCGTTCGGCGAGCAGCAGGCCGGGCTGAGCCGGCTCCCCGACGGCCGCATGCTGGCCGACGCGGTCGCTCAGCAGCCGGACTGGTTCCTCGGCCCGGAGCATGTCGCCGCGTACGGCGCGGACACCGGCCTGCTGGTCAAGCTGCTCGACGCCGGCCAGCGGCTGCCCGTGCACTGCCACCCGGGCCAGGCCTACAGCCGGGCCAACCTGAGCTGCCCGCACGGCAAGACGGAAGCCTGGATCGTGCTCCACGCCGGCGCCGCCGACGCCTGTGTCTACCTTGGCTTCCGCGACGACATCCCGGCCAGCGTGCTGACTGGCTGGGTCGCCGACCAGGACGTGCCCGCGCTGGTCGGGGCGCTGCACCGGGTGCCAATCGCGCCTGGGGACAGCGTGCTGGTGCCGGCCGGCACCCCGCACGCCATCGGCCCCGGCGTGTTCCTGGCCGAACTGCAGGAGCCGACCGACCTGTCCATCCTGCTGGAATGGGCCGGGTTTCTGGCTGAGGCCAGCGAGGCCGGCAGTCTCGGCCTGGGCTACTCCCGCGCGCTGGCCGCCGTGGACCGCTCCGGCTGGGACCCGGGCCGGCTGGCCAGCGTCTGCCAGCCGCCCGCCGCACCCGGCCCGGGCGGCGGTGTCACCCGGCTGCTCCCGGCCGCCGCCGATCCGTTCTTCCAGGCTGAGCTGCTGCAGCCCGGCCCGGACCTGGAGGTGCCGGCGGGCTATGCGGTCTGGATCGTCGCCCGCGGCGCCGGGGAGCTGGCCACCGAGCATGGTGGCACCCAGCTACTGCACCGCGGCATGACCGTGCTCGTCCCGTTCGCCGATGGAGCCGCCCAGCTCACCGGCGACGTGCGGGTCATCCGCTGCCTGCCGCCCAGCCCGGCCGGGGTCAGCTCATAATGGCTGGACGTGCAGCACGTCCGCCATGTAGCGGCCGGCGGACGCGACCGCCTCGTCCGGCGTGCGGCCCTGCTCGCGGGCCACCATGTAGGCGGCGTACCAGTCCCACCAGTTGTGCGGGGCATGGGTCTTCTCGTAATGGTCGTGATGCTCGGCCGTCTCTAGCCGGTCACCGCTGCGGGCGGTGGTAGATCTCTGAGCGGTGGTCAACATCGAGGTCGTGGACCACGCGGCTGTTCTCGTCGATCCGGTAGACGATGCGATAGGTGCCGCGCCGGGCACCGTGACAGCCAGCAAGCGGCCCGAACAGTGGTTTGCCGACTCGCTGCGGGTTGACCGCCAGTGCCGCATCGCAGAACTCCAGCACGGCGGCGGCCACGGCTTCCGGAAGCCGCTGGGCTATGGCTCGCCGGGCGGCGGGCTGGAACCGGATCTCATACCGCTGAGCTGGTTCGGTCGTCACGTGCCGGTGACGCGGCGCCGGGCCAGGTCCTGGCGAACGGTGGCCATGTCAGCGCCAGACTCGCCACGGCCCAGAGCTGCCAGGCTCTCGGAGATGCGCGCGACAGCCTCGCTGTCACCGAGGATTTCCAGGGTCATCTCCAAGCCTTCAAGGTCGTCCACCGACAGCAGGACAGCCTCTGCCTCTCCGTTGCGGGTCAGGGTGATCCGCTCATGCTGCTGGCGCACCCGCCGGGCCAGCTCAGACAGCCGTGCCTTGGCTTCGGACAACGGAACAGGCGTCAACGCGATCGTCATGGTTAGAAGTATAGGCTTCGCTAGTCCGTTTTTGGACCAAGCTACTTCCGTGCAGCCACAGAGGTGGTCCAGGAACGCTGATGGCTGATGCCCATGACAGGCAGAGCGTGACGGGCAGGGCTCACGTCCCGGTTACGTAGTAGCCCTTGCCGATCACTGGAGTGATGAGGCCTTCGTCCTTCAGGGTCGTCAGCGCACGTTCAGCTGTGATGTGGGAAACGCCGTGCTCCTGGCTGAGCGTCTTGACGCTCGGCAGTCGCTTAGTGATCGTCCCGTCCTCGATCTGAGCACGCAGTAGCGCCGCTAGCTGGACATACAGCGGCGTAGACGAGTCATGATCGATTTCCACATGATCACATTAGGTCTCATCTGGCTCCATCCTGCTCCCAGGGGTATCAGCAGGAACCATATGGTTCCTGCTAGACTCGCTGGGCACGAGCCGGACGATTTCTGACTTGATCGTCGGAGGTTTGGATGGACGACGAACAACCGCCTGCCTGGCGGGACGCCTTACATGAAGACACCCCGAACTGGTGGCCCTACGCGGCCGAGTTCCCGCAATGGCATGTCTGGCGCGGAGTGTGCGGCTTGGTATACGCGCGGCGGCCGCGTACCAGCCCACCGCTCGTAGTCCGGGGTGAGGACGCAGTCGATCTCCGGGACCAAATCAAGCAAGCCGAGAGCAAGCTCGCCTAGTGTCGTGAGTCGTTAATCCGGGTGCAGTATTTGGCGATGGAGTCGAGGATCTGGTGGTCGGCGGTCTTGGTCCAGACGTAGGGTCGGGGGTTGTCATTCCAGGTCTGGATCCAGGCCCGGATGTCGGTGTTGAGCTCGCGGACAGAGCGGTGCGTGCCGCGCTGGAGTTTCTTGGTGGTCAGCTCGCCGAACCAGCGCTCGACGAGGTTGAGCCAGGATGAGCTGGTGGGGGTGAAGTGCAGGACGAAGCGCGGGTGGGCGGCCAGCCATCGCCGGATCGCCGGGGTCTTGTTTCTGCTCTACCGGGCCGCTTGTGACGGAGTACCGGGGAATCGTGCTGGGGTCTGGTTTGAGGATGGCGGGCCCGAGCAAACGGGAGGAGGCCGAGGCATCCTCCCGTTGCCCTCCTTTTGTGGTCGGATGGCCGATCGCCGATGCAAGATTGCGGTCTTGTCTGGGGGCGGCGTAGTTGTCAGGAGTGGCCTCCTCGCGAGATGACGGGAATTTCGAGGGTGGACGGGCGGCCTGGTGCCCAGGTGATGGTGGCTTTTCCTCGCGTGCTGGGCTGGTAGTGGGTGGGGAAGTGGCCGAAGAGGAGGTTGCGGGGTTGCAGGTACCGCCCGGCGACCATGAGCCGGAGGCTTTCCCCGGCCCGGAACAGCGTGGCTGAGGAGCTGAGCGGGATCAGTATTTCCATCTGCTCGTTGTCGCGGACGGGCTGGCGGGTGCGGAAGGTATGTTCGGGCTGGTGGGGTGCGCTGAGTTCGGGATCGAGCTCGCGGAGAGCCAGGCGGAGCCTGCCCTGGGCGACGCGGTCCCGCCCGTATCCGTAAGAGCCTCCGAACGGGACGGGGGCGCCGTGTGACCACTTCTCGACCCCGACGAACAGCCGGGGGTCGTCGGTGCCCGTGGTGGACACGTGGAGACGGAGGGTCATTGGGCCGCTGAGCTCGGTGTCCTCGGCGAAGCGGTACTCGAATGCGGCGGCGTTGCGCTTGAGGTCGAAGGTGACGGCGCCCTTGGGTTCTTCGGTCTCGCTCAGCGCGCCATGCCCGGCCAGATAGAGCTGCCGCCAGTGGGTGCGCGCTAGAGGCCATTCCCCCTCGTTGCGGACTTCGACAACGTGATCGAGCCGGTCCCGGACCTCCAGCCGCATCCGGGGGAGGCCGGGGATGTCCTGGCCGCGCAAGTGCTTGTCGAAGAACGCGAGCTGAGTGCTGCGGGCCTCCTCTCCGTAGAAGGTGGCCCACTTCGGCCCGCGGTGCGCGTAGGCGTGCCGCTCGTCGGAGCCAGCCTGCTGGAAGGCGCGCATGGATCCCACGCTGTGCAGGTTGAGGTCGGAGAAGCTCGTGCAGACCAGGATCGGGACCCGGATCTTCGAGATGTCGGGAGTGATCCTGTCCCACCAGGCGTCGCGGAGCGGGTGCTTCCGCCGTTCGGCGGCGACGTTGACGTTCAGCCGGGCGACACGGTTGGTCATGAACAGCCAGATCCGGGCGAAGCCATTCTCGACGACCCCGCCGGGGGTGAAGAAGTCGCGGTAGGCGTCGGTGAATCCCTCCCATGGGCAGATCGCCTTCAGCGCGGGCGGGTTCAGGGCCGCGACCTTGTACTGGGACAGGGCCAGATATGACACGCCCAGCATTCCCACCCGGCCGTTCGACCACGGCTGCTCGGCGGCCCAGGCGATGACCTGGGAGATGTCGTCGGCTTCCTGATCGGAGAGCAGTTCGCCGCGTCCTTCGGAATGGCCGCCGCCGCGGGTGTCCAGGTTGATCACCGCGTATCCCTGCTGGGCCCACCAGACGGGGTCGGGCGCTTCCCAGCTGGTCTGGTCCGAGATCCGCAGCGGCTCGGGCTGGTTCATGACCCGGAACTGCGGATTCAGAGACCACTTCCCCCGCTTGAACTTCGGCACCCAATCCTTCCGGTAGGGGTGCGCCGACAGCAGGATCGGGAGCGGACCGTCCGCGGCAGCCGGGCGGAACAAATTCAGGCGCAACGTCACGCCGTCCCGCATCCGCACGGGCACGTCCTCGTCCTTACGGACATCGTCCGGCATCCGGTACACCGTCACCGGCGGGTGCAGCAACGCCTTACGGCGCGTGCGCGCATAGGCGCTGGCACCGGGACGCTTCCACGGCCTGTCGAGGGTGTTGTCCTTCATGATGTTGACTCCTCCATCAATGGATTTGAGTGTCGTTCTAATGAACTTGAATGTCACTCTAGAACATGGTGTAGGGTGTTGTCTATGACCACCGAGAAGACATCCGCAGACGACTACCGCAGCCGCCAGAAACGCGTCGGCGACGCCCTGCGCCGCGACACCCGCAACCGGCTGCTGGAAGCAGCGGAAGCCGAGTTCACCGCCCACGGCTACGCCGGGACGACCGTCACCCGGCTCGCGGCAGCAGCCGGGGTCTCCGTCCAGACGCTGTACCTGGCCTGGGGCAGCAAGCGGGCCCTGCTGCGCGGCTACATGGAAAACGCGCTTTCCGGCAGCACCGGCTCGCCGGAGGACGCCGACAGGAGATTCGCGGGCCTGCCGCCCCACGAGCGGCTAGCCGGACTCGCGGTCCTCGTCACCGAGATCGCGGAACGCGCCGCCACCGGCTGGAGTCTCTACCGGGACGCATCAGCCGTCAACCCCGAAATCGCCGCCGACTGGAACGAACTCCAAATGCTGCGCCACCGACTCTTCACCCGGATCATCGGCGGCATCCCCGTCACCGCACTAGCCGAGGGCCTCACCATGAAGACCGCCGTCAACACGGCATGGGCGATCGCGAGTCCCGAAAGCTATGACCTTCTCGTGCGCCGCCTCGGCTACCAGCTTGAAGAGTTCCACGACTGGATGAGACAAAACCTGATCACAGCCATACTCGCCCCCTGACCATTCTTCCGGAAAGGCAGAGCCAGCCAGAACCAGCCAGAAAACGTGCCGAGGTTCGCCGCGTCCGCCGCTGCCGGTCTCTCCAACTGACAATGCCATCGCCATGACGAGGCTGCGGCCAAGTCCGGCCGCTAGCGGCCGGACGATCTCGCAGCGTCGTTAACCCCCGTCAGGCGCGGGCGCTCCTCGACGCCGTACGCGCCCAGCAGCCCAGCGGGCCCAGGCTCGTCGCCTTCTTCGCAGTCATGTATTACGCCGGGCTCCGTCCTGAGGAGGCCATCAATCTGGGCACCGACAACGTGCTCCTGCCACCTCGCCTGTGGGACGGCGAATGCCAGCAGTGGCAAGACCCGCCGGATGACCGAGACTGGGGCGACTGCACCTCCGCAGCGCAACACCGGATGCTGGCCGTGAGTGGCCCGACGACGGCAGCCCCCAGGAGCGGCGGCAGCTCAAGCACCGGGCCGAGGGAGACACCCGGATCGTGCCCACCCATCCCGAACTGACCA
The DNA here is from genome assembly GCA_963834705.1 of uncultured Actinomycetes bacterium. Lineage (GTDB taxonomy): Bacteria > Actinomycetota > Actinomycetes > Streptosporangiales > Streptosporangiaceae > RYN-230. Next base: position 1,084,718 of record CAWICV010000001.1, read on the forward strand.
GGCTGCTGCGCGATCACCTGGCGAACTTTGGCCCGGCCGACGACGGCCGTCTCTTCGCCGGTGTGCGGGGCGGCGACCTGCCCACGATCACCTACCGTCGCGCCTGGGCCAAATCCCGCCAGCTGGCCCTCACCCCCGCGGAGCAAGCCTCTCCCCTCGCCCGACGGCCCTACGACCTGCGGCACGCCTGCCTGTCCACCTGGCTGAACGGCGGCGTCTATCCCACTCAGGTGGCCGAGTGGGCCGGGCACAGCGTGGACGTGCTGCTGCGCATCTACGCCAAGTGCATCGCGGGCCAGAACGAGCTCGCCAAGCGCCGCATCGACGAAGCCCTGCCCCAAGACTGAGAGCCCGGAAATTTGGCACGTATTTGGCACAGCGACCTGCATCTGGCCGCTCCTGGCTGCGTGCGGCTGCACACCCGGTTGACATGCAAGGCCACGAAGACTAAGCGTTTATGCAGGTCCCAGGCCCTTACCTGAAACCTCAGAGAGTGGGGCGGGTGGGGCTCGAACCCACGACCGACGGATTATGAGTCCGCTGCTCTGACCGGCTGAGCTACCGCCCCGGACAACAGCGCCTGAACAATACAGCAGACGCTGCCGCCTCGGTGCGGCAGCGCCTGCTGTGGTGTCCTGGCGCCCGGCGGCCGGTCCCCGGCGCGCCGTGCAGAGCCGCTGTCAGCGGGCGCTCAACTGCATGGCCATGGCGTGCTCGACCAGCGCGATGAGCGTCGCCTTGGTGGACTTCCGGCCGCGGGCGTCGCACTGCACGACCGGGACGTTCGGGCTGACCGACAGTGCCTCCTGCACATCCTGCACACCGTGCGGGAACTCACCGTGGAATCCGTTGATGGCCACGATGAACGGCAGGCCGGCGGTCTCGAAGTAGTCCACCGCCGGGAAGGAGTCAGCCAGCCGACGGGTGTCTACCAGCACCACGGCGCCGATCGCACCCTGGATCAGGTCGTCCCACATAAACCAGAAACGGTGCTGCCCAGGCGTGCCGAACAAGTAGAGGATCAGCCCAGCGTCCAGCGTCACCCGGCCGAAGTCCATGGCCACCGTGGTCGTGGTCTTGTCCGGTACCGCGGACAGATCGTTGACTCCGGCACTGGCCGACGTCATGACTGCCTCGGTGGTCAGCGGCGTGATCTCGGACACCGATCCGACGAATGTGGTCTTACCAACGCCGAAGCCACCCGCGACGACGATCTTCACCGACGTCATCGCGGCGGTATCCCCAGCCGTGCCTCGCACGGGACTAGAGCTTACGAAGTCCACTGAGCACCCTTTCGAGCAGGTTGAGATCTGGGCGGCCATGTGCATGGTCCAGCTGGTGCACCCGGACAAGCCCTTCCACCGCCATGTCAGCGACGAGGACTCGGGCTACGCCCAGGGGCATCCTGAGCACAGCCGAGATCTCTGCCACTGAACGCCAATCGCGGCAGAACCCGAGGATGGCTTGGCATTCCGGGCTCAGGCTCGACAGATCCCGTGCCTCATAGTGAGACGCGGCCACCATCGCCTCGATCTGGAGCTGGTACCGGGGCTTCGTCCGCCCCCCGGTAACCGCATATGGCCGGACCAGTCCACTCCCAGAAGGTTCGGCCCCACGTGCACGCTTTCCGCCGCCGGATCCGGGCTCACGCTGGCCCCCCGTCGGCGGCCAGTCATCCAGGCCGGGGCCGGACAACAGTCTCTCCTGTCACTATCTGCCATCCTCCGACCGCAGCGCCCCGCGCATGTCAGGCGTCAGGGCGCGGCCAACACGCTCCACCAGGAGCGCCATCTCGTAGGCCACCAGGCCCATGTCACAGTCGGCGGACGCGAGCACGGCAAGGCTCGATCCGTCGCTGATAGCCATAACTAGCAGCAGGCCCCGCTGCATCTCAACGACCGTCTGAGTGACCGGCCCGCCCTCGAAGACCCGCGACGCGCCCTGCGTCAGGCTGGTCAACCCAGAGGTTACCGCCGCGAGCTGGTCCACACGGTCGGCTGGGAAGCCGTTCGAGAACGCCAGGGGCAGCCCGTCTGACGACACCACGATGGCATGCGCGACGGATGCGACCCTTTCCACGAAGTTCGTGATCAGCCAGTTCAGGTCCTGGATGGGACGGGTTAGCGGACTCACGAACCCTCCTTTCTCGGCGACCCCACCATAAGAAGCATCAGCACGTGCGGCAAAGCCGTCGCCACCCCTCATGTAACACCGTCTCCCTCACCGCTACCATCCTCATCGGTGTTCGCAGCGGCGCGGGCCTCACGGACACCACGCTGGAAGGCAGCAAAGCGATCTCTGGTCATGGACGCCGACCGGACGGGCGGCGGTGGGGCCTGGCTGCTCGCTGATACCGTCCCGGGCACCAGGTTGGCCTTGGGCACCCGCTTCGGCAGGCCGGACAGGGTAACCCCGCCGGAGGCTGGCTTGCTCACCGCCTCCGCGGCCCGCCAGCCCTCGTCGGCCGCTGAAGTCCAGCTCGGCGCGCTCTCGGCCGCGGCCGCGGCCGGAGCTGGCCCGTTCGAGCCGCCGTTCGGGCCGTTGGCGGTCCGCTCGGTACTGTGCCGACCGCGGCGGAACCAGTCCGACTCGACCGACTCGAAGATCGGCAGCCGGTTGCCCTGGCCAAGCGGCGCGGCCGGGGGCACCACGACCTCGCGCCGGATCGGCCCCGAGTCGTTACTGCCGTTGCCGTTACCGAAGCCGCGGGACGGCCGGGATGGGATACGGGTCGGCAGGCCGGGCGAGTCACCGGCCGGCGGCGTCCCGAAGCTGGGCGCGGGGCCCCCGTCGCCGGACACCGACGGAAGCGGCCCGGTGGCAGCGGCCGGCGGCGGCGCGGCAGGCGGGCTGAGCGGCTCTTCCCAGTCCGAGCCGGCCGGCTTGGCCGGGGCGTCATCCCAGGACGGGCTGGCGTCCTCATCCGCCGCTTCGCCCCACGCCGGGGTGGCGGGCTTGGCCGACGGGTCGTCCCAGCCAGCCGCGGCCGGCTCGGCCGGGCTATCGTCCCAGCCGGTCCCGACGGGCTTGCCGTTTTCCCAGGCGTTGCCGGACGACCTGGTCGGCGGGTCGTCCCAGGAGGCGTTCACGGCGGGGAAGCTAGCGGTGCTCGCGGCGTCCCCGTTCTCCGGGTTCAGCGGGGTGAACCGCGGCGTGCGGGCCGCGTTCACGGCCTCCTCGGCCGCGTTGCGCCCGCGCCCGCCCCAGTCCGGGCTGAGCTGGCCGTTCGTCAGCGGCTCGACGGCGTCTGGGGTAGCACCGTTGCGGTCGAACCGGCGCGACCCAGGCCCGGAGCCGGCCGCCTCGTGGGTGACGGTCTCGTCGGGCAGCCAGACCAGTGCGGTCAGGCCGCCGGTTGACGCGGGCCGGAGCCGGACCCGGATGCCGTGCCTTGCGGCCAGCCGGGCGACCACGAACAGGCCCATCCGGCGGGACACCGCGACGTCCACCACCGGCGGGTTGTCCAGCCGCCAGTTGGCGTGCGCCATCTCCTCGGAGCCCATGCCCACGCCCTGGTCGCTGATGTCCAGCAGCACTCCGCCGCTGTTCAGCAAGTGCCCGGACACGGTCACCGGGGTCTCCGCCGAGGAGAACGAGGTGGCGTTCTCCACCAGCTCGGCGACCAGGTGCACCACGTCGTTGACGGCCTGGCCGCGCACCGCGATGCCCGGCTGGACGTTCATCGAGACGCGCTCGTACTGCTCGATCTCGGACACCGCCGCGCGGAGCACGTCGACCAGGGCGACTGGCTGGTTCCACCGGCGGGAAACCTCGTGGCCCGCGAGGACCAGCAGGTTTTCCGAGTTGCGCCGCATCCGGGTGGCCAGGTGGTCCATCTGGAACAGGTTGGACAGCCGCTCCGGATCCTGCTCGCCCTGCTCCAGGTCGTCGATCAGCCGGATCTGGCGTTCCACCAGCGACTGGCTGCGCCGGGACAGGTTCACGAACATCGCGTTGACGTTGCCGCGCAGCGCCGCCTCGTTGGCCGCCAGCCGGAGCGCTTCCCGGTGGACCTGGTCGAAAGCCCGCGCGACTTCACCGATCTCGTCGGAGGAATCCACGTCGATGGGCGCGATATCGAACGAGACGGCAGCCCCGTCCGACTCGCTCATCCGGCGGACCATGTCGGGCAGCCGCACCCCGGCCACTTCCAGCGCGCCCGCGCGCAGCCGCCGCAGCGGCCGGACCATCGACCGGCCGACGACCACGGTGAGGAACAGGGCCAGCCCGAGCACGATGAGGACGGCGAGGCCGACCACGATCGCGTAGGTCAGCGCGGCCTTGTGCAGCTGGGCCGCACGGGAGGTGATCTGGCCGTTCAGCACATGCTCGACCGACCCCATCTGGGTGTCGATCTCGTTCGTCATGGCCCCGTACCAGTCATCGACGTTGGTCGTATCGCTGCGCAGCGAGTTGCCAGTGTTGTCCTGGGCGGTAGAGATCGCCTGGGTTTCCTCGGCGTTGGCCTGGAACACGAACGAGGACGCGACGGTGTTGTTCCACAGGTTCTTCTGCGCCGTGCTGGCTGAGGCGTCGAACGACTGCAGGTTGCTCTGCTGCTCGGAGAGCGCCGCGTTGAGCGAGGACAGCTGGTTGGAGTCGAGCTGCCTGGTCAGCAGCCCGATGGTGAGGATGCCACGCTGCTCGGAGGCTTCTTCTTTCATCCTGGACACCAGGCTGAGGACGCGGATCCCCTGGGACAGCGTGGCATCGCTGGTGCCCTGGCCGGTCACGTCGATCAGAGCCAGCAAGTTGTCGATCAGGCCGGTGTAATGCTGCACCACGACCAGGGGGGACAGCTTGGTCGTGGTCGCGGCGTTACGCAGGACGCTCAGGTTCTGCAGTGAGGTGAGCGCCGTCCCCGCTTCCTGCTGCACCTGCCCGGAGAAGCCACTGCCGATCCCCTTGAGTTCCCGCGTCACCACGGCCACCGACTTGTTGGTCAGCACGTCGTCCTGGCCGATGATGCCCAGCTCGGCCGCGGTCTGGCCGACCGCCTTACGCGCGGCCAGCTCCTGGGCGCGACCGCCCGACATGCCGAGCGCGATGTAGTAGACGGTGCGGTCGCGCTCCTCCTCCAGCCGCTGGGACAGCAGGGTGATGTTCGAGCTCAGCGTGGCGAGCTGCTGCACCCGGCCGTCGGCGCTGGCGCTGCGCGCGTAGGAGAGGATGCTGATACCGCCGAGCACGACAGCGGTCAGCGTGGGGATCGCGATGAGCAGGACGAGCCGCGATCGCACTCGCCAGTTCTTCAGCCCGCGGCGCGACCCTGTCTGCCGCTGGCTGGTACTGGCCTGGCCATTGCTCCCGGGGTCGGCGCCACCCTCCCGCCCGTCAACGTCTGCGGGTGCACGGGACGCCAATCCGGCTCCGGTGGACGGGTCGGCTGAACCTGGTTCGTCAGCCGGCCGGGCACCGGCCTTGTTGCTGCGGGACCGCACAGCCTCTGCACCTTTCACCTGGCGTGTCTGGCGAGCCAGCAGGCCCGCTGGACCGGCGGCGGAACTGACATGACGCACCCCTTCCCGGGTGACGATTCTGTGAGCCCCGCGCGCGGGCGCGGCCAAGGGCTAACCATAACGTCTCACCATCGGCCGTGATCAATACCTTATGCAGGAAAACACTGTTCTAAGGTGATGTTTGCCGGATAGCTCAACGTCAGCAGGGTACTCTCCGCCGCTACGGCACGGGCTCGTTCTGGCCTAACTAAGCAGTTCCGTGCTCAGAGCGTCGAGTGTGCTGGTTGTGCCAGCTGCTCCACGTCGCGTGCAGTGTCCGGAAAGCCCCCAGTATGTCCCGCCCGCCGGGTTGCCGGGCCCGGTTCCGGCTACGCGCCGCGCAGAACGCGCCGGGCTGCCATTCAGCGCTGGCGCAGGCCGAGCTCGCGGGCAATGATCATGCGCTGCACCTCGGAGGTTCCTTCGCCGATCTCGAGCACCTTGGCGTCGCGGTAGAACCGGGCGACCGGGAACTCGTTCATGAACCCGTAGCCGCCGAACAGCTGAGTGGCATCCCGCGCGTTGTCCATTGCCGCGTTGGACGCGGTCAGCTTGGCCATCGCCGCGTGCTGCTTGGCCGGTTCCCCGGCCACCAGCCGGGCGGCCGCGTCATACCAGGCCAGCCGGGCCACGTGCGCCCGGGTTGCCATGTCGGCCACTTTGAACTGGGTAGCCTGGAACTGGCCGAGTGGCTGGCCGAACGCGGTCCGCTCGGCCACGTAGCGCAGGCACTCGTCCACGCAGCCCTGGGCTAGCCCGGTGGCCAGCGCGGCGATGGCGACCCGGCCCTCGTCCAGGATCTCCAGGAACTGGGCGTAGCCGCGGCCGCGCGGCCCGAGCAGGTGGTCCGCGGGCACCCGGCAGGACGAGAAGGCGAGCTCGCGGGTATCAGATGCGCACCAGCCGACCTTCGAGTACTCCGGGCCGACCGTGAAGCCCGGCGTCCCGGACGGCACCACGATGGCCGAGATCTCGCGGCCCCCCCGCCCACCTCCCCTTCCCCCCTCGCCTGCCCCCGCCTCACCAGTGATGGCGAGCACGGTGACCAGCGCGGTGATCGAGGTGCCGGCGTTCGTAATGAAAGACTTGCTCCCGTCGATCACCCACTCCCCCGCGTCCAGCCGCGCGGTGGTGCGCATGCCGCCGGGTATGTCGGTCCCGCCGCCCGCCTCGGTCAGCCCGAACGCGGCCAGCCGCTCGCCCGCGCACAGTTCCGGCAGCCAGCGGCGGCGCTGCGCGTCGGTGCCGAACCGGTAGATGGGCATCACGCCCAGCGCCACCGCGGCCTCCAGGGTGATGGCCACCGAGGAATCCACCCGGGCCAGTTCCTCCAGCGCCAGGCCGAGCGCGAACAGGTCACCGCCCATCCCGCCGAACTCCTCGGGGAACGGCAGGCCGAACAGGCCCAGCTTGGCCATCCGGGTGATCAGCTCGTAGGGGAACTCGGCCCGTTCGTAATAGCCACCGATCACCGGCTGGACCACCGTGCGGGCGAACTCGGCGACGGTGTCGCGGAGCGCGCGGTGCTCGTCACTGAGCGGATGCGTGGTCATCTGTGCCTCTGCCGCATACGGGCGATGCTACTGGCGGCACGCCCCCGGCCGGGCACCCTGGGCCCCCCGTCGCACGTTAGGCTCTCGTGGACACAGAACCTGCAGCCGTCCCGGAGATCGACATGGCCACCCTCACCTGCCCGGCGTGTGCCGCTGAGGTCCAGCGAGATGACCTCATCTGCTTCACGTGTGGCGCGAACCTGCCGCGCAGCAGCCCCGCGGACGAGCCGGCCACCCCGCCGACCGTCATGCAGGAGTACCTGAAGCGGGAAGGCGCGCCCGCGCCCGCCGCGGGCCCGGCGGCCTGCCCGCACTGCGGGGCGTCCATCCAGGAGCCGACGGCGGTATTCTGCCCGGCCTGCCGGGAGCCGCTGCCACCCCGGGCCGGCATCATCTCGCCCCTCGTGCTCCGCCTGGTGTTCCCCACCGGCAACGTGGAGGTGCCCGCGGGCACGTCGCTGGTGCTCGGCCGCGACCCGGAAGAGTCCCTGGTCGCCGCCGCGTTCGCCAGCTACGACAATGTATCCAGGCGGCATGCCACGGTCACCGTCAGCGACACCGGGCAGGCCACCATCCGGGACGAGCACTCCACCAACGGCACGTTCGTCAATGGGGACCGGGTGCTGCCCGGTACCGAGGTGCGGCTGGTGGATGGGGACAGCGTGCGGCTGGGTGGCGATGTGACCGCCGAGGTGTCGCTGCCCCGGCAGGGACCGATACCCGGCGCGTTCAGCCGCAACGGCCACCGGGACCCGTCCTGAGCGAGCGGCCCGCCGCTCCGCCCCCGGCGCCTCCTCCCTCCCCGGCGCCCGCCCCGCCACCGTGGGACTGGGACGAGCGGTCGATCGCCGCGGCGGTCACCCAGGTCCGCGCCGGGCGGTCGCTGGCGCCTGCGTCGTGGCCCGGGGGCATGCGGGTGGCGGTGGCGCTGTCCTTTGATTCCGATCACGAGACGATCTGGCTGCGTGACGGGCAGACCTCGCCGGGCCGGCTGTCCCAGGGCGAGTACGGCGCCCGCGCCGCGGTCCCCCGGATCCTGCGCCTGCTCGACCGCCGCGGCATCCCGGCCTCGTTCTTCGTCCCCGCGGTCTGCGCGCTGCTCCGGCCGGACGAGGTGCGCGGCTACGCGCAGGCCGGCCACGAGGTCGCGCTGCACGGCTGGATCCATGAGCGGAACTCCGAGTTGCCGGCCGCCACCGAACGGGAGCTGACGCTGCGCGCGGCCGGCATGCTGACCCGGATCAGCGGTGCCCGGCCGGCCGGCATCCGCACCCCGTCCTGGGACTTCAGCCACGCCACCCTGGACATCACCCGCGAACTCGGGCTGAGCTACGACTCGTCGCTGATGGCCGACGACGACCCGTACGAGATCGAGGCGGCGGGCCAGCCCACCGGGATCGTGGAGATCCCGGTGCAGTGGATCCGGGACGACGCACCGTACTTCCCGGCCGACCCGGCCCGCCCGTTCACCCCGCCACGGGACATCGGCCAGATGTGGCGCGACGAGTTCGACCAGGCCTACGCGCACGGCGGCCTGTTCCAGCTGACCATGCACCCGCACGTGATCGGGCCGCGGTCCCGGTTCGTGGTGCTGGAGGAACTGGTCGACTACATCGCCGGGCACCACGGCGTGTGGTTCGCCTCGCACGCCGACGTAGCCAGTTACGTGCGGGACACCGCAGGGCTGGCCGGCTAGCAACCCGGCTGGCTTGGGCCTGTCCGGCGCCGCCGGGCCGTGAGACGATCATGGCAGCTCCAGGCACCACGCCCCGGGGAGGTCGTCATGGCCATCAAGGACACCACTACCAGCCAGGCTCGCGGTCTCCGGCGGAACGCCATCGGGCTGCGCGAAGTCCTGTTCCAGTCCATCACCGACATGGCCCCGGGGGCCGCGATCGCCGCCTCCATCCCGGCCGGGGTCGCGTTCGCCGGCGGCTCGCTGCCGCTGGCCGTGATATTCGCCCTGGTCGCCTGCTTGTTCTGCGCGGTCAGCATCGGCTTGCTGGCCCGGGAGATGCCATCGGCCGGGTCGCTGGCCACCTACGCGGCCCGCGGCCTGCACCCGGCCATCGGCTTCCTGGTGGCCTGGGGTTACGTGCTGGTCGGTTTCCTCATCCCGCCGCTGGTGCTGCTCCAGCTCGGCTTCACCACGGCGGCCACCATCAACGCCGAATGGTCCAGCTACCCGCTCAGCCTATGGTGGCCATGGGCGCTGGCCGGCGCGGTAATCGTGCTCGCGGCCGGCTTCTACGGCATCCGCACCTCGGCCCGGCTGGGCACCGTGCTGGGCGCGTTCGAGATCGGCGTGTTCCTGGTGCTGGCCGTGTTCTTCCTGGTGCACGCGGGCAGCAACAACACGCTGAGCGTGTTCACCACCAAGTACACCCCGCCCGGCTTCCACGGACTGACCGGGATCATCGGCGGGTCGGTGTACACCATCCTGGCCTTCGGCGGGTTCGAGGGTGCCGCCCCGCTGGCCGAGGAGGCCAGGAACCCGCGGCGCACCATCCCCCGGGCCGTGCTGCTGGCCACCCTGCTCATCGGCCTGCTGTACGTGTTCACCACCTACGCGGTCGACGTCGCCTACGGCCCGGCCAGGTTCCACAACTTCACCACCGGGACCGGGGCCGCGTCCTGGGAAGGCATGGCCCGGTCACTGTACGGCCTGTTCTGGTTCTTCGTGTTCCTGGCCATCGTGAACTCGACCATCGCCAACGCGAACGCCGGGGTCAACGTGTCCAGCCGCACCGCGTACGCGATGGGCCGGATCGGCGCCTTCCCGCGCTTCCTGGCCCAGGTGCACCCGAAGCACCACTCCCCCGCGCTGGCCATCGTGACCGGCTTCGTCATCACCGTCGCGGTCACCCTCGGCCTCGGTCTCGGCTACGGCCCCACCACCGCGTTCGTGATGGTGGCCACCGCCCTGGTCATCGTGCTGGCCGCGATCTACATCGTGATGAACGCGGCCTGCATCGGCTTCTTCGCGCGGGCCAGCCGGCGGCCCAACCCGGTGCTGTGGCTGGTCATCCCGATCCTGGGCATCATCACGTTCGTGCCGGCCTGGCTCACCTCGGCCGGCATCAAGGCGTTCTCGTTCGTCGCCCCGCTGTCCCCGCCCTACTCCTACCTGGGCCCAGGGGTGGCCGGCTGGATGGTGGCCGGCCTGATCTACCTTCTCTACCTGTACCGCCGCGACCCGCGGCGGGTGGTCGAGGTCGGCCTGGTGCACCTGGACCCGGTGGAGGAATACCCGTGAGCGCCATCCGCTGCCGTCTCCGACCCCGGGCCGCCAGGCCCGGGCGAGGGGACGGTTGACGGGTTTGGGCGGATGGCGCGAACTTCCCAGGGAGACACAGTGAGTGACCCGCAGGTCTTCAGCTTCCGGCCGGGCCCGGAGCAATACGCCTGGACGTTCGGCGGTGCCGCACCCCTAGCTCATATAACGCCCCCAGCCGTCCTCGAGGTGTTCACTGAGGACTGCTTTGCCGGGCGGGTGAAAAGTGAGACCGACCTGGTCTCCGAGGTATGCGAGTTCCCGTACCTGAACCCGCAGACGGGGCCGTTCTACATCGAGGGCGCGGAGCCCGGGGACACCCTGGCGGTGCACTTCATCTCGATCGAGCCAGCCCGCGACTGGGGCGCGTCCACCACGGTGCCGCTGTTTGGCGCGCTGAGCGCGACGCACGTCACCGCGCTGCTGCATGACCCGCTGCCGGAACTGGTCTGGCTGTGGCAGTTCGACACCGGCAAAGGCACCTGCCGGTTCACCGCCCGGCGCGGTGACTTCTCCGTCGACCTGCCGATCGAGCCGATGCACGGCACGGTCGGCGTGGCCCCGGCCAACCTGGAGGTGCGCAGTGCGCTGGTGCCGGACGCGTTCGGCGGCAACATGGACACCCCGGAGATGCGCGCCGGGACCACCTGCTACCTCGGTGTGAACGTCGAGGGCGCGCTGTTCTCGCTGGGCGACGGGCATGCCCGGCAGGGTGAGGGCGAGACCTGCGGGGTGGCCGTGGAGTGCGCGATGAACACGGTGCTCGCGGTGGACCTGATCAAGGGCCGCCCGTGTGCCTGGCCGCGGCTGGAGTCGGACACCCACCTGATGACGGCCGGATCGGCCCGGCCGCTGGAGGACGCGTTCCGCATCGCCGCGCTGGACCTGGTGCAGTGGCTGGCCGCCGACTACGGGCTGGACCAGATGGACGCCTACCAGCTGGTCACCCAGGCCATCGAGGCGCCGCTGGCCAACGTGTGCGACCCGAACTACACCAGCGTGGTCAAGATGCCCAAGACCTACCTGCCCGCGGGCGACGCGATGGGCAGTGCGCACGCCAGACTGCGCGCCCTGGCCGGGGCCTACCGGGCCTGACGCTCCCGGTGCTTAGCGTTCACTGTCCAGCGCCCGCATCTGCGGCGCGTCGTAGCGGTCGCCGGCCACCTGATCGGGCGGCACAGCGCTGCCGATGGCCGCGAGTTCGCTGGCACTGAGCGTCACGTCCAGCGCGGCCAGCGCCTCGGCCAGCCGGGACCGCCGCTTGGTGCCGATCAGCGGGATGATGTCCTCGCCCTGGGCGGCCACCCAGGCGATAGCCAGCTGCGCGGCGGTCAGCCCGCGCTCCTGGCCGATCGCCTCCAGGGTGTCCAGCAGGCTCAGGTTGCGCTCCAGGTTGCCGGGCTGGAAGCGGGGGAAGCGGGCCCGCAGGTCGCCGTCGCTCAGCCGGGCGGTGTCCCGGCTGAGCAGGCCGCGGGACAGGATCCCGTACGCGGTCACGCTGATGCCCAGCTCCCGCACGGTGGGCAGGATCTCCGCCTCGATTCCCCGGCTCATCAGCGAGTACTCGATCTGCAGCTCGGCCACCGGCCGGACCGCGTGCGCCCGGCGGATGGTTTCTGCCCCCATCTCGGACAGCCCGAGGTGACGTACGTAGCCCGCGTCGATCATCTCGCCGATGGCGCCGGCCGTGTCCTCGATCGGCACCGCCGGGTCCAGCCGGGCCGGCTGGTACAGGTCGATATAGTCGGTGCCCAGCCGGGTCAGCGAGTAGGACAGGAAGTTCTTCACCGCGGCCGGCCTGGCGTCGTGGCCGATGAACATGCCCCGCGGGTCCCGCATCCCGCCGAACTTGACCTGCACGAACACGCTGTCCCTGGGCACCTCCCGGAGCACCCGGGCCAGCAGCAGCTCGTTATGCCCCATGCCGTAGAAGTCGCCGGTGTCCAGCAGGGTGAGGCCGGCGTCGAGCGCGGCGCGGATGGTGGCCACGCTCTCCTCGTCGTCGGCGGCTCCGTAGATCCCGGACATACCCATCAGCCCGAGCCCGGCCCGGGACACCACCGGCCCGCCCCGGCCCAGCGTGGTCAGCTGCACCGCTCGTCTCCCTAGTCGTCGGCCGCGTATACCTGGGCCCCCTCGACGAAGGTTAGTGCGACGGCGGCCCCGGCTATCTCGGCGGGTGGGGCGGCGAACGGGTCCCGGTCCAGTACGACCAGGTCAGCCAGGTAGCCAGGCTCGATGGCGCCGGTCTCGTCCAGGGTGTTCACGTACGCCGAGCCGGCCGTGTACGCGGCCAGCGCCTCAGCCAGGCTGAGCGCCTGGCCGGGCAGCAGCGGCCCGGCCGCCGGGTCGCCCTCCCCGGGTGGCAGGATCCGGTTCACCGCGACGTGGATCCCCCACAGTGGGTTGGCGCTGCTCACCGCCCAGTCGCTGCCGGCGGCCAGCCGCGCGCCGGCCCGCAGCAAGTCGCCGAACGGGTACTGCCGGGCCGCCCGTTCCTGGCCCAGGAACGGGATGGTCAGGTCGTCCATCTGCGGCTCGTGGGCGGCCCACAGCGCCTGCATGTTGGCGGTCACGCTGAGCTGCGGGAACCGCGGGATGTCATCGGGGTGCACCACCTGGATGTGCGCGATGTGGTGCCGGCCCGCGCTGACCACGTTGCTGGCCCGGGCCGCCTGGAACGCGTCCAGCGCCTCGCGCACCGCCCGGTCCCCGATGGCATGCACATGGACCCCGAAGCCCGCCGCGTCCAGCCGGGTCACCTGCTCGGCCAGGTCGGCCGGGTCCACGTAGGACAGCCCGCTGTTGCCGGTCTGGCCGCCACGGCCATCCAGGTAGGGCTCGATCATCCCGGCGGTGAAGTTCTCCGCCACCCCGTCCTGCATGATCTTCACCGTGCCGGCCCGGAACCGGCCCGCCTGGCCCGCCTCGCGCCGGTCGAGCAGGTCGTCGAGCTGGTCGCCACCGCGGCCCCGGTCCCACCACAGCGCACCCTGGACCCGGGCGGTGAGCGTGCCGTCCCGGGCCGCGGTCAGGTAGGCGGGCAGCGGGTCCGGGAAGCCCAGGTATTCGCCGACGATCGCGTCCTGCCAGGCGGTGATGCCGAGCGCGTGCAGGTGCTGCTGGGCCAGCAGCAGGCCGCGCCGCTGCTCGTCCCGGGTCGGCCCGGGCACCAGGCGGCCGACCAGCAGCGCGGCGCCCTCGTGCAGGGTGCCCTGCGGTTCCCCGCCCGGCTCCCGCTCGATCCGCCCGTCGGCCGGGTCCGGGGTGTCCGCGGTCACCCCGGCCCGGTCCAGCGCGGCCGTGTTGACCCAGGCGCCGTGCCCGTCCCGGTTGGTCAGGTAGGCCGGCCTGCCGCCGGCCACGCCGTCCAGCAGCGCACGGGACGGCGTCCCGCCGGGGAACCATTCCATCCGCCAGCCACTGCCATCGATCCACTCCCGGTCCGGGTTCGCTTCGGCGTAGGCCCGGATCCGGTGCAGCGCGTCGTCCGCGTCGGCGGCCCCGTCCAGGTCACAGCGCAGCATGGTCAGCCCGGCGAACACCGGGTGCACGTGCGCATCCTGGAAGCCGGGCAGCAGCGGGCGGCCGCGCAGCTCGATCACGGTGGTCCGGTCCCCGGCCAGGCCGGCCAGCTCGGTGTCGGTGCCGACGGCGACGATGCGGCCGTCCCGCACCGCCGCCGCGGTGGCCGGCCAGCCGTTGTCCGCCTGGGCCCGGGTCATCTCCCGGCCCTCCTGGGCCACCGTGTACACCGGGCCGCCGGTGAAGAGCAGATCAGCCTGGTCCGTCATCGTGCCTGCCTCCGTTATCTCCAGCTGCCGGTGATCAGCGTCGCGGTTGCCGCGTGGCCGGTCAGCGGCAGCCGGTACAGGTCCTCGAGCGTGCGCAGCACGCTGTAGTGCGTGATCGGCTCGGCGTACCGGCCGCTGTGCACCGGCTGGCCGGCCAGGATGGTGGGTATCTGGTCGCCTGGACTGCCGTCGTTCTCGTCCCAGGTGACGATGAGCAGGCTGTCGTGCGTCCGCGCCCAGCTGGCGTAGCCGCTGAGGTGCGCCCGGAGCCACGAGTCACCGCTGGCCACCGGGCAGTCGTGCATGTCATCGCACAGGTTGGGGATGACGAACGACACGGTGGGCAGCCGGCTGTAGTGCCCGGCCGGGAAGGCGCGCAGCGGTTGGCTGTCCGCGGCCTGGCACGTTGCTGAAGTCGGTCCACGGCACATGCTTGCGGGCGTACTCGCCAGCCGAGCAAACCGCCGACCCGGTTGCGGGCAGGTCCTCGGCATAGCCGGCGAACGTCCGGCCCGCGGCGATCAGCTCGGCGGCCAGGTTCGGCGCGGCGAACCGGTGTGGGCAGCTGTCGTCGGTGACACCCTGCGTGCTGCCGGAGAACAGGGCCAGGTAGTTTGGCTCGCTGGGGTGGGTGATGGCGCGGGAGTCGGTGAACAGCGCCCCCTGCCGGGCCAGCTGGTTCAGGTACGGCGCCTGCGGGCTGCCGATCACCTCGCCGTAGCCGTGGTTCTCCTCCAGCACGATCACTGTGTGCGCGGGCGGCGCGGGCAGGCCAGCGGCCCGGGCCGGCCTCGCGGCCGGCGCGGCTGTGGTGCTGGCTGGGCTGCTGGCAGAGTGGGCCGGGGCGGGGCTGGGCGCGGCGGCGGGCGCCGGCCTGGCGCCACCGCTCCCGCACGCGGCTAGCAGCACCGCCAGCGCCGCGGGCGCCGCGACCCGGAAACTCATGAACAGGACGGTAGCCGTACCGGCGGGCGGGGCCACGGCCGGCCGGCGGCCAGGCCTGCGCGGACTGGGTCATGGTGGGTATACAGAAGGCTGCCTCAGACGGCAGCGCGGCTGCCGTTACATTCCCCCCGGCTCCGGCCGATGGCCCGGACGCCTTCTCTGTCCCCTGCCTGCGCCTGTTACTGCATGCTCAACCTGGCACGTTTCGCTCTATTTAACGCCCGCCGGAGCGAGCGGCCTGAGTGAAGACTCAGGCCGCGCACTCCCGGCAGATCGGCTGGCCGTTACGGTCGTCAGCCAGCTGGCTACGGTGATGTACCAGGAAACAACGCGAGCAGGTGAACTCGTCAGCCTGGCGCGGGATGACCCGGAACGACAGCTCCTCGTTGGACAGGTCCGCACCGGGAAGCTCCAGCGACTCAGCGACATCATCCGGGTCGATGTCGATCGTGCTGGACGACTTGTCCATGCGGCGTGCCTGCAACTCCTGCAGGCTGTCTTCGGTGAGCTCGTCGTCGGTCTTCCGCGGGCTGTCGTAGTCGGTTGCCATCTGGGTACTCCACCCCCTTCTTCGTTAGAGGCCTCGTCGCGCGGGTGTTAACGCTCAGCAGGCCGCAGTTGTGCCCGATTCCGGCGGGGAATTCTGTCACGTCCGCCTGCCGCGCACACGCAGGGTACGCACTATCGCGCGTCGTGTCTGTGTCTGGCCCGTCCACGGCATCGCTGGAAGCCCCCATCGCGTGCTTGCCACCGGTAAGTTCCCCGGATCCCCGCACGCCAAGCGCAGAAAAGGTCGTATCGTACGAAACTGATTTTTACCGCCCGCCCAGCCGGATCAGCGGAGCCGCGCATGCCCGTCGTCACCCCCCTGCGGCCCGATGATCCCCGCCGGGTCGGCCGTTACCGGCTGGCCGGGCGGATTACCGATCAGGTAACGGATCAGGGCCCAGGCACATTCCTGTCCCGGCTGCCCAACGGCACCCCGGTCGCGGTCATGCTGCTCGGCACGACCTCGGCCCCGGACGCGGCCTCCCGGGACCGGTTCACCGCCGAGGCCCGGGCGGCCCGCCGGGTCGCCCCGTTCTGCGCCGCACGGATCCTGGATGCCGGATTCGACGCGGGCCAGCCCTACCTGGTCAGCGAGTTCATCGAGGGGCCGTCGCTGACCGAGGTGATCGGGGCGGAGGGGTCGCTGGACGGGCCGGCGCTCACCGCGCTGGCCATCGGCGCGGCCACCGGGCTGACCGCCATCCACCAGGCCGGGCTGGTGCACGGCAACTTCGGCCCGGACGACCTCATCCTGGGCGCGGAAGGGCCCCGGGTGGTCTGGTTCAGCATCACCCCGCCCTATGGCACCGCGACCCCGTCAGCCGACCTGTACTCGTGGGCCCAGACCATCCTGTTCGCCGCGGCCGGCCCGGTGCCGCCCGACGTGGCCAGCCTGCCTAACTCGCTGCGCGGGCCGGTGTCCGCGTGCCTGGCCGAGCCGGGCAGCAGGCCGCAGGCCCGGGCCCTGCTCACCGCGCTGCTTGGGCAGGGTGACCCCGCCGCCGGGCTGCTGGCCGAGGGGACCAGGCGGGCCCGGGCGGCCGGGCGCGGCGTGGTCGGACCCCGCCAGCAGGAGGAGGCGGAGACGCCGCCCGGCTCCGCGCCGCGCCGGGCCGCGTTCATCGCGGCCTGCGCGGCCTGCGTCGCGGCCATCGCCCTCGCCACCACGCTGATCGTGACCCACCACGGGCCGCACCCCACCCCGGCCGCGGCGGCCACCGACGGGCACACCAGCAAGCCGGCCCCGGCCACCGTGACGGCCTCGCCCAGCCCGACGCCGAAGATCCCCAGCGCGCTGGCCGGCACCTGGTCCGGGACGGTGCGGCAGACCGCTCCGGCGCTCGCCGTCACGGTCCGGATCCAGCTGACCGCGGGCTCGCCGGACGGGACCATCGCCTACCCGCAGCTCGGCTGCTCCGGGCACCTGCTGCTGGTCAGCTTCAATGGCGCCAGCTACACGCTGGAACAGGGCATCACATCCGGGCAGCAGTCCTGTGACAGTGGCGTGGTCACGCTGACCCCGCAGGGCCGCACCAAGCTGACCTTCGCGTTCCGCCGCCCTGGCGCCGCCAGCCCGTCCGGCGTGCTGGCCAGGACCGGCTCCTAAGCGCGGCCTACTCCGGTGCGTCCCGCTCTGGGTCGAGGCTGGCCAGCAGATCCCGGAGTTCGGCGAACAAGGCGGGCTCGGCGGCGATGCACAGTTCCGGGCTGGGTGGGCCGCCCGCCAGCCCGGCCACCCGGGCCCCGGCCTCGGCCGCGATCAGCCCGCCCGCCGCGTAGTCCCAGTAGTTCACGCCCCGCTCGTAGTAGGCGTCCACCCGGCCCGCCGCCACCGAGCACAGATCGACCGCGCACGAGCCGCCGCGGCGGATGTCCCGGACCCGGGGCAGCACGGCCGCGACCACCTCACCCTGCACGACGCGGCGCACGGTCGCATAGCCGAACCCGGTGGACACCAGGGCGCGGCGCAGCGGCACCCCGGTGTTGCAGCGCAACGGCACGGCTGGCTCCTCGGCCTGATGCAGCCAGCTGCCCTGCCCGGCGACCGCGGTGAACAGTTCACCATGCCGCGGGATGGCTACCACCCCGGCCAGCACCTGGCCATCCACCTCGGCGGCGATGCTGACCGCCCAGTCGGCCAGCCCGTACAGGTAGTTGACGGTGCCATCCAGCGGGTCCACGATCCAGCGCACCCGGCCGCGCCCGGACTCGCCGCCCTCCTCACCGAGCACGGCGTCGCCGGGCCGCTCGGCCCTGATCCGCTCCGTGATCATGGCCTCCGCGGCCCGGTCCATCTCGGTCACCACGTCGGTCGGGCTGGACTTGGTGTCCGTCACCTCGGGCCGCCCGGCCGGGCCGGCCGGGCGGCGGCTGGCCAGCATCCGGGCCGCGGCCTCGGCGGCCGAGCGGGCCAGCGCGAGCAGCGCCGCCGGGTCCGGGTCGGCCAGCTCCGCCGCACTCATGAACGCGCCGTAGGCCGGCCCGCAGCGGCTACCCACCGGCAGCAACCGGGCTGGCAGAAGTTCCCGGCCGGGCGGAACGAGCCCAGCGCGGCCGGCGTCACCGAGCCGTCCAGCCGCTCGGTGACCAGCTCCGTGATCATGGATACGAAGCGCGGGTCAGTGCCCGGCGTGGCCGCCCGGGCCAGCGGCAGGTTCAGCTTCCTGGCCAGCTGGGCCGCGTCCGCGTCCAGGTCGTGCACGACCTCCATGTGGTCGGTGATGAACCCGACCGGGACCAGCACCGCACCGGGCGCGCCGGCCGCGGCCAGCCCGGTCAAGTGGTCACACACGTCCGGACCGAGCCACGGCTGGCTGGGCGAGCCGCTGCGGCTCTGGTAGACCAGCTGCCACGGGTGCTCCCCGGTGGCCGCGGCGACCCGGTCCGCAACCAGCCGGGCCGCCTCAGCCAGCTGAGCCGGATAGCGGCCGCCGGGCGGCGGGCCGCTGGCCGCCGCCATCGCCGTCGGCACGCTGTGCGCGGTGAACACCAGCGGGACCTGCTGCTGGGCGGCGGCCGGCAACGACCGGACCGCGCGGATGGTGGCATCGGCGAACGGCTCGATGAAGCCGGGATGGTTGAAGAAATGCCGGAGCTTGTGGATCTCCGGTGCGCCCGGGCCGGCCTCGGCCCGGGCCCGCTCGATGTCGTCCAGGTACTGGCGGCAGCTGGAATAGGAGCCGTAGGCGGAGGTCACGAACGCCAGCGCCCGGCGTACCCCGGCCGCGGCCATCTCCCGCACGGTGCCGGTCAGGTACGGCGTCCAGTTCCGGTTTCCCCAGTACACCGGCAAGTCAACACCGGCCGCGGCGAAGTCCTTGCCGATCGCGGCGAGCAGGTCCCGGCACTGCTGGTTGATCGGGCTGACCCCGCCGACCGCGTAGTAGTGCTCGGCCACCCCGGCCAGCCGGGCGGGCGGCACACCCCGGCCGCGGGTCACGTTCTCCAGGAAGGGCATGACCTCATCGGGCCCTTCCGGCCCGCCGAAAGACACCAGCAGGAACGCGTCATAGTCCGCCATGGATCTATCCAATCAGGCTGCACGACCACATCGTCTCGTCGGCGGGAGGGGGCCCGCCGGAGGCGGGTGCTCGCCAGGCGGCGTTCGGCGCGGAGCGGCGATCGGGGGGTCCACGGGGGTTGTCCCCCCGGATTAACTCAGTAGTCCCGGGCGTACTCCCCGGCCAGCCCCAGCACCTCGTTGACGTACCAGGTGGCGTGGTTGTACGCGAAGATCGCGCCGCGAAGGCCCGCGGGTGTCCCGGCGCCGGCCGCGCAGAGCAGCCGGGCGGCCGACGGGACCGCGTCGAACGGGTCCATGATGTTCGGCGCCCCGGTCTCGCCGAACGCGCTGATCCCCCACTCCGCCCAGGTGGACGGCAGGAACTGCATCGGCCCGAGCGCCCCCGCGGTGGACGGGCCCATGTTGCTGCCGTCACCGCTCTCGATCTGCCCGATGGCGGCCAGCACGGTCCAGGACATGCCGGGGCAGAACCGGGCGGCCGACTCCTGGAACAGCTGGAGATAATTGGCGGGCCGGCTGCCGCTGGCCCGCGGATTGCGCGGGAGTTGCTGCTGTTGGCGGCTGCGCAGGCTGATCAGCGTGGCGGGCTTGCCCGCGATGTGCCGGACCGCCTTGGTCAGCGCGGCCATGCTGTCGCCGGGGGCGCTGACCAGCGCGAGCACGCCGGGTATCAGGCCGAGTCCGGCCGAGTACTTGCTGCTCACCAGCGCGCCGATGCCTTCGATGCCGAGCGGGGCTGATCCGCCCAGGATCAGCCGCTGCTGCCCGGAACTGCCCAGCCGGTAGCTAGTGCCCGGGCGCAGGTGCCGGTGCCGGGCCAGGGTGTCCGAGGCCACCAAGTGGCCCCGCTGCAGCGCGGTCCACAGCCGCTGGTCCGAGGCCGTGGCCAGCGGCGTCCAGGACCGGAACTGCTCCGGGTCCACCCCGAGCACGTTGACCGGCTTTTTCCCGTTCCCGAGCTTGATCGCCGCGCCGTCGGCCGACACCATGCTGCGCACCCCGCTGATCCGGGACAGCTTCTTGAGCTGACCCGAACTCAGCCCGGCGGGCTCGATCACCAGCAGATCGGGCAGGTAGATCTGGTGGAAAGAGTTGCCCGCGGCGGCGTGCGAGGCGGACGGCGATGGGCTGGCCGCGGCGGCCTGCGGCCCGGCCGGCCCGGGATAGGTCCGCGTTATCCCGCCCACCAGCAGGACCAATGCGCCACCCACCGCCATGATCCGGCCTTTCGGCGATCCAGCGGCTGTGGCCGGCGGTTGGCGCCGGGGTAGGCGTTTCATCGCGTGATCAACCATATAAGCCGGGCCACCGGACCTGGAAGACCGGCTGCCCCGGCGGCCGGGAAAAGATACCTGACTACGGCTATGCGGTAAGAAGCACCTTTTGGGAGAGCTGATCCTGCCGTTGTCCGTGGCCTGCGGGTAAGGTCCGGACATGGTCACCGCAGCACCCCGCTGGCAGAACTGGGCGGGTAACCAGACCGCGGCGCCGCGCCGTGAGCTAACCCCCCGGTCCGCCGCGGAGGTGGCCGCGGCCGTCACCGGGGCGGCCCGGGACGGGCTGACCGTGCGGATGACCGGCTCCGGCCACTCGTTCACCCCGGTGGCGGCGACCGATGGCGTGCTGCTCCGCCCGGACGGGCTGCGCGCGGTGCGCTCGGTGGACCCGGCGGCCGGGCAGGTCACCGTGGAAGCGGGCTGCCAGTTGCGGGTGCTCAACGAGTACCTGCGCGGGCACGGCCTGGCCCTGCAGAACATGGGTGACATCCAGGAGCAGACCGTCGCCGGGGCGATCCAGACCGGCACCCACGGCACCGGGCGCGACCTGGGCGGGATCGCCGCGCAGGTGACCGGCCTGGAACTGGTCCGCGCCGACGGCGAGCTGGTCAGCTGCTCGGCCGAGCAGGACGGCAAGCTGTTCCAGGCGGCCCGGATCGGGCTCGGCGCGCTCGGCGTGCTCACCGCGGTCACGTTCCGCGTCGTTCCGGCGTTCCTGCTGACCGCCCGCGAGGAGCCGATGCGCTGGGCCGAGGTCATCTCCAGGCTGGACGAGCTGACCAGCGAGAACGAGCACTTCGAGTTCTACTGGTTCCCGCACACCGATGGCTGCCTGACCAAGCGGAACAACCGCGCGGCGGGCCCGGCCCGGCCGCTGCCCGGCTGGCGTTACCGGCTGGACGATGAGTTCCTGTCCAACACCCTGTTCGGGCTGACCTGCAGCCTGGGCCAGCGCTACCCGGGCACGATCCCGGTCATCAACGGCGTCGCCACCCGGGCGCTGGGCGCACGGCAGTACACCGACACCTCGCACCGGGTGTTCACCAGCCCGCGCCGGGTCCGGTTCAAGGAGCAGGAGTACGCGGTCCCGCGGGAGCACCTGGCCGCGGTGCTGGCCGAGGTGCGCGCCCTGGTCGCGCGGCGGGACTGGCGGATCAGCTTCCCGATCGAGGTCCGGGTGGCGCCGCCCGATGACATCTGGCTGTCCACCGCCTACGGCCGGGCTACCGGGTATATCGCCATCCATGTGTTTCATCAGGCCCCGCACGAGGACTATTTCCGCGAGGTGGAGGCGGTGATGACCGCCGTCGGCGGGCGGCCACACTGGGGCAAGATGCACAGCCGCGACTCGGTCTATCTCGGCGGCGTGTACCCTGGATTCGCTGATTTTGTCGCGCTCCGCGATGAGCTAGATCCTGCACGACGGTTCAGCAATTCCTACCTTGACCAGGTGCTGGGTTCCTGAGCCGCACTGCGCCGACCCGCCGTTTCAGCGGGGCGAATGCAGCGAGCCGACGGCCGGGAGGCTACTCTCCGAACAGGAGTCGGGAAGCCCGCCCCGGCACTGCGCCCTAGGGGAACCGTGCCTGAAAGCAACCCTGGTAGACCATCCACCGCACCTGGCGGACCGGCACCGGCCCGGCGGCCCGGCGGGGGCAGTGGCGTGCGCCCCAAGCGGCCCTCGCTCGGCGGCGGTGCTCCCGCCCAGGACCGTGAGCTGCGCGCTCAGGGCCGCCAGACGGTACAGAAGCTGCTCGAAGCCGGCCTGGCCGAGTTCGATGAGAACGGCTTCCAGGCCGTCCGGGTGGATGACATCGTGCGCCGGGCCAAGACCTCGCACGGCACCTTCTACCTGTACTTCAGCAACAAGGAAGACCTGTTCAAGACGCTGCTGTCGGACGCGCTGATCGACATGGCGGCGCTGGTGGACGAGTTTCCCGTGGTCACCCGGAACGACTCGGGCCGGGCCGCGCTGCGCCGCTGGGTCAGCGCGTTCTGCGACGTATACGCCGCGCACGCCTCGGTGATCCGGATCCTCAGCCAGGCCGAGGTCGTCGGCGAGGAGGTGTTCGGCGACGGGCTCCAGGTGATGTTCCGGCTGTCCGAGGCGATCACCCAGGGTATGACGGCGGCCGCGCGGAAGGATGACAGCGAGGCGGCGGCCGGGCACGCCGAGCTGACCGGCGTGGCCTTGCTGATGATGCTGGAGCGGATCAACTACCTGCTCACCGTCGAGGTCCGGCTGCCCCGGGAAGAGATGGTGGACCGGCTGACCGCGATCATCTTCGCGGCGTTCCACTACTCCTGACCGGCCGGAGCCCAGGAGCACCCCGCCCATGACGGCCACCCAGGCCCTGGCGCTGCTGCTGCTCATCCTGGGCTCCTGCGCGATCGCCGGAGTGGCCCGCAGGCGCGGCGTGGCCGCGCCGATCCTGCTGGTGCTGGCCGGACTGGCCGCGTCCTACATCCCCGGCGTGCCGGTGTTCCGGCTGCAGCCAGACCTGATCCTGTTCGTGGTGCTGCCGCCGCTCGTCTACACCACCGCGCTGGAGAGCTCATACCTCAATCTGCGGGATAACCTGCGCACGCTGACCCTGCTGTCGGTCGGCCTGGTGCTGTTCACCACGGCCGTGGTGGCCGGCGCCGCCGGGCTGGCGGTGGCCGGCCTGCCGCTGGCCGCCGCGCTCACCCTGGGCGCGATCCTCGGCCCGACTGACGCGGTCACCACGGCCAGCATTGGGCGGCGGCTGCACCTGCCGCGGCGGCTGCTGACCGTGATCACCGGCGAGAGCATGCTGAACGATGGCACCGCGCTCACCGTGTACGCGGTCGCGGTCAGCGCGGCCGCGGCCACGGTCGCTACCCCGTCGCCGCTGGACGACGTACGCAGCCTGGTGCTGATCAGTGTGGGCGGGGTGGCCGTCGGCCTGGTGCTCGGCGTGATCATCCACCGGATCCGGCTGCGGCTGCGCGATCCGCTGGTGGAGAGCGCGCTGTCACTGCTGGCCCCGTTCACCGCCTACCTGGCCGCCGACTCACTGCACGTGTCCGGGATCCTCTCGGTGGTGGTGGCCGGGCTGTACCTGGGCCATCACGGCGGCCAGGCGCACTTCGCCACCCGGCTGCAGGACATGGCGGTGTGGCGGGTGGCCACGTTCGTGCTGGAATCGGTGGCGTTCGCGCTGATCGGCCTGCAGCTCCGGCCAGTGCTCCAGGACCTGGGCCGGGCCGACCCGGGCCGGCTGGCCGCCGAGGCGGCCATCGTGCTGGCCGCGGTCATCGTGGCCCGGATCGCCTGGGTGTTCCCATCTATCTACCTGCCCCGGTGGCTGGTGCCCCGGATCAGGACGGCCGACCCCGCGCCGGCCTGGCCGACCACGCTGGTGCTGTCCTGGGCCGGGCTGCGCGGCGTCATCTCACTGGCCGCCGCGGCCGCGCTGCCAGCCGACGTGCCGCAGCGCAGCCGGCTGGTGTTCCTGACCTTCACCACCGTGCTGGGCACGCTGCTGGTGCAGGGGCTCACCCTGCCCCGGCTGATCCGCTGGCTGGGGGTGCGGGCCGGCCCGGGCGAGGAGCGGGCCGACGCGGCGGCCGAGCTGGCCGCCCAGCAGGCCGCGTCCGAGGCCGGGCTGCGGCGGCTGGACGAGCTGGCCGCCCAGGATCCGGCCGGGGCCCCGCCTGAGGTCGTCGACCGGCTGCGAAGACTGGCCGGGCACCGGCAGGCCGGCGCGCGGGAACGGCTGCCCGGCGGTGCGCCGGATAAGCGGGAAGCCGCCCCGGCCGCCGCGTTCCAGCGGCTGCGCCGGGAGATGACCGCCGCCGAGCGGGCCGAGCTCATCCGGCTCCGCGATCAGCGCCGGATCGACGATGAGGTGCTCGA
Source organism: uncultured Actinomycetes bacterium (assembly GCA_963834705.1). Classification (GTDB taxonomy): domain Bacteria; phylum Actinomycetota; class Actinomycetes; order Streptosporangiales; family Streptosporangiaceae; genus RYN-230. The sequence goes on from CAWICV010000001.1 coordinate 1,109,011, forward strand.
CGAGATGCTGCGCCAGCTCGACCTGGAGGAAGCCATGCTGTCCCGGGACGAATGGGACATGACGGGCGGCAATCCGGGCCCACCGGCCAACTGACCAGATCACCGCGACCCGGCGGGCAGAATCGAAGAGTGCGATTCCTTACCGGGCGGCTGCCCACCCACGACCTGACCTACAACGACGTCTTCCTGGTGCCCAGCCGCTCCGCGGTGGCGTCCCGGCTGGACGTCAGCCTGGCCGCCCAGGACGGCAGCGGCACCACCATCCCCATCGTGGTGGCCAACATGACCGCGGTGTCCGGCCGCCGGATGGCGGAGACGATAGCCCGCCGCGGCGGGCTGGCCATCCTGCCCCAGGACATCCCGGCCGACGTGGTGGCCGACGTGGTCGGCTGGGTGAAGACCCGCGATCTGGTACACGACACGCCGATCACTCTCGGCCCGGCCGACACCACCGGCGACGCGCTCAGCCTGCTGCCCAAGCGGGCGCACGGCGCGGTTGTCGTGGTCGAGAACGGCCGCCCGGTCGGCGTGGTCACCGAGTCCGACTGCACCGGGGTGGACCGGTTCACCCAGCTCCGCAACGTTATGTCCAGTGAGCCGCTCACGCTGCCGGCCGGCACCGACCCGCAGCGGGCGTTCAGCTTGCTGCATGATGGCCGGCACCGGCTCGCGCCGGTGGTGGATGAGGCGGGCCGGTGCGTGGGCATCCTGACCCGGACCGGTGCGCTGCGGGCCACCCTGTACGAGCCGGCCACCGACACCCACGGCCGGCTGCGTGTCGGCGCGGCGCTCGGCATCAACGGGGACGTGGCGGCCAAGGCCAAGCTGCTGCTGGACGCCGGGGTGGACCTGCTGGTGGTGGACACCGCGCACGGCCACCAGGACAAAATGATCAGCGCGCTGCACGCGGTCCGCGGGGTCAGCCCGCAGGTCCCGGTGGCGGCGGGCAACGTGGTCACCGCGGCGGGCGTGGCCGACCTGGTCGCGGCGGGCGCGGACATCGTCAAGGTGGGCGTGGGGCCGGGCGCGATGTGCACCACCCGGATGATGACCGGGGTGGGCCGCCCGCAGTTCAGCGCGGTGCTGGAGTGTGCCGAGGAGGCCCGGCGGCTGGCTGCGCACGTCTGGGCCGACGGCGGGGTCCGGCATCCCCGGGACGTGGCCCTGGCGCTGGCCGCGGGTGCGTCCAACGTGATGATCGGGTCCTGGTTCGCGGGCACGTACGAGTCGCCGGGCGACACGTTCCGCGACCCGGACGGCCGGCTGTACAAGGAGAGCTTCGGCATGGCGTCGGCCCGGGCGGTGCGGCTGCGCACCGCGGCCGACTCCTCGTTCGACCGGGCCCGCAAGGAACTGTTCGAGGAGGGCATCTCCACCGCGCGGATGTACCTGGACCCGCAGCGCCCCGGGGTCGAAGACCTGCTGGACGCGATCACCGCCGGCCTGCGCAGCGCAGCGACTTACGCCGGCGCCGCCGGCCTGGAAGAGTTCCACCAGCGCGCGGTCGTCGGCGTGCAGAGCGCGGCCGGCTACACCGAAGGCCAGCCCATCCCCACCTCCTGGTAACAGGCCCGCCACCCCTCCCACTCGTCACATGTCCGGTGCCGACAAACCGGGCAAATCACCCCACCGACCGCACGTCTCATGTGAAGAGTGGCAGCGGACCATGATCGATGTGACTGGTGGGAGTCAGGGGGCGAGGTCGAGGAGGACCTTGCCGCGCGGGCCGGGCGGGTCCGGGTCCCGCAACGCGTCCAGGGCGGCGGCCCAGTCGCTCAGCGGGAAGCGGTGGGTCACGAGGAACCCCAGGCTGAGCAGGCCGGCGTTGAGCAGGGTGACCACCTGGCGCCAGGCGGCTGACGTATAGCCGAAGCTGGCCCGGATGGTCAGGTCGTTGTTGACCAGATCGTCAACGGGGACGGCGGCGGTGGCGCCGTGCGGCGGCAGGCCGAGCAGCAGCACGGTGCCGCCGCGGCGCGCCGCGGCCAGCGCGGTGAGCACCGCGCCAGTCGCCCCGGCCGCCTCCACCACCAGGTCGTAGCCACCCCCGGCCGCCGCCGGGTCGGTCGCGAACCGGGCCGCGCATGCAGCTTCGGCCAGCCCGGCCTGGGCCTGCCGCAGGCCGAGCAGCACGACCTCGGCCGGGGACCACAGCTGGAGCAGCCGCACCGCGAGCAGCGCCACCGTGCCGTCCCCCACCACCAGCGCACGCGCGCCCGGCGCGGGCGCCACGCTGGCCACCCCCCGGTACACCACCGAGGCCGGCTCGACCAGCGCGCCGTCCTCGAAGCTCACCCCGTCGGCCAGCCGGTGCACCAGTGTCTCGCTGACCGTCGCGTAGCCGGCCGCGGCCCCATCTCTGGTGAACCCCATCTCGTGGTAGGTAACGCACAGGTTGGTCTCCCCGGCGGCACATTTTTCGCAACGCCAGCACGGCACGATGCCTTCAGCCACCACCCGGGTGCCGGGGGCCAGTGGGCCGGCTCCGCCGGCCAGCACCGTCCCGCTCCACTCGTGCCCGAGGATCAGCGGGTAGCGGATATACGCGGGGTCGATCCGGCCCGCCACGATGTCCAGGTCGGTGCCGCACAGCCCGGCCGCCACGGGCTGGACCAGCACCTCCCCCGGCCCGGGCACCGGTGCTTCCCGCTCTTCCAGCCCGGCGTCCCCGGGCGAGTGCACCACGAGCGCGGTGAGTTTGCGGTCACCGGTGACCGCAAACTCACCGCGCTGAGCCGCTACGGCCATGGGTCAGGCTCCTTCCGTGCGGTACGGCGCGCCGCCGAGCAGCGCGGACACCCGGTCGGCGTAGCTGCGCACCGCCCGGCCCAGTTCCTCGATCCGCCACGCGGGCAGGTCGCCCTTGATCCCGGTCACGCTGACCGCCCCGGCGCAGCCGCCGTCGTGGCCGAAGAACGCCGCGCCCGCGCAGAACACGCCCTCGGCGTCTTCCTCGTCGTCCACCGCGAAACCGAGCCGCCGGGCCGCGGCCAGGTTGTCCAGCAGCGTCTCGATGTCGGTGATGGTGTGCGCGGTGCGCGGGGCCAGCCCGGTCTCCGCGCAGATCCGGCGCACCTCGGCGGCGGGCAGGGTGGACAGGATGGCCTTGCCGGCCGCCGAGGCGTACGGCACCTCACGCTGGCCCAGCGGGGTGTAGAAGCGGACGCTGCCCGGCCCGTCCACCCGGGCGATGAACACCGGGTAGCCGGCTTCCGGGACCGCGATCCGCGCGGTCATCTTGGTCGTCTCGGACAGCTCGTCGAGCAGCGGCCTGCATACCTCGCCCAGCGGGAGCTGCCTGCTCACGATGTCGCCCAGCCGGATCAGCGCGGTGCCGAGTGTGTACCGCGGCCCGGGCCGGGTGTCGCGCAGGAAGCCGAACGACTCCAGGGTCCGGGCCAGCGCCAGCGTGGTGCTCTTGGACGCGCCCAGCGCGCCGGACAGTTCGCTGAGCGTCTGGCCCCCGGGCGGGCCATCGGCCACGATGCCGACCAGGCGCAGCGCCCGGGCCACGCTATGCACCGTGTACCGGCCCGCCTCTTCCTGCGCCATCCCCACCGTTCACCTCTCATGCCGCTGCGCGTTGGTCAAGGCCGGCCCGGCGGGCGCAGGCCCGGAGCACCTGCGCGAGCGGCCGGTGCGGACGGCTGCGGCCGGCCATCCGCCAGCACGTGAATAACGTGCGGTCAACTAACTCCGTTCGGTACAGCAGAACAAACCGTCCGTTATGGGAGTGAGTCCAAAACGGCCTTGACATGGGCAAATACGGGTGATTCCATGTCGGCGTGATTCTACATCACAAAACATCGTTCGGGACAACCGAACATTTGCCCCGGAGTGTGGTCCGGGCCGCGACCGCCCGGCAGCGCCTGGCGGGCTGGCTGGGCGAGCACCCGGAGGTGGCCGCCGTGGTGCTCACCAGCCCGGCCGCCGTGGCCTGGGCCACCGGCGCGGTGGCACCTCCGGTGGACCGCACCGCCGGGGTGGACCTGGTCTGGGTGGTGGCCACCCGGTCGTCCGCCGCGCTGGTGACGACCGAGGTTGAGGCGGACCGGGTGGCCGAGGAGTACCAGCCGCGGCGGCATGGCTTCGCCGACCTGGCCGCGGTCCCGTGGTATGACCCGGACGGCTTCACCCGGGCGGCGCAGGACATCGCCGGGGCGCCCGCCGCCGACCTGGCCACGGACGGGCATCCCGGGTTCGGCCACGACGCCACCGACGATCTCTGTGCGCTGCGGCTCGCCCTGTCCCCCGCCGAGCAGCAGGACCTGCGCGCGCTCGGGGCGGACGCGGCGGAAGCGCTGCAGCAGGCGCTGGCGCAGTGGCGGCCGGGCGTGCGGGACCTGGACGTGCAGGCCCGGGTGGCCGCGCTGCTCGAAGCCCGCGGCGCGGACAGCCCGGTGCTGATCGTCGGCGGGGATGACCGGCTGCGCCGGTTCCGGCACCCGATGGCGGCCGGGGTGCCGGTGCGCCGGCTGGTGATGGCCGTGGTGGTGGCCCGGCGCGGCGGGCTGCACGCCGCCGCCACCCGGTTCGCCTCGGCCGGCCGGGTGGACCCGGAGTTCGCCGCGCTGCGCGCCCGGGTGCTGCGCATCGAGCGGGACACGCTGGCCGCATCCGGGCCGCCACACCGCTACGGGACGGTGCTGACCGTGCTGGCCAGCAGCTACGCGCGGGAGGGGGCCCCGGGCGGCTGGGCCGGGCATTACCAGGGCGGCCCGATCGGCTACGCGCAGCGCGAGTTCGAGATCGCGCCGGTGCAGCGGAACTCCCGCTGGTACGCCACGCCGGTGCAGTACGGGCACGCGGTGGCGTGGAACCCCAGCCTGCCCGGCGGGGCCAAGACGGAGGACACCTACCTGGTGAGCGAGACCGGCCTGTGCCGGGTGACCACGGCGGCGGACGGCCCAGGACCGGGCTGGCCGGCCGAGAACGAGGACGACGACGTGATGCCGCCGCGCCCGGCGGTCCTGGAGGTGGCGTAGTGACGCACTCTGCCCCCGGGGGGACAACCCCCCGAAACCCCCCGCAAGAGGTCGCTGATCCTTGGCCGGGAGGGCCGCGGGCCGGGCAATCCGTGGACGGGAAGACCGGCCGGCTGACCGGCGCGCAGGTGCTGGCCCGGTATGGCATCGCGGCCGAGCCGGCGCCCGCGCGCAGCGCGGCCCGGTTCCCGGACGGGGCGGACTTCCGCATCGAGATCCCCAGTGTCGAGGGGCCCGCCGTGCTGCGCGCCGTGGTCGAGCAGGCCGCGGCCGAGGGCATCACGGTCAACCGGGTGTCCCAGGGCAGCGGCGCGATGCTGCTGTCCGCGGCCGAGCTGGCCGAGATGTCCGCCATCGGCGCCGACCACGGCCTCGAGGTATCCCTGTTCGTCGGGCCGCGCGAGGAGTGGGACATCGGCAGCCTGGCCCAGTCGCCCGAGGGCCCGTCCCGGGGCGGGCTGATCCGCGGCGCCCGGCAGCTCCGCTACGCGGTGGATGACGTGCTGCGCGGCGTCGAGCACGGCATCCGCGGCTTCCTGGTCGCGGACACCGGGCTGCTCGAGGTGCTGGCCGGGATGCAGCGGGACGGCGAGATCCCGGCCTCGGTGGTGTGGAAGGTGTCGGCCATGCTGGCGCCGGCCAACCCGGTGACCGCCCGGCAGCTGGAGCGGCTCGGCGGGCACACGGTCAACGTGCCGTCCGACCTGGCCGCGAGTCAGCTGGCCGAGCTGCGCGCGGCCACCTCGCTGCCCATCGACCTGTACGTGGAGGCGCCCAGCTCGATGGGCGGGGTGGTGCGCGGCCACGAGGCGGCCGACCTGGTCGCGGCGGCCGCGCCGATGTACGTGAAGTTCGGCCTGCGCAACTCCCGGCCGCTCTACCCCAGCGGGCTGCACCTGGTCGGCGAGGCCGCGGCCATCGCCCGGGAGAAGGTGCACCGGGCCCGGGTCGCGCTGGAGTGGATGGACCTGGCCGGCCCGGGGCTGGTTCAGTCCGCGCCCGGGGCACCGGGCCTGGGCATCCCGGAGCGCGCCTGATGACCGCGCCCGCCCCCCGAGGCGCAAGGCTACGCAGTGACGCCTGGTTCCAGGGCGGCGACGAGGTCGCGCTGGCACACCGGGTGGCGTTCGCCGCGGCCGGCCATCCGGTGACCGCCGGTGGCGGCCGCCCGGTGATCGGCATCGCCAACTCGGCCAGCGAGCTGAACCCGTGCAACCTGCCGCTCCGCGGCCTGGCCGGCCCGGTGGCGGACGGCATCACGGCGGCGGGCGGCGTGCCGGTCGAGTTCGGCTCGATCTCGCTCGGCGAGGACCTGATGAAGCCGAGCGCGATGCTCTACCGGAACCTGCTGGCCATCGAGATCGAGGAGATCATCCGGAGTAACCCGCTGGACGGGATCGTGCTGCTGGCCGGCTGCGACAAGACCGTGCCCGGCGCGATCATGGGCGCGGCCAGCGCCGACCTGCCGACGGTGGTGGTGACCAGCGGGGCACGGGAGCCGGCCACGTTCCGCGGCCGCCGGATCGGCTCCGGCAGCGACCTGTGGCGGCTGTGGGACGAGCGGCGGGCCGGCGCTGGACGACGCGGGCTGGCGCGAGCTGGAACGCTGCCTGGGCTGCGCGACCGGCACCTGCAACACGATGGGCACCGCGTCCACCATGGCCATTCTGGCCGAGACGCTGGGCCTGATGATCCCCGGCTCGGCCACCATCCCGGCCGGTGACCCGCGGGCCGCGGCGGCCGCGACGGCGGCGGGGCAGGCCGCCGTGCACGCGGTGCTGGCCGGGCGGCGGCCGTCGGCCGTGCTGACCGCGGCCGCGTTCGGCAACGCGATCCGGATGCTGCACGCCATCGGCGGCTCGACCAACGCGATCATCCATCTGGCCGCGTTGGCCGGCCGGGTCGGTGTGCCGCTGCCGCTGGACGAGCTGAGCCGGCTGGGCGCCGGGGTCCCGGTGCTGGCCGACGTCGAGCCGTCGGGCGCTGGGCTCCTGCCCGACCTGGACCGGGCGGGTGGCGTGCCGGCCCTGCTCCGTGAGCTGGGCAGGCTGGTCAACCCGGCTGCGGCCACGGTCACCGGGACCAGCATCGGCCAGATCGCCGCAGCCGCACCCGATGCATCCGGCGCGATCCGCATCCGGGCACTGGCGTTCGGCAAAAATGGCTCTTTCGCCGTGGTGCGCGGGTCGCTGGCGCCGGACGGTGCGGTGCTGAAGACCCCGGCCGCCTCCCCCGCCCTGTTCCGGCACCGCGGGCCGGCCCTGGTCTTCCATGGCTACGACGAGATGCGCCGCCGGGTCGAGGACCCGGCGCTGCCGGTCACCCCGGACACGGTGCTGGTGCTGGCCGGCTGCGGGCCGGCCGGGGTGCCCGGGATGCCGGAGTGGGGCATGATCCCGATCCCGGCCAAGCTGGCCGCGGAGGGGGTCACCGACATGGTCCGGGTGACCGACGCCCGGATGAGCGGGACCAGCTTCGGCACGGTGTTCCTGCACGCCGCGCCGGAGGCGGCGGCCGGCGGCCCGCTGGCCCTGGTGCGGGACGGCGACCCGGTCGAGGTGGACGTGACGGCCAGGCCTGCTGGACCTGGCCGTGCCCGAAGCCGAGCTGGCCGGGCGGCGCGCGCAGTGGTCGCCGCCGCCCTCGCCGCACCTGCGCGGCTGGCCCGCGCTGTACCGCGACCACGTGCTGCAGGCACCGGAGGGTTGCGACCTGGACTTCCTGCGGGCCCCGACGGAGGAGCACCGCCGGTTCGTCGAGCCAGTCGTCGGGAGGTCCTGAGCTGACCGGGACCCTTCTGCTGGCGGCTGGCCAGGCGGACCTAGACATCGAGGCACAAGTTGAGAGGAGATAGCCGTGAGACGCTGGAAAGTGCTGGCTGCCGTGGCCGCGGTGGCGCTTGTGGCGACCGCGTGCGGCAGCAGTGGTGGCGGGGGGAGCAGCGGCTCGACATCTGGTCCGGTAACCCTCACCATCTGGGAGAACTACGGCACCGAGCAGAACGCGACGGCGCTGAAGAACCTGGCTAAGGCGTTCGGGAAGCTGCACAAGAACGTCACCGTCAACGTGGTGAGCCAGCCTGCGGACAACTACTTCGCCCTGCTGCAGGCGGCGGCCGTGTCCAAGACCGGCCCGGACCTGGCGGTCATGTGGACCGGGCTGTTCACGCTGCAGTACAAGGACTTCCTGACCAACCTGAAGGGCAAGATCCCCGCGGCCGACCTGGCCCGGATCGACCCGGACGCGCTCAAGTGGACCTCGGACCACTTCAACGCGGGCAACGGGCCGTACGTGATCCCGCTGGAGAACCAGTTCTACATCGGGTTCTACAACAAGGCCGCGTTCGCCAAGGCCGGGGTGACCTCGGTGCCGACCGACTGGAGCCAGCTATTCGCCGCGTGCACCAAGCTGAAGAAGGCCGGCTACCTGCCGCTGACCTACGGCAACGGCGGCCAGCCGCTGGGCGCCGAGTTCTATCCCTGGTACGACATGAGCTACATGATGATCGGGGCCCACCCGGTGACCAACTGGCAGCAGTTGTACAGCGGCCAGATCCCGTGGACCTCATCGGCCAACCAGGCCCAGCTGGCCGAGTGGGCCAAGCTGAAGAGCGCCGGCTGCACCAACTCCGACGTGCTGACCAAGACCGACAACCTGGGTGACTTCGAGTCGGGCAAGGCCGCGATGATGGTGGACGGCACCTGGGACACGCAGAAGTTCACTCAGGCGCTCGGGTCCAAGGTGGCCGCGTTCGTGCCGCCGTTCTCGACCGCGCCGATCAAGGGCGTGGTGGACTTCGCCGGCGATGGCCTGTCCATGACCAGCTACAGCCAGCACCAGGCCGAGGCGCTGAAGTTCCTCGAGTTCATGACGACCACGCAGGCCGCGCACATCATCAACGCGGCCGGGCTGATCCCGGCCATCAACGGGGTCAGCACCAGCAACCCGGTGAACCAGCAGATGCTGGACTTCGTCAGCCAGGACCACATGACCGCCTACCCGATGCTGGACAACGTGGTCCAGCCCAACGTGGTGAACACCGGCAGCAAGGAGCTGCCGTCGGTGCTGAACGGCAGCATCTCACCCAAGTCGGCCCTGTCCAGCATGCAGACCACGTTCGGCCAGCTGCCAGCCGGCCAGCGCGGCACCAGCTACCCCTGATGCCCTGGTGAGTATTTCGGAGACGAAGGCGCGGCTGGCCCGGGGCGCTCCCCCGGGCCAGCCCGCCCGCCGGCCGCGCTCCCGGCTGGCCCGCCGGCGGCGCCGGGCGGGCATCCTGCTGTCGCTGCCCGCGGTGATCGTGGTGGTCGCCCTGCTCGGCATCCCGATCGGGCAGGCGGTCTACTACTCGATGACCAACTGGAACGGGCTGACCGCGCAGTGGGTCGGGCCGAGCACCTACTCGGCCGCGCTGACCGACCCGGTCTTCTGGCGGGTGATCCAGAACAACGGGCTGCTGCTGCTGGCCATCCCGTTCGCCATCGGCATCCCGCTGGCCATCGCCGCGCTGCTCAACGAGCACGTCCGCGGCTGGCGATTCTTCCGCTCGGTGTACTTCCTGCCGACCGCGGTGTCCTGGGTGGTCATCGGCATGGTGGCGGTGCAGTTCTTCGCGCTGAACGGGCTGCTGAACAAGCTGCTGGCCGATGTGGGGCTCGGTTCGGTGCAGACCAACCTGCTGGCCGGGCAGCGCACCGCACTGCTCGCGCTGGCCATCACGTTCATCTGGTCCATGCTCGGCACGAACACGATCATCTTCCTGACCGGGATGGCCACACTGGACCCGACGCTGCTGGAGGCGGCCCGGGTGGACGGGCTGAACCGGCGGCAGATCTTCTTCCGGGTCACCCTGCCGCTGCTCAAGCGGTTCGTCCAGTTCTCCTTTGTGATCACGGTGATCTCGGCGTTCTCCGCGCTGTTCAGCCTGATCTTCGTGATGACCAACGGCGGCCCCGGGTTCGGCACCACCACGCTGGAGTTCTTCGTCTACCAGTCGGCGTTCTCGCTCGGCCAGTTCGGCACCGGCGCGCTGTACGGGATCATCCTGTTCGTGATCATGATCGTGGTCGGCCTGGTGCAGCTCCGGCTGATCCGGTCCGAGGACGGGGAGGGCTGGTAGGTGGCGGCAACCGCGGTACGGATGAGGCGGCGCGGCCGGGCCGGGCTGGTCTTCCTGATCATGACCCTGATCGCGGTGGTCATGCTGTACCCGTTCTGGTACCTGCTGGACAACGCGTTCCGCAACCAGACCCAGTTCAGCGAGCAGCGCGGGCATTCCACCGTGAGCTGGAGCCAGCTGCTTTCCGAGCTGCCGGTGGGCCGGGAACTGCTCAACTCCACGCTGATCTGCCTGCTGTCGATCCTGCTCATCCTGGCCGTGTCCACCACGGCCGGATTCGCGTTCGCCAAGCTGCGCTACCGGGCCAGCGGGTGGGTGTTCCTGGGCGTGGTGGCCGCGCTGATGGTCCCGCTGCAGTCGATCATCATCCCGGAGTACGTGAACCTCGGGAAGCTCGGGCTGATCAACACCTACCTGGGCGCGATCCTGGTCTACGTCGCGCTGGGCACGCCGTTCGCCACGTTCCTGATGGCTACCTACTACCGCGGCATCTCCGACGACCTGATCGAGGCGGCGGTGATGGACGGCCTGGGCTACGAGCGGACCTTCCTGCGCATCGCGTTGCCGCTGTCCTGGCCGGCCATCGCCACCGTGACCGTGCTCCAGTTCATCCAGATCTGGGACGACCTGCTGGTCGGGCTGCTGTTCCTGCAGAACCCGCAGCAGCGCACGATCACGGTCGGGCTGGCCGCGCTGTCGGCGGGGCGGACCACCAGCGTCCCGGTGCTGATGGCAGGCTCGTTCATCAGCGCGGTTCCCGCGATCGTGGTGTACCTGATCTTCCAGCGGTACCTGGTGCGCGGGCTGACCCTGGGGATGGGCAAATGAACGCGTCTTCGGATGTGGCGTTGGACGTCGCCTGGGAGGTGGCCGTGCCGGCCCGGGCGGAGCTGGGTGAGCGGCCGTTCTGGGACCCGGCGGCCGGCGCCCTGATGTGGGTGGACATCCTGGCCGGCCACGTGCACCAGTACCGGCCGGGGGCGGGTGACTCGGTCTTTCACACCGCCGGGGTGGCGGTAGGGGCGGCCGCGCCCCGGGCCCACGGGGGATACGTGCTGGCCGCGGCGGACGGGTTCCGGCTGGTCGACGCGGCCGGGCGGCCGGACGGCGGGCCGTGGCGGCCGGACGGGATGCTGGCCGACGTCCGGTTCAACGACGGGGCGTGTGACCCATTGGGCCGGTTCTGGGCGGGCACGGTGGCCGCCGACCGGCGGGCCGGCGCGGGCGCGCTGTACCGGCTCGGCCCCGGTGGCGAGATCGTGGTGGTGCTGGACGGGGTGACCGAGTCCAACGGGCTGGGCTGGAGCCCGGACGGCGGCACGTTCTATTACATCGACTCTGGTGAGGCCGAGCCGCGGATCCGCGCGTTTCCGTGTGATCTGACGGCCGGCACGGTGGGCTCACCGCGGGATCTGGTCCAGCCTCCGGCGTCGTTCGGTATCCCGGACGGCCTGGTGGTGGACGCGGACGGCTGCTTGTGGGTGGCGTTCTGGGGCGGTAGCGCGGTGCGCCGGTACTCGCCGTCCGGTGAACTGCTGGCTTCGCTGCGGGTGCCGGTGGTCCAGCCGTCCTGCCCGGCGTTCGGCGGCCCCGGGCTCAGCGATCTGTACGTGACCACGGCCTGGGAGAACATGACCGAGGCGGAGCGGGACGCGGATCCGCTGGCCGGGCATGTGCTGCACACCCGAGTCGATGGGGTGCACGGCCTGCCGGCTGGCCGGTTCGGCGGATAGCCCGGCTCGCGGTTCGGCGGAGGATTGAGGAGAAGCAGTGTCGGAGATCGTGCTCGACGGCATCACCAAGCGGTACCAGGACGGCACTACCGCGGTCCGGTCGCTGGACCTGTCCATCGCCGACGGCGAGCTGATGGTACTGGTCGGCCCGTCCGGGTGCGGGAAGACCACCGCGCTGCGCATGGTGGCCGGCCTGGAGGAGATCACCGACGGCACCATCCTGATCGACGGCCAGGCGGTCAACGACATGGAGCCGCGGGACCGGGACATCGCGATGGTGTTCCAGAGTTACGCGCTCTACCCGCACCTGACCGTGCGGGACAACATGGCGTTCAGCCTGAAGTACCGGAAGACACCCAAGGCGGAGATCCGCCACCGGGTGGACGAGGCCGCCCGCATCCTGGAGCTGTCCGAGCTGCTGGGCCGCAAGCCGCGGCAGCTGTCCGGCGGCCAGCGGCAGCGGGTCGCGATGGGCCGGGCCATCGTCCGCCAGCCGCGCGCGTTCCTGATGGATGAGCCGCTGTCCAACCTGGACGCCAAGCTCCGGGTGCAGATGCGCGCGGAGATCGCCAAGCTGCAGCGCTCGCTCGGGGTGACCACCATCTACGTCACCCACGACCAGACCGAGGCGATGACGCTGGGCAGCCGGGTGGCCGTGCTGCGGCATGGCGTGCTGCAGCAGGTCGCCGCGCCGCAGGAGCTGTACTCCCGGCCGGCCAACCTGTTCGTGGCCGGATTCATCGGGTCCCCGGCCATGAACCTGATCGAGGCGCGCCTGGAGCCCGGCGACGGCGGCCCGCAGGCCGGGTTCGGCCCGCACCGGCTGCAGGTGCCCGCGGCCGTGCTGCGGGAGCATCCCGCGCTCGATCGCTACCTGGGCCGCACGGTGGTGCTCGGCATCCGGCCGGAGCACCTGGAGGACGCCGCGCTGGTGCCGGACGCGGCATTCGAGTCGGTGCTCGACGTAACCGTGGAACTGCGCGAGGAACTGGGCGCCGAGGTCAACGCGCACTGCACGGTGGGCGCGCCACCGGTGCAGGTGGCCGGGGTCACCATCGGCGACACCGAGCCGGACGCGGCCGAGCTCGAAGAGGTGCCGCAGATCCCGGCGCTGGTCGCCCGGCTGGACCCGCGGACCACGATCCGCGAGGGGCAGCCCGCGCGGGTGTACGTGGACCTGTCGTCACTGCACTTCTTCGACCCCGAGACCGGGGACAGCCTGCGCGGATAGCGGCTGCTGCCGGGCCGGCTCCGGCCGGGCCGGCTCCTGCCGGACCGGCTCCTGCCGGACCGGCTGCTGCTGGACCCACTGCGCGATCCGGTCCAGCAGCGGGCCGCCGACGGCCGACTCGGCGTGACCGAACCCCGGCTCGATCCACAGTTCCTTGGGTTCACGGGCCGCGCCGTACAGCCGCTGGCCATGCTCGACCGGGAAGTACGGGTCCTTGTCGCCGTGCACGATCAGCAGCGGGATCGGCGAGATCAGCGCGGCCGCCTCGTCGGGCGGCATCGGCACCGGGTTCCACCCGGCCGGGCTGATCCGGGTCTTCAGCCAGGTCCTGGTGATCACCCGGCCCAGCCTGCGCTCGACCGCCCAGTGCACCCGGCGCATCGGCACCGTGCCGCGGTAGTACCAGTGCCCGGGCCCGCTCACCGAGACGGCGGCGTCCAGGCCGCCGATCAGCCCGGCGTAGCGCAGCACCACCGAAGCCCCCATCGAGAACCCAACCGCCGCGATGCGCTGGTAGCCCAGTTCGCGCGCGTACCGCACGGCCACGTCCAGGTCGCTGACCTCCCGGTCACCGAGCGTGGACAGCCCGCCGGACCGGCCATGCCCGCGGAAGTCGAAACTCACTACCCCGCCGGCCTCACGCAACCGGCTGGCCACCTTCCAGACCGCGCCGTGTTGCCAGGACAAGGTAAACCCGTGCGCCAGGACGAACGCGGTGCGCTGGCCGCCCGGCAGGTGCACGGTGTCGATCGGGACTCCGTCGTCGGTCACCAGGGTCAGTGCCTTCACCACGGGTCCGCTCATGCTTCCATTCTGCGTGACGCCGGGGGCGGCTTGATCGGGGACGCTGGCGCGGGGCGGCCGTCGTGGATATGAGAGCCTCAGCACTGGAGGTAGATACGTGAAGATCGGTTTGCAGATCCCTGACTTCAGCACGCCGGACGGCCCGGCCCGGCTGGGCGCCGACCTGGCCACGGTGGCCCACACCGCGGACGACGCCGGGTTCGACTACCTGGCGTTGATGGACCACTTCTTCCAGATCGGGGCGATCGGGCCGCCCGAGCGGGAGATGCTCGAGGCGTACACCACGCTCGGCTTCCTGGCCGGGCACACGTCGCGGGCCCGGCTGCTGACGCTGGTCACCGGCGTGACCTACCGGCATCCCGGGATCCTCGCCAAGATCGTCACGACGCTGGACGTGCTGTCCGGCGGCCGGGCCGCGCTGGGCGTCGGCGCGGCCTGGAACGACGAGGAGTCGCGCGGGCTTGGCATCCCGTTCCCGCCGGTCGCCGAGCGGTTCGAGCGGCTGGAGGAGACGCTGCAGATCTGCCTGCAGATGTGGCGTGGCGACGAGAGCCCGTACCACGGCCGGCACTATCAGCTGGAACGGCCGCTCAACTCGCCGCAGGCGCTGACCCGGCCGCATCCGCCGATCCTGATCGGTGGTGGCGGTGAGCGGAAGACGCTCCGGCTGGTCGCCCAGTACGCCCAGGCCTGCAACCTGTTCCCCGGCCCGGACCTGGCCCGCAAGCTGGACGTGCTCCGCGAGCATTGCGCGGCGGTCGGCCGGGACTATGACGAGATCGAGAAGACCTGCTACTTCATCTATGACGTCGGGCCCAAGGGCGAGAACGCGCAGCAGGTGGTGGATCAGCTTGGCGGCCTGGCCGAGATGGGCTTCCAGGCGGCGATCGGCTCGGCGGTGGGGGTCTGGGACGTCACCCCGCTGGAGATCATCGGCAGCGAGGTGATCCCCGCCGTCGCCCCGCTCTGAGAGTCAGGGCTGCAGTACCTCAAGGTCCGCCCCGAGCGTTTCCAGTAGACGCCGGATGTCGCGTTGGTCGGAGGTAATCACCGTCGCACAGGCTTGCGCCGCCTTTAGGGCCACGAAGCCGTCCACCACATCAGAGGTGCCGGACCGGGCCAGCAACCTGCCTACCGGCCCAGCGTGGCCTGCCTCGAACGGGATGATGTCGCAGCCCCGGAGGGCCAGCATTAACCGTGCTTGGCGCTGCGGGTCGCGGACAACCTGTGCGGCCACCGGAGCCGGCACGAGGACCCGGTCCCGCGTGTTGATCCTGTTGAGATGACGGCGAAACGACAGTTCGTTGCCGCTGTCGATAGCGATCAGTGCCCCACTGTCGTAGACCACGTGGCACATCAGAGGCCCCAGTCCTCAGGCCGGAAGCCCTTGCCGCTCGCCTTGTTCCGGGCGCGGGCTTCGTCCGCGAGACGGTGCTCTTCGGCCACGTCCGCATCAGCCTGGGCTATTACTTCGGGCGACGGGTAGCCGTGCTCCTGGTAGTAGTCCTCGATGGCGCGTATGCCGTCGAGTCGCCTAAGTTCCCAGGCCAGTTGCTGGCGCAAGGCACGCTCGACCACGCTACTGATGGTGGTGTGCTCCAGCTTGGCAGTGTGCCGGACCTCCTCGGCCAGCGACTCGCTGACCGTGACGTTGAGCACCGCCTTTTTCTCGGTCATGTTATGACTATAACATGTTCCTGAGACGGCTTCGGTGCCGCCGGAAGCGGTGATACAACGGCAGAGCCGCAATGGAGTCGTGCTGACAACGGGAGCCGCCATGTCCGTGCTGAGTGACCTGACCGAGGCGATCCGGGACGGCAGCATCGACGTCATCGACCTGACCGCGCCACTGTCCGACACCACCCCGGTGATCAAGCTGCCGCCACCGTTCGGCAATACGGCCACGTTCGCGCTGCACGAGATCAGCCGGTACGACGACCGCGGCCCGGCCTGGTACTGGAACGACATCACCACCGGCGAGCACACCGGCACCCACTTCGACGCGCCGGTGCACTGGGTGACCGGCAAGGACGGCGCCGACGTGGCCCAGGTCCCGGTGCGCCGCCTGATCGCGCCCGCGGTCGTGCTCGACTTCACCGCGCAGACCACGGCCGACCCGGACTTCCTGCTGGAGATCGAGCACGTGCAGCAATGGGAGGCGGCGAACGGGCCGCTACCCGACGGTGGCTGGCTGCTCTACCGGACCGGCTGGGACGCTCGGTCGGCCAGCCAGGAAGCGTTCCTCAACGCGAACGAGACCGGCCCGCACACGCCCGGGATCTCGGTCGCCTGCGCCCAGTGGCTGGCCGGCCGGGCCGAACTGATCGGCCTGGGCGTGGAGACCGTCGGCACGGACGCGGGCGCGGCGCACTCGTTCGACCCGCCGTTCCCGTGCCACGCCTCGCTGCTCGGCGCGGGCAAGTACGGGCTCACCCAGCTGCAGAACCTGGCTCTGCTGCCAGCGCGGGGCGCGGTGGTGATCACCGGCCCGCTGCCGATCACCGGCGGCTCGGGCAGCCCGTGCCGGGCCATCGCGCTGGCCGAGCGGGCCTGATGCGGATCGCCTGATGCGGGTCACTGACGCGGTCGCGGCCACGCTGGCCGGACTGGGTGCGGACACCCTGTTCGGCGTGGTCGGCAGTGGCAACTTCCAGCTGACCAACGCGCTGATCAGCCAGGGCACCCGGTACATCGCGGCCCGGCACGAGGGCGGCGCGGCCTGCATGGCCGACGGCTGGGCCCGCACCGCGGGCCGGACCGGGCTGCTCACCGTGCACCAGGGGCCCGGGCTGACCAACGCGATGACCGGGATCACCGAGGCGGCCAAGAGCCGGACGCCGCTGCTGGTGCTGGCGGCCGACGTGGCCGGCCCGGCGGTCAACTCGAACTTCCGGATCGACGTGGCCGGGCTGGCCGCCGCGGTCGGCGCGGTGCCGGAACGGCTGCACACCGCCGCCTCGGCGGCCGCCGACACCGCGCGGGCCTACCAGACAGCCATGCTGCAGCGCCGCACCGTGGTGCTGGCCATGCCGCTGGACGTGCAGGGGGGCGAGTGCGGCCGGCAGCCGCCGCCAGCCAGCCCGGTGCTCGGCCCGGCGGCGCCGTCCCCGGGCGCGGCCGATGCCCTGGCCGGGCGGCTGGCCATGGCCCGGCGGCCGGTCTTCGTGGCCGGTCGCGGCGCCCGCATTGCCCAGGCCCGCGGCGACCTGGAGCGGCTGGCCGAGGCGTGCGGCGCGCTGCTGGCCACCTCGGCGGCGGCCAAGGGCCTGTTCCGGGGCAATCCGTGGGACCTGGACGTGAGCGGCGGATTCGCCTCCCCGCTGGCCGCCGAGCTGATCACCGCGGCCGACCTGATCGTGGGCTGGGGCTGCTCGCTGAACATGTGGACGATGCGGCACGGCAGTCTGATCGGCCCGGAGACCACCGTCATCCAGGTCGACGCTGACCCGGCCGCGATCGGCGCCAACCGCGCGGTGCACCTGGGCGTGCTGGGTGACGCGGCCGAGACGGCGCGGGCCGCGCTGACCGCGCTCGGCGACCGGTTCGGCAGCGGGCTGGGCTACCGCACCGACGAGGTGCGGGACCGGATCGATCGGGAGATCGCCTGGAGTTCGGTGCCGTATGACGACGAGACCGGCGGCGGGCGGATCGACCCGCGCACGCTGAGCATCGCGCTGGACGGCATGCTGCCGGCGGAGCGGACCGTGTCCGTCAACTCGGGCAACTTCATGGGCTACCCGAGCATGTACCTGTCCGTGCCGGACGAGGCCGGCTTCTGCTTCACCCAGGCCTATCAGTCGGTTGGGCTCGGCCTGGCCTCGGCCATTGGTGCCGCCATCGCCCGGCCGGACCGGCTGCCGGTCGCGGCACTGGGCGACGGCGGGGCGCTGATGGGGGTCAGCGAACTGGAGACGGTGGTCCGGCTCAAGCTGCCGATGCTGATCGTGGTGTACGACGACGAGGCCTACGGCGCCGAGGTGCACCATTTCGGCCCGGACGGGTACCCGCTGGACATCGTGCGCTTCCCGGCCGCCGACATCGCGGCGATCGGCCGCGGCTTCGGCTGCGCGGGGGTGACCGTGCGCGACCCGGCCGACCTGGGCCCAGTGAAGGCGTGGCTGGACGGGCCGCGGGACCGGCCGCTGCTGGTGGACGCCAAGGTGACCGCCGACCGGGGCTCGTGGTGGCTGGAAGAGGCGTTCCGCGGCCATTAGCTGTGCGCCCACCTCCCTGCCCACCGGCACCTCAGCCCCACCAGCCACGCCAGTTCGCTCCCTCGCCCGGCCAGTCCGCTCACCCAAGTCATGATCATGGGATTGGTGTCGCTATGACGACACCAATCCCATGATCACCGCGAAAAGGGTGGCCGCCCGGCTGGTGCTACCGGCCCTGACGGGGTTAGCCGTCCTTTTCTGGCACCTTTTGCGGTACGGACGAATTGCTGGTGGCCCGCTCGGCGGCCTGGGCCGCACTAACCCCGGCCAGGGCGAGTTCATCAGACGGGTAGGCCTCCTCGCCGTGGAACGCCACGTCGCCGATCTCCAGATCCTCTTCGGGCGCCCGTAGCTTCATGAACAAGCCGATCCCCCTGAGCAAGAGGAATGTGACCAGCCCGTCCCAGATGATGATGGTGACGGCGGCGCCGAGCTGGATCAGCAGCTGGTGCGGGTTCCCGTAGAACAGGCCGGCGCCGGAGAAGCCCGGGCTCTTGCCGAGGCCCAGGTAGACGATCATCTTGGGATCGGCGAGCATGCCGACCAGGAGGCCACCGCACAGGCCGGCGATGCCGTGCGTGTAGACCACGCCGAGCGCATCATCCACCTTGTTGAACGGCGGCACCTTGCTCAGGTAGTTCCAGCCGAACCAGACGATGGCCGAGCAGACCAGGCCGATGATGATGGCGCCGAAGCCGTTCACATACCCGGCCGCGGGGGTGATGCCGACCAGGCCGCAGATCATGCCGTTGAGGCCGCCGAGGAAGGTCGCCTTCCTGCCCGGGCCGCCGATCATGTCCATGACGATCCAGGTCATCATCGCGACCGCGGTGGCCAGGTTGGTGTTGACCACCGCCGCCGACGCGTCCGCGCTGGCGAAGTACGGGTCACCACCGTTGAAGCCGTTCCAGCCCAGCCACAGGATGCCGGCCCCGACCGCGACGAAGAGCAGGTTATTCGGCACCGCGTGTTCCCGGTCGCGCTTGAGCCGTGGCCCGATCACCCAGGCCGCGACGAAGCCGGAGACACCGGCGGCCAGGTGGATGACGTAACCGCCCGAGAAGTCCAGCGCGCCGTGGCCGGCCCAGTAGCCGCCGCCCCAGAGCAGGAACGCGTTGACCGCGTAGGCGAACGTGATCCACAGCGGCACGAAGATCAGCCAGACCTTGAAGTTGATCCGGCCGAGCACGCTGCCGATGAACAGGATCGGGGTGATAGCGGCGAACACGAACTGGAAGTAGACCAGGGATGATTCCGGGAACCGGAAGCTCGGCATGCCGCCGGACAGCAGCGGGATGTTCGCCTGCCCCTCCAGGGCGCCGGTGCCGAGTACCGCTCCCGGCCGGCCGAGCAGGTGCAGGCTGCCGCCGATCCATGGTGTCCCGAAGCCCATCTTGAAGGCCCACAGCACCCAGGTGATCAATACCAGGCAGAAGGTGGCGAACACCATGAGCACGGTGTTGACGGCCCATTTCTTCTGCACCAGCCCGCCGTACAGGACGGCCAGCGCAGGAATGCTCATGAGGCCGACCAGCGTCGCGGCGGTCATTTGCCAGGAGTTATCACCTGACGACAGCCAATGTGCATAGGGAATCACTACTCTCCGCCTCCAGCGGGTTACCCTGGAAGGGCTTGCCGGGGGGTTTCCGGTAGTGGCCCCAGACAGGCCCCTGAAGGACTGCTGGAACTCCTCCCGCGCTATCACAGCGGCGTGATCCGGGGCTTCCCCCGGGCTAGCTCAATCCGGCCGGCCACTTCGGTGTCCGTCGAGAACGCTTCATGTTTCCCATGAGCGGGTTTCGGTCACGTTTCCCAACTGTTACGCCGCAGACAACGGTCCAGCGTCCGGCGGACATCGTGTTTCGGATCTGTTTCACGGCGGCCTCGCCGGGGAACGCCAGTCCGGCCATGTCGGGTCACGCCGGGCACCCGGCTGCGTCGGTCAGTTGGATGGGTGGGTGAGCCAGTGGGGACGGTGAGTTCTGCGGCCGCGCCGCCCGCTCCGGCCGCAAGCCACCTGGCCAGTGGCTCTGACGTGCCTGGCGTAGGTCTGGTCGGTGGGTCTGGTGGCTGGTCACGGGCCAGTGGCCGACCGGGCCCCGGCCCGGCTGGCCCCAGACCGCCCGGCTGGCCCCGAACTCCGCCGGTTAACCCGTTCCGTCACGTTCCCGTAACGGTGGCAGACGGGGGTTGAGTCGCACGCGGTCCCGGAATAGTCTGCGCGTATCCGCTTGGTAAGCGCTTACCCTGCCGAGTTGAGCCTGCGGCTGCTGACCCAGCCGCCTTCTTAAGGGCCCCTGGGTAAGCGCTTACCAGAGGCGGGTGGCGGCTGCTGCTGGGTCAGCCAATAGGCCCAGGTAGCGGCCCAGGAAACGCGAGGGAGCGTTCCGGTGGATAGTCGCGACGGGGCCAGCACAGCGCCCCTGGACGGGCTGGCCGACAGCCCTGCGGCGGGCGGCCCCGTACCGGCGGCCCCAGCCGGCTCCCCCGCCGTGCCCCCGGCCACCGCAGCCACCGCGCCCCCGCCCACCGCAGCCACCGCCACCCTGCCTGCCACCGGCACCCCGGCCAGCTCGGCCGCAGCGCCCCTCACCGGGCGCCGCATCGGCCCGGTGCCGCCGCCGACCATCTACGACGTGGCCAACGCGGCGGGCGTGTCGATCGCCTCGGTGTCCCGGGTGCTGAACGGCCGCGGCAACCCACTGCCGGAGACCAGGGAACGCGTGCTGCAGGCCGTGGCCGAGCTCGGCTTCATCCCGGACGGCGCGGCCCGGGCGCTGAGCGCCCGGCTGAAGGAAGTCGTCGGGGTGGTAATCCGGCGGCCCACCGGCACCCCCGCCGCGGACAGCACGGCCGATGCCGGGGTCTTCCAGGACGAGGCGGAAAGCCTGCAGTTCCCCGACCTGATCAACCGGGGCATCGAGGTGGCGGCCCAGCACCGGGACTACAACCTGCTGGTCAGCTCCGTCAACGTGGACGACCACGACCACACCAGGCGGATCCACGCGCTGGCCCGCAAGAGCGACGGGCTGATCCTGCACGACCAGGTGATCGACGCGGCCCAACTGGAACGGCTGTCCCGGCAGGTGCCGATCGTGACGCTGGCCGGCGTGGCCACCCCGACCACCTCGAACGTGGGTGGCGACAACCGCAACGGCATGCGGGACCTGGCCTTCCACCTGGTCCGCGAGCACGGCTACCAGACCATCGCCTATCTCGGCGGCCACCCGGACAGCCCGGACAACCTGGCCCGGCACGCCGCGCTGAAAGCCGCCGTCCAGGAAGCGGGCGGCACCCTGGTGGACGGCCCGGAGTGGCAGGGCGACTACTGCGCCGCGGGCGGGGCCGGGGTCATCGGCCGGCTGCTGGCCGAGGCCGGGAAGGGCGGGCTCCCCCGGGCCATCGCGTGCGCCAACGACCAGACCGCACTCGGCGTGGTGTACGCGCTCATGCAGCACGGCCTCGACGTCCCCGGAGACGTCGCGGTCACCGGTTTCGACGACATCCCGATGGCGCGCCACCTGCGCCCCCAGCTGACCACCGTCCGCCAGCCCATCCAGGAGATCGGCGCGACCGCTTTCGAGGTGCTCTATTCGATGATCAGCAACGCCGAGCCCGGCCAGCGCGACGTGGTCCTGCCGACCAGGCTCATCCCCCGGGAGAGCTGCGGCTGCCGCCCGGACCCGGCCACGCCGGCCTGGCGCCTGGGCTGAGGGGGACGGCCATGCGCGTCATCATCCGGCGGCTGCTGTTCTACATCGTGACCGCGATCGCCGCGGTCACCGTGGACTTCTTCATCCCGCGGCTGATGCCCGGCAACCCAGTTGAAGCGGTGCTGGCCCATATGCAGGGCAACGTCACTCCGGCCACCATCCGCTCTCTGGAGCTGCAGTACGGCCTGAACAGCCCACAGGGCCTGTGGGGGCAGTACATCACGTTCTGGGTCCACCTGCTGCACGGCGACCTGGGCATATCCACCAGCTACTACCCGTCCACCGTGACCAGCGTGATCCGCAGCGCGCTGCCCTGGACGGTCGCCCTGGTCGGGGTGTCCACGGTGATCAGCTTCGCGCTCGGCACGCTGCTCGGCATCCTGGTCGCCTGGCGCCGCGGCACCTGGCTGGACAACCTGCTGCCGGCCACCACGTTCTTCCAGGCCGCGCCGTACTTTTTCGTCGCGTTCCTGGCCCTCGATCTGTTCGCGGTGCGGCTGGGCTGGTTCCCCACCGGCCGGGCCTACAACCAGCTGGACTTCCCGGCCTGGAACGCCGGCTACATCGGCGACGTGCTCCAGCACGCCATCCTGCCCGCGTTCACGATCGTGCTGTGCAGCGCGGCCGGCTGGATCGTCGGCATGCGCAACGTGATGGTGACCACGATGGACGAGGACTACGTCCTGGTGGCCCAGGCCAAGGGCCTGGCCAAACGCCGGGTCGTCTGGTACGCGGCGCGGAACGCCATCCTGCCCAGCGTGTCCGGCTTCTCGCTGGCCATCGGCTTCGTGGTGTCCGGCGCGCTGCTCACCGAGATCGTGTTCAGCTACCCCGGCCTGGGCTGGATCCTGCTCCAGGCGGTCGGCGCCCGGGACTACCCGCTGCTCCAGGGCATCTTCCTGATCATCACGTTCGCCGTCCTGATCGCCAACCTGGCCGCCGACTCGGTGTACGTGTTCCTCGACCCCCGCACCCGTCAGGAGGCCTGAGCTATGTCCATCGGCACCGGCACCGACCTGGGCGGCACCGGCCTCGGCGGCCTCGGCGTCGGCGGCGCCGGGGCGGGCGGGGTCGATCCGGCCAGCGAGCCGGTCGGCGGTCCCCTCGGGACGTCGGAACTCACCGAGCAACCGGGGCGCCGGTTCCAGCTGCCCCGATCCCCCAAGATCATCGCTGGCCTGGTCATGCTGACCGCGTTCCTGATCCTGGCCATCGCCGGGCCGATCGTGGCCCCGTACGACCCGTCGGCCAGCCTGTCCACGACCAACGGCACGCCGCAGCCGCCGTCGGCCACGCACTGGCTCGGCACCACCCAGACGCAGCAGGATGTGTTCTCCCAGCTGCTGGCGGGCGGCCGGAGCACCATCCTGGTCGCGGTGCTGGCCGGGGTGGTGGCCACGGTGCTGTCCGTGGTGATCGGGATCTGCGCCGGCTACCTGCACGGCCGGCTGGCCGATGACCTGCTGTCCATGCTGGCCAACATCTTCCTGGTGCTGCCCGCGCTGCCGCTGCTCATCGTGATCTTCGGCTTCCTGCCCCCGAGCAGCAGCACCAACGACCTGCTGATCGGGCTGATCATCGCGATCACCGGCTGGGCCTGGGGCGCCCGGGTGCTGCGCGCCCAGACGCTGTCGCTGCGCACCCGGGACTACGTCGAGTCGGCACGCATCGTCGGCGAGCGCGGCTGGCGGGTGATCAGCCACGAGATCCTGCCCAATCTGGTGCCGGTGGTCGCGTCCTCGTTCCTGTTCACCGTGCTCTACGGGGTGGGCACGTACACCGCCATCGCGTTCCTCGGCCTGGTCAACCCGGAGCACTGGAGCTGGGGCTCGATGCTGTTCGAGGCGCAGAACTCGGACGCCGAGGTGAGCGGCTACTGGTGGTGGTACATCCCGCCCGGCCTGATGGTCGCGCTGCTGGGCACCGCACTGGCGCTGCTCAACTTCGGCATCGACGAGTTCATCAACCCGCGGCTGCGGGCCGCGGGCCTGACCAGGCGCCAGGCTAAGAAGACCAAGGGCTCCGGGCTGCCCAAGCGGTTCGAGCTGGGTCTCACCCCGGTGGTCCGGCCCACCGCCGGCCGCCCAGCGGCGGGCGCCGTGGCCGAGCCGAGCCAGGAGGCAGGGATATGAGCAGCGAGCCGCTGCTGGACATCCGCGGGCTGCAGGTGGACTACGGGGCCGGCCCGGGCGCGGTGCACGCGGTGGTCGGCGCCGACCTGGTGCTGCGGCGCGGCGAGGTGCTCGGGCTGGCCGGGGAGAGCGGCAGCGGCAAGTCCACGCTGGCCTACGCGGCGATCCGGCTGCTCCGCGCCCCCGGCATGATCACCGGCGGCGAGGTGCTTTACTACCCCGAGCCGGACCGCGGCGTGGACCTGCTCGATCTGGACGAGCCACAACTACGCGAGCTGCGCTGGTCACACATTGCCGTCGTACTGCAATCCGCGATGAACGCGCTCAACCCGGTGCTGTCCGTCGGCGTCCAGCTGACCGACGTGCTGCAGGCCCACCAGCCTGGCCAGTCGGGGGCCGCCCGGCAGCAGCGGGCCACCGAACTGCTCGACATGGTCGGGATCACCGCCGACCGGCTGCGCAGCTACCCGCACGAGCTGTCCGGCGGGATGCGGCAGCGGGTGATGATCGCGATGGCGCTCGCGCTGGAGCCGCAGATCGTCATCCTGGACGAGCCGACCACCGCGCTGGACGTGGTCACCCAGCGGGAGATCCTGGAAGAACTGACCGCGCTGCGCGAGCGGCTCGGCTTCGCGGTGCTGTTCATCACCCACGACCTGTCCCTGCTGGCCGAGATCGCCGATTCGATCGCGGTCATGTACGCGGGCCGCCTGGTGGAGCGGGCCGCCGCGGCCGACCTGTTCCGCGCGCCGCGGCACCCGTACACGGTCGGCCTGCTGAACTCGTTCCCGTCCCTGCACGGGCCGCACCAGCACATGACCGGTATCCCCGGGTCACCACCGGACCTGCGGATGCTGCCGGTCGGCTGCGTCTTCCACCCGCGCTGCCGGTACGCGATGGACATCTGCCGCGAGCAGTCCCCACCGCTGGGGCAGCCGGCCGTGCCAGCCCGGGGGGGCAACCCCCCGGAGCCCCCCGGGATCGGCCAACGGCCTTCCGGCGGCGGCGAGCGCTCCGGCAGCCGGCTGGCTTCGTGCTGGCTGCAGGACGGCGAGCACGAGGTCCCCGCCGAGCTGGCGCTGCCCGAGCCGGACGGCGCGGCGCCACCCACACCCATTTTGCCGAACGCCAGTACCCGCGACCCCAGCGTGGCCGCGTCCAGCGCCGCCGCCGGCAGTGCGGCCGCACCTGAGCACGGGAGCCTGGCATGACCGAGACCGCCACCGCGCCGCGCGCCCCGGAGACCGGCGTTCCGCTGCTCGAAGCGCGCGGCCTGACCAAGCACTTCACCCTGCACCACGCGCCGCGCCGGGGCCGGGCCCGGCTGGCCCGTAACGCCGGGGCACCCCCGGTGGTACACGCGGTCGAGGACGTCTCGCTCACGCTGGCCCAAGCCGGGATCATCGCGGTGGTCGGCGAGAGCGGCTCCGGGAAGTCCACGCTGGCCCGGCTGCTGGCCCGGCTGATCACGCCCACGTCCGGGGAGCTGCTGCTGGACGGCCACCCGGTGCCCGCGTCCAGCCGGCACCGCCGGGAGTACGCCCGGGACGTGCAGCTGGTGCTGCAGGACCCGTTCTCCTCGCTCAACCCGGTGCACGACGTGCGCTACCACCTGGCCCGGCCGCTGCAGATCCATGGCCTGGGCGAGCAGGGCGGGACGCTGGACTCGGCCGCCATCGCCCTGCTGGAACGGGTATCGCTCACCCCGGCCGGCCAGTTCCTCCGCAAGTACCCCCATGAGCTGTCCGGCGGGCAGCGGCAGCGGGTGGCCATCGCCCGCGCGCTGGCCGTCCGGCCCCGGGTGCTGCTGGCCGACGAGCCGGTCTCCATGCTCGACGTGTCGATCCGGCTCGGCGTCCTGAACCTGCTCGGCGACCTGCGGGACCGGGACCGGCTCGGCATCCTCTACATCACCCATGACATCGCCTCGGCGCGCTACCTGGCCGACGTGATCATGGTGATGTACGCCGGGGAGGTGGTCGAGTCCGGCCCCGCCTCGGTGGTCACCGACCAGCCGGCCCACCCGTACACGCAGCTGCTGCTCAGCGCGGCGCCGGATCCGGACCGCGCCGAGCCGCCCGCATTGCAGGGCCGTGGTTCCCCGCCCAGCCTGGTGGCGCCACCGAGCGGTTGCCGGTTCCACCCGCGCTGCCCGCACGCGATGGCGGTCTGCGCGGTCCGCACCCCGCCGGCTGCCACGGTGGCAGCCGGCCACTCCAGCGCCTGCTGGCTGCACGCCAGCGGGCTGACCCGGGCGGAAAGCCAGCCGCTGAGTTCCGGGCTGGCCAGCCCAGCCGATGAACCAACCAGCTCCGCAGCCGAAGGGGGAGAGGAGTCGTGATGCACCGGGATGCCGCCTAGCGGCTGCGACGACGCAGCGCGTGTGTACCCTGACAGACCCACCACGGCGGCACGGCAGGCCGGGAGCCCGGCCGGCCAGCACCGCCCCACCGATAAAGACCCCGACACGGTCGCTCACAACAGACCGGCATTAAGCCGGCCGGGCACAACGGAGTTTAAGCAATGAAACATAGAGTTCTCGCAGGCATGGCCATAGTCGGCGCCCTCAGCCTCGGCGTCGCCGCGTGCGGCAGCAGTGGCAGCAGCAACGGTGGCAGCGGCAGCAGCGTCAAGATGGGCAAGACGCTGGTCGTCGAGAGCACCCCGCTCTCCCCGATGACCGACACGTTCAACCCGTTCTCACTGACCTCGACCGGCTACCTGACCAACGCGGTCTCGCTGTACAACGAGCCGCTGTTCATCTTCAACACGCTCAATTCCGCCCAGGCGCCGATCCCGATGCTGGCCACCGGGTACTCCTGGTCGAACAGCGGCAAGACGCTGACGCTGACCATCCGGTCCGGCGTCAAGTGGAACGACGGCAAGCCGCTGCGCGCCAGCGACGTGGCCTACACGTTTAACTTGCTCAAGAGCAACCCGAAGCTGTACACGGCCGGTGCGCCGATCGTCACCAGTGCCTCGGCGCCCAGCGCGACCAAGGCGGTGCTCAACTTCGCCAAGCCGCAGTACGCCAACCTGTTCCTGATCGGGCAGGTGTACATCGTCCCGCAGCACGTCTGGTCCAAGGTGAGCGACCCGGCTACGTACTCCGACGCCAGCCCGGTCGGCACCGGGCCGTTCATGCTGGACAAGTTCTCGCCGCAGGGTTACACGCTCAAGCCAAACCCGCACTACTGGCAGAAGTCGAAGGTGCACGAGCCCGAGATCGACTTCCCGGCCTACAACACCAACGCCAACCTGGTGCCCCCGGTGGCCAGCGGCCAGATCGACTTCGCCGGCAACTACGTGGCCAACATCAAGTCCAACTACCTGGCCAAGAGCACGGACAACCACACCTGGACGGACAGCGCGCCGTACTTCAGCGCCAACAACGTGGTCGGCCTGTTCCTGAATACCACCAAGGCCCCGCTGAACGACCCGGCGGTGCGCCAGGCGATCAGCTACGGGATCAACCGGTCCCAGCTCAACGTGCAGGGCGAGACCGGCTACGAGCCGCCGGTCACCAGCACCAGCGGGCTGCTGCTGCCCAACCAC
Organism: uncultured Actinomycetes bacterium; assembly: GCA_963834705.1. Taxonomy (GTDB): domain Bacteria; phylum Actinomycetota; class Actinomycetes; order Streptosporangiales; family Streptosporangiaceae; genus RYN-230. The sequence continues at coordinate 1,136,497 of CAWICV010000001.1, forward strand.
CAGTCCTACCTGGACCCGTCGCTGGCCAACAACCTCCCGGCCACTGGCGACAAGGCCAAGGTCAGCTCCATCCTCACCGCCGACGGCTGGAAGATGGCCGGCGGCAAGTGGACCAAGAACGGTCAGCACATCACGTTCTCGATCTCCGACCCGATCCCGTACAGCGACTACTACACCGACTCGCAGCTGATCAGCCACCAGCTCAGCGCGCTGGGCATGAATGTGACCCCGAACGGCATCGGCAACCCCACCACCTGGGCCGGGGACGTCGCCAACGGCACGTTCGACGCGACCATCCACTGGAGCAACCAGGGCCCGAACCCGTACTTCATCTACGACAACTGGATGGACAGCTCGACGACCGCGCCGGTCGGCAAGCCGGCCGCGGGTGACTACGGGCGGTTCAACAACGCGCAGGCGCAAGCCGCGCTGCAGCAGTTCGCCGGGTCCGGCAGCCCGGCCGGCCAGAAGGCGGCCATCACCAAGCTGGAGCAGATCATGACCACCCAGGTGCCGGTGGTGCCGCTGCTCAATGGCGGGGCCTGGGCTGAGGTCTCCACCCGGGACTACACGGGTTGGCCGTCGGCCAGCAACCCGTACATGAACCCGGTGCCGAACACCCCGTACATCGAGGACACCATCCTGCACCTCACGCCGAAGTCCTGAGCGCGGACCCGACGCAAGGACCTTGATGACAACGTCTACAGAGGCGACGGAGGAGCGCAGCCGGGTGGCTGCGCTCCCCGTCGGGGAGAAGGTGCGCCTGCTGACCGGTGCGGACAGCTGGCGTACCTACGGTGTCCCCGCGCTCGGGCTCCGTCCGATAGTCATGTCGGATGGGCCGGCCGGGATACGGGGCGTCACCAAAGATGACCGGAATCCATCGGCCAGCGTGCCCTGCCCGTCCGCCCTCGGCGCCACCTGGGACTGTGAGCTCGTCCGCGAGCTCGCGGCCGCCCTCGGCGCCGAGGCGCGGGGCAAGGGCATCGACATCGTGCTGGCCCCGACCATGAACCTGATGCGGACCCCGCTCGGCGGCCGCGGTTTCGAGTGCTTCTCCGAGGACCCGGTGCTGTCCGCCCGGCTGGCGGTCAGCTACGTCACCGGCCTGCAGTCGGCCGGGGTCGGCGCCGCGGTCAAGCACTTCGTGGGCAACGACTCGGAGACCGAGCGGTGGACCTACGACGCGCGGATCGCCGAGGCGGTGCTCCGCGAACTGTACCTGGTGCCGTTCGAGGCCAGCGTCCGCGAGGCGGGCGCGGTCATGGTGATGGCCGCGTACAACGCGGTCAACGGGGCCAGGATGACCGAGCATGAGCGGCTGCTGCGCGGCGTGCTCAAGGGCGAGTGGGGCTTCACCGGCGCGATCGTCTCGGACTGGGATGCGTGCCGGAGCGTGGGGCCCACCGCGCTGGCCGGGCTGGACCTGGCCATGCCCGGTCCGGACAGCCCGTGGGTCACCGGCCTGGCCGACGCGGTCCGGTCCGGCCAGGTGCCCGAGGACGTCCTCGACGAGCAGGTGCTCCGGCTGCTGGAGGTGGCCCGCCGGGTGGGTGCGCTCAGCCCGGCGGACGGCCAGTCGGTGCTAACCCGGGGGGACGACCCCCCGCTCTGCTCCCCCGTGGGACTACCCCCGGACCCCCCGGCCCCCGATCGCCGCTTCGCGCCGAGCGACGGCCTCGGCGGGAACACGCCTCCAGCACGCCCCCCCTCGCCGGCGACGCCTGGAAGCGCGCTGCTGCGGCGGGCCGCAGCCGCTGCCTGCGTGCTGCTCCGCAACGAGCAGGGCGCACTGCCCTTCGACCCGGCCAGCATCGGCAGCATCGCGCTGATCGGGCCGAACGCCGTGCACCCGGTCATCCAGGGCGGCGGCAGCGCGGCCGTCCACCCGGCGGCCATCTCCGCCCCGGACGAGGCGCTGCGCGCGGCCCTGGCCGGCCAGGCCACGGTCACCGTCACGCCGGGCTGTCACACCTGGGAGACCGTGCCGGAGCCACCCGCCCGGTCGCTGACCGACCCGGTGACCGGTGAGCCGGGCGTCCGGCTGGAGTTCCGCGCGGCCGACGGCCGCCTGCTCGGCGCCGAGCACCGGAACACCACGGTGTTCGCCTGGTGGGGCGACGGCCTGCCGGACGGCATCGGCTGGGGTGAGGACGGCACGATCTCGCTGCTGACCAGTTACCGCCCGGACACGTCCGGGCCGCACATGGTCGGCGCGGCCGGCGTGGGCCGGCTCACCCTGACCGTGGACGGCAGCGTGGCCGCCGCGGGTGACACCCCGGTCCCGGCGGACCCGGTGGAGACGATGACCCGGCCGGGTGAGGTGACCGGTGCGGTCGAGCTGACCGCCGGGCAGCCTGTCCAGGTCAGGCTCGATTTCCTGCCGTCGGCGCGGGCCGAGGGCCCGCTCGCGGTCCGGCTCGGCATCGTGGCCGCGCCGGACGAGGAGGCGGCCCTGGACCAGGCGGTCCAGGCGGCCGCGGCGGCCGCGGCGGCGGTCGTCGTGGTCGGCTCCGCGGAGACCACCGAGAGCGAGGGGTTCGACCGGGACACGCTGCGGCTGCCCGGCCGGCAGGATGAGCTGGTCGAGCGGGTCAGCGCGGTCAACCCGCGGACCGTGGTGGTGGTGAATGCCGGCATGCCGGTGCTCATGCCGTGGGCCAGCCGGGTCGCTGCCGTGCTCTATGCCTGGCTGCCCGGCCAGGCCATGGGCGAGGCCCTGGCCGACGTGCTGCTCGGCCGGGCCGAACCGGGCGGGCGGCTGCCGGTGACCATGCCGGCCGAGGAGTCCGACGCCCCGGTGCTGCACGCCGTGCCCGAGGACGGCCGCCTCAGCTATGACGAGGGGCTGCTCATCGGGTACCGCGGCTACGACGCGGCCGACACCAGCCCGCTGTTCGCGTTCGGCCATGGGCTGGGCTACACCAGCTGGGCCTATGAGTCGCTGACCGCGGGCCAGGTGGGCCTGCGGGCCGGCACCGACCTCACTGTCGAGGTCACGGTGCGCAACACCGGCGGCCGAACTGGGCGCGAGGTGGTGCAGGCCTACCTGGCGGGGGCCGCCCAGCACCCGGGCCGCCCGGTCCGGGTGCTGGGCGCGTTCGGCACGGTGACCGCCGCGCCGGGCGCGGCGGCGACGGTCACGCTGACCCTGCCGGCCCGGGTGTTCGCCCGCTACGACGAGCACGCCGGGCGCTGGGACTGGCCGCCCGGCCAGTTCACCATCGCGGTCGGCCGCTCCTCGCGAGATCTACGGCTGACTACAGCCGTGACAGCGGGTTAACGGCACCGCCGGAGTTCGTCGTTCGGCGCGCAGCGGCGAGCGGGGGTCCAGGGGGTCGTCCCCCCGGACAGATAGAGCGCTGGCCTGGGCGGGATGCCTCCCCGCCCAGGCCAGCCACCAGCCCCCGGGCTTAGTACACAGACGGCGGGGCGACCAGCTCCACCTCGTAGCCGTCCGAGTCCTCGAGGTACGCGGCGTAGTGCTGCTCACCGCCCGCGTACGGGTGCCGGTCGGCGAACATCAGCCGCCAGCCATGCAGCAGCGCCTCCCCCACCATCCGGTCCACGGTGGTCCGGTCGGACACGTGAAACGCCAGGTGGTTGACCCCCGGCCGGTGCCGGTCGTGGCGGAACGCGCTGCGCGCCGGAGACTGCTCCAGCACGATGTACAAATCCCCCGCCCGGAAACTGCATCCTTCGGGCCACTGCTGGTAGAGCTCGTAACCCAGCGCACCCAGCAGCCAGCCCCAGGTGTGCTCGGCCCGGCTCAGGTCGGGCACCCACAGCTCAAGGTGGTGCAGTGTACCCATGACGACCGGCCTCATGGCCGACACTATGCCGCAATCCGGACATCCAGCGCGGGTTACCCGTCAGTCAGTCCGGCAGATTCTCCAGCCGCTGCTGCAGCCGGTTCATGCCGGCCAGCCAGCGGCTCGGGTCATCGGACCGGTGCGCGTACATCACCGCGACCTCCGGATGCGGCAGGATCAGGAACCGGCCGTCGGCGATGCCCTCGATGACGGCGTCGGCCACTTCCTCCGGGCTGATCGCCGTCCCGGCCAGCAGCGCCTGGCCGGCCGGGCTGGCCGCGTCGAGCAACGGGGTGCGCACCCCCATCGGGCACAGCGCCTGCACGGTGATGCCGCGATGCGCGTAGGTGGCCGCCATCCACTCGGCGAAGCCGAGCGCGGCGTGCTTGGTCACCGAGTAGGGCGCCGAGCCGAGCATGGTGAGCAGGCCGGCCGCGGACACGGTGCAGATCAGGTGGCCGCGGCCGCGCGCCAGCCACGGCCCGGTGAGGTGGCGGGCCGCCCGCACGTGGGCCAGCACGTTGACCTGCCAGCAGGCCTCCCACACCGCCTCTGGCGCCTCCGGGCCGCCTTCCGGCCCGATCCCGGCGTTGGCACAGAACAGGTCGATGCCATCGAGCATGCCGGCCGCGCCCTCGATCAGCGAGGCCACGCCGTCTTCGCTGGCCGCGTCGCCGGGCATCGCCTCACCGCCGATCGAGCCGGCCACCCGCCGCGCGGCCGCCGCGTCCAGGTCGTTCACCACCACCCGGGCGCCCTCGGCGGCGAACCGGCGGGCCAGCGCGGCCCCGATCCCGCTGCCCGCGCCGGTGACTACTACCCCGGCGCCATCAACCGACTTCATCCCGTCGCTCTGGGCCCGGGCAGGTCAGCCAGGCTGGCCAGCGTGCCGCGGTGCCAGTCCGGGGTGCCGAACCCGGTCGAGGCGCTCTTGGCCCGCTTCAGATACAGGTGCGCCGGGTGCTCCCAGGTGAATCCGATGCCGCCGTGCAACTGCACGCACTCCTGAGCGGCCAGCGTGGCCGCGTCGCCGCAGGCCGCCTTGGCCAGCGCCACCGCCACCGGCGTGTCCGGGTCGTCCTCGGCCAGGCACGCCGCCGCGTACCGGGCCGCGGCGCGGGCCTGCAGCACCGCCACCCACAGGTCGGCCAGCCGGTGCTTGAGCGCCTGGAACGAGCCGACCGGCCGGGCGAACTGGTACCGCTCCTTGAGGTAGCTGACCGTGATCTCCAGGCACTTCTCGGCCAGCCCGAGCTGCTCGGACGCCAGCATCGCGGCCCCGGCGGTCAGCCCCGCCCGTACCGCCGCGGCCACGTCCGGGCCCGCCGCCACGCCCCGGGCCGGCACGCCGTCCAGGGCCAGGTCGGCGAGCTGCCGGGTCTGGTCCAGCGACACCACCGGCGTCATGGTCAGCCCGGGCGCGCCGGCCTGCACCGCGTACAGCCCGGCGGGCACCCCATCGGCGGGCACCAGCAGCACATCGGCGGGCAGCGCGTCCGCCACCCCGGTGATCGTCCCGGTCAGCCGGGCCTGGCCGTCCGGGTCACCGGGCCGCGGCGGCGTCACCCGCACGCCGGCGGCCACCTCATCGGCGGGCCGCGGCGAACGGCCGGCTGGCAAACGGCCTACTGGCAAACGGCACTGCCAGCGCCACGGTCAGGCTTCCGGCGGCCAGCCCGGCCAGCAGCTCGGCGTCCGGCGCGGCCAGCAGCGCGGTGGTGGCCACCACCGCGCTGCCCAGGTAGGGCACCGGGGCAGCGGCGCGGCCGATCTCCTCGGCGACCGCGGCCGCTTCCCGGAAGCTGGCCCCGGCCCCGCCATGGGCCTCCGGGATGAGCAGCCCGGCGCAGCCGACCTCGGCCGCCAGTACCCGCCACAGCCCGGTGTCATAGGTCTCGGCGGTTTCGGTCCGGGCCAGCACTGTGGGCCAGTCGGCCCGCTCGGCCAGCAGCGACCGGACCGCGTCCCGCAGGTCCTGCTCGTCCGCGCTGTACAGCAGGTCCGGAATGGACCGGGCGCCCTGCCCCGTGGTGGCAGGCTCAGCCATGGTGCTCATCGGGGCAGGTCCTTCCACGGGATCTTGGTATCGGTGCGTGGCTCGGTGGGCAGGCCGAGGACCCGCTCGGCGATGATGTTCCGCAGGATCTCCGAGGTGCCGCCCTCGATCGAGTTGCCCCGCGAGCGCAGGTAGCGGTAGCCCACGTTCCGGCCGTAGAAGTCGACCGCGCCGGAGCGGCGCATCGCCCAGTCGTCGTAGCGCAGCCCGTCCGTCCCGGACAGCTCCACCTCGAACGCGCTGATCTCCTGGTTCAGCCGGGCGAACACAATCTTGGCCGCGGACCCTTCCGGGCCGGGCTGGCCGGCCGCCAGCGACTGCCGGAACCGGGCCGAGGCCAGCCGGGCCACCTCGGCGTCCGCCCACAGCCGGAGCATCCGGTCGTGCAACCCGGGGGTGCGCCGTTCCGGGTGCTCCCGCCAGTTCCGCGCGGCCGGGCCGATCATCCCGCCTTCCCGGGGCAGCGCGGTGCCGCCGATGGACACCCGCTCGTTCATCAGCGTGCCCTGGGCGACCCGCCAGCCCGCGCCGACGTCGCCGATCCGGTCCACGTCCCGGACCACCGCGCCGGTCAGGAACACCTCGTTGAACTCGGCTTCCCCGGTGAGCTGGCGCAGCGGCCGGACCTCCACCCCGGGCTGGGTCATGGCGCAGCCGAAGTAGGTCAGCCCGGCGTGCTTGGGCACGTCCGGGTCGGTGCGCGCCAGCAGCAGGCCCCACTGTGCGTGGTGCGCCACCGACGTCCACACCTTCTGCCCGTTGACCACCCACTGCCCGCCGTCCGGGCCGTCCTGGTGCTCCGCGCGGGTGCCCAGGCCGGCCAGGTCGGAGCCCGCGCCCGGCTCACTGAACAGCTGGCACCAGACCTCCTCTCCGGTCCAGAGTGGCCGGAGCCAGCGCGCCTTCTGTTCTTCATTACCGAACGCCAGAATCGTGGGCGCGGCCATCCCGAGTCCGATCGGGTTGCGCTCGGCCTGGTTGGTCGGTGCGCCCGCGGCCGCGAACTCGGCGTCCAGGACGCTCTGCAGCCCGCGGGGCAGCCCTTGCCCGCCCAGGCCCGGTGGGTAGTGCGCGGCGGCCAGGCCTGCGTCGAACCGGGCCCGGAGGAAGTCCTCCGGGGTCGTGCTGCCCGGGTCGTGCCCGGCCAGGAAGTCACGGACCTGCTGGCGCAGTTCGTCCGCGGTCAACAGAGCGGCCCGCCTGCCACGTAGATGACCTGGCCGGATACGAACCCGGCGCCCTCGCTGACCAGGAACGAGATGACGTTGGCCACGTCCTCGGGCTGGCCCACCCGGCGCACCGGGGTGTTGGCCGCGGCCGCGGCCATGAAGTCGTCGAAGCTCATCTTGACCCGGGCGGCGGTGGCCGCGGTCATGTCGGTGGCGATGAACCCCGGCGCGACCGCGTTGGCGGTGATGCCGAACGGGCCAAGCTCGATAGCCAGTGTCTTGGTGAAGCCCTGCAGGCCGGCCTTGGCCGCCGAGTAGTTGGCCTGGCCACGGTTGCCCAGCGCGGAACTGGACGACAGGTTGACGATCCGGCCGTAGTGCTGGTCCACCATGTGCTTCTGGGCCGCCCGGGTCATCAGGAACGAGCCGCGCAGGTGCACCCCCAGGACCATGTCCCAGTCGTCGTCGGACATCTTGAACAGCAGGTTGTCCCGCAGGATCCCGGCGTTGTTGACCAGCACCGCGGGCGGGCCGAGTTCCGCGACGACCGTCTCCACCGCACCGGCCACCTCGTCGGCCTGGCTGACGTCGGCGCCGACCGCGACCGCGCGGCCGCCGGCCGAGACGATCGCGTCCACGGTGCCCTTGCAGGCGTCCGCATCCAGGTCCAGGACGGCGACGGCCATCCCGTCCGCAGCGAGCCGGCGGGCGGCGGCGGCCCCGATGCCGCGCGCGGCACCGGTGACGATGGCGACCCGTGACTGGTTATCTGGCATCAACTGTCTCCATTTCGGTAACGGCGGAGCTCCCGCCGGGCCAGGGAACGCTTGTGCACCTCGTCGGGGCCGTCCGCGAACCGCAGCGAGCGGGCGCTGGCCCACAGCGTGGCGAGCGGGAAGTCCTGGCTGACCCCGGCGGCGCCGTGCGCGGTGATAGCCTTGTCGATCACCCACTCGGCCATCGCCGGAGTGACGATCTTGATGGCCTGGATCTCGGTGTGCGCGCCCTTGTTGCCCACCGTGTCCATCAGCCAGGCGGTCTTCAGCACCAGCAGCCGGGCCTGCTCGATGCGCACCCGGGACTCGGCGATCCACTCCTGGATCACGCCCTGGTCGGCCAGCGGCGCGCCGAACGCCACCCGGCTGGTCACCCGCTGGCACATCAGCTCGACGGCCCGCTCGGCCGCGCCGATCAGCCGCATGCAGTGATGGATCCGGCCGGGCCCGAGCCGGGCCTGCGCGATCGCGAACCCGTCGCCCTCCTCGGCGATCAGGTTGGCCGCGGGCACCCGGGCATCGCGGAACTCCACTTCGGCGTGCCCGCCATGCGGTGCGTCGTCGTAGCCGAACAGCGTCATCCCGCGCTTGACGGTGACCCCGGCGGTGTCCCGCGGGACCAGGATCATCGACTGCTGGCGGTGCCGGTCCCCGTCCCAGGCGGTGCGGCCCATCACGATGAAGATCTCGCAGCCCGGGTTCATCGCCCCGGACGACCACCACTTGCGGCCGTTGATCACGTACTCGCCGCCGGACCGCTCGATCCGGGTGGTGATGTTGGCCGCGTCCGAGGAGGCCACGTCGGGCTCGGTCATGCAGAACGCCGACCTGATCTGGCCGTCCAGCAGCGGGCGGAGCCAGCGGTCGCGCTGAGCCTGAGTGCCGAACTCGGCCAGCAGCTCCATGTTCCCGGTGTCCGGGGCGGCGCAGTTGAGCGCTTCGGGGGCGAGCGCGGGGCTGCGCCCGGTGATCTCGGCCAGCGGCGCGTACTGCAGGTTGGTCAGCCCGGCGCCTTCCGGGTGGCGGGTGAGGAACAGGTTCCACAGCCCGCGGCCGCGTGCCTCCGCCTTCAGGTCGGCGATGATCTCCGGCCGCTGCCAGGGCCAGCCCGCCGCGCGGTTCGCCTGCACCTGGGCGGCGAACACCGGCTCGGCCGGGTACACGCACTCATCCATGAACGTCAGGAGGCGTTTGCGGAACTCCTCCGTGCGGTCGTCGTACCCGAAGTCCATGTCGCCCTCCCGACCAGTCCCGGTCCTGACTCTAGCGACTGGCCGGCCGCCAAGCTACTGGCCGGTACCGGGTTCGCGGCCGCGTCCGGTCAGCCCTGGCTCTGGCGGAACACGTAGACGCCGTTGTCCCCGAAGATCACCCGGTAGCGGGTGCCGGGATGGCGTGCCTCAACGAACGCCAGCGGGTGGCTGGGCGCCGGGCTCCAGCCGCTGTCGGTGCCGTCGAACACGATGTACTGCGGCGCCGGGTTGCCGGCGGTGCCGATCCAGTACGTGTCGTCCCGGGCGGCCAGCGGGGCCACCATGGTCAGCGTGGCCTCCACCGTGGTCCCCGATGGCACCCGGGCCATCGCCGCGTCCTCGGCCTGAACGTGCAGGCCGATCTGGTAGGTCGGCGGCTGCCACACCCCGCTGAGCGGGAACCGGGGAAGGATGGCCAGCGCCAGCGCCAGCATGACGGCAGGCGCGACCCAGCGGGTGGCGACAGACAGCCGCCCCCGCCCCCGCGGGCTAACCCGGGACAGTGTGTCCACCGCGGCCAGGAACACGATCGGCATCACGGTCGCGTTGTAGTGGAACCCGTCACCCCAGTACATGTTGTTGGTCGACACGAAGCGCAGCAGCAGGCCGGGCAGGGCGATGAGGCCGAGCGGGGAGCCCAGGGCCAGGAACCCGGCCGGCAGCAGGATGAGCAGCGTGGTGCGCAGCTTGACCAGCCAGGACGCGCCGAGCTGGCTGAGTACTGCGCCGGGGGCGGGGTGGCCGCCCGGGCTGACCGCGCCGCCGTCGGTCCAGTACGGGTAGACGTGGGCGATGTTGAAATGCGGGATGATCACGATGATGGCCAGCGCGGACCAGAAGATGCCCCAGCAGATCAGCAGCAGTCCGCCCCAGAACGCCTGGCTGCGGTCGGTGCCCGGCTGGGCGCGGCGGCTGACGCTGCTCAGCATCAGCACCAGGCCCAGCGCGGCGACGGTGAAGCCTTGATCCTCCTTGACGAAGACCAGCGGCAGCGCCCACAGCACGGCGGCGCGGGTCCGTCCGCGCAGCAGTGCGGACAGCGAGAAGGCCAGTAGCGGCACGGCGAACGCGATCTCGTGGAAGTCGAAATCGACCATCTGCGCCAGGCCCCAGGACAGGCCGTAGGCGGCGCCGATCATCCGCCCGGCCGCCGTGCCCAGCCGGGCCTCGGCCGCCTGGCTCACCGGGATCACCGACACCGCGGTCAGGAAGGCCTGCACCACCAGCAGGGTGACCGGGCTGGGGAAGACCAGGAACAGTGGGGCGATCAGCCCGGCGATCGGCTGGAAGTGGTCGCCGAACAGGTTGAACCCGGCGCCGTGGATGTTCACTATCGGCGCGTGCAGGTGGGCCAGCTGCTTGACGTACTCGGTGAAGATGCCCAGGTCCCAGGAGCCGGGATCGAGCCGCAGGTAGCGGGACACCGAGATGATCGTGTAGCCACCGAAGACAGCCAGCGCGATCAGCCAGGGCACCCAGTCCGGCCGGCTCATGCCGACTCGGCGCGCGACCGCCGCAGCCGCGGGCGCGGGGCCGGCCCCGGCTGCTGGCTCAGGCTGACTGCCGCTGGTCGTGACCATGCCCTGCTAGCTGGCTCCCCTCCGGCTAAGCCGCCCTGCGGCCTGCCTAAAGCCTAACCTGCCCGCCCGCCGCCGGATGAAAGCTTCCTACCCGGCATAGCAGATGCTCAGGTAAGCAGCAGGCGGCCGATCCGGCGGCCCGCCACCAGCAGCCCGGCCAGGCCGAGCACGGCCAGGTACAGCACGTGCCAGAGCAGGCCGGGCGCGGCCAGGCCCAGGGTGAGGCCGCGCAGCAGGGCCACGCTCTGGTACAGCGGAGTGATCTCGACCACGTACTGGATCCCCCGCGGGTACACGCTGAGCGGGTAGAACGTGGTGGAGAACAGGAACATGGGCAGCGTGGCCAGCTGGACGAACTCGAAGTCCTGCCAGCTCCGCATATAGGTGGTGCAGGCCATGCCGGCCGCGGCGAAGGCGAACCCGGTGAGCACCGCGGCGGGCAGCGCGGCCAGCGCCCACCACGACCGGACCAGGCCCATGGCCGCCATCACGATCAGGAACGCGACCGCGTACAGCGTACCGCGCAGCAGCGCCCAGCTGATCTCGCCCAGGGCCACGTCGCCAGACCGCATCGGGGTGGCCAGCGCGGCGTCGTAGAGCTTCTCGTACTTGAGCCGGAAGAACACATTGAACGTGGAGTCGAACAGCGCCCCGTTCATCGACGCGCTGGCCAGCAGCGCGGGCGCGACGAACTCGGCGTAGCCGACGGTCTGGCCGCCGGGCAGGTGCAGCAGGCCGACCAGCTGGCCCAGGCCGACCCCGATGGACAGCAGGTAGAACAACGGCTCAAGCACCCCGGACACGAACACCAGCCAGGTGTGCCGGTAGACCAGCGCGTGCCGCTCGGCCAGGTACAGGCTGCCCCGGCCGCCCAGCGAGCCGCGGGCCCAGCCGCGCAGCGGCAGCACGCGCAGCGGGAGCCGGCGCAGCGGCGACGGCACGCTAGACATACAGCCGCCTGCGGTAGGTACGGTTCCCAGCCCAGATCCCGGCGGCCAGCACCGCGGCCAGGTAGCCGGTGTGCAGCAGCGCCCCGGGCAGCGTGGCGGTGCCCAGGCAGAGCGCACGGCACAGCGCCACGCCGTGCCACAGCGGGGTCAGGTAGGCGACCGGCCGGATCCAGGCCGGCAGCTGGCTGACCGGGAAGAACGTGCCGGAGAACAGGAACAGCGGGATCAGCCCGAACCGGTAGATCACGGACAGCGAGGTGTCCCGGCTGCAGGTGACCGTCCACGCCTCGACCGGTGCGGTGAAGGCCAGCCCGGTGAGCACCGCAACCGGCAGCGCGGCGATGGCCAGCGGCGAGGTGAGCGCGCCGAACGCCGCCGCCACGGCCAGGAACACGCTGCTCGTCATGGTCAGCTTGAGCGCGACGAACAGCAGGTGGCCGTGCATCAGGTCGGCCGGCCGCAGCGGGGAGGCCACCGCCGCCTGATACGTCTTGTTCCACTTGACCGACCCATACACCGGGTAGGTGGACTCCCCCACCCCCAGGCCCATCGCCTGGGCCGCGAGCAGCCCGGGGGCCAGGAACACCAGGTAGCTGACCCCACCCAGATGGGCGGTGCCGTGCTTGTTCACCAGGGTGCCCAGGCCCAGGCCCATCGCGCCCAGGTAGAGCAGCGGCGAGAGCAGGGTGGAGAAGACCGAGCCCCGCCAGGTCCGCCGGTAGTCGGTCAGCCAGAAGCGCAGCTGGCGGACGGCGAACGGCCAGGCCGCAGGCTGGGCTGGGGCGGCCCGGCCCCGGACAGTGGGCGCCGCGGTCATCAGTCCTCCAGCCGGCGGCCGGTCAGCCGGAGGAACACGTCCTCCAGCGTGCTGCGCCGGACCAGCGAGGTGAGCGGCTCCAGGCCCAGGCTGCGCACCGCGGTCAGCGCGGCATCGCCGTCCTCGACGTACAGCAGCACCCGGTCGGCCAGCACCTCACGGCGCTGGGCCGGGACGCTGGCCAGCTTCTCGGCCGCGTTGTCGTGTACCGCCGGGTCGAACCGCAGCTCCAGTACCTCGGGCGTGGAGTACTCCTCGATCAGCTCGCGGGGCGAGCCGCCGGCCGCGATCTTGCCCCGGTCCATGACCACCAGGCGGTCGCACAACTGCTCCGCCTCGTCCATGTAGTGCGTGGTCAGCACCAGCGTCACGCCCTGCTGCTTGAGCCGGAACAACCGGTCCCAGACCACGTGCCTGGCCTGCGGGTCCAGGCCGGTGGTCGGCTCGTCGAGGAGCAGCATGTCCGGGTCGTTGATCAGCGACCGGGCGATGGTGAGCCGCCGTTTCAGCCCGCCGGACAGCGGCTCGACCCGGTCGCCGGCCCGGTCGGCGAGCTGCACGAAGTCCAGCAGCCCGGCCGACCGTTCCCGGATCACCGCCCGGGACAGCCCGAAGTACCGGCCGTAGACCAGCAGGTTCTCCCGGACGGTGAGCTCCACGTCCAGGGTGTCCTCCTGAGGCACCACGCCGAGCCGGGCCCGGATGGCCGGCCCGTCGGCCACCGGGTCCAGGCCGAAGATGGACAGCTCGCCGGCGGTGGGCGGGGATACGCAGCCGATCATCCGCATGGTGGACGATTTGCCTGCCCCGTTCGGCCCGAGGAATCCGAACGCCTCCCCGCGGCGCAGCTCGAAGTCGATATCATCCACTGCGGTGAAATTCCCGAACCGCTTGGTCAGCCGGTGGGCGCGGATGAGCGTGTTATCGGCAGACACCCCAGCGACACTACCGGCGGGGCCGGACAATACCGAACAAGTATTTTCCCATGCCTTGACCCGGGAATCTGGGGTCAGTGGCTACATGCGCCCGGGGCTGCCGGTACTGTGAGCTGGCACAGACAGCACATGGTGAGCCCCCGACAGGACCTGTGAGAGGAAGACGGCCCGGTGGGATTTGCTCGCAGCCTGTATGAGCGGTTCAGAGTCCTGATTCACGAGGCTGCCAAGTTCGGTGTGGTCGGCGCGATCGGCTTCGTGGTCAGCCTCGGCGGCGCTGACGTGCTGCACTTCGACCTTAACTTCGGCAAGTACAAGGCCGTCGTGGTCGCGACCGTGCTGGCCACCATCGTCACGTTCATCGGCAACCGGTGGTGGGCGTTCCGGCACCGCGAGCGCACCGGCGTGGGCAAGGAAACCGTCCTGTTCTTCGTGTTCAACGGGATCGGCCTGCTCATCCAGCTGGCCTGCGTGGCCATCGTGGTGGACGGCTTCAACCTGCAGGGCAGCAAACTCTGGTACAACCTGGCCAACCTCACCGGCATCGCGCTGGGCACGCTGTTCCGCTTCTATTCCTACCGCAAATGGGTGTGGAAGGCCGGGGCCGGCCCGAGGCGGCCGGCCTGCCGGCCGATACGGAAGTGCCCGGCGCCCCTAGCTACCCGGCTGAGCGGCAGCTCAACGGCCACGCGACCAGAGGCCGGCACGCGGCCAGCGGGAGCGGTGCCCGGTCGGCCGGCCCGCGGCCGCACGGTGACCCCCGGGACATGTCGACGCCACGGGCCGGTCGATAGCGTTCGGCAAAATGGGCCGTTAGCGGGTGCAGGCCCGGCCGCTGCCGCCCACCAGGTGCAGGCCCTGTCCATAGGCCCGCGCGGACTGCGCCGCCGTGATCTTGCCGGTAGCCACCAGCCGGCCCAGCACGTGCGCCTCCCGGGCCCGGCCCCGCGCGTAGTGCGCGATCGGGTCGTCCGCGGACGGGCCCTGCACCAGGCCGGCCAGCGTGGCCGCCTCGGGCAGGGTGAGCCCGGCGGGGGCCGTGCCGAAGTAGCCGCAGCTGGCCGCGGCCAGGCCGTAGTAGCCGTGCCCGAAGTAGGCGACATCGGCGTACATCCGGAGGATCTGCGCCTTGCTGTATGTCTGGTCCAGCTTGATGCCGAGCATCACCTGCTCCGCCTCGGTGACCACTCCGCTCTGGCCGGGCGTGTAGAGCATCTTGGCCAGTTGCTGATAGAGCGTGGCGCCGCCCTGTTCGGCGCCGTGGCCGGTGAGCGTGGCGGCGGCCACCCGGGCCACCGCGAACACGTTGACGCCGGGCTCGGAGTAGAACCGGTGGTCCTCAGTGGCGACCAGCGACTCGGCGAACAGCCCAGGCACCCGCGGGCCCGGGTAGCGGACGTGGTGCGCGTGGTCGATGCCCCGGGCCAGGACCGGGGCGCTGCGGACTGACGGGGTGGCCACATAGAGCAGGCCGAAGGCGGCGCCGCCGAACAGGGCCACGGCGACCAGCAGGGTCACCAGCCAGCGCAGCAGGCGGCGGGCCCGCCCCGGCCTGCGCCAGCGGGCCCGCTCCCAGTTGTCCGGACCGTAGCCGCCCGGGCCGTAGCCGCCGGGACCGTCATCTTGGTACGGGGCGGTCTGCTGGTAGGGGTCACCGGACGCGACGCCGTAGGGCAGCGGCACGGTCTGCGGGTCATACCCCAGCCGCGGCGGGGCTGGGTCGCCCTCCCAGGTGGGTCCCCGTGCTGCCATCCACGTAGCTCCGTCTGGTCGAAGATCCCGCCCCAAGATATGGCCGGACTTACCCAGTAGGGCAACGAAAAATCATCGGCCTGAGTGCCCGCGAGGTCAGCCGGTACTACGCTACGTACGGTTATGGGTCACCTACAAAAGGTGACTCTCCAGGGGGGTTAGCGTAAGTTTCACGGATTCAGACTGCTGGCCGGGCTGGTGACGGCGAGCGCGGCGACGTTCGCGCTGACCGGGATGACCCCGGCCGAGTCGGCAACGGGCTGTCCGGGTGACCATCCACGCGCCGTTGGTTAGCTCGTGCGCGGCAGCGGGCATAGAGCGGGTGGCCTCCCTGGTTGTGCTGGTTGGCGAAATGCCGGTCAGCAACCCCAGATCGTTCACCTGGAGCGCCGCATGGAAGTCAAGGAACTCGGCCATCTCGTCCTGTACGTGCGCAACCTCGACCGTTCCGCCGCGTTCTACCGCGACGTGCTCGGCTGGCGCCAGATCATGGGCGGTCCCGGGGACGAGCCACAGCCGTTCCGCGCCGCGGCGTTCTCCGCGCCCGGCGGCCGGACCCATCACGAACTCCTGCTCATCGAGGTCGGTGACGACGCGGCTGGCCTGCCGCCGGGACGGCGGGTTGGGCTGTACCACTTCGGCCTCAAGGTCGGCGACAGCGATGACGAACTGCGCGACGCGCTGGCCGCGCTGCACGCGAACCAGGTCAATGTGGTCGGGGCGAGCGACCACACGGTGACGCACAGCCTGTACATCACCGACCCGGACGGGAACGAGATCGAGCTGTACGTGGACGTGCCCGGCGTGGACTGGCGCAACGACCCGTCGCTGTTCGCGGCGCCGATCCGGCCGCTGAAGCTGTAGCGGCTCGCCGGGCCGCGCCCAGATCAGCAGCCGCGTCCCGCCTTCGGCGTTGCGGGCCAGGTGGGTCAGCACGTGCCCGCGGCTCCAGCCGGGCAGCAGCGACGGTTCGCGAGCTTCGCGGTCGGTGAGGCCGTCGAGGTCGCTGAGCAGTGCGGCAGTGGCATCGCCCAGGTCGGTGAGCAACTCCTCGATCGTCGGCACGCCCCCATCGTTACACCCGGCGCGCTGCCGCCCCAGCGCGCCGCCGCCCCAGCGCACCGCCCTCGGCCTGACGGTTCGTGATCAAGCGATTACTGCTGCTATTGCGCAACGCCGCTGACTTAAGGTCCGGGCTGGTCGGGTGCGGTGATGGTGATTTTGTAGGTGATGGTGCCGGTGAGGGCGGCCCGGGCGGTGCGGCGTTTGGCGGTGCTGGTGGCTGTCAGCCGGGGGTGGCTGCGCCGGCGGCGGGGTGGCAGGAGGTGGGCGAGGGCTTCGGTGGTGATGTTGCCGCCGGTGGTGGTGATGGCGCGGCGGATGGCGCGCAGGGTGATGGTGCAGGAGATCCGGTCGGGGTCGTGGCCGCCGGCGGCGGTGGCTTGGGCGCGGGCGGCGCTGGTGAGCTGGCAGGCGCAGAGCAGGGCCCAGATTCCTGGGTGATCCCGGCGGGGGTGGCTGATCGCAGGACCTGGCCTGCGCCGCGGGTGAAGACCTTGATTTCCCGGTAGCTGTTCTCGATTTCCCACCACTGGGCGTAGCAGGCGGCGAGGGTGGCGGCTGGGGCGGTCGTGGGGTCGGCCAGGGTGGTGATCAGCCGGCAGCGTTCGGTGCGCGGCGGCTGCCCGGCGGGGGTGATGGTGAGAGCGGCCTCGATAACCCGCACCGGCAGCCCGGCTGGCGGGCCGGGCTGGGGACGGCCGCGGTAGCGGGCATCGGCTGCCCGGCGGCCGGCCGCCGGGGTGGCCAGCACAGACCGGTAGGAGCCGTCAGCTAGGACCTCCAAGACCGGTAACCACTGGCTGGACTTGGCCCGGATGAGCAGATCAGCGCCGGTGGCGGCGAGGCAGGCCGCGACGGGGTAGCCGCAGAAGTTCCGGTCGGCCAGCACCAGCATCCCCGGCCCGGGCCGCCCGCGGGTGGCGATCTTACGGGCCAGGGCCTGCTCGCTGGACCCGGCCGCCCGGCGGCCCCGGAACACCGCGTCGATGATCCCATGGGTGCCGCACGCGGTCAGGGTGACCAGCCGGACCTGCGGAAAGCCGCCTGCGCCAGACCCGCTGGAGGGCGGCAGGCCAAACGCGGCGAGGTTGGCCGGGGTATAGGGCACATCCAGAACCGTCCCATCCAGCGCCACCAGCAGCCGCCCGAACATGAACGCCCCCGGCGTGGCCCCCCCGGCCAGCGGCCCGGCCAGCGCCGCGAACAGCAGCCGCAACGGGGCCGGGCCAAGCCGGCGCCGGGCCCGGGCCAGCGCGCCGGACCCCGGCACCCGCCAGCCACCCGGCCCGGCCAGCGGGCCCAGCCAGCCCGCCAGCTTCCGCGCCACCTCCCCATACCCCTCGCCCCAGAACAGGCAGCAGCCCAGCACGAAGATCATCACCGCCGTGGCCGGGAGCAGCCGCCGGCGCCGCTCCCGGGCCCCAGCGGCGCTGATGGCCTCCTCGATCAGCGCCAGTGGCAAACTGGCATCACCCTCAAAACAAGTGGCACCATAGGCACACAACGAAGCTCCCGGGCCCAGACGGATGATCTTGGTCGAACATCAGTCCTACCAGGAGCTTCGTTGCATCTCACGGCAAACGCCGGCACAGCCAGACCGTTAAGTCAGCGGCGTTGCGCTGGGGCAGCACCGATCGCTTGATCACGAACCTCGTAACGCCGAGCCACGAGATCGCGGCGCGGGCAGGGCGCTGTGGCGATCAACGAGGCCCGGAAGTCCTGTAGGCTGACGCCTGGCAACGGGACGTGGCGCAGTTTGGCAGCGCACTTGACTGGGGGTCAAGGGGTCGCCGGTTCGAATCCGGCCGTCCCGACCGAGAAGCCGCTGGTAGAGCGGCTTTATTGGTCTAGACCGGTAGCGGCTTGGGGACCATTTGGGGACCAGCGGCTCCCCTAGCTGGCTCCCAGGTGGTGCTGGCTCCCAGGTGGGCGCTGAGAGCCTGGCCTGCGTTCTCGATCGACCGCTCGTCTGGATGCAAGTAGAGCTGGGTCGTTGTCAGAGAGCCGTGCCCGGCGATCTTCTGCAGCACATGCACCGAGACACCTACGTCGGCCATCCAGGTCAGACCGGTGTGCCGCAGGCTGTTACGCCGCAGGTACGTGTAACCGAGTCCGGTGACTACCTCATCCCAGTGCGTGGCATCCCGCAGCAGGCGGTAGTGATGCGTCCACGAACGCTACATCGACGCCTGCATCCCCGGCTCGAACACCTGACGGATCTCAATCTCGACCTCCGCGCCATATTCGCCCGGGTAGATCCGAGACCACGCCTCGAACGGAAAACGCCCGGCCCATTCGACAGCCTCGTCCATCGACTGCACCTGAAGGATCCAATAGCCCGCCAGCAGCTGCCTCGACTCGGCGAACGGGCCGCCGATGACAGCGCGGTTCTCCCCGGAGAACTTCACACGCCTCCCCTCGGCGCTCGGGAGAAGCCCCGCGAGGTCGATAAGCACTCCGGCCTGTTTGAGCTCGTCGTTGTACCTGCCCATCGCGCCGAGAAGTTCTTCGCTGGGCGCTGCCCCCGGTTGCGGATCTCCCTTGATTATCAACATGACCCGCATGTCATGCCTCCTTCCTGTCCCAGCCGGGGCCTTGGACGGTCTCGACCGAATGTGAACCCTGGCCCTACAAGTGCGCTGGACGGGATCAAGGTGATCCTGGGGGGACCATACCTGGTCAGCCAGTCAAGCCACCCCCGGCAGAGGACATTGGCACGCTGGAGCCATGTGCCTTGCCTTGCCGTGTGCCTTGCCGTGTGCCTTGCCTTGCGGGCAAGATCGCTTCCCAAGTTGTCCCACCGTTCTCTGGTACCCCGTTCCCAGCACCCTGCCCAGCAAGATCTCTAACGAAGTTATCCATCCGGGCGATTGCATCCGGGCGATCCATCCGGGCAATCCATCCGGGCAATTGCCTAGCTCCACTTGATGTGCGACGGATCGGCTCCGCTGGATGTGCGACAGACCCTAGGTTTGTTCAGGTTTAGATGATGGCGTTACCGCGAGCTGCGCCGCTATGGATTCGGCCCGGCGGGTGGGTAGCTTGGGTTCAGGCAGGAGCGCCTGCCACACTCCGGGCTGCCGCGGCCCGCGCCTGCGGTGGCGGTGAGGACAAGGGCCGCCGGTTCGCGCTACCTGGGAGAGATCAGTCACCGCTGAGCCAGGCGATCAGGGGGCGGGGAAGCGTCGCCGCGAGGGATATGGCGTGACTGACGACAGCGCGTTCAAGAAGCAGGTCCGGACCCGTATGGCCGAGACCGGGGAGAACTACACCACCCCCCGCCGGATGGTCATCGCCGGGCGTGATCCTGGCCAGCCGCCAGTGGCGTTGCGGGTGTACTTGAATCCGCACGTGGACCTGGAGCTGACCGGCGAGGCGGCCCGCGCCTACGCCGCGGCGGATGAGCAGGGCCAGCGGGACATGGCGAACCGGCTGCTGGCCGACCACATCGAGACGGCCGGGGCCGGGAAGGCCGGGGTCGCCGCCGGGTCGCAGATCGTGACGGTCCAGGACGTGCGCATCGACCAGATCGCTGACGCAGTAAACCGGCGGATACCACGGGCGGCCGGGATAACCACGATAACCGTCTGGGGAGAGCTGGATCACGTCCGGGTTGAGATCCAGGCTGACCGGCCAGGCGTGGCGCTCGGCCATAGCCGCGCGGAGTACGACCGGCTCCGCGCCGAACTGGAGGAGCTGACCGGCAAACCGGTGCAGCTGCACCTGGTGAAGGATGCTGGCCCGCCGAAGGAGCGGAAGGAAATACAAATAGGGCCCGGGCATACAGCGGGCTGAGGACCGGGCGTTGTGCGAGCCGGGCGCCCTCCGGCCTAGCACTGGCCATCGTGCCCGCCGCGATCTGCGCAGCTCGCAAATCAGCGCCTCAGTCTCCGCCGGAATCCGCCACGGATGCTGCCTGGGCGCGTGCGACCGGTCAGCCAGGCCCTCAAGACCCTCAGCCCGATACCGGGCAATCCAGCGATGCACGGTCTGCCGGACGACGCCATACCGCTCGGCGACCTCGATGACCGGAGCCCCGGACAAGACCTCCACAACAGCGCGGTATCTCTGCTCGACCACGTTCAGCTCCCGAAACATTGCGGGAGCGTCGCGCATCAAGTGAAGCCACGGTGTCGCACATCAAGCGGAGCCGGGCAGCGTGAGGGGCGGGCGATGCTCCTATTTCCGTCAAGTGCTCGGTGAGGATCACGGGGTCAGCTGAGGCCATCCGCCCGTTCGCGTGCGTATGTGCCTGGCAACTTGCGTGACGTTGTGGTTGTCGGTGTCGATGCACAGGTCCGCGAAGTCGGTGGCGTCCAGTTGGTCGGCTTCGCGGATGGCTTCGGCTGCCGTCGCGGCGAGCTGCTGCTTGGATGTCGTCGGCGGGGGGCCGGGTATCACCGGGCCCCGGCCCAGTCCGCGGCGGAATACGCGCTCGGTGAGGCGCTCGGGTGTGGCGCGCAGCCTGCACAGTGTGAGGTCGGTATCGGGGACCTTGCCCGCGTAGAGCAAGACGGTCTCGCGGGAGGTGATTCCGCCGACCGCGATGAGGCACCTGGCACCTGCGGTCCGGTAGGCCGGCCACACGGCGGCGAGGTTTTGTGCTTTCACGTGATGATTGTGTGGATCGTCGGCCGGGCTGGGATAGCACAAGCCGAATTGGTCGAAGTCCATGAAGCTGGCCTTGATGCCGGACCGGTAGACCTGCTGGAAGATCTCATAACCGACCGCTGATTTGCCCACGCCGCTGGGCCCGCACAGCCACAGGAACGGGACGCTTGCCCTGCTCACCGCGTCAGCGTAGGACGGGCCGGACTGCCTGGCCATTGCTTTTCCGGGTGGCGGAGGCGGGGGTGGCAGCAAGGCGGGGGTAGACCTCGCGGGCGATGTATCGCTTGAGGCAGCGCAGGATTTCGGTTTTGGTCTTGCCTTCGGCGGTGCGGCGGGCGACGTAGTCCTTGGTGGGCTGGTGACAGTGCATCCGGACCAAGGCGATGCGCCACAGGGCGCTGTTGGCGTTGCGGTCGCCGCCGCGGTGCAGCCGGTGACGGCCGGTGCGGCCGGAGGAGGCGCTGACCCTGGGGACCATCTGGGGACCACACGCCATGCGTATAGTCGGACAACTCCCACGTCGGTGCACCGACTGCTCCCCCATCATAACCGGGCTGATCAGCAAAGACGCCTAGTCCCACGTCCTGGGGGTCAAGCGGTCGCCAGTTTTGGCGGGTGGGACTGCCAAGGTGGATCAGCTTGCGGCGCTGAGGGGCTGTATCTCTTCGAGCGCCGTCCCTAGGCGGTCTTTCTCGGTCTCAAGGTCGTAGCGGGCCTGCAGATTCATCCAGAACCGTTCCGACGTGCCGAAGTAGCGGGCGAGCCGGAGCGCAGTGTCGGCGCTGATGCGGCGGTGCCCGTGGACAATCTCGTTGATCCGTCGGGCGGGCACATCCACCGCCTTGGCCAGCTGGTACTGGCTCACCCCGAGCGGCTCCAGAAACTCGGTCAGCAGGATTTCGCCGGGGTGTACCGGCGGCATGATCGTGTCGGTCACCATCGGTCCCTCCTAGTGGTAGTCAACGATCTCCACGTCCTCCGGTCCAGCATCCGTCCATGAGAAGCAGATCCGCCACTGCCGGTTGATCCGGATGCTGTACTGCCCGGCCCGGTTGCCGGTCAGCTTCTCCAGCCGGCTGCCTGGCGGCACGCGCAGGTCGGCTAGCACCTCCGCTGCGTCGAGCATGGCCAGCTTGCGCCACGCGACGCGCTGGGCAGGGCCGTCCAGCCTGCGGGACCGCTGCCGTTGCCAGATGGCCTCGGTGTCCCGGTCCTTGAAGGATCGCAGCACACCCTCAATAGTAACGCACCACGTTATTAACGCAACGCGTTACTAGGGGTCCGCGGGCTGGGCCGCCAGGTCCATCAGGCCTGGCGGCTGCGCGCAACGCGGATTAGGGCCGGTGCCGCCTGGGACCCTGGCCACGGGGACTGTGACGGTGAGCCTGGTCAGCGGGGCCCGTTAAGCAGCTCCTGCCGGAGCGCCGTTACCAGCGGGTCATTGCTGTCGCGTCCGCTCTCAGCAGTTCGGTGACCGTCAGCGCGGTGATGGCCTGGTTGCGGTCAAAGAACCGCGGCCAGTAGGTCACTTCCCACCAGCCGCTGGCCCGCTCGGTGCCCGTTGCTACCACCCGGCCGTCGATCTCCAGGTGCATGATGCCTTCGCCGATCCTGATCGGCATGGGGAGCCCTCTCCCGCCCCGGGGAGCCACAGACGAGTTGTTGTTCGGGAGCCAGCGGCGGGCTGGAAACCCGGCAAACCCCAGCGTCCATGACGGACCGTCAAGGAATCCGGAGAGCCAATTACGGGAGCCAATGCCCGCCGACTCCCCCGGACTCACCCGCGACCCCGCGGGGCGAATCTGCAGGGGGAGGCTCACCGCCCGACTCCCTCAGACCGGTCCAGACACCCGATTCGTGCCTGGGGGTCAAGGGGTCGCGGGTTCATCCGGCCGTCCCGACCAACGTTGCAGGTCAAAGCCATTTCGCTGCCCGGCGAGATGGCCTCAAGATCGTTTGACCGCAGTTTGATCCGGCAGGCTATGCCCGGCCAATGGGCCCGAAGTCGACCCGGTAGTAGCTTTGCGACTCGTGCTGCAGGCCCGACTCGATGCCGCGTGTCAGTGCCTTGACCTGGGCACCGCGCAGGCCATCATCGATGTCTAGGCGAACGACAATCCATACCGGCCCGGACCGACAAAGGTGACGAGGAGGTCCCGGATGGCGGTCACCCCGGGATAGCCAAGGAGGAAGGCTCGTACTTTCTCCTCATCAGCTGGCCGGAATGGCTGGGTGACGCCAGCAACATCGTGGCCCCGCGACCCCCCGGCGGCCCCGCCCAGGCGCCGACCAGGAAGTCGTGGCTGCGCTGGATGAGCCGGAGGCTGACGCGGATCAGCACCAGCGAGATGAGCGCCACGGCCACGCCTTGATAGATGGACGACCCGGTGATCTGGTTGAGGGCCAAGGCGGCAAGCGCGATCACGTCTCCGGAGACCGACACCGCGTCCTCGGTGAACACCGCCCGCAGGGTGGGGTCGTACATGACCCTGGACTCCTCCAGGAGCTCCCGGTGGTAACGGCGTGCCCGGCGGATCATCTGGCCCGCTGACTGGCGAATGGACATCAAGTCTAGGACGGTAGAGATCGCCAGCAAGACATAGGCCACGGCGAACGATGAGGTGGCGCTGGGTGGGTCAGCTCGTCGATGCCCTCGCGCAGGGAGAACGCCGCACGCCTTCACTCTCCCCGGCGACCACGCACGACGTGCTCGATCGCCGATACCACCCCCTCAGGCGGAAGGACTGCCCTTCGACCGTAACCCCGGATTGCCTAGCTGGCTGGAGCTGGGCGTTATCGCGGCGTTGCGGGCCGGTAGGCCCGTAGTCGAGTTCCGCGCCGTGGTTGTTGCTGCTGATGACCGCAGCGGTGGGGATCCATGACTTATTCGACGAAGATCAGTGTGTCGTTCGGCGCGCTGAGGGCCTTCTCCAGGTCGGCGGCGGTCTTGACGACGAACGATCGTGCCGTGGGTCTGGCGCGACAGCGCCAGGGCGGCAGGGTACAACAGCATCGAAGCCCCCGGTGGCACATGCGGATCTTGGTCGATCGCGTCATCTACCGGGGCTTCGCTTTGCCTCAAGCCGGCACGCTGTACCCGATCACGGCATACGTCAGCCAGCCTCAGATCAGCAGGCGCCCGCGAAGTCAATCCTTGACAAGCGTTTATCGAATCTCGATATTATCGAATATCGTTAGCACCTCGAGGCGGCTCTGGCTGGAAGCTGGTGAGCGAGATGACGACAACCAACCGCAAGCTGATAGAGCCGCTGCGAAGCGTTACGTACGTCCTTGGCGGGCTGGTCCTGGCATTGGCCGCGATCATCGCGATCACCACGATTGTCGGCGTAGGAACTATCGGCGGATTCGGGCGCGGGCCGGTCTGCGTGACGCAGCCAAACACTGGGTACAGCGGCGACAACTGGACCGCGCACCTTGGCATCGCCGCTCAGCCCGGAGCTTCGATCAGCATTAACGGCACACTCCAGGCGTGCGCGCTGCATCCAGGCCTCTACCAGCGGTTGCTGTACACGTTCACCGGATTGCCATCGGCGCTGGCCTGGGCCGTAGTGCTGCTTCTGCTCTGGCGGCTGGTCCGAACCGCCAGACTTAATGGGCCGTTCACGGTGCCGGTCGCCGTCGGCATGCGCAGGCTTGGCTGGCTTATCATCATCGGCAGCCTGGCAGCCGCCTCGGCGCAAGGCGCCGCCATGGATGCGCTGCTCAACACGCTGCTCAGGGCGCAGAACGACTTCGGCGACGCGGTGCCGCGCTTCCTGAGCGTCCTGCCGGTGCCGCTGCTCGCCGGGGCGGCGCTGCTGACATTCGCGCGGATCATCCGGCGGGGTGCGGCGATGGACGAAGAGATTCAGGCAACGGTGTAGCCATGCGCTCTGATGCCGGGGCCGCCGCCCGGCAGGCCGACGACGGCCCGGCCGAGGCAGACGCGATTCAGGTGCGCCTCGATGACCTCCTGGCCGAGCGCGGCATGACGCTTACCGAGCTAGCTGAGAGGGTCGGCATCACCATCGTCAACTTGTCGATCCTCAAAAACGGGCGGGCCAGAGCGATCCGGTTCAGCACGCTGGCCAAGCTGTGCGAGGTGCTGCGCTGCCAGCCTGGAGACCTGCTCGCCTACCGGAACAGCCGCGCGAGGTGTGATCCACCTTCGCGAGCCGATCTTAATCAGCCAGATCCTGCGACACCCCGCTGATCACTTCCACGCCGGGATGAGCCGACAGCCAGTTCCCCGAGGCGCGAAGCCTCAGCGGCCCTCAGGATGAGAAAGGCTCACTGTCACTCCATACCGACGGCGCCAGCGCGCCACCTAGCGGCCTGCGACGGTCTGCGTACACTGAGCCCATGAGCGCGCAGCGTGAGGAGTTGCTCCGCCTGGTCGAAGAGCTGCCGGAGGAAGAGGTTCCGGCAGTCCTCGATGACGTGCGCCGCCATCTCCGTGCCGTCAACGACCGGACATGGCCTCCGGCATGGTTCGCCGCCGGTACGGGCCGGACCCCTGATGTGGCCGCCCGATCCGAAGAACTGCTCGAAGACGGCTTCGGCCGGCAGGCGTGATCGTCTGCGACACCGGCCCGCTGGTGGCCGCTGCACTGTCCAACGACGCCGACCACGCCGCATGCGTACGGTTGTTCAATGACATGCACGCGGCAGGCAGGGACTTGCTGGTTCCGGCCACGGTTACCGCAGAGGTCGGCTACCTCCTCGCCTGCGAAGCCGGAGTACGCGTCGAGTCGCTCTTCCTCCGCTCCCTCGCGGAGGGCGATTTCGTGGCCGTGCACCCGACCGCCGCCGACTACGCCCGGATGGCCGAACTGGTCGACGCATACGGCGACCTCCCCTTGGGCACAACCGACGCTTCGGTGATCGCAGTCGCCGAGCGGCTCAAGCTGACGGACGTGGCCACCCTGGACCGGCGGCACTTCACCGTCGTGCGGCCGAGCCATGTGAACTCGCTGACGTTGCTGCCATAACCGCTGTGGCGCAGGCGCCGATTTCGCGCCTCTGAGCATCACGGCCAGCACTGCCGCGCAGGCCACGTCGATGAGTCCGCCACCAAGGTAGACGGGACGCCAGCCTGCTGCCTCGACCAGGAACCCGGCGAATCCGTAGCCGACCGCGCTGGCGAAGGTAGTGATGGCACCGACGGCCGCGAACATGCGGCCGCGGATCTCATCGGGCGTGCCGCGCTGGTAGATGCCGTTGAAGCCGACGAACGCGAAGGAGTCACTGCCCGCGAACAGCAGGCTGAACAGCGGGACGAGCGCAAACCAGGGCGCTAGTCCGACGGCGGCGACGAAGATGCCGAACACCAGGACACCGGCCACCGCGGCCGTGGTTTCGCTGCTTTTGGTCACGATGCGGGCTGCGGCCAGTGCGCCAGCCAGGCCGCCCGCTCCCCAGGCGACGTTCATGATCCCGTAGCCGACGCCGCCGACCCCGAAGTCGTGGATCAGCGGGAGGTCAGCGACGGCCACGATTTCGGTTGCCAGGAAGGTGACCGCGCCGACCAGGGTGAGCGTCAGCAGTGTGGCGTCGTGGCGCAGGAAGCGGGCTCCTGCCCAGATGCTGTTGTGGGTACTGATGTCAGCGGCGGCCGGATGCCCGGCGCGGAACCGGCCGCGGACTGCCGCGATCAATGCGGCGGACATGGCGAACGACGCAGCGTTGGCCACAAACGCAGGGCCGGCGCCCGCAGCCGCGTAGAGCACTCCGCCGACCGCCGGGCCCGCCAGCTGCCCCACGTTAGAGGCGGCCGCTAGCGTGCCATTAGCCCAGGTGAGGTCGGCTTCCCCGGCCAGGTTGGGAACGGCGGCCCGCGCTGCCGGGCCGAACGGCGCGTGCAGCAACGCCGCTACCGATCCCAGCACGATCAGCGGCAGTGGCTGGCCCGTTACTGCCATGCCGCCATAGGCAGCCGCGCCGAGCAGGTCACATGTGATCATGATCCGCTTGCGGTCAAGCCGGTCGGCCATCATCCCTGACAACGGCGCCACCAGCGCCGACGGCACCTGAGTGAACAGGAAGCTGGCCGACAGCCACACCGTGGAATCAGTCCTCGCGAACACCACCAGAGCCAGCGCCACACTGGCGGCCCAGTTGCCTGTGTTCGACGCAGCCGACGCGCCCGCCAGGAGCCAGACATCGCCCCGCGTGCGGCTGACCATCAACTGCTCCCGAACGAGGCGGTGTCTCAGAACCCCCCACTGAACTCCGCGGGCATCCAGGTGTCAATGGCAAAAGGAACCCAGGACGGCACCGGTACTAACTTCGCTCTTGGTTGTTTGCGTCCGGGTGGCGGGCTAGGCGGAGAAACTCAGTGATCATGTCCGCCTTGCCGTCGGTGTATGCCCCGCGGTCGGCCGTAAGCAGCGGCGCGAGGCTGCGCTTGAGCTGGGCGTACCTGGCGGCTTCGGCGGGATGCGTACGCAGGAAGTCGCGGAGGTCGATGTGGTCGCGGTGTGGCTGGTTGCCTGCGGCCACCACATAGAGGTGGTGGTAGATGGCATCGGCGGGGGGAATGAATGCCTCCCGCCCGCTGATACCCAGGTTCCCCTGATGCCGCCACCCCGCGGCTGCCAGGGCCTGGATGGCAATTACGACGGTGGCAGTGTCTGGGACTACAACGTCGATATCAATGATTGGCTTGGCGGGCAGGCCGGGGACTGCGGTGCTGCCCACGCGCTCGGTTACGTGTGTGATGCCGGCCAGCGTGGTGTCGATGCGATCGCGCAAGCTGTCGAACCATCGTGGCCATCGCGGGTCATAGGCCACCACTGCCGCTGGCACGTCCACGCTGCAATCGTGCCTGATACAGGAACGTGCGTCCGGGTGTGCCCGCGGATCTTCTGCTCTAGCTCCCCTGGTGCCGGGAAGCGATCTGTCGCGTGCCGGAGACGCGTTCCGCCATCGGCCGGTCCATTAAGAAGGACATTCACGTCGTCGCCGCCTGCCTGAATGGGAGCGAGGATCCCAAGCCCTGGCGCCGGGCTGGCGTGAGCCGCTTCCCGCCCTTGGTCCTAGGCTGCCTGGCCCGAGGCGGCGGGCAGCTCGTTCGGCTCCGGTGCGGCTGCCCGCTTCGGCGCGGCATGGCGCAGGGCGGTGGCAATGGTGGCGGCGCCGAGGATGCCTGCGGGTGGCAGCAAGACCAGGGCTGGGAGCTGATAGCGCCAGGAGAATTCGTAGGCGTCTGAGCCGAGCAGCAGGATGATTGTCATCGCCGTGCTGAGCAGGCAGGCAGTTGCGGTGGTGGTGTGCTCCCGGCGGCGGCCGAGCAGGCAGCTTCCGGCCAGGCCCGCCAGCAAGGCCAGCGCGAGCAGCGGCCCCGCTGTGTACCCGCCGTGCAGCTGGTAACCGCGAAGGAAGCCGGCCAGCGGCCTGATGACCGATGGCTGGCCGCCGCCCGGCTTGATCGAGGCGACATAGCGCAAGGTGATCAAGGGCGGATAGGTGGGATAGCTGGTCTGGAACTGCCAGCGGCTGATCGGCATGTCCCCGGGGGAGGTGTCTCTGGTGAGGGCGAACAGCTTGATGAAGTCGCTGTGGATGGCCGCTAGCACGGCCATCGGCTGCTGCGAGACGACCGCGTCGTCGAAACGGCCGGCCATGGCCTCGATGGTCAGGCCCGGCGGCGGCTGGTAGCTCAGCAGCGGGCCGGTGGGATCGCCGACCAGGCCATCGATGCCCAGGGTGGCAACCTGCTGCGGTGACGGGCACAGGCTTCGCTCGTCTGGCGGCAGCCGCAGCGTGGTGCAATCGGCCGCCGCGGCCGCGCGCCCGTAGAAGACATACGAATTTCGCGCGGTGAAGCTGAAATGGCCGGACACCGCGAGCTGAACCACCATGTACAACAGCACGGGGATGACGGAACCAACGGTGAACAGCACGCTTTCGGCCAGCCGCCGCCACCGTACCCTCCGGACCAGCAGGAACATCAGCACCGGGACGACCAGGACGATGCCGACCTGCCGGACGTCAACCGCCACGCCCATGGCCAGGCCAGCCAGGCCCACCTGCCAGACAGCCGGGCTGCGGCCCCACAGCAGCAGCGCGAGAGCCGCCACGATGAGCGCCTCGAACAGCGCATCCGGCATGATCGTCTGCTCAGCCTGCAGCTGGTAGGAATCCAGCAGCACCGGGACGGTGGCCAGCGCGGCCGCCCAGCGCCACATGCCGCGGCGGAGCAGGACCGCATAGAGCACCACCGCCATGCCCAGGCCCAGGATGTGCTGGACCGCCGCGACCGCGGCCAGTCCCCCAGCGCGCTGCAACGGCCACAGCAAAGCCAGGTAGCCAAGAGGATCCAGGCTTGAGTCGCCGTGCAGGTACCGGTACGTGTCGATGTAGACGAGCGCCGGGCTGTAGGCGACCTGAGTCAAGGCCCGCAGCACCAGCCCGGCGCAGAACACGATCGTGAACAGCCAGTGCTGGCGGGCGAACGCGGGGGCAGCCCTGAGCAGGCCGTGCAACCTGCGGGTACCGTCCGTGAGCCATTGCCAGGGCGCATGCCCACGCATGCTGCTGCCTCCCTTCGGGGAAACTTCATCCCGGGGTAGCTGCTCGGCGGGCGCTACGAATAGCCGGAGCGTCATAAATTACTCAGGTTGACCCGGTTGTGCAGCCAGTTAGCGCGGGCGATGGAGGCTGGATGCCCAGGTGGATCCACCCGGCCGCTGTCTGGGGCGGATGGGTACCTCATCGAGGTCGGTCAGTCCACCGGCCTGCTGCACGGCCAGCACGCCCAGAAGCGCCCGGAGGATCTGCCCGGCTGAGCGTCAGGCGCTGTGGAAGCTGGCCGTGGCCAGCACGGTGCCGTTGGTGCTGACCAGGCGGGCGCCGGTGGGCTGACTGGAGGCTCCGGTGGCGGAACTCCCCCAGTAG
Organism: uncultured Actinomycetes bacterium; assembly: GCA_963834705.1. Lineage (GTDB taxonomy): Bacteria > Actinomycetota > Actinomycetes > Streptosporangiales > Streptosporangiaceae > RYN-230. The sequence goes on from CAWICV010000001.1 coordinate 1,166,168, forward strand.
CCGTGGCCGTCGGCGAGCTGGAACGAGCCGACCGTGGTCACCTGCCCATCCCGGCCTATCAGCTGGCAGAGCACGGTACCGTTCCCGGAGGGCAGGTCTACCGACATGAACAGCCATCGCGGGCTGTCCTGGTAAAGGAAGATCTTCCCCACCGTCCGGTGGCTGGCGGACTGCAGTGCGGCGGAGGCCAGCGGGGTGCTGGCCGGGGCTGAGGTCCCAACCGCCAGGCCCCAGCCGCCCAGGCCGCCCGCGACGACCGCCACCGCGACCGCCGCGGCGGCCAGCGACCGGCGCGTCCAGCCAACCGGCCGCGGCTGACGGGTGGCAGGCTCGGGCGCCTGGCGGCCGCGCCGCTGGCCCAGGTGGACCAGCCAGGCCCGGCCAGCCGGGCTCGGCGCAGGCGCAGGCGCGGGTGCGGGCATGGGCGTGGCCAGGCCGATGCGCTCCATGACCCGGCTCTCGAACCCGGCCGGGGGCTCCCTAGTCGGCAGCAGCTCCAGCAGTCCTTCACCGGTCATGGTCAGCTGGCGGACGTTCTCCCGGCACGCGTCGCACTGATCCAGGTGCGCGAGCGCCGCCGCACGCTCCCGCCCGGTCAGCACCCCGAGCGCCAGTTCGGGGGCGACGTCGGAGAATTCGCGGCAGTTCATCTCGTTCAGCTCACTCATTACCGGCCTCCTCTGGGAGGTAGGCGGCCCTCAGTTTCTGCATCCCGTCTCTGATCCGGGTCTTCGCCGTGCCCAGCGGGACATCTTCCGCGTCGGCGATCTGTTTAGCGGTCATACCGTAGATGCCGGCCATCGCCACCGCCCGGGCCTGCGGCTCGGGCAGCCGGCCGAGCGCGCGCCGCAACTCGGCCGCGCTGTCATGCGCCATGGCCAGCCGCTCCGGCGTATCGGTCACTGCGGTGAGGATAGCGGGCAGGTCGTCCGGATCCACCGGCGCGGACGTGCGCACCCGGACCGCGTCCACGGCCAGGTTATGTGTGATCGTGGTCAGCCAGGTGCGCACCGAGCCACGCCGTGAGTCGAACACCTGCGCGTGCCGCCAGGCTTGCTCGAAAGCCTGCTGGGCCACGTCTTCGGCGGTCGCGGCGTCGCCAAGCACGGCCATCGCGACGCCGAAGACTATCCGCTGGAAGCGGCGCACGAACGCGAGCGATAGCTCCGCGTCGCCGGCGCCCAGACCCGCGAGCAGCGTCTCATCCGGTAGCTGGTCAGCTGAGGTCCCCACTATTCGCACACAGTACATACGGATGGCGGCTGGAAAAGGATTGGACCCGGAGCAGCTGTACTGGACAATTTCTGCTCCGGGTCCGGCCGGGCGAGCCCGGCGGGTCCTGCTGGGCAGGCCCGCTGGCGGCCCCGCCCAGTTAACGGCGGCCGAGCCCAGCCCGCGGCCGGGCGGCGGCCAGGACGGCGGCCGCCCCAGCGAGCAGGGCAGCGCCGGTGAACTCCACCATCAGTGACGTCTTGGCATCGGAGATGGCCAGGCTCTCCTGATAACCGAACAGCCCGACCGTGGCGCTGAGCAGCAGCCCGACGCCGGTGCTAGCGAGCAGGGCCGCCGCGGCGGCCAGCAGGAACACCCGGCGGAAGACGACCAGAGCCAGCGCCAGGGCGATGCTGGCGATGCCCTGGACCAGGAAGAGCGGCCCGATCACCGAGATGTCCCGGTAACCCTGGGACCACAGCTGCAGGTGAATCACGCCGGACCATACCGCCAGCCCGGCGCCCAGCACGGCCAGCACGGTGACCGCCCAGCGGGCGGTCGGTGACTGCAGCGCGGCCGGCCCGCGGGTGAGCCGCTGGACGGACCGGCGCAGCAGGCTGGCCGGCTGGCTGGTCTCGCGCGCCTGGAGCAGGGTGCTTGTCTGATGGACGTTCATTGCGTTCTCCTTAACGAAGTCAGGTAGTGGACTGTTGGACGGTGATCCACAAGCCGTAGAGGGCGAACCCGCTGGCGATCACCGCGAGTCCCCAGGCGGGCAGCCGCCGGTCGCCGTGCCGGCGCGGCGACCATGGCCAGCCAGGCCGAGGCGCTGGCGCCGGCCACGATGCCCGGCGCGATCAGGGCGGCCAGGGCCAGCGGCCCGCCAAACGATATGACGGCCAGGCCGGCAAAGGCCCAGCCGCTGACCGGCCGGCCGGATAGCTCCGGCGGCCGGTCAGCGCCCGTGCCAGTGATCCGGGCCAGGAAGGTGGTCACGGCAACGCTCAGCCCCAGCTACCGCCGGAGCTGGAGCCACCCGACGAAGAGCCACTGCCTGACGACGAAGAATGGGCCGCCGTGTCCGCCGCGGTGATCTGCGACCCGGTCGGGGCGACCAGCCACCACTTCGCGCCGAACGAGTCGCTGCCCTGGCCGCTGGTCTGGCCCGGGCCGGAGTCGCCCGCGAAGTAGTACAGCGCGTGCCCGTCGTAAGTGACCTGCTTGCCGCCGCCCTGCCGGGCGATCGTGCCCAGGTCGGATGCCTTGGCGCCGCCCGAGGCGGTGAGCTTGCCCTGGTCCATCACCGGCGGCCAGGCGCTGGTGCAGGCACCGGTGCAGGTGGACTTGTTCATGCCGTCCTTGACCCACAGGTACACCGCGCGGCCAGACCCGTCGGTCAGGAACGTCCCGCCCGAGCCGGCCTGACTCTCGATCACGGTTGCGCTGCCCGACCCGCCCGAGGAGGTCCCGCTGCTGGCCGGCGCGGAGCTGCCCGATGTCCCGGCCGCACTGCTGCAGGCCGCCGCCAGCAGCCCGGCCGCCACCGGAACGCCCAGCTTGACCGGCACCGGCACCCATGCCAGGAACGACTTGCCCATCTTCACCATCTCCTGTCCGGGGCGGTCACGACCCGACGGGTGCATGCCGCCCTGCGTCATTTGCTTGCCGGAACTACGTACGGGCGCGACGCCGAGAGAGATTGGACAGTTGATGTGAGGTAGGTCACATTGCCGGTCGGCAAGGAGCCCCGGGCCACCTCGGCCCAGGGCTCCTCGGCTGATCTAACGGTGACTCAGCACCCGTCGTAGGCAGACCAGGCCGACGTGCCCGACTGGGCGTACTCCTTCTGGAAGGCCGCGTTCTGCTCAGCGACCGACGCGTTCTCCGGCAGCCCGGAGAAGCCCAGCCCCTGCCAGGTGGACGGCAGGAAGCCGTACAGGCCGCCCGCGCCGCTGGACGCGTTGACCGCCGACGCGTCCCCACCGCTCTCCGCCTGGATCACGCAGCTCTGGAAGCTGCCCGGCGTACCGCTGTAGGACGCGGCGGCAGCCGGCTGGGCCGATGCCACCGGCTCAGCCGGAGCCGGAGCCGGATCCGGCGAGGCCACCGGGGCGGCCTGCACCGGCGCCGGGGCCGGGGCCGGGATGGCGGCCAGCGCGGCCCGCATCAGCCACGGCTTGACCTCAGGCGAGTCCGGCACGACGAGCTTCTGCCCGGCCTGGATCAGCGACGGGTTGTGCACCGTGTGCCGGTTGACCCACCACAGGGCCGGCCAGTCGGCCGCCTTGCCGAGCTCGCGCTGGGCAATGGAACTGAGCGAGTCGCCCGACCGCACGGTGGCGTGGTGGGTGCCCTGATGAGCGGCCCCAGGATGCAGCGAAACCGTGACCGCCATGAGGGTCTTAGCGGCGCCAGCACCTGCGATACTGAAAAACGACATGGCTTGTTACCTCCGAGGTTCGTTGCCATGCAAAGGCCCCGGCCGCGTGCTGCAATCACGCCTGGTCGGGGCCGCCTCGATCTACTCAGCAATAAGCGTGTGGGCACCCTCCGTAATCACTGGGACTCCGTTCCGTAAGCGGCTGACGATGCGTCGCCCACCGTAACCACATTTTTTGCCGAACGCCAAACTCCGGTGGCCGGATCCGGCCAGTGCGCGGCGGTTTCCGGCTGACCGAAATTAACAAATATTTCCGTTCTGACCTGCGCAGACAGACCCATTAGCCGGATCGACGGACAAAATCTGAGTGAGTTTTGCCACGCTCCGCACCATTGCGCCTGCTGTGACTTGTGTGACTGGATGGGCCGATAAGACGGCCGATAAAAGTTTGGCCTCCGGGCCGGTGACCCAGGGTGGCCCAGCCTGAAGCCATCGGCGCGCGGTTACAGCTTGCTGCGGATGGCGTCCTGGCAGAGTTCCGGGATCCTGCGCACGGACGCGACGGCAGCCAGGTAGCAGCCGGCCCAGGCCAGCCCGCCGCCGTAGGCGGCCGCACACAGCACCAGCAGCGGGATACGGACCGCATCGGCCAGTGAGTGCGTGAAGATCAGGGCCAGGATCACCGGCACGCTGACCAGCAGCACGCCGAACAGGCTGCCCATCCCGCCGGCGAACGCCTGGCTGCCGTACCCGTCGGCCGCGTTCGGCACCGGGCTGCCCACCCGCTTCTGCACCGGGTAGGCGGTGGTCGCGCTCAGCAGGCTGCTCACCCCCAGCGCCGCGCCGATGGCACACAGATCGATGGCCACGCCCCAGAACCAGTCCCCCGGATGGCCGGCGAACGAGGCCAGGCCGACGGACAGCACCAGGGAGAGCGGCACCGCGATGACGGCCAGTGCGGCGCTACGCCCGGTGAAGTAGCCGCGCAGCGCGCGCAGCCCGGTCAGCGAACTGGCCTCCAGGCTGAACGCGGGCCCGGTCAGGCCGATCGTGTTGGACTGGAACACGGACAGCATGATGCCGGCCAGCACCGCGCTGATGATCAGCCCAATGTGGTAGTTCGGCGTGCGGATCGTGCTGACCGACGCGGCCAGCATGACCACGCCGATGATGCACCACCGGACGATCGCGCCCGGCTCGCGGCGCTGATAGAGCAGGAACCGGGCGGCCACCGTGCCGCCGATGCCGAACCGGCCGAACGGCAGCGCCACGCTGCGCACCCTGGACGACTGCGTGCTGGTGTCCGCGGTGACCAGGGAGCGGCCGAGGGACCGGATCCACAGCGCGCCGAGCATGAGGATGACGGCGGCCAGCAGCGCGAGCCGCAGCAGCGCGGCGCCGGCGTGGCCGTCCGAGGCGTCCTGGATGGCATGCGCGGCCAGCCCGGGCGGCAGCCAGCGCAGCCACCGGTCGATCCCCTCGAACGTCCGGGTGGTGATCTTGCCTTCGGCCGCCAGCCTGGGTACCACCTGGGCGAACGTCTCGTACAAGGCGAAGATCGGGATGACCAGGAACGCGGCGAAGTCCTTGCCGCGCCGGGACCGCAGCATCCCGGCCAGGACGGTGGTGATGAACCGGGCCAGCGTGATGCAGAACAGCACCTGGAGCAGCACCGCCACCACCGCGACGAGCAGGCCGAGCGGGCCGCGGGCCAGCCCGACCGTGACACCGAGCAGGCCGATCACGTTGGCCAGCGGCCACGCTCCGGTGGCCGAGGCGGCCAGCAGGCCGACCGCGAGCGGCCGGGTACGCAGCGGGTACAGCGCCAGCGTGGCCGGGTCCAGCGTGCCGTCCAGGCCAAACACGAGCAGCGGCAGGATCAGCCAGCCGAACGCGAACACGGTGAACACGGCGGCAGTCTGGGTGACCGGCGCGGCCGACCCGCGCAGCAGGGCCAGCACGACGAATGTGCCGAACGCGACCAGCACGGCGAAGATCGTGCTGATGATGAACGAGACTCTGGCCGGCCGGGACGCGCGCAGCGCGTTGGTCAGCAGCCGCAGCTTCAGCTGGACGAGGAGCCGAGCCATGTCAGTCCCTCCTCACCGGATGCCCGCGAACCGACCAGGTCGATGAACGCCTGCTGCAGCGTCTTGCCGCCGCGCACCTGATCGGTCGTCCCGGTGGCTACGATGTGCCCCTGGTCGATGATGGACACGTGGTCGCAGACCTGCTCGACCAGTTCCATCACGTGGCTGGAGAACAGCACGGTCGAGCCCGAGCCGACGAACCGGGTCAGCAGCCGGCGGATCACATCGGCCGAGACCGGGTCCACGCCCTCCAGCGGCTCATCCAGGAACAGCACCGCCGGGTTATGGATCAGCGAGCAGCCCAGCATGACCTTCTTCCGCATCCCGGTCGAGTAGTCGGCCACCAGCCGCTTGGCGTCCTCGGTCAGGTCCAGCACGTCCAGCAGCTGGGTGGCCCGCGACCGCGCCTCACCGGCCGGCATGCCGCGCAGCCGGCCCGCGTACTCCAGCAGCTCGGCCCCGCTCAGCCGCTCGAACAGCTGGGCCTCGGCCGGCACCACGCCCATGATGGCCTTGGCGGCCGGCGGGTCGGCCCAGACATCTTTCCCGTCCACCACGATCTGGCCGGTGTCCGGCCGGAGCAGCCCGGTCATCATCGACAGAGATGTGGTCTTGCCCGCCCCGTTCGGCCCGACCAGGCCGGCGAAGGAACCAGCCGCGATCTCCAGATCGATCCCGGCCACCGCCTCCTTGGCCCCGAAACTCTTGCGCAGTCCGCGCACCACGATGGCTGGCTCACCCATGGCCTGCCTCCCTTATCAGCTTCAACTATCACCATCGTATCATTGTGATATCACTTTTCAATACTCCGGCCCGGACCATGATTACCGGCCCAGCCTTGAGCCGCGATTAACCAGCGGTAAGGTCGGTCGTCGTGCGGATTCTGGTGCTGGGCGGGACCGCGTTCGTGGGCCGGGCCATTGCCAGGACGCGCTGCGCGGCGGGGCCGAGGTGACCCGTGCTGGCCTGGGACCGGGAGCGTGGCGAGCCGCCGCTGGACGGCGGCTTCACTCCCGAGCAGGAGCAGGCCGTGCTGGCCGCAGCCGGGATAGCACGCTGAGCCCGAGCGCGCCGGCCGGCACCAGCGTGACCAGCGCGGGCAGCTGGTAGCGCCAGGAGAACTCGAACAGGCCGGAGACCAGCAGCACGGCCACCCCGGACAGGAAGAACAGCAGGCAGGCCTGGCTGAGCGGCCGGCTGACCCGATCGCCACGGCGGCGCAGCAGGGCCAGCGAGCCGGCCAGCCCGGCCAGCACGCACAGGGCCAGCAGCGGGCCGGGCGTGTACCCGCCATGCAGCTGGTAGCCGCGCAGGAACGCCGCGACCGGCCGCCACACGGCCGGGTCGCCGCCGCCGAACCGGCTGACCGCGGTATGCACGAACGCCATCGACTCGTGCGGCGGGTTGTACGGGAAGCTGGGCTGGAACTGCCACCGGGAGATGGGCGTATCGCCCAGCGCGCCGTCCCGGGTCAGCGCGAACGGCTTGACCAGGTCACGTACGTACGCGCCAAGCAGCCGGTCCGGCTGCTGGTGCAGCACCCGGTGGTTGAAGTCGGTGATGAGGTTGTCCACCTGGTCCCGCGGCAGGTTCCGGTAGTACGGCCGGATCGGCGAGCCCGGCGCGTACTCCAGCCAGTCCGGCCCCTGGGCCTGCTGAGCCGGGGTCGGGCACATGCCCCGCTCGGCCGCGGGCAGCCGAAGCGTGTGGCAGTCCGCGGCCGCCGCGGCCCGGCCGTAGAACGAGGTGACCCCGGTGTGCGACAGGTAGAACGCGCCGCTGAGCAGGTAGGAGACGGTGCAGTAGACCAGGATGGGCGCGGCGAACGCGGCGCACAGCGCGGCCGGCTGGCCCACCGCCTGGCGCCACCCGCCCTGCCGCCAGGAACTGGGCCGCCAGCTCCCCCCCACCACCAGCAGGTAGATGACGGCCGGCACCAGCAGCGCCTCGGCTACCTGGGCCACGGTGGCCGCGCTGCCCAGCACCACCCCGGCCGCCGCCACCCGCCACCAGCCGGCCCGGCCGCGCGGCCAGAGCAGGATGGCCAGGCCGGCCACGAGCAGCGCCTCGAACCAGACGTCCGGCATCACCATCTGCTCGATCTGCAGCTGGTAAGCGTCCAGCAGGACCGGCGCGATGGCCAGCGCGGCCAGCCACCGGGGCACGCCGCGGCGCAGCAGCACCACGTAGAGCAGCACCGCCATGGCCAGCCCGAGCAGATGCTGCACGGCGGCTACCGCGTCGAAGTTGGCCAGGAACAGGATGGCCCGCAGCGGCCCCTTGTAGCCGACCGGATCCATCCCGCCCGCGTTGTACAGGTAGCGGGCCGAGTCGATGTAGAACAGCGCGGGCCGGTAGGCGAGCTGGACCAGGACCCGGAGCCCCAGGCCGGCCAGCAGCAGGGCGGCGGCCAGCCAGTGCCGGCGCAGCCCGGCCGCGGCGGACTGCCACCGCGCGGCACGGTCCGCCCCGGCCTGCCCGGCCGCGCCGGGACCGCTCCCGGTGACCGGGGTGGTGACCTGCCTCATCGCCCCGGTGCGGCCTGCCCGCCACTGGACAGGCAGAGCGCGAGGAAGACCGTGACGATGGCCAGCCAGCGGGTCATCCGGTTCCGCGGCACCTGGGTCAGCGCGGCCCAGGCCACCGCGGTGTACCAGGCGAACACCCAGGGGGCGACCAGGATCCAGGCGTAGGTCAGCGCGAACGGGGCCACCACCTCGCGCGGCTGGTCCGCGGAGATCCGCTTGTAGACCAGCCAGGCCACGACGAGCAGCGCGATCGGCCACAGGCAGCTGATGATGGTGGCCATGGTGCCCTGGCTGACCCCGAGCGCCTGGCCGGACAGCTCGAACACCCGCCACGGCGACGGCAGCGTGACCAGCTGCAGGCCGCCGAACAGCGGCTTCAGCGCGCTGAACCCGTAATAGCTGTACTGCAGGGCCAGCGTGGCCAGCGCGACCGCCGCGATCCGCCCGGTGCGCAGCCACTCCCGGCGCAGGATCAGCGGCCAGGCCAGGCCGAGCGCGATCAGCACCGCGTATATCTTCACCCCGCAGGCCAGCCCGATCATCACGCCGACCAGCACGTCGCCCCACACTCTGGGCACCCGGCGGGCCACCTGGATGGCGCAGATCGCCGCGGCGGCCACGAACGTGTCCAGGTGACCGCCGCTGACCAGTTCCAGGATCAGCACCGGGTTGGCGGTCCAGAACAGGGTGGCCCGCACCGGGTCGTCGGACGTCTTGAGCAGCAGCAGGCCGACGCCGATGAAGACGATCCCGTTGAGGATCATCAGCACCCAGACCGTGGTGGCCACGTCGGCCCGGCCGATCGTGGCCCCGAACCACTGGATCAGCGTGGCGAACGGGCCGTACACCGACGACTGCGACTTCCACATGTCGCCGACGGCCAGCGTGTACGGCGAGTGCGCACCCAGCCAGGCCAGCGGGTTGGTGATATACGGGTTGCCGCCCTGCGCGGTGATCCGGCCGTACGCCGCGTAGCTGGCCACATCGGACGAGCCGACCGGGGTCAGGCAGGCCATGATGGCCACGATGATGCCGCTGGCCAGCACCAGGATCCGCGGGTTGGGCCGCCACCCCTGGCTGTGCGCCCACAGCATGCCGGCCAGCCCCAGGCAGGCCAGGATGGCCGCGCTGTACAGCATCACGCTGGCCAGGACGACCTGGTGCTCCAGCGACGGCAGCACCGACAGCGGCAGCCGGACCCCCACCGTCTCGGCGTTCGGTGAGGTCGCCCCGAGCAGCATGCCGAGCAGCAGGCCGGCGCCGGACAGCGAGATGGCCACCTTGGGGTTGGACAGCCTGCTCCAGGACAGCTTGCGGATCAGCGCGCTCATGAACCGTTCGACCGGGCCGGGCGGGCGCTGCTCGAAAGGAAGAGGTGCCCGGTCCCGGCCAGCCTGCCGGACCGCTCCCGGCTGATCAGCCGAGTCGACGGACACCTGTGTCACCTGGGCGATACCCCCGGACTATGTTTCGGCCGGCCTTGCTGGCCCATCTCCGTCCAGCCTAGGGCGGTCGCTGAGCTACCCACGCCAGATTTACTGAATCGTGCCGGCGTGTTTAACCCACCGGTCAGCACAGATGATCATAGCCCAGTGTCGAAATCCCCGGCTGCCGATCGTATAGCTGATGAGATACCAGCCAGCGAAGGAGGCACGACCATGCCGCAGTACCTGCTCAGCATCTATCAGCCCGACGGGGACCCGCCGCCGCCCGAGGTGCTGGGCCCGATCATGGAAAACGTCCGGGCCTGGAACGCGGAACTGCGGTCGGCCGGCGCCTGGGTCTTCACCGGCGGCCTGCACCCGGCCAGCACGGCCACCGTGGTCCGGGATCGCGATGGCGGCCCGGTCATCACCGACGGCCCGTTCACCGAGGGCAAGGAGCACCTCGGCGGGTTCACCATCATCTCCGCCCCGGACCTGGACGCCGCACTGGACTGGGCGCGCAAGGCGGCCGCGGCCACCACGCTGCCCATCGAGGTCCGCCCGATGGTGGACCCGGGCTGACCGCGGCCGTGACCCGGCCAGCCGCAGATATCGAGCGCGTCTTCCGCGCCGAGTACGGACGCGCGGTGTCCGTCCTGGTCCGCGCGTTCGGCGACATCGACGTGGCCGAAGACGCGGTCCAGGACGCGTTCACCGAGGCGGTGCGGCGCTGGCCGGACGCGGGCATCCCGCCCAGCCCGGCCGGCTGGATCATCACCACCGCCCGCAACCGGGCCATCGACCGGCTGCGCCGGGAGGCGTCCCGGGACGGCCGCCAGGCCGAGGCGGCGCGGCAGCAGGCCCGGCCCGGCCCGGCTGCTGACGTGAGCGCGGAGGAGGAGCCCGTGCCCGACGACCGGCTGCGGCTGATCTTCACCTGCTGCCACCCCGCACTGGGCACCGCCGCGCAGATCGCACTGACGCTGCGGCTGCTCGGCGGGCTGAGCACGGCGGAGATCGCCCACGCGTTCCTGGTGCCGGAGCCGACCATGGCGCAGCGGCTGGTCCGGGCCAAGGGCAAGATCCGCGATGCGCGGATCCCGTACCGGGTACCCAGCCAGGCCGAGCTGCCGGGCCGGCTCGGCGCGGTGCTGGCCGTGGTGTACCTGATCTTCAACGAGGGTTACGCGGCCAGCACCGGTGACCAGCTGATCCGGGCCGGCCTGTGCGCTGAGGCCATCCGGCTCGGCCGGCTGCTGGCCGGGCTGATGCCGGACGAACCCGAGGTGACCGGGCTGCTCGCGCTCATGCTGCTGGCCGAGTCACGGCGCGCGGCCCGCACCACACCCGGCCGTGACCTGGTGCTGCTGGCCGACCAGGACCGCAGCCAGTGGGACCGGCGGCTGATCGCCGAGGGCCAGGCCCTGGTCCGGCAGTGCCTGCGCCGCGGCCAGCCCGGCCCGTACCAGATCCAGGCGGCCATCAACGCGGTGCACAGCGACGCGCTGGACGCGGCGGCCACCGACTGGGCCCAGATCGTCGCGCTGTACGACCAGTTGCTGACGGTGGCTCCGAGCCCGGTGGCCGCGCTGCACCGGGCCGTCGCGGTGGCCGAAGTGGACGGCCCGGCGGCCGCGCTGGCCCTGGTCGACCGGCTGGATCTGGGCGCCTACTACCTGTTCCACGCCATCCGCGGCCACCTGCTCCGGCAGCTCGGCCGGACCGCGGCGGCAGCCGCCGCCTACCAGGACGCCCTGGACCGGGCGGGCAACGCGGCCGAGCGCGATTTCCTCCAGCGGAGGCGGCGGGAGCTCAGCCCCGGCTGCTGACCTTGCGCCCCCGGTCCCGTTTCTTCTTGTCCACCGGCGTGGACTGGGCGACTTGCAGGCCGGCCGAGCCCGGCATGCCGTTCAGCACCGCGGTGCAGCCGGCACAGGCCGGATGGGTGACGAAGTAGGCCGGGATGGTGGGCGAGTCGGTGGGCGGGTTGGTGGCCAGCAGCACCGGCGGGCGCGGCGCCTGGTTGAAGTTGAAGTCCTGGACCATGTTGCCCAGGATCGGCTCGTTTTCGCGGACGTCCGGCCGCCGGTCCGGGCGGCCATCGGTCTTCGGGTTGAGCCGGGCGCCGCCGAGGAAGTCGTCCTCGATGAACTTCAGGTAGGCGTCGCTGCTCAGCGTCTGGTGGTCGATGTAGCCCGTCCGCGCGTACGGCGAGATGACCAGGGCCGGCACCCGCAGCCCGTAGCCCTGCTGGTCCACCGCCGGCGGCACCACGTGGTCGTAGAAACCGCCCCAGTCATCCCAGGACAGGAAGATCGCGGTGGAGTCCCAGTCCGGGCTCTTCATGGCCGCGTTGATCAGTGCGGTGACGTAGGCCTGGCCCCAGTGCACGCTGGCCGGCGGGTGGTCGCTGTCCGGGCCGGACGGGACGATCCAGCTGACCGCCGGCAGCGTCCCGGTCTTGGCCTGGTGGAAGTAGGAGCCGAGCGTGCGGATGTTGTGCAGCTGATTGTCGGACTTCACGTCGCCGAACAGCGGCAGCGGATCCCAGATGCCCGGCGTCTCGACGTTCTGCTTGACCGCGTCGCAGGTCTCGGCGGAGTCGTTGCTACAGTCCGGCTGGATGCCGGACTGCACGAAGTAATCCCAGCTCACATGGTGCGCGTAGAGCAGCCAGGTGATGTCCGTCCAGGCGAAGTCGATGCCGGTCTTGCCGGTGCGCAGTTCCTGGTCCACCGCGTTCTGGAACTTGTTCACCCCGTACGGGCCGACGATGTCGGTCACGCAGCTCATCGGCGAGCGGTTTTGGCACTTGGCCGACCAGGCCGAGACCATGTACAGGTGGTCCGGCAGCGACCACGACTTGACCGGCTCGAACATGTGGTCGTCGAGCACAAAGTTCTTGGCGTAGGCCCAGTAGTTGGGGACCTCCGCGGCGGTGTGGTAGCCCATCACGTCGGGGGTCCTGGTCCCGGCGCAGGCCGGGTCGGTGAGGATGTGGCAGGACGAGCGGGCCTTGTCGCGCTCCCGGATGAACCCGGTCATCTGGCCGCCGTTCACGTCGGCCACCGCGTTGCCTTCGGCATGTGGCCCGCCACCGTTGACGTCGGCCAGGTCATGGTACGGGCGGGTACAGCCGCCCGACGGGTTGGGCACGCAGACCGTGGGCACCCCGTTGCGCCTGGGGATCCCGTCCGCGCCCGGGTAGGTGCCGAAGTAGCTGTCGAACGACCGGTTCTCCTGCATGATGATGATCACGTGCTTGATCTTGTGGATCCCGGCCGGGACCACGTAGCGGCCGTCCGCGCCGCCCGGGACGACCTCGCCGTGCAGCGCCGTTGTCTTCGGCCGCCCGGGGGGCGTCCGGGCGCCGGACGAGGTGCACGCGGCCAGCCCGGCTGCGGCCAGCGCCAGGATGGCCGTAGCGCACGCCAATCGGAGGCTGGTGCGCCTCGTTCCCATCCGCCAGCCCTTCCCAAATGCCACATAAGGGGCGTGCGGTAACCCACGCCTCATTGGCCACAGACTTTCCCCCGTCGGAAAAATACCCGATTCAGGCCGGACTCAGTACAGACCTGACGGCATTGGCGGAATTCACGGAACCCACCCGCGGGTCATCGGCGGGAACCGCCAGGCCGTCGCCGGTCAGCGGCACGAGACGCTCGCGGGCGCGCTGTTGCTGCCGGTGTAGCTGGCGGTGAAGCCGACCGTGACCGTGCCGCCGGCCGGGATGCTGCTGTCGTAGGAGGCGCTGGTCACCGTCACCGCGGTGGCGGTCTGCGTGTAGCTGCCGTTCCACAGGTTGGTGATCTGCTGATCGCCCGGGAAGGTCCAGGCTCCAGCCGGCCAGCGTGGCCGAGCCGGTGTGTGCACCACGACCTGGCCCTGGAACCCGCCCGGCCAGCTGCTGACCACCGAGTAGGCCGCTGAGCAGCCGGCAGGCCCAGTGCTGGTGTTCTGCACGATGTAGCTGCCGCCCACCGGCGCGGCCTGCTCGCCGCACAGCGTCGTGGTGGCCGCGCGGGCGTGCCCCGCGCCGATGGTGAGCAGGCCGGCCGTCGCCAGCGCGGCGGCCAGGCAGGCCGCGCCGAGACGTGCCCGGCCGGGACGGATCGCCAGCGCCATGCGCCTGCCCCTCTCGGTGGACGTCTGCTCCCCGTGCGGGCACGCTAACCCGGTGCCGCGCAGCGGGCACCGGGCCGGCTCAGGCCGCAGGCATCCACCCAGCTCAGCGCGCTGGCCCGGGACCAGGTCCGGGGAAACTCTCAGCCGCCACTGGCCCGGTTCACCCGGTTAACGCGGCTTATGGTGCATTGCCGGCCCAGCGCGGGTAGCGATGTCAACGTGATGGCAGCTGACAACAAACCACGGGTGCTGGTCGTCGGGGCGGGCTTCGGCGGGCTTACCGCGGTCAGCGCGCTGGCCCGGAAAGGGTTCGCGGTCACCCTGGCCGACCGGCACATCTACAGCACGTTCCAGCCGCTGCTGTACCAGGTGGCCACGGCCGGGCTGGCGCCCAGCGACGTGGCCTACCCGCTGCGCGGCTTCACCCGCAAGCACGGCGCCCGGTTCCGGCACGGTGAGCTGGCCCGGATCGACACGGCGGCCCGGACGGCCTGGTTCGCCGACGGCGGGCAGGCCAGTTACGACTACCTGGTCCTGGCCACCGGGGTGACGGCCGCGTTCTACGGGGTCAGCGGCGCGGCCGAGTACAGCCACGGCCTGTACACCCTGCACGACGCGACCACGCTGCGGGAACGGCTGATGACCGCGCTGGAGCAGCTCAGCCTGGGCGCCGGCGACCGGGACGTGACGGTCACCATCGTGGGCGGCGGGGCGACCGGGGTGGAGCTGGCCGGCACGCTGGCCGACCTGCGCAACGTGGCGCTGCCCGCCTCCTATCCGGAGATCGACCGGGACCGGGTGCACATCCGGCTGGTCGAGCAGGCACCCGCGCTGCTCGCCCCGTTCCGGCCGCCGCTGCGCGGATACGCCCGGCAGCAGCTCGCCGCCCGCGGGGTGGACCTGCGGCTGAACGCCGAGATCAAGGAGATCACGCCGGACTGCCTCATCCTGGCCGACGGCGAGCAGCTGCCCAGCGACCTGACCGCGTGGGCGGCCGGGGTGGCCGGGCCGTCCAGTCCGGCGGGCTCGGACGGCCCGGACGATGCGGCTTCCGGCAGCCAGTGGGGCCTGCCGCAGGGCAAGGGGGGCCGCCTGCTGACCGGGCCGGACCTGCGGGTCAAGGGGCAGGACCGGGTGTTCGCGATCGGCGACATAGCGCTGATCGAGGGGGCACCGCTGCCCCAGCTCGCCCCGCCCGCGATCCAGATGGGCAAGCACGTGGCGGAGCAGATCCGGCACCTGCGGGCGGGCCAGCCCACGGCCCCGTTCCGCTACCACGACAAGGGCATCATGGCCACGATCGGCAGCCGGTCCGCGGTGGTCCAGCTGCCGCACGGCGTCCGGTTCCGCGGCACGCTGGCCTGGCTGGCCTGGCTCGGCCTGCACCTGGACACCCTGCTGGGCAACCGGAACCGGGTCAACGCGCTGATCAACCTGGCCTGGCGTTACCTGAGCTGGCAGCGCGGCGGTGGGTTCATCGTGGGCGACGATCCGCCCGCGCCGGGCACCCGGGCACGCGGCACCAGATCCCGGAAAGCGGGCGCACCGGTCAGCCGTCGTCCAGAGTGATCATCCGGCCGGCCACGACCCGGGTGCTGGCCGTCCCGACAATGATGATGCTGTGCTCGCCGGCCAGGCCCGGCTCGAGCGCGCCCAGCGTGCTGAGGAAGGCCCGCTGACCGGCGCGGTGCGCGTCGCGCACCACCGCGACCGGGGTGCCCGCCGCCCGGTACTGCCGGAGCACGGCCAGCACCATGTCCAGCCGCGGCTCGTCCGCCTTGCCCGGGGGCAGGCACACGGTGAGCACGAAGCCCGCCTCGGCGGCCGCGCGGACCTGGGCTTCGGTCTCCGCCCAGGAGGTGTGCTCGCCCGGTGAGATGACCGCGTTGCTGCCGCCGAGCGGCGCACCGAGCACCGCCGAGGCGGCCAGCGGGGCGGTGATGCCGGGCACCTCGACCACGTCGATGTCCTCCCCGGCCAGGCTGAGCACCAGGGCGGCCACCTCGTGCAGGCCCGGGTCGGCCGGGAACGTGATGGCCACCGCGTGGCCCAGCCGGGCCAGCCGGATCGCCTCCTGGCTGCACGCGGCCGCGTCACCCGCGCCGGGCAGGATGCGGGTGCCCGGCCGGAGCAGGTCGCCCACCGTGTCCAGGGACCGGCCCAGCCCGGCCAGCACCGAGGCCCGGCGCAGCTCGGCCAGGGCGCGCGGGGCCAGCAGGTCGGGCGGGCCAGGCCCGGTCCCGATCAGCGCGATCCGGCCACGCGGCCGGATCCGGGCCACCGCCACGCTGACCCCTTCCGCGCTGCGTTCCGGCACGACCACTTCGTCCGCGGCGGCCAGCGCGGCCGCCTCGGGCGGCCGCAGCGGGGCGTCCAGGGCGGCCGCCCGGCGGCGCCATGACCCGGATCCAGCCGCCCCGCGGCCCGGCGTCCGGGTCCCGGCGGCGGCCCGCCCGGCCCGGTCCGGCCCGGCCGTGTCCGGCCCGGCGGAGCCGCGGGCGGCCAGCCCGCTGGCCAGGTAGGTCCGCACCGGCCAGCCGCGCTGCTGGGCTGCCTCGGTGATGGCCGGCCCGGCGTCCGGCGCGTCGCCGTCCAGCACCGCGGCCAGCGCGGTGACGCTGGCCGGGGACAGCCCGGCCTCGCCCAGCGCGTTGTCGGCCAGCCGGAGCACGTCCTCCGCGGCCGCGCCCGGCACCGCGTGCACGCCGATCACCAGCGAGGGCGGCCGGACGACGGCGGTGCGTGCGTCAGGGGGGCCGGCCCGGTCGGTGATCAGGATGCGGTACTCCCCCACCTCGCCCACCGTGTCCGGCAGCGGCGGCAGCGGCCAGATGCGGGCCGACTCCAGCCGGACCCGCTCGCCGTCCAGCAGCGCCCGGCTGACCGTCCCGATCGCCCCCTCGGTGGGCCAGCCCAGCGAGTCCAGCCCGGGCAGGTTCTCCGCGTCGGTGGCCGTGGTGATGACGGCGTCGGCGCCGAATACCGCGGCCACCCGGGCGGCCAGCGCGTTGGCGCCCGCGGCGTGCCCGCCGACCACCGCCACCGCGCGCCGGGCCGACTCGTCCACACAGACCACGGCGGGATCGGTCCACTTGCTGTCCAGCAGCGGGGCGATCAGCCGGACGGTAGCGCCGACGGCCAGGAAGCAGACCAGCCCATCGCACTGGGCCCAGGCCCGGGGCAGCGCCTGCCGGGCCGGCCCGTCGTAGCGCCGGGTCTGCCCCGGCCACGCGTCGGCCAGCCGCTGTGCGGCGGCCCGGCCGCCCCCGGTCACCGCGATCAGGCCAATCACCGGCACCCTCCCCGCCCCGGGTGCCGCACGAGCCAGTGTGGCCTGCGGTACATGCCCCGACGCTACCTGCAACCCGGCCCGCACACCTATCCGGGCAACGACGATTTCCCTAAAAGGTTTTAGCGGACAGCCATGACAAGCTTGCTTGACAGGCGGCGGCCGCTCGGGCACCATGGCCATGTGACAAGCAGACTTGACAGGCGGCCAGCCCGGTGAAGAACGACGTCCGGGAACGCCGCGCCGCGAAAGGGCTGGCGCAGGGCGAGCTAGCCCGGGAACTGGACGTGTCCCGGCAGACGATCAACTCGATCGAGACCGGCCGGTACACCCCGTCGCTCCCGCTGGCCATCGCCATCGCCCGGTTCTTCGGCACGACCGTGGAGGAGATCTTCCATGCAGATCACATCTAGGAACAAGCGCCTGAGTTACTGGGCCACGGTGGCCGTCGGCGTGGGCATCGGCATCGTCTACCTGATCGGGTTCGCGGCCGGCGGCAAGCCCCTGCTCGGTCTTAGCGCGCTGGGCGTCATGGTCGCGTTCACCGGCGTCCTGATGCTGGCCGGGCGGCGCAGCGAGACCGTGCGCGGGCTGCTCGACCACCGCGACGAGCGGATTTCCGCCATCGACCTGCGGGCCACCGCGGTGACCGCGCTGGCCATGATCGCGGCGATCCTGGTCGGCTTCGTGGTCAGCATCGCCCGTGGCGGCAGCGGCTGGCCCTACGACATCATCGGCTTCATCGGCGGTCTGGCCTACGTGGCCGCGGTCATCCTCTTCCGGGCCCGCGGCTAAGGTGGCCCGGTGACCTGGACAGCGCCTACCCCCAGCCCGGCTGACGGCCCGGTCGCCGGGGACGACCGGCCGATCCTGGAGGGCTACCTGAACTGGCAGCGGGTCACCCTGCTGAACATCTGCGCCGGCCTGACCGGCGAGCAGCTGGCCCGGCGGCCCATCCCCTCGTCCAGCCTGTCCCTGCTCGGCCTGGTCCGGCATCTGGCCAAGGTGGAACGGACCTGGTTCCGGCAGCGCGCCGCCGGGCAGGATGTACCGCCGATGTACCCGGCCTCAGGCGGCAAGGACGCGGACTTCAATGACGCCGAGGCCAGCCAGGCACCCGCCGACTTCAGCCGCCTGCAAGCCGAGTGGCAGTCGGCGGATGACAGCGTTCAGAAAATGGCGTTTGACGACACGTTCGATGCGGGCCACGGTGAGCGATGGTCGCTGCGGATGATGTACGTGCATCTGATCGGGGAGTATGCGCGGCACAACGGCCACGCTGACCTGCTGCGGGAGGCGATCGACGGGGTCACCGCCCGGTGACCCGGGCCAGCGCCAGCACCTCATGCCGCAGCTGGGCGGGCAGCGGGGGCCACGGGAAGCCGGGCCGCGTGGTGCGCAGCGTGACCGTTCCGTGCAACGCGACCCAGACCGTGGTGGCGTCGGCCACCACGTCGGTGCTGGCGGACCGGCCGGCCGTGACACACTCCTGGATGCCGTGCAGCAGCAGCGAGAACGCCTCGGCGCCCCACTCCAGCACCGGCTGCCCATCCGGGCTGAACGCGACCGGCTGGCAGTAGTCCGCGGCGGCCCCCCACCGGCCGGCGAACAGCACCCCGTACCGGGACGGCTGGCCGAGGCCGAAGTTCACGTAGCCCGCGCACCCGGCGACCAGCCGGTCCACCGGGTCCGGGCCGGCCGCCGCAGTGGCCGCCTTGATGGCCCCGGCCAGCTCGTCGAAGACCCGGGCCACCACCGCGGCCAGGATCGCCTCGCGGTCGGCGAAGTGCGGGTAGATGGACGGCGCGGCGATGCCCACCTCGCGGGCCACCGCGCGCAGCGTGACGGCCTCGGCCGACCCGGTCCGGTCGATCAGCGCCAGCGCCCCGGTCACGATGTCCTCGGTCAGCCGGGCGCCCTGCCCGCGCGCGTTGCGCTGGCGGCGGCCGGTGGCCCGCTCCGTTGCCCGGCTGACGTCTAGATTCTGCACGCTAACTACTTTACAGCTGTTAGCTCATCTGTCTATGCTTACGGATGTAAGTGAACGAACGTAAGTAATCATCCGTAAGGAGACCGTGATGGCCCGCAGCACCTCCGCCCGGCCGGCCGCCACCCCGGCCCCGGCCGGTGGCCGGCCGGATGCCCAGTGGCCGGACGGTCACCCGCGCCGCCGCCGGATCCTGCTCGTGCTCTGCCTGAGCCTGCTGGTCGTGGTGATCGACAACACGATCCTGAACACCGCGCTGCCCACGCTGGCCGCCGCGCTGCACGCGGGCACCAGCGGGCTGCAGTGGATCGCCGACGCGTACACGCTGTGCTTCGCCGCGCTGCTGATCCCGGCGGGCGCGCTTGGCGACCGGTACGGCCGTAAGCTCTCCCTGCTCGGCGGCCTGGCCGTGTTCGCGCTGGGCAGCACGCTGGCCGCGTTCGCCGGCGGCACCGGCACGCTGACCACCGCGCGCGTGGTGATGGGCCTGGGCGCGGCGTTCGTCATGCCCGCCACGCTGTCCATCCTCAACTCCGTGTTCCCGCCCCGGGAGCGGCCGCAGGCCATCGCGGCCTGGTCGGCGGTGGCCGGGGTCGGCATCGTGATCGGCCCGACCCTGGGCGGCCTGCTGCTGTCCCACTTCTGGTGGGGCAGCGTGTTCCTGATCAACGTGCCGCTGGTCGCGGTGGCGCTGGCCGGGGTGCTGCTGACCGTCCCGGAAACCGCCGAGCCGTCCGGCCACCGGCTGGACATCCTGGGCACACTGCTGGTGGCGGGCGCGCTGTTCCTGCTGGTGGACGCCATCATCGAGGCCCCCAGCCGGGGCGGGACCGGGCCCGTCACCGTGCCCGAGGCGGCCGCCGGGCTGGCCCTGCTGGCCGGCTTCGCCTGGTGGGAACTGCGCATCCCGCATCCGCTGATCGACCTGCGGGTGTTCCGCTCCCGGGCGTTCTCCGCCGCGGCTGGATCGGTGACGGTGATCTTCTTCGCCCTGTTCGGCAGCCTGTTCGTGCTGACCCAGTACCTGCAGCTGGTGCACGGTTACAGCCCGCTGTCCGCCGGGGTGCGCGCGCTGCCGTTCGCGCTGGCCATGGCGGCCGTGTCGCCGGTCTCGCCACTGCTGGCCCAGCGGCTGGGCGCCCGGGTCATCATCCCGGGCGGCATCGCGATGATGGGCGCCGGGCTGCTCGACCTGTCCACCGCCCAGGTGCACACCGCCTACCCGCCGCTGGCCGTCGCGGTCGCCATCATGGGCGCGGGCATGGGCCTGGTCATGGCCCCGGCCAGCACCACCATCATGACCACGGTGCCGGCCCACCAGGCCGGCGCAGGCAGCGCCATCAACGACACCATCCGCGAGGTCGGCGGCGCGCTGGGCATCGCCATCGTGGGCAGCCTGGCGGCCGGGGTGTACAGCTCGAAGCTGGGCAGTGCGCTGACCGCGGCTCATGCGCCGCATGCGGTCAGCCGCGTGGCCACTGGGTCTGTCGCCGCCGCGGACATCGTGGCCCGGCACGTCGGTGGGGCGCAGGGCGCCGCGCTGGCCGCGGCCGCGCACAGCGCGTTCGTCACCGCGATGGCCGACGGCATGCGGGTGGCCGCCGCGGTCGCCCTGGCCGCCGCCATCGCCGCCATCTTCGCGCTCCCCCGCCGCCCGGCCGCCCCGGCTGTGACCCCCGCCGGACCCACCGCCGGCCGGGCGGCCGGCATCTGCGTCCCGGCTGGCGTCAACTAGGGTCTTCCCCTTCGTGATCATGACTTTGGTGTCCCAGCGACACTGAAGTCATGATCACGTTTCGGGGTGCTGGGGTTAGCGGGCGGCGGACAGGAGGTCGGGCTTGTGCCGCTCGCACCAGCGCCGGGCCCGGCCGTAGAGGCCGGCCACCTGCTGCCAGTAGTCGATGAAGCCCGGGTGGCCGGCCTGCGCCGCGTCGGTGATGATGGCGGAGCTCCAGTCGTGGTTGGCCAGGACGGCCTCGGCCACCTCGCGCCGCCCGGCGGCGGCCAGCCCGTAGGCATCCAGCAGCAGCCGGAACCGGGGCAGCGCCTGGCCCTGCCGGGAGTCGCCGACATCCCGCTCGTCGTACAGTGGGCACCAGTGCCGGGCGGCGGAGGCCAGGTCCCAGGCCGGGCTGCCCGGCCCGGCCAGGTCGAAGTCGATGAGCGCCACCGCCCGCCCGGCGCGGAAGATCACGTTGGCCGGGTGCACGTCGTTGTGGCTGACCAGCGGCCCGGCGAAGCGGTCCGGGACGGGCCGCGGCCAGCGGTAGGAGGCCGGGTCGAACGAGGCCACCGCCTGGTGGTAGCGGCGCAGCAACTGGGCCACGCTGGCCAGGGTCTGCTCGGTGAGCACCTCCTCGGGCAGCGGCGGTACCGCGGCCCAGCCCTCGATGTAGCTCAGCGTCTCGGTGGTCGCGTCGGCCGCCAGCAGCCGCGGCGCGCCGTCGAAGCCGGCCGCGGCCAGATGGCCGAGCAGCGCGTGGGTGGCTGCCCCGGCCGGGGCCCGCGGGCGGCGTACGGTAGGCCCGGCCCGGTGCACCAGCCCCCGGTTGGCGGTGCCGCCCGCCATCGGCCCATCCAGCTGCGGCCCGCCCGGCTGCGGCCGCCGCACCGCCATCGCGTGCACCGCGCCACCTCCCGCCACAGGCGTCTCTGGTAACCCGGGTCCGTGCGCCACGGGCCAGTCCACCCTCACTCCCCGGGGCAGCTGGGGTTAAGCAGGTCGCGGGCCAGGCTGGCGTGCGTGACCAGGCCGTGGATCAGGCCACCGCGCAGCGCGGCGCGGACCGCGGCACTCTTGGACACGCCGTAGGCGACGGCGATGACGGACGGGATCCGGGCCAGCTCCGGTCCCGGCGTCACGATCATCCGGCTGTCCAGCGGGGTCGGCACCGGGTGCCCGTCCTCGCCCAGGAACACCCCGGCCATCTCCGCGCACACGCCGAGCCGGCCGAGCTCGGCCCGCTCGCCCGGGCTGACCGCGTCGTAGATGGTGGACAGCCCGGGCCGCCACGCACCCACCGCGACCATGCTGATCGTCACCGACGGGACCAGGGCCAGCGCGTCGGCCACATCGGCCTGCCGCCGGATGGCGGCCGCGGTGGCCGCGTCGTCCACGATCATCGGCGCGTAGAACACGTGCGCCGTGCCGCCGCCGATCCGGGCCACCGAGCGGACCAGGTCGAGCAGGTCCCGGCCGTCCGGCGGCGGGACCGCCCCGGTGAGCTGCACGATCGGGCACGGCGGCAGCCGGGTCAGCGCGGCGGCCAGCCCGCTCAGCGACCGGGCCCAGGACAGCCCGAGCACGTCGCCCGGCGTGATGATGTCCATCAGCGCCTGCCCGGCCGCCTCGCCGATCCGGCTGCGCAGCGCGAGCGCGTCCTGGTCGGGAAAATCAAAGGCAAAGGCATATTTCAGGCCGAACGCCCCGCACAACTCGGCGGAGAGCCCGACATCGAGGCTGCCGCCGGGCAGCCCGATCTCGATGCGGACCATGCCCGCCTCGCGCGCGGAGTCGAGCAGCCGGGCCACCCGGAACCGGCTGATGCCGAGCTGGTCGGCGATGTCGACCTTGGACACGCCCTCCAGGTAGTACTGCCGCGCCACCCGGGCGGCCAGCACGATCTCCGAGGGCCGGTCGATGGACAGGCCAGCCATGGTCCCCCACCACCTCGGTCGCTCATTTGAGCGGGACGGGCTCATTTTTACAGCTACATCTTGACTTTGCCCAGCACCGATCGCAATGTGTTCGGTATCAGTCTGCTCATTTGAAGCGATATCGCTCAAATGAGCGCGGACGTCCTACCCGTGCGGGCAAGGCCACCTGGATGACGGGACGCGAGGATGACTCGACGAAGAGACGCCGGATCAATGGCCACCCGGACCTCCCCGGCCGGGCTCAGCCGCCGGGCTTTCCTGGCCGGCAGCGCGGGCGGCGCGGCGCTGGCCCTGAGCGGCTGCGCGGCCGGCGCGGACCAGCTGTTCACCGGCGGTGCGTCCAAGAGCACCGTCACCGTGGCCATCGTGTCCAACTCGCAGATGCAGGACGCGATCAGCCTGTCCTACCTGTTCGAGCGCGAGCACCCGGGCATCCACCTGTCGTTCGTCTCGCTGCCGGAGAACGAGGCCCGGGCCAAGATCACCGCGGACGTGTCCACCCAGGGCGGCGAGTTCGACGTGGTCATGATCAGCAACTACGAGACGCCGATGTGGTCCGCCAACGGCTGGCTGACCAACCTGCAGCCGTACATCGACCGCACCCCGGGCTACGACGCGAACGACTTCCTGCCCCAGCTCCGGGCCACGCTGTCGCACAGGGGCGACCTGTACTCGGTGCCGTTCTACGGCGAGTCCTCGTTCCTGATGTACCGCAAGGACCTGCTGGCCAAGGCGGGCATCAAGATGCCGCTCCGGCCCACCTGGGACGAAGTCGGGAAGATCGCCGCCCAGAT
The DNA here is from genome assembly GCA_963834705.1 of uncultured Actinomycetes bacterium. Classification (GTDB taxonomy): domain Bacteria; phylum Actinomycetota; class Actinomycetes; order Streptosporangiales; family Streptosporangiaceae; genus RYN-230. The sequence continues at coordinate 1,189,654 of CAWICV010000001.1, forward strand.
GCATAACGCCAAGAAGGGGATGGCGGGCATCTGCCTGCGCGGTGACCCGGGGTGGGGAGAAAACCTGGCCCCCATCAACACGGTGATCAACTCGTTCGGCGGCCGCTGGTTCAACCCGGCCTGGCAGGCCCAGCTGACCACCCCCGAGGTCGAGCACGCGGTGACGAAGTACGTGTCGGTCCTGCAGAAGTACGGCGAGCCGGGCGCTCCGGAGGCCGGCTTCTCCGAGTGCGCCACGCTGTATGGCCAGGGTGACGCGGCCATGTGGTACGACGCCACCTCGGCGGTCGGCGTGATCGAGGACCCGCAGGCCAGCAAGGTGGCGGGCAAGAACGGCTACGCCTGGGCGCCCAGCCAGGACGGCCGCCCGTCCGGCTGGCTGTACACCTGGTCGCTGGCCATCCCGGCCACCTGCCCGAACAAGCAGAACGCCTGGGACTTCGTGGCCTGGATGACGTCCAAGTCCTACATCCACACGGTGGGCAGCAAGCTCGGCTGGTCGCACGTGCCGCCGGGCAGCCGGTTCTCCAGCTACCAGATCCCGCAGTACAAGAAGATGTCCGCGGTCTACGGGCCGCTCACCCTGCAGTCGATGAACGCCACCAACAGCGCGCACCCGACGGTCAAGCCGGTGCCCTATACCGGCGTCCAGTTCCTGGACATCCCGGAGTTCCAGGACCTCGGCACCAACGTCAGCGAACAGCTCAGCGCGGCCATCGCCGGCCAGCAGTCGGTGTCATCCGCGCTGGCCCAGGCCCAGCTGTACGCCCAGGCCGTCGGCGACACCTACCGGCACACCTGATGGCCGGCGGGCTGGACCCGATGGACCGCACCGTAACCTCCCGGAGGCCCCGATGACCGCGATCGCTCCCCCGGTTGCCGCCACCCGCACCGCCCGGGCCCGCGCCGACCGGCGCAAGCAGGGCTGGGTCCGGCGCACGCCGTTGCTGCCCGCGCTGGTGTTCACGATCATCGTGACCCAGCTGCCGTTCCTGCTCACGCTGTACTACTCGCTGCAGTCCTGGAGCCTGGTCCGGCCCGGCTCCCAGCACTTCGTAGGGTTCGCCAACTACGCGCAGGTGTTCCAGGACAGCCAGTTCCGCACCACCGCGCTGAACACGGCCATCATGACGGTCGGCGTGGTGCTCATCGCGATGCTGCTCGGCGTGGCGCTGGCCCTGCTGCTGGACCGCAAGTTCCTCGGCCGGGGCGTGGTACGCACCCTGCTGATCACCCCATTCCTGGTCATGCCGGTGGCCGGCGCGCTGGTGTGGAAGACGGTGATGCTCGACCCCACGTTCGGCATCGCCAACTTCATCCTCCGCCCGTTCGGCATCGGCCACTTCAACTGGATCGGCAGCTTCCCGCTCGGCTCGGTGATGATCGAGATGATCTGGCAGTGGACGCCGTTCATGATGCTGCTGGTACTGGCCGGGCTGCAGAGCCAGCCCACCGACATCCTGGAGGCGGCCCGCACCGACGGCGCCCGGCCGCTGGACATCTTCCGTGAGCTGACCCTGCCGCACCTGCGCCGGTACATCGAGCTGGGCGTCGTGCTCGGCGCCATCTACGTGGTCAACGAGTTCGACGCGATCTACATGATGACCCAGGGCGGGCCCGGCATCTCCAGCGCCAACCTGCCCTTCTACATCTACCAGCGGGCCTTCCTCGGCTTCCAGGTCGGCCAGGCGGCGGCGATGGGCGTGGTGGTGGTCGTAGCCACCATCATCATCGCCACGTTCGCCCTCCGGCTGATCTTCACCTCGTTCTCCGGCACCGAACAGGCAGCATGATGACCAGCGCAGACATCACCACCGCCGACACCGGCGTGGCCACCGCGGCGCCTCGCCGGGTAGAGGCCAGGAAGAAGAAGAACCGGAACAGCATCACCTGGGGCGTCGTCGGCTGGGTGGTCGGCATCATCTTCTTCTTCCCGGTGCTGTGGATGGTGCTCACCTCGTTCAAGACCGAGGCGCAGGCTTACACCAACGTTCCGCACCTGTTCTTCAGCCCGACGCTGTCCCAGTACCGGACGGTGTTCTCCAGCGGCCTCTGGCCGTACGTGGCCAACTCCGCGTTCGCCACCATCGTGTCCACCGCGCTGGTGCTGCTGCTGGCCATCCCGTGCGCGTTCGCGCTCTCGCTGCGCCCGGTGCGCAAGACCCGCGACGTGCTGTTCTTCTTCATCAGCACCAAGATGCTGCCGGTGGTGGCGGCGATCATCCCGATTTACATCGCCGCCCGCGACCTGCACATGCTGGATAACATCTTCACCCTGGTCATCCTGTACACCGCGATGAACCTGCCGATCGCGGTGTGGATGATGCGGTCGTTCTTCCTCGAGGTGCCGCATGAGCTGCTCGAGGCGGCCGAGATGGACGGCGCGCCGCTGCGCCGGACCATGCGCGAGGTGATCCTGCCGGTGGTCGCCCCGGGTATCGCGGCCACCGCGCTGATCTGCTGCATCTTCTCCTGGAACGAGTTCTTCTTCGCGGTGAACCTGACCGCCACGCAGGCCGCCACCGTGCCAGTGTTCCTGGTCGGCTTCATCTCGTCCGAGGGCCTGTACTTCGCCCAGCTGGCCGCGGCGGCCACGGTGGCGACGCTGCCGGTCATCCTGGCCGGGTGGGTGGCGCAGCGTTACCTCGTCCGCGGCCTGTCCTTCGGGGCCATCAAATGAACCACGGGCAAATGAACCACGGGCAAGTGAAATCAGGAGTCGGTCATGGCTGAGGTCACCTACGACAGCGCGACGTGCATCTACCCGGGCGCGGACCGGCCCGCGGTGGACGCGCTCCAGCTGGCCATCAACGACGGCGAGTTCGTGGTCATGGTCGGTCCGTCCGGCTGCGGCAAGACCACCGCGCTGCGCATGCTGGCCGGCCTGGAGGAGATCGACGACGGGGCGATCCGGATCGACGGCCGGGACATGACCGGCGTGCCGTCCCGGGACCGGGACATCGCCATGGTGTTCCAGAACTACGCGCTCTACCCGAGCAAAACCGTCGGGGAGAACATGGGCTTCGCACTCAAGATGCAGGGCGTGGCCAAGGACGAGCGGGCCCGGCGGGTCCGCGAGGCGGCCAAGCTGCTCGACCTGGAGGCGCTGCTGGACCGCAAGCCGCGCAACCTGTCCGGCGGGCAGCGGCAGCGGGTGGCCATGGGCCGGGCCATCGTCCGCGAGCCCAAGGTGTTCTGCATGGACGAGCCGCTGTCCAACCTGGACGCCCAGCTCCGGGTGCAGACCCGGACCCAGATCGCCGAGCTGCAGCGGCGGCTCAGCGTGACCACCGTGTACGTCACGCACGACCAGGTCGAGGCGATGACGATGGGCGAGCGGGTGGCGGTCATGCGGGCCGGGCAGCTGCAGCAGTTCGCCTCCCCCACCGAGCTGTACGACCACCCGGCCAACGTGTTCGTGGCCGGGTTCATCGGCTCGCCGCAGATGAACCGGTTCGACGCCACCGCGGACCGCGACGGCGTCCACGTCGGCGACGCCCTGCTCCCGGCGTCCGACGCGCAGCGGCGGGCCCTCCAGGGGCATGGCAAGCTGATCGCCGGGATCAGGCCGGAGCACCTGTCGATCGGTGACGGCCCGCTGACCATGGAGGTGTCCCTGGTCGAGGACCTGGGCAGCGACTCCTACGTGTACGGGCACCTGGCCGGGGACAGCGAAAGCAGCATGATCGTCCGGTCCGGGCGGGTCCATCCGCGGCCCGGGGAGGCCGTCAAGGTCGCGGTGGACGCCGAGCACCTGCACCTGTTCGATGCGGCCAGCGGCCTGCGGGTGGGTGACTGATGCGCGCGGTTATCTGGGAGGAGCCCGGGAAGCTCAGCGTCACCGAGGCGGCCGACCCCACACCGGGACATGGTGAGCTGGTCATCCAGGTGGGCAGGTGCGGCATCTGCGGGACCGACGTGCACATCGCCGACGGCGAGTTCCCGCCCACCCCGTACCCGATCATTCCCGGGCATGAGTTCGCCGGCCGCGTGGTGGCCGCCGGCCCCGGGGTGCCGCCGGGCTGGCGGGAGGGCGGGCGGGTGGCCGTGGACCCGTCGCTGTTCTGCGGCTACTGCCCGGCCTGCCACGCCGGCCGGGGCAACCTGTGCGCCAACTGGAACGCCCTCGGCGATACGGTGAGCGGCGCCTTCGCCGAGTACGTGGCGGTGCCCGCGGCCAACACCTACCGCATCCCGGACAGCGTGGACGACGCGCAGGGGGCGCTCATCGAGCCACTGTCCTGCGCGGTGCACGGACTGCGCCGGATCGGGCCGGTCACTGGGGTGGACGTGCTGCTCACCGGGGCGGGCACGATGGGCCTGCTGCTGCTGCAGCTGCTGCGCAACGCGGGCGCGGGCGCGGTCAGCGTGGTGGACCGGAAGGAGTCCCGGCTGGAGGCGGCCAAGGCGGTCGGCGCGGACGCCGTCGCGACCGACGTGGCCGCGCTGGACCGCGGGCCGTTCGGCGTGGTCGTGGACGCGACCGGAGCCCCGGCCGCGATTGAGGCCGGGTTCGCCACCCTGGACCGCGGTGGGCGGCTGCTGGTCTTCGGCGTGACCAGCGGGGACGCCACCGTGTCGCTGTCCCCGTTCCGGATCTACAACGACGAGATCACCGTGCTCGGCTCGATGGCCGTGCTGAACAGTTTCGGCGCCGCGGCCGACCTGATGGCGGCGGGCGTCATCGACACCGCACCGCTGCTCGGCCAGCCATTCACCCTGGCCGAGTTCCCCGAGGCGCTGGCCAGCGTGCGGGCCGGCGAAGGGATCAAGATCCAGGTCGCGCCGACCGGCTGACCGGGACCGGGCCGTAGTCCAGCGACGCGTACCAGCCGTCACGGCCCGCCGGGGTCAGGTCGAGGACGTGCCAGACCGGGCTGAGCAGGTCGATGCCACGTTCTTTCCGGTCCTCGGCCAGATCCGGGTGCGCGGTGTAGACGTGCCGCGGCGACCCGTCCGGATCCAGCGTGAAGACCGAGACCGTCGAGTGCTGGCCGCCGTCCGGCCCCTCGCTGCCCAGGTCGTACTTGAACGTGTTCCCGGCGCAGCTGAGCAGGCGGAGCCGGTACCAGCCCCGGGACCGGGCGTGTCCCCGGAGCGGTCCCGGACCGGCCGCGGCCGCGATGACGAAGTCCACGTTCTGGGCCAGGTGGCTGGCCACGCCGTTGAACCCATCGATCCACATGGTGCACATCGGGCACGGCGTGGTCTGCGCCTTCCCGTACATCAACTGGTAGACGACCAGGGCCCGGTCCGGCGCGGTGAACAGCTCGGACAGCCGGACCTCGGACACCTGCGCATCCCCGCTGGCCAGGTCCCGCGGCCCCTCCTGGAACACGTAGTCCTCGACCACCGCGCCGGGCGGCAGCGCCCGGCGCAGCGCCGCGACCCGCTCCCGCTGCTGAACGAGTCCGATCTCGGCCAGCCGCAGTTCCTCCCGGCGCGCGGTGTATTCCTCCGACTCGGTGAGCCTGGTCTGCCCCATGGTCTAACTCCCGCTGCGTGACCCCCCAAACGCTCTACCCGTGCCAGTGCAGCACAGCGGGCCTGCGCTTTCCAGCACTGTTACCGGACGGCCCGCGGTGGGTAGGGCCTGAAATTGTCACCGGTGAGGGGAATGAGATGGAGCCGTCGAACACTCCAGTTATCTTCGTGCACGGCCTGTGGCTGCACGCGAGCTCGTGGGATCCGTGGGTGGACTTCTTCAAGGAAGCCGGGTACGAGCCGTCCGCGCCGGGCTGGCCGGGGGACGGGGACACCGCCGCGGACACCAGGGAGAACCCGGAGCGGGTCGCCGGGGTAGGCATCGAGGACGTGGTCGAGTACTACACCGGGATCATCCACGGGCGGCCGGCCAAGCCGATCGTCATCGGCCATTCGTTCGGCGGGCTGATCGCGCAGCGGCTGCTCGGCCAGGATCTGGCCGCCGCCGCCGTGGCCATCGATCCGGCGCCCATCAAGGGGGTGCTCAACCTGCCGCCATCCTCGCTGAAGGTGGCCTCGATCGCGCTGCGCAAGCCGGCCAACCGGAAGGCGGCCGTGGCGCTGACCAAGGAGCAGTTCCGCTACGGTTTCGGCAACATGCTGCCCGCCGAGGAGAGCGACGACCTGTACGAGCGCTGGGCGATCCCGTCGCCGGGCAAGCCGCTGTTCGAGGCGGCGCTGGCCAACTTCACGCCAGGCTCGCCGGCCAAGGTCAACACGCGCAACAAGACCCGAGGGCCACTGCTGATCACCGCGGGCGGCCACGACCACACCGTTCCCGCGTCTGAGAGCATGGCCGCCCGGCGGCTGTACCACCGCTCGCCGGCCATCACCGACCTGCGCGAATTCCCGGACCGCGGCCACTCGCTGACCATCGACCACGGCTGGCGCGAGGTCGCGCAGACGGCCCTGGACTGGTTGCGGCAGCGGCATCAGTAGCGACCCTGCTCCCCCGCCCCACCCAGTCCTCCCCGGCTGCCGCCTCTTGCTGTTATCAGCCAGGGTTACGTGGGCTGCCCGGCACCGCGATGGCGGTGCGGTGGTGGCCGCGGGTGCGTGGCCTGCTGCCCGGCGCGCAGTCCCGCGGCGAGCCGGTGCCGGTGCGGGTGGTCCGCCGCCAGTTCGACCGGGTCCGCCTCCATCCGGTCCGCTAGCTGGCCGGCCCGTCCGGCGGGCCGGCGCGGGCCGCCTTACCGGCGCGCTGACGTGACCGCCCGCTCGGCGATGTGCTGACCGATGACCAGTGACGCGGTGGCCGCGGGTGACGGCGCGTTCAGCACGTGGATGATCCCGTCACCTTCCTCGATGAGGAAGTCGTCGACCAGGGCGCCGGACCGGCTCAGGCACTGCGCCCGGATGCCGGACGGGCCGAAGGTGATGTCGGCCGCGCTGAGCTGCGGGATGTACCGGCGCATCCCGGCCAGGTAAGCCGGCTTGACCAGGTCCCGGTAGATCTCCAGCGCCCCGGTCCTGGCGTAGGCGCGGGCCAGCTTGCGCAGCCCGGGGAAGCGCAGGCTGTCCAGCAGGTCCCGGCCGTTCACCGACAGCCGCCCGTACCCCTCCCGGGCCAGCGCGGGCACCGCGTTCGGCCCGGCGCGCAGCGTGCCGCCGATGCCCCGGGTGAAGTGCACGCCGAGGAACGGGAAGGCCGGGTCGGGCACCGGGTAGACCAGCCCGCGGACCAGGCCGGCCGACGCCGGGCGGAACGTGTAGTAGTCGCCGCGGAACGGGACGATCCGGTACGCACCGCTGCCCTGGCCGGTCAGCGCGGCGATCCGGTCGGCCTGCAGCCCGGCGCAAGCGATCACCAGGCCGGCCCGCAGCGGCCCGGCGTCCGTGTCGGCCAGCCAGCCGCCGGCCGTGCGGGCCAGCCCGCGCACGCCATGCCCGCAGAGCACCTGGCCGCCGCCGGTGCGGACCGTGTCCGCGTAGGCCGCCGCGACCCGCCGGTAGTCGATCACGCCGCTCTCCGGAATGTGCAGCGCCCGGATGCCGCGCACGGCCGGCTCGATCTCGGCGATCTCGGCCGCGCCGATCTCCCGGACGGCCAGCCCGTTGGCCCGGCCGCGCTCGGCCAGGCTGGCCAGCCCGGGCAGCTCGCCCTCCCGGGTTGCCACCACCAGCTTGCCGGGCTGCCGGTACGGGATCTGGTGCTGCTGCGCGAACTCCATCATGGCCAGCCGCCCCGCGGTGCAGAACCGCGCCTTGAGGCTGCCCGGCTGGTAGTACAGGCCCGCGTGGATGACCCCGGAGTTGTGCCCGCTCTGGTGGGTGCCAACTGAGGCTTCTTTTTCCAGAACGGCCAGTGCCACTCCGGGCCGCTGGGCCTGCAGCGCCATTGCGGTGGCCAGCCCGACCAGACCGGCGCCGATGACGATGACGTCGTACTGGTCCTCGCCGGCCGCCATGTCAGGCCGGCCGGCCGACCGTGTTGCGGAGGATACCGATGCCCTCGACCTCCATGTCCACCACGTCACCGGGCTGCAGCCAGCGGTCGTCGTTGTGTTCCAGGATGCAGCCGGTGCCGACCGTGCCGGAGCCGATGATGTCGCCCGGCCGCAGCTCGGTGTTCCGCGCCGCCTGGGCCAGGATGGCGGGCCACGGGTAGTGCAGGTCGGCCAGCTGGCCGCGGGACCGTTCCTCGCCGTTGACCCGGGCCGTCATGACCGCCCGCGAGCCGTCGAACTCGTCCGCGGTGACCAGCACCGGGCCGAAGCTGGTGGCGAAGTCCTTGGCCTTGGCCGGGCCCAGCCCGACCCGCATCTCCCTGCGCTGGATGTCCCGGGCCGACCAGTCGTTCATCACGGTGAAGCCGCCGATCTGGCCGTCCGCGCCGATCACCGCGGCCACTTCGAGCTCGTAGTCCAGCTCGGCCGTGCCCGCCGGGTACGGGATCTCGGTGCCCGGCCCGGTGATCGCGGCCGGGTTGGTGAAGTAGAAGACCGGGAACTCGTACCATTCGGCCGGCACGGTGGCGCCGCGGTTGGCCCGGGCGGTCGCGATGTGCTGCTCGAATGCGAAGAAGTCGCGGATCGAGGGCGGCCGGGGCACCGGTGCGAGCAGCTCCACGCCGGCCGCCGGCCAGGTGGCCGCGTCGGCTACCTGGCCGCGCCGGGCCAGCACCGTGATCAGGTCAGGGGCGTCCAGCTGGACGATGTGCTCGCCGTCGACCCGGCCCGGCCAGCCTTCCAGCGGCCCGTCACCGGGCCGGAACGTGCACAGCCGCACCGGCGCCTCCGTTACTAAATCAGCAGGTCAGGCAGTAGGCGGCCAGGATGACCCGGCCCTGGGCCGGGCAGTGCAGCGGGAACGTGGTGCAATCCCTCGGCGGCCAGCGCGGTCACGATCCCGGGCGCGGGCCGTGCGCCTGGGAACGTGTCACGAATCCAGCCTATTGGATAGCGCCCGCGATCCAGCTCCGGATGCCAGCCATCCAGGTCCCGGATACCTGGCGCGCCTTAACGCAGTCTTCATGTTTCCCGAGTACACCTGTCGTTTGGGTCCCGCCCGCCCGGGAAGGCATCGGATAAAAGCACGGTGAGCCTGGCTCCCGGCACGGGCCCCCGCGGGCCCGGTTACCAGCACCGCAGCGGATACCACCGGCTGCGGTAATCTGTGCTTCCCGCGCATCGGAGGGAGAACGTGGGTGCCTAGACCGGCGTCGTTCCGGCGTGACCCGGAAACAGGTGTTGCGGAGCCAGAGCCCTCCTGGCGTGACCCGGATCCGGGCTACCGCGACCGTGGGCGCCCCGGCACCCCGCCGGGCTACCGCGACCGTGGGCGGCCCGGCACCCCGCCGGGCTACCGCGACCGTGGGCGGCCCGGCACCCCGCCGGGCTACCGCGACCGTGGGCGGCCCGGCACCCCGCCGGGCTACCGCGACCGTGGGCGCCCCGGCACCCCGCCGCGCCACCGGAACAGCCGGGGTGGCAGGTCCCGTACTCCACGCCGCCGGCTCCGCAGCCGGCGCTGGTTCCAGGTGGTGATGGCGGCGGTACTGGCGTTCATTATCTGGCTTGTTTTTTCGATCGGGCACGCTCTGACCATGCCGGGCGGGGGCACCACCTCGGAGCGGCTGGCGGAATGGGCCCGGGACCATTACCTCGGGCCGGTGGTGACGTTCGGCGAGTGGCTCAGCTACTCGCCGCCGAAAGCGGGCGGCAAGCCGTCGTTCGCGCTGACCGGGCCGAGCGCCGGGCCGGCCCGGACGGCGCCGCACAAGACGCACGGCAAGGCCACGCCCAGCTACCCGGCGCCCGCCCCGCTCAAGCCGTTCGTAGCCCACCCAGTGCCCGGCGAGGGCAAATGGCGGGTGCTCGGCACGGCCGATGGCCAGCCCGCCATCTACGGTACCTACCTGCGCGCGAGCAGCGTTTATACGTCCTACGTGGCGGGCATCGTGTCGATGAACCAGCACCTGGTGCGGTTCCAGCTGCACCCAGGTGCGGAAGACCCAGGCCCCGGTCCCTGGAAGTCCCAGCCATACATCGTGCCCGGCAAGAGGCTCGGGCTGCTGGCCACGTTCAATGGCGGTTTCAAGATCGCCACATCCGGCGGCGGCTTCTACCTCAACGGCGCGACCAGCGGGACGCTGATCAAGGGGGTCGCGTCGGTCGTGTACTACCGCGACGGGCGGATCGCGATCGGGAACTGGGGCGGCTCGGTGAAGATGAGCCCCGACGTGGCCGGCGTGCGGCAGAATCTGCACATGATCGTGGCGCACGGGAAGATCCCGGCCTCGGTGGACTACAACGTCGAGGGCGCCTGGGGCGCCACCCTGGGCGGCGGCTACTACGTGTGGCGGTCCGGCATCGGCCTCACCAGCGACGGGCGGGTGATCTTCGCCTACGGGCCCGCGCTGAACGTGCGGGAACTGGCTGAGCTGCTCAAGCGGGCGGGCGCGGTGACGGCCATGGAACTGGACATCAACCCGGACTGGATGTCCTACATGTACTACCTGCCGAAGCACCACCCGGCCGACCCGACACCGGTCAACCTGCTGCCGACCCAGATCCAGCCGCCGGCCCGGTACTACGCGCCAGCCAGCCGCGACTTCACCGCTGTGTACGCACGGTGACGACCCGCACGAGAGCGGCCGACGTCCCGCCGGGCGCGGCGGGCGCGCTCAGCCGGGGCGGCGGCCTGGCCGGCTGGCTGGCCGCCGTCGTGCAGACCGCCCGGCCGCGGCAGTGGCCGAAGAACCTGCTGGTTTTCGCCGCGCCGCTGGCCGGGGCGTCGCTGGGCCGGGACGACGGCCTCGGCTACGCGCTGGCCGCCGCGGCCGCGTTCACCGCCGCCGCGGTCGCGGTGTACTTCGTCAACGACGTGCTGGACGCCGACCGGGACCGGCGGCACCCGGTGAAGCGGCTGCGGGCGGTGGCCTCCGGCCGGCTGCCCCGGGGGCACGCGCTGGCCGTGGCCCTGCTCAGCCTGGGCCTGGCCGAGGCGGGCTGCCTGTGGCTCGACATGGACGCGCTGGGCCTGCTGGTCTTCGTGTACTTCGCCGTGTCGCTGCTGTACAGCGCGGCGCTCAAACATCTCCCGGTGGTCGAGTTGGTGTTCGTGGCCAGCGGCTTCGTGCTGCGCGCGCTGGGCGGGGCGAGCGCCACCCGGGTGCCGCCGTCGGGCTGGTTCCTGCTGGTGTGCAGCCTGGGCGCGCTGATGGTGGCGATCGCCAAGCGGTTCACCGAGCTGGCCGTGCTCGGCCCGGGGGCGGTCCGGACCCGGCCGGTGATGCGCTGGTACCGGGCGGGCTGGCTGCGGCTGGGCCAGCGGGCCGTCTCGGCTGCGGTGATCACCTGCTACCTGTTCTGGGCGGCAGGCCAGGCCGGACCCGGGACCCGGATCTTGCATCTGGTCAGCGTGCTGCCGCTGGCCGCCGCGCTGATCCGCTTCGACTGGCTGACCGGGCATGAGCAGGCCAAGCCGGTCGAGGACCTGATCTCCCGGGACCGGCTCATGGTCGGCTGCGAGCTGGGCTGGCTGGTGCTGTTCGCGGCCGGCCTGCTGACGTTATCGTCGGAGACCCTAGTCACTTACGGTTAAGGAGGAGCAGTGCAGCGCAGGCGGCCGGCCCCGGCGGATGTGAACCGGGTACTCCTGCTCGGCGGGACCAGCGAGATCGGCCTGGAGATCCTGGCCGCGCTCGGCCTGCCCGGGCGGACCGAGATACTGCTGGCCGGCCGGGACGAGCAGCGGCTGGCGGCGGCCGGGAAGGCGCTGACGGCCGGCTCGGTGCGGACGCTGCACTATGACGCCACCGCGCTGGACACCCACCAGGCGGTCATCGACGAGGCATTCGCGGCCGGGGACGTGGACCTGGTCATCTCGGCGGCGGGCATCCTGACCGCACAGGACGTGCTGGACAGCGACCCGCTGAACGCCGGGCGGCTGGTCGAGACCAACTTCACCGGGCACGTCACCGCACTGCTGGCCGCGGCCGGCCGGATGCGTGCCCAGGGCCACGGCACCATCGTGGTGCTGTCCTCGGTCGCCGCCATCCGGCCGCGCAAGGCCAACTACGTGTACGGCTCGGCCAAGGCCGGCCTGGACGCCTTCGCCCGCGGCCTGGCCGACGCGCTGCACGGCACCGGGGTGGGCGTGCTGCTGGTCCGGCCCGGCTTCGTGATCGGGCGGATGACGGCCGGGATGCCGCCCGCGCCGCTGTCCAGCACGCCGGCCCAGGTCGGCGCCGCCGTGGCCCGGGCGCTCGGCCGGCCGTCGCCGGCCGGCACCGTGTGGGTGCCGGCCTCGCTGGCCGTGCTGGCCGGCGGCCTCCGGCTGCTGCCGCGGCCGCTGTGGCGCCGGCTGCCACGCTGACCCTGTCTGGGCCGGTCATGCGCGTGCTGGTGGCGGAGGACGACCGGGGGCTGCGCGATGCGCTCGGCCGCGGCCTGCGCGAGCACGGGTATACCGTCGATACCGTTCCCGATGGCCAGACGGCCATGACCTACCTGCGCAGTTATGAGTACGAAGTGGTGGTGCTGGACTGGCGCATGCCGGGGGTGTCCGGCCTGGAGGTGCTGCAGTGGCTGCGGCACGGCGCGCAGCCGGTGCCAGTGCTGATGCTGACCGCCCGGGACGCGCCCGCGGACCGGGTCACCGGGCTGGACCAGGGCGCCGATGACTACCTGGTCAAGCCGTTCGACTTCGCCGAGCTGCTGGCCCGGATGCGCGCGCTGCAGCGCCGGCCGCGGACCGCGCAGCCGCCCCAGCTGGTGATCGGCGACGTGGTCTTCGACCCGGCCACCCGGGAGGTCCGGGTCGGCGCCCAGCGGCCGCCGCTGACCAGCACCGAGCGAGGCATCCTGGAGATGCTGATGCGCCGCTCCCCCGCGGTGGTGGACCGGCGCTCGATCGCGCTGAGCGTGTGGGACAACGAGGCTGACGCGCTCGGCTCCAACACCATCGACGTGCACATGACCCGGCTGCGCGCCAAGCTGGCCGCGGGCCAGGTGCGCATCGAGTCGGTGCGCGCGGTCGGCTACCGGATCGTGGCCCAGTGAACAGGCGGCGTCCCGGTTCCGGCCCGTGGGTGGGGCGGATGCCACCCCAGTCCGGGCACGCGGCCCGGGTTGCCCTGGTGGCCACCCTGCTGGTCGGCATGGTGTACGTGGGCTGTGTGATCGCGCTGAACCGGGCCATCACCGGCCGGCTGGTAGCCGCGGTGGACAGCCGGCTGCGCGAGCACCTGTCCAGCGAGCTGGCTGGTCACCAGCCAGCTCACCATGACAGCAGCCAGCCGGAAGGCGACGGCCTGCCGGTGACCGACTCAGACCACGACGTTGACGAGGCGCCGGTGTTCATCTGGCGGGCCACCCCTGGGCAGCGCCCGGTACCGCTCACCGGGGACACCCCGGCCCTGCCCGCCAGCCGCATCCCGGCGGATGGCGGCCCGGCCACGGTTCAGCTCGGCACCAGTGCGTTCCGGCTGGCCACGGCCGGCCGTGGGCCGGGCATGCTGGTCGCCGGGCAGAGCCTGGCCGAGCAGCAGCACGTATCCACCGTGCTGCTGGACGGTGAGGTAGCGCTGGCGCCGGTGCTGCTGCTGGCCATGTTCGCCGGGTCGCTGATCATCGGACTGCGCGCGCTGTCCCCGGTGGAGCACTCCCGGCGCCGCCAGCTGGAGTTCACCGCCGACGCCTCGCACGAGCTGCGCACCCCGCTCAGCGTGATCAGTGCGGAGATCGGCATCGCGCTGAGCTCGCCCCGCCCGGCCGAGGACTACCGGGCCACCCTGCACCGCATCGACGGGGAGAGCCAGCGGCTGCGCCGCATCGTGGAGGACCTGCTCTGGCTGGCCCGGTTCGACTCCCAGCCGCCGCCGCCCGGCGCGGAACCGGTCGACCTGAGCACGATCGCCGCCGAGTGCGCGGAGCGGTTCCAGGCGGTGGCACACGCGGCGTCGCCGGGCATCTCGGTGACGGTCAGCCCGTCCCCGGCGGCGTGGATCAGCGCGCCGCCGGAATGGATCGACCGGCTGACCGGGGTGCTGGTGGACAACGCCTGCCGGCACGCCGGGCCAGGCGGCCGGGTCCGGCTCAGCGTGGCCACCCGGGGCAGCCGGGTCAGCCTGACCGTGGAAGACAGCGGTCCCGGGATCCCGGCCGCCGACCGGGCCCGGCTGTTCGACCGGTTCCACCGGGCCACCGAGCACGGCGGCGCCGGGCTCGGGCTGGCCATCGCCGACTCGATCGCGCGGTCCACCGGCGGGCACTGGCGGATCGGCGAGTCCGGCCTGGGCGGCGCGCTGTTCGAGGTGTCCTGGCGCCGCTCCCCGTCCCGTGGCCACGGCGGCCCCGACCAGGCCGCCGCGCCGGGCCCGCCAGCCGTGCCCCCGGCCGCTCAGCCGGCCAGCGGGGCCAGCGGCTCGCCGGCCAGGTAGGGCGGCGCGGGCTCGTACGGGATGTGCCGCCGGACCAGCCGGGCGTGGTCCCGGCCGACCGCTCTAGCCGACCCGTCTTAGCCGGGCTGAGCCGGTCAGGCGGCCCGGTCCCCGCCCACCAGCCGGGCCCGCTGCGCGCCGCGCGAGTTGCTGTGCACCACCCAGATGGCCACGTCCAGGATGCGCAGCAGGCTGGCTTCGGCCGCTTCCGGTGGCCGCAGCGCCTCGACCTCGGCCCGCGCCCCGGCGTCCTGCAACAGGCAGCGCAGCACCTCCCAGGTCAGCCCGGGCAGCCCGGCGGCGCGGATGACCACCTTGTCGGTGATCGGGCACAGCCGGGGCCGCTTGCGGGCCAGCAGCTTAGCTGCGCTGGCGGTGCCCACACCGGGGATGTCCAGCAAGGCGTCCCAGGCCAGGTCCACCGCGCCCAGGTCGGCGTCGGTGGCCTGCCACAGGTTGACGCCGGTGCCGATCCCGGCGAGCAGGCCGGCGAACCGGTCCTGGTCGGCGCCGAGCAGGCGGCGCACCACATCCGGCCGCCAGGCAATATCCAGCAGCGAAACGGCCAGCAGGTCGGCCGCGGTCAGCTGGTCCGGCGGGTTGTCGCCCAGGGTGCCGAACGTCATCCCGGCGAAGCCCTCGGCCGGATCGAAATAGGCGGCCACCGCGGGGCGCACACCCGGCCGGGCCAGAGTCTCCCTGAGCCGCCCGGCCGCACGCCGGACGGCATCCCCTCCCCTTAACGAGCTCATCTGCCCAGTATGCGGCTACTTAGTAGATGCGGCCCGCAAATAGGCCCCTAGATGAACCGATCTCGGTTAGGTCACGAATCGGCGACAACTGGCACTTTGGGTCTTGCCGGTGCCGGGAATGCGGTCTTTGAATCAATGAATCACGATTCATCAGATGCCACTGATGCCTATCTGAGCAGGGCCTTCTCTGTGAATGATGATTCATCTCCCGGGGCACAGTCGCCAGGCACCGGCCTGCTGGAGGTGCACGGGGTCACCGTGCGGTTCGGCGGGCTGACCGCGCTGGACGACGTGTCGCTGGCCGCCGCGCCCCGCCAGGTCACCGGCATCATCGGACCGAACGGGGCGGGCAAGACCACGCTGCTGAACGTGCTCTGCGGGTTCGTCCGGCCCGACCCCGGCCGGCTCCAGTTCGACGGCGCGGAGCTGCGCCGGCTGCACCCGCACCAGCTGGCCTCGCTGGGCATCTCCCGCACGCTGCAAGGCGTCGGCCTGTTCCGGCGGCTGTCCGTGCTGGAGAACGTGATGATCGGCGCGCAGCGCCAGGCCCGGGCCGGGTTCTGGTCGGCGCTCGGCGGGCTGCCGCGCAGCGACCGGGACGAGCGGGCGCTCCGCTCCCGCGCGCGGCAAGCGCTTGACCGGGTCGGCGCCCCGGGACTGGCCGACGCCATGCCGCACCAGCTGGCGTTCGGGATAAGGAAGCGGGTCGCGCTGGCCCGCGCCCTGGTCGCCCAGCCCCGGCTGCTGCTGCTCGACGAGCCGGCCGGCGGCTTGTCCGAAGCCGAGATGGACGACCTCCGCGAGCTGATCACCAGTCTGTCCTCGGACACCACGGTGGTGCTGGTGGAGCACCGGATGGACCTGGTCATGGCGGTCTGCCAGGCGGTGGTGGTGCTCGACTTCGGCCGGGTCATCGCCCGCGGCACCCCGGAGCAGGTGCAGGCCGATCCGGCCGTCACCGCCGCCTACCTCGGCACCGACCCCGCGGACGGCGCGGCAAGTGCGGAACGGGATGGAGCGGCAGGCGCGGACGGCGCGGAGGGCCCCGATGACTGCAGCCGGCGGGTCCAGCGCCCCCGGAGGCGCAAGAAAGCACAGCGCTGGCAGTACGCGACCTGGCGGCCGGCTACGGCGGCGCGCTGGCGCTGCGCGGCGTTTCGCTGTCGGTCCGGCCGGCCAGCATCACCGCGGTGCTCGGCGCGAACGGCGCGGGCAAGACCACGCTGCTGCGCGCGATCAGCGGCGTGGTCCGGCCGCGCGGCGGCCGGGTGCTGGTGCACGGCCGGGACATGACCGGCCGCGCGCCGGAGGACATGGCCCGCGGCGGGGTGGCGCACGTGCCCGAGGGGCAGGGCGTGATCGGCGAGCTGACGGTGGAGGAGAACCTGCGGCTCGGCGCGCTGTGGCGGCGCGGCCGGGAGGCTCGGGCGGCCGCGCTGGCCGAGGCATACCAGCGGTTCCGGGTGCTGGCCGACCGGCGGCGGCGGGCGGCCGCCACGCTGTCCGGCGGCGAGCGGCAGATGCTGGTGATCGCCCGGGCGCTGATGGCCCAGCCCCGGGTGCTGCTGCTCGACGAGCCCTCGCTCGGCCTGGCCCCCCGGGTGGTGGGGCAGGTCATGCAACTCACCGCGGAACTGCGCGACAGCGGCCTGACCGTGCTGCTGGTCGAGCAGAACGCGCGCAGCGCGCTGAGCATCGCCGATCAGGGCGTGGTGCTCAACCTGGGCCAGGTGGTGGCCACCGCGACGGCCGCCACGCTGGCCGCCGATGTCCAGCTTCGCCAGCACTACCTGGGTTTCTGAGGAGGCGTCCGTGGCAGAACTCGGCCAGCTGACCCTGGGTGGGCTCAGCGTCGGCATGATCTACGCTGCGATCGGGCTGTCTCTGGTGCTGATCTGGCGGGCCACCCGGATCCTCAACTACGCCCAGGGTGGCATGGCCATGTTCACCACCTACCTGGCCTTCGAGGTGATCAACCGCACCGGGTCGTACTGGGCCGGCTTCGCCGCGGCGCTGCTCGGCGGCCTGCTGCTGGGCGGGCTGATCGAGCGCGTGGTGATCCGCCCGGTGGAAAACAAGCCTCCATTGAACGCCATCATCGTGACGATCGGGCTGCTCATCTTCCTGGAGGGCCTGGCCGGTGTTATTTACGGGGGCCAGTACCGCTCATTTCCCGCCGCGTACTCGATCAACGGGCTGCACCTCGGGTCGGCAGCACTCGGCATCTCGGCCAACGACGTGTTCGTCGCGGTGGCGGTGCTGATCGCCGCGCTGCTGCTGGCCGTGCTGTTCCGGTACACCGCGGCCGGGCTGCGGATGCGCGCGGCCGCGTTCAGCCCGCCGGTGTCCCGGTTGCTGGGCGTCCGGGTCGGCCGGATGCTCACCCTGGGCTGGGCGCTGGCCGGGCTGATCGGCGCGCTGGCCGGCGTGCTGGTGTCGCCGTCCACGTTCCTCTACCCGAACAGCATGGACTCGATCTTCGTGCTCGGCTTCACCGCGGCGGTGATCGGCGGGCTGGACAGCCCGGCCGGCTCGGTCGCGGGCGGGCTCATCCTCGGCGTCGCGCTCAGTTACGTCGGCGGCTACCTCGGCTCGGACCTGGTCCCGCTGTTCGGCCTGGCCGCGCTGGTGGTGGTGCTGATGATCCGGCCCGAGGGCCTGTTCTCGGCCCCGGCCGCACGGCAGGTGTGACCCCGATGACGCTGCTCCGGCACCTGGCCGCCGCGGTCGTGCTCGGCCTGATCCTGGTGCTGCTCACCATCCGGCTGGACCCGTTCCGCGACTACCAGATCGCGGAGATCGCCTGCTACGTGATCGCGGTGGCCGGGCTGACCGCGCTGGTCGGGTGGAGCGGGCAGATCTCCCTCGGGCATGGCGCGTTCATGGCCATCGGCGCCTACTCCGCCGCCCTGCTGCAGCTGCACTGGCACTGGCCGCTGTACGCGGTGCTGGTGGCCAGCACCGTGATCACCGCAGCCAGTGGCGCGGTGGTGGGGGTGGCGGCGGCCCGGCTGCGCGGCCCGTACCTGGCCGGTGCCACCCTGCTGCTGGCCGTGGCGCTGCCCTCGCTGGCCCTCAGCGACAACAACCTGTTCGGCGGCGACCAGGGGCTCACCGTGGTGGCCAATACGCCCGGCTTCCTCGGCGCCAGCTTCCCGCTGACCCGCTGGCAAGCCTGGCTGGCCGGCGGCTGCGCGCTGATCATCCTGGTGCTGCTGGCCAACCTGGCCCGCAGCCGGGTCGGCCGGTCCTGGCGGGCGGCTGGCGACGACGAGGTGGCCGCCGCGCTGGCCGGGCTGAACGTGGCCCGGCTCCGGGTGCTCGCGTTCGTGGTCAGCGCGGCCTGCGCGGGCCTGGCCGGCGTGCTGCTGGCGGTGACCACGTCGATCGTCTCCCCCGGCGCGTTCACGCTCACCCTGTCGGTCGCGCTGCTCACCGGGGCCGTGCTCGGCGGCCTGGGCAGCCTGGCCGGCGCGGTGTGGGGCAGCCTCGTGCTGGTCCTGGTGCCCACCTACGTGACCGACGTGGCCACCAGCCACGGCCTGTCCAGCTCGGCCGGGTCCAACATCCCGGTCGTCGCGTACGGCGTCGTGCTCGTCGTCGTCATGCTCCTGTTCCCCGACGGCATCCAAGGCGGCCTGGTCCGGCTGTACCGGCTGGCCGCCCCCCGGGTGCCTGCCCCCCACCGGCGTGGCCAGGGCCGGCCGGACAGCAGCCCGCCGCTATCCCCCGGGCCGGCCGCACCACCCCGCGCGTCAGCCAGCGAACACTCAGCCAGCGAACACTCAGCCAGCGAACACCAGGAAGAAGGGTCGATATGAACAGATCCCACCGGGTCGGCCTGCCCGCCGTCGCCGCCGCGGCGGCCGTCGCGCTGGTGCTCAGCGCGTGCGGCTCAAGCGGCGGCTCCAGCTCAGGCGGAAAGAGCAGCGCGCTGACCGCCTCGGCGCCGGGCATCACCGCGACCACCATCACGATCGGCAGCCACCAGCCGCTGACCGGGGTGGCCGCACCCGGGTACGACGAGATCGCGCCCGCGTCGAACGCGTACTTCCAGTACGTGAACGCGCACGGCGGGGTGGACGGCCGGAAGATCGTCTACAAGTACCTCAACGACCAGTACAACCCGACCGACACGGTGTCCGTGGTCAAGCAGCTGGTGCTGCAGGACAGCGTGTACGCGATCTTCGACGGGCTGGGCACGCCCACCCACCTGGCGGTGGCGCCGTTCCTCAACCAGGAGAAGGTGCCGGACGTGTTCGTGGCTTCCGGGTGTGAATGCTGGAACAGCCCGTCCACCTATCCGACCACGTTCGGTTGGCAGCTCGACTACGTCCGCGAGGGCAAGATCCTTGGCAATTACATCAAGCAGCACTTCGCCGGGCAGAAGATCGGCTACTTCTACCAGGACGACGAGTTCGGCAAGGACGGCGTGAAGGGTCTCGACATGGAGATCCCAAAGGCCGACGTGGTCAGCCGGGAGAGCTACGACCCGACCAACATCAACGTCGGCCCGCAGGTGGCCGCGCTCAAGGCGTCCGGCGCCAAGGTGGTCGTGTCGTTCAGCGTGCCCGCGTTCACCGCGCTGCTCAAGCTGAACAGCCTCAAGCTCGGCTTCAGCCCGACATATGTAGTTTCGGACGTGGGGGCCGACCCGATCACCCTGGCCGGGCTGCTCGAGGCGTTCGCCAAGCAGGGCGGGGCCAAGGTGTCCGGCAACGCGCTGACCCAGGGCATCATCACCGACGGCTACCTGCCCACGCTGGGCGAGGCGGGCAACTCCTGGATCGCGCTGTTCAAGAAGATCCACGACACGTACATCCCGAAGCTGCCGTTCGACGGCAACGTGCTGTTCGGTGAGGCGGTGGCCTACACGTTCGTCCAGGCCATGCTCAAGGCGGGCCGGAACCCGACCCGGGAAGACCTGGTCAAGGCGATCCAGGGCGGCCTGCCGCAGGGCCCGGCGGTGGCGCCGTACGCCTACTCGGCCAGCGTGCACTCCGGGATGACCGGGGCCTACATCGGCGTGATCAAGAACGGGGCCCTCGTGCAGCAAGGCCCGGTGCTGACCACCACCACGTCCCCGAGCAGCCCCGTTACCACCTACTCCGGCTCCGCGCCGGCCGCTCCGGCCAGTGGGTTGCCCTAACATACGCACGGGGCGCCCGCTCAGGCCGGGCCCGGTGCCGGAACCCGGACGGGGGTAGCAGGCGTGGCCGTCGCACCGAGTCGGCGGCTGCCCGATGATCGCGGGCAGCCGCCGGCCGAGCGGTTGCTGGCCGCCGCGGAGAAGCTGTTCGGCGAGCGCAGCTACCAGCGGGCCACGGTGGCCGGCATCTGTGCCCGGGCCGGCATGGCCACCGGCAGTTTCTACGCCTATTTCGGCTCCAAGGCGGAGATCTTCACCGCGGTGGTCCGCCAGCTCAACGCCGATCTGCGGATGGCCATGAGAGAGGCCATCGAGCAGGCCGGGCCGGGCCAGCGGGAGCGGGAGCGGGCCTCGTTCCGCGCCTTCTTCGACATGCTGTCCGAGCGGCCATGGATGGACCGGATCGTGCGCGAGTCGGAGTTCGTCGCGCCCGGCCTGTACCGGGAGTACTACGAGCACCTGGCCCGCGGCTACGCCCGCGGGGTGCGCCAGGCGCAACTGGCCGGTGAGGTGGACGCGCGGTACGACCCCGAGGTCATCGCGTACATGTACACCGGGATCGGCAACTTCATCGGGATGCGCTGGGCAGACTGGACCGCGGGCAGCCAGGTGCCCGACGACGTGCTCGACGACCTGCTGGAAGTGCTCCGCCGCGGTCTCCCGCCGCGGGTCACTCCGGACTAGCCTGCCAGGCTCGGATGGCGCTCTCCGCGGCCGGTGCGGGCGCCCCGTCCAGGAAGCTGTCCAGCGCCTGGAGCAGGCCCTGCACGTCGATGGGCTTGGTCAGGTAGGCCTGGATGCCCTCGGCCCCGCGCCTGGCCTGCCTGCGCTGCCGCGCGACCTGCCGCTACATGCTCTGCGCTGCCCGCTCTGGCCATGGCGCCCGCCCCCATGCCCGCTAGTGACTTAAGTCACTCCATGTATACAGATAGTGATGAGGCAACTGTCCCGGTCAGTGACCACCCTCCGGAACGCTGTGCGCGTGCCCGGCGGGCGCGTAGTGCTCGTGCTCGTCCGGGCCGCCGCCCATCATCCGCATCATCGCGGGCCCGCCGGTGCGGAAGAAGCGCACCAGCAGCGCCGCCGCCAGCAGCAGGAAGATGATGTTGAGCACGGTGGTGTAGTTCCACTGGATGGCCACCTCGGCCACCTTGGCGGTCCGCTCGGCCGGCACCAGGCCCAGCCCGGTGAACAGGAACTCGACGGCGTAACCGGCCAGTACCATGGTCGCGTAGAACGTGCCCAGCAGCACCAGCATCATCCGGGTGCCGTAGTACTTCCGGTAGATGATCAGGATGGGGATGATGATCAGGTCGGCGAAGATGAACGAGATCACCCCGCCGAAGCTGATCCCGCCGTTCCACAGCACCGCGGCCAGCGGCACGTTGCCGATCGAGCAGACGAAGCTGAGTACTGAGATCACCGGGCCGATGATCGGCCCCCACAGCCGCGCGGCCAGCGGGTGACTGGTCAGGAACAGGTGCTGCCAGAACGAGTTGGGCACCCAGGCGCCGACCGCGCCGGCGATGAGCAGGCCGATGACCACGTCCCGGATGACCGCGGCCCACTCCATCACGAAGATGTGGCTGACCGAGGTGTAACCCTCCCGGCTGACCAGGCGGTGCCAGAAGCTGCCACCGGACGCGATGCTCATGTCCATCGCGGCGTGTCCCTCCATCGACCCGGCCAGGCCCTTGCCGGCCTGCTGGCGGGCCGCGTCGAGCAGCCTGGCCCGGACGAACAGCCGGAACGCCACCGCTAGCAGGACGATCATGATCGGGCCGCCGATGAACTCGGCCAGGGTGAACTGCCAGGAGATGAGCAGGGCCAGGATGATGCCCAGCTCGATGACCAGGTTGGTGCTGGCGATCTCGAACACCATGGCCGCGGTGAAGCTGGCGCCCTTGCGGAACAGGGAGCGGGCCAGTGCCACTGCCGCGTACGAGCAGGACGAGGAGGCCGCACCAAACCCGGTGGCCCGGGCCAGCGCGGCGGGCCGGTCGTTACCCAGCAACCGGGCCACGGTGGACCGGCGGACCACCGCCTGCACCACCGCGGACAGCGTGAAGCCGAGGATCAGCGACCAGGTGACCTGCCAGGTCATCGAGCCCGCCACGCCCAGCGCGTGGGCCAGCGCGTCGAGCGCCCGCATCAGTCCACCTCCGGCGCGGCGATGGTCAGCAGCTGGCGCAGGCAGTGTTCGAGCAGCTGGTGCGGGAAGCCGTCGCTGAGCCGGTAGAACACGACCCGGCCGTCCTTGCGGAAGCTGACCAGCCCGGCCAGCCGCAGCATCTTCACCGCGTAGGACACCTGGTCCTCGGTCACGTCCAGAGCCAGGGCCAGGTCACCGACGCACAGCTCGCCGGCGGTGACCAGGGCGAACAGGATGCGCGAGCGCACCGGGTCGGCGAGCAGCCCGAGCAGGCCGGCCAGCCGCCCGGCGTCGCCGACCGACAGCGCGTCGGCCCGGGCCGCGGCCACCCGGGCCTGGTCAACCGGATGGTCATGATCACGCGGGGACATCAGCTACACCTCCGTATATCCGTACAATCACACGGATATGCGGGGCTGTCAAGCCGGCCCCGCTGACGGCCAGTGGTTTGCCAGTGGCTGCGCGGGGAAGCAGGTCAGCCAGCACACTGGAAGGAAGGCCAATGATCCGCAAGGCACTTGGCGGGCTGGGGCTAGCACTCCTCGTCGCGCTCGTGGCCACTCAGTGGCAGGACATCACCCGCTACCTGAAGATCAAACAAATGTCCATTGGTACCGGGCATCCAGAGAACGTGCCTGCCGCCGGCCGCACCAGTTACCGGCAGGAGGCCCAGCCGCAGACCGCGCAGGGAGCAGGCCGGACCGCCGGCCAGCCGCAGGCCGCGAAGGGAGCCGGCCGGATCGCCGGCCAGTAGACAGCGATCGTTCAGCCTGTCACCGCTAGGTCAGCTGGGGCCGCCGACCCAGAGGGGGACGGTGGCGCCGGGGTAGGTGCCCCAGCGGTACCGGTACTCGCGCGGGCCGCTGTGCTGGTAGTGCAGCCACATCCGGGAGAAGAACCGGATGCCCTTCCGGTCGGCCACCCAGAACAGGGCGATCTGGGCCGGGTAGGTGCGGAAGTGGCTGGCGGGCACCGTGCGGCGAACGGCGGTGACGGGCCGCGCTCAGGCGATAACGCGCACGGTAGAGGAACCATCCGGGAGCCGGCGCACTTCGAGCCGTTCCGGTACCCGTTCCTTGAGGTCGGCCACGTGACTGACGATGCCGACCACCCGGCCGCGGTCGCGCAGCTCGTCGATGACCGCCATCACCTGGTCCAGGGTGCCGGTGTCCAGCGCGCCGAAGCCCTCGTCGATGAACAGGGTGTCCAGGTCCACCCCGCCGGCCTCGGCCTTGACCACGTCGGCCAGGCCGAGGGCCAGCGCCAGTGAGGTGTAGAACGTCTCCCCGCCGGACAGCGACCGGGGGCTGCGTTCCGTCCCGGTGTGCCGGTCGATCACGGCCAGGGTGAGCCCGGCGCGTTCCCGCCGCGAGCCGGCCTCGTCGGTGCGGCGCAGTTCGTAGCGGCCGGACGACATCGCGGCCAGCCGCACGTTGGCCGCGGCGACCACCTGGCCGAACCAGTGCCGGAGCACATAGGTGGTCAGCGCCACCCGGCGCTGCCCGTCAGTGCCCTTGGCCAGCCCAGCCAGGCTGATCACCGGCGCGGTCCGCTCGTCCAGCTGGTCCGCGCCGGCCTGGGCCGCGTCCAGCTCGGCCAGCCGCTGGTCCAGCCGGGCCGCCCGGTCGGTCCAGCCCTTGTGCGCGTCGCGCGCCTCCTGCTCGGCCTGCTCGGCGCGGGCCAGCGCGCCGGCCGCGGCCCGGGCCGCCGCGTGCACCTCGTCCGCCTGGGCGGGGTCGAGCCCGGCCAGATCTTCGGCATCGACGGCAGCGCGCAGCCCGGCCAGCGTCCCCGTCCACGCGCTCACCTGGGCGGCCAGCTCGTCCTGCTGCGCGGGGCTGAGTAGCGCCGCGCGCGCCTGATCCGGCTGGCCGAACCCGCGGGCGGCCGATTCCTGGCTGGCCCGTGCCTGCGCCCTGGCCTGCTCGGCCTGGGTGGCGGCCAGCGTGTCCAGCGCGGCGGCCAGCTCGCGGTCCGCCTCGGCCGTGGCCCGCAGCGCGGCCTGCCGCCCGGCCACCGACGGGTACCCCTGAGCGGCGGCGGCGATGTCGTGCTGCACGGCGGCTACGTCGTCGCCCGCCGCGGCCGCCTGGGCCTGCGCGGTGGCCATGGCCGCCACCGCCTCACGCAGCTCGGCGCTGACCCGGTCCTGTTCGGCCCGGCGGTCGGCGAGCTCGGCTTCGAGCCGGCCCGTCTCCGCCGACGCCTGCTCGGCCTCGGCCGCCTGCCCGGCCAGCGCGGCCGCCTCGGCGGCGAGCAATTCTTCGGTCGCGCCGCCGGCCAGCGCGGCGCACGCGGCGACCGCACCGGCCAGCGTCTCCCGCTCACCAGCCAGCCGGGCCCGCTCGTCCCAGGCGGCGTCCCGCCGTCCGGCCGCGACGGCCACGTCGGCGGCGGACACCTGCCCGGCACCGGCCTGGGCCGGGGCGGGATGCGCGGCCGAGCCGCAGACCGGGCAGGGCGCCCCGTCGGCCAGCTGGCTGGCCAGCTCGGCCGCCATCCCGGCCAGCCGGGCCTCCATCAGCCGCTGATGCTCGTCGACCAGCGCCTGGTGCGCGTCCACCGCGGCGCGCAGCATGCCGTCCTGCGCGGCCAGCTGCTGCTCCAGGCCAGCCAGCCGGGCCGCCGCCGACGCCCGCTGGCTGACCGCGGCCAGCTGCTCCCGGAGGCCGGCCAGCGCGGCGCCGAGCAGCCGGGCCGCGGCCAGTTGCTCGTCGAGCGCGGCGATCCGCTCCGGCAGCTCCTGCTGCGCGGCTTCCAGCGAGCCGGCCAGCCGGCCCGCGTCGGCCGCGGACTTCCGTAGCCGGGCCAGCGCGGCCAGCCGGCCGGGGAGGTCAGCCTCGGCCCCGGCCAGGTGCTGCAGCGCTGCCGCGTCCCGCTCGGCACCCTGCGCCCGGTCCCGGGCGGCCTCCGCCCCACCCGCTGCGGCCGCATCCACCGCGACCCCGCCCGGCGCCGCCTCGGCCAGCGCCCCGATCATCGGCCCGTCCGGCCCAGGGGCGGCCTCGGCCAGCACCGCGATCATCGGCCCGTCCGGCCCAGGGGCGGCCTCGGCTAGCACCGCGGTCATCGGCCCGTCCGGCCCGTAGGCGGGCTCGCTCAGCGCCGTGACCACCGGCCTGTCCGGTCCAGGGCCGAGCTCGGTCAGCGCCGCGCTGGCCGCGGCCACCGCCTGGTCCGCGTCGGCCAGCGCAGCCAGCAGCGGCCGGACCGGCTCCGCGCGCTGGGCCGCGTCCAGCCGTCCGGCCCGGTCCTCGTGCTCGCCGCGGGCCGCCTGGTGTGCGGC
Source organism: uncultured Actinomycetes bacterium (assembly GCA_963834705.1). Classification (GTDB taxonomy): domain Bacteria; phylum Actinomycetota; class Actinomycetes; order Streptosporangiales; family Streptosporangiaceae; genus RYN-230. The sequence goes on from CAWICV010000001.1 coordinate 1,215,361, forward strand.
CAGCCGGTCCCGGGCCGTGGTCAGCCTGGTCATCACGGCCGACTGCTGCCTGGCCTGCTCGCAGGCGGCCAGCAGTGCGGCGGTCCGGGCGACGGCCACCTCCAGCCCGGCGGCGCTGACCGCGGCGTGCCCGGCCAGGTCGGTGCTGAGTTCCTTGAGCCGGGTGGCCCGGTCGGCGGCCGGCAGCCCGAGCAGCTCGCCACGCGCCACCCCGTCCAGGCCAGCCGCCTCGGCCGCGGCTGATACCGCGTCGTTGATGGCATCGGCCGCCGCGGTCCGCTGCCGCTGCGCGGCCGCCCGCTGCTGATCGAGCCAGCTGGTGATCCCGTCGTAGAGCTCGGTGCCGAACAGCCGGGACAGCAGCACCCGGCGCTCGTCGTCCGCGGCCTGCAGGAACCGGGCGAACTCACCCTGCGGCAGCAGCATGACCTGGGTGAACTGGGCCCGGTTGAGCCCGATCAGCTCGGTGATCCGCTCACCGGCCTCAGCCTTGTTGCCGCTCAGGCTGGCCCAGCCGCCTGCCTCGCGGCGCTCCAGGTGGACCGAGGCCGCCTCGGTGGTGAACCCGTCGCCGCGCTTCTTGGGCCGCTGGTGCTCCGGCACCCGGCGCACCCGGTAGGTCACCCCGGCCACGGCGAACTCCAGCGTGACCGACGGCTCGGCGTCCGGCGGCGCGAAGTGCGAGCGGAGCCGGTCCTCGGCCGCGCCGGTGCCGGCCAGCCCGCCGTAGAGGGCGAATGTGATCGCGTCCAGGATCGTCGTCTTGCCCGCCCCGGTCGGCCCGTCGAGCAGGAACAGGCCGCTGCTGGACAGCTGGCCGAAGTCGATCCGCTGCGTGGCCGCGTACGGGCCGAACGCGGTGACCTCCAGCCGGTGCAGCCGCATCAGATGGCCGCTTCCGCGTGCTGGGCGGCCTCGACGGCCGCGCGGAGCACGGCGCGCTGCGCGTCGTCGGCCGGGCCGCCGCTGGTGAACTCCACGAACAGGCCGCAGATCTCGACCGGGTCGGTGGCCGCGGCCAGCCGCGCCAGGTCGGCGGCCGCACCGGGCAGCCCGCCGTCCGGGTCGAAGTCGAGGACCAGGGTGTGCGGCCATTTCTCGCGCAGCCGCTCCATCGGGGCGGCCGGGCGCACCGGGTCGGTGAGCACCACCTTGACCCACGCCCCGGCCAGGCCGTCGTCCGGCCGGGCCAGCAGCTCATCGAGCCGGCCGCGCACCTCGCGCAGTGGGCGGGGCACCGGCGTGGCCAGCTGGGTCACCGTGACCTGCCCGGCACCATCCAGGTCCACCAGGGTGACCGACTTGGCCTGGTTCTTCTCGCCGAACGAGAAGGCCAGCGGCGACCCGGAGTACCGGACAGCCGGCCCGACCTGCTGCTGGCCGTGCAGATGCCCCAGGGCGGCGTAGCTGAACCCGCTGAACACGGCGGCCGGGACGTCGGCGATGCCACCGACCCGGATGTCGCGTTCGGAATCGGCGGGGCGCGCGCCGGTGACGAACGCGTGCGCCATGACAGCGGCGCGGTCGATGCCGCGGTCCGCGGCGTCCTGGCGGATCCGCGCGGTGACCGCGGTCAGCACCGCCTGGTGGCTGCGCGCGCAGTTCAGCTCGGCCAGGACACTGTCGGGCAGCAGATAGGGGATGCCGTAGATGGCCACCGGGCCGTGCTCGTCGTCCAGCAGCACCGGGCGGGCCGCGTCCGCCAGCGACGTGCGCAGGTGGATGTGCGCCGCCTCGCTGAGCCCGGCGCCGAAGCCGAGCCGGACCGCCGAGTCGTGGTTGCCGCTGGTCAACACCATCGGGATACCGGCCTGGCTGAACCGGAGCAGGGTCCGGTCGAGCAGCCGGACCGCGTCGGTCGGCGGGACCGCCCGGTCATACACGTCCCCGGCCACCAGCACGGCGTGCACCTGGTGCCGCCGCGCCTCGGCCAGCAGCCAGTCCAGGAACGCTTCCTGGTGGCCGAGCAGGTTCTCGCCGTGCAGCGTGCGGCCCAGGTGCCAGTCCGAGGTGTGGATCAGTCGCATCGCGCCGCACGCACTCCGATCCAGGGGGAAGGCCGGCCGGTTGGGGGCTGTCAGCGTCATGATGCCGGACGGATACGGCATTCCCGGTGACCCCGGACTCGTCCGCGTGTCGCTGTGCTGGCCCGGGGGGACGATCCCCCGGAACCCCCCGGGATCACCGGTCAACGGCCCGCGGGACGCGGGCGGCGAGTTACAGCTGGCCCACTTCGGTGACCCGGAGCACCGCCTCGCCCGCCTCGGCCGACGCGGCCAGATCGACCTCCGCGCTGATCCCCCAGTCATGGTCGCCGGCCGGGTCGTCGAAGATCTGCCGGACCCGCCACCGGTCGGCACCCTCATCGATGATGAGCAGCGCCGGGCCGCGCGCGTCCGCACCGGTGCCGATCTCGTCGTGCACCTCGAAATAGGGCTCCACCGCCGCCTCCCACGCCGCGGCGTCCCAGCCGGCGCCGGCATCCAGCTCACCCAATTCCGCATAACGCCCGAGCGCTGCCAGCTCGACCCGGCGGAACATGGCGTTGCGGACCAGGACACGAAACGCGCGGACGTTGCCGGTGACCGCCTGCGGGCGCACCGGGGCCGCCTCGGCCAGCACCCCGGACGGGTCGCGGAGCTGCTCCCACTCGTCCAGCAGGCTGGAGTCGACCTGGCGGACCAGCTCGCCGAGCCACTCGATCAGGTCGCTGAGCTCCTCGGTCTTGGCCTCGTCCGGCACGGTCTGCTTGAGCGCCTTGTACGCATCGGCCAGGTAGCGCAGCACCAGGCCCTCGGACCGCGACAGGCCGTAGAACGCCACGTACTCGGTGAACGTCATGGCCCGCTCGTACATGTCCCGGACCACCGACTTGGGCGCCAGCTCGTAGTCGGCCACCCACGGGTGGCCGCGCCGGTACATGTCGTAGGCCGCGCCCAGCAGGTCGGCCAGCGGCTTCGGGTAGCTGACCGACTCGAGCAGGTCTATCCGGGTGTCGTAGTCCACCCCGTCGGCCTTCATCTGGGCCACCGCCTCGCCGCGCGCCCGGAACTGCTGCGCGGACAGCACGGTCCGCGGGTTGTCCAGGGTGGCCTCGATGGCCGACACCACGTCCAGCGGGTACTCCGGCGTCTGCGGGTCGAGCAGCTCGATGGCGGCCAGCGCCAGCGGGGACAGCGGCTGGTTCAGCGCAAAGTCGAACTGCAGGTCCACGGTGAGCCGGACCTGGCGGCCCTCGGCGTCCGGCTCGGCCAGCCGTTCCACCACCCCGCCGGCCAGCAGCGCCCGGTAGATCGCGATGGCCTGGTGGATGTGCCGGCGCTGCGCGGCGCGGTCCTCGTGGTTGTCGGTGAGCAGGTGCCGCATCGCACCGAATGCGTCGCCGGGGCGGCCGATGACGTTCAGCAGCATGGCGTGGCTGACCTTGAAGCTGGACGAGAGCGGCTCCGGGTCGGCGGCGACCAGCCGGTCGAACGTGGGCTGGCCCCAGGACACGAACCCCTGGGGCGGCTTCTTGCGCACCACCTTGCGCCGCTTCTTGACGTCATCGCCCGCCTTGGCCAGCGCCTTCTCGTTCTCGATGACGTGTTCGGGGGCCTGCACCACGACCCGCCCGGTGGTGTCGAACCCGGCCCGGCCGGCCCGGCCCGCGATCTGATGGAACTCACGGGCCTGCAGCAGCCGGGTCTTCGACCCGTCGTACTTGGACAGCGCGGTGAACACCACGGTGCGGATCGGCACGTTGATGCCCACGCCCAGGGTGTCGGTGCCGCAGATGACCTTGAGCAGCCCGGCCTGGGCCAGCGTCTCCACCAGCCGCCGGTACTTGGGCAGCATGCCTGCGTGGTGCACGCCGATGCCGTGCCGGACCAGCCGGGACAGCGTCTTGCCGAATCCCGCGGTGAACCGGAACCCGCCGATCAGGGCGGCGATCTCGTCCTTTTCCGCCCGCGAGCAGACGTTCACGCTCATCAGCGCCTGGGCCTGCTCCAGCGCGGCGGCCTGGGTGAAGTGCACCACGTACACCGGGGCCTGGTGCGTGCTGAGCAGTTCCTCCAGGGTCTCGTGCAGCGGGGTGAGCACAAAGGAGTAGGTCAGCGGCACCGGCCGCTCGGCCGACCTGACTACCGCGGTCGGCCGGCCGGTCCGCCGGGTCAGGTCGGTCTCGAACCTGGTGACGTCGCCCAGCGTCGCGGACATCAGGATGAACTGGACCCGGGGCAGCTCGATGATCGGTACCTGCCAGGCCCAGCCCCGGTCCGGGTCGGCGTAGAAGTGGAACTCGTCCATCACCACCTGGCCGACGTCGGCGTCCGCGCCGTCCCGCAGCGCGATGCTGGCCAGCACCTCGGCGGTGCAGCAGATGATCGGCGCGGTGGCGTTGACGCTGGCGTCGCCGGTCATCATGCCGATCTGGTCCGGGCCGAACGCGGCGCACAGCGCGAAGAACTTCTCCGAGACCAGGGCCTTGATCGGCGCGGTGTAGAACGAGCGGCGGCCCGCGGCCAGCGCGGCGAAGTGCGCGCCCATGGCGACCAGGCTCTTGCCCGAGCCGGTCGGCGTGGACAGGACCACATTGGCCCCGGACACCACCTCGATCAGCGCCTCTTCCTGATGCGGGTAGAGGGCGAGGCCCTGCTCCTTAGCCCAGCCCGCGAAACTGTCGAACACGCTGTCCGGGGCAGCGTCGGCTGGGAGCAGGCTGGTGAGGGTCACAGGTGGTCAACCGCCGCCGGGCGGCCGATGTTCCCGCCCGTTACTGGCCCAGCATCCACCGCAGGGTGCGGGCATTGCGGACCGCATTGGCCTGGCCGTCATTGTTGAAGTACACGAACACGTCCGGGCCGCCCGCCTGCCATTCCCGGATCCGGTCCGCCCACCAGCCCAGGTCGGCGTCGCTGTAGGAACCGGCGTACAACTGCTCGTGGTCCGGGCCATGCAGCCGGACGTAAGCGAAATCCGTGGTCACCCGGAGCACACAGGGCAGCCGCGCGCCGCTCATTACGCAATAGGCGGCGCGGTGCGTTTCCAGCAGGCGGTACACGTCCTCGCAATGCCAGCTGGGATGACGGAACTCGACCGCCACCCGCAGCCATTCCGGGATGAGCCGGAGGAAATAGCCCAGCCGGGCGTCATCGCGCGGCTGGCCCGGGCCGAGCTGGACCAGCAGCACGGCCCGGGCGCCACCCAGTTCGTGCCAGCCGGCCCGGATCCGGTCCAGCCACGGTTCCGGCTGGTACAGCCGGCGCGTGTGGGTCAGCCCCCGGGGGGCCTTGACCGACAGGCGGAAATCCGGCGGAAGCCGCTCCCGCCAGGCCCGGAACCGGGCCGGCCCGGGCCACCGGTAGAAGCTGCTGTTCAGCTCGGCGGTGCGGAAACTGGCCGTGTAGCAGGCCAGCCGGTCGCGGGCGGGCAGCCCGGGTGGGTACAGCTCGGGATACCAGTGCGGATAACTCCACCCGGACGTCCCGATGTGCGCCGGCACCCGGCTTATGGCTCCGGCGGCGCGCCGGGGCCAGGATCCTGCCCGGCCGGATCCTGCCCGGCCTCGCGGTCCGGTATGGTCCCGTCGACCAGGGCGGTGGACCCGGCCGGCCGGGTCTCGGTGTTCTCGGTCCGTTTGCGCAGCTGATCCAGGGCCTCGGTGTCGCCGAGCGGCACGGTAGCCTCCAGCCGGTCGCTCTCCCGCACTTCCGGCAGGTCGACGATCGCGTCCACCAGCTCAGCCCGGTGGCCCGGTGCGACATGCCCGGATGCCGGGTGCAGGGAGGCCCGGGCGGCGCCATCTGGTTGCGAGGACACGTCGGCCGCGGCCACGGTCTGCTCGCCCTCCTTGATCTCGATGCGCCGGGCCTCATCTGGATGTGTCATGGGTCACCTCCTCGGGAGTCACTTCCCCGCGTTTGCCCGGGCCGGAAGCAGCGAAACCACCCGTCCGGTGAACGTTCTGTGACCGGTCCCGGCGGTCCGCGGCGCCACCTCGCGCTGCGCCGCGTTGGGCTTGATCAGCAGGGTGGTCGCGGTCAGCCACAGCGCGGCGAAGATGACGCTGCCCAGGACGTCGGTGGGGTGATGCTCGCCGCGGTACATCCGGGACAGCGCGATGAGCACCGGCATCACGATGGCCGGGATCAGGAACAGCCAGCGCCACCAGCCGCGGGCGTGCCCGATGACCACGATGGCGATCGCGATGTACAGGCAGCAGGTGGCAGCCATGTGCCCGGACGGGTAGGCCGAGGTGGGCAGGTGGTGGTCCAGGTGGTGCACGTAGGGGCGGGGCCGCTTGACCACCGCGGCCGCGGCCAGGAACGCGGCCAGCTCGCCGAACATCACCACGGCCAGGAAGATGACCGGCCGCCAGCGCCGGATGAACAGCAGGAACAGCAGGCAGGCGGCCACCGCCACGACCAGGATGCCGGTGGTAGCGCAGCACACGCTGATCACATCGCTCCAGTGGTTGCCGGCCGGCGTGCGATGCGCGGCGAACCAGCGCGGGATGGCGGTGTCGCCCAGCCACTTGTTGTGGCTGTACTTGACCACGAGCTCGCCGAAGCCGACCACGACGCCGAGGATGAGCACCCAGGCGACGAGCACCCCGGCGGCGATCCGGGCGTACTGGCGGGCAGGTCTGGCCACGGTGGCCTCCTGAGGTGGATGGAGTGGGTCGAACGCGAGCACGGTCAACCCGAGCCAGGTCAGGCCGAGCGCCCATGCGCCGACCACGTCGGACAGGTAGTGCACGCCGAGCAGGATCCGGCTGATCCCGATGGCCGCGATGAGCACACCGATGCCGTAGCGCAGCGCGGTGCGCGGCCAGCCCGGCCGGGTGTCGGGCAGGAAGACCAGCAGCACGGCGCCGTAACAGACGATCGAGCCGAGCGAGTGCCCGCTGGGGAAGCTGTTCCCGGTGCCGTGCGCGACCGGGTGCGCGACGACCGGGCGGAGCCGGCCGACCAGCGACTTGAGGACCGGGTCCAGGACGAGTGCGCCAGCCCCGGTGACCAGCAGATAGAAGGCCAGCTTCCAGCGTCGCCGGACGGCCATGACGGCCGCGGCCACGCCGACCACGGTCCACAGCACGCCGTTGCTGCCCAGGTAGGTGACCGCCTTGATCACCGTGACCAGCGCCGGGTGCCCGGCGACCAGGCTGTTCAGCCGGGCCGCGGCATCGTGGTCAGCCGCCTCCAACGGGCCCCAGCGCAGCCGCACCGCGATCAGCAGCACGGTGAACACCAGGGTGGCCACGATGACCACGATCAGGTGTGCCTGCCTGCGCGGCACCGGCGGAGCGGACATGGCCGGTCACAATGCCCACGGCAGCGCGGTTCATGCTCAGGCCAGGTAGAGCAGCCGGGCCAGCACCACCAGGGCGACCAGCGCCAGCGCGATCAGCGCGTTGACGACCAGGCCTTTCTCGTACCGGACGGCAGTCTCGATCTCCTGCTGGAACTCTGCAGCTTCTTTGCTCGTGGTCACGGTGTCCTGGCCGGCTACGACAACATAAGCGGGACCGGCACCCCGAACGGGGCGGCCTTCATCTCCGGCCTGCGCTCGATCGGCGGGTGAACGGCGGCGGCAACGTGCTGGTCAGCCCGGGATGACCAGCACCTTGCCGCCGGCGCCGCGCTCGACCGCCTCCTGCGCGGCGGCGATCTCGTCCAGCGCGAACCGGCGGGTCGGCAGCCCGGACAGCGACAGCGCCCCGATGCTGAGGGCCACGCTGATGTCGGTCACCGCGCGGTCCACCGCGGCCGCGGGCACCCCGTAGAGCAGGATGAAGCGGAGCACGACATTGGCCGACATGCAGGCCCGCACCGGCAGCACCGGGTCGGTGGCCTCGGCCGCGTAGCAGACCACGGCCGTGTCCGGGCGGGACACGGCCAGGTCCAGGGCCAGGTTGCTGCCCAGCGCCACCTCGATGATCCGGTCCACCGGCCCGGCGGCCGCCGACCGGATCTGGTCGGCGGCGTCCTCGTCGCGGTAATTGATCACGTCCGCGGCGCCAGCCTCCTTGGCCAGCTGAGCCTTGGCCGGGCCGCTCACCGTGGCCAGGACCTGCGCCGCGTTACCCCAGGTGGCCAGCTGCACGGCGAAGTGGCCGACCGCGCCGGCCCCGCCCGCCACCAGCACCGCCTGCCCATCCACCGGCCCGTCGGCGAACAGGCAGCGGTGCGCGGTCATGGCCGGCACGCCCAGGCTGGCCCCCAGCTCCGGGGACATCCCCGCGGGCAGTGGCACTGCCTGGCGCTGGGGCAGCACCGTCCACTCGGCGGCGGTCCCCCAGCGCCGCCCGGACGCCGCCATCCACACCCAGACCAGCTGGCCAACCCGCTCGGCCGGAACGCCGGGGCCGACCGCGTCGATCACCCCGGCCCCGTCGTGGTGCGGGACCTGGAAGCCGTCGATGGGCCGCGGGGTCAGGCCGCTGCGGGTCTTCACGTCGGTCGGGTTGATACCGGACGCCTGCACCCGGACCCGGACCTCATCCGGGCCGGGCTCCGGCTGCGGCACATCCGTCACCCGGAGCACTTCGGCCGCCGGGCCGGTGCGCTCATAAACCGCGGCTCGCACTGGGTACGCCTCCTCGGGATCAGCGGGCCCCCGCCCCAGAATGACACGGGCGGGGGCCGCCACGCTGGCGGCCCCCGCCCGGGGTCAGTTGCTCAGGATCGGCTGGCTCAGGCCTTGAGCACGGCCTCGATCTCCAGGTGCAGGCTGATCTTGTCGCCGACGACCACGCCGCCGGTCTCCATCGCGGCGCTGAAGTCCACGTGGAAGTCGCGCCGGTTGATCTCGCCGGTGGCGGTGAACCCGGCCCGGGTGCCGCCGTACGGGTCCGGCCCGAAACCGTTCAACTCCAGGGTCAGCGGCACCTGCTTGGTGACGTCCTTGAGGGTCAGCTCCCCGTCCAGGACGTAGTGGTCACCCTCGGCCCGCACACCGGTGGACCGGTAGGTCATCGTGGGGTACGTCTCCACCTCGAAGAAATCCGCCGAGCGAATGTGCGCGTCGCGCTGCTCCTGACCGGTGTTGATGGAGGACAGGTCGATCTCGGCGGTCACCGAGGACTGCAGCGGGTCGGCACCGGTGACGAGCTGGCCGGAGAACTTGTCGAACTTGCCGCGGACCTTACTGACCATCATGTGCCGCACCGAGAAGCCCACCTCGGAGTGCACTGGGTCGATGTCCCAGGTCCCGGCCAGGTAACCCGGGATGGTGGTGGCTTCGGTACTAGTGGTCATGAGTGATACTCCTATTCATCATTGTGTCGTCGTTTATATTTGAATACTCAACGACTATCACGGCCCGAACAACATTGTCAAGCGCTCAACTATTCCTGGTATGCTGGCCTCATGAGCACATCCAGCACGGCAGGCAGCACCGAGCCGCGCTGGCTGAGCGCCGACGAGCAGTGCACCTGGCGCGACTTCCTCACCGCCTGGCAGTGGCTCTTCGCCTCCGTCAACGGCCAGCTGCAGCGCGACGCCGGGATACCCCTGGCCTATTACGAGATCCTGGTCCGGCTGTCCGAGGCCCCGGGCCGGGCGCTGCGCATGACGCAGCTCGCGGCGGCCTCCGCGTCCAGCAAGAGCCGGGTGTCGCACGCGGTGGCCCGGCTCGAGGAACGGGGCTGGGTCCGCCGGACCGATTGCCCGACCGACCGCCGCGGGCAGATCGCTCAGCTCACCGACGAGGGCTTCGCCGCGCTCAGCGCGGCCGCGCCCGGCCACGTGGAGCAGGTCCGCCGGGCGCTGTTCGACCCGCTGACCCCCGGGCAGCTACGCCAGCTAGCCGGGATCAGCGAGACGATCCTGTCCGCCGCCAGCTCCGCACCGGCTGACGGGGACTGCCCCGCGGCACTGGACGGCTGAACCCTAGGATCGCTTTTCATGGAAGAGCGCATTCTGGGCCGGACCGGCAAAGCGGTCTCGGTGGTCGGCCTCGGCACCTGGCAGCTCGGCGCCGACTGGGGCGAGGTGGGCGAGAAGGACGCGATGGCCGTGCTGGACGCGGCGGCCGCGGCCGGGGTCACCCTGCTGGACACGGCCGACGTGTACGGGGACGGCCGCAGCGAGCAGTTCATCGGGCGGTTCCTGGCGGTCAACCCGGGCGCGGAATTCACCGTGGCGACCAAGATGGGCCGCCGGGTGACGCAGGACCCGGCTCTCTACACGCTGGAGAACTTCCGCGACTGGACCGACCGGTCCCGGGCCAACCTGGGCATGGAGACCCTGGACCTGGTGCAGCTACACTGCCCGCCGACCGCCGTGTTCGCCTCCGACGCGGTCTTCGACGCGCTCGACACGCTGGTGGGCGAGCAGCGGATCGCCGCCTACGGAGTCAGCGTGGAGACCTGCGACCAGGCGCTGACCGCGATCACCAGGCCCGGCCTGGCCAGCGTGCAGATCATCTTCAACGCGTTCCGCCGCAAGCCGCTGGACACGGTGCTGCCCGCCGCGCAGGCCGCCGGGGTCGGCATCCTGGCCCGGGTGCCGCTGGCCTCCGGGCTGCTGTCCGGCCGGTACACGCATGACACCGCGTTCCCGGCCGACGATCACCGCAGCTACAACCGGCAGGGCGAAGCGTTCGACGTCGGGGAGACGTTCTCCGGCGTGGACTTCGACACCGGCGTCGAGGCGGCCCAGGAGTTCGCCGCGCTGGCCCCGGCCAGCGTCACGCCGGCCCAGGCCGCGCTGCGCTGGATCATCCAGCAGCGCGGCGTGACCACGGTGATCCCCGGCGCCCGCACCCCCGATCAGGTCATCCAGAACGCCAGTGCCGCCGCACTGCCGCCGCTGGGCGACGCGGAGCTAACCGCGATCGAGGACCTGTACGACCGGCGGATCCGAGACCAGGTGCACGACCGCTGGTAAACACCCAGCTACTCCCCCGCCGACATGAGCGCGGAGATCTCGGCGGCGCCCGGCCGGGGCTCGTCGCGCAGCGCCGCAGCGACCGAAGCCCGGTCGTCGGCGCCCCGGTTCTGGCTCAGCTTGTGCTTGGCCTCGACGGTGGCGATGGCCAGCTCGACGCCGACGATGCCGCGCAGCTGGCCGTTGATGTAGCCGGGCGGGGCATCGGTCACCGCCCACGGGGCGGCCCGGTGTGTCTCGTGCCGCCGGGTCAGCCTGGTCACCACGTCGCGGATCCACTCCGGGTCGCGGTGCACGGTCAGCGGCCCGGTGAAGTGCACGGTGACGTAGTTCCAGGTGGGCACCGCCCGGCCGTGCCGGGCCTTGCTCGGGTACCAGTTCGGTGACACATAGGCCTGCGGCCCATGCACGATGGCCAGCGCGGTCGTCCCGGCCGTCACCGACTCCCATTGCGGGTTGGCCAGCGCCAGATGGCCGAGCAGCCGGCCGTGGTTCCCGGTATCCCCGTGGTTCCCGGTATCCCCGTGGTTCCCGGTAGCAGGGCGCTCGCCAATGCCGGAGCCTCCGGTGTCCCGGTCCCAGATAATCGGGATCAGACTGGCGACCGGCTTGGTGCCGTCGAACGTGACCAGGTCGGCGGCGGCGACAGCGTCCACGAACGCCACGACGCCATCGGCATCGGGCGCGGTGAAGTGCGGTGGCAAATACACCCTTTAAGGGTACGCGGGCCGGACCGGTTAGTCGGGCCCCGCGGCGGCGTCTAAGGGTACGCGGGCCGGACCGGTTAGTCGGGCCCCGCGGCGGCGTCGTACTGGGTAGAGACGTTTCGACGAGGGGAGACACGATGCCCGCACGCGAGAGCGCGCCCGCCGGGGCGCCCTGCTGGGTCGACCTGATGACCTCCGACACCGGCGGCAGCCGGGAGTTCTACACCCAGCTGTTCGGCTGGACGGCTGAGGACCCGAACCCGGACTTCGGCGGCTACTTCAACTTCGCCAAGAACGGCGTCCGGGTGGCCGGCTGCATGGGCAGCGAGCCCGGCTCGGGAGTGCCCAACACCTGGTCGGTCTACCTGGCCGTGGACGACGCGGCCAAGGCCCTGGAGGCCGCCACGGCGCACGGCGGCCAGGTCGTCGTGCCGGCCATGCCGGTCGGCGACCTGGGCGCTATGGCCATGATCACCGACAACGGCGGGGCGGCCATCGGGCTCTGGCAGCCGGGCCAGCACAGGGGGTTCGGGCTGCTCGCCGAGCCCGGGGCGCCGGGCTGGTTCGAGCTGTTCACCCGGGACTACCCGGCCACGGTCGGCTTCTACCGGGACGTGTTCGGCTGGGAGACCCAGGTGGCCGGGGACACCGACGAGTTCCGCTACACGCTGCAGGTGCGCGGCGACGAGCAGCTGGCCGGGATCATGGACGCCAGCGGCTTCCTGCCGCCCGGCGCCCCGGCCCGCTGGTCGGTGTACTTCGGTGCCGCGGACACCGACGCCACGCTGGCCGCGGTCACCCGGCTGGGCGGCTCGGTGGTCAGCCCGGCTCAGGACACGCCGTACGGCCGCCTGGCCGAAGCGGCCGACCCGGCCGGGGCCACGTTCAAGCTGGTCGGGCCCAACGAGGCGATGCCCGCCCGGGAGGGTTAGACGCCGGTTTGCCCGGGCCGGGACGCAGTCCCGGCCCGGGCCAGTACGCGGACCGTGGGTCAGTCTTCCGCGATCAGGATCTTCACGGCGCCCCCCAAGCCGGGCGCGGCACGCCGCCGCGACGTCACGGATGTCGATCTGCTGCAGGATCAGCTCGTGCCGCTGGTCCGCCGGGTCCAGCACGCGCAGCGCGTGCTGGTAGGCCGCCCGCGCCGCGGACTGGTATCTGGCCCTGGCCCGGTACCGCTGGTACGTGGCGGTCAGCGCAGGCGCCGGGGCGATGGCCCTGGCCAGCGGGGTGATCCTGCTGCTGCCGCATCAGTCGGGCCGGGCCATGATGGCCGACGCCAGGCCAGTGCCCGGGGCCGGCCGCAGCCGGCCGGCCAGCACGGCGCCCAGCCAGCCGGTGGCCAGCCCGAGCCCGGATGTTAATGCTCATCCCACCGCCCTCCCGGCCGTCAGCACACCAGCCGCCAGCACACGGGCCGCCAGCACACGGGCCGCCAGCACACGGGCCGCCAGCACACGGGCGCCGAGCCAGGCCGTCACCGTGCCGGTGGCCACCACCCCGGCCAGCAGTGCCCCGGGATTCGTGACCGTGACGTTCCAGTTGGTCCAGCATTGGGACGGCGGCATCATCGGCAAGTACACGATCGCCAACGACAGCAACGCGGTGCTGTCCGGCTGGCAGTTCACCGCGACGTTCCCCGGCGACCAGGTCCAGTTCGTGATTGGCGCCGCCGATCCTGACCTGGGCAGCGACGTGCTGGTCCTGGAGCCCGCGCCGGCCGGGGCACAACTCCTGCCGGGCGGCCGGGTGTCCGTCGTCTTCTTCGCCGCGGGGCAAACAGCCAGCCCGGCGGCCTGCTCATTCAACGGAACGGCCTGTTAAGTGAGTGCGAAGGGATAACTAAAAAGGATGGTGACCCGATGGCTGGGACTCGGGGCAGGGCGGCTGGCCTGGCGGGCGCTGACCATGCGGCGCGAGGTATGGTTCCTGCCATGACTGACCGGCAGGAACTCGAAGCCCTCTCCTCCCAGGAACTGCACGACCGGGCCGTGCGCCGGGCCGTGCACCATCTGGACATAGGGTTCCTCTGGCAGCTGCTCCGGGAGATCCCGGAGGGCGAGGCGGTGGCCGGTCACATCGACGAGACGGCGGCCGACGTCACTCAGCTGTCCGCGACGATCGACGACGCGTTCGGCCATGAGTCACCCGAGGTCGCCGACGCGCTGCGCCCGCTCTACCTGGACTACCTGGAAAAGCACAACGGCTAGCCCTCGCCCTGCCCAGCAGCGCGCCTGGTTGTTGATGTTGACGCAGGTCCCCCCGTGGAAGACATCAAACTCAACACCAACAACGACGGTGGCCCCTCTCCGCACCATTAAGTCAGCGGCATTGCGCTGCGAGGGTGATCATTCCCCGAGCGCGGGTCAGGGCTCGGTGGAGGGGGGCAGCGGTGGGCTGGCGCCGATCGGGTTGCGGCCAGAGGCCCAGGTGCTACGGCCGGCTGAGCCGCGGTGCAGGATCTGCTCCACCGCCGCGGCCACGCTGCCGTCTTCGGTGATCAGGCAGCGCAAGATGTAGATCAGCGAGGGGATGGCCCAGAAGTCGCCGCAGACCCACAGGATGGCGGCGCCGATCTCCTGGTCGGCGAACGGCGGCAGGGTGACGCCGGGCACGTGCTGGTACACCGAGTACCAGGCGTGCGTGGAGAAGATGCTCATCGCCATGGCCAGCACCCACATCGCTATGTTGGTCGCGACCAGCGCGGCGGCCTGGGAGACCAGCGGCATCCGGCGGATGAACGGCGGCGACGGGATGAACTGGAGCCAGAACAGCACCCCGGCCAGGAAGAAGCTGGCGTGCATCAGCCAGATATGCGCCAGCTGGTTGTTCTCCGCGAGGTCGTACATCACCGGGATGTGCCAGAACACCATGACCGCGCTGAACGTGATGACCGAGACCCACGGCCGGAGCAGGAACCCGGTGACCGCCCGCAGCGGCCGGGTCCAGCCGCTGCGCAGCGCGGTGGCGGTGGCGGTCCGGCCCAGCCGCCCGGGCAGCCCGTCCAGCAGCGGCTGCCACGGCGCGCCCGCCACCACCAGCGTGGGCGCGGCGAACATGAGCAGCAGATGCTGGATCATGTGCACGAAGAAGTAGTCGTCCGACCAGTAGTCGATGGGCGACTCGACGGCGATGAGCAGCACGGCCAGCCCGGCGTAGAACAGGAGCGAGCGCAGCCGCCGCTGCCTGGTCCGCTCCGGCCGGGACCGGCGGGCCAGCCGGGCCAGGCCGATCTCGTGCCAGGCGACCAGGATCAGCACCAGGATGAGGAACGGGTCGAAAGACCAGTGATCGGCGAGGTAGTTCACGGCACTCCACTCACCCGGACGAGCCGTACGGGATGGAAACTCTAATCACCTGGGACCGGTCCCAGCCACCGGAACCGGCCGTCCACACCGACAGCTGGCTGAGCCGGGCGGTGAGCAGCTGGAAGCCGCCGGCTGGCCCGGCGGCCAGCGTCATCGCCCCGGCTGGCAGCGTAGCGCTGTCTGCGGGCAGCGCGGGCAGCGCCTGCCAGGCCGCGCCCGGTCCGGCGACGGTGACTGCCCGGCTAGTGGTCCCGTGAGCACTGCTCAGCAGCACGCCGAACGCCCGGCCGGCCACGGCCAGCGACCGCGGCTGCGCCGCGGCCAGCCGGTACGGCTGGGACAGCTGCCAGCCACTGGCAGTGCCGGTGGACCAGGCGCCGATCAGGCTGGCCGTCCGGCCGGTGCCGACCTGGAGCAGCGCCAACTCCGCGGCGCCGGACCGGCCCAGCTGGAGCACGGCCACCGGGCGGCCGGCCAGGGCGGCGGGCAGAGCCGGCCCGGCAGCCATCCAGCCGCCGGCCGTCCGGTGCGCGAAGATGCCCGCGTGGCCGCCCCGGGAGCAGGTCCCGGCCAGCAGCGCGGACCCGGAAGCGGTATAGCCGGCCGCGGTGAGGCTGGCCAGCCCGCAGCTCTGGGCGGCTGGCGAACTGGCCACCGAGCGCTCGGTGGCCAGCCGGGCCCAGGAATCGCCGGGGTGGCCGGCCACCTCGGCCGTGCCGGCCCGGGTCAGCGCGAGCAGCCCGCCGCTGGGCGCGGCCGCCAGCGCGCTGGGCGTGGCGGCCAGCGGCGCGTCGAGCAGGCCGTCCGCCGCCCACTTGGCCCCGCCGTCGGTGCTCCGGGAGATCGGCGAGAAGCGCAGGTCCTGGCTGGGCAGCACGGCGGCGACCAGGGACTGCGCGCCGGTGGCCGCGACCGCGATGCCACCGTTGCTGGCCACGCCCAGCGGGGTGGCCAGCCGCCAGGTGGCCTGCTTTCCGGACGGCCGGGCGAAGACCTGCCAGAAGTCGTTGTGCGATGTCGCTGATCCGCCCATGACCAGCACGGCCCAGGTCCCATCGGGGTAGCTGGCCGAGGTGGCCAGGGATGGGGTGGCCAGGGTGGCCGGCCGCCCGGTGCCGCTGGCCCGGGTGCTGCCGCAGCCGGCCAGCACCGCCGTCACCAGGGCCGCGGTCACCGCGGTGGCCGGCCAGCGCCAGCCGGTCACGAGACCCCCAGGTTCTGCTGGGCCGCGGTGAACAGCTCGCTCGCGAACGAGGCCTGCGAGCTGGTGGTGCCCGGCCCGGGGTCGAAGTTCAGCTCGGTGCGGGTGCGCCCGGACCGGTCGATCACGTAGGCGACATCGCTGTGCCCTATCATCCCGCCGGCCGGCAGGATCTGCGCGGCGATGCCGTACTGCCGCCACACCTGCTTCAGCTGGGCCACGCTGCCGGTCAGGTAGTCCCAGTTGGGCAGCGTGTTCATCCGCTCCTGCCGGTCGAAGGCCTGGGTGTAGCTGAGCGCGTTGTAGACCGGGTTGGCCACTACCGCGACGAGTTCCACCTGACGGCGCTGCCCGCCCAGCAACTGGTCGGCCTGGCGGAACTCCTGCGCGATGAGCGGGCAGTCAGAGGTGCACACCGGGTCCAGGAAGGTGAGCAGCACCACCTTGCCCCGCAGGCTGGCCAGGCTGACCTGCTGTCCGTCCTGGTTGGTCAGCTGAAAGGCGGGCGCGCGGAAGTTCAGCGGGGCGCTCGACCCGTCCAGCGCCTCGGCGATGATCGGCGAGGCGGTGGTGCTGGCCGACGCGGCCATCATCGGCACGACGCCGATGATGGCGACGCCGAGCGCGCCCACCGCGGCCACGGTCCGCGGGCTCGCGGTGCCCAGTGCGCGGGCAAGCTGCCCAGGGCGGAGCCGGTCCCGCCAGCCAGCCGCAGGCGCGGCCGCCGGCTCAGCCGCCGCAGGCTCGGCCGCCGTTGCCAGCGCGGGCGCCGGGGCCACCGCCAGGTAGCCACCGGTCATCAGCAGCGCGAACGGGATCATGCTGTTCGGGTCGGTGCCCAGCCCGCCGAACACCCCCAGGTCCTGGATCAGCACCCAGATCGCGGCGGACAGCACGAGCAGCAGCCCGACCGCCGGGCGCAGCACCGGGCGCCAGCGCGGGACCAGCGCCCCGGCGACCAGGCCGGCGCCAATCACCGCCAGCGCGATCACTACGACCAGGTTGACCAGGAACCCGTGCCCGGCGGTGAACGTGCCGAATCCGCGCACCAGGCTGGCCAGGAACCCGGGCTGCGAGGTCTGCGACATGTCCTGCACCATGCCGGTCAGGTTGCCTGGCTGGCCGCCCACCGTGCCCGACCAGAAGCCACGGCCCGGCCAGGCTTGCAGCACTGCCATGCCGGCCAGGAACACACCCGCGCCGGCCAGCAGCCGCCGGCCCAGCTGCTCGCCGAGCCAGGCCCGGTCGGGCAGCGTGATCAGCGCCCCGCCCACCGCATACCACAGGACCGCGCCGGGCGCACCGAACAGCCAGCTCAGCCCGGGCGCGAAGATGCCGCCGAACGCTTCGCCGAAGACCCAGACCACGAGACTCCAGCCCACGCTGGCCAGGCCGCCTAGTCGCGACCACGGGCCGCGGGCCGCGGTGAGCAGCCAGATGCCGATACCGATCTGGATCCAGACCGCCGAAGCGGCCGCCGCGACCGGGTGGTACGACCAGGCCTGGCCGCCAAAGTCGACCAGGTGCCGGACCCAGCCTGGCGAAGTGGCCGCGGCCGGGTCGGTCACGTTGGCCGGCAGCCCGAGCGGCATGGCCGGCTGCATCTGCAGCACGCCGTCCACCAGCCACAGCACACCGAACCCGATCCGGATCAGCCGCCGCCCGGCCGGCTCAGCGGCCAGCACGGCCGACTGCGCCCCGGACCGGAGCCGGGCCGCGGGCAGCCACTCGCGGACACTCACCCACAGCATGGCCAGCAGGAAGAAGATCAGCAGCGCAATGATGCCCTGGTGAATCAGGGCGGAGCGGAACGCCGCCACCACCGTTTGATTCGTCAACTGCAGGGAAGAGCCCATCCCGGACATGCCACTTGACTCCTTTTATGCACCCCTGTTGACCAATTACTGCCACTCCCGGGTCCCAGAGGGGTGACACCGCGCTGCATCAGCGCAAATCACTCGGCACGATCCTACGCGCAGGACGGCCGCCGGAAAGCATTCTCCTCGCCCGCCAGCCGGGCGCAAACACCAGCCACGAAGCCCAGTCCCAGCAGACTCTCAGCAACTTCCCGGCCACCCGCTATGGCCCTTCGCGCGACCGGCCCGCACAATGTTAAGAACAGGTCACGATCGCTGGGTCCGCCCCCCGGAGAGCTCAAGCAGGAGGATGGATGCGGCGACATGGCAAGAGGACTCCGTTCACCGGACGGGTCTTCCGGGCCAGGCGGGCGGTCTGGAGCATCGGGCTGGCCAGCGCGGCGCTCATCGTCGCGGCGGCGGCGTCACCGAACGCGCTGGGCGCGGAACGGCTGGCCGTCCGGCTGGCGGCCGCGGTCAAGTCGCTGCCCCGCAGGGCGCCGGTGGTGCCGCCCGCCCTGCTGCACGGCCGGTTCTACAGCGGCAGCCCGGCGGTGGGCGCCCTGTTCACCACCAGCTCCGGTCACCTGGAGCAGCACTTCTGCACCGGCAGCGTGGTGGCCAGCCCAGTCGGTGACCTGGTCATCACCGCGGCGCACTGCATGCAGGGCAAGCAGGCTGGGGACGTGGACTTCGTCCCGGAGTACCACCGCAGCCAGCAGCCGTTCGGGGTCTGGGCGGTTACCCAGGTCTTCGTGGACCGGGCCTGGTCCTCGACGCAGAACCCCAACGACGACTTCGCGTTCCTGGTCGTCTCGCAGTCCGGCGACGCCACCCCGGTCCAGGATCTGACCGGCGGCGAAAAGCTGGGCACCGGCTGGGGCCCGGTGCAGAAGGTCCAGGTCATCGGCTACCCGGACGGCCGGCAGCGGCCGATCAGCTGCACCTCGACGACCCGGGCGTTCGGCCCGCACCAGATGGAGTTCGACTGCGGCGGGTACACCAACGGGACCAGCGGCGGGCCGTTCCTGGCCAACGTGCACCCGGCCACCGGCCTGGGCACGGTGATCGGCGTGATCGGTGGCTACGAGCAGGGCGGGGACACCCCATCGGTGTCCTACTCGGCGCGGTTCGGCAGGTCGGTCCGCGCGCTGTACACCAAGGTCGTGGCCAGGAACTGAGTTCAGCCGCCCGGCCTCCGCGCACGTGGACGGGCCCGAAGGAGCGCAGCGACCACTCCCGGCGTGAGCCTCGGCGCGAAGCGGCGACCGGGAGCTGATCGCGGCGGCGGCGGTCGGCACCACGGTGTGGTTCCGGCTTACCGGCTGACCCACTGACCGGCCACCGGCCGCCCTCCCCGATTGCGCAGTCGCGCGGCCCCCGGGGGAGGGCGGCCGGTTTATTTCCCGGTGCTTGGTGAACCGGCGCTTGACGAACCGGTACGGCGGGCGGCCCGCCGCTCGCGCAGCCGCAGCGACACCCGGAGCGGGCTGCCCTCGAAGCCGAACTCCTCGCGCAGCCGCCGCTCGATGAACCGCCGGTAGCCAGCCTCCAGGAAACCGGTGCTGAACAGCACGACGTGCGGCGGCCGGATGCCGGCCTGGGTGGCGAACAGGATCTTCGGCTGGCGGCCGCCGCGGGACGGCGGCGGGGTGGCCGCGATGACCTCGGTGAGCCAGGCATTCAGCCGGCCGGTGGGCACCCGGGTTTCCCAGCTGTCCAGGGCCAGTTCGATCGCGGGCACCAGCCGGTCCACGTGCCGCCCGGTGCGGGCCGAGATGTTCACCCGGGGCGCCCAGCGCGCGGTGTGCAGCTGCCGGTCGATCTCCCGGTCCAGCTGGGCCCGCCGCTCCTCGTCCACCACGTCCCACTTGTTGTACGCGATGACCAGCGCCCGCCCGGCCTCGATCACCATGGACACGATGCGCAGGTCCTGCTCGGTGAGCGGCTCGCTGGCGTCCACCAGGACGACCGCCACCTCGGCCCGGTCCAGCGCGCCGGCCGTGCGCAGCGCGGCGTAGAAATCCGCGCCCTGGCTCTGGCTGGCCCGCCGCCGGATGCCGGCCGTGTCCACAAACCGCCAGGTGGTGCCGCCCAGTTCGATCAGCTCGTCCACCGGGTCCCGGGTGGTCCCGGCCACCGCGTCCACCAGCACCCGGTCCTGCCCGGCCAGTTTGTTGAGCAGGCTGGACTTGCCCACGTTGGGGCGGCCGATGAGGGCGATCCGGCGCGGCCCACCCTCGGCGCCGAGTTGCTCGCGGGGGGCCGCTGGCAGCGCGTCCAGCACCGCGTCCAGCAGGTCACCGCTGCTCCGGCCGTGCAGCGCGCTGACCGGCAGCGGCTCACCGAGACCCAGTGACCACAGCGCGGCCGCGGCCGGCTCGGCGATCTCGCTGTCCACCTTGTTGGCCGCCAGCACCACCGGCTTCCCGGACCGGCGCAGCACCGCGGCCACCGCGTCGTCCGCGTCGGTCACCCCGACCACCGCGTCCACTACGAACAGCACCGCGTCCGCGGCGTCCACCGCGACCCGGGCCTGTGCCGTGACCTGCTCAGCCAGCGCCCGGCTGGCCTGGCCTTCCTCGCTGCCCGGGAACGGCTCCCAGCCGCCGGTGTCAACCAGGGTGAAGGCCCGGCCGCGCCAGGTGGCGTCGTACGCCACCCGGTCCCTGGTCACCCCCGGGACGTCCTGCACCACCGCCTGCCTGCTGCCCAGAATCCGGTTGACCAGAGTTGACTTGCCCACGTTGGGCCGGCCGACCACCGCCACCACCGGGACGTCCAGTTGCTCGTCCAGTACGCCACCGGCGTCCGGCGCCCACTCTGTCATCTCGACCACGCCGCACTGGCCTGCTGCCGGGCCAGATCCATAATCATGCTGATCACCTCGGCCAGGCCCAGCCGGGTCGAGTCGATCTGCACCGCGTCCGCCGCCTTGCCGGTCTGCGGGGCGTCCGCACTGTCCCGGCGCTGCTGCTCGGCCTGGGTGACCGCCGGGGTGGCGCCGGGGTCGGCGGCCAGATCTGCGCTGCGCCGCTCGGCCCGGGCGCTCTCGCTCGCGATGAGGAACACCTTGACCGGGGCGTCCGGGGCGACGACCGTGCCGATGTCCCGGCCCTCGGCTACGATCCCGGACCCGCTCGCGCAGGTCCGCGCGATGATGGCCTGCTGCATCGCGACCAGCCGGGCGCGCACGGCCGGGACCGAGGCCACCGCGCTGACCGAATTGGACACCTGCCGGGTGCGGATCAGTCCGGTCACGTCGCTACCATCCACCCTGACCCAGGGCTGGCTGGGGTCGGTGCCCACCTCGAGGGCAGGCCGGCCGGCCTGCGCGGCGACCGCCTGAGCATCATCCACCGGGATGCCCTGCTGGATCATCCACCAGGTCAGCGCGCGGTACATGGCCCCAGTGTCCAGGTAGCGCAGCCTGAGGTTGGTCGCCACACCGCGGGCGGCGGTGGATTTGCCGGATCCGGACGGGCCGTCCACGGCGATGACGAGGCAGTCGGTCACGCAGGCGATGCTACCGGCGGACGGGCCATCCATTCGCCGCGAGTGCCTCGGTGAGCGGCCCGACGGCTTCTGGCCGGACGGTGAGTTCGGCCACGCCGACCGGCAGTCCGGGTGAGTGCTCGATACCGATGTCCTCGATGTTGACCCCGGCCTCCCCCGCCGCCTGGAACAGCCGGGCCAGCTCACCAGGCTCGTCCCGGATCACCACCTGAACCTGGGTCTCGGCCCGGGCCGGGGCGCCGCGCTTGCCGGGCAGCCGGGCCACTCCGCTGCCGCCCTGCTCGAGCAGGGCGGCCAGCAGCTTGAGTTCGGGGGCAGACCCGCCCGCACCGGCGCCGCCGCGCGCCGCCTCAGCCAGTTCCTCGGCCACGGCGATCAGGTCCGCGCCCACCGCGGCCAGCACATCCGCGGCGGGCGCCGCGTTGGCCGCCAGAATCTGCAGCCACAGCCGGGTGTCACCGGCCGCTATCCGGGTCACGTCACGCAGCCCCTGGCCGGCCACGGCCAGCGCGCCGTCCTGGGCCTCGGTCAGCCGGGCGGCCATCGCGGCCGACACCACGTGCGGGGCGTGCGAGACCAGCGCGACCCAGGCGTCGTGCTCGCCCGGGTCGGCCAGCACCGGTTCCGCGCCACAGGCCCGGGCCAGTCCGGCCACCGCGGCCACGCCCGCGGCGCTGATGCCGTCACCGTGGCAGACCACCCACGGACGGCCCAGAAACAGGTCAGCCCGGGCCGCGGCCGGGCCGGACCGCTCCCGGCCGGCCAGCGGGTGCCCGGGCACGAAGCTCGAAAGGTCGCAGCCCAGCGCGGTGGCCTGGGCCAGCGGCTGGCTCTTGACGCTGGCCACGTCGGTGTACCAGCGGGCCAGTCCGCGGGCCTGCGCGTCAGCCAGCGTCGCCGCGACGGCGTCCGGCGGCACGGCAAGCACCGCGATATCAGCCCGGTGCTCGGGTGGGCCGCCCTCAGCCTGGCCGCCCCCGCCGGAACCGCGGCGACGAGGCGAGGCCCGCCGCAGGCGGGTGCTCGCCGAGCCGACGCTCGGCGCGGAGCGGCGACCGGGGGCCGGGGGTTCCGGGGGTAGTCCCCCGGGGGAGCAGAGCGGGGGGTCGCCCCCCCGGGCTAGCACAGTGCCGGCGCCGATGTCGGCGGCCAGCCGGGCCGCAGCCGGGTCGGCGTCGGCCAGCCACACGGCCACCCCGCGGGACCGCAAGGCCAGTGCCACCGAGGTGCCGATCAGGCCGGTTCCGACGACGACCGCGCTGGCTGGGGCAGGGCCCTCCGGGGGGCGCCCCGCTGGCTGGCTCGGGTGCTCGTTCACTGGGCGATATCCAGCCGCAGCGTGGCCGCGCCGCGCAGGTAGACATGCTGCACCGCGGAGCGCGGCTTGGCCGTCTCCACGTGCATGAGCAGCCGGACCACCCGCGGCATCCCGTGCGGCACGGCGATCTCGGTGGTGCACAGCAACGGCACGTCCTGAAACCCGATCTTGCGCGCGGCCAGCGCCGGGAATTCCGCGTTCAGGTCGGGTGTCCCGGTGAACACCACGCTGATCACGTCGTCGGTGTGCAGGCCGTTGCGCTCCATTACCTCGGTGACCAGCTCGGTGGTGCCCGCCAGGATCGCCTCCCGGTCGTTCGCCTCCACCTGCACCGCACCACGGATTGCCCTGACCGCCACCAGCCTGCTCCTTCATGCCGTCAGCCCCGGCGAATTATCAGGCACGATCTTGTCACGCCAGGTCAGAGTCCAACTGCGTGATCGTGCCCAGCCTGGTTACAGTCCAACTGCCGAATACAGCTCGCCTATTTCCGGGGTGGTCAGCGCCCGGGTGGTGCCCGGCCGCAGCGAGCCAAGCGCGACCGGGCCGACATGGGTGCGGACCAGCCGGCTGACCGGATGGCCGGCCTCGGCCAGCATCCGCCGCACGATGTGCTTGCGCCCCTCGTGCAGGATGATCTCCACGAGTGCCCGCGAACCGGCCCGCTCGACCACCCGGAACTTGTCCGCGCTGGCTACGCCGTCCTCCAGCTCGATGCCGCTGAGCAGCCGCCGGCCGGTATCCCGGGACACCGGCCCGGGCACGTCGGCCAGGTAGGCCTTCAGCACCCCATAGCTCGGGTGGGTCAGCCGGTGGGCCAGCTCACCGTCGTTCATCAGCAGCATCAGGCCCTCGGTGTCGTAGTCGAGCCGGCCCACGTGATACAGCCGCTGCGCCTGGTCACCGAGGAAGTCGGCGATGGTGGGGCGGCCCCGGTCGTCCGACATCGTGGTGAGCACCCCGGCGGGCTTGTTCAGCGCCAGGTAGACCAGGTCCTGCCGGGCCGGGATGCGCCGCCCGTCCACCCGGATGATCTGGTGCTGCGGGTCCACCCGCGCGCCGTACCGGCGGACGGTCTCGCCGTCCACCTCAACCCGGCCCGCGCCGATCAGCTCCTCACAGTGCCGGCGGCTGCCCACCCCGGCCGCGGCCAGCACCTTCTGCAGCCGGACCCCACCCGGCACGTCGGTCAGACTGTCGCGATCACCATCGTCACTGTCCTCGCCGAAGTCCTTCGCTGGCGAGGGGGGCGCGCCGAAGGCGTGTTCCCGCCGAGCCGGCGTTCGGCGCGAAGCGGCGAGCGGGGGCCGGGGGCTCCGGGGGTAGCCCCCCGGGAAAGCGGAGCGGGGGGTCGCCGCCCCGGGTTGACACCGTCATCCCTGGTGCTCATCGACGGCATCCTCAACGTCCTCGACATGCTCGGGCAGGAACGGCGCGAGTTCCGGCAGCTCCTCCAGGCTGGCCAGGCCGAGCCGCTCCAGGAAGTATCCCGTCGTGCGGTAGAGGATAGCCCCGGTCTCGGTGTCGATCCCGGCTTCCTCGACCAGGCCACGCAGGGTGAGCGTGCGCAGCACGCTGTCGCAGTTGACGCCGCGCACCGCGGACACCCGGGCCCGGCTCACCGGCTGCCGGTAGGCCACCACGGCCAGCGTTTCCAGCGCGGCCTGGGTGAGCCGCACCTCCTGCCCGTCCCGGACGAACCGCTCCACCACCGGCGCGCAGTCAGCCCGGGTGTAGTACCGCCATCCGCCGGCCACCTCGCGCAGGTCGAAGCCGCGCCCCTCCGCGTCGTAGGACGCGGCCAGATCGCGCAGCGCGGCCGTCACCTCGCCGCGCGGCCGCTCCAGGACCTGGGCGATGACAACCTCGGGCACCGGCTCGTCCACCACCAGCAGGATGGCCTCCAGGCTGGCCCGCAGCCCTGGCCCGTCCGCCGCGGCGGGGGGCGGCATGGGCGCCTCGCTCATGATCACTCGCTTCCTTGATCCACTACCCAGGTGACGTACAGCTCACCGAGCGGGGTGACCTGGTCGAAGCTGACACTGCCTTCCCGGTACAGCTCGAGCAGGGCCAGAAACCTGGCCACCACCTCGTACGTTCCGGCGCAGTCCGCGGCCAGCCGCCGGAACGTCGCCCGGCCCAGCCGGGTGAGCTGGCTGGCCAGGATGGCCGCCTGCTCACGCACCGTGGTCTGCGGCGTGTGCAGGTGCTCGGTGGATACCTCGGGCACCGGGCGGGGCGCCAGCGTGCGGGCGGCGATGGCGGCAAACTCGGCCGGCCCGAGGCCGAGCAAGACTTCCGGCAGCAGCTCGGCGAACTGCGGCTCCATCGGCACCCGGCGGGCGAACCGGCGGCCCTGGACCGACATCCGGCCCGCGAACACGGCCGCGACCTCCTTGTACGCCCGGTACTGCAGCAGCCGGGCGAACAGCAGGTCCCTGGCCTCCAGCAGGGCCAGGTCCTCTTCATCCTCGACTTCCCCGCTGGGCAGCAGCCGGGCCGCCTTCAGGTCCAGCAAGGTCGCCGCGACGAGCAGGAAGTAACTGGCCTGATCCAGATCCCAGCCGTCGGCGCGGGCCCGGATGTAGGCGATGAACTCGTCGGTCACCTGGGACAGCGCGACCTCGGTGATGTCCAGCTTGTGCTTGGAGATCAGGCCGAGCAGCAGGTCAAACGGGCCCTCGAACACGTCGAGGTGCACCTCGAACCCGGCCGGGCTGGTGCCCTGCGCAGCCGCGTCGCCTGGCTCGGCTGTCACCGCACCCGTCACCCCGCTATCCGCCGCCTCATGTCATGTCCCGCAGCCGCCCGGCCAGCAGGCTCGCCTCGCCCTCGGCATCGAGATCGGCGAGCAGCACGGCGATGGCCTCCCGGACCAGCCTGCCGCGATCCACAGTAATCCCATACGCGCGCAGCGCGAGCCGGGCTCGTTCCAGGTCGAGCAGCTCAGCCGCGGACAGGTACACGGTGATCTTCTGCGAGTGCGCTTCCCGGCCGCTGGCCTGGCGGCCCGTTCCCGGGGACGGCCCTGGCGTGGCCGGCCGGAGCAGTTCCGCGACCCCCGGCAGGGTCACCCGGCGCGGCCGGGACCGCCCCACACCTGGCCCCGCGGCGCGAACCCGGTCACTGCTTCTGCCACCGGTCCAGCACCTCGCGGGCGAGTTCCCGGTACGAGCTGGCGCCGGTGGACGAGGGATCGAACCTGGTGATTGGCTCACCGGCCACGGTGGCGTCCGGGAAACGCACGGTGCGGTTGATCACCGTGTGGAACACCTTGTCCCCGAACCCCTTGACCACCTCGGCCAGGACTTCCCGGGAGTGCAGCGTCCGGGAGTCGTACATGGTGGCGAGCAGCCCGTCGATACCCAGCCGCGGGTTCAGCCGGGTGGACACCTTGTCGATGGTCTCCAGCAGCAGGGCCACCCCGCGCATCGCGAAGTACTCGCACTCCAGCGGGACCAGCACCCCGGCCGCGCAGGCCAGCGCGTTGACCGTGAGCAGGCCGAGGGACGGCTGGCAGTCGATGAGCACGATGTCGTACTCGGGCAGCGCCGGCTGCAGCACGCCGCCGAGCACGAACTCACGGCCGACCTCGTGCACCAGCTGGACTTCGGCGCCGGACAGGTCGATATTGCTGGGCAGCAGGTCCATGCCGTCCACGCTGGTCTTGAAGGCCACGTCGGTGGCGCTGAGCCCGCGCTCCATCAGCAGGTTGTAGACGGTGGCGTCGAGTTCGTGCGGCTGGATGCCCAGGCCTACCGACAGCGCGCCCTGCGGGTCGAAGTCCACCAGCAGGACGCGGCGGCCCTGCTCGGCCAGGGCGGAGCCCAGGTTGATCGTGGTGGTGGTCTTGCCGACCCCGCCCTTCTGGTTACACACGGCGACGATGCGGGCAGGGCCGTGGCTGAGCAAGGGCTCGGGGTCGGGAAAGCCGGCAGCGGCCGGCCGGTGGGCCCGATCATGCCGGGTTCCAGCTCCATCACATGCGTCCCTGCTGCCATGCGCCGCACCTCCCCGGCGGACTGGGCAAAAATGCCCCCGCTGGAACCAGGACACTAGGCCCTGCCCTGCCGGCCTTCAAGCCGACTCACCGGAGCGTTACTCAACACCGGCTAATGAGTGCAGGTCCGGAGGGCCTGCACGAGTGGCCGGTGAAGGGCTTGTTGAGTAACGCGACGCCGGAGAAAATACCGGATGCGCAGGTAATCGCCCCGGAACGGCGCCGCCTTAACCGAGGGCCCGCGGGTGCGCGGCGGAATACACCTCGCGCAGCTTGTCCACCGTGACCATGGTGTAGATCTGCGTGGTGGTGACCGAGGCGTGGCCGAGCAGTTCCTGCACCACGCGCACGTCCGCCCCGCCGTCCAGCAGATGGGTGGCATACGAGTGGCGCAGCGTGTGCGGCGACACCCCACCCAGCCCGGCCCGGGCCGCGGCCGCCTTGAGCACAGCCCACGCGCCCTGCCGGGTGAGCCGCCCGCCGCGCGCGTTAAGGAACACCGCCGGGCTGGCGGAGACCCGGCGGGACGCGGCGGCCAGCGCCGGGCGTGCCCGGACCAGGTAGGCCTCCAGCGCCTCGCGGGCGTACCGGCCGACCGGGACCAGCCGGTCCCGGCCACCCTTGCCGGACAGCCGGACGGTGGCTGGCGGTTGCTGCCGGTCCGGGGGACGGCCCGGCGGTACGGCGGTGAAGCCGAGGTCGTCGACGTCCAGCCCGACCGCCTCGGAGATCCGGGCGCCGGTCCCATACAGCAGCTCCAGCAGGGCGCGGTCACGCAGCGGGCGCAGCTGGTCGGCACCGTCGCCCGCGGCCGCCGCCGCGATCAGCCGCTCCACCTCCGGCACCGCGATGGCCCGGGGCAGCTTGCGGGGCGACGCGGGCGGGTGCACGGCGCTGGCCGGGTCATCCCCGGTCAGCCCTTCAGCCACGGCGAACGCGTGCAGGCCGCGAACCGCGACCACCGCGCGCCCGGCCGAGCTGGCCGCCAGCGGGAGGTGGTCACCGTCTCCCTCGCGCAGCCCGGCCACGAACGCCGCGACATCCTCCGTGCTGACCTCGCCGATCAACGTCCGGCCGCGGCGGGCCAGCATGGCCTGATAGCGGAGCAGGTCACGCCGGTAGGCCTGGAGCGTGTGCGTGGCCAGCCCGCGTTCCACCGTCAGGTGATCGAGATAACGGTCAACGGCACCCGCCAGGGCGGTCAGCTCAGCACCTCGCTCACCGGCGTCGCCGGCAGGCCGTGCGCGTCCGCGACTGGCTGGCAGGTCAGCGCGCCCTCGTGGGTGTGCAGCCCCAGAGCCAGCGCCGGATCGGCGCGCAGCGCGTCCCGCCAGCCCCGGTTGGCCAGCTCGATCACGTAGGGCAGGGTGACGTTGGTCAGCGCGTAGGTGGACGTGTGCGGCACCGCGCCCGGCATGTTGGCCACGCAGTAGAACACCGACCCGTGCACCCGGTAGGTGGGCTCAGCGTGCGTGGTGGGGTGCGAGTCCTCGAAACAGCCACCCTGGTCGATCGCGATGTCCGCCAGCACCGAGCCCGGCTTCATCCGGGACACCAGCTCGTTGGACACCAGCATGGGCGCCTTGGCTCCGGGCACCAGCACGGCGCCGATGACCAGGTCGGCGTCGACCACCGCGCGCTCGATCTCGTAGGCGTTCGACGCGACCGTCTGGCAGTGCCCCTGATAGATCGCGTCCGCCGAGCGCAGCCGGGCGACGTTCTTGTCCACCAGCAGCACCTCGGCCTGCATGCCGAGCGCGATGGCGGCGGCGTTCATCCCGGACACGCCGGCGCCGAGCACCACGACCTTGGCCGCGTACACGCCGGACACCCCGCCCATCAGCACGCCCCGCCCGCCGCCGTCCCGCTGCAGGTGGTGCGCGCCGACCTGGGGCGCCATCCGGCCCGCCACCTCGGACATCGGGGCCAGCAGCGGCAGCGACCTGTCCGGGAGCTGCACGGTTTCGTACGCGATCGAGGTGATGCCGGAGTCGAGCAGCGCGTCGGTGCACGGCCGGGACGCGGCCAGGTGCAGGTAGGTGAACAGCACCTGGCCCTTGCGCATCCGGTGGTACTCCTCGGCGACGGGTTCCTTCACCTTGAGGATCAGGTCGCCGGCCTGCCACACGTCGTCCGCGGTCGGCAGGATCTGCGCGCCGGCCGCGACGAAGTCCTCATCCGGGATGGACGACCCGGTACCGGCATCGGCCTGGATGACCACCTCGTGGCCGCCGCGCACCAGCTCATGCACGCCCGCCGGGGTGATCGCCACCCGGTACTCGTGATTCTTGACTTCCTTGGGAACGCCTACCTTCATCGGCCGCAAGCCCTCTCTTCGTAACTCCTGCGCCCGGCCCCGTTGCCGGGCGCGCCGAGTCCTGCCGGACCCGCCGCCGCTGGCTGGTCAATTCTCCGGCGCGTCCGCCGGCCGGAGGCCGGCGAACCCGCCGCAACGAGCGGCATACGCGGACAAGATACCCACCGCGGTGACGCCATTGCGCAGGTCACCCGCCAGGAGCCGGTGTACCACGGTGTCCAGGTCCACCCAGCGGAGCATGAGCTGAGCCTCCTCGTGCGACGCGACGTAGTCCCGCTCCTCCTCCGGAACCTGACGCAGCTCACGGGCCAGAAATACCCGGATTCGCTCGGTGCTGATCCCCGGCGAGGAGTAGTAGTCAGTCAGCACCCGCCAGTCAGCCGCGGCGTACCCGGTCTCCTCGACCAGTTCCCGCGCCGCGGTGTCGTGCAGCGGCTCCCCGGCCACGTCGCGCAGGCCTGCCGGGATCTCCCAGAGCAGCCGGCCGGCCGGGTGCCGGTACTGCCGGATCAGCAGCACCTGGCCGGCCCCGTCCAGGGCGACCACGGCCACCGCGCCGGGGTGCTGCACCACCTGCCGGGGCACCACGTCGCCGTCCGGCATCCGGACCAGGTCGCTGCGCACCGTCACGATCGGGCCGCGGACCTGCTCGGTCGAGGACATCACCGGCCAGCCTTCGGCCACGTCCCGCAGCGGGACCTGGCCGGGCCGGTCCACCGCGGAGGTCACGCGCTGGCCGCGGCGGGCTGGCCCAGGGCCGCTTCGGCCCGGCGCACCGTCTTGGCCCGCTCCCGCGCCGCGGCGACCAGGCCGGCGAACAGCGGGTGGGCCCGGGTCGGCCGGGACAGGAACTCCGGATGGGCCTGGGTGGCTACGAAGAACGGGTGCTCGCTGCGCGGCAGCTCGACGAACTCGACCAGCCGGCCGTCCGGCGACAGACCGGAAGCGATCAGCCCGGCCTCTTCCAGCGCGGGGCGGTAGGCGTTGTTCACCTCGTACCGGTGCCGGTGCCGCTCCTGCACCACGTCGGTGCCGTACAGCTCGCGCACCAGGGAACCCTCGGCCAGCACGGCCGGGAACAGGCCGAGCCGCATCGTGCCGCCCATGTCCCGCTCCCCGGCCACCACGTCCTCCTGGTCGGCCATGGTGGCGATGACCGGGTGCGGGGTGTCCGGGTCGAACTCGGCGCTGTTCGCGTCGGCCAGCCCAGCCACGTCCCTGGCCACCTCGATGGCCAGGCACTGCAGGCCGAGGCACAGGCCGAGCAGTGGGATGCTGTTCTCCCGGGCGTACCGGATCGCACCCACCTTGCCCTCGATGCCGCGCACCCCGAACCCGCCCGGGATCAGGATGCCGTCCACGTCAGCCAGATGCCGGGCCGCGCCGTCCGCGGTCTGGCAGTCGTCGCTGGTCACCCACCGGATGTTCACCCGGGCGTCGTTGGCGAATCCGCCGGCCCGCAGCGCCTCGGCCGGCGAGAGGTAGGCATCGGGCAGGTCGACGTACTTGCCGACCAGCGCGATCGTGACGCTGTGCGCGGGCCGGTGCACCCGGCGCAGCAGCTCGTCCCAGTCGCTCCAGTCCACGTCACGGAACGGCAGGCCGAGCCGCCGGACCACATACGCGTCCAGCCCTTCGGCGTGCAGCACCTTGGGGATGTCGTAGATGGACGGGGCGTCCACCGCGGACACCACCGCCTCCTCGTCCACGTCGCACATCAGGCTGATCTTCCGCTTCAGCCCATCGCTGATCGGCCGGTCGCTGCGGCACACGATGGCGTCCGGCTGGATACCGATGCTGCGCAGCGCGGCCACCGAATGCTGGGTCGGCTTGGTCTTCAGCTCCCCGGACGGGCCGATGTAGGGCAGCAGCGAGACATGCAGGAAGAAGCAGTGGTCCCGGCCGATCTCGTGCCGGATCTGCCGGATCGCCTCCAGGAAGGGCTGCGACTCGATGTCCCCGACGGTGCCGCCGACCTCGGTGATGACCACATCGACGTCCGGGCCGCCCATCTCGATGATGCGCGACTTGATCTCGTTGGTGATGTGCGGGATGACCTGGACGGTGTCACCCAGGTAGTCGCCGCGGCGTTCCTTGGCGATGACGCTGGAGTAGATCTGCCCGGTGGTGACGTTGGCCGAGCCGCGCAGCCTGGTGTCCAGGAACCGCTCGTAGTGCCCAACATCCAGGTCGGTCTCGGTCCCGTCGTCGGTGACGAACACCTCACCATGCTGGAACGGGTTCATCGTGCCTGGATCGACGTTCAGGTACGGGTCCAGCTTCTGCATGGTGACGTTCAGGCCACGCAATTTGAGCAGCCGGCCGAGGCTGGACGCGGTCAGCCCCTTGCCAAGACTGGAAGCAACTCCCCCGGTGACAAAGAGATGCCTGGTCGGTGCGTGCCGTTGGGTTTGCCGTGTTACATACGGTGACGCAGCCAAGTGACGGCTCCCGTGGTCGGTGCGATGCGGAGAACCCGCCGGTCCACGGAACTTCAGAATATCAGCACACGGTCGATGTGCTGGGTTCTCCGTCCGCCGAGCGGAGCCGGTCCTGCTCCGCGGCCCGGCTGTTGTCGCCCGCCTCACCGAACCGGGCCAGCAGCACGGCACACGCCACGGCCAGGATGAAGGCCAGCACCGCCACCCCGGTCAGGCCCGGCCGGGTGTGGTCGCCGAGGAACATCACGCCGATCAGGGCGGGCGGCGCGGTCTCGGCCAGCACCACCGCGGCCGTCGCCACCGTGACGCTGCCGCCTTCCAGCGCCGTCGCGTACAGCATGAACGACACGATGCCCGCCGCGGCCAGCGCGTAGGCGGCCGGGTCGCGGACCAGCTCGGTCAGCGAGAACCCGGGCAGCACCCGGGCGGCCACCGCGACGATGCCGTAGCCCAGGCCCGCCACCGCGCCGAGCACCAGGGTCCGGGCCGGGTTGCCGAGCTTGGACGCGGCCACCCCGGCCACCGCCACCCCGCCCACGGCCACGATCAGCGCCAGCTTGAACGCCTCGCTCACCCCGGTGGCGCCCTCAGCGCCGGCCGACACGCCGAGCAGGCCGACGCCGACCACCACGCCCGCCACCGCCAGCCACTCCCGCCAGGTCAGCTGAACATGGATCAGCCAGGAGGCGAGCACCGCGGTGACGGCTAGGTTGCCGGCCACGATGGCCTGCACCGCGAACAGCGGCAGCCGGTGCAACGCGACCAGCTGGGCGACGAAGCCGAGCATGTCCAGGCCGAGGCTGATCAGGAAGCGCCACTGGCCCAGCAGCCGGACGATCAGGCTGGGGTTGACCTCGCCGAGCGGGCTGGCCGGCTGGCTGCGGTTGCCCCCGCTCGCATTGGCCGTGCGCCGGCTGGCCGCGCGGACCGCCATGGCCTGCATGACGGAAGCGACGCCGTAACAGAGGGCCGCCACGACCGCGGCCACCAGACTGGCCAACACAGTTACGACACTACGCTGAACGTTTCCTGAACGGCCAATGCGGTCCTCTCAAGTAGGGGAAAGATCAGGGAAAACCCGGAGAAACGGGGTTGCTCACGACCTGCTCAGGGCAGCTGCACGCCGTAGCGGGCCAGGTCGGCCCGGGCCGTGGCGGCGTCGGTGAAGCGGGCGCTCCGGATGCCCAGGGCGGCGGCCGCCGCCACGTTGTCCGGGCGGTCATCGAGGAAGATGACGTCGGCCGGCCCGGCCCGCAGCACGGCCAGCGCGGCGCGGAAGCACTCCGGATCGGGCTTGGCCAGCTTCAGGTAGCAGCTGAAGATCAGATGCTCGAAATGCGCCGCCACCGGCAGGCCCGACACGCCCTGCGCGGTGTCCTCGGGGGCGTTGGACAGCACGGCCAGCCGGACCCCGGCCGCGGCCAGCCCGGCCACCAGGTCCACGCTGGCGGGTCGCAGATGCAGCCAGGACCCGGCGTCTAGCCGGCTCAGCTCGGCGATCTGCGGATCGGTGAAGCTGCCGCCCAGGCCGTCCGCGACCTGTTGCCAGTAGCTGGTGGCGTCGAGCGCGGCCCGGTCATAGTCCAGCCGGTAGGCCCAGTACGGCGGGAGCAGGTCGGCCACCGCACAGCCGGCCACCCGGGCCAGTGCGGCCACGTCGTGCTCCGGCTGTGGCTCGCAGATGACGTTGCCGTAGTCGAATAGCACCCAGGTCATGCGCGCCCTTCCTGACCGGTGGCTGGCCCTGCGAACCTACCAGCCGGTCGCTGGGGCGCTGGCCGGGCGGCGGCGCTAGCTGGTGCCCTGCAGGGCGGCCGCCCCCGGGTGCGGGGCGCCCAGGGCCTTGGCCAGATCGGTCCAGAACGTGGCCGAGATGGCCCGGCGGACCGGGCCGGCCCCGCTGACCCCGCCGCAGCCGCCCGCGGTGACCGTGACCACCGGGAACGCGCCCCGGCCGGCCGCGAAGCTCAGCCGGTAGCTCACGCCCAGGTCGGCCGGGCAGCTCATCATCTGGCCATGCGGCATGGCGGGCAGCCCGCAGATCGCCTCGGCCACGCCCCGGGCGGCGGCCGGGTCGGTGATGGTGATCCCGGCCGGGATGGCGAAGTGCAGGTGGTTCTGCGGCAGCGCGGTGACCCGAGTGACCACCAGCCGGGTTACCGCCGCCGTGTCCCGGCACAGCTGGCCACCCGCCCGGGCCGGGCTGGTGCTGGGGCTGCTGGCCGGGCTGCTGGCCGCCTGGGTGGCACTGGACGTGGTGGCGGCCTGCTGCGTCCCGCAGGCGGCCAGCGCCAGGCCGGCCAGCGCCAAGCCCCCTGGGGCGGCGGCCCAGCGCATCGTCGGCATGCCCATGACACACCTCATTTCCGCCCCAGTGTTTGCCAAGGCGAGTACTGCTAGTGCGAGCCAGGGCACTGAGCGGCGGCCTGGACCGCTCAGTGCCCTGAACTACTGCTTTGACGTATCGCGGGCGCGAGCGGTTCCGTCCGGCTGGCGCAGGGGCCGGGCGGACGGCTCAGACGCCGGCTGCCTGCATGCCGCGCAGCTCGTGCTTGAGCTCCTTGATTTCGTCCCGGATCCGGGCGGCCACCTCGAACTGGAGCTCGGCCGCGGCCGCGTGCATCTGGTCGGTGAGCTGGCTGATCAGCGCGATGACGTCGCCTTGCGCGGCGCTGCCGCCCTCGCCTTCGCCGGCCCCGCTGGCCGCGGCCCGGACCCGCGAGGACAGCCCCGGCACCGGGGTCTTGCCCCGGCTCTGCTGCCGGCCAGCCCCGCCGATCAGCTTCTCGGTGTCCGCGTCCTCGCGGATCAGCTGGTCGAGGATGTCCGCGATCCGCTTGCGCAGCGGTGTGGGATCGATGCCGTGCTCGGTGTTATAGGCGACCTGCTTGGCCCGCCGCCGGTCGGTTTCCTCGATGGCCCGCTGCATGGACGGGGTGACCTGGTCGGCGTACATGTGCACCTGGCCGGACACGTGCCGGGCGGCCCGGCCGATGGTCTGGATCAGCGACGTGCCGGAGCGCAGGAACCCTTCCTTGTCCGCGTCCAGGATGGACACCAGGGACACCTCAGGCAGGTCCAGGCCCTCCCGGAGCAGGTTGATGCCGACCAGCACGTCGTACTCGCCGACGCGCAGCTCGCGGAGCAGCTCCACCCGGCGCAGCGTGTCCACTTCGCTGTGCAGGTAGCGCGCCCGGATGCCCAGCTCCAGCAGGTAGTCGGTGAGATCCTCGGCCATCTTCTTGGTCAGCGTGGTGACCAGCACCCGTTCCGAGCGCTCCGCGCGGTCCCGGATCTCGTGCACCAGGTCGTCGATCTGGCCCTTGGTCTGCTTGACGACCACCTGCGGATCGACCAGCCCGGTCGGCCTGATCACCTGCTCGACGACCTCGCCGCCGACCCGTCCCAGCTCGTACGGGCCCGGGGTGGCCGACAAGTACACCGTCTGGCCGATCCGCTCGCCGAACTCGTCCCAGGTCAGCGGGCGGTTGTCGATCGCGCTGGGCAGCCGGAAGCCGTGCTCGACCAGGTTCCGCTTCCGGGACACGTCGCCCTCATACATCGCGCCAATCTGTGGCACGGTGTTGTGCGACTCGTCGATGACCAGCAGGAAGTCTTCCGGGAAGTAGTCGAGCAGGGTGTTCGGCGGGCTGCCTGCCTCGCGGCCGTCGATGTGCCGGGAGTAGTTCTCGATGCCGGCGCAGCTGCCCACCTGGCGCAGCATCTCGATGTCATAGGTGGTGCGCATCCGTAGCCGCTGCGCTTCCAGCAGCTTGCCCGTCTCCTCCAGCTCGGCGAGCCGCTCGGCCAGCTCGGCCTCGATGCCGGCGATGGCCCGCTCCATCCGGGCCGGCCCGGCCACATAGTGCGAAGCGGGGAAGATGTACAGCTCCTCGTCCTCGCTGATCACTTCCCCGGTCAGCGGGTGCAGCGTCATCAGCCGCTCGATCTCGTCGCCGAACATCTCGATCCGCACGGCCAGCTCCTCGTAGACCGGGATGATCTCGATGGTGTCGCCGCGGACCCGGAACGTGCCCCGGGTGAAGGCCAGGTCGTTGCGGGTGTACTGCATGCCCACCAGCCTGCGCAGCAAGGTGTCCCGGTCGGTGCTGTCGCCGACCTTCAGCTTGACCATCCGGTCCACGTACTCCTGCGGCGTGCCCAGGCCGTAAATGCAGGACACCGACGCGACCACGATGGTGTCCCGGCGGGTGAGCAGCGAGTTCGTCGCCGAGTGCCGGAGCCGCTCCACCTCATCGTTGATCGACGAGTCCTTCTCGATGTAGGTGTCGGTCTGCGGGATGTACGCCTCGGGCTGGTAGTAGTCGTAGTACGAGACGAAGTACTCGACCGCGTTCTGCGGCAGCATCTCGCGCAGCTCATTGGCGAACTGCGCGGCCAGCGTCTTGTTCGGCAGCATGACCAGGACCGGCCGCTGCAGCCGCTCGGCCAGCCAGGCCACGGTCGCGGTCTTGCCCGTCCCGGTGGCGCCGAGCAGCACGGTGTCCTTCTCGCCGGTGGTGATCCGGCGCTCCATCTCGGCGATGGCCCGTGGCTGGTCGCCGGCCGGCGTCATCTCGGTGATCACCTCGAAGGGCGCCACCCGCCGCCGCAAGTCACTTACTGGCCGCACGGCACCGCCCCCTTCCGGGAGGTTGAACTCGATTACCCGCCCACTGTATTTCCTGGGTCGGACAGTTTGCCTGGGCCGGATCGGGCCAGCCGGGACAGCTCGGCCCACAGCTCACCAACCTGCCGGTCCAGCTCGGCCAGCGAACCGGAGTTGTCCAGCACGATGCCGGCGATGGCCAGCCGATGCTCCCGGCTGGCCTGCGCGGCCATCCGGGCCGCCACCTGGTCCCGGGTCAGCTCGCGCTCCCGGACCAGCCGCTCCTCCTGGATCCGCGGTGGCACGTCCACCACCACGACCAGATCAAAGAAGCCGGCCATGTCGTTCTCGGTGATCAGCGGGATGTCCTCGATCACGATCGCGTCCGGGCCGGCGCCCTGCTCCAGCTCCCGGATGCGGGCGCCGACCAGCGGATGGATGATCGCGTTCAGCTTGCCGCGCAGTTCCGCGTCGGCGAAGACGATCTCGCCCAGCACCGCCCGGTCCAGGGTGCCGTCCCGGGCCAGCACGGCCGCGCCGAACTGGCCGACCACCTGGGCCAGGCCCGGGGTGCCCGGCTCGACCACCTCGCGGGCGATCAGGTCGGCATCGATGATCAGCGCGCCGTAGCCGGCCAGCCGCCGGGCCACTTCGCTCTTGCCCGAGCCGATGCCACCGGTCAGGCCGACCTTAAGCACGCCGGCCTGATCCAGCTAGCTCTGGCCGCCGGACAGCTTGTCGCGGAGCGCGGCCAGCGCCTCGTCAGAGGCCAGCGCGCCGCCGCCGGAGCCGCCGCGGTCCGGGGTGCCGGTGGTGTGCGTGCCGGCCGAGCCGCCGTCGCTCTCGCCCTCGTCACCGGTGTCCGCCTTACGCGCCTCGGTGACCTGGCGGCGGTGCGCCTCGAACCGGGACCGCGCCTGGGCGTACTGCCGCTCCCACTCTTCGCGCTGGGTGTCGTAGCCTTCGAGCCACTCGCCGGTCTCGGCGTCGAAGCCATCGGGGTAGACGTAGTTACCCTGGTCGTCATAGGTGGCCGGCATGCCGTACAGGGTCGGGTCGAAGTCGTCGCCGACCGCTTCCCCGATCGTGCCCTCGTTGGCCTGCTTGAGCGAGAGGCTGATCCGGCGCCGGTCCAGGTCGATGTCGATGATCTTGACGAAGATCTCGTCGCCGACCTGCACCACCTGCTCGGGGATCTCCACGTGCCGGTCGGCCAGCTCGGAGATGTGCACCAGGCCCTCGATGCCCTCCTCGACCCGGACGAACGCGCCGAACGGGACCAGCTTGGTCACTCGGCCCGGCACGACCTGGCCGATCTGATGAGTGCGGGCGAACTGCTGCCACGGGTCTTCCTGGGTCAACTTGAGCGAGAGGGACACCCGCTCGCGGTCCATGTTGACGTCCAGCACCTCAACGGTGACCTCCTGGCCCACCTCGACGACCTCGCCCGGGTGGTCGATGTGCTTCCAGGACAGCTCGGACACGTGCACCAGGCCGTCCACCCCGCCCAGGTCCACGAACGCGCCGAAGTTGACGATGGAGGACACCACGCCCTTGCGGATCTGGCCGCGCTGCAGCGTGTTGAGGAAGTTCTGCCGCACCTCGGACTGGGTCTGCTCCAGCCAGGCTCGGCGGGACAGCACCACGTTGTTGCGGTTCTTGTCCAGCTCGATGATCTTGGCTTCGATCTCCCGGCCCACGTACGGCTGCAGGTCACGAACCCGGCGCATCTCGACCAGCGAGGCCGGCAGGAAGCCGCGCAGCCCGATGTCCAGGATCAGGCCGCCCTTGACCACCTCGATGACGGTGCCGGTAACGACGCCGTCGTCATCCTTGATCTTCTCGATCGTGCCCCAGGCCCGCTCGTACTGCGCGCGCTTCTTGGACAGGATGAGGCGGCCTTCCTTGTCCTCCTTCTGCAGGACAAGGGCTTCGATGTGGTCGCTGACCTTGACCACGTCGTGCGGGTCCACATCGTGTTTGATCGACAACTCGCGGGAGGGGATGACCCCTTCCGTCTTGTAGCCGATGTCGAGCAAGACCTCGTCTCGGTCGACCTTGACGACGGTTCCTTCCACGATGTCACCGTCGTTGAAGTACTTGATGGTCTCGTCGATCGCGGCGAGGAAGGCCTCCTGCGACCCGATGTCGTTGACCGCCACCTGGGGGGTCGGGCTGGCCTCTGTGCTACTCGTCATGTGTTGGTTGGCTCCGGCGGACAGGAAGGTAGGTTTAGGACGCGCTGAACCCGATAGCCCGTCACCTGGGCTTTCAGGAGTGCACTGGATTTGCCTGGCCGACCTGGCGGGCCACAGCCAGCCTGTCGGCCAACCGCGGCCATGCCTGGCCATAGCGGGACTGCACCAGAACACGGCGCAGCGCTCAGAATATGAGAGCTCAGCCAGTGGGTCAATCGCAGCCACCGATCGCCACGTGATCGTTACCCGCCTCCGGGCGGCGGATTCAGTGCCCGGCTTCAGCCCAGCTGCGCCCGGTGCCGACCGAGACGTCGAGCGGGACACGCAGCTCGAAAGCGCCGCACATGGTGCCGCTGACCAGCGTGCGCAGCGTGTCCAGCTCGCCCTCGGCCACCTCGAAAACCAGCTCGTCGTGCACCTGGAGCAGCATCCGGGAACGCAGTTCCTGAGCCCGCAGCGCCTGGTCCACCCGGAGCATGGCGACTTTGATAATGTCCGCGGCCGAGCCCTGGATCGGCGCGTTGAGCGCCATCCGCTCCGCCATCTCCCGGCGCTGCCGGTTGTCCGAGGTCAGGTCGGGCAGGTAGCGGCGGCGGCCCATGATGGTCTGCGTGTAGCCGTCCCGGCGCGCCTGGGCCACCACTTCCTGCAGGTAGTCCCGGACCCCGCCGAACTGCTGGAAGTACTCGTCCATCAGGCCGCGGGCCTCTTCGGTGGAGATCCGCAGCTGCTGGGACAGCCCGTAGACGGACAGCCCGTAGGCCAGCCCGTAGTTCATCGCCTTGATCTTGCTGCGCATCTCGCCGGTGACCTCGTCGGCGGGCACCCCGAAGACCCGGGACGCGGTCTCGGCGTGGAAGTCACGGCCGGAGGTGAATGCCTGCTCCAGCGCGGTGTCGCCGGACAGGTCGGCCATGATGCGCAGCTCGATCTGGCTGTAATCGGCGGTGAGCAGCGTCTGGTAGCCCGGGCCGACGATGAACCCCTGCCGGATCCGGCGGCCTTCCTCGGTCCGGATCGGGATGTTCTGCAGGTTCGGGTCGGTGGACGACAGGCGGCCGGTGGCCGCGATCATCTGGTTATAGGTGGTGTGGATGCGGCCGTCCTCGCCCGCCATCGGGATCAGCGTGTCCACGATGCTCTTGAGCTTGGCCACGTCGCGGTACCGCAGCAGGTGCTCAAGCACCGGGTGCTCGGTCTGCGCGAGCAGAGTGGTCAGCGCCTCGGAGTCGGTGGTGTACCCGGTCTTGATCCGCTTGGTCTTGGGCAGGCTCAGCTCGGTGAACAGGACTTCCTGCAGCTGCTTGGGCGAGCCCAGGTTGAACTCGTGCCCGACCGCCGCGAACGCGGCCTGCTCGGCCGCCTTGACCTCACCGCCCAGCCCGGCCGACATGGCCGCGAAGTGGTCGGAGTCGGCGGCGATGCCGGCCTGCTCCATCGCGGCCAGCACGCTGACCAGCGGTAGCTCGACCTCGCGCAGCAGCTCACTGGCGCCACGCCGGTCCAGGTCGGCGTCCAGGGCGCCGGCCAGCTCGGCCGTGGCCCGGGCACGCAGCACCAGCGCCATGGCCGCCTCGGCCTCGCCGTCCTCCTCGCCGGCCAGGTCCAGGGTGAGCTGGCCGGTCGGGGTGCCGCCCGCCGCGCCCAGTTCCTTGCCGGTGTAGCGCAGCGCCAGGTCGGCCAGGTCGAAGGTGCGCTGGCCGGGCAGGGCCAGGTAGGCGGCCAGCGCGGTGTCGCTGGTCAGGCCGGCCAGCCGGAACCCGCGGGCGGCCAGCGCGTGCAGCGGGCCCTTGGCGTCGTGCAGCGCCTTGGGCTGGGCCGGGTCGGCCAGCCAGCCGGCCAGCGCCCGCTCGTCGTCCTCGGTCAGCGTGGCCGGGTCGATGAACGCCCCGGCATCGTCCGGGGTGGCCAGCGCCAGGCCGTCCAGCCGGCCAGTGCCGCGGCCCCACACGCCGCTGGCGGCCAGCCCGGAGCGGCCCCCCGTGGTGGCTGGCCCGGTGTTGGCTAGCACCGCGCCGGTGTGCTCGGCCAGCCAGGAGGCCAGCTCACCGGGGCCGGGCTGGGCCACGTCTACCTCGAACGCCGCGCCCGGCTCGGCCGCCGCGGCCGCAGCGGTGGCGGCCACGCCGATGCCGTTCGGCAGCGTGGTGTAGAGCCGGTCGCGCAGCACCCGGAACTGGAGCGTGTCGAACAGCTGGTGGATCTGCTCCCGGTCCCAGGGCACCGGCCGCAGGTCGTGCGTGCCGCTGTCCAGCGGCACGTCCCGGGCCAGCTCGGTCAGTTGCCGGTTGCGCAGCACGTTGCCCAGGTGCTCGCGGAGCTTGTCGCCCGCCTTGCCCTTGACCTCGTCCACCCGGTCCGCCAGCTCGTTCAGCGAGCCGAACTCGGTGATCCACTTGGCCGCGGTCTTCTCCCCCACGCCGGGGATGTTGGGCAGGTTGTCGCTGGGGTCACCGCGGACCGCGGCGAAGTCCGGGTACTGGGCCGGGGTCAGCCCGTATGTGGCCAGCAGCACCTCGGGCGTGAAGCGGGTGGTCTCGCTCACCCCGCGGCCCGTCTTCAGCACCGAGACCGAGTCGCTGATCAGCTGGAACGCGTCCCGGTCGCCGGTCACGATGACCACGTCCATGCCACTGGCCTCGGCCTCGGTGGCCAGCGTGGCGATGATGTCGTCGGCCTCGTAACCGGCCACGGACAGCCGGGCGATGCCGAGCGCGTCGAGCACCTCGAAGATCAGGCTCAGCTGGCTGCGGAAGTCGGCCGGGGTTTCCCGCCGGTTCGCCTTGTAGTCCACGTACTGCTCGTGCCGGAAGGTGGGCTCGCCGCGGTCGAAGGCCACCGCCACGTGCGTGGGCTGCTCGTCGCGCAGCACGTTGATGAGCATGGCGGTGAAGCCGTAGACCGCGTTGGTCGGCTGCCCGGTGGTGGTGGAGAAGTTCTCCGGCGGCAGCGCGAAGAACGCCCGGTAGGCCAGCGAGTGCCCGTCGAGCAGCAGCAATCGGTCCCGGGCAGGATCAGCTGGGCCTGCCGGGGGCTGGCTGGATGCGGATGCCTGGGTCGGCTTCGTCGCCACGCAGGAAGTCTAGTGGCCAGCTCGGACAGTGACAGGCCGGCCGGGGCACCTGCAGGTGCCCCGGCCGGCCCAGGCTGGCCTTACTGACTGGCCTTAGGAGTTGAAGGCGAAGATGGTGGTTGAGGTGAAGGTCTTCCCCGGGCCGAGAGTGGTGGAGGGGAAGGCCGGCTCGTTCGGCGAGTTCGGGAAGTGCTGGGTCTCGAAGGTGTAGCCCGCAGCCTGCCGGTAGGTGTGCCCGCTGATGCCCACCAGCGTGCCGTTGAGGAAGTTGCCGCTGTAGAACTGCACGCCCGGCTGGTCGGTCCAGACGGTCAGGGCACGCCCGCTCGAGGGATCGAAGGCGCGAGCGGCCAGGTCCAGCCCACCCGGCCCGCTGTGGCCCGGGTTGAGGATCCAGTTGTGGTCGTAGCCCTGGGCGATGAGCAGCTGGCTCTTGCCCCCGGTCAGCTTGCTGAACCGGGCCGGGGTGTTGTCCGGCGCACTGACGTCGTCGATCCGCGAGCCGATGGTGTGCGGCGTGCGGAAGTCGAACGGGGTGCCCGCGACCGGCACGCCATGGGCCAGCGGCAGCGGGATCTGGGTGTCGTCGGTCGGCGAGTAGTTGTTGGCGTTGATCTGCACGAACTGGCGGTAGGCGGAGCCCGCAGGCGACGCCTCGCCGGCCAGGTTGAAGTAGCTGTGGTTGGTCAGGTTCAGCACCGTGGCCAGCGTCGAGCTGTCGTTGTGCGCGTTGTAGTGGATGCCGAGCTGGTTTCGGTTGTTCAGCGTGTAGGTGACCGTCACGGTCAGCTGAGCCGGATAGCCGGTGCACCCGTTCGGGCAGCCGGGGGAGCCGGGCTTGCCGCTGGCGTCACCGTTCGGGCTGACCAGGGTGAGCGCCACGCCGACGGAGCCGTGGCCGGACACTTCCTTGGACGCCCAGATGTGGTTGCCGAACCCGACCAGGCCGCCGTGCAGGCTGTTCACACCGTTGTTGATGGGCAGTGTGTAGGTCTTGCCGTTGAGCATGAACGTGCCCTTGGCGATCCGGTTGGCGTACCGGCCGACG
This sequence comes from uncultured Actinomycetes bacterium, assembly GCA_963834705.1. Taxonomy (GTDB): domain Bacteria; phylum Actinomycetota; class Actinomycetes; order Streptosporangiales; family Streptosporangiaceae; genus RYN-230. Next base: position 1,257,827 of record CAWICV010000001.1, read on the forward strand.
GTCTCACCGAAGTACGGGCCACCGTTCGCGGTCACCGGCGGGCTGTCCTCGGTGACGTAGTCCTTCAGCGTCTTGAAGCCGAGCGTCACGTCCGCGGGGGTGCCGTTGCGGGACGGGACGGTGATCGACTGCGTGATGGCACCGTAGGTCAGGATGTTGACCGACATGCCACGGCAGTTGGACAGCGTGTAGCGGAACACGGCCTCGGTCTTGCCGGTGTACGGCTCCACGGTCTTGCCGAAGAACTGCTTGCTGATGGTCGGGCTGGAGCAGCCGCCGCCCTGCGGGCTGGCTGAGGCGGCCGTGACACCGAGCGTTCCGGCCACGGCCACCGCGACGGCGGCCGCTGTGCCGAGGCGCACGGCTGACGAGTTCAGCCGTCCTCTCAACACCTGGCGCATGGAGAACTCCCTTCGTTGGGTTTCCCTGGGACCAGCACAGACGGCCCCAGGGGGCATTGTTAACGCTCACCTATACGACACGCCAGTATTTGAGCAGAGAATGTCCCATCTTTTCACCCTGCCCGGTCATAAATAGCGGTCCAGCCGACATACCCCATGTGGTCTGACAAAGGGAATATCCGCCGCCCACAGTCACAGCGGGCATTTGGGTCACGTACGTAACAGGGGTAACGGTCCCTCGCGCGGGCAGCGACGGCCCCGGCCGGCCGGGCCCGGGCGGGGTCCGGCGGGCCGGCCGGCCAGCCGGCTGCCTAGGCTGCCGGTACAGCGCATCGGCGCGGAGCGGCTATCTGGAGGCGTGGGTGCGGCCGGAGCAGGACAGCTCAGATCAGATCATTGCTCACTTCACGGCCGTCAGCCGGGACACGCTGGCCGGCCGGATGGGGGTGACCGTCACCGCCGCCAGCGCGGAGCAGGTCACCGGCTCGATGCCGGTCGCTGGCAACACCCAGCCGTACGGCCTGCTGCACGGCGGGGCGTCCTGCGTGCTGGCGGAGACGCTCGGCTCGCTGGGCGCCGCGCTGACGGCCGGCCCGGGCCGTTTCGCGGTCGGCGTGGAGATCAGCGCGACCCATCACCGGGCGGCGGCCAGCGGCTCGGTCACCGGGGTGGCCACCCGGCTGCACGCGGGCCGGTCCATCGCCAGCTATGAAATCGTGATCAGCGACGATCAGGGCCGCCGGGTCTGCACCGCCCGGCTCACCTGCCTGCTCCGCGACCAGGTCCCGCCGGGTGGCCACGCCGTGGGCAGCGGCGGCTGAGCGGCCACGGCGGCACGGGGCAGGTAGTGGCGTTCGGCATCATGGGTGTGCAGAACGGGGGAAACCGCACGTGACGGTGCGTTTATCACAAACTGGCCAGGGAACGTCGGCCCCTTTGCGCGGCGGGAAGCGGCTCGCTACCGTGGTGGGGCAGAGCCCGGGGAGCTGAGTAGAGAACATGTCGGCCCGGGGAAGGCCGACACGGCACCAAAGGTTCCCCGGGTTCTCCCCGGGTCAGCCGGTACCCGCCGGTGCCTGCGGATCCGCCTTCCCGGCCGCCGCGCCGGCCGGGGACATGGTGCCGTCCAGCACCCGCTCAGCCACCGTCCGTATGGCCAGCCGCTGGTCCATCGAGCTCTTCTGGATCCAGCGGAACGCGTCCGGCTCGGTCAGCCCGTGCTCGGTCTGCAGCTTGCCCTTGGCCCGGTCGAGCAGCTTGCGCACTTCCAGCCGGTCCTTCAGCGTCCCGACCTCAGCCTCGAGCGCGGCCACCTCCTGGAACCGGCTGACCGCGATCTCGATCACGGGCACCAGGTCCGCCTTGGTGAACGGCTTGACCAGGTACGCCATGGCGCCGGCGTCGCGTGCCCGCTCGACCAGCTCGCGCTGGGAGAACGCGGTCAGGATGACCACCGGCGCGATGTGCTCGGCGGCGATCTGCTCGGCCGCCGAGATGCCGTCCAGGACCGGCATCTTCACGTCGAGGATGACCAGGTCCGGGTGGTGCTGGCCGGCCAGGTCCACGGCCGCCTGGCCATCCCCGGCCTCGCCGACCACGACATAGCCCTCTTCCTCAAGCATCTCCTTGAGGTCGAGCCGGATGAGCGCCTCGTCTTCGGCGATCAAAACACGCAATGGGGTCTGACTCACGCCCATGATCGTACCGGCAGCAGGTAGATTGACGCTGCGCCGAGGCTGCCCCGTGCAGCCTGGCCACGCCCCGGTAGACCAACAGGCAGAGTCCATGGTCTCAAAAACCATGCAGTGTGGGTTCGAATCCCACCCGGGGCACCACCCGGGGCACCCGGGGGACCGTCCAGGACGTATCGGGCCAGCTCAGGACGGTCTGCGCGGGTCATACCAGCCCCGCGCCGAGCGCGGTCGCGTCGCCGAGGGTGCACCCGCAGCGCCTTGGTCCGGCCCGGGTACCGGGCGGGCTGCCCGCCACGACCACCGCCGGCCCGGGGGGCAGCGAGGTGGCTGGGCGGAGGTAGTCATGCTCCTCGTCCATGATCTTCCGGGCCGGCCCGGCGTCGGCCCGGCCGTTGCTGACCTGGGCGCTGCTGCTCATCTCGCCACCTGCCTGCTCGCCAGATTGGTCTATACCACTGTCGCATCAGGACGGCCCGCGGCCTAGGCCCGTCAAGCCCAATTCACCGAACGGTCATCCGATGTCCGGACCCGTTACCTGGCCGGCCTCCCAGCGCTTCCCCAGGCTGGCCCGGCCACCCGGGCCGCTGCCGAGACGGCCGAGGCGGCCGACGGCTGGCCGGTGCCCCGGCCGCCGGCGGCTGGTGTGGCGCACCGATCCGCACCGGATACCCGCTAGCCCATTCAGCCGGGCCGCCCACCGCCGTAGACCGTTCTGGCCGATTGCGGAAAAGGGCGTGGCCAGCGTACGCCTGTGGAAAACCTGGCCTCGGCGGACTAGCCCAGCGCCTTACCGCGGGCCTTTTTCCCGCACCGCACCGGGCTACCGTCCGGTAATGGCACGCCGCCCGGCGGTCCTGCAATCGTGATCATGGCTTGGGTAGCACTAGAGCACCAACTCGGGCCATAGTCACGAGCTGGCGGCGCGGCCGGGCGGGGCGGGCGCGCAGGCCAGGCGGGGCGGATGGGTAGGCGCAGGCCAGGCGGGGCGGATGTAGGCCGGGTGGCGGGCGGGGCGGATGGGGTAGGCCGGGTGGCGGGCGCCCCCGCTAGGCCATCGAGCGGGTGGTGGGCGCGATCGGCGTGGGCAGCACAGTGCCGCCGCCGAGGTAGGCATCCACGGCGGCCGACGCGGCCCGGCCCTCGGCGATGGCCCAGACGATCAGCGACTGTCCGCGGCCCATGTCGCCGGCCACGAACACGCCCGGCACCGAGGTGGCGAACGTGGCGTCCCGTGCCACGTTGCCGCGCGCGTCGAAGTCCACGCCCAGGTCGGTGAGCAGCCCCTCGCGCTGCGCCCCGGTGAAACCCATGGCCAGCAGCACCAGCTCGCAGGGCAGCTCCCGCTCGGTGCCGGGCACCTCGGCGAACTTGCCATCGGCCAGCGAGACCTCGGCCAGCCGCAGCGCCCGCACCCGGCCGGCCGCGTCGGCCAGGAACTCCTTGGTGGACACGGCGTAGACCCGGTCGCCGCCCTCCTCGTGCGCGCTGGACACCCGGTAGATCATCGGGTACGTCGGCCACGGCTGGTGGGCCGGGCGCGCCTCCGACGGCCGGGGCAGGATCTCCAGCTGGGTCACCGACCGGGCGCCCTGCCGGTGCGCGGTGCCCAGGCAGTCCGCCCCGGTGTCGCCGCCGCCGATGATCACCACGTGCTTGCCCCGGGCGCTGATCGGCGGCTCCGGCACCGGCCCGGGCGAGGCGGGCCCGCCGCCGGACACCAGCGACGCGGCCACCGCCCGGTTGGCCTGTGGCAGGTACTCCATGGCCTGATGCACCCCGGCCAGCGACGCGCCGGGCACCGGCAGCCCGCGGGCCACCGTGGCCCCGCCGCACAGCACGACCGCGTCGTACTCCGCCCGCAGCGCGGCGGCCGGCACATCCCGCCCGGCGGTCACCCCGCAGCGGAACACGGTGCCCTCGGCCTGCATCTGCCACAGCCGCCGGTCCAGGTGCCGCTTCTCCATCTTGAACTCGGGGATGCCGTAGCGGAGCAGCCCGCCGGGGGCGTCGGCCCGCTCGAACACGGTCACCTCGTGCCCAGCCCGGGTGAGCTGCTGGGCGGCGGCCAGGCCGGCTGGCCCGGAACCGATCACCGCCACCCGCCGGCCCGCCGCGACAGCAGAGGCAGCCGGCGGCCGGGGCGTCACCCAGCCCTCGGCCCAGGCCCGGTCGATGATCTCCACTTCGACCTGCTTGATCGTCACCGGATCGGCGTTGATGCCGAGCACGCAGGCGCTCTCGCAGGGCGCCGGGCAGAGCCGCCCGGTGAACTCCGGGAAGTTGTTGGTGGCATGCAGCCGTTCCGCGGCGTCCCGCCAGTCGTGCCGCCAGACCAGGTCGTTCCACTCCGGGATCAGGTTGCCCAGCGGGCAGCCCTGGTGGCAGAACGGGATCCCGCAGTCCATGCACCGCCCGGCCTGCGCCTCCAGCGCTACCGGCGGAAAATCGGTGTACACCTCGCGCCAGTCGCGGATCCGGATGTCCACCGGCCGGCGGGCCGGGGTCTCCCGCGGCGTGCTCAGGAACCCCTTGGGGTCAGCCATCGGTCAGCCTCCCTCAGCCGTGCGCCGCGGCCATCACGGCCTGGTTGACGTCGCGCCCCTCGAGCTCGGCGGTTCGCGCCGCGAGCAGCACCCGCTTGTAGTCCTTCGGCATTACTTTCCTGAACGCCAGTACCTCCGCATCCCAGTCGGCCAGCAGCCGGGCCGCCACCGCCGAACCAGTCTCCGCGTAATGCCGTTCGACCAGCGCCCGCAGCTGGGCGGCGTCGGCCTCGTCCAGGTCCTCCAGGTCAGCCATGTCGGTGTTGACCCGGACCGGGTCGGGATCCAGCAGGTAGGCGATGCCGCCGGACATGCCGGCCGCGAAGTTGCGGCCGACCGGCCCGAGCACGGCCACCAGGCCACCGGTCATGTACTCACAGCCGTGGTCGCCGGTGCCCTCGGCCACCGCGGTGGCACCCGAGTTGCGCACGCAGAACCGCTCGCCGACGACACCGCGGAGGAACATCTCGCCGCCGGTGGCCCCGTAGCCGATCACGTTGCCCGCGATGATCTGCTCCTCGGCCCGGAACGTGGCTTCCGGCTGCGGCGCCACGATGATCCGCCCGCCGGACAGGCCCTTGCCCAGGTAGTCATTGGCGTCGCCGGCCAGCCGCAGGGTGATGCCGCGGGGCAGGAACGCGCCGAACGACTGCCCGGCCGAGCCGCGGAACTGGAGGTGGATGGTGTTGTCCGGCAGGCCCGCGCCGCCCCACCGCCGGGTCACCTCGTAGCCGAGCATGGTGCCCACGGTGCGGTTCACGTTCCGCACCGGCAGGTCCAGGGTCACCGGCGTCCCGTCGGCCAGCGCGCCCTCGGCCAGCTGGATCAGCGTGTTGTCCAGGGCCCGGTCGATGCCGTGATCCTGGCTGGTCGTGTGGTGCAGCGCCGCCCCTTCGGGCAGCCCGGGCCGGTGCAGGACCGGGGAGATGTCCAGCCCGGCCGCCTTCCAGTGGCCGATGGCCCGCTCGGCGTCGAGCAGGTCAACCCGGCCGATGGCCTCGTCCAGGGTGCGGAAGCCGAGCGCGGCCAGGTACTCGCGGACTTCCTCGGCGATGAACTCGAAGAAGTTGACCACGAACTCCGGCCTGCCGGTGAACCGCCGGCGCAGCTCCGGGTTCTGGGTAGCCACCCCGACCGGGCAGGTGTCCAGGTGGCAGACCCGCATCATGATGCAGCCGGAGACAACCAGCGGTGCGCTGGCGAAGCCGAACTCCTCGGCGCCGAGCAGCGCGGCGATGAGCACGTCCCGGCCGGTCTTCAGCTGGCCGTCGGTCTGCACCACGATCCGGTCCCGCAGCCGGGACCGGAGCAGCGTCTGCTGGGTCTCGGCCAGTCCCAGCTCCCACGGCGCGCCCGCGTGCTTGATGCTGGTCAGCGGGGCGGCGCCGGTGCCGCCGTCGTGCCCGGAGATGAGCACCACGTCGGCGTGCGCCTTGGACACCCCGGCCGCCACGGTGCCGACACCGACCTCGGCGACCAGCTTGACGTGCACCCGGGCCCGCGGGTTGGCGTTCTTCAGGTCGTGGATCAGCTGGGCCAGGTCCTCGATCGAGTAGATGTCGTGGTGCGGCGGCGGGGAGATCAGCCCCACCCCGGGCGTGGAGTACCGGGTCTTAGCGATCCACGGGTACACCTTGTGGCCGGGCAGCTGGCCGCCCTCCCCTGGCTTGGCTCCCTGCGCCATCTTGATCTGCAGGTCGTCGGCGTTGACCAGGTACTCGCTGGTCACCCCGAACCGGCCGCTGGCCACCTGCTTGACCGCGGACCGGCGCAAGTCGCCGTTGGCGTCGGGCACGAACCGGTCCGGGTCCTCGCCGCCCTCACCGGTGTTGGACCGCGCGCCGATCCGGTTCATCGCGATGGCCAGGGTCTGGTGCGCCTCGGCCGAGATGGACCCGTAGGACATGGCGCCGGTGGAGAACCGGCGCACGATGGCCGGCACCGGCTCGACTTCGTCAATCGGAATCGGCACGCGGGCCGGGTGCGACGCTGCGCCCAGCCCACGTGGGTCGGTGGTGTCCCCCGCTTGCTCCTCGACGCCGCGGATGCGGAACATGCCGCGCAGCGTCATCAGCCGGGCGGACTGGTCGTCCACCAGCCGGGTGTACTCCTTGAAGATCTCGTAACGCCGGGTACGGGTGGCGTGCTGCAGCTTGAACACGGTCTCCGGGTTGAACAGGTGCAGTTCGCCCTCGCGGCGCCACTGGTAGTCGCCGCCGGTGTCCAGCCGCCGGTGTGCGGGCCCGGCGCCCCGGGACGGGACCGCCCGGCGGTACCGCGCCGCGGTTTCCGTGGCCAGCACGCCGAACCCGACGCCGCCCAGCCGGGACGTGGTCCCGGCGAAGCAGGTGCTGATCACGTCCGGGCCGAGGCCGACCGCCTCGAAGATCTGCGCCCCGGTGTAGGACGCGACGGTGGACACGCCCATCTTCGACATGATCTTCAGCACGCCCTTGCCCAGCGCCTTGATCAGGTTCTCCACCGCTTTCCGGGCGGTGACCCCCTCCAGCGTGCCGCGGCGCACCATGTCCTGCACCGTCTCCAGGGCCACGTACGGGTTGACCGCCGCGGCACCGTAGCCGATGAGCAGCGCGATGTGGTGGCACTCCCGGGCGTCGCCGGACTCCACGATCAGCCCGGCCCGGGTCCGGGTCCGTTCCCGGATCAGGTGGTGGTGCACCGCCCCGGTGAGCAGCAGCGACGGGATCGGGGCCAGCCCGCTGCCCGGGTCGGCGCCCGCGTCAGCCTCGGCGCGTAGTGCCGACCGGGGGCCGGGGGTTCCGGGGGTAGTCCCCCGGGGAAGCACAGCGGGGGGTCGCCCCCCCGGGCTAGCAGGGCGGTCGGACAGCACGATGATCCGCGCGCCGCGGGTGATGGCGGCGGACACCTCGGCGCAGATCTGGGCCAGCCGCTGACGCAGGCTGTCGCCGCCGCCCGCGACCGGGTACCGGCCGTCCACCACGTACGAGGCGAATCCGGGCAGGTCCCCGTCGTCGTTGATATGGATGATCTTGTTGAGGTCGTTGTCGCTGATCACCGGGTAGGGCAGCACGATCTGCCGGCAGGACGCCGGCCCCGGCTCGAACAGGTTGCCCTCCGGGCCGGTCGCGGACTCCAGCGAGGTGACCAGTTCTTCCCGGATGGCGTCCAGCGGCGGGTTGGTGACCTGCGCGAACAGCTGGACGAAGTAGTCGAACAGCAGCCGGGGCCGGTCGGACAGCACGGCGATCGGCGTGTCCGTGCCCATCGACCCGACCGGCTCGGCGCCGGACCGGGCCATCGGGGCCAGCAGCACCCGCAGCTCCTCTTCGGTGTACCCGAACAGCTGCTGCTGGGTGGTCAGCTCGGCCGTGCCGGGCAGCGTCCGGACCCGGTCCGGCAGGTCATCCAGGTGCAGCAGGCCCGCGTGCAGCCAGTCCTCGTACGGGTGCTGGCCGGCCAGCCCGGACTTGACGTCCGCGTCCTCCAGGATCCGGCCCGCGCCGGTGTCGGCCAGGAACACCCGGCCGGGCTGCAGCCGTCCTTTGCGCACCACGTCGGCCGGGTCGATGTCCAGCACGCCGACCTCGCTAGCCAGCACGACCAGCCCGTCCCTGGTCACCCAGTACCGGCCGGGGCGCAGCCCGTTCCGGTCCAGCACCGCCCCGATCACGGTGCCGTCGGTGAACGCCACGCAGGCCGGCCCGTCCCACGGCTCCATCAGTGTGGAGTGGAACCGGTAGAACGCCCGCCGGGCCGGGTCCATCTCGTCGTGGTTCTCCCACGGCTCGGGGATCATCATCAGGATCGCGTGCGGCAGCGAGCGGCCGCCCAGGTGCAGCAACTCCAGGCACTCGTCGAAGCTGGCCGAGTCGCTGCCGGTGTCATCCAAGATGGGCAGCAGCCGTTCCATGCCCCGGCCGTCCGCGGATCGCGGGAACAGCCCGCTGTCCAGCATGGCCTCCCGGGCCCGCATCCAGTTGCGGTTGCCGCGCACCGTGTTGATCTCGCCGTTGTGCGCGATGTAGCGGTACGGATGGGCCAGCGGCCAGGACGGGAACGTGTTGGTGGAGAACCGCGAGTGCACCAGGGCCAGCGCGGACACGTAGCGCTCGTCGGACAGGTCCGGGTAGAACGGCGCCAGCTGCGGCGCGGTCAGCATGCCCTTGTAGCCGATGGTCCGCGACGACAGGCTGACCAGGTAGATGGCCGTGTCGTGCTCCACCCGCTTGCGCAGGCAGAACGCCCGCCGGTCCAGCACGATGCCGGTTTCGCCCGGGGCGGTGACGAACAGCTGACGGAGCACCGGCAGGACCGCCAGTGAGCCCTCGCCGCAGTACGCCAGGTCGGCGGGCACGTCGCGCCAGCCCAGGATGGTCAGCCCCTCGTCGGCCGCCAGCCGCTCGACCGCCGCTACCGCCTCCGCCGCGGGTTCCTCGCCGGGCGGCAGGAACACCAGGCCGGCCGCGTAACCGCCGGCCGGCGGCAGCTCGAAGTCGCACACGGCACGGAAGAAGGCATCCGGGATCTGGGTCAGGATGCCCGCGCCATCGCCCGTGTTGGGGTCGCTGCCCTGCGCGCCGCGGTGCTCCAGATTGCGGAGTACGGTCAGCGCTCTGGCCACGGTGTCGTGGCTGGGCCGCCCAGACAGGTCAGCGACGAAGCCGACGCCGCACGCGTCGTGCTCGAAGCTGCTGTCGTAAAGTCCCCCCGTGCTCGCTGTAGCGGCAGGTGCCATCCAAACTCCTGTCGTCCGATCCGAATTTGCGTTCTCGCATGCGGTCGGGACGACGTTGGCCCTGCCACGAACTCCGCTGAGCGCGGGAGTGGCTCCCCGAGCTAGTGCTCGTAGGTTACACGCAGATTACGCCACCAGGTCAATCATCCCCGCGTGATGCGGTTTACGAAACATCTGACCCGCTGGGAACATCCGCTTCGGGCAAATTGCCCTCTGGGGGGCGCCCACCGGCCGGGGGTGGCAAGCGCGGCGGGCGGTTCAGCCCCGCGCGGGCATGGCCGCACGGACCCCGGCGGCCAGCTCGGCGGCCAGCTCGCGCACCGCGGCCAGCCCAGCCGCGGCGTCTGGCGCGGCCAGCAGCCGCTGCACGAACGCCGAGCCCACGATGACGCCGTCGGCGAAGCCGGCCACTTCGGCGGCCTGGCCGCCGTCACGCACCCCCAGGCCGACCGCGACCGGCAGCCTGGTGGTGGCCTTGACCCGGCTGACCAGCCCGGCGGCGGCCGACCCGACCGCGTCCCGTGCGCCCGTCGTGCCCATCAGCGACGCCACGTAGACGAAGCCGCGGCAGGCCGCGGTGATCCGCGCGATCCGCTCGTCCGACGAGCTCGGCGCGACCAGGAACACCCGGTCCAGCCCGTGCTCATCCGCGGCGGACAGCCACGCCTCCGCCTCTTCCGGCGGCAGGTCTGGGGTGATCAGGCCGGCCCCGCCGGCCGCAGCCAGGTCGGTGGCGAAGGACGCGACGCCATAGTGATCCACTGGATTCCAGTACGTCATCACCAGCAGCGGAACGCCAGTCCCCGCGACTGCCTCGACCGTGTGCAGCACGTCGGCGACATGGGTCCCAGCGGCGAGCGCCCGGTGCGTGGCTTCCTGGATGACCGGGCCGTCCATCAGCGGGTCGGAGTAGGGCAGGCCGATCTCCAGCACATCGCAGCCCGACTCGGCCATCGCCGTCGCGGCCTGAATCGCGCCGTCCACCGACGGGAAGCCGGCCGGCAGGTAGCCGACCAGGGCGGCCCGGCCCTCGGCGGCCGCCTTCCCGAACGCGGTCGTCACCGTACTCATCCGGCTGCTAGCCCTGCGTCCAGGTGGCCGAACCAGCGGCCCGCGATACCCACGTCCTTGTCCCCGCGGCCGGACAGGTTGACCAGCAGCAGCGCGCCCGGGCCCAGCTCGCCAGCCACCTGCAGGGCGCCGGCCAGCGCGTGCGCCGACTCGATGGCCGGGATGATGCCCTCGGTCTGGCAGAGCAGCGAGAACGCGTCCATCGCCTGCGCGTCCGAGACCGCCCGGTAGCTGGCCCGGCCGGTGTCATGCAGCCAGGAATGCTCCGGCCCGACGCCTGGGTAGTCCAGCCCGGCCGATACCGAGTGGGTGGGCAGCGTCTGCCCGTCGGCGTCCTGCAGGAGGTAGGTGCGCATGCCGTGGATGACCCCGGCCGACCCGGCCACCAGCGTGGCCGCGTGGTTTCCGCTGTCCGGCCCGTCGCCGCCTGCCTCACAGCCGATCAGCCGTACCATCTCGTCCGGGATGAACGCGTGGAACACGCCGATCGCGTTCGAGCCGCCGCCCACGCAGGCGATCACCGCGTCCGGCAGCCGGCCGGTCATGGCCAGCACCTGCTCCCGGGCTTCCACCCCGATGACCCGCTGGAAGTCGCGCACCATGGTCGGGAACGGGTCCGGGCCCATCACCGAGCCGATGCAGTAGTGCGTCGTGTCAACCGTGCTGACCCAGTCGCGGAACGCCTCGTTGATGGCGTCCTTCAGGGTCCGGCTGCCGGTCGCCACCGGCACCACCTCGGCGCCCAGCAGCCGCATCCGGGCCACGTTCAGCGCCTGCCGCTCGGTGTCCTCCTCGCCCATGTACACGACGCAGTCCAGGCCGAGCAGTGCGCACGCGGTCGCGGTGGCCACGCCGTGCTGGCCGGCCCCGGTCTCGGCGATCATGCGCTTCTTGCCCATCCGCTTGGTGAGCAGCGCCTGGCCGAGCACATTGTTGATCTTGTGTGAGCCGGTGTGCGCCAGGTCCTCCCGCTTGAGCAGGATCCGGCAGTCCCCGGCCCGGGCCGCGAACTGAGGCACCTCGGTGACCAGCGTGGGCCGCCCGGCATACCCGGTGAGCAGCGCGGTGAGATCAGCCTGAAACGCCGGGTCGGCCTGGGCCGAGGCGTACTCGCGGGCCAGTTCGCCCAGCGCGGACATCAGCGCCTCGGGCGCGAACCGGCCGCCGTAGGGTCCGAAGTGCCCGGCCCGGGTCATCCGCGGTCCCCGCGCAGCGCGGGGTGTGAGCCCGCGGTGACCAGGTCGGCCACCGCGCTCCGCGGGTCCTTGCCGGTGACCAGGCTCTCCCCTACCAGCACCGCGTCCGCGCCAGACGCCGCGTAGGCGAGCAGATCATGCGGTCCGCGGACGCCGGACTCGGCGATCTTGACGATTCCCTCCGGGACCAGCGGAGCCAGCCGGCTGAACACGCCACGGTCCACCTCCAGGGTGGCCAGGTTGCGCGCGTTGATCCCGATGACCTGCGCCCCGGCGTCCACCGCCCGGTCCAGTTCGTTCTCCGTGTGCACCTCGACCAGCGGGACCAGGCCGATCGAGCAGGCCCGCTCCACCAGCGAGATGAGCGCGTTCTGCTCCAGCCCGGCCACGATCAGCAGCACCAGGTCGGCGCCGTGCGCCCGGGCTTCCCACAGCTGATAGGAGCTGACCACGAAGTCCTTCTGCAGCACCGGGATGCCGACCACCGAGCGCACCGCGGCCAGGTCACCCAGGCTGCCGCCGAACTTGCGCGGCTCGGTCAGCACGCTGATCGCGCTGGCCCCGCCGGCCTCATAGTCCGTGGCCAGCGCGGCCGGATCGGCGATGGCGGCCATCGCCCCCTTGGACGGGCTGGCCCGCTTGACCTCGGCGATGACGACGACATCCTCGCCGCGGAACGCCGGCATCGGGTCTTTGGGCGACGGTGCCTGCCCGGCCATGTCCTTGAGCTGGTCCAGCGTCACATCCCGCTGCCGGGCAGCGAGATCGGCGCGGACCCCGTCAAGGATCTCGTTGAGCACGCTCACGCGACTTCGCAGTCCCCTCCGGCCGGTGGGTTGGTTCCCTTGCGCACCTGATGGTAGCGAGGCTGTCTCTGTGCGCCGGCGGGCCCCCTCGGCCGAGGACGGCTGCGGGTGCCCGGTACCGGATGCCTGCTACCCCCGGCCGGTCTCGCCGAGCGCTTCCTCGGCCAGGCCCTCCCGGGCATGCTGAGGTGCGGAGCCGTAAGCCCGGGCAACCGCGGGATGGATCAGCACGACGGCGGTGATGATGGCCAGCAGCGTGCCGCCGACGTACCGCGCGGTCATGAAGCGAAGCACCCCGAACAGCACGAGGGCGCTCTCCGCGGCCAGGGTGGCCACCCACGCCGCGTGACTGGCGGTCCGGCTGGCCACCGCCAGCCCGCACAGCACGGCCACCATGGCCAGGGTGAACAGAATCGACGGCAGGTGCCGCTTGCCGAAGAACAGCCCGATCGCGGCGGCCACCGCGGCCTGTGCCACGATCAGCCTGGTGACCAGCTGGATGAGCGTGCCCCGCTGGTCGTCGGGGGCCGCCGGGCGATTCTCTGACATGCGCGTCAGAGTAACCCGGTTCGCGCCGCTCCGTTGCTGCCTGGCCGGTTTGTATCCGGGGGCTGACCAGCGGTTGGGTCGATGCCCTGGCTCAGCGACTCCCATAGCGCGGCTGGGTCGGCGGCGGCCGTCGCCTGCCGCCCGGCCGCCCGGTCGGCGGGCCGGTCGTACCGGCTGGACATGACCGGCCAGCCCGCGCCGCGCCAGGCGGCCAGCAGCCCGGCCGCCACGATGAGCAGCGCGCCGGCCAGCGCCACCCAGCGCCATGGGAACGCCGCCATCGTGACGTGGCTGGACAGGCTGATCCCGGACACCCCGCCGCCCGGCGTGGTGCCGCCGTTGACCGTGCTGCCGCCAGGCACCGAACTAGCCGTGCCCGCCGCCCCGGTGACCGCGCCGCGCACCTGGGCGTCGGTCACCGGCATGCTCAGCGCCACGATGATGGCCACGCCGAACGCGGCCAGCACGCCGCCGGTCAGCCGCCGGGCCAGCCGCCGGGTGGCCACCAGCGCGGCCAGGCCGGCCAGCGCGGCCAGGCCGAGCGCGCCCACCGCGGGCAGCAGGTCCTGGCCTCGTACCACGGCGGTGCTGGCCGGCAGCGGGCGCGGCTGCACGGTCAGCACCCGGGCCCAGTCCTGCCGGACCGCGATGAGCACGACCGCCGCGCCGGCCGCACCGAGCAGCAGCGCGCCGAGGTACTCCCGCCGCGGTGACCTCACCGTGCTTTCCCTGATGTTCGCGTCATCCGGCGGAAACTCATGCTCCGGCCACTCGCACGGGCCTGGCGGCCCGTGCTCGCTAGCCGGAGCCGGATGACGCTCACCGGGCCGTCACCACCACCACGGGCAGCGGCGCGGCGTCGAAGCAGGTCCGGTCGCCGGTGTGGCAGGCGCCGCCGGCCTGGTCCACCTTGACCAGCAGGGTGTCCCCATCGCAGTCCAGCGCCACCGACTTGACCTGCTGCGTGTGCCCGGAGGTCTCGCCCTTGACCCAGTACTCCTGGCGGCTGCGCGACCAGTATGTACAGCGCCCGGTGGTCAGCGTGCGGTGCAGCGCCTCGTCGTCCATCCAGCCGACCATCAGCACCTCGCCGGTGTCGTGCTGCTGGGCTACGGCGGCGACCAGGCCATTCGCATCGCGCTTCAGCCGGGCGGCGACCCCCGGGTCGAGCCGGGACGGGCCGCGGGGGTCGTTCACCGCGCGCTCGCTGCGCTGTTCATGGCCATATCCTCTCAGCTTCCTGGCACCAGTTTTTAGCAGCCCAGTTCACCAGCACCGGGCCGGACCGTGCGCTGTAGGCCATTCCACTGCCCGCCCGCGGTGGTTAACATCGCGGGATGACCCTCGCCCGCGATGAGCGCCTGGCCCTGTGCGCGCTGCTTGATCAGACCGGCCCGGACGCGCCCACGCTATGCGATGGCTGGACAACCCTCGACCTGGCCGCCCATCTGGTCCTCCGGGAGCACCGGATGGATGCCGGAGCCGGCATCGTGATCCGCCCGCTGGCCGGGTACACCCAGCGGGTACAGCGCACGCTGGCACAGCGCGGCTCATTCGCCAGCCTGGTCGCGGCCATTCGCAACGGGCCGCCCCGGCTGTCCCCGTTCGGCCTGCCCGGCGTGGACGAGCGGGCCAACCTGGTCGAGTTCTTCGTGCATCACGAGGACGTCCGCCGGGGTGCACCAGACTGGCCGGAGCGCAAGATCACGCCCGCGCTGTCCGAGGTGCTCTGGCGGCGGCTCCCCATGGCCCGGTTCGTGCTGCGCAAGGCCCCGGTCGGGGTGGAACTGGTCCGCGATGACATCGGCCCGGACCCGGCCGGGGCCCGGGTGCGGATCACCGCCAAGGCCCGCACGCCGGTGGTCACCGTCACCGGCAGCCCGGCGGAACTCACCCTGTGGGCGCTCGGCCGGACCGCGGCCGCCCAGGTGCGGCTGGATGGCGCCGATGCCGCGCTGCGCCAGCTGGCCCAGATTCGCTGGCGGGCCTAGCGCGCTGGCGGATCTGAGCGGGCCCGCGGCTTCGCCGGCCGCGTTCAGCGCCGCCCGTCATCATGACCGGGACCTGGCCTGCGTGGCCGGGCCGCGCAAGGGTAGGTCGTAGTGGTTCAGCCCCGGCTGCCGGGGCAGGGCGTGGCCGCGCCGCCGCGCCGGGGTCGGATGAGCCGAACGGAGGCTACGCAGTGCAGGTACTCGGCATCGACATTGGCGGCTCGGGGACCAAGGGTGCCCCGGTGGACACCGCCCAGGGCAAGCTGCTCACCGAGCGGATCAAGCTGGAGACCCCGCACCCGGCCGTGCCCGAGGCGGTGGCCAAGACGGTCAGCCAGCTGGTGGACGCGTTCAGCTGGACCGGGCCGACCGGGATCACGTTCCCCGGCGTGGTGGTGGACGGCGTGACGCTGACCGCGGCCAACCTGGACCCGGCCTGGGTCGATCTGGACACCCGCAACCTGTTCAACAAGGCCACCGGGCTGAGCACGGCGCTGGTCAACGACGCCGACGCGGCCGGCCTGGCCGAGATGTCGTTCGGCGCCGGCACCGGGCACAAGGGCACCGTACTGATGCTCACGTTCGGCACCGGCATCGGCAGCGCCCTGTTCCGGGCCGGCATCCTGGTGCCGAACACCGAGTTCGGGCACATCGAGATCCGTGGCCGCGATGCCGAGCAGCGCGCCTCCGAACGGGCCAAGGAACTCAAGGACCTGAGCTGGGGGAAGTGGGCCGGCCGGGTGGATGAGTACCTGCAGCACATGGAACTGCTGACCGCGCCGGACCTGATCATCATCGGCGGCGGGATCAGCCGCAAGTCGGACAAGTTCCTGCCGCTGCTGAACAACGTGCGGGCCACCGTGGTGCCGGCCGCGCTGCACAACGACGCCGGCATCGTCGGCGCCGCCCTGGCCGCCGGCCTGGGCTAGCTGATCCTGAGCTGACGGACCTGGCCTAACGCACCTCGGCGCCGGCCGCGCGCAGCGCGTCCTTGACCTCGCCGATGCGGAGCTGGCCGAAGTGGAACACGCTGGCTGCCAGCACCGCGTCGGCGCCCGCCCCGACCGCGGGCGGGAAGTGGGCCAGCTGCCCGGCCCCGCCGCTGGCGATGACCGGTACATCCACCACCGCGCGCACCGCGCGGATCAGTTCGAGGTCGAAGCCGGCCTTGGTGCCGTCCGCGTCCATCGAGTTGAGCAGGATCTCGCCCACCCCCAGCTCGGCGCCGCGCACCGACCACGCCACCGCGTCGATCCCGGTACCGCGCCGCCCGCCGTGCGTGGTCACCTCGAACTGTGCCGCGCCGGGCAGCCGGCGGGCGTCCACCGACAGCACCACGCACTGCGAGCCGAACCGCTGCGCCGCCTCGCCGAGCAGCTCGGGACGGCCGATCGCCGCCGTGTTCAGCGACACCTTGTCCGCGCCCGCCCGGAGCAGCCGGTCCACGTCGTCGGTGCTGCGCACCCCACCGCCCACGGTGAGCGGGATGAACACCTGGTCGGCGGTGCGCCGCACCACATCGACCATGGTCTGCCGGTCGCCGCTGGACGCGGTGATGTCCAGGAACACCAGCTCGTCGGCGCCTTCCGCGTCGTACGCCGCGGCCAGCTCGACCGGGTCGCCGGCGTCCCGCAGGTCCCGGAAGTTGACTCCCTTGACCACCCGGCCGGCATCCACGTCCAGGCAGGGAACGACCCGAACCGCGACGGACATCAGCTGCCGATTCCCGGGCGGTAGGCGACCGCCTCCACCTCGACCAGCATCCGCGGGTTGACCAGCCGGGCAATCCCGATCATGGTCGCGGCGGGCAGCGTGTCGCCGAACGCGGCGCCGTGAGCCCGGCCGTACTCCTCCCACCGGCCGATGTCGGTGACGTAGATCCGGGTCTGCACCACGTCGGCCAGCCTGAGCCCGAGCCGGTCCAGCGCGCCGGCCACGTTGCGCAGCGCCTGCGCGGTCTGCGCGTACGCGTCGCCCTCGTGCACAAACTCGCCGCCGTCGGTGGACGTGCAGCCGGCCACGAACACGAAGTCCCCGGCCGCGACCGCGCGGCTGTACCCGACCACCGGCTCCCACGGGGTACTGGTGGAGATCTTCCGGGTCACGCCGCCACCGCCTGCAGCGCTTCCTGCAGGGTGAACGCCCCGGCGTACAGCGCCTTGCCCACGATCGCGCCCTCCACCCCCGAGCCGGCCAGGGTGGCGATGGCGGCCAGGTCGGCCAGGCTGGACACTCCGCCGCTGGCGATCACCGGGCGGCTGGTCCGCCCGGTGACGTGCCGCAGCAGATCGAGGTTGGGCCCGGTCAGCGTGCCATCCCGGTTGATGTCGGTGACCACGTACCGGGCGCAGCCCGCGGCGTCCAGCCGGTCCAGCGCGTCGTCCAGTTCGCCGCCGTCCCGGGTCCAGCCGCGCGCAGACAGCGTGGTGCCGCGCACGTCCAGCCCCACCGCGATCTTGTCGCCGTACTCGGCGATAGCGGACCGCACCCAGTCCGGGTCCTCCAGCGCGGCGGTGCCGATGTTCACCCGGGCGCACCCGGTGGCCAGCGCGGCGGCCAGCGACGTATCGTCGCGGATCCCGCCGGACAGCTCCACCGCGATGTCCAGCCGGCCCACCACGCCGGCCAGTAGGCCGGCGTTGGACCCGCGGCCGAACGCGGCGTCCAGGTCGACCAGGTGCACCCACTGCGCCCCGGCCGTCTGCCAGGCCAGCGCGGCCTGCATCGGGTCGCCGTAGCCGGTCTCGGTGCCGGCCGCGCCGTGCACCAGCCGGACCGCCTGGCCGCCGGACACGTCCACCGCGGGCAGCAGGATCAGCGCGGCGTCGCTCATCGGATCATCTCCAGCCAGTTGGCCAGCAGCGCCGCACCCGCGTCGCCGGATTTCTCGGGGTGGAACTGGGTCGCGCACAGCGGGCCGTTCTCTACCGCCGCGATGAACGGCTCACCGTGCGTCGCCCAGCTGATCAGCGGCGGCGTCATCCACCTGGACGGCGGCATCGGCAGCGCCCGGGCCGCATAGGAGTGCACGAAGTAGAACCGCTGGGCCGGTTCGATACCGGCCAGCAGCCGCGTCCCGGCCGGCACGTCGAGTGTGTTCCAGCCCATATGCGGCAGCACCGGCGCCTTGAGCCGCTCCACGACGCCGGGCCATTGCCCGCAGCCGGCCGTGCGCACCCCGTGCTCGACCCCCTCGGCGAACAGCACCTGCATGCCGACGCAGATACCGAGTACCGGCCGGCCCCCGGCCAGCCGGCGGTCGATCACCCGGTCGCCGTGCACCGCGCACAGGCCGGCCATGCACGCCGCGAACGCGCCGACGCCCGGCACCACCAGCCCATCAGCCCCCAGCGCCAGCTCCGGATCCGCGGTCACCACGGTGTCCGCTCCGGCCCGCTGCAGCGCTCTTTCTGCCGAACGCAAGTTCCCGGAACCGTAGTCGAGCACCACAATGCTGGGCCTGCTGGCGGTCACAGGACGCCTTTGGTACTGGGCACGCCAGGCGCCCGGGGGTCTGGGGTCACGGCGGCGCGCAGCGCCCGGGCCACCGCCTTGAACTGGGCCTCCACGATGTGGTGCGGGTTGCGCCCGGTCACCTCCAGGTGCAGGCAGATGCCGGCCGTGGCGGTCACCGACTCGAAGAAGTGCCGGGTCAGCGTGGTGTCGTAGCTGCCGATCAGCGGGGCCATCCCGGCTGGCTCGGCGTGCACCAGGTACGGCCGCCCGGACAGGTCGATGGCCGCCCGGGCCAGCGTCTCGTCCAGCGGCACGGCCGCGTCGCCGAACCGGCAGATGCCGGCCTTGCCGCCCAGCGCCTCGCGCAGCGCCTGGCCCAGCGCCAGCGCGGTGTCCTCCACCGTGTGGTGCGCGTCGATCTGGATGTCCCCGGTGGCCTGCACGCTCAGGTCGAGCAGGCCATGCTTGCCCAGCTGGGCCAGCATGTGGTCGAAGAACGGCACCCCGGTGCTCACCTCGGCCCGGCCGGTGCCGTCCAGGTCCAGCTCGACCAGCACGCTGGTCTCCTTGGTGACCCGCTCTACCCGGGCGGTCCGGCCGCCGCGCTCGCTCATCAGCCCTCCAGCACCTTGTCCAGGGCATCCCGGAAGGCAGCCATCTCGGCCGGCAGGCCCACGGTGACCCGCAGCCAGCGGGCCGGGCCAGTCTCCCGGATCAGCACCCCCTGATCCAGCAGTCCCTGCCACACCTGGTGCCGGTCGGCGAACTGGCCGAACAGCACGAAGTTGGCGTCCGAGTCGGCCAGGTCCCGGCCCCGCTCGCGGAGCCAGGCCACCAGCGAGTCGCGTTCCTCGCACAGCGCCCTGACCGTGGCCAGCGGCTCGGCCCGGTGCGCCAGCGCGGCCCGGGCCACCGCCTGGGTCACGCTGGACAGGTGGTACGGCAGCCGGACTAGCAGCAGCGCCTGGATCAGCGCGGGGTCCGCGGCCAGGTAGCCGACCCGGGCGCCGGCCAGCGCGAACGCCTTGGACATGGTGCGGGTGACGGCCAGCCGGCGGAACTCCGGGAGCAGGGTCAGCGCGGTGGCGTGCGGGTCGCGGGCGAACTCGGCGTAGGCCTCGTCCACCACCACGAGACCCGGGGCGGCCGCGCAGATGCGCCGGATGACCGGCAGCGGCAGGGCGGTGCCGGTCGGGTTGTTGGGCGAGGTCAGGAACACCACCTCGGGCCGCTCGGCCGCGATGACCGCGGCGGCATGCTCCGGGTCCAGTCCGAAGTCGGCCTCCCGGGCGCCGCTGACCCACCGGGTGCCGGTGGACAGCGAGATGAGCGGGTGCATCGAGTAGGACGGTTCGAAGCCGAGCGCGGTGCGGCCCGGGCCGCCGAACGCCTGGAGCAGCTGCTGGATGATCTCGTTCGATCCGTTGGCCGCCCACACCTGACTGGCGGTCAGGTCGTGGCCGAGGTATCCGGCCAGGTCGGTGCGCAGCGCGACCGCGTCCCGGTCCGGGTACCGGTTCAGCGTGCCGGCCACCTCGCCGGCCGCCGCCGTGATCGCACTGGCCAGCACGGGCGACGGAGGATACGGGTTCTCGTTGGTGTTCAGCCGGACCGGCACGTCGATCTGCGGCGCCCCGTACGGCTCGTGCCCGGCCAGGTCCTCGCGCAGGGGCAGCCATTCCGGCAGCGTCATATCGCTCCAGCCTCGCCGCGCGGGACCCGCACCCGGACGGCTTCGACGTGTGCGGCGAGATCTTCCGCGCCGCCGAGCGCGTCGATGTGCGGGGCCACCGCGGCCAGCGCGTCCCGGCTGCACTCGACCACGTGGATGCCGCGCAGGAAGGACAGCGTGGACAGCCCGCCGGTGTGCCGGGCGGTGCCCCCGGTGGGCAGCACGTGATTGGACCCGGCCAGGTAGTCGCCCAGCGACACGGGTGCGAACGGGCCGGTGAAGATGGCACCAGCGTTACGGATCTGGTGGGCCAGCCCGGCCGCGCCGGCCGTCTGGATCTCCAGGTGCTCCGGAGCCCAGGCGTCGCTGACCGCGGCCGCCGCGGCCAGGTCGTCTACCAGCACGGTGGCCGACTGCCCGGCCAGCGCGGCCCGCACCCGGTCCCGGTGCCGCGCCGCGGCCAGCTGCGGGCCGAGCGCCTTGTCCACCTGGTCGGCCAGCCCGGGGTCGGTGGTGATCAGCAGGCAGGCGGCCAGTGGGTCGTGCTCGGCCTGGGCGATCAGGTCGGCCGCGACGAACTCCGGGTCGGCGGTGCCGTCGGCGATGACCGCGATCTCGGTCGGGCCGGCCTCGGCGTCGGTGCTGACCACACCCAGCAGCAGCCGCTTGGCCGCGGCCACGTACACGTTGCCCGGCCCGGTGACCACGTCGGCCGGTGCGCAGTCCTCGGTGCCGTAGCTGAACATGGCGATGGCCTGCGCCCCCCCGGCCGCGTGCACTTCCCCGACACCGAGCAGCGCGCACGCGGCCAGCACGGTGGGCGACGGCAGGCCGCCCTCCCGCGGCGGGGAGGCCACCGCGATCTCGCTGACCCCGGCCACCTGGGCCGGCACCACATTCATCACCACCGACGAGGGATAGGTGACCAGGCCGCCCGGCACGTACACACCGGCCCGGCTGACCGGCACGTAGCGTTCGGTGACGGTGGCGCCGGGACTGACCTCGACGGTCCGCTGAGTAGGCAGCTGTGCCTCGTGCACCAGCCGGACCCGCCGGATGGCCTCCTCCAGCGCGGCCCGGACGGCCGGGTCGAGCGTGGCCAGCGCGGCCGGCAGCGCGTCGGCCGGCACCCGGGTGGTGGGCAGGTCCACGCCGTCGAACCGGGCCGTATGCTCGCGGACCGCGGCGGCGCCGCGGGCCTGGACGTCAGCGCAGACCGGGGCGACCGCGGCCACCGCGGCCATCACGTCAAGGTCGGCGCGGGGCAGCACACCGGCCAGCTTTGCCCTGCTCAGGTCGGTGGCCAGCCGGCCACGGAGATCGATTCGAGGCAGCACCCGCCCAGTCTATGAAGACCGCCTGCACCGTGACGCGCCTGTCCACATGCCGGACACCCGGCGCTCTCGCTCCCCCTATGACCTCACAGGCTGAACCAGCCATGCGCACCTGACCACCCGAATGAAGCATCCATGCGGTTCGGCGGGGGGCGGGGCGTCCGCGGGGGGTCAGTCGAGGGCCAGGGCGGGGCCGTCCTGGGCGCCGCGTTTCCGGTCCCGCAGTGTGTCGTTCAGTTCCAGGGCGCCGGCCATGATGCCGGCCGCGAGCGGCCACAGCGCGATGGCGCTGCGCGCCCCGAGGGACAGCGACGCGCTCAGGTGCCGCCCGGCGGGCAGCGTGCTGAGCAGGTGCTGGTAGCCGGCCTGACCGGAGTGCTGGCCGATCCACAGCGTAATCAGGGCGGCCCCCAGCCCGCCGAGCAGCACCAGGGCCATCCCGGCCGGGTGATGCCCGCGCACCGCGAGCAGGTAGCCGGCCAGCCCGGAGATGATCCCGCCGGCCAGGCAGATCAGGCAGTACCAGCCGTCACCGCCGATGAATGCGGCCGACTCGGCGCTGGTCACCTGGGCCGTGCCCGGGCCGGTCATCACCAGGTAGGGCCGCGGCGCCACCGCCGCCCAGAGGAAGCCCGCGGCCACCCCGAGCAGCAGCGTGACCAGCAGGGCGGTCAGGAAGCCACGCCAGGCCGTGCGCCGTGGCGCGCACCGGCCGATGGCCCCGGCCGGATCCATTGGCTGCGTCATGATGCGCAGGAGCCTACGCGGCCAGCCAGCGTTCGCCGGTAAGCGGGGGGTACATCGTCACTTAATCAGTGCACTCGTATGACCTTGCTACCTTAGGGTTTGAGCGCGCGGCGGAACCAAGTCGGCCTAGCCGTCTCAAGGGGATATTCATGATCGAGGCACGGGACCTCACCAAGCGCTATGGGGACAAAACCGCAGTTGACCATTTGTCATTCAATGTCGAGCCAGGCCGGGTCACCGGGTTCCTGGGCCCGAATGGCGCGGGCAAGTCGACCACGATGCGGCTCATCCTGGGGCTGGACCGGCCGCACGCCGGTACCGCGACCATCGACGGCCGGACATACGCTGACCTGCCCCAGCCGCTGCGCACGGTAGGTGCGCTCCTCGAGGCCAAGGCCATGCACCCGGGCCGGAGCGCGTACAACCACCTGCTGTTCCTGGCTCAGACGCAAGGGCTGCCCCGGTCCCGGGTGGACCACGCGCTCGACCTGGTCGGGCTGCGCGAGGTGGCCAGGAAGCGGACCGGCGGCTACTCCCTCGGCATGGGGCAGCGGGTCGGCATCGCCGTGGCCATGCTGGGCGATCCGCAGGTGCTGCTGCTGGACGAGCCGGTGAACGGGCTCGACCCGGAGGGCATCCTGTGGATCAGGAACCTGATGAAACAGCTGGCCGCCGAGGGCCGGACCATTTTCGTGTCCAGCCATCTGATGAATGAGATGGCCGTCACGGCGGATCATCTGATCGTCATCGGCCGGGGCAAGCTGATCGCCGACTGCAGCACCCAGGAATTCATCGAGCGCAGTTCCGACAAATACGTGCTGGTCCGGTCGCCGGACGCGGCCCGGCTGGCCGACCTGATCGCCGCGGAAGGGGGCAAGGCCGAACCCCAGGACGCCGATGGCGAGAGCAACGGGGCCGGCGCGCTCCGGGTCACCGGCATGGAGGCGCCGCGCGTCGGCGAGCTGGCCGCCGCCGACCGCGTCGTGCTGTACGAACTCACCCCGCGGCTGGCCTCGCTGGAAGAGGCCTACATGGAACTGACCGCGGACAGCTCGGAATATGGCCCGGGCGCCGCCGGCGGGCCGCCGGGTGACGCCGCCGCGGCCCCCGCCAGCAGCACCGGCCCGCTGCCCGCGCCCGCCCAGGGGAGGACCGAATGACCACCGCCACCCGGCCCGCGCCGCCCACTCAGCCGCCGCTGCCCGCCCCCTCACGGTGGCTGGGGTTCAGCCATCTGCTGGTCTCCGAGTGGACGAAGCTCCGCTCGGTGCGCTCAACCGTCTGGTCGCTGGTGCTGCTGGTGGTGCTCACCTTGGGCTTCACCGCGCTGTTCACGTTCCTCACCGTCGCGCAGTGGAGCAAGAGCGACCCGACGCAGCGCGCCCAGATCATCGCCGACCCGGTGAGCACGATCCTCGGTGCCGGGTTGTACCTGGGCCAGCTGACCATCTGCGTGCTCGGCGTGCTGGTGATGAGCACCGAGTACTCCACCGGGGTCATCAGGTCGTCGCTGCTCGCGGTGCCCCGCCGGTGGCCCATGCTCGCGGCCAAGGCGACCGTGTTCGCTGCGCTGGTCCTCGTGGTCGGCGAGATCGCCACGTTCGGCTCGTTCTTCATCGGCCAGGCCATCCTGCACAGCAAAGCCCCCGTCTCACTCAGCGATCCGGGGGTGCTCCGGGCCGTTTACGGAGCCGGCTTCTACCTCGCCGTACTGGGCCTGTTTGCCATGGCCATCGGCGGGATCGTCCGGCACACCGCCGGGGCCATCAGCGGCGTCATCGGTTTCGTGCTGGTGCTGGTCCCGCTGACCCTGCTGATTCCCGGCAAGATCGGCCGGTACGTGCACGGGTACCTGCCGACCGCGGCGGGCCAGCTGATCGGCCAGGCCCACCAGCAGGCCAAGCAGGTGCTGACACCGTGGCAGGGATTTGGCGTGTTCTGCCTGTGGACGATCGTGCTGCTGGCCATTGCCGCGTACCTGCTCAAGACCCGGGACGCCTGACCGGCTCAGCCAGCGCCTGGCCGCCAGTCAGCCGCTGGCGGCCAGGGGCTCGTCGGCCAGGTGCGCGCGGACCGCGAGCAGTGCCTCGTACTTGCGGCGCACGTCGGCCCGGTCCGGTGCGTCGGGCACCGACCCATCACTGGCCTGGATGATCATCGACGCCTGGTCCAGCAGTACCCGGCGCTGGTCCTCGGCCGTGGTCCGCTCCATGATCCTGGCCAGCGCGTCGAGCAGCCGGATCAGCACCGCCGGGTTACCGCGGGCGCTCTGCCGGATCTTCTCGAACGAGCGCTGTACCAGGCGGTCGTAGGTCGGCTCGGGGGTGATCACCCGTATCGCGCCTGCCCGGTCCCGGTGCACTTGCGCGGGCTGCCACCGGCCGGCCACCTTGCACAGGCTGTCCGACAGCCAGTCGATGCAGGTCAGCCCGGTGAACGTGTCATTGATGGCCGACGACAGGGCGCGGATCGCGATCTCCACCAGCTGGTCGATGCCGAAGGACACGTCCTGGGCCAGCGTCCGGTACGGGCCGGTCAGGTGGGCCCGGGTGAGCGCGCGAGTCACCCCGGGCGCCGCGCTGGCCGGCCACACCGTGGCCAGCGGGCTGCCCTGGGCCAGGAAATGCCCGGGCCGGTAGCGCAGGAAGATCACGGCGTCGGCCTGCTCGGCGATGCGCAGCATCGTCCGCCGGTGGATGTACTGCAGGTATCCGCTGTCCGAGGCCAGCACCACGCCGCCCTCCTCTGGCAGGCTGGCCAGCACGGCGGCCACGCTGGGATCACCCGGCCGGGCCGCCCCGGCGCCCACGTAGTCCTCGATGGCCGCGGACAGGTCGGCCGAGATCCCGGCGATCACCTCGGGCAGCTGGATCTGAGTGGCGATGTGGTGGATGAAGTAGATCAGCACGGCCAGGTCGACCACGGTGAGCGCGAGCGTGACGGTGATGCCGACGTGCGGCACGAACGTCCCGTACGGGCCCGGGCCGCCGATCGACACCAGGACAAGCACCGCGTAGACGAACGTGGCCACGAACGTGCCCAGGGTCAGCTGGGTGCCCGGGTCGCGGATGAAGGTGCGCAGCATCCGCGGGCCGAACTGGGTGGACACCAGGGTCAGCGCGACGATCACGATGGAGAACACCACTCCGACCACGGTGATGATGGCGGCGGCGATCGTGGTAAGGATCTGCCGGGCCGCGTCGGGCGACCCGCTGATCACCCAGGAGGGCAGCGTGAAGTCGCCGTGGAAGGCAGCCTGGTCGATCAGCAACGTGATCACGAACAGGCCGATGCCGGCCACTACCAGCAGTGCCGGGACCAGCCACAAGTTGGTACGCAGCACCTCGCGGTGATGGCCGGAGACGTGGATACGGCGAATCACAGCGCCCTCCGCTGGCCGGACTATCCCCAGTCTTCCCAGCCCAGTGGCGAATTAGCCCACGCAGGCCGGTTGGCCAAGCTCAGCCCACGCAGGCCGGCCCGAGCAGCTGTTTCAGGTCGGCGGCCAGCGCCGGTGACGGCCTGACCCGCAGCTTGTCATCCAGCCGCACGATCGTCGCCCGTGGGCCATTGCAGAGTTTGAGGTGTACCTCGGCCAGGCCCGGGTGGGTGCTCAGCACCTCGCGCAGCCGGTCCACCACGGGCGCGACGCACCGCTGGACCGGGATCGACACCACAAAAGGGCCGCTTTCGTTCGCCGAGAGGTCCGGCGCGGTCACCTCCGATGCGATCAGCTTGGGCGCTTCTTCCCGCCGGTCCAGCCGCCCCTTGACGACCAGGATCGCGTCCTCGGCCAGCAGCAATGAGGACTGCTGGTAGGCGGCCGGGAAGAACAGCACCTCGATGGCGCCTTCCAGGTCCTCCAGGGTGGCCGTGGCCCACGGGTTGCCCTGCCGGGTGACTTTCCGCTGTACCCCGGACAGGATGCCGCCGACGGTGACCAGCTGGCCGTCGGCCCGGCCTGCCCGTTGCTGGCGTTCGGTATCGTCGGTGGCCGACGTGAGCAGCTCGGCCACGGAACAATCCGTGTTCGCGGCCACGATGTGCTCCACGCCGAGCAGCGGGTGGTCGGATACGTACAGGCCGAGCATCTCCCGCTCGAAGGCCAGCAGGGTGGTCTTGTCCCACTCGCCGTCCGGCACCGGGACCTCGAAGCTGGCCTCGGTCTCCGCGTCCCCGCCGAACAGCGAGTCCTGGCCCATGGCCTCGTTCCGCTTGACGTCGATGACGGTGTCGATGGCCTGCTCGTGGATGATGACCAGGCCTTTGCGCGGGTGCTTGAGCGAGTCGAACGCGCCCGCCTTGACCAGCGATTCGATGACCCGCTTGTTGCACACGTTCACCGGGACCTTGCGCAGGAAGTCAGCGAAGCTGGTGAACGCGCCCTTGCTGGTCCTGGTCTCCACGATGGCGTCGACGACGTTGGTGCCGACGTTGCGGATGGCGGCCAGGCCGAACCGGATGTCGTTGCCGACCGGGGTGAACGTGGCGTCGGACGCGTTGACGTCGGGCGGCAGCACGGTGATGCCCATCCGGCGGCACTCGTTCAGGTACAGCGCGCTCTTGTCCTTGTCGCCGGAGACCGAGGTGAGCAGCGCGGCCATGTACTCCGGCGGGTAGTTCGCCTTGAGGTAGGCGGTCCAGTAGGACACCAGGCCGTAGGCGGCGCTGTGCGCTTTGTTGAACGCGTAGTCGGAGAACGGGACCAGGATGTCCCACAGCGTCTTGATGGCGGAGTCGGAGTAGCCGTGCGCCTTCATCCCGTCCGAGAACGGTTTGAACTCCTTGTCCAGGATCTCCTTTTTCTTCTTGCCCATGGCCCGGCGGAGCAGGTCCGCGTTGCCCAGGCTGTACCCGGCCACCTTCTGCGCGATGGCCATGACCTGCTCCTGGTAGACGATCAGCCCGTAGGTGTCGCCCAGGATGTCGGCCAGCGGCTCGGCCAGTTCGGGATGGATCGGCACGACCGGCTTGCGCTGGTTCTTCCGGTCCGCGTACTCGTTGTGCGCGTTGGCGCCCATCGGGCCGGGCCGGTATAGCGCGCCGACCGCGGAGATGTCCTCGAAGTTGTCCGGCCGCATGCTGCGCAGCAGGGCCCGCATCGGCCCGCCGTCGAACTGGAAGATGCCCAGCGTGTCGCCGCGGGCCAGCAGGTCGTAGGTGGGCTTGTCGTCCAGTGGCAGCGCGTTCAGGTCGATGTCGGCGCCCCGGTTGGACTTGGCCCCGCGGACCGCGTCGTCCAGCACGGTCAGGTTGCGCAGGCCGAGGAAGTCCATCTTGAGCAGCCCGAGCGACTCGCAGGCCGGGTAGTCGAACTGGGTGATGACCGCGCCGTCGGCCTGCCGCTTCCAGACCGGCACATGGTCGATGATCGGCTCGCTGCTCATGATGACGCCGGCCGCGTGCACCCCGGCCTGGCGGATCAGCCCCTCCAGCCCGCGGGCGGTATCGATGACCTGACGGACCTCGGCTTCCGCCTCGTACAGGGCGCGGATCTCGCCCGCCTCGCCGTACCGCGGGTGCGTGTTGTCGAAGATCCCGGTCAGCGGGATGTCCTTGCCCATCACCGCGGGCGGGAACGCCTTGGTGATCCGGTCGCCGAGCGCGTACGGGAAGCCGAGCACCCGGGCCGCGTCCTTGACCGCCGCCTTGGCCTTGATCGTGCCGTACGTGATGATCTGCGCGACCCGGTCCTCGCCCCACTTCTCGGTGACGTAGCGGATCACGTCACCCCGCCGGCGTTCGTCGAAGTCGATGTCGATGTCGGGCATGGACACGCGTTCCGGGTTCAGGAACCGCTCGAAGATGAGCCCGTGGTGCAGCGGGTCCAGGTCGGTGATGCCCAGCGCGTAGGCGACCAGGCAGCCCGCGGCTGAGCCGCGGCCCGGGCCGACACCCACCCCGTTCCGCTTGGCCCACATGATGAAGTCCGCCACGACCAGGAAGTAGGAGCAGAAGCCCATCTGCGAGATGATGCCGATCTCGTACTCGACCTGCTGGCGGCGCCGCTCGTCGTAGCCCTCCGGGTACCGCCGGTCCATGCCGCGCGCGACTTCCTTGCGCAGCCAGCTCTCCTCGGTCTCCCCGGCCGGCAGGTCGAACGAGGGCATCAGGTTCCTGGGCTGGAACGTCACGTCCGCCCGCTCGGCGATGAGCAGGGTGGAATCGCAGCCGGACTGCCACTCCTCGTCGCTGAACAGGGCCCGCATCTCCTGCGGGCTCTTCAGGTAGTAACCGGTGCCGTCGAACCTGAACCGGCCCGGGTCGGCCATGTTCGACCCGGTCTGCACGCACAGCAGCACCTCGTGCGCCTTGGCGTCGGCCTCGACCGCGTAGTGCGAGTCGTTGGTGACCACGAACGGCAGGTCCAGTTCGGCGGCGATGCGGCGCAGCCCGTCCCGTACCCGCTGCTCGGCGCTCAGCCCGTGGTCCATGATCTCCACGAAGAAGTTGCCCGCGCCGAAGATGTCCTTATAGGCGGCGGCCGCCGCCAGGGCCTGTGGGTACTGGCCGAGCCGGAGCCGGGTCTGCACCTCGCCGCTCAGGCAGCCGGTGGTCGCGATGATCCCCTTGGCGTGCGCGGCCAGCAGTTCGCGGTCCATCCGCGGCTGGCGCAAATACCCTTCCAGCGAGGCCAGCGAGGACAGCCGGAACAGGTTGTGCATGCCCTCGGTGGTCTCGGCCAGCAGCGTCATGTGCGTGTAGGCGCCGGCCCCGGACACGTCGTCGTCCTTTTGGGCCGGGGTGCCCCAGCGCACCGGCTGGCGGTGCCGGCGGTGCTCCGGGGCCAGGTAGGCCTCGATGCCGATGATCGGCTTGATGCCGGCCTTGGTCGCCTTGGACCAGAAGTCGTAGGCCCCGTACAGGTTGCCGTGGTCGGTCATGGCCACGGCCGTCATGCCCGCCCGTTCACACTCGGTGAACATGTCCTTCAGCCGCGCGGCCCCGTCCAGCATCGAGTACTCGGTGTGGACGTGCAGGTGGGCGAAGCCATCCTGACCCTGCGTCGCGGCTGCCGTCATGAAAGTACCGCCTCCTTCAGGCATGCGCGACGGCGCCCGTACGGGCGCCGGGAACCAGGGCCGGGGGAAGTGGCTGGTGCCGCTCTCACCTGGCTGGATAAGCCGCGCCCGGCGGAGCGGCCCCAGCGCGGGCGGCGGCGCACCAGCCCGGCTCAGTCGAGCTTACTGAGGCCGGCGGCGGCCGGCGACCCGGCGCGCCGGACGCGTAGATGTCCCGTTTTGCGCACCGCCATGCCTGGGCACTCGTGAGTTGGCACCGATGCGGGTAACCGTTATTTCCCGCCCTCGGGCCGGGAACCCTGCGCCGGCCGGGCAGTCAGGCCGCGGGCAGCTTATGGCGCAGCGCGGCGGCCTGGCCGGTGACCCGGTTCACCCCGGCCGCGGCCCGGCCCGCCCGGGCCCCGGCCCGGCCGGATATCCGGGCCGTCCGGGTGGCCAGCGCCCGGGCCCGCTGCACGTCCCGGGCCGCATGCCGGCTCCGCCAGGCCAGCGACGGGTTACCGCTGGTATCGGCCGCCGCGATCAGCAGCCCGCCCAGCATGGTGACATTCTTCAGGAAGTGGATCCGCTGCTGGGCCCGCTCCTGCTTGTCCTCGATCTCCCAGTACCGGTGCCCGGCCAGCGTGGTCGGCACCAGCGTGCCGGCCAGCACGGCCGCGGACAGCCGCGGGAACCAGCCCATGGCCAGCATGGAGCCGGCCACGCACTGCACCGCGCCGTGCAGCCGCACCACCTGCTCGGTCTCATCCGGCAGCACGGATACCCGGTCGGAGACCGGGCGGACCACTGGCTCAGCCCGGGCGGCGACCCGCTCCGGGTACCGCCAGGTCTGGTAGCCCTGGACGACGAAGATGGACGCCAGCATCGGGCGCGCGATAGCTCTCAGCACAGCCATACCTGCACCCTGCCCACCAATTCATTGGCTTAACGCCAGCGCCCGCCCAATGCCGCCGGGTCCGCCCGGCCGCCGGTCACCCTTCCGGCCGGGGACTGAATAGCGCGAACATGCTGCCGTCGGGGTCGGTCAGGTAAGCGATCACCATCCCGTCGGGCAGCGTCATCGGCGCGACGACGACCTTGCCGCCGAGCTCCTCGGTACGCGCCGCGGTGGCGGCCACGTCGGTGACCCGGACCACGAACACGGCGTACGGCGGGATGTTGCCGCCGGTGCTGAAGATGCCGCCGGACGGGCCGTCCGCCCCGGGCGCGGTGATCAGCGTGTAGTCGCCGTCTGGCGCGAACGTCCAGCCGAACAGCGGTCCGTAGAAGTCCATGGCCGCCTGAACATTGGGGGTGCCGACCTCGAACCAGGCAACGGTGTTGGGGGCGGGAGTGGACATGGCTTCCTCCAGTCATGGACAACGTGTCTGGAGCCAGCCTGCCGGGGCCGCGCGACACCGTTATGTCGGTGTTTCCGGCCGGATTCTGACCTCGGTCACACGTGCAGGTCGGGCCGGCTGATCTTGTGGTCCGGGATGTCCACGTCCAGGTCGCGGTAGGACCGCGGTGGGGCCGGCTCACCGGTGTCCACCGCGGCCAGGATGCGGTCCAGCCGGAACGCGCGGCTGTCCTCGCGCAGCCGGCACCAGGCCATCAGGTACCACTGGTTCCGGGTCGCGGCGAACGCCACCGGCTCCACCTCGCGCACCGTCACCTGGTCGTTCCGGTCCCGGTAGTCGAGCCGCAGCACATGGCCGGCCGTGATGGCGTCCTGGATGGCCAGCGGCACGCCACCCGGCTGCGGGCTGCCCCACCGGCTGGCCGCCCGGTCCCGCGCGGACCGCGGCGCGGCGCTGCTCTCGCCGGCCGCCGCCCGGCCGGCCTGGGCCGGCCCGCCGCCGGCGGCCGCCGCCGCGGCCGTGACCTCCCGGTCCGGGCCCGCCCCGATCAGCCGGACCCGGTCGATGAGCCGCGCCGCCGCCGCGGTCTGCGGGGCCGACGCGACCGCTATCACTTTGCGCAGCGCGCTCCGGGTCGCGGCGGCGAACGGCGTGTGCTCGTCCCGGGCCAGCGCCACGGCGATCGCGACCATCTCGGCCGCGGTGAAGTTGACCGGCGGCAGCGTCATCGTCTTGTCGATGGTGTAGCCGCCGCGGCGGCCGGGCTCCGCGTACACCGGCACGCCAGATTCCTGCAGGGCCAGGATGTCCCGCTCGATGGTCCGCACGCTGACCTCGTACCGTGCGGCCAGCTGGCGGGCCGACCGGGGCCGGGGCGCGCTGGCCCGCAGGTCCTCGACCAGGGCATAGAG
This sequence comes from uncultured Actinomycetes bacterium, assembly GCA_963834705.1. Taxonomy (GTDB): domain Bacteria; phylum Actinomycetota; class Actinomycetes; order Streptosporangiales; family Streptosporangiaceae; genus RYN-230. The sequence continues at coordinate 1,289,277 of CAWICV010000001.1, forward strand.
CCGATCAGTGCGGTTCACGGCAGGCACGCTACCGGCCGCTACCGACAGTCCGCCCCAATCACTTACCTAATCGTTAACCAGCTGCCCAATGCGTCGCCACGAACGAATTGGGCACCATCATGTCGCAGGCCGCACGTCCGCTGCCTGCGCCGCACGTGAGGAGGCGAAGGATGTCCCTGGCCTTAGCTTTCCGCGCGGAGCACGTCCAGGGCGTGCGCCAGGTCGTCCGGGTAATCGCTGGTGAAGTCCACCCGGCGGCCGTCCGCCGGGTGGGCGAAGCCCAGTTCGACCGCGTGCAGCCACTGCCGGCTCAGCCCCAGGTGCTCGGCGAACACCGGGTCGGCGCCGTACAGCCGGTCTCCGGCACAGGGGTGCCGCAGCGCGGCCATGTGCACCCGGATCTGGTGCGTGCGCCCGGTCTCCAGGATGATCTCGGCCAGGCTGGCGCCACGGAAGGCCTCCAGCGTGTCGTAGTGCGTGACGCTGGGGCGGCCGCCAGCCACCACCGCGAACCGGCCGTCCCCGGCCGGGTGCCGGCCGATAGGCGCGTCGATCGTGCCGCGCAGCGGGTCCGGATGCCCCTGCACCAGCGCGTGATACTGCTTATCCACCTCGCGCTCGCGGAACGCCTGCTTGAGCCTGCTGTACGCAGGCCCGCTCTTGGCCAGCACCATCAGCCCGGTGGTGTTGGCGTCAAGCCGGTGCACGATGCCCTGCCGCTCAGCCGCGCCACTGGTCGCGATCGTGTGCCCGGCGGCGAGCAGTCCTTCCAGCACGGTCGGGCCGGTCCAGCCGGGGGTCGGGTGGGCAGCCACCCCGCGCGGCTTGTCCACCACCACGATGTCGTCGTCCTCGTAGACCACGGCCAGGCCGGGTACGGCCCGCGGCACCGGGGCGGCAGGCGCCACGGCGGGCAGCGTCACGTCGAGCCACTCCCCCGCGGGCACCCGCTCGGACTTGGCCGGCGCCCGGCCGCCGAGCAGCACCTGGCCGCTGCTGATCAGCTCGGCCGCGCTGGCCCGGGACAGCCCGAACATCCGGGCCAGGGCGGCGTCCAGCCGCTCGCCGTCCAGCCCCTCCGGGACCGGTACCCGGCGCTGACTGGACTGGCTCACCGGCTGCCGTCACCAGCTGGGTTTTGGTCGGCCCGCCCGAACCGCGGCGGCGTGCCGCCGCGGGGCGCGGAGCGGCGATCGGGGGCCGGGGGCTCCGGGGGCTGTCCTCCGGGGGAGCTGAACGGGGGGTCGTCCCCCCGGGCTGACATTGAGCCCTCTAGCGGGACGCTGCGCGCAGCCAGCAGCACGGCCAGCACGCCGCCGCAGACGATGCACGAGTCGGCCACGTTGAACACCGGCCAGTGCGGCAGCTGGATCCAGTCCACCACGTAGCCACGGAACGGGCCGGGTGAGCGGAAGATCCGGTCCCCTAGGTTGCCGATGGCCCCGCCGAGCAGCAGGCCCAGCGTGACCGCCCAGGGCACGCTGCGCAGCCGCCGCGAGGTACGCAGGATAGCGATGATCACACCCACCGCGATCAGGCTGAAGAGCACGGTCATCACGGCGCTGGACGCCCCGATGCTGAACGCCGCGCCGGGGTTGCGCAGCTCAGTGAGCCGGAGCAGGCCGCCGAGCAGCCGGATCGGCGGCCGGTGCGAGAGCGTGGCCACCACGATGGTCTTGCTAATCAGGTCGGCGGCGAACACCAGGGCCGCGACCAGGAGCAGCAGCCGGACCCGGCGTGGGCGCGGCCTGCCGTCCGGGCTGTCCATGCCCCCGGCCGGCTGGTCTGGCACCCCCGGTGCCGCGGATCCGTTCAGCGCCGTTCCTCCCGCTGCTTACAGCTCACGCACAGTACCGCACGGGGAAACGCCTGCAGCCGCGCCTTCCCGATCGGCTGGCCGCACGATTCACAGACGCCGTAGCTGCCGTCCTCGATCCGGGCCAGCGCCCGCTCGGTCTGGGCCAGCAGTTCCCGCGCGTTCTGGGTCAGCGCGAGCTCATGCTCCCGCTGGAAGGTCTTGGCCCCGGCATCGGCGGAGTCGTCGCCCGCATCACCGACCGCGTCGCCCAGCCGTTCCGCGATTTCTGACTCGGCAGTGGAGATATCGTCGCGCAGCCCGGCCGCCTCGGCTTCCAGCTCCTTGCGGACCTCCGCCAGCTCCGGCCCGGTCCAGGGCTTCTCACCAGGCCGGACGGGCAGTGCGGCGGCACCCGGGTGTGCGGCTGCTGTCATCTCGTCCCCCTCGGGCGTGCTATGTCCACTATTCCTGCCGCCACCAATCGATCATGAACGTGGGCAGTCACCGGAGAATAGATCGGTGCCCCCGGGACTGCAAACACATCTGGTCACGGCAATAATCCGGGGCATCGGCTATCGTTAACTGTCGGCACAGCGTGGATGGGGACAGCTGCCGCTGAACGTGGCCAGGAGCGATCCGGGGTTGGTGCGAGCCCGGGGGCAGCGCAGCGGACCAGATCACCCCGGAGCCGCCGGAAGAACGGCAACCGCCCAGTAGAACCGGCCGCCTGACAATGAATGAGCGGGTCGTGCGCTGCTCCCCGAGAGCGGCCGCGGCCAAGGAGGGTGGTACCGCGGGGCCGCCGCCGGCGCGCCTCGTCCCTCCAGCGAACCCCTTGCCTGAAGCAACTCCAGCCTCAGGCGAGCACCGCCGGAGGACCACCCACCATGCCTGACGCAGCGGACAGCCAGACCTTCTTCCCCGACCTGCCCGCGGCCATCGACCTGCCCGCCATGGAGCATGACATCCTGGCCCGCTGGCAGGACGGGAAGTTCTTCGAGCGTTCCCTGGACGCCACCGCGGGCCGGCCGCTATGGACGTTCTACGAGGGGCCGCCGACCACCAACGGCATGCCCGGCGTGCATCACATCGAGGCGCGCGTGTTCAAGGACGTCTTCCCCCGGTTCAAGACCATGCAGGGGTTCCACGTCCCGCGCCAGGCCGGCTGGGACTGCCACGGGCTGCCGGTCGAGGTGGCGGTGGAGCGGGAACTCGGGCTGTCCGGCAAGAAGGCCATCGAGAACTACGGCATCGCCGAGTTCAACGCGCGCTGCCGTGAGTCGGCCCAGCGGCACGTGGACGCGTTCGAGGAACTGACCATCCGGCTCGGCTACTGGGTGGACCTGCCGCACGCCTACCTGACCATGGACACCAGCTACGTCGAGTCGGTGTGGTGGTCGCTCAAGGAGATCTTCGGCCAGGGCCTGCTGGTCAAAGACTTCCGGATCAGCCCGTACTGCCCGCGCTGCGAGACCCCGCTGTCCGACCACGAGATGGGCCAGCCGGACGTGTACCGCCCGGTGACCGACCCTGGGGTCACCGTCCGGTTCCCGCTGCTCACCCGGCCGGCCACGGCCAGCCCCGTGCTGGACGGGGCCGAACTGCTGGTCTGGACGACCACGCCGTGGACGCTGGTGTCCAACACCGCGGTCGCCGTGCACCCGGACGAGAACTACGCCATCGCGCGCAAGCCCGGTGCGGGTCAGACCGTGGTGGTGGCCGAGGCGCTGGTGTCCCGGGTACTCGGCGAAGGCTGGCACGTGCTGGCCACGGTGCCGGGTTCCGAGCTGGTCGGCGCGACCTACCGGCCGCCCTTCAGCCTGGTCGAGATCCCGGGTGCGCACCGGGTGGTGCCCGGCGCGTTCGTCACCACCGAGGACGGCACCGGGCTGGTCCACATGGCTCCGGCCTTCGGCGCGGATGACATGGAGGCGGGCCGGGCGCACGGGCTGCCAGTTGTCAACCCGATCCGACCGGATGGGCGTTTTGAAGAATGGGTGCCGCAGGTTGGCGGGATGTTCTTCAAGGAAGCGGATGCACCGCTGGCCCGCGACCTGGAAGAGCGCGGCTTGCTGTTCCGCTCGGAGCCGTACCAGCACAGCTACCCGCACTGCTGGCGCTGCCACACGCCGCTGCTGTACTACGCGCTGCCGTCCTGGTACATCCGGACCACCCAGGTCAAGGACCAGATGTTGGCCGAGAACGAGCGGACCAACTGGCAGCCGCCCACCATCAAGCACGGCCGGTACGGCGAATGGCTGCGCAACAACGTGGACTGGGCGCTGTCCCGGACCCGGTACTGGGGCACCCCGCTGCCCATCTGGGAGTGCGGCCAGCAGCATCTGACCTGCGTAGGCTCGCTGGCCGAGCTGAGCGAGCTGGCCGGGCGTGACCTGTCGGCGCTGGACCCGCACCGGCCGTACGTGGACGAGGTCGCGATCACCTGCCCGGACTGCGGTGAGCAGGCCCGCCGGGTGCCCGAGGTGATCGACGCCTGGTACGACTCGGGGTCGATGCCGTTCGCCCGGCTCGGCGCGCCGTGGCGCAACCAGGAGCAGTTCGAGCAGGCCTACCCGGCCCAGTTCATCTGCGAGGCGATCGACCAGACCCGGGGCTGGTTTTACTCGCTGATGGCGGTCGGCGTGCTGGTTTTCGGCCGGTCCTCCTACCAGAACGTGGTCTGCCTGGGCCTGGTCGTAGATGAGCGCGGCCGCAAGATGAGCAAGCACCTGGGCAACGTGCTCGAACCGATCCCGTTGATGGAGGCGCACGGCGCGGACGCGGTGCGCTGGTTCTTCGCCGCGTCCGGCTCGCCCTGGTCCACCCGGCGGATCGGCGCCGTCGCGCTGGACGAGATCGTCCGCAAGGTGCTGCTCACCTACTGGCACACCGTCTCTTTCCTGGTGCTGTACGCCAACGCCGCGGCCGCGCAGGGGCAGGCCTGGGGACCGGGCCAGGCGGCCATCGCGCCGCCGCCCGCGGACCGGCCGCTGCTCGACCGGTGGCTGCTCAGCGAACTGCACGCGACGGCCAGCGAGGTCACCGAGGCGCTGGAAGGATTCGACACCGCGGCGGCCGGCCTGCGGCTGGCCGCGTTCATCGACGACATGTCGAACTGGTACGTGCGGCGTTCCCGGCGGCGGTTCTGGGACGGCCCGGGCCGCCCGGACGGCGCGGCCGCGTTCGCCACGCTGTACGAGTGCCTGCACGTGCTGACCCGGCTGATGGCCCCGATCACGCCGTTCCTGGCCGACCACGTGTGGGCAGCGCTGCGCGGCGCCGATGACCCGGAGTCGGTGCATCTGGCCCAGTGGCCCGAAGCCGACCCAGCCCGGGTCGATGCCCGGCTGTCCCGGCAGATGGCGCTGACCCGGCGGCTGGTGGAGCTGGGCCGGTCGGCCCGCGCGGCCGCTTCGCTGCCGGTCCGCCAGCCGCTGGCCCGCGCCGTGGTCAGCGCGGCTGGGTTCGCCGACCTGGACCCGGAACTGCGCGCCGAAGTGGCCAGCGAGCTCAACGTGCGCTCGCTGCAGCCGATGGCGACGGTCGGCGACGACCTGGTCGACTTCGTGGTGAAGCCGAACTTCCGGTCGCTCGGGAAGCGGTTCGGTAAAGGCACCCAGCCAGTGGCCGCGGCCATCGCCGCGGCCGATCCGGCGCTGCTGGCCGCGGAACTGCGGTCCGCCGGGAAGGTCTCGGTGGAGGTGGACGGCGCGCAACTGCCGCTCGGCCCGGACGAGCTGATCGTGACCCAAACGCCGCGCTCCGGCTGGACCGTGGCCTCGGACGCCGGCGAGACCGTCGGCCTCGAAGTTGACATCACTCCCGAGCTGCGCCGCGAAGGGCTGGCCCGGGAGGTCATCCGGCTGGTCCAGGAGGCCAGGAAGAGCGACGGGCTGCACGTCAGCGACCGCATCCGGGTGCGCTGGGCCACCGAAGATCCGGATTTGTCGGCGGCGCTGACCGAGCATGGCGAGCTGATCGCCGGTGAGGTGCTAGCCGACGAGTTCCGCCCCGGCGCGGCCGCTGACCTGCCCGGCGGGCACCAGCACGCGCATCCCGACCTGGGTCTGACCTTCTGGCTGATCCGCGCCTGACCGGGCCGGCCGGGGTGGGTCAGCTGTCCGGGAGCTGGTCGGGCTGGCAGGCGCGGCAGGCGACCAGGCCCTTGGCCGCCGCTTCCTGCTTGGACATGATCTCCAAATCGTCCTCGCCGAGGAACCTGATCAGGATGCACTCGCTGCGGTGGTAGCGGGCCACCCCGGGCACCACGGTGACCTGGACCGGCCCGGCCGGCTTGGCCGGTGCCGTGGTGTTGGCGCCGCCCTCGGCCGCGGCCGCGTCTACCGTCGGCGGGGAGGTGACCTGGGTGGTCCCCGCCTGGGTGGTCCCCGCCTGGGTGGTCCCCGCCTGGGTGGTCCCCGCCTGGGTGGTCCCCGCCTGGGTGGTCCCCGCCTGGGTGGTCCCCGCCTGGGTGGTCCCCGCCTGGGTGGTCCCCGCCTGGGTGCCCGCCGAGTCCGGCACACCGGAGCCGGCCTGCCTGGTGTCCGCCGTTGGCTGCCCGGGGCCGTCCGGCACACCGGCTGAGCCAACTTCGGCCGGCTCGGCCGCCGGCCCAGACCCGGCCGGCCCAGACCCGGCCGGCTGCAGGCTTGGCCAGGCTGAGGCTGGGCCGGCTCAGGCTGGGCCGGTTTCCCGAGCTCAGCTGCCTCGGCCGCCTCAGCGGCCTTAGCCGCCTCGGCAGGCTCAGCAGCCTCAATGGCCTCGGCAGGCTCCGCAGCTTCGGCCGCGGGCTCGGCCGCCGCGGCTTCCTCGGCCGGGGTTACCGCGGGCGGGGTGGACACCACGGCGGCCTCGGTATCCGGCCCGGCCTGCGGCCGGATCGTCCAGCGCGACGTGGCGTCCTGGTCAGAGGGGCCCGCCTCGTCCGGGGCGCTGCCGTCCGGCGCCCTGCCGTCCGGGGCGCTGCCCTCCGGGGCGCTGCCGTCCGGCGCCCTGCCGTCCGGGGCGCTGCCGTCGCGGGCCTTGCCGTCCGGTTCGGCCGCCACGGTCTCGCTGGCCACCGTCTCGCTGGCGGCTGCCTCGGCGACCGCCGTCTCGCTGGCCGCTGCCTCGGTGCCGGCGCCGGTATCCGTGCCGGTGCCGCTGCCGGTGTTCCGGCCCGCCGAACCGGCGCCGGCCGGCTCCGCCGACGGCGCGAACGGCCAGCTGCTCTGCGGCGTGCTGGGCGGCTGCCAGCCAGCGGCCGGCTGCCACACGTCCCCGCCCACTGGCCGGCCCGGCCCGGCGAACGCCGCCTGCTCCGGGGGCTCGGCCGGCAGCGACATCCCGGACGGGATCGAGAAGTCACCGGCGGGCCAGGACAGCCGGCCCGAGTCGCGCTTGCCGGCCGACTCCAGTTCCTCGTTGACCCGGTCCCACAGGTCGTCGGTGGAAGCCGCGTGGACGGGCTCGGCCGGGGCGGGGACTGGCTTGGGCTCGGCCGGGCGCCGAGCTGGCCAGCCCTTGCGCCCGGGTCGCCGGGCGCCGCGGGCGGCGCTGTCCGCCTCATCCGGGCCAGATTCCGCGCTGGCGGCCGGGGCGGCCGGGGCGGCTGAGACCGGGCCGGCGCGGCCATCCGATTCGGCGGCGGCCCGGTACCGGCCAGCCGCGACGGTCGGCTCCGGCTCCCGGGCCATTGGGCCGGCCCCGGCGTCGGCCCGGAAGCCGGCCAGACCCGGAGCGCCTACCTGCCCGGCCTGGCCCGGCGCGGCCGGGTGACCCAGCGCGGCCGGGCGGTTCGCGGCCCGGCCGGCCGAAGCCGGACCGGGCACCGCGCCGCTGACCGCGAACGGGCTGGCCACTCGCTTGGTGCGGGGGCCGAAAATTTCCGACCAGTGCCGCAGCACGCCCGCAGCCAGCAGGAGCGCGGCCACCGCGCACACCGCGATGGACACATAGACCAGCGGCAGGCTGCTGGCTGCGACACCAGCAGCCAGCAGGCCGATGGCCAGGGCAACCAGGAGAGCGCTGAACCTGATCATTCGTGCTCTCCACGGGCCGTACGGGTCATGCTGCCAACCGAGGAGATGCTGCCGGGCGGTTTAGCTGTGCGACGTAGCGTGCCGGGTCTGACTCGCGCCGCTGACGACCGCTGTTCAGCGGTGGTCGTGCGGCGAGCCATCCGACGGGTGGAAGCCACCATGGGACACCGGCTCCGGCGCGCCCGCGTAGGCGCCGATGGACGGCTGGCCGTTCCGGCTGTCCAGGCGGGACATCCCCGAAGAGACGGACGAGTCAGGCCCGTTGCCCATGGCCGGGAAGGCACCACTGTCGGTGGCGCCCGCTTCCAGGTCGCGCATCTGGCCTTCCAGGTACGCCTTGAGCCGGCTGCGGTACTCGCGCTCGAAGGCACGCAGGTCGTCTACCCGGCGCTCCAATTCCTCGCGCTGCTGCACCAGGGAGCCCATCGCCTGACGGTGCCGCTCCTGCGCGTCCCGCTCCAGGCTCTCGGCCCGGGCGCGGGCATCGCTGGTGATCTGCTCGGCCTGGCGGCGCGCCTTGCCCAGGATGTCGTCGGCCTCCCGGCGGGCCCGGCCGAGCGTCTCGTCGGCCTCCCGCCGCGCGTCGGCGATCGCCTGGTCCGCGGTCTGCTGGGCCAGTGCCAGCACACGCGCGGCCGTGTCCATGTTGTCCTCGACCGGCCGCATCATCTGCGGCGGCGGCTCCGGCATCCGCTCCGGCTCGGGTACCCGGACCGGCTCCGGTGCCATCATCTCGGGAGCCTGCTCACCGAGCGGCGAGCTGAGCGCGGACATCGGAATCTTGCCGCCACGCAGGCTCTCGGCCAGCTTCGCCCGGAGCTCTTCGTTCTCCTGGATCAGCCGGTCCAGCTCGACCTCGACCTCATCGAGGAAGGCGTTAACTTCTTCCTCGTCGTAGCCAGGCCTGAGCCGGGTGGTACTGAACTGCTTGTTCCGCACATCCGCGGGCGTCAGCGGCATCTCGTCTCCTCGGCGCGCTTGAACGGTGTTCCTGTCGGACGCTACCCGATCAGAGCAGCTGCACGGCCTGCATCGCGAAAATGACCACGAAGAAGAGCACCATGAAGCTGAGGTCCAAGGCCACAGTACCGAGACGGAGCGTGGGTATGTACCGCCTTAGCAATCTCAGTGGCGGGTCTGTCGCGGTGAAGATGAACTCGGCCAGGATCAGCACGATGCCGGTGGGGGTCCAGGACCGCGAGAAAGCCTGTATCCAGCTGAGGATGAGCCTCCCGAGCAGAATCACTAGATAGATCGAGAGCACGTAGAACAGAACGATCTTTACAATCCCCACATCCCTGCCCTACCTGCCTTGACGGACGCCGGGATGACCACCGCGGATGCCGTTGCTGGGTGCTCGTCACCGAGCGTGCTCACTACCTGCGCTTCTAACTCTGGTTGAAGAACCCTCGTTCAGCTATCCGGGCCTTGTCCTCCGCCGTCACTTCGACGTTGGCCGGACAGAGCAGGAACACCCTGTTGGTAACCCGGTCGATGCTCCCGTGCAGTCCGAAGATCAGTCCTGCCGCGAAGTCGACGAGGCGCTTGGCGTCGCTGTCGACCATCTCGGTCAGGTTCATGATCACCGGAGTGCCTTCACGGAAGTGCTCTCCGATGGTACGGGCTTCATTGTACGTGCGCGGATGCAAGGTAGTGATACGCGCGAGATCGGTGGCATGTGCGGTCACGGTGGCGGTACCGCCGCCCCGGGATACCGCCGGTGAGGACGGTTCGACGGCGAACTCGGCACCGCTGCCGCGCGAGGCCGGGCGATCAGCTTCCGGCTCTGGCGCCCCAGCCGCGTCCCCGAACTCGTCGTAGTCGTCATAGGCGTCATAGCCGTCGTCGTAGTGCGGATCGTCCTCGACGAGGCCGAGGTAGACCGCCATCTTGTGCATCGCGCCGGCCATCAGTCAGCCCTCCGTCATCAACTGTCACGCTGCCCCGCTGCGACGGACATTACCTGACGAAGCCCGGCCGGCCGCCGAGCAACGCCGTACCGACCCGCACGTGTGTCGCCCCGGCCGCGATGGCGTCTTCCAGGTCCCCGCTCATCCCGGCGGAGATCATCACCGCACCGGGGTGCTGGGCGCGGACCTGGGCGGCGATCCCGGCCAGCCGCCGGAAGGCGGCCAGCGGCCCGGCTGGCACCGACTCGGCCGTCAGCGGCGCCACCGCCATCACACCGCCCAGGTCCAGGCCGCCCTGGCTGGCCACCGCGTCCGCGATGGCCAGTACCTGGTCCGCCGGGGCACCGCCGCGGCCTGGCTCGTCGTCCAGGCTCACCTGGATCAGGCAGCGCAGCGGGCGGCCGGTCTTCCGTACGGCCGCGCCGAGCGCGGTAACCAGCCGGATCCGGTCCACCGAGTGGATCACGTCGGCGTAGCGGGCCACGCTGGCTGCCTTGTTGGTCTGCAGCTGGCCGACGAAGTGCCAGGTGAGCTCGGCACGCAGGTCGGCGATCTCGGCGGCTTTGGGCGCCGCCTCCTGATCGCGGTTCTCCCCCACGTCCCGCACGCCGAGGCTGCTCAGGATGCGGATGTCAGTGGCGGGAAAGGTCTTGGTGATGGCGATCAGGGTGACCGCACCGGCTGGCCGGCCGGCCGCCTGGCACGCGGCCCCGATCCGGTCCCGCACCGTGGCCAGCGACGCGGCGATCTCAGAGGCGCGCTCGCCGCCCAGATCGCTGGCCAGGCTGGTCACTACTTGAGGAAGTCAGGGACGTCGAGCTCGTCATCCTCTTCGAACACCACCGACCGGCGGCGCGTGGTGGCCGCGTCGAACACGCCCCGGGCGTCCGGCCGCGGCCGCGACTCGGCGGCCGGCTCCCGCTGGCCGGCTCCCCGCTGGCCGGCTCCCGCTGGCCGGCTCGGTGCCGGCCAGCCGCGGCGCGGGCACGCTGCCGCTCCCACTGCCGCCGGCCCCGGCCAGCTGGGCCGCGTCGCCAGCCAGGCCGGCCGCGTCCTCAGCCAGGCCGGCCGCGTCCTCAGCCAGCCGGTCGGCCGAGCCGGTGGACCCGCTGGCGGTGGATCCGCTGGCGGTGTGCGCCCCCGCCCGCGCCGGGGCGGCCGGCTCGTCCGTGGCCGCGCTGGCCCAGCCATCCGCGGCGGGCGACGACGAGGCGAGCACCGGGGTCGCCGGGCTGACCGGGGAGCGGTAACCGTCCCCCGGCGAGACCTGGGCCGACCCGTTGTCCGCGGCGAAGCTGCTGACGGCACGCGGCGGCCGGGGCCGGCGGCCGCCCTCGTCGAAACCGGCCGCGATCACGGTGACCCGGACCTCGTCGCCGAGCGCGTCGTCGATGACCGCGCCGAAGATGATGTTGGCTTCCGGGGCGGCCGAGTTGGAGACCAGCTGGGCCGCCTCATTGATTTCGAACAGGCCGAGGTCAGAACCGCCCTGGATGGACAGCAGCACGCCGTGCGCGCCGTCGATGCTGGCTTCCAGCAGCGGGCTGGAGATGGCCATCTCGGCGGCGGCGACGCTGCGGTCGTCACCACGCGACGAGCCGATTCCCATCAGCGCCGAGCCGGCCCCGGACATCACCGATTTCACGTCGGCGAAGTCCAGGTTGATCAGCCCGGGCGTGGTGATCAAGTCGGTAATTCCCTGCACACCAGAGAGCAGCACCTGGTCAGCGGCCTTGAATGCGTCCAGCACGCTGACCTGCCGGTCCGAGATAGACAGCAGCCGGTCGTTCGGGATAACGATCAGGGTGTCCACCTCGTTGCGCAGCCGCTCGATGCCCAGCTCGGCCTGCGACGCACGGCGCTTGCCCTCGAAACCGAACGGCCGGGTAACCACGCCAATGGTGAGTGCGCCCAGCGAACGCGCCACGCTGGCGACGATCGGCGCGCCGCCGGTGCCCGTCCCGCCGCCCTCACCGGCGGTGACGAAGACCATGTCGGCCCCCTTGATGACCTCCTCGATCTCTTCCCGGTGATCTTCCGTCGCCTTCGCCCCGACCTCGGGGTTGGCCCCCGCGCCGAGACCGCGGGTAAGTTCACGGCCGACATCCAGTTTGACGTCGGCGTCGCTCATCAGGAGCGCCTGGGCGTCCGTGTTGATCGCGATGAACTCAACGCCCTTGAGCCCCTCTTCGATCATCCGGTTCACGGCGTTAACGCCGCCCCCACCGATACCGACGACCTTGATGACCGCCAAATAGTTCTGCGGTGCTGCCACGAGGAGGGCCCTTTCCGCTCGTTTACCTTCACTGTGTTCCGGCTCACAGTTATCGCAGCCGGAGAGAACGCCCGCGGAGGGCGGCTTTCCTGGAAACCACCACCAAAACCAGCGTTTCAGCCACCTGCCGAAATGCGCCCCCAATTGCCTCGGCCGGCCGCGTCACGCGATTTCCAGGAAGCTAAACCCTCACTCTCAACTTGAGATTTACAGTTATGTCATCCTGGCGATTGATACGGACAGTAGGGTGGGCCGGGACCAGGGTCAACTAGACACGCGCGAGATGCGGCGACGTGTCGCTGCCTGCCTGGATATCGCCCGTCCTGGCCGCACCGCCGCTCATCCGCTGGTCACCGCGGTGTCGGGCGCGCTCACGTCGTAGGACCGGGCGTGCGTGCGCATCAGCACAGCCAGTTCTTTCGCCTTCTCGGCCAGGCCGGTGCCGCCCCAGATGATGCTGACCCCGTCGCTCAGCCGCAGCGTCACCTCGGTGGAACTGGGCGCCCGCACCGACACCAGTTGCCGGGCCAGGTATCGCGGCAGTTCCCGGACCACCACCGCCGCCGCGTAGACGGCCGGGTTGCCGCGCAGCGCGGCGGGCTGCGCCGACCCGGCGGGCAGGTCCAGGACGGGTGTGTCCAGCGGCTGCTCCGAGACCGACTCCACGACCACGCCGTACTTGTCGATGAGGTCGTACCCCTGGCTGAGCGGCACGGCCAGGGTGGGCACCCGCTCGGTGACCGAGATCAGCACCTTGTCCGGCCAGTCCCGGGTGACCCGCGCGGACTGGACCTGGCGGAGCTGCTCCACCCGGTCCGCCACCGCGGCGTCGTTCACCCGGATCAGCGGCAGCCCGGACGGGATGTCCGCCGCGCTCCGCACCTGTGCCGGGGTCACCAGGTGTGTCCCGGTCACCTGCACCCCGCGCACCACGAACAACCGCGATTCGAGCAGCGCCCAGGCCACCCCGGCCACGATCGCGATCGCCATCAGCGCGAAGAACACCGCCCGCCACCGCTGATTCGCGGGGCTGGCCGGGCCGGTGGCCGCCTGCTGGGTGCCGGTCCCGGCCACGCCGATGGCCTGCCGCGTCATCCGGCCGGACCGCCGCGGGCGCGGAGCGCGGCCAGGACCGGCTCGCCGAGCGCGGTCACGTCGCCGGCGCCCATGGTCAGCACCAGGTCACCGGGCTTGGCCGTGGCCGCGACCGCGGCAGGCGCGGCGGCCTTGTCCGGCAGGAACCGGGCCCGCCCGCCGGGCACCGCCGCCGCGACCAGCTCCCCGGTCACCCCGGGTACCGGGTCTTCCCGGGCCGGGTACACGTCCAGCACTAGGGCCTCGTCGGCCAGCCCCAGTGCGGCGCCGAACTCGGTGGCGAAAATCTTGGTCCTGCTGAACAGGTGCGGCTGGAAGATGACCACGACCCGGCCGCCCTCGGCGATGTCCCGGGCCGCGGTGAGGTCGGCGGCCAGCTCGGTGGGGTGGTGCGCGTAGCTGTCCAGCACCCGGACGCCGTCGGCCTCCCCCTTGGGCTCCAGGCGGCGCCGCGCGCCGCGGAAGGCGGCCAGCCCGAGCGCCACCTCATCCACCGGGAAGCCCAGCTCGGCGCAGGTGGCCAGGACAGCCGTGGCGTTCAGTGCGTTGTGCCGTCCAGGCACGGCCAGCAGCACCTGGGCCGCGGGCGAGCCGGGCACCTCCGGCCCCCCGCTGACCTGGAAGCCCACCGTCATGCCGCGCGGCGCGATGCCGCTGATCCGGTAGTCGGCACCGGCGGCTTCGCCGTACGTGCGGACCCGGATCGGCAGCTGCCGGGCGGCATCGGCCAGCGCCCGGGCCCCGGGGTCATCAGCGCAGGCCACCAGCAGCCCGCCCGGGGTCATCCGCGCGGCGAACTCGGCGAACGCGGCCTCGATCTCGGCCAGGCCCGCGTAGTTGTCCAGATGGTCCGCTTCCACGCAGGTGACGATGGCCACTTCCGGGGCGAACATGAGGAACGAGCCGTCGCTCTCGTCGGCCTCGGCGACGAACAGCTCGCCGCTGCCGTCATCGGCGCCGCGGCCGGTCTCGGCCAGGATGCCGCCGATCACGTAGGACGGGTCCGCCCCCAGCTCGCGCAGCACCGTGGTCAGCATCGAGGTGGTGGTGGTCTTGCCGTGGGTGCCGGCCACCGCCACGGTCCGCCTGCCGAGCATGACCGAGGCCAGCGCGGCCGCCCGGTGCAGCACCCGCAGCCCGAGCTGCCGGGCCGCGGCCAGTTCCACGTTGTCCGGCCGGATCGCGGTCAACACGACCACGGTGTCCGCGCCCGCCAGGTGGGCCGCGTCGTGCCCGACGTGCACCACCGCGCCGGCCGCGGCCAGTTCGTCGAGCAGGGCCGACCAGGCCGCGTCGGTGCCGGACACCGGAACGCCGCGGGCCAGCATGATCCGGGCGATGCCGGACATGCCCGCGCCGCCGATCCCGGTGAAGTGCACCCGGCCCAGCTGGTCGAGCGGAACCGGTTCGGTCGGGGTTACCAGGCCCATGCCGTCATCCTCATCTGCGCTCCGGTCACGCCCGCCGCCGGCGTCCGCCGGCCCGGCGGCCGCCACCGCCCGGCGGCTGCGGCTCGCCGTAGTGCCCGGGTGGCGTCTCCGGGCCGTCGTACCACCCACCCGGCGGCCCTGGCCCGTCATACCGCTCCGGGTTCTCATACTGCCCCGGCTGCTGATAGCCCGCCCCGTCCTGCCGCGGGTCGTCGTACCCGGCTGACGGCGCATACCCCGGGCCGGGCTGCCGCGGGTCGTCGTACCCGGCTGACGGCGCATACCCCGGGCCGGGCTGCCGCGGGTCGTCATACCCAGCCGGCGCCTCGTACCCCGGACCCGGCTGCCGCGGGTCGCCGTACCAGCCCGGTTCGGCATACCCGGTGCCCGGCGGCACCGCCGGGTCAACAGACCTGGCCGCCCGGCCACCGCCATGCCGCCCGCGGCCGTCACCGTGACCACGGCCGTCACCGTGCTGCCCGCGCCCTCCGCGGCCAGCGCCGCCCGCCGCGACCGCGCCGCCCGGGCCGCTGCGGATCAGGCCGAGCACCTCAGCGGCCAGCCGCATGTCCGTATCCCGGTGCCCGATCCCGGCGGCGGCCTGCGACATCGCCGCTACCAGCTGGGCGTCGGTCAGGATCGGCAGCAGGTCGGACCGGATCCAGTCCGGGGTCAGCTCAGCGTCGGCCAGGATCAGGCCGCCGCCGGCCGCCGCCACCGGCAGCGCGTTGAGCCGCTGCTCGCCGTTGCCGTGCGGCAGCGGTACGTACACCGCGGGCAGGCCCACCGCGGTCAGCTCGGCGCAGGTCATCGCGCCGCTGCGGCAGATCGCGAAGTCGGCCGCGGCGTAGGCCAGGTCCATCCGGTCCAGGTAGGGCAGCGTGACATAGGGCGCGCCGCCCGGCGGCATGTGCACCTGGATGTCACTGCGCGGCCCCAGGATGTGCAGCACCTGGATGCCGGCCGCGCGGATCGCCTCGGCCGCGTCCAGCACCGCGTAGTTCAGCGACCGGGCGCCCTGCGAGCCACCGGTGACCAGCAGCACCGGCAGATCGGGCCGGAGCCCGAAGTGCGCCCGGGCCTTGTCGGCCAGGGCCAGCCGGTCCAGGCCGGCGATCTCCCGGCGCACCGGGATGCCCACGTAATTCGCGTGCGGCAGCCTGGTGTCCGGCTGGCCGGTGAAGACATGCCGGGTGAACCGCGCGCCGATGCGGTTGGCCAGCCCGGGACGGGCGTTCGCCTCGTGCACCACGATCGGCACGTGACGGCGGCGTGCGGCCAGATAGGCCGGGGTGGCCACATACCCGCCGAAGCCGACCAGCACCTGGGCCCGGGCCTGGTCCAGTACCCGCCCGGCGGCCGCCACCGAGGCGTTCAGCCGCCCCGGCACGCCCATCAGCTCCGGGGTGATCTTGCGCGGCAGCGGCACCGGCGGGATCAGCGCGAGCTCATATCCGCGCATCGGGACCAGCCGGGTCTCCAGCCCGCGCTCGGTGCCCAGGCACACGATGCCGAGCTCCGGGTCGGCCCGGCGCAGCGCATCGGCCAGCGCCAGCGCGGGCTCGATATGACCAGCTGTGCCCCCACCCGCGAGTACGACGCTCATGGCCCGGCACTCCCTCCTTCACCGACGGCGCCCGGGCCCGGCTGACGTTTTGCGCCGGCCGGCCAGGCCAAGCCAGCTTAGGACGCGCAGCCCGGCTCCGGGGCCCGCCTCGGCAAGGGCCTGGCTGGCGCCCGGCTCACGCTTCGCGAACGCCATCAGCATGCCCAGCGCCACCATGGTCACCAGCAGCGACGACAGCCCTTCAGAGACCAGCGGCAGCGGCACACCGGTGATCGGCAGTATCCCGATGACCGCGCAAATGTTCACCAGCGCCTGGCCGACGATCCAGGCGGTGGCGCCGCCCGCGGCCAGCCGCATGAACGTGTCCTGCACCCGGCGGGCGATGCGCAGCCCGGCATAGGCCAACCCGGCGTACAGGAACGTGACGCACAGCGTGCCGATCAGGCCTAGTTCCTCGCCCAGGATGGCGAAGATGAAGTCGGTGGTGGACTCGGGGACCCAGCCCCACTTCTCCCTGCTGTCGCCGAGCCCGACGCCGAACCAGCCGCCGGAGCCGACCGCCCACTTGCCCTGGATGGGCTGCTGGTCCTGGCCGACCGGGTTGCCGCTGGCATGCAGGAAACCGATCAGCCGCTCCATCCGGTACGGGGCGGCCACGACCATGGCCAGCAGGGCCAGGCCGATCAGCAGCAGGATCCCCAGGAACACCCGGCCCGGCGTGCCGATGATCCACAGCAGCGCCAGGAAGATGATCAGCAGCACGAACGTGGTGCCCAGGTCGTCGCCCAGCATGACCAGCATGGCCAGGAAGCCGACCCCGGGCAGCAGCGGGATGAGCAGCTGCCGCCAGTCGGTCAGCTGGTTCAGTTTCTCCTTGCGGGCCAGCAGGTCCGCGCCCCACAGCAGGAACGCGAACTTGGCCAGCTCGGACGGCTGGAACTGGAAGCCGCCGATCTGCAGCCAGCGGGCCGCCCCGCCGCTGCCCGGCTGCGTGGGCACGAACAGCACGACGACCAGCCCGAGCAGCGCGATGAACATCAGCGGGTAGGCGGCGGCCCGGTACTTGCCGGGCGCGCACCGCGCGGCCAGCCACATGCAGGGCAGCCCGATCAGCACGCCGAGCAGCTGGTGCTGCAGGCCGGACCAGGGCGAGCCGCCATTCATCAGCCCGGTGGCCGACGAGGTAGACAGCACCATCACCAGGCCGAGCGCGAGCAGCAGCGTGGTGATGCCGAGGACCAGATAGAAGTCGGTGAGCGGGCGGTCCAGGAAACCGAACCGGGCGGCCACCCGGTCCCGCGCCTGCCCGGTCCAGGACACCGGCGCGCGGGGCGGCGCGGCAGCAGGCGCTACTTGGTCCATGATCCCAGTTTCGGGCCACGACACCCGCGATCCGCGGACATCCATCCGCGTGTCGCCTTACTTAGGCATCCACTCCACGTAAAAAATGCCCAGCCCGAGCGCGACGAACATGGCCGAGATCAGCCAGAACCGGATCACGATGGTTGTTTCCGCCCAGCCGGTCAGCTCGAAATGATGCTGCAGCGGCGCCATCCGGAACACCCGTTTACCGGTCATCTTGAACGAGCCCACCTGGATGATCACCGACAGCGTGATGACCACGAACAGGCCGCCCAGGATGGCCAGCAGCAGCTGGGTCTTGGTGCAGACGGCCAGCCCGGCCAGCACCCCGCCCAGGGCCAGCGACCCGGTGTCGCCCATGAAGATCCGGGCCGGCGGCGCGTTCCACCACAGGAACCCGAAGCACGCGCCGAGCACCGACGCGGCGATCACCGCCATGTCCAGCGGGTCGCGCACGTCGTAGCACTGCGGCGCCAGGTTGAGCGTGCAGTCGTTGCGCTCCTGCCAGATCCCGATCAGCACGTAGGCGGCCAGCACCAGGCAGGCGCACCCGGTGGCCAGCCCGTCCAGCCCGTCGGTCAGGTTCACCGCGTTGGAGAAACCGGCGATGAGCAGGACGATCCACAGCATGAACGCGGTGACGCCGAGCGACGGCCCGAAGTCGCGCAGGAAGGACAGGTGCGCGTCGGCTGGGGTCAGGTCGTACCCGTCGGCGAAGTGCTGCTGCACGACCAGCGCCGCGAACAGCGCGCCCACCACGGCCTGGCCGGCCAGTTTAGCCCCGCTGCGCAGGCCCAGGCTGCGCTGCTTGTAGATCTTGATGAAGTCGTCCAGGAAGCCGACCACGCCCAAGCCGACCATGAGCAGCACGACCAGCACGCCGGACACCGACGGGTGCCCACCGGTAAAAAGGTTCCCGATCAGGTAGCCGATCACGGCCGCGATCACGATCACCGTGCCGCCCATGGTCGGGGTGCCGCGCTTGGTGGCGTGCCCGGCCGGGCCTTCCTCGCGGATCAGCTGGCCGTAGCCGTGCCGCCGGAAGATCTTGATGGCCAGCGGCGTGCCGAACAGCGAAAGCAGCAGCGAAACCCCGGCGGAAAGCAGGATGGTCCTCACTGCGCAGTCCTTCCCGGCACCACGGGCCTGTCCGGCACCACGGGTTCCCCGGTCAGGGCCAGGGCAACCCGTTCCAGCCCGGCGCTGCGCGATGCCTTCACCAAGACGACGTCTCCCGGCGCCAGCCGGTTCCGCAGCGCGTCGAGCGCGGCGTCCGCGTCGGCCGCGTGGATCAGCTCCCCGGCCCAGCCGGGCTCCGCCTTGGCCCCGGTCAGCATGGGTGCCGCTTCGTCCCCGACCACGATAAGGCCGGCCAGCCCGGACCGTGCCGCGTACCCCCCGGCCTCCTCGTGCCGGGCCACGGCGCTGGCGCCGAGCTCGTTCATCGCCCCGAGCACCGCGAACGCGCGCCGGCCGCGGGCCGCCGCGGCCAGCGTGTCCAGCGCGGCCCGGACCGCCTCCGGGTTGGCGTTGTACGCGTCGTTCAGCACGGTGATGCCATCCGCGGTGTCGGTCACCTCCATCCGCCACCGGCTGCGCGGCCCGGCCGCGGACAGCCGCTCGGCGATCTCCGCCACCGGCATGCCCAGCTGGCCGGCCAGCCCGGCGGCCGCGAGCGCATTGTGCACGTTGTGCCGCCCGAAAAGGCGCATTTGCACGAACGCCAGTGCCCCGTCCATGACGAGCTGGAACCCCGGCCGTCCGCGCTCATCAAGCCGGACTTCGCCGGCCCGGACGTCGGCGTCAGGCGACTCGCCGAATGTGACCACCCGCGCCTGGGTCCGCGCGGCCATGGCCATGACCCGCCGGTCGTTGGCGTTCAGAAGAGCTATGCCGTTAGCGGGGAGCGCGGCCGGCAGTTCACCCTTGGCCTCAGCCACCCCCTCGATGCTGCCGAACTCCCCCTCGTGCGCATGGCCGACGCAGAGCACCACGCCGAGCCGCGGCGGCGCGATCTGGCACAGGTGCGCGATGTGCCCAGGGGCCCGCGCGGACAGCTCCAGTACCAGGTAGCGGGTGTCCGCGGTGGCGCGCAGCACGGTCAGCGGGTGGCCGATCTCGTTGTTCCAGGAGGCCCGCGGGGCCACCGTCGGGCCGAGCGCCTCGACCAGCTGGGCGGCCAGGTCCTTGGTCGTGGTCTTGCCCGCGGACCCGGTAATGGCGGCGATCTCCAGGCTGGGCAGCCGGTTCACCACCGCCCGGGCCAGCAGGCCGAGCGCCGCCGTGACATCCGGCACGATCAGCGCCGGGGCCCCGCACGGGCGGCTGGCCAGCGCTGCGGTGGCGCCCGCGGCCACCGCCTGGACGGCGAAGTCGTGCCCGTCGGCCCGGCTGCCGGGCAGCGCGGCGAACAGCGCCCCGGGCGCGGCGGCCCGGGAGTCCATGGTCACCGGGCCGGTCACCACGGCCGCCGGGTCGGGCACCTGGTCCAGCCGGGCGCCGGTGATGCCAGCGATGTCGCTCAGCGAGAGCGGGATCACGCGTCCTCCTGCCTGCCCGGCCGGTGCGGCCTGATCAGGCCCTGCTCGATCAGGCTCTGCTCAATGGGTGGCTCGGCCGGCGAGGCGCTGTCCGGCCCGGTGCTGGCCAGATCAGGGCCGGCCAGCCCGGCCAGCGCGTCCGCGGCCACCTCCCGGTCGTCGAACGGGATCACCGTCCCGGCTACGTACTGGCCGCGCTCATGCCCCTTGCCCGCCACCACCACGATGTCGCCCTTGCCCGCGCCCGCGATGGCCAGGCCGATGGCCGCGGCCCGGTCCGGCTCGATGATCAGGCGGCCGCGCTGCCCGGCCGGGACGGTGAGCACGCCCTGCAGCATCTCGGCCAGGATGGCCAGCGGGTCCTCGGAGCGCGGATTGTCGCTGGTCAGAATGGCCAGGTCGGCCAGGGCCACGGCGGCCGCGCCCATCAGCGGGCGCTTGGCCCGGTCCCGGTCGCCACCACAGCCCAGCACGATGCACAGCCGGCCCTCGGTCACCGGCCGGAGCGCGTTCAGCACCGCCTCGACCGCGCCGGGCTTGTGCGAGTAGTCCACCAGCACGGTGAAGTCCTGGCCGCGGTCCACCCGCTCCAGGCGGCCCGGCACCCCGGGGCAGGCGGCCACCCCGGCCACCGCGGCAGCCAGGCTGACCCCGGCCTCGACCAGTGCCACGATGGCGCCGAGCGCGTTGGCCACGTTGAACGGCCCGGGCAATGCGACCGACGCGTCGGCGGACACGCCGCCGGGGCCGGTCACCCGGAAGCTGCTCCCGTCGGCGCCGCTGCGCACGTCGGTGGCCCGCCAGTCGGCCGCGGCCTGGCCCGCCGCGGAGAACGTGGTCAGCGGGATCTGCGGCGCGGCGGTCAGCTTGCGGCCCCACGGGTCGTCGATGTTGACCACCCCGATCCGGGTGTAGCCCGGGGTGAACAGGCTGGCCTTGGCGGCAAAGTAGTCCTCCATGCCGTCGTGGAAGTCCAGGTGGTCCTGGGACAGGTTGGTGAACGCGGCCACCGCGTAGCTGGTGCCGGTGACCCGGCCCAGGGCCAGTGCGTGGCTGGACACCTCCATGGCGGCCGCGGTCACCCCGCTGCGCACCATCTCGGCCAGCAGCGCCTGCAGGTCGGTGGCCTCGGGGGTGGTGAGCAGGCTGGGCCGGACCTGGCCGGCCACCCGGGTCTCCACCCCGCCGGCCAGCCCGGTCAGGTGGCCCGCCATCCGCAGCCCGGATTCGAGCAGGAACGTGGTGGTCGACTTGCCGCTGGTGCCGGTGACCCCGATGAGCATCAGCCGGCTGGACGGGTCACCATATATCCAGGAGGCCACCTCGCCGAGCCGGGCCCGCGGGTCGGCCACCACGAACACGGGCAGCCCGCAGTGCGCGGCCAGGCTCTTGCCGTCCGGGTCGGTGAGCACCGCGACCGCGCCCGCGTCCGCGGCGTCATCGCAGAACGCCGCGCCGTGATGCTGCCGGCCGGGCAGCGCGGCGTACAGGTCGCCCGGCCGCACCTGGCGCGAGTCGTGCGTCACCCCGGACACCGTCACCGGGCCGCCCGGCCCGGCGAACGGGTCGGGGCCGGCCCGGCCAGTGCTCAGCCCGAGCAGCATGGCCAGACCGGAGAGCGGACGCGGCGGGATGTCGCGTGGAAGGAGAGCCGCAGGCACGGGCCGAGGTTACCGCTCATCACTCATTACCGGGCCGTGAGCCGCACGTTGGGACGCCTGCCTCCGTCCGGCGGGATCTTCAGGGTGCGCAGCGCGAACTCCATCACCTTGTTGAACACCGGCCCGGCGACCTCGATGCCGAAGTAGCTGCCCTTGCGCGGGTTCTGCACGTTGACCGCGACGACCAGCTTCGGGTTACCGGCCGGCGCGATGCCGATCACGCTCGACCCGTACAGGCACAGGCAGCCGCCCTTGCCCGGGTCGGCGATCTGCGCGGTGCCGGTCTTGGCCGCCACCGAGTAGCCCGGTATCTCCGCCCAGGGCTCGCCGACCTGGGCGTCCACCCAGGGCACCTGCTGCAGGATGCCCATCAGCTCATGCGCGGTCTTGGCCTGCAGGACCCGGTGGCTGGCCGCCTTCCGGGCCGGCACATACTGGCCGCTGGTGTTCGTGGTGCCGGCCACGATGGTCGGGGTGACCCGGACGCCGCCGTTCGCGATCGTCGCGTACACACCGGCCATCTGCACCGCGGTGACCGCGACGCCCTGGCCGAACGACATGGTGTACCGCGTGTCGCCAGACCACTGCGACGTCGGGGACAGCAGCCCGTCGCTGTCCGCCGGCAGCTGCGGCAGGCTCGGCTGGCCGATGCCGAAGTTGCGGAAGTAGGCGTACTGCGTCTGCGGGCTGACGTGCTGCACCACCTGGACCATGCCCACGTTGCTGGAGTGCGCGATGATCCCGGCGATGGTCCACCGCTCGGTCGGGTGGTACTCGGCGTCGTGGAACGGGAAGCCGTCCACCACGATCTGGTCCGGCACCGTGTAGGCGCTCATCGGGGTCTGGCCGCCGTGCTCGAACGCGGCCGCGGCGGTGATCACCTTGGCCGTGCTGCCCGGGTCGAACACGTCGCTCACCGGCAGGTCGGCCGTATCGGCCGCGTTGGTTAGGTGGGCCGGATTGAACGATGGGGCCTGGGCCATGGCCAGGACGTGCCCGGTGCGCGGGTCCATCACGACCACGGTGCAACTGTCCGCGTGGGTCTGCTTGATCCGCTCCGCGCAGGCTTGCTCTGCCTCCCACTGCAGGCTGGCCAGGATGGTCAGCCGGACGTTGCGCCCGGGGACCATGGTCCGGCTGGTCTGGCCGGCCACCGGGATCGGCTCGCCGTTGCTGCCGTTCTGCACTTCCTGGGTGCCGTCCCGCCCGGCCAGCAGCGCGTTGTCCGCCTGCTCGATGCCGGCCCGGCCGACTGGGTCACCCTGGGCGTTGCTGGTGGTGAAGCCGACGACGTTGGCGGCCAGCCCTCCGTTCGGGTACATCCGGGTGTACGTCGGCGTCAGCGCGATGCCGGGCAAGTTGAGTGCGGAGATCCGGGCCCCGGTGGCGGCCGGGACGCTCTGCTTGAGCACCACATAGTCCTTGCACGTGGTGCACTCCAGCTGGGCCAGGATGGCCGCGGAGCTCATCCCGAGCGGCCCGGCCAGCGCGCTGGCCACCGAGCTGAGCGGCCGCTTGGCGGCCAGGATCATCGGCGGGTCGGCGTGCACCAGGTCGGTCTGCACCGTCATGGCCAGCGTGGTGCCGTCCGCCGTGCTGATCGACCCGCGCACGGCCGGCACGGTGACGGTGCTCAGCCGGAGCGCCTCGCCACGCTCGCTCAGCGCCGGGCCCTCCATCGCCTGGAGCTGCACCAGCCTGCCACCCACCAGGGAAAACACGAACCCCAGGCAGAGCATGGTGACCCGCAGGCGGCGGGCCGGGTTGCCCCGGTTAAGCACTGAGCGGCGCGCGCGCGGCGGTTTCCGGCCGGGACCCGGCCCGGCGGCGAAGCTCCGTTTCTTTGCGCCTCCGCGCCCCCGCCCACCTCCCCGTCCCGCTTTACTACCGAGCTTCCCTCGTCGCGTGCCGCTCGGTCCTCGCTCCCCCCCGCCCGCCTCCCCATTCCCCCTTCGCGGCCCAGCCGGCGGCGCGGCCCGCTGGCGCGGTGGCGGCCGCCGGGCTGGGCTGGGCCGGGCGGACCGGTCCGGCCCGCCGTCCCCGGCCGGGTACCCGGGCCCACTGACCCGGGGCCGCCGGGTCGCGGCCGGGCGGCGCGGGCCGGCCGACGCCGGCGGGCGGCCGCCCGCCCGGGGTCCTGGCCGGCCGCCCGGCCCGTCCCCCTGGCTTCGCGTCACGGGACGTACCCGGGCACGGGCAGCACTCCTGGCTCTCTGGTCGGCTGGCCGATGATCCGGCCGGTACGCACGTTGAGGAACTTGGTCAGCGGCGGTGCCACCATGCCGAGCTGGCGCGCCCTCTGGGCGATCACCGACGGCGCGGAGTCCGCGGCCACCTGCTGCTGCAGCACCTGGACCTGCTGCTGCCGGGTGGTCTGGGCCTGCTGCAGCGTGTTGATCTGGTACGCGCCCGAGGCCAGCACGGTGTTGATCACCAGCAGGCAGATCAGCCCGCCGCCCAGCAGCCCCAGCACGAAGAGAATGAACGGCGTCCTAGCGATGGCCGACGCCGGCACGGCCGGCCGGGCTGGGGCCGGCCGGATGAGTACGGCAGGACGCGTGGCCGGTCTCGGCCGGGCCGGGCGGCGGGTCCGCGGCGGCGCGGGCGCAGCGACCGTAGATCGTGCTGGTGCCCGGCGCGGCCTGATCTCTGTGCTGGTCACCGTGGAACCCCCGCTCTGTGTTTAGTTGCGCCTCCGGGCCGCTTGGACCCGCCGCCCTCGGGCGCTGGCGCGGACGCGGTCATGCCGCCTCCCTGATCCGCTCGGCGGCCCGCAATCGGGCCGGGGTGGCCCGCGGGTTGCGGGTCACTTCCTCGCCAGTTGGCCGTTGCGCACCACGGGTGAGCAGCCGGAATGTGGGCCGGGCCGAGTCCAGCGGCACCGGCAGCCCGGGCGGCGTGCGGTCGGCCGCGGCCCCGGCCAGCACGGTCTTGACCGCCCGGTCCTCCAGCGAGTGGTAGGCCAGCACTACGATCCGGCCACCCACGGCCAGCCCGTCCAGGGCGGCCGGCAGCGCTCTGTGCAGCACGTCGAGTTCCCCGTTGACCTCGATACGCAGCGCCTGGAACGTACGCTTGGCCGGATTGCCCCCAGTTCGCCGGGCGGGGGCGGGGATCGAGTCCCGGACGATCTCGGCCAGCTGCCCGGTGGAGCGAAGTGGAGCGCGGCCCCGGGCCCGCACCACGGCGTCGGCGATCCGCCGGGCGAACCGCTCCTCCCCGTAGTCCCGCAGCACCTGGGCCAGCCGCCCGGCCGGGTAGGTGTTCAGCACGTCGGCCGCGGTCAGCGGGTTGCTCTGGTCCATCCGCATGTCCAGCGGCGCGTCGTAGGAATACGCGAACCCGCGGCCCGGGTCGTCGAGCTGCGGGGAAGATACGCCCAGGTCGAACAGGATGCCCTGGACCCGCAGGCCGCCCCGGGTGGAGAGCAGCTCGGGGATCTGGTCGTACCGGCCGTGCACCAGGGTGACCCGGTCGGCGTACGGGGCGAGCAGCCGCCGCGACTCCTCGATCGCCTGGGTATCGGTGTCCACCCCGATCAGTGCCAGCCCGGGATGCGCGTCGAGCAGTGCCCGGGCATGCCCAGCCCGGCCCAGGGTGGCGTCCACCAGGATCGCGCCGCGAGGCTGCAGGGCCGGCTCGAATAGGGCGAGCACCTCCTCGACCATGACCGGCAGATGGCCGGCCGCTGGCTCGCCCATCAGACCCCCTTCTCGTCCCGCCGCATCCCGGGGATACGCCGGACGGCCTGCCTGCCTAGGTGCTCCCGGCTAGGTCTCCATCCGCGTGCTGCGCGGGTGCCGCGCTGCCTGGCGCCGGGGAAGTGACGCCAGCCAACGTGATCGCCCAGCCGTGGGCGGAGACCTCGCCGAGTACGCGGCGCCATATCCCGGCGCCGCTCAGAGCACCCCTGGCAATACCTCCTCCGACGCCGCGGAGAAAGCGTCCTCCTGGTTCGCCAGATAGGACTCCCACGCGGTGGAGTCCCAGATCTCCAGGCGCGTGTTAGCGCCGATCACTACGCAGTCGCGGCTCAGCGCCGCATAGTCGCGCAGGCCTGGCGGGATGGTGATCCTGCCCTGCTTGTCGGGGATCTCGTCGGACGCGCTGGCAAAGAAGACCCGGCTGTAGTCCCGCACTGCCTTCGCGGTCACCGGGGCGGTACGCAGCGCCTCAGTGATCCTGGCGAATTCGTCCACCGGGAACACGTAGAGGCAGCGCTCCTGACCTTTGGTGATCACTAGCCCTCCAGCGAGTTCCTCGCGGTACTTGGCAGGAAGGAACAGCCGGCCTTTCTCGTCGAGGCGCGGTGTGTGAGTGCCCAAAAACACAGGCCCTCACCTCCCGCCCGCGACCAGTCCGCCCCACCGGCCTCCACTGTACTCCACATTCCCCCACCGTCAACGCTTCACACCTGGCCGGACCGGCACATTCTCAATGAACCCGCAGGTCAGAGAGTGGGAGGAAAGTGGGGCGGCCGCCCATTGACCCGGCTCCAGCCGGCATGACATCGCACGCGGCGCGCCCAGGACATACTGTCGGGTACGCGCGGCAGAACCGGCACCAGGAGGACAGGGTGGTCGTGGAGATGGGGGCAGGCGCCGAGCGCACGCTCGACGACCTGGTAGCGATAGCGCACCGGATCGGTGACGCCATCGAGTCCGTGATCGAGGGCAAGCCCGAGGCGGTGCGCCTGGCGCTGACCGTCCTGCTGGCCGAGGGGCATGTGCTGATCGAGGACGTGCCCGGGGTGGGCAAGACCATGCTGGCCAAGGCGCTGGCCAAATCCACCCACTGCACGGTGCAGCGCATCCAGTTCACCCCGGACCTGCTGCCCAGCGACATCACCGGGGTGAGCGCGTACAACCAGGAGCGCCGCGACTTCGAGTTCAAGCCCGGGCCGGTGTTCGCGAACATCGTGGTCGGCGACGAGATCAACCGGGCGTCCCCGAAGACCCAGTCGGCGCTGCTGGAGTGCATGGAAGAAGGGCAGGTGACGGTGGATGGCACCAGCTACCTGCTGGATGTGCCGTTCATGGTCATCGCCACCCAGAACCCGGTGGAGATGGAAGGCACCTACCCACTGCCCGAAGCGCAGCGGGACCGGTTCACCGCGCGCATTTTCATGGGCTACCCGAGCGCCGAGGCCGAACTGGCCATGCTGGACCTGCACGGCTCCACGTCCCCGCTGGACTCGCTGGAGCCGGTGGCCAGCGCCGCCGACGTGGGCGAGCTGATCGCGGCGGTGCGCCGGGTGCACGTGGCCGACCCGCTCAAGCAGTACGTGATCAGCCTGGTCAGCGCGACCAGGTCCGCCCCGGACCTGCGGCTCGGCGCCTCGCCGCGGGCGACGCTGCACCTGCTCCGGGCCAGCCGGGCCCGGGCCGCACTGGACGGCCGCGACTTCGTGATCCCGGACGACGTGCAGGCGCTGGCCGGCCCGGTGCTCGCCCACCGGCTGCTGCCGTCGGCCGAGGCCATGGCGGAACGCCAGCTACCCGACCGGGTGGTGGCCGGCATCGTGGAGCGGCTCCCGCTGCCCCGGCTGCGTTAGCTCCGCCCCAGGCCAGCAACCCGGCGGCCAGGAACCTGACGTAAGTTAGACAGGGTCTGGAGGAAGGGCCAGTATGCGGGCGCTGTTCGCCGGATTCACCACACGCGGCAAATCATTCCTCGCGGCGGGCATCGTCGCAGGCGCTTTTGGGCTGGGCCTCGGCGAGCGGACCCTGCTCAGCATCGGCATCGTGCTGGTGATGCTGCCGCTGATGGCCGTGCTGGCCACCAGCCGGGCCAGGTACCGGATCCGGTGCAACCGCCGGGTGAGCCCGCTGCGGGTGCCGGCTGGGCAGAGCGCCACCGTCACGCTGCGGCTGGAGAACGTGTCCCGGCTGCCCACCGGCCTGCTGCTGGCCGAGGACACGCTGCCCTACTCGCTCGGCGTCCGGCGCCGCTTCGTGCTGGAGCGGATCGAGCCCGGCGGCTGGCGGGAGCTGACCTACCCGATCGTGTCCGGGACCCGGGGCAAGTTCACCATCGGCCCGCTCCAGGTGCGGGTAACCGACGCGTTCGGGCTGGTCGAGCTGACCCGGTCGTTCGCCTCCCGGAGCACGCTGGTCGTCACTCCGCCGGTCATCGCGCTGCCGGCCGGCCCGATGGCCGGCAGCTGGCGTGGCGAGGGCGGCGGCGGCCGGACCCGGACCGCGGACACGGCAGGCGAAGACGACGTCATCCCCCGGCCCTACCGGGACGGCGACGAGCTGCGCCGGGTGCACTGGCGGTCCACCGCGCGGCACGGTGAGCTGATGGTCCGGCGCGAGGAGCAGCACTCGCGTAATCGTGCGGTGCTGTTGCTGGACACCCGCACCCGGGCGCACAGCGGCCCCGGGGCGGGCTCCTCGTTCGAGTTCGCGGCCAGCGTGATGGCGTCCATCGGGGTGTATCTGGCCCGGGCCGGGCTGGACGGGCAGCTGGTCACCGATCAGGGCCCGGTGAGCGCCCCGGGTTCGTTCGAGGACACGCTGCTCGACTCGCTCGCGGTGATCAAGCATTCCCGGGGCAGCAACCTGGCCCGTGGGCTGGACCAGGTCACCGGCGGGACCGGCGGGCTGTTCCTGGTGGTAGCCGGGCGGCTGTCCGCCGAGGAGGCCCGGCGGCTGGCCGCCGCCCGCCGGGATACCGGCCCGGCCATGGCCCTGCTGCTGGCCGTGTCCAGCTGGGCCCCGGCCGCGGGCCAGCCGCCGGCGGACCCGGCCGAGGTGGACGTGGCCGCCGGGACGCTCCGCTCGGCGGGCTGGCGGGTGGTCACGCTCACCGCGGATACCTCGCTGCCCGCCGCCTGGAACCAGCTGCGGTACGGGTCCGAACTGCCCGGCTACGTCAACCGCGGGGCCGGGCAAGCGGGGGTCGGCCGATGAACAACCGGCTGACGTTCGCCGCGGCGCTGGCCACGCTGGCCGCCTCGCTGTCGCTCTACCCGGTGGTGTACCACTGGCACTGGTTCTGGGTCGGGTTCGGCGCGGTGCTCACCATCGCCGTGGTCGGCGCGCTGACCAGGCTGCGGCGGCTGCCGGTCGTGGTGTGCGCGCTGGCCGAGCTGGCCGCGCTGCTGCTGTTCCTGAACACCGAGTTCGCCAGTGCCAAGTCGGCCGGCCGGGTGCTGCCGACCTGGGCGTCGCTGGACCAGCTGCGCACGCTGGCCAGCGTGGGGCTGCAGGACACCGACCGGTTCGCGCCGCCCGCACCGGCGTACCCCTCCATCGTGCTGCTGACCGTAGCCGGGATCGGCGTGGTGGCCGTGGCCACCGACCTGATCGCGGTCCGGCTGCGCCGCCCGGCCCTGGCCGGGCTGCCGCTGCTGGTGCTGTTCTGCGTGCCGCTGACCGTCAGCGTGCATCAGGGCGCGGCGGGCGAGATGGCCGTGTTCTGCCTGGGCATGGCCGGGTACCTGACCCTGCTGGCGGTGGACGGACGAGAACGGCTGCGGCTGTGGGGCCGGCTGGTCACGGTCTGGCAGCACGGGGACGACGGGCGGGACCGGACCGGGCCGGACACCAAGGACCTGGCCGCGGCCGGGCGGCGGATCGCGCTGGCCGCGGTGGTGATCGCCTTGTTCATCCCGCTGCTGGTGCCGGGACTGGCCGAGCACAAGCTGTTCGCCGGCTCAGGCCCTGGCGACGGCGCGGGCGGCCGGCAGGTCTCGCTGCCCAATCCGCTGGTCCAGATGAACACCGAACTGCACCGCACCGACGCGAGCGACGTGCTCAGCTACCGGACCAACGACCCCGATCCGCAGTATCTGCAGGTCTATGTGCTGAACGACCTGAGTTCCCAGACCTGGACCCTGACCCCCACCGCGGGCCAGGAACTGCACGACGGGAGGCTGCCCGCCGCCCCCGGCCTGACCTTGGGCACCCCGACCAGCGCCGAGAACACCACGATCACCCTGGCCAAGGGCCTGTCCAGCAGCCAGCAGACGGCGAGCTTCCTGCCGCTGCCCTACCCGGCGCGGACGGTCAACGTGGGCGGGGACTGGCGGGTGGATCCGCGCACGCTCACCCTGTTCTCCGGGCAGGACCTGTCCGGGCTGCACTACTCGGTGGCCAGCCGGGAAGTGGACCCGTCCGAGCAGCAACTGCAGCACGACGCCGGGCCCATGCCGGCCAGCATTACCAGCAACTACCTCAGCGTGCCGCGGGTGTACCAGAGCCTGACCACGCTGGCCGAGAAGGTCGCCCGCGGCCAGGCATCGAGTTACGGCCAGGCCGTGGCGCTGCAGCACTGGTTCGCCGACTCGGGCAAGTTCACCTACAGCCTGGACGTGCAGGAGCCGGCCAGCCCGCAGGCGCTGATCCAGTTCCTGACCAGCCAGCGCCGCGGGTACTGCCAGCAGTTCGCGTTCGCCATGGCGGTGCTGGCCCGGCTGCTCGACATCCCGTCCCGGGTCGCGGTCGGCTACACCGCGGGCACGCCGGTGGGGCACGACCGGTGGGTGGTCAAGACCAGCGACGCGCACGCCTGGCCGGAACTGTACTTCCAGGGCGTCGGCTGGCTGCGCTTCGAGCCCACCCCGGCCGGCTCGGGCGGCCAGGCCACCGCCATCCAGCCTACCTACACGCTGCCGCCGGTGCTCGCCCCGCAGTCCGGGCCGCAGCCGCAGCCGACCACCGGGACCACCACGACGCAGCCGGGCTCGGGCAAGGCCCACACCGGCCCGCTGGCCAAGCTGGGCGAGGAGCCCGGTGAGGTCGGCGTGGGCGGGACGGCGGTCACGCACCGCCCGGCGCCATACTGGCTGCTGTCCCTGGCCGGGCTGGCCGCGGCGGCCCTGATCGCGCCGCGGACGATCCGGTCGGTCCGCCGCCGCCAGCGCTGGCGCCGCGCGGCTGGCGACCGGGCCCACGCCGAGGCGGCCTGGGCCGAACTGCAGGACGACCTGACCGACTACCGGATCCCCTGGTCACCCAGTGCCTCGCCGCGCGCGCTGGCCCGCCAGGTGCGGACAGGCTGGCCGATGGCCCCGGCGCAGGACGAGGCGCTCACCCGGATCGCGCGGGCGGCCGAGCGGGCCCGGTATGCCCGGGACCCGGCTGACTCGGCCGGCCTGCGGGCCGACACCGATCAGATCCGGCGGGCGCTCGCCGGGCACGCTACCTGGCGAGCGCGCTGGCGCGCCCGGCTACTGCCGCCGTCCGCCCTGCTGCCGATGCGCACCGCCCTCCAGCACGCCATGGACGTATTCGCCTGGATGGACATAGCCGCCCACCGCCTCACCGCCCTAACCCGCCGGTCCGGCGGGCAGTCAGAGAAGGTCCAGGCCTAGCCCGCCGGTCAGGCAGTGCTGAGCAGGCAGTGCTGAGCAGCATGTCCAACCGCATGGACGTTTCAGTCACGCGGTCCAGAGCGCATGACAGTTTCATTCATGTGGTACCTGATGTCCGCCGACGGCCGTGGCTGAAACTTCAATGCGGCTGGAGCGGCCGGCTGTAGCGAGCAGCGCGGAGCGAGGACCGAGCGACCAAACGACCGAGCTCTAAAGCGCCCGGGCGGCGCAAAGCAAGCGCAGAGCCTACCTATCCCCCCGCTCCTGGCGGCGGCGCCAGCGCTCTTCCATGCGTTCCATGAACCGGGTCCGGGGGCCAGCGGGTGGCCGGGCCCGCCGCTCCCGGGCCGGGCCGCGCCCGGGCGCGGCGCCACCGGACATGTGCCGCCAGCTGGACAGGGCCCACATGGAGCAGGCCAGCATGACTACGAAGCCAGCTACGCCGACCACGGTGAGCTTGGATACGACACCGGCCAGCAGCAGGCCGACACCGAGCAGGAAACCGATCGCGGCTTCGACTATCCGGCGCTTGTAGTGCACCCGGGGATCCTTCGCGCGCACAGCCTGCGCGAATTTCGGATCCTCAGCATAGAGCGCACGCTCGATCTGTTCGAGCTGACGCTGCTCGTGCTCAGACAGCGGCACGGCGCCTCCCATGAAACCTCGCGCGCGGGGACGGGTGCGATGACTTCATCTCACGGTCCAGGTTCTTCCTCAAGAATACGAGCCTGGCCGCACTGGGTGGAAGGGTAGCGGAAGGGTAAAGGCGTTCCGGCCCTCCCGGTGGCTCAGGCCCACCGCCTGCCGTGCCAGGGTCCAACCAAACGAATATTCGAATTCATGCTGTTAGGGGCGATCATATCAGCCTTCTTCCGGCGGCCGCGGCGGCGGGCCCGGCCGCTGCCCGGTCACCAGGGTGGCGGGCCGCACCGAATCGGCACCGAACCGCCCGCTGATCCGGTCCAGCGCCCGTTCCGCGTCGCGCCAGCCCACCGCCCGCTGGCCGAACGCCAGCTGGGTAGCCGCCCGGGACGCCGG
The DNA here is from genome assembly GCA_963834705.1 of uncultured Actinomycetes bacterium. Classification (GTDB taxonomy): domain Bacteria; phylum Actinomycetota; class Actinomycetes; order Streptosporangiales; family Streptosporangiaceae; genus RYN-230. The sequence continues at coordinate 1,321,292 of CAWICV010000001.1, forward strand.
GACCAGGCCGTTCGCGCGTACCCCGACCAGGCGGAGCCGGGCCCGCGAGTCGAGACCGGACGCGCTGTAAAGCGCGCAGGCGGTCGCGTAGATGGTCTGGGCCACGTCGGTCGGCTCGGGCAGCGTCCGTGACCGGGTGATGGTGGTGAAGTTGGCCAGCCTGAGCTTGATCACTACGGTCCGGGCCAGGGCACCGGCCGAGCGCAGGCCACGGGCGGTCCGCCCGGACAGCCGGAGCAGCTCGCGGCGGATCACCTCGGGATCATCGACGTCGCTGGGGAACGTCTCTTCCGCGCCGATGCTCTTCTCCGGGACCCGGCTGACCACCGGGCGCTCATCACGGCCCCAGGCCAGCGCGGCCAGGTGGGCCCCGGCCGCCTGGCCGAGCTCACGCTGCAGGGTGGCCACCGGGATCTGCGCGATGTCGCCGACCGTGCGCAGCCCGAGCCGGGCCAGCACCTGGCCGGTCTGCTCGCCCACTCCCCACAGCGCGGCCACCGGGAGCGGGTGCAGGAAGTCCAGCACGCCATCGGCGGGCACCACCAGCAGCCCGTCTGGCTTGCATCGGGCCGAGGCCAGCTTGGCCACGAACTTGCACGAGGCGACCCCGACCGAGCAGGTGATGCCCTGCTGCTCGGCGATCGTGGCCCGGATCAGCTCGCCGATCTGCGGCCAGGCCGAGCCGCCGGATCGCCCCGGACACGTCGAGGAAGGCCTCGTCCAGCGCGAGCGGCTCCACCTCCGGGGTGACCGACCGGAACACCTCCATGACTTCCCGTGAGACGGCCGCGTAGCTCCCGTGCCGGGGCGGGATGAAGATGGCCTGCGGGCACAGCCGCCGGGCCCGGGTCACCGGCATGGCCGAGTGCACCCCGAACGCCCGCGCTTCATAGGTCGCGGAGAGCACCACGCCCCGGCTGGAGGTGGCGCCCACGATCACCGGCTGCCCGGCCAGCTCGGGCCGGTCCCGGAGCTCCACGCTGGCATAGAACGCATCCATGTCCACGTGCAGGATGGGGCAGCCGCTGTCGTCTGCGGCAGCTGGCTCAGCGGAATCCGAGGACATGGAACTGCGCCGCGATGTCATGGAAGGCCGGGTGCACCGAGGTGGCCCGCTCCAGCGCCAGCAGGGCGTCCGCGGCGCCCGGATCGACATCGGCGAACGAGCCGGGGACCAGATCCGTGAACACTCGGATGCCGTGCGCCGGGCCGGGGCGCAGCCCGGCCTCCTCGATCAGCCCGGTCACCTCGGCCAGGGTGAACCGGCGCGGGGCCGCGGTGCCGGTGGCCGCGACCCCGGCGAGCAGCCGCCGCGCCTCGTCGAACCGCCCGGCCAGGGCCCGGTGGATGACCGCCGCGACCGCGCTGGCCGCCAGCACGCTCACCGCCCCGCCCGGCCGCAGCACGCTGGCCACCGCGATCATCGCCGCGGACGGCGAATCCACGTACTCCAGGACGCTGTGGCACAGCACCAGATCGGCGCCCTGCTCGCCGGTCAGCGCGGCCAGGTCGGTGGCGTCGCCCTGGACCGCGCGCAGCGGCACCGACATCTCGGCCGCGCGGCGCTGCGCGGCGGCCAGCGAGTCCGGGCTCGGGTCCAGCACCGTGACCGTGTGCCCGGCCGCGGCCAGCGGCACCGCGAAGCCCCCGGTCCCGCCCCCGGCGTCGATGATGTCCAGCCGGGCCCGGCCGGTCTGCGCGGTCAGTTCGGCGGTCACCGCCGCCAGCACGTCGCGGACCACCATGGTGCGCGCGTCGTCGTACCGGTCCATCCGGTGGCCCGGCACGTGCCGGGCCGGCGCGGGCCGGTCATCCGGGTGCTCTGCCTGCCCGTACCCTGCCCCCCCGTGCCCTGCCTGACCGTACTGCGCCTGCCCGGGCTGTGCCTGCACGGCCACCCTCCTCGCTCACCTGCTCCCCAATGTAGTGCTGGTCAACGACAATCCCGGGACGTGGCCCCGGACGGCGCCGACCGCACTGAACTGTGCTGCCCTGAACCATGCTTGGCCACAAACCGTGTTGATAGCAGCGGTTCCTGGCGAAACCTGCCCAGTCGGCGCACACCTTTTCTACCTGGATTAGCACCCGCTCCGGTTTTCTACCTGGATTAGCACCCGCTCCGGCGGGCAGAACTACGCCAACACGGCAGGACCTGCGGGTTATCTGCCGCTTTCCTCTGAGCTGGCTAGGAGAATGGTCATCGATGTCTAAACCGGCCTCGCGTTCGCGACACAACCCCTAGGCTCTCCCCCATGCACGAGCACCTCGAGCTCCCCCGGCCGCTACGGTTGCTCCGCTGTACTGGACTGAGCCTTAGCGAGTCCGTCGGCCTCCCCCTGGTGGCTTATGTCCTCGGCGCCTGGCTCGGTGGCCAGACCGTCGGGTTGCTGGTCGGGACCGGGGCGATCTGGGCTACCGCGCTGATCCGCAAGATTTTCTCCGGCTCGGTGCCCAGCCTGCTGACCATCTCAGCCATCGTGCTCACGCTGCAGACCGTGATTGTCCTGGCTACCGGCGAGCTGTGGATCTTCCTGCTCCAGTTCCCGCTCGGCTACCTGATCATGTTCTTCCTGTTCGCCCGGACCGCCCGCGGCCCAAACCCCATCGTGGCCAAGCTGGCCGCCGAGGTGGTGGCGCTGCGCCATCCGGCCCATCACCCGGGGCTGCACCGGTTCTTTCAGGGCGCCACCTGGCTCTGGTCCGGCATTTTCCTGATCCTGACGGCCAGCCTGGGCGTGATGATGGTGACCGAGACGGCCAGCATGTTCATGCTGCTTTCTACCGTGGCCACGATCGCGCTCACCGTGGCGGGTATCGGCGCGTCGGTACTCTGGTTCGTTTCCGTGCTGCGCAAGCACGGCCTGCAAGTCAAGTTCGCTGCCGCCTAACTCCCGGCGCTGTCCCACGCGCTGCTGGCGTTCACCATCGACGTGTAGCCCGAGTCGCCGCTGACCATGGTGGTCGGCGGCGGCGTCCGCCTTGAGTTCAGCACGGGCCCAGTCCGGGTGGCCGTACGGATCGCGGCTGGCCCGGTGCCCTACCCGGCCGGCAGCTGACGAGATGTGACGGAAGTCCCGCACTGAGCCGTCGAGCTCATCGGATGGTCAAGGCGCAGGCTCTCGGAAGTAATCCAGATGGACGTGTCGCGAGTCCAATAACTAAAAGCACCAGACAGAGTGTGCAGGGAGCGGTAGTGATCATCTTACGCAGGTGATGTTGCTAGCCACGGCGTGCTCCGGTGTCCTCGGCATGGGCACTGCGACGGCGTGGGGGACGTGGAGGCAGGATGGGAGATCTCCGGAGCACAGCCGACGGGGCACTGGCGGGGCTGGTACCCGGCTCACGGGTAGCGGGGTACCGGCTGGACCGCCAGGTCGGCGCCGGCGGGATGGCGGTGGTGTTCCGCGCACATGATGAGCGGCTCAACCGCCAGGTGGCGCTGAAGCTGCTAGCACCGAGGCTGGCCGACGATGCCGAGTTCCGGCAGCGGTTCTTGGGCGAGTCGCAGGCGGCCGCGGCGGTCGATCACCCGCACATCATACCAGTCTTTGAGGCTGGTGAGGCCGATGAGGCGGATGAGGCCGATGGGGTGCTGTTCATCGCGATGCGGTATGTGCCCGGCGGGGATGTCCGGTCGCTGGTGTCCCGGTCAGGCCCGCTGCCACCGGCCCGGGTGGCGGCGATCATCTCCCAGGTGGCCTCGGCGCTGGATGCTGCCCACATGGCCGGGCTGGTGCACCGGGATGTCAAACCAGGCAACATGCTGCTCGACACCCGGCCCGGTCGGCCCGATCATGTGTACCTGGCCGACTTCGGGCTGAGCAAAGTGGCGCTGAACTCGGCGGCCCTGACTGCGGATGGCAAGTTCCTGGGCACGGCGGATTACATCTCCCCCGAGCAGATCAGAGATGAGCCGACGGATGGGCGCGCCGATCAGTACGCGCTGGCCTGTACCGCGTTCGAGCTGCTGACCGGCGCGCCCCCGTTCCGCCGCGAAGATCCAATGGCGGTCCTGCACGCCCACGTCTCCCAGCCGACACCCGCACTGACCACGCGGCGGCCCGATCTGCCGGTAACGGCCGATCAGGTCTTCGCGACCGCCCTGGCTAAAGAACCCGCCGACCGCTACGCCGACTGCCTGGACTTTGCCGACGCGCTCGCCGACGCGCTCGGCTTGCCGCCGCATGATTTCGGTACTGATGACTCCCCGGGGCTCACTCACCCCCCCACCGAGTTCGCCTGGTCGGCCACACCGCCCGGCGCAGACGGCGCAGCCGATGATATGGGTGCGGCGGGGGAAGAGGGCTACCTCCCGGACTCGTCGGCCGACTCGGGGCCGCCGGCTGACTCCGGCCCGCTGGCCCACTGGGTCCCGTCGGCTGACTCGGGCCCGCTGGCTGACTCGGGGCCGCTGGCTGACTCCGGCCCGCTGGCCCACTGGGTCTCGCCGGCCGACTCCGGCCCGCTGCCGCCTCGGCGTGCTTACGCCGATGTGCCCGGCCGCCGTTGGTCCCGGCGGAAGCTGGTGATCGCCCTGGCCGCCGTCGTCATCGTGCTCGCCGGTGCCGTTGCCGCCGGGGTGCGCCTGCTGGCGCCGCAGGCCCCAGTCCGCCTCGGTGTCCAGCTCTCGGCCAGCTCCGCCCTGCCAGCGGCCAACCATGCTGTTTATGTCCAGTACCAGGGCGGCAAGGATGCCAGTGCGCGGATCTCCGGGCAAGTCACGGACGCGAAGAGCGGCCAGGTAACCAGGCTGTACGCCCAGCCCTTTCCTTACCGCCATGCGCCGGTCCTGGCCGGCTCGCTCGCCTTGCACCCGGCCAGCGCTACTGCGCACTACTCGTTCGCGGTGGCTCCGGACATTGCCACCCGTTACACGGTCGAGGTGTTCAAGAACTCCACCGCGGCCAAGCCGCTGACCACCTCGCGGGCGACTACCGTGTACGTGACTGTGCACGGGATCACCGGGACACCGAGCAAGTGCCGCCGCCCGCTCTGCCACCAGACATTCCACGTCCGCGTTCTCGTCCCACCGTCCGCGCTCGCCACCGAGATGGCACAGCGGTGGCAGCCGTACTTCGCGCTGAGCCACGCCCAGGCCCAGCAACCACCGACCCCGCGGCTCCTGGTGCTGGGCGGTGGCACTGCGCAGGTCTCCAGGTCGCGCCGCATCTCCGCGAACGAGTACGGCTGGTACGTCAGCTTCTCCTTCCCGGCCGGCCAGCGCGGCTACGCGTGGAACTGGTCCGCCTGCACCAAGACCAGTGAGGCGACCGACGGGATCGGGCTGCCCGGGCCGGCTGGTTGCGGCAGTGAACGCATCCAGGCCTCGGCTCCCGGTCTGCTGGCCTCCCCCTGCGCCCGCTATCTCGCCTGCGCCGCCCCCGCTCCCGGCGTCAAACCAGCCCCCCCAGCCCCCGGCCAGCTATCGGCAACCCCGGCACCGGGGACGCAACCATCGGGGACAGGATCGACCGGCGGCGCGACGCCATCGTCACGCCCGACGCGATCGTCACGCCCGACGCCATCGTCAAGCCCCACGCCATCGTCAACCCCGACGCCGTCGTCAAGCCCCACGCCATCGTCGACCCCGACGCCATCGTCGAGCCCGACGCCATCGTCAAGCCCGACACTCTCACTGCTGCCGCCGACGCTAAGACTCTGGGGTATACCAACGATCTTGGGCTGTTCCCCGGGTTGCTAGCCGGATCGTCACGGTGATGGTTCCTTCCGGCGGCCAGGACCAGGTCCCGCCGGGCCGACCGGAAGGCCGCCGGCGCAGGCGGAAGCGCTGAAAGCGCGCCGCCTGCGCGATGAGGTGGCGTGGGAGTACCGGGCTGCACCCGCTCATGCGTTGCACGCTTTCCCGGCTACCCCGCTGGCGCGCAGTGGTGCACCTAATGCCAGCTGGCGTTCAGAAAGGAAAAGGCCAGCCGGAATCAGACGGTCAGCGTTGGCTTGAGTTCCAGCAGCCGGCCCAGCAGCCCGTTCACGAACGCCGGCGACGCGTCGGTGGACAGGTCGCGGGCCAGCAGCACCGCCTCGCTGATGGCCACCGCGTCGGGCACGTCGTCCGCCCACAGCAGCTCGTAGAGGCCGATCCGCAGCACGTTGCGGTCCACCACCGGCATCCGGTCCAGCGACCAGCCCTCGGCGTGCTCGGCCAGCAGTTCGTCGATCCGCTCCCGGTGCGCCTGTACGCCGCGGACCAGTTCCGCCGCGTACTCGGTGACCGGCGGGCTGGCCTCGATGATGCGCTGCTCCAGCAGATCGAGCACCGGCTCGCCGCGCACCTCGGCCTCGAACAGGATGTCAAGGGCCCGCTTGCGGGCCTTACTCCGGGCAGGCACCGGCCGGGCTAGGCGCGGCCGAGGTAGTCACCCGAGCGGGTGTCCACCTTGACCTTTTCCCCGGTCGTGATGAACAGCGGCACCTGGATCGTGGCGCCGGTCTCCAGCGTGGCCGGCTTGGTGCCGCCGGTGGACCGGTCACCCTGCATGCCCGGGTCAGTCTGGCTGACGGTCAGCTCTACCGAGGCGGGCAGCTCGACGTACAGCGGGGTGCCGTCGTTGAACGCCACCGTGGCGGTCTGCTCTTCGAGCAGGTAGTTCGCGGCGTCGCCCACCGTGGCCTGGGAGATGTGCGGCTGGTCGTAGTCCTGGGTGTCCATGAAGACGAAGTCGTCGCCCTCGCGGTACAGATACTGCATCTCCCGCTTGTCAACGTTGGCCACGTCGACCTTGACCCCGGCGTTGAAGGTGCGGTCCACGACCTTCCCGGAGAGCACGTTCTTCAGCTTGGAACGGACAAAGGCGCCGCCCTTGCCCGGCTTGACGTGCTGGAATTCGACGACGGTCCAGAGCTGGCCGTCGATGTTCAGCGTCATGCCGTTCTTCAGGTCGTTTGTGGTGGCCACGTCTGTCTATCTCCTGCGTACGGGTCTGCCCGCCTGCCGGTTACAGGACGAGCAGTTCCCGGGTGGTAGTGGTGAGAAGCTCCTGCCGTGCCGCCGCCCCCGCCGCGGCGCGCACCACCAGGGTGTCCTCGATCCTGACGCCGCCGCGCCCCGGCAGGTAGATACCCGGCTCGACGGTGATGGGGACCCGGTCCCCGAGTGTACCCGTCCGGCCGTACCCCATGATCGGTGCCTCATGGACTTCGAGCCCTACGCCATGGCCGAGACCGTGGGTGAACTGGTCGCCGTAACCGGCCTGGCTGATCAGCCCGCGGGCGGCCCCATCCACCTGGGCGACGTCCGCGCCGGGCACGGCCGCGTCGATGCCAGCCCGCTGGGCCGCGGCCACCAGGTCATAGATCTCGCGCTGCCAGCCGGCGGGCTGGCCCAGGGCGACGGTGCGGGTCATGTCCGCGTGGTAGCCGGCGTACCGGGCGCCGCAGTCGACGGTTACCAGGTCACCGGGTTCCAGCGGCCGGCCGGACGGCGCGTTGTGCGGGATGGCGCCGTTCGGGCCACTGGCCACGATGGTTTCGAAGGCGGGCTGTTCCGCCCCCAGCTCGGCCATGGTGCGCTCGACCAGCGCGGCCAGCTCGCGTTCCGTCAGGCCGGCCCGGATCTGGCCGATGACCTGGTCGAACGCCTGGGAGGTGATCGCGCAGGCCTGGGCCAGCAGCGCGATCTCGGCCTCGTCCTTGACCACCCGCAGCTGTTCTACGGCCGGGCCCAGCGGCACCAGGTCCAGGCCGGGGGCCGCGGCGGCGAACTCCTGGTGCCGCTGCACGGTCATCTCCTGCGCCTCGAACGCCAGCCTGGTCAGCTGGCGCCCGGTGACCAGCCGGGCCAGCGCGGGCTCGATGAACCGCTCGGTGAGCAGCTCCAGGTCGGCGGCGTCGCGGCGGGCCGCCCCGGCGTACCGCCAGTCGGTGGCCAGCACGGCCGCGTCGCCGGTCGCGGGCAGCAGCAGGGCCGCGTTGGAGCTGGCCAGGCCGGTCAGGTAGCGGACGTTGGGCAGGCTGGTGATCAGCACGGCATCGGCGCCGAGCGCCTCGATCATGGGCTGCAGGCGCTGGCGGCGGGCCAGCTCGATTTCCGGCATGCCCCGACTGTACGCGGGCGGCCGGTGCCGCTCAGCCGGGGATCGTGGCGTGGGCCAGCATGGACAGGCGGATCGGGCGCAGGGTGTCAGACCGGGCCCAGAGCTGTGGGCTGATCGAGTCCTGCTGGCTGATCTGCTTGCTGCCTGCGAAGCCGTGGGTGGTTAGCAGGGCTGACATCTCGTCCGGGGCTAGGCAGGTCAGCCACGGCTCGCCGCGTTCCGCGGCGAACGGCGCGACCTGGTCGGCGTAGCTCTGGCCATCCTGGTCGCGCAGGCCGGCCGGCAGCATGTAGTCGGTGATCAGCTCGGTGCCCGGGGCGAACTTGCTGAGCACTTCGAGGGTCGCCGCGATGGCCGGCTGGCTCAGGTACATGGTGACGCCGAGCCAGCTGACCAGCGCGGGCCTGGCCGGGTCGAAGCCTTCGCTGCGCAGCCGGGCAGTCAGTTCATCGTGCTCGAAATCGGTGGGTACGAAGACCGTGCCAGCGGGGATGGGTATCCCTGCCTGAGCTAGCTGCGCGCGCTTCCATTGCTGGGTGGCGGGGTGGTCGACCTCGAAGACCTGGACGCTTCTGGCGCGGTTGCGGCGGTACGCGAACGAGTCCAGCCCAGCGCCCAGGATGACGTACTGGGTGATGCCCCGTGCGGCCGCCTCGGCCAGTCGATTCTCGGTGTACCGGCTCCTGCAGGTCACCTGGGCCCGGGCGGCCGACAGCACCGGGTGCTCGCCGTGTGCCCGGTGATAGCTGATGAGCTCCTCAGCCTGCTCGCCGAGCAGTTGTGCTGCCAGGCGGTCGGTGAAGATGTGCGGCGGCTGGTCGACGATGAGGTGGGCCGCCCGGGCAGCCGCCGCGGTGAGCGCGGTGCGGCTCGGCAGGTGCTGGATTCGCACGTGCTGGTTTTGCAGGTCTTTATTTTGCACGCTGCGGACAATATCCGACGTTACCCAAACCATATCACAAAATAAAAAATAATGAAAGACGTGCGGAATTACAATCGCGTTTCTTTAGCGCCTGGTAATTGCGCTGGACTACGCTGCGGCGCATGGCGGCAGAACGTGACCTAGCCCGGCTGCTCCGCGGCCTGCACCCGGAGCTGCACTCTGGCCGGTTCGTCTTCACCACGGTGCCCGGGCCGGTGCCGCCCGGCCTGTCGCCGGTTGTCACCGTCGCAGAGGCGGAGGGCCACACCCTGGTGCTGGCGCAGCACGAGGCGGATGCGGCCGGGCTGGGTTATGACTACGTCGCGGGCTGGATCACGCTACGGGTCACCTCGGCGCTGGACGCGGTCGGGCTGACCGCCGCGGTGGCCGGCGAACTGGCCCAGGCCGGGCTGAGCTGCAATGTGGTGGCCGGCTACCACCACGATCACTTGTTCGTCCCGTACGGCCGCGCCGCCGAGGCCGTCTCTCTGCTGGAAACCCTGGCCCGCCTCGCCCACTGAGCTGAGTGCCCACCTCGGCTTAGCTGGGCGGCGTGTCGAGATGCTTCGTCAGCAGCACGTCATCCACGTAGTGGCCGTTGATGAAGAACTCGCCGACCAGCCGTCCCTCCTGCTCGAAGCCAAACTGCTTATACAGCCGGAGCGCGGTGGGATTGGTGCTCAGCACGCGCAGGCTCAGCTTGCGCGCACCGCGGGCTCGGGCCCGCTGCTCGGCCGCGGTGAGCAGCGCGGTGCCTACCCCGCGCCGCCGCGCCTCCGGCGCCACCGCGAGCCCGTGCACCGCCAGCACGTGTGCTTCTTCGGGCAGCGGGGATGGGGCGCCCAGCCGGATGTAGCCGACCACCGCGCCGTCGATCATGCCAACCAGGTGGGCCTGTGGCGGGCTGCCCGCGGTGAAGAACAGGCCGCCGGCCTGGCGGGTGACCGACGGGAACCCGCTCTGCGGCGTCCACGAGGCCCGGTCCAGCCGGGCCAGCTGCGCCTCATCGGCGGCACGGGCCACCCGGACCTCGATCGGGACGTTCGCCGCAGCCATGCCGCCCATCCTGCCGCACCGGTTGTGGCCGGCCGCCGGCCACCGGGCCGGATCATCGGTACTGTGCCGTCGGTGCCGGGTGGCACGATCAGGCCATGGCGAACTCCGCCGCGCCACCCGGACCGGACCAGTTGCTGGCCGAACGGGCCGTCGCCCAGCTGCTGTCCGGCCCGCCCGCGGCCACCGCCGAGACAGTGGCCGGACGGCTGCTGGCCATCCAGGGACAGGACCCGCGTGGCGCCCGGCTGGCCATCCGGGCGCGCAGCACCGGGCTGACCGCGGCCGACGTCGACCAGGCGCTGACGGTGCGGCGCACGCTGGTGACCGGCTGGCTGAACCGGGGCACGCTGCATCTGGTGCGCAGCACGGATTACTGGCCGCTGCATCAGCTCACCACCCCGCCGCTGCACACCGGCTGTTTCCGGCGGCTCGCCCAGGAAGGTATCCAGCCGGGTCAGGCGGACCGTGGCGTCGCCGTCATTGAGCGCGCGCTGCGCGTGGACGGCCCGCTCACCCGGGCCCAGCTTGGCGAGCGGCTCGGCGCGGCCGGGTTGCGCACCGCGGGCCAGGCACTGGTGTACCTGCTGTACCTGGCCGGGCTGCGCGGCGTCTCGGTGCGCGGCCCGATGACTGGGCCGGAGCAGGCCTATGTGCTGGCCCGGGACTGGCTGGGCACGCCGCCCGCTCTGGACCGGGACGCCGCGCTGGGCTGGCTGGCCCGCCGCTACCTGGCTGGCCATGGACCGGCGACGGAACGGGACCTGGCCAAGTGGTCCGGACTGCCGCTCGGCGCCGCCCGGAGTGCGCTGGCCAGCATCGCGGCCGACCTGGCTGAACGGGCCGACGGCCTGGTCAGCCTGGCCCCGGAGCAGCGCTGTGGCAGGCCGGCTGAACTGCCGCCCGCGCGGCTGCTCGGTGCGTTCGACCCGGTGCTGCACGGCTGGCAGTCCCGCGCCCCGGTCCTTGGCCAGCACGAGCGGGCCATTGTGCAGGGCGGCATGTTCCGCCCGTTCGCCATGGTGCGTGGCCGGGCTGTCGGTACCTGGGGCCTGCCCGGTGGGCGGGTCGTGCTGACCGAGCTTGCCGACCTGGCCGCCACGGACCGCGCCGAACTGGCCGCCGACGCGGCCGACGTGACCCGCTTCCTCGGCCTCCCCCACCCGAACCGCTGACCTGGCCACCCAGCCAGTCCGCCTCCCCCCCAGCCAGTCCGCCTGCCCGCTCAGCCAGCCCGCCCGCTCGGCCAGCCCGCCCGCTCGGCCAGCCCGCCCGCTCGGCCAGCCCGCCTGCCCGCTCAGCCAGCCCGCCCGCTCAGCCAGCCCGCCCGCTTAGCCAGCCCGCCCGCCGCTTACCTGCTCAGCCCGCCCGGCCTTCGCCACCCACGCCAGAAATGCTTGCCGCCGGATACACGTCTCCGTATACTCGTCTACGGATATACGCGGACGGGGATCTGGGGCGGAAGGACGGTGCACATGTCAGGTAAGCGGCGCAAGGTGTCTAGCCTGCTGGCGCTGGCCGTCCTGGCCCAGCTGGCCGAGCGCCCGATGCACCCGTACGAGATAGCCGCCACGCTGCGCTCCCGGGGGAAGGAACACAGCATCAAGCTCAACTACGGCTCGCTCTACACCGTGGTGGACAACCTGGCCAAACACGGCCTGATCGAGGCAGTCGAAGCACGCCGCGAGGGCCGCCGCCCGGAACGCACCGTGTATCGGCTCACCGAGGCAGGCCAGGCCGAACTGGGCGACTGGATGACCGAGCTGCTGAGCGCGCCGGTCAAGGAGTACCCGCAGTTCGAGGCGGCGCTGTCACTGCTTCCGGCGCTCGGTCCCGATGATGTGCTGGATAGCCTGCGCCAGCGGGTGTCGATCTTGGAGAAGGCCATCGACGATGAGCGGGCCCAGATCACCGGTCTGAGCACGGTGCTGCCCCGGCTGGTGCTGCTGGAGACCGAGTACGGCCTGCGGATGCGGGAGGCCGAGCTGGACTGGGTGCGTGGGCTAGTCGGCGAGCTGGAAGACGGCTCGCTGCCCGGGCTGGCGGAATGGCGGAACTGGCACCGTACCGGCGACATGCCGACCTCTCTCGCCGAATTGTCGGCCACGGCCGTGGCCGACGTCATGTCCGGCGGAAACGGCCGGCCCGGCGACCAGCCGGCCAGCGGGCCGGGAGAGGAGCCGCCGGACTGAGCCCAGACGCAGACCGGCCCCCGGCCAGGTGCGGGAACACCGGACCAGGGGCCGCCCACGAACCGATCCCGCGGGAACGAGATCCGATCGGGTTGTAGCAGCTCAAGGATACTCGTCGCGTTCCGCGCGGACCGGTTCAGCCAAACCGATCCAGCATGGAGGAACCTAAATGAGTATTCAGGCGCAGACCGCCGGCGGCACCCGGCCCGCGCAGGCGACGGCGCTCGCCATCGAGGCCGCCGACCTCGTCAAGACCTATCCCAAGGGCATCCGGGCCCTGGACGGGCTGAGCTTCTCGGTCGCCGCGGGCACCGTGTTCGGCCTGCTCGGGCCGAACGGGGCGGGCAAGTCCACCACCGTGAAGATCCTTACTACGCTGGCCCAGGCCGACTCGGGCCACGCAGCCGTCGCCGGGCTCGACGTGCGCAAGCAGCCCGCGCAGGTGCGCCGGGTCATCGGCGTGGTCGCGCAGCAGTCCGGCAGCGACCCGGTCGCCACCGGCCGGGAGAACCTGCTGCTGACCGGCCGCATCCAGGGCCTGCGCGGCCGCACCCTGAACCAGCGGGCCGACGAGCTGCTCAGCCGGTTCGCGCTGGCCGACGCGGCCGGGCGGCAGGTGCGCACCTACTCCGGTGGCATGCGGCGCCGGCTCGACGTGGCCCTCGGCCTGATCCACCGGCCGGAGGTGCTCTTCCTGGACGAGCCCACGGCCGGCCTGGACCCGGAGTCGCGCTCCGCGATGTGGGACGAGATCGCCCGGCTGTCCGCCAGCGAGGGACTCACCATCCTGCTCACCACGCATTACCTGGAAGAAGCCGACCGGCTGGCCAGCCGGCTGGCCATCGTGGATCGGGGCCGGATCGTCGCGGCGGGCACCCCGGATGGGCTCAAGGGGCGGCTGCACGGCGACACCGTCCAGGCCGAGCTGGCCGCGCCCGGTGTCCCCGGCCAGGTCCGCGCGGCCCTGGCCCGGGTGCCGGGCATCCGGGAGGTCACCGTGACCGGCCGTTCGGTGAGCGCCCGCGCGGACGACGGCGCGACCGCCGTGCCCACGCTGCTCGCCGCGCTGAACCAGGCAGGCATCGCGGTGCACGGCGTGACCGCCGCCCGCCCATCGCTCGATGACGTGTACCTGCGCTTCACCGGGCGCCGCTTCGCCGACGCCGACCCCGCCCAAGACGCCAGCCTGACCGGAGGATCCCGATGACCACCATCGCCACTCACACCACCTGGATGACCCAGCGGCAGCTCAAGGCGATGCTGCGGCAGCCTGCCTATCTGGTCATCCTGGCCGTCCAGCCGGCCATCTGGCTTTTCCTGTTCGGCTCGCTGTTCCGCAAGGTGGCCGAGCTGCCCGGCTTCGACGCCCCGTCCTACCTGGACTACCTGGTGCCCGGCGTGGTGGTGATGAGCGCCCTGTCGTCCAGCATGTGGAGCGGCATGGGCGTGCTGGAGGAGATCGACCGCGGCATCATGGACCGCTTCCTGGTGCTGCCGCTGCGCCGCGCGGCCATCATCAACGCCTCGGTCGCCATGCAGGCCATCACCACCGTGCTGCAATCGCTGATCATCGTGCTGCTCGGCCTGGCCGCGGGTGCGCACTACGCGGGCGGCGTCCTCGGCCTGGTCGTGCTGCTGGCCGCGTCGGTGCTGGTCGCGATGGTGTTCAGCGCCCTGTCCAACACGATCGGGATGCTGGCCCGGGAACGCGAGACCATCATCGGGCTCAGCGTGTTCCTGCTGCTCCCCCTGACGTTCCTGTCCAGCGCGTTCATGGCCCCGGACCTCATGCCGCACTGGATGCGGATCGTGGCCGACTGCAACCCGGTCAACTGGGCGCTGGAAGCGGGCCGGGCGGCGATGAGCGCCAGCCCGGACTGGGGCCGGGTGCTGGCCCAGGGCGGCGGCCTGCTGGGCCTGGCCCTAGCGGTCACCGCCCTGTCCGTCCTGACCTTCCGCGCCTACCAGAAGTCCGTCTAACCCCACCAGCCACACAAACCTCAAATCAGTTGGATGATCAAACGTCTGGTGTCGTCAGAGCGACACCAGACGTTTGATCACAAACCCGTGCCACGCCTGAGGGCGAGCGCTACGGCAGGCGTACACCGAGAATCGTTAGCGGAGGCCCCGCCAGCCCGCGGTCATGCCCACTGATCAGGCCCGGAACCGGCCCTCTTGACACATTTGTTTGGAAAGAATACAAACTAACCGGAATCAGCTGAAGCGTCCGGCGTTCGCGGTCCTGGGGCCGCGGGACAGGAACTGCCAGCCATGAGCCATCTCCTCGGCGGCCATGCCGCTCGCCGCACCACCGCAATCCGCCGCACCACCGCGATCCCCTGGACGACCGCGATCCGCTGGACCGCCGCGACGGCGGCCGCGGTCGCCGTCGTCGGGGTTACGACAGCCGCCCAGGCCGTCCCGCCGACCAGGGCTACCTCATTGACCCCGGCCACGCCCGCGGCTGCGCCCGCGCACCGCGGCATACCGGCCACGACCAGGCCCCAGCCCTCTCACCTCAGCCCCGGCTCACTGTCCAGTACCGGCGCCAGCGACGTCATCAACCTGGGCAGCGCCGGCTGGCAGGTGCAGAGCAGCGCCGTCGCCCGGCAGCCCGGCGCACAGATCTCCACCCCGGGCTTCAGCGCCAGCCGCTGGCTCAGGGTCCGCAACGACGACGCGGGTGCGCCCGGCACTGAGATCGAGGCCTTGCTGCAGAACGGCAGATGCCCGCTCGACCCGGCCCTCCAGCCGGTGAACCAGAGCATCAGCGGCCCGCACAGCATCTTCTTCGGCGACAACATGCGGCGCTGCTACGGGTATATGAACAGCATCGGTGCCGACACGGTGGCCGCGTTCAAAGTGCCGTGGTGGTGGCGCACCGAGTTCACGCTGGCGGTCCCGCCGCACCTGGGCGGCAGCCCGGTGGCCACGCTGATCGTCAACGGCGTGATCGGCTCGGCCAACGTGTGGGTCGATGGTCACGAAGTGGCCACCTCGGCCACGGTCACCGGTGCCTACACCCGGTTCCGGTTCCGCATCAGCAAACTGGTCCGGCCGGGCCGCAACGCGCTGGCCATCGAGGTCAACCCGAACAACCCGAACAAGATGTTCACACTGGACGACGTGGACTGGAACCAGATCCCGCCGGACAACAACACCGGTCTCCAGTTCCCGGTTCAGCTGGCCGTGGACGGCCCGCTATCGGACAGCAACGCGCACGTGATCGAGCAGAACGCCGTGGATCTGAGCCGGTCCGCGCTGACCGTCCGCAGTGACATCAGCAATAACACCGGCGCCGCGCAGACCGGGATGGTCAGCGCGACCATCATCCCGCCCGGTCACGGAGCGCCGGTCACGGTCCGCCAGGCGGTGACGGTGCCCGCTGGCCGCACCCGCACGGTGACGTTCTCCCCCAGCGCGTACCCGAGCCTGACGATCACCAGCCCGCAGGTCTGGTGGCCCTACCAGATGGGCGCCCAGCCGCTGTACACCCTGGCCACGTCGGTGGCGCAGCACGGCACCATGCTGAACTCGACCAGCGAGACGTTCGGCGTCCGGAATGTCACCAGCATGCTGGTCGGCCATAGCGCCGCCGAGCCGTCCGGCGCCCGCCAATTCAAGATCAATGGCGTGCCGATCGTCATCCGTGGTGGCGGCTTCTCGCCCAACATCTTCCTGCGCTACTCGGCGGCTGACATCGGCCAGCAGATTGCGCTGATGCGGAACATGGGCGTCAGCACCATCCGGCTGGAAGGCCATCTGATGCCGCCCGGCTTCTTCACCCAGATGGATGCGGCGGGCATGCTGGTCAACGCCGGGTATCAGTGCTGCGATGCCTGGGAATTGCAGAGCAGCGGCCTGACCACCCCGGCCGACTTCCGGGTGCTGGGCAACTCCGCGTTCACGATCGGGCAGAACATGCGCAACCACCCGAGCGTGTTCAGCTTCCAGTGGAGCGACCTCAACCCAACCCCCAGGCAGGAATCGGTGTCCCTGGCCGCCCTCCGCCGGGCCGACTTCACCGACCCGGTCATCTCCTCGGCCGAATACCGCAGCAGCAGGCAACTCGGGCCTTCGGGGGAGAAGGAAGGCCCGTACGACTGGGTGCCACCGGATTACTGGTACGACACCCGGCACTACGACAAGAACGACAGCACGCAGACCAACGCGGGAGGCGCGTGGGGCTACGACAGCGAGCAGAGTGCCGGTGACACGGTGCCGACTCTCGATTCGCTGCACCGGTTCATGTCACCGCGCGAGCTCGCCCAGCTGTGGCAGGACCCGAAGGCCAACCAGTACCACCTGAACTATGAACCGCAATGCGCCATCGGCTACTCGTTCGGGACGCTGTGCCACTTCGACGCCGCGCTGCGAGCACGATACGGCGCGTGGTCGAGCCTGGCCCAGTACGTGGAGGAAGCCCAGGCCCAGGACTACGAGGACGCGAGGGCGCAGTTCGAGGCGTTCATCGACCACGCGGGCAACCGGCCGCTGCCGTCCACCGGCACCATCTACTGGCAGCTCAACAAGGGCTGGCCGAGCCTGCTCTGGAACCTGTACAACTTCGACGGCGACCAGGCCGGCAGCTACTTCGGCGCCCAGGAGGCGAACCGGAGCCTGCACGCGCTCTACGCCCTGGACAACGGCACCGTCACGCTGGACAACCTCAGCAACGCCAGCCAGTCCGGGCTGTCCGTGGAAGCCAGGGTGTTCAGCCTGGCGGGCACCATGCTGGATGACCAGACAGCGGGCAACATCACGCTGGCCAGCCAGCAGGTCCGTACCCAGGTGCTGCGGCCCCGGGTGCCCACCGGCCGCCCAGCCCGGGTGTACTTCGTCGAACTGCTGCTCAAGCGGCACGGCACCTTGGTTGACCGCAACGTCTACTGGCTGTCCACCCAGCCGGACAAGGTCAACTGGGCCACGACGCTCGGCCAGCCGCAGGGTGTGCTGTCCGGGTACGCGAACCTGCGCGCGCTGCGTATCCTCCCCCGGTCGTCCATCAGCGCCACCGCGTCCACCACCAGCCAGGCCGGGCCGGCTGGCGCGGACCGGGCCACCGCGGTGACGATCACCAACACGTCCCGGTCCACGGTCGCGTTCCTGATCCGGGCGGACATCCGCGGCGGCTCAGCCGAGCTGCCGTCCGCGATCTGGCAGGACAACGACATCACGCTGTTCCCGGGCGAGTCGCAGACGCTGACCGTGACCTGGCGTTCCGCGGCCCTGCACGGCGCCACCCCGGTGGTCAGCGTGTCCGGCTGGAACCTCCGCCCGATCAGCATCCGGGCCTGAACCACCGAGGTCAGCGCCGGACACCTCCGGCCGCACCGCTCTCCCGCCCAGGCGTCGCGGCGGGTGAGCGCCCAGGCCACCACAGCCCGGTCCGCACCGAGGTGACCAGGACCACGGGAAGCACCAGCACCGCGTGCGCCACGGCGGCCAGCCCTGGGCCGGCCGCGGCGGCTGTCCCGGCCTGCTGCTGCTCGGCGCCGGGCTCCCGGCCCGGGTTGCGCGGGCAGGGCCGCCAGTTGCTCCGCTGGGCCCCGCTCGCCGTGGCCGACGTGACCTGCTGCACGCTGTTCATCGTGTACTGGCCGATCGACTGGGCGGCCGCCGCCCCGCTGGCGGCCGGCTTCCTGGCCGGCGGCATCATTGGGCCAGCCCTGACCAGGCGCCGCCCCGCATGACCAAAGCCGTGCTCACAATGTCCTAACCCGGTGCGAGGATCGGGCCCAGGCGAAGGGGGCGGCATGACTGAAGGGCCTACGGATCACCTGATCCAAAGCAGCGATCCGGCCGCGATCGAACTGGTGCTGGCCGTCCGCGGCGGCGACGTCGGCACGATCCGGCGGCTCATCGGCGAGCACCCGGACCTGCCCCGGTGGCGGATCGGCGACCAGAAGGGCAGCCGGACCCCGCTGCATATGGTCACGGACTGGCCGGGCTACTTCCTGCGCGGCGCGGAGATCGCCCGGCTGCTCATCGACGCGGGCGCGGACCCTAACGGGAACCCGGCCGGCCGCCGGAAACCGGACGACCCCGAACCAGAGACCCCGCTGCACTGGGCGGCGAGCAGCGACGACGTGGCCGTGGCCGCCGCACTGATCGACGGCGGAGCGGACATCGAAATGCCCAGCTCCGGGCCGATCGCCGGGCCGCCGCTCGTCAACGCGGTGGCCTACGGCTGCTGGCAGGTGGCCCGGCTGCTGGTCGCCCGGGGCGCGCACATCGGCAGCCTGTGGCAGGCGGCGGCGCTCGGCGACCAGGCCCGGGTGGACGAGTTGCTCAGCGCCGATCCGGCTCCTAGCCAGGAGGACCTGGACGAGGCGTTCTGGCAGGCCTGCCACGGCGGCCAGCGGCGGATGGCCGAGTACCTGCTCGACCGGGGCGCGAATATCGACGCCACGCCCGGTTACTCGGACACCCTGCCGGTCCAGGTGGCCGGCGAGCCGGACACGATGCGGTCGGCGCTGGTCATCTGGCTGAAAGAGCGGGGCGCTCGGGAGGAGTGACCGGCTACGACGCGGGCGGCGCGTCCGGCACGGGCGCCCCGGTTGCCCGCGCCTCGCGCGCCGCTTCGGCCAGGGCGGCGTAGTCGTAGGCGTCCTCGGGCCGGGCGCGGACCGCCCGGTCCACCCCGACGGCGTCGTCGCCGACCAGGATCCGCCAGTGCCCGGCGCGCACCCCATCCAGGATGATCGTGGCCGCCGCGGCCGCGCTGAGCGGCGCGCTGTCCTTGAACTGGTTTTCCAGCTTGACCACGGTTTCGCGCAACTCGTCGAGTGACATCTCCCCGGCCGCCAGGCCGAGCCGGGCCAGCGCCGGCCGCGCCTCCTCCAGTTCGGCCTCCCCCATCTGTTCCGGGCCGGGGTAGCCGAGGATGCGGCGGGTGTTCCTGATGATGTCCGTGCCCACGTGCCCGGGCATGACCACGGCCGCCGTGACCTGGGGCGCGTTGGTGCGCAGGTCCTCGATGAGCGCCTCGGTGAAGCCCTTCACCGCGAACTTGGCCGTGCTGTACGCGGTGTTCGGCATGCTCGGGCCGAGCGTCGCCCAGAACCCGTTCACGCTGCTCGTGTTGACCAGGATCCCGTCGCCGCTCGCGATGAGCAGCGGCAGGAATGCGCGGGCGCAGTAGTACATGCCCCAGAAGTCGATGGCGAACGTCCGCTCCCAGTCCGCCCGCTTGTCGCAGACGAAACTGCCCGCGCCGCCGATGCCGGCGTTGCTGAACACCAGGTCGACGTGATCGGTGTCGTGTGCCTTAACCAGCTCGTCGCGGAACCGCAGCACCTGCGCCTCGTCGGCCACGTCGCAGGCGTGGCTGGTGACCAGCACCCGCTCGTCGGCGGCCGCCCGGGCCAGCGCCGCGGTCTCCGCGACCGGCTCCGCGTGGATGTCGCATGCCGCGACCGAGCATCCCTGCGCGGCCAGCTGACGGACCAGCTCGCGTCCCATGCCGGAGCCGCCTCCGGTCACCACGGCGAGCTTCCCGGTGAACGAATCCATCTCCGCACGCCTCCCCTCTCGATTGACTCTCACGATACCACGTGCTTATCATTCTGATATCTATTTTTGAACGCCAGTGCCCGCGATCCCGGGGCTGGCCGGCTCGCGGCCCAGGAGGCAGCCATGAGTAGAGCGGGATACGCGGCAGCCGGGATATCCCTGGCCGCGGTGACCGGCCTGGCCCTGGCGGGCTGCAGCGGCAGCAGCACCAGCAGCACGTCCGGCACCCTGCCGTGTTTCAGCAAGCACGCCGTCGCCGGTACCACGACCCCGGCCGGGACGGGCAGCGCGCCCGCGCCGGCCAAGGCGGCCGCCGCGGCCGGCTGGACGCTCCCCGGCGGCAACCTGCAGAACACCCGCGACGTGGCCAGCGCCATCACCAGCAGCAACGTCGCGAAGCTGGGCGTGGCCTGGACTGCCCCGGTGCACGCGCTCGGCTTCTCGACCACCCCGGTCGTGGTCAACGGCGTGGTGTACGCCCAGGACGTGGAATCCGACGTGATGGCCATCGAGCTGACCACCGGCAAGGTGCTCTGGACGCACGACTACAACTCGCCGAACGGCGGCCCGGACGGCGTCAACGTGGCCAACGGTGTCGTGTACGCGGCCACCAACCACGCCGCGGTCGCGCTGGACGCGGCCACCGGCCGCCAGCTGTGGGCCCGGACCCTGATCGGCAACAACCACGAGGGCATCGACATGGCCCCGGGCTACCGCGACGGCACGGTGTACGTGTCCACCGTGCCGGTCAACCCGACCGTGGGCGAGTATCTCGGCAACGCCAAGGGCATCTTGTGGGCGCTGAACGCACGAACCGGCGCACCGCAGTGGAGCTGGGACGAGGTGGGCAACTTGTGGGGCAAACCCGCCCTGAACTCCGGCGGCGGGTTGTGGGACCCGCCGTCCTTCGATGCCCAGGGCAACATCTACCTCGGCATCGCCAACCCCGGCCCGATCACCTATCCGCCCCAGTATCCGTGGGCGACAAGCCGGCCCGGCCCGGACCTGTATACCGACTCGGTGGTCAAGCTGAGCCCGCGGGGCAAGCTGCTCTGGTACTACCAGCTCACCCCGCACGACCTGTACGACTGGGATCTGCAGGACTCGCCGGTGCTGACCACCGTGCACGGCCAGCCGGTGGTGGTGGACGGCGGCAAGGCCGGCATCCTGATCGAGCTGAACGCGAAGACCGGCAAGCTGCTCTGGCGGCTCCCGGTGGGCGTGCACAGTGGGCACGATAACGACGGGCTGCTTACCGAGCACGCCAAGCCGGCGTCGCACATCAGCCTGCCCGCCAGCTTCTGCCTGGAGCCTGGCCCGTTCGGCGGTATCGAGACCCAGTTGGCCAGCAACGGCTCGACCACGTTCGCCGCGGTGAACAACCTGCCGGTGCCGATGACCAAGGCGCACGGCTACGACGAGTCGTCGGCCGACTTCCAGGCGGCCATCGGCAAGGCGACCGGCGAGATGGTCGCGGTCAACCAGGCCACCGGGAAGGTGGAGTGGGACGACAAGCTGCCGTCGACCCCCTATGGGGCGGCGGCGGTGACCAACGACGTCGTGTTCACCACGACCTGGCACGGTGACCTGTACGCGTTCAACGCGGCCACCGGCGCGCTGCTGCACACGTTCGCGCTGCCGAACCGGACGAACGCGCCGGTGACCATCGACGGCGACTACGTCATCACCGCGGCCAGCGTGCTGAGCTCGACCCAGCAGCATCCGCTGATCATCGCCTACAAGCTAGGCGCCACCGGCCATCTCCCCCACCACGTCACCACCCAGCCCCTCGGCTGATGACCGCTGGCCGGCTCCCACCCCCTCTTTCACGCGTCCGGTGCGGACAAACCGGGCAAAACACCCCTCAGCCCGCGCGTTTCGCGTGAAAAGAAGACGCGGGACCATGATCAATGTGACTGCTGGGGCTCAAGGGGTGGAGTCGGGGCAGGACGTTCGCGGGCGTGAATGGGGGCCGGGGCGGGCGGCCAAGGGCGGCGGCGGGCGGCCAAAGGCGACGGCGGGCGACTGGGACGGCGGGCGACTGGGACGGCGGGCGGCCGGGACGGCGGGCGCGCAAAGGCGGCGGCCAGGGCGGCGGCGGGCGGCCAAGGGCGGCGGCGGGCGGCCAGGACGGCGGCTTAGCCGGCGAGGTCGCGGACCTGCTCGATGAGGCGGACGCGGTCGGCGTGCGTGGCGGCCAGCGGGGTGACGTTGAGCGTGCTGACCCCGGCCTCGCGCATCGCCGCGATCCGCTCGGCGACCAGGCTGGCCGGGCCGATCAGCGAGGTACCCACCAGCAGTTCGGCGGGCACCAGCCCGGCCGCCTCGTCCTTCCGGCCGGCCAGGTAGGCGTCCTGGATCTTCGCCGCCGCGTCGGCGTAACCGAACCGCACCGCGAGCTCGTAATAGAAGTTGTGCCCCTTGTCCCGGTGCGGCCCCATGCCGCCGATGTACAGCGCGAAGAACGGCCGGGCCAGGTCCAGGTAGCCGGACACGTCATCGCCTATGGCCAGCGGGGCGGCCGCCATCACGTCCAGCGGGCCGAGCGAGGGGTCCCGCCTGGCCCGGCCCGCGGCCAGCGGCTCGGCCCAGGCGACGGCGGCCTTCTCCGGGTAGTAGAAGATCGGCTGCCAGCCCTCGGCCAGCTCGGCGGCCAGCGCCACGTTCTTCGGCCCAAGCGCCGCGATCATTACCGGGATCCGCTCGCGCACCGGGTGGTTGATCAGCTTGAGCGGCTTGCCCAGGCCGGTGCCCTGATCCGGCGGCAGCGGGATCGTGTAGTGCTTGCCGGTGTACTGCAGCCGCTCGCGCCGCCACACCATGCGGCAGATCTCGATCAGCTCCCGGGTCCGGCCCACCGGGGCGTCGTACGGCACGCCGTGCCAGCCCTCGATCACCTGCGGCCCGGACGCCCCGATGCCCAGGGTGAACCGGCCGCCGGATACGTAGTCCAGGCCGGCCGCGGTCATCGCGGTGAGCGCCGGGGTCCGGGAGTACAGCTGGAAGATCCCGGAGGCGATCTCCAGCCGCCCGGTCCGGGCCGCGATGAAACCCAGCTGGCTGACCGCGTCGAAGCTGTACGCCTCGGGCACCGAGACGATGTCCAGCCCGGCTTTCTCGTAGTCAGCCAGCTCGGTCACGGTCTCGGCGAAGCCGCCGGCGTAGTTGAGGTGCATTCCGATGCGCATACTCCGGGGACCTTCCTGCGGCCGCCACCACCGAATGGCGTTCGGTAAAAGTGTTCCCGAGCCTAGCGCGGTGACGTGCGGCACCGGTCAGCCGGTGAGGTAGCTGACCACGAGATCGCCCACCATCTGCCGGTACCGGTCGCGGACCGCGGCGTCCAGCGGGTCGCGGCCGAACAGGCTCCGCCAGGTGTACCGGTTGGCCGCGCGGAAGAAACAGAACGAGCTGATGATCAGGTGCACGTCGAGCGGGTCGGCCTGGCGGCGGAACACCCCCTCGGCGTAGCCCTTGTCCAGAATCCGGCCGGCGATGGTGACCGCCGTGGTGTTCAGCCTGGCCAGCGCCGGCGACTTGGCCATGAACTGGGCCTGGTGCACGTTCTCGATGCTGACCAGCCGGATGAAGTCGGGATGCGACTGGTGGTGGTCGAAGGTCAGCTCGGCCAGCTGCCGGATCGCGGTCACCGGGTCCAGGTGGTCCACGTCGACCTCCTGCTCGGCCGCCCGGGCCTGGGCGTAGGCCCGCTCCAGCACCGCGATGTAGAGCTTCTCCTTGCCGCCGAAGTAGTAATAGATCATCCGCTTCGTGGTCCGGGTCCGCGCGGCGATCTCGTCTACCCGGGCTCCGGTGTAGCCCATCTGGGCGAACTCGCTGGTCGCGACGTCGAGGATCTCCCGGCGGGTGCGTTCCGGGTCACGGCGCCGCTCCGGCTCGCGGCGCCGGTCCGGGTCACGGCGCGGCCCGGGGCTGCGCTCGGGCACGCCCGCTGTGGTCGGCGTGGTCGCCATGGGACTCCCCTCGGTCCGGCTGTGCGCCGGGCGGCGGACTCTCGTGTCCGCAGTGCGCACATATGACTTCTAGCACGCCCTTTACAACCCATGTGACGACTGCCACACTAACGAACTAACCAGTTCGTACATAACTCCCCTAGAGGTACGACGATGTTCCCCATCCCGCCCTCCGTCCCCGGCCACGCCGGCCGATGACCGGCCGCCGCGAGCTCGCGCTCGAGCACCTGACGCTGCTCGATGTGGCGCCGCCGGATCTGGTCAGCCTGGCCGCGGCAGCCGGGTTCGACGCGGTGAGCCTGCGCGTCTCCCCCGCCACCGACGGGGAGCAGCCGTGGCCGGTCAGCCCGGGGTCGCGGATGCTGGCCGACACGCTCCGGCGGCTGGACGGCACCGGCCTGCGGGTGCTGGGCGCCGAGGCCATCCGGCTGGACACCGGTCGCGGTGGCTGGGAACCGGTGTTAGCGACCGCCGCCCAGCTCGACGCCCGTTATCTCAACGCGATCAGCGAGGACCGCAGCCTGACCCGGCTGGCCGACCGGTTCGCCGAGCTGACTCAGCTCGCGCTGCCGTACGGCGTCCGGCCGGTGATCGAGTTCATGTCCTACAAGCCGGTGCACACGCTGGCCGCCGCGCTGGACATCGCGGCGCTGTCGGCCGGCGGCCGGGTGCTGGTGGACGCGCTGCATGTGCAGCGCTGCGGGGTCAGCCTGGCCGACCTGGCCGGTGCCGACCCGGCCCTGCTCGGCTACCTGCAGCTGTGCGACGCACCGCGCGAGCCGCCGGCCGGGCTGCCGGCCCCCGGCACGCTGCCCCGCGGCCAGCCGGCGGCCGGCGGCGACCTGGCGCTGGAGGCCCGCACCCGGCGGCTGCTGCCCGGGCAGGGCGAGCTTCCGCTGGCCGCACTGATCGGCGCGCTGCCAGCCGACATCCCGGTCGGCGTGGAAGCACCGTTCCTGCAACTCAGCCGGGAGCTGGGCGGGCCGCGGTTCGCGGCCCGGGCGCGCGCCGCGGCCGGCCAGGTGCTGACCCAGGCGGGCGCCGCGGCCGGCCAGCAGACGACGCCCTGAACCCAGAAAGGACACGGCTCGATGCCTGTTCGGCTGGCGGTACGAGAACTCAGCAAGCACTACCACGGGGTCGAGGCGCTGCGCGGCGTCAGCCTGCAGGTCGACGCGGGCGAGGTGCTGGGCATCGTGGGCGACAACGGCGCGGGCAAGTCGACGCTGCTGAAGATCCTGGCCGGGGCGATCGCGCCGTCCAGCGGCGACATCCTCATCGACGACGAGCCGGTGCAGTTCGCCAGCCCGTCCGCGGCGCACCAGGCCGGTATCGCCACCGTCTACCAGGACCTGTCGCTGGCCGCGCAGCAGGACGTGGTGGCCAACTTCTTCCTCGGCCGGGAGATCCTGGCCCAGGGCTGGCTGGCCCGGCGCATCGGCTGGCTGGACACCAGGCAGATGTCCACGCACACGGCCAGCGAGCTGGCCCGGCTGCACACCCGGATCCCGAACGTGCACGCGGCCACCCAGGATCTGTCCGGCGGCCAGCGCCAGGCCCTGGCCATCGCCCGGGCCGCCGCCTGGACCAGCCGGATCCTGCTGCTCGACGAGCCGACCAGCGCGCTCGGTGTCGAACAGCAGCAGCAGGTGCTCGACCTGGTCCGGCGGGTCAAGCAGGACGGCATCGCGGTCATCTTCGTCAGCCACCAGATGCCGGACGTGCTGGCCGTATGCGACCGGGTGGTGGTGCTCCGGCTCGGCTCGCTGGCCTCCACCCTGGCCGGCGACGAGCTGAGCGCCGAGAACCTGGTCGGCTACATCACCGGGGCCAAGACCGGTAACGGCGCCGCCGCGCCGGATCAGGCCGGAACCGATGCGGAGGTGAACTGACCATGACCGTGACCAGGCCGGCTCCGTCGCCGGAGAAGGCGGCGCCGGCCGCGGCGGCGCTCCGCTACCTGCACCGGGTGCCCGCCGCCGCCCGCAACCTGTGGATCGGCGGGGTGCTGCTGGCCATCTGCGTCGTGTTCGCCATCAACTCGCCCTACTTCCTCACCCGGGCCAACTGGCTGAACACGTCGAGCACCGCGACCGAGGTACTGCTGCTCGCGGTCGGTGAGACGTTCGTGATCTGCTCCGGCGGCATCGACCTGTCGGTCGGCGCCGTGCTGGGCTGCTCCGGGACGGCCGGGGCGTGGGTGATGGCGCACTGGTTCGCCACCGCCACCGGCGCGGCCCCGCTCGCGCTGACCGTCGGCTTCCTGGTCACGCTGCTGGTCGGCGGGCTGTTCGGCGCGCTCAACGGGCTGCTGGTCACCCGGGCCGCGGTCCCGCCGTTCGTGGTGACCCTGGGCACCCTGGGCATCGCCACCGGGCTCGGCTTCCTGCTGAACAACGGCCAGGAGATCTCCAACATCCCGGCCTCGGTCACCACGGTGGGCAATACCAACCTGGGCGGCTGGCTGCCCATCCCGGTCGCGGTGACCGCGGTGATCACCATCTGGTACGGGCTGGTGCTGGCCAGGACCCGGTTCGGCGCCCACACGCTGAGCATCGGGGACAGCCGGGAAGCGGTCGTCCGGGCCGGCATCAACGACCGCGGCCACCTGTTCAAGGTCTACCTGCTGGCCGGCTTCCTGGCCGGGGTGGTCGGCATCCTGGTCATGGCCCGGCTCGGCGCAGGCTCACCGGACTCGGGGGCCACCGACAACCTGAACGCGATCGCCGCCGTGGTCATCGGCGGGGCCAGCCTGTTCGGCGGCCGCGGCACCATCGCCGGGACGGTCACCGGCACCGGCATCATCGCCGTCCTGCTCACCGGTCTGCCAGCCTGGTCACCCGGATCGTGGTGCAGCGCCAGCTCACCTTGCGCGGCTCGCTGATCTACGACCACCCGGGCGACTTCGCGGCCACCCTGTCGCTGGCCGGCCAGGTGGCGCCATCCCGGGTGCTGAGCGCGTGCTATCCGCTGGCCGACGCGGCGGCCGCGTTCCAGGCCGCCCGCCAGGTCCCGGGCAAGACCTGGATCCAGGTCAAGGACTGACGGCCAGCTCAGGGGCGGCCAGCTCCGGGCGGCCAGCTCCGGGCGGCCAGCTCCGGGCGGCCAGCTCCGGGCGGCCAGCTCAGGGGCTGACGGCTCAGGGGCTGGCGGCCAGGTCGGCCAGCACCGCGGCCAGGCTGTCCTCGTCGGCGGGCACTCCGGCCTCGGGGCGGCCCAGCCCGTTCAGCACCACGAAGCGCGCGCCGTCCTGGTACTTCTTGTCCCGCAGCCACGCGTCGCGCAGTCCGGCCAGGCCGAACTGGCCGCTGACCGGCAGTTGCATGGCGGTCAGCAGCCGGCGGTGCAGGCCGACCAGGTCGCCGCCAATCCGGCCCTGCCGCCGGGCCAGGTAGGCGGCGGCCATCATGCCGAGCGCGACCGCCGACCCGTCGTCGGCCGGCTCCAGCCCGCGCACCTGCTCGATGGCGTGGCCGAACGTGTGCCCGTAGTTCAGGTGCAGCCGGCCGCCGCGCTCCCGCTCGTCCGTGCTGACGATGGCCGCCTTCACCGTGACGCTTCGGGTCACCGCGTCGGCCAGCGCGCCGACCTTGCCCTTGGTCAGCTCGCCCGCCCGGTCCTCGATCAGCGGAACCAGGTCCCCGCCGCTGATCAGGGCGTGCTTGACAATCTCGGCCAGGCCGGCCTGATACTCCCGGTCCGGCCGCCCGGCCGCCTCGGCCACGTCCGCGATCACCGCGACCGGCTGATGCACGGTGCCGACCAGGTTGCGGCCCTGTGGCAGGTTCAGCGAGGCCTTGCCGCCCACCGCCGCATCGGCCTGGGCCAGCAGCGTGGTCGGGAACAGGGCCAGCGGCATGCCCCGGTTGTAGGTGCTGGCCACGAAGCCGGCGATGTCGCAGAGCACCTCGCCGCCCACGCCGACGATCAGGTCGTCCTTGTGTGCCGCCAGCCCGGCCAGGTCTTCCGCGACCCGGGCCACCGTGGCCAGGTTCTTGTGCCGCTGCCCGTCCGGCACGTCAACCAGGCTGACCGCCAGCCCGCGCCGTTGCAGCGCCCGGCTGACCACCGCCGCGGTCTCCTGGTCCGCCGCGCTGGTCAGCAGTACCGCCGTCCTGGCCCGTGGCAGCGCGGGCAGCAGCCGGTCAGCCTCAGTTAGCAGCCCGGGCCCGACGTGCACGTTGTACGTGCCGCCGGTGCAGGACACCAGCACGGTGACCGTCCCGGCCGGGGCACCGGGCACCTCAGCCAGCCGGGCCACCACGTCCAGGCAGACCGCCTCCGGGCGCCGCCCGTCGGTGACCACGGTCAGCGTGGCCACCGCGTGGTAGCTGGCCAGCCGGCGCTGGAAGATGCCTTCCAGATCGGGGGCGCGGAGCAGCGGCCGGTACTCGTCGTGCGCCACCCGGAGCATGGACTCCTCGTAGCCGACCTTCAGGTACACCACCTGATGGCCGCCCAGCGCGCGCTGGGTCTCCGGGTGCAGCACCGCCCCGCCGCCCAGCGCGAGGACCGCGTCCGGGCCGGCCAGCAGTTCCGCGGTCACCGTGTGCTCCAGCTGGCGGAACGCGGGCTCGCCGTCAGTGGCGAAGATGTCCCGCACGCTGCGCCGGGTGCGCTGTTCGATGACCAGGTCGGTGTCCATGAACGGCAGGCCGAGCCGCTCCGCGAGCAGGTGCCCGACGGTGGTCTTGCCCGCGCCCATGAACCCGATCAGCACGATCATGGCGGGCTGCCGTCCGCGCCCGTGTCCGCGCCAACCGTGTCCTCGTCAACCGTGTCCAGGCCGGCCGCGTCCTGGACCGCGGCCAGCTCGGCGATGGCCTGCAGCGCGAGCTGATAGGACATCAGGCCGAACCCGGCGATCGTGCCGGTGGCCACGCCGGAGACCACCGAGTTGTGCCGGAACCGCTCCCGGGTGGCCGGGTTGCTCAGGTGCACCTCGATCAGCGGCGCGGTCAGCATGGCCAGCGCGTCGCGCAGCGCGTAGGAGTAGTGCGTGAACGCGGCCGGGTTGAGCACCACCGGCAGCCGGGCCGAGGCCGCCTCGTGCACCCAGCTGATCAGTTCTGCCTCGTCGTTCGTCTGCCGGACCTCGGCGTGCAGGTCCAGGGTCCGCCCGGTCCGCCGGCAGATCTCGACCAGGTCCTCGAATGTCTGCGAGCCGTACACGTCCGGCTCGCGCGAGCCGAGCTGGGCCAGGTTGGGCCCGTTCAGCACCAGCACTTGCTTCATGGCCTGCACACCTCCCGGTAGGCGCTGCCCAGCAGCGGCTCCGGCGGGGTGACCACGGCCGGCTGGGCCAGGCCGTCCAGCAGGACCATCCGGAGCCGCGCGCCGCGCGCCTTCTTATCTACTGTCATCGCGTCCCGCAGCTCCGCCCACAGCCCCGGCCGGTACGCCGTGGGCAGCCCGACCGCCTGCAGCACCCGGCGGTGCCGGCCCACCGTGACCTGGTCCAGCCGGCCCATCAGCCGGGCCACCTCGGCCGCGTAGACCATCCCGATGGCCACCGCCTCGCCGTGCCGCCGCTGGTAGCCCTCGACCCGCTCGATGGCATGGCCCAGGGTGTGCCCGTAGTTGAGGATCTCCCGCCGCCCCGACTCGCGCAGGTCGGCCGAGACCACGTCGGCCTTCATCCGCACCGCGCGCTCCACCAGCTCCCGGGTGTGCTGGCCGTGCGGCAGCTGAGCGCCCGCCGGGTCGGCCTCGATCAGTTCCAGGATCACCGGGTCAGCGATGAACCCGGCCTTGACGATCTCGGCCAGCCCGCTGATGTACTCGGCCTGCGGCAGCGTCTCCAGCACGGCCAGGTCGGCCAGCACCCCGGCAGGCGGGTGGAACGCGCCGACCAGGTTCTTGCCCTCCGGGATGTCCACCGCGGTCTTACCGCCCACCGCGGCGTCGGTCATGGCCAGCAGCGTCGTCGGCACCAGCACCAGCCGCACCCCGCGCAGCCAGGTGGCGGCGACGAACCCGGCCAGGTCGGTGGCGGCCCCACCGCCGACGCCGACGACGCAGTCGCTGCGGGTGATCCGGCCATCCGCCAGCTGGGACCACAGCGCCGCCGCCACGCTGATGTCCTTGGCCGCCTCACCGGCCGGTACCTCGGCCGTGTGCACCTGGTACCCGGCGTCCTGCAGCGCGTGGCTGACCGGCCAGGAGATCTCGTCCAGTCCTTTGGGCGCGATCACCATGACGGACGTCGCCTGCGGCCCGACCAGCGCGGGCAGCTCACCGAGCACGCCGGTGCCCACCACCACGTCGTAGGGGTGCTCACCGCGGACCGGGATTCTGGTCGCGGTCACGGCGGCTGCGCTTCGAGTTCGGCGGCCAGCAGCCCGGCCAGCTCGCCGGGCTCACGGTCGTCGGTGGCCACCGTGCGCCAGGCCAGCTCCGCGTACACCGGGTGCCGCTCGTCGAGCATCTGCTTCAGCCGCCCGCGCGGGTTACCCGGGATTGGCGGGTGCGGCCCGTCCAGGCCGGACCGGTGCACCACCGTGCGGAACCGGGTCTCCAGGTAGATGACCCGCTGCCCGGCCAGCAGCTGCCGGGTGGCCGGATCCAGCGGCGCACCGCCGCCCAGCACGAGCACGCCTGGCTCGGCGCCGATCAGCCGGGCCGCGGTGGCCTGCTCCAGGGCGCGGAACGCGGCCTCGCCGTCCTGCACGAAGATGTCGCTGACCGGCTTGCCCGCCGTCTCCTCGATGACGTCGTCCGTGTCGGTGAACGGCACGCCCAGCCGGGCCGCGAGCAGCTCGCCCACGGTGGTCTTGCCCGCGCCGGGTGGCCCGATGATGATCGCCACTGGTCCTGGCCCGGTCACGTGATCACCAGTGTGTCCAGGTAGCCGCGCAGGTTCCGGCGCGCCTCGGCGACCGAGTCGCCGCCGAACTTCTCCGCCACCGCGTCGGCCAGCACCAGCGCGACCATGGCCTCGGCCACCACGCCGGCCGCGGGCACCGCGGTCACGTCGCTGCGCTGGTTGATGGCCTTGGCTGGCTCGCCGGTGGCCACGTCCACGGTGGCCAGCGCGCGCGGCACGGTGGAGATCGGCTTCATCGCCACCCGCACCCGGAGCACCTCGCCGGTGCTCATGCCACCCTCGATCCCGCCGGCCCGGTTGGTCCGCCGCCGGACGCCGCCGGCCGTGGGCTCGATCTCGTCGTGCGCCTGCGAGCCGCGGCGCCGCGCCGTGGTGAACCCGTCGCCCACCTCGACGCCCTTGATGGCCTGGATGCTCATCAGCGCACCCGCCAGCCGCCCGTCCAGCCGCCGGTCCCAGTGCACGTGACTGCCCAGCCCGGGCGGCAGGCCGTAGCCGAGCACCTCGACCACGCCGCCGAGCGTGTCGCCGTCCTTGCGCGCCGCGTCGATCTCCTCCTGCATGGCCAGGCTGGCCTTGCTGTCCAGGCAGCGCACCGGGTCCGCGTCCACCCGGGCCCGGTCGCGCGGTTCCGGCTGGGCGCCGGCCGGCGCGGTGACCGGCCCGATCTCCACCACGTGGCTGAGCACCTCGATACCGAACGCCTGTACCAGGAACTGCCGTGCGACCTCGCCCAGTGCGACCCGGGCGGCTGTCTCACGGGCGCTCGCCCGTTCCAGCACTGGCCGGGCATCGTCATGCCCGTACTTCTGCATTCCGGCCAGGTCGGCGTGGCCCGGCCGGGGCCGGGTCAGCGGTGCGTTGCGGGCCTGGGCGGCCAGGTCCTCGGCGGGCACCGGGTCGGGCGACATGACCGTCTCCCACTTGGGCCATTCGGTGTTGCCCACCCGGATCGCCACCGGGCTGCCCAGCGTCCGGCCGTGGCGCGTGCCGCCGGTGATCTCCACCTCGTCCTGCTCGAACTTCATCCGCGCGCCGCGCCCGTAGCCGGCCCGCCGCCGGGACAGCGCGGCCACGATGTCGGCGCTGGTGATCTCGACACCGGCCGGGATCCCATCGCAGATGGCGACCAGCGCGCGGCCATGCGACTCACCCGCGGTCAGCCAGCGCACCATGTCCTGATCCTCCCACCCGCGGTGACTCCGCAGGCCACGTCGTCCAACTGGGCAGGCGAGCCGCGCGTCACCGGGCGCGCGCTGGCGCCACCGATACTTCCATGCCGCGGCGCAGCCGTCCGCCCGTCGCGGTGAGCAGGGTCTCGGCCACCCGGCGCACCGCCGCGGTCGCCGCCGCCGGATCACACCCGTCGGCCAGCGTCACCTGCAGCGCCAGATCGGCCGTATCCGCTACCCCGCTGTCTGCCTCGCCAGCAGCACTAGTCCCGGCGGCGTCGCCGCCCCCAGCACTATCCCGGTGGGCGCCGGCCTCCTGGTCACCGTCCTGATCGGCGCCGTCCCGGCCGGGGCTGCCTGGGTCGGGCAGGTCCAGGCCCAGCGCGCCCAGGTCGGCACTGCTCCGCGCGGCCAGGTCGGGCAGGTCCTCCGGCCGCGGCCCATACTCCCAGCCCGCCCGCTGGTCCGGGGTGGTCAGCGAGGCCTGCACGATCAGCGGCTCGTCGCCCAGCGCGGCATGCAGCGCGGCCAGCACGTCCGGGTCCTGGTGCGGCAGTGGCGCCGGCAGGCCCGCCGCGAGCGCGGCCAGCCGGGCTCCTTCCACGGTGACCGGAACCGGCCCGGCCACGTCGATGACCACGGCGCTGGTTTCCTCGGCCCCGGCCTGCCAGGCGCGGGCCGCGGGCACCGCGACCGGGCGCGCGTCCGGCCGCCACCGGGTCAGCGCGTCCAGGCTGGTGAACGCCAGGACAGCGGCCCGGCCGTCCTGCCCGATCAGGGTGGGCAGCGCCATCTCGGTGCTTTTCTCCCGGCGCAGTCCACTGCCAGGGCCGTCCCCGGCCCCATTGGCCTCACTGTCCTCGGCAGCCCCACTGTCCCCGCTGGTCTCTTCGGTTAGTACCGCCACCACCGGCACCAGCAACCGGGAACTGGCCAGGGCGTTCAGCGCGGCGTGCTCACTGCCCTGGCCCGCCGCGTATGCGGCCAGCGCGGCGAGCACCGCCGGGTCGGCGGCCCCCTCATCGCCCTGGAACGGCGACTCGGCCGCGTTGAGGCTACGCACGGCTCAACCCTAGCCGGGGCAGCGGGCTGGCCGGCCCGCCCCCGCGACGCCGGGGCCGCCTGACATCCCTGGCACGGGCACCCCCGCCACGTGCATATCCTGCGCGTTCGCGCCGAACCGGGGCGCGCGGCCGGATGTGCCGCGGGTCACCCGGCGCGGCCCGGGCCAATGCCCGTGACGTTGCCCCGGCACCCCGGCTGACGGGTTACGGTCAATTACATCCGCGTGACGCGGGCACTGCTGGCGAAGCAGTTGAGGGGAAAATCCCCGTGTGAGAGTCTTTTGAACACCGCAGGCTAACCGTGAGGGGAGCGTGTGACTCAGGCTGAGCCCATGGTCAGGATCATCGAACCCGGAACCCAGATGCAGAAGGTCATCCCGCCACGTCTGGTGGAGCCTTATCTCACCGGGCGGCGGTCTGTGATCGCCGGGTACGTGTACCGGGCCAGGGACTGCGCGCTCCGCAGCCCGGCCGATTTTTATGATGTCCTGAACCTTGGCTATGACGGGTCTGACTTCACCGCCGAACTGGCGGAGATCTACGTCATGCGCTGGCGTGCCCTGGACCTGGACGCGTCACTCGCGCCGCCGCCGGCGGATGGCCCGGCCGGGCCACCGCCCAGCTCCATTCCTGAGTTCTACACGCTGCCGATCCCAGTCCCGGTGGGTGCGGAGATGCACCGGATCGTGCCCGGGGGCGAAGAGCTCATCGCCCGGTTTGACGGGCAGGCCTGGCTTCGCCCGTCCAAGGGGCTGTGAGCCATGCGCTTCCGGCAGATGGCCACGTACCGCGGGATCCCCTACGAGGTAGGGGTGGGACCGTCCGAATCCGATGTCGTCTTGTTTGCCGCGTGCCCGCCTCCAGAGGAACTGGGCTTCGAGCCCGCTCCCGGGCACTGGCGCAAGCGCGTGATCAGGGCGGAGGTCAACGTGCTCTGGGAGTCCCGGCCAATTGGCACCTTCCATGGCGAAGCCTGCCTGGTGCTGGATGACCTCGGCGACCGACTGCACATCGTCTACCTGGGCAAGGACGCCCGGCGGGCCAGGGAACTCGGTTACTGGCAGGTGGACCGGGGGGTGTTCGAGCTGCTCACGCCGCGGGACGAGGTGACCAGCCTGGCCGAGGAGAAGGTGGAAAAGACCCTGCCCCGCCCCCGGCCGGAGCCCGCCACGCCACCGCAGCCCTCTTATCCCTACGGCGCGCAGCCCTGGTCGGCCGCGCCGCTGGCTGCCCCGGCCCCGGACGCCCGCGGCCGGGGTTACCCGGCCGAGGCGGCCCTGGCGCCGGCCGGGGCCTGGACCGGAAACGGCGCGCCGCCGCAGTGGACCGGCAACGGCACCGGCGGCCACCCCGCACAGGCTGGTTATGCGCCGCCCGGCGGGCCGGACGGCTGGACCGGCCCGGGCACCGGACCGCAGCCCCCGGTCAGCGGCTACGGCCCGGCCACCGGGCCACAGCCCCCGGTCACCGGGCCACAGCCCCCGGTCACCGGCTACGGCCCGCCGACCAACTGGAATGGGAACGGCGCCCCCGGCGGCACCGGGAGCTGGACCGGCAACGGTACCGGCGGGCACCCCGCGCAGGCTGGCTATGCACCGGCTGGTGGCTGGACCGGCAACGGAGCGCGGCCGCCCGCGGGCTGGACCGGCTACGGCGCGCCGCCACCCGGCGGCTGGACCGGCCCGGGCACCGGGCCGCAGCCCCCGGTGAACGGTTACGGCCCGCCGACCAACTGGACCGGAAACGGTGCCCCGGGCGGCTGGAACGGCACCGGCGCGCCCGGGATGAACAGTCCCGGCCCGGTCAACGGCAATGGCAATGGCAACGGCCAGTGGAACGGCGCGGCCACCGCGATACAGGCCCCGCTACCGGAACCGGACAGCATCCTGGAGGGCACCCCGCTGGCCGGGCCGTCCCGCCGCGCCCAGCGCTCCGCCGGCCGCCGGTCCGCCCGCAAGCAGCGGGTCCAGACCAGGTCGATCTTCTCCGAACTCGCCGATCTGGCCGCCATCCCGCGCTCCGCGTACGCGCTGGAGCAGGAGGCCGACGGCGCCATGTGCCTGCTCCGCACGGACGAGGGTTTCGAGGTGTTCAGCGCGGCTGACGGGGCCCGGCACGAGGTCCGCACGTTCGAGGACGAAGAGGCCGCCTACTTCTACCTGTTCGGCGTGCTGGCCGCCGAGTCGGTCCGCAACGGCACCCTGATCCCGCCCCGATAGCCCGCAGCCCCCCAGATCCCCATCCTGATCATGAGTTTGGTGCGCATCTAGCTAGTACAACGCCGCTGACTTAAGGTCTAGGCGCGTCATATCGATCATGCTCCGGCGACTTTTCACGGATCTGGTGTGGTCATTGCCCGGTTTGTCCTGGTCTCAGCGGACCGGATCCGTGATAAGCCGGCGCCAGCGGGGCACCCGGTCAGCTGGGTCAGCTGCGGCCGAGGGAAGCCATCACCGCGGTGACCGCGTCCGGCAGGTTGCCGATCAGGCGGCTGCCGTCCGGCAGGCCGTCCCGCGGCCAGCCTGGTCCGCCGAGCAGCAGCCGGGCCCCGGGCCGCCTCGGCCGCAGGTCCGGCAGCACGGCCGGGTTCCCAGTGTCCGGGACCTGCGACCACAGGAACACCGCGGCCGGCCCGGTGCGCCGGACCGCGGCGACCAGCGAGACGTAGGGCAGCGCGGCACCCAGCATCCGGGCGCTCACCGCGCACTCGGCCAGCGCCGCGGCCAGTGCGTACAGCGGCAGGCTGTGCTGCTCTCCCTCCGCGCAGGCGAGCAGGACCGGGCGGTCGTCGGCTGGGCCCGGCGCATATGGATGCCGGGCGGCCAGTGCGGCCAGCGTCACCGAGGACAGCAGATGCTCGGCCTCGACGCAGGTCCCGGTCTGCTCGTACCGGATGCCGATCCCGGTGAGCACGGGGACGAGCAGGCTCTGCCAGGCCGGGATCACCCCGTCCCGGGCCAGCGCAGCCCGGATGATCTCGTCCATCAGTGCGCCGTCCATGGCCAGCGCGGCGCGGGCCAGGCCACGGGCCGCGGCCGAGGCACCGGGCAGCGCGAGCCGCTGGCCGCCGGCCCCATGCCCGGGCCCGGAGCGGGCCGCCGGGACGTCCGGCGCCGGTACTGGCGGCACCCGGCTGACCAGTGCGGCCTGGGCGGCGTCGGCCGGTGCCGCGCCGCGCAGGATGAGCCGCTGCATGTGCTCCAGCCGGGTGATGTCCGCGGCCGTATACCGCCGGTGCCGGCCGGGGCTGAATTCCTGGGCGCCGATGCCGTACCGCCGGTTCCAGGTGCGCAGCGTGGACGGCGCGACGCCGAGCCGGCGGGCAACCGCGCCCACGCTGAACCCGACTTCGTCCGCCATGGCCCTTCCCCGGACGTGATGATCCCGGAAACGCCATTCAACCCGCCCGGCCGGGCCGCGACAAGCGCGGCCGTTCTACCAGGCACGGCGAGCCTGCCCAGCGGGCCAGCAGTGGGGGCGGGGCGGGGCGGTCCGGTAGCCGCCTGGCTGGGATGAAAATAGCCGGCTGCCGGGCTCCCGGCCGGGCTGCCCGGCCGGCCCGCGGAGGCCGTGGGATACCCTCGTGCCACTTATCCGGGCCGCTTCACCCGAGGCCATCCGCATGCCGATCCGGATGCCGATCTAGATGCTCTGGGTGTCCGGAAAATAACTCAACGTCGCAAGAGGTTACAGGTGTCTGCACGATCGCCCGGCTTGAAGACTTTCGCCCTCATCCGCGGCGCGGGCCGCTATGGTTCAAGTGCCGGCGGGGCTGACGGTCCCCCGCTCCCCAAGCAGCCCCGTCGGCACTCGCTCGTTTTCCGGCCGCCGGTGCCGCCTCGGCCCGGGACGTCTGGGCCCGCGAACACGCAGAAAAGCTGATCATGGTTTCGCTCACCGGCGCCCAGGTTCCGCTCAGCGGCGCGCAATACGACATCTCGGCCGGGGATTACCAGGCCACGGTCACCGAGCTGGGCGCTGGGCTGCGCCTGCTGCGGCACCGCGGCCAGCCGGTCATCACCGAGTACGAGGCCGACGTGCTGCCACCGGCCGGGGCCGGCCAGCTGCTCTGCCCGTGGCCCAACCGGGTGGACGGCGGCCGCTACGCCACCGGCGGCGTGCAGCACCAGCTGGCTCTGTCCGAGCCAGCCAACCAGAACGCGATCCACGGGCTGACCCGGTGGGCGGGCTGGGCCACCACGGCGCACACCGGCCAGCAGGTCAGCCTGCGGTACGTGCTGCTCGGCCACCAGGGCTACCCGTTCTGCCTGGAGCTGGAGGCCAGCTACCAGCTCGAAGCCGGCCATGGCCTGCAGGTCAGCATCAGCGCCCGGAACGTCGGCTCGGCACCCGCCCCGTATGGCACCGGATCCCACCCGTACCTGACCACGGGCGCGGCCAGCGTCAACGGCTGCGAGCTGACGCTGCCGGCCGGGCTCCGGCTGCCCAACGGCGACCGCGGCCTCCCGGCCGGGCCGCCCGCGGACGTGACCGGCACCGAGTTCGACTTCCGCGCCGCCCGGGCGGTCGGCCGCGTCCAGCTGGACCACGCATTCACCGGGCTGACCCGGGATGACCAGGGCCGCGCCTGGGCCCGGCTGCGGCAGGCGGGCACCGAGGTGGCCCTGTGGGCGGGCCCCGGATATGACTGGCTGCAGGTGTTCACCGGGGATGCGCTGGAGCCTGGCCAGCGCCGCCGGGCGGTGGCCATCGAGCCGATGACTTGCCCGCCCAATGCGTTCGTGTCCGGGACCGACCTGCTCATGCTGGAGCCCGGCGACAGCGTGACACACAGCTGGGGCATCGAGGTCAGCGCGGTTTAGCTGGGCAGCATCCGGGTGAGCCGGGCCAGGTCGGCCGGGGTGTCCAGGTCGTCCGGCCGGCCGGTGTCCGCGCACTCGACCAGCGCGGCCAGGTCCGGGTGGGCGCGCAGAAACGGCCGCGCGCCGGCGTCGCCCGCGGCCAGCGAGATCACTTCCGGCCAGTGCGCCCGGGCCAGCAGCACCGGGTTGCGCGGCCGGCCGTGGTAGGCGGCGACGGCCACGGTGGCCCCGGCCGCGTACGCGGCGATCAGCCGCCGCACCGCGGCCGCCCCGATCAGCGGCTGGTCAACCAGGGCGACGACGGCGGCCGCACAGCCGTCCGGCACCGCCCGCAGGCCGACGGCCAGCGACGAGCCCATGCCGCTGGCCCAGTCGGGGTTGTGCACCGTCGTCGCCCCGGGCAGGGTCAGCGGCACGGCCCCGGTGACCACCACGATCGGTCCGGCCCCGCCCGCCTGGAGCAGCCCGGTACCGCGGTCGACCAGGCGGCTGCCGCCCAGCTCGACCAGCGCCTTCGGCTGGCCTAGCCGGGATCCGCCGCCGGCCGCCAGCAGCACCCCCGCAACGCGCGGCACGGCCGGGTCAGCTGGTGTGATGGATCCGCCCCGAGGTCAGCGTCAGCGGACGGCCGGAGCCGCCCCAGCGGAGCTGGATGAGCTCGGCCGCGACCGATACCGCGGTCTCCTCCGGGGTCCGGGCGCCGAGGTCCAGGCCGATCGGCGAGCGCAGCCGGGCCAGTTCGTCCTCGGTCAGCCCGGCCTCGCGCAGCCGGTCCAGCCGGTCCTCATGGGTGCGGCGGCTGCCCATGGCGCCGATGTACCCGGCGGGAGTGCGCAGTGCCACTTCGAGGACGGGCACGTCGAACTTGGGATCGTGGGTGAGCACGCAGATCACCGTGCGCGAGTCCACCGGGGTCTGGGCCAGGTACCGGTGCGGCCAGTCCACCACCACCTCGTCGGCATCCGGGAACCGGGCCTGGGTGGCGAAGATGGGCCGGGCGTCGCACACGGTCACCCGGTAGCCGAGGAACTTGCCCGCCCGGGCCACGGCCGCGGCGAAGTCGATGGCACCGAACACCAGCATCCGCGGCGGCGGCGCGAACGAGTGCACGAAAACGGCCAGTTCGTCACCGCGCCGCTCGCCGTGCTCGCCGTACCGGCGGACCCCGGTCAGGCCCTGGGCCAGCATGCCGCGTGCATCGTCGTCCACCGCCTGATCCAGCCGGTCCCCGGCGCCCAGGCTGCCGCTGGCCCGGTCATCGCCGTCCCAGATCACCCGGCGCGCGCCGACCTGGCCCGGCCCCTCGATGACGGTGGCCACCGCCACCGGCTCGCCAGCCCGGATCGCCGCGGTCACCTCGCCCAGCTCGGGAAAGGACTGCGCGCTGACCGGTTCCACGAACACATGCAGGATCCCGCCGCAGGTCAGCCCCACGGCGAGCGCGTCGTTGTCACTGACCCCATAGGTCTCCAGCACGGCCTGCCCGGTTTCGCAGACCTCACGGGCCACCTCGTACACGGCACCCTCGACGCAGCCGCCGGACACACTGCCGGTCACCTCACCGTCGGCCGATACCGCCATCGCGGCGCCCGGCTCCCGTGGCGCGCTGCGGAACGTCCGGACCACGGTGGCCAGGCCGAACACCTCCCCCGCGTCCCACCACTTCGCGATCGGGTCCAGGATGTCTCGCAACCGGTTCACCTCGGCACGTGTAGCGACTCCGGCCCCGGGCAGTCTGCCGTGCGTGGCCCAGCCGGGCCACCCGGAGCATTATCACAGGGTACGTTCATGCTCCCGGCCAGCGCCATGGCCGTGATCACCGGCAGCACTGCCCAGCCATGATCACCGGGCCACGTGACCCGAATCACGTGCCCCTGGCCCCGGCCCCGCTGGCCGATATTAGTTAGGTTAGCCTAAGCTTCCTAGCGGCTCAGGCGGCGCGTCTCAGGCGACAGGAAGGTAACCGGTGACAGCACGGCTACGGGGTACGACTCGACCGCTCACCCTGGCCGCGCTGGCCATCGTGGCCTGCCTGCTGGCCGGCTGCGGGAACGCGCTCTCGATCTCGTCGAACGGCAGCAGCGCCCCGTCCATCACGCTGTACAGCGGCCAGCACCCGCAGACCACTCAGAAGATCGTCGCGGCGTTCGAGAAGCAGACCGGCATCACGGTCCGGGTCCGCAGTGACGACGAGGACGTGCTGACCCAGCAGATCGTGGCCGAGGGCCGCCGGTCACCAGCCGACGTGATCTGCACCGAGAACTCCCCGGCGCTGGAGTTCCTCCAGGACAAGGGCCTGCTGGCACCGGTGGACCAGGCCACACTGACTGCCACCCCGGCCAAGTACAACTCGCTGCAGGGCCGCTGGGTCGGCGTATCCGCCCGGGTCAGTGTCATCGTCTACAACCCCAGCCTGATCAAGGCGAGCCAGCTGCCCAGGTCGGTCATGCAACTGGCCGACGCCAAGTACCAGGGCAAGCTCGCGCTGGCCGCCGGGGAGACCGACTTCCAGCCGATCGTCACTGCCGTGCTGCGCGGGCACGGCCAGGCCGCCACGGTCCGCTGGCTGAACGGGCTGAAGGCCAACGCGGCCGGGCACACCTACCCGGACAACGAGACGGTCACCAGCCAGGTTAACCGGGGCGCCGTGCCGCTGGGCATCATCAACGAGTACTACTGGTACCGGCTGCGGGCGGAAATCGGCGCGGGCAGCATTCACTCGAAGATCGCATATTTCGCGCCGCACGATCCCGGGTACGTGGTGGACGTGTCGGGTGCCGCGGTGCTGAAGACCTCGACCCACCAGGCGGCCGCACAGCGATTTCTCGCCTTCCTGGTGAGCAGGCAGGCACAAGAGATCATCGGCCGCGACTCGCTCAGCTATGAGTATCCGATCGCGTCCGGGGTGACCACCGCCGCGCCGGAAACGCCGCTGCGTGACCTGCAGCCAGATCCAATTACCGTCTCCGACCTGGGCGACGGTTCGGCGGCCATCGCGCTGCTCCGCCAGGCGGGACTCCTGTGAGCACCGTGCTGCGCCGGACGGTGCGAGCGTCTGAGGAGACTCTGTGACCGCGCCGGCTGCCCCGGCCGCACCGGCCGTGGCGGCCGGGCCGACGGCCACCCGGGCCCGCCGGCCCAGCCGGCCGGCCGCGCTCATCGCGACGGCCACCGCCGTCGCGGCCGTCCTCGCCCTGCCGCTGGTTTTCCTGCTGATCGAGGCGAGCAACAGCGGGCTGAGCGAGGACACCAGGCTGGTCTTCCGCCAGCTGACCGCGACCCTGCTGTGGAACACGATCCGGCTCACCGTCGTCGTCACCGCACTGTGCGCGATCGTCGGCACGGCCGCGGCGTGGTGCGTGGAACGGACCGACCTGCCCGGCCGCCGGATCTGGGCGGTGCTGGTGGTGGTGCCGCTGGCCATCCCGGACTTCGTAGTCAGCTTCGGCTGGGCGTCGCTGTCCTCCTGGATCACCGGCTTCCGCGGCGCGGTGGTGGTGATGACGCTGGCCGTCTACCCGCTGGTCTACCTGCCGGTCGCGGCCAGCCTGCGCGGCGCCGACCCGGGCCAGGAAGAGGTGGCCCGCAGCCTGGGCACCGGCCGGGTGCGCACGTTCCTGCGCATCACCCTGGGCCAGGCCCGCGGCGCCATCCTGGGCGGCTGCCTGCTGGTCGCCATGGTGCTGCTGGCCGAGTACGGCGCGTTCGAGATCGTCGGCTACCAGACCTTCACCACCGAGATCTTCACCGAGATCGGCGCCGCGTTCAGCCTGCCCGCCGCGTGCGCGCTGGCCTTGGTGCTGGTCCTGCTCAGCCTGGTGGTACTGGCCGGTGAGGGGCTGAGCCGGGGCCGGGGGCGAGTCAGCCGGTCGGGCCCGCTGACTCAGCGGGTTACCCCGCCGCAGCGGCTCGGCCGGGCCCGCCTGCCGGTGCTGGCCGGCTTCGTGCTGCTCACCGGCCTGGCCCTGGGCGTGCCGGTGGCGGCCAGCGTGTACTGGATGACCAGCGGCATCCGGCCCTCGCTCACCGGGGTGCCGCTGCTGACCGCGGCGGGCTATACCGCGCTGTACGGCGCGCTGGCCGGGGTGCTGGCCACGCTGATGGCGCTGCCGGTGGCGCTGCTCGCGGTCCGGCATCCTGGCGGGCTGGCCCGCCGCCTGCTGGAACGCAGCACCTACCTGGTGCTGGCCATCCCCGGCGTGGTCATCGCGCTGGCCCTGTCCTACTTCACCCAGCGCTACCTGGGCGGCTTCGCCTACCAGACCGGGCCGCTGCTGATCCTGGCCTACGCGATCATGTTCTTCCCGCTGGCCCTGGTCGGCGTCAAGGCGTCGCTGGCCCGGGCGCCGGTCAGCCTGGACGAGGTGGCCCGCTCACTGGGCCAGAGCCGGCTGGCGGTGGCACTCCGGGTCACCCTGCGGCTCACCGGTCCCGGCCTGGTCGCCGCGTTCTGCCTGGTGTTCCTGTCCGTGATCACCGAGCTGACCGCGACCCTTATCCTGATCCCGATCGGCGTGCAGACCCTGGCCACCCAGTTCTGGGCCTACGAGACGAACCTGTCCTACGCGCAGGCCGCCCCGTTCGCCCTGGTGATGATCGCGGTGGCAGCGATCCCGAGCATCGTGCTCGGGCGGTTCTTCAACACGTCCGCCGACGCGACGAGGATGATGACATGACCGAGCTGGCCGTCACCGGGCTCGCCAAGGCGTTCGGCCAGCATCAGGTGCTGGACGGCCTGGATCTGGACGTGCCCGCGGGCTCGCTGACCGCGATCCTGGGGCCGTCCGGCAGCGGCAAGACCACGCTGCTGCGCATCCTGGCCGGCTTCGAGCGGGCCGACGCGGGCGCGGTGCGGATCGGCTCGGTGACGGCCGACGGGCCGGGCACGTACCGGCCGCCGGAACGCCGCCGGATCGGTTACGTGCCGCAGGAGGGCAGCCTCTTCCCGCACCTCACCGTGGCGGCCAACGTCGCGTTCGGGCTGAGCCGCAGGCACAGGCACGGGCCGGCCCGGGCTGGCCAGCGGGCCGCCGAGCTGCTGGACGCGGTCGGCCTGGCCGGGTTGGCCAAGCGCTACCCGCACCAGCTGTCCGGCGGGCAGCAGCAGCGGGTCGCGCTGGCCCGTGCGCTGGCCATCCGGCCCGAGGTGGTGCTGCTCGACGAGCCGTTCGCGTCGCTGGACGCCCACCTGCGGGCCAGCGTCCGGACCGACGTGCAGCGGCTGCTCACCGAGGCCGGCGCGACCACGGTGCTGGTCACCCACGACCAGGACGAGGCGCTGTCCACCGCGGACCGGGTGGCCGTGCTGCGGGACGGCCGGATCGCCCAGTGCGCCGCGCCGCAGCAGCTCTACTCCAGCCCGGTGGATGCGGACATGGCCCGGTT
This sequence comes from uncultured Actinomycetes bacterium, assembly GCA_963834705.1. GTDB lineage: Bacteria > Actinomycetota > Actinomycetes > Streptosporangiales > Streptosporangiaceae > RYN-230. Next base: position 1,364,269 of record CAWICV010000001.1, read on the forward strand.
CATCGGCGAGGCCAACCTCATCCCCGGCCAGCTGAACGGCTCGTCGGTGCAGACCCTGTTCGGCAAGCTGCCGGTGGCGCACGCCGACCCGTCGGTGGCCACGCACTGCCCGGCCACCGTGCTGATCCGCCCGGAACAGGTGGAACTGCTTCCTGGTGCGGACGAGCTGGACGGTGCCGTGGCCGGCCGGGTCACCGGCTACGGCTACCACGGTCACGACGCGGTGGTGACGGTGGTGCCAGAAACGGTACAGCCCGAAACGGTGCCGCCAGAAACGGCGCCGCACCCGGCGGTCCCGCCGCTGATCGTGCGCACCCTGGGCGGCGACGCGCTGCCGCTGGGCGCGCCCGTCATGCTGCGCGCCCGCGGCCCCGTGCTGGCCTGGCCAAACCCGGCGGCCGCCAGCTGACCGGCGGCTACTCCACGATCTTGGAGATGGGGATCTCCAGGATGTCCCGCGCGCCGGCCGCGCGCAGCGCCGGGATCAGCGTGTTCACCCCGCGCTTGGGCACCACGGTCTCCACCGCGTTCATCCCGCCCTGGGCCAGCGTAGTGATCGTCGGTGAGGACAGCGCGGGCAGCATCGCGGCCACCTCAGCCAGCCGGTCAGCGGGCACGTTGAGCTTGAGCAGCACGTTGCCGCGGGCCTGGATGGCCCCGGACAGCAGCAGCATGATGTCCTCCATCGCGCTCCGCTTGTCCGGCTGCCCGTACGCCTCGGTATTCGCGATCAGCTCGGTGTAGCTGGTCAGCAACGTGTCCAGGATGCGCAGCCCGTTGCGGCGCAGCGACGAGCCGGTCTCGGTGAGGTCCACGATGGCGTCCACGATGTCCGGCACCTTGGCCTCGGTCGCCCCGTGCGACGGGATGACCATCGCCTTGATCCCGTGCGCGTCCAGGTACCGCGCGGTCAGCGCGGGCAGCTCGGTGGAGATGCGCACCCCCTCCGGCAGGTCGGTGACCGACTGCCAGGGCGAGCTCTGCGGCACCGCCAGCACCACCCGGATCGGCTGCGTGGTGGCCTTGGAGTAGTGCAGTTCGCCGAGCGAGGCGACCACCGCGCCGGTCTCGGTGATCCAGTCCCGGCCGGTGATGCCCAGGTCGAACAGGCCGCGCTCGATGTAGGACGGGATCTCCTGCGGGCGCAGGAAGCGCACCCGCTCGATCCGCGGGTCGTCGATGGATGCGTGGTAGTCGCGGTCCGAGGACCGGCGCACGGTCAGGTCGGCCGCATCGAAGAGGTCAAGAGTGGCCTGTTCCAGCGAGCCCTTGGGCAGGACCAGGGACAGCACAGCAAACCCTTTCATGATTAACGCCACTAACCCGGCCGGTGACTCTGCTTACCCCAAAGAGTGCGCCTGGTTCGAAGACCTGCCAGCACAACCTCAGCGCGGTACACCGGCCGCTCCCGCAGGTCCTTCGGGCCTGCGCTCGTTAGCCGGCCGGACAAGCCGCACTCGGGCGCCCGGTCAATGCCGGTCCTGCCCGCCGCGCAGGTTCGGCTTACTTTGCCTGCTCCGCAGGGTGTGGAGTACCAGTGCGGTCTCCAGCGCGGCCACCACTGCCTCCCAGCCCTTGTCCTCGGCACTGCCGTCCTGCCCGCTCCGGTCACGGGCCTGCTCCAGGGTGTCACAGGTGAGCACCCCGTTGCCAACCGGTCTCCCAGCGTCCAGCGCGACCCGGGCCAGGCCGTAGGTCACCGCGTCGCAGACGTACTCGAAGTGCGGCGTGCCGCCGCGGATCACCGCGCCCAGACAGACCACCGCGTCGTGGCCGCGGGCCAGTTCGGCCGCCACCACCGGCAGCTCGACCGCGCCCGGCACCCGGACCAGCAGCGGGTCGTCGATGCCGCACTCCTTGGCCGCGGCCACCGCCCGCTCGGCCAGGCTGTCGGTGATCTCGGCGTGCCACCGGGTGACCGCGATGGCCAGGCTGAGCCCGGCGGCGTCCACCGTCGCCGCGTCCGGCCGCCCCTCCCCGCTCACTCTGCTCCTCCCGGCACCCACGACCACACCGGCCACTCGGCCGCGCCAGCGGCCGAGTCGGCCCGCAGGGCCGATCGGGGGGTTCCGGGGGGTCGCCCCCCCGGGCCAGCGCCGGCGCTCACCGGGTGCCAGCCAGGCCATCGGCCGGGTGCGCGTCGCCGTTCAGCGTGGTGGGCAGGCCGTCGATCTGGTGCCCGAGCCGGTCCCGCTTCACCGTGAGGTAGCGCAGGTTCTCCGGGGTGGCCGCGGTGGGCAGCGCGACCCGGCCGGTCACCTTGACGCCGAACCCGGACAGCCCACTGATCTTGGCCGGATTGTTGGTGAGCAGCCGCGCCGAGCGCACCCCGAGGTCGGCCAGGATCTGCGCACCGGTGGAGTACTCCCGGGCGTCGGCGGGCAGCCCCAGCTGCAGGTTCGCGTCCACGGTGTCCGCGCCCGCGTCCTGCAGCTGGTAGGCCCGCAGCTTGCTGACCAGCCCAATGCCCCGTCCTTCGTGGCCGCGCAGGTACAGCACCACGCCGCGCCCCTCGGCCGCGATGGCGGCCATCGACGCTTCGAGCTGTGTCCCGCAGTCACACCGCCGGGAGCCGAACGCGTCGCCGGTCAGGCATTCGGAGTGCGCCCGGACCAGCACGTCGGTGCCGTCGCCCAGATCACCGAGCACCAGGACCAGGTGTTCGGTCGCGTCCATCGAGTTCAGGTAGCCGAGCGCCCGCCAGGTGCCGTGCGCGTTGGGCAGCCTGGTCTCCACCACCCGGCGGACCATCCGCTCGGTACGCCGCCGGTACTCGATGAGCTGCGCGATGGAGATCAGCGCCAGCCCGTGCTCGTCGGCGAACGCACGCAGCTGGGGCAGCCGGGCCATGGTGCCGTCGTCGTTGACCAGCTCAGCCAGCACCCCGGCCGGGGTCAGCCCGGCCAGCCGGGCCAGGTCCACGGCGGCCTCGGTGTGCCCGGGCCGGCGCAGCACGCCGCCTTCCGCGTAGCGCAGCGGGAAGATGTGCCCCGGGCGGACGATCTCGAACGGCTCGGTGGCCGAGTCCACCAGAGTTCGCACGGTGCGGGCCCGGTCCTCAGCCGAGATGCCGGTGGTCACCCCGTCCCGGGCGTCCACGCTGACCGTGAACGCGGTGTGCATCCGCTCCGAGTTGTGCGGGGTCATCAGCGGCAGCTGCAGCCGGTCCAGTTCCTCGCCAGGCAGCGGAACGCAGATCACCCCGCTGGTGTAGCGGATCATGAAGGCCATCAGCTCCGGGGTCATCTTGCTGGCCGCGATGATGATGTCGCCCTCGTTCTCCCGGTCGGCGTCGTCCACCACCACGACCGGCCGGCCCGCCGCGATCTCGGCGATGGCCCGCTGCACGCCGTCGAGCTGGATGTCCCCGTCCCGTTCCGAGCTGATCGTCATGACCGCGCTCCATTTCCCTCAGCGGCGTTCCCGCCGGGGAAGAGGCTCTCCACGTACTTTGCGATCACATCCACCTCCAGGTTCACCTGGCTGCCCGGCTGCAGCCGGCCCAGCGTGGTCAGCTCCAGCGTGGTCGGGATCAGGCTGACCTCGAACCACGGCTCCGGCCCGTCCGCCCCGCCCAGCCCGGACACGGTCAGGCTGACCCCGTCCACGGTGACCGAGCCCTTGCCCACCACGTACCGGGCCAGCCCAGGTGGCAGCGCGATGCGGACCACGTCCCAGTGCGCACCGGGAGACCGGGACAGAATGACCCCGGTCCCGTCGGCGTGCCCCTGGACCAGGTGACCGCCGAGCCGGCCGCCCAGCTGGACGGGGCGTTCCAGGTTGACCGGGGAACCGGGGGCGAGCGCGCCGAGGCCGGTGCGGTGCAGGGTCTCCGCCATCACGTCGGCGGTGAACGTCTTGTCCGCGGCGTCGGTCACCGTGAGACACACGCCGTTGACCGCGATCGAGTCACCGTGCCGAGCTTCGGCCGTCACCCGCGGGCCGCGGACGGTGAGCCGGGCCGCGTCAGCCAGCCGCTCGACAGCGACGATCTCGCCGAGTTCTTCCACTATCCCGGTGAACATCCGCAGTGCCCTCTCCTCGGAGCCGTTCTGCCAGCTGGCTCCGGGATGCGCGGACGCGCATGCGCGGCCGGCAGCATGAACCACTGCCACCGCGCGCGTGCTGCCTCCCATCCGGACTTTGACCGTCGGTCCCGGAATTTCACCGGGTCAGCCAGCCGCTGGCGGTAGATCGCCTTGGCCGGGTCGCGGACTGTAACCGCCGGTTCGGAATTTCACCGACCCCGGAGCACGCTTAACTGCTGCAACCAGTGTGCCACGGGTCGTATTCCGCAGGCCAACCACTATCCGCCAAAGTCTTCACTACCGATCCGTAACCTAGGTGATAGGACTGGCCTGCGTCCTGGCGGCTCGGTCCGCCATCCCGCTAATCCCCCGTAACCTCGGCCAGGCGGCTGGCCAGGAACTGGCGTTCAGCATGATTGGCCGTTAGCTCTAGGGCGGCCCGGTACGCTTCCGCGGCCTCGTCCGCCCGGCCCAGCCGGCGGAGCAGATCGGCCCGCGCGGCGGGCAGGTACCGGTAGCCGGCCAGCCTGCCGTCCCGCTCCAGGCTGGCCAGTTCGGCCAGGCCCGCCTCGGGGCCGGCCGCCATGGCCACCGCCACCGCCCGGTTGAGCGCCACCACGGGAGACGGCCAGGCCCGGCCGAGCAGGTCGTAGAGGCGGACGATCTTCGGCCAGTCCGTCTCCGGGTAACTGGGCGCCTGGGCGTGCAGCGTGGCAATCGCCGCCTGCAGCGCGAACCGGCCCGGGCAGCCGCGCAGCGCTCCACGGACCAGCCTGATGCCCTCGTCGATGGCGGGCCGGTCCCACTGCGTCCGGTCCTGCTCTTCCAGCAGCAGCAGCCGGCCGTCCGGCCCGCACCGGGTCATCCGCCGCGCGTCGGTGAGCAGGATCAGCGCGAGCAGGCCGTGCACCTCCGGCTCGTCCGGCATCAGGCCGCACAGCATCCGGGCCAGGCCGACCGCGCGGTCCACCAGGTCCGGGCGGACCAGGCCGTCCCCGTCCGGCGCGGTGTGCCCGGTGGTGTACAGCAGGTGGACCACGGTGAGCACGGCGTCCAGCCGGTCTGGCAGTTCTGCCGCCTCCGGCACCCGGTAGGCGATCCGGGCGGCGGAGATCTTCTTCTTGGCCCGGGTCACCCGGGCCGCCATGGTCGGCTCGGGCACCAGGAACGCCTGGGCGATCTCGGCCGTGGACAGCCCGCAGACCAGCCGCAGCGTGAGCGCCACCTGCGCCTCCCGGGCCAGCGCCGGGTGGCAGCAGGTGAAGACCAGGCGCAGCCGGTCGTCCGGGATCACGCCACTCCCCTCCGGCGCGGCCGGCCCGGCCGGCTCCACCAGCAGCGGGAGTTTGCGGCGCAGCGTGCTGTCCCGGCGCAGCAGGTCGATGGCCCGGCGCCGGGCGGTGGTGGTCAGCCAGGCGCCGGGGTTGTGCGGCACACCCTGCCGGGCCCACGCCTCGAGCGCCGAGACGTACGCGTCCTGCACGCACTCCTCGGCCAGGTCCAGGTCCCTGGCGACGCGCGCCGTCGCGGCGAGTACGAACGCCCACTCGCGGCGGTGCGCGTCGGCCACGGCTGCCGCCGCGGCTGGGCGGTCGCTCCCGGCCCCCGATCCGGTGCTGGGCCCGGGGCCAGCGGGAGGACCGCCCGCGGTGGATTGGGTCACGCGTTGTCGAAGACCATGATCGGCCGGACCTCGACCCCGCCGAACCGGGCCGGGGTGAGCTTGGCGATCTCCAGCGCGTGATCCAGGTCGCGCGCCTCGATGAGGTAGTAGCCGCCCAGGGCTTCCTTGGTCTCCGCGAACGGGCCATCGGTCACCACGTCGTTGCGGATGGTGGTGGCGGTGCTGGTCGGCTGCAGCGCCCGGCCCTCGATGATCTTCCCGCCCTTCTCCCCCACCTGCCCGGCGAACCGGTTGTGCGCCTCCATCACCTGCTGAAACACATCGGGCGTGGCGGTCGCGTACGCGTTCTCGTCCTCGAAGATGAGAATGAGGTACTCAGCCATGACGGCAGCTCCTTCGGTGTCTCGACTCGTCCGTCACCTAACCCGACGAACGACCCTCCCCGGAATCGACAACCCTTGCTGAGCCCAGCATGGCCGGCCCGGATAAACCCTGCATGACGGACCCGGCCCGCGCCGCGGGGCCGGTCAGCCGGACCAGGGCGCGGCGGCGGTGGCCCGCTCGGCCTGGGCGCGCAGCGCCTGGACCGCCTTGGCCGGGTCGTCCGCGCTGTACACCGCGTTGCCCGCGACGAACACGTCCGCGCCCGCGTCGGCGCAGCGCTCGATGGTGTGCTCGCTGACCCCGCCGTCCACCTGGAGCCAGACCGCGGCACCGTGCCGGCGGACCAGTTCGCGGGCCCGGCGCAGTTTGGGCAGCACCAGATCCAGGAACGGCTGCCCGCCGAAACCCGGTTCCACCGTCATCAGCAGCAGCATGTCGAACTCGGGCAGCAGGTCTTCATACGGCTCGACCGGGGTGCCCGGGTTGAGCGCGAACCCGGCCCGGGCCCCGGCCGCCCGGATCCTCCGCAGCGTGCGCACCGGCCCGGTGACCGCCTCGGCGTGGATGGTCACGTTCCGCGCACCGGCCTCGGCGTAGGCCGGGGCCCAGCGGTCCGGGTCCTCGATCATCAGATGGCAGTCCAGCGGCAGCCCGGCGTGCTTGAGCAGCGACTCGACCACCGGCAGGCCCAGGGTGAGGTTGGGCACGAAGTGGTTGTCCATGACGTCCACGTGCAGCCAGTCGGCCACGCCAGTGACCGCGGCCGCTTCGTCGGCCAGCCGGGCGAAATCGGCGGACAGGATGCTGGGGGCCATCTGCACGGGCATATGCCCGAGTCTAGGCGGCAGCGCCGCTCCCCCGTGGGTGAGCGGCCGGGTGAAGCCGCGCTCCCCGGCCGGGCTGGCCGGACGGTAGGGTGCGGCCAGTGGGCCGCGCACCGGCATACTGTCGCCGCCGCCGGATATGGTTCGAGCACGCGTTCGATTCCCAGTCCGACAGGAGGAGCTTCGTGACTCAGCAGACCGCGGGCCGCCATCCCGGGGACGGTTATCCGCCGGGCGGCGTGCCCGCCGGCGGCGCGGCCAATGGGCCGGAGGCGGCCGCCGCGCTGCTCGCCCGGGTGCGCAAGCTGCTGGCCAAGGCGGAAGCTGAGGGGGTCACCCCCGACGAGGCGCAGGCGCTGACGGCCAAAGCCGCCGAGCTGATGGCGAAATACGGCATCGACCGGGCGCTGCTGGCCGCGCGGCGGCCGGAGACCGACCGCCCGGCCGACCGGAAGGTGGACGTCAACAACCCGTGGGCCCGGGTCCAGGCCCACCTGCTCTGCGGCCTGGCCTCCGCGCTGCGCTGCCAGTGCGTGATTCTGCCTCGGCCGGGGCCAGGCAGCCGGATCCACATCTTCGGCTTCGCCTCCGACATCGAGCGCACCGACGTGCTGTACACCTCGCTGCTGCTGCAGATGTGGAACGGCCTGGGGGCCGCCCAGGTCCCCGGCTGGAGCCGCAGCCCGCGGGCCTGGCGGCGCAGCTGGCTGCTCGGCTTCACCTCCGCGGTGGTGTCCCGGGTCCGCACCGCCGAGCACCAGGTCATCAGCCAGGCCACCGCGCCGGAGGCAGGTGGGGAGCGCACCGCCCTGGTGCTGGCCGATCGGTCCCAGGTGATTACGCGCAGCATCGAGCACGCGTACCCGGTCACCCGGAAGACCCGGGTGACCTATTCCGGCAACGGGTACGGGGCCGGCTACACCGAGGGGCAGAAGGCGGACATCGGCTCGGCCCGGCTGCGCACCGGGGCCGGCCGGGCGCTCAGCCGCGCCCAGTAGCCGGCCGCCCGGCCCGGCTAGCCGCGGCGGCTAGCCGCGCCCGTTAGCAGGCACGGCGCAGCAGGGCCAGGAAGATCGCGTCGGTGCCATGCCGGTGCGGCCAGAACTGCGCGTACCGGCGGTCCGGCTCCGGGCAGCGCAGCCCCGGCACCTCGGCCAGCACCGCGGGCGCGTCCAGCACGTCCACGTCGTCCCGGTCGCGCAGCACGTCGGCCAGCACGTCCCGGGTCTCGGCCAGGTGCGGTGAGCAGGTGACGTAGCCGACCACCCCGCCCGGCCGGGCCGCGTCGAGCGCACTGCGCAGCAGGCGGCGCTGCAGCCCGCCCAGGGCCTGGACGTTCTCGGCTGACTTGCGCCACCGGGCCTCCGGGCGGCGGCGCAGCGCCCCGATGCCGGTACACGGCACGTCGGCCAGTACCCGGTCGAAGGCCCCGGCCGGCCACGGCGGCTGACCGCCGTCCGCCGCCACCGCGGCCGCCGCCCCGGTGATCTGCACCGCGTCGCGGGCCATCCGGGCCCGGTGCGGCCGCGCGTCCGCCGCCAGCAGGTGCGCGCCCCGCTGCGCGGCCAGCCCGGCCAGCAGCCGTGCCTTGCCGCCCGGCCCGGCGCACATGTCCAGCCACCGGCGGTCCGGCCCGGTCAGCTCCACCCGGGCGACCGCGATCGCGGCCAGCTGGCTGGCCTCGTCCTGGACCGCCGCGCGCTTCTCCCGTAGCGCCGCGATGGCGCCCGGGTCCCCGCTGTCGAGATAGGCACCGAACGCCGACCACTGCGCCGGTGCCGCCCCGCCGGCGCGCAGCTCGGCCGGGTCGGCCAGCCCGGGCACGGCGCACAGCGTGACCCGCGGCCGGATTCCGTCCGCGGCCAGCGCGGCCTCGGTCCCGGCCAGCTCGCCGCCGGGATCCTCGCCAAGCGCGTCGGCCACCGCGGCCGCCAGCCAGCGTGGGTGGCTGTACCGGACCGCCAGATGGCCGAGCGGATCGGTGTCCCGGGGCGGCGCGGCCACCCCGATCCAGGTCTCCAGGTCCCGGGTGGCCACCCGGCGCAGCACCGCGTTGACGAAACCGGCCGACCGCTGGCCGGCCAGGTCCCGGGCCAGGTCGACCGAGGTGGCCACGGCCGCGTGCGAGCGGACCCGGGTGGCCAGCAGCTGGTGGGTGCCGAGCCTGAGCACCTCGCGCAGCGGCGGGTCGATCCGGTCCAGGCTCCGGTCGCTGCATACGCCGAGGATCGCGTCGTAGGTGCCCCGGCCGCGCAGCGTGCCGTAGGTGAGCTCGGTGGTCAGCGCGGCGTCCCGGCCCTCCAGGCCGCGCTGCGCCAGCACCGACGGCAGCAGCAGGTTGGCGTACGCGTCCCGCTGCTCGACGGCGATCAGCACGTCGTAGGCGGCCCGGCGGGCCGGGTCGGTGCGCCGCGGCCGGCTGGCCGCGGACCGCGCGCCCTTACCCGGCGGCCGGCCGCCGCGCTGCTGCCCGCCGCGCTGCTGCCCGCCGCGCTGCTGCCCGCCGCGCTGGTGGCCACCAGGCTGGTGACCACCGGACGGCTGCTCACCACGCTGCTGGCCGTTGCCGCGCGGCCCGCTGCGGGCCGTCATCTCAGGCCAGCACCGCGGCCGCCTGGCGCAGGCCGCGGGCCCAGTCCGCGGCGGGCATCCGCCGCTTGCCCGGTGGCTGGACGTCGCCCAGCTCGACCGGGCCGGTGGCCGTGCCGGCCAGCACTGACGTCCGCTGCACCCGCAGCTCCCCGGGCGCCAGCGGCCGGCCCGCGTCTGACGTGCCTGCCGGGGCCGGTGGCGCGGCGAGCGGCCAGAGCTTGATCCTGGCCTCGCCGAGCACGGTCCACGCGCCCGGGCCCGGGGTGCAGGCCCGGATCCGCCGGTCCACCGCCAGCGCGGGCTCGTCCCAGCGCACCCGGGCGTCATCGATGGTGATCTTGGGTGCCAGGCTCACCCCCTCGGCCGGCTGCGGTTGCGCGTCCAGCTGGCCGGACTCGATCCCGTCCAGCGTCGCGACCAGCAGCCCGGCCCCGGACACGGCCAGCCGGCCCAGCAGGTCGCCGGCGGTGTCCCGGGGCCCGACCGGCTCGGTCAGCACGCCGTACACCGGCCCGGCATCCAGCTCGCGGACGATCTGGAACGTGGTCGCGCCGGTCAGGTCGTCGCCGTGCAGGATGGCGTGCTGCACCGGCGCCGCGCCGCGCCACGCCGGGAGCAGCGAGAAGTGCAGGTTGACCCAGCCGTGCTTGGGGATGTCCAGCGCGGTCTGCGGGAGCAGCGCACCGTACGCGGTCACCGGGCAGCAGTCCGGGGCGATGGCCCGGAGCCGGCTGAGGAATTCCTCGTCCCGGACCCGGGCCGGCTTGAGCACCTCGATCCCGGCCTGGCCGGCCCGCTCCGCGACCGGGCTGGGTGCCTGGCGCAGGCCGCGGCCCGCGGCAGCGTCCGGGCGGGTCACCACGGCCGCCACCTCGTGCCGGGAGGCCAGCAGCGCCTCCAGCGCGGGCACGGCGGCCTGCGGAGTGCCCGCGAACACCAGTCGCATACGGCGGCCCTACAGCGCCTTCCCGCCGGTCACATGGGGCGAGACCCGGATCTCCGGGATGGGCTCGCCCCACCACTCCGCCTCACGGATCGCCTTGTTGGCCAGCTTGCGCTGCTGCGGATCGAGCCGGTCGATGAACAGCACCCCGTCGAGATGATCGGTTTCGTGCTGCACGCAGCGGGCCAGCTGCCCGGTGCCCTCGACGGTGATCGGCTCGCCGTACATGTTGAAGCCCTTGGCCACCGCGCCGAAGGCACGCAGCGTCGGGAAGGCCAGGCCGGGGAAGGACAGGCAGCCCTCGTCGTCGGTCTCGGTCTCCTCCGACAGGTCCAGCGTCGGGTTGATCAGGTGCCCCAGCTCATCGTCCACGTAGTAGGTGAAGACCCGGACGCCCACCCCAATCTGCGGCGCGGCCAGGCCGAGGCCCGGGGCGTCCAGCATCGTGTCGGTGAGGTCCTTGACCAGCTTGCGCAGCTCGGCATCGAAGTCGCGGACCGGCTCGGCCGGGGTGCGCAATACCGGGTCGCCGAAGATGCGGATCGGCTTGACGCTGATGGCGCACCATCCTTCTGCTCCGTGCCCTCACTCCGGAAGGTCACCTGGGTGTTACCCGACCAGTCTATGGAGTCTCCTGGCCCGGGCTGGCCGCGACTGACCGGGCTTTGAACGCGGCCTTGCGCGCGGCCCGGGCCACACTGGGATCAGGATGGTGATCGCTGAGCGCGGTCAGCAGGTCGGTCACCCCGGGATGCTGCACCCGCCACAGCCCGGCCACCAGTTCGGCCTGGGCGTCCGGCGGCACGTCGGGCAGCAGCTCAGCCACGACGTCCTGCGGGTCAGCCTCTTCGAGCAGCCCGGCGCCCAGGTCGACGAGCAGCCAGGCGCGGTCTTCCCGGCCCAGCTCGGCATTCTCGCCGTGCTCATGCAGCCACACGGCGGCGTGCGCGCGGAGCACTGGGTCGGCCAGCGCGGCCTGCACCGCGGGCACCGCGTCCTCGCCGATCCGGTCCAGCACGGCGAATCCCGCGCCGCGCAGCCCAGGAGAGCCGCTGCTGGCCGCGGCGATGAGTTCCGCCGCCGCCTCCGCCGGTGTCCGCCCGCCCAGCCAGCTGGCGATCTCGGCCTCGCCGTCCTCCACGTCGCAGTTGGCCAGGGTGGCGAGCAGGGCGGCCGCGTCACCGCGGGCGCCGCCGCCGACCACCGGGACATGCCACCCCTGGGCCCGCAACCGCCGGTGCACGCCCCACACGCCGAGCGGCGACAGGGTGACGGTCAGCCCGCCGCCCGCCTCGTCCGCGCCGGCCTCGTCGGCGCCGAGTTCCACCACGCCGAGATCGGCCAGCGCCTCCAGGGCCACCGACACCGCCGCGCCCTCATCCTGTTCATCCTGGTCCCCGCCGGTGTCCGGGGCCGGGCTGGCCGTGTCCCGCCGGGTGCCCGCAGCGGCCACGTACGCGTCGAACAGGGCATCCATCCGGACTGGGCCGCCCACCGTGTACAGGGCGGTGGCCATGCCATCGAGGTCTTCGGCTTCGAGCATGACCGTCAGCGCCGAGTCCCAGGCGCTGAGCACGTCGTCGGCGGCCGGGCTGGACAGCACGTCGAGCCGCTGCCCGGCCTCCGCCCGGCCCTCGGCCAGGACCAGCATCCGGGCGGCGACCGCCACCCGCCAGGCCGCGTCGAACTCGGCCGGGATCAGCTCCAGGTGCGTCGCCGCGGCGACCGCGTCCGGCTGCCGCAGCCGCCCCGCCTTGGTCGCCGCGCGGCCCGGGCCGACCCATCTGGCCACATCCCGGGCGGCGCGCAGCAGCGGGGCCACCCGCGCCGCCGCCGCCAGTTCCTCCCGGGGCGCCAGCCGCACCGTGGGCAGCCGGCTCAGCCCGGTCCCGCCCGGCTGGTCCCCAGCCTCGCGGGCACCGCCCTGGTCAGGCGCGCTGCCACCGGCCAGGTCGACCGAGCTCAGTTCGATTGCTGGCTGGCCTGGAAGACCCGATGTGCCCCGGTCCCCGGCCGGCCGGTCCGGGCTGCCCGCCGGACCCGGCGTGCCCTGGGTCGGTGAGTTCCGTCGTGAGGTGGCCACTCCAGCACCCTACGACCTTCCTGGCAGAAGTCAGATCAGCTCTGCGGCGTCAAGTTGCACCCGGACCGCTCCCGGCTCCTTCCGCGCGCTGCGCGCGGCTTGTGCCTGATGCAGCGCGCGGGCCAGCGCCAGCCCGGCTGATCTGGGTACCCGCAGCAGCATCCGGATGCTGTCCGGCGGTACATCGACCGGGCCGAGCAGCTCGGTGGCGTCCGGTAGCCCGGCGGCGGCCAGCAGGGCCTGGACCGCGTCGTCCGGCCCGGTGAGCGACGCCATCCGGACCGCGGGCGGGAACCGCAACTCCGCCCGCTCGGCCAGTTCACGTTCCGCGTGCGTCACTGGATCCCAGCGGATCAGCGCCTGGACCGCGGGGATGACCGAGTCCGCGACCACCACCACCCGGCCGCCGTCGGCACCGCCCCGGACCAGTGCGGCCGCGTTCAGCCAGCGGCGCAGCGCCTCCTCGGCCGCCCGCAGGCTGGGCCGGCCGAGCAGCACCCAGCCGTCCAGCAGCAGCGCGGCCGCGTAGCCGCCGTCCGCCTTCGGCTCCGCGCCCGGGGTGGCCACGACCAGCGCCGGACTGCCGCCGATGGCCGGGACCAGGCTGGCACCGCCGGAGGTGAGCAGCGGGCACCCGGGAAACGCCCGGCCCAGTTCCTCGGCCGTCCGGCCCGCCCCGGTGACCAGGGCGCGGACCGAGCCGTGGCCGCAGCGTGGGCAGCGCCAGGCGGTTTCCGGCCGGCCACACCAGGCACAGTGCAGCGCGGCGCCGGCCCCCGGCAGCCCGAGCGGCCCGCCGCACTCGGTGCACCGGGCCCGGTCCCGGCACCGGCCGCAGCCGAGCGCGGCCAGGTAGCCCCGCCGCGGCACCTGGACCAGCACCGGCCCGTGGGTCAGCCCGTCCCGGGCAGCGCGCAAGGCCAGGCTGGGCAGCCGCGCGGTCTGCGCGGCCGCGTCCCGGGCCAGTTCCGCGTCGCTGCCGGCCGCGCGGACCTGCGGGGCGCGGTCCCGGAGCACCGCGCGGGCGGCCGTAACCGGCTGCGCCCAGCCGCTGGCCAGCAGGCTGGTCGCCTCGGCGGTCCGGGCGAAGCCGCCGATCAGCGCGGCCGCCCCGGTGCGGTGCGCCCGCAGCGCCAGCACCTCACGGGCATGCGGATACGGCGCCCGCGGCTCCGCGTGCAGGTCGTCACCGTCGTCCCAGATGACCACCAGGCCGAGGTCGCAGACCGGCGCGAACATCGCGGACCGGGTGCCCGCGGCCACGCGGACCGCGCCGCGCCGCACGGCCAGCCAGCGGCGGTAGCGTTCCGCGGGCCCGAGCCCGGCGGCCAGCGTGACGTGCTGGTCCGGGCCGAGCAGCCCGGCGAGCGCGGCGTCCACCAGATCCAGGTCGCGGGCGTCCGGTACCACGATCAGCGCGCCCCGGCCGGCCGCGGCCACCGTGCCCGCCGCCCGGGCGATCTCCTCCGGCCAATGCGGGCCGGGCAGCGCGGACCAGACCGCGCGCGGCGCCCGACCGCTGGCCAGCGCGGCCAGGAACGCGGGCCCCGCGGTGTACCGCGCCCACGGCCCCGGCGCCGGCACCCCCCCGCCAGGCGCGCCCGCAGCCGGATCCGCCGGTGCGCCCGCGCCCGCCGGTGCGGAGGAATCCGGGTGCGCCTGCGCGGCCACGTCTGCTGCCACGGCCCCACCCGCCGGCCCAGCCACGTCTGCTGCCACGGCCCCACCCGCCGGCCAGCCACGTCTGCTGCCACGGCCCCACCCGCCGCCCAGCCACGTCTGCTGCCACGGCCCCACCCGCCGGCCCAGCCACCTCTGCTGCCACGGCCCCACCCGCCGGTGCGGCTGGGCCTGCTTGCTCGGCGCGGGCGTGCCGGGGCGGGATGGCCAGCCGCAGCACGTCCGCCATGGTCCCCGCGTACCGGTCGGCCACTTCCCGGGCCAGGGCCGCGATCTCCGGGCTCAGCACCGGCTCGGGTGCGACCACCCGGTCCAGCCGGGCCAGCCGTCCTGGATGCTCGCTGGCCGGCACCCGGTCCAGCAGGTACCCGTCGACCAGCTGGCCGGCGAACCGGACCCGGACCCGGCAGCCCGGCACCGCCTGGTCAGCTAGCCGTTCCGGGACCAGGTAGTCGAACAGCCGGTCCAGGTGCGCCAGCGGGATGTCCACCGCCACTTGGGCCACCGGCAGCACCGCCGCGTCCGGCCCCGGGTCCCGCCGCGTGCGCGGCGGCCGGCGGCCCGGCTGGCCGCCGTTCTCCCGCGCGGGTGCCCGCTGCCTGGTTGCCCCTGCCACGCTCCTGTCCTACCAGACCCCGCAGACGGCCCACCCCACCCGGACACGACCCCCGCCGACTAGCGCCCGGTTAGGCCGCCGCCCTTTTGCACCCCGGACCTCTTGTCACCCCTGAGGGTGACTCTGTTGGCTTATCAATGCGGCTAGGTGCCGCGGTTAACGCGGTTATCTTTCACAGCGCGGTGCATAGTGGCACGTATGCGCGCATAGGGCACCGCGCGGTTGAAAGCACCGCGATGATAGGGGCCGTGGGCGGTGCAGGCCATAACAGCAGCCTCATCGGTACCGGCAGCCTCAGCACAGTCCTCGGACGGCGGCAAGGATACGGCGTGCCGGGCGGCGAGCGGGGTTAGACGGTGCCGCAGGCGTCGTCGGCGGTGTCAGTGTCCTTGTTCAGGGCGAGCAGGACCTGGCGCGGCACCATCCGCCCGGCCTGGATGTCGCTGAGCACGGTCTGCAAGCCGCTGGATAGGGCGGTCAGCGACCGCGCGGCGACCGGGTCGTGGCTGTCCCGCGCGGCCCGGCCGGTCTGCCGCGCGGCGGCCGTCAGGTCGCGGGCCAGCACGGCGCGGCCGGCCCCGCTGTTGACGTCGGCGACCACCCGGTTGTAGGAGGTCAGCGCGCTGTCCTTGTACGCCTCGCAGCCCGGGTCGGCCGCCCGGATCAGGTGCGGCAGCAGGTAGCCGGCCGCACCGGCCCAGGCCAGGCTCAGCGCGATGGCCAGCCAGCAGCGCACCTGCCCGGTCCCGGGCCGCCCAGCCTCGCTGGCCTGCCTGGCCCGGCGCAGGCCGAGCCCGCCCAGCACCAGCCCAGCCGGGATGGTGATGACGGCCCCGCCCAGGATGCCGCAGCTGAGCGCGGCGGTGGCCAGCCAGTTGCGCCGGCCTGCCGCCGGGGCTGGCCCGGGCGCGCCCTCCTCGGGCTGCGGCGGGGATGCCGCCTGCTCGGTGGATGAGGACAACGGCTCACCGGCTCTGGTGTTCGGGGCAGGCCAAGACGGTCACAAAGAGAAATAACGGAGCGTCGTGAGCGTAGATTCGCAGCCTGGGCGATGTCCAGCGGCCAGCGACCGCCGGCCGGGAAGCTAGAGGCCGGCCGCCTTGCGCAGGCTTTCCGCGCGCTCGGTCCGCTCCCAGGAGAAGTCCGGCTCCTCCCGGCCGAAGTGCCCGTAGCTCGCGGTCTGTGCGTAGATCGGGCGGAGCAGGTCGAGATCCCGGATGATGGCGGCCGGGCGGAGATCGAAGACCTCGAGCACCGCGTCCTGGATCTGCTCGATCGGCAGCTGCTCGGTGCCGAAGCACTCGACGAACAGGCCGACCGGCTTGGCCTTGCCGATCGCGTAGGCGACCTGCGTCTCGCAGCGGTCGGCCAGGCCCGCGGCGACCACGTTCTTGGCCACCCAGCGCATGGCATAGGCGCCGCTGCGGTCCACCTTGGACGGGTCCTTGCCGGAGAACGCGCCGCCGCCGTGCCGGGCCATCCCGCCGTACGTGTCGATGATGATCTTCCGGCCGGTCAGCCCAGCGTCGCCCATCGGGCCGCCGATCTCGAACCGCCCGGTCGGGTTGACCAGCAGCCGGTAGTTGCTGGTGTCGATGTCCAGCGCCTGGACCACCGGGAGCACGACCAGGTCACGCACATCGGGAGCGAGCAGTTCCTTGAGGTCGATGTCCGGGGCGTGCTGGGCGGACACCACGACCGTGTCCAGCCGGACCGCCTTGTCGCCGGCGTACTCGATCGTCACCTGGGTCTTGCCGTCCGGGCGCAGGTAGGGCACCTCACCGCTGCGCCGCACCTCGGACAGGCGGCGGGCCAGCTTGTGCGCCAGCATGATGGGCAGCGGCATCAGCTCCGGGGTTTCCCGGCACGCGTAGCCGAACATCAGGCCCTGGTCGCCGGCGCCCTGCATGTCGAGCTCGGAGGAACCCTCACCCTCACGGTGCTCGAACGCCTGCAGCACGCCCTGGGCGATGTCCGGGGACTGGGAGCCGATCGACACGGACACCCCGCAGGAGGCCCCGTCGTAGCCCTTGGTCGAGGAGTCGTAGCCGATCTCCAGGATCTTCTCCCGGATGATGCCCGGGATGTCCACATAGGTCTCGGTAGTCACCTCGCCGGCGACGTGCACCTGCCCCGTGGTGATCAGCGTCTCCACCGCCACGTGGCTGCGCGGGTCATCCTTGATGATCGAGTCCAGGATGGCGTCACTGATCTGATCCGCCATCTTGTCCGGATGACCCTCTGTCACGGACTCAGAGGTAAATAGACGTCGGGCCACCTGAATACTCCCCGTCCTGAATGTACGGCTGAGACCTCGCCGCCGAAGTCTAGCCGGGCCGGTTTACCACCGGGGTAACAACATCGCCCGGCCAGCGGCGCGAGCGGTCATCCTATCCCGGCCGTCAGGCGTCCTCTGCTGAGCATCGCGCTGCACTGGAACGGGACCAGCTGGTCCAACGGCTAGAGCCGGGCGGCGACCAGGTCCCAGACCACGTCAGCCAGCACTTCCTTGGGCCCGCGCGGGATCCGGGTCTGGCCGCCGTCGGCAGCCAGCACAATGGCCTGGTTGTCCGCGGTGCCGAACGCGAGGCCGCCGCCGACCTGGTTCACCACTAGCAGGTCACAGCCCTTGGCGGCCAGCTTGGCCTGGCCGTTCCGGAGCAGGTCTCCGGTCTCCGCGGCGAATCCGACCAGCACCTGGCCGGGCCGGGGCCGGCTGGCGGCCAGCCCGCGCAGGATGTCCGGGTTCTCCACCAGGCGCACCGGCTCGGGCAGCGCGCCGGACTTCTTGACCTTGGCCCCGCGGCGGGTCTCCGGCCGGTAGTCGGCCACCGCAGCCGCCATCACGACCGCGTCCGCGTCCACCGCGGCCGCGGTCACCGCCGCCTGCAGGTCCCGGGCCGAGGTGACCCGGACCACCTTGGCACCGGCCGGGTCATCCAGGGACACGTTGGCTGACACCAGGGTGACCTGGGCGCCGCGAGCAGTGGCGGTGCGGGCCAGCGCGTAGCCCTGACGGCCCGAGGACCAGTTGCCGAGGAACCTGACCGGGTCGAGTTCCTCCCTGGTCCCGCCCGCCGATACCACCACGTGGCGGCCGGCCAGGTCGGGCCGCAGCCCGGCACTGCCCCGGGCCAGCGCCCGGACCGCGGCTTCGTACAGTTCGGCGGGCTCGGGCAGCCGCCCCGGGCCGCTGTCAGTCCCGGTCAGCCGCCCGGCCGCGGGATCGAGCACAACGCAGCCCCAGCCGCGGAGCGTGGCCACGTTGGCCTGGGTGGCCGGATGCTGCCACATCTCGGTGTGCATGGCCGGGGCGAACAGGACCGGGCAGCGCGCGGTCAGCAGGATGGCGGTGAGCAGGTCGTCGGCTCGCCCCGTGGCCGCCCGGGCCAGAAGATCGGCGGTGGCCGGCGCGACCATGATCAGAGCGGCTTGCTGGCCGAGCCGGACATGCGGCACCTCCGGCACGTCGTCCCAGACGCTGATGCTGACCGGCTGGCCGGACAGCGCGGCCCAGGTGGCCGCGCCGACAAAGCGAAGCGCGTCCGCAGTGGGCACGACCCGGACCTGATGGCCCGCTTCGGTCAGCCGCCGGAGCAGCTCGCAGGCCTTGTACGCGGCGATGCCCGCGCCGACGCCCAGGATGATCTGGGCCCCGGACACGGGCAGATCGCTAGCGGTGCCGCTGTCGGCGGTCATCGGACGGCTCAGCCAGCCCCAGGTCGCCGGTGCTCAGGAGGTCGGCTCGGCCGTCTCCGCCGCGGACAGCAGGCCCTGCCGGATCTCGCGCAGGGCGATGGACAGCGGCTTCTCCTGGACCCGGGTCTCGACCAGCGGGCCGACGTACTCCAGCAGGCCCTCGCCCAGTTGGGCGTAGTAGGCGTTGATCTGCCGCGCCCGCTTGGCGGCCATGATGACCAGGCGGTACTTGCTGTCCACGACCTCGAGGAGGTCGTCAATTGGCGGGTTGGTGATGCCTTCGGCGGCGGGATTCCCGGCCACTCTGTGCCTTCCGTTCGGGAGAGATAATGCTCATCGGCCAGCTAGGGCCGTCGTCAAGGTTACCAGCTGGCGCCGCACGTCCCCGACAGATGTGTTGATCAGCGTGACATCGAACTCGTGCTCCGCGGCCAGTTCCACCCGGGCCACGGCCAGCCGGCGCTCGATCACCTCAGGCGGCTCGGTGCCCCGGCCGGTAAGCCGGCGGACGAGCTCGGCCCAGCTGGGCGGGGCCAGGAAAACGAGCAGCGCATCCGGCACCGCGCTGCGCACCTGCCGTGCCCCGGCAAGATCAATGACCAGCAGGGCCGGCTGGCCGGCGGCCAGTTTCCCGGCGAGGGGGCCACGCGGGGTGCCATACCGGTGGCCGGCGAAAGCGGCCCATTCCAGGAGTTCACCACTCACCAGCATCCGGTCGAAGTCCGCATCACCGACAAAGTGGTAGTCCCGGCCATCCACTTCACCGGGCCGTGGCGCCCGCGTGGTGGCCGATACCGAGAGCCAGATTTCCGGGCATTCCTTGCGAAGCCCGGCTACCACAGTGGTCTTGCCGACCCCGGAAGGGCCGGAAAGGACGGTCAGCCTGGCTGGCCCCCCGCCCCCCCGGACAAGCGCGGTACCGCATGCGCGATCAGCGGACGTAACGGCCAACGGCCTTGGTCCCCCGCGCCCGCCCCTGGGGTTGCCAGACTGCGTCAGATAGAACTCCGGAACTCGTTTTCCAGTGCGGCCCGCTGGTTGGCACCAAGACCACGCACGCGCCGCGATTCGGCGATGCCGAGCCGCTCCATGATCTGCCGGGCACGAACCTTGCCGATCCCAGGGACAGCCTCAAGCAACGCTGAGACTTTCATCTTCCCAAGGACATCATCAGTCTGGCCCTCCTTGAGGACATCAGACAACTTGAGTTCGTTCTTCTTCAGCCTTGCCTTGATCTCAGCCCGTTCCTTGCGTGCCCTTGCGGCCTTCTCAAGGGCGGCTGCACGCTGATCGGGAGTGAGGGGAGGAAGAGCCACTCCGGGTCACCTCGGGTTCCAGATTCGAAAACTGCGGACGGGAAGGGAAAGTAGCGAGTTCGGCCCGCCACGGCAACGCAAACACCCGTTTGTTACGTCATAAATTGGACGATATTACTCTCCGGAAGGTCCCGAATACTTAACGTAGCCAAACGTGGTGCTCCCATGCTCCTATCATGGGCTCCGCGCGGGAGTGCTCCAAACATGCGGGTTGCCCTCATTCGGCGGCCGACGCCAGCCGGCGCAGCGGCGCGGCGATAGCGGTAGCTGCCGCGCCGGGGTCAGGCGCCCCGGTGATCGGGCGGCCGATGACCAGAAGATCGGCCCCGGCGCGGAGCGCCTCCTCGGGGGTGGCCACCCGCGCCTGGTCGTTCCGGTCGGCGCCGGCCGGCCGGATGCCCGGGGTGATCAGCATGATGTCCGGGCCGACCTCAGCCCGGACCGCGGCCACCTCACGGGGCGAGCAGACCAGCGCCCCGGCGCCGGCCGCCACGGCCAGCGCGGCCAGCCGGCGCACCGCGTCCGGCACCGGGCCGACCATGCCGATCGAGTCCAGATCGTCCGGGCTCAGTGAGGTGAGCACGGTCACCGCGGCGATCGTGGTGTCCGGCGCGGACTGCACCGCCGCCTGGATGACGTCCGGCCCGGCGGCGGCGTGCACGGTGACCAGTTCCGGCCGCAGCCGGGCCACCGCCCGCACCGCGCCGGCCACCGTGGCCGGGATGTCGTGCAATTTCAGGTCGAGGAAGACGTGCACGCCGCTGGCGCCCCGGATCGAGGCCACCACCCCCGGCCCGTACCTCAGGTAAAGCTCTAGCCCGATCTTCACCGTGCTGACATGCGGCGTGACGAGCCCGGCCCAGCGGGCGGCGGTTTCCAGGTCAGGGGCATCAAGCGCCACGGCGATGGGCGCTGGCTGGCTCAACTCTCCTCCTCGGGTGAGGCGACGGCAGGTGTGCCGGCTCCTTACAGAACGCTACACAGCGGTTCCGGACAGCCGGCGCCGCGGCGTGCTACGCGGCTCGTGGGCCCGGCCGATCACGTCGGCGAGCCGCTCGATGCCGCGCAGCGCGAGCTCATCGTCGAGCTCGCGGAGGATCCGCATGCACGCGGAGGGATCATGGAAAATGGTCGTGCCCACGCTGACCATGGCCGCTCCGGCCAGGATGAGCTCCAGCGCGTCCCGCCCGGTGCGCACTCCGCCCATGCCGATGATCGGCACGTCGGGCAGGACCTTGCGCACCTGCCAGATGCAGCGCACCGCGACCGGCCGGATGGCGGGCCCGGACAGCCCGCCGGTCACCCCGGCCAGCACCGGGCGCATGGTGTCGGTGTCGATCGTCATGCCGAGCAGGGTGTTGATCATCGAGAGGCCGTTAGCCCCGGCGCCGACGCACGCCCGGGCGATCGTCACGATGTCGGTCACGTCCGGCGACAACTTCGCGAAGACCGGGATGTCGTACCGCAGCCGGCCGCGGACGGCCTCGATCACCGCCGCGGAAGCGGCCGGATCGCAGGAGAAAACGAGCCCGCGATCCTCGACATTCGGGCAGGAAATATTCACCTCAATGGCAGTAACTCCTGCCGCGTCGGATAGCCGGGTGGCGAGTTCCGCATATTCATCCACGCTGCTGCCCGCGATGGATACCACCGCGCGGGCGCCGCGGGACAGCAGCCACGGCAGATCACGCTGCAGGAACGCGTCGATGCCCGGGCCCTGCAGCCCAATCGAGTTGAGCATCCCGCTGGGCGTCTCGGCCATCCGGGGCGTCGGCCGCCCCGCCCGCGGCGCCAGCATCACCGACTTGGTCACCACCGCGCCGATCTTGGCCACGTCGAAGAACTGGGCCAGTTCCCGGCCCGCCCCCGCGCAGCCCGAGGCGGTCAGGATCGGGTTGGGCAGCTCCACGTGGCCCAGCTTGGTCCGCAGGTCAACTGCCATGACGCTCCTTCCGCGCCGAACCCAGTCCGGCCGCTGCACCGCTCCCGCTACTGGGACTGTTGTGGTTCGCGGGGCTGGAGTTGCTGGAGCTGTCCCCGGCACTGGCAGTTCTGGTGTTTCTGCCGCCGCTCCTGTTCTTTTCTGCGGGGCTGGCGGAGCTGCCGGTACCGGCGGTTCCAGCGGGGCTCGTGGCGTTGCTGCCGGCCCGCGCGGCCGCCGACGGCCGCGGATTCCAGCCCGGCGCGCCCAGCGCGTCGAACGGGATCGTCCCGACGTCATCCCAGCGCACGGTGTCGCCGCGGAACACCGGCCCGGCCACACAGGACCGCACCATCCGGGTCACCCCGTCGTCCCCGACGACCGGCAGCACGCAGGTCATGCACACCCCGATGCCGCACGCCATGGACTCCTCGACCAGGGTCAGCACCGGGATCTCATACCGCTGGGCCAGCGCGGTGACCTGGCGCAGCATGGCCATCGGGCCGCAGGCGTAGATCACGTCGGTGCGCGCCTCGTGGATGATCTGGGTGAGCCGGTCGGTGACCAGGCCACGGATGCCCATCGACCCGTCCTCGGTGGTGACCGCGGCGGTGCGCCCGGTGCGCCGCGCGGTGAGCGCGCCGAACAGCCGGTCCGCGCTGGCCGCGCCGAGCAGGAAGTCCACCTGGCAGTCCCGCTGGCGCAGCCGGCCGGCCAGCGGGAACAGCGGCGCACTGCCGTAGCCGCCGCCGACCAGCAGGCAGCTGACCGGGTCCCGGGGCACCGGGAACGGCCGGCCCAGCGGGCCGGCCAGGTCGATCACGTCCCGGGTCCGCCGCTCGGCCAGCCACCGCGTGCCCGGCCCCACCGGCGCGAACACGAATTCCACTGTGCCGCCATGATCCGGGCGCACGTCATGAATACTGAACGCCCGCCGGAGCAGCATCGACGTATCCGGCCCTCCGACTGCGACGGCGACGAACTGCCCCGGCCGGAAGCGCGCGGCGATGCCGGGCGCGACGACGGTCATCGCGTAGTAGGCGTCCACCCTGCGCACGGTCAGCACCGTGCCGCGGACCTGGACCTGGACCGCATCCTGCCCGCCGTCGCTACCGGTCATGACGCCCCGTCCGGTGGCAGCGGCTCGCCGCCGCTCGACGCGGAGTTGTCCGGGGCGGCGTCACCCTTACCGCGGCGGCTCGCCGCCGCTCGGCGCGAAGCGGCGACCGGGGCCTCAGCCCGCACGGCCGGCTCGGCCGGCCTCGGCGCGGAGCGGCGATCGGGAGCTGCCGAGGGAGCGTCATTGTCGCCGCGGCGGCTCGCCGCCGCTCGGCGCGAAGCGGCGACCGGGGCCTCAGCCCGCACGGCCGGCTCGGCCGGCCTCGGCGCGGAGCGGCGATCGGGGGCCGGGGGTTCCGGGGGTGGTCCCCCGGGGGAGCGGAGCGGGGGGTCGCCCGGCTCAGCGCCGGCGAGGGGGGGCGGCCCGGAGGGCCGTTCTCCCCGAGCCGACGCTCCCGGGGGGTCCGGGGGGTTGTCCCCCCGGATAGACGCCGAGTACTCCTGCAATGAGCGCACTCCCACCTCGCCGCGCTGGATCGCCTCGATGCCCTGGACCGCGGCGCCCAATCCCTGGACGGTGGTGACACACGGCACGCCGCTGCGCACCGCGGCGGTGCGGATCTCATAGCCGTCCAGCCGCGGGCCGGATTGGCCCGGGCTGCCGAACGGCGTGTTCACGATCAGATCCACCTGGCCGGCCAAGATGCTGACCACGATGTCCGGCTCGCCGTCCGGTCCCGGGCCGTCGCTGTGCTTGCGCACGATCGTGGCACGGACGCCGTTGCGCCGCAGCACCCCCGCGGTGCCTTCCGTGGCCCAGATCTCGAAGCCCAGGTCGGCGAGGCGTTTCACGGGGAAAACCATAGACCTCTTGTCCCGGTTGGCCACCGACACGAACACCCGGCCCTTGACCGGCAGCGGCCCGTACGCCGCCGCCTGCGATTTCGCGTACGCGGTGCCGAACACCTCGTCGATGCCCATCACCTCGCCGGTGCTGCGCATCTCCGGGCCGAGCACGGTGTCCACGCCCTGGCCGCTCTTGTCCCGGAACCGGCCGAACGGCAGCACCGCCTCCTTGACCGCGATCGGCGCGTCCAGCGGCAGCGTGCCGCCGTCCCCGGCCGCGGGCAGCACCCCCTCGGCGCGCAGTTGCGCGATGCTGGCGCCGAGCATGACCCGGGCCGCCGCCTTGGCCAGCGGGGTCGCGGTGGCCTTCGACACGAACGGCACGGTGCGCGACGCCCGCGGGTTGGCCTCCAGCACGAACAGCACCCCGGCGGCCAGCGCGTACTGCACGTTGAGCAGCCCGCGCACGCCCACCCCGAGGGCGATGGCCGCGGTGGACTCGCGGATCCGGGCGATGTCGGCCCGGCCCAGGGTGATCGGCGGCAGCGCGCAGGCCGAGTCACCGGAGTGGATGCCGGCCTCCTCGATGTGCTCCATCACCCCGCCGAGGAACAGCTCGCTGCCGTCGTACAGCGCGTCCACGTCGATCTCGATGGCGTCGTCCAGGAACCGGTCGATGAGCACCGGGTGGTCCGGGCTGGCCGCGGTGGCCCGCTCCAGATATGCGCGCAGCGTGGCGTCATCGTAGACGATCTCCATACCGCGCCCGCCGAGCACGTAGGACGGGCGGACCAGCACCGGGTAGCCGACCTCGTCGGCCACCGCCTTGGCCTCGGCGAAGGACCGGGCGGTGCCGTACCGCGGCGCGGGCAGTCCGGCCGCCGCCAGCACGGCGCCGAACTCGCCGCGGTCCTCGGCCAGGTGGATGGCGGCCGGGCTGGTGCCCACCACCGGCACCCCCTCGGCGGCCAGTGCCCGGGCCAGGCCGAGCGGGGTCTGCCCGCCGAGCTGGACGATCACCCCGGCCACCGGGCCGGTGGTCTGCTCGGCGTGCACCACTTCGAGCACGTCCTCCAGGGTGAGCGGTTCGAAGTAGAGCCGCCCCGAGGTGTCGTAGTCGGTGGACACCGTCTCCGGGTTGCAGTTCACCATCACGGTCTCGTAGCCCGCCTCGGCCAGCGCGAACGAGGCGTGCACGCAGGCGTAGTCGAACTCGATGCCCTGGCCGATCCGGTTCGGCCCGCTGCCCAGGATGATCACCTTAGGCGCGTCGCCGGGCGGCACCTCGGTGCCCTCGTCGTAGGTCGAGTACAGGTACGGCGTGCGGGCGGCGAACTCCGCGGCGCAGGTGTCCACGGTCTGGTACACCGGCCGGATGCCAAACGCGTGCCGGAGCAGCCGGACCTGATCTTCGGCCAGCCCAGTAAGCTGGCCGAGCTGGGCGTCGGAGAAACCGGCCTGCTTGGCCGCCCGGATGGAATCCGGGTCGAGTTCCGCGCCCGGCCGGGTGCCCGGCGTGCCGGCACTGGCCCCGGCGAGGCGTTCGGCAAAGTCTTGAATGTACTGGAGCTGGTCCACGAACCACGGGTCGATGCCGGAGACCTCGGCCACCTCGGCCACCGTGGCGCCGGCCCGCAGCGCCTGGTGCACGGTGCCCAGCCGGCCGTCATGCGGTACGGCGCAGCGGGCCAGCAGCGCGGCCCGGTCGCCGGGCGGATCCCGCCAGTGCAGCGGCGCGGCCGGGTTCTCCAGCGAGCGGAGCGCCTTCTGCAGCGCCTCCGGGAAGGACCGGCCGATGGCCATGGCCTCGCCGACCGACTTCATGTGGGTGGTCAGCACCGGATCTGCGCCGGGGAACTTCTCGAACGCGAACCGGGGCACCTTGACCACCACGTAGTCCAGCGCGGGCTCGAAGCTGGCCGGGGTCTCCCCGGTGATGTCGTTGCGGATCTCGTCCAGCGTGTAGCCGATGGCCAGCCGGGCGGCGATCTTGGCGATGGGGAACCCGGTCGCTTTGGAGGCCAGCGCGGAGGACCGGGACACCCTCGGGTTCATCTCGATGACGACCATCCGGCCGGTCCGCGGGTGCACCGCGAACTGGATGTTGCAGCCGCCGGTGTCCACGCCGACCGCCCGGACCACCGCGATCGCGGTGTCCCGCATGTGCTGGTACTCCCGGTCGGTCAGCGTCATGGCCGGCGCCACCGTAACCGAGTCGCCGGTGTGCACGCCCATCGGGTCGATGTTCTCGATGGAGCAGACCACGACCACGTTGTCGTTGCGGTCGCGCATCAGCTCCAGCTCGAACTCCTTCCAGCCCAGGATGGACTCTTCCAGCAGCACCTCGGTGACCGGGCTGGCGTCCAGGCCCGCGCCGGCGATCCGGCGCAGGCTGTCCTCGCCGCCGGCGATGCCCGAGCCCAGGCCGCCCAGGGTGAACGAGGGCCGGACGACCAGCGGGTAGCCCAGGCCGGCCGCGGCGGCCAGGCACTCGTCCATGGTGTGGCAGATGTGGCTGCGCGGCACGTCGCCGCCCAGCCCGGTGACGATCTCCTTGAACGCGCTGCGGTCCTCGCCGGACTTGATCACGTCGATGTCGGCGCCGATCAGCTCGGCGCCGTACTTGGCCAGGGTGCCTGCCTCGTGCAGGCCCACGGCGGCGTTGAGCGCCGTCTGGCCGCCCAGCGTGGGCAGCACCGCGTCCGGCCGCTCCCGGGCGATCACCTTCTCCAGCACGTCCAGGGTGATCGGCTCGACATAGGTAGCGTCGGCGAACTCCGGGTCGGTCATGATCGTGGCCGGGTTGGAGTTGACCAGGCTGACCCGGATGCCCTCCTGGCGGAGCACCCGGCAGGCCTGGGTGCCCGAGTAGTCGAACTCGCAGGCCTGCCCGATCACGATCGGGCCCGACCCGATGACCAGCACTGACCTGAGGTCGTCCCGCTTAGGCACGGCGGCTGCCCTCCATCAGGGTGCAGAAGTCGTCGAACAGGCCGGCCGCGTCGTGCGGGCCTGGGGCGGCCTCCGGGTGGTACTGGACGCTGAACGCGGGCGCGTCCAGCAGCCGCAGGCCCTCGACCACGCCGTCGTTCAGGTTGACGTGGCTGATCCGGGCCGGGCCGAACTCGGTGTCGAACGGTGCCCCGTCCGCGGCGCTGGATGGCATCTCGACCGCGAACCCGTGGTTGTGGCTGGTGATGTGCACCCGGCCGGTGGCCACGTCCTTGACCGGCTGGTTCACCCCGCGGTGCCCGAAGCGCAGCTTGTAGGTGCCCAGGCCGAGGGCGCGGCCGAGGACCTGGCTGCCCAGGCAGATACCGAATACCGGGACGCCGCGGCCGAGCAGGTCGCGGACCACCTGCACGACGTAGCCAAGCGCCGCCGGGTCGCCGGGTCCATTGGAGAAGAACACCCCGTCCGGGCTGGTGGCCAGGATGCCCGCCGCGGTGCTGGCGGCAGGCAGCACGGTGACCTCGCAGCCGCGGTAGGCCATGGACAGCGGGGTCAGCGTCTTGATGCCAAGGTCCACGGCCGCGACCCGGTAGCGGACCGGGGTGCCGTCCGGCGGGCGGACCGTATACGGCTCCCCCGTGGACACCTCCCCGGTCAGGTCGGCACCGAGCATCAGCGGGCTGGCCAGCACCCGGTCCCGCAGCGCGGCCAGGTCCCCGGTCCCGGTGCTGATCGCGGCGCGCATCGCGCCGCGATCGCGCAGATGCCGGGTGAGCGCCCGGGTCCCGGTGATGGCGATCCCGGTGACGCCCTGGGCACGCAGCTCGGCGTCCAGGCTGCGCTGGGCCCGCCAGCTGGACGCGATCCGGGCCGGCTCGCGGGCCACGTAGCCGCTCACCCAGATCCGCCGGGACTCCGGGTCCTCGTCGTTGATCCCGGTGTTGCCGATGTGCGGCGCGGTCATGGCCACGATCTGGCGGCAGTAGGACGGATCGGTCAGCGTCTCCTGGTAGCCGGTCATCCCGGTGCTGAAGACCATCTCGCCGAACGTCTCGCCGTCCGCGCCGAACGTGGTGCCGTGGAAGGCGGTGCCGTCTTCCAGGAGCAGCACGGCCGGGGCCGCCATCAGGCGATCTTCCCGTCGAGCACGGTGGGCGTGCCGCGCAGGAACGTGGCCACCACCCGGCCGGGCAGGTCCATGCCGGCGAACGGGCTGTTCCGGCTGCGCGACGCGTGCGTGGCGGGCTGCACGGTGTCCCGCGCCGCGGCGTCGTACAGGGTCAGGCTGGCCGGCTGGCCGGCCGCCAGCTCACCGCCCGCCCCGGCCAGCCGCCCGATGACGGCCGGCCGCCGGGACATCCGGTCGGCCACTCCGGCCCAGTCCAGCAGCCCGGTGTCCACCATGGCCTGCTGCACCACGCGCAGCGCGGTCTCCAGCCCGGTCATGCCGAACGCGGCCGTGTCCCACTCGGTTTCCTTGTCCTCCACCGGGTGCGGCGCGTGGTCTGTGGCGACACAGTCGATGGTGCCGTCGGCCAGCCCTTCGCGGAGTGCGGCGACGTCGGCTGCGGTGCGCAGCGGCGGGTTGACCTTGTACACCGGGTCGTAGCTGGCGGCCAGGCTGTCGGTGAGCAGCAGGTGATGCGGGGTGACCTCGGAGGTGACCCGCCAGCCCTTGCCCTTGGCCCAGCGGATGATCTCCACCGAGCCGGCCGTGGACACGTGGCAGACGTGCAGCGCCGAGCCGACATGCGCGGCGAGCAGGCAGTCCCGGGCGATGATGGCTTCCTCGGCCACCGCGGGCCAGCCGGTCAGGCCGAGCCGGGCGGACATCTCCCCCTCGTTCAACTGGGCGCCGTCGGTCAGCCGTGGCTCCTGGGCGTGCTGCGCGATGACCCCGCCGAACGCCTTGACGTACTCCAGGGCGCGGCGCATCAGCACCGCGTCGGACACGCACTTCCCGTCGTCGGAGAACACCCGGACCCGGGCCGCCGAGTCGGCCATCGCGCCCAGCTCGGCCAGCCGGGTGCCGCCCAGGCCGACGGTGACCGCGCCGACCGGGTGCACGTCGCAGTGCCCGGCCTGGCGGCCCAGCCGCCAGATCTGCTCGACCACGCCCGCGGTGTCGGCGACCGGGTCGGTGTTGGCCATCGCATGCACGGCGGTGAAGCCGCCGAGCGCCGCAGCCTGGGTGCCGGTCTCGACCGTCTCCGCGTCCTCCCGGCCCGGCTCACGCAGGTGCGTGTGCAGGTCGACCAGGCCGGGCAGGGCGATCAGCCCGTCCGCCCCGATGACCTGCGCGCCGGACGGCGCTCCGCCGCCGCCGATGCTCTCGATGAGGCCGCCGGAGATGAGGATGTCCGCGGGTTCGCCACCCAGCGGCCGCGCGCCGCGGATCAGCCAGGTATCGCCCATCACTCGCCCTCCGCCCCGCCGAGCAGCAGATACAGCACGGCCATCCGCACGCTCACCCCGTTGGCCACTTGCTCGACGATGGTGGACCGGGCCGAGTCGGCCACCTCGGCGGCGATCTCCACGCCGCGGTTCATCGGGCCGGGGTGCATCACGATGGCCTGGTCCGGCAGCTGGGCCATCCGGGCCGCGTCCAGGCCGTAGCGCCGGCTGTACTCGCGCACGCTGGGGAAGTAGGCGGCGTTCATCCGTTCCTGCTGCACCCGGAGCATCATCACCACGTCGCTCTTGGGCAGCGCGCTGTCGAAGTCGTAGCTGATGCCGCACGGCCAGCTGCCGACCGCGACCGGCAGCAGGGTGGGCGGCGCGACCAGGGTGACGTCCGCGCCCAGGGTGTGCAGCAGCAGCACGTTGGACCGGGCCACCCGGCTGTGCAGCACGTCGCCGACGATGGTGACCCGGAGCCCGTCCAGCGCGCCGTCGGCCGGCGCCCTGCTGGCTGACCCTGAGGTGGCGGCCCGGCTGCTGGCGGAGCGGCCGAAGTGGCGCCGGATGGTGAAGCTGTCCAGCAGCGCCTGGGTCGGGTGCTCGTGCGATCCGTCGCCCGCGTTGACCACGGTGCCGCGGACCCAGCCGGCCAGCCGCTGCGGCGCCCCGGACGCACTGTGCCGGACGACGACCGCATCCGCGCCCATCGCTTCCAGGGTCAGGGCGGTGTCCTTGAGGCTCTCCCCCTTGGCCACGCTGGAGCCCTTGGCCGAGAAGTTGATCACATCGGCGGACAGCCGCTTCGCGGCCGCCTCGAAGGAGATCCTGGTCCGGGTGGAGTCCTCGAAGAACAGGTTCACCACGGTCCGGCCGCGCAGCGTGGGCAGCTTCTTGATCGGGCGGTCCGAGATCCGCGCCAGCTCGTCGGCGGTGTCCAGGATGAGCACGGCGTCGTCCCTGGTCAGGTCGCCCGCGGAGATCAGGTGGCGGTTCATCCGCGGCTCCGGCCGGTGCCCGTGCCGGTGTCAGTGCCGGTGGCGGGCTGGTCCCCGGCCGGCTGGCCTGCGGCGCGGCCCAGCAGCACCGCGTCCTCTCCGTCCACCTCGGTCAGCATGACCCGGACCACCTCCTGCTTGGACGTCGGCAGGTTCTTGCCGACATAGTCCGGCCGGACCGGCAGCTCGCGGTGGCCGCGGTCGATCAGCACCGCGAGCTGGACGGCCCGCGGGCGGCCCAGGTCGTTCAGCGCGTCCAGCGCGGCGCGCACCGTGCGGCCGGAGTAGAGCACGTCATCGACCAGCACCACGGTCGCGCCGTCGATGCCGCCCGCCGGGACCTCGGTCCGGCCGAGCGCGCGGGCCGGGCGGAGCCGCAGGTCGTCGCGGTACATGGTGATGTCGAGCGAGCCGTGCGGCATGGGCCGGCCCTCGACCTGCTCGATGCGTTCGGCCAGCCGCCGGGCCAGCGGGACGCCGCGGGTGGGGATGCCGAGCAGGACGGCGCCGGCACCGCCGTCGGTTCGTTCCAGGATCTCGTGCGCGATCCGGGTCAGCGCCCGCCTGATCTCCTCCGGCTCCAGGACGACTTTCCGGCTGTCCGGAGCGGGGCTGCTGGCTGAGGGCGAATCGCCGGCCGGGGCTGGGGCTGGGCTGCTGGCCAGCCCAGGGTGCCCCGGCGCAGGGTTTACCGCAGGCAACGGTACGGACCTCCTTTCCCGCCTCACGGGACGGGCTTTAAAGGACGATCTGTCCCGGACACCGTATCAGCAGCGGGGATGCGACGTGCGCATACGCGCCGGCCGCGGGCCAGCCGGGCGACGGAAGGCGAGCCGGATACGCGGCGCAGCCTCACGCGTGCATTGGGTAACCATGAGTGATTCGTGTCACACTGATGGAACGCGGACCCGCGAGACTGCCAGCAGGCCGCCTGAGGTGGCCCGCACGACAGCCAGTCGGCCTGCGCCGCCGGGGTTTCGGGTGGCCGTGTCACGTGGCCTGGGTCAGGTGCGCCGCATCGGACGCACGAGACGAGACGCGTAAGTTGACCCGCTTTTTGCTATTCGGCTTGACCTGGTCGCAGTTGCGGCCTACCGTCACTGTCCGTAACCATTACTGAAAGCGACGACTGGCCGGGGGGCCGACGACAATGCCATCTGAATACGCCAAGACGCTCGGAGCACGGCTACGAGCCATCCGTACCCAGCAAGGGCTGTCCCTGCACGGGGTTGAGGAGAAGTCCCGCGGCCGGTGGAAGGCCGTGGTGGTGGGCTCCTACGAGCGCGGCGACCGCTCGGTGACCGTGCAGAAGCTGGCCGAGCTGGCCGAGTTCTACGGTGTGCCGGTGTCCGAGCTGCTGCCCGGTGACGCCACCCCGGCGCCGCTGGCGCCATCACCCAAGCTGGTCATCGACCTGGAGCGGATGGCTCAGCTGCCCAAGGACAAGGCCGGCCCGCTGGCCCGCTACGTGGCGACGATCCAGAGCCAGCGCGGCGACTACAACGGCCGGGTGCTCTCCATCCGCCAGGAAGACCTGCGCTCGCTGGCGGTCATCTACGACAAGTCCCCGCTCGACCTGACCGAAGAGCTGATCAGCTGGGGCGTGCTGGACTCCGAGGCACGAGGCGCCGTCGAGGCGTTCTGACCCTGGGCGGCCCCCTGGCACGGTGGCCTGCTGGCCGATGGCTGGCAGGCCACTAGTTTTCTGCCCCAGCCGGCTGGCCAGCCGGATCAGCCGACTGGCCAGCCGGCTGGCTAGCCAGCCGGGCGCAGCGGCAGCGGCGACTGGCTGGGCAGCCCCAGCGCTTCCTCGGCCAGCGACAGGAACGTCCCCGCGTCACGCAGCAGGTCGTCAGCTTCCCGCGCGGTCACCGCCCGGGTCAGGCCCGCTTCCGCGGCGGCCCGCTTGCCCGCGCCGGCGGCGAAGAACGCGGACCACTCGGAGAGCGCCGGCTCCACCCGGGGCAGCAGCTCCCAGACACTACGCGGCGCCTTCCGCCGCGGCGCCGGCGCCGGGCCCGTCTTGACCGTGACGATCGCCGCCGCCGCACGCAGTGCGGCCAGGTGAGCGGCGACATACCGGGCCCCAGGCCCGGACTCATCCGCGGCGCCGGCCAGCCCGCGGCGGGCAGATTCGATGAGCGAGAGCGCCGACGGCGCAACCCGGCAGCGTGGCTGGCTGGGCCGCACTGAAGCAATCATGCTCATGGCCCTCCTTCCGTCCGGAGCCGGGCCGGGCGAGACGCTTCCCCACGCATCGCCCGGCCCGTAGCCAGCCATCCCCGGGACGGGGACAGCTGGCCGGCTTCGAATTTATTCGAACATAGATTCGGTTGCAAGTCCAGCTGTTTGCAGCTGAGTTCGAAGGTACCCGCCGGGTCCGACAAAACCGGCGCGTGGCGCTGGCCGGGACGGGCCACGGCGGACAGCGCTCGCGTACGCTAACCCGGGTGCGCGCCGGACCTGAGCTGCTGGACATCGGCAAGGCGCGCTTCCTCGCGGAACTCGACACGCTGGTCGAGGTGTACGCGGCGGCGATGGGGCCGCCGCGCGAGCAGGTGCCCGGCCGCCGGGCGATCATGGAACGGCACACCCAGTTCCCGTCGTTCCGCGCCGTGGTGGTGACCGGGGACGGGCCAGGCCCGCTACCGGGCAGCGGCCCGCTGCCGATCATCGCGTTCAGCTACGGCTTCCACGGGGCGGACGGGCAATGGTGGCACGATCTGGTGCGCAGCGCGCTGACCAGGATGGGCGGCTACGACCTGGCGCAGAGCTGGCTGGGTGACTCGTTCGAGGTGGCCGAGGTACACGTGCACCCGGACTACCAGGGGCGGGGCATCGGCCGCCGGATGGTCCCGGCGCTGCTGCACCCCCGGCTGGAGCGCACCGCGCTGCTGTCCACCCAGGACGCGGACACCCGGGCCCGGCGGCTGTACCGCGGGCTCGGCTTTGGCGACTTGCTGACCGGCTACCGGTTCCCGGGTACCGACCCGCCGTACGCGGTCATGGGCGCGGTGCTCCCGCTGCGGCCTGGCCCGCCGCCTCAGCCGCACCAGCCGCACCGCGGCTGACCAGGCCGGCCGCGCGCCGGGTGGCGGCCCGGGCCCGCTCAGCCAGGCCGAGCCGCTGGTAGATCTCCCGGGTGGCCAGCGACCCGTTCAGCGTGCAGAAGTGCAGGCCGGGCGCGCCCTCGGCCAGCAGCCGCTGGCACATGCCCACCGCGTACTCCACGCCGATCTCCCGGACGGCGGCCCGGTCGTCGGCCGCCGCATGCACCCGCTCCCCCAGCCAGGCCGGGAACTTGGCCCCGGACAGCAGCACGATCCGGTCCAGCGTCTGGACACTGGTGATCGGCATGATGCCCGGGATGATCGGCACGTCGCACCCGGCGGCGGCCACCCGGTCCCGCAGCCGCAGGTAGTCCTCCACATAGAAAAACATCTGGGTGATCGCGAAGTCGGCCCCGGCCCGGCACTTGGCCAGGAAGTACCTGATATCCGAGTCCAGGTCAGGCGAGCGCGGGTGGCCCTCGGGGAAAGCGCCGACGCCGACGCAGAAGTCGCCCGACGCCTTGATCAGCTGGACCAGATCGGCCGCGTAGTGCAGCCCCTCGGGATGCGCCACCCACTCCCCGTTGGGGTCGCCTGGCGGGTCGCCGCGCAGCGCCAGCACGTTCCGCACGCCGACGGCGGCATAGGAGCCGATCAGATGCCGCAGTTCCGCCACCGAGTGGTTGACCGCGGTGAAGTGCCCCATCGGGGTGAGCGTGGTCTCGGCGGCGATCCGCCCGGTGACCCGGACCGTGCGGTCCCGGGTCGAGCCGCCCGCGCCGTAGGTGACCGAGACGAACGTGGGCCGCAGCGGTTCCAGCTGCCGGATGGCCCGCCACAGCTTCCGCTCGGCCTCCTCGGTCTTGGGCGGCATGAACTCGAACGAGAACGATTCGCCCCCCGCCGCCAGCAAGTCACGGATGGCTGGCGCGCGGTGCAGTACCCCGGATGGCATCTCCCTAGGCTAACCGGGGCACGGCCGAGTCCGGAGGGGCGGGACAGTTGCCCACCGCCCCGTGTCATCCGCGAGCCGGGTGGCGGCACCGGCCCCAGATGAGCGTTCGGTATCCAGGGCTCAGAACGCGAGCGCCTGGGCCCGCCGGTTCACCTCGGTGCCGCGATGCTCGGCCATGGCCTGGATCGGCGTGCCGGGCAGCGAATCATCGGCGGTGAACAGCCAGCGCACCGCCTCCTCGTCGTCGAAGCCGCAGTCGATCAGCACGGTCAGCGTGCCGTGCAGGCCTTTCAGGATCTGGTCCCCGTCGAAGAAGGCGGCGGGAACCGACCTGGTGCCATCCGGCCGCTGCACGGCCAGCAGCTTGCGATCGCGGAGCAGCTGCCTGATCCGGCCCGGCGGCAGGCCAAGCCGATCGGCGCATTCAGGGAGAGTGAGCCAGTCGCCGACGAGTGCGTCGGCCAGGGGGTCGATCTGTGCCACGTTTCCGAATTTCCCACGTTGCGGCCGGGGTCAAACCCGGACACGCCAGTCTGGTCAGCCGCCCGGGCCGGCTGGGCTCAGCCCGCGACCGTGTCCCGGACGGCCACGGACGGGTCGGCGAACAGGCCGGTGTCCACGGGCCGGCCTGCCTCCATGACCCGGCGGCCCTGGAGCAGATCGCGTGGCTGGCTCACCGTCAGGACGGCGGTCAGCTGGCCCACCTTAATCCCATCAGCCCCGTCGGTAACAGCCGGCTCGCCCCGGAACCAGCCCAGCGCCCAGCGCTGGCCGCCGGCCTCGCCCCGCTGGATGACCTGGTCGGACTCGCCTGGGTGCCCGGCGAACTGGACCATCCGGCCGAACTGCTCGGACCAGAAGTAGGGCACCGGGTCGTACTCCTCGGCCGCGCCGAGCAGGTTGGCCGCGGCCACCCGGGGCGCGTGCAGCGCGGTGTCCCAGTGCTCCACCCGTAGCCGCTGGCCATACCGGCCGGACCAGAACGCGGCGCAGTCCCCGGCCGCGTACACTCCCGGGACCGAGGTACGGAGCTGGCCGTCCACCTGCACCGCGTCCCGGTGGCCGGCCGCCAGCCGCACCCCGGAGCCCGCCAGCCAGCCGGTACATGGCCGGACGCCCACCGCGGTGACGACCAGGTCGGCATCCAGCCAGCCGCCGCCGGGCAGGGCCAGCCCGCCCGGCTGGACCGACTCCACCGGCTGGCCGAGCCGCAGGTCCACCCCGGCCGCCGGGTACCAGGGCGCGAGCAGCGCGCCCACCTCCTGGCCGAGCGCGGCAGCGGCCGGCGCCTGGGCCGCCTCCAGCACGGTCACCGCGCAGCCGCGGGCGGCGGCCACGGTGGCCAGTTCGGCCCCGATCCAGCCCGCGCCGACGATGGCCAGCCGGGTACCGGGGTGCAGCGCGGCCCGGATGGCCAACGCGTCGTCGATGGTGCGCAGCACATGCTGCGGGCCCGGGCCGGGCAGCCGGATCGGGGCCGCCCCGGTCGTGATGACCAGCCCGCTGAACGGGATCTCGCCCCGGCCGGTGCGCAGCCGCCCGTCGTCCAGCCCGGTCGCCGGCTCGCTCAGCCGCAGGTCCAGGTCCAGCGCGGCCGCATCCTCGGCCATGGAGGTGGAGTCCACCTCGCCGAGCATGAGTTTCTTGGACAGCGGCGGCCGGTCGTAGGGCGGATGCGGCTCGGCGCCGACCATGGTGATCGGCCCGGCGTACTCCCTGGCCCGCAGCTCTGCGGCCGTCCGCAACCCGGCCAGCCCGCCGCCCGCAATGACGATTCGTTCGGTGCGCACGAGCACCTAGGCTACGGGGCCGACCCGGCCCGTCCGGGAATGCCCAGGTCAGCCGCTCGATCTCGATGAGCTATTACTCCTGGTAACCGGCTGACACCGTACAGGTGTTCTGAGGGTCCGGCGCTCCGGGCGGCCATACAATCATTCGCGATGGACCAGACGCTCGCGCGCCCACCCGTCGGCCGGGTACTCGATGGCCGCTACCGGGTTGAGTCCCTTATTGCCACTGGCGGGATGGCAACTGTCTACCTGGGTACCGACACCCGGCTGGACCGCACGGTGGCGCTCAAGGTGATGCACGCCGAACTGGCCAACGACGAGGACTTCGTCCGCCGGTTCGTGGGCGAGGCCCGGTCGGTGGCCAGGCTGTCGCACCCGAATGTGGTCGGCGTGTACGACCAGGGCGCCGACGGGCGCACCCTCTACCTGGCCATGGAGTACGTGCCGGGCCGGACGCTGCGGGACCTGATGAACGAGCGTGGCCGGCTCAGCCCGCGCGACGCGCTGGACATCATGGACGGCATCCTGGCCGGCCTGGGCGCGGCGCACGCGGCCGGCATCGCGCACCGCGACGTCAAGCCGGAGAACGTGCTGCTGACCTCAGGGCACTCGGTCAAGGTGGCCGACTTCGGGCTGGCCCGGACGATGGCCGGCACCAGCCACACCAGGGCCGGCATGCTGATCGGCACCGCCGCGTACCTGGCCCCGGAACAGGTCTCCCGGGGCACCGCCGACGCGCGGACCGACGTGTACGCGGCCGGCATCATGCTGTTCGA
This sequence comes from uncultured Actinomycetes bacterium, assembly GCA_963834705.1. Lineage (GTDB taxonomy): Bacteria > Actinomycetota > Actinomycetes > Streptosporangiales > Streptosporangiaceae > RYN-230. The sequence goes on from CAWICV010000001.1 coordinate 1,400,802, forward strand.
GATGCTCACCGGCGCCCAGCCGCACACCGCGGACACCCCGCTGGCCGTCGCGTACAAGCACGTCAACGAGGTCGTGCCGGCCCCGTCCCGGTTCGCGCCGGGCATCACGCCGTCGCTGGACGCGCTGGTCACCCGGGCCACCAGCCGGGACCCGGACCTGCGGCCGGTGGACGCCGGGCAGTTCCTCCGCGCGGCCAGCGAGGTGCGCCGCAGCCTGCCGCCCGGCAGGCCGGCCGCCCCGGTCATCCCGGGCACCAGCCTGCCGGTCAGCGCCGATCCCCGGCCCGGCGGCCCCATCCCCATGGTCCCGCCACCCGGCGGCTACCCCAGCGAGACCCAGCCGCCGATGCCGGCCGCGAACTACCCCGCCCGGGATTACCCGCCGCCGGCCTGGCCGGACGACCTGCCCGCGGCGCCGCCGGACAACGGCCTGATCCCTGGCCTGCCCGGATCGGGTCACCGTGACCTGGTCCCGGCCGGGCCACCCGGGCCAGGCGGCCCAGGCTTGGCCACCTCCCAGATCAACGACGACGGCTTCTACCGGTCGGCCAACCACACCCTGGTGGTGGCGCCCGGGGCGGCGGCGGATTACGGCCGCCGCGGCCAAGGCGGCTTCCGGGCGCATGAGCCCGGGCTGCAGCGCTGGCTGTTCAGCCGCCGGCTCATCTATCTCCTGGCCGGCCTGGCCGCGGTGGTGCTGATCGGCGTGCTGGTCTGGTACCAGGCGGCGGGCAAGTACAGCACCGTGCCCCGGGTGGCCCGGCTGACCGCGGCCACCGCCCAGCAGGCCCTGCACAACGCCGGGTTCAGCACCACGATGGGCTCGCCGCGGTTCAGCGACACGGTGGCCAGGGGCAGCGTCATCGGTACCTCGCCCGCCATCGGGTCCCGGGTCAGCAAGGGCGCCGTGGTGACCCTGATCGTCTCCAAGGGAGCGCACCAGGCGACCGTGCCGCAGGTGACCGGCAGCGCACTGGCCGCCGCGCAGAGCGCGCTGCGGCAGGCCGGGCTGATCCCGGGCAAGGTGGTGAACCAGGCGTCCACCACCATCCAGGCCGGGATCGTGATCAGCACCACGCCGGCCGCGGGGCAGTCCTGGCCGGTGAACAAGCCGGTCAGCCTGGTGGTGAGCAGCGGGCAGCCGGTGCCGAACTTCGTCGGGCAGCAGAAGGCGGTGGCCGAGCAGTGGGCGGCGGCCAACGGCGTCTCGCTGAACGAGGTCACGGTGAAGAGCAGCCAGCCCGCGGGCACGGTCGTGCAGCAGTCGGTGCCGGCCGGCGGCTCGTTCAGCCCGCACCAGGTCATCACCGTCCAGATCTCCAATGGGCCGCCCATGGCCGGGGTGCCCAACGTGGACGGCCAGCAGGTCAGCCAGGCCGAGCAGACGCTGGCCCAGGCGGGCTTCCAGGTCAAGGTGGTCCAGGTAGGGCCGTTCAACAAGGTGTTCAGCTACAGCCCGTCGGGCCAGGCCCCGCAGGGCAGCACGATCACCATTTACGTTGGCGTCTAGCAGGCCCTGGGTATTAGCGAGGTAAAGACTCCGCGCCGGCGCTTACCAGCCGGCCGGGTTCGCCCGCCTTTCCAGTGATATGGGCGGCCCGCTTCCACTACTATGAGCCGGCTTGACCGAGCGCCCGATTCAGCTGAGGAGGGCCCAACTACCGAGAAGGCTCCGCTGAAACTCCGCCGAGCGACCCTGCTGCGGGTGGTCGCGCACCTCGCCGCCTGGCTGCCCTTCGTGACCGGGGCAGTCCGGCTGGTCCGCGACGGATGGTTCCCGCTCGGCGACAACGCGGCCATCGCACTCCGGTCGTGGAACTCGCTCACCGCGCACGGCCCGCTCGTCGGCCAGGCCACCCGGCTGGCTCACGGGGTGTTCGACCCGGGGCCGCTGGAGTACTGGCTGCTCGCCATCCCGGTGCACATCAGCCCGGCGCACGGGATCCTGTGGGGCGCCACCATCTGCTGCATGGCCGCCTGCTCGGTGGCCATCGAAGCGGCCTGGGCGGCCGGCGGCGAGCTGGCCGGCCTGGCCGCCAGCGCGCTGACCATCGGCATGGTCATCTGGCTGCCGGCCATCGCGGTGCCGCCGAGCTGGAACCCGTCGTTCGGCGCCATTTTCTTCCTGGCCGGGCTGGCCGCCGCCTGGGCCGTGCTGTGCGGGCACCGCGGCTGGTGGGCGGCCCTGGTCATCACCGCGTCCATCGCCAGCCAGGCCCACCTGATGTTCGCGCTGGCCTCGGTCACGCTGGTGCTGCTGACCCTGATCGTCGGCATCATCGACACAGTCCGGTCGAGACCCGCGGCAAAAACCGCCCGGGCCGTGGCCCGCTACCACTGGGTGATAATCGGGCTGCTACTCGGCGTGGCCTGCTGGCTCGGGCCGTTCATCCAGCAGTTCACCAGCCGCGACGGCAACCTGTCCAAACTCATCGCCAACAGCGAGAGCGGCCTGGGACCACACACCGGGTGGGCGTTCGGGCTGAAGGCGATCTCGGCCGCGGTGCAGCCGGTTCCGCTGTGGTGGAAGTCGTCGCTATCCGTGCACCGGATCGCCAGCCAGATCACCGCGCACAGCCCGTGGCCCGGCGTGATCGCGCTGCTCATCCTGGTGGTCGCGATAGCCGCCGCACTGGGCCCGCTGCGCAGCCGCCGGCTGGCCGCGCTGGCCGCGGTCACCCTGGTGCTGAGCCTGGGCGCACTGATCACCTACTCGAGCATCCCGGTCCGGCCGACCACGCTGCTCACCCTGGCCTACCTGATCATGCTGATCCTGCCGCTCGGCGTGGGCTGCTGGCTGGTCACCGGCACGCTGATCGTGCTGACCGCGCGCTGGGCCCGGGCACGAACCGGGGCCCAGGACCAGGACGCAGCCGCCGCCACAAGCTTGCTGCCGGCCCAGTGGGCCACCGGCGCGGTCATCGCCGCCGCCGTGGTCGTCGCGGTGCTGGCCGGACTGAGCCTGCCCCGGCAGTCCGGTGAGGTGCGGTACGTGATGCACGATCCGGCGCTGGCCGTGACCCGCGCCGCGGCCAGCGAGATCGAGCACAAGCTGCCCGGGCAGCGGATGGCGCTTCTCGTCCAGGACGAGGACGAGAACCTGGACGGCCGCGTCACGGTCAGCCTGACCTGGGCGCTCACCCCGGGTGGCTTCCACGCCGAGGTGACCAGGACCAGGCTGGCCCGCGAACTCGGGTCCAGCTACGTCTACCACGGCAAGGCGATGAAGCTGGTCACCGTCGTCATCCGGGGGGGCCACGTCACGGTGCACGTGACGAAAGCGTCCAAGCTGCCCGCATCGCTGCGATTGGCCAGTTCCCGGCTCATAAGCGCCGATCTGATCGGGGCCGGGCAGCGGTTGCGATAATGTGGGCGGCTGGTTTACTGACCGGCAGGTGAAGGACAGCTGTGAGCGGAACCAGGGTGACGCCAGCGTCCGACGGATCGCAGCGGGACACCGCTGGCGCCGCTAGTGCCGCGCCCACCCGCTGGTCCGATCCGGTTACCCTGGCCATCGCCGGTTTCACCCTGCTCGGCCTGGCGCTCCGGCTGTTCCTGCTCAGCCGCCCCGGCTACCTGCTCGGCGTGACCCAGTACGACGACGGGCCATACTTCGGCAGCGCGCTGCGGCTGGTGCACGGCGCGCTGCCGTACCGGGACTTCATCATCGTGCAGCCGCCCGGCATCACCCTGCTGATGACCCCGGCCGCGGGGCTGGCCCAGGTCACCGGGACTGCCGGGGGCATGGCCGTGGGCCGCATCCTGACCGTCCTGGCCAGCTCGGCGGGCATCCTCATCGTCGGCCTGCTGGTCCGGCACCGCGGCCTGATCCCGGTCAGCCTGGCCTGCGGCATCCTGGCCATCTTCCCGGGCAGCCTGGTGGCCGCGCACACCGTGCTGCTGGAACCGTGGCTGACCCTGTTCTGCCTGATCGGCGCGCTGGTGCTGCTCGATGGAGACCGGTTCGCGGCCAGCGGCCGACGGCTGGCCTGGGCCGGGGTGGCGTTCGGCTTCGCCGGCGCGGTCGAGGTGTGGGCCATCCTCCCGGTGCTGGTGGTGACGGTGCTGCTGGTGTTCCAGGCGGTGGACCGGGCGGCCCGGTTCGTGGCCGGGGTGGCGATCGGCTTCCTCGTGCCGGTCGTCCCGTTTGCGCTGGCCGCCCCGAGACGGTTCTACAACAGCTTCTTCGCCGCCCAGCTGTTCCGCGTGGTGCCCAGCCGGACCCCGGTGGAGAAACGGCTCCGGCTGATGACCGGCATCGGCCAGGTGCTGCACCTGGGCAGCACCGGGGTGCTGATCCTGTCCCTGGCCATCGTGGCGCTGATCGTGGCCGCCGTGCCAGTGGCCTGGCTGGTCACCCGGCGGCCGCTGACCGACCTGGACTGGTTCGCGGTCGGCAGCTGCACGCTGATCGTGGCCGCGTTCCTCTGGTATGCCCAGTTCTTCCTGCACTTCCCGGCGTTCCTGGCCCCGTTCCTCGGGCTGTCCATCGGGCTGGCCGCGGCCCGGCTGACCCGGCCCTCCGCCGCCGGGCGCGGCTGGATCGAGTGGACCGTGGCCGGGCTGATCACAGTGGGCGTGCTGGCGCTGGCCGTCCCGCAGGCCAACCAGGAGCGGTCGGCGACCCCCCGGGTGAGCGCGGCGGCGCTGGCCGCGGTGCGCCGGATCGTCCCGCCGGGCGCGTGCGTGCTCACCGACCAGGTCTCCTACACGATCGCCGCGGACCGGTTCTACTCCACCGCGCCGGGCTGCTCGCTGCTGGTGGACTCGATCGGCACCGACTACGCGCTGGGCCACGGCCGCGATGCGGCCAGCGGCGCGGCCCGCTATCCCGCGGTGGACGCGGTCTGGCGCACCGCGTTCGCGCACGCGCAGTACGTGTGGCTGTCGGTCAAGTTCAACCCGCGCCGCATCGCCTGGACCCCCGCGCTGCGGTCCTACTTCCGCAGCCACTTCCATCCGGTACTGCACGACGGCACCAGCGATGTGCTCTACGCCCGTACCCGTTAGACACCTGTATGCCTGAACGCCAGTGCCCGCCCATCGGAGTGCACGCGTTCGCGGCCGGCGGCCTGGCCCGCCGGGCGCTGCGGTACGCGGCCGGTGTGGGCGCGGAGGCGATGCAGGTGTTCGTGTCCAACCCGCGGTCCTGGGCGCTGTCGCCGGGCGATCCCGGCCAGGACCGGCTGCTGCGTGACCACGTGGCCGCCACCGGACTGCCGCTGTTCGTGCACGCGCCGTACCTGATCAACGTCGGCTCGCCGGACCCGCTGACCCGGGAACGCTCGGTGGCGTCGCTGGCCCACTCGCTGCGCCGGGGTGCGGAGCTCGGCGCCCGCGGCGTGGTCGTGCACACCGGGTCGGCGGCCGGCGGTGACCGGGACAAGAGCCTGCGGCATGTCCGGGACAGCCTGCTGCCGCTGCTGGACAGCCTCCCGGACGGCGGGCCGGACCTGCTGCTGGAGCCGATGGCCGGGCAGGGCCAGCAGCTCTGCCGCCGGGTCGAGGACCTCGGGCCGTACCTGGACGGGCTGGCCTGGCATCCCCGCGCCGCGGTGTGCCTGGACACCTGCCACCTGTTCGCGGCCGGCCACTCCCTGGCCGCACCCGGCGGCGTGGCGGCCACCATGGACAGGCTGACCGCGACGCTCGGCACCCAGGGACGGCTCGCGCTGGTGCACGCCAACGACTCGATGGACCCGCGCGGGTCGTGCCGGGACCGGCACCAGAACATCGGTGCCGGGCAGATTGGCGAGCCGCCGTTGGCCGAACTCCTGCATCACCCGGTGGCCAGTCAGGTCCCGTTCATCGTGGAAACCCCGGGCCCGGAGGCGGCCCAAGCCGCCGACGTCGCCACCCTCAAGCGCCTCCGGGGAGCCTAGATAACAGTGCGGTGAGTTTGTGGTCACCGGTGACCACCAACTCACCGCGCTAACGCGTGCCGGGGTTCTCCTGGTAGGAGAAGCGTTCCTCGTGCCAGGGGTCGGCCGAGCTGTGGTAGCCGCGTTCCTCCCAGAACCCGCGCCGGTCCTCGGTCAGGTACTCCACGGCGCGCACCCATTTGACGCTCTTCCAGCCGTACAAATGCGACACCACCAGCCGCATCGGGAACCCGTGCTCCGGGCTGAGCGGCTGGCCGGCCACCGCCGTGGCCAGCAGGGTGCTGTCCGCGGCGAAGTCGCAGATCCCGATGTTCGCGCTGTACCCGTAGTCGGCCCACACCATGACGTGGGTGACCGGCCCGGCCGGGGGCGCCAGCCGGAGCAGTTCGGCCGCGGCGATGCCTTCCCACGGGATATCCCGGACCGTGAGCTTGGTCACGCAGTGCAGGTCGGCGGTGACCGCACAGCGCGGCAGGGCGCAGATGGCCGCCCAGTCCCAGTGGTGCTCGGCGCCGGACTCGGTCGCCCCGGTGACCCGGAAGTCCCACGTCTGCGGGCGGAACCTGGGCACCGGCCCGTAGTGCTGGACGATCCAGTCGGGCCGGACCTGCTGGCCGGGCGGCAGCCGCGGGGGCGCTGGCGGCTGGCCGGCCCCGGCCAGCACCTGGCCGACGACCGACTGTCCCGCCACCGGCTGGCCTGACGCCGCCTCGCGTGCCCCCCGCTGGTCTGCGACTGCCCGGCCGATGTCCGGCTGACCCATCCTCATCCCTTCTGGCTGCCCGCGCCTTCTACCTTCGCACGCGGCTTGACCCCGGTGCGGGCCACCCCTGCCGCTGCCGGTGCGCTAGGCTACCTTCCGTGCGTGAGCAGTTTTGGTTTTGGTATGGCTACCGGCCCGGCACCCGGACGGTCGCCCGCCAGACCATGCGCTGACGCGAGCGACTTCCAGAAGCCCCGGGCCGCAGGCCCGGGGCTCTTTTTTTGCCCCGGACGAGAACCGCCGCTGAAGCAGCAGGAGGACACCCCAATGGTCGTGGTCATGGCGCCGGACGCCACCCAGCAGGACATGGACGGAATCGTCGAACTGGTCCGGGGGGCGGGCGGTGAGGCGTTCATCACCCGCGGCATGGAGCGCTCCATCGTGGGCCTGGTCGGCGACGTGGACCAGTTCGGCGCGCTCAACCTGCGCAGCATGCCGGGAGTGAGCGACGTGGTGCGCATCTCGGTGCCGTACAAGCTGGTCAGCCGGGAGCATCACCCGAACCGGTCGGTGGTCCGGGTGGGCGGGGTGCCGATCGGCCCGGACACGCTCACCGTGATCGCCGGGCCGTGCGCGGTGGAGAGCCCGGAGCAGGCACTGACCGCGGCCCGGATGGCCCGGGCCGCGGGTGCGTCACTGCTGCGCGGCGGCGCGTTCAAGCCGCGCACCTCGCCCTACGCCTACCAGGGCCTGGGCGAGGCGGGGCTGAAGATCCTGGCCGAGGTGGGCCGGGAGACCGGGCTGCCCACGGTGACCGAGGTGATCGACCCGCGGGACGTGGACCTGGTCTGCGACTACGCGGACATGCTGCAGGTCGGCACCCGCAACATGCAGAACTTCGCCCTGCTCCAGGAGGTCGGCTCGGCGGGCAAGCCGGTGCTGCTCAAACGCGGCTTCGCGGCCACCATCGAGGAGTGGCTGATGGCGGCCGAGTACATCGCGCAGCGCGGCAACCTGGACATCGTGCTGTGCGAACGGGGCATCCGCACGTTCGAGAAGGCCACCCGCAACACTCTGGACATCAGCGCGGTCCCGGTCGCGCAGCGGCTGTCGCACCTGCCGGTCATCGTCAACCCGTCGCACTCCGGCGGCCGTCGCGACCTGGTGCTGCCGCTGACCCGGGCGGCCATCGCGGTCGGCGCGGACGGGCTGATCATCGACGTGCACCCGGAACCCACCGCGGCGCTGTGCGACGGCGACCAGGCCCTGCTCGACGCCGACATCCGGGAACTGGCCGCGATCGCCGCGCACCTGCCGCCGCTGATGGGCCGCACCCTGACCCCGCCGCTGTCCGCCGCCGAGGCCGCGGCCCGGCCCACCCACCTCCCCATTCCCGCTTCACCGGCGCCAGCCGGCTGATCAGCCAGCCGGTACCGGGGAGGGCCGGCCAGGGCGGCCGCCCGGTAGTGGCGTTCAGGAAGAGGAATTGTGGTCTGGGCGGTACTGCTGGGCGATGCCGGCCAGCTCTTCGGCCAGGTCGCCGGCGTCCAGCCGGGCTTCCAGCTTGCGCAGGTCGGCGATCCGGGCCTGGGTCTCCACCTGGCGCGGGGTGAGCAGCGTGCAGCAGTCCTGGTCGGGCAGCTCGGACAGGGCCAGGGTGCGGATCCGGCGTGCCTCGGCCATGATCTCGATCTTGTCCAGGCCAATCAGCGGGCGCAGGATCGGCAGCGCGACCGCGTCGTCCAGCGCGGTCAGGTTGGCCAGCGTCTGGCTGCTCACCTGGCCCAGCGAATCGCCGGTGACCAGCGCGGCCGCGCCGAGGCGGCGGGCCAGCACCTCGCCGGTCTTGAGCATCAGGCGGCGCTGCGCCACGATCTGCAGCCGGCTCGCACCGCTCGAGGCCAGCTTCTGTTGTGTCTTTCCGAACGCCACTACCCACAGCCGGGAGTCGCACTGGAAGCGGTCCAGCTGGTACATCAGCCCATACGCCTTGTAGACGGACTCGGGCCCGGTCAGCGGCATGCCGGAGAAGTGCAGGAAATCGCAGCGCAGCCCGCGGCGCATCATCCGGTACGCGGCCACCGGTGAATCGATGCCGCCGGACATCAGCACCAGGGCCCGGCCGCTCATGCCGACCGGCAGCCCGCCCTGGCCGGCCGACCCGTCGGTGTACACGAACACCTCGTGGTGGTCCACCTCGACGAAGAGGGTGAAATCCGGGTGCTTGAGGTCGACCGGGTAACCGTAGGCCTGCTGCACCTGCTTACCGATACGCACGGCCAGCTCGGCCGAGGTGACCGGGAACCGCTTGTCGCGGCGCCGGGCCCGGACCGCGAACGAGCCAGCCCGGCCCGCCGCCATGGCGACCGCCGTGCTGATAGCCAGCTCCGGCTCCCTGGCCACCCGGACCGCGCGGCAGACCCGGGCGATGCCCATGACGTCGCGGACCCGCTCGGCGATCGCGTCCATGGCCTGCTCGGCTGCCGGGCCGGTCACCGGGACGTCAGCCAGCCGGAGCACGATGACGCCGTTGCGGTTCCACACCCGGATTGGGGTGCCGCTATCGCGCAGCGCCCGGCGCAGGTTGGCCTGCAGCAGCCGCTCGAAGTACTGCCGGTTGCCGCCCTTGAGGACGATCTCGCCTACCTTGAGCAGCACGCAGGGCTCGGCGCTGGTGGTGATTTCTGCGGGCACGCGGCCGGTCATCGTGGTTGCCGACATCTGTCCAGTCTGCCAGCATCCTGGGAATGACGGTCAAACTCGTGGTGCTGTACACCCATCCCGACGATCCGGCTGCGTTCGACGAGCATTACCTGGGCGTGCACGGCCCGCTGGTCCAGGCGATACCCGGGTTGCAGCGGTTCGAGTCGGGCCGCTTCGAGGGCGCGCTCGACGGCGGCGAGCACTCCTGGTACCGGATCGCCGAGCTGTACTTCGCCGGCCGGGCCGAGTTGGACGCCGCGTTCGCCTCTCCCGAGGGGCAGGCCACCGCGGCCGACTACGGGAAGATCGCGCCGCGGGGCTCGCGGATGTTCGTCGAGACCCTCGATGACTGACACTGGCGAGTAGCACCTGTCGATCCTGGCCCGGCCCGTTCGACTAAGGGTGACACGAGTCGATGACGGGAGATCACCATGAGGTACCTGTTCCTGCTGTATGGGCCCGATGAGCCGCTGCCCGCGCCGGGCAGCCCGGAGGGCCAGCAGATGATCAGCGAGTGGCGGGCCGCCACCGGCGCGATGGCCCGGGCCGGGGTGCTGATCGACTGCGGGCCGCTGCAGCCGCCCGCCACCGCGACCACCGTGCAGGTGCGCGACGGCGAAACGCTGCTCACCGACGGCCCGGCCGCCGAGATCAAGGAGCAGTTCGGCGGTTACACGCTGATCGACTGCGCTGATCTGGACGAGGCGCTGCGCTGGGCGGCCACCGTGCCAACCGCGTTCAACGGCAAGGTGGAGGTGCGCCCGGTGGTGCAGATCCCGGACGCCGATTCGGCGGGGGTACCCGGCTGAACGGGCCGTACCAGGACGTATTCCACGCGCACTGGTGGGCGGCGGTGGCCACCGTCGCCCGCCTGGTCGGCGACCTGGCCGCGGCCGAGGACGGCGTGCAGGACGCCTGCGCCAGCGCGCTCGAACAGTGGCCGGCCGCGGGGGTGCCGGGCAATCCGCGGGCCTGGCTGATCACGGTGGCCCGGCACAAGGCGACCGACCGGCTGCGCCGGGACAGCCGCCGCGGCACCAAGGAGGCCGAGGCGGCCCGGGGCGGGGCCGTGCTGGCCAGCCCGCCGGCCGGGCTGGACTGGGTGTCCCGGGCCGACGACGAGCTGGCCCTGATCCTGGCCTGCTGCCATCCGGCCCTGGACCCGGCGGTGCGGGTGCCGCTCACCCTGCGCACCGTGTGCGGGCTGGCCACGGCGGACATCGCCGCCGCGTTCCTGGTGCCGGAACCGACCATGGCGCAGCGCCTGGTCCGGGCCAAGCGCAAGATCCGGGATGCCGGGATCCCGCTGCGGGTGCCGCCGCCGGCCGAGCTGCCGGGGCGGCTCGCCGGCGTGCTCCGCGTCGTCTATCTGGTCTTCACGGCCGGCCACAAGCCGGCCAGCGGGGACACCCTGGTCCGCGCCGGCCTGTGCGACCAGGCCATCCGGCTGGCCCGCGCGCTGGCCGGGCTGCAGCCCGGCGACCCGGAGGTGGCCGGGTTGCTCGCGCTGCTGCTGCTCACCGACGCGCGGCGGCAGGCCCGGGTCAGCGACACCGGCGACCTGGTGCTGCTGGCCGACCAGGACCGGTCGCGCTGGGACCGGGCCAAGATCGCCGAAGGGGAGGCTTTGCTGGCGGCGGCGCTGCGCGCTCGCCAGCCGGGCCGGTACCAGCTGCAGGCCGCGATCGCCGCCTGCCACTCCTGCGCCGGGTCGGCCGCGGAGACCGACTGGCGGGAGATCGCCGCGCTGTACGGCGAGCTGCTCCGGTACGAGCCGACCCCGGTGGTCGCGGCCAACCGGGCCGCCGCGGTGGCCATAGCCGAAGGGCCCGCGGCCGGGCTGGCCATGCTGGACGAGGCCGGCGCGGACCGCCAGCTGGCCCGCTGGCCGCAGCTGCACATCGCCCGGGCCGAACTGCTCGGCGGGCTCGGCCGGCCAGCGGACGCCGTGGCCGCCTACCGCACCGCGCTGGAGCTGGCCCCGGCCGCGCCGGAACGGGCCTTCATCACCAGCCGCATCGAGGAGCTCAGCCGATGACCGGGACTCTGATCCGCGCCGCCACCGCCGCCGACGTGCCAGGTATCGGCCAGGTCGCGGTGGCCACCGGGCAGGACGAGGAGTGGTCCGGGTCGGATCCGGCCTACGTGGACTGGCTGCTGGCCAACGGCCGCCTGCTGATCGCCGCCCGGGACGGGACGCTGGCCGGGTTCGGCGCCACCCGGCGGATCGGCGCCGGCCCGGCCGCGGTGAGCATGCTCTGCGATCTGTTCGTGCACCCCGACGCACACGGGCTGGGCATCGGCCAGGCCGTGCTGGCCGAACTGTGGCGGGATGAGCCACGCCGGATGACGTTCAGCAGCCTGCACGCGCACGCGCTGCCGCTGTACACCCGGTTCGGGGTGGACGCCTGGTGGCCGCTGCTGTACCTGGCCGGCCCGGTGGCCGCGCTGCGCGCCCCGGACGGCTGGTCGGTTTCGGTGTCCGGCCCGGCCGAGGTCGCGGCGGCGGAGCTGGGCTGGACCGGGGTGGACCGGGCCGCTGACCACCGGGCCTGGGCGGCCCGGCCGCACGGCTTCCCGGCTGCGGTGCGGCGGGACGGTGCGCTGCTGGCGGCGGGCACGGCCGCCGGGCACGGGGACGAGTTCGGCATCGTGCATCTCGCGGTCGCGCCGGACCTGGACGGCGACGGCGCCCGCGACGCGGTGCTGACCTTGCTGGCCGGCCTGGACGCACCAGACGGACGGGCCATGGTGTGCCTGCCCGCCCCGCACCCGGCCGTCCGGCCGCTGCTCGGGGCGGGCTGGCGGGTCGGTGACAAGGACCTGTACATGGCGTCCGAGCCGGATCTGCTCGACCCGCGGCGCGCGGTGCCCAGCCCGAGCGCTGCGTGATGCGCCGGGGAGCCGCGGCGGCCTCCCGGGGCCCCGGGGGTCGTCCCCCCGGGATGGCCGGCTATGCCGGCCGCGGCGGTGAGCCCGGCCGCGGCCGCGGCCGGCGCGAGGCGGCGATCGGGGGGCCCGGGGGGTCGCCCCCCGGGATGGAACTGCCATCATGCTCTGTGTGGCTAAGCAGACAATTCAGGTGCCACTGGAAGACCACGAGGTCGAACTACTCAGGGTGACCGCCGCCGCGGCGGGCCGCAGCGTGCCGGAGTACACCCGGGACATGCTGCTCGGCGTGCTGTACGCCGACGCGGACCGGCGCCGCGAGGAGCTGCTGCGGGTCGCCCGGATCAGTACCGCACTGAACAAGCGCCTGGCCCGGTGATCTACTTCCTGACCACCGATGACGCGCTGGAGGTCGCCAGCCTGGTCACCGGCGAGCCGGCCCGGGTCCGTGACTTCGCCGATCTCACCGCCGCACTGGCCCGGCCGCAGCAGACCGCCGGCGGGCAGGACGTGTACCCCGGCATCTGGGACAAGGCGGCCGCGCTGATGGACGGGCTCGGCCGCAGCTACGCCCTGGTCAACGGGAACAAGCGGCTGACCTGGAACGCCACCTGGTACTTCCTCGGCGTGAACGGCTGCCCGCTGGCCGAGCCGCTGGACGGGAACGCCGCTCACGAGTTCATGTATGACCTGGTCCGGGGCAGGCTGACGGTGCCCACCATCGCGACTGGGCTGCGCCGGTTCGCCGCCTTATCTACTGCCGGGCCAGGTTGGGCGCGTTCTTGCGGAGCAAGAACTTCTGGATCTTCCCGGTCGCGGTCTTCGGCAACTGCGGAACGAACGTCACCCCGCGCGGCGCCTTGAAGTGGGCCAGCCGGTCCCGGGTGAATTCGATGATCTCCGCCTCGGTCGCACTCTGGCCGTCTTTCAGCACCACGAACGCGTGCGGCGTCTCGCCCCACTTCTCGTGCGGCAGCCCGACGATCGCCGCTTCCTGGATGGCCGGATGGCGCAGCAGCGTGCCTTCCACCTCGATCGAGGAGATGTTCTCCCCGCCGCTGATGATAACGTCCTTGATCCGGTCCCGGATCTCCACGTACCCGTCCGGGTGCACCACCGCGGCGTCCCCGGTGTGGAACCAGCCGTCGCCCATGGCCCGGTCGGTGGCTTCCGGGTCGTGGTAGTAGCCGTCCATCACGACGTTGCCCCGCACCACGATCTCGCCCAGCGTCTCCCCGTCCGCCGGGACCTCGGCGCCGTCCGGAGTGACCACCCACAGCTCGCCGGAGGTGATGAGCTCGACCCCGGTGCGCGCCTTCTGCACCGCCCGCTCGGCCGGGCTGAGCTTCTCGTGCTCAGGCAGCGGCGCGCACACGGTGATGAACGGCGCCGTCTCGGTCAGCCCGTAGACCTGGGTGACTTCCCAGCCGAACTGTTCTTCCAGCCGCTCGATGGTGGCCGCGGCCGGCGGCGCCCCGGCGGTCACCACCCGGACCCCGGGCGGCACCTGGCCGCGCACCTCCACGGGCGCGTTGGCCAGCGAGATCAGCACGGTGGGGGCGGCGCACAGGCTGCCCACCCGCTCCCGGCGGATCAATTCGAACACCATGCCCGGGTCGACCTTGCGCAGGCACACGTGGGTCGCCGCGGCGGCGGTCACCGTCCAGGTGTAGGTCCAGCCGTTGGCGTGGAACATCGGCAGCGTCCACAGGTACCGCTCCCCCACCGCCATCGGCAGGTGCAGCAGGGTGCCGATGCTGTTCATGGCCGCGTTCCGGTGGGTGATCATCACGCCCTTGGGCCGGGCTGTGGTCCCGCTGGTGTAGTTGATCGTGAGCAGGTCCCGCTCGCCAATCTCCGGCCGGGTGAAGTCCGGGACCGCCGCGGCGATGGCGGCTTCGTAGTCGAGCCACCCGTCCCGGGACCCCTCGAACGCCACGAAGTGCCGGACGCCGGGCAATTGATCCCGGATTCCGTCCACCGTGTCCAGATAGTCCCGGTCCACGCACAGCACGCTGGCCCCGGAGTGGTTCACGATGTAGCCGAAATCGTCGGCCGACAGCCGGTAGTTGATCGGCACCAGCACCGCGCCGATCTGCGGCACCGCGTAGAACGACTCCAGCTGGGCGTGCGTGTTCGGGGCGATGGTGGCCACCCGGTCGCCGGGCTGGACGCCGAGTCCCTGCAGCGCCGCCGACCACCGGTCGCACCGGCCGAAGAACTCCGCATAGCTGAGCCGCAACTCTCCGTCCACCACCGCTTCCCGGTCGCCGTGAAGCCGGCGGGTACGGCGGGCGAAGTCGAGCGGGGTGAGCGGCGTTTCCATACTGCGCCTCCACAGTGACGCGCGGTCCTCGGGCGATCGTCGGGCGGCGCGGCCGCCCAGCTGGCCGGCCTGCGCTATGACGAACCGTAGCCCGCCTGGTCAGCTCGTGCCATCGGGCAGATCGGCCGGGCAGATGATGGCTATCTCGGTCATCGTGACCGGGAAGTCACGCCGGTTGCTGGTGATGAAGCGGTCGGCACCGATGGCCACCGCCGTGGCCAGGTGCACCGCGTCGGCCGCCTGCAGGTGGTACCTGGGGATGTACAACTTCTCAGGCGGTCGTCACCGGCGTTCTTGACCCGGACCCGTGGTCGATCGGCCGGGGGCCACCGCGCACAGGATCCGGTTGTTGCCGGCCTGCCACAGCGTGCCGACCTCGCTGAACCCGGCGGCCAGCAGCGCATCCACGTGGGTGGCCAGTCGGCCGGACGGCGAGCCGTGGTGCGCCGAGTCGAGCGCCAGCCGCTCCCGCCGGGTGGCCAGCTCGGCCAGCTGGGGATCCGCGGCCACCGCCGCCCACCAGCCGGACCACGTCTCGGCGTGGCCGAGCGGGAACCGGCGCAGCTCGGCCCGCTCGGTCAGCGCCTCGCTCAGCTGCTCGATCACCGGCCCGGTGTGCTCACCACCGGTGAAATGATCCCCGTCCAGCAGCAATCCGGCCGGCCGCAGCACGCCCGCCAGTTCCGCGTACATGGCCCGCAGCGCCTGCCCGGGGAGCCAGTGCAGCGCCGTGGTGCTCACCGCCACGTCCGCCGGGCGGTCCAGGCCGAGGCGGGCCGTCCAGCCCGGGGTGCGCAGGTCGCACTCGGCGAACCGGAGCCCGGCCCGCTCCGCGTAGCCGATCCGGCCCAGCGCGAGCAGCAGCGGGTCGGCGTCAATGGCCAGCACGGTGGCGGCCGGGATCCGGTCCAGCAACCGGACCGACAGCGAGCCGGGACCACAGCCCAGGTCAAGCACCAGCGGGTCGGGGCGGCCGGCCCCGGCCTCGACCGCATCGATCAGGGCGGTGAAGCGTTCTTCCCGGTCCGGTAGGTGGTCCTGCTGCTGCAGATCCCACCGGGCGATCCAGGCTTGCGCGGTCTCCGGGGCCAGTTCGGGTAGCCCGGCTACCACAGATCTCCGCCGGTCAGCACGTAGAGGAACGGCACCAGCGGGATGAGGCCGAAGATGGCCCAGGCCAGCTTGCCCACGGTGGACAGGTCCGGCCGGTCGGTCAGCAGGTCGACCCACATCAGCACGACGGCCACCGGATGAATCAGGCATACCAAGAGTTCCAGAAGCTTCTTCACCCGGCTACGCATACCCCGGCAGCGGCTGGCTATTCGGCCAGCCACCCGGCCAGGCCCGCTAATAGGGCGGCCCGGCCAGGCGGCTGTCCTCCCGGCGCAGGCCCGCGGGCAGGTAGGCGGCGCCCGGGCCGCCCGTCCGGGCGGTGTCGCCGGGGTTGGAGATGGCGCACCGCTGCAGGGACAGGCAGCCGCAGCCGATGCAGGAGTCCAGGCCGTCGCGCAGCGCGGCGAGCGCGTCGATCTGCTCATCCAGCCGCTCCCGCCAGCCGCGGGACAGCCGGGTCCAGTCGGCCCGGGTCGGGGTGCGGCCGGCCGGCAGCGAGTCCAGCGCGTCGGCCACCTCGGCCAGGCTCAGCCCGACGTTCCGGGCGGCCCGGATGAACGCCAGCCGCCGCAGCATGCTGCGCTCGAACCGGCGCTGCCCGCCCGATGTTCGCGTCGCCGCCAGCAGGCCGAGCCGTTCGTAGTACCGGACAGCCGACTCGGCGAAGCCGCTGCGCCGGGCGATCTCGCCCACGGTGAGCAGGTCGGTGGTGTGCATCCAGCTCCCCTGACCGGGCCGCGCAGGCCTCCTGCTTGACATGAAGTTGACTTCAACTACCAGTATGGCAGCAGCCGACAGATCTGGAGACACAGATGCCTACTGCCGTCATCACCGGCGCGTCCATGGGCCTGGGCCGCGCCACCGCGCACGCCCTGGCCGGGCGCGGCTGGTCCCTCGTGGTCGACGCCCGGCGACCCGGCCCGCTGACCGCCGCGATGTGCGGGCTGGCCGGCGTGACCGAGTTGCCCGGTGACGTGACCGATCCAGCGCACCGGGTCAAGCTGGCCGCCGAGGTGCACCGGCTGGGCCGCCTCGACCTGCTGGTCAACAACGCCAGCCGGCTCGGCCCCAGCCCGCAGCCGGAGCTGCGCAGCTACCCGCTGGACGAGCTGAACCGGGTCTACGCGGCGAACGTGTTCGCCCCGCTGGCCCTCATCCAGTTGCTGGGCGGCCCGCTGGCCGCGGCGGCCGGCACGATCGTCAACGTCAGCTCCGACGCGGCCACCGAGGCCTACCCGGGCTGGGGCGGCTACGGCTCGGCCAAGGCAGCCCTGGACCAGATCACCGCCATCCTGGCCGCCGAACAGCCGGACCTGCGCTGCTACGCGTTCGACCCCGGTGACATGCGCACCGACCTGCACCAGCAGGCTTTCCCCGGGGAGGACATCTCGGACCGCCCGGAGCCGGACCTGGCCGCGGCGGCGCTGCTCCGGCTGATCACCGGCCGGCCGCCGAGTGGCCGCTACCGCGCCGCCGACCTCAGCGAGCCCGCGGTGGCCCAGTGAGCGCCATGAGGCGGCCGGCCGGGTCCCCGCCGGAAGCGCGTGGCCTGGCCCGGGACGGGGTCCGGCTGCTGGTCGCCACCCCGGACGGCGTGCTGCACGGCCGGTTCTCCGACCTGCCGCGCTTCCTGGCGCCCGGTGATGTGCTGGTGGTCAACACCTCGGCCACCGTGGCCGCGGCCGTGCCCGGCCGGCGCGGCGATGGCCGCCCGGTGCTGGTGCACTGGTCCGGACGGCTGGCCGACGGGACCTGGCTGGTGGAATTGCGGACCGGGGAGCCGGCCGTGGGCCGGGTCACCGATGCGGCCGCCGGGGAGACGATCAGCCTGCCCGGCGGCGCCGCGGTCACCCTGCTGCACGCGTTCCCGGGCCGCGGCCCGGCCGGCCCGGCTGGCCCGGCCGGCCGGGGCAGCCCGGCCAGCCCGGTTCAGCCCCAGCAGCGGATGTGGGCCGCGGTGGTGGCCGGAGACGTCGCCGAACTGGAGGCCAGGCACGGCCAGCCGGTCCGGTACAACTACGTGCCGGACCCGTGGCCCCTGTCCACCTACCAGACCGTGTTCGCCCGCTCCCCCGGCAGCGCCGAGATGCCCAGCGCGGCCCGGCCGTTCACCGCGGAACTGGTCACCGAGCTGATCTCGGCCGGGGTGCTGCTGGCCACGGTGACGCTGCACGCGGGGGTGGCGTCGCTGGAAACGGGGGAGGCACCGCTGCCGGAATGGTTCGAGGTGCCGCCGGCCACCGCCGGCCTGGTGAACCTGACCCAGGCGGCCGGGCGCCGGGTGGTGGCGGTCGGCACGACCAGCACCCGGGCGCTGGAAAGCGCCGCGGTCCCCGGCGGCCGGGTGCGGGCCAGCAGCGGGCTGACCGAGCTGGTCATCGGTCCGGCCCGGCCGGCCCGGGTGGTCACCGGCCTGATCACCGGCTGGCACGACGAGGGCGCCTCGCACCTGGATCTGCTTACCGCGGTGGCCGGGCCCGGCCTGGTGCGGGCGGCCTACCAGGCCGCCGAGCAGGCCGGCTACCTGTGGCACGAGTTCGGCGACAGCTGCCTGCTGCTGCCACCGCCCCCGCGGCGCACGAGCCAGGCGGCCTAACCGAGCCACCGGGTGATGCAGCCGAGCAGTTCGTCGGTGTCCACCGGCTTGGTCACGTAGTCACTGGCCCCGGCGGCCAGCGCCTTGTCCCGGTCACCGGGCATGGCCCGCGCGGTGACCACGATGACCGGCAGGTCGGCGAACTGCGGCATCTCCCGGATCGCCGCCGTCGTGGAGTAACCGTCCATCTCCGGCATCATCACGTCCATCAGCACCAGGTCGATGCCGGGATCGGCGCGCAGCGCCTCGATGCCCGGCCGCCCGCCCGGGGCGTGACTGACGGACAGCCCGTAGAGCTCCAGCACGCTGCTGATGGCGAACGCGTTCCGCAGATCGTCGTCCACGATCAGCACCCTCTTCCCGCGTACCTGCTGGTACGCCCCGGGCTCGGCCACCGGGACGGCTGGGACCAGCGTCTCCCCGTCCAGCCCGGGCACCGGCTCGGCGGCCTGCCCGTTCAGGCTGGCCAGTTCCTCGGCGACGGCCAGCCCATCAGCCGGGCCGCGGAAGACCACCGGCAGGTACAGGGTGAACGTGCTTCCGCTGCCCGGCTGGCTCTGCGCGGTGATCCGCCCACCGAGCACGGCCGCGACCTCCCGGCTGATGGCCAGGCCCAGCCCGGTGCCGCCATAGCGGCGGCTGGTGGTGCCGTCACCCTGCTGGAACGCCTCGAAGATGGTTTTGAGACTGTCGTCGGAGATGCCGATCCCGGTGTCGGTCACCGAGAACGCGACCACGTCGTCCGGGCCGCCGCCGCGCGGCCCGGCCGACCCGATCCGCAGCTCGACCGTGCCATGCTGGGTGAACTTGACCGCGTTGGACAGCAGGTTGTGCAGCACCTGGCGGAGCCGCTGCCGGTCGGTGACCAGCTCATCCGGCACGTCCGGGGCGACGGCCACCGCGAAGTGCAGCTCCTTCTCGGCGGCCAGCGGCCCGAACACGGTGCGCAGATCCTCCGCCAGCGCGCCCAGCGCGAATGGCTCCGGGTGCACCTCCAGCTTGCCCGCCTCGACCCGGGACAGGTCCAGGATGTCGTTGATCAGCAGCAGCAGGTCCGACCCGGACGAGTGGATCACCTTGGCGTACTCGACCTGCTTGGCGGTCAGGTTCTCCGCCGAGTTCTCGGCCAGCAGCCGGGCCAGGATGAGCAGGCTGTTCAGCGGGGTACGCAGCTCGTGCGAGACGTTGGCGAGGAACTGCGACTTGTACCGGGAGGCCATGTCCAGCTGCTTGGCCCGTTCCTCGATCTCCTGCCGGGCCTGCTCGATCTCGGTGTTCTTGATCTCGATGTCCCGCTTCTGCCGGGCCAGCTGGGCCGCCTTGTCCTCCAGGTCGGCGTTGGACCGCTGCAGTTCCTCCTGCCGGGCCTGCAGCTCCCCGGTGCGCGCCTGCAGTTCCCCGGCCAGCCGCTGCGACTCCTGCAGCAGGTGGTCGGTCCGCGAGTTGACGATGATCGAGTTGACAATGACCCCGATCGTCTCCATCAGCTGCTCCAGGAAGTCCTGGTGCACCTGCGTGAACCGGCTGAACGAGCCGGCCTCGATCACGCCGAGCACCTGGCCCTCGAACACGATCGGCAGCACGATCAGGCTGACCGGCGCCCCCTCCCCCAGCCCGGAAGAGATCCGCACGTAGTCCGGTGGCGCGTCGTCCACCACGATCGGCTTGCGGGTCTTGGCCACCTGGCCGATCAGCGACTGGCCGAGCCGGAACTGGCTGGGCGCGGCCAGGTCGGCCCGCAGCCCGTACCCGGCGATCAGCCGCAGGATGGCGCCTTCGCTGGTGTCGCCGGCGATGAAGAACGTGCCGTGCTGGGCGCCGACCAGCGGGATCAGCTCATCCATGATCAGCTCGGCCAGCGTGGGCAGGTCGCGGTGGCCCTGCAGCAGGCCGGAGATCCGGGCCAGGTTGGTCTTCAGCCAGTACTGCTCCTGGTTGGCCTTGGTGGTCTCGCGTAGCGACTGCACCATCGCGTTGATGTTGTCCTTGAGCTCGGCCACCTCCCCCTCGGCTTCCACCGAGATTGACCGGGTCAGGTCCCCGGTGGCCACCGCGCTGGTCACCTCGGCGATGGCCCGCACCTGCCGGGTCAGGTTGCCGGCCAGCTCGTTGACGTTCTCGGTCAGCCGCTTCCAGGTGCCGGAGACCCCTTCCACCTCGGCCTGCCCGCCCAGCCGGCCCAGGCTGCCCACTTCCCGGGCCACCCGGGTGACCTCGGCGGCGAACGCGGACAGCTGATCCACCATCGTGTTGATCGTGGTCTTCAGCTCGAGGATCTCGCCGCGCGCGGCCACGTCGATCTTCTTGGACAGGTCGCCCTGGGCCACCGCCGTGGTCACCAGCGCGATGTTGCGCACCTGGCTGGTCAGGTTGCCCGCCATGAAATTCACCGAATCGGTCAGGTCCCGCCAGGTCCCGCCCACCCCGGGGACCTGCGCCTGGCCGCCCAGCCGGCCCTCGGTGCCGACCTCGCGGGCCACCCGGGTGACCTCGTCGGCGAACGCGGACAGCTGGTCGACCATGGTGTTCAGGGTGCCCTTGAGAGCCAGCATCTCGCCCTTGACGTCCACGGTGATCTTCTGGCTCAGATCGCCCCGGGCCACCGCGGTCGCGACCTGGGCGATGTCCCGCACCTGCCCGGTCAGCTTGTCGGCCATCGCGTTGACCGACTCGGTCAGGTCCTTCCAGGTGCCCGCCACCCCCGGCACCCGGGCCTGGCCGCCGAGCTTGCCCTCGGTGCCGACCTCACGGGCCACCCGGGTCACTTCCGAGGTGAACAGGGCAAGCTGGTCGGTCATGCTGTTGAACACGTCGGCGATCTCATCCATCAGCGGGTCGCCGGTGTGCGGCAGGCGGGTGCTGAAATCCCCGCCGCGCACCGCGGTAAGCCCGTCTAGCAGCTGTTCCAGCCGCGGTTCGGCGGCCTGACTGCCCAGCGCTGCCTGCGCCATGGCCGACTCCTCGTGATCCATCGCGTGTATATGCACTCCGCCGGCCGGACCATCCAGCTGACGAGGCTAAAAATAGGCGTTAGGGACACTCCCCGCCCGGTAGCCTGATCAATCAAGCCGCTTAATCTCCTGGAAGGTCCAGCTAAGTGACAGCTCCGAGCGGCGCCGACTTCACCCGGCTGAGCGCGCTGATCGCGCGCCAGCGGCAGGAACTGGATGGATTGCAGTCGGCGGCGGCGGCCCGGTCCGTGGTCAACCTGGCCCGGGGCATGCTGATGGAAAGGCTCAGCTGCACCCCGGCCGAGGCCCAGGAGCAGCTGGAGCACCTGTCCGCCGAGTCCGGCACCACCCTGGCCGAGCTGGCCGCGCAGATCACCGGCCAGCCGTCCCCGGCCCGGGCCAGCAACGGCCACCCGGTCACCGCCACCGACGGCCCGGCCAGCCCAGCCGACCCCGGCCCGGCGGTCAACGGCGGGCCGGCTGGCGGGCTGGCCGCCGCGGCCGTGGAGACGGCGGCCGACGGCACCGGCATCGCCACCGCGCTGCTGGAGGAGGCCCTGGCCGCCACCGGGGTGGCCGCCGTCGCGGTGTGGCTGGCCGAGCCGGACGGCGGGCTGGAACTGGCCGGGCAGGCCGGTTTCGCGGCCCGCGACGCCAGCCGGTGGCGGCGCATCCACCCGGACCTGCGCACCCCGGCGCTGTGGGCGGCGGACGACGGTACCGAGACCTGGTGGCCCACGGGCCCCCCGGAAGACACGATCCGCACGAGCACCGGCACCCCGGGCATCGCGGCCAGCCCCGGCATCCCGCTGCTCGGCGGCTGGCCGCGCGGCGCCCGGGCGGTGGTCCCGCTGCCCGGTCCCGGGGCCCCCATCGGCGCCCTGGAGATCTGCTGGCCCGGGCCGGTCAGAGAGTTCAGCCGCCCGCTGCGCCGCCAGCTCAGCGCGCTGGCCGAGGTGTGCGGGCAGGCCGTGGGCACCCGGCTGCGCACCGGCGGGCTGGCCGCGGACCAGCGCGCCTCCTGGGCATTCAGCCTGCTGGACGGGCTGCTGGGCAGCGCCATGTACGCCAAGGCGATCCGCACCGGCGGCCAGGTCACCGACTTCCTGATCAGCTACCTCAGCGAGGGGTTCACCGATCCGGCTGGCCGGCCAGCCGCGGACATCGCCGGCCGCCCGCTGCTCGAGATGTACCCGGGCGCCGCGCTGGCCAGCGGCCTGTTCGACCAGGCGGTCAGGGTGCTGGCCACCGGCCGGGCCGAGCGCATCTCCGGGGCGGTGTTCAGCACCCCGGTCGGGGACCGCACGCTGACCCCGATGATGGAGGTCCGCATCGCCCAGCTGTACGACGGTGTGGTGATCGCCTGGCAGCGGGCCGACGAGCTGGAACGGCTCGGCGGGCTGCTGCACCAGGCGCAGCGGCTGGGCCGGATCGGCGGCTGGGAGGAGAACCTGCTCACCGGGGACGTGCTGTGGACCGAGCGGACCTACGCGCTGTTCGGCCGGGCGGCTGACGACCCGGTCCCGATCGGCCAGCTGACCGCGCACGTCCCGGCCGAGGACCAGGCCACGGTGCACAGCTTCCGGTCGGCCCTGCTGGGCGACCAGCGGCCGGCCGCCGCGGTATTCCGGATCATCCGGGCCGAGGACGAGAGCATCCGGCAGATCCGTGCGTTCGCCGAGCCGATCGTGGACCAGGCCGGCACCTTGATCGCGGTGC
Organism: uncultured Actinomycetes bacterium; assembly: GCA_963834705.1. Taxonomy (GTDB): domain Bacteria; phylum Actinomycetota; class Actinomycetes; order Streptosporangiales; family Streptosporangiaceae; genus RYN-230. The sequence goes on from CAWICV010000001.1 coordinate 1,423,684, forward strand.
GCGGCGCGTACCAGGACGTGTCCGCCGACTACCACACCCAGGTGGCGTTCGCCGCCACCCGGGACCGGCTGGCCGACAGCGAGGAACGCGCCGCCGAGGAGCACCGGCTGGCGGTCCGGCTGCAGCAGGCCATCACGCCGCAGGCCGCGGCGCCGGCCGAGATCCCCGGGCTGGCCGTGGCCGCGCGGTACCGCCCAGCCGGGCCGGGCAACCTGGTCAGCGGCGACTGGTATGACACGGTGCCGCTGCCCACCGGCGACGTGCTGCTGGTGGTCGGGGACATCGCCGGGCACGGCATCGACGCGGTCACCGGCATGGTCGCGCTGCGGAACTGCCTCCGCGGGCTGGCCATCACCGGCGCCGGGCCGGGCGCGCTGCTCGGCTGGCTGAACGGCGTCGCGTGCCAGCTGACCGACGGGATCATCGGCACCGTGGTGTGCGGCGTGTTCCGCCCGGCCGACCGGACCCTGCGCTGGGCCCGGGCCGGCCACCTCCCGCCGCTGCTGGTCCGCGCCGGGGTGGCCAGTGAGCTGCTGCCGCCGCCCGGGGTGCTGGTCGGCGCCGACCCGGCCTGCCGCTACCAGGAAGTGACCGTCGAACTGGTCCCCGGCGACGCGCTGCTGCTGTACACCGACGGGCTGATCGAGCGGCGCGACGAGGCCATCGACGACTCGCTCCAGGCGCTGCGCCGCCTGGCCAGCCAGCCGGTCCAGGACATCGGCCAGTTCGCCGACCACCTGCTGAGCAGCTCACGCGCGGACACCAGCGACGACGCGTGTCTGGTCGCCGTCCGGGTCCGCTGATCCGCTGAGGCCGGGGCCTAGCCGAAAAACACCTCGGCCTCCGCGTACCGCTCCGGCGGCACGGTCTTTATCTCCCGGGTGGCTTCGGTCAGCGGCACACGCACGATGTCCGTGCCACGCAAGGCAACCATCATGCCGAACGCACCGTCCTGGACCGCGCCGATGGCATGCTCGCCGAACCTGGTGGCGAGCACCCGGTCGAACGCCGTTGGGGTACCGCCGCGCTGGATATGGCCGAGTACCGTGCAGCGGGCTTCCTTGCCGGTGCGCTTCTCGATCTCGCTGGCCAGCAGGTTGCCGATCCCGCCCAGGCGGACATGCCCGAACGCGTCCAGCCGCTGGTCCGACACCGTCACGTCGTCGTCCTGCGGAGTGGCGCCCTCGGCCACCACGACGATCGGCGCATACCGGGTCTCGAACCGGTGCTGCACGTAGGCGCACACCTTCTCGATGCTGAACGGCTTCTCCGGGATCAGGACAACGTTGGCCCCGCCGGCCATCCCGGCGTGCAGCGCGATCCAGCCGGCGTGCCGCCCCATCACCTCGCAGATCAGCGCGCGGTGGTGGCTCTCAGCCGTGGTGTGCAGCCGGTCGATGGCCTCCATCGCGATGTTCACCGCGGTGTCGAAGCCGAACGTGTAGTCGGTCGCGCTGAGGTCGTTGTCGATGGTCTTGGGCACGCCAACCACCCGGACGCCCGCCTCATACAGCCGGGTCGCCGCGCCCAGGGTGTCCTCGCCGCCGATCGCGACCAGGGCGTCGACGCCGAGCGCGGCCAGGTTGTCCTTGATCCGCTCCACCCCGGACCGGCCGCCCGCGCTGGCGCTGTCGGCCAGCGGGTTGGTCCGCGACGAACCCAGGATCGTCCCGCCGCGGGGCAGGATGCCGCGGACCGCCTGCACGTCCAGGGGTACGGTGTCCCCCTCCAGCGGCCCCCGCCAGCCGTCCCGGAAGCCCACGAACTCGAACCCGAACTCGGGGGTCCCGCGGCGGACCAGCGCCCTGATGACCGCGTTCAATCCTGGGCAGTCTCCGCCGCCCGTCAGCACTCCGACTCGCATAGAGGCAACACTAGTGCCCATGAGCGTCCTCGCTATTGATGCCGGGACAACCGGCGTGACCGCGTTGGTTGTCACCGAGGCCGGCCTGGTGGCCAGCCGCGGCTATCAGGAGTTCCGGCAGTACTTCCCGCAGCCGGGCTGGGTCGAGCACCTGCCCGAGGACATCTGGCAGGCCACCCTGGCCGCCTGCCGCCAGGCCCTGGACCAGGCCGACGGCACCGCGGTGAGCTGCGTCGGCATCACCAACCAGCGGGAGACCGCGGTGCTCTGGGACCGGGCCACCCTGGCCGCCCCGCGGCGGGCCATCGTCTGGCAGGACCGCCGGACGGCGCGGATCTGCGCCCAGCTCCGCGAGGCCGGCCATGAGCCGCGGGTGGCCACGCTGACCGGGCTGCGCCTGGACCCCTACTTCACCGGCACGAAACTTACCTGGCTGGCCGAGCACGAGCCCGCCACCTGGCAGGGCCTGGCCGACGGGAGCCTGGCCGCGGGCACCGTGGACTCCTACCTGATCGCGCGGATGACCAGCGGCGCGCGGCACGTGACGGATGCCTCCAACGCATCCCGCACGCTGCTGTTCGACATCCAGGCCGGGCAGTGGTCGGCCGAGCTGTGCCAGCTGCTCCGGGTACCGCAGCGGGCGCTGCCCGAGGTGGTGCCGTCCACCGGGGTGGCCGCGCAGACCGACCCCGGCGCGTTCCTCGGCCTGGCGCTGCCGGTGGCCGGCCTGGCCGGTGATCAGCAAGCCGCGCTGTTCGGCCAGGCCTGCTTCGCCCCGGGCGACACCAAGTGCACCTACGGCACCGGGTCGTTCGTGCTGGGCAACACCGGGCCGGTCATCGTCCGCTCGGCGGCTGGCCTGCTGTCCACGGTGGCCTGGATGGACGGCGCGGGTGAGCTCACTTACGCGCTGGAAGGCTCGGTGTTCGTCACCGGGGCGGCCGTCCAGTGGCTGCGCGACGGACTCGGGCTGCTGGACGACGCGGCGCAGAGCGAGGCGCTGGCGCGCAGCGTGCCAGACTCCGCGGGCGTGGTGTTCGTGCCCGCGCTGACCGGGCTTGGCGCGCCGGACTGGGACCCGGACGCCCGCGGCGCGGTGTTCGGCATCACCCGCGGCACCACCCGCGCGCACCTGGTCCGGGCCACCCTGGAAGCCATCGCGTTCGAGGTGCGCGACGTGGCCGCGGTCATGATTGAGGCCACCGGCCAGTACGGCCGGGCCCTGCGGGCGGACGGTGGGGCCAGCGCCAACGACCTGCTCATGCAGTTGCAGGCGGATCAGCTCCAGCTGCCGGTGGAACGCCCGGTGGTGGGTGAGACCACCGCGCTCGGCGCCGCGTTCCTGGCCGGCCTGGCCACTGGCACCTGGTCCTCCCGGGACGAACTGGCCGCCACCTGGCAGCTGGGCCGACGGTTCGAGCCGGGCCCTCGCCGGGACGCGGACTACGCCCGCTGGCGGCGCGCCGTGGACCGGGTCAAGGGCTGGGCCAGCCTGGAGGACTAGTGCTCAGGCCACCCCCAGCGTCCGGCCCAGGCTGTGGTAGTCGGCGTCGAACTGGCTCAGCCGCCCCTCCAGGCCGGTGCTGGCCACCGTCTGCTGGTACTGGCCGACCGAGGAGGCCGTGGACAGCCGCTGGAAGTCGGTGGCGATCTGGTTGGCGTCCGACTGCAGCGTGACCGACGCCGCGCTGGACGCCGGCGTGGGCATGGCCACGCCGTGCAGGTCCGAGCCGAACTTCCGGAACGCCTGGGACATCCGCGCGTCCACCCGGTTCACGCAGCTGAGCTTGCCGCCGCAGCCGGAGACGTTGGAGTCGAACGTGGCCACGGTGGTGCTCAGCGAGGCGTACGCGCCCTGCACGGACAGCGCGGCGGTGGCCTTGCTCACCGTGTTGCTTGACGAGACCGCCACGCCGATCAGCACCGCATAGAGCACCAGGACGAGCACGCCGATGGCCAGGAACATGCCGACCAGGCCCTTGGCCGCGCTGGACAGCACCAGCCGCCAGGGCTGCTCGCCGCCCAGCCAGCTGGTCGCCGCCGCGGGCTGGCCATACCCGGCCGGCTCGCCATAGCCGGCCCCGGCCAGGGCGTACCCGGGCCCGCCATGACCGGGCGCCGGCTGGCCGTACCCAGTCACGGGCCCGGACCCGGGAGGCGGCTCATACCCGGCGGGCGGCTCATACCCGGCGGGCGGCTCATACCCGGCGGGCGGCTCATACCCGGCGGGCGGCTCATACCCGGCGGGCGGCTCATACCCAGCGGGCGGCTCATACCCGGCCGGGGCCGCCACCGGGTCCGGCTGGTCGCCGAACAGCCCCCACGGATAGGTACCGGTCAGCAGGAAGAGGTAGCCGGTGTACCGGAAGTAGTAGCGCTGCCCGGCCGCGATCGCCTCATACAACGGCCCCGGCAGCTGGCCCGCAATGAGCACGATCAGCCAGGTCACGAACATAACGATCGTTTCCATGCCGAGCACAACCAGGGTGGCGAGCAGCGCGGCCGGGATGGCCAGAATGATCCGGAAGAACACGGCCAGCCGGTTCAGCGAGCCCGGCCGGAGCAGAATCTGCACCGGGTAATCCGCTTCGCCCAGCTCGAACGGCGGGAACTGGTCGGTGAGCAGGAACAGGTATCCCTGCACCCGGACCAGCCAGCGCAGGTAGCCGGACAAGTACCCGCCCAGTCCGTCCGGCAGGCGGCCCAGGAACAGCGCGGCGAACCAGCAGATGACCAGCACGACCTCGGCGGCGATACCCAGCGCCCACAGCACCACCAGGTGCGGGATGGCCAGGATGATCCGGACCAGCACGGTGAGCCGGTTCTGCGGGGCGGGCTCGGCGAACGCGACCAGGATCTCATCGGGAGTTCCGGCGGCGCCGCCAGCTGCTCCGGGGGGTGTTGCCGTCCCCAGCGGCATGTCAGTCATGAAGCCAGCTCCTTAATCAAGGGCCGTAACCTTAGCGTTCGCTGAGTGGCCGGCGAAAGCCCGCTGATCCGACACGCCGCGGCGGCTCAGGAATACCCACGGGGGTCTGTGGGCTGCCGGGTAGACCTGGGATGTACAACAGGTACGGCGGGCACGGCGGGGACGGGGATGGAGCGGGGCGCCATGGTGGATCTGGAGTTGTCCTGGCAGGCGGCGGCGGTCACCGCAGCGTGCCTGGGCGGCGCCGCGGCGGGCTGCCGCCGGGCCAGCCAGCCTCGGCTCCGGGTGGCGGCCGGCTTCCTGCGGGAGGCGGCCGTGCTGCTGGCCCTGTTCGCACTGTGGCAGCTGGCCGGCAGCTACGCCCTGCTCGGCCCGGATGGCGCCATCGACCGGGCGCAGTGGATCTGGCGCGCCGAACGCCTTGTTCACCTGCCCAGTGAGGCCGGGCTCCAGCAAGCGTTCCTCAGCCACCCACTAGTCGTTCAGGCAATGAATTTGTATTACGCGGGGCTGCACTTCGCGGTGGTGATCGGGTGCCTGATCTGGGTCTATATCTGGCACCGGCGGCAGTACCCGCAGGTGCGCACGACTCTGGTGCTGTTCACCGCGGGCGCGCTGCTGATCCAGCTGGTGCCGGTGGCGCCGCCCCGGATGCTGGCCGGTGACAACATGATCGACACCGCGGTGCAGTACGGCCAGTCCGTCTACGGCTCGGTGGCCGGCTTCAACGCCGATCAGCTGTCCGCGATGCCCTCGGTGCATGTCGGCTGGGCGCTGCTGGCCGCCCTGGTGGTCGTGCAGGTGTCCCGCAGCCGGTGGCGCTGGCTCGTGCTCGGCTACCCGGCGCTCACGCTGCTCGCGGTGGTGGTGACCGCGAACCACTTCTGGCTGGATGGCATCGCGGCCGCGGTGCTGCTCGCGCTGGCCCTGGTGATCCAGCGGGCCGGGCGGATCGTGCGGCACCGGCTGCCAGCCCGGTACCGGGCCCGGGCGGTGCGCCGTGCGGCTAGCTGCCCGGATGACTCTGTGTCGCCGCGTGTGCCAGCCGCTCGGCCTTGATCTCGGTCTTCAGCCGCGCCTTGGCGTGCTGCGCGTCCTCGTCCACGTACTCCTGCCGGGCCAGGTCCATGATCGCATACATGATCTCGTCGGTCACCGCACGCAGCACCAGCCGGTCCGATTCCAGCCCGGCGTAACGGGAGAAGTCCAGTGGCTGGCCGTACCGGACGCCCGGCCGGAAGCGCAGCCGGGGCCAGTGTTTCCCCGCTGGCATCAGGTCGAACGTGTTGAACATGGCGCACGGGACGACCGGCGCGCCGGACTCCAGGGCCAGCCGGGCCACCCCGGTCTTGCCTTTGTAGAGCCGCCCGTCCGGGGTCCTGGTGCCCTCCGGGTAGATGCCGAGCAGCTTGCCCTGGGCCAGCACCCGCAGCCCGGTATTCAGCGCACGCTCACTGGCCAGGCCGCCGGCCCGGTCTACCGGGATCTGCCCCACGCCGCTGAAGAACGCCTTGCTGACCAGGCCCTTGAGGCCGCGCCCGGTGAAGTACTCGGACTTGGCCAGGTAGGTCACCTTGCGCGGCAGCGGCAGCGGCCCGAAGAAGTGGTCGGCGAACGACAGGTGGTTGCTGGCGATGATGGCCGGCCCCTCCCGGGGGACGTTCTCGATGCCCTCGGCCCAGGGCCGGAAGATAAGCATCAGGAACGGCCCGAGAATCGCCTTGGCCACCCAGTAGAACATGCACCCATCGTGCCACGAGATGGGCCGAAAGCGGATGCCCCTGTTGCGGTGCGGCGGGCCGTGCGGCGTGCGACGATGCCTTAGCGCTCAGCCAGCCGGCCCGGGGAGGACGATGCCGTCATGCCAGTCATGCCAGGCGCGGAATCTTATTTCCATTCCGGTGGCCGCACCGGCGTGCTGCTCTGCCACGGATTCACCGGCTCACCTGGCTCGCTGCGGCCGTGGGCCGAGTACCTGGCCGGAGCCGGGCTGACCGTGTCGCTGCCCCGGCTGCCCGGGCACGGCACCGCCTGGCAGGAGATGGCCCGGACCCGGTGGGAGGACTGGTACGCGGAAGTGGACCGGGCGTTCGAGGAACTCCGCGGCCAGGCCAGCGAGATCTTCGTCATGGGCCTGTCCATGGGCGGCTGCCTGGCGCTGCGGCTGGCCGAGATCCGCGGCGCCGCGGTGCGCGGGCTGGTGCTGGTCAACCCGTCAGTGGCCCCCGACACCAAGCTGTTCCTGCTGGCCCCGGTGCTGAAGCTGGTGGTCCCGTCGCTGCCGGGCATCGCCAGTGACATCAAGAAGGAAGGCGTCACCGAACTCGGCTACACCCGGGTGCCGGTGCGGGCCGCGGCCACGCTGCCCGCGTTGTGGAAGCTGACCCGCTCCCGGCTGGGTGAGGTGACCCAGCCGGTGCTGATCTACCGGAGCACCGTCGATCACGTGGTCGGGCCGGCCAGCATGCGGGTGCTGCGGGCCGGCCTGACCGGTACCCAGCTGGATGTCCGGGATTGCGCCGATAGCTACCATGTGGCCACCCTGGATAATGACGCTCCGGCCATCTTCGCCGGGAGCCTCGAGTTCGTCCGCGCGCACTCGCCCGCGGAAACGGAGTGAACGGGGAGGAGGTACGGCGTGGCCGCCGGCGCAAGCGGTGAGGAGTCCGCCTGGCACGACCTGATCGCGAACTTCGCCGTCGAGCCCGACCCGGCAGGCGGCGAGCCGCCGTGGCCGGAGCGGGAGAACCTGCCCGCGCCGTCGCACGCCGGGCCGGCCGCCGACTCGGGCCCGGACACCGATCCAGACCTGCAGCTGGACCTGACCGACGGCACCGGCCCGGAATACGACTTCGGCGCCGGCCCGGATAGCCAGCACGGACCTGCGCCGGGCCGTGCTGACGGGCCGGGGCCGGCCGACAGCAGCGCCGGGACTGGTACGCGGTCCGGGCCTGGCACGCGGTCCGGCCGGTGGCCCAGCCAGCCGCGGATCATCCGGCCAGCCAGCGCGGTCCCGCCGCCACCGCCCTCGGCCTCGGCCGACGAAGACTTCGTCCCTCCGGTGCCGCCGCCGCTGCCCACGCTCGACCCGGTGGCCAAGGGCGCCTGGGTCGCACTGTTCGGCGGGCCTGCCTACCTGCTCATCGCCACCATGGCGGGCTGGGCCGTGCCGGGCTGGGCCGCGTTCCTGGCCGTGGCCGCGTTCGTCGCCGGTTTCGCCACCCTGGTCATCCGGATGGGCGACCGGCCGCCGCGTGACTCCGGGCCGGACGACGGCGCCGTGCTCTGACCTTACGGCTCTGACCTTACGGCTCTGACCTTACGGCTCTGACCTTACGGCTCTGACCTTACGGCTCTGGCCTTTACGGCTCTGGCCCTTTACGGCTCTGGCCTTTACGGCTCTGGCCGTTAGGGCTCTGACCGCTACCAGCCCCGCGGCCCGGGACCGCCCAGGTCGCCGCTGTCCGAGGAATCCGGCCGGCGCCTGGTATCCCGGCGCCGGGCGCGCAGCACCAGCCACATCGCCACGACCAGCACGATCAGCAGCAGGATGATCGGGCCGAACGTCTTGATGTGCCAGATCAGCAGGCTCCAGCGCCAGAGCAGCCGCCAGATGAACAGTCGCCAGATGAAATGGACCAGCCCGCCCACACCGAGCGCGGCATGGCCACTGAGCGCAGCGTGGCCGGTGAACAGCCGGCCCGCGGGCAGTACCTGCGTGTGCGCAGCCATGCCTCACTATGCCACGCGATCGAGAGTGCCCGCACCGATCGCGGCCGGCCGCAGCGCGGCCGCGGGCAGCCGGCCCGCCAGCCAGCCCAGCACCAGCACGCCCAGGCCGGCGCTGAGTCCGGCCAGCAGCCAGGGCAGCCACGCCGTGACCGAAAACAGCGCGGCCACCGCGGGCGCGATGACTCCAGGCACGGTGAACCCGTACTGGAACGCGGCCAGGTAACGGCCGCGCACCGGGCCGGGCGCGGCCGCCTCGGCCAGCGCGTTGACCCGGGACCCGAACAGCAGTCCCGCCACGGCCAGCAGCAGCGTGGCCGCCAGCAACTCGGCCGGCCTCCAGCCGGGCGGGACGGCCAGCGCGGCCACGCCGGCCGCGCACCAGAGCACGTACAGCCCGCCGCCCAGCGCCATCGCCGTGGTCCGGCGCAGCCCGCGGGTGACCCGCAGCGCGGCCATGCCGCCCACGCTGTTCAGCCCGGTCAGCAGGGCCAACAGCGTGCCCGGCAGCCACGGCGGGGCGTGCAGCGTGCCGAGCAGGTAGACGACATGCCGCTGAGAAAGAAATCGCCGGGCAGCATGACCAGGCCGGTAGCCACGATGAGAATCAGGAACGCCCTTAGTGAACCCGATCGCCGCCGGTGCCGGCCGGCCCGGAGCGGCGGCGCAGCTGCCGTACTTCGGGCACGCAGAGCACGGCCGCGGTCAGCAGCACGATCAGCATGCCCGCCGCGGCCAGCACCACCGACGTGCCCAGGGCCAGCGCCAGCGGGCCAGCCAGCACGGTGCCGACCGGGGCCAGCCCCCAGCTGCCCAGCGCGTCATATGAGGACACCCGGGACAGCGCGGCGGGCGGAATCTCCTGCTGCATCGAGGTCACCCAATTGACCTCGAACACCTCGATGCAGGCCCCGGCGGCGAACGCGGCCACCGCGAGCACCGGCACGGCCAGTGGCACGGCTAGCGTGAACAGCAGGGCCGAGGTCGGCGCGGTGCACAGGCTGCCGATCAGCAGCATCCGCCGCGGCCGGAACCGGATCATCGCCAGCCCGCCCAGCACGGCCCCGGTGGACTGCGCGGCCAGCACGATCCCCCAGCTGTGGGCCCCGCCGAGCTGATCGTGCGCGACCACCGGGCCGAGCACGTCGGTCGCCCCGTCCCACACCGCCACCAGCACCGAGAACTCCAGCACGATGGCCCACAGCCAGCGCCGGGAGGCGAACTCCCGCCAGCCTTCGCGCAGCTGGTGCACCATCCGGCTAGACTCGCCGCGGGGTCCGGCCGGGATCCGCATCCCGATGCGGAGCAGGGCTGCGATGGCGTAGCTGGCCGCGTCCACGGCCAGGCCCCAGCCCGGCCCGGCCGCGCCGACCAGCACGCCACCCAGTGCCGAGCCGGTGATCAGTGCGGTGTTCTGGCCGATCCGGTCCATGGCGTTGGCCTGCGCCCGGTGCTGCTCCGGCACCGTCTGCGGCAGCAGTCCCACACTGGCCGGGAAGTAGAAGCCCAGCCCGACGCCGCGCACCGCGGCCAGCACCATCAGCTGCCAGACGTGGGCGTGGCCGCTCAGCACCAGCGCGGCCGACCCGGCCTGGGCCAGCGCCTGCAGCATGTTCGCTCCGGTCACCACCCGCTGCCGCGGCAGCCGGTCTGCGATCACCCCGCCGAGCAGCAGGAACACCAGCACCGGCACCATGACCGAGGCGGTGACATAACCCACGTCGGCGGCTGAGCCGCCGATGCTGAGCACCGCGAACGGAACCGCCACCAGCGCGATCGCACTGCCGAGCGTGGACACCACGTCACAGGCCAGCAGCAGCCGGAAATTGCGGCTCGCCAGCGCCCCCCGGGCCAACGTCATGGCGCTGCGTCCATCCCGGCATCCTCCGCCACCCCGGGACTGCGGCGAAACCACATTTCCCCGCGGCGAACACGTCCCCTGCCCGTTCACCCACCGGCCGCACGATGCTCTCTGCCTCATCACAGAAACTGTGTTACTGTGAAACTGTGAAGAATCTGACGGTCTCTGTTCCTGATGACGTGTACCGCGACGCCCGGGTCGCCGCCGCGCAGCGGGACACCTCGGTGAGCGCACTGGTTGTCGCCTACCTTGAGCAGCTATCCGGGCGGAGGCAAGAGTTCGCCAGGCTGGTGGCGCTCCAGGCGGAAGTGCAAGGCGAGATTGGCCAGTTCCGCGCGGGCGACCAGCTTGGCCGCGACGAAGTCCACGACCGTGCGGTTCGTTGATACGAACGTCCTGCTCTACGCGATCTCACGCGACCCCGTTGAGCAGGGCAAAGCCAAACGAGCCAATGACATCCTGACTGAGCACGACCTCGCACTGTCGGTCCAGGTCCTGCAGGAGTTCTACGTGCAGGCAACCCGCTCCAGCCGGCCGGACCCCATCACGCACGAGCAGGCCGCCCGGCTCATCGAGTCATTCCGCCGCTTCCCCGTCCAGGACGTCACGAGCGCCATCCTGATGGCAGCCCTGGACACGCGCCAGCGGTTCCGGCTCTCGTACTGGGACTCCGCGATCATCGAGGCATCCCGCGCGATGGGCTGCACAGAGGTCCTGTCCGAGGATCTGGGCGACGGCCAGGACTACGCCGGAGTCCGGGTTACCAATCCGTTCCGCTAACCCGCCGAACCAGTTACCCCACCCATCCACAGCCGCTCGTGCTCGGCATGGAACGGGCCCGGCCCGACGTCCAGATCATCCACCTGGCCAGTGTGCTGGTGCTCCACGACCCAGTCCTGGTCATCGCCGCCTGGGGCCGCCGCCTTCAGGCCGGCGCGGGCGCCGCGGGGCTAGCCGCCGCCCCGGGCGAACTTGGCTGATAACCCGGGACCGGCCAGAGTTGCGGTTTAAGCGGTGGGGTCGTCCGGGTTCGCCGTAGTGGGCTTGTCGGGCGGGGTGGGGTCGGCCGCGGCGGACCCGCCGGACCGGGGGGCCGCCTTCCTGGGGCCTGCGGCTGGCTTCTTCGCGTCGGCCGGCGGCTGCTTGGCCCCGGCCGGGGGCTGGGCCTCAACCGGGGGCTGGGCCTCAACCGGGGGCTGGGCCTCAACCGGGGGCTCGGCCTCAACCGGGGGCTCGGCCTCAACCGGGGGCTCGGCCTCAGCCGAGGGCGGCTTGGCCCCAGCTGGCGGGTTCTTGGCCCCGGCGGACGGCTGCTTAGCCGCAGCCGGCCACGGCCGGGGGCCGGTCGGCCGGGGGCCGGGCCGGGTGGTGCCGCCGTTGGCCGGGGGCCGGGACCGGACGGCGGGCTCGTCGGTGGCCTCGTCCCAGACCTGGCCGGGCGCGGTGGTGCCCTGCGGCCGGGCCGGCCTGGCCGCGGCCACCGCGGCCTCGAACGCGGACATCGCATCCTGCATCACGGCGCCGACCGCGTCGGCGGCGGCGGCGACCCCGGAGCTCAGCCCGGGACCTGACTCCCGGAGCCGCCGCCTGGCCCGGCAGATCGGGCACCAGGCACATTCCGGGGCCTCGTTGGCTTCGGAGGTCGCGGTCTCCCACACGTCGGCGGTGCTCTGCTTCGCGCCGCCCAGCGCGGTGCGGATCTGCCCGCGCATTTGCCGGGTCACACTGCGCGTCCCGGAGCGGACCAGCCAGCGTTGCAGATCGCCGATCGGGTCGCTGCCGGACTGCCTGGATGGCTCCGTCACGTGCTGCCTTCCTTCGTTGCTATGTCCGCCGCGCGCAGGCTGTCGACCCGGGCCTTAAGCCCTTTCAGCGCGGTGTCGATGATGACCCTTTCCGCCCGGCGCTTCAGCAGGCCGGGCAGGGGCACCCGGACGTCCACGCTGAGCTCATAGGTGACCTCGGTGCCGGCCGGCTGCTTGACCAGAGCGTAACTCCCGCTCATGGCGCTGATGACCGAGCCGGGCTCGGCCAGGTCCCAGCGCACGCCGGAGTCGCCGTCCCAGTGATAACCAAGCGCATAGCTGTCTTTGATCATCCCGGCGTCCAGGCTGAACCGGACCCGGCTGGGCCGCCCGTCGGCGTCCCGGCCGACCACCTCGGCCGCCCGGACCGCGGACGCCCACTGCGGGTAGGCGGCGAAGTCGGCGATCACGGCCATCACCTGCTGCCGGTCCGCGCCGATCGAGATGCTCGACGTCGTCCTGTCGCCCATGCTCGGAGCGTACCGCGCCGGCCGGCCCGGGCAGCCCGGCCGCGCCGCCGCGGCCACGCCCCCGCGGCCACGATGCCGGGCTACCACTCCAGGACGTGCGGGATGCCGGTGGCGCGGAAGTGACCGACGTTGATGCACTCGGTCCGGCCGATCCGGACCCGGCGGGCCAGCGGCTGGTGCACGTGGCCGAACAAGGCGTACCGCGGCTGGGTCTCCTCGATGTGCCGGAGCAGCGCCGCGCTGCCCCGCTCGACCCGCCGGGCCACGGTGTCGTAGAGCAGTTGCGGGACGTCCGGCGGGATGTGGCTGCACAGCACGTCCACCTGGCCGGTGGCGGCCACCTTGGCCGCGAACGTGTCCTCGTCGATCTCGAAGGGCGTGCGGTAGGCCGAGTACAGCCCGCCGCCGACGAAGCCGAACGTCCAGTCGCCCAGGACGGCCCGCTGCCCGTCCAGGACGTGGTGGCCGGCCCGCAGGTGCGGCGCCCACAGCCGGGGCAGGTCGACGTTGCCGTAGGTCAGGTAGACGGGCTCCGGCATGGCCGCGAACAGTTCCGCGTACTGGCCAGCGGCGGCCCTTTCGACGTGCCCGGACGGGTCGCCCTCCAGCCGAGCCCACAGCTCCCGGGACATCCGCCGGGCCTCGTCGAACCGCTTGAGGTACCGCAACTCGACGAACCGGCGGGCCTGTTCTTCGCCGAACAGGTCGGCGAAGATGCCCTGCCCGTGGTCCGCGTAGTCGATGAACAGCAGCAGATCACCCAGGCAGATGAGGGCGTCCGCGCCACCCGCGCCGGCCAGCGCGTCCGCGCGGCCATGCACATCGCTGACCACGTGAACCCGCATGAGCACACGGTACAAGCCGGGTCATTCGCCCCGGCCCGGGCCACCTGGGGCTAGCCGGGCCCCGGCTAGCAGATACGCTCAAATTGCTACCTGCTAGTAGCTACTGAGGCGGTACCGGGGTACGGTCCATGTCGTCCAGCGATGAATCTGACCGGCAGGAGCTGGCATGCGTGAGTACAGCAGTCCCGCGGTAGCGGAGATCTCCCCGGCCGCGACCCTGGCCGACGTGGTCTTCGAGCGGGCGGAGCGCGAGCCGCGCGCGGTGGCGATCCGGCGCAAGGACGCGACGATCTCCGGGGCCTGGCGGGACGTGACCGCGGCCGAGTTCCGCACCGATGTGGCCGCGCTGGCCAAGGGCCTGATCGCGGCCGGCATCGGGGCCGGCGACCGGGTCGCCCTGCTGTCCCGGACCCGGTACGAGTGGACGGTGGCCGACTACGCCATCTGGTCGGCCGGCGCGGTCACCGTGCCGATCTACGAGACGTCCTCCGCCGAGCAGGTGGAATGGATCCTCGGCGACTCCGGCGCCCGGGCGCTGATCGTGGAGACCCCGGCCCACCTGCAGGCCAACAGCGAGGTGCTGGCCCGGCTGCCCAGCTTGGAACGGACCTGGCTGATCGAGGGCCCGGATGCCGAGGGCCAGGCCGCGCAGCTGGGCAGCCTGGCCGCCGACAGCGCCGGGATCAGCGACGAGGAACTGGCCGGGCGGCGGCGAGACCGGCAGGCCGAAGACCTGGCCACCATCATCTACACCTCGGGGACCACCGGCCTGCCCAAAGGCTGCGAGCTCAGTCATCTGAACATGCTGGCCAACGTGCGGAACGCGATCGGCGGGCTGCCGGACATCTTCACCCAGCCGGGCCGGTCGGCGCTGCTGTTCCTGCCGCTGGCCCATTCCTTCGCCCGGATCATCCAGCTCGGCTGCCTGGAGTCGGGCACCGTGCTCGGGCACACCGCCGATGTCGCCCACCTGGTGGAAGACCTCGGCACGTTCCAGCCCACGTTCATCCTGGCCGTGCCGAGAGTGTTCGAGAAGGTGTACAACGGCGCCGAGCAGCAGGCGTCAGCCAGCGCGGCGAAGAGCCGGATCTTCAGGGCCGCGGCGCGGTCCGCGGTGGCCTGGAGCAAGGCGCTGGACGTGGCCGGCCAGCCCGTCCCGGGCCAGCAGAGCCTGCGGCTGCGCACCGAGCACGCGCTGTATGACCGGCTGGTCTACGCCAAGCTGCGCGCGGCCACCGGCGGCCGGGTGCGGTACGCGGTATCCGGTGGCGCCGCGCTCGGTGAGCGGCTCGGGCACTTCTTCCGCGGCGTCGGCATCACCGTGCTGGAGGGCTATGGGCTGACCGAAACCAGCCCGGTGATCAGCGCGAACCGCCCCGGCCACAACAAGATCGGGACGGTCGGGCCGCCCATCCCCTCGGTCACGGTGCGGATCGCCGACGACGGTGAGATCCTGGCCAGCGGGCCCAACGTGTTCGGTGGCTACTGGCACAACGAGGCGGCCACCAAGGAGATGGTCGACCCGGATGGCTGGCTGCACACCGGCGACCTGGGCGAGCTCGACGAGGACGGCTACCTGCGGGTCACCGGGCGGAAGAAGGACATCATCGTCACCGCGGGCGGCAAGAACGTGGCCCCGGCCGTGCTGGAGGACCGGCTGCGAGCCCACCCGCTGGTCAGCCAGTGCATGGTGGTGGGCGACGGGCGGCCGTTCGTGGCCTGCCTGGTCACCCTGGACGAGGAAGCGCTCGGGCCGTGGCAGGCCCGGCACCCGGGCCTGGCCGGCGCCTCGCTGGCCGAGCTGGCCGAGGCGCCGGAGCTGATCGCCGAGATCCAGTCGGCCGTGGACGAGGCCAACAAGGCGGTGTCCCGGGCTGAGTCGATCCGCAAGTTCACGGTGCTCCCGGTCGACTTCACCGAGCGCAACGGCTACCTGACGCCATCGCTGAAGGTGCGCCGGGGCGTGGTGGCCAAGGACTTCGCCGCCGACATCGACACGCTCTACAGCTAGCCAGCCAGGATCTGCTCCAGGCGCTTTGCCACCAGGTCCCAGCGCCATTCCCGGTCCACCCAGGCCAGGCCCTTCTCCCCCATGGCCCGGGCGCCCGCCGGGTCGGCCAGCAACTGGCCGATCCGGTCGGCGACGGCGGCCACGTCACGGCCGGGCACCACATAGCCGGTCTCGCCGCTGAGCACCGCGTCCGGCGCGCCGCCCGAGTCACCCGCGATCACCGGCAGCCCGGTGGCCGACGCCTCCAGGTAGACGATGCCGAGCCCTTCCACGTCCAGGCCCCGCCGGCGGGTCCGGCACGGCATCGCGAACACATCGCCGGCGTTGTAGTACGCGGGCAGCTGGACCGCGGGCACCTGGCCGGTGAACAGCACCGAGTCCGCCACCCCGAGCTGGCCGGCCAGCCGGTGCAGCTGGCCGTCGGCCGGGCCGCTGCCGACCAGCAGCAGGGCCGGGTCGCCGCCCCGGGCCCGGACCGCGGGCCAGGCGCGCAGCAGGGTGTCCTGGCCCTTGCGGTGTACCAGGCGGGACACGCAGACCACCACCGGCCGGCCAGCCAGGCCGAGCTGCGCGCGGATCTCGGCCCCGCCGGCCCCGGGCCGGAATTCACCGGTGTCCACGCCGGGGGCCAGCCGGGCCATCCGGGCCGCCGCGGCCGGGGACAGCGCCCGGGCCAGCCGCACCCGGAAGTACTCGCCCAGGTAGGTGACGACGTCCACCGAGTCACCGATCCGGCGGAGCAGGATGCGCGCGCCGGGCAGCGCGGCCCAGCCCGCCTCGTGGCCATGGGTGACCGCGACGATCCGCCGGGCGCCGGCCGCGCGCAGTGCCGGGGCCAGCAGGCCGAGCGGCGCGGCCGCGCCGAACAGCACCCGGTCGCAGCCGTGCTGGGTCAGCGCGCGGACCGCACGGGCCCGCACCGTGGGCACCGGGAGCATCAGCGAGGTGGGGTGCCGCAGCACCGGGAACGGCTGCTGCTGGTCGAACTCGGCCGCGCCTGCCCAGGCGGGCGCGTACACCACCACGCCATCCGCGGGCAGCCGGGTGGCCAGCGCGTGGATGAACGACTGGATGCCGCCCGCGCGCGGCGGGAAGTCATTGGTGACGATCAGGACCTTAGGCATCAGGCAGTGATCTTATCGGCGGTTCATGGTGTGCGTGCGGAGGCCCAGACCGCCCGGCCAGGGCAGATCAGCCCGGAGGCGCCCCGGCACGGCCCGGATGTGCCCCGGGAAAGCCCGGTGCCCCCAGGACAATGTTCCTTGGGGGCACCGGGTAAATCTCAGTGCTACAGCGCGGCTCAGGGCCGTGCGGCGCTGTCCAGGTTCTGGCTGTACCAGCCGGACAGCGGGACCTTCTCCACGTCCAAGCCGGTCTGCGGGGCGTCGATCAGCTCCCCGCCGCCGACATAAATGCCGACGTGACTGTCCCCGGCGAAGAACAGCAGGTCGCCCGGCTGCAGGTTGCTGGTGGAGACGGCGGGCAGCGCGGCCACCTGCTCGTAGGTGGTCCGCGGGATGGACACCCCGGCCGACGCCCAGGCCGCCTCGACCAGCCCGGAGCAGTCGAACGAGCCCGGGCCGGTAGCGCCGTACACGTACGGGTCGCCGAGCTTGGAGTAGGCGTACGCGACGGCCTGGCCCGCCTGGGTGTTGGTCGCGATCGGATCGGTCGCCGAGGTGGTGCCGCTGCCGCCGAGCGAGGAGCTGGTGACCTGCTGCTGCTGGGCCGCGGTCAGCGTGGCCAGGATGGCCTTCTGCTTACCCAGCGTCCTGCCGATGGACTTCTTCCTGGCCAGCCGCTGCGCCTCCAGGGTGGCGATGCCCCGCTCGGTCCGCCGCGCCATCTGCTGCGCGCTGGCCAGCTGGGCCGCGGTCGCGATGAACTGCTTGATCTGCGCCGACCGGTCGCTGGACAGCTGCAGCAGCAGCGACGCCTGGTTCAGCACGGCCTGCGGGTTGTTGGAGGTCAGCATGGCACCCATCTGGGTCATGGTGCCGTTCTCGAAGGCGGTGGCCGCGATCGACGCGATCTCGTCGCGGTCCGCGGTGAACCGGGCCTGATCTTCCCGGACCTGACGGTTGACCAGGGCCAGCCGCTGCCTGGCGTTGGTCAGCTGCTGAGCCGACTGGTCGTACTCCTGCACCGCCACGTTCTCTTCGGCGGTGAGCTTGTTGACCATCTTCTGCACCTGGTGCATGGTCGGCTTCGGCGCCGCCCCGGCCGTGCTGGCCCACGTGGCCAGACCTCCGGCGGTAGCCAGGCTCACCCCGGCGGCCACTCCGGCGCGCAGCGCCTTACCGTGCGCGAGGCGCACCGCGCGGTCACGCGTACCCCGCCAGCCGCCGCGTTTACCACCTGGACGCGTACTCACCTGCGTGATCACGCTCCTTCTTCCACCCCGCCTACCGGGTGAGCTGACGGGTTCGGGCTGTGGAAGATGCCCTACGGCCTGGCTGCGTCGCAACCCGGCCGATTCACCCCTGGAGGACCCGTGGCCCGGGCGGTGGCCCGGCGAGCTCTCCGGTGGGTCCCCGGCTCTCCGGCTGGCCACGCCTGGCCAGCACAAAGACTCGGCGGTGACCGGTCGCCGCCACCAAAGCGGTGGCTGGGGAGCGAACCGATCGGGGCTGACACTAGCGAAGCTGACACGGTGAATTCCACCGCTTCGCGAACTCCGGTGGTCGTGTTGTCCCCCTCCGGTGTTTCTGTTCCCGCATATTCACCCCCGGCCCGGCAGGCTCACGACGCCCGGGCCACCGGGTGCAGCCGGAGCGGCGACACCAGCCGCGCGTCGGCCAGCACGCGGAGCGCGCGCTGCTCCGCCGCGTCCAGTTCGGGCTGCGGCTGGTCAGCGCCGAGCAGCGCGGTGACAACGCAGTCCGGGCAGGCGATGTCACGCATCTCGCACCGGTCACAGTCGATCAGCATCTCTCCTCCTGAGGCTGGCTTCCCCCGCACCGCGGGGTAGCAGGACACACGCTAAGCGGGGGCACCGACACTCCGCGCGCGCCCCGGCTGGGATGATTCCGGCATGCCCGCCGACCACCCACCCCCCGCTGACCAGCCCATCGACCAGGCCCGGCGGCGCGAGCAGGCCACCTCGTTCGGCGCCGCGGCCGCCGCCTACGAGCGGGGCCGGCCGCCGTACCCGGCCGGGGCCATCGACTGGCTGCTGCCGCCCGGCGTGGCCCGGGTGCTGGATGTCGGCGCGGGCACCGGCAAGCTGACCCGCCAGCTCGCGGCCCGCGGCCTGGACGTGGTCGCCGTCGAGCCGCTGCCCGGCATGCGCGAGGAGCTGGCCCGTGCGGTACCTGGGGTTCGGGTGCAGGCCGGCACGGCCGAGGACATCCCGCTGCCCGACGGCAGCGTGGATGCCGTGCTGGCCGCCCAGGCGTGGCACTGGGTGGACCCGGCCCGCGCGGTGCCCGAGGTGGCCCGGGTGCTGGTCCCGGGCGGCCAGCTGGGGCTGGTCTGGAACATGCGCGACGAGCGGGTGGACTGGGTGGCCCAGCTCAGCCAGATCCTGCACGATCCCGGGGAGGGGGACGGCAGCCGTGGCGGTGCCGTGTCCATCGGCCCGCCGTTCGGGCCGGTGCAGCACCGCACCATCGAGTGGACGCACCGGCTGACCCGGGACCAGCTGCTCGACATGGTCAGCTCGCGCAGCTATGTCATCACGATGCCGGCCATGCAGCGCGCCGGGGTGCTGGCCGCGGTGGGCCGGCTGGCCGGCACCCATCCGGACCTGGCCGGCCGGCCCGAGCTGGAGCTGCCCTACCGCACCGAGTGCTTCCGCGCTCAACTGACCTGATCGCCAGGACCTTTCTCTTGAACGCCAGTGCCCGGCACTGACCCGCCCGGGCCCGGCGTGCCTGGGCCGGAATGTCGGTACCCGGTCCTACCGTGGTGATCGTGATCCTCAGTGACTGGGTGGCAGCGGCCCGGGCACGGCTGCGCCCGCCGCCCTGGGCCAGCCGGCGCGCCTTCGACGCGGTCGAGTTCGTGATCGTCAACGTGGAGACGACCGGCTGGTCGCCAGAGGAGGCTGGCATCACCGAGATCGGCGCGGTGCGGATGAGCGGGGGCCAGATCCGCGCGGAGTTCAGCACCCTGGTCAACCCGGGCCGGGAGATCCCGCCGGACATCGTGGCGCTGACCGGGATCAGCGACGCCATGGTCGTGCCCGCCCCGTCGGCGGCCGAGGCGCTGGCCAGCTTCCTGGACTTCGCCCAGGGCGCGGTGCTCGCCGCGCATAACGCGCCGTTCGACATCAGCTTCCTGGCCGCCGCCGGTGCCGGCTGCGGCCAGCCCGGACCGGCCGGGCCGGTGCTGGACACGGTGGTGCTGGACACGGTGGTGCTGGACACGGTGGCGCTGGCC
The DNA here is from genome assembly GCA_963834705.1 of uncultured Actinomycetes bacterium. Lineage (GTDB taxonomy): Bacteria > Actinomycetota > Actinomycetes > Streptosporangiales > Streptosporangiaceae > RYN-230. The sequence goes on from CAWICV010000001.1 coordinate 1,443,581, forward strand.
CGGCGCCTGCTGGCCACCGGCGGGCTGGCCGCCGACGACGTGCCCAACTGCAAGCTGAGCACGCTGGCGGCCTACTTCGGCGCGCCGCCCGGCCCGCAGCACCGGGCGCTGGCCGACGCCCGGGCCACCGCCACCGTGCTGGCCGGCCTGCTCCGGATGTTCTCCGCGCGCCGGGTACGCACCATCGCCGGCCTGCTGGCCGAGCAGGAGTACGCTCTGCTGTCTGAAGTACCGCGTCATTCAGACCCCAGCGATGGTCCTGTCCGCGCAGCCTGCACCGGCCGCTCGCCCGGGCCTGGCGGCCCGGGCTCACTAGCCGGTCCTGAATGACGCTCGGCCGAGCTGCGGGAAGCCGCGACAGTGGAGCGCGAGGAGGTATCAGGTGATCACCGCGATCGTGCTGGTGAAGGCCGACGTGGCACGCATCCCGGAAACGGCGGAGGTCATCGCGCAGATCCCCCAGGTCTCCGAGGTGTACTCGGTGACCGGCGAGTTTGATCTGGTGGCCCTGGTCCGGGTGCGCGCGCACGAGGAACTGGCCGATGTCATCCCGGGCACGCTGAACCGGGTGGCCGGGGTGAGCCACACCGAGACGCACATCGCGTTCCGCACCTACTCGCGGCACGATCTGGAGGCCGCGTTCTCGCTGGGTTACGAGGCGGACTGAGCCGCCAGCCGCTGGCTGGCCGCCACCCAGCGGTCCAGCAGGTCCCGCGCCGCACCGCTGTCCACGGCGGCGGCCGCGCGGGCGTACCCCTCGGCGAGAGCCTTGTCCAGCCCCTCGGCCCCGGGCACCCCGGCCGCGGCGGCCAGCGCGGCACTGGCGTTCAGCAAAACGGTGTCGCGGACGGGTCCTGGCTCCCCGCTCAGCATGGCGCGCGCGACGGTCGCGTTGTGCTCCTTGCCGCCGCCGCGCAGGCTGCCCGGCTCGGCGCGGGGAAGGCCCAGCGCGGTGGGATCGAGCGTGGTCCGGCTCACCGTGCCGTCGTGCACCACCCACACCGTGGAGGTGGTCACCGGGGTCAGCTCATCCAGCCCGTCGTCACCGTGGAACACCAGGGATGAGCAGCCCCGGGCGGCCAGCACCCCGGCGATGACGTCGCCGCCGCGCGGGTCGGACACGCCGACCGCCTGGGCCAGCGGCCGGGCCGGGTTGGACACCGGGCCGAGGAAGTTGAACACGGTGGGCACGCCGAGCTCGCTGCGCGCCACCGAGGCGTGCCGGAACGACGGGTGGTAGAGCGGCGCGAACAGGAACGCGATGCCGGTCTCCGCGGCCAGCTCGGCAGATGCCTCCGGCGGCAGGCTGATGGCCACGCCGAGTGCTTCCAGCACGTCGGCCGCACCGCAGGCCGAGCTGGCCGCGCGGTTGCCGTGCTTGACCACCTGGACGCCGGCCGCGGCCGCGACGATCGCGCCCATGGTGGAGATGTTCACCGTGTGGGCGCCGTCCCCGCCGGTGCCGACCAGGTTGACCAGCGGGCCCGGCACGCTGATCGGGGTGGCCCGGCTGAGCATGACATCGGACAGGCCGGCCAGCTCGCCAGCCGTCTCACCCTTCATCCGCAGCGCCACCGCGAACCCGGCCACCTGGACCGGGGTGGCCGCGCCCTCCATGATCTCGTTCATCGCCCAGGCCGTCTGGTCCGAGCTGAGCGTGTCCCCACGGATCAGCGCGCCGATCAGGCCACGCCACGACATGGTCGGTTGCATCGCCGCCCCTTTTCCTGCGCCAGGCCTGGCTCAGGCCTGGGCTGGCAGCTGGCCGTTCGCCTGCTGCCGCATCAGCCCGGCCAGCGCCGCGGCGAACGGGACCGGGTCGATCGGGTGGCTGGTCACCGCGTCCGCACCGGACCAGGTGGCCAGCCAGCCATCGTCCGCCCGGCCGACGACAAGCAGCACCGGCGGGCAGTTGTGAATCTCGTCCTTGGCCTGGCGGCAGACGCCCATGCCGCCGGCTGGCTGGGCCTCGCCGTCCAGTACCATGACGTCCGCGCCACCCGCGTCCAGCAGGCGGAACAGGGCTGGCTCGGTGGCCACCGGGATGACTTCCGCCTCGGCCACGTCGGGCGCGGGGCGGCGGCCGATGGCGAGCCGCATCCGGGCCCGGGTGTCCGCGTCATGGCTGTAGACAACGACCTTCATAGAACTGGATGGTACCGACACGGGGGGTCGGCCGACGCTCGCCTACGGGTTGTCGTAATAATGACCCCGTGGCCACCGCATCCGTAGCCGAGACAGCACCCACCCCCAGGCCGCCGTCCGCGCGGCCGAACCTGGTCAGTGTGGGCACCATCATCTGGCTTTCCTCGGAACTCATGTTCTTCGCGGCGCTGTTCGCGATGTACTTCACCATCCGCTCCGTGGATAAGGGCGAGGGCCTGCACTGGCCCGGCGCGCACCTGGACCTGACCCTGGGGTCGATCAACACCACGGTCCTGCTGCTGTCCAGTGTGACCTGCCAGCTTGGCGTGTTCGCGGTCGAGCGCGGCCAGCTCAACCGGGCCGGGCGGATCTGGCAGCCGGCCCGCTGGGGGCTGCGCGAGTGGTACTGGCTGTCCTTCCTGATGGGCCTGTACTTCGTGCTCGGCCAGGGCTACGAGTACCTGGACCTGATCCGCAAGCAGCACCTGACCGTCTCGTCCAGCAACTACGGGTCGGTGTTCTACATCCCGACCGGCTTCCACGGCCTGCACGTGACCGGCGGCCTGATCGCGTTCCTGTTCGTCCTCGGCCGCACCTACGTGGCCAAGACGTTCACCCACGAGCAGCAGGTCAGCGCCATCGTTGTCTCCTACTACTGGCATTTCGTGGACGTGGTCTGGATCGCGCTGTTCACCACGATCTACCTCATCCAGTAACCGGCCTCGCGACGGATAACTGAGCGAGGCGCAGTACATGCCGAACCAGAAGACAGACCAGAAGATGAGGGCTCCATTGAGCTGGATCACCGCCCGGCGGCGGCGCCCGGTCGCCGGATATGCCGTCGTGCTGCTTGGGCTCCTCGCCGTGGGCGGGGGGTACGCGGCGCTCACCGCCACCGGCAGCCCGGCCAATGCGTCCTCGCCGGCCGCCAACTCGACGCAGATCGACCAGGGCCGCCAGCTTTTCGTCTCGAACTGCTCCAGCTGCCACGGGCTGGACGCGCAGGGCTCGAGCAGCGCACCCAGCCTGATCGGGGTGGGGGCGGCCGCGGTGTACTTCCAGGTCAGCACCGGCCGGATGCCGCTCAAAGAGGTCGAGGCGGAGGCGCCGCGTAAGCCGCCGGTGCTGAACGAGAAGCAGACGCTCGCGATCGCGGCCTACATCCAGTCGCTGGGCGGCGGGCCGACCATTCCCTCGCCGGAGCAGGTGAGCACCCAGGGTGCGGACGCTGGCCTGGGCCAGGAGCTGTTCACCGAGAACTGCTCGCAGTGCCACAACTTCGTGGGTGCGGGCGGCGCGCTGACCTACGGCAAGTACGCTCCCGCGCTGACCCAGTCCACGCCGACCCAGATCTACACGGCCATGCTGACCGGCCCGGAGGCCATGCCGGTGTTCAACGACACTACAATTACTCCTAGTGAGAAGCGTGACATCATCGCGTACATCGCGCAGACCCGGAGCGAGCCCAACCCCGGTGGGTTCAGCCTCGGCCGGGTCGGCCCGGTGACCGAGGGCCTGGTCGGCTGGATCGGCGGGATCGGCGGCCTGATCCTGGTCGCCATGTGGATCACGGCGAAGCGGCGGGTGCACTGATGAGCGGCACCGAGGACTACTCAGCGAATCTGCCCGACGGTGAGCAGGCCGAGCCGTCCCGTGCCCCGCACCGGGTGATCGGCACCCCGTCGCCAGCGGAGCAGCGGACCCTGCTCGGCACGGCCCAGGCGGTGGACACCGGCGAGGACCGGGAGCTGCCCGCCGGGCCCGCTGATCAGCGCGCGGCCAAGCGGGCTGAGCGGCTGGTCGGCGCGTTGTTCATCCTGTCCATGCTGGCCGGCATCGGCTTCATCGCGGCCTACATCGGCCTCGAGGTCCAGGGCCAGGGGCTGGACGCCGTGCTGCGGTCCAACCTGGCCCTGGGCCTCTCCATGTCGGTGGCCTTCCTGGCGCTCGGCGTGGGTGCGGTCATCTGGGTCCGGACGCTGATGCCGGATGTGGAGCAGACCGAGGAGCGCCATCCGCTGGCCTCCCCCGAGGCGGACCGGAAGGCGTTCGCCAAGACGTTCAAGGAAGGCGCGGACGCCAGCCAGTTCGTCAAGCGGCCGATCCTGCGCCGCACCCTGATCGCGGCCACCGTGCCGCTCGGCCTGGCCCCGCTGGTGCTGCTGCGGGACATGGGCCCGCTGCCCGGCACCTCGCTGCGGCACACCGTGTGGCGGAACGGGCTGCGGCTGGCCATCGCGGGCAGCAACCGGCCGCTCAAGCCAGCCGACTTCGACAGTCCGGGCGGGATGATCACCGTCATCCCGCAGGGTTACCAGGACAACGACGACGCGATCGCCAAGGCGGCGGTGATCCTCATCAAGTTCGAGCCGGGCCAGCTACAGGCCCCGACCAAGCTGAACTGGACGGTGGACAACATCGTTGCCTACTCGAAGATCTGCACCCACGTGGGCTGCCCGGTGGCGCTGTACGAGCAGACCACGCATCACATCCTGTGCCCATGCCACCAGTCCACGTTCGACGCCACCCGGGGTGCCAACGTGATCTTCGGGCCGGCCCCCCGGCCGCTGCCCCAGCTACCCATGGGCGTGGACTCCGAGGGGTACCTGATCGCGACACACGACTTCCACGAACCGGTCGGCCCAAGCTTCTGGGAGCGGGGATGACTACTACCAACCGGCCTCCGTCCAACGGCCAGGTCGAAGGGCCGGTCGACAAGCTACTGGGCCAGACCGGCGTCTTCCTGGACGACCGGCTGCGCGCGGCCAAGTCAACCCGTACCTTCCTGCGGAAGATCTTCCCGGACCACTGGTCGTTCCTGCTCGGCGAGATCGCGCTCTACTCGTTCATCATCCTGCTGCTCACCGGCACGTTCCTGACGTTCTTCTTCAAGCCCAGCATGAACACCGTGGTCTATCACGGGATGTACACCCGGCTCAACGGCGTGCACATGAGCGAGGCGTACGCGTCCACGCTGAACATCAGCTTCGACGTCCGCGGCGGGCTGCTCATGCGGCAGATCCACCACTGGGCGGCGGACCTGTTCATGGCCGCGCTGATGGCGCACATGCTGCGCATCTTCTTCACCGGCGCGTACCGCAAGCCCCGCGAGTTCAACTGGCTGATCGGCATCGTGCTGTTCACCCTGGGCATGCTCGAGGGCCTGTTCGGCTACTCGCTGCCGGACGACCTGCTGTCCGGGACCGGGCTGCGGATCACCGAGGGCGTCGCGCTGGGCATCCCGATCGTCGGCACCTATCTGTCGTTCTTCCTGTTCGGCGGCCAGTTCCCCGGTACCGACATCATCCCCCGGCTGTACATCATCCATGTGCTGCTGATCCCGGGGCTGCTGCTGGCCCTGATCACTGCGCACCTGTTCTTCATGTTCCACCAGAAGCACACCCAGATGCCGGGCCTGGGGCACACCAACCAGAACGTGGTCGGCCAGCCGATGTACCCGTACTTCATGGCCAAAACCGGCGCGTGGTTCATGTTCATTTTCGGCGGCCTGGCCCTACTGGCCACGTTCGCCCAGATCAACCCGATCTGGCTGTACGGCCCGTACAACCCGGCCGAGATCTCGGCCGGGTCGCAGCCCGACTTCTACATGGGCCCGCTGGAGGGCTCGCTGCGGATGTCCCCCAGCTGGACCTGGGACCTGGCCGGGCACACCGTGGCCTGGAATGTGCTCGTCCCGGCCCTGGTCCCGCTGGGCATCATCTTCACCGGGGCCGCACTATGGCCGTTCATTGAACGCTGGGCCACCGGCGACTACCAGGAGCACCACGTCAACGACCGGCCGCGGAACGCGGCCACCCGGACCGCGGTCGGCATGGCGGCGGTCACCTTCTACGGCATCCTGTGGCTGGAAGGCGCCAACGACCTGATCTCCAGGTGGCTGAGCATCTCGCTGTATCTCACCACCGAGATCGCCCGGTACGCCATCTTCATCGGGCCGGTGGTGGCCTACTGGCTGACCAAGCGGATCTGCCTGGGCCTGCAGCGCAAGGACACCGAGTCGCTGGCGCACGGCTATGAGACCGGCATCATCGAGATGACCCCGGAGGGCGAGTTCATCGAGCGGCACGCGCCGGTGCCGGACGAGCAGCGCGCCGTGCTGGTGGCCAAGCGGCCGCTCGCCGAACTGCCCGCGCCGTCCGACGGTGACGACGGCGTGCCCGCGCCCGCCACCCGCGGCCCGGTCGGCAAGGCCCGGCTGGCGCTGGGCCGGGTGATCACCGAGCAGGTCCCGCCGCCCACCGGCGACGGGCACGGCAACGGCCACGGCAACGGTCACCACGAGCCCGAGCGGGCCGCGGTGACGGCGGGCGAGCCCGGCAAGACGGTCCTCGGCCAGGGCGAGACGGACAGCTCTCCCGCTCCGGAGGACTCCGGCAGCCACTGAGCAGGCAGAGCCCGCGCACGCTACATCGCGTCCAGGATACCGGGATCGCCCGGGTCCTGGCCCGTGCGGATGCTATGCCTAGCCGGTCAGCCCGTCTGCGGGCCGCTCAGCCCCGCGCAGGCTGCCTTAGCGGTCTGGGTCAGGCTGGGGCCAGGCGGGTGACCTTAACCGGGGCGGCCGGCCCGGACGCGGTGGACGGCGCCACCGTGGACCCGGGCACGAACTGGCTGCCGGTGGCCGAGGCCAGCACCGCGTCACCAGTGGCACTGCCGGCCAGCAGCTTGTGCCAGCTCAGGAAGTAGATGGTCCACCCGTTGTTCCAGGTGCCGCGGACCGGGCTGCCGACCACGCTGATCGGGTCACCGAGCATGGAGTGGTCGTAGTACCAGACCGCGTGGGCCGGGCCCAGGTTGACGCAGCCGTGGCTCACGTTGACGACGCCCTGCTCGCCCACCGACCATGGGGCGCTGTGGATGTAGGTCCCGCTCATGGTGAACTGCACCGCGTCGTAGACCAGTTCGTTGTAGTAACCCGGGCTGCCCGGCGGGATGCCGATCGTGGCCGAGTTCATGTCCACCGGGTTGGCCTTGTCGAAGGACAGGTACCGGCCGTCGGCGGTGTCCATTCCCGGCCGCCCGGTGCTGATCGGCCAGTTGCCGATCTTCCGGCCCTTCCACCACACCTTCATGTAGTGGGAAGCGGTGTTGGCCACCACGACCAGCGAGTTGCCGATCCGGAAGTGCTGACTCAGATCGGCCCGGCCGAACACGCCCGGCGCGGCCTGCACGCCAGCCAGGTGCGCGGTGAACGCCACCTTGGTGTGCGCGGGCCAGTACCGCTCCGGCCGGAACCACACGCTCTTGTTGTTCATCCAGTACCAGGCGCCGGTCACCGGCTTGCTGGAGGTGATCTGCAGCGAGCGCTCGACGGCCGCCTTGTTGGTCACCGGGCGGGTGAACGAGACCATGATCGGCATGCCGATGCCGTAGCTCTGCTGTGCGGTGATGGTGGTGCTGGCGACGATGCGGTGCGCCGGCCGGAACGTGCGGAACGTCCCGCTGATCTCGGTCTGCTTGTGCCGCGCGTTCACCGCCGTGGCGGTGACCTGGTAGGTCTGCGACGGTGCCAGCGCCCACCCGGTGTGCCAGGTGGCCGCCGCCGCGCCATAGCGGCCCGCCACCAGCTGGCCGTCGGCGTTGCGCACGGTGACCCCGGTCAGCGTGCCGTGCTGCGCGGTGACCCGCACGCCCAGGTCCGGGCGGGTGTCCAGCTGGGCCGCGGCATGCGCGGACCCGGCCGCGTGCAGTGCCCGGCCGGCGCCGCTGGCGGCCGAGCTGAACGTCACGTTCCCGCTGGTGATGGTCACGTTGGCGGACGGGCGCCGGGCGACGGGCGCCCAGCCGCCTGGTGGGCGGACGGGCCAGCCCCGCTGCACGAGCTGGCCAGCAGCAGGCCCGCCACGCCGGCTGCGGCCGCGATGCACCGTTTCGGCCCGCAATGGACAAGCTTGCGGACGGTACGCGAAATGTCCCCCGACACTGAGTTACCCCCATAAGCCCGACGTGACTCTACCTAACTCCCCGTAGCCACAGTAGGCAAAACCCCCACACCGGTCGATGATCAAACGTTTAGTGTCGCTATAACAACACCAAACGTTTGATCACCTCAAAACCAACCCCACCGGACGTTGGGGTGAGCTGGGATCGGCTGGCTGGCGGGGTTAATGGGCGTAGATGCCGCGGTAGTACTCGAAGACGAAGCCGATCACGGTGAGGAAGGTGAACAGCAGCCCGATCAGGAACAGCCACCAGCCGACCGCCATGCCGATCGCGGACGTCGCGGCGCCCAGCCCGACGTACAGCGGCCACCAACTGTGCGGGCTGAAGAAGCCCAGCTCGCCGGCCCCCTCGGCGATCTCGCCTTCTGGGTTGTCCTCTGGCCGCGGCGGCAGCCGGCGGCCGGTGAACAGCAGATAGAAACCGGTCAGGAAGGCCAGCCCGACGGCGAACGCGAGTGCCGCGGTACCGGCCGGGTCCTTGGAGAAGTACCAGTACACGATGTCGGCGGCACCGAAAAAGATCGCGCAGCCGACGAACATGAAACCCTCGAACCTCATCTGTCTGACACCTTCTCGCCGGAGTGCTCCGCGATGCGCTGGTGATGCGTCCGGCCCGACTGGAGGTTCGGGTAGTGCAGGTCGAACGCGGGCCGCTCGGAACGGATGCGCGGCATCCGGGTGAAGTTATGCCGGGGCGGCGGGCAGGACGTGGCCCACTCCAGCGAGTTCCCGTAACCCCACGGGTCGTCCACCGTGACCTGCTCGCCGTACTTCCAGGTCTTGTACACGTTGTAGAGGAAGATGAAGGTGGACGCACCGAGGATCCAGGAGCCGATGCTGGAGACCTGGTTCAGCGTGGTGACGTCGGCGGGCAGGAACGGGTAGTTGGCTATCCGCCGCGGCATGCCCTCGACGCCTGCCCAGTGCTGCACCAGGAACGTCATCTGGAATCCGATGAACAGCATCCAGAAGTGCCACTTGCCCAGCGTGTTGTCCAGCATCTTGCCGGTGAACTTGGGCCACCAGAAGTAGAACCCGCTGAACATGGAGAACACCACGGTGCCGAACAGCACGTAGTGGAAATGGGCGACCACGAAGTACGAGTCGCTGACGTGGAAGTCCAGCGGCGGCGAGGCCAGGATGACCCCGGTCAGCCCGCCGAACAGGAACGTCACCAGGAACCCGATGGCGAACAGCATGGCCGGCTCGAACGTCAGCTGCCCGCGCCACATCGTGCCCACCCAGTTGAAGAACTTCACCCCGGTGGGCACCGCGATCAGGAACGTCATGAAGGAGAAGAACGGCAGCAGCACCGCGCCGGTGGTGAACATGTGGTGCGCCCACACGGTGGTGGACAGCCCGGCGATCGCGATCGTGGCGCCGATCAGGCCCTTGTAGCCGAAGCAGGGCTTGCGGCTGAACACCGGCAGCACCTCGGTGACGATGCCGAAGAACGGCAGCGCCACGATATAGACCTCGGGATGGCCGAAGAACCAGAACAGGTTCTGCCACAGGATCGCGCCGCCGCTGTTGGCCTGGAACACCTGGGCGCCGAGCTTGCGGTCGATCTCCAGCACCAGCAGCGCCGCGGCCAGCACCGGGAACGCGAGCAGCACCAGCAGGCTGGTCAGCAGGATGTTCCAGGTGAAGATGGGCATCCGGAACATGGTCATGCCGGGCGCGCGCATGCAGATGATGGTGGTGATGAAGTTGACCCCGCCGAGGATGGTGCCCAGGCCGGACAGGGTCAGGCCCATGATCCACATGTCGGCCCCGACGCCCGGCGAATACACCGAGTTGGTCAGCGGGGCGTAGGCGTACCAGCCGAACGAGGCGGCGCCCCCCGGGGTGAGGAAGCTGATCAGCAGGATGATGCCGCCGAACAGGAAGAAGTAGTAGCTCAGCAGGTTGAGCCGGGGGAACGCCACGTCCGGCGACCCGATCTGCAGTGGCATGATCTCGTTCGCGAAGCCGACGAACAGGGGGGTGGCGAACAGCAGCAGCATGATCGTGCCGTGCATGGTGAACAGCTCGTTGTACTGCTGGTCCGACACGATGTGGTTGTCCGGGCCGAACAGCTGGGCTCGCATGATCATGGCCATCAGGCCGGCGATCAGGAAGAACGCGAATGAAGTGATCAGGTACAGGTGGCCGATCACCTTGTGGTCGGTTGATGACAGCCAGCTGGCCAGGATCGAGCCCTTGCGTTCCCGCGCGATCCCGGTGCCCGGGGTAATGACCGGTTGCGGTTGCTCGACGGTGGTCATGTCAGGCACCCCCTGCTGAACTCTGCGCGTGCTGCTGCGCACTGATCCAGGTACGGAACTGGGCCGGCGTGACGATCTTCACCCGGAACAGCATCCGGCTGTGATAGACACCACACAGCTCGGTGCAGTGGCCGATCCACGTGCCGGTCTTGATCGGGGTCACCTCGAAGTGGTTCGGGTGGCCGGGAATCACGTCCCGCTTGAACTCGAACGGCACGATCCAGAACGAGTGCACGACGTCCAGCGAGACCAGGTTGAACCGGACCGTCTCGTTCTCCGGGATGACCAGCAGCGGCAGCCGGCCGGGCCAGGACGGGCCGGTGTCGGTCACCATGCCGGTCCCGTTCCCGGTCACCTTGTACTGCGGGTACTGGAACTCCCAGCTCCACTGGTACCCGGTCACGTTGACCAGGACGTCCGGGCGCGGCGGGAGCTTGTTGATGAAGTTCTCGTCCCGGGCGGTGAAGAAGAACAGCACGCCGATCATGATGAACGGCACGACCGTGTACATGATCTCGATGGGCAGGTTGTAGCGCACCTGCCGGGGCGGCCGGTCCGTCTTCTTCCGGTGGAAGATCACCGCCCACAGGATCAGGCCCCAGACGACGGCGCCCACGCAGAACGCCGCGATCCAGCTGCCCTGCCACAGGGTGACCACGACCTGGCCCTGCTTGGTCACCGGCACCGGCATGCCGAGCCGGGTAAACGCGTTGGACTGGCACCCCGCCGTGCCCAGCACGACGGCACCGAGCAGCACCGAGCGCAGCGTCCAACGGCGCACCCGGCGGGCTGTGTCGGCTCCGGGCGCATGGCCCGGATCATGCGCGCCCCGTTGGGTTGGGGCGCCGGGGGTGGGGCTCACAGGTTGCCTTCCCAGCGGAATGACTCCCGGCTGCACGGGCAGGTCATGACTCGTCCTACAGGCTGTCGTGCAAACAGTATCGCGCACCGTCCCGCGGCCACGCGGGGGACCCCGATTGGCGGCTCAGCGTGTCCGATTCACTGTGCTTGCCAAACCCAGAGCTTACGGACAGCGACGTGCGGGTATCGCTTCTCCGTGGCAGCATGCATGCGCAGGACTCAGCAAAGAACCGGGCCGCCGCGGAGTATTGTCACTCTCTTAGTAGAAAGGGCGACGATCGGTACTCCCCCAGACTTCCGGTCGGATCGGCATAGAGAGGCAGGCGCATGACTCCCCCGACGCGCCCGGCACCGATGCTGACCATCGACGCGCTCGGCCGGAAGTGCCCGATCCCGATCATCATGCTGGCCGAGCGGATCCGGGAGGTCCCGATCGGTGCCACCGTGGCCGTGCTGGCCGACGATCCGGCCGCGCAGACTGACATCCCGGCCTGGTGCATGATGAAGTCCCAGGAGTTCGTGGTCGAGACCGCGCTGCCCTGCGGCTGGGCCTTCCTGGTCAAGCGCACTTACTGAGCGCGCCGGAACCGGTCCGCGAACCGGGGGTCCTTCTCCCACCAGGGCTGTTCATCCGGGGCCGGTTCACCCGGCGCGGTCTCCGCCGCAGCGGCAGCCGCGTCCAGCTCCGTGTCCACCCTGGCCGCCTCGTCCCGGTCCTCCCGGATCATCTGGATGAACTGGGCGGCCAGGAACGGCAGCCCGACGATGTCGCCGAGCACCCACAGCGCTCCCCCGCCGATGATCTGATCACTGCGCAGGCTGGGGCCCCACGGGCGGGCCAGCGCATGGTAGTAGGCGCCGGCCAGCAGCGTCTGGCTGGACAGCACGGCCAGGCCGAGCACGGCGTCGCCGACCACCTCGCCCGCGCTGACCCACAGGCCGACCAGATACGGGTACTCCTTCGGCACCGGGTCGACCCGGAGGAACGTCCAGAAGAACACGAAGCCCGGCGCCAGCAGGGCCAGGTAGGTGACCTCACGGACCGCGTCGTTCTGCAGGCTGGCCGCGTACCAGGGCGAGAAGTACAGCACGAACGGCACCACCACCAGCACCAGCGTGGTGATGGCCGGGAAAGTGAGATAGCGGGCGGCCCGGCTGCGCACCAGCCCGTCCAGCCGTGGGCCGAGCCGCGGCAGCGTCGCGATGGCCAGGGTCAGCGGCCGGCCCAGCGCGGTGAACAGCGGCGCCACCAGGAGCAGCAGGATGGTCTGCACCGAGCGGATGTAGAACAGCACGCCGGCGTACACGCCGAGGAAGGACATGGTCGCGATGACCAGCGTGCCCAGCCCGCCCAGGTAGAAGCACCACCGCCGGGCGGCTGGCCAGGGCTGCCCGGCCCGGCGCAGCCGCCGCACCCCGGCCAGGTACAGGCCACCGGCCAGCAGCACCGCCAGCAGCACCGGCAGGTCGAGCGTCCACGAGGTGAAGACCCGGGCCGCGGTGAGCTCGGGCGGGCCGGTGTATCCGGCTCCCTCATGGCCGGCCAGGAGGGTAAGGGAAAAGGAGGCCGCCACACCGTCACGCTATCGTGTGGCTCGCGATGCCAGCCGCCGCGATCATCATCAACCGGTTGCGGGTCCGCGACCCGGCCCGGTTCCGGCGGACATGCCGCGAGGCCGCGCGGGCCAGTGGCTGGAACGTGGAGTTCCTCGAGACCACCCGGGACGATCACGGCCTGGGCCTGGCCCGGCAGGCGGTCGCCGCGGGCGCCCGGCTGGCCGTAGCGGCCGGCGGCGACGGCACCGTCCGCAGCTGCGCCCAGGCCCTGGCCGGACATGACACCCCGCTGGCCATTGTGCCGCTGGGCACGGCCAACCTGGCCGCCCGGGCGCTGGGCCTGCCGCGGCGGCTGGACGAGGCGCTCGCGGTCGCGTTCCGCGGCCGGGAGCGGCGGATCGACCTGGCCGAGGCGGACGGCATGCCGTACGCGGCCATGGCCGGCATCGGCCTGGACGCCGCGGTGGTCGGCGCGACGCCGCGGCTGCTCAAGGAGCGGTTCGGCTGGCTCGGCTACGCGGCGGCCGGGGCCGCCCGGCTGCCCGGGCGGCGGCACGAGTTCACCGTACGGCTGGACGGCGGCCCGCCGCTGACCCGGCGGGCCCGGTCGGTCGCCGTCGGCAACGCCGGGCTGCTGCCCGGGGGCTTCGCCCTGCTGCCCCGTGCCCGCCTCGACGACGGCGTGCTCGACGTGGGCGTCCTGGGCCCGGCGGGCCCGCTCGGCTGGGGCCGGGTGGCGTACCGGATCATCACCGGCGGCGGGCACGACAACGGCCGGCTGGCGCGGTTCCAGGCCCGCCGGGTGGAGATCCAGGCCGCCGCCGACCTGCCGCGCGAGGTGGACGGCGAGATGATCGCGCCGGGCCGGACGCTGATCATCGAGGTCCGCCCGGCCGCGCTGCTGGTCCGCGCACCCTGAGCACCCTGAGCACACTTGTGCGCACCGCGCCAGGTCAGAGCCGGGATAATGGCGCAGGGTAGCCCTCTTCTCACCGGGAGCCAGCGCCAGGTAACAGAAGCGCGCATTATGCACAGAAGTCCTTGCGCCCGGGATACCCGCAAGTCAACCTTTACGGGTTGTGCCCTGCCTCCACAGGACATATCGAACAGGCGCCATGGTCAGCCCCTACGGAAGGAATGTGCATGCCGCACGTCACACGCCTGCGTGTGGTGAGCGCCACGATCGCTGCCGGAGCATTGACGCTCGGCACGCTCGCGGTCACCACTGCCGCGCAGGCGGGCACCACCAGACGGGCCATCGCCAACACCCACCCATCGTGGGCCGTTGCCGCGAAACGCCTCAGCAGCAAGGCCAGCGGGACAGTCAGTGCCAAGGTGTATCTGGCCCCCAGCAACCAGACCGCGCTCGCCCAGCAGGTGGCTGCCGTCTCCAACCCGCAGAGCAGCCAGTACCGGCATTACCTGACCGCCGCCGAGGCCCGGGCGAAGTACGCCCCGAGCCAGGCGGAAATCTCCTCGGTGCGGTCGTGGCTCATCTCCTCGGGCCTGTCGGTGACCGGGGTCAGCGCGGCCAGCCCGGCGGCCGCCTACATCGCGGTGCGTGGCTCGGTGGCCGCGGCCAGCAAGGCGTTCGGCGTCTCCTTCGCCACCTTCCGGGGTCCCGGCGGGCAGACCGACCGGGCGCCTGAGTCGGCCGCTACCGCGCCGTCCTCGGTAGCCGGCAGCGTGCTCGCGGTGGCCGGCCTGGACACCGCGAAGAGCGCGATCAAGCCCGCGCTGCCGCCGCCAGGGCCGAACTACTGGGTAGCCAAGCCGTGCTCGACCTACTACGGGCAGAAGGTCGCCACCAACAAGCCCAAGGCGTACGGCCGGCACCAGCCGTGGACCAACTGTGGCTACACGCCGGCCCAGGTGCGCGGCGCCTACGGGGTGACCGCCTCCGGTAAGACCGGCGCGGGCCAGACCGTGGCCATCGTGGACGCCTACGCGTCCCCGACCATCAAGAACGACGCCAACCGGTTCGCCACCGTCGTCGGCGACCAGCCGTTCGGGGCGGGCCAGTTCAGGCAGTACCAGGCGGGCCCGTACACGCTGGCCGCCGCCAACAAGTGTGACGCGCCGGGCTGGTACGGCGAGGAGACCCTGGACGTCGAGTCGGTGCACGGCATGGCGCCGGGCGCCAACGTCCGGTACGTGGCCGCAGGCAGCTGCCAGGACTCCGACCTGATCCAGGCGGACGCGCTCATCGTGAACAATGGCCTGGCCAGCATCGTCAGCAACTCCTGGGGCGAGCCGGCCAGCTTCTCCACCATCAGCGACGCGTTCAACGCCGTCTTCGAGCTCGGCGCGGTGGAGGGCATCGGCTTCTTCTTCTCCTCCGGGGACAACGGTTATGAAGGCCCGGGCGAGGACGCCGCCTCACCGTATGACCAGGTGGACTTCCCGACCTCCAGCCCGTACGTCACGTCGGTGGGCGGGACCAGCGTGGCCATCGGCCAGAAGAGAAACTACGAGTGGGAGACCTCCTGGGGCACCCTGATCGACCCGCTGGTGCACACCAAGACCGGCGAGAAGTGGCAGTACACCCCGCCCGGTCCGTACCCGTCGGGCTACGACGGGTCCAGCGGCGGCGGGGTGAGCACCGTGTACGGCCAGCCGTTCTACCAGCGCCACGTGGTGCCCACGTCGCTGGCCGAGCAGCTGCCGAACGGCCAGACCAGCAGCACGCCGATGCGCGTGGTGCCGGATGTGTCCGCGCTCGCTGACCCGAGCACCGGCATCCTGGTCGGCCAGACCACACTGCAGCCGGACGGGACGACCTACGCCTTCTCGCTCAGCCGGATCGGCGGCACCAGTGTCGCCGCCCCGGTGTTCGCCGGCATTGAGGCGGACGCGCAGCAGGCCGCCGGGGCGGATCTCGGGTTCGCCAACCCGCTGATCTACTTCCTGGACCGGCACCACAGGTACAGCTCGAAGTCGCCGGCGTTCAACGACGTGACCGACCACCCGCTGGGTCCCGGTTACCTCGCTGAGGTGCGCAACAACTACACCAACCCGGCGACCAGGCAGGGCCCGCTGCTCACCTACCTGCGGACCCTGGGCATCGACGGCGAGGGCGCGGACGCGCTGCCAGCCGTCCAGGGCTACGACGACTCGACTGGCGTCGGCTCGCCTGCCAACTACATCACGGATGTCGGCGGGCTCTGACCCGGCGGCTAACGCCGGAGGGGGCGGCCCGCACCAGGGCCGCCCCCTCCGGCGTGCTCAGGCTGAGTAGTGGGCGCTGACCTCGGCCGCCGCGGCCGGGCCGTACACGGCGGCGAAGCGCTCGGCCAGCGCGCCGGGCTTCAGCTCATACTCCTGCGGGCCCACCGTCTCCAGCACGTGCACCGCGAGCATGTTGCCCAGCTGGGCGGCCCGCTCCAGGGACAGCCCCCAGCCCACCGCGGCCAGGAAGCCGGAGCGGAATGCGTCCCCGGTCCCGGTCGGGTCCGCTTTGCGGGTCTCCGGCACCGGCCCGACCAGCACCGGCGCCTCCCCGGCCCGCTCGATCTTGGCCCCGTTAGGGCCGAGCGTGGTGATCCGCACCCCGACGTTGCCCAGGATCTGCGCGGCGGACCGGCCACTCTTGCGCTCGATCAGCGCTTCCTCGTACTCGTTGCAGAACAGGTAGGCCGACCCGTCGACCAGCGCGCACACTTCCTGCTCGGCCAGCCGGGGCAGCTGCTGGGACAGGTCGGCGGCGAACGGGATGCCCAGATCCCTGCACTCCTGGGTGTGCGCGAGCATGGCCCCCGGGTCGCTGGCGCCGATCAGCACCAGGTCGAGGCCCCCGGCCTGCCCGGCCAGTGGGGCCAGCTGGATGTCCGCGTCCTCGCTCATCGCGCCCGGGTAGAACGAGGCGATCTGGTTGCCGTCCACGTCGGTGGTGCAGACGAACCGGGCGGTGTGATGGATGGCCGACTCGCGGACTCCTCCGCAGTCCACCCCGTGCTCGGTCAGCCAGCTGCGGTACGGCGCGAAATCCGCACCCACCGCGCCGATGAGCAGCGGGTTCAGGCCGAGCGCGCCGAGCCCGAACGCGATGTTGGCGGCGACCCCGCCGCGCCGGATCTCCAGGCCGTCGACCAGGAAGGACAGCGACACCCGGTCCATCTTTTCCGGGATGAACTGCTCAACGAACCGGCCGGGAAACGTCATCAGGTGGTCGGTCGCGATGGACCCGGTGATAGCTATGCGCACTGCCGCACTCTAGGGCATGCGGCCGCCGGGCGAGAAGCAGCCCGGCGGCCAGTCAGCTCAGCGGGCCGATCAGTGGAACGAATCGCCGCAGGCGCAGGAGCCGGTGGCGTTCGGGTTGTCGATGGTGAAGCCCTGCTTCTCGATCGTGTCCACGAAATCGATGGTCGCGCCCATCAGGTACGGGGCGCTCATCTTGTCGGTGACCACGTGCACACCGGAGAACTCGGCGTCGATGTCGCCGTCCAGCTCGCGCTCGTCGAAGTAGAGCTGGTAGCGCAGCCCAGAACAGCCGCCCGGCTGCACGGCGATGCGCAGTCGCAGGTCTTCACGGCCCTCCTGCGCCAGGAGAGCGCCAACCTTGGTGGCCGCGGCGCCGGTCAAGATGACGCCGGACGTGGTCTGGCTCATACCCTCGTGCTGGACAGTCATAGGTGATTTACTCCCGCGTTGGACTGCCGCCGCATGCGCGGCGCTGGGTGATCCCCTCCGACAACCATATGCCGTCCGCAGGCATTCCGGGCCGCCCGGCCCAGCTCAACCGCTGGCGAACTCCACCCCTGGGGTCCACGACTCGCTGCCGTCCGGCCGGATCAGGTACGCCTGGTAGCCGGCCAGCCCGCTGATCAGCTCCAGCGCGGCGTCCCCGCCCACCGCCAGGCCGGTGGCCAGCGCGTCCGCCTGGGCCAGGCTGGGGCCGGTAACGGTGGCCGAGGCCGCCTGGCAGCCCGGCTGGCCGGTGCGCGGATCGACCAGGTGCGCGCCCCGCTCGTAGCTGGCTGAGGTGGCCACCGCGCCGTGCACCTCCAGCACCGCGGCCAGGCCCGTTGCCCGCCAGGGATGGCGGATACCAGCCCGCCAGCACCGGCCGGGCCCTGGCATACCGAACGCGGCCAGGTCCCCGCCGCCGTTGACCAGCGCCGCAGGGATGCCTGCCTGGTCAAGCAGGCGCAGCGCGTTGGCCACCGCCCAGCCCTTGACCAGCCCGGTGGGGTCGTAGCCGCCAGGCATGGCCCACGGGTCGAACCAGCCGCCGGCCGCGTCGCGGGCCTGCTGGCAGGCGGCCTCCACCTCAGCCATCACCGGCGGCGGGGCGGTGCGCGGCGCACCGCGGCGGAGCAGGCTCAGCGGGCTGCCCGCGTCCCAGGTGCTGAACACGCGGTCCGCGTCCCGCAGCACGGCGCAGGCGGCCTGGACCGCGGCCCGCAGGTCCGGGCCGGGCAGCTCCCCGGGGTGCAGCGCGAACGAGACCACCGTGCCCATCACCGGCTCGGCGTGGGTGACCAGGCCATCCTGATTCATCTGAAGTGCGCCTTGTCCAGCGCGGCCTGGACCGACTGCGCGTAGGCCTCGCTGGTGTAGGTGGCCCCGGACACCGCCTGGATCCGCGCCGACTGGGCCGCCAGCACCTCGTGGCGCAGCACCGGGATGGCCCGGTCAGCCAGTTCCTGGGAGAACTGCTCGGCCGTCTTGAGCACCGGCACGCTCACCCCGGTGATCCGGCCGCCGCGGATGGCGACCCGGGTGGCCAGCTCGCCATACCCGTACGGCACCACGGAGCCGGTCACTGCACCGCTGGTGGGGGCCTGCGGCCCGGCTGCCGGGGCGCTGCGGCCCGGGCTGGCGGATGGTGCCGGGCTCTGGGCCAGCGCGCCGGATGCGGCTGGCCGGTGCAGCCCGAGAACGCCCAGGAAGCCGGCCACGGCACCGCCCAGCACCAGCCATGGCGCGCTCCTCATCGCGTCCCCTCCCTGGTGGTGGTGGGCGCTGGGCCGGAAGCGGGCGCGCTCACAGCGCGAACGCCTCATGGTGAATAGCGTCATCGGGGACGCCCAGATTACGCGCCAGCGCCACGATGTCAGCCACGAATCCTTCCGGGCCGCACACATACACGTCGCGGTGGTTCAGGTCGGGGACCAGCCGGGGCAGCGACACCTCGTCGATCGCCGCCTCCTGCCGCGGGCCGGCCAGCTCATGGAGGGTGCCGCGGCGCTGCCGGACCAGTTCGCGCACCTCGGCGCGGAGCACGAGGTCCTCCGGGCGGCTGGCCCGCAGCAGGACCACCGGCGCGCTGCCGCGGGGCAGGTCCTCGAGCAGTGACCGGAGCGCGGTGACCCCGATCCCGGCCGCGATCAGCAGCGCGCGGTACCGCCGCTGCTGGTAGCGGGTGAAAGCCCCGTACGGTCCCTCGGCCACCACCCGGGTGCCGGGCCGCAGACCGGCCAGGGACCGCGAGAAGTTGCCCACTCCCTTGACGGTCACCCGCAGGTAAGGCGGCTGCGGCAGGGCGGAGAGGGAGAACGGGTGGGCCCGCCACCACCGGCCGGGAGTGAGGAACCGCCAGTACAGGAACTGCCCGCCGGATACCGGCAGCCGGTCCAGCTGCTGGCCGGCCAGGATGACCGACACCACGCCGGGTCCTTCGGACCGCACCTCGACTACTCGCAACTGGTGCCGCACGGTGCGCAGGATGGGCAGGCCGATCCGGTAACCGAGCACGGCGCCCGCGGTGGCCGCCCAGATCACCGACCACACGAGCCGGGTGAGCGGATGCCCGACGAAGGACGGCCCGAGCACGAGCTCGTGCGGGACGGCGAGGGCCAGCGCGAGGTACATCCACAGATGGATAAGCCACCAGGTGTCCCGGGGCAGCCGACGCCGGACCGTGCGCAGCGAGATCACCCCGATGAAGCACATGATGCCCAGCGCGACCGTGGCGATCAGCACGTCCGGGTAGGTCACCAGCGTGCCCGCCTCGTGCCAGAGCCCGGTCCGGGCGGCCTGTGCGTAACCCACGGTGAGGAACAGCGCGTGCGCGGCCAGCAGGCTGATCGGCCACGGGGCCAGCGCCCGGTGCAGCCGGACCAGGCCGTCCTGGCCGGTCACCCGCTCGATGGCCGGGATCCGGCTGACCAGCAGGACCATGATCAGCGCCAGGTAGGTGCCGGCCATGCCGGTCAGGCTGCCCGCGAAGGTGGCCAGGCCGCCGGGCGCGGAGAGCTGGCTGGCCGACTCGGCGGTGAGGGTCAGCGCGGTGGTGATGCCCAGGCCCAGCCCGGCGGCCAGCAGCGCGATCCGGGCCAGCGCGGGGCGCGGCTGCGGTGCGGGCAGGCGGGCAGGCGGCTGTTTCCGGTTGCGGCCGGCCGGCGCCTCAGGCGCGCCAAACGCAGCCGGCGGAGCGCTCATAGCGGCCTACCCTGCCAGCAGGCATTCTCCGCGGGGTGGCTAAATGCTCTGCATTTCTTCTGAATCCCTGACCGGGCTAGAGGCCGGGGGCGCCCCAGACCGCGAACCAGCGGCTCAGGTCGGGCTCGATCCTCAGGTCGGCGCCGACCTGGCCGCGGACCTGGAGTTCGAGCGCGTTGTCCCGCTGCTCCCCCGAGGTCGGCGCGAACGGGTAGAACGTGCCCCGCTTGTACAGGTAGACGAGGCCAAGCTTGCGGCCCGAGTCGCCGGCGAAGCTGACCAGGGTGCACAGCAGCTGCGGGCCGAATCCGCCGTCGGCCAGCGAGGAGTTCACCGCGTGCAGGTCGGTGACCAGCGCCTCGAAGTCGTCCTTGCTGTGCTGGCAGGTCAGCCACGTGAATCCGTAGCTGTCCTTGGTGACGTCGACCGACGCGGCGCCGGAGCCCATGCTGAGCAGCTCGCGGACGTCCTTCTCGATGTCCCCGAACGCCTTGCCCTCGGCGGCCCGGAAGCAGACCGACCCGGTGCCGGTGGGCACCAGGTTCATCCCCGCTTCCAGCGTGATCGCGGCGGTGGGCAGTTCGAACAGCTGGTCCAGGTTGGGCTGGGCCGGCTTGGTCCGGCCCAGCAGGGTGTCCAGGAAGCCCACCGGTTAGGCCTGCTTGCTCAGCTGATCGGAGATCTCGGACAGCTGGCGCAGCCGCCGCTCCAGCGTGGGGTGCGTGGAGAAGATGTTGGACAGCGCGACTTCCTTGCCGCCGGCCTTGAACGCGGGCACGAAGTAGAACGCGTTCAGCGGCTCGGCCGAGCGCAGGTCCCTGGTCGGGATCCGCGACATCGACCCGCTGACCTTCTGCAGCGCGCTGGCCAGCTTGGAGGGCTGGCCGGTGAGCAGCGCGCCGGACCGGTCCGCGGCCAGCTCCCGGTACCGGGACAGCAGCCGGATGAGCAGGAAGCTGATCGCGTAGGTGACCATGCCGACGATCAGCACGATGAAGATGACCGGCAGCGCGCCGCCGTTGTTGTTGTTCCCGCCGCGGCCGCGGCCCCCACCGCCGAACAGCTCGGAGTAGAACGCGAACCGGACCAGCAGGCCGGCGATGATGCCGAGGAACGACGCGATGGTCATCACCACCACGTCCTTGTGCGCGACGTGGGACAGCTCGTGCGCCAGCACGGCCTCCAGCTCACCGTCGTCCAGGTTGCTGTTCAGCATGCCGGTCGTCACGACCAGCACCGCGGTCTTGCTGTTCCGCCCGGTGGCGAACGCGTTCAGCATCGGCGACGGGGCGATGGCCACCCGGGGCTTGGGCATGTTGGCCAGCGCGCAGAGCCGGTCCACGATGCCGTGCAGCCGGGCCGCCTGCGGCCCGTCCTGCGGGGTGACCAGCTGGGCACCGGACGTGCTGAGTGCGATCTTGTCGGAATAGAACAGGGAGCCGACCCCCAGCACCAGGCCGAGCAGTACTGCGAAGAAGATGATGGCGCCGCCGGACACCCTGCCGGTCGCGCTGAGCACCAGCACGAGGGCGGTGATGAAGGCGACGAACACGAGCCCGAGCAGGAACATCGTGAGGGTCATCCGGGCGGTGAGTCCTCTGTCGGGCGCATAGCGGGTCGTCGCCATCGCGCCGCCTCCGTTCCGTCAGCTGGGCACTCCCAGCTGAGCGCTAACCGGCTTCACTGCTGAAGCCATCCATGACTCAATTATCGGGCAGCATCCAGTGTGCGCAGTCAGCCTGAAAGCTGGCTGAGCGTTGGCTCAACCCGGGATGAGCCCGTCGTCCGTAAGCAGGGCACGCACGTCGTCCATGCTCGCCTCCGAGTACGGCAGGATCACATCCGACGCTTCCAACGAATCCGCCGGGATGGGTGTTCCCGCCGCCCGGACCCGGGCCAGCAGACCTTCGAGCGCGACCCGGAACGCCTTCTCATCGCCCGCGTTCAGCGCCGCCTGCAGCTTGGCGTCGAGCTCGTTGAGCTCGGCGGACAGCTCGTCGTCCACCGTGAGCTGACCCTCGCCGAGGATCCGGACGATCATGACCCGTCACCAGTCTGCGGCTGATCCGCGGCCGGGCTGGCCTGGCCCGCCTGGCCCGCCTGGCCGTTGCTGGTGCTGCCGGCCGCGCCCGGCGCGTTGCCCTCGATCTCCCTCGGCGCCTCGCCGCCGATCTCCAGCTTCATCCGCTCCAGCTCGCGGTCCACGTCGTGGCCCGCGCCTATCTGGTCCAGCTCGCGCTGGATGTCGTCGTTCGGCTGCGCGGTGACGTCGTCCAGCGCGCCGGAGGCCATCAGCTCGTCGATGGCGCCCGCCCGGGCCTGCATCTGCGCGGTCTTGTCCTGGGCCCGCTGCACGGCCATGCCCACGTCGCCCATCTCCTCGGAGATGCCGGACACGGCCTCGCCGATGCGGGTCTGCGCCTCGGCCGCGGTGTAGGTGGCCTTGATGGTCTCCTTCTGGGTGCGGAAGGCCTCCACCTTGGCCTGCAGCCGCTGCGAGGCAGCGGTCAGCTTCTCCTCGTCGGCCTGCAGCGACTGGTACTGGGTCTGCAGGTCACCGAGCTGGGTCTGCAGCGCCGACTTGCGGGTCAGCGCCTCACGGGCCAGGTCTTCCCGGCCGCCGCCCAGCGCCTGCCGCGCCTGCCGGTCCAGCTTGTCCTGCTGCTGCTGCAGCGTGTTCATCTGCAGCTCGACCCGCTTGCGCGACGTGGCGACGTCGGCGACGCCGCGGCGGACCTGCGTCAGCATCTCCAGCTGGCGCTGGTAGGAGTAGTCCAGGGTCTCGCGCGGATCTTCCATCCGGTCCAGGGCCTTGTTGGCCTTGGCCTTGAAGATCATCGATACCCGCTTCACCACGCTCATCGGCGCGACCATCCCCTCATCGTGTAACGCTGCCGCCAGCCACCTGCGGCGCGCGAGCCTACATCCCGCGGCGTGGCAGCGGCGCTGCGCAGGCTGGTGAACACAGCCTACGCGGTGATCCGGGCCACAGGCCATTACGCCCGGATACCCCAGCGGGCTGGCAATCCCTTACCCCACGGACTGGCAGTGCGCGCCCTTCGTCCCGGTAGGCTGACCTCGTGTTCAGACGACGTAATGCGGCCACCGAAGACGCCCCGGCCGAGCCTACGGCGGACGAGGTCAGGGCCGAGGCGGCGGCCGCACGCGGCACGGTGACGGCGGGCAAGGGCCGGCCCACGCCCAAGCGCAGCGAGGCGGAACGCCGCCGCCGGTACCAGCTGGCCCCGGAAGACCGCAAGGCCGCCTCGAAACAGGCCCGTACCCGGGACCGCTCCGAGCGGGCGCGCAAGACCGAGGCCATGCGCCGCGGCGAGGAGTGGGCGCTGCCGGCCAAGGACAAGGGCCCGGTCCGCGCGCTGGCCCGGGACTACGTGGACTCCAAGCGGCGGTTCAGCGAGTTCTACATGTATGGCCTGGTTGTGCTGTTGTTCCTGTTGTTCCTGCACAGCACGGTGGTGCAGACGGTGCTGCCGATCGTGCTGATCGCGATGGTGCTGATCATGGCGGGCGAGGGCTTCTGGATCGGCCGCAAGGTGGCCAACCTGGCCGCCGAGCGCTACCCGGGCCAGAGCACCCGCGGCATCAAGATGTACTCGGGCATGCGCGCGCTGCAGATCCGCCGGCTCCGCTTCCCGAAACCAAGAGTCAAGCCCGGCGAGCAGATCTAACCGCGCGCTGGCTAACCTCCCCTATATGGAGCATCGTCATCTCGGCCGGAGCGGCCTGAAGGTCAGCGAGATCGCCTACGGGAACTGGATCACCCACGGCTCGCAGGTGGAAGAGGAGGCGGCCCTAGCGTGTGTGGCCGCGGCCCTGGACGAGGGCATCACCACGTTCGACACCGCTGACGTGTACGCGGGCACCCGGGCCGAGGACGTGCTCGGCCGGGCGCTGCACGGGATTCGCCGGGAATCCATCGAGGTGTGCACCAAGGTCTTCTGGCCGACCGGGCCGGGCGCCAACGACCGTGGCCTGTCCCGCAAGCACATCATGGAGTCCGCGCACGCCTCGCTGCGCCGGCTGCAGACCGACTACATCGACCTGTACCAGGCGCACCGGTACGATCACGAAACCCCGCTGGCGGAGACCCTGCGGGCCTTCGATGACCTGGTCCGCCAGGGCAAGGTGCTGTACATCGGGGTGTCCGAGTGGCGCGCCGAGGAGATCGCCGCGGCGCTGCGCATCGCCGACGAGATGGGCTTCGGCCGGCTGGTCTCCAACCAGCCGCAGTACAACATGATCTGGCGGGTGATCGAGTCCGAGGTGATTCCGCTGTCCGAGCGGGAAGGCGTCGGCCAGATCGTCTGGTCCCCCATCGCGCAGGGCGTGCTGACCGGCAAGTACCAGCCCGGGCAGCCGGTGCCCGCCGGGTCACGGGCCACCGACCCGAGCGGCTCCGGGTTCATCCAGCGCCTGCTGGACGATGCGGTGCTGCGCCAGGTGGCCGAGCTGGCCCCGGTCGCCGCGGACGCCGGGCTGAGCATGGCCCAGCTGGCCGTGGCCTGGGTGCTGCAGAACCGGAACGTGTCCGCGGCCATCATCGGCGCGACCCGGCCGCAGCAGGTCCGGGAGAACGTCAAGGCGTCCGGCGTGGTCCTCGAGCCAGACCTGCTCAAGCGGATCGACGAAGTCCTGGCCCCGGTCATCCAGCGCGACCCGGAGCTGACCCAGAGCCCGCGCTCCCGCCCCTCAGCCGGCGATCCCGGGGTCCGGGGGTTCAGGGGGCCGTCGCCCCGGACTATTCAGCGTGCAGGCTCATCGGGCCGTACTCGATCCGGCCCTCTTCAAGCAGGGTTACCTGGTCCACGCCGCTGGCCAGCAGGTCGCGCCAGTTCTCGCCCAGCCAGCTCTCCGCATCGCCCTGGCTGCTGAACGTCTCCCGCGGCATTCCCCGGGACGGCACCAGGCTGCCGTCGGCCTGCTCGAACTGCCAGCTCCAGGCCATGCTCGTCACCCGCCTCCTTCAGGAATAGCGCGTAGCGACACTAGCTCACCGCGCCGGCTGGCCAGCCAGCCGGGCGGCCGCCGGACCGGCTGTGACCAACTTCACATGCAGGGGCTCCGAGTCCGGCTGGGATTCCCCGCATGCCTTATCCGTCCCCATCTGTACCCACCCGCCAGAACGCCCGCCGGAACAGCCAGGGAACTGTTAAGTTCTATGAGCTAGCCTGAGCCGCTGGGTGTGCCGTCCCCAGGCTCAGCCCCGGGAGCAAGGTGGTGACGACATGGCGCGCGTCGTCGTCGTTGGCGATCTGATGACCGATACGGTCGCGCACGCGGCCCTGCCGCTGGCCAAGGGAAGTGACACACCAGCCACGGTAAGCATGCACGGCGGGGGTTCCGGCGCGAACATAGCCGCCTGGCTGGCCGCTGACGGCGGTGACGTGGCCTTCATCGGCCGGCGCGGCGCGGATATCGCCGGCCGTAACCGGGACATGGAATTGATGGGCTACGGGGTGGACGCCCGGCTGGTGATGGACCCGGACCGGCCGACCGGGACCTGCGTGGTCATGGTCACCCACAAGGGCGACCACACGATGATGTCCGACCCGGGCGCCAACGCCGCGCTGCACCCGGACGACCTGCCCAAGGATTTGTTCGCCCCCGGCGCGCATCTGCACATGTCGGGCTACACCCTGCTGAACGACGGCTCCCGGGGCGCGGCGCTGGCCGCGTTCCAGCACGCCGGCCGGGCCGGCATGACGATCTCGGTGGACGGCGCGTCGGCCGCGCCGCTGGAGCGGGTCGGTGCCGAGCCGTTCCTGGAGATGACCAACGGGGTGACCCTGCTGATCGTCAACATCGACCAGGCCACCGTGCTCACCGGGCGCGAGGACCCGGAGTCGGCCGCCCGGGTGCTCACCGCCTGGTACCCGCAGGTCGTGGTGAAGCTCGGCCCGGACGGGGCGCTGTTCGCGAACGGCCGCCCGGACCCGATCCGGGAGCACGCGCTGCCGGTGGAGACGTTCGTGGACGGCACCGGTGCGGGTGACGCGTTCTGCGCCGGATTCCTGCCCGCCTGGCTGGACAAGAAGCCACCGCTGGAGGCACTGGCCAGCGGCTGCCGGCTGGCCGCGCAAGCACTCGGCATGGTCGGTGCCCGGCCCGCACTCTGACCCCAACCACGGGAACTCCCGGGCCGCCTACCTGGACGGGCTGTTTTCCCTGGCCGGCCGGGTGGCGCTGATCACCGGTGGCAGTTCCGGCATCGGCCAGGCCATGGCCACCGCGCTGGCCCGGGCCGGTGCCCAGGTCGTGCTGCTGGCCCGCGGCGAGCCGGGGCTGGCCGCCACCACCGCGGCGATCCAGTCGGCCGGCGGCCAGGCCGCCTGGATCAGCGCGGATCTGGCTGACCGGACGGCCACGCTGGCCGCGGCCGGCCTGGCGGTGGCACCGTTCGGCGAGCCGGACATCCTGGTCAATGCGGCCGGCGTCAACCTGCGCCCGCCGCTCGGCGAACTAACCACCGGGCAGTGGGACGAGACCATCACGGTCAACCTGACCGCCCCGTTCCTGCTCGGCCAGCGGTTCGGGCCCGTCATGGCCCAGCGTGGCTGGGGCCGGATCATCAACGTGGCCTCGCAGCAGTCCTTCCGTGCGTTCGGCAACAGCGGCGGCTACGGGGCATCCAAGGCCGGGCTGGCCGGGCTGACCCGGTCGCAGTCCGAGGCGTGGGCGGGCCGCGGGGTGTGCTGCAACGGGGTCACCCCGGGCTTCGTGGCCACCCCGCTCACCGCGGCCGTGGCCAGCGACCCGGTCCGGTCCGCGGCGCTGGCCGCGCGCACCATGGTCGGGCGCAACGGCGAGCCGGCCGACTTCGCCGGCGTCGCGGTGTACCTGGCCAGCCGGGCCAGCGACTACGTGACCGGCCAGCTCATCTGCGTCAACGGCGGCTTCTCGGTGAGCTGAAACGCCGTTGCCCGGCCCGTCGCGGATGGCTAGCGTGTGAGAGCAGGCCCGGACAGACGGAAGGAACGGCCGTTAGAACCTAGCCGCCCCGGTCAAGGCGAGCCAGCGACGGCGTAGCGCTCGCCCCGTCCGGCGTGCCCGGGGCCCGCCCGGTCACCGTAACCCGACATATGTAGGCGTTACGGCCAGTGACCCGGGAGGCATCAGCACATGGACAAGTACGAGCTCGTCTCGCGCTATGAAGCGCTGGGTGACGAGGATGAATTCGCCGCGGCCAGGGAACAGTTCGAGCGCGACCTGGGCGGCCAGGCCGACCCGCTGTTCTTCCGCCAGTACGGCTACCTGCTCGAATGCCACGGCCGCCGGGCGATCCAGCGGGCGGTGCAGCAATACGAGCACTCGATGACGCTCGACCCGGCCGCGGACAAGGTGCAGTACCAGTGGATCGGCGCGATGGGCTCGCTCGGCGAGGCGGACAGCGTGGTCGCCCGCTACCGGGCCCGGGTCACCGCCGCGCCGGGGGACGTGCGTGAGCTGCGCTTCCTCTCGTCCGCCTATCTGACCGCGCGCGACTACGCGGCGGCCGCGGCGGTGGTCGAGGCCGGCCTGGCCCTCGTCCCGGACGACTGGAAGTTCATCGCGGACCGCGGCCAGGTGAAAGCGGCCCGCGGCGACACCGAGGGGGCGCTGGCCGACTGGCAGCGCGCGCATGACCTGGACCCGACCGACTTCAGCACGGTCTACGCCCGCGCCTTCCTGCTGGAGGAAGCGGGACGGCTGGCTGAGGCGGCCGGAGCGTGGCGGCAGATCCTGACCCACTCCGAAACGCAGGGCTGGGACCTGGACGCCATCTGGCCCCGGCAGCAGATCCAGCGGCTGGAGGGACTGATCGCGGCGCACCCGGCCGCGGACGGGTAAGCGTTCGGCAAAGAGCTGGGCTCGACACGTCCTGGCATTGCTGAACGGAGACACGCAGCCACCAGCATGGCGTTCGTGGCAGATGCCCCGGCTCCGGTTGTCGCCGAGCCCGCGGAGCCCGACCCCGCGGGCGCCAGGGCGGCGGCCGCCCCGGCCAGGCGGCGGCCGGGGCGCCGCTGGCTGGCCGGGGCCGCCTGGGCGGTGGCCGCGGCGCTGGTGTTCGCGATCTACCTGCGGGTGTCGCAGACCGAGCCGGGCGACTCGTACGGCGCGGTGTTCACCCTGCAGGCCTGGGACATGCTGCACGGCAACCTGCTACTGCACGGCTGGTGGCTGTCCGACGTCTCCTTCTACACCACCGAGCTGCCCGAGTACCTGCTGGTGGAGCTGGTCCTGGGCCGCGGCCCGGATGTGGTGCATGTGGCCGGGGCGATCACCTTCACCCTCGTCCTGCTGCTGGCCGCGGCGCTGGCCCGGGGGCAGGCCAGCGGCCGGGCGGCCGCGATCCGGGCGGTCATCGCGGCCGGGATCATCGGCTCCCCGCAGCCCGGCGCGGGCGTGTTCCTGTTCCTGCTCGCGCCGGATCACTACGGCAGCACGGTGCCGGTCCTGCTGGCCTGGCTGATCCTGGACCGCGCCGCGCGGCGCTGGTATGTCCCGGCCGCGGTCGGCGTGCTGCTCGGCTGGGCCCTGGTGGCCGACTCGGTGGTACTGCTGACCGGGGTGCTGCCGCTGCTCACGGTGTGCGCCGTCCGGCTCTACCACCATGCCGTCCAGCAGCGGCGGGCTCTGCCAGCCCGGGGGGACGACCCCCCGCTCCGCTGCCCCGGGGGACTACTCCCGGAACCCCCGGCCCCCGCGACCGCTGGCTCGGCGGGAACACGCCTCCGGCGCGCCCCCCCTCACCAGCCAATGACGCAGTGGTTCGACGCTGCGCTGCTGGCCGCCGGGCTGCTGGCCACGGCGGCCGCGGCCACCGTGCTGCACCTGATCGGGGTGGCGGGCGGCTTCCGGCTGAACCCGGTCAGCTCGCAGCTCACCTCGATCGGCGCCCTGCCCGGCCACGTGTACCAGACGGTGGCCGGCCTGGCTCTGGTGTTCGGCGGTGACTTCTTCGGCCAGCCGGCCGGGCTGAGCACGCTGCTCCTCCTGCTGCACCTGGCGGGCCTGGCCCTGGCCGGGTGGGCGGTGTGCGCTGGGGTGCGCCGGCTGCGGCACGCCGGCCTGATCGTCCAGCTGCTGCTGGCCGGGATCCTGGTCAACCTGGCCGCGTTCCTGGTCTGGACCGACGTGACCAGCCTGTCCACCACCCGGGAGATCGTCGCGGTGCTGCCGTTCGGCGCCGTGCTGGCCGGCCGCTGCTGGCCTGGCTGGCCGGGGCCCGGCTGCTGCCGGTGCTGGCCGCGGTGGGCTGCGGCTACCTGGCCAGCCTGGGCGTCCTGCTGGCGCACGCCCCGGCGGCCCCGCAGGCCCAGCCGCTGGCCAGCTGGCTGGCCGCCCACCACCTGCGGTACGGCCTGGGCAACTCGGCACTGGGCAGCGTGGTCACCGTGTCCAGCGGCGGCCGGGTGGCGCTCCGCCCGCTGCGGGTGGACGGCCACCAGCTCGCGGCGGGCCAGTGGGAAACACAGCAGTCCTGGTTCGACCCACGCCAGCACGACGCCACGTTCGCGGCGCTGCTCGGCTCTCCCCCGTCACCGTCAGTGGCGGACCTGCGGTTGGCGTTCGGGCCGCCCGCCGCCAGCTACCATGTCGGCCGCTACACGGTGCTGGTCTGGCCCCACGGGAACCTGCTGAGCCGGCTCCGGTAGGCCCACGTTGTGGCGTTGAGCATCTTGGTCGCTGGCAGGCGGCACAATGGCGGACATGGCACGACGCACCGCGACACCCCCGCCGCCCGAGGACTTCGAGGAAAACATCGTCGATATCGATGTTGCCGAGGAGATGCGGGGCAGCTACCTGGAGTACGCCTACTCCGTCATCTACCAGCGCGCGCTGCCGGACGCCCGGGACGGGCTGAAGCCGGTGCAGCGCCGGATCCTGTACCAGATGAACGAGATGGGCCTGCGGCCGGACCGCGGCCATGTCAAGTGCGCCCGGGTGGTCGGCGAGGTGATGGGCCGGCTACACCCGCACGGGGACAGTGCCATCTACGACGCGCTGGCCCGGATGGCCCAGCCCTGGGCCATGCGGCTGCCGCTGATCGACGGGCACGGCAACTTCGGCTCGCTGGGCGGTGACGACGCGCCGGCCGCGATGCGGTACACCGAGGCCCGGCTGGCCGCGGCGGCGATGGAGATGGTGGCCTCGATCGACGAGGACACCGTCGATTTCATCCCGAACTATGACGGCACCGAGACCCAGCCCGAGGTGCTCCCGGCCGGCCTGCCCAACCTGCTGGTCAACGGCACCGCCGGGATCGCCGTCGGGATGGCCACCAACATGGCCCCGCACAACCTGGGCGAGGTGGTGGCCGCGGCCCGGCATCTGGTCGCCAACCCCGAGGCCACCCTGGACGAGCTGATGCGCTTCGTGCCCGGGCCGGACCTGCCCACCGGCGGCAAGATCGTCGGGCTGGACGGAATCCGGGAGGCCTACGAGACCGGCCGGGGCATCTTCCGCACCCGGGCCACCGCGCGGGTGGAGAAGATCACCCCACGCAAGGACGGCATCGTGGTCACCGAGCTGCCCTACGGGGTCGGCCCGGAGAAGGTGATCGCCCGGATCAAGGACCTCGTCGGCGCCCGGAAGCTGCAGGGCATCAGCGACCTGAAGGACCTCACCGACCGGCAGCGCGGGCTGCATCTGGTCATCGAGATCCGTGGCGGGTTCCACGCCGAAGCGGTGCTCGAAGAGCTGTACCGGCTGACGCCGATGGAGGAGACGTTCGGCATCAACAACGTCGCACTGGTCGACGGCCAGCCGCGGGTACTCGGCCTGCGCGAGCTGCTGCAGATCTACGTGGACCACCGGATCGAGGTGATCCGGCGGCGGTCGGAGTTCCGGCGGCGCAAGCGGGCCGACCGGCTGCACCTGGTGGACGGGTTGCTCATCGCGCTGCTCAACATCGACGAGGTCATCCAGGTCATCCGGACCAGCGATGACTCCGCGCAGGCCAAGGACCGGCTGATGTCGGTCTTCGACCTGTCCGCGATCCAGGCCCAGTACATCCTGGACACGCCGCTGCGGCGGCTGACTCGCTACGACCGGCTGGAGCTGGAGCGCGAGCGGGAGAACCTGCAGGCCGAGATCGCCGAGCTGACCGCGATCCTGGAGTCCGAACCCAAGCTGCGCGCCCTGGTGTCCGGCGAACTGGCCGATGTGGCCAAGCGGTTCGCTGACCCGCGGCGCACCGTGCTGCTGGAGGGCAGCGGCAAGCCGACCCGGGCCGCGGCCGTCCCGCTCGAGGTGGCCGACAACCCGTGCCTGGTACTGCTGTCCTCGGCCGGGCTGATCGCGCGGACCGCGGCCGCCGCGCCCGGCGAGGGCGGGGGCGCCGAGGCGGACGGCGCGGGCCCGCGGGCCCACCATGACGTGATCGTGTCGTCGGTGCCGGCCACCGCCCGGGGCAGCGTCGGGCTGGTCACCTCGGGCGGGCGGCTGATCCGGATCGGGGCGCTGGAGATCCCGGCCCTGCCGCCCAGCGCGCACTCCCCCGCGCTGACCGGCGGCGCCCCGCTGACCGAGTTCGTCTCGCTGGACCCGGGCGAGACGGTGGTGGCGCTGGCCGCGCCGGACGGGACGCTAGGCGGGCTGGCCCTGGGCACCGCGGGCGGCGTGGTCAAGCGGGTCGCCCCGGACTACCCGGCCAACGCCACCGAGTTCGAGGTCATCTCACTCAAGGACGGCGACCGCGTGGTCGGCGCGGTGCAGCTGGCCGGTGAGGACGCCGACCTGGTCTTCATCACCAGTGACGCGCAGCTGCTCCGGTTCCGGGCCGGGGCGGTGCGGCCGCAGGGCCGGGCGGCCGGCGGCATGGCCGGGATCCGGCTGTCAGCCCGGGCGTCCGTGGTGTGGTTCGGCGCGGTGCCGGACAGTGCGACCGAGGACGGCGTCGTGGTGACGGTGGCCGGCAGCAGCGGCGCGCTGCCCGGCACCGCGGCGGCCAGCGTGAAGGTGACCCCGTACCCGGAGTACCCGGCCAAGGGGCGGGCCACCGGCGGGGTCCGCTGCCAGCGTTTCCTCAAGGGCGAGGACAGCCTGATTCTGGCCTGGGCCGGGCCGGGCCCGGCCCGCGGCGCGACGGAGGCGGGCGTGCCGGTGTACCTGCCGCCTGCGGAAGGCCGCCGGGACGGCTCTGGGGAGCAGGCCCGCCAGCAGCTGGCCGCTGTGGGCGGGGTGGCACCCGTTTAGGCCAGCACGGGTCTAGCGCTGGGTGGCCCGGGCGCCGGTCTGGCGGACCGCGGCGGTCAGCGCGGTCAGCAGGTCACGGGGGCCCGCGTAGGGCGGCTCGCCGAACTGCCACCAGCGGCAGATCAGCACGCCCTCTTCGCCGGGATCGAACACGTACCCCTGGAAGCAGCCGGCCGCCTTCAGCGCGGCCAGGTCGGTGTCCTGGGGCGTTAACGTGGCCACGTACGCGGCCGCGTCCAGCAGCGCCGCCGCGCACCGCGCGGCCCGCACCGGATCGCCGCCGGCGCGGGCCAGCCGCCAGGCCGCCTGAGCACGGAAGAACTCCGCCACGAGCATCTCTGTCGTCACCCTCGGTATCGTACTCTTAACGAAGCGTAACTACCGGGAACGTCCACCGGATCCGGCGCTTCGTGATCAGCCGATTACCGTTGCCTGGCCAAGCCGGGCCGGTCAGGTGTCGATGCGGGACAGGTCGAGTTCGGCGGCGCCGCCGACGATGAACTCCCGGCGCGGGCCCACCTCGGTGCCCATCAGCAGGCTGAAGATGCCGCTGGCCGCGGCCGCGTCGCTGATCCGGATCCGGCGCAGCGTGCGGTGCCGCGGGTCCATGGTGGTCTCGGCCAGCTG
This sequence comes from uncultured Actinomycetes bacterium, assembly GCA_963834705.1. Lineage (GTDB taxonomy): Bacteria > Actinomycetota > Actinomycetes > Streptosporangiales > Streptosporangiaceae > RYN-230. The sequence continues at coordinate 1,476,588 of CAWICV010000001.1, forward strand.
TGCGGCGTCCATCTCGCCCAGGCCCTTGTACCGCTGGATGGGCTCCTTCCAGCGGTGCCCGCGCCGCTCCAGTTCCAGCAGCGTGCGGTGCAGTTCGCTGTCCGAGTACGTGTAGTGGTACCTGGCCTGGTTCTTCCGCGGGCTGGACAGCTCGATCCGGTGCAGCGGAGGCACCGCGGCGAACACCCGCCCGGCCTCCAGCAGCGGCCGCAGGTACCGGTGGAACAGGGTGAGCAGCAGGGTGCGGATGTGCGCGCCGTCCACGTCGGCGTCGGACATGAAAATGACCCGCTGGTACCGGGCCGAGTCGAGGTCGAACGAGCCGCCGGAGCCGGCCCCGATGACCCGGATGATGTCCGCGCACTCGGCGTTCTTGAGCATGTCGGCCAGGGACGCCTTCTGCACGTTGAGGATCTTGCCCCGGATCGGCAGCAGCGCCTGGAACTCCGAGTCCCGGGCCAGCTTGGCCGTGCCGAGCGCGGAGTCGCCCTCCACGATGAACAGCTCGCTGCGGTCGTCGGCGCTGCGGCAGTCCACCAGCTTGGGCGGCAGCGCCGAGCTGGCCAGCGCGGTCTTGCGGCGCTGGTTGTCCCGGTGCTCCCGGGCGGCGATCCGTGCCTTGGCCGCGGAGACGACCTTGTCCAGCACGGCCCGGGCCTGGGTCCGGGCCCGGCCCCGCGACTCGAAGTAGCTGCGCAGCTCGCTGGTCACCACCTGGGCCACGATCCGGGACGCGGCCGGGGTGCCGAGCACTTCCTTGGTCTGCCCCTCGAACTGCGGCTCGGGCAGCCGGACGCCGACCACCGCGGTCAGCCCTTCCAGCACGTCCTCCTTGGTGACCGCCTCGTCGCCGTTCTTCAGCAGCCGGGCCGCGCGGAGCTGCTCGTTGAGCGTCTTGACCAGGGCCCGCTCGAACCCGCTGACATGGGTGCCGCCCTTGGGCGTGGCGATCACGTTGACGAACGACCGGGTGACGGTCTCGTAGCCGGTCCCCCACTGCAGCGCGATGTCCACCTGCAGGTCCCGGTCCACGTCGGTGGGCGTCATGTGGCCCTGCTCGTCGAGCACCGGCACGGTCTCGGTGAACTGGCCCGAGCCGGTCAGCCGGAGCACGTTGGTGAGCGGCTCGCCGGGGGCCAGATAGGCACAGAACTCGCTGATCCCGCCGTCGAAGCGGAACTCGGCCTCGCGCGGTTCGGCTCCGCTGTGCGGGTCGTGGTCGGTCAGTTCCGCGGCCACGTCCGGGCTGGCCGGAGCGGTCCGGTCCGCATCGGAGCGCTCGTCGCGGAGCTTGATGGCCAGGCCGGGCACCAGGTAGGCGGTCTGCCTGGCCCGCTGCACCAGCGCGTCGAAGCTCCACGCCGCGTCCTTGGTGAACACCTGGTGGTCCGGCCAGAACCGGATCCGGGTGCCGGTCACCTTCCTGGCCACCTTGCGCGTCTTGCGCAGCCCGGACCCGCGGCTGAACTTGGCGGCCGGGCCGTCCGCGGCGAACTCGCCGGGGACGCCGCGGCGGAAGCTGACCGCCCATTCGGCGCCGTCCCGGTCCACCTGCACGTCCAGCCGGGCGGCCAGGGCGTTGACCACCGATGCGCCGACTCCGTGCAGCCCACCCGACGCGGTGTACGAGCCACCGCCGAACTTGCCGCCCGCGTGCAGCCGGGTCATCACCAGCTCCACCCCGGACAGCCCGGACTTGGGCTCGGTGTCCACCGGGATGCCGCGCCCGTTGTCCCGCACCTCGGCGGACAGGTCTGGGTGCAGCACGACCTCGATCGAGCTGCAGTGCCCGGCCAGCGCCTCATCCACCGAGTTGTCAAAGATCTCCCACAGGCAGTGCATCAGCCCGCGTTCGTCGGTGGAGCCGATGTACATGCCGGGGCGCTTGCGGACCGCCTCGAGGCCTTCCAGGACCGACAGGTGCCGGGCGGTATAGCCGTCCGTGGCGGATGCCCCGGCCCCCTTCCCGGAGCCGGGCGCCAGCGGTGCTGCTCTCCCGACGGGGCCGGCCGTATCGGCGCGGACGGCGGTCACAGGGCCCTCCTCGGGGGCTGGTGCCGGACGGCATGGATTGGGTGGACTGCGGGCAGGATAGCCGCCCGCGCCGGGTACTCGCCGTAGCCACGCCGCGGACCTACGCGGCGACCTGGGACAACGCACACGTTAAAGTAGATGGAAAGGGCGGCCGCCGGCCGCCCGAGCAGGGGCGTTCGCTGTGGGCGTACGCCAGGGCCTTTCGGGAAGGGGCTCGCCTGACAGAGTGTTTGCATAACACGGAGGGTCCAGTCAGTCCGCCGGCCACCCAGATCCGGCGGCAGACGCGAGGGAGGCGACATGACCGGAGCTCTCGCACCTAGCAGGCCGCTGAACGCAACGGACCTGTGTGACCGGTGCGGTGCCCAGGCGTACGTACGCGTTGTTCTCCCTGACTCCGGGGAGCTGCTGTTCTGCGCCCATCACAGCCGCCAGCACGCCGACGCGCTGGCCAAGATCGCCGTCGAAATTCAGGACGAGACGGGACGGCTGGCACCGGGCACCGGGCAGGGCGACGGGTAGCCAGGGCAGCCTGGCGTCGGCACGGCAGCGTAGCCGCGCCACGTCCAGGCGGCACTGGAGGGACACACCCTCGCGGATATCTACATAGAGCTGAAAACGGCCGGCGGCTGATCATGGGATTCCATGGGCAGCCGCCGGCCGTTTTGCCTCAGCCGAAGTACCGTGCCAACGAGGCGGGGGCCGCCGCAGGCGGGTGCTCGCCGAGGCGGCGTGCGGCGCGCAGCGGCGATCGGGGGGCCAGGGGGTCGTCCCCCGGACAGGCCTAGTCCAGGTAGTCGCGGAGTACCTGGGAGCGGGACGGGTGACGCAGCTTGGACATGGTCTTGGACTCGATCTGGCGGATGCGTTCCCGGGTCACCCCGTAGACCTTGCCGATCTCGTCCAGCGTCTTGGGCTGCCCGTCGGTCAGCCCGAACCGCATGGAGACCACCCCGGCCTCCCGCTCGGACAGCGTGTCCAGCACCGAGTGCAGCTGCTCCTGGAGCAGTGTGAAGCTGACCGCCTCGCCCGGCTGGATCGCCTCGGAGTCCTCGATCAGGTCACCGAACTCACTGTCCCCGTCCTCACCGAGCGGCGTGTGCAGCGAGATCGGCTCCCGGCCGTACTTCTGCACCTCGATGACCTTCTCCGGGGTCATGTCCAGCTCCGCCGCCAGCTCCTCGGGGGTGGGCTCGCGGCCGAGATCCTGCAGCATCTGCCGCTGCACCCGGGCCAGCTTGTTGATGACCTCGACCATGTGCACCGGGATCCGGATGGTCCGGGCCTGGTCGGCCATGGCCCGGGTGATCGCCTGCCGGATCCACCAGGTGGCGTAGGTGGAGAACTTGTAACCCTTGGTGTAGTCGAACTTCTCCACCGCGCGGATCAGGCCCAGGTTGCCCTCCTGGATCAGGTCCAGGAACAGCATGCCCCGGCCGGTGTACCGCTTGGCCAGCGACACCACCAGCCGCAGGTTGGCCTCGAGCAGGTGGTTCTTGGCCCGCCGGCCGTCCTCGGCGATCCACTCCATGTCCAGCCGCGCGGCCGGCTCCAGCCCATCCAGGCCCTCAGCCAGCTTCTCCTCGGCGAACAGGCCGGCCTCAATCCGCTTGGCCAGCTCGACTTCCTGCTCCGCGTTCAGCAGCGGAACCTTGCCGATCTGCTTCAGGTAGTCCTTGACCGGGTCGGCCGTCGCGCCCGCCGACGCCACCTGGGCGGCCGGCAGGTCATCGTCGTCGTCGCCGTAGACGAACTCTTCCTCGGCCGCGCCCGGCGGCCGGGCCGCCGCACCCGGCGCGGCGGCGGCTGGGCCGCCCGGCGCGGGAACGTCGGCCATCGCGGCCGCGGCGGCCGCTACCACCGGCCCAGTCTCGCTCAGCGCGTCGGCTGGCTCGTCGTCATCCTCGTCGTCGGCGGCCGCCTCGTCGTCGGGCACGTCCTCATCCGTGCCCACGACATCGACCTCGACGTCCTCGACGTCCTCGACGTCCTCGACGTCGAGGTCTTCCACGTCCACCGCGGTGGCGTCGAAGTCTTCCAGCTCCGCCGAGTCCGGGCCGTCTTCGGTCAGATCCACGTCTCCGGGGCCGACCTCGGCATCCAGGTCGGCGACATCAGCCAGATCGGTCACTTCTGCCAGGCCCACCGTTTCCTTGCCCACCGCTGCTAGATCCGGATCCTCACTCACAACGCCTGACACCCCCCGGCCGCCTGGTCCCGCGCTGTCGCCGGGCCGGCCGGCGCCGTCGCGCGGCGCAGGCCGCCCACCGGAATTCTTCTTCTTGCCCCGACGCCGCGAGGAGCCTTCGGCGCGCTCCGCGGACTGGGCAGCGTCCTGCCCGGCAGCCGCCTCGTCCGGATCCACGAGCGAGACGTCCGGCCTTGGCTGCCTCCGCGCTGCGGAGCCTGCAGCGCTTGCCAACGCGGTCACCCCTTCCTTCGCTGGACGGCGGCCTGCCGAGCCGCGAATGACACCTGACTGCACGAACTGGCAGGCGACACTGGCACCTCTCCTGCGTATGTGAGCGGGAAATGGACCCTACCTCGTGCACCCCGCTGCTGGGGTCAAGCCGGAAGCCGCAGCCGCGCCGCTTGACCCCGCGGCCGTGACCGGACTAGCTCCCGACCACCACCTTAGGCGGAGTCTGTGGGTGGCTCGAACCGCCACCGCGCCCTGGGGCACCCCAGCGCGGCCATTTCTCATACCTTCCCCCTCCGCGCCGCGGAAATGACACCGCCGCTCTCCCGGTCCGCCGGAGAGCCGTCGCGGCGGGGCACATGCAGCACCAGGACGGTCACGTCGTCGTCTTGCTCGTAACCGGTCAGCATCCGGTCTACCAGGTACTCAAGCAGCCGGCCCGGATCCTCGACCATTCCCGGCCGGGCCTGCGCCGCGACCGAGACCAGCTCGTCGAGACCGGCATCCAGGCCGCGGCGGCGGTTCTCCACCAGCCCGTCGGAGTACAGCACCGCGGTGGTACCAGGTGGCAGCCGGAACACGTACTGCTGCCGCGGGCAGGCCCAGCCCAGCGGGGTGCCTGCCTCGGTCGTGTCCAGCCGCGGCGGGGCGTCCCTGGACAGCAGCAGCGGCGGCAGGTGGCCCGCGTTGCCGGCCAGGCCCTCCCCAGTGACCGGATCGACCACCAGGTAGGCCACGGTGGTGACCTGTTCGTCCAGTTCGGTCGCGGTGAACAGCCGGTCCAGCCCGGCCAGCACCGCGGCGGGCCGCGGGTCGGTCAGGGCCAGCGCGCGCAGCGCGTTCCGCACCCGGCCCATGCCGGCCGCGGCGGTCAGTCCCTTGCCCATGACGTCCCCGGCGGCCACCGCCAGGCGGCCATCGGGCAGCCGGAACGCGTCGTACCAGTCGCCGCCGATCTCCATGTTGCGGGTGACCGGCAGGTAGCGGGCCTCCAGGATGATCCCGGGCACGCTGGGCAGCCGGTCCGGCAGCAGGCTGCGCTGCAGGGTCTCCGCGGTGGTGTGCTCCCGCTCGAACAGCGAGGCCCGCTCCAGGGCCAGCGCGCACTGGCCGGCCAGCGCCTCCAGGAAGACCCGTTCCTCCTCGGTGATCCGGCGCGGCTTGGTGAAGGAGAACCGCAGCGCGCCGAGCGGCGCGCCGGCGGCCAGCAACGGCAGCCCGACCCAGGCCCGCTCGTCGCTGTGCGCCAGGAACAGGTCCACGTTGGGCACCCCGTCGAAGTGCCGCCGCAGCGATTCCGAGTTCTCCACCAGCACCGGCCGCCGGGTGGTGATGGCCAGCGTCATCACGCTGGGCGCATCCAGCGGCAGGTCAGCGGGGGGCGTGCCGGGCACGTCCGGCAGGCCGCCTGGATTGACCGTGCGCAGCCGCAGCCGCTCCCGGTCCAGCAGCGCCACCGCCGACCGTTCCGCTCCTATTGCCGAACGCCCGACCTCGGTAATCACCTCGACTACCTGGAGCACCGTCAGGGCCTCGGCGAGCATGGACGTGGCCTGCTGCAGCCGGGCGGTGCGCAGCGCCGCGGCCGACAGCTGCTCGGTCAGCCGGCCGCGCATCTCTTCGGCTTCCCGCTGCCCGGTCACGTCGGTGCTGGCGCCCACCCACTCGATGATCTTGCCGTCCCGCTCGATCGGCACCGCGCGCACGTCATAGTGCCGGTAGGCGCTGGTCTTGGTGCGCACCCGGTACCGGCTGTCGAACACCTTGCCGGCCTGCACACACTCGCGCCATTCCCGCTCCACCCGCTCCCGGTCCTCCGGGTGGATGGCGTCCAGCCAGCCGTTGCCGAGGTACTCCTCCAGGGTCTGCCCGGTGATCCAGCGCCACTCCGGGGAGTCCTCCGCGATCTGCCCGGTCGGCGTGGTCACCCAGACCACCTGAGCGCCCGCCTGCACCAGCGAGCGGTACCGCTCCTCGCTGCGGCGCACCGCCTCCTGGGAGTTCTGCCGGTCGGTGACGTCCACCGCGATCAGCGCGACCCCGGCGATGTTGCCCTCCGGGTCGTGCGAGGGGAACCAGGAGAACGCCCAGTGCCTGTCATCACGGCGCCTATCATCACGGGGCCGGCGGCCCCGCTCCGCTGGGCGCCGTTGGCCGCGCCGGAGGGAGTTGCCTCCGCGGCCGGGCCCGCGCTGGCCTCGGCCGGGGTGACCGGCTGGTTGGACTCATACAGCGGCTGGCCCTCGGTCAGCACGTGCCGGACCGCGGACTCGGCCCGGGAGGCCAGCGAGCCCGGCCAGACCTGGGACGGCAGCAGCCCGACGTGAGCTTCCAGATCCAGGCCGTCCAGCCGGGCCAGGGTTTCGTTGATCCGCCGGAAGCGCAGGTCCGGCCCGAAGAATGCGAACCCGATCGGGGCTTCGCGGAGCAGCGTGGCGAGCAGCGCCGAGTCGGAGACGTCCAGTCCGGCCACCCGGGGCTGAGGCACGGAGGTGTCAGTGCTCATGGCCCGCACTCCAGTCCCGTTGCTTGCGCCATGCAACGGCTCCTTCCCCATGTGCCTGGCCGCGTCCCGGATACCAGCGGACACCCACAGTGGCCACGCAGGCGAGCTTCCCACATCCTAGGCGATTTAACGCCGGCCCGAGGGCATCCCGGCGACTCAGCCAGCGGGAAAGACGCGGCAGGCCCGTCGGCCAGGCTATTAAATGACCGGAATGTCACCCGCTGCCGCACCGGGATGCCCGTAATATCTGCCACACGCGGAAACATGTCCAGCATCCGGCGCGGACGTGGCACGGCGCCGCGAGAATCTGGAAAGCTGTCCATGTGAGCCCGCAGAGCCGACGACGAGAGCCCCCAGGCGGGGCGGGCCACCCAGGCCATGGGAAGGGGACGCGCTCGGTGCTGCCCAGCCCCGCGCCGCCCAACGCGCTCTTTGCCGAGATGCTCCGGGCCGCCCGGGAATTGCTGGCCGTGCGCAGCCCACTGGACGCCGAGCTCATGGTCAGCGAGCTGCTCGGCACCTGGTGGGGTGAGCGCCCGCCGCGCAGCGCCCAGGGCGATGTCGAGGAACTGGTCGGCGAGGGCCTGGTCAGCTATGCGGCGGCCCAGCGCAGCCCGGCCGCGCTGGCGCTGCTGTCCGGTATCGCCTGCCTGGGCACCCCGCGGCAGGCCATGCAGGCCGAGGCGGCGGCGCTGGCCCTGATCGAGCGGGGCGTGGTCCGGCCGCCGTGGGCCGAGCACGTGGGCGCGGTGACCGCCGGCGACTGCTACGTGAACGCCGACCTGTTCGGCGACCGGGACGAGGTCGTCTGCGTCTACAGCTACGCGGGCGAGGACCCGCACGCGCTGGTCATGGTGGTGGACTACAACGCGGCCGGGATGCTCCGCGACGGCTGGGTGACCTCCCAGGTGGACCGGCTGCTGGAGCGCTGCCGCGCGGCCAGCGCCGGGGACGGCGGGCAGCCCGCCCGGGTGTCGTTCAGCGAAGTGGAGGCGCCGCAGGCGCGGCGGCTGCTGGAGACCGCGCTGGCCGTCACCGAGGCGGCCAACGGACCGCAGGCCAGCGAGTCGTTCGCGTCGTACCACGCGTTCATCCGGTCCCGGATCCGGACCCTGCCGCCGGCCCGGTCCGGTCATGGCGCGGCCAACGGCGGCGCCCGGAGTGCCGGCCCAGCCCCGTGGGGCGACGGGCACGGCTCCGGCTGGGGCGGGGCGACCACCCGGCGGCACGCCTGGACCCGGGACCGCCGGGCCATGCTGGTGGCCGAGTTCCTCGCCTCGGACGAGGCCGAGGACCTGTCGGACACCCAGGCGGCCAGCCGCTGCGCGGACCACATCATCGACTACGGCTGCGACCAGGACTTCGGGCGGCCGCTCCGGATGAGCCCGGCCAAGGTAGCCGCGTTCCTGCTGGACTGGCTGCCGCGCAAGGTGCTGCTGCTGCCGGCCGAGCAGCACGCGATGCCGCACGTGCTGGCGGCCTGGGTGCGCTGGGCCGGCCGCCGCCAGGGCGTGGCCGCCGAGATGATTGCCGAGACGCTGGACGCGGTCTTCGACTCGATGGGGAAGTTCGCCCAGGTTTATCACGATCCAACGTCGTTCGGCCTGGACGCGGCGCTGGTGGCCCGGTTGCTGCCGGACGGCGACCTGGAGGCGCTGCCCCGCCGGGCGTTCGCCTTCCCGGTGCTGCGCGGCATGTTCGGCGGCATCGACCTGGCCACGCTGGACCCGGCCACCCAACGGGACCGGCGCACCCTGCTGGCCACCGACCACAACGACGCCAACGGGCGGCCGAGCGGCCCGCTGCATCTCGACCGGCACCTCGTGCTGGCCGACCGGCTCTGGCGCGGCGACCCGCCGGAACTGTGGGAGGCCGCGCAGCGCCTGCTCGACCTGGGCGAGGACCGGCATGCGGTGCTGCACACCCTGATGTACGCGATCCGGGACGCTGGCAGCGACCCGGCCAGGCTGATCGCCGCTCTGCGCGACCTGCCACCCGCTCCCCCCCTCTGAGCGCGGCGCTGTCACTCGAACGACACTGTTTTCAATTGAACGGCACTGTGCCACACCGGCTCAGGTCAGCGGGATCAGCGGCGTTGCCACCCTGACGGCCGCGCGCCAACGCTGGCCAGCCGGGCGGTACTGGCGTTCGGAAAGATGGGTGTGCTCAGCCTGCCGCGGTGCCGGGGCCGGCCAGCTCACGGAACGCGCCGCGGAGATCGGCCGAGGACACGGTGGTGAGGTCGGCCTGGGTGGCCGCGTCCTCCAGGTCGGCCACCCGCAGGTCCCGGGCCGCGCAGGCGCGCTCGAACAGGCTGCGGGCGAACCGGCCGTTGCCCAGCTCGTCGATCTTGCCACTGCGGGACGCCTCGGTGAAGATCTCCTCCAGCACCGGCAGCGCCTCCGGCTCGAAGCTGTCGCCGTGCTGCTCGGCGATCACGCCAGCGATCTTGCACAGCTCGCCCGGTGAGTAGCTGGGGAAGCCGATCCGGGTGCTGAACCGCGAGGCCAGGCCAGGGTTGCTGCGCAGGAACCGGTCCATGTCGGCCGGGTAGCCGGCCAGCACGATGACCAGCCGGTCGCGGTCGTCCTCGGCCCGCTTGAGCAGGGTGGCCACCGCTTCCGAGCCGTACGCGTCACCGCCCGAGTAGCCGGTGTTGTACAGCGAGTAGGCCTCGTCGATGAACAGGACACCGCCGAGCGCCGAGTCGATCAGCTTCCCGGTCTTGATCGCGGTTGAGCCGAGATGCTCGCCGACCAGGTCGGCGCGATGCGCCTCGATCACCGCCGGCCGGACCAGCAGGCCCAGCGCGGTGAAGATCCGGCCCAGGATGCGGGCCACCGTGGTCTTCCCGGTCCCGGGCGGCCCGGTGAACACGAAGTGCCGGGCCGGCGGCTGGCTGGGCAGCCCCTGCCGCTCCCGCTGCCGGGCCACCCGGAGCTGCGCGGCGATCTCGTGCACCTGCCGTTTCACCGGCTCGAGACCGACCAGCTCGTCCAGCTCGGCCAGCGCGTTCTCCAGCGTGGGCGCCGCAGTGTAGCCGCGGAACCGGGCGGTCAGCTCGGCGCCCGCCTGGCTCAGGTCGGCTTCCTCCAGGGTGACCAGTTCGGCCGGGGTGGGCTCGGTGACGCCGGCCATCACCCGGACGTCGCGGGCCCGGCCGGCCTTCTCCAGCAGGCTGCGCACGAACCGGCCGTTGCCCAGCTCATCGGCCAGCCGGCGGCGGCCGATGTCCTCCATCATCCGCCACAGCGCCGGGCGGGCGTCCGGGTCGAGGACCTCGCCGCGCTGTTCCAGGTACAGCTCGGCCAGCGCCATCAGCTCGGCCGGCGAGTAGCTGGGGAACTTGACCCGCAGCCCGAACCGGGAGTTCAGCCCGGGGTTGCTGGCCAGGAACGTCTCCATCTGCTTCTCGTAGCCAGCCAGGATGATGATCAGTTCGGTGCGGTCGTCCTCGGCCCGCTTGAGCAGCGCCTGGACCGCCTCGTGGCCGAACCGGTCACCCTGGCCCTCGCTGTCGTTGATCAGGCTGTACGCCTCGTCGATGAACAGCACCCCGCCGAGCGTCCGGTCCACCAGCTCGTTCGTCTTGATCGCGGTGGCGCCGAGGTACTCGCCGACCAGGTCGGCCCGCTGCGCCTCCGCCACCGTGGGCGTGTCCAGCAGCCCGAACGCGTAAAAGATCTTGGCGATGACCCGGGCCACCGAGGTCTTGCCGGTGCCCGGCGGGCCGAGGAAGACGAAGTGCTGCATCGGCTTCTCGGCCTTGTAGCCGGCCAGCTCGCGCCTGCGTGCCGCCTCGACCGACGCGGTGATCTGCCGGATCTGGTCCTTGACCGACTGCAGGCCGACCATGTTGTCCAGCTCGGCCATGGCCTGGGCCAGGGTGATCTCCGGCTGCTGCGGGTCCGCGCCGGCCCGATCCCAGTTGGCCGCGGCCTCGGCCGGCCGCATCGCGCCCTCCGCGGTCTGCAGCACCCGGGACGGGTCGCCGGGCTGCGTGCCCTTGCGGGCGGCGCTGGGCTGGCCCGTGCCTGGACCTGAGCGGCGGGATGGCCGGGGGCCCACCGCCGCGCCACCGCCGGCTGGGTACGGCGCGGCCAGCGCGCTGGTCCGGCTCTGCTGGCGGCTGAGCGCCCGGGCCTCCTGCTGGGCCTTGCCGAGCCGCCAGCCGAACACGATGAGGCCGAGCGCCCAGGCGATGATGTAACTGATCACCGGCTGCTTGGCCGCCGTCCACCAGGCCAGCAGCGCGAGGGGCAGCGACCAGACCATGATCCAGGCCACCGTCCGGCACGGCACGTACCGGCGGGTGAGTTGCTTGAGGTGCCCGGCCGCCACGGCCGCGCACGGCAGCAGCAGCAGCGGCACGATGGCGGCGCCGAGCCGGTTGGTCACGCCGCCCACGACGAGCACCGCGGCCAGGCCCCAGGCGGCCACGAACACCGAGGCGATCACCGATGTGCTGCCCCGCCAGACGGCCACCGGGCCGTAGCCGATGGCGATGAGGAGGAGCAGATCGAGCACCCGGGGGCCGAGGCTGAAGCCCAGCACGACGATGATCAACAGGGCTATGACCAGGAGGATCTTCACCGGCAGTGGTGCTGCGCCGATGGCCTGGCGGGCGCGCGCAAGCCGGTCCTGCACCATTCGCCTGCCAGGCAGAGACCCGTCGTCTGGCCGCATCTCGCTCCCTCGTGCCGTTCCCTGTATAGCGCATTACCACGCGCTTACAGCGACACACAACCAGATACCAGCAGAGAATGGCCAGGCCAGATTCTGCCCCGCCGGCCCCAGCGGCAGCGGCTGGTGGCCAGTTGCGGTCGGCGCCGCCGACCCTGCCAGGGTAATGGCCAGCTGGTGCCGAGCGCCGTTACTGGTTCCGCTCAGCGATCGCCAAGGTGCCGCTGACCTGGTCTTTCTCTGGCCAGATGAGGTAACGACAGAGCCGGCGTGGTGTGACATGTGTGGTTTGACCAACTTGACGAGGCCGAAGTGGCATGGCCGGCCTGATGGCGGCTGGCCTGATGCGGCCGGGCTGGCGTCAGGCCTCCAGGCCGTCCACGAACGAGTACGGCGGCCACGGGCCGTTCACCTCGGCGCGCATCCCCACGCCCGCCCCCGACAGCGTGTGCGCGACCGCGGCGAACTCGGCCGCCATATCGGCACGCAGCAGGTAGGCGCTGTTCAGCACCAGCCACTCGGCACGCTCGGTGAACTGCGGGTCCTCGGCGGGCTGCCGCCGGGAGTCGACGGCGAAGTCGCTGAGCGCCGCGTCGATCGCATCGGCCACGTCCTCGGCGCGCTCAACCGCGTCCGCCGGGCCGGCCCTACCGTATATCTGCACGCCCCACTCGACCGTGTTGCGGAACCGGTCGAGCATCCCGGCGAACTCGTCCCGGCGCCAGGCCAGCAGCGCCCGCACGGTCTCGTCGTCCGGATGCACGGTGGCCAGCCGGAGCGGCAGTACCGGCCCGCCGCCCGCCGCGGTGCCCGCGATGACCCGATGATGGGCGCGGCCGACCCGCTCGATGTTGTCCAGGCCGCCCAGCAGGCGGGACAGCGCCTGCTCGCCGAACGCGTCGGCGTCGACCGTGCCGACCACGGCGGTGAGCCCCGCCTCGCTGACCGGCCGGACCGGTTCCCCGCCCACCCCGGTCAGGCCAGTGAGCCGCCCTGGGCCGAGCTGGTCGGTGATCGCATATACCCAGACCACCGTGTCCGGTGCCCAGCCTGCGTGGCCCGCGTGCGGCTCATCCAGCCGCAGTTGTGGCCCGGCCGACAGGCCGTCGGGGGTCATCAGGGTCGGTGCCATCTCACTCCTTCCGGGCAGCGTGCGATCCCAGCCACGCGTCCGGCCGCGGGGCGCCGGCCCGGCCGCCGCCGCCGATGGTTCACTCCCCGTGGCCTGGTCAGCGTTGCTCGGTGAGCACACGGGGACCGCGGCGCGGTGGGAGGTGAGCCTGCTGCGGCCAGCGGCCAGCCGGGCACCAGGACGGCCTATCGCTGAGCCCAAGCCTGGCCGTCCACGGCCGGCGACACCGGCGAGACAGCGGACAGATCATTCATCCGTAATCTGCTCCCCCACCGCACGTCCCGACAATATCGTGCCTCCGTAGCTGATTAGGCCGGCTCGCCCTGTTGAACTAGTCCTTATCATTACGCGCCGCGAGACGCGGCCGGCCCACTCGGTGCACGCGGTCCGTCCGGTGCGCTGTCAACGTCGGACTCACACCCGCACGACCGCGATCCGCTGTGCTGCTGGGCGGCCCGGTTCCCCGGCCAGCTTGTTCAGGTCGTCCGGGTCCCTGGTGAGCAGCACGACTGGCCGTTCCAGCGTGAGTGCCGTCGCGGCCACGATCGCGTCGATGGCGCACCGGTGGCCGGACAACCCGGCTGCGCCGAGCAGCCAACGACTAGTGGTGGTCCCCGGCGAAGGGATCCAGCAGGCGCGCTCCAGTCGGGGCGATATCGCCGACGTTGCGGGTAACCAGCGTCCAGTCATGAACCAGTGCGGTCGCCGCCATCAGGCCGTCAACCACTGGCACCGGGTCCGGGACATTGAGACGGCCCCAGGCCTCGGCAATCCGGACGGTCATCGGGACGATGCGGTCGCCAAAACCGTCTATTCGATTATTTGGCTGGGCTCAGTTGCTGCATCGGCGGCAACTGAGCCCAGAATCAGCTGCAGCCGCTGGTGGCGCCGCAGCCTTCGCAGACGTAGCAGCTGCCCGCCGGGCGCATCTTGGTGCCGCAGGTCAGGCACAGCGGGGCGTCCGCGGTGCGGCCCTGCTGCGCCTCGATCAGCTCGGTGGAGCTGTGCGGCTGGCTGGCCAGCCCGGCCGGGGACGGGTCCGGCTGCTCCTCGTGCCGCGGCTGCGGCCGCTCCACCGGTGCGGACTGGGCCATCTCCCCGGGATCCTGCTCCTCGGCCAGCGCGTCCGGGTCCTCCCCAGCCAGCTGAGCGGACCGCTCGCTGGCGGACAGGATGCCCATGTCGGCCCGGGTCTCGTAGGGCAGGTGGTCCAGGGCCAGCCGCCGGAACACATAGTCCAGCACCGAGCTCGCGATCCGGATGTCCGGATCGTCGGTGATGCCAGCCGGCTCGAAGCGCATGTTGGTGAACTTCTCCACCCACTTCTCCAGCGGCACCCCGTACTGCAGGCTGATGGAGATCGCCATCGAGAACGCGTCCATCACGCCCGCCAGCGTGGACCCCTGCTTGCCGAGCTTGAGGAACAGCTCGCCCACACCGTCGTCCGGGTACTGGGACGCGGTCATGTAACCCTCGGCGCCCGCCACCGAGAACCGGGTCACGGTCGCGGTGCGGTTCTTCGGCAGCCGCCGCCGGACCGGCCGGGACTCATGCGGCGACGCGTCCGCCTCGGCCGGCGCCGCCTCAGTCTTCTTCCTGGCGTCAGACAGCGGCTGGCCAACCTTGCAGTTGTCCCGGTAAACGGCCAAGGCCTTGAGCCCGAGCTTCCAGCCCTCCATGTAGATCTTCTCGATGTCCTCGACCGTCGCCGACTCGGGCAGGTTCACCGTTTTGGAGATGGCCCCGGACAGCGCGGGCTGCACCGCGGCCATCATCCGCACGTGCCCCATCGGGCCGATCGCCCGCTCGCCCATCGCGCAGTCGAACACCTCGTAGTGCTCCGGCCGCAGGCCGGGGGCGTCGACCACGTGCCCGTGCTCGGCGATGTACTCGACGATCGCCTCGATCTGCTCCGCTTGGTAACCCAGGTTCTGCAAGGCCCGCGGGACGGTCTGGTTGACGATCTGCATCGAGCCGCCGCCGACCAGCTTCTTGAACTTGACCAGGGCCAGATCCGGCTCCACCCCGGTGGTGTCGCAGTCCATCATCAGGCCGATGGTGTTATGGCTCACCATGCCGTTGGCCACGTACGTCACGTTGTCCGGGACGGACAGGTCATAGGTGGCCTGAATGCCGCCATCGTCGTTGCTGGCCACACGCTCGAAGAGGTAGCCGAGCGCCGCACCAAGGCGTGCGTCACGGGTCTCGCCGAACAGTTCGCGGGCCAGCATCCGGGCCACTCCGCCGACCTTCCGCACTGACTGCTGGACCGCGCTGTGTGCTGGATGGCCGACCGGGGCCAAAGTCCACCAGGCATCCTTGGGCAGGAAGATGTAGTCCTTCTTGGCTGAGTGTGTTGGCTCCAGGAACACCATCCGGGCCGACTTGCGCTGGCCGATGAAGCCGACCGTCTCATCGAAGTTCAGCGCGTGATCGGCGTTGCGGAGCCGCACCTGCTGGATGTCGCCGCCCCATCCACTGACCGTCGTCCTGGTGGTCGTGGCCAGGCCGACGGCCAGCAGCAGTGTCCGGACTTCGCCGGCGAAGGAGTCGTGGGCGGTCGAGATGCTAGGTACCCCGTCCTGCACTGTCCCGTCGGCCTCGAACAGTCCACGCAGGAACGCCGCGTAGATCGCCGGATCGTTGGCCTCCAGGATCGCGGACGGCACCCGCGGCACCCATCCCTTCCCCGAGTGGCCGGCCTCAGGCAGGTTCCTCGCGAAACCAGCCGTCTGCCACCAGCGGGCTAGCCGCACCGACTGGAGCGTCACCTCGCGGTAGCCGTCCTGCTGAGAAATTACCGGAGACAGCCCGAAGAGCTCCTTGCTGAGCACGCTGAGCCGCTCGACGACGTCCAGGTCGGTGTCTGAGACGCACAGCCGAACGCCCTTGGCATGCAGGCTGCCGTCGCCCATGAAGTAGCCGACCAGCTCAGCAAGGTCCGCGTTGACTTCGCCCGGGACCTGGAAATGCCGGTCACCGGTGTAATAGGCCTGGTCGAGCACGGGAAGCGGCACCCGGCGCGGCTCACCCGGCAGGCTGCCCATCTGCATGGGCAGCAGGTCACCAGAAACGATGTCGGCTAGCCGCTTCCACACCCAGGCGCCGGACTGGGCGTCCAGCACCTTGACCCGGTGGGTCAGCGTGCCCTGGATGCGGTAGCCACCCTCGGTGCGGATCGTCCGGGTGGGCTCCTCACCGTTCACGAAGAACTTTGTGGCCCGCCGTGGACCCTCGTCCGTCGAGACGAGCAGGTCAAGATCCTGCCACTGGTCGCCATGGGGGTCGCCCAGTTCCGCGAGGCGTACCAGCCCGCGATCGGTGGCCACCAGGGTGTCCCCGGTCAGGCAGCCGGTCGGGGCGAGCAGCGAGGCCTGTGCGTTCCGGTAGCCATTCTTCTCGCCCAGGGTGAGGCACTTGTCCCAGGCCTTGTTGGCGGCGGCGAGGATCTCCTGGTCCGTCCCGCCGAGCGTGCTGATCCGCTTGCTGGCGTCCGCGTGCTTGCGCATCACCCGCTTGTGCGCGGTGGCGTTGCGCTTATATCCGTCGTAGGGCCCGACAACCGCGGCCAGTTCTGCGGACCGGCGGTAGGCGGTGCCGGTCATCAGTGATGTGATGGCAGCCGCGATGGCCCGGCCACCCTCGGAGTCGTAGGCATGGCCGGTCGCCATGAGCAGCGCGCCCAGGTTGGCGTAGCCGATGCCGAGCTGCCGGTAGGCCCGGGTGGTCTGGGTGATCTTCTCGGTCGGGAAGTCGGCGAAGCAGATCGAGATATCCATCGCGGTGATGATCAGCTCGGTGATCTGCCGGAACCGCTCCACCGCGAACGTGTCGTCGTCGCGCAGGAACTTCAGCAGGTTGATGCTGGCCAGGTTGCACGACGAATTGTCCAGGCTCATGTACTCACTGCACGGGTTGCTGGCAGTGATCCGGCCCGATTCGGGATTGGTGTGCCAGTCGTTGATCGTGCCGTCGTACTGGATTCCCGGGTCGGCGCACTCCCAGGCGGCCTGGGCCATCTTGCGGAACAGGGTCTTGGCGTCGATTGTCTCGACAGTCTCGCCGGTGAGCCGGGCCAGCAGGTCGAACCTTCCGTCCTGCTCGACAGCCCGCATGAACTCGTCGGACACCCGGACCGAGTTGTTCGCGTTCTGGTACTGGACGCTGGCGATGTCCTTGCCGCCGAGGTCCATGTCGAAGCCGGCGTCACGGAGTACCCGGACTTTTTCTTCCTCGCGCGCCTTGGTCTCGACGAACTCCTCGACATCGGGGTGATCGACGTCAAGGACCACCATCTTGGCGGCCCGGCGGGTGGCGCCCCCGGACTTGATCGTGCCGGCCGACGCGTCAGCGCCACGCATGAACGAGACCGGGCCGCTGGCCGTGCCGCCCGAGGACAGCAGTTCCTTGCTGGACCGGATCCGGGACAGGTTCACCCCAGAACCGGAGCCGCCCTTGAAAATCAGGCCCTCTTCCTTGTACCAGTCCAGGATCGAATCCATGGTGTCGTCGACGGCCAGGATGAAACACGCGCTCACCTGGCTCGGGGAGTCCGTGCCGACGTTGAACCAGACCGGGGAGTTGAACGCGAAGATCTGGTGGATGAGGGCGTAGGTCAGCTCGTGCTCGAAGATCTCGGCGTCCTTCTCCGTGGCGAAGTAGCCGTTCTTCCGGCCCTCCCGGACGTAGGTGCCGACCACCCGGTCCACCAGCTGCCTGAGGCTCCACTCGCGCTGCGGGGTGCCCACCGCGCCGCGGAAGTACTTGGTGGTGACGATGTTGGCCGCGTTGACCGACCAGAAGTCGGGGAACTCGACCCCGCGCTGCTCGAAGTTGACCGTACCGTCCCGCCAGTTGGTCATGACGACATCGCGGCGTTCCCAGGTGACCTCGTCGTACGGGTGCACACCCTCCTGGGTGTAGATCCGCCCGATCGTGAGACCCTTGCGCGAGCCCTTGCCGCCTCGCGGCGCGGTCCCGCTCACCGTCTCCGTCATGTCACTCCCCCTTCTGGGATCCACTTGGATCCCGGCGGGCCCGGCCAGGCCCCTCCGTCAAATGAAGTAGTAGTGCTGTCCAGCTCGCTCCAGTGCTGCTGACCCCGTACCACTTACCGTGTCAGCGCGGGCGCCTCGTCCCGGGCGGCCCGGAGCGCGCTGATTTCTGCCTCGAAGTCGGTCAGTGACTCGAACCCGCGATACACCGAGGCGAAGCGCAGATATGCCACCTCGTCCAGCTCGCGCAGTGGGCCCAGAATGGCCAGCCCCACATCGTGGGACGCCACCTCGCCGGACCCCCGGGCCCTGATCATGTCCTCCACCTGCTGGGCGAGGATCGCCAGCTGATCCTCGGTCACCGGCCTGCCCTGGCAGGCCCGCCGCACGCCACCGACAATCTTCTCCCTGGTGAACGGCTCGGTGGCCCCGCTGCGCTTGGCCACCATGAGGATCACCGTCTCCTGAGTGGTGAACCGCCGCCCGCACCCCGGGCAGGACCGGCGCCGCCGGATCGCGGCCCCGTCGTCGGCGGTGCGGCTGTCGATGACCCGGCTCTCCTCGTGCTTGCAGTACGGGCAGAACACGAGATCACCTCCACCGGCGGCCAACACGGAACGCAGCCGCCGCCACCACAACTTGTGCATGAACTACAGCCATGTAACTACTATATGTTGTGGTCACCGTAGAGCAGACACCGCACCGAGTGCAAGCGCCAACTCGCCGGCGCGGGAAGTTTCCGCCGGCTTTCCCGGCCGCCCGGGACCGGGCCTGAGCCATCCGGTCACGCCTGCCCAGTTACAGCCGTGCGGCCAGCCGGCTAGTTCGCCGGCACCCACAGGCTCTCGCCTGGCACGAGGACCTGGCTGCTCAGCGCGTTGACCTGCATGATCTCCTGGGTGACGACCCGAGGATCAGCGGCCGGATCGGCCGCCATGGCAATCGACCAGAGGGTCTGCCCAGGCCGGACGACGACGTGCCGCAGACCAGCATGCACCGCGGCGGGCGGCAGGCCGTGATTGGCCGCCTGCGCGCCGGCCGCGGAGAGCAGCCATACCGGGATGAGCACCGCGGCCGCGGTCAGCGCGGCCACTACCCAGACCACCAGGCGGCCGCGCCGGGTGAGCCGGATCCGGTGGCGGCCCTGCCCGCGGGCAGCCGGCGCGCCGGCCGGCCGGGCGGCGCGGGCCGGCCGGGCGGGGCGGCCCGGCACCGCGGCCCTCGCTGGCACCGTGGCCCTCGCTGGCACCGCGGCCCTCGCTGGCACCGCGGCCCGGGCCGGCTCGGCAACCCGGGCGCCGGGCGCCGCCCGGACCCGGACCGTCGCGGGGACCTGTGGCGACCCAGACACGGAAGCCGCAGGTGGAATGAAACCCGCCCGCGGGGCCGAAACCCGCGCGTCGGCCGACGCGGAAGTCCGGCCCCGGGGCGGCGCTGGGGACCGGTTCGCAGCCGGCCCGGCAGGCAGGTTATCGGCCTGCCCGGCAGGCAGCGGCGGAACCAGGCGGAGCCGGGGGCGCCCAGGGCGCCGGCCCGCGGTGGGCTTACTGCCCGCGTGACCGGGCCGCGGCCGCGGTAGGTACGCGTGTTCGGGACTGAGTCGGCGGACGACCGCCCCGGGCCGTCGGCCCGTGCTCATCACGCTCATGCCAGCCTCCAGTGTCGAATTCACGTTCTACAGTACACCTGTTCGATCGATTGTGCTTTCGATCGAATCACTGTACGGTACAGATGTAGCGCAGGGGTACGACACTTTTTTCGTCCATCGAACAGTTGTTTGAGATACTGGGGCGTAGGGACTAGCGTCTGCTCTGGACCCAGCCACCAGATCGGGAGGTCTATCGATGGACAGCACCACCGGCGACGACGGCGCGCCGGGCAGCCACGAGACCGGCGCGCCTGCGTCCCGCCCGAAAGGCCGGCCAGGACGCAAGCCGAAAGGGAGCGTCCCGACAGTGGTCACTGAAATGCCAGACCGGCCTGATCCAGATCACGTCCTGACCTGGCGGCAGCGCAAGGTACTCCAGGTCATCCGGGACTCAGTGCAGCGCCGCGGCTACCCGCCGTCGATGCGGGAAATTGGTGAGGCGGTCGGCCTGACCAGCACGTCCAGCGTGTCTTACCAGCTGTCCACCCTGCAGAGCAAGGGCTACCTGCGCCGCGACGCGGGACGGCCGCGCACCGTGGAGATCCGGCTGCCTGGCCAGCCAGCCATCCGGCCCGAGGCCGAACTGGATGAGGACACCCCGCTGGACATCCCGTCCCAGGAGGCCACCATGGTGCCCCTGGTCGGCCGGATCGCCGCTGGTGGCCCGATTCTCGCCGAGGAAGCCATCGAAGACATTTTCCCGCTGCCCAAGCAGATCGTCGGCGAGGGGACGCTGTTCCTGCTCAAGGTGGTCGGGGATTCCATGATCAACGCCGCCATTGCGGACGGGGACTGGGTCGTGGTCCGGCAGCAGCCGGTCGCGGAGAACGGCGACATCGTGGCCGCGATGATCGATAACGAGGCGACGGTCAAGACGTTCAAGCACTCCGGCGGGCATGTCTGGCTGATGCCGCACAACCCGGCGTACGCGCCGATACCCGGCGATGAGGCCGCCATCCTGGGCCGCGTGGTCGCCGTACTTCGCCGCGTCTGAGCTGGTGCCGGGCCGGGCGGAAGGAACACCGGCCGGCCCGCAAGCCAGCTGTCAGGCTGGGACGGTGCCCAGCCGTCAGGCCGGGACGGTCTGCCCAGCCGTCAGGCCGGGACGATATTGACCAGCTTGGGCGCCCGGACGATCACCGTCCGGGCCGGCCGCCCGGCCAGTGCCCGGACCACGCCTGGCGCGGCCAGCGCCAGCGTCCGCAACTCGTCCTCACTGATACCCGGCGGGACCTCCAGCCGGTCCCGCACCTTTCCGCCGACCTGCAGCACGCAGGTCACCAGGTCCTCGACCAGCAGCGCCGGGTCCGCGGCCGGCCAGCCGGCCGTCGCCACCGACGCCGGCAGGCCCAGCTGCTCCCAGCACTCCTCGGCCGTGTACGGCGCGAACAGCGACAGCAGCACGGCCAGCGTCTCCGCTGCCTCGCGCACCGCCGGGTTGGCCGCGCCCGGGCCGGAGTCGATGGCCTTACGGGTCGCGCTGACCAGCTCCATCAGCCGGGCGACGGCCACGTTCAGCCGGGCGGCCTCGATCAGCCGGGTGGCCTCATCGATGGTCCGGTGGGTGACCTTGCGCAGCGCCACGTCGGCCTGGCCGGACGGCTCGGCCGCGCCGACGTCGGCCGCGATCCGCCACACCCGGCCCAGGAACTTGACCTGGGCCTCGGGCTTCATGTCGGCCCAGTCGATGTCATCCTCGGGCGGGCTGGCGAAGATCATCGTCAGCCGGATGGCGTCCACCCCGTGCGCGGCCAGTTGCTGGCCCAGGTCCACCCCGTTGCCCAGCGACTTGGACATGGCCCGGCCGCGGTTGATCACCTGGCCCTGGTTCAGCAGCTCGGTGAACGGCTCACCGAAGTCCACCATGCCCATGTCCTGCAGCACCTTGACGAAGAACCGGCTGTACAGCAGGTGCAGGATGGCGTGCTCGACGCCGCCCACGTACAGGTCAACCGGGCACCACTGGCGCACCGATGCGACATCGAACGGGCCGTGCTCGTAGTGCGGTGAGCAGTACCGCAGGAAGTACCACGACGAGTCCACGAACGTGTCCATCGTGTCGGTGTCCCGGCGCGCCGGCCCGCCACACTTCGGGCATTCCGTGTTCACCCAGTCGGTCGCCGCGGCCAGCGGCGAGATGCCCTTCGGGGCCAGGTCCTGGCCGCGCAGGTCGGGCAGCACCACCGGCAGCTGGTCGTCGGGAACCGGGACCTCGCCGCACGACTCGCAGTACAGGATGGGGATGGGCGTCCCCCAGAACCGCTGCCGGGACAGCAGCCAGTCGCGCAGCCGGTAGTTCACCGCGCCCCGGCCCTGCCCGTCCGCCTCCAGGATCTCAATGATTTTGGCGATCGCATCCGCCTTGCGCAGCCCGTCCAGCGGCCCGGAGTTGATCAGCGTGCCGTCGCCGTGTGTGGCCAGCCCGGTCCCGGCCGGGTCCGGCTCGCCGGTGTCCACCACGACGGTGACCGGCAGGCCGAACTTCCGGGCGAAGTCCAGGTCGCGCTGGTCGTGCGCAGGCACTGCCATGATCGCGCCGGTGCCGTAGTCGGGCAGCACGTAATCGGCCGCCCACACCGGCAGCCGCTCTCCGTTCACCGGGTTGATCGCGTACCGGCCCAGGAACACTCCGGTCTTCTCCCGGTCGGCGGCCTGCCGCTCGATGTCAGTCAGCTTGCGTACCTGGCCCAGATACTCATCCAGGGCGTCCCACTGCTCCGGCGCGCAGATCTCGGCGGCCAGTGCGGAGTCCGCCGCCACCACGAAGAACGTGGCCCCGTACAGCGTGTCGGGCCGGGTGGTGAACACCGTGACCGGGTCGTCCCGCTCCTCGATCACGAACCGGACCTCGGCCCCCTCGGACCGCCCGATCCAGTTCCGCTGCATCAGCAGCACCCGGTCCGGCCACTTGCCGTCCAGTTGCTCCATATCGGCCAGCAGGCGCTCGGCGTACTCGGTGATCTTGAAATACCACTGGGTCAGCAGGCGGCGGATCACCTCGGTCCCGCAGCGCTCGCACCGCCCGTTGATGACCTGCTCATTGGCCAGCACGGTCTGGTCGTGCGGGCACCAGTTGACGTAGCCGTCCTTGCGGTAGGCCAGCCCGCGCTCGTAGAACCGCAGGAACAGCCACTGATTCCAGTGGTAGTAGTCCGGGTCGCAGGTCTGCAGCCGCCTTGACCAGTCAAAGGACACCGCGTACCGGCGGAATGAGGCCGCCTGGGTCTCGATGTTCCGGTAGGTCCAGTCGGCCGGATGGGTGTTGTTCCGGATCGCGGCGTTCTCCGCGGGCAGCCCAAAGGCGTCCCAGCCGATCGGGTGCAGCACGTTTTCGCCACGCTGCACGTGATACCGGGCGATGGCGTCCGCGATGGCGTAGGCCTCGGCGTGCCCCATGTGCAGGTCGCCCGATGGGTACGGGAACATGTCCAGCAGATAGCGGCGGGGCCGGCTGTCCCCAGGGTCATCGCTGGCCCGGAACACGTCCAGCTCATCCCAGCGCGCCAGCCATTTCTCCTGGACGTCGCGTGGATCGTAGTGGGCTGCCCGCTCGGCACTTTCGGCGGCTGTCATGGTTTTCCTTCGGCACGTGGTCGATCCGGCTCCGGCAACAGAAAAGCCCCCCGGTCACGAGGGGCAGCCGCGCACGAACGACGTGGTCGGTCGGCGCGGCTAAGTAAGGAGCAGCCGGGCAGAACGCATGTCCCAAGGGTAGCGCACCCCGCCCAGCGAATTGTGCTAGCTGGCAACCGGGGCGGTCCCGGCGGCGGTGCCAGCCAGTTTGGCCAGCGCGGCGCGCATTGCCTGCACCGCCTGGGCGCTGGGCTCACCCAGTTCGTGCCGCTGCGCGATCCACTCCGGGTCGTTGTAGCTGAGCCAGGTCTTCCCGCCCGCGTCGGTCCAGGCCAGGGCCTTGAGCGGCAGGTCGATGCCGGCCGTCTGGTTCTCCTGCATCAGCGGTGTGCCACCGCGGGCCTGGCCGAAGATGAGCAACTGGGTCGGCCGCAGCGGCATGCCGACCTGTTCCGCGCCCGCCGCATGGTCCACCCGGGCGAAGACCTGCAGCCCGGCCTTGGTGACGGTGCCGGCGAGCCGGTCCACCGTCTCCGCCGCGGAGTACGCGCTCTCCAGGGTGATCAGGCCCGCTGCCATCACGGCACCTCCGTGCAACGCTGCGGTACGGATGAGGCGCCGGGTAAGCCGCCCAGCGACCCTAGGCGCCGCCCGGCATCCTGAGTATCGCCTGCCGCCCACCCCGATCGCCATCGTCGGCCTAGCCTGCAGGTTCCCCGATGCGGATGATCCGCTGACCCTGTTCGACAGCGCGCTGGCCGGACGGCGCTCGTTCCGCCGCCTGCCGCCGGGCCGGCTTGGCGTGGCCGCCGCCGACGGCCAGCGGCCCCGGGCGGCCCTGCTTGAGGGCTGGCAGTTCGCCCGGGCCGAGTTCGGCGTGGCCGAGGCCGCGTACCAGGCCGCCCGAGCCGTCCAGCTGCCGAGCAGGGACGAGCAGCAGCAGCCTAGGAGGGCCCGGCGACCGCCCAGAACGGCACAGTGTCGTGAACGGCGGAGTGTGGTGAACGGCACGGTGTTGTGAACGGCACAGTGTGGTGAGCTGACCTCAGAGCTTGGTCAGCTTGGCGTACGGAGCGGCGATCCGCTCACGCTGGGTACCGAAGTCCACCAGCACACCAGACTCGTCGGTGCTGATCACCCGGCCGAGGCCGTATCGGTCGTGCGTGACCAGTTCCTGCGGCTCGAACGTCTTCACTGGCCGGGCCACAGGAGGGGTGTTGAAGGGACTTCCGGGCAGGTAGCGCCGGGTCGCGGCGTGGGGAGGTTTCATTACTATCAGTATGCGCCTTATCAGGCGTTCCTTGCAGGCACACACACCAGACTGAGACCTTCACAGATCGGTAACGAGATGATCATCTCGGGGCCGGCCGTCAGGCGGGCAACGGCTCCGGGTCGCCGCGGCTAGCCCGCCAGGCCGCCTCGGCCTCCCCCATCGGCGTGGCCGGCGGCCCCTGTACAAACGGCCAGATCTCCTCGGCGATGGCCCGCCAGTCCGCAGTGGCGCCCAGATCGCCGAGCACCGCGAACAGGCCCAGGTTGATCCGCTGCAAGATGACATACGACCGGGGCACGCTGACGTACTGGGCCAGCGGGCTGCGCACGTCGAAGAACCGGCGCACCACGGCCGACGCGTAGTCACCGGTGATCCGCAGCGGGCCGGGCCGGCGCACCGTGTCGTAGAACACCGCCATGTGCTCCACGATCGTATCCGTGCTGACCGGCGCGTTCGGGATGAGGAAGCCGGCCCGCACCATGGCGGCCCGGAAGCCTTCCGGGTCCTCGTCCACGCACAGGTAGCGGACCATGTCGATCAGCGGCTGCAGCTCAGCCCGGCTAAAGCACTTGACCAGGCCAAAGTCGAGGAAGGTGACCCGGCCGCCGCCGTGGAACAGGTAGTTGCCCGGATGCGGGTCGCCGTTGAACAGGTGTGCCCCGTACAGGCTGCGGAAGGTGAACCGGTAGATCGTCTCCGCGGCCAGGTCGCGTTCCTGCTGCGACCAGCTGGCCAGCTCGGCGAACCGCGCACCGTCGGCCAGCTCACTGGTCACCACCCGCCGGGTGGACAGCTCGCTGACGATGCCCGGGACGTGGATGGTCGGATGGCCGGCGAAGTGCGCCGCGATCGCCTGCTGGTTGCTCGCCTCGCGCCGGTAGTCGAGTTCCTCCAGGACGCGGTCGCGGAGCTCCGCGATCAGCGCGTCCACGTCCTGGCTGGGCGCGGTGATCTTCAGCATCCGGCGCAGCAGGGCCACATTCTGCAGATCGGCGGCGATGGTCTCGGCGATGCCCGGGTACTGCACCTTCACCGCGACCGCCCGCCCGTCCCAGGTGATCGCGCGGTGCACCTGGCCGATGGACGCAGCCGCGATCGGCTCCGGGTCCCAGCGGCCGAACACCTGCTCCGGCGGCTGGCCCAGCTCTTCGTTGACGACCCGGGCGGCCAGTTCGGCGCTCATCGGCGGCACGCTGTCCTGCAGGCGGCTCAGCGTGCGGCGGACCGCCGGGGACAGGCCGTCGTCCACGTAGCTGGCCATCTGGCCGATCTTCATCAGCACGCCCTTCATCGCACCGAGCGTGCTGGCCACGTCCTCGGCGGTCTGCAGGGCCAGGTCGGTGCGCAACTGCTGGCGGTGCTCCCCGGCCGCGGCGAACAGCCGGGGCGCGCTGCTCGCGTAGCGAACCCCACCACGCACCGCGAGCTGGATCGCAGCTCTCCCCCGCTCGATCCGCAGCCGGGTGGCACCGCCCCGGCCCGGCCGCGGCCAGAGCCGGCGGCACACCAGTGCCACCACCGCGATCAATGCCCCAGCCGTGAGTACGTAGGCCAGCCGCTTCACGGACGCCGCGCCGCGCGCACCCGCAGTTCGATCCGCTGCCGCGCCTCCAGTACACCGGGCTCCCCCAGGAACACCGTGTCCAGCACCCCGAGCGCCTGCCGGAACTCCGCCCGGCGGCTGTCGGTGAGCGGTTCCGGCTCCGGGTACCCGTACATCCCGCGCGCCCACGACGGCAGTGCGGCGGTACTGGCGTTACGGACAAATTGCCAGATCTCGGCGATGTCCTCGTCGAGGCCAGGGGGGTCGAGCAGGTAGGCCATGGATTCCTGGGCGGCCGGCGTGCAGCGCAGCTCCGGCCGCACCGAGCTGAGGTAGCCGTCCAGCTCGGCCACGCTGGCCGGGACCTGGCCGGCGGGCACGCCGACGAGTTCGGCGGCCACCACCATCTCGGCTACGTAGCGGTCGCTGTCCGCCGGGCTCAGCGGCGTGCCGAACAGCGCGGCGGCCATGATGCCCGACTCGACCAGCGTGCTGTGCACCCAGAGCAGCAGGGCGGGATCGCCGGCCGCATACCGCCGGCCGGTCACCGTGTCCACCCCGGTGACCCGCTCATGGATCCGGCGCACCCGGGCCGCGGCCCGCTCGGCCACCGCTCGTTCCGCGAAGTTGATCGTGGCCAGGTAGGCGGACGTCGCGGCCAGCCGGCCGACCGGGTCGCGGCGCCAGTCGCTGTGCTGGTCCACGCCCGCCATGGCCAGCGGGTGCAGCGCCTGCAGCAGCAGCGCCCGCAGCCCGGCGACCGGGCTGGACAGGTCCGTGCTCACCCGCCACGCGACGCTGCCGGGGCCGAAGAATCCCTCGTCCGCGGGGTCCTCGGGGACGCTGGCCGCGTAGGCCGCCGCGGACCGGGCCACCAGGTCCGCCGCGGTGGCGTACGGGTCCTGCTCAACGGTGCTCATACAGCCAACGTACCCGCCGTGCGCCGGCGCCCCGGAGGCGCGGCGAGCGCCCTGCTCAGCGTGGTGGCTCAAACTGAGAAACGCCGCAGCACAGCCGCGGCGGTACGGATAGGCGGTACGGATAGTGGCAGGCCGGCGTCACCCGCCGGGCACTACGCAGGCATCCAGCGGCCTGCTCAAGGCGGGTGGCTACGTCGTATTCGCGTTCGCCGCGGTCGGCGTGTACCTGTTCTACGACGCGACCGTTCAAGCCACCGGCGGCCCGGCGCTGCCGCTGGGCAAGCCCATCATCCACGGCTGACCCGGCCGGTGGCTGCGGCACCCGCGGCCGTCAGGCAGCATGAATGCGTGACACAGACGGTGCGGGACAGCCGGCTGGCCGCGCTGGCCGGTCTCATCGGGACCGGTGGGGTCGCCATGCTGAGCGGGGCCGGGCTGTCCACCGAGTCCGGCATCCCGGACTACCGCGGGCCGACCGGCCTGGCCCGGCGCGCACAGCCGATGACGTATCAGACCTTCATCGCCAGCGCCGCGGCCCGGCAGCGGTACTGGGCGCGCAGTCATCTTGGCTGGCAGGCGATCGCGGCGGCGGCCCCGAACAGCGGGCACCGGGCCGTGGCCGAACTGGAGCGCCGCGGCCAGCTCACCGGGATCATCACGCAGAACGTTGACGGCCTGCACCAGGCCGCTGGCGCGCAGCAGGTGATCGAGTTGCACGGCAGCCTGAGCCGGGTGCGCTGCCTGGGCTGCGGCCAGCGCACCGCGCGGACCGAGCTTGACCGGCGGCTGCACGCGGCCAACCCGGGCTGGGACGCGCAGCCCGGCCAGCTCAACCCGGACGGCGATGCGATGCTGTCCGATGGGGCCGAGGCCCGCTTCCAGGTCGTGGGCTGCACCGCGTGCGGCGGTGTGCTCAAGCCGGATGTCATCTTCTTCGGCGAGAACGTGCCCCGGGCCCGGGTGGATTCGTGCTATGAGCTGGTGAGCGGCTCCCGGGCCCTGGTCGTCCTCGGCTCCTCGCTGACCGTGATGTCCGGCTACCGGTTCGTCCGGCACGCGGCGCGGCTCGGCATCCCGGTCGCCATCGTCAACCAGGGGCCGACCCGCGGCGACGCGGAAGCGCTGCTCACCGTGGACGCCCCCCTCGGCCGCACGCTCAGCGCCCTGCTGCCGGCCGAGCCGGGCCAGCCGGCCTAGCCCGGTCAGTTCGGGCTGTACGGCGAGTTGCGCAGCTCCGGCGCCGGGGTAGCGGTGAGCGACCGCAGCATGGTGGTCTCCCGGGCCAGTAGCGCCCGCTCGCTGGTCAGCCGGGCCACCGCGTCGGGCTCGGCCAGCAGCGCCTGCCGCACCGCCAGGTCCAGGATCATCGACCCCGCCACCAGGTAAGACAGCAGGATCGGCTCGTCCGGCAGCTCCGGCGTGCGGCCCTCGATTCCCTCCCGTTGCCGCAGCGCCTCCACATATTTGCCGAACGCCAGCTGGACCGACCCGGCCGCCAGCGCTGCCGCCTCCCGGTCCCCAGTGCTCTCTTCGAGCAGCTCCACCTCGGCTTGCAGGTACGGCCGGGAGTCATCCAGCCCGGTCAGCCGGAACCGCTGGCTGCCCACGGTGACGATGTCGCACCGGCCATCGTCGTACTTGGCGATCTGGCGCAGCGTGGCGGTGCAGCCGATCTCGTACAGCGCGGAGACCCCGTCCACGCCGGTCTCCCGGCCCTTGCGGATGGCGATGACGCCGAACCGGCCGGGCTGCGGCCCGTCCAGCAGATCCCCGACCAGCTGCCGGTAACGCGGCTCGAAGATGTGCAGCGGCAGCGGGAGCCCTGGATAGAGCACGGTGCCCAGCGGGAACAGGGGCAGCATCTCGGTCATGGTCAGGCTCCGCTCACCGGGCGTTGGCGCACCGGCGCACCTGCTCTGCCCAGCCTGACCAGCATCATCCACGCGCGCCAGCATGGCAACCACCCGGGATGGCGTTAGCGCGGTGAGTTTACGGTCGCCGGTGACCTCAAACTCACCGCGCCGAGGTCGTGCCGCGCTCAGGTGGCGCCGAGGGCGGTGAGCAGGGAGAGCAGGATGGTGGTCATCGCGAGCAGGCCGTGGCCGATGGGGATGAACAGGGTCAGCCAGCGGGACGGCCGCCGGCCGGGCGCGGCGGCGGCCGGGCCGTGGCCGGGTGACGCCTGGTCAGGCGCCTCAGTCACCTGGACCTGGCCCGGTGCACCTGCGGAGGACGTCCCGGCCGGCCCAGCGGACGTCCCGGGCAGCATCCGGGACGTCCCGGAGGGCCGGCGGGACGGGCCGGACGTCCAGACGATCAGGGTGGCCATGCCGAACCCGATCACCGGCAACAGCAGCGCCACCGCCACCCAGGCCACTGCCAGCCAGTTCGTCGCCAGGTAGAGGGCCCACAGCAGCAGGCCGGCCGAGGCCAGGCCGAAGTGGGTGAGCACGACGGCCGGGCCGGTGCGGTCCCCGGCGGCCAGCTGCCGGCGCAGCCCGCCGCCCAGCACGAACCGCAGCAGCAGGTATCCCCCGGCGGCCATGGTCAGCAGCCAGGCGATGAGCGTGGCCACGCCGAGCGGACGGCGGTCCACCGGCCCCGGCCGGCTGGCCGCACCGCTGGGACCAGCCACCGGTCCGGCCGGCGACTGGGCCATCGCGGTGGTGATCAGCCGGGCCAGCCGGGTGCCCGCGATGGCCGCGTCACGCCGCCAGGCGACCTTGTGGTGCCCGGTGCCGGCCACCAGGTAGATGGCCCGGCCGAGGGCCAAGTTGACCTCGGCCCGGCTCAGCCCCCGGCAGGCGGCGGGCACCTGGGTCACCGTGCGGTGCTCGTCGATGGCCCGGACGCCGAACGCGATGCACGCCTGCACCGACCCGTTGGCCGGGGCCGGGCGGCTGGTGGCACACCCGGCGGCGAGCAGCACGGCGAGCCCGGTGGCGGCCACCGCCACCGCCTTGACCAGCACCTTCATCGTATCTCCAGGGGAGCGGAGCCAGGTCACCGACCCAGCGCCGCGACCATCAACCCGGTACCCGCAGGGTAAGCCGGGACCGCCGCCGCCGCACTTCCCCCGCTTGGTACACGTATGCCACGATGGAACCGAACGAGATTCGGATTGCCGAGCTGCCCACCCCGAGGTGGTCTCCCATGGCCCCAGCTGAGCTTCCCGGTATGACCGGCATAGATCTGTCCGCCACCGAATTCTGGGGCCTGCCGCTGGCCCAGCGGCACGCCGCGTTCGCCGAACTGCGCCGCCTGCCCACGCCACCGTTCTTCACCGAGCCGGAGACGCCGTTCCCTAACCCGGGCCCGGGCTACTACGCGCTGGTCCGGCACGCGGATGTGGTCGAAGCGAGCCGGAACCCGGCCGTGTTCTGCTCCGGCCGGGGCGCGACCAGCATCGTCAACCTGCCCACCGAGTTCAACGAGTTCTTCGGCAGCATGATCAACATGGACGACCCGCGGCACACCCGGCTGCGCCGGATCGTGTCCCGGGCCTTCACCCCGCGGATGATCAAAAAGTTCGAGGATGACGTGCAGCGGGTCGCGGCCCAGATCGTCGACGACCTGATCCGCACCGGCCCGTGCGACTTCGTGGAACACGTCGCCGCCCGGCTGCCGCTGACCATCATCTGCCGGATGATGGGCATCCCGGACAGCCGCTACGGCATGGTGCTGCGGGACACCAACATCATCCTGTCCGGCGCCGACCCGGACTTCCTCAGCGAGGACCCGGACGAGGCGGTGCTGCAGCTGCTCACCGCGGGCCAGGAACTGGCCGACCTGGTCACCGAGCTGGGCAACAGCCGGCTGGAACAGCCAGCCGATGATCTGATCACCGCGCTGGTCACGGCCAACATCGACGGCGAGCAGCTGACCAGCGCGGAACTGGCGTCGTTCTTCATCCTGCTGGTGGTGGCCGGGAACGAGACCACCCGCACGGCCATCTCGCACGCGCTCGTGCTGCTCACTGACCATCCCGGCCAGCGCGCGCTGCTGCTGGCCGACTTCGAGGCCCGGATCGCTGGCGCGGTCGAGGAGATCGTCCGGATCGCCTCGCCGGTGATGTACATGCGCCGCACGCTGACCCAGGACTACACGATGAACGGCCAGGACTACCGGGCCGGCGACAAGGTGGGCCTGTTCTACTGGTCGGCCAACCGGGACGAGGCGGTGTTCGCCAACCCGGCCCGGTTCGACATCACCCGGTCGCCGAACCCGCACGTCGGATTCGGCGCGGCCGGGCCGCACTTCTGCCTGGGCGCGCACCTGGCCCGGCGGGAGATCACCGTGGCGCTCCGCGAGCTGCTCGGCCGCATCCCGGATATCTACGCGGCCGGCCCGCCGGACCAGCTGCTGTCCAGCTTCATTAACGGGATCAAGCACCTGGACTGCGGCTTCTCCCCGGCGAGCTAACAGGGTGAGCTAACAGGGTGAGCTGGCTGCACACCCGGCGGCCGGCCTCAATCCGATAACGAACTGTGATTGCTAGAACGCAGAGTGTATAACTAGAACCCCGGCTTTAACGGGGGCCGCGCGTCGAGGAGGGGGTCGCCGCCCCGGTCCAGCCAGGCCAGCCAGCGCGCCCCGGGCGGTGCGGCCGACGGCCGCGGCCGGGCCGGCGCAGGCGCGAGCGAGCCGAGGGGGACCTTCGTCCATTGGGCGGCGCTACCCGGGGGCGTGGCGCCCCCCAGGACGAAGGTACGCACCCGGCGCCCCGGGGAGGCAGCAGCCTCAGGACAGCGCGCTGATGCTCCGGGCCAGGGCGAAATCAGCCTGGGTCAGGCCGCCGGCCGAGTGCGTGGACAGGGTCAGCGTCACCCGGTTCCACTGGATCAGGATGTCCGGGTGATGATTCGCCTGTTCCGCCAGGTAGGCCACCGCGCCGGAGTACAGCATGGCGGCCTTGAAATCGGCCAGCTTGACCTCGCAGGTGATGCTGCTCCCGGCCCGTGTCCAGGCCGGCAGGCTGGCGAGTTCCGCACTGATGTCGGTGTCCGAGAGCAGGTCCATGTCCGCTCAGCCTAATGCCGTGCTCAGGGCAGCCACCAGACACGCGAGCTGACCTGGCTGATCCCGTACGCGCCGTCCGCGTTGCACTTCGGCGTGAACGCGCACTCGTTGCTGATCGACGCCCAGGCCTGGCTGTCCAGCTGCCATAGTCCACGGTCGTACAGGCCGGTGCAGTTGACCGGCGGGTAGTAACCGTCCGTCCCGGTCGGGTTGCAGTAGTACACGGTGGCCTGGCCGCCCGACTCGGCCATGCAGATGGCGCTGGCCACCACCAGGGTGCTGGCCGAGCCCGCGGTATTGGCCCAGCCCGCCGAGGTGGCGTAGCGGGCACAGGTCTGTGCCGCGGTGACCGCCTCCGCCGCGCTGAGAATCCTCGCCAAGGACGGGCCACTAGGGGTTCGATGCCGGCCGTGGCCGGCGCCGTGATGCTAGCAAAAGTGCATACCCAGGCTAAACGGCTGCGGAACGCGCCGACGCTGACAATGCGCTCCCCCGGGTATGAAACCTGTCACTCTGCGAGAAGGTTTCAGCCGCGGGGCGGTCGAGTTCAGCCGCGGGCAGCCGGTATTCTGGCCGGGCCCTATTCCTGGGCAGGCCCTGGAGCGCACCCGATGACCACCCCTGGTCCCGCCAAGCCGCGGGAGACGCCGCTGCACGGCGTGCACGACCGCCTGGGCGCGTCGATGACCGAGTTCGCCGGGTGGCTGATGCCGCTGCGGTACCGCAGCGAGACCGCCGAGCACCAGGCGGTCCGGTCCGCGGCCGGCCTGTTCGACCTGTCGCATATGGGGGAAATCAGCGTCCACGGCCCAGGCGCGGGTGCCGCCCTGGACTACGCGCTCGCCGGTGAACTGTCCGCGGTGCCGCCCGGCCGGGCCCGGTACACGATGATCTGCGCGGCCGACGGCGGGATCCTGGACGACCTCATCGTGTACCGGCTGGCCGCCGAGGAGTTCCTGGTGGTGGCGAACGCGGCCAACGCCGGGGTGGTGCTGGCCGCGCTCACCGAGCGGGCGGCCGGGCACGACGCGGAGGTCACCGACCAGACCGATGGCTATGCGCTGATCGCCATCCAGGGACCGGCCGCGGCGGGCATCCTCGGCCCGCTGGCCAGCGTCCCGCTGGACGGGGTGCGGTACTACGCCAGCCAGCCCGCCACGGTGGCCGGCCGGGACATCCTGCTGGCCCGGACCGGATACACCGGCGAAGATGGTTTCGAGTTGTTTACCAGCCCGCCGGACGCGGAGCACGTCTGGTCCGCACTGGCCGAGGCGGGGGCCGGGGCGGGCCTGGTGCCCGCCGGGCTGGCCGCGCGGGACACCCTCCGGCTGGAGGCGGGCATGCCGTTGTATGGCAACGAGCTCGGCCCGGCCATCACGCCGTTCGACGCGGGCCTGGGCCGGGTGGTGAAGCTCGGCAAGCCCGGTGACTTCGTCGGCCGGGACGCGCTGGCCGCGGCGGCCCAGGCCGCGCCGCGCCGGGTGCTGGTCGGCCTGCTGGGCGGCACCCGGCGGGTGCCCAGGCATGGCTACCCGGTGCTCTGGGACGGCCAGCGGTGCGGCGAGGTGACCAGCGGCGCCCCCTCGCCCACGCTGGGCGTGCCGATCGCCATGGCCTACCTGGACCCCGCGGCGGCCGGCGCGGCCGAGACCGCGGACAGCGGGCTGGCCGTGGATGTCAGAGGTCGGGCCGAGCCTGCCCGGCTGACCCCGCTGCCCTTCTACCATCGGACCAGCAGCCGGACATGACCTGCCGCCGGGCGGCCTGGCCGCCCTGGCCTGGGGACCACAGACCTGCCACAGGAGAGCGACTTCGATGAGCATCCCAGAAAACCTGATGTACACGGCCGAGCACGAGTGGGTGGCCATCGAGGGCACCACGGCGTCCGTCGGCATCACCGACTTCGCCCAGCAGGCCCTGGGCGACGTGGTGTACGTCTCGGTGCCCGCCGCGGGCACCGAGGTGACCGCGGGCGAGCCATGCGGCGAGGTGGAGTCGACCAAGTCGGTGTCGGATATCTACTCGCCGGTGGACGGCGAGGTGATCGAGTCCAACCCGGAGATCGACGACGACCCGGGCCTGGTCAACACCGACCCGTACGGCGCGGGCTGGCTGCTCAAGATCAGGCTGGCCGACGACGCCGAACCGGCCGGGCTGCTCACCGCCGAGGAGTACACCGCGCTCACCAAAGAGGCCGAGTGAGCGCCATCCGGTACCGGGTCCGGTCCGTGGGTTCACGCCGGAGGGCGCGAACTCCTCCGGAGAAACAGTGACAGCAGACGACCTGCAGCGGTACAACGCTGCGACCGCGCACCTGGAGCCCCCGTTCGCCGTGGTGGACCTGGCCGCGCTGCGGGCCAACGCCGCGGACATGACGCGCCGGGCGGCGGGCAAGCCGATCCGGCTGGCCAGCAAGTCGGTCCGCTGCCGGGCTCTGCTCGAACACGTGCTGGCGCTGGACGGGTTCCACGGGATCCTGGCCTTCAGCCTTGCGGAGGCGCTCTGGCTGGCCGATCAGGGCGTCACCGGCGACATCGTGGTCGCCTACCCGACGGCCGACCGGGCCGCGCTGGCCCGGCTGGCCAGTTACCCGGCGGCGGCCGCCGCAATCACCCTGATGGTGGACAGCCCGGACCACCTGGACCTGATCGAGAAGACCGCCGCGGCCGTGGCGGCCCCGGCCCCGGTCCAGGTGTGCATCGACATCGACACGTCCTTCCGCGGTCTGGGCGGGCTGCTCCGGGCGGGCGCCCGCCGCTCCCCGGTGCGCACCCCGGCCGACGCGGCCGCGCTGGCGAGGGACATCGCGGCGCGGCCCGCGCTGCGGCTCACCGGCCTGATGGCCTACGAGGCACAGATCGCCGGGGTGGGCGACAAGCCGGCCGGGCGGCCGCTGTATGGCCTGGCCGTGCACCTGATGCAGCGCCGGTCTGCGGCCGAACTGGCGGCGCGCCGCGCGGCCATCGTCAGCGCGGTGGCCGCGGTGACCCCGCTGCGTTTCGTCAACGGGGGTGGTACCGGGTCGATCGGGGGGACGGCAGCTGAGCCAGCCGTCACCGAGATCGGCGCGGGCTCCGGGCTGTATCAGCCCACCCTGTTCGACAGCTACCGGGCGTTCTCCGGCCGCCCGGCCGCGCTGTTCGCGCTGCCCGTGGTGCGACGGCCCGGACCGGGCGTGGTCACCGCGTTCAGTGGCGGGTTCGTCGCGTCCGGCCCGGCCCAGCCGAGCCGGCTGCCCCGCCCGTTCCGGCCGGCCGGGCTGCGGCTGGACAGCCAGGAAGGCGCGGGCGAAGTGCAGACCCCGCTGCTCGGCCCGGCGGCCGACGGGCTGCGCATCGGTGACCGGGTCTGGTTCCGGCACGCCAAAGCCGGTGAGCTGTGCGAGCGGTTCAACGAGCTGTACCTGATCGACGGCACCGCGATCACCGCCACCGTGCCGACGTACCGCGGCGAGGGACTGGCGTTCGGCTAAACGGGTTGGGTTATTAGCGGTACCGGCGGCGGACCAGGTAAGCAATGCCGCCGAGGGCCACCACCGCGGCCGCGATGCCGCCATACATCCGCACTTCCGGGCGGTCCAGCTGCTCCCGGGCGCGGTCCACCGCCCGGCGGGCGATGTTGGCCGGGCTGGCCCGCTCGGTCAGCGCGTCGATGGTGCGCGCCAGGCTCTCCCGGGTCGCCTCGATTTCCTTGAGCAGCGCGTCCGGGTCGCGAACCGCGACCGTGCCGTTCGGCTCGGCCATTGCTGGTATCCCTTCTCGGCACGGATCCGTTGCCGGTAAGTCAACCAGGCACGGGCGCCGGGCGCACGCCTGGCCCGCCCAGGTGTCGCAATTGTCCCCAGCTGCCCCACTGGTAGCACCGGCTGGCGGCCGGCGAGACCCGGCGGCTGTCCCCACCCCGCCCCGCTGGTGCTACCGGCGAGTAGCCCAGCGGCGTAAGGTCAGGGCATCCGGCGGAAAGGACCAGCCATGCCGTCCCCCGTGGTAGACGATCTCGAACTGCCGGTTTTCGACTACACCGAGCCCGGGCTGACCGGCGAGGTGTACCACCAGCGGCTGGCCGCGGTCCGCGAACAGGGCTGGCTGGCCCGCTCCCCGCTGAGCTACGTGGTGCTGGACCGGGAGTCGGGCGAGTTCTTCCTGCGGGCCCGGCAGACCGCGTTCCCCGGCCGGGAGATCGCCGACCTGTTCGGGGTCACCGGCGGGCGGCTGCGCGAGATGATCGACGCCAACATCCTGAACCAGACCGGGGACCGGCACCGCCGGCTGCGGCAGCTCGTCAGCCCAGCGTTCACACCGCGGGCCGCGGACCGCTGGCGGCCGGCCATGCGTGGCTTCCTGGCCGGGCTATGGCAGGACCTGGGCGGCGCGGCCGAGTGCGAGTTCGTGACCTCGTTCGCCAAGCCATATCCGTCGCTGACCATCGCGGCCGTGCTCGGCGCCCCGGCCGCGGACGCGCCGCAATTGCACGAGTGGTCCGGCTGGGTGCAGCGGCAGTTCGACATCCGGGCGCTGGCCAGCGAGCCGGACCGGCTCCGGATCGAGCGGGCCGTCCAGGAACTGTACGACTACGTCGAGGCGCTGCTGGAGAAGCGGCGCAGCGAGCCGTCTGACGACCTGATCAGCACACTGCTGGCGGCCGAGGCCGAAGGCGACCGGCTGTCCCGCACCGAGTGCGTCAACCTGGTGCTGGACGTGGTGGCCGGCGGGGTGGACACCACCCAGGCCCAGCTGTCGCACGGGATGCGGCTGTTCGCCGGCCATCCGGAGCAGTGGGCCGCGCTGGCCCGTGACCCCGGGCTGGTACCCGCCGCGCTGAATGAGGTGCTCCGGTTCGAGCCGATCACCCCGTTCACCGCGCGGATCTGCCTGGAGCCGGTCGAGCACCGCGGGCTGACGTTCCCGGCCGGCTCGATCGTGGCCATCTGCGCCGAGCGGGCCAACCGTGACATAGCCGGCGGGGACGAGTTCGACACCGGCCGGCCCCCGGCCGACCGGCTGCTCACGTTCGGCGCGGGCCCGCACTTCTGCCTGGGCTCCAACCTGGCCCGGGCCGAACTGGAAGAGGCCCTCACGTTCCTGCCCCTCCGGATGCCGGACCTGCATCCGGCCGGGCCGGTGCGGCTGGGCGGCGTGGAAGGCATCTACGGCATCGACTCCCTCCCGCTCGCCTGGACCGCCGCCGGATAAGCCCGGTAATTGCCGCGATAATTATGATGCACGAGAACCACGCGCAGCCTTACGCTGGTGTCTCTTATCGGGGTGGAATGGGAGATCAGCCGTGGAGCGGCTCAGCAAGAAGCTGATGAACTGGGCGTCAATCCTGGACGACGAAACGCGCGAGCAGGCACTGCGGACGTCTCAGCTGCCTTTCATTCACCCCTGGGTGGCTCTGATGAGCGATGCTCACCTGGGCAAAGGCGCCACTGTCGGGTCGGTAATTCCAACTCTCGGTGCGATAATTCCAGCCGCGGTTGGGGTGGACATCGGCTGCGGGATGATCGCGGTGCGGAGCCAGTTCACTGCGGAGGATACGCGTGAGCGAGGCACGCTGCGGCCATTGCGCGAGTCGATCGAGAACAGCATTCCACTGTCAGCTGGGCGGTACAACACGGCCATTTTCGGCCGGCCCACCGCGGACCGGATCACCGAGCTGGAGCAGAAGGACGGCGCGGACAGCGCCGAGCGGGTCAGCCCGAACTGGCGGCTGCAGCTCGGCAGCCTGGGCTCGGGTAACCACTTCATCGAGGTCAGCCTGGATGAGGAGGACCGGGTCTGGCTGTTCCTGCATTCCGGGTCGCGCGGGGTGGGCAACCGGCTGGCCCGCACGCACATCAAGGTGGCCCAGGATCTGGCGAAGAAATGGTGGATCCCGCTGGCCGACCCGGACCTGGCCTACCTGGTCGAGGACACCGACGAGTTCGCCGCCTACCTGCGTGACCTGCGCTGGGCGCAGCACTTCGCGCTGCTGAACCGGGCCGAGATGATGGACCGGGTCGTCGGCTGCCTGGCCGACTGGCTGGGCCAGCCGGTACAGGCCACCGAGACAGTGAACACTCACCACAACTACACCGAGCGGGAGAAGCACTTCGGCAAGGAGGTGTGGCTATCCCGGAAGGGGGCCATCGACGCGTCGGCCGGAAAGCCCGGCCTCATCCCCGGGTCGATGGGCACCCGGTCCTACGTCGTCACCGGGAAGGGCAACCGGCTGTCGCTGAACTCCTCGCCGCACGGCGCGGGCCGTGAGTTCAGCCGGAACGCGGCCCGCAAGACGTTCAGCCGCGCCGAACTGGACGCCGCTATGCAGGGCATCGAGTGGCGGCGGACCAGCGCGTTCCTGGACGAGATCCCCGCGGCCTACAAGTCGATTGACGTCGTCATGGCGGACGCCAAGGACCTGGTCGAGGTCCGGCACACGCTGCGCCAGATCGTCAACGTCAAGGGCGACTGACCGGCAGCGGTCCCCGGCGCGCGGCGCGCGCCGGGGACCGTACCTGTTGCCGGCCTAGTCAGCTGGCGGCCGCCAGGTGCTGGGCGGCCTTGATGACGCCCCGGCAGGCGGCGATCTGGACACCCGTGCCAGGCACCGGGGTGTTCCTGAACGCGGCCGCTTCCAGTTCGCCCTTGATCCGCCGGGCCAGCGCGTCGCGGACCTTGTCCAGCCCGGTCAGCAATCGGTTGGTGTGGATGTAGGTGGCATCACCGGGGCTGGTGCTGTCCACCGCGCTGGTCGACGCGACCATGGTGGCCGCGCCGAACTGGCCAACGCTGGAGTTGAGCTGCTTGTAGCACTCCCCGAGCGCGGTCACCGCCGGAGCGCTGAGCGCCCGGTTCGGGTGGGCCAGGATCTGGGTGATCACCCGGCCGTCGGACTCGTAGTCGTCGCGCAGCCCGGTCAGGTACATCAGCGTCGGCCGGATGTCGGTCTCGTCCACCCACGGCCCGGGCAGGTGCTGGTCAGCTACCACGAGCTGGCCGCTGTTGGCACCGGCCGAGCTCGGCCCCTGGCCAGCGGCAGGCCCGTCCAGGCCGAGCTGCCTGACGCCAGGGCCGGCGAACGCGGCGTAGTTGGTGTTGATCTCCGCGGCGTAGTCGCCATGGTCCCAGGCGAAGGCCGGGCTCTGGCACACCAGCTTCCCGGCGCAGCTCCCGGTGAGGGCCGAGGACTGCAGGTAGTAGTCGGGTTTGGCGAACATCGCGAAGGTCGGCGTGCGGGCCGGGTCGGCGTTCACCATGTGCAGGATGGCCTCCTCGGCTGGGTCGGCGATGTAGTTGTCGATCTTCTGCGTCGTCCCGGTGTACGGGTTGGCCGCGGTGATGTTGGCCACGCCGTGTTCCAGGCTGCGTACCGAGGGGTCGTTTGGCCCGGGATTACCGGTCACGTAGAACTCCGGCGCGGTGTCGTTCTCCAGGCTGAACGGAACGGTGTTGTTCTCTTGGCTGGACAGCAGCCCGGTGACGTTGACATCCAGCTCGCCGAACGTGCCGGACGGATAGGTGCACGGCACGTCCGCGGTCACCGTGTCGCCACTGACGGTGGCGCCGTCGCAGCCCTGCGGGCTGGGCTGCACCGCGCGGCCGACGTTGGCCCCGGCCTCGTGGTCACCCTCATCCGAGCTGAGCACGAACAGCGTGTTCCTGGCCGTGATCCCGGCCGCGGCCAGGCGCTTGAAGAACGTGCCGAACGCCTGGTTGTAGTACTGGGCCTGGGCGATGTAGCAGGCACTGCCGCTGCCCAGTGCTTCCGGCGCGCTGGCGCATCCGGACAGACCGGGGATGTCCTCGTTCCCGTGGATGTCCGAGATGTACCCGCTGACCACCGGGACCCCCTTTTGCAGCAAGTCGGCCATGTAGGCCAGGGTCTGCGAGGCGTTGATCGTGCCGAAACCAGGAAAGCCCGGGTGGCTGGTCAGGAAGGCCCCGTTGATCTGGTTCCCGTTGAGGTCGACCAGGTTCCCGGCGGCGTTGGTTACCTGGTAGCCGTTCTCGGTCAGGTTCGGCGTGCCCGCGCCGAGTTGCGGCGCGATATACCGGTGACCAAACAGGCCCTGGTAGCCGGTGTAGCCGCCCGGCTCATCGGGCAGCACGTCGGGCACCGCGGTGTGGCTCGGCGTGGTCTGGCCGTACTTGACCGCTTCGGCGCCGGCACAGAACGCGTTGCCCTTGGCGCAGTGCACGGCCAGCCCGACGTAGTCCGCGGTCTCCGCGTCCTTGAACGAGTCCGGGTCGGCGGCCAACTGCTGTGCCTCGGGCGAATTGGCGCCGAACACCTTCGGGATGTCCACCGAGGTGTTCTCCAGCACCTGGTTCACCGTGGACACGTCGCCCACGTCACAGCCGGCCCGGGTGAACGGCACCCACGGCGCGGGCGTGATGGTGTCCGGCTTGGGGGCAGGCGACGTGGTGGCGGGCGGGGTGGCCGAGTACACCATGGACGGGTTGGTGTCGTGGCCCGGGTTCGGCTTGGACGCGGTGTCGAAGATCGGGTCGGTCCAGTACGCGAACGAGCTGGCCGGATCGGTGGTGCCGTCGGTGTTGTAGGCCTGGTAGCTATTGCTGACCGGCATGCCGGCCCGGTCGCCGTACAAGCCGGTGGCCGTGGTCAGCAGGTCATCGGCGGTGTGCGCGATGAGTGGGGTGTGGTTGTTGGACAGGAACGTCCCGTTGCCGGTGAAGAAGTGCAGCAGGTTCGGCATCATCTGCAGGTCGGACGGCACGTTGGGGTTGTCCCGGAAGAAGTGCACGTTGTCGAAGCCGAGCTCGACTACGTGCTTGATCCCGTTGCCGAGGTGGCAGCCGTTGCTGCTCACCTCGTGCTGCCCGGTCCGTGCTAATGGCTGCCCGGTGGCCGCGACCCCGGGCGCGGCGCCGGCCAGCGCGAAGAGACTCAGCAACGAGGCACTTCCGGTGACGGCGGCGGCGCGCACAGCCAGCCTCCGTCGGCCTGGGTGGTGTGGCATCGATCCTCCCTCTTCCCCGCCCGGGGTGAATACCGGGCAGCCCTCCGGGTGACCCTAGGACAAGGGCCGAATTCCCGGGTTGAGCAAAAGGAAACGCAGGTCAAATCTTGCCCCAACGCAGCCGGCTCCGCACGGGCCGGCCAGCGCTTATTGCCGCGACCGCCGGGCGCCGCTCGCATACCATGCCAGGTGTGACTGTCCGCGCGGTGATTTTCGACTGGGGCGGCACGCTGACGCCCTGGCACTCGGTGGACCCCAACGCGATGTGGCGCTCGGTGTGCGCGTCGCACTTCCCCGGCCGCGGCGACGAGGTGGCCGCGGCCATCCTGGCTGCCGAGCTGGCGCTGTGGCAGCTCACCGGCGAGTCCCAGTGCAGCGCCACCATGGACGATGTCTTCGACCGGGCCGGGGTGACGCCGACCGAGGCGCTCCTGGAGGAGTACTTCACCGCCTGGGATCCGCACACGTTCACCGACCCGGACGTGATCCCGCTGCTCGGCGAGTTGCGCGTGCGGGGCATCAAGGCCGGGGTGCTGTCCAACACGATGTGGCCGCGCAGCGCGCACGAGCGGGTGTTGCGCCGGGACAACGTGCTCGACCTGTTCGACGGCGTCGTGTTCAGCAGCGAGATCCCGTGGTGCAAACCGCATCCGGAGGCGTTCCGGGCGGCGATGGCCGCGGTCGGCGAGACCGATCCGGGGAGCTGCGTGTTCGTCGGCGACCGGCCCTACGACGACGTGCACGGCGCGCAGCGCGCGGGCATGCGTGCGGTGCTCATCCCGCACAGCGCGGTGCCGGCCTACGACAGCGCCGTGCCGGACGCGGTGATCACCCGGCTGGCCGACCTGCCCGCCCACCTGGACGCCTGGTCAGCGCCAATCCAGTAGCGCTGCCTACTAGCGCCGTCCGGTAACGTCGCGGCCATGGCCACGCTGGTTTCCTTCCACGCCCACCCGGACGATGAGTGCATCGCCTGCGGCGGGGTGATCCGCAAGGCGGCCGACGCCGGGCACCGGGTGGTGCTGGTCGTCGCCACCCGGGGCGAGCAGGGCGAGATCCCGGAAGGCCTGCTGGCCGACGGCGAGGAACTGTGGCAGCGCCGGGTGGCCGAGACTCAGGCGTCCGCGGACATCCTGGGCGCGCAGCGGGTGGAGTTCCTCGGCTACCGCGACTCCGGGATGATGGGCACCCCGGCCAACGACCGGCCCGGCTCGTTCTGGACCACGCCGGTCGAGGAAGCGGCGCAGCGGCTGGCGGAGCTGCTCCGCGGGACGCGGGCCGACGTGCTGACATGCTATGACGCCAACGGCGGCTACGGGCACCCGGACCACATCCAGGTGCACCGGGTGGGCATTCGGGCGGCCGAGCTGGCCGGCACGCCCCGGGTCTACCAGAGCACGATCAACCGGGACCACGTGGAGCGCAGCATCCGGCAGTTCGCGGCGCAGGCCGCGGCGGACGGGGTCGAGTTCCCGGAACGGGACCCGGACACGTTCGGCCAGCCGGAGTCGGTGATCACCGCCGCGGTGGACGTCACGCCGTACCTGGACGCCAAGCGGCGCGCGATGCGGGCACACGCCAGCCAGATCAGCGAGCAGTCGTTCTTCCTGGCCATGCCGGACGAGCAGTTCCGGGTCGCGTTCGGCACCGAATGGTTCATCCGGGATGGTCAGGGCCCCGGCATCACCGAGACCGACCTGCTCAGAGCGTTATCAGCGGGCCGGCTCGGGGTCGTTCAGGTCGGCCATGGCGCCGTCCAGCGCGCGTACCGCCTCGTCCGCGTCCAGCGCCACGGCCAGGCCCGGCTGGCCCGCGCCCAGGGTGATCTCCCAGCAGTACCAGAATGTCGGTATGCCTGCTGACCAAGAACTGACCGCCCTGCGCGACCAGTGCACCCGCTTCCTGCACGGCCACGGGCCGGTCCGGGTGGCCGACTTGCTGGCCACCGTGCCCGCCGGCACGGTGCCGGACCGGTACGGCGAGGGCGGGGTGGTGGCCGACCTGGAAGACCGGATCGCGGCGCTGCTCGGCAAGCCGGCCGCGGTGTTCCTGCCCAGCGGCACCATGGCCCAGCAAGCGGTGCTCCGGGTGCACGCCGACCAGCGGCAGCGCCGCACCGTGCTGTTCCACCCGTGCTGCCACATCGACATGCACGAAGGCCGCGGCTACCAGCGGCTGCATCAGCTCACCGGCCGCCCGGTGGGCAATCCGCACCGGCTGCTCAGCCTGGCTGACCTGGCCACGGTGGCCGAGCCGTCCGCGGCGCTGGTGCTCGAACTGCCGCAGCGCGACCTGGGCGGCCAGCAGCCGCCGTGGGACGACCTGGCGGCTCAGCTGGGCTGGGCCCAAGAGCAGGGCGCCGCGGCCCACCTGGACGGGGCCCGGCTGTGGGAATCGGCGGCCGGTTACGGCCGGCCGCCTGCCGACATCGCCGGGCTGTTCGACACCGTGTACGTGTCGTTCTACAAGGGCCTCGGCGCGCTGCCAGGTTGCTGCGTGGCCGGCCCGGACGGCGTCATAAGCCAGGTCCGGGAGTGGCGGCACCGGATGGGCGGCACCTTGTTCGGGCTGTGGCCCAACGCCGCCTCCGCGCTTACCTGCCTGGACCGGCGGCTGCCGCTGATGCCGCGGTAC
Organism: uncultured Actinomycetes bacterium; assembly: GCA_963834705.1. GTDB lineage: Bacteria > Actinomycetota > Actinomycetes > Streptosporangiales > Streptosporangiaceae > RYN-230. The sequence continues at coordinate 1,519,928 of CAWICV010000001.1, forward strand.
CTGGCCCACGCGCGGGCCATCACGGATGCGCTGCGCGGCGTGCCCGGCGTCCAGATCGTCCCGGACCCGCCGCAGACCCCGATGATGCACCTGCTGCTCAGCACCAGCGCGGCCGGCTTCCGCGCCGCGGCCGTCCGGCTGGCCAAGGACCAGGGCATCTGGACCTGGCCCGAGTCAGCCAGCACGGCGGACCCGCGGACCCAGCGGGTCGAGCTGACGGTGGGCGACATGACCCTGGCCATCCCGCCCGCGGAGGTGGCTGGCATCGTCACCGAGCTGGCGGCGGGCTAACGCCTGGCTGGCGGCGGGGCTAACGCCTGGCTGGCGGCGGGTCAGCAGCGCCAGAAACCGGCCGGGTCCCGGCCGGGCCGGAACCCCGCCGCGGCGGCGATCGCGGACGCCTGCTGGAACCGGGCGCCGACATGCCAGGGCAGGTGGGCGTCGCTGCCGAAGGACACCGCGGCGCCGCCTTCCTCGGCCCACCAGCGCAGCACGCTGACCGACAGCAGCGGGCTGGCCGTGTTGATTTCCAGCACCCGGCCGGAGGTGGCCAGCGCGCGGAGCACCGCGCGGTACTCCTCCTCGAACGCTGCCTCGGTGTACTCCCCCGCCGACCCGGGCCAGTACCGGCGCGGGAAGTCCAGATGGGCCAGCACCTCGAACAGGGCGCTGCCCTCGATCATGGCGACCACCTCGGCGAAGTACTGGCGCATCACCTCGGCCGCCGGATCCCGGCGGAGCAGCCACCCGGAATACACCAGCTGGCCCCCGGTGCGCACGCCGTGCACCGAGCCGAGCACCCGGTCGAACCGGCCCGACCCCACTGTGGCGGCGGCGCTGGCCGCGAACAGATGTGGCTCCCCCGCCTCCACGCCGGACAGGATGCGCAGCCCCGGAAACCGGTCCCGGCATTCGGCCAGCGTTGCGAGGTAGCCGGGCACATCCAGTGGGCGGATCCCGCCCGCATCATGGCGTTTCATGCCGGCCGCAGCGAGCGGGTCAGCCGGCCCGGGCCCGGCGAAATCCAGGTGCTCGGTGAACGCCACCGAGGGCAGCCCAAGCTCCACCGCGCGGGCACAGGCCCCGGCCATGGACGCCTGCGGGCCGGTGTCATACGACCACTGCGAATGAACATGGTCGTCGGCCAGAACTGGCGAGGGGAGGCGCGCCGCAGGCGTGTTCTCTCCGAGCCAGTGATCGCGGGGGCCGGGGGTTCCGGGGGTAGTCCCCCGGGGAAGCGGAGCGGCGGGTCGTCCCTCCGGACCAGTACCGTCACTATTAGTGGGGCCGATGGGATTTGAACCCATACTTGCAGGATCCTAAGTCCTGTGCCTCTGCCGTTGGGCTACGGCCCCGTGCATCAGGCGGCCAGGTCCGTGCGCAGCCGCTCGACATGGCCGGTCGCCCGGACGTTGTAATACGTCCGCTCGACGCGGCCATCCGCGCCGATCACGAATGTCGAGCGGATCACGCCGACCGTTTTCTTGCCGTAGTTCATCTTCTCACCATAGGCGCCGTAAGCGCGCAGCGCTTCGCGGCCGGGATCGGCGAGCAAGGTGAAGTTGAGCGATTCCTTGTCCCGGAACTTAGCCAGCCTTTCCGGGCTATCCGGGGAAATGCCGAGCACGGTTAGCCCGGCGCCGGCCAGCACGCCGAGATTATCCCGGAAATCGCACGCTTCTTTGGTGCAGCCGGGGGTCATCGCGGCCGGGTAGAAGTACACGATCACCCGCTGCCCGCGCAGCCCGGACAGCGTTACTGTCTGGCCGTCCGCGTCGGACAGGGAAAAGTCCGGTGCCACATCTCCGGGCGCCAGTTTCTGGTCAGTCACGATGCTCCCTCCGGCTAAGCCGAACCCACGCTACCGGCCGCGCTTGCCGGATGTGAACGGATGTTACGTCCCCCTTACCGGGAGCGTACCGACGCACTGATCACCGCTGGGCGAACGTAGAGTCCGGACGGGTGGCGGGGGATTGCGAGAGATTCGGCAATCGCCAACCCTAGGAGGACCAGGCGTGTTCCCGCAGTTGAAGGCAGTTCGCCCGCTCGGCTTCGCGGCCGTAGCGGTGGCGGCAGCAGTGACTGTAGCCGGGTGCAAGCCCAGCAGCTTCAGCAGCTCGTCCGGCAGCGGCTCTAGCCTGGGCACGACGGCGTCCTCGTCGTCGGTAGGCCAGATCCTGACGCTGGCCGCCCAGCAGACTCAGCAGGTGAACACGCTCTCGGCGAGCGTGCAGATCACCGCGACGGGCGCGACCACGGCCAACCTGTTCGGCACCATGAACGAGGTGGCCACCACCCCCAGTTCGCCGGCCATCTCCATCGTGGCCAACGCCGGGCAGCTCGGCAACGTGAAGATCATCCTGAGCAACGGCATGGCCTTCATGCGCAGCCCGCTGTTCATGAACGCCTACCACCACCGGTGGATCGAGGGCACGATGAACGCGATGAGCAACGGCTCCGGGCTCAACCTCGGCCCGCTGCTGGCTCTGCTCGAAGGCAGCAGCCCGCTCATGCAGACCCAGCTGTTCCCGTACGGGTCGCACACGCGCTTCATGGGCTTCTCGCACTTCGGCGGCCACCGGATGCGTGAGTTCGGCGGCCATTACGTGCTGGCGAACATCCTCAGCCAGCTGCCGTCGAACATGCAGCCGACCGTGCAGTCCTGGATGAACAGCGGCCTGTCCATGACCCGGTTCCGGACCTGGCTGAACTCGGCCAACCAGGTGCAGAAGCTGGTGCTGATCGAGACCGTGAACGGCACCACGTTCACCATCACGCTGAACATCAACTCGTTCAACCAGCCGATGCACATCGCCATGCCGTCCACCACGATCGTCTTCGTGCTGCCCGGCACGGGCACCGTCACGGCCACCCCGACCCCGACGATGGCGGCGACGCCCACCACGCCGACCACCGGGATGACGCCGACCCCAGCCGCCACGGCGGCCGCCACCGCGCCGGCCGGGGCCACCCCGACCACGATGCCATCACACTGGTGAGTGGCCTGGGCTGACGCGCAACGCAGCGGCTCGCCGGTCCTGGGCAGCAAGCCCGGGCCCGGCGGGCCGTTCGCGTCTCCGGAACTAGCTGAGCAGCGCCGCGATGACCGGGGCCAGCGCGCGCAGCGCCCGGCCCCGGTGGCTTATCTTGTCCTTCTCCTCGGCGCTGAGCTGGGCCGTGGTGAGTTCCCCGCCGGCCGGGACGAAGATCGGGTCGTAGCCGAAGCCGTTGCTGCCGCGCGGCTCCCGGGTCAGCGACCCCGCCAGCACCCCCTCGGTGGCCTGCTCCGCGCCGGACGGCAGGACGAGCGCGGCGGCGCAGGTGAAGTGCGCGCCGCGGCGGCCGGCCGGCACGTCGGACATTTGGCCCAGCACCAGCCACAGGTTGGCCTCGTCGTCGCCGTGCTTCCCGGACCAGCGGGCGGACAGCACGCCGGGCATCCCGTTCAGCGCGTCGACGCACAGGCCGGAGTCGTCGGCCACCGCGGGCAGCCCGGTGAACGCGGCGACCGCCCGTGCTTTGAGCAGCGCGTTCTCCTCGAAGGTGAGCCCGGTCTCGGCCACCTCGGGCATCCCGGGAAACTCCCCCAGGTCACTGACCCCGACCGGGACCTGCCCGGCTTCGAGGATCCGGCGCAGCTCGGCCAGCTTGGCCGGGTTCCTGGTGGCCAGCACGAGCCGGCCGGTCACCAGCCGAGCGCTTCCCGCTGGATGCGGGTCAGCTCGGCGCACCCGGCCACACCCAGGTCGAGCAGCTCGGTGAGCAGCTCGCGGCTGAACGGCTCCCGCTCGGCCGTGCCCTGGATCTCCACGAACCCGCCGTCGCCGGTGCAGACCACGTTCATGTCGGTCTGCGCGGCCGAGTCCTCCTCGTAGCACAGGTCCAGCCGGGGCTGCGAATCGACGATGCCCACGCTGACCGCGGCCACCGACCCGACCAGCGGGTCGCCCTTGCACCGCTTGCGCGAGCGCAGCCAGGCCACCGCGTCGGCCAGCGCCACGAACCCGCCGGTGATGGCCGCGGTCCGGGTGCCGCCGTCGGCCTGCAGCACGTCGCAGTCGATCACGATGGAGTTCTCACCCAGCGCCTTGGCATCCACGCAGGCCCGCAGGGAACGGCCGATCAGCCGGGAGATCTCGTGCGTCCGGCCGCCGATCCGGCCCTTCACCGACTCCCGGTCGCCGCGCGTGTTGGTCGCCCGGGGCAGCATCGCGTACTCGGCCGTCACCCAGCCCAGGCCGCTGCCACGCCGCCAGCGCGGCACATCCTCGGTCGCGCTGGCCGCGCAGAGCACCCGGGTGCCGCCGAACTCGACCAGCACCGAGCCTTCCGCGTGTTCCAGCCAGCCGCGGGTCATCCGTATCTCGCGCAGCGAAGCATTGCTGCGCCCATCGGGTCGGGACATGAGGGACAGCGTAGCCGCGCGGACGGGTAGCTCGCCCTCAGCGTTGGCGAGGCGGGCGCCAGGAGGGGTTTGGCCCGCGCCTGACCGCGCGCCGACGAGGCGGGGCGCGCCGAAGGCGTGTGCTCGCCGTGCTGACCCGGGGACGACCCCCGGACCCCCGACCGCCGCTCCGCGCCGAGGCCGGCGAAGCCGGCCGTGGCCGACGCAAACCCAGCTAGCAACCCACCCGGTCGGGGGTGCCGGACTCGATCCAGCGGTACACCGCGCCGATGCCCGCGGCCAGCTGGGTCTGCGCCCGCCAGCCCAGGTCCCGGTCCACCCGGCCGACCGCGAGCGCACTGCGCAGCAGCTCACCCGGGCGGGGCTGGCCGAATCGCGGCGGCACCGGGCGGCCGGCCACCTGCCCGATGATGGCCACGATGTCCAGCACGCTGGTCTCCACCCCGGTGCCGATGTTCCACGTCCCGGGGCGGCCCGCGTCCGCGGCGGCCAGGAACGCGCTGACCGTGTCGCCGATGTACACGTAGTCGCGGGTCTGCGTGCCGTCGCCGTAGATCGGCACGTCCTGCCCGGCCAGCACGCAGCCGCAGAAGATCGGGATGACCCCGGCCTGGCCGCCCGGGTCCTGCCGCGGCCCGTACACGTTGGCCAGCCGGAGGATCGAGTGCCGGGTCCCGTGCAGCCGGTTGTACAGCCCGACGTACTGTTCCGCGCACAGCTTGGCGATGCCGCACGGCGACTCGGGCAGGGCCAGCACGTCCTCCCGCGACGGGATCGGGGCATCGCGGCCATAGACGGCGCCGCCGGAGGAGGCGAACAGCACCCGGGCGCCGGTGGCCCGGGCCGCCTCCAGCACGTTGACTGTGCCGACCACGTTGACCCCGGCGTCCTCGGCCGGGGCGTTCACCGAGGACCGGACGTCGATCTGTGCGGCCAGGTGGCAGATCAGCCCGGGCTGGACCTGCCGGACCAGCGCGGTGAACGCGGCCGCGTCGGCGATGCTCACCTTATGCAGCGGGACCTGGCCATCCAGGCGGCCCGCCCGGCCCGCCGACAGGTCATCGACCACGCTGACCTCATCGCCCCGGGCCAGGAACCCGTCGGTGAGATGTGAGCCGATGAACCCGGCGCCGCCGGTCACGAGTACCCGCATGGTTGAGCATCCTAAGCGCCCCCCGGCGGGCTCAGCCCAGGTCGGCGACCAGTCCGGGGGTGGCCAGCGTGAGCGGGCCGGGGAATGCCGCCGCCGCCTCGGCCTGGCTGCGCTGCCGGTCGTGCCACGGCGCCAGGTGGGTGAGCACGAGCTGGCCCACCCCGGCCCGCGCCGCGTGCTCGCCCGCCTGCTTGCCCGACATATGCAGGTTGGCCGGCTGTCCCGGCTCATCCAGGAATGTCGCCTCGCAGAGCAGCAGGTCGGCGTCCTGGGCCAGGCCGACCAGGGCATCGGACGGCCCGGTGTCGGCGGAGTAGGCGATGACCCGGCCGCCGGCCGCAACCCGGAAGCCGTACGTCTCCACCGGGTGGTTCATCCGGGCCAGGGTGATCTCGAACGGGCCGATCTGCCGGGTCCCTGGCCGCAGCGTGCCGAACTCGAACGCCCCGGTCATGCCGGGTTGCTGGGTGAAGCCGTAGGCCTGGGCCAGTCGTTCCGCGGTGCCCTCCGGGCCGGACACCGGGATGCGCGGCCGCGGGCCGTCCGGCGCGTAGATCTGGGCCACCCAGAGCGGGCACATGTCCAGGCAGTGGTCGGCGTGCAGGTGGCTGAGACAGATCGCGTCGATGCCGGTCAGCGGCAGGTACCGCTGCACCGGGCCGAGCGCGCCGCTGCCCAGGTCGAGCAGCAGCCGGAAGCCCTCCTCCTCGATCAGGTAGCAGGACGCCGGGCCGTCGGGACCAGGGATTGAGCCCGAACAGCCGATAACGGTGAGACGCACGAAGATCAGCGTAGTGGGAGGGGAACCGGTGCGCGTCGCCGAGGCGGAGGCCGCCGCTAGGCGGGGCCAGCCATTAGGCGGTGCTCGCCACTAGGCGGGTGCCCGCCGAGCCGGCGGTCGGTGCGAAGCGGCGATCGGGGGGCCCGGGGGTCGCCCCCCCGGCCAACACGTGCGATCTGGCGGCTCTGCGCGACCAGGTGGCCCGCGCTGTCCCAGACCTCAGCCTCCTCGTCGAACCAGCCGCCGCTGACGTGCCGGCAGCGGGCCGCGACACGCAGCGGCCCGGGAGCCGGCACCGCACGCATGTACCAGGTCAGCTCGACCGTCGGGGACCAGCCGACCATCCCGAGGCCGAACACCACCGGCGGCAGCGAGTCCACCGCCAGGGCCAGCAGCAGGGCGTCCGGGTCCCGCTGCTGCGCCAGCTGGAAGTAGCCGCGCATCTCCGGCACGCCGGCCGGCTGGCCGCGGGTCCAGCCCGCGGTGGCCGGGTCCAGCCGGAGGTCCACCTGCTTGGCGTAGCCGCTCAGCACCCGGTGCGGGGCATCCCGCGCGCCCCGGCATTCCTCGATCGGCGGCAGCCAGGGCGGCTCGCCGGTCCAGGACAGCCCGGCAGTGTCGGCCGGATCGCCGAGCGGGCCGGTGGTCACCGTGGTCTCCAGCACCGGCCGGCCGTCCTGCACCAGGGTGGCCCGGGCGGTGGCCGCGACCTGGCCCTGCTTCAGCCAGCTGACCTCGGCCTGCGCGGGTTCCGGGCGCGGCGCCCGGAGGAAGTGCGCGCTGGTCGCGATGGGGTACGGATGCGGCGCGGTGTGCAGCACCGCGCGCAGCATGCTGGCCAGCAGCACCCCGCCGTTGACCGCCCCGGCAATGGCGAACCGGTCATCCGGCCTGACCTCGTACCGCCCCTCCGCCACCTGCCGCACCGCAGTCGCCTCGTCGAACACGCTCACCCGCGCACCGCACCCTCCCGGGTCACCGCATGAATGTTTCATCCATGCTGTCAGGACCGCAAAGGATTCATCCATGCGGTTCGGCCGCGTGGGCGAGCCGAGTGGCTGAAAAGCTGGTGCGGCTCAGGGCCGCGCGCGGAGCGCCTGGCCGGGCCCGGCGGCCGGGGACCGGCCCGGGGAACTGCGCGGGCACTGGCGTTACGCCCATAGCTGCCCTTCCAGACGGTCCTCGGCATCTTCCAGAGTGCCGGAGTACGCGCCGGTGGACAGGTACTTCCAGCCGCCGTCGGCGACCACGAACGCGATGTCGGCCCGCTGGCCGGCCGCCTGGGCCTTGGCCGCCATGCCCAGCGCGGCGTGCAGCGCACCGCCCGCGGAAATGCCCGCGAAGATGCCCTCGGAGTCCAGCAGCTCCCGGGTGCGGCGCAGCGCGTCCACCGACGACACGGAGAACCGGCTGGTCAGCACCGACTCGTCGTACAGCTCCGGCACGAAGCCCTCGTCGATGTTGCGCAGCCCGTAGACCAGCTCGCCGTACCGCGGCTCGGCGGCCACGATGGACACACCCGGCACGTGCTCACGCAGGTAGCGGCCGACGCCCATGAGCGTCCCGGTGGTGCCGAGCCCAGCGACAAAGTGGGTGATCCCGGGCAGGTCGGCCAGGATCTCCGGGCCGGTGGTCTCGTAGTGCGCCCGGCTGTTCGCCTCGTTGCCGTACTGGTAGAGCATGACCCAGTCGGGGTGCTCCGCGGCCAGCCGCTTGGCCACCCGGACCGCCTCGTTGGACCCGCCCGCGGCCGGCGAGGAGATCACCTGGGCGCCGTACATCTCCAGCATCTGGCGGCGTTCCACCGAGGTGTTCTCCGGCATCACGCAGATCATCCGGTAGCCGCGCAACCTGGACACCATGGCCAGTGATATCCCGGTGTTGCCCGAGGTGGGCTCCAGGATGGTGGACCCCGGCACGAGCAGGCCGTCCTTCTCCGCCTGCTCGATCATGAAGAACGCCGCCCGGTCCTTCACCGAGCCGGTCGGGTTGCGGTCCTCCAGCTTGGCCCACAGCCGCTGGTCCGGCCCGGGAGACAGCCTCGGCAGCCCGACCAGCGGAGTACCGCCGAGCGAGTCGAGCAGCGAGTCGTAACGCATCAGAAGCCCTGGGTCAGCGCGCCCCGCCCGCCACGGCCGGCAGCACGGTCACCGTGTCGCCGTCCTGGACCGGGGTCTTCAGGCCGCCGAGGAACCGGACGTCCTCGTCGTTCAGGTACACGTTGACGAACCGGCGGAGCCCGGACTCGTCCTGCAGCCGCTCGCGCAGCCCGCCGTAGCGGGCGTCCAGGTCGCCGAACAGCTCTTCCAGCGTCGCCCCTGAGCCCTCCACCGCCTTGGCCCCGCCGGTATAGGTGCGCAGGATGGTCGGAATGCGGACTTCGATGGCCATGGGGAACTCTCCAGGGTCGGGCGGTCGTCTACGGGGTGCCAACACCGGCGTCCGGGGGGATCATTCCACGCCCGGTTCTCCAGCGTCGGCGGTGATCCGGACCTCCTCTTCGGTCACCACGCCGTCCACGATGCGGTAGGAGCGGAACTCCACCTCGTCCGGCTCCCGGGTGGACACCAGCACGTAGTGCGCGCCGGGCTCCTGGGCCAGCGTGATGTCGGTGCGCGACGGGTAGGCCTCGGTCGCGGTGTGCGAGTGGTAGATGACCACCGGCTCCTCGTCCCGGTCGTCCATCTCCCGCCAGACCCGCAGCAGCTCCATCGAGTCGAACTCGTAGAACGTGGGCGAGCGCTGGGCGTTCAGCATCGGGATGAACCGCTCCGGGCGGTCGGTGCCGACCGGGCCGGCGACCACCCCGCACGCCTCGTCCGGGTGGTCGGCGCGGGCGTGCAACACGATCTTGTCCCGCAGCGCGGGGTGGAGCGTCAGCATGTCTGAGAGCGTATTACCAGAGCGCGCGTACCAGCGTCTCCTGCAGGTAGGTGAGCCAGTCGTAGACCCACAGGTAGGCCGACCGGGGATCGGCCGGGTCGAGATCCTGGGTGCGCTGCGCGGTGTCCTCGGTGATGTCCAGCCGTATCCCGAGGGCCAGCCGGACGTCGTTCAGCGCGCGCAGCCAGACCTGCGCGTCCTCGTCGGTCAGTTCTACCCGGCCGCCGTCCTCGGGCAGCGTGTCCAGCACGGTCTGGGCCGCCGCCAGCTTCCCGGAGCGCAGTTCCTGCTCGGTGAACCGGCGGAATTCCCCGGCCGCCTCGGTGTCGTCCCGGTACGCGTCCGGCAGCAGCCGGGCCAGCACCGGGTCATCCGGTGGGGCGGCCGGGCCGGGGCGGCCGAGCAGCGCGGCCACGTCGTCGAGCGGGCCTGGTGCGGTGCCACCCGGCCCTGATCCGGTGCCACCCGGCCCTGGTCCGGTGCCATCCTCGCCCGCCGGGCCCGCGATCAGCTCCTCGACCTGGCTGACCAGCGCCCGGATGATGCTGGCCTGCGACGCGGCGAACCTGGCCGTCACCCCGCCCCGGCGCCGAGCGCGGAAGCCACCCATCAAGTCGCCTGCTTCCCCCGTGCTGTCCGGGTCCGGTCCGCTCACTTGTCGTGGCTGACCGTGGCCCACAGGCCGTAGCCGTGCAGCACGGCCACGTCGTGCTCCATCGATTCCCGGGTGCCCGCCGAGACCACCGCCCTGCCCTTGTGATGGACGTCGAGCATGAGCTTCTCGGCCTTGCGCCGCGGATACCCGAACACCTGCTGGAACACATAGGTCACGTAGGACATGAGGTTGACCGGGTCGTTCCACACGATGGTGACCCAGGGCGTGTCGGGGACGGCTTCCTCCCGCACCTCCGGTCGCTCGACCTCTGCTGGTGCCACGCTCACCGGCGCTCACCTCCCGGCATGGTTGTCTCCTAGTGTCTGACTGTAGCGGCCGAGGTGGCTGGCCCGGTGCGCTCGGGGCATCCGTAGTCTTGCTGCTCGTGACGGCTAACTCCAGCACAGCCCTGCTCACGGATCGCTACGAGCTGACCATGCTGACCGCCGCGCTGGGCAGCGGCGCCGCGGGACGGCGCGCCGTCTTCGAGGTGTTCGCCCGGGCACTGCCGCATGGGCGGCGGTACGGCGTGGTCGCCGGGACCGGCCGGTTCCTCGACGCACTGGAGCGGTTCACGTTCGGTCCCGGGGAACTCGCGTTCCTGCGCGACGGCGGGATCGTGGACGAGCGGGCGCTGCGCTACCTGGAGTCCTACCGGTTCACCGGGGATATCTGGGGCTATGGGGAAGGCGACTGCTACTTCCCCGGCTCACCGATCCTGGTCGTGCAGGCCCCGTTCGCCGAGGCCGTCGTGCTGGAGACGCTGGCCCTGTCCATCTTCAACCATGACTCCGCGATCGCGTCGGCCGCGTCCCGGATGGTGTCCGCGGCCGACGAACGGCCGATCATCGAGATGGGCTCCCGGCGTACCCACGAGATGGCCGCGCTGGCCAGTGCCCGGGCCGCCTACATCGCCGGGTTCGCGACCACCTCGAACCTGCAGGCCGGGCGCGAGTACGGCATCCCGACCAGCGGCACCAGCGCGCACGCGTTCACCCTCGTGCACGACAACGAGCGGGACGCGTTCGCCGCCCAGCTGGCCGCGCTGGGCAGCCAGACAACACTGCTGGTGGATACGTTCGACGTGGAGAAGGCGGTGCGCACCGCCATCGAGCTGGCCGGGCCCGGCCTGGGCGCGGTGCGCATCGACAGCGGCGACCTGCCCCGGGTCACCGGCCGGGTCCGCGCCCTGCTGGACGAGCTGGGCGCGACGCGGACCCGGATCGTGCTCAGCGGCGACCTGGACGAGTACTCGATCGCCGCGCTGGCCGCCGCGCCGGTGAACGGGTACGGGGTGGGCACCTCGCTGGTCACCGGGTCTGGCGCGCCGACCGCGGCGCTGGTCTACAAGCTGGTGGCCCGGGCCCTGGAGGACCATGGGGACGGGGAGCTGCGTCCGGTGGCCAAACGGTCGGTCGGCAAGCCCAGCCGGGGCGGCCGCAAATGGTCGGCCCGGCGGCTGGACGGCGAGGGCATCGCGGTAGCCGAGGTGGTCAGCACCAACGGGGCGGACGACGCGCTGGCCGGCCGCCCGGCGCGGCCGCTGCTCCGGCAGCTGGTGCGGGGCGGCGAGATCGTCGGCCGGGAGCCGCTGGCGGCGGCCCGGGAGCGGCACCGTGCCACGCTGGCCGAGCTGCCGGTGCACGCGGTGCAGCTGTCCCGGGGCTACCCGGCCATCCCGACCGTGTTCCGGCCGCTGGACGAGGGCGAGTAGTCACCGGGCGCCGCCGGCAGGCGGCCGTCCAGGGCGAATGACGGGCTGCGGTCCGGCGCCCGCCAGCCACGGTCAATCGTGCGCCCGCCGTCCGATGCGCGCCCGGCACCGTCCGATGCGCTCCCGCCGGCTGATGCGCTCCCGCCGGCTGATGCAGGCCCGTCGCCGTCCGGCGCGGGGCCGGCCGGGCAGAACGCCCGCCGGTAGGCCTGCGGGGTGGTGCCGCGCCAGCTGCGGAAGTGATGCCGCAGCGTGGCCGCGTTACCGAAGCCGGCCCGGTCCGCGATCAGGTCGATGGACGCGTCGGTCTCCTCCAGCAGCTCCTGGGCGAGCAGGATGCGCTGGCCGGTGAGCCAGCGCAGCGGGGTGGTCCCGGTCTCCTGGACGAACCGACGGGCGAATGTGCGCTCGGACATGTGCGCCCGCTCGGCCAGCTGGCGGATGGTGACCGGCTCGCTGAGGTGCCGCTGCATCCAGCCGATGACCTCAGTCAGCGTGTCGCAGGACGGCATGGCCACCGGCTGGTCCACGTACTGGGCCTGGCCGCCGTCCCGGTGCGGCGGGACGACCATCCGCCGGGCAATCCCGTTGGCCACCCGGGTGCCCTGCTCCTTGCGCACGATGTGCAGGCAGGCGTCGATGCCGGCCGCGGTGCCCGCGCTGGTGATGACCAGGCCCTCGTCCACGTACAGCACGTCCGGGTTGACCATGGCCTCTGGGTACCGCTTGGCCAGTTCGGCGGCGTGCCGCCAGTGCGCGGTGCAGTGCCGTCCGTCCAGCAGGCCGGCCGCGCCGAGCGCGAACGCGCCGGTGCACACGCTCAGCACCCGGGCGCCACGGGCGACGGTGGCCCGCAGCGCCTCGAGCATGGGCGCGGGGAACTCCGGGCCGGCCGGGCGGTACAGCCGGCGGTCAGCGATCGCCGACACCACCACCAGGTCGGCGGCGGCCAGCCGGTCCAGGCCGAACTCCGGCTGCAGGGTGAAGCCGACCTCCGACCGGAACGGTCCCGGCTCCCCGCCAACCACTGCGAAGTCGTACCTGGGCAGCCCGTCATCGGCCCGGTCCACGCCGAAGACCTCGCAGACAACACCCAGCTCAAACGGGGTGAAACCGTTCAGGATCACGACAGCCACGTTGCGGAGCATGGGATCTAGTCTGCGGTGGCAGGATCTTGTCGTCAACTGTCCTGGCTGCCACTGGTAGCCGGCCGCCGGGCCGGCCACTCTGGAGTCATGGATCACATCGACCGCAACTCACCAGACGCCCGTCGGGGGGGCGGGCACGTGCTTCAGCAGCTGGCCGGGGCTGTCCGCCGGGCGGCACGGGCCGTGGCGGACACGATCGCCGAGTGCAACCGGGCCCAGCGCCGGATGGCCGAGATACAGCTCAGCCCGGACCGGTTCATGCTGGACGGCGGGGCCAAGCCGCCGGACGACTACGCCGAATTCCTGTTCCGCACCTCGGGCCTGCTGGCCCACGAGCCGCCTGCGGATAAGCGTTTCTCGGGCCGGGGGGCCCGCCGCTAACCTGGCGGGATGCATCCCAGCACGGTCAAGGTCGCCGCGGCGCTGCGGGCCCGGGGCGTGGCCGGCCAGGTGACCGAGCTGCCCGAGCCCGCGCCCACCGCGGCCAGCGCCGCCGCCCAGCTCGGCTGCGACGTCGGCGCGATCGCGAACAGCCTGGTGTTCCGGGCCGGCGGCGGCCCGCTGCTCGTGCTGACCAGCGGGGCACACCGGGTTGACACCGGGCGGGTGGCGGCGCTGCTCGGCACCGGCCCGGTGCGCCGCGCCGACCCGGACTTCGTCCGGGCCAGCACCGGCCAGGTGATCGGCGGCGTCGCCCCGGTCGGTCACCCCCAGCCGCTGCGCACCGTGGTGGACGTGTGGCTGGACAAGTACGACGTGGTGTGGGCCGCGGCCGGGCACGTGCACACCGTGTTCCCGACCTCGTTCGCCGAGCTGGTGCGGATCACCAACGGCACCCCAGCCGAGATTGGCGCCGACGCCGATTAGGCCGGCTGGGCACGCGATGCCGTACGCTCAGGCTGTGCGCGCGCTGCTGATCGTAGACGTACAGAACGACTTCTGCGAAGGCGGTTCGCTGGCCGTGGCCGGCGGCGGCGAGGTGGCCCGGGCCATCAGCCGCTTCATCGCGGATGGTGCTTACCATCACGTGGTGGCGTCCCGGGACTATCACGTGGACCCGGGCAGCCACTTCTCGGCCAGCCCGGACTACGCGAGCTCCTGGCCGCCGCACTGCGTGGTGGGCACGCCGGGCGCAGACTTCCACCCCGACCTGGACACCAGCCGGATCGAGGCGGTGTTCAGCAAAGGCGCCCACGAGGCGGCCTACAGCGCGTTCGAGGGCGCGGCCGACGACGGCACAGCGCTGGCCGACTGGCTGCGCGCCCGCGGCATCAAAGAGGTGGAAGTGGCCGGCATCGCCACCGACTACTGCGTCGGATCCACCGCGCTATCGGCCGCGCAGGCAGGCTTCACCACCCGGGTGCTGCTCTGGCTCACTGCCGGGGTGGACCCCACCACCACCGAGGAAGCCCTGCGCGCCATGCGTGAGGCAGGCGTGACTGTCACCGGCACGCCCATCGAGCACTGGTCCGCTCAGTCCCCGGGCGGCGCTCAGTCCCCGGGCGGCGCTCAGTCCCCGGGCAGCGGTCAGTCCCCGGGCAGCGGTCAGTCCTCGGACAGCGACTCGTAGATCCGCTTGCAGTCCGGGCACACCGGAAACCGCTTCGGATCTCTGCTCGGCACCCAGACCTTGCCGCACAGCGCGATCACCGGCGTGCCGGTCACCGCGCTGTCAACGATCTTGTCCTTCTCGACGTAGTGCGCGAACCGCTCGTGGTCGCCGTCGCCGGGCCGGATATCCGGCGTGGTGCCGGTGTCTTCGCGGGTGCCGGTATCGGGAAGAACCTCGGTTGACTCGCTCATGAGAGCGGAGTCTACTGCGCGCCCCTGACTGGGCAAGCACCCCAGCGCCCGGTCTGGCGCGGCCTAGTTGAGCGACGGGTCGTCCGGGTAGTTGGCCACCATGGCCAGGTTGCCGCCCTGCCGCCGCAGCACCGCCTTCCACAGCTGCTCCGGCTCGGCCATGAACGCGTCGGCCGGCTCGCCGGACAGCACGTACCAGGCACCTTCGTCGATCTCCGCCTGCAGCTGGCCAGGCCCCCAGCCCGCGTAACCGGCGAACACCCGGAGTGAGGCGATCCCGCCCGCCAGCAACTGGGGCGGCGCATCCAGGTCGACCAGCCCGACCCGGGACATCACCGCGGAACCGTCCAGCGCCCGCCAGCCGACCGGCTCCGTGTCCCCCGGCACGATGGCCAGGGCCAGCGCGCTGTTCGGCGCGACCGGACCCCCCCGGAAGACCACCGACGGCCCGGTCACCAGGTCGGTCCAGGATTCCAGCACCTGCCCGACCGACACCTCCGTCGGCCGGTTTAGCACCACGCCGAGCGTGCCCTCCTCTGGTTCGTCCTCGACCACGAGAACGACGGTGCGCCGGAAGTTCGGGTCACCAAGCAGCGGCGTGGCCACCAGCAGCCGCCCCGAGAGGTCCTCCTCCATGCCTCCATTCTGGCTGACATAGCGGAGATGAGCACACTCCGAGGCGGCTCAATTCGAGCCGCGCGCCGCGGCGCCCGCGCCACCGCGCGCCGCGTCCGCGCCACCGCGCGCCGCGACAGCCGCGTCCCGGACCGCCGCCGCCACCGCGGCGGTGACGTTCGGGTTGAACACCGACGGGATGATGTAGTGCGGCCCCAGCTCGGCCGTGGAAACCACGCCGGCCAGCGCCCGGGCCGCGGCCACCAGCATGTCATCGGTGACGGTCCGGCTCTGCGCATCCAGCAGGCCGCGGAACACCCCGGGGAACGCGAGCACGTTGTTGATCTGGTTCGGGTAGTCACTGCGCCCGGTGGCCACCACCGCGGCATGCTCGGCGGCCTCGTCCGGTTCCACCTCAGGGTCCGGGTTGGCCAGCGCGAACACGATCGCATCCGGGTTCATCGCGGCCACATCCGCACCAGTCAGGATGTGCGGGGCGGACAGCCCGATGAACACGTCCGCGCCGCGCAGCGCACCGGCCAGGTCGCCGTCGTAGCCGGCCTCGTTGGTGTGCTCGGCCACCCAGCGCAGGCTGTCGTCCAGGCCCGGCCGTCCCGGGTAGACCGCGCCCTTCTCGTCGCACACCACCACGTCGGAGGCGCCCGAGGCGATCAGCAGCCGGAGCACGGCGGTACCGGCCGCGCCCGCGCCGGACATCGCGATCCGGACCGTGCCCAGCTTCTTGCCCACCACCCGCAGCGCGTTGGTCAGCGCGGCCAGCACGACGATCGCGGTGCCGTGCTGGTCGTCGTGGAAGACCGGGATGTCCAGCAGGCCGCGCAGTCTGCGCTCGACGTCGAAGCAGCGCGGGGCGCTGATGTCCTCCAGGTTGATCCCGCCGAACGCGGGTGCGATCACCTGCACGGTGCGCACGATCTCGTCGGCATCCTGGGTGTCCAGGCACACCGGCCAGGCGTCGATCCCGGCGAACCGCTTGAACAGGGCGGCCTTGCCCTCCATCACGGGCAGCGCCGCGTACGGGCCGATGTTGCCCAGGCCCAGCACGGCCGAGCCGTCGGTGACCACTGCGACGCTGTTCCGCTTTATGGTCAGCCTGCGCACGTCATCGGGGTGGCCGGCGATGGCCATGGAGACCCGGGCCACCCCGGGGGTGTAGGCCATGGACAGGTCGTCCCGGTTGCGCAGCGGCACCTTGACCGCGGTCTCGATCTTCCCGCCCAGGTGCAGCAGGAAGGTCCGGTCGCTGACCTTGCTCAGTGTCACGCCGGCGATGGCGCCGAGCGCCTGCACGATGGCGTCGGCGTGCTCGGTGTCCCGGGCCGCGCAGGTGACGTCCACCCGGAGCCGCTCGTGCCCCAGCGGGGCGACGTCCAGGGCGGTTACCGCACCGCCGCTCTGCTCCACCGCGTGGGTGAGCTCGCTGACGGCCCGTCCACGGGACGGGACCTCCAGCCGCACAGTGATCGAATAGGACACGCTCGGCGCTACCGACACGTAACTCCCGCCTTTCCGGCCCACCAATTGTGCCGCACCCAATGGTGCCACCTGAGCCAGGCTGACCTGGCCCGAGCCCAGGTCACCGCGCGGCGGCGTGCGTGCCCCAGGCCGCGGCCACGTACCCTTCAAGTGTGTCCAACGCAGGATCGGCCGCCAGCGCGGCCACCGTGGCCGCCCCGGACGGGGCTGGCCCGCCGCCCATCGATGTGACCCGGCTGCGGGTGGCCATCGCCCGTGTGTCCCGCAGTCTGCGGCGGCACGAGCTGGCTGGGCTCACCCCGACCCAGCTGTCCGCGCTGTCCACCGTGGACAAGACCGGCCCGCTCCGGCTCGGTGATCTCGCCGCTGCCGAGAAGATCGCGCCATCCACACTGACCCGCCTGGTCACCGTGCTGGAGGACCGGGGTTACGTGCGGCGCGGCCCGGTGCCCGGCGACGCCCGGGCCGCCGCGCTGTCGGTGACCGCCGAGGGGCACGCGATCCTGGAGCGGATCCGCCAGGAGAGCACCATCCTGCTGGCCGGCAGCCTGCGCACGCTCAGCCCGGACCAGCTGGCCGCGCTGACCGCGGCGCTGCCCGCCCTGGAGCAGCTGGCCAACGCCACCCCGCCCGATCCAGGCGCCCGCTAACCCGCAAGCTCCCCCACCCCACCAGCAAAACCCATCCTTCATAACGCCAGCACGTGGTCATGGCCTGGCTGTCGCTGGTGAGAACGCCGGGCAAATTCTTGCCGCCATGTCGATCTGGCGCACTCCCGTTCGAAGCACGAGTAGAGCCCGGATGCACCGGCTCTGCTGACAGTACGGGAGATCACGTCCAGGTCCCGCCTCCTACTTCCGTCCATCGAGAAGAAGTACGGCCGGCCCATCAGCTACTGGCTCGACCTCATCGCCGCCAGCGACCTGACCAAGCACAAGGCGCTGGTGGACTGGCTCAAAGCCGACTACGGCGTCGGGCACGGGCACGCCACCGCCCTGGTCGGCTACGCCCTGACCCAGCAGCGCGCCGCTGGCCCGGCGGAGCAGCATAAGCAGGAGGGACAGCCGTGAGCAAGATCACCGCCGGGATGTTCATCAGCTCGACGGCGTCATCGAGGCGCCGGACAAGTGGAACCCGCCCTATTACGACGGCGGACGTGCACCTGTACAGCCGGCTACCCGGTCAGAACAGCAGGCTGGACAGCGTGGTGCGGGCCTTGCTGACCGTCGGGTCGCCGGGCGGGAACACGTCGAACAGCCGGATCAGGTGCACCCGGGCCCGCTCCCGGTCCTCCCCCGACGTACGCCGGACCGCGCCGAGCAGCCGGTCGAAGCCCTCGTCGGTGCGCCCGGTGGCCACGTCGAGATCGGCCACCCGGGCCTGCGCGTCCACGTCGCCGGGATGCTCAGCCGCGTCCCGCCGCACCTGCTGCTCGTCGTAGGAGCTGACCCGGCGGATCAGCTCCACCTGGGCCAGGCCCACGGTGGCTACCGGGTGACCTGGGGTGGCCGCCAGCACCCGCTCGAACGCGGCCGCCGCGGCGTCCAGGTCGCCACGCTCCATGGCCTGCTGGGCATCCTCGAAGGCCGGGTCGGCCGCCATGCCAGGCCCGGGGCCGCCGGGCATGCCCGGCCGGCCGTCGGGCTGGCCATTGCCGGGCTGATCGCCGGCCGCACCGGCCCCGCCGCTCCCACCGGCCGCGCCAGGCAGCCCGAGCTGCCCGGCCACCTCCATGACCTGGCCGAGCCACTGCCGTACCTGAGCCTCCGGCATGGCGCCGAGGAAGCCGTCCACCACCTGGCCGCCGGCCACGGCCATCACCATCGGGATGCTCTGCACCTGGAGCGCGGCCCGCAGCTGCGGGTTCGCGTCGATGTCCACCTTGGCTAGCACCCAGTCGCCGTCGGCCTCGCCGGCCAGCTTCTCCAGCACCGGGCTGAGCTGCTTGCAGGGCTCGCACCATTCGGCCCAGAGGTCCAGGATGACCGGCACGGACCGGGACCGCTCAACGACGTCGACGTTGAAGGTCTCCTCGGTCACGTCCATCACGTTGCCGCCCGGCGAGGCACCCGGCCCGCCGGGCCGCGCGGCCGCCTGCTGACTGCGCTGCGCGGCGGCCTGCCGCGCGCCCAGGTCAACCGCGCCGTAGAGGGAAAAGTCCCGGGGCTGCTGCATACCTCTATCCTGCCGCATCCGCGCCATGCCTTGACCGCCCGTCCCCATCGCGCGTCACGACTACGGTAGCACCATTGTGCTACTGTAGTCCAATGAGTGATACATTTCGGGGAGACGGCGCACCAGCGCCCGCTGCCGAGCGGACCATCGGCATACGCGAACTGCGCCAACACGCCAGCGTCTACGTCGACCTCGCCGAGAAGGGATACACCGTGGACATCACCAACCGAGGCCGCCTAGTGGCCCGGCTTGTCCCCGCCGGGGAGCCAGAGAGCCCGCTGGAACGGCTGATCGCAGCCGGGATCCTCGAACGAGCTGAGGACCCTGGAAGCGTGCTGGATGTCGAGCCTGGGCCGCCTGTCCCGCCAGGGCAGCCAACGGCGAGTGAGATCCTGCAGGAACTGCGCGAGGACCGGCTGTAGTGCTTTACCTCGACTCATCCGCCCTAGTGAAGCTCGTTCTCACCGAGCCGGAATCACAGGCGCTCGCGCGCTGGCTCGCCGAACGGGCTGACCTCGCGCTGGTGTCCAGCGCACTGCACCGCACCGAGGTGCCGCGGGCCGTCTGGCGGGCGGATCCGAGCGGACTGCCACGCAGCCTCCGCCAGGTGCGAACTGTGCAGAAGGTAAACGTCACCACCGCGATCCTTGACTCGGCATCCGCTCTCCCGCCACAGACCCTTCGAGCCGCAGACGCCATCCACCTGATGTCCGCACTGAGCATCCGGCGAGATCTCACCGCGTTCGTTGCCTACGACAAACGGCTGCTGGCGGCGGCCAGGGAAGCTGGGCTGCCGACCGCCTGCCCAGCCTGACGCTCACCCAGCCATACTGTGCCGGTGGGCGGCGACCTGGTGGGGCGGGCGGTGAACGCGGTGCTGGTGCCGCCGCAGGCGGCCCGGTTCGCGGCGCTCACCGGCGTGGACACCGGCCAGCTGGTGCTGAACGTGGCCGGGTGGAACAAGCTGGTCCTGCTCGACCGGGACCGGGTGTTCCTGTTCCCGCGGGCCGCGGCCGGGGTCGAGTGGTTCGAGCGCGAGATCGCCGCCTACCGGGCGCTGGCTGACACCGGGCTGGCCATGGTGCCGCGGCTGCTCGGCCGCTGGCAGGACCCGGAGATCTACCCGTTCCCGTTCGCCGCGGTCACCCGCCTGCCCGGCGAGGTACCGGCCGAACCCGAGACCCTGGTGGAGCAACTGGGCCGGGCCATCGCCGGCTGGCACGAGATCGAGCCGCCGCCGCCGCTGGCCGGGGCGCGGCCGCCGCAGCACCACCACGCCGCCCATCATCGCTGGCTGCGCCGGGCCCTTGACCCGGCCACCAGCGCCGAGGCCACCGCTGAGGCGGCCGGCCGGCTGGGCCGGCCCGATCGGGCCGCGGCCTGGACACGCCGGCTGGCCAGCGCCGCCCGGCTGGCGCCAGTCCTGGTCCATGGCGACATCCACGAAGACCAGCTGCTGGCCGAGGACGGGCGGCTGACCGGCATCCTCGACTGGGAGACGGCCCGGGTGGACCATCCGTTCTGGGACTTCGACCTGGGCGAGTGGGGCACCGGGCTGTGGCGCCGGCACCGCCGTGACTTCACCACCCTGTGGGCCCGTGGCTGGTGCGGTTATGCTGCCGCGCGCGGGCTGGACCCCGATTCCCGCCCGGTGGAGACGGCCTTCCGGCTCCGGCACGCGCTCCGCGTGCTGGACGAGCCCGGCGATCCGGCCGTCGTCGGCACCATCGACGAGCAGCTAGCGCACCTCTAGAACGCAGGTGCCTCGGAGTAGCTGCCCCATTCGGCGCGCAGCGCGCCGCAGATCTCGCCCAGTGTGGCTTCGGCCCGGGCCGCGTCCAGCATCGGCGGGATCATGTTCGCCCCGGACCGCGCCGCGTCCAGCATGCTGGCCAGTGCCGCGTCCACCGCCGCCTGGTCCCGGGCTGCCCGGCGGCGGCCCAGCTGGGCCGCCTGGTCCCGCTCCACCTGGTGGCCGACCCGGAGGATCTCGACCGGGGAGCCGACCGTGCCGGTGTTCACGTTGACCCCGACCACCTTCTTGTCGCCCTTCTCCACCTTCTGCTGGTAGGCGAACGCGGCCTCGGCGATCTCGGCGGAGAACCAGCCGGTCTCGATGCCGTGCAGAATCCCGCCGGTCATCGTCTGGTCCGAGCTCATGGCCAGGATCCGGGCGAAGACCTCCTCAGCCTCGGCCTCCAGCCGGTCGGTCAGCGCCTCCAGGTACCACGAGCCGCCCAGCGGGTCGGCCACGCTGGCCACCCCGGTCTCTTCCATGATCACCTGCTGGGTACGCAGCGCGATCTCGGCCGCCCGCTCGCTGGGCAGCGCGAGCACCTCGTCCAGCGCGTTGGTGTGCAGCGAGTTGGTCCCGCCGAGCACGGCGGCCAGCGCCTCGACGGCCGTGCGGACCACGTTGTTGTCCGGCTGCTGCGCGGTCAGCGACACCCCCGCGGTCTGGGTGTGGAAGCGCAGCCACTGGGCCCGCGGCGTGGTCGCGCCATACCGGTCGCGCAGCCACCGGGCCCAGATCCGCCGGGCCGCGCGGAACTTGGCGATCTCCTCGAAGAAGTCGATGTGGGCGTCGAAGAAGAAGGACAGGCCCGGCGCGAACGTCTCGATGTCCAGCCCCCGGGACAGCCCGAGTTCCACGTAGCCGAACCCGTCGGCCAGGGTGAACGCGAGTTCCTGGGCGGCCGTGGAGCCGGCTTCCCGGATGTGGTACCCGGACACCGACAGCGGCTTGTAGTCCGGGATCTCGGCCGCGCAGTACTCCATCAGGTCGCCGATCAGCCGCAGATGCGGCTGCGGCGGGAACAGCCACTCCTTCTGCGCGATGTACTCCTTGAAGATGTCGGTCTGCAGCGTCCCGTTCAGCGCGGCCAGGCCGGCGCCCTGCCGCTGGGCCGCGGCCAGGTACATGCAGAACACCGGGACGGCCGGGCCGCTGATCGTCATCGAAGTGGTCACGTCGGCCAGCGGGATCCCGTCGAACAACACGTCCATGTCCGCCGCCGAGTCGATGGCCACGCCGCAGTGGCCGACCTCACCGAGCGACCGCGGGTCGTCCGAGTCCCGGCCCATCAGCGTCGGCATGTCGAAGGCCACGGACAGCCCGGTGCCGCCCGCGCCGAGCAGCATCCGGTACCGCTCGTTAGTCTGCCGCGCGTTGCCGAACCCGGAGAACTGCCGGATCGTCCAGGCCCGGCCGCGGTACCCGGCCGGGTACAGGCCGCGGGTGAACGGATACTCCCCCGGCCAGCCGATCCGGTCGAACCCCGGGATCACCGAACCGGGTGGCGGCCCGTACACCGGATCCACGTCGAGGCCGGACAGCGTGCTGAAGTCGGCCGCCCGGACCCGCGAGTCAGCGAACCGCCGCTGCCAGCGCTCGCGCCCCGCGGCCAGGTCATCCGGCCCGGGCTGACCCGCCGCGTGCGCGTTCATGCCGGTCCTCCCCGCTGGGCTCAGCCCAGCCAGATACTAGGACGTCCAACTATCTACCTCCACTGTACCCTGCCCGCACCGGGCGGCCCAGCGGCAGGTCAGGCACCAATCGGGAAATACCACTCAACCAACCCTCAACTCGCCCCAACCAAGCTGACCTCATGTCCGTCTCAGGAGACGCAGGGGTTTGCGGGGGCAGGCCGTGCAACGCGAGATCCGCTCGCCCGACCAAGGTGGTGTGGTACATCTGTGCAATCCCTAGCAGTGGACGCTCCGGCGGCCCGCACCACTGGCGACGTCCTGACCTTGGCCGGGCCGTGGAGCATGCCTGCGGGGACCGCCAGCCAGGGGGGTTCCGTGGACAGGCTGCGCACCGGTGACCGGGCCGCGGCTGAAGAGCTTTTCACCAGGTGCTACCCCCGACTGGCCGGCTGGGTCCGGCGGCTGGTCGATGACGACGACACCGCACACGAGATCGCGGCCGAGGCGTTCACCCGGCTGCTCGCCCGGTGGTCCCGGCTGGACAACCCGCAGAGCTATCTGTACATGATCGCCACCAACCTGGTCCGGGACCACTGGCGGAAGACCGGCCGGGAGCGCCGGGCACTGCAGAGCGTGGGCGCCACCGCGGCGGCCGACCCGGCCTACCACCCGGCCCAGGACGTGCACGTGCGGGAGCTGCTGCAGGCGCTGCCGGACCGGCTGCGCAGCCCGTTCCTGCTGCACTACTATGCGGGTTTCCCGGTCCGTGACGTAGCCGCGCTGCTCGGCCGGCCGGAGGGCACCATCAAGGCTGACCTGTTCCATGCCCGGGCGCGATTGCGCGCCGCGCTGGGGGAATCAGATGGCTGATCCGCGCGACGACCTGGACACGTGGATGCACGCCCAGATCAAGCCGCTGCCACCGCCGCCGGGCACGTTCGAGCTGATCAGGAAGCGCGCCCGGCGGCGCAAGGTGACCCGGGCGGCGGCCGCCGCGGCCGGGGCGGCGGCGGTCATCGCGGTCATCGCCACCGTGCCCCGGCTGGTCATCACCCAGCTGAACGTCGGCCCGGGGCCAGCCGCGAGCGGCGCGCAGGTCGGCCAGACCTCCGCAGCGGGCCACCATCATCACCGGCAGCAGCCGTCCGCCACAGCGCAGCCGAGCCCGGGCCCGGCCACGAGCAGCACCGCTGCGCCACCCGCGCCGCCCAACTTCGCCGCCACCTCGGTCACCTTCGTTGGCACGGCCACCGGTTACGTGCTGGGCCAGGCCGGCACACCCGGGCACTGCGGGCCGCCGAAGCCGTACATCTGCACGTCGCTGGCGGGCACCGGCGACGGCGGCAAGACCTGGCACGGCGTCAGTGCGCCGGTGACCGGCTCGGCAACGGGGCCTAACGGGGTAAGCCAGGTCCGGTTCTACAACACCAGCGACGGCTGGGCGTTCGGCCCGCAATTGTGGGCCACCCATAACGGCGGGCAGAGCTGGCAGCAGATCAGCACCGGCGGGATGAGGGTGACCGCGCTGGAAACGGCGGGCCAGCGGGTGTTCGCGGTCTGGGCACAGTGCTCAGGCACCGGCGCGAGCTGGGCCGCGGGCTGCACCGGGCAGACGCTGTATTCGGCCGCCCCGGGCAGCAACCGGTGGGCGCCGGTGCCGGGCGCGGCGGCCAGCCTCAACCTGAACGGGACACCCAGCGCGGCCACGCTGGTGCTCACCAGCACCCGCGGCTACCTGCTGCCGCCGTCCGGGGTGCTGGTGTCGGGGCCGGTCAGCGGCGTGGGCGGCTGGGCGCCGGTAACCGGCAGCACGGTGCCCTGCCTGCCCGGCGCGGCCCAGGCCGACGGCCAGCCGGCCGGCGCGCTACTCGCCGCGGCCGGCACCAGCGGACTGGTCCTGGTCTGCCCGGACGCCGCGGCCGGCCGAGTCGTCTACACCTCGGCCGACGGCGGCCAGACGTGGCAGAAGAGGGGCACCGCGCCGGGCGCGGGCACGGCCACGTCGGTCACGGGCACCAGCACCGGGTCGGTCGTGCTGGCCAGCACCGCGGGCATCGAGGTGTCCACGGACGGCGGAGCGACCTGGACCGCCGCCCGCGGCGTGCTGCCAGCGGGCGGGTTCAGCTACGTGGGCATGACCACCGCGGGCCAGGGCGTCGCCGTGCCGGCCGATGCCTCGGTGCACGCCGTGTGGCTGACCTACGACGGCGGCGCGACCTGGCACGAATCGCCGATTGATTAGCTCGTCGTAGCCGGCGTCGGGACGAAGTCGCCGGCCGACACCCGCAGCCCGCGGAGCAGGTCGAACAGCTGCTCCCGCTGAGCCTGGCCGAAGCCGGCCAGGCCGAACTCGGCGTCCATCAAGTCGGCGGTGGCCCGGCCGACCACCTCCCGGCCCCGGTCGGTGATCCCGGCCAGCTTGCCCCGGCCGTCAAGCGGATTGGGCCGCCGGACGACCAGACCCTGGCCCTCCAGCCGGTCGATGATGTTGGTCGCGCTAGTCGGGTGCACCATCAGCCGCTCGCCGATCACCCGCATCGGCAACGTGCCCCGGCTGCTGAACGTCAGCAGCACCAGGGCCTCATACCGGGCGAAGGTCAGCTCGTAGGGCCGGAGCACCGCGTCGAGCTGAGCCAGCAGGATCTGCTGCACGCGCATGATCGACGTGACTGCGGCCATCGCCCCGGATGGGCCGAATCGCTCCGACCAGGTCTGGGCGGCCCGGGCGATCGGATCGAACGGCAGTTCCAGCGGCTTCGACACAGGGTCACGGTACCTGGGAAGCCGGCCCAGCGGCAGCCGGCCTGGGTGGCTGGCTGTCCCCAGCGGCTGGCTAATTATGCTTAGTTACCTAGCGTGACAATAGAGTATCTGAGAGTTATATTGCCTGCTGAAACGGTTCTCGAGTAGCGGCGGGGGTGCATGTGCGGTCTAGTTATGGCACCACCGGCATGGCCCCGGTCCTGGCCGCCGGGGTGGGCGCCCGGCACGGCTGGACCTGGGTGCTCCGCGCCGCCAGCTTCCGCCTTGACCCGCCCGCCGCCGGCCGCCCGGCGGTCGGCATCGCGGTGCAGCGGGACGCCGCCCGGCGGTCGGCATCGCGGTGCAGCGGGACGCCGCCCGGTCGGCCGTGATCGACCTGCTCGGCGGGCTGGCCCGGCCGGCCTACGGGGAACTCCGGGTACTCGGCCAGGACCTGACCACCGCGCAGGGCCGGGCGGCCGTGCGCCGCTACATCGGCATCGCCTGGGCCTCGGCCCGGCCGCAGCCGGTGCGCCGGGTGCGCGGCCTGGTCGGGCGCGCCCGGCTGGCCAACCTGCCCGGCCGGGACGGTGAGGTGCTGGCCGCCGCGATCCTGGACCGGCTCACGCTGACCCCGTGGGCCGACGTGCCGGTCCGGGCCGCGCCCGCGGTGATCGCGCGCCGGGCCAGGCTGGCCGCGGCCGCGGTGCACGAGCCGGAACTGCTGCTGCTCGACGGCCTGCTCGACGGGCTCGGCCCGCGGGATGCGGCCAGCGTCGCGGACAGCATCCGTGACCTGGGCCGGGACACGGCCATCATCGCCATCGGCGGCGACGCCGCGGCACTGGCGCTGGCCTGCGACGAGGTACTCACCCTGGCCGACGGGATCATCGTCTGGGAGTTAACCGGACGGCCAGCTCAGCGGGCCCACAGACGCACTCCCCTAAGCTCGGCTAGGTGAACTGGAACCTGCTGATGTGCGCGCTCCGGCCGCATGTCAGCTACGCGCCTACCGAGCCGGCGGTCCGCGCCCGGCTGCGCGCCGAGACCCCGGCCGGCGAGGCCTGGCGGTGCCTGCGCTGCGGCACGTTCGTGCCCGGGCCGGCCGCCGCCAGCGGGCCTGCCGCCGCCGCGCCGCGGGTGCGCCGGGACGATGAGCTGCGCAGCGCGCTTATCCTGCGGGCATTCGCGGTGGAACGGTTCCTGCGCGGGGCCCTCTTCGGTTTCATCGCCTATGGCATCTGGCGGTTCAAGTACTCGCGACCGTCCGTCGAGCACACGTTCAACCGGGAGTACCCCGAGGTCAGGTCGCTGCTGCACGAGCTGGGCTACAACATCGACCGGTCCGGCCTGGTCGGCCTGATCCGGCACACGTTCACCCTGGACCAGCGCACCCTGACCTGGCTCGCGATCGGCGCGGCCGCCTACACGATGGTGGAGTTCCTGGAAGCGATCGCGCTGTGGGGGCTGCACCGCTGGGGCGAGTACTTCGCGTTCGTGGTCACCTCGGCGGGCATCCCGTACGAACTCTACGAACTCGCCGCCAAGGTCACCGCGCTCCGGCTGACCGCGTTCCTGGTCAACGTGGCGCTACTGGTCTACCTGGTGCTGTCCAAGCGGTTGCTCGGGGTGCGCGGCGGCAAGGCGGCGTACGAGGCGCGGCTGCGCAGTGAATCGATCATGCAGGCGGCGATCGACGCGGCCGCCGCCGAGCAGGAACCCGCCACCACACCGGTCCCGCCCCCGGCCGCCCCAACTCCAGCTCCGGCACCGGCTCCGGCCGAGGCCGGGCCGCCTAGCCCGCCGCCGCGATGAGCTCGTCGGCCGCGCTGTAGGGGTCCAGTTCACCGGCCGCCACCCGGCGGGCCAGTTCGTCCACGGCCGAATCCCCGGGCAGGCCGCCCATCCGCTGCCGCAGCTCGGCCAGCGCCAGCGTGGTGATCTCGCCGCGGGCCCGGGCCAGCCGCCTGCGCTCCCCTTCGCCGGAGGAGTCCAGCCAGGCCTGGTGCGCGTCGAGCTTGGCGGCCAGCTCGGCGATACCCTCGCCGCCCGGCGCGACCGTGCGCACGATCGGCGGCTTCCAGTCCTCCGGGACGCGCTGCGCCATGGCGATCATGCCGCGCAGGTCGCGGACCGTCTCCTGGGCGCCCGGTTTGTCGCTCTTGTTCACCACGAACACGTCGCCGATCTCCAGGATGCCGGCTTTGGCCGCCTGGACGGCGTCACCCAGCCCGGGCGCGACGATGACCAGGGTGGAGTCGGCCAGCGCGGCGACCTCCACCTCAGCCTGGCCCACCCCGACCGTCTCGATCAGGATGAGCCCGAAGCCGGCCGCGTCCAGCGCGTGCAGCGCCTGCGGCGCCGCCCCGGCCAGCCCGCCCAGGTGCCCGCGGCTGGCCATCGACCTGATGAATACCCCCTGGTCGGTGGCGTGCTGCTGCATCCGGACCCGGTCGCCGAGCAGTGCCCCGCCGGTGAACGGGGAGGTCGGGTCGACCGCGAGCACCGCGACCCGCAGGCCGCGCTCCCGGTAGGCGGCCACCAGCGCGCCGGTGACCGTGGACTTGCCCACACCGGGCGCGCCGGTCAGGCCGAGCACCCGGGCCTGCCCGGTCAGCGGGGCCAGTTCGCGCAGCACGGTGCGCAGTTCTGGCGCACCGTTCTCGACCAGGGAAATGAGCCGTCCGAGGGCTCGCACGTCGCCGTCACGCGCCCGCTTGACCAGTCCTGGGCCCGGCTCCTGGCCGCGCGGGCCCGGGTCAGCCTCGCTCACTGGGGGGCGGGCACGTCCAGCAGCAGTGCGCTGCCCTGCCCGCCGCCGCCGCACAGTGCGGCGGCGCCGAGGCCGCCGCCGCGGCGGCTCAGCTCGTAGGCCAGGTGCAGGGTGATCCGCGCGCCGGACGCGCCGATCGGGTGGCCCAGCGCGATGGCCCCACCGTTGACGTTGACTAGGTCCGGGCCGATACCCAGCTCCCGCATGGACTGGATGGCGACGGCCGCGAACGCCTCGTTGATCTCCACCAACTCCAGGTCGGCGGGGCCTCGCCCGTCCTTGGCCAGGGCCCGCTGGATGGCCGCCGACGGCTGAGACTGCAGCGACGTATCGGGGCCGGCCACCGTGCCGTGCGCGCCCACCGTGGCCAGCACCGGGGCGCCGCGCGCGGCGGCCGTCTCGGCCGACATCAGCACGACCGCGCAGGCCCCGTCGGAGATCTGCGAAGCGGACGCGGCGGTGATGGTGCCGTCCGGGGCGAAGGCCGGCCGCAGCCCGCTCAGCGCCTCGGCCGTGGTTTCCGGCCTGATGCCCTCGTCCGCGTCGAAGACGACCGGCTCACCGCGCCGCTGCGGCACCGGCACACCGACGATCTCGGTGGCCAGCAGGCCGTCCTTGGCCGCGGCCGCGGCCCGCTGATGCGAGCGCGCGGCGAACTCGTCCTGCTCGGCCCGGCCGATGCCCAGCCTGGTGTTGTGCCGGTCGGTCAGCTCACCCATCGCGGACTGGTCGAACGCGTCGGTTAGCCCATCCCGGGCCATGCTGTCCAGCACCTCGACCGAGCCGTACTTGTACCCGGCGCGCGCCCCCGGCAGCAGGTGCGGGGCCCCGGTCATGGACTCCATGCCGCCCGCCACCACGATGTCGAACTCGCCCGCCCGGATCAGCTGGGCGGCCAGGGCGATGGACTCCAGCCCGGACAGGCACACCTTGTTGATCGTCATGGCCGGCACCGACATGGGCAGCCCGGCCGCCGCCGCGGCCTGCCGCGCCGGGTTCTGGCCCGCCCCGGCCTGCAGCACCTGGCCCAGGATCACGTAGTCGGCCTGGTCAGGGGTGATGCCGGAGCGCTCCACCGCCGCCTTGATCACGATGCCGCCGAGCTGGGCGGCCGGAAAGTCCCTGAGCGAGCCGAGCAGCCGGCCGATAGCGGTCCTGGCTCCCCCGGTAATCACTGCTTCCCGCATGCCTGCCCTCCGCGACGCCCTGGCTGGATGTCTGCCACGATAACCCAGGGAAACACCCGGCCCAGGCGGGAGGCATGCGTGCTACTCCGGATCGATCACGTCGGGATCGCCTGCCGCGATCTCGACGCCGCCGTGGCCCGGTATCAGGAGGCGTTCGGGCTGACCGTAGTCAGCCAGGAGGTGATCACCGAGCAGGGGGTCAGGGAGGCGATGCTCCGGGTCGGCCAGCCGGGGGGCCCAGTGCTCCCGGATGGCCCAGTGCTCCCGGATGGCCCAGTGCTCCCGGATGGCCCAGTGCTCCCGGATGGTCCCGCGTCCTGGGTTCAGCTGCTGGAGCCGCTCGGCCCGGACACCCCGGTCGGTAAGTTCCTGGCCCGGCGCGGCGAGGGCCTGCATCACGTCGGGTACGCGGTCGCCGACATCAGCGCGGCCCTGGCCGAGCTGGCGCCGAAACCATTCCGGCTCATCGACCAGCGCCCGCGACACGGCTCGATGGGCGCCGCGATAGCGTTCCTGCATCCGGCCGATCTGGGTGGGGTGCTGACCGAACTGGTCGAGCCGGCCGCCGGCCGAGCCGGGCCGCCAGACGGGTAGCCCGGTGCCGGGCCGGAACCTGCCCGAGGGGCTAGTCGTCCGGGAATATCCCGATATGTGCGCTATTAACGGTGCGGCACCTTCGCCACTCCCGGTCCACCCGTCCGGCCGCCACCAATACCGCCAAAGAGCCCGGATCCGTGCCAAGAGGAAACCAGAAGCCGCCGCTAATGCCTGCGTGTTAGGAGTACGCTGCGAGCACCGGGCTAGCGGCTCTCCCTCTCCGCGCCCGCGAGGTCTCGGGGCCGTCTGCGCTGGCGCCCCGGCCTGCGGAGCGGATCGCAATGCCCGGTTCGCCCCCGCATGTCACCCTCGTCTACCCAGGATCAAGCCACATGCAGCCTGAAATTGACGCTCAGCTCAGCAACTTCTTCGAGGAAACCACGCCCCGCGAGTTCGCCCGGGTGATGCGGGGCTACGACCCGCATCAGGTCAACGAATACTTCAAGCAGCTTGACGGTGAGGTCCGCCAGCACCGCGAGCAGGTTCAGGCACTGCAGCAGGAGCTGTCCGACGCGCACCGGCAGATCCGGGAGCAGGAGCGGCCCACCTACGCCGGCCTTGGTTCCCGCATCGAGCAGCTGCTCCGGCTGGCCGAGGAGCAGGCCACCGAGATCGCCCAGGAAGCCCGGTCGGCGGCCAACGAGCTGAACGCCGCGGCCAAGGTGGACGCGGCGGAAGTGCGCGCGGCGGCCGAGAACGAGGCTGCGGAGCTGCGCGCCAACGCCAAGCGGGAGACCGACGAGCAGCGGGCATCGGCGGAGCGCGAGGCAGACGCGATCAAGACGGGCGCCCGGCGCGAGGCGGACGAGCTGACCTCAACCACCGAGCGCGAGGTGGCCAAGCTGCGCGCCACCGCCGACCACGAGGTGGCCGAGAAGCGGGCCGCGATCGAGCGGGACATCGCCAAGCTGCGCACCACCACCGAGCGCGAGGTGGCGCAGCTCAAGGCGTCGGCCAAGCGGGAGCGGGACGAGATCCTCACCACCTCCAAGCGGCAGGCTGACGAGATGCGCAGCCAGGCCCAGCGCATCCTGGAGGAGAGCGAGGCACAGCGCGCCCAGGCCGAGGCCGAGTTCGAGATCCAGCTGGCGTCCCGCCGCGAGGAGGCCGAGCGGCAGGAGGCCGAACGGCTGGCGGCGGCCCAGTCCGCCACGCAGAAGCTGGTCAGCGAGGCGGAGCAGCGGGCCGCCACGGCCGAGCAGCGCGCCGCCAAGGCCAGCGCGCAGGCCGAGCAGACCCGGCGCGAGGCCGACCAGCACTCCCGGCAGCTGGTCACCAACGCGAAGAAGAACGCGGACCAGATCGTCGCCCAGGCCAAGGCTCAGGCCGAGCAGCTGCTGGCCGACACCAAGGGCGAGATCGAGCGGCACCGGGCCAGTGCGCAGCGCGAAGTCGACGAGCTGAGCAAGCAGAAGGAGAGCATCTCCAGCCACCTGGCTCAGATCAGCCAGCTGCTCGGTACCCAGATGGGCGGCCTGGCCGACGCGCTCAAGCCAGGCGGTGCGGGGGCGGGCAGGCCCGCCGTGGGCGGCAGCGCACCGCAGAAGGCGGTCGGCTCGGCGCAGGCCGCTCCGACCCAGGCCGCTCCGGCGCCGCGCGCCAGCACGCCCGCCCAGGCGGCCCCGGCCACTCAGGCCGCTCAGCCCCGGCAGGCCCAGCCGGCGCAGGGTCAGCCGACCCAGCAGGTCCCGGCCAAGCAGCCGGTCTCGGCCAAGGCGAAGGCCAACAATAACGACGACGAGTGGTGGACGGAGTAGCCACTGCCCGGGGCAGAGCTGGGGCTGGCGCTGGTGCGCCGGCCCCAGCTGCTTTCTGGGCCTAGGTTTCTGCGCCTAGGTTTCTGCGCTCAGGCCAGCGCGGTCTGGCCGCCGTCCAGCACCAGCACCTGGCCGGTCATGTACGAGGACGCCGGGCTGGCCAGGAACACGGCCGCGCCGGCCATTTCTTCCGGCTGGGCCCAGCGCCGCATCGGCACGCTGGCCACCGTGGCCGGCCCGGCCGTCTCGTCTTCCCACAGGTTGCGGTTCAGCTCGGTCGCGGTCCAGCCCGGGCACAGCGCGTTGACCCGGACGCCGAGCGCCGCCCACTCCACCGCCAGCGACTTGGTCAGCGACACCAGCCCGGCCTTGGCCGCTCCGTACGGGGCCAGGAACGGCGCCGCGCTCACCCCGGCCACCGAGGCCACGTTGATCACCGAACCGGTGCCCCGCTCCACCAGGTGCGGGCCGGCCGCGTGGCAGACATACATGGCCGAGTCGAGGTTCAGCCGGAGCAGCTTGTCCCAGCCGGTCAGCCGCAGATCCAGGAACGGCACCATGAAGCTGGACCCGCCCGCGTTGTTCACCACGATGTCCAGGCAGCCGAGCTGGTCGATCGCGGTCGCCACCGCGGCGGCCACCGACTCCTGCTCGGTCACGTCGGCCGGGATGACGAAGGCCTTCCGGCCCAGCGCGCTGATCTGCGCGGCCGTGTCGGCCAGCCCGTCCTCACTCCGGGCCAGCAGCGCCAGGTCGGCGCCCGCGCCGGCCAGCGCCACCGCGATCACCTGGCCGATCCCCCGGGATGCGCCGGTCACGAATGCCTTCTTGCCAGTCAGGTCGAAGAGCGGCACGGTCAGTCCTTCCACTCGGTGGGCAGGGGCGCGGCGGGAGGGTTGACCCGGCGCACGATCTCGTTCAGCACGATACGGACGTAGGGCTCGCCGACCCACAGATGCTTGGCCCGGTCTACCGCGATCAGCTCGGCCTGGGGCACCCGGGCGAACCGCCGCCGCGCCTCGTCCGGGCGCAGGTAGTCGTCGAGTTCCGGAACCAGGATCAGCAGCGGCTTCCCCGACGCGGCCCACGTGCCCAGGTCGGCGTCACCGGCCCGGTGCAGCGCCGGGGACAGCAGGATGGCTCCTTCGACGGCCGGATCGGCGCCCCACATCAGGGCCAGTTCGGTACCGAACGACCAGCCCACCAGCCACAGCCGGGGCAGGCCGGCCGTCTGGCACCAGGCGATGGCCGCGGCCACGTCGAGCCGCTCCGCCTGGCCCTCGCCGAACTCGCCCTGGCTGCGGCCCTGCTCAGAGACGGTGCCCCGGGTGTTGAACCGCAGTACGGCCAGGTCAGCCAGCGCGGGCAGCCGGTTGGCCGCCTTGCGCAGCAGGTGGCTGTCCATCATCCCGCCGTGCGTAGGCAGCGGGTGCAGGAAGATCAGCGTGGCCACCGGATCCCGGTCGGCCGGGAGCGCGAGCTCGCCGACCAGGTCCAGCCCGTCCGCGGTGCGCAGCGTGACGGCTTGCCGGCGGCCCGGCAGCACGGTGACCGCCCTGATCTCGCTCATCCTGGTCCTTTGTCTCTGCTGAATCTCTACCTGCCGACCCGGCGCCCGGGGCGGCGCTGTATCCGGCGGTCCCAGCACGGCCGGTGCCAGTGCCGCCGTTGGCTGGGGCCGGGGCTCAGGCTGGGCCAGGCGACCAGGTGCGGGGCGCCAGCCGGGATCTCCTGATCACATCCCGGGCAACGATAGCTCTTGGCTGACGCCGCGCCGGGTACCAGGCGGACCACCCAGTCCCCATCCGGCCACGACTCGATCTGCTCCGGGCCGCCCGCGGCCGGATCGCCTGGGCGACGGCCGGACCGCGGCGCACCGGGCGCACCGCCCCGGCGGCCGCGGCGGGGCATCTCGGCCGCAAGACGGCGGGCCCGGCGCGGGCTCAAGCCCGGTCCTTCCTCATGGCGGTGACCCTACCGCCGGGGCCGGGCCACCACCGCCCAGCACTGCGCCGCCTAGGAACCGCCGGCGAGCAACCCAAGCGGGCTCGGCGCGGAGAACTCAACCTGCAGGACAGTCTGGCCGGTGCGCAGCCGCATGGGAATGATGTGCGACGCACGGTACACCGGGTTGCTGATGGCCAGTGCGGCCAGGCCGTCCAGCAGCTGTTTCCTGGCCGTGCTGCCGGAGTAGGCCAGCTCGGCCGAGCGCAGCGGGGCGCTGGGCGCGCCCGGGCCGCCATCGCCAAACGCCACTACCTGGACCGAGTGGCCGCCGGCGAGATAGGCGACAGCCACCATCAGCCGCACGTCAACCCGGCCCGCGGCAAGCTGCTGCTTCTCCGCGGCCGACCAATGGATGAACGACTTGCTGACCAGGACCTGACCCGAGCTCTTCCGCTCGGACAGGTCGGCGGCGACCGCGGACTGATAGGCGGCGGCCCCGCGCGGGGCCATCACCCGGATCACGATCTGCCGCTTCCCGGCGCCGAACCGGGCGATGATCCCGGGCGCCTCCACGCTGTCCAGCCGGGTGCCCAGGTGGCTCTGCACAGCCGGCGTGGCCACCACCACCGCGACGCCGGCCAGGCTGACTGAGCCCGCGGGCCAGAGAACCCGAAGCCGGGCCGGCGTCATCCCCTGCTTCTCCAGGGCGTGGCACATCACCGGGTCACAGGCCACCCCGTCACCGGCGGCGACCTGGCCGGCCACCCAGGCCGCAGCGCTGTTCCGGGTGGTCAGCGGAAGGTCGGCCGAGCTGATCGCAGCATTGGCCGGCGGCCGGTGGCCGTAGTGCACGAAAACGAACGCCCCAGCGCCCATGGCCACCAGGACAACGGCCAGCA
Source organism: uncultured Actinomycetes bacterium (assembly GCA_963834705.1). Lineage (GTDB taxonomy): Bacteria > Actinomycetota > Actinomycetes > Streptosporangiales > Streptosporangiaceae > RYN-230. Next base: position 1,554,088 of record CAWICV010000001.1, read on the forward strand.
GGCCAGCCACCCGGTAAGCCCGGCCATTGCCAGCCTTGCGCGGGCCGCGCTGCGGCTTTCCCCGGGGTCCTGCCGGCTTGGCTGACTGCTTGCCGCCACCAGCGGAACGCGCGGGTGACCGGTGCCCAGGCGGCGCTGCCGGCGTGGGTGGCGCATCTGCTGTGGTTTCGGTATCCCGCTCCTCCAGTGGGTGAATTCTGCTTTCTTTACTGCCCAATCCGGGAGTTACCGCAGGAATGGGCTCTGTAATATGCCCGGGAGCGACAGCGAGGTCCGGGGAATCCCTTAACGGAAATGACGGGGCGACCGTATCCAGAAGTTCTGCCGGACTCTTCGCGCGGAGCGGCCGGGCCGGGGGGGAAGCCGTTTCCTGAGTGGTTTCCTGAGTGGTTTCCTGGCTGGGCTCGGCGGGCGCGGCAGCCGTCGCTGGTGTGCCGAAAAGGTCTACGCGCGCGGCCGGCTCCCGGGGCGGCGCGGGCTCATCCGGTTCCCCGCCCGTTTCCGCGGCGACCGCGGCCCGCACCTGTTCCAGCATCGAGGCGGAGAACGTCGGCCGCTCCACCCGGGTTGGCGGCCGGTGTCCGTTGCTGCCCCGGACGCGGCGGGGCAGCCCGGCCGCGTCCGGGACGCGGCGAGGCAGCCCGGCCGGCTCGTCCGGGTGTGTCCGGTTCGTGGCCGGGCCGGCTGTTTCCGTGCTCGGTTCTTCCGGCGCTGGCGATGGCGCCGGCGCCTGGTCCCCGGGCCGGTCCACGTCGTCCGGCGGGCGCCGGGACGGCGGGACGCGGCTATTTTCGCGCATGCGCAAACCCCCTGGAGGCGTGAGCGGGGACGCCTTCAACTGCGCTACAGCGGAGCACACAGTGCGTTACATTTCAAGCTGTATCACGGATAGCGACGAAATGACTACAGAAGGCATCAGTACCCGGTTGGTAACTAAATCAGCAAAAACCACACGATGAGCCAGTTCGCTCAGTAACTTCTGCTAAGCGGACTTCCGGTATGGGGGGAGATCGCACCGATACGTTGCCGTGACAGTACGTCAGCGTAAGTTCGCGCAGGCCAGTGAGGTGTTACCTGCGGGCCTGTCCGCGCAGGCAGGGTGCGCCGATGAAGCACAGCAGCACGGCCGGCCCCGGGGACACTGCCGTGCCCGAGCCCGATCCAGCATCCAGCGATGCCACTGTGCGCGGCCACCCGGTGAGCTGGTTCCGCGGCCACGCCACCGCGGTGATCTGCGTGGCGGCGGTGCTGGTCGTGGCGGTCGCGTTCGCTGTCACCCGGCTGACCAGCTCACCTAGCCCGCCCGCTGCCCTGGGGCCGGTGCGCTACCTGGGGGTGTACGAGCGCTCGGTGCCGGCCAGCTACGCGGGCATCGACCAGTTCGGCCAGACCATCGGCAAGCAGCCGGACCTGGCGCCGTATTACAGCTCGTGGGGAGAGCCGTTCGCGGCCGGCTTCGCGGCCGCGGCGGCTCAGCACGGCGCCGCGCCGCTGGTGCAGATCAACCCGGCCCACGTCCAGCTGACCGCGATCGCCGCCGGGCAGTATGACAGCTATCTGCGCCGGTTCGCCGACGCGGTCCGGGCCTACCGGCACCGCGTGATCATCGGCTTCGGGCACGAGCCAAACGGATACTGGTTCTCCTGGGGCTACTCGCACGCGACCGCGCCGGCGTTCGTCGCCGCCTGGCGGCATGTCGTCAACCTGTTCCGCGCCCAGGGCGTGTCCAACGTCACCTGGCTGTGGACCATCAACATCATTGACACCAAGGGCGGCATCGAACCGCCTGCCCCGTGGTGGCCGGGCAGTTCCTACGTGAACTGGGTCGGCATCGACGGTTACTACTACAAGCCGTCCTGGACCTTCGCGCCGCTGTTCGGGCCGACCATCAAGGCCGTGCGCGCGCTGACCCGTGACCCGATCCTCATCTCGGAGACCGCCGCGGGCGACACGGACCAGCCCACCAAGATCACTAATCTGTTCGTCGGCACCCGGGCCTACGGGCTGCTCGGCTTCGTCTGGTTCAACGTGGACAAAGAACAGAACTGGCAGGTCACCAGCCCACGGGCGGTCGCCGCCTTCCGCCGTGGTGTCACGGCGTACCAGAGGTCCACGCCATGACCGCGCGACGTGCCGCTGAGGGGGGCGTCAGGTGGAACTTACCGTCCTTATGCCGTGCCTCAATGAGGCCGAGACCGTTGCCACCTGCGTCGGCAAGGCCAGGCGGTTCCTGGGCGAGCATGGCATCGACGGCGAGGTGCTGGTCGCGGACAACGGCAGCACGGACGGCAGCCAGCAGCTGGCCCGGGCCGCCGGGGCGTCGGTCATCAGCGTCCCGGACACCGGCTACGGCAACGCGGTGCTGGGCGGCATCGCGGTGGCCCAGGGCCGGTTCATCATCATGGGCGACTCCGACGACAGCTACGACTTCACCGCGCTGATGCCGTTCCTGGACCGGCTGCGCGCCGGGGCGGAACTGGTCATGGGCAACCGGTTCCGCGGTGGCATCGCCCCCGGTGCGATGCCCAGGCTGCACCGCTACCTGGGAAACCCGGTGCTCAGCGCGCTTGGCCGGCTGTTCTTCCGCAGCCAGGTCGGGGACTTCCACTGCGGCTTGCGCGGGTTCCGCCGGGACAGTGTGCAGCAGCTTGCCCTGCAGGCGTCCGGGATGGAACTAGCCAGCGAGATGGTGGTCAAGGCCACCCTGGCTGGGCAGCTGGTGGAAGAGGTGCCGACCAGGCTGACCCAGGACGGGCGCAGCCGCCGGCCGCACCTGCGCAGCTGGCGCGATGGGTGGCGGCACCTGCGCTTCCTGCTGCTGTTCAGCCCGCGCTGGCTGTTCCTCATCCCGGGTACGGTGCTGCTCATATCGGGCTTGATCTTCGGTGCCGCCGCCGGGCCGACAGCGCCACCGGGCGTCCCGCCCAACACCATCCTGGATGATCTCGTCGCAGCCTCCGCGATGACCGTGATCGGGTTCCAGGCCATCCAGTTCGCCGTGTTCACCAAGGTCTACGCCAGCACGGAAGGTTTCCTGCAACAGCGGTCCTGGCTGGATCGGCTGCTCTCCGCGTGCAGCCTGGAACGTGGCCTGATCGCTGGCGGGCTGCTGGCCGCGGCCGGGCTGGCCGGCTTGGCCATGTCCGTCCCCGGCTGGCACGGCGGACCGGGCCTGGTGCATGGGGAGAGCACGGTCCGGATCATCGTGCCGTCACTGACCGCCCTGGTGCTGAGCTGCCAGGTGATCCTGGGCACGTTCTTCATCAGCATCCTGGGCATCGGCCGGGCTCGAAAGCCGGTGCTGCTGTCGGACGGCCACGGCGTGGCCGGCACCGAGCTCAGTCCGGCCCAGCCCGGACTGGCCGTAACGTTCGCCGACCGGGTGCCCGGCCCTGACCATCGCATCGGGCTCGATGTCGTACCGCTCGACGCCTGGCGTCTCGACCCGGCCCGTAAGAAGGTCTCTGACCCACACGACGCCAGTTAGCGCCGTGTGGCCGGGTGGCCGTCCGCACCGGAGGGGACGCACGGTATGACGCGCCGGATCGCGCTGCACACCAGCAAGACGCTGGCCGTGTACGGCTTCGCCGGCTGGGTCTACATTGCCCTGGTCGCCCTGGTCCACCCGCGCACGCTGGGTCTCCAGCTGACCCACTTCGCCAGCTTCCCGCATGAGGACACGTTCGGCGAGACCTGCTTCGTGGTGTCGCTGGTGAGTTTCTTTGTCTACAACCTGCTGCGCGCCGCGGACGCTGACCGGGAGTAGCCCACCGCGGGGCGGCCTGCGGCGCTGGCCAGCGAATGGTGCCGGCCGATCCGCCCGGTGGCCAGCACGGCCAGGCCGAGCAGCAGGGACAGGCCCTGGGCCAGCGCCCAGCCCACGGCCGTGGCGGTCAGCCCGCGGGGCAGCGCCACCGCGACGCAGCCGACGACCAGTGCGGCATTGGCGCCGTTCATGAAGACATAGGCCCGGGTGCGGTCGCGCGCGATGAGCAGCGAGTCGACCAGGTACGTCCCCCCGGTGAGCAGCGCGCTGAGGGCCAGGATGCGCAGGCACCCGGTGGCTGGCACATACGACGCACCGAACACGCGGAGCAGCAGCGGCGCGGCCGCGGCGACCACCGTCACCGCGGGCACCACCAGCCCGTAGACCCCCCGGATAGCCTTGCGCAGCTGGCCGCCGAGCGTCACCCCGGGCCGGGACGCCTCGGCGAACAGTACCTGCGCGATGGTGGACGGGATGAAGTTGAGAAAGCCGGCGATCAGGAAGGCGACCGCGAACCGGGCCGTTTCCGCGGCCCCCCGGACGATGAGCACCTCGACGGGCACGATGCTGGTCGGCACGATGCCCAGTACGGTGGCCAGGTAGTTCCCCGAGGTCATGGACAGGTAGCGGGGCAGCGCGCGGAACGAGCTGAGCCGGACGCGCCGACCATGCAGCCGCAGGCTCAGCGCCAGGCCGCTGAGCATGGTGGCCAGGACCAGCCCGAGCCCGTAGGCGATCAGCAGCCCGGAGAACCGGAATGCGGTCAGCAGCACCAGGGCGGCCACCTTGGCCAGGCTGCCCAGCACGTTCTTGACCAGCACCACGTGACTGGCCCGGATGCCGACCAGACAGGCGTCCAGTGTGCTGCCCACCGCGGTGCACACCACCAGCGCGGTGAGCAGGAACGCCATCCGGCCATGCTGCTGCAGGTGCAGCGTGGCCGGCAGCAGTGGCCCAAGGAACACGACGGTGAGCAGGCACAGCGCGGTGCCGACAGTGGCGATCGCGGCCACGGCCACGGCGACCAGCTCGCGGGGATGCACTGCCCCGGCGACCCGGCGGATGGTGGTATTCGACAGTCCCAGGGCGGCGATCGCCGCCAGTAGCCCGACCCCAGACGTCATGCTTGCGAACACGCCGACCGCCGAGGCCGGATAGTGCCGCGCCGCCAATGCCCAGAACACGAAGCCGATGGCCGAGGTGGCTGCCGTGTTGATGAGCAGGAACAGGGATCCTCGGTACAGTGCGTCACCGGTCAGGCCGCGCATCCTGCTGCGCACCCGGTAGCGGAGGCCGGCCGGACCGGACGGCTGCGTCATGGCAAGCTGGCCGGCTGCCGGGCTGGGCCGGCCTGCGCCGGGCCGAGTAGGGCGGTGATCTCGGCCATGATCTGCTGCGCGATATCCGGCCAGCTCAGCCCGGACGCATAGGTCAGCCCGGCGGCCGACATGGTGGCCAGGATCCGCGGGTCGGCGACGGCCAGCTGGGTCAGGGCGGCGGTCAGCCCGGGGATGCCGCCGTCGTAACGGAGCAGCGCCGGGGCGGGCAGGCCAGCCAGCCCAGCCAGGTCAGGCACGATGAGCGGGCGACCGTGGCAGAGCGCAAGGATGGCGCTGCCACTGGTGGTGACCCGGCGGAACGGCAGCACGACGACGTCGGCCGCGGCCAGCAGATCGGTCACCGCACCGTCCGGGACCCGGTCCAGGCGCAGCGTGACCTGGTGGCCGGTGCCCTCGGCCAGCGCCCGCAGCCGCGCCCGGAGCTGCCGGTCCGGGCACGGCCCGGCCACGGTCAGCTCGGCGGGCACTCCTGCGGGCAGCGCTGTGAACGCGGCCAGCAGGTCGGTGACACCCTTGTAGTCCTGCACCCGACCGAAGAACAGGAAACGCCGCGGGCCGTCGGCTGTGCCCGGTTGACGCAACGCGGCAGCCGGGATGGCCACCGGCAGTGGGCCGTGCGGGATGACCGCGCTGCGCCGCGGCACCGCATCCAGCGCGGCCAGCCCGGTCACCGTCGCCGCGGAGTGCACCAGCACCAGGTCACACGCCCGGACCAGGGCGCGGCGGGCGGCCACGTCATCGGCGAAGACCCGCTCGTGCGGGAGCACGTTGTGCGCGGTCCAGACGAGCCGCAGGCCGAGCGCCCGGCAGGCCCGCAGCCAGACCAGGAACCAGGCCTGGCCCAGCCGCCGCAGCACCGGGAACCGGCGCGCCCCAGGCAGCGTGAACGTGACCACCCAGTGCAGGTGAACCACACGGGCCCCGGCCATCCGCTGCCAGGCCAGCTCGGCCGGCAGCAGCAGCAAGTTGAGCGTGTGCGAGCGGGTCAGCTCACCCAGGTAGCAGACCCGCACCCCGAAACGGCCCAGCGCGTCGTAGAGCAGGCCCTGATAGGGGTTGGGGTCCCGGGGCAGTACCAGCATCCGGATCACCGGAGCAGCTCCGACAGGATGCCGGCCCCGTAGCTGAGGTGGTCGGCAAGCACCCGGGCCGCGCCGTTGGACCGGTTACGCCAGGCGGGAATGAGCAGCAGGGCGGGGTAAAGCGGGAAGGCCAGGGTGAGCGGCAAACCGAGCAGGAACGCCGGGTAGGCGACCACCATGGGATTGTCCCGGAGCACGTGCCTGAGCCGGGACCGGTGCTTGCGGTACAGCCTGGCCCGGGCCTGGCCGTACACGTACGACCGGCGCAGCTGGCGCCGCCAGCCGCCCCAGTCATGCCGGATGACCGCGCCGGGCACGTTGCGGATGCGGTAGCCGCGATCTACCAGGCGCCAGCTGAAGTCGACATCGGACCCGTAGGCGAAACTTTCGTCGAAACCGCCGACCGCGTCGAAGGCGGCGCGCCGGAAGGCCAGGTTGATGGTGGCGCACTCAGTCAGGTAGCGGTTACCCCGGGCCGCCTGGGCGGCCTGGTCGTAGAGCCCGCTGCTGCCCGGCGAAGCCAGCGTCAGGCCCGCTGCGACGTGCTCGCCCGCGCGCAGCGGTGCGACCAGTGTGTCCAGCCAGCCGGGCTCCGGCTGACAGCCGGCGTCGGTGAACACGATGATGTCGCCCCGAGCCGCGCGTACCCCCGCGTTGCGCTGGTGCGGGATGGAGACCCGCACCCCGGCCGGCGGCTGGAACGCTATCCACCGGACCCGGTCCGCGTGCCGGTGCCGGATGTGATCGAGCCGGGATCCGGACGCGTCGACCACCATGACCTCGGCCGGCCCGGACGCCTGGGCCTGCGCGGTCACCTCGGCCAGGGTCTCGTCCAGGCCGGCCTCGTCCTTGCTGATGATGACGATGGAGATCATCGGTGGAACACCTCCGACGAGCCATTCGTGTACACCATGTTGTAGTTCGCGTTGAGGAACCCGCCCGGGAACTTGTAGGTGGCCAGGTTGTTGTTATAAAGCGCGAACGCGCGGTCGTTCCGGACGTTGGCCCGGCTGGCGTAGACCCACGCGTGCGCCGCGAGTGTCCGCGGCGTCAGGTCGGTCATCAGGCCCTCTGGGATCGTGGCCCCGGCGGACAGCGGGACCTGGCCATACTCGTCCACGTACACCAGATCGCCGACCCGGAACCGGCTGCCCAGCCAGTGGGCGGAGGCGATCTCCGGGGCGGTGACGTAGAAGTACTCGAACACTGGGCCGCTGTTGGTCAGGTTGACCGAGGTGGCGCCGCCGAGCACCGCGCCGACCAGGTAGACGGTGTTGACGAACACCACGGCCAGGCAGCCCGAGGCCAGCACCCGGATCCGGGTCTGCCAGTGCCTGCGCAGCCCAGCCAGGGCCTGAAACGTCCAGCACATGGCCACACCAACCAGCACCAGGGCCTGCAACTGAGCCCGTTCCTGGCCATACGCGGCGGCTAGCGTGCCGCTGAACCGGATGACGGTGAGCAGGAACGTGGCCGCCAGCGCGGCCAGGCCGATCTGCCGGGTGAGCAGCGACGCCTTGCGCCGCAGCACCATCAGCAGCGCGCCCACCGCGGCCAGCAGGTTGGCCAGCTGCTCGATGATTAGCAGAGACAGGGTGACCGCGGCGTACCCGGCCTGCCACCGGATGGGGGCATCCGGCACGCTGGTGTTCTGCAACTGGTACCGGGGCCCTTTCGCCACTTCGAGGGTGTGCACGTACGGCCGGGCCCGCTTGTAGTAGGCGGCGATGCGCCGGGCGTACACGTCCGCGTTGATCGTGGTCCGGCTGTTGCCCTGCAGGTATGCCGACAGCAGGCTGCTTCCCGGCACCCGGTTGGGCAAGATGTCCAGGCCCTGGGTTCCCACTGTCTGGGCCACCTGCACCAGGTGCGACTCGGAGTGGGTCACTGGGCCGTACCAGATGACCGCGCCAGCCAGCGTGGCCGCGAAGGCGACCGCGATCGCCCCGGTCACCCGCGGCACCCGGCGGATCCAGGACAGCCCGAACTGTAGCGGCAGCAACAGGCCCAGCAGCGTGATGGCCAGGTACGTGGTGGAGTAGTGCGACAGGGCCAGCGCCACGCCGAGCAGGGCGGCCAGCCGCCACCGCGGCCCGCGCCGGATCCGGCTGTCCAGCATCGCCGCGATCAGCGCGGCGAACAGCACCAGGGCGATCTCTTGCCGGGCCAGGGTAGCCAGCTCGGTGAACGCGTACTGCCCGATGGTGAACGCGGCCGCGATGAAGGCCCACGGCCGGGCCAGGATTTTCCGGGCCAGGCCGAAGATCGCCACCGGGAACAGCGCGAAGATCATCGGATAGACGACCTTGAAGATCAGCAGCGCCGGTATGCCGGACAGCGCGTGCAGTTCGGCCGGCATGACCGTGACGCTGAGCATGGCGCCGTATGCGTCACCGGGATGCGAGGCGTGCCACACTCCCTGGAGCACAGTCTGCTCCAGGCGCTGGTACTCGGCCGAGATGTCGAAGCCGTACAGCGGGTCACCGCGCAGCGAGCAGGCCCAGATCATGGCCAGGCCCGCGCCGTACAGCACCATCTCGAGCAGGGCCTTGTCCAGCCGCGCGGACAGCGCCGTGGCCAGGAAGAGCGAGCCCACGATGGCCACTGCTGCCACCACCGCCACGGTGTTGCTGTGCCCGGTGTTCAGCCGGATCGCACCCGCCGCCGCGGCCAGCGGGATGAGCAGCGGGACGGCGACCCGGACCGGCCGGCGTGGTGACCGCCACTCGATCGTGACGTCGGCGGGCGCGCTCGCGCACGCCACCAGCAGGCCCACGCAGGTGGCCTCGAATCCGATTAGCAGCGGCACCGCACTCAGCGGCTCGGCCACCCCGGCCAGCGGCCCAATCATGTCGACCGCGAGACCGGAGCCGAACAGCACGATGATCGACGCGCACGGGACGTAGACCGGGAACGAGCGCACCACCCGGCTGGGTATCCGCAGCGCCTGGAGCAGGATCGAGCCGGGGACGATGAGCAGCAGCGGCACCAGCAGCACCTGGGCCGCCCACCATCGGTGCAGCGGTACCAGCACGGCCACCGCGGCCAGGGTCAGGCTGTACGCGCCGAGCCCACGGCGCACCGCCGGGGCGGCATGCCGTGGCGGTGGACGTCCTGCGGGCCGAGCCACCCGCTGCGGCCGGGCCGTGACGGCCAGCACCGGCTCCGGCGGCCCGGGCGGCTCAGTCCGGCGCATCACCCCAGTCACTGGGCGTAAACCCCGGCCAGCTTCTCGGCCACGGCCGGCCAGTCGTAGCCGACCAGCCAGGAATCCGCCGGTCCATCCGTACCCGGGGCCGGACTGCCCGGCCCGGCCAGCAGGCCGGCCACCGCAGCGCTCACCGTGTCCAGGTCGGGCTCGCACACGGTTCCCCGCGAGTAGTCCCGCACCAGGTGCTGGGCGTGATTGTCCGGGGCGGACGTGGTCAGCACCGGCAGGCCGCACGCAATGGCCTCCAGCACCGCCATGCCGAAGCCTTCGCGAACCGAGAGGGAGACGAACAGCCGGGCCGACTTGAGCAGGGCGTAGAGCTCTTTCTGCTCGCCGACGTCAGCCCGGAACTCCACCCACGGCGCGATGCCGAGCGCCCGCGCCTGCTGCTCCAGCGCGGCTCGCTCTGGGCCCTCACCGATGATGCGGCAGGTAGTGCGCAGCCCCTGCGCGTGCAGCCGGGCCATGACGTCGAGGACCATGCCGACCCGCTTGTGCTCGATCAGCCGGCCGACCACGACCAAGTCGGCCGGGTCGGCTTCCGGATACGCGGTGCGGATCGCGGCCAGGTCGATACCGTTCGGCACCGTCGTGACCGGAGCGCTCGCGCCGAGCGCCTCGCGGAGCCGCCCAGCAGTCTGCGGCGAAGCGGCGATGATCATGTCCGGCAGCCGCATGGCCAGCCGCTCCACCGACCAGGCGGCCCAGCCCGCCAGCCCCAAGTACTCCCGCCACGACGACCGGCTCCACACCTCATGCCAGGTGACGGTGAACGGCTTCCGCTTGACCGTGGCCACCAGGCGGAGCACGAACAACTGGACGTACGGGATCTGGTCGGCCTCCAGCACGTCGAACCGGCAGCGCAGCAGGCGCAGGCTGGCCAGGGCGAACCAGGCTGCCTGCCGGACCGACCGGCGGCCGTGCCGGTACAGCGGGTGCAGCCGGGAGATGGCGTGGTAGCTGACCCCGTCCGCACGGCGAAGCGCCGGCCCATCCCACCACTGCATGGTGTAGACGTGCACGTCGGCCCGGCCAGTCAGCCGGGGCAGCAGTTCCTGGTTCCGCACTTCCCGGCCACCACGCGAGTACGGGTAGATCACGTCGCAGACCACGGCGACCACGGGGCGCCGGCCCATCGATTCAGCTCTGGTGCTTGGGGCAGGTGCCCCAGGCGTGAATCGTCTCACTCGAATCCGCCAGCTGGACAATAAGTTCCACACTTCCCGGTCGGCAGAAGATCGTCTTACTGAAAGGGATCGTGGCCTTGTTCCCGGGCACGACTCGTGGTGTGGTGCTGGCGCCGATAACGCGAGTCCGGCTGCCCGGCTGAGCCAGCAGCACAGACCAGCGGTAGTCCCGCGGCCTGGATTCCGCGTTCTGGATGTCGAACGGCAGCGTGTATGTGACCCGGCGGCGGTCCATCCTCTCCGACATCGGCTGCCGCGGATGCGCGAAGGAAAGTCCGGTGTAGCCAGTGGGCCGCTGAATCAGCCCGGCCATTTCGAGCACAGAATGGCCCGCCCCGGTTTGGCCAATTCCGGTGACCACGGCAGCGGTCGCGACCAGCGCACCCACGCTGCGCCAGCCACCCAGGCGGAGCACCGTCGTAGACATGACCGACCCTCCCCCGGGCATAGACATCGCGAGTCTAAAGTTGCTCAGGGATCCGTGCTGCCATATCCGCCATATTCGTATTTGCCCTCCCCCCGGCACCGCGATGTGATAGGGCAGGGTGGTGCCGGACGAACTGATCAGCTTCGTGGTCATCGCCTATAACGAGGCACCTAACATCGGTCCGGCGCTGGCCTCGATCAGCGGGCTCAGAGACCTCGGCAGATACGAGATCATCGTGGTCAACGACGGGTCCGGGGACGGCACCGCCGAGGTGGTGGCGGGACTGGCCGCCCAGAACCCGCGGATCCGGCTCATCGACCTGCCGGCCAACCGCGGCCGGGGCTATGCCCGCCGCATCGGGATCGCCGCGGCGCGCGGCGGCCTGATCGCCACGGTTGACGCGGACATCATCCTGCCCGCTGACTGGCTGGAGCGCGGCCGGGCCGCGCTGGCCGGCCACGACGCCGTGGGCGGCACCGCGGTGCCGGACGGCGACGTGGCCTACATATGCAGGCTCTTCCGCCTTACGCCCCGGGTGGTCGGCGCGACGACCACGGTGGCCGGGAGCAACGGGCTGTACCGCCGTGGTGTGTTCGACGTGGCGGGGTTCGACGAGACACTGCGCGAGGGCGAGGACAGCGCACTGAATCAGACCCTGAGCCAGCTGGGCCTGTCTGCGGCCACCGTGCCCGGCCTGCTGGTCCAGCACCGGGAGAGCAAGTCCTTCGGCACCTCGCTGCGCTGGCTGTTCGAGACCGGCCAGGGCGCGACCCGCCAGCTGATCACCTATCGCCAGGTACGCCAGCCCGACCTGGCAGCCGGTGCTTTCGTCGCGTCGCTGGCGGCCGGCCTGCTGACCGCAGCCGCCCGGCGCCCTCTGCTTGGCGCGGCCATTCCGGCCGGCTTCGTGCTGGCCGCCAGCGCCCAGCACGTGCGGAGCCGCTTCCAGACCCCACGGCGGGACTGGCTCAGGGCGGCACCGGCGGTGGCCGTGGACGCCGCGCTGCTCACCGCGTATTTCGCTGGGCGACTGGCCGGGCTGAGCGCGGCGCGGCGGCGGGCGGCGCGTCTGCGGCCGCATCGGGAACAAGGTGCCGGAACCGCCATAGCCCCTCGATGAAGCCCACGTCAGCACAGCACTCCTCGGCCAGTTGCAGGTAGGCGTCCAGCAGGCAGCCCGGCCGACGCTCCCGAACCGCGGCGCGCAGCCCGGCCGGGTAGAGCAGCTGTGGCGCGACCGCCGAGGCCGCCAGCAGCACCGGGAAGAATGCCGACAGGGCCAGCAGAGCCAGCACCACGGCGGGCCACGGAAACACGGTGGGCGGCACGTCGGGCCACTTCCGGTGCATCCGGGCGGCTCCTTGACCGTAGGCCAGCCGCCGCCGCAGCGTGTCCCGCAGGGATGGCTCGAAGTGGTGCACCGCGCTGGCCGCGGGCGCGAAGATCAGACGGCCGGCCGGGAATGCCTGCCGCAGCCGCCGGCACAGATCGTCGTCCTCCGACGCGAAAAGGATGCGCTCGTCGAAGCCGCCCACCTCGCGGAACGCGTCATGGCGGACCGACATGTTGGCCGCCGCGCACGAGTAGATGTCCTGCGGCCCGCGCGCCCGGGGCGGTGCCCACTGGCGGACCAGGTACAGGTACAGCCGGTACCACAGCCGGCTGCTCCGGGCCAGGTTCAGCTCCTGCGGTTCCAGCGGGTTGTGCCGGGCCAGGTAGCCGGTCATGAATCCCGGACGGCCGCCGGCCAGCAGTGCCCCAGCCACCCCGATCACGTCCCCGCGATACGCGCCGACGAGCTGCTCCGCCCACCGCGGCTCCGGCTCACAATCGTCGTCCAGGAAGGCCAGGATAGGCGCGCCGGCCACCCGGGCCCCGGTGTTGCGGGCCGACGCTGGCCCGCGGCTGGTCTCGTGCCGGAGCACGACGGCACCGTGGCCGCGGGCGACATCGGCGGTACCGTCGATCGAGCCGTCATCCACCACGATCACTTCCGTGTCTGGCCGGATCGTCTGGGCGGCGAGGGCACGCAGGCACCGGTCCACGCCGGCTGCCCCGTTGCGGGAACAGATGATGACACTCAGCCTGGGCGACACGCGATGCCTCCGGTCAGCAGCAGCCGGTCACGGCCGGGGCCTGTGGTACGTGTGGGCGCCGCGGCGGAACGCCGCCAGCGCCGCCGGGCCGGTCACCCGCCAGTCCTGCTCTTTGTCCACGTTGAACCAGATGAAGCCGAGCAGGCCGTAGGCCCGGGTGCCGGCGAACAGGTCAGCGATCTTCGCCGGCTGGTCCTCGGTGGTGCCCGCGGCGGTCTCGGAGATGAGCACCGGGTCATGGGTCAGTGCCCGCACCGCCTTGATGGTCGGCCCGAACAGCGGCGCGAACGTCCAGGACGGCTCGAAGTAGTAACCGTCGATGCCGACCCAGGTCACGTACGAGCTACCCGGCCACCATGGGCGCGGCGGCCGGACCGCCCGGGCCTGCTGCTGGCCGGTCACATTGACGGTCCACAGCCAGGTCACGTTCCAGGCGCCCTGGGCGCGGAATAGGGTGACGATGTGCCGCCAGGCGGCGACGAACGACGCCGGGGACGCGTGCGGGTAGCCCCACGAGTACCACCAGGCGTTCATCTCGTGGCCGAACCCGATGACCACCGGGCGCTGGTAGCTGCGGACGGCGGTGGCGAAGCTGTGCAGGTAGGCGTCATACCGCCCGCTGGCGATCGCGCTGAGCGGGATGTTGGTGGGGTCGATCTGCACCAGAGGCACCGCGCCGTGCTGCGCCGCCCGGGCGGCGAACCCGGTCTGGAACGCCTCGCCCCACCCGCTGTAGTAGGAAACGAGGTTGGGCTGCCGCCCGATCCCCTGGGCGAACTGATCGACGCCCGTGTAGCCGCTGGTCGCGCTGCGCTCGTAGAGGCCGAGGTAAGACCGGGCCGCGGTGGGCAGCATGATGGCCTGGGCCCGCGAGCCGGACGAACCCAGATCGCGGACGATGGCAACAGCGATCGCCGCCAGCACGAGCAGCACGGCACCGACGATGACGATCGGCCTGGGCAGGTGGTGCGAGGCCCGCGACCCGGCGGGCGGCCTGGCCGCAACCACCGTTTCCCCCCGGTGTTTCATTCGGCCACCATATTCAGGTCGCCCCCGGGGCAGTCAGGCAAATCAGCAAACACGCCACATCGGGCTGGAACCGGACAGTACCGTGCCAATGCGGTACTTCTGCTCTGGGGGGAGATCGCACACCGAGACGCTGACGTGGCAGTACGTCGGGTTCAGTCCGCGCGGGTTGGCGAGGGGGACTACTTGCGGCCCGCGCTCGCAGGCGGGTGCGCGTATGGAGGAAAGCCCAGCAGGCTGGGACCTGTTTTCGCCGTCCGGCCCGGCGCGGGCGGAGCCGCAGGCTGGCCATGCCCCGGGGCGGCACAGCGCGGATGCGACCCGGCCTGGTGAGCCCGGGCCGGCCCTGACCAGGTGGCCCCTCCGGCCCGCGGTCGGCCAGGCCGGGCCGTGCCGGTGTGGTTGCCGCTGTTGGCCGTGCTGGCCGTGCAGACCCTGCTCTCGGTCCGGCTGCTGTGGGCTGATACGGCCTTCCAGGATGAGGCCACCTACCTATGGGCCGGGCACCTGGAATGGGCCGGGCTGCTGCACGGAGCGTCGGTGCCGCCGTTCCCGACGTATTTCTCTGGCGCGCCGGTCATCTACCCGCCGCTGGGTGCGCTGGCCGACAGCGCCGCCGGGCTGACCGGTGCCCGGCTGCTCTCGCTGGCCTTCATGCTGGGCTCGACGCTGCTGCTGTGGGACCTGACCCGGCGGCTGTTCGGGGCCCGGGCGGCGTTCTTCGCCGCGGCGCTGTTCGCCCTGCTCGGCCCCACGCTGCAGCTGGGGGCGTTCGCGACCTACGACGCGATGTCCATGTTCCTGCTCGCGCTGGCCACCTGGTGCGTGGCCGGGGCCGGGGCGGCCGGCGAGGCGACCAGCCGGATGGCGGCCGGCGGGGTGGCGCTGGCGCTGGCCAACGCCACCGCATACTCCACCGCGCTGTTCGACCCGGTGGTGATCGCGGTGGCGGCGCTGATCGCCTGGCCGGCCGGGCGGCGGGTCGTGGCCCGGCGCTGCGCGACGCTGCTGACGGTGACCGCCGCGTTGCTGGTCGCCGGGCTACTGCTCGGCGGCCGCAGCTACCTGACCGGGATCACCGAGACCACGGTGGATCGGGCGGCGGGCAGCGACCCGGTGCTGTCTGTGCTCGGCAACGCCTGGTCCTGGACCGGGGTGGTCCTCGTGCTGGCCTGGTGCGGCGTGTTCTCCAGCTGGGCGGCCCGGCACGGCCGCAGGCAGACCTGGCTGCTCGCGGTGCTGGCGGTGGCCGCGCTGCTCGGCCCGCTGGAGCAGGCCAGCCTGCACACATCTGCCTCGCTGAACAAGCACACCGACCTGGGCGCCTGGTTCGCCGCGATCGCCGCGGGCTACGCCGCCGACGCGTTCATCGCGGCCGCGCCGGCCGGCCGCTCCCGGCTGCTGACCACCGCCGGGTGCGTGCTGGCGCTGGCCTTCCCCGCCTTCTTCGGCTTCGCCCAGTCCTGGACGTTCGCCACCTCGTGGCCCAATTCGGCTAGCTTCGTGGCGATCTTCCGGCCGTTCGCCGAGCACGGCAACCTGCTGGTCGAGACGCCCGGCCCGGCCCGCTACTACCTTCCGTCAGGCAGCCAGTGGCGGCGCTGGTCGTCCACCCGCAACATCATCCTGCCCAACGGGGCCAGCACCGGCGGGCCCGCCCGGCCGGCGTGGTGGCCGGCGGCAATCCGGCGCTGTTCGCCAAGTACATCAGCCAGAGCTACTTCTCGATCGTGGCGCTCAATTTCTCCGACACCACCGCGCTGGACCGGCAGATCCGCGCCGACCTGGCCCGCAGCCACTACCACATCATCCAGGTCGTCCCGTACAACCCGCCGGGCACCAGTGGCACCGACCTGACCGGCACCTACGTCATCTGGCGCTACAAGGCACCGCAGCAATGACCACCACGCGCGATACCCCGAGACCCCGGGCTGGCCGGGCGGCGTTCGCCCCGCGCCCGGCTGGCCGCACCCGGCTGGTCCTGCCCCAGCCACCGGATGACACCGAAAAGTATTCCTACCTGCAGCGGAACCTGCCCTACCTGACCACCACCATCGTCATCAGCGCCGCCTGCCTGACGATCAGCCAGCTCCGGTTCGAGCTGCATGACCCGGCGCTGTGGCCGTTCACGATGTTCACCGCGGCGTACGTGCTGTATCTGGTGACCGGCCTGCCGGTCAACTTCACCGGGCGCGGCTTCGACCTGGCCGCGCATCAGGCACGCGTCAGCGCCTGGCACCCGTCCCGCTATCCCGGCGTGGACGTCTTCCTGCCGATCTGCGGCGAGCCGATCGAGGTGCTGAACAACACCTGGACCGCGGTGGCCGCGCTGCTGGCCGCCTACCCCGGGGCGGCCCAGGCGTTCGTCCTGGACGACGGGGCATCCGACGAGGCCCAGGCACTGGCGGCAGACATCGGGCTGAGCTACATCCGCCGGCCGGCCCAGCGGGTACACAAGAAAGCCGGCAACCTGCGTTACGCGTTCGCCCGGACGAGCAGGGAGTTCATCGTCATCTTCGACGCCGACTTCGCGCCGCGGCCCGACTTCCTGGCCGAGACCCTGCCCTACCTGGACGATCCGGCCCTGGGCATCGTGGTCACCCCGCAGTACTTCCGGCAGAGCCCCGGGCAGACCTGGATCGAGAACGCCGCCGGTGCCATCCAGGAGGTCTTCTACCGGTCCATCCAGGTGTGCCGGGACCGGTTCGGCGCGGCCATCTGCACTGGGACGTCCTCGGTCTACCGCCGGGTGGCCCTGGAGCCGGTTGCGGGGGCGACGCTCATCCCGTACGCGGAAGACGTGCACACCGGCCTCGACGTGCGGCTGGCCGGCTGGTCGATCAGGTACCTGCCGCTGCTGCTGTCTACTGGGATCTGCCCGGACAACCTGGACTCGTTCGTACGGCAGCAGTACCGGTGGTGCACCGGGAACGCCGGCATCGTCTTCTCGCACCGGCTGTGGGGAATCCGGATGTCCGTGGCGGCCCGGCTCACCTTCCTGTCCGGCTTCTTTTACTACGCCTACACCGGCCTGCTCAACTTCGTCGGGCCGCTCATCCCGGTCGTCATGCTCGCGTTCCTGCCCGGCCAGATCCATCTGCGGAACTTCGCCATCCTGCTCCCGGCGGCGTTCGCGGGCTTCGTCCTGTACGCGCTGTGGCACCGGTCCAGTTACCGGCCGTCGGTGTGGCCGCTGGGCATCGCCCGCGGCTGGGCCCATGTGTTCGCGCTCTGGGACGGCGCCTGGGGGAAGACGATGAGCTGGCACCCGTCGCGGACGCCGGGCAGCTCGCTGCGCCGGTTCCGGCTCGCTGTGACCTGGTGGAGCGGCGGCATGGCCGTGCTCTGGGTGCTGCTGGCCATCTGGCGCTCGGTGACCCCTGGCTCCGTCCAGTTCACCGTCCTGCTGGGCTTCGGCCTGCTCAACCTGGCCGTGGTCGGCCGGGTCATTTTCCCCGGAAGGAACGCAGCATGAGGGCCCGCGTGAGGGCCCGCCTGGTGACGCTGGTCGGCTTCGTGATCGCGGTGACCATCATCGCCGTCACCGGCCAGACGCTCCACCTGCATTACCAGATGCCGGTAGTGCGCCAGAAACTACCCCCCAAGCTGTCTTCCTACCTCGGCGTGTACGAGCCTGGATCGCCACCGGACTTCCGCCCGGTGGCGGAGTTCAGCGCGATGGCCGGCCACCAGCCGAATCTGGTCGGGTATTACAGCGGCTGGGCCGAGCGGTTCAACATCTCTTTCGCCGACCTGATGCACAAGCACGGCGCCACCCCGTTCGTGCAGATCGATCCCCTGTTCGCCTCGATGTCCGGGATCGCCAGCGGCGCCTACGACGACTACCTGCGGTCCTACGCCGACGGCGTGCGGAGCTTCGGTCATCCCGTGGTCATCGGGTTCGGGCACGAAATGAACGGCTCCTGGTATCCCTGGGGCTACCACCACGTCCAGCCGGCCACGTTCGTCGCCGCGTGGCGGCACATCGTCGCACTGTTCGCCGCTCAGGGCGCGCAGAACGTCACCTGGCTGTGGACGGTCAACAACGACCGTCCCGGCACCGGGCCGATCCAAGACTGGTGGCCCGGTCAGCGATATGTCACCTGGGTCGGCATCGACGGGTACTACCTGCGGCCGTCCGACACGTTCGGCAGCGTCTTCGGCAGCACCATCAAGCAGGTACGGGCGTTCAGCAAAAAGCCGGTGCTGCTGTCCGAGACCGCGGTCGGGCCCAGGTCCAACCCGTTCGCCAAGATCCAGGATCTGTTCGCCGGGATGCACCAGTACGGGACGCTGGGCCTGGTCTGGTTCGACAAGGACCAGAACGACGGCATCCTGCACCAGAACTGGCGGCTGGAGGGCGACGCTCCGGCCGAGGCCGCGTTCCGGCTGGGCGTGTCGAACACGCTGGCCCGCTCCTGACCGCCTGGTGGGCGTCAGCCCGGCAGGTGCTGCTGGAGCGCGGCCAGGATCGGCAGTTGCCCCTTGACCAGCTTGGTGGCCGCGCGCTCGACGGTCATCCACTCGGCCCGGTCCATCTCGGGAAACTCCTGGACCACCCCTGACCCGCGGGGCCACTCCAGGCTGAACGTGTTGCTCCGGAATCCGGCCAGGTCGAAGTCACCCTCGACGGCGTAGCAAATAATGATCTTCCCGCTGGGCTGCCGCCACTCCCCCAGCGGCATCGGCGCGCCATCCGGGGCAGCCGCACCCATCTCTTCGGCGAACTCCCGGCGCGCGGTGGCCAGCGGGTCCTCGCCCGTCTCGCACTCTCCCTTGGGAATGGACCAGCCGCCCGCGTCGCGCCGCGCCCAGAACGGGCCACCCATGTGCGCGACCAGGACTTCCAGCCCGTCCTGCCCGCTCAGCCGGTAGACGAGCAAGGCGGCACTGCGCTTAGCCACGGGCGCGATCTTACCCAGCCCGGGCCAGCCGCCCGCGCCGGGCCGTGCCCGCCGGGGGAAGTCACTACAGTTGGCTTCCGTGCGTCTCGTCATCGCCCGGTGCAGCGTCGACTACGCCGGCCGGCTGTCCGCCCGGCTGGCCCCGGCCACCCGGCTCATCATGATCAAAGCGGACGGCTCGGTGCTGGTGCACTCCGACGGCGGCAGCTACAAGCCGCTGAACTGGATGTCGCCGCCCTGCCGCCTGGCCGAGGAGCCCGGCCAGTGGGTGGTGACCGGCAAATCCGGCGAGACACTGACCATCACCCTCGAGGAGATCTTCAGCGACACCAGCTTTGACCTGGGCGTGGACCCCGGCCTGGTCAAGGACGGCGTGGAGGCTCACCTGCAGGAGCTGCTGGCCGCCCAGGTGAACCTGCTCGGCGCGGGCTGGCGGCTGGTCCGGCGGGAGTTCCCGACCGCGATCGGCCCGGTGGACCTGATGTGCCGGGACGCCGCCGGCGCCGCGGTGGCCGTCGAGATCAAGCGCCGTGGCGAGATCGACGGTGTGGAACAGCTTTCCCGCTATCTCGACCTGCTGAACCGGGACCCGCTGCTCTCCCCGGTGCAGGGCGTGTTCGCCGCCCAGGAGATCAAGCCGCAAGCCCGGGTGCTGGCCGAGGACCGTGGCATCCGCTGCCTCATTCTCGACTACGAGACCATGCGCGGCACCGACGACGGCGCGCTGCGCCTGTTCTGAGCGCGACGCGCGCGCCGGTCCTCGGCGGCGAACGCCGGTCAGGCGCTGGGCGGCCGGACGCCGCGGCTCGCCGCCACGCCGAGGGCTGCTGCGCTGCTGGCCAGTTTCGGGAGCGCCCGGTTTCCCTCCGGCTGCCCAGCCAGGTGAGGCATTCGAGCCCGCGGGTGAACACTGGGTGTACCCGCGGACGGCCTGGAACTGGGTTCGCGATGTGCCACAACTGCGGGCAAAAGGCTTCTGGGCTGGTTACGATAGCCCGGTTATGGGTATTGATCAGGACCCCGCACCTGGCCTTCCCGGCGACGAGCCGGGCTTGCCTGCGCGCGATCCAGGGCTGCCCCGGCGTGATCCCGGGCTGCCCCGGCGTGATCCCGGGCTGCCCCGGCGCGATTCCGCGCTGCCCAAGCGCGACTCCGGGCTGCCATCCGGCGGACCGCCCTTGCCGAACAGAGATTCCGCGCTGCCGAGCCGCGAGACGCCGCTGCCCAGCCGTGGCTCCGCGCTGCCCGCCCGCGAGGCACCGCTGCCCAGCCGTGGCTCCGCGCTGCCCGCCCGCGAGACACCGCTGCCCAGCCGTGGCTCCGCGCTGCCCGCCCGCGAGACACCACTGCCCAGCCGTGGCTCCGCGCTGCCCGCCCGCGAGACACCACTGCCCAGCCGTGGCTCCGGACTGCCGTCCCGCGGATCGGCGCTGCCGATGCGGACCACGCGCACCCGGCCGCCGGGCCGGCACCGCAGCCCGGACCGGCTGTCCGTGCCGCCCGACGCGCCCGCACTGGTGCTCGCCGTACCCGGTGCGGCCACCGACAGCAGCATCGAGATCGCGGCTGGCGTCATCGACGTGGCCACCCAGTCCTGCCGCGGCGTAACGGTCCGGGCCGGGTTCGTCGAGGGCAGCGAGGAAAGCCTGAGCTCGGTGCTGGCCGACTGCCAGATCCCGGACGGCCTGCCGGCCGCGGTCGTGGTGCCGCTGCTCATCTGCCCGCAGCAGGGCGTCGCCGCGGCGATCGCGGCCACCATCGCGGCCGCCCCGGTGCCCGCGCTGCAGGCTGAGCCGCTCGGCGTGCACCCGCTGCTGGCCGGGGCGCTGCATGCCCGGCTGGCCGAGGCGGGCCTGGCCCGCGGTGACCGGATCGGCCGGATCAGCATCGTTACCACCACCACGGCCGAGGGACTCCTGGTGGCCGCGCACGGCGAGGACGCGGAAGCCGCCGCAGGCACGGTCGCGGTGCTGCTGGCCGCGCGGCTGGCCGTCCCGGTGGCGGCCGCCTCGTTCGGCGACGCCAACAGCATCCGCAATGCCGCGGCCCGGCTGATGGACGCCGGCGTCAACGGGCTCGCCCTGGCCCCGTGCGTGATCGGCCCGGAGATCGGCCACCTCGACCTGTCGGCGGTTGCCGACGCGATCGGCATGAAGACGGCCGCGCCGCTCGGCGCGCAGACTGCCATCGGCCAGCTGGCCGCGGTGCGCTACGGCGCCGCCCTGCAGGACCCGCAGCTAGCGGGCGCGTCCGGCTGAGCCGAACGTGGCTAGCACCGAGCCCGCGTCCGGGTAGCAGTGCGCCGCCAGCTCCGGGTCCTGGCTGGACCGGGCCTGCCGCAGCACATCCTGGGCCGCGGCCACCGCGTCGCCGCGGTGCTCGCGGATCGCGTCGCCACCATCCAGCACGGCGATCAGCAGCGCGGTGCCCGGCGGCTCGACCGCGAACAGGATGCTGGTCTCGGCCGCGCTGCCCGCATCCCCAGCGGGCACCCCGGGCCGCAGCTCCAGCAGGGCGGGTAGCCCGGCGGCGCTGGCCGGCTGGCCAGCCTGGCGCAGCTCATCCTCAATCTCGGCCGTGATCGCCTGCAGCTTGGCCTGAGCGGCCGCGGCGGTTTCCGGCTGGGCGGCCCCGCGCCCCGGGACCGGTCCGCCGGCCAGGTCGGCGTCCAGGGCCGCGGTGGCCCGGGCCACCATGCACTCGCCTTCCGCCGCGGTGAACCGCGCTTTGAGCGTTTCCTTCCTGATCCGCAGCTCCTCGGTGCGTATCTGCCCCTGGTCGCTCTGCCGGGTCAGTTCCTGCTCGGCCGAGGTCACCTGGGGCAGCCGCTCGCGCAGCGTGGCCACCTGCCGGTCCACGTCCGCGATGGCCGACTGCACCGCTTCGGCCCGGCTGGCGTCGGCGGCCGCGCTGGCTTCCTCGCGCTGCTCGGCCAGCCGGGCCCGCAGCGAGCCCAGATCGCCGAGCTGCGTGCCGAACTGCCGGGCCAGCGTGGCCGCCTCCGCGACGCGGCGGCGCAGCGCGGCCAGCTGTTCCAGCTGGTCCTGGTAGGCCAGATCGAGCTGGGCCCGGGGATCCAGCTCAGCTTCGGCGGCCCCAGGGTGGTCCGGGTCGGCTGGCCGGACCAGCGGTGGCCCCAGGCTGGCTCCGCCAGCCGCCAGGGCGGCCAGCGCCTCCGCGACCAGCCTGGCCCGGGCCGGGTCGGCGGTGCGCAGCTGCTCCAGCCAGTCGTGGATCTCGCCGGACATCCGCAGCTGGTATCCCATGCTCAATCCTCCCTGCGCGCCGTGCCCAGGACCGCGGCGTTCACGGCCCGGGCCTCGGTGGCCAGTTCCGGGACCTCCAGCACGGTGACGCCCCGGTCGCGGAGCAGCCCGGCACCGCCGCCCAGCGCCAGCACCGGGGGTTCCAGCCAGGCCACCACCACCCGGTGCAGCCCGGCCCCGATGATCAGCTCGGCGCAGGACACCGGCCGCGAGGCGCGGAACCGGCACGGCTCCAGCGAGCTGTACAGGGTGGCCGACGCGAGCCGGGCGTCCGCCGGGTCGACCTGGGCCAGCGCGGCTTCCTCGGCGTGATCGTGCGGGTCACGTTCCCGGGAGAAGCCGGTGGCCAGTACCGCCCCGTCGCTGCCCACCAGCACCGCGCCGACGCAGTACGCGGACGCCGACGGGGGGCACTGCCAGGACAGCCCGATGGCCTGCCGCAGCCAGTGCTGGTCGGCCGCATTCAGCTGGCCCTCCGGCCCCGGCGCCAGGTCAGCCGGGCCCGGCTCGAGGTCAGTCATCGTTGAACCCGCTCACCTGGGCTAGCTTGCCTTCCAGCGCGGGACCGCTGGTGCAGAGGTAACGCAGCAGCACCGCATCCTCCAGCCGCCGCACCTCGGCCAGGCTGAGCCTGCCGTCCGGATAGCTACCTGGGCCCGCGAACCGCGGGGCGGCTGGGCTGCCCACGAAGAACGGGGCTATGACCAGGTGTAGCTCATCTACCAGGCCGCTGGTCAGGAACTCGGTACCGAGCCGGGCGCCACCCTCCACCATGAGCCGGCCGACGCCACGCCGGGCCAGGTCGGCCAGCACGCCTGCCAGCCGTGGCGAGTCGCCAGCCGGGACGACGTCGGCGCAGTCGCCCAGCTGGGCGCGCAGCGCCGTCACGGCCGGGTCCGCGCAGTACACCAGGCGCTGGGGCCGCGGCCCGGTGGCCGCGGGATCAGCACCGGGCCAGTCAGGGACGAAGAACCGGGCCGCCGGGTCGAGATCGCCGCTCGCGGTGATCGTCACGGCCATCGGGCTCTCTGGGAGCCTCCGCGCGGCCCGCGCGGCCCGGAGGCTGGCCGAGCGGACCAGCAGCCGGGGGTTGTCGCGGCGGATGGTGCCCGCACCGACCATGATCGCATCGGCCTCGGCCCGCTCGCTGTCCACCCGGTCCAGATCGGCCTGGGACGAGAGCACCAGGCGATCTGGCCCGGCCGAGTCGAGGCAGCCGTCCAGTGAGATGGCGCAGCTGAGCACGACGTACGGGCGTTCGGTCATGAATGTGCTCCGGTTGGGCGGCCATCGCGCGGCCAATGCTGCTCCCACGCTACCTGGCGGACGGCACGCGATGATTTACTGTGCGGCAAAGCACGCGAGCCGGGCGGAATTGCGCCGATCGCGGGCATTGGCCGCGACCTGTGGGTGAGGGTAATGGGCACGTCGGTATGGGAGCAGGGCCAGTCCTGGGTCGCGTCGAATTTCGACTCGGTCAATCCGGCTACCTCGGAAGTCATCGGAACCTTCCCGGTGCAGGGGCGGAGCGAGGTGGACGCGGCCGTCGAGCGGGCCGGCCAGGCCGCGGCGTGGTGGGCCGGGCTCGGCTACGCGCAGCGGCGGACCCGGTTGCTGGCCTGGAAATCGCACATCACCCGCTATCTGCCCCGGCTGGCCGAGCTCGTGCACACCGAGACGGGAAAGCCGCTGGCCGATGCCCAGCTGGAAATCCTGCTGGCCATAGTGCACATCGACTGGGCCGCGAAGAATGCCCGGAAGGTGCTCGGCCCGCGCCGGGTGCGCAGCGGGCTGATCGCGATCAACCAGGCGTCGCTGCTGGAATACCAGCCGCTGGGCGTGGTCGGCGTGATCGGGCCGTGGAACTACCCGGTGTTCACCCCGCTGGGCTCCATCGCCTACGCGCTGGCGGCCGGCAACGCGGTGGTGTTCAAGCCCAGCGAGTTCACCCCGGCGGTCGGCGGCTGGCTGGTCAGCTCGTTCGCCGAGGTGGTGCCCGAGCAGCCGGTGCTGCAGCTGATCACCGGCGACGGTGAGACCGGCCACGCGCTGGCCCAGAGCGCGGCTAACAAGATCGCTTTCACCGGGTCGGCGGCCACCGCGAAGAAGGTCATGGCGGCCTGCGCGGAGAACCTGACCCCGCTGGTGGCCGAGTGCGGCGGCAAGGACGCCATGCTGGTCGGGGCGGACGCCGACGTGGACGCCGCGGCCGACGCGGCCGCCTGGGGCGCGATGTCCAACGCCGGGCAGACCTGTGTGGGCATCGAGCGGGCGTACGTCGCCGACGAGGTGTACCACACGTTCCTGGAGAAGGTGGCCGAGCGGGCGGCGGCGGTCCGGCCCGGCGACGACCGGGAGGCTGGCTACGGCCCGATGACCATGCCCAGCCAGATCGAGGTCATCGAGGAACACGTCGCGGACGCGCTGGCCCGCGGCGGCCGCCCGGTGGTCGGCGGGCTGAGCAGCATCCGGCGGCCCTATGTCGGCCCGGTCATCCTGGCCGACGTGCCGGAGGAGAGCCGGGCCGTGTCCGAGGAGACGTTCGGGCCCACGCTGACCGTGACCCGGGTGGCCGACCTGGACGAGGCGGTGCGGCTGGCCAACGCCAGCCGGTACGCGCTGGGCTCGGCCGTGTTCAGCCAGAACGCAAGGCGGGCGCTCGGCGTGGCCCGCGCCCTGCGCAGCGGCATGACGTCGATCAACGGGGTCATCACGTTCGCCAGTGTGCCCGCGCTGCCGTTCGGCGGCAGCGGCGATTCCGGGTTCGGCCGGATCCACGGCGCGGACGGGCTGCGCGAGTTCTCCCGGGCCAAGGCCATCACCAGGCAGCGGATGCGCCCGGTCGCCGACCTGACCACGCTCAACCGCTCCGACAAGGACATGAACCGCGTGCTGCGCATGGTCACCCTGCTGCACGGCCGCCGCTACCGCTGACCGCGGGCCGCGGCCCGCCCGGGGTGCGGCCCGCCCGGGCGCGGCGGCCTAGCGGGCGCCGCCGGCCGGGGCCGGGTCGGGGAGGAGGGCCGGGTCGACCGGGGCCAGCGGGGCGCGGCCGCAGATGAGGTCGGCGGCGCGCTCGGCGATCGCGATAACCGGGGCGTTGGTGTTGCCGCGCGGCACCACCGGCATCACCGACGCGTCCACCACCCGCAGCCCGTCCACCCCCCTGACCCGCAGTTCCGGATCGACGACGCTGGTCAGCTTGCTGAACGCCAGCCGTGAGTCACCGCCCATCGCGCACGTGCCGACCGGGTGGTAGAGCGTGCCCAGGTCCTGGCGGACGAACTCGCGCAGCTCGGCGTCGGTGTGCACGTCGGGTCCGGGCGTCAGTTCCACGGTGCAGTGCTTGGCCAGCGGCCCGGCCGCGGCGAACTCGCGGGCCATCCGCAGCCCGCTGACCAGCGGCTCGATGTCCTCGGTGGCGTACAGGTAGCCAGGGTCGATGGCCGGCTTGTGCCGCGGGTCGGCGCTGCGCAGCCGGACCGCGCCCCGGCTGGCCACGCTGACCAGGCCAATCAGGAGGGAGACGGCGCGGATAGCCGGGTCGGCCAGGCCCTGCCGCTGGTACGGGGCGGGCAGCACATGCCACTGCAGGTCCGGCGCGGGCAGCGACGGCATCGTCCGGGTGAACCCGCCCGCCTCGGCGATGTTGGAGGTCAGCGGCCCGGAGTGCAGATATCGCCAGCGGGCCAGGTTGACCGGGCCCGCCTGCTCCCACAGCCCGGTGTCCTTCGGGGTGTGCCACATCGCGGTGACGATCGGATGGTCGGACAGGTTCGCGCCCACCCCAGGGCTGTCCGCCACCACCCGGATCCCGTGCTCGATCAGCTGTTCCACCGGGCCGATACCGGACAGCAGCAGCAGGTGCGGGCTGCCGATCGCGCCGGCCGACAGGATGACCTCCGCCTCGGCCCGGGCCTCTTCCTCGGTGCCGCGGTGCAGGTAGCGCACGCCCGCCGCGCGGCCCGCCTCGACCAGCACCCCGGTGGCCAGCGCGTCGGTGTGCACGGTGAGGTTGGGCCGCCCCAGTGCCGGGCGCAGGTACGCGTCAGCCGCCGACCAGCGCCGCCCGTCCCGCTGGGTGACCTGGTAGAAGCCGGTGCCGTCCTGGGTCGTTCCGTTGAAGTCCTCGTTGGCCGGCAGCCCGCACTCCCGGGTGGCAGCCACGAAGGCCCGGGTCAGCGCGGACTTGTGCTTGAGGTCCTGCACGCTGAGCGGGCCGCCCACGCTGTGATAGGCGGACGCGCCGCGGGAATTATCCTCGGCCCGGAGGAAGTAGGGAACTATGTCCGGGTAGCCCCACCCGGCGCAGCCGTAGTCGTCCCGCCAGGTGTCGTAGTCCAGCCGGTTGCCCCGCATGTAGATCATCGCGTTCAGCGACGACGACCCGCCCAGCGTGCGGCCACGCGGCCAGTAGATGGCCCGGGCCCCCGCGCGCTCCTGCGGCACGGTCTGGAAGTTCCAGTCGTACTGGCTCTGGAACAGCATGTTCATCCCGGCCGGGAGATGGATCTCGTCCGCGTCATCCGGCGGGCCGGCTTCCAGCAGCAGCACGCGGGTGCTGGGATTCTCGGTCAGCCGGGCGGCCAGCACGCATCCGGCGCTGCCGGCGCCCACGATGACGTAGTCGTACACAGGGGACCTCGCGAGCACAGTTCGGGGACCGGAGCCGTGTCCAAAGATCGGCGGGGCAGGGACTTAGCGGACACCCTACTCGTGCCGCAGCCACCGGCGTGGCATGCTGAGCGCGCTCCCGGCCGGATCGGCCGGGAGCGCGCTCTCCCAGGGCCACCGCGGGCTCTGGCGGGCCCCCGAGATCCGCCAGGCACCAGAGGCAGTGGCCTCGTGTCTGGGTACGGCGGTCAGCCCGCCACTTGATTACCCTTCGCTGTTATACGATGCCACATTGTGGTCAGAATGTGAATACCCCGAGGTCAGAACGTTGATCATCCGACCGGCTCGGCCTCGTGGCACCTCATAGGGCCGGGCCGCTACCGTGGAGCCATGCCAGCTGACCGCAGTGACCAGCCCGTCGTGCTCTCCCGCATCTATACCCGCACCGGGGACGACGGCAGCACGGCGCTCGGCGACATGAGCCGGGTGCCCAAGACCGATCCCCGGCTGGCGGCGTACGCCGACGTGGACGAGGCCAACTGCGCCATCGGGCTGGCGATCACCATGGGCGGCCTGCCCGCGGCCACCACCGCACTGCTGTCCCGGGTGCAGAACGAACTGTTCGACGTGGGCGCCGACCTGTGCAACCCGGTGACCCAAGATCCGGCCTACCCACCGCTGCGGGTCACCCCGGACTACATCGAGCGGCTGGAGCGGGACTGCGACACCAGCAACGAGGGCCTGCCCGTGCTGCGCAGCTTCATCCTGCCCGGCGGCACTCCCGGGGCCGCGCTGCTGCACCTGGCCCGGACCGTCACCCGGCGGGCGGAGCGGACCACCTGGGCCGCGCTCGGCGTATCCGGCGACTCGATGAACCCGCTCACCGCGACGTACCTGAACCGGCTGTCCGACCTGCTGTTCATCCTGGCCCGGCGGGCCAACGAAGAGCATGGCGACGTGCTGTGGAAGCCCGGCGGCGAGCGCTGAGCGCTCAACGCTTAACGCCGGGCGCTGAGTGCGCCCCAGCAGGGTTAACTCGCCCGGCCTAGATACGAGCCCGGCGGCGCGGCTTCGAGCCAGGCCAGGAAGCCGGTGAGCGCCGCTTCGCCCATGCCCAGCTCTACCGTGCCCGGGCGCTCGGCGATCTGGCATCGCACTACCAGCGTCCCCTCGCCCAGGCTGGCCACCTCGGCCGGCTCGGCCGCCCGCCGGGACAGCACCATCAGCGTCCGGCGGCTGAACACCTTGTTGGGCCGGAGCAGGAAGCCGAACACCTGGAACCAGCTCAGCTCATCCGGCTGGTAGCCGGCCACGCCCAGCCGCCAGGGGCCGCCCGGCATGCGCAGCGCGCACTCCACCGTACCGCCGCCCCGTTCCAGCAGGTACCGGCGCAGCGTGATGCCGATGGCCAGCAGCACCACGATGACCAGGAAGACAGCGAAGATCCAGGCCGCATCGAAGGCCAGGTCTCCGCTCATCCCGGGGCCCCCGTGCGGCCCGCGTCAGGAGCCGTCGCCGGCGGCGCGCAGCCGGGCCCGGGAGTACTTCACCTCGACCGTATCTTCGTCGCCCTGGCCGGCCTCGCCGGCCGAGGCGTCGAGCGCCGCCCGGGCCGCGGCCTGGTCCACCTGGCTGCCCAGTTCCGCCTCCCGGGCCAGGATGGACACCCGGTCGTCGTGTACGGACAGAAACCCGCTGCTTACCGCGGCCCGCACCTCGCCAGCCGGACCAGCCGCATCATCCGGGCCCTGCTCTGGGTCCAGGATCCGCACCACGCTGCCCTCCGCCAGCAGGCCGAGCACGGACGGGTGCGAAGCCAGGATCCCGAGATCGCCGTCCAGCGTCTTGGCGATGACCATGCGGGCGTGCCCGGACCAGATCTCCCCGTCCGGCACTACCAGCTCAACCCGCAAGCTCACCGTGTCTCTCCAAACGTTCGTGCTATCCGGCGGAACCCTTTGCACCGGCCCCCGCGGGCCGCGTCAGCGGCCGGCTCGGCCCGCAGGGCCGATCGGGGGGTTCCGGGGGGCCGCCCCCCCGGACCAGCATCGGCACTCACTGGCGCTCCAGCTCCTTCGCCTTCTTCTCCACGTCCTCGATACCGCCGCACATGAAGAACGCCTGCTCCGGGTAGTTGTCGTATTTGCCCTCGGTGAGTGCCTTGAACGAGGCGATGGTGTCCTGCAGGGACACGAACACACCCGGCTGCCCGGTGAACTGCTCGGCCACGAACATCGGGTGGGACAGGAAGCGCTCGATGCGCCGCGCCCGCTTGACCGTGACCTGGTCCTCTTCGGAGAGCTCGTCGATACCCAGCAGGGCGATGATGTCCTGCAGCTCCTTGTACCGCTGCAGGATCCGCTGCACCTCGCGGGCCACGTCGTAATGCTCCTGGCCGATGTACTTGGGGTCCACGATCCGCGACGTGGAGTCCAGTGGGTCCACCGCCGGGAAGATGCCCTTCTCGGTGATGGCCCGGGACAGCACCGTGGTCGCGTCCAGGTGGGCGAACGTGGTGTGCGGCGCCGGGTCGGTGATGTCGTCGGCGGGCACGTAGATCGCCTGCATGGAGGTGATCGAGTGGCCGCGGGTCGAGGTGATCCGCTCCTGCAGCTGGCCCATCTCATCAGCCAGCGTGGGCTGGTAACCCACCGCCGACGGCATCCGGCCGAGCAGCGTGGACACCTCCGACCCGGCCTGGGTGAACCGGAAGATGTTGTCGATGAACAGCAGCACGTCCTGGCCCTGCACGTCGCGGAAGTACTCGGCCATGGTCAGCGCGGCCAGCCCGACCCGCAGCCGGGTGCCCGGCGGCTCATCCATCTGGCCGAACACCAGCGCGGTGTCCTTGATCACGTTCGACTCGGTCATCTCGACGAACAGGTCATTGCCCTCACGGGTCCGCTCGCCCACCCCGGCGAACACAGACACCCCGCCGAAGTTCTTGGCCACCCGGGTGATCATCTCCTGGATGAGCACCGTCTTGCCCACGCCCGCGCCGCCGAACAAGCCGATCTTGCCGCCCTGCACATACGGGGTGAGCAGGTCCAGCACCTTGATCCCGGTCTCCAGGATCTGGGTCCGCGGCTCCAGCGCGTCGAACGGCGGCGGATCGCGGTGGATCCCCCACCGCTCGGTGACCTGCAGCGAGGCGGTGTCCACGTCCAGGGCCTGGCCGAGCACGTTCCACACATGCCCCTTGACCACATCGCCCACCGGCACCTGCAGCGGGCCGCCGGTGTCAGCCACCTCCGCCCCGCGGACCAGCCCATCGGTCGGCGCCATGGCGATCGCGCGCACCGTGTTGTCGCCCAGATGCTGCTCGACCTCCATGGTCAGCGTCCTGACCTCGCCCCCCAGACTGACCTCCACCTGCAGCGCGTTGTAAATATTCGGCATCTCCTCGGAAGCGAACTCCACGTCCACCACAGGCCCGATGATGCGCGCCACCCGGCCAGTCTCAGCGGCATGGGCCTCACCACCCGAGGCGGAGTTTTCGACAGTTGCGGTCATGACGGCACTCACTCTTTCCCTGCGACGCTCTCGGCCAGCGCGTTGGCGCCACCGACAATCTCGCTGATTTCCTGGGTGATCTCAGCCTGGCGGGCCTTGTTGGCCTCCAGGGTGAACTGCTCGAGCAGGTCCCTGGCGTTGTCCGTGGCCGACTTCATGGCCCGGCGGCGGGCCGCGATCTCCGCCGCCGCCGACTCCAGCAGCGCCTGGTAGATCCGGCTTTCCACGTACCAGGGCAGCAGCGCGTCCAGCACGACCTGCGGCGACGGCTCGAACTCGTACAGCGGCAGCGGGCCGCCCGCCGGTTCCTCGGAGGTCTCCTCGATGACCAGCGGGATGACCCGGCGGACCACCGCGTTCTGGGTCAGCATCGAGACGAACTCGGTGTAAACGAGGTGGATCTCATCCACCCCGCCTTCCCCGGCGGGTTTGTCAAACACCTCGAACAGCGTGCTGGTTATGTCCCGGGCGTTCTCGTGCTGCGGCTGCTCGGAGAAGCCGCTCCACTCGCCGGCGATCTCCTGGCCGCGGAACCGGTGCCAGGAGATGCCCTTGGCCCCGGACACGTAGGTCACCGGCTCGACGCCCCGCTCGGAGAGCAGCCCGCGCAGCCGCTGCGCCTCGCGCAGCACGTTCGCGTTGTAGCCGCCGGCGAAACCGCGGTCGCTGGTCAGGATCAGGATCGCGGCCCGCTCCGGGTGCTCCGGCTCGCGGGTCAGCGGGTGATCGACCTGCGGCGACCGGCTGACCACCGCCTCGACCGCCTGGGTGACCTCCCGGGCGTACGGCCCGGCCGCGCGGACCCGCTGCTGCGCCTTGATGATCCGGGACGCCGCGATCAGCTCCTGGGCGCGGGTGATCTGGGCAATGGACTGGACACCCCGGATCCGCTGCCTGATCGCGCGAAGCTGTGCTGCCATGCTGCGCCTTCCGCCTCAGTCCTGCTGCCCGGAGCCCTGCTGCTCAGAGCCCTGCTGCCCCGAGTCCCGCTGCCCCGAGTCCCGCTGCCCGGAATCCTGCGGGCCGGCATCCTGCGGGCCGGAATCCTGCTCCGGCTTGACCCGGCGGGCCACCGTCTCCTGGCCGACCTCCTCGTCCTTCATCGGCGCGTTCTTGTCGTCCTCCTCCGACGCCAGCAGGCCGCCGCCGGTGACCTCGAACGACTTCCGGAACTCCTCGACCGCCTCCTTGAGCGAGCCGGCCGTGTCGTCGGACAGCTGCTTGGTCTCCCGGATCGTGTCGTAGATACCCGGCTGGTTGCGCTGGATGTAGTCGAGGAAGTCCCGCTCGAAC
Source organism: uncultured Actinomycetes bacterium (assembly GCA_963834705.1). Lineage (GTDB taxonomy): Bacteria > Actinomycetota > Actinomycetes > Streptosporangiales > Streptosporangiaceae > RYN-230. The sequence continues at coordinate 1,585,813 of CAWICV010000001.1, forward strand.
CGGCCGACGTCCTCCAGCGGCACGTCGTCCAGGTAGCCGGAGGTGCCCATCCAGATGGAGGCGACCTGCCGCTCCACCGGGAATGGGCTGTACTGGCCCTGCTTGAGCAGTTCGGTCAGCCGCGCGCCGCGGTCCAGCTGAGCCCGGGAGACCGCGTCCAGGTCGGACGCGAACGAGGCGAACGACTCCAGGTCGCGGTACTGGGACAGCGCCAGCTTGATGCCGCCGGCCACCGTCTTCATCGCCTTGATCTGGGCGTCCCCGCCGACCCGGGACACGGAGCGGCCCACGTTGATGGCCGGCCGGACGCCCGAGTTGAACAGGTCGGTCTCCAGGAAGATCTGCCCGTCGGTGATCGAGATGACGTTGGTCGGGATGTACGCGGAAATGTCGTTGGCCTTGGTCTCCACGATCGGCAGCCCGGTCAGCGAGCCATTACCCATGTCCTTGGACAGCTTGGCGCACCGCTCCAGCAGCCGCGAGTGCAGGTAGAACACGTCGCCCGGGTAGGCCTCGCGGCCCGGCGGCCGGCGCAGCAGCAGCGAGACCGTCCGGTACGCCTCCGCCTGCTTGGACAGGTCGTCGAACACGATCAGCACGTGCTGGCCCTGGTACATCCAGTGCTGGCCGATGGCCGAACCGGTGTACGGGGCGATGTACTTCTGCCCGGCCGGGTCGGAGGCGGGCGCGGCCACGATCGTGGTGTACTCCATCGCGCCCGCGTCCTCGAGCGACTGGCGCACCTGCGCGGTGGTCGAGCCCTTCTGGCCGACCGCCACGTAGATGCACTTGACCTGGCGGGCCGGGTCCCCGGACGCCCAGTTCTCCCGCTGGTTGATGATCGAGTCGATGGCGATCGCGGTCTTGCCGGTCTGCCGGTCGCCGATGATCAGCTCGCGCTGCCCCCGGCCGATCGGGGTGATCGCGTCGATCGCCTTGATCCCGGTCTGCAGCGGCTCGTTCACCTTGGCCCGCTGCACCACCGAGGGCGCCTGCAGTTCCAGCTCACGCAGCGTGGTGTCCTCGATGTCACCCTTGCCGTCCAGCGGCTTGCCGAGCGGGTCCACCACCCGGCCGAGGAACGCATCGCCGACCGGCACGGACAGCACCTCGCCGGTCCGCCGGACCTGCATACCCTCGTCGATCTTGGTGAAGTCGCCCAGGATGACGACGCCGATCTCGCGCTCGTCCAGGTTGAGTGCCAGGCCGCGGATCCCGCCCGGGAACTCGAGCAGCTCGTTAGCCATCGCCGAGGGCAGCCCCTCGACCCGCGCGATCCCGTCGCCGGCCTCGGCGACGACACCTACTTCTTCCCGGGAGGCGGCGTCCGGCTGGTAGGCCTGGACGAAACTCGCCAGCGCGTCCCGGATCTCCTCCGGCCGGATTGTCAGCTCCGCCATGATCCTCGTGTCTTCCTCGTCATTGGGTGTTAACCACTGTGTCGTTGCCTGCACGCGCCGGCCGGGGCGCCGTCACGCGGCCAGCCGCCGTCGCAGCCAGGAGAGCCGGCTCGCCAGGCTGCCGTCAATGAATTCATCCCCGATCTGGATGGACATGCCACCCAGTACGTACGGGTCGATGATGACATCCAGGTGGATCTCATGCCCGTACGCTGCTGCCAGCGCCGAGGTCAGCCGCTCCCGCTGCCGCGCGGTGAGTGCGAGCGCCACTCGCACCGTCGCGATCAGCCGCTGCCGCCACTGGGCGGCCAGCCGCGCGTACTCGCTCAGGCTCGCATCCAGGCTACGTCCCCGGGAGTGCTCGGCCGCCTCGTCGATGAGCCGCCGGGTGTCTACGTTCACCTTGCCCTCGAGCAGCGTGTCGAGGAGCTGGCGCTTGTACTGCCCTGGGATCTGCGGGTTGGACAGCGCGGTCCGCAGGTTCGGCGCGCTCTCCACCACCCGGCCGAACCGGAACAGCTGGTCTTCCAGGTCGTCGAGATGCCGGCCGCGCTCAGCGGCGGCCGCGGTGGCCAGCACCGCGAGCTCGTCGACCGCGTTGGCCAGGTCGCCCGGGGCGGACCAGCGCTCCGCCACCACCCCGGCGAACAAGTTGAGGGTCGCATCGCTGACCCGGCCGCGGAGCAGCCGGCGGGCCAGGTCACGGCGTGCGCGCGGCGGACGGCTGCTGTCGGTCAGCGCCCGGCGCACCCCCGGCTGCTCATCAAGCAGGTGCAGGATGGCGAACAGCTCGTCGCCCAGCGTCCGCGCTTCGGCCGCTGACGTCACCGCCGCGGTGAGCTGCTCCCGCGCCGCGATGAGCGAGGACCGGCTGGGGCCGCGCACGTCAGCGTCCCCCGTCCGGCATGCGCCGGGTCACGGGGCCGACCCGGCGGTATCGGCCTGTGGCTGCTGCTCGAGATCCTCGATGAACCGCTCCACGACGCGGCGCTGCCGGGCCACGTCCTCCAGCGACTCCCCGACGATCCGGCTGGCCAGATCGACCGCCATGGCACCGACGTCGGTGCGGAGCGCCTGCATGGCCAGCCGGCGGTCGGCGTCGATCTGCGCATGCGCCGCGTCGAGCAGCCGCCGCGCCTCTGCCTGTGCCGTCTCCCGCATGTCCGCGATGATCTGCGCACCCTGCTCCTGCGCCTGCTCGCGGAGCCGGGACGCCTCCTGCCTGGCCTCAGCGAGCTGCTGGCGGTACTGGTTGAGCACCCGCTCCGCCTCGGCCTGCATGTCCTCAGCCTTCTGGATCCCGCCCTCGATCGCCTCGGTGCGCGCGGTCAGGGTCTGCTGGATGCGCGGCATCAGCACCCTGTACAGCACGGCGAAGACGATCAGGAACGCGATCGCCCCGATGATCAGCTCCGGCAGCTCCGGCACGAGGGGGTTCGAAGGCGGCTCGACCGGCGTCGCGGCGAGGGGAATCACTGCCCGGCCTCCTGTCTGGACGACGTTACCTGGCCACGCCGCGGGTCAGCCTGCGGCATGGAAGATGAACGGCACCACGATGCCGATCAGCGCGAGGGCTTCAGTCAGCGCGAAGCCGATGTACATGTTGGACTGGATCAGGCCGCGCGCCTCGGGCTGCCGGGCCATCGCCTCGACGCCGTGGCCGAAGATGAGGCCGATGCCGATACCAGGGCCAATAGCGGCGAGACCGTAGGCCACCGCACCGAAGTTGATGATGAACTGCTGGGGGCTGCTCGAAGCGGCCAGCACGTGGTGTGCGACGTCAAGCATGTACGCATTCCTTTTCCATCAGGCCGGCCGTCTGAGCCGGCGGTTGTGGGCTCGTGGGGTGCGCGCCCCGTGGCGCGCGCCGCCGTCCTGCGCCGGAGTGGGTCATCTCAGTGCCCCGCTTCCAGCGAACCGCCGATGTACTGGGCGGTCAGGATGGTGAAGATGAACGCCTGCAGCGCCTGGATCAGCATCTCGAACGCGGTGATCACGATGGTCAGGATGAACGAGGTGGCGCTGAACAGCAGGCCGACGCCCAGGCTGAGCAGGTACCAGGTGGCCAGCGTGAAGATGAGCAGCAGCAGGTGCCCGGCGAACATGTTCGCGAACAGCCGGACGGCCAGCGTGAACGGCCGGACCAGCACGTACTGCAGGATCTCCACCGGCGCCAGGATGACCAGGATGCCCGGCGGCACGTCCCGCGGGATCATGTTCCGGAAGTAGCCGCCCAGGCCCTGGTGCTTGATGCCGAGGTAGGTGTACGTGCCGTAGACCATCAGCATCAGCGCGGCCGGGAACGCGATCTGCGACATCGGCGGGTACTGGGCGACCGGGATGATCTCCATCAGGTTCATCATCCAGATGAAGAAGAACAGCGCGACCAGGAACGGCAGGTAGCCGTCGCCGCGCTTGCCCATCATCGGGCGCAGGATCTGGTCCCGGACGAATGTGATGCCCAGCTCGCCGAGGTTCTGCACGCCGCGCGGCACCAGCTTGGGCCTGGCGAACGCGGCCCAGAAGAACCAGACCACGATCACGGTGGCGACCAGGGCCAGCAGCATCGGCTTGGTGAAGGCGAAGCCGCCGATCCGGAAGAACGGGATGAACTCGTAGGTGTTGCTGCCCGGCCCATAACCAGGCGCTGGGTACCCGCAGTGCGTCGAGGAGGAAACGTGGCTGTTCAGCTCCGTGCACTTGACCGCGGCGCGAGCCGCGATGTCACCGGCCACGCTGGCCTCCCTCAGCGCCCGCTAGCGCTACCTGCATTGGTGTGTTCCTCGCTTCTGACCTGGCGGCGGTGGCCGAAACATGGCCACGGGCGGCCGGACGGTACTGCCTGGCTCGCGGGGTGCCGCTCAGGATCTCCCGTACTTGTACACGATGCCGCCGATGGCCACCAGCAGGCCGGCCAGGGCACCCAGCGGGATGAGCAGGCGGATATGCGTCAGCGTGGCCAGCAGCCAGCCGAGCAGCCCGTACGCCAGCATCCCGGAGATGAGGTAGCTGAAGATGGTCCAGCCGGCGTTGTCCGGCGGCGGCCCGCTGCGCCGTTTCGCCGCGCCCGAAGCCTGCACCACGCTGGTCTCCCGCTCCGGGTCGCGGCGGGCTCGCCGGGTACCCAGCCAGTTCATGGCAGCGGCTGCGGTGGGTGGCCTGAACTACGGGCCGCGATCCGCCGTCCGGGAGCGAGATGTGCGCCACGCGTCACCGTTCCCCGTCCGGTTCCACGTACAGCACCTTGAGCTTCATCGACCAGACCACCTGGGCGAAGGTCCAGACCAGCACGCACACGATGGCCGTCAGGCCGAACAGTTTCCCGTTGAACGCGGTGGTGCCGTTGAACTTGGCCGACAGGAAGATCAGCACCAGGATCTTCACCGTGAAGCTGCCTATCGCCGCGATCATCATGGCCTGCGGGCTGACTTTGGCCGCCCGCCACACGGCGGTGATGCTGATCGCGAAGAATACGGCCACCAGGGCCACGCCGAGCAGGCTGCCGGTAAGGCCCTTGACCCCGCCGAGAATCATGCTGAGCACCACCATGATCAGCGCAGCCCCGGCCGTGATCACGGCAGAACGCCGGGCGATCGGGCCGTAGCTCGCCAACATCTTAGGTGGCTCCGAAGGGCTCGACAGGAGGACTCTTAACTCGGGGTTCCGCTGGCCCGCCTCCTGCGCGGCACCAGCCAGGGATCACATTGTCGCCGCGGCGGAACAAGTGCCCCGCCGGGTTAGCGAAACCTATCACGTGGCCCCTCACTCACCCTCGAGTGACTGCTCGTGAAAGATATCACAAGCTCTTCGGGCCGGGCTTTACCGGGGTCCACCCTGTGCTGAACGTTACGCGACTTCTCATTGCGGCACATGTCCGGCTGAACCCGGCGAACCTGTCAGCCGAACCGCCACGGGAGCAGCGGTTCATGCGCCTCCGGGTAGTCGCCGGGCCAGGCCGGACGGCCGGTCCCGGGCTGCTGCTGCGGGTCTGCCGCCGCGCTCCCGGCCGGCCCCGGCGGCGGCGCGTCCCAGCGCGGCTCCGATTCCGGCGGCGGCGCGTCCCAGCGTGACCCTTCCCAGTATGGCCGGGCGGGGCTGGCTGCCCCGTTCCCACCGTTCCCGCCCTGCGCCGGCGCCCCAGCAGGCAATCCTTCTTCTGAACGCCCGTTCCGCCCACTCAGCCCGCCCAGGCCCCCGGCCGCCGCCGGGTCCGGGTCAGGATCCGACCGGCCGCCCCCACTCAGCCCGTCCAGGCCCCCGTCCGCCGCCGTGTCCGGGTCAGGGGCCGAACGCCCGTCCCGCCCGTTCCGCCCCGTGGCCGCCGCCGGGTGCGGGTCAGGATCCGAACGCCCGCCCCGCCCATTCACCTCGCCCGGCCCCGCGCCCGCCGCCGGGGGCGGGCCAAGGGTGGCGTAGCCGTCCTGCGAGTCGTACCGGGACGGCGTGCCGTGGGGATCAGGCGCCCGGTACCCGGCCGGGGTGCCGTTGCCAGCCGGGCCGGGGCGGCCAGCGTCGCCGGCCGGACGGGTCGCCGCCGGCTGCGCAGGGTCGGGACGTGCGGGCGATGAGTTGGGTGGCACCGGATGCGACGGCGCTCGGCGAGCCGCCGCTGGGTTGCCCGGCACTGGGTTGCCCGGCACTGGGTTGCCCGGCACTGGGTTGCCCGGCACTGGCTTGCCCGGCACTGGGTTGCCCGGCACTGGGTTGCCCGGCACTGACCGGGCCGCCGCCGGATGGGCCAGTGTTGGGCTGACCGGCCCAGGGTTGGCTGACCCTGGGCCGGCCGGCCGGCCGGCGGGCGCTGGGCTGGCCGCGGCCGGCACCGGCCGGGATCCGCTGCGCCGGCCCCACGGCCGCAGCCGCGGCATGGTCATCCAGAGCAGGACCAGGATTCCGGCCAGCGTGACGGCGCCGAGAATGGGCAGCTTGGTGCGGATGATCGACAGCAGTACCACGGTGCCGGCGAACAGGGCCGCCCACAGGTACATGATGAGCACGCTGGTCCGGTGCGAGTGCCCGATGGCCAGCAGCCGGTGCTGCAGGTGCTTCTTGTCCGCGGCGAACGGGGACTGCCCGGCCCGGGTCCGGCGGACCACCGCGAGCAGCAGGTCCAGGTACGGGATCAGCATGATGGTGGCCGGCACTAGCAGCGGCAGGATCTCTGGGAACCGGTTGACCGTGCCGCCGCTGTAGGCGGCCGGGCCGGCCAGAGACTGCGGGTCGATCGACGCCAGGCTGGAGATCGGCGCGTAGGCCAGCAGCAGGCCGAGCAGCATCGACCCGGTGTCGCCCATAAAGATCCGGGCGCGGTAGAAGTTGTGTGGCAGAAAGCCCAGGCAGACGCCGGCCAGCACGGCCGACGCCAGTGCCGTGTCGGCGAGCTCACTCAGCCCCAGCCGCTTGGCCAGCGTGTAGTAGTACAGGTAGAACGCGGCCGCGCCGATCCCGGCGATCCCGGTGGCCAGCCCGTCCAGCCCGTCGATGAAGTTGACCGCGTTGATGGTCACCACGACCAGCAGGATGGTGAGTATGGTCCCCTCGTCGGGAGTCAGCACGAGCGTGGCACCACCGGGCAGCGGCAGCCAGTAGATCACCGCGCCGCTCCAGACCAGGATGGCCCCGGCGGCTATCTGGCCGGCCAGCTTAGTCAGCACTCCCAGTCCATAGCGGTCGTCTACGACGCCCATTAGCACCAGTACGGCGCCGCCCAGCAGCAGCCCGCTGCCTACCCGGGTGTTCTGGAAGATTCCACTGAGCGGGTACATCCGGGAGGCCACGAGCAGCCCGGCGGCGAGGCCAAAGTACATCGCCAGCCCGCCTAGCAGCGGGGTGGGCTCAGTGTGCACATCCCGTTCCCGGCCCTCGTGCTGGGCCCCGATCATGATGGCGAATCGCCGGGTCAGCGGGGTGAGCAGGTAGGTGACAGCGGCTGCCACCAGTAGCGTGAGACCGTACTCCTTCATCCCGGCTCACCCGGCCTGCCTGATTGGCTGTCCATCAGAAATAAACTTTAGAGCACTTGCCCGGGAGGCTCAGGAGCAGCGCCGTTATGGTCGGCCGTTAACTCGCCGGCCGGCACGCCGTCCGATTCATCCGCCTCGCCCGGTACGCTTGTCACCTTACCCGGTTCGCTCTCAGAAGAATCCGCAGCGCTGTCCGGGGTGCCCGGCTCGCCGGTAATGACCGGATCTGGGCGCTCGCCGGGATCGGGCGCGTACGCGTCGCCGTCCACCAGCGGGACGACTTCGCGGAGCCGGTCCGGGGAGATGGCGCCGGCCCGGAGCAGCTTGGGCACCGAGCCGGTCAGGTCCACGATGGTGGACGGCACATCGTCCTGGCATGGGCCGCCGTCCAGGTAGACCGCCACGCTGTCGCCGAGCTGCTCGACGGCCGCATCGGCGGTGGTGGCCGGTGGCTGACCGGAATAGTTGGCACTGCTCACCGCCAGCGGGCCGGTCTTCTTGAGCAGGCCGAGCGCGACCGCGTGCAGCGGCATCCGGACCGCGACGGTGCCCTTGGTCTCACCGATGTCCCAGACCAGGGTGGGGCTGGACTTGAAGACCAGGGTCAGCCCGCCAGGCCAGAACTCGTCGATCAGGTCCTTGCCCATCTCGCCGAGTTCCTGGATCAGCGCGATGGCCGCGCGGACGGTGCCGACCAGCACCGGGGGCGGCATGTCGCGGCCCCGTCCCTTGGCCGCCAGCAGCCGGTCTACCGCGACCGGGTCGAAGGCCTCGGCCGCGATCCCGTACACGGTGTCGGTCGGCATGACCACCAGCTGGCCGCGGCGCAGCGCGGCCTGCGCCTCCTGCAGGCCCTCGGCCAGCTGCGCCGGGTCACTGCAGTCAAATCTCGCGCTCATGGGCGTTCATCCTCCCACCTCTGCGGCCCCGGCCAGACCGCGGTGACGAATCGGTCCCGGCCGGCCAGGTCACGGTGGTTGCGGGTGTCCCGCCAGCCCCGCTCCTCGGCGAAGACCCAGTACACCACCGCGCCCTGCGGGGCGCCGTGTTCCACGGCGACGATGCCGCCGCCGCGCAGCAGCCGCCGGGCGGCCTGCTCCACGACCTTGACCGCGTCCATGCCGTCGGTACCACCCCACAGCGCGGTGGCTGGGTCGTACTCGCCGACCTCCGGCGGGACCGCAGCTCCCCACGGAATATATGGCGGGTTGCTGACCACCAGATCCACCGCGCCGTCCAGGTCGCGCAGCGCGCTGCCGAAATCCTCGCCGTGCAGCGTCACCCGGCCCGCGGTGTGCGGCGCGGCGTCCGCGCACCGCTCGATGTTGCGCTGCACCCAGCTCCGGGCCAGCGGGTCCACCTCGACCGCGTGCACCCGGGACCGCGGCACCTCCTGCGCGATGGCCAGCGCGATCGCGCCGGACCCGGTGCCCAGGTCGGCGACCAGCGGCTCGGTCACATCCATCTCGCGCAGCCGGTCGATCACCCAGCCGGTCATCACCTCGGTCTCCGGCCGGGGCACGAACACGCCCGGCCCCACCTCGAGGTCCAGGTACCGGAAATAGGCATGCCCGGTGATGTGCTGCAGCGGCTCCCGCGCCTCGCGGCGGGCTATCTCATCCCAGAACCGGGGGTTGAACTCGGCATCCCTGACCCGGTGCAGCTCGGTCCGCGGCACGCCGTGCACATGCGCCGCTATCTGCTCCGCATCTGACCGCGGCGAATCCACCCCGGCTTCAGCCAGCCTGGACGAAGCCACCGCAATTTCGTTCAAAAGCAAAGTCATCCGGTACCCCGTGGCAGCCGGTGCGGCGTGACCAGCTCAGCCGGCATCCGACGCTGCCGCCCGCTCGGAGCGGTCCGCGTCAATCAGAGCGGAGATCACCGCGTTCAGGTCGCCGTCGATGACATGGTCCAGGTTGTAGGCCTTGTAGCCGACCCGGTGGTCGGAGATGCGGTTCTCCGGGAAGTTGTACGTGCGCACCCGCTGCGACCGGTCCACCTCCTTGACCTGGTTACGCCGCTCGGCCGAGGCCTGGGCATCGGCGTCGGCCTGGGCCTGGGCCAGCAGCCGGGCGCGCAGGATGCGCATCGCCTGCTCCTTGTTCTGCAGCTGGCTCTTCTCGTTCTGGCAGGACACCACGATGCCGGTCGGCTTGTGCGTGATGCGCACCGCCGAGTCGGTGGTGTTCACGCTCTGCCCGCCGGGGCCGGACGACCGGTACACGTCCACCCGCAGGTCGTTCGGGTCGATGGTGACCTCGACCGGGTCGGCCTCCGGCATCACCAGCACGCCCGCGGCCGAGGTGTGGATCCGGCCCTGCGATTCGGTGACCGGGACGCGCTGCACCCGGTGCACGCCGCCTTCGTACTTGAGCCGGGACCAGACCCCATCAGGCCCGCTCTTGCCGCCGGACTTGACCGCGACCGTGACGTCTTTGTAGCCGCCCAGTCCGGTCATGGTCGAGTCGAGCACCTCGGTCTTCCAGCCCTGTCGCTCGGCGTAGCGCAGGTACATGCGCAGCAGGTCGCCGGCGAACAGGGCGGACTCCTCACCGCCCTCCCCCGCCTTGACTTCGAGGATGACGTCCTTGCCGTCGCTGGGATCCCGGGGAGCGAGGAACTCGTTCAGCCGGTCCTCGAGCTCGCCCCGGTGCTGACCCAGCTGCTCAGCCTCGGCCGCGAACGATGGGTCCTCGCTGGCCAGCTCGCGCGCGGTGGCCTCGTCGGCGGACGTCTGCTGCCATTCGCGGTAGGTCTCGACGATCGGGCTGAGCTCGCCGTAGCGCCGGGACAGCGCCCGGGCGCGCTCGGGGTCGGCGTGCACCGCAGCGTCCGCGAGCGTGCGCTCCAGGTCCGCCTGCTCCGCCGCCAGCTCACCGAGCCGGTCGAACACCGTCGTCCTCCTCTGGACTGATCCTGCCCCCGGCAGTTGATCGTGCCGTAAATGGACGATCACCGTGCCGCGACTGCATGGCCCCCGTCCTCAAGTGAGGGGCCACGCCGTCCCAGCACGGTGACCGGGTTGAAGCTACTTGGAGCCCGCTGCCTTCTTGCCGAACCGGCGCTCGAACCGGGCCACGCGGCCGCCGGTGTCGAGGATCTTCTGCTTGCCGGTGTAGAACGGGTGGCAGTTGGAGCAGATGTCGGCGTGGATCACGCCTTCCTTGGCCGTGCTCCGGGTGGTGAACGTGCTCCCGCAGGTGCAGGTCACCTCGGTCACCACGTAGTCAGGGTGAATACCTGGCTTCACTTCGCTACTCCTAGCTCTGGCGGTCGCCGGGTCGCCGCGGGCGGGCGCTGCCGCCGGGCGTGAACCGGTACCGCACTATTGGTGCTATCAGTGTGCCAGACCCTGCAACGTGCTGCGGGGCCTGGAGATTCCCTGGCTAGCTGCGGTCCTGACCGACCGTGGTCTTCTGCACGTGGAGCAGGAACTCGGCGTTGCTCTTGGTCTCCTTCATCCGCTCCATGAGGACCTCGAGCGCCTGCTGCGGCTCCAGCGCGTGCAGCACCCGGCGCAGCTGCCAGACGATGCGCAGCTCCTCCGGGGTCATCAGGATCTCCTCCTTGCGGGTGCCGGAGGCATCCACGTCGATCGCCGGGAAGATCCGCTTGTCGGCCAGCTCACGGCGCAGCCGCAGCTCCATGTTGCCGGTGCCCTTGAACTCTTCGAAGATGACCTCGTCCGCGCGGGACCCGGTCTCGATCAGCGCGGTGGCCAGGATGGTCAGCGAGCCGCCGTGCTCGATGTTCCGCGCCGCGCCGAAGAACCGCTTCGGCGGGTACAGCGCGGTGGAGTCCACACCACCGGACATGATCCGGCCGCTGGCCGGCGCGGCCAGGTTGTAGGCGCGGCCCAGCCGGGTGATCGAGTCAAGTAGCACGACCACGTCGTGGCCCATCTCCACCAGGCGCTTAGCCCGCTCGATGGCCAGCTCGGCCACCGTGGTGTGGTCCTCGGCCGGCCGGTCGAAGGTGGAGTGGATCACCTCGCCCTTGACCGAGCGCTGCATGTCGGTGACTTCCTCAGGCCGCTCGTCCACCAGGACGACCATGAGGTGGCACTCCGGGTTGTTCTTGGTAATCGCGTTCGCGATGGCCTGCAGGATCATCGTCTTGCCCGCCTTGGGCGGCGACACGATGAGACCGCGCTGGCCCTTGCCGATCGGGCTGACCAGGTCCATGATCCGCGTGGTCAGCACGCCAGGGTCGGTCTCCAGGCGGAGCCGGTCCTGCGGGTACAGCGGGACCAGCTTGGTGAAGTCCGGGCGGCCACGGGACTGCTCCGGGTCCAGCCCATTGATCTTGTCCAGGCGGACCAGGGCGTTGAACTTCTCCCGGCGCTCGCCCTCGCGCGGCTGCCGGACCGCGCCCTCAATCACGTCGCCCTTGCGCAGCCCGTGCCGGCGCACCTGGGAGAGCGACACGTACACGTCGTTGGAGCCGGGCAGGTACCCCGTGGTCCGGATGAAGCCGTAGTTGTCCAGCACATCCAGAATGCCGGCGATCGGGATGAGCACGTCGTCCTCGGCGATGACCGGCTCGGCCTCGCCGCCGCCACCCCGCTCGCGGCGCCGGTTGCGGTTGCGGAACCGGTCCCGGCTGCGCCGGCGGCCCGACCCGTCGTCGTCGTCGCGGTCCATCATCTGCCCGCCACGCTGGCCGCCGTCCCGCTGGCCGCCATTGTCCCGGGCGCCGTCGCGGCCACTGTTGTCGCGGCCGCTGTCCCGGCCGCTGTTGTCGCGGCCACCGTCGCGCTGGCCGCTGTTGTCCCGGCCGCTGTTGTCCCGGCCGCCGTCCCGCTGCTCGCCGCCGTCCGCGGCGCGGGCCTGGTCGTCCCGGCGCCCATTGCGCCGGCGGTCGCGCCGCTGCCCGTCACCCTGCTGCCCGGCGCCCGGCACTGTGCGGCCACCGCCCTCGGCCTGGCCGTTCCGGCCCGCCTCGGCGGCCTCCTGCGCGCCGAACGCGAGCTGGCCGTCCCCGGCCGGACTACGGTCGTCCTGCCCCTCGGCGGGGCCACCGCCCGGCGCGCCCGAACGAGACCCGTCTCGCTGCGCCTCGCGCGTTGTCGCCGCTGCTTCCTGCGCCGGCACAGATCCGTGCCCGGCGTCGCCCAGAGCGGGCTGAGTAGGTGTGTCTGACTCCATGGCGTCCTGCTCACGCTGGCGAGGTGCGCCGGCTCCCGCAGACGCGCCACGCTGGACTGAGTTGTCGTTTGCCCCGCTCCTGTCGCCAGCCGGCGAGCTAGCGGCCTGCCGGCCGTTGTCAGACTCGCCGCCCTGCCGGGCATAGGCGGCACCGCCTGCCTGCCTGGCCTGGATGGCTTCGACGAGCTGGCCCTTGCGCATCCGGCCCGTGCCGGTGATGCCCATCTCCTGGGCGATCCGCTGCAGATCGGCCAGCCGCATGCCGGACAGCCCGGAACCGCCGCGGCGGGTGGGCTTGTCGGTCACCGTCTCACCGGCGGGGGTAACCGCGCCCGACGGGCCGCTATCCGGTCCCGCCGGGGACGCCTCAGGGGTGCCTGAGGAGCCGGTGAAGAGTTCGGTGGTGTCGCTCACGAGGGGTCCTTCCCAGGGAGCGGGCTCCGGCCGCGCACGCGGCCGGTTAACCCGGTGTCACGACCCGGCGAATCGGCCGGGCCGGGTACTGCAGTTTTTGCTACGCCCGTACTGCCAGGGCGCGGGCTGTCGCCTGATTCTCGTCCTCCCACCCTGGATGCCGGCAACCGCGGGGTTAACCCGGATTCCATGGCCGGGGCAGGGGTTTCGGAACGAGCCCAGACGGCTGGGGTAGCCCGCCTTGGCACTCCGTCCGCTTCTGGTTCATCACAACCGCCCCGTGTTCGGTGTACGCGGAGGGGAAGAGGTGACCCAGAGAGTTGACCGAGCGTCACTGGGCCCGCCCGGCGGTAAGGCCGGTCAGGCGGCAAGTGACGGGCGAGCACCTGACCCCTTGGCGGGGTATCTGGTGCAGTGCCTACCTTAACACTAGGAGCGCCCACAGCATTCCCTCGGCACCGGTCCGTGTGTCGTAGACGACCCTGGCCAGCCACACGGCAGTATCCCGCACAGCTCGCCTGAGGCAGGTGTGCTGGGCGTCCGGAAGCCAGGCGGCTGGGAGCCGGGCGTCCGGGTGCGCTTGCCGCGCGCTGTCTCAGGAACGTTCGGCCGGCACGGCGGTCTGGAGGGTTGCACCTTGCCGGTCGATGTCCAGGGGGCTTATACGCCATCCGATACCCGTTTCAGCAGCAATTGAATCCACCAGGTCAGGCCCAGGACTGCGGCCAGCCACGGTGAGCGCGAGCACGGCCGGGCCGGCCCCCGACACGGTGGCCGCCACGCCGGCCGCGCGCAGCCGGCCGAGCAGGTCGGCGGTCGGCGGCATGACGCCGGCGCGGTAGCGCTGATGCAGGTAGTCCTGCGTGGCGTCATACAGCACCGACGGGTCCCGGGTGAGCGCCGCGACCAGCAGCGCACTGCGCGCCGCGTTGGCGGCCGCGTCCCGGTGCGGCACCGCCGCGGGCAGCGCGCCGCGGGCGGTGGCCGTGGCCAGGCCCGCCGCCGGCACGCACAGCACCGGGCGGATCTCCCCGAGCACCGGCAGCCGGATCATCCGGGGCCCGGCCGGCCCGGCGTCGTGGCCGGGCCCGGCCACGACGCCGTCCAGGGCCGTCCGCGGGGCGCCGCCGGCCGGCCCGGCCGGATCCGGCGTCCACGCGATCGTCAGGCTGCCGTGCAGGCACGCCGCCACGTTGTCCGGATGTCCCTCCAGGTCCGTGGCCAGTTCCAGCACAGCCCGGTCCGGCAGCAGGCCGGGCCCGTCCGGGACCAGCGCACGCGCGGCCAGGATGCCGGTGACTATGGCGGCCGCGGACGAGCCAAGCCCACGGCTGTGCGGAATGGCGTTCAGGCTGCGTAGCGAGAGGCCGGCCGGCTGCCTGCCGAGCCGATCGAACGCGGCCCGCATGGCCCGGACCACGAGATGGTTTTCTCCCGCGGCCGCGGTGTCCCGGCCCTCGCCGGAGACCTCGATGTCCAGCCCGCCGCTGGTCACCCGGACCACCGCCACGTCGTGCAGGGACAGCGCCAGGCCGAGCGCGTCGAAACCGGGCCCGAGGTTGGCACTGCTGGCCGGGGCGCGGACCACCACCGGTGCGGCCGGCCAGCCGGCTTGTCTGATCACGCCTGCGCTCCCCGGCTCAGGCCAGGCCCAGCGCGGCCGCGGCGGCCGCGGTGTCGGCGGAGATGGTGATCGGGACTGGCGCCGCGGACACCGCCCAGTCCGGGTCTTTGAGGCCGTTACCGGTCACCGTGCAGACCACCCGCACGCCCGCCGGGATCTGGCCCTGCTCCCGCGCCTGGAGCAGCCCGGCCACCCCGGCCGCGGAGGCCAGCTCGCCGAACACGGCTTCCTTGGCCGCCAGCATCCGGTACGCGGCGAAGATCTGCCGGTCGGTCACCGAGTCGATCAGCCCGCCCGACTCGTCCCGGGCCGCCTCGGCCAGGCCCCAGGACGCCGGGTTGCCGATCCGGATCGCGGTCGCGATGGTCTGCGGGGCGAGCACCGGCTCGCTGCGCACGATCGGCGCCGCGCCGCTGGCCTGGAAGCCGCACATCCGGGGGGCCCGGGTGGCCCGGCCCGCTGCCGCGTACTGCTGGTAGCCCATCCAGTAGGCGGAGATGTTGCCCGCGTTGCCCACCGGCAGGCAGTGCACGTCCGGCGCGTCGCCCAGCTCGTCGACGATCTCGAAGGCGGCCGTCTTCTGGCCCTCCAGCCGGTCCGGGTTCACGGAGTTGACCAGGGCCACCGGGTAGTCGGTGGCCAGTTTCCTGGCCAGCTCCAGGCAGTCGTCGAAGTTGCCGTCCACCTGGATCAGCTTGGCCCCGTGCACCAGGGCCTGGGCCAGCTTGCCCAGCGCGATCTTCCCGCGGGGCACCAGGACGGCACAGGACAGCCCGGCCCGGGCCGCGTAGGCGGCCGCGCTCGCGCTGGTGTTTCCGGTCGAGGCGCAGATGACCGCCGTGGCGCCACGGCCTACGGCCATGCTCAGCGCCATAGTCATCCCGCGGTCCTTGAACGAGCCGGTGGGATTGGCCCCCTCGACCTTGAGGTACACGTCGCACCCGGTCTGCGCGGACAGCACCGGGGCCGGCAGCAGCGGGGTGGCTCCCTCGCCCAGCGTGATGACCGTCGCGTCATCGGGCAGTGGCGGCAGCCACTCCCGGTACTGCTCGACCGCCCCCCGCCAGGGCTGGTAGCCCGGCACGGCCTGCGCGGACTTGGACTTCAGAGTGGCATTCATTCGCCTGCCTCCCCTTCAACACGCATCACGCTGGCCACGGCCCGGACCGGATCCATAGTGCCCAGTTCCGCCACGGTGCGCGAGAGCGCGGCGTCCGGCGCGATGTGCGTCACGATCACCAGCTGCGCGTCGTCGCCGCGGCCCTCCTGGCGGACCGCCTTGATGGACACGTCGTGCCGGGCGAACGTGTCCGCCACCCGGGCCAGCACACCGGGCCGGTCGGCCACGTCCAGCGCCACATGGTACCGGGTCAGCGTCTCACCCATGGGCAGCGCGGGCAGCTTGGCGTAGGTGGACGCGTCCGGCCCGCGGGTGCCCGCGACCCGGTTGCGGGCGACCGCCACCACGTCGCCGAGCACCGCGCTGGCGGTGGGCACTCCCCCGGCCCCGGCCCCGTAGAACATCAGCTGACCTGCCGACTCGGCCTCGACGAACACCGCGTTGTAGGCCTCCCGCACCCCGGCCAGCGGGTGCGTCCGCGGGATCATCGCGGGGTGCGCGCGGACCGAGACCCCGCCGTCCCGGCGCTCGCAGATGGCCAGCAGCTTGACCACCCGGTTCAGCGCTTTGGCGCTGGCGATGTCGGCGGCGGTCACCGCGGTGATGCCCTCCCGGTACACATCGGCCGCGGTAACCCCGGTGTGGAAGGCCAGCCCGGCCAGGATGGCCGCCTTGGCCGCCGCGTCGAAACCCTCGATGTCCGCGGTCGGGTCCGGTTCGGCGTAGCCTAGCGACTGGGCCTCGTCCAGCGCGTCGGCGAACCCGGCGCCGGAGGTGTCCATCCGGTCCAGGATGTAGTTGGTGGTGCCGTTCACGATGCCGAGCACGCGGTGCACCGCGTCCCCGGCCAGCGACTCGCGCAGCGGGCGGAGCAGCGGGATGGCCCCGGCCACGGCCGCCTCGTAATACAGGTCGGCGCCGTTGTCACTGGCCGCCTCATGCAGCGTGGCGCCGTCCTCTGCGAGCAGTGCCTTGTTCGCGGTGACCACGGACTTGCCCGATTTCATGGCCGCCAGCAGCAGCGAGCGGACCGGCTCGATGCCGCCGATCACCTCGACCACGATGTCCACGTCCGGGCGGGTGACCAGGCCCATGGAGTCGGCGGTGAGCAGGCCGGGATCCACCGGCACCGCCCGGCTGCGGGCGGGGCGGCGCACGGCTATCCCGGCCACCTCGACGCGGGCGCCGATCCGCGCGGCCAGGTCGTCTGCCTGCTGGCCGAGCAGGCGGAACACCTCCGAGCCCACCGTGCCGCAGCCCAGCAGGGCTACCTTCAGCGTCCGCACGACGGCTGCTCTCCTTTTACCCTGCTCATTTCACCCTGCTCATTTCAGCCTGCTCACGCTGCTCACTTTGCTCACCCTGCGTCCAGCCGGAGCAGATCCTCGATGGTCTCCCGGCGCATGAGCAGCCGGGCCGCGCCCTCCCGGACGGACACCACGGCCGGCCGCCCGATGTGGTTGTAGTTGCTGGCCATCGACCGGCAGTACGCGCCGGTGGCGGCGACCGCGAGCAGGTCGCCGGGGACCGCGTCGGACGGCAGGTAGCAGTCCCGGACCACGATGTCGCCACTCTCGCAGTGCCGGCCAACGACCCGGGACAGCATCGCCGCCGCCACCGACTCCCGGGACGCCAGGACGGTGGTGTACTCCGCGTCGTACAGCGCGGTGCGGATGTTGTCACTCATCCCGCCGTCCACGCTCACGTAGCTGCGCAGCCCGTCCACATCCTTGACCGTCCCGACCTCGTACAGGGTAATGGTGCCCGGCCCGACGATGGCGCGGCCCGGCTCGACCGTGAGCCGGGGCACCGGCAGCCCGGCGCTGGTGCACTGGGCCCGCACGATCTCGTTCAGGTTCTGAGCGATGATCTTGATGTCAGCCGGATCGTCGTCGCCGGTGTAGGCGATGCCAAGCCCGCCGCCGAGGTTGAGCTCGCGGATCTCCAGCCCGTGCTCGTCGCGGATCCCGGCGGCCAGGCCGACCACCCGGCGGGCGGCCATCTCGAAGCCGTCAGTGTCGAAGATCTGCGACCCGATGTGCGAGTGCAGGCCGGCCAGGTCCAGGCCCGGGCAGGCCAGCACCCGGCGGACCGCCTCGGCCGCCGCGCCCGAGGACAGCGAGAAGCCGAACTTCTGGTCGTCGTGCGCGGTGGCCACGAACTCGTGCGTGTGCGCCTCCACCCCGGTGGTCACCCGGACCAGCACGCTGGCCCGCCGGTCCGGTGGCGTGCTTGTGGTCACGCCGGGGCTGGTGACCTCCGGCTCGGTCAGGTAGGCCAGCCGGGCGATCTCCTCGAAGGAGTCCACCACGATGTGCCCGACGCCCACCTCGATGGCCCGGGCCAGCTCGCTGGTCAGCTTGTTGCTGCCGTGCAAGGTGATCTGAGCGGGCGGCACCCCGGCCTGCAGCGCCACCTCGAGTTCGCCGCCGGTGCACACGTCGACGCCCAGGCCCTCGCCGGTCACCCAGCGCAGCACGCCCCGGCAGCAGAACGCCTTGGCCGCGTAGTACACCCCGGCCGCGTCGCCGAACGCCTCCCGGTAGCCGCGGCAGCGCAACCGGAAGTCATCCTCGTCGCAGATGAACAGCGGGGTGCCGAACTCGGCGGCCAGGTCCCGCACGTCCAGGCCGCCGACGGTGAGCACGCCGCCGCGCCGCTGCGCGGTCCGCGGCCAGATGGCCGGGTCCAGCGCGTTCAGGTCACGCGGCGGGGCCGGCGGGTGTTCCGCGGGCAGCACGTCGGCGTGGCGCGGGCCGGCGGGATGGGCGACACGGCTCATCGGGCGTCCTTGCTGGTCGGGTATGTCGGTCTGGCTATCGGGTGGGCCGGCCCGGCCTATCGGGTGGCCAGGCCCGGCGCGGCCACACCGAGCAGCTCAAGCCCGGTGCCGAGCACGGTCTGGGCCGCGCGGACCAGCATCAGCCTGGCCTGCCGGAGCGGCTGATCCGGTCCTGGCCTGGCTGGCCCGGGCGGCTGGCCCGGTCCGGCGGGCTGGTCCGGTTTGGCGGGCTGGTCCGGTCCGGCCGGCTGGTGCGGTCCGGGTGGGAACGCGCCGGGCCGGCCGAGCGGGCAGCACTCCTGCCAGTCCAGGTATGTTCCGCTGAGCCCTTCGAGGTAGCCGGCGAGCACGTGCGGCTGGCCGCGGCGCGCTGCCCCGGCCACCCGTTCTGGAAGCCAGGACATCGCGTCGAGCAGCGCCTGCTCGCGTGGGTGGGCGAGCAGGCGCGGCCGGAACTGGGCCGCGTCCGCCGCTGGCAGGCCGAGGTCAGCGGACCACCGGAGGATGGACGCAGCGTGCGCGTGCGCGTACCGGACAGCATAGAAGGGGTTGCCCAGATGCTGCGCGGCCGCGGCGCGCGGGTCGATGGCCCGGATCCGCCGGCCGGGCCGGCGCCGCTGGGCACGGCCCGGCTGAGCGCGTACCGGATCGCATCCGGTCCGGCGAACGTCACCGCCGCGGCTACCGGCCCTGGCGCGGAGACCGGGCCGGGTGCGGTGGCTGGACCCGGCAGGTCCGTGGCTGGACCCGGTGCGTCCGCAGCCGGCTCCGGGGTCCAGCGCACCTCGGCGCCCGCCGCGCTGGCCAGCCGGCCAGCCAGCTCCGCGGCCAGCCACCGCCAGGCCTCGTCCCAGCTGCCCGCGGCGGCCAGCGGGGTTCCGTCCGGCGCGGTCACCGTAGTCCCGCGCAGCGCGTTGCTGGCCGCGCAGCCCGGGCCGGCCTGGCTGATCCGGGCCGCCAGCCGGCCGAGCGCTTCCGGGCCGACGGTGACCGACAGGTATCCCCGCCCGGTGACCGCGGCGCGGCAGATCCCAGCCGCTGCGCCGACGCCGGGTAGCCGGGCCGCCAGCACCGCGGCGATGTGACCGGGATCACCCGCCGACCGGCTGGCCAGCAGGAAAGGGACAGTGCTCGCGTAGTGGCCCGGGCCGCCGCCCGCCGCGGGCGGCACCGGCCGCCAGCTGCCAGCCAGCATCGCGCCACAGCTAACCGGGGGCCCAGCCAGCTCACCGGCGGCCTGGGCTGCCTCGGCCGCCGCGGCCACTGCCGCGCTGAGTTCCCTAGTGATCACTTAGAGAAGGGTATCCCGGCTGGCCGGGCAGCCCTCAGGCTTGTTCCGGCCGTCCGTCCGCGGTGTCAGCCGCCTGGTCGGCCGACTCCTGGGCCGCCAGTTCGCGGACCACCCGGATCATCTCGCCTGGATCGAACGGCTTGGTCAGGTAAGCGTCGACGCCGATCTCCCGGCCGCGGCTCTTGTCGTCCTCCTGCGCCCGGGCGGTGATCAGCACCACCCGGATCTTGCTGGTCTGCGGGTTTCGCCGGAGCTGCCCCGCGGTCACCCAGCCATCCAGCCGCGGCATCATCACGTCGAGTGTGATGACGTCCGGGTCAATTGCGGTGACCTTGTCCAGGCAATCCTGGCCATCCACTGCGGTCGCCACGTCGAACCCTTCGAGGGTGAGGTTGACGGCGATGAGCTGACGGATAACCTCGTCATCGTCCACCACGAGCACGCGTCCCAGAGCCTCGGCCACGCCGCGAGGCTAGCGCGTCCCCGGGACTTCCCGCGCCAACACGCCGGACGCACGCCCTGTTCAGCCAGGTGCGGACCAGGCCTGCGCTGGGCAGGTTGGTCCAGAGCCCGGTTCCGTGCTGATACTCTTTTCTCCGCCCTGAAGCCCCCGTAGCTCAGGGGATAGAGCAACGGCCTCCGGAGCCGTGTGCGCAGGTTCGAATCCTGCCGGGGGCGCTCGAACACAGCCAGCGAAATTCTCCTGTCAGTAGCGGCAATGCTGCGAGTGGCGGTGTGGCCGCTTCGCCACTGTCCGTCGCCGGATGCCACCTGTCGCCGGTCTCCGCGCCCCATACGCGCCCCACGATAGGGGCCGTGCCGGCGTGACAGCGTGGGCGTGATGCCCCTCATGCTCCCTCCCCTTCCCCGTGATCTTCGTGGTCAGCCGCGGGCTCGGCGCCGCCCTGAGCGCCCGGGGGGCGCAGAGTGGCCTCCATCCGGGCGATCCACACGTCCTCCAGCCCGGCCCCGCACCGTCCGCCGTTCATCCGCCAGCCGCGAGAACGGAGAAGGGATGTCTAGCCAGCGATGGACCCAACTGGCCGCAGTCGCGCAGGGCTGGTGGCAACGCGGATCGACGTGATTTATCCGGTCCTGGCAGTGCAGAGGTGTGGGTCCCGGCCGCTGGTGTGCGCTTGTAGCGGGGCGGTTACGGGCTGGGTTCGGTGGGGCTATGGTCATGCGTGAGGGGAATAGCGCACCGGGGTGGCGGGTCATCCAGGTCAAGGTCCACGAGCTCGGAGATGCGCAGTCCGGTGTAGAACTGCAGCCGGGCGATGGCCCGGTCCCGGGTTACGGCTGCTGGACGACAAGCGGGGCGGGGGCAGTGAATGTATCCGGCGCAGCAATCGTCACCGAGTAGGTACCCGGCTCGACTGGAGAGTCAAAGGACACAGTGTTGTTGGTGGTATCGACTTCGGCAGCACCGTTCGGCTGTGTGTTTCCCGCTGCATTCGTCGTCAAAATTGTGGTATTCGCTTGGGTGGCAGTCTTTGGCAGGTTGACAAGCGCGGCCTGGACGCGTGTGTTTGGGGGCGTGGGGTTTGGTGAGAAGGACACGACGCGCAGACCCTGAGTCTGCACCGCCTTATTGCCCACGTAGGTCAGGGCAGCCAGGCTGGTGAGACCTAGCAGTGCCGAGGGGATCTGGGGAAGCCACACTGACTTGCCTGCGGTCACCGCGCCTGACGCATACTCGTCTAGATTGGCGATAAACCGGCCCGCGAAGTAGAGGATGGCAATAAGCGAGAAGATCGAGTACTGGGTGTCGATGAGACTGGGTGTGCCGCTGTCCCCATTGACTATGTCCGTTGCCGAAGGTGTCTCCCCAGTTGACGTGCTCATCGTATTGGCCGTGTCAGCAGCCGCTGACGTGCCGGACTTGGAGTTAGGATCCTGCTGCGTCTGGTATGAGACGATCCCCTTCGCGATAACGGCCGAGGCGAAAGGACCTCCGAGCAGCAACAGGTAGGCGTCCCAGTTGCTGCCCGTATGGAAGGCCTCATCAGGCTTCAAGCGACCGGAGACGACCATACATGTCAGTATTATCAACGCGGATGCAAAAACGAATGTCCACACGTAGGCCACAGTCTTACTAGTCGACACGCGGCCGTCCGCGCCAATGATGACGTCGACGAACCCATACTTCGACCTCTTGGGGTTCACGTCCTTGCGGCCAGCCCACTCAAGGAAACCAAGAATCAGCAACCAGAAGACGCCGAAAGTGATCATGGACGCTACGACGGCGCCTTTATGGTGCCACTGCACCCAGCCCGCTACCGCCGGACCAACGACGAAGAGGATGGTGACAAACCACCGCGACAAGAAGGTACCCATCGTTCAATCCCTCCCCCTGGAGCACCACAGACATGTTGCACCCAGTTGTCGGGCAAATGTCAAGCACTCCCGGTCAATATCTAATTGTCCATCTTGACTAGATTGTCCGATTCAGGCAGGCCGCCAATCTACGCCCGCGGCTCACTCTCGAAGCCGCACCTGGGCGGTATAGACAGGGCTCGCTAGTCCTCCGTGCATGCGGGACGCCAGGCGCCGGCGGCGGCGTCCCAGCGCAGGATCTGACCGCGCACATCCTCATCGGTCACGTCCAAATCGAGCACGGCGAGCCGGGCCTCGTCGGGGCTGTCGCTCTAGCCATGGGTTGCGACGGGGCGCCACGGGTAGGTGGGCCGTTTGACCAAGGAGGATCCATGATTGTGCTCGGGATAGTCGGGGTATGCGTCGTTCTCTTGATCCTCGGTTTCCTGCTGCCGCGGCTTTCGATCTGGCCGCAGCGTGGCGTCGATAGAACGCTCGGAAGCGGGCAGCGGGCGGGAGCGAAAGCGCCCGGTTCAACTCGGAAAGTGGCTGCAGAAGCCGTTCTCATTCTCCCGTCGTGCCGCGGACCGCAGTGCTGGTACGGGTTGACGCGCTCGCGGAAAGTCCCCGGTCTAGCTCGGCCGCGAACACGGAGGCCCGCGATCGAGTGACCCTGCCGCGCCCCGCCACGCATTCGTCTCGTCATCCTCGTAAGCGCCGAACCTCCTGGTGAGTGGCCAGCGGGTCAAGAGTGGTCTGGGGTCGGCGTAGCCAATCGTGCGCAGATCACGCCAGGTGCACGCCATCGTCGTAGGTGGCGGCATGCTGGTCGATCCGAGGCGGAGCGTGAGCCGGGGCGCGCGGGAGCGGCCCCAGGCGTGCCGGGGTGGACCGCGCCGTCCTGGGGATTCACGGTCCGCCTAGGGCGGAACTGCTGGGCGGCAGGCCCGCCACCAGCCCGGTCTGGTAGGCGAGGACGATGACCTGGACCCGGTCCCGTAGCTGCAGCTTGGCGAGAATGCTCGCCACATGGGTCTTGACCGTCGCTGTGCTGACCGTCAGCTCCGCGGCCAGTTCGGCGTTGCTCAGCCCACGGGCCAGCAGCCGCAGCACCTCGAGTTCTCGCGCGGTCAGGTCGGACAGGCCAGCGTGCGAGATGAATTGCTCGGGCTGGTGCGGGGCGAACCGTTCAACCAGGCGGCGGGTGATGGACGGCGCGAGCAGCGCGTCGCCGGAGCGGACCGTCCGTACCGCGGCGACGAGCTGCTCGGGTGAGGTGTCCTTGAGCAGGAACCCACTCGCCCCGGCAGTCAGTGCCGCGTAGACGTACTGGTCGAGATCGAATGTGGTGAGGATGATGATCCGGCACCCACATCCCGGCTTGGACCCGAGGATGCGGCGGGTGGCCTCGAGCCCATCTATCCCGGGCATCCGGATGTCCATGAGGACAACGTCGGGGCGGTGCTGAAGCACGGCGGCGACCGCTTCCTCGCCGTTGGCAGCCTCGGCCGTAACCGTGATCCCGGCCTCGTTCAGGATGAGCCGGAACCCGCTGCGGACCAGTGTCTGGTCGTCAGCGATGACCACGCGGAGCGGAGCGCCGGCCGTGGCCGCGTCGCTCACGGCGGGATCACCTCCGCCGACATCTCGGCGGGCATCTCGGCCGGTTCCACCGGGATCCTCGCCCGCACCAGCCAGCCCCCGCCCGGCCGCGGCCCGGCGGCGAGCTCGCCGCCGTAGAGCGCCACCCGTTCCCGCAGGCCAAACAGGCCCATCCCGGCACCGTGGGGAACGTCGGCGTCTGGTGCCGGGCCGACCGCGGGAATCGGCCGCCCGTCGTCGGCGACCTTCACCACCAGCAAGGCCGACTCATAGGTGAGCTGCACTTCGGTCCGCGGCCTTCCCGCGTGCTTGATCACGTTGGTGAGCGCCTCCTGCACCACCCGGTAGACGGCCAGTCCCAGGCCGGGCGGCAGGTCCCGCGGTGTCCCGCTGATATGCAGCTTGACGGGCAGCCCGGCGGCCACGACACGGCCGACCATCTCGCGTAGCTCGTCGAGACCGGGCTGCGGGGCCAGGTCCGCGGCACCGCCTAGGCTGCTCGCAGCGTCCAGCTGCGTACCGGGCAGCCCCGCTGGCTCGCCGGCATCCCCCGCGGGGCTGAGCAGGCCGAGCAGATGACGAAGCTCGGTCAAGGCCGTCCGGCCGCTTGATTCCACCGCGCGCAATGCCTTGGTGGCCTCGCCGGGATCCTTGCTCAGCACGCGCCGGGCGGCGCCGGCCTGTACCACCATCATGCTCACGTTGTGCGTCACGACATCGTGCAGCTCGCTCGCGAGGCGCGCCCGTTCCAGCGCCAGCGCACGCCGGGTCGCCGCCTCGTGCTCGGCCTGGGCCCGGCGAAGCCGCTCGCCGGAGTCGCCGGCCCGCCGGGCCCACCGGTGCACCGCGTCTCCCACGATCATGATCGGGATGAAGATCAGCAATGGGGTGGCCCGGGCCGGGATGGGCGGCGCCGTGTCCGCGAAAAGCGCGATCACCAGCACGGTCACCAAGGGCATGCTGAGCAGCGCGGCGCCGCGGTACCGGCTGTGCACGACGGCCGAGTAGGCGGCGCACGCCACCGTAAGGAAGGTGACCAGCGTCGCGTTGTTGTCGGGGTAGTAGGCAGCAACGATGGCGGCCATGATCGTCCAGAACGCGGTCAGCGGGAAGACCCGGCGCAGCGCCAGCGGTGCCGTGGTCAGGGCGGCCAGCAACGGCCCCAGCGGGCGGGCGGGCAGGAGGCCCGGCGGCCAGCGCCGCGACGGTTGCCACCGCCGCTAGCACGACGTCGATACTGATGGCGCGCCGGGAGACCGGCGACCGTGACTCGGTGGACCGGGCGAACGCCAGCACCTGGGCAAGCCCAGTCTGCACCAGCCCTCGCCTGCTCTCGCTCACCAGCTCATTGTCCCCCGCGCCTCCCCCGCGTGGCATCCCTCGTCCGGCCGAGGCGGCTCCGCCTCGCGAACGACCTGCCCGGCGAAAGTCAGCCGCCGCGGCGGGCAAGTTGCCTCTCGCGGCCGACGCGGCCGGGACCGGCCGGGCCTAGCTTGCCGGGCATGGATGCCCTGATACGACTCGACGAAGTCACCAAACGCTACGACCATGACGCCGCGCCCGCGGTGGACAGCGTCAGCATGCAGATCGCGCCCGGCGAGTCGGTCGCCGTGATGGGCCCGTCCGGCAGCGGGAAGTCCACGCTGCTGAACATGATCGCCGGCCTAGACCGGCCGACCAGCGGGACCGTCACCGTCGCCGGGCAGCGGATCGACCGGCTGAGCGAAACCACGGTGGCCCGGTTCCGGCGCCAGAAGGTCGGCATGATCTTCCAGTTCTTCAACCTGCTGGACGACCTGACCGTCCTGGACAACATCCTGCTTCCCGCGCAGCTGGCCGGGGTGCCGCGGGGCAAGGCCCGGGCCCGGGCGGACGAACTGCTGCAGGCGCTGCGGATCGGCCCGCACCGGCAGGCCTACCCGGCCCGGCTGTCCGGCGGCCAGCGGCAGCGGGTGGCGATCGCCCGGGCGCTGGTGAACCGGCCGGTGATGCTGCTGGCCGACGAGCCGACCGGCGCCCTGGACAGCGCCACCGGCGAGCAGATCGGCGAACTGCTGCTCGACCTCAACCGGTCCGGGCAGACGTTGGTGCTGGTCACTCACAACCCCGGCCTGGCTGCGCGCTACGCCAGCCGCACGATTGAGTTCGCCGACGGACGGATCGCCAGCGACGCCGAAGCGGGAGCGCGGCGATGAGCGCGCGGCCGGTGATCCGGGCGGTGTCGGGCGGGGTGAGCCGCCGCAAGGTGCAGACGGTCGTGATCTTCACTGTGTTGCTGGTGTCCACCGCCTCGGCCACGCTGGGGCTCGGGCTCCTCCTGTCCTCCAGCAGTCCGTTCGAGCATTCGTTCGCAGCGCAGCGCGGCGCGGAGGTGGCGGCCAGCGTCGACTCGGCCAAGGCCACGGCCGGCGAGCTGGCGGCCACCGGGCGGCTGGCACAGGTCACCGCGGCCGCTGGTCCGTTCGCCGAGGCGACCATCACCCCCCGGGTCAGCACCCACGGCGGCATCACCCTGCCGCCCGTCACGGTGGCCGGCCGTGCCTCGCCGGGCGGCCCGGTGGATGACCTGACCCTGGACGCGGGCCGGTGGGCGCAGCGGCCCGGCGAGATCGTGCTCTCCCGCGACTTCCCAAGCCCCGGAGCCACGGCGCAGCTCATCGGCACCCAGATCACCGTGACCAGCGCGCCGGGGCACCCGGTGCTGACCGTGGTCGGAGTCGCTAAGTCGATCACCAACACCGACGAGGCGTGGGTACTGCCCGCCCAGATCGCCGCGCTGCGCGCGCCGCACGCGCCGGCGGCCGCGCAGATGCTGTACCGCTTCCACCACGCGGACACCCAGGCACAGCTCACCTCCGATGTCACCGCCCTGACCCGGGCGCTGCCGTCCGGCACGATCACCGGCACCAGTTCCTGGCTAACCTTCAAGAGCCAGGAGAGCGGGTCGATCGCGATCATCGTGCCGTTCGTGGTCGCGTTCGGCGTCATCGGGCTGGCGATGTCGGTGCTGATCGTCGGCAACGTGGTCAATGGCGCCGTGGTGAGCGGGTACCGCCGGATCGGCGTGCTCAAGAGCATCGGCTTCACCCCCGCGCAGGTGGTGGCCGCGTACGTGGCGCAGGTCGGGCTCCCGGCGCTGGCCGGAACACTGGCCGGCGTGGTCCTCGGCAACGTGCTGTCGGTACCGCTGCTCAGCCAGACCGCAACCGTCTACGGAGTCGGCAAGCTGCTCGTGCCGCCCTCGGTCAACGTCGCGGTGCCGCTGCTGATGTGCGCTCTGGTGGGGCTGGCGGCGCTGCTGCCGCCTGCGGGCCGGACGGCTAGCGTGCGGCCATCGCGACCGGGCGCGCCCCACGGGCCGGCCGCGGCTACGCCGCGCACCGCCTGCTCGGCCAGCTACCGCTGCCCCGCCCGGTGACGATCGGCCTGGCCGCCCCGTTCGCGCGCCCTGCACGCACCGCGGTCACGATCGCCGCGATCGGGTTCGGCGCCACCGCGGTGATCTTCGCCGCCGGGCTGAACTCATCGCTGGCCAAGGCCGCGAACGGCCAGTCGCACGCCGCCGACGAGCAGGTGCAGATCTCCCCGGCGATACACTACGGCCCCGCCCCGCAGAGCAAGGGAGGAAAGCCCGGTCCGGCCGACGCGCATTCGCCGCCAGCAGCCCACTACCGGACCCTCGCGGCCGCGCTCCAGGCCCAGCCAGGGACGCTGCGCTGGGTGGCCGAGGCGATGCCCATGGTCGGCGTGGCGGGCCTGACCGACCCGGTTTCCACCGAGGCCTTCCGCGGCAATGCGGCGTGGACCGGCTACGACCTGATCAGTGGGCGCTGGTACCGGGCACCCGGCGAGGTGGTCGTCAACACCGGCTTCCTCACCCAGACCGGCAAGTCAGTCGGGGACACGGTCACCCTCACCATCAGCGGCGAGCAGATCACCGCGCGGATCGTCGGCGAGGTCTTCGACCCGCAGGGACGAGGGCAGCCCGCCATGCTCACCAGCTGGCAGACCCTGGGCGGCTCCGCCGCGGGCCTGAGCGTCCAGCAATACGACATCGGCCTGCGGCCCGGCACCGGCCCAAACGCCTACGCGGACGCGCTCAACCACGCGCTGTTCCCCAACTTCTTCGTGCAAACCACCGCAAACGACCCCTTCTACCTGACCCTCAGCGCTCTGATCGGCACCCTGACCCTGCTGATAGCGCTGGCCGCCGGGCTCGGCGTGCTCAACACCGTAGTCCTCGGCACCAGGGACCGGGTCCACGACCTCGGGGTGTTCAAGTCGGTCGGAATGACCCCGCGGCAGACGATCGCCATGGTCATCTGCTGGATCGCCGGTGCCGGGCTGATCGCCGGGGTAATCGCCGTCCCAGCGGCCATCATCTTGCACTCCGCCGTGCTGCGGGACATGGCCAGCGCCGGGGGCACCGCGATTCCGGCCAGCTACGTCAACGTCTTCAGCCCGGCGGAACTCCTGCTCCTCGCCCTGGCCGGGCTGGTAATCGGGGTGGCCGGCGCGCTGCTCCCAGCCAGCTGGGCGGCCCGCGCCCGCACGGCGACCGCCCTACGGGCCGAATGACCGGCATAACAAAGGACCGGCTGACAGGAAGCTGATCATCGGTCACGCGGCCCGGCGTAATACTCCCCGCCGCGTGACCGACGCCGGACCGGTGGACCCGGATGCGATGCGCGAACGGCTGGCGCACACCCGTCAGTAACGCCGCTCGGTCGCACAAGCCTGCTCGGTGGAGACACCCTACGCACTATCCCTCCCGCCCCCCCCCCCCCGGATTGCTGATCTCGCCAATATCCTGGTCACATCATTGGGTCTGGGCGGCCCCGGCGCTGCTCACCTGTCTGGCCACCACCAACCCGAACCAGCGGCGGCTGCTGGCCTGCGCGCTGCTCGCACTGCTCACCTTCGCGATCGCACCGCACTGGCTGCTCCCTTCCGGGGACGGCCGCGAACTGCACTGGTCATGGTGGCAGCAGGCCATGGGCGACTCCTACGCTCTGATCGGGCTTGTCGTCCTCACCTGGGCAGCGATCAAGAACCTGCTAACTCGCCCGAGAAGCCAAGGCCTGGGCACAGGGGGCACGCTGGCAGAACTGCACGACCAGGAACCCCGGCCGGTACCGTCCGAAACCCGCGACGACTTGAGCGTGCCGACCACCGCCTAGTTCGGGGTGACCCGTGTGCTGCGCTCACCCAGCCGGATGGCAGCCGCCGCCCAAGAGCCGGCCGCATCTCAGCCTGAGCTTGCGGGAGAGCTCCAGCAGGATCTCAATGGATAGGTTGCGTTGGGCAGCCTCCAGCCGGCTCGCCAGCCAGGGCTTCCAGCGAGCTGTCCGCCAGCGGCCGCCGTGAAAGCTTGTGCGCCCGGCAAGCGCCGATCGCCAGCACTACCCTCACGCATGAGCGTTGTGCGCTCCCACTCGCGGCCCCCGCTCCTCGCGCCCCATACGCGCCCAGGGCCGTCCATTACGCACATAAGGCCAGGTCAGAGCGGTGCACGTCAACCCCCTCCGGAGCCGTGTGCGCAGGTTCGAATCCTGGGGCGAGGCTCCGCTGTCGCAGATCGTGAAGGACTTTGGGACTGGGATGAGGCACACCCGGATCAACGCCGTCCGCGTCATCCACGCCGATAACCCGGCATTCGGGTACCGGTTCATCGCCAAGGAGCTGGCCGCCCGCGGCGTCACCGCCGCGCGGATCCTACCTTCGCCGGACCTAGACGGCCGGGTAATGAAATGTTAAAGTCGGGAACTCGTGCAGGGACGGCGACTGGCCCGATGCGCTGGCGCGGATGGCGAATAGGGCCGAGACAGCCGGCGGGGGTTTCCAGTTTGGGGGGACTGGGGAAATGCATCAGCCATCCGTTAGGAATACTGGCGGCCGTATCCATCAGGCGATCGGGCGGCGGTGTTTGTCCCCGTCGCAACGGGCGCCTCCCGCACGAAAGTCCACGATCCACCAGCGCCACTTCATGATGTCCACATCCGCCCGCACGGGAGGCCAGTCCGATGTTATTCCCTTGCGCGAGAACGGATACAACTCCGACGTCCGGAAATTGATACGGCGTGCCGCACCATCACCTTGGTGCTGCATGGGGGGAGCAAAAAATGAGAAAGACACCCATCCTGACCAGCATGGCCACCGCCGCGGGGCTGGTTGCCGCGCTGGGGGTGGCGGTAGCGCCCGCGGCCGGTGCCCAGGCCCGGGGGCATCACCACGGCAGCGGGTTCGAGGTCATCGCGAGCCACCTGAACAACCCGCGCGGGCTTGCATGGGGCCCCGACGGCGCGATCTTCCTCGCGGAGGCCGGCCGCGGCGGCAAGACCTGCCTGAGCGGCGGTCCGGAGGGCAAGACCTGCATCGGGCTCACCGGCTCGCTTGACCTGATCGGCAAGGGTGGCGTACACCGCCTCGCCACCGGGCTGATCTCCGCCTCCGGTGCCGGCGGGGCGGCGGCGGAGGGGCTGGTCTCGGTCTCGCGCACCCCGCACGGCGTGCTCGCGCTGTTCGGCGAGAACACGCACATAGTGCCGCCGAAGGGCGCGATTCCGCAAAGGCTGCGCCAGGCGGCTCTGCACGAGCTCGGCCGCCTGTTCCTGGGGACGCGGCATGGCGCGATCAGCATCGCCCGCGTCGGTGACGACGACTGGACTTGGACGTCCAAGCGGGTTCACCTCGCGCCGAAGGACTTCCCCGACGCTAACCCCAACAACGTGCTGCGCGCCGGCGGGCGGACCTACGTGGTGGACGCGGGCGCCAACACCCTCACCCAGGTCCTGAGGCATGGGCGGACGCAGGTGCGCGCGTTCTTCCCGGTGGCACATTACCCGCCCGACTCCGTTCCGACCTGCGCGGCGCAGGGCCCGGACGGTGCACTGTACGTCGCCGAGCTGCTCGGAGGTTCCTATGCCCCCGGTCACGCCCGCGTCTGGCGGATCGTCCCCGGGCAGAAGCCGAAAGTCTGGGCCACCGGCCTGACCACGGTGCAGGGCTGCGGCTTCGGTAGCGACGGCGCCTTCTACGCGACCGAGTTCCAGACCGGCGGGCTGACCTCTACCAACCCGGCGGGTGACGTGGTCCGGATCGCCCCTAACGGTCACCGCACTCACCTCGGCGTGGGCAAGCTGTTCAACCCATCCGGCTTCCTCGCCGGGCCGCACGGCTCGTTCTACGTCTCCAACTGCAGCAGCGCCCCGGCCACGGGCCTGGG
This sequence comes from uncultured Actinomycetes bacterium, assembly GCA_963834705.1. Lineage (GTDB taxonomy): Bacteria > Actinomycetota > Actinomycetes > Streptosporangiales > Streptosporangiaceae > RYN-230. The sequence continues at coordinate 1,616,700 of CAWICV010000001.1, forward strand.
CCCGCAGCTGTGCCCCACTGGGGGCCAAGTGGTCCGCATCGGGTAACATAGCGGACCTCTGGCGATAACCAGCCCGCGCAGCCGCCCGGCTGCGCGGGCTGGCCCGTCTTTGGTCGGCGTCAGGGGAATGCGCCGCCGACCAAATCGCAGTAACCGGACTGCACATGGCGCTACCGAGCTGACCCTCGGGATCGCCATGGTCACCCCAGGGAGGCACCGCACCTGGTGGCAAGGGCGGCTCTTGACGATCCGGTCCATTAATATGATATCATTCTGATATGTGCCGGGCAGCCGACACCGCCGGCGGCAGGAGGCATTCCGATGCGCGCACGAGATGACAGCACCACTTCCCTGCAGTCCCTGATGAGACGCACGATGCTGCCATGGGAGTACCGCCACCTCCGGGCCGTCGCGAGCGTGCGCTTTGCCGCCGGTGGCTTTACTCTCGCCCTCGGCCTCGTTCTGGTCTCGCTGGGCCGCCAGGCGGAAACGAGCCAAGATCGGCGCAAGTGCTACCGGTACGCCGCGTGGTTCCTGGGGACCGCGCCGCTGCAGTTCCTTGGCGGCTATCTAGAGATGAAAATGGCCAGCTCCGCGCCTCCCCCCAGCTGATACCTGCACCGCCGGCCATAAGGCGTCCGTCAGCGGGCCAGCGACCGCCGCACTCTCAGCCATGCTCAGCACCACCCGCTGATCAGAACATCCCGCGTGAGCCGCACGCCCAGATACCCGGTCAGGTCCCCAGTCACAGCGAACGTCACGTCGGCGTACTGCAGCGCCCGCGTTCCCGGGCTTTCCGGCTCAGGCCCGGTCAGCCGCATCCTGACCGCGCGCACGGACGGAGACAACAGAACTCCGTTGCGGTTAAACAACTAATCGCTTATCGTCGATCAACGATGAAAGACGCGAAACCACTCGACCGGGACACCGCCGACACGTACGCGGCGTGGTTCAGGGCGCTCGCCGATGGCACCCGGGTGCAGGTGGCCTCGCTGCTGGCCCGCAGCGGCCGGCCGATGAGCGTCAAGGAGATCGTCGCGGCCGTGCCGGTCGGCCAGTCCACCGTGTCCGCGCACCTGCGGCAGCTCGCCGCGGTCGGGTTCGTGCTGGCCGAAGAGCACGGCACCTCTCGGCTGTACCGGATCAACCAGGCCTGCGTGGCAGCCTTCCCCACCGCCGCCGACGTGGTCCTGAGCCAGCCCGCGCCGGTCCCGCTGGGCGACTGACATGCGGATCGAGCCGATGACCGAGGCGCACGCCGACGCGGTGCTGGCGATCTACCAGTCCGGTATCGACGACGGTGACGCCACTTTCGAAACCCGGGCCCCGGCCTGGCCCGAGTTCAGCGCGGCCAGGCTCCCCGGCCACCGCTACGTCGCCCGCAACCGCGCCGGCGTGCTCGGCTGGGTCGCCGTCTCTCCCGTCTCCGGCCGGTGCGCCTACGCCGGCGTGGTCGAGCACTCGGTCTACGTGCACTCCGCCGCCCGCGGTCAGGGCGTCGGCCGCCAGCTGCTGGACACCCTGATCACCTCCACCGAGGCAGCCGGCATCTGGACCATCCAGTCCGGGATCTTCCCGGAGAACACCGCCAGCGTGGCGCTGCACCACGCAATGGGCTTCCGCGACGTCGGCATCCGCGAGCGCATCGGCCAGCACTACGGCCGCTGGCGCGACGTGCTGCTCCTCGAACGCCGCAGCCCGCTCATCTAACCCAGACCCTTTTCCCCGAACGCCAGTGCCCGCCCGGTCACGACCAGCCCAGCCCGGCCGTCTGGAGCAGTCACGCCGGTCCCGGCGGCGACACCCATCGCACCACCCGTCACTCCCCCGGCGCTAACCCCTCGCGCGTGGCTAGGCTCGCTGTCATGCAGGTGACCTCGCTGGGATTCCAGACCGACCTGATGGTCCGTGCCCTGGAGGGCAGCGAGGTCATCGACTATCCCGGGCACGTGACCGTGCGCAGCCTGGCCAATCCGGAGTTCTGGTGGGGCAACTACCTGCTGCTGCCCGCCGGGGCGGCCCACGGCCCGGCCGCACCGTGGCTGGATCTGTTCCGCACCGAGTTCCCCGGGGCGGGTCACCTGGCGCTCGGCCTGGATGGCACCGGTGACCCGGAGCCGGACTTCGGCAGCTTCGCCACCGCCGGGCTCGAACTGGCCCAGGAGACCGTGCTGACCGCGCCGGCGCTGCGCGAGCCGCCGCGGCCCAACCGGGATGCGGTTATCCGGCCGCTGGCCGGTGACCAGGACTGGCAGCAGGCGGTGGAGTTGCAGGGTATCTGCGACGCGGCCGATGGCGGCCCGGCCACCCGGACGTTCATCGAGGCCCGGTACGCGGCCCGGCGCCGGGCCGCCGAAGCCGGCCACGGGGCCTGGTTCGGTGCGTTCCGGGACGGCGCACTCCTGGCCCAGCTGGGCATTTTCGCCCGGCCGGGCGGCCTGGCCCGGTACCAGGACGTGGGCACGCACCCGGACGCGCGGCGACAGGGCCTGGCCGGCACCCTGGTCTGGCGGGCCGGCCAGCACGCGCTCGGCCAGCTGGGCGCCCGCACGCTGGTCATCCTGGCTGATCCCGCCGAGGCGGCCATCCGGGTCTACCGCTCGGTCGGCTTCGCCGACCACGAAACCCAGCTCAGCATGTACCGCGCGCCGAGCTAGCCGGGCCACGCCTGACGTTCAGTGCCGCCGGTGGCCGGGCCGCCGGTACGAGGTGAGCGACGCGAATACCACCGTCGAGCTCAGGTAATGATGGGTTTCATAATCGAAAGCGCCGCCGCAGGTTATCAGGTGCAGCGCGGCATAGTTGGTCGGGCCGAAAATTGCTTTCGACGGGAATCTCGATTTGAGGTACTGGCGGACGCCGGTGACCCGGAAATTGGCGGTGATCCCATCGGCCAGCCGGACCACGACCCGGTCCCCTGGGCGCAGCGCGCCGAGCCGGAAAAAGATGGCCGGCCCCTGGTAGGCGTCAACATGGCCTTCGATGACCGAGGCCCCGATCTGGCCCGGTGCCGGGGAGTACTTGTACCAGGCCGCCCGGCTGACCCGGGCGGTCAGCGATGGCACCGCGATCGTGCCGTTGGCATTCTTGCCCAGGTGCAGCAGCTTGGAGTTCACGCCAATAGCCGGGATCGTCACCGACACCGGCGGGGAACGGCGCAGCCACGGGCCGCGGGCCCGCGGCCCGACTTCGCCCGCGGCCGACCGGCTGGGCTGGGGGGCATGCCGCTGGGCACCGAACGCCACGACGACCGCGATACACCCGGCCAGGAGGAGCAGCACGCCAGCCAGGCCGGCCAGCCGGGCGAGGCCCGGGATCCGGGCGGTCACCGGCGGGGCGAACCGGCTCTGTGGCCACGACTTGACCACCTGGAGCCCGGCCACCCGCCGCCACTCGGCCTCCGCCAATGCCTCGCCCCTCGGTGCGTGTCTCTACTATGCCGTTCTAATCGCGTAGCCTAATATCTCAGTGGTGACGACGCCATTGCCCGCCTGTGCCCCGCACGGGCGATACCTTTTATTGCCGCCAGCACTTTCGGGGACCTGCCTTCCGCCACCCCTCGCCGCGGCCGGCTGCTGCACGTTTTGCTACCGATGCCGGTTTTCGGGTATGGACCGGACCGGGGCCGCCAGCCGCAGGCCGCATGAGGAGGTCTCATGAAGCTGAGCACAGCCATCGCGGGCATGGGGCACACCATGCGGCTGGCCGCAGCCGGCGGCGTCGCTGCCATCGCCGTGTCGGTCTCGGCCTGTTCCGCCGGCGGATCGCCGTCGGGGTCGCCGACATTCTCCCCGGGCGGGACCGCCTCGCCCACCACAACTGTCACGCCAACCACAACAGTGACCCCGACGGTCGTGCCGACCACGCCGACGCCGAGTACGAGCCCCAGCCCGTCCCCGTCGGCTTCCCCCTCGCTGGCGCCCAGCCCCACGCCCAGCGCGGCGACCACCAGCCCGAGCCCGATCGTGACCGTGGCCCCGGCCACCGGCGGCGGCGGCACGGCCGGGTTCCAGGACGCGCTGCTGCTGGCCGTCGGCGCGGCGGCGATCCTGGCCGGCGGCGGCAGCATCGCCTACCGCAGGAGGGCGATCAGGAACCGGCAGTAGCACCGGGGGCCCGGGGGACGAACCCGGCGGCAGTACCGGGTCCTGGCGTTCGGCATGCAAGACTGCACGGATGGATGACGTCGCCGCCCGAACGCAAGGCCGGGTCGCGGCCCGTGGGATCGAGCTGGCCTACGAGACGTTCGGCCAGGCCGGGGATCCGGCGATCGTGCTGGTGATGGGCTGGGCGACGCAGATGATCGCCTGGCCGGACGAGCTGTGCCGGGACCTGGCCGGCCGCGGGCACTTCGTGGTCCGGTTCGACAACCGGGACACCGGTGGGTCCACCCACCTTGAGCACATTCCGCCGCCGCCGCTCAGAGAGGTGCTCACCCGGCGCCGCCAGCCGCCGTACACCATCGGCGACATGGCCGGCGACGTGGCCGGGCTGCTGGACGGGCTGGGCCTGGCCAGCGTGCACCTGGTCGGCGCGTCGATGGGCGGGTTCATCGCGCAGACCGTCGCGCTGCGCCACCCCCGCCGGGTCCGCTCGCTCACCCTGATGATGACGTCCACCGGGTCGCTGCGGGTCGGGCTGGCCAAGCCGCGGGTGTACGCCCGGCTGCTGCGCCGCGAAGTGATCTCCGGGCGGGACGCCGCGGTGGCCTCAGCGGTCGAGACGTCCCGGCTGATCGGCTCGCGGGGGTACCCGTTCGACGAGGCACACGTGCGGGAGATAGCGGGCCGGAGCTGGGACCGCGGCTTCGATCCGGCCGGCTCGCTGCGCCAGCTCGAAGCGACCGTCGCCCAGCCGAACCGCACCGCGGCGCTAGGCCAGATCGCCGTGCCCACGCTGGTCATTCACGGGCTGGCCGACCCGCTGGTCGGGCCGAGTGGCGGGCTGGCCATCGCGCGGGCCATCCCGGGCTGCCGCTTCATCGGGTACCCGGGGATGGGCCATGACCTGCCCCGGCTGCTGTGGCCCGAGTTCGCCGACCAGATCGCCGCGCTGGCCGCCCGCGGCGAGCGGGACTGGCGGCCCGACCCGGTCAGCGGGTGAGGTTCAGCGGGTGAGCGCGCTGTCCGCGGCGCCCGCATAGAGCTCCGCGGCCCGCCAGCAGTACCAGGTCGCCGCGGTGCGGTAGGGCCGGTACGGGTCGCCGAGCGGGTCGAGCTGCTTCGCCGTCGGCGTCGGTATCCCCCAGGCCAGCCCGTACCCCTTGCGCACCCCGAGATCGCCGGTCGGCCACACGTCCAGCCGCCGGAGCTGGAAGATGAGGAACATCTCCGAGGTCCATTTCCCAATGCCACGGACCGTGGACAGCCGGGCCACCACCTCATCGCTGTCTTCCGTCCACAGCTCCGCCGGGTCGAGCTCAACCATGCCGTCCAGCACCTTGCTGGCCAGATCCTGCAGCGAGGCGGCTTTCGCGCCGGACAGGCCGACCGAGCGCATCGTCTCCGGCGACAGCGACCGCAGCCCTTCCGCGGTGACCTCGCCGTCCAGCGCGGCCAGCAGGCGGCCATGGATGGCGGCCGCCGCGCTGCCCGCCAGCTGCTGGTAGACGATGGCGCGGACCAGCGAGGCCAGATGCGACTCGGTGGGCGGCCGGAGCTGGATCGGCCCGGCCTCGGCGATCAGGCGGCGCAGCACCGGATCGCGTTCGGCCAGAATGGCCGCAGCCGCTTCGAAGCTGCCCTCCTCCGGGCTGGGCGCTAGCTGGCCAGACATACGGTCAAGTCTGCCATCACCAGCGGAAGGGCTGACTGTCGGCACCCGCCCGTACGCTGCGGTCATGGCACATTTCGCGGTGACCATGGTGCACGGGCCGGGCTGGGATCCCGGCCGCGGGACCCGGGAGCAGGACGCCTGGACCGAGCACGCGGCGTTCATGGACGGGCTGGCCGAGGACGGCTTCGTCATCCTGGGCGGCCCGGCCGGTGACGGGCAGCATGTCCTGCTGGCCATCGAGGCGGCCGACGAGCCCAGTCTCCGGGACCGGCTGGCCGCGGATCCATGGGCGGCCATGGGTCTGCTCCGGGTCGGCGCGGTCGAGCCGTGGGCGTTCTGGCTGGACGGCCGGGCGGTGGGTACGGCCCGCTGAGGACGGCCAAGGCTGACCCGCGAGGTCAGGCCAGGCAGCTGAGCGGCGCCCCGCCGTTGTAGGCCACCATGTCGCCCAGCGCGGCCACGATGTCAACCGGCGCGCCGCGCGGGGCGCCGCGCAGTTCGGCGCAGGCCCGGTGCAGGTTGCCGACGATGCGCTCGGCGTCGGCCCAGTCCGTGAACCGGCCCAGGTCGGTGTCCCGGGCCGCGTCCAGCGGGGACACCTCCGCGGCCACGGCCTGGCCCGCCACGTCGAGCACGAATCTGAGGTAGTCCAGCGTCGCGTCGATGGGCCCGTCATCGTGGAACACCGGGCCGTGGCCGGGCACGATGGTCTGCGCGCCCAGCGGCCGCAGCACCTGCTCGAGCGCGTCGATGGCACCTGTTACCGAGCCCATCAGCAGGAACGGCGTGCCGCCATTGAAGATCAGGTCGCCGCAGAACAGCACCGACCGGTCCGGGATCCAGACGATCGAGTCGTTGGTGGTGTGCGCCGCCGTGCCCACGTAGCGGACCTCCGCGCGGAGGTCGCCGGCGTGCACCGCGATCTGGTCGGTGAACGTGACGAACGGCGGGTCGAGGCTGAGGTCGCCCCAGTCGGGTCCGGCCCAGAAGAACAGATCGCGCGGTGGCCCGAACGCGATCGCCTCCGCCCGCGCCCGCTCGTGAGCCACGATGGCCGCCCCCGTGAACAGGCAGTTGCCGAACGTGTGATCGCCGTGATGATGCGTGTTCAGCACGGTGCGCACCGGGGCCGGGGTGACGGCCGCAATGGCCGCCTGGTAGGCGCGGGTCCGCCGCTCGGTCGAGCAGGCATCGATGCTGATCACGCCCTGCGGGCCGGCCAGGAAGCCGGTGTTGTTGATCCACCAGGTGCCGTCCGGCTGCACGTAGGCGTAGACCCCGGCCGACACCTCCTGCACCTCCGGCCGGCCAGGCTCGGTGATGTCAAGAGCCAGGCTGCTCACGATGTCCTCCCGTCGTTCCCGCTGCGGCGGATAAAACCGGGAACTATCTGCGGACGCGGAACCGGAGGATGGTGACCGCGCCCGACCGCGTGCTGCTGACCGGTTCCAGGTCGATCCTGGCCAGGCCAGGGGACGAGAAGCGGATGCCGTCGCCGAGCAGCACCGGCAGGACATACACCAGGATCTCGTCCACGAGTCCCTGCCGCAGGCACTGACCAGCCACGTCAGCGCCGAGGATCTCCAGGTTCTTGCCGCCCGCAGCCTCCAGTGCCGTGGCGACCGCTTCCCGGATGTCACCGGTGAGGTACGTGACATCCGGGTCCGGCGGGTCCGGCGGCCTATGGGTGAGGACGAATATGGGTCCGGAAAAGGGGTAGCCTTCGCCCCCCGATGCCATCCCCCGCTCCCGGTCGGGTTCCATCCTGCTGCCTACCTCATCGGTCCGCCGGCCGATGAGCATGGCGCCGGTGGCCGCCGCGGTCTCCGTGAGCCAGGCCGCGTCCGGCGACACGAAGTCGAAGATCCAGTCCATCGCGTCACCGGGACCGGCGATGAAGCCGTCAAGCGACATCGACCTGGCCACGACCACCTTGCCGGTCCCGCTGGTCGTATCGCTCATCCTGTTCCTCCGGACCAACCCCTGGAAACTCTCCACTTGGACCCACTACCCAGACTGCTCATCCAGCCTCCCTCCACGGCCGGTCAGTTTAGGGGCGATTCCCTTTTTGGCCCCGTGCAGCAAGCTGTGCAGCAAGCTGGTGCAACAAGGTGAGACGAGCCGAGCCAGCGAAAACGTAGAGGATTCTGTCCAGGATCGAGCCACCAGCTGACGCCGGGGAGGAACGTGATGCGAACAGGCAGCGGCCAGGCTGGCGATCCGCCAGCAGTTGGCCAGCAGGCCGAGCCGGCCGCCGGTTCCCCGTCCGCCGCCACCCGGCTGACTGAGTGGCATAGCGATCTCGTGGCCCGGGTCGACCAGATCGGCTGGCTCGCCGCGATGAGCGACTGGCTGACCGGCGTGCTGGGGCCAGTCCGCGAACGGCACCAGGACAATCTCGCCCTCGAGCTGATGCACGGCGGCCGATGGGCCGGCCACCCGCTGCACCCGGCACTGAGCGATCTGCCCATCGGGCTGTGGACCGGCGTCGCAGTGCTGGATGCCGCGGACCATGACCCAGCTCCCCGGCGCGGAATCGACGCCGCGGCCGTACTCAGCGCGGCTGGCATCCTCGCGGCGGGCGCTGCCGCGCTGACCGGGCTGACCGACTGGACCGTCAGCGACGATCAGGACCGCCGGGTCGGGCTGTTCCACGGCCTGCTCAACACGGTGGGCCTCGGGCTGCAAGGTGCCTCCCTGGGCACCCGGATGGCCGGCCACCGTGGCACGGCCCGCGCGCTGGGCGCGGCCAGCCTCACGGTCACGGCCGCGGCCGGCTACTTGGGCGGTCATCTCGTATTCACCAAAGGTGTGATGGTCAACCGGGTGGCGTGGACTACCGGGCCGCGGCGGTGGACCCGTGCGCTGCAGGAAGCCGACCTGCCGGACGACACCCCGACCGGCGTCGAGGCCGAGGGACGGCGGATCATGCTGTACCGGCACGACGGCCGCCTGTACGCCATCGACAACGTTTGCAGCCACGCCGGGGGCCTGCTCAGCCGGGGCCCAGTCGCCGACCTGACCGTGACTTGCCCGCTGCACGGGTCACGTTTTTCGCTCGCCACCGGCTGCGTCAGCCGCGGTCCGGCCAGCCAGCCGCAACCTGTGCTCCCGACCCGGCTCCGTAATGGCTGGATCGAGGTGCGCGGCAGCCAGCCGGCACCCCGGCGGCCGGCAAGTGGAAGGACAGCGTCATGACGTTCGTAGTCGTCGCGAATCTCGACGACCTGGAGGTCGGCGACACCATGCTCGTTGACGAGCTGCGCGAGCCGATCTGCCTGATCCGCCTCGATGAGGACGATGTCCGGGCGATCCACAACACCTGCACCCACCAGCAGCAGCCGCTGCACGAGGGGACCCTGCAAGACGATGACACGCTGGTCTGTGCCGCCCACGCATCACGCTACGACCTGACCACCGGCGAGGCGGTTGGCGTGTTCGCATGTGGCCCGATCCCGGTTTACGCGTGCCGGATCGAAGACGACGCCATTCTGGTCGACATTGACCAGCAGCTGAATGACGCGCCGATACCCAATCCGCCAGCCTCCGGGACGATGGGCGCACGCTAACGTTCAGCGTCACGGATGCAGCTGGTAGAAACGCCAGACATCGTGGTCGATGGGCAGGATGTCGATGCGCGTGAAGCCCGCTTCGGTGGCGTAGCCGCGCATGGTGCCGGGTCGCAGCACCGTGCCCGTGGCCGCCGATCCCGGCGTGCTCATGCTGTCGGGCAGGCAGATGAGCAGGCTGAACCCATACAGCAGCCGTTCCACATCGTCGCCGGGCGCGGTGAACTGGGGCGCCGCCTTCATGTCGGCGATGAACACGGTGCCGGTCGCCCCGGCCAGCCGGCGCATGGCGGCCAGCGCGGGCACCGGATGCGGCAGGTCATGCACGCACTCAAACGCGGTGACCAGGTCATACGGGCCACGGTTCGCGGCGGTGGTGATGTCGGTCTGGTGCACGTGGACCCGGTCGGTCAGGCCGGCCGCGGCGACGTTGCGCCGGGCCAGTGCGACCGACTCGGGGTCGGGGTCGTAGCCATCCACGTGCAGCAGCGGGTAGCCGCGGGCCAGGCCGATGCATGACCAGCCGGCGCCGCAGCCGATGTCGGCTACCCGGGCCGGGGGGCTGCCTCGCAGCCGCTGCTGGACGCCGGGCAGCGCGGCGAGCCAATCCCCGGCCAGCAGGCGCAGATAGCTGGGGCGGTTCAGGTCGGCCTCGGATTCACGCATGTCCGCGCCGTAGGCGGCCCACGGCACGCCGCCGCCGTTGCGGTAGGCGTGGCTGAGCGCTGGCAGCTGGCGGGCCGCGGCGGCGAGCTGGCGGGCCAGCGGGGCCAGGTAGCTGAGCTGGTCCGGGTCGGCGAGCACCTCGGCCACGCCGGGCCGCAGCCGGTACCGGCGCGCGTCCGGCTGCTGGCCGGGATCAGCCACCTCCACCAGGCCGGTGACGGCTTGCTGCTCAAGCCATTCCCGCGCGTACCGGGACGCGGTACCGCTCGCCGTGGCCAGGGCGGCCGCGGTCAGCGGCCCGCGCTGGGCCAGCAGCCGGTAATAGCCCAGCCGGTCGCCGAGGGCGATGACGAGGATGTCGAGGGTGCCGGTCGCCGCCGATAGCACGCGATCGGCAATGGCGGCCGCCGCGGCTCGCTCTCCCCCCGGTGCGGGCCGGCTGGGCGCAGTCGCGACGATCGGGACGTCCGGTGTCTTCATTGGCCTTGCCTCCCCCGGGCCCATGTCCGGTTCCTGATGCCCACCAGCCGAGCCCAGCCATGTGCAGGCCAGATGAAGGGACTACGTGTTTCCGGTGGACCCGTGCCTGGGGTGTCAGGGAGCTGCGGGCAGGATTGGCCGGGCATCGCCGCGGCGAATTGAGTGACACGCTCCATCGGCAGGTGGCCGGGAAAGTGGCTGATACTGACCGGAATCCCCGCGTGTCGCGATGCAGAGGGGCGTATTGGGACAGTACGCTCCCCCCGTGATCAAGGTCGCCATGCCGGTAACGGCGCGCATTCAGCTGTGCGGAACATTACGTGCCGGGGCGGACAGGCATTTCGCACTCGGCCCCCGGCGTCCGGCCTGAAATTGGCCGGCCTGAAAGCCGCTTCCGGGGGCTGCCGCTAAGCGCGACTGGTTTTGAGCCGGGGGGAGCAGCTTGATGTACACGCGGGTCCAGGGGAAGCTTGGCCGGACTGCGGTATGGTCCGGAACGTCCGTCGCCGTTACGGTAGCTATTGCGCTGGCGCTGCTGCCCGCACTTCCCGCCCGCGCCGCGGTCGCGGCGGTAACCCAGCACCGGATTAAGACGGTGACATATCTCGGGCATTCGTTCGAGGTGCCGCCCGGCTGGCGAGTGATAAACCTCGCCCAGCACCCGCGGACATGTGTCCGGTTCGACCGGCACACCATGTATCTGGGCACCCCTGCGGCCAATGAGGCATGTCCCAGCTCGATTGTCGGGACGACCGAAGCGATGCTCATCGAGCCCGCTGCCCGCGGCGCCGCACCGCAGGCGGCCGCGAACCCGGTCACCAGGCAGATCACCGTCACCGGCCGGCGGGTGCACATCGTGGCCACCTACCGCAGGAACCCTGAGCAGATCCGCCGGATCCTGAGCCACGTCGGCCTGAGCCGGGCCCTGCATGAAGACCCGGCCCGGGCCCGGCGGCCCGCGCTGAACGCGCCGCTGCCGAGCGGGGTGACCAGCTACCACGGGCTCGGCTTCGACACCTGCACCGCGCCCAGCGAAGCCTCGATGAGCGCGTGGCGCGCACACTCCCCCTACGACGCCATCGGGATCTACCTCGGCGGCTCGGACGAAGCCTGCGCGCAGCCCAACCTGAGCCGCTCCTGGCTGACCACCGAGGCGGCCCAGGGCTGGCATTTCCTGCCCCTGTACGTGGGGCCTCAGGCCGCGTTCGGTGAGCTGGGCAAGTCGCGCCGGCCAGGGCGCCGCGGCGGCGGACGATGCCGCGGCGCAGGCGGAACGGCTCGGCTTCGGGCCGCAGACCCCGGTCTACTACGACATGGAAGCCTACCGGGGCCATCATCAATCGCCCCGGGTGGTCCAGTTCCTGGCCGCCTGGACCGCCCGCCTGCACCAGCTGGGATTCCTCTCCGGCGTGTACAGCAGCTCGTTGTCTGGAATAGCCGCCCTGGGGCGTCAGAGCAGTGGCTACCTGGAGCCCGACGTGGTGTTCGACGCGCTGTGGAACGGGCAGGCCAGCACCCAGGATCCCGTGCTGCATGCGGGCCAATGGGGCCATCACCACCGGGTGCACCAGTACAGCGGCAACGTCACGCAGAAGTTCGGCGGCACCGCCATCGATATCGACCAGGACTACGTGGACGTCGAGCTCCTGCCGAAGCCGTCGCGGGCCACCATCGACTACCCGGCCGGGGCAGCCTCGACCGAGTACACCGGGCAGGCCTTCGACACCTGCAGCGCACCCTCGCAGCACGCGATGGCGGCCTGGCGCGCCCATTCCCGGTACCGGGCCATCGGCGTGTACATCGGCGGCGTCAACCGCCGGTGCGCCCAGCCGAACCTGACCGCGAAGTGGGTCACCGCGGTGTCGGCAGGCGGCTGGCGGCTGCTCCCGCTCTACGTCGGCTTGCAGCCTTCGTGCCGGAACGGCCCGGCGCCAGCGGTCAAGTCCGGCCCTGAGGCGATCGAGCATGCCGCGGCCGCGAGCGAAGGCATCGGCGCTGCCGATAACGCGGCCCGGAAGGCCAAAGCGCTGGGCATGCGCAGCGGGAGCATCATCTATGACTACATCGCGCCGTACTCGGTATCCGGGGCCAGCTGCCCCGGTGCCGTGCTCGGATTCATCTCGGCGTGGACCGGTGAACTGCACCGGCTCGGCTTCCTGGCTGGGGCCTACCTGTCGCTCGGCGCGGGCGGGCAGGACGTATCCGCCCGCTACGCCGCCGCCTCGTTCGGCCGGCCGGATGCGCTCTGGGTGGCCAGCTGGGACGGGAACCCGGCGCTGACCGGGTGGGCCGGCATCGCTGACGGCCAGTGGGCCAGCCACCAGCGGGCCAAGCAGGACGATGGCCCGCACAACGCGACCTACGGCGGGATCACCATCCGCATCGGCAGCGACCGCGCTGACGCCCCGGCCGCCACCGTCAGCCATGCCTACCGGGTGGTCAGCCCGCGGGGGCTCAACGCCCGCACCGGCCCGGCCAAGTCGTACCGGCTGGTCAGAACGTACTCACCCAACGCCACCGTGCAGGTCGTCTGCCAGGCGCCCGGCACCACCATTGTGAGCACCGGCCTGTGGGACAAGCTGGCCGACGGCAGCTACGTGAGCGACTACTACCTGAGCACCCCGTCCAAGACCGGCTACAGCTTCCCGCTGCCCCGCTGCGCCTACCCCTACCAGGCCACCGCCCCCGCCGGGCTCCGGGTGCGGAGCGGCCCCGGCGGGTCGTACCGGGTGACCGGCCAGCTGCCCTTCGGCGCGCTGGCCTGGACGGTCTGCCAGCAGGCGGGATCCATGTATGGCACGACCCCGGTGTGGGATGAGCTATGGAACAGCCGGTGGGTGCCCGACTACCGGGTGGCTACCCCCAGCAAGACGCGCTACAGCGGGCCCGCGCCGCACTGCAGTCCGCCGCGCGGCTAAGGCCCGCACCAGGGATCGTGCGAAGATCGCGGCATGCGGCGACAGGACATGGCCGGCCACCTGGCCCACTTCGAGCGCCTTGCGGCCAGCCCCGCCAGCCCGGGTGGCCTCAAGGCGGCCGCGGTCGCGGTGTGCGTCGTGATCCAGGACGACGGCACTCCTGCGCTGCTGATCACCCTGCGCGCCGACACGCTGCGCAGCCACGCGGGGCAGTGGGCGCTGCCCGGCGGACGGCGGGAGCCGGGCGAATCCGCCGAGGATGCCGCCCGCCGGGAACTGCACGAGGAGACCGGGGTGTTGGTCGGCGCCGGGGACGTCCTCGGGCTGCTCGACGACTACGCCACCCGGTCCGGTTACCTGATCACGCCGGTGGTGGTCTGGGGCGGCCCGGCCGACCCGGCCATGCGCGGCCCGGCATCCGAGGTGGCCGGGATCCACGTGATCCCGCTGGCCGATTTTGACGTCCCGCCCCGGCTGGTGCGCATCCCGGAGTCCACCAGGCCGGTCATCCAGTTGCCGCTGCTCGGCGAGTACCTGCACGCGCCGACGGCCGCCATCATCTACCAGTTCTGCCAGGTCGCACTGCACGGCAACATAATCAGGGTGGCGCATTTCGAGCAGCCGGTCTTCGCCTGGCAATAGGCCCGAGGAAGCGCAGCGCCAGCCAGGCGGCCGCGACGCCCACCACTACGCCGACCACCGTGTCGATGAACCGCAGGATCGGCTCCTGCCAGGCATGCTGCGGGCTCAGCCGGGCAGCGATCATCACGACGGCGCTGCAGATCCCGGCACTGACCGCGTCTGCTGGCCGGCCGAGCAGGATGACGGCCAGCGCGCTGGCCGCGACCAGCAGGCCCAGCGCCCAGATATGGAATGGCAGGAAGACCAGGTAGATCAGGCAGAGCACGAAGCTCACCGAAGTGGCGGCCATCCGGGACACGGCGGCCGCCGTGCTCTTCTCGTAGCTGTCCCGGAGCACGAACACCGTGGAGATCACCGCCCACAACCCGCCGATCTGCCCGGAGGGCCAGGATCTCAGGTAGATATACGGCTCGGTGGTCGTGACCAGCCAGTAGCTGGCCACGGAGGCGACACCCAGGACCACGCAGTCCAGCACGGCCACCTGAAGTTCGGCCCGGCTGGGCCGCTGGAGCTGAGTCATCTCCCCCTCCCCCCCCGCACATGCCGCCGGGCCGTCCCAGCGGGCGGCAACCTGCCCGCGGGGACGGCCCGGGCCTTACCTCAGCAGCCTCCTAGGATTTGGCCAGGTCGCTGACGAAACTGGGCCCGATCGAGCCGAGCCCGGTCATGCTGTCGTAGCCCTTAAACGTGCTGAGCGTGTTCGGCCGGGTGGCGCAGTTGCCGGTCGTGTCACAGTAGATGATCACACCTTCGTAGGTGATCTCGCGGAACTGCGAGACGAAGCCCTTCGCGCCCGGCACGTACGTGCTGGCGAAGTCACGCCGGAACTGGCCCTGCTTGCCGCCCGGCAGGATGTCGTCGATGGCGCTGGACTGGCTGTGCAGCGCGTAGATCGCCGGGTTGATCAACCCGAGGGCCGAACCCGCCGCCTGGTCGGCGTCGGCGACCACGCCCGCCAGCAGCGGTGAGGCCAGGCTGGTCCCGCCGTACCGGGTCTGCGAGTACTTGGCCACCCCGTTCGGGAACGTCTGGTGCAGCCCGATCAGGAAGCCGGTCGCCGGGTCCGCATCCAGGGAGATGTCCGGTATCACCCGCATCGGGGTCGAGCCGGTGATGGCCGCGTTGCGCGTCGCGAGCGAGGCGGGCACGACTCCCTTCTGGTAGGACGGCTGGGTGAAGTCGTAACTGGTGAACCCGCCGCCGCCGCCGTCGTACGTCACCGGCAGCCAGCTGCCCACCGTGGACTTGGTGCACCCGGGGATGCCACCCACAACGTTGGCCGTGCACTTCCAGGCCCGGCCGGTCGCCCAGCCGAGCTGGCCGGTCTGCTGGCCATGGCGCCCGATCTTGAGTGAGGTACCGCCGACCGCCGTGATGAGCGGGCTGACCGCCGGGAAGTCGGGCGACGAGAGGCCGACCAGGTTGAAATTGTCGCCGTTGTCCCCGGAGGAGAACTGGACGGTCATCCCGGTGGAGTCGGCCAGCAAGAACAGGTCGTCGAACGCCGTCTTGGTAGCCGTGTCAGTCAGCAGGTCCCCGGCGTCGTCGCCCCAGGAGTTGGTGACCACGTTGGCCAGATGATTGTCGATCACCTTCTGCTCGGCGGCGAACAGGCTCGGGTCTGTGCAGTCCTTGGCGCCGACATAGAGGATGCGTGCGTGCCGGGCCATCGAGTGCACCGCCTGCACGTCGATCGCCTGCTCGACCAGCCAGCTCGGCGCATCGCACAGCGTCTGGTTCTGGAACGGAGTCAACAGGAGCTGCGTGAAATGCGCGTTGCTGAACGGGTTGCCCGGGTCATTCATCGCGAAGTACCGGGCCGAGTCACTCTGGATCGTCGCGGAGCCGTAGGCGTCGATGATGGCTACCGTTACTCCCTGCCCGGTGTTATTCGGGCCGATGTTATAGGCCGAACGCAACTGGGGCGGCTTGTAGCCGCACACCTGGTTGGGCACGGTCCGCGGATAGCCGTGGCCGAACGGCGGCCTGGTCGTGGTCAACGTTTGACCGTAGTACTTGCCGCACGGCGGTGCCGGGATGAAGGCCGGCGGTGCGGGCGGGAACGTGCCGCTGCCCCCGGCCGCCGCCGTCGCGCTGGCCGCGCGGCTGGCGGCCGCGTTGGTCGTGGCCACATTCTGGTTGATGCCCAGCGCACCCACCACGCTGCCGGCTACCGAGGCCGGCACCGACATTTGCTGCGTGGCCAGCCGCACCACGTGGCCGTTCACCTTGAAGTTCCCCAGCGTGGTGCCGAACGCCTTCTCCACCTGGGCCACCGTGCCCGAGGCCGAGATGGTGATCCGGTCCCTGGACGTAGCGCCTACTTTGAACCCTTCGCTGGCCAGCCAGCTGCGGGCGCTGCTCACCTCGGCGGCGCTGGGCGAGAACCGGGCCTCCCACTGAGCCGCGGTGAGGTAATGCCGGTAGCTGGCACTGCCCGGCGTGCTGACCGCC
The DNA here is from genome assembly GCA_963834705.1 of uncultured Actinomycetes bacterium. Lineage (GTDB taxonomy): Bacteria > Actinomycetota > Actinomycetes > Streptosporangiales > Streptosporangiaceae > RYN-230. Next base: position 1,633,204 of record CAWICV010000001.1, read on the forward strand.
GTGACCAGCGCCTGGGCCGCCGCCGCGTTCCGCAGCTTCAGCACCACCTCGAAGTTCACCGGGGCGGACTTCGAGACGGCGCCCGCGGGGTGCTTCCGGGCACTGGCCGTGATCATGGACCCGTCCAGCGGCTTCCGGCCGCCGGGCGCCGCGGACGCCGCGGCGGCCCCCGCGATTCCGCTGACCGTTGCTGCGCACAGAAGGCCGGCTACACCGCCGGCCAGCACAGAAATCCTGCGTCGCCTACCCACCTTTTAGGCCTCCTTTGAGGATGACGCTCGGACACTGACTCCCACTACCTGCCCCGATAGTGGTCTGTCCAGCCGCAAGATCGGCCGTCGATAATGGTTACCGGTTATGTTTTTCTGTTGTCTACGGTCTGGTTTAGCAGGTTTTGCCATGATTCATCACCCCGCCTCGGCCGCGGATTTGCTGGCCCGGCGCGGCACTGGGGTAGCGGCCCCGGGTAGGGCACTCGGTATCGGCCCCGGGGTAGCGGCACTCGGTAGCGGTCCGGGGTAGGGGCACTGGGTAGCGGGGTCTGGCGGAAAACGCAGCCGGGCCGCCCCGTCCCTGGGAAACTCGTGCCGGTCCCGCGGGAGGTGCCCAGATGACGGATCGGCGCGCGATCGCCGCCGCCGTGGCGGCGGCCGGCCGCGCCCTGCTTACCCGCGCCCGGACCGCGGTCCTCGCTATGCCTGCCCGGGTGCGGACCGCGGTCCTCGCTATGCCTGCCCGGGTGCGGACCGCGGTCCTCGCTATGCCTGCCCGGGTGCGGACCGCGGTCCTCGCTATGCCTGCCCCGGTGCGGACCACCGTCCGCGCCTGCCCCGCCCCAGCCCGGGCCACGATCCTCGGCGCCGCCGCCATCACCGCCGGCGTGCTGCTCACCGTGCTCGGCGCGGCCGGCGACAGCCGCGCGGTGACTGCCCCGGCCAGCCCGGTGACCGCGCCCGGCCACCAGCCCCCGGCTCCGGCCGGCCCGTCCCGCTCCTCCGCAGCACCCGCGGTTTCCCCCCCTCCCAGCCACCGCGCGGCGCCTACGTCGGCGAGGTGCGTACTGGCGTTCGGTATCAATTGCTATTCGCCGCGGCAGCTGGAGCAGGCGTACGGGCTGCCACAGCTGTACGGGCGGGGGCTGGACGGCCAGGGCCGCACGATCGTCATCGTGGACGCCTACGGATCCCCCACCATCCGTCATGACCTGCGGGTCTTCGACGCCGGCTGCGGCCTGCCCGGCCCGCCGTCGCTGCGCATCATCCAGCCGGCGGGCCGGGTGCCGCGGTACAACCCCCGCGACGGCGACATGGTGGCCGCGGCCGCGGAGACCACCACCGATGTGGAGGCCGGGCACAGTGTCGCGCCCGGGGCCCGCATCCTGCTGGTCGAGACCCCGGCCGGCGAGACGCTCAGCGGCGGCGGCTTCGCCCAGTTCATGGCGGCCGAGGACTATGTGGTCCGGCACAACCTGGGCGATGTGATCAGCCAGAGCTTCGGCCTGCCCGAGCAGAACTTCGGCGGCCAGGCCGCCATCCGCAAGCTGCGCTACGCGTTCCAGGACGCCTACCGGCACCACGTCACGGTGCTGGCCGCGGCCAACGACTTCGGGGTGACCGGCCCGGACCGGGCGGCCGGCGGGTTCCGCACCCGGCCGGTGGTCGACTGGCCCGCGTCGGATCCGCTGGTCACCGGGGTCGGCGGGACCCGACTGCAGCTCACCGCGGCGGGCCGCCGCACCGCTCCCGACACGGCCTGGAACGAGGACGGCGACCCGGTGGTGGCCAGGTACGCGGGCGCGCTGCCCTGGGCCAGCAGCGGCGGCCGGTCCGCGGTGTTCACCCGCCCGGCCTACCAGGACTCGGTGCGCGACGTGACCGGCGGCCGCCGCGGCGTCCCCGACGTGTCGCTCACCGCGTCGTTCCGCGGGGGTTTCCTCAGCTACGGGTCGTTCACCGGCCGCGGCGTATGGAAGCCGGCCGGCGGGACCAGCGTGGCCACCCCGATGCTGGCCGGCCTGGTCGCCATTGCCGACCAGGACGCGCACGCCAGGCTCGGCCTGATCAACCCGGCGCTGTACCGGCTGGCCCAGGCGTACGCGCCGGGCATCGTCCCGGTCACCCGGGGCAGCAACACGGTCAGCTTCAGCCAGGACGGCCGCACCGTGACCGTCCGCGGCTACCCGGCCCGCGCCGGGTACAGCCTGGTCACCGGCGTGGGCACGGTCAACGCGGCCCGCTTCGTCCCGGAACTGGCCGCATCCAGGCCCTGATGTGCCGAACGCCAGTGCCCCCGGCCCGGCTCACCAGCCACCCGCCCATTCTCTACAGTGAGCGGGTGGACGCGGCGCAGCGCGAGCTCAGCGGCCAGATCGACGACGCCACGCAGCGGCTGCTCGGCACGGCCCGGGTGATCGCCGAGCCGGACCTGCACGCGCCGTCGCTGCTGCCCGGCTGGACCCGGGCCCATGTCCTTGCGCACCTGGCCCGCAGCGCCGACGCAATGCGCAGCCTGCTGATCGGCGCGCGGTCCGGCGAGGATCGTCCGGCATACGCCAGCGCCGAAGCCCGGGCCGCCGAGATCGAGCAGGGTGCGCAGCAGAAACCGGCCGACCTGGTGGCCGACGTGGCCGGTGCGGCAATGGCGTTCCGCACGGTGACCCGCCAGCTGCCCGACGAGGCCTGGCGGTACCAGGTGCACGTTCTCGGCTCGGCACGCTTCCCGGCCGGGCAGCTGCTGACCCGGCGGCTGGTCGAGGTCGAGCTGCACCACTGCGATCTCGGCCTGGGATACACCCCTGCCGACTGGCCCGCCGCGTTCGCCCAGCTGGACCTGCCCGACCCGATGCGCACCCAGCGCCAGGACCGCCTCACCCGCCCCCAGCCTGGCCGGTGTCAGACCACATGACTGAATCATTCACGTGGTCTGGTGCGCGTGAACGAATCATCCATGCGGTACCTGATGCCGGGCACCCGGCGAGCGAGGAACAGGCGACCTGAGCGACGAGGAAGGAGGCGGTGAAGGGGATGGGAAGGCGGGCGGGGCCCCGGAGGCGCAACGTATTAGGGTCGCGCGGGGCGGCCCGCTCCGGCCCACCTGGTGACGGGTGGGCACAGGCCTGGCCCGGCCCGGAAGCCGCGATGTACCGTTTGGCCAGCGGGTGGGACGGGACAGGTGATGAGCGGTGCGTACGTGGGGGTCTTCCGGGGCGGCCGCGGCGATCGGCCGGGCCCAGGCGGTGTCCCGGCTGGCCCGGCGGACCGGATGCGGGGTGGACGAGGCGGCGGAACTGCTCGCGCAGCCGATGCCGCGGCGCAGGTTCCTCGGCGTGGCCGGCGCCGGTGCCGCCGTCGCTGGCCTGGGCGTGGCGGCCGGCCGCCCGGTACCAGCCCGCACCGGCCGGGGCGCGCCACGGGTCGTCGTGGCCGGGGCCGGGATCGCCGGGCTGGGCTGCGCGTACCGGCTGTGGGCCAAGTACGGGATCAAGTCGGACATCTACGAGTACAACACCGTGCCGGGCGGCCGGGTCAGCACGCTGCGCGGCTACTTCGCCGACGGGCAGATCGTCGAGCGGCACGCCGAGTTCATCAACCCCGAGCACACCGCGACCCTGACGCTGGCCGGGAAGTTCGGCTTCCGGCTGGACAACACCGACAAGTACCCGCCGGGGACCCATCCGGGCCGGGAGACCATGCGCTTCCACGGCAGGATATGGCCGCAGGCCGCGCTGAACCGGGACTGGCACGAATGGGGCTGGAAGCTGTTCCACCATGCCGCGTTCGTGACCGCGCCCTGGCCACAGCTGTACAACAGCAGCAACGCGGGTGGCCGCCGCTTCGACCACATGTCGGTGACCGAGTGGATCGAGCGCTACATCCCCGGCGGCGTCAAGTCTGACTTCGGCCAGGTGTGCATCGCCGCCGTGCTGGACGAGTTCGGCGGCCCGGCCGACCAGACGTCAGCACTGAACCTGGTGTACCTGCTCGGCCAGGACGACAGCACGGCCAGCGGCAACCAGCCGCACGGCGAGCCGCAACTGGCCGGCGCGGACGAGAAGTGGCACATCCACGGCGGCAACGACCAGCTGATCACCGGCATCCTGGACCGGCTGCCGAGCGGGGTGCTGCATCTCGGCCAGCGGCTGATCGCCGTCCGGCCGCATCCGGGCGGCGGGTACCGGTGCAGCTTTGACTGCGCGGGCGCGACCCGCGAGGTAAGGGCCGACCACGTCGTGCTGGCCATTCCGTTCACCCTGCTCCGGTCGGTCAACCTGAGCCGGGTCGTCATCACGCCGCGGCACCGCACGGCCATTGACCAGGAGCCGCTGGGCACCAATTCGAAGATGTTCCTGCAGTTCTCCTCGCGGCTGTGGAACGCCGAGCACACGACCGCGAACTGCTGGGACGATGGCGTGGTCCAGGGCGGCTGGGACGCGACGGACTACCAGCCCGGGCCGGCGGGCATTCTGGCCGCGCTGCCCGGCGGGCGCAGCGCGCTCGACTGGGGCCGCCGGTACGGCCTGGCCAGCCATGACGGGCCGCCGCCGGCCGGCATGGCCGATGCCTTCCTGCGCGACTTCGACCGCCTGTTCCCGCGCGTCTCCCCGGCGTTCAACGGGCGGGCCTACTACGTCTGGTCGCCGGGCGACCCGCATATCCTCGGCGCGTACTCGTACCTGGCCGTCGGCCAGTTCACGAAGTTCAACGGCATCCAGGGCAACCGGGAAGGCAACCTGCACTTCGCCGGCGAGCAGACGTCGGTGAACTACCAGGGCTACATCGAGGGTGGGCTGCGCAGCGGCTACCGCTGCGCCACCGAAGTAGCCGACCGCTAGCCGGCCGCTAGCCCGCCGTGGTGGTCACGGTCGCGCCGACCGGTACCGGGTGGGCCAGCGTCTGGTAGACCACGCAGTACCGCTCGGTCAGCCGGAGCAGCGTCGTGAGCTGCTCCTCGCTGGCCTCGGTGTCCAGCTCGAACGCCAGCCGGATGGCGCTGAACCCGACCTCGGCGTCCTTGGCCACCCCCAGCGTGCCGCGGAAGTCCAGGTCCCCCTCGGCCCGCACGGTCCCGCCGGACACCGGTATCTCCAGTGACGTGGCCACCGCGCGCAGCGTGACCCCGGCGCACGCGACCAGCGCCTGCAGCAGCATGTCCCCGGAGCAGGCCAGCGACCCGTCGCCCCCGGTGGCCGGGTGCAGGCCCGCCTCGGTGAGCGCCTGCCCGGTAGCCACCGAGCAGCTGATGCCCTCGTTACCCAGCTCGCCGCTGGCCCGCAGGGTGATGACCGCCTGCTGCGGGTCCTCCCGGTAGGCGTCCTTCAGCGGCTGCTGCACGGTGCGCAAGCTGGTGCTGTCCACCATGGTCTCCTTTCCTGGGCGGCTCGGTCACGAGGCTAGTCCGGCCAGTAGGAGGCCGGCGGTTGCAGGATGCAGAACTCGTTCCCGTCCGGGTCGGCCAGCACGTGCCAGCGCCAGCCCGATTCGAGCACCGGCTCGGTGGTGAGCAGCCGCGCGCCCAGCCCGGTCAGCCGGGCCACCTCGGCGTCCAGGTCACGGGTGCGCAGGTCCAGGTGCATCCGGTTCTTGCCCTGCTTGGCGTCGCGCACCCGCTGCAGCAGGATCTCGATCCCCCGGCCATCCGCCGGCAGCAGGCTGAGGTAATGGTCGCCGCCGTCCCCCTCGCGGACGTAGCCGAGCGCGGCCGACCAGAACTCCGCCGCCCGGTCCAGGCTGGCACAGTCGATCACCACCAGCAGATCGCCGCCCAGGTACCGATCCGGTATGTGCCCCATGCCCCAGATTCTGCCTGGCGTGGCGCCAGGCGGAGCAATCGCCGGGCTGGTATCAGAACTGATACCATGAGCACCATGGCGATGACTCTACGGCTGACCGACGCCGAGACCGAGGCATTGCGCCGCCGCGCCGAACTAGAGCGGCGGTCGATGCAGGAAGTGGCACGCGAGGCTATCCGCGAATACGTGGAAGGTCACAGCCGCGCAGAACTGCTGGACCAGGTTCTCGATGAGGAACTGCCCCGGTACGCGGAAGCCCTGGAGCGGCTCGGTCAGTGATCTACCTGACCCTGGCCGAGTTGCTGCACGTGGCCAAGCGCACCCTGGGCGCAGAGCCGCTGGTCCGGGACTACGGATTACTGGAATCGGCCCTGGCCCGGCCGCAGGCGACCGCGTTCGGCGAAGACGCATATAAGGAGCTGGACGAGAAGGCCGCCGCCCTACTCCACTCGCTGGCCCGGAACCACGCCCTGGTCGATGGCAACAAGCGTCTCGGGCTAGCTGCGATCATTGCCTTCTACGGCCTCAACGGCCGGCGGCTGGCCCTCTCCAACGACGCCGCCTACGAACTGGTCATGGCGGTGGCAACTGGCCAACTCGACACCGTCACCGACATCGCGGCTGTGCTCCGTACCGCCACCGAACCTCGGTAGTTCCCAGCTACGGTCAGTAAGACAGCCGCGAGTCGCGCGTAGGCTGGGTCCGTGCTGGACCGGCGGCTGTGGGTTATCTGGCCCGGCCTCCTTGTGCTGCTGCTGGCCGCCTGCACGGCGACCGCCCAGCAGCCGGAGGCGGCTTCGAGCATGGCCCGGACGACCGCGCAGCCCCCGGCCCGCACCGGCAATCCGCCGGCCACCAGCCGCCCGGCGGGCACGGTCACGCTGGCCTTCGCCGGCGACGTGAACTTCGCCCGCCGCACGGCCCGGCTGCTCGATGAGCCGGCCACCGCGTTCGGCCCGATCTCGTCGGTGCTCAAGTCGGCCGACTTCACCGCGCTGAACCTGGAGACCGCCGTCACCAGCCGCGGCGCACCGCAGCCCAAGACGTACCACTTCCGCACCAAGCCGGCTGCGTTCACCGCGCTCCGCGACGCGGGCGTGGACCTCGTCACCATGGCCAACAACCACGTGCTGGACTACGGCCACACCGGGCTGGCCGATACCCTGGCCGCGGCCCGGGCAGCGCACTTTCCCTACGTGGGTATCGGGCCCAACGCGGCCGCGGCCTGGGCACCGTACCTCACCACGATCAACGGCGTGCGGATCGCCGTCATCGGGGTCTCCCAGGTGGCCGAACTGGCTTCGTCGTGGGTGGCCACCGGGACCCGTCCTGGCGAGGCCAACGCGATCAACCAGCGCCGCACCCTGGCCGCGGTACGGGCGGCAAAGCGGCAGGCCAGCGTGGTGATCGTGTTCATGCACTGGGGCACCGAGGGTGAGGCCTGCCCGGACCCGGCGCAACTCGCGCTGGCCCCCAAGCTGGCCGCCGCCGGAGCCAGCATCATCGTCGGCGCCCACGCGCACATGCTGCAAGGATCCGGCTGGCTCGGGCACACGTTCGTCGCCTACGGCATGGGCAATTTCCTCTGGTGGGAGCGCTCGTACAGCACATCCACCGGGGTACTGGAACTCACCCTGCACCCGCACCGCCCGCTGACCGCCCGGTTCGTCCCAGCGACCGTGTCCCGCACCGGCCAGCCCATCGCCGACCGCGGCGCCCAGGCCCGGCAGGCCGCCCGCTACTATGCGAGCCTGCGCGGCTGCGCTCAACTGGCCGCGCACCCTTCCTGACCGACATTTATCGCTGTGCCCTGGGCCGGGCGGCTCCGTAAAGTGAGGGCGTGCAGCACCCGCCGGGCGACATCGACGAGCGTGACCTGGCCCGGGCCCTGGCCGGCGGCTGGGGCCTGGCACCCGCCGCACTGCGCTATGCCGCGATGGGCTTCGGCGATCATCACTGGGAGCTGACCGACGCGTCCGGCGGCCGCTGGTTCGTCACCGTGGCCGCGCTGGCTGGCGGCTGGCGCGGCGCCGGCCCGGCCGAGGGCCTCGCCGACCTGCGCGCCGCGCTGAGTACCGTGACCGCGCTGCGCCAGGCGGGCCTGGACTTCGCGGTGGCGCCGGCGCCGACCCAGGCCGGCCAGCCGCTCGTCCCGCTCGGCCCCGGGCACGCGGTGACCGTGTACCCGTGGCTGGACGGCGCGGCTGGCGACTTCGGCGAGCAGCTTCCGGCCGGCGATCGGCTGACCCTCGTCTCCATGCTGGCTTCTTTGCATAACGCCACCAGCCTGGCCGGTGCCGCCGCACCGGTGCGCCGTCCCGGGCTGGCCGGCCGGGACAGCCTGGCCGCCGCGCTCGGTGATCTCGGCCAGCCGTGGCTGGGCGGCCCGTTCGGCGAGCCTGCCCGGCGGCTGCTGGCCCAGCACGTGGCCGGCCTGGACCGTGCCCTGGCCCGGTTCGACGAGCTGACCGGGCAGGCGCTGCGCACCGGCCCGCTGGTGTTCACCCACGGCGAGCCGCATCCAGGCAACATCTTCCGTAGCCGGTCCGGCACGCTGCACCTGATCGACTGGGACACGGCCGGCCTGGCCCTGCCGGAACGCGACCTGTGGGACGTGGCCGCGCCCGGCTCGGCCGAGGCCGCGCACTACACCGGGCTGACCGGGCGCCCGGTCAGCCCGGTCGCGGCCGAGGCGTACCGGATCCGCTGGGCGCTGGACGACATCCGGCTGGCCGTGCGCGAATTTCACGGCCCGCACGAGCGCACCCCGGACACCGAGCTGACCTGGACGACGCTTGGTGAGGAGCTGGCCCGGATCACCGGCTGAGCACGGGCGGTCAGGCTGGCCAGACCACTGGGAACAGCGGATGCTCCATCGGCGCCCCGCGCGGGATCTCGGCGTCCAGCCGCTCGAACGGCGGCGAGGTCCGCCAGGCGCGCGGCGCGTGCCGCACATCGGCGGACAGGTAACGCAGCGACAGCACCCGGCGGCGGGTGTCATAGCGGAAGCCGGGCGCCCCGTGCACGGTCAGGAAGTCGAAGAAGATCGCGTCGCCCGGGGCCAGGCTGAACCGGCGCACGTCATGGCTGTCCCGGTCCGCGTCGATGTCCGGCAGCTCGGCCAGGCTGCCCTCGGGGAACCAGCGCGCCTCCTTGCTCAGGAACGTGCGCGGCATCAGCCACGGGCCGCGGTGCGTGCCAGCCACCAGTTCCAGGCAGCCGTCTTGCGGCACCGGGTCCACCGGGATCCACGCGCTCACCCCGTGCCCGTCCACGTTGTAGTACGGCTGATCCTGATGCCATGGGGTGCGCTGCCGGGTGCGGCCCTCCTTCACCAGCACGTGATCGTGGTAGAAGCGGACCTCCGGGGTAGCCAGCAGCGCGGCCGCGATGGCGGGCACCCGGGAGTGCAGCGCCAGCCGGCGTATCTCGGATACCTCCTGCCAGCGGCAGAAGTCCTCGATGAACGCGCCGGGGTCGCCCGCCCCGCTGGCCACCTGGGCCAGCGGGCCCGGCTCGGCCAGCACGGCGTCGATGGCGCGGGCCGCGGCGGCCAGCTCATCGGCGTCCAGCACCGACCGGACGCACACCACGCCGTCCCGGGCGAAGTCCGCAACCAGATCAGGTTCCATCCCCGCACCTTAACCGGCACAGCGTGGTGACTTTGCGGTCACCGGTGACCGCAAAGTCACCGCGCTGGTGGCTTGGCGCCGGTTGCCTTGACCTTGCGCCAGCCGCCAGCCCGGTTGTTCGCGATGATCTGCCGGAACATGGCGGTCAGCGCGGCCGCGTTGATGGTCTCCCCCGGCCGGATGCCCACCGTCCGGGCCGTCTTGTTGCCATGGCCGGCCGTGATGATCCGCTCCGGGTCGGGCACGATGCCGCCGTCGTAGAGGAACACGTTGACGTGGTCCTTGGCCGCCAGCAGCGCACAGATGTTGCCGTCCAGCACGAAGTACGGCTGCACGGTGCGCTTAATGGTCTCGGTCACCTCGGGGTCGGCCGCGTGCACCAGATCCCGGACCTGGTGGCAGATGTCCTGCTGCCAGCCGGGCAGCGCGCCGATGTAGGCGTCGACCCGCGGATCGGTCTGGTACGGCATGGTCATGCCCCCTCCCCGTAGGCGGCGAGGAACACCGCCACGCCCGCGTCCGCCTGGGCCCTGAGCTCGGCCGCGGTGAACGGCGCGTCGCCGCAGAACAAGCTCTTGTCCAGCGCTCGGCCCAGGACCAGGAACGCGAAGTGCGTGGCCGCGGCCGGCGGGTCGCTGATCCGCAGCAGGCCGCGGGCGGCCAGCTGCTCGAAACACCCGGCGAGCGCGTGCATGGTCTGCTCCGGCGCCCGCTCATAATAAGTGCGGGCCACCTCGGGCAGGTAGGGCGAGGCGCCGATCACCAGCCGGCGCAGTTGCAGCACCCGCGGTTGGATCACCGTGGCCAGATAGTCGCGGGCCAGCTGGCGCAAGTCCGCGGCGAGCCGCGTGGTCCCGGCCAAGCCCGCCAGCCGGGCCCGGAACGGCTGGCCGGCCTGGTCCAGGGTGCCGAGCACGATCGCGGTGAACAGCTGTTCCTTGTCGGCGAAGAACCGGTACAAGGTCGGCTTGGACACCCCGGCCGCGGCCGCGATCTGGTCCATGCTCGTCCCCGGGTAACCATGCTGGAGAAACAGGGCCGTGGCCGCTTCGACGACCGCTCGCCGCTTCCGCGCCGAACGGTCCGGCATGACTGGCTGGACCATCTCCACCGGGCTACTGTACCGTGTAGTAGATTGTACTATACGGTTTAGTATTGTATGAGTGCCGCGACGGGGACGGGAGGGGCGCTGCAGATGCGCTTTCACGCGACGATCGAGCTGAACGGCAAGACCGCAACCGGGATCGAAGTGCCGCCCAGCGTGCTGGCCGCGCTCGGGCCGGGCAAGCGGCCCAGCGTCCGGGTGACGATCAACGGCTACAGCTATCCGAGCACGGTGGGCAGCATGGGCGGCCGGTCCCTCATCCCGGTCAGCGCCGAGGTGCGCGGCAAGGCCGGGGTGTCCGCCGGCGATGAGGTGGACGTGGACGTGGTGGCCGATGACACGCCGCGCCAGGTCGAGGTCCCGGCGGATCTGTCCGCGGCTCTGGACCGCGAGCCTGCCGCGCGCCAGGCGTTTGACCGGCTGTCCTACAGCGCGAAGCAGCGCTACGTGCTGCCCATCGAGCAGGCCAAGACCACGGAGACCCGGCAGCGCCGGATCGGCAAGGCGATCACCGACCTGTCCGCCGGCTGAGCTAGCTGGCCGGGCGGTCCTTCTTCGGCAGCTTAAGGACGACCGCCTGGTAGGACGCGTCCACCGCCTCGAACACTTCGTCGTCCGGGATCGCGCCGCCGAACCGCAGCGAGTTCCAGCCGGAGCGGCCGATGTACGGCAGCACCGATACGTCGTCCGGGTAACGGACCAGCCACTCGTCGGCCACCGTGCGGTCCGGCCCGCACTTGACGCCCACGGTGCGGGCCGACTCGCCGCCCAGGAATGCGAAGATCTTGCTGCTCACCTTGACCACGACGTCGCCCTCCCAGGGCTCGTCCAGCCACGCGCCTGGCTTGGCCAGGCAGTAGGCCAGCAGTTCGGCCCGGATCATCACGGTCTCCCCTACCTGATCTGAAACGCGCCGAGCCCCTCAGGCGGCTCGGCCTGTACCGAGACGCCCGCCACCACGGCCCCCCGCGGGCCGCGCTGGGCCCAGTCCACCAGGTACTGGACGTCGTCGGCCGGCCCCTCGAATACCGCCTCGACCCGGCCGTCGGGCAGGTTGCGCACCCAGCCGCCCACGCCGCGCTGCAGTGCCAGCTGCCGGCATGTGTCCCGGAAGTACACTCCCTGGACCTCCCCCGACACCAGTACCCGGTACCGGACCATAGCCAGACGCTACCGGGTCAGCGCGTACACCTGGCCCCCATTGCTGCCCACGAACGTGACCCGGCCGGCCGCGGCGATCTGCGACTCCACCGGGCCCTCGGCGATTAAGGCCCAGACCGGATGGCCGTCGCGGGCGCGCAGCGCATGCACCACGTAGTCGTTGCCGCCGGCGTACACGATCCCGTCCGCGACGGCGATCCCGGACGCTACCGGGCCGACGGAATGCGAAGCGCTTCGATAATCGCATTGTTACCAGATGTGTCAAGAAGTCACCTAAGGCACGAGGTATGGCGTCGAGCCGAAGCCAGCGTCACTGCTCGTCATGCAGTCCAGGCCGGGCGGGCCTCACTTGATCGAAGCGTTTCGCGAAGGGATAGGGCTAGTCCTGACCGGACTTCTCTGACTAAGGTCAGAGAATTGACGCGGTTGGTCAGCAAGGATGGGGGCGGTCAGGACGGATGCGGGGGTCAGCACGGACGCCGGAACGGTCAGCACGGATGCCGGGGTCCTCAGCATGGACGCCAGGATGATTGGCCAGGTCCGCCGCTTCAACCGGACGGTCACGCAACGGATCGGCGCACTGGAGGACGCGTTCCTGGCCCGGGACCGCCCGCTCGGCCAGGCCCGGCTGCTCTGGGAGATTGGCCCGGATGGCAGCGATGTCCGGGCGCTGCGCGCCCGGCTCGACCTGGACTCCGGCTACCTGAGCCGGCTGCTGCGCTGTTTGGCCGACGACGGACTGATCACGGTGCTGCCGAGCAGGACCGATGGGCGGGTCCGGATAGCGGAGCTGACCAGCGCTGGCCGGGCCGAGCGGGCGGAACTGGACCGGCTGTCGGACGACGCGGCCGGCGCCATCCTCGGTCCGCTCACCGGCCGCCAGCGGGACCGGCTGATCACCGCGATGGCCGAGGTCGAACGGCTGCTGACCGCGTCGGCTATCGAACTGGCCGGGACCGATCCCCGGGCTCCGGCCGCCCTGGCCTGCCAGCGGGCCTACGCCAGCGAACTGGCTGGCCGCTTCGACGCCGGGTACGACCCGGCCCAGACCATGACCGTGGCCGACACGGAGCTGACCCCGGCCGGCCTGCTGCTGGTCGCCTCGCTGCACGGCGAGCCTGTCGGCTGCGGCGCGGTCATCCTGGCCGGCGCTGGATCGGCAAAGATCAGGCGGATGTGGGTGTCCCCTGTCGTCCGCGGCCTCGGGCTCGGCCGCCGGATCCTGGCTGGGCTGGAGGCGCACGCGGCGGCCGCGGGGGCCAGTGTGGTCCGGCTGGAGACCAACCGCGCGCTCACCGAGGCGATCAGCCTGTACCGGTCGGCCGGGTACCGCGAGGTGCCCGCGTTCAGCGACGAGCACTACGCCCACCACTGGTTCGAGAAGGCGCTGCCGGTCAGCTGAGAGCCGGTCAACTGAGATCGGTGCGCGGGTCGATGAACCAGTGGTTGGTCTGGAAGGTGCGCCCCGCGAACAGGGTCTCCACCTCCCCGGCCAGCCGGAAGCCGACCGACCGGCAGAGCGCGTTGGACGGTGCGTTGCTCACCGCCGGGAACGCGTGCACCACTCCCCAGCGGTTCTCGTCCCGGGCCAGTTCCAGCAGAGCCCGGACGGCACGCTTACCGATCCCCTGCCCCTGGAACTCGGGCAGCACCATCCAGCCGATCTCGGACAGCTCCGCTCCCGAATCCGCATGCGACCAGAGCGTGACCGAGCCCGCCACCACGGCGGGCTCGGCCGGATCGGGGATGATCATCTTGATCAGCGACATGCCCGCCGCCGCCTCAGCCGCGTCCCGGCGCACCTTGTCCTCGATGCCGTCCCGCGGCAGCGGGCCGCCGAGCCCGGCCATCATCACCGGGTCACACCGCATCCGCACGTAGGCCGCCACGTCACCCGGCTCGACATCGCGCAGCAGCATCAGGTCCAGGTTAGGCCTGATGCACAGACAGGATGTTGCCGGCCGGGTCGGTGAACCAGGCGATCAGCGGGCCGTTGCCGCTGCGGTTGATCCCTTTGGCGTCCTGGTCCATCCCCGGGTAGCGGAGGAACTGCACGCCGCGCGCACTGAGCTCATCCACCGCCTTGTCGATGTCGTCCACCGGGAAGTTGAGGATGGTGTAGCTGGCCGGAGTGTGGCCTGGCTTCGGGTAGACCAGCGTGTCCCGGTCGCCGGCCAGGTGCAGGGTGAGCAGGCCGTTGTGCTCGGACGTCCGGATGCCGAGCGTGCTGCCGTAGAAGTCCCTGGCTGCGCCGATGTCGTTGACGGCGAACCCGCTGTATGCCCTGGTGTCCGTGAACATGGTCCGAGTGCCCCTCTCGCTGGCGGGTGGTCACAGTCTCAGACGTACCACGGGCCCGGCACTCATCGGTGGGGTCAGCCGGCGCCCGGCAGGCACACCTGCACGGTGCCGCCCTGGATCCGGGTGCGGAACACTGGCTGCGGTGCGGTGGCCGGGCCGTGCACCACGGTGCCGTCCTGGACCCGGAACGTACTGCCGTGCCAGGGGCAGGTCAGGCAGCCGTCGCTGAGGTCGCCGTCGGAGAGCGGCCCGGACAGATGACTGCACTGGTCGGCCAGCACGTGCACCCCGCCAGTGCCGTCCGGGGCGACCACCACCGGCACCTGGCCCAGCATGGCCCGGGTCAGGCCGCTGGCCGGGACGGCGTCAGCCGGCATCAGGTCGTGCCACTCCGGCTCGACCAGGTGCGGCACCGCCTCGGCGTGATTCGCCCCGCCCGCCTGGCGGAACGAGATGTGCCCACCGAGCAGTCCGCCCAGGCCGGCCATGGTGAGCCCGGCGAAGCGCAGCGCCCGGCCGGTCCCCGGCCCACGGACGAGCAGGGACGTGCCGTACAGCGCGGTCGCGGCCAGGTTGGCGGCCACATGAACCACGCCGACCCGCATCTGCTGCTCATGCTGCTCGGACCAGTCCACCGCGCCGGCCAGGACGGCTGGGCTCGAGGCCAGCAAGCCGAACGCGACCAGACGGCGGCTCTGCCGCGCACTGCCCGGCACCACGTCGAGCACCGCGGCCGAGAGGTAGGCACCCACCGGCGCCTGGACCAGCACTGGGTGCAGCGGGTGCCCCAGCCACACCCCGTGCAGCGCATCTCTGACCCGCTGCGGGCGCACCTTCCGGGCTAGCCGCTGGAGCGGTGTGACGACCCGGTCCAGGCTGGACATCTCTTCCAGGCGTGAGATCAGCTGCATGGGGAGGCGTCTTTCCTGCCCAACGGCAGTCAAACCTGCGGGTCGTTCGCGGGCGGGGAGACCTCATCGGGCGTCCGGGGCGCGCGGTCCACGTCGTCCGCACCGGGCGCCCGGTCGTCGAAAGAGACCTCGACGTGCTGTTCCGGGCGGCGCTGGTTCTGCAGCGCCTGCAGCGCCATGCTGGCCCGGTCCGCCTCGGTGAGCGGTGGCTGGACGATGCTCCGCGGCCACAGCCGCCGGGTCAGCACCACGTTGATCTCAGCGGCGTAGACCGTGACCCGGGCCGCCAGGTAGATCCAGGCCATCAAGCCCAGCACGGTGGCGAAGACACCATAGACCGAGTCGCTGTGCAGGAAGTGGTGCACCAGGTAGGTGCCGAGCACCTGGAGCAGCGTCCAGGCCAGGCCGCCTGCACAGGCGCCGGGCACCAGGTTGCGCAGCGGCACCCCCTTCGGGGTGAGCACCCGGAATGCGGCCAGGAACAGGCTCACGTTGACCAGGACGGCCGCGAACTCGGCCAGCGCGACCCAGATAGCGGCCTTATGGCCGTAGGTGTTGAGGCTGGCCAGCAGCGTGGTCAGCACGACACCGACGGCGAGCATGCCGAGGAACTCCAGGGCCCGGCCCAGCCGCGGAAAGTACCCGGGCCGGGCCGGCCCGGGCAGGTTCCACACCTGCTCCATGGTGAACAGGCCGGCCTGGGCCAGCCCGCTCGCCCCCCAGATCAGCCCGGCCACGCCCACCACCAGGCCGATCACGCTGGACCGGCGGAGCACGTGAATCTTCTCGGTCAGCTGATGGCCGATCAGCGGCACCTGATTGGCCACCCCGGTCAGCACCTGGTGCCGGAATCCCGCGTCGAGCGACGCGGTCAGGCCGAGGACCGTCACCAGCACCAGCAGCAGCGGGAACAGCGAGACGAAGCCGGAGTAGGCGAGGTTCGACACCAGCGCGCCGCCGTTGTCGTCGCCGGTCTTCTTCACCACGCCGAAGACGAACGCCGCGGGCGGGAACCGCTGCTGGGTGGCGTCCAGCTTCCGGATCACCCGCTCCACTGGGTTCATCGCCGGCGACCCGTCACGCGGTGCCGGTCGGCCCGGCCACGGCCAGGCTGGCCAGCAGGTGGCTGAAGCCGCGCGGCGCGCGGGCGTGCTGCCGGGCCGAGGTGCTGACACTGACTTCGGTGCTGCGCAGGATCCGGCAGCCCGCGGCGCTGAGCGCGGTGACCAGGGCATGGTCCTCGGCCGTCGCGATCGGCGGGAACCCGCCGGCCGCCTGGTAGGCGCGGGCGGTGCAGCCGAGGTTGGCGCCGTGCACGTGTGGGTGCGTGTCCCGGCGGTGGCCGTAGTGCTGGCGGAACACGGCAGGCAGGTGCGGTGGGCGGCCGGCCCAGTCGGTGACGGTGACCGTGCCGGCCACCGCGTCCCAGCCGGCGGCGGCGTGCCGGAGTTGCCCGCTCAGCCAGCCCGGGGGGACGAGCGTGTCGGCGTCGGTGCTGGCCAGCCAGACGGTAGCCGGGTCCAGCGGCCAGGTCCGCTGGAGCACCTGGCCCATGCCGGCCGCCCGCGCCGCGCCGACGCAGCGGGCCTGGATCGGCAGTACGGCGGCCCCGGAACTGGCCGCGCGCTGCGCGGTCTGGTCGGTGCAGCTGTCGGCGACCACGATCACGCGCACCGGGACCGGCGCCACCTGCCGGGCCGCCTCCCCCACCGTGGCCAGGCAGGCGGGCAGCAGGTCTTCCTCGTTGTGTGCGGGTATCACCACGCCGACCGCCTGGATCACACCAGGCCGCCAGCCTGGGCCACCGATACCGGCTCGCCGTCAGTGTGCAGGTACACCTCGGCCAGGAAGTCCGGCTCACGGTGCTCGGCCAGCCGGGCCAGCCCGGCCTGCGCGGCCAGCGCCCGGTGCACCTCGTCGCCACTGCGCGGGTACTCGGCCACCGGGTGGCGCCAGTGCACGGCCAGCAGGGTGCCACCGGGACGGAGTGCGGCCGTCGCGCACTTGAGTACCTCGCCGAGATCCTCGCCGCCGAAGTAGTAGAGCAACTCGGAGAGGACGATCAGGTCGAATTCCCCGTCCGGCCAGTCGTGCGGGATGACCCGCCGCTGCACCTGGACACCCGGCAGGGCCGCGGTCCGGGCGGCCGCGCTGCGCACCGCGGCGGCGGAACCGTCGCAGGCCAGCACGCAGTCACAGCGCGCGGCGAGGTGCGCGGTGAATACGCCGATCGAGCAGCCGGGTTCGAAGGCCGCACCGTACCGCTGCGCGGGCAGCATGGCCAGGCTGATCGCGTACTTGCGGGTCTCGTACCAGCGGGTGGTGAAACCCCACGGGTCCGCCGAGGCGGCGTACATGTCGTCGAAGTAGCCGGTGCCCAGGGTTACGGAGGTCACCAGTCGGTCCCTTGCCCGGCGGCAAGCGAACCGAGCTCGGCCAGGTCCCGTTCCGCATGATGCTGCCGCAGGTACACGGTCAGGTCCGCGACCAGGCGGGCGTGCGCCTCGTCATGACACAGCGGGCCCGCGCCCAGGGCGCGGCCCACCCGGTTCAGCACGTCGGTGGCCACGGACTCGACCAGAGCCCGGACCACGAGCGCCCGGCGCGGGCCCGCCTTCCCGGTGTCCGCCGGGTCCGCGTCGATCTCGACGGCGGACTGGCGCAACGCGGTCCGGGCGGTGCTGAGCGCGATATCCACCGCACCCAGGTGAGCCAGCGCGTGCGGGCCGACATCCCGTTTGCCCGCGGCGGCCAGCAAGGTGCGGCCGGCCGCGCGGGCGCCGCCGTACCAGCACGCGGCCACCCCCACCCCGCCGTGGCTGAACCCAGGCCGGTCCAGATAGGCGCCCGGTTCGCCCACCGGCTCGGCGGCCACGTCGGGAAAGCCGGCATCCAGGGTGTCGCTGGCCGCCATCCCCACCGCGGGCCAGGTACCTAGCCGGGGCTCAAGGTGCTGAGTGCGCACCGCGAACAGCCGCATGCCGTCGTCGGCGGCCGCGGTGACGAGGGCATCAGTGCAGGTGCGGGCTCCGGAGCAGTACTGCTTGGTGCCGCGCAGCCGCCAGCCTGTCCCGGTGCGGGAAGCGGTCAGCGCTGGGCCGGGCGGGTTCGCCGCCCAGACGCCCCACAGTTGCCCGGGGGCCGGCGCCGGGCCGCCCACCTCGGCCAGGATGGCCACCGCGTCGGCGTGCCCCTCACCGAGCCGGGCCAGCGACAGATCCTCATCGGCCAGGTCGGCCAGGGCCAGCCAGCGTTCCCAGGTTCGCCCGCTGCCGGGGAGGGGGAGATCAAGCCGCCCGGATTCCACCGCGGCGCGGAACGCGGCCGCTACGTCGCCAACCACCGGTCTCCCCTCGATCGCACAGAATGAGGTGACGCTTCCCGCCAGGTCCTGCGGCAAACGGCGGCGGCCCTGGGTGAGCTAGCTGGTGAGCTAGCTGGTGAGCTAGCCGGTGAACTAGCCGGGTGAGCTGGGTAAGCCCGCTGGGCCGGCCGGCGGCAGCAGCGGGCCGAGCGGGCCCAGGTCGATGTTGAGATCTTCCGGGGTCAGCCCGAAGTGCTCGCGCAGCTCGGCCATCCGCTCGTCCAGGGCGAGCAGGGTGGCCCCGATCTGCTCGATCTTCTCGTCGCTCAGGTCGCCGTGGTCCACCCGGCGCAGCGCCTGCCGTTCCATCAGCTGGCGGAGCAGCTCGACCACGGTGAGCACCAGCGTGACCAGGCCACGCTCCACCGTCTCCGGGTCGGCGTCGATCCGGCGCGCGGGCAGTCTGGCCGGCTCAGTCACCAAGCTCCCCCAGCCCGGTGCTGACCGAGGCGATCAGGGCCTGCAGCGAGATCTGGACCAGGTCCTCATCGGCGATCGACAGCCGGATCTCACCGCTGATCACCACGCCGCCGGCCAGCACCCGGTCGAGCAGATCGACGAGGGCGATGCGTTCGGTGCGCAGCGCGCCGTCCTGCTCCCGCGGCACCGGGTGGCTCATGCCCCCGCCCCGGGCAGCGCGAACGAGTAAGGCGGCCACGGGCCGGTGAGCTCGATCCGGATGCCGTGCCGCCGGCCCAGTTCGCGGACGGCCGCCGCAAACCGGGCGGCGGTGGCGTCATCGACCAGGTATGTAGCGTTCAAAAGCATGGTGGTGCTGTGCTCGCCGGTGAGCTCGGCCGCCTGGGCCGGCCGGAGCTGGGCCGCGGCCGCCATGCCGCGCAGCTCCGCGTGCACGTCCTCGGCCAGCGCCGCGTCCGCCTGGCGGGCCTGCTCCGCCGCGGACAGCTGGTGCCGGCGGCGGCGCAGGTAGCTCAGGCCCGGGCCGGCGCCGGGCGGTTGCGGCGCGTCCGGGGCGGCCGCCCGCCCGGCGGCGAACAGCTTGACCCCCCACTCGGACCGCGCGGTCATCTGGTCCAGGGCCGCGGTCAGCTCGGCCTGCCGCTGCGCCAGCAGGGCGGCCACGTTGTCGTCGTCGCGGTAGATGGTGGCCAGCCGGAGCGGGATCACCGGCCGGTCCAGCGCCTCGATGACCTGGTGGTGGGCCCGGGCGGTGGTCTCCAGCCAGGCCAGGTCCTCCAGCCGCTGGCGGAGCGGCTGCTCGCCGAACTCGGCCAGGCTGACCGTGGACACCGCCGCGGTCAGGCCGGCGCCGGTCACCGTCCGGACCGGCTGGCCAGCTACGCCGGTCAGGCCGGCCAGCCGGTCCGGGCTGATCTCGGCCGTCACCGCGTAGGCCCAGATCGCGTGCTGGTAAGTCATCCGGCTCCCCCGCCTCGAGCGCGGCCAGCCGGTGCCGCAGCTCGCGGTTCTCCTGCTCCAGCTGCCGCCGGTCCCGGTCCCCGGCGAGCCACGGGTCCGTCTCCCACCAGTTGATGCCGATCTCCCGGGCCGTGTCCACGGATGCGATGATCAGCCGGAGCTTGATCGTGAGCAGCTCGATGTCGAGCAGGTTGACCCGGATGTCCCCGGCGATGACCAGGCCCTTGTCCAGCACCCGTTCCAGGATGTCGCCCAGGTTGGCGGGCTGCGGCGCGGCCGCGACGCCACCGTAGGCCTGGGCTGCGCCGCCGCCGCTGCGGGCCACCCCGGTCCCGCCGGCCGGCCCAACGCTCACGGGGACGCCTCGCGCTCGTCAGTGGCCTGGTTGCGGCTGTACCGGCGGGTCCGCCGGTAGGCCAGCAGCGAGCCGTCCGGGTCCAGTTCGGCCTCGTAGAGGGCGAGGATGTCACCGGAGGACGGGACCCGGCGGTCCTCCAGCACCTCCACGCTGACCAGCCAGCCGTCCTCGGTCGGCTCCACCCCGGTGACGCCCTCCGGGGTCTTCCCGGTCAGCGCGGCGATCTGGCGCAGGCCGGCCTCGGCCGCCGGGCCGGCCGACAGCCAGTCAGCCTGCCCGCCGATCCGGGACTGACCCTGCCACTCCTCGGGAGCCGGCTCGTCCGCACCGCGGCGGGGCGGCTCGCGGTCGCGGGCCGTCTCGCGTTCCCGTTGCCGCCCGGGATCGCGGTCGCGCTGCCGGTCCTTGTCACGGGTCTGCTTGTCCGCCATGTGCTCCCCTCCCGGCACGGTGATCTCCTTGGCGGCCGCTCGCGCGGCGGCCGCCGGCCGCGGCCGGCCCGATCAACCGGGCCGTCGCCGCCTCCTCCGCCCGGGACAGCTCGTCACCGGACAGGTTGCCCGCCCGTGCCTCGGCTTCCGCTTCCTCCAGCTCCCGGCGCACCGCGGCCGGATCGCTCAGTTGGCGTTCCGCCTCGTCGCGCAGGGTTTCGCCGAGCCAGAGGACGCCGCGCAGCGGCATCAGCGGCAGCCGGAATGGCAGGGTGAGCAGGCTCATTGGCTCAGCCCCCCGGCGGGCCGGCGGCGGCGAAGTCATACGCCGCCATCGGCCCCAGCAGCCGCAGCTCGATCCGGCTTGCCCATTTCCCGGCCAGCTGATCGAGCTTCTTTTCCAGGTCTGCGACACGGTCCCGGTCCACCAGCAGCGCCACGTGCACCGCGTCCAGCTCGTGGCTGGGATCACGCACATTGCTGGCTACGCAGTACGGCGCGACCACATCGCCCAGCTGGCGTGTGTCCGCGGTGCGCTTCTCGTCAACCGCGGCGTTGATGATCTCGCCCAGCCCAATCTGCAGGTTCCGGGTGGCCGGATCATCCGCTGACCGCCCGGCCAGCTCGTCCCGGAATCCGGCGGCCCGGGCGTCTTCCGCCAGCACCTCGCGCAGGATAGCCCGCTCGTTGTACCGGCCCTTGACCACGAACTGAGCCCGGCCCTCGAATTCCGCGAGCTGAGCGGCGAACGCGTCGTGGTAGGGCGCCAGCAGCTCGTCTTCGGCCGCCTGCTCATCCCGCAGCACGGCGCCGAACCGGAACGGCAGCACCGGCGCTTCCCTGGCCGCCCCGTCCAGCAGCTGCTCGTGAGCCAGCAGGTCTTCCGGCCGGCCCAGCGGCTGGCTGACGTCCACCTCGCTGGCCAGGGCCGCGATGTCTCGGTACCGCACCAGCTGCACCGGAGCCGGCGGATCGCCCACTCCCCGGGCGGTGTCGGTGACCGCAACGTCAGCAGGCACGATGCCGTAGACGTAGACCGCATGGGTGGTCTCGCCGGCCTGCGTGGCCTGGCCTGCCTCACTCGTCGTCGGCATGCCGTTTCCTCCCTTCCCGGGCCGGCTCCCGCTCCCGGGCCGGCTCCTCGTCGTCGCCGGACCGGCCGAACTTCTCGCCGGCCGCGTCCAGCGCGCCGCGTACCGCCCCCTTCGCTTTCGAGCCGGCCCCGCTTTCCTCCATGTCACCGACCAGCTCGGGCAGGGTTTCCTTGTCGTCCTCGATGTTCAGCCGCCCGACCGCCTCGGCGAACCGCAGGTAGGTGTCCACGCTGGCGATCACGATCCGGGCGTCCACGGTCAGCAGCTCGATGCCGACCAGGGAGACCCGGACGTAGGCGTCGATGACCAGGCCCTTGTCCAGGATCGTGTCGATCACGTCGGCTAGCCCGGTGGGCTGCGGCCCGGCCGCCGCGCCACCTGCCGTCTGGGTTATCGTCATCGGCGCCGCCCTCTCCGGACCGGCTCCCGAACCTCCTCGTCCTCGGCCTCGTCACCGTCGTAGTCCTCGGTGTACTCGTCGCTCGCGTCGTCGTCGGCCTTGGCCTCCGCTTCCTCGTCGTCCTCGTCGCGGTAGCCGCCGTCCTCGTCCGCGTACTCCTCGTCGGCGTAGTCCTCGTCCTCGCCGCGCGCCTCGGGCTGGTCCTGGTCTTCGCCCTGGTCCTCGCCCTGTTCCTCGTCCTGTTCTTCGCGCAGCCGCGACTCGTGGTCCTGGACGACCTCGCCGTCCTCGATGACGCCGCGCCAGCCCTCCAGCTCATCCGGCTGAAGCACGGTCTGGGTCATGACGTGCCGCCGGAAGTGCTTGAGCTCGAGCCGGGCCCGGCGGCCCTGCGCCCGCCAGAGGTTGCCGGTCCCCTCGAAGAACCCCTGCGGGTGGTATTCGAGCACGACCAGGATGCGGGTCAGGTTCGGGCCAATCTCATGAAAGGAGACCGCCCCGTCAACATGCCCCTTGGCGCCTTCCGAACGCCAGATAATACGCTCGTCCGGAATCTGCTTGATGATCGTGGATTCCCAGCTGCGGTGGGACCAGAAAATCTGGGCCTTCCAGGAGAGCTTGTTGTCCTCCTCCTGGTTCACGCCTTCCACCTTCTTCATGAAAGAAGGGAAGTCCGCGAATTGGGTCCACTGGTTATAAGCCATCCGGACCGGGACACCGACGTCGATGCTCTCGACAATGTTGGTGACTTTCAGGCCCTTACCCTGGCCGCCTTTGCCGCCCTTGCCGCCACCGCCGCCGAGCTTCTGCTTCAGCCCGGCCCAGCCGGCCGAGACCATGGACCGCATGGGCGACTTGCCTTCGCTCAGCGATTTGGCGCCGGTCACCGCGGCCATCAGGCCGGGGCCGCCGCCCTGCTGGACGTAGTCGGTCAGCCGTTCGGTGGCGCCCCCGATGACGTCCCGGGCGGCGGCGACGCCGAGTTCGGCCAGCTCGCCCAGCAGGTTCTGCACCTCATCCTTGAGCTGTCCGCCCAGGTCCGGGCCTGCTCCGTTCCCGGCGGCCGTGTCCCGCTGCCGCTCTTGCTGTGTCGTGCTCATGATGTAGACCTGCCACTCCGTCGGTTCTGCGTGGTGCCTGCGCGGCCTGAGGCGCTGCCTGACCCGCTGCCTGCGCGGCCTGACCCGCTACGGGCCGGGCGGCGGGCCGTCGACCGGGCCGGGGCCCGGCGCTCGGTGCCCGAGCTGCCACGGCCATCAGCCGGCGCAGTGCGCGCCCGCCGGGGCCGTTCCGCCGCGGGTTCGGCCGCACGCCGCTGGCTGGCCGCTGGCCTGTCCGCCGACCGCCGGGCTGGTGCCCGCCGGACCGGCGGCTCTTCCTCGGCATCCTCGTCGTCCGGCTCGCCCCGATCGCCCGCGCGCTCGTCGTCCGGCTCGCCCCGATCGCCCGCGCGCTCGTCGTCGTCCGGCTCGCCCCGATCGCCCGCGTCCTCGTCCTCGTCCTCGAGGTCGGCGTCGTCCGCCGCCTCGTCGTCTGCCAAATCTGCATCGTCCGCGTCCGGGCCAGCCTCTTCGTCATCCGGCCGGCCACGGCGCCGGGCCCCGGCCGCGCCGCGGGCGGTGTCCCCGGCGCCACGCGCCGTCTCCCCGGCGCTTTCGGCCATCCGGTCCCGCAGCGCATCGGCGCGATCCTGCACCTTGCTGGTCAGGTTGCTGGTCAGCGCGTCAACCTGGCTGCGCACCGCGGTCCGCACCGCGGTCTTGCCCACTTCGAGCAGTTCGCCCCGGACCGAGTCGACGATCTCACTGGCCTGCGGGGACAGCTTGCCGAGCACGTCGCTGGCCAGCGCCTTATCGCCGCTCTTGCCCAGCAGGCGGCCGACCGCGCCGCCGACCCCGCCGGTGAGCGCCGCCGCACCTACCGCCAGGGCCAGGCGCGTCTTATGCCGCCGCCCTAGCACGTATCCGGCTCCCACGGCCAGACCTACTTGCGTCTTGCATTTCATGTGGGCCCTCCTTGGAAACACAGCCCGGTGTCGCAGTGAATAGATATGTTTTCGTTGCTGATACGGAATTAACTACTTACCTTCGAGTAAGTGTTGGTAAGTTGGCGGGCTACCCGGGCCACTCCACGCAAAACGGGAAACCAGAAAAAAGAAGAAAGCGGCCCTGAACTGCAGTCTCTCTAGTCACACCAGTGACTTAAGCGTCAAGATTTCCGGTAGGCGGCGGGCCGGTTAGCCGACTCAGGCGGGCCGGTTGGCCGACTCAGGCGGGCCGGTTGGCCGACTCAGGCGGCCCGGTTAGCCGACTCAGGCGGCCCGGGTTGGCGGGCCTGAGCCGGAGTCCGGCCAGCCCCACGGCCGGTCCTTGGGGCAGCAGCCCGGCTGGTGGCGCGCCGCACGGCCGGCCCTTCGGGCAGCGGCGCGTGCCGGTAGCGCAGGTACAAACCGGCCAGCACGAGAACAGGCAGGCTCATCCCCGGCCGCCAGCCGGCGTGCGTGCCTGGAGCAGGCCAAGGAGCAGGCGGCGAGCACCGCGCAGGCCGCCGCGCCAACGTTGGCTTCGGTCAGTGCGAGGTCGCGGCGCTCACCGTGCCGGTCGGACAGGTCGCCGGGGCACAGGTGAGCAACGTCGTGCCCGGGAAGCCGAGCAGGGCGGTGCCGAGCAGGGTAGTGCCGAGCAGGGTAGTGCCGAGGTAGGTGGGTGCCGAGCAGGGTGGGTGCCGAGCAGGGTGGTGCCGAGGTAGGTGGGTGCCGAGCAGGGTGGGTGCCGAGCAGGGTGGTGCCGAGGTAGGTGGGTGCCGAGCAGGGTGGTGCCGAGGTAGGTGAGTGCCGAGCAGGGTGGGTGCCGAGCAGGGTGAGGGCGATGGCGTGGGTCACGGCGAACGGGCCGCCGCATCCGCCCGGCGAGCGGCCGTGCTCAGGTGCAGGCTCTTCGAGATCAGTGGCGCCAGCGGCAGCACCGCCCCGGTCAGCAGCAGGAACGGGACCAGCGCGAAGACGACCAGCGCTACGGCGGCCGGATAGCTGTTGGTCAGTGGCCCATGGCCGCGGGTCACCATCCATCTACTCCTTTCCCACTGCCTGACTCCCGCCACGGCGGGCCGACCGGTTTATCGCTGACCACGAACGGCGCCGTCATGCACGGCTCCGGAATCCGGCCGCGGAGCGGGGCTAGCCGGGCTGAGCGAGCCGGCCGGCGATGATGATCTGGTCGCCGACCAGGTGCACGGACCGCTCCGTCAACCGCAGCGGCCGGCTGCTCACCGGGCTGCTGAGTTCGCCCAAAGGCGTCGTGCCGGGGCCGTGCAGCTCCGGCGAGACGGCCACCACCACCCGGTCCACCAGTGACGATGCCAGCAGTGAGGCGATGACGCGTGAGCCGCCTTCGACCACCACCGACCGGATGCCCTCAACATGGAGCTGCCGCAGCGCGGCACCGATATCCAGGCCGCCCGGCCCCTGCGGCACGTGCCGGACGGCGATCTGGCGGCCGGCCAGCCGCTGCTCCGCAGCCTGATAATCGCCGTGCGAGTTGGTCATCAGGTAGGTCGGCGCGTCCAGGTCGAGCACCGCCGCCGTCGCCGGGGTACGCAATCCCGAATCCAGGATCACCCGGGCGGGCGACCGGCCGGGCACGGCCCGCACGGTGAGCGATGGGTTGTCAGCCAGCACCGTCCCGACCCCGACCAGCACCGCGTCGCAGGCGGCCCGCAACGCGTGCCAGACCGGCGCCGCCGCGTCCATAGCCGCCTGATCCGGCCGCGGCCCGGCCAGGATCCGGCCATCGAGCGTCTGCGCATACCGCAAGATGACCAGTGGGCGATCCGGGCCCGGGGTCGCGCTGCCGAGCCAGCTGCTCACGTCTACTGACTGGGTGACCCGCTCAGCCGGGATCTGCTCGGCGAGCAGGGACGTATGGCCCATCCGATCCTGCTTGGTGCGTAGGTAGCGCTGATTTCGCAGCGAAGGACTCGTCGGCACCGGGATAACCTGCTCGACCTTCAGCCCGGCGTCCCGCAGCCCATCGGCTTTGCGTGGGTTGTTGGTGGCCAGCCTGACTGATCGCACCCCAACCGCCTGCAGCACCGCTGCGGCGTCGTCGTAACGCCGGCCGTCGGCGGGCAAGCCCAGGCGCAGATTCGCGTCCACGGTGTCGGCGCCGCGGTCCTGTTCCATGTAGGCGCGGAGCTTGTCAACCAGGCCAATGCCGCGCCCCTCATGACCGGTGGCGTACACGAGGACCCCCCGGCCTTCGGCGGCCAGGGCACGCAGGCCCAGATCCAGTTGCGCGCCGCAGTCGCAGCGCAGCGAGCCCAGCGCGTCGCCGGTCAGGCATTCGGAATGCACCCGGGTCAGCACCGAGTGGCCGTCACCGAGCACGCCCTTGATCATCGCCAGGTAAACGTGACCGGACGCGCACTCGAAGGCCCGCATGTCGAATTCCCCAGCGAGGGTGGGCAGCCTTATCCGCGCGGCCTCCCGAACCACAGTCATGCGGCCGCTTGCTACCCGTGTGCAGACAGTTCAACCAAGGGAAACTCGACCCCTGACAGCACCGTTTGCCGACCCGCGCCCTGGGTAGCGGCGGCCCCTGTGTGTGCCCAAGCGCTCTTCCACACCACGCCACGCCGCGCCGAGATCCGGGAAGTGCCTGCGCCGAAAGCAGCCTCTGGCGAAGTAACCGTGCGGACACCCTATTCCTGGACGGTGGCCCGCCGACGCGCCGAGGTGGCCGCGCTGCTGCCCGGGCTTCCGCTGGTCGAACTCTGTACGCACGTCTTCCCGTTCGCCGGGGCGGCTGACGCGTTCCACACGGTGGATCAGAACGCGTCCGGTCTCATGCATGCCGTACTCGATTACGACCAGGGCGGCCAGCCGGGCCGCGACCGTTACCATAGACAGGGGCGGCCATGACAACGCTCGGCTGGACCAGTTCGCACGACCCTGCCACCCGCACCATCCTGCTACGGCACGGTGACACCCGGCTGTCGCCTGAGCACCGGTTCAGCGGGCTCTCGAACGAGCCGCTCAGCCCGGCTGGTGCCCGCCAGGTGGAGGCGGCCGCACACCGGCTGGCCGCGGGCCTGCGGATCGACGTGATCGTCAGCTCACCGCTACCGCGCGCGGCCGCGACGGCGTCGATCGTGGGCCGCCAACTGGGCCTGACCGCGAGCCTGGATGCCGATCTGCGTGAGACCGACTTTGGGGCCTGGGAGGGCCTGACGCTGGCCGAAATCCAGCAGCAGTGGCCGGAGGCGGTCGCCGCTTGGCAGCACGATCCGCGGCAGGCACCGCCCGGCGGGGAGAGCTTCGCCGATACCGAGTGCCGGGTGAACCGCGCCTGCGAACGGATCCTGCGTCAGCATCAGAGCCAGACCGTCCTCGTGGTCAGTCACGTCACGCCCATCAAGATCCTGCTGTGCCGGGCTCTCGGCGTGCCGCTGCTCACCATGTACCGGTTCTATCTCGGCTCGGCGTGCCTCAATGAGATCCAGTGGCATGGCCGCGAGTTCGCCGCCGTGCACACCATCAACGACACCAGTCACCTAGCCAGCCAGCGTGCGGAACCGCTGGCCGTCGCGCGGGAAGAACGATGACCTACGAGGTGGGACTGCACCGGACGGTCCGCGCCTTTCATGTGATGCCGGGGACGGCCGGGCCGGAAGGCCAGCGGCACCACCATGACTACCGGATCGAGATGATCGCCGAGCGCTGGGATCTTGATGAGCGGGCGATGGTGTGCGACCTGGACCTGCTCGAAGAGGCGCTGAGCGAACTGACCAGCCGGATCCAGGACTGCGACCTGGAAGACGTTATCCAGCCGCCCGGCAGCCAGCCGGTCACCGTGGAGATCTTCGCCCGGTGGGCGCACGACACGCTGGCCGACGTGGTGCGGAAGGCCGGCGGTGAGACCCTCGCGGTCCGGGTCTGGGAGTCCCCGGCAGCTTTCGGCGGCTACCGCGCGCTGCTCGGCGGATAGGCGGCCAGGCAGCGTTGCGCCGGCCAGCCAGGTGAATTCCGCAGCAGGCTGCAGCGCCTCGGCTACCCGCCGGCCCGGCACAAGCACGCGTTTAGCCGCTGGCCTGCGTGGTAGCCGGTCATACCGGGAAGCGATATAAACCTAGATGATCGGCGGGAAGGGCGGCACGCGCGGTGTGGGAGATCACCGACAGCGGCGTCTCGGCCGCCAGCGGAGGCCGGAGATGACAGGCCCGGCGGGCCGTCCTGGACCAGGTGAGGGCGTTCGCGTCTACCTGGCCCGGCACGGCCAGACCGCGCTCAACGAGTCGGGCGTGCTGCGCGGGCTGCTGGACCCCCCGCTCGACGACGAGGGGCAGCGGCAGGCCGAGCGGCTCGGCCAGGCGCTGGGCCCCCGGCAGCCCGTCCTGGTGGTGGCCAGCCCACTGCGCCGCGCGCGGCAGACAGCGCAGCCGGTCGCCGACCGCGCTGGGCAGCCGGTGACCGTGGATCAATGCCTGAATGACCGGGATTACGGCCGGTGGGCGGGCACGCCGAAGGAAACCGTGACCGAGCTGTACGGATCAGTGGATGCCGCTCCCGGCGTCGAGCCCCGGTCAGCGGTCCGCGACCGGGCCGTCCCCGGCCTGACCCGGATCGCCCAGCGCTGCGCCGCAGGCACCGTCGTGGTGGTAAGCCACGACGCGGTGAACCGGGAAGTGCTCGTGGCCATCGACCCGGGCCTGGGCGACCCGGACGTGCTCCCCCAGGACAACGGGTGCTTTAACACCCTGAGCTGGGGATCCAGCGGCTGGACCGTGTTGTGCGTCAACGAGCTGCCGGACAACGCTCAATCCGGCGGACTAGACGCTTAGCCGTGATCGCTGCGCAGCTATCAGCAGCACGGTGACTACCAGGCCGCCGGCCAGCAGTTGGGTATACCGCCAGCAGATCCGGGACATGCAGGCTCTGAGTGAGATCGAGCGGCAGGAAGACCTGCACTGACCTCCCGGCCCAGCTGCGGGCCAGGCCGGGACCCGGGTTTAGTGACAATGGCCCGGGAGAGCGAAAGTGTCATGAGGCTGCCCGAGACCCTTCCGCTGCTCCGCGTCAAACGGCCGGCCGCACCCTACGGCGCCTGGACGCTCGCCCGCTGCTGCAGCATCGAGGATGTCGCCCGCCAGGCCCGCCGCCGCCTGCCCCGCGGCGCGCGGAATTACCTGGACACCGGCGGGGAGGACGAATACACGCTGCGCCGCAACCGGGCCGCGTTCGACCGCCTCGAATTCCTGCCCACCATGCCCCGCGACGTCAGCCAGGTGGATACCAGCACCACCGTGCTGGGCCGGCCCGTGCCACTGCCGTTCGCGCTGTCCCCGATCGGCGGGCCACGGATGTTCCACCACGAGGGCGAACTGGCGGTGGCCCGGGCCGCCGGGCACGCGGGCATCCCGTACGGGATCTCCACCCTGGCCACCACGTCCATTGAGGATGTGGCCGGGCAAACCAGCTCGCCGCTGTGGTTCCAGCTCTACGTGTGGGGCGACCGGGGGGTGATCAAGGAGGCGGTCGCCCGGGCCAAGGCAGCCGGGTTCAGCGCGCTCATGTTCAGCATCGACACCGCGGTGCGGTCCAAACGTGAGCGCGAGAAGCACACCGGGCTGGAACTGCCCTCCCCCCATCTCAGCCTGCCCACGCTGCTGGAGGGGGCGCTGCACCCTGGGTGGTCCTGGCACTTCCTGACCTCGGAAACGATCGGCTTCCCGAACATCGGGCCACCGGACCACCGCTCCCGGGAGACCATGAGCGAGATGTTCGACGGCACCGTGCGCTGGGCCGACTTGGACTGGATCCGGGAGCTGTGGGACGGGCCGGTTGTGCTCAAGGGAGTCATGCGAGCCGAGGAAGCTGTCCGCGCCGCCGACGCGGGCCTGGACGGGGTGATCGTGTCCAACCACGGCGGCCGCCAGCTCGACCATCTGCCGGCCACCATCGACGTGCTGCCCAGCATCGTGGCGGCGGCCGGGGACCGGCTGGAGATCCTGATCGACTCGGGCTTCCGGCGGGGCAGCGACATCGTTGCCGCGCTCGCCCTGGGCGCCCGCGCCGTCCTGCTCGGCCGCGCGCACCTGTATGGGCTGGCCGCCGCGGGTGAGGCCGGCGTGCGGCACTGCATCGACATCCTGGCCGAAGAACTGCGGATGACGATGCAACTGTGCGGGGCCCGCCGGCTGACTGAGCTGACCCCCAGCCTGATCCACCGCCGCCAGCCATAGCCGCCAGCCGGGCAGCGCGGCGACCGCGAAAATAACAAGGACTTCACGTGCTAGTGCGCGCATACCGGCTGGCCCAGGCCGGCGGCCGCGAGGTCAGGCTGGTCATCACCAGCGCTGCCGTGCTGGGCATCTTCTCGATCACCGGCGTGGACCGGGTCCTACCCAATTTCCCTCGGTGCGGGAGCGGTAGCGCCAGCTCCCGTCATCGTCCCGCCACCACGAGCAGCCAGCCAAGAGCCCGCGGATCGGGCCCGGTAAACTGGGTACTAATGGTTGTTGAGCCAGCCGCGGTTACGGGCTGGTTGCTGCCACCTTGGAATCGCGGCGCCGGCATTCCGGAGGTGGTCCCACTTGATCATGGAGAATTCTGGTACCGGCCCGGGCGGTCAGCCGGTGATCGTGGCCCTGCCCGCCGAGATCGATCTGGCCAACGCTGGCATCCTCGGCCGGGAACTGGCCGCGGCGTTCGGGTCCGGAATCAGCACGGTGATCGCCGATCTGACCGGTACCACGTTCTGTGATTCGGCCGGTGCCAGCATGCTGGCGCTGGTCTACGTGCAGGCCCTGGACTACCAGGTTGACCTGCGGCTGGCGATCCCCGGGTCGGCCGTGCGGCGGGCACTGGAACTCAGCGGGCTGGATCGCGTGCTGCCCGTTTACCTGAGCCTCGATGACGCAGTCGCCGGGAAATCCGCGGCACTAGCCTGACCCCGGTGCCATCAGCTGCGCCGCCTCGGCCGCGCGGGCCGCACGCTCGACGGTGGCCGGATCCCGGGTCATCACGGCGGCAACTGTCGCGCCATGATTCCGCCCATTTAAGCCTGGTGCCGCGCCGCTACCCGCCCGCCCGCGGCCCGGGCTGGGCCGTCCAGGCACCGGGCGCGGCTATGATCAGGCAGTGTCTGTGCGGGCCCGGGCCTGGAAGCGGCCCTTGTTCCCGGTTCCCCGATGTGCACCGGTTCGCCGATGTGCACCGGTTCGCCGACCGCCCAGGAGAAGGACGGTACGGGTCGTTGCGCCATCAGGAGCGCGGGCCAGCCGGGCTGCTGACCGGCCCGGGGCCGGCCGAGAAACTCCGCGACATCCAGTCGATTACCGACGCGGCGCTGTCCGCGCTCGATCCGCAAACCCTGCTCGGTGTGCTGGCCGAGCGGGCCAGGGAGGCGCTCCAGGCGGACACCGCCGCGGTGCTCCTGCTCGACCAGGCGTCCGGCTATCTCGTCGCGACCGCCGCCAGCGGGCTGGAAGAAGAGGTCCGGCAGGGCGTCCAGATCCCGGTCGGCCGGGGCTTCGCCGGCCGGATCGCGGCCCAGCGACGGCCGGTGATCCTGCCCCGGGTGAACGACACCGACGCGCTCAACTCCATCCTGCTGGACAAGGGCATCCGGTCGCTGATGGGCGCCCCGCTGCTGGCTGACGGCGCGGTGATCGGCGTGCTGCACGTCGGCAGGCTGAGCGACCGCAGGTTCAGCAGCGAAGCCGCGGACCTGCTCCAGCTGGCCGCGGACCGCGCCGCGCTGGCGGTCCAGGCCCTCACCGCCCGGGTGGACCGGGCCGCCGCGGCCGCTCTGCAGCGCAGCCTGGTACCGACCGCCCTGCCCGCCATCCCGGGCCTGGACCTGGCCGCCCGGTTCGTGCCCGGCAGCGGAAATGTGGGTGGGGACTGGTACGACGTGTTCACCCTGCCCACCGGCAGCATCTGCGCCGTGATCGGTGACGTGACCGGCACCGGCCTGAACGCGGCCGTGATCATGGGCCGGATCCGGAGTTCACTGCGGTCGTACGCGCTGGAGACCGATGATCCGGCGGACGTGCTGGAGCGGCTCAATCGTAAGTTCGGCCATTTCGAGCCGGACGCGATGGCGACCGTGCTGTGCGCCATGATCAGCCCGGAACTGGACCGGGTCCGGATGTCCAGCGCCGGGCATGTGCCACCGGTGGCCGCCCGGCCCGGGCGCCCGGCCCAGGTCATCGAGGTCGCGGCCGACCCGCCAATCGGCATCTTCGGCCCACGACCGCGCCGGGTGAGCACCCTGGACCTTCCGCCGGGTGCCGTGCTGTGCTGCTACACCGACGGGCTGGTCGAGCGCCGCGACCGGTCCATCGACGACGGCATCAGCAGGCTGTGCGCTGCCACCGCCGCCACGCACCCGGAGGAAGGATGCGCATCCGTCATGTCGGCCATGGCCGATTACGTCCCGCATACCGACGACGTGGCCCTGCTCATCCTGCGCCGCCAGCCTGTTTCGAGCCCGCCAGGACGGGCAGCTCAGCCTGGCATCTGACGGAAGGGTGCGCGATGACGTCAGCTGGGCTGGCCGTGTCCTGGACGGGCCGACATGCGGTGGTGCGCATGCCCGCCGAGATCGACATGGCAAGTTCGGCTGAGGTGAATGCCCTGCTGGCGTCGGTAACCGGCGAGTCTCCTGACGTGATCACCGCCGACCTGACCGGGACCAGGTTCTGCGATTCGGCGGGCGTGCGCGTCATCGCGCAGGCCTGGGAACGCACCGCGGCCAGCGGCGCCGAACTGCGCCTGGTGATCGCCGGCTCCCCGGTAGCTGGTGTGCTGCAGGCCACCGGGCTGGACCAGGTGATGCCGGTCTACCCGGATGTCCAGCAGTCGCTGGAGGCGCCCCCGGCTGGGCCCATCCCACCGGGCAGCACGGACCCCGGCCGCGCGGTCAGCCGGCCGGTCCAGCCCGCCGGTGCCGTCTGGCCGGAAACCCAGGACGCACTGCTGCCCAGGGTGCTGCCCGTACTGCCGCGAGCCAGCATCGCAGCGCACTCTCTGCTGACCGGCCAGGATCAGGGCGAAGGCGTTGCCTGGTTCGACGCGGTCACCCTGCCCGACGGCTCAATCGCCCTGATGGCAGGCGACGTGCCCGGGGGCTGGATCGCCGCCGCGACCGCGACGGTGCAACTCCGGGCGGTACTGAGCGAGCCGCTGCTGTGCGGGGCCGGCCAGGAAACGGCTATCACCCGCGCGGATGCATTCGCGCAGCGGAGCGAGACGCTGCGCATGGCCCCTCTGGTGCTCGCGGTGCTCGACCTGCGCCACGGCACACTGCACTACCTGACCTGCGGGCACCAGGCGCCGGTGATCGTCACGCCGGGCGGAACCGCGCGGAACCTGCCCGGCACCGGCACCAGCCCGCTAGGTACCGGCTCGGTACCACGTGTGGCCAGCACCGAGCTGCGGCCCGGCGATCTGGTGCTGCTGTACAGCGACGGGCTGGCCACGCCTCAACTGCCGGATCGCGCCATGGCCGCGTTCGCGGCGCGGGCCGGTGCCGGGCCAGCTGGCCATGCCCATCCGCCGGACGCGGACACCACCGCAGCCGAACAGCTCTGCGCGACGGCCGTGGAGCAGCTGGTTCATGACGCCGCGCCTGGCGATGTCACCGCCGTGGCCGCACAGTGGAGTCCCGCGCCTGTCCCCGGCCTGGATCTCGACCTGCCCGCCGAGACCGGTACGGTACGCACCGTACGGCGCTCCCTCGGGGACTGGCTCAGCCAGCTTGGCCAGCTGCCCGCGGAGCGGGACGCGCTGCTCCTCGCGGCATCCGAGCTCACCGCGAACGCGGTCGAGCACGCCTACCCGGCCGGGCAGCCCGGCCGGGTAGAGCTGCACGCGAGGGTCAGTGACCACGGTGATCTGGTGTGCCGGGTGGTAGACCACGGGCACTGGCAGGTTCCCGGGCCCAGCCTTCCCTACCGCGGCCACGGCCTGACAGTTGCTGCCCACCTGGCTGACGAGGTGCGAGTCAACCATCCTTTGCCGGGTGCCACGGCGGCGCCCGGCACCCGGGGCACCGTGGTGACGCTAAGGCACCGGCTGAGCCGGCCGGCCAGCCTGGCCGCCCGCCGCACCGCCCGGCAGCTGGCCAGCCCACCGTTCGGCGTGCACATCACGCCCGGCGCAACGACCGCACGAGCTACCGTCCGGGGCCTGCTCAACGCCAGCACGGCGGACCGGCTAGCCGCCCGGCTGCTGAGTGCCTGCGGCGGCGGCACAGTGCCGCTGACCGTCAACCTGCCCCAGGTACCGCTCCTCACCAGCGCCGCGGTCCGCGTCCTGTACCGGGTAAAAGCTCAGCTGAACGCCCACCGCCTGGAACTGACGCTGCGTACCGCGCCGGGTAGCCCGGCCGACGCGGCGCTGACGGCGGCCGGTCTCCGCCCGGTCCAGCTGGGCATGGGCGCTGGGCGGTAACCGCCGGCCGAAGTACGCTGGAGGGGCCGTCGCCCGGTGGTGGTTGTCACCCAGCCGCCGGGAACTGTGAAATGGCACACCCGGAGGTGCCATGGACCCTGGGACGTGTGGTCACCCAGGCAATGATGGCTGGTCCGACTTCGTGGCCCGGCAGGAGCCACAGAGCCCGCTGGCGGCCACTTTCACCTGTCCCCCGGCTGCGCTGTCGCTGGCCGGGGTCATCGACGAGTCAACGTACCCGGTGCTCCGCCGGATCCTGGCCAAAGCCGCTATGTCCGGCGATGACACCATCCGGCTGGACATGGCCCAGGTCGAGTTCTGTGACCTCGGCGGCCTGCGCATCATCACGGCCGTGGCCGGCCCGGCCCGCCCGGTTCGCCAGATCATGATCACCCACCTGCCGGCCCATCTGGCGGACATCCTGCACATCCTGGGCTGGGACACCGCGCCCGGCGTGCTCGTCCTGGAAACCGCCCACTGAGCACTGCCCGCTGAGCTGGGCGAGCGTGCAGCGGCAGCCACGCGACTATCCCACCTAGGTTTGGCCCACCTCGGCTTGGCCCACCTAGGCTGGGCCCGGTTCGCTACCCCGCGGGCCGGCCTCTAGCGCGCTGGGCAGATCCGGGTGGATCTGGACCAGCTCGCCCGCACCGATGATGGAAAACACCCGGTGCACCCCAGCTGAGCTGATCACCAGCCGGAAGTCGCTGTCCTGCGCGCTTGCCTGCCGGTGGCTGAGCATGATGGCCCGCACCCCGGCCGAATCGCAGAATGTGGTCTCGGCCATATCCACCACCAGCACCCGCGGCTGCTGGCCGAGCGCGGCCAGTAGCCCAGCCTGGACCTCGGCGCCGTTGGACATGTCTATTTCTTCGGGCATCGTGATCACTGCGAGCTGCCCGTGCCAGGTCACCGGCAGTTGCCCTGACTTCACGATCTATCACCCGCCTGCGCGAGAGAGGAAACGACACCGCCCGAACTCTGGGCCAGGCACATCGCCCGGATGACTGGCGCCGAGATTATCCTATCGGTGTCGATGGCGGCGCAAGTCACGGGCAAGCCCGCGAGCGGGCCGCCGCTGAGCAGACGCGCAGCAGCGCCGCAGAGGGGCAGTCGGGCCGATGACCGGTACCGGGAGCCCCGGCCAGGTGTTCCCTGGGTCCGGCGTGATGGCGGCCCTCATGCGCGAGCACGACTGGGGCGCTTCCCCGCTTGGGCCGCCCGCGGACTGGCCGATCAGCCTGCGCGTCGCCACCCAGACCGGGGCCACGGCCTCCGGCTGATCCGGGCGACCATGCGCGACGTGGCGATCACCGGTGGCGAACTCGGCACCACGGTCGAGATGCGGGCCGGTACGTCCTGACCTGCGCGGCCAGCGCACCGCCGCTCCGGGTGGGCCGACAGCGTACAATGCCGCTGCGACGGGAATCGACGTGGCCGGGACGAGGCCAGCAGGCCTCAGCGGCCGACGCCATCATGCTGAGGGAACCTGGATGAGCACGGCACCGGACCAGCCGATGAGTGACAACTCCCACGGCTTCCATCATGAGGCGTTGCTCTACCCGGGCGCCGCCGGGTTCACGACGGATGTGCTGTCCTTCGTTCGCCCAGCGGTGGGCGAGGGCCACCCCGTCCTGGTACTGCTCACCGCGGCGAAGATCGGCGCCGTCCGGGACGCGCTGGGGCCGGCCGCGGAGAAGGTCAGCTTCGCCGACATAGCTGACGTCGGCGGCAACCCCGGCCGGCTCATCGGGGTCTGGCAGCGGTTCGTCAACGGGCACGCCGGCGCCAGCGAATTCCGCGGCGTCGGCGAGGCGGTGTTCCCCGGCCGGTCGCCGGCCGAGCTGGCCGAGTGCCAGCGTTATGAGGAACTGCTCAACCTGGCTTTCGGCGCGGCGACGCCGCTCCGGTTGCTCTGTCCCTACGACGTGTCGGCGCTGCCAGCCACGGTCATCCAGGACGCGCGCCGGGCCCATCCCTACCTGACCGCAGGGCAGCCCGGTGCCGAGCACGTCTCCCCCGACTTCCAGCCCATCGACCCGGCCGGGCCGTACGCCCGGCCGCTGCCCGCCGGCCCCGGCGACGCGGCGCTGATCGCCTTCGAGCGCGGCGGCCTGGGCGATCTGCGCGCCTTCATCACTGTCCGGGCCGAGCAGGCCGGCCTTGGCCAGCGGCCCGCCAGCGCGCTGGTGGCCGCGGTCAACGAGATCGCCACCAACAGCCTGCAGCACGGCGGCGGGCATGGCCAGCTGCGGATGTGGACGGACGACGGCTGGCTGCTCTGCGAGGTGTCCGACCGGGGCCACCTGACCGCCCCACTGGCTGGCCGGCTGCCGCCTGCGGCCGACCAGGGAGCCGGCCTGTGGCTGGCCAACCAGCTCACCGACCTGGTGCAGATTCACTCCTCGCCGGGCGGCACCACCGTCCGGGTATCTCAGAAGCTCTGACCGGGGTGCCTTAGTCTCCAGCGGCCGGGCCGTCCCCAGCGGCCGGGCTGTTCCCAGCGTCCGGGCGGTCGCCAGGCACCGGGCGCCTGCGGGCCTGCCCGGACAGGCCGCCCATGGGCGGATCCTGTTCCGGTTCTTGCGGGACCGTCAGGCCGTCCAGCGGGTTGACCCGCTCGGCCGGCACGTAGTCCGGACTGCTCAGTACAGCGTCCGTCCCGGCCTCCCTGACCTCGGCATGCCCCTGCGCGTCCCGGTAGTTCGGCTTGGTGTGCTTGCGCCGGAACGTCAGCCACAGCGGTACGCCCACGATGACCAGAACGATCAGCACGCACAGCACCAAGACGGCGATGACGGTACCGGTCATGGCTCCTCCATCTCACGATGTGAATGAGCAGGCACCAGCACTGGTCCTGGCAAGCGCCTGATGCTTTTGACTCCCCCGCTTCCCGACTGGGCCGGGCTAAACGTGCGTTTGCATCGCGCCGCCATGGGAAGCGCCGGCCAGCTCGGGCGGTTCAGGCGGCGGGCCGGAATACCACCCGGACGCAGCCGTCGTCCTTGTTCTTGAACATCTGGTAGCCGCGGGGGCCGTCGTCCAGCGGCAGCTCGTGCGTGGCCAGGTGCCGGGTATCCAGTTCACCGGCTGCGATGCGGTCCAGCAGCATGGGGATGTACCGCTGCCCGTGCTGCTGGGCGCCACGCAACGTCAGCCCCTTGTTGATCAGAGCGCCCAGCGGAAACTTGTCCACCATGCCACCGAACACGCCGAGCAGGAACACCGAGCCACCCTTGCGGCAGGCGTGGATGGCCTCGCGGACCGCGGTGGGCCGGTCAGTCTGCAGCCGGAGCTGCTGCTTCACCTGGTCGTAGGGGTATCCCGGCCCAGCGCTGTGCGCTTCCATGCCGACCGCCTCGATGCACACGTCGGGACCCCGCCCGCCGGTGCGCTCCCGGAGCTCGCCGCCCACATCGGTGTCCGCGTAGTTGATCGTCTCGGCCCCGATCACCTGCTCGGCCATGGCCAGCCGCTCCGGGATACGGTCGATGACGATCACCTTGGCCGCGCCGAGCAGCACCGCGGCCCGGGCGGCCATCTGGCCCACCCCGCCGCTGCCCCAGACGGCCACCACGTCGCCGGGCTTGACGCCGCCCAGGTCGGCGCCCATCCATCCGGTCGGAGCCGCATCGGACGCGAATACCGCGCTGGCGTCGTCCACGCCGTCCGGCACCGGGAAGGCGCCGTAGTCGGCGAACGGAACCCGGGCGTACTCGGCATGGCTGCCGCGGAAGCCGCCCATGGCGTGCGAGTAGCCGTACACCGCACCGGTCTCATAGCCCCACAGCAGCTGGGCCAGCCCGGGGTTGGTATTGCTGTTGTCGCACAGCGACCACTCGCCGTGCGTGCAGTACCAGCACCGGCCGCAGCCGATGAACGACGCCACGACCACCCGGTCACCGACCTTGTGCCGGCCCACTTCCTTGCCTACCTCGACCACCTCGCCGAGGAACTCGTGCCCGATGACGTCACCGGCCCGCATGGCCGGGATGTAGCCACCGAGCAGGTGCAGATCCGAGCCGCAGGTGGCGGTCATCCGCACCTTCACGATCACGTCCTGGTCATTGTGGATAGCCGGGTCGGGCACGTCTTCGACGGCCAGCTTGTTCACGCCTTCCCAGCACAGCGCCTTCACAGCCGCCCCTCTCCGCCCGACCGGGCGATGGCCAGGTCGAGAAGCTTTCCGGTGACGGTCGGGTGAGTGGTCGGCGGCTCGTCTGGGCGGATCACCTCGCCGGTCTCAATGAGGGACTTGGCGTCCCGCAGCGCCCGGCGGAGTTCCTGCCGCGGGTCGCCGCCGCGCAGCCGGGCCGCGACCACGGCCAGCCCCTCCGGCGGTGGGCTGATCAGCCGCAGGCCCAGCTCGCTGCCACGGTCGCCGGGGGCGGGCCGGACGCTCACCTCGGTCCGGCCGGCCAGCCGGGTGATCGGCTCGGGGAGCTGGCCGCCGTCGGCGGCCAGCCGCTCCGGCGGGCAGTTCACGGTGACCGTCAGCCAGTGGTTCACTCCCCCGCCCTGCGTGCTGCCCATAATCGCCTGGCCCACGGTGCTGCCGACCAGCCGTGACGTCAGCCAGGCCAGCCCGGCCGCACCGGCCGCCGCAGCCGTTGCCATCATCATCTTCTGCACTGCGTCACTCCGCTCTATCAGACCGGCTCGTCAGCGCGCGGCTGAGTCTGCGCCGCCTGGCCCTTCCTCTTCGTCAAGCCCGCCACCACGTGGTCCCGGCGGGCATCAGCGCCGCGAAACCCGCCTGGGCCACCGCGGCCGGATCGCTTCCGCTTCTTTCGCACACGAGACAGGCGGCCCTGCCTTCCGGCCCGGGCCGCCTGCGGCGGGCCAGGGTCAGCCGGTTAGCCGGGAGCGCAGCATCTGCTTGCCCAGCTCGGCGCCCTTGCGGCTGTCGGCCTGGGCTTTGCGGAAGAAGTCGGCCAGCTCCGAGTCGTTGTTCCGCTCGGCGTCCTGGATGAACGTCTCCAGCCGGAGCACATTGTCCAGGCAGTGCTCGGTGTACCAGATGATGTCGTAGTCCTTGTCGGCCGTACCGGTGGTGTGCCCGGTCTCGGGGTTGGTCATAACCGCCTCCAGGTCCAGTAGGAATTGCCGCCGCGGTCAGGTCAGTCCCGGCCCCGGCCGGTGGCCGCGTCGCGGGCCCGGTCCGCCGCGGCAACCGCTGGCCCGGCCCCCTTCTCCAGCTCGGCCAGCATCCGCTTGTCTTCCTGATGATCCTGGCCCAGAACTTCGAACACGTCCGGCATCGTTTCCTCCTTCCGCCCTTCCCGCTGGTGGGTGCGGCTTCCCGGGCCGCTCCGGTTAAACGCCCAGCCAGGCAAAATTCCCGGCTGATACTCAGGACCGGGTATCCACCTCACCGTCGGGCTTCCCGGGCACCGCGTTGGACACCCGGCGGACCTTGCTGACCCGGCCGTCCTCGCCTTCCGCCGTGGTGGCCTGCACGCCGGGTGCGTTCGGCACCGAGCCCTGGGGCACCGGGCCGCCCATCAAGTCCTCCGCCGCGCCGCCTCGTGCCGCAGCGGCGGGCTGGCCGGGCGGGTCCGCGTCGGCCAGCGAGTCCAGGGCGGGTGTCCGGTCCTCTTCCGCGGACTCCCGGCGGCGCTGCTCGACATCGCGTTGCACGTCCTCGTTCCGCTGCGCGGCCGCCTGCGGGCGTTCGGCCTGGCGGCTCGCGGGCACCGGCTCATGCCGTGCCTGATTGCGGAAGGACTCGTTCTGCCCGGCCTCATCGGGTGGTGTGGGCTGCCGCGCCATGGCTGCTCCCTCCAGCTGGATGTACATTTCGTGCCAACGCCGCTACCCCGGCCCGCCAGGGCCACACCGGCCGGAGAACACCGGCCTGCGCACCCACGCGGTCGGCGAGTGACCGGCGCCGCGCCAGGTGGGCATGGTGGTTACCCCTCTCTGGGCCGAGCTTCGTCATGGCCCGTGGCGTCATCAGGGGCAACCGGTTCATTGCCAGGCTCTGGCCATTCCCGGTCAACGTCCGGTTCGGCATCCCGGCGCGGCGTGAGCGCACGCCCCTCGCCCACGAACGCACCACCCCGGACATCGCCGGGAGGCGGGGACGGCCTGCGCCCCTTCCAGAACGGGTGCGAGCCCGCCCAGAACACCAGCGCCAGCAGGACCGCCAGCCCCACGATGATCACCGCACAGATGATGAGCAGCCCGGGCAGCGACGTTCCAGTCATGTGCGCTCACTCCTCTAGCTCCGGTGCCGCCGCCGCTACCCAGGTCGAACTGACCCATGCACGCCGCAACGACAACGCCACTGACCCGCCCGTTTGCCGCCCCGGTGCCGGGGTAGCCGCGCCCCCCGAAAGTTGCCCGCGCACCGGAGGAGACCAATGACCAGACCATCGGAGCAGCACCCGCCGCCGAAGCAGGAGCAGGACTACCCGGGCCACACGGCCGCGATGGACCCGCGGCCGCGGGACGAGATGCGCGATTACGAGGGCACTGGCCTGCTGGCCGGCCGGCGCGCGCTCATCACCGGCGGCGACTCGGGCATCGGCCGGGCGGTCGCGGTGGCGTTCGCCAAGGAAGGCGCCGACGTGGCCATCGGCTACCTGTCCGACCAGGAGGACGAGGACGCCCGGCATACCGCCGAACTGGCCGGCCAGGCCGGGCAGCGCTGCGTCACCATCCGCGCCGACCTGGCCGAGGAGGCCAACTGCCAGCACGTGGTCGACCAGACCGTGCATGAGCTGGGCGGGCTCGATGTGCTGGTGAACAACGTGGCCTTCCAGCAGCCGGTGTCCGACTTTACCGAGCTGAGCAGCAGCCAGTGGGAACGCACCTTCCGGGTCAACGTGTTCAGTTACTTCTGGACGACCAAGGCGGCCGTGCCGCACCTGCCCGACGGGGGCGCCATCATCAACACGTCCTCCATCAATGGGCTGCGCGGCAACAAGTCCCTGATCGACTACTCAGCCACCAAGGGCGCCGTCCTGGCCCTCACCTACTCGCTGGCCCAGGCCCTGCAGGATCGCGGCATCAGAGTCAACTGTGTCGCGCCGGGCCCGGTGTGGACGCCGCTGATCCCGGCGACGTTCGACGAGGAGAAGGTGAGCAGCTTCGGCAGCCAGGTGCCGATGGGCCGGGCCGCGCATCCAGATGAGATCGCCCCGTCCTATGTGTTCTTCGCCGCCGCGGCTGTCCAGCTACTACTCCGGTGAGGTGCTGGCCCCGGTAGGCGGCGAGACGTTGCCCGGTTAGGAGCCGGCCGGTGACCGCCGTACCGCGAAGACCCCGCCCCGGCTGGGCCATGACCAGCCGCGCCTGCCGGGTTTTGGTGACCGGCTGGCCGAGCTTCCTGCATGGCGAGGCGACCGCCGGGGACGTGCTGGCCATGGACGCGGTACGGAACGCGCTCGACGCTGCGGGCATCGCCTGCGACCTGGCCTGGAGCCCGGTGTTCCGGCCTGGCCAGCGCACCTTGGACGATGCGGCGCCGGCCGACTACTCACACCTGGTGTTCGCCTGCGGGCCGGCCCACGGCAGTCAGGTGGCCGGGCTGCACGAGCGGTACCGGGGCTGCTACCGGATCGCGGTCGGTGTCTCGGTGCCCGATCCGGCCAGCCCGGCGGTCACCGGCTTCCACGTGGTGCTGCCCCGCGACGCACCGGGCCAGCAGGCCCGCGCCGACCTGTCCGCCACGGCCGTTGTCGCACCGGTCCCGGTGGCCGGAGTGATCCTGGCCGGCGACCAGCCGGAGTACGCCGGCCGGGGACGGCACGCCCAGCTCACCGCCGAACTCGGCGCCTGGCTGGCCACGCTGGACTGCGCCTGGATACCGCTGGACACCCGGCTGCGGTCCGGCGACTGGCGCGGCCCGGCCACCCCCGGGCAAGTGGAATCGGCCATCGCCCGCACCGACGTGGTGGTCACCACCCGGCTGCACGGCCTGGTACTGGCGCTGCGCAGCGGGGTGCCCGCGCTCGCGATCGACCCGGTGACCGGCGGGGCCAAGGTGGCCGCCCAGGCCGCCGCCTGGGGCTGGCCGGTGCTGCTGCCTGCCCCCGGTCAGCCAGCACTGGACCGGGCCGAACTGGGCCGGCGGTGGGTCTGGTGCCGGTCCGCCGCGGCCCGCGCCCAGGCCGCCACGGCCCGGGCCGGCCCGCCGGGCCCGCCGCTGACCACGGACCTGCTCGCGGCGCTGGCCGGCAGCCTGGATAACGGCGGGCCACCCGGGTAACTGGTGTTCCGTGACCACACTGGAGCGGCTGGCTGCCGAAGCGGGCTCGTGCACCCGTTGTGACCTGTATGAGCGCGCCACCGCGACGGTGTTCGGCGCCGGCCGGCCCGGCGCACCGCTGGCCCTGGTCGGCGAGCAGCCGGGGGACCAGGAGGACAAGCAGGGCCAGCCGTTCGTCGGGCCGGGCCGGCTGCTGGACCGGGCGCTCGCGGACAGCGGCATCAACCGCGCCGACGCCTATGTGACGAACGCGGTCAAGCACTTCAAATGGGTGGCCCGCGGTAAACGGCGGATCCACCAGCGGCCCAACGGGACGGAGATCGCGGCCTGCCGGGGCTGGCTGGAGGCGGAACTGGCCGTAGTCAGCCCCCGTGTCGCCGTGGCCCTCGGGGCGGTGGCCGGCGAGGCCATCTTCGGCCGGGGCTTCCGGGTTCGCGACTACCGCGGCCGGCTGGCGGACGCCACGGTCGGCGACTGGCACGGCACGGTGCTGAGCACCATCCACCCGTCCTCGGTCCTCCGCGCGCCGGACGAGGCGGCCCGCGACGAGGCCTACGCCGGCCTGGTCGCCGACCTGAAGACGGCCCGCAAAGCGCTGGCCTAAGCGGCGCCCAGCAGGCGGGCGAACGGGCCGTTGTCTCGGCGATCAGCCGACATAGCGGCGGGCGGCCGAATTACGGCGCGGCTCGTCGAGCAGCCGCAGCCACACCTCGACCTGGGGCGGGACCGGGCGTCGCTCGCGGAGCACCCAAGGGAGCCCGGCCACGGCGGCACCGAACGCGCGAGCCGACACCAGGTCCCGGGGTACCGATCCGGCCAGCTCCGCGGTCCGCCGGAGCGCCGCCCCGGGTGGCCGGCGCAGCCAGGTGAACCACAGCGTGTTCCGGATGCCGAGGCGCCGCCGGTGGGCCGGGTCGCGCAGCGTGGACGCCTGATGGTGCAGCACCGCCGGGGACAGGTAGCACAGCAGGTGGCCGCGGGCGATCAGGTCCGCGGCCAGCAATTCCTCCTCACCACCCAGGAACAGCCGCGGCGAGAACCCGCCCACCTCGCGGAACGGAGCGCAGCGGAGCATGGAGGCACCCGCCATGAAGCTCATCAGCACCGGGCCGGGCAGCCCGGCGCGGCCGGGCAGCGGGGAATGCTCGAGTTCCGGCACGATCGGGTCATCGGTACCCGCGGGCTGCACCACTATCCGGGCCATGATCCCGGCCACGTCCGGGTTCCGGTCCAGGGCGTCGGCCGCCAGCCCCAGTGCCCCTGGCTCCCACCAGGTGTCGTCGTCGCAGAACGCGACGTACCGGGTGGTCACCTGGCGGACCGCGAGATTGCGGGCGACCGCGCCGAGGTTCCGCCGGGCCAGGATGAGCCGCACGCCGGGGTGGTGCTGGCGCACCGCGGCGGCGCTGCCGTCGGTCGATGCGTTGTCCACCACGATCACCGGTGGCCGTTCCGGCAGCGCGGCCAGCCGGGTCAGTGTGCGGTCCAGTTCGTCACGCCGGTTCCTGGTGATCACCACGACCGTCATCCGGGAATCCGCGGCAGCGGCCCCGGGCTCAGCCAGCATGGCCGGCACCCAGCATCCCGATGGCCGCCTCCACGCCGGGCGGCAGCTTGCGCCGGCCCAGCAGCGCCAGCGGCAGCCGGGACAGCACACCGGCCGCGGCCCGGGTGGCCGCCAGTTCCCCGGTGGCCACCCGCCGGGCCAGCCGGCCGGTCTCGGTCAGCGCGCACCGGGGCGGCCGGCGCAGCCACGCCACCAGCACCCGGTTCCGGCTTACCTGCACCTCGCGGGCCGCCGGGTCGCGGCGGGCCGATGGGTGGTGATGGGCCACCACGGCGGGCAGATAGCAGGCCGCCCAGCCGGCCGCGGCCAGGTCATAGGCGAGCAGTTGCTCCTCCCCGCCGATGAACAGCAGCCGGGAAAAGCCGCCCGCGGCCAGGAACGCGTCCCGCCGGAGCACCGCGCCGCAGCCGAGGAAGCCGAGGATGCGCGGGCCGGGCAGGCCCGCGGCCGGCAGCGGGCTGGCCGCCATCAGGTCGTTGGCCGGGTCCACGGCCAGCCGCGGCCCGACCAGGATCCGCGCGGCGACCAGCCCGACCTGCGGGCTGGCATCCAGCACCCGGGCGGCGGTGGCCAGCGAGCCGGGCGCCCACCAGGAATCGTCGTCGGTCAGCGCGATGTAGCGGGTGTGGGCGCGGCGGGCGCCCAGGTTGCGGGCGACCGCACCGCGGTTGCGGCGCAGCGTGATCAGCTCGGCGCCGGGAAAATGTTCCCGCACCATCGCCGGGGTGCCGTCGGTGGAACCGTTGTCCACCACCACCACGGGCGGCTGTTCCGGCAGGGCGGTGAGCCGGTTC
Source organism: uncultured Actinomycetes bacterium (assembly GCA_963834705.1). Classification (GTDB taxonomy): domain Bacteria; phylum Actinomycetota; class Actinomycetes; order Streptosporangiales; family Streptosporangiaceae; genus RYN-230. The sequence goes on from CAWICV010000001.1 coordinate 1,678,159, forward strand.
AGTGTGCGGCGCAGTTCGGCGCACCGGTCCCGGGTGGCGATGACTACGGTGGTGGCGGGCTCGGCGTCCCGCCCCCCCGGGCGGCAGACGGCGCGCAGCGGCGCGGTGGGCGGTATTCCGTGCATAGGGCGTCCCGCTCCCCCGGGCAGCACGGGCCAAACGCCCGTTTGCCGCGCCGGGCGGCGGGTAGCCCGGCGCGCGTGACAGCGGCAGCACGCGGTAGCCGGGCGCCTGGTTCCCGGTACGTGGTAGTGATTCCGACGCTGGGCCGGCCGTGCCTGCAGGACTGCCTGGACGCGCTGTCCGCGGCCCGCGGGCCACTGCCGCAGCAGGTCGTGCTGGCCGATGATCGTCCGGACACGCCGGACCCGCTACCGGTCCGTATCCCGGGCCGGCTGGCCTCGCGGACCACAGTGCTGACGCTGGACGGGCGCGGGCCCGCGGGCGCCCGCAACGCCGGCTGGCGGGCGGCGGCCGTCACCGAGTGGGTGGCGTTCCTTGATGACGACGTCCGGGTGGGCCCGTCCTGGCGCGCCGACCTGGTCGCCGACCTGGCCGCCCAGCCAGCGCAGGTGGCTGGGGTGCAAGGGGTCATCACCGTGCCGCTGTCCGCCTGCCGGCGGCCCACGGACTGGGAGCGGGGCACCGCCGGGCTGGCCGGCGCCCGGTGGATCACCGCCGACATGGCCTACCGGCGCCGCGCGCTGATCGACGCCGGCGGGTTCGACGAGCGGTTCCCGCGGGCCTTCCGCGAGGACGCCGACCTTGCCCTGCGGATGCTGGACCGGGGCTGGCGGCTGGCTCAGGGCCGGCGGGCAACCACCCATCCGGTGCGCGCGGAGCGGCGCTGGGCCAGCCTGCGCGCGCAGGCCGGGAACGGTGACGACGCACTCATGCGGCGGCTGCACGGCCGGGACTGGCACCACCGGGCCGGCGCCGCTCCCGGGCGGCGGGCCGGGCACTGGGTGGCCACCAGCCTGGCCGCCGGGTGCGCTGCCGGGCTGGCGGCCAGCGCGGTGGCGCCCGGCCGGGCCCGCCGCGACCTGCGCCGGGCCGCCGCCGGGGCCGCGGCCGGCTGGCTGCTGGTCACCGCCGAGTTCGCCGCGGCCCGGATCCGCCCTGGCCCACGGACTCGGCCGGAGATCACCGAGATGATCCTGACCAGCGCACTCATCCCGCCGCTGGCGGTCAGCCGGTGGGCGGGCGGCTGGTGGCGCAGCCGGGCTGCCGCGCCATGGCCGCCGCGTCCGGCCGCGGTGCTGTTCGACCGGGACGGCACCCTGATCCGCGACGTGCCGTACAACGGCCAGCCGGAGCGCGTCGAGCCGATGCCGGGGGTGGTTGCCGCCCTGACCAGGCTGCGCCGGGCCGGGGTGCCGGTCGGCGTGGTCACCAACCAGTCCGCGGTCGGCCGCGGGCTCATCACCCCCGGCCAGCTGGCCGCGGTGCACGAGCGGATCGAGGAACTGCTCGGGCCGTTCGGCAGCTGGGCGGTCTGCCCGCACGCCCCGGAGGAGGGCTGTGACTGCCGCAAGCCCGCCCCGCGGCTCATCCGCCAGGCCGCCGCCGAACTCGGCGTGGATCCGGCGGACTGCGTAGTGATCGGCGACATCGGGGCCGACGCGACGGCGGCCTATGCCGCGGGCGCCCGGGCCATCCTGGTGCCCACGCCGCAGACCCGGCCGGCCGAGGCCGCCGGGGTGCCCACCACGGCCGGAGTTGGCGACGCGGTGACGGCCGTGCTGGGTCGGGCATGGCCACGCAGCTGGCCCTGAATCCGTCACTTTCTGTAATTGACCGAGGTAAGAGGCACCTTCCTGTCCCGTCGCGATGACCCAGGCCAGGGTGGTAGGCGAGGTTTTTCCGACTTCCGTTTGACTGTCCGGGCGCCGGGTAGCGCTGCGCCCCGTAATTGACTGATTTGTCTGACCGGCCGACTGACTGAGTCCGCAGGCCGGCTGACCGACGGGGCAGGTGAGCAGGTGCGGATACTCGGCCTCAACGCGATCTTTCACGACCCGGCCGCGGCGCTGGTGGTGGACGGCACGGTGGTGGCGGCCGCCGAAGAAGAACGGTTCAGCCGGCGCAAGCACGGCAAGCGCCCGGTCCCGTTCTCCGCCTGGGAACTGCCGGAGCTAGCCGCCCGCTGGTGCCTGGCCGAGGCCGGGCTGCGCCCCGCCGACCTGGACGCGGTCGCCTACTCGTATGACCCGGCCGAGTGCCAGCCCGCCGCCGCGCTGGGGCTGGACGATCCGTGGGATCACCTGCGCATCGAGTACGCCCGGCACGCGCCCGGATTCATCGCCGAGACACTGCCCGGGCTCGACCAGTCGGCGGTTCGCTACGTCCGGCACCACGTGGCACACGCCGCGTCCGCGGGGCTGGCCGGCCCGCTGGGCGACGCCAGCGTGCTGGTCTGCGACGGGCGCGGTGAGGCCGTCTCACACCTGGCCGGCCGGTACGCCGGCGGACGCCTGGAGACGCTGGCCAGCCAGCCGCTACCGCATTCGCTGGGGCTGTTCTACGAGCAGGCCACCAGCCATCTGGGTTTCCTCCGGTCCAGCGATGAGTACAAGGTGATGGCGCTGGCCTCCTACGGCAGGCCGCGGTTCGCCGCCGAACTGAGCCGGCTGGTCTACTCCGACGGGGCGGGCGGGTTCCGTACCGAGGACGTGCCGTGGCACAGCCTGGTGAAACGCCGCGCGGCCGGCGAACCGCTGACTGAGGACCACGCCGACCTGGCCGCCAGCGTGCAGCAGGTGACCGAGGAGGTCCTGCTCGACCTGGTCCGGTGGCTGCACGGCCGGACCGGCGACCGCGCCCTGACCATGGCTGGTGGCGTGGCACTGAACTGCGTGGCCAACTCCCGGCTGGCCCGCGAAGGCCCGTTCGACCGGATCTGGGTCCAGCCCGCGTCTGGCGATGCGGGCACCGCGCTCGGCGGTGCCCTGTCCCTGGCCGCTGCGGCCGGCGAGACGACCCAGCCGATGCCCGACGCATACCTCGGCCGGGGCTGGTCCGCCGCCGAACTGGCGGCCTGGCTGGACACCGCCGCCTGGCCGTACCAGAAGCCGGCCAGCATCGCCGACGCGGTCGCGGCCGAACTGGCCGCGGACCGGATCGTGGCCTGGTTCCAGGGCCGCAGCGAGTTCGGGCCGCGGGCGCTGGGCAGCCGTTCGCTGCTCGCCCACCCCGGCCGGCGGGAAAACCTGGACCGGCTGAACGCGGTGAAGGGCCGGGAGGAGTTCCGGCCGGTCGCCCCGATGGTGCTGGCCGAGCGGGCGGCGGAGATCTTCGACGGCCCGCTGCCCAGCCCGTACATGCTGTTCGTGCACCAGGTCGCAGCGGCCTGGCGGGACCGGATCCCGGCGGTGGTGCACGTGGACGGGACCGCCCGGGTGCAGACCGTGGACCGGGCCGGGCAGCCGGAACTGGCCGCCATGCTGGACGGCTTCGCCGCCCGCACCGGGCTGCCGGTGGTCGTCAACACCAGCCTGAACACGGCGGGCCTGCCCATGGTGGACGACCCGCGGGACGCGCTGGAATGCTTCGGCTCCGCGCCGGTCGACGTGCTGGCGCTGGGACCGTTCCTGATCCGCCGGCCGGGCCGCGCGGCATGAACCCATCCCGCCTGCTCGCGGTCCGGCCGGACGGGCTGGGCGATGTGCTGCTCACCGGCCCGGCGGTGCGGGCGATGGCGGCCGGCGGCCGGGAGGTGATCTTCCTGGCCGGGCCGTCCGGCGCGGCCGCCGCCGCGCTGCTCCCTGGGGTAACCCGGGTGATCACCGCCCGGCTGCCGTGGATTGACCCGGAGCCGGACGCCGTCGCACCGGCCACGGTCCGCCACCTGGTACTGGCGTTGCGAAAAATACACGTCAGCCACGCGGTCATCTTCACCTCGTTTCACCAGTCGGCACTGCCCACGGCGCTGGTGCTGCGGATGGCCCGGGTGCCGCGGGTCAGCGCGATCAGCGAGGACTACCCGGGCTCGCTACTCGACGTCCGGCACCGGCTTGCCGAAGACATCCCCGAGACGGAACGCAACCTGTCGCTGGCCGCGGCGGCCGGGTTCCAGCTGCCGGCCGGCGATCCGGGCCTGCTCGCGGTGACCAGGACGCTGCCCGACCCGGTGCCGCTGACCGGCGGCGGCCGGTACGTCGTGCTGCACCCGGGCGCATCGGCGCCGGCCCGGCGGCCGTCGGCCGGGCACGCCGCGGCCATCGCCGCGGCGCTCACCGCCGCCGGGCACCGGGTGCTGCTCACCGGCTCGCCCAGCGAGGCCACCCTGGCCGCGGAGATCTGCCGCCATGCACTGGCCAGCGGGCCGCCCGGCCGCCTGGTGAATTTGTCCGGGCAGACCAGCCTGCCGATGCTGGCCGCCGTGCTGGCCGGCGCGGAAGTGCTGGTCGCGCCGAACACCGGCGCCGCGCATCTGGCCGCGGCCGTGGGCACCCCGGTGGCCAGCTTGTTCGCGCCGGTAGTGCCGGCCGCCCGGTGGGCGCCCTACCGGGTGCCGGCCGTGCTGCTCGGTGACCAGCAGGCGGCGTGCGCGGGCAGCCGGGCCCGGGTCTGCCCGGTGCCCGGGCACCCGTGCCTGGACCAGATCGACCCGGCCGAGGTGACCGCGGCCGTCGCCGCGCTGGCGGGCCGCCCAGCCGTCACCGGAGCCGGCCGATGAGAGTCCTCATCTGGCATCTGCACGGCTCCTGGCTGACCTCGTTCGTCCAGGGCGGCCATGATTACCTGGTGCCGGTGCTGCCCGGCCGGGGCCCGTACGGCCTGGGCCGGGCCCGCACGTGGGACTGGCCACCCAGCGTCGCCGAGGTCAGCCCCGAGCAGCTGCGCACCGAGCCAGTTGACGTGCTGATCGCGCAGCGGCCGGAGGAGCTGGCCATGGCCGGCTCCTGGCTGGGGCGGCGGCCCGGTGTGGACCTGCCCGCCGTGTACCTGGAACACAACGCGCCGCCCGGGCCCGCGGTCAGCAGCAGGCACCCGGTGGCCGACGTGCCCGGTGTGCTGATCGTGCACGTGACCAGGTTCAACGCCCTGTACTGGGACTGCGGCCGGAGCCCGGTCCGGGTGGTGGAACACGGCATCCCAGACCCCGGGGCGCGGTGGACCGGTGAGCTGCCCCGGGCCGCGGTCGTGCTGAACGACCCGGTGCGCCGGGGCCGGACCACCGGCACCGATCTGCTGCCCGGCTTCGCCGCGGCGGCACCGCTCGACCTGTTCGGCATGCGGGTCTCCGGGACGGCCCGTGCGCTGCGGCTGGACCCGCAGGCGTGCCGCGAGTTCGAGGACCTGCCGCAGGCGCGGATGCATGACGAGCTGGCCCGGCGCCGGGTGTACCTGCACCCGGTGCGCTGGACCTCGCTGGGGCTGTCGCTGATCGAGGCCATGCAGCTGGCCATGCCGGTGGTCGTGCTGGCCGCCACCGAGGCACCCCGGGCAGTGCCGCCGGAGGCGGGCGCGATCTCCACCGACCCGGCCGAGCTGCACGCCGCGGCCCGCCGGTTCATTCAGGACCCGGCGGCGGCCCGCGAGGCCGGCCTAGCCGCCCGGGAGGCAGCCTGCGCCCGGTACGGGCTGAAACGGTTCCTGGCCGATTGGGACGACATACTGCAGGAGGTTCGCGGATGAGAATTGCCCTGGTCTCCGAACATGCCGACCCGACGGCAACGCTCGGCGGCGCGGACGCGGGCGGGCAGAACGTGCACGTGGCGGCGCTCGCTCATGCCCTGGCCGAGCGCGGCCATCAGGTCACCGTCTACACCCGGCTGACCAGCCCGGACGCGGATCGTGAGGTCCGGGTGGCCGGTTCGGCCCGGGTGCGCCGGCTGGCCGCCGGGCCCGCGGCGGCCCTGGCCAAAGACGACCTGCTGCCGCACATGGCCGAGTTCGGCGACCGGCTCGGCCGGGAATGGCAGCACCAGCCGCCGGACGTGGTGCACGCGCACTTCTGGATGTCCGGCCTGGCCAGCCTGCGCGGCACGGCCGGGCTGGGCATACCGGTCGTGCAGACCTTCCATGCGCTCGGCTCGGTCAAGGCCCGGTACCAGGGGGCCCGGGACACCAGCCCACCCGGCCGGATCTCGGCCGAACGCCAGATCGCCCGGGACTGCGCCCAGGTCATCGCGACCTGCCGGGAGGAGGTGGGTGAGCTGGCCCGGCTGGGAGTGCCGCGGAGCGCGGTGTCGGTGGTGCCCTGCGGGGTGGACACCGCCAGCTTCCGGCCGGACGGCCCAGTCGCCAGCCGGGGCCGCCGCGGCCGGCTGCTGGTGCTCGCCCGGCTGGTGCCGCGCAAAGGCATCGACACCGCGATCGAGACGCTGGCGCGGCTGCCCGGCGCGGAACTGGTGGTGGCCGGCGGCCCGGACCGCGCCGCACTGCCCGCCGAACCGGAATACCAGCGGCTGCGCGCCATCGCGGCGGATCACGGCGTCACCAACCGGGTGATCTTCACCGGCGCGGTGCCCCGCCCCGAGGTGCCGGCCCTGATCAGGTCCGCCGATCTGGTCCTGTGCACCCCGTGGTACGAACCGTTCGGGATCACCCCGCTGGAGGCGATGGCCTGCGGAATCCCCGTCGTGGCCGCCTCAGTCGGCGGCCTCACCGACAGCGTGGTCCACGGCGGCACCGGGTTGCTGGTGCCGCCCCAGGACGCCGCCGCCACCGCGGAAGCGGCCGCCGCACTGCTCTCCGACGCCGGCCTGCGGGCCGCTTTCGGCCGGGCCTGCGCCGGGCCCGCCGCTGGTACTCCTGGCCCCGGGTCGCCGCGCAGACCGAGCATGTGTACGCCAGGCTGGGCACCGTGGACAGCGCGGGCCCGGCCGGCCGGTCGCTCGCGGTGGGTGCGCCGTGACGCCGGGCGAGCTGGCCGCCAGCGCGGTCCCGGCGATCCCCGACGTCCAGCCGGAACTGGCCCGGCATCTGGATCAGCTGGCCGCGGCGCTGCACAGCCCGCAGACCGGGCTGGCCGCCGCACGGCGCTGGGGGCGGCTGCTCGCCGCGCCGCTGACCGCCGGGCACCGGCTGCTGGTGGCCGGCAACGGTGGCAGCGCGGCGGAAGCCCAGCATCTGACCGCGGAACTGGTTGGCCGGTACGCGGCCGACCGGATGCCGCTGTCCGCCATCGCGCTGCACGCGGAGACCTCCAGCCTGACCGCGATCGGGAATGACTTCGGCCCGGCCGAGGCGTTCGCCCGGCAGGTAGCGGCGCACGGCCGGCCCGGTGACACGCTGCTGCTGCTGTCGGCCAGTGGCCGCAGCGAGAACGTGCTGACGGCAGCGGACCGGGGCCGGTCGCTGGGCATCCGGGTGTGGGCCATGACCGGGCCGGCCCCCAACCCGCTGGCCGGTGCCGCGGACGACGCGATCTGCGTGGCGGCCACGGATACCGCGACCATCCAGGAGGTGCATCTGGTGGCGATCCACGCGCTCTGCGACGCGCTCGACGAGGCGGTGACCGCCCGGTGACCGGCCACCGGCTGACCATCAAGCACCCGCTGGTGGTGCTGGGTGATGCGCTGCTGGACCGGGACGTGACCGGGACGGCCCGCCGGCTGTGCCCGGACGCGCCCGCGCCGGTGCTCGACGAGCTGGCCGAGACGCGGCGTCCCGGTGGCGCCGCGCTGGCCGCGCTGCTGGCCGCCCGCGATGCCGGGCCGGTGCTGCTGGTCGCCCCGTTCGGCACCGACCCCGGAAGCGCCGCGGTACGGGCGCTGCTGGAGCCCTCGGTCACCGTGCTGCCGCTGCCGCTGGACGGCCCGATGCCGGACAAGACCCGGTACCGGGCCGGCGGCCAGACGCTGCTCCGCGCGGACGGGCCAGCGGGCCGGCCAGGGCCGGCCACCGAAGCCGCACTGGCCGCCATCGAGGCCGCGGGTGCGCTGCTGGTCGCCGATTACGGCCGGGGCGTGACCGCCGACTCCAGGATCAGGGCGGCACTGGCCGCCCGGGCGGCCGAGGTCCCGCTGGTCTGGGACCCGCACCCGCGCGGCACGGCACCCGTCCCCGGCACCCGGCTGGCCACCCCGAACTACGCCGAGGCGCTGGCCGCGGCCGGCCTAGCCGAGGCGGCCCGGGAGCCGGCCGGCCAAGCGGCACTGCTGCGGTCCGCGGCCACCGCGGCCAGGCGGCTGCTGGGCCGCTGGCCGGCCGACGGTGTCGCGGTGACCTTGGGGCACCGGGGAGCGCTGCTCGCACACGGCGGACCCGCCCCGCTACTGATCCCCGCCCGGCCGGTGCCGGGCGCGGACACCTGCGGTGCGGGCGACCGGTTCGCGGCCGCGGCCGCGGTAGCGCTGGGCGAAGGGGCCCTGCCGTCTGAAGCCGTGACGAGGGCGACCGGCGCGGCGGCCGACTTCCTGGCCGCGGGCGGCGTGGCCGGCCTGGACGGCGGGCGGCCCACGCCGTCCGGCCCGGCCCAGCCCAGTCCCGCACAGCCCAGTCCCGCGGAACCGGAGGCGCTGGCCCGCGCGACCCGCGCGGCCGGCGGCACCGTCGTCGCCGCGGGGGGCTGTTTCGACCTGCTGCACACCGGCCACGTCAGCCTGCTGCAGACCGCCCGGTCGCTGGGCGACTGCCTGATCGTGTGCCTGAACTCCGACGAGTCGGTCCGGCGGCGGAAGGGGGACGGCCGCCCGGTCAACCCGGCGGCGGACCGGGCCGCGGTGCTCCGGGCGCTGGATTGCGTGGACGCGGTCCTGGTCTTCGGCGAGGACACCCCGGACGCGGCGCTGCGGCGGCTGCGGCCCGACCTGTGGGTGAAAGGCGGCGACTACCACGGCCAGCAACTGCCCGAGGCGGCCCTGCTCGGCTCGTGGGGCGGCCAGGCGGTCACCGTGCCCTATCTGGCCGGGCGATCCAGTTCCCGGCTGCTCGCGCTGACCACGCCACCCGGCTGACCATGACCGGCCGGGTGCTCATCCTGCGCGCGCTGGGCCTGGGGGACTTCCTGACCGGGGTACCCGCCTACCGGGCCATCCGGCGCGCCTTCCCCGGCCAGCGGATCGTGCTGGCCGCCCCGGCGGCGCTGGCTGAGCTGGTCCCGCTGACCGGTGGGTGCCACGAGCTGCTGCCCACCGCCGAGCTGGCCCCGGTGCCGTGGCCGGGACCACCGCCCGATGTCGCCATCGACCTGCATGGCCGCGGGCCAGCCAGCCACCGGCTGCTGGCCGCGCTGCGCCCGGGCCGGCTCATCACGTTCGGCGGCCAGCACGGCGGCGGGTTCCCCGGGCCGCCCTGGTACCCGGGCGAGCATGAAGTGGGCCGCTGGTGCCGGCTGTGCACCGAGTCCGGCATCCCCGCCGACCCGGCCGACCTACTGCTGCCCACTGGCCTGCTGCCACCGGCGCCGGCCGGGCCAGCCGCCGTGATCATCCACCCTGGTGCCGCCGCAGCCAGCCGCCGCTGGCCGCCCGCCCGGTTCGCCGCGGTGGCCCGCGAGCTGGCCCGGCACGGCCAGCGGGTGCTGATAACCGGGTCCGCGGCCGAGCGCGGGCTGGCCCATCGCGTCGCCCGGCTGAGCGGCCTGCCTGATCAGTGGGTGCTGGCCGGGCAGACGACACTCGGGCAGCTAGCCGCGCAGACCGCGGCCGCCCGGCTGGTCCTGGCCGGTGACACCGGCCTCGCGCACCTGGCCACCGCGTTCGGACGGCCTTCGGTCACTCTGTTCGGCCCGGTTCCGCCGGCTGAATGGGGGCCGCCGGACCACCCACGTCACCAGGCACTCTGGCGCCCCCCGGACGGCCGGGGCAACCCGCGGGGCTATCGGGGGGATCCGCACGGCGGCCGGATCGATCCCGCCCTGGCCGCGATCACGGTCCAGGACGTGCTCGCTGCGGCTGGCCGGGCGCTGGCCGCAGGCCAGCCAGGCCGAGCGCGGCAGCCGCTACGCTGCCCGGCGCCGCGATCAGCTCCAGCTCCTGGCCGGACACGGCCAGTTGCGCCTTGACCTGGTACAGGGTGTGCACACCCGCGTTGTCCAGGTGGCTGACCCCGGTGAGGTCCACACGTAGCGGGAGCGTGCCACCGCGGCAGGCCATCAGCAGCTGAGAACGGAGGCTGCCCGCGGTGGCCAGGTCAACCGGGCCGTGCACGCTGGCCCATACCGCCGGGCCGTCGGCACCGCTGTCCACCTCGAACGCAGGACCGACCGCGCGAGCCGCCAGCACCGGGCTGACCGCGGACACCATGGTGGCCGGCCGCCGCAGCGGGTGCCGCAGGATCACCACCGTGCCCCGGGCGCCGCGCGGCTCACCAGGCGGCTGGGCCGGATGACGGATCTCCAGCTGGTCGATCATGCGGCCTACCAGGGTCAGGCCCGCGCCGCGGCCGGAGACGGATGGGTCAGGCACCTTCCAGCTGCCGCGGTCGCTGACCCGGCACTCCAGCACGCCGTCATCACCGAGCGCGGCCTGCACCCTGATCCGGCCCGGCTGGCCCGGCGGGTAGGCGTACTCGATGGCATTGGCCAGGATCTCGCCCACGGCCAGCTGCAGCGTGTACCGGTCATGCACCAGCGGATCAAGCTGGCTCAGCCAGTCCGCTAGGGCGTGCCGCGCGGTGCGCAGGCTTGCCGGGCTGCTGGGCAGGTCCACATCCAGCGCGGGCACCAGGGATGGCAGCCATTCCGCGGCCAGCGTGACAACATCGCCGAGTCCGCCGGCCCGGGCCAGCAAGCTGGCCGCGTGCTGGCACGCCCGGTCGGCCGGGCTGGACGCGGCCGCCGCTGCGCTGACCTGCTCGGCGCGCGCGGCCGCGGCCGCGCCGGCCAGCTGGGCCAGGGCGTCGTCCAGGGTCTGCCCCGGCCCGCTGGCCAGCCCACCGCTGAGCAGCAGCAAGTCGCCGGGGCGGAGCCGGTCGCCGGCCAGCAGCGGCTCAGCGCCGGTGCCCAGTGGCCCAGCCCCGGTGACCGGCAGGGAGCGGGTGCCGCCGTCGGCGCCAGCGATGACCGGCGGCGGATGGCCCCAGGTGCCGTACCGGAGGTTGCCATCGTCCGGGGTGAGCACGGCCAGGGCGAGGCTGGTGCCGTGTAGGTCAGGGACGCGGGACGCGAACCGGTCGGCGCGGTCCACCGCAGCGGCCAGGTCGGGCTCGACGGTCAGCAGTTCGGTGAGCACCGCACGCAGCTGGCCCATGGCCACGGTGGCTGATATCCCGGCGCCAGCCACAGCGCCCGCGGACAGCGCGACCGCGCCACCCGCCAGCGGCACCGCATCGAACCAGCCGCCGCCCGCCGCTTGCTCCGGGCCGACCGGGCGGTAGCACGCCGCCAGCCGGAGGCGGGGCAGCACCGGCAGGCCAGCGGGCAGGTGCGCAGCCAGCACCATGGCTGCTTCGTCGCCGGCCGGTTCGCCGCCCGGCGCCCCGGTCGGCCGGCTCACCGATCCTCAGGCATAGCTACTCCTCGCCGCCCAGGCCAGCCGGCCGGGCGGACATTTCCGTGCCACTTGTCGGAATGATTTTGCCACCCCACGCCGAATGGCAGTTTCGCGGGTGTTTTTGCCGGCCGCAGCCACCGGGCAGGTCAGTCCGGGGGCCGCGGGATGGGCATTCACCCGCCGGGACAGCCATCCGGCCGCCAGCCGGGTGCGCCCGCCTAGCTGCGGGCGCACCCAGCGCGGGGTCACGCGGCGGACGCGCGGTCCCAGAACCGCAGTTCCCGGCAGGCGGTCACGAAGTCGGTCGCCTTCTGGCCGTCACCGAGCTGAATGAAGCCACCATCCTTGAGCGGGCTCAGGCCGGCCGCGGTGAACAGCGGTTCGGCGTCGGCGCAGTGCCCGATGAACTTGTAATGCGCGTACGCGTTGGTGACAAAGTCCCGCGCGGCCGCGTCGCCCGCCAGTTCGCTGGCCCCGTCCGCCGAGCAGAGCACCACCACGGCGTCATACAGCACGGACGGGCCGCCGTCGATCTTCTGATCGGCGGGGATGATGCTGCCATCGCTGGCCGCCACGCCGCCGATGGCCGGGGCGACGAACTCCACCGTGACCTGCTCCTGCTCGGCGGCGCTGCGCAGGTCGGCCACCAGGGCCGCGTCCGCACCCGGCCCGGCCAGCACACCGATCTTCCGCCCGGCGAAGCTCTCCGGGCCGTTGCGCAGGATGCTGAGGGCGGCTGAGGGAGCCAGGTCGCCGGTCACCGCCCGGGCGGCCGGCGCCGCGTCGGGCAGGCTGTCCAGGCCCAGCGCGTCGGCCACGTAGCGGGCCAGGCCGTCATCCACGTTGCGCAGCCCGGCCACCATCCGGGACCGGATGTCGGGCCGGTCGCACTTGCTCAGCTCGAACGCGAACGCGTCCCCGATGTGCTGCTGCTCCACCTCGGTCTGGCTGCGGTAGAACTGCCCGGCCTGGCTGTAGTGGTCGGCGAAGCTCTCCGGCCGCAGCCGCCGCTTCTCGCCCGCCTCGGCCGCCGGGTAGCTGCGGAACCCGGTGACCGGGTCCTCCCGCGGACCACCCTCGCCGGCCGGCCAGGAGTTCGGCTCGTAATTCGCCCGGCTGACCGGGTTGACCATGGCCATGTGGCCGTCCTGCTGCAGGGTGGCGAACGGGCACTTCGGCGCGTTGATCGGCAGCTGGGTGAAGTTCGGGCTGCCCAGCCGCTTCAGCTGGGTGTCCAGGTAGGAGAAGTTGCGCCCCTGGAGCAGCGGGTCGTTGGTGAAGTCAATGCCCGGCACCACGTTCTGGGTGCAGAACGCAACCTGCTCGGTCTCGGCGAAGAAGTTCTCCGGCAGCCGGTCCAGCACCATCCGGCCGACCCGGCGCACCGGCACCTCCTCCTCCGGGATGATCTTCGTGGGATCGAGGATGTCGAACGCGAACCGGTCCGCGAAGTCGTCGTCGAACAGCTGCATGCCCAGTTCCCACTCGGGGAAGTCGCCGCGCTGGATCGCGTCCCACATGTCCCGGCGGTGGAAGTCCGGGTCGGCGCCGCTGATCTTGACCGCCTCGTTCCACACCACCGACTGCATGCCCTGCTTCGGCTTCCAGTGGAACTTCACGAACGTCGATTGGCCGTCCGCGTTGACCAGCCGGAAGGTGTGCACTCCGAAGCCCTCCATGAACCGGAACGAGCGCGGGATGGCCCGGTCGGACATGATCCACATGAGCATGTGGGTGGACTCCGGCAGCAGCGACACAAAGTCCCAGAAGTTGTCGTGCGCGGTCTGCGCCTGCGGGAAGCCACGATCCGGTTCCTGCTTGGCGGCGTGCACCACATCGGGGAACTTGATCGCGTCCTGGATGAAGAACACCGGGATGTTGTTGCCGACCAGATCCCAGTTGCCCTGCCGGGTGTAGAACTTGGTGGCGAAGCCACGCACGTCGCGGGCCATGTCGGTGGAGCCCTTGTTGCCCGCCACGGTGGAGAACCGGACGAAGACCGGGGTGCGCAGCCCGGCCTCGGAGAACGGGTCCGCCCGGGTCAGCTCGGTCAGCGGTTCGTAGTTCTCGAAGTAACCGTGCACGCCGTACCCGCGCGCGTGCACCACGCGTTCCGGGATCCGCTCGTGGTCGAAGTGGAAGATCTTCTCCCGGAAGTGGAAGTCCTCCAGCGCGCTCGGGCCGCGCTCGCCCACCCGCAGCGTGTTCTGGTCATCCGCGACCGGCGTGCCTTGCTGCGTGGTCAGTACCGGGCGGCCCTCCCCCGCCACCTGATGGGTCTCGCCGCCGGGGCCACGGCCGACCTGCTCGTCCCCGTATGTCACCGTCTCCCGGGCATCGCCCTGGTTGCTGTCCGCCATACCTGTCTCCTTGTCCCGTACCTACGTCTGAGGTGGGCCGCTAACCAGCAGGCGTCCGGCCAAACCTCTGCGGCTGGCCTGCTAACTTTGCGTGTCATGACTGATTCGAGGCGGGTTCTGGTCACCGGCGGGGCCGGGTTCGTGGGCGCCACGCTGGTCCGGCGGCTGATCGCCAGCGGGCACGCCGTGCGCGTGTTCGACAACTTGTCAACCGGCCACCCGGACCACCTGACCGGGGTGGACGCGGAACTGGTCGAAGGGGACATCCGGGACACCGACGCGCTGGACAAGGCGCTGGTGGGGATGGACTCGGTGATGCACCTGGCGGCGGCCGGATCGGTCGTCCAGTCGGTCGCCGACCCGGTGACGAACTTCGACGTGAACGTGGTGGGCACGTTCCGGGTGCTGGACGCGGCCCGGCGGGCCGGCGTGGAGCGGACCGTGCAGGCCTCCACCGGGGGCGCGCTGATCGGCGACGCCACGCCGCCGGTGGACGAGCGCTCGCTGCCCAAGCCGATCTCCCCGTACGGCGCGAGCAAGCTGGCCGGCGAGGGCTACGCGTACGCGTTCGCCAAGGCTTATGACCTGCGCACGGTGGCGCTGCGGTTCGCCAACGTGTACGGCCCGTGGAGCGCCCGCAAGCGCGGGGCCATTACCACGTTCTTCAACCGGCTGCATTCGGGTGAGCCGCTGGTCATCTACGGCGACGGCTCGTCGTCCCGGGACTACATCCACGTGGACGACATCTCCAGCGCGCTGCAGCGGGCCCTGGAACTGGACCTGCCCGGCGGCACCGTGCTGCACATCTCCTCCGGCGTGGAGACCACCGCGCAGGAACTGGCCGGGCTGTGCCGGGCCGCGGCCGGGCGCCCGGACCACCCGATCGAGTACCAGCCGGCCCGGCGGGGCGAGGTGGACCGCAACTTCGCCAATTACGAGCTGGCCGCGAAGCTGATCGGGTACGCCCCGACGATCGCCCGGGAGGACGGCCTGCCGGGCACCTGGGAGTGGTTTACCGAGAACGTGTTCCGGGGGTGAGCGGGGATGCGGATCGCAGTCATCGGGACCGGGAACATTGGTGGCACGCTGGGCAGCCGGTGGCGTGCCGCCGGGCACGACGTCACGTACGGCACGCGCAGCGGCAGCGGTGCGGGTCCCGGCGGCGCTCCGGTGCGGCCGGTCGCCGATGCGCTGGCTGATACCGAGGTGGTGCTGCTGGCCGTGCCGGGCGGCGCGGTCGGCGAGGTGATCGCCGGGAACGCCGCCGCGCTGGGCGGCATGGTGGTGATCGACGCGGTGAACCGGATGGGCGAGCCGGAGGTGAACAGCCAGGCGGCCATCGCGGCGGCCGCGCCGACCGCCCGCTACGTCCGCGCGTTCAACACTCTGGGCTGGGAGAACTTCGCTGACCCGCCGGCGGGCGCGGAACTGTTCTACGCCGCCGACCCGGCCGCGCGCGAGACCGCCGAGGAGCTGATCCGGGCGGTCGGGCTCGGCCCCCAGTTCGTCGGCGGCCCGGACGCGGCGAACACCGTGGACGGCCTGCTCCGCCTGTGGTTCTCGCTGGTCCAGCAGCACAGCGGGAACCGCAAGCTGGCCTTCCGCATGGTCCGCTGACCGGCTCCGCTAACCGGCTCCGCTAACCGGCTCCGCTCGCGGGCTACGGGATAAGGACGATCTTGCCGGTGGCGTGGCCGGCCATGCTGTACCGGTGCGCGTCAGCTACCTGGCTGAGCGGGTAGCTGCGGGCCACGAACACCCGGAGCGCACCATCGCCGGCCAGCCTGGCCAGGTCGAGCCGGGCCGGCAGGCGCACCTCGGTGCCCGGGTCCGCGCCCGGCGCCCCGCCGAGCAGCTTAATACCGGCTTCCCGGGCCCGCGGGGTGACCACGATGGTGGCGATCCGGGCCCGGACCGCGACCATGTCCAGCGAGACGTCCAGCGCCTCGGCGGTGCCAATCAGGTCCAGCGCCACGTCCACGCCGCCGGGCGCGGCCGCGCGGACCCGGCTGGCCAGGCCGTCGCCGTAGGCCACCGGGATGGCGCCCAGCTCGCGGAGGAACTCGTGCCGTGCTGGGCTGGCCGTCGCGATCACGGTGGCGCCCTGGCGCACCGCGAGCTGGACCGCCATGATGCCGACGCCACCGGCCGCACCGTGCATCAGCACGGTGTCGCCCTGGTGTACATCGGTCGCGGCCAGCGCGTGCCAGGCGGTTACCCCGGTGAGCATCAGCCCGCTGGCCGGGGCCCAGTCCAGCGTGGCCGGCTTGGGCACCAGGGCGTCCGCCCTGACGACCAGGTCGGCGGCGTACGCGCCGGGTGCCCGGAACGCGATCACCTCGTCGCCGACCTGGACCGGCCCGGCCGGGCCGACCGCGCCGGGGCCGGCCGCGGTGACCACGCCGGACACCTCGGCGCCGAGCCGCATCGGCAGCCGGGCCGGGTCGGCGCCCATCAGCCCGCCGTACTGCTTCCAGTCCACCGGGTTCACCCCGGCCGCGCGGACCTGGATCCGGGCCTGGCCCGGTCCCGGCGCACCGGTCGGCTGGTCCACCACGGACAGCACCTCAGGACCGCCGAACGCGGTCGCGATCACGACAGCTGACATGCCAGCGGCAACATCAGCCGCGGCGCTGCTGATTCCGCCAGGCCAGGATGGCCCGCCGGGACAGCCCGGACAGCACGGACTCGGCGCTCAGCAGGGAGCCGACGGAGAAGAGGGACGCCGCCGACGCTACCGAGCCGACCGACAGCACGCAGCCGGCCGAGCCGATCGCGAGGATCGAGCCGGCCGAGCCAACCGACAGGATCGAGCCCGCCGAGCCGATGGACAGGATGGAACCGGTCAACCCGATGCTCAGGATCGAGCCGCCGGATCCACACCGGTCGTGGGTGCTACGCATGATCGCATTGTCGCAGCACCGTTCTCGCCGCACTGGGCCGGCGCCGGTACGGGTAGCCCGGTTCAGCCGGTCTCAGCCGGAGCGCTGGGCCGCCGACTGCAGCGACTCAGGGTGCATGCGCCGGTAGTGCTCGGTCAGCACGGCGGACGCCTGGCCGGGCCGGTGCGCGATGGTGCGCTTGCAGATCTGGCAACGCAGAACCGGAAGCTGGGTGACGGTAACAGGGAAGCGGGGAGTGCTCATCGGTTTCCATCATGCCAGATCTGGGCCGCCTGCCCAGGCACCGCCGCGCTTACTCACCCGCCGGGCTCACCCGCCGCGCTCACCCGCCGGCTCACCCGCCGGGCAGCTGGCCAGGTGGTCGTTGACTACGCCGACCGCCTGCAGGTAGCTGTACACGATGGTGGACCCGACGAACGTAAACCCACGCCGCTTGAGATCCTTGCTGAGCTGGTCGGATAGCGGGGTGCGGGCAGGCAGGTCGGCGGTACGGGCGGGCCGGTTGCGGACTGGCCTGCCGTCCACCCAGGACCACAGGTAGCTGGCGAACGACCCGTGCTGCCGCTGAGTGGCCAGGAAGGCCTGGGCGTTGCGGACCGTGCCCGCCACCTTGAGCCGGTTCCGCACGATGCCCGGGTCGGCGAGCAGCCTGTCCAGCTTGGCCGGGTCGTAGCCGGCGACCCGCTCCGGGTCGAAGCCGTCCAGCGCGTGCCGGTAGTTGTCCCGCTTGTTCAGGATGGTGGCCCAAGACAGCCCGGCCTGGGCTCCTTCCAGCAGCAGCATCTCGAACAGGTAGCGGTCGTCCCGGGACGGGATCCCCCACTCGGTGTCATGGTAGGCCCGCATCGCGTCCGAGCTCTCGGCCCAGTCGCAGCGCCGCGGGCCAGCGGCCTGGTTCAGCAGGTCAGCGGGCTGGCTCATGAACCTGGACGCTACCCGGCGGTACCGTCAGTGCTGACGGCGCGCCGCTGACCGGGACACCGAGCAGCTCGATGTACCGGTCCACCATCATGTCCCGTCCCCTGAGATCCGCTACTAGCTAGCTCGGCCGGCAGCAGCGCGTCCTGGCCGCCGCGCTGGCCCGCGCCGCCGCGCGGCCCGAGGGGTAGCCGGCCCAGCGGGCGCTGGGCCGGACGGAATTAATCTGAATCACCCGCCCAGCAGCAGCCAACCCGCGGAGGAATCGTGACGGTACTGGACAGCTTCGCGCTGACCGGCAAGAAGGCCCTGGTCACCGGCGGTAACCAAGGGCTGGGCAAGGCGTTCGCGGCCGCACTGGCCGAGGCGGGCGCGGAGGTGGTCATCGTGGCCCGGGACGCCGGCCGGAACGCGGCCGCCGTGGCCGGCCTTCGTGGCCAGGGCCTGGCCGTGTCCGCGATCGACGGTGACATCACCGCGGATGCCGCCGCGATCACCGATCGGGCCGCCCGCGACCTGGGCGGCCTGGACATCCTGGTGAACAACGCCGGGGTGTGCATCCACAAGGCGTCCTGGGATGTCACCGACGACGAATGGACGGACGTGTTCGACCTGAACGTGCGCGCGCTGTGGCAGTGCAGCCGGGCCGCCGGCCGGCACATGGCCGCCTCGAGCGGCGGGTCGATCATCAACGTGGGCTCCATCTCGGCGCTGATCGTCAACCGGCCGCAGTGGCAGCCCGCCTACAACGCGTCCAAGGCGGCCGTGCACCAGCTGACCAAGTCGCTGGCCGCGGAATGGGCCGGGCTGGGCATCCGGGTCAACGCGGTCGCGCCGGGCTACGTAAAGACGGACATGGCGCCGGTGGACCGGCCGGAGTTCCGGCGGCACTGGATCGAGGACAGCCCGCAGCAGCGGTACGCGCTGCCCGCGGAGATCGCGCCCAGCGTGGTGTTCCTGGCCAGCCCGGCTTCGTCGTTCATGACTGGGTCGGTACTGGTCATCGACGGCGGCTACACGGTGTACTAATCCCGTGCCAGAACCAAGTATCCGCGCCGCCGGGCCGGAGGATGCGGAAGAGGTCGAGCGGCTGCGGGTGGCGGGCTGGCAGGCCGCCTACCGGGGCATCATCCCCGACGGCTACCTGGACCGGATGCGGGTGGACGGCGAGCGCCGCCGCCGGCGCATGATCAGCCGGGCTGCGGCCGTGCCGGACGGCGCGGTGGAGAGCGTCGCCGTGCAGGGCAACGCGATCGTCGGCTGGGTGGCCGGTGGCCGCTGCCGGGACGCCGACCGGCCCGGCCCCCGCCACGGCGAGGTCTATGCCATCTACGTGCTGCCGGAATGGTGGGGCCGCGGCGTGGGCCGCCTGCTGATGGCGCACGCGGTCCGCGCGCTGACCGGGGCGGGCCTGGCTGACATCACGCTGTGGGTGCTGGAAGGCAACCAGCGGGCCCGCCGGTTCTACGAGGCGGCTGGGTTCCGGCTGGACGGCGCCCGCCAGGAACTCGACCTGGGCGGCCCGGTGACCGAGGTGCGCTACCAGCTACTGGCCGGACCGTGAGCCGGGGCGGCCGGCCCGCACGGCCTCCCCGGTGGCCTCCGGTTCTGCGGTCAGCTCCTCCTGCTCAGCCAGCGCCGCCTGTTGCGGCGAAACCGGCTGCGGGATGGCCGTCGCCTGCCACACCTCGCGCGTGATCACCTGGAGCGCTCCCGCCGCCGGGATGGCCAGCAGGGCGGCCACGAACGCGCCGAACGTGCCGCCGACCCAGTCGCCGATGGACGCCCCGATCAGGATAGACAGCAGCACCAGCAGCGGGTTGACCCGCACCGTCCGGCTCATCACGACCGGGTTCAGGATGTGGTTCTCGATCTGCGTGTAGATCAGGAACACGACCAGGGTGACGATGCCGGCGGTCAGCGAGTGACCCAGCGCGAACAGCACGGTGGGAATGCCGGCCAGCGCGCCGCCGATCATCGGCAGGAAGTTGACCAGGGCCACCCACAGCGCCCACAGGAACGGGAACGGGACGCCGACGATCAGCAACGTGACAAACACCACCACCCCGGCGGTGACCGAGGTCAGGATGTTGCCCAGCATGTAGCCGGTGACCGAGCGGTTCACCTCGTGAGCGATCCGGCCGTACCGCTCGGACCGCCGCGGGCTCATGTTGTTCAGCAGCCACGCCCGCATCTTCGGGCCCTCGAGCAGCAGGAGCAGCGTCAGGATGAAGATGGTGAACAGCGCGAGCAACAGCGACACGGCGCCCTTGCCCAGGCTCAGCGCCGGCTTGGTCAGGCCCTCGCCGAAGCTCAGCAGCTTGGGGGTGTTCTTCTGCACCCAGGTCTGGATGTGGTAGTGCCGGACCAGGTGCCCGATCCAGCCCCGGCCGTGCTGCGCCGCATCGACATAGCCGGGCAGTTTCTCGGCCAGGTGGGTGATCGCGTTGGCCAGCGGGTAGCCGAAGGCCACCGACAGGCCGATGAAGACCAGCACGCCCCAGAACGTGACCACCGCGACGGCCCAGCCGCGCCGCTTGATCTTCCACCGCTGCAGGGCGATGACCAGCGGGTTCAGGATGACAGCGATGAACGCGGCCACCACGATCAGCAGGATGACGTCCTTCAGCCGGTAGACGACCTTGCCGAGCAGGAAGGCCACGACCACGACGGCGGCCGTGGCCAGGATCGCCCGCAGCGGGATCCCCCGGATGTCGGCCGCGGCCCACAGCCGGGCCCGCCGGGTGGGTGGCGGTGCGTCGTTGCTCACCGGCCCATCATCGCAGCCCGGTGGGCATTGTGGGCGCGCCACCCATGGCGGCCCAGCCGGAATACCGGAAGACTTGACCTCGAGAACGCGGGCAGAAAAGACCAAGACTTCATATTTAACGCCCCTCCGTGGCACTCGCCCCGGGGACAGGAGCTGACGTTGCCGGTAAACGAGCGGGCCGGCCAGCCGGCCGCCGAGTCTGACCTGGTCGATGTGGCCAAGCTGGTCACGGCCTACTTCGCGGAGCACCCAGATCCCGGGGTGCCGGAGCAGCGGGTCGCCTTCGGCACGTCTGGCCATCGGGGCTCGGCGCTGCGCTGCTCGTTCAATGACGACCACATCGCCGCCACCACCCAGGCCATCTGCGACTACCGGGCCGCCGCGGGCACGACCGGGCCGCTGTACCTGGGCCGGGACACGCACGCGCTGTCCGAGCCGGCCTTCGTCACCGCGCTGGAAGTGCTCGCGGCCAACGAGGTGACGGTGCTGGTGGACAGCCGGGACGGGTACACCCCGACGCCGTCGCTGTCGCTGGCCATCCTGATGCACAACGCGGACGGCGGCCGCGCTCAGGCTCAGGGCCAGGCCGACGGAATCGTGATCACCCCGTCGCACAATCCGCCCGCGGACGGCGGGTTCAAGTACAACCCGCCGGACGGCGGCCCGGCCGGGTCGCAGATCACCTCGGATATCCAGGACCGGGCCAACGAACTGCTGGCCGGCCGGCTGCGCGAGGTGCGCCGGCTGCCCTACGCGGCCGCGCGCCAGGCGCACACCGTGGGCCCGTTCGACTTCCTCGGCCAGTACGTGGACCAGCTGCCGACCGTGGTCAACCTGGACGCGATCCGGGACGCCGGGGTCCGGATCGGCGCCGACCCGCTCGGCGGGGCCAGTGTCGCCTACTGGGGCGAGATCGCCAGCCGGTACGGGCTGGACCTGACCGTGGTCAACCCCACGGTGGACGCCACGTTCCGGTTCATGACGCTGGACTGGGACGGCCAGATCCGGATGGACTGCTCGTCCCCATCCGCGATGGCCTCGCTGATCGGCCGGGCCAAGGAGTTCGCCATCGCGACCGGCAACGACACCGACGCCGACCGGCATGGCATCGTCACGCCGGACGCCGGGCTGCTCGACCCGAACCACTACCTGGCGGTGGCCATCGACTACCTGTACCGGCACCGGGCGAACTGGCCAGCCGGCGCCGCGGTGGGCAAGACGATGGTCAGCTCGTCGATCATCGACCGGGTGGCCGAGGCGGCCGGCCGCCAGCTGACCGAGGTACCGGTCGGGTTCAAGTGGTTCGTGCCCGGGCTGCTGGACGGCTCGATCGCGTTCGGCGGCGAGGAGAGCGCCGGGGCGTCCTTCCTGCGGGCCGACGGCCGGATCTGGACCACCGACAAGGACGGCATCATCCTGGCCCTGCTCGCCTCGGAGATCACCGCGGTCACCGGGCAGTCGCCGGCCGAGCGCTACCGAGAGCTGGCCGCTGAGCTGGGTGACCCGGCCTACGCGCGGATCGACGCGCCCGCCACCCGGGAGCAGAAGGCCCTGCTGGCCAAGCTGTCCCCGGAGCAGGTCGATGTGGCCGAACTCGCCGGGGAGCCGGTGCAGGCCCGGCTGACCCACGCGCCGGGCAATGACGAGCCGCTCGGCGGCATCAAGGTGATCACCGAATCCGGCTGGTTCGCCGCCCGTCCGTCGGGCACCGAGGACGTCTACAAGCTCTACGCGGAGTCGTTCCAGGGGCCTGGCCGGCTGAACCGGATCCAGGAAGAGGCCCAGCACATCCTGGATGGCGTGCTCAAGGAATCATCCGGAGGCTGACTCCGGCCGCTCACAAGGGGTGCAGATGGCAGACAAGCGAGTTCTGGGCATCGTGCTGGCGGGCGGGGCGGGCAAGCGGCTGGCCCCGCTGACCGCGGATCGGGCCAAGCCGGCCGTGCCGTTCGGCGGCATGTACCGGCTGGTCGATTTCGCCCTGTCCAACCTGGCCAACGCGGGAATCTACCGGATCGCCGTGCTGACCCAGTACAAGAGCCACAGCCTGGACCGGCACATCAGCACCGCCTGGCGGATGAGCACGCTGCTGGGCAACTACGTGACCCCGGTGCCAGCCCAGCAGCGGCTCGGCCCGCACTGGTACACGGGGTCGGCGGATGCCATATACCAGTCGCTGAACCTGATCTACGACGAACGGCCGGACCTGGTCATCGTGTTCGGCGCCGACCACGTGTACCGGATGGACCCGCGGCAGATGATCGACCAGCACGTCGAGCACGGCGCCGGGGTGACGGTGGCCGCCATCCCGGTGCCCCGCGCTGAGGCCAGCGCGTTCGGCATCGTCCATGTGGGCGAGGACGGCCGCACCCTGGAGGAATTCCTGGAGAAGCCGGCCGATCCGCCGCCACTGCCCGGGCGGTCCGAGGAGTGCTACGCCTCGATGGGCAACTACCTGTTCTCCGCCGACGTGCTGGTCGAGGCGCTGCGCAAGGACGCGGCCAGCCCGGCCAGCCGGCACGACATGGGCGGCGACATCATCCCGATGCTGGTCGAGGAGGGCTGCGCGCAGGTGTACGACTTCATGACCAACGAGGTGCCGGGGGCGACCGACCGGGACTGTGGCTACTGGCGCGACGTCGGCACGCTGGATTCCTACTTCGACGCGCACATGGACCTGTGCGCCGTGCACCCGATATTCAACCTGTACAACGACCGCTGGCCGATCCTGACCCACGTGTCCTCGCAGCCGCCCGCCAAGTTCGTGCACGATTCCGGCGACCGGATCGGCCGGGCCATCGACAGCCTGGTCAGCAACGGCGTCATCGTGTCCGGCGGCCTGGTCCGCGAGTCGGTGCTGTCCCCCGGCGTCCGGGTGAACAGCTGGTCCCGGGTGGAGCGGTCGGTGATCCTGAACAACACGGTCATCGGCCGGCATGCGGTGATCAAGAACGCGATCATCGACAAGAACGTGACCATCCCCGAGGGAGTCGTCATCGGGGTGGACAAGGAGCAGGACCGGGCGCGCGGCTTCGCGGTGTCCGCGGGCGGCGTCACCGTGGTGGGCAAGAGCCAGAAGGTCACCGGATGAGCGCGGGTGCTGACCCGGGGGGGAGACCCCCCGCTCCGCTCTCCCGGGCGATAACCCCCGGAGCCCCCGGCCCCCGATCGGCCCGGCGGCCCGAGCCGGCCGCTGGCGCGGCCGCCGGCCGGCTCCGGGTCGCGCTGCTCACCCGGGAGTATCCCCCAGACGTCTACGGCGGGGCCGGCGTGCACGTCGCCTACCTGGCCCGGGAACTGGCCAGCCGGGTCGAGCTGACCGTGCACTGTGAGGGCGGCGAGCGTCCCGGCGCGGTCGCCCACCAGCCGTGGGACCAGCTGGCCGGGGCCAACCAGGCGCTGCGCACCATGTCGGTGGACCTGGCCATGACGGCAACCGTCTCCGGAGCCGACCTGGTGCACTCGCACACCTGGTACGCGAACCTCGGCGGCCACCTGGCCGCGCTGCTGTACGGCGTGCCGCACGTGATGACCGTGCACTCGCTGGAGCCGCTGCGGCCGTGGAAGGCGGAGCAGCTGGGCGGCGGGTACGCGCTGTCCAGCTGGTGCGAGAAGGTGGCGGTGGAGTCGGCCGACGCGGTCATCGCGGTGTCCAGCGGGATGCGGGCCGACGTGCTGGCCGCCTACCCGGCGCTCACCCCGGAGCGCGTGGTCGTCATCCGCAACGGCATCGACAGCGCCGAGTACGCGCCGGATCCCGGCACGGCCGTGCTGGACCGGTACGGGGTCGACCCGGCCCGCCCGGCCGTTATCTTCGTCGGCCGGATCACCCGGCAGAAGGGCGTGCCGGTGCTGCTCCGGGCCGCGGCCAGCCTGGCCGCGGACGCGCAGCTGGTGCTGTGCGCCGGGCAGCCGGATACCCCCGAGCTGGCCGAGGAGGTCACCGGCCTGGTGGCCAGCCTGCAGGCGTCCCGGGCCGGGGTGATCTGGATCCCGGAGATGCTGCCCAAGCGCGAGGTCATCCAGCTGCTGTCGCACGCCACCGTGTTCGCCTGCCCGTCGCTGTACGAACCGCTGGGCATCGTCAACCTGGAGGCGATGGCCTGCGGCACGGCGGTGGTCGGCAGCCAGGTGGGGGGCATCCCCGAAGTCGTGATGGACGGCGAGACCGGCCTGCTGGTGCCGCCGGACGACCCGGCCGCGCTGGCCGCCGCGCTGAACGCGCTGATCCGCGACCCGGCGCGGGCCGCCGCCATGGGCGCGGCCGGGCGCAAGCGGGCCACGACCGAGTTCGGCTGGGACGCCATCGCCGCGCAGACCGCTGACCTGTACGCCAGCCTGCTCCGCTAGCAGACAATTCTCGGCCAAGATCACCTCTCAGCCAAGATCACCGCGACTTTTCACGGATGTGGTGCGCTGGATGCCCGTTTTATCGCGGTTTTCGCGAACCGTTCACGTGAAGAGCCATCTCGGCCGGCCGGGCGGTCGCGGGGCGTGAAAATGGGCACACCTACTGCCCGAGACCCTGTGCGAGGCCGTGGCGCGGGTGGGGACACGGCGGGCCTTAGATAAGCCACCTGCGATTATGCCGGACGCGGCGTTGGCTGGGGACCCTATTTTCGGGTCAGTGCCGGTTGCCGGGCCGGGTGGGCGACCGGGAGCAGCGATCAGTGGGTGGTGGCAGGGTCTACGGTGCCGCTGGCGATGGTGGCCACGACGCGCTGGGTGGTCTCGCTGCCGGTGAGCGCGGCCACCATGCTGTCCCGGCACACTTCGTAGGAGTAAGTCACGCCTTCGCCGTTGGCGTGCATCTGCGCCCAGCTCCGGATGGCCTGGATCTCGGCGCGGTCGTTCCCCTCCTGCCCCTCGGTGGCGCTTTCCGGGCTGGACATCTCCGACTGCTGCATGTCCGGCGGTATCGTCCCGGCTGGCCAGATCCGGACCAGGTACTTGGTGACCAGGGGGGCGCTCACCGGGTCACCCCACGGGCTGGGCTGAGCCGCGCGGCTGGCACGCGGCGCCGGCCGCCGTGCGCCACCGGGACAGGGGACATGGGGCCAACGGTACCGTCTGGACCGGGCCGGCTCTACCTTGCCCGCAACCGCCGCATGTCCGGGCAAATTCATCTGCCGTAACCGCACCAATCTTTCACCCATCCCGGCCCGTACCACACATGACTGTTTCAGCCTGCTGTCGGGACCGCGTGAATGATTCAGCCACGCGGTTGTGCGGCTAGCGCGGCGGCGGCCCCGGCTAAGCGGAGCGGGATTCGCGGCCGTGCGGGACGGTCCAGTCGAGGATGGGGCCGGCCGGGACGATACGCAGCGGGTTCAGCTGCGGGTGGGTCCGGTAGTAGTGGTTCTTGATGTGGCCGAAGTTGGTGGTGCCGCCGAACGCCGGGATCGAATACAGGTCGCGGGCGTACGGCCACAGGTTCGGGTAGTCGGCCAGGCGGCGCAGGTTGGCCTTGAAGTGGGTGACGTAGACCGCGTCGAACCGGGCCAGGGTGACCCACAGCCGCACGTCGGCCTCGGTCACCGTGCCGCCGAACAGGTAGCGCCGGGTGGCCAGCCGCTGGTCCAGGTCGTCCAGGGTGGCGAACAGGTCGGCCACTGCATCCTGGTAGGCCGACTGGGTGGTGGCGAACCCGCACCGGTACACGCCGTTGTTGACGGTGGCGTAGACCCGCTCGTTGAGCGCGTCGATCTCCGCGCGCAGCGCCGCTGGGTACAGGTCGGTCCCCGGGGTGGCCCAGGCACCGAACTGTGTGTCCAGGTCGATGGTGATGTCCGGGAAGTTGTTCGACACGATCCGGCCGGTCTGCTTGTCCCACAGCACCGGTACCGAGATATGCCCGTCGTAACCGGGCTCGGTCGCCTCGTACGCCTCGCGGAGCAGGGTGAAGCCGTTGACCGGGTCCGGCGTATAGCCCGGGCCGTCGCGGAACGCCCAGCCGCGCCCGTCCCGGACCGGGTCCAGCACGGACAGCGAGATCACCTCGTCCAGGCCGAGCAGGGCCCGGACGATCGCTGACCGGTGCGCCCACGGGCAGGCCAGCGAGATGTACAGGTGGTAGCGGCCGGGCTCGGCCGGGTAGCCGCTGGACCCGTCCGCGGTGATCCGGCCCTGGAACGGGTAGCGCGGCCGGACGAACGCACCGTCCGGCCGCGGCGGGGCCTTCAGGCCATAGTCGCCGAACTTCAGGAAATCGACCGGGCTGGCCACCGCGGCGGTGCTCGTCATAGCGCCGAGGTTACTTGGCGAAGAAGTGCAAGCCCAGAGAAGA
Source organism: uncultured Actinomycetes bacterium (assembly GCA_963834705.1). GTDB lineage: Bacteria > Actinomycetota > Actinomycetes > Streptosporangiales > Streptosporangiaceae > RYN-230. The sequence goes on from CAWICV010000001.1 coordinate 1,704,780, forward strand.
ACGCGATCAGCAGCAGGACGGCGATGACCGGGTCAGGGACTATGACCGGGCGGCGCCGCCCAGGCTGTGCAGCGGCCTCACCATGAACGTCCGGTCACACAATTACGCGAACCGCCCGCGGGCCGCGGAGGAAGGTGGCTGATCATGCGGCCCGGGCTGGTGGGTCCCGGGGGTCGAACTGATCGGCCCGGGACCCGTTTGGAGGCTACCTCCGCAAGCCGCCCGCAGGAAGAGGCCACTGGCCAGCTCACGCGAACTGGCCGGCCGCCACCCGGTCCCGCCCGGCCGCCCCCCACCCCCCTCAGGCCGGACGGGACCGCGCGGCCCGCGCCGGGTGCGGCACCGCCGGGCAGCCGCTGACCCGGGCGGAATGGGCCGCCTACCTGCCCGGCCAGGCCTACCAGCCGCCCTGCCCATCCGGCTGATCCGGCCTAAACCTACATATGTAGCCGACCTAACTCGACATATGTAGCTTGGCCGTGCCGCGGAGCAGCTGGCGGGCGCGCAGCGCGACCTCCAGATCGAAGCGCGCGGCCGGCTCGGCCAGCGCGGCGCCGAACAGCTCCTGGATCTGGCGCAGCCGGTAGCGGACCGTCTGCGGGTGGACATGCAGCTGGCTGGCGGCGAGCCGGGCGTTGCCGGCGTTCTGCAGCCAGGCCAGCAGCGTCTCGGCGATGATGTCCTGCTGGCTGGGCCGGAGCCGGGTCAGCGGGGCGAGCCAGACCGAGCTGAGCACCCGGGCCAGCTCCTCGTCGGACAGCAGCACCAGCGAGGTCAGGTGCTCGTCGCAACGGATCAGGCCGCGGCCGGCCCGGATCGCGCCGCGGCGGCCCAGCGTCAGCACCTGCCGGGCCCAGCGCAGTGAGCAGCCGGCCCGGCTGAGCGGCACCACCGGGCCGAACGCCCCGGTCCAGCCGCGCAGGCCGCGCTCGATCGTGTCCGCCCGGCCCGGCCCGTCCGGGTCCGGCACCAGCAGGCACGGGTCCTGACGGGTCATGTCCACCAGCACGTCCGGGGGCAGCGCGGGCAGCGGGCCAAAGTGGTCCCGGCTGCGCTCCTCGAGCGCGACCACGGCCACCTTGCGGGGCACCGGCCAGCCCGCCACGCGGGCCAGGTCGGTGATCGCGTCCCGGGACACCGGCGGCTCGGTGACGATCAGGTCGAGCAGCCGCCGCCGCCTGCGCTCCAGCTCGCCGGCCACCTCGGCGCTGGCCCGGGCGAACCCTTCGGCGCAGGCGGCGGCCAGCTCGTCGATGTACAGGAACAGCGCCTCGCCGACCGGGCCGATGACGCCGACGCTGAGGCTGCCCTGCACCGCCTGCTCGCACAGCGTGCGCCAGGTGACCCGGGCGCCCAGCCGCAGCGCCGCCTGCAGCGGCTCCAGGCTGCGGCCCTCAGCCGCCTCGATCCGGCCGATGCCGGTGAACAGCTCCGCGGTGGTCTCCCGGGAGGTGGCCGGGTCGTCGATGCGCTGTACGAACTGGTGCACCGCCTGGTGCACGGCCCGGCGCACGACGGAGGTGTAGTGGTCGTCGTGCGGCCGGGCGTACTCAGGCACCTCGCGCTGGATCGCGCCGATCACTTCCTCGGTGGCCCGGTCCAGTTCGGGCCGCAGCACCTCGGCCACCTCGCGCGGCACGGCCGGCCATCCCCCGGCACCGTGCGCCGTGGCCTCAGTCACTGACCGCATGCCGCCTCACCCACCTGGTCCCGGCGACGCCAGCACGGAGGGGTGACCTCGGCGTCGCCCGCTGCCCAGAACCTACATCAGACCGCCCGCCCGGTCATTACTCGTGAGTAGATTTGTTGTCCGCGGTGCACAAAAGGCGCTCCGAGCAGGCTGAACCGGGTGAGCAGACCGCATCGCCGGGCCGAGGTTCAATGTGACCACCGGAGCTCGGGGGGTCCCGGATCCCAGGCCCGCCGAGCATGGAGGCAAGGATGCCTATCCGCCTGCTTACCCGACGAATCGCCCTGCTCACCGCCACCGTCAGCGCGGCCGTACTCACCGCAGCATGGCCCGCGGCCAGCGCCGCCGCCGCGACGTTACCGGTCAACTATGACTTCCTGGCCGGCGCGGCGACCACGTTCAACTCACCCACCACGCCGCCGCCCGGGGCCAACGACTTCTCCTGCCAGCCCAGCGCGGCGCATCCGGATCCGGTGATCCTGGTGCACGGGACGCTGGCCAACATGAACGACAACTGGCAGGCCGCGTCGCCCATCCTGGCCAACCACGGGTACTGCGTTTTCGCGTTCAACTACGGCGGGAGCTCGGCCACCTCCGACTTGCAGGGCACCGGGGACATCGCGGCCTCGGCGGCCCAGCTGGCCGCGTTCGTGAACACCGTGCTGGCCTCGACCGGGGCGGCGAAAGTGGATCTCGTCGGCCATTCCCAGGGCGGGATGATGCCGCGCTACTACATCAATTTCCTGGGCGGGGCGGTCAAGGTGGCCACGTTCGTCGCGCTGGCCCCGTCCAACTACGGGACCACCCTGGACGGGCTGACCGTGCTCGGCACCGACATCGGCCTGATCGAGCCGATCAACAGCGGGCTCGCCACCACCTGCCCTGCCTGCGTCGAGCAAGAGGAAGGCTCGGCGTTCCTGGCCAAGCTGAACGCCACGCCCACCGTGACCGGGGTGAACTACACGGTCATCGAGACCAAGGACGACGAGGTGGTCACCCCGTACACGAACGCGTTCCTGCCCGCGGGCCCGAACGTCAGCAACATCACGCTGCAGAACCAGTGCCCGCTGGATGCCAGCGATCACGTGGAAATCGCCGCCGACCCGGTGGCCATGGCCGACATGCTGAACGCCCTCGACCCGGCCCAGCCGGTCAAGGTGCCGTGCCTGGCCGTGCTGCCGCTTACCGGCCCGGTCGGACCGGTCCCGGCGTTCTGAGCGGAGGGCCGGGCGGGCTCAGTCCCGCCCGGCCACCGGCTCCGCGGCCCGCTCCCGGACCAGGCGGCCGACTGTCGCCCGCAGCTGCACGAACGCCGCCATTTCCCGGGTGCTGATCTGGTCCCGCGGGGCGGGCAAGGCGACCGGCAGATCGGCCCGGACCCGGCCCGGGCCCGGGGTCAGCACCACCACCCGGTCGCCCACGTACACGCTCTCGTCGATGTCGTGGGTCACCAGCAGGATGGTGATGTCCCGCTGCTGGCGCACGGCCAGCACCAGGTCTTCCAGGTCCTCCCGGGTCTGCCAGCACCCGGCCCAGGCTGGGCAGGACGTTGCCGGTCGCGTCCGGGGTGAGAAACAGGTGGCTGACCGGCCCGGAGAACCACAGCTGGTGCATCCTGGCCAGGATGGTGGACGGCGGCGGGAAGAACGGGCTGGCCTGCAGCCGGGCCCACAGCTCCCAGACACCCAGCGCGGCCAGCAGCACGGCCCACCGGTACCACCACCGCCACCGCGTCACCCGCATCAGGCCGCCTCCGCCTGGTACCGCTCGGCCCAGGGCAGCAGCCGGTGCTGCGCGCCCAGCAGCACGCCGTTCAGCAGCAGGCCGAGCAGGCCAGCCCAGATGGCGGCGGCCAGCACGAGCGCGGTATTGCCGGCCCCGGTGTTCGCTTCGGCGATGAACGCGCCGATCCCGGCACCGCTGATCCGGCCGGTCAGATAGCCGGTGCTGATGGACAGGATGAGCGCGATCGACGAGGCCAGCCGGATCCCGGTGGCGATGAACGGCGCGGCGCCGGGCAGCGCCAGGAACCTGATCTGGGCCAGCCGGCCGAAGCCGAACGCGCGCAGCGTCTCCCACCACCGCGAGCTGGTTCTCGGCCCGCAGCTGGGCCCGCGCGGCCACGTTGAGCGCCAGCACCTCATCGTCCAGCCCGCCCACGATCAGCAAGGTGGCGGCCCGTACCGCGCCGAGCTGCGGGCCGGCCAGGTCCGGCCGGCCGCCGCGGGATACGACGGCCGCGATGTCGCTGCCCGGCCCGGCGGCGGCCCGCAGCGCGGCCGCCGCCCCGGTGCTCGCCCCGAATTTGTTGCCCGCGCCGGATAAATGGGCCGCCGAGCAGGCTGAACCGGGTGAGCAGACCGACGGCCGGGCCGGGTCCCGGCGTTCTGAGCTGCCCCGCCGGCTGGGGTGAGACCCATACGGCGGCTACCTATGCGAGCTGTGACGCTATCCGCAGCAAGTGTTGGCTGCCCGTGGCCGGCTGGCGCAGCATGGATCAGGTCAGGGCCGATCCTGCGGGGGCGAGGGCAGATGGACATATCGGAGCGCGGCCGGGCAGTCCGGCCGACGCTGCCGGCTGAGGTGTCGAGGCAGCTCATCGACGTCGCTGTCGGCGAGGCAACGACCCGGTCGGTCCCGGTAACGGTGGTGACCGTTGACGAGTCCGGGGTCCTCAAGGCGCTGCACCGGATGGACGGCGCGCCACTGGTCAGTGTGCAGACTGCGTGGCACAAGGCATACGCGGCCGCGGCCACCGGCATGCCGACCGACGACTTCTATTCCGCTATCGAGTCCGACGGGGCCGCGGTGGCCGCCTTCGCGACCCGGCCCGCGATGGCGCTGATCGGCGGTGGGCTGCCCTTGCTAGCCGATGGCCTGGTGGGCGGCGCAATCGGGGTGGCGGGCGCGATGACCGCCGCCGAGGACCGCCAGATAGCCGAGGCGGCGGTGAGCCGGGTGTGCTGGTGAGGCGCGGTTCAGCCAGGACCGGTATCGACCAGGCCGCGGGCTTCCGCGGTGACGATCTCGATGAAGCGCTGCACCAGCGGGCTGGGGTCGTGCGCCCGCCAGGCCACGCACAGTGGCGCTGGCGGCACGCCCTGGCTTGGCACGAAGGCCAGGCCGGGACGGGCATAGAACGCCTCGGCCGAGGCCGGACACAGGCTGATACCCCGTCCGGCGACGACGTGCTCGCGCCACTCCTCGATGGTCCGGGCGACCGCCCCGATAATCGGCTGATCCCCTCCTGGGCGTGGCCTGACCAGCCAGTCGTCGCGCCACCGGGTGGGATCGCTGCCGTCCTGGGCCGGCACGGCGGCGATCCACGGCAACCCGGCCACGTCGGCCAGAGTCAGACTCGGCCGTCCGGCCAGCGGGTGCCCGGCTGGCAGCACGAAGACCCGCGGTTCCTGGGCGACCTGCCGGAGGCTGAGGCCGGGCGCACCGACCGGTGGGCGGAGGAAAGAAACGTCGGCGCTGCGGTCGATCAGGCCGGTTGCGGGCTGGCTCAGCTCGAACGTGCGGAGCCGGATCTTGCATTGTGGCTCTGCCCGCTCCACCGCGGCCAGCAACGCGGTCGGCAGCTCACCACCCGCCGCCACGTGCAGCCCCACGGTCAGCTCTCCGCTGATCGCGCGGGCCGTGTTCTGCGCCGCGGCGACCGCCCGGTCCAGGCTGGCCAGGGTGTCCCGGGCTGCGTCCAGGAAGGCGGCGCCGGCTGGGGTCAGCGACACGCCCCGGCTGGTGCGCTCCAGCAACTGCACGCCGAGAGCGTTTTCGAGCTGCCGGATCTGCGCGCTCAGCACCTGCTGGGCGACATGCACCCGGCCAGCCGCCGCGGTGAAACTCGACTCTTCCGCGACGGCGGCGAAGTAGCGCAGATGCCGCAGTTCGATGTTCATCGAGGCCGATGCTACCGGCCGGTCCAACAGCATCCCGCGACACGCGAACACCGGAGGCAACGATGACTGACCATGCCGGGCAGGGCGGCTCAGGCCAGGCAGCGGGCCAGGGCAGGCTGGCCCAGCTGATCGCGACCCGCGGCGGGCTGGCCGCCCCCGAAGCCCCGTTTGTGATTGAGCATCGCGAGGCGCTCATATACATGCTCTGCGAGGCGGCCGAGCTGGAGCACGGGATCATGTGCCAGTACCTGTTCGCCGCGTTCTCGCTGAAACAGTCGGCCGGCGAGGGACTGTCCGATGCCGAACTGGCTGCGGTCACCCGGTGGCGCAAGCAGATCTCGCACGTGGCCACCCAGGAGATGCTGCACCTGGCGCTGGTGCACAACCTGCTGTCCGCGATCGGGGCGGCGCCCCACCTAGCCAGGCCGAATCTGCCCGCTCCGGCCAGCCACTACCCCGCGGGTGTGCAGCTGGCCCTGCTCCCGTTCGGTGAGCAGGCGCTGCGGCACTTCATGTTCCTGGAGCGCCCCGAGGGCATGGACCTGACCGACGCCGAAGGCCTGGCCGCGATGAACCTGGCCGCGGCGCACCGGATCAGCGAGCGGGACATCGTCCCGCAAGGCCAGGACTTCGCCACAGTCGGTCACCTGTACCGGTCGATCGAGGCTGGGTTCGCGCGGCTGGGGGCGAGGTACGGCGAGCGGTGGCTGTTCGTCGGCCCACCCCGCGCGCAGGCCACCCAGCAGAATTTCCGCTGGCCGGAACTGGTCGCGGTGACTGACCTGGCCACCGCGCAGCAGGCCATTGACACGATCCTGGAGCAGGGCGAAGGCCCGCGCGGGGACTGGCGGAACGCGCACTTCGGGCAGTTCGTGGAGATCCTGGATGAGTATCAGCAGCTCACGCAGGCCAACCCGCAGTTCGATCCGGTCCGCCCAGTCATCGCGGCTAACGTGCGGCCGTGCGAGGGCCCGGTCCAGGTGCCGCTGATCGAGGATCCGCTGACCGCCCGGGTCACCGACCTGTTCAACGTGGCGTACGAGATTCTGCTGCAGATGTTCGAGCGGTTCTTCGCACACACCGAGGAGACGGACGAGCAACTCGCTACGCTGGCTGACGCGACGGTCGGCCTCATGGTCCGGGCGATCAAGCCGCTCGGTGATCTGATCACTACCCGGCCGGCTGGGCCGGCGCACCCGGGCCGCACCGCGGGACCCAGCTTCGAGCTGTTCTACGAGACCGATTACCTGATGCCGCACCGGCAGGCGGCCTGGGCACTACTGACCGAGCGGCTGAACGAAGCCACCTGGCTGTGCGAGGAGCTCCGGATTGGCCGCGGCGCATCCCTGGCTGCGGATCTGGTCCCGGTCGGCAGCGCACTGGCCGACATCGCGCAGTCGCTGGCCGCCCACCTGCCCGCGGACAGCCCGCAGGCACGGCGGGCCACCCAGGCCGGGCCGCCTGACCCAGCGGCCCTGCACGATGCCCTGGCCCGGGCGGACGAGCTGGCTGCGACCGTGGCCGCCGCATCCGGTGGCGCACCGCTGGCTGCCCAGCTCAGTGAGCTGTTCGGCCTGGCCCATACCGCGCTGCGCGGTATCGCCGATGGCGGCCGCCACCCGGGCCCCGGCGCCGGTTCTACCGGCGCCGCGTCCCGGCTGGTGGCCAGTGTGCTGCGTCCGCTGGCGGACGCGGTCGCGACGGGCGACCGCCAGCCGGCCCGGCTCGGCCAGCACCGCCTGGACCGGGCCGCGGCGCAGCCCGGCGACCCGATCTGGCAGGCGGCGCAGGCGGCCACCGGGCTGCGCGCCTCCCTCGGCCCCGGCTGCCCAGCTGGGCTGGCCGAGGCGACTGCCGGGCTGCAGGCGCTCGCCTGCGATCTGGTCAACGGCCCGGAGGCCGCGGGCCGGCTGACCCGGCTCCGCGACCTGCAAGGAGACCTGCCCGCCTCCATCCAGATCGTGCCCAACGGCCCCCACCTGGTGACCAACGTTGCCAACCTGCGCGACCACCTGGGCCTGCCGGTGCGGGCCACGCCGCAGGCTGCCCTGTGCCGGTGCGGCGGCTCGGCGCGCAAGCCGTTTTGCGATGGCAGCCATGCCAGCAACGGGTTCACCGATGAGAAGGACCCGAAGCGGGTCCCGGACCGGCGTGATGCCTACCCCGGCGAGCAGGTGACGGTGCTGGACAATCGAGGGCTGTGCCAGCATTCGGGGCTGTGCACCGACCGGCTTCCAGCTGCGTTCAGGACCAGTCAGGAGCCGTTCGTCGCGGCCAGCGGCGGTCGGCTGGACGAGATTATCCGGGCCGTGCGGGACTGCCCGTCCGGCGCACTCGGCCTGGCCTTTGACAGCCGGGAGCAGTTGGCCCTGCGGGACTGGGGCGGTGCCCGCGAGCCGGTCATCGAGATCACCCAGGACGGGCCGTACCGGGTCATCGGCGGCATCGAGCTGTCCATCGCCGGCGGCGGCGCGATTGCGCACAACCACGGCGCGTCCCGGGAGCACTACGCGCTCTGTCGCTGCGGGCACTCGCAGAACAAGCCGTTCTGCAGCGGCATGCACTGGTACGTGGACTTCCGCGACCCGGCCCGGCCCGCCGACCCTTCGCTGTTCGAATGGGCCGGCGGGCTGCCCGCGCTGACCCGGATGACCAGGCTGCTCTATGAACGGTACGTCCCGGCCGACCCGGTGCTGGCCGTGGCCTTCGCCGACATGCCGCCGGGCCATCCCGAGCAGGAGGCAGCCGCACTGGCTGAGGCCCTGGGTGGGCCGGCCTGGACGCCAGCCGCGGACGGCTATCCCCGGCTGCTCGGCCGCGGCGCCGGCCGCGATCTGGCCGGGGACCAGCGGGCCCGCTGGGTCACCCTGGCTGGCCAGGCCGCCCGGGATGCCGGCCTACCGGCGGACCCGCAATTCCAGGCCGCGCTCACCGGCTACCTGGAGTGGAGTTCGCGGAACGCGGTGGCTCATCCAGCCGGATCGCCGGCCGGCCCGGGCCAGCCCGCCGCCTGGGACTGGAGCCCGGCCGGCCAGCCACCGGCCGAGCGTACCGAGGATGCCGCGGCCGGGCTGAACGCCCAGGCCCAGCCCGTGCCGCTACCCGGCCCGGATGACGAGGTCAGCTTCGCCGCACACGTCAAGCCGCTGTTCCGGGCGAGGGATCAGAAATCGATGTCGTTCGCCTTCGACCTGTGGTCGGCGGACGACGTCCAGGCACACGCGGCCGACATTCTGGACCGGCTGCGTAACGGCTCGATGCCGTGTGACACCGCCTGGCCCAGCGAGCAGATCGCGGTATTCCAGCGGTGGACCGCAACCGGATTCCAGCCGTAGCGGTCAGCCCAGATCCTGCTCGCGGGCGGCGGCCGGGGTCAACCCAGCCGCGGTGACATACGTGGCCATCCCGTTCCCGGCCGGACGGTCAGTTATCTGCGGGCTGACCAGCGCCGAGATGGCTGGCGAACCAGTCCCGGGCCAGCCCGGCCACCCGTTCCAGCGCGCCCGGCTCGGCGAACAGGTGGCCCGCGCCGGGCACCACCGCGAGCTGGTTCTCGGCCCGCAGCTGGGCCTGCGCGGCCACGTTGAGCGCCAGCACCTCATCGTCCAGCCCGCCCACGATCAGCAAGGTGGCGGCCCGTACCGCGCCGAGCTGCGGGCCGGCCAGGTCCCGGCCGGCCGCCGCGGGATACGACGGCCGCGATGTCGCTGCCCGGCCCGGCGGCGGCCCGCAGCGCGGCCGCCGCCCCGGTGCTCGCCCCGAAGTAGCCCACCCGGAGCTGGGCCAGGCCGGGCTGGGCCCGCAGCCAGCTGGTGGTGGCGGCCAGCCGTCCGGCCAGCAGGCCGATGTCGAACACGGTGGGCCGGTCCGCTGCCTCGTCCGGCGTGAGCAGGTCGAACAGCAGGGTGCCGAGGCCCGCCTCGTGCAGCGTCCCGGCGACGAACACGTTGCGCGGGCTGCCCCGGCCGCTGCCGCTGCCGTGCGCGAACAGCACCATGCCGCGGGCGCCCTGCGGCACGGTCAGCCGTCCTGTCAGGATGACCGGCGCGGCGGGCACCAGCACCTCATGGCCGGTGCCGCCGTCCGCGGCCGCCCGGAGCAGCCGGACTACCTCGGCGTCGCTGGTCTGCGAGAAGTCCTGATACCACTGGCCGATGGCGTAGAACGGCTCCGGCGACTCCAGGCAGACCACCTGGTCCGCCACCTGGCTCAGTGCGGCCACGGTGCCGCGCGGTGCGACCGGGACGGCCAGAATCACCTGGGCCGCCCCGTGCGCCCGGGCGACCTGGCAGGCGGCCCGGGCGGTGGACCCGGTGGCGATACCGTCATCCACCACGATCGCGGTCCGCCCGGCCACCGCCGCCCGGGGCCGGTCCAGCCGGTACCGCTCCGCCCGGCGGCGCAGCTCGGCCCGCTCCCGCTGCTCGACCTCGGCGAACACCCGCTCACTGACCTGCTCGGCCTGCACTACCTCGGTGTTGATCAGCCGGACGCCGTCCTCGCCGATGGCCCCCATGGCCAGCTCGGGCTGGGCGGGCAGGCCGACCTTGCGGACCAGGATCACATCGAGCGGGACGCCCAGCACCTGGGCGATCTCGTAGCCGACCGGGATGCCGCCCCGGGGCAGGCCGAGCACGATCGCATCGGCGCCGCGCACGCCCGTCAGCACACTGGCCAGCCGCCGCCCCGCATCGGCACGGTCGAGGAACGGCATGATCCTCCAACCCCTCCGGCTGGGCCCCGTGAGCGTCATTCAAACCGGCATCGGTGCAGGCCAGTGCAGCAGCAGTAAGCGTTGAGGTTCATTGAATAACGCGAATGTCGAATAAGCACAGTCTGCGCGCCGGCCAGCCCACGCACCAGGGCCTGTCCCGTGGGTTTGGCCGTCGCGAGCGGTCACCCGTGAAGGGGGCTGGGGAGGTGGGCGGGGGATCGCAAGGCGAAGGAGGAGCCATAGCGGAGCTATGGGCAACGACGACAACGCCGCGAGGCGCCCTCCGGGGGCCGCGCAGCAGGCGAAAGATCCACGGGACAGGCCCTAAGCCTGAAGGTCATGGCGGAGTCAGCTGAGCTGGGTGCGGAGGAACTCCCGGGTACGCTCGCCGTCCTTGCCCCGGGCGTACTCCCCGGCCACGAAGTCGGTTACCCCGGCTTCAGCCAGCGTGTCCAGTTGCGCCCGCACCGCCGTCTCGTCGCCGACCAGGGCCACGTCGGCCGGGCCGGCCGCGCCCTCCCGGTCCAGCATGGCCCGGTACGACGGCAGGTCGCCGTACATGGCGAAGACCCGGGCCGCGGTGGCCCGGGCCGCATCCGGGTCGCTGGTCACGCAGACCGGCAAAAGGCACACGATCCGGGGACCGGGCCGGCCTGCCGCCGCCGCGGCGGCGGTTATGGCCGGCACGATGTGGTCGCGTACCGTGACCGGCCCAGTCATCCACAGCACGGTGCCGTCAGCCAGCTCACCGGCCACCCGCAGCATGGCCGGGCCGAGCGCGGCCAGCAGCAGCGGCACCGGTCCTGGAGCCGGGGTGCTCAACCCGACGTGCGCGCTGAGCTGCTGCCCGGTGAACGAGACCGGCTCTCGGTGCAGCAGCGGGCGGAGGATGGACAGGTACTCCCGGGTGTGCTGCACCGGCTTGCCGAACGAGTAGCCGAACATGTCCTCGATAACGATCTTGTGCGACGGGCCCACGCCCAGGGTGAGCCGGCCGCCGGTGGCCGCGGCCACGGTCAGCGCCTGCTGGGCCAGTGCCGCCGGGTGCCGCGGGTAGGTGGGTACCACCGCGGTGCCCATCTCGATTCCCGGTACCGCGGCGCCCGCCACGGCCAGCGTGGTCAGCGCGTCCAGGCCGAAGATGTTGTTCATCCAGGCGGACGGGAAGCCCTCGTCCGCGGCCCGCGCCAGTTCCTCGCGCACCCGGGCCACGGCATCGGGGCCCGTCGCGTCGCGCAGTGTCACACCGATCCGCATGTGCTGACCTCCAGGTCCGTCGGGGCGCCGCTGCCCGCTACTCTCCCAGTTCCGCGTGGGCCACCGCGACCTCCGCGGCGAGCCCGGCGTTGTCCTCGATCAGCCGCCGGTTCACGTCGGCGCTGCGGCCCGCGCTGAGCTCGTGCACCAGGGCCAGCACGGCCGGGGTCACCGCCTGGCCGCGCATCCCCTGCTGCTCCACCCGGGCGACGGCCTCGGCCAGGATCGGCTCGATATCCAGCGACGGCTCCGGCGGCCGGGCCAGCAGCAGGCCGGCCGGGGCGTTCAACAGGAAATGCGCCGCGGTGACCCGGGCCACTTCGGATACCGCGGTCACCGTGGCGGACACCGGCGGGCCGCCCGCGGCACTGTAGAACATCGGCAGCGTGCCGGTGCGCCAGCCGAGCACCGGCACGCCGAGGCTTTCCAGCAGCTCCGACGTGGCCGGGACATCCAGGATCGACTTGACCCCGGACGACACCACCAGCGCCGGGGTGCGGGCGATCTGGGCCAGGTCGGCGGACACGTCCAGGGTGGCGGCGAAGCCGCGGTGCACCCCGCCGGTGCCGCCGGTGGCCATGAACCGGATCCCGGCCAGCCGGCACACGGCCAGCGTGCCGCCGACCGTGGTCGCACCGAGCGCGCCCTGCACCAAGGCAGCCGCCAGGTCGCGGGCGCCGCACTTACGGGCCGCCTCGCCCGCCTCGGCGAACCGCTCCAGCTCGGCCACGCTCAGCCCGGCGCGGAGCACGCCATCCACCACGCCGACGGTGGCCGGCACCGCGCCGGCGGCCCGGACCCGTTGCTCGCTGGCCAGCGCCACCGCGACACCCTGCCCGCCCGGGAAGCCGTGCGAGACCAGCGTCGTCTCCAGCGCGACCACCGGCCGGCCGGCCGCCAGCGCACCGGCCACCTCGTCAGTGAGCCGCGGCCCCGCTCCGCTCGTCACGGCATCGCTCCCATCTTGGCTACCGCCCGGGCCGCCGCGTCCAGACCCAGGCTGACCCCGCCGACCAGGTAGCCCGCGGCGAACGCGTCGCCCGCCCCGGTCGGGTCCACCGCGCGGACCGGCCGGGCCGGGTACACCCGGCCGCCGGCCCGCACGCCATCCGCGCCCAGCTTCACCACCAGCGCCGGGCCGGCTACCTCACCGATCAGCGCCACCTCGTCCACGGTGCCGAACACCACCTCCGGCCGCAGCCGGCCGAGCAGGCCGCGGAACCGCTCCGCCCCGTACTCGCGGAGCAGCGCGGTGGAGGACAGGTCCACGCTGAGCCGTGGCACCTGGGCCGCCGCGGCCAGCGCGGCCCCGCTCACCGGATCGCTGGCCAGGCTGTAGGCCGGCAGATGCAGCCAGCCGCAGCCGGCCAGCCAGCCCGGGTCGAGGGTATCCGCGGACAGCCGCGGCCCCACCCCGCGGTCGGTCAGCATGGACCGGCGGGTGCCGCCTTCGGACAGCGACACCACCACGCCGGTCGGGCCGTCCAGCACCGGGCCGGCCAGGTCGATCCCGCGCCGGGCCAGCTCCGCGGCGACCAGGCCAGCCGCCAGGTCGGTGCCGCGGGCCGCGATCAGCCGGGCCTGGCCGCCGAGCGCGCTGATCCAGGCGGCCACGTTGGCGGCCTGGCCACCTACGCCCAGCCGGGTGCGGGCCGGGGTGTCGGTGTCCGCCGCGACTGGCCCGGCGAGCCGGACGACGACGTCGAGGTGCGCGTCGCCCAGGACGCAGATCCGGGTCACTACGTTCTCCCCCCGCCACGGCCAACTGATCATCTCACCGGGCAGCTTGACCCCGCCGGACGGCGGTGCCGGGACTACGCTGAGGCCGGGATCAGCCGCCCGGCGGCCCGGCAGCTACGGGAGGAACTATGCCCCTGTTCGGCAGCAGCTCGAACGACGCACAGACCTGGGAGCCGGAGGCCGCGGACAGCCGGCTGGCGCATACCGCGGGCGCCGAGGCGGGCGGCGTGTTCACCTCCGACCTGTCGGTCTCCGAATACGCGCTGCTCGGTGAGGCCGGGTTCGAGCCGCTCGGCTTCGTGGTCGGCTCGTCCATCTACCACGTTGGCCTGCAGATCGGCCGCTGGTCACAGAACGCCGAGCTGCAGACCCTGACTCAGGCCATGTACAACGCCCGCGAGCTGGCCATGGCCCGGATGCGTGCGGAAGCGGACCACCTCGGCGCGGACGGCATCGTCGGCGTCTCGCTGCGGATGCAGATGTACGCCTGGGGCCAGGAGGTGCTGGAGTTCGTGGCCACCGGCACCGCGGTCCGCGCGCTGGCTGGGACCGGCGCGCACCGCGCCCCGGACGGCCGGGCGTTCACCTCCGATCTGTCCGGCCAGGACTTCTTCCGGCTGCTCGCGTCGGGCGCGGTGCCGGTGGCGTTCGTGCTGGGCACCTGCGTGTACCACATCGCGCACCAGTCGGTCATGCAGTCGCTGCGCCAGACCGGGCGCAACCAGGAGATGATCCAGTTCACCCAGGGCGTGTACGAAGCCCGCGAGCTGGCCCTGGTCCGGATGCAGACCGAGGCAGCCCAGGCCCAGGCGTCCGGCATCGTCGGGGTGAACGTGGCCGTGTCCAACCACATCTGGGGCGAGCACGCCACCGAGTTCCTGGCCACCGGCACTGGGATCCGCCGGCTGTCTGACGAGCACCGGCTGCCCGCGGCCACCCCCAAGCCCACCTTCACCCTGGGCCTGGACGGCTGACCCCCTTGGCTGGCGCTGCGGCTGCCGCTGTGGCTGGGCTGCGCTCGGTCTGCGTGTTCTGCGGATCCAACCCGGGCCGCCGCCCGGAGTACCCGGCCGGCGCGGCCGCGCTCGGCCGCCAGCTGGCCGGGCACGGGATCCGGGTCGTCTACGGCGGCGCCCACGTGGGCACGATGGGCGCGCTGGCCGACGCGGTGCTGGCGGCCGGCGGCGAGATCACCGGGGTCATCCCGGCCCAGCTGGTCGAGGCCGAGGTGGCCCACCCCGGGCTGGCCGACCTGCGGGTGGTCGGCTCCATGCACGAGCGGAAGGCCACCATGGCGTCACTGGCCGACGGCTTCATCGCGCTGCCCGGTGGGATCGGCACACTGGAGGAGTTCGCCGAGGTCGTCACCTGGTCCCAGCTCGGGCTGCAGGCCAAGCCGACGGGGCTGCTGAACCTGCTCGGCTACTACGGCGACCTGCTCCGCTTCCTGGATCACGCGGTGGCCGAGCGGTTCCTCCGGCCCGCGCACCGGGAGATGATCCTCGCCGATGCCGACCCGGAGGTGTTGCTGGCCAGCATGGCCCGCTGGCGCCCGGAGCCCGGCGCGGCCGTCAAGTGGATGGACGCCGGCGGCGCCGACATCCACCCCCAGACAGGGGGGCATAACCCGGCAAACCAGTAACACAGCAACGAAAACGCCGCACCGGGCATAACTGGCGGGCGAAGCTGGCTACTAGGGGTAGCCCCGGGAATGCGCTGCCACCCCCTCTGGTTGCATACCCTGGTGGGTATCCATCGAGGGACACCTGGTGAGACGAGGAGAGATTCCATGGCGACGGTCGAGCTTACGGGCGAGAACTTCGAGTCCGTAATCGGCAGCTCGGGCATGGTCCTGGTGGACTTCTGGGCATCCTGGTGCGGGCCGTGCCGGATGTTCGGGCCGATCTTCGAGCGCGCGTCGGAGAAGTACCAGGACGCGGTGTTCGGCAAGGTGGACACGGATGCCCAGACTGATCTGGCGCAGACCTTCGGCATCTCATCCATCCCGACCCTGATGATCATCCGGGACAACGTGGTGCTTTACGCCCAGCCCGGCGCGCTGCCCGAGCAGGCGCTGGAAGAGCTGATCACCAAGGCTCAGGAACTGGATATGGACGAGGTCCGGGCCAGCCTGGCCAAGGACCAGGCCGGCGCCGCGGACCAGGCCAGCTAGGCCTTTCACCAGCGCGGTGAGTTTGTGGTCGCCGGTGACCACAACGTCACCGCGCTGACGCATTTCCGGGCGCCGCGCCCGTTCTAGCCGCCTCCAGCGGGACGGCGGGCCAGTCGAGCATCCGGGCGCCGATAACGGCGACCCGCAGCGCCAGGCCCTGGGCCGGGTCGGCCGGGTCGTGCCCGGTGAGTTCCCTGACCCGGGCCAGCCGGTAGGTCACCGCGCGGACCGACAGGTGCAGCCGCCGGGCCGCCTCGGCGGCCACCCCACCGCTCGCGTAGTACTCCTGCAGCGTCTCCAGCAGCGGGACGGCGCCGCCGCGGGCCCCGGCCAGCGGGGTGAGCACCGCGCCGACCAGATCGGTGATGGCCGGCCGGTCACGCAGCAGCACCTGGTAGACGAGCAGGTCGGCGGCGTCCACCACCGGGTCGGGCATGCCGAGCCGCTGGGCCACGTCGAGCGCGTCGACTGCCTCGTCGTAGGACCGGCGGACGCCGCCCGGCCCGGGGTAGGGCCGGCCGAACGCCACCTGCCACGGCCGCGGACCGTCGCCGGCCTGGCCCGGCCGTCCCCGGGTGAGCGCGCGGACCAGGGCGACCGCGACCCGGCCGGCCTCACCACCATCGCTCACCCCGGTCACCGCCACCAGCCGGCCGCCGCGGGTCACGGTCAGCGACGGCGACGGGGCGGCCGCGTCGGCGACCAGCCGGTCGGTGTCCTTGCCCAGCGGGCGGGTCGCGGTGACCCCGGGTGCGTACCCGGCCAGCACCACCTGATGCGGGCCGGCCAGCCGCAGGCCCAGCCGCTCGCCCCGGGTCAGCAGGTCGGCGGCGGCCCGGCCGGACAGCAGGTCGTCCACGAACTCCAGGCGTTCCGCCTCCTCGCGGCGGGCGATGGACAGGTGGGCCCGTTCGAAACCCTCGGCCGCCGCCGCGACCGCGTCGTCGGCCGCGTGCAGCACGCCCAGCCCGGCCGCGCGCAGGTCGGCCAGGCCGGGCAGTTGACGCCACAGCCGCCAGGCCGCCGACAGGTACAGGTCGACCAGGCCGCGCAGCGCCACCCCGCTCTCCGCGGCCCGCTCCCCCGACCGGCTGTACCGGGCCAGTTCGGCGGCGGTCAGCCGCCGCCCGGTCCGGGCGGCGTCCAGCACGGCCGGCAGGTAGTCGCCGAGCAGATCTGGCGGCACTCCGCCCGCCTCCCGGCTGGCCGCCTTGGCGATCGCCTCGAGATCGGAAGGTTCTGCCTGGTCAGCGGGGTGCGGGCGGCTGTCACGGTGGCTCACCGGTCGCGTCCTCCGGGTATGTCCTTGCCGGGAATCGGCAATCTTTCCCGGTGATGTTAGCCGGATGAGGCGGCTGACTGGGGCTTACCCGGCAATGGATAGTGGTCATGATCAGCTGATTAGGGGCCGGCCGCCGAGGAGAGCGCAGTGACGATGATCCGCCCGCCGGCCAATGCCCCTGCTCAGTCACCTCCAGATCCAGCCAGCCGGCCGCGCCGCCAGGTAACTGGCGTCCAGGTCCGGGTCACCAGCGGCGGCTACCTGCTCGGCGTGCTGGCTGCCGGGGCCAGCGCGCTGATCCTGCCGGCGCTGACCCCGGGCAAGCCGGTGACCAGTTACCTCGCCGCTACCGCGGCCCTGGTCGTCATCCTGCTGGCCAGCATGATCGCGCACGAGGCCGGGCACGCGGTCGTCGTCCGCCGGTACCGGGGCCGCGCCGAGGCCATCGTCGGTTTCTTCGGCGGCGTCGGCCATGGCCGCGCCGAGCTGCCCAGCGCCCGGGCCCAGTGGCAGGTGGCCGTGGCCGGGCCGCTGGCCAGCCTGCTGCTGGCCGCCATCAGCCTGGCCGCCCTGGTCGCACTGGGCGGCCCGGCGCGCAGCAGCACGCTGCTGCCGGCCACCGTGGCCGAGGCCGCGGCCTGGATCAACGGCCTGCTCGCCGTGGCCAACCTGATCCCCGCCGCTGGCCTGGACGGCGGGCGGATCGTCCGAGCGCTGGCGTGGGCGCGCTCGGGCGATCCCACGCGCGCGATCCTCATCTCGGCCCGGTTCGGCCAGGTCACCGGCGCGATCCTGACCGCCGCCGGGGTCACCGCGATCGTGCTGCACCATGTGACCGGGGTCTGGGCCGCACTGCTCGGCATTCTGATGATCACCGCGTCCCGGGCCGAGGCCGGCCAGGCGATGACCTGGGCGGCACTGGCCCGGCTGCGGGTCCGGGACATCCTGCCGGCCGGCCAGCCGGCCCCGGTCGCGCGCGGCTGGCAGAGCGTCCAGTCGTTCCTCGAGGGCGACAGCGAACTCGCCCTGGCCCCGGCACCGCCCGGGGTGACCGCGTTCGCCGTCCGGGACTTCGATGGCCAGCTGACCGGCCTGGTCACCCGGAGCCAGCTCAGCGCGGTGCCCCGCGGCCGCCGCCCGGTGACCCGGCTCTCCCAGGCCGCCACCCCCGTGGACCACCTCGTGTTCAGCACACCCGATGAGCCCCTCACCACGCTGCGGGCCCGGCTGAACGGCCGCGCGCCGGTCCCGGCGGCCCGGTACACGGCCGGGCACGTCCTGGTCCTCGGGGCCGGCGGAGAACTGGCCGGGCTGCTCACCCCGGCCGATTTCAGCCGCGCCGCCGGGCTCCGCGCCGGGGCCACGACCAGCACCCGGGCCGGCGCCGAAGGGGACCACCCGCCCGCGCCACCAGGCCGGGGGGGTGCGCCGGGCTGACCCCCGCAGTGGCCACTTCAGCCTCGCCGATACGCACCCTGCCCATCCCCACCTGGCTGTGGTGCGTAGCTCTCGGCGTGGTCATTTCAGTGGCCGTGGCCGACCTGATCGTGAGCACCCGCCGCCGCGGCCACGAGCCCGGGCTCACCGAGGCGGCGCTGTGCACGGCGGCCGTCGTCGCGCTGGGCGCCCTGTTCGGGGTGGCGGTCGCGGCCACGGCCGGCGCCCGGGCGTCCGGCCAGTTCTTCGCGGGGTGGCTGACCGAGTACAGCCTGTCGGTGGACAACCTGTTCGTCTTCATCCTGCTGATCGGCCGGTCCGCGGTGCCCGCGCAGCAGCGCAGCCGGGTCCTGCTGCTCGGTATCGGGCTGGCCCTGGTACTGCGCGCGGCGTTCATCGCGGCCGGCGCCGCCGCGCTGAACCGGTTCGACTGGGTGCTGTACGTCTTCGGTGGGATCCTGCTGTTCACCGCGGGACGGCTCGCCTTCAGCGCCACCCAGCATGGCCCGTTCGGGTCAGTCAGCCCGGAGCCGAGATCCTTCGCCCGCACACTCTCCGCCCGGGGCACTCAGGTCTCGCTGCTGGCGCTGGTCGGCGCCATCGCCGTGACCGACCTGGTGTTCGCGCTGGACTCGATTCCCGCAGTGTTCGGGCTGACGCACGACCCCTACCTGGTCTTCGCCGCGAACGCGTTCGCCCTGCTCGGCCTGCGGCACCTGTACTTCCTGATCGGTGGGCTGCTGAACCGGCTGGTGCACCTGTCCGCGGGGCTGGCCGTCATCCTCTCCTTCATCGGGGTCAAGCTGCTGGCCGAGGCACTCGCCCAGTCGGGGATCAAGCAGGTCGGCCCGGTGCCGGTACCGCACATCAGCACGGGGCTGTCGCTATGCGTCATCGGGGGGGTACTGGCCGCCGTGACGGTGAGCAGCCTGCTCGCCACCCGGGGCAGCCGGCCGAGCCAGTCCCCCGCGGGCCGGGCCGCTCGGCCAGGGACGGGCCACGGGCGGCCTTCCGAGACTCGCCAGTGACCCGTCCGGTCAGAACAGCCGCACCAGGCGGACCAGCACACCGGTATCGATCAGCAGCAGCGCGCCGATGCAGATATAAAGAATCGGCACCAGGAAGTGCCCCAGCCGGGAGAGCGTGGCGACGACCGTATCGTTCGTGCCGATTACGGCGCCAATCGCGCACCACACGCCGAGCATGGCAAACAGCACCACCACGGCCAGCGCACTGGCCGGCCAGCCGAGAGTGCGCAGCAACGGCGTGTAGACGGAGATATTGTCACCACCCGTCGAAACCGTCGCCGCCGCGATAGCAAACGGCCCAGACCGGCCCCGGAACAGCCGCAAGGAAGGCAGGGATGGCTGGTCGCCAGCGCCACCGCGCGCGGACCACAGCCCGCGGATGCCGAGGGCCAGCGGGACGAAGCCGAGCAGCCCCACCCAGTGCAGTGAGACCAGCGCAAGTCCGAGGGCGGCGCTCGCACTGACCCCTACCAGGACGAGAAACCCCAGGTACTGGCCGAGCACAATCTGCCGCGGCTGGGGAGCACCGCTGGTGCGGTAGCCCAGAAAGAGGACCGCGAGAACAACCATGTCATCGACGTCGGTGGCCACGAAGGCCCCAACGGTGACGAGAATTATCGCCGCGGCGTTTGCCATGTTCTAGCACACTTACGACTCAGGTTCATCAGCATGCTCTACCTTAGCGAGCGAGAACCAAGCGAATCCATGACCCCCCAGCGCCAGCCGGTATGGCCGATCCTGGATTGGAAAGAACCTGGTACCGCCGAGCAGTTCAACCGGTGTCTTGCCGACATGAGCTGACAAATCAAGCTCAAATGGCTGATAAAAACGAGAGAAGTTGGCTACACAGAGCACACAGTTTTCACCGGTCTCCCGGACGTATCCCATGACGGCATGATTAGTCGTCGCGATCCGGATGAACGAGCCACGGCTAAAGGCTGCGTTGTGCCGCCGTACCTCGATGAGCCGCTTGGTCCACCTGAGCAGGGACGCTGGGCTGCGCATCTGAGCCTCGACGCTCGTTGCCTGGTAGCCGTACACCGAATCGTCGAGGACGGGCAGCGCGAGCCGCTCAGCATCGGCCGTGGAGAAACCACCGTTGCGGTCGGATGACCACTGCATGGGTGCGCGCAGGCCGTCCGACCCGCTGAGGGACAGGTCATCGCCCATGGCGATTTCGTCCCCGTAGTACAGGACGGGCGAGCCGGGCAGGGATAGCAGCAGCGCAGTGCAGAGCTCGAGCTGATCACGGTCGTTCTCAAGCAGCGGGGCCAGCCGCCGCCGGATACCCCGGCTGGTCCGCATGTCCTGGTCTGGCGCGTATTCAGCCAGGAGGTACGACCGCTCCTCCGCGTTCACCGTTTCGAGAGACAGCTCTTCACCGTTGCGCAGGAACACCCCCCACTGGCACCGCTCAGGGATCTCCGGCGTCTCGGCCAGGACCTGCGACACGGGCGCGTGGCTCTCCTGCCGCATCGCGATGAAGATGCGCGGCATCAGGGAGGTGTAGAGGACCACGGCACACTCGTCGCCAACGGAGAGATCCCCGAAGTAGTCCGCCGCCTCGGCAGGCCAGTGGTTCGTATCGGCCAGCAGCATCCCATCGGGATAGAGGCTGTCAATCTCGTACCGCAGCCGCCTGAGGTACGTGTGGGTCTCATCCAGGCCTTCGCTGTCGGTCCCTTCGCGCTCATACAGATAAGGGGCGGCGGTGAGCCGGAACCCATCCACATCGAGGTCCATCCAGTACCGGATGACCTTGAGCATGGCGTCCTGCACGGCCGGATGATCAAAGTTGAGGTCCGGCTCGTGCGCCGCGAAACGGTGCCAGTAATACTGGCCA
The DNA here is from genome assembly GCA_963834705.1 of uncultured Actinomycetes bacterium. Classification (GTDB taxonomy): domain Bacteria; phylum Actinomycetota; class Actinomycetes; order Streptosporangiales; family Streptosporangiaceae; genus RYN-230. Next base: position 1,725,846 of record CAWICV010000001.1, read on the forward strand.
CGCACCGCGTCGTATGTCCACGTCGCATGGCCTGGCTCAACATTTTCCGGCCCCTCATCCCGGTATACCGCGGGCGCGTCACGCCAGACGTAGAAGTCCCCATAGGGACCGTCTGGGTCCCGCTGGGATTGCCTGAACCAGGGATGACTGATGCTCGTGTGGTTCAGGACCAGGTCCAGCACGACTCGGATGCCCAGGGCGTGCGCGGAGTCGATCAAGGCGACGAAATCGGCCAGCGAGCCCAGATCCTGACGGATGCTGGTGAAGTCGCTGATGTCATAGCCGTCGTCCAGCAGAGGTGACTCAAAGATGGGCGACACCAGGATGCAGCCGATGCCCAGCCACTGCAGGTAGCCCAGCTTTCCGCGGAGCCCGCGCAGGTCCCCGGCGCCGTCGCCGTTGGAATCGGCGAACGAGCCGACCCGCACCTCGTAGAACACGGCCGACTTGTACCAGAGCGGTTCTCGCGGCCGGGCGCGAAGCGACGGCACCGGCACCGAGATGCCGGGCTGCTGCTCGGTCCGCGCCAGCAGCCGGCTGGCCTCGATCGCGACCCGTTCCACCGGGTCAGAGCGCAGGCCGACCAGGGCGCGCCGGGCTGCCGCCGACATCGCTTCCTGGTCCGATACCAGCAGCGGCTCAAGTTCCCTGACCGCGGCCAGCCGGGCGGACGCGTGGCTGTTGGTGATCAGTACGGCCAGGTCCTGCGGCAGGCTCCCGGGCCGCACCGGCGCCCGGGCCAGCGCCAGGTCACCGGAGAAGCGCATGAGCATGTGCGGCTCCTGCGGAGTTTCCCGGCCGTCAGCATCGCGGGCCAGAACCTGGTGTGCGTAGTCGTAGGCCTCACGAACCGTGATCAGCCCGTTGTTGTCCCGGTCGGCCTCCCCGGTACTGATCCCGCCGAGAAACGCCCGGGCGAATGCGGACGGCCGGGCTTCCCCGCTGGGCGCGGCGTCTTCGTGCGCCAGCTGGACGGCACTGCAGGCCATAATGACGTTGCGGTCAGATCCGCCGCGCAGCTCAAGCCCGCGCTGAAAAGCGCCCGCGTAGCAGCAGTCGAGCACCACCACCAGCCGGCGGGCCGGGCTGTCGTTGATGCAGTCGCCGATGTAATCGGCCGGGATCGCGGTCGGCGGCAACCGGTCCGGGTCGGTCTCAATGGTGGCGATATAGAGCTGGCCGTCGGCATTACGCATCCCGTGACTGGTCAGGAAGACCAGCAGGAAATCCTCGGGCTGGGCCGTGTAAAAGAAGTCGTAGAGCCGCCCGCGCACGGCGGCGGCATCGGAGTTGTGCAGCGCTTCGACCGCGAAACCGCCCAGCTCAGGATTGCCAAGCACGTTCTGCACGAGATCCGCGTCGATCGCCGGTGATTCGAGGTCGTGCAGTTTGTCGTGCCGGTAGCGGCCAGTCGCCACCACGAGCGCCCGGCGGGACCCAGAACCCAGCGACGCGTTAGGTGTCACTGCGGCTGGGCGAGATCGTTCTCAGTGGGCGGACCGGCGGCAGCGGCCTCAAGCGCGGACTCCACCACCCTGACCGCCTCGGCCTCGCCCAGCCCGGCCAGGTCGAACTCACCGCGGCCGGGGATCCGCAGAGTGATCCGCTTGCCTTCGTTACGCGCCAGCCAGCCCAGGATGACCTTGGCGACTTGCCCGGCAATCGCCCGGCCAGTGACACCGGCACCGGTGGCGACCGACAACGACGCGAGGGCGAAGTACGTAAGAGACTTGGTCCCGGGCGGGGATTCCTCGCCGACCGGCGTGACCTGCCCTACGCCGTCGATGTCAAGGAGATCGCTCCGGAGGGTCTGGCTGGCTTCATCAAGCCGCTCAGGATCCACGGGATTATCACTATGCACGTGGATAACAAGATGTCGCTGGTCCATTACGCTCAACTTCTGCAAAGGCCGGAGAGGGCAGGAGCGTATCACAAGTGACGAACGATAAGAAAGAAGGCCCAGCGTCCCGATGAGCCAATGACGCAAATAGGTGGATTGGTAACAAACCTCGTCGCCGGCGCCGTCAGTACTCAGCCGCTCGGTCGGTACTCAGCAGCGCGGAAAGCTCGGTCAGCACATCGCCCAGGGCGACCTTCCGGGTCTCGCCGGTGCGCCGCTCGGTCAGCTCGGCGGTCCCATCGGCCAGGCCACGCTTACCCACCGTGATCCGGTACGGGATGCCGGTCAGCTCCGCGTCGCTGAACTTCACCCCGGCCCGCTCCGGCCGGTCATCGATGATCACCTCGACGCCAGCCGCCATGAGCTGCTGGTACAGCGACTCCCCGGTCGCGGCCACCTCGTCATCATTGGACTGGGCCACCACGATCACCACGCTGAACGGCGCCACCGCCAGCGGCCACACGATGCCGCGCTCATCGTGGTGGCACTCGACCACCACGGCCACGGCCCGCTCCACGCCGATCCCGTAGCTGCCCATGATCGGGTGCACCCGCTCGCCGTTGGCGTCGAGCACGGTGATGCCGAACGTCTTGGTGAACTTGTAGCCGAGCTTGAAGATGTGCCCGATCTCGATCGTGGTCAGCAGCTCCAGCGGGTGCCCGCACCGGACGCACCGGTCCCCGGTCACCACCTCGCGCAGGTCGAACCAGGACCCGACGCTGATGTCCCGGTCCACGTCCACGCCGCGCAGGTGCTGGTCGTCGATGTTGGCCCCGGTCACCATGTCCCAGCGGCCGCGCAGCGCCTCGTCGGCGAGCACCGGGTAGCCGCTCACCCCGACCGCGCCCAGGCTGCCGGGCAGCGCGCCGAGCGCCTCCCTGATCTCCTCCGGCTGGGCCGGGCGGATCGTCGCGGCCCCGGTCGCATCGGCCAGCTTCTGCTCGTTCAGCGCGTGGTCGCCGCGCATCAGCACCAGGGTCAGCTTGCCGTCCAGCACGTAGACCAGCGTCTTGATCTGCCGGTCAGCCGGGGCGTCGTACCCGGTGGCCAGGTCCTCGATGGTGCGCACACCCGGCGTGTCGAACCGCTCCGGCGCGGCCTGTCCCGGGCCGTCGGTCACCTCGGCCAGCTGCGACGTGGCCTTCTCCACGTTGGCCGCGTAACCGCACTCGGCGCAGTAGGCGACCAGGTCCTCACCGGCGTCCGAGGGGCACATGAACTCGACCGAGTCCTTGCCGCCCATCGCCCCGCTGGACGCCTCCACCGGGATGGCCGGGATGCCGAGCCGCTCGAAGATGCGCAGGTAGGCCGCGCGGTGCCGGTCGAACGCCACGTCAAGACCGGCCGGGTCCAGGTCGAAGCTGTAGGAGTCCTTCATGGTGAACTCGCGGACCCTGAGCAGGCCGGCCCGGGGCCGCGGCTCGTCCCGGAACTTGGTCTGGAACTGGTACCACACCTGCGGCAGCTGCTTGTGCGACTTCAGCTCCCCGGCCAGCAGCGCGAAGATCTCCTCGTGGGTCACGCTGAGCACGTTGACCGCGCCCTTGTGGTCGGTGACCCGGAACATGACGTCGTCCATCGTGTCCCAGCGGCCGCTGCGCTGCCAGATCTCGGCCGGGTGCATGGTGGGCAGCAGTACTTCCTGCCCGCCGATCAGGTTCATCTCCTCGCGGATGATGGCAATGATCTTGGCACGCACCCGCACCGCGAGCGGCAGCAGCGAGTAGTGCCCGGCGGACAGCTGCCGGACGTAGCCGGCCCGCAGCAGCAGCCGGTGACTCGCGGACTGGGCGTCCGCCGGGTCTTCCCGCAGGGTTGGGATGAACATCTGTGACCAGCGCATGCTCGCGGGCTTTCCGTGCTGAGGCGATAGCGCGCCGGGCGGCGCCCGGCGCGGGACAAGCTACGAGCTTAGTGCCGGTCCGCGGTACGCGGGGCCGTCACCCGCTTGGACGGCTCCAGCGGCGGCGCCCCGACCGGGCAGCTGGTCAGGCACTCGGGATGCGCCACCGGCTCGCCCCGCTTCGGCCGCAGCACGTCGTTGCTGACCAGCACGGCAGACAGCGCCGAGGCCAGCACCATCAGGGCCGAGCAGATGACCATGGCCTGATGGAACCCGCGGTTCAGTTGCTCCGACGAGTGCAGCGCCGCCCCGGAGAGCCCGACCGCCGCGGGCAGCCCGGCCACCGACAGCAGCCCGGCGGCCCGGGCGGTGGCGTTGTTCACCCCGCTGGCGATGCCCGCGTGCCGGTCGTCCGCGCTGGCCAGCACGGTGGCCGTCAGCGGGGCGACGGTCATGGACAGGCCCAGCCCGAACAGCAGCACCGCGGGCAGCACATCGGCCACGTAACTAGCGTTCGGCCCAATACGGGTTAGCAGCAGGAGCCCGCCCGCAGCGGCCAGCAGACCGCCGGTCATCAGCCAGCGCGGGCCTATCTTCTGCGCCAGCGCGCCGGCCCGCGCGGACAGCAGCAGCAGGGCCGCGGTCGACGGCAGCAGGGAGATGCCCGCCTCCAGCGGGGAGAAGTGGGCCACCACCTGCAGGTCGAGGACGAGCAGGAAGAACACCGCGCCCATCGCGCCGTACACGATGAACGTGATCACGTTGATCGCGGTGAACTCGCGGTTGCGGAAGATGCTCAGCGGGAGCATCGGCGGCACCCGGTCCGGATGCCGCCCGCGACGGCGTTCCAGCAGCACGAAGCCCACCCCGGCGGCCACCCCGACGATGGCGGACACCGCGACCACGACCTTGCTGCCGGACTGCGCCTCGATCAGCGCTTCGGTGATGCCGGCCAGGGCCAGCGCGGTGAGCACCGACCCGGCGATGTCGAACCGGCCGTGCGCGTCCGGGTCCCGGCTTTCCGGCACGTGCCGCAGGCCGACCGCGACCACCGCCGCGGCCAGCGGCAGGTTGAGCAGGAAGATCCAGCGCCAGCCGATCGAGCCGACGATCAATCCGCCGAGGAATGGCCCGACCGCGCCGGCCACCCCGCCGAGCCCGGACCACGCGCCGATCGCGCGCGGCCGGTCATCCGGGGAGAACGTGGACTGGATGATGGCCAGCGAGCCCGGGGTGAGCAGCGCGCCGCCGATGCCCTGCACCGCCCGGGCCACGATGAGCACGCCGATGTCCGGGGCCACGCCGCACACCGCCGAGGCCAGCGCGAACCAGATCACCCCGATGAGGAACACCCGGCGCCGCCCGAACCGGTCGCCGAGCGAGCCGCCGAGCAGGATGAGCCCGGCCAGGGTCAGCGTGTAGGCGGTGACGATCCACTGCAGGCCGGCCAGCGAGGTGTGCAGTTCCCGGCCGATGGTCGGCAGCGCGACGTTGACCACGGTGGAGTCGAGGAAGGCCATGCTCGACCCGAGCACGGTGGCCGCCAGCACCCACCGCCCGCGCGCCGTGCCCAGCGTGATCTGGCCAGGTGCCTGGGGGGCCGGTTCGGTGGTCATGCGTCGCAGAGCCCGAGCAGCTTGGTCACCGTCGCCCAGTTCCGCGCCGTGCCGGCGCCCTTGACCGACATCGGGCCGGCCCGCCGGGCCAGCTGGATGGCCAGCTCGCTGCGCCCAAAACCGTCCGGGGTGTGCAGGAACAGCACCCGGCCGACGTATTGCGCGGTGTCCCGGCAGCCCTTCTCCGCCGCCTTCTGCTCCGTCTCGGCCACCGCCGCGATCTGTTCCGGGCCGGGCGCCTCGGCCAGGAATACCGCGTGCACCATCTTCGGGTTCGGCTCGCCGGGGTACGGGTTGTCCTCGATCACCTGGGCCAGCCCGTCCCGGGTCAGCACCAGCACCCGCGGCCGCATGCCCAGCTGCGCCTCCAGCGCGGCCTCGATGTCCGCGGCGAGCGCGGCCGGGTCCTTGCCGTCCGCGCTGAACAGGGCGTTGCCGCTCTGGATGTAGGTGCTGACGTCGGCGTAGCCGAGGGAGCTGAGCACCGCGCGCAGGTCGGCCATGGCGAGCTTTACCCCGCCCACATTGACCCCGCGGAGCAGAGCGACATGACTGGGCATTTATCCAGCCTAACGCCAGTGCCACGGCATGATCCGGCGCCGGCGCGCGGCGGCCGGCGGTTCCCGGCCAGGGCGTGGAACGCGCCAGCCCGGTAATAGGAGAGGCCAGCCCACGTCGTAGGAAAGGCTAGCGCCGTGCCCTAGTCTTCAGCCGTGACTGAAACCGACACGGCGGAGGATACCGGGCTGCCAGTGCGGCACGCTGGCCGGGTAATCGTGCTCGACCCGGGCCACCGCGTGCTGCTGTTGCGGTATGACGACGCGCTGCCCAACGGGCGGCACTGGACCACACCCGGCGGCGGGCTGGTCAACGGCGAGGACTACGCCGCGGCCGCGGCCCGCGAACTGGCCGAGGAAACCGGCTGGCAGGACATGGTGCTGCTGCGCGAGGTGGACCAGCGCAGCCTGACCATGGAGTACGCCGGCCGCCTGGTCCGCCAGCACGAACGCACCTTCCTGGCCCGCACCACCCGGCCGGCCCGGCCGCTGGGCGACGTGGCCCAGATGCACGCGGCCGACGGGATCGCCGCCTGGCGGTGGTGGACACTGGCCGAGCTGGACGCCACCGCCGAGGTGATCTGGCCCGCCGAACTGCCCAGCTTGATCCGCCAGGCGCTGGCTGAGGAACATACTGGCTGAGGTACTGGCGGATCCGCAGGGAGGGGCAGGGCTAATGGCGCTGGAGCCGATGCCGGAAGACTGGAACCGGGCGGTGGCCGTGGTCGCCCACCCGGACGACCTGGAGTACGGCGCGGCCGCCGCGGTGGCCCGGTGGACTTCGCAGGGCAAGCACGTCGCCTACCTGCTGGCCACCCGGGGCGAGGCCGGCATCGAGGGGATGACGCCTGACGAGGTCGGGCCGCTGCGGGTGGAGGAGGAACGCCGCAGCGCCCGGGTGGTCGGCGTGCACGAGGTGTACTTCCTGGACCACCAGGACGGGCTGGTCGAGTACGGCCTGCCGCTGCGCCGCGACCTGGCCAGGGTGCTGCGCCGGGAGCACCCGGACATCGTGATCACCATGAACTTCGATCTGACCTGGGGCGACAGCGGCATGATCAACCACGCCGACCACCGGGCCACCGGGCTGGCCGCGCTGGACGCGGTGCGGGACGCGGCCAACTCGTGGGTGTTCACCGAGGACGGCCCGGCCTGGAACGGCGTCAAGCAGATCTACGTGGCCGGCTCCGGCGACCCGACCCACTTCGTGGACGTGACCGGGACCATCGACGCGGGCGTCGCCTCGCTCCGCGAGCACAAGGCCTACCTGGACGGCCTGGGCCGCGACTTCGACCCGGACGAGTTCCTGCGCAATATGGCCGGTTATCTCGGCATGGCGGCGGGCTGCGAGTATGCCGTGGGTTTCCGCCAGTACTCGGCAGGCTGACCGGGCCAGACCCACCAGTTGTTGATGTTGAGATTGCACACCCTCACGGGGGACCAATCTCAACATCAACAAGCGGGCTGGGATTGTGTGACTGGTGAGGACGATGCGGGGGTGGGCGGTCAGACGGGGCAGGTCCAGTCCTGGTGGCCAGGGCGGGGCGTGGCGTCGGGCGCGCCGGGCGGCGGGAACAGCACCCTGAGCGTGAACGCCTGCTGGGTGGGGCCGTGCGCGCGGAGCAGGCGGACCCGGTCCTCGGCGTCCTGCGTGGACGGCGTGGTGCCGCGCGGGATCCACCACAGCGCGGTGTACGCCTCGGCCGTCCGCTCGAACCACTGCCGGCGGCGGCGCAGCACCGCGCGATGTGTGCCGGAGTAGACGAACGCCGCCAGCGCCTCGGGCGACTCCCACACCGACAGGTTGACGATGACGCCCGCGCATCCGGCCTGGTCCCACTCGAACGCGCGGACCGCGGTGGCGTTGCCGTCCTCGGTCTGCAGCCGCCACAGGAACCCGGGCGCCGCGTCCGCGGCCGCGTTGACCGGGTCGAGGGCCGCGACGAAGCCGGCCAGCCGGGGGCTGTCCAGCGGCTCGCGCAGCCGGCCGATGTTGACCTGAGCCAGCACGTAGTCCATGCCGTCATGCTGCCAGGCCCGGACGGCCGCCGCCATCGCAGCACCGCCAGCCCAGCGCGGCCCTCGCCTCCGCTGCCCCAGCCCGCCGCATCCGTGATCATGGCGTAGCTGGTACTAGAGCCCCACCAAGGCCATGATCACGAAGCGGAAGCCCGCGCATCTGGACGGCGCCACCGGGCCGGGACGCGGGTGGCCCGAGCTCAACCGGGACTATGTCCGGGCCGGCGGCCGGGCAGCCAGCCGGGGCGGGCAGCGCATAGAGTGGCGCACCGTGGCAGGACGCGGCACGCCAGCGACCACGCTGCTGGCCAAGCAGGGCATCGCGCACACGGTGCATGCCTACGACCACGACCCACGGCGCGGCAGCTACGGGCTGGAGGCCAGCGAGGCACTCGGCCTGCCACCAGAACGCGTCTTCAAGACGCTGGTCGCCCAGGTGGACGGCGCGCTCACGGTCGGCGTGGTGCCGGTCACCAGCCAGCTCGATCTCAAGGCGCTGGCCGCCGCCGCGGGTGGCCGGAAGGCGGTCCTGGCCGACCCGGCCGACGCGGAGCGGGCCACCGGCTATGTGGTCGGCGGGATTTCCCCGCTCGGCCAGCGCAAACGGCTGCCGGTCGTGGTCGATTCGTCGGCACTGGCGTTCGAGAGCATGTTCTGCAGTGCTGGGCGGCGCGGCTTGGAGATCGAGATCGCCCCGGCCGACCTGGTCCGGGCGGTGCGGGCCGTGGTGGCGCCGATCGCGCAGAGCTGAGCTTGGCCGGAGCGTGTGGTCGTTTAGAAGGATGACAGTCCGGATCGGGGCGGCTGGGACCAGAAATCAGCTGCCCGCGGGCCAGCTGTGCACCGGCTCGTTGCTGTGCATGTGCTCGATGTAGCGCTGGGTCATCCGGCGCAGCGCGGTATGCCGGTCCACCCGGCCCCGCTCCAGCAGGTGCGCGGTCTCCGTCTGCCAGGTGGCCCCGGTCCGCCGGCACCGGCAGCGCTCCTCGATGATGCCCAGGCACCGGTCGGCGTCCCGCGAGTTCACTCCCCACCGGCGCAGCCCTTCGTGCGCGAGCGGGAGCAGCACGCGCAGGGTCAGCTCGGCCACCGGCACCACGCCCAGGCCGGGCCAGTACACACAGGCGTCGATGCCGTGCCGCGCGCCCTCGACCAGGTTCTCCGCGGCGGCGGCGAACGCCATCTGGGTCCATACCGGGCGCTCCGCCTCGGCCAGCGAGCGGACCAGCCCGTAATAGAACGCGGCGTTCGCGGTGACGTCGGCGACGGTCGGGCCGGCCGGCAGCACCCGGTTCTCCACCCGCAGGTGCGGCCGGCCGCCGTCGACCGCGTACACCGGCCGGTTCCACCGGTACACGGTGCCGTTGTGCAGGGTCAGCTCTTCGAGCCGGGGCGTGCCGCCGGAATCCAGCTCGGCCCGCGGGTCATCGTCGGTGGACAGCGGCAGCAGCGCCGGGAAGTACCGGATGTTCTCCTCGAACAGGTCGAACACCGAGGTGATCCACCGCTCGCCGAACCACACCCGGGGCCGTACCCCCTGGGTCCGCAGCTCCTCCGACCGGGTGTCGGTGGCCTGCTGGAACAGCGTGATCCGGGTTTCCCGCCACAGCTCCCGGCCGAACAGGAACGGGGCGTTGGCCCCCACCGCCACCTGGATCCCGGACACCGCCTGGGCCGCGTTCCAGTAGCTGCCGAACGCCTCCGGGCTGACCTGCAGATGGCACTGCAGGCTGGTGCAGGCCGCCTCGGGCATGATGTTGTCCGCGTGCATGAGCAGCCGCTCGGGACCCTCGATGTCGATCCGGGCGTCCTCGCCGCGGGCGGCGCAGATCTGCTCGTTGAGCAGCCGGTACCGCGGGTTGGCCGACATGGCGTCCTCGCTCACGTCAGCCTGCCGCAGGCTGGGCAGGATGCCGATCATGGCCAGCCGGCTGCCCACGTCGCCGGCCCGCTGGTCGGCGTGTTTCAGCCTGGCCAGCAGGTGCGCCTCCAGCTGATCCAGCACGTCGGCGGCCAGCGGGCGGGGCGGCACGTTGATCTCCACGTTGAACCGGCCCAGCTCCGGGGCCCAGTGCGGGTCGCCGATGGCCGCCAGCACGTCTGGGCTGCGCATCGACGGCGCGCCCGACTCGTCCACCAGGTGCAGTTCGACCTCGAGGCCAACCTGCTGGCTTCCGGTCTCGAACCAGGAGTCCCGCAGCATCCGGGCCAGCGCGTCCAGGCACTGCCGAACCTTCTCGCGGTAGTGGCGCCGGTCGTGCTGGCTCACCGTGATCGGCGGAACGTCCTTACCCATCCGGCCCCTCCACGCCGCGACCATGGCAGATGGCCCCCACCACACCCTGACACGTCATTCCCCTTCTGACCAGAGACGATGCTGTGCGTTTAAGGCCAAGCAGAGGCAAATTCCGGCTACCCGGTAGGTAAATTGGCGCCTGGCCGGGTCAGCCGACCGCATTCTGCGGCGGTTCGCCGCGCACCAGCACCCGGTGCACGTTGTCCCAGGCCCCGGTGTAGAGCCGGCGGGCCGCTTCGCGGGCCACTCCCGCGATGTGCGGAGTGTAGAGCACCCGCGCGGCCGCCTCGGCCGGCAGCGAGCGCAGAACGGAGTCCGCGGGCAGCGGTTCCGCGGCGTAGACATCCAGCGCGGCGCCGGCCAGCTGGCCGCTGGCCAGCGCGGCGGCCAGCGCTGGCTCATCGACCACCCCGCCGCGCGACGCGTTGACCAGCACGGCCCCGCGCGGCATCTGGCGCAGCCGGGCCGCGTCAATCAGGCCCCGGGTAGCTGGCAGCAGCGGCACATGCAGGCTGACCAGGTCGCTGCTGGCCAGCAGGCCGTCCAGGGCCAGCACGGCACTGGGCGATGGTGCGGGGCTGCTCGATGGCACGATCACGTCTCGGACGATCCGGCCCGGCCGGGTGCCCATCACGACAATCCGGTCGCCCAGGGTGATGGCCTCGTCGATGCTGTGCGTGATGAAGACGATGGTCTGCTGCAGCCGCTCCCGCAGTGCCAGCAGGTCTTCCTGGAGCACCTCGCGGACCTGCGCGTCCACTGCCGCGAACGGCTCGTCCATGAGCAGCACGTCCGGGGCGGTGGCCAGCGCTCGGGCCAGCCCGGCCCGCTGCTTCATGCCACCGGAAAGCTGCGCCGGGTACTTTCGTTCGTGGCCGGCCAGCCCGACGGTCCGGATGGCCTCCGCGACCCGGCGCCCGGCCTCGGCCCGCGCCGTCTTGGCCAGGTGCAGCGGCAGCGCCACGTTGCGCTGCACGGTCTTCCACGGGAACAGCCCGAAGTGCTGGAACACCACGGCCACCCGCGGGCTCGGCCCGGTCACCGCCGCGCCACCGATGCTGAGCTGGCCATGGTCGGCCTCGGCCAGCCCGGCCATCAGCCGGAGCAGGGTGGTCTTCCCGCAGCCGGACGGCCCGACGATACAGACAAACTGGCCTGCTTCGACGGTGAGGCTGACGTCCTCCAGGACGATGCCGCCCGGAAACCACTTGTACACGTTCGCGCAGTCGATCCGGCCGTCTGCAGCGCCCGGACCAGCGCCGCCCGCCCCGCCCACACCGCCTACCCCGCCCGCGGCGGCCGGCGGTGAAGTGGCCGGGGTGCCTGGCAACGCCCTGTCCGGCATCGGCGGCCTCCTTGCCATCACGTTCGGGCTGTCGTCTCGGTCTTCGGACTGTCGTCTAAGGTCTGACCACTGTGACCGGGGACACTAGCCACGACGCCAGTTACGTGTCAAAAATTTCACCGAGTTCGCAATCGTTTGTCCAGTCTGATGACCTACTTCGGAGCAGATGATTGACTTGGTTCCGGTGGCCGCCCTACGGTACGTTTCTGCGACAGAAGAGGTCTGACCACGGAGGTTTTTCGGTGTCCGAACCGTCCGAACCTGCTCTTCCCCCGCCATCCGGCCGCGTCGATTTCCTCGCCCACCACCGCGGCGACGACGTGGCGGTCGCGGTGCGCGACACCAGCCCGGGCCCGGCCAGCGCGGCCTACCTGGATTCCGGGGACCGCTTCGAGATCACCGCCCGGGACGCCATCCCGCTCGGCCACAAGATCGCCCTGCGCGATCTGGCCGAGCGGGAGAACGTGCTGGAATACGGCGTGCTGATCGGCCTCACCCGGGTGCCGGTGGCGGCCGGCGAACTGGTGCACACCCACAACCTGAGGAGCGCGCGGTGGCAGAAAAGCGTCTGACCGGCTTCCGGCGGCCGGACGGCCGGGTCGGTATCCGCAACCACGTCGTCATCCTCCCGGTGGACGACCTGTCCAACGCGGCGGCGGAGTCGGTGGCCCGGGCCATCCCGGGCACGCTGGCCATCCCGCACCCGTACGGCCGGCTCCAGTTCGGCGCCGACCTCGAGCTGTTCTTCCAGACGATGATCGGCACCGGGGCGAACCCGAACGTGGCCGCGGCCGTGGTGATCGGCATCGAGCCCACCTGGACGCAACGGATCGGGGACGGCATCGCGGCCACCGGCAAGCCGGTGGCCCAGTTCTCCATCGAGCGGCACGGCGACCTGCGCATCCTGGAAATGGCCGGCCGCCGCGCCGCCCAGCTGCTGCAGGACGCCAGCGAGCTGCCCCGGGTCCCGGTCGAGCGGGGCGAGCTGGTGATGAGCATCAAGTGCGGCGAGTCCGACACCACCAGCGGACTGGGCGCCAACCCGGCCACCGCGGAAGCGGTGGACCGGCACATCGCGGCCGGTGGGACGGTGATCTTCGGTGAGACCACCGAGCTGACTGGCGGCGAGCACCTCATCGCGGAACGCTGCTCCTGCGACGAAGTACGGAAGAAGTTCCAGGCCTTCTTCGACGACTACTTCGCCCTGGTCGAGCGGACCGGCGCGAACCTGCTGGGCTCGCAGCCGACCCAGGGCAACATCCGGGGCGGGCTGTCCACTATCGAGGAGAAGGCACTGGGCAACATCCAGAAGACTGGCACCGCATCGGTGGTGGATGCGCTGGCGCCCGCCGAGCAGCCCACCCGCGCCGGGCTGAATTTCATGGACACGTCGTGCGCGGCGGCCGAGTTCATCACGCTGACCGCCGCCGCCGGGGCGGTCATCCACCTGTTCCCCACCGGGCAGGGCAACGTGGTCGGCCACCCGGTCGAGCCGGTGATCAAGATCAGCGCGAATCCGCTGACGGTGGGCACGATGAGCGAGCACATCGACGTCAACGTGAGCGGGCTGCTGCAGCTGGAGTTCGGTTTGGCCGCGGCGGGCGACAGGCTGGAGGATGTCATCGACCGGACGGTCAACGGGCGTCTTACTTGTGCGGAAGTTCTCGGCCACCGGGAATTTGCGCTGACCCGGCTGCACCCGAGCGCCTAGGAGCCACCATGCCCGACCAGCCCGCCACCCAGTCCGCCAGCCAGGCCGCCAGCCAGGCCCGGCCGCCGTCGGCTGGCGCTGGATGGGCTCGAACGAGCCGCTGTTCCTGCGCGTGGCCGCACAGGTCGAGCGATATGTGCAGGGCAACGGGCTGATACCGGGCGACCGGCTGCCCGGCGAGCGGGAACTGTGCGAGCTGCTGGGCGTGAGCCGGGCCTCGGTGCGCGAGGCACTGCGCGCGCTGGAAACCCGGGGCGTGGTCCGGGTGCGGCACGGCAAGGGCGTGTTCGTGGCTGCGCCCGACGAGGGCGAGCAGGCGCTGCACCGGTTCGCCCGGCTCCGCGAAGTCGGCATGGAGGAGCTGTTCGCCATGCGCGAGGTGCTCGAGGTGCCCGCGGCCGGCTGGGCCGCCACCGAGGCCACCGACGACCAGCTGACCAGCCTGGTCGCCACGTTCGAGCAGCTCGAGCGGGCGGTGCTAGCCCGGTCTCAGCCGGCTGAGCTGCGGGCCATGGACGCCCGGCTGCATCTGCAGATCGCCGAGTATGCGAACAACCGGTTCCTGACCATGACCCAGACGATCTTGCAGGAGATGCTGGCCCGCAGCATGGACACGACGCTGTCCGTGGCCGGCCGGCCCGCGCGGTCGGTGCGGGAGCACGCCGACATTGTCAACGCGCTGGTCGCGCGGGACCCGGTGCGGGCCCGCGCGGCCGCGCGGCGGCACATCCGCAGCGCCCGGCGGGCCGCGCTGCGCCGGGTGGCCGAGGAGCGGGACCGCCCGTCGTGATCGCGGTGGACACGCTCACCGACTACGTGGACCGCGCCGTCAACGCGCTGTGCGGCATCGTCACCAGCCTCGGCGACGACCTGGCCAACCAGCGGCCCGGTCTGCCCGGGGCCAACTCGCCCTACGTGATCCTGACGCACTGCCTCGGCGTGCTGGCGGACTGGGGCGGCCGCGTGGTGGCGGGCCGCGACGTCCAGCGCGACCGCGCCGCGGAGTTCACCGCGGCCGGCCCGGTGGCTGGCCTGGTGGCCGCCGCGCAGCAGGCCAAGCTCCAGTTCCGGGCGGACGCGCAAACCGCCAGCCCGCAGGCCCCGCCGCGCCGGCCGGCCGCCCGGCGCCGCCAGGACGCACTGGAGGCGCGCAGCCAGGGGCATGCCCTGCTGCACGTCGTGGAAGAGCTCTACCAGCATCTCGGGCAGGCCGAGCTGACCCGCGACCTCCTGCTGGCCCGGGATTAATCCTTTCGAACGCCACTACGTGGTGGCCGCCGCCATCCGGTGCACCGCCTCAGTCAGCAACTCAGGTGACGTGCCCATGTTGAGCCGGGCGAAGCCGTGGCCCTGGCGGCCAAAATCGCTGCCCGGGCTGAGTGCCACCCGGCCCCGGTCCAGGAACGTGGCGGCCGGGTCACCGTCCAGGCTCAGCCCCCGGCAGTCGATCCAGGCCAGGAAGCTGGCCTGCGGCGGCTGATACCGCGCCCCGGGCAGCTGCCCGGCCAGCAGGCCGCGCAGCCGCCAGCGGTTCTCGTCGAGTTGCGCCCGGACCGCGTCCAGCCAGGGCAGCCCGCCGGTGAACGCGGCCACCGAGGCGAGCACGCCCAGGTGCCCGGGCAGCAACGCCTCCCACCGCTCGGCCAGCACCTTGTCCCCGGCGGCCGACCCGGCCACCACCAGCCCGCACTTCAGCCCGGGGATGTTCCAGCCTTTGGACGCCGAGGTGAACGCGAACGCCGTCGCCCAGGGCCAGCGCCCCGGTGACCGCGTCGATGACCGGCCGGGCCAGGTCGAAGTCCATCTCGGCCACGAAGGCGGGCAGCACGTCGGCCGGGTAGGTACGCCATTTGAAGCTGCGCCGCTGCCGCAGCGTGTCCAGCGCGCAGGTCCCGAGCAGAGCATCCACCCGACGCATGCTATGCGTAGCCCGCCAGGCGGATCCATTACGCTACCCATACGCAATTGAACGACGGCACAGCCAGGCAGGGAAGGGTGCTGTGATGGCGGGCAAATGGTTCCGGGGCATCACCCCGTGTCGCGCCAAATCCCCTGAGCTGAATACCAGCGTCGCGCACCCAGCCCGGGTGTATGACTACTGGCTGGGCGGCAAGGACAACTTCGCCGCCGACCGGGAGGCGGCCGAGGCGGTGATCGCCGTCCGGCCCGGCATCCTGCGCGACATCCGGGAGAACCGCAGGTTCCTCATCCGCGCGGTGCGCTACCTGGCCGCCGAGGCCGGCATCCGGCAGTTCCTCGACCTCGGCACCGGCATTCCCACCTCGCCCAACGTGCACGAGGCCGCGCAGCAGGCCGCGCCGCAGTGCCGGGTCGTCTACGTGGACAACGACCCGATCGTGCTGGCCCACGCCCGGGCGCTGCTGGCCAGCACGGACGAGGGCGCCACCGCCTACCTGGATGCCGACCTGCGCGACCCGGAGCCCATCCTGCGCACGGCCGCGCAGACGCTGGACTTCAGCCAGCCGGTCGGCGTCATCCTGGTCGGCGTTCTGCACCTGATCTCGGACGATGAGAAACCGCAGGCAATCATCGCCCGGCTGATGGCCGAGGTGCCGTCCGGCAGCTACCTGATGCTCACCCAGCCGGCCAGCGACGTGGACGCCGAGGCGGTCGCGGCGGGCGCGCAGCGCTACAACAGCCGGGTCACCACGCCGCAGACCCGGCGCAGCCGCGATGAGGTGACCCGCTTCTTCGACGGGCTGGACCTGGTCGAGCCGGGGGTGGTGCAGCCGCACCGCTGGCGGCCCGACCCAGCGGACCGGCCGCCGCCCGGGGAGTCGTCCGCCTGGGCCGGGGTGGCCCGCAAACCGTGATGCTCAGCCCAGGTCACCGGTGAGGTAGCGGTCCACCGTCGGGCCGACGGCGGCGACCAGCATGTCCAGGTCGGCCGCGGCCAGCGGTTCCAGCCCGAGCACGTATCTGGTCACCGCCAGGCCGACCACCTGGCTGGCCACCAGTGACGCCCGGTACCGGGGCCCAGCCGGGCCCGCCCCGTCGCCCGGCCGGGCCACCGCGGACAGCCGGCTCACGATCGCCTCGGCGACGAACTCGCGGAGCATGGTCGTCGCCTGTTCGCTGGTGCTGGCCGAGCGGATCAGCCCGACGAAGATGTCCCGGATCTCGTGCACCTCCCAGGCCTGCAGCACGGTCCGGACCAGGTGCTCACCCAGGGTCGTCGCGGCCGGGTCGGCCGGGCCGGCCGCGAGCGCCGCGCCGAGCAGTTCCCCGGGTACCACCGGCAGCCGCATGGCCGCCGCGAACAGGCGTTCCTTGGTGCCGTAGAAGTGGTGCACCAGCGCCGGGTCCACCCCGGCGTCGGCGGCGATGCCGCGGATGGTGGCGCCGTCGTAGCCGTGCTCGGCGAAGCGTCTGCGGCTGGCGGCCAGGATCGCTTCCCGGGTGCCGCTGTCCCCGGCGCGCCGCCCGGTCCGCCCGGCCTGGCCGGTCACCGGCCCGTCCCCGACCCGCTCACTGGCCCAGCCCCTCCCCCGTCCCCGCTCCGCTCACCGGGCGGCCGGCAGCGTCAGCTCGAAGAACCGCTCTTCCAGCGTGGCCAGGGCCTCGCTGACCCGGGCCGGCAGCGGCCCGAGGGCGCGGGCCACCTCGGCCGGGCTGGCCCCGGGCACCCGCAGCGTGCGCCCGGCCAGCGCGGCGGGCAGGCCCGCCACCTCCAGCGCGTCGAGCGCCGCCGCCCACGACTCGGCTTCGACCACGCTGACCCGCCGGCCGCCGATGATCTCGGCCGCCGAGCCCTCGGCCACCACCCGTCCATCCGCCATGATGACCAGCCTGCCGCACTCCCCGGCCTCGTCCAGGTAATGGGTGGTGACCAGGACCCCGGCGCCGTCCGCCGCCGTCGCCGCGATCGTCTCCCACAGCCGGGCCCGGGCCAGCGGATCCACCCCGGAGGTCGGCTCGTCCAGGATGAGCAGGTCCGGGTGATGCTGCCGGGCCGCCGCGAACGCCACCCGGCGCTGCACACCGAGCGGCAGGTCACCGACCAGCTCCCGGCCGTACTGACGCACCGCCTCCGGCGGGGCTGCCGGTGGCGGCGCTGCCGCCGGGCCGGCCGCGGCGGGCCGGCCGGGCCGCCCGAACACGGCTGCCGAGAAGGCCAGGTTCTCCGCCGGGGTGAGGTCGTCGTACAGGCCGAGCCCCTGCGGCACATAACCCAGCCTGCGCCGGGCCCGCCGCGACGGCGGGCCGCCGAACAGCCGCACCTGCCCGGACGAGGCGGGCAGCAGCCCGAGCAGCATCCGGATCAGCGTAGTCTTGCCCGCTCCGTTCGCACCGAGCAGGCCGACCACCTCGCCCGGGCCGATGGCCAGGTCCACCCCGTCCACCGCGGTGAACCCGCCGAACTGACGGCTCACCGCCACGCACTCGGCCAGCGCCCCACCCGCGCCCGGCTGCCCCGCCATCACCGCTGCCCCATCCGGGCCGCGGTCGCGGCCAGTCCCCTGGCCATCACCGCACCCCCACCCCGGCCAGTCCCCTGGCCATCACCGCACCCCCACCCCGGCCGCGGCCAGTTCGCGGCCGAGGATGGCCACCGTGACCGCGTCCTGCAGATCGGGCTGGGCCGGCTGGCCGTCCGCGGTCCCGCCCGGGTCCCATATCCGCCAGCGGCCGGCCCGGCGCCAGGCCCGCGGCCGGTCCGCGTCCGGCGGCGGCGCGTCGCTGACCCGCAGCTGGCCGGGCATGGCCGCGACGATCTGGTCCGGCGTGCCCGCCGCGAGCCGACTGCCCGCATCCAGCACGAGCACCTGGGCGGCACGTTCGGCCTCGTCCAGGTAGCTGGTGGCGACGACGACCGCGGCGCCGTCGGCGGCCGCCCGGGCGATCAGCGACCACAGGTCGGCCCGGCTCACCGGGTCCACCCCGGTGGTCGGCTCGTCGAGCACCAGCAGGGCCGGGCTGGTCAGCATGGCCGCGATCACGCCGAGTTTCTGCCGCATCCCGCCGGACAGCCGCCCGGCCAGCCGGTCCCGCGCCGCGGTCAGCCCGGCCCGGGCCAGGAACGCGTGGCTGCGCCGCGCCGCGGCCGCCGCCGGGAGCTGGTAGGCAGCGGCCCGGAAGGCCAGGTTCTCCGCCACGGTCAGGTCCGGGTAGGTGCCCGAGCTGGCCGGCAGGTAGCCGATGTCCCGCCGCGGCGGCCGCCGGACCGTGCCCGAGCTGGGCGCGAGCGCGCCGCCCAGGCAGCGCAGCAGCGTGCTGCGCCCGGCGCCGTCACCGCCCACCACCGCACTGACCTGGCCGGGCCGTGCCTGGAAGGTCACCTGGTCGAGGGCGATACGCCGGCCGTACCGGACGGACACCCGCTCGGTTCCCCACCAGCCCAGGCCCTCGGCTGCCTCACCGCCGACCGCTCCCCCACCACCCGCCGCTCCGCCGCCGCGCACCGGGGACCCGCCGTCTGCCAGGCGTCCGCCGCGCACCGGGGACCCGCCGTCTGCCGGGCGTCCGCCGCGCACCGGGAACCGGTCGTCTGCCGGGCGTCCGCCGCCGGCCGGAGGCCCGCCGCTCACCGGGTACCTGCCGGGCGTCCGCCGCCGGCCGGAGGCCCGCCGCTCACCGGGTACCTGCCGGGTCCGCCCCGGCACCGGCCGCCGCGACCGCCGGCGCCGCGGCCGCCCGGCCGCCCCGGCGGCCCCCCGTCCCGGCCGGTGACAGGAAGCCGCGGAAGCGCAGCATGGCCAGGCTCATCACAACCAGCCCGAGCAGGGCCAGGAACAGCAGCGGCGGCCACAGCCCGCTGATCGGCTCGGCGCGCAGCATCACCCCGCGGGAGATCTCGTTGAAGTAGGTCAGCGGCAGGATGTAGGAGATCCAGCGCACCCCGGCGGCGATCGAGGTCAGCGGGAAGATCAGCCCGGACAGCAGCACCTGCGGCAGGGTGAACATGAAAGACAGCTGGATGGCCTGGCCCTGGTTCTCGGACACGCTGGAGATGAGCACGCCCAGGCCGAGCGTCACGAACAGGAACAGCAGCGCGCCCAGCCCGAACACCGCGTACGAGCCGCGGAACGGGACGCCGAACAGGGCCACCCCCACCGCCAGCACGATGGCCAGGTCCACGCAGGCCACCGCGAAGTACGGGACGATCTTGCCGAGGAACACGTCCCGCGGGTGCAGCGGCATCACGGCCAGCTGCTCCAGCGTCCCGGTCTGCCGCTCGCGGACCACGCCCAGGCTGGTGATGATGATGCCGATGAACGCCAGGACCACGCCGGCCAGCCCGGGGATCATGATGTAGGACGTCTTGAGCTGCGGGTTGTACAGGATGCGGACCACCGGCGCCCGCCCGGCCGGCAGCTGCCGGCTGCGTGCGGCCAGCGCGGTCAGCGCGTCCCGCGCGGTGAACAGCTGGCTCCCGTCCACCAGCACGACCGTCCTGGCCCCGGTCACGACGGCCAGCGCCGCGCCATCCCGGTTGTCCCGGAGCTGGTCCTGCGCCCAGGCCGCACCCTCGCCCGGCGCACGGGCCACCACGTGGAACGGGCCGGCAGCGGCAGTTGCTGAGCCTGCGGCCCGGCCACCACGGTGGGGATGCTCTTCACGTCGAAGCTGGCCGCGTAGCCGAACACGACCAGCAGCAGCACCGGCAGCACGATCATCATGGCCAGCGTGCGCCGGTCCCGGCGCAGTTGCCGGAACTCCTTCACGATCATCGCCCACATCGCCGCGCCCCTCTCAGCCCGGACCGTCCGCGAACTCATCGCCCGTTGAATTCTACGCCCGTTGAATTCTCCGTCAAGACCGGCTACCGCATGAGTGCGGTGAGTTTGCAGTCACCGGTGACCGCAAACTCACCGCATTGAGGAAAACCCGGCTGGCCGGGCCGGGACGGGTCTGATTCGGTAGAGGCATGAGCCGACCGGGAGGCAGCGCATGGCAGTGATACGGCATCGTGGCCGCTGGACACCTGAGGATCGCTGCGCGTCGCCGTATCACTACTTGCCGGTCACGGTGCCGCCGGGCACAGCCGGGCTGCGCGTGCAGCTCAGCTACGACCGGTCCGACGCCGTGCTGGACCTGGGCTGCTTCGGCCGGCCGGGTTCCGCGGCTGGTCCGGCGGCGCCCGCTCGGGGTTCGTCATCACCGCCGACCAGGCCACGCCCGGCTACCTGCCCGGCGAACTGGAGCCCGGCGAATGGCAGGTGGCGCTGGGCCTCTACCAGCTGCCCGCCGAAGGGGCCAGCTACGAGGTGACCGCCGAAATGACCAGCACACCGGGGACGTTCCGGCCACCGGCGGCCCCGGAACCGCCCGCCCCACTCACCGCCCGGCCGCTCCGGCGCGAGCTGCCCGTCCGGCCCGGGCACCACTGGCTGGCCGGCGACCTGCATGCGCATACCGTGCACTCAGACGGCGCGTTCACCGTGCCACAACTGGCCCGGCTGGCGGCGGAGCAGGGACTCGACTACCTCGCCGTCACCGACCACAACACGGTCAGCCACCACGCCGAGCTGCGCTGGGCGTCGGCCCGGTACGGGATCACCCTGATCCCCGGCCAGGAGGTCACCACCGACAGCGGGCACGCCGGCGCGCTCGGCGACCTGGGCTGGGTGGACTTCCGCGAGCCGGCCGACTCGTGGCTGGCCGCCACCGAGCGCGGCGGCGGGCTGCTGTCGGTCAACCACCCGATCGGCGGGCACGTCAGCTGGCTGAAGCCGATGGCGCGGAAGCCGCCGCTGGTCGAGGTGTGGCACTGGAGCTGGCTGGACCCGCGCTGGACGAACATGCTGGCCTGGTGGCTGGCCTGGGACGCGGGCGCGATCCCGGTCGGCGGCAGCGACTGGCACCGGCCCGGCTCGGAGGCCGGGCCAGGCACCCCGACCACCTGGGTGGAGTGCGAGGCCGGGGACGGCGCCGCGGTGCTGGCCGGGCTGCGCGACGGGCGGTGCGCGATCTCGGCCCGCCGGGACGGCCCGGTGCTGCTCCGGCTGGACGGGGAGTTCGCCGCGGTGGGCGGCGACGGCACCATCCTGGCCGGCCCGGACGGCCCGCGCGCCGTGGTGCACGGTGATGTCGTGACGTTCCCGGCCACCCCCGGCTGCCACCGTCTCGTCGATCCCGCGGGCGGCACCCTCGCCCTCACCGCCTAGCGTCCCAGCCCGGGCGGCCCTAACCAGGTCGCTGATTCATTCACGTTGTCTGGTGCGCATGAGTGAATCATCCACGCGGTGCCGGGCACGCGCGGGGCGGCTGAGGGCGGCGCAGGGCGCGGGCCGGCCGGGGGTGGCGGGGGGCTGAAGATTACGGGTGGTTCGGCTAGCGGTCTGTAATCCGGAAGACGGGGAAGCCGGGGGCGATGCCAGCCAGCTGCTCGTCGCTCGCATCCTTGGTGACGCCCTCGAAGAACCGGCCCACTTCCCAGCCCCACTTGCGCAGGTACTCGCGGAGCACCGGCGGCTTGTCCGCGTCGGCCAGCTCGGTGGCGGTAAATGGCTCGGTCCGGCGGCCAACCCGCAGCTCGCCCGAACCCGCGGCGCGCATGTTGCGCACCCACTGGGCCTCGCCGCGCGGCGCGACCAGGTAGCGCTGCCCGCTCACGGTGAGCGGGTTGACCGGCGTGGTCCGCCACTCCCCTGACTTGCGGCCGCGCACGGCCAGCACCCGGGAGCCGTAGACGCTGATCCCGGCCCGGGTCAGCGCGCCGACGGTCTTGTTGAACAGGCGGTCCACACCAGTCGGGATCACATACCGCTGCTGCGGGGTGGCGTTCATCGCATTCTCCTCCTAGTTCAGAGAGCACCGCTCTCGTCTAAGAACAGTATGCACGTACTGGCGTTCATAATCAAGAGCAGTGCTCTCGAACCTGACAGGCGGTCAGGCCCCATGCGCTCTAGCGGCCGGCGAGCAGCGCCACGCGGGCCCGCAGGATGGCCCGGGTCGAGGCCACGCTGCTGAACTCGTTGGGCTGGCCCGGGCACTCGCCCGCAGCGATGGCGCGCTCCGCGCGGTGGCCCGCGTCCGCGGCGCTGATCATCTCGAACGTCATGCCGGGATCCGCGGCCGCCATGGCCTCGGTGCGGGCCAGCACGTCGCTGGCCTCGCCCACCCACACATTCTTGATGCCGCCGCCGAACGAGTGATCGAGCAGCAGGGAGACCACATGCCGGCCGCCCGGGTACTCGAAGCTTAGCGTGACCGCTTCCTGCAGCCCCCGGTCGTCCCCGTAGCGCCAGCACTCGCGCACCTCGGGCGTGCCCATGCCGGCCGCCCAGGCCGGTTCCGGCACCCCCTTGGCGGCCAGCCGGGCCGCCGCCTCAGCCGCCGCGGCCCGCAGTTCCGGCCAGCCGAGCGCGCTCAGCACGCGCAGGATGGCCAGCGCCTCCGGGCTGCCGCTGCGTTCCGCGGCGGGCACGATGGCCTGCGCGGCCGGGCTGCGCATCCCGCCCAGCGCGGCCAGGATGTCCGAGCCCCACAGCTCCGCTTCCAGCGGGCTGGCGATCTCGGCCAGCACCATCCGGGCCTCGGTGAGCACGGCGGCGAACGCGTCGTCCGGCGATGACCGGCCGAACACCGCATCGAGGTCCAGGTCACCGGACATGTCTGTGGCCCAGGGCGGAAATGTATTCCAGGTCCATGCCGGGCATCCTGCCACGGCCGCTGACATGATGGGCTGGAACCGCAGGAGGTACCGTGCCGTCAACGCCTCGATGGGGCATCACATTGCCGCTCAGCGGCCCGCTGCCCGCCCAGCGTGACCTGACCGCGCAACTGCCCGGGCTGGGCTACACCGACGCCTGGTCCTCGGAGGTCAACGGGACCGACGCGTTCACCCCGCTCGCGCTGGCCGCTGGATGGGCCCCGGAACTGCGGCTGGGCACCGCGATCG
This sequence comes from uncultured Actinomycetes bacterium, assembly GCA_963834705.1. GTDB lineage: Bacteria > Actinomycetota > Actinomycetes > Streptosporangiales > Streptosporangiaceae > RYN-230. The sequence goes on from CAWICV010000001.1 coordinate 1,748,998, forward strand.
CGGGCATCTACAACCGCGGCCCGGCGCTGCTGGCGATGAACGCGGCCACCGTGGCCGCGCTCGCGCCCGGCCGGTTCGTGCTCGGCATCGGGGTGTCCTCCCCGGTGGTGGTGACCGCGTGGAACGGAGTCCCGCTGGACCGCCCCTACCAGCGGGCCCGGGACACGCTGCGGTTCCTCCGCCCGGCGCTGGCCGGGGAGAAGGTCAGCCTGACCGGCGACACGTTCACGGTCACCGGGTTCCGGCTGGCTGACCCGCCCGAACCGCCGCCGGCCCTGGCCCTGGCCGCGCTCCGGCCGCAGATGGTCGCGCTGGCCGCCGAGCTGGCCGACGGGGCCATCACCAACTGGCTGGCCCCGTCCGACGTGCCCATGGTGCGGGCGGTGGCCGGCCCGGGCTGCGAGCTGATCGCCCGGATCTTCGTCTGCCCGACGCCGGACGCGGACGCGGCCCGGCAGATCGGCCGCCGGCTGATCGCCGCGTACCTGACCGTGCCCGCCTACGCCGCGTTCCACGACTGGCTCGGCCGCGGCGAGCGGCTGCGCGCCATGCAGCAGGCCTGGGCGGCCGGCGACCGGAAGGGCGCGCTGGCCGCGATCGACGACAAGCTGGTGGACGAGCTGGTGGTGCACGGGCCGCCCGGCCGGTGCCGGGAGCGGGTCGCCGAGTACCAGGCGGCCGGGCTGGACACGCCGGTGATCGCCATCGTGCCCGCGCCGGGTGTGGACGAGGCCGCGGCGATCCACCGGCTGGGACCGGCCTGACCATCATGGTCCGGCCGGATCATGCGACCAGACTGCTCCGGCCGACGAGGCCGGACCATGCTGGGACCGGACAGGTCGCCAGACCCCGGGTCGGTCACCAGGCGCCGGGGAGCTCCTCGCCGTACCAGGACTGGATCAGCTGGTGTGCGATGGACACCGGCGGCGGCAGCAGCACCTCGCGGCCGGCCAGCGCGGCGCGCAGCTCGTCCCGGCTGAACCAGCGCGCCGAGCCGATCTCCTCGCCATCCACCTGGAGGTCGAGCGGGCCGCTGGCCACCGCGCGGAAGCCGAGCATCAGGCTCTGCGGCATCGGCCACGGCTGGCTGCCCGCGTACCGGATCTGGCTGACCGTGATCGAGGTCTCCTCGGCCACCTCGCGGGCCACCGCCTGCTCAGCCGACTCGCCCGGCTCCACGAACCCGGCCAGCACGGACACCCGGCGCTCCGGCCAGCGGCTGTTGTGCGCTAGCAGGCACCGGTCGTCCGGGTCGGTGACCAGCATGATGACCGCCGGGTCGATGCGCGGGAAGTGCTCGCTGCCATCCACCGGGCAGCGCCGCGCGTGCCCGGCCGCAATGGGCACGGTCGGCGTGCCGTCGCGCGGGCAGTGGGTGTGGCTGACGTGCCAGTTGGCCAGCGCCACCGCGTGCGTGAACAGCCCCGCGTCCCGGTCTCCGAGCAGCGCGGCCGCCTCGCGCAGCCCGGCCGGCCGCACCCCCGCCCGCTGCCGCTTGAGCCAGGCCGCCTGCTCGGACACGGTCTGCTGCTCGGCTTCCGGTTCGGCTGGCTCCGGGTCCGCGCCGTGTGTCTCCAGCCAGCCGCTCGGGCCGAGCACGCCGAAGTAGATCACCCCGGCACCGTCCACGCCGAGCAGGAATTGCAGCCCGTCCGGCGCTTCGCCCGGGTCGACCAGGACCAGTTCCGCGTCCTGGTCGCCGAACCGGACCAGCGCCCGGCCCTCGTCCAGCACCAGCACCTGGGTCCGCGGGCCGGCCCACGCGGCGGCCAGCCACTCGGTGTCGCCGCGCCGGTCGCTGACCCGGTCCACCGTGCCCCGGGCCAGCACGAAGCCGCCCAGCTCGCCGGCGTACTCCTCGGCCTGCCCAGTCACCGGGCGCCGAGCCGGGCCAGCTCGTCCCACAGGTAGGCGACCGCTTCCGCGCCCTTCAGCAGCAGGTCCATCTCCACCTTCTCGTTGGGCGCGTGGATCCGGTCCGCATCCAGCCCGACCGCGACGAACACCAGCGGCGCCCCCAGGATGTCGGCCAGGTCCGCTTCCGGCCCGCTGCCCCCTTCCCGGGTAAACAGCACTTCTTTGCCGAACGCCCGTGCCATCGACTGCCGGGCCGCCCGCACGGCCGGCGCGTCGATCGGGGAAAAGCACGGCCGCACCCCGGGGCCGCCGAACGTCACGCTGGCCTCGATGCCGGGCGGGGTGTGCGCGGCCAGGTACTCGCGGAGCGCCGCCGCCACGTCCGCCGGGTCCTGGTTGGCGACCAGCCGGAACGTCACCTTGGCGTGCGCCTCGCGGGGCACGATGGTCTTGGCGCCCGGGCCGGTGTGCCCGCCCCACATGCCGTTGATCTCCGCGGTGGGCCGGGCCCAGATGCGCTCCAGCGTGCTGTACCCGGCCTCCCCGGCCGCCGCCTGGCTGTGCCCCGCCTCGGCCAGCCAGGACTTCTCATCGAACGGCAGCCGGGCGAACAGCTCCCGCTCGGCGCTGCTCAGCGGGACCACGTCCGCGTAGAACCGGGGCAGCGTGACCCGGCCGTCCGCGTCGTGCAGGCCGGCCAGCAGCGCGGCCAGCGCATGCAGCGGGTTGGGCACGCCGCCGCCGAACGAGCCGGAGTGCAGGTCCCGGTCCGGGCCGGACGCGCCGATCTCGGCGTCGAGCAGGCCGCGCATCCCGGTGCACATGGACGGCACGTCCGCGGCCCACATCGTGGTGTCGGAGATCACGATCACGTCGCAGCCGAGCCGGCAGGCCTGGCCGCGGAGCAGATCGGCGAAGTGCGGCGAGCCGGACTCCTCCTCCCCCTCGATGAGGAACTTCAGCGACACCGGCGGCGCCTGCCGGGCCGGGCCGCCCGCGGCCAGGCAGGCACGCAGCCCCAGGCTGTGCAGCAGCACCTGGCCCTTGTCGTCCGAGGCGCCCCGGCCGAGCAGCTGCCCATCCCGCTCCACCGGCTCGAACGGCGGCGAATCCCACTCCTCGAGCGGCTCGACCGGCTGCACATCGTGATGCCCGTAGACCAGCACGGTGGGCGCGGCCGGGTCGGCCGCGGGCCAGTGCGCGAACACGGCGGGCGCACCCGGCGCGCCGGCGTCCCCGGTCTCCCAGATCTCCATCACCGGGAACCCGATGCCGGAGAGGTGCCCGGCCAGCCAGCCGGCCGAGGCGCGGACGTCGTCACGGCGCGCCGGGTCGGCCGAGATCGACGGGATGGCCAGCCACTCCTTGAGCTGGTCGAAGAATTCCCGCGCCTGGCTTTCGATGTACTCGGCTGCTTCCATGAATGCCTGGCCTCCCCGCCGGTTGCGCTACTACCACGGGTGCACGCTCGTGCCCCGCCGATGCCAGAAATCCACCTCCGGCATGACGACCGCGCCGGGCGATTCGTCGTAGCGTGGTGACACATGACGCTACCGCTGACTCGCCCGCCACGCGGCGGCGGGCAGGACACCGGTTCACGGGGGGCGCGCTGGCGGTACTGGCTGCGCCAGGCCGCCACCTTCGCCCGGCGCCGCGCCGCCGCGCTGTGCGCGGCGGTCGAGCATGAGTGGCCAGCAGCACTGCTGGTCGCCTGTGCGCTGTTCGCCTGCGCGGTCGCCGCGATCAGCTCGGACGCGCCGCAGCGGCTCTGGGGTGAGCTGGCCGCCGCGTCCTACGGCCTGGCCGCGTTGGTGGCACTGGCCGGGCGGCGCCGCGGGCTGCCGCTGGCCGTGGCGGTCAGCTTGACCGGGGCGGCGCTGATCCCGCTGGCCTGGATGGCCTCGACCCGGATGGGCCAGCCCGAGGTCAGCGTGGTCATCCGGTCGGCCCAGCTGTTTCTGCACCAGGGCACCCCGTACGAGCGCGCAAGCGCTCTCGCCACCGCGCATGGCCCGTACGCGTACAACCCGTACCTGCCCGCGCTGGCGTTCTTCGGGCTGCCGCATGCCTGGTTCGGCGGCGGGCTGCTCACCGATCCGCGGGTGTGGTTCGGGGTGGTGTTCGTGGCCGCGTTCGGCACCGCGCTGCGCCTGTCCGGCGTGCGGCGGCCGTGGCTGTGGGCCGTCGTGGTCACCGCCTCGCCGGTCATCGCCTACCCGCTCAGCACCGGCGGCGATGACCTGCCCGTGCTGGCGCTGATCTGTCTTGGCCTGGCCCTGCTCCGGCCAGCCTCCACGGGTGGGCTGAGCACTCAGCGGATCATCCTGGCCGGCCTGGCGCTCGGCCTGGCCGCGGCCATGAAGGCCACCGCCTGGCCCGCCCTGGCGGTGGCGGTGGCCCTGGTGGCGGTGGGCGCTGGCCGCCGCGCGGCGGCCTGGCTGGTGCTGGTCACGCTGTGCGTGCCGCTGGCGGTGGACGGTCCGGTGCTGTTCGCCCAGCCGTCCTCAGTGGTGTCTAACACCATCCTGTTCCCGCTCGGCCTGACCAAGGTCCAGAGCCCGGCGGCCACCCCGCTGCCCGGCCACCTGATGGCCGAGGCCTGGTCCTGGGGGCACTACGCCGCGATCGGGCTGCTCCTGCTGGCCGGCCTGGCCATCGCGGCTTGGCTGGCCGTGTCGCCACCGCGGGACGAGCGGGCGGCCGGCTGGCGGCTGGTCGTGGGGGTCACCCTGATGTTCGTCTTCGCCCCAGCCAGCCGGTTCGGCTATATCGTCTACCCGCTCGGCCTGGCCGCCTGGCTGTTGCTCAGCAGCCTCCCGTTTCCCGGGACCGGGGATGGGAGGCTGAGCCTGGCCCGGGCGGGCGCGGACGCCGCACCGGGCTGACGTCCCCCGGCGGCCTGGCCGGCCACCGCCAGCAGCCCCTGGTATTCCGTATCCAGCCAGGCCAGCGCGGCCTGCGCCGAGGCCGGCTGCTCCGGCCGCACGCCGGGTGGTGGCGGCGGGATCTCGAACCGGTACCCGGCCGGGTAGACGTGCAGCGCGGCCGCGTACGTGTGCTGGGCCCCGAGCCAGGCCCGGCCCGCCGCGGCCGCCTATGATCCAGGGCATGATTGCCGCGTTTTCGATCACCCCGCTCGGTGTCGGGGAGGGAGTCGGCGGTTACGTGGCCGACGCGGTCCGGGTGGTCCGGGACAGCGGGCTGCCGAACCACACCGACGCCATGTTCACCACCGTCGAGGGTGACTGGGCCGAGGTTATGGACGTGATCAAGCGGGCGGTGGACGCCGTGGCCGCGCAGGCGCCACGGGTGAGCCTGGTCCTCAAAGCCGACTTGCGGCCCGGGGTGACCGACGGGCTGACCAGCAAGGTGGCCACGATCGAACGGCACCTGCAGGGCTGACCCGGCGCGGCGCGGTCAGCTCGCCGCCGGGATCTGCTCGATCAGCCCGGCCAGGCCGGCCTCGTCGAGCAGGTCAGCCGGGCGCAGCGTCAGGTCCTGCCGCACGTAGTAGAACGCCGCCCGGACCTGGTCGGTGCGCACTCCGGCCAGCTGTGCCCAGGCCAGCCGGTAGGCGGCCAGCTGGACCGCGGCCGCCTGATGCTCCGCGGCCGTGCTGGGCGGCTGGCCGGTCTTCCAGTCGACCACGTCGAATTTGCCGTCCGCGGCGTCGGCGAACACCGCGTCGATCCGGCCGCGCACCGGACGGCCGGCGATCAGCGTCTCGAACGGGACCTCCACCTCGGCCGGCCAGCGGTTTCCCCACTCCCCCACCTCGAACCGCTCGCGCAGTCCGGCCAGATCATCAGCGTCACCGTCGGCCAGCCCGCCGTCCGGGTCGTCGGCCGCGCCGAGCAGGTCATCCGGGTCGATCAGCCGCTGCTGGCTGAACCGCTCCTCCAGCCAGCGGTGGAAGGCGGTGCCCCGGCGCGCCTGCGGGGCCGGCGGCCGGGGCATCGGCCGCCGGATCTGCTGGGCTAGCTCGGCCGGGTCGCGGGCCATCGCCACCAGCGAGGACACCGACAAGCGGGGTGGCAGCCAGACCGCCCCGGCGATTTCCGCCCGGCGTTCCTCCCGCTCGGCCAGCAGCAGCCCGGCGTCGGTGGCCCAGGCCGCCATGAGCGTCCGGTCCGCCTCGGTCAGCTGGGCCGCATCGGCCAGCCCGGCCCCGGTCAATCCGGGCCAGGCCCAGCCCGGTCCAGGCCGGCCCGGTACCGGCCAGCTCAGCATCGGCCAGCTCAGCATCGGCCGACTCAGCATCGGCCAGCTCAGCATCGGCCAGCTCAGCATCGGCCAGCTCAGCATCGGCCGGCTGGCGGCGGTCCGCCTCCCGGTCCGCCGCCATCGCCTGCCGGACCAGCTCAGCGGCTTCCCGTGCCGCGTCGTAACCCGCCCCCTGTGGGGTGGCCGGCCAGCTGGCCGCGGGCGGCTCGGCCAGCACCGGGTTCTCCGCGCCGTCCTCCGGTGCCGGCGCCCACTGGGCCACGATGCCGGCTCCGGCTTCGCACGCCGCGCGCACCTCGGCCAGGAACACCGACGGGCCGAGCGGGGACGCCGCGTCTCCCCACCAGTAGCCGCTGCAAGCCAGCCAGAACGCGGCCCGGGTGGCGGCCACGTAGGCCAGCCGGCGTTCTTCACCCAGGTCCCGGGCCGCGCAGGCTTCGCCGAACGAGGCCAGCGAGTCCACGCTCAGGTCGGCCAGGGGCGGCAGGTCCGCCGCGTCGCCGCGCAGGCCGAACGGAAGCAGCCGGGCGTTGTCCGTCCACCGGCTGGCGTACCGTGGCTTGGCCGGGAAGACCTGGGCCTTCTGGCCGGCCGCCAGCCCGGGCACCACGACCGCGGCCCATTGCAGCCCCTTGGCCGCGTGCACGGTGGCCAGGGTGACGCTGTTGCTGTCGCCGACCCGGCCCGCCTCCAGGCCGAACTCCTCTTCCTCGGCCGCGGTCAGGTAGGCCAGGAACGCGCCCAGCGTCGGCTCGTCCTGGTCGCCCGCGAACGCCGCCGCGGCGTCGGCGAACGCGTCCAGGTCGGCCCGGGCGCTGGCCGGGTCGGCGCCGGGCCGCGCGGCCACCTCGATGTCCAGCCCGAGCATCCGCTCGATCTCGCCGACCAGGTCGGGCAGCGGGCGGGCCACCCGGGAGCGCAGCTCGCGCAGTTCCGCGCCGAGGGCGGCCAGCCGGGTATGCCCGGCCGGCGAGTAGGCGGCCGGGTCGCCCAGGTCGTCCAGGGCCTCGACCAGGCTGCCCGGGTCGGCGGTCAGGTCGGTGACCGCCTTGGCCAGCGCGTCCCCCTCGGCCGGGATCGCGGGCTGGCCGGCGCCATCGGGTTCGGGCTGGGCCCGGCCTGACGCACGCATCTCCCGGGTCAACACGCGCGCCCGGCGGCCCAGCGCGACCAGGTCCCGCGGGCCGATCCGCCACCGCGGGCCGGTGAGCAGCCGGGCCAGCGAGCCGGCCGCGGCGGGGTCGTGCAGCACCCGGAGGGTGGCCACAATGTCGGCCACCTCGGGCACGGTCAGCAGCCCGCCCAGGCCGACCACCTCGACCGGGATGCCGCGCGCGGCCAGCGCGGCGCGCAGCGCGGGAAACTGGGCGCGCTTACGGCACAGCACGGCGATGTCCCGCGGGTGCACCCCGTCGGCCCGGCCGTCCGGCCACGGCTCGCCGTCTGGCGCCAGCCCGGCGGGCAGCGCGAGCAGCGTGGCCACCTGCAGCGCGACCCAGTCCGCCTCGGCGGCGGCCGTCTCGGCCAGCGCGCAGATCACCCGGCCGCGGCCGGCCCGGTCCGGCGGCGGGACCAGCCGGGGCACCTCCGGGGCGGCCGCGCGCAGCCCTTCCTGCAGTACGGCCGCCACGTCGAGCACCCGGCCGGTGTTCCGGAAGCTGGTGGACAGCATCCGGACCGGGGCCGGGCGGCCGGATGGGCGCACCGGGAAATCGCGGCCGAACCGGCGCAGGTTGCCCGCGCTGGCCCCGCGCCAGCCGTAGATGGACTGGCACGGGTCGCCCACCGCGGTCACCGGGTGCCCGCCGCCGAACAGCGCCCGCAGCAAGACCAGCTGTGCGTGGCTGGTGTCCTGGTACTCATCGAGCAGCACGACCTGATACCGGCTGCGCTCGGCCGCGCCCACCTCCGGGTGGGCGGCCGCGATCCGGGCGGCCAGCGCCACCTGATCGCCATGGTCGATGACCTCGCGCTCGGCCTTGGCCCGGGCATAGCCGGCCACCATCGGCAGCAGCTGCTCCCGGGTCCGCTGGCAGTCCAGGATCTTGCGCACCGGGGCGGGCAGCCGGCCGCGGCCGCGGCCGGTTCCGGGCAGCGCGGCCGCTCGCGCGGCCAGCCACTCGCCCACCGCCGTCACGTCGTCCGGAGTGCGCAGATGCTCGGCCAGCTCACCGGCGAGCAGCAGCACGGCCGAGGTGACCGCCGGCGGCGACCAGCTGACCGCATCCATCGGGCCGCCGTAGCCGGCCACCACCCGGGCCGCGATCTGCCAGGCCACCGCCGGGGTGATGAGCCGCAGCGTCGGCTCCAGCGCCTCGCGCAGCGCGTGGTCGGTGACCAGCCGGGCCGCGTAGGCGTGGTAGGTGGACACCACCGGTTCGCCGTCCAGCCCGGGCTCGCCACCGCCGGCGGCCCCCAGCCCGGCCCAGTGCAGGTCAGCACGGCGCAGCCCGTCCAGCCGGGCCCGGACCCGGTCGCCCAGCTCCCCCGCCGCCTTCCGGGTGAAGGTCAGGCCGAGCACCCGTTCCGGCCGGACCAAGCCGTTAGCGACCAGCCAGACCAGCCGGGCCGCCATGGTCTCGCTCTTGCCCGAGCCGGCCCCGGCGATCACGGCCAGCGGCTGTGCCGGCGCCGCGATCACGGCGGCCTGCTCGGCGGTGGGCTCGGCCAGCCCGAGCAGCCGGGCGAGCTGGGCCGGACTGTAGGTCATGGGGTCACCTGGCCGCCGTCGGGGTGCACCGGGCAGCAGGACCGGACCGGGCAGACCCGGCAGCCCGGATTGGCGGTGGCGCCGAACACCGGGCCGGACATCCCCTCGGCCACCGTCTCGACCAGGCCGGCCGCCCAGTCCGGGTCGGCGTCGTCGGCCAGCGCCCGCTGCCGCTGCACCCTGACCTCGGCCTGCAGGCCGGCCTTGCCGACCTGCACCAGTTCTGCGCCGCCCGGGTCGGTCAGGCCGAACCGCTCGAACGCGCCGAGCAGCATGGCCAGCTGGTACACGCCGAGCTGGGGATTGCGGTCCAGGTCGGCGTCGGCGGGCCGGCCCGAGCCGGTCTTGAGGTCGACGATGACGCCGGCCCCGCGGTCGTCCCGCTCCAGCCGGTCCACCCGGCCGGTGATTTCGACCTGGCCGATCCGCACCCGCAGCGCCTGCTCGACCGCGACCAGCTCGCGCGGGTTGCTCCGGTGCCAGGCCAGGAACTTGGTCACCATCCGGTGCGCGAGTTCCCGCTGCTTGCCGCTGTACCAGGCGCTGCCGAAGTCCAGGTGATGCCAGATGTCGTCGATCCGCTCGCCGATGCCCGCCTCATCGGTGCCCTCGGCGGCCAGCACCGCGGCTGCGTGGATCACCGTGCCGAGATGGCGCAGCACGTCCGAGCCACCGGCGCCGGCCGCCGCTTCCAGCAGCCAGCGCAGCCCGCACTTGGTGAACGACTCGACCTGGGATGGGGACAGCTTGATGATCCCGCCGCCCAGTGGGCTGGGATCGGACAGCGTGCTGAGCGCGTACCAGTGCCGCGGGTGGGCGCCGCGCACCCCAGCCGCGGCCAGCCTGGCCAGCTGGGCGGCGGCCGCCCGGCGCACCGGCATCGGCCGGTCCGGGTCGGTGGCCGCCCGGCGCAGCTCGGCGGTGAGCGCGGGCAGCGACAACCAGGTCCGGCCGGCCGCGGTGACCTGCTCGACGGGGATCTGGTCGCCAGCCAGCTCGGCCAGGAACCGGGACGGCCGCTCGTCGGTGTCATTGCCGCCCGCCGCGGTGACCACCAGGGTGCGCCGCGCCCGGGTCACCGCGACGTAGAACAGCCGCCGCTCCTCGTGCAGCAGCTGGGAGGCCAGCGCGGCCGCGGCCGCGTCGGCGCCGCCTGCCTGGGCCCGGCCCGCGGCCGCCTCGACCAGTTCGTCCATGCCCAGCAGCGAGGACCGCATCCGCAAGTCGGGCCAGGTGCCCTCCTGCACGCCGGCCACCACCACCACGTCCCACTCCAGGCCCTTGGCCCGGTGCGCGGTGAGGATGCGCACCGCCTCGCCCTGCGGGGCCCGGTCAGCCAGCGTATCCCCGGGAATCTCCTGGCCGCCCAGGCTGTCCAGGAACAGCCAGGGCGAGCCGGGCGGCAGCCGGGCGGCGAAACGGGCCGCCGCGTCGAACAGCGCGACGACGGCGTCCAGGTCACGGTCGGCGGCCTCGCCGCGGGAACCGCCCGCGGCGCTGGCCGCCTGCCAGGCCGGGCCGAGCCCGGACCGCTGCCAGACCGCCCACAGCACCTCGTACGCGGTGCCCGGCGCGGCTCCCTCGCCCGGGCTGCCCTGGCCAGTGGCCTCCTGGTCTTTGCTGCCGAGCGCGGTGCGCCGGGCCAGGTCGAGCAGCGCGGCCACCCGCTGCCCGGCGTCCGCCGCTGGCCCGCCGATCAGGTCGAGCTGCCGTGGATCGCGCAGCGCGCTGGCCAGCGGCTGCGGGCTGGGCGGCTGGCCCGCCGCGGTGTCGGCGGCGTGCAGCGCCCGGCGCAGCCGGCGCAGGCCGAGTGCGTCGGTGCCGCCGAGCGGCCCGGTGAGCAGGTCGGCGGCCGTCTCCTCGTCGAGCGCGCTGGGCTGCAGCGCGCAGCGCAGCAGGGCCAGCAGTGGCCGCGCCCCCGGTTCCGCGGCCAGCGGCAGTTCGTCGCCGGCCACCACGGCCGGCACGCCGCCGGTGGCCAGCGCCCGGCGGAGCAGCGGAACCTGGTGCACCGCCGACCGGACCAGGACGGCCATCGCGGACCAGGGCACGCGGTCCACCAGATGCGCCCGGCGCAGCGTGTCGGCGATGACCGCGGCTTCCTGGCTGGCGCTGGCCGCGACGAGGATCCGGACGGCGCTCGGCACCGCGCCGGCCAGCGGGATGAGGTCGCGGTGACCGCGGCCGGCCACTGGCTGCCCGGTACCGGACAGGCCGGCCGCGACCGGCAGCCGGCTGGCCACCCGGCGCGACGCGGCCAGCAGTACTGGGCCGCTGCGGCGGCAGGTGCGCAGCGCGATCACGCTGGCCGGCCGGTCGTCGGGGGTGCGGAACAGGTCGGGGAACCGGCCCATCGCGTGCGTGTCCGCGCCGCGGAACGCGTAGATCGACTGGTCCGGGTCACCGACCGCGATGAGCTCCCGGCCGTCCCCGGCCAGCGCGTGCAGCAGCGCCTCCTGGGCCGGGTCGGTGTCCTGGTACTCGTCCACCAGCACGACGTCGTAGGCCTTGCGCTCCCGGTCCCGGGTACCTGCCCGGGACAGCAGCGCCGCGGCAATCCGGACGATCTCGGCGTAGTCGTACGCGGGCACCGGCGCGAGGTCGAACCGGGCGATGTACCGGTCGAGGAAGCCGCCCGCCGCGACCCAGTCGGGGCGACCCTGGGCGCGGCCCAGCCGGGCCAGACCGCGGCCGTCCAGCCCGCGCTCGGCCGCACGGAGCAGGAAGTCGCGCAGTTCGGTGGCGAACCCGCGGGTGGCGAGCGCGGGCCGGAGCGGCTCCGGCCAGTGGGCGCGGCCCGATTCGCCTTCGGCGCGGAGCATGCGGCGCACCTCGAGCAGTTGCTCCGGGCCGGACAGCAGCGTCGGCGGTTCGTCACCGGCCAGCACGAACTCCCGGCGGACCAGCGCGTACGCATAGCTGTGGAAGGTCAGCGCCAGCGGCTGCCGGGTGGTGCGGCGCAGCCGGGTGGTGATCCGCTCGCGCAGTTCCTGCGCCGCCTTGCGGCTGAACGTGAGCACCAGCACCCGTTCCGGGTCGACCTGGCGCTGGGTGATCCGCTCCACCACCGCTTCCACGATCGCCGTGGTCTTGCCGGTGCCCGGCCCGGCCAGCACCAGCAGCGGGCCGCCTGGATGGCTGACCACGGCCTGCTGCGCGGCGTCGAGGCGTGGCGGGCCCGGCGGCGCCGCGGGCCGCCGGAGGAGCCGGTAACCGCCTGGCTGGTTGTCCATTTGGCATGCATTCCAGCAGAGGGCACCGACATTCGCAGCCGACTCGCCGGGCCAGGCCGGCTTATCCGCTGGCTTATCCGGCCGGCGGGTCCCGGCCGTCCCAGCGGGCCAGGCTCATGTCGATGCGCGGCCGCCCGCCGGCCCGGGCGGCCCGCAGCGGGGTGCCCTCGGCCTGGTAGGCGGCCAGCGCTACGCGCTCGTGGCCGCGGAGCAGCGATCCGTCCGCGTGCACCACCCGCCACCACGGCGCGCTGCCGCCCCACAGCGCCATCACCCGGCCTACCTGGCGGGGCCCGCCCTGGCCCAGGTACTCGGCCACGTCACCGTAGGACATCACCCGGCCCGGCGGGATCATGTCGGCGACGTCCAGCACCCGGCTGGCGAAATCAGGCAGCGTACCCGGGTCCTGCTGGCCAGCTCCCCGGGTCAGCCTGGCCCCTCGGCATCCGGCCAGCTGGCCTGCACCTGGGAGCCGGACCAGGCGGGCGCGGCCGGCCGGGGCGCGGCGGCGTGCTGGCCGTGCCCGCCCACCCGGCGCAGCGTGGCCAGCCCGGTCCCGGCCAGCGCGGCCAGCGCCAGGCAGCCCAGCCCGGTCAGCGCGGCGGTGACCAGCCCGGTGGCCCCGCGGGCCCGGACCGGAACCGCCGGGACGGCCGCGCTCCCGCCGCCGAAGTAGGTGCCCGCCGGCAGGCCGGCCACCGGCCGGAGATGGCCGACCAGCCGCCCAGCCGCCGCCAGCGCGGCGGCCGCGTCCACGGTGCCGAAGCCCACCTTGTCGTCGTAGCCGCCGGGCGGATGGTTCCCGGTGCTGGATGCGATCGCCCGGACCACCAGGGCGGGCGCCAGACCCGGGTACCTGGCCTTGATCAGCGCGGCCACGCCCGCGGTCAGCGCACAGGCCGGGCTGGTCCCGCTGACCAGCCAGTACTGCCCGTCCCGGCCCTGGGCCGGCACGTTGACCCCGGGCGCGGCCACCTGGACCGAGAGGTTGTCGCTGGAGAAGCCGGCGGGCGCGCCGCTGCGGGACACCGCGGCCACGCCGAGCACCCCGGGGTAGTCGGCCGGGAACGAGTACGGCGCCTGGCCCATCGTGCGGGCGCCGACGGATTCGCCGGAGTTCCCGGATGAGGCGACCACCACGACGCCATGATCCAGCGCGTGCTGCAGCGCGGTGCGGACCACCGCGCTCGGCTCGCCGTAGCCCAGCGACATGCTGATCACGCTGACCTGCTTTGCCACCGCGTAGCCGATGGCCTGGGCCAGCGCGTTCTGCACCCGGCTGTCCGATTCGTGCTGGTAGGCGGCGTAGTCGGGGTCTTTCCGGTCGGTGACCACCCGGATCGACAGCACCCTGGACCGGGGCGCGATGCCCATGATGCCGCTGCCGCCGCCGGCGTGCCCGTGCCCGGCGATGAGCGAGGCCATCCAGGTCCCGTGCACACCCCAGTTGGGGTTGCTCATCGGGGTGTGCACGCCGGTCAGGTCGGGCCCGGTGATGACCGACCCAGTCAGGTCAGGCACGTCCGGGTTGACGCCGCTGTCGATCACCGCCACGGTCGTGCCCTGGCCCTCGGTCAGCTGCCACGCCTGCGGCGCCCTGACCGCGTTGAGCACCCACAGCTGCGCGTCCCGCACCGTGTCCGCGCGGGCCGGGGCGGCGGCCGCCGCACACCAGGCGGCCAGGACGGCGAGCAGGCTGAGGGCGAGGAAGCGGGCACGGGCGTTAGGCATGATGAAGGGGCGGAAGCGGGCACGGGCGGTCAGCATGCTGTGCTGACCCGGGGGGACGACCCCCCGGTGAGCATTCAGCATGCTGGCCCGCCTGGGCAGTGCGGCGCCGGCGGAACGGCGCCGATCCGGGCGCCGATCCAGGCCGCTATCCCGCTGGCCACGCTCAGCATCTCGTCCTTGTCGTACGGATCGGCGGACTCGCGGACATGGTGCCGGCCGTCCGCGTAGCCGACCGTGGACATGATCAGGTAGGGCCCGGCCGTGGTGGCCGAGGACAGCTGGCGCGCCGCGGCACCGAAACCGGCCACCAGGGTATGGCCGAACCGGACCGCGCGCACTCCGCTGCCCCGGGGCAGCTGGTGCCCGGAGCTGCTGGCCTGGCTCAGGCCGGGCAGCACAGCGACCCCCACGGTGACCGCGAACGTGCCGGTGGAGTCCTGGTAGGTGGCCCGGAGCACGGCCTGGCAGCCGTGCCGGGCCAGCACCCGCGCCGCGGCCGGGTCGGTGGCCGCCCGGCAGGACGCCGGTGCGGCGATGCCGACCCGGCGCGCGTCCAGCCGCACCACGGTGCCGCTGGCCAGAGCCGCCGCGGGCAGCTGGTACGGGATGCTGGCCGGGAAGATCCGGCCCGCGGGCCACGTCCGCCAGCGCTTGCCCATCTCCCAGCCGATGATCTGCTGCTGTTGCGCCGGGCTGAACGTCCGGGGCAGCAGATGCACGGCGATCGCGACTACCGAGATGGTCAGGCCGGCCAGGGCCGCGATCAGGCCGGCCACCAGCATCCGGTAGCGCCACCGGGCCGGTCGGGGCGGCTGGACATGGGCAGGCGGGTGCACGGCCGGCGGGTGCACGGTGGGCGGCTGCACGGTGGGCGGCTGCACGGTGCGCGGCGGGCTGGCCACCCCACGGTCCCAGCCGAGCGGGTGCGTGGCCGCGAAATCCCCGTCCGGCGCCGGGTAGTTGCCATCACCCAGGCTTCCCGGACGCATTGCCACACCGGCATGTTACGGCGGCGGCCGCCCCGGCACCGGGCGCACCGCGAGGTTGGCCCGATAACGCCGGGCCGGAACCGGCCGTCAGTAAGAGGGCAGTGACGGGTCGATCTGGCTGATCCAGGCCAGCACACCGCCGCCGACGTGGACCGCGTCGGAGAAACCGGCGTTCTTCACGATGGCCAGGCATTCCGCGGAGCGCGCGCCGGACTTGCAGTGCAGCACGACCCGCCGGTCCTGCGGCAGCCGCTCCAGCGCGGCGCCGGAGAGGAACTCCCCCTTGGGGATGAGCGTCGCGCCGGGGATCGAGACGATCTCGTACTCGTTCGGCTCACGCACGTCCACCAGGAAGATCTTCTCGTCGGCGTCCTGCATCTCCTTGAGCTGCTGCGCGCTGATCGTCGAGCCGGCCGCGGCCTCCTGGGCCTCTTCGGACACCGCGCCGCAGAACGCCTCGTAGTCGATCAGCTCGGTGATCGCCGGGTTCTTGCCGCAGACCGGGCACTCGGGGTCTTTCCTGACCTTGACCGAGCGGTAGGTCATCTCCAGCGCGTCGTAGATCATCAGCCCGGCCAGCGGCTCGCCAATCCCGGTGATCACCTTGATGGCCTCGTTGACCTGGATCGAGCCGATGGACGCGCAGAGCACGCCGAGCACACCACCCTCGGCGCAGGACGGCACCATGCCGGGCGGCGGCGGCTCCGGGTAGAGGCACCGGTAGCACGGGCCGTACTCGGCCCAGAACACGCTGGCCTGGCCGTCGAAGCGGTAGATGGAGCCCCATACGTACGGCTTGCCGAGCAGCACGCACGCGTCGTTCACCAGGTAGCGGGTGGCGAAGTTGTCCGTGCCGTCCACGATCAGGTCGTAGCCGGCGAAGATCTCCATCGCGTTGTCGGAGTCGAGGCGCTCCTCGTGCACGATGACGGTCACGTACGGGTTGATCTCGCGGATGCTGTCCCGGGCCGACTCGGCCTTGGGCCGGCCCACGTCGGACTGGCCGTGGATGATCTGACGCTGCAGATTGGACTCGTCGACCACGTCGAAGTCGACGATGCCCAGGGTGCCTACGCCGGCCGCGGCCAGGTAGAGCAGGGCAGGAGAGCCCAGGCCGCCCGCGCCCACAACGAGCACTCTGGCGTTCTTCAGCCGCTTCTGCCCAGTCATCCCGACATCCGGGATGATCA
This sequence comes from uncultured Actinomycetes bacterium, assembly GCA_963834705.1. Classification (GTDB taxonomy): domain Bacteria; phylum Actinomycetota; class Actinomycetes; order Streptosporangiales; family Streptosporangiaceae; genus RYN-230. The sequence continues at coordinate 1,764,932 of CAWICV010000001.1, forward strand.
GATGGCGCGAGTAGCGGCGGACTTCGTCCACGGTCAGCTCGGCAGCCGGTTCGACCAGCGGTGGCAGCGACAAGGCAACTCTCCAAAGATGGCAGGTCCAGGCCTGGCATATTGGCCCGGCTTCACAGACAACCGAGTCCGGGCAGGCCACATTCCCCACCCTGGCCTGGCGCCGCAGACCATGATGGCGCACGATCCAGGGGCACGGAAGGACCGCCGGGGCTAGCCGGAATTGTCACTGGCCGCCGGTACAAATCGTGGTACGGCGCACGGCCCTTCCCCGGCCCCGCGCCGGGCTCGCACCTCGACGCTGACCGCCAGGAGGTTCCATGCCCACTCCGCCCGCAGGACCGACCGGCGGCCAGGCCGGTGGCCGCCGGCCGCCACGGAAGCCGTGCCCCAGGGTGGCCCGCCCGCCCCTACCCGACCCGGCCGCGGTGCGGCTGCATACCGTACCCGACTCCGCCCCGCCGTACGACGACGAGTTAGCGATACATAACGCCAGCGCGGTCCAGCCGGGAAGCCCAGGCCGCCCGGCCGCCCCTACCAGGCCACCCCGCCCTGCGGCCGGGGAATCGCCCGCAGGCCACACCGGGCCGGCGCTGCCCGGCCAGTTCGCCCGGGTCCTGGTCGAGACGCTGGCTGGCACCCGGCCGCCCCGGCAGCTGACCAGCTGGACCACGGAGCGGGCCAGGTCCAGGATCCAGCGGATGGGGCCGCTGCTCACCGCTGGGCAGCCTGCCCAGCTCCGCCGGGTGGTGGCCCGGCATCCGGCCGCGGGCGTGATCGAGATGACCGTGCTGCTCAGCGTCGGCCCGCAGATCAGGGCGCTCGCCGTCCGGCTGGAGCACACCGCGCCCCGGCCCGCGTCGCTGGGCCGCCCGACCCGGCCGGGCCGGTGGCTGTGCACCCAGGTCGAGGCGGCCTAACCGGGGCGCCCCCCGGCGGTGAGCCCGGCCGCGACGGCTTGCCGCCGCTCGCCGCGCAGCGGCGATCCCCAGCCCGCACGGCCGGCCAGGTCGGCGCGGAGCGGCGATCGGGGGTCCGGGGGTCCGGGGGTCCGGGGGTCCGGGGGTCCGGGGATCCGGGGGTCCGGGGGTAGTCCCCCGGAAAGCAGAGCGGGGGGTCGCCCCCCGGGCCAGCAGGGTCAGCCGCTGGTCCGGTTGCGCGGGTCGCCGTGGCAGCGCTTGTACTTCCGGCCGGAGCCGCAGGGGCACATATCGTTGCGGCCGACCCGGCTGAACGGGTCACCCGGGGCGGACTTGTCGGACCGCTGCTCCACCTGGCCCGGGCCGTCGGCCGACGGCGCGCTGTACGACAGCTGGGCGGGCCGCTTCGGGCGCTGCAGCCCGGGCGCTACGACCGGCCCCTCGTCCGGCGGGCTGGCCGCCGCGGGGCTGCCGCCTGCCTGCGGCGTGGCCGTGGCCCGGTTGCGTGCCGCAGCGCGGGACCGCTTCGACCGGCCGGGCTGGGCCTGCTGCGCTCGTGCTGCCTGGCCCGGCCCTGGCTGGGCCGCGGCCGGGGCGTGGCCGTTGCCGTCCGGGGCGGGCTTGGCGTGCGCGCCACCTGGACCGCCCGGCTTGGCGTGCGCGCCGGTGGGGGCAGGGGCGATGGCGGCCGCGCCATCGGCGGCCTCCTCGACGATCGGGTTCTCCTGCACCTCGACCTGGAGGTTGAACAGGTTGCCGACCGACTCCTCCTTGATGCCCTCCATCATGGCGCCGAACATGTCGTAGCCCTCGCGCTGGTATTCCACCAGCGGGTCACGCTGCGCCCAGGCCCGCAGGCCGATGCCCTCGCGCAGGTAGTCCATCTCGTACAGGTGCTCACGCCACTTGCGGTCCAGCACGGAGAGCACGACCCGGCGCTCCAGCTCGCGCATGATCTCCGGGGTCAGCTCCTCTTCGCGCTTGTCGTAGGCCTGCTGCGCGTCCGCGCGGAGCGTCTCGACCAGGAACTCCTGGGACAGCGCGGACTGCTCGCCGCCGGCCTCCTCGACCACGTCGTCGGCGGTCAGCGTGGGATGGTACAGCGCGTGCAGCGCCGTCCACAGCTGGCTCAGGTCCCACTCCTCGGCGAAGCCTTCGCTGGTCGCCCCGGTGACGTAGCCCTCGATGACCTCGTCGATCATTTCCCGGATCTGCTCGTGCAGGTCCGCGCCCTCCAGCACCCGGCGCCGTTCGCCGTAGATGACCTGGCGCTGCCGGTTGAGCACGTCGTCGTACTTGAGCACGTCCTTGCGGATCTCGAAGTTCTGCTGCTCGACCTGGGTCTGCGCGGACCGGATCGACCGGGTCACCGCCTTGGACTCGATCGGCACGTCCGGCGGCGTCTTGAGCCACTCCATGAAGTGCGCGACCTTGTCCGCGTTGAACATCCGCATCAGGTCGTCTTCCAGCGACAGGTAGAACCGGGACTCGCCCGGGTCACCCTGGCGGCCGGACCGGCCGCGCAGCTGGTTGTCGATCCGGCGTGACTCGTGCCGCTCGGTGCCCAGCACGTACAGCCCGCCCGCGGCCACCACTTCCTCGTGCTCCTCGGCCACCGCGGCCTTGGCCTTGTCCACCGCCTCGGACCAGGCGGCCTCGTAGTCCTCCGGCGTGTCCACCGGGGACAGCCCGCGCTGGTGCAGCTGGATGTCGGCGATGAAGTCGGGGTTGCCGCCGAGCATGATGTCCGTGCCGCGGCCGGCCATGTTGGTGGCCACCGTCACCGCACCCTTGCGGCCGGCCTGCGCCACGATGGCCGCCTCCCGCTCGTGGTACTTCGCGTTGAGCACCTCATGCGGCACGCCGCTCCGCTTGAGCGCCGTGGAGAGCATCTCGGACTTCTCCACGCTGGTGGTGCCGACGAGCACCGGCTGGCCGGCCTCGTGCCGCTCCTTGATGTCCTCGACGACCGCCTCGAACTTGGCCGCCATCGTCTGGTAGACGACGTCCGCCTGGTCGTCCCGGATCATCGGCTTGTTGGTCGGGATCGGCACCACGCCGAGCTTGTAGATCTGGGAGAACTCGTTGGCCTCGGTCATCGCCGTGCCGGTCATCCCGGACAGCTTGTCGTAGAGCCGGAAGTAGTTCTGCAGGGTGATCGTGGCCAGCGTCTGGTTCTCGTTCTGGATCTGCACGCCTTCCTTGGCCTCGATGGCCTGGTGCATGCCCTCGTTGTACCGGCGGCCGTACAGCATCCGGCCGGTGAACTCATCCACGATCAGGACCTCGCCGTTGACCACGACGTAGTCCTTGTCCTTCTTGTACAGCTCCTTGGCCTTGATGGCGTTGTTGAGGAAGCTGACCAGCGGCGTGTTGACCGGGTCGTAGAGGTTGTCGATGCCGAGCCAGTCCTCGACCTTCTCCACCCCGGACTCGAGGATGCCGACGGTCTTCTTCTTCTCGTCAACCTCGTAGTCACCCTCGCCGTCCTCGCCGCGGCGCAGCCGCGGCGAGATCTTGGCGAACTCGGTGTACCAGCGGGCGCTCTGCTCGGCCGGGCCACTGATGATCAGCGGCGTGCGGGCCTCGTCGACCAGGATCGAGTCGACCTCGTCCACGATGGCGAAGTTGTGCCCGCGCTGGACGCACTCCTCCAGGCTCCAGGCCATGTTGTCGCGCAGGTAGTCGAAGCCGAACTCGTTGTTGGTGCCGTAGGTGATGTCCGCCTCGTACGCCTTGCGGCGCTCCTCGGGCGGCATCTGGGCCAGGATCACCCCGACCTCCAGGCCGAGGAAGCGGTGCACCCGGCCCATCCACTCCGAGTCGCGCTTGGCCAGGTAGTCGTTGACGGTCACGACGTGCACACCGTCGCCGGTGAGCGCGTTCAGGTAAGCCGGCAGCACCGACGTCAGCGTCTTGCCCTCACCGGTCTTCATCTCAGCGATGTTGCCCGTGTGCAGCGCCGCGCCGCCCATCAGCTGCACGTCGAAGTGCCGCTGGCCCAGCGTGCGCCGGGCCGCCTCACGCACCGTGGCGAACGCCTCCGGGAGCAGCTCATCCAGGGACTCGCCGTCCGCGTACCGCTGCCGGAACTCACCGGTCATCGCGCGCAGTTCCGCGTCGCTCAGCGCGGCGAAGTCTTCCTCGATCGAGTTGACCTGCTCGGCAATCCGCTTGAGCCGGCGCAGGGTCGCGCCCTCGCCCGCACGCAGGACTCTGTCAATGATGACTGGCACTTCTTGTCGCGCTCCTCGCGAAGATGGCGGGCACCCGCCGGTGCCTCATCGTCACTGTCATGGTAGGCGAGACCGGCAGTGAAACCGAGCCGCACGCGTGGACCCGGACCGGATCGTTGCCCAGCCGGAACGCGCCGATCCGGGCATTTCAGGGGGCCGGGCGCCGGCCACGTGGCGGTTCCGCCACAATATGGGAGAGCACGGGCCGCGCGGCCGGGCCACCGGGCGTGGGATACTACGGCCAGCGGAAGACGAGAGGAGCAGCGCCCATGGCGGACCAGGTGGGAACGGACATCAAGTCCGGTGCCCAGCCGGACGACGGCGCGCTCAGCGGGACGGTCGGGGAGCGCGACACCGTCACGACCTCCGGCCCCCGGCCCGGTCACTACGAGTCCTTTCACGGCCGCCCGGTGTCGTGGGTGGCGGTCGGCATCATCATGATCGGCTTCGTGGTCGGTGGCTTCGCGCTCATCTTCGGGCCGACCTGGTGGCTGTTCTGGGGGTCGATCGGGCTGGTCGTGGTCGGCGGCCTGATCGCGCTGTCCACCAACATCTTCGAGGACTGGTACTAGGCCGACGCCGCTGACGTAACAGCCTCACCAGTCACATTGATCATGGCTTCGCCAACTCTTCACGTGTCCGGTGCGGTCACTGCCCGATTTGTCCCGGTCTTGTGGCACGAAATCCGGGACAAGTCGGCCGCGGCCGCGCCGGTTACTACTCCGTGCTGGGTCAGCGGCCGGTGACCACCCCTTGTTTGTCAGTGGGCACGACTAGGCTGCCCGTCTTGTGATGAGCACCGCCCAGCCGGCCGCTGAGCTGGCCCTGTCCGCCGACGAGGCCCGGCTGATCACGCTGCGCGCGCAGGGCTTTCTCGGCGCGGACGGCCGCCGCGGTGGCGTGCCGGCCATGCTGCGCCGGATCGGCGCGGTCCAGCTGGACACGATCAGCGTGCTGGCCCGGTCGCACGAGCTGGTCGCGTACGCCCGGCTCGGCCCGGTGCCGCGGCAGCGGATCGAGCGCGCCTACTGGAATCCGGGTCGCCCCACCGCGTTCGAGTACTGGTCGCACGCGGCGTGCGTGCTGCCCGTCGAAGAGTGGCCGTGGTACGCGTTCCGGCGCCGGGCGCTGCGCGCCCGCGGCCGCCGCTGGCACCAGAGCCACGACCGGACCTGCGCCGAGGTGCTGGCCCGGCTGCGTGCGGACGGCCCGCTGAACGCGACTCAGCTGGGCGGGGCCAAGGCCGGCGGCCCGTGGTGGGACTGGTCCGACACGAAGATCGCCGTCGAGTGGCTGCTGGACGTGGGCGAGGTCGTCTGCGTCCGCCGGGACGGCTGGCGCCGGGTGTACGACCTGCCCGGGCGGGTACTCCCCGGTGACCTGCTGGACAGCGAGAAGACCGACGCGGAGTGCCTGGCCCACCTGGCCGGGGTGGCCGCCCGTGCGCTCGGCGTGGTCACCCGGGCCGACCTGATCGACTATCACCGGCTGCGCGAGCTGACCGACGGCAAGGCCGGGCACGCCGAACTGGCCGCCGATTCCGCGCTGGCCGCCGGGCTGACCCCGGTCACCGTCGAGGTGGCGGGCAAGCCGGTGCCCGGCTGGGCCGACCCGGCCGCGCTGGCGGCGCCGCCACGCGGCCGGCACCGGGTCGCCCTGCTCTCGCCATTCGACTCGCTGCTGTGGGACCGCAAGCGGACCCGGCGAATGTTCGGCTTCGAGCACAGCCTGGAGGCCTATGTGCCCAGGGCCAAGCGGGTGCACGGCTACTACGCGATGCCGCTGCTGGCCCGGGGCCGGCTGCTCGGCCGGGTCGATCCGGTGCGGCGGGGCGAGACGCTGGTCGCCCGGCAGCTGTCCCTGGACTCCGCGGCCGCGACCGAGCCGATGGCCCGGGCGCTGCGCGAGGCGGCCCGCTGGGTGGGCTGCTCCGCCGTCGAGCTGGGCCAGGTCAGCCCGCCGCACCTGGCCGGGCGGCTGTACTCTGCCCTAACCACAGGGCCCTAACCACAGGGGCCCTAACCACAGGGCCCCTAACCACAGGGCCCCTAACCACGGGGGCCCTAACCACGGGGGCCCTAACCACGGGGCGCTGACCGAGATCAGCTGAACTCGATCAGCTTTTCCCGGACCGCGATCATGACGGCCTCCATCCGCGAGTGGATCTGCAGCTTCTCCAGGATGTTGCGGACGTGGTTCTTGACCGTGTTCTCCGAGATGAACAGCTCCTTGGCGATGTCCCGGTTGTTCATCCCCTTGGCGACCAGCTTGAGTACCTGCATCTCCCGGTCGGTGAGCTTGGGGGGCGGCACCTGCTCGGCGCGCTCCTCCTGGTCCCGCTTGTTCAGCGCGGCGAACTCGGTGAGCAGCTTGGCCGCCATCGACGGGTTGATCAGCGACTGACCGCCGTGCACCGCGCGGACCACGTCCGCCACCTCGTCCAGCGGGATGTCCTTGAGCAGGTAGCCACTGGCCCCGGCGCGGATCGCCTCGAAGAGGTCCCCCTCCTCGTCGCTGATCGTCAGCATGACGATCTTCGAGCTGGGTGCCACCTCCTTCATCGCCCGGCACGCCTCGATGCCGCTGGACTTGGGCATCCGGATGTCCATCAGGACCACGTCGGGTAGTGACTCACCGGCCTTCTGCACCGCTTCCGCGCCGTCGCTCGCCTCGCCGACCAGCTCGATGTCGTCTTCGGCGGCCAGCACCATCTCCAGCCCGCGGCGGAACAAGGCGTGGTCATCCACGATGAGGGCGCGGATCGGATCGGAGGCGGGCGAATCCACCGACCCCGAAGCCGCGCCGGGATCTGTGGACACCGCGGGATCTCCGCGCATGGCACCTCCTATTGACCCTGCGTGCACTGCCGGCGCGGATGCCACCCGCCGCGAACAGTGCTCAAACTCTGGCGCAGCGGGGGCAGCCGCGCAAACCGGCGGCGCCGGTGACCGTGCGGCCCGCACGGTCCGGGGACCGGATATCGCCTACCGGGTGACTCGATTCTCCCCTACTCGCTGGTTAGCGCCGACCGGGGAGCGGGACGGCTGCCGTGACACCTCCTCCACCAGGCGGATGACCCCGTAGTCGTAACCCCGCCGCCGGTAGACCACGCTTGGCAGCCGGCTCGCCTCGTCCCGGAACAGGAAGAAGTCGTGCCCCACCAGTTCCATCTCGTGCAGCGCCCGGTCGATGCTCATCGGCGTCGCGTTGTGGAACTTCTCCCGCACGACCAGCGGGCCGTCTCCTTCCATCGGGATCGGCACCACGCCGTCGAGCCGCACTTCGGTGCCGGGCCAGTCGTCCAGGCTGGTCTCCTCCGCAGGGCCGGCCGGCGCACCGTCCGCCGCACCGTCCAGGGCCGGGTCGGCGGGCACACCGTGCGTGGGCTTGCGCGGCTTGCGCCGGTCACAGGCGCGCCGCATGTGCGTCTCCAGCTTGGCCGCCGCCTTGTCGAGCGCCTGGAAGCGGTCGTCGGCGGCCGCTTCCGCGCGGATCACCGGCCCGCGCGAGTACACGGTCAGCTCGACCCGTTCCCGCTGCGCGGACTGGCGCGGATTGCGCTCCAGGGTGATTTCCACATCGATGCTTATCGTCTTCTGGTCCAGCTTTACGATCTTGCCAAGCTTGGCCGTCGCGTAGTCACGGAAGCGCTCCGGCACACCCGTCCGCCGACCCCTGAAGATGATGTCCACGTGGGACCCCCTTCGACCCTCTGTGTGGGTGGCACCCGTCCGGCCGACCTGGTCTTCGTCCCCACATCCGCCTGCTGAGGGATTCGCGGGCCTGTTGCCACGAAGGCCCTTCTCCCGGTCCGGGGGACACCTGATCCCCCGGCGGGGCAGGACTTACCTCTAAGCCGCACCGTGATCGGTCGACAACAAGTCGCCTTACGTGGGCCGTTTCGCCTGCGGCTGGCATCGGCTTGCCAGGCCGGGCACCCCGCTGCCGGGGTACCCCGCACGGCGCAACCACGGACCCGGACGGGTGCCATATGACGACGCTAGCCTGCCCAGGGCAGGTTGTCAGGAGCCCAGACTGTCTTCTTGCCCACGTCGCGGCACCTGGGCCGGGAGGAATCACGACAGCCCGGCGGAAACTGCGGCTGCTTGCCGCCGCTCGGCGCGCAGCGCCGATCCTCAGCCCGCACGGCCGGCTCTGCTAGTCCGGGGGAGCGACCCCCCGGACCCCCCGATCGCCGCTCCCGCGTCGAGCGGCGGCGAACCGCCGCGGCCGGCCAGGGGGTGTCCCCCGGGCAGATACAGCTAGCCCGGGTAGGTGGCGTCCCGGCCGGCCAGCGGCGGGCTCCACAGCTCGCCGAGACCGACCGACCGGGTCAGCTGGCCGGTTGACAAGCTGGCGAACAGGTCGTTGTGCGGGCCGGCCGCGGTGATCGAGATCATCCCCGGCTCGATGCTCTGGAACGTGGACCGGTCACCGTTGACCGGCACCTCGAACAGTTGCTGGCCCACGGCCGCCTGGTCCACGACCAGCAGGTGGTCGGCGTCATACCAGCTCAGCGACGTCGGCTGGGCCAAATCGGCGCCCAGCTGGCCGCCGCTGGCCAGGGTCACCTGGTCGCCGCTGTGCACCACGGCGGCCAGCAGCACGCGCGGGCCGGACCGGGTGGACACGATCAGCGCAACCCGCACCCCGTCCGGGGCGACCTGGAACGCGGTGATCTGCTGGACGCCCGGCGGCAGCGTCACGACGACCGGCGCGCCGCCTTTGCCCTGCAGCATCCGCACCGCGGGCCGGCCATGGATGCTGCCCGCCAGCCACAGGTCGTCCTGATGATCCCAGCTGGCCGCGCTGACCTTCATGCCGGTGAGCCGCACGTGCAGCGCCCGCGCGGACTGGCTGGCATGCGGCTGCGCGGCCGCGGCCAGGTCGCTGACGTACACGGTGCCGCCGGCCGACGGGCTGGTCCCGACCAGGTAATGCTGGTTTGGGGAGACCGCGATGGTGCTGAGCGGGAGCTGGCTGAGGCCAGCCTCGCCGGGCACCGGCCGGCTGCTGTCGCTGTGCGCGGGCAGCACCCGGGCCCCGCCGTCCGCGGTCAGGAAGTAGAGGCTCTGGTGCCCGGACGGCGGCTGCAGGTACGGCTGCGGGTAGTCGGCCCGGTCCTGCACCGCGCTGCCGCTGCCCCGCGGCGTCCAGGCCCGGCCGTTGACCTCGAGCTTCACCGCCTGGATGGCCCGCGACCCATACGAGGTGCTGGTCAGCGTCCAGACCAGCTGTGCGGACATCTCGGCCAGGGTGGACCGGATCGCGGCCGTCCTGGGCATGGTCAGGTCGACGATGGCGGTCTTGCTGCCCGGCGGGATCTGCACCCGGACAGAGCGGCTGCCCACCGGGAACCCGGAGTAGGCGGCGCCCTGCAGCCAGCCCTGCGGCTCGGCCAGCAGCGCGTTGACCAGGACGGTGGCCGGGTCGGCGGTGTTGACTGGCAGGAACACCGGATCCGGTACCAGGTTCTTGTAGGCCGGGTCGAAGTAGTACAGGTTCCTCGGCTGGTAGGCGAGCTGGAAGAAGTCCTTGCTGAGCAGCAGCTCGCGGGACACCCGGCCGCTCCCGGGCAGGTGGTCGATCCGCCACTGGCGGCCGACCAGCTTCAGGCCGAAGCCCTGGGTCAGCGGTTTCTGCCCGTCCGGGGCCGGGATGTACTGGCCGGTCGAATCGACCGCACCCAGTTCCTTGGCGGTGATCTCGACGATCTCGGTCTTCGGCGAGTTCAGCTGCGGGGGCAGCTCCACGGACACATCGGGGGGCGCGGCGATCACGGTGACGGCCGGCCCGGGCCCGGGCTGCCAGCGGGCATTCGCCGCCGCGGTCAGGTACTGCCGGGCGACCGCGTGACCGTCGGTGAAATCCGCGCTGGCCAGGATGAAGTTCTGCACGATCAGGGACGGGCTCCAGCCCGGCTTGGGCGGGCTCATGATCTGCGCACAGCACAGCGTGCCCTGCTGCTGGCCGCCGATGGTGGCCGGCAGCTTGGTGGCCTGCAGCGGTCCGCTGACCGGCACCTCCGCACAGCCTGCCACGGTGGCCAGCGCGACCAGCGCGACCAGCAGCCAGCGCAGCCGCGGGCGCCGGTCAGTCACTGGCCGGTCAGTCACTGGCCGACCCGGCGCCGGCCGGGCCGTCCGGCTCGGTGGTGGTGAATCCGGAGCTGGGCAGGCCTGGCTCGACGAGCTCGTCCAGCCGCAGAACGAGCGGCGAGCGGACCAGCTCGGGGCCGGGCTCCGCCTCGTCCGGGCCGAGCGGCAGCGGCGAGCCGATCAGCTGCTGCCCGCACACCCGGGGCACGGTGAGCCGGAACACCGAGCCCTTGCCGTGCTCCCCCCAGGCCTGCAGCCAGCCGTTGTGCAGCCGGGCGTCCTCCAGCGCGATGGCCAGGCCGAGCCCGGTGCCGCCGGTCGTCCTGGCCCGGGCCGGGTCAGCCCGCCAGAACCGGTCGAACACCAGTTGCGCCTCGTTCGGCCCGAAGCCGCAGCCGTGGTCCCGGACCGCGATCGCGACCGTGTCCCGGTCCCCGGCCACGGTGACCACCACGTCCCGGCCCTCGCCATGCTCGACCGCGTTGTCCAGCAGGTTGCGCAGGATCCGCTCGACACGGCGCCGGTCCACCTCAGCGACGCACGGCTCGGCGGGCAGCCGGAAGTCGATCCGGGTACCGCGCCGCGCGGCCAGCTGCTCGGCATCGGCCGCGGCCCGCCGGACCAGGTCGCATACGTCGGCCGACTCGGCATCGAGGGTGGCCGCGTTGGCGTCGTACCGGCTGATCTCCAGCAGGTCGGCGAGCAGCAACTCGAACCGCTCCAGCTGGCCCTCGAGCAGCTCCGCCGACCGCGCCGCGGCCGGCAGCAGGTCGTCGCGCGCCGCGAACAGCACATCCGCCGCGATCCGGATCGTGGTCAGCGGGGTACGCAGCTCGTGCGACACGTCGGAGACGAACTGCCGCTGCACCTTGGACAGCTCCTCCAGCTCGCGCAGCTTGTCCTGCAGGCTGGCCGCCATGTCATTGAACGATCTGGCCAGGGCGGCCAGATCGTCGGTGCCACGGACTGGCATCCGCTGCTCGAGCTGGCCGTCGGACAGCCGGCTGGCCGCCTCGGCCGCTTCCCTGATCGGCACGACCACCCACCGGGTGACCAGCGAGACGATGCCGACCAGCAGCACGACCAGGGCCAGCCCGCCGCCGAGCATGGCCCGCTGCACCAGGGCCAGCGTCTGCTGCTGCTGCTGCATCGGGAACAGGTAGTACAGCTGGGCGCGCGGGCTGATCACCCCGCCGATGGCCAGCCCGGGAACCGGCGGCCGGCCGTTCAGGTAGCTCATCTGCGTCGGGGTGGACACCAGGTTGTCGGTTCGGCCCTTCTGCTGCTCCTGGGTCACGCTGGCGATCAGCTTCCTGGGCAGGCTGTCCTGGTTGAGGTTCATGTTGCCGTAGACACCGGCGAACGCGGAGCTGCCCGACGTCTGGGTCAGGATCACCACGTCGAACGTGTCCCCAGGCCCGCTCAGGCCCTGCAGGTCGGCGGCCAGCTGGGGCAGTGCCTTGTCCTGATCGCTGGTAGTGCCCTCCAGGCCCGCGTCGTTCTTGGCCGTGATCAGGCCCTCGCTGATCTGGTGCGCCGCCGCCGTCCGGGTGCTGTTCAGCAGGCCGCTGGCGATTTGCTGAACCAGGAAGAAGCCGAGCACGGTGGCGACCACGACGCAGATGACCAGGGTGGTGGCGACCACCCGGAGCTGCAGCGAGCGGTGCCAGCGGCGGCGCAGCCGGGCGGCCAGCAGCCGGGCCCGGCGCCGGGCGGCGCGAAGGGCCGGGCGGGCCTGCGGTGGCAGCCGCCGGGCCGCCCGCCGCACCAGCAGGGTCAGCCGGGAGCTAGCGGCCGGCGAGTCCTGCCGCGGGCCTCGCCCCGCCTCGCTGCTGCTCGCTACCCCCTCCATGACCCTTCTCCACGCTGCTGGGGAACCTGCCGGGTCGCGGCAGGCCGGCCCCTGATCAGGCAGGCCCTGCTTTGTAGCCCACGCCGCGTACCGTTACCACGATCTCCGGGTGCTCCGGGTCCTTCTCGATCTTCGCGCGGAGCCGCTGCACGTGCACGTTGACCAGCCGGGTATCGGCGGCGTGCCGGTAGCCCCAGACCTGCTCCAGCAACACCTCCCGGGTGAACACCTGGCGCGGCTTGCGGGCCAGCGCGACCAGCAGGTCGAACTCCAGCGGGGTGAGGCTGACCGGCCGGCCATTGCGCTTCACCGAATGCCCGGCCACGTCGATCTCGACGTCGACGATCTGCAGCATCTCCGGCGCAGGGTCATCGGTGCGGCGCAGCCTGGCCCGGACCCGGGCGATCAGTTCCTTGGACTTGAACGGCTTGACGATGTAGTCGTCTGCCCCGGACTCCAGCCCCAGCACCACGTCCACAGTGTCGCTCTTCGCGGTGAGCATCACGATAGGCACGCCAGATTCGGTGCGGATCTGGCGGCACACGTCGATACCGTCCGCGCCCGGCAGCATCAGGTCGAGCAGGACCAGGTCGGGATGAGTATCCCGGAATACCTCGATGGCCTTGTCCCCGTCGGCGACGAAGGTGGGCTCGAAGCCCTCGCCGCGGAGCATGATGCCGAGCATCTCGGACAGGGCAGCGTCGTCATCGACGACGAGCACACGACCTTTCATGGGCCTCATAGTTCCACGGAAACGTCAGGGACGGCACTTTTCGGCTGGACGGGAAGATCGCCCAGCACACGCAGGGTACCGCTGTTCACCGGCTGTGCGATACCACGCTCTGTCACCAGAGCGGCGATCAGGCCACTCGGAGTGACATCGAACGCCGGGTTGTACCCCGGGCTGCCGGCCGGTGCGATGGGCCGGCCAGCCAGCGTGGTCACCTCCTCAGCCGGGCGGTGCTCGACCACGATCCCGCTGCCGTCGGCGGTGCCGAAGTCGATGGTGGACACCGGGGCCACCACCACGAACGGCACCGCGTGGTGCCGGGCCAGCACGGCCAGGCCATAGGTGCCGACCTTGTTGGCCACGCTGCCGTCGGCGGCGATCCGGTCCGCGCCGGTGAGCACCACGTCGACCGCGCCGCTGGCCAGCAGCCCGGCCGCGGCCGCGTCGGGCAGCACCGCGTAGTCGATGCCGGCCCGCCGGGCCTCCCAGGCGGTGAGCCGGGCGCCCTGCAGCAGCGGGCGGGTCTCGTCCACCCACAGCTTGGCCAGCCGGCCCGCGCGGTGCGCGGCCAGGATCACCGCGAACGCGGTGCCCTCGGCAGAGGACACCAGCGCGCCGGTGTTGCAGTGCGTCAGCACCCGGCCACCCGGCGGGATGAGCGGCAGCCCATGCCGGGCCATCGCCGCGCTGGCCGCGGCTTCATCAGCCGCGATGTCCTGGGCCGCGGCCAGGGCCGCTGCCGCGCACTGGCGTTCGGTATCAGGGTCTCCGGCCTGCTGGGCGGCCTGGTAGGCAGCGAGGGCACGGCCGGTACCCCAGGCCAGGTTCACCGCGGTCGGGCGGGCCGCGGCCAGCGCGCGGGCCGCGGCCGCCACGTCCTCGCCCCGGTACGCGGCCAGCGCCACGCCGAACGCGCCGGCCAGGCCCAGCGCCGGGGCCCCGCGGATGACCAGGCGGCGGATGGCGTCGATCAGCTCGGGGACGCTGGCGCAGGTGACCACGTTTTCCTCGGCCGGCAGCCGGGTCTGGTCGAGCAGCGCGATGGCCGGGCCCTGGTCGCCGCCGAGCCAGCGCAGCGTGGGCAGCTCCATAGGCTGAGTCTGCCCCGGCCGGGGCCGCTGGTTGACCGCGCCCCCGGGGGCCGCTGTTCGGCCACCGTGGCTTCATGGCCGCCCTGCTTCGTGCGAGTATGGGCGCCAGCGGGCGAGGGGGCGCCCGCTCAGCAGCGTGCAGTCCGGCGGCGAGGCGCCGCGCAGGCAGGCGCGGCGGTAGCGCCGCGAGGGAGAACCATGACAGACAGTCCGTCGTCGGACACGCCAGGGGACGGGCCGCCAGCGCAGCCACAGCCATGGTTCCCGCCGGCCGATCTCGGCGCGGCCAGCCCGCCGCCACCACCGCCGGGCAGCGCTCTCTCCCCGCCCGGCTACCCCCAGCCTGGATATGGCCAGCCCGGCCACGGCCAGCCGGGGTATGGCCATCCGGAGCCCTGGCAGCCGGGCTACGGACCGCCGCCGCCGGGACCGGGGCCCCGGTACAGCGACTCCGCCCCCAAACCCGGGGTGATCCCGCTCCGGCCGCTCGGGCTGGGCGAGATCCTCGACGGCTCGTTCGCGGCCATCCGCCGCAACCCCAAGGCCACGCTGGGCATCGCCGCCATCATCATGACGATCTCGGCGGTTATCACCAGCTCGCTCACCGTGAGCCTGATCAACCTGCCCAGCCCCGGCCAGAACCTCACTTCGCAGCAGGCCGCGCACCTGCTCGGCCAGATCTTCGCCGACGCGCTGCCGGTGCTGGGCGTGACCGTGCTGCTGACCATCATCGTGCAGGCCGTGCTGGCCGGGCTTCTCGCCCCGGTCATCGCCCGGGAGGTCAGCGGCCAGCGGATCAGCGCCGGGGACGCCTGGCGGGCCGCGGCGCCGCGGCTGCCCAGCGTGCTGCTGGCCACCCTGCTCGTGGTGCTGGCCGGGCTGAGCCCGCTGCTGGTGCTCGGCCTCATCCTGCTGATCGGGTTCGCGGCCGGCGCTCCCCCAGTGATCTACGCCGCTATCGGGGTGCCCGGGTTCTTCGTGGCGGTCGTGCTCAGCATCTGGTTCTCGACCATGTTCAGCCTGGTGACGCCCGTGGTCGTGCTGGAGCGGGAGCGGCCCGGCGCGGCCCTGGCCAGGTCCTGGCGGCTGGTCCGGCGCAGCTTCTGGCGGGTGTTCGGCATCCTGCTGCTGGCCGCCATCATCGTCGCGGTGGCCGGCGCCATCCTGCAGCTCCCGTTCAGCTTCCTGAGCACGCTGTTCGGCGGCGCCACCGGGTTCTCGGCCGGCACGGTCATCGCCGTGCTCGGCACGATCGCGGCCGGCACGGTGACCAGGCCGATCAGCGCGGCGGTCACCGTGCTGCTGTATGTGGACATGCGGATGCGCAAGGAAGGTCTGGACCTGGCGCTGCGCACCGCGGCCGGTGACGGGCCGCTGGCCGACAGCGACTTCGCCGCCGCATGGCAGCCACCCCGGCCCGGCCAGCCGGCCGTGGCCGCGCCGCCCGGGGCCGCACCGGGGACGCCGCCGACCGCCACGGGTGCCCCGCCGCCGTGGTGAACCCGGCCCGGCTGGGGCTGTTCCGGCCGGCCGGTGGCACTCCCCTGGTCAGCCAGGCCAGCCGGACCCTGATCAGCCAGCGCCGGCCAGACGCTGGTCAGCCGGCAGGCCGGCCAGACGCTGGCCCGCAGCGAGCTGTCCAAGGGCATCTACCACCGGCACGAGTCGCTGGCCCAGCGGCTGCTCGACGCGATCGACCGGCTGCTGAACGACCTGTACACGGCGGGCAAGTCGTTCCCGGGCGGCTGGTGGTCGGTGGTCGCGCTGGCCGCGCTGACCGCCCTGGCCGTCGCCCTGGTGCTGGCCCGGCTGGGCCCGCTGGCCCGGGCGCACCGCGACACCGGCCAGGTGCCGTCCGGCGGGCAGCCGCTCAGCGCGGCCGACCACCGGCAGCGCGCCGCCCGGCTGGCCGGCGCGGGCGACTACGCGGCCGCGATCCTGGAAGCCGTCCGGGGGATCGCCCGGCAGCTCGAAGAGCGCGGCGTGCTCAGCCCGCGGCTGGGCCGGACCGCGGACGAGATCGCCGCCGAAGCCGGGCTGGCGCTGCCCGCTGAGGCGGCCGCGCTGCATGACGCGGCCCGGCTGTTCGACGACATCTGCTACGGCGAGCGCCCGGGCACCGCCGACGGCTACGCCCAGGTGCGGTCCCTCGACACCCGGCTCCAGTCCGCCCGGCCCACCGAGCCCAGCACCAGTGACGCGGCATGACGCCCGCCACGCGAAAGCTCCCCAGGCCCAGGGCGGTCATCGTAGTGGCGGGCGTGGTGCTGCTGGGCGGGATCCTGGTCGCGCTGCTCACCCCGCCGCAGCCGCCGGGCGGGTACCTGAACCCGGCCAGCCCGGCCGGGCAGGGCACCCGCGCGCTGGCCCAGATCCTCGGCCGCCGCGGCCAGCCGGTCACCGCCGTGACCACCGCCGCCGCCGCCCAGGAGGCGGTGCGCGACGCGACCGGAAGCCACCCCGGGCTGGTGCTGACCAGCCCGTACCTGCTCACCCGCGGCCAGCTGACCAGCCTGGTCAGGCTGCCCACCAACCTGCTGGTGGTGGAGCCGGACAGCCGCAGCCTGGCGGCCCTGGCGGTGCTCCCACCGGCGCCGGCCAGCGCCGGCCGCACGGCGTACCCGGGCACGCTGGTGGCCGGCACCGCGGCCGGGCAGGCCGCCGAACCGGGCTGCCCGCTGCCGGCCGCGCTGGCCGCCGGGAACGCCGGCCTGGGTGGGGTGCTGATGCGCGACACGGCGGCCGGGGCCTGGCAGTGCTACCGGGTGGACGGTCACCCATCGCTGGTGCGCTACCAGTCGGCAGGCCGGTCGATCACCCTGCTCGGCAGCGGGGCGCCGCTGACCAACGCCCGGCTGGCCAGCCGCGGTGATGCGGCGCTGGCGCTGAACCTGCTGGCAGGCAGCCGACAGATCATCTGGCTGGTGCCCAGTCCCGCAGTGGCCCCCGGCACGGCCGGCCCGGGGCCGGCGAAATCGCTGCTGCAGGAGATCCCCGGCCCGGCCTACCTGGTCACGCTGCAGGTCTTCCTGGCCGTCGTGCTGGCCGCGCTGTGGCGGACGCGGCGGCTCGGCCCCCCGGTCACCGAGCCGCTCCCGGTCGTGGTGCGCGCGTCGGAAACGGTGGAAGGCCATGGCCGGCTGTACCGGTCACGGCACTCCCGCGACCGGGCTGCCGCCGTGCTGCGCACCGCGGCCATCCGCCGGATCACCACCCGGCTGGCGCTGCCCGCCACCGCGGATCCGGGCACGGTGTGTGCGGCGGTGTCCGCGCGAACCGGCCGCGAGCCGGCCAGACTGCGGGAAGTCCTTTTCGGGCCGGTTCCGCGCGACGATGCCGCGCTGGTCGCGCTGGGCCGTGATATCGATGCTGTCGAGGAAGAGGTACGCACCCATTGACCGCCGAACACCCGCCCGCGTCCGGGCTGGCCGATTTCCCGGGCCACAGCGCTTTCCCGGGCCACGGCGCCGCCAGCGCCGGGCCGGATGCCGTGCGCGGCGCGCTGGAAGCGGTCCGCGCCGAGGTCGGCAAGGCCATCATCGGCCAGGACTCCGTGCTGACCGGCGTGGTCATCGGCCTGCTCTGCCGGGGCCACGTGCTGCTCGAGGGCGTACCCGGGGTGGCCAAGACCCTGCTGGTGCGCTCGCTGGCCGCCGCGCTGGCGCTGCGCAGTACCCGGGTCCAGTTCACCCCGGACCTGATGCCCGGGGACATCACCGGCTCGCTGATCTACGACGCGAAGACGGCGCTGTTCCAGTTCCGCGAGGGACCGGTGTTCACCAACCTGCTGCTGGCCGACGAGATCAACCGGACGCCGCCGAAGACGCAGGCCGCGCTGCTGGAGGCGATGGAGGAACGGCAGGTCTCGGTGGAGGGCACGCCGCGGCCGCTACCCGAGCCGTTCCTGGTGGCGGCGACCCAGAACCCCATCGAGTACGAGGGCACCTACCCGCTGCCCGAGGCCCAGCTGGACCGCTTCCTGGTCAAGCTGGCCGTCGGGCTGCCCGAGCGGGACGAGGAGATCGGCATCCTGGCCCGGCACGCGGCCGGTTTCGACCCGGGCGACCTGTCCGCCACCGGGATCGAGCCGGTGGCCGGGCCGGCCGAGCTGGCCGCGGCCACGGCCGCGGTGCGCAACGTCCGGGTGGCCGGCGACGTGGCCGGGTACATCGTGGACCTGTGCCGGGCCACCCGGCAGTCCCCGGCCCTGCGGCTCGGCGTGTCCCCGCGCGGGGCGACCGCGCTGCAGGCGACCAGCCGGGCCTGGGCCTGGCTGGCGGGCCGCGACTACGTCACCCCGGACGACGTGAAGGCGCTGGCCCGGCCCACCCTGCGGCACCGGGTCCAGCTCCGGCCGGAGGCGGAACTCGAAGGCGCGACGCCGGACGGCGTGCTGGAGTCGGTGCTCGCGTCCGTGCCGGTGCCCCGGTAACCGGCCATGGCCCTGACCGGGCGGACGGCACTGGCTGCGCTGACCGGCGCGCTGCTGGTACTGGCGTTCCGTAGCGTGGTTGCGCTGCTGGTGGTGAACCTGCTGCTGGCCGCGGCCATCGTCGCGGACCTGCTGCTGGCGGCCGGCCTGCGGCGGCTGCGGATCACCCGGTCCGGTGACACCCGGGTGCTGCTCGGCGAGACGGCGGCCGTCACCATCACGGTGCGGAACACCAGCCGGCGGCCGCTGCGGGCCACGGCGCGGGCCGCCTGGCCGCCGAGCGCGCACGCCGTGCCCAGCCGGGCCGCGCTGCGCGTCCCGCCGGGCGGGCAGGGCTCGGTGACCAGCACACTCACCCCGGACCGCCGCGGCGACAAGACGTCCACGATGATCATCGTCCGCTCGTTCGGGCCGCTCGGCCTGGCCGCCCGGCAGCGCCGCCACGCGGTGACCTGGTCGGTACGGGTGCTGCCGCCGTTCCGCAGCCGCCGCCACCTGGGCGAGAAGCTGGCCCGGCTGCGCCAGCTGGAAGGGCAGCACCGGTCGCTGCTGCGCGGGCCGGGCACCGAGTTCGACTCGCTGCGCGAGTACGTGCAGGGCGACGACGTCCGGTCCATCGACTGGCGGGCGGTGGCCCGCCGCGGCGACGTGATGGTCCGCACCTGGCGGCCGGAACGGGACCGCCGGATCCTGGTCGTGCTGGACACCGGCCGGACCGCGGCGGGCCGGGTGGCCGGCATTCCCCGGCTGGACGCGTCGATGGACGCGATCTTGCTGCTGACCGCGCTGGCCACCCGGGCCGGGGACCAGGTCGACCTGATCGCGTTCGACCGGCGGCTGCGGGCCCGGGTGCTCGGCGCGCCGCGGTCGTCCGTGCTGGCCGCGGTGACCACGGCGATGGCCCCGCTGGATGCCGAGCTGACCGAGACCGATACCGCGGCGCTGGCCAGCGCGGTGCTCACGGTGGCCCGCCGCCGCTGCCTGGTCGTGCTGCTCACCGACCTCAACCCAGTAGTGATCGAGGAGGGCCTGCTGCCCCAGCTGGGCACCCTGGTAACCCGGAATCTGATCATGATCGCGGCGGTGTCCGATCCCCGGCTGGCCGAGCTGGCGGCCGGCCGGGAGGGCGCGGACCAGGTCTACGGCGCGGCCGCGGCCGAGACCGCGCTGGCCCAGCGGGAACGGATCACCGCGCTGTTGCGGCGGCAGGGCGTGCAGGTGGTGGACGCGCCGCCGGACCGGCTGCCCGCCGCGCTGGCCGACGCGTACCTGGAACTCAAGGCGGCCGGCCGGCTATGACCGGCCGTAGGCCGCTCAGCCCCGGCCGCTCAGCCCCGGCCGCTCAGCCCCGGCCGCTCAGCCCGCCACCGGGGCGGTATCCGGCGCGTGCTCCATGTCGGCGGTCCGGCCGGCCGCCGCGGCGCGCCTGCCGAGCAGGATGACGTAGCTGAGGAACGCGGCCTCGGCCACCGCGCCGATGCCGATCCGCGCCCACGACGGCAGCGGCGACGGCGTGACAAACGCCTCGATGACCCCGGATACCAGCAGCACGGCGATCAGCCCCAGGGCGATCGTCAGCGCGCTGCGCCCTTCCTCGGCCAGGGCCCGGCCGCGGGGCCGCGGTCCTGGGTCGATGATGCACCAGCCGAGCCGTAGCCCGGCCGCCGCAGCCAGGAATACCGCGCTGAGTTCCAGCATGCCGTGCGGCAGGATCAGGCTGAAGAACAGCCCGCCCTGGCCGTGCGCGAACATCAGCCCGCCCTGGACTCCCCCGTTGGCCGCGTTCTCGAACAGCACCAGCAAGGTGGGCAGCCCGAGCAGCACGCCGAAGATCAGCGACTCGGCCGCCACCCACACGTTGTTCGTCCACACCTTGGCCGCGAACGAGGTGGCCGCGTACTGCGAGTAGTAGTTCCGGAACTCGTGGTTCACCAGGTCCCGGACCTCGGCCCGGGGCAGCAGCGCGGCCTGCACCGTGGGCTCCCGGGCCACCCACCAGCCCAGCAGCACGGCCACCAGCACGCTGCCGGCTGCGGTGCCCGCCCACCACCAGCGCAGCCGGTAGGCCATCACCGGGAACGACACCACGGCGAACTGGGCCAGCACCGACCAGGCCGGGGTGTGTGCGCCGGTCACCGCGGTCCGGGCCTGGGCGACCTGCCCGGACAGCCGGGCCACCAGGGCCGGGTCCTGCCCGGCCGAGCGGAGCGTGGACAGGTGGGTGGTGGTCCGCTGGTACAGCGTGACCAGCTCGTCCACCTCGGCGCCGGTCAGGCTGCGCCGCCGCCGGACCAGCGCGTCGAGCCGGGCCCAGTCGGCCTGGTGCGCGGCCACGTACGCGTCGACGTCCACCCCTGGAGGGTAACGGGGCGGCAGCCGGCCCGGGCCGCCCGCTGGCGGCTAGCCTTAGGCCGGAATCAACCGGACTGGGGAAATTCGTGGCCGAGGTAGTCACCGGCGAGGCCGTGGTCATCGATGTGCCATGCGCCCGGTTCCCCAGCCGTGCCGTCGCGCTGGCCATCGACCTGCTGGTCCAGCTGGTGCTGCTGGTCCTGCTGTCCGGGGTGGCCGTCGCGGCGGCGGCCGGCGGCGCGCTCAACCCGGCCGCGCTGGCCGCGGTGGCGCTGACCGTGTTCGTCCTGGTCGTGGTCGGTTACCCGGTCACCATGGAGACGCTGAGCCGGGGCCGGTCGCTGGGCAAGCTGGCCCTCGGCCTGCGGGTGGTCAGCGACGACGGTGGCCCGGAGCGGTTCCGCCAGGCGCTGATGCGGGCGCTCATGGCCGTGCTGGAGATCTGGCTGACGCTCGGCTTCCTGGCCCTGGTCACCTCGCTGCTGTCGGCCAGTGGCAAGCGGCTCGGCGATATCTGGGCCGGCACGTTCGTCATCACCGAGCGGATGCCGCAGCCGCGCGGCCCGGCCGCCGCGCGGCCCACCATGCCGCCCGGTCTGACCGCCTGGGCGGCCACGCTGCAGCTCTCCGGGCTGGACGATGGCACGGCGGAAACCGCCCGCCAGTACCTGAGCCGGTATTACACACTCACCCCGGCGGCCCGCACGGACTTCGGCCAGCGCATCGCGGCCGCGGTGGCCGCCCAGGTCAGCCCGCCCCCGCCGGCCGGCACCACGCCGCCCGACTATCTCAGCGCGGTGCTCGCCGAGCGGCGCGCGCGGGAGCAGGCCCGCATCATGGGCCGGGTTACCCTGGGTGACAGCGGCCCGGCGACGGCCCCGGCGGCCCCGGCCCGGGGGGCGGGGCCGGGCGAGCCGGAGCCAGGCCAGCCCGGGACTCCCGCGGACCGCCCAGGAGGGTTTCTTCCGCCTAGATGACCAGATGACCAGCCCAGGCCGATGACCGGCACACCAGGGGGCAACGGGGCAACCGCGAAACGGTGGCGGCGGATCACGGTCGTGGTGATCCTGGCGGCTGGCCTGGCCGCGATCATCATCACGAACGAGCACATCCTGCTGGAGTCGCTGCACACGCTGGCCCACCTGAACTGGTGGTGGGTGCTGGCCGCGCTGGCCGCCGAGGCGATCTCGCTGACCGCGTTCGGCATCAGCCGGGTCATCCTGCTCCGGGCCGAGGGCGACCAGGCCACGCTCGGCACGGTGATGTCGATCACCTACGCGGGCAACGCGCTGTCCATGGCGGTCCCGTTCGCCGGTGCCCAGCTGGCCGCGGTGTTCTCCTACAAACAGCTCCGCGGCCGTGGCCTCGGGCCGGCCATCACCGGCTGGGCGCTGGCCGTCTCGGCCATCGTGTCCTCGGCCGCGCTGGCCCTCGTGCTGCTGGCCGGGGCGTTCCTCGGCGGCCAGCCCGCCGCGACGCTGGCCGGGCTGCTCGGCGCGGCGGTGTTCCTGATCCCCGGCGTCACTGTGCTGCTCGCGCTGCGCTACCAGGCCGCCCGGGCCTGGATCCACCGCACCCTGGCCGTGCTGCTCCGCCCGCTGCACCGCCGTTGGGGCAAGTCGTGGATGGACCCGGCCGCGCTGGAGGAGTTCCTGGACCGGGTGGCCAGCATCAGCCTGCCGGGCACGCGGTACGCCCTGGTATTCGCGCTGGCCCTGGTGAACTGGCTGGCCGACTGCGGCTGCCTGGCCTGCTCGATCCTGGCCACAGCGCAGCCGGTGCCGTGGAACGGGCTGCTGCTGGCCTACGGTGCGGGCGCCGCGGTGGGCAGCTCCGGGCTGTCCCCGGGCGGCTTCGCGCTGGTCGAGATCGCGCTGACGGCCGCGCTGACCGCGGCCGGGATGACCGCGTCGGCCGCGCTGGCCGCGTCCATCGCCTACCGGCTGATCAGTTTCTGGCTGATCCTGATCGGCGGCGGCGTGTCGCTCATCGTGCTGGCCCGCCGGGGCACCGCCACGGTCGCCGAGGACATCCCGCCCCCGCCGCCCCAGCCCGCGACCCAGTCCCCGGATCCCGGCTGACCCCGGCCGGCCGCCGCTGGCCCCCGCCCGGCCCGGGTCAGGTCTGCTGCCAGGAGCTCAGGTACTCCCGCTGGGGCGCGGTCAGCTCGTCGATGGCGGTGCCGGTGGCGGCCAGCGCGAGCCGGGCCACCTCGTCGTCGATCTCCGGCGGCACCGGGTGCACGCCGGGCAGCAGCGACTCGTGCGACCGGGCCAGCCAGGCCAGCACCAGCGCCTGCCCGGCGAACGCCACGTCCATCACCGAGGCCGGGTTGCCCTCGGCGGCGACCAGGTTCACGATGCGGCCGCCGGCCAGCAGCAGCAGCCGCCGCCCGTCGGCGAGCACGTACTCGTCGGTGTGCGGGCGCACCTCGGAGAGCACGCTAACGGCCAGGCCGGCCAGTGCCCGCACGTCGACCTCGACGTCGAAATGTCCGGCATTGGCGAGGATCGCCCCGTCCCGCATCACCGCCAGGTGGGCTGGACCGAGCACGTCCCGGGACCCGGTCGCGGTGATGAACACCTCACCCAGCGGCGCGGCCTCGCTCATCGGCAGCACCCGGTAGCCCTGCATGACCGCGTCCAGCGCCCGGACCGGGTCCACCTCGGTGACGATGACCTGGGCGCCCAGCCCGCGGGCCCGCTGCGCGATGCCGCGGCCGCACCAGCCGAACCCGGCGACCACCACGGTCCGGCCGGCCAGCAGGATGTTGGTCGCCCGGAGCAGCCCATCGATCACCGACTGGCCGGTGCCGTGCGTGCTGTCCAGCATCAGCCGGGTACCGGTCGCGTCGGCCGCCACCGCCGGGAAGGCCAGCGTGCCCTCGCTGGCCATCCGGTGCAGCCGGATCACCCCGGCCGGGGTGGCCTCGCAGCCGCCCGCCACCTTGCCCAGCAGGTCGGGCCGCTGCGTGTGCAGCGCCTCCATCAGATCGCCGCCGTCGTCCACGACCAGGTCCGGGCCCGCGTCCAGCGCCCGCTCGATGTGCTCGCCGTACCGCGCCAGATCCCCGGCACGGGCGTACACCACGGCCGCGCCGGAGGTCTGCAGCGCGGCCGCGATGTCGTCCTGGGTGGACAGCGGGTTGGACGCGGCCAGGAACACCTGGGCGCCGGCCGCCCGCAGCGCGCCGACCAGCACCGCGGTCTCGGCGGTAACGTGCAGGCAGGCCGCTATCCGCAGGCCGGCCAGCGGCTGCTCGGCGGCGAACCGCTGGGCGATGCCGCGGAGCACCGGCATGGACCGTTCCGCCCAGCCGATCCGGGCCAGCCCCGCGCTGGCCAGCCCGGGGTCTGCGATGCCGCCGCGCTGCCAGCTATCCGGCTGCTCGTTCACCAGACCATCCAGACGAGCACCGCAGCCCGGCCGGTCAGTACCGGTAGTGGTCCGGCTTGTACGGGCCCTCCACCGGCACGCCGATGTAGCCGGCCTGCTCCTTGGTCAGCTCGGTGAGCCGCACGCCGAGCGCGTCCAGGTGCAGCCGGGCCACCTTCTCGTCCAGGTGCTTGGGCAGCACGTGCACGCCCACCGGGTACTCGTCGGCCTTGGTGAACAGCTCGATCTGCGCGATGACCTGGTTGGTGAACGAGTTGGACATCACGAAGCTGGGGTGCCCGGTCGCGTTGCCCAGGTTCAGCAGCCGGCCCTCGGACAGCATGATGATCGCGTGGCCGTCGGTGAACCGCCACTCGTCCACCTGCGGCTTGATGGTCAGCTTCCGGATGCCGGGGACCCTGGCCAGCCCGGTGATGTCGATCTCGTTGTCGAAGTGGCCGATGTTGCCCACGATGGCCTGGTGCTTCATCTTGCCCATCTGCTCGGCCGAGATGATGTCCCGGTTGCCGGTCGCGGTGACGAAGATGTCCGCGCTGGCCACCACGTCGTCCAGCCGGGCCACCTCGTAGCCGTCCATAGCCGCCTGCAGGGCGCAGATCGGGTCGATCTCGGTGACGATGACCCGGGCGCCCTGGCCGCGCAGCGACTCGGCGCAGCCCTTGCCGACGTCCCCGTAGCCACACACCACCGCGACCTTGCCGCCGATCAGCACGTCGGTGGCCCGCTTGATGCCGTCGATCAGTGAGTGCCGGCAGCCGTACTTATTATCGAACTTGGACTTGGTCACCGAGTCGTTCACGTTGATGGCCGGGAAGGCCAGCGTGCCCTCCCGGGCCATCTCGTAGAGCCGGTGCACGCCGGTGGTGGTCTCCTCGGTGACGCCCCGGATGCCCTCGGCCATCACCGTCCACCGGTCATCCTTCTCGGCCAGCGACCGGCGCAGCAGGTCGAGCACGACCTTCCACTCGTCCGGGTCATCCCCGGCCGCCGACGGCACGCCCCCGGCGCCCTCGTACTCGGCGCCCTTGTGCACCAGCAGGGTGGCGTCCCCGCCGTCGTCCAGGATCATGTTCGGGCCCCCGCCCGCCTCCCCTGTCCCCTTCTCTGGCCAGGTCAGCGCCTGGTTGGTGCACCACCAGTACTCCTGGAGTGTCTCGCCCTTCCAGGCGAACACCGGGATGCCCTTCGGGTCGTCCGGCGTGCCGTCTGGGCCGACCGCCACCGCCGCCGCCGCGTGGTCCTGGGTGGAGAAGATGTTGCAGCTCGCCCACCGGACCTGCGCGCCCAGCGCGACCAGCGTCTCGATCAGCACCGCCGTCTGGATGGTCATGTGCAGCGACCCGGTGATCCGGGCCCCGCGCAGCGGCTGCGCCTCGGCGTACTCGGCGCGGACGGCCATCAGGCCAGGCATCTCGTGCTCGGCCAGCCGGATCTCCTTGCGGCCGAAGTCGGCCAGGGTCAGATCGGCAACCTTGAACGGAACGGGCTCCGTGGACATGACACTCCTCAGCAGCATCGTGGGGAAGACAGTTCGACGCTACGGCACCGCCGGTCCTGCCCGCAGCACTGGTGGCCCTTTTCTGACAAGAATTTGTTAGCTTAACGCCTATGCGTATCTCAGCCGCCGCCCAGCAGCTCGGTACCTCGCCGCGGATGTTGCGGTACCGCGAGGTTCTCGGCCTCCTGCCGCCGGTCCGCGAGCCGGCTACCCGGTGGCGGCCAGCCGGGGGCCGGCCCAACCGCGGCCCGGCGCACCGCCAGTTCAGCCGGGACGACCTGGCGGCGGTGGCCCTGGGCCTGGACATCGAGCGGCGGCTGGACATCAGCCCGGCGGAACTGGCCTTCGGCCTGCGGGTGCTCGGCGACCCACGGGTCCGGGCCGAGGTGGCCGAGCTGGGCCGGCGCATCGGCCGGATCCCGGCCCCGCCCGGCCAGGCCCTGGACTTCGAGAAGCAGCGCGCCCTCCGCCTGCTCAACCTGACCCAGCGCCCGCGCGGTGCTATGCCCCGCCCCAGCCAGCCAAGGCAGTCACATTGATCATGCTCCTGGGCCACTCTTCATGCGTCCGGTGCGGCTGCCGCCCGATTTGTCCCGGTCCTGGCGCATGAAACGCGTGAAAGGCGGCCGTGGCGGCCGGCAGCCGCCACCCGCGCCCCGCATCCGCCCGCCCGGTGTCGTGATCATGACTTCAGTGCTAGATCGACACCAAAGCCATGATCACGACTTCGCTGGTGGGTGATTGAGGCGGCGGACGGCGCGGATGGCCGGGTCGGTCGAGTCGGCGCGGCTGGGGCGGTAGATGTCGGGTTCCAGGTAGATCAACTCGGCGATGGGCACGGCCTGCCGGACCCGGCGCTCGGCCGCGTCGATGCCGGCCGCGACCAGGGCCGCGCTGTCCGCTCCGCTGATCGCGATCTTGGCCGCGACGAGCAGGCTCTCCGGGCCCATGTGCAGCGTGCGCAGGTGAATCACGCACTGCACCTCCGGCCCCGCCTCCAGCGCGGCCACGATGGCACGCTCGGTCTCGGCGCTGGCCGACTCGCCGATCAGCAGGCTCTTCATCTCGACCGCGAGCACCGCAGCGACGCAGCCGAGCAGCACGCCGATGGCCAGTGAGCCGGCTCCGTCCCAGACCCCGTCGCCGGTGATCACGGTGAGCGCCACCCCGGCCGTGGCGAACGCCAGGCCGGTCAGCGCGGCGATGTCCTCGAGCAGGATGGCGGGCAGTTCCGGCGCCTTGGCCCGGCGGATGAACGCGGTCCAGCTGTTCCGCCCGCGCACCTCGTTGGTCTCGTGCACCGCGGTACGCAGCGAGAAGCTCTCCAGGCCCATGGCGATGACCAGCACCGCGAACGCCACCACCGGCGAGCTGATGTGCTCGGGACTGAGGATCTTATGGATGCCCTCGTACACCGAGAACACCGCGCCCACGGTGAATAGCACCACCGCGACCACGAACGCGTAGAAGTACCGCTCCCGGCCGAACCCGAACGGGTGCTCCTCGGTCTCCGCACGCTGCGCCCGGCTGCGGCCGAGTAGCAGCAAGGCCTGGTTGCCGCTGTCGGCCAGCGAGTGCACCGACTCGGCCAGCATCGAGGCCGAGCCGGTGATGGCGAACGCGACCAGCTTGACCACCGCGATGCCCAGGTTCGCGCCCAGCGCGGCCAGCACCGCGCGCAGCCCGGCACCGCGGGATTTCCGGCCCTGCTCCGTCTCGGCGGCCGGGCAGGCCCGGCCCACCGCGGCCTCGCTGTCACCGCTGATAGCTACGCGATCCTGTCTTTGAGGTCGCCGATGGCGGCGACCGGTCCGGGGTCCACCCCGGTGGCGATACCCAGGTATACCGCCGCATAGTCGGCCAGGTGGACCAGGCTGGCCAGCCGGTGCAGCGGCCGGTCTCCCTCGGCGGCCAGCTCGCTGACCTCGATGCCGCGCCGCCCGGCCAGTTCCGCGGACACTTCACGGCGCCGGGCCACCTGCGGGTGCTCGGCGGTGTCCCGCATGATGACCAGCCGCAGCGGCACCGGCGGCCCCGGTTCCTCGTCCTCGTCCAGCCCGGGCTCGTCCAGCACCGGGGCGGCCAGCACGGGGTCGGCCAGCACCGTGTGGCTGCTGGCTGGCCAGGGCGCGAACGGGCCGTCGAAGGTGACCACCTGGTTGTGGTTGGCCTCCGGCAGCACTCCGTGCACCGCCGGGTACTTGGCGTCCTCGTTGAGCTGGCAGGCGAAGCGGAGCGCAGCCATGCCGGCCAGCGGCGAGCTGCCCCAGATCAGCGGCAGCGCGCCGGCCAAGTCCAGGGCCAGCGTCTTGGCCGGGTTGACGAACGCCTCGCTGTCCGGGCGGCACAGGTGGGAGATCCGCTCCAGGGTCTGCGCGGTCGCCTCGAACTCGGCCGCCGTCACCTCAGCCAGGCCGAGTTGGTCCGCGATCACCAGCAGCGGCACGGACAGGCCCCACAGGCCGGCCCGGTCCATGCCGGGCCGTTCGATCGGCACGTACGGCGCGTGCGCCTGCTCGGCGATCAGGGCCAGCGGGGTGCGGTCCGCGCCCACCGCGGCCAGCGGGCAGCCGCGGCGCGCCGCCTCGGCCGCTACCGCTAGCGTCTCCTCGGCCGACCCAGAGCTGGACACCGCGAGGACCAGGTCAGCCGCGCCCACCCAGCCGGGCAACTGGTAGTCGTGCACGACGACGACCGGGATGGCGCACCCCGGGCCGCATACCGCCTTGAGCACCTCACCCGCCAGCCCGGACCCGCCCATGCCGCAGGCCACGATGGCCCGCGGCCGGCCGGACGTCACCACCGGGGACAGGTCCGCCTCTTCGGTGGCGCGCAGCGCCCGGCGGATCTGGGCGGCGGCCGAGGCGACGTGCCGGAGCATGCCGCTGGGGTCGGCCGCCTCCAGCTGCGGAACTGAGTCCAGGCGGTCAGCGGCGGCCGCGGGCGTCATGAACCCGTCGCGGGCCGTCGCGCCTCGTCCACCAGCAGCACCGGTATGTCGTCGCGGACCGGATAGGCCAGGCCGCAGTCCGGATTGGTGCAGATCAGCTCGCTGGCTGCCTCGTCGGCACGCAACGGCGCGTGGCACTGCGGGCAGGCCAGTATTTCGAGCAGCCAGTCGTCGATCTTCACAGCGCCTCCCGGCGGTTGTCCGCGGCCGTGCCTGGCCAGTTACCCGGGCTGGCCCCGCACCATGCCCAGCACCTCGTCACGCAGCCTGAGCATAGTGGCCTCGTCGGCGGCCTCCGCGTTCAGCCGGAGCAGCGGCTCGGTGTTCGACGGCCGCAGGTTGAACCACCACCCGTCGCCGGTGATGGTCAGCCCATCCAGATCGTCGGCGCTGGTCCCGGGGCGGCGGGTGAACTCCGCCCGGACCTGGGCGGTCGCCGCGGCCTGGTCGGCTACCTCGCTGTTGATCTCGCCGGAGGCGGCATACCGGGAGTACCCGGCCAGCAGCTGGGACAGCGGGGCGTCCTGGCCACCGAGCGCGGCCAGCACGTGCAGCGCGGCCAGCATGCCGGAGTCGGCGAACCAGAAGTCGCGGAAGTAGAAGTGCCCGGAGTGCTCGCCGCCGAATATGGCGCCGGTCTCGGCCATCCGGGCCTTGATGAACGAATGGCCGACCCGGGTGCGCACCGCCGTGCCGTCCTGCTCGGCGATGATCTCCGGCACCGCCTGCGAGGTAATCAGGTTGTGGATCACCGTGGCGCCGGGTTCCCGGGCCAGCTCGCGGACCGCGATGAGTGCGGTGAGCACGGACGGCGAGACGGGGTGCCCGCGCTCGTCGACCACGAAGCAGCGGTCCGCGTCGCCGTCGAACGCCAGCCCGATGTCGGCCCCGGAGTCGAGCACCGCACGCTGCAGGTCGCGCAGGTTCTCTGGCTCGATGGGGTTGGCCTCGTGGTGCGGGAAGGTGCCGTCCAGCTCGAAGTACAGCGGCACCAGGGTGAGCGGCAGGCCCTCGAACACCTTGGGCACGGTGTGCCCGGCCATCCCGTTGCCCGCGTCCACCGCGACCGTGAGCGGCCGGATGGCGGACACATCGACCAGCGTCTTGAGATGGTCCGCGTACCCGGACAGCAGATCGCGCTCGGTGATCGTGCCGGCCGGCCCGCCGGTGCTGGGCACCCCGGCCGCCGCCATGTCGCGCAGCTCGGTCAGCCCAGTGTCCGCGCCCACCGGGCGGGCGCCCTCCCGGCACAGCTTGATGCCGTTGTACTTGGCCGGGTTATGGCTGGCGGTGATCATCGCGCCGGGGATGCCGAGCGCGCCGCTGGCGTAGTACAGCATGTCGGTGGAGCCCAGGCCGCCCTCGATCACGTCCGCGCCCTGGGCGGCGGCACCGCGGCCGAACGCCTCGGCCAGCGGCGCCGATGAGGTGCGCATGTCGTGCACGATGACCACGCTGCGCGCCCCGGTCAGCCGGGCAAACGCGGCGCCCACCGACTCCGCGACCTGCTCGTCGAGCTCGTCCGGGACGATGCCGCGGATGTCATAGGCCTTGAAGATCTTCTGGTAGTCGCCCACTGAGCGTCTGCCTCCCGTGCCTGTAGCTGCCCCATCATGCGGGCCGGGCCTGGTTACCGGCCGAACAATGCCGTGGCCAGCGCCGCCTCGCCGAGTTCTTGGTCCGATGTTGAGATACGCGAGCCTACCCGGCTAGCGCATCCGGTCCGGGCCGTCCGGCGCGGAGCGCAGCACCCGCAAGTGACCCCGCCGGCCGACCTCGACACCCTGGCCCACCGGTTCGGCGGCGGGCGGTAGCCCGGCCTCGCGGACCGCGTTGGCCAGCGCCTCCAGGTCGTCCACTTCGGCCGGGGCCGGGTCCACCGGCAGCCGGACCACTTCCCAGCCACGCGGCGCGGTCAGCCGGTCAGCGTGCGCCGAGCACAGGTCGTAGCAGTGCGGCTCGACGTAGGCGGCCAGCGGGCCGAGCACCGCGGTGGAG
Source organism: uncultured Actinomycetes bacterium (assembly GCA_963834705.1). GTDB lineage: Bacteria > Actinomycetota > Actinomycetes > Streptosporangiales > Streptosporangiaceae > RYN-230. The sequence goes on from CAWICV010000001.1 coordinate 1,795,494, forward strand.
TCCCGGTAGACGTAGGTCAGGGTGTACACCGCCGGGTGCTTGCACGTGGGCCGGGAGCAACGTCGGGGAGTCATCGCAGCGCCCTGCGGACGGCGCCGGACGGGTTCGCGGCGTGGCGATGCGACCGGCCCGGGGAGGAGGGGTCTCGTGCATCGCTCACAACGGCTGACCGTACCCATCCGCGGGCGGTAACGCCACCACCCGGGGCACACTGCGCGATCGTGTCTCGCCGGCGGCCCGTTTTGCCGCCCAGCGCGGTCATCCTGGCCTGCCGGGAACCCCGTTTCGGCACATGGCTCGGGGACACTGCGCGATACGCTCGGCAACTGTGCGTACCGGCGGTGACGACAGTGCGGGCCGTCCGCGGGTCAGGCGGCGGGACCGGCACGGTCGCGGGCTGCGCGGGATGCTGGCCCCGCCCGGGGTGCCGCTGCACCGGAGCCGGTCGGAACGTTTCGATGAGCTCATCCTGGAGGCGGTGGCCCGGCTGGAGCCGCGCTGGGACGCTCAGCTGTCCGGGGTGGAGTTCGCGGTCGAGGAGATCCCCCGGCCCGGGCTGCCCGGGGCGCTGACCGAGGGCGTCCCGCTGGCCCGGCTGGATCCGGGCTCGCCCGGGGCGGGCGGCCCGGCGGCCCGGCCGCCGCGGATCGTGGTGTACCGGCGGCCGCTGTCCGCCCGGGCGGACAGCGAGGATGAGCTGGGCGAGCTGATCTTCGAGGTGATCGTGGAAGAGTTCGCCCGGCTGCTCGGTGTGGACCCGGAGGAGATCGATCCCGGCTACGCCACCGGCGACTGACCCGGATTGGGTGCTCAGGGGGAAGCGGTGATGGCGGCCTGGTGTACCGGCGGCAGCGGCACCGTAGTCAGCGCGCTGGCCACCGGGAGCATGGCCTGCAGCGCGGCACCGGCCCCGTTACCCATGATCACCCGGCCGGCATACACCGGCCCGGAACCGGCTTGCGGCGTGATCACCACCGCAAACGGGCTGCCCCGCGGGGCGCCGCGGATCGCGCGCAGCGTGACCACGGCGCTCTTGCCCGCCGCGACCGTGACGTCCTGGGTCTGCCGGCTGGCTGACCCGGCCGAGGCGACCTCGGCCACGCTGACCCGGGCCGCGCCATGCGGGGCGGACAGCACCAGCGTGGAGGACCGGCCCAGCCCGGTCAGATTGTCCGCGACCACACCCTGCTCCTCGAGGGCGGGCGCCGCCGCGGTGAACGCGCCCAGCGCTCCCCCGCCGCCGGGGATCAGCACCGCCGCGGTGATCGGCGTGTTGGCGGTCAGCCGGAGCGCGGCCGGGATTCCGCCCAGCGACGGCACGGTGATCTCGGCCGCGGACCCGCCGGGCAGGTCGATCCCGCTGGCCCCGGTCGGCTGGTAGCTGCCCCGTGAGGTCACGGCGGTGACCTGGACGGTGGCGTCCTTCACCCCGGGCACCGCGACGTACAGCTCCCGGGTGCCAGCCACCCCGGGCAGCCCGGGGATGACCAGGTGCCTGGCGGGCGTCTGCGCGGCGGGCAGCCAGGTGCCCTGGCCGCCCGCGGTGCTCTCCTCGACAGCCGCCGCGACCTGGCCCACGCTGGTCCGCACGTGCAGCGCGATGGCCCGGGAGTTGCGCAGCGTACTGGCCAGCGACTGCACGATCATGCCGTGCGGCGGCACGCTGATCCCGGTGTCGGTGGCCTCCTGGAGCGGCCCGGCATCGGTGGAGATGTCCACCGCCACGTCGGCCACCTGGCTGCCCGCGTTCATCAAGTACAGCTGGATCCGGACGGCGGTGCGCTGGCCCGGCCCGGTGAACCAGAAGTTGGTCCCCGGGCTGGTGCAGGCGGCCGTGGGCAGGCTGCCCGCGCTGGTCTGCTCCGCCTCCAGGCCCTGGGCGAGGGCGCCGCTGGCCTGGATGACCACGCCGCCGCTGACCGCGGTGGAGGCCAGCGCGCTGCTCGGCTGGGCCGGCTTCGTCTGCTGCTGTGTCCCGGTCTTCTTCTTGGTCCCGGTGGTGCCCTGCTTGGTCCCGCTGGTCCCGCCCGTCCCGGTCTTGGCCGGGGCCGTATTGCGAGCCGGGACCCGGTCCACGGCCACCTGGGCCAGCCGCGGCACCCCGGGCTGAGTGACGCTCAGCACCCGCGAGCCGGCCGCCGCACTGCCAGTGCCGGTCAGCCGGGTCACGTTCAGCGCGGCGCCGGACGGCCCGGATCCCCCGGCGGCCGGGGAGGTCATCACAGCGATGCCGCCGCCGGGGCTGGTGGTGGTGCCTGGGGCAGGGCAGACCCGCTGCACCGAACTGACCGCTGCCAGCCGCGGCGCCTTCGACGCCGACCCGGCGCTGAGCGCCATGCTGTGCCGCAGCCCGGCCAGCCCGTACACCGCACCGAGCAGCACCAGCACGATGGCCGCGGCCAGGAACCGGCTGCCGCGCAGGTTCCTCACCACTCAGCCTCCCCGGGCTCGTCCCGGGCCTCGCCGCCCCACGCCGCGGGCACTCCCCCAGCATCCTCGTCGTCCTGGGCCGGGTCCTCCCGGCGGCCCGGGTAGCCGCCCAGCTCGGAGTAGCCGCCGCTGTCGCCGTACCGGCCGGCGCCGGGGTAACCGCCCTGGTCCGGGTAGCCACCGGTGTCCCGGCGGGCCCGTCGGCCAGTGCCGCCCCCGGACACGCCCGGGGCATCCGGCGGCAGCGGCGCGAGAGCGTCGCCGCCGCCCGGGTAGCCGCTGGAGCCGCTGCCGGGGTAACCCGGGTCCGGATAGTCAGCACCTCGGTAGCCAGGATCCGGGTAAGCGGCCAAGCCACCGCCGGTCCCGCCCGGGGCGCCGCGCCGCGGCGGCGGGAGCACGTCGTCGTCGCCGGGCAGCCGTCCCCGGCTCACGTGCCGGCCGCCGCTCCCCCGGGAGTGTCCGCTACGGTCCGCGCCGGGATACCGGCCGCCGCGGCCCGCCGGGTAGCCGCGGCCCGGCTCGGCCGGGTAGCCGCCGCTGGCCCCGGCGCGCTCCCTCCGGCCCCGCCGGACCGGGTACGCGCCGCTGGATTCGCCCGGGTAGCCACCCGCCGGATGCCCGCCGCTGGACTCGCCCGGGTAGCCACCCGCCGGATACCCGCCGCTTGACTCGACCGGATAGCCGCGCGCCGGGTACCCGCCGTTCGGCTCGTCCGCGTACCGGCGGCCCGGCCGGGCCGGGTACCCGCCGCTGGACTCATCCAGGTAGTCCGGCACCGGGTACCCCCCGCTGGGGTCGTCGTCCGCGTACCGGCGGCCCGGCTGCGCGGGATACCCGCCGCTCCGCTCAGCCGGGTAGCCGTGGACCGGGTACCCGCCGCTGGGGTCATCGGCGTACCGCTGGCCCGGCTGCGCCGGGTAGCCGCCGCTGTCCGGCACCGGATACCCGCCACTGTCCGGCACCGGATACCCGCCACTGTCCGGCACCGGGTACCCGCCACTGTCCGGCACCGGGTACCCGCCACTGTCCGGCACCGGATACCCGCCACTGTCCGGCACCGGATACCCGCCACTGTCCGGCACCGGATACCCGCCACTGTCCGGCACCGGATACCCGCCACTGTCCGGCACCGGATACCCGCCACTGTCCGGCACCGGATACCCGCCGCTGTCCTGTTTCAGGTAGCCGCGGCCGACTGGGCCGGGATAGCCGGCCGCCGGGTACCGCCCGGCGGGATCCGGCTGACTGGGCACCGGCTGGCCCGCCGCCCGCCCGGACCGCGCCGGTGACCCGCGCCCGGCCTGGTCCGGCGCGTCCGCTTCGGCTGCCTTCCCGCCCCGGCGGAAGAGGCGCCGCTTGCTCCGCCCGTCGCCCGGGTCCTGCGCCGGTCCGCTCTGATCCCCGCCACCGCCGGCCGCACCGGCGGACGCCGCGGCCGCGGCGCGGGTACCGCGCCCGGCGGTCATCGCCCGGCTGGCCGCACTCCGGCCGAGCAGGCCGGTGCTGGCCACGGCCGTGCTGGCGCGACGGCCACCAGCCGCTCCCGCCTCGGCCTCATCAGCCGCCGCGCTAGCCAGCACGGTGGTCGCCTGCCCGGCATCCGCCCCAGCCCCGCGGCCGGCCGTGGCGGGCTCTGGCGGGCCCCCGGCCAGCACGCCCACCGGGACGTCCGCCGGCCGGCCCCGGCCGCCATCCCGCCGTTCCCGGCCGCCATCCCGCCGTTCCCGGCCGCCATCCCGCCGTTCCCGGCCGCCATCCCGCCGTTCCCGGCCGCCATCCCGCCGTTCCCGGCCGCCATCCCGCCGTTCCCGGCCGCCATCCCGGCGCTCGCGGCGGCCCGCGGGCGCAGCCGGGGCGGCCGCACCGCTCTCCGCCGGCACCCGGGTGCCGGGCAGCGCCAGCGCCGCCACGACCAGGAAGGCCAGCGCTTCCAGCGCCACGATCAGGTCTCGGCCGAGCTGACTGTGCGAGACGGCCAGGGTGCCGCCACCGGACGGCAGCCGGAACGCCTGGGACCAGCCGTCCACCGGCGGCAGCGACTGCAGCGCGGTGCCGTTCAGCGTGGCCGACCAGCTACCGGCCGGCTCAGCCAGCACCAGCGTGCCGCCGCTGCGCGGCGCGGCCGCGCCGGACACCCCGACCTGGCTGGCGGGCACCGGGACCACGGTGCCGTCCGGCTCGATGACCCGGGCCTGGGCGGTGGTATCGGCGACCCGCCATAGCTGGAAGGCACCGGTCTTGCTCACCGGCCGCAGCGCCGGGACGTCGTTCAGCGTGCTGGCCAGGGTTCCGTTCACCGGCGCGGGCAGCAGCACGTAGCCGATGCCCAGCGCGGCCAGCGACCGGCCCTGGTCCAGGGCGTCCTGGCCGTTCGGCGCGACCAGGGTGGACACGGCGCTGTCCAGCGCCCGCTGGCCGGCCTGCGGCTGGCTCAGGTCGGGGTACCCGATCAGCGGGTCGCTGTCCCGGAGCACCTCGAACCTCACCCCGTCCGGGTCCGGGCGCAGCACCAGGGTGCGCAGCCGCAGGCCGGTGTCGGCGGACACGCTGACGAAGGCGGGCAGCACCGGGCCGCTGGTCGCGGTGACCGGCCCGCGTACCCCGGTGGTCAGCCATTCGCCCGCGGCGAGCAACGGCGCGCTGGCCGCGGCCAGCGCGAGCACCAGCACGCCGAACCCGGCCGGGCGGCGCCAGCGGCCGTCGCCGAGCTGGCCGGGGAGCACGTCGGCGGCCACCACCGCGGCCAGCACTAGGCCCACGGCCGCCACGGCCAGGGCGATCCCGGGCCAGGCGGCGACCGGCCGGAAGGCGCCGGCCGGGGTGACCAGCACCCGGCTGGCCACAGCCGCGATCAGCAGGCCGAGCAGCGCCACCGCCCAGCCGGCCAGGACCAGCGAACGCCGCGCGGTGAGCAGCAGCGCGGCCAGCGCGGCCAGGGCCAGGCCGCCGGTGACCCAGTACGGCGGCAGCCCCGGGCCACCCGGGGACAGCAGCAGCAGGGACCGGGCGGGCAGATCGATGGTGGCCAGGCCGGGGACTTTCTGGCCGGCCTCCAGGAAGAGCAGCGCGGGCTGGGTGGCGGCCTGCAGTGTCCAGGGCAGCAGCAGCAGGACCGGGGTCACCACGGCGATGCCGAGGTTGATCAGCGTGGCCCGGCCGCCGCGGCGGCCCAGGGTGACCGCGGCCGCCGTCGCGGCGGCCAGCGCGACCACCCAGATGAGCGGGACGAACGCGGCCGCGATGGCCAGGAACAGGCCGGTGGCCCAGGCCGCCCGCCGGGCCCGCCGCCCGGCCGCGGTGAAGATCCGCGCGGCCACCATGCCGATGAGCGGGAGCAGCGCGAACACCACGGCGGTGCCGAACCGGCCCGCCGCCACCGCGCCCATGCCCACCGGCAGCAGCGCGTAGGCCGCGGCCGCCCAGACCCGGGCCCACACCGAGGTGGTGATCCGGCGGGCCGCGAAGTAGGCGGTCATCCCAGCCACCGGCACGCAGCCGATCAGCATGACGTCGATGGCCAGCCAGGGCTTACCGCCCAGCACGGTGGCCAGCACGGCGATCAGCGCCACATACGGCGGGGTGCTGCTGGCCGAGCCGATGCCGACCGGGTGGAAGCTCTGCAGATATTCGTGCCACAGCGCAGACACGCCGCCGAACGCCGGGGTCAGCGCGCCGCCGGTCAGCGTGCCCGCCGTGATCAGCCGCCGCTCGGCGGCCACGGTGATCACGGTGAGGGCGGCGAACAGCAGCACCCCGGGACTGGTCAGGATCCGCTGCGCGAACCCGGTGTCGGTGAGCAGGTACTCGTCTTCGTCCGGGTCGTCGGTGGCGTGGTGACTGCCCGCGGTGTCGATCTGGGTCGAGGTGTAGAACACGCTGGCCACGAACTCGGCCAGCCGCCGCAGCGAGCGGCCGGGGGGCAGGTCGGCGCGCAGTTTGCCGTACGCGGCGCGCCGACCGCGGGCTCGCCGCCGCCGCGCGCCGAGCAGCGCGAACGGATGGCCGAGCACCGAGCCGACACCGGCGAACTCGTCCAGGGCCGCCCGCGGCCGCTTGGCCAGCAGGAAGAACAAGGTGCGCAGCGTGGACAGCACCAGGTTGCCGAAAACGGCGGATAGGGCGGGCAGCAGCGGCAGGTTGCCGAGCAGGGTGAGCAACGCGCTCCGCCGGTCCACCCGGCGCGGCCGGGGCGCGGCCGAGGCGGCCCGCCGGTTCCGCGCGGTGGCTTCCAGGTGGTAGACGACCGCGTCGGTGACGACCCGGACCCGGTGCCCGGCCGCGTGCACCCGCCAGCAGAAGTCCACATCGTCCCGGAACAGCGGCATGGCCTGGTCGAACCCGCCGAGCTGGTCCCATACGTGCCGGCGGACCAGCAGGCCGGCGCTGCCCACGGCCAGCACGTCGCGGTCCCCGTCGTGCTGGCCCTGGTCCACCTCGCGCGGCTCGATGTTGGTGATCCGGCGGCCCGCCGTGTCGATGGTCACCCCGGTTTCGAGCAGCACCCGGCGGTCCGACCAGTCCATCACCTTGGGGCCGAGCACGGCGGCGCCACGCACCTCGGCCGCGCCGCGGAGCAGTTGCTCCAGGGCGTCGGTCTCGGGCTCGCTGTCGTCGTGCAGCAGCCAGATCCACTCGGTGCGCTCGCCGTGCGCCACGCCGGCCTGCCCGGGCACGTTGGTGTTGGCCGCCCGGTGCCGCAGCGCCTGGGCCACCGCGGCGCCGTACCCGGTCCGCCGGTCCATGCCGAACACGACCGAGCGGCCGAGCAGTTCGGCCAGCACGGCGCCGCTGCGGTCCCGGCTGCCGGTGTCCACCGCGACTACCCGCTGTACCGGCCTGGTCTGGCCGAGCAGCGCCTCCGCGATACGCGGTAGCCACGCGGCGCCATCGTGGGCGACGATCACCGCAGTAACGACGTGCTGGCCGTGCGGGTTAGATGACGACACGAGTCCGCTTGCTGCTCAGGATGGCCGCCCACCCGGCGCCGCATGACTGCCCGCTCGGCTCCGGGCAGGCGCGGGTACGCGGTGAACAATACGCGAACCGATGCCGGCCAGGCAGGCACTCTGGGCGCTTCCGTGCCGACCCCTGTTACCCGGGCAGCCGCGCCCGGGTGATCATCCCGCGGCTGACCTGCGGGCCACCGTCAGCGGTGGCCCGCCCCGGCGAGTACTAGATCGCCTCGCGCTTCATCCGGCGCCGCTCGCGCTCGGACAGGCCGCCCCAGATGCCGAACCGCTCGTCGTGTTCGAGCGCGTACTCCAGGCATTCGGCCCGGACCTCGCACCCCCGGCAGACCTTCTTGGCCTCCCGGGTGGAGCCGCCCTTCTCGGGGAAGAAGGCCTCCGGATCTGTCTGCGCGCAGAGTGCGCGATCCTGCCAACCCAGCTCCGCAGCGTCTTCCACGCCGATTCCGAACCCGCCACCGGGCGCCAGCGCCACGATCACGTCGGCCACAGCGCACCTCCTACCCCTTCGATCTCCCGCGCCCTCTCCCCCGGAGCGCAAGAACTACACGCTTGAAATTACACCCGCGTGTCTTGCATCGCGTCAAGCTGGATACGTGATAGAGGCAGCATTCTTGTTCCTGATGACGGGAAAGTCCGCCGAGAATCCTGGGGTCCCAGGCCAACTCAGGCCCGGATTTCGCTGCCTGGCCGCGGTTCCCGGGCGGCCGGGGGGCCGGTTTCCGGGGGGCGCACCGGACGCGGCCGGGCCCGGGTTGCAAGACTGGCCGGCATGCGCATCACCGTGCTGGCAGGCGGAGTCGGGGCCGCGCGCTTCCTGCGCGGGCTGCGGGCGGTGGCCCCGGACGCCCATATCACCGTCATCGGCAACACCGGCGATGACATCACCCTGTTCGGCCTGCATGTCTCGCCCGACCTGGACACCGTCATGTACACCCTGGGCGGCGGGATCAGCGAGGAACAGGGCTGGGGCCGGGCCGGGGACACGTTCGGCGTGCTGGCCGAACTGGCCGCCTACCGCGCCGGGCCGGACTGGTTCCAGCTCGGCGACAAGGACTTCGCCACGCACATCGCGCGGACCAGCCTGCTGGCCGCGGGCCAGCCGCTGTCCGCGGCCACCGCGGCGCTGTGCCAGCGCTGGCAGCCCGGGGTCACCCTGATCCCGATGTCCGACGACCCGGTGCAGACGCACGTCGCGCTGGCCGACGGCCCGGTGGTGCACTTCCAGGAGTGGTGGGTGCGGCTGCACGCCGAGGTGCCCGCCACCGCCATCCGGTTCCAGGGGGCGGACCAGGCCAAGCCCGCCCCCGGCGTGCTGGACGCGATCGCCGCGGCCGACGTGGTGCTGTTCCCGCCGTCCAACCCGGTGGTCAGCATCGGCTCCATCCTGGCCGTGCCGGGCATCGCCGCGGCGCTGCGGGACAAGGCCGTGGTCGGCGTGTCCCCGATCATCGGCGGCGCCCCGGTCCGCGGCATGGCCGACGCCTGCCTGGCCGCCATCGGCGTGCCGGCCACCGCGCGGGCGGTGGCCGCGCACTACGGCCCGGGCCTGCTGTCCGGGTGGCTGGTGGACGAGCAGGACAAGGATGCGGTGGACGCACCGGAACTGGCCGGGATCGCCGTGCGGGCGCTGCCGCTGTACATGACCGATCTGCCGGCCACCTCGGCCATCGCCCGGGCCGCCGTGGACCTGGCCGTGGAGCTGGCCCGGTGACCGGGCCGCGGCTGGGACCGGGCGCGGCACTGGCGTTCGGCGGGAATGGTTTCACGGTGACCGGCCTGAGCGGCCTCCCCGAGGTCGAGCCGGGCGCGGACCTGGCCGGGCTGATCGCGGCGGCCGCGCCCGCGCTGGCCGACGGGGACATCGTGGTGATCACCTCGAAGGTGGTCAGCAAGGCGGAGGGGCGGCTCATCCAGGCCGACCGGGAGAAAGCCATCGAGGCGGAGACGGTCCGCGTGGTGGCGCAGCGCGGCCCGGCGCGCATCGCGGCGACCCGGCACGGCCTGGTGCTGGCCGCGGCCGGGGTGGACGCCTCCAACCTGGCGCCGGGGACGGTGGCGCTGCTGCCCGAGGACCCCGACGGGTCGGCGCGGCGGATCCGCGCCGGGCTGCGCGACCGGCTGGGCGTCACGGTCGGCGTGCTGATCACCGACACCATGGGGCGGCCGTGGCGGATCGGCCAGACCGATCAGGCCATCGGCGCGGCCGGGATGGCGCCGGTGCACGACTACCGGGGCCAGCCGGACACGTTCGGCACCCCGATGGAGGTGACCCTGGCCGCGGTGGCCGACGAGCTGGCATCCGCCGCGGACCTGGTCAAGGGCAAGGTCACTGGGATTCCGGTGGCCGTCGTCCGCGGCCTGGCCGGGCTGGTCAGCGAGGACGACGGGCCGGGGGCGCAGACGCTGATCCGGCCCGCCGAGGAGGACATGTTCCGGTACGGCGCCGCAGACGTGCTGGCCGCGCGGCGGACGGTCCGCGACTTCACCGCCGGCCCGGTGGACCTGGCCGCGGTGCGCCGGTCGGTCGCGGCCGCGCTGACCGCGCCCGCGCCGCACCACTCCACGCCGGTCCGGTTCGCGGTGCTGGCTTCGGCGGGCGCGAAGACCAGGCTGCTGGACGACATGCTGGCCGCGTGGATCGCCGACCTGCGCGGGGACGGTTTCACCGAGGAGCAGATCGGCAGGCGGGTGCGCCGCGGCGAGCCGCTGCGCCGGGCGCCGCTGATCATCGTGCCGTGCCTGGTGACCGACGCCGCGCACACCTACCCGGACGGCCGGCGGAACGCGGCGGAGCGGGAGATGTTCGTCGTCGCGGCGGGCGCTGCGGTACAGAACCTGCTGGTCGCCCTGACCGTGGAAGGCCTCGGCTCGTGCTGGGTGTCGAGCACCATGTTCTGCCGCCCGGTGGCCAGCGCGGCGCTGGGCCTGCCCGGCGGCTGGGAGCCGATGGGCGCGGTCGGCGTCGGCCACGCCGCGGCCCCGGCCAAGGACCGCCCGCCCCGTGACCCAGACGACTTCCTGCTACTCCTGTGACCCCTGGGGCCGCGCCGCCCCGGGACGCAACCGCATGGATGTTTCTGTCATGTCGTCCGGTGCGCATGACTGTTTCAGCCTGTGAGGTTGCCAATGGGGGTGGCGGCGCGGCGGGTGCCCATCAGGGCTACAGGCTGAGCCGGCGGGACAGGTCGGAGGCGAGCAGGCCGGCCGGGTCCAGCTCGGCGCGCAGCGCGCGGAACTCGGCCAGCCGCGGGTACATCTGGGCCAGCACCTCGGGCCGGACCCGGGAGTCCTTGGCCAGGTAGACCCGGCCGCCCGCGTCGAGCACCGCGGTGTCCAGCTGGTCCAGCAGGGCGTCCAGGCCGGGGGTGCGGGCGGGGAAATCCAGCGCCAGCGTCCAGCCGGCCAGCGGGAAGGACAGCAGCCCCGGGTCGGTCGGCCCGAACCGCTTGAGCACGGTCACGAACGACGGCGCGCGGGCCGCGCTGATCCGCTCCAGCGCCCAGCGCACCACCTGCTCCTGGCCGTACGGCACGACGAACTGGTACTGCCGGAAGCCACCCGGGCCGTACACCCGGTTCCAGTTCCGGATCCCGTCCAGCGGGTGGAAGAACTGACCGATGGTCTGGATCTGCGCGTCCAGCCGCGGCGGCGCCTTGCGGTACCAGATCTCGTTGGCCAGCCCGACCGTCCGCGCGTTCAGCAGCCCGTTCGGGAACACCGGCGGCGCGCCGAGCCGCCCGCCGTGCCGGAACACCAGCGGGTCCCGCTGGTCCCACGGGGCCAGGTCGCTGACTGCGGCGAAGTCCCCGCTGGTGATCACCGAGCGGCCCAGCTTCCCGCCCCGGGCCAGGCAGTCGGTCCAGGCCACGGTGTACCCGTACCGGTCGTCGGTGGCGGCCAGGTAGGCCATCGTCTCGTCGATGTCCCCGGTGCGCACCGTATCTACTGTGAGCCGCGACGTCTCAACCCTTATCAGCTGAACGCCAGCACGTAGCAGCACACCGGTCAGCCCCATGCCGCCAGCGGTGGCCCAGAAAAGACCGGGTTCGCTGGCCGGGGTGACCCGGCGTTCCGAGCCGTCCGGCAGCAGCAGGTCGAACCAGGGCACGTGGCTGGCGAAGCTGCCCGCCCGGTGATGGTTCTTGCCGTGCACGTCGGCGGCGATGGCGCCGCCCACGGTGACCTGCCGGGTGCCCGGGGACACCGGCACGAACCAGCCGCTGGGCAGCCCGGTTACCATCAGCTGCTCCAGGCTGACCCCGGCCTCGCACACGGCCAGCCCGGTGGCGCGGTCCAGGCTGACGATCCGGTTCAGCCGGGCCGTCCCGATGACCAGGCCGCCGCCGTTCTGCGCCGCGTTGTTGTAGCTGCGGCCCAGGCCGCGGGCGATCACGCCGCGGCCGGCCGGGGCGTCCTTGAGCAGCGCGGCCACCTGGGCCGGGGCGGCCGGCTCGGCTAGCTGCGCGGTCAACGGCGCGATCCGGCCCCACCCGGTCAGCCGCGCGCTGCGCACCGGCGGGGCGGTGGCGGTGGCAACCTGATCGGTCATCCTGGTCATCCCCTTTCCGCGGCGATCCTACGGTGTCACCAGCGGGAGGGGGGCGCGGACGGCCGGGGTCACCCCGTCGCTGGCCGCCGCGGCGGCCAGCCGCTCGGCCGGCGGGTCGCCGTAGGTCGTGGTGCGCTGCCGTAGCGGCCGTTCCAGCGGTGCGACCAGGTCGGCGAACTGGCTGATCGTCTTGTACGAGCCGTTCCGCGACCCGGCCATCCGGCTGATCGTCTCCTCCATCAGCGTGCCGCCCAGGTCGTTCACCCCGCCCCGGAGCACGGTCCGGCACAGGTCGTCGCCCAGCTTGACCCAGGAGCACTGGATCGAGTCGATCGCGCCGTGCAGCATGATCCGGGACAGCGCGTGCACGGCCCGGTTCTCCCGCCGGGTCGGCCCGGGCCGGGCCAGCCCGGCCAGGTAGATCGGCGCGCTCGCGTGCACGAACGGGAGCAGCACGAACTCGGTGAAGCCGCCGGTGCGCTCCTGGATGCCGCGGATCACCCGCAGGTGCCCGACCCAGTGCGCGGGCGTGTCCACGTGCCCGTACATCATCGTCGCGGAGGTCGGGATGCCCAGTTCGTGCGCGGTCGTGATGACCTCGGCCCAGGCCGCCGCGGGCAGCTTGCCCTTGGTCAGCACCCAGCGCACGTCGTCGTCCAGGATCTCGGCCGCGGTACCGGGGTGCGAGCCGACCCCGGCCTCCCGGGCCCGGATCAGCCACTCGCGGACCGGCAGCCCGGTGCGGGCCGCCCCGTTCACCACCTCCATCGGCGAGAACGCGTGCACGTGCAGGTCCGGGCAGCGCCGTTTGACCTCGGCGGCGATGTCGAAGTAGGCCGTGCCGGGCAGGTCCGGGTGGATGCCGCCCTGCATGCACACCTCGGTCGCGCCGGCCGCCCAGGCCTGCTCGGCCCGCTCGCCGACCTGTTCCAGGGACAGCGTGTACGCGTCCGCGTCGGTCCTTCGCTGGGCGAACGCGCAGAACCGGCAGCCGGTGTAGCACACGTTGGTGAAGTTGATGTTCCTGGTCACGATGTAGCTGACGTCGTCGCCCACCGTGTCCCGGCGCAGCCCGTCGGCCAGCGCGGCCAGCGCGGCGAGTTCCACGCCGTCGGCGTCCAGCAGGGCCAGCGCCTCAGCGTCGGTGATCCCGGCCGGATCCCGTTCCGCACTCCGCAGCGCCGCCGCCACCTCCGGCCGTAGCCGTGCTGGTCCGGCCCGCCCGGCGCCGGTCAAGCCGCCCGTGGCGGCCCGCGGCGGCTCGCCGCCGCCCGGCGCGGAGCGGCGATCCGGCCCCAGCCCGGACGGCCAGCCCGCCGGCCTCGGCGCGAAGTGGCGATCGGGGGCCGGGGGCTCCGGGGGTTGTCCCCCGGGAAAGCGGAGCGGGGGGTCGTCCCCCCGGGCTAGCAGAGCTTCGGGGGCGATGCGGGTGGCGACCTCGGCCCAGTCGCCGTACACCTCGGCGAAGTCGGCCCGCCGGTCGGCGGTCCGGCCGGTCTGGTCGATCGAGGTGTGCAGGTCGGTCCGGCCGGACGATTGGCCCCAGCCGCCGTCCGGCTCCTGCCAGGGCCGCCCTTGCGGGCGCGCGTCCTCCTGGGCCAGCCCGGTGCCCGGCTCGGCCAGCGCGGCGACGTGACCGGCCAGCCGCGGGTCGAGCCACGGCTCACGCTGGTAGCCAGGGTAGATGGTGAGCCGTTCGCGCAGCGTCAGCCCGGCCGCCGCGGTGCGGGCGGCCAGGTCGTCGATCTGCGGCCAGGGCCGCTCCGGGTTGACGTGGTCCGGGGTGAGCGGGGACACGCCACCCCAGTCGTCGATCCCGGCCGCCAGGATCAGCCCGTACTCGTCGCCGATCAGGTTGGGCGGAGCCTGGATCCGGATGGCCGGCCCGAGCACCAGCCGGGCCACCGCGATGGTGGCGGCCAGGTCGTCCAGTTCGGCGTCGGGCGCGGCGCGCATCTTCGTGTCCGGCTTGGCCCGGAAGTTCTGCACGATCACTTCCTGGATGCCGCCGTACTCCCGGGCCACCCGCCGGATGGCGAAGATGGATTCAGCCCGTTCGGCCCGGGTCTCGCCGATGCCGATCAGGATCCCGGTGGTGAACGGCACGCTGGACCGGCCCGCGTCCTCGAGCACCCGGAGCCGGACCGCCGGGTCCTTGTCCGGGCTGCCGAAGTGCGGCCCGCCCCGCTCGGTGAACAGCCGGGCCGCGGTGGTCTCCAGCATCATGCCCATGGACGGCGCGACCGGCTTGAGCCGCTGGAAGTCCTGCCAGCTGAGCACGCCCGGGTTGAGGTGCGGCAGCAGCCCGGTCTCCTCCAGCACCCGGATGGCCATGGCCCGGACGTAGGACAGCGTGTCGTCGTAGCCGTGCGCGTCCAGCCACTCCCGGGCCTGCGGCCAGCGCGCCTCGGGCCGGTCGCCCAGCGTGAACAGCGCCTCCTTGCAGCCCAGCGCGGCCCCGTCGGCGGCGATCTTGATGACCTCGTCCGGGGACAGGTACGGGCTGTCCAGCCGGCCCGGCACGGTGACGAACGTGCAGTACGCGCACCGGTCCTGGCACAGCCGGGTGAGCGGGATGAACACTTTGCGCGAGTAGCTGATGACCCCGGGCCGCCCGGCCGCGGCCAGCCCGGCGTCCCGGACCCGCGCCGCGTAGCTCATCAGCTCGGTGAGCTGCGCACCCCGGGCATGCAGCAGGATGGCCGCTTCGGCCGGGTCGAGCGCCTTGCCGTCCCGGGCCCGGGCCAGCACCCGGCGCAGTGCTGTCCCGGGGGGAAGTGCTTCCCCCCGGGGAGCGCCCCCCTGGGGCCGGCCGGTGCGGCTCGCCGCCGCTCGGCGCGGAGCGGCGATCGGGGGGTCCGGGCGGGCGTCCCCCCGGGCTAGCAGGGCCGGCCGTGCGGGCTGGGCTGGATCGCCGCTGCGCGCCGGGGCCGGCTCGTCGGGCTGGGCTGGGCGGCGTCGCGAGGCGGGGGGGTCGGCGCTCATCCCACCACCCTAGGCGGCGTGGTTGAGCCTAGAACGACCGGTAGTCCCGCACGGACATCCGCGGCCCGCGGCGCGGCGGGGCCAGCCCGCTCAGCTCGATCAGCCGGGCCGCCCGGTGCCGGTGCCCCGGATACGGGGCGAGCAGTTCGAGCAGGCCGGCGTCGTCCACCACCCGGCCGGCCAGCGCCCAGCCGACCCGGGCCGGCAGGTGGTAGTCGCCGACCGATACGGCGTCCGCGTCCCCGCAGGCCCGCTGGCGCACCTCGGCCGAGGTCCACACCCCGATGCCGGGCAGCGAGCGGAGCCGCCGGTCGGCGTCGGCGGAGCGCATCATGACGATCTCCTCCAGCCGCCCGGCCACCTCGGCGGCGCCGATGATGGTGCGGGCCCGCACCCCCTCCACCCCGGCCCGGTGCCATTCCCAGGACGGGATCCGCCGCCAGGCGGCGGCGGGCGGCGGCACCCGCATCCCGGCCGGGGCCGGCCCAGGCGCGGGCGCGCCGAACCGGAGCAGCAGATACCGCCAGGCCCGGCGGGCCTCGACGCCGACCACCTTCTGCTCCAGCACCGCGGGTACCAGCGCCTCGAACACCAGGCCGGTGCGGCCGATCCGGACGCCCGGGAACCGGGTGGACAGCTCGCGGAGCACCGGGTGGGCCGGATCGAACCCAGCCCGGTCGTCATCCGCGCCCAGCGCGGCGGGCAACGCGCCCAGCAGCCATGACGCGCCCGGCCCCCACGCTTGCGCCTGTATGAGCCCGGGGGGGCGACCCGCCGGAGTCCTCCGATCGCCGCTCCGCGCCGAGGCCGGCCCACCGGCCGTGCGGGCTGAGGCCGAATCGGCGCTCCGCGTCGAGGCCGGCCCACCGGCCGTGCGGGCTGAGGCCGGCCCACCGGCCGTGCGCGTCGAGGCCGGCCCACCGGCCGTGCGGGCTGAGCCCGGCCCGGCCAGCAGCGGGAACACGCGCAGCGTGGCGGGTCCCTCGGGTGTGTGCGAGGTACGCCAGACGCTGCCGTCGGCCGCCACCCGGTAGGCGGGGTCGCCACGGCCGCGGGCGTGCACGCCCAGCGTGCGCGGCAGGTCGAGCACGAACGGCGCCCGCCACTCGCCGGCCGCGTCTGGGCCGGCGGCACTGGGCGGGTACTGGCGTTCAGAAAAGGATGTGGGGTGTGGTCCGGGCGCCGGCTGCTGCCGCCGGGCCTGCCCGGCGCTCACACGTCCGTGGAGAAGCGAACGCACGTCGGGCCTAGTTCCTCACCGGGCCAGACCCGCAGCCCGGCACGCAGCTCGTTCCCGGGGTCGATGCGGGCCCTGTCGCCGATCACCACGCCGTCCAGCACCACGCCCTCCCCGACCCGCGCGCCGCGGCCGACGACGCTGCCGGTCACCCGGGCGCCCACCCCGACGCTGGCCTCGTCGAACAGCACGCTGCCGCCGACGTGCGCGTCCGCGGCCACCTGCGCGGCCGCGCCGACCGTGGTGCCGCCGTGCACCCGGGCCGCCGGGTGCACCTCGGCGCCGGCCAGCACCAGCCGCTCGCCGGGCGCGCCCCGCCCGGCCGGCACCGCACTGGAGGCCAGCCGGCCCTGCACCAGGTCGCACGAGCCTTGCACGAACGCTTCCGGGGTGCCCACGTCGAGCCAGTAGGCGGACTCCGGGTAGCCCATCACGATCGCGCCCGAGCTGATCAGCCCGGGGAAGGTCTCCCGTTCCACCGAGATCACCCGGCCCGGCGGCATCTCGTCGATCACCGACCGGCGGAACACATAGCAGCCCGCGTTGATCCGGTTCGTCACCGGGTTCGGCGTCTTCTCCAGGAACGCCGTCACCCGCCCGCTGGGGTCGGTCGGCACGCAGCCGAACCGGGCCGGGTCCGGCACCTCGACCAGGTGCAGGGTGACCGCCGCGTCGGACTTACGGTGCAGGTCGATCTGGGCCGGGATGTCGTGGCCGGACAGCACGTCCCCGTTCAGCACGACGACCGGGCTGTCCGGGCCGCCACGCAGCCCGGCCGCGGCGTTCCGGATGGCCCCACCGGTGCCCAGCGGTTCCGCCTCCTGCACGTAGGAGATTTCCAGGCCGAACGCCCGGCCGTCGCCGAAGCACTCGGCGAACATCTCGGCCCGGTAGGCGGTGGCCAGCACCACATGGGTGACGCCGCACGCGGCCGCCTTGGCGAACTGGTGGGCCAGGAACGGGACGCCGGCCGTGGGCAGCAGCGGCTTGGGCGTGCCGATGGTGAGCGGCCGGAGCCGGGTGCCCTGCCCGCCGACGAGCAGGATGGCTTCGAGTGGTTCGCGGTCCGCTGGCTGGGCTGACATGAGCAGCGAGGTTACTCTCCGCGCTGCGCTGCCGCACGCTGGTAGGAGGCTATGTGCGCCTCGGCCGAGGCGGTCCAGCTGAATTCCAGCGACCGGGCGTGTCCGGCCGCGCCGAGCGCCTCCCGGCGCGCCGGGTCGGCCAGCAGCCCGCGCAGCCCGGCCTCGATGTCGGCCGCGTCCGGCTCGGTGTAGGCGACCGCGTCCCCGCCCACCTCGGGCAGCGAGGTGCGGTGCGTGGTGAGCACCGGCGCGCCGCAGGCCATCGCCTCCAACACCGGCAGCCCGAAACCCTCGCCGCGGCTCGGGAACGCGACCACCAGTGCGCCGCCCAGGAAGCCGGGCAGGTCGGTGAAGCGCAGGTAGCCGGGGCGGACCAGGCGCAGGTGCGCGGGCACCGCGGCCACCGCCTCGTCCACTTCCTCGCTCCACCCGCTGCCGCCGCCGAGGACCAGCGCGGGCGGGTCGGTCATGTCAGTCACCGCGGCCGCCCAGCCGGTGATCAGCGCGGGCACGTTCTTCCGCGGCTCCAGCCCGCCCAGGTAGGCCACGTAGGGACGGCCGTGCAGGCCGAGCCGGTCGGACACCTGGCGCACCCGCTCTGGCGTCGGCTTGTGGAACACGGTGTGGTCCACGCCGTGGTAGGCGACGTCGATCCGGGTCGGGTCGGCGCCGACCACCCGGACCAGTTCGTCCCGGGTCGCCTTGGACGGGACGATCAGCCGGGTGGCGCGCCGGGCGGCGGTGCGGATGGCAGACTTGAAGAACGTGGCCGTGACCGCGTTGTGCGCGTCCGGTTCGGTGAAGAACGTCAGGTCGTGGATGGTGGCCACCACGGGGACCCCGGGCCGCAGCGGCATGGTGTAGTGCGGGGCGTGCAGCACGTCCGCGTTGACCTGCTGGGCGACCAGCGGCAGGCCGGTCTGCTCCCAGGCCAGCCGGGCCGGGCGGTGCACGATCGCGGTCGGCCCGGCCACCACGGTTGCCTCCGGGACTAGCCTTCCGTAACGCTCCTCGTCGGCCCGCTGGCAGGCGACCGCGATGTCGGCGCCGATGGTCCCGAGTGCCGAGATCAGGCCGTCCACGTAACGGCCGAGCGCGCCCCGGTCCGCTGGCACAGCGGTGGCGTCAACCAGCACCCGAGGTGCCACGAGCAGTCTGTCTCCTTCCCCCCGCCTGCGGGCCCGAGGTGCCAGATAGCTGGCAAATCCGCACAGATGAAAGTCCCGTCTTGACCGAGCGTACGCCCTCCATCGACCTGCCGGTCAGCATCGCCACCCATGTTCAGCCAGTGCGCAGAACACCGTGGTCTAGACCAGGTTAACCGCGCGGCTTGGCGGCTTGCTGCGCCTGGTCCAGCGCGGTCTTCATCTTCGCTATGTACTTCTGGTAGCTGCCCAGGTCACCGTGCTTGAGCGCGGCCTGCGACTGAGCGTAGTCCGACTCGGCCTGGGCCAGGTAATTGCGCACCGCCGCGCTGACCGACCCGGTGCTGGTGCCGCCCCCGGACGACCCGCCGGACGACGTCCCCGAGCCCAGCCCCGGGATCACCTGGCTGAGCGCGTTCTGCAGGGTCGGGCCGAAACCGATGTTGCCGTCGAACGACACCGCGATCCGTTTCAGTACCGGGTACGAGCCGGTGAAGGTGCTGCCCGCAGTGCCGGCCGCCTGGATGTAGAACGGCTCCTCGTAGATGAGGCCGCCGGCCACCGGCAGCGTGATCAGGTCGCCCTCGATGACCTTGGACCCGTTCTGCCGGTACAGCGACAGCTGCGAGGAGATGTTCGGGTCGGATTCGAACGTGCTCTGCACCTGCTGCGGGCCGAGGATCGCGGTGTCCTGCGGCAGTTGCAGCACCTGCATCTTGCCGTAGCCGGCCGACTGCGGGTCGCTGTCCACGGCCAGGTACGCGGCCATGTTCTGGCGTCCGCGCTGGACCAGCGAGGAGGTCAGCGAGAACTGGGTGGCCGCCCCGGGCATGGACATCGTCTGGTAGTACGGCGGCTGGCTGGCCTGGCTGTTGCTGGGTGCGTTGGGCACCGCCCAGAAGTTCTGCCCGCCGTAGAACGACTGCGCGGACAGCACGTGGTACTGGGCCAGCACCTGCCGCTGCACCTCGAACAGGTCCGGCGGGTAGCGCATATGCGGCGTCAGGTAACTGGGGATGTCCCGCTTCGGCTTGATGATGCCGGGGAACGCCCGCATCCAGGTCTGCAGGATGGGGTCCTGCGGGTCCCACGCGTACAGGGTGACCGCGCCGGTATACGCGTTCACCACGGCCTTGACCGAGTTGCGGATGTAGTTGAGCTGGCCGATCTGCTGCCCGGCCACCGAGCCGCCCGGCGCGTCGCTGGTCGAGGTGGCCTGGGCCAGGCTGACCCGCTGCGAGTAGGGGTACAGGTCGGTGGTCGTGTACCCGTCCACCACCCACCAGATCTGCCCGTCCGCCACCACCGGGTAGCTCTCGCCGTCCAGGGTGAGGAACGGCGCGACCTTGGCCACCCGGGCCAGCGGCTGCCGGTCGTAGAGAATCTTCGAATCGCTGTTGATCGCCCCGGACAGCAGGATGTTCAGCTCACGGAACTTGATCGCGTAGAGCAGCCGGTTCAGCGGCGAGCCGACGCTGACCCCGCCACCGCCGCGGTAGGTGTTGTTCTGCTGGCCGCCGTTCGACGGGTAATCGAGTTCCTCCTGGTGGCGGCCGGCCGGCCCGCCGACGATCGCGTAGGTGTTCTGCTGCTGGCCGAAGTACACCCGGGGCTGGCGCAGCGTGAGCTGACCGGTAGGCGGGATCTGGCTTTCCACGAACGACGGGTTGCCGTCGGTCTGCACGCTGCTGGCGGTGGCCGCGACCACGCCGAAGCCGTGCGTGTAGACCAGGTGGCTGTTGATCCAGTTGCCCTGGCCTGGCGGCGGGCCGCCCATACCGCGCACCGCGACCACGGTGTCCTGCGGCAGCGGGCCGTCGCCGGGCAGCCGGTACCGGTCCATGGCCAGCTGGCTGGGGAACTGGTAGTAGCTCTTGATCTGCTGCAGCTGCTGGAACGTGGGCGACACCACGTCCGGGTCGAGCAGCCGCAGCCCGTGCAGCCCGCTGACCTCGCTGGCCAGCTGGGATGAGTCCGATGTGCCGGCGATGGCCGGGTACCCCTGCACGCTGACCGTGGCCGAGGTGACCCGGTAGGCCTGCCGGGTGCTGTCGATCTCACGCTGGATGTACGGGGTCTCCTTGGCCAGTTCGTTCGGCTTGACCACGAACTGCTGGATGATCGCCGGGTAGAGCCCGCCAATCAGGATCGCGGACAGCACCAGCAGGCCGAACCCGACGGCCGGCAGCATGGCGCTGCGCCGGGCCGCCCCGGCGAAGAACAGCAGCGCGCAGATGATGGCGATCACCGCGAGCACGGTCTTGGCCGGCAGCACCGCGTTCACGTCGGTGTAGGACGCCCCGGTGGTCACCGCCCCGCGCTGGGAGAAATCGATCCCGTACCGGTCGAACCAGTACGCGACGGCCTTGAGCAGGACGAACGACCCGAACAGCACGAACAGGTGGGCCTGGGTGGCCACCGTCACCCGGGGATGCCGGCCCTGCATGCGCAGCCCGCCGTACAGGTAGTGCACCAGCGCGGCCAGCATCAGCGACAGCAGCACGGCCCAGAACAGGTAGCTCAGCACCAGCCGGATGAACGGATAGGTGAAGACGAAGAACGACAGGTCCAGATGGAACTGGCGATCCTTGACGTGGAACGGGACCTGGTTGATGAACAGCAGCCAGGTCCGCCAGGCGCCGGCCGCGGTGACGCCGGAAATCACCCCGATCAGCGCAAGCAGCACGCCGAGCAGCAGCCGCCGGTGCGGGTCGATGGCCAGCCGGTAGCTGTCCCCGCCCGCGCCCGGGCCGCCCGGCGTGGGCACCGGCCGGTAGATCGGCCGCAGCCGGTAGGCGAGCACCGCGTTGGCCCCGGTGACCAGGGCCATGAACAGCCCGGCGATGAAGAACATCGCCCATCTGGTGCCGTAGGTGGTGCCGAACACCGAGGTGTAGTGCACGGCGCTGAACCACAGCCAGTCGGTCCAGATGCCGGCCACGATGGCGACCAGCACGATGAAGCCGATCACGCAGGCGATGACCGGCAGCACCAGCCGCGGCCAGCGGACGTGGGCGAGCGCAGGGCGGCCAGACGGCCTGCCCGGTCCGGGTGCCCGGAAGCTCACGCACTCCCCCTCACATCGGTCCCGCGGCGCGTCGGCCGCCCTGTCAGCAGCCTGGAGCGCTGTGCCCCGCCTTGATCGCGGCGAGGTCGGTCAGCGCCTGGCGCAGCGTGGACACCTTGGCCAGGTGCATGCCAGCGGGCACCGCCCCGCTGGTGTCCGCGCAGTTCGCGGCGGGGGTGAGGAACCAGGTCGCGCCAGCCGCCCGGGCCCCCGCCATCTTCTGCTGGATACCGCCGATCGGCGAGACCGCGCCGTTGGCCGAGATCTCGCCGGTGCCCGCGATGAACCTCCCGCCGGTCAGGCTGCCCGGCGTCAGCTTGTCCACGATGCCGAGCGCGAACATCATGCCCGCGCTCGGCCCGCCGATATCGCCCACCTTGATCTTGATGGTGAACGGGAACCGGAAGTTCTCGGTCAGGAACACCCCGATCACCGAGTGCCCCTGCACATTGGCCGTCCTGAGCGTGATGTGCCTGGTCTGGCCGTCGCGCTGCACGGTCAGCGTGACCTGGCTGCCTGGCGGGTGCTGGCGGATCAGCGTGCCGGTGTTGTGGCTGCAGCCGATCGGCGTGCCGTCCACCGCCGTGATCTGGTCACCGGGCTTGAGAGCCGCGGCGGCAGGCATCCCCTTCCCGGTCTGGGTGACCGTGTCCAGCGTGGTGAAGTGGATGTTCAGCACGCACAGCGCGGCCGCCTCGGCATCCTGCTGCGAGCCGACCATCTGCAGCGTGTCCTGCCGCTCCACCTGCTGCTCAGACTGCCCAGAGGGGAACAGTTCCTGCTCCGGGACGACCGCCTCGTGCGGGGTGAGCCAGGCGCGCAGCGCGGTGAACACGTTGAAGCCGTCGCCCGGGCCGCCCAGGAAGGACACGGTGACCAGGTTGAGGTGCCCAGCGGTCGGATAGGTCTGATGCCCGCTGATGCTGATCAGCGGGCCGGTCGAGGTCTGCCCCAGCGTGTTCAGCGTCGGGCCGGGGCTGAGGATCACATACGGAACCGGCAGCAGGGCCGCGGCGAGTGCCGCCGCCACCACCCCGATTCCGGCCACCAGCAGGGTGACGGTGCGGCGGGACATGGGGGGAAGACTACGCACTGTTGACCCATTCGCTCTCGCCGTCGCCGAATACCTGGTGCTTCCAGACCGGGACGCTCTGCTTGAGCTCGTCGATCAGGGCCCGGCATGCGGCGAACGCCTCGGCGCGGTGCGGGCTGGACACCGCGACCACCACGGCCAGGTCGCCGATCTCCAGGTCGCCGGTCCGGTGTACCGCGGCGATCGCGGTCACCGGGTGGTCCGCGGCCACCTTCTCGCACACCTGGCGCAATTGCGCGGCCGCCGACGGATGTGCGGAGTAGGACAGGTGGCGCACGTCGCGGCCCCCGTCGTGGTCCCGTACCGTGCCGGTGAACAGGACAATTCCGCCCGCCGTAGGGTCGGACACGGCGCTGTGCACCTCGTCCACGGACAGCGGGACATCGCGCACCTCGGCCAGCCGGATCACAGTCACGGAGCCAAGGTAGCGCCTGAACCTGGAAGCCCGGTCCGGCTGGGCTAGCTGCCGGGCTCGTGGCTCGGGGTTAGCTGCCGGGCTCGTGGCTCGCTCGGGTTAGCTGCCGGGCTCGTGGCTCGGGGTTAGCTGCCCTGCTTGCGGCGCCGCGCCGCGCGCACGATGGCCGCGGTGCCGATGACCGCCACCGTGGCGCCAGCCGCCGCGCCCGCCGCGGTGATCGTCGCTTCCTTCCTGGGCAGCCGGCGGCCCGCCACGGCATGATGCCCGGCCCGCTGCTTGAGCAGCACCCCGAGCGCGGTCGCGTTGTCATAGGACGGCCGCCATCCAGCCTCGCGCAGCGCCCGGCAGTCCACCACCCACGGGTACACCATGTAGCGCAGGTCGGCGACGGGCGCCGGAGTGATGCCGACCCGGTGCAGCCGCTGCACGGTGCCGAATGTCAGGCCGGCCGGCAGCTCGACCCGGCGCAGCCCGCTGAGCTCCTCCACCTCGTCCTGCTCCAGCCAGCCGTCGCAGCCGACCGCGAACGCGCCCGAGATGGCGCCGGTCACCGCCAATTCCAGCGCAGAGACCAGGTCCTCGAGGTGGCAGAACTGCCAGCGCGGCGCGCAGCCCTTCACGGTAAGCAGCCGCGGCGCCTCGAAATGCCGGGTGATCAGGGTGTCCACCCCCTCACCGACCAGCGCGGCGGGCCGCACCACGGTGATGGCCATGCCCGGGTGCGACCGCGGCGAGCGCCGCGCCAGGTGCTCGATCTCCAGCAGGTCGCCGGCCACGCTGCCGTCGTGGTCCAGGCCCAGCGGCGCGTCCTCAGGCAGCGGCACCGGGTTGTCCGGGTCGGCCCCGTACACCATGGCGCTGGTCACCAGGATCACCCGCCCGACCCGGCCCGCCGCCGCCGCGGTCAGCACGGTCTGCGCGGCCCGCACGTTGAACGCGCGCCGGGCCCGGTGCTCGGTGTCCGCCGACAAATCCACGTCGGTGTGCACCAGAACGTCCACGCCGGTCAGCCGGGCGGCCAGCGCTGGGTCGCGAACGTCGGCCAGCCGCCAGGTCACCCCGACGACGTCGCCCCGGTGGTCATCGATCGCGATCACCCGGCGGGCAGCCGGCGACGCGGCCAGCCGCAGCGCCAGGGCGTGGCCGAGCCCGCGGGCCGCGCCGGTGATCGCCACTACCGGGCCGCGCCCGGCGGGCTGGGCCCGCCCGGTGGCCAGCCTGGCCGTGGGCTCGGCAGGCGGCCCGGGCGTGGGCTCGGCGGCTGGGTCGGCGGGCGGTCCGGGCGTGGGCTCGGCGGCTGGGTCGGCGGGCGGTCCGGGCGTGGGCTCGGCGGGCGGGGCTGCACCGCGATCAGCCCCGGGCGCGTCGCCGCTACCAGCCCGGTTACCGCGGCCGGTACGCGGCCCCGGCTCGGTGCGCTTGCGGCGAACCTGGGCCTGTGCAGTGCTCAACGTGTGCCGCTCCCGGGATAACGTGGCGGATGTGACCCTTCCATCCTGCCTGAGAGGTCGCGGAGATGGCTGATCCTCCCTTCGGCTTTGGCATGCCAGATCGTTCCGGGGGCTCTGGGGACCAGGGCGGTTCCGGTGGCTCGGGCGGCTCCGGGCAGCCGCCGGGCCCGGACAACCCGTTCGGTGACCCGCAGCAGTTCGCCGACGCGCTGCGCCAGTTCGCCGACCTGATGTCCTGGCAGGGCGGCCCGGTCAACTGGGACCTGGCCAAGAACGTCGCCCGGCACACGGTCGCCGCCGAGGGCGACCCCAGTGTGCTGGACAGCGACCGGCAGAAGATCGTCGAGGCGATCCGGCTGGCCGACCTGTGGCTGGACGAGGTAACCGCGTTCCCCAGCGGGGTGCGCAGCGCGCAGGCCTGGAGCCGGTCGGAGTGGGTCGAGGCCACCCTGCCGGTCTGGTCCAAGTTGTGCGACCCGATCGCCGATAAGGCGGTCAACGCGATGGGCGGCATGCTGACCATGGATCCGGGCGAGGGCGGTGAGCTGCCCGGCGAGCTGAATCAGGCGCTGCAGGCGGTCACCGGTGGCATGGGTGGCCTGGGCGCGCTGGGCAGCATGGGCGGCCTGGGCGCGATGATGCGCCGGATCGGCGGCATGATGGTCGGCGGCCAGACCGGCGCCGCCGTCGGCGCGTTGGCCCGCGAGGTGGTCAGCTCCACCGATGTCGGCCTGCCGCTCGGCCCGGAGGGTGTCGCGGCGCTGCTCCCGTCGGGGGTGGCCGACTTCGGCGAGGGGCTGTCCGTCGGCGCGGACGAGATCCGCATCTTCCTGGCCCTCCGCGAGACCGCACATCACCGGCTGTTCGCGCACGTCCCATGGCTGCGTTCCCGGCTGCTGGCCGCGGTCGAGGACTATGCCCGGGGTATCACCGTGGACACCTCGGCGCTGCGCGACGCCATGCCGCAGATCGACCCGTCCAACCCGGAGGCGCTGCGCGACGCGCTGCAAGATGCCGCACTGTTCCAGCCCGAGGACACACCGCAGCAAAAGGCCGCACTGTCCCGGCTGGAGATCCTGCTGGCGCTGGTCGAGGGCTGGGTGGCCACGGTGGTCAGCGCGGCCGCCACCGGCCGCCTGCCGCAGGCTGAGGCACTGGCTGAGGCCATCCGGCGGCGCCGCGCCACCGGCGGCCCGGCCGAGCAGACGTTCGCCACCCTGGTCGGCCTGGAACTCCGGCCGCGCCGGCTGCGCGAGGCAGCTGCGTTGTGGCAGCAGCTCACCGAGGTGCGCGGCGTGGCTGGCCGGGACGCGGTGTGGTCGCACCCCGACCTGCTGCCCACCGCGGAGGACCTGGACGACCCGGCCGGGTTCGTGGCCGGCCGGGCGGAACTCGACATGTCCACCCTGAACCAGGAGATCGAGGCGGTCGAGGCCGACGCTGACGCGGCCAAGCCAGACGACGACGCGGCCAAGCCGGCCGACGACGGCCCCGATGCCGACGAGGGTCCCGGCGCCGAGGGTCCCAAGAACTGACCCAGGCTTCCCTGATATCGGCGAACCGTGTGGTTCTCCGCACG
Organism: uncultured Actinomycetes bacterium; assembly: GCA_963834705.1. Taxonomy (GTDB): domain Bacteria; phylum Actinomycetota; class Actinomycetes; order Streptosporangiales; family Streptosporangiaceae; genus RYN-230. Next base: position 1,821,506 of record CAWICV010000001.1, read on the forward strand.
CACCCGGGGCCTTCCTCACCGTCACTCAGACCACACTGGCCTCACAATTCCCGCCAGCGTTGTCCGCCATTTCGTGATCATGGCCCAGGTAGGGTTCTAGCCCTACCAAGCCCATGATCACGAAACCTCGCGCAGGTCCCCGGACCGGAGGGCCGTCCCCAATGTGGCTCACCAGCCCCACTGGCCGATCTGGCACCGCCTGTCCCGCCGGCTGGCCGCCGCGCAAACACGGGGGATGTTTCATTCATGGGCCTCCAGCCCAGGCCGGGGGAATCGGACGAACGTTCCATTCATGCACATCAGCCCGGGCACGAGCGTGGTGATCAAACGTCTGGTGCTGCTGGGGCGACACCAAACGTTTGATCATTATGGCGGCGCGCCGGTTCCCGCCGGAATCCGGTAAGACAATGGCCTGCTGGTGATTCGCGGGTGAGGATGAGGCGCGCATGTAGCGCGGGATGAGGCGGGAATGTCGGTATGTCGTGGCATGGTCACGGCATGCGTCCAGCGATAAAGCCGGGGCTCCTGGTGGTCTGGCGGGACCGGGACACGCTGCAGATCGGCATCGACCCGAGACGGGCGGTCGCGCTGACCGGGATGGGCCGGGCGGCAAGACTGATCGGGCTGCTGGACGGCAGCCGAGAGCACAGCCAGGTGCTGGCCGCGGCCGAGGAACTGGGCATCCCGCGGGACGCGGCCGACCAGGTAATCGGCCTGCTCACGGCGGCGGGTGCGGTGCAGGACTTTCCGGCGGCCGAGCTGCGCGCGCTGCCGGACGGGCGGCGCGCGCGGCTGGCCCGTGAGCTGGCCACGGTGTCGCTGGCGCACGGCCACACCGACGGCGGGGCCCGGGCACTGGCCCGGCGGCAGGCGGCAACGGTGCTGGTGTACGGCGCGGGCCCGGTTGGGGCGGAGATTGCCAGCCTGCTGACCGCATCCGGCGTGAGCCGGGTGATGTGCACCGGCCGGGTGGGGCAGCCTCCGGCGCGGCCCGCCGTGCCCAGCCGGCCACGGACCCAGCGTCGCGGCACGCCCTCGGCCGCCCCCGGCCAGCCACCGCCTCATGCAGAATCTGGGCCGACCGGGCAATCATGGCTCGGGCCGCCCACCGGGCAGCGGCCGGCCAGACACCGGCCCAGGCGCGGGCGGCCGGGGAGCGGGCGGCCGGGGAGCGGGCGGCCGGGGAGCGGGCGGCCGGGGAGCGGGCGGCGGAGGCCACGCCGCGACCGCGGCGGATTAGTCCGCAGCGGGCTAATCCGCGCCGGCCGAATTCGCGGCCACAACCGGATCTGGCGGTGCTGACCGATGGGTACCCGGCTGAGTTACCGGCCGAGTTGGTGGCCAGCGGGGTGCTGCACCTGGCGGCGTCGGCCCGGGAGGCGATCGGTGTGGTCGGCCCGCTGGTGGTGCCGGGTCGGTCCGCCTGCCTGGGCTGCGTGGAGCTGGCCCGGAGCGACCGCGATCCGGCCTGGCCGCTCATCCTGGCCCAGGCAGCCGGGCAGGCGGCGCAGCCGGTGGCGTGCGCGGCCACGCTGGCCACCGCGGTCGCCGCGCAGGCGGTCAGCCAGGTGCTGAGCTGCCTCGATCTGGCTCAGCCGGCCGCGGCTGTGACCAACGCCACGCTGGAGCTTGTAGCACCGGGCTGGCAGTGGCGGCGGCGTAGCTGGCCGCGCCACGGGGAGTGCCGGTGTAGCACCCGCTTGGCGACCTGACCGAGAATGAAGGTGTGAGCGATCTACCTCGACGAGCCGTGACCCGGACCGCAAAACTGGCTACCCTCCCCGCTGGCCTGATGGGCCGGACTGCCCTCGGGCTGGGCAAGCGCATTGGCGGGAAGCCCGCGGAGAGAGTCGCCGCGGAGATCCAGCAGCGCACCGCAGAGCAGATCTTCCGCGTGCTCGGCGAGCTCAAGGGCGGCGCGATGAAGCTCGGCCAGGCGCTGTCCATCTTCGAGGCCGCGCTGCCACCGGAGATCGCCGGACCGTACCGGGCCACCCTGACCAAGCTGCAGGAATCGGCCCCGCCGCTGCCCGCCAGAACCGTGCACGAGGTACTGGCAAGCGATCTCGGCCCGGACTGGCGGGACACGTTCCGCGAGTTCGACGACCAGCCCAAGGCGGCCGCGTCCATCGGGCAGGTGCACCGCGCGGTCTGGCGGGACGGCCGGCAAGTGGCGGTGAAAATCCAGTACCCCGGGGCCGGGCGGGCGCTGCTCAGCGACTTCAACCAGATCAGCCGGCTCGGGCGGCTGTTCGGCGTGCTGATGCCCGGGCTGGAGGTCAAACCGCTGCTGGATGAGCTGCGGGCCCGGATCGCGGAGGAGATCGACTACCGGCTGGAGGCCACCTCACAGCAGGCCTTCGCGACCGCCTACGCCAACGACCCGGACATCTACGTGCCACAGGTGGTGCAGGCCACCGACCACGTGATCGTCACCGAGTGGATGGATGGCACGCCGCTAGCCCGGATCATCGAGGACGGTAGCCAGGAGGAACGTAACCGGGCCGGGATACTTTTCACCCGGTTCCTGTTCTCCGGCCCGGCTCGCGCCGGGCTACTCCATGCTGACCCGCATCCCGGCAACTTCCGGATGCTCGCCGACGGCCGGCTGGGCGTGCTCGACTTCGGCGCGGTGGACCGGCTGCCCGACGGCCTGCCGCCGTTCATCGGCAAGCTGCTCCGGATCATCCACAGTAACGGCGACATCCGCGAAGCCGAGGATGAGCTCCGCGAGCAGGGTTTCGTCCGGCCGGGCATCGAGGTCAACCTGGACGCGCTGTATACCTTCCTGGCTCCGCTGGCTGAGCCGTCCCGGCGGGACACGTTCAAGTTCAGCCGGGAATGGCTGCGTTCCGAGGCGGCCCGGGTCACCGACCCGCGCTCGTCCAACCTGGGCCGGCGGCTCAACCTGCCGCCGTCCTACGTGCTGATCCACCGGGTGTCCACCGAGGGCATCGGGGTGCTCTGCCAGCTCGGGTCCGAAGGGCCGTTCCGGGCCGAGATGATCCGGTGGATGCCGGGCTACGCCCCGGATGAGACGGCCTCAGTCCAGCCCAGCCCGGACAGCATCAGCCCGGTTAGCACCGGCAGCAACGGCGCTGCCCCTGATGGCACCGCACTAGACGACACCGGCCTGGACGGCACCGAACTAGACGACACCGGCCTAGACGACACCGAACTAGACGACACCGAACTAGATGGCACCGAACTAGATGGCACCGAACTAGATGGCACCGAACTAGATGGCACCGAACTAGATGGCACCGAACTGGACGGCACCGGCCTGGACGGCACCGGCCTGGACGGCACCGTACTTGACCCCGGCCCGGAGGACCGGGACGCCCGTCCCGGCGACCTGGCCCCCCGCTGAAGACTCGACGCGGGGGCGGCCGGTACCGGCCGCCCCCGCTTCCCCGCTGGTTGGTCAGGACACTTGCCGCAGATCGCGCAGTTGCCGCGCGGTGTGCTGTGCCCGCTCCAGCCGGCTGGCGGCCCGGTCTACCCGGCGTACCGCCCGGCGCACCGCTCGCAGGTGCGCTACCTGACCATCCAGGCGGGCCTGCGCCAGCAGTTCGCGATGCCGCGCTGCTGTGTAGTTGGTTGAGTACATCTCACTCCACCGCCCGTCTTCGCTGAGTGATTCGCTAGGGCTGACGACTGGGTCAGGCCGCCACGTCGTGCTTCCGCGGTCGTCCGCGCGGCCTCTTCCGCGGCACGATCTGGCCGCGCAGGAAGAGCTCGCCGCCCCAGACACCCCAGGGCTCACGGCGCTCCACGGCCCCGGACAGGCACGCCATCCGGGCGGCGCAACCGACACAGAGCGCCTTGGCCGTCTCCACATCCTGCGGAGACTCGGCGAAGAACAGCTCCGGGTCGTCGGTGCAGGGCAATTCCGCACTGCGCGCCGCTGGCACCACAGTGGGAGTCACCCCGGCCAGCCCGCTGCGCTGGCCTGACCGCACGGATTCTGGTGCCGAGACTGCCTCGAACCCCGCCGTGCCCGCTGCTACGGCGGCGGTACCGGGCCCGTACATTGTCCAACCCCTCTCGTCCTGCTCTTACCGTCTCTCATGGGTCTGACAAAACGGCGGGCCCGACATGACTAAGGCCGCGGACCCGGTGCGGGTCCGCGGCCTTTGAGGGATCCAGGCCGGCCTTTTCTAGACCGGATCCCAGGCTGGAAGCGAACCCGTTTGGCTGCCACCCCGAGCGGCAGCGCTCATCGCGTGGGTGTACGTCTTGGCGGAGGTGCCCGGCTGGCCGAAGCTTGGCTTGACCTGGACAGACTCCTGGTCACGCCGCTGCGCGGGGGCACCGTCGATGATGACGCGCGGTCGCGCCGTCACCGGGTGCTCGGCCGGGCCGAGGAGAGCCGGCACGCCCGTGGGCAGGCAGGCACCTGGTGCGGCAGCAAAAGCCCCGGCCTGCGGGAGATCCGCGACCGGAACCAGAAGCATGTTGTTATTCACCAGGACACCTCCCTTCCTCATGGCGTCGTCAGCTCGCCCTGGAACATATGAGCAGCCTAAAGAACCTGGCCGGGGCAGGGCAACTCTTTTTCTGGCCACTAGTGCAACTGGCGGATGAGTCCTTCCTGCACCACGGACACGACGAGCTCGCCCTGGTCAGTAAAGACTTGCCCGCGGGCTAGGCCGCGGGCGCCCGACGCGGACGGTGATTCCTGGTCGTAGAGCAGCCACCGGTCGGCCCGGAACGGCCGGTGGAACCACATTGCATGGTCCAGGCTGGCCCCGCTGATCCCGCCGTCGGCCCACGAGATGCCGTGCCTGCGCAGCACGGTGTCGAGCAGCGTCAGATCCGACACATACGTCATCAGGCAGACGTGCAGCAGCGGGTCGTCGGGCAGGTCGCCGTCGGCGCGCAGCCAGACCAGGCTGTGCTCGGTCACCTCGGTGGGCGCCGTGAATACTGGCGAACCCACGAAACGCAGGTCGATCGGGTTGCCGGCGAAGAACTCATGGCGGGACGCCGGGATCGACTCGGCCGACGGCACCGCGGGCATCGGCGACCCGTGCGACAGCCCCGGCTCGTCGTGATGGAACGACGCGGACAGGGTGAAGATCGTCTTGCCGTGCTGGATGGCGGATACCCGCCTGGTGGTGAACGACCGGCCGTCGCGCACCCGGTCCACCAGGTAGGCGATGGGCACCGCTGGATCGCCCGGGCGGATGAAGTACGCGTGCAGCGAGTGCACCGGCCGGTCGGCGGGCACGGTCCGGCCCGCCGCGACCAGCGCCTGCCCGGCCACCTGCCCGCCGAATACCCGCTGCCGCCAGTCGCTGGGGCTACGGCCGCGGAAGATATTCGCCTCGATCTGCTCCAGGTCGAGCAGCTCGACCAGGCTGTCCAGGGCCTTACTCACCGTGGCACCGTACCGGTCAGGCGAGCGCAGCGGCCCGGCGGGTAGCTGACTGCAGCCCGGCCAGGAACCGGGACGGCTGGCGGCCCCGCCGCCCGCCGCCGGACCAGGCCAGCGGCCAGGACAGGAACAGCTGCTCCCGGGCCCTGGTCACGCCCACGTAGAGTAGCCGCCGCTCTTCCTCGATCGCCTCGTCGGTCTGCGCGTGCACGATCGGCACGGTGCCCTCGGCCAGCCCGGCCAGGAAGACCACGTCCCACTCCAGGCCCTTGGCCGCGTGCAGCGAGGCCAGCGTCACCCCGTGCATGGCCGGGGCGTGCTCGATCTGCGACCGGTGCGCCAGTTCGGCCGCGAAGCCGCGCAGCCCGCCACCATCGGCGCGGTCGCCACCATCGGCGCGGTCGCCGCCATCGGCGCGGTCGCCGCCATCGCCATCGGCAGCGGCAGCACAGCGGCAGCGGCAGCGGCAGCAAAGTAGTCCTCCGCCAGCTGGGCCAGCGCGGCCAGCGACTCCCACCGCTCCCGGGCCGCCCCCCGCCCGGCCGGCGGCTCCGGGGTCAGGCCGAGCCCGGCCAGAATGTGCCGCACCTCCGTGGTCGGCCCGGCCGTGGAACCGGCAGCTGCGGAACCGGCATCTTCAGCGCCGCCCGCGGACTTGGCCGCCGCCCGGAGCAGGCCAACCGCCTGGCGTACCTCGGCCCGGTTGAAGAACCGTTCCGCCCCGCGTAGCTGGCACGGCAGCCCCAGCGCGGCCAAGGCCTGCTCCAGCGGCAGCGTCTGCGCGTTCGTCCGGACCAGCACCGCGACCTGGCTGAGCGGCACCCCGGCCGCGTGCAGCGCGGCCACCCGGGCCGCGATGGCCGACGCCTCCCGCTGCTCGTCGGGGTACCCGGCGAACTCCACCGCGGGCCCGCCGGGCCGCTGCGCGACCAGCGCCGTCGTGCCGCCCACCGCAGCGGCACCGCCGCCGGCCGTCCCGGCCGCCCCGGCCGCGCGCAGCTGAGCGGCCAGTGGCTGCCGCCCGGCCAGCCCGGTGAGCTGGTTGGCCAGCGCGACCACCTGTGGCGTGGACCGGTAGTTACGCACCAGCCGGAGCACGGTCGCAGCCGGGAAGTCAGCGCGGAACCCGGTCAGGTAGCTGGCCGTCGCGCCCGCGAACGAGTAGATGGTCTGCCGCGGGTCGCCGACCACGCACACGTCATCCCGGTCCCCGGCCCAGCTGTCCAGCAGCAGCTTCTGCAGCGGGTTGACGTCCTGGTACTCGTTGACCACGAAATACCGGTACCTGTCCCGGATCAGTGCGGCCGCCTCGGGATGCTCGGCCAGGATGGCGGCGGTCAGCTCCAGTACCGACTCGAAGTCCACCAGGTGGCGCTCCCGGCGCAGCTCCTCGTAGCTGGCGTAGAGCGGGGCCACCGTGGCCGGCGCCAGCGGGGCGCTGCGCCCGGCCCGGGCCGCCGCGTCCGGGTAGCCGTCCGGCGGCACGCCCATCACCTTGGCCCACTCGATCTCCGCGGCCAGGTCGCGCAGTTCGGCCGAGCTGATCCCGGCCCGCACCCGCCGGGCCACCTCGGCCAGTAGGCTGACCTTGGAATCCAGCACGGCGGGCGGCCGCCCGCCCACGGTGCGCGGCCAGAAGTGGCTGAGCTGGCGCAGCGCGGCCGAGTGGAACGTGCGGGCTTGCACCCGGTCCAGCCCGGGCCCCCGGCCGGCCAGCTGGTGCACCCGGGCGCGCAGCTCACCCGCCGCCCGGGTGGTGAACGTCAGCGCCAGCACGTGGGCTGGGTCCACCACGCCGGTCAGCGCCGCGTAGGCGATCCGGTGCGCGATGGCCCGGGTCTTGCCGGTGCCCGCGCCGGCCAGCACGCACACCGGCCCCCGGGTGGCCAGCGCGACCTGGCGCTGCTCCGGGTCAAGCGCGGCCAGCACCGACTCCGGATCAGCCAGATCAGCCACGACCTTCCCCCAGCCCGCCAGCGTCGACTGCGTACCTCCGGTGCCCGCCATCCTGCCGCATCCCGCCGACACAAGCACCTGGACCGGCGGCCGCCCGGTTAATTGCCCGGCGGTGGCGGGAAGCTGGCGGGCGTGCGCCGCGTTGAGGAAGCGGAACATTTCTTGCGACGATAGGAGCGGATGCGTGTCAGAGCGGGTAACGATGTACTGCACGCAATGGTGCGCGTTCTGCCGTCGGCTGAAGGCCCAGCTGGCGCGTGACGGGATTGAGGTAGCCGAAATCGACATCGAGCGCGATGAGGCGGCCGCTGAGTTCGTGATCAGCGTTAACGGGGGGAACATGACGGTGCCGACCGTGGTCTTTCCGGACGGGACGGCGATGACCAACCCATCGGCGGCCCAGGTCAAGGAGAGGCTGCGCGGGCTCGCCGCGAACGCATGACCGGCAGGCACGACCGTGATGAAGCTGGTGCGCAGCCGCGCCCCGGCCCGGTCGGCGTGCCCGGAGCGGCCCAGCACAACGCGACCAACGATGCCGATACCGGGCCGTTCCAGGCGGTGGAGCGCACGCCCAGCGGCTGGCGGGTGGGTGACGAGGAACTGCCCGACCTGACCAGCGCCATGGTGCTGGCTGACATCCTGAACGCCGAGCTGACCGCCGACGAGCAGGCCGAACTGGACGCGGCCGGGGCCAGTGGACCACCGCCGCCCGCACCGCAGGACGCGGCCGGCCGGAACTCAGGCCCGATCGCGGGCACCCAGCCGCCGCCCGCCCCGCCGGTCCGGGACTACCCCCGTGAGCCGCGCGGCCGCCGGGCCAGCCGCCGCGGCGCGCACCGGGCCAGCCCACGTAGCGGCATGGCCGAGGCGGAACAGCTCAAGGAGACCGTGGCCCAGCTGGAGCGCGCGCTGACCGTCCGGGTCCGGGTCGAGCAGGCCATCGGTGTGCTGGCCGAGCGGCATCGGATCCGGCCGCGGCAGGCGTTCGAGCTGCTCCGCTCCGCGTCCCGGGCCCGCGGCCAGCGGATCATGGAAACCGCCAGCCAGGTGATCGCGAGCGCGACAAACCCGCTGCTCAGGCTGCCCGATGAGCTGGCCAAGCCGCCCATGCCGCGCCGGATGCCCCGGCGCAGCCGCGGCGAAGCCTGACCGCCAGAATCCCCTTTTCCTTAACGCCAGTACCCGCATACTGCCGTCCGCCGCGCCGAAGCCGTCGGGTGATGGGGGTGGCGGGACGTACCGCGCGACTCAGCCGTCGGGTGATGGCGGGGTGGCGGGACGTAACCGCACGCGACTCAGCCGTCAGGTGGCGGGACGTACCGCGCGCGACTCAGCCGTCAGGTGGCGGGGTGGCGGGACGTACCGCGCGCGACTCAGCCGTCAGGTGGCGGGGTGGCGGGACGTACCGCACGCGACTCAGCCGTCAGGTGGCGGGGTGGCGGGACGTACCGCACGCGACTCAGCCGTTAGGTGGCGGGAATGGCGGGACATCGAGCGTCGGTCGCTCGCTGCAGGCTGGTCGGCCCGGCTGCCTGAGCCAAGCCGGGCACAACCGGGCCCGAAACCGGCATAAGGTCCTTGATGCGGCGATTGCCCATGAATGGAGGTGACGGTGGGCCCGGTCCCCTCGGCCGTCGAGCCAGCTCAGACCGCTCGCGAGCCCCGGCCGCGTGGCGGCGGCTGGTGGGCCACCTGGCTGGTGCTGGCCCTGTATCTGGCCGGCGCGCTCGCGGTGACCTGGCGGCTGTGGGCCAGCCCGGCGTCCCGGATGCAGGCCGGCGACCCGACCGACGTTGACCTGTTCGCCTGGTTCATCCGGTACAGCGCCGAGTCGGTGGCGCACGGCAGCCTGCCGCACCTGGTCACCACCGCGATGAACGCGCCGCGCGGGGTGAACCTGATGTGGAACACCTCGCTGCTGCTGCCTGGTGTGCTGCTCACCCCGGTCACCTTGCTGGCGGGCCCGCAGGTCAGCCTCACCGTGCTGCTGACCCTGGGCTTCGCAGGCTCGGCGGCCACCATGTTCTGGGTGCTGCGGCGCTGGTCGGTCAGCATCTGGCCGGCCGCGCTGGGCGGCGCGGTGTACGGGTTCTCCCCGGCCATGGCCGCATCCGGCATTGGGCATTACCACGTCCAGTTCGCGGTGCTGCCACCGCTGATGATCGACGCGCTGCTGCGCATCCTGACCGGCCGGGGCCGCCCGGTGCGCACCGGCATCTGGCTCGGCGTGCTGACCGCCGTGCAGCTGTTCACCGGCGAGGAACTGCTGCTGGATACCGCGGTGGCCGGCCTGGTCATCGCGGTGGTGCTGATCCTGGTCAACGCCAGGCAGGTAGCCGGCCGGGCGACGGCGGCCGCGGCCGGCCTGGGGTCGGCCGCGGTGGCCGCACTGGTGCTGGCCGGCTACGGCCTGTGGATGCAGTTCCACGGCCCGCTCACCGAGCACGGCAGCCCGTGGAAGGTGACCCACTTCCGCAACCGGGCCGCGGCGTTCGTCACCCCGGGCAGCAACCTGGTGCTGCACACCAAGGCGGACGCGGCCGCGATGGCCGCGCACCCGTCCTACGTCGTGGAGTATGTCGCCTATCTGGGCTGGCCGCTGCTCGTCGTGCTGCTCGCGGCCACTGTCCGGTACTGGGCCGACCGCCGGATCCGGGTCGCCGCGCTGTCCTGCGCGGTGCTGGAGATCTTCTCCCTGGGCACGGTCCAGGTGATCCGCGGCGTCACCGTCCCCCGGGCCCTGCTGCCCTGGCACTGGCTGAGCCACCTGCCGGTGCTCAGTCAGGTGCTACCGGACCGGCTGTCCATCCTGGCCGACGGCCTGGCCGCCACCGTGCTCGCGGTCGCCCTCCAGCTAGCCTGTGCTAGCCCGGGGGGGCGACCCCCCGCTCCGCTTCCCCGGGGGACTACCCCCGGAGCCCCCGGCCCCCGATCGCCGCTCCGCGCCGGGCGGCGGCAAGCCGCCGCGATCTGGCGGCCAGCCATCCTCATTGCTATCGCCGTCATCGCCGTGCTGCCGCTCGTCCCGCTGCCCTACCAGGTGACCCGGGCCGGCCAGCCGCCCGCCGGCTATCAGGCCGCGTTCAGCCGGCTGCGGCTGCCCCAGAACGCGCGGGTGCTGGTGCTGCCGCTGGCGTATGGCCATCAGTCACTGCCGCTGCGCTGGTATGCCGAGACCGGCCTGCCGGGGTCGATGAACGGCGGCTACTTCATCGGCCCGGAGCGCAGCGGCCAGGCCCGCGCCTACGGCGGCCCCGCGCTGCAGAAGTTTGCCATTTCGATCGACTTGCTGTGGGGCATGTCCGCCCCGGTGCACGGGCAGGCGGCACAGCCGCCGGTACACGCGCCCACCCCGGCCGCGCTGCGCAGCTGGGTGGCCCGCTGGCGGCCCGCCGCGGTGGTCGCCGTAACCCGCCGCAGCTCACGGCTCGGCCGCCTGCTCAGCACGGTGTTCGGGCCGCCCGACTTCGCGGTCGGCCGGGTCCTCGGCTGGCGCAGGTAAAGCCCAGTCCGTGCTATATCAACGGGTTGCCGACTCATGAGGTCATTTCGGTCTTTCCTGGGATAAGGTCGAGTGCCCGAAAAAGACGACAGGGACGGCGCAGCAGTGAAGCTTACGATCCTGATGCCGGTATACAACGAGGCCGAGACGGTCCAGAACGTGATCAAGCACCTGCTGGACGTGTCGTTTCCGTGCCCCATTGAGCTGGTCGTGGTGGACGACGCGAGCACGGACGGATCGTCAGAAATCCTGGACAGCCTGGTCAGCGGCGATGAGCGGATCAACCTGCTCCGGCACCCGGTGAACAAGGGCAAGGGCGCGGCCATCCGGACCGGCGCGGCCGCCGCGACCGGTGATTACATCATGCCGTTCGACGCCGACATGGAGTACCAGCCGGAGGACATCCCGGACCTGCTCAGGCCGGTGCTGCGCGGTGAGGCAGAAGTGGTGTACGGAAACCGGACATTCGGTAGCCACTCGGCCTACTCGTTCTGGTACGTGATGGGCAACAAGGGTGTCACAACGGTCGCGAACATCCTGTTCAACGCGTATATCGCCGATCTGGAAACCTGCTTCAAGCTGATGCCGCTGGAGCTTTACCGTAGCCTGGACATCAGCTCGCGCGGCTTCGGCATGGAAGCGGAGATCACCGGCAAGCTGCTGGCCCGCAAGATCCGCCCATTCGAGGTGCCGATCACCTACCGGGCGCGCAGCCGGGAGGAAGGCAAGAAGATCACCTGGAAGGACGGGGTGGCCGCGGTGTGGCTGCTGACCCGCATCCGGATGTCCGCGGGCCGCGAGCAGCGGCGCGCGGCCCGCGCCTGACCGTGCCCCGGGTCTCACCCAGCGGGGGGCGGCGGTGAGCTTGGTCCGGCGGCCCGTGGATGCACCGCCGGACACGGAGCGTCCCCGGGTCTGGCGGCGGCTGCCCGGGCGCCCGGCGCTATGGCTGGTGCCGTTGCTGTACCTGGCCGGCGCGTTCGCCATCACCTGGCACCTGTGGGCCGCCCCGGCCAGCCAGGCCCAGGTGGTGCCGGCCAACGGGGTGTCCCAGGACATCGACCTGTTCGCCTGGTTCATGCGCTACGCGGCCAACGCGGTCTCGCACGGCCACCTGCCCGCACTGGTCACGCCGCTGGTGAACGCGCCCGAGGGCATGAACCTGATGTGGAACACCTCGTTCCTGCTGCCCGCCACGCTGTTCGCCCCGCTGACCCTGCTGATCGGCCCGCAGGCCACCCTGACCACGGCGCTCACGCTGGGCTTCGCGGGCACCGCGACGGTCACCTTCCTGGTGCTCCGGCGCTGGGGCGCCAGTTGGCCCGCGGCCGCGCTGGGCGGGGCGCTGTTCGGCTTCTCCCCCGCGCTGCGCATCGCCGCCGTCGGTCACTACCACCTGCAGTTCGCCATCCTGCTGCCGCTGATCGTGGACGCGCTGCTGCGCATCCTGACCGGCCGCCGCGGCCTGCTGCGCCCACCCGGGGAGGTGGAGCCGGCCCCGGTGCGCCCGGTTCGCACCGGGGCCTGGCTCGGCCTGCTGCTGGCAGCCCAGCTGTTCATCGCCGAGGAGACGCTGGCCCTGCTCGGGGTGACCGCGGTGGTCATCGCGGTGGTGCTGGCGCTCAGCCGCCCGCGCGCGGTGGCCGGGCGGATCCGCGGCGCGGCGGCCGGGCTGGCCACCGGGGCCGGGGTCATGCTGGTGCTGTCCGCCTACGGGCTGTGGCGGCAGTTCCATGGGCCGCTGGCCGAGCATGGCAGCCCGTGGACCCCCAGCCACTACCACAACTTCCCGGGCAACTTCGTCAGCGCGCCCAGCGGGTACCTGTTCACCTCACCGGTCAACGTCACCTACCTGAACAACCACCCGGTCAAGATGGTCGAGTACTTCGCCTACCTGGGCTGGCCGATGCTGGCCGTACTGCTCATCGCGGCGACGGCGTTCTGGCGGGACCTGCGGGTCCGCACGATGGCCGTGACGTTCGCCGTGCTGGAGCTGTGCAGCCTGGGCAGCAAGACCATCCACAGCCACGGGCTGCGCTGGCCCGCCGCGCTGCTGCCCTGGCACTACCTGGCCCGGCTGCCGCTGCTCGACCAGGCTCTGGCCAACCGGTTCTCGCTGCTGGCCGACGGCGCGGCCGCGGCGCTGCTGGCGTTCGCGGTCGACCTGGCCTGCCGGCCGCGGGCCGGGCGACCGGTCCGGCAGGCCGCGTGGGCCCGCGGCATCGCCGTCGCCGCAGTAGCGGTGGCCATCGTGCCGATCATCCCGCTGCCGCTGCAGACGGCCCCGGTGCGGCCCACCCCGGCCGGCTTCCAGCTGGCGTTGGGCACAATGAAGCTCAGCCCGGACGAACGGGTGGTGATCATCCCACTGCTGCCGTCGGCGGACATGCGCTGGCAGGCGGACAGCAACGTGACCGGTGCGCTGGTCGGCTGCTACGGCATCGCGCCGGAACCGTCTGGCCAGGCGGCCATCTGCCACACCCAGCGGCGGCCGACCGCGGCCTACCTGGACGCCCTGTATAACGGCCAGAGCCACGCCAAGCCGCCGTCGGCGGCCCAGCTCCGGACCGACCTGGGCTACTGGCGGCTGACCGCGCTGGTCGCGGTGACCAGCCGGGACTCGGCGCTCGGGACATACCTGACCCGCACGTTCGGCTCACCCACCGTCCAGCGCGGCGGCGTGCTGGCCTGGCGGCACTACGGCCCCGGTTACCTCGCCGCCCGGTAGACCTGCACGCCGTCCGCGGTGTAGGCGGGCCGGAAGCCGGTCGCCCGCAGGTAACTGAGCACCGCGGGCAGCGGGCTGCGGCTGGCCGGCCACCGCCAGACCAGCACCCAGCCGATGTCCATCCGGTGGGCGTCGGCCCGGGCCGCGGCCAGTTCGGCCGGGGTGCTGCGCTGCTGCCGCTGGGTGGCCACCAGCCGGGCATAGAACGGGTGGCGGCTCATCCCGGTGATGGTCGGCAGCGGCACCCGGGAGATGTAGCCGGCCGACCGCGGGTGGCCGTCCGCGGTGGCCAGCACCTGCGCGTCGGGGTCGAACCCGCCGCCGTAGATGTACGTGCCGCCGCGGATGCCGAACGGCACGTCGAGCACAATCGAGCCGGAGTGGTCGGCGGCGATCCGGCCGTCCACGGCGGGCAGCGCGGTTGGCATGGTCCCGATGAACGAGTTGCCGGACCAGCCCGCCTCCAGCACGCCGAGCGCGAGCACGGCCAGGATGGCCGGGGCGGCGTGGTACCGCAGCCAGTCCACCGCCCCGCCGGCCAGCAGCGCGGCGGGCAGGATGCCGAGCATCATCATCCGGTCCGGCTCGCGGAACCCGGACAGGCCGGGCACCTTGGCGAACCAGGTGAACGGCATCACCGCGGACACCCGCCAGCTGCCCACCAGTTGCGGCACTGGAATCAGCAGGTGCGGTCCGACCCGCAGCACCGGGCCGAGCGCCAGTGCCGCACAAGCCAGCCAGCACAACGCGAGCAGCCGCGCACTCACCCGGCGCCACAGCAGGGCCGTCCCGGCCACGGCGAGCACGCTGAGCAGCAGGCCGAACGTGGGGACGCCGTCGCCCAGCGGTCCGTGGAAGATGAACCCGAGGTGGCCCAGGCCGAAATAGGCGATCCGCGGCGAGGGCGCGAACATGTCCGGCAGCGACCCGGAGTAACCCCGGTACGAGGCCTGCAGGCTGCCTGGCGGTGAGGTCATGCCGCCGGACCGGGCCTGTTGCACGATGGCGATCAACTGCGGGCTGGCCAGTACCAGCGCCACCGCCGCGGCCAGCCCGGCCGCACGCAGCTTGGCCAGCGTGCCCGGCCCGCTCCCCTCTCCCCCGCCCTGCCGCCGGGCCAGCCAGGGAATCAGCGCGAGTACGGCCACGATGATGACCAGGACGGCGATCTCTTCGTCGGCCAGCACGGCCGCGCCCAGCACCACGCCGAGGATGACCGCCTGGCGCCAACCCGGGCGGCGGGTCAGCCGGACCGCGGCCTCCAGGGCGAGCGGGATGAACAGCCCGCCGAGCGCCAGGTTGAGGTGGTACCAGGACCGCCAGGCGAGCATCGAGGACAGGCCGAAGAACGCGCCCGCGGCGATCGCGCCGGGCTGCGAGCGCAGCCACAGCCGGGCCACCCGGTAGGTGGCGTAGCAGAGCAGCCCGGGCAGCGCGATGGACAGCAGGTTGTACGACACGCTCGGGCCGAAGATCAGGGTGACCGGCGCCAGCAGCACGCCGGGCAGCGGCAGCAGCGCGTGCAGGCCAAGCTGCGCGCCGACCGGGGCGGCGATGGCCGAGGTGGCCCACGGGTTGCCCAGGTGCACGAGCTGGTGGGCCATCCACCAGAAGTCCCACACGTAGGAGCCTGCGTCCCGGGTCGCGGGCAGCTTCCCGGCCAGGTAGGTGGCTCGCGGCCAGCTCACCGCGATCCCGGCGGCCAGGTAGCCGCCCAGCACGGCCAGGTGCACGAAGACTGGCCGCCGCAGCCAGTGGCCCGGCGCAGCCGCCGTGACCACCGGGCGGCGCGCGGCTACCGCTGACAGCTGCACGGTCAGGTCTACAGGCGTCCCTCGCGGACGGCCTGCTCGATCCATGGGATGACCTCGTCCAGCATCTGGTCGAGGGTGGTGGTGGCTTCGTAGCCGAGCACCGTCCTGGCCTTGGCCACGTCGGGCACGCGCTTCTGCACGTCGTGCTCGTACGGGTCGTCGGAGGTCAGCCGGAGCGGCACGTCCGCACCCTTGACCTTACGCCAGATCAGCCCGGCCAGCTCGGCCACCGTGGTCGATTCCGCGGTGGACAGGTTGAAGTCCTCGTTCACCGCGGCCGGGTGTTCCAGCGTGGCCACGATGCCGCGGGCCAGGTCGCCGCCGTAGGTATAGTGCCGGACCTGGTTGCCCTGGCCGAGGATGTGCAGCGGGTCCTGGCCCTTGAGCACCTTCTGCACCAGGTCGGGCACCACGTGGGACATGGCCAGCCGGACGTTGCCGGACAGCACCTCGACCTGCCCGAGCGCCCGGCCCTCGCCGACGCCGACGCAGTTGAACGGGCGGACGATGGTGTACGGCAGCTGGTACTGGTCCCAGGCCGCCCGCGCGTAGTACTCCACGGCCAGCTTCTGGAAGCCGTAGGAGGACAGCGGCGGGGGGATCTTCCGCTCGTCACCCTCGGCCGACGGCCAGTGGTCCGTGCTCTCGTAGACCATGGACGAGCTGACGTAGGTCATCTTCTTGAGCGTGCCCGCCCGGTGTGCGGCCAGCGCGGCGTCACAGCTGGCCGCCATGATGCGCTCGTTCGTGGCCAGCAGGTCGTAGGCATAGGCGTGGAAGTAGGAGATCCCGCCGATCATCGCCGCCCCGGCGATGAAGTGATCGCAGCCGTCCAGCAGCTCGGTGACCAGGCCGACGTCCCGGGCGTCGCCCTCGACGAAGCGGTAGCTGGGATGGTCGTCGTAGCTGTGCTTCACCGGCCCGTACTTGGAGAAGTTGTCCAGGCCGACCACGGTGTGGCCGCGGTCGAGCAACTGCGCCGTGACGTACCCGCCGATGAAGCCAGCCGAGCCAGTGACCAGAACCTTAACCACGAACCGCTCTCCTCTGTGCCGGTGTTTTCGGGGAGTTCAGCTTTCCGGGAGTTCAGTCTTCCGTAGCCGGCCCGCTACGCGCTGCCAGGCTGGCCAGGCTCAGCTTCGGTCCGAACGCGAACCGGTACCAATGCAGGTATGCGGGCAGCCAATGGACCACATCGAAACGGGATTCGCCGAGCGAGCGGTCCAGCCAGATGGTCGGGATCTCGGCCACCGGCAGCCCCAGCCGGGCGGCCTTGACGGTCAGCTCCAGGCCGATCTCGAAGCCGGACCGGGAGTCGATGCCGACCTGCCGGACGAAGTCGGTGGAGTAGGCCTTGAAGCTGTTGGTCGCGTCCCGGGTGCCCACCCGGGCCAGCGTGTGCAGTGACTTGCCCGCGGTGCGGGACAGCGTCCGCTTCAGCCGCGGCCCGCCCACCTGCTGCCCGCCGGGCATGTACCGGGAGGCGGCCGCCACCACGACTCCGCGTTCCACCAGCCGGGCCAGCTCGTCGATCTGCATCGGGTCGTCGCTGCCGTCGGCCATGGTGACCACGGTCACCGGGGACTGCGCCTCGTCGAAGCCGTACCGGATCGCGTTGGCCGGGCCGCGCCCGTACACGTTCAGCAGGCCGCGCACCCGGGAGTCGGCCAGGCTGGCCTTCTCGATGTACGGCACGGTGATGTCCTCGGCCATGTCGTAGACGACCAGCACTTCGCACGGCAGGGTCACCGCCCGCAGGATCCGGTCCAGGCACGGCATGATCGCCTCGCCCTCGTTGTAGACCGGGATGACCACGCTCACGTCGGGTTTCATGACTGGGCTCCGCTCATATCCGGGTTCCCCTCCCGGTGATCCCCCATAGGTCGGCCACCGGCTTATCGGTGGCCAGATCGCGGTACTCCGGATGGGGCGCCGCGATGACCAGCAGGTCCGCCCGCCGCAGGACCTCGTCCAGCGGGGTGAACCGTTCGTCGGCGATGTACGGGTCGGTGCACAGCGTCTCGTTCGCCTTGAGCAGCAGGATCTTCCGCAGTTTGTAGGACAGGCTCTCCCGCGGGTCGTCGCTGCCCGCCTTGAACGCCATGCCCAGCACGCCGACGGTCAGCGACGGCAGGTCGAACCGCTCCTCCAGCCGGGACACCACGTACAGCGGCAGGCCCTCGTTGATCAGCATCGCCGAGTGCCCCAGCACGAACTTGTTCTGGTTGAACGCGGCCAGCTGCATGGTGTCTTTCAGCAGGCAGGGCCCGGCGGCAAAACCGGCCCCAGGCATATCCGCCGCCCGTGGATAGTCCTGCCGGATCGCCCGGCGAATCCGCTCGAAGTCCAGGCCGTAGTCGTTGGACATCATCCAGAACTGATTCGCGGTGGCGAATTTGATATATCGCCACGTGTTGGTAAACAACTTTGCCAGCTCTGCCTCTTCTGGCTCGAGCCGGATGATCTCGTCGGTAAGGGTTCGGAAAAACTTCTCTGCCCGGTCGCCGGCCCGCGCCGTGCGTGCCCCGACGATCTGCGGCAGGTCGAACAGCTCGGTCATGGCGTGTCCCTCGGCGATCCGCTCCGGGCAGAACGCCACGTCAACCTGCAGTCCGCGCTTGGCCAGCATCCGTTCGGTCAGCGCGGTCACGGTGGGGTGCACCGTGCTGCGCAGGATCACCAGCTGGCCGTCCACCAGGTGCTCGGCACACCGGCCCAGCGCGCCGGGCACCGCACCCAGATCCGGGTTGAGGTGCTCGTCCACCGGGGTGCCGACGACGACTATCAGCACCTCAGCCGTGCCAACCACGGCCGGGTCGGCGGTGGCTTGCAGGCCGCCGTCCGCGACCGCGGCCCGCAGCGGCTCATCCGCCCCATCCTCGGCGAACGGCATCCGGCCCTCGTTGACCGTTGCCACAGCCCCGGCGTTCAGGTCATACAGCCGGACGGACAGCCCACGCGACGCGAGCGCTATCCCGAACGGCAGGCCGACCCGGCCGCAGCCACCGATGATCACCACGTCGGCAGGGAACACAGGGGTTCCCGCTTGCTCAGCAACCATGTTTCCTCGCTCAGGACCAGCGGACGGCGGTGGTGATCCCACCGCCGCACTTCCTGCAACCCCCGAAGCCCCCAGGCAGCAGGCCTGGTGTCCGATAACATCCCGGAGGACGCACCCCGTATCCGACGCTGGCTACGGGCGGAGCAAATGGCGGCAGCACCCGGTTTCCGGTTACGGCAAGATACCGCACACGGGGCAGCACAGCATAATTGCTAGACTATTACGCAATCACAATACCTGATTTGGGTAAATCCCGCGCAAAGGGGACTTGCGCCAGGCCTGCCTGGCTAGCTAGCCGGCCGCCTGGGCCGGCAGCGTAACACCGGAGTGCGCCCGTGTGTAGGTTCTCATCCTTCTTATCACCGGGTACGCCGCTGACCTGGGACGCCCGGCCGGTTTCTCAATGGTTTGTCCGCGGCGTTTCTCACCGGTCTGTCATTTTCCTCGGTGAGGGACGCGGCGAGCGCGCCTGGTCCTGATGATGATCACCATGGCGATGCCATCGGTGTCACGCAAGGTGATGGTAGCGCCGCTGGTCTCGGGTCGGCGAGCCTGCTGAAGGCTTCCCTGGCTGGCCGGGCGGCGGGCTGAACTTTGCCCGGGCCTGATCGTTGAGCCGGTGTGGCCAGTTGGCGTGGCCTGGCCGTGGCGCTGGCCGCCCTGACAGCCGCGGCGGGGCTGACGGCGGGCTGCTCGCACGGCGCGGGCCCAGCCGCGCGGCCTCCGGCGCCGGCCGCGGCGGGGCGCCCGGCCGCGGGCACGGCGGCGATGGAGGAATATCTGGCCGGGGTGGCGTCGGCGGGCCGGTTTTCCGGCACGGTGCTGGTGGCCCGGGACGGGCGGGTGCTGCTGAATGCCGGGTACGGGCTGGCCGGCCGGGGTCGCGGTGGTGGCCAGCGCGGCCACCGCGCCGCTGCTGGCCGGCTCGGTGCTCGGCGCCTCCTATGCCGACCGGCACGACCGGCGGCGGCTGATGATCGCCGCTGACCTGGTCCGCCTGGCCCTGCTGCTCGGGCTGGCCGGCGCGCTGGTGCACGGTGTCCCGCTGTGGGCGCTGGCGGGTTTCGCGCTGGCCGAGGGCTCGGCCGCGGCGGTGTTCACCCCGGCGCGGCTGGCCCTGGTTCCGGCGATCGTGCCCAGCGGGCGGCTGCTGCAGGCTAACGGGATCCTGCAGGCCTGCTTCATGGCCAGCTTCGGGCTCGGCCCGCTGCTGCTGGGCCCGCTGCTGGCGGTCACCGCTATGCCCGGCGTGGTCGCCATCGATGCGGCGAGTTTCGCCATCTCCGCCGCTGCCCTGACCGGGATTCGGCCGGTCAGGGCAGCGGCCACCAGGGCCGACCCGGGGATGCGAGCGGACTTGGCCGCGGGCTGGCGGGCGTTCCGCGCCGCCCCGGATGTGCCGCTGGTGCTTGTCACGTTCACCGCCGCGCTGGTGGCAGCCAGCGGTTTCCTGTCCGTGGGGCTGCCATCGTGGGTGGCGCGGGCGCACGGCGGGCCGGGGACCCTGGGTCTGCTGCAGGGCACCGCCGGCGCCGCCGAGCTGGCCGGGGCGGTCGTGCTGAGCAGGCTGCGGCTGCGCCGCCTGGCCGCCGGCTCGGTCGCCGCCTGGGGCGTGCTGGGCGTCTTCCGGCTGTTCCTGGGCGCGACCAGGCGCCTGGCCGCGGGGCTGCCGCTGATGGCCGGCACCGGGCTGGCCTCCGCCGCCACCGACATTCCCCTCATCGCGCTGCTGCAGGCCCGCATCCCCGAACAGCACCTCGGCAAGGCGATGGCCCTGTGGTACACCGGCATCGCCACCGCCACCACCATCAGCCCGCCGCTGGCCGCGCTCGCCATCCACGCCTGGGGGCTGACCGCCAGCTTCGCCCTCTCCGGTGCGGCACTGGCGGCACTCAGCGGCCTGGCCCTGCTCCGGCTCACCCGCCACCCGGCCGCACCCCCACCTCCAGCCAAGAAGGCGATCTGTGATGTCTGACGTCCTGACCCTGGTCGGCAGCCTGCGCGCCCGCTCCCTCAACCGGGCCCTGGCCGCCGCCGCACCCGCCCTGCACCTGGCCGGCCTGGGCGGCATCCCGGTATTCAGCGAAGACCTCGAAACAGGCGGGCTCCCAGGCTCGTGCGCGCCCTCGCCGGCGCCATCCTGGCCGCCGACGGGCTGCTGATCGTCACCCCGGGATGCAACTTCAGCATTCCCGGCGGGCTGAAGAACGCCCTCGACTGACTGTCCCGCGACCCCCGCGAACCACTGCGCGGCCGCCCCGCCGCCTTCGCCGGCGCCACCCTGGCACCGGCGGCACCCACCAGGCCCAGGCCGAGCTCCGGCACGTCCTGCACGGCCTCGGCGCCCACCTACTGCCGCTCCCACGCTGGAAATCGCCCAAGGCAGCGCCAAGTTCGACGCCACCGGCCAGCTCACCGACCCCGCCGCCCGCACCCAGCTCGACAGCTACCTCACCGCACTCGCCCCCTGGCTGAGCCGTGACCGGCGCGAAGCACGCCAGCCGCCGTCCCTGGCCGAACTGGCCCGCATTTAGCAAACCGCTCATGCCCTGCCGACGGCGGCCAGCCACCCGGCACAGGGGTGTGAGACATCCCACAGTACCGGTGCAGGCCGAACGACGGCGGCTGCCCGGCCGTAGCAATGACAAAGCCGCACAGCCGGGGCCCGGCGCCCGAACACCGGGCCTTGGCACCGCCCACTGCGCCAGACCACAGCTCAACTCGATAAGGGAGCATGATGCGCGCTCACTTGTTCGCCGCCCCGGCGGCCGTGGCCGCCTTGCTGGCGGTCCATCCTGGAACCGCCCTGGCCGCGCCAGGCACCGGCCCGCCTGGCGCCAGCCACAGCGGCTGGACCGTGCTCAAGGCCCAGAAGTTCGCGCTCGCCGAACAGCACGCCGCCTGAACCATCCCGATGCTGAAGCGCGAGCCCGAGCCTGCACATGACTCACTGCGCCGTTCCGACGTGGTTACCGGGCTGGGTGCCGCGCTGCGGCATCGGGACTTCGCCCTGCTGTGGTGCGGCCAGGCGGTCTCGGTGACCGGGGACGGCATCTTCACGGTGGCGCTTGTCCTAGCGGCGCTGCGGGCCGATGACCGGCCCTCGGCACTGTCGGTGGTGCTCGCCGCGCGGTTGGTTCCTACCGTGGTGCTGGTGCTGGCCGGCGGGATGGTCGTGGACCGGATTCCCCGGCGGCGTGCCATGCTCGTCTCCGATGTGGTCCGGGGCGCCGCCGTGGCCGGGGCCGCGGTCCTGATCGCCGGGCACGCCGGGGGCTTGGGTGCGCTGGTGGTCATGGCGGCGATCTTCGGAGTCGCGGACGCGTTCTTTCTTCCGGCGTTCACCGCCGTGCTGCCCGAGTTGCTGCCTGGCGAGCTGCTCGTGCAGGGCAACTCCCTGGTCTCTGCCAGCCAGCTGTTCGCCCAGCAGCTCATCGGCCCGGCGCTGGGTGGGATCGTGGTCGCTGCCGCCGGGGTGGCCTGGTCATTTGGGATCGACGCAGCGAGCTTCGCGGTCAGCGCCGCCTGCCTTGCCGCGATGCGGCCAGCCACCCGGCCGATGGGGCGGGGGCGCTCGGCCTGGAGCGATGTTCGCGAAGGGCTGCGCTATTGCCGGTCTCAGCGGTGGCTATGGGTCACCATCCTGGGCGCTGGCCTGGCCAACTTCGCCATCTTCTCACCGCTCGGGGTACTTATCCCCCTGCTCGTGCGCCATGTCCTGCACCAAGGCGCGCTCACCCTCGGCCTGATCCTGGCCGGTGGCGGGGCCGGCGGGGCCGCCGTCTCGCTCGCGGTAGCGCGCCGCGGGCTGCCCAGCCGGCCGGTTACCCGCATGTGGGCAGGCTGGGGCGCCTCCGGGCTCGCCGCCGCCACCCTCGGCCTGACATCCAATGCCTGGGCGCTGGCTTCGCTGGCTGCCGTCACCTTCGGGCTCATGGCCTACGGCAACTGCCTGTGGGAGTCGCTCCTGCAGCAGCGCGTCCCCGCCCGCCTGCTCGGCCGGGCCGCGTCGGTCAACTGGCTGGCATCGTTCAGCCTCAGCCCACTGGGAATCGTCACCTCCGGCGCGGTCGCCGCGCTCCTGGGCACCCGCAGCACCCTCCTGGCCGGCGGCGGCCTTGCCGCCGGCACCGCCGCTATCTGCCTGCTGATGCCGGGGATACGCGCAACCAGCCAAGGGCGACCTGCGTTTCCGCGCCGGCCGTTCCTGGCGCCTGCCTGCGGGAACAACACAGACCCGAAGGCAGCCCCAGCCCCAGCGCCGCGCCGCTAATCCCGCACCGGGCCAGGACGCACAGGCATGCCATGCCACGCTGGCAGATCCGACAGCTACCTCACCAGGAGAACCAAGTGCGCGGCTGGAAGCCATCATCATTAACTGTCATGAGCCCGCAACGCTCGCCCGCTTCTACTCTGAACTGCTCGGGCTCGCCGTGGACCCGGGTGACGCCGCCGCCATCGCCGCGGGAACCCTCCGCGCGGGACGAGCCGGTACTCACCGGAACCCGTAACGCCCTGCACATCTGGCTAACCCGCGTCCGGGAGCTACAGCCCGTCCCGGGCCGGATCCACCCGGCCGTGCGCCTCGACACCGCGGGTGACCTGGACCGGCTGATCGCCCTCGGCGCCACCCGCCAGTGGGATGACCCGCGCGGGCGGTGGACAGTTCTCGCCGACCCGCACGGCAACCTGTTCTGCGCCGTGTACCCGGCGCCGTGATCATCGATGGCCCGCCCATCCCGGCGCTCAGCCGGTATCACCCGGTCGCGTCCTGGCGGGGCAGACGCACAGAGCCGGTCGCCGTCTGCGTCAGGTACCGGATAGCCCTGGCCGCGAAGCGGAGCCCGGGCCCGCGCTCGCCGGGCGCGCCGGCAGGCAGCCGGGCGGCTGGCCCGGATCTGCCGCCGGCGAGGTGACGCTGCTGATCATCGGCAGTGACGCCGCCCTGTCCTCGGAAGAATGCGAAGAACCAGCCGACGGCAGAGCGCGTGACAGTGGGATAGGCGTCGCCTGCGACATCGATACCACGTTCCTCAGGCCGCTGGCCTTCCCAGCGCTGCGCGTAATCCAGCACGACATCCTCAGCGGGCCCGTCGAGCGACACGGGTTCGACCTGGTGCATGCGCGCTTCCTGGTCGAATGGCTCCCGGACTGGGAAGTGGGCCTTGGCCATCTGCTCGCCTCGGTGAAGTCCGGGGGCGTGATCATGCTGTCCGCCAGCGAGTGGCACAGCCGTCCGCCCGCACCTGGGCCGGTCGAAACCCTGCTGGCGGCGGTCCCGCTGGTGATGCAAAGGCACGGCGGCTGGGACCCCGACTGCGGCCGCGAGCTCGCTGGCCGACTGGCTGCCTGCGGCGTGCGCGGCATTCGGACCGAGCTGCACGCCGCGCTGGCCCGCGGGGGCTCGGCGGGCGCGGAGTGGCCGCGGCTGTCAATTGAGCCGATGCGGAATGCCCTGATCAGCTCCGGCCAGGCAGACGAGGCGGCGATCCAGGCAGCCATAACGGCTCTGGCCGACCCGGCCGCCAGCTTCTGGCTGCCGGGAATGATCTCCGCCTGGGGCACGGTGGCGTGACGCCAGCTACGGGGTGCTGCTGGGCCACCGGGCGGCTGCTGCGGCTTCAGTGCGGTTGGTGGCTCCGAGCTTGGCGCGACGTGCACGGTAACGGTCCCGTCGCTGATGAACGGGCACCAGGCGATGCGGCGGTTGCTGAGCCCATCGGCGACTAGCGCGAGGACCTGCCGTTCGCGCTTGGTGAGGCTGCCGCCGGGCCGGCTTGCGGCCTGGGCAGCGGAGCCGCGGCAGGGCCCGGCAGGGGGATTCCCGGGACGGGATGCGCAGCCACACCGGGCGCCACAGACGGGCCGATCGCGGCGATCATTTCGTGCCCACCTCCGAACCAGCCCGCGGGGCTGCCAGGTGGCGGCTGTTTGGCTTCGGCGCCGCTAGGCCCGCCGTTGCCGCCGGAGCCGTGTATGGCTCGTTCGCCGCAGCCGGCGGCCGAGACCGCGCCCCGCGCCCAGACCGGGCGGCCGCTGTCTGCCGGATGGGCGGACTGGATCCGGGCCGCATTCTTCGGCGCAGCGCGCCGTGGGCGGCCGACAGCCGTGACTTCACAGTCCCGGTGGGAACGTGCAGGTCGGTGGCGATGTCTGCGATGCTGCGGTCGCGCAGATAGCGCGCAGCGAGCAGGTCGCGGTGGCGGGGAGGCAGGCCCGCCATGGCAGCGGCGACATCCCACCGGGTGATCGCGGCGCCGATTTGGTCCGGCGCGGCCCTGGTAGCCAGCAACCCCACGTCGGCGACCTCGGCGGGACGCGCCCGCCGGGCGCGGTACTCATCGATGATCAGGTGCCGGGCGACCGTGTACAGCCATGCCCGCGGGGTGCCGCAGCGCCCGTTGGCCAGCTCGGGGTGGTGCCAGGCACGCAGCATTGTTTCCTGGACGATGTCCTCGGCGCGGCCGTGGTCGCCGGTCAGGCGTGCGGCGAATCGCCGCAGGTCGCCGCCGTGATCGGCGTAGAACCGGGCGAGGTCTTCGCTGCTGCCGTGCCGGGCACCGTCTTGACGGGGTATCGCAGAAGGGACGGCGGGGCTGTTGGAATCGATGGTCGTGGTGGGCATGAGTGCCTGCTTCAATCGGGATGTTCGGCCGGGCCGGAAAGCTGGGCCGTGGCCGGGGCGACGCGGCTCGCGATGGCCCGGCCGCGGCCGCGGTGACCAGCAGCAGCCAGCCGAACACCGCCGTCTTGCGGTGCGCGGCGCTCCAGCCCGCGACCCGCTCCACCAGCGGGCCTCTTGCCTGGCCGGAGCCGGGTGATGCCGGGTTGGCAGGGGGCACATGATGACCTCATTCGGGATCGGGCAGAGTGCGGGCGGGGCGTGCTTGGCCGCGCGGCGCGCGGGGGTTTGTCAGGTGGCGGAGGTGGCCGGGCCGGGGTCCGGGCATGGCAGCGCGGCCGCGAGAGGCACGGGATGTTTCCGGCCGGGCCGGTATGACCGGGCAAGAGCGGCGCACCTGTATCGGCTCGCTTGCAAGGTCAAATCGCGGATCCGCGCGGCAGCCAGTTCGCGCGCGATTACCGGGTGGTACATCGTTTCCCTCTTCGGGTCGGGGCCATTCGCTGTGATGGCCTGTGTTCTTGCAGGCTGCCGTGCCCGCTGGCCAGCGCCCAGGAGGCTGGCGGTCAAGGCGGCGAGGGTTATCCCCCGGCCCGGGCTGCGGTTTCCGGCAGGCCAGGAGCATCGCGCGATCACGACGCGGCCGGGCTCGCCGCCCCGTTGTGCGCGGCGGTCAGCCGCATGGCAGCTCCGCCCAGACGGTGGTGCCGTGGCCGGGTGGGCTGGTGATGGTGAGCGTGCCGCCGAGCGCGGCGACCCGGTCGGCCAGCCCGGTCAGCCCGGTGCCGCCGCGGGCGGGGGCGCCGCCGATGCCGTCGTCGCTGACTTGGATGGTCAGCTGGGCGTCGCGGCGGCGGGCGGTGACGTGGGCGGTGGTGGCGTGGGCGTGCCGGGCGATGTTGGCCAGCGCTTCGGCGATCACGAAGTAGGCGGTCGCCTCCACCGGCGGGGGGTACCGGGCGGGGCCGATGGCGGTGGTGACGGGCAGCGGGGCGAGCGCGGTGAGGGTTTCGGCGGCGGCGGCCAGGCCGTCGCTGGCCAGCACGGCCGGGTGCAGGCCGCGGCCTAGCTCGCGCAGCTCGGCGATGGCCGCGCTGATCTCGCCGCGGGCCGCGCCCAGCAGCCGCGACAGCCGCGGGTCGGGGCCGGGTGGGCCCGCGAGCCGATCGCCGATCATGGTGATGGTCAGGGCCAGCGCCAGCAGCCGCTGCTGGGCGCCGTCGTGCAGGTCGCGTTCGACCTTGCGGCGCTCGGCCAGGCCGGCCGCCACGATCCGGGCCCGGGACGCCCGGACCTCCGCCAGCTGCGCGGCCAGCGCCGCCTGCAACCGCGCATTCTCCAGCACCAGCGCCCGTACCCGCTCACACAGGCCGCGCCGCTCCGGGCCCCCCCAGCCGGGCGCAGCACCAGGCGGGCACGCCAGCTGAGGATCCGGATTCCTGGCAGGGCCGGTGCCTTCACCGGGGACCTGGGTGCAGCCGCATCCTGCCTGACCCGGTGTCAGGCTGGGCAGGCATCGTTGCTGAGCCATTTGCCGAACTGGTTCAGGTACGCGTCTAGCTGGGTGCGGGCGGCGGGTCCGGTGAGCTGGCCAGCGGCGTCGAACTGCTGGCTGGCCCGGCTGATCTCCAGTGCAGGCAGCGGCAGGCAGTGCGCGCCGAGACCGTGCAGGACGTGGCGGACGGCGGCCTGGGCCTGCCGGGTGCCGCCGGTGCCGAGGGTGGCCCCGGCGACCGCGGCCGGGCAGCCCCGCAGCGGTTCCCGCGGGTCGCGGGACAGCCAGTCCAGGGCGTTCTTCAGGCCGCCGGGGATGCTGAAGTTGTACTCGGGGGTGATGATGAGCAGGGCGTCCGCCGCGACGATAGCGTCGGCCAGGGCGCGCACACGGCCGGGCAGGCCGTGTTCTTCGAGGTCTTCACTGAACACCGGGATGCCCTCCAGGCCGGTCACCGTCAGGCGGAGCGCGGGCGGGGCGGCAGACCGGGCCGCGGTGGCCAGCGCGCGATTGTAGGAGGCGGCGCGCAGGCTGCCCACGAGGATCAGGATGTCAGGCATCGGGCACCGCCTTGGGCGCTGGCGCCGCATCTGCGGTGGTGGTCATGTGCCAACTGTCCGCGTACCATGCTGATCAGATCAACAGATTCGGCAGAAGGTGAATGACTTGGCGGAGGGCATCCGGCTGGTATTCCCGCCCCGGCCGCTGGAGCAGATCCGGCTGGGAGCATCGCGCGTCCTGGAGGCAGCCCATTCCTGGCACGTGCTGACCGACCCCTCACATCACGCCCTGCACCTGCCCTGGGTCCGCGCCTGCCGGCAGCTGCCCGCCGGCCTGCGCCGGCAGCTGCGCGAGCATTCCTTCGCCGTCCGCAGCTACCTGCCAGCCTTCCTGGAGGCCGGCATCGCCCACCCGGACGCCACGATCGAAGAGGAGGTCGCGCTGATCCGAGGCGCGCCGGCCGGGCAGCTGATCCCCGAGCTGGCCCTCACCGTGCTCGAATGGCCACGCGACGACAACTTCGCTGATCCGGCCGTGCAGGGGCGTATCATCCAGGCCGCTGGCGGGCGGCCCGGCGCGGCGCGGCTGCGGCGGATCTTCACCGAGCCGGAGAAGATCCGCGACGAGCTGCTCACCGTGATCACCGACTACTGGGACGCGTGCTTCGCCGCCGAGTTCGAGCGCCTGGAACCCAGCCTGCACCAGGCGATGGAGCACGCCGCCCGGCGCCTGGCCACCGACGGGCCGCTCGGGCTGCTCGGCGATCTCATTCCAGAAGTGGTCCTCGACCCGGCCCGCGGCATCGTCCTGATCCCCCGGTCCCACCGGCACCAGGTCGCGATCGGCGATCACGGCGGGATCACGCTGGTGCCCAGCGTCTACGCCTGGCCGCACGTGCGGGTGACCTGCGACCACCCGCCCTGGCCGCTGACACTGACCTTCCCCATCGACCCGCTGGTCCGGCCGCTGGCCCCGCCGCTGACCCCCGAGCAGCTCGGCCGCCAGCTGCGCGCGATCGCCGCCGCCCCGCGGCTGGAACTGCTGCACCTCGCCACCGTCGAACCGCGCAGCACCCAGGAACTGGCCCGGCTCACCCAGCTGTCCCAGGCCGCGGTCTCCAAGCATCTTCAGACCCTGCTGGCCGCAGGCCTGCTCACCCGGCGCCGGGAGGGCTACTACGTGCTCTACGCCGCCGACCGGGAGCGGGTGAGCGCCTTCGTGCACGCCCTGGGGCTGCACCTCAACGCCATGCTCGCGGCGAGCTGAGCGGCAGCGATCCGCGGCCGCCCGGCAATCCGGTGCTCTTCCGGCGGCCTGCACGTAAGCTGCGCGGGGAGGCGCCGGAAGGACAGGACGTCACCGCTGAGCGGGTACGACCCATCGGCGCCCGCGACAGCAGAGCGTCAACTGATTGACCCTTGTCCGAATTTGTTGTCCAGCGGGGCAGGCGCGCCGTAGCTTCTCACCCGGCGGCAGCCAACCGAGGCGGGCTGCCGGCCGCGACACCAGGAGGGCGTGGTGGACGAGCAGACCGCAGCGGCCTACCTTGACCGCATCGGCGCTGCGCGCCCCAGCAGCCCCGGCGCGGCCGCCCTTCGCGTCCTGCACCGGGCCCACCTGCTGACCGTGCCGTTCGAGAACCTGAGCATCCACCTGGGCGAGCCTATCTCGCTGACGGAAGAGGGCCTGGTCGGCAAGATCGTGACCAGGCGGCGGGGCGGGTTCTGCTACGAGCTCAATGGCGCGTTCGCGCTCTTGCTGCAGGCCCTGGGCTACCGGGTGACGCTGGCCGCAGCGCGGGTATGGGGCGACGGACAGTTCGGGCCGCCGTTCGACCACCTGGCGCTGCTCGTGTATTCGGTCAACGGACGCGGCCCGTGGCTGGCCGATGTCGGCTTCGGCAGCCACAGCGTCTACCCGCTGCTGTTCGGCGAACGACGTCACCAGGGCGATCCCGCCGGCCGGTTCACGCTGGCCGGCGCCGACGACGGAGACGTCAACGTGCTCAAGGACGGAAACCTGCAATACCGCGTCGAGCTGCGGGAACGAACCCTCGCCGACTTCATCCCCACCTGCTGGTGGCAGCAGACCTCCCCGGGTTCACACTTCACCCGCGGCACGATCTGCTCGCGTCTGACCGGCGAGGGCAGGATCTCCATCAGCGGCCGCACCCTGATCCGGACCAGCGGCGGATCACGCGAAGAGCAGCTGCTGCCCTCCGACGCCGCAGTCCTGGCCGCCTACCGCGACCATTTCGGGATCACCCTGGACGGGGTCCCGGCAGCGGGGCCGCCGGCGGCAAACCGTGAAGCCTGAGCCGGCCGTGCGCTCTTGGCTTGCTGCCGCCCGGCGGATGGGACGGTCGGGACGGCGACTACTGCGCCGGTCATGGCTGGTTGGTGTGCCGTCGTTGCCCCACCTGGTGGTTGGCGGCCGTCCCGGGTTGGGGACGGCCGCTGCTGTGCACGCTGCCGTGCCCGCGGGCCGGGGCGCAGGGGATGGGCGGTCACGCCGGTGAGGGTTTCCCCTCTGTCGCGGGCTCGCCGGCGCGGCGCACACTGGACAGGTGATTGCGACACGGCGGGAGCTTCTGGGCACGCTTGTTGTCGTGGATGATCACGCCGGGTTCCGGGAGGTGGTGCGGGAGCTGCTGACCGAGGCGGGCTGGCGGATCGTCGGTGAGGCGGCTAGCGGTGCGGCCGCGGTGGACCTGGTCGCGCGCCTGGCGCCTGATGTGGTGCTGCTGGATGTGGTGCTGCCGGACATGGAT
This sequence comes from uncultured Actinomycetes bacterium, assembly GCA_963834705.1. Classification (GTDB taxonomy): domain Bacteria; phylum Actinomycetota; class Actinomycetes; order Streptosporangiales; family Streptosporangiaceae; genus RYN-230. The sequence continues at coordinate 1,851,335 of CAWICV010000001.1, forward strand.
GGGTTCGCGGTCGCGGACCGGCTCAACGCGGCTGGCTGCGCGAGCGCGGTGGTACTGACCAGCGGGCACGATAGATGCGACTTCGAGGGGCGGGTGCGGGCCGCCCCGGTGTCCGGCTTCCTGCCGAAGGAACTGATCAGCAGCCGGTCGCTAGCAGCGGTGCTGGCGGGTGACCGGCCGTGACCCGGTTCCGGCCGGAGCGGCCGCGCGCGATCACTGTGGTTATCTCCGTCGGCATTGGTGCTTTCGCAGTCGTGTGCGTCGTGTTCGAGCACCGCGCCGGTGTCCCGTACTATTCGGCGGTCCCGAACGCCCTTGTCGGCTGGGCTTATGTGACCGGCGGGATGGTCGCCTACCGGGCGCGGCAGCTGGACCGCACCGGCCTGCTGATGATCGGCAGCGGCCTGATCTGGTTCGCCACCAGCATCGGGTTCTACGTGTATGCGATCGTGCCGTACGCGAACTGGCTGAGCGGGCTGGCGGATGTCCTGCTGGCGCAGCTGCTGCTGCAGTACCCGAGCCGGGAACTGCGCAGCCGGCTCGAGCGCGGGGTGCTGACCGCCGCCTACGTGCAGGTACTGGTCGTCCACGGCGTGCTGCAGGTATTCACCAGCCCGCGCAGCATCCCCGGGCTGCGTCTCAGCTATTCCTGCCCGTGCCCGCACACGTTCCCCTTCGTGAACAATCCCGGCGTGTTTCGGGCCCTGCTGGCAGAAGCCAACATCTCAGTGGTCGTCATCGGAGCTGCCGTGCTGGGGCTGGTGGTGCGCCGGTGGCGGCGCTCCAGCGGCCCGGCCCGGCGGGCGCTGAACCCGCTATGGTTCGCCGGCCTGGCCACCGGGGCGGCGCTGATCCTGGAGGCGGCGCTCGGGTTCACGCCGCTGACCGCGGCCCAGACCTCCGCCGAGGCCGCCATCGTCACCGTCATCTGGCTGAGCGTGCCGCTGGCCCTGCTGGTCGGGCTGGTGCGGATCCGGCGGTCCCGGTCCGCGGTCGCCGATCTGGTGGTTGAGCTTGGCCGCGCGCCCGGACCGGCGGGAGTGCGGCAGGCGCTGGCGGCCGCGCTCGGTGATCCCAGTTTGTGTGTCTGCTACTGGTCGCCGGAAACCGGGTCGTATGTGGACGACGAGGGGCGCGACGCCGACCCGGTCCCGGCGGCCGGGCGGGCCGCCACCGAGCTCACCGCGGACGGCGCGCCACTGGCGCGGCTGGTGCACGACAGCGAACTGCTTGACCAGCGGCCACTGCTGGACGCGGTGGCCGCGGCGGCCCGGCTGGTGCTGGAGAATGCGCGGTTGCAGGCGGCGCTGGCCGCGCAGCTGGCGGAGGTCCGGGCGTCCCGGGCCCGGATCGTGGCGGCCGGCCTGGCCGAGCGCCGCAAGGTCGAACGCGACCTGCACGACGGCGCCCAGCAGCGGCTGCTGGCGCTGGCCCTGACCATCACCATGATCGGCGATCGGCTCGCGGGCCCACCCGGCCCCGACCCGCGGCTGTCGCGGCTGCTGGGCGCGGCCCGCGGCGAGATCAGCGCGGCCATCGCCGAGCTGCGCGAGCTAGGCCGCGGCCTGCACCCGGCCGTGCTGGCCAGCGACGGCCTGGCCGCCGCCGCCGAAACCCTCACCGCGCTCGCCCCGCTGCCCGTCACCACCGCCATCGGCCCCGCCCGGTACCCCCCGCCGGTGGAGGCGACCGCCTACTTCGTGATCGCCGAAGCGCTGGCCAACATCGCCCGGCACGCCCACGCCACCACCGCCCACGTCACCGCCCGCCGCCGCGACGCCCAGCTGACCATCCAAGTCAGCGACGACGGCATCGGCGGCGCCCCCGCCCGCGGCGGCACCGGGCTGACCGGGCTGGCCGACCGGGTCGCCGCGCTCGGCGGCACGCTCACCATCACCAGCCCACCCGGCCACGGCACCACCGTCTGGGCGGAGCTGCCATGCGGCTGATGCTGGCCGAGGACTCCGCGCTGCTGCGCGAGGGGCTGGCCAGCGCACTGGCCGCCCGCGGCATCCAGGTGACCGGCGAGGCGGCGGAGCCCGCCACGTTGTTCCGGCTGGTTGACCGCGACCCGCCGGACGCGGTGCTGCTCGACCTGCGGATGCCGCCCACCTTCACCGACGAAGGCCTGCAGGCAGCCGAACGCATCCGCGCCGCCCACCCGGGTGTCGCGATCTTGCTGCTCTCCCAGTACACCGACATCGCCCTAGCCGCCCGCCTGGTCGAGACGCTGCCCCGCGCTGCCGGCTACCTGCTCAAGGAGCGCGTAGGGGACAGCGGCCAGCTCACCGACGCGCTGCACCGGGTCACCCGGGGCGAACTCGTGCTCGACCCCGACCTGGTCCGCGCGCTCGTCACCCGCAAGCGCGCCCGCGACCCGCTGCAGCGGCTCACCGAACGCGAGCGTGCGGTCCTGGGCCTCATGGCCGAGGGCCGCTCCAACGCCGGGATCGCCGGGCGGCTGTATCTGAGCGCCAAGAGCGTCGAGCGCAACGTCGCCGCCGTGTTCGACAAGCTCGGGCTGCCCCCCGACAGCGACGACAACCGCCGGGTACTGGCCGTCATCGCCTTCCTGCGGGCCCCGGAGCCCCAGCCTGACCGCTAACAGTGACCTCGCGGGGCCGGCCATTCCCGCTGCCCGGTCAAGGGCGGCCACCGTCCCCCGGGGTCACGGCGCAGGGGCACGGGAGGGAAAACCCTCGCCGGCGTGACCGCCAGCACCGTGGGCGGGGCGCCCGCGGGCAGGCAGCCTGAATGCAGCGCGTCACCTCAGCGCGAGGGACGCCCCCGCCACGGCCGGATCAGCCTAGCGCCACCCGGCCGGCGCACCGCCATAACGAAGGACAAGCCATGTCATTGCACCTCAAGCCCTCGGCAGCCGGGCTCCTGCTGCTCGTGGCACTCGCCGCCTGCGGCGGCACCGCGGTCGCGGCGCATTCCCCCGGGGGGAAGCCAGCCGCGCCCGCGATCATGCACTCGCGGCACCGCGCGCCCACGCCGAAGGCCAGCCCACCGGCGACGCGCCCTCCCGCCCCCACGCCGCCCGCTCAGCCTCCCGCTCCCACGGTCAACCCCATCCCGCAGGGCAACGGCGGCGACCAGGACGCCGACAACAACGGCGGCCCCAGCGACGGCGACGGCAACCTCTGACCGCTCGCCACCGGCACCGGGAGGGCCCGGCCGTCCCCCGCGGCGGTGGGCCAGGGGCGCCCGGCCGGAGGACCAAAGGAGAAGCCCGTGACCATCCGCGCCGCACGCCGCGGGCCACTGGTAACCGTTGCCGCCTGCTCGGCGCAACGGCACTGGCGGCCATCCTGATCGCCGCGTTCGCCGGAACCGGCCATGCGCCTGGCCGCGTGTTCCCGCCGCACGCCGCGGCCGCACCGGCCAGCTGGCGGCGGCTGACTCTTCCGGACAGGTCCGCGGTGCTGTCCTATCCGCCGTCCCTGCACCCCATTGCCGGTGACAGCCACACGGTGACAGCCGCCCGGCGCAGCCCGGCCGGGGCGTACCAGCTCTACCTCAACGCAACCCCCCGGCAGGGCAGCGAAAGCCTCAACAACTGGACCGCCTTCCGGCTGCGGTTCCTGCGCGCCGACGACGCGGCCTCCGCCCGCCTGGACGCCACCGCCACCGGGGTCGCCTTCCGCGGCGGCACCGGATCCTGCGTCGTGGACGATTACGTAACGAAGATCGGCGCGTACCACTACCAGGAGATCGCCTGCCTTGTCCGGGGGCGGGCTAGCGCCTCCGTCATCGTCGCCGCCGCCCCCGCCGCCCAGTGGGCACAGGCTGGCCCGCTGCTAGAACGGGCAATCGCCGCCTACCAGGTCCGCTGAAGAAGCGGGCAAGCGGACGCTCCCGGGGCGTTCCAGCGGATCTGCGGTTTCACAACCACGGCGGCCCGCGCGGGCTGACGCTCGCACCCGGAAAGGACATGAACGGACATGACCATGACACACCTCGGCGGCCAGCAGCTGCGCCGCCTCGCATCACCCCGCCGCAGCCAGCCGGCTCGCTCACGCACCCGCACCACCACCGAGCTGCTGCTGCGCCTGGCCTGCGCCGCCCTGCTCGGCTGGATCGGCTACATTCACCTGCACCTGTGGCTAGAGGGTTACCGACACATCCCGGTCAACGGCCCGCTGTTCCTGCTCAACGCGCTGGCCGCTTTCGCGCTCGCGGGGGTGCTGCTGGCCTGGCCGCGGCCGCTCGCCGCGCTGGCAGCCGCCGGGTTCACCGCCACCACCATCGCCGCGCTGCTCATCAGCCTGACCGCCGGGCTGTTCGGCTTCCGCGAGTCCATCCACGCCGCCTACGTCGCCGAATCGCTGGCCATCGAACCCATCACGGTGATCGCGTTGCTCGGCTGGACAGCCCTGACCGCACGGGCCCCAGCGGCACAGGGGGTCGCCCGGCCCAGCCGTGCCGGGCCCCGGACACAACCCGGCCCGCGATGAACCAGCTCCGTTGCCGTGTGGTCCGTGCCGAAGCCCTCTTCGCGTCGCCGCTACAGCGCTCCGATGCGCCCACCCTCAGCCAGGGCCGCTGCGCAATCGCGGCAGCCCTGCGCGCATTCGGCGAGTCCGGCTGCGCCGAACAGGTCGCGCACGAGTACGGCGAACACCCCGAGGACGCCGCCGCCCGGATGCACTGGCCCACGCCCTGACCCGCACAGCGTTCCAGCCCACGGTGACCGGCCCGTGCCGCCGCAGCTGATGCCGACCGCCCCTAACACGGGTGCAGCCAAGATAAGCCCAATACCCGCCACGGGCGGTTCCGGAGGACATACCGTGACGCTGTCACTGTCAGTGACTGAGAGCGGGGGGCGCGCCGGAGTCATTCTCATCAAGATGCCGCAAGCGACAAATAGGCGACAGACTACTTGAGAAAACGAAATTTATGATGAGAACCTAGACCACGGCCGGGTGAAGCCGACCACGGTGCCGTCCCCGGCCGCCGAACTGGGTGTGCCGAAGTGGGAGATCCGGATCGGGAAGCCGGTCGCGTACGCCTCGATCATCGTGTTCTTGCCGATGACCAGGCCGACATGCCCGGGTGAGGTGGGCGTGCCGTCCGAGCCCGCGAAAAACACCAGGTCCCCCGGCTCGACCTGGCTGGCCGAGATCCGCGGCCCCCAGGACCACTGCTCCTCCGAGGTGCGTGGGATGTTGATGCCCACGGCCCGGTAGGCCATCATCACCAGCCCGGAGCAGTCGAACGAATCCGGCCCGGTGCCGCCCCACAGGTAGGGCTTGCCCAGCTGCTCCCGGGCGTAGCTGATCACGGCGGATACCGTCTGGTTCGGCACCTGGCCGGTCTGCACGCTGGTCAGGCATTCCGGCGCGCTCACCGTACTGGCGTTGCTCACCGTAAAGCCGCCGCGGCTGTACATGGCCGCCCAGTTCAGCACGGCCTGAACGTAGGACTGCAGGTGGTTGTAGGCGAAGATGGCCGTGCTGGTGTTGCTCTGCACGCCGTGCGCGACCAGGTACTTGGCCGCCCCGGCGATGGCGTCCGCGGGGTCGTACACGTTGTCCACGCCGTCGCCGTCTTCGTCGGTCCCGACGCCCACATTCGCACTGGCCGGGTGGACCGGGGTGCCGCCCCAGGTATTGCCGGACGCCCCGCCGATGCCGATCTGCATCGGGCCCGCGGCACCGAACCCGTTCTGCCCGGAATGCACCCCGGGCAGGTTGGACTGGCCGTCGTCGCTCTCCACCTTGCCGATGCCGGCCAGGATGACCCAGGGCACCCCGTACTGCTGCCCCACCCTCTTGAACAGCGCCAGGTAGTTGGCCGGGATCGAGTTGTGCGCGGCGGTGGTGGCCACCGGCTGGCTGCTCTGGCTGCCGGCCGGGCTGGGGCAGCCGACCCCGGCGGCGAACAGCATGGCGCCGCCGCCGATCATCGCCATCGGCACCACCGCCACCGCGGTGACCAGCAGCGCGGCCACCGTGATGGCCACCAGCGCGGCCACCCGTCCCCGGCTGACGGTCAGGTGCCAGTTCACGTATTGCCCGCCTGGGCGGGCTCGATGTCATTGACCAGCCAGGTCCCGGCGTTGTTGACCACGGTGATGGCCCACTGCGAGTTGCCCTGGCTGGTGCCCTGGCTGGTGTGCAGCCGCTGGCTGATGGTGACCACGAAGATGAGGCTGGACGCGCCGAAGCTGCGCAGCGAGCTGATCACCGCCGTGGCCGTGGACACCTGCTTCTGCTTGGTGCGCTGGCTGGCCACGCCGAGCGTGCTGTAGCCCCGTTCCAGCGAGCTAGTCAGCTCGGTGGTGGCCAGGTTGCGCATCGGGGCCACGTACGCGGCGGCGCTCTCCCGGTAGCTGAACGTGTCGTAGGCCGCGCCGAACGCCTCGGTCACCCCGGCCGCCTTGGCCAGGTCGGACTGGCTGAACGGGAGCCAGGCGTAGATGTTGGGCGCGGACGGGGCGGACGAGCTGGCCGGTGCCGAACTGGATGGCACGCTGGACGGGACCGGCGCCGTGCGGTTTGACGGGGGGCCGGACGCGGTGGGCCGGGGACTGGCCGGCGGCCCCTGGCCCAGGGCGGCCCGCACGCCCGGGATGAGCAGGTATGCCCCCGTCCCGCCGAGCAGCACGACGATGACGGCGAAGGCCAGCACCCGCTGGCGCGGGGAAAGATCCATCGCGGCCCGCTACTTCTTCCGGCGCACCGGGCGCAGCCAGAAGGGCCCGGGCGGGCTGTCCGGGCGGTCGTTGCCGCGGTGCCCGGGCGGCTCCGCCCCGGGCTGGCTGCTGCCGCTGCCTGGCCCGGTGGGCCGGCTTCGGGCCGGTGGGGTGCTGCGCGCCGGCCCGCGGGCGGGGCTGGGACTGCGCGCCGGGCTGGCGGCGGCGCCGGCGTCAGCGCCGCGCGCCGGGCCCTGGGTGGGCTGCGGCGGCCCATTCCGGGACGGGGCGCCGAACCACGGCGGCGCCGCGCCGGACGGCTGGGCCGGGGCAGCGCCCGACGACCGGGCCGGCGGCCCGGAGGACCGGGCTGGACCGCTGGACTGCTGGGCCGGGGCCGGGCCGGACGACCGGGCGGGCGGACCGGAGGACCGGGCTGGGCGGACCGGAGGACCGGGCTGGACCGCTGGACTGCTGGGCCGGGGCCGGGCCGGACGACCGGGCGGGCGGACCGGAGGACCGGGCCGGGGCCGCGGGGGGCGGCGGCGCGTCGGCCGGCGGTCTGGGCGCCACCCCGGGCCAGCGCTGCCGTGATGTGGCCGGTGGCGCCGCCACCGGCCGGGGCGGCGGCGCAGCGCCCGGGCTGTTGGCGGCGCCGCTCCCGGTGGATGGGGTGGCCGCCGGGGGCGCGGACGGTCCGCCGGGCCGGCTCCGGCCGGTGCCGGTGTCCGCCGTGCCGCCTCGTGACCAGCCCGAGGCGGGGCGCTGGCCGGTGCCGTCCCGGTCCGGCAGGGCGAGCGGCGGTGCGGCGGCTGGGCTGGTATCCGCGTCCGGGGTGGCCCGCGCGCGGCCCCGGGCCGAGGCGCCCTGAGAGGCGTCCTCGGACTGGGCCCCGCCTGCGGCCGTATCCGGCTGGTCGGCGCCCGGACCGGTCTCGCCGGACCTGGCGGCGGCACCGGCCGCCGCCCCGGCGGCTGCCCCCACGCCGCCCGCCGTCGCGACCGAGGCGGCCACGCCCGCCGCCTGGCCCGGGTTGCGCCGGGCCCAGCGCGCGGCCCGGTAGGCCGCGAACCCGGGCACGCCCACCGTGGCCGCGGAGGTCGTGTTCTGCCGGGCCAGGTCGCCCGCCCGGCCCAGTTCCCGGTCGGCGCGGTCCCGCGAGCCGACGACGCCGTAGCCGACCGCGGAGAACAGGTGCACGAACGGCTTGCGGTAGATGAACACCGCCACCGTGACCAGGGCGATCATCAGGATCTTCAGCGCCCAGGGCAGGGTCGCGTCGCTGGTGCCCATGATCAGCGAGTAGGCGTACAGCAGCACGCTCAGCACCAGTGCGATGGCCGCCTGTTTCAGCAGCACGCCGATCAGCATCTCGAACCAGCGCAGCGCGACCACCCGGCCGAAGCCGGGATGGGTGCCCACGATCAGGAAGAACGGCCCGGCCACCAGAAGCAGCAGGAAGCCGAGCTTCAGGATGATCAGGGTGATCGCGATGAGCAGCACCAGCACGCCTGCGACCAGCGCGGCGAACAGCGCGGCGAACGCGATCTCCAGCCGGGTGGGGTACTGGTTGCCCTGGAACAGCGAGTAGACGGCCGGGTCGTTCTGCTTCATCGAGGCCGCGATGCCCGCGTAGGTGTTCTCCTTGGCCTTTATGAGCGACGGGGTGGCGTTCTCGTTGGCCGCGATGGCCTGAGACCAGAGCAGCTGGCGGCCGTACTGGTTGACCACGGTGGGCTTGGCGCCCTTGCCGGTGGTGTACACCGTGGTGCCGAACTCCCCGTCCAGCCACGGCTTGCAGACCAGCACGGTCCATAGCTGGTTGGCGTTCTGGTCCACGATCGACGAGCCGCCGGTGTAGCTGAAGCTGGCCGTCTTGACCTGCGGGTCGTTGCCGCCGACCGGCACGCAGTTGCTCTGCGCCGGGGCGGGCAGCCCGGCGAACGCGACGTTCAGTGTCTGGGTGATGCCGTCGGACACGGTCTTGCCCAGCCCGGTGAAGTCGGCCGGGCGGCCGATCAGCCAGATGGCGGCCGTGGCCGCGATGACCATCCAGACGGTGCCCTCGATGGTCCGGGTGGCCCGCTTCCGGATCAGGCCCTGCCAGGCCAGCCAGAGCGCGCCCAGGATGACCACCGGGGCCAGGTACGGGAAGTAGATCGCGTTGCCCAGGCTGGTGATCAGCCGGTCCACCGAGTTGGTCAGCCAGGACAGGATGCCCTCGCCCGCCGCCGACTGGTAGACGGTGATGGTGACCCGGTCCAGCGCCTTGGCCGCGTCGAACACCATGCCGGCCACGCTGTTGCCGATCAGCGACGTCATGTCCGAGCACTGCATGTCGTAGGCGGCCCAGGACTGGCCGGCCATGCCGTAGCTGTCATACAGCGTGGGCGCCGCCTGGCCCCCGGTGGCGGGCGGCTTGATCAGCGAGTCGATGCCGCCGTTGGCCGGTTCCGGCGCCGCGATGGACGGCTGGCAGATGTTGTTCAGGTCGCCGATGAGGCCGCTGGAACCGGCATTGCAAAAGCCGAGCAGCCCGCCGATGTCGCCGATGCCGGGCACGCCACATATCCCGCCGGTGGCGGCCGGCTGGGTGGCGGTGGCCTGGTGGGCGGTGCTGGCCTGGTGCGCGGTGCTGGCCTGGTGCGCGGTGCTGGCCAGCCGCGCCGTGCTGCTGGCCTGGGCCGTGCCGGTGTTTTGAGAGGTGCCGGTGTTTTGAGAGGTGCCAGCGTGCTGAGCGGTGCTAGCCGATGACCCTGCCGCGCCCACGGCAGCCTGCGCGATGGCCGGCGACCCGAGCACGCCTGCGACGACCACGGCGATGATGACGCCGGGGACCGTCAGCGCTCTGCGGGCACGCGTGGCTACGCGGCGGAAGAGTCTGGCCATCATGGGCTCCTGAAGCCTGGGGGGCAAAGGCTGGGACAGGCATGGCGTTATACGCCCGGCTACTGGGCCGGCTCGACGGGCTCTGCCGCGCCTAACAGGCCGGTGTCAGGGTCGCTGTCCGGTGGCACGGTCTGCTTTTCGGCGGGCCGGGCACGCGTGGGGTTGGTGTCCAGCCATTGCCGTACTTCATCGGAGATCAGGTCAACGCCGATGCGGCCGGCCCGGCCCTCCAGGTCGCGGAAAATACATTCGCCGTTGCCGAGTCCCCGCAGCACGGCCTTGTGCTCCTCGGACGGTTCAACACCCAGCAGGGCCATCACGTTGGCCACTTCGACCCGTTCCGAGGACCGGAACGCGAACACGCTGGACAGGCAGTTGGTCACCTGCTCGTTGAGCAGGTCGCCCGCGTTCTGCGAGACCAGGATCAGCGCGGTGTTCCGCGACCGGCCCATCCGGGACACCTCAGGAACCAGCTTGGCCCCCTGCGGCGTCGCCGTGATCGCCCACGCTTCGTCCAGGAAGATGGCTTTCGGCAGCCGCCGGTCGAGGGCGTTCAGCAATCTGCGGGCGAACTGGGAGACCAGGTAGAGCAGGGCTACGGACAGGCGCTGCTCGTAGGAGTAGTCTTCGCGGCCGGCCGCGGAGTCGGGCAGGGTGAGGCCGGCCAGGGTGAACACCGTGGTCCAGCCGGCCGTGTCGATCTGCTGGCCGCCCGAGGGGGCGAAGCACAGCCGGGCCAGCCGCATCTCGGACATGGACCGGAGCACCGCGCCGAGGTTCTTCGACGCCGGGTCGGTCAACTCCTCCAGGTGCCGGATGACCTTGCCCAGGCTGGGCCGCTCCCGGCTGGCCACGCTGGCCACCGCCTGGATCATCGCGCTCTCCCGCTCCTCGCTCATCCGCGGCAGCAGCAGGCGCAGTGTCTCGGTGGCCATGGTGCGCTTCTCGGCCAGGTCATCGCCGAACGAGAACGGGTCGAGCAGCCCCGGCGCGGCCGCGCCGAGCGGCAGCACGCGCGCCTTCCGGCCGCGCTTGGCCAGCAGATCGACCAGCGGTTCCGCATCACCCTTGGGGTCGATCACCGCGACCGTCACGCCGCGCAGCGCGAGCTGCAGGATGAGCAGCAGGGCCAGCGTGGTCTTCCCGCCGCCCGGCTCGCCGGTAATGGCGATGGCGGTGGGCCGGTTCAGCGCCGCGGCCAGCAGCGGGTCGAAGTGCACCACCGACCGCGCCCGGCCCAGCGTCTCGCCGATGTAGGGGCCCACCCAGCCCTGGTCGCTGTGCGGCCGGTCACCCAGGCCCACGGTGGCCGTCGGCACCCCGCCCGCGATCGTGTACAGCGGCTGGCGCTGCACATACGAGCTCAGCCGGACCCGGTCGCCGGGCAGCGACTCACGCAGCAGCGAGAACTGGTCGCCGGTGGAGTTCACCACGTCGATGCCCATGTCCCGGTAGTGCTCCACGACCGCCTCGACCCGGCGCTGGCACAGCTCCCGGGTCGGCGCCGTGATCATCAGCCGGTGCCAGCCATAGACGAACGGCAGCCGTTCCTTGGTGATGCCGTGCTCCAGCATCCGGGCCGCTACGATCTGCTCGGCCAGCGCCAGCGGCGCGTCCACGCCCGCTTCCCGGATATGCGCGTCCATGTCCCGGGCGTGCGCCAGCCTGCGCCCGACGTCCTTGCTCGCCTTGGCCGGCGGGATGAGCCGCATCCGCGAGCTGATCTCCACCGGGAACGGCAGCGAGTCGGCGAAGTGCAGCCACGGCTCGCCGTCCGGGAACGACATCACGTCGGGGAACCGGGAGAACGACAGGAGCGCCGCGAACGACTCTCCCTCGGGGTTTTCCAGGCCGAGGATCGAGCGGCCGTTGTGTACCTGGCCCTCGTACAGCGCCTCGATCTCGCCCGGCCCCCAGCGGCGGCGCCGCGCGGCCGACGGCCGCGGGTCACCCGCGGTGCCCATCAGCGTGTGCCGGATCAGCCAGGCGATCTCGTCGCTGGTAGCATGCCGGGCAGCCAGCGCACTGGCGGACAGCGCCCGGCCGAGCCGCTCGGCGTGGTCGGTCCACCGGTTTATCTCGGTGTTGGACAGCGCCTCGTCATCCAGGCCCATGGCCTGCTCGCCGGACCGGTAGGCGTTCAGGAACGAGGACAGCACACCGCCGGAAAACTGGGCGCCCATGCCCCGCTGGCCGAGCCGGACGCCCAGGTAGACCTCCTTGGTCCAGAAGTCCTTGGCCCACACGTGCCGGTACATCTCGTCCAGGTAGCCGCGCCAGCCGGGTCCGCCGTCCGAGGTCTCGTCCAGTTGCGCGGCCCATTCCGCCGCCGGGTAGGAGCGGTGCACGGTGCGCAGGTGCACCTCGGCGTCCGGCATCCGGATCGCGGCCAGCGCCACGGTGATGTTGGTGGCCAGCGCTTCCCGGTCCTGTGGCGTGATGAACTCGTACGGCTGGGTGGGCAGCCGGTAGTAGGCCCAGGCGTGCGTCTCGGTAAGCAGGATCCGGTCGTCGAAGTAACGCAGGCTGAGCCGCTGGCGGCCCTTGGTGCGGGAACTCATGTGGCCGCTCCGTGCGGGCGGGCGGGTTCTACCGCGAGCGCCGAGACCAGCACCCCGGCCAGCGCGGTGTAGGCGTGCTGCACCGGCGGCCGCAGCTGCCCGAACCGGGACGCGTCCCCGGTGCCCGGCGCGCCCTGTTGCTCGTCCCGTGCTGCGCCGAGGTGATCGTCCCAGGGCACCCGTACGGTTGCCCGGCACCGGCCCCGGACCACGAGTTCGGCCTGCTCGACATGGGTCATGCTGCGCTTGCTCACCCCGTTGATGACCGCAATCGCGTTCGAGACCAGGTCGCCATAACCATGACCGTCCAGCCACTCCATCGTCATCGTCACCGCCTGGGCCGCGTCGGCGCTGGCCGGGGCGACCAGCACGAGCTGGTCGGCGGCGGCCAGCACCCGGGCCACCGCGGTGGCCCCTGGGTCGGTCAGGGTGAGCGGGTACCGGCTGCCCAGGATCCGGATCAGCCGTGCGTATTCCGCGTCGGTCAGGTCCGGCCGCCCGTCGGCGACGAAGTCGTGCGTGATCAGGGCCAGCTGGCCCGGATCGCGTGAGCCATTGTTCGGCGAGCCAGCGGCCTGCTGGCCCGCCAGCAGGCCGCGCGCGGTGGCGGCCGGGGCAGCCCCCGCCAGCTCGGCCAGTGAGGTCTGGCCGGGGTTGAGGTCCAGCGCAGCGACTGGTTCGGTGCGCAGGCTGGCCAGCACGTCCGCGAGCATCAGCGCGGTGACCGTCTGGCCGGCGCCGACCGTGCAGCCGAGCACCACGATCAGCCGGGGTCCGCGGATGGGCAGCAGCACCCGGGCCCGGTCCCGCCGCTCCATGTCCGGCCGACCCGGCCCGTGCCCGCCCGGCACCACCCGGACGTGCTCCCGCCAGCTGATCCCGCTGCCCTGCTGGCCAGGGGCGCCGAGGGCCCGCTCGACGGCCGCCGGGCGGGTGCCGGTACCACCCCGGACCACCACGACGGGCGAACTGGGTGGGGCTGGGTCTTCGGCCGGTGGGACCGGGTCTTCGGCCAGTGCCGCTGGTTTGGCTGCCGGGGCATCCCCGGCGGGTTCGGCCGGCGCCTGCGGGACGGCCTCGGCTAGTGCCTCAGCGAGGGCCTCAGATGGAGCGTGCGCGGCGGCCTCGGCAGGCGCCTGCGGGACCGCCTCGGCTGGTGCCTCAGCGAGGGCCTCAGACGGAGCGTGCGCGGCGGCCTCGGCAGGCGCGTGCGCGGCCTGCGCGGCGGCCTCGGCTGGCGCGTGCACGGCGGCCTCGGCCGGCGCGTGCGCGGCCTCGGCCGGGATGTGCGCAGCGGCCTCGGCGGGCGGGGGCGGGACCGCCTCGGCTGGTGCCTCAGCGGGTGCCTCAGACGGAGCGTGCGCGGCGGCTTCGGCTGGGGCGTGCGGGCTGACCTCCGCTGGGGTCTGAGGCAACGCCGCAGCCGGGACGTGCGGTGTGGCGGTGGGCGCCGGTGCGGCATCCCGGGCCCGGCCGTTTTCCGGCTGAGCCTGCACTGGCCGGGACGGCGCCCAGCCTGGCTGGCCCGCCTCGCCGGGCGCCAGCGCCGCCGGGCGCTCGCTGGGCGCCGGTTCAGGCGCGGCGGCCCGGAGCGGCGGAGCGTGCCGCTCATCATGCGCGATCTCTGGCAGCCCGATCTCCGGCAGCCCGATCAACGGCAGCGCGGCCGCCTCGGCTGTAGCCGGCGTGGGCTGAGCCGCCGGGCGGGCTGGTGCGCCCGGTCGGGGCATTCTGGGCGGCTCAGACCGCTCGGACCGCTCGGATGGCGCGGGCCGGGCGGCCGGGATGACCGATGGCGGCGGCACGGCCAGACTAGGCTGGTCGGCCGTTCCTGGCCACCGTGGGGGGCGCGCCGGGGCAGCGTGGCCCGGGGTGCTGACCGGGCCGCCCGGCCTGGCCTGCGCGGGCGGCGGCGGTGATCCCGGCTCGGCTACCGGAACGGGCCGGGCCGCTGGCTCGGCCGGGGTGGCCGGCGGGTCCATAGCCGGCTGCCCGAAGGCGACCGGGCGGGACAGCCGGGCGGGCGGCAGGCCCGTCGCCTGCGCCGGTACCTGCTGTCCGGCCACCGGAACCCGCGGCTGGCCCGGTGCCCGCGACGGGAGGGCGGCCCGCGACGGGACGGCGGCCCGCGCTGGCATCGGCCGTCCGGGCTGACCTGGCCGGGCCACCGGCCGCGCCGGGACGGCCGCCCGGGCCGGGGCCTGCGCGGCAGCCTGGGTGGCGGCCGCGCGCCGGGGCGCGGCGGCGCGCGCCGGGGCGGTAACCGGTGCGGTCCGGGCCGGGACCGGTGTGGGCCGGGCCGGGACCGGTATGGGCCGGGCCGGGACCGGTGCGGGCCGCCTGGCCGGCGCCGGGGCGGGCGCCTCGGCCGGCTGCTCCTCTGCCGTCCGGCGCCAGACCCGTCCGACGACAGCGATCTCGTCCTTCTCCGCCAGCGGGCTCATCCGGCACCAGGTGGGAGGCTCACCCAGATACCGCACCTGGGAAATGACCAGTTCGGGCAGCCTTTTGCTCTCCAGTACCGGCCGGGTGGCCAGCCAGGTGAGTACTCCCGGCGGCAGCACATACAGCCAGAACAGCGTGTGGCTGAACGGCAGGCCGAGCACCGTGAGGATGATCACGTAGGGCACGGTGATCGCGGCGAATACAGCGATCTGGCCGACCGGTACCGGCATCGGCAGCCTGAAGTCATACAACTTGTACAGGCGTTTCTCAATCCGCCAGATGCTGGTATAGGTGGGCAGATCCACCAGGTGCTCTCCTTCAGGCTGGGGCGGAGATCAGTGGACGCCGAGCGCGTTCGCGATGCCCTTGGCCAGGGTCTGCACGATGTCCGGCGTGTAGAAGATCACTGCGATCGCGACGGCGAGCACGAGGAACTGCACGAAGCGGATGATTTCCCTGGTGAACAAGAAGAACAGGGCCACTATGCCGACGATGCCGAGGAACAGTGGCCCGAATAGGCCCTGCAGGTAGCTGACCAGACCCGAGGTACTCAGCGACGAGGAGGCCGCGAGGATAAGCGAGTGGTTCGACATCGGTCTACTCCGGGTTATGGGGGATCACGCCTGGCCGGGCGGTGGACTGTGGCCATCGAAGTCGGGTCATGGCGACTCCGGCGGTGCGGTGGACGTGCTGATGTCGCTCACGTACCAGGTGCCGTTGTTCTGCACCACCGTCATCGCATAACTCATCTGCAACTGAGCGGGAGCGGCGTTGGTGACCTGACCGTTTGCGCCCCGGTCCGGGACACTCCAGATGACGGTGGCCATGATATGGCGGGTGTTGCCTCCAGTGGGCACGGTGAGGCTCGTGATCGAGTGGTAGGTTACCGCCCCGTTCAGGCCGGTGACCGAGCTTCCGTTGGCCACGAACCGGCCCAGCGTCACCTGGTTACCGCTGGCATACGCCTGGAAGAACGCTGGCAACTGGTTCATCAGGGTGGCCTGCAGCCCGGAGTCGGTGCTGGGCGGCGTGGCCGTGGGCACACTGGCCCGCGCCGGGGCCGGCAGCCAGGCGGGCGCGCCCGAGACGACCAGATCGCCGGAGGACGCGTAGATCGGCACGCCCAGTTGCATGAGCTGTCCGTTGACCCGGGCCAGCAGCGTCACCACCGCGTGGTGCGCGTCCCGCACATCTGTGCTCGACACGACGGCGGACTGCAATTGCGATGTGCCAGTTCCATTCCAGCCCAGTTGCGGATCTGAACCGGACGACAGAAAAGTACTTAGTGCACTCGCTCTCTGCGTGGCATCAGCCGGGCTGTAATTCAAGTAGACCTGACCAAACTGCAAGGCGTAGGCGTCTGCCTGAGTGACCGGGAACGACGAAGACGGACTACTAGAAGTAGCCGGTGTTGCCGGGCTCCCCGATTGCGTTTCACCGGTCATGATGGCCATCACCCCGCGATAGCCGATCACCAGCAAGACGAGCCAGGCGACGCCACGGAACAGCCAGATCAGCCAGCGTCCGCCGGCACCCTGCCAGGTCCGGGTGGGACGGCTACGGCCGATTGCGTCTGGTTGTGCGTACTCGGTCTCCGCTTCGTAGCCCAGGTCGTGCTCGACCGAATGCGGACTGCGTTCAGCGGTGGACCGGCGAACCATCGCACCTCCGCTCGCTCCTGCGCACGCGCAGCAATGAGTTGCGGTGCCTCCCTATGCCATCCCAGAACTATTTAACGCCATAAATCTCAGACGGGCGAGGTCTTTGCCCACGCGGCCTTGGCGGCAGCTGGCAAAGGACCCGGTGATTGAGCAGCGCGCGAACCCGGGCGATTGCTCCTGATACGCGCTCTGACCTGGGCATATAAGCGATATGCGGCTTTGCCAGAACCGCTCCACGGCTCCGCAGGAGCCAACGCGATAGAAGCGTAGCGAGCCTCGTTACCCGTATCCACCACCGCGTCGCACGTGTCGTGCGCGCTCTACGTGCAGTGCCGGTCCGGTCAGACTGCTGGGACCGGGGCGGTTCAATTGACCATAGCGCCTGGTGGGACGCGCCGATACGATCGGCGGATGAGCGCCTTGCGGCCGGTCATATCGCGGGCCGCCGGTGCCGTTACGGCCGCGATCGCCACCGCCCTGCTGACAATGGCAGGGCCGGCCGCGAGCCCCGCCGCGGCCGCGACGGCCCCGTCCGCCCGGCTCCACGTGGGCGCCATCACGCTGCGCCGATGTGCGGCCAAACCGGTCACCTTCTGCGGCCGCCTGGCCGTGCCGCTGGACTACGCATCGGCGGCCAGTCCGCGGATCCAGCTGGGCTTCCGCTGGCTGCCCGCGCGGCACCCCCCGGCCGGCACGATCCTCGCCGTCGAGGGCGGCCCAGGCTACGCCTCCACCGGCTCGGAACCGGAGTACCTGGCCATGACCGGGCCGTTGCGGGCCACCCGCAACCTGCTGCTGATAGACCTGCGCGGCACCGGCACGTCCACCCCGGTGAACTGCCGCGGGCTGGAGCGGGCCGGCGCCCGGCAGTACGGCCGGCACTTCAACCAGCTGGTGGCGGCCTGCGGCGCACAGCTCAACCGCACCTGGCGCTACCGGGGCGGCGGCTGGGTGCACGCCTCCGACCTGTTCAACACCGCGTACTCGGCGCGGGACGTGGCCCGGGTGCTGCACGCTCTGCGGCTGGGCCGGGTGGATCTGTACGGGGATTCCTACGGCAGCTGGTTCGCCCAGGTGTTCGCGTCGCGGTATGCCGGGCTGCTCAGGTCGGTCACCCTGGACTCCACCTATCAGGTGCTCGGCCTCGATCCCTGGTACACCACGACCGTGGTCACGGCGCGGCGCGCGTTCGCGCAGGCGTGCCAGCGCTCGGTGGCTTGCGCGTCCGCCACCCGTGCTGGGCAGGCCTGGGCCCGGATCGGGGCGCTGGAGAGGCGGCTGGCCCGCTCGCCGGTCCGCGGGGTGACCACCACGGCAGACGGGACCCGCGGCCGGCTGACCCTGACCCCGCTGACCCTGGTCAACCTGGTCAACAATGCGGGCTTCGACCCGGTCGTCTACCAGGATCTGGACGCGGCCGGCCGGGCGCTGCTGCGCCGTGGCGACGCGGCCCCGCTGCTCCGGCTGGCTGCCCTGTCGCTGGGCTTCGACGACACCAACGAGCCGCTGCCCGGGTTCAGCGAGGGGCTGTACTTCGCCGTGTCCTGCACCGACTACGTGCAGCTCTTCGACCGCTCCGCGCCGCCCACGGCGCGGCACCGGCAATACCAGGCCGCGCTGCGCCGCGAGCCGGCGACAACGTTCGCCCCGTTCAGCCTGACCCAGTGGACCTCGATGGACCAGTACACCGAGGCGTACAGCGGCTGCCTGGACTGGCCCACGCCGACCCGGCTGGTGCCGCCCATCACCCGCCGCCCGCCGCTCGTCCCGGCCCGGCTTCCAGTGCTCGTCCTGTCCGGCAGCTTCGACTCGCTCACCCCCCGGCTGGACGGCGCGACCCTGGTCGCCCGGCAGATGGGCCCGTCGGCCCGGCTGGTCACGCTGGCCAACCTGACGCACGTCACCGAGCAGGACGGCAACAGCGCCTGCGCGATGTCCATCTACCAGCGCTTCGTCCGCGCTCCCGGCAACCTGCGGCAGGAGAACACCTCGTGCGCCGGGAAGGTCGCCCCGATCCACACCGTCGGCAGCTATCCGCAGCGGTTGCGGGACGCGGCGGTGGCCAGGCCACTGCCCGGCAACCGGGCCGGCCGCCAGGCGCTCCGCGCCGCCACGGTCGCGCTGGCCAGCGTGGGCGACGAAGTGAGCCGCTGGCCGCTGCTCAGCGACGACCACGACCGGGGCCTGCGTGGCGGCCGGGTCACCTTCTCCGGCCGCACCGACCTGCGCATCACGCTGCAGGGCGTGCGCTGGGTCAGCAACGCCACCATCGACGGCCGCGCCGTCTGGGACCAGTCATCGGGCTGGGTGACCGCCCGGCTGACCGTACACCCGGACGGCGGCGCGCCGGTCAGGATGACCGGGCGGTGGCTGGCGTTCGGTAAGCAAGAACAGGTCGCGGTGGTGCACGGGATGCAGGGTGGCCGGCGGCTCGCGGCCACCTGCCCGGCCCCCTGAGCGGGTGCGCTTCTATCCTCGGGCGCATGGATGCCTGCGCTGCGGCCTGGGTGGTGGCCGGGCCGCCCGGGTCCGGGAAGAGCACGGTGGCGCGGCGGCTGCTGGCCGGGCTGGCGCCGGCCCCGGCCCTGCTGGACAAGGACACCATGTACGGGTCGTTCGTGGCCGCCACGCTGGCCGCGGCCGGCCGGCCAGCCGGTGAGCGCGAGGGGCCGTGGTACGACGAGCACGTCAAGGCGCACGAGTATGCCGGGATGACCGCCACAGCCCGGGAGATCCGCTCGTACGGCTGCCCGGTGCTGCTGTCCGCGCCGTTCACCCAGCAGATCCACGACGCCCAGCGGTGGGCCGCCTGGTCGGCCGAACTCGGCGGCGGGACCGTGCGGCTGGTCTGGGTCCGGTCCGACCCCGCCACCCTGCGGCACCGGCTGCTGGCGCGGGAGTCCGCGCGCGACTCCGGCAAGCTGGCCGGCTTCGATCAGTTCACCGCCCGGATGCGGCTCGACGCCGCGCCCGCCGCGCCGTACGCCGAGATCGACAACCGGCTGACCGCGGCCCGCTCCCTCGACGACCAGATCGCCGCCCTGCTGGCCAGTCCCTGACCCGGCTTAGCCGCCGGGCAGGACGAGGGGGTTGGCCGCGCTGCCCTCGGTGCCGAGCAGCACCACGGTGGCACCGGGGCTCAGGCCCAGCTTGGCGCGGCGCTGGCCGGCGCCGTCGCCGGTGAGGGCGGCGCGCAGGCCGGCCAGTGGGGCGGCGCCGCACGGGCCCGCGGAGACGCCGGCCATGGCCAGGTCCGCGGCGGCCCGGGCGCTCTCCGCGTCGGTGACGGTGACCGCCGCGTCCAGCCCGTCGCGCAGGCAGGCCCAGGCCAGGCTGGACGGCGTGCCGCAGTTGAGCCCGGCCATGATGGTCTCGCCGGTGGCCACGCTGACCGGCTCGCCCCGGGTTAGGCTCGCCGCGACCCAGGAGGCGGCTTCGGGTTCCACCGCCAGCACCGCCGGGGCTGTTTCGGCCGGGTGACTGCGGTAGTGCGTGACCACGGCCTGGGCTAGCGAGCCCACGCCGACCGGGACGCCGACCAGATCAGGTGGCCCGGCCCCGGCCGCTGCCAGCTGTTCGTCGATCTCGGCGCACAGCGTGCCGTAGCCCTCGACGATCCAGCCCGGGATCTGCTGGTAGCCGGGCCAGGCGGTGTCCTGGATCAGCACCGTATGTGGGCCGCTGGCCGCCGCGGCGGCCTGGCGCACCGCCTCGTCATAGTCCCCGGCGACCCGGGTGACGGCCGCCCCTTCCGCCGCGATGGCGGCCACCGCCGCTGGATGGACGCCGTCCGGGACGAGCGCGTGGGCGCGCTGGCCGAGCAGGCGGGCCACCCGGGCCACCGCCCGTCCGTGGTTGCCGTCGGTGGCCGTGACCAGGGTGACTGGACCCTCGGCGGCGGCTGTCCGGCTGCCCAGCGCCCGGTACACCGCCCAGGACGCGCCGAGCACCTTGAACGCGGGCAGCCCCAGCCGGGACGACTCGTCCTTGACGAAGGCCCGCCCCACCCCGAGCTCGGCCGCCAGCCGTGGCAGTTCGGTCAGCGGCGTGGCCACGAACCCCGGCAGGCCCCAGTGAAAGTCCCGCGCCCCGCCCGGCATCTGCGCGCATCTCCAGTCCCGCGCCGCCGGCCGCGCGAACCAGTTCAGAGCCACACCACCAGCATGCCGCCCTCCTGCGTGTATGGCGGTAAACCTAATCCGGTCACACGGAGTCCCAAAGATGTGGGATGACCCTGACGGCCCCCTCCCCGTCAGCCATCCGAAGCTAACTGGAGGGACGATGAGACGCCTAATTCGTGGGTCCGCCGCCGCACTCGCTGGCCTGCTGGCTAGCTTCCTCGCACTGACCGCAGCGCCCGCGGCGACAACCCTGCCCAAGATGCAGGCGTACAACGTCACCGGGTGGTCCAGCATGGTCAAGCGCCCCGCGCACATCGTGGTTGGCCAGGGCGGATCGCCCTACGCCTACCGCCTGACCTGGTCCCGGTGGACGTCCAGCAGCGGCAAGGCCACCGGCAAGCTAGACCTGTTCTGGTGCGTCCCGACATCCAGTTGCAAGGGGAACGTGCACAACGTCACCGTGTGGGCCACCACCCCGCGCACGCACAAAGGCGTGCTCTACTACGCGCACTTGATCTACCAGTACGTCAACGCCAAGGGCGTGACCAAGCGGCTAACGGGCTGGTTTGAGGTGCGGCCGGGCGCGTCGGTCCCAGCGTGGGTCGGCTCTTTGTGAGCATGAGTCCCGCTCACCAGATCCCGTCCATCAGCCTCATCGGGCACACCGATACGCATGTGCTGAACTGACGGACATGACCCGATAGTGGCCAACGCGCAGCCGGTGATAGCGGCCCCGGTGAAACCCGGTACTGGGTAAGGGGTCAATAGCGAGGGCGGCCGTTGCCTGGGTGACGCGCTGCATGCCGTCTTGGTCCCGCATGAAGCGGCGGCCAGACGCCAGCCCCATGGCCGACCATTCGACTCTCACTGGCCGCCGGTGAGGATCCGCTCGGCTTCCTCCTGGGACACCGCGCCAGGGCGGCCCGCTGCGACCCACTCATCATGCATGGCCAGCGTCGCCTCGATCTCGGCCTCTTCCAACGCCTCGGGGGAGGCGTGACGCTCTACCGCACGCAGGCGCCGCAGTTCGGCGATAGGCACGATGGCGGCCGCCTCACCGCCCAGGTGGATCACCTCGAATGCGCTGGAACCCTGCTCACCGCTCGGCAATGCCGTCATGCCGGCAACGTACCTCGCCCGTATGACAGCGGGCCGGAATGACCCGGGAACGGGTCAGCTCTCAGGAGGGAATCCTGACACCAGAGGTGCGGGTCCAAGCCCGGGGAAGCTCATCGTGACGAGGCTTCAGACGTTGAAGCGGAACTCGACGCAGGTTCGGTCGCGCTGGACGGCGATGACCGTCGTTCGTCCGGCAGGGCGCTCCAGCTGGACCTGGTGGGCTTGGCCCGCTCCCCTGGGGGTGGGCCGAGACGGTGACGGGATGAACCGACAGGCCGGAACGTGCGCGTCAACGCGTCCGCCGGTGGCGCGTCACTGCCGTTCGGCAGCCCGGATCCACACCGACATGCGGGCCGGTTCGAGAGCCTTCTCCACGACGGCGGCCAGGTCGTCGCAAACAGAGTCCAGGTCGACCGCGTCTTTCAGCCGAGCTGCGAACGCCGTCACGGTCTGGTCGGCGTCATACCGTGCCCGGTTGAACCGGCGGTCTACCGTCCGCTGCACACGGTGCCGCAACGGGTTAAACAGCGCCGCAGCGGCCAGCGTGGACACGGCCACCGCTACCGAACTGTGGAATCCCAGCACCCGGGTGGCCAGCAGCACCAGCCCGGCGTATATGCCAACCAACACCCCGGTCACGATCGCATACGCCAAGGTCCGGCTGATGATCCGGTCGATCTCATACAGACGGTACTTCAAGATCCCCACACCGATGCCCACCGGCAGCGCGGCCAGCCCGATCCCGAGAATCTCTCCTACGACGCTGGTCGAGCTGGTCCCCAACGACACGGCGATCACGGCCAGGGTAACCGCGGCGCCGGTGGCCAGCCACTTCAGCTGCTGGCGCCGCTGGCCCGTGGCGCGCCGCCAGCTAAGAACCTGGTGGGCCACGAACGACAGCACGATCACCAGGATCAAGCCCAGGACCAGTACCCCCGCCGCGGCGAAGGGCCCGCCGTGCGGCCGCCCGGTGCTGATCAGGTTGCCGGCGGCGTCGATGCGGACGTCATGACGGGCCACGGCGGTGACCGCCGGGGCAAAGACAGCCGCCGACGCCAGCGCCCCGGCCACCGCATAGGCCCGCAGTACCCACCGCCAGCGCCGCGCCGCCAGCCTGCCGTCCGGGAACAGCAAAATCACCACCGGGAACAACAGCAGCGCCGGTACCCACAACGGCGTGAGCAGCACGGCGACCGGAGCCAGCGGGAGGCCATGGTGGCCGAACCGGTAGTACAAGGCGGCATACCCGCCGGCAACGCCGCTCAGCAGGAACACCACGATGAAGGTAATCAGGATCCAGCCGATCGGATTGCCCGGCTGGCGGCGGGCCACGACGAAGCCCACCGCCGCGTAGACCAACGCGACGGGGACAATCGGCCCCGAGCCCAGGACCGACAGCTGACCGATCAGGGCGCTCAGCACCAGCGCGCCGACCAACAGCATCAACACCAGGACGGCCAGGACCGTCGCCATCCCCGGAGACGCCAGCCGGAAGCGGGCCGCGGCCGGTTCCGGCCCGCCTACCGCCGGTACTCTCACCATGAGAGGCAACGCTACGCCCGCGGCGTTCCGGGAACGTTACGGCCTTCCCAGGTCGTCCGAGGTCAGCGCACCAGGCGGTCTCCAGCGGTCACTCGCGGACAGTGCGCGTGACAGCCAAGCTGGACCGGAGCAGGTTGACCCCTGCCCGAGACGACCTTCCAAGCTGGTGGCCCGTCCTCCTCGCTGCTCGATGATCTCGGCCGAGTCCGCCGTGTCAAGGCCAAGTCGCTACGCGGTCGCTTCGCGAGCCTGGACACGTCAGCCAGCGGCCAAGGGCGGGCAGCTACGAGGAGGACGGGGAGATGCAGGAACACGCAGCCCGACGCCCGGGTCCTGTAAAAGTGACGCAGCGAGACCGGGCGAGACAAGCAGGACACTGTCCGGAACCGTCAAAGGACGGCAGCCTCGGGAACACAGACCGTTACCCGTGCGCGCACTATGCCTCCGGACTCGAGTTGGCTCCAGATGCGCGCGGTCCCTGTCACGAGTTGGCGTTGCTGGGCGTATGGGATGAGGCGGCCGTGGTAGCGCCTGGCCAGGGCGGCAGGTAGATGCCCGACATGGAATGTTCGCACCATGACCGCGACGGCATTGGAGTCATGCTCGTTCCACGGTTCGGGCACCAGAAAGCACACCTCGGATTCGAGCGTGCAGCCCGCCGCTGTGATCGGCATGCCGCAGTCACGGAACAGCTTGCGGATGTCCTTGGGATAGAACTGCTCGCCGACAACCTCGATTTGTTCATCCAGCGGCACGGAGAGTCTGGCAGCTGACATCCCGGCTTGAATCCGGCGAAGGATGTCGCTCGGATCCTCGTCCTCCTCCACGTCCGGCACGGGCGCGGCGTACGCGTCGCCAACCTCGACGCCCCTGCTGGTCGCGGAGGGTTGCGAAGGCGGCGCGGAGGATCGAAGCGCGGGCTCGGTGCCCGTCGGCTCGATCGGCGCGTAGTTGTTTGTCCACCCGTGCCCGTCCCACCACCGCCAACGCGCTGGGTCCACGGGGTCTACGGCCCACTGAGCCGGCGGCAACTTCTGCTTCTGATTCTGCTTCCCCCACAGCGGCATGCAGCAATGCTGCACCTCCGTCGAAGCGTCCGTCTAGCAGACCGCGCCCAGCGCCACCGGATCACCAGTCGGTTTAATAGCCGTGACGTTTAACTGTGGCGGAACTCGACTACGTCGCCGTCGCGCATGACGTAGTCCTTGCCTTCCATCCGGACCTTGCCCGCGGCCCGGGCGGCGGCCAGCGAGCCGGCCGCGACCAGGTCGTCGTAGGCCACGATCTCCGCCTTGATGAAGCCGCGCTGGAAGTCGGTGTGGATCACCCCGGCCGCCTCCGGCGCGGTCGCGCCGGCCGTGATCTCCCAGGCGCGGGTCTCCTTAGGCCCGGCGGTCAGGAACGTCTGCAGGCCGAGCGCGGCGAAGCCGGCCTGCGCCAGCCGGTTCAGCCCGGGCTCCCCCATGCCCAATTCGGCGGCCATCTCGGCCGCCTCGTCCTCGGGAAGCTCGGCCAGCTCGGCCTCGGTCTTGACGTCCAGGAAGACGGTCTCGGCCGGCGCCACCTGCGCGGCCAATTTAGCCCGCAGGCCCTCGTCGGCCAGTTCGCCCTCGTCCATGTTGAACACGTACACGAACGGCTTGGCCGTCAGCAGGTGCAGCTCACGCAGGTCGGCCAGGTCGATGCCGGCGGCCGGGGCCCCGGCGTACAGCGTGGTCCCGCCGTCCAGCAACTGCTGCGCGCGGGCGGCGGCGTCGGCCACGCGCTGGCGTTCGGCGTCCTTCGCGAAGCGGGATTCCTTGGCCAGCCGGGGCACGGCCTTGTCCAGCGTCTGCAGGTCGGCCAGGATCAGCTCGGTGGCAATCGTGTCAATGTCGCGGCTGGGCGACACGTCGCCGTCCACGTGGCTCACGTCAGGGTCGGTGAACACCCGCACGACCTGGACGATCGCGTCCGTCTCCCGGATGTGCGCGAGGAACTGGTTGCCCAGCCCCTGACCCTGCGACGCGCCGCGGACCAGGCCGGCGATGTCCACGAACCGGGCGGTGGCGGGCACGATCTTGGCCGAGCCGGACATCTGGGCCAGCACCGGCAGCCGTGGGTCGGGGATGCCGACCACGCCCACGTTCGGCTCGATGGTGGCGAACGGGTAGTTCGAGGCCAGCGCGCTGGCCCTGGTCAGCGCGTTAAACAGGGTGGACTTGCCGACGTTGGGCAGGCCGACGATGCCGATCGAGAGACTCACCCCGCGAGTCTAGGCCGTCCGCCGGGCTACCCGGTTCTGTCGGCACCGGCTGGAAGCATGGCAGCTATGGACGCGATCTCGGTGTTCGCCGGGCTCCTGCTGGCCCTGATCATCGGTGCGGCGCTTGGCTTCCTGTACGCGCGCAGCCGCCAGGCCGCCGCCGCGGCCGAGCTGACCGGCCAGGTCCGGGCGGCCGAGGAACGGGCCCGGGCCGCGCTGGACCGCGCCGCGCTCACCGACGGCCAGCTCGGCCAGCAGTTCGAGGCGCTGTCGGCGCAGGCACTCGACGCCAGCGCCCGGCGCTTCATCGAGATGGCCGAGGGCCGGCTGAACGCGGCCAACGTGGCCGCGGCGGGCGAACTGGAGGCCCGCCGGGCCGCCGTGGACCACCTGGTCGGCCCGCTGCGTGAGACGCTGAACCGGCTGGAGGCCCAGCTGCGCGAGTCGGACGCGGACCGGCACCGATCGCACGCCGCGCTCGCCGAGCAGGTGACGATCGCCCGGCGCAGCTCGGAGGAACTGCGCGCGCAGACCCAGGCGCTGGTGACCGCGCTGCGCCGGCCGGAGGCCCGTGGCCGCTGGGGTGAGATGCAGCTGCGCCGGGTGGTCGAACTCTCTGGGATGAGCGCACGGTGCGATTTCGAGGAACAGGTCAGCGTCACTTCCGACGACGGTGCCCAACGCCCCGACATGGTGATCAGGCTGGCCGGTGGCAAGAACATCGTGGTGGACTCGAAAGTGTCCCTGGCCGCGTATCTGGAGGCGGCTGAGACGACTGACCCGGATATCCGGCAAGCCCGGTTGCGGGCGCACGCCCGGCACCTACGCGATCATGTGGACGGTCTGGCGGCCAAGGCGTACTGGTCGGTGCTCAGCCCGGCGCCGGAGTTCGTCGTGCTGTTCATCCCGGGCGAGGCGTTCCTGGCCCCGGCGCTGGACTATGACGCGGGCCTGCTGGAATACGCGGTGTCCCGCAAGGTGCACATCGCCACGCCGACCACCCTGGTCAGCCTGCTGCGCACGGCGCAGTACGCCTGGCAGCAGGCCGCCCTGTCGGAGAACGCGCGGGCCGTGTTCGACCTGGGCCGCGAGCTGTACGAGCGGATCGGGCGGCTGGGCGGCCAGGTGGACAAGGTAGGCAAGGCGCTGACCAGCGCGGTCACCGCGTACAACCAGGCGGTCAGCGGGCTGGAGTCCAAGGTGCTGGTCAGCGCGCGGCGGCTGAACCAGCTCGGCGTGGTGGACGCCGACCTGGACCCGCCCGGCCTAGTCGAGGCGACCACCCGGGCGCTGTCCGCTCCCGAGCTGACCGGCGAGAACACGACTGCCCTAACCATGCCGGACCGGACCGCAGCCACCGGATAATGACCGGGTGACATCCGACAACGAGCTAAGCGAGCCGCCCGCTGAGCCGGCATCGTCCCGGTGGAGCACGCTGTCCCGGGCCGGGCACCTCGAGTACGACCGGGTGCTGTTCTTCAGCGACGCGATCTTCGCCATCGCGATCACGTTGCTGGTCTTGGAGATCCGGGTCCCGGGCCACGACAACAACCCAGGTGCGGAGATCAGCGCTGCCCTGCCGCACATGTTCGCCTTCGGGATCAGTTTCGTGGTGATCGGGCTGTTCTGGATGGGCCACCACTCGCTCTGCCGGTATATCGCCGCATTCGATCGGGCCCTGATCGGCATCAACTTGCTTTTCCTCGGCATCATCGCGTTCCTGCCGTACCCGACCGGGCTGCTCAGCGGGACCAACGGGCGGCTGGCGTGGCCGGCGACCGTCTTCTACGCCGCCTGTATCGCCGCGGCCGGCCTGGCCGAACTGGCCATCTGGCGGTACGCCATCGGCAAGGATCTGCTCAAACCCGAAGCGACACCAATGCTGCGCCGGGAAGTGAGCCTGCGGCTGCTGGTCGCCCCGGTCGTGTTCTTGCTGTCCATCCCGGTGGCGTTCTACTCACCCAACCTGGCGACCTATTGCTGGCTGGTGATCCTGGCGGCCAACGGGCTGCTGTCGCGGTGGGCCAAGGGGGTAGCGCAAGCCAGCTGAGGGCCTGTCCGGGCGTGTCTCCGGCCCGATGGCCCCGGCCCCGGGTAGCGTGGCGAGGGGCCGTATGCCGGTCCGGCGGCGGCCGGGGAGGAGAGCGGGGTGTCTCAGCCATGGCACCAAACATCCTGGACTCCGGCCCAGCCCGGATCGTCCTGGGCGGAGCCAGACCCGGCTGGGCCCGGCGATGACCCCGCGGCCGGCTGGACCGGGTCGGCCGGCGCGGACCCGGATCTGATGGCCGGCGATCCGCCGGGCAGCGACGCACCGCCGCCGGACCGGGCCCGCAGTCAGGCGGCCGGTCACCGGCGCGGGCCGCGGCTCACCGGGCGCGGCGCCATCGCGGGCATGCTGCTGGTGTTCTTCATCGGCGTGCTGGCCGCCGACTGGCTGCACTGGAGCCCGCTGGCCGACGCGAGCTTCCTGCTCGGCAGCGCCGCGGCCGCCTGGTACACCAAGCAGCGCGACCTGCTGACCGTCGCGGTCAGCCCACCACTGCTGTTCTTCATCGTGGTGATCTGCGTCAAGGCGCTCACCGCGGCGGGAAACGAACTGCTGTCCACGGTGGAGGGCACCGCACTGACCCTGGCCAACGTGGCGCCCTGGCTGTTCACCGGGGTGGTGCTGTCCCTGATCATCGCGTGGTTCCGCGGCCTGCCGCGCTGCGTGGCCGAGCTGCGCCGGGATCTGCGCCCGGAACTGGCCCAGCGGCGGCAGGCCGGTGCCGCGGAGGCGGACAGCACGGCCACCGTGGGCGGGTATCAGCCAGCCGGCAAGCGATACCGCTGAGCTGGGTCAGCCGCGGTAGACCCGAGTCAGCGGGCGGCCCGGCGCAATTCCGGGGGCAGCTGGAAGACCAGCCGCTCCTCGACCGCCTCGACCTCTTCCACGGTGCCGTAACCGAGTTCGGCCAGCCGGGCCAGCACGCCGGACACGAGGACCTCGGGAACCGACGCGCCACTGGTCACGCCGACCGTGCTGGCGCCGTCCAGCCACTGCTCATCGACGTTTGAGGCATCGTCAACCAGGTAGGCGGCGCGGGCACCGGCCTCCACGGCAACCTCGACTAGCCGGACCGAGTTGGACGAGTTGTCCGAGCCGACCACGATGACCAGGTCCGCTTCCGTGGCAATCTGCTTGACCGCGGCCTGGCGGTTCTGCGTGGCGTAGCAGATGTCGTCGCTGGGCGGGTCGATCAGCTGCGGGAAGCGTTCCCGCAGCGCAGCCACGGTCTGGATGGTCTCGTCCACGGACAGCGTGGTCTGGGACAGCCAGGCCACCTTGGCCGGGTCGCGGACCTGCACGTCGGCGCCGCCGTCCGGGCCGTCCACCAGGTGAATGCGGGCCGGCGCCTCGCCGGTGGTGCCTTCCACCTCTTCATGACTGCGGTGCCCGATAAGCAGGATGTCGTAGTCCTGGGCGGCGAAGCGTCTGGCCTCGTTGTGCACCTTGGTGACCAGCGGGCAGGTCGCGTCGATAGTCCGCAGGCCGCGGCGCTGCGCCTCCTCGCGGACGGCGGGCGAGACGCCGTGCGCGGAGAAAACGACGACCGCCCCCTCCGGCACGCTGTCCGTCTCTTCGACGAAGATCGCGCCGCGCGCTTCCAGCTCCCGGACCACGTGCGTGTTGTGCACGATCTGCCTGCGCACGTAGACCGGGGCTCCGTAGCGCTCCAGGGCCATCTCGACTGCCTGCACGGCCCGGTCAACGCCCGCGCAGTAACCACGGGGCTTGGCGATCAGTACTCGTCGGGTAGTCACGGGCATGTCCCCTATGGTAGATGAGCCCCGGGTGCCCCCTGCCGAGCCGGACACCTCTTCCGGCCCGGAGCCGGTGCCAGTAAGGTGAGCGTCCGCGCTCGCGTAGCAGGGCCAGGCCGGATCTGGTACGACTGAGCCTGTCACGAGCCGGTACCGACGCCGCCGGCCCGAACACCCGGCACGCCTGCACAGCTGCTCGCAGGCCGAATGGAGCCGGGCGCGCCGGGCACTAGACCGTACGCCGGAACTCAGCGTAGGAGAACGATCATCATGCCGTTGCCCCAGGTTAGTGACCGCATCAAGGAACTCCCCGGGCAGGCGCTGCGGGCCGTGTTCACCGGTGTCGGCCAGTTGCTGCTCGCCGCGGACAAGGTCAGAGCCCAGCTCGCCACGCCACCGGATGAGCCGGCCCAGCCGCCCGCCGTCCCGTCGCCCGAGCCGGCGGTGCCCCCGGCGGCCACTCCCCCGGCCGCGCCCCCGGCGGCCACTCCCCTGGCCGCGCCCCCGGCGGCCACTCCCTCGGCCGCGCCCCCGGCGGCCACTCCCCCGGCTGCGGCCGCGCCGGGCACGGCTACCCCAGCGGGATCCTCGGTGACGCCCCCCGAGGTGACTGACCCGGCCGATTCGCGGTGGCGGAGCCTCGACAAGACGGGCAATGTCCGGGTGCTGCGCGACGGCGACCCGGACCTGGGCACGGCCGCGAGCGCGCCGCCGGCTGCTGCCGCCGGGCCCGCGTCGGCCGTTGAGCCCGCGGCCGCCGCTGAGCCTGCCCCGGCTGCTCTGGCCGAGCCGGCGTTCGCCGAGGTGGCCGAGCCTCAGCCCGCCGGCCTGGCCGTGCCTGCCGCCGCCGAGGTGCCCGAGCCCGAGCCCGCCGGCCTGGCCGTGCCTGCCGCCGCCGAGGTGGCCGAGCCCGAGCCCGCCGAGGTGGTCCTGGCCGAGCCCATCCTGGCCGCGACGCCCGAACCGGCCGAGGTGACCCCCACCGCGGAGCCGGCCACGAAGGCGCTTCCGGTGGTCGGCTACGACCAGCTGTCCGTGGCTTCGCTGCGGGCCCGGCTGCGGGTGCTGGGCCTGACCCAGGTGCGGACGCTGCTGGACTACGAGAAGGCAAACCAGAACCGGGCCGACGTGGTCACCATGTTCGAACGGCGTATCGCCAAGCTGGAGCAGGACGGCTGACCGCTAGCCGCCCCCGGAGACCTGGCAGCCACCATGGCGCTGGACACATCCGCGGACGCGCCGGTCCCGGTCCGGACCATCCTCCGGCTGACCGGCGAGTGGATCAGCCGCCTGGGCCGGGTCTGGGTGGAGGGTCAGATCGCCGAGCTGACCCGGCGTGGTGGCACGGTGTTCCTGACCCTCCGCGACCCGGTGGCGGCGGTTTCGGTCCGGGTGATCTGCCCCCGGGCCGTGCTGGACGCGACCGATCCGCCACCGGGCGAAGGCGCCCGCGTCGTCGTCTGGGCCAAACCCGACTTCAATACCAACCGGGGGGCGTTCTCGCTGGCCGCGGTGGAAATCCGCGCCGTTGGCATCGGCGAATTGCTGGCCCGGCTGGAACGGCTGCGCCGCGACCTGGCCGCGGAAGGACTGTTCGCGCCAGAACGAAAGCGCCCGCTGCCGTTCCTGCCTGGCACTATTGGCCTGATTTGCGGACGTGATTCCGCGGCGGAACGGGATGTATTGCGCAACTCGGCCCGCCGCTGGCCCGCGGTGCGATTCCGGGTCGAACAGGTCGCCGTTCAGGGGCCCTACGCGGTGGCCGAAGTGGTGGATGCCCTGCACCGGCTGGACACGGATCCAGACGTGGCCGTCATCATCGTTGCCCGGGGCGGCGGGTCGATCGAGGATCTGCTGCCCTTCTCGGATGAAACGCTGATCAGGACGGTGGCCGAGGTCCGGACACCGGTGGTCAGCGCCATCGGCCATGAACAGGACTCGCCGCTGCTCGACCTGGTCGCCGACGTGCGCGCGTCCACCCCCACCGACGCGGCCCGGCGGGTCGTCCCCGACGTGGCCGAGCAGCTCGCGCTGATCGGCCAGCTACGTGGCCGGGCCCGCCGCTGCCTGGCTGGCCGGCTGGACCGGGAGCTGAGCTGGCTGGCCAGCACCCGGTCCCGGCCCGCGCTGGCCGCCCCGGCCCGCGAGGTGCAGCGCCGCCAGGAGGATGTCTCCGCCCTGGCCGAACGCGGCCGCCGCCGGCTGGAAGCCATGCTGGACCGGGCCGAGGATGGCCTGGCGCACACCCGGGCCAGGTTGCTGGCCCTGTCACCCGCGGCCACGCTGCGCCGGGGCTACGCCATCGTGCAGCGCGTGGATGGCACCGTGGTCCGGTCCGCGGGCCAGGTGACGCCGGGCGAGCGGATCACCATCCGGCTGGCCGAGGACCAGCTGCCCGCAGTAGCCGAAGCCCAATCGGCCGGCGGCGGGGCCGATTAGCACACGGGACGGCTAGCAAATCTGTTCCTGCCCATTACCTACATCGGCGTTTCTTCCTGCAGTGCAGTGGCGAAGATCTGATCATTGCGGTTAGCCGGTCTCCTGACCGGACCAGGCCCGGTTCAGTAACTGAAGGTTGAACGGGATCATCCTGGCCGCTGACACCAACTTCGTCCTGCACGACGACCCCGCCGTCCTGGACCTGGCCCGCCGGGCCGTCCGCCGCCGGCTGGGCCGGCTACGTTGATGCCGTGAGCGCCAAGAAAGCCGGGTCTCAGCCTGCCCCAGCGGCCGATGCGGCCGCGGACGGATCCACCGCGCTCAGCTACGAGCAGGCCCGGGATCAGCTCACCGAGGTGGTGCGCCAGCTCGAGGCGGGCGGCCTGACCCTGGAGCAGTCCCTCGGCCTGTGGGAGCGCGGCGAGCGGCTGGCCGCGGTCTGTGAGCAGTGGCTGGAAGGCGCCCGGGCCCGGCTGGAGGCGGCGGCCGCCCGCCCGCCGGAGGCCGGGAACTGACCAGGCCGGGATCAGGGCCGGGGCGACAG
>CAWICV010000002.1:0-459550 GCA_963834705.1 uncultured Actinomycetes bacterium
AGGAGTTGGTCTAGGATCGCGTCGTTCTCCTGGAAGATCACATGTCCGCTGATTTGCAGGACCATAGCGAGTTCGGCGTCGGCTGGTTGGGGGAGCGGGTTGAGGGGGACCGCCGAAGGCGCTGGCCCTGCAGCGGACACCGTGGCGGCATCCATTGCGACAAGTTCGGCCCCGTAGCTTTGCTTGATGTATTCCGCGATCCTCAACCCCGAATCGTCTAGATCCCCGCCATATCTCAGCTGTATCCCTTGGTCGATCGCCAGCTGCAGCAGCGCGTGGTCGACGCTGCTGAGCTGGCCGCTGGTACAGGCCAGAGGCAACCGGCTGCCGGTGGCCATGGCTGCTTCGATGATTGAAGGGTTTTCGACCACAGTTAGGATCTGGTTGGCCAGGGTCGGAGGGCTGAGCGTGAGGTCGAGAAGGGTCAGCGCCACCGGAGTGGCGGAGTCACGGAGCCGCCGGTCGATCGGCCCCTGTCCCACAGCCGCCACCTGGTAGAGCAATACGGTGGCTGTGAGCCGGTCGGCGATCACGCCCGCGTGGAGGAGGAGGGCTCGGACTAGGTCCGGGCGGGTTGGCTCGGGTTGACCGGTGATTTCGGCCACCGCGGAGATGAGACGCGCGCCGGCGACGGTATCAAGGTCGAAGAAGTGTGGGTTACCCGCGCAGTCATGTGACAGCTTCGCGAGACTGATCGGCGGATCCGAGGGAATACGCAGTATCGCTTTGGCCAAGGCGTTGATGAGATGCCTTGTTGGTATGTCAGATTCGCCGATTCCAGCGGTGCGCAGTCGTGCGACCAGACCGGGAAGCGCCGGGAGCATGTCGGCGGCGTAGCCCCAAAGTTCACGGCGAAGTTGTGCGGCGTCCCTGCGGGCGGCGGCTCTGCTGACAACGGGAAGGCCGGTAGCGCTTTCGACCAGCCTGGTGAGCTCACCTGCGCCGATCCCAAGGACTGCGAGCAATTCGCGCACGGGCACCGAAGTGCCTTTGGGGCCGGTCCCGACTGCAGATGGGCCGCGTCGGCGCCGTGTGTTTGTGTCCAGCCAGGACCGGAGCGTAGCGATGCCAGCCGGGGACAGGCCCGTGACCTGGACCCTGGCAAGCGATGCTGCTTCGTGCCCAGCGCACAGGCGTTCGTGAATTGCTGCCCATAGCGGCGCGAGGCTCGGGTCCTGGGTGATCCTGGTCAGGTCGGCGGTCACAGCCCCTCACGCGGGTTGCCGGGGGTGAAGTCGAGTGTGAGTGGTTGTGGCTCGCCGTGTCCTTCCCATATCCACGGGACGGTTACCCGGTGCTTGCCAGCGGCGATGACCTGGTGGATGATGGCCCGTCCGGTTTCCTGCTTGAACATCGGCGTCATAGACGGGGCGGTCGCCAGGACATCGAATTGCCAGGTCCGCAGTAGGGCCAGGACTTGCCGCAGGTTTGGTTCGTCGAACGCCGCGTCGATTTCGTCGATCGACAGCAGCCGAGGCCCCGCGTACTCGCCCGAGTACATTGACCAAGCCGCTGCTAGCAGGGGGAGCATCGTCGCGAGACGGCGCTCGCCGGTGGACAGGGAGTCCAGGGGGTTCGAGCGGGTAGTCACGTCACGGAACTTCTCCTGGCCATCGTGGGCGAAGGATGAGTGAGTGACCTTGATCTCCCAGTCATGCCAGGACCGGTAGTCAAAGGCGTGCTCGATCCGGTCTTTCCACTCTTCCCCGGCGGTTTCGTCCATCCGCTGACGCAGCACCGTATACATCTGTTCGTAGACTTCATCTGATGGTGGCTGGGAAACGAGTTCTACCATGCGCTGTGCGTCTTCGTCTTTGCGGACCTGCCAGTCGACCTCTACGCCGACGCTCGCGACGCCCGTACGGACCCCAGCGAGGGTTTCCCGGATCTTGCGGACGAGTTCCTGGGCGGCTTCTCGCCGAAGCTGAACATCCTGCTGAAGCTGGGTGAAGAGCCCGGTTTTCATGGCGCGCTTCACGTCTTCGCGCAGGTCACCTTCGAGTTGGTCGGCGGCTTTCCGCAGTCCCTCAATGGTGTGGTGGAGATCCTCTCCGCGAGCGGCGTCTGGGTCAGCGACTATGGCACGTCTCCAGTCGGTGCCGTCGATGGTGACGAGTGTCACCTGGCGTCCGAAACGGGCCAGTGCCGCGCTCGCGGTGCGGACGCTGGTTTCGAGCTGGCCCAGCAGCTTTCCCCGGGCCTGGGTTAGCGCAGTCATCCGGTCCGTGCCCGCTGGCCGGTCAGCGAGCATCCGGCGTGCCCAGGTGAGCCCTGCGGTGAGGTTGGCAGGCCGGCCAGATGCGTCAGCTGGCACGTCTTCGGGCATGCTGGCGACGCCTTCTTCGACGAGCCTGCTGAGGTTGCGGAGGCATTCGTCGCGGTGCTGTTCAGCTCTTTCTCGTTGCGGGGCGACATTCGTGAGGGTCGTTCTCGCGGCCGCCGCTTTCCCCGCCGCCTCGATCTGGTCTTTCAGCAGTTCGCCGGCCACGGTGTTCGCGTCTGCGAGTTCGTCCACCAGGCGCTGGCGGTTACCGCGCAGGGTTTCGTACTCGGCGCCGTACAACCTGCGCGCTTCGGCTACGGCGGCAGTCTGGCGTCTGGATTCGAGCCGTCTGTTCTCGGCTTCTTCTTCTGCCTTTCCTGCGGCTGTGGCGCGGCGCGTGGAGGTGTCGGCGGCGCGGCCAGCGGCCTTCAGCAGGTCGGTTGTGCGGTGGGCGGCGGATACCCATATCAGGACCAGATGGCCCAGGCTCTGCGTCTGGTCGTGGTGATCGCCCAGACCTGTTTCGGTGGTGGGCAAGAGTGACCCGTCTGGGAGCGCCGCTGCCTTGTTGAGCGCAAGCAAGGCATTCCGGACCTCCCCACCTTCTAGGCGGTGCTGATCCGTGGCCCTGACGAGCGCGGCGCGCGCTCGGTTGAGTGCGCTCGTAGCTTCATCCTCGGCCTGGTGAACGGCTTGGACTTGCCGCAGCTGCTGTTCTGGGAACGATGCTCGTTCGCCGTCTGCCTGCCGCTGAGCTGTCTCGGCGTGTACGCGTGCGCGCTCGCTGGCTTCTGCCTTCTGGGCCTGTTCAGCGGCCTTCAGGGCAGCGGACTCGGCTTTAGCGCCCGCCTCAGTCGCGGCCCGCAGGGCATGGTTCACGGAGGTTTCCGCGGCTGAGAGCGCGGCGGCGCGCCTGGTCGCGGCTTGGTCCAGGTCAGCAAGAATCCTCTGCAGTGCGAGTTCCGCCTCACCGATTCGCTCCGACACCCGGGTTTCGGTGGTGGCGAGGTTGCGGCGGAGCCGGTCGATTTCGCGACGGCATTCGGTGATCTTGTCAGCAGATGGGAACGTGTCGAGTTCCGCGCGGGCGGCTCGAATGTCTGCTTCGCGGTTCCGCAGGACCGCGTGCACTGCGTTCAGCTCCCGGTTGGCGGCGGTCAGCTCGCCTTCCAGGTCGCGGACACGGGCGAGCCGGGAGCGCTCACGGGCGGTACGGCCGATGAAGGCCGCGCGGTACCCCTGCGGAGCAGATGCCGTGAGAACCCCGTTCACCAGCGTGCCAGCAGATGCGTCACCGCCGGGGTGGTCGACCGGGAGCGCGCGTAGCAGCCGTAGCACGTCTCCAGCTTCTACGGTTGGCTCCGGTTCTATCCGCAGTAGGTCGGCCAGCGTCCGGCCGCTCGCGGGCGCGGCGGGCGCGATCGTGAGGTCTCCCGCGACCGCGCGCCCGTCAGGTGTAACGAGGGCGTCTAGCAGGCCAGATACCAGCAGCGCACCTTCAAGCCGGTCGGCGTCGGCAGCGGAGAGATGTTCTGCGAAGTCAACGAGTTCCCACAGTGGGGTGCCATCGCCTGGACCGCGGGTGCGCCATGGAGGCCCGGCGGGAATGGGCGCGGCGCGGCGCGCCTCGGCCAGCTTCGTTTCCACGTCGGCTACGGCTTGTTCCGCCCGCCGTACGCCTTGCTCGGCCTCAGCCAGAGCGTGCTCCAGGCGGGTGGCCGCCTTGGTGTGGGCACTGGCGGCCAGTACCTGGAAGCCGTCGGGGGCCAGTGTGTCAAGTTCCGCAGGGCCGGACTCCGGTGAGGGCAAGTCCGGTTCGGCGACGGACAGATGGACAAGGCGGGTGCGCCAGTGGTGGACGACGCTGATCCAGTCACGTGCCTCCCGCCGTGCCACGGCCACACCAAGGGTGAGCGCATGCTCGGCTGCGGCGAGATCGACGTTGGCGGACGCGATGGCCTCGTCATGTGAGACGCGGGCCTGACGTCTTGTCTCCTCTGCGGATACCTCTTCCGCGCGGGCCGCGTCCTGCGCCGAAGCGTAGCCTCCCTCGGCTGCGGTGGCCGCTTCAGCGGCTGTCGCATGTTCCTCGGAGGCTTTCCGGCTGATTTCGCCCAGTGAGGTGGCTAGCGCGGCATCGGTTGCGGCCGCTTGTTGGTGGCGGGGAAGACCGATGCGTGCGCGCGCGGCATCCACTGATTCTGACAGCCAACCCGCCAGCCGGTCGAGTTCGAGCCGGTCCGTGCCCGCGCTCTCGTCGGAGGTGCTCAGCTCGTCCGGGATCGGCCCGAGATGCTGAGCAGTGGCTGCCCACTCAGCAAGTGCCCGGCGAAAGCCTTCTTCAGCCGTCTGCCGCTGGCCCGTCGCGCTCTCGACCGCGGTGCGGCAGGTGTCCTCTTCAGCGTCGGCTTCGCGCAGGATCCCTGCGGCGGCCTGCTCGGCCAACTGCGCGTGAGTGTGCCCGCGGAGGGTTCCCTTGACGGCGCCAATCTGGGTTTGACGGGCCTCAACCCAGGCCAGGGGCGTAGCGCTCAGCTGATCGATGTCGGCCGTGATCGTCGTCCCTAGCCGGGCTGTCTCGATGCCCCGGGCGGCCGCCAGGAGATGATCGGCTGCTGCGCCTGCTCCAAGCGCCGTCACCGACGCCCGCAACTTGTCGGTCAGCTCTGTGAGATGCCGCTGGCCGCTGGTGGCTGCGCGAGCCGACTCCTCGGCCTCTGCTGTCGCTGAGACTGCGTCCTCACGCGCTCCCCGTGCCCTTTCGGCAGCATCCCTGGCTTCCCGGGCGGCATCCTCGGCGCGCTGTTCCATATGAGGTAGCTCCGCCCCGGCGTGATCACGCAGCGCGGTGTCAGCGGCCTCCTTTTGACCTTCCAGCTCAGAGATGCGCTCACGCGCTTCGGTGTGTTTCCGTTCCAGTTCCTTTTGGTCGTCTTGCGCATCTTTCAGGCTGGCGGTTGCTTCCCGGACCTTTCTAGCGTGGTCATCAAAGTCGTTATTGGCCGCGCTGAGGGCGGCCGCCTCAAGCTGGGCGATGCTGGTGAGGTACCGCCGGTAGACCTTGTCGGTGGTATCTAGCACCGCCGCTTCGGCGCGCGTGCTTTGCAGTTGCTTTTCCAAGTCAGCGATGCGTTCCATGGACTCGGCGATGACGGTGAGCCGTTCAGTGTCCAGCGCCGGAAGGGCGTCACTTAGGACTGCGCGCATCTGGTTTGGGGAGATGCCCTCGGCGGTGCGGACGCTGCGTAGGCTGCGCAGCACGCTGACGAGGGCGTCGAACTGCACCTCTTCCAGTGGGGCGAACAGGCGGGTGCGGACGCAGCGCCGGTAGTCCGCCTCTTCCGCGACCATCTGCATGTGCGCTTGGGCTTTAGGGAGCAGCTTGGTGGAGGAAGTGAAGAGTTCCCCCTCGCTGGCGGACAGTTGCTGGGCGAGTTCATCGATGCGCACGGGGTCGCGGTCGCGCTGGAGTACCAGGTCAGTCCCAACGCGCCCTGGGGCGAGGAAGAATGCCCGTTGTATCTCGCTTCCAACGCTGCGGAGCCACAGTCCTGTAGTGAGGTACTGGGTGTGCCCTGTTTCTGGGGCTCGGAGCCCGTATTCCAGCCACCAGACGCCGGTCCGGTCCTCGCGGTCGTTCCGGTCAGTGTGACGGCTGGTGAGTGTTCCCGCTGCGGTTCCGGATACGGACAGTGCTTTCTGGGATACATCACCATCGATAAGAAGGGTGATGAGCATCGAGGCAGTCAGTGACTTCCCCGAGCCGTTCGGGCCGGTGAGCGCGAGCCACCCGTCGGCGAAGAGAAGGGTTTCCTCGGCCCATGCCCAGGAGTTCACTACACCTGCACGGGTGGGCTGCCATCGGCCGGTGGCACCCGGCTGGCCCGGGGATCCGGCTGTGACGGTCGACAGATGGTGTGCGGGATGGTCGATCACGGTCATGAGACGGTCCTGAGCTGATCGGCAGCGGATGACGGGGATGAGGATGGCATTCCGCCGTCGGTGCCCGGCGGGTCCGTACTGATATCCAAAGTGGTGGGTTTGGGTGTGCCGTCGTGGGCGGGTGCGAGTGGCTGTCGGACCGATGCCCGCCAGAGGTGGATGCCTGGGGTGGGAAGCCATTGGTCTGCGGCGTCTGGGTCGGGTGCTAGCAACTGCATGGTGACGAGTTCCGCCGCCGCCGCGCGCGCGAGCGCGTGCATTCGGCCTTCGTAGGCTGCTGCCCAGCGCGGCAAGTCAGCGCGGGCAGCCTCGATCAGGTCGGTTACCTCCGCCAGTGGGAGAGGGGCGGCTGGTTGTGGGCGGCGGGGGAGGGTTGCCAGTAGAGCGAGGGCAGCCTGCCGTTCCGTCCGGCGGCCGTTCGGAAAGTCGATACCGCTGGCCAGCCCAGAGGGATCGGCAATTTCCCACCAGTCGCGGCGGACGGTCGCGCTCAGCCCGAGCGAAGCAGCGACAGTGAGGGCGCGTTCGCGTCCGCTGATCGTGTGAAGGTAGGGAACTTGCTCGGACTGATCATCCAGCGGGTCCGTAGCGGGGTCATCGACAAGCCTCCGGATCGCTGTCAGGCGCCGGTCCTGGAGTGACATGGCGGCCGGTTCATCCGCGCTTGCGGACTGTTCGGTGAGGTATTCCGCGCACAGCGCGGTGGCGTGCTGCTCCGCCGGCAAGTCCCCGAGAGCCAGGAGGGTCGGTGACAGGGACGAGAACTTGACCGCGAGTCGGTCCCGGGCCGCGCTGACGACAAGGTCGCTGTCTTCGTCAGTCACCGCCCGGTCCAGGTCAGTGTCGACGGTGACCGAGCCTTCCGCCACCAGCAGCTTTAGCGCGTCAACGAGGTGCTGGCGGTTCTGCTGTGCTTCCTTCTTGCTGAGCCCTTCGCCGGCTACGACCCGGAACGTCGGCAGCCGCCCCGAAGCGGCTTCGGCGGCGCATACTTGCGCGATCGCCTGCAGCAGCTCACGAAGAATCATCCGGGGACGGCGCCATAGCTGCTCACATATGAGCATTTCCAGCACAAGCACCACCGCCGGGGCCAGTGGCCCGCCACGGCCGTCCCGTATTAGCCTTGGCCCGCGATCGGCGGGTGGGTCAGAACGGCGCTTGTGCAACTTGAGCAGCCGCGCCACTTCCGAGGCGTCAAGCGGCCAGCCGAGTTCAGTTTGGAAGAAGCTGGACAGTTCCTTCCGGCCGCTGACCGCCTCCTTATACCGTTCAGGGTCAGTTTCGGCCCGGATGCGGCCGGTGGCGATGAGCAGACGTGCTGGTTCCCGCAGGTCCGGGTGAAGCATCGGTGAATTGCTCATGCCACGCTCCCAGCACGCTCGGCGGATTCGGCAGAAAGGTCTTCTGTGGGGATGACGCGGATTCTCAGGTCGGGGCCAGTCAGCTCTCCCTCCGCGAGGTCCACACGGACAGATCGCCCTCTCGCGCCACCGCGGACTTCGACCATCACGCTGGCTCCCTCGGCCCGCGCCAGGCCGAAGCCTTTGGCCACGTCAAACTGGGCCAGCGCTGACTCGATGGCCTGGAACAAGATGACCGCTGGTGCGGTCTGCAGCCCTGAGAAATGTTCCAGGCCCACCTCTCCGTCAGTGACCAGCATGGCCGCATGCCGCCGGTTCCTGGCTGCCTCAGCTGCGGCTTCGGCCAGAGCTGCCTCGCGGTCGGCCCGAGTATCAGGAACCTTGCGAGGACGGCCGCCGGGTGGGCCGTGCCGTTCATGCTCCCGCAACGTCACTTCGACCTGGTGCCGCCAGCCGCCAGCTTCTGCGGTCGATCCGTGCGCCACGTCCTCTTCCACCGTGCCGCATACCGCGTGCCACGCCGGCCAGTCACCGAATGCCGCCGCGTAGACCCTGCGGGCTTCAGCGTCGCTCGGCTGGCGGTGAAGGCTGTAGGCCAGAGCCCGGAAATCGGCTCCCAGATCCGACCCGCGGCGCCGCGCGGCGTGACGCCGGTCTATCGCCACCAACAAGGTGTAGACGGCACCGGTCGCCGAGGCGACCAGCCGGCGGACAGTCCCGTCAGGCTCGAACCAGGCTTCAAGATCGGACAGGCGGCGAACCCGCTCATCCACCCAGTAGTGCTCATCCCGGGCGTCGACCAGGCCAGCGTGAGGCACGGCGGCTTCCACCAGGCGACGGTGCCCAGCCTCTCGCAGGTCCGCGAGCGCCGCCTCTACCCGGCGCAGCGCCCGCCCGTACTCGCGTGGAAACTGCCGCAGCGCCTCAATAACCCGGTCACGGTTCTCACCGAACAAGCCATCATCTGTGACATCCGACTGCACCATTTGCGCCAGCGCGGTGTAAAAGTCAGCGGTGACGCGCTGCATCTCCTCGATGCGGGTCCGCGTATCGTCCAGATCCACCGGTAGCAGGCCATCGTCGTGCTCAAGATGCCGCAGCATGCCGCGGATTGTGTGTTCCACGCTGTCGAGCAGGCGGCTGGGCAGCTGCAGAGCCCGCCCGCTGTCAACCACGGCCGAGCGGACGGCCGCGACGATGCCCCGGCCCTTGCGTGTCAGAGCCCACGCCTCCTGGCGGGCAGTCAGGCCCTGGTACCCACGCACGGGCGCCGCATAATCACGGAATGGTTCCGCGAACCCCCATTGCGCGAGCTTGTCCAGGGCGTCCCGGAGTTCCGCCTCAGTCAAAGGATCATGGAATCCAACGGCGCGCAGTTGTGCCAGGATGTCGACCAAGGTTGACATCGGCCCGCGCGTGGACAACTCCTCCAGCGCCGCGAGCAACGCGGTGTACCGCTCCCGCACCAGGTCATCGGGCAGGGAGAACGCGGTCCAGTCACTTGGCAGGACGTCCTGCCACCATAGCCGGGGCTCACTCA
Source organism: uncultured Actinomycetes bacterium (assembly GCA_963834705.1). Lineage (GTDB taxonomy): Bacteria > Actinomycetota > Actinomycetes > Streptosporangiales > Streptosporangiaceae > RYN-230. The sequence goes on from CAWICV010000002.1 coordinate 9,107, forward strand.
CTGGCCCACTCCCTCGTAACGAGATGGCTCGCACGCTGCGCACACTGCCTGCCGCACAGTGTGACGGACAGGTCTGACATTCTGGGGGGCCTATGCGGGCTAGATTCTCCTGCACGCATCGGGAACTGCTGGACTGAATAGCAATGAGTCGAGTCAACTCACACCTGCACTCGATGAGCAGCGAGGTGTGAGAGGACGGTCTGGTTGGCTTCCCACCCGTCAGGGAACTTCGCCGGGACACCGAGGTGGACGGGTTCGTCGGGTGGGTGGGCGTCGAGAAGGTCGGCTATCCCGGCGCGAGCGATGACGACGCAGGCGTGGCGGTGACGGGATGTCAGCACGCATAGTCGGCCGGCTTCGAGGTGGAAGGTGGTGGCGTCGCGCCGCCCGGACAGCGGGTGCAAGACGATGGTGATGTCGAATTCGGCGCCCTGCAATCGGTTGGCGGTGTCCACTTTGATCATTCGGGCGACGGCGGGTTCGGCTTGTGCGAGGGCCTGACGGATTCGTTCAGCCTGGTCCCGGTGCGCCACCCCGATTGCGATGTTCTCCGGGCCAAGAAGGCGGCCGTCCGGGTGCCGTTCACAGGTTCCCGCGGCCCCGCGGGCAAGGAACCGGATCGCCAGCCTCGCCGCTTCCTCGGCTGCTTCTCCGTCGGTGCGGATCGTGTGCCGCGCGGGCAGTTCGTGCAGTGCCCATCCGGATCGTGCCGCCTCGTCAAGGGTGGCATCGGCGCTGTTCCGTATCCCGGCGGCTGTGAATCCCAGCCGCCGGGTTGCTGGGGTGGTCGCGGCCCGGAACCCGGAGAAAGGATAGAAGGCACCAGAGATTACTGGGGCGGCGGAAGCTGGCAGACGCCATGACACGGGAAGCCGGTGAACGGGCAGGTCTGGATTGTGGGCCTGGAGCACGGTGACCGCGTTCAGCATCGGATCGTAAGGAAGGCCGATCCAGCGGGAAACCTCGACAGCAGAGAACGGGTCTAGCTGGCCTGGGTCACCGACGACCAGCGCTCGGTCGAAGCGCGCGGCGATCAGCAAGAGCATGTCCGAGCGCATCTGGTACGCCTCGTCGATGATCGCCCACGCCCAGGTTCTGTCCTTGACGGTTGCCCATTTCGCTGCGGTGGCGATGATGATCTGGGCGGCGGTGAGGCCATCGACTCGGGTGGCGACAGTGACGTTAGGCAGGGCGAGGAGGGCTGGTGGGGCTGTGTAGTCGGTGGCAGACAGCCTTCCGAGAAAGAGCCCAGGGTGCTGCGTGGCCAGCCGGGTGGTGAGGTCGTTGACCTGATTGTTGGTCTGGGCGACGATGATGCACTCTTCGCTTCTGGCGGCCAGTTCAGCGGCGGCTCGCACCACTAGCGTGGTCTTTCCGGCGCCGGGTGGTGAGTCGACGATGATGGCGCGGTGATCTGGCGTTCGCATGTCGGTCAGGACGGCCGCGATTACTGTGTCTGTCGCGGCGGCCGGGTCGTATCCGCGGTCCTCGCTCATGACTGTGGCTCTGAGGGCTGATCAGCAGGCGGGCGCTCGGGAGGGCCGCCATGAGTCCAGGGGGTCTGCTCGGCGGGCGGGAACTCACGTTGTGCCCAGTAGCCAGGGTCAAGGGTGTAGCTGACAGACTCTCCGATTGGCGGTACCGCGCCGGCTCTCGGCCTGCCGGGGGTGCCCATCCCCTGCGTGACCTCAAGAACAACGTCTGTGTGCGGGTCGGCATGGGTCAGGCCCGCAATCTGAACACGCTGGCTGGGGCGCGCTGGGCAGATCAGGATCCGGCCAGGATCGATCCGCAGAGGATCGCTGGTGCGGACGGTGAAGCGGGGCCTGAGAAGGGTCCGGCCCGCGGCGCTGATATCGGTCCGGGTGGGCTCGGCGGATACGACGTCTCCGGTGAACGCTTCACCGGTTGTCCGAAGTTCCGCCAGCGCGAACTCGTCTTCGAGGGCGCGTTCCGCCTCAAAGGCGGCTTGTGCCCGCTCGAGTCGGTCGAGCCGAGCCGCTGCCATGGCCGCGTGGTCGCGGCGTGGCTGAGGAAGACCGCCGTCGGCGAGGTAGGCGCTGAACCTGGTGAAGGCGTCGCGGTCAGTGGCCCACCGCCGACCGGCCCCGCTGGTCTCGGGGAGTGCGCGCAGCAGCGAGATCGCGTCCCAGGCCGCGTTCCACGTTGATTCCAGCTGGCCGCTGAGCGCGCTGGTGATCTCAGCGACGGCGCGGTCGGTCGCAGGCTGGCTGCGAGACCGTGCCGCTTGTTCGTAGTTACGGAACAGCGGCTCCAGGATCACCTGGTCGAACCCGGGGTCGGTAGCGGGTCCGGCAGGCGGGCACAACAGAGGATCTTCGGTGGCGAGCGCGGCCTCCAGCCCGGACATGCCCCGCGGTGGGTCGATCCAGGCGAGCTGTGCCGCGAGGCTGGCATCCTCCAGGGGGCTTTGACCGGTGGCCCAGTGTTCCGCCAGGAAGGTGGTGAGGTCCGGGAGCATGGCGCTGCCGGGCTGGTCGGCGCTGTCGGCGAGGAACGTCAGCCACTTCCCGAGGGTGGGCACGGCCGGGTCGACCGCGAACGGGCCTTGCGTGGACTGGAACCGCGTCGAGCGTCCCAGCAGGCCGAGGTAGTCGCGTGCCGCCCGGTTGGGCACGATTACTTGCGGAGCATCCGCATACCGGCGGCGTTCCTCCCTGTTACTCGATGCCGGGATCACTTCCGTCGTTCGCTGTCGGCTTGTGATGTAGGTCAGCGCGATAGTGGCCAGGGACGTGAGAAAGCGCAGCCGCAGCACGCGGTCACGCGGTTCAGGGACCACCAGCAGGTGCTGAGCGGCGCGGCTGGTGCCGGTCATCGCGGCGACCGGCGTGGCCGGATCCCCCGCCAAAGTCAGCGGGATCATAACCAGAGGCTCCGCGGCCAGCCGGCGGTGCCGGACCCGGCTCAAAGGGCGGGCGCGGCCAGACGTGGCCGCCTCCAGCCGGGCGAGGGTGGTCAACAGGGTCATGCCGCGCCGCCCGCCAGGCTGTCACTCAGTCGTTTGGCATGGCGCAGCGCACGCGCGATGTCTGCCTGATCATCAGATGGGGCGCGCTCACCGCGGGCAAGCGCGAGGGCGGTGCTAACCGTATCCAGGCCGCCGAGATCGTCCCGGACGACGGATCCGAGCACCGTCAGCGTGTCGGCCATGCGAGCTTCGTCGCGGCAGAACCCAGCCAGTTCGCATGTCCGCAGGCAGCGTGGCTGGTAGCGGGCGGGGACCGATTCCAGGGCGGCGGCGAGTTCATCACGCGGGCGGCTGAAGCTCCCATCCGGCTCGGGGACCAGGTCGAAGGTGAGTCCCTCGGGCAGCTCACCGACCAGCACGTCAATGCGTGTCATGCGAGCCAGCTGACGGCGCAAGATACTGACCTGCTTGCGCACGTCAATGAACGTGGCCGTGGCCTGGCGGGAGAAATCCTTGGGTGTGACCAGGATGGCGTCGGTGGACACGGTGGCGGCGGGAAGCGACTCCGCGGTGAGCAGATCCTGCAGTGCCAGGATGTAGGCCGCTGACTGCATGGCAGCGGCGGCCACGCTCTCCGCGTCGGCCTGGCCGTCGATGACCGCGAATGACTTGATCTCGATCACGTGGAACTTGCCGCGTACCTGGAATGCGACGACGTCTGGTTCCAGGTACGCCAGACGGCCCCCCACCTGTACTTTCAGCAGCGGGTGGTCATACAGTGTGCCCGCCTCGTCCGGGCGACGGACCGCGCGCAGCAGCAACGCGCGTGTCCGCTGGTAACGGACCTCCCGCTCGATGTTGCCGCCCACGGACTCCAGATCGCTGTAGGAAACCTCCGGCAGATCCAGGCCGAGCCGGTCCCGCAGCAGCCGGACCAGATCCGCGGCACCATTGGCTTTCACCTGAGCCTCGAAGATCGCCCCTCGGGCGAGCGCGAACGGGGACTGCGAAGCGCCTGAGCGCTGCGGGAACCCCACGTGGGTCGCGACGTCGCCCTTATCTACGCCTGCGGCATCTATCACCGACCGCCGGGCACACCCGGGATTCGCGGTCAATGCGGCCAGCGTCCGGGCGGTGTGGCTGACCGGCTGCATGATGCCGCGAAGCCTGTCCAGCCTGGCGTCTGTAGAGGTCACGTCCTTCATCCTCGCTGCGGAGTGAGCCGGTTACTGGCGAGATGTGCCGGTGCCGGGGATGGCGGTTAGCCGGGTTCCAAATAGCTGTTCGGTATCGCTGAGTTGCTTGCGGGCGCGCCTGGCGGCTTGCGCCCGGTCGTCCTGATCCCGTGCCAGGTGGATGTCCAGCTCCGCCTTCGCGGCCCCCGCGATCGCCTCGGGGAAGAGATCACCGCTCAGGTCGGCTGGGCGCGCGCCGGGGATGTTCACCGCGAAGCGGAGTAGCAGCCGCTGCACCGATTGGCTAGGCGGCCCGCCCGCGTGGCCGCTCAGATTCGTAGCGGCGTCCGCGATGCGGATAGCTGAGGTCAGGAAGTCCACGCGCGGGCTGAGCGGTCCGGTGATTCTGGTTTCGAGCGGCCAGGTGCTCACGCACAGGAGCGCCCGCGCGGGGGAGAGCAAGTCCGACATCAGCGCCGGACACAGGTAGTAGGGCCTGGCACCCGGTGCCGCCCGGTAGGACCTCTCCTCATCCCGGCGTAGGCTGGCCAGCCGTGACGGGGCCAGGCGCCCCGCGAAGAATGCCTCGTGAACTGCGGAGATCAGCTTAGGTGCGGCCGGCGTGCCGAGCAGCGTCAGGGCCTGGTGCACCTGCTCGCGGGCGGGAAGCAGCGACGCGAGCCCTTGGCGGTCTTCCTCGGGCCGGTCGGGCGGGGTGACGAGCGCCTCCCAGGAGCGCTCGGCCCGGCGGAGTTCTGCCCGAAGCTCACGAAGGCGTTCGTCTTCTCCTGCTGCTAGGGCACCGCGGATGGCGTGGCGTAGCTCTGCGATCCGGTTCTCCAGGGCGTCGAGTGCTTCCTGCATGACGCCGACCCTACCAGAGCTTCCAGAGTTTTCCAGATAACACCAGAGTTTTTGGGTGTAGAGTTCCGGCAAGCCCGCTGAAGCGGCGGGTTCCGTTTCTTAGCGGGGGAGACCTGCTGATGCGCTTGTTGCATACCTCCGACTGGCATCTCGGGCGGACTGTCGGGCAGCGACCGCGAGATGGCGACTTCGACGCGGTGCTCGGCGAGATCACCGGGATCGCCCGCGATACCCGCCCGGACCTCATCGTGCATTCCGGTGACCTGTTTGATGGCTACCGGCCGGGAGCTCCTGACCTTGCCCGGTGCCTGCACGCGCTGCGGGACCTGTCGGCCGTGGCGCCGGTCGTCGTGGTGGCGGGCAATCATGACTCGCCCGCCCTCATCGAGGCCCTGGATTTTGCCGTGTCAGCATTCGGGGCCGAAGAGGGGCCGGGCGGCGTCCCCCGGCTGAAGCTCGTCGCGCGGGTCCGGCATCCTCGCGATGGCGGGATCCTTGATTACCCGTCCCGTGACGGGGAGCAGCGGATCCGGGTGGCGGCGTTGCCGTTCATCCACCAGAACAGGTATCTCGATGAGTTCGCCAGCCCGGCGACCGCTACCCGCGACTACGCCCGCTATCTGCGCGACGTCGAGGCTGTGCTGCAACGCGGGCTGCTCGACGACTGCGAGCCCAGCAGGGATGTTCTCGTGCTCGTCGCGCACCTGTACGTGCAGGGAGCCATCCCCTCCTGGACCGAGCGGCCTCTGGAGATAAAAGACACCTACCTCACCGAGGCCGACGCGCTGCCGACGGTCAGCTACGCCGCGCTCGGCCATATTCACCGGCCGCAGGCGATCACCCGCGGCGGCATCACGGCACGCTACGCCGGCAGCCCACTCCAGCTCGACTTCGGGGAAGCCGGCGAGGACAAGAGCGTCGTCGTAGTCGACGCCGACCCCGGCCGGCCGGTCAGGGTCGAGTTGGTGCCACTACACACGGGCCGGCGGCTTGCTGACTTTACCGGCACGTTGGAGGAACTGCGGGCTCAAGCCGGCCAGATCGGCGACGCGTTCGTCAGGGCCGTGATCGTCAGCGACGAACCGATCCCCCATCTTGCTGCAGCCGCGACGGACGCCGCGCCGCAGGCGACGTTCGTGGCCATTGATCCGCGATGCGCAGCCTCCCAGGTGGCCGTCTTGGGCCGGACGGAGGCCGAGGAAGAGGAACCGTGCCTGCCTGACCTGTTCGCTGACTACCTGACAGGCCGGGTGCCCGCAGGCGCGATCGTTGACGACATCCTGACCACCTTCAGCGCCCTCCTGGCTGACACCGGCCGCGAAGACCCCGGGATCTTCCGCGAGGAAGCCCTGCTGCGATCTGCGCTAGGCGAGGAGCCCGGACACCAGCCACCAGGGGGCGGGCCGCTTATCCCGGCCCAGGCATCCTGGCAAGACGTCGGCCAGGATGCGAGGAGGCAGTCATGAGGCCGCTGCAGCTATCGTTCTCCGGCATCCGCAGCTATCCCGGTGCCGTCGGCCCGCTGGATTTCACCGGCAAGACGCTCATCGCCATCCTCGGTGACACCGGCGCGGGCAAGTCCACCATCCTGGAGGCGATCACCCTCGGCCTATACGGCAACTGCACCTGGACCGACCGGGAGCACAAGGCGCTGATGGCAGAAGGCGCCGCCCAGATGACGGTGGACTTCACCTTCGCACACGACGGCCAGCGCTGGCGGGTCCGCCGCGTGTTCCACGCCAACACAACCCCCTCCAGCCACCTGCTCCAGAACCTCGACACCGGCGAGCAGATCGACAACAAGAGAGCGGTCAACCGCAGGATCGAGGCGCTGCTACAACTGCGCTTCGACAGCTTCATCACCGCCGTCCTGCTGCCGCAAGGGAAGTTTGATCGGCTGCTGACCGCAACCGGAGCTGAGCGCACCGGCTTGCTCAAGAGCATCTTCGGAGTCCAGGCGATCGAAACCGTGCGCGACCGGGCCAGCCGTCACCGCGATCAGCTGAACGAACTGATTCACCAGGCTGAGCTGGCCCGCCGCAGCCTGCTGAAGGACCCTGTCGGGACTGCTGCGGCAGCAGCTCAAGATGCCGAGCGGGCCGAGCAGCGGGCCGAGTACCTCCACCTGGCGCTGGACGACCTCCGCTCTTGCCGCGAGCAAGCATCGGCCGCGCGCGACCAGCATGCGAAACTCGCCGCTGCGAGCACCATCCTCGATCAGCATGAGAAAAAGGACGTCAACAGGGAACTCACCCGCATCACCGAGACTGCCGATGAACTGACCGCCTCCGATGCTCAGGCTGCCCGGGCGAAGCAAGATTATGAAAACCTGCGAGATGACGCGAACACCCAGCTGGCCGTGGCTGCGCAGGAAGGCTTGACCCCCGAGTCGCTCGCTTCAGCTGCCAGTTTGCTGGACAGGATGCCTGCTCGGCTCGCTGAGCTGGCCGCAGGCCAGGCACAGCTAGACAAGGACGCCGACGATGTTGCCGAACAGGCCCGAGAGCTGGAAGCAGCAAGGGTGCGGCTCAGCCACCTGCAGGCTCTAGCCGGTGAGCTAGTCGGCGCGCGCGCCACGGTGAACTCGGAACTCGAGGAGTATCGCCAGGTCTTCGGACGGTTGCAAGACAGGACGACCACTGCCATGCGCGACGCCACGCACGCCGGGCAGATCCTTCGCGAGGAGGACCAGGCCCGTCGGCGGATGAGTGACCTCCAAGAAGCTGTCGCCCCCCTCGAAGCAGCTGCGGTCAGGGCGGCTACCGAGCTGCAATCAGCTGACGAGCGGCTCGCTGAGATCCGCAGCCATGACGCTGCCCACGCGGCCGGGGCAGGACTATCAGCAGGCGAGCCATGCCTGATCTGCCGCCGGTCCCTGCCGGATGATTATCTGCCGCCGGCACCAGCAGATCCGGACGCCATGCGTGTCGCTGAGCGAGCCGTTAAGAAAGCGAAGAAGGCAGAGCAAGACGCCTCGGCAGAGCTCGCTAGGGCGCAGGCCGGCGCCGCAAGTGCGCAAGAGGATCACCAGAAGCGCCAGTCAGCGACCCAGCAAGCCCAGGTTCGGCTTGAGCAGGCCTGCCAGGACGCGGCCGAGGCAATGGCGGACCTGACCCAGCGGCAATGGGGCGACGGCAACATATCTCCCGGAGACGGGGAATTCGCAGCCAGGCTGCGAGCTGCGTGCTCATACCTGTCCGAAGCCGACGATAATGACCAGGACAAGCTGCTCAGCACGTCAGTCCATCAGTTGCTCGGACCGGCTCGAACGCTGGAGCAGGCACTGTCAGGCGCCGCCACAAAGGCAGACGAAGCCGCCCGGAAAGGTGAGACCGATATCACCCGGGCAGCCGACAAGATTTCCCTCCAGCAGAAAGCACACGACAATGCGGCGACCAAGCTCAATGCAGCCCGGAAACGACACGCTGACGCCCAGGCCACATTCGGCCACGACCTGATGACACTCCCGGCTCTAGCGAGCGAACTGATTCCCGCCGAAACGCTGGCTATAACTCCCGGCCACATCGACGCAGCGAAACGAATCGTCGCTGAACGGCGGGAGCAGACCGATGCCCTCAGGCAGGACCATGACAGGGCAACCCGCGAACTTGAGAAGCTCGCCGCGACCCAACGGCAGCTTGATCAGCGGCGCAGCCGCGAAGTGACCCGCCCGCTCCAGACCCTGGCGACCTACCTGGAACGATGGCAGGACGTCATGGAGCAGGCGGTCACCGTACTGGATCATGGTCAGCTGCGTGACCACATGCCGCCCAGGCCTGCGGCCATCACTGCGGCAGATGTCACTGCCTACGCGGCAGCACTCGCTGAAGCAGAACGCGCGGCACGTAACGGCATGTCGCAGGCAGTCGCCGCCGCCGGCACGAACGCCACGACCCGGCTAACGAAGCTCGAGACCGCAGCCGCCCGACTGCGATCCGGCCAGCTGGGAATACCCGTCATTACCCTCGCTGGGGGAGAACAGTTGCTTGCCCCTACCGCCCTTGACTCGGTCATTGCAGCGGAGACAAGCGCCCGTGACGCCGCCGAACGGCACCGGGCAGACCAGGAAGCGGCGCAGAGCCAGATAGAGTCGGCAGTCGGCCTCGACGCCGCGACCAAGGCAGGCCACGCCAGGCTCAGCGCTGTAGACGCTCTGCGCGGACTCCTCGCCGACGCCAAGTTCCTCCAATACCTGACCGACCGACGCACGCGCGCACTCCTGGGCGTCGCCACCCAAATCTTCGGCCAGCTATCGGGCGGCGAGTTCGGGTTCGCCGCGGATTTCCGGATCATCAGCCTTCGCAGCGGAGCGGCCCGCAGCCCCAAGACCCTGTCCGGAGGGGAAACCTTCCTGGCCTCGCTCGCGCTAGCCTTGGCACTGGTTGAACTCCACAGCCGCTCCGGCGCCCGGCTGGGCGCGCTTTTCCTGGACGAAGGGTTCGGGTCACTAGATGTCGACGCGCTCGCCAGCTCCCTCACCGTCTTGCAGTCTGAAACAGGCGAGGACAAGCTCGTCGCAGTCATCAGCCACCTGCATGCAGTCGCCGAGGCGGTCGAAGACGTGCTATGGGCCGAACGTCGGCCCGAGGGATCCAGCGTCCGCTGGCTGACAGCAGACGAGCGAGACGCGCTGGTCAGACAGGAAGTCACAGGCGGTCTGCTCAATCTCATATGACGAACGCCGTACGGCGCAATCGGAGACATCACGACAAAATGGAGGACGAGGTGAGCGAGACCGTAGACGTTGCCTTTCAGTGGCGGCTCCTCGGCGAAGTCACCTTCGATGGACTGGGAAAGCTCCTCTTCCCGCAGGCTTCGGCGGTCCCCGGCGTGTACCGCCTTGAAGTTGACGACTACCAGGCGTCGGTCTACTTCGGCGAAGCGACCGACCTGCATCAGCGCTTCGGCCGCTACCGCAATGCAGGCCGACGCCAGCCGACGAACATCCGGATCCAGGAGCTTCTCTGTCGCGTGTTGCCCAGCGGAGGCCGGTGCCGAGTGTCTGTGGCGGAGATTCTCACGTTCCAGGCAGGCCAGAGCGGAGCGTCCCTTGACCTTCGGCTGAAAGCGGCCAGAGTTCTTGTCGAGAGGGCGGCTATCATCCTGGCCCGCAACGAAGGCGTTCGATCGGTTCTCAATCTTGACCCGACCTTCGACCGCTCGCTTAGCCTCGATCCACCGCGTGAATGTGCGTGATGGTTTACCGGCTGGATTGCCGAAGCAATTTTTCGACCTCTTTGTTTGAATGGTTTCTCTTTAGGGCAACCCTAAGGTGACGCAGACTTAGCTTTAGCGCCAACCGCCTGTGTGGAGGGTCTACTGCGGATCGCCTTGCCTAGCCAGGTCGCCGAAATAATCAAAAAGCTTGCCATAGGCTTTGGCTGCTTCAGGCGACAGTCGGCCCTTCTTCTGCGCTTCGTTAAAGCTTGTGGCAAGCTGGCGCATCATAAAGTCGGCCGACTCCTTCGTGTCACCCGTGACCCCCGCCTGACCGTGCGGCAGAGTCGGCTGGCTATCGATCAGAGACACGAGGCTCTTTTCGTCCATGCCGAGGTATTGCGCCAGTTGACCGAAGTGGCTGCTAAGCGGTCGCTGATCCTGTTCCCAGGCGGCGATTGTCTGTTGCCGAACCCCAAACTTATCCGCAAGTTGCGCCTGGGTGAGACCTTCGGCACGTCGCTGAGTTCGTAGTTTAGAGCCGAATGATTCAGGAACCAGCCGCAGGGCCTGCTCGGCCAACTCCGCCTCCACGGGTCAACGGTACGTCACCTTCCGCTGCCGAGCGACAACTGTACACGTCTCGACGGCGTAGGTAAGATACAGAAAGTATTTGGATGTACAGTCCGGTACGAGGCTATCAGGGCTGCCTGCGCCGGTCAACGACCCAAATTACATGCGTGTCATTAACCGACGGCTCGGCGAAGGGTGATGTCATGTCTGACCCTGAGAGGCGCCCGTCACCTGGCACTACGCCATCGGTAGATCCTTAAGGGGCCGGGAGTCTATGGGCCTCTGGACCCTTCGCCGTTGGGCGTACTCGCCTGTACAACAGGCTTCCTCAGCTCCCACAGCCGATGGTTCCCGCGACGACGAGTCTCTGGCTCGCAAGCGCGAGGCAGAGATCGCTGAGGAAGAGCATCGCCTAAACCTTGCCAGGCTCAGGAATGAGCGGGAGTGGCTCGAGCTGGAAGGCGCCGAACGCAGGACGAGGAGCCGAGTCCGGAGGGTCCTGTTCTGTATGAGCGCGGTCATCGGTGTGTCCGCGCCAGCCCACGTGATCGATGGGTGGGTCAGGGGGGACTTCCACGCCATGAGTAATTTTGAGCTGGTGGTGTCGGCAATAACGGTCATCGCCACTGAAGCTTGCGCCCTGCTTGGGATGTATCTTGCAAGTCGCCCCGATAGGAGCAGGGCAGGCTCGGGTGATGCTGAGGTGTTGGAGGCCATAGCGTCGCCTGACTTGGCAGAGCGAATCACTGAGACGGTTGTCAGAGAAACTACGACCAACTCCTAGTCGGCGCGCGGCAGCTCATTGCGGAAGCGTAGCTTTGCCTCTCTCGCCACTGTGGGTACCGCACGTGGGTTAGCCAGACCGTATAATGATCTTTGGTTTTACGTACTGACGGCGGCCTGTGACAGGCTGGCCACAGCCACATAGGCAACGCGCCTCGCGGTGATTGGGACTTCACGATTCTTAAAATCTTGTCCACGTTTGCCCCGAATTGTCTTTTCCACGTTCAAGGCGACGGTCAGATGGCGGTCAAACGATCTTGAGCCCGCCTGGGCGGTCTCCGGCAGACCCGGCTCAAGCGGCTGCAGTACCGGCTCGGCCTCCTCGGCGGCTTCCTCGCCAGCACCCGCCTGGACCTCGCGCCCTTCAGTAACCCCCACCATTGAAGATCTTTTAGTTCATCTCCGTTCTGGATCGGTTAGCTACAGTCAGCCCCGATCAGGGGGCCCAGCTGGCGGCGGGTAGCGTCGTCAGCCTGGTTCAGGATGCGGTGAGCCTCCGCCACCGCTTGCCGCGCCTTGAGGATCTCATCCGCCCACCTAATCTCTTCTGGCGTCACATCCACAGACAGATTCAGGTTGTCCTTGACCCAGCGTGCGACGTCGGGCCAGGACCAGAATCGCTCCCCGCCGGGGCTCTGCCAGGAAGGGGAGGGGAAGCCCCCGGGGCCTCGCTTTCCTGCCGCCCAGAGTCGTACAGCCTCACGGGACCGGTGCGTCCTGTTGGCGATCTCGAGCAGGGATACCAGATCCTCCTGCCCAGCACCTGTCACCCGGAGACCGGAGATGCTCTCCACATCCTGGATGGCGGAAACGATCGCGTCTGCCCAATTGGATGCCTTGCGGCTGAAACTAATCAGTGACTCATGCGGACCGGTTTCGACGCCGACGTCGTGGCACACGCCATACAGAGCATCCGCCTGGTCGTCAGTGATTTGCTGGTCTAGCCGCAGCGTGAATTCATACATTGTCATTGTCATTGTCTCGCTCCTTGCCCCCGGTTCGCGTGGTCAGGCCAAACCCCCGCGTGGATCCTCCTTGTGCTCGTGCTGTCTGATGAATCGGCGGATCTTGTTTGCCTCGTTCGTCGGGCTCTCCGGCGTGGAATTCACGTAGTACCGGTTTCTCGGCTGAGCGCAGTCACGGTCCGTGCAGTCGATGTAGCCCCAGCTATGGCCATGCCGCCCTGGGGTGTCCTGGACCCGCAGGCCAGCCGCCGCGGCCTCGTCGAGGGCGCTGCGAACCGCTGCCTGCCGATGCGTCCACCTAGACACGTTGCCACTTTACAACAATGTTGCCTCTATGCAACTCAGCGATACTGAAAGCTTCGGATCATGCACATCTCCCCGGTTGGCCCTGTCGGCCCGGTCGGCGTGACCAGTCGGATCCCGTAGACCGCTATCCATGGACGGTGCGTGGCGCGCCAGCGACGGTAGCTGCGGGGGGCAGCCTCCTTCGCAGCTTGCCGCCACGCTTCTGTCTCGGCCGCGTCTGGCCATGCGGCGGCGACGTCGAGTTCCACGCGCTCGATGTCCGCGCCGCGCTCATCCATGGTCGCCGAGCCTGAGTTAGGTCATTTGCTTTAGTGCCTTGGGTTTGGGTCTTTCAGGGCGTTGATGATGGCGGTCTCGGCGGGGCCGAGCGCGGGCGGGAATGTGTGGATGGTGCCGTTGATCTCGATGGTTGCTGAGCGCAGCGGCCGCAGGGTCCGCAGGACGCGGCGGATGGATAGGCCGGTGCGGTTCTGCACGGTGCGGGAGACCGCCAGGGCGGTGAACACGATGGTCAGGTGGGCTTCGATCGCGTCGCGGGTGCGGGCGAACATGGGCCTGGCGGCGAGGTCTGTTTTGGACATCCGGAACGACTGCTCAACGTGCCACAGGTCGTGGTAGCTGGAGATCACCTCGGTGGCGGGCATCACGGTTGCCGGGATGTTGGTGACGTAGCCCTTCAGGCCCACCAGCCGCTGGGCGCGGGCGAGTGCGGCCTCATCGAGCACGAACCGGCCCCGGGCGGTCTTGACGAACCGGGGCGTGCGGGCGGGCTTGCCACCGGTGATGACCTCGCGGGCCCGGTTGGCCTGGGCGGTGAGGGTCTTGGTGTCGCGGACGGCGCGGCTGCGCGAGTATGCCCACACCGCCCGCCACGAGGTGGGGTGCACCCCGGGGTCCCACACCGGCTCGGCGAGAAGGGCCGGGTCGTTGCCGTGGTTGGGCCCGGTCTTGGGGGTGAGGGTGTCGATGACCTGCCCGTCGGTGAAGTAGTCGCCGTGCCAGCGGAAGTGTGACTCCAGGTCGATCGGCGCCTTGGTGAGCCGGGACCCGACGATGAAGCTGCAGCCCGCGGCATCCAGCGCGGCCAGGTTCGCGGCCGAGAGCATCCCGGCGTCGGCGACGACGGCGAAGTTCCCGGTGCCGTGCCGGGCGCGGAACTGGCTGATGACCGGCAGGATGGTGTGCTTTTCGGCCTTGTTTCCCTCGAAGCAGCCGATCTCCAGCGGGAAGCCCTGCCGGTCAACCAGCAGCCCGACCAGGATCTGCGGGTCAACCCGGCGTTCCTTGGAGTAGCCGACCTTGCGCAGCCCGTCCTCGTGCTCGGCCTCGAAATATAGCGTCGTCACGTCATACAGCACGAGCGAGACGTCGCCGCAGGCCAGCACGCGGGTGAAGCACAGCTCGGCGAGACGGCCCCGGTAGTTCCCGTCGAAGCAGCGGCGCAGCGTCCGTTTGCGCGTGGACAGGCTCGCCGACACCCGGCCCATCTCTGCCAGCACCCGGTCGGCGTCCAGCAAGCTGGTCGGCTCCACCACCCTGGCGATCACCAGGTCCCGGAACACCTCATCACCCAGCGCGTCGAACCCGAGGTCGGCATACACCCCGGCCACCACGTCATACAGCAACCTTGAGGCGGTCTTCAGCGTCCGCGCCCGCGGCACCACCCGCCGCGCAGCGGGCGCCGGCCCGCCGCCGAACAGTGCCGGCTGCCTGGGGCCCGGGATCATCGCGGCCTGCCTGGCCTGCGGGGTGATGCCGAGGTCGAGAACGCCCTGCCGGTCGTCCTCCAGCAGGCGGTGGGCTTCCTCCATCAGCAGCCCGAGCTCGGCCTCGTCGCGGGCCGAGCCCACATGCCGCACGATCCTGCGCCGGCCCGCCACCGACTCCGCGATCTGCACGGCCGTCAACCCCGATGCCGTGCGAACCCGCCGGACCCAGGCCATCACCCGAGTCTATGAGCCAGATTAGTGCCTTAACAGCACACTAAGCCCGCACATCACCGCAGGTCAGCCTGCTCCACCTCTCCGGAACTGGCCCAAGTGACCCAACTCAGGCCGAGTGGTAGAGCGCCAGCTCCGCTGAGGTGAAGGGACGGCCGTCCTCGTGGCTTACTCCACCGGCGACCAGTTCTCGCTGCTTCGTGAGGCGCTGCCCGGCGACCGGGTCCGGCTGCAGCGCACGCTGGGATTGCTGATGATCTTGCAGCTGGCGCTGCGCTGGGTCACTGTGGCCCTGATGGCCCAGGCGGCAGTCCGCGCGGCCGCCGCCACGGTCCGGCCGTCCGTCCTGATGCCCGAGGCCGCGTCCGGGCGGTATCGACGCTGATCTGGCGCCCGCCTACCGTAAACGCTTTGGTCCGTAAACCGCGAGCTAAGATCATGAACTACGGCGCGGTGAGCTATAGAACGAAATATCGATCGCCCATCTGCCGGTTCACGTACAAGATCAAACTGAGTGGCAGATTGAGTGGCAAATGACGCTCACATGGGCTGGTCCGGCGCTTGTGAGTGCCGGTCTGTGCTCGTGTTTTCGCAGGTCAGCCCATCTACCTGGGACGACAGAACCGCACAGCGATCCATGGTAAGGAGAAGGTCTACGGTTCGATTCCGTAAGGGGGCTCCCAGAGGTATTCACACTCCACCAGCGTTAATGCTCACATCTGTGGGCTTCCCCTCGTAACGTGGACACATCGCCTTAAGGGGGATGGCGATGGGTGAGACACGCAGGAAGTTCGATCATGATTTCCGGGAGGGCGCGGTCCGGCTGGTCCGCGAGACCGGGAAGCCGGTCGCGCAGGTGGCCCGGGATCTGGGGGTCAACGAGGGCACGCTCGGGAACTGGGTGAACGCTGACAAGCGGCGCCGCGGTGAGGGTAACGGTGCGCTGGATGAGGACGAGCGGGCGGAGCTGGGACGGCTGCGGCGGGAGAACGCCGAGCTGGCGATGGAGCGCGATGTCCTCAAACGCAGCGTGGCCCTCTGGGTGAAAGACGCGATGGGGCGGTAGCCGTGGCCGCGCTGATCGCCGCCCGGAGGGCGCAGGACGGCATCCCGCATGCGGTGGCCTGCCGGGCGCTGGGAGTATCCCGATCCTGGTTCTACAAGCACAGGGACGGTCAGCTGCCGCCGCGGTCGCAGCGGCGGGAACGTCTCAAAGCCGAGGTCGCGCGCCTGTTCGCGGCGCATGAGGGCAAGTACGGGTCGCCGCGGATCACCGCTGACCTGCGCGATGCTGGGTGGCGGGTAAGCGAGAATACCGTCGCTGCGCTCATGCGTGACCAGGGTCTGGCGGCGCGGCGCAAACGACGCCGGCGCAGCACGACCCGGCCTGGGAAAGGCCGCTGGCGGGCACCGGACCTGGTCAAGCGGGACTTCCCCGCCACCGGGATCAACCAGAAGTGGTACGGCGACGGCACCGAGGTCCCGACGGATGAGGGCAAGCTCTACCTGGCCTCGGTCCTGGACATGGCCTCACGCCGGGTGCTCGGGTTTGCCCTGGGCGAGCATCACGACGCGCAGCTGGCCTACGGCGCCCTGGCCATGGCCGTGACAGTGCGCGGCGGTCAGGTTCCCGGCGTCATCATGCACACCGATCAGGGCAGCGAATACACGGCCAGGACCATCCGGGCGGCCTGCGGGCGGCTGAGCATCCGCCAGTCGATGGGCCGGCCCGGATCCGCACTCGACAATGCGGTCATCGAGTCCTGGCACTCCACGCTGGAATTTGAGCTGCGCTCCATAGAGCACTTCGCCACCAAGGCCGCGGCGCGGGCCCGGATCCCGGCGTGGATCGACGATTACAACCATCACCGGCGGCATTCAGCGCTGCGGATGATGCCACCGGTGGAGTACGAGAAAACCCTCCAGGCCGGGAAGGCGGCCTGACATGACTCCCGCTTCCCCGCTCCCGAGTATCGGCCGGTGCTCGGCGGAGTCTAGGTCGTTCCTCCACAGCCGGCTGCCTGACGGCATCCCGCCTGCGGGGGCTCCACCTGGACACCCCCTGCGCTCCGGCGGTTACATGGCAGCTATCAGAAGCGGGACCAAAGGCAAGATCAGCCCACACGATGTGTCCACGCTTTCAGGGGAACCCCGCTGGGTCTGACGGTCTGCTGTCGGGCCTGGCTGGGGTGCAGCGACGGCCTGGTGGGGGTCGCCTGCGTGTGTGGTAGGCGCTGTGGGCGGTGTCGGGGTAAGGCTGCGCTGGCGGTGCAGGGGTGTGCGGGGGGCTGCCGTGGCGCTGGGTTCTGGGGCCTGGTTATGGCGGTGCGGGCACTGCGCCGGCGAGGACGCGGCGGCGCTTGCGGATGCGGGGCTGCTGGCTGGCGGCGGCGCGGCGGGCGTGGTCTTGTTGCCGCTTGTCCCAGGCGGTGAGGATGCGCTGGTTGCGGACGGCCAATAGGCAGGCGAGCCAGAGCATGAGCGGGGTGATGCCGGTGAGGCGTATCCAGCCGCGGTCGATCGAGCTGGTGGCGGTGTCTTTGATGGTGGAGTTGAGCCGCTCGGCTGCGGTGCGCCGCTGGCAGGAGACCCGCCATGCCTGCGAGGGGTAGTCGTGCTTCTGCCGGGTCTTGGCGGCGGCTTCCGGGCTGGCGGTGATGGTCTGCTGGGTGCAGCGGATTTTCCCGGTGGCGGCGGGGCAGGCCAGGCGGCGGTAGCCGTCGGCGTGATCGGCGGCATGCAGTCCGAGTTTGTAGCGTGCCAGCTCGGCGGTCTGGGCGTCGTGGGCGGCGACGTGGGCGGTTTCGGCACTGGGCGGCAGTGGGATCAGCTGCAGGAGCGGTTTCGGCGTGGCCGGGCAGTAGAGATTCCCGTTGCAGACGACAGCTCCCTGGTGGGTGCCCTGGGGTCCGCGGTCGCTGGGGTGCAGGTCCTGGACCAGGCCGGCGCCGAGGCCGCGCAGCCGCAGGGCCCAGGTGTCCGGGACGGGCCTGGCGCAGGTCGGAGCGGATCAGCCCCGCGCCCGCGCCGAGGCAGACCAGCGCGGCCGCGCGCATCCGCCGCGGCGTGGTGGGCTGGGCGCCGGCCAGCGCGAGGTAGCCGTCGATCTCCGCCGGGCTGTAGGGGCGCCTTGGCCCGCTCACGGGGCAGCGGCGCATCCGCCGGGTCCAGGTGCGGCACCACGCAGCGGGCCAGGAACCGCAGGTTGGTGCGCAGCGTCCGCCGTGCGACGCCGGTCACCCGGGGTGTGAGTGGTGAACCGCTCGATCACCGACGGGTGCAACAGCACCTCCGGCGCCGGGTCCATGCCCAGCCCGATCGCCCAGCTTGCGAGCTTGGAGGCCGCCCACAGCAGGCACTTGGCCCGCTCCCGCCCGCCCGGCGCCGACGCCGCGACGACGGCGCGGGCAAACCCGGCGGCCGCTTCCGGGGCGCCGGGCGCCGGTTTCCACCGCGCGAGGTAGGAGGCCACATCGCCGTCCATACTGTAATTTCTACTGAAAGAGACCCGGGAGGTCACGCACTGCACGTGCGACGATTGAAACGTGTCGCCAAGCCCGCAAGATCGCGCCGCCGGCATCGCCGCCGAGCTGGCCGGCCTGGGCCTGGCGCTGCCCGGCACCCTCATCCAGCGGCGCATGCGCTGCGGCTGGGCCAGCTGCCGCTGCCACGCCGACCCGCCTGAGCTGCACGGCCCCTATTGGCAGTGGACCCGCAAACGGGCCGGCAAGACCGTCAGCCGCCTGGTCCCCGACGACCAGGTCGCCGACTACCGGCAATGGCTGGACAACCACCGCCGCCTGCGCGAACTGGTCGCCGAGCTGGAAGACCGCACCCTCACCGTCGCCGACGAGCGCGCCAGCCGCCAGCGCCCTGCCCGCCGAACCAGGCAAAGCACCACATAACTGCGTGGACGCGGCTCGCTTAGCCCGTGGACACGCTGCTGCTCAGCCCGCATCAGCGCAGGTCACCGCCAGATATGAACACCCCTCCATGAAATAGCAGGTCAGGCCGGTTTTCTGATCACTTTGGGATGTCTTCAAGATCACCTGACCGTCAGTTGCCCGTCGTTCTGGACGTAGAAAGTTGGCACTCAGCCGCACGGACTGACTCTCGATGACACGCCGGTCCGGCGCAGCGAAGGATCCTGTTGAACAGCCGGGTCCTGCCCTCCGCGGGTGGTGTTTGTCATCGCCCTGGTGGCGGCGGCCATCCCAAGATCTTGGACGCTCAGACGTGCTGAAGACGACAGATCGTCCAGTGAGGACACATTCCAGGCCGCCACGGCCCGGCCAAGTCATCCACCGATGTTGCCCGCCCAGTCAGCGGGCAGGGCGAAGCGGCCGGACCGGTTCTGCCCTACCGTCTGGGTATGCCAGACGCGGCCCCAGGACGCGGCCACCGCCCGCCGGATCCTGCTCGACGGGATGGCCCGGGGTACCGGGGTATTCGAGTTGGCGGGCGAGCTAGCGCCGTCGCATCCGCGCGCCATCACCTTCCCTGGCGAGGTCCTGCTCCAGGCCGCCGCCGACGCGCTGGAGTGGTGCGCCGCCGACCGCGCCGACCCGCTGGCTCTGGAAGGGATGCCGGAGCGGTTCCTGCCTGAGTGCGCCTTCCGCGGTCGGCAAAATAAGAAGGTCCAGTTCGCTGTCCTGGCAGCGGCGGCGCTGCGTGGCGGGACAGACCCTGACCTGCTCGGTGAGGTCGCCTGGTGGCAAACCGACGACTTCTGGCAGTACGCCCTGTGGGCGGCGGTCGCTTATGTCCGCGCCGCCGCCAGCCGGGCCGGTGCGCCAGGGATTGGCCCACCGCGCCGGACCGCGGTCCGGATGGTCACAGCGGCGGCGGCCCAGGCAGATGAGGGCGGCGTTGTGGCGTTTGCCTTCGGCGCGTTGCCCGACGACCGCACCAGCGCGACCGCATCAGCCTTGAATTCCGGCGAGAACTGCCGGCGTTGCTGTCCCATCGGGACTGCCTCCGCCAGGCACAGTCTGGCAGGTCGGGTGTCCACCACACGGGAGGGGCTCACTCGTGCACAAGTTCCTTAACGGGATAACGGGCCACGGCTTCCTCACGGGGTTCCCCTGAAAGCGTGGACACATCGTGTGGGCTGATCTTGCCTTTGGTCCCGCTTCTGATAGCTGCCATGTAACCGCCGGAGCGCAGGGGGTGTCCAGGTGGAGCCCCCGCAGGCGGGATGCCGTCAGGCAGCCGGCTGTGGAGGAACGACCTAGACTCCGCCGAGCACCGGCCGATACTCGGGAGCGGGGAAGCGGGAGTCATGTCAGGCCGCCTTCCCGGCCTGGAGGGTTTTCTCGTACTCCACCGGTGGCATCATCCGCAGCGCTGAATGCCGCCGGTGATGGTTGTAATCGTCGATCCACGCCGGGATCCGGGCCCGCGCCGCGGCCTTGGTGGCGAAGTGCTCTATGGAGCGCAGCTCAAATTCCAGCGTGGAGTGCCAGGACTCGATGACCGCATTGTCGAGTGCGGATCCGGGCCGGCCCATCGACTGGCGGATGCTCAGCCGCCCGCAGGCCGCCCGGATGGTCCTGGCCGTGTATTCGCTGCCCTGATCGGTGTGCATGATGACGCCGGGAACCTGACCGCCGCGCACTGTCACGGCCATGGCCAGGGCGCCGTAGGCCAGCTGCGCGTCGTGATGCTCGCCCAGGGCAAACCCGAGCACCCGGCGTGAGGCCATGTCCAGGACCGAGGCCAGGTAGAGCTTGCCCTCATCCGTCGGGACCTCGGTGCCGTCGCCGTACCACTTCTGGTTGATCCCGGTGGCGGGGAAGTCCCGCTTGACCAGGTCCGGTGCCCGCCAGCGGCCTTTCCCAGGCCGGGTCGTGCTGCGCCGGCGTCGTTTGCGCCGCGCCGCCAGACCCTGGTCACGCATGAGCGCAGCGACGGTATTCTCGCTTACCCGCCACCCAGCATCGCGCAGGTCAGCGGTGATCCGCGGCGACCCGTACTTGCCCTCATGCGCCGCGAACAGGCGCGCGACCTCGGCTTTGAGACGTTCCCGCCGCTGCGACCGCGGCGGCAGCTGACCGTCCCTGTGCTTGTAGAACCAGGATCGGGATACTCCCAGCGCCGGCAGGCCACCGCATGCGGGATGCCGTCCTGCGCCCTCCGGGCGGCGATCAGCGCGGCCACGGCTACCGCCCCATCGCGTCCTGAGTTAGGTCATTTGCTTTAGTGCCTTGGGTTTGGGTCTTTCAGGGCGTTGATGATGGCGGTCTCGGCGGGGCCGAGCGCGGGCGGGAATGTGTGGATGGTGCCGTTGATCTCGATGGTTGCTGAGCGCAGCGGCCGCAGGGTCCGCAGGACGCGGCGGATGGATAGGCCGGTGCGGTTCTGCACGGTGCGGGAGACCGCCAGGGCGGTGAACACGATGGTCAGGTGGGCTTCGATCGCGTCGCGGGTGCGGGCGAACATGGGCCTGGCGGCGAGGTCTGTTTTGGACATCCGGAACGACTGCTCAACGTGCCACAGGTCGTGGTAGCTGGAGATCACCTCGGTGGCGGGCATCACGGTTGCCGGGATGTTGGTGACGTAGCCCTTCAGGCCCACCAGCCGCTGGGCGCGGGCGAGTGCGGCCTCATCGAGCACGAACCGGCCCCGGGCGGTCTTGACGAACCGGGGCGTGCGGGCGGGCTTGCCACCGGTGATGACCTCGCGGGCCCGGTTGGCCTGGGCGGTGAGGGTCTTGGTGTCGCGGACGGCGCGGCTGCGCGAGTATGCCCACACCGCCCGCCACGAGGTGGGGTGCACCCCGGGGTCCCACACCGGCTCGGCGAGAAGGGCCGGGTCGTTGCCGTGGTTGGGCCCGGTCTTGGGGGTGAGGGTGTCGATGACCTGCCCGTCGGTGAAGTAGTCGCCGTGCCAGCGGAAGTGTGACTCCAGGTCGATCGGCGCCTTGGTGAGCCGGGACCCGACGATGAAGCTGCAGCCCGCGGCATCCAGCGCGGCCAGGTTCGCGGCCGAGAGCATCCCGGCGTCGGCGACGACGGCGAAGTTCCCGGTGCCGTGCCGGGCGCGGAACTGGCTGATGACCGGCAGGATGGTGTGCTTTTCGGCCTTGTTTCCCTCGAAGCAGCCGATCTCCAGCGGGAAGCCCTGCCGGTCAACCAGCAGCCCGACCAGGATCTGCGGGTCGACCCGGCGTTCCTTGGAGTAGCCGACCTTGCGCAGCCCGTCCTCGTGCTCGGCCTCGAAATATAGCGTCGTCACGTCATACAGCACGAGCGAGACGTCGCCGCAGGCCAGCACGCGGGTGAAGCACAGCTCGGCGAGACGGCCCCGGTAGTTCCCGTCGAAGCAGCGGCGCAGCGTCCGTTTGCGCGTGGACAGGCTCGCCGACACCCGGCCCATCTCTGCCAGCACCCGGTCGGCGTCCAGCAAGCTGGTCGGCTCCACCACCCTGGCGATCACCAGGTCCCGGAACACCTCATCACCCAGCGCGTCGAACCCGAGGTCGGCATACACCCCGGCCACCACGTCATACAGCAACCTTGAGGCGGTCTTCAGCGTCCGCGCCCGCGGCACCACCCGCCGCGCAGCGGGCGCCGGCCCGCCGCCGAACAGTGCCGGCTGCCTGGGGCCCGGGATCATCGCGGCCTGCCTGGCCTGCGGGGTGATGCCGAGGTCGAGAACGCCCTGCCGGTCGTCCTCCAGCAGGCGGTGGGCTTCCTCCATCAGCAGCCCGAGCTCGGCCTCGTCGCGGGCCGAGCCCACATGCCGCACGATCCTGCGCCGGCCCGCCACCGACTCCGCGATCTGCACGGCCGTCGACCCCGATGCCGTGCGAACCCGCCGGACCCAGGCCATCACCCGAGTCTATGAGCCAGATTAGTGCCTTAACAGCACACTAAGCCCGCACATCACCGCAGGTCAGCCTGCTCCACCTCTCCGGAACTGGCCCAAGTGACCCAACTCAGGTCATCCGTCGGGACCTCGGTGCCGTCGCCGTACCACTTCTGGTTGATCCCGGTGGCGGGGAAGTCCCGCTTGACCAGGTCCGGTGCCCGCCAGCGGCCTTTCCCAGGCCGGGTCGTGCTGCGCCGGCGTCGTTTGCGCCGCGCCGCCAGACCCTGGTCACGCATGAGCGCAGCGACGGTATTCTCGCTTACCCGCCACCCAGCATCGCGCAGGTCAGCGGTGATCCGCGGCGACCCGTACTTGCCCTCATGCGCCGCGAACAGGCGCGCGACCTCGGCTTTGAGACGTTCCCGCCGCTGCGACCGCGGCGGCAGCTGACCGTCCCTGTGCTTGTAGAACCAGGATCGGGATACTCCCAGCGCCCGGCAGGCCACCGCATGCGGGATGCCGTCCTGCGCCCTCCGGGCGGCGATCAGCGCGGCCACGGCTACCGCCCCATCGCGTCTTTCACCCAGAGGGCCACGCTGCGTTTGAGGACATCGCGCTCCATCGCCAGCTCGGCGTTCTCCCGCCGCAGCCGTCCCAGCTCCGCCCGCTCGTCCTCATCCAGCGCACCGTTACCCTCACCGCGGCGCCGCTTGTCAGCGTTCACCCAGTTCCCGAGCGTGCCCTCGTTGACCCCCAGATCCCGGGCCACCTGCGCGACCGGCTTCCCGGTCTCGCGGACCAGCCGGACCGCGCCCTCCCGGAAATCATGATCGAACTTCCTGCGTGTCTCACCCATCGCCATCCCCCTTAAGGCGATGTGTCCACGTTACGAGGGGAAGCCCATCAAGATCATGGGTGCCAACATGGCCGCTCAGTATGAGATCACCGCTCTGCCTATGCATATGGTGCAGCGATTCTTAGCCGGATGTTATGGGCGATGCCGGGGGTGCCCCATCCGGTGCAGTTGCCGAGTGGCGGCGGCGATGCGCTTCTGCATGTCTGTTGGTGCGCGTATGTGGGTCTGGGCGTCGTCGGGAACTTTGGCTTGCTGGGCTCGAGTAGAGGCGCGGGCTTCTGCCTCTTGGATCAACTGTTCGTGGGGCGGGGCGGGTAGCGGTGTGGACCGGGTGAGCAGCCCACCGAGGTGGTTGGCGTGGGCGACCCGGGCGCCGACGTAATTGGGGTGCCCGGCGGGCAGCCAGGCCCAGAAGCCGTCACGGCGATCCGGGCGGGCCAGGTCGCCGGGGCAGAATCGCAGCAGGATCGTCTTGAGGATGGAGGTGTGGTCGAAGAGCGTCCTGGATACGGTCCTGGGCTCCGCCCACGGGGTCACCACGAGGGCCGGTACCCGGACGCCGTACCGGCCGAAGGTAACCGGGTCGTCGTCGGGCGCTTCGGGGGGCGGCACGTGGTCGAAGAAGCCACCGTGCTCGTCGTAGCAGACGATCAGGAGCGTTGTGTTCCATTGCGGGCCAGTGGCGATCGCGTGATAGACGGCCAGGACGAGGTCCTGGCCGTTGGTGATATCCGCGGGTACGTGGTCATCGTTGGCTGGTACCCCGAACGGGTTGAAGTTGCTGAAGCTGGGGTCGATCCAGGTAACGGTCGGCAACCGGCCGGCGGCGGCGTCTTCGAAGAACGTCGGATCGTTCTCGTTGACACGCACATTGAGCGCGCTTTTCCAGTTTAGGCCGGTCTTAGTCAGGTAGGCGAAGCGGTCATGGTGGCCCAGCCAGTAGTGCCCGTCGGCCATGCGCAGGGAACCGACGTTAACGGAGTACCACCGCCACGAAACGTCATGGGCGTCGAGGTGGCGCACGAACGAAGGCTGGTTGTACATCGGCGGCTCATTGTGCGGGCGGTCGTCGCGACTGCCTGCGGCGCGGCCGCACAGGGCGTACAGGCGGTTGGGCCAGGTCGCCCCCGGGACTGAGCTGAACCATCGATCGCACACCACGAAATGCTTGGCCAGGTGGTCGAACACCGGTACTTCGGCCGCGCCGTAGTAGCCCATCACCGCACTGGGATCATGGTCTGCCACCCCACGATCGCGAAGTGTCTCGGCCAAGCTGGCCACGAACCCGTCCATCCGGCCGCCACCTACTTGCACATCCACCTGAGATGCGGAGTGGTCCGGGTCGTCGCTGATCGCGGTGTCCTTAAGGTGGTGAACCGGCCAACTGCGGCCTGAGTACGCGTTGGCGAAACCCGCGCAAATGCCATCAACGTCAGGCCGTTCACCCTCCAGCGACAGGTAGCCGAGCATGTGATCGAACGAGCGGTTTTCCAGCATCAGCACAACGATCCGGTCAACCTTGTCGAGATTGGCCACCGCGGGGTCTTCGGCCATAACGGCAACCTGCCCTTCTCGGTCATGTCTCGCATCCATATGGTTAAGGTGCGTCGAAGGCCGGTTCCGCTGAGCCGGAACCGGGGCTGGTGGGCCGCTGCCTGGTCCGCAGCTGACCTTGCGCGTGTTCCACGGGTGACGTTCTAGCTGGGCTCGATTTCGCTGGGCCGCCAGGTCTTGTCGAAGAATGACGGGAGGTCTCGGGGTCACCGGCTTCGGGTGGTTCTTGCTGCACCAGGCCGTTGATCGTGTCCCAGTAGGTGTAGTCCTTCGGCGGGATCGTGTTGATCGACGTGCCGGAACCCTCGATGATCCGGGTCTCGGGCACCGGCTGCACCGGCGTGAGATGGGCTGCCCCACCCGTGAGGTACGTCAATATCGCCGTGCCCTGGGCTCCTGGCTGGTACGGGACGCTGCGGAATCCGCTGGGGATCGCCTCCACCGCGGGGCCGGGGATCGTGCCGATCATGAATGCCCGGCCCAGGACGATGACGCGGGTGGTCCGGGCATGTGAGACGTGGAAGCCGCTGTCGGGCAGAGGGCCGTCGTAGCTTGGCCCGGCAATCAGATAGCGGCCGCCCTGAGCCCGGTCAGGTCCCGGGCCGCCGAAGTCGCTGATCCAGCGGAACCTCGTGTCGTCGATGGTGTCGAGGATCCCCGAGGGCGCACCGAGCGGCGGTATGTCGAGCACCATCGGCCCACTGAACGGGTCAATGAAGCTGAGGAGGTAGACCGGGTCGCAGTTCGCGGTCAGGAACAGCGACGCTGAGTCCATCAGCTCGGGGAACAGCAGAACCAAGTTGTCCTCGACCCCGATCGACAGGAACCCCTGCCGGTTGGCCGCCAGCGACGCACCGGGGAAGGCGTTGATTGAGGCCTCCATCCCGTGCACGAAGTCGAGGTGGTCATACAGCAGCTCCGCCGTCACCTTGGTCGGCGTCCCGTCGCGGAACTCCAGGGCCCCCAGACGGCTCTCCACCCGGTCAGGCGCCGAGATCGACCGCAGCGTCTCAGCCGAGACTCCAGTCCGTCCATTACCGCTCATCGCATCCTCCGTCATTGCGACTCGTACTGGGCAAGATCTCCGTCCGAGCGCGCGTGGAATGAGGCGAGTTGCCGCAACATGGGCCATTCGAGGAGTGGCTTGGCAGCGGGCACTCCGGGCCGCTTCCTGGGCACGATCACGCGGAGCGCCCGGGGGCGGATAGTGCACCGGACCGGGGTCGGCATGATGACCGTCTCGCCGTCGATACCGACCGGGATCTGCTGCGCATCGGCATCGACGACGACCTCGTCGGCGGCGAGAACGGTCAGGCCCTGGCCGTGACCGCGCCGGACGAGTTCCACCGCTTCCCGGGCGTTGCTTACCAGAACGGCGACCACGCCGAGCGTGCCCGAGTCCACCCGTGGGCGCCTGCCGAGGCCGGCGATGTCGCCCATCCCATACGGGTTGTTGCTGATCAACAAGGCTTGCGGCGCGCCGATCGTGGTCGGTCCGGCCTGGGCCAACAACCTGGCGCCCTGATGGCCCTTGAGTAGCTCCGGCAGCATCTGCAGGGTGGTACCGCGTTTGTCATCCCGGTAGGCGGGACTGTGTACCACTTCCGCGTAGGCGCCGAACGACGCGTTGTTGACGAACGTGCGGTCGCCGATGACGCCGAGGTCCACCTCTAGTTCCTCCCCGTCGCTCAGGGCGTCCAGGCAGGTTGCCGGATCCTCCCGGTCCAGGCCCAGGTCGAGGGCGAAGTGGTTGCGGGTACCCGCGGTGATGACCAGGAACGGCAGGCCGTGCTGGGCGGCGATGTCGGCCACCAGCGCCTGGGTCCCGTCGCCCCCGGCCACGCCGAGCAGGTCAGCGCCATCGGCTACCGCACGGCGGGCCAGGGCGGCCACATCGACCGCTCCTGGGCCTTCGAGCAGGGCCACCTTGGCGCCCAGTGCTTCCGCCTTTTCCTTGAGCCGGAACTTGGTCACCTTCCCGCCGCCCGAGCGCGGGTTCATGATCAGGAACGGGTGCTGCGGGCGGCCAGCGGGTGTCGCGGGCGTTCCGGTGTCAGCACCGCCCGCGCGCAGCGCGGTCCGCCCGGTCCCAGCGGCCAGCATCATCAGCACCACGGCCAGGACGGCCACCCACAATAGGCTGTGCAAAGCGAACGTCACCAGGATCAGCACCGGCGCGGCGATCACCAGGATGAGCGAGAGCCACCGGACCAAGCCCCGGTTGGCCAGAAACCAGTACGCGCCGGCCAGCACCGCGCACACGCCGATCGCGGCCAGCCCGACCAGCGCCAGGCTCCGCCACCCGGCCACCGCCAGGAGCAGCACCACGGCGGCCAGCATCAACCCGAAAGCGGCGCGAGCCAGCCAGCGCCGCGCCTTGAACGTCATCAGAGCGCCCCCGGGCTACTGCCTGCCGTCACTATTTGCCCCTCCTTCAAAACGGTGCCGGGATGTGCCGCAACTCCAGGTCCGCCTCGGTGTAGCCGCCGGGGCGCTGCCGCTTGGGCAGTGTGACATCGTGTGTCGTGAGCGGCTTGTGAGGGACCTGGCTGAGCAGGTGGCTGATGTTGTTGAGCCGGGCGCGTCGCTTGCTGTCACTGTGCGCGACGTACCAGGGCGCCCATTCGGTGTCCGTGGCGGCGAACATCGCGTCCCTGGCCCGGGAGTAGTCGTACCACCGGCTGTAGGACGTCAGGTCCAGGTTAGACAGCTTCCAGACCTTCCGCGGGTCGTGGATGCGGCTCTCCAGCCGCCGGGTCTGCTGGTCCGCGCTGACCTCGAGCCAGTACTTCAGCAGCACGATCCCTGAGTCGGTCATGGCCTTCTCGACGCCTGGCACCAGCCCGAGGAACCGCTCGGCCTCCTCCGGCGTGCAGAAGCCCATGACCCGTTCCACGCCGGCCCGGTTGTACCAGGTGCGGTCGAAGATCACGACCTCGCCAGCCGCCGGGAAGTGCGTGACGTAGCGCTGCAGGTACATCTCCGACTTCTCGCGCTCGGTCGGCGCGGGCAGCGCGACCACCCGGAACACCCGCGGGCTGACGCGTTCGGTGATCCGCCTGATCGTGCCGCCTTTCCCGGCGCTGTCCCGGCCCTCGAACACGACGCAGATCTTGGCCCCGGACGCCTTGACCCACTCCTGCATGGCCACCAGTTCGCCATGCAGGACCCGCATCTCCTCGTACTCCTTGCGTCATTTTCTTCATCGGCTCACGTGGATTCCGGCGCGGCCCCGGTCCCGTGCAGGGCGTCCTGGAGGTCCTTGCTCGTCCTGCTTGGACAGCGAGGTCTTCAGCACGGTGCCGCCGTACTTGCTCATCGCCTCGACGGCCTTGTCCGGGGTGACCTTCTCCACCATCAGGAACAGCGCCGAGGTGCCCGGCTGGAGCATGCCACGGACCTGCTCCTGGAACTGCTTGTCGATGCTGGTCTTGGCGAGTTTGCCCATCAGCGCGCCCATCCCGGCCCCGATAGCCATGCCGAAGACCGGGATGAAGAACAGCAGCCCGAACAGGAATCCCCAGAACATGCCCCAGGTGGCGCCCCCGCCGACCGCGTGATGGTTGGTCTGCACGTGATAACTGCCGTCCTTGTCGCGGTTGATGACCGCGATCGCGTCCGGCTGGATGATCAGATCCTGAGCCAGCCGGCGCGCCTCGTCGGCGGCGGCCGTCGCGGTCGCCTCGTCCGGGTAACCAATGGCGATCAGGGTTGCCATGACGTGTCCTTTCTCCTGGTGTTGATCTCCCTAGCCGAGGGTGGCTACAACCACGGCCTTGATGGTGCGCAGCCGGTTCTCGGCCTGGTCGAACGATGCGGGCGCCGGACTGGGATATCTCGTCGGTGACCTCCAGACCGGAGGTCCAGTGCGAGCCGCCGCGGCCGCGGCCGAGCTCGAAGCCTTCGATGGTGATCACTTCGATGCCGGCCTTGCGCAACGCGGTGTTCGTCCCCACGTTGCGCTTGTAGCCGATGACGCCCCCAGGCTCCTGCGCGACGACGTTGTTCCGGGAACGTCAACCTGACCCGTCATGTAGGCAAGGCTCCTGTGCCGCCATCTCGGTGTCAACACCCTTACGGGGGTGATATGCACCGGAATGGCTCAGAGCAGGCGCAGGTCGACGGCCCGCTCAATGGCCTCCGAACGCGAGGCCACGCCGAGCTTCTGGTAAATGGACCGGAGCTGTGTCTTCACCGTGTTGCGTGATATGTACAGGGTGGCTGCGATCTGCAAATACGTGCTGGTCGGCAGCAGCTTCAGGATGCGCTGCTCGGCCGGGGTCAGCGGCTCGGCAAACAGCTGGCGGTACTCGGTGCTGTCCGGCTGGGCGGCCCGCACGTCGAGCGCCGCGGTGATCACCTTGTCCAGGTACGGATCGGACCGCATCCGGGCCGCGTGCTCGACCAGGTATCCGGTCACCTGGGGGGCCGTGCTGACCAGCGTGTTGACGAAGCCCTCCTGGCGGGCCCGCTGCACCGCGCCGCCCACGATGCCGTCGGCGGTGGGATCGCCGCGCTCGATGGCCGCCGCGGCCAGCAGGATCTGCCGGACCAGCCGGTCCCGGGTCGTCAGGCTGCCCAGGGCGGGCAACCGGAGGTGCTCCAGCGCGGCCTGGTGGTTGCCCGCGGCCAGCGCGATCTGGGCCAGCAGCAGGTCGCGGCGGGCGGCGGGCACCCCGGCCGTCAGTTCGGCGGCCGCCCGCGCATCACCGAGCGCCAGCCGTATCTGGGCCTCGAGCTCATCGGCCTGCGCCCGCAGCGCCGCGCTGGGCTCGGCCAGCGCCCGCCGCGCCGCGGCCACCGTGGTCAGTGCCTCCCGGATCTGCCCGCGGCCGGCCCAGATCCGGGCCCGGTCGAGCAGCGTGAGGAACTCGAAGAGGGGCCGCCTGGCCTCAGTTATCGCCACCGCCCGCTCAGCCAGCCGCTCCGCGGCACCCAGGTCCCGCCGCTCCAGCGCCAGCCCGGCCAGCACGCGCAGGTAATCCACGGCGAAGAAGTGCCGGTCGAAGCCCAGCCGCCGGGCTTCCCATTCCGCGGCCGTGGCCGCCTCAGCGGCATCGGTCAGCCGGCCGGCCAGGAACCAGGCCAGCGCCCGGGCGCTCGGCACCAGGACCAGCCGGGCCGGCTCGGGCAGCCCGGGGAGGGCCAGCGCGGCGGCGGCCTCGCGTTCCACCGCGGCGAAATCGCCCAGGCACGGGTAGACCCGCAGCAGGATCAGCGGAATCGCCACGTGCCACTCGTCGCTGACCTGAGCCTGCTGCTGGATGTCCCGGGCGTTCTGTGCCGCGGTCACCGCCTCGGTCAGCCGGCCGCCTGCCCGTACTGGAACGCCCGCATCATCGCGACCCGGGCGGCCAGCCGCGACCCGGGCGGGATCGGTGGCTGAGCACGCTCGATCGCGTCCAGGTAGCCGCCGCCGCGGGCCAGATCACCGGACATCAGCAGATCGGCGGCCAGCCCGAGCATCCGCTCCGGGGCGTCGGCCAGCAGCCCCGGGTTGACCATGCTCATATCCAGCGGGCTCGGCGCGATGGGGTCGCGCAGGAAGTCGGGCACCACCCGGTCCTGGAGCAAAGCCAGCGCCCGGTCGGCCTGCCGGGCGGCCAGGAAATGCCGGGTGGCCCGCCGAGTGTCACCGGTCGCTTCGAACCATTCGCCGGCCCGCAGATGCATGGCCCGCTCCCGGGCCGGGCCCCGGGCCCGCAGCTCGGCCCGGAGTACCTGACGCACCAGATGGTGGTACCGGAAGATCGTCCGCTCGTCATCGAGCGGCACCAGGAACAGGTTGGCCGTGTCGATGTCGCGCAGCAGCGGGGCCGCATCCGGCCGCCCGCTGACCGCGGCGCACGAGCCCGCGGTCAGCTCGCCCAGGATGGACGTGTCCAGCAGGAACCGGGCCAGTTCGGGCGGCTGCTGGTTGAGCACCTCGGCGATGAAGTACTCCGAGATCAGGTGGCTGCGGACATCCAGCGCCCGGGCCACCCGGGCCGGGTCATCGGCGGCCCGCAGGGACAGCGCCGCCATCTGCACCGCGGCCGCCCAGCCCTCGCTGCGCTGGTGCAGCAGGGCCAGCTCAGCCGCACCCATCTCGACGCCGAAGTTGGCCAGCAGGTCACCGGTTTCGGCCAGCGACAGCGAGAGGTCGTCATCGCGCAGCTCGCACAGCTCGCCGCCCAGCCGCAGCCGGTGCAGCCGGACCGGCGGGTCGTTGCGGCTGGCCAGCACCAGCTGGGCGGCCTCGGCCGGCCACCGCTCGACCAGGTCGGTCATGTCGCCGGCCACCCCGGTGGCGGCGGCGTGGAAGTCGTCCACGATGATCGCCGTGCCCGCGGGCAGCTTCATCGCGTCGTTGGCCAGCAGCGCGGTCACGTCGGCCGACATGGCGCTGTCCAGGGCCAGCAGGTCGGCGGCGTCAGCGCCAAAGTCTGGCGCCACGGCCCGGGGCGCCTCGATGAAACCGGACCAGAACCGGACCGGGTCCACGTCGGCCTTGTCGCACGACAGCCAGGAGGTCACACCGGGCGGCCTGGTCGCGGCCCAGTCGGACAACAGCACGCTTTTGCCAGACCCGGCCGAGCCCACCACCACGGTGAGGCGCTTGCCCGCCCCCGCGCTGAGCCGGTCGTGCAGCGCAGATCTGCTGACCAGCGTGCTGGGGAGCGTTGTTGGCCGGAACTTGGTTAGCGCGAAACCATGCACGCGGTGAGGTGCCGCGCTGTCCGGTGGGACCCTATGCCGAGACATTTGTTCGGTGCTCTTCCTCGCCTCCCGGGCGGTTTTCCGCAGGGTCCGGGCGGGTTGCCGCAGGGGTTCAGTAGGTGCCTTACGGCCAGAGTGCCGCAAAGCTCGCGATTCCACATCACCCATACGGAACGAAATATTCGGTAAAGGATCGGTAAAGGGTGCGGGTGCCTGGTCACCCTCAGGTGGGTGATGACGCTGCCTCCGTCACCAGGCACGATGGCGGAGACATGCGACCACGAACCTATGAGATCACCTTCGTGGGCCAGGCAGGTGCCGCGCTGCGCGCGGAATTCGACGATTGCGAGGTCACCGTAGGGTCCGGCACGACAACCCTGCGGGCCGAGGTACCCGACCAGGCCGCCCTCTGGGGCCTGGTGGAACGGATCAACGGGCTCCGCCTCGACGTGATCGACATGCACCTGGTGGCACCGCGGCCCACGCCGTAGGATCTCAACCGCAGCAGCCGGGTCCGGCCCCCGGCAATCACCCCTGCCCGGGTGATGCGCCGCCGCCGCCCGGGCGGGAAGCTACGGCCGTGGTGTCCGACAGCGGGGGCGGGCGGCCGGCGTTCCGCGTGCTGCCGGGGTTGCAGGCAGTCGCCTCCTACCGGCGCGAGTGGCTAGCCCGGGACGTGATCGCGGGCGTCGTGCTCACCACGCTGCTCGTCCCGCAGGGCATGGCCTATGCCGAGCTGGCCGGGCTGCCGCCGATCACTGGACTGTACACATCGATCTTGTGCCTGCTCGGGTATGCCGTGTTCGGCCCGTCCCGGATCCTGGTGCTGGGACCGGATTCCTCGCTCGGCCCGATGATCGCCGCCACCATCCTGCCGCTGGTCGCGGCCAACGGGGATGCCAAGCGGGCCGTCGCGCTGGCCTCGCTGCTCGCCATCATGGTCGCGGCGATCATGATCCTGGGCGCCGTGGCCAAGCTGGGTTTCATCGCCGACCTGATCTCCAAGCCGACGATGATCGGCTATATGAACGGCCTGGCACTGACCATCCTGGTCGGCCAGTTGCCCAAGCTGTTCGGGTTCAAGACCGAGGCCAACGGCCTGATCCACGAGACGATCGCGTTCGTCTCCGGGCTGGCCGACGGGAAGGCGGTGGCCGCCGCGGCCGCGGTCGGGATAGCCGGAATCGTGCTGATCATGGTGCTGCAGCGCTGGCTGCCCAAGGTCCCGGCGGTGCTGATCATGGTGCTGCTGGCCATCGCCGCCACGTCAGTGTTCCACCTGGCCGATCATGGCGTCGATCTGGTCGGCGTGCTGCCGAAGGGATTCCCGCCGTTGACCATCCCGCATGTCCGGGTGTCCGACCTGGGACCCTTGTTCGCGGGGGCGTTGGGTATCGCGCTGGTTTCGCTGGCCGACACCATCTCGACCGCCTCGGCGTTCGCGGCCCGCACCGGGCAGGAGATCCGGGGCAACCAGGAGATGCTCGGCATCGGCGTGGCCAACCTGGCGGCCGGGCTGTTCCAGGGTTTCCCGGTCAGCACCAGCGGGTCGCGCACCGCGGTGGCTGAGCGGTCCGGGGGCAAGACGCAGCTCACCGGCGTGGTCGGGGCAGTCCTGATCATCCTCATGATCGTGCTGGTGCCCGGCCTGTTCCGGAACCTGCCGCAGCCCGCGCTGGCCGCCGTGGTGATCACCGCGTCGCTGTCGCTGGCCGACATCCCCGGCACGGCCCGGCTGTGGCGGCAGCGCAAAGCGGAGTTCCTGCTATCGGTGGCCGCGTTCCTGGGCGTCGCCCTGCTCGGCGTGCTGCCCGGCATTGCGATCGCGGTCGGGCTGTCCATCCTCAACGTCTTCCGCCGGGCCTGGTGGCCCTACGACACCGAACTCGGCCGGGTCGAAGGCCTGGCCGGCTACCACGACGTGCACACCCATCCGGACGCTCAGCAGGTGCCGGGCCTGGTCATCTACCGGTTCGACGCGCCGCTGTTCTTCGCCAACATCAAGACCTTCCGCGACCAGATCCGGCGGCTGGCGGCCGCCGAACCGCCGCCCCGGTGGATCGTGATCGCCGCCGAGCCAGTGACCGACGTGGACACCACCGCCGCGGACGTGCTGACCAGCCTGGACGAGGCGCTGAACGCACGCGGCATCAGCCTGGTATTCGCCGAGCTGAAGGACCCGGTCCGGGCGAAAATCGAGCGTTACGGGCTCACCCGCGCCATTGACCCGCGGCACTTCTTCCCGACCGTTGGCGCCGCAGTGCGCGCATTCCAGGCCGAAACCGCCACGCCGCTGAAATCACCCTCCGAAGGGTGAGGACACACCAGGCCGGCTGGCCCAGGATCCTCGCAGAAGCCCTGGTAAATAGGAGGCACGATGACATCCGCAACTATCAGGTCGTCCAGCGGCACCGAGCACCGCATCGAAGGGCACGGCCTGCTTATCTTCGCCTCGATCCTGCTCATGGTGCTCGGCTTGTTCAACCTGCTCGACGGCATCGCCGCGGTGGCCAGGTCGCACGTGTTTATCGCCAACGCGCACTACGTGGTGGGCGACTTGCGCACCTGGGGCTGGATCGCCCTCATCGCCGGCGTGCTGCAGGTGCTGGCCGGGATCGGGGTGCTGACCGGTAACCAGTTCGCCCGCTGGTTCGGCGTGGCGGTGGTCGGGCTCAACAGTTTCGGGCAGTTCTTCTTCATCCCGGCCTACCCATTCTGGTCGCTGACCATCATCGCGGTGGACATGGTCGCGCTGTACGCGCTGTGCGTGTACGGCAGCCGATCCAACGTGACCGCCGAGTAATTACCGCCTGCACGGCTCCTGGGGGGCGGCCATGACACGGATCCCGGCGGCAGCGGCGGAAGACGCCCAGACATCGCCAGCGCCCAGCAAGTCCCGGAAGCTGCTTTACGTCGCGCTTCCGGGCTGCTGGGGCGGGCTAATTTTCGCGTGTCTGTCGTTCACCCCGTCGTTGCTGCCACGTGGCGGTCTGATTCAGGGCATCATCTGTGGCATTACCGCCGCCATCGGTTACGGGCTGGGGGTACTCGCCGCGTTCATCTGGCGTGCTTTCCCCGACCGGGAACCCCGCCACCCGCGGCGCTGGGCCTGGACCGCCTTCTTCATCGCCGGCCCGGTCCTGTTCGCCGCCTCGTTCGGGCTCGGGCAGTACTGGCAGTACGAGATCCGCAAGCTGATGGGGGTGACGGACTACAGCATTCCGCTCGTGGTGGCCGAGCCCTTCGTCGCGGCGCTGGCCTTCGGGCTGTTCCTGCTGATCGGGCGCGGCCTGCGTGGCCTGTACCGGTGGCTGGCCAAGCTGCTCACCCGCTGGATCGGGCCGCGCGCGGCCCGCGGAATTGGCTGGGTCGTCGTGGCTGGCCTCACCTACCTGGTGGTCAGCGGCCTGCTGCTGCAGGGCTTCGTGGGCGTGATGAACAACGCTTATGGGCTGCGCGACACGAAGACCGCGGAAGGGGTACACCAGCCCAGCACCAGCCTGCGTTCCGGCGGGCCGGGGTCGGACATACCGTGGGATTCGCTGGGCTGGCAGGGCCGCAACTTCATCGGCAAAGGCCCGTCGGTGAGCGACATCGCGAAGTTCACCGGCCACCCGGCCATGGCGCCGATCCGGATCTACGCCGGGCTGGCCTCGGCCGACGGCCCGGACGCGCAAGCCGCGCTGGCCGTCCGGGACCTGCAGCGGGCGGGCGGTTTCCAGCGCAAGAACCTGGTGGTGGTCACCACGACCGGCAGTGGCTGGGTCAACCCGGCGCTGGTGGACTCGTTCGAGTACCTGAGCAACGGCGACTGCGCCACGGTGGGCATCCAGTACTCCTACCTGCCGTCCTGGATTTCCTACCTGGTCAACCAATCGAAGGCGCTGGCCGCGGGCCGGGCGCTGTTCGATGCGGTCTATGGCGCCTGGGTCAAGCGCCCGCCGGGCGACCGCCCCAAGCTGTATGTGGCCGGGGAAAGCCTGGGCTCGTTCGGTGGCGAGGCCGCCTTCACCGGCGAAAACGATCTGGCTAATCGCACCTCCGGCGCGCTGTTCGCCGGGCCACCGAATTTCAACACGCTGTTCCGTCAGTTCAGCGACCACCGGGACCCGGGCAGCCCGGAGGTCCAGCCGGTGTACCAGGACGGGCGGATCGTGCGGTTCGCGAATGACCCGGCGACGGGGATCCCGCCGGCTGGCCAGCCGTGGCCGGGCAGCCGGATCCTGTACCTGATGCACCCGTCCGATCCGATCGTCTGGTGGAGCCCGCACCTGATCTTCAGCGAGCCGGACTGGATCAGGGAGCCGCCCGGCAAGGACGTGCTCAAGACCATGTTCTGGATACCGTTCGTCACGTTCTGGGAGGTCACGGCCGACCTGCCGTTCGCCACCGGGGTGCCCGCCGGGCATGGCCACAAGTACACGGCCGAGTACGTCAATGGGTGGAACACGGTCATGCGGGCCGGCCTGAACGCTCCGGACCTGGCCAGCCTACGGAAGATCATCGCGGCCGGCGGGTGACCGGCTAGCTGCCCCACATCCAGATGGCCGTGGCGGCCAGCACACCGAGCCCGTTCGTGGCCCAGTGCAGGCCGGCCGGCGCGAGCAGGCTGCCACTGCGCCGCCGCAGCTCACAGAACACCACCCCGGCCAGGCCAGTGAACAAGACGGTACCCAGGACCGACACGGCCTGGCCGGACGATCCGCTGCCGACCGTGGCGCCGAGCGCCTGGTCATCCGCGGCCAGGCCGAGCGACGGCAGCACATGCCACAACCCGAACAGCGCGGACGAGACGCTGGTGGCTACCCACGGGCTGTGCCGCCGCCGGAGCAGGCCCCAGAGCACGCCCCGGAAGGCGACCTCCTCGAACAGCACGGTGCCCACCGGGATCAGCACGAAGGCGGTCAGCCCGGCGTGTCCCCAGCCGAAGTCATAGCGGGAATCGCGGAACGCGCTCCGGGTCAGCGGGATGGCCGCGCCCACCGCGAACACCACCGCGACCGCGCCGATCGCGGCGAGCGCCCAGCGCAGTCCACGCCACCACGTTCCCCGGCCCAGGCCAAGCTCGGCCCAGCTCAGCCCGGCCCACCGGGCCAGCGCCAGCAATCCCGCCGCACCGGCCGGGCCCAGCACCAGCGACGCGTGCGCGACCTTGATGTCGGTCACGTTGACCAGCACGAGGAAGGCGATGACGAAGATGACGGCCCAATCGAGGCGCCCCCGGGGAACGCACGATAGTCGCGCCATGTCGGGCCCCTCTTCCTGGCCGCTCCACCGGCTGGAGCTGATCGGCCCCGCGTTCGCTCGCCTGACCAGTGACGGCTGACAGCCGAGGGTGCGGCCCGAGTCCGTACTGGCGTTAGGTATAAGTGGGATCAGTCATTGTGCGGGTGGCGGCGCCACGATGTGCATATCGATCACTTCAAGCCCGAAGCCGGTGATCCGCTGCAGTAGCCCAGTCAGGGCTCCCCGATCGGGCAGCTTGGCGCGGAGAGTCGTTGTACCGCGACCTATAGTGACTTCGCAGTCATCGAATTCCGCACACAGCCTGCTGCCCGCCTGACCCGTGAACGTGATCTCGTATATCTGTCGTCTCACTACGGTTACTCCTTAGCGATCTCCTATTCGCGTACTGTTCATTCCTTTGCCAGAGTGCCTAGCCGCCGGATCTGCGTCACCACCCTCCTGCGGGTGACCCGGGACTCCGGCCCGGCATTTGGCCAGCCTGTGCTCTGCGCCTGAGTCCTGCGGCCCCGACCATGTCGGCATGTTCACCCCCTGGCGGGTGATGTGAACAGTCGTCCGGTACGCGAGCGTGGCAGCATGCCCGGCCTGCCGGACGGCTTCGGCCACGGGGCGTCGTCATTTCCGGCCTCGCGCGCGGGCATCGATGGAGGAGGGTCGATGAACTATCCGGCGATTGAGGATCATGGACTGATCGGGGATCTGCAGACGGCCGCGCTGGTGTCCACAGACGGCACGGTGGACTGGATGTGCTTGCCGCGATTCGATTCGCCGAGCGTGTTCGCGTCCTTGCTGGACAGCCGGAACGGCGGCCGGTTCACCCTGGCGCCAGTCGGTAGCAAGCATGTGACCAAGCAGATGTACCTGCCCAATACCGCCATCCTGGTGACCAGGTTCCTGTCGCCGGACGGGGTGGCCGAGGTCGTGGACTTCATGCCGATCGAGAATCCGGCCGTGGCTACTGACCGGCACTTGCTGATCCGCATGATCCGGGGGATCCGCGGCAAGATGACGCTTGAGGCCCGCGTGGAGCCGCGGTTCGATTACGCCCGCGCGACCCACAAGACAGATGTCACCGAGACCGGCGCGGTATTCGATGGCGGGTCCGCTTCGCTCGCCCTGTCAAGCACCTGGCCCGTTGAAGCCGACGGGGATGATGTCAGGGCCCGGTTCACAGTCAAGGCTGGGGAAACCGGGGCGATGATCCTGGAGTCCGGCAAGTCACCGCACCCGGCGACGATACCGCCGCGCCAGCTCGAGCAGTCGTTCATAGAGACCAGCGAGTACTGGCGGGACTGGCTCGCCCGCGGCACGTACCGGGGCCGGTGGCGCGAGGCGGTGGAGCGGTCGGCGATCACCCTGAAGCTGATGCAGTACGCCCCGACCGGGGGCCTGGTCGCCGCGCCCACCGCCGGGCTGCCCGAGCAGGTGGGCGGCGAGCGCAACTGGGATTACCGCTACACGTGGATCCGGGACGCGTCCTTCTCGGTCTTCGCGCTGCTCGGGCTCGGTTTCACCGACGAGGCAGCGGGCCTGTCGATGTGGATCCGGGACCGGGTCGAGGAACGGGCCGGTAGCGAGGACTCTCCGCTGGCCATTATGTACCGCGTCGATGGCCGCTCGGACCTGGACGAGTTCACCCTCGATCACTTCGAGGGATACAAGGGCTCGGGCCCTGTCCGCATCGGCAACGGCGCCGCGGGCCAGCTTCAGCTGGACATCTACGGCGAGGCCATGGACTCCATCTACCGCTTCGATCACATGACGCCAGTGATCGCCGAGCGAGGCTGGAACGACCTGGTGGCGATGCTCGACTGGCTCTGCGCGCACTGGGACCAGCCCGATGAGGGCATCTGGGAGACCCGCGGCGGCCGCCGCCCGTTCATGTACGGCAGGCTTATGTCCTGGGTGGCGTTCGACCGGGCCATCAAGATGGCCACCGAGCGATCCCGGCCCGCCGACGTGCCCCGCTGGACCGCGGAGCGGAACCGGCTGTACCGCACCGTCATGGACAAGGGCTGGAACGCCTCGATGAACGCGTTCGTCCAGTACGAGGGCAGTGACGTGCTCGACGCATCCACGCTGCTCATGCCGGCCGTCGGCATCGTCGTTCCCACCGATGAGAAGTGGGTGGCCACGATGAAGGCGATCGATAAGACGCTGGTGGAAGACAGTCTGGTCTACCGCTACGACCCCAAGGCGTCGCCGGATGGCCTGCGCGGATCAGAGGGCACCTTCTCGCTGTGCACCGGCTGGTATGTGGACGCGCTGACCCGGTCTGGCCGCCTGGAGGAGGCGCGGCTCACGTTCGAGAAAATGCTCACCTACGGCAACCATCTGGGCCTGTTCTCGGAGGAGATCGGGGTCACTGGCGAGCAGCTCGGCAACTTCCCGCAGGCTTTCACGCACCTGTCCCTCATCAACGCGGCAATCAACCTCGACCATCAGCTAGACCTCTGCAGGGCTCGCCGCGCCGCCTGACAGGAGCGGCGGGCAGCAGGTTGTCCCTTGCTGTCCGGACCCTTCTGGCCGTACCGGCGGCCAGCGCCACACTTCGACCTCGCGCTGTGGGCGAGCTCGCCGTTCTGGCTGAGGGCCGACACTGGCTACGCCAGCTACCGCACCATGATCTGGCGAGGCTGGCCGACCACGGGCGCCTTGCCGGATTCGAGTCGGCCGCAGACTACGACCAGACCGTGGCCGCCCTCGTGCAGTCGGAGGTCATCACCCGATCCCGGCATGATCTGCACGAGCGGGCCGAACGACCCCAAGCCACCTGGGTCGCAGACCGGGGCGGCAACCCGTCGCCGGACGATCCCTGCGCCCCGGGGCAGCTATATCCACTGGCGTCCCCGGCGCTGTAGACGGTCGCACGGAACACCCGTCCGACGGGTTCGAAGCCCACGCTGCGGATGGCAGCGATCTTATCCGCGCCCAGTGCGACCAGCCGCAAACCTGTCTAAGCAGCCAGGTGAGGTAGGCCCATCCCAGCGGCAGTCCTCCGATTCGCGTGGACGTCGAGCCGAAGAAGTGCATAACCCTCCATGACCGGCCGCAGCCGAGAATGCCCGCATTTGCAGCTACAGGTGCGCGCGGGAGGGACCGTTCCCCACGGCAGGCTCCACTCGGTCGTGCCCCGGACGCGAGCTCCGGCGATCCTCCGCTCAACAGTCATCGAGGTTTAGTGGCAGGACCACGTTCAGTGGTCGGACGTCGAGACTCCTGGGTTGTCGGCGGCGAACTTGGCGCAGGGTTTCGGAAGTTCCCGTTCGATGGGGTTGATTACGGTGCCCACGCATCCGCCGGAAATCAATTGGGGGCATTCTTGGAAACTTCCCCTCGTAACGTGGACAGGATGCCCATCAAAGCGGGTCAGGCCCAGGAGTCGAGACTCAGGCCCAAGAGTTATCCCCGGTACCCGGCCATTGGAGGAGCCACTCTGCATAGGATCTGGAGTCATTCATGCAAGGTTCGGCCTCACCCGGCAGGGTCTAGGCGAACACGAGCGCGGCGGTGGCCTCGAGTTGGCTGCGGAGCAGGTGAGGTGGCCCGACCGATTCGAAGCCGAGCGTCCACCAGGCCTCGCCACGTGTGAGGACCTCGGTCAGTTCCACCGCGCACCCTGCTTCCTCACCCGGCCCCTGACCACACACCCGGATTGGGCCGCTGGCCAGCGAAAACCGGCTGATGCGCCGCGTCTTTCTTATCAGCCTCCAACCGGCTGGGTCACGGCCGCCGTGGCTGGGTGAGCCAAAGGGAAAGGATCACTTGCGCCAGGACTCCATGCGACCGCGAGCGCACCCCGCCATATCGAGGATTCCTGGGCTCCCCTGGTATGCCTTCACCTCAAGTGCCGCGCCCGCGCGGAGCTTCACTGAAAGCCCTCGCAAGCGTGGAGAGAGGAGGTAGGTGTCCTCGCGTTTCTCCAGTTCGGCCGGAAAGCGTGCGAACCATCCGGCCACCGCGGTTTCCAGCTGGCCAGGGAAAATCCAGCGTACCTCGAGGCTGCGGATTCCTTCCGTGACCGGGTTATCAGGCTGTGCAGCCGTCATCGTCACCTGCTCCTGACCCAATGCCACTTAGCTTAAGTTGATCTTGGGGCGTGTCGGGGCCGGTGGTGGGCCTGGTGGCCGTCATGATCACGTCTCATGGCACACAATGGCGTGGTGGCTGGTGGTGGTCGTCTGACGGACCAGATCTCGATCGGGGTGCTGGCTGCGTCGGTGGCGCGGGATGCGGTCGATGACGCGGTGGCGATGACGGGCAGGCGGGCCCGGCGGTCGGACGGGAAGCTGCCGCCGCACGTGATGGTCTATTTCGCGATGGCGATGGCCCTGTTCGCAGACGATGACTATGAGGAGGTCGCGACCCGGCTGGCCGGGACTCTCAGTGCGTGGGGATGCTGGGGTGATTTGTGGAGCGTGCCGACCTCCGGCGGGATCACCCAGGCTCGCCAGCGGCTCGGGGCTGAGCCGCTGCGGGAGCTGTTCTCGCAGGTCGCGGTCCCGGTGGCGGACCAGTTGACGCGCGGGGCGTTCCTCGGCGGCTGGCGGATGATGGCTGTTGACGGGTTTGAGTGGGATGCCCCGGACAGCCCTGCGAACGCGGAGGCGTTCGGTTATGCGGGCGGCGGGACGGACCGGGCCGCATTCCCGAAAGTCCGGGTGGTCACCGTCAGCGAGTGTGCCTCCCACGCCGTGGTGGACGCGGAGATCGGTGCGATCGGCGGCAAGGGCAGCGGCGAGCAGGCCCTGGCCCGGCGGTTGTATGGCCGACTGGAGGAGGACTGGCTGCTGATCGCCGACCGCGGTTTCTATTCCTTCGATGGCTGGAACACCGCCGCCGCGGCCGGCGGCGCGCTGCTGTGGCGGGTGAAAGCCGACCTGCTGCTGCCGGTCCTGGAACTGCTGCCGGACGGGTCGTACTCCTCGGTGCTGTTCCGGCCCGGCCTGCATGACAAGGCCAGGGCGATCCTGACTGCGGCCGCCCGTGCTGGCGAGGACCTGGACGGCGGCAAGGCCGTGGCCGTGCGGGTCGTGGAATACTCCGTGCCTGGCCGGGACGGTGACGGCAGGGACGAGCTGATCGCCCTGGTCACTACGATCACCGACCCGGCGGAAGCGCCCGCGCAGGCGCTGGCCGAGGCTTATCACCAGCGGTGGGAGCACGAGACCGGGAACGACCAGATCAAGACTCACCTGCGCGGCCCGGGCCGGATCCTGCGGTCCAGGAGCCCGGACATGGTCCGCCAGGAGATCTACGGTTACCTGCTCGCCCACCACGCGATCAGCGCCCTGATCTGCCGGGCCGCCACCGAGGCCGACATTGACCCCGACCGGGTGAGATTCTTGCGCACCGTCCGGATCATCCGCCGCCAGGGCTCCAGCCCGGCGGCCTTTCCCCCCTGACCACCGGGAACGCATCCTGGCGGCGATCATGGCCGACATCACCAGCCCGCGTCACCTCAGCCCCGCCCGGCGCAACCGCTCCTACCCCCGCATGATCAAGCGAGCCCGCCATAACTCCTATCGGGTGAAGCGGCCAGGCGACACCGGAATCCGCCACCCCGGCCCCGTCGCCGTCCTACTCGCGAATCCCGTGACGACAGTCATCGCAGCATGATCAACTTAAGCTAAGTGGCATTGGGCCTAGACGAGGCCATGACCATTGCTGGTACGAGCTACTCCGAGGAGGACGGCTACCAAGCCGGGCGTGAGCTGCTCAACCGGCCCGGCCGACCAACAGCCATCTTCGCCGGGGCCGACTTCGCTGCCCTCGGCGTGCTGCGGGCAGCATACGAACTCGGCCTGCGAATCCCAGCCGACCTCTCACTGGTCGGTTACGACAACACCACCCTCGCCGCCAGCGCGCCGATCAACCTCACCAGCGTCAACCAGGCAGCCCACGATCTGGGCGCGACTGCCGCCCGGCTCCTGGGTGAGCGCATGGAGGGCCTCAGCCGCTCGGTTCTCACGTCCAATGCGCCTCAGCTGATCATCCGCAACACCACTGCGCCGCCGCTGTCATAATGCGGGGCGCGGCGCGGGGTGCGGCTCTACAAGAAAGCGAGGAGAAAGGATCGAATGTGTGCGGGGAGGTCCGCGGCCCGTCCAGTTGAGGTCAATCGTCGATCATTGTGGGGGGCATTCTGGGGGGCAAACGCAGCCAGTGAGGGCTGGCCTGGGCTCGCCTCCGCTGACGTGAGCTGGTGTTCTGCCTGCTCAGAGCCTCTGCGGCGCTTACAGCGACCGTCTGGTGGTCCATGGTAAGGAGAAGGTCTACGGTTCGATTCCGTAAGGGGGCTCCAGGTCAGAGTGCTAATGCGATCTAGCTAG
Source organism: uncultured Actinomycetes bacterium (assembly GCA_963834705.1). Classification (GTDB taxonomy): domain Bacteria; phylum Actinomycetota; class Actinomycetes; order Streptosporangiales; family Streptosporangiaceae; genus RYN-230. The sequence goes on from CAWICV010000002.1 coordinate 52,302, forward strand.
ATCCATCCGGGGGGACAAGAGGGGGGACTAGCGGTTCAGCGAAGCTGAGCGCCTTCAACCGGCGAGCTCCGCACAGGAATGGATGACGAACCGTGTCCGGCTTCATCCCTGATAGCCCGCTTGCTCGTGGCCTGATCCGCATCGGCGACGAGGGGATCGCCCAGGAGGACGACGCGAAGCTGCGTGACTACTACGCAGAGGACTACGTCTTTCACGGCCCGGCGGCGACCTGAGCTTCGCGGAGCTCCGCGCTTACTTCGCCTCGCTGCGCGCCGCCTTCAGCGACCTGCGGCTCATCCGTGAGCAGACCATCGCTGACGGCCAGTTCCTGGCCTCGCGCAACACGTTCTCTGGTGACTTCACCGGCGTCTTCACCCAGTCGCCCATTGGCTCGGTCCCGCCCACCGGCCAGCACGTCGAGTGGGAAGTAATCAACACGTTCCGGCACCACGACGACGGGCGACTGGCTGAAGAGTGGATAAGTCCGACAACCTCAGCTTTCTGGCCAAGCTCGGGGTGCCGCAACCGAGCCCGCCCAGCACGCGACCGACGCTCCCTAGTACACAGAGTCGCTCACGGCAAGCGGCCGGGTCCCCCGGGAAACGCGCGCGGATGTCGCACATCAGCTGGCGGACGACTGGGCAGGTTCAACCGGTCAGCGCAACACCTCGGTGAGTCGAGAGGATTCTCGATGAGCTGAGGAGGAGGCTGGGATGCAGCCACATCTGACGGTGGAGCAGCGGCAGCTAGCACTACGGCTGAGGGCCAGGGGCTGGCCGTTGCGGGAGATCGGCCCGCAGGTGGGCTGCGTGTATCAGACGGTGGCGCGGATCGCAGGGCGCGGCTCGCGGCGGCCGCTGCGCCGCGATGGCTGGGTGCCGGGCCCGGGGCGGCTGACCCTGGCGGACCGGGAGGAGATCACCCTGGGCCTGCATGCCGGGGAGTCGTTCACCGTGATCGCCGCCCGGGTCAGCAAGGCGGTCTCGACGGTGTCGCGGGAGGTGGCGGCCAACGGCGGCCGGGGCGCCTACCGGGCGTGGCGGGCGCATCAGCGCGCGCGCCAGCAAGCCAGACGCCCGAAGGTACCGAAGCTGGCCTGCCCGCAGCTGGCCGCCCAGGTCACCAGGTGGCTGGAGGAATGGTGGTCGCCGGTGCAGATCGCGCGGCGGTTGCGGATCGAGTTCCCAGGCGATCCCATGATGTGGGTGAGCCACGAGACCATCTACCAGGCCCTGTATGTGCAGGGCCGCGGCGAGCTGCGCCGGGAACTGGCCCGCTGCCTGCGCACCGGGCGGGCCAAGCGCCGCCCGCGCGGCCGCGGCGGCCGGGCAGGCTACATCAAGGACATGGTGATGATCAGCGAACGGCCCGCCGAGGCTGATGACCGGGCCGTGCCCGGGCACTGGGAAGGTGACCTGCTGATCGGCAAGGACTGCCGGTCAGCGGTTGGCACCCTGGTCGAGCGCACCACCCGCTACGTGCTGCTGCTGCACCTGCCCCATGGCCGCGACCCCCACCAGGTCGAACAGGCCATGCGCCAACAGATCACTGCCCTGCCCGACGGCCTGGCCCGCACCATCACCTGGGACCAGGGCATCGAGATGATCTACCACGCCGACTTCACCATCGCCACCGGCATCCCGGTCTACTTCTGCGACCCACACTCGCCCTGGCAGCGCGGCTCCAACGAGAACACCAACGGGCTGCTGCGCCAGTACCTGCCCAAAGGCACCGACCTGTCCCTGCACTCCGCCGCCGACCTGGCCCGCATCGCGGCGAGCCTCAACGGCCGACCACGCAAGACGCTCGGATTCATGAAACCATCCGAGAAGCTCGCCGAGCTCCTTGCGCACACCGGTTGAACCTGCCCTGTCGCCCGTCAGCCGACCGAGGACACGCTGGCCACCCTGGCTGCCTGGCTGCGCCTGCTGCCTGGCCCACTGGCTGTGCCCGGCTGTGCCCGGCGTGCCTAGATCCGGGCAGGCTGTGATCCGGCGTGCCTAGGTTCAGGTGAGCGTTGACGGATCAGCTTCAGGTGATGCTTGACGATTTCTAGGCCCTGCTGTAAGCCACGGGCCACTTTCGGTGAAGTCCGCGGGGCGACTATCGTCAACGGCCCTGGGATCGTGAACGGCATGGATCCGGCTTGCCTGCCGTCAACCTGCATCTGTGGCACTCTCTCGGACGCGATAGTGCTGTTGACTGGCTGATGAGGCGGCTTTATCGAGCGTCAGATGAAGTGCAGGAGCGCTCCCACGGCAAGCGCGAGCAGCGCGAAGGGCCCTTCGTAGCTGCCCGTGAGACGGGTCTGCTCGCCTTCTGGCTGGCGGGTCCGTGTCGCGTCGATGCGGATCGAGTTGCCTGCAACGGTTCCGCGAATCCGGCCGGTCGTAAGGGGTCCGTCGATGGCGGCGTAGATCGTGAATTCGGTGCTGCCCAGCGTGCCGTCAACAGCGACCGTCCGGGTGCTGCCGAGTCCACCCGAAGCGGTCTCGACGGTCGCGTCGAGGTCCTCGGCCCCGATGTGGCCGGTGATCGTGCCGTGGTCGAGGAAATAGCCGGGCTCAAGGTGGAACGTCGCGTGCAGTTCAACCGGCTGTCCCGCGAACGATCCCGTGAGGTCGGATGGTACGTCGGGGTAGATGTGGTAGTTGTCCCCGTTCTTCCAGGTGGCCGATGCTGGTATTCCGGCGATCGTGCCAGCTGCCGAGCCGTTATGGGTGGGCACGTTCAGGCCCAAGCGGACGGGCTGTCCGCCGACTGATCCACTGAGTAGTCGGGAACGCTCAAAGAGGAGGTTGACGCGCGCGTGATCGGGGACGATACCAGCCGGATCGGTGTCGGCCGGGAACTGCCGGGTCGGCGGTTTGGGCCGTTCCCACTCGCCGTCAGGGCCCATGCCCTCAACTATCACACAGCCGCCGCTAGCTCGGCTATTAGCCCAAGCTTGACGCGACCGCACTCTGAGTCGTGGAACGTGGTGCTGGCCGTGACGTTCACGAGACCGGGCACCTACCATCTGACAGGCGACAAGATCTTCTACCGAACCGACGGGCACTCTGGCCCTGATCACCCTGTGCCCTGATCACCCTGATCGCTCCTGATCACCCTGTGCCTAAGCCTGCGCCTAACGTCGTTGGCCGTCGTTGGGGCGATTGCTGACCGGCTGTGATCCGGCGTGCCTAGCTCCACTTGATGTGCGACGGATCGGCTCCGCTTGATCTGCGACACGTCCCTAGGTTTCCCCTGTGACTCCAATCATGGAGTCACCGTGCGACGCGCCGCTATGGATTGGGCCTGACAGCGTGGGTAGCCTGGGTTCGGGCAGGAGCGCCTGCCGCACTCCAAGCTGCCGTGGCCCGCGCCCGCGGTGGCGGTGAGGACAAGGGCCGCCGGTTCGCGCTAGCTGGGAGAGATCAGTCACCGCTGAGCAGGCGATCAGGGCGCGGGGCAGCACCGCCGCGAGGGACATGGCGTGACTGACGACAGCGCGTTTAAGAAGCAGGTCCGCGCCCGGATGGCCGAGACCGGGGAGAATTACACCACCGCCCGCCGGATGGTCATCGCCGGGCGTGATCCTGGCCCGGAGCCGGTGGCGCTGCGGGTATTCCTCAATCCGCACGTGGACCTAGAGCTGACCGACGAGATGGCCGGGGCATACGCTGCGGCTGATGAGCAGGGCCAGCGGGACATGGCTAATCGGCTGCTGGCCGACTACATCGAGATGGCCGGGGCCGGGGAGGCCGGGATCGCCGCCGGGTCGGAGATCGTGGCGGTCCAGGACCTGCGCATCGACCAGATCGCTGACGCAGTAAACCGGCGGATACCACGGGCGGCCGGGATAACCACGATCACGGTCTGGCCCGACCGGGACCACGTCCGGGTTGAGATCCAGGCTGACCGGCCAGGCGTGGCGCTCGGCCATAGCCGCGCGGAGTACGACCGGCTCCGCGCCGAACTGGAGGAGCTGACCGGCAAACCGGTGCAGCTGCACATGGTGAAAGACGCTGGCCCGCCGAAGGAGCGGAAGGAGATACAAATAGGGCCCGGGCATACACCGGGCTGAGGACCCGGCGTCGTGCGAGCCGGGCGCCCTGCGGCCTAGCACTGGCCATCGTGCCCGCCGCGGTCTGGGTAGCGGGAAGCCTTGTGCCGTTTGATGTCGCGGCTGGTGGTGCGGGGCGCGGTGAGGATAATGCCGTCCTCGACGGTGATCTGGTAGGTGCCGGAGCCCACGGTGATGGTGACGGGCACGTGTGGCTGGCTCGCAGTGTCACGGGCATCGGCCGTAGGCAAGTACTGCAGCAACGAGCGGGTCAGCAAGTCAAGCACGAGATGCCCGGCGCGGAAATAGGCCGCGGTTGGCCGGACGCGCCCACACGGGATGAGCTCGATCACGGTGGACGATGCGGACCAGCGGTCGATGTCTAGTCTCATGCGCAGCAGCGGGCGCAGCGATCCCCGGGCCAGGCGGACCTGGATCCGGCGTGTCCCCGCCTCGCGATCATGTTCGACGGCCCGCGCAACAGGTTTTCGCCGACCCGGAGTTCGCAGTGCCCTGTGCGCTGCCAGCTGTCAAGTGCGGCCACGCACGTTTCGAACGGGACGTCCATGATCCGCCGGAATGACAGCGATCGGCCCTCCGGGACCATGCTCGCGGTCATGCTTGCCTGACCGGCCGGTTAGCGGACGCAGCCACGCAGGACGCCGGTGGCAGGCCGGCCCGGCCTGGTGATGGTTGAGCCCAAACGTTCTTCGCAGCCACTGGTCCCCCGTATTGCTGTCTTTTGCCAGGTGCTGAACCTCCAGCGATCCTTGCTGCTCACCTGCACAGAGGAGCCGCGCGCCGAGCTGATACATCAGGAGCTGCAGACCTCCGCCTGCCGGTTCCACCCGTGGCGGCAGCACGCCCCGGTTCCTCTATCTCCAGCACTGTGAGGCGGGCAGCTCCAGGCGCTGCCCGATGTCGCCGCGGCAAGACCGAACGCAGGGCATATGTGCGCGCCAACCCCCGCTGAGTCGGCACGTGCGCCCGCCCGCAGGTCGTGTCCACCATTATGTGATCCCCGCCGGTGGCCCCGAACTCCATGGCTGCTCCTGAGGCGGACACGGATCGCGAAGCCATGACCGGCGTCAACTGCGCGGCCGTAGCCGCAGAAGCATCGCCCACGCTACTTATCACCGAATCGACACGCCACGCGCGGGTCGCATCATGCTGGGAAACTGCGGCCAGATCGACAATTCGGCGTGGCTAGGCAGTCAGCAAGTCGTGAGCACCGAGCCGCCCAGGCGGCTAAGTGTGCGCCGTTTTGCTGTGAGTCTCTCCATTGGTACCGCACCCCGGTACCAAATGCGGTGGGACCATGGTGTGGTACCAGTGAGAGGAGTTGTGGTGGCCATTACGGCGAGCGAAGCACGCAAGCGGTTGTTCCCGCTGATCAAGCAGGTCAACGATGACCGAGCCCCGGTGGAGATTGTCTCCAACCATGGCCGGGCCTACCTGGTTGCCGCGGAAGACTATGAATCCATGGCCGAGACCGACTACCTGCTGCGCTCGCCAGCCAACGCGGCGAGGCTGATGACTGCGGCCGATGAGGTACGCCGTGGCCGCACCCTGCTCACTAAGACCATGGCTGAGCTCCAGGCCCTGGCCGGTGAGGAGGATGTGCGGTGAGGAGCATTGTCTTCCACCCGCAGGGCTGGGAAGACTTCACCTATTGGGCTCAGGCTGATAAGAAGATGCTCCGCAGGTTACTGCGGCTGATCGAGGAGGCCCAGCGTACCCTGTTCGAGGGCACCGGTAAGCCGGAGCCGCTGCGCCGCAACTTGTCCGGCTTCTGGTCACGGCGGATCGACGATGAGCACCGTCTCGTCTACGGCGCGACCGATGACGAGCTGATCATCATCCAGGCCCGGTACCACTACGACGATTGACCCCCAGGCTGGGCGGCTAGGGACTTGCGGCCGCCGGGTGCCGGCGCTGCCAATGAGAGATCATTCCGGGGGCATATGAGGGGGGCAGAATCCGCCAGTGAGCGCTGTCCGGTGCCCGACGACGGGCAATCGGCGATCGTCGAACTGGGGCGCGGACAAGCTGGTTGCGGGCAGTTTGACCAACTGTGCTTGCGCCTCGTGCTCGCTGCCAGCACCATCATTTTCAGGGTGCGCTGGGCCGCGATTGGGCTGGGTATCCTTCGCTGGACTACCCGGGCACGGCCTGTGACCGATGACCTGTGACTGGCAGCGAAGATGGCTGGGGGCGTGACATGCTTGCGGTCCGCTGGCATGCCAGAGGTGGGGTCCGGGTTGACGAGGTGCCACCGCCTCCGCCGCCCAGGCCAGGTGAGGTGCAGCTGCGGGTGGGCTGGTGCGGCATCTGTGGCACCGACGTCGAGGAGTGGCTGAGCGGCCCGTGGTTCATTCCGGTCAACGCGCCGCACCCGATCACCGGGGCCCGCGCGCCAATCATTCTCGGTCACGAGTTCGCTGGCCGCGTTGTGGCCGTTGGCGACGGTGTCGCCGAACCCCGGGTGGGGCAGCGGGTCGCGGTCAACACGATCGTCTTCTGCGGTACCTGTCATTGGTGCCGGCGCGGCGAAGTCACCCGCTGTCCGCAGCTTGGCGCGCTTGGCCTGCACGGCGACGGCGGCCTCGCGGAACTGTGCAACGCACCGGCCCGGATGTGCCTTCCGCTGCCTGACACGGTGGCTGACGACGAGGCGCCGCTGGTGGAGACCCTCGCGGTCGCGGTGCGGGCATTGCGCCGTGGCATGCTCCGGCCCGGCGAGCAGGTCGTGGTGGTGGGCGCAGGCGCGGTTGGGCTTATGGCAGTGCAGGCAGCGCGTGCGTTCGGGGCAGGCGGCGTGGCGGTCGTCGAGCCGCTCGCAGCCCGCCGGAGCCTGGCCTGCCGCCTGGGTGCCGACCGTGCCGTGCCCGCGGATGACGCGGCGGCGCTGCAGGCCGATGTCGCCGTGGAGAGCGCCGGCCGTCCGCACGCCGCAGCAACTGCAGTTCGGGCCCTGCGTCCAGGCGGCCGTGCGGTCCTGCTTGGCCTGGGCACCAGGCCGGTCAGCGTGCTGCCAATGGAGCTCGTCGGCGCGGAGAAGTCGATCATCGGCTCGCTTTCACACGTCTGGGACACCGACTTCCGCATCGCGCTCGGGCTCATGGCCAGGGGCATCGTGCAGGCGGCGCCGCTGGTCACCGACCGCATCCCGATCACGGCAGCGGTAAGCGGCGGCCTTGAGCTGCTCAGGGACGAACCGGAGAAACACCTGAAGATCCTCGTGCGGCCGGGCGGCACCCGATGAGCGCGAATCGCCGGGACGTGGCCCGGCCCGACCTGGCCGCGGCGCAGCTGTATACGGCGGTCGTGTCGGACATTCTCGACGGCCTTGGGTACCGCGACCACACCCTTGACCCTTCGATCCGCCCACTCGTCGGCGCGGCCGACGTGGTTGTCGCGGGCTGGGCCAACCCCTTTCTCGTTGCTGAAGCCGGGGAGATCCCCGCGGAGCTGTACACCGGCGAGATCGCCGCGCTCGATGACGTTGCGCCCGGGGAGGTCGTGCTGGTGGCCGCGGGCGGCTCGGCCCGTGCCGCTTGCTGGGGCGAGCTGTTCTCGACCGCGGCCCGCGCCCGTGGCGCCCGCGGCACCGTGATCGACGGCTACTGCCGCGACCACGGCCGCATCGTGGGCATGGGGTTACCCGGTATGGTGCCGCGGCGGATTGCCGCTGGACTGTGTCAACGGCACGCGAATTTTGACCCCCTGGCGGCCATGCCACGCCGGGGTCAGTATTCACGTGCCGCCGAGTGCGCCGTGAGGCGCTGTTGATTCGAGTGGAGGTGAGAGATCTTCACCGCCTGCCTGTCGCAGCAGGGAGGTGGAGCTGGGGGCAGCCTGATCCGGGTGGCGCCGGTGAGGGTGGCAAGCGGCCCTGACAAAGCCGGGACGGGCCAGCACTGCCAGATGGCTTGGGCCTGGCGAGCGGGATGGAAAGGAGTACGCAAGGAACCGGCGTTTACGTCTCTCAAGCTTGGACCGGCTCAAATCTGGCGGATAGGGGCCGGGAGCGGCGCGCCCCCGCCCGGTGGGCGGGGAACTCTCTGGCTGGCCTTCGGCGGCTGGCCGGGAGGCCACGGTGAAGTGCTGCGGGGTAGCCGTGGCGGTGCTGCAGGGACCGAGCCGGGCTCCTCCTTCGTCAAGCGAATCACAGTGAACACGGGAACCGTCCCGGTCCTGCCCGCAGGCCGCGCATCCGGCGCGGCGGTGCGGGCTGAGCGCGCCGACCGCTGACCGGTCCGGGATGGGCGGAGCCGCCGTAGTACTGGGAAGGTCCGCAAGCTCGGCATCCCCGTGATCGCGGACCGGGTCGTCCAGGCAGCGCTGAAGCTGGTGCTGGAACCGATCTTCGAGGCGGACTTCCTGCCCGTCTCCTACGGTTTCCGGCCGATGCGGCGGGCGCACGACGCTGTCGCCGAGATACAGCGGTACGGCACCAAGGGCTACCGGTGGGTGCTGGATGCTGACATCGAGGCGTGCTTTGACACCATCTCCCATCCGGCCCTGATGGACCGGGTGCGGGCCAGGGTCAAGGACAAGCGCGTGCTCGCGCTGGTCAAGGCGTTCCTCAAAGCCGGGGTCCTCACCGAGACCGGTGACCGGGAAAACAGCCTGACCGGCACGCCGCAAGGAGGCATCTTGTCCCCGCTGCTGGCCAACATGGCCCTCGCCGCGCTCGATGAGCACGCGCACGGGCCATGGCTGGACGGCGGCACGATGAGCACTCCTAGCCGCCGCGCCCGGCGCCGCGCGAAGGGCCTGCCGAACTGGCGGATCGTCCGCTACGCCGACGACTTCGTCATCCTCGTGCACGGCACCCGCGACGACGCCGAGACCTTGCGCGAAGACATCGCCCGCGTGCTCGTCCCGCTAGGCCTGCGCCTATCACAGGCAAAGACCCGCGTCGTGCACATGAGCGATGGGCTCGAATTCCTGGGGTTCCGCATCCAGTGGCGCCGCAAGCGAGGCACGAGCAAGTGGTACGTCTACACCTTCATCGGCGACCGGCCCATCCGGTCACTGAAGGACAAGATCCGTGCCCTCACCCGCAGGACATCGCAACAGCCGCCAAGGGACGCGCTGATCCGGCTCAACCAGATCATGCGCGGCTGGGCTAACTACTTCAAGCACGCAGTCTGCAAGCACACCCTCAGTGCCCTGGAGAACTTCGCCTGGCACCGGGTGATCCGCTGGTGGATGCACCTGCACCGCTGGAGGTGGAAAGACGTCCGCCGCCGCCTCACCGGCCCCCACGGCCGGTGGCTCAGGCCGGCGGCGGATGGGATCGAGCTGTTCAACATCGCCAAGGTGCCGGTCACCCGGTATCGCTACCGCGGCAGCAAGATCCCCAGCCCCTGGGCACCGGTTAACCACGCCTGACGGCAGATGCCGTGGAGAGCCCGCTGCCGGGAGACCAGCACGGCGGATTCGGCGAGCGGCCTGGAGAAACAGACCGTGAGTAATCACGGCACCGCGCTCCAGGCCGACTCAACCAGTATGGGCGGCGGGCAGCAGAGGTTGCTGTGGCTGGACATCCCAAATGGGAGAGTGCACCGGTTCGCCCGGCGACAGGCAGCGATGAAGTCTTGGGTGGGTAAGCCGGTCGGTGCGGTTGGTCTGAGCACCAGCGGCCCGTCCAGCTGCCGCGGGCACGGTCGTAGCTCATGGTGGTGCGAGGGCCGGCGTGCGAGGCGGCTTCCTGGACGTCGCAGAATGGCACCCCGGCGTAACTGGTAGAGAGCAATGTTCCAGCCACTCCGAATGCCTCACCCTGCGGGATCGTCACCCGGGCCCGGCCTCCGGCTGCGGCGGGTGCTGGTATCCCGGTTTTCGCTGGGCGGCCTCCTTTCCTGGTTCCGGTGTCGGTGGTTATCTGCCGATGGTCACCGGCGGGGCGTCCTGGCGGTCGGCGCAGGGTCTGGTCGTCGGGGTCGTAGGTCAGGACGAGACCATCGGCGCGCAGCTGGTCGATCAGTCCGGCCGTATCTGCCGGGCCGGTGATCTGCGCTGCGCCGCAGCTGCCGCGGCCTGGTGTCCGGGCGTAGCCGGCGAGCAGGACGGCGATGGCGGCCAGGTGCGGCAGGATCTGGTCCTCGCGGATGTAGGTGTTCCCAGGTCGGCGGGAGTCTGGGCTGGTGGCGCTGGTGAGGCCGTGACGGCACCGGTAGGCGCGCTTGCCGTTGGACCAGGCTGATTCCAGCCTGCGCCCGGACCGTCCGCACGCGAGCAGCCTTCCGGACCGCGACGACGGCGACGGGATCGGCACTGGGCTTGCCTTATGGACTTTCTCGTGGCTGCTTACCGAGCGGCTGCCACCTGGTCACGCTGGGTCCTTCCTTCTCTGGCGGCCGTGCCGCCGGCTTTCTGGCTCTGCTGATCGCCTCCGCGGAGGCAGCGGCGGTGGCCAGGTCGCGGGGATAGGTCCGCAGCGCGAACAGGGCGAGCAGGCCCGCGGCCAGCAGCAGGACGAGGAAGACCAGGAAGGTGTCCGCCAGCCCCGCGGCAGCGGCTGGGCTGAGCCGGGCGCTGGACCCGGTGCCGCTCAGGCCGCCGGTCCCGGAAGAGGCGGGGCCGCCGAAGACGTACTGCGACATGTAGCCGAACAGGGCCGGGGCGGCGGCGACGGCCAGGGAGCGCAGCGCGGTCCGGACGCCTTCGGCCCGGCCCCAGAGCTGGGCGGGCATGATGTCCAGCCGCGCGGCGTCGATAGGCGGCTGCGGCGCGCCGAGCAGGAACGCGCCGATGATGAGCAGCGGCAGCGCGATGGCCACCGAGGTGGTGGCGAACGCTGGCGCCAGGAACCCGGGGATCACCAGGAGGCAGATCATCGGCACGACGATCCGGGCCCGGAGGTGGCCGTTGCGCAGCAGCCGGTCGGCCAGACGGCCTCCGGCGTAGATCCCGGCCAGCGCGCCGGCGCCTATGACGACCACCAGGAGCGTCGCTTCCGGTTTGCTGACCCCGTACCGGGAGATCGCGAAGATGGTGGCGAAGGAGTCCAGGCCGTAGAAGTAGAAGTAGCCGAGCGCGGACGCGACGATGAGCACCACGTTGGTGCGGACCCGCAGGATGTAGCGGACCGCCCACCAGACCGGGCGGCCGGCCGGGTCGCTGTGCAGCACGAGTTCAGGCTGCGGTCGGACATGCTCGCGGCGGGCCTCGCGCACGGCCGGGTTGTCCTCGGTCGGCCCGCCTCCCGTGGGGGCGCCGGCCGCGCGAGCGGGGCCGGCGCCGGGACCGTCCGCGCCGCGGATGGTCTCCGCGCCGGGCGGCAGCTGGCTCTGGCCACCGCGGGCCGGCTCGGGCAGCCGCCACACGAGCCAGGCCAGCGCGAGGCTGGGCACGATCAGCCAGAAAAAGGCGAACCGCCACGGCAGGACGGCGGAGATGTCGCCGGAGATGACATAGCCGATCCCGTTGCCGACGATTTCCCCGCCGATGATCAGACCGTATATCCGGCCGCGCTCGCTGGCCGGGAAGAAGTCGCCGGTCAGCGAGGCCACCGCCGGGGCGGCGGTGGCGGTCACGACGCCCAGGCCCACCCGGGCCGCCAGCAGCCACAGGTACGACTGCGCGACGCCGGAGAACAGGACGGCGACCGCCCACAGCGCGATGCTGAATGACAGCAGCCGCACCCGGCTAGTGCGGTCGACCAGGATCCCCATCGGGAGCGCGAACACGACACCCACCAGCGATACGACCGTCAGCAGCAGGCCGATCTGGGTGTTGCCGATATGGAAGGCGCGTTCGAGGTTGTTCTCGGTGGAGGTGACCGTCCCGGTGTCCGCGCCGGACAGGCCGAGCACCGCGGCCAGGGTCAGCACCACCCGGGCCCGGGCCGGCCCGCCGGCCGCGTCCAGCACGAGCCGCCGCACCCGCCGCGCCGGCGGGGCCAGCAGGCCCCTTGCGCCGGTCACCGCGAGCTTCCCGGACCGGCGGGGGCCTGCGGACCGGGCTGGCTTGGCGCACGCGGGCGGTCACCATGGTCGGCCAGCAGCGGCGAGCGCGCCAGCACCAGCACGGCCGCGGCGATGACGGCCACGCTGACCACGTCCACGACGATGAACAGCCCGCCCCGGACCCGTTCGCCGAAGACGAGCACCCCCCAGGTGGTCGCCACGACCGGGTCGGTCAGGGTCAGGCCGGGCTGCGCGGCGAGAAGCCGGCCGTTCAGCGCGGACTGCGCCAGGAACATGCCCAGGACGCCCGCGGCGATCATCGCGTACAGCGGCCAGCTGGTGAACAGCGCCGCGGCCCCACCGGCGAACGTCTGGGTCATCCCCTTCATCAGCGCCGCCGTCAGCCCGAACGCTGATCCGGCCGCCACGCCGAGCAGGGCCGCCTGCCGGGAGCCGCTGCGATCTGGCCGGCCACCGGACCGCCCGGCCCGCTCGCGCCGGTCCCGGGCCACCAGGACCGCGATCAGCGCCATGCTGGCGCCGATGCCGATGGCCCAGACGTACCAGCGCGGCCCCCCCGGCCGCCCCGGGGAAGGTGACAGCGCGTACAGCAGGCCGCTCAGGCCGGCCGCCATCGCGGCTGATGATCCCAGCTCCCGCCAGCCCATCTGGAGGCGGAACACCCGGGCGGCCAGGATCAAGGTGATCGGCAGTTCCAGGACCAGCACCGGCTCCACCGTCGCCAGATCGCCCGTTCCCAGCGCCGTCGCCTGCAGCAGGAAACCGGCGGTTATGGCGAGGATGCCGCCGAACCACACCGGCTCGTGGAGCAGGTCGCGGATCAGCTTCCAGCTCAGGTTGTCCTTCTGCGGCGCATCCCGGTTGGCCTTGCGCTGCAGCACCGACGACGTCGCGTTCGCGCACGCCGCCAGCACGGCCAGACCATAGGTCAGTATCACCGGCTACTCCAGAAAAATCTGCGGGGTGGGCCTCTGCCGCTATCCGTGACTGCCGGCCACCCGTTCCCGGGTACAGACTCAGACCAGGTAGCTGATAAGCCCGGGAAGGCTGGTGCTTGTCGCCAGCCATCAGCGGGAACCTTCGGTCAGCGAGCCCTGGCGCCGAAGGTGCCCTAGCCGGCGCGGAAAGGCTCGGCGTCGGCGGTGCGCAGGGTGAGCCCGTTGCCGGGCGTGGACGGGTCGGGGCGGATGGCTCCGCCGGCGGGGTCGAGGGTGCCGTCGAAGAACATGGACTCGATGCGGACGTGGTCGTGGAACCATTCCAGGTGCCGCAGGTTGGGGGTGGCCGCGGCGACGTGGGCGTGCAGGTGCGGGCCGCAGTGTCCGGAGACGTCCAGGCCGTAGGAGGCGGCGACTGCGGCGGCCCGTAGCCATTCGGTGATGCCGCCGCAGCGGGAAACGTCGGCCTGCAGGCAGTCCACCGCGCCCGCGGCGCACATGCGCCGGAAGTAGTACAGGTCATAGCCGTATTCCCCGGCGGTGACGTCTGGCCGGACGGCGTCGCGGATTTCATGCAGGCCGTCGAGGTCGTCGGAGGAGACGGGCTCTTCATACCAGCGCACGTCCAGGTCGGCGGCCGCGCGCATGACGCGGATGGCCTGCTTGCGGGCGTAACCGCCGTTCGCGTCGACGAACAGCTCCACGTCCTCGCCGACGATCGTGCGGGCCTGGTGCATCCGCTCCAGGTCGCGGGCCGGGTCGGTGCCCCACGACTCCCCGATCTTGATCTTGACGCGGGGGATGCGCTGCTCGAGGGCCCAATGAGTCAGCTGGCCGCGCAGCTGCTCCGCGTCGTAGGCGGTGAATCCGCCGCTGCCATAGACCGGTACCTGCTCGCGCACCGCGCCGAGCAGGCGGTGCAGCGGCAGGTCCAGCAGCCGGGCCTTGAGATCCCACAACGCGACGTCAACCGCGGAGATCGCGTAGCCGACCGCGCCGGGGCGCCCGGCGTTGCGGACCGCCTTGACCATAGCGCCGAACGCCCCGCCCACGTCCATCGCGTCGCGTCCGATAACGACGGAGGCGAGCTTGTCGCGGACCATGGTGGCGCAGGCCGCCGGCCCGTAGGTCCAGCCGGTGCCGACCCTGTCGGCGGCACGGGCCTGCACGAGGACCATGGTGGTGGAGTCCCAGGCAAGGGTGCCATCGGCCTCGGGTGCGTCGGTGGGGATGCTGTAGACGGTGACGTCCACGGACGTCACCGGAGTATCAGTCATGATTTGTCCCTAAGCGTGCCGGCGGCTGTCGCCGCAGCGTGGGTCGGGCGGTGCTGGCCGCCGTCGATGAGCTCGTGCTGGATTTGCTCCAGGGTGCGGTCCCTGGTTTCCGGCAGAGCATCGCGGTGTTCACAGCGAAGGCGCAGCCCAGCGCGCCGATGACATACACCGACCCGGCCAGCACCTTGGTCCATTTGCGGCTGATCGCGGTGGCGAGGTAGCCGGACAGAACCGCGCCGAGCATGGCGCCGAGCAGCAGCGCGGAGACGGTGGCCTGCTGGGCGGACTTATCGGCGTGCAGGTCGGTTTTGATGTAGAGCAGAGCGCCGGAGATGACGCCGGTGTCGAAACCGAACAGCAGGCCCCCGATGACCGCGATCAGCGAGACCCGCACGAGCAGGCCGTTGCCGCTGCGCCGCATCCCGGCGGCGAACCCGCTCACCGCCGGCTCCATGCCCGGTTACTGCGGCCCCGGCTACCCGGCGGCAAAACGCCCGCGAATACTTCGGCGGCTGGGCCCGGGACAGTGCCCACCGCTCAGTCCTTGCTGTGCGGCAGAAATTCCTGGACCTTGGTTTTCACACCTTCCTTAATGATTCCCCACCGGTCCTCGTCACCCTTGAGCATCGCCTCGGCGGCGTCTTTGGCCTGCTCGAAGGTGGCGTGCGGTGGTATCGGCGGGATGTTCGGGTCGGTGCGGACATCCAGCACGGTCGGCCGGTCGGCGGTCAGGGCCCGGTCCCATGCCGGGCCGAGCTGGCCGGGCTGGTCGATGGAGATGGCCTGCAGGCCGAGGCTGGCGGCGAACGCGGCGAAATCGACGTCGGGCAGCCGCTGGGACTCGGTGAACTTCGGTGAGCCTTCCATCGCGCGCATTTCCCAGGTGACCTGGTTGAGGTCATCGTTGTGCAGGACAGCGATGATCAGCCGCGGATCGGCCCATTCCTGCCAGTAGTGCTTGATGGTGATCAGCTCCGCCATACCGTTCATCTGCATGGCGCCGTCGCCGGCGAAGACGATCACCGGTCGGTCGGGGTGGCCGAACTTGGCGCCGATCCCGTAGGGCACGCCCGGGCCCATGGTGGCCAGGTTCCCCGACAGCGAGCCGCGCATATCGCCGGTGAACCGCAGCTGCCGGGCATACCAGTTCGCCGAGGAGCCGGAGTCCGCGGTGATGATCGCGTTGCCGGGGAGGCGGGGTGACAGCTCGGAGAACAGCCGCATCGGGTTAACCGGATCGGCTTCGACCATGGCCTCGGCTTCCATGACTTCCCACCAGCGGGCCACCTTCGCCTCGATGCCCTCGCGCCAGGACCGGTCCTCCTTGTGCTGCAGCCGCGGGATGAGCGCGCGCAGCGTGGTGGCGGCGTCGCCGACCAGGTTGACCTCATACGGGTAGCGCATGCCGATGTACTTGCCGTCGATGTCGATCTGCACGGCGCGGGCCTGATCGAAGGCGGGCAGGAACTGGGTATAGGGGAAGCTGGAGCCGACCGTGAGCAGTGTGTCGCAGCCTTCCATCAGCTCGTAGCTCGGGCGGGTGCCAAGCAGGCCAATCGAGCCGGTGACGTAGGGCAGGTCGTCGGGCAGCACGTCCTTGCCCAGCAGCGGCTTGGCCACGCCCGCCCCGAGCAGCTCGGCCACCTGCTGCAGCTCCGCGCGGGCCCCGCGGGCGCCCTGACCGGCCAGGATCGCGACCTTGTGCCCGGCGTTGAGGACCTCGGCGGCGCGGCCGATCGCCGCGTCATCGGGTGCGGTGGTGGGCCAGTCCACGCCGATGCTGGAGGGCACCATCTTGAACGCGTGGGTCGGCGCGGAGTACTCCAGCTCCTGGACGTCGGAGGGGATGATGACCGCGGTCGGGGCGCGTTCGGCGAGCGCGACGCGGATGGCGCGGTCCAGCACGTTGGGCAGCTGCTCGGGGACGGTGACCATCTGCACGTATTCGCTGGCCACATCCTTGAACAGGCTGATCAGGTCAACTTCTTGCTGGTAGGAGCCGCCCATCGCGGAGCGGTTGGTCTGCCCGACGATGGCCACGACGGGGACGTGGTCGAGTTTCGCGTCGTAGAGCCCATTCAGCAGATGGATCGCGCCCGGGCCTGAGGTGGCCATGCAGACGCCGAAACGGCCGGTGAACTTGGCGTAACCGACCGCCTCGAACGCGGCCATCTCCTCATGCCGGGCCTGGATGAACTTCGGGTTGTTCCCAGCGCGGGCCCAGGCTGCCAGGACGCCGTTGATCCCGTCACCGGGGAAGGCGAAGACCTTGTCCACGCCCCAGTCACGCAGTCGTTCCAGCAGGTAGTCGGCGACAGTCGGTTTGGCCATCGGTGGTTCCTCCTTGGGTATCGCGGTCGGGCAGGCTCAGGGGGTGGATGTGCGGGCGGTGGCGCCGATCAGCCGGTCGGCGGCCCGGGCGGCCACGGCCATGATGGTCAGGGCCGGGTTGGCGCTGCCCTGGGTGGGGAGCACTGAGCCGTCGGTGATGTAGAGGTTGGGCACGGCGAAGGTGCGGCAGTCGGCGTCGACCACGCCGTGCTGTTCGTCGGCCGCCATCCTGGCGCCGCCGACGAGGTGGGCGTAGCGGCCGATGGTGATCACTTCGTCGGCCCCCGCGGCGTGCAGCATGTCTTGCATGACGGACTGGGCGGCCTTCATCAGCTTGGTGTCGTTCTCGCACTGGGAGTAAGAGAAATTGGCCACCGGCAGGCCGTGCCGGTCCTTCTCCTCAGCCAGCGTGACCCGGTTGCCGGGCTGGGGCAGGAACTCGCACAGCGCGCCGAGCGTGGCCCAGTGCACGTAGTCGCTCATGTACTCGCGCAGCGCGCCGCCCCAGTGGCCCTGGGCGGCGACGTGCTCGGCCCAGGTGATCGGCAGCGGGGAGACGGTCTGGATGGAGAACCCGCGCTTGTAGTCCTTAGCCGGGTCGGTCTCGTAGAAGTCCTCGCTGCTGACCTCGGGCGGCGGTGACTTGTACATTCGCACCTCGGCGCCGAAACGGCCGGCGGTCTGCGGTGCGCCCTGCACCATGAGGTAGCGGCCGACCTGGTCGAAGTCGTTGCACAACCCATCCGGGAAACGCCTGGAGGCGGAGTTGAGCAGCAGCCGCGGCGTCTCGATCGAGTAGCCGGCGATCGCGACCATCCGTGCCTTCTGGAACCGCGGCACGCCGTCGCGGACGTAATGCACCCCGGTGGCATGGCCGGTGCGCTCGTCGACCTCGACGCGGGTGACCATGCACTCGGCGCGGACCTCGGCGCCGTGCGCGAGCGCGTCGGGGATGTGGGTGATCAGCGGGGACGCCTTGGCGTTGACCTTGCAGCCTTGCAGGCAGAACCCGCGGTAGATGCAGTGCGGCCGGTTGCCGAAGCGGCCGTTGACGATCGCGACCGGGCCGACCTTGGCGGTGATCCCGAGCTTGCTGGCGCCGCGCAGGAACATCTCGCCGTTGCCGCCGACCGGGTGCGGGCGGTACAGGGCGCGCTCGAACCGGCCGGTCTCGATGTTGCGCACCATCCGGTCAATGCCCTGTACCACCGGGCCGGCCATGGCGGAGTCCGTGACGGCTGTCATGTGTAGTCCTTTCACTCGCGTGAGCTGACAGTGCCGGAGCGCCCGGCGTTTCCCGAGACGGCCGGAGGCCGCCGATGCCGCCCATTGATTGCGCTAGAGCAATCATATACGCAATAGTTGCGATAGGGCAACTGCTGGTCGATACTTGGCTCATGTCCACAGACGATCATGAGGCGGCACCGGGCGAGGTCACCGAGGAACAGGTCGATGCGATCATGCTGGCGGCCCAGGCGCTGATCGGGGTGAGCGCGCAGTCGGTGGCCGAGGTCGAAGATCTGGTCACCTTGCCTCAGCTGCGGGTGCTCGTTCTGGTCGCCAGCCGCGGCGTGCTGAACCTGCAGGCGCTGGCGCTGGCGATGGGCGTCCACCCGTCCAACGCCACCCGGGCGTGTGACCGCCTGGTGGCGGCGGGCCTGCTACGCCGCAGCGAGTCCTCGATCGACCGGCGCAACCTGGTCCTGAGTCTCACCGGCGACGGGCAGCAGCTGGTGGACGCGATGGTGCAGCGCCGCCGTCATGCCGTCGCCGGGGTGCTTGAGCAAGTCCCGGCGTCCCGCCGCCGCGCGGTGGCCGCCGCGATGCGGGCGTTCGGCCTGGCCGCCGGCGAGGCTCCGGCGAGGAACTCCTGGAAGCTGGGCTGGCCCGGCTGACGCGGCCTTTGCGTTACCGGCGGCGGGCACCGCGCAGCCGGAGAAGCACGGCCGCGGCCGCGGCGAGCAGTGCGCCGCCGGCCAGCGGCGCGCGGTGCATCGAGGCCCACAGCCACGGGTCGCGCGCATGCGCCTGAGCGTCGAAGGCCCCGTGCGCGCCGCGGTCGGTGTCGGCGTCCTGGGGGTCAAAGACGTTGGATCCCCACCGGGGCAGCTGCTTGCTGCTCTGCTGGGATTTGATGCCGGTGCGGCCGAGGTAGAGGTCGAGCAGTCTGGGTGCGACCCGCTCGCCCAGGATGGTGTAGGCGGTGGAAATGCCGACCCACATGTTGCGGCGGGGGTGCTCGGCGAGGTAGACGATCGCCTTGGCCGGCAGTTCCGGCTGGAAGATCGGCGCCACCGGCATCGGGTGGCCGTCCATCTTGTTGAGGTTCCAGTTGAACTGGGGGGTGTTCAGCCCGGGCAGCTGGACCGTGCACAGCTTGACGTGGCTCTTCTCACTGGCCAGCTCGGTCACCACCGACTGGGTGTAGCCGACCACCGCGTGCTTGGCGCCGCAGTAGGCCGACTGCAGCGGGATCGAGCGGTAGGCCAGCGCCGACCCGACGTTCACGATGACGCCGCGGTCGCGGGGGCGCATACGCTGCAGCGCGGCCTGCGTGCCGTACACCTGGCCGTAGTAGGTGACCTCGGTCATCCGCCGGAATTCCTCGTCGGAGGTGTCCCAGGAGTAGGCCAGCGAGCCGCTGAACGCGACATTGACCCACACGTCGATCTCGCCGAGTTCGGCCTCGACCTGTTCGGCGGCCCGCTGCACGGCGCCGTGGTCGGCCACGTCGGTCGCGATCCCGAGGCCGCGGCCGCCGGCGGCCGACACGTCCTTGACGGCCCCGTCGAGCCCCGCTTGGCCGCGGGCCAGGGCCGCGACGTCGTAACCGGCGGCGGCGAAGGCCTGCACGGTGGCCCGTCCTACCCCGCCGCTTGCGCCGGTCACGACCGCGATCTTGCGTCCTGTTGTCGATGGCATGGTTTCCTCATCTCTTCTGGCTGGGACCGGACGGCGGGACGGTGCTCCGCGGAGCCGGCCGGATGTCACGCGGTGCCGTGCGCCCCGCTGCCACCCGATCAAGGCGGGTAGCCCGGGACACAGGCCGCGGCGACGCGTTCGGCCCATTTCTGCCGGAGCTCCTGCACGGCGTTACCCGGTTGCGGTGGCGGTTCGTGCGCTGCCTCCCGGGCGGCGAGCGCACCGGCCAGCGCGAACGCGGCGGCGATCAGCGCGTCGGTGAGCGCGGCCCGCGGGCGCCGGACCGCGAGGGCGAGCATGCTGGCCGCGTGGAGCAAGTCGACCTCGGCGCCCACGGCCAGCACCGGGTAAGTGGGCGCCGGGCCCGACGCGAGCGCCTGGGTGAGCTGCCGGGCGCCGAGCATGCGCGCCACACCCTGGCCGCGGGCGTCCGGCCGGCGGCCCAGCAGCACGCCGCTGACCAGCGCGGGGCTGATCAGCAGCAGCGACCCGTAGCCGGTGCGGATCACGTACAGCGCCGTGCGGATCGGCGGCCGGCCAGGCGCCCGGGCGTGGCCGGTCACTGGCCGACCTGCCAGGGCTGGGCCAGCCGTACCGAGGCCTCGAACATCAGCGCGTGCACGAACGCCTGCGGCAGGTTACCGCGCAGCTGGCGCTGGGTGACGTCGAACTCCTCGGACAGCAGCGCGGGCGGCCCGCAGGCGCCCCGGTTGCGCTCGAAGTAGCGGATCGCGCTCAGCGTGTCGCCCTGCTGGTGGGTGGCCAGGGCGGCGAGGAACCCGCACAGCAGGAAGGCGCCTTCGGCGTCGCCGAGCGGGCCGGGCTGCTGGCGGAACCGGTAGACATAGCCTTCCTGGTCCAGTTCGTCCCGGACGGCGGCCAGGGTGGCGGCGGTGCGGGGGTCGCTGTCGGGCAGGGCGCCGCGGATGCCGGGCAGCAGCAGCGCGGCGTCGACGCGGTCATCGCCGGGTGCGCGTTGCCAGCGCCCGGACGGGTGCGTGCAGTGCGCGGCGGTGTCGGCCAGGATCGCGTCGGCCAGGGCCAGCCAGTTGGCCGTGCGCGGCAATGGCGCTCCGGGCGCCCGGCTGGCCGCGCGCAGGCCGGCGACGCAGATCAGCCGGCTCTCGCTCCAGCGTTCGTCGTCCAGTTCCCATATTCCTGCCTCGGATTGCTGCCAGCGGGCCGCGACCGCGTCGGCCGCGGTCTCGGCCGCGCGCCAGCCGTCGGCGTCCAGGTGGTCATGACGGGCGGCGGCGGCGAGCAGCAGCAGTGACTCCCCGAACGCGTCGAGCTGGAACTGGGCGTTGACGTGGTTGCCGGTGATGTCCTGTCCGCCCGGGTAGCCGGGCAGGTGCAGGGATCGCTGGTCGGGGACCCGGCCGCCGACGGTGGTGTAGGCGGGGGCCAGCTTCGGCCCGTCGTCGAGCAGCCGGGCAGAGACGAAACTGACCGCGTCATCGAGCAGCGGGTACGCGCCGGCCGCGGCGATCGCCTCGCCGGTGAAGCACTGGTCGCGGATCCATACGTAGCGGTAGTCGTAGTTGCGGCCCTCGCGGGCGCGTTCGGGCAGGCTCATGGTGGCCGCGGCGACCATGCCGCCGCCGGAGCTGGTCAGCCCGCGCAGCACGGCGTACGCGTGGCGGGTGTCGCGGGGAGCGACGGTGCCGGGGAACTCGGGCACACCCGTACGCCAGGCGTGTTCAGTGGCCTCCCATGCCTGGTCCGGATCGGGGAGCTGGCTCGGCAGTGCCCGCTCGGACAGCTCCAGGACGAGGTCGTGGTGGCTTCCTGCGGGAACGGTGAGGTCCATGGCCAGCGCGTGGCCGCCGGCCGGCCCGCTGCCGGGCCTGGCCCGTTCACCGCCGCTCCAGCGCAGCCGCAGCTTGCCGGTCTGGGCGGTCCACACCCCGTTGTCGCGATGGAGGTCCGCTAGCCGGTGCTGGCCGTAGCCGGCCCGGACGTCCAGGCTCACCCGCACGTGGCCCTCTCCCTGGGTGGCGTTGATGCGGCGCAGCAGGACTGCCCGGTCCGGGTCGCCGGGGAAGGTCAGCGCTTCCCGGCACTCGATCACGCCGGTCTCGGTGATCCACCGTGAACGCCAGATCAGCGAGCCGTCCTCGTAGTAGCCGCCCCACACGAAGCGGGCGTCAGCGGGGGTGATCGCGTACATGCCGCTGCCGCCGATCAGTGAGGAGAGCACCGCGCCGGAGTCCCAGCGGGGCGCGCACATCCACACGATGTCTCCGCGCGGGCCGACCAGGGCGCCGCGTTCGCCGTCGGCGAGCAGCGCGTACTCGCGCAGCACGTGCAGCGGGTAGGCGCGGGCCGCGTCTTCGCCGATTCGCTTGCTCGTCATCGCCTGTCTCCTAGATTCCGGCGGCGTTGGCGTAGAACTGCTGGTCTTCGCGCCAGCCGCCCATGCCCATGCCGATGTCGGTGACGTCGGCCACGAACTCGATGCCGGCGATCCACTTGACCATCTTGAAACCGAGCTGGGTCTCGATCCGCACCCGGACCGGCGCTCCGTGCTCGACCGGCAGCGGGGCCCCGTTCATCTCCAGCGCGAGAATCGTCTGCGGGTTGTTCGCGAGGTGGATCGGGATGGTGCCGTAGTAAAAGCCGTACCGCCCCTCGCCCTCGGTCAGCCCCTTGTCGTCCATCGCGTAGAAGACCACGTGCCGTGCCGATGGTGCCGGGCGGACCTCTTCGATGAGCCGGGCCAGCGGCACGCCGGCCCATTCGGCGATCGCAGTCCAGCCCTGGATGCAGTTGTGCTTTGTGACCTGATGCTGGTCCCCGAGCGCGCGCAGCTCGGCCAGCGACAGGTCCACCGGGTGCTCGACCAGGCCGCCGACGCTGAGCCGGTAGTCGCGGAAGCCGCCGGCGGCCAGCGCCTGGTACTCCTCGCCGGCGGGGGGGTAGCCGTTGACACGGTGGTAGGGCGAGATGTCTTTGCGGGTAAACCGCTCGCGGGAGGTGAACAGCCGGGAGATGACCCGCTCGAACGGGTCGACCATGAACCCGAGCAGCCGCTGGGTGCGGCGCCGGTAGCGCAGTGAGAACCAGGTAATCACGACGTGGAAGACGAGAATCGCGAACAGCCCGGCCAGGCCGATCCCCAGCGCCAGCCGCCGGTCGCCGTCCGGGTTACCCAGCACGATCGCGGCGAACTCCTTCGGCACGCCGTGGATGATCACCATGAACACATGGACCACGATGAACGCGGCGAACGCGCACAGTCCCAGGAAGTGCAGGCTGCGGGCGCCCTGCTTGCCGCCGAACAGCTTCCCGTACCACGGGAACCGGGCCAGGACCGAGGGCGACATCGCCGCCCCGGTCGCAATCTGCAACGGTGACAGCAGGAAGATCACCGCGAAGTAGGCCAGCTTCTGCGCGGGCTCGAACGGCTGGCCGGGGATCTTGGCGGGAAACTGGAAACGCAGGTAGGTGCCCACGGCCTTGATCGATTCCGGCACGATCGACCAGCTGGTGGGGATCAGGTAGTGCCAGTAGCCGGTGGCGAAGACCAGGCTCACGTACACGGCGCCGGTCAGGATCCAGAACTGCACCGTCATGAAGTGCCAGTGCCGGCCCAGCCCGAGATTCTTGCGGCCCGGCAGCGTGACGAGCGGTGACCACGCCTCTTCCTCATCCAGCGACGTCCAGGGCTTGCGGGAGTCCGCCCCGAACATCTTCTTGGACAACCGCAGCCATTCGCGCCCGGGCGGGCAGCTGTCGTGCCAGTACAGCTTCGGGAACGCAGACAGCACCTCGGTACCCGACCGGAACAGCAGCAACATGAAGAAGATGTTCAGGAAGTGGGTGATCACTACCCAGTACGGAAAAAACTCAGGCACTCGCCCGGCTCCTTCGATGCTGGCGGACCCCGGTCTTCCCGGCGGTCTGCACCCATGCTTCCGGGCGCTCCTGCGCCCGCCACTTAGGAGAAGCGTAACCGCAATAATTGCGCAATGGCAACTAGTCATGCGAGACTGGCCGGGTGACGCAAGCCACCTCCCGGCGAGATGAGGTAGCCACGTGAGCCAGCACAACGAGGCAAGCCATGCCGCACGAGACAACGGGCCCGAGGCTTCGGCTCGTCTCGCCTACCTGCGGGCCGCGCTGCTGACCGGTCGCGGGCCCGGAGCCTCCGCCCAGGAGATCGCCGAGCACACCCGTGACCGTGCGCTGCTCGGCGCGGTGCCAGCGCCGGTCGAACGGGCCCTCGCGGCGCGCCAGAACCGCCGGATGCGGGCCGGTGAACCAGTCACCACGCGCCGCGCCCAGGTCGGCGTCCGGCGCGGCCAGCTACGGGCAGCCCTGGTCGGCGCCGCCGCGGCGCTGTTCACCCGCTGGCTCGCGCACCGGCTGATCCGGTCCCGGACATCACCACCGTGGTGACCGGCCCGCCGGACCAGCTCTGCGCCCCACAACCAGAAAGGTTTCCCCGTGTCTTTCGCAGCATCCGGGCAGCAGTTCGCTATCAGCGCCGGTGACCAGCACGTGACGATCGTCGAGGTCGGCGGCGGCATCCGTGAGTACCGGGCTGGCGGCCGCCATGTCCTGCAGCCCTACCCCGCAGAGCAGATGTGCGACGGCGCGCACGGCGCCCCGCTGATCCCATGGCCCAACCGCCTCGCCGACGGCCGCTACAGCTTCGACGGCAGCGACTACCAGGTCGCCCTGACCGAACCGGACAAACACAACGCCATCCACGGCTTCCTGCACTGGCGGCCCTGGCAGCCGGTCGAACACGCCGGCGACCGGATCACCATGGCTGCGACGCTGTTTCCGCTGCAGGGCTACCCGTTCACCCTCAACGTCCGGATCGAATACCGCCTCGACCGCACCGGCCTGACGGTGAACACCACCGCCACCAACTCCGGTAACCGGCCCTGCCCCTACGGCTGCGGCCAGCACCCCTACCTGTCTCCCGGCCCCGGCCTGGTCAACGACTGCACCCTGCAACTGCAGGCCACAACCCGCATCCGCACCGACCCCGAACGCGAACTGCCCGCCGGCACCGAGTCCGTCAACGGCACATCCTTCGATTTCCGTGCCCCCCGGCAGCTCGGCGACCTGCGCATCGACTACGCCTTCACCGACCTCGAGCGGGACGACGAGGGTCGCGCCTGGGTCCGGCTCGGCCGGCCGGACGGCCACACCGCCGAACTCTGGGCCGACGAAACCTTCCCTGTCATCGAGCTTTACACCGCCGACACCCTCAGCCCGGACCGGCGTCGGCGCGGACTGGGAACCGAACCGATGAGCTGTCCTCCCAACGCGTTCCAGACCGGACAGCACGTCATCCGGCTCGAACCCGGCGCATCCGCCACCACCACCTGGGGAGCCCGCCTGCGCGAGTCGGACCGATCACCCTCCTGAGCCAGACCGGGCCCAGCAGAACGATTCCTGGCGCCGGCCGAGCCCGCCTCGGGCGGCGGTAGATTTGGCGATCTCCAACTGCGTGATCGACCTCCCCACCGACAAACCCGCCGTGCTGGCCGAGATGTTCCACGTCCTGGGCGGGCGGATCGGCATCACCGACGTGGTCGCCGAGGATCACCTGACCCCCGCCGACGGCGCGATCGGACACGTTGCTGGTCGTCACCCCCTATTCCGCCCCGCCATGCCCGGTCCGTAGTGGGGAACCCGCCCAGCTCCAAATTGGCGCCGCGCATAACCGACACTCCTGAAGTGCTGTTCGTCTGCACCCACAACGCCGACCGGTCCCAGATGGCCGCCGCGCTGCTCGATCATCAGACGGCCGGGCGGGTGCCGGTGACCTCCGCCGCATCACAACCCGCCAGCAGCTCAACCCCGTCGTCCAGGCATGGCCGAAGATCGACCTCGACATCTTCCGCGAGTTCCCCAAGCCGCTGACTGCGGTAAGGGTGCAGGCCGCAGACGTGGTGATCACCATGGGCTGCGGCGATGCCTGCCCCATCTACCCCGGCAATCGCTATGAAGACTGGGCCTCCCCGACCCCGCGGGCCTCGACCTGGCCGCCGTCCGCCCAATCCGTGATGACATCGCCCGGCGCGTCCTGCAGCTGCTCGCCAACCTAGAGAATACGCACGACTAACCTCCGTCACGCCGGTAGCCAACACGGATCACCCGGTACCAAGCGCTCTGGCTTTGCGCCGACCCTCGTGGAAGGGCGAGCCGACGGAAACGTTGAGTAATCAGCCTGTGCGTTCGCTGGGACCCCCGCGGCGATCTGTTGATCGCGGGAATATGGACGGCGGGACGCGGGATCAGTGTCAGTTGCCCGGGGCTGTGGTTGGGGGGAAGGGCGTGAGCTTGTCGAGCTCACGCGCGTAGTGGTCCAGTACCTCGTCCATCGTGCGCTCGTCATAGCCTCCGTGCCGTGTGACATTGAACTTCACGGCCTGGATATCCGCGGCTGTGATCGCTTGCCCGGGCCGGGCGTTCCCGCTCAGCGTTGCCTCGATCCGCGCGATGAAGTCATCCACCTCGGCGGCGCGGTAGCCCGGCCCTAGCTTGCGGCGGGGGAAACTGCCGGCGGTGTATCCCGCCGTGCTGTTCACAGACCCGGCGGATGCCCTCGCCTGCAGGATGCAGGCGGCCCGGGCCTGGGCCCGGGTGCGGGCCTCAGCGGCGTCCGTCAGGTCGTCACCCAGCCCTTTACCCCGCTTCCTGCGGTAGGCGAGCCTGCAGCCGGATATGGCCAGGGCGCCGAGGAGGCATCCGATCCCCTTGTAGATCCAGTCCTGGGGAGTCTTCGGCCAGCCCAGGAGGTAAATCACCAGGCCGGCGATGATGAGCTGGGCGGCCGTACCGGCGATATGCGCCGTCACGCGGCGGGCGCTGCCGGGAGTTAGGGCCGTTCCCCGGATGGTTCCGGACGCGTAGCGCAGCATGCGGGCGGCGCGGCGCGCGGCCGGTCTGACACCGGGGTCTTGGAGGATAGCGGGTAGTTCCGCCACCCATTCCCGGTACCGCTCGTCCCGTGCCTCGGACGGCAGGTGCCGGCACGCGCGGGCGATCAGGTACTCGCCGATGCGCAGCAGCCGGCGTTCCCCCTTCATCCCAGGCTCCCCGGGACCGGGCGTGCCGGGTGGGCCGGGGACCTCGGACGGCCGGCGGAGATCTGCGCGAGTTCCAGCCGGGCCACCTCGGCGCCGTTGGCGGTCAGCCGGTAGTACTTCCGCGGCCGCTGCCCGTCTTGCTCCGGGGTTTCCCACGCGGAGGTGACCAGCTTCTCGTCTTCCAGCCGGCCCAGCAGCGGGTACAGGGTGCCGCTTTTCAGCCCGGCCGCCTTCATCAGGTCATACCCGTAGCGCGGGCCCGCGGGGTCTTCCAGGAACGCCCGTAGTACCCTCTCCAGCGGCGCCGTCATCTTCATGCCAGAAGTCTACACATGTAGGCTACATATATCGACTGCTTCCGGGCGCGGGCTTTCCGTCAGCGCGGTAGAGCGGGAGATTTTCAGGATGCGGGCGGCCTGGGTGACGGTGGCGCCCTCGCCGGTCATCCGCTGGAGCCGACGCAGCTCGGCCTGGCCGACGGCGCAGGGCAGGCCGATGCGCTTCTTGCCCGGCAGCATCGTCCCCTCGGCCTGACGGCGCCGGGCGGCGATGCCGTCGGCCCGGCGCTCGGCGCGCAGCCTGAGTGGCCGTGGTGCGGTCTTAAATCGTCAGCGCAGCGGCGGCGCGCTCGAAGCGCCGCACGGAGGCGGCCGGCCGAGCAGCGTGGCCGGCACCGAGGTGGTCGTCGTAGCTAGGTCCGGACGCATCGGCAGATCCACCGCTGGAGCTCCCCAGTGATGCACGCCTGCGCGTAGGCGGCCAGATTCCGGCCGACACTAGTTAGGGCCTGGGCCGCCAGTGACGGGATGTTTGGCCGAAGCCGCCAGGGCGGCGCGGCGCGGGTCTCGGCCGGTTGTCACGGTGCGCGAATTTACGCGCCGTGACACGGGGCAACCCATCCGTGCGTCTTATGCCGAGGGCTCGGCGGGCGCAAAGACGATCAGTACCCGCCCCTTCCGGGAGTCTGGCGCGATGCGGTGTGGAAGCACACTCGGATAGTGGACGGACGAACCCTCGCTGAGTGTTAGCTGCTGGTCGCCGATATAAATCCGGTAGCTACCGACGACAACCATGCAGAACTCTTCGCCCTCGTGCTCGACCCACAGGTCATGGTCGGCGGGCGCGCCGTCGGTCAGGTGCACCGCGAATCGGGCCGCTTCGAGCGCTGACAGCTGATAGGTGCGGCCAGACGATGTAGGCCAGTCGCCTACGGGGCGGGCTGGGCGGACCACGGGCTCGAACATGCCGCCCCCGGGACCGTCAGCCAGCAGATCTGCGGTGCGGGCATCGAGTGCTGCCGCCAGCCGGTCCAGCGTCAACAAAGTGGGGTTTGCTTTGGCGGATTCGATCTGGCTGATGAACGCCCTGGACACACCGCTCGCCTCCGCAACGGCGTCCAGGGTCAGCCCGGCTGCGGCGCGCAGCCGGGACAGCGCTGCCGCGAGGTGCGTCCCGGAAGTACTGACCGGGGTGGCCGGAGGCCGTCCATGGTCTCCTCCGGGTTCTTCGGACTGCCGGAGGACGTCGGCTGGGGTGGGCAAGGCTGTTGACGTCCTTGTTTGATCCTGATAGAAAAAGGCCAGCTAAAGAGTACCAAGAAATACGGTTCAAATTCTACTGTAGGCAAACACACGAGCCTGGCAAGGCGAGGGCCGGTGATGGTACACCACCCGAGTTCGGTGCTGCAGCTCCTCGAAGACGCGGCGCCCAGCCGGGGGGCGCAGGGCAGGCGGCTCGTGAAGGCGCTGCGAGCCGGGTACCCGGACCTGATGCTGGATGGTGTGGCCAACCTTGTGGCGCGCGCCCGTGTGACGCCGCAGGACCTCGATGACCTTGCCGCCGCTGCCGGATTGCGTGATTTTGCTGAGGCGCAGCACTTGGCCAGGGCGGAGATCGACCGCGGCCTGCGCAATCCCGGCGCACGGTACACGGCCCGGCTCGCTGGCCGCCGCCGCCACCGTCTCCCGCCCGCCGAGCTGGTGGAGCGCATCGCGGAGCAGGACTGTGCCAACATCACCGCCACGGCGCGCACGCTTGCGGGCAACGGCTCGCTTGAGCTAGCAGCGCAGGCGGTGTTGACCGCCCGCCGCCGGTATCTGGTCGCCGACCGGAAGTCGTATGCTTACGCGCACCTGCTCGGCACCGATCTGCAATCGTTTCTGCGCGATGTGGTGCTCGTTGACGGCCTGGTCAACCGCCCGCTCGATGTTCTGCCCGAGGTCACGTCCGCTGATGTGGCGGTGTGTTTCAGCCTTCGCCGGTACGGCAAGTCGGCGCTCGCCACCGCGCGGCAGATGTGCTCGGCCGGAGCGACGCTGGTGGGGGTGACTGATGACAGCCGGTCAGAACTCGCCGGCATGGCGGCCATCGCGCTGGTGGTGGAGACCACGAGCCAGTCCCTGGTGGATTCGCCAGCCGCCGTGGCGTCCACTGTGCATGCCCTAGCCACACTCGCGGCCCTGCGGGCCCGGGGTGCTCGGTCACGTCTTTCCGCTCGGGACGAGATTGCCCGGGAATTGAGGATCTATGAGGAGAAGCCACCGGCGGCGGCTGCGGGGGCAGCAGTACCTGGGGGGCGCGGGTGAGCGCATTCATGGCGCCGGCAGGCGGCCTCACTCTCGAGCACATCCAGGCCGCGGCGGAGCGGCTGGCCGGGGTCGTGCATCGTACCCCGCTCATCACCTCGGCCACGCTGGACGCGAGCACGGCCGGGACGGTGGTGCTGAAAGCCGAGACGTTCCAGCGAGGTGGGTCGTTCAAGTTCCGCGGCGCCTACAACCGGCTGCGCCTACTAAGTTCAGCGGAGAAGGAAACCGGCGTTGTCGCCTACTCATCCGGGAATCACGGGGCCGCCGTCGCTCTGGCAGCCGCCGTGCTGGGCGTACCGGCGGTCATCGTGGCCCCCGCGACCGGGTCACGAGCCAAACTCGCCGCCATTAAGACGTACGGCGCCGAATTGCAGCGGTACGACCCAGCCAGCGAGCAGCGGGAGGCTGTCGCCGAAGCAGTCGCCGCCGAGCGGAAGATGACGCTGATCGCCCCGTTCGATGACTACGGGGTGATGGCGGGCCAGGGAACCCTGGGCCTGGAACTGGTGGCTGATGCCGGACAGCTCAACCAGGTTCTCGTCCCGATCGGTGGCGGCGGCCTCGCCGCTGGGGTAGCGACCTCGATCAAGGGGACGCTTCCCGGGACTGCGGTGATCGGCGTGGAGCCGACCGGCGCCGACGACACGCGGCTCTCCCTGGAAGCGGGTCACCGGATCTCCATCCCCGCTCCCAGTACCATCGCCGACGGGCTGCGAGCCTCCCAGCCCGGAGAACTCACGTTCCCGATCAACGCCCGGCTCCTGGATGGCATCGTCACCGTGGACGACGAGGCCATCGCTGCGGCAATGGCATTCTGCTTCACCCGGCTCAAGCTTGTCGTCGAGCCAAGCGGCGCGGCGCCGGTCGCCGCCTTGCTCACCGGGGCCGTGAAGACGGCCGGCCGCCACACAGGCGCCGTGCTGTCGGGCGGCAATATCGACCCCGCTGACTTTGCCGCCATGATCAGTCCGGCAACGCGCCAGGCCGGACCTCTTCGCCCCGGACCGCTGCCGGCATCGTCGGCCGCTAATCCTTACCCCTAATACTCGGAGGGGAGTATTCATGAGACTGAGACGTATCACCATCGGCACCGCAGCCGTTGCCGCATTCACGCTCGTCCTGGCCGCGTGCGGTAGCTCCGGCGGCTCCAGCTCGGCAGGATCCTCAGCCGGCACGCCACAGCGGGGCGGCAAGCTGGTCTTCGCCAGGACCGCCGACATCCTCACCCTGGATCCCACCCAGATGACGGACAACGAGTCGATCTGGACGGCGGAAAACGTTTACGAAACTCTGTATGCATCCTCGCCAAACGGCAAGACGCTCGTGCCCTGGCTGGCCACGGGCTACTCCCTGTCGGCCAACCACCTGGCTTGGACCTTCCATCTGCGCCATGGGGTCAAGTTCGCCAACGGCCAGCCCATGACCTCGGCCGACGTGAAGTTCTCCATCCAGCGTGTCTCCGCAAAAGCCAGTAACCCCTTCGCGTTCATCGATGCCGCGATCGCCCGCATCACCACGCCGGACAAGTACACGGTGGTCATCACCACGAAGTATCCGTGGGCGCCGCTGCTGGCCGACGTTGCGCTGTTCGCCAACGGCATCGTCCCGGCCAACTACGCCGGCGAGTCGCAGGCCCAGTTCTTCACGCACCCGTTCGGCACCGGCCCATTCCAGGTACAGCAATGGGCCAGGGGACAGAAACTTGTGCTGGCCGCCAACAAGCATTACTGGCAGCCCGGCAAGCCCTACCTCAGTCAGGTCACCTTCACCGACGTCCCCAACGACAACACCCGCACTCTGCAACTGGAGGGTGGCCAAGCCGATGTCGACGAGTTCCCGCCGTTCTCCGGAATAAGCCAGCTGCAGCAGGCGAGCGGACTGAAGGTGGATATCTTCCCGTCCAGCCGGACCGATTTCCTAGAGTTCAATGAGGCGAAAAAGCCCTTCCAGGATGTCCACGTGCGCCGCGCCATCTCTTACGCGCTCAACCGGCACGCCATGATCAGTGCGGTGCTGTTCGGGCACGGCACGCCGGCCAACTCGATCATCTCGCCAGCGCTGTGGGCATACGACTCCTCCAGCCCTGGCATCCAGTACAACCTGGCCTCCGCCAAGAAGGAGATGGCACAGTCCTCGGTGCCGCACGGCTTCGCCACCACGCTTATGGTCGGGTCGGGAGTCACGAACGAGAACTCGCTCGGGCAGATCATCCAGCAGGAACTCAAGCCGCTAGGGATCACGGTGACGTTGCGGCCCGTGGACCCGAACACCGAGTACACCGACATTCAGAACGGCCAGTACAACATGGCGTTCAATTACGACACCACCGACATCATCGACCCGGACGAGCTGATCAGCTTTTCGGCCATGGGCGGCAACACCGGCCAGAAGACCCGGGCCCTGTTCACCAATTACAACGACCCACAGGTCGATGCGTGGGCTGAGCAGGCCGAGCGGACCTTCAGCCTGAGCGCGCGGAAGGCGCTCTACGACAAGGTCCAAACGCAGGTGGCCAACGATGCGGTGATGGGCTACCTGTACTACTCGCCGTTCGTGTACGCCGTCTCCACCAAAGTGCACGGCTTCACGGTCTACCCGACCGGCAACTACCACCTGGAGAACGTATGGCTGAGCAGCTGACCGGCCGCTGCTGAGATGAGCGGCGCGTGAAGAGGTACCTGGCACGCCGCCTGCTGCTGCTGGTCCCGGTCGCCCTCGGGGTGACGATGCTGGTCTTCTTCAGCATCCACCTGGTGCCGGGCGACCCGGCCCGCAGCTTCCTCGGCGACCGCGCCACACCCCAGGCGGTTGCCGCGCTGCACCGGGAGTGGGGCCTTGAGCGCCCGCTCCCAGTGCAGTACTGGCTGTTCATAGACCGGCTGCTGCACGGGGACCTGGGGCAGTCGCTGTTCTACCAGTCCAGTGCGGCCGGCCTGATCGTAGAACGGCTGCCGGTGACGCTGCTGCTCCTGCTGTACTCTGCGGTCTTCGCGGTCCTGATCTCGATCCCGCTGGCGCTCGCCGCCGCCCGGAAGCCGGACGGCATCGCGGACCACATCGTCCGCGGGGTTGGGGTGATCGGCATCGGCATGCCGTCGTTCTGGGTGGGGACGATTCTGATCATCGTCCTGGCGCTGCACGCGGGCCTGTTCCCGGTAGCGGGCTACGGCAGCACCTGGCCGGCCCACCTGGGGGCGCTCGTGCTGCCTGGGCTGACGGTCGCCATCTCGATCGCGCCGATGCTGGTCCGCAGCCTGCGTACGGCCATGATCGAGGCGCTCAACTCCGACTATGTGGCGTTCGCCCGGGCCAAGGGCGCTGGTGGCCCCGCCGTCCTGCTCCGGTACGGGCTGCGGAACGCGAGCATCTCGGCGGTCAGCATCCTCGGTATCAATATCGGGTTCCTGGTCGGCGGGACGCTGGTGATCGAGAACGTCTTTGCGCTGCCCGGCCTCGGCTCGCTCATGATCCAGTCGATCCTGGACCGCGACTTCCCCGTGGTCCAGGGGATAACGCTCGTCTTCGCCGTGATCGTCGTGCTGGTGTACTTGCTCACCGACATCGCTTACGCGATGCTCGACCCCCGGGTCAGGCTGGCGTGAGCGCCCCGAGCCTCGAACTGGTCGGGGTCGCGCCGGTCACCCGCGCGGCCGTCCGCCGCCGAGTACCGCCCAGCCTCATCGCGGGCGCGATAATCCTCGGCGTGATCGTCGGCGGCGCGATCCTGGCCCCGGTCATTACGTTCCACAGCCCGTACCAGCAGGACCTGTCGAACATACTGGCCGGGCCCGGCGCCCAGCACTGGCTGGGCACCGATCAGCTCGGCCGCGATGTCTGGTCCCGGTTGGTGTACGGCGCGCGGACCGACCTGACCGTGGCCTTTCTCGCGGTCCTCACGCCGTTCGTGCTGGGATCGGTTCTCGGCGTGCTGGCTGGCTACTTCGGCCGCTGGACGGACGGGACGATCATGCGTACCGCCGACGTGGTGGTGGCTTTCCCGTTCTACGTGCTGGTCATCCTGCTGGTCTTCCTGCTCGGTCCCGGCGTGCGCAGCATTCTCATCGCGATCACCGTGGTGAGCTGGGTGTCCTACGCACGTATTGTGCGCGGTGCCACGCTGGTGGCCCGGCATCAGGAGTACGTCCTGGCCGCCAGGGTCGGCGGCCTGAGTGAGCGGCGGATCATCTTCCGGCACATCGTGCCCAATGTGATCACCCAGGCAATCGTGTTCGGGATGTCCGACATCGTTCTTGACATACTGGCCATCGTCACGCTCGGCTATCTAGGGCTCGGTATCCCGCCCCCCACGCCGGACTGGGGGGAGATGATGGCGAGCGGGCAGGAGTTCCTGACCACCCACTGGCAACTCTCCACGATCCCCGGCATCGCTGTAGTGATCACCGGCCTAGGGCTGTCGCTGCTCGGCGACGGCCTGGCTGACCTGCTGAGGGCAGAATGAGCGACAACGTGCGGGACTCAGGTGGCGGCGCGCTGCTGGAAGTCGACCAGCTTCGCGTGTCGGTCGCCTCCGGGCGTGGCCAGGCGACCGCGGTGGAGGGCATCTCGCTGCGAATCGGCGCCGGCGAGGCCGTCGGGCTGGTCGGGGAGTCAGGCAGCGGGAAGAGCCTGACGCTGCGGGCCATACTCGGCCTGCTGCCACCCGGGGTGGCGGTCACTGGCGGGCGGGTGCTGTTCGAGGGTACGGATCTGCTCGCCGGCCCCCATGCCCTGCGGCGGGTCCGTGGCACCGGCATATCGATGATCTTCCAGGAGCCGATGACCTCGCTCAGCCCGGTGGCCAAAGTTGGTGACCAGATGGTCAACGCAGCCCGGCGGCACCGCGGCTGGAGCCGGGCCGAGGCTCGGCGGCAGGCCCTGCGAATGGCCAGGGAGATGGGCATCCCGGACGCCGAAGCGTGCTTGTCGCTGTACCCGCATGAGCTGTCGGGCGGGCTGCGCCAGCGCGTGATGATCGCTGCGGCGCTAGTCGGCCAGCCCCGGCTGCTGCTCTGCGACGAGCCGACCACAGCCCTCGATGTCACGATCCAGGATCAGATCGTCCGGCTGCTGGCCCGGCTGCAGGACGAATTGTCGATGAGCCTGCTCTATGTCACCCACGATCTGGCGGTGGTGGCCCAGCTCTGCGACCGGGTGGAGGTCATGTACGCTGGCCGGATCGTCGAATCCGGGCCGGTCGCCGACGCCTTCACGGCACCGATTCACCCGTACACGCTCGGGCTGGTGCGCGCCACACCCGATGTGGACGACGTGCGGGCCGAGCTCTACGCGATCCCCGGCCATGCCCCCGGCATCGCCGACAGGCCCCCCGGCTGTACCTTCCACCCGCGCTGTGCCTACGCCTCCGAGGAGTGCCGCTCCGGTTCCTTCCCGCTCCGCGCCATCACCGGCTCGCGCGCCACTGCCTGCGCCTTCCCGGAGCGTGCAGTCATGCCGCATCAAACGGAGGTGCCCAGCTGATGGCCGGCCTGCTGGAGCTCAGTGAGGTATCGGTGACGTTCAAGTCCCGGCGCGGTGCGCACGAACTGCGGGCCGTTGACCGGGTGAGCCTGGACATCGCCCCGGGCGAGATCGTCGGCCTGGTCGGGGAGTCAGGATCGGGTAAGTCCAGCCTCGGCAGGCTGATCGTGGGCTTGAACCGGCCCACCGGCGGGACGCTGACCTTCGACGCGATGCCGATGCCGCCGGACAAGCGGCCACCAGCGCTGCGCCGGCGCATCCAGATGGTGTTCCAGGATCCGTACTCGTCGCTGGACCCGAGGATGACCGCTGGCCAGCAGCTGTCCGAGCTGCTGCGGTCACGGCCCGACATGTCCCGGGAGGAGGTGCCGGGCCGTGCCCACGAGCTGCTGGAGCAGGTTCACCTGCCCACCGACCTGCTGCACGCGCGGCCGCGCCGGATGTCCGGCGGGCAGCGCCAGCGGGTCGCGATCGCCAAAGCACTCGCGGTGGGGCCAGAGCTGCTGGTAGCTGACGAGCCGGTGTCGGCGCTGGATGTCTCGGTGCAGGCCGGTGTCATCGCGCTGCTGGCCGAGCTGCGGCGCTCGCTCGGGCTTGCGGTGCTGTTCATCGCCCACGACCTCGCCGTAGTGCGGCACCTGTGTGACCGGGTCGCCGTCATGTACATGGGGCGCATCGTAGAGCAGGGTGACACCAAGGACATTTTCGCCGACCCGCGTCACCCTTACACCCAGGGCCTGCTCGCAGCCATCCCGCGCCTGGCCAGTCGTCCCGCACGGGGCAGCGCCGTTGAGGGGGAGCCGCCGGACCTGGCCCGGCTTCCATCCGGCTGCCGGTTCCGGTCCCGCTGCCCGCTTGCCGAAGCTGTCTGCGAGCAGGTGGAGCCGGAGCTCGAAGCGCGCACCGGAGCGCCGCAGAGCCATACCACCGCCTGCCATTTCGCCGGGCGCGCCATCGCGGGCACGTCATGACCGCATCCAGCGTGGCCGCCGAGGTCGCCGAGGTCCGCGAGCTCCGCAGCCCGGCCGAGTGCGCCCAGTGCGAGCCGCTCTACCGCGAAGTGTTCGGTCTGGCCCCCGGCGACGGCTCCGTCAACGGCCGGCTGCTCGTCGCGCTCAGCCGCAACAGTGGCATCGTGGTCGGCGCCTACGCCGCGGGCTTCCTCGTTGGTTTTGCGCTGAGCTTCCTGGCCCGCGACGACGGAACCGGACGGCTGTACCAGTATTCCCAGACGGCGGCTGTGGCACCTCGGTGGCAGGGCCGTGGCATCGGCCGGGCACTAAAGTTCGGGCACCGCGCGGCGAGTCTGGAACGCGGCATCGGGCTGGTCCGCTGGACGTTCGATCCGTTGCGGTCGGCGAACGCGCACTTCAACCTCGACGTGCTGGGTGCGGAGGTAACGGGCCTGACCAGGGATCTCTATGGTGCCACCGCAGTACCTGCCGAACGCGGCGAGCCGACCGATAGGTTCACTGTGAGCTGGGAACTGCGCAGTGACCAAGTCCTGGCCCGGGCGGCTGCAGCCGCCGGCCGCGGCCGCACGCGGGAGATACCGGAACAGCTGGCCTGCGCCCAGCCAGGTGCTGCTGACACGGCACCCGTTGCCGTGGGAGAACTCCGGCTCGACGGAGCACGGGCCCTGCTTGGCGTTCCGGCTGACTGGGCACGGCTGCGGCACGAGTCCCCGGCCCAGGCCGCCGCGCTGCGCCGCCGGATCATCGATCAAGCCGACCGGCTGATCGGATCCGGGATGGTCGCCGTGTCCTGCCGCCGCGCGGGCCCCGAAACCGCCGTCTACCATTTCACCCTGCGATGAGCGCCGGCCGCCCGCCACCGGGGCCGTTGTGACCACGCTGAAGCGGGCCGATCTGTATCTGGTACGACTGCCGCTGATCCACGAGTTCGAGACCAGCTCCCACCGCAAGGCCCATCTGGACCACATCCTGATCCGCCTGACCGACGCCGATGGCGTCGTTGGCTGGGGTGAATCGGCCTGCGCCAGCGACCCGTACTATAACGGGGAAAACGTCAACACCTGCTGGCTGATGTTGCACGACTACTTCATTCCTGCCCTGCTGGGCGTGGAATGGGACACGCCGCAACAAGCCCAGCATGCCCTGGCCCCGATCAGCGGCAACATGTTCGCCCGTGCCGCCCTCGACATCGCCTGCTGGGATCTGGCTAGCCGCCGGCAGGGCCACTCGGTAGCCGCCGCTCTGGGCGGCACCACCGCCTATGCCCGAGCCGGTGTCAGCCTCGGCATCGAGCCGACGGCCGATGCCCTGCTGGCGCAGGTAGCGCATTACGTGGACCAGGGCTATGAACGGATCAAGATCAAGATCCGGCCGGGCTGGGACGCCGAGCCCACCCAGCTCGTGCGGCAGGCCTTTCCCGGCATCGTCCTTCAGGTAGACGCGAATGGCGCTTACCACCCGGCCCAGGTGAATGACCCAGTCTTCAGGAGACTGGACCTGCTCGGCCTGGCTATGATCGAGCAGCCGTTCGCGGAGACGGAACTGCTCGCGCACGCTGATCTGCAACGGCGGCTGCAGACCGCCCTGTGCCTGGACGAGTCGGTTACCAGCCTTGGCCTGGCGCGCGCGGCCGTAAAGCTCGGCGCATGCCGGATCATTAACGTCAAAGTTTCCCGGATGGGCGGCCTCAGCCCGGCGCTGACGCTGCATGAATTCTGCCACGAACGGGGGATCCCGCTGTGGTGTGGCGGGATGCACGAGTTCGGGGTGGGACGCGCGGCCAACCTCGCCCTCGCCAGCCTTCCCGGCTTCAGCCTCCCCAGCGATGTGTCCGGGTCGGACAAGTACTTCGCCGAAGACATTGTGGAACCGCCGGTGCTCGCCGCCGGCGGCCGGGTGCCCGTTCCATACCAGCGGCCCGGGCTCGGGCACGAGGTCGTGATGGCGCGCGTGACCAGGCACCTGCTCCGTACGGCCAGCCTGACGGTGGCCAGGAAGGGAAGGATCGGACATGCACGTGCTCATCTCCGCTGATATGGAAGGGGTCACGGGCGTCACGTGGCCCGAGGATGTCGAGCCGGGGACGGCACGCTGGGACTACTTCCGACAGATGCTGACCGGCGACGTGAATGCGGCCATTGCGGGCTTCTGCGAGGTCGGTGCCACCGAGGTGACAGTCAACGAAGCCCACGCCACCATGCACAACCTGCTGCTGGATGCACTCGACGAGCGGGCTGTCGCGCTGACCGGCAGGAACAAGCCGTTCGGGATGATGCAGGGCATCGGCGAGGACGTCAACGCGGTGGCGTTTATCGGCTATCACGCGGGCGCCGGGCGGCAAGGAGTGCTCGCCCACACCTACCTCGGCACTACCATCCTCGACGTGCTCATCAACGGCCGGCAGGCCAGTGAGGGAATGATGAACGCACTGCTGGCCGCTGAGTTCGGGGTGCCCGTAGTGCTCGTCACCGGCGATGACAAGGCGTGTGACGACGCCGCCGGGTGGGCGCCCGATGCTGAGCGGATCCCGGTCAAGTTCTGCGTAGATCGCTACACCGCCCGCTGCCTGCCACCAGCCCGCACCGCCATGCTGATCCACGACGCGGCCGCCCGCTCCCTGACCGGCCTGCACAAGCCGCCCCCGCCGACGGGCCCGTTCACCTACGAGGTGGAGTTCGACGCCGCCAACCCGGTCACGGCCGTAACCAATATCCCAGGGGTGCGCCAGACCGCCGAACGCCAAGTCGCTTTCACCCTGCCCACGATGGCCGAGGCGATCCGCTGCTTCCGGGCGGTCAGCGTGCTGGCCAGCGCCTCGACCGAGGCCGGCTATGGGTGACCGCCTCAGCGGCGGTGACAACACGGCGGAGGCAGGGACCGAGGTCATCGAGCGTCTCCGGCAACTGGTGGAACTGGAGTCGCCGTCCGGTGACCCGGTCCGGCTGAGCAGGATCCGTGACGTCCTGGCCGAACGGCAGCGCGACCTCGGCGGTCGGGTCGACATCGTCGCCGGTCCTGCCGGAGACCACATCGTGGGACACTTCCGCGGCCGCGACGAGGCGGCTGGGCATCTGCTGGTCGTCGGCCACTACGACACGGTATGGGAAGCGGGCTGGATCACAAGCCACCCCTTCACCGTCGCCGATGGCTGGGCCAGCGGGCCCGGGGTGCTCGACATGAAAGGCGCGATCGTGGCCTTGGAGAGCGCGCTGGCGCTGGCCCAGTCGGACGGCGGGGAGCTGGCCCAGGACGTTCAGGTCCTCCTCGTGGCGGACGAAGAGGTTTCCAGCCCACACGGCCGTGAGGCGGTCATGGCGGCCACCGACGGCGCGGCAGGGGTGGTCGGGATCGAGCCGCCGCACCGCGACGGCGCGCTCAAGAACGGCCGCCGCGGGGTCGCCAGGGTCCGGCTCGAGGTGACCGGCCGCGAAGCGCACGCAGGGCTCGCTGCCCGCGACGGGGTATCAGCAGCTGACGAACTGGTCGACCAGCTCCTACGGCTGCGCGAGGCGCTCCCGCGTACGTCTGATTCCGGCTGCAATGTCGGGACTGTTGCCGGGGGCACGCGCGCGAACGTGGTGGCCGGCCGGGCGAGCGCCGAGCTCGGCCTGCGCTTCGGGAGCCAGCACGCAGAGCAGACCGCGTTCGCCACCCTCGGCGCGTTGCGGCCAATCCGCGAGGGTGCCCATATCAGTGCTGTGGTTCTGGCTTCCCGGCCAGTGTGGCTCCCCGACCCGCAGTGTCGGCTGGTCCGCCACGTCCAACTGCAGGCGGCCCTCCTCGGGGAGGAGCTGGCCGCCCGGCCCGCCGACGGCGCCGGCGATACGAACCTCACCGGCGCGGCCGGCCTCCCGACCGTCGATGGCCTCGGGCCACGTGGCTCGGGGGCTCATTCGCCGGACGAGAAGGTGAGGATTGACTCAATCCTGCGCCGGGCTGATCTGCTTGCCGCCCTCTTCCGGACGCCGCTCCCTCTGCCGATGCCAACGGACAGCCGCAAAATCAACTGGTCTTCCGGCAAATTTGGGCAATAGCACCGGCAACAGGCGAGCTGCAAGAGACGACCAAGGATGTGATCCGGTTGTCAAGCCGGGTGCCGGTCACGCTGGCTACGGTCTCAGCAGACGGGCGGAGCCCTCGAATCTCCCATCACCTGAATGCGAAGGAAGCGAACTGAAGACCGCGGCACATCAGGGCCGTTGAGATGCTGGCAGCTGGGAGCTTTGGCAACGATGTCGTAGTGGCTACAGTGCAGGTTCTGCACGAAGCCGTGCCCGGCGGGGCGCATCCGCGCCGAGCAAGGACACTTCAGCCCCCGCATCGGCCGCAGCCGGATATCGTCTTCGGTCCTGCGGGCGGGTATCGGGTCCAGTTGTGTCCGCCCGGTACTCCTCATCCTCGGCTTGCTTGGCCACATATCAACGCGATGCGCAAGCGTCACCAGCAGGCGGATGCGGACGGCATCGGAGACTGGCCCTGCGCAGGCCAGGTTGCAAGGCTCGGTTCAGATTGCGCCGGGGTGCGCGTCCGGGTCTTCGTCCTGCAGCGAGCGGACCAGAGCTTGGACGGCATGTTCGAGGTCGGGCAAGTCTTCGTCGACCGTGGCCCGCAAGATCGCGTGGGCGGTGTCGAAGTAGCGGTGGGCGAGGTGGTCGCGCATCCGGGCGATCTGCCGCCAGGGAATGGACGGCTGGGTAGCCAGGAGGTCGTCCGGCAGTGCCTTGACGGCTTCGCCGATCTCCAGCAGGCGGATGCGGACCGCGTCGAAAATCAGCCCGTCGGTCAGGTCGCCGCGCTGCAGATGGGAACGGATCGCGTCGATCGCAGCCTGAATATCAGCCAGCCGCTGACGCTCCCGATAGCTCATAGGGCGATCAGGTCAGCTTCGACGCGTTCCCGGACGCCCGGTTTGAGGTCGGGGGCGGGGATCAGGTCGACCCGGGTGCCGATGATGGCTTCGAGGTCAGCCTCGAGGCGGCCCAGCCCGAACAGGCTTAGCCCAGCCGGGAAGTCGGCGAGCAGGTCCACGTCGCTGTCGGGTCGGTCTTCACCGCGGGCCACGCTGCCGAACACGCGCAAGTTACTGACCCCATGCGCTGCGGCCAAGGCGACCAGGTCCCTGCGGTGACGGCGGACGCGGCGGCCTACCGGACCGGTCAGCCGGCGCAGGCGGCCGGGAGGCCTTTGCAGGCCCAGCGTCAACTCAAAGCCAGCAGCGTCGATCAGTCGGGCGAGCACCGGGAGGGAGGGCTGACGCTGCCCGGACTCATACGCGCTGATCACGCTCTGCGTGACATCCGCCCTGCAGGCCAGGTCCACCTGGGACAGGCCGGCCCGCTTGCGTGCCTGCCGAAGCAGGGCCCCTGCCGTAAACGGCTCCATCACCTCAGTATAGCGGATCGTCGATAGTCGCATGTTGGTTGATGGAGGAATTACGAGATCAATCTGAGTGGCAGATTGAGTGGCAAAGGACGCTCGCGAGAGCTCGTTCAGTGCTTGTCTGTGCCTGTGCTTTTGCAGGTCAACTGCGCTACCTCGGGCGCCAGTGGGCTTCCCCTCGTAACGTGATCACATCGCCTTAAGGGGATGGCGATGGGAGAGACACGCAGGAAGTTCGATC
The DNA here is from genome assembly GCA_963834705.1 of uncultured Actinomycetes bacterium. Taxonomy (GTDB): domain Bacteria; phylum Actinomycetota; class Actinomycetes; order Streptosporangiales; family Streptosporangiaceae; genus RYN-230. The sequence goes on from CAWICV010000002.1 coordinate 93,467, forward strand.
ATGATTTCCGGGAGGGCGTGGTCCGGCTGGTCCGCGAGACCGGGAAGCCGATCGCGCAGGTGGCCCGGGATCTGGGGGGTCAACGAAGGCACCGTGGGGAACTGGGTGAACGCCGACAAGCGGCGCCGCGGAAGGCTTCCCAGCCGGAGCGCCTTGGCCACGTTCGCGGTGAACATCTGCCGGAAATCCTCGTGCCCAAGATCGCCTGGTCGGCCAGCCCGAGGCTGGCCATCACGCGGAAGATCACCGCGGGGTCCCGCCGGACGTCGTGGATGCAGGCCGACGATAACCGTTTGTGAACCATCGTTTTCGACCCGGAGGCCGCCGAAAGCGAGGAGGTGGCCAGTGATGTCACAGAAAGGGCGCTGTTGCGTTGTGCGATCCCTGCGCAGCGCCGACACATGATCCGGATACTCCGTTGGTCAGATGGTGAGTGCGAGGTCGTCGAAGGTGGCGCGTAGCCGGTGCTGATGCGGGGCGTCGGTGGCGATGTCGTAGTGGCCTCGGCGCAGGTTCTGGACGAAGGCGTGACCGGCGGCGAGGATCCGGGCGGAGCGGTGACGCTTCAGTCCGCGCATCGGCCGGAGCCGGGCTTTCAGCCGCCCGTGGTCTGCCTCGATCGGGTTGTTCGCATACTGCTCCAGGTTGTGCAGCGCCGAGGGGATTAGTTCGTCGAGCACCCGCGGGTAGACGGGCGCGCGGCCGGTTGTGACCGCGACCGGGATCGTGCCCGCGCGCAGCGCCCGGGTGAAGAAACGCCGCGCGGCTGCCAGGTCCCGCTTTGCCGACAGCAAGACGTCGATTACCTGGCCATGCTGGTCGACTGCCCGGTAGAGATAGGTCCATTGCCCGGCGACCTTCACATAGGGCCCGTCAGCGGACTACAGGTCTCCCGGGGCGTGACGGCAACGGCCTCACGGCCTCGATGAACTCGGGAGTGAAGCGCTGCACCCACCGGTAGATGGTGACGTCATCCACGGTGATGCCGCGCTCGGCGAGCAGCTCTTCGACATCGCGGTAGGACAAGCCATAGCGCAGGTACCACCTGACGGCGACCGAGATCACCTCGGGCGGGAACCGGAAGCCTGCAAAAACCGAGGCCGCACGCCGTGCAGTCATCCGACCAGTCTGCGGCATCCGCGATCGGCCAACGCAACAGCGCCCGCCAGTATTCAGGTGATCATGCCTTGACCTTGTAGGGAGGACGCAATAGTTCCCCACCAGATCGCTTCATGCAAACGGTGCCGGAGTGACTGCCCCAGACTATGGTAAATTTATGGCATGAGAACTGCCATCGATTCTGCTGGACGCGTCGTGATTCCCAAGGCGCTCCGGGACGCTCTTGGGCTGCTGGCGGGCCAGTCGCTGGAGATAGCCGAGCGGGACGGACGGCTGGAGATCGTGCCGGCTCCCACGCCGATGCAGCTGGTGGACGAGGGTGACGGTGTAGCTGCCGTCGCCGGTGCGGAGATGCCTGTGCTGACGGCCGGCATGGTGCGGGACACCCTGGAGCGCACTCGCCGGTGAAGGCCGTCGATTCCAGCGTTGTCATCGCGGCCTTCGCCACCTGGCACGAGCATCACGCCATCGCCCGCAAGGTCATGGCGAGCCGGCCGCGCCTGGTCGCGCACGCCGCAGTTGAGTCCTACTCCGTGCTGACCCGGCTGCCGCCGCCGCACCGTGCCCATCCGTCGATCGTGTACGCCTTTCTCACCGAACGGTTCACCGAGCCATTCCTCACCCTGTCCGAGGCCGGTTACCAGGAGCTTCTCGCCACGGTAGCCGCCGGGCAGATCCTTGGCGGCCCTGCCTACGACGCCTTGATCGCTTTCACCGCTGCCGAGCATCAGGCTACGCTGCTCAGTTTCGACCACCGGGCCGCCACGACCTACCAGACCGTCGGTGCTACCGTCGATCAGCTTGTTATCTGACTAGCCGCCGCCCGCGGGTGGCGCAAGCGTATGTCTGCGGTCCCGCCAGCGCCGCCAGCGCCGCCAGCGCCGGCGGCCCCGGATGGCGCCGGCGGACCAATCCTGCGGGCGGCATAGGTGTGGCCAGAGCGGGTCAGGCTCATGCGCGGACCGGTATGTTCACTCGCAGCTATGAGGGCTGGTGCCAGAGGTCCCGGGCCGACCAGGTGTTGCCAGGACCGTTGTAGCTGTTTCCCTCGCTCCATGTCAGGTAGCTCGTACCATGGCTGTCCACTGTCATGCCAAAGTAATCGCCGTAGGGGAATCGGAAGCCCGCCCTGGTCTTGTAGGGCGCACCAGATCTGAGGCCGGAGACGCGGACGGCGGGACTCCATGAAACGCCCAGGTTTACTGTTGCCCGGTACCAGACATTCCACGCCTTTGCGCCGTTGCCGTCGTCTTCCCATGCGACCCGGAAGTCGCCGGGCCGCGGGCCAGCGGCGGCTTTCGGGAAATCGGCCCCGACCCTGGTGCCATGAGCTCCGAGTGCGGCTCGGGCGCTCCAGGACACGCCGTTGGCCGATGTGATCGCATAGAGCCTCATCGGCGCCCCGGGTGATGTATTCGCGACGTAGGCGGCGAGGATGGTCCCTGCACGGTCGATAGCCAGCGCGATCTGCGGGCCGTAAAAGTCGTTCGGGCAGCCCTTGACTGGGCACGGCGGTTGTTGCTGGCTCTTAGCAACATAGGTGGTCGTCCATGAGGTGCCGCCGTTGGCAGAGGAGATCACCGCGAGCCGCACTGTGCCTTTCGCGTTCTGGTGCTCGGCGCTCTCGGCGAAGTACACATGCCCGTCTGGCGCAACTGCGCCCGCCTCGGCGAACCAGTACCGGCCGTCCTTGTTCGTCCGCACCGGCTTAGACCATTTCCGTCCGTAATCGTGTGAGGCGGAGATGTAGGAGTCGCTGCGGTTGAACGCGACGTACACATCCTTGCCATCCGGCGAACTCGCGATCCATGGCTTATCAGTGAACGATGCCCCGAGCGCTCGCCGGAAATCGTGGAAGTCCGTCCACGTCCGGCCGTGATCCCGTGACTTCGCGAACACCACATCCCACTGATTCATCCACGTGGCGTAGATGACACCAGACGCCGAAACGACCAGCACCGGGTCGTTCTGCCAAGCCGCCCGGCGGCAGGCCTTAGCTGGTGGGCACCGCCGCCTGTTCATGACAAAGCTCTTATGCCATGTCTTTCCCCGGTCCGCCGATGACCGGAACAAGATGCAGTGGTCCATGCCTGGACGGCACACCGAGGAGCCGCCGTACTGAGTGGTCATCTGGTAAAGCCACGCCGATGAGGGATCCGCTGCGATGTTCGGCTCCCAGTCATTCTTCGGGCTCCACCGCTGTTCCGTAGTCCAGTCACCCGCGGGGCGATGGCCCGCGGCCATTGCAACGGCCGCGGGTGCGACCCCCCACAGGCCGACCAGAATAGACACCGCGGTCACTACAGCACGCCCAGTCCTCATGCGTCCTCCCCGGCGGCGGCCTGGCAGTTCACGGACCTTCCCGCGTGTCCTGCGCAAGACCCATCGCCGTATGAGCCTGATAATGTACCCCCCTGTCACGCCCGGAGTGCAGGCACGCCTAACGTGCATGGCACTTGCCACCCTCAGGGCAGGACGGGCTGGTTGGGGCCCTGTTCGTTCTGCGGGACGAAGTAGGTCGAGAAGCTCGAGCCGAACGAGGACAGACTGGTAGGGACGGCCACCCAGTCGCTGCCCGACTGTTGCCCGGTGTTAGCCAGCAGCGGGTGGTGCACCCACCACGACCACAGCGACGAGGTGTGGCCGCTGTAAGTGATCAGCTTCGCGTTGCTGTAGGCGGTGGCCCACACCTGTTAACCCGGCCAGCGACCGGAAACGCTTACCTCGGCACGGCCGGTTCTGCCCGTCCCAGAGCGGCCGGCCGCTCAGCGGCGCAGAGTGGTCTCCTGCTCCATGTGCGACAGCTTGTCGGGATTTCGTACCGCGTACAGCCCGGTGACGAGCCCGTCGTCGATGCGTACCGCCAGGACGGTGTCGACCTCGCCGTTGATGCGGAGGATGAGCGCCGGGTAGCCGTTGACCTCGGCCGGCTGCACCGCGGCGGCGGCGGGGATCCGGCCCAGCCCGACGGCCAGGAACCGGGCTACCCGGCTGGCCCCCACGATGGGCGTCCGCGCGGCCTGCGCGATCCCGCCGCCGTCGCCCAGGAAAACGACGTCCGGGGCCAGGATGTCAACCAGTTGCTGCAGGTCGCCCGTTTCGGCCGCCCGCTGGAACGCCGCGAGCGCGTCCCGGGTCTCGGCCCGGGAGACCACCCCGCGCGGCCGGCGTGCCGTGACGTGGGCCCGCGCGCGGTGCGCGATCTGGCGGACCGCGGCCGGGGTCTTGCCCAGCGCGGCGGCGATTTCGCCGTAGGCCAGGTCGAATACCTCGCGCAGCACGAACACCGCCCGCTCGGCCGGTGCGAGGGTCTCCAGCACGAGCAGCATCGCCATCGACACGCTGTCGGCCAGTTCCACGTCCTGGGCCACGTCCGGCGCGGTGAGCAGCGGCTCGGGCAGCCAGGGACCGGTGTAGGACTCTTTGCGGCGGCGCAGCGTGCGCAGTCTCGTCAGCGCCTGGCGGGTGGCGATCCGGACCAGGTAGGCGCGCTGGTCACGCACAATGCCGAGGTCGACACCCGCCCACCGCAGCCAGGTCTCCTGCAGGACGTCTTCGGCGTCGGCGGCTGAGCCGAGCATCTCGTAGGCGACGGTGAACAGCAGGTTGCGGTGGGCGAGGAACGCCTCAGTGGCGGGGTCGGCACCGTCGTGATCTGCTGGCGCGGCCCGCGGCGTGCCGGGCATAGCGGGCTCCTGTTCACTCTCGACTGTGTTACCCACCAGACGCCGGGCCCCGCCGCTTTGTGACATCCAGATTGGTGGCACCGGTTGTCACAGGGACCGGACCGCCGGCATCTCATGGTCATCTAGTCAGCCACGAATGAGGACGAAGCCATGGAACCCCGGTTCGACATGTTCGGCAACGAGATCGGCGCCAGGTTCAGCAAGCGGTTCGCCAGCACCAGCATGGTGATCGCGCAGTCGCCGCTGCCCAAGTCCACCCAGGAACTGGTGGGGCTGCGGGCCAGCCAGATCAACGGCTGCGGCTGGTGCGTCGACCTGCACACCAAGGAGGCCGCGGCGGCCGGCGAAACCGCCGTCCGGCTCAACCTGGTCGCCGCCTGGCGCGAGACCAGTGTGTTCACCGAGGCCGAGCAGGCCGCACTGGCGCTCGCCGAGGAGGGCACCCGGCTGGCCGATGCCAGCCACGGCGTGTCCGATGAGACCTGGGCCCAGGTGCGCACGCACTACGACGACGACCAGATCGCCGCGCTGGTCTGCCTGGTCGCCATGATCAACGCGGCCAACCGGCTCGGCGTCATCGTTCGCCAGAAGGGCGGTTCCTATGAGCCGGGCATGCTGGCCAGCTTCACCACCTGACTAAGCAAGTGCTTGCTCAAAACGGCTGCGCCGGGTACCTGACAGGCCACAATAAGCCCACTGCAGGCTTACGGGCCACCACCTTGCCTGGCCGGCCGTGAGCATGAGCGGGCTGCACACTCTGAAGGGAGGGTGTCAGTCAATGGTGACGGGAAGCGCGCCTGGGTCGCCGGAAAGTGAGAGTAGGCCAGCACCGCGGCAGCGGCGGCGCCGTCTGACGGCCAGGAAACCGGTCCGGGTCACGGCGGTTTCCGGAATCAGCGTCCTGCCGGGCGGTCTGCGGGTCAGCGTGCGCGGCACAGATGTGACCCTGGGCAAGAGCATGTCCGGCAGCGGCAGCTGCACCACGGCCTAGCCCCGCGCCTACCTGCTGCCCGGGCAGAAACGCATATTGAACGCCAGTAGCCTGGCGCATCGGCTCAATCAGCTGCCCGGCCGTCATGACGTCGCGGTGAGCCTGGCCAGCGGGATCAACGTGGACACGGTGGTGTACCAGGCCAGCGTTCCGTGACCGTGGAGAGCCGACGCGCCAGGTTACTGGCGTTCAATTTGTGGATGCTGAGGGGGTACGGGCGGGACCGGAAGCGCGGGGCTCAGCCTCGGCCCCAGGTGTGAATGAATGGCAGGTAGAACGGGCGGAGGTACTGGTCCGGCTGGTACGCGGTGAACGCGGGCGCGGCCGCCTCGACCTGCCCGTTGAGCGAGTAGATGTTGTAGCCCGGTCCAAGCGCCGCGGCCTCGGCGTTCATCGCGCCCGGGCTGGGCACGTTCCAGTACCCGGTGTGCAGCCGGTTGAGCAGCACCTGCACCGCGGTGATCGTCTCCGCCGGGGTGAACGCGCAGTGCCCGGCGCGGTCCACGAACACCTGCCGGAGCAGGTTGCCGCGGCCGGCCCGGTCCACGACGCTCTGGTAGGCCTGCTCGTTCTCCGGCACGACCAGGCCGTCGCCGGTGGTGTGCATGGTCAGTACCGGGACCGAGATGTGGCCGTTGAAGGCGATGTTCCGGGCCAGGTACAGCACCGCCCGGGGGCTGGGGATGATCCGCGGCGCGCTCTGCAGCGTGTGCACGTCGGCGGTCAGGTTCAGGCCGGCCGCCTGGTACAGCGCGACGACCTCCTGGTAGTCGGCCGATTTGGCCAGGTCCTGGAAGTAGTTGACGCCGATGTTCCAGGACGGGTTGCCGCCCGCGTCGGCTTCCAGGTTGGCGCGGAAGTCGAACACGAACGGGAACGTGACCTGCGACGCCCAGTCGTACTGGTTGGCCTCCTGCGCGGCGTAGTCGGTGGCGGCCGGCTCCGAGCTCAGCGGGGTGAACCAGCCCGGCGTGTCACCGAGCGCGGCCACCAGCGCCAGCCGGGCGCGGCCCTGCGGCGTCTGCTGAGCCTCGGCGGCGGCCTTCTCGGCCTGAGCCAGGTTGGCGGCCGGGTCGGTGATGTTGACCACCTGCACCGAGGGGTCGACGAGCTGCTGGAACGCGAACTCGGCGTCGAGCGCGGTGTTCCAGGTGGCCACGCCGCCGGACAGCACGCCGCACATCGGCAGCGCGGCGGTGAACCGCTGCGGATAGTCCTGGATGAGCCCGGCGGTGATGATGCCGCCGAGCGAGTGGCCCCAGGCGATGGTGCGGCTCGGCCGGCCATAACTGCTGTCGAACGCGTCCAGCGTGCTGATCTGGTCCGGCAGCGCGGACTGGATCGCCCAGCCGGTCGTGGCGTACGACGAGCCCGCCAGCGCGTAGCCATGGCCGAGCAGCCAGTCTGCGGTGACCGGGTCACCGACATCTTGCGCGGGGTTGGCTGAGCCGGGGACAACGTAGCCGTGGCTGTACAGGAACAGGGTGCCGTTCCAGGTGCCGGCCGGGCACTGGATCTCGTAGGTCGCCCCGTCGGGGAGCGTCCCGTTCACCGTGCTCACCGAGCCACCGCCACCGCACGCCTGCGCGGCGCTCGCCTGCGCGGCGCTGGCGGTACCGGCGCTGGCCGTTAACCCGCCGAGCAGCAGCAGCGCGCCGATGACCGCTCCGGACAGCTTCTTCGTGTGCCCCATTGCATCCTCCGCAGCGCGACAACCCGCTATTGAACCGCAGCCGAAGGAAAAGTAACCGGTGAACTGCAGCCGAAGGCAAAGTAACCGGCGAGTAGCCCTTTGGGGAAGACCCTGACCGAACAAAGTTCGGTCCCGGCGGCGCGGATGGTCAGCGTCCTGCGTGCAGCCAGCCACGGGCCAGCCGCTCCCACCGACGCGGCCGTACGCCTGACGGGGCCAGCACGATGCCGTCGGGCCGCGCCACCGGAGCCGGCATCGGCAGGCCGCGCTGCGCTGCGTCGAGCAGGTCATGCATTCGTTTTTGCACGTTCCGGTAGAAGCGTTCCTGGGACTGGCGGCCGAACAGCCGGAACCCCCAGCGGACCAGCGGACTGGGAATATCCGCCGGACGTGAGTAACCACCGACGCGGAAGATCACCTGGCCGGTGCGCTCATTCTTGATCACTTCGTAGCTGAGGCGCCCCTGCTCCAGGTGGCCTTGCAGGGTCTGGTAACACCAGCCCCACACCCGCTCGGGGCCGTCGTCGCCGTCCCGCGTTTCGTCGGTCACCCCGGTGACGCGGACGCCGAGGTAAAACCGCAACCCGCAGAACCGGCCTTCCAGCAGCATGTCGCGGCCCAGCAGTTCTTGATCGTTCCGGTACACCGCGCGCAGGATCGGGCCGTCAGCGAACTCATACCCGCCCACCAGGTGACACGCTGTCTCCCACGGGCCGCCAGGCTTGGGCGGGCCGGGCTGCTCGTGGCCGATGACCGTGGATCCGGAGTCGACGTGCCAGTGCCCCTCCGGATGGCCGTTCTCCGGGGACCGCGCCGGGTCGTAGTTGATGTCACGATGACGCAGGTCCGCCAGCGCGGCCGTCTCGTCAACCGGGCCGAGCAGCTGTGGCCGCACCTACTCCGCGTCCCGCACCGAGTCGCCGATCAGCCAGAACATCGGCGGCCAGAGACCCACAAACAGCGCGCGCCGTTCCGCGTTGCCGCGTTCGTCCTGATCGACGGTCTTAGCGCGGATCCACAGGCCGATGCACAGTGCCACCGAACCCAGCGACGCCGCATGCAGATAGGTATCGCGTACCCCGGCCCGGCGAAGAACTCCAGCTATCGACATCCGCTTCCCCTATCCAGCCCCCGGTCTGACCTGCACGTGGGCAGGGCTGCCCGGGATGAGAACATTTACTCATGGAGACAGCAACCCGCTGGGGCCGGCTCCGGACTGTGCTGGGCTGGCCGGTCGGGATAGCGCTGGTCAGCTGGCGGTACATGTGGCGGACAACGCCCCTGCACCGGTCGGAAGAAACCGGCGGCGCAGCGGACCTGCCGGGCCACGTGTGGCACGGCGATGCGGACGGGCGCCAGGGGCTGGACGCCGGTGTCGGCCCCATGCTGCATCGCTCCTATGGGGTGCGGATCGTTGACAGCGCCCTCAGCCCGGCCGCGCTGATCGAGCTGGTGGCGGAGAAGCTGAACCAGGCGTCACCCGAGATGGCGGTGTTCCGCAAGACCCGCGGTGCGGCGGGCCCGTTGCGGCCCGGTGACGAATTCGTGGTCCGGATGCCCGGGCCCTGGGACGGTCCGGTGCGGGTGGTGCACCGTGACGACACCTCCTTCCGGCTGGCTACCCTGGCTGGCCACCTGGAGGCAGGAGAGATCGAGTTCCGGGCGTCACCGGCCGGCGATGCACTGCGCTTTGAGATCGAATCCTGGGCCCGGGCCGGGGACCGGCTGTCTGCCCTGCTCTACAACAAGCTGCGGCTGGCCAAAGAGATCCAGCTGAACATGTGGTCGCACTTTTGTGTGCGTACGGCCGCGCTGGCCGGCGGCCGCCCTCAGGGCGGGGTCAGCATCCGTACCCGGTGGGTTGACTGGCCGGCGGTCGGCGTGCCCGGTTAACGTGAGCCGCAGGCCCGGCAGGCAGGAGGAACAGGAGGAAACGGCACGTGATACCGGCTAGCTCCGTCTCGCTGTTGCGGGCCAGCGCCCGGGCCGTGGCCGCCGGGCGGGTAGCGCTCGGCCTGACCGCACTGGCCTGGCCAGCGGGGCCGGCCCGCCCGTGGGTGGGCGCCGGCGGGGATGACCTGGCCGTCCGGGTACTCGCCCGGGCACTGGGGGCACGTGACCTTGCCCTCGGGCTGGGCGCGCTGGCCGCCCTGCGCCGCCCGCCCGGCGAGCCCGGTGAGCCCGGCGAGGCACGGTCGGCCCGCGAGCCATGGCCGGCCGGTGCGTGGGTGGCGGCCGGCGCGCTGAGCGACGCGCTTGATGTGGTGGCGAGCCTGCTGGCCTGGCGCGAGCTGCCGCGAACGGGCCGCTGGCTGGTCGTCGCGTCCGCTGGCGGGGCCGCCCTGGCCGGTGCCGCTGGCGCGCTGGCCATGCAGCCGGTGCCTGATGGCACAAGCGCCTGCTGAGGTCCTGGCGCTGGGCAGCAGCTACCTGGATTTGGGCAGCAGCTACCTGGAAACGGTTAGCGCGGCCCGGCGTAAGGCCGAGGGGATCTTTTACACTCCGGACCACATAGTCCGCTATATCGTGCACCGCACGCTGGGCGGCTATCTGCGTGAACACGAAGCTAAGCTCAGCCACCGGGACTATCTGGCATTCCTGCGCGGCGTCAAAATACTCGACCCGGCCTGCGGCGCCGGTGCCTTCCTGGTGCACGTCTTCGACTTCCTGCTGGCCGAACATCAGCGGGCCAGCGCCTGCGTCCCGGCCGGCGAACAGGCCCGCCGCATCCTCCACCAGAACATCTACGGCGTAGATCTGAGCCACGAATCCGTCGAGATCACCAAGCACATTCTGCGGCTGAAAGCTGGGATCCAGGACGAGCGGCCCGCCGAGCTGGACGACACCATCAAATGCGGCAACAGCCTCATCGACGAGGCGTTCCGCTGGCCTGAGCAATTCCCCGGAATAATGGCCGCGGGTGGCTTCGACGTCATCGTCGGCAACCCGCCGTACGTCAACGCGCGCACCATACGAGAGACCGATAAGAGCTACCTGCGGGCGCATTACCCAGCGCTACGCGGAGCGTTCGATCTCTACGTGGCATTCCTGCTCCGCGGCCAGCAACTGCTCAAGGAGCACGGCCGGTACGGCTGGGTCGTGCCGAACAAATTCCTGGTCGCGGACTACGCTCGCCGGGCCCGTGATTTTCTGAGCGAAGCCTCCCGCACCACGGTCATAGACGTCTCCACCCACGGCGTATTCAGCCGGGTGGGCGTCTATCCGGTCATCCTCCTGGGGCAACCCGAGAACACCGGCTCAGTGACGACCGCCACGGTCAGCCCGACCGCGACGGTCAGCCCGGCCGCCACGGTCAGCCCGGCCGCGCGGCACCCGGCGCTGGCGGACCGTGGTTTCCGGATCAACGCCGGCACCACCGGCTTCACCGCCCACGCCATCAAGAGCCTGCTCAACGAGGAGGACCGCGGCATCCCATTCGCGGTCAGCGGCAGCGTGGACCGCTACCGGCTCGACACGAATACCGTTCGCTACCTGAAGGACCGGTACACCCACCCCTACCTGGAACTGGGCAGCCCCATCGTCGCCGCATCGAAGTACCGCTTCTGGCAGTCGCCCAAGATCGTCATCGCCGGCCTGACCAGGCGCATCGAGGCGGTCTACGTGGAAACCCCGCTCGCGCTCGGCGTCGGCGCGTACGGCATCTATGACTTCGCCGGCTACGAGCCGTACGCGGTCACCGCGGTGCTGAACAGCACGTTCATGTCCGGGTACCTCGGCCGGACGTTCCACGCCAAGGCCCTGGCCGGCGGCTACCTGGCGCTGAACAAGTCGACCATCGCGCAGCTCCCCATGCCGGACCGGGACGCGCTCGCGCGGACCGAGCTGACCGAACTGTCGAAGCTGCTGCACACGCACCCCCCGGCCGAGGAGAGCACCGGCATTGAGCAGCGCATCGACGAGATAGTCAGCCACCTCTTCCGGGGCCGCCCCTGATCAGGCATGGCCCGGCGTGAGAATGTCCTGCGCGCTGATGGCCAGCCACAGCTCGGCCAGGTCCTGCACCTTGCGCAGGTCCCGCCCGGTCAGCGCCTGGATCTGCCCGATCCGGTGCAGCACCGTGTTCCGGTGCACGCCGAGCGAGCGCGCGGCCGCGGTCACGTTCCGGTCCTGCTCCAGCAGCACCCGGAGGGACACCACCAGCGAGGTCCCGTGCTCGGCGTCGTGCGCGGCCAGCGGCCCCACCACCTCGTCCACGATGCCCGCCATCGTCCGCGGATCGGCCGGCAGCCAGGTCGCGGACCGCTGCATGGCCGAGAAGTCGATCAGTGACCGGCGCTGCGACCGCGCGTACCGCAGCGCCCACAACGCCTCCCGCCGGGGCACGCTGAGCGACTTGCGGGCCCGGAACGGCCGGCTCACCCCGACCCGCGACCCCGGCGTCGCGGCCAGGAAATCCGGTGAACTCGCGGGCTGCTGCAGCAGCACGTACAGTTCGCGCTGCTGCAGCAGCAGATGCGGCAGGTCGCTATCCACCAGCCGGCTGTGCAGGCCGGTGTCCTGGCCGAGATCATTGGCCACTGCCGCGAGGATGAGCGGCTGGCCCGGGTCCAGGCCGGCCAGCCGCAGCCGGGCCCGCACCGCCCCCGGGTCGAGCATGCCGGCCAGCATCTCGCCCAGCGTCTCCGCGCCCTCCCGCCGCAGCGCCTCCCGGGACCGCTGCAGGTTGGCCAGTTCCAGCGCCGCGATGGTCGCGATGTGCCGGACCGCGAGCAGGCCGAGCGCTTCCCGCCCCGGCTGCTCCACGGCGACCAGGTAGCCAGCGATCCGGCCGCGTAGTGGTACCGGCACCGAAATCAAACCCCCATCCATCGACCGAACGCCAGTACCCGACACGGGCGCCCGCCACCCAGCAGGAGCACCCGGCACACCGTGCAGCAGTGGGCGGCCGCTGGGTGAGCAGAGGTGCAGCGTGTACGCGGACACCTCGGCCAGCCGCTCGAACAGTTGCGGCGGGCTGAGTCCCTGGCTGGCGGCCAGCCGCAACGTGTCGAAGATCCGCAGGTAGGACAGCAGCCGCAGGTGCGACCGTTCCCGGGTCGCGGCGTTCACCACGCTGGTGATGGCCAGATAAGGAACTTCGTAGGCCACTTCGATGACCGGGAACCCGAGGTCGTCCGCGGCGGCCAGCATCTGCGGGGTCAGCGCGGGCGCGGACATGCCCTGGGCGATCGCCACCCCAGCCATGTGGTGGCCGGCCAGCCGGGTCACGTAGCCGCGCTGCCGCTGCGCGCCACGCGGGATGGCCAGGCCGGTGGTCAGCACCAGGCCCGCGCCGTCCATCCACGGCGTGGGGTCTTCCAGCTCACAGACATGCGCCCATTCGACCTCGCGGTCCAGGCCGTCCTGGCCGGCCAGCACGGTGATGCCGAGGTGCTCCAGGCCGGCCAGGTCACCGACGGTCAGTCCCATACGGCATGGTCGCCCGCACGGCGCGCTCTGTGCAAGTGCCCACTGAGAGCATCTCTACCTGGGCACTTCTCCAATTGACCAGCTAGAAACGGGCTATTTACGCTAGCGGCCACCATCCGCGGTCAGGGAGGCGGGGACGTGACGTCGCTCAGCACGCATCGGCAGGCCTATATCGGTGGCTCCTGGGTGGACGGGTCGGACGGCGTCATCGAGGTCCGGTCCCCGCATTCCGGGGAACCGGCCGGCACCGTGGCCAGATGCAGCCCCGACGACGTCAGCCGCGCCGTCGCGGCGGCCAGGGCGGCGTTCCCGGCCTGGAAGCGGACCCCGCTCGTGGAGCGGGTCGAATTGCTGTACCGGGCCTATGGCGTGTGCCAGGCGCGGAACGAGGCGATCGCCCAGCAGATCAGCACGGAGATGGGCAAGACCATCCGGGAATCCCGGGAAGAGATGGTCGAGTACGCCTGCGAGCACTTCCGCCGCGCCGCGGAGGACGTGCTGCGCTACCGCGGCCAGGTGCTGCCGTCCACCCAGGAACGCACCAACCTCAAGCGGATCGTGGTCACCCAGGAACCCGCCGGCGTGGTCGCGGTCATCACGCCGTGGAACTTCCCGGTGGACATCGCGGCCATCGCCATCTGCTACGCGCTGGCCATCGGCGACACCGTGGTGTGGAAGCCGAGCGAATACGCCCCGCTGTCCTCGGCCATGCTGGCCGACATCTTCCACGAGGCCGGGTTCCCGCCCGGCACGGTGAACATGGTCACCGGGGAAGGCGGCACCGGCCGGGCCCTGGTCGAGGACCCGGACATCAGCGCGATCGTGTTCACCGGCTCGACCAGGACCGGGCAGGCCATCGCGTCGGCGGCCGGCCTGAAGAAGAAGGTCATGGAACTCGGCGGCAACGGGCCGATCGTCGTGCGCGCCGACGGCGACCTGGACCGGGCCGCCGACGCGGCCATCATGGGCTGCTACTACCTGGCCGGCCAGTGCTGCACCGCCGCCGAACGGATCCTGGTGCACGAGTCGGTGCGCCAGCCGTTCCTGGACCGGCTGGCCGAGCGGGTGGCCAAGCTCCAGGTCGGCGACCCGCTGGACGACGCCACCGACATGGGCCCGCTGTGCAACCAGGGCGTGCTGGAGCAGACCCGCAAGCACGTCGAGGACGCCACCGCGAACGGCGCCACGCTGCTCACCGGCGGCACCAGCAACGGCCTGTATTACGCCCCCACCATCCTGGACGGGGTGACCCCGGGCATGCTGATCGCCCAGGAAGAGACGTTCGGCCCGGTCGCCCCGGTCATGACGTTCGCCTCCGACGACGAGGCGATCAGCATCGCCAATGGGACCGGCTACGGGCTGACCGCGGCGGTCTTCACCAGCGACCTCCGGCAGGCCTGGCGCTTCGCCGAGGAGCTGAACCACGGCACGGTCATGGTCAACGAGACCACCAACTACTGGGATCAGCTGGCCCCGTTCGGCGGCCGGAACAAGTCAGGAACCGGGCGTGAGCTGTCCTCCTGGATGCTGGACGCCCTCACCGAGACCAAGCAGATCGTCTTCGACCTCGGCTAGCGGCTAGGAGGCCGGCCCATGAGCCCGACCGGCAGCGAAGCGCAGACCCAGCAGACGCAGCTCGACGCGCTGCACGCCATCCCCGCCCAGGACATGCTCGTCAACCCGGCCCAGCTGGAACTCGTCCTGGAAGAACCCAGCGCCGCCGACCGGCTGCCCTGGTCCGCCCTGATCTTCTGGACGCTCGCCACGCTCGCGGTGACCATCGTCGCCGCGATCTGGTGGGCCGCCCTCGGACACTGAAGGGAGGACCCGTGTCTGCTACCGAAGTCAACAGCGTCCAGCCCAGCTCCTCCCGGTACGGCCAGGACGTCCTCCCACTGCCGCGCAACGACCGGTACGCCGGCACGCTGCTCATGTTCTGGCTGTGGGCCGGCGGCAACGTGCTGCTCACCACGTTCCTGCTCGGCGGCTATTACGCGGCCAGCATCGGCGTCGCGGGCCTGATCGTCGCGACCGTCGTCGGCAGCCTGCTCGGCTGCCTGTGGCCCACGCTGACCGGGCTGCGCAGCGCGCGCTACGGCGTGGACGAGTACGTCGGCATGCGGTCCACGTTCGGCACCTACGGCTCCTACATCGGCGTGGTGCTGCTGGTCGCGATCAACTTCGGCTGGATCGGCATCCTGGCCCAGATCGCCGGCAACTCCGGCATCGCCGCGGTGCACGAGCTGACCAGGACCGGCGACTTCGCCACCAGCTTCGGCGCCAACTGGTTCACCTTGTTCGCGCTGATCTGCGGCATCATCATCCCGGTCGTCCTGTTGTACATCAGCCCGAAGACCGTGTTCCGCCTGGTCAAGTACGCGGTGCCGCTGCTCATCCTGTTCGCGCTGGTGCTGTTCGGCAAGCTGCTCGCGTCCTATAGCTGGGGCAGGCTGAACGCCATCCACCCGACCCACTCGGTCACGTTCGCCTACGCGATCGAGTCCGCGGTGGCGTACAACATCTCCTGGTTCCCGTACATGGGCTCGTGGAACCGGTTCGCCAAGACGCAGAAGGCCGCGTTCTGGGGCGCATGGGGCGGGCTGACCGTGGTCAGCATCATCTTCGCCGTGATCGGCGGGATGGCCGCGCTGGCGTTCGGCACCGCCGACCCGAGCGCGTGGGCGACCAAGTCCGGGCTGGGCATCCCGGCCATCTTCATCATCGTGTTCTCCACCATCATCAACTGCGCGATGCTGTTCTACGCGTCGGCGATGGCGCTCAAGGTGGCCATCCCCAAGGTCAGCTACCACCTGATCGTGCTGCTGGTGGCCATCCCGTCGATCCCGTTCCTCTACCAGGGCACGCTGTCGGCCAAGTTCAACGACATCCTGACCGTGGTCGGCGCGCTGGAGGCGCCGTACTGGGGCATCGCGCTGGGCGACTACTTCCTGCTCCGCCGCGAGCACCTGTCGGTGCCGGACCTGTACCGCCGGCATGGCCCGTACTGGTTCACCGGCGGCTTCAACCTGGGCGCGATCATCATCTGGGCTGGTGGGGTGGCGCTCTGGCTCTGGCTGGCCGGATCGACCACACTCATCTCGTGGGCGCAGTCGTTCGGCACCGGGGTGCACGTGTACAACCTGATCACCGCGTCCACGCCGGTGATCCTGCTGTGCGCCGTGGTGTACTACGCGGCCGGGTACCGGCTCGGCTGGGCGCTGCGCTCCAAGACCCGCGCAGCTGACCGGAAAGCAGCGATGACCTCATGACCAGCGCCACCGTTCCCCCCACCGCCCGGGTCGTCGTGGTAGGGGGCGGGGTAGCTGGCTGCAGCACCGCGTACCACCTGGCCAAGCGCGGCTGGGCCGACGTGGTCCTGGTGGAACGCAGAAGGCTGACCTCGGGCACTACCTGGCACGCGGCCGGGCTGATCACCACCGCCCGGCCCACGTTCGGCACCCGGGAGATCGTCCAGCGCAGCCTGCAGGTGTTCCAGTCGCTGGAACAGGAGACCGGCTTCAGCCCGGGCTTCGAGCGCACCGGCACGCTGCACCTGGCCGATGACGAAGCCCGCTGGGAGGAATTGCGCCGGGCCGCGTCGGCCGCCCACGGCAACGGGATCCGGGCCGAGCTGGTCACCCCGGACGAGGCGGTCAAGCTGTTCCCGCCGCTGTATGCCGGGGACCTGGCCGGCGCGGTGCACTACCCGGACGACGGCCGGGGCAACGCCACCGACACCACGATGGCGCTGGCCGCCGGCGCCCGGCAGCTTGGCGTCACGATCCTGGAGAACACCACCGTGACCGGCGTCCGGCACCACGGCAACGCGGTGACCGGGGTGGAGACCACTGCGGGCGGCATCGAGACCGAGTACGTGGTCAACACGACCGGGATGTGGGGCCGCGAGTTCGGCGCGCTGGCCGGCGTCAAGGTCCCGCTGCAGGCGCTGGCGCACTACTACATCGTCACCGAGCCGGTCCCCGGCCTGCCGCCCGGCTTGCCCACGATCAAGACCGCTCCCGAGTACGCCTACGTGAAGAACGAAGGCGCCGGGCTGATGGTCGGCTTCTTCGAGCCCGGCAGTTACCCGTGGGCGTCCGGCGGCATCCCGGCGGACGCCGAGTTCACCCGGCTGCCGGAGGACTGGGACCACCTCGGCCCGTTCTACGAGGCGATGATCAAGCGGCTGCCGGTGCTGGCCGACGCCGGCATCCGGCTGCACTTCTGCGGCCCGGAGAGCTTCACCCCGGACGGCCTGTACCACCTCGGCCAGGCGGCCGGGCTGCGCAACTACTTCGTGGCGGCCGGGTTCAACTCGGTCGGCTTCCTGAGCGGCCCGGGCGCCGGCTCGGTGCTGGCCGACTGGATCGTGGACGGCTACCCGCCGCTCGACCTGCCGGAGACCGACCCGCGCCGGGCCGCCCCGCACGAGGTCAACCGGCGGTTCCTGGAGCAGCGGGTCACCGAGACGCTGGACCTGGCCTACGAGATCCACTGGCCGTACCAGCAGCGCACCAGCGCCCGCGGCCTGCGCCGCAGCCCGCTGCACGACCGGGTGGCCGCGGCCGGCGCGGTGTTCGGCGAACTGCTCGGCTGGGAGCGGGCCAACTGGTACGCGCCCCCCGGGGTACCCCGCACGTACGACTACTCATTCGGCAGGCAGAACTGGTTCGAGCACTCGGCCGCCGAGCACCGCGCGGTCCGCGAAAACGTCGCCATCTTCGACACGTCCTCGTTCGGCAAACTGCTGGTCCAGGGCCGGGACGCGGCAGCGGTGCTGCAGCGGGTCTGTGCGAACAACGTCGCGGTCGAGCCGGGCCGGATCGTCTACACCCAGTGGCTGAACGAGCGCGGCGGCATCGAGGCCGACGTCACCGTGACCCGGCTGGCGCCGGCCCAGTTCCTGGTCCTGTCCGGGCCGGCCACGGTCGGCCGCGACCTGGACTGGCTGCAGCGCAGCATCCGCGGCGACGAGTTCGTGACCGTGACCGACATCAGCACGTCGCTGGCCATGATCCCGGTAATGGGCCCGGACTCCCGGCGGCTGCTCCAGCCGCTCACCGACGCCGACCTGTCCAACCAGGCGTTCCCGTTCGGCACCTCCCGGGAAATCGACCTGGGCTGCGGCTTCGTTCGGGCCACCCGGATCACCTACGTCGGCGAGCTGGGCTGGGAACTGCTCATCCCGGCCGACCTGGCCGGCCACGTCTACGACACGCTCACCGAGGCGGGCGCCCCGCTCGGCCTGCGCCACGCCGGCTACCACGCCCTCGATTCGCTGCGGCTGGAGAAGGGATACCGGTCGTGGGGGCACGACATTTCCGGTGGCGACAGCCCGCTGGAAGCCGGTCTTGGTTTCGCCCTGGCGTGGGATAAACCAGCCGACTTCACCGGCCGGGCGGCCATCGTTCGGCAAAAAGAAAAGGGTGTGACGCGGCGGCTTTTGCAATTCGCGCTGGCGGATCCGGATGCGCTGGCCGTCCACGACGAGCCCATTTACCGCGACGGTGCGCTGGTCGGGCGGCTGACCTCGGCCGGCTACGGGCACACGCTGGGCGCCACGGTCGGGCTGGGCTACGTGACCGCGCCGGCCCCCGGCACCGAACCGTCGTGGTACCGCGACGGGCGCTACGAGATCGAGATCGCCTGCGAGCGGGTGCCGGCCCGCGCCTCCCTCCGCCCGTTCTACGATCCCACGTCGGGGCGGCCAAAAACTTAGCCGAACGCCACTCCCTGCTGGCCGCCGTCTCCGGCTGCCCGGCCCGCGGGCTTGGCGATACCAGCATCCTGATCCAGCTGGAACGGCTGACCGGCAAGCTGAGCCTGGCCGGCGCGGACGACGTACTCAAGAGGATCTGACTGCTTGCCGGGCTAGCTGGATCGCGCCGGCCACCGGTTCGCCGGCCAGCACGGTCACCTCCGCTTCGGGTAGCGCCTGAGCGACGGCCTGGCGGGCCGCGCGCCGGAAGGCGGCGTTGCCGAGCAGGCCGCCGGCCAGCACAACCGGCAGGCTCCGCGTCGGGCCAAGCTCCTTGACCGCGGCTGCGGCCAAGCTAGCTGCGGCGTCCGCCGCCCGCGCGGCAATAACGGCCGCAGCCAGGTCCGCGCTATCCAGCACCAGGCTGGCGTGCCGGGCCCAGCTGGCCGGCCGGTGCGGCTGCCGGTAGACGAGCCGGTGCAGCGCGGCCAGGTCCTTCGCGCCGGTCGCCGCCAGGAGTAGATCGCCCAGCTCGCCCGGGGGCCGGCCGTGGTCGCGGCGGTCCAGCAGCACCCGGAGCGCCTCGCGGACCACCCAGTACCCGCCGCCCTCGTCGCCGAGCAGGAACCCCCACCCGCCGATCTGGACCGCGCGGCCGTCGCGGCTGCCGACGGCCACCGAACCGGTGCCGCAGACCACCGCCACGCCGTCGGTCAGGCCGGCCGCGGGCAGCACGAGCTGGATGTCGGTGACGATGGTCAGCGCGCCGGGCCGGGTCAGCGGGGCCAGGTGATCGTGCAGGAGCTCCCGGGCCCCGGGCACGCTGAGCCCGGCCGACCCGACGCAGATCGCGTCCAGCTTTTGCGTCTGGTCCAGCTTCAGGTCGCCGAGCAGTGTGTCCAGCGTGGCTGCGGCCTGGTCGTGCCCGGCGGCGGGCAGGCTGGCGCTCGGGCCCCGGCTCTCGGCGGTGATCTGGCCGCCGGTGCACAACCGGGCCCGGCTCCTGGTCGCGCCGATGTCAACGCCGAGCAGCCTGGGCCTGTCCGGTTCGGCCATGCGCAGAGCTTACGGGCCAGGGTCGCTACGGATCAGCGGCCGGGATCCCGCAGGCTTGTGTTCTGGGTGGCGAACGGATAGATCAGCAGCCATGAGTTCGCTGCCGCATGCCGCTGGCCTCGACCCACGCACGCCCGTGCTAGCTGGGGTCGGACAGGTGTCCGAGCGGCTCGATGAGCCCGGTTACCAGCGGCGCTCAGCGGTGCGGCTGGCCGCCGACGCGGCCCGGGCGGCGCTGGCCGACACCGGCGCGGACCCTGACGCCGTGGCTTCCGCGATCGATACTGTCGCGGGGGTCCGGCAGTTTGAGAACTCCTTCCCCGGCGCCTGGG
Source organism: uncultured Actinomycetes bacterium (assembly GCA_963834705.1). Lineage (GTDB taxonomy): Bacteria > Actinomycetota > Actinomycetes > Streptosporangiales > Streptosporangiaceae > RYN-230. Next base: position 113,472 of record CAWICV010000002.1, read on the forward strand.
CGCCGCTGGGCCGCTCGGACAACTTCCCCCGGTCGGTTTCACGCCGTATCGGAGCCGACCCGGCCCGGGCGGTTTTGGAGGTGAGTGGCGGGCAGGCCCCGCAGCATCTGGTCAACGAGTTCGCCGGGGTCATCGCCGCAGGCGACAGTTCCGTGGTCCTGCTGGCGGGGGGCGAGGCCATTTCCACGGTCAGGCGTTATGCAAAAGAAGAGGGGCGCCCGGACTTCCGCGAGAGCGTGCCGGGGAGCCTGGAGGACCGCGGGTACGGGCTGGACGGGCTAGCGTCCGCGCACCTGATCGCGCACGGGCTGATCGGGGGCCCGGCCCAGTACGCGGTGATCGAGAACGCCCGGCGGGCCCGGCTGGGGATCTCCCGTTCCTCGTACGCCGCTGCGATGGGGGAGCTGTTCGCGCCGTTCACTCTGGTGGCGGCGGGCAACCCGCACGCGGCCGCGCCGGTCCGGCGCAGCGCGGCCGAGCTGGTCACGGTGACCGCGGCGAACCGGATGATCGCTGATCCGTATCCGCGGTACGTGGTGGCCCGGGAGAAAGTGAATCAGGGTGCGGCGGTGCTGCTGATGTCGGTGGCGGCGGCGCGGCGGCTCGGGGTGCCACCGGAGCGGTGGGTGTTCCTGCACGGTCATGCTGATCTGCGGGAGCGAGATTTGATGGCACGCTCGGACCTGTCGGCAGGCCCGGCGTCTGTGCTGGCCGCGCGGCATGCGCTGGAGGTGGCGGGGATCGGGGTGGGGAACCTGGCGACGATTGACCTGTACAGCTGTTTTCCAGTGCCGGTGTTCAACGTCTGCGACGGGCTGGGGCTGGCGGTGGATGACCCGCGCGGGCTGACCGTGACCGGTGGACTGCCGTTCTTCGGCGGCCCAGGCAACAACTACTCGATGCACGCCGTCGCCGAGACGGTGCAGCGGGCGCGCGAGGCGCCGGGGTCGTATGGGTTCGTCGGGGCCAATGGCGGGGTGATGAACAAGTACTCAGCGGGCGTGTACTCGACCAGGCCGGCTGAGTGGGTACCGGACCGGAGCGCTGAGCTGCAGGCGGATATCGACGGCTGGTCTGCGGCCGCCGAGACGGTGCAGGCTGACGGGTGGGCGGTGGTGGAGACGTACACAGTCGTGTACGGGCGGGACGGCGCGCGGACGGGGATCGTCATCGGCCGGCTGGAGGCAGACGGGCGGCGCTTTATCGCCCGCCAGGCTGACCAGGATCTCGAGCTTGCCGAACTGCTGGCCACGGCGCCGGAGCCGGTCGGGGAGCGGGTCTACGCGCGTTCCTCCGAAGCCGGAAACCAGGTCACGGCCTCCGGCCCGGGAGGTAGATCATGACGGCCGACGCCAGATTCGTTGTGGTCGGCGGCGGTGTCGTCGCGGCTGCTGCCGCGTACCAGCTGGCCCGCCGGGGTGCTGCGGTGATCATTGTCGAAGGTGACCAGCCCGGTATCGCCACCAACGCCGGAGCGGGCATCATCTGCCCATGGACGGCGCCGCTGGAGGACGCCTGGTACCGGCTGTGCTGCGAGGGAGCGCGGCACTACAGCGAACTGCTGGCCATGCTGGCCGGCGACGGCCAGCAGGAGACCGGCTACGCGCGGGTCGGCGCGCTGTGCGTCACCGACCAGGCCGAGACATTGCCGGGCATGGCCGCCCTGCTGCGGTCGCGCCAGGCCAGCGCACCTGAAATGGGCGACGTCACGGCGCTGGCTCCAGGTGAGCCGGGCCAGCTGTTCCCGCCGCTGGCGCCAGCCCTGGCCGGGTTCTGGGTCACCGGGGCGGCCCGGATCGATGGACGGGCCATCCGGGACAGCCTGCTCCGCGCGGCGGTGGCCCGCGGCGCCCGCCGGCTGCCCGGGAATGCCACCCTGGAGCGGTCCGGAGACCGGGTGACCGGCGCCCGGGTCGGGGCCGGCAGAATCGACGCGGACGCGGTCGTGGTGGCGGCTGGTGCCTGGACGGCCCAGGTGTGCGCGGGATTCGGCGCTCAGTTGCCGGTCGCCCCGCAGCGCGGCCAGATTGTGCACACCAGGCTGCCCGGCACCGACACGGCCAGCTGGCCGGTAGTGCTGGCCGACCGTGACCCGTACCTGGTTGCGTTCCCAGGCGGCCGGATCGTGCTCGGCGCCACCCGGGAAGAGGCCGGCTTCCAGTACTCCGCCACCGTGGCCGGAGTAGGTGGCCTGCTCGCCGGAGCGGTCGCCTTGGCTCCAGGCCTGGCTGCAGCGGAACTGGTCGAAACCCGGATCGGCTTCCGGCCGGTGACCAGCGACGGCTCGCCTGTGCTGGGCGCGATCGCAGACGGCCTGGTCGTCGCGACCGGCCACGGCGCCGAGGGGCTGACCGCTGGCCCCTGGAGCGGCCTGGCGGTGGCTCTGCTCGCCCTGGGGGAGCAACCACCGACCGACCTCGCTCCGTTCAGCCCATACCGGTTTCCAGGCCTAGGAGTACAGTAATTTAGGCCATTTACGGGCAGCGGTGGGAACGCGTGCAGCATCGCCCATTAAGATCACGGTCCTGGTAACGGCGACGCCCGGCTACTGGGCCACCAAGATCGGCAATTGGACCAAAGGCCTGATCGGCCTGGTCGGCTTCGGTGCCCGGATATGGCGCCGGCTGAGAAGAAAGGAGCAACCGGCGGCCGACCCGGGGCAAGGGCGACAAAACCCCGGCCGCGTTGTGATTGGCCTTACTCGGCGTCCTTGTCGTACTCGTCTGCCTTGTGGAGATTAAGTGGCGAGAGACGGTCAATTGCCGTGCACTGCTTAGCGGCTGGCGATGACCTGATGCCGAGCTTCCCAGTTTCCTGCAGGAGATGCCGGTTCAGCGCTTGGTGAAGAAGTCACGGATGTTGGCGAGCAGCAAGATGACGGCAGCGGCCATGAGCAAAGCGGCTGTGGCCGATCGCCAGTGGCCCACAGCCGCCCAGACAGCCAGCCATGCCGCGGCGGCTACGGCGGCGGTGGCGAGCAACCCCGCGACGAACTGCCCTAGATGACCTCGGGCGAACGCTTCCGCACACAGCATGACCACCGCCAGGGCAGCGAAGGCCGGCACTAGCGCACCGAAGTGGCCCAGGATAACCACAGCCAGCCCAGCTAGCAGGAATGATGCCGAGACGGCGGACCACACCCGCAGCACGCGGGCGCGGGTGCGAATCGGGTCGACGTTCGGCAGCGCCCGGTGCCGCAGGTGCGCGTGCGGCTCCTGCCGGGGAAGGCCGTGGACGGATGCCTGCACCAGCGCCTCCCGTTCTTCGGCGAGCGCCTGCCGGTGGAGCCGCAACTGCTGGACGGACGTCTCCAGCGCGGCCAGCGAGGGCGGATACGTCTGGCTCCCGCCACTACTCAGCGCCCGGAAGCCGGCCCGGGCCCGGCGTAGTTCGTCGCCGCGGGCGTCAATCTCGGCCGCCGCGGCGGCGAGCTGAGCGCCCAGCTCGGTGATCCGGTCCTGGACGGCCTGCTGCTCGGCCGCGGGGGAGGGTGCCTCCTTATCCAGGCCTGCCCATCCCACCGGGTCAGACCAGCACAGCCGCACCGACCCGCCGCGCTCGTAACGCGGGCCGGCCGGCGCGCGCTCCCCGCCGAATGGGTCACCGGTGTCCAGTCCCCACAGGCCCCGGTAGTCACGCAGCCAGGGCGTCTGGTCGTCGACCAGCACCGGACACCACCTGTTCGCCTGGCCGGGTCCCACGCCGGGACCGTCTCCGCGGCGGTAGTCGATGAACGGGATGCCGAACGCGGCGGCGTGCCCGCGAGTCCAGGGCAGGAAGATCCGGCTGAGGCGGCGCAGCGCGGCGGTCAGCCGCCCGAGCGCGGGCGGCTCGACGGTGACCAGGTAATCCCCGGGCAAGCAGGCCCCCGAGTGGGACCCGGCGCCGACGAAGACGACCGGGTGGGTGTCCACCCACTGCAGGTCGGGGTCATCGCACCGGCGGCGCAAGTCATCGCCGACCTCGTCATGGGAGGAGAAGGCAACCCAGGCTGGCCGGCCGGACAGGTCTGGGGGGTCGGGCAGGAAAACAGTGACCTGCTCCCAGTCGGCCTCGTGGTCGTTGACACCGCCGAAGGTGGACCGCCAGTCGTTCATCGCGTAGAAGAACCAGTACTGCAAGGCCACGAAACCCCGGTCGCGGGTGACCCGGCCGTAGTACGGGCAGCTATCCGCGTCGGCGTGCGACCGGTAATTCCGCTCGGCCGCTGCGGCCGTGCCGCCGGGCACCCGCCCCCGCAGCAGCAGCGACAACCGCATCACCGCATCGATGAGCCGACCCAGCAGGCCGGCCGCGGCGAACCGGCTGCCTCCCGGTGTCAGCCGCGCGCGGCCCGCCTCGCGCCGCCACGCGCGGAACTCGCGCCGCCCGAGCGAGCGCTCCACGAACCGAAGCGAAAGATCCCGCCCCGACCGTGCACCGACCCAGGCCAGACGAGCCTGCGTGAGCTCCCCCGGCGCACACAGCCGCTCCCCAGCACCGCGCCGGCCCCACCGGCGCCCGGGATCGGCCGACCGCCACAAGCTGCACTTGTCCAGATAGTTCTCGACCCGCATCGGCAGGAAAAGCTCGCCCCGGGTAAAGCGCAGCACCGGCTCGTAACGGCACAGCAACCGCAGATCCTCCGCCTCGCCCACCTGCGCTGCAGGAGTGGCCCCTTCCGCCGTGGACAACTCCTCACTCCCCATCACGCCGCACCCACCCCGCCTTCCCCCGGCAGCTACCTGCATGCGGACTACTTCCCAGCACAGTCATGGCGCACCGAGCCGTCCGCCCTGGCCGCCTACGCAGCCTCTATACCCACACTGGCACGGCACACGGATCTGCCTAGGCGGCCGGTAAGCCATCTGAACTGTGATTCTTGGAAGAAACAGCCACCAGCGGCCACCAGCGCCACCGAACGACCCGTTCTGAACACCGGCACACGCTCGCTGCTGGGGCTGCGGTTGCGCCCAGATCGGCGGGTCGGCTCGCGGTTACCAGAGCGCTTCGCGCTGTGGCACGAGGGCACCGCTTCTACCAGCAGAGCAATCCCTTCTTCAGCCTCTCCCGCCCGGTGGCGGCCGGGGCAGCGCATGCCAAATGATAGTCACACGACGCACGTGGACAGCCGCAAAAGGGCGACCACCCCGGCCACCTCGACCGAGCCTCGGCCAAGACCCGATCTTCGGTCAATAGAACTAGAAGCCGCGAAGGGAGTGCTTTCCGCGCCCGCCGCACTGGGTCTTCATGACTGACGTTCCAGGTGCCAGCGTTCCACATCCATGGCCGGGACAAAGTCGTATGCGGCCATGGGGCCGAGCAGCCGGAGCTGGATGCGGCCGTCCCATTCCTGTGCCAGGTCATCGATCACCCGCCTAACTTCGCGCTGCTGATCCATGTCCACGAGGAACGCGACACTCACCGCATCTTGTTCGTGGGCCGGCTTCCGCGCGTTGCTGGCCACACATTTCCCCGCCATGGCCTTCCGCAGGGCGCGTGTATCCTCCTTGCGGCTGGGCTTGACGGCCTGTTCGAGGTAGCGGCCTTTGACAACGAACTGCACCCGGCCCTCGAGCTCTTGCAAAGCTTGGGCGAATTCATCGTGGTGTGCGGCGAGCAACTCCTCGGCTACCGCTTCATCGCTGGTCAGGACCGTCCCGAAAGGCAACGCCAGCACTGGCACTACGCGAGCGGACGCGTCCAATGTTTTCCTGTGGATCCTCAGGTCAGCTGGCGACCCCAGACCCCCGGACCGGCGCACCTCGCTTACCAGGGCCGCCAGGTCACCGGCACGAACGGCCCGCATCAGTCCGGGATTTTCTCCCACGCCGGACATTCCTGAAGCTACCTCGATGTCTGCGGGAAAAACTCCGTAGACAAAAACGTTTCTCTCATGCTGCGGACCGGTGGCGCTGGCGGTCCGTTTCGGCGTATTGCCCGCTCGCCGCGGCTCGGCTTGGCCGATTCTGGCTTTCTCCTGCGGGGGACCGGGGGTGTTGCCCTCGCCGCGGTCCGTCTTATCCGATCCCCTCGTCCGCTCAGCCGTCCCCGGATTGCCGGCCCGCGGGCGCGAGTTCCGTTTGCTGTGCCGCGGACCGCGCGTGGCCGGGCGCCTCCGGGCTTTCGACACGTACCTGGCAGCGGCCTTGCTCAAGCCCTTACTGTCTTTGGGGCAGAGGTCAACCTCGTAGGTCTTGCCGTCAAGCCCGAGGGTCCGGGTCTGGACTCCTTTTGAGTTACCGCACACGTCGCAGGTGAGCATCACCTGAGTGACAGCTACCATCTCCGCTACCTAACCCGGTCAGAGATTTGCTTAAGGGCTTAACTGCCCCGTCAGAACCCAGGCCATACCTTGCGACACCAGGGGATTCCTCCGGGGTTCCGGAGCGGGTTGCTGAAGCGTCCTCGCGATTTGTGAATTCCGGCTGGCTCGTGGAGTCTCCACCTAACCGGGGCGGCTCAATTCGGCTGACCGTGGGGTTGCATGTTACTGGCCGGGCTGCTCGGCCTGCGCTCAGCCTCGCTGGGGCTGCGCGGGGCCCGACGTGCCGGCGGGCGCAAGCCAGGTCTGGAACGAGGCGCCGCCGCTGTAGAGGTCGGTCGGCGCGGCCTCAACGTCGATGAGCGATCCCGTGACTCCCACCATGAAGATCTTGTGGTGCACAAACCACGAGGCCAGCCCCGAGTACTTGCCGTTGTAGGTTTGCAGCAGCACACCGTAGTAAGCGGCGATCTTGGTCCAGGCCGCCGGATGGGTGAATGACGGGGGAGCGGTCCACGGATCGGAGCCGAACTCGGTGCCGACCCTGGCCTGGGTGAACGACTCGACAGTGCCGTTCACTTGAGTCCCCGTGCCGGTCGTATAGGTCGCCGTGAAGTACACGTCATTGGCGGAGAGGTTGACCGCCGTGAGGGTCAGGTACCCCATGACCGGGTCATACTCAGCGCCGAGTTCCACCCTGTCGCCGACCGGGAAACTGCCGATAGTGGAGCCACAGTTGCCCTTGTTGTCGCACCACTGGGCGGTGGGGTCCGATGCCAGCAGCTGGTGGCTGCTGGCATCGAAGATCTTCGCGTACGGGGTGTAACTCGACCCTGACGTGCTGGCTGAGATGCCTGCCACCGCCACCAAGCTGGAGGACCAAAGTTGCACGCTGTGGTTGTACTGGCGGACCTGACCGGCGTACTGCGCGGGATTGCGCAGGTAGACGATGGCGTTGACATGGCTGAACTGGGCGCCGGTGGCCGCGTAGCCCACCTGCTCGGCGCTGGCGTAACGGGTGCCGGTGCTGGCGCTGGCAGCACCTGAGCCCACCAGCGCAACCGCCGCGATCGCGCACGGCACGATGGTAGCCGCGATGAGCCGCCTGGGATTCCCTACCATTGAGACCTCCTCATTGAGACCTCCTCATTGAGACCTCCTCATTGAGACCTCCGCGGGCAAATGTCCGCCCGCGCCCCGCGTGACCGATTGCCGCGCGTAAAGTAAGCGCACTGATAAGACGCTCGTCAGCTTGTCGCGGATGACACGCAGTAGGTGGCTGACGTCTTCCGGCGTAGCGGCCGCCAGATTTCTTGATCATTCCGGGAGAATCTCTGCCGTTGCAGCACCGGTCTTGACCTCACACCCTTCTGTGACCCCGCAATTAAAGAGGCCCGTGCCCGTTTGCCGGGGCAGGCAGCGTGATCTGGACGTCCAGTCCGCCGTCTGGCCTGGCGTGGGCCTGGGCGTGGCCACCATGTGTATGGGCGACCGATGCCACGATGGACAGGCCGAGGCCGGTGCCTGGCCGGTTGCCGGTCCGGCCGCAGAGGCGGCGGAACGGCTCGAACAGCCCGGTCACCTGATCGGCGGGGATGTGCTCGCCGCCGTTGGCGACGCTGAGTTGGGCGGTGCCTGCGTCGGTTCTGGTGCTGGCCAGTACCCAGCCGCCGGTCACGTTGTGCTTGACGGCGTTGTCGATGAGGTTGCTGACCAGCCGTTCGAGCAGGACCCGGTCCCCGGTGACCTGGGCGTCCTGCAGTGCGGTGCCGATCTGGATCTGCCTGGCGGCGGCGGCCGGGGCGATCAGGTCGATGGCGTCCTCGACCGCGGTGGGCAGGTCGACGAGCTCGGCGGGGCCTGGTCCGCGGTCGGAGCGGGCCAGGGTCAGCAGTGGCTCGATCAGTTCCCCGGACTTGTCCACGGCGGCGCCGATCGCGGCCAGCACCGGTTCCAGTTGCGCGGGGGAGGCGGCTGGGCGGGCGGTGGTGACGTCGATGAGGGTGCGCATCTCGGTCAGCGGGGTGCGCAGCTCGTGGGAGGCGTTGGCCACGAACCGGCGCTGGCTGGCGAACGCGGCTTCGAGCCGGGCGAGCATCGCATCGAAGGTGTCGGCCAGTGCCTTGAGCTCATCGGGCGGCCCGGCCAGTGCCAGCCGCTGGCCCAGGTTGTCCTGGGAGGCGGCCTGCGCCGCCGTGGTGACGGCGGTCAGCGGCCGCAGCACCCGGCGGCTGACCGCCCAGCCGAGCCCGGCGGCCAGCACCGTGCCCAGGCCCAGCCCGGCCAGTGTGAACTCCAGGAAACCGTCGCGTTTCGGGATGTCTGTCGTGACGCTGATCCGCGGATTGTTCCCGGGCTCGATGGCCCCGCCCGGGGGGCCGGACGGAATCACCAGGACGTGACCGACCTGGGTGTAGGCGGCGCCGGCCAAGATGGTGCCGGGGACCAGGAACAGCGCTGCGCAGGCGATCACTATCCGGGCCCGGATGCTGTTGCGCCACGGCCTGAGCGCGGCTGGCGTGACCCTCATGGCAGCCGGTACCCGCTGCCGGTGACCGTCTCGATCAGCGGCGGCGGCCCGAGCTTGCGCCGCAGCCGCATCACGGTCACCGCGACGGCGTTGGTGAACGGGTCGGCGTATTCGTCCCACACCCGTTCCAGCAGCTGCTCGGCGCTGACCACCGCGCCGCCGGCCGACATCAGCACCTCCCGGGAGCTGGAGACCGGCACCTTCCGGTACACCTGGACCCAGGGCTTTGGCCGGGCACGCTGGACGGTGGCCAAGCTAGCGCCGCTGGCAGTCACCGTGGCCGCCGCCGCCGGGGCGTTCAGCGTGCTGTTCTCCTGGTACTTCGGCCCGTTCCTCGCCCAGGGATTGCAGACCCGGCTGCCTCCCCTGGCTCCCATGCTGTTCGACCTGCGCGGGGTGGCGTTCGCAGCCTGGACGCTGGCCGCCTTCTCGATCGGCGCCCTGGCCGGCATGCTCATCCGCCGGGTCGTCCCCGCGATCGCCGCGACCATGGCTGCGTGGGCCGGCCTGGCCCTCGCTGCCGGGCTGTTCCCCAGCGCGCTTCATCTCCGCACGGACTCGCGCCACTGTGACTTGCCGTGTCAGCTCTCCAGCCGGTAACCCAGGTCGGGCGTGATCTCGGCCACGTCCATCTGCGCCTTCTGCAGCCGCCCAGAGTAGTCCCAGTTCATCGCCTGCCACCGGGTGAACTGGTCGAGCACCCAGATCCCCGACTGCCGGCTGCCGTTCCCAGACAGCCCGTTCCCGCCAAACGGCAGGTGCGCCTCAGCGCCCGACGTGGAGTTGTTGACGCTCACCATTCCCGCGCTGATGCCCTGCCGGAACCGGAACGCATCATGCGGGTCGTTGGTGTAGATGGCCGACGACAGGCCATAACCAGGCGTGTTGGCCAGCGCGATCGCCTCATCAAGGCTGGCGTAAGTGGTCACCCCGACCATGGGCCCGAAGGTCTCCTGCAGGAACAGCGCGTCTCCCGGCTGCACGCCGTCCACGATCGTGGGGTGATAGAACAGCCCAGCCTCCGGGTCCCCGGCGAACCCGTCCCGCGGGTTCCCGGCGCCGATCCGGCCCATCCCGCTCGACCCGAGCACCTTATGGTGCGGCTGGATCCAGCCCAGGTACTCCTCGAACCGGTCCGCGAACTTCTGGTCGAGCATCGGCCCGTAGAGCACGTCCTGGGCGGGATCGCCCACGGCGGCCGCCGAGGCCGCCGCCGCGAACCGGTCCAGGAACTCATCGTGCAGCGACTCGTGCACGATGATGCTGCCCAGCGACGTGCACCGCTGCCCCGCGGTGCCGAACCCGGAGAACAGCGCCCCCTCCACGGCCAGCGCGATGTCCGCGCTGGGCGTGATCACCATCGGGTTCTTACCGCCGAGTTCCAGGCACGGAACCTGCAGGTGACGGCCCGCGAGCTCGCCGATCTGCCTACCGACCGCGGTCAACCCGGTGAACCCGATCTTGTCGATGCTGCCCTCCCGCAGCCCCTGCTCCAGCCCCGCGAAGGTCGCCGCTCCGTCGGCGAACACCAGGTTCAGCACGCCCTCGGGCAGCCCGGCCGCCTGGAACAGCTCGAACAATGCCAGCGCGGACGCGGCCGCGTACTCGGCTGGCTTCCACACCACGGTGTTGCCCGCCACCAGCGCCGGGACCAGGTACCACGACGGCACCGCGACCGGGAAATTCCCGGCCGTCACGACCGCCGCCGCCCCGACCGGGACCCGGAATGTGAACAACTGCTTGTCCGGCATCTCGCTGGGCACGGTCTGGCCGTACAGGCGCCGTCCCTCGCCGAGGAAGAAATCGCAGGTGTCGATGATTTCCTGGACTTCGCCCAGCGCTTCGCCGCGGGGCTTGCCCAGCTCGCGGGTGACCAGGCGGCCGAGCGCCTCCTTGTTCGCCTCGACGATCCGGCCGATCGCGGCGATCGCCCGGCCGCGCACCGGCGCCGGGGTCGCGGCCCAGGCCGGCTGGGCCCGCTTGGCCGCGGCGCAGGCCGCCGCGAACGTGGCGGCGTCGGCCAGCTGGACCTCGGCCACGACGTCGCTCAGCCGGGACGGGTTGGGTGAGCTGACCGTGCCCGCCGGCGTCCCGCCCGCCGGGCGGCCGCCGATGACCGAACCAATCGTGTTAGACATGGTCACCCTCTCCGTGACAGTGGCTTATCGCGCCGCGGACGAGACAGGCATCCGGGCCAGGCACCGGTCCACTGCCTCGAGCCCCCTGGCCAGGTCGTCCTCCCCGATGGTCAGCGCGGGCCGGAACCGGACCGAAGCCGGGCCGCACGGCAGCACCAGGACCTTCTCCTCTTCACGCAGCGCGGTGACCAGCGTGTCCCGCTGCCCGGCATCGGGCAAGTCGAAGGCGCACATCAGCCCGCGGCCCCGGACGTTCGACACCAGGCCCGGATACCGGCTCCCCACAGTCTCCAGCTCGGCGAGGAACCAGGAGCCGACCGAGGCTGCCCGGTCGAACAGCTGGTCGCGCTCGATGACCTCCAGCATCCGCCGGCTGCGCACCATGTCGGCGAGCCCACCGCCCCAGGTCGAATTGATCCGCCCGCTCACCGCGAATACGTTCCCCGGCACCTGATCCACCCGCCGCCCCGCCATGATCCCGCCGAGCTGAACTTTTTTCCCGAACGCCACTACGTCCGGACTGAGCCCAAGCTGCTGATAGGCCCAGGGGGTGCCGGTCAGCCCGACGCCGGTCTGCACCTCATCGAGTACGAACAGTGCGTCGTTGTCGTGGCACAGCTGCTGCATGGCCTGGAGGAACTCCGGCCGCATGTGGTTGTCGCCGCCCTCACCCTGGATCGGCTCGGCGACGAAACAGGCGATGTCGTCCGGGTGCTCGCGGAAGGCCGCCTCGGCCTGGCGCAGCGCGTACGACTCCGCGGCCACCACCTCGGGAAGATATTCACTGAGCGGGAAGGTGATGGCCGGCACGTCAATCCGGGGCCAGTCGAACTTGGGAAAGCGGTCGGTCTTCACCGCGTCGGTGTTGGTGAGGGAGAGCGTGTAGCCGCTGCGGCCGTGGAACGCGCGGGTCAGATGCAGCACCCTGGTGCCCAGCGCGGGGGAGCGGCCGTGCATCTCGTTGTGCTGGCTCTTCCAGTCGAACGCGCACTTGAGCGCGTTCTCCACGGCCAGCGCGCCCCCTTCGATGAAGAACAGGTGTGGCAGCGCGGGATCGCCGAGCACCCGGACGAACGTATCCACGAAGTCGGCGTACTGCCCGGTGTAGATATCCGGGTTGGTCGGCTTGTTCGCGGCGGCCTCCGCGAGCTCGCTCATGAAGGCCGGATCGCCGGTGATGTCCGGCGGGTTGAGGCCCAGCGGGGCGGACGCGAAGAAGGTGTACAGGTCGAGGTACTGCTCGCCGTCCCGCTCGTCGGTGATCCACGAGCCGCGGCTGCGCCCCAGATCCAGGACTAGGTGGAAACCGTCGGTAAGTACGTGGCGCCCCAGGCGCTCCCGGACACTGTCGTTCCCCATCGAACGCCCCTAGAGATCGGCCAGCCCGCAACAACTCTCGTATTAAGCAGGTTAAGCTGCAGAATCTTCTTATTGAAGGGTAGCCGGGCAGAGGTTTTTCGCGACCGGCCGGAGTCCGGCCTGCGAGATCCTGCTCGGGGCGGCCCGGAGAGGTCGTCGCCGGGGTCTCCGGCGTCTGTCGTCCTGTGGCTGCACCCGCCCTAGGTGGAAACACGGGTTGTGCGGGACCCGGGGGGCCTGGCTGTTGGGGCTGATGAGTGGCTCGCCGTCCGCACTGAACCTGTCCAGATGGGATCGGTGCACTTCTCTCAGGGCCAGCCAGGCTGAAGCCCTTCGACGTCGGCTCAGCGTGAGGCCGAACTGGAAATCGTCAGGCCGATGTCAGCATCGGTAGCTCTAAGCCCCGGCATGCCGCCTCTCCCCGCCGGAATTGGCATAACAACCTCAATCCTCCCGAGATGCGCACGATATGCCTGCGATTCATCGCGGGTTCCCCCGTGTATGCGGCACGCTAGTCCCGGCCACCTGTGGATCACAAGGTGCATAACCAGGGAGTTCCTGTGCACTACCGGGGTCCGAGCGGCCGGCCCGCTGTGGACGGCCACGCCGTAAGCCCAGCTCAGACGGCTGGCCATGAGGTGGACACGCGGAACGGCCTGTGCATTGGCTGCCGCCAGGAATCATGGAAGCAGATTCGGATCGGCGACGGCGGCTTTAGCGCCACTCAGATCGGGGCCGTCATCCTTTCCGCACGGCGGAGCTGATGACGGCCTTGATCTGGGTCAGGCCTTCCTCGATGTGCCGCTGCATGACCCGTCGGGACGCCTGCTCACGCCCCTCGGCGATGGCCCGGACCAGCGACCGGTGGCTGTGCCCGAAGTCCTGCTCACGCGGTGACAGCACGTCCCAGTCCAGCCGGGCCCAGGCCGCATCGGCCCACAGGAAGAACTCGCTGCGCAGCTGCTCGATGATCGGCAGCAGCGACTCGTTATGGGCGGCCCGGGCGATCGCCATGTGCAGCCGCGAGTCCAGCATGCGGTAGTGCCGGATCCCGCTGGCCGGTATCTCGACCAGGCCGAGCAGCGTCTGGCGTTCCTCGGCCGTGGCGCGCTCGGCGGCCAGGGCGGCCGCGAGGGGCTCGACGGCGAGCCGGCATTCCAGATTGTCGCGCACTTGCAGCGCGAACGCGTCGATGCTGCTGGCGCCGTCCGTCGCTGCGACGGCCGAGGCGGTGGTGGTGACCACGGTCCCACCGCTGCGTCCGCGCGCCGTGGTGACCAGCCCGTCCTGGGCCAGGATCCGCATGGCCGCCCGCACCGTCATCCGGGAGACCCCCAGCCGGTCGGCCAGGGTCCGCTCGCTGGGCAGCCGGGCCCCGGGCTCGAACGCGCCCAGCGCGATCGCGCGGCGCAGCTCGCTGGCCAGCAACTCGGGCGCGGTCGGCGGTGCCGGTGCCGCTCCTGAGTACGGCTCGACCATGGCCCGATCCTAGCCTCGCGACCCGCTGACCCTTGACACCTGGTCAGAGGATGATCAGTATAAGGGCTCATCAGAGGTCCATTTAGGAGACGGCCATGCCAGGACTCAGGCGGTCACTTCGCTTCTGGGGCGCGATGGCGCTGGGGCTCGCGATCATGGCGCCGACGCTGGCGCTGTCGCTGAACGGCGCGGCCCCGGCCGGGCTGGTCGGGCAGGCTGTCCCGCTGGTGTTCCTGCTTGGTGGCATCGGGATGGCGTTCATCGCGTTCGGGTTCGCCGTGCTGACCCGGCGCTTCAGTCACTCCGGCAGCGCCTACGCGCTGGTCGGGGCGACGATCGGCCCGCGGGCCGGTTTCTTCTCCGGCTTCGCGCTACTCGGCTACTACCTGCTCTCGACGATCTGCACCGTGCCCGCGGCGGGACTGTTCATCCAGGCGTTCCTGGACAGCGTCGGCTGGCACAACGTGTCCTGGCTGCTGCTCGGCGTGCTCTCGGCCATCGTGTCGGGCTGGATCTCCACCCGGGGGACCCGGAACGCGTCGCGCGTGTTCCTGGTCATGGAGGGCATCGGGATCGTCCTCATCTGCGCGCTCACCATCACGATCTTCGCCAGGATCGGCAGCGGGAACGCGCCCGGCGGCCAGTCGTTCAGCTGGAACGTGTTCCATCTGCCGACCAACACCCCGTTCTCCACGCTGGGTGCGGCGGTGGTCTTCGCCTGCCTGTCCTGGGCCGGCTTCGAGGGCATCGCCACGCTCGGCGAGGAGACGTCCAACCCGCGGCGCAACATCCCGCGCGCGCTGCTCGGGTCGATCCTGCTCACGCTGCCGTTGTTCGTCATCGTGATGGTGGCCGAGTCGAACGGGTTCGGCGCCAGTTCGGCCGGGGCGGCGAAGTTTGCGGGCAGCTCCACCCCGCTCGGCACGCTGGCCCAGTCGTTCGTGGGGGAGTGGGCGGCCCGGCTGCTGCTGTTCGCCGCCGCGGCCAGCGCGTTCGCCTCGCTGCTCGGTTCCTGTACCGCCGCCAGCCGGATGCTGTTCGCGTTCTCCCGGGACGGCCTGGGCCCGTCCTGGTTCGCCCGGCTGTCCCGGAGCGGCACCCCATCCCGCGCGGCCATCGCCAGCCTGGCCCTGGCCGTCGTGGTCAGCGCGATCATGGCCATCAACGGCACCACCGCGGTCAACGCCTACTTCTACTACGCCACGATCGGCGTGCTGTGCCTGCTCGTCGCGTACGCGATGGTGGGCCTGGCCGCGGCTTGGCAACTGGTGCGTGTTCCGCGGTGGGTGGCGATCGGCGTGCTGCCCGCGCTGCTGGGCAGCGCGTTCGCCGGGTACATCTTCTACGTCCAGTCCACCGGCCAGTCCAGCCCGTACAACCTGTTCCCGTACTACGCCGGCGCCTGGTGCGTGCTGGGGCTGCTGATCGTTCTGGTCAGTCCCCGGCTGGCCGCCCGCATCGGCGACAAGCTGTCCCGGGCCGAGCTCGGCGCGGACGAGGAAGCCCCGGAGAGGAGCCCGGCCGCGGCCGGCCCGGAGTGATGCGCACCAGCCTGGAGGAGGCCGCTGTTGACCGGAAGTTACTCGCTGCACGTGCCCGACGTCGCCCGCCGGGTGCTGGCCAGCCAGGCCCGGGAACGCCAGCAGAAGGATGAGTTCTGCGGCCCGTTCTGGGTGATGGCCGCGGTCGCGGCGCTGACCGGCCGGGTGCTGACCCAGGACGATGCCGCGGTGGCCGCGGGCACCCTGCTCACCGAGGGCGGCGGCCGCCTGGCGGACCTGCCCCCGGGCGCGGCCAGCCGCGCCGACTACCTCCGGCCGGTCCCCACCACCCAGGACACCACGCTGGCGGGCACGTCCCCGGAGGGCATCGTCCGCGCGATCAGCCAGCTCTCCGGCGGCGAGGTCACCGCAGTACCGCTCTGCGGCCAGTGGACCGGGAGCCTAGTGAACGCCCTCGCCGGGCTGGTCCTCGATGGCGGTGACGCGGTCGCCATTCTCAACGTCGCTACCCGGTACCTGTGGCACAGCCATCCCGGCCTGCCCGACGTGCTCGGCTACCTCGACGGGGCGGAGGTGCGCCCGGCCGCGTCGGAATGGGACGTGGGCCACTACGTGGCCATCACCGGCTCGCTGACCGGGAGTCAGCGTCAGCTGCTGCTGTGCGCGGACACCTATCCCAGTCTCGGCACCGAGGGAGTGCATCTCCAGCCGGCCGAACGCCTGGCCGCGGCGCTCAACCGCGATGGCGCCGGGACTTCGGGCGGGGCCATCGTGGCTGTGGCGGCCGGCCGGGCGGCCGGGATCCAGGCGTGGGCCGCGGAGCAGGCACTGGCGTTCGGCTACTGGGACAATGGGGCGCCGACGATCAGCGTGGCGGAGACGGGGAGCAGCGCATGATGGATGCCGGCCAGGTGCGCAGCCAGTTCCCGGCGCTGTCCCGGGCCAACGCCGAGGGCATCGTGCCGGCCTACTTCGACGGGCCGGGCGGCACCCAGGTGCCGCAGCGGGTGCTGGACGCCATGCGGGACTACCTGGTCGGGTCGAACTCGAACATAGAGGGCGAGTACGAGGCCAGCATCCGCACCGACGAGCTGATCGCCCAGGCCCGGGTGGCCGGCGGCGAGTTCGTGCTCGGCGACCCCGGCGGTGTCGCGTTCGGCCAGAACGCCACCACGCTCAACTTCCTGCTGACCCGCGCCGTCGGCCGGCTGCTGGAACCGGGCGACGAGATCATCACCACCACGCTCGACCACGACGCGAACGTCGCCCCGTGGCTGCTGCTCGCCCGCGATCGCGGCCTGACGGTCCGGCAAGTCGGTGTCACGCCTGATCTGGAGCTAGACCTTGAGGACCTAGCTGGGCAGCTCTCCGACCGGACCAAGGTCGTCGCATACACGCTGGCCTCCAACGCCGTGGGCTCGCTGACCCCCGCTGCGCGCATCGCTGAACTGGCTCATGAGGCTGGCGCCCTGGCCTGGGTGGACGCGGTCCACTACGCCCCGCACCGGCGCATCGACGTGGCCGAACTCGGCTGTGACGTGCTGCTCTGCTCGCCGTACAAGTTCTTCGGCCCACACCTCGGTCTGGCCTGGGTGCGCCCCTCGCTGGCCGCCGAGTGGCCCGCCGAGCGGGTGCGGCCGGCCGGGAACCAGCCGCCCGGCCACCGGTTCGAGACCGGCACCCTGTCGCACGAAGCGCTGGCCGGGTTCGTCGCCGCGGTCGGCTACCTGGAGTCCCTGGGTTGCGATGATTTGGACCGGCTGGGCAGCGCGTACCGGGCCATCGCCGCGCACGAGCTGTCGCTGGCTGAGGCGTTCCTGGCTGGGCTTTGCGGGCTGCCGGGCTGGCGGCTGCTCGGCGTTCAGTCCGCGGACCCGGTTCGGCGGGTGCCGACGTTCGGCCTGCTCTGCGACCGCGCGACGCCGCAGGTCCTGGCCCGGGAACTCGGCCGTCGCGGCTACTACACGTGGAACGGCAACTTCTATGCGCTCAACCTGGTCCGCGCGCTCGGCCTGGATGAGGAGCAGGGCATGCTCCGGATCGGCTTTACGCACTACAACACGTGCGACGAGGTGGCCCGCCTGCTCGACCAGTTGGCTGCGCTGTGACCGCGGGCCCGGCGAGTGTGGCCGGTGGTCCGGCGGGTCAGCCTGCGGGCGCCATGGACCTGATCGCCACCGCCGACCTGGCCGGGATCTGCCGCGGCCGGGCCGTCCCGGCCGGCACGGCCAGCAGCGTTGGCTGGGTTCCGGCCAACCTGGCCATCGACTGCTTCGCGACCCTAGCCGACAACCCGTTCGGATCTGTCGGCGACCTCCGGATCCACGCCGATCCGGCCACGGCCGTGCCGCTGCCCAGCCCGGGCGCTCCGGTCACCCTGCTGCTCGGTGACCTGCGCAACCCCGACGGGACCGAGTGGGAGTGCTGCCTGCGGACGCTGCTGCGGCGCACGCTGGATGAGTTGCGGGCATCGACCGGGCTCACGGTGCGGGCCTCGTTCGAGCACGAGTTCGTGCTCGGCTCGCTCGGCTCGGCGGACCGGCCCGGGCACCCATTCGGCGTGCAGACGCTGCTGGCCGGCGAGCCGTTCGGGTCGCAGCTCGTCGCTGCA
Organism: uncultured Actinomycetes bacterium; assembly: GCA_963834705.1. Lineage (GTDB taxonomy): Bacteria > Actinomycetota > Actinomycetes > Streptosporangiales > Streptosporangiaceae > RYN-230. The sequence goes on from CAWICV010000002.1 coordinate 131,335, forward strand.
CTGGCCCGAGCCGGGCTGGAGCCGGAGAACTGGCTCCCCGAGTTCGGCCGCGGTCAATGGGAAGTGACGGTCCGTCCGGCCGACGGGCTCGCTGCCGCCGACCGGGCTATCCTGCTCCGCGAGATAGTCCGCGCCGCTGCGCGGCTGGCCGGACGCACGGCCAGCTTCACCCCGGTGCACCCGGCAGCCGGGGCCACCAGCGGGGCGCACATCCACTTCAGCTTGTGGACGGCCGATGGCGAACCCGCCACCGGGGGAGAGGGCGAGCACGGCCTCTCCAAGACCGCCGCTGCGTTCGCCAGCGGCATCCTCGACCACGCGCCGGCCGTGCTGGCCTTTACCGCGCCGAGCCTCGTGTCCTACCACCGCCTCGGCCCGGGCCACTGGAGCGCGGACAGCCCGCGCCTCGCCACCCGGGACCGCGAGGCCCTACTCCGCATCCCCGGCCCGGCCGCCACGACGGGCGCCGCCGCCCACCCGCATCTGGAGTTCCGCGCCGCCGATTCCACCGCCAATCCCTGGCTCGCCCTGGCCGTTCTAGTGCGGGCCGGCCTAGCCAGAGTAACCGGCGAAGGTCCCATCCCGGACGCCCCGGCCGCCGCAGCTTTCCCCCAGAGCCTCGACGAGGCACTGTCAGCCCTGGAACGCGACGCCGCGCTGAGGACCTGGCTGCCCGCTGACCTGCTACACACCTACCTCTCCCTCAAGCACGCCGAACTAGCCGAAGTAGCCCAGCTATCCACCGACGACCTGTACACCCGCTACGCCCACGCCTACTAGCGCCGCTCAGTACGGACTCATCTGGGCTATTACTCGTTGCGCAAGGTCCACGATGTCCCCGATCTGGGGGCTGTCCCGCAGGACATCTTTAGCAGTGAACGGTGGGGTGTCCGAGTGCGGGTACTCCGCGGTATTGCGCAGACGGCGGAGCCGGTCGAAGGGCCGGAGAACCTTGCCCATTGGCGGATCTAACTGCGCGGATACCGCTTCCAGCACGGCGATATGGCCACCACGGCTGGTTGGCCTGAGCCCTTGGTTCTCGAGGATCGCGACTAACGCCTTCCGGGCAGCGTCGTAGAGCAACTGGAAAGCGTCGGCCGGGTCATCCTCCGCGATCCGTTCTGCTGAGGCAGCATGCCGACGGGCCTGAGCGATGAGCTCGGCCGCATGCTCAGCACTGGGGGTCACCCGGTCAAGCTCACGCTTCTCCAGCATCGCGTCGACGACGCTACGGCCCTGCTGCCATTTCACCTCGAAAGCTCCAGCCTGACCAGGGGATGCGAACGCAACGACGTCACGAACGGGTCCGAGGCCGGCGTGTGCCACGTCTGCGCCGATACCCGGCGGATGTTGACCTCCCGGCCGAGGGTTCGCTCTGCGGAGCGCGCGACGTCGAACAAGTCGTCATTGTCGGCATCGCCCACGACCAAGACGTCCACGTCACGTGGCACGTCGCCACCTTGCCCGCGGTACCGCGCCGCCCAGGACCCATACACGTAGGCCTCCTCGACACCAGGAATCGAAGCCAGCAGCCCACCGAGCACGGCAGGCGGCCCGTACGTCAGGGCCAGCAACTCCGCCAGTGGGCCGGCCACCACATTGTCGGCCCGGGCCCTGACAAAACGCAGATTGCCCCGGCGTCGTTCGCCTACCAGCCCGGCCGCAACGAAGTGATTTGCCTCCCGCATCACCGTCGAGCGCGACACCCCGAATCGCTGGGCCAGGTCGGTGAGCGAGAACTCCTGTTCCGGATGCAGAAACAGCCAGGCCAGGAACTCGCCCTGGAACGCCGACCGCAGGATGGGCAGCAGTATCGGCGGCGCTTGTTTCATAAACTGCAACGTAGCGCACGAGTTATGACTGGATCAACGATTACCTCCCACTCCTGGGACAACCACCGTCGGCCACGGCAGGCCGCGGGCGTCTCACGGGCCAGTTTTGCAGGAGCGGCGCTAGGCCGAGCGCTGCTGGTCCGCCCGCGACGGCGGCGGTGGCGCTATCTAGTGCCGTGACAGGTCACGTTTGCCCCGTTGGGCGTGCCTGGCGGCGTGCCGTGCCGCATGTGTGCCTGCGTCACCGGTGGATCAGGGCAGCGCGCGGGTCAGCCAGATGCGCTCGCCCTGACCGTGGTGGTCTGGATCGGTATGGTCGCGGTGGAACTCAAGTTTCTCCAGCACGCGCAGTGAGGGCGTGTTCCAGCCCCCGACGGTTGCCCACAACCGCTTCCGCCCGGTCATGGCCGCGGCCTCGACCACTGCCTGGGCCGCTTCGGTCGCATAGCCATGACCGTGCCCGCGCCGGAACAGCTCGTAGGCAATCTCAGGCTCGTCAGCGCTAGCCCGTCCGACGATCAGCCCGCAGTACCCGATGAAGTCACCCTCAGCGCGGCGGCGCGCGGTCAGCAGCCCGATCCCGGTTTGTCCGGATGTAGCGAGCTGCGCCGCAATCCGCTCCCGCGCGGTCTCGGCACTTACCGTCCCGTTGTCCCGCTCGGCGATCAGCGCCCGGTAGTCTTCGGCGTCGCTGTGCGCCCATGGCCGCAGCACCAGCCGCTCCGTCTCCAGTTCCATCGGCATCGGCTGATACAACCCCACCAGACCAGCCTAGTGCCGTAGCAGATGACGGTTGCCCTGCGCGTGATCTTGGGCGGGTAGCTGTCGCTGGTGGTGCTGTTCCCCGGGACTGGCCGGGTGAGCGAACGCCTGCGGGTGCGTGAGATCGATGATGATGAGGGCCGGCGGCTGGTGCGGATCATCCGCCGGGGCAGCGGGCCGGTGGTGACCTGGCGGCGGGCCCAGATGGTGCTGCTGTCCGCCCAGGGGATGGACGCTGCTGGGATCGCGACGGTGGCGTTCACCAGCAAGGACCGGGTCCGTGATGTGATCCGCAACTTCAACCCTGATGGGTTCAGCTCGCTCTATCCCAGGTACCAGGGCGGCCGGCCACCGAAGTTCACCTTGGCGCAGCGCCGCGAGATCAAGAAGATCGCCAAGTCCCGTCCGGCCGAGCATGGCCTGCCGTTTTCCACCTGGAGCCTGTCCAAGCTGGCGGACTTCCTGGTGGCTGAGGGGGTGGTCGACGACATCAGCCACGAGGGCCTGCGGGTCCTGCTCCGCGAGGAGGGCGTGTCCCTTCAACGGGTAAAGACCTGGAAGGCCTCGGCGGACCCGTACTACGCGGTGAAGAAGGCCCGCATCGAGCACTTGTATGCCATCGCCGACGGTGAGACCGTCCCGGAACCAGGCGAGCCAGAGGTCATCTTCTGCGTGGATGAGTTCGGCCCGCTCAACCTGCAGCCCCGCCCCGGCCGCCAGTGGGCTGCGGTCAGCGGCAAGGGCAAAGAACCAAGCCGCGAGCCCCGGCCGCGGATGCGCGCGACCTACCCCCGCACGGAAGGGGTGCGGCATCTGTTCGCGGCGCCATCGTCCTGACTACCTACGGACGGTCCAGCGGGTTCTGCGTGGACCCGATCGAGAAGAAGCCGCTGAACCACTTCCTGCCTGGGTCGGCCGTCCTCTCCTTCGGCACCGCGGGGTGCAATCTGGGCTGCCGGTTCTGCCAGAACTGGGACATCTCCAAGTCCCGGGAGACGGACACGCTGGCCGATCAGGCCACACCGGCCGCGATCGCCCGGGGAGCCGCCGAGTTTGACGGCAAGAGCGTGGCGTTCACCTATAACGACCCGGTGATCTTCCTCGAGTATGCGATGGATGTGGCGGATGCTTGCCGGGAGAGGGGCATTAGGGCGGTCGCGGTGACCGCGGGATACATGTGCGCGGACCCGCGCCGGGAGTTCTACCGGCATGTTGACGCCGTGAACGTGGATCTCAAGGCATTCGCCGGTGACGGCAGGTGCGCGGCCTGCGCGGCGCAATTGCCCGGAGTATTCGACGGTCCGCCGGGCGACTGGGGACGAAAGCGGCAGCCGCTGTTCCTCGGCCTGCCGGCGTAGCACCGCCCCCGGACTCTGGGATACGGCAGCCACGGCTAGGCGACTACGCTCACGGGACAACGACCGAGCGGCGCTCAGCGCGAATCACACAAGGGGGCGGTCAGTGCCGGACGGACCACGTCTGCTGATCGCCGCTGCCCTGGCCCGGATCATCGAGCCCTACCTGCGGCAGGCCCTGGGCGACGACGCAACTGTGCGCATCGCCGAGGACCAGGCGGCGGTGCAGCGCGAGATCAGCGACCGGTTGCGGTTCGATGTGGTGGTTGCCGATCTCACCTGGAACGACTACGCGATCGAGTACTCCTTCGACGGCCTCGATGTGCTGAACATCCTGCGGAAATCAAACCGGCACGCGCCGGTGATCTTCGCCGCGCAGGGGCACGGCATCGAACGCGACCACCTGGATGAAGCCATCGAGCAGCCCGAAGTGGTGGGCATCTACCGGAAGGCAACCGGCCCGCAGCCGCTGGTGGAGGCGGTCGACATCGCCGTTCGCGGCGGCAACCTGACCGAACCTCGCTTTCCAGCCGGCGGCAGCCCGCCGGACATCCCGCGGATTCACACCTATTTCGGCAAGGGGAAGGGACTGACGGCCGCCCGCCTGGCCGGGGCGATCGCCTCGGGCCGGGCGGTCAATCACGAGTCGCTGGCCAGCTCAGCCCATGTGGGGTACGACACTGCCGCCAAGATCGTCGATTACCTCGGGCCGCTCATCCGCGACCGCGGGGAGCACAGCCCGGAACTCAAGATGACGCCCGAGGTGGTCTACCGGTGGTGCGGTGAACATGCCCGGTACATCCTGAGCTGGTGCCGCCGTCACGGCCAGCACGACATCGCCACCCGCCTCGAAACTCCCCGCTGAGCTGCGGCTCCAGCCCTGGCATGCAAGATCTTGCATGCCACTGCGGAGGTCCGGCAAAGATCTCCCTGATTGGCGTTCCGGCCTCACGACGTCTCGTCGTATCCCGATATAACAGGGCTTGGCAGGCGCTGAACGTGCGAGGGCCTAGGGGGGAACCCTCGTGGCCGCCTGAGGCGGCGACTGGGCAGCGCCGGCCGGGCGCCGGGTAGCCGACACGATCGCTGATCGCGTCGGCTACCCGGCACAAACCGCGTGGACGAGTAGATCTCCTAGTCGGGCATGATCCGGCGCCGTCGCTGCCACACCGCGCCGGGATCCGGCTTATCCGCGCACCCAGCGCGGCGGCTCCTCACGAGTGGGTGGCTCGCCGACCCAGAACGCATCATCGGCTGGTTCCCGCTGGGCTGGGACAGCCAGCAATCCGCTGGGCGTGCCGGTGTCGTACCAGGGGTGGCCGCTCCACTCGGCCGGGGGCTCGCGCCGGATGACATCGAGCGCGACTAGGTGGGCGTAGCGGGCGTGCCGGCTGACCTGGACGTCCTGCGCCCAGCAGGCCGCGGCCAGCAGCTTGCGGGCCGAACTGAAGTCGGCGGCGCTGATCCCCGCCCGGCACCACAGGTAGACGCGCTCGCCGAATAGCTGGCGCCTGGTCAGCACGATGACGGGCAGCTTGCCGTACCGGGAATGGATCCACGCCTGGGCACAGCCCGTGCGGACGCGGTGTGGGGCGGCGATGCACCAGATGCGCGCCAAGAGGAACCGCCGGCCCGCTGGGAAACAAGCGGTGCCGGCTAGCACAACGGCCAGCCCAGCCGTGAGCCAGGCTGCGGTCGCGGTATTAAGAGCCAGCCAGATAGCAGCGAGCCCAGCCAGCACGGCCAGTTCGTAGCGCCAGCGCCACATCGCGACGAGTGGGTTGGCGCGGGCCACACCGCCGAGGGCGTATTCCAGACCCGCCCGGGCTTGCCGGGAGCTGGCCGGGCGTGGCGACGGCATCATCGTCCCGGCCCCCGATCGGACAGGAGCGGCTGGGCGACCGTGATCCGGCCCGTCCCAGCGCACTGGTGGCACGCCTGGTCGGCGCGGCGGGTCCCGGTACCCTGGCAGACCGGGCAGCGACGGAATCGGTCGAACCGCGGGTCACGGTAAGTGCGGGCCAGCCCGCCGCGGTGGGTGGTGATCTGCCAGCCGTACTGACTGGCGCGCGTGTCGGCGTCCCGGAACAGCCGGTCGCCGACGGTCCTGATGAGGCGGGCCAGCCGCCCGGTCACTCGGGCGAGTGGGCCAGCCAGGCCTGGGGCCATCCCAACTCTGCTCATGTAACCAGGGAAGCGCCTGGGGAGTGCGATGAAAACGTGCGAGAAATTACGTAATTAACGTAAGAGTCACAGCTCATATAACGTAAGGGGATGGCATCCCGCGGGCGTCCTGTCGAGCGGCCCGCCCATCTCTCGCAGGAGCAGCGTACGCGGGCCCAGGGACAGACGCTGCAGTGGCGCCAGCAGTGCGGGCTGAGTCAGCGGCAGATGGCCGCCGAGATCAGTGTCAGCTACGCCAGCTATCGCACGTGGGAAAGCGGCCGGGATGACCATGCCGGGCCCACCAGGGATCAGGCTATCCAGTTGGACAGGGCACTCCGGCGGTTGCTGGCCGACCGCTATGTAGACGGGAAGGCCTTTGACATATGGGGCTGGCCCAGGCAGCGGGACATGGGTTATGACCGGGTGGTCGAACTGCTGCGGTCAGCCGGATTCGATGTGCCCCGGCTGCAGCCCAACGGCCGATCTCCGGTCGGGGTCTTCTGGGTGCACCGGGCCCGCGAACCCAATCTGGTGCACGGCGTCTTCTCGCTGGCGGCGGCCGCCGCCACCCGGGCTGGCCTGCCAGTTCATCTGCTGCTCGACGATCTTGAGGCCAGCGACCGCCGGGCACGTGACCTCTGTGAGCAGCTCGAATCCCAGATAAGGACCTGGGTCGCCTTTGCCTCGGGTGACGATGCCAAGCTGTCCACGAAGCTCTACTCCGAGGTGCTGTCTGAGCCGTACCTGTCCGAGCGCGGCTGGTCGGCGATCAATGACTACCTCAACCCGCGTATCGGTGTGCTTGATTTCCTTGTCGCGAGCAAGGCGATTTCACCGCAGATGTACACCATCAACGCTGAGGAAAGCGTCCAGGAGATGCTCCGGAACGCCGAGACGCTCGGTTCCCAAAGGTTGCTCACACCACTCCGGAACTGGCTGGTCTTCGAGAAGCAGATCGGGTGGATCCTCGCTCAGTCCCCGGGCGGCATGGCCAACTCCGTCATCACGCTGGGCGGCGAGGATGAACGCAAACTGTGGGACGCGTTTCACCGCGGCTGCCCCGACGACCTGTCCGCGCGGGTCCGGCACACTTACCTGCGCCCACTACCTATGCCCAGCTATCGGGCACCGTGGCAGGAACGGGCACTGGCTGCCGGTACGGACCGGTCCACGCTGACCGAATATCTCACTCACCGGACGCCGTCCGAGCGGGCTGCCCTGCTCGAATGGTTGATCAGGTCGGCCGTCTACCTGCCCGCTTCGCTCAACCCAGGCTTCCAGGCCGGGCTTGAGCCTGCGGTGCAGGATGTGGCCGCGCTGTTGAAGGCGTCGGCCAGCGATCTACCGCTCTCGACAGCGGGCTCCATCGCCAAGGCCACGGTGGAGTGGCTGAACCTCTGAGTCACTCTGACCAGCCAAGATCTTCTTGATAACGAATTTGATCAGAGCGAGCCAAGTTAACCGTGTGTTGGGTCGCCGAGCGATACGCTCTCCCCGTTCCGGCGGCCTCCGTAAGGGCGGTAGCACGTGGCGCAGCGCCTGATGGGCACGGCGTTTCCTGACCTGGGCGAGCTGCCACCGGGTCGCAACTTGACGTCCGTGGACGTGTACATTACCTCGCAATGTAATCGTCGGTGTACTTATTGTTTCCTGCCGTCCGATTTCTTTGCCTCGGGCTTGCGGATGAGCATGGCCGCCTTTTCGGATGTGTCAACCTGGTGTGTCCGGAACGGCGTGGGCGAGATCACCTTCCTAGGCGGGGAGCCGTCTCTGCACCCCTCGTTCCCGGAGATGGTGTCCCTTGCCAGTGACCGGGGCCTCAAGGTCCGCGTAGTCACCAACGGCGCTCGCCGCTTCCAGCGACTGCTAGAAAATGGCGAAATCAAGCCGCAAAGCCTGAGCCGGGTCGCGGTGAGCCTGGACACCCTGGACGAGACAGTTCAGGACGGGCTCCGCGGCCATGGTGCCTGGCGGGACGCGATGGACACGATCCAGCTGCTACGCGAGATCGGTGTCCTCTTCGACATCAACGTCACTGGCGTGCGCTCGGCATTGGCCGGCATCGACACCCTCATCGACTTCGCCGAGGGGCGGGGCTGCCGGCGGGTCAACGTGCACTGGCCGTCGAGCATTGGGCTTGGCGCCCGGTTGACCGCCGAGGACATTCCCGACCGGGTCGAGTGGGAGAAGTTGGTCCGCACGGTCGCGGATCGGGTGGAGACGCGGCCGGACTTCTTCGTCGAGATCGAGCGCGGGTTCCTGGCTGACGACGACCCGCTCACCGGGTGCGCGCTGGAGGACTTCTCCAACCTGCAGATACTCCCGGCGGGCCGGGCCTATCGCTGCGGGTTGCTGGTCGATCGGGAGGGCATGGCATCGCTGGTCATGACCGGCGACCAGTTGCGGCTGACTCGCCCTGAGATGGGGGAGGAGCTACTCAGATCATCGATGCCATCAGGGTGCGACACGTGCCCAGCGGTACAAGATGGTCGGCGCGCGTGCATCTATGACAAGGTGAGTTCGGCCGCGCCCGATTGACCGGAGTAGCCTGCCGTATGCGGGCCAGGGGCTTGGTCATCTTTGATGCGTTCAATACCCTCGTCACGTCACGTCCGGGCTACCAGGAGACCTTTCTCGCCGGGCTCACCGCGGTTAGCGAGCATGCCTCGGCCGATCTGCTGACGACGCTCCACGCGGCCAGCGAAGGGCTGGATCATTCCGGCTGGTCCACCTCTCGCCGGGTGTATGGCGAGTGGGCGGCCGGAACCCTCGCCTCGCTCGCCCAAGCTGGCGCCGCGCTGGACGCGGAACTGGCGCCGCGTGTCGTCCCAGCCCTGGAGCAGTTGCATCAGGCGCCGATGGCTGCCCTGCCGGATGCGGCGGACTGCCTGGCGATGCTCAAGGATGCGGGATTCACCATCGCCGTGTGTTCCAACTGGGGCTGGGACCTGGCCGCCGACCTGGCTGGCACGGGGCTGGTGGGCTGGATAGACGTGCTAGTTACCTCCGCTCAGGTCGGTTACCGGAAACCTCATCCGCGCATTTACCAGGCGACGCTCGACCGGGCCGGGTTCAGTGCGGCCGATGCCGTCTTTGTCGGCGACAGCCTGCGGACTGACGCTCTCGGGCCGCAGCGGGCCGGTATCCGCTCCGTGCTCCTGGCGCGTGACGCCGAGGAACAACTCCATCCCGAGCAGGTGGCATCACTAGGAGACGCGGCGCGCCTGCTGCTTGGCTAGCGTCAGTCGCCGCGCAGGTAGTCGTGGACGAAGCGGATCGCTATCGAGCCCTCGCCGACCGCCGACGCGACCCGCTTGATCGAGCCGCGGCGGACGTCGCCGGCCGCGAACACGCCGGGCAGGCTGGTCTCCAGGAACATCGGCGGGCGGGGGAGCGGCCAGCCTGCCGGCGGGTGGCCATCGGCCAGCAGGCCGTATCCGGTGACCACGAAACCCCACCGGTCCCGCACGACGGCGTCCGGCAGCCACTGGGTCCGCGGTTCGGCGCCGATGAGCACGAACACGGCGGCGGCCGGGACGGTCTCGGTCGTGCCGGACAGCCGGTCCTGGAGGGTCAGGCGCTCCAGTCGGCCGGTTCCGCCGCCACCGGTGACGACCGTGCTGGGCCGGACGGTGATGTTGCCGGCGCCGGTGATCTCCTTGATCAGGTACTCGGACATGCTCCCGGCCAGCGATGCGTCGCGGACCAGCAACGTCACCTGGGCGGCGTACCGGGCCAGGTGGACCGCGGCCTGGCCGGCCGAGTTCGCCCCGCCCACCACGAACACCTCCTGGCCCTTCACCGCCGGGGCTTCGGACGTGGCCGCCCCGTAGAACACGCCTGCGCCGGTCAGTGCGTCCAGCGCCGGGATGCCGAGCCGCCGGTACGACACGCCGGTCGCGATGACGACCGCGCGGCTGCGTACCTCAGTCCCATCCGCCAGCGTTATGACATGGAGGGGTTCTTGGCTGCGGAGACCCGCCGCTGCGTTTCCGTAGACGTATTCGGCGCCGAAGTTCCAGGCTTGGCTGAAGGCCCGCAGCGCGAGCTCGCCGCCGCTGACCCCGGTCGGGAAGCCGAGGTAGTTGCGGATGCGGGAGCTGGTCCCGGCCTGGCCGCCGATGGCCTCCGGCTCCAGCACCACCGTGGACAGCCCCTCGGACGCGCCGTAGACCGCCGCCGCCAGGCCGGCCGGGCCGGCCCCGATCACGGCGACGTCGTACTGGTCGGCGCCCGGCCTGGTCCTCACCCCGAGCGCCGCGGCCAGCTCGGTGTTCGTCGGGTCGGGCAGCACCTGCCCGTCGAACAGGATGATCACCGGCGGCGTGGCGTCCGGGCCGGCCTGGCCCAGCAGCGCCTGTCCCTGCTCGGTGCCCACCGGATAGAAGCCGAACGGGACCGCGTTGCGGTCCAGCAGGTCCCGGATCTCGTGCGAGCGCGCGGACCACTCCTCGCCCACCACCCGCACCAGCTCGTACCGGGGCCGGTTCGAACTGGCCCAGCCGGCCAGCAACTCGGTGACGGCCAGGTGGAACCGCTCGTCCGGCACCGTCACCGGCCGGGCCACGTAGTCATCGATGTGACCGAGCGCGATGGCCTGCAGGATCGCCTGCGGCGCGGGCCCGTATCCCCACTCGGTGAGCAGCAGGCACTTGGCCGCCGGGTGGTACTCGCGGACCTGGGCCAGCAGCCCGGTGCCGGTCATCCCGGACATGGACTGGGCCGCCAGCACGACGCTGACCGCGCGCCGATCGTCGCGGAGCCCGGCCAGCAGGCCGACCGGATCGTCAGCGGGCCCAGCGCAGATGACCTGGTAGTCGGCTCCGTACCGGCGGCGGAGCCCGCTTTCGGCCACGCTGCGCGCGTCCAGATCGTCATCGACCAGCAGCAGGACCGTAACATCCGGCGTGGGGGGTGTCGGGGCGTTCGGCGGTGTATCCACTGCAACCACCATCCCATCCCGCCCCGCCCAGTGCCGGGCCAGGGCGGGCCGGTGGGTGTAGCGGTTATGACCTCCACCCCTCAAACAGCGTTCGTGAAACGCACGTGTGGCCGGTGTGAAGATGACTGCCCGACGTGCTCCATCTGCCCGAACAGCGTGCGGAGGTAGCCGGTCACAGCGTGCAGGCTGGCGGGGCTCCCGAGCGCGGCGACGTATCCGTCGGGCCGGATCAGGATGACCGGCGCCGCGCCCTGGCGACGCAGGATGGCTGATTGCCTGGGTGTTGCGGTGACGATTTCCAGGTCCCGCCGGTACGGGCGCAGTCCGGAGCCCGCGAGCAGGCGCGCCGGGTCCGTGGCTGGCACCACGAGCACGTGCTGCCCACCACGCAGGACTGAGAACAGGGTTGTGTCGCGGCCGCCCACGGTGAGCTCTATGTCCGGCATGCGCTGCCCGGGTCCTGGATTTCCCCGGACACTGCCTGGGCTGGCCAATGCTGACTGGCCTGGCGGGTAGGCGACGTATACCTGACTGATCCTGCGGGCGGCCCGGCGCTGGATGGCTGGCGCGCGGCCGAGGACCGGGACGACGAGGTCGCGCACCGCCCGCTTGACCGGGTGGCTGATGCTACCCATGCGGACGAGGCCGTCAGTGAGCCTGAGCACCTCATCCGCCACCGGGCGGCGTTCGGCACCGTAGCTGTCCAGCAGGGTGTCCGGGGCCCGGCCGGAGGCGACCAGGGCCAGTTTCCAGCCCAGGTTGTGCGCATCCGTGATCCCGGTGTTCAGGCCCTGGCCGCCCGCCGGGGTATGGATGTGCACCGCATCGCCGGCCAGCAGGACGCGGCCGCGCCGGTAGGCGCTCGCTGACCGGCGGTGGCAGCGGAAGTTGGCCAGCCAGGTGGGATCGGACAGGGTGGCCGGCTCTGGCGCCCGCTGGCTGGTCAGCCGCTGGATCTCGGCCAGGCTGGGCGGTTGCCCGTCGCGGTCGCCGGCAAACGGCAGCGTCAGCCGCCACCGGTTTCCGCGCATGGGGAAGCAGATCAGCGGCAGCCCCTCGGGCCGGAAGAAAGCGTGTACCGAGTCCTCGGCGCGGTCCCAGTCCACCCGCACGTCGGCCAGCAGCCAGTCCTGCGGGTAGGGACGCCCGTGGAAGGTCAGGCCGAGCTCGCGGCGGACCCGGCTGTGCGCACCATCGCAGCCCACGACGTAAGAAGCGGTGATCGTCCCGGCCGTGCCTGAGTGGCCGCGGATGGTAGCGGCGACGCCATCGCTGCCCGTCGCCAGCCCGGTGAGTTCGGCGCCGTTCTCGATCACGCCACCCAGCTCGCTGATCCGGGCCCGCAGCAGCCGTTCGGTCTGGTCCTGCGGAAGGTCGAGCAGGAACCCGAACCGCGAGCCGCAGCGCGCGAAGTCGAGACGGGCCAGACCCCGGCCCTGGGAGTAGAAGCGGAGATGATGCACGACCTGACCGAGTTCGGTGAAACTCCCGGCCAGGCCCATCATGTCGAGGACTTCCAGGCTGCGGGCGTGGATACCGATCGCCCGGCTCTGCAGCGCCATGCCGTCGCCCTTGTCGATGATGCGGGTGCGCACGCCCCGGCTGAGCAGTTCGGCCGCCAGCACGAGCCCGGTCGGGCCAGCGCCGACGACAAGTACCTGGATCTCGTTCATGCAGCCCACTGTGGGCCGGTGGGCCGCTCCGGGCCATCTGCAGAACTACGTAGGGGCCTACTTATCTCCTGGCCGTTCCGGCTGTTCCCGCCGTTCCGGCTGTTCCCGCTGTTCCGGCTGTTCCCGCTGTTCCCGCTGTTCCGCCTGTTCCGGCTGTTCCCGCTGTTCCCGCCGTTCCGGCCGTGCGGGCCGCAGGCCTTCCTCGTATGCCCAGGCGGCCAGCTGGGTGCGAGTGCTGAAGTCCAGCTTGGTCAGGACGTGGTCCACGTGCACTTCGACCGTCCGGACCGACAGGAACAGCTGCCCGGCAATAGCCCGGTTGGTCAGCCCGCGCGCCACCAGCACGGCGACCTCCGTCTCGCGCCGGGTCAGCGTCTGCCCCGGGGCCCGCGGGCGGGCGCCCTCCGGCTCGTTGGCCAAGGCGAGCTTCACCGCCGCCTCCAGGCTGAGCCGCCGGCCTTCCGCGATCATCCGGGCGGTGGCGGCCGGACCGGCGCTGGCCCGGGCTGGGGCCAGCCAGCGGTCGACTATCTCCCGGATCGGCCCAGGCATGGTGAACTTGTTGGCGTCCTGGTACGCCTCGGCCGCGCCCCACAGCTGGAACGCCCGCCGCGGCCGCCCGGTCTTGGCTGCGTGCCCGGCGAAACCGGCCAGCCCGATAGTGACCACCCAGCGGTCCCCGACGGCGATGGATCCGGGCAGGCCTTCTTCCAGTGCGGCCCGGGCCGCGGCCAGCTCGCCCAGGTCGACCAGGGCGCACCCGAGTACCTGCTTGGCCCGCGCGCTCAGCGGTTCCAGGCCGAGTTCCGCGGACATGGCTGCGCAGCGTGCGAAGTAGTCGCACGCGACTTCCAGCCGGCCGGTGAACTGAGCGGCCAGCCCGGAATACAGCAGGCTGAACGCGATCGCCGGGCGGTCGCCGCCCGCGGCCAGCAGCTCCGCGGCCCGGTCGACATCGGGTACCGCCTCCGCGATCCGCAGGCTGGACAGCTTGCAGCGGCCGAGGTACACGGTGGCGATTCCCTCGCCACGCGCGTCGTGCAGCCCTTGGCTGAGCCCGATGCTCTCCGCCAGCAGGTCCGCGGCGTGGGCGTAGTCGCCCTGGTCGATAGCCAGCCAGGCGGCGCCGTTCAGGGCGCTGACCCGGGCCACGCCCGCGGTGCGGACCAGCCCGAGCACTTCGGCCAGCCGCTGCCTGCCCTCGGTGTGATGCCCCTGTAGCGACCAGAACGCGGACATCGAGGCAGCCAGGCGCAGTGCGGCCGGCGGATCATGGACGCGGTACCAGCTCAGCGCGGCGCGGATGTTGTTGTGCTCGGCGGCCAGCCGCTCCAGCCAGTCCTTCCTGGCCAGGCCAGCATGCAGGCGGCCGCCGCTCTCGGCCAGGGCCAGGAACGCCGCGGCATGGGCGCTGCGCACCCGGGCCACCTCCGGCATCCGGTCCAGGCGCTCGGCCGCGAACTCCCGGATCGTCTCCAGCATCGCGTACCGCGCCGAGGTGACCCCGGGGCGCGGCGGCACCTGCCGCAGCAGGCTCTGGCCGACGAGCTCGGCCAGGCCATCGAGCACCGGCAGGCCCACGTCCAGGGCAGCGCCGCAGACTCTTTCGATGATTTCCAGGCTGGCGCCGCCGGCGAACACCGAGCATGCGGCGAGTAGCCGCCTGGCCTCCTCGGTCAGCAGGTCATAGCTCCAGGCAATGGTGGCGCGCAGCGTCTGTAGCCGGTCTGGCAGATCGCGGCCGCCTCCGGTCAGCAGGGTCAGTGAGTGTTCCAGCCGGGGCAGGATCGCCTCCGGCGGCAGTACCTTGACCCGCGCCGCGGCCAGTTCGATGGCCAGTGGCAGGCCGTCCAGCCTGCGGGCTATCTGCGCGATCGCTGGCGCGTTCTGCTCGTCGATGGTGAACCCGGGCACCGCGGCGGCGGCCCGCTCGGTGAACAGGCGCACCGAATCGCAGTCGGCCAGGGACTGCGGCGTGGGCTCGGTTCGCGGGTCCGGCACCGCGAGCGGCGGGACCGGGCACTCCTGTTCACCCGAGACCCGCAGCGATGAGCGGCTGCTGACCAGGATCCGTACCGCGTCCGTCTCCTGCAGGAGCCGCGTTACGACTGCGGCCCCGGCCAGCAGATGCTCGAAGTTGTCCAGGACCAGCAGGAGATGCCGGGTGCGCAACTGGCTGACCAGGTGCTCCATCAGGGGCCGGTCCCTGGGATCCTGCAGTCCGATGCTCTGCGCAATCGTCGAGGGCACCAGCCCCGGATCCCGGATGGGCGCCAGCGGGACGAAGTACACCCCGTCCGGGTACTCCGCGGCTACCTGAGCTGCCAGCGCGATGCACAACCGGGTCTTACCGGTGCCGCCCGGCCCGGTCAGCGTGACCAGGGGGTTGTCCCGGAGCAGGCGCTCCGCCTGGGCCAGCTCCTGCCGCCTGCCGACAAAGCTGGTCAGCGGTTTAGGCAGACTGCCGCGGCCGGTGTCAGGTCCGGCCGCGCGGCGCGATGGTGCGACCATCGCATCTCCCGGGACGTCAGACATGCCAGGTCAGCCCTGGCCAGACGAGGGCGGCGGCACCGGCGGTGTGACCGCCAGTGACCAGCACCCTGATCGAGACTAACCGAGAGTCAGGCAGACCAGCGCGGTGCTTCGTGGCTTAACGGCCACCGTCGATGGCCGCGGGCCGCACCGGATCCGGGACCGGGCGGTTGCGGCGGCGTCGTAGCCACAACCACAGCAGGCCCAGCGGCACGACCAGGCCGCCGAGGCCGTAGACGAAGAACGCCAGCGGCGTGGTGATGTCGTTCACCAGCCAGTGGAAGTTCTGCCCGAAGAACCCGGTGACGAACGTGAGCGGCAGAAAGATCGTGGCCAGGATCGTGAGCTGCTCGATGGTGGCGTTCTGCTGGATGCTGACCCGGGTCTGCTCGGTGGACATGACCGCCATGTTCGCTTCCAGGACCGTGCGCAGCAGGTCGCGTTGCGCGGCGACCTCCTCGTCGACCAGCAGCAGATGGTCGTGCACGTCGCGCAGGTACGGCCGCAACTCCTTGGCTGCCGACGTGACGCGCTGGATGGTGGTGAGCACCCCGAGCAGCGGGTGGACGGTGCGGTAGAAGTCGGTCGCCTCCCGGCGCAGCTTGTAGATCCGCTCGGTGGGGGCCACGGTGCCGGAGAACACCGTGGCCTCGATCTGGTTGACGTCCTGGTCCAGGCCGGCCACGACCGGGGCGTAACTATCCACCACTTGGTCCAGGATCGCCCACAGCACAGCTGAGCTGCCCGCCTGCAGCAGATCTGGCCGCTGCTCCAGCCGCTGCCTGGCGTCCCGCAGTTCGCTGGCCACCCCCTGCCGCACCGCGACGACGAAGGTGGGCGCGAGGAAGATGCTGATCGTGCCGAAGTCGACTTCTTCGGCATCGTCGTCGTACCGCGCGGTGCGCAGAATGATCAGCCGGACATCCTCCCCGTACAGCTCGGTCTTCGGCCGCAGATGGTCACTCTGCGCATCCTCGACCGCGAGCTCATGCAGCCCGAAGGCGGCTTGCACCCGGGCAAACTCGCCGGCTCCCGGCTCGAACAGCCCCAGCCAGACAAAACCACCGTCGCGGGACCGGGCCGCTGCCTCCTCCACCGAGGTGAGGCCCTCCTGCTGTCTGCGGCCGTCCTGGTAGTGGGCGCAATCAACGATCATCCTGAGGAACTCCCTTGCATGACGGGCACCGGGCAGCCATCCGCTACCAGCATGCCCAGCTACCCGCCAAAGAAGATCATCCTCATGGTGGGGCAGGAGGGAGCCTTGCCTATAGCGATGATGCTATATAGCACCGAATGCATGGCGAGTTTATATGACGTCAAGTGAAGTGATATGACCGCAGCAGAGCATTCCTCCTACGAGGAAATCGCCAACCAGCGTCGCCGCAGCGAGAAGTACCGCGAAGGCTACGCCGAGGCCCGGCGGGCCTTCCTCATCGGTCAGGCCGTCCGTGAACGCCGCCTGGCTCTCGGACTGTCCCAGGTCGAGTTGGCGGCGCGCGCCGGGATGACCCAGCCTGCTCTGTCTCGCCTGGAAGCCGGCGGCGTCGTGCCTACCATCCCGCTGCTAGAACGAATCACCGCCGCTCTCGACGCCGAACTCATCGTCGAGATCGCACCAAACGCCGCCTAGCGGTGGAGCAGGCTGACAAGGTGAGCCTGCTCCACCAGGCAGCACCATTAACCGGGGCGCGTGCCGGACCCGACAACCTCCGACGGCACCGCCGCACGCCGGTCCCGTTCTTCGAAGAATTCTGCGCCTTCGATACTGATGCGCGGCAGGATCCGGTCCACCCACCTGGGCAGGTACCAATTGGCCTTACCCACCAGGACCATCAGCGCGGGCACCAGCAGGCAGCGCACCACGGTGGCGTCCAGGATCACCGCCACGGCCAGCCCGATGCCGAACTGCTTCACGGTCGGATCCCCGTTCAGCACGAAGCTGCCGAACACGAACACCATGATGGTGGCCGCGGCCGTGATCACCCGGCCGCTGGTGACCAGCCCAGACACGACCGACTCCCGGTTGGGCTGGCCCTCGTGCACGTGCTCCCCGATCTGGCTGACCAGGAACACCTCGTAGTCCATGGACAGTCCAAACAAGATCGCGAACATGAACAGCGGCACGTAGGACACGATCGGCACCGCACTGTCCAGGCCGATCGCGCCGTGCAGCCAGCCCCACTGGAACAGGGCGGTCAGCACACCGTAGGCGGCCCCGATCGACAGCACGTTCATCACCGCCGCCTGCACCGGAATAACCACCGTTCTGAACGCCAGTACCAGCAGCATGAAGCTCAGCACGATGACGACCAGAATTTGCAGCAGTAGCTTGGACGAGATCTCCGATGCGAGGTCGACATAGCCAGCCGTGCTGCCGCCCACGTAGGCCTGGACGTCGGTCCCTTTCTCGGCCGCCGGGATCGTGCTCGACCGCAGCGTGCTGACCAGATCGGACGTGCCCTGCTCGGACGGGCCGTCTTTCGCAATGGCGTTGAAGTACGCAGTCGTCCCGGCCTTGTCCACTTGGATTGGCGTGACTGCCGCTACCCCGTGCGTCTTGGACACGTCCTGCTGCAGCGTCTGCAGCCGCGGATCCGACGTGCCCTGTGCGGGGGAGCCGAGCGTCACCGCGATCAGCAGCGGCCCGTTCACCCCCGGCCCGAAGTTGTCCGAGATCAGGTCGTAGGCCTGCCGGGCGGTCGTCGACGTCGGCAGCGCGGCGACATCCTTCTGGCCCAGGTTCAGCGACAGCAGCGGCACCGCCAGCGGGATGAGAATGGCCAGCGCGGCCAGCCCGGCCAGCGCGGGGCGCCGCGCGATGCCGCCAGCCCAGCGCGCCCACAGCGTCGTCTTCTGCGCCGGAGCCGCGCCATGCTCCGGGTGCCGCCCGCGGACCCGCAGCGAGTTGATCCGCGGCCCGGTGATGGCGAGCAGCGCGGGTAGCAGGGTCAGCGCGGCCAGCACCGCGACCACCACCGCGATCGCCGCCATCAGCCCCATCGTGGTCACCAGCGGGATATCCGCCACCGCCAGCGACACCAGCGCGATCGTCACCGTGCCGCCCGCGAACGCGACCGCGCCGCCGGACGTGGCCACGGCCCGGGCCAGTGATTCCGGCACGTCCAGCCCGTCGGCCAGGCCGCGGAAGTGCCGGGTCACGATGAACAGCGCGTAGTCGATGCCGACCCCGAGCCCGATCATCGTGGCCAGCGTCGGCGCCACCGTGGACACCGTCGTCGCGTGGCTCAGGATGGTGACGATCGACAGCGTCGAGGCCAGCCCCAGGATCGCGGTCAGGATCGGCAGCAGCATCGCCACCACCGTGCCGAACACGAACGTCAGGATGACCATCGCCGCGATGATCCCGATCAGCTCGCTGGACTCGGTGGACGGCTTGGACACCTTCTCACCCAGCTGCCCGCCGGTCTGCACCTCGATCCCGGCCGCCTGGGCCAGCCTGGCCGCCGCGTTGATGATCGTCTGCGCGTCGTCGGCGGACAGCGCCCCCGGGCTGACCGACAACGTCACCGACAGATACCCGGTGGCCTGATCCTTGCTGAGCGCGGGCGCGCCCTGCGACGTCAGCGGGTTGACCACCGAGGCCACGTCCGGCGCCTTGGCCACGTCGGCCGCGGCCTGGTTCACCGCGTTGGCGTACGTGGCGTCGGTCAGCTTCCCCTGGCTGACGTGCAGCACGATGGGGCTGGACCCGTTGGCCTGGCCGGGGAACGACCGGCTGAGCGCGTCGGTCGCCTGCTGGCTGCCCGTGCCCGGCAACGTCAGGTTGTCGCTGGTGTTGTCGCCAAGCTGATGCGACACGCCGACTAGGACGACCGTCACGATCAGCCAGGCGGAGAGAACTAGGTATCGGTGCTGGGCGCAGAACCGCGCCAGTCTGTACAGCACACCCGTCATGACCGGCTCACCCCTCTTACATGGACCTTCCGTCAACGTGCCGGGCGGCCAGCACCGGTCACAAGGAAGGAACCCCGAGGGTTTTCCCTACGGTTTTGCCCGGCGGCTACTCGCTGATGGCCGTCGCGAGCTGGAAGCGCGACCGGATGCCCAGCTTCTGGTAGGCGCTGCTCAGGTGCCGTTCGATGGTCTTCTCGGTGACGAACAGGGCCTGCGCCAGCTCCCGGTTGGTCTGCCCGGCCGCGGCCTGGCGGCATACCCGCCACTCCGCCGCGGTCAGCGCGTTCGGCCCGGTCAGCTCGGTCCGGGCCCGCCGCCCCGGCCCGGCGTGCAGCTCAGCCGTGGCCCGCCCGGCCAGGGCGACGGCTCCGCACTCGCCCGCGAGCTTGATCGCCCGGCGCAGGCTGTCCCGGCCTTCCGGCCGCCGGTTCGCCCGGCCCAGCTGGGCACCGAGGTCGGCCAGTGCGTAGGCCAGCTCCAGCCGCGCGGCGCTGCGCTCCAGCACCTCGACCGCTTCGCGCAGCAGGCCCAGCCCTTCGTCGCCGCCGGTCACCAGGGCGGCGGCGCGCAGCGACATGCCCAGCGCGCCGGGCGCGCCAACCCGCCGGGCCATCGCGAGCTGCTCCTGGGCCAGCCTGCTGGCCTGCCTGTCCTGGCCCAGCCGGGCCAGCGCTGGCGCCGCCACGGCCCGCCAGTCGCTTGGCCACAGCAGCCCGTACGCGGCCAGCCGCCGCCCGCACCACAGCAGGTCGGCCACACCCTCATCGGGCCGGCCTTGCGCGATCCGCAGCCGCCCCCGGGCGACCAGGAAACCGGGCACGTACGTGTGGTCCTCGGCGATCACCGCCGGTTCGACCCGGCCGGCCAGCTCGGCCGCGGCATCCAGTTCATCCCGCTCGATGTGCACGGTGACCAGCACCGCGAGCAACTGCAGCACGGTGAAGTGCGGTTCCGCGACCAGCAGCAGTCCGGTCTCCGCCTCGACCTGGGCGTCGTGCAGCGCTCCCTGGGCCAGCGCGATCACGGCCCGCTGCCCGTGAATGAGGCCCTGCCGTGTCGCGTGCCCCTCCTGCCGGGCGCCGTCCAGCGCGATGTCCAGCAGCCTCGTGGCCAGGTCATACTGCTCGCCGTAGTGCAACGTCATCAGGGCCAGCAACACGGCATCGGTGCGCGCCCGGGGCGGCAGGTCATTCATCAGCGCGGCCTGGACCTCGGCCACTGCTGCGGCGGCGGGCGCGCCGCGGAACAGCCGCTCCTGAGCACGCACGATCCTGGTCAGGGCCGCGTAACCGCGGTGCCCCCGGGCCAGCTCCCCGAACCGCTCCAGGTGGGTGGCCAGTCCGGCGCGCAGCTGCGGCACGGCCGTGGTGACCAGCAGCAACTCCGAGCCGAGTTCGACCGACCGGTCGGGGTCGGCGGACCGCAACTGCTCGCCGAGCGAGGTGAGCGCGTCCGCCGCGGCCTGGGCGGAGCGGCCGCCGGACACGATCGCGCACCGCCCCAGCCACGACGCAGCTTCGGCCCGGGTGGCCAGCGTGCCATCCGACGTCACCGCCGCGGACAGGTGGTTCTCGGCCGCCGCGAAGTCAAGCGTGGCCACCTCGCAGCGGCCCAGTTCGGTCAGTATCTCCGCGCGGTCCTGTCCCGCCGGGGATTCAGCCAGCGCCCGCTGCAAGCGCACCGCCGCCGCGCTGGGTGCGCCCCGCCGGATGGCGCTCGCGGCCGCCGCCCGGAGCGTGCCGATCCGTCCCTGGTCCCCGGCAGGCGTGGTCCGCAGCAGGTGCGCGGTGACCCGCTCGGCCGGGGCGCCCTCGGCCGCCAGCACCTGGGCCGCCGCGGCGTGCCGCGCCTGCCGCTCGCCGGGCGCGAGCTCTTCATACAGCGCCGCCCGTACTATCGGGTGCACGAACCCCATCCGCTCGGCGGGCGCGAAGATGCCCGCCCGGACCAGGTCATCCGCCGCCCCACGGGCCACGTCCGGCGCCAGGCCGGCTACCCGTCCGGCCACGGTGCGCTCGCTCTCATCGCCGAGCACCGCGACGGCCTGGGCCAGCAGGCCAGCTTCTGTCCCCAGCCCGGCCAGCCGATGCAGTACAAAACGCCTGATCGCGGCGGGTCCGACTGATTGCACCTGAGCCGCCGCGGCAGCCGAGGGGCTGACGCCGGCGCCGTCCAGGGCCCGGAGCAGTTCGCGCAGGAACAGCGGGTTGCCGCCGGTCGCGGTGTGACACGCCCGGCAGAACTCGTCGGCTGCGCCGGTGCCCAGCTGGTCCCGGGTCCAGGCCGTGGCGGCGGCCTGGCTCAGCGGCCGCGGGTACAGCGCGACCGCGGCCGGGCGGGCGGCCAGCTGAGCCCACAGCCCCGCCGCCTCGCTCTGCGCCGGGTCAGCCGGCCGCCCGGCCAGCAGCATGGTGACTGGCAGGCCCTCGATGCGCTGCGCCAGGTAGGCCAGGAAGCGCAGCGACTCCCGGTCGGCCCACTGGCAGTCGTCTACCGACACCAGCACCGGCGCCCGGTCGGCGATATTGACCATCAGCCAGTACAGGCTGTGCAGCGCCTCGAAGCCGACCTCTGCGCGGCGGGCTGGCTGCTCGTCCGGCTCGAACAGCCGGGCCGCCGGGCCGGCCCCGCCCGCGAACAGATCCGGGTGCCCGGACTCCCGGCGGATCACCGGCTCCAGCAGCTGGCGCACCACGCCGAACGCGAACGGCTGCTCCAGCTCCGAACCCGTCGCTTCGAGCGGCATGATGCCCGCCTGCTCGGCCTCGGCGCGGGCCTGGCGCAGCAGCGCGGTTTTCCCGACGCCGGGTGGCCCTTCGATGAGCAGCAGCGTGCCGTCTCCGGCGCCGGCCCGGCTGAGCCCAGCACGCAGCCCGGCCAGCTCGTGCTCGCGCTCCAGCAACCCCCCGGCCGACCGCCCCCCGGCCGTGATCAACGGCACATTCGGCACGATACCCGGCAGGAAGCTGGGATCACATCCTCCGGGCGGCTGCGTCCCCCCTCAGCCGGTGGCCAGAATCACCGTGCGGTCAGGGATCCTGGTGGTAGCTGCCCGGGTCGAAGCGGCGGGTCCGCCATGCGAAGGACCAGGTGGAACCCGGCCAGAGGGTGACATTGCGGCCACGGTCGTCGAGGTACCAGCTCTTTTGAGTACCCACCCGCAGATGTGCGCGAGCGGATCCAGCCGGTCGGGCTGAGCAGCCAGCTTACGGATGAGCCGGGCGAACATGACGGTATGCCGGCACTCGTCAGGATCTCGGTGTAGGCGTACTGGATGTGGTTGGCGGTGGGGTCCCGGTGATAGCTCCCAGGGAGCGCCGGTTGACTTTACCCGCGGGTGGTAGCCGCGGCGGCGCTGCTGACAACGGTGGGCAGGTGGCCGGACCGGTGGTATGTGTCTCGCTGGAATGCTGCGCCGTTGCCCCGGTCCATGACGGCGTCGAGCAGGCCGGCGACGGTGTCGGTATCGCCGGTGTCGGTCAGCGCGTCGCGGACGTGCTCGAAGAGCAGGTTCACCACCCTGCCGGCTGGTTCTGGCCGCCCGGTGAGTGGATGGACCAGCGTGTCGTGCAAGCCGGACCGGCTGGCCCGCCACGCGGCCAGGCGCAGCAGTTCGGCCCGGATCTTCCGGGCGGGTTTGCCCTGCCGCCACTGGCGTGCCCCGGTTTCCACCAGGGCCCGGGTCAGCGCGCCGATCAGCACCGTGTCGTCGGGGTGCAGGCATACGTCGGCGACGCGTATCTCGATGGTGGGGTAGTGCTCGGACAGCCGGGCGTCGAAGTACACCATGCCAGCGTCGAGCACGGTGCCGGTGCGCACCATCTGCTGCACCGTTTGCCGGTAAGCATCGGCGCTGCCGAATGCTCCGGGCGGCCCTGAGCTGGGCCACCGGCTCCATGCCTGGTAGCGGAAGCTGGCATAGGAGCTGTCTTGTCCCTGCCAGAACGGCGAGTTGGCGCTCAGTGCCAGCAAGACCGCCAGCCATGGCCCGATCCGGTCCAGCGCGGCGATCCCCTCCTCTTTGGAGGAGATCTCGACATGGATGTGGCAGCCGCAGGTGAGCTGCTCCTGCGCGGTCAGGCCGAACGCGTCAGCCATCTTCTGGTAGCGCTGCTTGCCCGTCAGCTCGGGCGTGACTGGGAGGGGTGAGGTCGCCAGCGCGGCCACCTGGGCCCCGGCCTGGGCCGCCGCGTCAGCGGCAATGGCCCGGCACCGCCGCACTTCGCCGCCAAGTTCATCGAGCGTGCGGCATGGCCGGGTATTGGTTTCCAGCTGCTGCAGCTGCAGCTCAAGCTCCAGCTCCTCCGCGGCCCCGCCGGTCCCGGCCCCAGCACCGCGACCCTGACCCTGACCCTGGCCATTGCCAGCCTGCCTGGCCACCTGCAGGACGGTTCCAGCCACGGCCCGGGGCCGCCCGGTTCCCGGATCGACGAGCAGGAGCTCTTCCTCAACCCCCACACTGCGCAGACTCATCACCTCACCATGGCCCACGCTGACCGCATCCCACCGCCTGGGTCTCTGCTAGTCCTGGTTCTCTTGCCGGTCCTGGCTGTGACCCTCATCCTGGCCGAGGTGCTGCTCTGCGGCGTGGACAGCCCGGTCGATCTGCTCGTCATGCTGATGGTCGGTGTCGCGCTCGGCGATTCCCGCTACTTCGTTGACTGCCTTGTCGGCCTGCTCCGGGTGCTCCTCGACGTAGCTCTCCGCCTTCTTCTCCAGCTCGCTGAACTCGCTCACGCCACCCTCCTGCCTCGCACCGGGCCGGGCCTTCCGCCCCTCCCCGCGCAGCTACCCCTGCGCCGGGAACCGATGCGCACGCATTACGGCGGGGTGTGGCTGCGGGATCAGCTGATCGCCCGCTGGAGGTGGGCGCGGTTGGTGAGCATCCAGGATGCGCTGCGGGTACGCCAGGTGATCGCCCACACGAATGGGTATCCGCTGTCCGTGCTCCCGGCGGTGGTCTGCGGTGTCACCCCGAACTCGACGGCCTCGGCGCGGGCGCTGTGCACCGCGAACGTGATCATCTTGTCCACGAAATCGGCACGCTCGCGGGCGGGCAGGCCATATCCGTCGAGGATCAGCCGCAACTGGCGGCCGCGGCCGGCGAGATCGGGCAGGCCGAACCGTTCCGCAACGTCATCATCATGCAGTTGCGCGTTCAGCCAGGCCGCCTGGGCCAGCTCCCAGCCGACATCGACCGGGCCAGCGAACTCGAAATCGACTAGCGCGACCGGCCTGCCGCTGCGGGCGATGAAGTTCCACGGCCCGGTATCGCAATGCCCGATAACTGGCTGTGACCCAGGCAGCTCCCGGCCGAACCACGGCTTCCAGCAGGCGCCAGGCGGCGGGACGAACGTCGCGGCCGCGGCATGGAGTTCTCGCAGCAGCACTCCTACCCCGGCGACGGCATCCTCGCGCCACGCATACGGCTGCGGGCTGGCTCCCGGAATGTAGCTGAGCATCTCCCGCCCATCGGCGGCGAACCCGCCGCCGGCCACCCGCGGCGCACCAGCGAAACCGGCCTCCTCCAGGTGCAGCAGCAACGCCAGCACGGTGGTGCTCCACGGTCCGGCTTCACGCAGGACCACACCGTCCCGCCGCCGGGCCTTTGACGGCTGCGTGCCGCTGCCCCACACCTGCAGCGGGACCTCGGCATCGCGGTCAGCGGGCACAGCCATCACACGATCCTGCCAGCCCGCAGCCCAGCAGCCCACCTATTAATCTGAGCGGCGGGCGCTGGTCTGCCTGCAGGTGATGACCGGAACCAGATGAGCGGCCGAAGCCGATCGGCTGCGTGCTCCGGAGTTACCGGTGTCCCGGTGTGACTAGCGCGTCATGGGACGCGCGGGTCACATGTCAGAGCGGACGGACGTTCTCCGCCTGCGGTCCCTTTTGTCCCTGGGTGGTGTCGAATTCGACCTTCTGGTTCTCATCCAGCGTCCGGTAGCCGCTGCTCGCGATCGCGGAGAAGTGGACAAATACGTCCGCCGTCCCGTCATCGGGGGCGATGAAACCAAAGCCCTTGTCGGCGTTGAACCACTTCACTGTGCCTGTTGCCATCAGTTCAAGTCCCTTATCCATGGTCGCGACGCGACCTAGCCGCGTCGGCCGTAAGCCTACCGCGTCGGCGCCGGAACTGTAGCACTCCCTCCCCGGAGGACTGAACGGCTGCGGCAAGATCCTAGGAAGAAGACCGCGCGGCGGTGTCGGATCGGGGCAGCGGCGTTCGTGGCCCGAGTGAGCGCACGCCTACGAGGGGCGTCGGGCACCAGAGGAGAATGATCCGGTGAGCCCGGTCAACGTCGGTGCGGCGATCACTAGGGCCCATCACGAGGATTGGGCCCGGGTGATCGCCACCCTGACCAGGCACTTCGGCGATCTCGACGTCGCCGAGGAGGCCGCCGCCGAGGCCTTCGCGGCCGCCGTCGAGCGGTGGCCGGCCGATGGCGTCCCGGCCAACCCGGGTGGCTGGCTGACCACCACCGCCCGCCGCAAGGCGCTGGACCGGATCCGGCGCGAGAACAAGCGTGACGACAAGCAGAAGCAGGCGCAGATGATGTACGACGACGACCCGCCCGACTGCCTGGGTGCCGTCGATGACGAGCGGCTCCGGCTGATCTTCACCTGCTGTCACCCGGCGCTCGCCCCGGAGGCCCGCGTAGCGCTGACGCTCCGCATGGTCGGCGGTCTGACCGTGCCGGAGATCGCCCATGCCTTCCTGGTGCAGGAAGCCGCCATGGGACAACGGATCACCCGTGCGAAGACGAAGATCAAGACGGCTCGTATCCCCTACCGGGTGCCGTCCGCAGATGACCTGCCGGGGCGGGTCTCCGGCGTACTCGCCGTCCTCTATCTGGTCTTTAACGAGGGCTACCTGGCGAGCGGCTCCGACACCGACCCCGTGCGTCCCGGCCTGACCGCCGAGGCCATCCGCCTCGCGCGACTGCTCCGTGCCCTGATGCCAGCGGACGGTGAGGTGGCGGGGCTGCTGGCGCTGATGCTCCTCATCGAGGCCCGTCGCACCGCGCGGGTCTCGGCGACCGGCGAGCTGGTCACTCTCGGCGAGCAGGACCGTGAGGCCTGGGACGCCGCGCTGGTCGCCGAGGGTCACCGGCTGGTAAGGGAGCGCCTGGCCACAGGCCAGGCCCCAGGCCGCTACCAGATCCAGGCCGCGATCAACGCCGTGCACACCTCAGCCCTCGATGTTGGCGACACCGACTGGTCGCAGGTCGTGGCCCTCTACGATCAGCTCGTTCGTCTCGACCCGTCGCCGATCGTCGCCCTCAATCGAGCCGTTGCGATCGCGGAACTCGACGGTCCGGACGTCGCGCTGGCGATGGTCAACCGGCTCCAGGATGAGTTGGCCGGCTATCACGCCTACTTCGTGGCCCGAGCCGACATTCTGCGTCGGCTGGGTCGCAGCGAGGAGTCGCAGGCGGCGTACGACCGAGCCATCGCGCTGGCGGGCAACACCGCCGAGACGGCCTACCTGACACGCCGCCGGGACCAGCTGGGGTAGTGCCCGTCGGATCCGGAGCGAGTGGTTCGTAGCTGAGGCGAGCGGCGGCCGGAGGGGCCGCCGGGACAAGGAGCATGGGATGACGCAGTACCTGATCTCGTTCGATGACGGCGCGATGACCTTTCCAGAAGCGGATCTGCCCGACGTGACCAAGGCCGCGCTCAGAGTGGTCCAGGAGGCCCGGGACGCCGGCGTGTGGGTTTTCAGCGCCGGACTGGAAAGCCAGCGGGCGAGCGTCGTGTCCACCGACGGGACGGTCACCGACGGACCGTACCCGGAGACCAAGGAGTTCATCGGGGGATTCGCGGTCGTCGACGTGCCCTCGCGCGAGGAGGCGCTGGAGTGGGCGGCCAAGATCGCTGTCGCGTGCCGCTGTGCGCAAGAGGTACGGGAGCTCTTGCCCGACCCGTCTGCTTGACCGAAGTAGGCCCGCCACGCTAGACCAAGGTTTGCACCAGCGCTCATGGAGCAACTCACGAGCTAAGCGAACTCAGGATGTTCACGCGCAGGGCGGCCGGGGAATTATGCGCTGCCGCGCGCGTTAACATGAGCGGTAGCCCAGAGCCGAGCCGGTCGTCCGGGGATCTTCCCCCGTGTCGTGGTTACCAGCCACCTACCGGCGGCTCAGGGTCCGTGTAACAGGCCTGCCGGGCCCCTGCGTTGATCGTCGGAGATCCGCAGGTCGGCTCGGTGTTCAAAACGCAGGCCCTCTGCCCGGGACGTCTCGTCCCGGCGGCGGGACTGTGCGGCATGCTGCCGTGGCCACTGTGCCGCGGCGTTCCAGAGGAGAAGTCTGTGGCTCGACCAGGCCAGCGCCAGACGGGCGCTCGCCGTAGCGCCTCGCGGAAGCAGCGACGCGGCCACCGCCGCGGCGATGTCGTCCCGGTGCTCGCCCGAACCGTCCGTGAGGTTGAGGCGGCTGCCCGGCGCGGCCGCGTGACGCCTGCCGTGCGCACGAAGTTCCAGGCCGCCGCGCTGCTGCTGCGGGACGAGCGTGCCCGCGTCCAGGCGGCAGCCGGAAGCGACAGTCAACGGGCCGAGCAGCTCAAGCGCCTGGACGGCGTCGCGACCGTCCTCGCGACGACCGCCGTCCAGGACGCTGGTCTGCTGGCGCTGCTCGACGAGGGCTCCGGCGTCTCCGACGCGGCGCGGTCGCTCAAGCGGAAGATGCTGCTGGATCTCGGCATTGAGGCGGCGCGCGAAGAGATCGAGCCTACGCAGACCGCTACAGCTTCCACCGCCCCGGAACGGCGGGTCGTGCCGCAGTCGGTGGTCTCCCGGCAACTGGCGAACCCGTTTCTCGCTCCCGACTTCTCCGCGTCTGCGCAGCGCACCCCCCGTCCGCGCCCCCTGGCCGGCTGGGAGCTGCTCGGCCCGCTGCTGAGCTCCTTCGAGCGCGCCGGCGGGGGAGCCCCGGCGTGCATGGCGCTCCCGGCACCGACGGCACGGTTCACCCCGGACGCCCTGGAACTAATGCCGCACCAGGGACAGCTGGTCGCCGCGGCCGCTGCCGGTCACCGTACATTCCTGCTCGCCGATGAGCCGGGTCTGGGCAAGACGGCCCAGGCGCTGCTGGCCGCGGAGGCAGCGAACGCCTACCCGCTGCTCGTCGTCGTGCCGAACGTCGTCAAGACCAACTGGGCCCGTGAGGCGGCCCGCTGGGTTCCCCACCGCCCGGCCACGGTGGTGCAGGGCGACGGCGAGGCTGTCAACGGGTTCGCCGATATCGTCGTGCTCAACTACGAGGTTCTCGACCGCCACATAGGCTGGCTCGGTGACTTCGGCTTCCGCGGCATGGTCGTGGATGAGGCTCACTTCACGAAGAACAAGACCTCGCAGCGCTCGCAGAACGTCCTCGCGCTCTCCGGCCGTATCCGGTCCCGTACCGACCGGCCCCTGCTGATGGCGCTGACCGGCACTCCGCTGATCAACGACATCGAGGACTTCCGGGCGATCTGGCAGTTCCTCGGCTGGATCGACGACAGCAAGCCCCTCGACGAGCTAATGGACGCGCTTGAGGAGACTGGTCTGACGCCCGCCGATCGAAGCTTCTACGCCGCGGCGCGCCAGTGCGTGATCGACCTGGGCATCGTGCGCCGGCGCAAGCTCGAGGTGGCCGCCGACATCCCGGCCCGCCGTATCGCTGACCTCCCCGTCGAGCTGGACGAACGGGTCGGCCGGTCGATCCGGGCGGCAGAACGGGACCTCGCTGGCCGGATGGTGGCGCGGTACCAGACCGCGCTCGCGAACCGGTCCGCCGGCGTCGGCGCCGACGGCATCGACCATGACCTCGTCCGCCGGGTGGCCCGGTCGGAGCTGAAGGAGGCGACGACCGCGCAGTCCGGCGAGAACGTGTTCACCATGATGCGGCGCATCGGCCAGGCGAAGGCCGAACTGGCCGCGGATTACGCGGCTCAGTTGGCCCGCAGCGCCGGCAAGGTCGTCTTCTTCGCCAAGCACGTCAACGTGATGGACGCCGCCGAAGAGATCTTCGCCCGGCAGGGGGTGCGCTTCTCGTCGATCCGTGGCGGCCAGACGCCCACGGCGCGGCACGCAAACGTCGAAGCCTTCGTGAACGACCCGGACGTCGCGGTCGCGGTGTGCTCGCTGACCGCGGCTGGCGTGGGCCTGAACCTGCAGGTCGCCTCGAACATCGTGCTGGCCGAGATGTCCTGGACCGACGCGGAGCAGGGCCAGGCCATTGACCGCAGCCACCGCATCGGGCAGGCCGAACCGGTGACCGCGTGGCGCATCATCGCCGCGCAGACCATTGACGCCCGGATCGCCGGGCTGATCGACAGCAAGGCGGGGCTTGCCGCCCGGGCGCTGGACGGGTCGGACCAGGAGGTCTCCTGGTCGGCCGACGTGCAGCTCGAGGCGCTAGCCGCGTTGCTGACCGATGCGCTGCGGGAGTCCTTCGAACATAGCGACGCCCTGGCTTCCTGACTTCACACCCGGCTGGAAGCTGAGATCACAGCAGTCGGGCGGCCGCGGGTGTGAGCAGTGGTCTCGCGAAGCGGCAGATCTCCTCGGCCGCGTCGAATTCCTGAGCGGTCAGCTCTGCCCACTCGGGGGCGGGTGCGGAACCGGGCCAGGTGTGGCCGCCGCCGAACACCGTCCAGGCGGCTACCTGGGTGCCGCCGACGCCTCCTACCACGGTGTCCCGGCTGGACTGCCCGGTCCGGTGCTGCTCGCCGGGCCCAGGTGGGCACCGGTCGGTGTGGTGCCAGAACTCGGCCGTTTCGGCCAGGGACAGTGTCCGGCCGCGCAGTTCCCCGTTCGGCCCGCGATGCCGGGAGTAGCCGCCCTCTAGCGGGGAGACGGTGTCGGCGGTGCCGTGGATCAGCATGGCCGACACGGCGTGTCTCGGCTTGCTGTCACGCAGACTGGCGGGGAGCCCGCCCGCTACGGCCGCGATGACCGCCACCTGGTCGCCCGCATCCACTCCCATCCGGTGCGCCATGAACGCGCCGTTGGAGATGCCCGCCATCACGGCGCGATCCGGGGGAGCGCCGTACCGCTCGGCCGACCAGCCGATGATCGCGCGCAGGAACGCGACGTCGTCCACTCCTGCCTCGTCGGCCGCCGTGACGCCGCGTCCGTCGGCCCAGCAGCCACCGACGCCGTCCGGGTAGCCGATGGTGAATCCCCACGCGTCCGATTGCTGGTCGAACGTGGTCCACTCGCGCATGATCTGACCGGTCGCGTCCGGAGAGTTGCCGTGCAGCACAAGCAGCAGCGGATTGTCGCCGCTGCCGCCGTCTGGCAGCCGGAGCGCAAATCTGCGCGGCCGCCCGTCTACCGTCAGCTCGCCCGCGATCAGTTCAGGACCGCCCGTCATCCGGCTCTCCTGTCGGGCTGGCCAGCCACGCATCTGGCGTTAGGCATAGATGCTGATCTGGGGAGGATCGCGACCAGCTTGATGAGGTGAGCCCAGCCAGCACCGAAGTCGAATGCATAGAAGAGCTTGTCCCCGGGACGCACCAGCACCTCGTCCAGCCGTACTTCTTCCTCGGGAATCCCCTTGGGGTTCCGGCCCCGCCCGGCGGTGAACTCGTGCAGGTGGCAGTCCGCCCAGCCGAAAGCCACCTGGAGGATCCAGCGCAGTTCGTCCAGGAACAGGTCCGAAGCCACCTCGAGTTGCCGCCAGCGCGGCGACCCGGCCCCGCTCAGTTCGATCCGCAGCCGGTAGGTGACTGCTTGACAGGAATCCTCTTCGGCCACGTGAACACGTTACTGGCCGCGGAGGACAGCGACGGCACGTGCGGCAGCCGTGCCGATGGCCCCGGTTGATCGCCGCGCCGTCCGCGCCGGGGAGGGACCGGGTGAAGACGGCCACCGCGTACTGCTGGCCGTCGGGGTAGGAGATCACGCCATGCTCGTCAGCATGTGCTGACGAGTGATCAGCGTCAACATTTGCTGACGAGGCACGCGCACACGGGAGAGAGGGGCGGGCCGCGCCAGGTAGCCCGCGCGGCCCGCCCTG
Organism: uncultured Actinomycetes bacterium; assembly: GCA_963834705.1. Classification (GTDB taxonomy): domain Bacteria; phylum Actinomycetota; class Actinomycetes; order Streptosporangiales; family Streptosporangiaceae; genus RYN-230. The sequence continues at coordinate 162,517 of CAWICV010000002.1, forward strand.
GGATCTCCGTCAGTCCCCGAGGTCGCTCAGGAACCTGTCGGTGTACTGCAGTGCTGTCGTGCCGGAAACCGAGTTGCAGGTGGGGGCCGCATACGTCGTGGTCGTGGCGCAGGGCGTGTCCCGGTCCAGTGACCAGAAGTGCAGACCGGCCAGGCCGTTGCCGGCCGCGTATGCCGTCAGCGTGTCCACGTCAGCGGGAGTGAAGGTCTCGGTGGTGGCGTCGTTCATGCCGATCATCGGGGTGACGGCGATCTTGCTCGCCGGGATTCCGTAGGTGTGCTCGAGGTTCCGCACCGCCTGGATCGCTGACTGCGCCATCTCGCAGCTGCCGGAGACAACGACGCATACGCTGCTGGACGCGCTGCCGTAGTCCATGGTCATCAGGTTGATGACGTAGTTCCTCAGGCTGGACCCGAGCACCGCCTCGACGACCTCGTTGCCGAGCGAGTTCACTCCGCTGTAGCTGCCATCGGATGCTGCCAGCGTGGCGAGCGTGAACGAGAACTGCAGGTCCGGGTACTGCGACTGTGCTCCCGCCGCTGCGCTGACCAGATTCTGGATGTCCGACTGGGTCTGGCCGCCTTCGATGTCGAAGTCAATGCCGACCAGGTTCGGGCTGGCGTAGCGGGCGATGAACGCTTCCATGCCAGCCGCCGAGGCGCAGCTGAACGTCCCGGCCGCACCGCCGGTCGAGACAACGTAATTCAGGCCGGCGCCCTGAAGTTGCGGGATGTTCTCGGCCGCGAAGGCGGCACCCGAGACACCGCCCCAGGTCTCGCTGCCGCAGGTGCCGGTAGCGAACGCGAGCGTGATCGCGGGCAGCTTCGGGATATACCCGGAAACCAGGCTGCCGGAGCCCACCACCGGCAGGTCGGTCCCGGTCACGGCCGACTGCATCTCGTCGGTGTTCCAGTTCAGGTTGATGGTGACGTCCTTGTACGGGCTGAAGAGCAGGCCACTCACCGAGCCCGTGCCGGACCCTGACCCTGACCCCGATCCCGACCCCGAGCCGCCGGTGCAGGAGCCGTCGGATGTCCACGGCTCCCCAGAGCCGCTTCCGCCGTTGCTGGTCGCCGGGTCGTTGCCCTGAGTCCACCAGTTCGCGGTGTAATTGATCCCGTCCTCGCTGGCCTGCTCGCCGCCGGTGTAGACAGCAGTGGAACTCCATGCCGCGGCGCAGGCGGTGGAGGCCTGCGCGGCGGGCCCGGAGGCCAGCGTGAGGACCGAGCCGCCGGCTACCAGCCCGGGTGCTAAGCCAGCGATGAAAACTGTGCGCAGAATCCGTCTTCCGACCTGCATGAACCCTCCAGAGGGCGAGAGGAGCTCAGGCGTCTGCGCCTCGCATGAGCCGGTAACCGGTGATGTGGTCACTTTGTATGTCCGGAGAGCCGGGCCGTCAAGGCCTACTGTAAAGAATCTTTCTAGTTAATTGCGCGATTACCGCTGGCGTGCGGGAACGAGCCTCGCCCAGCCGCCCCAGGAGGATGCCGAGGTTGAGGCACATCCGGCTACCGGCCTGCGCGGCCCGGGCGGGGTCTCGCCCGGCCAGGGCGAACGCCTCGCCGTAGAAGCGGCAAGCCGCCTCGATGTCTGTCTTCTCTACATCCCCGCGTAGAGCGGTGAGCCGCCCGCGCAGCGACGGGGAACATGCACCGCCCATTTCTCGCCGAGGCTGCGAACCTGCTCGAACTCGGCGGCGGTGTTGAGCCGCTCCAGCCGGGAAATACGGCGCCGCCAGGCGGGCAGGCTGTCGGGGCCGGGGGTGAGTTCCGCCGCAGCCTGGGCCAGCGCGGCCGCGCGGGCTGGTGCGCCGCGCGCGCTGGCGTGGCGGGCGGCTTCCTCGGCCCGTGCGGCCAGCGTCTCGTCCGGCTCGTCCGCGCCGCGGGCCAGATGCCAGGCGGCCTGGTCCGGTCGGCCAGCGCCGTACCGATGACACGGTGCAGGCGGCGCCGCCCCGGCCCGCTCAGCATGCCCTCGGCGGCTTCGCGCAGCAGCGGGTGGCTGAACCGCAACACCGGGTCCGGCGGCGCCGCGTCCAGCACACCCGCCTCCAGCGCCTCATCCACCCGCCCATCAGCGGCCCCGCCGTTGACTGCGCGCAGCAGCGCCCGGATTGGCGTCTCGGCCACCGCCGCGGCCTGCACCACAGCCAGCACCTCCGGGCTAAGCCGGTCCAGCCGGCTGTGCAGCGAATCGGCGAGCGTCGCGGGCAGGTGCACGGCTGTCCCGTCGCGGCCGCCCTGGGCAGCCGTTTCGCGGGCCAATTCCAGCGCCGCGTACGGGCTGCCCGCCGCCAGCGCGACCACCCGGTGCAGCACCCGGGGGGGACCAGTGTCCCGGGAACCGGTCCATGACCAGCTGCGACAGCGCCGCGTCATCCAGCCCGGCCAGGTCCACCCGCGTCGCGGCCTCGGTCAGCTCGTGGTCGAGCACCTGGGCCAGGCCCCGGCCGGTGTGCCCGGAGCGGACCGCCACCAGCCAGCGCACCGGCGGGTCCTTCAACCGGATCACGGCGGTTTCCAACAGGCGGAGGCTGTCCGGGTCCAGCCACTGCTCATCATCGACCGCGACCACCACACCGGCCTCAGCCAGCTCACGCAGCAGCGCTACGGCCGCCAGCTCCAGCAGCGTGGCCGTCACCGGCGCGTCCGCCGCCAGGCCCAGCGCCGCCCGCAAAGCGGCTGCCTGCGGTGGCGGCAACCGTGGTAGCAGCGCGTCGGCCACCGGGTTCAGCAGGTCAGCCAGATTGGCCAGCCCGGCCTGGCCAGCCTGCAGGCCGGTGGTACGCAGCACCACGGTGCCCGCCGGCTGCATGTCGGCGGCCGCGCGCCACACCGTTGTCTTGCCGATCCCCGGCGCGCCCGTGATCACCGCCGCTGCGGCACCCCCGCCGCCTGCCGATAGCGCCTGCTGGCACGCCGCGAGCTCGGCCAATCTGCCGAGCAACGTCACCCGTCAAGCGTAACGACCAGAATGCGAGAAGTAATCACCCCCAGCTGATCCCGGCAGCGGTCATGCGTAGGGGATTCCCCGATGCCTCCCAGCCCGGCGCAGCGGCACCGTCGAAGCCATAGGAACCAGCTAAAGGAGGGGCCATGAACAACATCCGCCATTACCGCCACCTTCGCCGAACCGCTGCCGTCCTGGGCACCTTGACGGCCAGCGTCCTGGTGGCCCTCACCGGAGCCACCGCCGCCCTCGCCTACCCCGTTCCGCCGCCGGGCGGCCCGGCCGGCCCGGTGCAGCCGCCCAGGCTGCACACCATCGTCACCGGGGGCATGCCCGGCTGGCAGATCGCGCTCATAGCGATCGGGGCCGCGATCGCCGCCGCCGCCCTGGCCGTGACCCTCGACCGGGTCCGCACCGCACACCGGCAACTGTCCGCACCAGGCGCCTGATCAGCTGGCCGCCGTTCAATACCCGGGCCGCATGACCGACGGGTCATGCGGCCCGGGCGCACGATGACCCAGGTAGCTGAGGTCTGCTGTGATAGAGCGGGATTAAAGAGCTGGCGGAGATCCAGTATTCGGACAGGGTGGTATTCGCTGGCAATGACGGCGCGCCGCGTCTCATCGGCCCGGCCGTGGTGATGCCCAGCTCGGCCAACTCTGCGGATCGGCCGTGGGGTCGAGGCCCGCCAGCCGGATGAGACCGACGCCGTCGGCGTCGCGGTGGACCACCCACAGGCTCATCGTCCGGCCGCCCGCGTGCGCATCCGCCCAGGCGAGGACCTCATCGACGTCGGTCTCGGTCAACTCCCACTCGTCCGACTCCCACCCTGACAGTTCCCCGGGCCCAAGAGACCGCCAGAAGTAGACGCGGTAGGCCGGGCGGTCGCTCTCCCACCGCTGATCACGAGGATCGATTGGCATCACACGCATAAACGAGAGCATGGCAGGCACCAGCCGCTAAAGCGTTACGGGCGAGTACCCGTGCTCACTGGTAGGCCGGCCAGCACAATAACATCACCGCGAGTGACCTGCGCTAATACGGCAATACGCGACCCGCTGGATGGGGCATCTGAGGCAATAGTTCCTAGTTCTGGCGGCGGATGTGGTGACTGTCCAGCAGGTACCAGCCTTCCCGGCCACCCACCGATGGCGAGGCGTACCAGCGCAGGCCCACGCACCAGCGGCCCTGCCGGTCCTTGCGCTGGCCGATCACCTGGCACCAGACCCAGGAGCCGTCACGGAGCTGGATCTCGGCCTCGGTGTCCTCCGGGATGGTGGAGCCGGGTACGGCATCGGCGGGCATGGCCCGGTCCAGCATCGGCTCGCGGGACGGGTCCGAGATCGTCACCTGGCCAGGGTGCCCTCTGACCAGTCATTCGCATCCCCAGGTTGAACGTTTATTTCGTAATTGTTTTTGGGTAGGATCGCGGCACTTGAGCGGCTACGTCACTTCTGCACGTCGTAGTGCAGGTGAGTCACCCCGAGTACAGGCACAACGCCTTGCTCATCGCACACCGCCCTGGACGCTGGGCAGCCGGGTGTCGAAGTCGAGCAGGCCGGCCCAGGTAGGCCGGAGCACGATCCGGGCCTGCACGGTATCTGGCTGGTCCAGGCTGGCCAGCATGCCCGTCGCGGCCTCCTCGCCCAGGTAGCGCCGGGCGGCCGCGGCGTACTCCGGCGCCAGCCCGTCCACCTCGGTGATCTCTACCCGGCCGCGCAGGCTGAGCGACTGCGGGGGGAACGTGTCAGTGTCAATGGTCACCGCGGCGTCGGGCCGGGCACGCAGTGCGGCTAGCCGGCCGGCCGGGTGCCGGATGCCGATCCGCGGGCCCGCGACATAGGTCACCGTCACGAGGTCGCGGCCGGTCCAGTGGAACCAGCTCGGCACCACCCGGGGCGTGCCGTCGAGGGCGATGAACGCCAGCCTGGCCGGGATGGGCGCGGCCAGCAGGCGCTGCGCCAGCTCGGTGTCCAGCAGGGCGAGGTCGCCCTGGGGCAGGCCGGTGGGGTCGCTGGGTGGAGTACTCATGACGGCCTCCCTCTGTCAGTTCCTTAAAGAAACTCCTTGGCGAACACTAGCATCCGTTAGTTCCCTAAGGGAACCCCTGCGGTAGACTAATTTCATGCAGCGCACCCAGTTCGGCGACATGGCCTGCTCGATCGCGCGCACCCTCGACGTGATCGGCGAGCCGTGGTCGCCGCTGATCCTGCGCGACGTGATGGTGGGCATCAACCGCTTCGACCAGATCCAGGCCGACCTCGGCATCTCCCGCAAGGTGCTCACCGAGCGGCTGAAGTGGCTGGCCGACTGCGGCGTGCTGGAGCGCCGCGAGTACAGCACCCGGCCGCGGCGTTATGAGTACGTGCTGACCAGCAAGGGCGCCGACCTGTGCGACCTGCTGCTGGTGATGGTCCGGTTTGGCGACCGCTGGCTGGCCGGCCCGGAGGGGCCGCCGGTGCTGCACCGGCACCGTACCTGCGGCGAGATCAGCCCGGCCGAACTGCGCTGCACGCACTGCGGCGCCCCGATGCACGCGGACACGATCGACGTGCTGCCCGGGCCGGGCATGACTGCAGCCGCCGCCGCAGCCGGGTGAACATAGCCTTCAACAGCGCGTTGGCGCGGCTGGATGGACGGCCACGACCGGGACTCCTGCCTCATCGTGTAGATCCAGTTCCGCGAAGGCCTGCTGGCCACGCCCGGCATCCCGCGCGGCCAGACGGCTGACCGCAGCGCTGGTTCAGGTCAGGGCGCTCTCGATGAACGAAGACGTGAGTTCCTCGATGCGCTGCCGGCTGGACTCGGGGACGTCGCGTAGCGGCCCCTGCGTAGTCAGCACGGCCAGCCCGTGCACCAGGGACCAGATCGGGTACTCGATACCGTCACGGCGCCGCCGGGGCAGCATGCCCGCGTCGGCCAGTTCGTCGAGCGCGGCGCGGAGCTGACCTAGCGGCCAGCGGTCTGGCCCGGCCCCATCGCTGCCCGGGGTGTCGTAGTCGTGCCGCTGCGGCAGCGCGAACGCGGTCGCGAACCAGCCCGGCTCCTGGCGGGCGAACTCCAGGTATGCGGTGCCGATCGCGCCAAGCCGACGGCGCGCGGCGGCCGGATCGCCGTACTTGCCGCGCACCCGGGCCACGCCGGCCGCCATCCGGTCGGCCAGCTTGTTCATGGCCGCCGCGCACACCGCGGCCAGCAGTTCGTTCCGGTCGGCGAAGTGCCGGTAGGCGGCGTTCGGCACCACGCCGACCATCCGGGTCGCTTCGCGGAGCACCACGGCATCCGGGCCGCCGGTCCGGGCCAGTTCCAGCCCGGCCGCGACCAGCCCGTCGCGGACCGCGCCGCGTGGCCGGCGCCGCCGCGCCGGCTGGGCTTTCTGCATTGCCGATGGGCTGGCCGTCACGACGACAGCCTAACAAGAGTGGACACCGTCCACAAAGATGGTTACGGTGGACAGCGTCCACTAAACGTTGGTGCGCGGGCTCGCGAAGCGCGAGTCAGGGCGCGAGGGCCGTGCCAGGGCGCGGTCGTGCCGGGGGCGTAAGGGTTCGTACCGGCGCAGGCCGTACCGGGGGCGCGCGACGGCACGGGTCCCCGCACGAGAGCGCGAGGCGCGCACCAGGGCGCGCCGGGCACATCAGGGCGCCCGGGCGGGCCAGGAAGAACGGAGCAAGCCATGACCAGGATGACCCCGCTGCTGGACCGCAACGAGAAGTTCGCCCGCACCTACACGCCGGCCGAACTCGCCCCGCCCACCTCCCAGGTGCTCGTCGTCACCTGCCTGGACCACCGGGTTGACCCGGCCATCGTCCTCGGGCTGCAGCTCGGCGACGCCCCGGTCATCCGCAACGCCGGCGGACGGGTCACCGAGGCCGTCATCGACGACATCGCCTACCTGGCCTTCCTGGCCGAGCAGGTGTTCGCCGGGCAGCTCGACGATGACCGGCTGTTCGAGGTGGCGATCATCCAGCACACCCAGTGCGGCACCAGCTTCCTGGCCGACGCCGGCTTCCGGCACCAGGCCGCCGCCGTGACCGGCGTGGCCGAAGCCACCCTGGAAGCCGAGGCGGTGGCCGATCCGCACGTCACGGTCCAGGCCGACGTGGAGCGCCTGCTCAAGTCACCACGGCTGTCACCGAAGGTGAGCGTGTCCGGTCATGTGTACGAGATCGAAACGGGCCGGGTGACCACGACTATCGATGCCCGGTACCCGTGATCCCGGACAGGTACCGGCGGTGCCGGTCGATGACGGTGCGCAGGGTCTGCTCGCCGGGGGCGTCCCACACCGCCTGGTTGAAGATCTCCACCTCGATCAGGCCGGTATAGCCGGTGGCCAGGACCGCGTGGGCCAGCGCCGGGATGTCGATCACCCCGTCGCCCAGATGGCCGCGGCCGAGCAGGGCATCCGGCGGGATCGGGACCAGGAAATCGGATACCTGGAACGCGAAGATGCGCGGCCCGGCCCGGCCGATCTGGGCCAGTAGTTGCGGGTCCCACCACACGTGATAGCTGTCCAGGCAGACCCCGACGGCCGCGCCGGACGGGTCCACCTGCTCGGCCAGGTCCAGCGCCTGGCCGAGCGTGCTGATCACGGCCCGGTCGGCGCAGAACATCGGGTGCAGCGGCTCGATGGCCAGCCGCACGCCGCGGCCGACCGCGTGCCGGGTCAGCGCGGCAACACCGTCCGCCACCTGTGACCGCGCCCCGGCCAGATCGGTGCTGCCCGGCGGCAGCCCGCCGGCCACCAGCGCCAGCACGTCAGCGCCCAGCGCGCACGCCTCGTCCACGGCCCGCCGGTTGTCCGAAGCGGCGGCGGCCCGGTCCGCGGCATCGCCGGTGAAGAACCCGCCGCGGCACAAGCTGGTCACGGTCAGGCCGCTCTCCCTCACCAGCTGGGCGGCAGCGTCCAGGCCGGCCTCGGCCACCTTGTCCCGCCACAGCCCAATACCGGGCACCCCGGCACGCACGCAGCCAGCTACCGCCTCGGGCAGCGACCAGTCCTTGGTCGTCCACATGTTGAGCGACAGCCGGCCGAGCCCATCGCCCGCCGCAAAATCAGCCATCGAGGAATTCAGCCATCGAGGAACTGGCGCATCCGCTCGGTGGCCAGCCCGGCGTCCGGGAACAAGCCAGCCTCCGCGGCCAGCCGGAACAGCTCGGCCAGATGCGTCTGGTCCCGGCCGGCCTGTTGCCCGCCGGCCATGACGAACCGGTCCTGATAGCCGGACAGCCAGGCCAGGAACACCACCCCGGTCTTGTAGTACTGCGTGGGCGCGGCGAAGATGTGCCGGGCCAGCGGGACCAGCGGATCCAGCACCGCGCGGAACCCGGCCACGTCCCCGGCGTCCAGCAGCCCGAGGGCCACCGCCGCCGGGGCGGCCAGCGGATCGAACACGCCGAGCAGCGCGTCGCTGAAACCCTGCGCATCGCCAGTGATCAGCGGCGCGAAGTTGAAGTCGTCGCCGGTATACAGCCGGACGCCGGGCGGCAGCCGGCGGCGCAGCGCCACCTCCCGGCCCGCGTCCAGCAGCGACACCTTGACGCCATCCACCCGGCCCGGGTGCGAACCAATGATCTCCAGGACGTGCTCGACGGCCACGTCCAGGTCCGTGCTGCCCCAGTAGCCGCGCAGCGCCGGGTCGAACATGTCGCCCAGCCAGTGCAGGATGACCGGCCGGGTCACCTGGCCGAGCAGCGTGCCGTACACCTTGGCGTAGTCGTCCGGGCCGCGGGCCGCCCCGGCCAGCGCCCGGCTGCACATCAGCACCGGCTGCGCCCCGGCCTGCTCGACCGCCTCCAGCTGTTCCTCGTAGGCGGCCACGATGTCGCCCAGTCCAGCACGGCCCAAAGGCAGCTGGTCGGTGCCGGCGCCACAGCACAGGCGGCCGCCACACGCCCGCGCCCCGGCCCCGGAGCGGAGAATCAGTTCCCGGGCGGCCGGCCAGTCCAGGCCCATGCCGCGCTGCGCGGTGTCCAGCGCGTCGGCCCCCCCAGGCCGAGCGACCACAGCCGGTGCCGGAACCGCAGGGTGGCGCCCCAGTCCAGCCGGGCCGTCCCGGCCGGGGACTGATCCGCCCGGGCCACCACGTGCGCGGCGGCGAACGCGATCCGGGACCGCGCGGGCCCGGCCCGGTCCGGCCAGTCCCGCTGCGCGGGCACCTGGTACTCCCGCGGGCCACCCGGCAGCGGCAGGACCAGCCCGGGCATCACAGCGTCAGCTCCGGCACGGCCATCCGGCGGCCCGCGCGGGCCGACGCCATGCCCAGCTCGGCCAGCTGCACCCCGCGCGCCCCGGCCAGCAGGTCATGAGGAAACGGTGCGCCGCTGACCACATGGGCCAGGAACAGCTCCCACTCCGCCTTGAAGCCGTTGCCGAGCTCGGCGTTGTCCGGCACCGGCTGCCACTGGTCAAGGAACGGCTCGCCACTCGGCACATCCGGGTTCCACACCGGCTTGGGCGTCCCGGCCCGGTGCTGGAACACGCAATCCCGCAGCCCGGCCACCGCGCTGCCGTCGGTGCCGTCGATCTGGAACTCGGCCAGTTCCGCCCGGTGCACCCGGACCGCCCAGGACGAGTTGATCTGCGCCACGACCCCGCCATCCAGCTCGAACACCGCGTAGGCGGCGTCGTCGGCGTCCGCCTGATACCGGCGGCCCGACTCGTCCCAGCGCGACGGCAGATGCGTGACCGCGTGCGCGTACACCGAGCGGACCGGGCCGGCCAGCCGCTCCAGCACGTACTGCCAGTGCGGGAACATGTCCAGCACGATCCCGCCACCGTCGGCGGCCCGGTAGTTCCAGGACGGCCGCTGCGCCTGCTGCCAGTCACCCTCGAACACCCAGTAGCCGAACTCGCCGCGCACCGACAGGATCCGGCCGAAGAACCCGCCGTCCACCAGCCGCTGCAACTTGATCAGGCCAGGCAGGAAGATCTTGTCCTGGACCACGCCGTGCCGCAGCCCGGCCTGCCCAGCCAGCGGGCCAGTTCCAGCGCCTCGGGCAGCGTCGCAGCGACCGGTTTCTCCACGTAGACGTGCTTGCCCGCGGCGAGCGCCCGCTTGACGGCCGGGTACCGCAGCTGGGTGAGCTGCGCGTCGAAGTAGATCTCGTTGACCGGGTCGGCCAGCGCCGAGTCCAGCTCGGTAGTCCAGTTGGCCAGGCTATGGCGTTCGGCAATCGATTTGAGTTTTTCCGCGCTGCGGCCGACCAGCACCGGTTCCGGCCAGATCAGCGTGCCATCGGCCAGCGGCAGGCCGCCCTGCTCACGCAGGGCCAGGATGGACCGGACCAGGTGCTGCCGGTAGCCCATCCGGCCGGTGACGCCGTTCATCACGATGCCGATGGTTCTGCGCGCCATGTCCTGAGCTCTACCCGGCCGCCGCGGCCGAGGTCAAGCAGGCCAGCTAGTCGGTGCCGGACTCCATCGCGGCGCGGTCCAGGAACTCGTCCTCGGTGTCCACCTCGCCGCGGGAGGCGATGGCCTCGGCGCCGCCGCGCGCCATGTCGCCGACCAGCCCGGTGCCGATCAGCTCGGCGTGCGCGGTGCCGACCATGCCGAGCCCGGCGTACTGCTCGAGCTTGGCCCGCGAGTCGGCGATGTCCAGGTTGCGCATGGTGAGCTGGCCGATCCGGTCCAGCGGGCCGAACGCGGAGTCCTCGGTGCGCTCCATGGACAGCTTGTCCGGGTGGTAGCTGAACGCCGGCCCGGTGGTGTCCAGGATCGAGTAGTCCTCGCCGCGGCGCAGCCGCAGCGTGACCTGGCCGGTGACGGCCGCGCCCACCCAGCGCTGCAGCGACTCACGCAGCATCAGCGCCTGCGGGTCGAGCCAGCGGCCCTCGTACATCAGGCGGCCCAGGCGGCGGCCCTCGGTGTGGTAGCTGGCCAGCGTGTCCTCGTTGTGGATCGCGTTGACCAGCCGCTCGTACCCGGCGTGCAGCAGGGCCATGCCGGGCGCCTCGTAGATGCCGCGGCTCTTGGCCTCGATGATCCGGTTCTCGATCTGGTCGGACATGCCCAGGCCGTGCCGGCCGCCGATCCGGTTGGCCTCGACGACCAGGCCGACCGGGGTGCTGAAGCGTGCTCCGTTGATCGTCACCGGGCGCCCGCGCTCAAAGCCGATCGTGACATCCTCCGGCTCGATCTGCACCGCCGGGTCCCAGAACGGCACGCCCATGATCGGCTCGACCGTCTCGATCCCGTTGCTCAAGTGCTCCAGGGTCTTGGCCTCGTGGGTGGCGCCCCAGATGTTCGCGTCGGTCGAGTAGGCCTTCTCGGCGCTGTCCCGGTACGGCAGGTCATGGTCCAGCAGCCAGGCGCTCATCTCCTGGCGGCCGCCGAGCTCGCCGACGAACGCCGGGTCCAGCCACGGCTTGTAGACGCGCAGCTTGGGGTTGGTCAGCAGCCCGTAGCGGTAGAACCGTTCGATGTCGTTGCCCTTGAACGTCGAGCCGTCGCCCCAGATCTGGACGTCGTCCTCCAGCATGGCCCGGACCAGCAGGGTGCCGGTGACGGCCCGGCCCAGCGGGGTGGTGTTGAAGTAGCTCCGGCCGCCGGACCGGATGTGGAACGCGCCGCAGGCCAGCGCGGCCAGCCCTTCCTCGACCAGGGCGGCGCGGCAGTCGACCAGGCGGGAGATCTCGGCGCCGTATTCCTTGGCCCGGCCGGGCACCGAGCCGATGTCGTCCTCGTCGTACTGCCCCAGGTCGGCGGTGTAGGTGCAGGGCAGCGCGCCCTTGCCGCGCATCCACGCGACCGCGACCGAGGTGTCGAGGCCGCCGGAGAAGGCAATGCCGACGCGCTCGCCGATAGGCAGGGAGGTGATGACCTTAGACACTCGCAAAATTATGCCGTCTAATGCATGACTATGCAAGCTGGTTGTGGCGGCGGCGCGGAATAACCCGGCCGCTACCTTGTTGAGATACATGCAAACGCATATATATCTGAACGCCAGTGCGGGCTGGCCGCCGTCGGCGTCCGCCCGGGGCTACCTAGGAGCAGGCATGCAGTTCGGGATCTTCTCGGTCAGTGACATCACCCGGGACCCGGTGTCGGGGGAGACGCCCAGCGAGGCAGAGCGGATCGACGCGATCGTCCGCATCGCGCAGAAGACCGAGGAAGTCGGGCTGGACGTGTTCGCGATCGGCGAGCACCACAACCCGCCGTTCTTCTCGTCGTCGCCGACCACGCTGCTGGCCTACATCGCGGCCACCACCAGGAAGCTGATCGTGACCACCGCGACGACGCTGATCACCACGAACGACCCGGTCCGCATCGCGGAGGAGTACGCGATGCTGCAGCACCTGTCCAAGGGGCGGATGGACCTGATGCTCGGCCGCGGCAACACCGCTCCCGTCTACCCGTGGTTCGGCCAGGACATCCGGCAGGGCCTGCCGCTCGCGCTGGAGAACTACAACCTGCTGCACCGGCTGTGGCGCGAGGACGTGGTGGACTGGCAGGGCAAGTTCCGCACTCCGCTGCAGGGCTTCACCTCGATCCCACGTCCGCTGGACGATGTGCCGCCGTTCGTCTGGCATGGCTCGATCCGCACCCCGGAGATCGCCGAGCAGGCCGCCTTCTACGGTGACGGGTTCTTCGCCAACAACATCTTCTGGCCCAAGGAGCACTACCAGCGGCTGATCCGGTTCTACCGGCAGCGCTACGCGCACTACGGCCACGGCACCGAGCAGCAGGCCATCGTCGGCCTGGGCGGCCAGGCGTTCATCGCGCGGAGCTCGCAGGACGCGGTGCGGGAGTTCCGGCCGTACTTCAGCGAGGCGCCGGTCTACGGGCACGGGCCGTCGATGGAGGACTTCATGCGGATGACGCCGCTGTCGGTGGGTAGCCCGCAGGAGGTCATCGACAAGACGCTGACGTTCCGCGAGTACTTCGGCGACTACCAGCGCCAGCTGTTCCTGATGGACCACGCGGGCCTGCCGCTGAAGACCGTGCTGGACCAGCTTGACCTGCTTGGGGAGGAGGTCGTGCCGGTGCTGCGCAAGGAGATCGCCGCCCGCCAGGACCCGGCCACCCCCGAGGCGCCCACGCACGCCAGCCTGGTCCGGGCCAAGTACGGCGACCAGCCCGCCCGGCAGCCGCGGCCGAACGCGAACCGCGGCGACAACGTCACTGGCGCGTCCCCGTACCAGGACTCCGACCCGGAGGCCGAGACGGAGTACCCGGAGCTGTGATGGCTGATCACCGGCACACCGCCAACGATGCGTGGGAAGCCATGCTGCACGCGCACGCCGCGCTGATGAAGCAGTTCGCCGCCGAGGGCATCTGGGCCGACGTCTCGATGCGCGAGTACGACGTGCTGTACACGCTGTCCAAGTGCGCCGGCCCGGCCCGGTTCAGCGAGCTGAACCGGCACGTGCTGCTCAGCCAGCCGGCCCTGTCCCGCCTGGTGGACCGGCTGGCCGAACGCGGCCTGGTGCGGCGCGAGGCCGACCCGGCCGACGGGCGCGGGGTCCGGCTGGCGCTGACCGAGGCCGGCCGGGCCGTGCAGCACCGGGTCGGCCGCCAGCATGCGCGCAGCGTGGCCCGGGCCATGACCGCCGGGCTCACCCCGGGCGAGCTCCGGCAGTTCGAGGCGCTCAGCCGGAAACTGGCCGGCATCACCACTATCAATGAGGACCTGAGCTTATGAACACGCCAGCCCAGCCGGAGCCGTTCCGGCTCGTGGTGGTCAGCGCCGGCACCAGCGACCCGTCGGCGACCCGGCTGCTGGCCGACCGCACCGCGCAGCGCGCCACCGAGCTGGCCGCCCAGACCGGCCACCAGGTGACGGTCCGCGTCATCGAGCTGCGCGAGATCGCCGCGGACATCTCCACCGCGCTGGTTTCCCAGCTGATCACGCCCAAGCTGGAGCAGGCCAGCACCGCGCTCGGCGAAGCCGACGGCATCATCGCCGCCGCACCGGTCTATAAGGCCAGCCCGAGCGGCCTGTTCAGCTCGTTCTTCCATGTCCTGGACAACGACCTGCTGATCGCCAAGCCGGTCGTGCTGGCGGCCACGGCGGGCACCGCCCGGCACGCCCTGGTCGCCGACGACCAGATGCGCCCGATGTTCGCCTACCTGCGCGCGCTGACCGTGCCGACCTCGCTGTTCGCCGCGCCCGAGGACTGGGCCGACCCGGCGCTGAACACCCGCATCGACCGCGCCGCACGCGAGCTGGTGCTGCTCATGGGCAGTGGTTTCGCGGCCCAGGTGCGGGACGAGTCGTGGCACAGCTATCAGCACGAGTTCGGCGGCGCGGGCGGCACCGAGACCGCCATTGACCTGGACACCGATCTCATGCGCCTCGCTACCGGTGGTTCCGCCAGCTGACCTGTTCCTCTCGAACGCCAGCGCCACGAACCGCCGTCGCCGGCGCGCGGTCAGCCGGTGGCCAGCCGGTACCGGCGCTGCTGGCCGTACTCGGTGAAGCCGGCCCGGGCCAGAATCGGCGCCGAGGTATCCGGCCGGGCCTGGACCACGGCCATGCTGGCGCCGTGCTCGCGGGCCAGGCGCAGCCGCTCGGCCAGCACCGCGCGGTAGGCGCCACGCCGCCGCGCGCTGGGCAGCGTGATCCCGCCGTATAGCTGCGCTAGGCCGTCCTTGATGGAGCACGCGCCCACTGAAACCGGTGCCCCGGCGATGGAGGCCACCACCTGGAAGCTGGCCCAGGTGCTGAGGTCGTGCAGCGCCTCGCGGAGTTGGCGGGCCAGTTCGGCCTCGCCCGGCTGGGCCCGTCCCCATCCGGGCACCGAGACCGAGGATGCGGCGCGCAGCGTGCGTTCGTCCTGGACCAGCTCGACCAGGACGCCGGCCGGCGGTTCCAGTCGGGGTGCATCCTCGTCCAGCGGGCAGCCGACCACGTTCAGCGTCTCGGTCAGCTCCGCGCCCAAGGCCAGCAGGGCCGCCTCCGTGCCGGCGGGCCGGGTCGCCTCCGTGATCCACCAGTCCACCGAGGGCAGCTCCCAGCCGCGCACCTGCGCGGCGACCTCCGCGATGACCTCGTCGAGCGGCCGCCCCGTCGCCGACGAGACGACCTGCGCCGGGGGGAAGCTGGGCTCGAGCACCCGGTCCGGGTACCGAATGAGCTGGTAGTCATCGGTACGCACATCGATGGCGCCCTCGGGCACCCACACCCAGGCGGACACCGCGTCCAGCACGCGCTGCGCCGTCCACTGCGTCACGGGAACAGGATAACGATGGCATCCGCCCTGATGAGCAGGGTCGATCGCGGCCTGCGCCGCGTCCTGGGACTCTAGCCAGCCTGGCTCCAGATGGTGCGGGCGGTGTCGGCCACCAGCCGGAGCTTGGCGAACTGCTCGGCGGGGGTGAGCTGGTCGCCGCCCTCGGCCACCGACGCGAACCCGGACGGCACCGGGCAAGAACCTGGTCTGTGTACGCGAGGGCGAGCCGGGTAGCTGACGGCCAGACGCCCCGGGCCGGGTGCACTTTCGTCCGGTGCACCCGGCCCGGGGGACCTAGCCCTTCGTTCAGGCAGTTTTGAGGCCTTATACCCGGGACGACCGGATCCGCTTTAAGGCCTTATACCCGGGATGGCCGGATCCGGCTGCTGGCTGGCGGCCTGCTCAGGCGCATCGTGCTGGGCTGCGAACTGGCGTCCGTTCTTTATCTTTGAGCCATTGTCAGCAAGGTGCTGGAAAGGCATCACCTGGCCGGTCAGGGGCCAGCTGCCGCCAGGTACGGCCAGCACGACACCGGCGGCCGCCACCCGGCAGTGGCGTTCGGCAAATTAGGGTGTGCCGGTGTAAGGGTGCCGGTGCTGATCAGCGCTCGGTCACCGGCTGCCCAGCCGGGACCCGCTGCCCGGGCTCGACCCGCGCGAAGCCGCGCACATCCGGGAACGGCGGCTCGACCGGCTGCAGGTCGACCTGGAACGTATTGAGCAGCATGGCCAGCATGGAGAAGTTGCCCAGGCAGCCGATCAGGTCGACCACGCCCTGCTCACCCAGCACCGCGACGGCCCGGGTGAACGTGTCGTCCGAGACGAAGTGAGGGCCGAGGATCTCGGTGGCCAGCCGGTAGACGATCTGCTCGTCCTCCTGGCCGAAGTCCGGCTCCCGGCGCTCGGCCAGCGCGGCCAGGCCGTCCCGGGACACCCCCAGGCCGGCGGCCTTGCCGACGTGCGCGTTCCAGGAGTATTGCGCGTCGAAGTGCCGGGCCGCGATGAGCAGGCTGAGCTCGCGCAGCCGCGGGTCCAGCGCCGACTCGAACCGGCAGTACGCGCCGAGCGCCTCGACCTTCTCGCACAGTTCGGGACTGCGCAGCCAGACCAGGAACGGCCCGCGGGTGCCGCCCCGGCGGCTGCTGATCCGGTCGCTGATTTCCTGCTGGCGGGGGGATAGGGACGTCAGGGCAGGCAGCCGCATGATGAGGTCTTCCGTCCGTAGCGGGTCCGTTTGCGTGTCGACTCCTCACACTGCAGAGCCGCGCCCCGCGTTGTCTACGCATCTGAGCTGGTAGTGCGGGCCAGGGCCGAACGCTTAGCGTTCGCGTCGTGCAGGCTGCGGCGGACTAGCCTCGCCGTCATGACGGTGATCAAGGCAGCCGCGGTGCGCCGGCTGGGCCGCGGCGGTGGCGTGGAGACGATTCCGCTGATCACCCGGCAGAGCGCGGCCGAGGACAACAAGATCACGACGGGCATCAGCATCTACCCGGCCGGCACCGGCGCGCCGCTGCACCTGCACAACTGCGACGAGCACGTGACGCTGCTGGAAGGCTCGGCCGAGGTGGAGATCGCCGGCACGGTCACCCCGCTGCAGCCGCCGGACACCACCTACGTCGAAGCCGGCGTCGAGCACGCGTTCCGCAACACCGGGGACACCCCGATGAAGATCCTCTGGGTGTACAGCTCGGCCTACGTCACCCGCACGTTCGCGGCCACCGGGGTCACGGTGGGGCATCTCTCGCCCGCCGACCAGATGGTCCCGGACTAAACCCCCCTCTTCCTGAACGCCACTACCCGCCCGGTCGTGCCGGCCCTGACGCGGCCGCCGCCGTCGGCGCGTTCACCGCGCTCCTGCCTGCCGCCGCATTGCGCTTGACCGGCGGGCTGGGCCGCCCTAACGTAGCCCGCGTCTTCACAACAAAATTGTCGCCAAAATTAGCTGACCCGCTGTCATCGCGCCGGAGGCTTGGGCCCGGAGCAGACCATCGTGACCGCGGATCCCGGCCACCCGGCCAGCCCGCCCGCCGAGGACGGGCTGGTCCTGATGGCCGATGCGTTGCAGAAGTCCGGATTCACCGACGAGGAGATCACCACCATGATCGTCGCCAACCGCAGGCTGCTGGCCGGTCCCCAGGCCCAGGACGGGACGCGGTGACCGCCGCACCGGAAACAGCAGGGGCGGGGCGGCGGCTGCTCGTGGTCAGCGCACACGCGGCCGACTTTGTCTGGCGGGCGGCCGGCTACCTCGCGCTCACCACCGAAGCCGGCGGCGAGGCGCACGTGGTGTGCTTGTCGTTCGGCGAGCGGGGCGAGTCGCCGGGCGCCTGGAAGCAGCCGGGCATGACCCTGGACAAGGTGAAGGAGATCCGCCGGGCCGAGGCCCAGGCGGCCGGCGACGCGCTCGGCGCGGTCATGCACTTCCTGGACAAGGGTGACTACCCGCTGCCGGACAACGAGGAGATGCTGCTGGAGCTGGCCGGGCTGATGCGCGCGACCGCCCCGGACGTGATCCTCACCCACGCCAAGGCCGACCCGTACAACTACGACCACCCGGTGGTCGCCGACCTGACCATCCGGGCCCGGGCGGTCGCCCAGGCGCCCGGCCGGGAATCCGAGTACCCGCCGCTGGGCGCGCCGCCGGTGTTCCGGTTCGAGCCGCACCAGCCGGAGATGTGCGAATTCAAGCCGGACGTACTGGTGGACATCACCCCGGTGTTCAGCCGCAAGACCGCCGCCATGGCCGCGATGGGCTCCCAGGAGCATCTGGTCCGCTACTACAGCGCGCTGGCCGAGCGGCGCGCGGTGCAGGCGGTGCGCAACGGCGGGCCGGCGTCGATCCGCTACGCCGAGGCGTACCAGCGAGTGTTCCCGCAGGTAAGCACGGTGCTGGCATGACGCCGGTGATTGTGGTCGGCCCGCCGCGGGCCGACCCGGCCGTGGTGCGCGAGCTGGGCGAGCTCGGGGTGGCCACCGTGCACGAGGCGGCCGGCAAAGTTGGGCTGCTCGGCACCACGCTGCGGCCTGCCTGGGCCGGCGCCCGGGCCGCGGGCACCGCGGTCACCGTGCTGTGCGGGCCAGGGGACAATCTCATGGTGCACGCGGCCATCGAGCAGGCCCGCCCGGGCGACCTGCTCGTCGTCACCACGACCTCGCCGTCCAGCGACGGGTTCATCGGCGACCTGATCGTCACGTCGCTGAAATCCCGTGGTGTGACTGGCCTGGTCACCACCACTGGGGTCCGGGACGTAGCGGAGATCACCCAGGCCGCGTTCCCGCTCTGGTCCGAACACGTCAGCGCGCAGGGCACGCTGAAGGCCACCGCGGGCTGCGTGAACGTGCCGATCGTCGTCGGCGGGATAGTGGTGCACCCCGGCGACGCGGTGGTCGCCGACGACGACGGGGTGGTCTGCATTCCGCGGGCGCGGGCCGCCGAGGTGGTGGCCGCGGGCCGGGCCCGGGTGCAGCGCGAGGACGAGGCCCGGGCCGCGTTCACCCAGGGTGAGCTTGGCCTGGACCGGTATGGCCTGCGGGAGGTGCTCGACCGGCTCGGCGTCCGCTACGTGCCGGCTGAGCCGGGGGAGGAGCGCACGTGACCGATGACGTGGCCGTCCTGGACGCGCTGCGGGACGCCATCCTGGATGGCGAGTTCGCGGCCGGCCAGCGGCTGGTCGAGGTGGACCTGTGCGAGCGGTTCGGCTGCAGCCGGTTCGCGGTGCGCGCCGCGATCCCGGTGCTGGCTAGCGTGGGCCTGGTCGAGCTGCAGCGGCACCGCGGCGCCCGGGTCCGGGTCA
Source organism: uncultured Actinomycetes bacterium (assembly GCA_963834705.1). Classification (GTDB taxonomy): domain Bacteria; phylum Actinomycetota; class Actinomycetes; order Streptosporangiales; family Streptosporangiaceae; genus RYN-230. The sequence continues at coordinate 181,436 of CAWICV010000002.1, forward strand.
TCCCGGTCGAGGAAGCGATTGAGATCACCGAGGTGCGGCGGCTGCTGGAGGGCCTGACCGCTTCCCGCGCCGCCGAGCGGGTCACCCCGGCGCAGGCCGCCGAGCTGACCGGGATCATCCAGGAGATGCGCGACGCGGTGGCCGCCGCCGAGCTGCTCCGGTACAGCGACGCCAATGCCCGGCTGCACGGCCTGATCCGGGTCATCGCCGCGCATGACACCGCCACCGCCATCATCGAGCGGCTGCGCGCCCAGCTGGTCCGGCATCAGTTCGCGCTGTCCCTGGTGCCCGGCCGGCCCGCGGTGTCGCTCGGCCAGCACGAGCGGATCGCGGCCGCCATCATCGCCCGGGATCCGGCTGCGGCCGAGGTGGCCATGCGGGACCACATCACCAGCATCGTCAACGCACTCAGGGACCTGCCACCCGATCAAGCCAGCCGGACGTGGGCCGGAACGGAAGGCGCCCGGCGCGCGGCCGGCGCCAGGAGGTGACTATGGAATCCCGCCAGTTGGCCCCGCAGCCCGAGCGGTGCCGTGACATCGCGCACGTGTCTGCGGTCGAGCTGCGCTCCGCGGTGCCGGGGCAGACCATCGACTTCTTCGTCCGGCTGATGGGCATGTCCGAGGTCGCCCGCGAGGGACCGCGCACCTACGTGCACGCCTGGGACGACTACGAGCAGTTCACCGTGTGTGTGACCGAGAGCGAGACGTCCGGCATCGGCCGGACCTGGCTGCGCGCGTCCAGCCCGGCGGCGCTGCAGCGCCGGGTGCAGGCCATCGAGGCCAGCGGGCACGGCATCGGCTGGACCGGCCCGCAGCAGGGCATCGGGCCGGCCTACCTGTTCACCGACTCCGACGGCCACGAGATGGCGCTGTACTGGGAGACCGAGTGGTACGTGGCGCCGGAGGGGCAGCGCCCGGCGCTGAAGAACCAGGCCGCGCCGTTCCCCGGCCGGGGCGCCAACGTCCGCCGGATCGACCACGTCAATTACCTGGCCGCGGACATCCCGGCGGTCACCCGGTTGCTCCCGGACGTGCTTGGCGCCCAGCTCACCGAGCAGATAGTGCTCGATGACGGGGTCCCGTCGGCGGTCTGGTACCACGTGGCCGACAAGAGCTACGACCTGGTGTACACCAGCGACTGGACCGGCTCGGCCGGCCGCCTGCACCATGTCGCGTTCGCCACCGACCAGCGCGAGGACATCCTGCGCGCGGCCGACGTGATGCTGGAGGCCGGCATCCACATCGAGACCGGCCCGCACAAGCACGCCATCCAGCAGACGTTCTTCCTCTACGTCTGGGAGCCGGGCGGCAACCGCATCGAGCTCTGTAACGCCGGCGCCCGGCTGGTGCTGGCTCCCGACTGGCGGCCGATTTCGTGGAGCCGGGAAGAGCGGGCCAAGGGCCAGGCGTGGGGGCTGCAGACCATCGAGACGTTCCACACCCACGGCACGCCGCCGGTGGATGTGGCGGCCAGGCCGGCTGGCTCGCCGGGATGACGGCCGCCGCCGGGGCACCGGTCACCGTGGCCGTGCTGGGCCTGGGCGAGGCGGGCGGGCACATCGCCCGGGACCTGGTGGCCGCCGGGGCCCAGGTGCGCGGCTTCGACCCGGCCGTGCCCGCCCCGCCTGGCGTCGAGGCCGCGGCCGATGACGCCGATGCCTGCCGGGGCGCCGACCTGGTGCTCAGCCTGACCACGGCCGGCCAAGCCGAGGACGCGCTGCGCCAGGCGCTGCCCGGCCTGGGCCATGGCACGGTGTACGCCGACCTCAACACGTCCGCGGCTGGGCTGAAGCAGCGGCTGGCCGGCCTGGCTGCCGGGGCCAGGGTGCTGTTCGCCGATGTGGCCATCATGGCGCCGGTGCCGCCGCGCGGGCTGGGCACCCCGATGCTGGCCTCCGGCCCGGCCGCGGCCGACGTGGCCAGGCTGCTCGGCGGCTGCGGCGCCACGGTTGACGTGCTGCCCGGGCCGCCCGGCGCGGCCGCCACCCGCAAGCTGCTGCGCAGCGTGTTCTACAAGGGCATGGCCGCCGCCGTGGTCGAGGCGCTGCGCGCCGCGGAGGCGGCCGGCCAGGCGGACTGGCTCCGCGAGCACATCGTGGCCGAGCTGGCCGCCGCCGACGTGGACACCGCGAAACGGCTGGAGCAGGGCAGCTATCAGCACGCCCGCCGCCGCGCCCACGAGATGGCCGCGGCCAGCGACATGCTGGACGAACTGGGCGTGCCCCCCCGGATCGCCCGGGCCAGCCAGCACTGGCTGGAGGAACTCTCCACCGACTGACCGGCCCCCGGGCCGGCCGTGGGCTGGCCCGGGGACCGATGCGCCACTCAGAGCCGGATGCGGAGAATCCGGCCGGCTCCGGCACCGAAGCCGAAGCCGTGATCGGAGACGTAGAACGCCCCATCCGGGCCGACGGTCATGCCGGTCGGGAACGTCAGGCCCGGGACGACAGTGACTGGTGACCCATGGGGCCTGACGCGCACGATGGCCCCGGTACCCGGGGTCGGGGCACCTGCGGAGGTGCTCATCTCGAGTGCGTATAGCTGGCCACGGTAGAAGGCCAGGCCGAGCACCTTCTCCACGCCTGACGCGAACACCCGCAGCGTCCGGTGGCGGGTGAGCCGCCACACGTGCTCGTCACCCGAGCGGTCGGTGGGACCGAACAGGCCCAGATTGGCGATGTAGGTGCTGCCACGGTGCACGAGCGCGGTGGGCACCACGTGCCCCTGGCTCGCCGAGATGTCGATCACCCGGCTGATCCGGCCAGCCGGGGTGACCCGGTCCAGCTCGCCGTGGTTGGAGTCCATGGGGTACAGGGCTCTGCCGATGGAGATCATGCTGTACCAGGTGCCGTCCGGCTCGAAGTCCTCCGGGTCCGGGTGGGCGACCGGATGGGCCTTCTGGAACGCGCTCAGGTTGGCGATCAGCCGCCACGAGCCATGCCGGCCGACGCTGATGACGCCGTTCGGGATGGTTGGGACCCCATGCGAGCAGCCTGCGCCGGCCAGCAGCCCGTACAGGTGGTGGCCGATGAAGGCCACGCTCGACACGCCGCTGACCAGGCTGCCGGTGGCCTTCGTTGTCTGGTCCGAAGGCAGCGCCTGCACGACCGTGCTGACCACGCCCGCCGGGCTGATCTTCGCGATCCGGCCGCCGAGCTTGCGGCTGTGTGTGCTTCCGGTGTAAGGCGCGGTTGCGCCATGGGCCTGCGGGCACTTGCCGACCGTCGAGTGAGAGCCGCCCAAGCCGCCCTCCGCGACGTACAGGCTCCCGCCCGGGCCGAAGGTCAGCCCGCGCGGGTTGTTCAGGCCGGTCGCGAAGACCGAGACCACCGCGCCGTGCCGCCCGGCCGGCGACTGACGCGCCTGGGCGGTCCCAGCAAGACCGAGAAAAGTGACCAGTGCGACGGCGACTGGCACCGTCAAGAACCGTCTCATCGTGCTCCCCCTTCACATGGGCTGATGCGATGGATGTTCGGGGATTTCGGACGCTACTCCTGGGCCGGCGACCGTGCAATGAAGGAGTCATGTATGTGTCAAGAACAGGTAATTACTGCTATCTGATGATCGTTAAAAGGCACTGCGGGACACTCTTGCCTTACGGGGACGGTGGGCCCTGAGTCAGGAATGTGGCTGCGGTGACAGGTGCGGTCAACGGGGCCGCGGGTGCGCTGGCGCACGGGATGGCCGCGGCGGCCGGCCAGAAGCAGCGGATAGATGCGGCGGAAGTCGCAGGCCAAGATCTATTCCGCTGCGGCCTAAGTCAGGTCAAAGTGTCTCTATGGCTACTACTCAGGTGCGGTCAGGCGGCATCGAGGTCCGCTCGATCGACTACGTGCCGCTGACCGAACGGCATGGCAAGGTGTGGCATCTCGGCCCGCTGTGGTTCATGTCGAATGCGCAGATTGCCACGCTGGCAGTCGGGCTGATCAGCATCAGCGAGGGTGCCTCGCTGTTCTGGTCGGTGCTGGCCATCGTGATCGGCATGCTGGTCGGCACGCTGTTCATGGCGTTCCACTCCGCGCAGGGACCACAGCTCGGCCTGCCGCAGATGATCCAGTCGCGCCCGCAGTTTGGCTACGTCGGGGCGCTCCTGGTCTGGCTTTTCGCCTACCTCCAGTACGCCGGCTTCAACGTTTTCAACACCATCCTGGCTGGCGACGCTATGAGCCGCACCGCACACGGCTCGGCCAAGCTGTGGATCGTCATCGCGACGATCGTGGCGCTCGTCGTCGCACTGGTCGGATATGACCTGATCCACAAGGCTGAGCGGTGGCTTACCTACCTCATGATCGTGATCTTCGGCATCTTCACGGTCACGCTCTTCGTCATCCACTACCCTGCGGGCACCTTCGACGTCGGCGCCTTCAAGGCCGGCCCGTTCCTCGGCCAGTTCGGGGTCGTGGCCGGCTACCAGATCAGCTGGGCCATCTACGTCTCGGACTACTCCCGCTACCTGCCGCCGGACGTGCCCGTACGCAAGACGTTCTACTGGACCTACTGGGGATCGGCACTCGGCGGTGCCTGGATGATGATCGTGGGTGCCGTCCTCGCGGCCTGGGCGGGCAAGAGCTTCGACGGCACGGGTATCGCTGAGCTCGACAAGATCGGCGACCACGTTTTCACCGGCTTCGGCGCGGTCGTTCTCATCCTCGCCACGCTCGGCCTGGTCTCAGTTACTGCGCTGAACATGTACGGCGGCTCGCTGACCCTGATCAGCTCGGTGGACTCGTTCCGGAAGGTCCGGCCCACGATGAGCGTACGGATCATAACCCTGAGCCTGACCGCCGCGCTCTCGCTCATCGGCGCGCTCGCCGCGACCAAGCACTTCCTCACCAACTTCGACGACTTCCTGCTGCTGATCCTGTACCTGTTCATCCCGTGGACCGCGGTGAACCTGGTCAACTACTACATTGTCCGGCGAGGCCACTACGCCATCGCGGAGATCTTCAACCCGCATGGAATGTATGGCCGATGGGGCTGGCGGGGAATCCTTTCCTATCTCGTCGGCTTCGCCGCCATGACCCCCTTCTTCGACGTCGGCACGCTGTATGAGGGCGCAGCGGCCAAGGCGCTCGGCAACGCGGACATCTCCTTCTTCATCGGGCTGCCGGTGGCAGCAGGCCTCTACTACCTACTCACCCGGTCGGTCGATGTGGCCGCGGAGACGCGGGTAGCCCAGGCCGAGGCCGCCGATCTGGAACGAGCCGCCGAGCAGCACCAGTAGCCTCGTCCCCTGCCTACCTGCCCGGCCCTGAGCCGGTGCCGCCCGGCCTCGAGCCGGTGCCGCCTGGCCCCGAGCCGGTGCCGCCTGGCCCCGAGCCGGTGCCGCCTGGCCCCGAGCCGGTGCCGCCCGGCCCCGAGCCGGTGCCGCCTGGCCCCGAGCCGGTGCCGCCCGGCCCCGAGCCGGTGCCCCCTGGCCCTGAGCCGGTGCCGCCCGGCGCGGCCGCCATCCGCACGCCACGGTGTGCTTCTTCCGGGCCGGGCCGGCTGTGCGCAGGCCTCCGGCTGACCGGTCTAGAAGCGGCGGCCCTGGCCGCCGGGACCGCGTGTGCTGGGCTCAGGTCGGCTGGCTCAGTACCTGGTCCAGGAGCTGACTGAACTGTTCGGGGAGCGCGGCGAACCCGCCGTGGTCACCGGGGAACTCGACCGCGGGCGAGCCGAGCTCGGCTGCGAGGGCCACCGCCGTGCGGTTGGCCAGCTGACCCGCCGAGGTGGCGCCCGCGCCGACCACGATGCGCGCCGGAGCCGCGCGCAGCGCCGCGATGTCCGGCTGGTAGTCAGTGGTCGGGCGGAGCAGGTGGGCGAGGAAATGGCCGGTGGTGGCGCGCATCCGGGCGATCTGTTCCGGCGACGGCTGCCACTGCGGTCCGCCTGCCGGTGGTCCGGCTGCCGGTGGTCCGCCTGCCGGTGGTCCGGCTGCCGGTGGTCCGGCTGGGCTGCCGCCGAGGCCGGTATGAGCCATGAACTTCTGCATGGCCTGGCCCGGCCCGGCGGTTCGGTAGGTGTCGTAGATGTCCTGGATCTCGGCGCGCCGTTCAGCCCGGTCAGGCAGCAGCTCGATGACCGGTGGTTCGTGCGCGACCAGCGTGCCGACCTGGTCCGGGTGGGCGGTGACCAGGGCCAGCCCGACGACGGCCCCGCCGCTGCTGCCGAAGATGTCCACTGGTCCGCCACCCAGCGCCGCCACCAGCCGGTGCACATCACCGGCCTGCAGTTCCGGTGTCACGTCCTGATCGGTGTCGTCGGCGCGGCTGTTGCCAATGCCCCGTGGGTCGTAGGTGACCACGGTGTACCGGTCGGCCAGCGCGTCGGCCAGCGCGGTGAAGCCGGTGCTGTCCATCGGCGAGCCGATGAGCAGCAGCAGCGGCCCCGTGCCGCGCTGCTCGTAGTACAGCCGTGCGCCGGGCGTGTCCACAGTGTGCGTCGTCAGCTGGGACTCGGACATGTCGGGTCACCCTTCACTGAGTCACGGTCAATGGCGCTCACCATATGACCGGGGCGGGCTGGCGCACTCGTCCGCCCGTGGTACCCCGGGCGGACGCACCCGGTCCACGCTGGACCCGGGCCGGCCCGGCGGCCGGCCCGGCCGGGTTGTCGGTGCCGCAGGCTACGGTCCTGCCATGGCAATCGCGCGATTCAAGGACCTGTGCCTGGACGCGGTCGACCCGGCCCGGCTCGGCCGGTTCTACGCGGCCGTGCTCGGCCGCGACTGGGAAGCCGACGACGACGGGGAGGGCGTGCTGCGCGGGCCGACGCCGCAGCACACGATCTGGATCAACCAGGTGGCTGAGGAAAAAACGGTCAAGCAGCGGGTGCACCTGGACGTCTACACGCGGGACCTGGCCGACCTGACGGCACTGGGCGCGACCGTGCTGGAGCCGCCGCACGGCGACCGGACCTGGACCATCATGGCCGACCCCGAAGGCGGCGAGTTCGACGCGTTCCTGCGGGCCGAGTTGCCGGCCGAGCGGCTGCACGGGCTGGAGGTGGACTGCGCCGACGCCGGGGCGCAGGCCGCCTGGTGGGGCCAGGTCTACGGGGTCGAGGTGACCAGGAACAACGGCTGGTCCACGCTGGAGGGCGTGCCCGGCATGCCGATCGCCACCATGGACTTCGAAACGGTGCCGGAGCCGAAGCGGGTGAAGAACCGGATCCACTGGGACGTCACGGTGCCCGAGGTGGCGCCGCTGGTCACGGCCGGGGCCACCGTGCTCCGCGAGCCGGACGGCGAGGTCCGCTGGTATGTACTGGCCGACCCGGAGGGCAACGAGTTCTGCGCGTTCACCCAGTGACGGGCGGTCCCTGCCGGACCCGGGCCAGCGCGTCGGCCGGTGTGCCGCGCCACCAGCCCAGCGCCTCGATCCACCAGGTCAGCCCGGCGTCCAGGTACGCGGCCACGTGGCTCCCGCCACGGTCCGGGGCGGTCCCGTCGGTGCGGCCCTCCAGGGCCACGTTGAACGGCCCGTCCGTGCTGCGCTGCCCGAGGGTGTACCGGAGGACCGCGCGCAGCTCGTCTGGCGGCATGGTCGCCCCCAGGCCATAGTCGCGATGGGTGGGCATCACGCCGTCCCACCGGGCGGCCCGGCGGAACGGCGCCGTGTGCGGCCACCGGCCGCCGACCCAGACCGGAATCCTGGGCTGCTGCACCGGGCGGGGCCGCATCGTCACGTCCCGGGCGGTCAGGTACGCACCATCGAACATGACCGGTTCGCCGCGCCACAGCGCGTCGAGCAGGTGCAGCGACTCATCCAGCCGGGCCGCCCGTTCTCTGGCGTCCCCGGACTCGCCGAACGCGGTGAACTCCCCGGCGTAGGCACCGAGCCCGGCCCCGAACACCAGCCGCCCGCCGGACAGGTGGTCCATCGTCACCGACTCCCGGGCCACCTTGCCCACCCGGCGGCGGGCCAGCACGTTGACCAGGATGCCCAGCCGGACCCGGGCCGTCCGTGCGGCGATCGCGGAGATCACCACGACCGGGTCGGCGACCGGCCAGTCCGGATCGTGCCACAGCTGGTGGTCCCAGACGAAGAAGCCGTCCCAGCCCTGCTCTTCAGCCGCCACGGCCAGTTCCACCAGCAGCACCGGGTCGCCGAACGGCCCGACATTGGGCACACCTACCGCGCAGCTGACCAGTCCGCTCACAGCGTCACCCTAGTGCGCGGCCGGCCGGTGAGTTTCCCGCGCCGCGGCCGTCAGCACTATGGCCATCAGCACGGCGGAAAGGAGAACTTATGGCACTGCCGGTTGTGCACTTCGAGATCATCGGGACTGACCCGAGGGCAACCTGATCGGGGTGGCCGGCCCAGGCTAGGCCCGCTCCATCCCGAACCGGGCCATCAACTCCCGTTCCTGCTCCGGCGTGGGCGGCTGGTCCCGGTGCCACAGGTCATGCAGCGCGGCGAAGTAGGCATCCATCGCAGGGGCGTGGATGACCAGCAGCCGGGCGGGCTGACCGGACACGTTGCCGAACGTGTGCGCGGTACCCCGGGGCACCAGTACGAACCCCTCCGGGCCGACCGCCAGGTCCTGGTCCGCGACGGTGACCAGGACCTGGCCGTCGAGCACGAAGTACGCCTCCGAGCAGTTCAGGTGCCGGTGCGCGGGCGGCCGCCGGCCGCCGGGCGGCAGGGTTCGCTCCATCAGCGACAGGTCGCCGTCGTCCAGGCCGGCCAGCGCCTTGAAGTGCATCACGCTGCCGCGCGCCTCGAACCGCGCGTGGCCCTCGCCCGGCCCCAGCACGTCTGCCACGGCCAAACACCCTACTCTTGCCGAACGCCAGTGCCCGCCCGGTGCCGCCCCGTCAGGTGGCGGCGGCCTCGGTGGCGTAGACCCGGGTCAGGAACCGGCCGACGGCGTCGTTAAACAGCGCGGGGGTCTCCCAGTACATCGAGTGCGGCGCCCCGGGCACGATCTCCACCTGGGACGTGGGTGGGTCGGCCCGGGCCTGCTCGGCCGGCCCCGGCGGCGAAGCCTTAATTTGCACGTTGAGGCGGGGGAGGGGCGGTTGCCGCCGATGATCAAACGTTTGGTGTCGCCCCAGCGGCAATCTGTGCGTGTGAAACCCCTGATGGCTGGCTCTGAGCTGGCTCTATGGACCTGCTGGACGGCCGCCGGGCCGGGCTGACCGCGCGGGTGCCACAATGCGGAAGGGTGGACACTACTCAATTCGAGAAGATCAGGACCGGCCGGGGCTTCTTCGCGGCCCTCGATCAGAGCGGTGGCAGCACGCCCAAGGCGCTGGCCGAGTACGGCATCCCGCAGGACCAGTACAGCTCCGAGGCCGAGATGTTCGACCTGGTGCACGCCATGCGGGCCCGGGTGATCACCAGCCCGGCGTTTGACGGCTCCCGCGTCCTCGCGGCGATCCTGTTCGAGCAGACCATGGACCGGGACGTGGGCGGCGTGCCCACCGCGCAGTATCTGTGGGCCGAGAAGAACGTGGTGCCGTTCCTGAAGGTCAACCTGGGGCTGGCCGGGGAGCAGGACGGCGTGCAGCTGATGAAGCCGATCGGCACCCTCGATGAACTGCTGGAACGGGCGCAGCGGCACCGGATCTTCGGCACCAAGATGCGGTCGGTGATCAAGGACGCCAATCCGGCCGGGATCGCGGCCATCGTTGATCAGCAGTTCGGCTACGCGGACCGCATCCGGGCGGCTGGCCTGGTGCCGATCCTCGAACCCGAAGTCAGCATCTCCAGCCCGCACAAGGAGCAGGCCGAGACGATGCTGCGGGACGCCATCGCCGAGCGCGTCAACGCGCTGCCCGCGGACGCCCGGGTGATGCTGAAGATCACCATTCCGGACCAGCCGGGCTTGTACGGCGAGCTGGCGGCTGATCCGCGCGTGGTCCGGGTGGTGGCGCTGTCCGGCGGCTACAGCCGGGATGAGGCCTGCGCCCTGCTGGCCCACGATCCCACGCTGATCGCCAGCTTCTCCCGCGCGCTGCTCGAGGACCTGACCGCTGAGCAGACCGACGACCAGTTCAACGCCCAGCTGGAGTCGTCGATCGAGCAGATCTACCAGGCCTCAGTGCACAAGGAGCCGGTCGGCTGAGAGGCCGCCGGTCGAAGATGTTGCCGCTAGCCGTCCAGCGGGGCTGCTGCCGGTGTTCGCCGCCGTGTTCCTCGGGACCGCCATCATCGAGCCGGGCCGGTTCAACCCGGTCGGCACGTTCATCGGCATCTACTTCCTGGAGACCGGGATCCTCGGCCTCCAGTTGTTCGGCCTGCAAGCCTGGGTGTCGCCGGTCTTCTACGGCGGCGTCCTGGTCGTCGCGGTCACCATCTCCACCCTGCTCCGCCGCCGGACTATCTAGCGCTCTTCTTACCTTAGTAGTACTGCTGGTAGCATTAAAGTATGAAGGTGAGCGTCAGCCTGCCGGAAGAGGATGTCGAGTTCCTCGACTCTTATGCCCAGGCCCAGGGGATAGAGTCACGGTCCGCCGCCGTCCACAAGGCTGTCGGGCTGCTGCGGGCCACCCAGCTGGGGGACGCATACGAGGAAGCCTGGGCGTCCTGGGCAGGCTCCGATGATGCCACCGCCTGGGAGTCTGCCGCCGCTGACGGCCTGGGAAACTGAGTGCGCCGCGGCGAGATCGTCACGGTCAGCCTGGACCCGGCAGGTGGCTCGGAGGCCGCTAAGACCCGGCCTGCGGTGGTGGTCAGCAACGATGCCGCCAATGCCAGCGCGACCCGTCTCGGGCGCGGAGTCGTCACGGTTGTACCGGTGACCTCCAATACGGCTCGTGTTTACCCTTTTCAGGTGCTGCTGCCAGCCGCCCAGACTGGCCTGCCCCGCGACTCAAAAGCCCAGGCGGAACAAGTCCGTTCGGTAGCAGTCGAACGGATAGGCAACCGGGTCGGCCGCTTGCCCCCGGCACTGGTCACCGAACTCGACCAGGCCCTTCGCATCCACCTCAGCCTGTAGCACAGGCCTAGCTGTACCTGGCAGCGTGTCGTATCCGGCGGTGCGCCGATCGTCGTATTCGTGAGAGGACGCACCTGAGCAGCAGGGGAGGTGCACCGCGCGGTGCTGAGTGAAGACAAGAAGCGGGCCGCCTACCGGGCCCTGGAGAATCGCATCCTGGACGGACCGGGCCGGGCGTCGCCGGAACAGCGGGCGCGCGCGTTCCGCAACGCTGGCCTCGCCCCGCCGCTGGGTGGCCTGCTCGGCAAGGTCGCTACCCGGCCGGCGCAGATCACGGACGCCGATTTCGCGGCGGCGCGGGCGGCGGGCTTGACCGATGACGAGCTTTTCGAGCTGGTGATCTGCGCGGCGGTCGGCCAGTCCGCCCGGCAGTATGACGCGGGCCTGGCCGCGCTGGCCGGCGCCGGCGCCGACGCCGGGGAGGAGGACGGGTAATGCGCCTGGATGTGCTCAACCATGGCTACCGCCCGGGTACCAGGCTGCTGTTCGCGGTTATCCGGCTGTTCTCCGGGCGGCCCGTCCCGGACGCCGCCAAGCTGGTCTTCTACCGGCCCGACTTCTACGGCTCCCGGGCCAAGGAGTTCACCCACGAGGCGATGCGTGGGCCGTCCGCCTGGTCAGTAGCCGACCGGGAGCTGATGGCGGCGTACGTGTCGAAGGTGAACGACTCCGCGTTCTGCATCGGCGCGCACAGCGCGACCGCGGGGCAGGCGTACCAGGACGGCGCGAAGGTTCAGGCGGTGCTGGCCGACCTGGACTCGGCGCCCATCGAGGACGGGCTCCGGGCCACGCTGCGGATGCTCGGCACGCTGACCCGGGAGGGCAAGGTGGGCGCCGGGGACATGCGCCAGGTGCTGTCCGCCGGTGTCTCCCGCGAGCAGGTCGAGGACGCGCTGGCGGTGTGCGCCGCGTTCAACACGACCGGCCGGCTCGCCGACGCCTTCGGCTTCCAGGTGCTCAGCCCGGAGGGCTTCGAGGCGGGAGCCAGATACCTGCTTAAACGGGGTTACCGGTAACCCAGCCGGTCAGCGGCGGCGAGCGGTGACGATCCAGGCCCGGGAGCGGAACCAGACACCGTCCTGGCTCGCGTGCGCGGCGAGCGCGTCGCGCAGCCGCCCGGCCGCACCTGCCGCGGCCGCCGGGTCCAGCCTGTTCAGCGCTTCGCTGGTGCAGGCGAAGCCGCGGACCCAGTCGAGGGCGGCGGCCACGTCCGGGCCGTAGTAGACCGGCTCGCGGACGTCGGTGAAGGCGACGTCCGCGAACCGTGCCGCCGCCAGGATCTCCGTCACGGACGCCGGGTCGGCGAGCGAGAACGGATCAGCTCCGGCGGAAGGGAGTTCGGCCACGCCGAGGGATTGGCGGATGGTGACGTCCCACTCGTTGCGCTGGGCGGCCTGCCAGACCATCATCACCAGCCGTGCGGCAGACCGCAGCGCCCGTCCTATGTTGGCGAATGCGGCCGTGGGGTCGTCGAAGAACATCGTGCCGAACCTGCTGATCGCCAGGTCGAAGCGCTGCTGCGGAAAGCGGTGGACCTGCGCGTCCGCGCGCTCGAAGGCGACGTTGCGCAGTCCCTCGGCGCGGGCGAGTTCGCGGGCACGCTCGATGGCGGGCGCGGAGATGTCGACGCCGAGCGCACTGCCCGCCTGAGCCGTGCGCGCGGCCTGCCGGGTCGTCTGCCCGGCGCCGCAGCCGATGTCGAGGGCGTGGTCGCGGGCCTGGATAGCGCAGGCCCGGCGCAGTACCTCGTTATGCCGCCGCAGTTCGGCGTCGTAGCCGCTGAGGCGTGGGCGCAGCTGGTGATCGGCATCCATCATGCGTTCATGGTCACCTTAGGCGACGGTGCTGACATCGGCGAAGCCGGGCGGGTGCGCTGCGCCCAGCGCGCCGCGGGCACGATGACGGCACCCGTGGCCGCGAACATGCCCGCGAGGACCAGCCAGCCAGGCTGCCCCCAGGTGCCGATCAGCAGGGTCATCGCGACCGGGCTCAGCATCTGCGCTCCCGCCTGGGCGGACGCGGCGGCCCCCTGATACTGACCGGTCGCGCCCGCCGGAGTTAGGTTCAGGGTGAGTCCCCACTTGGCCGCGACGAACCACAACTCGCCCGCCAGGTGCGCCAGCGCGGCCACCAGCACCAGGCCGGCCCCAGCAGGCCGGCGCCGTGCCGCGTCAGGGCCAGCAGCAAGCAGGCAGCGGTGAGCGCCGCCCCGGACCAGACCGCCCGCCTGGCTGAGCGCCGGGCGGTACCGCAACCGCGGCTGGCCGTGACCTGCAGCAGGGCAATGCCGGCCGAGTTGACGATGACCACCACCGCGGCCAGCGCGACCGGCAGCCGGGTGTCGCGGGCCAGCCACAGTGGCAGCCCGGTGGACACCAATCCCCAGCACAGCGACAGCATGCCGGTGGCGGCCACCACGGTCATGAACGCCGGGTCGCGCGCTACGGCTGGCCGTCTGCGCCGCCCAGCCGGACCAGCCCGGGCCACCGAAGCGGGCCGCATGTCCGCGGCCGTGGCGCCGGGTACCCGGGGCACGCGGACGAGCAGACCCGCGCAGGCCAGCGAGGTCGCGGCGTTGACGGCGATCAGCACGGCGAACGCCGCCGGAGTGCCTGCCGCCAGGCAGACCGCACCGAACGCGGCGCCGATCGTATAGCCGACGTGACTGGCCGAGCGCTGGCGGGCCAGTTCGGCCACCCGCGCGGAGCCGGCCGCGAGCCCCGCGACGTAGGCGGTCTTGACCCCGGTGCTGGCCTGGGCGGCGACCGTGTTGAGCACGGCGACCGCGAGGAACGCCCAGTAGCTGCGCACCGCGATGAAGGCCGCCATCGACACCCCATCGGCCGCGATGAGCGCGATGAGCAGGTCCCGGGGCCCGAGCCGGTCAGCCAGCGCCCCGGCGGGCGTGGCCGCGAGCAGCGCCGCGCCGCTGGCCACCGCCAGCCCGATCCCCACCGTGGCCGCAGGCAGCCGGGCGATCGTGGTGAAGTACAGCGCCCAGCTGGTGTACCAGGCGCCCTGGCCGGCCGTGGTGATCAGCGCGCCCAGGGCCATCACCCGGAACGGTCCTGGCGGGGGGACCTGGTGCTGCACGTACCTCCGCAACGCATCCATAACATACATCTATCACGACTACATGAAGCGTGAAAGTTGAATGTATGATGAGTACGTGGCACCGCGGGTCAGCTCGGAAGAGCCGGTACTCGCCGCGGCGACGGCCGTGGCGGGCGAGCTGGCCGACCCCATCCGGCTCACGGTGCTGCAGTTGCTCGCGCACGAGGGCCCGCACGGCATGACCCAGCTGGCCGACGTTCTGGCCGTCTCCCCGGCCCGGCTCGGCAACCATCTGGCCAAGCTGAAGCGGGCTGGCCTGGTCGTCACCGAGCAATCCGGGCGGCACGTCACGTACCGGCTGGCCGATCCGGGCATCACCGCCGTGCTGGACGCCCTGGCCGACTTCGCCGGCGGAACGCTGCCCGTCCCGGGCCCGGCCCGGCCCGCTGAACGGCTGTGTTACGACCACGCCGCCGGCCGCCTCGGTGTCGCCCTGCTCGACTCACTGCTCGCCGAACAGGCGCTACGCCGGGCCAGCTATGAAAGCGACGAGCTAGCTCTGGGGCCGGCCGCTGGCGAGACCCTGGCCCGGTTCGGCATCGACCCGGCCGGCCTGCGGCAGGGCCGCCGCAAACTCGCGACCAGCTGCCTGGACCGTGGCCTCAGGCGGCCGCACCTCGGCGGCGCACTCGGCCACGCGATCCTGGCCAGCCTGCTGGACGAGGGCCTCGTGCAGGCCGCCGACGATCGGCTGCTGACATATCCGGACCCACCGTCGGCCCGGCTCCGCCAGCTAATTCCCCGCCTCAGCCCCCGGGACACGAAGTGCTGAGCTGATCCGCCCATTATCTGCGCAAATTACGAAGCCTAAGGCTTCAGCCCGCGTCTCATATTTCGCCGTATAACACAAACGTTGCGGCGGGGGCATCATGGGGCACCCGCTCAGCTGCGCCGACTTCGGCACCGGCCTGGCCCGGCTGCTGGCCGAACGCGGGTCTGACGACAGGCCGCGCTGATGCATCAGAGCATCATGATGATTTGAAGTTATGATGTTGGTATGCGGACCACGCTCGATATCCCCGATGATCTTCATGCTCAGGCGGTTGCGATCGCCAGGGACACCCATCAGTCACTGAGCCAGACCTTCGCCGCGCTCATCCGCCGTGGGCTCAGCTCGGGCGAGCCGGACGCGATTGGCACCAGCGAACGCACCGGGCTCCCGATTGTGCATGTCAGCAGGATCATTACCACCGAAGACGTGCGGCGGCTGGAGGATGACGACCGGTGACCATTCTGCTCGACGCGAACGTGCTCATCGCCTTGCTGGTCGATGAGCACGTTCATCATGAGGCTGCTGAGGGCTGGTTCACGGGTATCACGGACAGCTTCGCCACTTGCCCGGTGACACAGGGCAGCCTGCTGCGCCTGCTCGTCCGAGAGGGACAGTCGGCCGCTACAGCACGGCAAGTTCTCGCCGGGACAACCACTCACCCGCAGCATGAATTCTGGCCCGATGATGTCCAGTACACCGAGGTCCCATGCGAGGGAATCATCGGCCATCGTCAGATCACCGATGCTTATCTCGCGCAGCTCGCCCGTGCCCGCAGCGCCCGGATCGCGACCTTCGACCGGGGACTGGCCAAGCTGCACAGCGACGTCGCGGAACTGATCCCAGGCAGCTGATTGGTGCAATGGCCCGAAGGGAGTGTCTATGGCGGCGATGGATCGGCGGCTGCGGGTGTGGGCGTGGCTGGTCCGGCAGCAGGCCTCGATCGCGGGAAAGAGTGAGGCCGAGGTGCTCGCGCTGCAGTCCCGGCACGCGCCGAGCAACGCGGTCACCAGCTACATTTTCGGCGCGGTGGCCCCGGGAGTTGGGCTGCAGGACCAGACCATCCCCGGCCCGGGCGGGGACCTCCCGGTGCGCGTCTACCGCCCGGCCGGACCGGCGGGGGCAGACCCGCGGCCGCTGGTGCTCAACATCCACGGCGGCGGGTTCGTGTTCGGTGACATGCAGCTGTGCGACTGGCTGTGCAGCAACGTGGCGCTGCGCGTGGGCGCCGTCGTGGTGTCGGTGGACTACCGGCTCGCGCCGCGGCACCGGTTCCCGGCCGCCGTGGAGGACAGCTACGCGGCCCTGGTGTGGGCCGCGGAGCATGCCGCCGGGCTGGGCGCGGGCGGCCCGATCGGGGTGATGGGGGAGAGCGCGGGCGGCAACCTGTCCGCGGTGCTGTGCCTGCTGGCCCGGGACCGCGGCGGCCCAGCGCTCAGCCACCAGGTGCTGCTCTACCCGGCCACCGATATGACCGCGGAACACCCGGCCACGGCCCGCACGCCATTCCTGTCCGGGCCGGAGATGGAGGCGTACCGCAGGCACTATCTGGCCGATGCGGACCCCGGCGATCCGCTGGCGTCGCCGCTGCTGGCCAGCGGCCATCACGGGCTGCCGCCGGCGCTGATCCAGGTGGCCGAGCACGACCCGCTACGCGACGACGGAATCCGCTACGCGGCGGCGCTGCGTGCCGCCGGGGTGCCGGTGCGGCTGACCGAGTATGTCGGCATGCCGCACGGCTACCTGAACTTCCCGGGGCTGTGCCGGATCGCGCCGCAGGCGCTGGCCGAGATATGCGCCGAGCAGACCGCGGCGCTGGCCCAGCCCAGCCCGGAGCCGACGGTGCCGTGAACAAGCGGCTGGTGGTGGTGGGGGCCGGTTTCGCCGGGCTGATGGCGGCGTGGCGGCTCGCCCAGGGTGGCTGCGACGTGGTGGTGCTGGAGGCACGGGACCGGGTCGGCGGCCGGGTGTGGTCGCAGCAGCTCGTCCCGGGGGACCCGCGGACGGTGATCGAACGCGGCGCCGAATTCGTGCTGGATGGGTACGACGTGCTCCGTGGCGTGCTGGCCGAGGCCGGTCTGGATCTGGCCGGCACGGTGATGTCGTACTACGAGCGGGAACCGCGTGGCGGGGAACCGGTCGCCGCGGAGCAGGTCGCCGGGTGCGCGGCCTGGGTGGCCGCCGCCGCGGCCGCTGCCCCGCCGGGCACGTCTCTCGCGGAAGTGGCCGCGGGCTGGGCCGGCCCGGCCGCCGCGTTGGCCGCCTACCTGTCCCGCATCGAGACCACCGATGGCACCCCAGCTGACCAGCTCGCTGCCACCGTGGCCGGGGGCGTCACCGGGGGTTTCAGCAGGCGGCCAACCTGGCGGGTGGCCGGTGGCAACCAGCAGGTCGCCGGGGAACTGGCCCGGCGGCTCGGCCCGGCGGTGCGGCTGGACGACCCGGTCCGCTCGATCGAGCACGACGGCAGCGCCGTCCGGGTAAAGACCGGCGGAGGCGTCGCCACCGGGGACGCGGTCATCGTGGCGGTGCCGATGGCGGTGCTGCGCGGCCTGCCGATCACGCCGCCGGTACCGGACCGCCAGCGGGCCGCCTGGCAGCGCAGCGGGCTGGCGCACAACGCCAAGCTCCATATGCCGGTTAATCAGCCGGTGCGGGGTTCGGCGGTGCAGAGCGTGCCGGGCCGCTTCTGGACCTGGACCGCGGCGGATGGGACCGGGCGGATCCAGCCGGTGCTGCATGCGTTCGCTGGCACCGAGGCCGGGCTGGCCGCGCTGGGCGTGGCCGATGGGCCCGCTAGCTGGGCGGCGCAGGTGGCCGCGCTGCGCCCGGAGCTAGCCACCGATCCGGCCGCCGCGCTGCTGACCACCTGGAACGACGACCCCTGGGCCGGCGAGTCATACTCGGCCGACACCATCACCGTGGCCCCCGGCGACGCGGGTCTCATCGCCGCCCCGGCGGGCCGGGTCCATTTCGCCGGCGAGCACACCGCGGGGGACTGGGCGGGCCTGATGGAAGGTGCGCTGCGCTCCGGGGAACGCGCCGCCCGCGAGGTGCTGGCCGGTCAGTGACCGGGTCCGCCCCGGCGGCGGCCGCCTTCGACAGTTATGCCGACGCGCTCCGGGCCGCCCTGGCCGGGCACTGGCCGGCGCGCTGGGGCTGAGCGCGAGTCACGGTCGCCAGGGACGGTTGAACGGCAGGATGCTGGCCTCTTGCGCGGCGGCGCCAGGGATGTGCGCCCAGCCGTTGACGCCCGGGCCCAGGGCGGGCACCGGCACGGGCTGGAACTCCGCCGGGTCGACGAGCGTCGCGTGCCGCGGCCCATTACGGCACTCCTTAGTGACCAAATATCTGTCTACCGGTTTATTGCCCTCAGCTGGAGTCGCCGAACTCGGCGGCCAGCGCGGCCGGGGCGCGCATCCGCCACGCATCGGTGATCAGTTCGCTCAGCCGTTCCGCACTCACCTCGGCCAGCCGGAGCATGACCAGCGGCCAGCCGTCATAGCCCGGCGTGGTGAAGAACAGCCGCGGCTCGCCGAGCAGCAGCGCCTGCTTCTCGGCTTCATCCCCGACGTAGAGCACCGCGATGTCGGTGCGCAGCACCCGCCGCTGACCCGGCTTGCGCTCCGGGTAGGACCAGACGAACCCTTTGCCGCCGACCCGGAAGTCGAACCCGGCGCAGTCGATCTCCTCCACCCGCGGCAGGGCCAGCGCGAGACGCCGGACATCGTCCTGGTCAGCCACGGAAAACCCCCGTGGGCTGGTAGACCGGGGCGCCGCCGACGACCGTGGCCAGCACCTCGATGTCGCCGATCCGCTCCGGGTCCACGTCCAGCGGGCTGGCATCCAGCACCACGAAGTCGGCCAGCTTGCCCGGCTCCAGTGAGCCGATCTCATCCTCCCGGTGCATGGCGAACGCGGCCGCCCGGGTGTACATGGCCAGCGCGTCCTGGGCGGCCAGCCGCTCGCCGGGGCCGAGCACCTGGCCGGCCGCGGTGCGGCGGAGCACCGCGTCCCGGATGCCGGTCAGCGGGCTGGCCGTGATGACCGGCGCGTCCGACGACCCGGCCACCGCAATGCCGGCCCGCCGCCACGAGCCGAACGCGTACAGCTGGTCGCTGGACTCCGGGAACGCTGCGGCGAAACCATCGCCCAGCGTGGACAGGAACCCGGGCTGGCTGGCCACCACGATGCCGAGCTCCGCGGCCCGGGCGGCCAGCTCCGGGTACATCGCGCCGGCGTGCTCGATCCGGTGCCGCCGCGTGTTGCCGCCGCGCCCGTCCCCGCCAGCGCCAGTGCCGAGGACGGCGGCGTAGGCGTCCAATACGGCCTCGATCGCGCGGTCGCCCTGGGCGTGGATGCACACCTGGAAGCCGCGCGCCGCATAGTCGCCGACCATCCCGGTCAGCTCATCGCCGGAGAAGAACATGATGCCCGAACCGTACGGCGGCACCGGGTAGCTGCCGTGGATGGCCGCGGTACGGGTGCTCATCCCGCCGTCGGCCCAGATCTTCACCGCGTCGGCGGTCAGCCGGCCGGAGTGCCGGCCGCGCAGCCCGGATTCGAGCAGCCAGTCCACCTGGTCGTGCACGACCAGCCCGTAGATCCGTATCGGCAGCACGCCGTGCTCGTCGGCCTCGGCAAACGCGGTGAGCGTGTCGCGGCGGACATCCGCGTCACAGGCTGCGGTCACGCCGAGCGCGGCGAAGTGCTGGCCCGCCACCTGCATCAGCCCGGCCTGCTGGGCGGCGCCCATCCTGGCCAGGTCGGCCCGGAGGTTGCGCTCGAACAGCGTGAACATCGGCCCCTCGTACAGCACCCCGTCGAGCCGCCCGGCGGCATCCCGGCCCAGGGCGCCGCCCGGCGGGTCGGGCTGCCCGTCGGCGAAGCCGGCCTCGGCCAGCGCGGCCGAGTTCAGCACGCAGGCGTGCAGCGACGTGTGATACAGCACGGCCGGGCGGCCCGGCACGGCCGCGTCCAGCTCGGCCCGGTTCGGGTGCCGCCCTTCCCGCAACTGGTACTCCACGTAACCGCTGCCGGTCACCCAGGCGCCCGCCGGAGTCCGGCTGGCCGCGTCCCGCAGCCGGGCCTGGACGGTGGGGATGTCCGGCGCCGACGGCTGACGGCAATCGGCGCCCGCGGCCAGGTAGCCCACGTCGGAAACGTGGCAGTGTGCGTCGATCAGCCCGGGCAGCACGGTGGCCCCGTGCAGCCGCACCACCTGTGCGTCCGGCCCGGCCGCCGCGCGGACCGGCCCGGCCGGGCCGACGGCCGCGATCCGGCCATCCCGGACCAGCAGGCAGCGGGGCGGCTCCGTGGCCGGACCCGAGCCGGGAGCCATCGTGACGATGTCCGCGTCCTCGACCAGCAGCTCCATCGGTCCGCCTCCTATGGCTGTATCCGGAACAGTTATTTCCGCCGTACCCCGCAGGGTCTTAGCATCCCTCGCATGACGAGCAGTGGAACTGGCCGGCTGGCCGGCAAGGTGACCCTGATCACCGGGACGGGCGGCGGCCTGACCACGCCCGGCTAGCTGGCCGGCGGACCGGGGGGCGGTATCATGCGCCCCCGGTGCGGTGGGTGGAGCGCGGCGGTGGAGCATGGTGCGCATGGCAACCGAACTGGTGCTGTTGGGCACGGCTGGTGCGCCCGCGCCGGTGGCTGGCCGGGCCATGATGCTGGTCGCGGCGCAGGTCGTGCCGGCCCGGGCGCAGATGGCGACCACGCTCGGCTTCCACATCATCCTGGCGTGCCTCGGCATCGCGCTGCCCACCGTGGTGCTGATCGCCGAGTTCATCGGGCTGCGCTGGTCCAATCCGGAGGCGATGACGCTGGCCCGGCGCTGGTCCCAGGCGATGGGCGTGCTGGTCGCGGTCGGCGCGGTGACCGGGACCGTGCTCTCCTTCGAGATGGGCCTGCTCTGGCCGGGGCTGATGCGCCGGTACGGCGCGGTGCTCGGGCTGCCGTTCGGCGTGGAGGGCCTGTTCTTCTTCCTGGAGGCCATCTTCACCGCGATCTATCTGTACGGCTGGCGGCGGCTGGGCGGCTGGGCGCACTGGTGGACCGGCGTGCCGATCGCGCTCAGCGGCATCTTCGGCGCGATGTCGGTGATCGCGGTCAACTCGTGGATGAACCAGCCGGGCGGGTTCACCATGCGCGATGGCCGGATCGTGTCGGTCGCGCCGTGGCAGGTGTTCTTCAACCACGCCGCCCCGTACGAGATGCCGCACATGATCCTGGCCGCCTACATGGTCACCGGGTTCACCGTGGCCGGGGTGTACGCCGCGGGCGTGCTGCGCGGCCGCCGGGACCGGTACCACTACACCGGGTTCGCCATCCCGTTCGTGCTCGCCGCGATCAGCACTCCCGTCCAGATCTACGTCGGCGACACCGCGGCCCGCTCGATCGCGCACGACCAGCCGGTCAAGTTCGCGTCGATGGAATATGTCCCGCGTACCGCCCGGCATGTGCCGGAGTGGCTCGGCGGCGTGTACCGCCACGGGCACATCTACGGCGGGATACGGATTCCTGACTTCGACTCGGTGCTAGTCGGCTTCGGGCCCGGCACCCAGGTCACCGGGTGGGACAGCGTGCCGCCCGCGCAGCGCCCGCCGGTGGTCTGGCTGCTCCACCTGTGCTTCGACACCATGGTCGGTCTGGGCTTCCTGCTGCTGCTGGCCGGGCTGTGGGCGCTGGTCATCTGGTGGCGGCGCCGCCGGCTGCCCCGGTCCCGGCTGTTCTGGCTGCTCGGTGCGGTGAGCGGGGTGGCCGCGATCGTGGCCATGGAGTGCGGCTGGGTGGTCACCGAGGTCGGCCGCCAGCCCTGGGTGGTCTACCAACTGCAGACCACCGCGGCCGCGGCCACCCGCAACGGCGGCGTTCTGGCCAGCCTGAGCATCATCATCGTGATCTACGCCGTGCTCGGGGCGGCGGCCATCCTGATCCTGCGCCTGCTGGCCCGGCGCTGGCGGCGCGCGGACGTCGGCGATGAGGCGGTGCCGTACGGGCCGCCAGCCGCCGGCGTGCCGGGGCGGGGCGGCCGGTGATCGCGGCCACGGTCGGGGCCATCCTGCTGGCCACCGTCACGCTGTACGCCATCCTGGGCGGCGCCGACTTCGGCGGCGGCCTGTGGGACCTGCTGGCCGGCGGCGACCGGCGCGGCCGCGCGGCGCGCACGCTGATCGACGAGTCGATCACCCCGGTCTGGGAGGCCAACCACGTCTGGCTGGTCTTCGCCCTGGTCATCTTCTGGACCGCGTTCCCGGATGCCTTCGCCTCGGTAATGACCGTGGCCGCGCTGCCGATCTGGCTGGCGGTGGGCGGGATCGTGCTGCGCGGCGCCGGGTTCGCGTTCCGCAAGGAGGTGACCCGGCTCAGCCTGGAGCGCGCGCTGGGCGCGGCGTTCGCCGTCTCCTCGCTGCTCACCCCGTTCTTCATGGGCGCGGTGGTCGGCGGCATCGCCGACGGCCACATACCTGGCGGGCACACCCAGGCCAGCCTGGCCGCCTGGACCCAGCCCACCTCGGTGCTGACCGGCTTCATCTTCGTCGGCGCGTGCGGCTACCTGGCCGCCGTATTCCTGATCGGCGAGGCGGCCCGCCGCGGCGACCAGCGGATGGACCGGTACTTCACCCGCCGGGCCCAGTTCGCCGCCGTGCTAACCGGGGCGCTGTCCCTGGCCACGCTGGCCGAGCTGCACAGCTCGGACCCCACGCTGTACAGCCGGCTCACCGGCCGGGCGCTGCCGCTGGTCATCCTGGCCGGGGTGTGCGGCCTGGCCGTGCTGATCCTGCTGGCCATCGGCCGGCCGCGCGGCGTCCGGGTGCTGGCCGCGCTCGGCGTGGCCGCCGTGATCTGGGGCTGGGGTGTCGCCCAGTACCCGGTGCTGCTGCCCGGGACCGCGGTGACGCTGAGCAACGCGGGTGCCCCGGAGGCCACGCTGGACGCGATCGTCGTGCTGTTCGTCGCGCTGGTCGTGCTCATCGGGCCGTCGTTCGGGCTGCTGTTCGCGTTGCAGGGCCGGCAGCTGCTCAGGGCCGGCGGCGACGAGCCGGTGCTGGCCACGGCGGCCGGGGACCCCGCCGTCCAGCCCGGTGGCCGGTCCACCGCCCGCACCGTCGTGCTCGGCGTGGTCGCGGCCGGTGCGCTGGCCCGTGCGCTGCGCCGCCGCCGGGGCGGCCAGTAAACCCCCATAGCCGAGCGTGAATGCCGTTGTTAGCCTCGTTTGTGACGATACGTTCCGGGCCCAGCGAGATCAGCCGCCCGCTTTGGCTGCCTGACGTGGGGGCCGGCGCTGCGCCTGGGGAGTGAGCTGGCGGTCACGGCGCCATGCCGCAGCACACCATCGACCCGGTCGTGCTCGCTGCCATGATCGTCGTCCGGTTGCAGACCGTGGTGTCCTGCGTGGTCGCGCCGGTCAGCGAGGACTTCCCGGACATCCCGAACGCGCTCGGCATCCCGTACACCTACTGGTCGTTCGGCTGCACCGACCGGAAGGTTTACCGGGCTGCGGAGAAGGAAGGGAAGCTCCAGGACCTGCCCACCAACCACTCGCCGAAGTTCCTGCCGCCGATGCAGCCCTGCCTGCGCACCGGCACCGAGGCGCTGGTGAGTGCGGCGCTGGCCTGGCTGGCCCGACACTGATTGCCGCACACCGATTTTTGCAACACGAGGAGCCGCGATGCACATCCGCTGGCAGCCGCTCGCCCCGCTCGCGGCCGTGGTCGGCGGCGTGCTGGCCGGCGCGGTGGGCACCGTGTGCCTGGACGCGGTGCAATACGTCCGGTACCGCCAGGACGGCGGTACCAAGGCCCCGCTGGAATGGGAATTCGCCGCCGTGGACACCTGGGCGGACGCTCCCGCCCCCGGGCAGGTCGGCAAGCGGGTGATCGAGGGCTTCACCCAGCACGAGCTGCCGGACCGCTGGGCCTGGGCGGTCAGCACGCTCATGCACTGGGGTTACGGGTCCTCGGCCGGGGCGGCCTACGGCGTGCTGGCCGGGTCGCTGCGCCGCCCGCATCCCTGGTATGGCGTGCCCTTCGGCGCGCTGGTCTGGGCCACCGGGTACCTCATCCTGCCCGAGGGCGGGCTGTACAAGCCGATCTGGGAGTACGACTCGAAGGTGCTGGGCGACGACCTGACCGCGCATCTGGCCTACGGCGCCGGGACCGGTGTCACGTTCTGGCTGTTCGCGCGGCTACGTTAGGCAAATGGCTGGCCACGACGACGGCGGGCGGCTCGCGCCGCCGGGCACCGAGCGCCCGCGCCGCTACCTGCCGAAGCTGCGTTACGAACTGATCGGCTGTGGCCTGCACGGCCACGAACTGCTCGGCACCGATGCGGCCCGGCTGCGCGCCGAGGACGCGATCTTCGCCCGGGAGGCGGACGGGCTGCGCTGGTACCGCTGCCTGCGCTGCGACTCGTGGCTCCCGCTCACCCCGCCCAGCCAGCCGGCCGCCGAGTACCCGCCGCCGCGCGACGGCGTGGCGCTGCCGCTGCGCGGCCGCCCGCTCCGCGACCGCTACGTGCTCCGGCTGATCGCGCTGGACCGGGCGCTGCACTTCCTGGTGCTGGGGGTGCTGTCCGCCGGGCTGTTCCTGTTCGCGAACAACAAGACCATGCTGCATTCGGACTTCACCCGGATCCTGAAGGACTTGCAGGGCGGGCTGGGCGGCCCGGTCAACAACAGCCAGCACGGCATCGTGCACGACCTCCAGCGGCTGTTCGCGGTCAGCACGAGCAGCCTGTACCTGGTCGCGGCGGGCGCCGCCGCCTACGCCGCGCTGGAGGGCTGCGAGGCGGTCGGGCTGTGGCTCGGCCGCCGCTGGGCCGAGTACCTGACCTTCATCGCCACCGTGGTGTTCGTGCCGTACGAGATCTACGAGCTGACCAAGACCATCTCCTGGCTGAAGCTGCTCACGCTGGCCATCAACCTGGCCATCGTGATCTACCTGCTGCTGGCCAAGCGGCTGTTCGGCCTGCGCGGCGGCGGCCGAGCGGAGCAGGCCGAGCGGGACCGGGATACCGGCTGGCCCGCCATCGAGCGGGCCACCCCGCACCCCACCGCCCGCGTCGCTCCGACGCCCCTCCCAGAAACCCACCTGTCCCGCCAGCCTGACCAGCCCCACTCACCATGATCACGACGAAACCCCGGCGGTGCCGGGACTAGCGGACTGCCTCAGCTGCACGCTGGGCCGGCTAATCCTGCCGTAGCGGGCGGAACGCGGCGCGCACCTCCGTCACGAACGTCCCGGGCTGCTCAAACGCGGCGAAATGGCCGCCCTTGTCCAGCTCGTTCCAGTAGCGCAGGTCGGCGAAGCGCTGCTCGGCCCAGCGCCGGGACGGCCGGAAGATCTCCTTGGGGAAGATCGAGCAGCCGACCGGCACGGTGACCGGCCCGGGCAGCGGCTTGCGGAAGCTCTCCCAGTACAGCCGGGCGGCGGACGCCCCGGTGCCGGGCAGCCAGTACAGCATGATGTTGTCCAGCATCTCGTCCCGGGTCAGCACGGTGGCCGGGTCGCCGTCACAGTCGGTCCAGGACCAGAACTTCTCCACGATCCAGGCGCACAGCGCGGCCGGGGAGTCGACCAGGCCGTAGCCGATGGTCTGCGGCCGGGTGGACTGCTGCTTCGAATAGCCCGAATCTTCCTGGTCGTAGTGCGCGAGCGAAGCCAGCGCGGCCTGCTCCTGCGGCGTCAGGTCGTCGCCGCGCGACCCGCGGTCCGGGAACGCGGTGACCATGTTCAGGTGAATCCCAGCCAGCGGTTCCGGATGGCGGATGGCCAGCGCGGTGGTGACCGTAGACCCCCAGTCCCCGCCCTGCGCCGCGTACCGCTGGTAGCCAAGGCGTCCCATCAGCTCCGCCCACGCATCGGCAATATGCTGAACGCCCCAGCCGGGCCGGTCAGGTTTGCCGCTGAAGCCATATCCGGGCAGCGACGGGCATACCAGGTGGAAGGCGTCGGCTCTGTCGCCGCCGTACCGCTCCGGGTCAGTAAGCGGCCCGATGACCTTGCCGAACTCGACGACCGAGCCGGGCCAGCCGTGCGTCATCAGCAGCGGCAGCGCGTCCTGATGCGGCGACCGGATGTGCAGGAAGTGGATGTCCACCCCGTCGATCTCGGTGCGGAACTGGGGAAACCCGTTCAGCCGGGCCTCGGCCGCGCGCCAGTCGTAGCCGGTGCGCCAGTAGTCACACAGGTCGCGGGCATAGGCCAGCGGGGTGCCCTGTGACCAGCCGTCCACCGGTTCCGGCTCGGGCCAGCGCGTCCGGCGCAGCCGGTCGCGCAGATCGTCGAGATCAGCGTCGGGGATATCAATGCGGAACGGGCGGATACCGTCGCTCATCCGCCCAGCATGACGGCTTGCGCGATCCCGCACGAGAAGGACGGGCAGGCCGGGGTGATCCCGCACCGGATCGCGGCGCGCCGCCGGCGGCGGAACACGGAGGCGGGGCGCGGGGTTCTGCCCAATGATGGCGACGGCGCCTGGAGGGACAGCAATGACGGCTCAGTTGCGGGATCAGCTCGGGCCGTGGGGGGTGTGGCGGGTCGCGTACGAGGTGACCACCGAGCTGGCGGCCAGCCTGGAGGAGTACGGGTTCGGCGCGCTGTGGGTGGGCAGCTCACCCGACGGGGACCTGGTCCTCATCGAGGAGCTGCTCGACGCCACCAGCACGCTGACCGTCGGGACCAGCATCATCAACATGTGGAAGGACGACCCGCATCTGGTGGCCCGGTCGTTCGCCCGGGTGCAAGAGCGCCATCCGGGGCGGTTCGTGCTCGGCGTCGGGGCCGGGCACCCGGAGGCCACCCAGCAGTACCAGCGGCCCTACCAGACGCTGGCCAGCTACGTGGACACGCTGCTCGACGACGGCGTGCCGCGGGACGCGCTGGTGCTGGCCGCGCTGGGCCCGCGGGTGCTCCGGCTGGCCCGGGACCGCACCGCCGGGGCCATTCCCTATCTGGTGCCGCCGGAGCACACCCGGCTGGCCCGGGAGATCCTCGGCCCCGGCCCGCTGCTCGCCCCGGAGCAGAAAGCGGTGCTCGACACCGACCTGGCCCGGGCCCGGGCGCTGGGCCGGGAGCGGGTGCGTAAGCCGTACCTGGGGCTGGTCAACTACACCAGCAACCTGCGCCGGCTGGGCTGGACCGACGCCGACCTGAGCGACGGCGGCAGCGACGCGCTGATCGACGCGCTAGTCGCACACGGCCCCGCCGACCAGGTCGCGGCCCAGTTGTCCCGGCATCTGGAGGCCGGAGCGGACCATGTCGTGGTGCAGGTACTCACCGAGCCGGACACCGACCCGCGCCCTGGCTTCCGGCGGCTAGCCCAGGCGCTGAAGCTGGGCTGACGGCCGTATCCTACATATGTAGCCTTGTTTAGCCGACATATATAGGGCTCACGGCCGCGCGGCCGGCTGGGCTGAGTCAGCAGGCGATGGCGTTCAGCAAACTCTGCCCGCTGGGCAGTACGGTCACCTCGGCCAGCTGCCAGCCCGCGGCGTCCAGGAGCTGGCCGTACTGCTCCCGGCGGCGCTCCTGGCCGCCGCTCATCACCATCATGTGCACGTCCATCAGCTCCGGCATGACCGGGCCGGGCTCGTCGGCCAGCACCGTTTCGACGATCATCAGGCGGCTGCCCGCGGCCGCGGCGTGGCGGCACACGGCCAGGATGCGCCGCGCGTCCTCATCGTCCCAGTCGTGCAGCACATGGCACAGCACGTACATGTCGCCGCCGGTGGGCACGCTGACCAGGAAGTCGCCGCCGGTGAACTGGATGCGCTGGGCGGCGGGCGCCGCGGCGACCACTTCGGGCCGGTCGAGCACGACCCCGTGGGCCCGCGGCGCGGTGGCCAGCAGAGCGCGCAGCAGGGTGCCGTGGCCGCCGCCGACGTCCACGATGCGCTGGCCGTCCGGCACCGCCGCCACCGCCGCCACCTGGCCGGCGATCATCGCCGACACCCCGCTCATCGCCCCGGCGAACGCCGCACCCTCGTCCGGGTGCGCGCGGTAGTAGTCCCAGACCGACTGGCCCAGCGCGGCCTCGGCGGCCGGCTCGCCGCGGACCGCCTCGGTGAGGTACTCCATCGGCCGGAGCTGGCCGGGCGCGGACAGCATCAGCGCGAGGTCGCGCAGCGAGCCCGGGCCGGTGCGCAGGCACGCGCCGACCTCGGTCATCGTGATCAGCCCGTCCGCGGTCCGCCGCACCAGCCCGAGCACGGTGGCCGCGCGGAGCAGCCGGTCCAGCCGGTCCGGCACCGCACCGGCCGCGGCGGCCAGGTCGGCCACGCTGCGCGGCTGGTCCGCGACGTGATCAGCGATCCCCAGCTGGGCCAGCGCCCCGAGGATGTGGGTGTGCGCCGCGCCGTGCGCTAAATCGAGCACCCGGGCGGCGGGTGGGGGGCTACTCATGGCGTGCAAGGTAGCCGCTCAGCCCGAGCTACGTCAGCCGCTGCCGCCTAGAGGAAGGACTTCCGCAGCGTCGCGACCGAGATGTGCGGCCAGCCCAGGATCGGGGCGGCGGGCACGCCCAGGATGCCGAAGTTCAGGATCGTCATCTGCGCGTACTGCAGCTGCATGAACGCTTCCCGGCCCGGGTGCCGGACCCGCTCGATCCAGAACGTCGCGTAGACCAGCGAGGTCTGCGCGTTGGGCCCGGCCGCCCCAGGCACCGGCGGTTCCTCGCCGAGCAGGAACAGGATGTTCTCGATGCCCCCGGCGCCGTCGGTCACAGCGACCGGTTGTGCTGGGCCGCCCGGGTCGTTGGGCTGGGTCAGGAACGTGACCGACGGCTGGGTGGCGATGTTGAGCGCCACCCCTTCGAAGGTGTGCCCGTCCGCGACCTGCTGCTCGATCACCGCTTGCAGCAGCCGGGCCGGGTCGTTCACCACGTCCTGCATCAACACCCCGCTGATGCTGCTGGGCAGCGGCGGCTCGGCCGGGCTGGTGCCGAACGGGGTCCGCGGGTTGGCCGCGGAGTCGGCGATGCCCAGGTTGTACTCGGGGAACGGCTTGGCCGGCGGGGTCAGCGCCGGGGCGGTCAGCTCCTCCGAGGACCCGGCCGCATTGATCTTCGGCGGGGCCGCGTTCGGCGGGATCGCGAACGGGGTGCTGTTGAACGACGGGAACACCGAGAACGCGTACTGCGCCGTCGGTGAGGTCAGCGTGGGCGGGCCGGAGAACGGGGTCGCCCCGCCCTGCGCCAGCACGGCGTTGCCGTGCGGGATGGTGGCCATCCGCGTCACGATCTGGCCGCCGGGCGGTGGCAGTTCCTGCGGGTAGGCGGTCTCCGGCTGGGTGACCCAGATGCCGGGCTCGATGTGCAGCGCGCCGCCGGTGGTGGCGTCGCTGATCTTCTGCAGATAGGTCAGGCCGAACAGTTCGATGTCGTCCTGGCCGAAGCCCCGGTTCGGGACCGATGACCCGATCGGGTCGATGGTGAGCGTCTCATCGGTCTGGTTGAGCTGCAGGTACAGCGGCGCGTCGCCCTGGAAGTCCGGCCGCGCGATCAGGTTGAAGCCCTTGCCCCGCCAGGTCCCGCCCAGGTTTTTGAGCAGGCCCAGATTCGCGCTGACGGTGGCGTTGTCTGGGGTGATACGAACGTCCGGGATTGCCCTGGCCATCAGATGCCTCCTCATTCATGCTCCCCGTGTGAAGGGCAGGCGGCCGGGAACCAGCCGCGCTCTTCATGGGAACGGAGCACCGGGGGCCGCGCCTGATACAGCACCCCCTCCCGCCAGGCTGACCCGGGCCGCCACCCGGACAACTCTCGCGTCCCGCGCTGCTAGCGTGCCGCCCATGGG
This sequence comes from uncultured Actinomycetes bacterium, assembly GCA_963834705.1. Lineage (GTDB taxonomy): Bacteria > Actinomycetota > Actinomycetes > Streptosporangiales > Streptosporangiaceae > RYN-230. The sequence continues at coordinate 211,050 of CAWICV010000002.1, forward strand.
AATCCCGCTCAGCGAAGCCACGATCCGGCTGGTCGATGGGAAGAACTACGCGGTGCTGGCCACGGTGAATCCGGACGGCAGTCCGCAGACCTCGGTGGTCTGGATCGGCCGCGACGGCGGTGATCTGCTGTTCTCCACCGTCCAGGGCCGGGTCAAGCACCGCAATATGGTGCGCGACCCGCGGGTCAGCGTCAGCGTGATCGACTCGGCGGACCCGGAGAACTACGTGGAGCTGCGGGGCCGGGTGACGCTCGGCCCGGATCCCGGCCGGGCGCTCGACACCCAGCTGTCCTGGAAGTACGACGGCCGGGATCCCGATCCGGACCGGTCCGGTGCGGTGCGCGTGGTGGTGCGGATGGAGGTCGGGAAAGCCACCGGCTACGCGGCCCGCTGATCCGCCAGCTTGAGCCGGTAGACGATGAAGACCGGAACGCCGGCGATGCCTGCCAGGTCGGATGGGTAGTGTGATCCCGGCGTATCTAGCTGTGCGCCAGCAGCGGGACGAGCGCCTGCGCGCAAACGCTTACCCCGGCCCGCCGGGTTGCCTGCCGTTACCGCGAAGAGTCCGTCGCTCCGCAGTGACGCGCGGCAGGGTGAGCGTCATCTCGGTGCCCTGGCCGGGCTGGCTGGCCGCGGTGAGCTGGCCGCCGTGGGCCTGGGCCAGTTCGGCGGCGACGGACAGGCCGATGCCGCTGCCGGAAGTGTGCGCCGCGTCCCGGCCGCGCCAGAACCGGTCGAAGATGCGCGGCAACTCGTCGGCCGGGATGCCCCGGCCAGTGTCGGTGATGCGGAGGACCGCGTCCGGGCCGGCCGCCCACGCCTCGATCGTCACCTGCCCGCCGGCCGGGGTGAACTTCAGCGCGTTGGTCAGCAGGTTGGTCACCGCCTGGTGCAGCCAGCGCGGGTCGGCCAGGATGTCCACCCCGGCCAGCTGCCGGTGCACGGTGAGGCCGGCCGCCTCGAACCGGCCGGCCAGGCTGTCCGCGGCCGTGGCGGCGATCGCGGCCAGGTCGCAGCGCTGCCGGGCCAGCTGCAGGGTGGCGGCGTCCGCGGCGGCCAGCGTCTGCAGATCGCCGACCATCTGGGCCAGCCGCAGCACCTCATCGCGCAGCGAGCCCAGCTGGGCCGGGGTGGGCTCCGCGACACCGTCGAGCAGCGCTTCGTGACCCGCCTGCAGGATGGCGATCGGGGTGCGCAGCTCGTGCGCCACGTCGGCGACCAGGTCCCGGCGCAGCTGCTCCTGCCGGTCCAGCGCGTCGGCCATCTGGTCGAACGCGGTGGCCAGTTCGCGCAGCTCGCCGGGGGCTTTGATCGGGCCGACCCGGGCCGCGCGGTCACCACGCCCCATCGAGCGGGTTACCGCGATGATCCGGGTGACCGGGCGGGTGATCCGCCGGGCCACGGCCAGCCCGGTGAGCAGCGCGGCCAGCGCGGCCAGCCCCGCGGTGCCGGCGATGGCCCGGAGCAGGGCCAGCTGCAGGGAGCGGTCGGCCTGGCCCAGGCCGGCCCGGTGAACCGGACCACGGCCTGCCCCACCGGCACGCCCCGCACCTCGGCCGGCGCGCTGGCCTGCGGATCGCTGGCTTGTGCGGCGAAGCCGGGGGAGATGGCGACGACCCGGCCCGCCCGGTCCAGGATCTTCACGTCCGCGCCGGTGCGTGCGGCCAGGTCCAGCACCGGGGACAGGTCCGCCCCGGTCCAGCTGTTGTTCCGGTCCCAGGCCGCGGCCGCGGCCACCGCCACTGCGGCGGTCAGCTCGGTGCGCTGCCGCGCGGCCAGGGCGGACACGTCGGCCGCGGCGAACGCCGCGGTCAGCCCGGCCAGCAGCGCGATCGCGGCCAGGGCCACGGCCAGGAACAGCAGCGCCAGGCGGAGCCCGATCGCATCGCCGCGAGCCGGCGGCCCCGGCGGCGGCCCGCCCTCGTCAGCCATCGCGGGCCAGCCCCAGCCGGTACCCGCCGCCCAGCACGGTCTGCACGATCTGCGGGTTGCCCGGATCAACCTCGATCTTCCGGCGCAGGTTCTTCACGTGCGAATCGACGGTTCGCTGATAGCCCTCGAACTCGTACCCGCGGACCCGGTTGATCAGTTCGAGCCGGGAGTACACCCGCCCCGGCACGGTGGCCAGCGCGACCAGGATGCCCCATTCCGTCGGGGTGAGATCGGCGTGCTCGCCGCGCACCGTGACCTGGCGCTGTGGCTCATCGATGAGCAGCGCGCCGGTACCGTAGCTGGCCACGCCCGGCCCGGCGGCGGGCCCGCCGCGACGCAGGATGGCCTGCACCCGGAGGACCAGTTCCCGGGGGCTGAACGGCTTGGTCACGTAGTCGTCGGCGCCCAGCTGCAAGCCGGCGATCCGGTCCTCCTCGGTGACCTTGGCCGTCAGCATCAGGATCGGCGTGCCGCCGGCCGCCCGCAGTTCCCTGGCCACCGTCTCGCCCGCCACATCCGGCAGCCCCAGGTCGAGAATCACCAGGTCCGGTGTGGCCGAGGTGGCCAGCGTGAGCGCCTCAGCGCCGGACCCGGTGGACAGCACGGTGAAACCGGCCCGCTCGAGGTACGACCGGACCAGCTCGCGTAGCTTGCGTTCGTCCTCCACGACCAGCACCGTCGCCGCCACCGCCGCTCACCTGCCTTCCCGCCGGCTGTCCGGCCGTGCCTGGGCCGGCCCGCCCACCTTCCATGATCCCGCATGGCGGGACGGCGCCGCGGCCGGTGCGGTAACCGGCTGCCGCGGCGGCGCCGGCGCCCGGTGCCGCGCCGGATGAACAGGCTGCCGCGCTGGCTGAGCAGGCGGACGCCGATCGCGCCCAGGCCGGCGCCGAACACCAGCCAGGGCGCCAGCACCAGCAGATCGGTCATGGTCACCGGGGCCAGGCGGCCAGCGGCCGGCCCGTTTCCAGCAGCGACTTCAGGTCGCTGAGCAGCCAGGTCCAGTCGGCCAGCCCGCCGTCCCGCCCGGCCACCAGGTCGGCGGTCCGCGGCGCGCCGTCCAGTTCGTGGCTGACGGTAACCGCCGTCACGCCGCCGTCGCTCTCCTCGATCTCCCAGGTCAGCCGGGTGTCCGTCTCGGCGGCGGCCTGGTCGTCGAACAGCACGTGCCAGGTCTGGACGAGCCGGTGCGGGGGATCGACGGCGATCACCTCACCGTCGATGATCACGTCGCTGGCGCCGCGCATCCGCATCGGCGGGCTGGCGAAGGCCAGGTAGATGCCGCCCGGGCGCATGTCGTAGTGCACCGCCGCGCGGAAGCCGTATTTCTGCGTCCAGCCTGGCCTGGTCAGCGCGTCCCAGACCCCCTCGGCGGTGGCCCGGACGAAGATACGGTGCGTCTGGATCGCCAGCCGCTGCTGGGTGATGGCGGTCATGTCTTCTCCTACGTCTCGCGGGTGGGCCGCCCTGGTCCGCTCATCGGGGGCGCGGACCAGGGCGACAGGGCCAGGTAACCCGGACTCAGTGCAGCGGCCATGCAGCTGATGTGGCGGCCAGATGAAGAACGCCGTGACCTGTCTCCACCTCCCGCACACCTGCTCTGCACGCGGACTGCACATGGCTGGCATGTGCTGAAGGGGCAGGAGGGGCGGCCGTGCAGTCGCCCTCATAGTGGCTAGGCGGTGCCCGCGCCTGCGCGGGGCCCGATCCGCGATCCGGCCTGGGGGAGGCTGGCCTGCGTACCGGGCGGCTGGATGGCTGCGCCGCGCGGTTGGTGGACCGCGCCGCGCGGCTGGCGGGCACCGCCAACTCCTGCCTGGCGGGCACCGCCGCCTGGCGGGCACCGCCAACTCCTGCCTGGCGGGCACCGCCAACTCCTGCCTGGCAGGCACGGCCACCTCCGGCCAAGACGCGCACTCAGCTCACCAGGGCGCAGCGCGGGCAGTACCGCGCCTCCGGGGTGAGCGCCAGGTCCGCGGCCGGGATCGGCTGAGCGCAGTGCTCGCACCGGCCGAATCGACCAGCGGTTAGCCGGACCAGGGCTTCCTCGGTGTCGGCCAGCGCCCGGCGGGCGTCGACGGCCCGGCTCAGCAGCTGGCGAAGCTGTCGCCCACCGGCGTCCGGGCCATGGCCCCGGACCGGCGCCGCGGCCGCGTCGTGGTAGGCCAGCGACAGCTCGGTCACTTCGAGCAGCCGCGCCCGCCAGCGCGATTCCAGCAGGACCCGCCAGCGGGGATCCCCGGGGTCAGCTGGCCTGAGGCCGGCCAGCGGGATGGCTGGGCGATCTGAGTCGAACAGGCATGGGTGCACTCCTGGCGTGCAGCGACGGGTGCGGCCGGCTGGGCCGGCCACTCACCAACAGCCAAGCCAGCACCGGTGCAGGCATCGTGCCGGTGATGTGGTGATTCGATGGAGGAACCGGGGCGGCGGGCCGGTCAGCCAGCGGGCAGGCCGAGCGCGTCGGCGCCGGGCAGGTCCCCGGCGAGCTCGGCGAACATCTCGAAGTTCCAGGTCAGCGTGCCGGTCTTCAGGTCCTCGATGACGCCGCGCAGCCAGGCCAGCTCGGCGGCGGTGACGGCCCGCCGGTACTCGTCATCCATCAGCGTGACCCGGGGCAGCGTGCCCGAGTACTGCGCCAGGTCGCTGTCGATCGCGGCCAGCGTGCCGGTGAGCGCCACGGCGCGCTGTTCCATGGCCGCCAGCGCGTGCTCCGGCCCTAGCAGCATGACGAACGACAGCGCGGCCGGGAACTGGGTGAACTCGTTACGGGGCGTGGCGACCATCCGGGCCAGCCAGTCGTGCGCGGCGATCCGGCCCGCGTCGGTCAGCTGATACACGGTCCGTTCCGGGTAGCGCTGATCGCGTTCGATGTGCAGCACCGTGACCAGCCCGGCTTCCTCCAGCCGCCGGATCGTCTTGTACAGGTTGGCCCGCTGGCCGACGTTCACCACCCGGTCCTTGCCCCACAGCTTGATCAGGCGCTGCATCGCGTACGGGTGCATCGGCCCGGCGTGCAGCAGGCTCAGCACCGCCACCGCGAGCGGGGACGGGCGGAACGTGTCGTCCATGCTGCCCAGTTTACTAGTTCCGCGCGCACTAGTGCCGCTAAAAGGGATGCTCACATGCACACGTTGCCAAGCGATTAGTTGCCAAGCAACTAGTTCATATGAGATAGTCATCTGGAAACTAGAAGCTTACGTACTATCTCGATTGATGGAAGGCAGCCGATGACGACGACCACGAGCGAGCTGCCGAGCTCGCCACCCGGGGCGCGTCACTGATCCCTTCGCGGATGCGCTGAAACAACCGACAAACACCACATGCAGGGGAGAACCCGTGTCTGCAGCCACCACGTCCAAGGTCCGCACCGCACTGGTCATCGGCGGCGGAATCGCCGGTCCTGTCGCCGCGACCGCCCTGCTCAGGGCCGGTATCCAGGCGACGGTATACGAGGCCTACCCCACCCTGGCCGAAGGAATCGGTGGTGGGCTGGCCCTGGCCCCCAACGGCTTGGCAGCGCTCGGCATCATCGGCGCCGACGCCGCCGTCCGGGCCCTCGCCACACCGGTCACCGGCACGGTCATGGCGGTCGGCGAGAACACCCGCAGACTGCCCAGTCTGGCCGATGTGGAGCCACTCCAGATCGTCGGCCGCGGTGACCTGCACCGGGTGCTCCACGACCGGGCGGTCGAGGCAGGCGTCCGCTTCGAGTACGGCAAGCGCCTGGCCGGAGCCACCGAAGGCCTGAACTCAGTCACAGCGAGGTTCACCGACGGCTGCACCGCGACCGCCGACGTCCTGATCGGCGCCGATGGCGTCCGCTCCACAGTCAGAACCCTGATCGACCCGAAAGCCCCCGGCGCGGGCTACACCGGAATGCTCAGCTTCCAGGGCTACGTCGAGGCCGGCCCAGACCTCGATCCCGAACCTGGCGTCATGACGTTCGCATTCGGCAAGCGCGCGTACTACCTCTTCTGGAAGATGGCGGACGGCCGTGTGACCTGGGGTGCGAACCTGCCGTCGAAGCAGTATCTGTCCCTGACCGACGCCCGGGCGATCCCGTCCGGGCAGTGGCTGCGGACGCTGCGCGAAACGTATGCGGGCGACCGTCCGGGTGAGCTGCTGGCGAACCGCACCACCGCGGAAAACCTCGACATCACCGGAGCGATCCACATCATGCCGCCGGTCCCGCACTGGCACCGCGGCCGCATGGTGCTGGTCGGCGACGCCGTCCACGCGCCGTCCAACAGCACCGGCCAAGGTGCGTCGCTGGCGATCGAGAGCTCGATTCAGCTAGCGCGCTGTCTGCGGGACCTGCCTGATGCGACGTCGGCGTTCAGTGCCTACGAGCGGCTGCGGCGGGAACGGGTGGAGAGGATCACGAAACGGGGCGCCCGGACGAACAGCGCTAAGACGCCCGGACCTGTCGCGCGCAAGGCGATGTATACGCTGATGCCGATCTTCTTCAAGGTAATGAACTTCGAGAAGGTCATGGGCTGGGAGCAGCGGTACCGGATCGATTGGGATGCCCCTGCAATGGACAGGACTTCGGTGGTGGCTGAGGTTTCCTGAACTTTCCCGGCTTTCGTGCGAACACCGCGAAGCCCAGCGGCACGCTGGGCGGCGCTCCCCAGCCGGAGGAGTGAGCCCGCTCGTGCCCGGCAAGGGCCCGGGGTGGCCGCCGTGGCGCCTCGCGCCGTGGCGGCCACCCCGGCGTTCAGCCGCCGGTTATGGCAGATGCCATTGCTGGTTGGTGCCGCCGTTGCAGGTCCACAGGATCAGCTGTGTCCCATTGGTGGTGTTGGAGTTCGGGTCGTCGAGGCATTTACCGGACGCCGGGTTGACTAGTTGCCCGTTCACCGCCTGCCATTGCTGGTTGGCACCTCCGTTGCATGTCCACCATTCGATCAAGGTGCCGTTCGAATAGTTCGCTCCGGTGATGTCCATGCAGCCGCCGTCGATCTGCAGCGTGCCGTTGCTGGCCACGGTCCAGTTCTGCGCGGGGGCATAGCCGTCGCAGTTCCATATTTGGACCTTGTTCCCGCCGGTCGCCGCACCGTTGTTGTTGTCGGCGCACTTGGCGCTGTTGAGGCCGGAGGTGATCGGCCCGCTCGCCCCGCTGGTGGTGCCGGTGTAGGGCGCGTAGCCGGCCGCGACGATGCTGGCCTGGACCGAGCTTTCGGTCGCGGCCGATGGATAGCCAGAGGTCATCACACCCTCGTAGAAGGTGCCGGCGGAACCCTTGCTGTTGTCCCCGCCGATGCCGAGGATGATCGCTCCCTCCTTGTGCATCGGGTTGTAGCCAGCCGGCCGGGGGCCGCTGTAGAACGTGGACAGCCCACCGGACTGGGCGTTGCCGCCCAGGATGGCCCACTGGTTGGACTCCCCTTCGATCATCGCGGTGGTGTAGTGGTAGTCGATGGTCGGGTCACCCGCGTTGTACCCAGCGTTCTGCCCGGAGTACAGGCCGTTCTCCATGTCGGCCATGATCCACGGGCCGTTCCCGGGGCCATAACCCCAGACCTTGATGTTGCCGAAGTAGATGGCTTCCATGTGGCCGGCGCCGTTGTCGTTGTTGTTGGTCTCGGCGTTGCCGTAGTCGAAGCAGCAGCCGCCGTTGTAGTGCGTGCCATCGAAGATCGCGTACTCGCCCTCCGCCGCATCGCCGGTCGCGATGTTCCTGGTGGCGTCATCGCGGTACCCGGTGCCGGCCGCCACGTAGACGCCGTAGGCCTTGTGCCCGCCGACCGTCACCGGCGCGGCGGTCGCGTTGGCCAGGTTGTCCGGGCCGCCGGCCGCCCCGCCCCCCGGCGCCTGGGTGAGGTTGTTGCCGTTACCGGATTGATCGTAGATCTCGGTGATGACGCAGGTCGTGCCGGTGCAGAACGAGTCCTGGGTGGCCGCGTTGGCGACCCCGCCCGCGCTGAGCGGGTAGATGTTGGTGGTGGAGTTGTCCGATGCGCGCCGGACCTGGTACAGCGGACCGTCGTAGGAGGCGTACAGGGCTCGCGTGGTGCTGTGCGCGGCCACGCAGGGGGTGCCGCCCGAAGCGTAGATGTCGCACGGGAGCGATGCCGCCGATGCCGGTGCGGCACCCCCCGCCACCAGGCTGCCCACAGCGAGGGTGAGTGCCGCGCCCAGGAGGAGTAACGCCTGCCGCATGGTCCGAAGTGGTGACCGGATGGTCATGTGCCTACCTGCCTTTCCTTATCCGAGGCTCCATTGCTGGTTGGATTGGCCGTTACAGGCCTAGAGTTGCCCGTAACTGCCCGGATACCCGGCGCAGGTCGCGGTGCCGGCATCCTCATAGATGCCGAGCTTGAGACCGAGCGAGTGCACGTAGCTGGCCACCGCGGCGATGCCGTCCGGGAACTTGGCCGGATTGGCGACCAGGTTCCCGCTGGTGTCCCGGCTGGCGGACATCCAGCAGTCGTCGATGTTGACGTACTGATAGCCGGCCGCCTGCAGGCCATCGTCGTGCATGGCCAGCGCGGTCTGCTCCACGAGCTGCTCGCTGACGTTGCAGCCGTAGGCGTTCCAGTCGTTCCAGCCCATCGGCGGCGTCAGCGCCAGCCCATTACCCAGCGCCAGCGCGGACGGCGCTGGCAGCAGCGCGGCCAGCGGCGCCACCGCCGCAAGCAGCGCAGCTGCCAGCCATAGCCGGACCGCACGCGCGGCCGAACCCTTGGCTAAGCTCACCTGAAACTTCTGGCACATGGTCACCTCGCATTTCACGTAGCGCGTAGCTCGCACCGGCGTGCCACACGGGCTGCCAGCCGCGGGCCCGTGGGGAAGGTCCGGGAGCGCCGGTCCGTTAGCGCTAACATCCTTTTTTGATCAAGGCTGGGAACTGGGTGAGTTGACGCTGATTGTGAGCGATAACAATGAGCAGGTCAATAGGCCGGCTCTGCCCGGGCCGTCTTGACTCAAACGTCAGCCCCGGCCCACGCGGCTCGGCGGAAAAGTGTGGCGGCCACACCCCGGCCCACGCGGCTCGGCGGAAAAGTGTGGCGGCCAGCGAAATTTTCACCCGGCGCAGCTACCGCCGGAACCGGGAAGGGGAGACAGAGAGACAGCAGAACAGGCGCCTGGCCGGGCCCCGGAAATGGGCGCCCGCATTGCCCAAGCTGAGGCACACGCCAAAACCCAAGCTGAGACACACGCCAAAACGCCGCTCCGGCGCCGCCGGCCTGGCCCGCCGGGAACCTGGATGCGGGTGCGCTGGTGCCCGCCCGGCCTGGCCCGCCGGGAACCTGGATGCGGGTGCGCTGGTGCCCGCCCGGCCGTCATCCCAGAAGCCGGACCCATGAGCCAGCCGCCTGCCCGCGGCTACCTGTTCACCCCGGAGTCTGTCGGCACGACATGGTCGTGTTCGGCGGGGCCATTCACACCGGTCCACGGATCCAGCACCGACGTGGGGCTGGCCCTGGCCTGGTCCGGGCGGCTGCTACTCACCTGCACGCCGATAGCGGTGCTCCGCTACCGCCGGGCATAGCCTGGAAGAAGGCGGAGGGAGGCCTACATGCCCGCCGAGCGGATGCTGCCCAGCACTGAGGCCGCGGACCTGCTGGCGCTGACCCGGGACCTGGCCACCGCGGAACTGGCCCCGATCGCCAGCGAGTACGAGGCGGCCGGCCGGTTCCCGCGGGACAAGTTCCGGCTGCTCGGCAAGAGCGGGCTGCTCGGCCTGCCCTACCCGGAGCGGTGGGGCGGCAGTGGGCTCAGCTACGAGGTCTACCTCCAGGTGCTGGAAGAGCTGGCCACGGCCTGGCTGACGGTCGCGGTCGGGCTGTCCGTGCACACCCTGGCCTGCTACCCGCTGGCCGCCTACGGCACCGACGAGCAGCGTGCCGCGCTGCTGCCCGACCTGCTGGCCGGGGACCTGCTCGGCGGCTACGCGCTGTCCGAGCCGGACGCGGGCTCGGACGCGGCAGCGCTGCGCACCCGGGCGGTGCGCGACGGCGACGGTTACCTGGTGACCGGGACCAAGGCATGGATCACCCACGCGGGCGTGGCCGACTTCTACCTGCTGATGGTGCGCACCAGCGAGGCGGACGGCAGCCGGGGGATCAGTGCGCTGCTGGCCGACGCGGCCACCCCCGGCCTGGAACCGGGGCCGCTGGAGCACAAGATGGGGCTGACCGGCTCGCCCACCGCCCAGCTCCGGCTGGACGGCGCCCGCGTCCCGGTCAGCCGGCTGATGGGCGCCGAAGGCGACGGGCTGAAGATCGCCCTCGACGCGCTCAGCTCCGGGCGGCTCGGCATCGCCGCCTGCGCGGTCGGGCTGGCTCAGGCCGCGCTGGACGAGGCGGTCCGGTACGCCCGGCAGCGGACCCAGTTTGGCCGGCCGATCATCGACTTCCAGGGGCTGGGGTTCCTGCTGGCCGACATGGCGGCCGGGGTGGAGTCGGCCCGGGCCACCTACCTGGAGGCGGCCCGGCGCCGGGACCGCGGGCTGCCGTTCCGCCGCCAGGCGTCCATCGCCAAGCTGGTCGCCACCGACATGGCCATGAAGGTCACCACCGACGCGGTCCAGGTGCTCGGCGGCGCCGGGTACACCCGGGACTTCCCGGTCGAGCGGTACATGCGCGAGGCCAAGGTGCCGCAGATCTTCGAGGGCACCAACCAGATCCAGCGCATGGTCATCGCCCGGGAACTGCGCCGCCAGGAAGGCTGACCCGCCCGCACGCCCTGGTCAGCCGGTGGGTCCGCGCGCCCGGGGAGGTGATCCGCGCGGCATTGGCGTTAAGTCAGAAAGGCTATGGTCTGGGTGAGGGGAGTGGTGCGGTGAAGGTGCACATCGACGCCGGGCGCTGCCAGGGGCACGGCCGCTGCTATGACCTGGCCCCAGGCCTGTTCGGCGACGACGACGAGGGCTACGGGCAGGTGCTCGGCGACGGGATCGTCCCGCCGGGTGAGGAGAAGGCGGCCCGGCTGGCCGTGGCCAACTGCCCGGAGCGGGCCATCGATCTGCTCGAGGAGACCTGATGGGGGTCGATAACCGGTTCGGCCCGGAGTACCGGGAAGCGGAGGACGACGAGTCCCAGTTCGTCCGGAGCGAGATCGTCACCGGGCCGGTGTCTGACTGGGCCACCGACTTCTCCCACCTCGAGCCGGAGTGGTCGGCCGATCCTTACCCGATCCAGGATGACCTGCGGCAGCGCTGCCCGATCGCGCGCACCGGGCGGTTCGGCGGCGGCTGGCTGCCGGTGCGCTACGCCGACGTCGCCGCGATCGCGTACGACACCGACCGGTTCTCCTCCCGCGCCATCATCATGAGCAATGTCCGGCCGCCCCGCGAGCTGGCCCCGGTCGGCGGCTCGCCGCCGATCTCGTCCGACCCGCCGTTCCACCACGAGGCGCGCAAGCTGCTGCTGCCCGCGTTCACCCGGTCCGCGGTCAGCCGGCTGGAACCGGCCACCCGGGCGTTCTGCGACTCGCTCATCGATGCGCTCGACGGCCGGGACGTGGTAGACGCGGCCCAGGAGTACGCGCAGCACATCCCGGTCCGGGTCATCGCGGACATGCTCGGCTTCCCGCCCGAGGACGGGCCGCAGTTCCGCGAGTTCGTCACCGACCTGCTGGAAGGCATCAACCTGCCGCCGGACGAGCGCCTCGAGCGGGTGCGCCGGCTGTTCGACTACCTGCTGGCACAGGTCGACGATCACCTGGCCCGGCCGCGCCGCGACCTGACCAGCTACCTGCTCGACGCCGAACTGTACGGGCACAAGCTCGGCCCGGACCACGTGGTCGGCACGATGGCGCTGCTGCTCATCGCGGGCATCGACACCACGTGGAGCGCGATCGGCGCGTCGCTGTGGCACCTGGCCTCCGTTCCCGCGGACCGGGCCCGGCTGGCCGCCGAGCCCGGGCTGCTGCCGGCGGCGATGGAGGAACTGCTCCGCGCGTACGCGCCCGTCACCATGGCCCGGCTGGTCACCCAGGACATGCACTGGGGCGGCGTGGACATGAAGGCCGACGACTGGATTCTGCTGTCGTTCCCAGCGGCTAACCGCGACCCGGCCCAGTTCGACCGGGCCGGTGAGGTCATCATCGACCGCGAGGTGAACCGGCACGCCGCGTTCGGCCTGGGCATTCACCGCTGCCTCGGCTCACACCTGGCCCGGATGGAGCTCCGCGTCGCGCTGCGGGCCTGGCTGGACCGGATCCCGGTGTTCAGCCTGGCCGACCCGGACGCCGTGACCTGGGCGGCGGGCCAGATCCGCGGGCCGCGCACGCTGCCGTTGCGGATCCGTGGCTGACCCCGAGCTAGTCAGTCCCCGGCGGGCGAGGTGATCTTCGGCGACCCGGATACCCGGTTCGGCGAGCTGACCGGGCTGCTGCTGGACATCGCGGGCCGGCTGTGGCGCTGAGCGCTCAGCCGTCTACCGCATGGAACTCGACCCGGTAGACCAGAGTGTCGTCGCCGATTGGGCCGGCGTGTGCGGCCCGGTGGCGCAGCGCCTCCCGGTCCTGCTCGCCGGACCGGCGGACGTCGGCCGCGGTGACCGCGGCGAACGGCACCAGTTCGATCGAGTCCACCTCGATCTGCCCCGGGCCGACCGGGTACCGGCCGCCCTGCTTGACCCGGGGCCGCTGCCACAACCGGAACGAGACCGTGATGTCGCCCGCCAGTACCGCGTCGCGCAGTTCCGGGCTGAACTCCACAGTCCGATGCTACGGCCCGCGTCATCCAGCCCTAACACCCATTTTCCCGAACGCCAGTACCCGGTGGCGGCCCGCTCCCCGGTGGCGGGCCGTGGCCGGTGGCCGGGAAACTGTCGGTGGGCCTGACTAGAGTCGAACTAGTGATCGAGAATATGTCTGGGCCAGGCTAAAGAGGTGATCCGCAGTGTGCGATGGGTGGTCTGAGCCGGGCAGCGTGACTGACGCGCTGGCCCTGCTGGACCAGGCGCTGGACTACCTGAACGCCGCGGATGTGGCCTCCTTACCGGTCGACACCCAGGCCCAGGCCCTCAAGTCGCTGGAAACAGCCGAGGCCAAGCACACCGCGGCCCGCACTGCGCTGCTGTCCGCGTTCAGCGCGGGCGGCGGCCCGGAGGCCGATGGGCATGGGGCGGCCCGCATCTGGCTGCGCTGGCAGACCCGCATCACCAAGGGCGCGGCGGCCGGTGCGGTGGCCTGGATGCGGCGGCTGGCCGCCCATCCGGTGATCGAGCGCGCGCTGGCGGCCGGGGAAATCTCCGCGTCCTGGGCCCGCGAGCTGTGCGCCTGGACTGACCGGCTGCCCGCCAGCGTGCGCGACGACGCGGACCGGCTGTTGTGCCAGGCTGCCACCTACGGTGCCGCCCTGGACGACTTAGGCCGCCTGGCCGAGGCCATCTACCAGCGCACCCGCGGACCCGGCGACGACGGCGACCAGGACGGGTTCGATGACCGGAACTTCCACCTGGGCATCACGTTCAGCGGCGCGGGCCGGGCGCAGGGTGACCTGAGCCCGGGCTGCGCCGCCGCGCTGGGCGCGGTGCTGGACGCGCTGGGCAAGAAGGCCGGGCCGGAAGACACCCGGACCGCCGCCCAGCGCCGCCACGACGCGCTGGAAGACGCCTGCCGCCGGCTGATCGCCACCGGCACGCTGCCCGCCCGCGGCGGCCAGCCCACCCAGGTTCACGTCCACCTCGGGCTGGCCGAACTACGCGGCCAGCCGGGCGCGGCCGCCACCGAACAAGCCTGGGTAAGGGCACGCACCCGGGCCGGCGCCGCCGCGCGCGGCCGGCCCGGCGGCCCCGCAACCGGGCAGGGCCGGCCGGGATGGCTGGCCGGCGCCGAAGCCCAGGCCGCGGCGTGCGACGCGACCATCGTCCCGGTCGTCACCGGCCAGGTTGACTGGACGGCACTGGACCAGCTCACCGGCGCCTTCGTGGCCGCGCACGGCCTGGCTCACCCTGGCCCGTCACCCTCTCTCTCATCTCACCCTGGCCCGTCACACTCCTTCTCATCTCACCCTGGCCCGTCACACTCCCTCTCATCTCACCCTGGCCCGTCACACTCCCTCTCATCTCACCCTGGCCCGTCACACTCCCTCTCATCTCACCCTGGCCCGCCACACCCCCTCTCATCTCACCCCGGCCCGCCCGCCGCGCCGTGCGGGTGCCGGTGCGGCGGCTGCACCTGCCCGGCCCGGCCGCCGCTGCGGCCGGCGGCCCGGCGGCGGCTGGCCCGGGCCCTGCTCGGCCTGGCCATCGACGCGGTGTCCGGACCCGGCGGGCTGGCCGCGGGGCTGCGCACCGGCCTGGCCGGCCCGCAGCTGTCCCTGGCCGTCCCGCTGACCTCGGTCAGCCTGCCCCTGGACGTCGGCGCGGGGAGCGAAGCCATCCCCGCCCACCTGCGCCGGGCCGTCACCTTGCGGCATCCGCGCTGTGCCTTCCCCGGCTGCGACCAGCCCGCCAGCGTGTGCGACGTGCACCACCTGGTGCCCCGGTCGGCGGGTGGCGCCACCGCCCTGCCCAACCTCGTGCCGCTGTGCCGTACTTCTGTCACTATCTAGGCAGGCGGTAACCGATACCGCCTATGCCTGCCCGCCGGGCTGGGCATAGGACGGCCCCGGACGGCGTTCCCGCGCCGCTACCCGGGGCCTTGACCGGAAACGAGGTCCGGCCTGATGTCAGAATCTCACAGCCCTACCGGAGTGCAGGGCGGCTCGGCCAACGTCCGGCCGCCAGTCCTGGACGACGCCGCAGCCGGCCTCGAAGAGATGGCCAGCCTGATCAACTTCCGTGTCGGCGCCTGGCAGGACTTCGGTTACGCCAAGCCGCCAACACCGGACTGCAAGCCGGTCCCGCCGCTGGGAGAGCGCAGCGCCAAGGCGATCGAAGCGGGGCACGAGGCGATCAAGGACATCGACAAGCTGATTGCCCAGCTTCACCGGGTCCGCGCCCGGCTGGTGGACGAACTGCGCCAGGATGCCGACATACGCGCCGCGCGGGTCGATGCGATGCTGGCCGTCCGCCGGGCCGGTGCGCGGTGAACGTCGATACCGCCGAGTTCGCCGCCCTCGCGGAGCGCGTCGCCGCGCTCGAAGCCGCCTATGCCGAGCTCGCCGGCTGGGTCCAGCAGGCGACAGCGGCCGAGGCCATCATGCGCCGCGCTCGCGACGGCGAGCCTGCGCCATGGCCGCTCGCACGGCGGCGCCTGCGGCTGGTCGGAGGTGAGCGGTGACGCGCTGGCGCAGGCTATATCGCCGCCAGGGTGGGCTGTGCAAGGTCTGCCACCGCGGCCTCGGTCCCGGCGCCGGGATCTACTCGCGCAGGTGGTCCTGGCGCCTTCGCTACGTAGTTCTCGTCTGCGCCGGCTGCGCCCCGGTGGCCGAACGGCTCGGGTACCGGCGCAAGCGGCGGTGGTGGTAGACGCACAATGCGCGAGCGCCCCGCTAGCTCCGGCCAGCGGGGCGCTCTGCTGCGGCTGACATCTACGGGTCAATACAGCCTGATCTCGGTCAGCTCCCGCCGGTCACGTAGTACCCGCGGCCGGGATAGCGCCGGACCAGCCCTTCGGCCTCCAGCGTGGTGAGCGCATGCGCGGCGGTCTCCCGGGCCACGCCCCACTCCTGCGTCAGGGTGGTGATCGACGGCGCCGGCTGGCCAGCCTCCAGCTCGCCGGCTTCGATCTTCCGGCGCAGGTCAGCGGCGATCCGCACATAGATACGCGGGTCTTGATCATCTCCCACACGACTGACGGTAGCTGAGAGTCCCCGTCGCCCCTCACAGGCTGTAGCCGGTAGTCATGGGTAGTCGAGAGCCTTCTAGCCCGGTAGTGTCTGCACTATTCGGCAGTTTTCTGCACAGCAAAGCGGCCCCGGACGGCGCGTCAACGCCGCTACCCGGGGCCTGACCGGAGGTGAGTCCGGCTATGAACGATCATGCCAGCACCGGGGCAGAACCGACCCTCGATGACGTGGCCGCCGAGTTCCCGCAGTGGCACTGCTGGCAGGGCATCAGCGGCCTGGTATATGCCCGCAAGTTGCTGAGCAGCCCGCCGATCGTGCTGCGGGCAGAGGACGCCACTGACCTGCGGGACCAGATCCGCGGCTGGGTGGGGCGGCACTAGCGCGTCAACGGCTGCGGGCGATCGCGCCGCCGGCCTATTCATCTCCACTCCAGAAATCTGACCGCGGAGAACTTTGGCCGCGAGCATCCATCGCAAAGCGAAGTAATCCGTGGACCTTTGCTGCGCGTCACACAACTACTAAGGGAGGGGAAAGCTCCATGCATCCTCAGCAGCCACGGGGGTCAAAGCGCCCGCATTACCAGCAGCCACCTGGCGGTGGCTACCGGCAGCAAGACCCGTATCCGCCGCAGGGGTATGCGCCGCAGGGCGGCTACCCGCAGCCGCCCCGGAAGTCTTGGCCGAGCCGGCACAAGTTCGCGACCGGATGCCTCGGCAGCATCGGCCTTTTTGTTGTGGTCATCATCATCGTGGTCATAGCCGTAGCGGTTAGCAGCGGCGGCGGGAGTGGCACGGGCACGAGCGCGGGCACGACCACCAACACCGGCACGGGGAATGGCCAGACCGCGCAGAATGCTGGCAGCGCTGCTGGGCCGGCACATCAGACCGTCACCTACATCGTGACCGGCTCTCCCGCTGATGTGACCTTCGGCCCGGACGGGACGAATGACCAGGGGACCGTGCCCATGCGCGTAACCCGGCACCTGCACAACCCCCAGTACTACGCGATCAACGCGCAACTCAATGGCGCCGGCTCGGTCTCCTGCAAGATCAAAGTTGACGGGAAGACGATCTCTACCGCGCATGCATCGGGGTCCTACAACATCGCCTCGTGCGAGATCAGCAAAGACCCGCTGACAGGGCAGTGGCAGGACACAAACAGCGGATGAGCGACCGATTCAACAGTGCAGACCATGAGCGCTCCCGGCGTGCTGGGCAGCAGGCGATGGCCAAGCAGGCGGCCGGGCAAGCGGCCAAGCTACCGCGCGAGCACAAGGCCCATGGAGGCTGGCGGTTCGTATCCGGCTGGCTGGCGTTCACGCAACTCGCAGCGTTCATCGTGGCCATCGTGCACCTGTTCCATAGCGTGACCTGGGACGCGACGGCAGGCATCGTGGGCACGCTGGTGATGTGGCCGCTCATCCTGCATCCGCACTGGCTCTCCGCGTTCCTGGCCTTCGCCGCGCTCCTGGCTCTCAGCCTCGTTTGGGGAGCGCTCAGCAGCAGACAGCAAGCAGGAGCCCCCAGCCAGAAAAGACAGGGGGCTCCGCTATGTTGGAACTCGGGTAACTACCTGCTGGTCGCCAGGACCAGCGCGACTGCTGCGGCTGTCACCGCAAGCAGCGCGATCATGCGGGCGGTCTGAGCCCATCCAGCTCGGGCCGCCCGCCCGATCTCAATGACCAGACGTCCGAGCGGATCGCCTCGTTCGCTGTGGATCTCGGGGTCCACGTCTACCTCCTTCCCGTTCACCTTGCTCTGGACTGTCCGACCTGGCCGCTAGCCTTTCTGGGCTGCGTCCGCAACCCCGTTGTAGTCGGCAGGTACGACAGTCTGCGGCGGGGCGCGCCGTAGCGTCCAATCGGGTTGTGTAAAGGCCTGTGGACAGGCTGTGCAGACACGCCGCCGGCGCTGTGCGCAGCCTGGGCAAAGAGTTGGGGATGAATGGCGGGAGTATCCCCAGCAAACGGCCCCTACCTGCGGTTATGCGGTGCACCGGATGTGCGCAGGAAAAACTTTTGGCGTTCTCCACAGTCCACACGCGGCCGGAAGTTACTCACATACAGAACGTGACACCAGACCTCACCCCGGCTGCGCTGGTGATCGTGCTCCTCGGCCTGGTGGCCGCCGTGGCCTGGCGGCTGCGCCGGAGCCGTACGAGCCGGGCGCTGGTCGTGCACCGGCCTCCCCCGGTACCGGCCCAGCCCGTCCGGGCGGTCTCAGCGCCGCGGCCGCAGGCGATCGGGCGCCCGGCCGAGGTCCACGTGCACCACCACTGGCGCGGCCTGAGCGCTGAGGACGCTGCAGCTGCCAACCGGCAGGCGCAGGCCATCGATAACGATCCGCCCGGGTCGGTGACAGCGTATTAGTCCATAACGATTTGGTAAAGAACCCCGGGGCCGACGACCGTAATCCACTGTGCCAAAACCCTAGCCCGTAATCAAGACCATTATGGTAACCGTTGGCCGTCACCATTGGTCCCGCGCTGCCAGGGACTTTGCGCCTGGACGGCTAGGGAGAAGTTCAGAACCACGCCCGGTGGACCGTCCCATAACCGTAGTCCGTAATCAAGACCATTAGGGCCACCACTGGTGGTCACCTGAGTTCGCGCTGGTCAGGGGCGGTCCGCGGAGGCGTTAGGCTGGCCCATGGAAACGTAAAAGGCCGCCTGACTGGAATGGGTTAGGTCAGGCGGCCCAAGGTAACTGCCGGGACTAGCACCCCGATACGTCACTCTCATGTGCGAGTTTACCATGCTCGCCGCTGCGCTTGATTGTGGCGATGGTCTCTGGCAGTCCGCGACCTGCGGAAACGAAAGGAAACCAGAATGGTGCGCCTGGTATACATGCACGGACTCGTGGGCGCTGTGATGCTTCTCGGGTGGATGACCGCTAGTCATCTGCGGCATGGAGGTCTGATCATACTGCGTCTCGGCTGGCTAACGATCTTTAAGGGCTGGGGTTACGAGTTCGGCTGACGGCTGCCACGGGCTGCGGTATCTCAGAGGTATGAGGTATCCCGATGGCGGTGGGCTGGACGCCGGTGAGCGGGCCCGGCGTGAGCAGGTGCGGTTAGCGGCCGCGGAGCTGATCGAGGCCGGCGCGGGTGACCGGGAGGTGGCCCGGCGTTTCCGGGTGTCGCGGATGTCGGCGAACCGGTGGCGGCGGGCGCTGGCCGCCGGGGGCCGGGCGGCGCTGGCGTCGCGGGGCGCGGGCGGGGCGAAGTGCAGGCTCACGCCTGGTCAGCTGCGGGAGCTGGAGACGGTGCTGGAGGCCGGGCCGGCCGCGTCGGGGTGGGATGAGGATCAGTGCTGGACGCTGGCCCGGATCGCCGGGGTGATCCGCGCCAGGTTCCGGGTGGGTTACACGCTGGCCGGGGTGGATCTGCTGCTGCACCGGATCGGGTGGAGCGTGCAGGTCCCCGCCCGCCGCGCCGCGGAGCGGGATGAGGCGCGGATCACCGCCTGGCGGGAGGAGACCTGGCCGGTGGTAAAAGAACCGCGGCGGACCTGGGCGCCTGGCTGATCTTCGAGGACGAATCAGGCCAGGGCTTACGTCCGCCCAAAGGGCGCACCTGGGGACGGCGCGGGGTCACCCCGGTGGTCAAGGTGACCGGCGCGCACAACACACGCATGTCACTGGCGGCGCTGATCGCCGTCAAGCCGGGCCACCGGCCCCGGCTGATCTACCGAGTCCACCGCAGCCGCCAGGGCAAAGACCAGCGCAAAGGCTTCACCGAAGCGGACTACGCTGCCCTGCTGGATGCCGCGCACCAGCAGCTCGGCGGGCCGCTGGTGGTCGTGTGGGACAACCTGAACACCCACGTCAGCGCCGCCATGAAAGAGCTGATCGCGGCCCGGGACTGGCTGACCATCTTCCAGCTGCCGCCCTACGCTCACGAGCTCAACCCGGTCGAGCTGGTCTGGTCGCACCTCAAGCGGTCTCTGGCCAATCTGGCCAAACGCAACCTCGTGCAGCTCACCGCGCTGGTCAGGACCCGGCTCAAACGGATGCAGTACCGGCCCGGCCTCCTCGACGGCTTCCTGGCCAGCACCCGCCTGGACCTCACACCGTTCTGTAACCCCCACCCTTAAGGATCGTTAGAGGTGCGCGTCCGCCGTAGGTAAGGGCCGCCCCCAGGGCCGCAGCGCCGTGCGATCGAGCGGGCGGCCGTGCACGCGCATCTGCATGAAGTCAGCGCGGAGGAGGAGCCGCCATCCTCTGACCCAGAACCAGGCGTGAGGCGACTAACCGCAAAAGCCCGTAAAGGCCCAGCGCGACGGGGCAGGCAAGCGTAGCGTCTGTCCCGCCCCGAATGAACCCCGGGCCGGACATCCCCGTCCCGGCCCGGGGTTTACGGTCTACAGGCGCCACCAGGGCGGATGCGAGCGAGTTTCGTAAGAGTTTCCTCAGGATTCATCCTCTGGCAGATACCAGACCGGCTGTACCCGAGGAGGACACTCGTTGCAAGACCACACCCGCCCTAGTCCGCCACCTGCTGGTTAGCCCGGAGGTGCTCCACGACACCGAGCAGGCGTCCACGGTCACCGCGGTAGCGCAGGCATGGGCGATGCTCGCCGTCGCCTATGCCATCGACCGGCTGGCTAGCGCCATCGAAGCACTGCGAGGCAAATGACCGTGCCGACCGCGGCCGACGTGGCCCCGCGCAGGGCCGTGAGACGCCAGACTCTCACCTATGGGGACGTTCTTGGCGTTGCTGACTGGCGGAGGTTTAGCGACTCTAGGCGGTCTTGCAGGCGGATGGCTGAACAATTGGCTGGGTGCTAAGCGCGATAGGCAGGCGCTGCGGCAGGACCGGCTCGACAGGGCGTACATCGAGCTGGGGGTGTACCTGTCACGGTACGCAGACTGGGCAAGGTCGATGCGGCCAGTCTGGGGGCCGGTTCCGGCACCTGATCCGCTGCCCCCTGAGGAACGATGGCGCATCGAGGCGCTAGTGCTGGCGTACGGCAGCGGAGAGGTCAGGCTGCTCCTGAAGCAGTGGGGCGAGCATGGCAAGAAGATCGAGAATGCCGACGAATTGATCAGGAGAGTTGAGCAGTCCAGAAACCCAAGCTCTGAACTTGATGCAATGGCTCACCAAGAGGAGCTCGCGCTCTCTCAGTACAAGGAAGAGATGCGCAAGGCAGACGAGGCAATCCGTGGGCAGATGCGTAAAGAGCTGGGGGAGGAGCGGGAGTCCAGGCTGCTGGGATGGAGGCGCCGCCGTGCCCTGCGCTCAGGCCCGAGTCGTCCTACATCAACTGGAACCTAAAGCGTTAAGTACTGCCCTCGGCTGTTACGCATGTGATAGATGGGGCGCGTTACGATCGCTGGCATGGCGAAGAGTAACGCCCAACGGCAACGCGAGTACCGCGAGCGGAAGCGCCAGGCCCGGCTCGCTGCAGTGCCGTCGCTCGGCCCGGTCGGTAGCGGCGCGGCGCCTGACGGCGGCCTCGGCCAGGCTGATCGGCGGCTCTGGGATGACGTGACCGCCGACTTCGAGCTGAGCGCGCACGAGGAGGCGGTGCTGCTCCAGGCGTGCCGCGCGGCCGACCGGCTCGAAGCGCTCAACGATGCGCTGCGGGACGCGCCGCTGACGGTGCGGAACTCCCGCGGCGATCTGACCGCGCATCCGCTGCTCGGGGAGGCGCGGCAGACCTCGGCTCTGCTGGCCCGGCTGTGTGCCGCGCTCGGGCTGCCGAGCGGCGTGCAGGATGAGGCGCCCGGCGCGCCGGAGCGGGGCAGCAGGCGCACGCACCGGGCGCCCTACCGCGGGTTCTACGGTGTGCGGGGCGGCGCCGGATGAGGCGCAAGGGCCGGTCGTCCGCGCCGGAGCTCCGCGCGGAGCTGGCCGGCTACCGCGCTACATGGCCGGCGTGGCGGCGCGGGTGGGCGCGGCTGGCGTCGCCGCACGCTACCGGGCGCGGGCCGAGGCGATCGAGGGCGGCCAGTCCGGCTGCGGGCGTGGGACTTGCCCGACTGGCTGTCGGCCGGCTATCACCCGGATATGTGTCTGATTCTGGGCGCTGATGACGTGCTGCGAATTGACTCCGCTCCTCCCTGCTGACTTCCCGGCGCTATTCGACAATCTCTCGCTTCTCGACACGATAAAAGGCTTTTCGTTACGGCTTTTCGACGATTTCGCGGCTGCGCGGCCTGGTTGACGCAATCACGATCCGGCCCAGATGGTCATCTGAGCGCAGGTCACTCCCCACCGTAGGCACTGAATCACAGAATGTAATGGGGGTGGGGTCTGTCGATTTGTGCAAGATCAGGTCGAGCACAGATGCTCATAAGGAATGGCCACTGCCAAGCGCTGGGCAAGCCGCGCGGCAGTGTTGGCAATGCCTCGTCAGTTCCCGTATGTTCCGCATGTTCTGAATGTTCCGGACGAATTGCCACGAATAACCGTTCGCTGTGGATAACTGCCCTCATTTTTCGAGACGATCGAGTTCGTGGCACGGGACGACCAAGCACCGCGGCCCTCAGAGCCACGCAGACGCCGCAGCCACCATGACCTAGCCAAGCTCCGCACCGATGCCTGATCGGCGGCCAGCAGCAGCACGCGGGCACCGCGCTGGCTACTCCCGCCCCTGCCAGCACGGGATCCCGTCCGTATGCAGCGTCCCGTCTGTATGCAGTGGGCCGGGGCAAACGAAGGTGAACCCGTCAGCTCCCCCTCTGCTCAGGCCCCGGCCCGCACGGCTCAGGCTACCCGTGGCGGAATGAGCCGCCCGCACTGCGAACAGCCTGCGCCGACACGCCGAATAGGTGTGACCTTGATCACATTCGCTCACGACCCGGGTAACTTGCAGACGCGCCTGGGTGCACTCGCGCGGGCGCGCGAGTGCACACGCGCGAGGAAGACACACGCTCTCTCCTCGCCCAAACTGCCACTCAACAGGACCAGAATTGACGACGGCCCCTCCTGCTGGAACAGGTGAGGCCGCCGGTGATCTTCAGGACCCAGCTCCACCAGGCAAGCAGAGAGGTTCCCGCTGTGAACCTAACACCCCACGCGTGGGGAGTACGAGCCCACACGCGAGACGGCGCGCAGAAATGGCGCACCTTCCGGTCGGCCATGAAATCGCGGGATATGGCAAAGAACCTCTGCCTGATCTTGTTGGTTGCCGGACTGCCAGCCGATCTCTTCTTGGTGGTCTGGCTCGTATGGATGCTCAGGCGACCGTGATCAGGAGGCAGGCCGGGAAGGGCCGCCCCGGCATGTCGCACACCGGGGCGGCCCGCACGCGGCGACTGGGACGCCGCGCCTTCCGCCCGGCCGGAGGAGCCTCGTGATGGCCGGCCACCGGGCGGAAGATCAGTCAGCCGCTCTGCGCGGCGGCACGGGCGGCAGCGGCCCGTGCTCTGGCGTTGCCGTGCTGAATCTCCACGGGCTTGCGCACGTGCCGCAGCATCGAATCGGCCGCAGCCGTCCGGGTGTCCATCCGGTCAGCGATCTGGCCGGCGAGCTGGCCGACTGCCCGCTGCCGGGCAGGCGTGCTCCCCGCGAACTTTTCCAGCGTGTTGGCGTAATGGCCGCCAAGGTCAGCCGGCCCAGCGTTCTGGAACGCATGCTCACCAGCGGCACGGGCCAGCGTTTCGTCTCCGCTGGCCAGAGCGTGATCAAGCATCTGCGCGGTTTCGCCAGGGCTGGCGTTCGCCAGTCTGTCGCGCGCGTCCCGGTGTGCCAGCACGAGCGCGCTGTCAGAGCCGCCCGGCAGCCCGAACGCCTGCCGGTAAGCGGCCTGCCCGTCTGCCTGGTCCCGCTGGTTCGCGCGGGCGAACAAGCTATCGAGCTTGCTCTCCGCCTGGTCGTAGATGTCATCAAGCTGAGCGCGCCGGCCTTCGGCAGACAGGTTCGCATCGTTGCGGATCGCCTGCACACCCTGAGCGTGCCCGCGGTGGATCGCCTCGGCCTGCGCTCGCTCCTGCTCATTCAGTGCCACTACGACGCCTGCCTTTCCGCCCGGCCGCGCTCGCGGCGGGCGCTCATGTACCTGGCCAATGACCGCTCGCTGATCTGCCAGACAGGGCCAAAGCGGTCAGCTTCCAGCCGGCCTTCGTGTATCGCCTTGATAATCGCCTGCGCAGATACGCCGGCCTGGCGCGCGGCTTGCAGTACGGTCACGCGGCTATCGTTATCCGCGCTGTTCTCCATAGCAATTATGGTTTCGGCGCCGCAACTGGTTTCGTCCGCAACTGCCAGTTCGGCCAATGCCAGCAAGACGGAGTAGATCTCGGTATCGGCCCGGTGCTGAATGCGCAGCCTCCGTGCGTCCAGGTTCCGCAGCAGGACCGCGGCGACGCGGGGCGTAATCCTGGCCTCACTCACCCGCGTGGCCGTGCTTCTCTT
The DNA here is from genome assembly GCA_963834705.1 of uncultured Actinomycetes bacterium. Classification (GTDB taxonomy): domain Bacteria; phylum Actinomycetota; class Actinomycetes; order Streptosporangiales; family Streptosporangiaceae; genus RYN-230. The sequence goes on from CAWICV010000002.1 coordinate 235,026, forward strand.
CCATGTGGAGCTTAAGGAACTGCGGAGTGACCAGCTCGGCGCCGCACCGGCCACAGGTCTGGATATTCGCCGCCCCCGGCGCGAAGATCAGCGCCCCGCCGATATTGCTGATCCGCGGCTGGCCCTCTTCGTCCCATGCATCCCAGACCGGATCAGGGCCACGGTCGGGCAGCGGGTTGGGAAGGCCACCACAATGCAGCGATTCGATCGGCAGGTGGCTCATGATGTCGCCTCCCGCCTCGCGCATGAACGGCACGCCGGGAGCCACCCATAGCCCTCGTCGTATATCCATTCCGTAGCCAGCTCGCCGCACCAGCCGGCATCGCACCGCACGTTGAAGGCCGGCGGCCCGTCCGGCAGCGGGGCGGGAAGACCACCGGGGCGAAGCGATTCAATGTCCATATTCAAGTCCTCTCGTGCTTTGTGTGCCACCTGAACCGCCGTCCGGAAATCCTGCGGGCCGGATCGTAAACCGCATAGCCGTACCGGCTGAGCACGACTGTCCCGCGGGGATCAGGGGCCGGATCGACAACGGCGAGAGTCTCGGGGGAGCCAGGTGGCTGATCGAGCACCCGAACCTTTCCCCCACAGTATTTACATGTAATTCGCCGCTCCGGGCAGTTGTGCTTTTGCAGGTTTCCTGTTCCCCGCGGGACGGCAATGACGAAACCGGCTTTGTTCAGCCGCAGATCGCCACGCGGCCATCCGTCATAGGCCCACAAAGTAATCCATCCGCTCCTGTATTCGAACCTCTCGCGCTCAGCGGGGTCAATTTTCGCGTGCCAGATCTCCGCACCGCACATCTCGCACGCCTCGCCGCGGAGGGTACGGACTTTGTCTGCCTGACACGTACGTGTCAGAGTTGTCCCAGTTATCACGTGATCCTCCTGAATCGCTGTTTAATGCGAATCTGCCTGCACATCGCACACCACCTGCGGTTTTAGACGTTTGCCCCGGTGGTGCAGCATGTGCAGGGTCGTATCATTTACTACGCGTATAACGATCTTTAAGGGCTGGGGTTACGGGTTCGGCTGACGGCCGCCGCGGGCTGCGGTATCTCAGAGGGATGAGGTATCCCGATGGTGGTGGGCTGGATGCTGGTGAGCGGGCCCGGCGTGAGCAGGTGCGGTTGGCTGCGGCGGAGCTGTTCGAGGGCGGGGCGAGTGACCGGGAGGTAGCCCGGCGTTTGCGGGTGTCGCGGATGTCGGCGAACCGGTGGCGGCGGGCGCTGGCCGCGGGTGGCCGGGCGGCGCTGGCGTCGCGGGGTGCGGGCGGGGCGAAGTGCAAGCTCACTCCCGCTCAGCTGCGTGAGCTGGAGACGGTGCTGGAGGCTGGGCCGGCCGCCTCGGGGTGGGATGAGGATCAGTGCTGGACGCTGGCGAGGATCGCTGAGGTGATCGCCGCCAGGTTCCGGGTGGGCTACACGCTGGCTGGGGTGGATCTGCTGCTGCACCGGATCGGGTGGAGCGTGCAGGTTCCCGCGCGGCGGGCCGCGGAACGCGATGAGGGGCGCATCGCGGCGTGGCGGGAGGAGAGGTGGCCGGTGGTAAAAGGACCGCGGCGGACCTGGGCGCCTGGCTGATCTTCGAGGACGAATCAGGCCAGGGCTTACGTCCGCCCAAAGGACGCACCTGGGGCCGGCGCGGGGTCACTCCGGTGGTGAAGGTGACCGGCGGGCACAACTCGCGGGTGTCGCTGGCCGCGCTGATCTGCCTTAAGCCGGGATGCCGGCCCCGGCTGATCTACCGGGTGCACCGCCGCCGCCCGCGCGGCCAAGACCGGCGCAAGGGCTTCACCGAGGCCGGCTACGCCGCCTTGCTGGATGCCGCGCACCAGCAGCTCGGCGGGCCGCTGGTGGTCGTGTGGGACAACCTGAATACCCACGTCAGCGCGGCCATGACCGAGCTGATCGCGGCCCGCGACTGGCTGACGGTCTTCCAGTTGCCGCCCTATGCCCATGAGCTCAACCCGGTCGAGCTGGTCTGGGCACACTTGAAGAGATCCCTGGCCAACCTGGCCAAACGCGACATCAGCCAGCTGACCGCCCTGGTGAAGACCCGGCTCAAGCGGATGCAGTACCGGCCCGCCCTGCTCGAGGGGTTCCTGGCCAGCACCCGCCTGGACCTCACACCCTTCTGTAACCCCCACCCTTAAGGATCGTTAGGGTGAAGTCATCCGGTTAATGCAACGTCCCTGCACACCCTGCACCACCTGCGGTTCCTTATTGATCTTGGTCCATTTCATCGTCTGCCGGCACCCGGAAACGCATGCCGATCCACGCCGTGTACTGAGCCGGAAGGTCGCCGTCTGGATCGCTCAGGCTCCCGTGGAAGCTCTCCGCGGCGGGGCTGCGGGAGGCTCTGGTCTGCTCGTCCGGCCGGACACGCGCTCGCCTGATGTTGTGCCTGCGGGCATCCTCGTGGCTTCTGAACCGCTCGGTCAGGAGTTTGTGGGACCAGGCACAGCCTGCGCCAGACAGCATGTGTCGTTTCATCCAGGATCGGGCGGTGGTTGGTGTTAACGAAGAACGAATGCGTGCACGGGAAAGTCACGTCGTCCTGGCGGTTACGCCTGGCGGTGAGGTAAGGCGTGCCGGCCAGCATCTTCAGCCGGACCGCGGACAGGTGGCCTTCCTCGGGCAGCTCCTCCAGCACGGCGAACCGGGCACCCTGGAAGTCGGTCAGCTCTGTCGGGTGCTGTCTCGGGTCTCCCAGCAGTGCGCGGTGCGCGACGTCCAGGTAGTAGTCACCAAGGGCGCCCTTGATGCCGAGCGCAATCGTGGTCTTCCCGTTCTCGCCCCTCCATGTTCGATGATCACTTTGTCATCGGGCGTCATGTGGCCAGTGATCCCCTGGCCGCAGCGGACCCAGTACCAATCCCGGCAGGATCGGGGAAGTGCCCGCAGTGCCTTCTCCCAGTCGGGGTGCCTGGCGCCCGGGACGTACCGGGCCGGCGCCATCTTGGTGCACATGAAGGACGGGTCATGTGGCATGAGCTTGGCGGTCGGCAGGTCAATAACCCCGTTTGCGCAGTTCAGGATGTCGGGGTTCGCGTCGAATTCGGCAGCGTCGTGCAGCAGCAGGCCTCGCGAGCCGAGGGTGACCGTCACTGCTTTTGAGCGCTTCAGGAGCTCGCGCCAGGCTTTGAGCGTCTCGCTGATCTGTACCGGGTCCTTGCCCGGTTTCGCGGCTTGCCGGACCCCCTCCGTGTAGAGCTCCCGGAGCCACGCCCAGACGATCTCGGTAACCTCCTCGTCGGGTGCGCGGCGCCAGCGGCGCCCGTCCCAGGTCATCCAGCCCAGCCCGGCCGTGTAGACCGCGTGGCCGTCCAGCGGGCCGCCCGCGGCCTCCTCGGCTAGGTGACGGTCACTGAGGCGCTCGGCCAGCCTGATCTCAGCATCAGCGCCCGGGAGGACAGGCTCCCGGGTTGCCGCCGCATCCTTCAGGCTGGCGAGCGTGCCCCCTGCCGCCAGATAGTCATCGGCGCCCTTGGTTGGTGTCTTGCCATCGGGTGACGTGGCCGGGGTGATCAGGTAGTGGACCTTCGCGCCCTTGGACTTCAGCCAGCGGCCGAACCTGATCATCGCCTGAGCAACCGCTTGCTTAGTCCGCGCATCTGCGTCGTAGCACAGGTAAACGTGCCGGCCCCGCCAGGCGATCGATTCCAGGTCGGGCAGCGTGCCCGTGGCCGACCGCCAGTTGTAGACACCGCTGATGCTCACTGCGCAGGCCCCGGCCGAGGTCAGTGAGCGTTTTTCATCCTGTGGTCTCGCGGGTTTGGAGGACGTGGATGGCTTTGGCGAGCTGCCCGGCGCGCCAGGGGCAGCAGCGGAGCTTGCGCAGGATGCGCCAGGTTTTGAGCTGGGCGTTCGCGCGCTCGCCGGGAGCGCGCAGCCGGGCATGGGCACGGTTGGCCTGTTTCTGGGAGGCGGGCTTGTTCCGGCCGCGATAGGGCGTGTGCACCGGCTCGCCGGCGCCGTGGTAGCCCTTGTCCGCCAGGGTGATTAACCCGGCGGCGGCCAGTTCCCGCACGATGCCCCAGATCCGGGCGGCGGTCAGGTCATGAACGGCGCCGGGCAGCGGGCCAGATACCCACAGGATCTCGCCGTCTGGGCTGGCGATGACCTGCAGGTTCATGCCGTGGCGGCGGTGCTTGCCGGAGTAGAACGGCCGGTCGGCGGCCAGCCGGTCCACCGCAATGAGGGTGCCGTCCAGCACCACATAGGCGTGCTTGTGCGCGGCCTGCAGCGCGCCGCGCAGCTTCGGCGCCCGGGCCGCCAGCAGGGCCACCGTCTCGTTCACATACCGCCAGGCTGTGGCCGTGCCGATCCCGAACCCGGCCGCCAGCTCCGCGAACGTCTCGCCCTTGCGCAGGTGCGCCAGCACCAGCAGTGCCTGCTGGCCCGGGTTGCACTTGCGCCAGCACGAGCCGATCTGCCTGCGGTGACGGCGGATCACCCCCGCGACATAGGCGAGGGTTGAACGCGACAACGGCAGCACGGCACGGTAGAACAGCATCGAAGCCCCTGGGCGGATGAGGGATTGTGGTGATCGCTTCATCTACCAGGGGCTTCGCCGTACCCGAAGCCGACACGCCCACCCTGATCAGCCCTCTTCCGACACCCTCCCAAGATCAGGATGAAAAAGGCTCAGTGCATCAGCCTTCTTGGTCCCCTCGGTCACGAAGAGCGGGACGATCGGGTCGGTCATCTTGGCGACATTGCGGGGGTGCACGTCCACTACCGGGGGCTGCTTCGCAGGCTGAATGTATTTCCTGACTTTGCCCTTGTCATCGCGGGCCGGGGTGTCGGGCCGGTAAAGCCAGCTCGCCCGCTCGCCTGCCGGCTGAAAAAGCGGGATCAAGAGGCCCGGATACCGGGCGTTGTCCTTGGTGAGCCAGCCCGGCATCCCGCAGCGCTTGAGAAGCTCGCTCGGGCTTTCGTCCCCCGCGGTCGGCCGGGGGACTGTGCGGTAACCGCGCTCACAGATCACGTCATCGGAAATCGCAGACTGCCTGAGCAGGTTGACGTGCCAGGGGATCAGGCCAGGGATGCCTTCCGCTGCCGCACCGTTCTGCTGCACTCCAGGCGATTGTCTCGCCGTCAAGGTACTATTCCTTCCGGTGATGTTGTTTGGTCGTCGTGCCTGGTAAGCACACGATGTTGACCGGCCCGCAGGTGCAGCAGCCTGCGGGCCGGCGCTTTGTTAGGCAGCGGGCGGCGTGGTGGCTGAGTTACCGCCACTACTCGCCGCCGGGTCTGCAAGGAGTGCCCGCAGCCTGGCTCTTTGTTCGGACGTAAGAGCCGGGGCGCGGCGGACCACAGCCGCGATATGCGCATCTAGCGATTGCCGCGCTACTCCTGCCCTGCGGGCGCGCTCGCGCCGCCACGCAGGATCGGCAAGCTTCCCACGGTAAGGCTCGGCCGCCATAGTGGAATCCTTCAGGTCAGAACCCACTGGGGACCGTGTATGGGGGAGTCGGAAGCATCCCCGCCAACAGCCGGAATCATTAAGGGGCCGCGCCCCACCGCCCACGCCCAGATTCTCGTGGCGGACTCACAGAAGCCGTGCCGAACTGTAGCTAACTTCGATAGGCCCCGCAATATAGGCGCTATTACGTGCGTCGCTGCCGTTTCCACACCTCGGGCATTCTATTCTGGCAGGTCAGCGAGGCAATTTTCGTGCTTACGCGCGTCGCTTAAAATTCATTCCTGGAGGGTGGGCAGCAGTCTCCGGACTAGTGCCACAGAATTTCTACGGTGTCCGGGTTGAACCGGCGCGAACCACGGCCGGCCGGATGAATCACCACGTCAGCCAGGGCATTGATAACGGCCCGGCGCCGCGCGTTGTCCAGCCCGGCCCACACCTCGGCGGCCCGGCCGGCAGCGAACGGCGCCAGCACGTTATCCGTGTCCGCTGCGCTTAGCGCCGCGCCGATCTCGGCCAGCCGGGCGGTCAGCTTGCCCCGCCGTGCCAGCCACTCTTCGCGGGTGATCACGTCGTTGTCCAGATCCTCCCCGAGCGCTACGAGCTTGGCCTGCTTGTTTCCCTGCTCGATGCGGAGCGCAGCCGTGTCCGGGCCGGCCGGGGTGAGCAGGTCCACCGTGTCCGGCTGGGACAGTCGCTCAATGATCACCCGGGACACGTAGTCGTCCACCGCGTCCGCCCGCTGCTGAGCGTGCGGGCCGGGCCGGCCCCCGCGCGTCGGCGGCTGGCATCGGTAAGCGGTGTATCCGCGGTCGCTGATGTGGTTCGCGGCCATGACGTTCCCGCACGGGCACCGGTACAGGCCGCCACCTAGCGACCGGACGCCAGAGCGGCCCTTGCGGCTAGAGCTGCGGGCCGGATCGGTCAGCTTCCGGCAGACGGTCTCCCACAGGCCGGGCGTGATGATGGCCTCCCACTCACCCCTGACCGGCTGGCCCTGATCATCCAGTACCAGCGGGGCGTGCAGCGGCCGGGGCTTGCCAGCGTCCCGGAGGGCCTTCCGGTCGGCCGCCGAGAGGTAGGACGCCAGTCCGGCGATGCGCGGGGAGGTCATGATCGTGACCACACTGGAGCCGGTCCAGCCGCCCAGAGCCGCTTTGTGGCGCGGCAGCGGCCCGGCCGGCAGTTGCGCCGGGCGCAGACCCCGCCGCGCCCACTCCCGCGCTATCCCGGCCACCGTACCGCCGCTGCTCAGGTACCCAGCGGCCCACTCGATCCCAGCAGCCTCAGCGGGCCGGCGCGTGATCCGGTCATCCTCCCAGCCGAACGGCCGGGGATTGGTCCGGCGGGCCTTCCCGCGGGCCGCAGCATGCTTGTTCGCGATCATCTGCCGTTCGGCCTTCCGCTCAATCTCGTGCTGACCTACAGCGGCCAGCATCCGGCCCGCCATCTTCCCGGCGGGCGTGGCCAGGTCCAGGACCCCGGCCAGCACGTCGATACGCACCCCGGCCCGCTCGCACCGGGTGATGATCTCTTCGAGCTGCGTCATATACCGGTAGAGCCGTTCAGCCTCGCGGACCACGATCACGTCCACCTCGCGGCGGTCCACCAGGGCCATGAGCCGCTCATAACCGGGGCGCCGGACGTGGACGGGCAGGTCGTTGTCTGTGAACCGGTAGGCCACCTGGTAGCCGCGCATGGCACTGTGTGCGCTGCATTCAGCCATCTGATCGGCCACGTTATGAGCATCCCGCGCGTGATCCTTGCTCTCGCGGCAGTAGATCGCAGCGCGGAGAGTCTGGGTTGCGGTCGTCATGCCTCACGAGGTTACCGGAACGTGATGATAAAGCATAGGCATTGACCCTTGTGCCGGTTCCACCACCTCATCGCCATCCACCACTGGGGCTGGGTCCTGCGCCTCAACCCCGACGGCACCACCACCGCCACCAGCCCCGACGGCCGCCGCGTCTGGCACAGCCACAGCCCACCCGGCCAGGCCGCTTAGTCCCGGCCTGCTCCCCGTGTTGCGCGGTACGCGGGCGGCTTACAAGATGTGCGCATGACGGGAGAGTCTGGCCCAGGCCGCCAGCCAGAGCTGCGCGCCTCACATGATGACCGGGAACGCGCCGCCGAGATCATCCGGATCGCGGCTGGTGACGGGCGGCTGAGCGCGGACGAACTGGATGAGCGGCTGGAGAAGGCGCTGACCGCGCGGACCACCGGCGAGCTGGCCGTGCTCACCTCTGACCTGCCTGCGGTGCCGGGCGCGGCGGCCGTCCAGCCCAAGGACCTGGTCGAGATCAAGTGCATGGGCGGGAACGCCGGTCGGCGCGGCGACTGGGTGGTGCCGCGGCGGATGGAGATCACCGCCACCGGCGGCAACGTAAAGCTCGACTTCACCGAGGCGGTGATCACCGGACCCACGCTGCACATCGACGCCACCGTTCGTGGCGGGAACCTCATCCTGGTCACCCGGCCCGGCCTCGAGGTGGACACCGACGGCGTGACGATGGTCGGCGGCAACGTGAAGACTCGCCCGCCCCGCGGCCCGAAGCAGCCGGTGATCTTGCGGGTTGAGCTGGCCGCCCAGGCCTGGGGCGGCAACGTCGTGGTGCGGCCGCCACGGCGGACCCTGTGGCAGTGGCTGCTCCGCCGGCCCTGACAGGATGGCGGTATGGCCTGGGTCGATCTCGATGGTGCGGTCAACGTACGTGATCTGGGTGGCCTGCCTACCAGGGATGGCGGTAAGACCCTGGCCGGCCGGCTGCTGCGCGGCGACAACCTGCAGGACCTGTCGCCGGGTGACATCGCCCAGCTGGTCGGCGGTATCGGCCTGACCACCGTCGTCAACCTGCGCAGCACCGCCGAGCTGCGGGCCGAGGGTCCGGCCCCGCTGGACGCGGTGCCGGACGTGCGGCACGTGCACTGCCCGGTGCTGCCCGAGCAGGGCGCCGCCACCGACGTGGTCGCCGACGTGCTGCTCACCCGGGACGAGGCGGACCGGTCCCGCTACCCGGCCGACCCCCGGGCCGGTCACTATCTGGGCTACCTGGAAGACCGCCCGGAACAGGTGGTCGCCGCCGTACGCGCGGTGGCCACCGCGCCGGGCGCCGCCCTGGTGCACTGCGCGGCGGGCAAGGACCGGACCGGGGTGGTGATCGCGCTGGCGCTCAGCGCCGTCGGGGTCCGCCCGGACGCGGTGGCCGACGACTACGCCGCCACCGGGGAGCGGCTCGAACTGCTGCTGGACCGGCTGCGCCGGTCGCCGACCTACGCGCGCGACGTGGACAGCAAGCCGGCCGGATCACACCAGCCGGAGGCCAGCACCATGGCCGCGTTCCTTGACCAGCTCACCGCGCGTTATGGCGAGGCCACCGGGTGGCTGGCCGGCCACGGCTTCGGCGCGGACGAGCTGGTCCGGCTGCACGCCAAGCTGTGCCAGGCCTGACCACCCACGCCTTATGCCACCACGGGCCGTTACCTGAGCAGCTCTCGGGCGATGACCAGTTGCTGGATCTGGCTGGTGCCCTCGTATATGCGGAACAGCCGGACGTCGCGGTACAGCCGTTCGGCCGGCACACCGCGGATGTACCCGGAGCCGCCGTGGATCTGGACGGCCCGGTCGGCGATCCGGCCGACGGCCTCGCTGGCGAAGTACTTGGCCGCCGACGGGGCGAGCCGCCGGTCGGTGCCCGCCTCGTACTGGGCCGCGGCCTCCAGCACCAGGGCCCGGGCCGCCATGTACTCGGTCTGCGAGTCCGCCAGCATGGCCTGGATCAGCTGGTACTCGGCGATCGGGTGACCGCCCTGGGAACGCTCCCGGGCGTAGCTGACACTCTCCTCGATGAGCCGGGCCGCGACCCCCACGCAGACCCCCGCGATGGTCAGCCGCCCGTGCGCCAGGCTGCGCATGGCCGTGCCGTAACCAGCCTGGGCCGCCTGCCCGACCAGGGCGTCGGCGGGCACCCGGGCGGCGGTGAACGCGACATCGGCGGTCCACGCGCCGGCCTGGCCCATCTTGTGGTCCCGCGGCGCCACCACGACGCCCGGGGTGCTGGCCGGCACGATGAACACCCCGATGCCCCTGCCGGGCGGGGCTTCCGGGTCGGTCCGCGCGAAGACCAGGAACATGTCGGCCGCCGGGGCGTTGGTGATGTACCGCTTGAGCCCGTCGATGACCCAGCCGGCCCCACCCCCCGCCCGTCTCCCCATTCCCTCTTCACCTTCCCCCGTCACGGCCGGCACCGGGCGGGCCGTGGTGCTGAGCCGGCTCGGGTCCGAGCGGCGTCCGGCTCGGTCAGCGCGAACGACGCGACCACCTCGCCGGACGCCAGCTGGGGCAGCCACTGCTTGCGCTGCTCGGCGGTACCCGCCGAGACCAGCACCTGGCCGGCGATCCCGTTGTTGGTGCCGAACAGCGACCGGAACGCGGGGCTGGCGTAGCCGAGCTCGATGGCCACCCGGACCTGCTGGGTCACCGACAGGCCGAGCCCGCCGTACTCCACCGGCAGCGCGTAGCCGTACAGGCCCATCTCCTTGGCCTGGGTGATCAGCCGGGCCGGGATCTCATCGGTCTCGTCGATGGCGGCCTCGGCCGGCAGCACCTCATGCCGGACGAACCCGCGCAGCAGGCTGAGCAGCTCGTCGAAGTCGGTCTGGTTCACCATGCGCCCAGTGTCACATCCTCCGGCCCGGTCGGTAAGCCAGTGAGACATCAGCTAATTCTCAGCGGGCCCACAGATCCGCCGGCGATACTGAGAGAGAACCGGCAAGCTACAGGGGTGCGCTAGATGCGCGGCGGGCCAGGTTTCGTCCGGCCCTGCCGGGTACCTAGCGCGAGCCCTCTTGGCGAATCGGATCTCGGCTAGGAGGTCGGCGACAATGGCTGTCGTCAGCTGCCCCGTATCCACGCTTCGGGGTGTGCCGGTGATAACGGCGCCCCGGGAAATCGACATGGCCAGCGCCGAGTCGCTGCGGGCCGTGCTGGCGGAGGCCGCCGCCCGCGGGCACGCCACGATCGTGGTCGATCTGTCCGGTACCCGGTTCTGCGACTCGGCCGGGCTGCACGTGCTGATCCGTGCGCACCGCGCCGCGGTCGCCGAAGGCGGCGAGCTGCGGCTCGTCATCGGCGTCCGGGGTGTGCTGCGCATCTTCGCCATCACCGGGCTGGACCGGGTGATGCCCAGGTACGCCGACCGGGCCGCGGCGGTCGCCCCGCTGCCCGCGGTGGCTATCGATCCGGTCTGGCTGTCCGAGCCGCGGATCGTGCCCGCCGCCTGACCGGCCTGGTCAGGCGCGCTGGTCAGGCGCGCCGCGGGAACTGGCCGAAGTCCGGTGCCCGCTTGGCCTTGAACGCCTCCCGCCCCTCGCGCGCCTCGGCGGTGCCGTAGAACATCAGGTTCGCGTCGTGGGCGAGCTGCTGGATACCCGCATAGCCGTCCTCGGCGGCATGGAAGCTGGCCTTCATCAGGCGCAGCGCGAACGGGGACAGCGCGAGCATCTCGCGGCACCAGGCCACCGTCTCCCGCTCCAGGTCGGCGAGTGGGACGACCCGGTTGACCAGGCCCATGTCCAGTGCTGCCTGGGCGTCGTAGCGGCGGCACAGGAACCAGATCTCCTTGGCCTTCTTCATGCCCACCAGCTGGGCCAGCGAGCTGGCCCCGAACCCGCCGTCGAACGAGCCGACCCGGGGACCGACCTGGCCGAACGTCGCGTTGTCCGCGGCGATTGTCAGGTCGCACACCACGTGCAGCACGTGCCCGCCGCCGATGGCCCAGCCGGCCACCATGGCCACGATCGGCTTGGGGCAGCGGCGCATCTGCACGTGCAGGTCGGTGACGTGGAACCGGCCGGTGGTGTTGGGATCGGTCTGGTAGCCGGTGTCGCCGCGGACCCGCTGATCACCACCCGAACAGAACGCCTTGCCACCCTCGCCGGTGAGGATGATGACGCCGACCGACTCGTCCTCCCGGGCCACGGTGAGCGCGTCGGAGATCTCGATCAGCGTCTGCGGCCGGAAGGCGTTGTGTACCTCGGGGCGGCAGATGGTGATCTTGGCGATGCCGTCGCTGGTGGTCTCGTAGCGGATGTCGGTGTACTCACCTGAGGCGTGCCAGGCAATCTCAGCCGGGGGAGAAGTGGTGTCAGTCATGCGCCCATTCTGCTCACCGCTGGTCAGTCCCTGCGGGCCACCCCGACCAGGTTGCCGGACCGGCTGGGGTCCCCGGGGACGTCGGCCGGTCCACGCCTGGGGGTGCCCAGCCCGGCAGGTCAGTCATCATGTCTCCTATCCTGATGGGTGCAGCCCCGGACAGGCAGCGGAAATGACCAGCGCCGCAGAGCCTGGATTGTGGCCGGACATACGGTACATTTCGTGGTTGCACGGTATCGCAGGGTACGGGGATGGGCGGCCTGGACCCGCGCTGCCCGCGGGCAGGTATCCGCGGCGAATGGGCCCGGAATAGGTGGCTGCGCGGCCATCGCGCTCGCCGCCAGGATTGGTGCAGATGCAGTGCGGTCACAGATAGCCGGGGACGACGGCCCAGCCCGGGCGGCCGACCCAGCCGGCGTCGCGGCGTTCACCCTGGATGCATCCGGCGCGGTGGCGTTCTGGTCGGTGACCGCCGGGCAGCTGTTCGCCCGCACCGCGGACGAGGTCACCGGGCGGGACGTCTGGCCGCTGCTGCTGGCCCGGGCGGAGCACCAGGAGCGGATCCGGCGCGGGCTGGCCGAGACGGCCACCGGGCGGCCCTGGTCCGGCTCGGTGACGCTGAGCCCGGACTGCGGCGGCGGCCAGCTGGCCGTGCACTGCGAGCCGCTGGCCGGGCCCGGCGACGGCACGCTGGTGATCGCGCAGCGGGCCGCGGCGCCCCACCCGGACCTGCTCCGCGAGGCGGTGGCCCGGGTCGGCACCACGCTGGACCTGACCCGGACCGCGCGCGAGGTCACCGAGGTCGTGGTGCCCGAGTTTGCCGACGCGGCCGCGGTGTTCGTGCTGGAACGGCTGCTCACCGCCGAGGAGCCGATGCTGGACGAGGCGAGCTCGTCCGCACTGGTGCGCCGTCTGGCGGCCCGGCTGGCCGGCCAGCCCGCGGCCGTCACCGACAACCTGCTGCGCCCCGGCGAGGCATTCCTGTTCGGCGCCGATTCGCCCAGCTACCGGGCGATGACCACGGGCAGCCCGGTGGTCACCGGCTACCTCGACCGGGAGACCGCGGACCGGCTGGCCCGCCGTCCCGGCGGCCGGGAACCCGACGCCAGCTACACCTCGTTCCTGTCCGTGCCGCTGATCGCCCGCGGTGTGGTGCTGGGCTGCGTCACATTCGCCCGGGTGGTCGGCCGGGACGGCTTCGCCGAGCCGGACACCGGGGTGGCCGGGGAACTGGCCGCGCACGCCGCGGTGTGCATCGACAACGCGCGGCTGTACCACCGGGAACGCCGGGTCGCGTTCGTGCTGCAGCAGGGCCTGGTGCCGGAGGAGCCGCGGGTCCCGGAAGGGCTGGAGGTGGCGGCCCGGTACCTGCCCGTCGGCACCAGCATGGTCGGCGGGGACTGGCACGACATCGTCGCGCTGCCCGGCGGCCAGACCGCGCTGATCATGGGCGACGCGATGGGTCACGGGCCGGAGGCGGCCGCGGTCATGGTCCAGTTGCGCACCGCGGCGCACGCGCTGGCCGACCTGGAACTGCCGCCCGAGGAGGTGCTGCGCAGGCTGGACCGGATGGCCGCGGCCATGTCCGGCACGCCGTACGCCACCTGCCTGTACGCCGTGCTCGACCCGGCCAGCAGCTCCTGCCTGGTGGCCAAGGCCGGGCACCCGCCGCCGGTGCTGGCCCGGCCCGACGGCGAGACCGAACTGCCCGACCTGCCCGCCGGGCTGCCGCTCGGCCTGGCGGCCGGCTCGTTCGACACGGTGCGGATCGACCTGCCGCCGGGCGCGGTGCTCGCGCTCTACACCGATGGCCTGGTGGAGAGCCGCACCCGGCCGCTCGAGGACGGCCTGAGCGCGCTGCGCGGCGCGCTCGGCGACGCCCTGGCTAAGCCGGGCGCATCGCTGGACGGCGCGTGCGAGGAGGTCATCCAGGCGCTGCGGCAGCGCGGCGAGGACGACCTCACCCTGCTGCTCGCGCGCATCCGCTGATCCGCCTGGTTCAGCTAACTGGTTTAGCTAGCCGGTCTAGCTAGCCGGTCTAGCTAGCCGGTCTAGCCAGCCGGTTTAGCTAGCCGGTTGGCCAGCCGGCCGCCTGATCTGGTTCCCTGCTAGGCATGACTTCGCTCGCATCGGTGGATGCCGTCCCGCCCCCGGCCTGGTTCACCGCGGCGCTGGGCACCGCGGCCGAGGAAGGCAAGACCGAGGTCGCCGGGGCCAGCATCGCCTACCGCGCCTGGGGGCAGCGTGGCCAGGGCGGCATCGTGCTGGTGCACGGCGGCGCCGCGCACGCCCGCTGGTGGGACCACATCGCCCCGCTGCTGCTGGCCGGCGGGCACCGGGTGGCCGCGCTCGACCTGTCCGGGCACGGCGACAGCGGACGGCGGGAGAGCTACCGCCTGGACACCTGGGCCGAGGAGGTGCTGGCGGTCGCGGCGGACGCGGGCATCGGCGGCCCGCCGGTGGTGATCGGGCACAGCATGGGTGGCTTCGTGGCGCTGCGCGCGGCCAGCCGTTATGGCGCCCGGCTGGCCGGCGCGGTGGCCATCGACTCGCCGGTGCGGGACATCACGCCGGAAGAACGCGCCGCCCGGGACCAGCGCGCGTTCGGCCCGCTCCTGGTCTACCCCACCCGGGAGGCGGCCATCGCCCGGTTCCGCCCCGTCCCGGACCAGCCGGTGCTGCCGTACATCGCCGCTCACGTGGCCGCCACCTCCATCCACGCCGTGCCCGGCGGCTGGAGCTGGAAGTTCGATCCCCGCATCTTCGCCCGGCACCTGCTCGTCCCGGACCTGCTCACCCGGCTGGACTGCCGGGTCGCGCTGTTCCGCGCCGAGTACGGCCTGGTGTCCGCGCAGATGAGCGAGGTCATGTACGACCGGCTCGGCCGGCTCGCCCCGGTCATCGAGATCCCGGCGGCGGCGCACCACGTGATGATGGACCAGCCCATCGCGCTGGTCACCGCGATCCGCACGCTGCTGTCCGACTGGGATCACTCACTGCCCGCCGCGCCCCGCCCGCCGGCTGGCTAGCCAGATGCCGCCGATGATCAGGTACTGCGCCACGCCAGCGGGCCACGTCGCCTACTCGCTGGCCGGCAGCGGCCCGCCGGTGCTGTGCGACGCGGGCTGGGTCACCCACCTCGGCCGGCAGCTGGAGCTGTTCGGGTTCGGCGCGTTCCTGGCCGGGCTGGCCCGGCGGCACACCGTGATCCGCTACGACAAGCCCGGCTGCGGGCTGTCCGCCCGGGACCGGGCCGACCTGTCCTTCGAGGCCCAGCTGGCGGCGGCGCTGGCCGTCGCCGACGCGGCCGGGGCCAGCCGGTTCAGCCTGTTCGGCGCGTCGCAGGGCGGCCAGATCGCGGCCGCCATCGCCGCCCGGCATCCGGACCGGGTCGCGGATCTTGTGCTGTACGGCACCTGCGCGAACGGCGCCGACCTGGCTCCGCCCGAGGTCCGCGACTCGCTGGCCGCCCTGGTCCGGGCGCACTGGGGGCTCGGCTCGAAGGTGCTGGCCGGCATCTTCATCCCCGGGCCCAGCGCCGCGGAGGTGGACGCGTTCACCCAGGCGCAGCGGGCCTGCGCGCCGGCCGAAGTGGCCGCGGACATGCTGGATGTCTACTACCGCACCGACGTGCGGGCGCTGCTGCCGCAGGTCCGGGCGCGCACCGTGGTGCTGCACCGTGAGGCCGACCCGGCCACCAGATTCCAGCTCGGCCAGGAGGTGGCCGCGCTCATCCCGGGTGCGGCGCTCGTCCCGCTGCCCGGCACCAGCCACCTCTTCTACCACGGGCGCTGGGCCGAGGTGCTGGCCGCGCTGCTCGGCTTCCTCGATGCGGCGGCCAGCCCCGGGCCGCGGCTCACCGGCCGCGAACTCCAGGTGGCCGGGCTGATCGCGGACGGCCTGACCAACCACGCGATCGCCAGCCGGCTGGGGGTCGCGCCGCGTACCGCGGAAGCCCACGTGGAGAACATCCGGCGCAAGCTCCAGGTCCGGTCCCGGGCCCAGATCGCGGCCTGGGTCACCGAGCAGCGGCTACGCAGCTAGGTAGTTCGCCCGGTCATCCCGCCGGGCGGCGGCCCGGCTGGGGCGGCCGGCGCCCCGGATGCCGGCTGTTTACCCGATGGCCCGGCTGGGTGGCCAGTCCTTAGCGTCGGGCTATGACCCTGACCAGTAAGACCACCGGAGCGCGCGCTGGGCAGCCGCGGGCAGTGGCGTTCGGCAAAGTAGGTTTGCTCGGCTATGCGCTGGCCTGCTACCTGTGCATGCTGGCGGTGCTGGGCTACGGAGCCGGCTTCTTCGCCAACCGCGGCGTGCCCACCAGCATCGACGGGACGCCGCGGGGTGGCTGGGCCGGCGCGGCCGTCATCGACCTGGCGCTGCTCGGCCTGTTCGCGGTGCAGCACACGGTGATGGCCCGGCCCGCGTTCAAGCGGCGCTGGACCAGGCTGGTGCCCGCGGCGGCGGAGCGGGCCACGTTCGTGCTGGCCGCCAGCCTGGCGCTGGCCCTGCTGTACTGGCAGTGGCGGCCGTTCGGTGGCGCGCTGTGGCGGCTGGCTGGGCCGGGCGCGGCCGTGCTGCTCGCCGTGCAGGCGGCCGGCTGGTTGCTCGCGCTCGGGTCCACGTTCCTGATCAGCCACACCGACCTGTTCGGGCTGCGGCAGGCCTGGCGGCGGGCGCGCGGTGACCGGTACACGCCACCGCCGTTCACCGAGCGCGGCTGGTACCGCTGGGTGCGCCATCCGCTCATGTCCGGGTTCCTGCTCGTGTTCTGGGCGACCCCGGTACTGACCGCCGGGCACCTGCTGTTCAGCGTCGCGGCGACCGGCTACATCCTGACCGGCATCGGCTTCGAAGAGCGCGACCTGCGGCGTGAGCTCGGCCCCGTCTACGCCAGCTACGCGGCCCGGGTGCCCGCGCTCATCCCTGGCTGCCGCCGCCGGCCCGGGCGGTAAACCCTGGGCTGTACACAGAAATGTCGGACCTGCCGCGCACAATGGGGCCCATGCCGCTGCAGAACCGGGTGACCCCCACCGGCGAGATCGTCACCGACCCGGCGCGCGGGCTGATCATGGGCAACCGTGGCTGCCTGCACGACCCGGACGGCCGGCTGGGGACCAGCCGCTGGCGGACGGCCGCCTGGATCTGCTGCGTGCTGGACTGGCGCGGGCGGCGCCGCGACCCGATGCCGCCGGGCCGGTGGACCGCGCTGTTCTTCCTGGACGAGGCCACCGCGCTGGCCGCCGGGCACCGGCCATGCGCATACTGCCGCCGGGCCGACTACCTGCGCTTCGCGCAGGCGTGGCGGGTGGCCCAGCGGCTGCCCAGCCGGCCCGGGGCCCGGGACATGGACCAGATCCTGCACCGGGAACGGCTGGACCCGGCCCGGCGGAAGCGCACCTACCGTGCGCCGCCGGCCCAGCTGCCGGACGGAGTGATGATCCGGGCCGGCGGCACCATCGGGCTGCTGGCCGGCGGCCGGCTGCGGCCGTGGTCGTTCCACGCCTACGCCGCCCCGGCCGCGGGCGCGCTGCCGGAGGTGGCGGACGTGCTCACCCCGCCGTCCACGGTGGCCGTCATCGCGGCCGGCTACCGGCCGATGCTGCATCCGAGTGCGGCGGCTTGACCTTGCCCTGGGGGTAAGCCGCACGGTGTACCCATGTCAAACGGTGTACCCATGTCAAACGGTGTACCCATGTCAAACGGTGTAGCCATTTCAAACCGTGGAGCCATGCCAATCAGAGCCGTCGTCTTCGACATCGGTGGTGTCCTGGAGCTCACCGAGCCGGGCCGCCTGGAACGGATCTGGGAACCGAGGCTCGGCCTCGGCCCGGGGGAGCTGGGCTCCCGGCTGGCCGGGGTGGCCGCGGCCGGGGCGGTGGGGGCCATCTCCGAGCTGCAGGCCGGCCAGCGCATCGCTGAGATCCTCGGCCTGGACGCCAGCCAGTTGCGCGCGTTCCTGGCCGACCTGTGGGCCGAGTACCTGGGCACGCTGAACGCGGACCTGACGCGCTACTTCGCCGGCCTGCGGCCGCGTTACCGGACCGGCATCATCAGCAACAGCTTCGTCGGCGCCCGGCAGCGCGAGCAGCAGCGCTACGGGTTCGGCGACATGACCGACCTGATCGTGTACTCGCACGAGGCGGGCATGGCCAAGCCGGACCCGCGGATCTACCAGCTGGCCTGCGACGGCCTGGGCGTGGCCGCGGCGGACACGGTGTTCCTCGACGACGTGGCGGAGAACGTGACCGCCGCCGCCGAGGCCGGCCTGCACGGGATCCTCTTCACCGGCACCGGCCAGGCCATCGCCGACATCCAGGCGCTGCTGGACGGCTAACGGACCGTGCCGACCGGACCCTGTTTAACGCACCGTGCTTACCGGACCGTGCTTACCGGACCGTGCTTACCGGACCGTGCTTACCGGACCGTGCTTACCGGATCGGGGCCGGGGCCGTGTGGCGGCTGTCGAACAGCAGCAGCCAGGCCATGTTGAAGCCCAGGAACACCAGCAGGGTCAGCAGCACCGCCTCGGTGCGCAGCACGTCCAGCCCGCCCACTACGGCCAGGGCGCCGATCAGCAGGTACAGCGCGACCGCCGCCAGGTACCCGGCCAGGCCGAGCTGATCGGCGGCCGGGGCGTCCGGCAGCCTGCCGCCGCGGTCCGCCATGCTGCGCGCCGGGAGCCCGCTGACCAGGGTCAGCACCGCGGCCCCGGACAGCGCGATGACCGCGAACGACACCCGCCAGAACACTGGGTCGGCCGGATCGATCAGGGCCAGCAGGCTCATCATTCCGGGCAGCACGAAGTGCAGTGCGACGCCGTACGAGCGCCGCCGGTGCCGGGCGCTGCCCTGCCATTCCCGCATCCGGATCTGCACCGCGACCAGCCACAGCCCGAGAAGCGCGAAACAGGCTGGCGAAAAAGCCCCATAAAAGCCGCTCAGCATGACATTCTCCTCCCCCTGCCTGGGCATAAGTCGCTATCCAGGCCGCCACCGCCCTGGCCCATAGTGGAACAATTACCCGGGCCGCGCCAGCCGTCCTGGCCACCAATTTTCCTGGCCCGCCGCCGGGACTCAGCCGATCAGCGTCTCCTTCGGGCGCACCACGCAGAACTCGTTTCCTTCCGGATCGGCCAGCACGGTCCACGACTCCTGGCCGGTCTGCCCGATGTCCACCCGGCGGGCGCCGAGCGCGAGCAGCCGCTCGATCTCTGCGTCCCGGTCCGCGGCGCTGGCCGTCAGGTCCAGATGAACCCGGTTCTTCGCCGTCTTCACGCCGGTCACCGGCATGAAGCAGATGCCCACCGGCGCGTCCACACCGGTCCCGATGACGATCTCCTGATCCCGTTCGGAGAGCACCCGCCAGCCGAGCGCCTGGGTCCAGAACCGGGCCAGCCCCGGCAGGTCGTGGGTGTCGATGACAATGTGATGCAGTCGCAATGGCATACGGCCAGTATCTGAGGTGCGCCAGCAGCCGGTGGGCAGTTAGGTTGGGCGACGGGCCGCGCGGCTGGCGCGGGCCGAGCAGAGGCGGAGGCCATGGAACGCCTGATCCAGACCGCGGATGGCCGGACGCTGGCCGTCGAGGAGTACGGCGACCCCAGTGGCCAGCCGGTGCTGGTGCACAACGGCACCCCCAATTCCCGGCACCTGTACCAGCACGTGGTGGCGGACGCCGGCGCGCACGGGCTCCGGCTGATCGGCTACGACCGGCCCGGGTACGGCGGCTCGTCGCCGCAGCCGGGGCGGGCCGTCGCCGACTGCACGGCTGACGCGCGCGCCATCTGCGCCGCGCTGGGCGTGGACCGGGTGGCGATGTGGGGCATCTCGGGCGGCGGGCCGCACGTGCTGGCCTGCGCCGCGCTGCTGCCCGACCTGGTCGTGGCGGCCGCGTCGCTGGCCTCGCTGGCCCCGTACGGCGCGGACGGCCTGGACTGGTACGCCGGGATGGGCCAGGAGAACGCGGACGACTTCCGGCAGTACTTCGCCGATCCCGGGGCGGCCCGGCAGAAGGTGGCCAAGGACCGCGAAGAGGCGCTGGCCGAGACGCCGGAGGACGTGGCCAAGGGCCTGCAGACGCTGCTGACCCCGACCGACGCGGCCGTGCTCACCGGTGAACTGGCCGAGTACCTGGTCTGGTCCACCAAACAGGGCCAGGCCCCGGGGGATGAGGGCTGGTGGGAGGACACTGAGGCGCACGCCAGCCCGTGGGGCTTCGAGCTGGCCCGGATATCGGTCCCGGTGCTGCTGCTGCACGGCCGGGAGGACCTGTTCGTCCCGTTCGGGCACGGTGAGTGGCTGGCCCGGCACGTTCCCGGGGTGACCGCCCGGCTGCTGGACCACGACGGCCACCTCACCCTGCTGGAGAACCGCATCGGGGAAGTGCACGACTGGCTGTCCACTTTTTTCTGAACGCCAGTGCCTGCTTACTGGCGGCCGCGCCGCCAGCGCGGTTTGCGCTTCTCCAGGAACGCGTGCGTCCATTCCCGGGCGTCCGGCAGCTGGCTGGTCGCGGCCATCACCTCCATCGCGTAGGCGTACGCCTTCGGCTGGTCCAGGTCGATCTGCGCGTACAGGGCCTGCTTGCCGATGCCCTTGCTCTCCGCCGAGCCCCGGGTGACCCGGTCCAGCAGATCCTGTACCGCGGTATCCAGCTGCGCGGCCGGCACCACCGCGTTGACCAGGCCCCAGTCCAGCGCGGTCCGGGCGTCGATGACGTCACCGGACAGGGCCAGCTCCATGGCCCGCTTCCGGCCCACGTTGCGGGCCACTGCCACCATCGGCGTGTGGCAGAACCAGCCGCCCTTACCGCCGGGCGCGGCGAACCCGGCGTCCTCGCTGGCCACCGCCAGGTCGGTGCTGGCCACCAGCTGGCAGCCGGCCGCGGTGGCCAGCCCGTGTACCCGGGCCACCACCGGCTGCGGGATCTGCTGCATGACCGTCATCAGCTCGGTGCAGGTGGCCAGCAGCGCGCGGACCGCAGACAGGCCCGCGTCGGCCACCTCGGCCAGGTCATGCCCGGAGCTGAACACCGGGCCGTTGCCGGCCAGCACCACGCCCAGCGCGGTGCTGTCCCCGATCTCCCGGAACGCCCCGATCAGCTCGCGCATGTGCGCCTGGGACAGCGAGTTGCGCCGCTGCGGCCGGTTCATCGTCACGGTGGCGAAGTCACCGGACCGGTCCACCAGGATGTGCTCGTATCCCATGGCGTCCTCCCTGGTTGTGATGAACGGGGCGTGCTGAACGGAGCGCGATGAATCAGCCGGGCCCGTTTCGTCTACCCAGGCAATCACGCTAAGTCAAACAGCGCTAAGTCAGACAGCACAGCGACGGGAGACGACGATGCGACTGACCCTGCACACCTTCCTTACCCTCGACGGCGTCATGCAGGCCCCGGGCGGGCCGGAGGAGGACCCGTCCGCCGGCTTCGCTTACGGCGGCTGGTCGGCGCCGTACGGCGCCGAGGACAGCGGCGCGGCCATCACCGGCTGGTTCGAGCATGCCAGCGCGTTCCTGCTGGGCCGCAGGACGTACCAGATCTTCGCCGGCTACTGGCCCAAGGTGACCGATCCAGGCAACCCGATCGCCAGCAAGCTGAACGCGCTGCCCAAGTACGTGGCGTCGGCCACGCTCGGCGCGCTGGACTGGAACAACTCGCAGCTGCTCGGCGGCGACGTGGTCACCGAGGTGGCCAAGCTCAAGGAGCGGCCGGGCGGCGAACTGCAGGTGCACGGCAGCGGCGAGCTGGCCCAGGCGCTGATCGAGGCCGACCTGGTGGACGAGTACCGGCTGATGTTCATCCCGGTACACCTGGGCAGCGGCCAGAAGCTGTTCCGCGACGGGACCAGGGCGGCCGCGCTGCGGCTGATCGAGTCGTCGGCGACCAGCACCGGGGTCATCATCGCCAGCTATCGGCCGGACGGCCCGGTGCGGACCGGATCCTTCGACCTCGACGAGGCCTGAGCCCGGGCCGCGTAGAGTGCCGGGGTGAGCTTGATCGGCGGGCGGGGGCGCGGCCTGTTAGTGGGCACGGCGGCGCTGCCCGTGCTGGCCACCCTGGCTGCGGCCACCCCATCGGCTACTCCGCCGGCGACGCCGAAAGCCACCGCCAATGGGACCCCGGAGGCGACCGTGCCGGCTGGGCCGCCGTCGGCCATCCCGCAGCCCGTCGCGCTGCTGCCCCGGCCGGCCGCGGGCTGCCCGCCGCAGCTGGGCGACCGCCGGCTGACCCGGCCGCCGTGGGCACAGTCGGCGCTGGACCTCACCGGAGCGTGGGCGGCCAGCCGCGGCCGCGGCGTCACGGTGGCGGTGGTGGACAGCGGGGTGGACTACAGCCCGCAGCTGGTCGGCCGGGTCACCGAGATCAACCTGACCGGCCAGGGCCCGCGGGACTGCGTCGGCCACGGCACCGCGGTGGCCAGCATCATCGCGGCCGGCGACGCCCGCGGCCGTGGCGTGCCGTTCTACGGCGTCGCGCCCGCCGCCCGGATCCTGTCGGTCAAGGTCAACACCGGCGAGACCGGGACCACCCGGCTGCTGGCCCAGGGCATCCGCGACGCGGTGGCCGACGGCGCGCAGGTGATCAACGTGTCCATCCAGACCGCGGCGAACTCGCCCGCGCTGCGGGCCGCGGTGACCTTCGCGCTGCGCCGCAACGCCGTGGTGGTGGCGGCGGCCGGGAACGACAACCCGGGCGGCGGGGACGGGCCGTACTACCCGGCCAGCTATCCCGGCGTGCTGTCCGTCGGCGCGGTCGACGAGACCGGGACGCTGACCAGCTACACCGACCGGAGGACCCGGGTGTCGGTGACCGCGCCCGGCGCGAACATCGCCAGTGCGTGGCCCGGCGGCTACAACCCGGCCAGCCAGGGCACCAGCTTCGCGGCCGCGTTCGTGTCCGGGGTGGCGGCGCTGGTTCGGGCGGCCTACCCGCGGCTGACGGCCGCGCAGGTAGTGCGCCGGATCGAGACGACCGCCGACGGGGCGACCGGCGCGCACACCGGCGCGGGCATGATCAACCCGGTGCAGGCGGTCACCGCGGTGGTCCCGGTGGCCGCGGCGCGGGCCGCCGCGCAGCCGCTGCCGGTGCCGCAGCCGGCCGCCCAGAACCCGGTGACCAGGACGCTCGCGCTGTCCATCGCGGGCGGCGCGGCCGCGCTGGCCGCCCTGGTCATCGCGCTGGCCGCGGTGGTCAGCCGGGGCCGGCGGCGGCACTGGCGCCCGGCCGGCCGCCGCTGACCGGCAGGCCGCCGGCCAGCGCGGTCTGCACCAGCCGGGCCGCTGAGCGCCGGGCGATCAGGCGGCCGCGCCCGGGCGGCAGCGGCTGCGGCCTGACCCCGAACAGCTGACCCTCATCCGGG
Organism: uncultured Actinomycetes bacterium; assembly: GCA_963834705.1. Lineage (GTDB taxonomy): Bacteria > Actinomycetota > Actinomycetes > Streptosporangiales > Streptosporangiaceae > RYN-230. The sequence goes on from CAWICV010000002.1 coordinate 257,962, forward strand.
CTGGCCGACATCAGCAGGGTGGGCGTGCCCATCTCGCGCAGCCGCTGCACCACCGGCTCGAACATGGCCCGCCCGGCGCCGCCCGCGGACCGGGCCAGCACCACGTGCAGCCCGATATCCCGGGCCTGCGGGAGCAGGTCGAGCAGCGGCAGCAGCGGGTTGGTGGCCCCGGCCACCAGGTCATAGTCGTCCACGACCAGGAACAGGTCGGAGCCTTTCCACCAGGACCGGGCGCGCAGTTCGGCCGACCGGCTGGCCGGTGGGCCGGAGCTGCGCAACTACCACCTGCTCCCCAGCGTGCGCGGTGACCTCCTGGCCAAGCTGGGCCGCGGCGCCGAGGCGCGGGCCGAGTTCGAGCGGGCGGCCGCGCTCACCCGGAACGCCCAGGAGCGTGCGGTCCTGCTGCGCCGTGCGGCTGAATGCCGGCCGGCCGAGCGCGGCCGCGGCGGCCAGCCATGATCATGCGTACCGGCCCGGGGGTATGCCCCCAGGGTGAGCGACGCGACCGGTGGGCTGCCTGCTGGGCTGCGGCCGATGCTGGCCAGCACCGGTCAGCTGCCCGCGGATGACGAGCCCGGCTGGGCCTACGAGCTGAAGTGGGACGGCATCCGGGCGCTGGCCTACGTCCAGGAGGGCCAGGTCCGGCTGGTCTCCCGGCTGGGCCGGGACATGACCCGGGCCTACCCGGAACTGCACCAGCTGGCCACCCAGCCGGCGGCCCAGCCGGCTGCACGGCGCAGCTGGTCCCAGGCCGTGCTGGACGGTGAGATCGTCGCGTTCGACCCGGCCGGCCGGCCCAGTTTCGAGCTGCTCCAGCAGCGGATGCACGTGACCGCGCCGATCCGGGCGGCCCGGCTGGCCGCCGCCGTGCCCGTCACCTACCTGGCCTTCGACCTGCTCAGCCTGGACGGCCGTGGGCTGCTGACGGCCGGGTATGCCAGCCGGCGTTCGGCATTGGAGGGGTTGGGGCTGCCCGGGCCGTACTGGCAGGTGCCGCCGGCCTTCACCGGCTACCGCGGCGGCGACGTACTGGCCGCGTCCGGGCAGCACGGCCTGGAGGGAGTCGTGGCCAAGCGGCTGGACTCCCGGTACGAACCGGGCACCCGGTCGGCGGCGTGGCGGAAGGTGAAGAACACCTACCGCCAGGAGGTCGTCGTCGGCGGCTGGAAGCCAGGTGAGGGCAACCGCAGCGGTCAGATCGGCTCGCTGCTCATCGGAGTGTACGGGGATGGCGGGGACCTGGAGTACGCCGGGCACGTGGGCACCGGGTTCACCGCGGCCACGCTGCACCAGCTGGGCCGGCTGCTCGGCCCGCTGCGCACCGGCAGCCCGCCGTTCCGCACCGCCATCCCGGCCGAGCACGCCAGGAACGTGACCTGGGTGCAGCCGCGGGTGGTGGCCGAGGTGGAGTTCGCGGGCTGGACCTCGGCCGGCCGGATGCGCGCCGCGTCGTACAAGGGCCTGCGCCCGGACAAGGACCCGGTGGAGGTGATCCGTGAGCCAGGGCCGCCGCGCCGGTGACCCAGGTTCCCGTACCGTTGTGCCGTGGCCCCTCATGTCCCGGCACAGCTCAGCCCGGCCATCACCCGGCCCCGCGCGCACGTCGAGGCGGTGCTGGCGCAGAGCGTGCGCGAGGTGGGGCCGGCCGGCCGGGCCGCGCTGGCCTGGACCTGGGCGCTGACCGGCAGCCGGCCATCGCCGATCACGCTGTGCCTGGCCCCGGGCCACCCGCCGTCCCGGGCCGAGATCCTGGCCGAGGCGGCCGCCGAGCCGGAAGGCTCGACCGCGCCGCCCGGGGTGCCCGCCGACTTCCGCGACCAGCTCCGGGAGACCCGGGCCGTGCTCAGCTGGCTGGCCGGGGCCAGCGACGAGATCCCGGTCGATGCGGACGGCCGCGGCCGCCTGATCGGCGCCCGCGGCGACTACGCGCGCACCGACGAAGACATCCGCCAAGTCCGCGAGCATGCCCAGCTCGGCCTCAAGGCCTGCGACCTGCCCGAGCCGCTCCCGTCCGCGGCGGCCCGGCACCCCTGGCGGTGGAGCCAGGACTGGATGAACGCCAGCTGGTTGCATGGGGTCGCCGATCTGCTCGGCTGGGTGCTGGGGGAGCGTGCGGCTTCGCCGCTCGGCCGTCCGGTGCCGGGGCCGCCCAGCCGGTACGAGCTGACCTGTGAGGCGGCCGCCGCCGATGACGTGGTGCTGCAGGGCCGCCCGGGCGGCCTGCGGGTTGACCCGGACCGCTACCCGCCGCCGCAGTACGGCGAGGGCCTGCAGGCCGCCGTGTGCTGGCTGCGCGGCGAGGTCACCGCGGCGCCGGTGGACGCCGCGGGCCGCGGTCCGTATCAGCGTCAGCCTGGCTGGCGTTCTGCATAGTTGGCCGGTCCGTGACGTTCCAGCGGGGTAGCCTGTGCCCGCTATGTCCATTCCTGGGATCCTGCTGGCCGGCCGCTACCAGCTGGAGGGCCGGATCGCGGCCGGCGCGGTCGGTGAGGTGTGGCGGGCCACTGACCTGGTGCTGAGCCGGCCCGTTGCGGTCAAGCGGCTGCGCGATGGCTACGCGGGCCAGCCGGAGGCGATGGAGCGGTTCCGGGCCGAGGCGCGGCACGCCGGGGCGCTGTCCCACTCGGGCATCGCCCAGGTCTACGACTACGGCGAGGCCGAGCCGCCCAGCGCACCGTTCCTGGTCATGGAGTTCGTGGACGGCCCGTCACTGGCCGGGCTGCTGGACGGCGGGCCGCTCGACCCAGCCGACGCGATGGACGTGCTGGCCCAGGTGGCCGCCGGATTGGCCGCGGCGCACGCGGCCGGCCTGGTGCACCGGGATATCAAGCCGGCCAACCTGCTGGTCGCGGGGAACGGCCAGGTGAAGATCACCGACTTCGGCATCGCGTACGCGGCCGGCTCGGCTCAGCTGACCCGGACCGGGACGATGGTCGGCACCCCGTCGTACCTGGCCCCGGAACGGGCCGCCGGGGCCAGCGCCACCGCGGCCAGCGACCTGTACTCGCTCGGCGTGGTGGCCTATGAGTGCGTGGCCGGGCAGCCGCCGTTCCGGGGCACCCCGATGGAGGTGGTGGCCGCCTGCCAGCGCGCCCCGGTGCCGCCGCTGCCCGCCGCGGTGCCCGCCGGGGTGGCCGCCCTGGTCATGGAGCTGACCGCGAAGGACCCGGCGGCCCGGCCGGCCAGCGCCAGCCAGGTCGCCACCCGGGCCGCCCGGCTGCGGGACGCGCTGCGCGACAGCCGCGCCGCCACGCTGGCCGTCGCAGCCGGGCCGGCGGCGCAGTCGGCCGCCGGGCCGGTGGCCAGGCCGCTGGCCGCGGGGTCGGCCGCCACCGCCACCATCGCGGCGCTGCCACCGCCCGGCGACCCGGCCACCGGCTGGCCGCCGGACCCGGCCACGGGCTGGCCGATCCGGCCACCGGCTGGCCGCCGGACCCGGCCACGGGCTGGCCGCGATCCGGCCACCGGCTGGCCGCCGGAGCTGGGCCAGGACGTGCCCGGACCGGCCGGGCCGCGCCGCGGCTGGCCGTGGTGGGCCCTGCCGCTGGGCGCGGCGCTGGCCGTGCTGGTGGCCGCCGCCGGCTGGCTCGTGCTCAGCAGCAGCGGCAGCCCTCCGGCGGCCGCGCCGCAGGCCGCCGCCACCCGCCCGGCCACCGCGGCCAGTCCGGCCACCGCGGCCAGCACTCCGGCGGTCCGCACCGTGGACGTCAACGCGGCCGGGCTGGCCGGGCTGCCGGTCCGGGTCGTCCGGCAGCGGCTGGCCCGGCTCGGCCTGCGCCCGCACCTGACGGGTGAGCTCACCTTCCGGCAGCCGCCCGGCACCGTGCTGTCCGTGCAGCCCAGCGGGCCGGTCACGGTGGGCAGCGTGGTCACCGTGCTGGTGGCGCGCCACCCCGCCGGGCCGCATCACCATGATCACGGCCGGGACGGCCAGGGTGGCGGTGGTCACCACGGTGGCGGCGGCAACGGGAACGGCGGCGACTGAGCTACCGCGTACCCTTGGCCGGTAAGGCGGCCGGCGGACCGAGGAGACAAGCAGGTGCCCAAGTCGAACGGGAATCAGCGAACCGGGGGCAAGGGCACCGGCGGCGGGCCAGCCGGGAGGACACGCAGCGGGGGGAAGGCGGCCCGGACGGCCGCCGCCCGGGCCCGGGTGGCCGAGATGCGGGCCCAGGAAGCGAAGCGCAAACGGCGGCGCAACTGGCTGGCTGGCCTTGGCGCGGCGGTGGTCGTCATCCTGGTCGCGGTGGGCATCACGCTGGCCGTCACGCTCGGCGGCGGCGCCGCGGCGACCAACACGGCGGGCGGCACGCCCAAGCTCAAGCTGGCCGCGCTGACCACCCTGGGCACGCTGCGCGCGGCGCCCGCCGCTGGCCCGGCCGGGCCCGAAGGGGTGCCCATCCCGGCGGCGCCCCCGCTGACCGGCACCGCCACCAAGGCCACCGGGCAGCAGGTTGACGGGATCGGCTGCAGTACCGCGGAGCAGACGCTGTTCCACATTCACGCCCACCTGACCATCTTCGTGAACGGCGCGGCCCGCCAGGTGCCCGCGGGCATCGGCATCCCGGGCGCGCAGGGCCAGAACACACCCAGCGGCACGTTCATCGGCAGCGGCACCTGCTTCTACTGGCTGCACACGCATGCGGCCGACGGCATCATCCACATCGAGTCCCCGGTGCAGCGCGCCTACACGCTGGGTGAGTTCTTCAACGAATGGGGCCAGCCACTCAGCACGAACCGGGTCGGGCCCGCCACGGGGAAGGTGACCGCGCTCTACAACGGCCACGTCTACCTGGGTAACCCGGCCGACATCCCGCTCACCAAGCACGCCCAGATCCAGCTGGAGGTCGGCTCGCCGCTGGTCGCCCCGGAAAAGATCACCTTCCCGAACGGGCTGTGACCGGCCCGGGGTCAGCTGCGGCGGATGGTGGCCAGCCAGGCCTTGACCGTCGGCGTGGGCAGGCCAGGATTGATGTCCATCGTGGCGGCCGCGATGCCCGCCACCACCCAGCCGCCGGCGAACGCCGCGCGCAGTTCCTCCTGGCGGACCCGGCGCGGTCCGAACGTGCCCGGCTGGTGCTCGCTGAAGCACATCACATAGCAGTGCCCGCCCGGACGGAGTACCCCGGCCAGGCTGATCACGTACTGGGCGCGGGCGGCATCGTCGAAGGTGTGGAACACCCCGCAGTTGACGATGGTGTCGAAGCCCCGGCCCAGCTCGCCGAGGTACAGCGCGTTGGCCACCTCGAACTGGGCCGGCACGCCGCGCTCGGCCGCCTTGTCCCGGGCTCGCTCGATGGCCCGCGGCGAGATGTCCACGCCGAGCGCGTCCGCGCCGTGCTGCGCGGCCAGCAGCGTCTGCTCGCCGGTCCCGCAGCCTGAGTCCAGCAGTTGGCCGGTGAGCAGGCCGGCCTCGGCCAGCCGGACGAACTCGGGCTGCGGCCGGCCGATGTCCCAGGGGGCCGGTGCCTTCCCGGCCGCATACTCATCGTCCCAGCCTGGCGTCGCCGTCATCGCCCCATCGTGCCATGCGCTATTTGGCGCGCAGCGCGGTGACGGCCCGGGCAGCGACCAGCCCGGACCACCCGGCCCGCGTACCGCGCGGCCAGCTCGGGGCTGTGTCCACTCCGTGGACGGCCTGGCCCACTCCGGCCTGGCTAGCCCGGCGCGGAAAGCTGGCATGCTGGTGGTGATGAGCATGTCGAGCCCCGTGCTGGTCGGCCGGACTGGCCAGCTGTCCGCGCTCGCCGCCGCGCTGGCCGGGGCGGGCCAAGGTCACCCGGCGACCGTCCTGGTCGGCGGGGAGGCCGGCGTCGGCAAGACCCGGCTGCTGGCCGAGTTCGCCGCTCAGTCGCGTGGCGACGGCACCCGGGTGCTGGCCGGCGGCTGCCTGGAGCTGGGCCCGGACGGCCTGCCGTTCGCCCCGTTCACCGCCGTGCTCCGCGAGCTGGTCCGGGACCTGGGCGCGGCCGGTGTCGCCGATCTGCTGCCCGGCGGCGCGACCCGGGAGCTGGCCCGGCTGCTGCCCGAGTTCGGTGAGCCGGCCGCGGCCGAGGATGCCGGGGAAGCCCGGGCCCGGCTGTTCGAGCAGCTCCTCATCCTGCTCGAACAGCTGGCCGAGATCAGCCCGGTGCTGCTGGTCATCGAGGACGCGCACTGGGCCGACCGGTCCACCCGGGACCTGCTGGCCTTCCTGATCCGCAACCAGCAGGCGCTGGACGGGCTGCTGATCGTGGTCACCTACCGGTCCGACGAGCTGCACCGCACCCACCCGCTGCGCCCGCTGCTGGCTGAGCTGGACCGGGTCGGCTGGGTCCGCCGGATGGAGCTCGGCCGGCTGTCTCGTCAGGACACCGGCGAGCTGGCCACCCGGCTGCTCGGCCACCAGCCCAGCCCGGACTTGATGAGGGCGGTGTACCGGCGCACCGAGGGGAACCCGCTGTTCGTCGAGGCGCTGCTGGGCGAGGGTGAGCTCGGCTCCGGACTGCCCGAGTCACTGCGTGACCTGCTGGTGGCCAGCGTGCGCCGGCTGCCCGAGGAGACCCAGGACGTGGTCCGGGTGGCCAGCGCGGCCGGCGAGCGGACCGGCCATGCGCTGCTGGCCGCGGTCACCGGGCTGGACCTGGCCGGGCTGGCCCGGGTGCTGCGGCCCGCGGTGGCCGCCAACGTGCTGCTCATCGACGAGGACGGGTTCGTGTTCCGGCACGCGCTGATCCGCGAGGCGATGACCGAGGAACTGCTCCCCGGCGAGAGCAGCCAGCTGCACAGCCGGTTCGCCGAGGCGATCGCCGCCGACCCCGCGCTGGTGCCGCCCGGCCGCGCCGGGGTCGAGCAGGCGTATCACTGGTACGCGGCGCACGACACGGCGCGCGCGCTGGCCAGCGCCTGGACCGCCGCTGCGGAGTTCGGCCACGCGCTGGCCCACGCCGAGCAGCTCGCCATGCTGTCCCGGGTGCTGGAACTGTGGGACCAGGTCCCCGGGGCGGAGCAGCAGATCGGCGCCAGCCGGCTGGCCGTGCTGGAATCCACCGTCCGGGTGGCCGAGCTGGCCGGTGAGTTCGATCGCGGGGTCATGCTGGCCAAGGCGGCCCTGCGGGAGATCGACATCGACGCCGAGCCGGTCCGGGCCGCCCTGCTGCTGCAGGCCCGCGGCCACCTGAGCTACCTGCTCGGCCGCTCCGGCTACACCGACGACCTGCGTGAGGCAGCCCGGCTGGTGCCCGCCGACCCGCCCACCCCGGCCCGGGCCCGGGTGCTGGAGGCCCTCGCGCACGACATCCATCACCGGGAGAACTGGGACGACGCCGAATTCCTGGCCGGCGCCGAGGAGGCGGTGGCGGTGGCTAGGCAGGCCGGTGACCCGGCCACCGAAGCGGCCGCGCTGGTCACATTGGCCTGTGCCCAGCCGCTCAGCGAGGAAGCGCAGCTGGCCCGGGAGCTGCTGGCCGAGGCGCGCGCGGTGGCCACCCGGGCCCGGGCCTACCAGCCGCTGCTCCGCGTGGTGATCACCGAGTCGGACCTGCTGGAAGGGCTGGGCCAGCACGAGCAGGCCGCCGCGGTGGCCCGGGACGGGGTGCGGACCGCCGCCGAGTACGGACTGGCCCGGACATCTGGCGTGACCCTGGCCGTCAACACGGCCGAGCCGCTGGTGTCGCTGGGCCGGTGGGATGAGGCCGGTGAGGTCATCGAGCGGGCCCAGCAGCTGATGCCGCCGGTGCTGGCCGGGTCCTCGCTCTGGCGGCTGTCCGGTGACATGGCGGTGGCCCGCGGCGACCTGGCGGTGGCGGACGAGTGCGTGGCCACGGTCAAGGCGGCGCTGGGCGGCACCCGGTACAAGGACGAGCATCAGCTCGCGCTGGCCCGGCTGGAAACCGAGGTGCGGACGGCCCAGGACCAGCCGGCCGAGGCGATGGCCGCGGCCGGTGCGGCGCTGGACCACATCCCGGTGGCGCGCAGCCCCCGGTACGTCTGGCCGCTGCTGGTCGCCGCGGCCCGGGCATGCACCGCCGCGGACCGTGACCCGGCGCTGGCCGGGCAGGCCAGCGCGCTGCGCGGGCGGCTGCGCGCCGCGGCGGCCGAGCTGGGCATGGTCGGGCTGGCCCAGCGGGCGCACCGGCTGACGTTGGCGGCCGAGATCATGCGCGGCGGTTCCCCGCCGGGTGATGCTCTGCCAGGCGGTACTGGCGCCGCCTGGGACGCCGCCACGGCGGCCTGGGAAGCGGTGGGCCAGCCCTACCCGCTGGCCCTCGCGCTGCACCAGGCGGCCGAGGCCGCGCTGGCCGCGGGCGACCGCGACCACGGCGCGGCCCAGCTGCGCCGGGCCGCCATGCTGGCCCAGGACCTGGGCGCCCAGCCGCTGCGGGACGCCGTCGCCCTGCTGGCCCGGCGGGCCCGGGTCCAGCTCGGCGGCAGCCCGGCGGCCGGGGCGGCGGCCAGCGAGCCGGACCGGCTCGGTCTCACCGCGCGCGAGTTCGAGGTGCTCCGGCTGGTCGCGGCCGGGCAGAGCAACCGGGACATCGCCAGCGAGCTGTTCATCTCGGTCAAGACGGCCAGCGTGCACGTGTCGAACATCCTGGGCAAGCTCGGGGTGAGCAGCCGCGGCGAAGCCGCCGCCACCGCGCACCGGCTGCGCCTGTTCGACACGTTCCCGGCGGGACCGCCGGAAGCGCCGGCGGCACCGGCCGGGTACGGGCGTTAAGAAAAAAGGGTGCACGCCGGCATGGACGTGCGGTTCGTCGGCAGCGGTGACGCGTTCGGCAGCGGCGGGCGGGCGCAGACCTGCATCCGGCTGGCCTCCGGCGGCCAGGTGCTGCTGGTGGATTGCGGCGCGACCAGCCTGGCCGCGCTGAAAGCCCAGCGGCTGGACCCCGGCGAGGTGGCCGCGGTCGCGGTCACCCACCTGCACGGCGACCACTTCGGCGGGCTGCCGTTCCTGATCCTGGACGGCCAGTTCTCCCGCCGCACGGCGCCGCTGGCGGTGGCCGGCCCGCCCGGGACCGCCGCCCGGCTGGCCGCGGCCATGGAGGCGCTGTTCCCCGGCTCCAGCCAGGTGCGGCGGCGGTTCCCGGTCGAGGTCACCGAACTGGCCACCGACGGGACGCCGGCCACCGTGGCCGGGGCCACCGTGCGCGGCTGGCAGGTCGAGCACGCCTGCGGCGCCCCGCCGCTGGCGCTGCGGGTCGAGCTGGGCGGGGTGAGCTTCGGCTACTCCGGCGACACGGAGTGGACCCCGGCGCTGGCCGAGGCGGCCCGGGACACCCGGCTGTTCGCGGTGGAGGCCTACACGTTCGACCGGCCGGTCCGCTACCACCTGGACTACCAGACGCTGCGCGGGCACCTGGCCGAACTGCGGGCCGGCCGGATCGTGCTCACCCACATGTCGGCCAGCATGCTGGAGCGGCTGGCCGACGCGGAGCTGGCCGCCCCGGAGTTGGCTGCCGCCTACGACGGGATGACCGTCCGCCTAGGGTGAATGGAGGAGCGCCGAGCTGGCCGGTGTCTAGCGGAGCGCGGCCGGGCTGGTGGCCAGCGCCGCGCTGGCCGTGTCCCAGTCCGGCAGGGCCGGCGGCGCGCCGCCCAGCGGCGCCCAGAAGTCGGCGCCCGGCGGCGCCTCGGCCCGGATCCGCGCGCCGCCCGCCCAGGCGGCGGTGAAGCCGAGCCGCCAGGAGTGCAGCAGCGTCCGCCCGGGACCATCCGCCGCGGCTTTGCTGAACAGCGGGTCGCCGTCGATGGGGTGGCCGGTCCAGGCCAGGTGCACCCGGATCTGATGCCGCCGGCCGGTGACCGGGTGCACTGCGAGCAGCGTGTGCTGCTCGTCGCCGCACACCCGGAGGAACGTGGTCACCGACGGATAGCTGCGCACGTCCTGGAACTGCGCTTCGGGCGGGACCGACCAGTAGCCGCGGGCCGGGTCGAACGTGATCGCGTCCCGGCTGGCCGCGATCCGGACCCGGTTCTTCCGGCCCACGCTGAGCGGCAGCTCGATCGTGCCCCGGCCGGGCAGCCCGGCCGACCGGGTGATGGCCAGGTACATCTTGCCCACCGTGCGCTTGCTGAACTGCCGGGTGAGGTCGCCGTGCAGGCGCAGGTCCTTGGCCAGCAGCACGGCGCCGGAGGTCACCTTGTCGATCCGGTGCGCCGGGTACAGCGTCTCACCCGCCTCGGCGGCCAGCCGGACCAGATCCGTCTCGTGCCGCTCGCCCATCACCGCGAGCCCGGCCGGCTTGTTCAGCACCAGCGCGGCGTCGTCCTCATAGCAGACGGCGCCGGCACGGATCTCGGCCCACCGGGTCACCGGCTCACCGTACCGGCCCAGCGCCCGGCGCCGTTTCACCGGCTGGCCACAGGGGCACAATCCCGCCGTAAAGAATGGCTGGCCGGGAAGCCGGCCTCCGCGAGAGTAAGCAGGCGTTTGGCCTGCCCAGGGCGCTGGCACGCGGTACGGGGACCGCTCGGTGCCGGGCCCGGTAGTGAAGCGGGAAGGCGAGGCGGGCGGGGAGCATCCAGGACAGCGGAACCGCGACGTGGCGCCTGCGGGCGCGGATCCGCGGCAACGAGTTACGCGAGGCCCATCGTGCGGGAAATCGGGGAATCAGCCCAGCGCCGCGGGCGCTGGTTCGTGCTGCTCGCGGCGGCCGGGCTGCTGCTTACCGCGTGTACCGGGAGCGGCGGCCAGCCGGCCGGCCGCTGGCCACAGCCCGGCCGGGCACAGCCCGGCGGCCCGGGCGGCCGCCCGCCCGGACATCACACCGGCCAACGGCAGCAAGCACGTGAGCACGACCGGGGCCATCACGGTCACCTCGGCCAGCGGCCCGATCCGGAGTGTCCAGGTGACCGCGGGCCACCGCCAGGTGCCGGTCAGCGGGCACCTGAGCACCACCGCAGGTGGCAAGCGGGCCACCTGGCACAGCACCTGGGCCCTGCATACCGCGCAGCGGTACACGGTGACCGCGACCGCGGCTGCCGCGGGCGGCAAGACGGTCAGCACGACCAGCACGTTCCGCACCATCACCCCGGCCGGCACGTTCACTACCGAGATCTATGAGGGATACCGGCAGACGTTCGGCGTCGGCATGCCGATCATTCTGTACTTCAGCCAGCCCATCACCCGGCGGGCCGCGGTCGAGCGCGCGCTCCAGGTGACCACCTCGAAGCCGGTGTACGGGGCCTGGTACTGGGATGGCGACAAGACGCTGTACTTCCGGCCGGAGAGCTACTGGCCGGCGCACACCACGGTCAGCTTCGACGGGCACCTGGACGGGGTGGCCGGCGCCAAGGGCATGTACGGCACCGCGGACCTGACCCAGACGTTCCGCATCGGTGGTTCGCTGATCGTCACGGCCAGCACCGCAATGCATCAAATGCACGTCTACCGGAACGGGCACCTGCTCTACACCTGGCCGATCAGCACCGGCCGGCCCGGCGACGACACCCCCAACGGCACCTACCTGACCATCGACAAGGCCAATCCGGTGCTGATGACCGGCCCCGGCTACAGCCTGGAGGTGCCCTGGTCGGTCCGGTTCACCTGGAGCGGTGACTACCTGCACGACGCGTACTGGTCGGTGGGCGAGCAGGGTTTCACCAACGTGAGCCACGGCTGCGTGAACATGCCGCCCGCCGACGCGCAGACCTATTACCAGATGGAGAACCCGGGCGACCCGGTCATGATCACCGGCAGCCCGCTGGCGGGCACCTGGGACAACGGCTGGACGATGTGGTTCCTGTCGTTCAGGAAGCTGGTCAAGGGCAGCGCGCTGGGCCAGGCGGTGCAGGCCGGCCCGCACGGCAGCCGGTTCGTCAGCCTGTCCTCGGTGCCGGCCTCCACGGCGTCCTATCCGCTGCAGACGGCGAGGCCAGGCAGCGCCGCCGCGTCCTAGCCGGGCCTGGCTGACCGGGCCCGGTTCCGGCGCCGGCCGGCTGGCACCTGGCCGCACGCTGATTCGTTACCGGGAATAGTGCCGCCGGTGACTAGCCAGTGCCGCTGGCATGGTGGCGGTAACCTTAGGGTCAAGCGAGGGTACAGTCTAGTTGTCGTGCAGGTTGTCGTCCGCATCCAGTCCAGCAGCCCTAACGGGCCGGGGTCAGTGGCCCGCGAAAAAGGGCGGCAGGCCCCAGGATGAAATACCCAAAGTGCCTGCTGCCCGCCCGTTCCACCCGTCACGAAGGGGAATGTTGGGAAGCCAAAACAATTGATCCCGGAGCGGCCGGACGGTATCAGTCCCGCCGTTTCCGCCTCGGCAAAGCTGCTGTGGCTGTGCCTGCGTCGCCGGAATGTCCACCTCTGTATCGATCGATCGCGGGTCTGTAGTGGGTAGACGGATAAGCATCCTGCTGGGGGGCGGTCTGCTGGCCGCACTGGCTGCGGGCTGCTCCAGTGGCGTTGCCTCGGTGGGAGCCCAGCCGCCCCCCGCCGCTACGTCCTCGTCCGGCACGGCGGACACGTCAAGCGCGCCGGCCACCTCACCGAGCCCGGCCACGTCGTCCATGCTGCCGCAGTCTGCGGCGGCCGCGACGCAGCCGCTGCCCGCCAGCACCCGCCGCAACCTGCCGCCCGGCGTCTTTTACCTGCTGGCCGGCCGGGGGCTGGCCAGCCTGAACCTGTGGCAGGTGACCGTGGGCGGCCGGGAACGGCAGCTCACCCACAACCGGCGGGGATTCGGCATCGACGCGTTTGACGCGTCCCCGGCCGGGGTCATCCTGGCCGACGGCACCAGCAGCGGCGATGACCTGGCCCGGCTGACCCCCCAGGGACCCTTGCTGCTGCGCAAGACCGGTGACCAGCCGACCCTGCTGCGCGGCAGTTCGCCGGACATCCGGGACGACGGCATGATCGGCTACGTGACCCCGCCCAGCCAATCGGGCGGCACCGGGAAATACTTCGAGATCTGGACCCGGCGTTCCTTCTCCGGGCGCGGCACTGTGCTGCTCAAGCAGCGCCACCCGCTGGCCGGCCCGGTGTTCGGGCCGCACGGGCAGATCGCCGTCGAAGGCTGGGGCGGCGCGGGCCAGAAGCCCAGCGTGCTCGTCTACGGCGGCGACGCGGTGCGGCGGCTGATCACCGGGATCAACGCCATCCCATCCCTGCTGGCCTGGGGCCAGCACGCGCCCGCGCTGGCGCTGGCCTTCCCGGCGCACGCCGCCGAACTGCTCTTCCTGAACGGGCACCGCCAGTTGCTGCCGGCCGGCTGGCAGCCGCTGGCCTGGAACCCGGCCGGCACCGAGCTGCTCATGCAGTCCGCCCGGGCGCTGGGCATCTGGTCGATGTCGGCGCCGGGCCGGGTCACCCGGATCGGCCTCAGCACCCCCGGAGTGCAGATCCTGCAGGCGGACTGGCTGACCACGAAGGCGCCGCTGTAGCCGGGGCATGGGCCGCCCGGCGGCCGCGGAAGAAACCGGACGGCGGGCGGGTTGCCGGCTATGTGATCGATGTACCCCTTTCCGTGCTCGACCTGTCTCCGGTAGCCGCCGGCACCAACGCCAGCCAGGCGCTGCGGCACACCACCGACCTGGCCCGGCGCACCGAGGAACTCGGCTATCACCGGTTCTGGGTGGCCGAGCACCACAACATGCCGGCCATCGCCAGCTCCGCGCCCGCCGTGCTGATCGCGCACCTGGCCGCGGCTACCTCCACCATCCGGGTCGGCTCCGGTGGGGTGATGCTGCCCAACCACGCCCCGCTGGTGGTCGCGGAGCAGTTCGGCACGCTGCAGGCACTGCACCCGGGCCGGATCGACCTCGGCATCGGCCGGGCGCCGGGCACCGACCAGCTCACCGCGCTGGCCCTGCGGCGCACCATGGAGGGCCTGTCCGCCGAGGACTTCCCGCAGGAACTGGCCGACCTGATCGGGCTGTTCAGCGGCGAGGTGTTCACCGGTGGCGGGCTGCTGCCCGGGCAGCCGGGCGCGCGGCCGCCCATCACCGCGACCCCGGGCCGGGGTGACATGCCCGCGATCTGGCTGCTCGGCTCCAGCGGGTACAGCGCCCAGCTGGCCGGCCTGCTCGGCCTGCCGTTCTCGTTCGCGCACCACTTCAGCGCGGCCAACACGGTGCCCGCGCTGGCCCTGTACCGGCAGTACTTCCGGCCCTCGGCGTGGCTCCAGACGCCGTACGCGATGGTCGCGGTCAGCGCGATCTGCGCGGACAACGACGAGCACGCGCAGTGGCTGTCCGGCCCGGCGGCGCTGTCCTTCCTCCGGCTGCGGGCCGGACGGCCGGAGCCGCTGACCAGCCCCGAGGAGGCGGCGGCCTACCCGTATACCGAGCAGGAGCGTGAGTTCGCGCGGGAGCGGTTCGCCGCCCAGGCGGTGGGCTCGCCGGAAACGGTCCGCCAGCAGCTGGCCGGCCTGCTCGACCGGACCCAGGCCGACGAGCTGATGCTGACCACGATGGTCTACGACGTCCGGGACCGGATCCACTCCTTCGAGCTGATCGCGGACAAGGTGGCCGGCGGCCTGGCCCAGCCCGCTTCTTAACGCCCGCGCCGTGTTAGGTCTCCGCCCCGCCGGGTAGTCAGGGCGAAATTCAAGGAGGGCGGACATGGTGGCAGATACCGGTGGTTCGGCCGAGTCAGCGGGAGAGCTGGTCAAAGACCTGACCGAGCAGGTATCCCGGCTGGTTCGCGACGAGCTCAAGCTGGCCGAGTACGAGATGACCCGCAAGGCCAAGCGGCTGGGCCGCGGGGCCGGGATGTTCGGCGGCAGCGGGCTGATGGCGCTGTACGGCGTCGGCTGCCTGCTGGCCGCGGCCATCATCGCGCTGGCCCTGGTGGTACCGGCCTGGGCGGCGGCGCTGATCATCGGCGCCGTGCTGCTGGCCGTCGCGGCGGTAGCCGCCCTGGCCGGCAAGAGCCAGCTGGGCCGGGCCACGCCGCCGCTGCCCGAGCAGGCGACGGCCAGCATCAAGGCGGACGTGGCGGAGATCAAGGAGAGGGCGCACCGATGAGCGCAGCACAGAGCGGCAGTGGCAGCGGCCCGGGTGCACCCGGCCAGGACGACCCGGCCGCGCTGGTCGAGGACATCAACCGGACCCGGGCGGAACTCGGCGACACGGTCGAGGCCCTGGTGGCCAAGGTGGACGTGAAGGCCCAGGCCCGGCAGCGCGCCGCCGAGGTGTCCAATCAGGCCAAGGGGAAACTGCTGGAGGTCCGGCAGCGGCTGACCGGTCAGTTCACCGGCAAGGCGGAACAGGCCCGGCAGGTCGCGGCGGCCAACGGTAAGACCATGCTCGGCGCCGGTGCGTCTGGCGGCCAGACCGTGCAGCGCGGAGCGCAGCGGGCCGCCCGTACCGTCAACCAGCACCGGGTGCCGGTCGCGGCCGCGGCCGTCGGGGCGGGCGCGCTGGTCCTGGTCGGCTGGCTCGTGGTCCGGCGCCGCCGGCGCTGACCGTCTGACCGTCTGGCAGGCGGGCTATCAGGAGGGGGACCGGCGGCACCGGGGCGGTGGCCATGCCCCAGCGCCGCCGGGTCCTAATGCCGACTGGGCACAGTGCGTCCGGGGGGGCGCAGCGTCCGCGCAGCTGGCGCGATATCAGGCCCAGCGGCGGAAGTGCGGCCGGGCCTGGTGCTTCCACACCTGGTTGGCCTTCTTCTTCAGCCGGCCCGCCCGTTCGGTCTCCTGCTCGTACAGCAGGCCGTAGCTGAACGCGTTCTCGCCGGCCAGGTGGGCGCTGATGCCCAGTTCCCGGTCTACGCCGCGGGCCACGACGGCGTCCTGGTGGTCGCCGAGCACGGTCTGTACCTGCTTCATCTGCTTGGTGAACCGCCTGGCCGGCTTGCCGAGGGCCGGGCTGACCGCCTCACCCGCGTACCGGGCCCGCTTGGCCGCCTTACGTGCCTCGTGGTAGGCGACGTCCGCGTTCTGGCCGGGCTGGGCGTGCCGGGCGCACCGCATCCGCCGGGCGGTGCGCCGGTAGGCACGCCTGGCTTCGCCGGTCAGCGTGCGGCCAGCTGGCTGGGCCGCGGCAGCGGTCAGCGGTGGGCTGTCCAGCAGTTCGTCGAGCGCGTCCAGCAGCGCGAAATACCGCTCCGAGTCCAGCGCGGCCAGCGCCGTTGCCCGGGCGGCCGCGTGCACCGGGGCGAAGTGCCCCTGCACCTTGGCCAGCACCGGGCCGAGCACCAGCTCGGCCGGGATCTCCCGGAGGTTGCGGTCCAGCCGGCTGGCCAGCACCTCGGCGTCCCGGGCCTCGCCGAGCACGACGCCGAGCCATTTTAGCCCAGCGACCAGTTCGGTAGTCCGGGACCGGGGGATGACGTGGCCGAACGACTGCAGCGTGCTGCGCAGCCGCCGGGCGGTGACCCGCATCTGGTGCACCGAGTCGGGCTCGTCCCCGCGGACCAGCGGATCGAGGGCCTGCAACCGGGCCGTCTGCTGCCGCAGGTAATCCAGCACCACCGCGGCCGCGGACTCGGCCGGGGGCTGGCCACGGCGGCCGTTGCCGGTGGCCCGCCGCTCGCGCTCGGCCAGCGGGCCGGCCAGCGCACGCTCCAGCTTGGCCGTGCGGGCGGACGGCCGCAGCCCGCCTCGGCGGAGCCACGCGTCGGCGTCCCGGAGCAGCCCGCGATCGCCGCCGGTCAGCTCGACCTCGACCTCGTTCCACTGGGAGATCTCGGTTGCCGCGCCCAGCGTCTCGGCCGAGATGTCATCCGCCGCGATTTCGGCCAGCGAGTCACCGGCCGCATCGACCAGGGTCGTCACCTGGCGGCGGGTATTGATCTTGGCCACCGGGTGGAGCTCCCGGCCCCGGGTGTAGCCCCGGACCAGCCTCGCCAGCTCCTCGGGTACCGGCCTGCCCGCCCGGCCGAGTGGCCGCCTGATCTCCCGCCGGGTGTCGCCGTCCAGCGGCAGTTTCAGATGCCAGCCTGCATCACTGCCGCCACGGCGCCGCCGCAGGGTGATCCCGTGGCGGATCAGCCGCAGGTCGTCGGTGTCGTAGTAGTCCGCCCGCAGCACCTGGTTCTGCGGCCCTGACATGGCCGTCACCCGCGGCAGGCCGTCCAGCTGCGGCATGGCCCAGCCGGGCCTGCCTTCATACTTCCGTTCGGTTTCCTGCGCGGTACTCATACCGCCGACCCTACCCGACTACCGCCGCCCTACCCGACGGCCGCCGGTGAACACAAATACCGCGGGGCTGCCCGACGGCCGCCTGAACACAAAGCCCGGTCGTGTTTGGCCTTCTGCTGCCGGGTAGTCGATGTGCGCTGTCCGGAACATAGGGAGGTTCCACATGTCAACCGGGGCCATTATCGCGATCATCGTGGTGATTCTGATCGTCGTCGCGCTTTTGGTCGGCCTGTCGGCGGTCAGACGCCGGCGCCGGCTGCGTGACCGGTTCGGGCCGGAATATGACCGCGCGGTCAGCGAGCACGGCCGGCGGGAAGCCGAGGCCGAGCTGGCCGAACGGGAACGCCGGGTACGTCAGCTCGACATCAAGCCGCTCTCGCCCACCGCCCGTGCCCAGTACGCGTCCGAATGGACCGCGGCGCAGGAACAGTTCGTGGACGCCCCGCAGTCCGCCGTCACCGGGGCGCAGACCCTGGTCACGGCGGTAATGAAGGACCGGGGCTATCCCACCGAAGCCTTCGACCAAACCGTCGCCGACCTGTCGGTCGAGCACGCGGCCACGCTGGACCATTTCCGGGCCGCCCATGACATCAGCCAGCGGGCTGGCTCGGGCACCGCGTCCACCGAGGAACTGCGCCAGGCCATGATCCATTACCGCGCCCTGTTCACCGAACTGCTCGGTCAGCCCGGCAACTCGGCCAGCCACGCGCAGGCCGCAGCCGACCAGGTCGGAGCCGACCAGACCGCGACGACGGGCGGCGAGGCCGCGACGACGGGCGGCGAGGCCGCGACGACGGGCGGCGAGGCCGCGACGACAAGCGAGGAGGCCGGGACGACGAGCGCCCACGCCGCGACTACCAGCGACGGCGCCGCCCCGGACGCGGCACCGGACTCCGATGCCGGCGCCGCCGACGAACCCATTTCAGGCAGCACGGTTTCCGGCACCCCGGTGCCCTCGCGTCCGCAGGAGAGGTGAGCCATGACGACGCAGCGCGACGGCATGGCCGGCGGCGGCGCCGATGAGCCGGCCGGCGGCCAGGCCACCCCAGCCGAACCCGTCACCGGGCGGGTTGTCCCACCGCCCCGGGTGAGTGCTGAGCCGGATCGGCCCGGCGGCCCGGCCAGCCCGGACGGCCCGGACGGCCTGGCCAGTCCGGGCGACGACCGGGTGATCCTGGATGACCCGGTGGCGTCCGGGAACCGCGTGCCAGTCCAGGACCCCGGGTTGGTCGAGGACCGCGAGTTGGCTGAGAACGGCGAACCGGGCGAGGACGGCGAGCCGGCCGACGATCTCGGCCCCGCCGAGAACGGCGAGTCGGCCGTGGACAGTGAGACCGTGACCGACCGCGAGCCCACCGACGCCCCGCCGCTGGTGACCGACGGCGAGCCCGAGGACGTCGTGCCGCTGGTGACCGAGCACGAGCCCGAGGACGCGCCGCCGCTGGTGACCGACGAAATGCCCGGGACCGACGAGATGCCCGGGCCCGGCCAGGTACCCGCGGCTGCCTCGGCGCCCGCCGCGGCCGTCCCGGACACCCAGGTCCCGGACACCCAGGTCCCGGATACCCAGGTCCCGGATACCCAGGTCCCGGGCACCCAGGTCCCGGGCACCCAGGTCCCGGGCACCCCGGACACCACCCCCGCGGCCGCGCTGGCCGAGCAGCAGTGGCCAGCCATCCAGTCGATGTTCGTGGACGACCCGCGCGGCGCGGTTGAGCGGGCCGCCGCGGCGGCCGGTGAAGTGGCCGCGTCCCTGATCGCCACCCTGGAGCGAGAGCAGACCGAACTGCGCGCCTCCTGGCAGCAGAACACCGCGGACACCGAGCAACTGCGCACCGCCCTGCAGCGGTACCGGGCGTTCTGCGGCCGGCTGGAGGGCCTGTCCTGACGCCGGAGCAGCGCCGCAACTAGATAAGAGCGAAGAGGCCAGCAGACCCACCCCCCGGGGCTGCTGGCCTCTCCGCTCGGCTGGGTAGGTCTAGATTCAGCACGCTCCAGATTCAGCAGCCATGGCGCACGGAGGCAGCAGGGTGGGTTCAGCAGCGGACGAGCTCGCTCAGTGGGCCACCGGCCTCAAGCCAGCCGAAGCGGACCGCGCGCTGGCCGACCGGTCGCTGGCTGACACGCTGGCCGTGGCGCTGGCCGCCCGCGAGCACCGGGTGACCCGGCTGGCCGCCAGCCTGCCCGACGGCGCGCGCTGGGCGGTGGCCGCGCACGTGCTCGACTTCGATGACCTGCACATCCCGTCCACCACGCACATCAGCGCGGTCTGCGTCCCGGCCGCGCTGGCCACCGGCGGCGGCGGCCGGGCCTACCTGGCCGGCGCCGGGGTGATGGCCCGGCTCGGCACCGCGCTGGGCTGGCCGCATTACTCGGCTGGCTGGCATGCCACCTGCACGGCGGGTGCCCCGGCGAGTGCCGCGGCGGCGGCGGTGGCACTGGGCCTGACGGCGGACCAGACCGCCACCGCGCTCGCCCTCGCAGTGCCCGGCGCCGGTGGCGTGCAACGAGCGTTCGGCACGGATAGCAAGGCCTTGCAGGTCGGGTTCGCGGTGCAGGCCGGGATCCGGGCCGCGGAACTGGCGGCGGGCGGTGCGCGGGCCGACCCGGCCGCGCTGGATGACTGGCTCGGCCTGGTTGGCGGGGACCGCGCCCGGCTGGACCTGGCCGGCCCCGCGGTGCCGGGCGGGCTGGCCATCAAGATCTACCCGTGCTGCTACGCGCTGCAGCGGCCGATCAGCGCCCTGGCCGGGCTGGCCACCAGCGGCCGGCCAGCCGGCCAGGTGCAGCGCATCACGGTCCGCACCCTGGCCGGCACGGTGGCCCCGCTGATCCATCACCGGCCGCAGACCGGCCTGCAGGGCAAGTTCAGCCTGGAGTACGGGCTGGCCGCGGCGCTGCTGGACGGCTACCCGGGCCGGGACAGCTTCACCGACGCGGCGGTGCGCCTGCCGGCGGCCCAAAAACTGGCCGAACTGGTCGGCACCACACTGGAGCCGGGCGGGACCGGGCTACTAGACGGCACGTTCACTGCCGAGGTGCTGATCAACGGCGAGGTCAGCGAAGTCAGCCTCCAGTACCCGCCCGGCTCGCCGCAGCGGCCCCCGGCCGCGGCCGAACTGGAGGCCAAGCTCACCGACTGCCTGACCGGGCTGCCGCTGGATCCGGCCGCGTTGACCTGGGCACGGGCCGCCGGCCTGCTGCGGACGTACTGCTGATCCGGAGGACCCATGGATGAGCTGACCGAGGACGAGCGCGCGATCGTGCACCTGGTCCGGGAGTTCGTGGACCGCGACGTCCAGCCGGTCGCCCGCGACCTGGAACACGGCAACACCTACCCGGAGAAGCTCATCGGGCAGATGAAGCAGCTGGGCATCTTCGGCCTGGCCATCCCGGAGCCGTGGGGCGCGGGCCGGGTCGGCACGCCGTGTTATGCGCTGGTCACCGAAGAACTGGCCCGCGGCTGGATGAGCCTGGCCGGCGCAATGGGCGGGCACACCGTGGTGGCCAAGCTGCTCCTCGACTACGGCACCGACGAGCAGAAGCAGCGCTACCTGCCGGGCATGTCCACCGGGGAGATCCGGGCCACGATGGCGCTCACCGAGCCGGGCGGCGGGTCCGACCTGCAGGCCATGCGCACCACCGCGCGTCGCGACGGCGAGGACTACGTGGTCAGCGGCTCGAAGACGTGGATCACCAACGCCCGGCGCTCGCAGCTCATCGCGCTGCTGTGCAAGACCGACCCCGCCGCCCGCCCGGCGCACCAGGGGATCAGCATCCTGCTGGCCGAGCACGGGCCGGGCTTCACCGTGTCCCGGGACCTGCCCAAGCTGGGCTACAAGGGTGTGGAGAGCTGCGAGCTGTCGTTCGACAACTTCCGGGTCCCGCGGACCGCGCTGCTCGGCGAACGGGAGGGCCAGGGCTTCGCGCAGATGATGCACGGCCTGGAGATCGGCCGGATCCAGGTGGCCGCGCGTGCGGTCGGGGTGGGCCGGGCCGCGCTGGAGGACGCGCTGCGCTACGCGCAGCAGCGGGAGAGCTTTGGCCAGCCAATCTGGCAGCACCAGTCGGTCGGCAACTACCTGGCCGACATGGCCACCAAGCTGACCGCGGCCCGCCAGCTGGTGCTGTACGCGGCGCGCCGGTACGAGGCCGGGGAGCGCGCGGATATGGAGGCGGGCATGGCCAAGCTGTTCGCTTCTGAGACCGCCATGGAGCTGGCGCTCAACGCCATTCGCATCCACGGCGGGTATGGCTACTCCACGGAGTTCGACGTGGAGCGCTACTTCCGGGACGCGCCATTGATGATCGTCGGTGAGGGTACCAACGAGATCCAGCGCAACGTGATCGCCCGCCAGCTCATCAAGCGCAATTCGGTGGCCCCGTGAGCAGCGCTAGCCCGGGGAGCCGACCCCCCGGAACCCCCCGGGATCCCCAGCTCGGCGGGAACCCGCCTGCGGCGCGCCCCGCCTCACAGGCCAATGGCCCGCTGCACGGCATCACCGTCGTCGGGCTGGAGCAGGCGGTGGCCGCGCCGTTCGCCACCCGCCAGCTGGCCGATCTCGGCGCCCGGGTGATCAAGGTGGAGCGACCCGGCACCGGCGACTTCGCCCGGCACTACGACGCGGCCACCCGCGGCCAGTCCAGCTACTTCGTCTGGCTGAACCGGGGCAAGGAATCCATCGAGCTGGACCTCAAATCGGCCGACGGTCAGGCCGTGCTGGCCGCCCTCGTCGGCCGCGCCGACGTGCTGGTGCAGAACCTGGCCCCCGGCGCGGCCGAGCGCCTCGGGCTCACTGCCGCCGCCCTGGCCCGGCAGCAGCCGCGGCTGATCTTCTGCTCGATCAGCGGGTACGGACCGGACGGCCCGTACCGCCAGAAGAAGGCCTATGACCTGCTGGTGCAGTGCGAGGCCGGGCTGCTCTCGGTGACCGGCACCCCGGACGAGCCGGCCAAGGCGGGCATCTCGGTGGCCGACATCGCGGCCGGCATGTACGCCTACACCGGCGTGCTGACCGCGCTGTACCAGCGGGAGCGGACCGGCCGCGGCGGCAGCTTCCAGGTCGCCATGCTGGACGCGCTGGGCGAGTGGATGAGCCAGCCGTACTACTACAGCGTCTACGGTGACCGGCCCGCCGAGCGCAGCGGCGCCAGGCACGCCATCATCGAACCGTACGGTCCGTACGCCGCTGCCGGCGGGAGCCAGGTATTCCTGGGCGTTCAGAACGCTCGCGAGTGGTCGCTGCTGTGCGACAAGGTGCTCGGCCGCCCGGAGCTGATCGAAGACGAGCGGTTCGCCACCAACTCGGACCGGGTCGCGCACCGGGCCGAGCTGACCAGGATCATCTCCGCCGTGCTGGCCGGTCTGCCCGCGGACGAGGTCGAGGCGCGGCTGGAAGCGGCCGGCATCGCCAATGCCCGGATGCGCACCCCGGCCGAGTTCGCCGCCCACCCACAGCTCGCCGCCCGGGACCGGTGGCGGGAGGCGGACACGCCGGGCGGCCCGGTCCGCGCCCTGCTGCCCCCGGTGACCACACCAGGCCAGGAGGCGGTCATGGGCGCGGTGCCCGCGCTCGGCCAGCACACCGCGGCCATCCGGGCCGAACTCGGCTTCCCAGCTCAGGAGGGAGCACAGCCATGACTACGACCGCCGATTCCCGCCCCGCACCGGACCTGCCGCACTTCTCGCTGGTCATCGACGGCCAGCCGGCCGAGGCGGTGTCCGGGCGCAGCTACCGCAGCGTCAACCCGTTCCGCGGCGCGCCATGGGCCACCGCCGCCGACGGTGACGGGGCCGACGTGGACCTGGCCGTCGCGGCCGCGCGGCGCGCGCTGGACGGGCCGTGGGGCCAGCTCACCGGGTTCGGCCGGGCCCGGCTGATGCGCCGCCTGGCCGAGCTGATCACCCGGGACGCGGACCAGCTGGCCGCGATTGAGACCCGGGACACCGGCAAGCTGCTCCGCGAGATGCGCGGCCAGCTGGGCACCATCCCGGACTGGTTCTATTACTTCGCCGGGCTGGCCGACAAGCTGGAGGGCTCGACCATCCCGGTGGACAAGCCGAACTTCCTCGTCTACACCCGGCGCGAGCCGGCCGGCGTGGTGGCCGCGATCGTACCGTGGAACTCGCCCCTGCTGCTGCTCTGCTGGAAGCTGGCGCCCGCGCTGGCCGCGGGCTGCACGGTGGTAGCCAAGCCGAGCGACTACTCACCCGGCTCGGCGGTGGCGCTGGCCGGCCTGATGGCCGAGGCCGGCTTCCCGGCCGGGGTGTTCAACGTGGTCACCGGCTTCGGGCCGGCCGTGGGCAAGGCGCTGGCCGCGCACCCGGGGGTGGACAAGATCGCGTTCACCGGGTCCACCGCGGTCGGCGCCGAGGTGGCCAAGGCGGCCGCGGCCAACATCACCGGCGTGCTGCTCGAACTCGGCGGCAAGTCGGCGCACGTGGTGTTCGGCGACGCCGACCTGGACGCAGCGTGCAACGGGGTGGTGGCCGGGGTGTTCGCGGCCACCGGGCAGACCTGCATGGCCGGATCCCGGCTGCTGGTGCAGCGCAGTGTGCACGACGCCCTGGTCGGGAAGATCGTGGCCCGGGCGCAGGCCATCAAGCTCGGTGACCCGTCGGACGCCGCCACCGAGATGGGGCCGCTGGCCACCGAGCCGCAGTACCGCAAGGTGCTGTCGTTCTTCGACTCGGCCGCCAGCGAGGGTGCGACGGTGGCCGCGGGCGGGCAGCCCGACGAGCGGCTGGGCGGCTACTTCGTGCAGCCCACCGTGCTCACCGGGGTGACCCCGCGGATGACCGTGGCCTGCGAGGAAGTGTTCGGCCCGGTGCTCGCGGTGCTCCCGTTCGACACCGAGGAGGAGGCGGTCCGGCTGGCCAACGGCACCCGGTACGGGCTGGCCGGGGCGGTGTGGACCAAGGACATCCACCGCGGCCACCGGGTGGCGCACGCGCTGCGCACCGGCACGGTGTGGATCAACGCCTACCGGGTAGTCGGGCCGGACGTCCCGTTCGGCGGCTATGGGGTGAGCGGGCTGGGCCGGGAGAACGGCATCGCCGCGGTGCACGAGTACACCCAGACCAAGGCGGTCTGGGTCGAGCTGACCGGCGGCACCCGGGACCCGTTCACGCTGGGCTAGCTGACCGCTGGGCTAGCTGACCGCTGGGCTAGCTGACCACTGGCTAGCTGCGGTCGCTGACCTTTCCGCAGCTCAGCGTCGGTGCGGCGGATCCGGTGCCAAGGCTGGACCGGCACTGCTCGGTGCCGCCCGGGCCAGTACGGTGACCGCCTCGGTGGTGGGCAGGCCGGTGACGGTCAGCGTCCGGGTCGCCGTGCCGTCGGTGGCCGGGGTGACCGTCGCGCTGGCCAGCACCTGCCCGGTGGCGGTGGCCTTGACCCTCACGCTGGCCGTCTGGCCGCTGGTCAGCCCGCGGAACGTGATGTCCGCGGTGATCGTGGCGGTAGCCGGGGGAGTCGCCGCCCCGGGACTGGCCGGGGCCGCGTGGTCGAGGGCCCGGGTGACCGCGATCGTCGGCTGGTTCGGCGTGGCCGTGGCCAGCGCCACCACCGCTGCCGCGCCGGCCAGCACCGCCGCCACCAGCAGCAGGAACGTGGCCGCCCGGGTCGGGTAGCCGCGGGTCTCCAGTCGCCCCTTGTACCACGCCCGGACCTGGGCCAGGTTCTCCGGGTTGACGTGCTTGCTGATGGTCAGGATCTGCGCGGCCAGCGCGCACGCCACCGCCGCGGCCGCGCATACCACGGCGCCGACGGTGATCCACCGGGCTGGGCCGCTGACCGTCGGCTTGGTCGCGCCGAACACGCCGAACCCGCCGAGCAGCGTGCCGATGATAGTCACCGTGCGGACCACCCGGTCGGTCGCGGTGTCCATCCGCTGCAGCGACTGCGCCGGGGTCAGTTCCCTGGCCAGGGTGGCCCAGGTCCGGTCGGCGTCGCTGACCGGCCGGACTGGATCCGCCTGCGCCCCTGGTGCCGCGCCGCCGGCCGGGTCGGCTGGGCTGGCCGTCTCGGTGGTCACGGCTGGTAGGTCCCGGTGCAGGTGAGCTGGTGCGGCCGCGGCCGGTCGGCCGGCCCGGGGCAGGTCACGATGACCTCGAACGGCTGCGCCGCGGCCGGCGCGTGCCGTCGCACTGGCAACCGGAAGGCCGCCCGGGCGAACCGGGCCACGGCCAGGCCATCGCCGCTGAGCGCCTCGGCAACCAGCCCGGTAAGGTCGCTGTGGTCATCGGGACAGCTGTAACTGGGCGGAGTCAAGACCACCGCCCGCACATTACTCCGCCGGGGGAGACCATGCCGCACAACGCACTGCACCGCATGATCGGCCAGCAGGCCGACGTGCTGGACCGGATCGCCGGGCTCGACCTGGCCGGCCCGGCCACCACGCTGACCGCGGCCCGCCGGGTCATCCTGACCGGGACCGGCACCAGCCAGCACGCCGCCGAACTGGGCACCATGCTGCTCCAGCAGGCGGGCCTGGACGCCCGCTGGTACCCCGCCGCCACCTGGGCCCGGTGGAGCCCGGGCCCGCAACCCGGCGACACACTGATCGTGATCACGCACACCGGCGAGACGGCCTACGCGATCCGGGCCCGGGCCGCCGCGCTGGGCGCCGGCATCCCGGTGCTGTCCATCACCGGAACCCAGGTGGACTGGCCGGAAGCCATCCACACGGTGGCCAAGGAGGAAGCCGAGACCTACACGGTCAGCTACACCGCCGCGGTGGCCGTGCTGGCCCGGCTGGCCGGCCACGCGGGCGCCGCGGACGGCTCACCCGAGGCGCTGCGCCGGGCCGCCGCGCAGGTCCGCGACGTGCTGGCCGATCCCGGCGTCAACGGCGTCCCGGTGCCCGCGCGCAGCCTGGCCATCGTCGGCTGCGGGCCGTGGGGGATCACCGCCCGGGAGGGCGCACTCAAGCTGCGCGAGGGCGCCCGGATGCTCGCCGAAGGCTTCGACACCGAACTGTTTCTGCACGGCAACGCGGTGCCGGTCACCGCGGCCGACGGCGTGCTGCTGCTGGAACCCGGCGCCGACCCGGACGGGCTGACCGCGGCGGTCGGGGCCGCGGCCGCCGCCGAGGGTATCCCGGTCGCCACGCTGGCCGCCCCGGCCGGCGGCCTCTCGGCGGTGCTGGCGCAGTTCCCGATGACGGTACGGGTCCAGCTGCTGGCCGGGCGTTTCGCCGCGCTCCGCGGCTCGGACCCGGACACGGTGATCACCGGTCACTGGGCCGAACCCGGGATGTGGCGGCTCGGTTCAGACAGCTAAATATCGCCTCGATCAAGCTGTCTCCAACCGGGACGGAAGTGCCCTAATATTCGGCAAGCCAGCAGGGGCGGGCCATGCGGGCGATCGAAGGCGGCGACCGGTGTGGAGTTGCGTTAACGGGCATGCCAATTCCCCGGGGCCGGAGTACTGCGCGACGTGCGGTGCCCGGATGGAGACAGGCATGTCCGCTGACCGGCTAGACGGCGGCGCGGCCGGAACCGAATACGCTTCGGACTACGCCAGCGGGTCGTTCGCCGAATACATCGACGCGCTGGACGGCGACAGCGGCATTCCGGATTTCCAGCCCGGATCATTCCCGGCCGCGGCGCCCGCCCCGCAGCCGCCCGGCGAGCCCGCGCAGACCCCGGGGAAAGGTTTCCCGGCCATGCTCAGCGCGCCGCTGTCGGCCCCGGTGGCGGCCCCGCCGCCGCCCAGCTACCGCTACTCCGGTCGCCCGGCCTGGCCGGATGACGCCAGCCAGCCTGATGACATCGTCGGGGACCAGCAGTCGGCTGGCCGCGGCGGGTACGGCGACGGGGAGGGGCCAGCCACCAAGCCCGGCCCGGTGCTGAGCGGCGCCGCGCTGGAAGAGCTGCGTTACCGGCGGCCGAGCCGGACCAGAATGCTGGCCGGGTTGGCCGCGGTGGTCATCCTGGGTATCGCCGGCGTGACCGGGACGCTCGCCGTCATCCACTCCCACAACGGATCCCCGCAGGCTTCCGGCCAGGCCAGTTCGGCCTCGCCGTCGCCCGCCGATAGCGGCGCGGCCACACAGAACGTGGCCCAGTGGACCACCCCGGTCGCGATCGACCCGCAGACCCTGGCTGGCAACACCGCCATCACCGGCCTGTCCTGCACGCTGCGCGGCGGGTGCTACGCGGCGGACAGCGCCGGCACGGTGCTCGCCCTGCACTCGTCCGGGGACTGGCCGGTCGCGGCCACCGACCCGAACGGCGGGCTGGTCGCCCTGTCCTGTCCGGCCGCCGGGTCCTGCCTGACCATCGACGCCCAGGGGATGTCCATGGTGCTCCGGCACGGCAGCTGGAGCAGCCCGGCGCCGATCGGCACCGGGTCCGGCACGGTGACCAGCGCGTCCTGTGCCAGTCCCGATTTCTGCCAGGCCGTGGACACCATCGGCCAGGCCTTCACCTACGCCGGCCCGTCGGCCGGCTGGTCACAGCGGAGCATCGCGCCCAGCGGCCAGGCGCTGAACGCGGTGTCCTGCGCCAGCCGCACCGCCTGCGTGGCGGTCGGCGCAGGCGGCGCTGTGTACAGCTACGACGGCACCTCGTGGACCGGGCCGGCCACTGTGGACAGCGGTCACGACATGGTCTCCGTATCCTGCCCCAGCGCCGGGTTCTGCATGGCGGTGGACTCGGCCGGGGACGCGGTCCAGTTCTCCGCCGGGCACTGGAATGCCCAGTCGCTCGGCTTCACCGCGGCCGCCGTGTCCTGCCCGGCCGTCGGCACCTGCCTGGCGGTTGGCGGCGGCGGGGTGGCCACCTACGGCGGCGACCACTGGACCGCCCCAGCCGCGGTGGACACCGCCGGGGTGAACCGGATCGAGTGCGTCGCGGTCAACTCCTGTTTGGCCACCGACCAGAACGCCAACGCCCTGTTCTACTCCGCGTCAGCTAAGTGAGCAGGTCAGCCCGGACAGTACCGGGCTGCTGCCGGTGATCACCATGCCCCGGGTGGTCGATCCGGCCGCCGGGACGGCGCCGTTGTAGCTCTCGCTGCTCGCGGTGACCTGCTGGCCGGACTGGCAGACCGCGGCATTCCACGAGCTGGTCACCGACTCGGTGGGGCCGGGCTCACTCCGGGTACGGCGGCGGCTCCCGTCGCGCGGTGCGGGTCATCGAGACCATGATCTGGCCGTAGCCGGTGTCCTCGTTGTCCTCCTCATCCAGCAGGCCGGCCACCGACTCCAGCTCGGGCTCGCCGTCTTCCGGCCCGGGCCGCCCGCCGGGCGGTGTCCCGGCCGCGTGGGTCGGCGGCGCCGGGCGCGGGGCTGGGGGCGGAGCAGGCCGTGGCGCTTGCTGCGCGCCGATCATCAGGTGCCGCTGGATCCACTGGAAGTAGCTGATCCACGCCGAGCCGAGGGTGGTGGACCAGTCGTAGTCGGTCAGCTCGCGCACCGCGCGGAGCAGCGCGTGCGCCAGGCCCAGATACTGCGAGTCGGGGAAGCCGGCCAGCTGATTGACCGCGCCGAGCCGGCGCAGCGCGCCCGCCACCACGTGGGCCGGCTCATCGGTCAGCGCCGCCCACAGCAGGGCCTGCACCGTCCGCTGGCAGAACGCCCAGTCGTCCTCGGCCAGGTCCGGGATCAGGCTGTGGATCTCGTACCGCAGCTGCTCGGTGAACACGTCCTCCAGCTGGGTCAGCCGGGCGGCCGACGGGCGGATCACCCGCAGCACCGCCGGGTCGGGCGGGGCGATCGACGTGCCCTGGGTCGGATCGCTCATCATGGCCAATTCCCCTTCCGGCTACCGCTGCCCCAGCCGACCTTGCCACCCTGCCTCAGCCGTGGCCACCCCGTTCCGCACCCACCCCGGTCAGCGCGCGTACCTGGATCCGGGCGAACCGCGCCGGGTCGCTGGGCTGCCGGTCGGTGACCGAGCCGAGCCAGCCGAGGAAGAACGCCAGCGGGATGGACACGATGCCCGGGTTATCCAGCGGGAAGAACGCGAAGTTGATGTGCGTGTCGGCGATCAGCGATGCCCAGGAATGACGCGGCCGACAGGTAGTCACCGCCGATCGCGATGCCGTTCTGCGGCCCGGTGAAGGCCCGGCCGCCCGCGTAGTAGTCGGTAGTGGTCCGGTTCTTCCCCGCCGCCCGGACCGCGATGACCAGGGTCAGCAGGACGAAGAAGGCGAAGATGGCGACGTTGACCGCTGGCCTGCCGATGACCTCGGCCGCCAGCGTCCCCCGCGCCGCCACCCCGGTCACCGCGCTCGGCCTGAGTCCAGCCGTTGCCGTAGCCGCCCGGCCATCGGGTCGAATCTCCGCCGCGCCCAGCGGTTGTAACCCACGGTGATGGCGAACGTGGACACGAACTCCAGTCCCCCGAAGCACAGTCCGATGTTCACGTCGCCGACCACACTGGTCCGCATGAATCCCGGCGCGAACACGGCGACCAGAACGTAGAGGAAGTACCAGCCGATGAACAGCACGGTGACCGGCACCACGAACGAGGCGAAGCGCCGCCGCAACGTGCGGAACTCCCGGCTGTGGTGGACGACCTCGTAACCGCTCGCGCTGCCACGGCTGGATTGCGTGACGGACATGCCGCGTTCCTTTCCGAGCAGCACGGTACATCCGCCGAAGGGGGCACTAAGGTGCTTCGCACTAATACGGTCAGCTTTAAGGCCCCTTGACCGAAGGCCCAGTTCACAGCCGGTACACCAATCCGGTCAACGAGGCATAAAAGCGGATAAAGGCCCGGCCCCACCGGCCAGAAGCTACGGCTCGCTACCTCAAGGACAAGCCCCCGGCAATCTCGCCCTAAACACGCGCCACCATCGCCCGGCGAATAACACTTTACCCAGCCGAAAACACCCCCGGAAATACCACCCGCCCGCCTGCGCTCCGGCCGCGCTCCACCCGCGCCGCAGCGCGCCCCCTTACCTCGCCGGTCGTGATCATGACGTAGGTGGCATAAGAGCCCATAAGAGCCCTACTGAAGCCATGATCACGACTTGGAGCTGGGGAACGCTTGGCCTGCGGGCCGGTGGCGGGGGACCTGAGGCTAGCCTGCGGGG
Source organism: uncultured Actinomycetes bacterium (assembly GCA_963834705.1). GTDB lineage: Bacteria > Actinomycetota > Actinomycetes > Streptosporangiales > Streptosporangiaceae > RYN-230. The sequence continues at coordinate 288,068 of CAWICV010000002.1, forward strand.
GTGGCGGAGGAGCAGGGCGAGCTGGCTGGGCACCCGGATGAGGCGCGCTGGGATGCCCGGTACGCCGGGGCCACCCCGTCGTTCCGGCCGCACCCGCTGGCGGAACAGGCCCTCGGCCCGGCCCTGCCCGGCGGCCCAGGACCCGCCGGCCCAGTACCCGGCCGGCCCGGTACCCGGCGGCCCGGACCTGCCCGGCGGCCCGGTACCCGCCGGCCCAGTGGCCGACCTGGCCTGCGGCCCGTCCGGCAGCGCGCTGCTGGCCGCCGCCCACGGACGGCAGGTGACCGCCGTGGACGTGTCCGCCGTCGCGCTGGACCTGCTCGGCCAGGAGGCGCGGCGGCGCGGGCTGGCCGATCGGATCATCCTGGTGCACGCCGACCTGGCTCAATGGCGCCCGGACCCAGCGGGCTACGCACTCGTGCTGTGCACCGGTTTCTGGGACCCGGCCGTGTTCGCCGTGGCCGCCCGGGCCGTCGCTCCCGGTGGCGTGCTTGGCTGGGAAGCGTTCACCGAGGCCGCCCGCGAGGCCCGGCCCACGCTCGACCCCGCCTGGTGCCTCGGCCCCGGCGAGCCCGCCGCCCGGCTGCCCGCCGGCTTCACCGTGCTGACCCAGCAGGACCAGCCCGGCCCGGACCACGGCGACCGCCGCCGCCTGCTCGCCCGCCGTCCGCACTAGCCACCGATCAGTAATCCCGAGTCCTCCCCGGCCGGGAGATCGTGCGGCACCACGTCGGTGTCGGGGCGTGGGACAGCACGACGGCCGCTAGCCCGTTCCCAATAAGTCTCTTTGCCGAGCAACGACTCACCGAACCGGTCGAACTCGGTAATCACCTTCTGCGTGGCAGTCGTGATAGCGGCACGGGTCTGCTCGTCCAGGTCCGTCAGCTGCCGGGAAACCTCGAGCTCAATCCTGGCCGCAATCTCGTCCTTGGCCAGATCGTGCAGCTCCCGCTTCGCATCACGTACCGCGGCCCGCAGATCCTTCGTGGCGGCGTGGGCCTCGCGGATCATTTCGCGGCACTCGCCAACCGCCGCTTCCAGCCGGTCGGGATCGCTCACGGCATCCTCCTCGCTCGTCTGCTGGGCCGGGTTCCTGTCCAGTCTGAGCAGGCCACAGGAGGAGGCGCAACAGCTCCGGGCCGCGAGCACTGCCCGACCACGTGCAGGTCTTCCGTACCGTGGCCGACCTGCTCAAGCCGGGCGGCCGGTTCGTCGCCGAGGCGGGCGGCAAGGGGAACATCGCCAGCATCGTGGCCGTGCTCAACGACCTGGGCGCCGGCGACGGGGCCCGCATCTGGAACTTCGCCGGCGTTCCCGAGACCACAGAAAGACTGGCGGCGGCCCACTCTACCGAGATTCAGGTAGACCTGGTCCCCGACCCGGCCCGGCTGGACGCGGGCCGCCAGTTCCAGGCCTACCTGGCCACCGTGGTCCTCGGTGCGCACCTGCGCGAACTGCCAGCCGAAGACCGGGCCCCGTTCGTCCGCGAGGTAGCCGGGAAGCTGGCCGAGCCGATCGTGGACTACGTCCGCCTGCAGATCCGCGCCACCCGCCGCTGACCCCAGGGCTCACCCCCCGGCTGACCCCGGGGCTCACCACAGCGCCCAGCGCAGGCCGCCCACCGGCCGCCCACCCGGCCGGATGCCAAAATGGCCGACATGGTTTCCCAGATCACCGGGCAGGACCGGCCCGGACCGCTGTCCGGACTGCTCGTCGCCGACTTCGCCCGGGTGCTGGCCGGCCCGTACTGCACCATGCTGCTGGCCGACCTGGGCGCCGACGTGATCAAGGTGGAGAGCCCGGCCGGCGACGACACCCGCCGCTGGGTACCGCCTACCCGGGACGGGGTGGCCACCTACTACCTGGCCATCAACCGCAACAAGCGGTCCGTCGTGCTGGACCTGGGCACCGACGAGGGCCTGGCCGCCGCACACGAGCTGACCCGCCGCGCGGACATCATGGTGCAGAACTTCAAGCCCGGCGGCCTGAAACGCTTCGGCCTGGACTACCCGGCCGTGCAGGCCAGGAACCCGGGCATCGTGTACGCCTCGATCAGCGGCTTCGGCGCTGGCGCCGGGCAGGCGCTGCCCGGCTACGACGTCCTGGTCCAGGCCATGTCCGGTCTGATGAGCCTGACCGGCGACCCGGACGGGCCGCCCTACCGGGCGGGCATCTCGCTGGTGGACATCCTGGCCGGGCTGCACGCCACGGTCGGCATCCTGGCCGCTCTCCAGCACCGGGCGCAGACCGGGGACGGCCAGCACGTCGAGGTCAACCTGCTCTCCTCGGCGCTGTCCGGGATGGCCAACCAGTCCAGCGCGTACGTCGCGGGTGGCGTGGTGCCGATGCGGATGGGCAACCTGCACCCCAGCCTGACCCCGTACGAGCCGCTGGCCACCGGCGACGGCGACCTGGTCATCGCGGTCGGCAACGACCGCCAGTTCGGCCGGCTGTGCGAGGTGCTCGGCGCGCCCGGGCTGGCCAGCGACCCACGGTTCGCGCAGAACGCGGACCGCACCAGCCACCGGGCCGAGCTGCGCGCCGAGCTGGCCAAGGCACTGTCCGCGCGCACCTCGGCCGAGTGGTCCGCGCTGCTCGCCGGGGCCGGCATCCCGTGCGGCCCGATCAACACGGTGGACGGCGGCGTGGCCACCGCGGCCGAGCTGGGCCTGACGCCCATCGTGACCGCGGGCGGCATCCCCGGCATCCGGAACCCGATCACGCTGTCCGCCACCCCGCCCGACTACCCGCTACCGCCTCCCGCGCTCGATGAGCAGGGCGAACAGGTCCGCGCCTGGCTGGCCGGGCCGGCGCAGCGATCCCGCCCGATCCCAGGAGAGACCAGATGACCGAACGCCAGCACCCGGCTTATCCCACCTCGCTCGGTGATTCGGACGCCGACTCGATCACCGTGCTCGGCCATGATCTGGCGGCCGACCTGATGGGCCAGGTGTCGTTCGGGGAACTGGCGTTCTGGCTGGTGACTCAGCGCCGGCCGGCCCGGCAGCAGGTCCGGGTGTTCGAGGCGGTGCTGGTAGCGCTGGCCGAGCACGGGTTCACGCCGACCGCGATCACGGCCCGGCTCACCTACCTGAGCGCCCCGGATTCGGTGCAGGGGGCGCTGGCCGCCGGGCTGCTCGGCGGCGGCTCGCGGTTCCTCGGCGTGACCGAGGACTGCGGCGCGTTCCTGGCCGCCGCGCTGGCCGAAGCGGGTGACCTGCCCGCCGCCGATGACGGCGCGGGCTGGGACGAGATCGCCCGGCGCGCGGTGCGGCAGGCTTGGGAGGCCGGGAAGTTCGTCCCCGGGCTCGGCCACCCGGTGCACAAGGTCACCGACCCGCGGACCCCGGTGCTGTTCCGCATCGCCGACGAGGAAGGGCTGCGCGGCCCGCACCTGCGGCTGTGGGCCGCGGTCGGCAGGGTACATCCCGAAGTGCTCGGCCGGACGCTGCCGCTGAACGGCGCGGGTACCTGCGGCGCCGCCCTGGCCGACCTGGGTCTGCCGGTCGAGCTGCTGCGCGGCTTCGCGCTGCTGGCCCGCACCGCCGGGCTGCTCGGCCACCTGGCCGAGGAGCGGTGGCGGCCGGTCGGCATGGATATCTACCTGGGTGTGGACCGGAACACCGACTACCGGGCGCCGTGACCCGCGACCGGCCGGGTAACCTGCGGCGGCAGCCGGGCCGGACCGCGCGGGTCACCAACGTCGAGCTGTTCTTCGACCTGGTGTACGTGTTCGCGGTCACCCAGCTGTCGCATTACCTGATCGACCATCCCACGGTCGGCGGCGCGCTGCGGGCGCTGCTGCTGCTCAGCATGGTCTGGCTGGTCTGGGCCTACACCACCTGGGTGACGAACTGGCTGGACCCGGAGCTGATCCCGGTCCGGCTGATGCTGCTCGGGCTGGCTCTGGTCAGCCTGGTCATGTCGGCCGCGCTGCCCGGCGCGTTCGGCGGCCGCGGGCTGGCCGTGGGCGTGGCCTACGCGGTCATGCAGATCGGCCGCAGTGGGTTCGCGGTAGCCGGGCTGCGCGGCGATCCGCTGCGCCGCAACTTCCAGCGCATCCTGGCCTGGTGTGTGGTCAGCGGCACGCTGGCGGTGGCCGGCGGGCTGGCTGCCGGTCGTGCCCGGGAGCTGCTCTGGCTGGCCACCGTCGCGGTGGACATCCTGGGCGGGCTGGCCGGGTTCTGGACACCGGGACTGGGCCGGTCCAGCACCCAGGACTGGACCATCGAGGGCAACCACTTCGCCGAACGCTGCCAGGCGTTCATCCTCATCGCGCTGGGCGAGTCGCTCGTGGTGATCGGGGCCACGCTGTCCCGGCTGCACACCATCACCGGCCAGGAGGCAGCCGCGTTCCTGGCCGCGTTCGCCGGCAGCGTGGGCCTGTGGTGGCTGTACTTCCACCGCAGCGCCGGCGCGGGCGCGCAGGTCATCGCCGAGTCGGCCGACCCGGGGCGGATGGGCCGGTCCGCCTACCACCTCATCCATCCGGTCATGGTGGCCGGCATCATCGTGGTGGCCGCGGGCGACCAGCTCGTGCTGGACCGCCCCGGCGAGGTAGGCTCCGCGCCGGTATCGGCCATGGTGCTCGGCGGCGCGGCGCTGTTCCTGATCGGCCACGCGCTGTTCAAGGCGGTGGTGTGGCACACGGTGTCCCGGGCCCGGATCGCCGGGGTGGCCGTGCTGGGCCTGCTCGGCGCGCTGGCCCCGCACGTCACCGCGCTGGTCCTGAGCATCTGCACGGCGGTCGTCGTGCTGGCCGTGGCCACCGCCGACTACCTGACCGAACGGGCCGGCGGCCCGGCGGTGCGTGATGCCGCCTGAGCCGCTGGGTGAGATTCAGCCGCCAATTTACTTACCTGTTAGCAATTGGTCTCTGCTTTGCATGACGCCGACCCAAAATCCGGGCAAGCTGGTAGATACCACAAGCCACCTACGGGGAGAGTAGATGCTGTCGAGACGGTTCCTTGCCGCCGCGTTCGGTGCGGCCACGCTGATCGGCACGGTTGGCCTGGCTGTGCTGCCCAGCGCCGCCAGCGGGCAGACCGCGGCCAGCGGGCGGGTCACGGTGCACCGAGCGGCCGCCGCGGGCATCGTGAAGCCCGGCGGCCCGATCGTGTCCGCGACGGTGCCCGGGCACGCCTCAGCCCAGGCGGCCGGAGGCCAGAGGTTCTCGGTCGCGAAGCAGAGCGTGAACTGGTCCGGCTACGCCGTCACCTCGTCGAAGAAGTTCACCTACGTGCAGAGCCGGTTCGTCGAGCCCACCCTGACCTGCTCGGGGGACCACGCCAACGAATGGTCCTCCAACTGGGTCGGCTTCGACGGCTTCCAGCCCAACAGCCCGACCGTCGAGCAGGACGGCACGGCCGCCCACTGCGGCGGGGCGAACAACACCACCCCGGTGTACAAGGCGTGGTACGAGCTGTATCCGGCCGGCTCGGTGAACGTGTTCACCGTGAACCCGGGTGACACGATCAACACCTCGGCCAGCTACAGCAACGGCAAGTTCACCCTGACCGTGTCCGACCTCACCACGGGCAAGAGCGCCACGCACACCGCGAAGTGCGGGAGCTGCAAGCGGAATTCTGCGGAATGGGTCGTCGAGCGGCCCGAGCTGTGCTCGGCCACGAATTGCTTCCTGGCCCACCTGGCCGACTTCCGCACCACCTCGATGAGCGCCAAGGTGCGGGTGGCCGGCGTGAGTGCCGCGCAGGGCATCCCCAACTTCCGCAACTACAACATCACGATGTTCGACACCGCTAACACCCAACTGGACTCGGTCGGCAAGGTCAGCAGCAACACCTTCCCCGCGACGTGGATGGCAGCGGGCAACACGACGATCCCCAGCGGCTGATCTAGTCCGCGCCCCGGCCAGCCGGGGACGGCCGGCGCAGACCGGTCCGTCTCCGGCGCCGGGCCGGGCGGGGCGGCCAGGTGCCTGCCCGCCTCGCGCCCGCCCCAGTAGAAGGCGGCCGCGCCGCGCAACCCGGCCTTCGCCCTGCACCGCCGCCCTAGATGATTAATCTTAATCACTATGAAGGCCCATCCCGCAGGTTAATCATGCCGGCATGATGGCTAACCGGCGCATTATGATGACTGGCGTCAGCCAACGGTCAGGCATGATTGCCAAGCGAGAGCGTTGACCCGCATGATTGCCGCGAGAGGGGTGCGCTGGCGTGGGGGATGTGCACGGTGGGAGCAGGAAGCGGGCTGTCGGCACCCGGGACCGGATCATGGCCCACCTGGCCCGGGTCGGCGAAGTGAGCGATCACACCGGCAAGGCCAGCACGATGCTGGCCGCGACGATCGGCTACCCGGGGTCCAGCGTCGCCTTCGCGCAGCTGCTTACCGGCATGGAGCGGGCCGGCCTGATCCAGCGGGAGATCCGCGGCAAACGCACCTACCGGATCATCCCCGGCCCGGCCGCCCCGCCGCCGGACTCGCTGAGCCAGCCCGCCCCGGTGCGTGAGCCCGCCGGTGCGAGCGCCGGGACTGCGCAACGGGCTGATGCCGCTACGGCTGGGGTCCCGGAGACTGGTGCGCCTGCCGAGACTGACCTGGCCGCGGCCGGCCTGAACCGGCCGCCCGGCCCGGGCGGCCTCGACTATGACGAACTGGCCCGGCGGCTGCTGGTCCAGGTGGTACGGCGGCTGGCCGGGCCGGACACCGGCCGGGTCCCCGGCGACCGGGGCACCGATGACCTCGCCACTGCTGACCGGGACGGCGCCGCGGCGTCATCCCCGCTGCTGGGGCAGGCTGTGTCGCCGCACACAGTGCTGCAGGAGACGGTGGCCAGCCTGGAGCAGAAGCTGGCCAGCGCCACGTCCCGGCAGCGCCGCCTGGCCGAGGAGAACACCAGGCTTCGCGAGCAGCTCCGGGCGGCCGAGCAGAGCCTGGCCGAGGCCCAGGACCGGGCCACCGCCGAGGCGCTGGCGGCCCGGTTCGACAGCGCCGAGGTGCTGCTGCTGGAGCGGCTGCTGTCCCCGCTCCGGGAACAGCGCCGCCGGTCACCCGAGGTCAACGCCAGCTGAGCCGGAATGATTGGCGCTCACGCGCCGCATCCGCCCCACCACCTAATCCCTGCCGCACCGGCCCGCCCGCTGATAGCCCTGCTCACCAGCGGCCCGTAATGATAATGTCTAATCATGTAGTGCCGGGGCGGCTGGGAGGAATGCCGCGCAGCCGGGGTACGGCTCGGCTTCACCTTCCAGACCCGCCAGCACGACGGCCTGGCCGAAGCAGCCGACCTGGTCCGCTCCGGCGCCATCGGCCGGGTGGTGCCTGCCGGCGAGATGCCAGCGCCGGCTCACCCCGGTGCCCCGCGCATGCCCTCCAGGCCGAACAGCCGGGCCGCGTTGGCCGCGCCGATCTGCTCCCGGAGCGGCTCGTCGAACGCATCCGCCAGCACCACGTCCGGCTCCCCCAGCGCCATGTCGAACGGCAGGTCCGTGCCCAGCAGCACGTGGTCCGCACCCACCCGCTGCACCAGGTACCGCAGTGCGGCCAGGTCGTGGGTGATCGTATCGAAATACATCTGATTGAACGCCCGTGCCACATCGGTCGCCGTCACCGGGATCTCGGGGCGTACCCCGCTGGCGTGGGCCAGCCGGCCCGCCTGGTACGGCAGGAAGCCGCCGCCATGCAGCAGCACGAGCCGCAGCGCTGGGTGCCGGTCGAACACCCCGGCGCAGATCATCCGCTCCGCCATGACGGTCGTCTCCAGCGGGTTGCCGATGACGTTCTGCAGGTAATAGGGGTTCAGCCCGGGATGTGGCTGGTTGAACGCCGGGTGCACCAGCACCGGCTGGCCGAGTTCGTCGGCGGCCGCCCAGAACTCGGCGAACATCGGCTCGTCCAGCCGCCGTCCGGCGATCGAGGTGCCGATGGCCGCGCCCACGCAGCCCTGCCGCAGCGCGCCCCGGTACGCCTGCACCGCCCGGGGCGGGTCCTGCATGGGCAGGTTGGCCAGCCAGCGCAGCCGGTCCGGGCAGGCCCCGCACAGCTTGGCCATCCCGTCGTTGGCCACCGCGCAGAAGCTGGCCCCGCGGTCGCTGCTCACGTCGTAGCAGAACATGGACGGCGGGCAGGACACCACGGCCGAACCGATGCCGTTCCGGTCCATCTCGGCGATCTTGGCTGCTGGGTCGTGGAACGGCGGCGAGATGGTGAACGGGACGTGGTGCCCGCCGGCCCACTGGTCGCCTTCGATCGTCACCCCGTATCCCGGATCACCGCGCAGGTGGTCGAGCGCCTCCGCGGGCAGCACGTGGTTATGGATGTCGATCAGCATCAGTAGCCCCGCGGGCTGATCGAGGTCTTGGCGAAGATCGGCTCCCACCCGGCCCTGGTCAGCGTGCCCCACGGCACCGCGGCGAAGGTGAGGATCGGCACGTTGCGCAGCGTACCGTGCACGCTCTCCACCTTGCGGATGTACTCGTTCTGCACCGGCGACCAGGTGCCGTGGTCGAACAAAACCGGCCCGCGCGGCGCGCTGGCCGCCTGCGAGCTGGACAGCATCACTAACACCGCCTGCGTGCCGGCATGGCTAACGGCGTACCCCCCTCCTGGGGCCGCCGCCGCGGGGTGAGCCTGTTCATGCCGAACTCCTTCCGGGCAGGCCGGGAGCAGCGCCACCGCTCCGGTGCTGCCGTCGATCGCCGCGAGCCAGCCGTCGCCGGCCGGTGCCGGGCCGGTGACCAGTTCGGCCCGGCACCCGGTCACCATGGGCACGGCCAGGCTGCGGGCCACCTCGGCCAGGTGTGCGCCGGCCGCCCCGCCGCGCGCGATCACGCCGCGCGCCGCGAACAGCAGCGGGGCCAGTGCCGGTACCGGCTGGTCGATGAGCAGGATGGCGTCCTGGCAGCCGGCTGCCGGGCGCTGGTGCGGACGGCACGGGACCAGCCGCCCGGCCGCCTGGCCCGCCGCGGCCGGCCGGGCGGCCACCCGCCGGCCCGCCGCCTGCACGGCCGCGGCCAGCAGCGGCATCAGCTCCCGGGCCGCGTAGACCAGACCGGGCGGCCCGGCCGGCGCCGCGGCATGGCCGCCGGTCCTCGTGGCGTGACCGGCCGGCGCCCCGGCCGGTTCTGGCGAGAGCACCGGCGCCAGTCCGGTTTGAGCCGTCTGGAGCAGCCAGACCGTCCCGTTGCCGGCGGCCCATTCGATACTGGTGTCGCCGAGCGCCCAGTACACCCCGGCGGCCAGCCGGGCCACCGCGGTTACCAGGTCCGCGCCCAGCAGTCCGGCCAGCGGGCCGTCGGCGCTGGGTTCTGGCCAGCCTGGCGCGCTTGGGCCGGCCAGCCGGATCCGGGCGGACGCGCCCTCGGCCCAGCCGGCCAGCAGCGGGCCGGGATGCCCGGACACCCCGTCCACGATTACGTCGACGGGGCCCGGATACCCCGCCATCCCGGCCACGATCCCGTCGACCAGGCCGGCCCGGCTGGCGCTGGACTGGTCGACGGGGAAGCGGGTGCTGGGCTGGCCGGCGGGGCGGGCGGTCTTGGCGGCCACCGTTGCCCGGGCTGAGCCGCCCGTACCCGCCGCGGCCGGGATCACCCGGGCCGTGCCGCCCGCATCCGGGTTCAGCTCGGGCTGGATGAGCAGGCCCAGTTCGAGCGCGTCCGGCGGCAGGCCGCAGGCGGCCAGCCGGGCCAGCGGGTCCACCGCGAACGCGGCCGCCCAGCAGCTGCGGACCGCGATCACCGCGTCATCCGGGCCGACCTCCGCGACCGAGCTGAACGCGCCCGCCCAGCGCGGGTCGTGTTCCAGCGGGCTGGACGAGCGGACGATCACCCGGCCGCCCAGCGAGTGCACCGCGGCGCGCAGTTCCCCGGCCAGCGGCGGGTCGGGCGGGCAGCCCAGCGCGGCCCGCCGGGCCGCGGCCGGCCGGCCGCCGCGCACCGCCGCCGCGCCGGCCTGGATCGCCGGGCGGCTCTCCGCGGCGGGCAGCACCCAGCCCGGCAGCACCGGGAAGCCCGCGGCCCGCGCCGCGGCCAGCCGGGCCGCCTTGGCCCCGGCGATACCGGTCACCGTCGTCCGTGCCGTGACGGGGTCTGCCGCCGCCACCAGGGCCCCCGCGCCGCCAGCCATCGCCGACTGGGTCCAGCTGGCGTTCGGTAGAGGAGGGCTGGCAGAAGCGGTGAGCTCGCCCAGCGGTAGCAGCCGGTGCAGGCGCGCGCTCATCCGGCCTCGATGATCTCGTCGGACCTGTACGACGACAGCAACTCGTGCCCGTCGTCGGTGACCAGCAGCATCTCCTCCAGCCGCACGCCGAAGTCGTGCACCTTGCCGTGCTGCGTCTCCAGCGCGAAGACCATGCCCGGCTTGATCTCCTCCGGGTAGTCCAGCGACCATATCCGGGAGATGACCGGCCGGTCGTACTGGGCCAGGCCGAGACCGTGGCCCCACAGGTTGGCTGCGGCCTGGTCCTCTTCCGCGTACCCCCAGGCCTCCTGGGCCGACGGCCACTTGCTGGCGATGTCGCGCGTGGTCACCCCGGGCTTGACCACGTCGATCGCGTCCCACAGCCAGGTGTGCGCGGTGTCGTAGTACTGCTTCATCTCGTCGGTGGGCGCGCCGCCCACGCAGTACGTCCGGTACACGCAGGACTTGAACCCGTTCCAGGTCAGCGCGGCCAGATCGATGATGACGAGTTCCCCGGGCCGGATGATCCGGTCAGAGAAGTTGCGCCAGTTGGGCCACGCGTTCGGCCCGGACGACACGATGATGTCCTCGACGTCCTCCATGCCGGGGATGTTGTACAGGTACTCGAAGCCGAACGCGGCGACCTCGTTCTCGGTCAGCCCAGGCCGCAGGAACTGGGTGAACTCGTAGTGCAGCGCGTCGCAGATCGCGCCCACGATGCGGGACGCCTTCTGCTCGTCCGGGCTCTTCACCGACCGGGCCTCCATCATCGGCGTCATCCCGTCGGTCCAGGTCACCCCGGCGTGCTGGAACGCCTGGATCATGTTGATGTCGATGAAGTCCACGCCGAGCGGCTTGTCCAGTACGTTCGCCTCTTCCAGGTCGTTGACCAGGGCCGTAGTGAACTTGGCCACCTGGCTCTGCGAGGCGGGCCCGGCCGCGCCCTTGATCCAGCTGTAGGAGTGCCGCACGTTCTGCGGCGGGATCCACGGGTTGTGCGTCTTCAGGTGGATGCCGATGTCGCCCTGCTCGTAGACGATCGGCTCCTTCCCCTCGCACAGCACCACGTAGCGCAGACCCGGCTTGAGCCGGTTCCAGCCCGGCGTGAACGTGGACGACACGTAGCGCATGTTCTCGTCGTACATGAGCAGCAGCGCGCCGAGGCCGTGCCGGGACATCGCCTCCCGGGCCCGGCTCAGCCGCCACTGCCGGACCGCGGCCCAGTTGATGCCTTCTTTCCAGTCGGTGCTCAGGCCGCCGAACGCTTCCTTCATGCCGGGCCGTCCTTTCTGGTGGTTACTGCTCCATCACGGGTGCGGCGACGGACCCCCCAGCTGGGCGGTGCAGGCTGGCGCACGAGGTCTCAGCCTGGCGGGATGACCGGGAGCAGCAGGTAGGCCGCCCGGGTGCGGCCGGTCCACAGCGTCTGCGTGCTGTCGGCCAGTTCGGCCGGCCGGTCGGCCGGGTCGTTGTGCAGGAACGGGCCGCAGCCGGTCAGCTCGTTCTTGAACGAGCCCAGCCGGGGCGCGCCGGGGTGGTGGCGCTCGTAGTCCCGGCCGCGGATGGTCAGCGCCACTTGGTAGCCGGCCGGGATGACCAGGCTGGTCGGCCAGATCTCCACGTCGGCCTGGTAGACCGCGGCCGGGGTCAGCGGCTGGATCTCGTCGTGTGCGTGGTACGGGCGGTACGGGGTGCTCAGGCCTGGGTCGAGCTTGCGGTGTGACATGCGTAGCCAGCCCTGGGCGACCGGGGTGTGCGGGTCGATCGCGCCGGGGAAGGTGACCTCCTCGCCGCTGGGCGCGAACACCCGCAGCACCAGGAACAGGTCGGCGTCGGTACCGGAGGATGAGACGTACAGCCGGGCGGCGACCGGGCCGGTGATCTCGGTGTCCGCGGGCAGCGGCGGCGCGGTGAAGGTGATGCCGTCCCCGGCCGCGGGGTAGCTCACCCGCTCGTCGGCGGGCGGCGGTGCGGCGTCCAGCGTGCGCTGCCTAGGGCGCAGGTAGAGCCGCTGCCACTGGGTGCGGGCCAGCGGCCACTCCTGCTCGCCGCGCTGGATGAACCCGTCCAGCGTGCGGACCTGCAGCTGGACCGGTGGCTGGTCCCGCCAGCCCTGGTCGTCACCGTGCAGGAAGCAGGCGAAGAACCGCTTCTGCATGTCGGTCCCGTAGCCGGTGTAGAAGTGCGTCCAGTGCTCCAGGCCGTGCACTTCCAGCCATTTGTGCGCTGAGGCGGCCCGGCTGAAGCCCTCGAAGTTGCCCCGGCTGTGCAGGCCCTGGCCGCCCCAGTTGGCCGCGGACAGCAGCGGCACGGTGATCGCGGCATAGTCCGCGGACCGCTGCCGGTAGAACTCGCCGTCCAGTGGCCGGTCGCTGATCTGCTCGCCGAACGGCACCCGCGCCGCGGTCAGGTCCGCCTCACTCAGCGTCTCCGGGCCGGCCACCGGCTCACCGGTCACCTGGCTGCGCGGCCCGCGCTCGCCCATCCCGTGCTGGACCACGGTGACCTGCTTGTCGTACCAGTTCCGCCAGAACGTGCACAGGATGCCGCCGTGGTGGGTGGCGTCCCGGTAGAAGTCGGCGGCGCCTTCCCAGACGCAGATGGCGGCCAGGTGCGGTGGGTGCAGCGCGGCCACGTGCCACTGGTTCATCGCGTAGTAGGAGATCCCGGTCAGCCCGACCTTGCCGGTGCTCCACGGCTGCCCGGCGGCCCACTCGATGCACTCGTAGAGGTCACGGGTCTCGCGCGGCGCGAACGGGTCGAGGGTGCCGGGGGAGCGGCCCGCGCCCCGCGAGTCCACCCGCACGCACGCGTAGCCGTCCGGCACCCACTTCTCCGGGTCGACCACTTCCCAATTCTGCTGCGCGGTGCTGGTGCCCCGGGCGACCTCCGGATGCTGGCTGACCATCAGCCGCCACTGGTCGGCGTACCCGTCCTGGAAGGCCAGGCCCTTGGCGTACGGCCCGTAGCTAAGCAGCACCGGGTGGCGGCCTGGGCCGGATGGCCGGAACACATCGGCCCGGAGCACGATGCCGTCGTCCATCGGCACCGGCACGTCCCGCTCGATCACCATGCCCGCAGCCCCGCCCGCCTGGTTGCGGGCTGAGGTGACGTCTGATGTCACGGCTGCTCCATGGTTGCGGGTGGCCGGATGAGCTTGGGTGAAAGCGTTGGTTAAGTGACGGTTAACTCCAGGTAGGTGCTCCTTTCGCGGACGATAGCAGTGCTATCGGAACCTGGGAACCCGTGCAGTAGCATTCAAATCACCATGACTGACATCAGCGCTGCTACCGACTCGGCTGCGGCTGACCTGGCCGGGGACATCGGCCGCCGCCTGGCCGCCTACCGGGGAGAGCGCGGCCTGCGGGTCGCCGAACTGGCCCGGGAAATCGGCGTGACCCCCAGCCTGATCAGCCAGATCGAGCGCGGCCAGTCCCGCCCGTCGGTATCCACCCTGTTCGCCCTGGCCCAGGCGCTGGACGTGCCGGTGGACGCGTTCTTCCGTGAGCCCGCTGCGGCCAGCCAGCCCGAGGTGGCCAGCCCGGCCGGCGCCGTCGGTGCGGTCGCCGCCGCCGCGCTGGTCAGCCCGGCCGCAGCGGGTCAGCCGCAGCCGCTGGGCAGTCCCGGCCAGCATCTGGCCGAGGCCCGCTATGTGGTGCGGGGGGGGAACCGGGCCACGATCGACATCGAAGGCGGGGTGCGCTGGGAGCGGCTCACCCCGGAGACCATGCCGCACCTCGACTTCTTCGAGCTGGTCTACGGGCCGGGCGCCGAGTCCAACCCGACGCTGTACTCCCATCCCGGCACCGAGATGGTGCTGATGCTGATGGGCAGCCTGGACATCTCGGTCGGCTTCGAGACGTACCGGCTGGCGCCCGGCGACAGCATGGAGTTCCCGTCCTCGCTGCCGCACCGGTACGCCAACCCGGGCCACACCGAGGCCCGCGCGGTAACCGTCATCATGTACGGCTGCCCGGCCGGCGGCCCCGGGCCGACGGCCGCACCGGTGCACCGCTAGCGGGGGTGGATGCCGCCGTCCAGCGAGATCACCTGGTTGGTCAGGTAGCCGTTGCGCAGGATGGCCAGGGCCAGGTCGGCCACCTCGTCCGGGCGCCCAGCCGGCCCACCGGCACGCTGCCGCGCAACTCGTCCGGCTGGCCAGGCAGCATCCCGGTCTCCGTGATCAGCGCCGGGGCCGAGTTCATGCTCCACCGCCGCGACCAGCTCGCCAGGCGCGTCCGGGCGGCTCAGTCGGCGCCGACCGCGATGGCTGTGCCGCCTGCGGCGGCGATGTCGGCCGCGGTCCGCTCGGCCGCGTACCGGGTCTGCCCATAGCTCACGGCGACCCGGGCCCCGGCTGCCGCCAGCCGGTGCGCCACCGCCCGCCCGATCCCCCCGCTGCCCCCGGTAACCAGGGCCACCTGCCCGGCCAGTGCTGCCGTCGCTTCGCCATCCACCAGGCCATTGTGCCCACCCCGCCTGCCGCTCTCGGCCACGCTGGCCGGTGGTGCGTGTTCTGTCTCTAGAGTGTCAACCGTGACACATTCGATGACAGTGTCACTCTCGGTATGCCAGTCCGGAACGGAGAGATTGAGAGATCGCAGTGACTGAGCGCAAAGAGGGAGCGGCTATTCGTTTCGACGCCACGTTGTCCGTGATCGGTACATCGACTGTGTTGCGGTTGCCTGAGGCGGCGAGCAGGGACCTGCCCTCGCGCGGCCAGGTGGCGGTGCACGGATCGATCAATGGCGCCGGGTTCCAGACGGTGCTCGAACCAGACGGAAATCTTGGCCACTGGATGAGGGTAGATGACACGCTGCAACGCGCTGCTGGCGTCGGCGTGGGTGACACTGCGGCGCTCGACATCGAGGTGACTAAGGATTGGCCAGAGCCGAGCGTGCCTCAGGATCTTGCGATCGCTCTGGTAGCTGCCCCGCCGAAGATCCAGAACCTGTGGAACGAGATCACCCCGATGGCGCGCTGGGAATGGGTGCGCTGGGTCAATGCCACGAAGAATCCTGACACGCGCAGACGGCGGGTCGAGGTGAGTATCTCGAAGATGCAGGGCGGGAAGAGACGGCCTTGCTGTTTCAACCTCTCCGCATGCACCGACCCGGACCTGTCGAAGAACGGCAGGCTCCTCGAGCCAGCCGACGACCGGAGAGCTTAGGCGCGCAGATCAGCCAAACGCGCAGAACAGCCAAAACTGCATATCAGTGCCCGCCATGTCAGGTAGCACCGGCCTGCGCCATAACGGCGGCTCGACGCGCGTTACGAACGTACTTTCATGCCGCCGGCAGCGCGGTCACCTGCACCTGGTGATCTTGGCGCCCTGCGGGCGCACGGCCGGTTGGGCCGGGTCGGGTTCCTGACCGTGAGCCGGACGGCGGGAATGCAGGCAAGGTAACGGAAGATCCCTGGCCGCCCGCCGGGCTGGGGTGCTCAGTCGTCCGCCGGGCGAGCACCACGAGTCCTGCCGACGTGACCAGCACGGCCAGGGCCGCGGCTGCGCCGTTCAGGACGCCGAGCCGGGCCGACTCACCGAGCAGCAGGTTGCCCACGGCCAGGCTGGCCACCGGGGTGACCACGGCGATGACGGGCAGGGTGATCATCGGTCGCGCCGCCTGGTACGCGGTCTGCGTCAGCAGCAGCGAGCACGGACCGCCCAGCATGAGGGCGTAGGTCGCCCAAGAGCCGGCCATGCCGGTGAGGCCGCCGCTGACGACATGCGAGAACGCCATAGTAACGACGGCTATCCCGGTGTCGGCCAGCCCGGCGGCCGTAGCCAGCAGGACCGCGCGGCGCCTGCCGGCGGCGGCGAGGCCGGCGGCGGCGAGCGGCACCGCGCAGGCGGCCAGGCACGCGGCGGCCAGCCCGGCATGCCCGGACACGCCCGGGTCCCCGCCGGTGGGCGAGGCCAGCGCGACGAACGAAGCGATACCGACGATCACGGCCAGGACCGCCGCCCAGACGGTCCAGCCCAGCCGGCGGCCCGACCAGAGCCGGACCGTGGCCACGCTGAACAGCAGGGACGATGCGACCAGCAGCTGCACAATCGTCAGCGGGCCGGTGCGCAGCGCGACCGCGTGGGTGGCGAATCCGCCGAGCTCAGCGCCGATGCCGAGGAGCCACCACGGGCGCCGCAGCAGCAGCAGAAGCAGCCGGGGCCGGCCCGCCGCGTGGCTGGGCGCCGCGGCGGCTTGGCGCTGCTGTAGCGCGGCACCGGTGCCGTAGAGGACGGCCGAGATCAGCGCCCACACCATGGCTGTCACCGGAGCGTGCCAGGGCAGGCTGCCGGTGACGCGGCACCCGGCGGGGCCACCGCCGCCGCGGGCCTCTTCGGTTTGTCTCTCCTTGCGGCAAGCGACATGCGATCGACGCTATCGACGCGATACATCGCAAGTCATCAGGGATCTCCCCTATATTTCCCCGGGGGATAACCCAGCCTCGGGCCCGCGTCACGTTCGCTTATTCGCTATTGGCATGCCCAGCCAAGCGAACCACGATCTGGCCGGGCGCGGTTCAGCCGAACTGAACCACCAGGGCCTTCGCCCTAGTCATGGGCAGCGAGTAGCAGCGTGGCGAGCGGCTCGAGGGTGGCCATGAGCTCATCGAGCTCGTCCGGCTCGAGGCTCTCGTAGGGCCTGGCCGCGAGGTCGTCGGTGAGCGCCTCGACCCGCTGTTTGACGCCGCGGCCCGGTTTGCTCAGCCAACCGTCATCTCCGATCAGGCCGCGATCACGCATCCCGTCGATCACGGCGGCGAGCTGCGCTGCCGGCAGGTGGTGGATGCGTCCGAACTTCTCCGCCGGTATGCCCATGTCGAGGGCGAGGAGGACGTGGGCCTCAAGGCCGCCGACACCCTCGATCATCAGGGCCGCGATGTGCCCGTCGCCACGGTGCTCGCGCAGCAAGGAGCCTGCATGAAAGAAGCGGGCCACCACGTCGCCGGGGACCGGGATCGCGCGCAGCGCTGGTCGCCGCCTTCATCAACCGTTCGGCGGCCCGGGCGAAGGCGGGGGTGTCAACGCGATCGCCGAGGATCCGCCGCAGCGCCTTCACGCAGCCCCTCTGACGAGCGGCGATCGCCGCTTCGGGCGTGGTGGTACGCCACACCTTCGGAATGTGGCGAGCCACCTCGCCGGGAGCGAAGTTGTAGAACAGCGCGTCCACCACCTCCGCCGGGGCGAGCCCCAAGGGCGCCGCCCGTCCGGCGAAATGGGTGTCCCAGTAGTTGGTGAACCCCAGGGCGAACATCGCCTCGTTGGGTTCGTCGGCTGAGTAAGGGATGACACCAATCGGCTCGACGAGCTCGAACATCCGGCGAGCCATCGAATTCATCGTCTACTCCTTCTGCGGCCGGCTCGGCGCCCCTTGCGGGCACTCACGATCACCTGGACGACTGTGCGCGGCCAAACTCATCGCACAACGACGCGCAGTTCCGGTGACCGTGTCCTGTTTCGCTCCGCGGTCAGTTCTGTTCGGAGTCCCGGTGGAGCCCGCCCCGCCCGGCTAGCCTCCGCGCGAAGAGTAGAGCGGCCGGGATGACCCACCACCAATCCCACCCGTGGCGGCCATCGCCCACGCCGAGCACCAAGGCGGCCATGGCCAGCGCGGCCAGCGCGGCAGCAACCGGCGCCAGCAACGGGTACCCCAGTCCCCGCGGCCGGGCCACCGGCGCCGGCGCAGCCGGGCGGATGGCCGGAACGTCGGCCGTCAGCTCATCGAGCTCATCCAGCGTGCGGGCCGTCAGTGCACGCCCGGTGCGTTCATCGAGTTCCTCACGGGTCAGCCGGCCCGTCTGGAAATGCTCACTCAGCGCCGCTACCACCGCCTCGCGGTCGGCGTCGGAGGCCTTCATCTGCGGGAGCCGGTACCGGTCTTGCGCCGCGTTCATCACTACCTGCCTGTCTTCCGCCTGGCGCAGTAGCGCCAAAGCAGTGCGGTCCATCTGCCTGACACCAATCTCCTGCCAGCACCCCCCAGGCGCGACCGCCTGATGTCATGAGCCAGGGATGACATCTGTCATGATCCGGCATCCCGGCTACGGGGCGCCGGTTTCAGCTGTGCGGTCAGCCAGGCTGCTGCGGCGGCGGCGTCGAGATCGCCGGCCGGCGTTGAGGCGCAGAGCGACCTCGACGATCGCGCCCTCCCCGATCGCCTCCGCTCGCTGCACCCCCACCTTGACGGGCACTAGGTAACGGAGATGTGCCCAGGCGCCGGGGACGCGGCTCCATCCCGGATGTTTGTCGGTCTCGATTAGCTGCCGCTGCCGTAAGGGCGGGTGATGATCTCCAGCAGGTGACCGTCAGGGTCTTCGAAGTACAGGCCGCGGCCGCCGTCCCGGCGGTTGATCACCCCGGACTGGGTCTGGCCAGGATCTGCCCAGTACGGCACGTCCTGGCCACGGATGCGGCCAAAGGCCGCGTCGAATTCTTCCTCGCCGACGAGGAAGGCGTAATGCTGGGGGGTTATCGTTCCGGCGGTTTCGGCGAAGTCCAGCGAGACGCCGTTGTCGGCCTCGACCACGAGGAAATGTGCGAACCGGGTTGCTGGCGGCAACCCGAGGATCCCGGTCAGGAACGCCGCCGACCGCTGCTGGTCACGGCAGGAGACGATGGTGTGGTTCAGGTGCACGCTCACCTCAGTGATTGTGCCCAGCGTTCTGGGCTGCGAACGATCGGGCGGTCATCTGGGGCTCGCGCGTTCACTATGGTCGGCGAGGTGATTCCGGTGGGTGCTAGCTGGCGATCCCGATGGCTTGCCCGATCGTCTCCGGCTGGCCGAGCACGGCGAGCATGAAGTGGGCGACGTCGGCGCGGGGGACGGACAGGCCGCCGCGGAGGTTTTGCCCGACCGCGGTCCGGTACGTGCCGGTCAGCGGCTTGTCGGTCAGCTGCGGCGGCCGGACGACGGTCCAGTCCAGGCCGCTGTCACGCAGGACGTCCTCCATCAGCGCGAGATCGTCATATACCTTGCCGAATTTCGCTGCGGCGATCCGGCTGAACAGGTACCGCATGAAGAACCCGTCGCCCGGGTCGTGCCTGGGCGGGTCGGGGTGGCCGGGCGTGGCCACCGTACTGACTGGCGCGGCGCTGACGACGACGATGCGCCGGACGCCGGTTGCCTGCATCGCGGCCACGATGGACCGGGTGCCCGGTGCCGTGCTGCCGGCGTCGGCGTTCGAGTGCGGACCGAAGCCGGATAGCACCGCGTCGGCCCCGGCCACCGCGGGCTCGAGTGCAGCCGGGCCCGCCGTCGCGAGGTCGGCGGTGACCGTGCGTACCTGCCGGGTCAGGTTGCCCGGGTTCCGTACGACGGCTGTGACGTCGTGTCCGGCGGCGACGGCCTGCTCGAGGAGTTGCCGCCCGACCCCGCCGGTTGCTGCGACGATCGTGAGCTTCATCTGTCGCTCCTGTCGGTGTAGGTTAGCTCTGTAGTTCGTAAGATACGGAGACGATATCATATGGAATCGATATCATCGGAGGAGGGGGCGGGATCAGCGCGGCACCACCGGCGGCTGAACCGCGCGATCAAGGAGTCACTGCGCGACCTGGGCGCCCAGCTGTCCCTGCTCAACCACAGCGTTGGCGCGCGCCTCGATCTCAAGGACACCGACCTGCAGTGCCTGGATCTCATCACCCGGTACGGCCCGCTCAGCCCGAGCGCCCTGGTGCGGCGCGCCGGGCTGCACCCTGCGACCATGACCGGCATCCTGGACCGGCTCGAACGCGGCGGCTGGATCGACCGCAGCCGCGACCCTGCTGACCGCCGGGGCGTCGTGGTCCAGGTGGCCCGCGGCCGGGGTGCGGAAGTGCTCCGCCTCTACCTCGTGGACTCTGGGATGAACACTGCGATGGACCGCATCTGCGCCGACTACGAAGACAAGGATCTCGAGCTCCTGACTGGCTTCCTGCGCCGCACAGCCGACGCCAGCCGAACCGCCGCAGAAAAGCTCAATAGAAGCACCGGGCGAAGCGCTGCTGCAGGAGCTGCGGACCTTCCTTGACGCTGTCCGGAGTAATACCGATCGCTGGTCCGCGCCGGGGCAGATTTAATTCTCTTGCGAAGCCGCCTTACCTAGCTGACTCTGCTGCCTGGCCGTGTAGAGCAGCGGTATCGCGATAAAGTAATCATTCCGGCCATGCTAGGCGCCGCTTTCCTTACTTATTACGGCGGGTTCTTCGTCCTGTTCTTGCTCGCCTTTACCGGATTCGTGGTGACAGCTAAAAGCTGATCGCCGGGCTCAGGCTTGGCCAACGAAGACCGGCGGCGACTACCGCGACTTCCTCATGCCCGGCATGTTCGCCATGACGATGGTGTTCGGGATCGGTGCCACCCTGGCCGCGGTCAGTGCCGACGCCGCCCGCGGGGTCACCGACCGGTTCCGCTCCATGCCCATGGCAGCCCCGGCCGTCATCGCCGGGCGGGCCGCCGCGGACATGCTCAAATCGGCAGCCGCGCTGGCCGTGCTCACCGGATGCGGATTCCTCGTAGGCTGGCACCCGCACCGCGGCGCCGCCCGCCATGGCCGCGCTCGGCCTGCTCCTGCTGCTGCGGTTCGCGTTCGTGTGGATCGGCGTCTATCTCGGGCTGCGCTTCTACCCCAACCCCGAAGCAGTCACCGCAGCACGAACCCTTGAATTCCCCATCGGCTTTCTCGGGAACCCATTCGTCGCCGTCGCCACTATGCCCACCTGGCTGGGCGCCATCGCACTGTGGAACCCGCTATCCTCCACCGTCACCGCCGCCCGCCAACTCTTCGGAGACCCCACCGGGGGCCACCCCTCCTGGATCACTGACCACGCCGTCCTCATGGCGGTTGCCTGGCCGCTGCTGCTCATCGCCGTCTTCTGCACGCTGTCCCTGCACCGTTACCGGCACCTGAGCCGCTGAAAGCCTTACCGGCGAGGCGATCCGGTCACCGGCCGTGTCGCTGAGAAAGCTCAGTGGTCACTCGAATGCGGAAGTGTCGCCTGCGCCGCGGCGCAAGATCTCGGGTTTGCCACTGGAGAAGTCGATGACGGTGGTCGGCTCGGTGCCGCACTCGCCGGAGTCGATGACCGCCTCCACGGCATCGCCGAGCTGATCGTCGATCTGCCAGCCCTCGGTCATGGGCTCGTCCTGGCCTGGCAGCAGCAGCGTGGTTGAGACCAGCGGCTCACCGAGCTCGGCGAGCAGCGCGTGGGCCGCCGCGTGCCGGGGGATCCGCACGCCGACGGTCTTCTTGCCCGGGTGCTGCAACCTGCACGGTACTTCCTTGGTCGCCGGCACGATGAAGGTATAGCTGCCCGGGGTGGCTGCCTTGATCGCCCGGAACACCGGGTTGGGCAGGTATACGAACTGTCCCAGCTGGGAAAAGTCGAGGCACACCAGGGTGAGGTGGTGCCGGTCATCGAGCTGGCGGATCGACCTGAGCCTGGCCGTGCCATCCTTGTTGCCGAACTGGCAACCGAGCGCGTAGCGGGAGTCCGTCGGGTAGGCGATCACGCCGCCGGCGCGGACGATGTCGGCGATCTGGATGATCGAACGCCGGTGCGGGTCGGCTGGATGGACGTCGAAGTACCTGGCCATGCGGCCGAGCTTAGACATCGTCATCTGGCGCAGCGCGGACGCCGTGGCGGCGGTGGCGGCGGACGTCGTGGCCTGCACCATCGTGGCCGGCGTCCGCGCCGCCCAGCCCTGACCCGGCGGGTTACCCGGTGCTACAGGAAACTGTGGGCCGGGTCCATTGGCCGTTGGGCGAGATCGTCACGCCCCAGTTGTTGCCGTTGCCGTTGGGTTTGGCGACCAGCACGTACTGGCTGGGATAGGTGGCGCTGACGTTCCAGGTGGAGTAGACCACCGCCGGCGCCACCAGGTCCATCGTCACGGTCCAGTTGCTGGACCCGGTGACCGAGACGTTGAGGTTGTACCAGTTGCTGCCCTGCGAACCGGCCGACAGCGTCGCCGTGCAGCCGCTAGAGCCGCCACCGGAGCCGCCGCCGGAGCTGCCAGAGTTCACCGTGACGCTGGAGCTGCCGCTGCCATTGCCGTAGGCCTCGGTCGCCAGGATCTGGTAGTTGAGCGTGCCCAGGTTCATCCCATGGCTGGCCCACGCGCTGAAGAAGTTGCCCGTGGTGATGGTCCCACTGGACACCGGCGACGTCCGGATCGCGATGTACTGCTCGAAGGTCGCCGTGCCCTGGATGGAGGGCTGGTTGACCTGCTGATGCTCGTAGATGTTGTACGTCCCGCCGTCGCTGGTGACCTGGCCCATGTAGGTGCCAGCCGTGGGCGGCGAGCCGGTGTAGTTCTCGACGACGTAGTACTCGACGAGTGGGCTGGTCGACCATCCGTAGAGCGACACCAGCGACGTGCCGGACGCGCTCAGGCTGCTGGAGAAGCTCACCGTGTGATTGCTGCCCGGGTTCCAGCCGACGCCAGCAACGAAGTCGCCGACATTGCTCCACGAGGCGGAGTAGCTGTTGCCCGAGTTCAGCGTGATGCAGGCTGACCCACTGCCCGCAGTGTACATCTGGTAGTAGTAACCGCCGTTCGTACCCGTCTGGTTCGAGCAGATGGCCGTGGCCGCCTGCGCGGGGCCGGGCAGGACTGCCGTGGCCGCGGCCAGGATCAGAGCACAGGCGGCGCCGAGTAACGGCAGGCGAATCCGGCTGCCGTTGCGCGGCGAGTCGTCCACGTTGACCTTGACCAGCTTGACCTGGCCGGCCAGGTCACGGGCCAGCTGTTCGAGCGCGCGGCTGACCATACGGCACGGCCCGCACCAGGGTGCCCACAAGTTGACGATGACGGGAATCTTGGCCGCCTCCGCGATATCCACGAAGGTCGTGTCGTCGGCGTCGGCGATCCACGGCAGCGGCTGATGGCACGTGCCGCAGCGGGGTGTCCCAGCCGCCGCGGCCGGCACCCGGTTGGCCTGGCGCAGTGCCCGCACCGGATTGGCCCGCTTGTCATGGCTTCATTGTCCGGCGCACCCAGGTCAGCCTGGCCGCACCGGGCTGGTCCCCGGCGCCAGGCTGGCCGCCAATGCCAGGCTGGCCGCCAACCCCAGGCTGGCCGCCAATGCCAGGCTGGCCGCCAACCCCAGGCTGGCCGCCGCGGGCGAGCTGGCGGAGGACGGCGTGCACGCTGGACGTGTCGTCGTCGCCGTGACCCTGAGCCAGCGCGGCCTGGTAGAACGCGGTGGCCAGGCTGAACAGCGGGGTCGGGCTGCGCAGCTCGGCGGCGAACGCCGCGATGATCGCGATGTCCTTGTCGTAGACCCGGGCCCGGATGCCAGGCCGGGCATAGTCCCGGGCCACCATGGCTGGCCCGCGCACCTCGAACATGCGCGACGTGCCCGCCCCGTCGCCGATCGCGGTGAGCACCATGGCCAGGTCCAGGCCCGCCTGCTCGGCCAGCACCAGTGCCTCCGCGGCGGCCAGGTTGTGCACCGTGACCAGCAGGTTCGCAACGATCTTGAGTTTCATCCCGTTGCCGAACGCGCCCACGTCGTAGACCTGCCGGGTCATCGCGGCCAGCACCGGGCGGGCCCGGGCCTTGGCCGCCGCGTCCCCGCTCAGGTAGCCGACCAGGTCCTTGCGCTGGGCCTGCGCGCCGGTCCCGCTCAGCGGGCAGTCCAGCATGGTGCCGCCGCAGCCGGCCAGCGCCTGCCGCCCGGCCGTCTTGTCGGCCAGCGTCAGGGTGCTGGTCTCCAGCACGATCAGCCGGCCCACGCCAGCCGCCCCAGCGGCTCCCGCACCGCCCGTGGCCCCGGCGATGAGGCCGTGCGGACCACCCACCACCCCGGCCAGCGCGGCCGCGCTGGGCAGTGACGTCACCACCAGCCCAGCGGACGCGGCCACCTCGGCCGGCGAACCGGCCACGATGCCGCCCCGCGCGGCGTGCGCGTCCCGCGCCGCCGCGGCCACGTCGTACCCGATGACCTGGTGGCCTGCTTCGAGCAAATGTGAGCTCATGGCCGAGCCCATCACGCCCAGGCCGACGAACCCGACCGGCCCGGTGACACCTGCTGGCTGCGTCACGGCAACCTCCCTGCCCGGCGTCCGCCCCGCGGACATTGCAGCACATCCCGGCCAGCCCGTCAGGTGCCGGAAGCCGTCCTTGACGTGCCCGGCAGGGCACCGGGACACTCCACACCATGCGCGCAGTCGTGCTCGACCGGGCCGGAGTGGGCGTTCAGAAAATGGCGCCGCCGGAGCCGGGGGAACGCGCGCTGGTGCGGGTGGCGCAGGCCGGCCTGTGCGGAACCGACCTGAAGATCGCCGCCGGGGAGATCCCGGTCGCCCGGCCCCGGGTGCTCGGCCACGAGATGACCGGCTGGGTGGACCGGGCCGGGGCCCGCGGCCTGGTCCCGGCCGGCACCCCGGTGCTGGTCAACCCGGCTGTGTTCTGCGGGCACTGCGAGCTGTGCCGTCGCGACCTGCCCCAGCTGTGCCCAGACGGCGGGCTGCTCGGCCGGGACGCCGACGGGGTGTTCGCCGACCTGGTGGCGGTGGACGAGGCCTGCCTGCACCCGCTGCCGCCCGGCCTGCCCGGCGACGGGGCGGCGCTGCTCCAGGTGCTGTCCACCTGCGTGCACGCGCAGTCGCTGGTCACCGTGCACCCCGGGGACAGCGCCGTGGTGGTCGGTCTCGGGGTCGCCGGGCTGCTGCATGTCCAGCTGCTCCGCGACCGTGGCGTGCCGGTGATCGTGGGGGTGACCAGGTCGGCGGCCAAGCGCGCGCTGGCCCGGCGGTTCGGCGCCAGCAAAGCGGCCGGGCCCGCGGACGCGCCGCAAGCGGTCGCCGCGCAGACCGGCGGGCGTGGCGCGGACCTGGTCATCGAGGCCGCGGGCAGCCAGCAGACGCTGGCCCAGGCCATGCGGCTGGCCGCGCCGGGCGGGACCGTGCTGGTCTACGGGACCACGGTGCCCACCGCGGACGGCCTGCCGACCTACGACTGGTACCTGAAGGAACTCACCATCCGGAACACCAGGGCCGCCCGGCCCCGGGACTGCGATCTCGCCATCCGGCTGTACGCGGAGCGCCGGGTGGACCTGGCCCCGCTGGTCACCGCCCGGTTCCCGGTCGAGCAGGCCGGGCAGGCGCTGGCCGCGTGCGCCGGGCCGGGCCAGCTCAAGGTGGTCCTGGACGTGGCTGCCCTGGACCAGCCGGGCTGACGCCACGGCGGAATGAGCCCAACGCGAGCTGTGTTATCGATTCCCGGACTGGCCGCGGGGCACTGTAAGCTATGTGGGCTTCAAGCCCAGCGGCGGAGTAGCTCAGTCAGGCAGAGCAAGCGGCTCATAATCGCTGTGTCGCCGGTTCAAGTCCGGCCTCCGCTACCCCAGGTAAACTCGCCCGTACCGCCCACCAGAGAAAGGCACTCCATCGTGGCTGCCACCGACGTCAGGCCCAAGATCACCCTGGCCTGCCAGGAGTGCAAGCACCGTAACTACATCACCAAGAAGAACCGGCGCAACGACCCGGACCGTATGGAGCTGAAGAAGTACTGCCCCAACTGCCGGTGCCACCGGCCGCACCGCGAGACCCGCTAACCCGCGGGCATGCCCGCCAACCAGGATTTCGCCGGCCGGACCTTCCCGGCCACGAAGCCCTATGAGGTCAGCCGGGTAAAGATCGCCGAGTTCGCGGACGCCATTGGCGACCCGAGCCCGGTCTTCCGCGACCGGGACGCGGCCGTGGCCGCCGGGTATCCGGACGTGATCGCGCCGCCCACCTTCCCGATCGTGGTCACCATGGCCTCGTCCGGCTCGGCGGTCGCCGACCCGGATCTCGGCATCAACTACGCCATGGTGGTGCATGGCGAGCAGCGCTTCGAGTACACCCGGCCGCTGCGCGCCGGTGACGTGGTCACCGCGCAGTCCACCATCGAGAGCATCCGGGAAGTCGGCAGCAACGTGCTGATGAACACCCGCACCGAACTGCGCACGGTGGCCGGGGAGCACGTGTGCACGGCCTTCTCCATCATCGTGGAACGCGGGGCCGCGGGATGACGGCCCAGGTCAAGTACGCCGACGTCGAAGTGGGCAGCGAACTGCCCGCGGTCAGCTTCCCGGTGACCCGGCTCAGCCTGGTCAAGTACTGCGGCGCGTCCGGCGATTTCAACGTCATCCACTGGAACGAGCGCATCGCCACGTCGGTGGGCCTGCCCGATGTCATCGCGCACGGCATGTTCACCATGGCCCAGGCCGCCCGGTACATCACCGACTGGACCGGCGACCCGGGGTCGATGACCGAGTTCGGTGTCCGGTTCTCCGCCCCGGTCGTGGTGCCCGATGACGACACCGGCGCATCCATCGAGGTGACCGGCACCGTCGAGGAGAAGCTGGACGGCCACCGGGTCGCCGTGGCGCTGACCGCGCGGTTCGCTGGGGCCAAGGTGCTCACCCGGGCCCGGGCCGTCGTCCGGCTGCCCTGAATGCCCGTGGTGCCGGGAGTATCGGTGCTGCTGGCTGGCCTCACCACGATCGGAGTGGGTGGGCCGGCCCGCCGGTTCGTGCGGGCCGGCACCGAGGCGGAACTGGCCGCCGCGGTCCGGGACGCGGACCAGCGCGCGGAGCCGCTGCTCATCCTGGGCGGCGGCAGCAACCTGGTGATCGCCGACGCGGGCTTCCCCGGCACCGTCGTCCAGGTGGCCACCCGGGGCATCCAGCACGCCGCCCAGCCGGAAGCGGGCGCGGTGCGGCTGACCGTCGCGGCCGGGGAGGACTGGGACGGCGTGGTCGCGTCCTGTGTCGCGGCCGGCCTGGCCGGCCTGGAGTGTCTGTCCGGCATCCCCGGCCTGACCGGGGCCACCCCGATCCAGAACGTCGGCGCCTACGGCCAGGAGGTCGCCGAGGTCATCACCGCGGTCCGGGTGTATGACCGGGTCACCGGCCAGGTGACCGAACTGGCCGGCGCGGACTGCGGGTTCGGCTACCGGACCAGCATGTTCAAGCGGGACGGCAGTGGCCGGCGGGTCGTCCTCAGCGTGATGTTCGAGCTGCGGCCCAGCGAGCTGTCCGGGCCGATCCGGTACGCCGAGCTGGCCCGGTCCCTGGGGGTGCCCGAGGGTGGCCAGGCCCCGCTGACGGCCGTCCGCGAGGCCGTGCTCACGCTGCGCCGGGGCAAGGGCATGGTGGTCGACCCGGCCGACCCGGACAGCCGCAGCGTGGGCTCATTCTTCACCAACCCGGTGCTGGACGACGCGCAGTTCGCCGCGCTGCAGAAGCTGGTCGGCGAGGACATCCAGATCCCGCGGTTCCCGGCCGGCCCGGGCCAGGTCAAGGTGCCCGCCGCGTGGCTGATCGGCCAGGCCGGCTTCGGCCCGGGCTACCCGGGGCCGGGCGGCGCGCGCATCTCCGCCAAGCACACGCTGGCCCTGGTCAACCCGGGCGGCGCCACCGCGGCCGATATCGCCGGCCTGGCCCGGGCGATCCGCGACCAGGTACGGGACGAGCTCGGCGTCAACCTGGCCTGCGAGCCCATGCTGGTCGGCCTCAGCCTCTGACCAGTTGACTCAGCGCGCCAGGCCGCTGAGCACGATCGCGGCCAGCGTGCCGGCCAGCAGGAACGGGCCGAACGGGAGCTGAGTCTTCCGGCTGGCCCGGCCGGCCGCGATCAGCCCGAGCCCGGCCACGGCGGCCAGCAGGTAACCCAGGAACAGCCCGGCGGCCAGCACTTCCAGGCCGAGCCAGCCCAGGTAGAGGCCGAGAATCCCGGCCAGCTTGACGTCCCCCCAGCCGAGGCCCGCCGGATAGATCACCGCCTGAGCCAGGAACAGCGCCAGCGCGATGCCCAGCCCGGCCAGCGCGCCGAGGAAGTGCGCGCCACCGCCCGGCTGCAGCAGCGCGGCCAGGCCGAGCAGGGCCAGCGCGACCGGGTAAGAGGGCAGCGTGAGCCGGTCCGGCAGCCGTCGCTGCCGCGCGTCGATCACGGCCAGCACGGCCCCGGCCACGGCCAGGTAACCGTAGGCGGGCAGCGCCGGGCTCAGCCCAAACCGAAAGGCCATCATGCCGAACGCCAGTGCCGCGCTGGCCACCGCCGCGGCCGTCGCGGCCGCCCCGGGTCGGCCGGGAAGGGTGTTCGCCGGTGCCGCGCCGGCCGCGATCGCGCCGGTCGCGGCCGTCCGGGGTGGGCCGGGAGGGGTGCTTGCCGGTGCCACCTCAGCCGCAATCGCCCACCCCCCGGCCACCTGGGGCCCGCCCGGGGGTGCGCCGCCCGCCGTCACCTCAGCCGCCGCCGTTGATGCTCTGGATCTCGACCACCGGGAACGGCGGGGTCTGCCCAGTGGTCAGGATGGCCGGCATCCGGTGCGGACCGGGGCCGTTGAGCACGCCCGGTCCCCAGGTGACCGACCAGCGCATGGTCGCGCCCAGCACCGCGGCCTGGGACGGCGCCTGCCAGAGCACACCGCAGTCCGGCGGGGTGCCCGCGCCGGAACTCGCCGGGGCGTGGCCGGTGCGGAAGCGCGAGCCGCCCGGGCCGCAGCCCGCCGAATACGGGGCACCCTGGCCGCTGCGCACACTCACGCTGAATGCCCCGTGCATGGCCAGCCGGGCCCACACGCTGGCCGTCTGGTTGCCCAGCGTCGCGGTCACCTCATAGGCGTCCGGCCGGCCGGTCACCGCGCTGACCGGCCGGGTCCGCGCCCACACGAAACTGGCCAGGTTCACGTAGCCCTTGACGGCCGGGTTGATGGTGAGCTGAGGTGCCGGGATCCGCATGTGGTTGTACGCGTACGCGGCCAGCGTGGCCAGCGGCACCGGCGGCTCCGGGGGCGTTATGCCCGGTGCCTCCCAGGCGAACAGCGGGAAGGTCCTGCACACCCGCTGCGCCGCGGCGGACGCGGCCGGGTTGACCGGTAGCTGCCACCAGAAGCCGGCCGGCACCGGGTGGTCTTTGCGGAACCCGCGGGCCTGCTGCACCGACTTAACCACGCCGAACGGGGTGCCCGGGGCGGCCAAGCCGAAGTTGGCGATGATGTAGCGGCTGCCGGTGGCGGTGTCTCCGATGGACTGCCATAGGCATGGTGGCGGTGGCACCGGCAGCGGGACCTGGGCGGTGCCGGCCGCGCCGAAGTCGCCTTTCAGCGCGATGATGCTGCTCAGCAGCACCGAGCAGGTGCTCCCGGTGCAGCCGACGCCGGATCCCGCCGTGGCTGGGCCGCCCAGAGCCAGCGGGGCCAGCAACCCGGCCAGCAGCAGGCCCGCGGCCGCCGCCCGCCGGGTCATGGCTTGCACTCGCGGGCCTGCGGATAGTAAATGACCGGATCGACGGAGATTACCCGCCACTGCCTATTCCGGAAGGCCAGCACGTCGGTGTTCAGGTAGTAATGCTGGTTAGCCGGAGCGCGGTCCGGGATGACCTTCCCAGTGGCCAGGCTGGTGTTAGCCGACCCTGCGTTGTCGAAGCATTCCGACACGTCGATCGCGCCCGGCTCGGTGGGATCGGGGAACGCGCTCAGATGCGAGAAGACGATCATTCCGGTGAACGATTCCGTGGTCACGTCCGGCTCGGCCAGATTCGATTCGAGCGCGCCGCGCACCGGCCCCCAGGCAAACCCACTCCACCGGTCGTCCTGATTCCCGCGGTATTCCGCGTACAGGAACGCGAGCAGGAAATCCTCGGCCACGATGACCGCCCGGGCGACGCGGCGGCCGCGGGGCAGCCCGCGGGGCAGCACAATGTGCGCATCCGGGCCGAACGGCGGCCAGCTAAGCAGGCCCGGGCCGGATCCCCGGGCCGTCCCGGACGCCCCGGGGGGACCACCGGCCGCCACGCCGGGTGCGGTCGCGCGC
Source organism: uncultured Actinomycetes bacterium (assembly GCA_963834705.1). Lineage (GTDB taxonomy): Bacteria > Actinomycetota > Actinomycetes > Streptosporangiales > Streptosporangiaceae > RYN-230. The sequence goes on from CAWICV010000002.1 coordinate 317,993, forward strand.
GCCGGACGGACCGTGCCGGGCGCGGTCCCGCAGCCCGCCGCCAGCACGCTGGCGGCGGCCAGCAGGGCCACGCTGAGCCCCGCCGCCCGCGGCCGGGGTGCCCCTTTCCGAAACATGGCGCGAACACTACCAATAACGATTCTTCCGGCAAGCCTCGTTACCGGGACGGTAAGCAACCCGAAATCGTTTAACGACGTTAGTACTTAGTTGCTAATCAATATTGAGGATAGCGCTGGCTCACGGCGAAGTGAGTTTCCTCCTTATCTGCCCTATGGATAGCGTCCTGTGGCTTTATGGTGAAGCACGGAAGGCACGCTTAGCGCAAGGAGATCGTCGAGGAATGCCACACGACCGGGGTGCCCCGCCCACCTCCGCGCCCCCATTCCCGCGGGGCCTGGCGGGCAGTGCGGACCAGCCGCCGGGCTGGGCGGAGCCGACCGCGCCCGGCGCGCGCCGGCTGCCGGGCCGGCCACGGCAACGCAGGCCCGCGCTGGCCGCGCTGGCCGTGCTGCTCATCCTGGGCGGCGCCCTGGCGGCCGGCTTCCTGGTGCTGCAGAGCGGTAAGCGGGTCACCGCGATCGAGATCTCCGCGCCGATCGGCGCGGGCCAGCAGATCCCGCTGAGCTCGATGCAGCAGGTACAGATCGCCGCCGACAGCGGCCTGGACTACGTGCCCTGGGCCGAGGCCGGCCAGGTCAGCCGGTTCTTCACGGTCAGCGCCATCCCGGCCGGCACGCTGCTGACCCGGGGCATGGTTGCGGCCACCGGGGTCTCGGTGACCGGGAAGGCCGTGCTCGGCCTGGCGCTCAAGGATGGGCAACTGCCCCGCGGCCTGCAGGACGGTGATCACGTCGCCATCTTCCAGGTCAGCGACGCGCAGGAGACCTGCCCCGGCGGGTCCGGTGGGCTGCTCACGGCGGACGCGCTGGTGCTGTCCGTCGGCACCCCGGCGGCGACGTCCGGCAGCCAGGCCCAGGCCGACGTCGAGGTCGCGGTCAACCCGGCCGACGCGGGCGCGGTGGCCTGCAACGCGGCCAACGGCATCGCCGGCATCGCGGTGCTGCCCGGCGGCGGCACCGCGGGACTCGGCCCGGTGCGCGGCAGGACGGGCACGTCACCCACTCCCGGCAGCGGGACCGGCTCGGCGTCGCCCGGCGCCGGGACCGGCTGAGATGGCGCTGATCGCGGTGGCTGCAGACAAAGGCGCACCCGGTGTCACCACCACGGCCACCGCGCTGGCCGCGGTCTGGCCCCGCCCCGTCGTGCTGGCCGAATGCGACCCGGCTGGCGGGGACATCGTGTACCGGCTGCCCGGCGCGCACGGCGGGCGCCTCGACCCGCGGCGCGGGCTGCTCAGCCTGGCCGTGGCCGCGCGGCACGGGCTCGAACCGGACCAGGTCTGGCAGCACGCGCAGCGGCTGCGCGGCGGGCTCGACGTGCTGGCCGGGGTGCGCAACGCGGAGCAGGGCAGCGGCATCGAGCCGCTGTGGGGCCCGGTCGGCGACCTGCTGGCCAGGCTGCCCGGGGCCGACGTCATCGCGGACTGCGGCCGGCTCGGCCCGGACGGCCCGTACTACGAACTGCTGGCCCGGGCCGCCATCGTGGTCCTGATCATCCGGCCGAGCCTGGGCGAGGTGCTCCGGCTGCGGGACCGGGTGGCCACGGTGGCGCTGGCGGCCGGCCGCTGCGGCGGCCACGAGACCAGGGTCGGCGTGCTGGTGGTCGCCGACCGCTGCGGCCACCGCCGGGCGCTGGCCGAGGTACGGCAGGCGGTCGGCGGCGCGAACAGCCCAGTCGGCCTGGTCGCCGGGATCGCCTACGAGCCGAAGAGCGCGCAGCGGCTGCGCGGCGAATGGGGCGGCCGGCTGGACCGGTCGCTGTTCATCCGTACCGCCCGGGACGCCGCCGGCCAGCTGGCTGCGGACTGGGCCGGCGGGGCCGCGGCGCCCGCCGGGCAGCGGGCTGCGGACTGGGCCGGCGGGGCCGCGGCGCCCGCCGGGCAGCGGGCTGCGGACTGGGCCGGCGGGGCCGCGGCGCCCGCCGGGCAGCGGAGTACGGACTGGGCCGCCAACGGGACCGCGGCGCCCGCCGGGCCACGGAGTACGGACTGGGCCGCCAGCGGGACCGCGGCCGCCGCCGGGCCGCGGGCCCGGGACCTGGAGCAGCGGGCGCACCACCCGGAGGCGGACCGGCCCCGGCCGCCGTGGCCGGACCCGGCCTGGCCCGGTCCAGCGGGCCCGGGCCCCGAACTGATCTGGCCGGGCGCGGCTGGCCCAGGCCCTGACCTGGCTGCTGGTCGGGTGGCTGCGGCCCGGGTGGCCGCGGATCAGCTGACCGTGGCCGAACTGAGCGCGGCCCAGGCCGCCGCGGCCCGGCTCGGCGCGGCCCAGGCGGCGGGCGGCTGGGCGACGGCGGAGCGATCGGGCCCACTACCTCCCAGTTCAGCGCAGCCGGGCCGGCGCCGGGGCGCGTTCCGCTCCGGCGCCGGGCGCGGCACGGGCCGGAGCGTGGGGCGGGGCCGCCACGCGGGTGGCCCCGCCGGACCTGAGGTGGATCCCGGGGCGGCCGCGCCGAGCCGCCGGGCCCGGCCGCGGGGGTGGTGACGGCGTGGACCACACCCTGGTCAAGCGACTGCGCAGCGAGGTCGGCGACCGGCTGGCCGGGCAGCGGCGGCAGGACGCGGCGGCGGCTCTGGCCCCGATGTCCGGCGAGGACGAGCGGCAATTCGCCCGCGCGCTCATCACCCAGGTGCTGGAGGATCACGCGCGCAACGAGATAACCGCCGGCCGGGCGCCGCCGAACGCGCAGGACGAAGAGGAACTCGCGGCGGCCGTGCACGCGGCCCTGTTCGGCGTCGGGCGGCTGCAGCCGCTGCTGGACGACCCGCACCTTGAGAACATCGACATCAACGGCTGTGACCGGGTCTTCCTGAGCTACGCCGACGGACGTGAGGTGCTGGCCGATCCGGTCGCCGATACCGACGAGGAACTGGTCGAGCTGATCCAGGTGCTGGCCGCCTACTCCGGGCTGTCCAGCCGCCCGTTCGACACAGCCAACCCGCAGCTGGACCTCCGGCTGCCGGACGGGGCCCGGCTGTCCGCGGTGATGGACGTGACGCAGCGCCCGGCGGTGTCCATCCGGCGTGCCCGGATGGGCAAGGTGTTCCTGGCCGACCTGGTCGGCAACGGCACCCTGCTGCCCGAGGCGGCCACGTTCCTGGCCGCCGCCACCGCCGCCCGGAAGAACATCATGATCGCGGGCGCGACCAACGCCGGGAAGACCACCCTGCTCCGCGCGATCGTCAACCAGATCCCGCCGGGCGAGCGGCTGATCACCGTGGAGCGCGCCCTGGAACTGGGCATCGACCACGTTCCCGACCTGCACCCGAACGTGGTCGCGTGCGAGGAACGGCTGCCCAACTCCGAGGGCCAGGGCGCCATCACCATGGCCGATCTGGTCCGCCGGTCGCTGCGGATGAACCCGAGCCGGGTCATCGTCGGCGAGGTGCTCGGCGACGAGATCGTCACCATGCTCAACGCGATGTCGCAGGGCAACGACGGCTCGCTGTCCACCATCCACGCGAACTCGTCGGCGGAGGTGTTCAACCGTATCGCCACCTACGCCATCCAGTCCGCCGAGCGGCTCCCGGTGGAAGCGACGCACATGCTGATCGCGGGCGCCATCGACTTCGTGGTGTTCATCGAGAAGCGCAACGAGTACGCCGGGGGCGGCCGGCTGCGCCGGTTCGTGAGCAGCATCCGTGAGGTCACCGGCGTGGACGGCCGGGTGCTGTCCAACGAGGCGTTCAGCCCGGGCCCGGATGGCCGCGCGGTGCCGCACGCCCCGGTGTCCTGCCTGGCCGAACTGACCGAGCACGGCTACGAGCCAGCCGGGGGTGGCTGGTGAACAGCCTGTTCGCGGCGGCACCGCTGCTCGCCGTCATGCTCGGCGCGGTGGCCGGCGGCGGCCTGTTCCTGCTGCTGGCCGCGCTGCGCGGCGGGCCGGCCCGGCCGGGCGGCAGCCGGGCCGGGAAGCTCGACCGCCAGCTGCGTGGGCTGGCCGGCCCGCGCGGCGCACTGGCCGTGCTGGCCGCGCTGCTGGTGCTGCTGGCCACCGGGTGGGTGGTCGGCGCGATCGGGGTGGCGCTGCTCATCCTGGCCTGGCGGACGCTCGGTGGCGCCGTCGCCGAGCGGCGCAGCATGGCCCGGCTGGAAGCGCTGGCCACCTGGACCGAGTCGCTACGCGACACGATCGCCGGGGCGGTGGGTCTTGAGCAGGCCATTCCGGCCTCGCTGCGGGCGGCCGGCCCGTCGCTGCGCGACCCGCTGGCCCGGCTGGTGGACCGGCTGCACACCCGGCTGCCGATGCCGGACGCGCTGCGCAGGTTCGCGGATGAGCTGGACGACCCGGGCGCCGACCTGATCATCGCCGCGCTGATCATCAACGCCCGGCTGCGCGGCCCCGGGCTCCGTGACTTGCTCGGCGCGCTGTCCGCCTCGGTTCGTGAGGAGCTGGACATGCGGCGCAAGGTCAACGCGGAACGCCGGTCCACCCGGCGCAGCGCGCAGATCGTGGTCGGTGTGTCGGTTGGCCTGGCCCTCGGGCTGGCCGTGTTCAACCGGAGCTACGTGCACACCTATGACAGCCCGCTCGGCCAGCTGGTGCTGGCCATGGTGGTCGCGCTGTATGCGGGTGGCTTCGTCTGGATGCGCCGGCTGGCCACGTTCGAGACGCCGCAGCGGCTGCTGCTCGGTCCAGGGCCGGGCCGGCCGGACCGCGCGGACCTTGACCCCGGCCCCGCCCGGCCTGGAGCGCGGTCGTGACCCGGGCCGTGCTGGCCGGGGCGCTGGCCGGCGCCGGGCTGTTCCTGTTCCTGCTGGCGCTGCTGCCTAGGCGGCCCAGCCTGGCCCGCCAGGTGGCCACGTTCGACGGGCCGCGCCTGCCGCCGCTCCGGGCCGGTGACGGCCAGCCGGACGGCCGGGTCCGCTGGCGGCTCGGCCGGGCGCTGGCCGCGTTCTGCGCGGAGCAGGGCTGGGAGTTCCCGTCGCTCCGGGCCAACCTGTCCATCATCGGCCGGTCGTTCGAGAACTTCCTGGCCACCAAGGTGCTGCTGGGCCTGTTCGGGCTGCTGCTCGGCCCCCTGCTGCTGGCGCTGTTCGGGCTGGCCCGGCTGCGCATCCCAGTGGTCATCCCGGTCTGGCTCGGCCTGGCCGTCGGCGGCGCCTTCTTCTTCCTGCCCGACCTGGAGGTCAAGCAGCAGGCCGATGCCCGGCGCCGGGACTTCCGGCACGCCATCGGCGCCTTCCTCGACCTGGTCTCGATGAACCTGTCTGGCGGCCGGGGCGTCCCCGAGGCGCTGATGGCGGCCAGCGAGATCAGCTCCGGCTGGGCGCTGTGGCGGCTGCGTGACGCGCTGGCCAACGCCCGGATCACCGGCCAGACGCCGTGGCAGGCGCTGGGCGCGCTGGGCGAGGAGGTGCGGGTGGACGAACTGCGCGACCTGGCCGCCGCGCTCAGCCTGGTGGCCGACGACGGGGCCAAGGTGCGCGAGTCGCTGACCGCTCGCGCGGCCAGCCTGCGCCGCCGGGAACTCGCCGATCTCGAAGGCCAGGCGGGCGAGAAATCCCAGTCGATGCTGGTCGCGCAGATGCTGCTGTGCGCCGGATTCCTGATCTTCCTCACCTACCCCGTGGTCGGGGTACTGCTCGGCACCTGAGATTGGAGGACGCAGATGGGAAGCATGCACGCGAGGCTCGATTTCCTGTGCGCATTCCTGGGCACCCGGCTGGCCCGGCTGCGCGCGGCCCGGCAGCACGGGGATCGCGGCGCATCCGCGGTCGAGCTGGCCATCATCACCGCCGTCATCATCGGCATCGCTGGAATCGTGCTGGCCGCCATCAATATCTTCGTCACGAACGAGAGCGCGAAGATCAGCGGCGGCTGATGTCAAGCGACCGCCGCGGCTGGCCGCGGCTCGACGCGCCGCGGCGACCAGGGGGTCCTGAGACTCGTCCGCCCGAGATCGCGGCGGCGTGCCGCCGCTTGGCGCGCAGCGGCGATCGAGGGCTGAGCCCGCACGGCCGGGCTCCGCCGGCCTCGGCGCGCAGCGGCGATCGGCGCCTCAGCCCGGACGGCCGGCTCCGCCGGCCTCGCCGCGCAGCGGGGATCGGATGCTGAGCCCGGACGGCCGGCCCGGCCGGCCTCGGCGCGCAGCGGCGATCGGGGGGTTCCGGGGGGTCGTCCCCCCGGGCCAACACCGCCCCCCCGGGCTAACACCGAGCGCGGCTCCAGCGCGGTCGAACTGGCCGTGCTGGCTCCGGCGCTGATGCTGATGTGCATGCTCATCCTGCAGTTCGGGCTGTGGTTCAACGCCCGCCAGGCCGCGCTGGCCGCGGCCCAGGCCGGCGCGCTGGTGGCCCGGGAGCAGGCGGCCACCAACCCGGACTGGGCGGGCGCGGCGCAGGGCGCCGCGGCCCGCTATTACGACGGCCTGCACACCAGCTTGCTCGGCCGCCTGACCGCGCACACCTCCGGAAACCCCCGGACCGCGGTGTTCGTCACGGTGCGCGGTCCGCTGGCCTATTCGGTGTTCGGTTTCTTCGGGCTGAACCTGACGATTTCGGCCACGGCTGGCGGCCCGGTGGAATGCTTCCGGCCGCCCGGCCAGGCGGGCTGCGGATGATGCGCGGGCAGCGCGGCTCGATGAGCGTCGAGCTGGTCATCATCACGCCCGGCCTGATCCTGTTGCTCTTGCTGGTCGGCGCGGCGGGCCGGGTGGTGGAGGCGCAGGGGCACCTGGACGGCGCGGCCAGGGACGCGGCCCGGGCCGCCTCCCTGGCCCAGTCCGCGCCACAGGCCAGCCAGGCCGCGCTGCAGGCGGCCCAGGCCGATCTGGGCGCCACCAGCTGGTGCGCGACGGGCAGCGTACAGGCCCAGGTGGGCGGGTTCCCGGCGGCGGGCCAGGCGGCCCAGCCCGGTGCGGCGGTGACCGTGACGGTGAGCTGCGACGTGAACATGACCCCGTTCGGCCTGCTCGGCTTCCACCCCACCACGGTCTTCAGCAGTCAGGCGGTCGCCCCGCTGGACGTCTTCACCTGCCGGGCGCCGGGATGCTGAGCGTGGGGCCGCCCTGCCGGGTGCGTGCCGCCGCTCGGCGCGGAGCGGCGATCGGGGGGTTCCGGGGGGTCGCCCCCCCTCTGCCGCGGCGGCGTGCCGCCGCTCGGCGCGGAGCGGCGATCGGGGGGTTCCGGGGGGTCGCCCCCCCGGGTCAGCAGGGCTCGGTGGCCGTGTTCACCGTGATCTTCGCGATCGCGGTGGTCGTACTCACCGCGCTGATCGTGGACGGCGGCGTGGCTATGAACGCCCGGGAGCGCGCCGCGGACATCGCCGGGCAGGCCGCCCGGGCCGCCGCGGACGACATCGACGTGGCCGCGCTGCGCACTACCGGGGTGGCCACCATCGGCCCGGGCGCGTGCACGCTGGCCGGCCAGCTGGTGCAGCAGTACGCCGCCGGGTCAACCACCGGCGTGGACGCGGTGACCAGTGCCGCGATGAACGGCTGCCAGGTGGGTGCGGACACCGCCACCGTCCAGGTCACCATCACCACCCGGCCCCTGATCCCCGGGGTGCTGGGTGACTTCACCGAGACCGCGCAGGAGAGCGCCACCGCGCAATGCGGGATCAACCAGGGAGCACTGTGCTGATGGCAGCACCAATTCCGGGCACCCGGCGGCCAGCCCGCCGCTCGCCCACCGACCTGCTCATCGGGCTGCTGGCCACGGCCGCCCTGCTCGCGCTCACCGCCGGGGTGCCGCTGGCCCTGGTCACGGTGTTCGGCCTGCCGGTGCCGCACTCGCTGCCCAGCTTGTCCGTGCTCACCCACCAGCTGGATGTGTTCAGCATCCTCCGGCTGCTGTCGGTGGCCGTCTGGCTGGCCTGGCTGCAGCTGGTCTGCTGCGTGTTCGCCGAGGTCCGGGCGGCGGTGCGGAACACCGGAAGGCCCGCCCGGGTGCCGCTGGCCGGCGGCACCCAGGCCGTGGTGCACCGGCTGGTCACCGCCGCGCTGCTCACGTTCGCCGCGACGGCCGCGCTGTCTCCGGCCTTCACCCAGCTGGCCAGCCCGCAGGCCGCGCACCAGGCACCACAGCCGGCCCGGCCGGGCCCGGGCGCACCCGGCGGCACGGCCACTGGCCGGCCCCCGGCCAGCGCGCCCGCGCCGGCCAGCCCGCCGGTGCTGGCCGGCCCGCCGCAACTGGCCCATTCGCCGTTCGGGACGCACACCCGGCACGACGGGCACCTGCCGCGGGAGAACCATGTCCCGCGGGAAACGCACCTCCCGCACGCGGCGCACCCGCTCCGGGTGGAAAAGGTCTACGTGGTGCAGCCGCCGGCCGGCCGGTTCCACGAGAGCTTGTGGGAGATCGCACAGAAGTTCCTCGGCGACGGCCGCCGGTACCGGGAGATCTTCGCGCTGAACGCCGGGCAGATCCAGCCGGACGGAACCAAGCTCACCACCGCCAGCCTGATCCGCCCGGGCTGGGTGCTCCGGATGCCCCGGGAGGCCCGCGGCCCCGGGATCGAGGTGGTCACCGCGCCGGCCGAGCCGGGCACCGAGCCCACGGTTTCCGCCGGCACGGGGTCATCCCGCACGGCCCCGTCCAGCACGGCCCCGTCCAGCACGGCCCCGTCCAGCACGGCCCCGTCCAGCCGGCTCAGCCCGGCGCGGGGCGGCACCGGACGGCGGGGGAGAGCGGGACACCCCCGCACCAGGGCGGGGAAGACGTGGCGCCGGGCCGGTGGGCGGTGCCGCCCCGGCATCAGGCCGGGCAGGACGTGGCGCCGGCCCGCCACCACACCTGGGCGGACGTGGTGGCCGGGCGGCGGGCGGCGGCGGCCCGGCACCCGGCCGCGGGGCGGCACGAGGCCACCGCGGGGGCCGCGGGCCGGCCCGGCGCGCCGCGGCCGCGGGCCGATGGGCAGCCCCTGGCCAGCCTCACCGCCCGGGACGGCCGGGCCGTGTTCCCGGCCGACGGCCGTCCGGCCGCCAGCACCACCCGCCCGGCGAACCCCACCCACCAGGCCAGCCCCGCCCGTCCAGCTAGCGTGGTGCCCTGGTACCCCCATGAACTCGCCGCGGCGGCCCTGCTGTCCAGCGCCGTTCTGGCCGCCCTTGGGCGGCGGCGGCGGGAGCAACTGTGGGCACGGGCGTTCGGTAAAAGGGTTCTCGGGCCGGGACCCGAGCCGGCCCTCGCCGAGGCAGCCATGCGGTCGGCGGCCGACGAGCCGTCCACCCGGCTGCTGGACACCGGGCTGCGCCACCTGTCGCACGCGCTGGCCCGGTCGTGGCGGACCCCGCCGACCGTGTTTGCGGCCCATCTGAGCTGGGAGAACCTGGACCTCTGGGTGGCCCCCGCGGACCTGGACCCGCCCACGCCATGGACGGCGGTGGGCGACGGCCAGGTGTGGCGGCTGCCGGCCAGCGCGCTGCCGCTGGTCGAGCTGGACGAGGCCGGCGAGGAGCCACAGCTGTTCCCCGGGCTGGTCGCCATCGGCACCGACGGCACCGGGCGGGTGCTGGTCAACCTGGCCGCCGCGCAGGGGCTGATCTCGGTCAGCGGCCCGGCGCCCATGGTCACCGCCGTGCTGTCCGCGATGGCCATGGAGCTGGCCACCAACCGCTGGTCGGACGAGATGCGGCTGACCCTGGTCGGGTTCGGCCCGGACCTGGCCGACATCGCGCCGGACCGGGTGGTGACGGTGGACTCGCTGGATGAGGCGCTGCCCGCGATGGAGGCCCGGGCCGCGGCAGCCGCCGGCGCCAAGGCAGCGGCCGCGGGCACCGGGCGGCGCGGCGGGCCGCCCGCCGACGATCCGGCCAGCTGGCCGCCGCACTACCTGATCAGCGCGATCCCGCCGACGCGGGGCCAGCGCACCCGGCTGAACGTGCTGGCCGAGGCCGGCCGCGTGTCCGCGGCCGGCTACGTGCTGGCCGGCGACGTCCCGGGCAGCGCCTGGACCTGGGAAGTCACCGCCGACGGGCGGCTGCTGGCCGGGGTGCTCGGGCTTGACGTGCAGGCCCAGCTGCTGCCCGACCGGGAGTACGAGGCGGTGCTGGGGCTGTTCGACGCGGCGAGCCAGCTGGACGGCGCCCCGCTGGCCCCGCCCGCCGCGGACGCGGCGCCACCCGAGCAACTGGACCCGGACCGGGACATGCCGGTGGAGGTCACCATCCTGGGCCCGGTCTCGGTGCGCGCCCCCGGTGTGCTCGAACCGGACCTGGTCGGCCTGGTCACCGAGGTGGTCGTGTTCCTGGCCGTGCACCCCGGCGGGGTGCACCGCAACGCGGTGGAGGCCGCGATCTGGCCACGCGGGATCGACAGCCAGGCGCTCGACGCGGCCCTGGCGGCCGCCCGGGACTGGCTGGGCACGGATGGCATCGGCCGCCCGCACCTGGCCGAGGACGCGGCCGGCCGGCTCCGGCTCGGTTCCCGGGTCCGGGTGGACTGGCACGTATTCCGGGCACTGGCCGGGAGCGCCGGGCTGGCCCCGCCGGGCAGCACGGCCGAGGCCGGTTACCTGGCCCAGGCGCTCGACCTGGTGCGCGGTCAGCTGCTCGGGGGCCGCCCGCCCAGGCGGTACAACTGGCTGGCCACCAGCGACCTGGAGTACGAGGTCCCGGCCCAGGTCGCCGACGCGGCGCACCGGCTGGCCGCGGTCCGGCTGGCCGGCGGCGACAGCCAGGGTGCGATGGACGCGGCCCGGGCTGGGCTGCGCCTCGCGTTCTACGATGAGCTGCTCTGGCGGGACCTGCTCCGTGCCGCCCAGGCGGCCGGCCCGCCGGGTCTGGTCCGCGCCGTGGTGGACGAGCTGTGCGCGCGGACCGCCCTGGACGAGGTGCTGCCCCAGATGGCGCCGGAGACCGAGGCGCTCATCGACGAGATCCTGCCCTCCTGGCGGTCCCCCGCGCGATGACGCTGCGGCATGGCACTGTGTCCTGATCTGTCCCCGATCGCCAGCGGCCCGCGGGCCGGCCCACGTTTTACCTGATCTCTCACCGGGAAGGGCCGGCCTGTGGGGTTCCCGGTCAAGGCCGTCGTCGCGGCCCTCGCCAACGCGGTCAACGACGGCACCGCCGCCGTCCTCGAGCAGCGCAGCACCAAGCAGGTCGCCGCGCAGAAGAACCCGCTGTCGGTACGGCTCATCATCGACCTGCTGCGCCGCCCGCTGTGGCTGATCGCCATCGTGCTCAACATCACCGGGGTGATCCTGCAGATCGTCGCCCTGCACTACGGTGCGCTGGCACTGGTCCAGCCGATCCTGGTCTGCGACCTGATCTTCGCCGCGCTGATCGGGTCCGCGTTCCGGCACCGGTGGCCGGACTGGGAAATCCTGCTCGGCGTGCTGTGCTGTGCGGGCGGCCTGGCCCTGTTCCTCGCGGTGGCCCGGCCCCACGGCGGCGTGGCCACGGTGCCGCCAGTGGACGCGATCCCGCTGGCCATCGCGTACGGCGCCGCGCTGGCCGGCTGCCTGGCGGTGGCTGCCACCGGGCACCGCAGGCTGCGGCCGATCATGCTGGCGCTGGCCTGCGGGATCTCCTACGGGGTGACCGCGTTCGTGCTCAAGCTGCTGTCCGGCGGCTGGCACGGCGGGCTGAGCCACCTGCCTTACCAGTGGCCGCTGTACGCCGCGGTCGTCGTCGGCCCGCTCGGCTTCCTGCTCAACCAGAGCGCCTATCAGGCCGGCGTCCTGGTCAGCCCGGTCCTCGCGGTGATCACCGCGGTCGACCCGCTGGTATCGATCGCGCTGGCGGTCGGCCTGCTGGACGAGACGATCAGCGGCGGCGCGCTGAACATCACGATGGAAGTGGCCGCGCTGCTGGTCATGATCGCCGGGATCGTGGTCCTATCGCACCGCGCGCCGCACGTGGTCGAGCAGGCCAAGGCGGCGGCCGAGCAGCAGCACCTGTCCGCCGGAGAGACGCTCAGCTAGCCCGGGCCTATTAGCTGGGGCCGGCCAGCCAGGCGTCGATGCCCGCCAGCAGCCGCCGGGCGGTCTCCGGCGGGGCGACCGAGCCGCGCACCGACATCCGGGCCAGCTCGGCCAGCTGGTGGTCGGGCAGGCCGTGTGCCTGGCGGGCGATCTCGTACTGGTCGGCCAGCCGGGACCCGAACAGCAGTGGATCGTCGGCGCCCAGCGCCACCGGCACCCCGTCGCCGAGCAGCGTGCCCAGCGGCACGGCGGCGGCGTCCGGGGTCACCCCGAGGGCCACGTTGGACGCCGGGCACACCTCCAGGGTGATCTTGCCGGCCGCCAGCCGCTTGGTCAGCTCGGCGTCGCCTGCGGCGGCCACACCGTGCCCGATCCGGTCCGCGTGCAGGTCGTCCAGGCAGGCCCGGACGCTGGCCGGCCCGCACAGCTCACCGCCGTGCGGGGTGAGCAGCAGCGCCGACCGGGCCGCGATGCGGAACGCGGCCGCGAACTCGGCCGGGCCGCCGCGCCGCTCGTCGTTGCTCAGCCCGAACCCGATCACCCCGCGGCCCGCGTACTGCGCGGCCAGCCGGGCCAGCGTGCGCGCCTCCAGCGGGTGCTTGGTCCGGTTGGCCGCGATGATCAGGCCGATGCCCACCCCGGTCGCGGTGGCGGCCGCGTGCGCCGCGTCCAGCACCAGCTCCACCGTCGGGGTGAGGCCGCCGAAGCGCTGCCCGTAGCCGGACGGGTCGATCTGGATCTCCAGCCAGCCGGACCCCTCGGCCCGCTCGTCCTCCGCGGTCTCGCGGAGCAGCCGGCGTACGTCCTGCGGGGTGCGCAGCACCGACCGGGCGATGTCGTACAGCCGCTGGAACCGGAACCAGCCGCGCTCGTCCGCCGCGCTCAGCCGGGGCGGCCAGGCCCGGGTCAGCGCCTCCGGCAGGTGCACCCGGTGCTGCGCGGCCAGGTCGACCAGGGTGGCGTGCCGCATCGCCCCGGTGAAGTGCAGATGCAGGTGCGCCTTGGGCAGCGTGTCAACCGGCCGCGGCATCAGCGCGCCCGGTCGCTCAATGCGCCTCGCTGAGCAGTTTGCCCATCCGGCTGATCCCCTCGGCCAGATCGTCGTCGCCCAGCGCGCAGGACAGCCGGAAGTACCCGGGCGTGCCGAACGCCTCGCCCGGCACCACCGCCACATCGGCGTGATCCAGGATGACTTCGGCCAGCTCGGCCGACGTGGCTGGGCGCTGGCCGGCCAGCTCCTTGCCGAGCACCCCCTTGACCGAGGGATAGCAGTAGAACGCCCCTTCCGGCAGTGGGCAGACCACGCCAGGTATGTCGTTCAGCATGCTGGTCATCGTCTGGCGGCGACGGTCGAACGCGGCCCGCATCTCGGCCACCGCGGACAGGTCACCGGACACGGCCGCGAGCGCCGCCGCCTGGGACACGTTGGACACGTTGGAGGTGGCGTGCGACTGCAGGTTGGTGGCCGCCTTAATCACGTCGCCCGGGCCGATCATCCAGCCAACCCGCCAGCCGGTCATCGCGTACGTCTTGGCCACACCATTCAGCACCACGCAGGTGTCGGCGATCTCCGGCGCCATGGCCGGGATGGAGGAGAACGTGGCGCCGCCGTAGACCAGGTGCTGGTAAATCTCGTCGGTGACCACCCACAGCCCGTTGGCCGCGGCCCACTGGCCGATCGCGGCCACCTGGTCCGGCGGGTAGACCGCACCGGTGGGGTTGGACGGGGACACAAACATGACCAGCTTGGTGCGCGGGGTGCGGGCCGCCTCCAGGTCGGCTACGGACACCTGGTAGCCGGTCCGCTCGTCGGCCAGCACCGGCACCGGGACGCCGCCCGCCAGCTGGATCGCCTCCGGGTAGGTGGTCCAGTAGGGCGTGGGCAGCAGCACCTCGTCGCCCGGGTCGAGCAGCGTGGCGAACGTCTGGTACACCGCGAACTTACCGCCGTTGGTGATCAGCACCTGGCTCGCTTTGACCTGGTAACCGGAGTCGCGCGCGGTCGCGGCCGCGACCGCCTCGCGGAGCTCGGGCAGCCCGGGGGTGGGCGAGTACTTGTGGAACCGCGGGTCGGCGCAGGCTCGCTGGGCAGCCTCGACGATGTAGCCAGGGGTCGGGAAGTCGGGCTCGCCCGCCCCGAACCCGATGACCGGCCGTCCCGCCGCCTTGAGCGCTTTCGCCTTCGAATCCACGGCCAGGGTGGCCGATTCGGCGATGGCGGAGATACGGGCGGAGATGCGTGGGTGGGCTGAAGTCATGACCCCATGGTCGCACCTCACCGATAGTGACCGCACCGTGAATACCTGGCGTCCCGCCCGGTACGAGACGACAGATTTCATCGGTTACCCGGCATGGTTCGACGGGGGGGCCGTGGCAACGTAGACTTCATCAACTGGTGGTGGTCCACCCGGTGACGGCTGCGCCCGTGAGGGAACGTGAGGCGGCTCCGGGCGGCGCCCCGGTGGCACAGTTTTGGTAAGCAGAGGGCAGTAGCTCAATTGGCCAGAGTCCCGGTCTCCAAAACCGGTGGTTGGGGGTTCGAGTCCCTCCTGCCCTGCGTAAGCGGCCTGCGTCCCGGCGCGGGCTGGTGGTATCAGCTGGTACACCAACCAGCGTTGTTCAGGTGAGGACATGGCGACTCAGACGCGTGGTGAGGTCACCAAGGGCGGGGCCAAGCCCGGCGGCCCGGCTAAAGACAGCCGGACCACTCCAGCGCTCTTCATCCGTCAGGTCGTCGCCGAACTGCGCAAGGTGATCTGGCCGACCCGCCATGAACTGATCACCTACACGACCGTGGCGCTGACCTTCGTAGTCGTCATGGCGGTGATCGTGTCGCTGCTGGACCTCGGCTTCTACCACCTGGTAACCACGGTCCTGGGCTGAGCCGCCTGGGGAGGCTGCGGCCAGGGGTGCCAGTGCCGGGGGACGGCATCGCCGGCTGGTCTTGGTGCTGGGGTCCAGGACGAGGCCGGAACCAGGGTTAGGCCGGGGAAACGCCGCCAGCCACGAGCGGAGAGAGAGGGTTATTCAGATACCGGCTAGCGAGCCCGGGCCAGCGGTCCGGGCGAGCGGCCGGTGCGGATGGGACCACAGAGGGACCACAGCATCTATCTGAATAACCCGAACTTTCAGGAGACAGAGAAAGAGTTATCGTGTCCGAGTTCCAAGTGCACGTCAGTGATCAGGCGGACGACCTGACCGACGCGGCTGCCACGTCCGACGAAGCCACTGCGCCCGGCGAGACGGCGGCCAGCTCAGCCGAGGCTGAGCCCGAGGCCGCGGCGGAGACGGCCGCCGGAGACGACGCCGGCGTCGCAGCTGAGGCGGACGCGGCCGAGGACGTGCCGGCCGAGGACGTGCCGGCCGAGGACGTGCCGGCCGAGGACGAGGCGGCTGAGGATGTGCCGGCCGAGGACGAGGCGGCTGAGGACGTGCCGGCCGAGGACGAGGCGGACGGCGCCGCGGTCGAGGACGACGACCCGGTCGCGACGTTCAAGGCGGAACTGCGGCTGCAGCCGGGTGACTGGTACGTGGTGCACTCCTACGCCGGGTACGAGAACCGGGTCAAGGCGAACCTGGAGAGCCGCACCCAGTCGCTGAACATGGAGGACTACATCTTCCAGATCGAGGTCCCGGTGCATGAGGTGACCGAGATCAAGGGCGGCAAGCGGCAGCAGGTCTCGGAGAAGGTGCTGCCCGGTTACATCCTGGTCCGGATGGACCTGACCGACGAGTCCTGGGCCGCGGTGCGGAACACCCCCGGGGTGACCGGCTTCGTCGGGCTGTCCAGCCGGCCGTCGCCGCTCAGCCTGGACGAGGTGGCATCGCTACTCGCCCCCGAGCCGGAGCAGAAGGCGGCTTCGCCGGCCGAGGTGCGCCGGTCTGCGGTGGAATACGAGCCCGGCGAATCCGTTACGGTGATGGATGGCCCGTTCGCCACCCTCCCCGCCACGGTGAACGAGGTCAACCCGGACACCCAGAAGCTCAAGGTGCTCGTCTCCATCTTCGGCCGGGAGACCCCGGTCGAGCTCTCCTTCGATCAGGTCGCCAAGATCTGATCCGCATTACGCCCAGGAACAGGAACAGGACCCGTACAGATGGCCCCACGGAAGAAGAAGATCGCTGCGGTTGTGAAGGTGCAGCTGCAGGCGGGCGCGGCCACCCCGGCCCCGCCGGTCGGCACCGCGCTTGGCCCGCACGGCGTCAACATCATGGACTTCTGCCGGCAGTACAACGCCGCGACCGAGTCCCAGCGGGGCAACGTCGTCCCGGTGGAGATCACGATCTACGAGGATCGCTCGTTCTCCTTCGTGACCAAGACCCCGCCCGCCGCCGAACTGCTGAAGAAGGCGGCCGGCGTGGCCAAGGGCAGCGGTGAGCCGCTGACCACCAAGGTCGGCTCGGTGACCATGGCTCAGGTCCGGGAGATCGCGCAGACCAAGATGCCCGACCTCAACGCGACCAGCATCGAGGCCGCCGAGAAGATCATCGCCGGCACGGCCCGGTCGATGGGGCTCACCGTCAACGGCTGAGCCCGGGGAAAGCGGCTGAACCCAACCGCTGAGCCAAACAGCTGAACCAAACACCAGTGGCAGGGCCGCGCTGGCCCACTGACCACGACCTCCGCATTAGTACCAAGGAGAAAGATATGAAGCGCAGCAAGGCCTACCGTCAGGCCGCCGAGCTGATCGACCCGGACCGGCTGTACAGCCCGGCCGAGGCGGTCAACCTGGCCAAGGAGACGGCCAAGACCAAGTTCGACCCCACCGTCGAGGTCGCCCTGCGGCTCGGCGTGGACCCGCGTAAGGCGGACCAGATGGTCCGTGGCACGGTCAACCTGCCTAACGGGACCGGCAAGACGGCCCGCGTTCTGGTGTTCGCCACCGGAGACCGGGCCGAGCAGGCTCGCGCCGCCGGCGCCGACTACGTCGGCTCCGATGACCTGATCGAGCGCATCCAGGGCGGGTTCCTGGACTTCGACGCGGTCGTCGCCACCCCCGACCTGATGGGCAAGGTCGGCCGGCTGGGCCGGGTGCTCGGCCCGCGTGGCCTGATGCCCAACCCGAAGACCGGTACGGTCACCCCCGACGTGGGCCGGGCCGTCACCGAGATCAAGGGCGGGAAGATCGAGTTCCGGGTGGACCGGCACGGCAACCTGCACTTCGTGATCGGCAAGGCGTCCTTCCCGGCCAGCGCGCTGGTGCAGAACTACGCGGCCGCCCTGGACGAGGTGCTCCGGCTCAAGCCGTCCGCGGCCAAGGGCCGGTACATCAAGAAAGTCGCGATGACCACCAGCATGGGGCCGGCCATCCACGTGGACCCGGCCAAGACCCGCGGCCTGACCGAGGAACTCGAAGCGGCCGCCGCCGGCTGACCCGTTCAGCCGCCGGGCCGTCTCAGCCCGCAAGCCCGCTCCGCCGCCGGGCCGTCTCAGCCCGCAAGCCCGCTCCGCCGCCGCATCCCTGCCGCCGGAGCGGGCTTGCTGCGTGCGCGGGCCCGTGGGCGTGCGGCTGGCCGTCCCATCCATCCCGCCGGCCGCACCAGCGGCGGCCTCGACGGCCCGCTGCCCTTCTTTCACGCATTTGGTACGCCTGAACCGGGCAAACGCCCAGGAAACCGCACCGTTCGCGTGAAAGAAGGTCGGGGCCATAATCGGCTGCGCGGTGAGGGTGCCGTGCGGCCGGACGTGGTGAGCCGGGCGCCCGCAGGGGCGGGCCGGCCACCTGCGGCGGGGGAGCGGGCCGGCCACCTGCGGCGGATCGGGCGGGCCACCTGCGGCGGGGGAGCGGGCGGGCCACCTGCGGCGGGGGAGCGGGCGGGCCACCTGCGGCGGATCGGGCCGGCCACCTGCGGCGGATCGGGCCGGCCACCTGCGGCGGGGGGAGCGGAGCGGGCTGATTTGGCCGTACTGGCGTTAGGCAATATTGTTTGGAGCGAAGCCAAAGACCGTCGGTCGTTGCCGCCTGCCCGTCAGGTGGCAGCCGAAGGACCCGCGTCAGCGGGCGGCCCGCGCAGGCGTCCGAGCTGCACCATCACGTTGATGGTGTCCACGCCCTGGTGCCCGCGCCGGGGCGTTTCGCATCCCGGGCTCCTTCCGGCCGGCGACGGAACAGGAAAGGAGGCCCATGGCGAGGGCGGATAAGGTGACTGCGGTTGCCGAGCTCACCGAGCGGTTTCAGAGCTCGGACGGCGCGGTGCTGACCGAATACCGGGGCCTGACCGTGGCCCAGCTCGCCGAGCTGCGCGGCTCGCTCGGGGACAGCGCCACCTTCACGGTGGTGAAGAACACGCTGACCAAGCTCGCCGCGAACGAGGCTGGCGTGTCCAGCCAGCTCGGCGACCTGCTGAGCGGCCCGTCCGCGATCGCGTTCGTCAAGGGCGACGTGGTCGAGGCGGCCAAGGGGCTGCGCGACTTCTCCCGGGCCAACCCGCTGCTGGTGATCAAGGGCGGGGTGCTCGACGGCAAGGCGATCTCCCCGGCCGAGATCGAGCGGCTGGCCGAACTGGAGTCGCGTGAGGTGCTGCTGGCCAAGCTGGCCGGCGGGATGAAGGCCTCGCTGTCCCAGGCGGCCGCGGTTTTCAACGCGCTGCCGGTGCAGATGGCCCAGCTCGCCGAGGCGCTGCGGGCCAAGCAGGAAGCCGCGGGCGGTGCGGCAGACGCCACCACGGAGGCCTCAGCTGCGGAGGCCGCCGCGGAGACCTCCAGCACCGGCGCGGCCAGCACGGACGAGGCCAGCACCGGCGCGGCCAGCACGGACGAGGCCAGCACCGGCGCGGCCAGCACGGACGAGGCCAGCACCGGCGCGGCCAGCACGGCGCGGCCAGCATGGACGAGGCCAGCACCGGCGCGGCCAGCATGGACGAGGCCAGCACCGGCGCGGCCAGCATGGACGAGGCCAGCACCGGCGCGGCCAGCATGGACGCGGCCAGCACCGGCGCGGCCAGCACCGATGAGGCCAGCACCGAGTAGCCGGACAGCCAGGCCGGACACCATAAGCAGACGGACTGAAAGAAAAGGAATCCAGCAATCATGGCGAAGCTCAGCACTGACGACCTGCTCGACGCGTTCAAGGAGATGACCCTCCTCGAGCTGTCCGAGTTCGTGAAGCAGTTCGAGGAGACGTTCGACGTCAAGGCGGCCGCACCGGTCGCGGTGGCCGCGGCCGCGGCCGGCGGCGGCGCGGGCGGCGAGGCGCCGGCCGAAGAGGAGAAGGACGAGTTCGACGTCATCCTCGAGGCCGCGGGCGACAAGAAGATCCAGGTCATCAAAGAGGTGCGCAGCCTGACCAGCCTGGGCCTCAAGGAGGCCAAGGACCTGGTGGACTCCGCGCCCAAGCCGCTCCTGGAGCGGGTCAACAAGGAGGCCGCGGACAAGGCCAAGGCTGCCCTGGAGGGGGCCGGCGCCACCGTCACGGTCAAGTAAGACCGCTCCCGGTCTTACCTGGTCTAGGCCAGCTGTGTGCCGGGCCCGCGAACCGCGCGGGCCTGGCACACGTGCGTTAAACGGGGAGGCTTAGGGGGCTCGGGCCTGGGCCGGGGCACGCCTCGTTCCCAGGTGACTACGGAACCCGGGAATATTTCGCGAGCTGAACTGTTAGCCTTACCCAGGAGTACACCAAAGCACACGCAGGGCCGAATGTGGTGTTCGTCACGTCACTGAGTTGACCAGATCAGGGTGGCGTGGACTTGACGTTTTGCCCCAGACGAGCCATGCTGCGGAGCAACCGTGAACCTCATGGTGAGATACAGTTGACGAGCAGTGTGGCTGTGGGCTACACTGCCAATTTGCGCTGCACTCTTGCGTCCTCGGCATCCTCGACCCCTCGCGGCGTCCGCCGCAGGGCGTTTCGTGTGCGTGCGGTGATAGTCGGCCACAAGCTCGGAAGGACCCCTGTTGGCAGCATCGCGCAGCGCCTCCGCCGCCAGTACAGCCCCTCGTCGCGTTTCCTTCGCCCGCTTCAAGGAACCTCTTGAGGTTCCCGGCCTCCTTGCCCTGCAGACCGAGTCTTTTGACTGGCTGCTGGGCAACGAGCGCTGGCGTTCCCGGGTGGATGCGGCGCGCGAGGCCGGTCTGAAGGAGGTTCCGGAACAGTCCGGGCTGGAAGAGATCTTCGAAGAGATCAGCCCGATCGAGGACTTTACGGGAACCATGTCCCTCTCGTTCCGGGACCACCGGTTCGAGCCGCCCAAGTACTCCGTGGAGGAGTGCAAGGACAAGGACATGCACTACTCGGCCCCGATGTTCGTCACGGCCGAGTTCATCAACAACAGCACGGGCGAGATCAAGAGCCAGACCGTGTTCATGGGTGACTTCCCGCTGATGTCACCGCGCGGCACGTTCATCATCAACGGCACCGAGCGTGTCGTGGTGTCGCAGCTCGTCCGGTCGCCTGGCGTGTACTTCGACCGCCAGGTCGACAAGACCTCGGACAAGGACATCTTCAGCTGCAAGGTGATCCCGTCCCGTGGCGCGTGGCTCGAGTTCGAGATCGACAAGCGGGACAGTGTCGGGGTGCGCATCGACCGCAAGCGCAAGCAGAGCGTCACCGTCCTGCTCAAGGCGCTGGGCTGGGACGACGCGCGCATCCTGGAGCGGTTCGGCGAGTACGAGTCGATGCGGGCCACCCTGGAGAAGGACCACACCACCGGCCAGGATGACGCGCTGCTGGACATCTACCGCAAGCTGCGCCCGGGCGAGCCCCCGACCAGGGAGTCCGCGCAGGCGCTGCTGGAGAACCTGTACTTCAACCCGAAGCGCTACGACCTGGCCAAGGTCGGCCGGTACAAGATCAACAAGAAGCTCGGTCTCGGCCAGCCGATCCGGCAGGGCACGCTGACCGAGGACGACATCGTCGCCACCATCGAGTACCTGGTCCGGCTGCACGCCGGCGAGGACGAGATGAAGACCGGCGAGGGCGTCGTCATCCCGATCGAGACCGACGACATCGACCACTTCGGCAACCGCCGCCTGCGCACCGTGGGTGAGCTCATCCAGAACCAGGTCCGGCTGGGCCTGGCCCGGATGGAGCGGGTGGTCCGGGAGCGGATGACGACCCAGGACGTCGAGGCGATCACGCCGCAGACGCTGATCAACATCCGCCCGGTGGTCGCGGCCATCAAGGAGTTCTTCGGCACCAGCCAGCTCTCCCAGTTCATGGACCAGACCAACCCGCTGGCCGGCCTGACGCACAAGCGCCGGCTGTCCGCGCTCGGCCCGGGCGGCCTGTCCCGGGAGCGGGCCGGGTTCGAGGTCCGTGACGTGCACCCGTCGCACTACGGCCGGATGTGCCCGATCGAGACTCCGGAAGGCCCGAACATCGGCCTGATCGGCTCGCTGGCCTCGTACGCCCGGGTGAACGCGTTCGGGTTCGTCGAGACGCCGTACCGCAAGGTGAAGAACGGCAAGGTCACCAGCCAGGTCGACTACCTCACCGCGGACGAGGAGGACCGGCACGTCATCGCCCAGGCGAACACGCCGCTGGGCGCGGACGGGGAGTTCGCCGAGCGCCGCATCCTGGTGCGCCGCAAGGGTGGCGAGGTCGACTACATCGGCCCGGAGGAAGTGGACTACATGGACGTGTCGCCGCGCCAGATGGTGTCGGTGGCCACCGCCATGATCCCGTTCCTGGAGCACGACGACGCCAACCGGGCGCTGATGGGCTCCAACATGCAGCGCCAGTCGGTGCCGCTGCTGCGCAGCGAGGCGCCCCTGGTGGGCACCGGGATGGAGTACCGCGCCGCGACCGACGCGGGCGACGTCATCCTGGCCGACAAGGCCGGCGTGGTGGAGGAGTCCTGCGCGGACTACGTCACCGTGGGCAACGACGATGGGACCCGCAACACCTACCTGGTGGCTAAGTTCCGCCGGTCCAACCAGGGCACCTGCTTCAACCAGAAGCCGGTGGTCACCGAGGGCCAGCGGATCGAGGCCGGCCAGGTCATCGCGGACGGCCCGTGCACCGACGAGGGCGAGATGGCGCTCGGCCGGAACCTGCTGGTCGCGTTCATGCCCTGGGAGGGGCACAACTACGAGGACGCGATCATCCTGTCCCAGCGCCTGGTCCAGGACGACGTGCTGTCCTCGATCCACATCGAGGAGCACGAGGTCAACGCCCGGGACACCAAGCTGGGCCCGGAGGAGATCACCCGGGATATCCCGAACGTCTCCGAAGAGGTGCTGGCGGACCTGGACGACCGCGGCATCATCCGGATCGGCGCCGAGGTAGTCACCGGCGACATCCTGGTCGGCAAGGTCACGCCCAAGGGCGAGACCGAGCTCACCCCGGAGGAGCGGCTGCTGCGGGCCATCTTCGGCGAGAAGGCGCGGGAAGTCCGCGACACCTCGCTCAAGGTGCCGCACGGCGAGTCCGGCAAGGTGATCGGCGTCCGGGTGTTCACCCGGGAGGACGGCGACGAGCTGCCGCCTGGCGTGAACGAGCTGGTCCGGGTGTACGTGGCGGCCAAGCGGAAGATCACCGACGGTGACAAGCTGGCCGGCCTGCACGGGAACAAGGGCGTCATCGCCAAGATCCTGCCGATCGAGGACATGCCGTTCCTGGCCGACGGGACCCCGGTGGACATCGTGCTCAACCCGCTCGGTGTGCCCGGCCGGATGAACGTCGGCCAGGTGCTGGAGACCCACCTCGGCTGGGTGGCCAAGTCCGGCTGGCAGGTCAACGGGGACGACGCGGACTGGAAGGAGCGGCTGCGCTCGATCAGCGCGGACGCGGCCGACGCCGGCACCCCAGTGGCCACGCCGGTGTTCGACGGCGCCCGCGAGGAAGAGATCACCGGCCTGCTCGGCAGCACGCTGCCGAACCGGGACGGCGACCAGCTGGTCGGCGGAAGCGGCAAGGCCCAGCTGTTCGACGGCCGGACCGGGGAGCCGTTCAAGGACGCCATCTCGGTCGGTTACATCTACATCCTCAAGCTCCTGCACCTGGTGGATGACAAGATCCACGCGCGGTCAACGGGCCCGTACTCGATGATCACCCAGCAGCCGCTCGGTGGTAAGGCCCAGTTCGGTGGGCAGCGGTTCGGCGAGATGGAGGTGTGGGCCCTGGAGGCCTACGGCGCCGCCTACGCCCTGCAGGAACTGCTCACCATCAAGTCCGACGACGTGCTCGGCCGGGTCAAGGTCTACGAGGCCATTGTCAAGGGCGAGAACATCCCGGAGCCGGGCATCCCCGAGTCGTTCAAGGTGCTCATCAAGGAGATGCAGTCGCTGTGCCTGAACGTGGAAGTGCTGTCCAGCGACGGTGCGGCCATCGAGATGCGCGACACCGACGAGGACGTCTTCCGGGCCGCGGAAGAACTCGGCATCGACCTGTCCCGGCGCGAGCCGAGCAGCGTTGAAGAGGTGTGAGGAAACCGGCGGCCCGGGCCTGACCAGGGCCTGGGCCACCGGCCGGCATCCTCATCACAACTACCCAGGGGATAACACACGTGCTTGACGTCAACTTCTTCGACGACCTGCGTATCGGCCTGGCGACCGCTGACGACATCCGGCAGTGGTCGCACGGCGAAGTTAAGAAGCCGGAAACCATCAACTACCGCACCCTCAAGCCGGAGAAGGACGGGCTCTTCTGCGAGAAGATCTTCGGCCCGACCCGGGACTGGGAGTGCTACTGCGGCAAGTACAAGCGGGTCCGCTTCAAGGGCATCATCTGTGAGCGGTGTGGCGTGGAAGTCACCCGGGCCAAGGTGCGCCGGGAGCGGATGGGCCACATCGAGCTGGCCGCGCCGGTCACGCACATCTGGTACTTCAAGGGCGTGCCCAGCCGGCTCGGCTACCTGCTCGACCTGGCGCCCAAGGACCTGGAGAAGGTCATCTACTTCGCCGCGTACATGATCACGTACGTGGACGACGAGTCCCGCGGCCGGGACCTGCCGAGCCTCGAGGCCAAGATCTCGGTGGAGCGCGGCCAGCTGGAGCAGCGCCGGGACAGCGACATCGAGGCCCGCCAGGCCAAGCTGGAGAAGGACCTGGCCGAGCTGGAGGCGGCTGGGGCCAAGGGTGACGCCCGGCGCAAGCTCCGGGAGAGCTGCGACCGGGAGTGCCGCCAGATCCGGGACCGCGCGCAGCGCGAGATCGACCGGCTGGACGAGGTCTGGACCCGGTTCAAGAACCTCAAGGTCCAGGACCTGGAGGGCGACGAGCTGCTGTACCGCGAGATGCGCGACCGGTTCGGCCGCTACTTCCGCGGTGGCATGGGCGCCCAGGCCATCCAGGAGCGGCTGGCCAGCTTCGACCTGGAGGGCGAGGCGGCCAGCCTGCGCGAGACCATCCGCAGCGGCAAGGGCCAGCGCAAGGCGCGCGCGCTCAAGCGGCTCAAGGTGGTGTCCGCGTTCCTGTCCACCCGGAACAGCCCGATGGGCATGGTGCTCGACTGCATCCCGGTGATCCCGCCGGACCTGCGGCCGATGGTTCAGCTGGACGGTGGCCGGTTCGCCACCTCCGACCTGAACGACCTGTACCGCCGGGTGATCAACCGGAACAACCGGCTCAAGCGGCTGCTCGACCTCGGCGCGCCCGAGATCATCGTGAACAACGAGAAGCGGATGCTGCAGGAGGCCGTGGACTCGCTGTTCGACAACGGCCGCCGCGGCCGGCCGGTGACCGGGCCGGGCAACCGCCCGCTCAAGTCGCTGTCCGACATGCTCAAGGGCAAGCAGGGCCGGTTCCGGCAGAACCTGCTGGGCAAGCGGGTGGACTACTCCGGCCGCAGCGTCATCGTGGTCGGCCCGCAGCTCAAGCTGCACCAGTGCGGCCTGCCCAAGGAGATGGCCGTCGAGCTGTTCAAGCCGTTCGTGATGAAGCGGCTCGTCGACCTGAACCACGCGCAGAACATCAAGTCGGCCAAGCGGATGGTGGAGCGCGCCCGCCCGGTCGTCTGGGACGTGCTGGAAGAGGTCATCACCGAGCACCCGGTGCTGCTCAACCGGGCACCGACGCTGCACCGGCTGGGCATCCAGGCGTTCGAGCCGCAGCTGGTCGAGGGCAAGGCGATCCAGATCCACCCGCTGGTCTGCACCGCGTTCAACGCGGACTTCGACGGCGACCAGATGGCGGTGCACCTGCCGCTGTCCGCCGAGGCGCAGGCCGAGGCGCGGATCCTGATGCTGTCCACCAACAACATCCTCAAGCCGGCCGACGGCAAGCCGGTCACCATGCCCACCCAGGACATGGTGATCGGGATCTACGCGCTGACCCGCGAGGAGAAGGACGCGCCGGGCCACGGCCGGGCGTTCTCCTCGACGGCCGAGGCGACCATGGCCTACGACCAGGGCGAGCTGGACCTGCAGGCGACGGTTGAGGTCCGGCTGACGGACTCCACGCCGCCGCGCGGGTTCACCCCGCCGGAGGGCTGGACCGAGGGCGACCCGTTCCGGCTGGAGACCACGCTGGGCCGGTGCTACTTCAACGAGACGCTGCCCGGCAGCTTCCCGTTCGTCAACTACGAGGTGGGCAAGAAGCAGCTGTCCACCATCGTCAACGAGCTGGCCGAGACCTACCCCAAGGTCGAGGTGGCGGCCGCGCTCGACGCGCTCAAGGACGCTGGGTTCCACTGGGCCACCCGGGCCGGCGTGACGATCGCGATCGAGGACGTGGTGGCGCCGCCGAAGAAGGCCGAGATCCTCGAGGCCTACGAGAAGCGCGCCGACAAGGTGCAGCGGGAGTACGAGCGCGGCCTGATCACCGACGACGAGCGCCGTCAGGAGCTCATCGAGATCTGGACGCACGCGACCAACGACGTGGCCAAGGACATGGAGGCCGCATTCCCCGAGACCAACTCGGTGTGGATGATGGTCAACTCCGGGGCCCGTGGTAACCCGATGCAGGTCCGGCAGATCGCCGGCATGCGTGGCCTGGTCTCCAACCCCAAGGGCGAGACCATCCCGCGGCCGATCAAGTCCAGCTTCCGCGAGGGGCTGTCCGTGGTCGAGTACTTCATCTCGACGCACGGCGCCCGCAAGGGCCTGGCCGACACCGCGCTGCGCACCGCCGACTCCGGGTACCTGACCCGGCGCCTGGTGGACGTGGCCCAGGACGTCATCGTCCGGGAAGAGGACTGTGGCACCGACCGGTCGATCGTGATGAAGATTGCCGAGCCGGGAGCCGATGGGACGCTGCGCAAGCTGCCGAACATCGAGAACACCGGCACCGGCCGGACCGTCGCCGAGGACATCGAGGTGGACGGCCAGGTGCTGGCCACGGTGGACCAGGACACCACGGAGATCCTGATCGACACCCTGATTAATGCCGGGGTGGACGCGATCAGGACGTTCAGCGTGCTGGTCTGCGAGGCCAAGATCGGTGTCTGCGCCAAGTGCTACGGGCGGTCGCTGGCCACCGGCAAGCGGGTGGACGTTGGTGAGGCGGTCGGCATCGTGGCCGCCCAGTCGATCGGTGAGCCGGGTACCCAGCTGACCATGCGTACCTTCCACACCGGTGGTGTGGCCGGGCTGGACATCACCCACGGCCTGCCCCGGATCCAGGAGCTGTTCGAGGCCCGGATCCCCAAGGGCATGGCGCCGATCAGCGAGCTGGACGGCCGGATCAAGATCGAGGAAACCGAGAAGACGCGGAAGATCATCGTGGTCCCGGACGACGGTAGCGAGGAGATCGGCTACCAGGTGCCGATGCGCTCGCGGCTGATCGTCGCGGACGGGGACCACGTGCACGTCGGCCAGCAGCTGATCCAGGGCGCGGTCAACCCGCACGAGGTGCTCCGCATCCTGGGCTCCCGTGAGGTGCAGCTGCACCTGGTGCATGAGGTCCAGGAGGTGTACCGGTCGCAGGGTGTGTCCATCCACGACAAGCACATCGAGATCATCATCCGCCAGATGCTCAAGCGGGTGAACGTGCTCGAGTCCGGTGACACCGACCTGCTCCCCGGCGAGCTGGTGGAGCGGCCCCGGTTCGAGGAGGTCAACCGGTCTGTGGTGGAGCAGAGCGGCACCCCGGCGTCCGGCCGGCCGGTGCTGATGGGCATCACCAAGGCGTCGCTGGCGACGGAGTCGTGGCTGTCCGCGGCCTCGTTCCAGGAGACGACCCGGGTGCTCACCGACGCGGCCATCCACGCCAAGTCGGACCCGCTGCTCGGCCTCAAGGAGAACGTGATCATCGGCAAGCTCATCCCGGCCGGTACCGGCATGCCGCGGTACCGGAGCATCCGGGTCGAGCCCACCGACGACGCGCGCTCATCGGTGTACCCGGCCACTGCCTACGAGGAGGCGCCGAGCTACGCGTTCGGCCAGGGCTCCGGCGAGGCGATCCCGCTCGAGGAGTACGACTTCGGTTCGTACAACCGGTAAGCGGGCCTGGCAGGTCGAGGCGCCCGGCGGCACATGCCGCCGGGCGCCTCGCCGTTTGTTTAGCGCCACCCTCACGGGCAGGGGGGAAAGAAAGCTTCACCAACCCGGAGGGAGCCGCGTCATGGCGACCGAAGACAAGGCGGCCAACAAGGTCACCGAGATGAAGGGCAAGGCCAAGAAGGAGACCGGCAAGGCCATCGGCAACGAGCAGATGGAAGCCGAAGGCAAGACCGACCAGGCCAAGGGCAACCTCAAGCAGGCCGGCGAAAAGGTCAAGGACGCCTTCAAGAAGTGACTCATAGCCAGAAGGGCCCGGGGTGCACCAGCCCCGGGTCTTTTCATATCTAACGCCAGTACCTGCCCCGCGCCGTCGCCGCCGCGCAGCCTGCGTGGCGCGCGATAGCTGCTGGGTCAGTCAGCCGAGGTCGCGGCGGCTAGCGCCCCGACCGTGGCCAAGGCGGTCTCCACGGCTGCGTCGGTGAGCGTGCTGCGCCGTACCCGTTCGTCCACCGCGCCCAGCGCGACCATCGAGACGGCATGCAGCAGGTCAACCGCGGCCCCGCTGCTCAGCACCAGCAGGCTGTCCGCATCAGAGCGCTGCGCCGCCACCGTGATCGCAGCCTGAGCCAAATGACGCACCCCCAGCACCCGGGCCACCGTGCAATCCCAGCGGCCCAGCCGTTGCCCACACAGCCCGATCAGCAGCCCCGGGGCACAGACCAGCCCCACGCCGTACCCGGCTCGCGCCGCCGTGACCAGCCAGGCAACCGTGGTCTTTCCACCTAGGTGGGTCGGACGCAGGCTCATCGTCTTCCCGACTCGGTCCAGTGACGGCTAGAGCGTGGCCGGCGTGGGTGGTCCGCCCGGTGTTCAGCCAGGCGGACCAGCCCACCCGGCCGGGGCTCCGCAGTAATCATTTCGTAAGTGCCCGAACCAGCAACCCGCCGGCCACCGCCGCTCCCGCCGCAATACCGCCCGTCACCGCCGGATGATGCGACATCCACAGCTGGGCGCTGTGCT
This sequence comes from uncultured Actinomycetes bacterium, assembly GCA_963834705.1. Taxonomy (GTDB): domain Bacteria; phylum Actinomycetota; class Actinomycetes; order Streptosporangiales; family Streptosporangiaceae; genus RYN-230. The sequence goes on from CAWICV010000002.1 coordinate 346,319, forward strand.
GATGGGCCTGGTCGTCGAAGGCGCCGTGCGCACCGTGATCGCTGCCGGCTGGCCGGTCCACCGGGTCGAACAGGTTGTCCGGCCGGCTGCCCGCGGCTGCCTCCTCGCTGGTCTGCTGCGAGTCGAATCCGGTCTTGGCCAGGTACCGGTCGAGCAGTGCCGGGGCGAACTTCTGCGCCAGCAGGGTAGCGGCGGTGCTGCCGCCGACCCAGTACTGCTTCCGCTGCGGGTGGTCCGCGGCGTACAGCACGCCATGGGCGGCCACCTCGGGCTGGTAGATCGGCGGCACCGGCTGCGGGTGCCGCGGCAGCCGGGACAGCACCCAGGAGAATTGCGGGGTGTTCACGGCCGGCATCTGCACCACGGTCACGTGCACATTGGACCCCTCGTGCAGCAGTTCGCAGCGCAGCGACTCGGTGAACCCGTTGATCGCGTGCTTAGCCCCGCAATAGGCCGACTGCAGCGGGATGGCGCGCTCGCTGAGCGCGGAGCCGACCTGGACGATCGTGCCCGCGCCGCGCGGCCGCATCCGGCTCAGCGCGACCATGGTGCCGTGCACGAAGCCCAGGTAGCTGACCTCGGTCACGCGGCGGAATTCGTCCGGGGTGATCTCGGCGAACGGCGCGAACACGGAGGCGAATGCCACGTTGATCCACACGTCGATGGGGCCGAACTGGGCCTCTATCTCGGTGGCCGCCTTCTCCACCTGGTCGTGGTCGGCCACGTCGGTGGGCACGGCCAGTGCCTGCCCACCCGCCTCCAGCACGTCCTGCGCGGCGCCATCCAGGCCGGCCTGGCCGCGGGCGATCAGGCCCACGTTGGCGCCCCGGGCTCCGTACAGCCGCGCGGTGGCGCGGGCGATTCCGGCGCTGGCCCCGGTGATGACAACAGTCTGGGTCATGAAATGTCCTGTCCCTCTGGAATACCGACTGGGCCGCCGGTGTTGCATCCCGGTGGGAGCAGGGACCGGCGACCAGTCCCTCGCTACCCGGCAGGCGTGGTTTCACCGTTGCAGGCAGGAAAAAGGCGCCGGATCCGGCCACTCTGGCCGTGATCACGGTTCGCTTTGCCTGTTGGCAAAAGGTTGGGTACGCTAAGGCATCGTGCCCGTGATAAGCGGGCGCGCGTGCGCTAGCGGACCGTAGCGCCAGTGCCAGACGGCAGGGATCATGACCTCTCGCCCGACGGTGCGGTGTGGCGAGTGACCAGGCGTGCGGGCCTTTTCCTCTCTCGACTCAAGGCTCCTGCGGGAGCCTGTGTCCCGTGGACATCGCGACACACCCGACCACGGGGGTCGGAGGGGCAAGGAAAACGGCAGGTCAGAGGCGCCCAAAGCGCCCCGGATAGCCTGCGCCCTTGGGTGCAGGAACAAGTGCAGGAACGAGCAACGAAGACGTCGCGCCAACGGCGCGCCAGGAAAGACGGAGACGCGGTGCCCACGATCCAGCAGCTGGTCCGCAAGGGCCGCCAGGACAAGGTGGCTAAGACCACTACCCCGGCCCTGAAGGGCAGCCCTCAGCGCCGAGGCGTCTGCACGCGCGTTTACACGACTACGCCGAAGAAGCCGAACTCTGCGCTGCGCAAGGTGGCCAGGGTCCGGCTGACCAGCCAGATTGAGGTCACCGCCTACATCCCGGGGGTCGGCCACAACCTGCAGGAGCACTCCATCGTGCTGGTCCGTGGTGGCCGGGTGCGGGACCTGCCGGGCGTGCGCTACAAGATCATCCGGGGCGCCCTCGACACCCAGGGTGTGCGCAACCGTAAGCAGGCACGGAGCCGCTACGGCGCGAAGAAGGAGAAGAGCTGACATGCCGCGTAAGGGTCCTGCGACCAAACGGCAGCTCGTCACCGACCCGGTGTACGGGTCGCCGCTGGTGACCGCGCTGGTCAACAAGGTGCTGCGCAGCGGCAAGCGTTCGCTGGCCGAGCGGATCGTGTACGGCGCCCTCGAGGGCGCCAAGGAGCGGACCGGCAACGACCCGGTGGTCACGCTCAAGCGCGCGCTGGACAACGTGAAGCCCACCCTGGAGGTCCGCAGCCGCCGGGTCGGCGGCGCCACCTACCAGGTGCCGGTCGAGGTCCGGGCGTCGCGCAGCACCACGCTGGCGCTGCGCTGGCTGGTCTCCTACTCCCGGTCGCGGCGTGAGAAGACCATGACCGAGCGGCTGATGAACGAGCTGCTCGACGCGAGCAACGGCCTCGGGGCGAGCGTGAAGCGCCGCGAGGACACCCACAAGATGGCCGAATCCAACAAGGCGTTCGCGCATTACCGCTGGTAACGCGCGGCCCAACTCGGCCGACGACTGACGAAGCAGCGAGGAATCAAGAAGTGGCGACCCAGACCGCCGTAGAGCTTGCCAAGGTCCGCAACATCGGGATCATGGCGCACATCGACGCGGGTAAAACCACGACCACCGAGCGGATCCTGTTCTACACCGGCATCAACTACAAGATCGGTGAGGTCCATGAGGGCGCGGCCACCATGGACTGGATGGAGCAGGAGCAGGAGCGCGGGATCACCATTACGTCCGCGGCGACCACGACCAACTGGCGCGATCACACCATCAACATCATCGACACCCCCGGCCACGTCGACTTCACGGTTGAAGTCGAGCGGTCGCTGCGGGTGCTCGACGGGGCAGTCGCTGTCTTCGACGGCGTCGCCGGGGTGGAGCCGCAGTCGGAGACGGTGTGGCGGCAGGCGGACCGGTACGGCGTGCCGCGCATCTGCTTCGTCAACAAGATGGACCGCGTCGGCGCGGAGTTCCACCGCTGTGTCGAGATGATCACCGACCGGCTTGGCGCCACCCCGCTGGTCATCCAGTTGCCGTGGGGCGTGGAGTCGGACTTCCGCGGCGTCATCGACCTGGTCCGGATGCGGGCTCTGCTCTGGCAGACCGAGGGCAAGGGCGACAAGTACGACGTGGTGGGCATCCCCGATGACCACGTCGAGGCGGCCCGGGAGTGGCGCGACAAGCTGCTCGAGACCATCGCCGAGAACGACGAAGAGATGATGGAGCTGTACCTGGAGGGCGTCGAGCCCGACGTGGACCAGCTCAACGCGGCCATCCGGCGGGCCACCGTCGCGGGTGGGGTCACCCCGGTGCTGTGCGGCAGCGCGTTCAAGAACAAGGGCGTGCAGCCGATGCTGGACGCGATCGTGGACTACCTGCCCAGTCCGGTGGACATCCCGCCGGTCAAGGGGCACGAGGTGGGCAACGAGGAGCAGGTCGTGCTGCGCAAGGCCGACCCGTCCGAGCCGTTCGCCGCGCTGGCGTTCAAGATCATGTCGGACCAGCACCTTGGCAAGCTGACCTACATCCGGGTCTACTCCGGCACCCTGGAGGCGGGCTCGAACGTGCTCAACACCGCCAAGGGGCGCCGGGAGCGGATCGGCAAGATCTACCAGATGCACGCCAACAAGCGCGAGGAGCGCCCGACGGCGGTGGCTGGGCAGATCGTGGCCGTGATGGGGCTCAAGGACACGTCCACCGGGGACACCCTGAGCGACCCGGCCAGGCAGGTGATTCTGGAGTCCATGACGTTCCCCGCGCCGGTGATCAACGTCGCGATCGAGCCGAGGACCAAGGGTGACCAGGACAAGCTGGGCACCGCGATCCAGCGGCTGGCCGAGGAGGACCCGACCTTCCAGGTCCGTACGGACGAGGAAACCGGGCAGACGATCATCTCCGGGATGGGCGAGCTGCACCTCGAGGTCCTGGTGGACCGGATGCGCCGCGAGTTCCGCGTCGAGGCCAACATCGGCCGCCCGCAGGTCGCCTACCGGGAGACCATCCGCAAGAAGGTCGAGAAGGTCGACTACACGCACAAGAAGCAGACCGGCGGTGCCGGCCAGTACGCGCGTGTGGTCATCAACCTGGAGCCGACCGGCGGCGACGGCGGCGGCTACGAGTTCGAGAACAAGATCACCGGAGGCCGCATCCCCCGGGAGTACATCCCGTCGGTGGACGCGGGCTGCCAGGAGGCCGCCGAGTTCGGCGTCCTGGCCGGCTACCCGATGGTGGACGTGCGGGTCACGCTCACCGACGGTGCCTACCACGAGGTGGACTCGTCCGAACTCGCCTTCAAGATCGCCGGTTCGATGGCGTTCAAGAAGGCGGCCGCGCACGCGGACCCCGCGCTGCTCGAGCCGGTGATGGCCGTCGAGGTCAGGACGCCGGACGACTACATGGGCGACGTGATCGGCGACCTGAACAGCCGGCGCGGCCAGATCCAGGCCATGGAGGAGCGCTCCGGCGTCCGCGTGGTCAAGGCCAACGTGCCGCTGTCCGAGATGTTCGGCTACGTGGGTGACCTGCGCAGCCGGACTCAGGGCCGGGCGGACTACAGCATGCAGTTCGATTCGTATGCCGAGGTCCCGCCCAGCATCGCCAAGGAGATCATCGCCAAGGCCCGTGGTGAGTAGCCACAGGTAACACAAACGTCAACCAGAAGAACTGGCGCCAGAGGAGCGCCTTGGCCCCACCGCCGGTGGGGACGATCGCAACGAGGAGAAACCAGTGGGCAAGGCCAAGTTCGAGCGGACCAAGCCGCACGTGAACATCGGCACCATCGGGCACATCGACCACGGCAAGACCACGCTGACCGCGGCGATCACCAAGGTGCTGCACGATAAGTATCCGGACATCAACCCCTTCACTCCCTTCGACCAGATCGACAACGCGAAGGAAGAGAAGGAGCGCGGGATCACCATCGCGATCTCGCACGTCGAGTACCAGACCGACAAGCGGCACTACGCACACGTGGACTGCCCCGGTCACGCGGACTACATCAAGAACATGATCACTGGTGCCGCGCAGATGGACGGCGCCATCCTGGTGGTCGCGGCCACCGACGGCCCGATGCCGCAGACCCGCGAGCACGTGCTGCTGGCCCGCCAGGTCGGCGTGCCGTACATCGTGGTCGCGCTGAACAAGGCCGACATGGTGGACGACGAGGAGATCCTGGAGCTGGTCGAGCTTGAGGTGCGCGAACTGCTCACCACCTATGAGTTCCCCGGCGACGACGTCCCGGTGATCCGGGTATCCGCGCTCAAGGCGCTCGAGGGCGACGCGGAGTGGAGCGCGAAGGTCGTCGAGCTCATGGAGGCCTGCGACGACAGCATCCCCGAGCCGGTCCGGGACACCGACAAGCCGTTCCTGATGCCGGTCGAGGACGTGTTCTCGATCACCGGCCGCGGCACCGTGGTGACCGGCCGGATCGAGCGTGGCAAGGTGCACACCTCCGAGGAAGTCGAGATCATCGGCATCAAGGAGAAGGCGCAGAAGACCACGGTCACCGGCGTGGAGATGTTCCACAAGATCCTGGACGAGGGGCAGGCCGGTGACAACGCGGGCCTGCTGCTGCGGGGCATCAAGCGCGAGGAAGTGGAGCGCGGCCAGGTCGTCATCAAGCCGGGCACCAACACCCCGCACACCGAGTTCGAGGGCCAGGTCTACATCCTGTCCAAGGATGAGGGCGGACGGCACACCCCGTTCTTCAACAACTACCGTCCGCAGTTCTACTTCCGGACCACGGACGTGACGGGCGTCGTCCACCTGCCCGAGGGCACCGAGATGGTCATGCCCGGCGACAACACCGAGATGCGCGTCGAGCTGATCCAGCCCATCGCCATGGAGGAGGGGCTCCGCTTCGCTATCCGCGAGGGCGGCCGCACCGTTGGCGCCGGCCGGGTCACGAAGATCATCAAGTAGTGCAGCCGCCGCCCCCGGCCCACCGGCCGGGGGCGGCGATCACTGCGCGCAGAACGCAGAACCGGCTCCACCGAAGGTAAGGACACGGAAGGCACATGGCGGGACAAAAGATCCGCATCCGGCTCAAGGCCTATGACCACGAGGTCATCGACAGCTCGGCGCGGAAGATCGTCGACACGGTGACGCGCACCGGCGCGCGGGTTGCCGGGCCTGTCCCGCTGCCCACCGAGAAGAACATCTACTGCGTCATCCGCTCGCCGCACAAGTACAAGGACTCGCGGGAGCACTTCGAGATGCGCACGCACAAGCGGCTGATCGACATCCTCGACCCCACGCCGAAGACCGTCGATTCGCTGATGCGGCTGGACCTGCCCGCCGGCGTCAACATCGAGATCAAGCTCTGAGGACCGTACCGAAATGAGTCAGCTTTTCGCATCTCGGATAGGCCTCGGATGCCGCAGGCGCCGGGCCGAACGCCGCAGCGCGGTTTTCGCTGCGGCGTCCCGGCGCCGAGGACCCGCCTCCCGAGGCCAGCGAAGCGCCCGCGAGGGAGGCCAGAAGATATGACAAGGCACATCAAGGGCGTGCTCGGCACGAAGCTCGGCATGAGCCAGGTCTTCGACGCCGAGGGACGCATGGTTCCCGTCACGGTTATCGAGGCGGGTCCGTGCGTGGTGACCGCGGTGCGCACTCCGGACGCTCACGGGTACTCCGCGGTGCAGCTGGGCTACGGCGAGATCGACCCGCGCCGGGTCAACCAGCCGGTGGCCGGCCACTTCGCCAAGGCCGCCGTGACGCCGCGCCGGTACCTGGCCGAGCTCAGGACCGATGACGCCACCGACTACACCCTCGGCCAGGAAGTCACCGCCGAGACGTTCGCCGCGGGCGACCTGGTCAACGTGACCGGGCGGAGCAAGGGCAAGGGCACCGCGGGCGTGATGAAGCGTCACGGCTTCAAGGGCCTGAGCGCCTCGCATGGCACCCAGCGCAAGCACCGCTCGCCCGGGTCGATTGGCGGCTGCGCCACCCCCGGCCGGGTGTTCAAGGGCGTGCGGATGGCTGGCCGGATGGGCAACGCCCGCACCACCACGCCGAACCTGACCGTGCACGCGGTGGACGCCGACCGCGGCCTGCTGCTGATCCGCGGGGCCGTGCCGGGCCCCAAGGGCGGGCTGATCCTGGTCCGCAGCGCGATCCGGGCCGCCCAGTCCGCCACGAAGGAGGCCTGATGGCTACCGTCAGCGTCGTCTCCCCGTCCGGTGCTAAGAACGCCAAGAGCCAGGACGTGGAGCTGCCCGACGAGATCTTCGGCGCGAAGGTCAACGTGCCGCTGATCCACCAGGTCGTGGTGGCCCAGGAGGCCGCGGCCCGGCAGGGCACGCACGCCACCAAGACCCGCGGCCTGGTCCGCGGCGGCGGCAGGAAGCCGTACCGGCAGAAGGGCACCGGCCGGGCCCGCCAGGGCAGCATCCGAGCGCCGCAGTACGCCGGCGGCGGCACCGTGCATGGCCCGCAGCCCCGGTCCTACCTGCAGCGGACCCCGAAGAAGATGAAGGCCGCCGCGCTCCGCGGTGCGCTGTCCGACCGGGCCAGCAACGGCCGGATCGCGGTGGTCACCGGCTTCGTGTCCGGGGACGCGCCCAAGACCAGCGAGGCGCTGGACGTGCTGCGCGCCGCGGTCGGGCTGCTCGCCGAGAAGCTGCGGGTCAAGGTGCTGGTCGTCACCCGGGCCGACGACGAGCTGGCCTGGAGGAGCCTGCGCAACGTGCCCGGCGTCCGGCTGCTGACCGTGGGCCAGCTGAACACCTACGACGTCCTGGCCAGTGAGCACGTGGTGTTCACCCAGGCCGCGCTGGAGGAGTTCACCGGCCACGATGCGGCCCCGGCCAAGAAGGACGCCGCGCCGGCCAAGAAGGACGCGGCGCCGGCCAAGGACGCGGCGCCGGCCAAGGACGCGGCGCCGGCCAAGGACGCGGCGCCGGCCAAGGACGCGGCGCCGGCCAAGGACGCGGCGCCGGCCAAGGACGCGGCGCCGGCCAAGGACACGGCGCCGGCCAAGGACACGGCGGCTCCGGCCAAGGACACGGCGGCCCCGGCCAGGAAGACGGCCAAGAAAGAGGATGAGCAGTGAGCGCGACCCGGGTCTACAACCACCGCGACATCCTGCTGCGGCCGGTCATCTCGGAGAAGACCTACCGGCTCGCGGACGATGGCAAGTACACCTTCCTGGTGCCGCAGGACGTCAACCGGACCCAGGTCCGGCAGGCGGTCGAGGCCATCTTCGGCGTCAAGGTGACCGGGGTGAACACGCTCAACCGGCCGGGCAAGCGGCGCCGCACCCGGTACGGCTGGGGCCAGCGGCCGGACACCAAGCGGGCCATCGTCAGCCTGGCTGAGGGTGAGCGGATCGACGTCTTCGGCGGACCGGTCGGCTAGCGCGGCCAGATAGAGGAGCTTGAGCACACATGGCTATCCGCAAGTACAAGCCGACGACCCCGGGACGGCGGGGCGCGAGCGGCGCGGACTTCTCTGAGCTCACCCGCGGTGAGCCGGAGAAGTCGCTGATCCGCCCGCTGTCCTCGAAGGGCGGCCGGAACGTGCACGGCCGGATCACCGTCCGGCACCAGGGTGGCGGGCACAAGCGCGCTTACCGGCTGATCGACTTCCGGCGCAACGACAAGGACGGCATCCCGGCCAAGGTCGCGCACATCGAATACGACCCCAACCGGACGTCCCGGATCGCGCTGCTGCACTACGCCGACGGCGAGAAGCGGTACATCCTGTGCCCGCAGGGGCTGGCCCAGGGTGACCGGGTGGAGAACGGCCCGGGCTCGGACATCCGGCCGGGTAACTGCCTGCCGCTGCGGAACATCCCGACCGGCACCGTGGTGCACGCCATCGAGCTGCGGCCCGGTGGCGGGGCCAAGATCGCCCGGTCGGCCGGCTCCGGTGTCCAACTGCTGGCCAAGGACGGCGGGTTCGCACAGCTGCGGATGCCGTCCGGTGAGATCCGCCGGGTCGACGCGGCCTGCCGGGCCACCGTCGGCGAGGTCGGCAACGCGGAGCAAGGCAACATCAAGCTCGGCAAGGCGGGCCGCAACCGGTGGAAGGGACACCGTCCCTCGGTGCGCGGGGTCGCCATGAACCCGGTCGACCACCCGCTCGGCGGTGGCGAGGGCAAGAGCTCCGGTGGCCGGCACCCGGTCAGCCCGTGGGGCAAGCCCGAGGGCCGGACCCGGCAAGCAAACAAGCCCAGCGACCGGCTGATCGTCCGCAGGCGCAGCAAGAAGAAGCGGTAGGAGCACTGAGCGATGCCTCGTAGTCTGAAGAAGGGCCCGTTCGTCGACGACCACCTGATCAAGAAGGTGGACGCGCAGAACGACGCCGGAACACGGAACCTGATCAAGACGTGGTCACGGCGTTCCATGATCGTTCCGGCCATGCTGGGCCACACGATCGCCGTGCACGACGGCCGAAAGCATGTGCCGGTGTTCATCACCGAGGCCATGGTCGGCCACAAGCTCGGTGAGTTCGCGCCGACCCGCACGTTCCGCAGCCACGTCAGGGATGACCGGCGCAGCCGCCGTTAGGCCGCACCTGCGCAGACCATAGAGAGCGAGTAAGAGAGATGGAAGCAAGGGCAAAGGCGCGGTACGTCCGCGTCACGCCGCGGAAGGCCCGCCGTGTGGTGGACCTCATCCGTGGCCTGCCTGCTACCGACGCGCAGGCGGTGCTCCAGTTCGCGCCGCAGTCGGCCAGTGACCCGGTAGGCAAGGTGCTGGCCAGCGCCATCGCCAACGCGGAGTACGGCCAGCAGGTGGACGCCGACTCGCTCGTGGTCAGCCGGGCGTGGGTGGACGAGGGCCCGACGCTGAAGCGGTTCCGGCCACGCGCCCAGGGCCGCGGCTACCGGATCAACAAGCGGACCAGCCACATCACGGTGATCGTGTCCGATGAAGCCCAGGGGAGGTCCCGCTAGTGGGGCAGAAAGTGAACCCGCACGGGTTCCGGCTGGGCATCACCACCGACTTCAAGAGCCGGTGGTATGCCGACAAGCTGTACAAGGACTACGTCGCGGAAGATGTGGCCATCCGCCGGATGCTGCAGCGCGGCATGGAGCGGGCCGGCATCTCCAAGGTGGAGATCGAGCGGACCAGGGACCGGGTCCGGGTGGACATCCACACTGCCCGGCCGGGCATCGTCATCGGCCGCCGCGGCGCCGAGGCCGACCGGATCCGCAGTGACCTGGAGAAGCTGACTGGCAAGCAGATCCAGCTGAACATCCTGGAGGTGAAGAACCCGGAGACCGACGCGCAGCTCGTCGCGCAGGGCGTGGCCGAGCAGCTGTCCAGCCGGGTGTCCTTCCGCCGGGCGATGCGCAAGGCCATGCAGACCACGATGAAGAGCCCGGGGGCCAAGGGCATCCGGGTGCAGTGCTCCGGCCGCCTCGGTGGCGCGGAGATGTCCCGGTCCGAGTTCTACCGCGAGGGCCGGGTGCCGCTGCACACGCTGCGTGCGGACATCGACTACGGCTTCTACGAGGCCCGGACCACGTTCGGCCGGATCGGCGTGAAGGTCTGGATCTACCGCGGCGAGGCGCCGCAGACCCGGGCCGAGCGCGAGGCGGCCGCGGCCGCCCTGCGGGCCGGCCAGCGCCGGGACCGGCCGTCCGGGCCGCAGCGGCGGCGGCGTCCCGAGGGCGCCGACCGCGGCGACCGGGCGCCGGGCGGCGACCGCCCCGACCGGGGCGGCGCGGACCAGGCGCCCGCTGGCCAGGTCAGCGCGGCCGCGGCGGCGCCCGCGGCGACCAGCGGTGAGGAGGGCTGAGTCATGCTTATCCCGCGCAGGGTCAAGCACCGCAAGCAGCACCGGCCGGACCGGCACGGGGCGGCCAAGGGTGGCACCCGGGTGGCCTTCGGTGAGTACGGCATCCAGGCGCTGGAGCACGCGTACGTGACCAACCGGCAGATCGAGTCGGCCCGTATCGCGATGACCCGGCACATCCGCCGTGGCGGCAAGGTGTGGATCACCATCTACCCGGACCGCCCGCTGACCAAGAAGCCGGCCGAGACCCGGATGGGGTCCGGTAAGGGCTCACCGGAGTGGTGGGTGGCCAACGTCAAGCCGGGCCGGGTCATGTTCGAGCTGTCTGGGGTGGCCGAGCCGGTGGCCCGCGAGGCGCTCCGCCGGGCCATGCACAAGCTGCCCATGAAATGCAAGTTCGTGACGCGTGAAGTGGGTGAGGGCTGATGTCAGAGCACAAGCTGCCCATGCTCTGCTCATTGAGCTGCAAGTTCGTGACGCGTGAAGTGGGTGAGGGCTGATGTCAGAGCACAAGCTGCCCATGCTCTGCTCATTGAGCTGCAAGTTCGTGACGCGCGCTCTGCTAGCCCGGGGGGCGACCCCCGGAACCCCCGAAGGCGGTGACGCGTGATGGCTGGACTGGCCGCCGCTGATCTCCGGAACTCCTCCGAGGAAGAACTCGACATCAAGCTGGCCGAGGCTAAGACCGAGCTGTTCAACCTGCGGTTCCAGGCCGCGACCGGGCAGCTGGAGAGTCACGGGCGGCTGCGTGCCGTCCGGAAAGAGATCGCCCGCATCTACACCGTGAAGCGGGAACGCGAGCTCGGCATCGTGACCCTGGTGCAGGAGGCGGAAGAGAGTGAGTGACGTGCAGCAGGACGCTGGCCTGGCCCGCGGTTACCGCAAGGTCCGCGAGGGCTATGTGGTCAGCGACAAGATGGACAGGACCGTGGTGGTCGAGGTCGAGGACCGGGTCAAGCACCCGAAGTACGGCAAGATCATCCGGCGCACCAAGAGGTACATCGCGCACGACGGCGAGAACACTTGTGGCGTCGGCGACCGGGTGCGGCTGATGGAAACCAGGCCGCTCTCTGCGACGAAGCGCTGGCGCGTCGCGGAGATCCTGGAGAAGGCCAAGTAACAACCACCCGCGGGGCGCGGGCCTCGCGAGACCCCGGGCGTCAGGAAGCAGGAGTTGACGTGATCCAGCAGGAGTCGCGGCTTAAGGTCGCCGACAACACCGGAGCCAAGGAGATCTTGTGTATCCGCGTGCTCGGCGGCTCGGGCCGGCGATACGCGGGCATCGGTGATGTCATCGTGGCGACAGTGAAGGATGCTCTTCCCGGTGCCGGGGTGAAGAAGGGCGACGTCGTCAAGGCGGTCGTGGTGCGCACCCGCAAGGAGCGCCGCCGCGGAGACGGCTCGTACATCAAGTTTGACGAGAACGCCGCCGTGCTGATCCGGGACGGCGGGGACCCGCGTGGTACCCGCATCTTCGGCCCGGTCGGCCGCGAGCTGCGCGAGAAGCGGTTCATGCGGATCATCTCGCTCGCGCCGGAGGTGCTGTGATGGCCAGAAAGGCTGCAGTGAAGAAGAACCAGCCGGCCGCGAAGCCGGCCCGCATGAAGATCAAGAAGGGCGACCACGTGATCGTCATCGCGGGCAAGGACGTGGGCCGGGAGGGCACGGTCATCCTGGCCGACCCCGAGCGGCAGCGGGTCCTGGTCCAGGGCGTCAACATGGTCCGCAAGAACAAGAAGGTGGATTACCAGGGCGGAACTCGTGGTGCCAAGCAGGGCGGCATCATGACCACCGAGGCGCCGATCCACGTGAGCAACGTGCAGCTGATCGACCCGGACACCAAGAAGCCGGCCCGGGCCGGGTTCCGCTACGAGGAAGACGGCACCAAGGTGCGGGTCTCCCGCGCGGGCGGTAAGGACTTCTGATGACGACCACGACTGAGCAGGCACCAGCCCGGCAGCAGTACCCTGCGCCGCGGCTCAAGGAGCGCTACCGGCAGGAGATCGCGCCGGCCATGCGCGAAGAGTTCAGCTATGCCAACGTGATGAAGATCCCCACGGTGACCAAGATCGTGGTGAACATGGGCGTCGGCGAGGCGGCCCGGGACGCCAAGCTGATCGAGGGCGCGCTCCGGGACCTGACGCTGATCACCGGGCAGAAGCCCGCGGTGGCCCGGGCCCGGAAGTCGATCGCCCAGTTCAAGCTGCGCGAGGGCATGCCGATCGGGGCGCACGTGACGCTGCGCGGCGACCGGATGTGGGAGTTCCTGGACCGGCTGCTGTCGCTGGCCCTGCCCCGTATCCGCGACTTCCGCGGGCTGTCCGACCGGCAGTTCGATGGCCGGGGCAACTACACGTTCGGGCTGAACGAGCAGTTGATGTTCCATGAGATCGACGCGGACCAGGTGGACCGGCAGCGCGGCATGGACGTGACCGTGGTGACCACCGCAACGAACGACGAAGAGGGCCGCTCCCTGTTGCGGCGGCTCGGATTCCCGTTCAGGGAGAGCTGAGGAATGGCGAAGAAGGCACTAGTCGTCAAGGCGAACCGGACGCCCAAGTTCAAGGTGCGCGGGTACACCCGGTGCTCGCGCTGCGGGCGGCCGCGCGCCGTATACCGCAGGTTCGGCCTCTGCCGGATCTGCTTCCGCTCGATGGCCCACCGCGGTGAGCTGCCGGGCATCACGAAATCAAGCTGGTAATTAACGCCAGTACGAAGTAGCGACCAACCTGGGCGCGCGGAGACCGCGCCCACTGACCACGCCGCAGGTCCCAGCGGGGAAACCACGGCGAGGAGGGCCACCAGGCCATGACGATGACAGACCCGATCGCAGACATGCTGGCTCGTCTGCGCAATGCCAACTCGGCATACCACGACACGGTGGGCATGCCCAGCTCCACGATCAAGGTCCGGATCGCGGAGATCCTCAAGCAGGAGGGCTACATAGCCGGCTTCACAGTGGAAGACGCCGAGGTGGGCAAGAGCCTCGTGGTGTCGCTGAAGTACGGGCCGACCCGGGAGCGCTCCATCGCGGGCATCAAGCGGGTGTCCAAGCCGGGCCTGCGGGTGTACGCGAAGAAGGACAGCCTGCCCCGGGTGCTCGGCGGCCTCGGCATCGCCATCATCTCCACCTCGAATGGCCTGATGACCGACAAGCAGGCGAACAAGCGGGGCGTGGGCGGGGAAGTCCTCGCCTACGTCTGGTAAGGAAGACCTCGATGTCACGAATCGGACGGCTCCCGGTGGAGATTCCCAGCGGGGTCGACGTCACCATCGACGGCCGGGCGGTCAGCGTCAAGGGTCCCAAGGGCAGCCTGGCGCTGGAGCTCACCCCGCCGATCGAGATCTCCCGGGACGACGGCACGCTGAAGGTCACCCGGCCCAACGACGAGGGCAAGGTGCGGGCGCTGCACGGCCTGTCCCGCACCCTGGTGCAGAACATGGTCACCGGGGTCACCCAGGGCTACAGCAAGACGCTGGTGATCGTCGGGGTCGGCTACCGGGTCCAGGCCCGGGGCTCGAACCTCGAGTTCGCGCTGGGCTTCAGCCACCCGGTCACGGTGGTCCCACCGGCCGGCATCACGTTCCGAGTCGAGACCCCCACCCGGCTGGTTGTCGAGGGCATCGACAAGCAACTGGTGGGTGAGATCGCGGCCAACATACGCAAACTGCGCAAGCCCGACCCGTACAAGGGCAAGGGCATCCGCTATGAGGGCGAGCAGATCCGGCGCAAGGTCGGGAAGGCTGGGAAGTAACCGATGGCTGGCACGAAGACCAGGGCGCACGGCCGCACCGCCGCGCGCAACCGGCGGCACCTGCGGGTGCGCAAGAAGGTGCTGGGCAGCGCCGAGCGGCCGCGGCTGATCGTCAACCGGTCGGCGCGGCACACCATGGTCCAGCTGATCGACGACGGCACGGGCCGGACACTCGCATCCGCATCTACCCTGGAAGAGGCACTGCGCGCGGCCGACGGGGACAAGACGGCCAAGGCGCGCGAGGTGGGCAAGCTGCTCGCCGAGCGGGCCAAGGCGGCCGGCGTCGATGCGGCTGTGTTCGACCGGGCAGGCTGGGCCTACCACGGGCGGATCGCCGCCCTGGCTGATGCGGCCCGCGAAGGTGGCCTGTCCCTGTGAGCGCTATTCAGCTCCGGCTAGGGAGCCCGGGCCGTCAGGCCCGGGCGAGCGGTCGGATTGAGATTGTGCTGAATCGCGCGAACGTCGAGACCAGCACTAGAAGCTTTGCGACACACGAGAGAAGGAACATCTGATGGCAGGAGGACCGCGGCGCGGCGGCGGCGAACGGCGTGACCGCCGTGACGATCGCCGCGGCGGTGCCGCCGACAAGGGCACGGCCTACCTGGAGCGGGTAGTCACCATCAACCGGGTGGCCAAGGTGGTCCAGGGGGGCCGGCGGTTCAGCTTCACCGCGCTGGTCATCGTGGGCGATGGCAACGGCACGGTGGGCGTGGGCTACGGCAAGGCCAAGGAGGTGCCCGCGGCCATCGCCAAGGGCGTTGAGGCGGCCAAGAAGGCGTTCTTCCGGGTGCCCAGGATCGCGGGCACGATCCCGCACACCGTGCAGGGTGAGGAGTCCGCGGGCGTGGTGCTGCTCAAGCCGGCCAGCCCGGGGACCGGCGTCATCGCCGGCGGCCCGGTGCGGGCCGTGCTGGAGTGCGCGGGCGTGCACGACGTGCTGTCCCGGTCGCTCGGCTCGTCCAACCCGATCAACGTGGTGCATGCGACCGTGGCCGCGCTGAAGAGCCTGAAGCGGCCCGAGGAGATCGCCGCCCGGCGCGGGCTCCCGATCGAGGACGTGGCCCCGGCGGCCATGCTGCGCGCTCGCGCGGCAGCGGCCAGCGCCGGTGCCACCTCCGGCAACAGCTGAGCGGAGCAGGATAGTGGCACAGCTGAAGGTAACCCAGACCCGGTCGGAGATCGGGGGCACTAAGGCGCAGCGTGCTTCGTTGCGCTCATTGGGGCTGAAGCGGATCGGGCAGTCCGTGGTCAAGGAGGACCGGCCCGAGTACCGCGGCATGATCAACGCGGTGCGGCACCTCGTCACCGTCGAGGAGGTCGACTGACATGCTGAGGATCCATCACCTGCGCCCGGCGCCGGGCTCGCGCACTGAGCGCACCCGGGTCGGCCGCGGCGAGGCATCCAAGGGCAAGACCGCGGGCCGTGGGACCAAAGGGACCAAGGCCCGCGGTCAGGTGCACCTGGGCTTCGAGGGCGGCCAGATGCCGCTGCAGCGCCGGGTGCCGAAGCTGAAGGGCTTCTCCAACGCCCGGTTCAAGACCACCTACCAGGTGATCAACATCGGCCGGCTCGCCGAGCTGTACCCGAAGGGTGGCGACGTGACGCCGGAGGATCTGGCGGCCAAGGGTGCGGTCCGGCCCGGCCAGCTGGTCAAGGTGCTGGGCGAGGGTGACGCGGGGGCGGCGCTGCGGGTAACCGCGCACGCCTTCTCCGCCGCCGCCCGGGAGAAGATCACCGCGGCTGGAGGGACGGTCACTGAGCTGTGATGCGCGGGCCGGCCGGGCAACCCGGCCGACCGGCCGTCGCGGTGGACGCTTCGCAGCGTCGATTCCCTGCCAGCGCACAGTTATCGTCACTGAGCGCAGGGGGCTGTTACAGTGCTGCGGACGCGTTACACTGCGGCGCACCGGCGGCCGGCGCCACCCCCGGGCAGGCACGGCCCGACCCCGTTGACCGATCTACTTGAGGACGGCGCATGCTGACCGCGTTCCTCCGGGCCTTCCGGACGCCTGACCTGCGCAAAAAGCTGCTGTTCACGCTCGGGATCCTGGCCGTGTTCCGGCTGGGCGCCGCAATACCGACCCCGGGCATCTCCGAGAAAGCGGTGCAGTTCTGCACCGGCCTGGAGAGCAAGAGCAGCGCGGCGGGCGTGTACCAGCTGGTCAACTTGTTCAGTGGCGGCGCGCTGCTCCGGCTGTCCGTGTTCGCGCTGGGCATTATGCCGTACATCACGGCCAGCATCATCCTGCAGTTGCTCGCCGTGGTCATCCCGCGGCTGGAGACGCTGCGCCAGGAGGGCCAGGCTGGCCAGGCGAAGATCACCCAGTACACCCGGTACCTGACCGTCGGGCTGGCCATTCTGCAGTCCACCGGCATCGTCGCCTACACCCGGTCCGGCAACCTGTTCTCTGGCTGCAACGAGCAGCTGATCCCGAACCCGTCGGTGTTCACCATCACCACCATGGTCATCACCATGACGGCCGGTACCGCGGTCATCATGTGGCTGGGCGAGCTGATCACCGACCGGGGTGTCGGCAACGGCATGTCCGTGCTGATCTTCACCACCGTCATCTCCCAGATGGCGGGCTATATGGTGGACGTGTACAACTCCAAGCACATCATCGTGCTGGCCGTGGTGGCCGCGGTCGCGGTGGCCATCGTGGCCTTCGTGGTCTTCATGGAGCAGGCCCAGCGCCGGATCCCGGTGCAGTACGCCAAGCGCATGGTGGGCCGCAAGATGTACGGCGGGACGTCAACTTATATCCCGCTCAAGGTCAACCAGGCCGGGGTCATCCCGGTCATCTTCGCCTCGTCGCTGCTGTATATCCCGATCCTGGCGGCCGGGCTGTTCGGCAACAAGAACCATCCCTCGGGCTGGGTCAACTGGATCGACAACAACCTCGGCAACGGGGTGACTGGCGACTCCGCCCTGTACATGGGCCTGTTCTTCGTCCTGATCGTCTTCTTCACCTACTTCTACGTATCCATCACCTTCAACCCGACGGAGGTGGCGGACAACATGAAGAAGTACGGCGGCTTCATCCCTGGCATCCGCCCTGGGCGGCCCACCGCCCAGTACCTGAACTATGTGCTCACCCGGCTCACCGCGCCCGGGTCCGTGTACCTGGGCCTGATTGCGCTCATCCCGATGGTCGCGTTCGGGCTGCTCGGGGTGGGCACTCAGTTCCCGTTCGGCGGGACCAGCATCCTGATCGCAGTGGGGGTGGGTCTGGACACGGTGAAGCAGATCGAGAGCCAGCTGCAGCAGCGTAACTATGAGGGCTTCCTGCGATAGTGCGCGTCGTCCTCGTCGGGCCCCCCGGTGCGGGCAAGGGGACACAGGCCCAGTTCATAGCGTCGCACCTGTCTATCCCGAAGATCTCGACAGGTGACATCTTCCGCAGCAACGTCAGCCAGGGCACCGCGCTCGGCCGCCGCGCGCAGGCCTTCATGGAGCGCGGGGACCTGGTGCCCGACGAGGTGACCATCGCCATGGTCACCGACCGGCTGCAGGAGGACGACGCCCAGTCTGGGTTCCTGCTGGACGGCTTCCCGCGTACCGTGCCACAGGCGGAGACGCTCAAGAAGATGCTGTCCGCCTGGGAGCTCCGGCTGGACGTGGTGCTGGAACTGGTGGTCGACGACGACGAGGTGGTCCGGCGGCTGTCCGGGCGCCGGACCTGCCGCCGCTGCGGGCGGATCTGGCATGTGCTGTTCGACCCGCCCGCCCGCAGCGAGATCTGCGACGACTGCGGCGGTGAGCTGTTCCAGCGGGATGACGACCGGGAGGAGACGATCCGGCACCGGCTCGTCGTCTACCTGGAGCAGACCGCGCCGCTGATCGCGTTCTACGCGGACGAGGGCATCCTGCTCGGCATCGACGCCACCGGCCCGGTGGAGGAGATCACCGAGCGGGCGCTCAGCGCGCTGCGCCGGTTCAACCGCTGACCGCCCGGCCCAGGTACCGTTGAGGCAGCGCCAGCAGAAGGGGTGAATGCGGATGCCGAGCGACCCGAAGCTCCGCTGCTCCGACGCGGACCGGGACCGGACCGTGGCGCTGCTGCGCGAGCACCTGGCGGCTGGCCGGCTGACCGCCGAGGAGTTCCACGAGCGGCTGGACGCCGCCTACGCAGCCAAAACCCTGGGCCAGCTGGACGAACTGCTGGCCGACCTGCCCGCCATCGACCTCTATGAGTTGCCCGACGCCACCATGCGCCGTAACTGGCCCGGCTACGGCCAGCTGCCGTGGAGCCGCCGGTCCAGCTGAGCCGGGAATTTTCCCGGCCGGTCCCCGGTTCGCAATCTCAGGCAGGCTCGCGTAGACTCTGCTGCGGCCTGTGAGTTGCCCTGTGCTGGTTCAGCCTTGCCTCACGGGTACGAAGTACCACGACCACGAAGTAGACAACACCTGCCTGCACGCGTCATCAGTGGCGAGCGCAGCGGGCCTGACAGCAAAGCGCGGAGGACATGCCCAAGAAGGACGGCGCCATTGAGATCGAGGGCAGGATCGTCGAATCACTTCCCAATGCCTTCTTCCGGGTGGAGCTAGACAATGGGCACAAGGTTCTCGCCCACATCAGCGGAAAGATGCGGATGCACTACATCCGCATCCTGCCGGATGACCGGGTTGTCGTTGAGCTGAGCCCTTACGACCTGAGCCGCGGCCGGATTGTCTACCGGTACAAGTGAGGAAGCTGCGATGAAGGTCAAGCCGAGTGTGAAGAAGATCTGCAGCAAGTGCCGGGTGATCAGGCGGCATGGCCGGGTCATGGTCATCTGCTCTGACCCGCGGCACAAGCAGCGTCAGGGCTGACGCCCTGAGCTAGGCGCACCCGCACCCTTACCGGCTCCGCCGGTAAGGGCACCCCCGGAGGAGGCCGGGGCCCTACCCGGGCAGGGGCAGGGGAGCAGGTGCGGACGACCTCCGCGACACAGAAGGAGAACTGCCCGCCCATGGCACGCCTCGTTGGCGTCGACCTCCCCCGCGAAAAGCGGCTCGAGGTTGCTCTTACCTACATCTACGGAATCGGGCACACCCGCGCGCTGGAGACGATCGCCCAGACCGGCATCAGTGCGGACACCCGGGTGCACCAGCTCAGCGACGACGAGCTGGTCCGGCTCAGGGACTGGATCGAAGCCACCTACAAGGTCGAAGGTGACCTGCGCCGCGAAGTGCAGGCCGACATCCGCCGCAAGATCGAGATTGGCTGCTATCAGGGCATCCGGCACCGCCGGGGACTGCCCGTGCACGGCCAGCGGACGCAGACCAACGCGCGCACCCGCAAGGGCCGCAAGAAGACAGTGGCCGGCAAGAAGAAGGCCGGGAAGAAGTAGTCCGCGCCATCCGGCGTAACTGCGACGCGGATCGACGACCTCACCGAATAGGAAGCTAATGCCGCCAAGGAGCCGCACGGCCAGCACCAAGAAGGTGCGCCGCAAAGAACGGAAGAACATCGCTCACGGGCACGCCCATATCAGGAGTACGTTCAACAACACCATCGTCTCCATCACCGACCCCGTCGGCAACGTCATCTCCTGGGCGTCATCTGGTCAGGTCGGTTTCAAGGGGTCCCGTAAGTCCACCCCCTTCGCCGCGCAGATGGCCGCCGAGGCCGCGGCCCGCCGGGCCATGGAGCACGGCATGCGCAAGGTCAACGTGTTCGTCAAGGGCCCGGGCTCCGGGCGGGAGACCGCTATCCGGTCCCTACAGGCGACCGGCCTGGAGGTCGGGTCGATCCAGGACGTCACCCCGGTTCCGCACAATGGCTGCCGCCCGCCCAAGCGGCGCCGGGTCTGAGGGAGTTAACGAGAAGATGGCGCGATACACGGGCGCGGACTGCAAACTGTGCCGCCGCGAGAAGATGAAGCTCTTCCTCAAGGGCGCGAAGTGCGATTCGCCCAAGTGCCCGATTGAGATCCGGCCCTACCCGCCGGGTGAGCACGGCCGCAACCGGCCCAAGGAGAGCGAGTACCTGCTGCAGATCCGGGAGAAGCAGAAGGCCCGCCGGGTCTACGGCATCCTGGAGCGGCAGTTCCGCGGTTACTACGCGGAAGCCTCCCGCAAGCGCGGGATGACCGGCGAGAACCTGCTGCAGATCCTGGAGAGCCGCCTGGACAACGTGGTTTACCGGGCCGGCTTCGCGAAGAGCCGGGACATGGCCCGCCAGCTGGTGCGGCACGGCCACTTCCTGGTCAACGGCAAGAAGGTGGACATTCCGTCCTACCGGGTGAGCGAGAACGACATCATCGAGGTAACGCAGAAGTCGCTCGAGCTGACCCCGATGGTGGTGGCCCGCGCCGAGGCTGGCGAGCGGCCGTCACCGGCCTGGATGGAAGTCATCCCGGACAAGATGCGCGTCCTGATCCACCAGCTCCCGGCCCGGGCCCAGATCGACACCCAGGTCCAGGAGCAGCTCATCGTCGAGTACTACTCGAAGTAATACGCTCGCTCTGGGCCGCCGCATGGGCGGCGGCCTGGTTGCGGGGATGGCTCCTCCTGGTAGGGGGGCCGTCGGAAGATCGCGGCGTCATATAGCGGGCGTCGCCGAAAGGGGTACCAATGCTCATCGCCCAGCGTCCGACCCTGACCGAAGAGCAGGCCGGCGACTTCCGGTCCCGGTTCGTCATCGAGCCGCTGGAGCCTGGCTTCGGCTACACGATCGGGAACTCGGTCCGCCGCACGCTGCTGTCCTCGATCCCCGGCGCGGCCGTTACCAGCATCCGGATCGAGGGTGTGCTGCACGAGTTCAGC
The DNA here is from genome assembly GCA_963834705.1 of uncultured Actinomycetes bacterium. Taxonomy (GTDB): domain Bacteria; phylum Actinomycetota; class Actinomycetes; order Streptosporangiales; family Streptosporangiaceae; genus RYN-230. Next base: position 367,364 of record CAWICV010000002.1, read on the forward strand.
ACGGTTCCCGGGGTCCAGGAGGATGTCACCGACATCATCCTCAACCTGAAGGAACTGGTCGTCTCCTCGGAGCAGGACGAGCCGGTGGTGATGTACCTGCGCAAGCAGGGCCCCGGTGAGGTCACCGCGGCCGACATCGCCCCGCCGGCCGGTGTCGAGGTGCACAACCCGTCGCTGCACATCGCCACGCTGAATGCCAAGGGCAAGCTGGAGATGGAGCTGACGGTCGAGCGTGGCCGTGGCTACGTGTCCGCCGCGCAGAACAAGCAGCCGGGCCAGGAGATCGGCCGGATCCCGATCGACTCCATCTACTCCCCGGTGATGCGGGTCACCTACAAGGTCGAAGCGACCCGTGTCGAGCAGCGGACCGACTTCGACAAGCTGATCCTGGACGTGGAGACCAAGCCGTCGATGCGCCCACGGGATGCGGTGGCCAGCGCGGGCAAGACCCTGGTCGAGCTGTTCGGCCTGGCCCGCGAGCTGAACGTGGAGGCCGAGGGCATCGACATCGGGCCGTCGCCGACGGACGCCGCGCTCGCTGCGGACCTGGCGCTGCCGATCGAGGAGCTCAACCTCACCGTCCGGTCGTACAACTGCCTCAAGCGCGAGGGCATCCACACCGTCGGCGAACTGGTCGCCCGCAGCGAGCAGGACCTGCTGGACATCCGCAACTTCGGCGCCAAGTCGATCGAGGAAGTCAAGCAGAAGCTGATTGACATGGGTCTCGCGCTCAAGGACTCGCCGCCTGGATTCGACCCCGGCACCGCGGCCGACAGCTACGGCGCGGACGACGACGACAGCTACGTCGAGACCGAGCAGTACTGATCTGAGTAGTACTGGCCGGGCCGCTCCGGCCCGGCCAGCGAACCTAGGAGAACGTTCCGATGCCCACGCCCACTAAGGGAGCGCGGCTGGGTGGCAGCGCGGCTCACCAGCGGCATTTGCTGGCGAACCTGGCCACCGCCCTGTTCGAGCACGGCAAGATCACTACGACCGAGGCCAAGGCACGGCGGCTCCGGCCGTACGCCGAGCGGCTGATCACCTTCGCCAAGCGGGGTGACCTGCACGCGCGTCGCCAGGTGCTCACCGTGGTGACGGACAAGGGCGTGGTGCACACGCTGTTCACCGAGATCGGGCCGCAGTTCGCGGAACGGGACGGTGGCTACACCCGGATCACCAAGATCGGCCCGCGGAAGGGTGACAACGCCCCGCTCGCGGTCATCGAGCTGATCCAGGAGGAGGCCGAGGCCAAGCCGTCGCGGCGGCGCCGGGCCCGGCGGTCGCAGCCCGCGGCCCGCCCAGCCACCCCGGCCGCGGCCGAGGCTGCTGAGGCTGAGGACACCGTGACCGCGGCCGAGAACCACGCTGCGGCCGCCGAGGCAGCCGACGCGGCTGAGGCCACGGACGAGGACGTCGCAGCCAACGACGACGCGGCTGAGGACGAGGGTGTCGCGGACGCCGACGACGAGGCTGACGCCGAGGCCGCCGACGACGAAGCTGACGCCGAGGCCGCCGACGACAAGCCAGCCAAGAAGTAGCGTTAACCCGCCGGGAGGCGAGCCCGCGGCCTGCCGGCTGCGGCTCGATCTCGGCTACGACGGCGGGGAGTTCTCCGGCTGGGCGCGTCAGCCCGGCCGCCGGACCGTGCAGCAGGTGGTTGAGGAAGCCCTCGGCCACCTGCTGCGGCTTACCGGGCCGGCCGGGCTGACCGTGGCGGGCCGGACCGACGCGGGCGTGCACGCCCGCGGCCAGGTTGCGCACGTGGACGTCCCGGCGGCCGCGTGGGCGGCGGCCGCCCCGGCCGCGCTGCGCAGGCTGCGCGGCCTGCTGCCGCCCGATGTCCGGGTGCGCCAGATCGGGCTCGCCCCGCCCGGCTTCGACGCCCGGTTCTCCGCGCTCTGCCGCCGGTATTCTTACCGGGTCTGTGACGACCCGGCCGGGCCGGACCCGCTGCGCCGGCATGACACGCTCGGCTACCGGCACCCGCTCGACCTATCCGCGATGAATGCGGCGGCCACGCTGCTGGTCGGCGAGCACGACTTCGCCGCGTTCTGCCGCCGCCGGGAGGGCGCCAGCACGATCCGCGAACTGCTGGACCTGCATTGGGCCCGGGCCGAGCCGGGGGTACTGGCGGGCCGGGTGGTGGCCGACGCGTTCTGCCACTCGATGGTCCGCGCGCTGACCGGGGCGCTACTCAAGGTGGGCGACGGAACCCGGCCGCCGGGCTGGCCGGCCCAGGTGCTCCGGGCCGGGGTGCGCGACCCGGCGGTGCCGGTCGTCCCGCCGCACGGGCTGTGCCTGGAAGAGGTGCGGTACCCAGACGCCGGCCAGCTGGCCGAGCGGGCCCAGGCGACCCGGCGGCTGCGCGGTTAGGTGTTAGGTGTTAGGGCGTCGAGGGCTTGCCGAGCAGTTCCCGGCTGGTCAGGCTGACGTTCGCGGTGCTGCCGACCAGTGCGCGGGAGAACGCGTCCAGCTGCGCCCGCTGCTTCGGCCCGGCCGGCGCCTTGAGGTTGGTGAACTCGGCCCAGGTCAGGATCAGATAATGACCCTTGATCTCGGCTTCCTCCAAGCCGGTACCCTTCATCAGGTTGCGGGTCGGTCCCTTCGCACCGGGCAGCTGCTTGATGAATGCGGTGCCGCCGGTCGCCTTCCCAGCCTGCTCCGAGTCAGTCACGTTGGCCAGGTTGAGCACGCCGATGGTGGCCATGATCTTCTGCCCGGTGGACAGGTAACTGGCCCGCATCACCTGGGTGCAGCCGCCCTTGCGCAACGCGGCCTGCAGCTTGCCGCCGAGCACCATCTTGGCGCAGTTGGCGCCGGACGCCTTCTGCACGGTACGGACCGCGGTCGTGCCGCCGGAGTTGATCTGGGCCGGGAACAGCTCGGCCAGGCCCAGCGCCATCGGATCGTCCCGCCGGGTGGTGATGCGCTTCCACGGCCCGGCCGGCACCGAAGCAGCCGCACTGGCCGCCGCGGCTGGGTGCCGGCCGGCCGCGGCGGTGCCGCTGGTGCCCGGCTGCCGCGGCCCGAACTGCAGGTAGACCACGGTGATCAGGGCGCCGACCAGGACCAGCATGGCCACTGGCAGCATCCACATCTTTACCCGGCTGACCGGCTTGCGGGGCTTGCGCGGGGTGCGGCCGCGGGCCGTGGACCGGGAACCCCGCGGGGGCGCGGTTTCGCGGCTGGCCCGGGTGCCCGGCTCCGCCGGTGCGCCGAAGCCGCCGGTGCCGAACGCGCCACTGCCGAACCCACCGGTGTCGAACCCACCGGTGTCGAACCCGCCGGTGTCGAATCCACCGGTGTCGGACCCGCCGGTGTCGAACCCGCCCGTGCCGAAGCGGCCAGTATCGCGGCGGCCAGGCTCCGCGGTACCGACATCGCCTGAACCGAAGCTGCCGGTGCCGAGGCTGTCCCGGTCGAACCCGCCGCTGTTCCGGCGGCCGGGGTCCGCAGTGCCGGCCCCCCCTGGGCCGAAGCTGCCGGTGCCGAGGCTGTCCCGGCCGAACCCGCCGGTGCTGAATTCGCTGCTGTCCCGGCGGCCGGGGTCCGCGGTGCCGGCGCCGCCTGTGCCGGAGCTCTCCGGGTCGAAGCCGCCGGTGCTGAATTCGCCGCTGTCCCGGCGGCCGGGGTCCGCGGTGCCGGCGCCGCCTGTGCCGAAGCTCTCCGGGTCGAAGCCGCCGGTGCCGAAGCTGCTTGTGCCGGAGCTGTCCCGGTCGAAGCCGCCGGTGCTGAATTCGCTGCTGTCCCGGCGGCCGGGGTCCGCGGTGCCGATGCCGCCGCCGAAGCTCTCCGGGTCGAAGCCGCCAGTGCCGGAGCCCCCGGTGCCCGGGCCCCCGGCATCACCGTCGGTGCCCTGACGCGTGTCCTGAGCCGCGTCCAGGGCCGCCTCCCGGCTGCGCCGGGCGGCCAGCCGGCCGCCGGGCCGGGGTGATCCCGGCGCACCGGGATAACCAGGCCGGGCCGGGTCTGGGCGCTGGCCACCGCCCGCCACCGGGCCGGTGAGCGCGGTGGGCGGCTCGGCACTCGGCTGACCAGCCCGCCTGGGCGCCCTGGCGGCCGCCGCGCCCGCGGCGTCGAACGGGCCACGTGCCCCGGAACCCGCCGGGCCGAGGCCGGTACCGGCCGGACTGGTGCCGGTGCCTGGCCGATCCGGGCTGGGCGGCCGCTCCGGCGGGCTGGCCCACTCGCCGTCCAGCGCGGCCTCGTTCAGCACGGTCCAGGTCTGGGTGGCGGTGGCGTCGGCCGCTGGGTCGCTAACCGCGAGCTGTGAGTAGCCCGGTTCGCCGAGATCAGGACCGAGCCCGGCGCCGTGCCCGAGACGGGCGGCCGCGGTGCGCAGCTCCGGCGAGTTCCACGGCGAGAACTGGCCCGGCGGGTACACCGGGTCAGGCGCACCGGGGGCCGGCGGGTAGCCGCGGACCGGGCCGCGGCCACCGGGTCCGGCGGTCCGGAACGCGCCCGAACTCCACAGCGATCCGCCGGGCCGTGACCCGGTGCCGGACCGGCCGGGCTGCCGGGTAGCCCCCTGGATTTCGTCACCGCCAGACCGCCGCGGTGGGCGCCGCCAGGCGTCCTCATGCGCCGGTGGCGGTGCCGCAGGCTGGGCCGTACCCCGCCCGCGGCCGCCGCCGTGCCGGCCGCGCGGCTGGTCCGTGCCACTGGGCGGGCGGGGATCGGCCATTGGCCCTGGCCCGGGGGCACGCCGGTGCGACACACGGCCCCGCTCGGGCGAGCCTGGCGACGCGGCACCTCCCGGCTGCGGCGGTCGCGGCGGCTGCCCGGCACTGGCGTTCGGATAAATTGGGCTGGCTGGTGCGGCACGGTGCCCGCCTGGCCGGGCTGGCTCCTGCGCGGGCCACTCCGGGCCCGGGTCGGCCCGCTGACCAAGAGCAAACAGTGCGGTGCGGCGTGGCGTTCCCGTCCGGGTGTCCGGCGGGCCGCCGTCATCACCCGGATAGCCCATGCGGCGAGCGTATTCGCTACGCGCGGCGAAGCTGGGCCGGACCGGCATTTTTGCCGCCGCGGCCGGTGCGCGCTGATCACTTTGACCGTGCTACCACGGGCCGGTATCCTTCATGAACGTCCATGTGCGTCCGCATGCCCGGACGCGTCGGACTCCCCACACCCGATCAGCCCGCGCAGCAGGTTGCCTCCGGGTGCGGAGGCCAAGGATCGGGTCCCACCACACGAAGGCTTACCACCGTGCGCACATTCAGTCCCAAGGCCGGCGACATCCAGCATCAGTGGCACGTCATTGACGCGTCCGATGTGGTTCTCGGCCGGCTGGCCAGCCAGGCGGCCATCCTGCTGCGCGGCAAGCACAAGCCGATCTATGCGCCGCACGTGGACACCGGCGACTTCGTCATCGTGGTGAACGCCGAGAAGGTCGCGCTGAGCGGCCGCAAGCTGGAGCAGAAGAAGGCCTACCGGCACTCCGGTTATCCGGGCGGCCTGCGTGAGGTGGCCTACATTGACCTGCTGGAGAAGCACCCCGAGCGGGTGATCGAGAAAGCCGTCCGGGGCATGCTGCCGAAGAACTCGCTGGGCCGCAGCATGCTGCGCAAGCTCAAGGTCTATGCCGGGCCGGAGCACCCGCACCAGGCGCAGCAGCCGGTGCCTTACGAGATCACCCAGGTCGCCCAGACCGACCCCGCGGCGCATGCGGGCAGCCGCTGACCAGCGGTCGCCCCGCCCGGAACCGATGAGGAAGTACGAGGGAAAGAACCGTGGCCGAGTCCACAGGCACGCAGACGCTCGATGAGGGCGCCGGCGTGGGAACGGCGGAAGACGCCGGGGAGCACGTGTCGGAGTACACCACCGAGACGGCCGCGGAGGCCGGCGAGCGGCCGGCCGGGCGCAAGCCGGTGGTCACCGGCACCGCGCTCGGCACCGGCCGCCGCAAGGAGGCCATCGCCCGGGTGCGGATCGTGCCCGGCACCGGGCAGTGGAAGATCAACGACCGCACGCTCGAGGAGTTCTTCCCGAACAAGGTGCACCAGCAGCTGATCAGCGAGCCGTTCGTCAGCCTGGGCGCGGAGAACCAGTTCGACGTGATCGCGCGGATCACCGGTGGCGGCGTCACCGGCCAGGCCGGCGCGCTGCGGCTGGGCATCTCCCGGGCACTGACCCTGATCGACCCGGAGAATAGGCTGACGCTGAAGCGGGCTGGCTTCCTGACCCGGGACGCACGGGTCAAGGAACGCAAGAAGTACGGGCTGAAGAAGGCGCGGAAGGCACCTCAGTACTCCAAGCGCTGACCGCGCAGTCTGCCTTTCCGGTTAACCCCCCGCAGAGGTCTGTTTGGCATGTCCGCGTTGGCTAACTGATCCAGGGGAGCTGCCTAGCAATGGCCCGGCTGTTCGGAACTGACGGTGTTCGTGGCGTAGCTGGCGAGGATCTGACCAGCCAACTGGCGCTGGACGTGTCCCGGGCCGCCGCTACCGTGCTGCACGACTCGGGGGCGTTCGAGGCCAAGGAGTCAGCCGGGCGGCGGCCGCTGGCCGTGGTGGGCCGTGATCCGCGGGCGTCCGGTGAGTTCCTGGAGGCGGCCGTGGCGGCCGGCCTGGCCGGGTCCGGGGTGGACGTACTCCGGCTGGGCGTGATTCCCACGCCCGCGGTGGCGTTCCTGACCCGGGATCTCGGCGCCGAACTGGGGGTGATGCTGTCGGCCAGCCACAACCCGGCGCCGGACAACGGGATCAAGCTGTTCGGCCACGGCGGCTTCAAGCTGCCGGACGCGGTCGAGGACGAGATCGAGGCGCACATCGGCATGCCGCCGCGCCGGCTGGCTGACCTTCCGGCGGGCTTCGGCCGGGTCAGCGACGCGGGCCCGGAGCGCGACCGGTACACGCAGCACCTGCTGTCTTCGCTGCCTGCGGTGGCTGGCGTGGAAGGTCAGCCGGGTGCGCCGCTGGCCGGGCTGACGGTCGTGGTGGACTGCGCGCATGGCGCCGCGTCCGAGTTCGCGCCGCGGATGCTGCAGCAGGCCGGGGCCAAGGTCATCGCGATCGGGGCTGAGCCGGACGGGCTGAACATCAACGACGGCTGCGGATCCACCCACCTGGACGTGCTGCGCGCCGAGGTGACCAAGCACGGCGCCGACGCCGGCATCGCGCACGACGGCGACGCCGACCGCTGCCTGGCGGTCAGCGCGGACGGCGCGGTGATCGACGGCGACCAGATCCTGGCCGTGCTGGCCCTCGTTCTGGCCGGGCAGGGGCGGCTGGCCGGGAACACCGTGGTCACCACCGTCATGTCCAACCTCGGCTTCCGCAACGCGATGCAGGACGCCGGGATCACCGTGGTGGAGACCGCGGTCGGCGACCGGTACGTGCTGGAGGCGATGCGGGCCGGGCAGTTCCGGCTCGGTGGGGAGCAGTCCGGGCACATCATCATGCTCGACCACGCCACCACCGGCGATGGCCTGCTGACCGCGCTGCACCTGCTGGCTACCGCGGCCCGGCAGGCGCTGCCGCTGGCCGACGTGGCCGCGGTGATGACCCGCTACCCCCAGGTGCTGGTGAACGTGCCGGGGGTGGACAAGGCCCGGGTCACCGCCTCACCCGAGGTGGCCGCCGCGGTGGCCGCCGCCGAGAAGGAACTCGGCGCCTCCGGCCGGGTACTGGTCCGGCCCAGCGGCACCGAGCCCGCGGTCCGCGTCATGGTCGAAGCCGTCGAACCCACCCAGGCCCGTCAAGTGGCCGATCGCCTAGCCGCCGCCGTCCTCGACGCCGGCTGACCCAGCGGCCAACTCCACTCGCCTGGCCTGACTCGCCAGCCCCATCAGGCACATCGATCACGCGCTGCGGCGACTCGTCACGGCTCTGGTGCGCTCGCCCGTCCGTTTGTCCCGGTTCTGGCGAACCAGATCCGTGAAAAGTGGCCAGCCGCGGCGCCGGGCCGGTGGCGGCCGGGCGCGCTGGGACGTGACAGGGTGGGCTCGTGATCGTCGGCATCGGGGTTGACTTGGTGGAAACCGCGCGGGTGTGGGTGGCGCTGCAGCGAACCCCGGCGCTGGCCGCACGGCTGTTCGCTGAGAGCGAACGCGGTGGCCGGCCGGAGTCGCTGGCCGCCAGCTTCGCGGCCAAGGAGGCGGTAGCCAAGGCGCTCGGCGCCCCTCCCGGGTTGCGCTGGACCGACGTCGCCGTGTTCCGCGACGCGGACGGCCGCCCCGGGCTGCTGGTCACCGGCACGGTGGCCGCGCTGGCCCGGCAGCACGGGGTGCGCTGCTGGCATGTGTCGCTCAGTCATGATTCCGGGATGAGCATCGCGATGGTGGTGGCCGAAGGATGAGGAACGCGCATGACGTAGCCACGGTCCGGGCGGCGGAGCAGAGCCTGATGGCTCAGCTGCCGCCGGGCACGCTGATGCAGCGGGCCGCGGCCGGCCTGGCCGCGGTGTGCGCGGGACTGACCGGGACGGTATCCGGGTCACGGGTGGTGGTGCTGGCGGGCAGCGGCGACAACGGCGGGGACGCGCTGTACGCGGCGGCCCGGCTGGCCGCCCGGGGTGCGTCGGTGCTCGCGGTCCGGGCCGCGGCCAAGATCCACGAGGCGGGTGCCGCGGCGCTCATCGCGGCCGGTGGCCGGGTGGCTGAGGCAGCTGACTCCGGTGTGCCGGGCGCGCTCGCCGCGGCCGACCTGATCCTGGACGGCCTGCTCGGCATCGGCGGGCGGGGCGGGCTGCGCGAGCCGCAGGCGACGCTGGCCGGGCTGGCCGCCGGGTCCAGGGCGGTGGTGGTGGCGGTGGACCTGCCCAGCGGGGTGGACGCGGATACCGGCGTGGTCGTCGGGGCGGCTATCCGGGCCGACGTGACGGTGACGTTCGGCACGGTCAAGCCCGGGCTGCTGGTGGGCCCGGGGGCGGGCTACGCCGGGGTGGTGGAACTCATCGATATCGGCCTGGCGCCGTTCCTCGGCCCGCCGGACCTCATCGCGCTGCAAGCGGCCGATGTCGGCGCGGCGCTGCCCCGGCCGCCGGCCGACTCGGACAAGTACCGCCGCGGCGTGGTCGGCCTGGTGGCCGGCAGCCAGCGGTATACCGGGGCGGCCGCGCTGGCCACCGGCGGCGCGCTGCGCGGCGGGGCCGGGATGGTCCGGTTGGTCTCGGCCGAGCACGCGGTGGCCGTGGTGCGGGTGCTGTGGCCGGAGGCGGTGATCACGGTGACCGGACCGGACCGGCCGGCCAGCCAGGACATCCCTACCGCTGGGCGGGTCCAGGCCTGGGTGGCCGGGCCGGGCATGGGCACCGACGACGACGCACGGGAACGGCTGGCCGCGGTGCTGGCCAGCGACGTGCCGGTGCTGGTGGACGCGGACGGGCTGACCTTGCTGGCGGCCGACCGCGGGCTGCTGGACCGGGCCGCGCCGACCCTGCTCACCCCGCACGCGGGGGAACTGGGCCGGCTGCTCGGGGCGGACCCGGCCGACATCGAGGCCCGCCGCCTGGAGCACGCCCGGCGGGCGGCTGCCGAACTGGGCGCCACCGTGCTGCTGAAAGGGTCCACCACGGTGATCGCGTCGCCCGGCGGCGGCCCGGTGTGGGCCAACCTCACTGGGACGTCGTGGCTGGCCACGGCGGGCACCGGGGACGTGCTGTCCGGGCTGGCCGGTGCTTTGCTGGCCCAGGGCCTGCCGCCTGGCGAGGCGGCAGCGGGTGCGGCCTATTTGCATGGCCTGGCCGCCCGGCTGGCCGCAGGCGGTGCCGGGACCCGGCCCGGGCTGGCCCGGCCTGCCCAGGCGGTGTCCGGGGGGGCAGCGGTGGGCGGTGCGGAGGCCCCGATCGCGGCGGCGGATGTGATCGGCGCGCTGCCCGACGCGATCCGCGCGGTCCGGGGGCAGGCGCCCTGACCTGCCCCGGCACCAGCGGCGTGCTGGCAAACTGGGGCGTCATGGACGCTCCCGCGGAAGCAGTCGTTGATCTGGCCGCTATCTCTGCCAACGTGGCGGCGCTGCGCAGCCGGATCAGCGGGCCGCAGTTGATGGCCGTGGTCAAGGCGGACGGCTACGGGCACGGCATGCTGCCCGCGGCCCGGGCGGCGCTGGCGGGTGGCGCCCAGTGGCTGGGTGTGGTGCACGCGTCCGAAGCGCTGGCGCTGCGCCAGGACGGCATCACCAGCCGGGTGCTGGCGCTGACCGGCGTGCCCGGCGCGGCGCACGAGGCGGCGGTCCGGGCCGGCGTCGATCTGTCCGCGGACTCGGTGCCGCTGCTCACCGAGATCGCGGCGGCCGCCGCCGCCGCTGGGCAGCCCGCCCGGGTGCACCTCAAGGCCGACACCGGGATGGCCCGGGGCGGCGCGACGCCGGCTGACTGGCCCGAACTGGTGGCCGCCGCGCTGGCCGCACAGGCCGCCGGGACCGTCACGGTCGCCGGGATATGGTCCCATCTGGCCTGCGCGGACATCCCCGGTCATCCGTCCGTCAACGAACAGCTGGCCCGGTTCACCAAGGCCGTCGGGCAGGCCGAGGCGGCGGGCGCCCGGCCTGAGGTACGGCATCTGGCCAATACGGCGGCCGCGATCACCCGCCCGGACACCTGGTTCGACCTGGTCCGGCCGGGCGGGGCGGTGTACGGGCTGGCCACCCTGCCGGGGGGCGCCCCGGGCTGGCTCCGGCCCGCTATGACGGTGCGGACCCGGCTGGTGCTGGCCAAGCGGGTGCCGGCCGGCACCCCGGTGTCCTACGGCCACCGCTACACCACCCAGGGCGAGAGCACGCTGGGGCTGATCCCGGTCGGCTACGCGGAGGGCATCCCGCGGCAGGCGTCTGGTGTGGTCGAGGTCCAGGCGCGCGGCCGGCGCTGGCGGATCGCGGGCACCGTGTGCATGGACCTGTCGGTGCTCGACTTCGCGGCGGAACCGGCCGCGGCCGGTGACGAGGTGGTGCTGTTCGGCCCGGGCGACGCGGGCGAGCCCACCGCCCAGGAGTGGGCGGACGCGCTCGGCACGGTGTCTTACGAGGTCGTCACCAACTTCGCCGGGCTGCTGCCCCGAACCTACTGTGGAGTAGCATAGGCCCAGGACCAGGAGGTGCGATGGCGCCCTGGCGGCGGATCACCGGAGTAGCCGGGCTGGCGGCCGGCGCCGTGGCGGCCGGTGCCGGGGCCGTAGTCGCGGCCGAGCGGATCGCCATCGGCCGGGCCCAGCTGCTGCGGGACAACTCCACGCCGGAGAACTTCGGCGGGCTGCGCGGCCGGGCGCTGACCGTGCTGGCCGACGACGGCGTCCCGTTGCACGTGGAGATCGACGACCCACCCCCGGACCCGGCCAACGGCACCGCGGCAGGCGGGGCCGGCGCGCCGGTCACCATCGTGTTCTGCCACGGCTACACGCTGAACCAGGACTGCTGGCACTTCCAGCGCCGTGACCTGCGCGGTCACCGGCTGGTGTTCTGGGATCAGCGGGACCATGGCCGGTCCGGCCGGTCCCCGGGCGGCGCGGCGAGCATCGGCCAGCTGGGCGCCGACCTGAGCCGGGTAATCGCGGCGGTGGCGCCGGGCGACATGCCGGTGATCCTGGCCGGCCACTCGATGGGCGGGATGACCATCATGGCGCTGGCCGGGCAGCAGCCCGAGTTGTTCGGCACGAAGGTCATCGGCGTGGCGCTGATCTCCACCACGGCCAGCGGCCTGGACCGGGGCAGCCCGTGGATGCCCGGGCCGGCCCGGCCGGTGCTGCGCCGGGCGCTGCCGGTGGTGCTGCGCGGCGCGGCCACCGGGTACCGGGCCGTGCTGGTGGAACAGGGCCGCCGGGTGGCCAGCGACGTCTCGTTCCTGAGCACCCGGTTCATCGGCTTCGGCGACCCGAAGGTGAACCCGGCCACGGTCAACTTCCTGGAGCAGATGATCAGGGAGACGCCGATCAAGGTGATCGCGGCGTTCAGCGAGGCGCTGTACGCCTGTGACCTGCGCGGCACGCTGGCCACGCTGGGCGCGGTGCCGGTGCTGGTGCTGACCGGCGAGAAGGACCGGCTGATCTCCCCGTCGCTGGGGCTGGAACTGGCGGCGGAGATCCCACGGGCCGAACTGGTCCTGGTACCGGGCGCCGGGCACGCCCTTATCCTGGAGGACCCAGCGGTGGTCAACGAGGCGATCACCCGGCTGATCGCCCGCGCCGAGGCCGGCCGCGGCGCGCGGCAGCGGTCCGCCTGACCGGGCGAGGCGCTGGGACTCAGCGCGCCAGAGAACTCAGGGCAAGAGAAGGCAGGTATCGACCCGTGCCTGGTGACCGCATCGAGGTGCCTACCGCGGCGGATATGCACGAGCTGGGCCGGCGGCTCGGTGCCATGCTCCGGGCTGGTGACCTGGTGGTGCTCAGCGGCCCGCTCGGCGCCGGAAAGACCACCCTGGTCCAGGGCATGGGGGACGGCCTGAACGTGCGCGGGCCGGTGACCTCGCCGACGTTCGTGATCGCCCGGGTGCACCCCGCGCTGGCCGGCGGCCCGGGGCTGGTGCACGTGGACGCCTACCGGCTGGGCAGCGTGGCCGAGGTGGACGATCTGGACCTGGACGCCTCGCTGGACGACTGCGTGACTGTGGTCGAGTGGGGTGAGGGCCTGGTCGAAGGACTGGCCACGGACCGGCTCGACATCAGCATCGAGATGAGCCCGGCGGGTGCGGACCGCGACTGGCGAACGGTCGGTATGACCGGTATTGGGCAACGCTGGGAGTCCGTTGCAGAATCCGTGCGTTGTGGCCTACCCGTAACTCCCAAGGCCATATAGTTTCGCTCGTCCCCGCATTGCCGAGACCGGCTCGCCCGTCCCGCGCCGGTGTCCCGGCAATGCCTCCCCGCGTCGTTTTTTAACGGTCTGATCCCTTTCCCGGAGGCGCGCCGTGGCTCAGCAGGGGCCGCAACCCCCGCGCTCCAGCAGGCTGTCCGCACGCGGCAACAGCCCACGCTGGAATGAAGCCGATTACCCGGACGACAACGAGGAAGCGCCGCCCTGGGCGGGCCTCGCGGTCGGCCCGCGGTGGGCCGGCGGCCGCGGCCGGCGCGGCCGCCCACCCGGGCCGCCCCGCCGGAAAGACGCTGGATACCCAGACGCTGGATACCCAGACGCTGGATACCCAGACGCCGGATACGCCGAGGCCGGGCACCGGGCGGCCGGATACAGCCCGCCCCCGGACGACGATGACGAGCTGCCCGCGCCGCCGGTCCGGCCCCGTGGCCGCCAGGCGGCGGCCCGGGCCCGCCGGGCGCACCGCCGGATCTACCTGTGGGGCGGCATGCTGGTCGTGGCCGCGGTCGTCGGCGGTGGGCTGTACCTGCTGCTCGGCGGCGGCAACCCGCCGGCCAAGCAGCCCGACGCGATGGTGACCACGTTCCTGCCTGGGGAGTTCCGGGCCACGCCGAACGCGTGCACCGCGGTCAGCGCGGCCACGCTCAACCAGTACCTGCCGGGCAAGCGGACGGTCGCCGCGCCCAGCTCGCTGGACGGCGGCGCGGCCAGCCTGTGCAGCTGGACGCTGGACGCGAAGCCGGTGTACCGGCTGCTCAACGTGCAGGCCCAGGCGTACTCGCCGAACGGGCTGGCCAGCGGGGACGGCAGCGCGACCAACGCGGCCATCGACGGGTACGCCCAGGCGCTGCAGCAGAAGACCAACCCGGCGAAGAAGACCCAGCTGCCGAAGGCCATCGTCACCACGATCCCGGGGCTGGGCAGCAAGGCGTTCTCCGCGTTCCAGAAGATCAGGGCGGGCGGCATCATCACCGACCAGCTGACCGTGGTGGCCCGGGACCGGAACGTCCTGGTCACTGTGGTCTTCGAAGGCGACTCGGGCCGCGGCGGGTACCACTCGGCCCCGGTCAGCCAGCTGACCGCCGGGGCGATAGCCGCGACCCGTGACGTGCTGTCCCAGCTGAAGAGCTGAGCCGGACCGGACCGGCCGGTCACATCAGCCCGCTGAGGTCACTAGGCTGTGCATCCGTGCTGCTGCTTGCGTTCGACACCGCGACGCCAGCCGTGACGGTGGCCCTGCATGACGGGACGCACGCGCTGGCCGAAGTCACCACCATCGATGCCCGCCGCCATGGCGAGCTGCTGGCCGCGTCCATCGACCAGGCGCTGACCCGGGCCGGGGCGAGCCGGCTCGACATCACCGCCGTCGCGGCCGGCACCGGTCCTGGCCCCTATACCGGGCTGCGCGCCGGGCTGGTCACCGCCCGGGTGCTGGGCAGCGCGCTGGGCGTCCCGGTGCACGGGATCTGCACGCTGGACGTGATCGCCGCCGGCGCGCGGGCCGCGGCCGGCGGCCGCGACTTCGTGGTGGCCACCGACGCCCGGCGCCGTGAGGTCTACTGGGCCCGCTACGACGGCACCGGGACCCGGCTGACCGGGCCCGCGGTCGGCACCCCGGCCGCGGTGGCGGCGGAGCTGCCGGCCGGCACCCCGGTGGCCGGGGCCGGCGCGCTGCTCTACCCGGACCTGCTCGGCGGCCCTGGTGAGCCGGGCTACCCCTCGGCGGCCATCCTGGCCCGGCTGGCCGCGGAGCGGATCGCCGCGGGCCTGCCCGGCCTGGGTGCCGATCCGGTGTACCTGCGCCGCCCGGACGCGCAAGTGCCCGGCCCACCGAAGCGGGTGACGGTGCCGTGACCGGTGCCGTCACACTCCGCGAGATGACCGCGGCCGACCTGCCCGCCGTGCTGGATCTGGAGCATGCCCTGTTCGGCGACGAGGCGTGGACCGAGGGAATGCTGGCCAGCGAGCTGGCCGGGGTGGCCAGTGGACGGTATTACCTGGTCGGCGAGGACGGCGCGGAACTGGTCGGCTACGCCGGGCTGCTGACCCCCGGCGGCGGCCAGGCCGACGTGCTCACGCTGGCCGTGGCCGAGCCGCGCCAGGGCCACGGCCTGGGCGCGGCCCTGCTGGACGCGCTGCTGGCCGAGGCCAGGCGCGGCTGCACCGAGGTGTTCCTCGAGGTGCGGGTGGACAACCACCGGGCACAGTTGCTGTATCAGCGGCGGGGCTTCGTGGAGATCGGCATCAGGCGCGGCTACTACCAGCCATCGGGCACTGATGCCCTGGTCATGCGGCTGAGCCTGGACCGGCCCCGCTTCCGCGACCAGGCGGGCCGGCGGCCCGCGGGATGGGGCGCCCGGTGACCGGCCCGCTGGTGCTGGGCATCGAGACGTCCTGCGACGAGACCGGCGCCGGGCTGGTCCGCGGGCACGAGCTGCTGGCCGACTCGGTGGCGTCCAGCGTGACCGAACACGCCCGGTTCGGTGGGGTCGTGCCCGAGGTGGCCAGCCGGGCGCACCTGGAGGCCATGGTCCCGGCGGTGGACCGGGCGCTGGCCACGGCCGGGGTCAGCCTGGCCGGCCTGGACGCGATCGCGGTGACCGCCGGGCCGGGGCTGACCGGCGCGCTGCTGGTCGGCGTGTGCGCGGCCAAGGCGTACGCGCTGGCCCTGGGCAAGCCGCTGTACGCGGTGAACCACCTGGCCGCGCACATCGCGGTGGACCAGCTCGAGCACGGGCCGCTGCCGGTGCCCGCGATCGCGCTGCTGGTCTCCGGCGGGCACTCCTCGCTGCTGCTGACCAAGGACGTGGCGGGCGACGTGCAGCCGCTGGGTGCGACCATCGATGACGCGGCCGGTGAGGCGTACGACAAGGTGGCCCGGGTGCTCGGGCTGCCGTTCCCGGGCGGGCCGCCGATCGACATTCAGGCACGGTCCGGGGATCCGGCCGCGATCGCCTTCCCCCGGGCCAAGTACCGGGACCAGACCTACGATTTCTCGTTCTCCGGGCTGAAGACGGCGGTTGCCCGCTGGGTGGAGGAGCGCCGGGCGGCCGGGCTCAGCGTGCCGGTGGCCGACGTGGCCGCCTCGTTCCAGGAGGCGGTGGCGGACGTGCTCACCCGCAAGGCCGTGCAGGCGTGCCGGGAGCACGGGGTCGAGCATCTGATCATCGGCGGGGGAGTGGCCGCGAACTCCCGGCTGCGCGCGCTGGCCGCGGAGCGCTGCGAAGCGGCCGGGCTGCGGCTGCGGGTGCCCCGCCCCGGGCTGTGCACCGACAACGGGGCCATGGTGGCGGCGCTGGGCGCGGAACTGGCTGGCCGCGGCGCCGCGGCGTCCACGCTGGACGTGGGGGCCGACTCCGCGCTGCCGGTGACCACCGTGCTGGCCGGGTGACTGCCGTGCTGGCCGGGTGACTGCCGGACGGGCAAGTTGACTGCCGGGCGCGCCCCGGCTACTGTTCGGGACTGGCACTCTCTAGGGTAGAGTGCTAATACGACGTGGCTGGTCTGGCACCCGCGACGACAGCTGGCCGAGGTCGTTACTCCTATAGCCGTTTCCCCATCCTTTTCGGAGGAGGAGGTCAGATCGTGGCGACCGCTACCAAGGTTGTTCTCAAGCCACTCGAAGACCGGATCGTGGTTCGCACCCTGGAAGCCGAGCAGACCACTGCGTCCGGGCTGGTCATCCCGGACACCGCCAAGGAGAAGCCCCAGGAGGGCGAAGTCCTGGCGGTCGGCCCGGGCCGGTTCGACGACGCTGGCAGCAAGCGCGTCCCGATGGACGTGAAGGTTGGTGACGTCGTGCTGTACAGCAAGTACGGCGGCACCGAGGTGAAGTACCACGGCGAGGAGTACCTGGTGCTCTCCGCCCGTGACGTGCTCGCCATCATCGAGAAGTAACAACGCGGCTCAGGCGGCGGGCGCGTCCCGCGACCAGATGTCCGCTCCGGACCACCGCCCCGGCGCTTCCCGGCGTCCGGGGCGGTAGTCCGTGGCCGGCCCGCTGACCGCGGCGCCCGGCCGCGCAAGGAAGCCGCCACAATGACCTATACCGCAGCAATTTGAGGTGCTCATGGCCAAGATGCTGGAGTTCGACGAGGAGGCACGGCGCGCGCTCGAGCGCGGCGTGAACCGGCTCGCCGACGCAGTCAAGGTGACGCTCGGCCCGAAGGGCCGCAACGTCGTCATCGACAAGAAGTGGGGCGCTCCGACCATCACCAACGACGGCGTGACCGTCGCCCGTGAGGTGGAACTGGAGGACCCGTACGAGAATCTCGGTGCCCAGCTCGCCAAGGAGGTCGCGACCAAGACCAACGACGTCGCGGGCGACGGCACCACCACCGCGACCGTGCTGGCCCAGGCCATGGTCCGGGAGGGCCGGCGCTCGGTGACGGCGGGCGCCAACCCGATCGCGCTGAAGCGGGGCATCGATGCGGCCGCGGCCGCGGTGTCCGACCGGCTGCTCGAGGCGGCCCGTGAGGTCGAGGAGCAGCAGGAGATCGCGCACGTGGCCACGGTCTCGGCGCAGGACGCCAAGATCGGCGAGCTGATCGCCGAGGCGTTCAGCAAGGTCGGCAAGGACGGTGTGATCACCGTCGAGGAGTCGCCGACCATGGGCCTGGAACTCGAGTTCACCGAGGGGATGCAGTTCGACAAGGGCTACATCTCGCCGTATTTCATTACCGACCAGGAGCGCATGGAAGCGGTCCTGGAAGACGCCTACATCCTGCTGCACTCCGGCAAGATCTCCTCGATGGCGGATTTCCTCCCGCTGCTGGAAAAGGTCGCGCAGACCAAGAAGCCGTTCCTGGTTATTGCCGAGGACGTCGAGGGTGAGGCGCTGTCCACGCTGGTCGTGAACAAGATCCGCGGCCTGCTCGCGGTGTGCGCGGTGAAGGCGCCCGGCTTCGGTGACCGGCGCAAGGCGATGCTCGAGGACATGGCCATCCTGACCGGTGGCCAGGTGATCAGCGAGGAGGTTGGCCTCAAGCTCGAGAACGTCGGCCTGGACACGCTGGGCACCGCGCGCCGGGTGGTGGTGACCAAGGACACCACCACGATCGTGGATGGGGCCGGCCAGACCGGCGACATCCAGGACCGGGTGCGCCAGCTCCGCGGCGAGATCGAGGCGACCGATTCCGACTGGGACCGGGAGAAGCTGCAGGAGCGGGTGGCCAAGCTGTCCGGCGGGGTCAGCGTGCTCCGGGTGGGCGCGGCGACCGAGGTGGAGCTGAAGGAGAAGAAGCATCGCCTGGAGGACGCCATCTCGGCTACCCGGGCCGCCATCGAGGAAGGCATCATCCCGGGCGGCGGCAGTGCCCTGGTGCACATCGCGATCGGGCTGGACGACCTCGGCAAGACTGGTGACGAGGCGACCGGGGTGGGCGTGGTGCGCACCGCGCTGATGTCCCCGGCCCGCTGGATCGCGGAGAACGCGGGCCGGGAGGGCTCGGTCGTCACGGCCAAGGTGGCGGAGCTCGGCTTCGGCCAGGGCTTCAACGCGGCCACCGGCGAGTATGGCGACCTGGTGGCCCAGGGCGTGATCGACCCGGTCAAGGTGACCCGCTCGGCGGTGCTGAACGCGGCGTCCATCGCGGCCATGCTGCTCACCACCGAGGCCCTGGTGGTGGACAAGCCGGAAGAGGAGGCCGAGGCCGCGGGCGGTCACGGGCACTCGCACGGCCACGGTCACACGCACTGAGGTAACTGAGGTAACCACAGCGCAATCGGCCAGGCAGGCCCCGCCCCGGACGTCCTGGGGCGGGGCCTGCGGCATTCAGGCTTCATTTCCGGCTGCCAATTACGCTAAGTAGTCGATAGGCCCGAAATTGACTACGGATAGTAATTCCCATGTTCGGAACGTAACCGCACGGAACAGCAATGTGACCTTTCCGTTGTCATCTTCGATGACAGCACCCCCTGCTTTCCTGGGCATCATGCTTTTGTGGGCGACGGATGCATCATCCAGGCCGTGGCGGGCGACTCCCGGGGGGACGGCCAGCCAGCGGTGACCAGTGGCATGCCGGGGACGTCGCGGCCGACCAGGCGGCCAGCTTCGGGGACCTGACCAGCCTGGCGGTGCGCGGGCACCCGGCGGCGGTCGCGGCCCTGCTGGAACGGATCCGCCCGATGGTGGTCCGGTACTGCCGGGCCCGGCTGGGCCGGATCACCGGGCACTACTACCTGGCCGACGACGTGGCCCAGGAAGTCTGCCTGGCCGTGCTGTCCGCGCTGCCGCGGTACCAGGACATGGGCCGCCCGTTCGCGTCGTTCGTGTTCGGCATCGCGTCGCACAAGGTGGCCGACGCGGCGCGGAACGCGGCCCGGCTGGCGGTGCCGTTCGAGGACCTGCCGGACGAGCCGGACGAACACCCCGGCCCGGAAGAGACCGTGGTGGCCTACATTGAGGCCCAGCGGGCTAGAGCGCTCCTCGCCCAGCTCCCAGAACACGTGCGTGAGCTGCTAATACTACGCGTCGTAACGGGACTGTCGGCCGAGGAAACGGGTAACGTACTCGGCATGTCACCAGGAGCGGTGAGGGTGGCCCAGCACCGGGCACTGGCCCGGCTGCGGGCGCTCGCGGTCGCGGAGTCGATTGCGTGATCACGGGCCGCGGGCCCGGCGCGCCCGGCATGACACCCGACGCGGCACGGGGCCAGACGCTGACCAGCGGGACCGTGGCCGGCCTCTACACTGGGGGAATCCCGATGCCCGCCCTCCGGAAGGTGTCATGAGCGACGTCAACAAGTTCGCCCCGCCCGCCCTGACCTTCGACGACGTCCTGCTGCTGCCAGCGCATTCCGAGGTGATGCCCAGCGAGGCGGATACCACCGCCCGGCTGACCCGCTCGATCACGCTGAACGTGCCGCTGGTCTCCTCGGCCATGGACACCGTGACCGAGGCCCGGATGGCCATCGCCATGGCCCGCATCGGCGGGGTCGGCGTGCTGCACCGCAACCTCTCGGTGGAGGAGCAGGCGCAGCAGGTGGACACCGTGAAGCGGTCCGAGGCAGGCATGATCACCAATCCGGTGACCTGCGGCCCGGACGCCACCGTGGCCGACGCCGAGGAACTGTGTGCCCGGTACCGGATCTCTGGGGTCCCGGTGACCAGCCCGGACGGCGTGCTGGTGGGCATCGTGACCAACCGGGACATCCGGTTCGTCAGCGACCACGGCCGCCGGGTGGCCGACGTGATGACCCCGATGCCACTGATCACCGCACCGGTCGGGGTGGCCAGGGACGAGGCGCTGGCGCTGCTCCGCCAGCACAAGGTGGAGAAGCTGCCGCTGATCGACGGCACCGGCCGGCTGCGCGGGCTGATCACGGTCAAGGACTTCACCAAGAGCGAGAAGTTCCCCAACGCGACCAAGGACAGCGCGGGGCGGCTGGTGGTCGGGGCCGCGGTCGGCGTGGGCGAGGACGCCAAGGGCCGGGCCCAGGCGCTGGCCGAGGCCGGGGCCGATTTCCTGGTGGTGGACACGGCGCACGGCCACTCGCAGGCTGTGCTGGACATGGTCGCCCAGCTCCAGGCCAACCTGCACGTCGAGATCGTCGGCGGCAACATCGCCAGCCGGGATGGCGCCCAGGCGCTCATCGAGGCCGGGGCGGACGGGGTCAAGGTCGGCGTCGGGCCGGGATCGATCTGCACCACCCGGGTGGTGGCCGGGGTCGGGGTGCCGCAGGTCACCGCCATCTACCAGGCGGCGCAGGCGGCCCACGCGGCCGGCGTCCCGGTGATCGGGGACGGCGGGCTGCAGCACTCCGGGGATATCGCCAAGGCCATCGCGGCCGGGGCGGACACGGTCATGCTGGGCAGCCTGCTGGCCGGCTGCGAGGAAGGCCCGGGCGAGATGGTCTTCATCCACGGCAAGCAGTACAAGCTGTACCGCGGGATGGGCTCGCTGGGCGCGATGCGCAACCCGGAACGCGGCCGGTCCTACTCCAAGGACCGGTACTTCCAGGACGATGTGCTGCGCGAGGACAAGCTGGTGCCGGAGGGCGTGGAGGGCCAGGTGCCGTACCGCGGCCCGCTGGCCGCGGTGGCGGGCCAGCTGACCGGCGGGCTCCGCGCGGCGATGGGCTACTGTGGCGCGCGCACCATCGCCGACCTGCAGCAGGCCAGGTTCACCCAGATCACCGCGGCCGGCCTGGCCGAGAGCCATCCGCATGACGTAGAGATGACGGCTGAGGCCCCGAACTACGCTCGCCGCGGACGTTAGTTGCCCTTTTCCTGCTGAACGCCCGTGCCGCGGGCTGGAGTTGCGTATGACAACGGTTGAAATTGGCCGGGGTAAAACCGGCCGCCGTGCCTACCCGCTGGATGAGATCGGCATCGTGCCATCGCGGCGGACCAGGGACCCGGAAGAGGTCTCGGTGGCCTGGCAGATCGACGCGTACCGGTTCGAGATGCCGCTGGTCGCCTCGCCGATGGACAGCGTGGTGTCACCCGCGTTCGCGGCCCAGCTGGGCCGGCTCGGCGGGCTGGCCGTGCTGGACCTGGAAGGGCTGTGGACCCGGTTCGCGGACCCGGAGCCGATCCTGGCCGAGATCGCCGGGCTGGACGCCGGCACCGCGACCCGGCGGCTGCAGGAGATCTACACCGAGCCGATCAAGGAAGAGCTGATCGGCCAGCGCATCGAAGAGATCCGCTCGGCCGGGGTGACCACGGCGGCCCGGCTCTCCCCGCAGCGCACCGTGCGGTACTACAAGGCGGTCATCGACGCGGGCGCGGACATCTTCGTCATCCGCGGCACCACGGTGTCCGCCGAGCACGTGTCCGGGCAGGCCGAGCCGCTGAACCTGAAGCAGTTCATCTACGAGCTCGACGTGCCGGTCATCGTCGGTGGCTGCGCCACCTACACCGCGGCGCTGCACCTGATGCGCACCGGGGCGGCCGGGGTGCTGGTCGGTTTCGGCGGCGGGTCCGGGCACACCACGGCGGCCGTGCTCGGCGTGACCGTGCCGATGGCCACCGCCATCGCGGACGTGGCCGCGGCCCGCCGGGAGTACCTGGACGAATCGGGCGGCCGGTACGTACATGTGATCGCGGACGGCGGGATGAGGAACAGCGGCGACATCGCTAAGGCCCTGGCCTGCGGCTCGGACGCGGTCATGGTCGGCTCGCCGTTCGCCCGGTCGTCCGAGGCGCCGGGCCGCGGCTACCACTGGGGCAGCGAGTCGCACCATCCGGACCTGCCCCGCGGCGCCCGGGTCGAGGTCGGCACGGTGGGCCGCCTGGAGCAGATCCTGCACGGCCCGTCGGTGGTGGCGGACGGGTCGCTCAACCTGATGGGCGCGCTCCGCCGCACGATGGCCACATCGGGCTATTCCGACCTCAAGGAGTTCCAGCGGGTCGAAGTGGCCGTCACGCCGAACGCCCCGCCGCGCCGCTGACCGGCGGATGCTAGCGTTCACCGGGTGAGGCCCGGGCCGGTGGTTGCAGGGAGGGACGAGACAGCGCGACTGGATCCTGACGGGCGATCCGCGGCGCTCGCCGCGCTCGGTGCCGACGAGTTGCAGGTGCTCGTGGTGGGCGGCGGCGTGGTCGGTGCCGGGGTGGCCCTGGACGCGGTCACCCGCGGCCTGTCAACCGGGCTGGTCGAGGCGCGGGACTTCGCCTCGGGCACTTCGTCCCGGTCCAGCAAGCTGATCCACGGCGGGCTGCGCTACCTGGAGCAGCTGAACGTCAGCCTGGTCCGGGAGGCGCTCACCGAGCGCGCGCTGCTGCTGCAGCGGATCGCGCCGCACCTGGTCCGGCCGGTGCCGTTCCTGTTTCCGCTCACCCACCACGTCTGGGAGCGGGCCTACATCGGGGCGGGCATCACCGCCTACGACGCGCTCGGTTTCTCGCTGGGCCAGCCGCGCGGGCTGCCCGGCCATCAGCAGCTGACCCGGCGCGGCGCGCTCAAGCTGGCGCCCGCGCTGAAGCGGTCGGGGGTCACCGGCGCGCTGCAGTACTGGGACGCCGAGGTGGACGACGCCCGGTACGTGGTGAACCTGATCCGCACCGCGGCCAGCTACGGCGCGCGGATCGCGTCGCGCACCCAGGTCACCGGGTTCCTCCGCGAGGGCGAGGCGGTCACCGGGGTGCGCGCGGTGGACCTGGAGACCGGCCAGCAGCTGCAGATCCGGGCCCAGCAGGTGGTCAACGCGACCGGGGTGTGGACCGACGACATCCAGGCCATGGTGGG
The DNA here is from genome assembly GCA_963834705.1 of uncultured Actinomycetes bacterium. GTDB lineage: Bacteria > Actinomycetota > Actinomycetes > Streptosporangiales > Streptosporangiaceae > RYN-230. The sequence continues at coordinate 390,293 of CAWICV010000002.1, forward strand.
CGGCCGCGGGGTGATCAACGTCCGGGCGTCCAAGGGCGTGCACCTGGTGGTGCCGCGGGACCGGATCCAGTCCCGCACCGGCATCATCATGCGCACCCCGTCCAGCGTGCTGTTCATCATCCCGTGGGGCCGGCACTGGATCGTCGGCACCACGGACACCGAGTGGACCCTGGACAAGGCCCATCCGGCGGCCAGCCGGGCCGACATCGACTACGTGCTGGCCCAGGTCAACCGGATCCTCGCGGTCCAGCTGACCCGGGAGGACGTGGCCGGCGTGTACGCCGGGCTGCGCCCGCTGCTGGCTGGCGAGTCGGACATGACCTCGCGGCTGTCCCGGGAGCACGTGGTGGCCCACCCGGTGCCCGGCCTGGTCATGATCGCGGGCGGCAAGTACACCACCTACCGGCTGATGGCCCGGGACGCGGTGGACGCGGTGGCGCACGGGCTGGACTGGCGGGTACCGCCGTCCTGCACCGACGAGGTGCCGCTGGCCGGGGCGGACGGCTACCTGCCGCTGTGGAACGCGCGGCACCGGCTGGCCGCCTCGTCCGGGCTGCACGTGGCCCGGATCGAGCACCTGCTCGGCCGGTACGGCTCGCTGGCCACCGAGATCCTGGACCTGATCGCGGCCGAGCCGGGGCTGGGCCGGCCGCTGGCCGGGGCCGAGGACTACCTGCGCGCCGAGGTCAGCTACGCGGCCTCGCACGAGGGCGCCCGGCACCTGGACGACGTGCTGGCCCGGCGGACGCACATCTCCATCGAGACCTGGGACCGCGGCCTGTCCGCCGCGGTGGAGGCGGCCGAACTGATGGCCAAGCCGCTGCGCTGGAATGGCCGCCAGACGGCCCGGGAGATCGGCCACTACGAGGCCACCATCGCGGCCGAGCGGGCGTCCCAGGAGGCGGCCACCGACCAGGCCGCCGACGCGCTGCTGCTGGACGCACCAGACATCGTGCCGGTCATCTCCTAGTCCGGGGGACGACCCCCCGCTCTGCTTCCCCGGGGGACTACCCCCGGAGCCCCCGGCCCCCGATCGCCGCTACGCGCCGAACGCCGGCTCGGCGAGCACCCGCCCGCGGCGGGCCTCGCCTCGGCGGCGCAGCGTTGCCAGCGCTGGCACTAAACTCCCCTCCATGTCTTCCCGGCTACGTGCGTTCTCCGGCATCCAGCCGACCGCCGACTCCTTCCACCTCGGCAACTACCTGGGCGCGGTGCGCCAGTGGGTCGCCCTGCAGGACACCCACGACGCGTTCTACTGCGTGGTGGACCTGCACGCGATCACCATGCCGCAGGACCCGGCCGAGCTGCGGCAGCGGACCCGGGTGGCCGCGGCCCAGCTGTTCGCGGCCGGGCTCGACCCGGAGCGGTGCGTGGTGTTCGTGCAGAGCCACGTGGCGCAGCACACCGAGCTGGCCTGGGTGCTCGGCTGCCAGGCTGGGTTCGGTGAGCTGAGCCGGATGACCCAGTTCAAGGACAAGTCGGCCAGGGGCGGCGGGCAGCAGGCCAGCCTGGGCCTGTTCAGCTACCCGGTGCTGCAGGCGGCGGACATCCTGCTGTACCAGACCGACCAGGTGCCGGTGGGCGAGGACCAGCGGCAGCACCTGGAGCTGAGCCGGGACCTGGCCATCCGGTTCAACCACCGGTACGGCGACACGTTCACCGTGCCGGCCGCGTACATCATGCGCGAGGTGGCGAAGATCACCGACCTGCAGGAGCCGACGGCCAAGATGAGCAAGTCGTCCTCGTCGGTGGCGGGCATCATCGACGTGCTGGACGACCCGGCCCGGATCCGGAAGAAGATCGCCCGGGCGGTCACCGACACCGAGGGCAGCATCCGCGCCGATGACGCGGCCAAGCCGGGCGTCACCAACTTGCTGCGCATTTATGCCGCGCTGTCCGGCTCGTCCATCGCGGACCTGGAAGCCCGGTACGCGGGCGCGGGTTACGGCCAGTTCAAGAAGGACCTGGCCGAGGTGGTGGTGGGTGCGCTGGCCCCGATCCGGGAACGGACCGAGAAGATGCTGGCCGACGAGGCCGGGCTGGACCGGCTGCTGGCTTACGGGGCGTCCCGGGCCCGGCCGGTGGCGACGGCGACGATGACCTCGGTCATGGACCGGGTGGGCTTCCTCCCCGCCGCTGGCGCCTGACCCGCACCGTCAGGGCGATCCCGGCCGCGATGAGTACGGCGGCCAGCAGGCTGGCGCCGGCCGCCACCGGGACGGCCGGGGAGCCGGATGCCTTGGCCAGCCTGGCCACGTGCTGCGCGGCCGCCGCCGGTGCGCTGGCCCGCGGGCCAGCTTCATGGAAATGTTCACGCTCGGTAGTTAATCATGCAGAGAATTGTGACTCTGTGTAGTGGGCTCCCGGTGGGCCATGGCCGGCCCGTGCCGAGGTGGCCAGGCGGGCTTGTGACTCACCGGTAGCCGGCCCTTAACCTTGGCTCATGGGACGTGAGTCGGAGTCCGGGCTGCCGATCGAGCCCGTGTACGGGCCCGGTCAGCCAGCAGGCTTCGACCCGGCGGAAAAACTCGGGCCACCTGGGACGTACCCGTTCACTCGCGGAGTGTACCCAGGGATGTACACCAGCCGGCCCTGGACGATGCGGCAATATGCCGGGTTCGCCACCGCCGGGGACTCGAACCGGCGCTACCACGAGCTGATCGAGGCGGGCACCACCGGCCTGTCCGTGGCGTTCGACCTGCCCACCCAGATGGGTTACGACTCCGACGCACCGCTGGCCCACGGCGAAGTGGGCAAGGTCGGCGTGGCCATCGACTCCATCGAGGACATGCGCATCCTGCTCCGCGGCATCCCGCTGGACACCGTGTCCACCTCGATGACCATCAACGCCCCGGCCGCGCTGCTGCTATTGCTCTACCAGCTGGTGGCCGAGGAGCAGGACGTGCCGCCGGCCGCGCTGACCGGCACGATCCAGAACGACATCCTCAAGGAGTACATCGCCCGCGGCACCTACATCTACCCACCGGCCCCGTCGCTGCGCCTGGTGGCCGACACGTTCAGCTACTGCCGGTCCGAGATCCCGCGCTGGAACACCATCTCGATCTCCGGCTACCACATGGCCGAGGCGGGGGCCACGCCGGTCCAGGAGATCGCGTTCACGCTGGCCAACGCCAAGGAGTACGTGCGCGCCGCGCTGCGCTCCGGGCTGGCCGTGGACGAGTTCGGGCCGCGGCTCTCGTTCTTCTTCGTGGCCCGGACCACGCTGCTCGAAGAGGTGGCCAAGTTCCGCGCGGCCCGGCGGCTGTGGGCCCGGATCATGCGGGACGAATTCGGCGCCGCCGACCCCAGGTCGCAGATGCTCCGCTTCCACACCCAGACGGCCGGGGTCCAGCTCACCGCGCAGCAGCCCGAGGTGAACCTGGCCCGGGTCACCGTCCAGGCGCTGGCCGCGGTGCTCGGCGGTACCCAGTCGCTGCACACCAACGCCTACGACGAGGCGATCGCGCTGCCCAGCCAGAAGGCGGCCCGGCTGGCTGTGCGGACCCAGCAGGTGCTGGCGAACGAGACCGACGTCACCGCCACGGTGGACCCGTTCGCCGGCTCATATGCGGTGGAGTCGATGACCGACGACGTGGCCGGCGCGGCCAGCCAGCTGATTGACCGGGTGGACGAGATGGGCGGTGCGGTGGCCGCCATCGAGCAGGGCTTCCAGAAGGCCGAGATCGAGCGCTCCGCTTACCAGGTGACCCGGGAGATCGACACCGGTGAGCGGGTGGTGGTCGGGGTGAACAAGTTCACCGTGCCCAGCGAGGAGCCGTACCAGCCGCTCCGGGTGGACCCGGCCATCGAGCAGGAGCAGGCCCGCCGGCTGGCCGAGCTGCGCGCATCCCGGGACGCCGCTGAGCACCGCCGCCGCCTGGACGAGGTGAAGAAGGCCGCCACGGGCGGCGAGAACGTGCTGGTGCCGATCCGGGAGGCGCTGCGCGGCCGCGCCACGGTCGGCGAGGTTTGTGACGCGCTGCGCGACGTCTGGGGCATTTATCACCCTCCTGACCTGCCCTGACACCGGCCCAGGCCGGCCGGGCCGCCCTGGTCCGGCGCGACTCAGCGGCTACCCGCCGCATGAGGTCGCTACTGCCGGTTACCTACAGCCGTCGGGGCCAGCGCCGGCTCGCTGCGGAGGCGAGCCCGGCCGGGCCGGTGACGAAGAAGGTCAGCCGTGGCCATCTGGTGGAATCCTTCCCAGGGCACAACCCTCGGCGTGGAGTGGGAACTCCAGCTGATCGACGCGGCAGCAAGCTGCTGCGCCAGGACGCGCGTGAGGTGATCACCGAACTGCGCGCTCTGGGCGCGGCCGGGGCGAGGCCGAAGATCCACGATGAGCTGATGCAATCCACCGTAGAGGTGGTCACCGGGGTGTGCTCCACCGTGTCTGAGGCGTTAGCCGACCTGGCCACGACAATTGCGCAACTCCAGCGGATCACGGATATGCGCGGTACGATGCTGGCCTGCGCCGGAACACATCCCGTCAGCGATTGGCGGGATGCAAAGATGGCGCCCATTCAGCGCTATGCGGAACTCGTCGAGCAGATGCAGTGGCTTGCCCGCAGGATTCAGACCTTTGGTGTGCATGTCCATGTGGGGCTACGGGACGGCAGCAAGGCGATTCCGATCGTCAACGCTCTTGCCGCTTATCTGCCGCATTTCCTGGCGCTGACCGCGTCGAGCCCGTTCTGGGGTGGGCACGACACCGGGCTCGCCTCGAGCAGGGCGGTCATCTTCGGTGGGTTGCCGACCGCAGGCCCGCCGCATCTGCTGGCGGACTGGAGTGAGTTCGAGGAGTACATGGACACGCTGCTGCGGGCCGGCACCATCCGGAGCATCAAGGAAGTGTGGTGGGACGTGCGGCCACACCCTGACTTCGGCACGGTCGAGATCAGGATGTTCGACGGGGCACCCACCCGGCACGAGGTGGGGATGGTCGCGGCGCTGTCCCAGAGCCTGGTGCACCTGTTCGATCGCCAGCTCGACCGGGGGTACCGGCTGCCCAGCCAGCCGTCCTGGATCACCCGGGACAATAAGTGGCGGGCGACGAGGTACGGCCTCGACGCGATCGTGATCACCAATGCGGAGGGGGCGACCGCCCCATTGCGCGACGAACTCTATGAGCTCTTTCGTATGCTGCAACCAGTGGCCGAGCGACTAGGGTGCGCGTCTGAGTTGCAGGTGGTCAACGAGGTGCTGGAACGGGGAGCCTCGTACGAGCGTCAGCGGGCCGTCATGGCGGCCGGTGGACGATTGACGAACGTGGTGGATGCGCTGGTAACGGAGTTCGCCGAGGACAGGTTCGTCGGCCCAGAGGAGAGTCCGCATGTCGCACAGTGAGCTCCGGCGGGAGCTGGCGGCCTTCCTCGCCGCGCACGAAGCTGAACTCATCGAGTTCCGGCGCGACCTGCACATGCATCCCGAACTCGGGCACGGCGAAGTCCGCACCACGGCCAAGATCGTGGAGCGGCTCAAGTCGGTCGGGCTGGAGCCGCGGATCCTGTCCTCCGGCACCGGGCTGTGGGCCGACATCGGCGACCCCAGCGTCCCGGCGGTGGCGCTGCGCGCGGACATCGACGCGCTGGCGCTGATGGACGAGAAGAACGTGCCCTACGTGTCCCGGGTGCCCGGCCTGTGCCACGCCTGTGGGCACGACGTGCACACCACCATCCTGCTCGGGGCCGGCATCTTCCTGGCCGACCGGGCGGCCCGCGGGCTGCTGCCGGGCCGGGTGCGGCTGCTGTTCCAGCCGGCCGAGGAAATCGTTGAGGGCGCCCTGGTGGCGATGCGGGATGGCGCGATCAACGACGTGGAGCGGCTGTTCGCGCTGCACTGCGATCCGCGCTTCGAAGTGGGCACGGTCGGCCTGCGGCGGGGGCCGATCACCGGTGCCTGCGACAAGATCGAGGTCCGGCTGTCCGGCCCGGGCGGGCACACCGCCCGGCCGCACCTGACCGCCGATCTCGTGTACGCGCTGGGCAAGATCGTGACCGAGCTGCCCGCGGCTCTGTCCCGGCGGATCGACCCCCGGTCCAGCCTCAGCCTGGTCTGGGGCAAGATGAGCGCTGGCTCGGCGATGAACGCCATCCCGGAGGTCGGCATGGCCGCGGGCACCGTCCGCTGCCTGGACGAGGACGCCTGGCACCAGGCACCGGACCTGCTCAAGGCGCTGCTGAACTCGGTGGCCAACGCCTACGGCGTGGTGGCCGAACTGGACTACATCCGTGGCGTCCCGCCGGCCGTCAACGACGTGGGCTGCGTCAACATCCTGGAGGAGGCGGTGGCGGAGGCGGTCGGTCCGAGCGCCGCCGCCCAGGCCCAGCAGAGCCTGGGCGGCGAGGACGTGGCCTGGTACTTCGAGTCGATCCCCGGCGCGCTGGCCCGGCTCGGTACCCGGGGCACCGAGACGCCGACCGACCTGGACATCCACCAGGCCAACTTCGACATCGACGAGAAAGCGATCGGCGTCGGGGTGAAGGTGATGGCCACCGCCGCGCTGATCGCCCTGGGCGACGGGGCGCTGCCAGACCTGGCCGGGGCGCAGGGCCAGGCCAGCTAATCAGCCGAGTCAGACCAGCAGGGCGGTGTGGGCCATCGTCACTGCCTGGCCGAGTAGCGTCACCCGGTCGCCGCGCAGCGCGACCCGCACCTGCCCGCCCCGCGCGGACACCTGCTGGCCGGTCAGGCTGGGCCGGCCGCAGGCCCGCCCACCAGCAGGCCAGCGTGCAATGCGCGGACCCGGTCACCGGGTCTTCCGGCACGCCCAGCGCCGGGTAGAAACACCGGCTGATGAAGTCCACCCCGGCCACGTCACCCGGCGCGGTCACGATAATGCCGCGCGCGGTGATTTGCGAGATACGAGCGAGATCTGGCCGCAGGTTGCGAACGTCGGCGGCGGAAGGCAACTCGGCCAGAATGTCCGAAACCCCGCGCGCCACCCGCGCCGGGCGTGTTCCGCCGAGCGCCATAACTAGTTCTTTTGAGCTATCTAGTAGTCCCGGCGGGTCAGCTGGAAAATCCATTTCCACCCAGCCGTCCGTACGGACCGTTGTCATCAATTCGCCACTGTCGGTCAGGTAATGCTGCTGCGCCCCGAGAATGTGACCGGCAGCGAGCGTCGCGTGACCGCACAGCTCCACCTCGGCGGCTGGGGTGAACCAGCGCAGCCGCCGCAGGCCCTGCCCATCCACCGGCGCGACGAACGCCGTCTCGGACAAGCTGAACTCCGTGGCGACGTGCTGCATCCACGCGGCGTCCCGCGGCTCATCGAGCAGGACCACACCCGCCGGGTTCCCGCCGAACGGCCGGCTGGTAAAGGCGTCAACGAGGTACCCCCTGATCACAGCGCCGATCCTAAGCCCCGGCCGGTAGCGGACCGGTAATTCTGTTGCCGGCCGGGTGTCACGGACCGTAGCGTCCCGGCTATGCCGAGAGTGCCCTGGGCCGAGCTGCCGAGCCAGATCCAGTCCTGGGTGGCCGGTGTGCTCGGCTCGGCGGTGACCGGCGCGGTCAGCCAGGAGGGCGGCTTCTCGCCCGGCGCGGCCAGCCGGCTCGAACTGGCCGACGGCCGCCGCGCCTTCATCAAGGCCGTGTCGGCCCGGGCCAACCCGGTGTCACCCGGCATGCACCGGCAGGAGGCGGTGGTGACGGCCGCGCTGCCCGCCGGGGTGCCCGCCCCCCGGCTGCTCGGCCAGTACGACGACGGCGAGTGGGTGGCGCTGCTGCTGTCCGACGTGGCCGGGCGCAGTCCGGTCGAGCCATGGGACCAGGACGAGCTGGCTCAGGTGCTGGACGCGCTGGCCCGGATGCACGAGCGGTGCACGCCGTCGCCGGTGGCCGCGCTGCCCACCGTGGCCGAGTACCACGCGGGCAGCCTGCACGGCTGGCGTGACCTGGCCGGGACCGGGCCAGCGGCGGCCAGCGCCGGGGATCCCGGCCCGGCCCGGCTGGATGACTGGTCCCGGCGCAACCTGGACCGGCTGGCCGGCCTGGAAGCGCAGTGGCCGGCGGCCGCGGCGGGAGACACCCTGCTGCACAACGACGTGCGGGCCGACAACATGCTGATCACCGGCACGGAGGTGATCTTCGTGGACTGGCCGCACGCGTGCACCGGCGCGGCCTGGTTCGATGTGGTCGCGTTCGCGCCGAGCGTGATCATGCAGGGCGGCCCGGACCTGGCCTGGCTGCTGGCCCGGACCCCGTCGGCGGTCAGCGCCGATCCCGGCGCCATCACCGCCGTGGCGGCGGCGGTGGCCGGCTACTTCACCCGGCAGGCGCTGCTGCCGGCGCCGGCGGGCATCCCTGCCGTGCGGCGCTTCCAGGCCGACCAGGGCCGGCATGCGCGGGCCTGGCTACGCGAGCGGACCGGCTGGAACTGACACCGGCCCGGCCCGCCCGCGGGCGGCGCCGTCTCCGGGAGGCTGGCGCGCCCGATGGCCAGCCAGCCGAGCAGCCCGATGGGGTAAATGAAGTAGCCGAACCGGGTGGCCGGGGACAGCGTGAACAGCAGGGCCAGCGCGACGGCCAGGCGCCGGGCACAGGCCACGCCCAGCGTGACCGCGGCCGGCCACACCGGCCAGCCGCCCGGCGGCTTGCCCGCGCCCGGCCAGCGCGCCGCCGGGCCGTGACCGGCCCGGCGCCTGGGACAGACCAGATGACGCTGGTGATGCCCTCGCCTCCTACCCGCCTCCCGGTTCCAGAACGGCGGGTGTCCTGGAACAGCAGGGTAGTGCGCACGGCTCAGTCCGGTATGAACCTGGGCCCGCGCTGTCCTACAGTTGGCTGGCATGAGCGCTGTTGAGCCGGGCGCGGGCAGCGGCCGGCAGGTGTTCCGGACCCCCGGGTCGGTGGTGCTGTGGTGGGCCTGGCTGGTCGTCGCCGTGCTCATCCTGGGCTCGGTGGCGCTGGGCGGGCACAATCACGCCGGAGCGGTGACCGCGCTGGTGGTGCTGGCCATCACGGGCTGCATGTACGCGTGCGCCTGGCAGCCGCGGATCGTGACCGATGCCGACGGCATCACCGTGCAGAACCCGCTGCGCTGGCACCTGCTGCCGTGGCCCCTGGTGACCTCGGTGCAGCTGGTCCAGACGGTCGAGGTGCACTACACCGCGGCGCCGGGCGGGTCCGGGGAGAAGAAGGTGCACAGCTGGGCGGTGCAGTCCTCGGCCGCGTCCCGGACCCGGGCTGAGCTGCGCGCCAAGCGCAACGCAAGGACCACGACCCGGATGTCGCCGCGCACCCCGCCGCGGCCGTCCACTGGCTACGGGCAGCCGCCGGACGCGGCCACCGCGGCCCGGCAGGGCTCGGCCGCCGAGTTCATCACCAGGCAGCTCAACGAGAAGGTCGAGGCCGCGCACCGGCAGGCCGCCGCGGCCGAGGCCTCCGGCCAGCGGCCACAGGTGCGCTGGGCCTGGTGGCAGATCGCCGCCATCGCCGTCCCGGTGCTGGCCCTGATCGTGGTGGCCGCGCTCTGAACCGACTTGACTTGAAGTGCACTTCAAGTCAGAGCATGGGCCGCATGACCTCAACCACCGGCCACGCTCCGGCCAGCTACGCCGACCTGCCCCGGCTGATGTCCTTGATGACCGGGGACGCCAAGCACGACCAGGCGGCCACCTCCACCCTGGACGTGCTCTGGGTGCTCTACGACCGGGTACTCCGGGTCACCCCGGAGACGGTGGCCGACGACACCAGGGACCGGTTCCTGCTGTCCAAGGGGCACGGGCCGATGGCCTACTATGCGGTGCTCGCGGCCAAGGGCTTCCTGGACCCGGCTGAGCTGCCTGGCTTCGGCTCGTTCGGCTCGATGCTCGGCCGGCACCCGGACCACCTGCTGGTGCCGGGCGCGGAGATCTCCAGCGGCTCGCTGGGCCACGGGCTGCCGCTCGCCGTGGGCCTGGCGCTGGGCCTGCGCGCGCTGCGTCTCAGCCGGCCCGACGGGACCACCCCGCGGGTCTTCGTGCTGGCCGGCGACGGCGAGCTGGACGAAGGTTCGAACCACGAGGCGATCGCGTTCGCCGGCCGGGCCGGCCTGGACGGGCTGCACGCGGTGGTGGTGGACAACGCCTCCGCCACGCACGGCTGGCCCGGCGGGATCGAGGCCCGGTTCGCGCTCGAGGGCTGGTCGGCCATCCGCGCCGACGGGCGGGACCACGCCGCGCTGGAGGCCGCACTGACGGCGGCCCATCCGGGCCGTCCGCACCTGGTGGTCGCGGCGGTCGAAGCCAGGGACCGGTAGGGAGACCCGCGATGGAGACCATGCGTGAGCGCTTTACCGCGGTGGCCAGCAGCCTGCTGGCCGAGCACCTGCGGCTGGCCGTGGTGCTGGCCGACATCTCGGCGGACGCCTTCGCGCCCGCCCGCCGGCGCTACCCGGACCGGGTGATCAACCTGGGCATCCGGGAGCAGTTGCTGATCAGCGTGGCCGGCGGGCTGAGCCTGGCCGGCCTCCGCCCGGTCGCGCACACGTTCGCCCCCTTCCTGGTCGAGCGGCCGTTCGAGCAGATCAAGCTGGATCTGAATCACCAGGGCGCCGGTGCGGTACTGGTCAGCGCGGGCGCCTCATTCGACTTCCCGGAATACGGCCGGACCCATCAGTCGCCCGGCGACGTGGCCCTGCTCGGCACCCTGCCCGGCTGGACGGTGCACGTCCCTGGCCACCCCGATGAGGCTGAACGCCAGCTCCGGGCGGCGGCCGCCGGCCAGGACCTGGTTTACCTGCGGCTGTCCACGACGGCCAACACGGTGCCGCTGGCCGCCGCGCCGGGGCAGCTGACGGTGCTGCGCACCGGCCGCCGGGGCACCGTGCTCGCGGTCGGGCCACTGGCCGATGCGGTGCTGGACGCCACCCTGGACCTCGACGTGACCGTGCTGTATGCGGCCACCATCCGGCCGCTGGACGCGGCGACGCTGCGCGGCACGCTGCGTGCGCCGGCCGTGGTACTGGCCGAGCCGTACCTGGCGGGCACGTCGGTGCCCGCGGTGTCGGACGCGCTGCGCGACATCCCGCACCGCATCCTCGGGGTCGGCGTGGGCCGGCCCGAGCTGCGCCGGTACGGCACCCCGGCGGAACACCAGGCCGCGCACGGGCTGGACAGCCGGTCGCTGCGCGGCGTGATCACCAAGTTCCTGGACGGCTGAGCCAGCCAGCTACCCCAGTGACGCGCACGGCCGGCTGCGCAGGCTGGCCACGTAGTCCGCTGGGGCGCCCGCCGCTTCCGCGGCGTCGGCCACGATGCCCAGATAGCGGGCCGACGGCAGGCCGCCTTCCCAGTGGTCCAGCACGTACAGCCAGGCCACCGCGCTGCCGTCCAGGGTCTCCACCCGGACCCTGATCTTGTGGAAATAGCCCAGGTTGACGCCGTCCCAGTGGTCCAGCACCCGTTCATCCAGGTCGGAGAGCTCGTACAGCACGACGAAGACCCGCTCGCCGGGTTCTTCCACCACGGTGGCCAGCGCGCCTTCCCAGCTGATGTCCTCGCCGCCGAAGGTGAGCCGCCAGCCCTCCAGCCAGCCGTTGCCACGCAGCGGCGAGTGCGGGCAGCGCTCCGCCATCAGCCGGGGATCCATGTTGGTGGCATACGCCGCGTACAGCTCCACGGCTCACCAGAGTAACGATGCGCCAGCCGCTATGGGCGATGTCCGCCGTCCAGGGAGGGCCGCGTTCCGGTTAGCCCGGGTGGCTGAGGAGAATGAGGCTTCGTGAGCCAGCCGCGTGAGCGAATCGTCATCCTGGGAGGCGGCCCCGGAGGTTACGAGGCGGCCCTGGTGGCGGCCCAGCTCGGGGCGCGGGTCACCGTGGTGGACAGTGACGGCCTGGGTGGCGCGTGCGTGCTCACCGACTGTGTGCCGTCCAAGACGCTGATCGCCACCTCGACCACGATGTCGGTGGTGCACGGCGCGGACGACCTCGGCATCCGGGTGGGCCTGCCGGCGGGCGGAGGACCGGGCCGGCTCGGGCAGCGGCCAGCCAGCGTGGCTGCGCCCCGGCTGTACGCCCGGGTCAAGGCGCTGGCCAAGGCGCAGTCCGCGGACGTGGCGCTGCGGCTGGCCGCCGAGGGGGTGGAGATCGTCGAGGGCCGCGGCCGGCTGGACGGTCCTGGTGCGGTGCTGGCCGGCGGGCAGCGGATGGAGGCCGGGTCGGTGCTGATCGCGACCGGCGCGCTGCCCCGGGTGCTGACCGGCGCGGAGCCAGATGGCGAGCGGATCCTGACCTGGCGGCAGCTGTATGACCTGCCCGAGCTGCCCCCGGCGCTGGTGGTGGTCGGCTCCGGGGTGACCGGGGCCGAGTTCGCCAGCGCGTACCAGGCGCTGGGTTCGCAGGTCACCCTGGTGTCCTCCCGGGAGCGGGTGCTGCCACACGAGGACGCCGACGCCGCGGTGGTGGTTGAGGACGTGTTCCGGCGCCGCGGCATGACCGTGCTCAGCCGGTCCCGCGCGGCGGCGGTCAAGCGGTCCGGGGACGGCGTGCTGGTCACCCTGGAGGACGGCCGGACGGTGCGCGGCTCGCACTGCCTGCTGACCGTGGGCATGGTGCCGGCCACTCACGATCTCGGCCTGGCCGCGGCCGGGATAACCCTGGACGGCCACGGGTTCGTCGAGGTCAACCGGGTGTCGCGGACCACCGCGCGGGGCGTGTACGCGGCCGGGGACTGCACCGGGGTGCTGATGCTCGCCTCAGTGGCCGCCATGCAGGGCCGGATCGCCATGTGGCACACGCTGGGCGAGGCGGTGCAGCCGATCCGGCTGGACCATGTGGCCGCGACCATCTTCACCGACCCGGAGATCGCCACCGTCGGGGTGACCGCGGCCGCGGTCGAGTCCGGCGCGGTGGACGCGACCGCGGTCAAGCTGCCGCTGGCCACCAACGCCCGGGCCAAGATGCAGGGCTTCCGGGACGGCTTCGTCAAGCTGTTCGCCCGCCGCGGCACCGGCATCGTGCTCGGCGGGGTGGTGGTCGCGCCGCGGGCCAGCGAGCTGATCCTGGCCGTCTCGCTGGCCGTGGAGCAGTCACTGACCGTGGACCAGATGGCGCACACGTTCGCCGTCTACCCCTCGCTGTCCGGCAGCCTGACCGAAGCCGCCCGCCGGCTGATGACCCCGGCCGGCGACGAACTCTGACCCCCCGTGCGTCGGGCTCAGTGCGTCGGGTGGCCCAGGTCAGGGTCGCTGGGCACGGGCAGGGCGTGCTGGCGCAGCCGGGCCGCCCGGATGTCATCCGCGTACACGCTCACCGTGAACACGCTCCCGCACAGGATCAGGGCAACCATGGTCAGGATGACCCAGAGCGGCGCCGGCAGCAGGATGTCCAGCACCGCGCCCAGCACCACGCAGATCGGGATGATCACGGCCAGGTGCCGGATCACCGTCCGGAACCGCCAGCCCGGGTCGGTCAGCTGGTGCCGGACCCAGTGCACGTTCCGCTGGGGCAGCCGGAATCCCCAGGCGAACCGGAGCCAGCCCAGCGGGCCTGGATCACCCGGCAGCCGGGTCACCGGGAACTCCGGGCCACCGCCAGCGGCAGCGCAGCGAGCGGGGGACGCATGCTGTCCAGTCTGTCAGTCCTTCAGCTGGCAGATGACGCCGCCCGCGGGGGACGCATGCTGTCCAGTCTGTCAGTCCTTCAGCTGGCAGATGACGCCGCCCGCGGGCACCGTCTGGCCGATCTGCACGGCCAGCCCGGTTACCGTGCCGTCCTTGTGCGCGGTCAGCGGCTGCTCCATCTTCATCGCTTCGAGCACCACCACGGTGTCGCCCGCCGACACGTGCTCGCCTTCCGCGGCGACGATCTTGGTGATGGTGCCCTGCATCGGGCTGGCCAGTTCGTCCCCGGAAGCCTGGCCCGCGCCGTCGCTGCCCGCCTGGCGGCCGCGCGATGGCCGGCGGGCCGGCGTGGCCGCGGCCGGCCCGGCGGCGCCCAGGCCGGTGGGCAGCACCACCTCCAGCCGCTTGCCGCCGACCTCGACGGTGATCCGCTCCCGCAGCGCAGCCTCGGCCGGTTCGGCCGGCGGCCCGCTGTACGGCTCGATCGTGTTGCTGAATTCGGTTTCGATCCAGCGGGTGTGCACCTGGAACGGCTCGGCGGTGAACGCCTCGTCGCGGACCACCGCCCGGTGGAACGGCAGCACCGTGGGCATGCCGCCGACCACACATTCGCCCAGCGCGCGGCGGGCCCGCTGCAGCGCCTCGGTCCGGCCGGCCCCGGTAATGATGATCTTGGCGAGCAGTGAGTCGAACGCCTGCGGGACGGTCATCCTCACCGCATAGCCGGCGTCCACCCGCACCCCCGGGCCGGACGGCCAGTTCAGCTCGGTGATGGTGCCAGGAGCGGGCAGGAAGCCGCGCCCGGCGTCCTCCGCGTTGACCCGGAACTCGATCGAGTGACCGCGCGGCGCCGGGTCCGGGTAGTCGAGCTGCTGGCCGTCGGCGATGCGGAACATCTCCCGGACCAGGTCGATGCCGGTGACTTCCTCGGACACCGGGTGCTCGACCTGCAGCCGGGTGTTCACCTCCAGGAACGACACGGTGCCGTCCTGGCCGACCAGGAACTCGCAGGTGCCCGCGCCGGCGTAGCCCGCCTCACGCAGGATCGCCTTGGACGAGGCGTAGAGCTGGTCACGCTGCCCAGCGGACAGGAACGGGGCCGGGGCCTCCTCGACCAGCTTCTGGTGCCGGCGCTGCAGCGAGCAGTCCCGGGTGGATACCACGACCACGTTGCCCTGGCGGTCGGCCAGGCACTGGGTCTCGACGTGCCGGGGCCGGTCCAGGTAGCGCTCCACGAAGCACTCGCCGCGGCCGAACGCCGCCACCGCCTCGCGCACCGCCGACTCGTACGCCTCGGTGATCTCGTCCGCTTTCCGGGCCACCTTGAGGCCGCGGCCGCCACCGCCGAACGCGGCTTTGATCGCGATGGGCAGGCCGTGCTCCGCGACGAACGCCTCGACGTCGGCCACTCCGCTGACCGGGCCGTCGGTGCCGGGCGCCATCGGCGCGCCCACCCGGCTAGCGATCTCCCGGGCCGCCACCTTGTCGCCGAGCGCCTCGATCGCGGCCGGCGGGGGGCCGATCCAGATCAGCCCGGCGTCGCCGACCGCCCGGGCGAAGCTGGCGTTCTCGGCGAGGAAGCCGTAGCCCGGGTGCACAGCGTCCGCGCCCGCGTCGGCCGCCACCTTCAGGATCCTCTCGATGCTGAGGTAGCTGTCGGCCGGGCTGCTCCCGCCCAGCGCGTAGGCCTCGTCCGCCATCGACACGTGCAGCGCGTCGAGATCCTGGTCGGCGTACACCGCCACGCTGCCCAGCCCGGCGTCCCGGCAGGCCCGCACCACGCGGACCGCGATCTCTCCACGGTTCGCGATGAGCACTTTGCGCACGAAAACACTCCTCCCGACGCCGAGGAGTCTAAGTGAGCGGGCATTACCCCGTCTCTCTGGGACCAGGCCGGAGTCTTCGGTATTCAATGGCTCGCAGGCCGGATCTTCCCGAGTTCACCGGAGCTGACTTGCGTCAGCCCGGTTGGCGCGGCCGGCGGCGCCTTCGTGGCGGAGCAGCCACCGCTTGCGGTCCAGGCCGTAGTAGTAGCCGGTCAGGCCGCCGTTGCTGCCTACCGCGCGGTGGCACGGCACGACCGGCGCGATCAGGTTGAGCGCGCAGGCGGCGCCGGCCGCCCGCGGCGCGTGCGGGCTGCCCGCCCGGGCGGCCAGTTCGGTGTAGGTAACCTGGTGGCCTGGCGGGACCGCGCGCAACTCGGCCCATAGCCGCTGGCGGCCCGGTGATCCCGGCTGGTGCACCGGGATACCGTCCAGCGCGGTCAGCTCACCGGCGAAGTAGTCACGCAGCGGTTGGGCCAGCCAGGACAGGTCGCTGGCCGCCACCTGGCGGAGCGGGAAGCCGCGCAGCGACCGGTGCAGCCGGGCGTGCATCTCGTCCGGGCGGGCGGTGAACCCGCCCGCGATCAGCCGGTCGCCGTGCGCGACCAGGCTGAGCGGGCCGATCGGGGTGTCCAGCACAGCGGCCACGATCAGCTCAGGCATGGTCGGTCTCCCAGGTCCACAAGTGGAGGACGGCGTAGCTGCGCCACGGCCGCCACCGGACGGCATGCTCCGGGGCGGCGCCCAGCTGGGCCATGGCCCGGCGCACGCCCAGGTCCGCGGCCGGGAACTGGTCCGGGTCGCCGGTCCGCATCATGATGTAGCCGATGGTCCACGGCCCGATGCCGGGCAGCTCGGCCAGCCGGGCAGCGGTTTCCGCCGGGTCGGCGCCCGGATCCAGGCTGAGCCGGCCGGTCGCGGCCGCGGTGGCCAGCGCGCGCAGCGTGCGCTGGCGGCTGGTGGTCAGGCCGAGCCGGGACAGGTCAGCGCCGGCCAGCTCGGCTGGGCTGGGGAACAGCGCGGTTAGCCCGGGCGGGGCGCCGGGCGGGGCGGGCGACCCGTGCTGGGCGGCCAGCCGGCCCGCGAACGTGCAGGCCGCGGCCACGGAGACCTGCTGGCCGAGCACGGCCCTGACCGCCAGCTCGAACCCGTCGTAGCTGCCTGGCACCCGCAGCCCGGGCCGGGCCCGGACCAGCGGGGCGAGCAGATCGTCCGCGGCCAGCGCGGCGTCGATCACCGCCGGGTCGGCGTCCACGTCCAGCAGTCGGCGGCACCTCGTCCCCAACTGCCCAGCGGCCAGCTCGCTGAGCGGGCCGGCCGGGCTGAGCGTGGCCCGGAGCAGCACATAGCCCTGGCCGGGCTGCGGGATCAGCTCGATCACGGCGGAGCAGCCCTGAGTGCGCACCGTCCGGGTGTAGCGGTCCGCGGTCACCTGCTCCACCCCGGGGATGGCCCGCCGGGCCAGGAAGCCGAGCAGCCCGGCCGCGTCGAACGGCTCCCGGCAGGCGAGCCGCACAGACAGGCCAGGGCCGGCGTCCAGCGTCATGCCCCGATTCAACTGCACGCCACCGACAAGAACCGGTGACCCTGCGCTGCCGCCCGGCATCGTGATCATGGCCTTGGTGGGGTTCTAGCACTACCCAGGCCATGATCATGAAACTCATAGACCGCGCGGCGGCTGGAACTGGGTGGCGGTGGAGCTGTGGTGGTGGTGGAGCTGTGGTGGCGGGGGGAGCTGTGGTGGCGGGGGGAGCTGTGGTGGCGGGTGGAGCTGGGTGGCGGGTGGGTCAGCGGGGGCGGGCGGAGCGGCGCCAGGCGCCGGGGCCCGGCTGGAGCGGCGCACCGATCAGCGCGGCCCGGTCCGGCCAGCCGCCGCCGCGCGCCGGCTGCGCCGGGTGGCGGGCACTGGCGTTCAATATGCTGCGGGTTTGCAGTGCGGACAGGACCACGGTGAGGGCCGCTAGCTCTTCGGCGGTCGGGGTGCCCCGCACCACGCGCAGTGCTGGCCTGGCTGGCTCGTCAGGCATAACCTTCCGCTCCCGATGCTGAACTGGCGGCGGACCCGCTCCCAGAACGCGTCCCGCAGCCACTCCCGCGCCTCCTGATAGGGGCGCAGTGACAGGCCAAGCTCCTTCTCCGCCTCGACCAGCAGCTCCTTGTCGATCACCGGCGGCAGGATCGGGCCGGGCAGCAGGTCGCGGATGTTGTCCTCGCCGCGGGTGAGGATCCACTTCTGCGCCACGTGCTCGCCGGCTTCCTCGACCCGCTGCCGGTCCGGGCCCAGCCGGCTGGCTACCGGGACCGGCAGGTGCGAGGCCGGCCGCTGCGGGCCGGGCCGGGGCAGGTGCCGCTTGTCGAACAGCTGGGCCGGGGACGGCACCGCGGAGTGCGGCAGCGGCGGCACCGGCTCGGCCACCACCGGCTCGGGCACCGCGACCCGGGTGAAGTACGGCTCCAGGAACGCCCGGTCCAGCACCTCCACCGTGTCCGACTCCCAGACCAGCCGCTCGGCCTGGTTGGTGCCGAACGGCGGCTCGACGCCCCACAGGTGCACGCGGACGCCGTAGGCCTGCGCGGCCTCGACCGCGGGCACCATGTCCTCATCCCCGGCCACCAGCACGGCGTCGGTGACGGCCCGGTGCCGGGCCAGCGCCTCCATGTCCGCGCGGATCTGCGCGTCCACGCCTTTCTGCTGGCCGCGTGCGTTCAGGTTGCCCAGCCGTAGCTTGACCCGGGCCATCTGCGCGATCACCCGCTGGTCGATGGTGGGCACCCGGTCCCGGGCCGCGTCGTACCAGTAGACGCGGAGCAGTTCGCCGCGGACCAGGCCGTCGGCATGCCGGGTCAGCGCCTGGATCAGCTTGTCGGTGTCCACCCGGTACTCACGCCGGGAACCGACGCTGAACAGCAGTTCACCGGCGGCGGCATAGATGTAACCGACATCGATCATGATCGCGTAGCGCGCCAGGGTGGGTAGCGGCGCCAGCGTCGGGAGGGGAGCGACGATGTCGGTCATGGCACTCACGACTCTACTGCCGGGCCCGCACTGGCCGGGGCGTAAGGGCGGCTCAAGTTCAGCAATAATGTAGTCGGCCGGCTACAGTACGCTGTTCACGCTCACAGGGGGATGTTGCCGTGCTTCCTCGGCAGCATCTGCTGCCGCTTGCCGCGCAGCGCGCGCAGCGCCCGGGTGACCTGGCCGCGGGTCTCGGCCGGGCGGATCACCGCGTCCACGTAGCCGCGTTCTGCCGCGATGTACGGATTGGCCAGCGCGTCCTCGTACTCGGTGACCCGCTGGGCGCGCAGCGCGTCCGGGTCGTCGGCGGCGGCCAGTTCCCGGCGGTACAGGATGTTCACCGCGCCCTGCGCGCCCATCACCGCGATTTGCGCGGTCGGCCAGGCCAGGTTGATGTCCCCGCCGAGGTGCTTGGAGCCCATCACGTCGTAGGCGCCGCCGTACGCCTTGCGGGTGATCACTGTGATCTTGGGCACAGTGGCCTCCGCGTAGGCATAGATCAGCTTGGCGCCGCGCCGGATGATGCCGCCCCACTCCTGGCCCGTGCCGGGCAGGAAGCCGGGCACGTCCACGAACGTGAGCACCGGGATGCTGAAGCAGTCGCAGGTCCGGACGAACCGGGCCGCCTTCTCCGCGGCGTCGATATCCAGCGTGCCCGCGTAGTGCATCGGCTGGTTGGCCACCACGCCGACGCTCATCCCCTCCACCCGGCCGAAGCCGACCACGATGTTCTGCGCGAACAGCGCGTGGATCTCCAGGAACTCACCGTCGTCCAGCACCCGGGTGATCACGTCGCGCATGTCGTAGGGCTGGTTGGGCGAGTCCGGGATCAGCGTGTCGAGTTCCTCGTCGGAGGCGGTGACGTCCAGCGCCTCCGCCGGGCCGCCTTCCGGTGGCACGGCGGGCGGGTCATCCAGGTTGTTGGACGGCAGGTAGGACAGCAGGTCCCGGGCGAAGCCGAGGCAGTCGTCCTCGTCGGACGCCTGGTAGTGCGCGACGCCGGACTTCACGTTGTGCGCGTGCGCGCCGCCGAGTTCCTCGAAGCTCACCTCCTCGCCGGTCACCGTCTTGATCACGTCCGGCCCGGTGATGAACATGTGCGAGGTGCCCTCGACCATCAGGGTGAAATCGGTGATCGCGGGGGAGTAGACCGCGCCGCCCGCGCATGGGCCCATGATCAGAGAGATCTGCGGGACCACCCCGGAGGCGACCACGTTCCGGTAGAAGATCTCGGCGAACAGGCCCAGCGCGACCACGCCTTCCTGAATCCGGGCGCCGCCGCCGTCGTTGATGCCGATCAGCGGGCAGCCGGTCTTCAGCGCGTGATCCATCAGTTTGACGATCTTCTCGCCGTACACCTCACCCAGCGACCCGCCGAACACCATGAAGTCCTGGCTGAACACGCAGACCGGGCGGCCGTCGATGGTGCCGTAGCCGGTGACCACCCCATCGCCGTAGGGCCGGTTGGCGTCGAGGGCGAACGCGGTGGCCCGGTGCCGGGCCAGTTCGTCGAGTTCGGTGAACGAGCCGGGGTCGAGCAGCCGCTCGATGCGTTCCCGGGCGGTCATCTTGCCCTTGGCGTGCTGCCGTTCCACCGCCCGCTGCGACCCGGCGTGCACCGCCTCGTCCCGGCGCCGCTGCAGGTCGGCGATCTTGCCCGCGGTGGTGTGCGGCGCGTCCGATGCCTCGGCCTGGCCCGGCTCGGGACGGGGCTGAACTTCGCTGGTCATGCCGATAGGGTAGTCCTGGCTGGATCATGGTTTGGGGTGCCCGGCGGCGGCTGTCGCGGGTTCACCGGCCCGACACATCCGGCCACTAGGCTGGCCCGGTGAGCCAGGATGCCGCGCCCGCGCCCGCTGCCAGCCCGACCCGGGACACCGACCGGCAGCAGCTGCCCGCGCCGCTGCGCCGCGACGTGCGGCTGCTCGGCGGCCTGCTGGGCGAGGTGCTGCGCGAAGCCGGCGGCCAGGAGCTGCTGGACGACACCGAGCGGCTGCGGCACGCGGTGATCGAGGCCCGGCGCGGGCAGCCCGCCCCGGGCGGGGAACCGGGCGCGGACCCGGCCGGGGACCAGATCGCGGCGCTGGTGGCCAGCTGGCCGCTGGACCGGGCCGAGCTGGTGGCCCGGGCGTTCACCGTCTACTTCCACCTGTCCAACCTGGCCGAGGAACTGCACCGGGTGCGGGCGCTGCGGGAGCGGGACGCGGGCGACGCCCCGGTGCGCGAGTCGCTGGCCGCCGCGGTCGGCGAGCTGCGCCGGGACCAGGGGCCGCCCCAGCTCGATGACCTGCTCGGCCGCCTCCGGGTGCACCCGGTACTCACCGCGCACCCCACCGAGGCGCGGCGCCGGGCGGTGGCCACCGCGCTGCGCCGGATCGCCGACCTGCTCACTGACCTGGACGATCCCCGGCACGGCGCGTCCGAGCAGGCCGGCATCCGGCGCCGGCTGCGCGAGGAGATCGACCTGCTGTGGCGCACCTCGCCGCTGCGCGCCCGGGCCATGACGCCCATCGACGAGGTGCGCACCGTGATGGCCGCGTTCGACGAGACGCTGTTCCAGGTGGCGCCGCGGGTGTACCGGGCGCTGGACGAGGCGCGGCGCGACGGCACGCCGGGCCCGGCGTTCCTCCGGTTCGGCAGCTGGGTCGGCGCGGACCGGGACGGCAACCCGTTCGTCACCGCCCAGGTGACCAGGGAGACCGCGGTCATCCAGGCGGAACATGTGCTGCGCGCGCTGGAGAACACGGCCACCCGGATCGGCCGCGCGCTCACCGTGCACGCCGACGCGGCGCCGCCCGGCGAGGCGTTCAGTGTGGCCCTGGAGTCAGCCGAGACGGCGCATCCCGAGCTGCTGGCCGAACTGGCCGCCCGCTCGCCGGGCGAGCCGTACCGGACGTTCCTGCTCTACCTGGCCCGGCGGCTGGCCGCGACCCGGCTGCGGGACGCCGACCTGGCCTACGGCAGCGCCGCGGACTTCCGCCACGACCTGCTGCTAATTCAGGAGTCGCTGGCGGCGGCCGGTGCCAGGCGGCTGGCGTTCGGTGAATTGCAGCAGTTGATCTGGCAGGTGGAGACGTTCGGCTTCCACCTGGCCGGCCTGGAGGTCCGGCAGCACAGCGCGGTGCACGCCCGCGCGCTGGCCGAGGTCCGGGCGGGCGGTGCGCCCTCCTCACCCTCCTCGCTATCGGAGCAGGCGGCCGAGGTGCTGGCCACGTTCCGCGCGGTGAGCTGGATCCAGGACCGGTTCGGCGTCGCGGCCTGCCACCGTTACGTGGTCAGCTTCACCCGGTCGGCGGACGACATCGCGGCCGTGTACGAGCTGGCCGCCCGGGCCACCCGGAGCGGCCCGCCACCGGTGCTGGACGTGGTGCCGCTGTTCGAGAGCGGCGCGGACCTGAGCAACGCCACCGCGGTGCTCAGCGAGATGGTCCGGCTGGCGCCGGTCCGGGAGCGGCTGGCGGCCAGCGGACGGCAGCTCGAAGTGATGCTCGGCTACTCCGACTCGGCCAAGGAACTCGGCCCGGTCAGCGCCACCCTGCGGCTGTTCGACGTGCAGGGGCAGCTGGCCCGCTGGGCCGCGGATAACGACATCCGGCTGACCCTGTTCCACGGCCGGGGTGGCGCGCTGGGCCGCGGCGGCGGGCCGGCCGGGCGGGCCGTACTGGCCCAGGCGCCCGGGTCGGTGGACGGCCGGTTCAAGGTCACCGAGCAGGGTGAGGTGATCTTCGCCCGGTACGGCAACCCGGTCATCGCCCAGCGCCACCTGGAGCAGGTCACCTCGGCGGTGCTGCTCGCCTCGTCGCCGGTGGTGGGGGAGCGGAACGCGGCCGCGGCGGAGCGGTTCCGCGGTGCGGCCGACCGGATGGCTGCGGCCGCGCTGTCCAGGTACCGGGCACTGGTGGAAACACCCGGCTTCGCCGAGTGGTTCGCCAAGATCAGCCCGCTGGAAGAGATCAGCGGGCTGCGGATCGGGTCCCGTCCGGCCCGGCGCCTTACCGGCCGCGCTAGCGGTCTCGGCGCGGAGCGGCGAGCGGGGGCCGGGGGTTCCGGGGGTAGTCACCCGGGGGAGCAGGGCGGGGGGCCGTCCCCCCGGGCCAGCACTGCGGGGCTGGACGACTTGCGGGCCATTCCATGGGTGTTCGCCTGGGCGCAGACCCGGCTGAACCTGCCCGGCTGGTACGGCCTGGGCAGCGGGCTGGCCGCGGTAGTAGACGGCCCCGGTGGGCTGGCCGGGGCGCGGCAGGCGTACCAGGGCTGGCCGCTGCTCGCGGTGCTGCTCGATGGGGCGGAGATGAGCCTGGCCAAGACCGACCGGCGGATCGCGGTCCGGCACCTGGCCCTGGGCGGGCGGGACGATCTCGCCGGGTGGGTGCTGGCCGAGTACGACCTGACCCGGCGGCTGGTGCTGGAGGTCACCGGGCACGACCGGCTGCTGGCCGACCGGCGGGTGCTGTCCCGCGCGGTGGCGCTCCGCGATCCGTACGTGGACGCGCTGTCCTACCTGCAGCTCCGCGCGCTCAACGAACTGCGCGCGCTGCCCGCCGAAGACCACGGCACCGACGCGGCGCGCCGGGAGCAGTTGCACCGACTGCTGCTGCTCGCCGTCAGCGGCGTCGCGGCCGGCCTGCAGAACACCGGCTGACCTTCGTTCGGCAATCGTGATCATGCCTAGGTTGGGCTCTACTGCCACCAATGCCATGATCACGAATTAATGATCAGGTCAGGCCGGCCGGGATGGCTGCGGCGGCCGGGGCGGCCAGGCGGGCCGGGACGGCGGCGCGGGGCGAGGCGACGGCGCGAGGCGACGGGGGCGGGCCGGGGCGGGTCAGGCGGAGGCCGAGGCGGCGGCCAGCTCGGCGCGGCGGCGGGCGTGCGCGGGCGCGCACGGGTACTGGGCGCCGGTGCCCTCACCGGCCAGCAGCTTGCCGATGGCGATCCGGCACGCCTCGTCGGCCGGGGTGTAGACCACCATCCGGGTGCCGGGCACGGCCAGCACGCCGAAGCTGGTCGAGGTCATGGCCAGCCGGTCGAACGCCGGGTGCCGGAAGATCTTCACGTAGGTGACCGGGCTGGCCACGTCGTGCTCGGCCCACAGCTTGGCGAACTGCGGGCTGACCGCCTGCAGGCGCTCGATGAACCCGGTCCAGGTGGGCTCGCCGACGTGCCGGCCGTAGTGGCCGCGGAACTGGGCGACCAGCCGGCCGAGCTGCTCGTGCCGGCTCACGTACGGGTGGCAGCACTCCGGGTAGGTGAAGTTCAGCCACAGGATGTTGCGCTCGCCGGGCGCGGCGCCAGTCACCCCAGGCCAGAGCGCGGCGTACGCGTCGTTCCAGCCGAGCAGGTCGTAGCGCTCGTTCAGCACGCAGGCGGGCATCGGCGTCAGGCCGTCCATGATGGCCTGGACCTCCGGCGGGACCTGCGGGCATGGCACGGGGGCCAGGCCGGCCGCGGTGTCCGGCACGTCGGCCAGCCGGAACAGGTGCTCCCGCTCGGCCTGGTCCAGCTTGAGCGTCTGGGCCACCGCGGCGAGCACCTGCGCGCTGGCGTTGATCGGGCGGCCCTGCTCCAGCCAGGTGTACCAGGTGACGCCGACCCCGGCCAGCTGGGCCACTTCCTCGCGGCGCAGCCCGGGGGTCCGGCGGTGCAGCCCGGGCGGCAGCCCGGCCTGCTCGGGGCTGATCCGCTCACGGCGGCTGCGCAGGAAAGCGGCCAGCTCGGCCCGCCGGGTGCCCGCTTCGGCGATCGTCACGCTGCTCATGCTCCCATCGTGCCGGTGGCCCGGCGGCTTTGCCAGGTGGCGCTGGTACCAGGATAACTGGGCTCTTGGTACCTGGATAACGGACGCGGCAAGCTGTGTGACATGACAGACACTGCAACCGTGACCCGGTCCGGCACCAGGGTGATCCGGCGGGCCGGCCGCCGGGCCGCGGCCCCGGGCGCGCTGCTGGCCATCGTCCTCACCGGGCAGTTCATGGCGGTGCTGGACGCCTCCGTGGTCAACGTCGCCGCCCCCTCCATCCATACCGACCTGCACGCCACCGGCGCCGGCCTGCAGCTGGTCATCGCCGGTTACGTGATCACTTACGCCGTGGGCCTGGTCACCGGGGCCCGGCTGGGGGACATCCTCGGCTACCGCCGGATGTTCCTGGCCGGCCTGACCCTGTTCACCCTGGCCTCGCTGGGCTGCGGACTGGCCCCGTCCACCGGCTTGCTGGTCGGGCTGCGGTTCGTCCAGGGCGCGGGCGCCGCGGCGATGATCCCGCAGGTGCTCAGCCTGATCCAGCGCAGCTACACCGGCACCGCCCGGGCCCGCGCCATGCGGCTGTACGCAGCGGTGATCGCCGGGGGCGCGGTGGCCGGGCAGATCCTCGGCGGCCTGCTGGTCACTGCGGACGTGTTCGGCAGCACCTGGCGCTCGGTGTTCCTGATCAACGTCCCGATCGGCGCCGCGCTGCTCATCCTGGGCGCACGCTGGCTGCCGCACGGTGCCGCCGACCGTGACCGCGGCCTGGACCCGGCCGGGCTGGCCCTGCTCACCCCGGCCGTGCTGGCCCTGGTGCTGCCGCTGGTGCTCGGCCAGCCGGAACGCTGGCCGGTCTGGGGCTGGGCCTGCCTGGCCGGCAGCGCCGTGCTGTTCGCCCTGTTCACCCTCGTCGAGCGGCGGGTGGCCGCGGGTGGCGGGGCGCCGCTGATCCCCGGCCGGGTGCTCCGGCTGCCCGGCATCGGGCTGGGCATCGCCGGCCTGTTCATCACGATGGCGGTGTTCGGCGGGTTCTTCTTCGTGCTGGCGCTGCACCTGCAGGGCGGCCTGGGCGACAGCCCGCTGCGGGCCGGCCTCACCTTCGCCCCGGCCGCGGCGGCCTTCGCGCTGGTCAGCCTCAACTGGCAGCGGCTGCCCGCGCGGTGGTTCGGCGGCCTGGTCATCACCGGCTTCGCCGGGTACGCGGCCGGCCTGGCGCTGCTGGGCGCGCTGCTCCATAGTGGCGGCCACGGCGGGATGGCGCTGTACTGGGTGCTGGCGCTGACCGGCGCCGGGATGGCGGCCGCGTTCGGCCCGCTGATGACCGCGGTGCTGCTCCGGGTGCCGGTGGCCGAGGCGGCCGACGCGACCGGCGTCATCGTCACCGTCAACCAGCTGGCCCTGGTGATCGGGGTGGCCACGTTCGGCACGCTGTACCTGAACCTGGCCGGGACGCTGCCGGGCGGCGGTTCGCACGCCGCGTTCCGGCTGCTGTCCGCGCACGCGGCCACGGTGACGTGCCTGGCCCTGGTGGCCGCCGCGGTGTTCGGCGGCCTGCTAGCCGCGGTCCGCGCCGCCACCACCCGCCGGACCACGCAGTAGCCTCGCCAGGCCACCCAGTAGCCCCGCCAGGCCGCGCAGTAGCCCCGCCAGGAAGATGATCAAACGTTTGGGGTCGCCAGAGTGGCACCAAACGTTTGATCATCAACCTTCTGGCGGCTGGCAGGATGGGTCGGGTGGGCGCGGAGACTGGGGTGGACCGGCGGCCGCTGGACGGGGCGGGACTGCGGCGACGGCTGGTCACGGCCGGTGGGCTGTGGCGGGATGTCCGGGTGGTGCCGCAAACCGGCTCCACCAACGCGGATTTGCTCGAGGCAGCCAGGGCCGGGGCGGAAGAGGGCCTGGTCCTGGTGGCGGAGGAGCAGACGGCCGGGCGGGGGCGGCTGGGCCGGTCCTGGTCGGCGCCGCCCAGCGCCGGGCTCATCTTCTCGGTGCTGCTCCGCCCGGCGGACGTGCCGTCCACCCGGCTCGGCTGGCTGCCGCTGCTCACCGGGGTGGGGGTGGCCAGTGCGGTGCGCGATCAGGCCGGCCTGCCGGCCAGCCTCAAATGGCCCAACGACGTGCTGGCCGGGGAGCGGAAGCTGGCCGGGATCCTGGCCGAGGCGCACGGCGACGCGGTCGTGGTCGGGGTCGGGCTGAACGTCACGCTGAGCCGGGCCGAGCTACCCGGGCCGGCCGCGACCTCGCTGCTCATCGAGGACGCGGCCAGCACCGGCCGGGCCGCGCTGCTGGCCGCGATCCTGACCGGGCTGGCCCGCCGGTACCGGGCCTGGCGCACCGACCCGGACCGGCCTCAGCTGCGCGCGGACTACCGGCAATGGTGCGCGACGATCGGCCGCGAGGTCCGGGCCGAGCTGCCCGGCGGCGCGGTGCTCACCGGTACCGCGGCGGACGTGGACGACGCGGGCCGGCTCGTGCTGCGCACCCCCGGCGGGCTGGTCCCGGTGAGCGCCGGGGACGTGGTGCACGTCCGCTGATTTCGGCACCCGTGTCGGGATGCTCAGGTGGCCCGGTTCCATGCCACCATGTGCGCTATGCGCAAGGAGGATCTGCTCGCCCAAGGGGAGCAGCGGGTATGGCTGCTGCACCCGCACTGGAAGACCATCCTGCGCCCGATTCTGCTCCTCATCCTGGTGCTGGCCGCCTACGGCGCGCTGGTCTACTACCACGGGCACGTGCCGCCACCGGCCTTCCTCGGCTCCGGCGCCCTCGCGATCATCTTCGTGCTGGTCGGGGTGGCCATCCCGGTGCTGCGCTGGCAGACCACCACCTACGAGCTGACCACCCGCCGCCTGCGGCTGCGCCGCGGCATTCTGTCCCGGACCGGCCGCGACTTCCCACTGGCCCGGATCAGCGACGTCTCGTTCACGCATGGGCTGATCGACCGGCTGCTCGGCGCCGGCCAGCTCATCGTGGAGTCCGCGGGCGAGCACGGCCAGCTCGTGCTGACCGAGATCCCGCACGTGGAGATGGTCCAGGCCACCCTGTTCCAGCTAATCGAGGACGAGCAGCAGCGGCTGACCCGGGACGAACCGTAGGCCGCAGGCAGGCCCGCGCCCGGCGGGGGTTAGCCTTCGCTCATGGATGGGGTACAGGTACGCCGTCACGTGACCGGTCACGGCAAGGTGGCCGAAATCATCCTGGACAGACCTTCTGTATTGAACGCTCTCAACACGGTAATGCTGGTCCGGCTGGCCCAGGTGTGCGCGGAACTCAAGCCTGACGGCGACGTGCGCGCCGTGGTGCTGTCCGCCGCCGGGGACCGGGCCTTCTGCGTGGGGGCCGACCTCAAGGAACGCAACGCGATGGGCGACGCGCAGTTGCTGGCCCAGCGGGTGGTGTTCCGGACCGCGTTCGGCGAGCTGCTCGGGCTGCCCCAGCCGGTGGTCGCCGCGGTGCATGGGTTCGCCCTGGGCGGCGGCTGTGAGCTGGCCCTGAGCTGCGACATCATCGTGGCCGACGAGACCGCGGAGTTCGGCCTGCCGGAGACCACGGTGGGCCTGGTGCCGGGCTGCGGCGGCACCCAGCTGTCGGTGCGCCGGCTGGGCGCGGGCCGGGCCGCCGAGCTGGTGCTGACCGGGCGCCGGGTCAAGGCGGCCGAGGCGGAACGGATCGGCCTGGCCGACCGGGTGGTGCCGGCCGGGGCGGCGGACAGCGCCGCGCTGGAGATCGCGGGCACGGTCGCGGCCAACTCGCCGGTTGCGGTGCGCGCGGCCAAGCGGGCGCTGCGGAACGGCTGGGCGGCCGGGCTGCCCGCGGCGCTGGACATCGAGGACGCGGCCTGGCGGACCGCGGCGCTGTCCGGGGACCGGCGCGAGGGCATCGCGGCCTTCAACGAGAAGCGGGCCCCACGGTGGCCGGGAGAATAAGGGTGGCGGGGAGAACAAGGGTGGCCGGGGAAGTGAGCACACGTGTCTGACCTGCCCGCGCGGATCTCGCTGCGCGAAGTGGGCCCACGGGACGGGCTGCAGAACGAGGACCCGGTGCCCACGGAGGCCAAGGTCGAGCTGATCAACACGCTGGCCCGGACCGGGGTCTCCCGGATCGAGGCGGTGTCCTACGTCAGGCCCGAGGCGATCCCGCAGATGGCCGACGCGGACCAGGTGTGGGACAGGATCACCCGGGCGCCCGCGGTGCGCTACTCGGCGCTGGCGCCCAACCTGCGCGGCGCCCGGCGCGCGCTGGACGCCGGGTTCACCGAGGTGGAAGTCGTGGTGTCGGCTTCGGACACGCACAACCGGCGGAACGTGAACCGGGGCACGGCCGAGTCGCTGGACGACATCGCGGTGATCATCGACGAGGCGCACCACCGGGGCGCGACCGTCCAGGTTGTGGTGGCCACCGCGTGGGGCTGCCCGTATGAGGGCGACGTGCCGGCCGGCCGGGTGCTGGGCGTGGCCGGCCGGGCAGTGGCCGACGGGGCTGACTCGATCTCGTTCGGCGACACCACCGGGATGGCCACCCCGCGCCGGGTCACCGAGCTGGCCGGCGGCTTCCGCTCGCGGCACCCCGAGGTGCCGCTGAACCTGCACTTCCATAACACCCGGGGCACCGGGCTGGCCAACGTGCTGGCCGCGCTGGAGCTCGGCGTGGACGACTTCGACGCGTCCGTGGGCGGGCTGGGCGGCTGCCCGTACGCGCCCGGCGCATCCGGGAACATAGCCACCGAGGAACTGGTGCACATGGTGGAGGACATGGGCGTGGCCACCGGGGTAGACCTGGCCGCGATGATCGGCGCGGCGGAAGAGGCGGAACGCATCGTCGGGCGGCAGCTGCCGTCCCAGGTGCTGCGGGCCGGCCCGCGCACCCGGACGGTGGCCCCGTGACGGCCCAGGATCAGGCGGCCCAGAACCAGCAGGCTCAGCCGGCGCCGGCCGAGCCAGCGCAGACCGCGCACCCTGAACTCGATGAGCTGCGCGCCTCCGTCGAGCGCGGCGGGGCGGCCAAGTATCACGCGGCGGCCGCGAAGGCGGGCAAGCTGTTCGCCCGGGACCGGATAGCCGCCCTGCTCGACGCGGGCTCATTCACCGAGGACGGGCGGTACGCCAACGTCGCCGCCGAGGGGCTGCCCGCGGATGGCGTGGTCACCGGCACCGGCCTGGTCAACGGGCGGCCGGTGGCGGTGATGGCCAACGACTCCACGGTCAAGGCGGGCTCGTGGGGGGCCCGCACGGTCGAGAAGATCATCCGGATCATCGAGAAGGCCTACGCGGCCGGGCTGCCGATGATCTACCTGGTGGACTCGGCGGGGGCGCGGATCACCGACCAGGTGGACATGTTCCCCGGCCGCCGCGGCGCGGGGAAGATCTTCCACACTCAGGTCCGTGCCTCCGGGTCGATCCCGCAGGTGTGCGCGCTGTTCGGGCCGTCCGCCGCGGGTGGCGCCTACATCCCGGCGTTCTGCGACTACGTGGCCATGGTCGAGGGCAACGCGTCCATGTACCTGGGCAGCCCGCGGATGGTCGAGATGGTGGTCCGGGAGCAGACCACGCTGGAGGAGATGGGGGGCGCCCGGATGCACTGCACGGTGTCCGGCTGCGGCCATTACCTGGCCAAGGACGAGCCGGACGCGCTGGCCGCGGTGCGCCGCTACCTGTCCTACCTGCCGGGGAACTGGCAGCAGCCGCCGCCGGTGGCCACGGCCGCCCTGCCGGACGAGGGCGTGGACCTGGCCGCGCTGGTCCCGGTCAGCGAGCGGCAGGCGTTCGACATGCGCCGCTACCTGCGCGGGCTGCTGGACGCCGGGTCGTTCTTCGAGATCCACGCGCTGTGGGCCCGCGAGCTGACCATCGGCTTCGGGCGGCTGGACGGCCAGGTGACCGGGGTGGTGGCGAACAACCCGATGTTCAAGGGCGGGGTGCTGTTCGTCGATTCGGCCGACAAGGCGGCCCGGTTCATCCAGCTGTGCGACGCGTTCAACGTGCCGCTGCTGTTCCTGGCCGACGTGCCCGGGTTCATGGTTGGCACGGCGGTGGAGAAGCAGGGCATCATCCGGCACGGGGCCAAGATGATCAGCGCGGTGGCCGAGGCCACCGTGCCGAAGATCTGCGTGGTGGTGCGCAAGGCGTACGGGGCCGGGCTGTACGCGATGGCCGGGCCGGGCTTCGAGCCGGACGCGACGCTGGCCCTGCCCACAGCCAAGATCGCGGTGATGGGGGCCGAGGCGGCGGTCAACGCGGTCTACTACAACAAGCTGGCCGCCATCGAAGACCCGGCCGAGCGGGAGCAGGAAACGGCCCGGCTCCGGGCCGGGTACGACGACGACATCGACGTGCTCCGGCTGGCCAGCGAGCTGGTGATCGACGACGTGGTGCAGCCCGCCGGGCTGCGCGGCGAGCTGATCCGGCGGTTCGCGGCGGCGGCGGGCAAAGACCGCACGTTCGCCCGCCGCCGCCACGGCGTCACCCCGGTCTGACGGGCCAACCTGGCCGTGATGCTGGGGTAGCACTCTCCGTCGCGGCTACCATCTGTGCATGACCTGTGTCCTGCTCGCCGAAGACGACTCTTCAATCTCTGAGCCACTGGCCCGGGCGCTGCGCCGCGAGGGGTACGACGTCAACGTCTCGGCAGATGGGCCGGGGACGCTGGAGGCCGCGCAGGCTGGCGGCATCGACCTGATCGTGCTGGATATCGGGCTGCCGCGGCTGGACGGGCTGGAGGTGTGCCGGCGGCTGCGGTCCGACGGGCAGACCGTGCCGGTGCTGATCCTCACCGCGCGCGCGGATGAGGTGGACACGGTGATCGGCCTGGACGCCGGCGCCGACGACTACGTGACCAAGCCGTTCCGGCTGGCCGAACTGCTGGCCCGGGTCCGTGCGCTGCTCCGCCGGGGCACCCCGGAGACGAGCGTGGTGCAGGGCGTGCGGGTGGACGCGGACGCCCGGCGGGCCTGGATCGGGGACACGGAACTCGAGCTCACCACAAAAGAGTTTGACCTGCTGAGCGTGCTGGTGAGTGACGCGGGGAAGGTGGTCACCCGTGAACAGATCATGCGTGAGGTCTGGGATAGCAAGTGGTGGGGTTCCACCAAGACGCTGGACATGCACATCTCGTGGCTGCGCCGCAAGCTGGGCGACGACGCGCACAACCCGCGGTACATCACCACGGTGCGCGGCGTGGGCTTCCGCTTCGAGCGGGGTGACTGACCGCTTCCGGGTGCCCGCCAGGAACGTCCAGGCCATCCCGGGACCCTGAGCCATGCGCCGCCGCCTGCTAGTCTCCACCCTGGCGGTGGCGGTGACGGCTGTTCTGCTGCTGGGCATCCCACTCGCGTTCGTGCTCAGCCGGCTGCAGATCAGCGCAGCCCAGTCGCAGATCAAACGGGACGCGACCACGGTGGCCAAGACGCTGCAGGACCGGGTCAACGCGGGCCTGCCGGCCGACGTGGCCGAGGCCGCGGCGGCAGCCAAGTCACTGCCCGACCGGTACATCAGCATCCGGCAGGACGGGCTGCCCGAGTACAGCATCGGCGACCCGCCGGAGACGGGGTCGATCGTCAAGGTCGCGTCGACCCGGAACTTCCGGGTCACCGTGGGGGCCGACGAGTCGGTCGAGTACAGCCGGCTGACCGGGGCGCTGATCCTGATCGGCGGGCTCGCGCTGGCCGCGGTCGCGGTCGCGGTGGCGCTGGCCATGCTGCAGGCCCGGCGGCTGACCCGGCCGCTGGAGGAACTGGCCAGCGCGGCCGACCGGCTCGGCTTGGGTGACGCGCGCCCGCTGGGCCGCCGGTACGGCGTGCCCGAACTGGACCGGCTGGCCGAAGGGCTGGACGGCTCGGCCCGCCGGATCACCGACCTGCTGTCCGCGGAGCGGGACTTCGCGGCGGACGCCTCGCATCAGCTGCGCACCCCGCTGACCGCGCTGTCCATGCGGCTGGAGGAGATGATCGCCGCCGCCGGGGACTCCGAGGTGGTCCGCGAGGAGGGCGCGGCCGCGCTGGCCCAGACCGAGCGGCTGGCCGATGTGGTCAGCCAGCTGCTCGGCCGGACCCGGCGGGCCGCCCGCGGGGTGCCGTCCCTGATCGCCATCGATGACGTGATCGCGCAGCAGGTCATCGAGTGGGATCCGGCGTTCCGCCGGGCTAACCGGAAGCTGGAGATAGCCGGGGAGAAGGGGCTGTCCGCCTATATCACCCCGGGGGCGCTGGGCCAGGTCATCGCCACCCTGCTGGACAACGCGCTGGTGCACGGGGCGGGCACGGTGACCATCCGCACCTCGCGCACCCCCAAGTCGGTGGTGGTGGAAGTGCGCGACGAGGGCAAGGGCGTGCCGCACGAACTGGTGCCGCGCATCTTCGAGCGCAACGTCAGCGGCACGCCCGGCGGCACCGGCCTGGGCCTGGCCCTGGCCCGCGATGTGGCCACCGCGGACGGCGCCAACGTGGTGCTGGTCCGGCCGCGGCCGGCCGTGTTCGCGGTGTTCCTGCCCCGCGGCCTGCGCGGCGCCGAGGAACCCCCGGTCGTCTCCGGCCCAGCCTAGCCCGGGGGTTCGGCCGGCCGCTGGCTATGCCGGCTCGCCGTGAAGCGGCGATCGGGGGTCCGGGGGGTCGCCCCCCCGGGTCAGCACAGCCGGCCGGGACCGGCTGGGGTGCTCAGCAGTCCCGATCGCGCTCCGCGCGAGGGGCGGCGGCCAGCCGCCGCCCCGGACTCCGCCTTACCAGCGCAGACGGCCGGCCCAGGGTCCCTGAGCCGGCTGGTACTGGCGTTAAATTGCGTTGGCCGGCGCGGCCCGGTGACCACGGTCAGCTATGGCATGCCAGGTCAGGTAGATGACCGCGGTAATGAGGAAGCCGGCCTCGAAGGTGAGGTCACCAACCGACGGGACGTGCGTGGGGATCACGCCCTTGTACTCGGTCTGGTTGGAGAACAGCACGATCGACACCACCACGCCGACCAGCATGGCCACCGGGCCGGCCCAGTTGCTGTAGCTCTTGTCGAACAGCAGCTTCTCCATCTGCCGGTAGTCCTGGCGGCGGCGCAGGAACTGGTCGCAGAACATCACGGCCAGCCACGGTGCGATCCAGTACGCGATGACCAGCAGGAAGTTGTTGTACTTGGTGCCCGCGTCGTGCAGTCCGGTCAGCGCGACGATGAAGCCGATCACGCCGAACACGCCGGCCACGATGGCCCGGCGCAGGGCCAGCGGCAGCTTGATACCCATCGCGGTGAAGGACAGCGCGCCGGAGTAGATGTTCAGGACGTTGGCCGCGATCGCGCCCAGCGCGATGGCCAGCAGCGTGAGGTCGGCCAGGGCGGTGGGCAGGTGCCCGGTGAACGCGCCGGTGGGGTTGCTGTTGATGGCGTTGATGCCGGTCACCGTCGCGGACGCCGCACCGGCCGTCTCGAGCAGCACACACGACACGAAGACCCCGAGCCCGGCCCACAGGGCGACGGCCTTCTTGCTGGTATTCGGGGCGAAGTAACGCGTGTAGTCAGCGGCGTACGGGTTCCAGCCGACCGCGTAGCCGAACGCGGCCCCCAGCGTGATCAGGAAGCCGCCGATCCCGCCGCCGTGCGACGGCGCGCCCGGGCTGGACTTGGTGAAGATCCAGATCGTGGCGACCAGGAAGACGAGGGCCAGCAGCGGGAACGCGTAGCGCTCGAACGCGTGCACCAGGTTGTGCCCGAAGAACGCGATCACGATCTGGATCAGCACGATGATCACCAGGCACAGCCACTTGGGCAGGTGGGTCAGCGTGTTCAGCGCGAACGTGCCGCTCACGCTGTTCACCGCGAACCAGCCGATGCCGGCGGTGATCGAGTTCAGCCCGGCGGGCAGGATGTTGCCCCAGTAGCCGAAGCCGAGCCGGGAGATCACCATCTGCGGCACGCCGTGCGACGGCCCCTCCTTCGACAGCAGGCCGTGGGTGACCGAGCCGAGGCCGGTGCCGATCACGATGGCCAGGAACGCCTGCCAGAAGTTCAGCCCGAAGAACGCCACCCCGATCACGCCGACGAACACGGTGGCGAACTCGAAGTTCGGCGAGGTCCAGGTCCAGAACAGCTGCAGCGGCTTGCCGTGCCGCTCGTTCAACGGGATGAACTCGGCGCCACCGGGCTCGACCGCCGCGACCTTGGTGCCGTATTCGCCTTCGCGGATCTCAACGCCGGGCGGTGGCTCGGCCTCGAGAAGTGGGCTCTGCTGTTGCTCAGGTGCCGACATCGGCGTGCTCCTTCGGCCTTGTGCGTACGGCTTGTGCGTGTCGGTCGCCCGCCGACCGGGCCGACATCCCCCAGGTGGACGCGCTGATGATAAATCGGGTCATGATCGGAGTTGTTTCCGGTGCGTTAAATATCCCGTGGTCACGCCGTACTGACAAGCACCGTTTTCGGATCGTGGCCTGCGGCGGCCCGCGAGTGGTGACGGGTGTGCGGGCGGGGGTGCTGCCTCGTAGGCTACGGCGGGTGACCGATGATCAGGCCGCCGGGTCCCGCTTTCCCGTCGTGGGCATGGTCGGCGCCGGGCAGCTGGCCCGGATGACCTACCAGGCGTCCATCCCGCTCGGGGTCCGGCTGCGGGTGCTGGCCGGCAGCGCCGCCGACAGCGCCGCCCAGGTCTGCCCGGATGTGCGGGTGGGCGACTATCGCAACCTGGACGACCTGCTCGCGTTCGCGGACGGCTGCGACGTGGTCACGTTCGACCACGAGCACGTGCCGGGGGAGCATCTGGCCGCGCTGGAGGCGGCCGGGGTGGCGCTGGCGCCAGGCCCGGCCGCGCTCCGCTACACACAGGACAAGCTGGCCATGCGCGAGGAGCTGACCCGGCTCGGTGTGCCCTGTCCCCGGTTCGCCGCCGTCTCCAGCGTGGCCGATGTGGTGCGGTTCGCCGATGATGGGGCGGGCTGGCCGGTGGTGCTCAAGGCGATCAGCGGCGGTTACGACGGGCGCGGCGTGTGGGTGTGCGACGACAGTTTCGCGGCTGGTGAGGTGCTGGCGCACGGGATCGCCCTGCTGGCCGAGGACTACGTGCCGTTCCGCGCCGAGCTGGCCGCGCTGGCGGCCCGCTCGCCGCACCGGCAGGGCGCGGCCTACCCGGTGGTGGAGACCGTGCAGCGGGACGGGGTCTGTCACGAGGTCCTGGCGCCCGCCCCCGGGCTGTCCGCCACGGTGGCCGAGGAGGCGCAGCGGCTCGCGCTGTCGGTCGCCGACAAACTCGGGGTGACCGGGCTGCTGGCCGTGGAGCTGTTCGACACCGGCCTGGGCCTGCTGGTCAACGAGCTGGCCATGCGGCCGCACAACAGCGGCCACTGGACCATCGAGGGCGCCCGCACGTCGCAGTTCGAGCAGCACCTGCGGGCCGTGCTCGACCTGCCGCTGGGCGCGCCGCAGCCAGCCGCCGGGCAGACCGTGATGGTCAACGTGTTCGGCGCCCAGGACCCGGATCTGTACGACAGGTACATCCACGTGATGGCGGCGGATCCCGGGGTGAAGGTGCACATCTACGGCAAGGCGGCCCGGCCCGGCCGGAAGATCGGCCACGTTACGGTGACCGGCAGCGGGGACGGCGGGGAGAACCTGCTCGCGTTGCGTGACCGGGCGCTGCGCGCGGCCAGCTACCTGGCGACCGGTAAGGAGCACGCGGAATGAGCTCGGTGGTGGGGGGTGGCGGACCGCTGGTCGGGGTCGTGATGGGCAGCGACTCGGACTGGCCGGTGATGGAGGCGGCCGCGGCTGCGCTGGACGAGTTCGGCGTGCCCTATGAGGCCGACGTGGTGTCCGCGCACCGGATGCCGCACGAGATGATCCGGTACGGCTCGGACGCGGCCGGCCGTGGGTTGCGGGTGATCATCGCGGGGGCAGGTGGGGCGGCGCACCTGCCCGGCATGCTGGCCGCCGTGACCCCGCTGCCGGTCATCGGCGTCCCAGTGCCACTGAAGTACCTGGACGGGCTCGATTCGCTGCTGTCCATCGTGCAGATGCCGGCCGGGGTCCCGGTGGCCACCGTGGCGGTCGGCGCGGCGCGGAACGCGGGCCTGCTCGCGGTGCGCATCCTGGGCGCCGGTGACCCGGCGTTGCGCGACCGGATGGCTGGGTTCCAGCAGGGGCTCCGGGACCTGGCGCAGGCCAAGGGAGCAGCGCTGCGGGACCGCCTCGGCGGGGCCGCTGACCGGGAGTTACCATCGGGTAATGAGCTCTGACTTCCCTGCCTTCGCCCTGACCGAGGAGCACGAGGCGCTCCGCGAGGCAGTGCGTGAGCTGGCCGATGACAAGATCGCGCCGCGGGCGGCCGAGGTGGACGAGTCCGGGGAGTTTCCCTGGGACGTGTTCGAGGCGCTGGCCAAGGCGGACTTCACCGCGGTGCACATCCCCGAGGCCTACGGCGGCGCGGGCGCGGACGCCATCGCCACCGCCATCGTGATCGAGGAAGTGGCCCGGGCCTGCGCGTCGTCGTCGCTGATCCCGGCGGTCAACAAGCTGGGCACGGTCCCGCTGCTGCTGGCCGGCTCGGAGGAGCTCAAGCAGCGGTTCCTCCCCCCGGTGGCCCGCGGCGAGGCGATGTTCTCCTACGCGCTGTCCGAGCCAGAGGCCGGCTCCGACGCCGCGGCGATGAGCACCCGCGCCGTGCGTAACGGGGACAGTTATGTGCTGAACGGCGTGAAGCGGTGGATCACGAACGCCGGGGTGTCGCAGTTTTACACGGTCATGGCGGTGACCGACCCGGACGCCGGGGCCAACGGCATCTCGGCCTTCGTGGTGGACAAGGACGACCCCGGGTTTTCCTTTGGCGCCCCGGAGCACAAGCTCGGCATCAAGGGATCACCGACCCGGGAGCTGTACTTCGACGACTGCGCCATCCCGGCCGACCGGATCATCGGCGCCGAGGGCACCGGGTTCAAGACCGCGCTGGCCACCCTGGACCACACCCGGGTCACCATCGCCGCGCAGGCGATCGGCATCGCCCAGGGCGCCCTGGATTACGCCACCGGGTACGTCAAGGAGCGGCGCCAGTTCGGCCAGGCCATCGCGGAATTCCAGGGCGTCCAGTTCATGCTGGCCGATATGGCGATGAAGGTGGAGGCGGCCCGGCAGCTCACCTATGCGGCGGCGGCCAGATCCGAGCGGGCCATGGCCGGAGAGCGGAGCGCGGACCTGACGTTCTTCTCTTCGGCCTGCAAGTGCTTCGCGTCCGATGTGGCCATGGACGTGACCACCGACGCGGTCCAGTTGCTCGGCGGTTACGGGTACGTCAAGGACTACCCGGTCGAGCGGATGATGCGCGACGCCAAGATCACCCAGATCTACGAGGGCACCAACCAGATCCAGCGCGTCGTCATGGCGAGGCAGATCCTGAAGGGCCACCAGTAGACTGCTGGCCTGCGGAAACTGATCCGTAATGAGGCACACGAGACGAGCTGCGATCACGCACAGATCGTTGCTGGCAGCCGAATGATGGCTGCTGTTCCGTCTCTGTTCCGTGATCATGAAAGATGGGCGCTCGCGCTGACAGTTAAGCGCCAACTTCTGCGGCCAGGCTGAACCGCTCACTGATGACGGCGCGCGCGCGGTCATTTGAGCAAGGCAGCATGTGGGCATAGACGCGGAGGGTGAACCCCGGGTCGCTGTGGCCGAGGTACTCGGCCAGCTCCTTGATGGAGACGCCCCCGGCGAGCATGGCGCTGGCGTAGTAGTGGCGGAGCTGGTGGATGCCTTCCCTGCGGGTGGTGCTGTAACGGCGCCGTCCGCGTGGGTCGATGGCAGGCTCAGGGATCAGGCCGGCTTTGACCAGGGCAGGTTTCCAGACCGTCTCCGAATAGCTGCGGGCCTTGACGTGCTGGCCGTCTGTGTGCCAGCGGAACAGGATGTTGTGGGTGCGCGACCTGCCGTTCAGGTTCTCCCACGGAAGCGTGCACGGCCGTGGAGGGTACATCGCCACGTGCCGCCGGACCGCCTCAATGGTCCAGTCGGACAGCGGGACGATACGCTCACGGTCGTTTTTGGGGAGCGCGAAAACGTAGGTGCCGCCGAGATTCTTGATCTGCCTGCGGACTCTCACAACTTTGTCGTCAAATGCGAAATCTTCCAGGGCGATACCGAGCAGTTCTCCCTCTCGCATCCCGCAGAAAACTGCGAGTTGTGGCAGGGCGCGCAGCGAGCTGGGGTGTGCATCGATTAGGCAAGAAATCGCCTCGTCCGCCCATACCTGGATCTCTGATCGCTTGTGAACCGGAGGCTGCACCACTTTGGACTTTGCCTGATTGACTTTAACGGCATCATCAGCAACGGCAACGTCGAGTACACCTTGCAAAACCAGGTGGGCGGCTATCACTGTGGATGGCTGGA
The DNA here is from genome assembly GCA_963834705.1 of uncultured Actinomycetes bacterium. Lineage (GTDB taxonomy): Bacteria > Actinomycetota > Actinomycetes > Streptosporangiales > Streptosporangiaceae > RYN-230. The sequence goes on from CAWICV010000002.1 coordinate 428,759, forward strand.
AGCGCTCGGAGAGTTCCCCGATCCAGGCCTGAATTTGGGATGGCTTGATGCTGCGGACCTGACGACGGCCGAAGGCTGGCTCTACATGCAACCGGTAGGCAGTCTCGTAGCGCATCATGGTTGATGGATCAACGACACGGGAAGCGAGCCAGCGTTTGCCAAAGTCCCCGAGCAGCACCTTGCCAGCGTGCGGATCATGGTATTCACCACGTTCCTTATCGGTCTGCATGCCCTGCCAGTGCTTGTCAGCGGCAGCTTGGGTTTTGAAGGCCCGGGCTCGTTCCTTGCCTTCTGGGTCTATCCAGCAGGCGAGCCACCGCTTGCCTTTGCCCCACCGGGGATTCCGCACGCGGATCGGCTTGCCGTCGGGTCCCGTGGCCGGGCGTGTCCACAGGTCTTTGGTGTAGCCCACGTGCGTTACTCCTGTTCTTCGAGCCAGGTTCGTACATCCTCGGGCCGGTAACGGAGGTGACGGCCAACGCGGTGGCTTCTGGGCCCGATGCCTTTGTGCCGCCATTGGTACAGAGTCGGAACGGGAACACCGAGGAACACCGAGACGTCCTCGGGTGTCCATGTCCGGCCCCTTGCGGGATCGAATGTATCGACTGCCAAAGAATGCTCCAAATACTTGACACTTAAATGTCAGCTCGGCTGGATCATGCGGCCTGGCGTTGGGCGTGGAATTTGTTGCCTTGCTCGTGGGCGAGTTCTTCGCGTCCGGCGTCGCGTCTGCGGCGTGCCTGGTCGGCGGCGGTGTTGGCGAGGAGGGCGTCTCCGGTGGTTTTCCAGCCGGTTCCGGTGTAGCGGAGGGTGCCGATAATGAGAGTGGTTTCTTCCCCGGCTTGGTCGGCGGTGCGGACCGGGCCGTGTTCTGGCCCGGTTGCCTCGCTACGGCGGTAGAAGATGCGGGCTTCGCGGAGGGTTCCGAAGGTGATGGAGTAGCGGCGTCCTTTGGTGAGGAAGTGGCCGCCGAATCCGAGCATGTGTGCCCAGCGGCGGAGCCGGTGGTAATCGGGATGGCGGCCGAGTGTCCAGCAGGCGTGGATGAGCCGTTCGGCGTGGTTTCCGGCCGGGTTGCCGTACAGGTCGATGGTGTCGTCGGTGAGGCGGGCTGAGGCGTGGCCGGTGACCTCGGTTCCCTTGGTGGAGTATTTGGCCAGGTAGCTGGCGACCATCGCGTCGGTGACCTGGTTTCCGCCGCGCAGGGTGATCACGCGTACATCAAGCTGCTGGCCCCATCGGATGAGCCATCCGTCTGGGCGGGCGGGGTGCGGCGGGGTGCGGAATGTGATGGCCTGGGCGGCGTGGCAGATGGCGTCGTCCAGGTCGGCGGCGGTGATCCCGGCGGGTGGCAGGACGAGGGCGTCCGGGTCGGCGGGGTCGATGCCGTCCAGGCGCAGCAGGACGTGGAAGTGGACGGCTCCGCGGGCCTGGAATTCGGCGGCCTTGCCGTGGGAGACCCGGATCGGGGGCACCCACCGCGGGCGGCCCTGCGCGTCGGGGACAGGTATGAACGGCGGGCCGCGGCGGCGGGCCAGGTGGGCGAGCTGGCGTTCGATGTCCTGCTTGGTGCGCCGCCACAGTTCCCCGGCGGCCTGGTTCCACACCACGTGGGCGTGGTGGTCGTAACAGTCCGGGCACAGCGGCAGGCCGAGCCGGGGGTCGCCGCGTTCGTGGCGGGCGAAGCAGGCCAGCAGCTGGCCGTGCTCACAGGTAGTGGTGGCCTCGCGGCGGGCGTGGCAGGGTTCGGGGCGGCAGGTGCAGCGAGCCTGGTCGGTGCAGGTGTGGTGGCGGACGGGCCGGGTGTGGACCGGGCCGAACGAGGGGGCAGTGAAGGTGGCGAACACGGCCGGATGGGCGGTGACGGTAGCAGGGACGCCTTTGCCGCCAGCCATGCCGGAACGGATGAGCTGGTAGGCGTCACGGCGGTAAGTCTCCGCACACGACGGGCAGGCGGCGGTGCGGCGGTTGCCGCAGGCTTTGTAGATCACCCGGTCAGGCATGGCCTCGGTGGAGTAAGACCGGAGCAGTTCACCAGTCCTGGGATCGATGACCCGCAGATCACCGTGCAGACGGACCGGGTGGATGCATCCGGCAGCAGTCCATACATGATCGAGCCAGGTGAAGTAGCCGTCACCGGCCCGGGTGAACGCGGTGCCGGTGGTGGATCCTGGCCAGTCGTCAGCGGCTGTCATGGGATCCTCCGGTAGCAGCCCAGGCGATTCCGCCATTCGTAGTGGTGCACGGCCAGATACGCCTTGATCGAGGTCATGGAGATGCGCGCGGGACGGGAGGCCCGGTTGGCGACCAGGTGGCCAATGGCGAGAAGGTCGTACACCGTGGTCCGCGAGACGCATAGGTAGGACGCGACTTCGCGGACGGTCAGGGCCAGGCCGCGCACGTCGTCACACGGGCACGATGGCCAGTCACCGTGATAGACCAGCGGTTCGCGGCAGTGTTCCTGAGTTGGCTCATGATTCGGGTTCTGGGCTGACGTTACCGCTGTGACCTGGGGGTTCTCGGTTCGGCGGAGCTGGATTTGCACACTAAACGGGGGCCATAGAGTTGCCGGGTGCCGTATGTGCGGACGGTGAAGACGGCGTCGGGTGCCACGGCGGTGCAGATCGTGTACTCCTGGCACCGGGGTCGCGGGAGATTGAGCACATCGGCTCCGCTCACGATGAGGCGGAGCTGGAGCTGCTGAGGGCCGTCGCCCGGCAGCGGCTGGCCGCGGGTCAGGGCGAACTTGACCTGGGCCTGGATACGGCCGCGGCGGGCGGGCCGCTGCCGATCACCGCGTCGCGGATGAGCTGCCTGCTCGATGCGCTGGCGCATGCATACCAGGTGCTGGGCTTTGACCGGGCCAGCGGCGGTGATGCAGTGTTCGGGCAGTTGGTGGCCGCGCGGATCATCGAGCCGGTCAGCAAGGCTGACAGCTTGCGGGTACTGGAGGAGGCCGGGGTGGCCGGCCCGTCGTATGCGCCGCTCAAGCGCCGCCTCCCCGCTTATGCGAAGCAGGAGTGGCGGCAGGAGATCTCCGCTGCCTGCGCCGCGCATGCCGGGCTGGGCCCGGCCAGCCTGGTGCTCTACGACGTGTCCACGCTCTACTTCGAGACCGATGAGGGCGACGGATTCCGCGAGAGCGGCTTTTCAAAGGAGCGGCGGCTGGAGCCACAGATCACGATCGGCCTGCTGACCGACCAGTCCGGGTTCCCGCTGATGGTGTCGGCGTTCGAGGGGAACAAGGCCGAGACCAAGACCATGCTGCCAGTTATCGAGGCGTGCATGACCGCCCACCAGCTCCCCGATGTCACGGTCGTCGCGGACGCCGGGATGGTGAGCGAAGCGAACCAGAAGGCGATCGAGGCAGCCGGGCTGTCGTTCATCCTCGGCATGCGCATCCCGCAGGTCCCCTACGTGGTGAAGCAGTGGCGCCACGAGCACCCTGGCCAGGACATCCCAGACGGGCACATCTTCACCCAGCCCAGGCCCGCCGGGCCAAACGGCGGCCGCCGCGACCACGTCATCTACTACCAGTACCGCCATGACCGGGCCCGCCGCACGCTGCGCGGGATCGATGAGCAGGTGACGAAGGCCGAGCAAGCCGTCGCGGGCAACGTCCCGGTCAAGCGCAACCGGTTCATCCAGCTCTCCGGCGGCACCCGGTCGGTGAACCGCGAGCTCGAGAACAAGGCACGGGCGCTCGCGGGCCTAAAGGGCTATATCACCAACCTGCGGACCTGCCCGGACGGCACTCCGGTCACCGCGGAGTTCGTGATCGGCGCCTACCATCAGCTCTTCCAGATCGAGAAATCCTTCCGGATGGCGAAAAGCGACCTGCAGGCCAGGCCTATCTACCACCGGACTAGGGACTCAATCGAGGCGCACCTGACCATCGTGTTCGCCGCGCTCGCGGTCAGCCGCTGGATCGAGCACCACACCGGCTGGTCAATCCGAAAATTCGTCAAGACCGCCCGCCGCTACCGCACCATCCAGATCCAGGCCGGGCCACACACCATCAACGCCGCCGACCCCCTCCCCGACGACCTCCGCCAAGCCCTCGAAGCGATCAGCCACGCCAACCGGACTGAACACTAAATTGAGCCAACTCGGGTGGGTCTGTCAACTTAACGGTGTAATTCATTCCCCTGCTGTTACGTGCTTCCGGCGCTGAGGCGGCCGTCGAAGGTGATGTCGAAGGCGTTGAGGGCGGCCTTCCACCGGTTGGACCAGCGCTTGCGGCCTTTTCCGGTCGGGTCCAGGCTCCTGATCGCCAGGTAGAGGCACTTGAGCGCGGCCTGCTCAGTGGGGAAGTGGCCGCGGGCCCGCACCGCCCGCCGGAGCCGGGCGTTGATCGACTCGATCGCGTTTGTGGTGCAGATCACCGTCCTTATCTCCCGGTCGAACCGCAGGAACGGCACGAATTCGGCCCAGGCGTTCTCCCACAGCCGGATGATCGCCGGGTAGCGCTTCTCCCACTTGCCGGAGAACTCGGCGAACCGGTCCAGCGCCTCGGCCTCGGACGCGGCGGTGTAGACCGGCTTGAGGTCTTTCGCGATCGCGGCCCAGTCCCTTTTCGACGCGTACTTGAATGAGTTCCGCAGCAGATGGACGATACATGTCTGCACGATCGTCTTCTCCCACACCGCGCTGACCGCATCAGGCAGTCCCTTCAGCCCGTCGCAGACCAGCATGCACACGTCCCGCACGCCCCGGTTCTTGATTTCCGACAGGACCCGCAGCCAGTACTTGGCCCCTTCACCGTCGCCGTGCTCGCCGGCCCACAGGCCCAGCACGTCCCGCTCGCCGTCGGCGGTGACGCCGAGCGCCAGGTAGACGGGCCGGTTGGCGACCTGGCCCTCCCGGATCTTCACGTTGATCGCGTCGATGAAGATCACCGCGTAGACCGGGTCGAGCGGCCGGGCCTGCCAGTCCGCCATGCCCTCCATCACCCGGTCGGTAATGGCCGTGATGGTCTGCTTGGACACGTCCGCGCCGTAGACCTCGGCCAGGTGCGCGGCGATCTCCCCGTGCGTCAGCCCCTTAGCCGACAGGGAAATGACCATCTCATCGACCCCGGTCAGCCGGCGCTGCCGTTTGGCGACAATTTTCGGCTCGAAGCTGGAATCGCGGTCCCGCGGCACGCTGATCTCCACCGGACCGGTATCGGTGAGCACGGTCTTGGCCCGGTGGCCGTTGCGGGAATTGCCGCCGTCACGGCCGTCCGGGTCATGCTTGCCGTAGCCGAGATGGTCATCGAGCTCGCCTTCCAGGGCGCCCTCGACCACCATCTTGGTCAGCTTCCCCAGCAGCCCGCCCTCGCCGGTCAGCCGCAGCCCGCCCGTGCGGGCCCGCTCGGTAAGCTCGCGCAGCAGCTGCTCATCGGCCGCGGACAGCTCCGCCAGCTCCTGATCCTGGCTGCAGCCGGTCGTCACGTCTGTCACTGGTGTCTCCTCCGTCTCTGGAGTTACACCGTTGAGATTACAGTCCCACTCGGGTCGTACACCGTGGTCCGCGAGACGCATAGGTAGGACGCGACTTCGCGGACGGTCAGGGCCAGGCCGCGCACGTCGTCACACGGGCACGATGGCCAGTCACCGTGATAGACCAGCGGTTCGCGGCAGTGTTCGCAGATCATGGCGAATCCCTTCCGAGTTGGACAGTGAAGGTCAAGTACTGGTGGTGCCGCTGTTCGCCCCCCGGGCCCGGGACATGAGCGATTCCGGGTCCGGGAGCCAGCATCGGGCTGGAGGCGGTCACGGACGGCTCCCGGCGGGGTAGCGGGTGCCGTTGGCATGCGTGACGGCGGGCGGCGGGATGCCATCGGTGGTGGTGGTGGTGCCGTCCAGGGCGTGGAGGATCTGGCCCGCGAGGGCGGACGGAATGGCCAGGTTGCTGGCCAGGGTGTCGGCAGTGATGTCGTGGCCGGTGGCTTGCCGGTGGGTAAAGGCGGCCATGCGGGCGCCGGTCAGGAGTTCAGTGGGCAGAAGATCGGTCGTTGCTGCGTCATCGGCGGATTCGGGCCGGACCGGGATTGGCAGCTCGTCAGAGGGTGTATCCGCTGGCGTAGCGGATTGCGCGGGTGCGCGGGACAGCACGAGTTTGGACAGGGCGAGGAAGGCCAGGGCCGGGATGGCGGCGACGAGCCAGCCGGCAGGGCTGGGGGTGGCCTGGGCGACCTGAGCGGTGAGGGACAGTGCCGCAGCAAGAATGAGAACGGCCAGGGGGTAGGCGATGGGCCGGCAGGTTCGTTTGCGGCGCCGGATCTCGAGTCCGGCGGCGGCAGGGGTGAGTTCGGAGATGACAGCGTTGGCCCAGCCGAACCAGCCGCCGGTCCCGGGTGGGCTGTTGTGCATGGTCCAGTCCTGGACGTGGGTGAAGGACGCGGCCCCGGCCATGCTGGCGATGGTGAGCAGCATGATGATCTGGACGGTGTCGTCGGTGCGTCCGGGTCGTGGTGTTCTCACCGGGGTTCACCACCCCAGCGTTGCTGGGCGGCCTGGCGGGTGACGCCGAGCCGCAGGGCGATGTCGGCCCAGGAATATCCGACGTGGCGGAGGCCGGTGATGGCATCGCGGATGGCGCCGTCCATGGCGTCGGCGGTGGCGGCCATGGTGGTGATGGCTTCGATGTCGCCTGCGGCGACGCGGCGGCTGTAGGCGTGTATGACGCGGCGGAGGAACGCGGCGTACTCGTCGTTCTCGACTACCGTTGTCGTGTCGTGTGCCAGGTGATCTTTGACAACTTTGTGCCAGCTGATGGTTGGCAAGATCCCCTAGACACGCCGCTTACGGTAAGGCCTCAGCCGCGCTCGCGCCGGTGAGCGGTCGCTGGGCGCGGGTGACGAGCGGCTCGTGTGGTGTCGGTATGGTCGGGGTGCCCCTGTCCGCCGTGTGAGTAGTTTGGAGCCCCGAAGGATGAAGCGCTTGCCTGCACCCGGTGAGATCGCCCGTATTCGCCGGGAGGCGTTGCTGAACCGGGCGGTGGAGGCGTACAAGTTCTTCTATCCCACGGTGTCGATGCTGCTGAATTTCGAGGCACTGGAGCAGTACGGCGCGCACGCGAACCGGGGGTTCCTGATCCAGCTGACCACACCGGACATCGTGACGCTGACCCAGAACTCCGATACCCCCTACGGGCTGGCCTACGGGGATGCCTCGGCCGGGCCGGTGGTGCTGGACATCCCGCATGGGCCGGTGATGGGCGTGGTTGACGACATGAACTTCCAGTTCATCACGAACACGGGCCTGGTCGGTGAGGAGGCGGGCGCGGGCGCGAAGTACCTGTTCGTGCCGCCCGGCTATGACGATGAACTCCCGCAGGATGGGTACCAGGTGCGGCAGCTGAGGACCAACCTGTTCCTAGTGTGCGCGCGGGTGCCCGACCCCGAGCCCAGCCGCGGGCTGGCCTTCCTGCGCACCCTGCGGATGTACCCGCTGAGCGAGAGCGCGGATCCGCCGCCCAACGATTTCCAGGACGTGTCCCACCGCAAGCTGGTGGCCAACCCGTGCGTGGTCGACGGCACGTTCAAGGTCTGGCAGGTCATTAAGCGGGCCCTGGACCGGGATGTACTTTCCCCCTCCTACTACGCCCAGTACGGAATGCTCGCCGACCTCGGCCTGCGCAAGGACCAGCCGTTCGCACCGGACGAACAGATGAAGTCCATCCTCACCGAGGCGGCCGGGCGCGCCAATGAGCAGCTTGCGGTGACCGCATTCGCCAGCACCGCGCCCGAGCGGCTGGTCTGGCCGGACCGGCGATGGGAATGGGTGGTCTACTCCGAAGGAGACGACGGGTACTACGAGCACGACTTCCTGCACCTGTCGGTCCGCGAGCGGTGGTTCTACCAGGCCACGCTAGAAACCTCCAAGATGTTCATGCACAAGGAAGGCGCGGGCTCGATCTACTGGCTGGCCACCGTGGATGCAGACGGCAACGCCCTCGACGGCGAGAACAGCTACAGCCTCACGATTCCAACCCCGGTCCCGGCTGCCCAGTTCTGGTCGGTCACGCTGTATGACCTCGACACCCGGTCAGAGATAAACACCGAGCAGTTCAAGCCCGTGCTGACCTCGCTGCGCGACAACCTCACCCCCGGCCAGAACGGGAACATCACTCTCTACTTCGGGCCCGAACCACCCCAAGCCGGAGGGCCGTGGCTGCAGACCAACCCAGGCGCCCAATGGTTCACCTACCTGCGCATCTACGGACCGGGCACCCCGGCCTTCGACGGCACCTGGAAACCCTCCGACTTCCACCGCACATAACACTCACCACGAGCACAGACCCCGTCAAACATCACCTGGCGGGCGAATGTCCAGGCTCACCCGGCACAAGACATCGGCGCCGTTGTCGGTGCCTAGGTCCAGCTGACCGTTGACGAATCATGTTCAGGTGATGCTTGACTTTTTCTAGGGCTGTATCTCATAGCGTGAGTCCGCTAGTGACGCTGTACTGGTTGCAGTGCGGTGGCCGCTCCGCGCGCACATGCGGGCTGCCGTCACTGGCTATCCTGTCCGGACCACCTGGTAGAGCGCGGGCGACATCGGCCAGCGCAGTCCCGATGCGGATTCCCGGAACCCATCGCTGCCGATCGCAGCGTTGAACTCATCCTCTGATGTCCACTGCGCGATGTTCACGAACCGGAACCGTGCGTCGTGCAGCGACTGATGCAATGCGGTCTCGATATGTGCCGGCAGTGTCATGAGGTAGTCCCGTGTCTTTTCCCAGGCAGCGACGAATTCGTCTTCGTCGCCTGCAGGCACTTCAAAGATGTTGATCAAGGTGACACTCATGGACTGACGGCTCCTTCCGCGCGCCGGGCACATAGCGTTGACGGGCTGTGCGCTGGCCAGCCCTTCGGCCCACGCGGCGTATCCGCTGTCGAGCCTGTCTCGATTCTGCCTCCGTCTGCCTGATAGCTGCCAGGTCTTTGCCGGGGAAGGCCGCAGTCCAGGGTGGGGCGGAGCACCATCGCGGCAGCGACGCGAGCGCAGCGAGCGCCCTGGACTGGGACCTTCCCCGGCGACAGGATGCCCTGGCGCGAGGAAGACGGCCGGGACCGCTGCCCCGCTGTCACCCAGGCTGGCGAGTGCGTGTCCCGTAAGCCTTGAACCGGCTGATCTCGCCGGTTCCGTTTCTGGGCACGGTGGTGATCAGTTCACCGTGCTGATCGATGACCCGCAGCGCTGTTTCGCTGAGTTCGAGGGTGACGGTCTGCCGGGCGTGGCGGAGACCGACTTGGATGCGCTGGCGGGCGACCTGGATGCCGCCGCGGCCGGAGACCTTCCGCTGGATGGTCTGGGCCTGTGGCGGGAGTGGTGCTGGCCCGGCGAGGCGGACTCCCTGGAGGTTGTGCCGCTGGCCGGGCGGGATGGGGCAGGGCAGGGTGCGCCATAGGATGCCGTCCTGGGTGATGACATGCATGACCTGGCCGTCGAGGCGGAGGCGGGCGCGCTGTCCGGCTAGCGGGGAGCCGACCTGGATGACCTGGTTGCCGAGGGTGATGATCCCGGAGGCGTTGACCAGCCGCTGGACTTCTACGCAGGTGGTTGCGGCCAGGGCTCCGGGTGCAGGTCCTGCCGGAGGCGGTCCAGCCGGACGGGCACCGGCGTTGCGGAGCCGGGCCAGGTCAACGGCGGACAGCCGGGACGGCACGGTTTTGATCCGCCACCCGCTGATGCTCAGGTGCACGGTGGTGGTGTCGATCCAGAAGCTGACGGTCTGGCCGATCCGGCTGGTGCCCAGCCAGAACTGCTGCGACCCGATTGTCATGTTCCCCGAGGCGGGGACGATCCGCTCGATCTCGATGGCGTCCGGCCAGCTCACCGGCTCCGCCACGGCCGGTGCCGCAGTAAGTCCTGGCACCGCAGTGGTGACGGGCTCGAGGTCAGCCGGAGCCCACAACGCCAGGCCGTCATCGGCGGCAGCTGAGGGCCGGAACTTGTCAGCAGGGCAGGCCATGTCCAGGGACTGGTGCGGCCTGCGATAGTTGTATTCCTCCCGCCAGGCGTCCACGGCGGTCTGCGCTTCCCCGGCAGTTCCGAACGGCCCGCCGTCGTTGAGCAGTTCGTCCTGCAGGGTCTGGTGCCAGCGTTCCACCTTCCCGGTCGTGGTCGGCGAGTAGGGCCTGGTGAGCAGCTGGCGGATGCCGTTACGGCGGCAGATCCGCTCGAACAGCACCTCCGCCGGACGGGGCTTGCCGAATCTTCCGGTGAACTGCTTGCCGTTGTCCGTGAGTACTTCGTCGGGTATGCCGTAGGTCCGCATCGCGGTGAGGAAGGCGCGGCAGACCGCCCGTGCGGTGCCACGGCGGACGACGGCGGCGATCACGCAGAACCGGGAGTGGTCGTCGATCCCGGAGATCAGCTTGAGTTCGGTGCCGTCGGCCAGGAATACCGACCCGGTGATATCCAGCTGCCACAGCTGCATCGGCGCTTCCCGCTGCCAGCGTTTGTAGTCCTCGCGGCGGCGCTTGCGCTTGCGGGCGGGGACCAGGCCGCGGCGGACCAGAACCCGGTAAACCGTGGACCGGGACGGCACCGGTGCCACGCGGGCTTTGCCGAGCTCGTACTGCAGCCGTCGCGGTCCCCACCGCGGATGCGCACCCCGCAGCTGGCAGATCATCGCTTCGATCCCGGCATCCAGCTGGCGGGGCTGGAAGCGCGGCCGGTGAGAATGGTCAGCCAGCCCGGCTAACCCTTCGCGCTGGTATTTGCCTAGCCACAGGTGCACGGCCTGGCGGGAGACTCCGTAGCGCCGTGCAACCTCGGTGACCGGCGCTCCGGAGATGACTTCCATGACTGCGTGATAGCGCTGCTCCATGACGCTCAACTCCACGAGCATGGCCCGGCCACCCTCCGCCGCGAACTAGGTCACGACGGGGCATGCCCGGGCGGGCGGTGTCAAGCATCAGGTGAAGCCAAAGTGTCAAGCATCAAGCGGGACAGCACAGGTGCCGTTGTCCGTGTCGTGTGCCAGGTAAGGCTGGACGGTTTCGTGCCAGGTGATGCTTGTCGCTGGCCCTAGGAAACTGAAGGGACCGTCCACGGCCGGTCGGCTTTGATGTTACGGACTGGCGTAGTGGTAGTGCGGCGGACGACGCGGGTTTCGGCGTCGTCGAGTTCGATAGCCAGGGTGGTATCGGAGACGGCCACTGCGAGGGTCTGCCCGGCGTGGGCGCGGCCTAGGGCGATCTTCTGGCCGCAGACCACGATCACGCCGGTGGCGCTGGCGCGGCGTTGCACCCGGACGGGCTCAGACGGCGGGCGGGGTGGTGGCCCGGCGGGCCGGGCTCCGCGCAGGCGGGCGACCTGAGCCGCTGTGAGCGGGTTGGCCCGGGTGCGCAACAGCTCCCGGGTGGCCGGGTCGAAGAACATGAGTGTGGCGGGCTCGATGCGGATGCCGACCAGCTGCCCGCCGAGGATCTCCGCTGCCAGCAAGCGGTGGGGGCCAAGGCAGACCAGGCCGCCGCGGGAGACCAGACGTTCGACCTCGATCGCCTGGCCGTCCTCGGCTGGTGGCAGCGGGGCAGGGCCGGCTGGAACGGCCCCGTTAGCGGCGAGCTTGGCCAGGTCGGCCACGGACAGGTGGGAGCGGAGGGTCTTGATCCGGGCGCCACCAGCGGACAGGTGGATCAGCTGGGTGCCGGCCCAGAACCGGATCATCATGCCGGCCCGGGCGGGGCCGAGCCAGAACTGCTGGCCGGCCACCCACATGTTCCCCGAGGCAGGCACGACCCGGTCGAACTCCACCGGGCCGCCTTGCCAGCGGGCTGGGGCTGGCGGTGGGCCCTCAGGTGCCGTGGGCTGCGATGGGTCATCGGTGCTGCTGGCTGGGATGAGCGTGGGTGGCAGCCATAGCTCGACCAGGTCCCGCTGAGCGGGTGGCACCGGGGCGAACCGCTCAGCCGGGGTCACCGGCGAGTGGCCGTCCAGGGACTGGTGAGGACGGTCGGTGTTGTACTCGGCCACCCAGGCATCGATAGCGGCCTGGGCCGCTGCCACCGAAGGGAAGCAGGAGTGGTCGTTGAGCAGCTCGCGGCGCAGCGTGCCGTGGAATCGCTCGATCTTGCCCGTGGTGGTCGGCGAGGCTGGGGCGGTGAGGCGGTGGGTGATGCCGTTCTTGCGGCAGATCTTGTCGAACAGCACCTCCCCGCCCTTGCCGAAACGATCAGTGAACTGCTTGCCGTTATCGGACAAGATTTCCTCGGGCACCCCGTAGCGGGCCAGCGCGGCGGCCAGGGCCAGGCACACTGCCCGGCTGGTGGCCCGCTCGGTGACAGTGGCGATCACGCAGAAGCGGGAGTGGTCATCCACTCCAGTCACGACCTTGGCCTCCCGCAACTCTCCCGTGCGGGGATCAGCGATCATGACACCGCCGACGATGTCGATCTGCCACAGCTGCATCGGCCCGGGGCGCTGCCAGCGGCGGTAACTGTCCCGGGGACGCTTGCGCGGCCGCGGTGACATAAGCCCCTGCCGGGCCAGGATCCGGTTAATGGTCCGCTCCGACGGCACGACTAGCCCTGCTGGCGGGCGGCGCAGCAGTTCCAGCCGGATCCGCTTGGCGCCCCACTTCGGATGCTGGCGCCGCATCTCCGCAATCACCACCTCGATCTCGGCAGCCACCTGATGCGGGCAACTGTCTGGACGATGGGAACGGTCAGCTAACCCGGGCAGCCCCTCGGCCAGATAGCGGGTGATCCACGAATGGACCGACTGCCGCGACACTCCCAGGGCCGCGGCCACCTCGGTGACCTTGGCACCGGAAAGAACGGCACGGACTGCATCAAGCCGCTGCTCGACAACTGACAACACAACCAGAGCCAATCCCGGCCTCCTCACCAGCCGCGTCCCGTGGAACGTAGCGGATCAGGCAGGCCGAACACGGCCCAACGTCAAGCATCAGCTGGCGGGTGAATGTTCAGCATCACCCGGCACAAGACAAGGCGCCGTTGTCGGGTCTGTGCAGACTTTCTGTACGTCTTCAAGGCGGCCCGCCGGGCCGCTCGCGCCGCCGACGCGGCGCGCACGCCTCCGCTCCGCTGGCGCTCCCGCTACGGCGGCACCAACGCCGGTCGGCTGGCGCGAAGAATACGAAACTCCGGGCCGCCATTGACGCACAGCGGTCACCGGGAGTTCACCGGACGGACCTGGCCACCCTCTCGGCCGCGTGATTGTTCCGGGCCGGGCCAGAACCTGTCAAGGGCGCCTTCGGCGTCGGCTACGCCGATCTTCGACCCTTGACAGAACCTACCCGGAAGTCCCGGATCGTTGTCAGCTATCGAGGGGATGGACAGGCCTGGCCAGAGCCGTTGACGCTTAACCCTGCAACGGCACATGCGCTGAGCGGGCGCTAATCTGCCGGGCAGGCGGACGCTGGCTTAGGACCGTCAACGGTTGACCGGGATACCTGAGCGCCAGCGGCCCGGCGAGCATCGCTTCTGGTCTGCATGATCTTCAGCGCGTTACGCTGAACGAGGTCCGCGGTGGGGAAGCCGGGTGGGAGACATGAGCGACCTACATAGGCGTTTGACACGGCCGCCGGGTCAGGGCGATCAGGTGACAGCCGACCCGGGAAATGGAGGGCCGGAGCATTACGGGACGCTGCGGCGCCTGATGGACCGCTGGCGAGTGAGCCGCGCGCGAGTTTGGCTTGCCGCAGGGCTAACCAGTCCCAGACTCATTCTGCTGGCGGGGATCGTCCTGGTCTCGACCGGTGTTCTCTGCCTGTACCTGTCCGACTCTGTAGCCCACGCGGGCTCTTGGTGGCAAGGCACTCTCGATGCGTTCGGAGTCGGCTTCGTCGTCGGCGGCGTGGTGGACGCGACCGCCATCTCCCTGCTGAATCAATATCTCGCGGATACGGCGGACAAGGCGTTGAGATTGCGGAACCGTGAGGTTGAAGTCCTACTAGGTAGCGCGCGACGTCACCTGAACGATGCGAAGTCCGGGCACGTCAACAGAGACTGGCTGAGGGCGACCATCCAGAACCTCTCATCGTTTATTGCCCGCGAGGGAGATGCGGTCGATCTGTTCACGCGCGACAAACTGGTCAGCGCCTTGCAGCAACTAAACGGCCCTGATATGGCTGACGTCGTTGAGGCCTCCCGCCAGCGGGAGGACGAGTTCGGCCGTCCACTTCCGTATCGCATCCGGCCCGGTGATCCGGAATCGTGATGGCAGCACCCCCAGCGCTTCGACAGACCTGGAGGCGAACGTTCGGGAATCCGTAGTTCAAGACGGAAGCACGATAGGCGAACGCCCACCTACTGCGGGAGAACCGTGTTAGCTACCCGCACCCTGCGCAAAACTTGCCCCGACCGCCGACCCAATTATAGGCCAGCGAGCGGGCGGCAGTCGGGTGCTGTCACAGGAGCGCGATCAGTAGTCGTCGTCGATGGCAGGCACAACGGCTGCGTTATGCCGCGGTAACGGAAAGGGGATTACGTTCGGGCAGTGGCGACCTGCGGCAGAGTCCCGTCGCTGCCACAGGGGTTCGATGGGCTCCGAGAGAGCAATGCTTGAAACCTGTGGATCGGCCGGGAAGGGCGCGAGCGCGAAGGAGGGTGTGTACCTTCCCGGTTGGCCGAGTCGTAGAGGTCTCAAGCAATGGTCGGCGCTGGAACGCCGGGCCGGGAAGGTACACCCATGCTCACAGTAGTGCCTGACGTGGCTGGCACGCTGCCGGCTGATGGGCAGCCGTCGTCGCTGATCGACCAGATCGTGCGGGACGGCGCCCGGCAGATGCTGGCCGCGGCGCTGCAGGCCGAGGTTGCAGCCTACATCGACCAGTTCGCCGGGCTGCGCGATGAGAATGGCCGGCGGGTGGTGGTGCGCAACGGCACTGCCGAGCCGCGCACCGTGGTGACCAGCGCCGGGGCGGTGGAGGTGACCGCGCCGCGGGTCAACGACAAGCGCGCCGACCCGGCCACGGGCGAGCGGAAGCGGTTCTCCTCGGCGATCCTGCCGCCGTGGGCGCGCAAGACGCCGCAGATCAGCGAGGTGCTCCCGCTGCTGTACCTGCACGGCCTGTCGTCGGGGGACTTCGTGCCCGCGCTCGGGCAGTTCCTCGGCTCGCATGCCGGGCTGTCAGCCTCGACAGTGACTAGGCTGACCGAGACGTGGAGTGCCGAGGCTGCGGCGTTCATGACCCGGGACCTGTCCGCGGCCGACTATCTCTACCTGTGGGTCAACGGGATCCACCTGGGCATCCGGCTGGGCGAGGGCAAGCTGTGCCTGCTGGTGATGCTCGGGGCGCGCGCCGACGGGCGCAAGGAGCTGGTGGCGCTGGCCGACGGCTACCGCGAGTCCGCCGGGTCGTGGGCGGACCTGCTGCGCGACTGCGCCCGCCGGGGCATGCGCGCCCCGGTGCTGGCCATCGGCGACGGGGCACTGGGGTTCTGGAGCGCGGTCCGCGAGGTGTTCCCGCAGGCTGAGACCCAGCGCTGCTGGTTTCACAAGATCGCGAACGTACTCGGGGCGCTGCCGAAGTCCGCGCACCCAGGCGCGAAGAAGGCCCTGGCCGAGATCTGGAACGCCGAGGACAAGGAGCACGCCCGCGCTGCGGTGAAGGCCTTCGCCGCCGCCTACGGGGCGAAGTTCCCCAAGGCCGCCGGCAAGATCACCGGGGACGAGGAGGAGCTGCTGGCGTTCTATGATTACCCGGCCGAGCACTGGGTGCACCTGCGCACGACCAACCCGATCGAATCTACTTTCGCGACGGTACGGCTTCGCACCAAGGTCACCAAGGGCCACGGCTCGAAGGCGGCCGCCCTGGCGATGGCCTTCAAGCTGATCGAGTCCGCCCAGCGCCGCTGGCGGGCGGTGAATGCTCCTCATCTCGTCGCGCTGGTGCGCGCCGGCGCCCGCTTCGAGCGCGGTGTGCTGGTAGAGCGGCCCGAACGCGACGCGGCGTGACCGTGAAGGCCAGCGTGATCAGCGTGTTCGCGGCCGGGCGCGGCGATGACGTTACCGCCCTGGTCTTCGAGTACATGGCCGCCACCCGGGCTGAGACCGGCCAGGCGGTGCCCCGGCGGGATCGCGAGCTGCCCGCCGTGCTCCACCGCGAGTGCCGCGACCTGCCAGCCGTTTACCGCCCGGCCGGGGAGCCGTGCTGATCGCCGGTCACGGCAGGCAGCCGGCGGGCTGCGCCGGCCTGGCTATGCGTCGCGCCGCTTGAGCACCCAGAACGTGACGGCGAGCAAGACGGCGGCGAGCACCACGAAGATGCCGGTCTCGATGCCCTGGAAGGCCCAGAACCTGCTGGCCGGCTGATAGGTCAGGTACCCCCGGTAGCCGTGCGCCGCCATGCAGGGTGCAATAGATGCGGGGTGCTGGACGGCCTGCTGGCATACGGCCGGGATCGGCTCGCCGTTGAACACGTAGTTGTTGCCGGTGCCGACCGGGGGCTGCCCGTTCGGGCCGACGATGCCCTGGCTGACAGTCAGGTAGGACCCCTTCGGCGAAGGCGAGGCCGTGAGCTCGTAATACGCGGTGACCGGGGTCATGTAGTGCAGCCGGAGCCACAGCGCGATCAGCTCCCGGATGCCGGCGAAGCCGGCCAGCGTGACGGCCAGCGCGGGCAGGGTGCGCCGCAGCAGCGCGCCGGCGCAGATGCCGAGGGCCATCGCGAAGATCGCATAGCCGACCGGCGCGATGCCGGTGATGTCGAACCTGTTGGCCTTGAAGGCGTCGGCGGTCAGCGCATGGTCCGGGCCCATCCACCAGGTGACCAGGGCCGAGACCGCCCCGGCGAGGACGGCCGCAGCGAGCAGCAGCCACCCGGCCCGGACCGCCAGCCAGCGCCGCCTGGTGATGCTCTGAGTCCAGGCGAACTGGTTGGTTCCGGTCTCCAGCTCGTGCGCCACCATCGGTGCGCCCCAGAACAGCCCGGCCAGCAGCGGCACCGCGGCCGTCGCGGCGACGAGCGTCGTAAAAGCGCCGTTGCTGAGGGACAGGTTGCCGCAGCTGTTGTCCTTCCTGCATCCGGCGAGGGCGGAATGCCACACCTGCGCCGCGTGCAGCCCGGAGATCAGCAGCAGGACGGCCAGCGCCGCGAGCAGCGCGGCGGCGAGCGCGCCCTGGTAACGGAACTGCCGCCAGGTGACCCAGGTCATCGGTCTCCTCCCACCGCTGACAGGCGGGCTTCCCCGGGGCCGGCGCCGTGGCGGGCCTCGTCCTGGCCCATGTAGCCGAGCACTATCTCCTCCAGGTTCGGTTCCTCGACGGCCCAGGCGGGATCGATCACCGGCCCGTTCAGCCTGACGAGCAGCGTGGTCTGCCGCGCGGTGGTGTCCTCCCGCACGATGACGTGCGCCTGCGCGATCGCCGTCGTGTCCTTGCGCGGGCCGGTCAGGACCCGGTGCTCCGCGAGCAGCGTCTCGGTGTCGCCGCACAGCTGCACCCGGGATCCGGCCAGCAGGATCAGGTGATCACAGACCCGCTCGATGTCCGCGATCAGGTGCGAGGACAGCACGATGGTCAGATCGCCGCCCGCCGCCGCCTCGGCCAGCGCCGCGAGGAAGTCCCGCCTGGCCAGCGGGTCGAGCGCGGCAAGCGGCTCATCCAGCAGCAGCAGCCGCGGCCGCTTGGCCAGGATGAGCGCGAGCGCGAGCTGGGCGCGCTGGCCGCCGGACAGCGTCCCCGCCGGCCGGTCCAGCGGTATCTTCAGGCCGGCGAGCCGGTCGCGCACCGGCTCGCCGTCCCAGCGCGGGTTGAGGTGCGCGCCGATGCCAATGTGGTCTTGGGCGGCCAGCCGCCGGTACAGCGGGATCTCCTGGGCCAGGAAGCCGATCTCCGCCAGGTACGCCGGATCCTGGCGCGGCGTGCCGCCGAGCACAGCGGCGCGGCCCGCGGTCGGCGCGGCGAGCCCGGCCAGCAGCCGCAGCAGCGTGGTCTTGCCCGCCCCGTTCGGCCCGACGAGCGCGGATATCCGGCCTTCGGGAACGCTGATCGTGCAGTCGCTCAGCGCGGTGACCCGGCGGTACCGTTTGGTCAGCCCGCTGGTCTCGATCACGGGTGTCATGCGATGTCCTCCTCACCAGCCGCCTGCAGCGTGACCCGCAGCAGCGACTCGATCGCCTCGTCTTCGAGCCCGGCGGCGCGCGCCTGGCGCACCCACGCCGCCAGAGCGCGGCCCAGCCGCGCGTGCGTGCCGGGCGGGGGGCCCGGCGGCAGGGCCCGCACGAACGTGCCGTGCCCGGTGCGCGCCTCGACCAGGCCCTCGCGCTCCAGGTCGCGGTAGGCCTTCAGCACCGTGTTGGGGTTGACCGCCGTCGCGGCGACCACCTCACGCACGCTGGGGAGCTGGTCGCCCACGGCGAGCACGCCCATCCGCAGCGCCTGCCGCACCTGCTGGACGATCTGCAGGTAGGGCGGCGCTGTGGCCCGCCCGTTCACCCGGAATCTGATCACGCCCATGCTCCGGTGTCTTAGGTTGTTAAGACAGTACGGCACTGTCTCCGCCCGCGTCAAACGATCCGGGGTCCAGGCGTGCGGCATCCCTCCTGCCGGCCGAAAATCCCGCTATGGGCTTGCCGGTAAGAAGTAGTGGCTGCCGGGTTCGGCGTGCCTGGACCCGCGCCGCGACGTGGAGGTGCTGCGCCCGATGCGCTGCGGCCGGCGGGGGCATGAAACCTGAACCTGCCGCTGCAGAAGGCGCTGACCCCATTTCGCGAAGGGCAGCGCGAGCGCCGCTACGGCAGACAGGTGTTCCGGGCCGGTAACAAGTTGACCCAATTGCGTAACAGCAAAAGAAAAGAACGCTGCGGGCGTCTTCAACAGCACCGTCGGCGTCGTCACCGGCATGTCGCCCCCAGCACCACAAGCAGCCGGTGCTCACCGAGAAGCTGGCCGAGTTCACCCACGCCTATCCGGTCTCCCGGCGGCGCAGTCACGGACTAAATTCCGCCGCCTCCATCCACAGGTCTTGACAATTCCTCCTCCGAGATCACCCAGATCTACGAAGGGTGCAGCAGCAAAGTGCAGCAACCAAGCCGACCTAAACGGTCCCGGTGCGATCGGCAGCAGGCCGTCTATCTGCGCAAACGACCTACATTGACCTCGCTGCATGTCCATGGTAAAGAGGAGATCCAGCATGCCCGGCCGACAGACCCTCGCCGAGCGGATCGGCGGAGCCGTGACCCGCTGCTTAGTACTGCAACGGCGCGTACATGATCTTTGGGGGATCATGGGTGCATGGTGGTCGATGTCGCTGCGGCGGAGCTGGACCGGTTGGATGAGCGGATCGCGGGGCGGTTCTGGCGTGCCGAGCCGCGGGCGAGGGTGCGGGAGTATGTGTCTGGGCTGGTGGCGGGCCTGGAGCGGAAGAACGGGTGGACGCTGGCGGAGCGGGCGGGTGAGGTCAGCCCGGATGGGATGCAGCGGCTGCTGCGCAGTGCGGGCTGGGACACCCGCGAGGTCCGCGACGACGTGCGGGACTACGTCATCGAGACCCTCGGCGACCCGCAGGGCGTGCTGATCGCTGATGAGACCGGGTTCATCAAGAAGGGCACCCGCTCGGCCGGGGTGCAGCGGCAGTACTCCGGCACCGCCGGGCGGACGGAGAACTGCCAGATCGGGGTATTCCTGGCCTACGCCTCCAGCCACGGCCATGCGCTGATCGACCGGGAACTGTATATCCCGGCCTCCTGGACCGATGACCGGGACCGGTGCCGGGCCGCGGGCATCCCTGATGACATCGGGTTCGCGACCAAGCCGCGGCTGGCCTGCGCGATGCTGGCCCGGGCCTGCAGGCCGGGGTGCGTTGCCTGGTTCACGCCGATGAGGTGTTATGTGGAGAGAGAGAGAGAGAGAGAGAGAGAGAGTGAGAGAGGAGAGTGTGTGTGTGTGTGTGAGGAGAGAGAGAGAGAGAGAGAGAGAGAGAGAGAGAGAGAGAGAGAGAGAGAGAGAGAGAGAGAGAGAGAGAGAGAGAGAGAGAGAGAGAGCCACCAAATGTGTGTGTGTGTGTGGGGTGTTGTGAGAGAGAGTGACGCGAGAAGAGAGAGAGAGAGAGAGAGAGAGAGAGAGAGAAGAGAGAGAGAGAGAGAGAGAGAGAGAGAGAGAGAGAGAGAGAGAGAGAGAGAGAGAGAGAGAGAGAGAGAGAGAGAGAGAGAGAGAGAGAGAGAGAGAGAGAGAGAGAGAGAGAGAGAGAGAGAGAGAGAGAGAGAGTGTGTGTGTGTGTGTGTGTGTGTGTGTGTGAGAGAGAAGTGAGGAGGTGGGGGGAGGAGTGCATGCCCGGCCGACAGACCCTCGCCGAGCGGATCGGCGGAGCCGTGACCCGCTGCTTAGTACTGCAACGGCGCGTACATGATCTTTGGGGGATCATGGGTGCATGGTGGTCGATGTCGCTGCGGCGGAGCTGGACCGGTTGCATGAGCGGATCGCGGGGCGGTTCTGGCGTGCCGAGCCGCGGGCGAGGGTGCGGGAGTATGTGTCTGGGCTGGTGGCGGGCCTGGAGCGGAAGAACGGGTGGACGCTGGCGGAGCGGGCGGGTGAGGTCAGCCCGGATGGGATGCAGCGGCTGCTGCGCAGTGCGGACTGGGACACCCGCGAGGTCCGCGACGACGTGCGGGACTACGTCATCGAGACCCTCGGCGACCCGCAGGGCGTGCTGATCGCTGATGAGACCGGGTTCATCAAGAAGGGCACCCGCTCGGCCGGGGTGCAGCGGCAGTACTCCGGCACCGCCGGGCGGACGGAGAACTGCCAGATCGGGGTATTCCTGGCCTACGCCTCCAGCCACGGCCATGCGCTGATCGACCGGGAACTGTATATCCCGGCCTCCTGGACCGATGACCGGGACCGGTGCCGGGCCGCGGGCATCCCTGATGACATCGGGTTCGCGACCAAGCCGCGGCTGGCCTGCGCGATGCTGGCCCGGGCCCTGCAGGCCGGGGTGCCGTTCGCCTGGTTCACCGCCGATGAGGTGTATGGCCAGGCGAAGTTCCTGCATGCCTGGCTGGAAGAGCGGGACGTGTCCTATGTGCTGGCCATCAAGCGCAACGACACGCTCACCATGCCGCCCGGGGAGCAGCGCGCTGATGCGCTGATCGCCGCGCTCCCGGCCCGGGCCTGGCAGCGGCTGTCCGCTGGGGCGGGCGCGCACGGCCCGCGCGAGTACCACTGGGCCCGCGTCCCCGTCCGCGCCGGCGCCTGGCGGCCGGGCCGCGGGCACTGGCTGCTGGCCCGCCGCTCCCTGCACGACCCGGACGAGATCGCCTACTACGCCTGCTACGGGCCCGCCCGCTCCCGCCTGATCGACCTGGCCTGGGTCGCGGGCAGCCGCTGGCATATCGAGGAATGCTTCCAGCAAGCCAAGAACGAGGCCGGGCTGGACCACTACCAGGTCCGCTCCTGGCGCGCCTGGTACGCCCACATCACCCTGTCCATGCTGGCCCTGGCCTGGCTGTCCGCCACCAGGGCCCAGGCCGCAAAAGGGGCACCAGCCCCAGCAGCCCAGGCATGATCGGCTACACGTTACCGGAGATCCGCCGCCTGCTGATCAACTTGATCCAGGCCCGCGTTCCAGACCCCGAACACGTCTGGACCTGGTCAAACTGGCGACGACGACGCCAGCACCAAGCCCGGGTCAGCCACTACCGCCAGCGCGGCTATGCCCTCACCCAACTGCCGTTGCAGTATTAGAAGCGGCGCTCAGAGCCGGTGTCCGGGCCAGTGCCCGCAGCACAAGTGATCCGGCAGTGCTGCGGACGTATTTCGGAGCAACTTTCGTGCTCTGTCAACGTGAGAGCCAAGTCGGCCGCAAAGGCCGGCGCAATCGTTGCCGGGGGGCAGTGCCATGATCATCCACCAATATGTCTCGAAGGCCGTGCAGGACGACGCGCCGCGGGCCGGCGAGCGGAACCGCCTGCTCCTGGAGGCGCGGCGGGCCAGCATGGCGCGCCGCGAGCGTGTAGTTCGCGCCGCTCCGGTGAGGCGGTTGGCCCAGCTGCTGCTCCGCCGGGCGCCCGCCTAAGTACTCCAAGGCACTTCGTGATCTTGGGGTGCGGCCGGTCGTACTGCGGCGTTCGGCCTGCCACCAGTCGGCTCAACTGAAGCCTTCAACACGGCATGCGTCACCGGTCGTGGCACTAGCTGCGTAAATGACCCTCACCGACCATCCCGTTAATGATCACGCTGACTTCTTGGTTGGCGCGGTCCTGTTTTTTCTGAAGTCGCTTGGGTGTCTTTGCGGCAGCCCGCACGGCAGCATCGTACTTGATCGTTGCTGACTTCTCACTGACACCGTGCTGCTTATTGACCTTCAGGATGCTGTCCAGAAACTCACGGGCCTTCGCCTCGTGCTCAGACTTGCTCATTTTGCCACCTCTGCCCATAGCCGATCCAGGATATAATCTGCGAACCAATTATACCAGTATTTCTGAGTTAGTTTCTTCTTTGCAAGGTATCCGATAAGCGGGTCTCCTACTTTAAGAGCAAGGACTAGAGGTCCCGCCACGTCATCCACCCGAACGGGCTCCCCCGCAGCGTCCACGTAGTCCTTTGCATACTGGTAGGCCTTCGTTCCCTTCGCTACATACAGGTCTTTGTGCGCATTAAAGAAGTCTATCAAGGATGCATCGCGTAGGTTTTGGATCTCTTCAGCGGTTAGCGCCATGTCGGCCTCGCTATGTCCATAGCACTCTCCAGGTGACAAGTCCAGCGGCAAGCAGCAGCGTCGCGAGTTGAACGAAAAACACTACCAGCGAGGCGACGAAGAGCGGTTCATTATTCTTGGACAACAATAGCCACACTGCCGACAGGCAGACACAAGCAATTCCTAAGGTGAAGGGGATAAGCGTCAGAACCGCATCCTGCCGGAAGCCATTACGGATATCGGCAGGCACGGCCCCGCTATAACTCTGATATGTCGTCACGACGATGCCCAGGAAAACCAAGATGAGGCCCGCCAATGCTCCTGCCGCACCGAGCACGGTGATGATCACGTCTTCGTGACCCATGTCGCCCCCTGGGCCTCGTCCTGAGGCCACGCTACACCTGGGTTCGGACTCTTTCTGGTAACCAGACGTGTCGCATGTCAACTACATCAAGCCAACCTCGCAGCAAGCACAGCGAAGCATGCCGATCACCATCCGACCCTTACCGCCTAGTGACCTGCGTCTATTAGTGCGCGCATCCGCCTATGACAAAGCGCGAAAAACAGGTCACAGCCCTGAGCTCAGCAGCGTCAGCAATCGTGAGCCAAGTCAGATCTCCGCGGGGACCACCTGGGGACCACACGCCATGCCAGGAACCGAACAAACCGCACGTCGGCGAACGCCACGCCCGCACGGAAAACACGCTCTGAGCTGCGATGGCTCCTGGCCCCACGTCCTGGGGGTCAAGTGGTTCATGACAGGACCCTCGGATCACTGCCTCACCCGCATCTCAATGAGTTCCGAGACAAGTTGCTCGCCAACTCCGCCTACTGGAGCGACAATGACCCGCTGCTTAGAAGGCTCAGCCACAGTCTTCGGGATGGGTTCTGACGTGGATTCCTGTGGACATCAATCACCGTCTCAAAGCGGCACTGTTCGGGGACACTTGCTACATCACATCGCTACAGACCGTCGTTTACTGGGATCCGGAGTTGGGGAGCTTGGGGAAGTTTCTCCGCGATCGATGTAGCTGGAAGGCTTCAGCGATTGGCGGCAGGGCCCGCAAGCCCTTGAGGCCAGACTTGTCATGTACGTATCTGACGAGCCGTAGCCAGGCAAGCCACCCGGCGAGAGTGCATAGAGACGGAGGTGCAAGGAGCAGAACAATCCACGGAGACATGACGACACTCCAGAAGCCCTGCCTTGAGCCCGAATGCGGCAGGACTCGCCTGTTGTGTCGAACAAAACGTGATCCGTGAGCGTAGCACCTTGAGGTGCGGCTCGAGTGACCGGTAGTCCTAACCTGGAGTCGCGGCCCGGTTCCGTGCCTTTCCCGAGTCCTGCTCGGAGGCCGTGACACACAGCGCCGCTCGGGCTGACTCCGTCGAGGGTGGTGGGGTCCCAAGCTCCTTGCTCGCTAGCCAATATACCAGTCGGTCATGACAAGGCGCGGAAGCTGCACGGATGCGCACATACCGACGGCCAGCGCTCAGAGCTTGCCATCCCACCGAGAGGTGCCCCTAGATCCCCGCAAGTCCAGGGTCCCGACGGGATCGCGTGTGACGCGCCCTTGGGCGCGCCCTGGGCGGTGGCCTCGCGGGGTTTCAGGATGGGGCGCCGGAGGGATGGCCAACTCTGAGCTGCGATAGCTCCTGATCCTACGTCCTGGGAGTCAAGAGGGTTCGGTCATGCCACCGACGCCAGAAGCTCGACGCTGGATCCTTCAGCAGGTCGATGATATGCACACGCATGAGTCAGTAGAACGGACTGCTGGGTTCTGTTCCGTCCCTGTTCCGTCAGAGCCGAGAAGATGACGGAAGACCGCCATTACTGACCATCGATCAGTTGGCAAGCTGCACGCATGATCTCGAACACTCGTACTGATCGCACACACCCGTGCCTGACAACACCCAGATCTACGAGGGCACCAACCAGATCCAGCGCGTCGTCATGGCCCGGCAGCTACTCAAGGGCTGATTTTGGGCCGCTGACCTGGGATTTCTCCCGCCCGCCGCGCTGGGAAATAGGCCGTCTGATGCCGAGCCGGGTGGCCCGTTCTGGTGTCCGGTTGACCCGGTTGATGCCGGTTATTCCCGTCGTTTCCGGACCCGTGCTGAATCGGTGCTGATACCTAGTATCGGTATGGGTGCCGATTGTCCCCGGCGATCTTGTAGGCGATCCGTCGTGTGCCACGCTGACGGGCGTGGGCGACGACGCCGAGCATCAATCGTAGTAGTCTGTCTAGACGGGACTAGACAGATTTAGGAAGATGCTCGTGACGTCACCAACTCCAGATCACTGGCAGATCCAAGACGCCAAGCAACGCTTCAGCGAGATGATCCGTGCGGTTACGACCGAGGGGCCGCAGGTCATCACCCGGCACGGTGAAGATGTCGCAGTAGTCGTGGATATCGGTGAGTATCGCAGGCTGACCCGGCCTGCGGTGGACCTTGCCAGCATCTTGCTTGGCGGTCCAAAGCTCGACGACGGTGCCGTTGACGTCTTCGCGGAGATCGAGGCTGAGCGCAAGGCTGACTTCGGACGTGTGGTCCATCTTGAGGCGGGCACGTGACCTACCTGCTCGACACCAATGTGCTCTCGGAGACGCGCAAGCGCCAGCCAGCGGCGGGCGTAGCCGACTGGATCGCGGCCACGCCGCCAGACCGGCTGCACGTCTCCGTGCTGACTCTGGGCGAGATCGAGCAGGGGATCGCAAGAGTTCGCAGCCGGGGAGATCGGCATCAGGCTTCCGCCCTTGAGCGCTGGCTCCGGGATGTGGAGACCGGGTTCGAAGGTCGGGTTCTACCGGTCACCCTCTCGGTCGCCGCTGCCTGGGGGCGTCAGCAGTACGCGCAGCCCCTCCCGGTGATCGACGCGCTCATTGCGGCAACGGCGTGGGTGCACGGCATGACCGTGGTCACCCGCAACGTCAAGGACTTTGAGCTGGCCGGAGTACAGGTGCTCAACCCCTTCGCTGAGTAAGCCGTCAGGGCGGGAACGGCGTGGCGGCTGTGCTCCCTGCCAGTTCGGCGCGGGGTATCCCGATCACCGAGGTCACCCATCAGATCTGCGGTCACCTCATGTGCAACTCGCCAGACCACGACGCAGCGCCCGTAACGACGCCTACCGGGAAGGCTGAGGCAGCAGCCGTCCGGAAAGCGTGCTGAATCCGTGCTGACATCACGCCGGCAGGTGCACACCATCTACCTGCCGAAACTGCCGTCCGGTCCACGATCACCCAGATCTACGAGGGCACCAACCAGATCCAGCGTGTGGTCATGGCCCGGCAGATTCTGAAGTAGCCCGCAGTGAGTTCAGATCCGTTTCGCTACCTAAGTATAGAGCTGTTACAGCAGTAGCTCACGAACGGTCGCTGGTATATGCTGCAGCGCCGTAGCTTGCGGACTCCTGGCCCAGTAAATGAGGCAACAATGGACAGGTACCAGCGTCGTCGCCTGCACTGGCTGTTGTCAGTACGGGCCCGGATCATCGTTCTCGGCGCTGTTGCCACGGTCGCCGGCGCTGCCGGGCTTGTGGTCACACCCGCGGCTTCTGCAGGCACTGGGGCCACTGTCTATTCATCCGCAGGATCTGGGTATGAGGTTTCCGGGCGATGGTTCCACTATGTCAAGACCAGCATCGAGCTACCGACCAACGCGCTCTGCGCCCAGCTGTACAAGGTCGTGCACCCTACTGGCTTCTCGGTGATAACCGAACTCAGCAACGCGCACTCCTACGTTCAGCTCGTTATTTCTGACACTCCCACCAGCACGGGTTGCGGAAAATACACCGCTACCTGGATCCATGACGGTACGGTTACTGCCATTCCTTTCCCCATGGCCCCAGGTAATCGCATCAAGATGTGGACCTTCTATGCTCAGAAGAGCCCGCCGGTAAATGGAGAGCACTCGGTCGGTGGGCATCTCTTCAATGAGACGACCGGGGCAGGGTCTGCAGTCGGCGACCTGGCCAACGCCACTTTCACGAACGCCCAGGTCATGGGCAGCTTCGGGTCCATTACCTCCCCGGCGAGCCAGTTCCGTGCCTTCGAGTTCACAATTCTGTGGTGGAGACCTACACCGGTGTACGCGGCCCACTGACCGGCCTGTGGACGACCAGCGAGATCGTAATGACCAGCAACGGGCAAAGCAGCGGCACGATCGAGGCGAGCAGTCCCGTGTTGTGGGACGGCGGCCGGAACTTCGGGACGTGGGTACGGGCATCCGCATCAACATGACCTGCCGGACGCGACGATCTCCTGGAGCGGCTCGAAGCTGCGCGCAGGCCAGGGATCTCCATCCTCACCGTGGCCGCCCGCCATGGTCCGGGGGACCGTGCACGTGCTGACGAGAGTGGGCCTGCCGCGCGAGCGGATCCACTATGACGCCGCGTTGCTCGCCGACGGCGAGTAGGGGCAAAGGTCGCGCAGCACGCACTGGTGGCAGCGGGGCCGTTGCGCCCGGCATACCTTGCGCCCGTGGGTGATCAGCGCGACGTGCAGGTCGTAGCGGATGTCCGGTGGCACGCGCGGTCCGAGGAGCCGGTGTGCCTGGTCGGCAGTTGCTTTCGCGGGGATCCAGCCGAGTCTCATGACTACCCGATGGACATGGGTATCGACGGGAAACGCGGCCCGCCCGAGGGCGAAGGTGAGCACGCACGCGGCCGTCTTCGGGCCAACCCCGGGCAGGCATTCCAGGTAGGCCGTTACCGCCGCGTCGTCGAGATCATGCAGGCGGTCGAGGTTGATGCGGCCCTCGCGGTCTTCGATGGCGGCCAGGATCTGCTGGATCCGGCGGGCCTTCTGGTCGGCAATGCCGCCGCAGCGGATGACCTCGGCCACCCGCCCGGCAGGTGCGGCGGCAACCTGCTCCCAGCTGGGGAAAGCCTTCTTGAGCTGGGCGAACGCCCGCTCGGAGTTGATATCCGACGTATGCTGCGACAGCACCGTGGCGACGATCTCGTCGATAACCGGCAGCACGGGCTTAGGGATGAACCGGCCCTGCTCGGCGCGCAGCCTGCGTTGCACTGTCCTGATGCCCGTAACGACGGGCGTTGTCATCGATGCTCCTTCAGCCTGGGGCTCGCTAATGGAAGCGTAGACCTGGGTCCATGGGATATCGTCCCTCGCCGCTGTGCCCGCCACCTTTGGCGCCCACAGCACGCCCTTCACCGAGACGGGGAAGGGCGACACGGTCTGCGCGATATTGCTCACCGTGGGTCGTCCTGGTCCAGTTGGGTAGGCGATGAGACTGCGTGTCTCACGGATCGTCACTGACCACTGTCCATGAGTCACTATGGCAAGTGAGCGCTAACTGAGCGATCAAGCAGACTGCAATATTTCCGTCAGGTACTGCCCGCCATGCTGAGGTGACCGGCTGGACGGCACCGGCCGGCGGCCCTGCACCGCAGGGAGGTGAGGTGGTATGCCTGACATGTACCGGTGGGCAGAAATGCGATGGCCGGGGATCCGGCGGGGTCAGCGCGCGTGCTGACCGTGCAGCGGCCCCCGGCGGTCCCGGTGCTGACATTTGCGGCCGAGCCAGACGGCGGCCCGCCGCCGGTGTTGCGGGTCGGCGCCACCGAGGAGTTCGCCCGCCGCCCGGCCGGCGGCGCGCCCATGCTCGTGCTGCGCCGCCGCGCCGACGTGCTGCGCACGCTGACCGACATCAGGCACTTCAGTATGGCCGCGGTCACCGCCTCCGGTGAGCTGAGCGGTTGTCCGCTCACCGGCGCGGAGATGCAGTCCCCGGACGGCGGCCTGCTCAATATGGACCCGCCGCTGCTGCGCGACTACCGGCAGCGGATCAACGGGCTGTTCACCCGCGGCGCGGCCGAGGCGACCCGGCCGGCCGTGCACGAACTGGCCACCGCGCTGGCCGCGAGCCTGGCCAGCCAGCAGGCCGCCGACGTGCTGACCGGCTTCGCCGAGCCGTTCACCGCGTCGGCGGTCTGCCTGGCCATGGGCATCCCCAGCCGCGACTGGAACGAGGTGCTGGAATACTCCCGGATCGCGTTCGCCGTGGTGCCCAGTTCGGCCGAGGTCGCCGCGGTTGAAGCGGCGTGGACCGACCTGTACGACTACTACGGGCAGATGGTGGCCACGAAACGGGCCCAGCCTGACGGGACTTTATCCGCCCAGCTGATCCGCGCGCTGGACGGGCTGCGCACCAGCCAGATCGTGCACGTGATCGGCACCGTCAGCAACGGGTTCGGCGCCGTCCTCCCGGTGCTCGCGGTGTCCCTCGCCGAATTGGCCCAGCGGCCCGACGTAGTCGCGGCCTGCCTGCGTGGCGAGCGGACCTGGGACTCGGTGGCCGGCCGGGTGCTGGCCCGCCGGGCCATGTTCCCGGTGGCGCTGCCCCGGGTCGCCCGGGCGGACAGCTGGCTCGGCGGCCGGCCGGTCCCGGCGGGCACGGTGCTGCTGCCGTCGCTGGTCGCCGCCGCGCGTGACCCGTCCGGGCCGCCGTCGCCGAGCCTCCCGTTCGGAGCCGGCCCGCATTTCTGCCCGGGTGCCGCACTCACCCGGGTCTGGCTGGCCACCGCGCTGGCCGCCTTCTTCGCCGCGTACCCGGCGGCCCGGCGGGCGGGCCGCCTGGACTGGCAGGCAGGCACGCTGTCGGTGCCCCGGGAGATAGTGCTGTCACTGCGCTGACGGCGGGGCGGACAGGCTGGCGGCGGGGCGGACGGGCTGGCGGCGGGGCGGACGGGCTGGCGGCGGGGCGGACGGGCTGGCGGCGGGGCGGACGGGCTGGCGGCCGGTGGACGGCTGGCGGCCCGGCGCAGGGCGGGTAACCGCACCGCGGGCGGCCCATCGCGCGCGGCTGGCGGCGGTGGCGGGTACTGGCGTTCAATATCGTGCGGCGCGGGTGAGCGCGTCCTCAGCCTGCGCGGCCAGGGCAGCAACCAGCTCGGCGGCGGGCGGCAGGTCGGTGATGAGGTCGGCGCATTCGCCGGCCCAGACCGGCAGCGGGGGCAGCTCGCCGCGGGCCACGCCGTCGCGGTAGGCCTGCCGGGCACCGGGGTCGGCGGCCAGTTCGGCTTCCCGGCCGCGCCACTGGTCGAGGAACGGGTGGCCGAGGGTGCGGCCAGGGTAGCTGGCCGGCCACCGGGAGCCGCGGGCGATGTCCAGCACGGTGCTCCGCTCGGTGTCCTCGCCCCGGCCGGCCACGATCGCCTTCTTGATCGCCGGATCGGCCAGCGACTCGGCCGTGGCCTGGAACCGGGTGCCGATCAGTGCCCCGGCGGCGCCGAGCGCCAGCGCTGCCGCCACCCCCCGGCCGTCCGCGATGCCGCCCGCCGCCAGCACCGGCGTGGGGCCAGCCAGGTTGACCACGACCGGCACGAACGGCAGCGTGGACCGGCCGCGGCGGGCGCCGTGCCCGCCCGCCTCGGTGCCCTGGGCCACGATCACGTCCGCCCCCAGCTGTACCGCCTGCCTGGCCTCGGCCAGATCGGTGACCTGGAGGATCAGCGGCACCCCGGCCCGGCGGATGGCCGGCACGAACGGGGCCGGGTCGCCGAAGGACAGCATCATCGCCCGGGGCTGGTGCGCCAGGGCATGCTCGACCGTGCCCAGGTTGACGGCCCAGCTCTGGAACCCGATTCCCCACGGCTGGCTGGCCCGTTCGGCCAGGATCGGCAGCTCGCGGTCCAGCCAGGCCCGGCGGCCGGGGCCGCCGCCGAGCAGCCCGAGCCCGCCGGCGTTGCTGACCGCCGCGGCCAGTTCGCCGCCGGCCGTCTCGCCCAGCGGGGCCAGCGCGATCGGGTGCTGGATGGCGAACAGCTCGGTGAACGCGGTGCGCAGTGCCATGTGCCCATCATGACGCGGCTCCATCATGACCGGCGGCATCATGACGCGACGCAGCGGCACTAGCCCAGGCGAGCGGCCATGGCGTGCTGGACCAGGGTCATCAGCGACTTCTTGACCGATTGCCGCTGCCGCGCGTCGCACTGGATGACCGGTACGTCCGGCGGGACCGACAAAGCCTCGGCGACGTCGGCTGGGGCGTGCGGGAACTCGCCGTGGAACCCGTTGATGCCGACCAGGAACGGCAGGCCGGACGTCTCGAAGTAGTCCACCGCCGGGAACGAGTCGGCCAGGCGGCGGGTGTCCACCAGCACCACCGCGCCGATCGCGCCCTGAATGAGGTCATCCCACATGAACCAGAAGCGCTGCTGTCCCGGCGTGCCAA
>CAWICV010000003.1:0-86585 GCA_963834705.1 uncultured Actinomycetes bacterium
AGCGCGGGCAGCCCGATCTCCAGCGGCAGCGCGCGGGCGGCCAGTTCCGGCCGTGCCTCGCAGCGCCCGTTGAGCGCGGTCCGGAACACTTTGCCCAACGCCACTGCCAGCATCGAGGACGCCGCATACGGGCGGTCGTTGACGTACTCAGCCAGAGAGAAGCCGTCCGGCCCCTCGCCATGCCGGCCACCCCGGTGCTTGCGGATCAGGTCGGCCGGGTCCACCTCGAGCAGCAGCGCGGCCGTGCACCGTTCGTCCGTCGCCTCCGGATAGAACACGTGCGCCTGGCCGGCCGACACCGGGAACGACTACACCCGGCTGGGATGCTTGTGCAGCAGGAATTCCAGGTCGGTCGCGGGCACCTCGGTGCTCGTGATGGTCAGGAGCATGGCCGATTATCGGCACATTGCGTTGGGCCGCCGAACTCAATATTTGCTCGCTGCGGTCGGTCTGCCCGTAAACCTCAGAGCCGGGCGCTGCGTCCCTTGTCAGGGAGGGAGCCGCGACGTGAGTGATGAAAGAGGTCAGCCGGAATCCGGTATCTGGACACGAGCCACTGATTCATATCCAGCTCAGCCTGGCCAGTACCGGCCGCGGCGGGCCAAACCCGAGCCGCCGGACCCGTATCTGCCGCGCTCGGAACACCCGCTCCGGCCCGCGCCCTACCTAGCGGCGGGAATCAGTTCGGCCAGCGAGCGGTTCGCCGCGCCGCGGCCGGACCCGCTGCGCGACCCGTTCCCGCCAGACCCGGACCCGGAACCGGCCCCGCCGCCGGAACCGGCCCCGTCCCGGGCTGGGAACGGCCAGCCAGTGCCGGGCGACGCGTTCGGCTGGTGGAACTCCAACGGCAACTTCGCCGTGGACCGGCCGCCGCCGGCCGGGGAACCGCCCGCCGCGGCCCGGCGGCCACCCCCGGAGCGGTCAGCCTGGGACCAGCCAGCCCCCGGGCAGGTTGCCCGGGAGCGGCAGGCCCGGCCGTCGGGCGGCGGCGACCAGCCGGCCCGGGAGCAGGTTGCCCGGGAGCGGTCCGGCCGGCCGCCGGCCGCCGAGCACTCATCAGCACCCTGGCATTCCGGGAAGCAGGACCTCCAGGACGAGCCGGTCCGGCCGATGGGCGCGCCAAGCGGCCCGGCTGACTCGCGCCGGGCCGACGCGGACCGGTACCCGGCCGACTTCCCGACCCAGGTCTTCATGTCCAGCGCCCAGGCCGCCTGGCAGCAGCCAGCTCCGGCTGCCCCGGCCGGCAACTGGCCGCGGATCGCGGACCCGTCCGGGCCCCCTGCCCGGCCCAGATATGAGCCAGCCGAGCCGCCCGGGCCATACCAGCGGACCGGTCAGCCGGGCCGGCACGAGCCAATCCAGCCGGGCCGGCCCAGGCGGCCGAGCCGTCCGGCACGCGAAGGCTGCCGGACCGGGCCCACCCGGCCGGGCCGGGTCATGCTGCGGCCAGCACCCCGCCCAGCGATGGGCACCCGGCCGGGAGCGGTATGCGGCCGCGAACGGGCGCCGGGCCGTGGCGGAGTACCCGGCGGCGCCGTTCCCGCCCGCGCCGGACCCGGCCGAGCTGTACCCGGCGGTGCACGGCCCGGCCCGGGCCGCCGGGCGGTCACCGGGCCGGGCCGCCGGGCGGTCACCGGCCCGGCCCGCCGGGCGGTCACGGGCCCGGTCCAAGCCGCCGGCCAGCAAGTCCCGCGGCGTCCGCGGCGTGCTGCTGATCGCTGCGGCTTTCCTGGCCGTCCTGGTCGCCATCGCGCTGATCCTGTTCGTAGCGTTACCGCGCTAGCCGAACTCCATCGCCGCCAGCGCGTGGTAGTCGGTGCCGACGGCGTTCTGCCTGACGGTCTAGGGCACGATCCCGATGTTGATGATTTACACCGTCCCGACCTCCTCATCATCGACTTCATACAGCACCCGGATGCCGCCTGAGTGCAAGCGGTAGATGCCCGTGCCGCCCCACGGGAACGCGGTGTCCGGATGCGGATGATCGGCCAATCAGGCGATGGTCCTACGCGCCTGCACGAACAGGTCTTGATCTTCGCTGCGAATGCGGGCCAGGTTACGAAGCGCCGTCTCCCGGAAGACGACGGCCAGGCTCATGACGCAGTTTCTGCGTCGATCCGGTCGAGCGCGGCATCCAGTCCATCGAGGCTTACCCCACCGCGCCCCGCGGCCTTGTCCGCCAGGTGTGCCGCCAGCGCCGCGCGATCCTCAAGATCAGCAAGATCGTCGATGCCGATCAGTGCGGCAACAGGCTTGCCATCCTCGCTGATGGTGACGGGATGGTGGCTCTGCCGGGCCTCGGCGACGAGCTCACCCAGGTGTGTCTGAGCCGCTGTCAGTGGATAGGCCATGGTTGACGGTAACACCGTGCACCGACTATCTCGGGCAGGGAAAGCCGACCGCTAGCCGAACTCGACCACGGCCAGCACCGCGTGGTGGTCGGTGCCGGGGACCCGGACCGGGCGGGCCGCGTGCACCACGGCACCGACCCGGGTGACCAGGACGTGGTCGAGCCGCATGATGGCGAATGCCCGGCGGTCCGGGAAATGCTGACTGCCCGGGTCGGAGGACAGGTGCCAGGACACCGGCCAGGTGAACCCAGGCCAGGTCCGGTGCCGCGCGGCGTCCGCGCAGTCCACGAACCCGGCCGCGAGCAGCTCGCGGAACAGCTGGTGATCCCGGCTGGCGTTGAAGTCGCCCATCACCACCTGCGGCTCGCTGCTCTCGGCCAGCGGCAGCAGCCGGCCCAGGTCGCGTTGCCAGGGGTAGCCGCGGTCGCGCATCGGGGTGAGCGGGTGGACCGAGGTGAGCACGACCGGCCGTCCGGGGGCTGGTTCTGCCCGGGCCCGCGGCGCGGCGGCCACCAGGCCGGGCACGGGTGGGAGCGGCGTCAGCGGCCAGCGGGCCCACAGCCCGACGCCCGGTGAGTCGGGCCGCGGGTCGAGGTGAATGTGCGGCAGCAGGCCGCCCAGCCCGGCCTCATCCAGCCGGTGCACCAGGTCCCAGGTCAGTTCCTGGATGGCCAGCACGTCCACGGCGTGCTGACGCAGCGCCGCCAGCAGCGCGCCCGGGTCGGCCGAGCCACCCCGGGAGTTCAGCGTCAGCACGCGCACCGTGACGGTGTCCGGCGGCGACACCGGGGACCGGCGCGGGCCAGCTGGGCGGGCACTGGCGTTCGAAAGGAAAGGGGGTAGTTGCCAGGCCAGCAGGATCGAGGCGGGGATGGCGAGCAGCACGGCCAGCCACCAGGCCCCACCCCCCTCCCCTACCCCCTTCACTGCGGCCAGCGCGACCGCGGCCAGGGCGGGCAGCGTGGCCACCGGGGCCAGCGCGGCGAGTTGCGGGCCGGGGCGCGGGGCGTGCCCGCCAGTCAGCCGGGCCAGCAGCGGCGGCAGCGCCACGGCGGTGAGGAGGAGGGCGAGGAACCCGGTCACTGGCGCGAGCATAACGGAGGTGTTGGCCGATCACCTGGGCGTGTCCGCCGGTAGAGCGGTACAACTCTGGGCATGACGGCTGAATCCGGGACGCCGGAGCCGCGGCGGATTCTGGTCGCCGGGGACTGGCACGGCAACGAGGACTGGGCGGTCAGCGTGCTCCGCCGGGTCCCCGGCACGCTGGCCCAGGAGCCGCGGCGGCTGATCCTGCAACTGGGCGACTTCGGGGTGTGGCCGGACCGGGCCGGCCAGCACTATCTGGACCGGATCGCCGCGTTGCTGGCCGAGATGGACGCGGAACTGTGGTTCATCGACGGCAACCACGAGGACTTTCCGCAACTGGCCCGGCTGGCCCGCGGCGACCGCACCCCGGATGGCCGGGTGGTGGTCCGGCCCCGGCTGTTCCACCTGCCCCGCGGCTACCGGTGGAGCTGGCATGGGCTGCGCTGGCTCGGCTGTGGCGGCGGAGTCAGCCTGGACCGGGCGCAGCGCACCGAGGGAGTGGACTGGTGGCCGGACGAGGAGATCACCGACGCGCAGGAGGCCGCGATCATCGCCGACGGCCGCGCGGACGTGCTGGTCAGCCACGACTGCCCGGCGGGCGTCGCGCACACGTTCGGCCGGCCGCCGCCCGGGTGGGAGCCCGCCGACCTGGCCCGCAACGACGCGCACCGGCGGCGGTTGCAGCGCATCGCCGATGCCACCCAGCCGTCCCGGATCATGCATGGCCACCTGCACCGCGCCTATCAGCGGTCCTGCGACTTCGGCTACGGGCCGGTCCAGGTGACCGGCCTGGACCGGGACAACCGGCTACGCAACTTCGCCGTGCTGGACACCGCGGACATGCGCTGGGAATTGCGCGAAGGCTGGTTCGGCCGGCTGCGCCGCGGCCTACTGGCCGGGTTATTCCGGTCAGCTCGCGCGCGGAGGGCAATCGGCTGATGGCACCAGGCGTCTCGCCGTGGGTTGCCGGTGGGCAGGACGCGCCATGAACAGCGATGCCGGTGCGGCGGTCCGCTGCACCGTAGCCGACTACCAACGCCGCCCGGCGTATCCTCGTGCATGTATAATTGCATGCATGGTTGCCTTGCAGATCCGGGATGTACCAGAAGACCTGCGCGACCGGCTGACCGAGTTGGCCCGCCAGCGCGGTCAGTCACTTCAGGCGTACCTGTTCGATGTCCTCAGTGACGAGGCCCGGCGCCAGGACAATCTGACCGTGCTCGACCGCTTCGGGAAGGGCAGGTACGGATCACGGCTCAGCGCGGCGGATATCAGCGGCGCTCTGCGCGCGGGCCGGGCCGAGCGGGATTCGGAGCTCGGTGCCCGGGCTGACCCCGACGAATGATCGTCATCGATGCGTCCGTGACAGCGTTCGCGCTGCTGGATGATGGCAGCGCTGGAGATCGTTGCCGTGCCGCGCTCCACGCCGATACCCAGTGGCTCGTCCCGGAGCCGTGGCTGGTCGAAGTCCTGTCCGTGATCCGGGGGAACCTCCTTGGCGGGAAGATACGGGCGGATCAAGCGGCGGGTGCGGCCACCGCCGCGGCCGAACTGGAACCGATCGTGGTTCCCACCCGGCTGCTCGCCTCGCGGATCTGGGAACTTCGCAGCAATATGACGACCTACGACGCCGCCTACATCGCCGCCGCAGAGCAGTACCGGTGTGGTCTCCTGACATCTGACGCCCGCTTGGCGCGCGCACCTGGCATCCGCTGCCCGGTCAGCCTTATCTCCTGACCCGGTGTGCGGAAGTATCCCGGCTGCGGACAACCGTGATCCGCGGGGGTGTCCCGCTCAGGCCGGACACGTACGTCAGCTGAACAGACAGAGCTCCATAATGAGCCTCGATGGCGCCCTCGCGCTCTTCCGGATTGCCGTACCGGACCGTCTCGCCCAGCTCGGTGCCGACGGTGAACTCCGGCAGGTGGCGGAAGATGCCCTCGCGGCCATGCCCGAGCGCGATGTCATAGCCGAGTAGTAGCGCGGCGTGGTGCATCTCCTCGGTGGCGACCCGGTTGAGGATGACGCAGCCGGATCACCCCGCCGCCGCAGCTCCAGTCAACCAGCCGGTTGTGGATGATCGAGTTGTCCACCACGTGGGTGAACCGGGCGGCGGAGCAGACGGTCGAGGTGCTGGCCGCCGCGGCGTCCGCGATGACCCATTCGGCGATGCGCTTGGACGCGGTGTACACGTCCGGGGAGTAGGGTCGCAGCGCCTTGCCCGTGGACGCACACACCACCTGGGGCACGCCGAACTCGGCGGACACCCCGAGCACGTTCCGGGTGCCGAAGACGTTCGTGGTGATCGTCCGGTGCACTTCGTACTCGGCCAGGCCCGGGTCGCGCTGCGCGGCCACATGGAACACCACGTCCGGCCTCACCTCGTCGAACACCGACTTGAGCGCGAACCGGTCGCGGATATCGGCCTGCAGGTACTCGGCCCCGGGCAGGCCCGGGCACTGGTCGGTGATGCCCCGGCCCACGCTCACCAGCCGGCGTGGACATCGGCTGGCCACCTGGCCCATCAGCTTGGAGCCGATACAGCCGGTCCCGCCCACCACGAGCACGTTCTTCCCGTCTAGCCAGCTGGCCAGGTCATCTTCGGGCAGCGGGATCGCGCGCTCGCTGATACCCAGGAACCGCGCGTATTCCTGCTGGGCCTCACTCCGAGCCGCCATCAGTTGCTGGGTCAGCTGACCCAGTCGCTGCAGCGATTGCTCATCCAGCCCCTGCTGGCCGGGAGGTACCGCCTCACGCATCAACGCAACGATCTCGAGCGAAGTTAGCACCGCTCGCCTCCGCTTAGTACTCTGGCCTCGTAGCGGGGCGGCCTTCGGGATGAACGCCAGATCGGCACAAGATGCGTGACGCACACTGAGCGGTGTGTACTGGATGTGAAATGCGCTGCAACCCGAAATTCACTACCCCGCCTTCCCCCCAAACACCGCGGACGCTTCCCTGATGCGGGCCGCGGGACGATTGATCCGGCTGCGCCGGTCTAATCGTCCTTTCACCTTAATAACCAAACGGTTATGGGCAGTCTGGAACCTCACGGCAATAGGCCTTTTGGTCTCACCCGGTACATATCTAGACAGCCGCACCGCCTGTCATGGGCATCTCTCCCCCAGCGATCACTCACCGTCTCTATAAAGACACAATCTG
This sequence comes from uncultured Actinomycetes bacterium, assembly GCA_963834705.1. GTDB lineage: Bacteria > Actinomycetota > Actinomycetes > Streptosporangiales > Streptosporangiaceae > RYN-230. Next base: position 6,600 of record CAWICV010000003.1, read on the forward strand.
TGAGCACTGCTTGAGTAGACGCGCCAGATAGCACTACGGAGTACCAGCTTCCGTTTCGCGACCCAAACTAAGGTCTTCGCACTCTTTGTCCGGCTTGGCGGCTAACGTCGCGAGTGTCTGCTGGGTAAGAGAAGCCGGTGACCGGCGGCCGGCGCCGGCGCGGCGACCGGGTGCTGGAGCCCGGGCAGAACGTGGACAGCGGGAACCCGTCCGGGCCCGGACTGAGCTGCGGGTGATTGGCAGGGCCACCTTTCGGCCGGCCAATGATCCGTTTTCCAGCCGACCCAAAGAGGTCGGCCTCATACCTGACCTGCACTCCGGGTTTACTCAGGGTTTTAATCCTGTTTCCGTTGAACTGGCGGGCGGGCCGGGTCCGTGATCCACGGTGACGGGTCCTCGGGCACTGCCAACGATGGGACTGCCGATGCCTATAGCCGCCATGGTTACCTGGCTCGTGACTGCCGCCGCTGGTCTCTATCTGCTGACCATCTGGCTGATCGAGTACGACCGCGAGTTCCAGTCGGTCGCGGCCACCCGGCTGCCGGTGCCGGTGATCAGCACCCACGCGCTGCTCGCGATCACCGGCATGGTGTTGTGGACCGTCTATCTCATGACTGGCCTGCATGACCTGGGCTGGCTGGTCGCCGCGATCCTCAGTGTGGTCGCGGTCCTCGGCCTGATCATGGCGGCCCGCTGGATCAAGGTGTACCGCGCATACGGGGCCCGCTCGCGCCACGCGCACGCGGCAGTCCCGGTACCGGTCGGCGCCAGTATCGGCGGCACCGGTGCCCCTGTCCGCCACCGAGTAGCCATTCCGCCAGAACGCCACTTCCCGGTGTCCGTCGTTATCTTGCACGGGGTGTTCGCGCTGGCCACCTTCACCCTGGTGCTGGTGGCCGCGCTGGCCCAGCACTAACCGCCTGGCCCGGCGCCTGGACACTCAGACGTAGTGCAGTTCGGTGTGCTGGGGCTCGTGGTCAACCAGCTGGTCGCAGGTCGGGCAGTACCAGCGGACCTCGACCGGGGTGCCGCAGCTGTGGTGCCGCGGCGCGCCGGCCGGGTCGGCGTGCTGCGCCCCCCAGTGCGCCAGCAGCCGGAGCGCCCCGGCCAGTTCCTTGCCCTCCGCGGTCAGCTCGTAGGCGACCCGGGGCGGCCGCTCCGAGTATGGCCGCGCCACCAGCAGTGTCGCGCGTTCCAGCCGCTTCAGCCGCTCGGACAGGATGTTGGCCGCGATACCGGTGATCAGGCCGAGCAGGTCGTTGAACCGGCGCGGGCCCGGCAGCAGTGCCTCCACGACGAGCAGCGTCCACCGGTCGCCCACCCGGGCCAGTGCTTCGGCCAGCGGTGAGGAACGGTCGTCCAGTCCGCGGTTGGGTCCGGTCCCGGGTTCGGGTGCAGTCCCGGGTGCGGGTGCAGTCCCGGGCTCGGGTTGGGTCCCGGGTTCGGGTTGGGTCCCGGGTTCGGGTTGGGTCCCGGGTTCGGGTTCGGCCATGAGCGGAATCGTATCCGGTTGACTCTCAGCAGGTTGATAGTAAGTTGCAAGTTACTAGTTAGTGGAGCTTACCGGGACCTGCTGGAGGCGGCCATGTCACTCCTGGACGAGGTACAGACAAGCATCAGGCAGCTCGCCGACGGGGCCGGCCCGTCGGTGGTGGGCATCGGCCAGCGCTGGGGCGTCGGCTCGGGCATCGTGCTCGGCGACGGCCGGGTGCTGACCAACGCGCACAATGTGCGCGGCGACCAGGCCACGGTCACGTTCGCCGATGGTCGCACCACCGAGGGCAGCGTGGCCGGGCACGACATCGACGGCGACCTGGCCGTCATCGACGCCGACACGGCCGGCGCGGCCGCGCTGCCCTGGGCCGACGGGGCCGGGGCCGAACTCGGCCAGCCGGTGTTCGCCCTGTCCAACCCGGGCGGCCGCGGGCTGCGGGTGACGTTCGGGTTCGTCTCGGGCATCGAGCGCACGTTCCGCGGGCCTCGCGGCCGGCGCATCACCGGCAGCCTGGAGCACACCGCGCCGCTGCTGCCCGGCTCGTCGGGCGGCCCGGTGCTGACCGCGGGTGGCCAGCTGCTCGGCATCAACACCCACCGCCTTGGCGAGGGCTTCTACCTGGCCATCCCGGCCGACGACGCGCTCCGCGGCCGGGTCGACACGCTGGCTCGCGGTGAGTCGGCGGCGCCTCCCCGGCTGGGCGTGGCGCTGGCGCCCGGTCACGTGGCCAGGCGGCTGCGCCGCTCGGTCGGCCTGCCGGAGACCGAGGGTGTGCTCATCCGCGGCGTGGAAGACGACAGCCCGGCCGCCCAGGCCGGCCTGGCCCAGGGCGACCTGATCGTGGCGGCCGCGGGCCGGCCGGTGCGCGACCCGGACGACCTGTTCGACGCGCTGCAGGCGGCCGCGGCGGGCGGCTCGATTCAGCTCGGCGTGGTGCGCGGCACCGACGAGCGGACCATCGAGGTAAGGTTCGGCGGCTGAGCTAATCCCGCCTCGCCGGATCCTGCCGCCGGCCGGCCGGGCCGGGCACGTCGCCATGATGGTGATGCGGCCCGGGCCAGGCCGGCTCGTCCAGCGGCCCCGGGTAGGCGGCCTCGGCCCGCTCGGCCAGCCGGTCGAACTGGCGGCGGATCACCAGCACCACCACGACAAACGCGATGACCGCCGCGCCGGCCAGAATCCAGTTGATCGTCGCGTCCACCTTCTGCAAGGCGTCACCGGCCAGGTACGAGGCGAGCGTGTAGATCCCGGCCCAGACGATGCCGCCCGCCGCGTTGGCGGGCAGAAATATCCGCCAGCGCATCTTGCTCACCCCGGCCAGGAACGCGGCGTACGCGCGCAGCACCGACACGAACCGGCCGAAGAACACCACTAGGACGCCGTGCCGGTCGAACAGGTAGCGGGCCGTCTTCAGCTTCCGCTCGTCGAGCCGTACCTTGGACCCGTACCGCCGGGCCAGCCGGTAGCCGCCCTGGTCACCGATCCAGTAGCCGATGTTGTCACCGATGATCGCCGCCGCCGCGGCCACCGCGAAGATCGCCCACGGGTTCATCCGGTGCGTGTGCCCGGCGTACGTGCCCGCGATGATCAGTGCCGTCTCACCGGGCAGCGGCACACCCAGGCTCTCGGCCGCCACCAGCAGGAACAGCAGCCAGTAGCCATAGGTGGAGATCAGGTGACTCAAGTTCACCCGGGGAACCCCCGATAGTGTCAGCCGCGGTCCGCGTCGGCCTGGCGGCGCCGTTTCCCTCACCCTAGGTGGCGCGGTGCTCAGTATCAGTAAAGGAACCCGCCGGGGGGCTGCGGCGCCACCATCCGGTCCATCCGGCGTTGCTGTAGCGCGGCCCGGGCGTCGCGCAACCCCCCGAGCAGATCGGGGGTCAGCTTAGGGATGGCGGCGACCAGCAGGTCGTCGGTCCGCCGCACCAGTTCATCGGCGTCCGGCCCGGCGCTCCTGGCCAGTTCGTCCAGCTGTTCCAAGGACTCGCCAAACCCGGGCAGCATGGGGATGGCGACCCGGCCAATCTCCGTCGGCACCAGTTCCAGGACCCCGCCGCCGAAGCTGCGACCCTCTATCTCGGCGGTCAGCAGGGTCGCCGTGTTATGAAAGCCGGCCACCAGGTCCGCTTCCCGGCCTTCGAACTCTGTGGTCATCCGACCCTGGTAAATCGTGTCGGTCGTGATGACCCGGGCCGAATTCAGCATCAGGCGCGGGTACTTGTGCGAGCGTTTCGACAGCATCAGGCTGCCGGGCTGGACGACGGGTACGCGATACCACGGGTCGCGGATTCGGCACTTGTACCGCCGGTGCAGCTCGAGTTCCTCGCCGTAGCGCAGGTAGCTGGCCGCAGCAGGAATTTGTTCTGGATCTGGCGAGCCAAGCCCGAAGCTCAGTAGCCATCGCGAGCAGTCCAACTTGGCCAGCTCGCTGTGGTCCCGCTGGCTGAAGCACAGTCCGGTGGCATGCCGGATCCTGGGCAGCAGCGGCAGTGCCCAGGTATCCAGGCGGTACTGGCTGAGGGTGCCGTCATCGACCGAGAAGTACTCGTTGGCGCCGGTCACCGTGGAGACAGTCAGCCGGGCCACCTCGGACAGGGGGTGGAATTCGGGCAGATCGGTCAGCTGGTGCAGCGCGCTCAGCTGGGCCGGGGTCAGCAGGTACCGGGTCCAGGTCGGTGCGGTTTCCCGCACCTTGTGTGTCCAGGACAGCGGGTTCCCGGGCAGGTGTTCCACCACGGTGAGCGGCGCTGCCGTCCGGTTCCCGGGCGACCGGTCCAGCCGCCCGCTGAGCACCACCACTTCCTGCAGCACGCTGGGGAAGGAACCGGGCGGGAACAGATCGGCCTGGAGCGCGTCCACGTTCTGAATCAGCCAGGTCCGCACGCTGCGCGCCGAGATCCCGGTGAAGCACTCGGCGGGCACGATGAACGCGAACGCGCCTCCCGGCCGGAGCGCGGTCATTGCGGCCAGCACGACTGGAATCCAGAGGTTCGACACCCCGGTCAGCGTGAGGCCGCTGCGGTGGGCCACGTCGAGCGCGCCGGCCCGGTCCTCCTCGGTGACCAACTGGAACCGGACGAACGGCGGGTTGCCGACCGCGACGTCATAGCGGCCGGGCGACGGGCATGCGCCGTTCAGCACGCTGCCGGTTATCACCGTGCCGCCGAACGGGGTGGCGGCCAGCGCCTGCCGGCTTTTAGCAGCCTCCCCGGCGTTTATCTCGACGGCGGTTACGTCCTTTACCCGACCCGCCAATGAGTGGTCACGCAGACCCAGGATGAAAGCTCCATCTCCCGCGCTCGGCTCGAAAATCCGCAGCGGTTCGGAGTTACCGCTGCTGAGAGCTGCAATACGGTCGAGGCAGGCGCGGACCAGCGTCGGCGGCGAGTAGAAACCGCCCCGCAGCTTTTCCGCGCTCATCACATCCATAGTCTTCAAGCGGTGCCGTCCAGGGGAGTTAGTGCTGCCTCGTCCGATATGAGATTATCGGAGCTTCCAATCTTTCTGTCCTGCATCGGGCCCGGCGTGTCTAGTCAAATCTGGCCTGGTAATCAGGCGAATGCGGCGAGTCGCTGAATTAGATGGGCCACAAGAATGGCGGGCAGACGCTAACTCCAAGAGCGCAGGGGCCGTCTGTGAGCGGAGGGTGTTGGGCCAGGAGTCACGGTCGCCGCTGGTCAGCGCAGGACCAGCAGGTCAAGCCAAGAAGTCCTGGGCTCCGTGCGGGCTGCGGGCCCGGCATGCTGCACGGCGCGGTGGAGCTGTTCCCTGCCACGCCGGAACTCCTCGTCGGTGAGACCGCGCATGATGGTGTCGGAGCGGCGGAATCCTGCGGTGGCGAATGCCTGGCACACCTGCTCAGCGGAGGGAAACGTACCGACCCTCCGGGCGGTCTCGGGGAAGAACTCCCAGGGGATGGTGTGCGCCGGGTTGACCCGGCCCGGGAATCCCTGGCGATCAATACGCGCCCTACGACGTACACATGGAACCGGCCCGGGACGCCTAAGCAGGGCCCCGGACCGGTTCTTACTGGCGCGGGTTAGCTGACCGGCGTGGCCGCCCAGATCTTGAAGACGCTGCCCGACAGTGAGCTGTCCGGCGTGATCAGCGCCGGCGGGCTGCCAGTACCGGACGAGTCCACCTGAACCGCCGTCCAGTTCGAGTTGTTGCCGAGGTTGCCGGTGTTCCCGTCGTTGTCCACCACGTAAGAGTTGCGCATGGCGGCCAGCTCGTTGGTGGCCGGCCCCGCGAGCTGCGGGTTGAAGCCGTCCTGCAGGCCGATGCCCGCCTCCTGGAACCAGTTGGTGGGAACGGAGATGACCTGGGACCAGTAGTTCGTGTCGGTGGTCAGATCCTGCGCGGCCACAACCGCCTCGCCGTAGCCGAGCAGCTTGATGTTCATGGCGATGTTCTGGCCCACCGGCAGGCTGCTGAGCGCAGCGATGGTGCTCGCGCTGGATGGCGACAGGAGGCCGTCACCGACACACGGGTCCGCACCACTGGTGGGTGGGGGGAGCACTCCCGCTTGGTACTTCACGGCGAAGGTGCCATCACCGTTGGGGACGAGGCCGATCTGGACGGCATCACCATTGTTGTTGTTGCACAGCTGGATGCCCATCGCGTCTCCGGTGCCCAGGTTGGCCGCGTACTTGCGGATATAGATCTGGGCATGGACGCGAGTGAACGCATTGCCCGCGCCGAACGCGTAGTACCCGGACTCACCGTTGGTGGTGTAAACGGTCGTCGGCGAGACGGACGCCCCGGCCATGGTCGCCGCGAGCGCCAGGCCGCTGCCCACGGCGGCTGCAGCGGTGGCCGCCGAGATGATCCACCCGTGTGGTGACAGTGACTTCGTGGCCCTGACGGCCTTCTCTGCCACTCGGGCATGTGTCGGCTTATGACTCACTTGGTTCCCCTCCCTGATAGTGCCTCTCGATGTACCCCGGCGCGTCCCCACTTGCCGGGTGTACAGGCATCCTGTGGTACAGACGCATGGGCGCCGGCCCGGGGATTACCTGCGTGCCCCGGGGTAGGTCTTGGTTAGCCTGGCGGGAGGGCTCCATGAGCGGCCCGGGACCGACGTGATCCCTGAGCCGCTCGTACTGGTCATGCCACCCGGTGCACTAGGCCTGCGCGCAGTCCCGGACTGGCGCTGCCGACCGGGGCCGCAGGCGTTTTGGCTGGCTATGCGGAGGGTGTTGCGGAGGGTGTGGGATTCGAACCCACGAGGACACTCACGCGCCCTAGCGGTTTTCAAGACCGCCGCCATCGGCCACTAGGCGAACCCTCCCGCGGACAACCATAGTGCCGGGCCACGGAAACAACGCACCGGCCGGGACTTCTGCTACACGCGGTAGTGAGTAGGCTCATCTGTAGGAGGAGGTCCCATGCTGCCGCCCTTTGGCTGGCAGGCCGTGCTGCAGCAGTGGCAGTTCGCGCCTGTCGTGACCGCGCTCGCCGCCGTCCTGGCCGCGCTGTACCTGTGGGGTGTGTGGCGGGTCGGCCAGCGGCACCCGGCCCGGCCGTGGCGGTGGTGGCGGACGGCCTTCTTCCTCGCCGGGCTGGCCGTGATCGTGCTGGCCACCGAGAGCGGCATCGGCGCCTACGACGACGTGCTGTTCTGGGACCACATGGTGCAGCACCTCATGCTGATCATGGTCGCGCCGCCGCTGCTGGTGGCCGGCCAGCCGGTCACCCTGCTGCTGCACGCCAGCCGGAACCCGCTGCACACCTGGACCAAGCGGGTCATCCGGTCCCAGGCGGTCTCCTTCCTCACCTGGCCGCCGTTCACCCTGGCCGCATACGCCGCGGTTATCGTATCCACCCACCTGACCGGCCTGATCACAACCACCATCACGCACCCGGTGCTGCACGATGCCGAGCATGCCGTCTACCTGGTGGTCGGCTACCTGTTCTTCCTGCCGATCGTGGGCAGTGAGCCGATCCAGTGGCGGCTGTCCTACCCGATCCGGTTCCTGATGCTGGCCGTGGCGATGCCGGTGGACACGTTCACCGGGCTGATCCTCAGCATGCAGGGCACCCCGCTGCGCGCCACCGACGGCCCGGCGCCGCCCGGCTCGCCGAACCCGCTGCAGGACATCCACTGGGCCGGGGCGATCATGTGGGTAGCCGGCGACGCGCTCATGTTCGGGTTCATGATGCTGGTGTTCCTGATATGGGCCCGGTCAGACCGGGGCGGCGACAGCAGCCTGGGCTGGCTGGAAAAGGTCCGGTCGAACAGTTTCGAGCACGCCACCGGCCGGGTCGCCACCCCCGCAACCGGCCAGGTGACCACTCCCGCAACCGGCCAGGTGACCACTCCCGCCACCAGCCCCGCAGCCGCCAGCGCGCACGGCACGATCGACGACGACGAGCACCTCGCCGCCTACAACGACTACCTGGCCCGGCTGAACCAGTCCGGTCACGGCCCGTCCGGCGCCAGTAAATAAGCGGGCCGGCCGCAGAAATCACCCGCCTTCCGCTGAACCCGGTGAGCGCGTCACCCGTGACACAGGGTGCGGCACGCGGAGCGGGACGTTCGCTGCACTATTTCAGCCTGCTCTCGCGCCGCACCACGGCGCCAACCGACGGCCGCCGTGGCCCTAGGGGAAGGGGAGCGGGAGACATGTCAGTCATTCACCGTGCCGTCGTGGCCTCGGCTGCGGGGGTCGCGGCCGCCGCCACGGCGGCCTTCGTCCTGGCGCCTGCCGCAGGGGCGCAGGCGCGATCCAGCGGATCCTCGTTTATCGGCCACTTCCACCATCTCACGACGATCGGCTCGACGGTGCCGGGCAACGGCGACGTCAACCCGTACGGCACCGTGGTCATCCGGCAAACCCAGGGTGACCTGCAGAGCGGCAACGTACTCATCAGCAACTTCAACAACAAGAAGAACCTGCAGGGTACCGGCCGGACCATCGTCCAGATCACCCCGGGCGGCCAGCTCAGCGTGTTCGCCAAGATCAACCCGAACCATCTGCCGGGTCCGTGCCCTGGCGGGATCGGCCTGACCACCGCGCTCACCGTGCTGCCCGGCGGCTGGGTCGTCGTCGGCAGCCTGCCCACCGCGAATGGGATGTCCGCCACGGCTAAGGCCGGCTGCCTGCTCGTGCTGGACAACACCGGTCACGTGCGGGAGACCATCTCCGGCAACGGCATCAACGGGCCGTGGGACATGACCTCGGTCAGCTTCGGCAACCTGTCCCAGCTGTTCGTAACCAACGTGCTGAACGGGACCGTCGCGGCCAACGGGAAGGTCGTGCACCGGGGCACCGTGCTCCGGCTGACCCTGGCCCGGTACGGCAGCCAGCCGCCCGTGGTGAAGAACATCACCAAGATCGGCTCGGGTTTCCCGCAGCGCACCGACCCCGCAGCGCTGGTGATCGGCCCGACCGGCGTGGGGCTGAGCCGTAACGGCACGCTGTACGTGGCGAACAGCCTGGTCAGCAAGATCAACGCGATCCCGAACGCGGTGTTCCGGCACAGCAGCGCCGGCACCGGCATGGTGGTCACATCCGGCGGCAAGCTGAACACTCCGCTGGGCCTCGCCCTGGCCCCGAACGGGAACGTGCTGACCGTCAACGGCGGGGACGGCCGGATCGTGGAGACCACGCCGGGCGGTATGCAGGTCGCCTCGCGGTTCCTCGACAAGTCCGGCAGCCCGCCCGGCGCGGGTGCACTGTTCGGCCTGGCCGTGGCCCCGTTCGGGACCGGCGTGTACTACGTGGACGACGCGGTGAACACGCTGCGCCTGCTGCACTGAGTTAGTTCTGAGTCCGCCGGCGTGCGCCCCTACCGGGGGGCGGGGCGTGCGCCGGTCCACCCCACCGAGCCGCACGGGAACGGGGGTAGGAGGAAGCGCTGCCGGCGACACGCCGGCAGCGCTTTCTACGTGAATCTACGGTTTCGGCTAGACCCGCGCATAGGCTGCTAGGCCGTGGACCCTGTACGCAATCCCTATGCGCCGGGGGCGGGCCAGCGGCCGCCCGAACTGGCCGGCCGGGACCGCGAGCTGAGCCAGTTCGAGGTGGTGCTGGAGCGGATCGCCCGTGGCCGCCCGGAGCGCAGCATGGTGCTCACCGGGCTGCGCGGGGTGGGCAAGACGGTGCTGCTCAACTCGTTCCGCTCGATGGCGCTGCAGCGGCTGTGGGGCACCGGCAAGATCGAGGCCCGGCCCGGGCAGTCCGTCCGCCGCCCGGTGGCCGGCGCACTGCACATGGCGGTCCGCGAACTCGCCCCGCGGCACCGTGCCCCGGACCGCATCGACGAGTTCCTCGGCGTGCTCAAGGCGTTCGCCGGCCGCGATCCGAAGGCACCCAAGGGCACGTTCGTCCCGCACCTGGGGATCGACGTGCCCGCGGTGCGCGGGCGGGCCGACTCCGGCGACCTGGAGATCGACCTGATGGAGCTGTTCACCGACGCCGCGTCGGTGGCCGCCGACCTGAGCGTCGGCATCGCCCTGTTCATCGACGAAATGCAGGATGTGCCCGCGGACGACGTGTCCGCGCTGTGCGCGGCCACCCACGAGTTGTCCCAGAACGGCGGACCACTGATTGTGGTCGGGGCCGGCCTGCCGCACTTGCCGTCCGTGCTCTCCGCGAGTAAGAGCTATTCAGAACGCCTGTTCCGCTACGTGTCGATCGACCGGCTGGACAGGTCCGCAGCTGATCAAGCGCTGATCGCGCCCGCCCAGCGGGAAGGGGCCGACTTCGAGCGGGACGCACTGGACGCGCTGTATGAGGCAGCCGACGGCTATCCCTACTTCGTCCAGGCCTACGGCAAGGTGACCTGGGATGTCGCCGCGGCCACCCCGGTCACCGCGCAGGATGTCGCGGTGGCCAGCCCGCAGGCCGAGGCCGAACTGGCGGTGGGTTTCTTCGGCAGCCGGTACGAGCGAGCCACTCAGGCCGAACGCGAGTACATGCGCACGATGGCGCTGCTCGGTGACGACCCGGTGCCGACCGCCCAGGTCGCCGAGCAGCTTGGCCGGAAGCCGTCCAGCGTGTCCCCGGCCCGGGACGGCCTGATCAAGAAGGGCCTGATCTACAGCTCGGAACGCGGCCTGATCGCGTTCACCGTGCCGCATTTCGGCCGCTTCCTCCGCGGCCAGCCCGCCTAACCGTTCATACGCCTCTCTACCGCTGTCCCTAGAAACCCCAAGAAACCGCCAGACCCGGCACCGGCTGCATCGCCGCCCTCGCGCCACACCTTCACTGCCGACACCACCCCCACCCCGGGCCAGCCCCGTCCGCAACCGCACCCCGCACCCGCCCCCCACCGCACCCGCCCATGCCAGGCCTGCGCCACACTGGCCACTTAACGCACACCGGCCGCCGACGGCACACTGGGGTCTATCCCACGAACGGCACCTCTCTTGTCAAGATGCGGGGAGCAGAGAGGTGCCGTTATCGGGACAGTCCCGCACACTGCCATCCCACCTCGGGCAACCGGGCACCATGATCATCTTGACTCTTCACGCGAATGGTAATGCGGTTCCTGGGCGTTTGCCCGGTTTAGGCGTACCAAACGCGTGAAAGAACTCCCGTCCGGTGGCGCTCTCGCGGAGTATCGCGGTTTCTAGGGCTGGCGGTAGACGGGAGCAGAGAGTCGCAGAGGACGACGCCTCGCCGGCCCGCGCTGGGAACCGTGGGGAGAGCGTCTTCCCTGGGTACGGTGGGGGTGTGAGCGTCGGGGGCGATCACGTCGTGACCGGGGCGCGGGGGAACGGGGCGGTGCCCCGCCAGGGTCAGGACGGGACTGAGGGTCAGGATGATGCCGCTGCGGGCGGTGATATCGCGTTCCGCGAGTACGTCACCTCGCGGAGCGGGTCGTTGCTACGGATGGCGTTGCTGCTCACCCGGAACCGGGCCGACGCCGAGGATCTAGTCCAGGTCGCGCTGGCCAAGACGTTTCAGGCCTGGGAACGGATCGAAGACCGCGGCGCGGTGGACGGCTACGTTCGCCGGGCCATGGTGAACACGCATATCTCCTGGTGGCGCCGTCGGCGGGTGGAGGAGTACCCCACCGACGAGATCCCGGACCAGCCGGTACTGGACCACGCGGGGGACAGCGAGATCCAGGACGCGCTGCGCCGGGCCATCGAGCGGCTGCCGCAGCGGATGCGCGCCGCCGTCGTGCTCCGGTACTACGAGGACATGAGCGAGGCCGAGGTCGCCGAGGTGCTCGGGGTGAGCCTGGGCACGGTGAAGAGCACCGTGTCCCGGGCGGTGGCCAAGCTGCGCATCGACGCCGACCTGCTCGGAGGGTGACGTCCCGGCCGCTGACGTGACACGATCCACTCAAGCGCAGCCGGACTGGTGCAGTTCGCGCCGGGCGACATCACATGGAGGTGGGTCGTGCTCAGCACGATGATGGACGTGCCCCTGACGGTGACCGCGCTGATGCGGTACGGCACGACGGTGTACGGCGATAGCGAGGTCGTCACCTATACCGGGGACGGCGTGACGCGCCAGTCCTACGCACAGACCGGTGCCCGCGCGGCCCGGCTGGCCGGGGCCCTGCGCCAGCTCGGTGTGACCGGGGACCAGCGGGTGGCCACGCTGCTCTGGAACAACGCCGAGCACCTGGAGGCGTACCTGGCCATTCCGTCGATGGGCGCGGTGCTGCACACGCTGAACCTGCGCCTGGCCTCGGACCAGATCGGCTACATCGCCAATCACGCCGAGGATTCCGTGATCATCACGGAGCCGACGCTGGCCCCGCTGCTGGCCGAGGTGCTGCCGCACCTCAAGACGGTCCGGCACGTCCTGCTGACCGGCTCGCCGGCCGGGCCGGAGACCGGCGCGGCCGACATGCTGGTTGGCCCCGGTCGCGAAGTGCACCTGTACGAAGAGCTGCTCAGTTCCGCCGAAGAGACGTTCAGCTGGCCAGATCTTGATGAGCGGACCGCCGCGGCCATGTGCTATACGAGCGGGACCACCGGCATGCCGAAGGGCGTCGTGTACAGCCACCGGTCCACCTACCTGCACTCGATGGGGGTCTGCCTGGGCAACGTGTTCGCCCTGTCGGACCAGGACCGGGTGCTCCCGGTGGTGCCGATGTTCCACGCCAACGCATGGGGGCTGGCCTACGCGTCGGTGCTGTCCGGCGCGGAGCTGATCATGCCGGGCCGGTTCCTCCAGCCGGAGCACCTGGTCAAGCTCATCGAGGCGGAGCGGCCCACTATCGCCGGCGCGGTGCCGACGATCTGGACCGGCCTGCTGCAGTACATCCGGGCGAACGGCGGCGACATCTCCTCGCTCCGGCTGGTGCCCTGCGGCGGCTCGGCCGTGCCGCACTCGCTGATGGCCGCGTTCGAGAAGGAACTCGGCGTCACCATCCTGCAGGCCTGGGGGATGACCGAGACCTCGCCACTGGGCAGCGTGGCTACAGTGCCGCGTGGGGTGACGGGGGACGAGGCCTGGAAGTACCGGGACACCCAGGGCAGGCTGTTCTGCACGGTCGAAGGCCGGCTGGTCGGCGACGACGGATCGGTGCTGCCCAACGACGGCGTCGCGGTCGGTGAGGTCGAGGTGCGCGGCCCATGGATCACCGGGTCGTACCACAAGGACGACGACCCGGCCAAGTTCGACCGTGGCTGGCTGCGCACCGGCGACGTGGGCACCATCGACCGGCTTGGCTACGTGACGCTCACCGACCGGGCCAAGGATGTGATCAAGTCCGGTGGGGAGTGGATCTCCTCGATGGAGCTGGAGAACATCCTGATGGCCCACCCGGAGGTCAGCGAGGCCGCCGTCATCGCCGTGCCCGACGAGAAGTGGGGCGAGCGGCCAATGGCCGCCGTGGTGGTCGCGCAAGGCGCCACCGTGACCCCCGAAGAACTGCGCGCGTTCCTGGCCGAACGCGTCCCGCGCTGGCAGTTGCCGGAGCGTTGGGCGTTCATCGACGAGGTGCCCAAGACCAGCGTCGGCAAGTTCGCGAAGACCAGGATGCGGGACGCGTTCGCCCGCGGCGACTACAAGGTGGTCACGGTCGAGAGTGGAGCGCGCTGAGATTCCCGGAACCGCTTTGGCGCAGGGGGCGGCCGGCCGGTACGCTGATCCGGACCGCTTGGTCGGGGAGGCTTCGCCTAGTCCGGTCTATGGCGCCGCACTGCTAATGCGGTTAGGGTTCATCGCCCTTCCGGGGTTCAAATCCCCGAGCCTCCGCAGCTCACGGCCCTCTCTCTGGTTCATCCGGGGAGGGGGCCTGATGCGTTCCAGGGCCGACCCTAGATTACGCTCAGTAACCGGGGAGTAGAAGCCCTGCGCGCCGCGCAAGGCGTGTCAGGTGGCGCCAATCTTCCATTAGCTATGGCGCTCGCGCTCACAAGAGCGGTTCTCGGGCGGCCAGTGGCGGCCGCTCAGTGGCGGCGAGCGCCGCCGCGCAGATTCTGAGCGGTCCGGACAGCAGCCAGGCCGGGGCGCCCCGGCGGCCCGGCCCGGCACGCCGTAATGCCCGTCAGGGCGAGTAGCCGATCTGCACGGTCGTGGCAGCCTCCCCGGCGTCCCCCTAAGGGGTTTCCGTCCCCCGGGCGGTACCTAATCCAATCCGGCAGTAGCTCAGGTAGGCCTATATTGCTGGTGAGCGAGGGGCTGGCTTTGACCTTCTCCCATCTGGAGGAATGCCTGACTGGTTGCTTACCGGGCTCGACCTCGCCGTATCATCTTGACTTCTTCTTTCCCTTTTTTACTCGCAGTTTAGATCCGAGGTTCGATCCGGCAGACTGCGCGGGCGCTCGGCATATCCCCCAAGACCGTCGAGAACACCCAGACCCGCCTCTTCCGCAAGCTTGGGGTGCGAAACCGGGCCGGTGCCCTCGCCGTGGCCGACGCGCTTGGCCTGCTGCCTGATCTGCCCCCGCTACCGCTGCAAGAGACGGCCAGCGACCTGTCCCCAGCGGGCCCAATTTAAGATATTGTCACGAAATGATGTCGTGCCACATTTAAAGAATGCGTTAGGTTGGCGGCCTGAGTTAGCCAGCGTGATTTGCTAGCGCTACGAAATTTCCCCTCCCGGTAACTGTGCTCATGGTCGTGCTGACCGGGCCGCGCCTACCAGGCCTGAGGCGGCCCGGGTTCCGGGTCCATCACCCGATCAGCCCGGCCGTGAGGTTGACCAGCCCGGCCACGATGACGACGCCGAACAGGTAGGACAGGGCGGAGTGACGGAGCACGCCGCGCCGGATCAGCGGATCACGCACGGTCGTGTCCGACACCTGGTAGGTCATGCCGACGGTGAACGCGACATAGGCGAAGTCACGGTAGCTGGGCATGCCCAGCTGATCCTGGCCGCCGAACTCGATGCCCCCATGTGCTGAACTGTGGTGCTGGTCGGCGTAGCGCAACGTGTAGACGGTGTTGACCAGCGTCCAGGACAGCACGACGGTCAGCACGGCCAGGCAGATCAGTGGCACCCGCTGCAGGCCGCTGTGCTGCCCGGCCAGGTGCAGCGCGTAGCCCGCGCCGAGCAGGCTGGCGATGCTGGCCGACACGAGCAGCAACCGTGCCGTGTCCTTGGTGTCGTCTTCGCGGCTGGCTATTGCCGCGGCGCAGTCGCCCTCGGCCCGGAGGATGATTGGCCAGGTGGCCAGCAGGAACGTGAGGGCGGCCGCGTCCCAGCCACTGACCAGGGCTAGCGTCCAGGTCATAAACCACGCCAGGATGAGTCCCGCGATCAGCCCGGCGGCCAGGACGGCGACCGCGCGCCGCATGTCGGTGGCGTGCCAGCCCAGCCACCGGTGGTACAGCGTCGGTGGCGGCATCTCGGTCATCGCCGAATTGTCGCATCATGATCAGTGCACCGTCGTGGAGGTGGCCTGGCCCCGGGCGGCCGGGGGCCGGCTGGTGTCATCGGGCGGGCACTGGCGTTCGGCATGATGGTCGTTTCGGTGGCCACGGCGTGCCCGATGGACGCTACGGCCACCACCGCCAGCACGGCGGCGATGAACGCCGGGGACGCCCAGGCCGGCACGGCGACGACGTCGGCCAGCAGCAGCTTGGCCGCGACCGCGGCCAGGATTACGGCCAGCCCGGGCCGCAGGTAGCGGAACTGGGCGGTGGCCCCGGCCACCAGGAAGTACAGCGCCCGCATGCCGAGCAGCGCGAGCACGTTCGAGGTGTAGACCACGAACGGGTCGGTGGTGACGGCCAGGATGGCCGGGATCGAGTCCACCGCGAAGATCACATCGGTGGCCTCGATCACGAGCAGGGCCAGCAGCAGCGGCGTGGCCAGCAGCCGTCCGCCGTCGCGGACCAGGAACCGCTGGCCGTGCAGCCGCTCGGTGGCGGGCAGCACCCGGCGCAGCGCCCGCACGGCCAGGTTGCGCTGGGGCTGCGGCTCAGGCTCGCTGCGCAGCATCTTGAGCGCGGCGACCAGCAGGACGGCGCCGAAGAAGTAGATCACCGGGTGGAACGACTCCAGCAGCCGGACCCCGGCCATGATGAACCCGGCCCGCATGACCAGCGCCCCAACGATGCCGAGCATCAGCACCCGGTGCTGGTACCGGGCTGGGATCGCGAACGCGGCGAAGATGACGGCGAAGACGAAGATGTTGTCCAGCGACAGGCTTTTCTCGATCAGGTAGCCGGCCAGGTAGGCCTGGGCCGTGCCGCCGCCCTGCCACAGCCAGAGCAGGCCGCCGAAGCCCAGCCCGATCATCACCCACACTGCGGTCCAGATGGCCGCTTCCCGCAGCGCCACCTCATGGGCCCGCCGGTGCAGCACCAGCAGGTCGAGGAGCAGCATGGCCACGACGAACGCGGCGAAGGCGGCCCACCCCCAGGCCGGCACGGCCGCGTGCTCAGGCACCGGGGAGCTCGGCCAGGGTCAGCCGCACGATTGGTCTCATGGCACGCCAGCCAACCGGGCCGGTCTGGAACCGCCGTGCCGCCGTCATGGAGTCCTTGTGAAGGAAGGGTTCCGCGTCCGGCAGCGGCCGAGTCTCCACTTGATATCCACACCGTCTCCGACTGATGTGCGGCTGGGCCGGGTGAGCTGTACACGTCACGGGTTGGATACGGAGGCTGCTCATGGGGGCGATCGGCACGTATGCGCTGAACGTCGGCTCGCTGCTGTCATACCTCGTCGCGGTGCTGGTCCCCGCGCTGGACGCGCTGCTGCCCTGGCTGCCCAGCGAGTCGGTGATCATCGCGCTGGGTGCGGTGACGGCGGGCAGCACCGATCCGCGGATCGGGCTGCTCGTGGTGCTGGCCGCGTTCGGCGCGTTTCTCGGCGACAACGCGGCCTACCTGGTCGGCAGGCGGTTCGGCCCGGCCGTGGACCGGCGGCTGTTCCGCGGCGAGAAGGGCGCCAGGCGGCGAGAGTGGGCGGAGCGGTCGCTGGGCCACTACGGCATGCGCCTTATCATCCTCTGCCGGTTCATCCCCGGCGGGCGCACTGCGGTGACGCTGACCTGCGGTGTGATCGGCTACCCGCGGCGCAGATACCTCACCGCCACCGCGTGTGCCGGGATCCTGTGGGCCAGCTACGCATTCTTTCTGGGCCGGCTGGGCGGCCAGGTCTTCGAGGACCAGCTGTGGATCGGCTTGCTGCTCGGCCTGGGCCTGGGGCTCGCGGTCAGCGTGCTAATCGAGATCGGCCGCCGGATCTGGCAGTGGCGGGCCCGGCGGCGGCACCGGGCCCGGCCGCCTGGTGCGCTGGCCGAGCGGGTCACTGAGCCGGAGGACCGGTCGGCGACGGTTGGGGTGAGAACGCGATGGCCTGGGTAATCGTCATCACCGCGGGCATCTTCGAGACGGGGTTCGCGGTGTTCCTCAAGATGAGTCACGGCCTGACCAAACTGTGGCCCACGGCCGGCTTCGCCGTCTGCGCGCTGATCAGCTTCGGGCTGCTCACGCTGGCGCTCAAGCACCTGGAGGTGGGCGCGGCCTATGCGGTGTGGACCGGGATCGGCGCGGCGGGCGCGGCCGCGATCGGCATGGCCGTCCTCGGCGACCCGGTATCCACCATCAAGATGGTGTCAATCGGCCTGATCCTGTGCGGGGTCATCGGCCTCAACCTGTCCGGCGTGACACCTTAGCCGTGACAGATCCGGGTGACCTGGCCGCGATGTAACACTGTTACTAGTGGCAGAGTTCTTGATGGCAGTATGCCGATTTCACTGAGGCCAGATCGAGGCGAGGTTCCCCCGCTCGGGGACCCCGCTTTCGACGCGCTGCTGGCCGGGACGTTGCGGCCGGAGGAAGCCGTGAGCAGCCTGCGGCCGGTGGTGGAGAGCTTCGCGGCGCTGGACGCGGCCCCGGTGCACAACGGCCCGGCGGCCGAGGCGAACGCGCTGACCGCGTTCCGCGCCCTGGCCGGTCCAGGCCCCGGAACGCTCAGCCGCCGGGTGCGGGCTGGCCGTGGAACTCGGCCCACATCGGCACCCAGCCGGTCCCCGGATCATTGATCTTCCCGATCAACTCGGTCACGAAGGACGTCTCGGCATCCAGCAGGGCCAGCCGGTACTCCTCCTCGACCAGGAACAGCTCATAGATGCGGAGTATCAGCGGAGTGTCAGGAGGCCCGGCTACCGTGCTAACTGGGAACCAACCGCGATGAACTCGCTCACCGTCCTGGCCTTAACCACGCAGTCCTTGACCACACAGTGAAATAGCCCCGGCCGGCGCGGCGCCTAGTCCCCTCCCGGGCGGCCGCGCCGGCCGGCCCACTTGGGCAGGCTCAGACCGGCCAGGATTCCTCGCGGTAGCCCATGTCCCAGAACATCCATTCGTACCGGCTGGTGGTGCGGAAGTGCTGGTGCACCAGGGCCCGCTCGGCTGGCGCCAGTTCCGGGCCGAGCTGGTCGGTCACGTCGAGCACCGACTGCACCACCTCGCCGAACTCCTCGCCGCCGTACATGTCGATCCAGCGCTGGTAACGCGGTTCCGGCGAGCCGCGGCGGAGCAGCTGCCTGCCCACCTCCCAGTAGATCCAGTAGCACGGCAGCACCGCGCCGACGCCCTCGGCGTAGGAGCCGCCGTGCGCGGTGGCCAGCAGGTAGCTGGTGTAGGCCAGCGTGGTCGGCGCGGGCTGGGCCCGCTCCGCCACCTCCCGATCGATGCCCAGGTCGGCCAGCAGCGTGCCGTGCAGCGTCGACTCCACGGCGATCACGTCCGCCGCGTGCCGCGCGAACATCTCGGTGGCCGCGGTATCCGGTGCCCGCCCCGCGAGGATGGCCAGCGCCTTTGCATAACTGCGCAGGTAGAGCGCATCTTGAACCACATAGAAGCCGAACGCTTCCTGGGGCAGGCTGCCGTCGGCCAGCCCGAGGAGGAACGGGTGGTCGAGAATGGCGTCGTAGATGCCGGTGATGTCGGCCCACAACTCGGTGCTGAACCGCTCACTCATGCGTGACTCCCTGGTCGGCGACTGCGCGAGGGAAGTCTGGCACATCGTGCAGAACGTGCACCGGCCCATCGCCGCCGCCGACCGATGCGAGCCCGTGACCGACCGCGTCGCCGGCCGTCCATGCGGCCCGCCGGGCCGCCTCGGCCAGCGGCAGCCCGGCGGCCAGGCTGGCCGCGAGGGCGGCCGAGTGCGTGCAGCCGGCCCCGTGCGTGGCCGCGACCGGGTACCGCGGGACCGGGATGGGCAGGTGCGCGGACCCGTCGAACAGGTGGTCCACCGGGTCCGCGCCGTGCCCCCCGGTGATCAGCACCGCGGGCGCGCCCAGCTCGGCCAGCCGCTCGGCCAGTTCGGCGCGGTTCTCGGTCTTCAGCTGGGTCAGTGCCTGGGCCTCGGGCAGGTTTGGGGTCACCACCGTGGCCAGCGGGAACAGCCGGCTGATCAGGGTTTCCACCGCGTCCTCGCGGAGCAGCTGGGCGCCCGAGCTGGCCACCATGACCGGGTCCACCACCAGCGGCAGGTGGCGCGGGGCCAGCGCATCCGCGACCGTCTCGATCAGCGGCACCGAGAACAGCATGCCGGTCTTGGCCGCGTCCGCGCCGATGTCGTCGAGCACCGCGTCGATCTGCGCCCGGGCGAATTCCGGCGGCACCTCGTGGATGGCGGTGACGCCCAGGGTATTTTGCGCGGTCAGCGCCACGATCGCGGACATGCCGTGCGCGCCGCACCGGGCGAACGCCTTCAGATCGGCCTGGATGCCCGCGCCGCCCCCGGAGTCCGACGACGCGATCGTGAGCACCCTCGGGACTGTCCTCATGCCCGGGGACCCTCGGGCAGGCCGGTAAGCGGGCTGGACGCCTGGGCGTGCCAGCGCCGGGAGATCCGCCCGGCGGCCCGGGCGTCGTACCCGGCCTGCACGGCCAGCCGCATGGCGCGGGCCATCCGCTCCGGGTCGGCCGCCCGGGTGATGGCCGACGCGATCAGCACTCCGGCGCAGCCCAGCTCCATGGCGAACGCGGCGTCGCTGGCCGTGCCGATGCCCGCGTCCAGGATGACCGGCACGGCCGCCTGCTCCACGATCATCGCGATGTTGTGCGGGTTCCGGATGCCCAGCCCGGACCCGATCGGGGCGCCGAGCGGCATCACCGCGGCGCACCCCACGCCCTCCAGGTGCCGGGCCAGCACCGGGTCGTCGTTGGTGTACGGCAGCACGGTGAACTCGTCGTCCACCAGCAGCCGGGCCGCCTCCAGCAGCTCCACCGGGTCGGGCAGCAGGGTGTGGTCGTCGGCCACCACCTCCAGCTTGACCCAGTCGGTGCCGAGCGCCTCGCGGCCCAGCCGCGCGGTGAACAGCGCCTCGCTGGCCGTGTGGCAGCCGGCCGTGTTGGGCAGGATGTGCACCCCGGCCTGCTGCAGCGTGCCGAGCAGCGACCCGGTGCCGCCGGGCGCGACCCGGCGCATGGCCACCGTGCTCAGCGCGGTCCCGGACGCGGCCAGCACCCGGCCGAGCACATCCAGGCTGGTCACCCCGCCGGTGCCCACGATGAGCCGTGAGCTCAGTTCCCGGCCGCCGAGCAGCCAGGTATCGCCGGGCTGTCCAGCGGGCGCTGTGCCAGCCCGGGGGGGCAACCCCCCGGAACCCCCCGGGAGCGCCGCTTGGCCAGCGTTCGGAACCTTGGTCTCGGTCATTCTCATCCTCCCTGCACGGCCGTTACCACCTCGACCTGGTCGCCGTCCTGGAGCTGGGTACCGGGCCAGGCGCGGTGCGGCACGACCTCACCGTTGACCGCGGCGGCCACGCCGGAGGGCTGGCCGGTCACGGTGGCGACGACCTGGTCCACCGTGGTGCCGGCCGGCGTCTCGCGGGATTCGCCGTTGACGGTCAGCTTCATGCCGGCCTCGGCTCGTTGTGCCGCACCGGAGCGGGGAACCGGTCCGGAGTGAACGGTGCCCACTCCGCGGCCGGCGGCTGGCCGGTCAGCCAGGCCACGGCGGCGTCCGCGGTCACCGCGGAGAGCAGGATCCCGTTGCGGTAGTGCCCAGTGGCCAGCAGCAGGCCGGCGCCGGCCGGGCCGACCAGCGGACCGTTGTCCAGCGTCCCGGGCCGCAGCCCGGCGCACGTCTCGGCCAGCACCAGCTCGCTCAGCACCGGGAGCACGCTGAGCGCGTCGCGGAGCAGGTCGTGCACGGCGCCCGCGGTCACCGTCCGGTCCGGGCCGCGTTCTTCCTGGGTGGCCCCGACGACCAGCTCGCCGTCGCCCCGCGGCACCAGGTAGACGTCGGTGCCGCGGACCACGGCGCGCACCGTGTGGCTGAGCACGGGCGGCATCGCCGCGGGCAGCCGCAGCCGGAGCAGCTGGCCCTTGACCGGGCGGACCACGTCGGCCAGCCGGCCGGGCAGCCCGGCGATGCCGGCCGAGCCCCAGCCCGCCGCGACCACGACGGTCGCGCAGCTGATGGCGGTGCCATCGGCCAGTTCGGCGCCGGTCAGCTGCCCGCCGGTGCTGGTGACCCTGCTCACCTGGCCTGGCACGGTGCGCACCCCGGCGTCTTCTGCCGCCTGGCGCAGCGCGGCCAGGTAGCGCCGGTTGTCCACCGACCAGTCGCCGGCGAACAGCGCGCCGCCGCGTACCTCCGGGGTGAGGAACGGCTCCAGCTTGCGGATGGCCCGGCCGTCCAGTTCGGCCGCGTCCAGGCCGACCGACCGGCGGAACTCCGTCAGCCGCAGCAGCGCCGCGTGATCGCCCGGGTCGTAGGCCACCGCCAGCGTGCCTTCCTGGCGCAGCCCGATGTGCTGGCCGGTGCGTTCTTCCAGGTCGGCCGCGAACGTGGGGAACCGGCGGACGGCCAGCAGGTTGAGCCGGAGCAGCGCCTCCTCGCCGAAGATGCTCTCCGACACCGGGGCGAGCATACCCGCGGCGACCAGCGACGCGCCGTCGCCGTGCGCTGGGTCGATGAGGGCCACGTCGAGGCCGGCCGCGGTGGCGCGCCAGGCGATCGCGGTCCCGATCACGCCGCCGCCCACCACGGCGACGTCTGCGGTCAGAGTCATGAAGGAGGCTCCCTTCGCCGGTATGACCCGGATCAGGTTCGACGGTCGGAGGCGGATCAGCCTCCCTCTCAGCCCCGTTCCTGGGGCTCCCGTGGTCGGTACTTGCCGACGTCCGCGAGCTTAGCACTCTGTGTACTTAGCGCCGCTGGGGCCGCTAAACGCTCTTATTCCTGGCGCCTCCGGCGGCGCGGGCGCCGGGTGGCCGCGGGCGGGGATGGTTTGATGGCGCGGTGATGACTGACTCGGACGGGCTGCGGGAGCGGCTGGGGGATGCGCGGCTGTACTTGTGCACTGATGGGCGGCGGGAGCGAGGTGACCTGGCCGAGTTCCTGGATGGGGTGCTCGCGGCCGGGGTGGACATCGTGCAGTTGCGGGAGAAGGGGCTGGAGGCGCGGGAAGAACTGGAGTTGCTTGCGGTGTTCGCCGCGGCCTGCCGGCGGCACGGCCGGCTGCTGGCGGTGAACGACCGGGCCGACGTGGCCCTGGCCGCCGGGGCTGACGGGCTGCATCTCGGGCAGGACGACCTGCCGGTTGGGGTGGCCCGGCGGATCCTCGGGCCGGCCCCGCTGATCGGGCGGAGCAGCCACAGCCCGGAGCAGGCCGCCGCGGCAGCCGCCGAGCCCGGCGTGGACTACTTCTGCGCCGGCCCGCTCTGGGTCACCCCGACCAAGCCGGGGCGGCCCGCGACCGGCCTCAGCTTGCTCAGTCATGTGGCTGGCGGCCAGCCGGCCCGGCCCTGGTTCGCGATCGGCGGCATCGACCTCGGCCGGCTGGACGAGGTACTGGCCGCGGGCGCCCGCCGGGTGGTGGTGGTCCGCGCCATCACTGAGGCGGCCGACTCCGCCGCCGCGGCGGCCGAGTTCGCCCGCCGCCTCCGCGCCGCCTAGCCCGGCGGCACCCTAGCCCGGCGGCACCCAGGCCGGCGGCGCCCAGGCGGCACCCTAGCCCGGCGGCACCCGGCCGGCGGCACCCTAGCCCGGCGGCACCCCGGCCGGCGGCACCCAGCCCGGCCACCGCGTGCCGCGGCGGGGTAATGACGGGTCTGTGACGCGGGCAAGCGCCCATAGCCGATGCGTACGTCTCATCGCAGAATGTAATCAGGGATACCGACTGATGACTACTATACGTAAGTGAATGATTACGTAGCGAGGGAGACGGTGGCGGCCACGATGGATGGCGCGATGCCCACCGACCTGGCTGAAGCTGTCCGCAGCATGCCGTGCCGGGCCTGCCGGGCCGGCCGGGGTGACTACTGCCCGTCCGAAGGCAGCCATCTGGCCAGGTGGCAGCTGGCCACCGCGGCCGGGCTACTGGCCGAGCGGGATCTGGCCCGCGCCACCGAACTGGCCCGAGCCGCCCCACCCGGGCTGGCGCCGGGCCTGGGCGTGGTGCCGGAGCTGTCCGGCGTGGTATGCGCGGCGGCGGGGCATCCGCTGCGCTGGGCCGCGGCCGGCCAGCCGCCGCACTGGACGCACGCCGACCGGGAGGCGGGCCAGGCCTGCCCGGAGGCGGTCACTCCCATTCCGGCGCAGGGTGAGCCGTGCCGGTACCTGCGCCGGCACTGGTTACTGTCGGTACCTGCCGTCGCGGTCGCGGGCACCGTTCCGGCCTGCCGGCGCTGTGCGCGCAAGCAGGCCCGGAACTGGCGCCGCCGCTAGGCCGCCTGCGGCGCCGTGCTGGCGATGCGCTCCCGCAGGAAGCCAAGGGCGTGTGCGAGCAGCCGGGACACGTGCATCTGGGAGATGCCCAGCGCGCGGCCGATCTCAGCCTGGGTCATGTCGCCGTAGAACCGCATCATCAGGATGCGCTGCTCGCGCTGCGGCAGTTCGGCCCAGTGTGCCTGCACTGCCTCCATGCGCAGCATGTGCTCCATAGCCGGGTCATCCTGGCCCAGCGCGTCGCCCAGGGTGGGCGCGTCCGGCGCCTCGGCGAGCGGTGCGTCCAGCGAAGCGGGCTGCATCATCATGTCGGCCTGCAGCGCCTCGCGCACCTCGGCTTCGGTGCACCCGACCGCTGCGGCCAGGTCTGCGTGACTGGGCTGGTGGCCCTCCTGCTGGGTTACGTCGCGGGTGGCCCGGCGCAGTTCCAGCAGCCGTTCCTGGACCGGCCGTTCCACGTGCACCTGCCAGCGCTTGTCCCGGAAGTAGCGCTTCAGTTCCCCGCTGATGCACGGCTGGGCATAGGCGGCCAGGTTCCGGCCGAAACTGGGGTCGAAGTTGTTGATTGCCTTGACCAGGCCCAGGTACCCGACCTGCATCAGGTCCTCGGTCGGTTCCGGGCTGCGGCGGTACCGGTTGACGCAGGCCCGGACCAGCCCGCGGTAGCGCCGGATGAGGAGCTCACAGGCGGCGGACCGGTGGGTGCTGCCCGTGGGCAGCGAGTGGACCAGCTCCAGCAGGTCTCCGTCGCTGCTTGACTCGGTGGCGGTGGACTCCGGTTCCCGGTCCAACGCGGCTGACTCGTGCCTCGTGTCAAGCATTTCCATATGACAATCATTGCACGGTGGATGCGAGGCTGGCAACCGCCCCCGGCTGTGCTCCATAACCGCCGCGGGTGCGTCTTGTATGCGTCACCGGTGGGGTGCGAGAGGAAGGCACGAATGCGATACCGGGCGATGGCCATGACGGCGGCGGCGGTCACGGCGGGGCTGACGGTGGCGGCGTGCTCGGCGGCCAGCCCGGGCCCGGCCAAGAGCAGCCGGCGGCCCCGCCCCGTGCACACCGCGCCGCTCAGCGAGCCCAGTACCGTGGCGGCGGTGCGCGCCGATGCCGCCGACTATCTCTCCCTGGCCTCGGCCGGCCAGTTCGCCATCACCTACCAGATGCTCAGCGCCAGCGCTCGGCGGGCGATCACCCAGCAGGCCTGGGTGGCCGTGCACCAGGCCTGCGCCGGTACCAGCTATAAGATCGAGCAGCTGGCGGTGGCGGGCAAGACGGCCACGGTGGCCGTCGCGCTGACCGGTGGCCACCCGGGAACGCTGACCGAGACGTTCGTGTACGCGGCCGGGTCCTGGGGCGTCTCGCCCGAACTGGCTCCGTACCAGCACGGCAGCGTGTCCGCCGACGTGGCCGCGGCCAAGGCCCAGGGCAGCTGCGCCAGCTAGCCGGGCCCGGGCCCAGCCCGGGAACCTTGCCAGTGGCCAGCCGTCCTCTCGGCGGTACCGTGGGTACAGGTGGGGTAAAGGAGACAGCCATGCGCTCAGCCGGCGGTACGTTCCTCAGCCTGTGCGGCGTCGCCGTCGTCGTGGGCGGCCTGGCGGCCGCGCTGGCCCTGCTGCTCATCCCGCTGCGGCTGGTGGCGGTGACGGGCGGCATCGGTTACTGCGGGCCCGGCCTGAGCTCCGACAACGCGGTGCAGGTGCGGGCCAACCCGGGGATCGTGAACACCGGAGGCGGCGGTGGCCAGCAGGCGCCGGCGGCCGCGCAACGCCAGCTCGAGCGGGTGTGTACCAACCAGGCCAACGGGCGGCTGATCGCGGCGGCCGGCACCGCCGCGGTAGCGCTGCTGGCCGGCGTGCCGCTGATCGCGGTCGGCCGCCGCCGTCAGGACAGCATCGCGGCGTCCTCGCCCGGGCCGTCGTCGCTGAGCAGTTCCGGTACCTCTGGCAGCACCGTCTGGAAGTAAGACCGGGCGGCCGCTTCCGTCCCCACGTCGGTCCGGGCCGCCTCGGACATGTACCAGCGGTGCTCCAGGATCTCGTGGAAGATCTCCGCGGGCGGCAGGCGGCCACGCAGTTCCTCCGGTATGGCGGCGATCACCGGATCGTAGACGTCGCTCAGCCACTGGCTGGCCGCGACCATGTCGGACACTGGGTGGCCGCGCTGCTGTTCCAGATAGGCGCGGTAGCTGGCGACGTCGTTGAGCAGCCGGCGGGCCTGGTTCTCCTCCGCGGCCAGCCCGGTGCGCAGGAACAGCTGGCGGCTGTGGTGCCCGGACTCGGCCACCCTGGTCCGCAGCCGCAGCCGGTTCCCGTCCGGGCTGCTGATCAGCTCCACCTCGTCCACGTCGAAGCCGAGCTCGTTGAGCCGGCGTAGCCGGTTGGCGATGCGGAATCGCTGGTCGTCCGGGTGCAGCAGTTCCTCCCGGGTCAATTCGTCCCAGAGCAGCGCATGGCGCCGGGGCAGCTCGGCCGCGATCTCCAGCGGGTCCACGTCCGGGCTGAGCAGCTCGCCGGCCTGCAGGTCGAGCAGTTCGCCGTAGACGCGCTCCTCGGCCAGGTCCAGGTCGTAATTCCGCTGCCCGGCGGTCAGGGTCGGGTGCATCTCGCTGGTCTCCGCGTCGACCAGGTAGGCCTCCAGGGTGCCCGCGTCATACCGGAACAGGGTGTTGGACAGCGAGCAGTCCCCCCAGAAGAAACCGCACAGATGCAGCCGCACCAACAGCTCGACCAGGGCGTCGAGCAGCCGGTCGGTGGGCGGCCCGCCACGCGAACTGGAGAACACGGCCCGGTAGGTGGTGGAGTAGTCCAGGAACCGGGTGACCAGGATCGCGTCCATGTCCGGCCCGCGGTCCACCACCACGCCCACCACGTGCACGGCGGGTACACCGAGTTCCGCGAGCTTGCGCAGCAGCCGGTACTCGCGCCGGGCCAGGTTCTCGTTGATCGCCTTCAGCGCGTACAGCTCGCCGTTGTCGGCGACGAACCGGACGATGTGCCGGGAGATGCCGCGCTGGCGGATCTCCACCAGCCTCGGGTCCCGCCACTCTTCCAGCGGCTGTCTCCAGGGCAGGGTGAGCAGGCCAGCCGCCTCCTCGGTGGGCGGGCTGAACACGAACCGCACGGTCCTCGCCTTCCTGGCTGTTGCCTGAATCTCATTGGTACAGCAGGTAAACCCCAGTTAATGTGCCGCCGTCCCTGACCTACAGGGACTTTCTACCGTCTATGCTGCGTACCCGGATGGGGCGCGATCTTCCGGAGAGGGCGGCATGCGCATCACGGTAATCGGCACCGGGTACCTCGGGGCAGTGCATGCCGCGTGCATGGCCGAGATCGGTCACGATGTCCTCGGCGTGGACAGCGACGTCGCCAAGGTCACCGCGTTGCGCGAGGGCCGGGCGCCGTTCTTCGAGCCCGAGTTCGAGGACATCCTGGTCCGCGCGGTCGGCTCCGGGAAGCTGCGCTTCAGCACCTCGCTGGCCGAGGCGGGCCAGTTCGGCGAGGTGCACTTCATCTGCGTCGGCACCCCGCAACTGCCGGACGCGTCCGGCGCGGACCTGCGCCACATCGAGGCGGTCATCGACGGCCTGGCCCCGCACCTGACCGGGGACTGCCTGGTGGCGGGCAAGTCCACGGTGCCGGTCGGCACCGCCGCCCGGCTGGCGGCCCGGATCACCGAGCTGGCCCCGGCCGGCCGGCGCGCGGAGCTGGCCTGGAATCCGGAGTTCCTCCGGGAGGGTTACGCCGTCCGGGACACGCTGCAGCCGGACCGGATCGTGGTGGGATCGACGTCGGAAGCGGCCGACAGAACGCTGCGCGCGGTGTACGCCCCGGTGCTGGATTCCGGCACGCCCTACCTGGCGACCGATCTGGCCACCGCGGAACTGGTGAAGGTGGCGGCGAACGCGTTCCTGGCCACCAAGATTTCCTTCATCAACGCGGTGGCCAACGTGTGCGACGCGGCCGGGGCGGACGTTATGACGCTGGCCGACGCGCTCGGCCACGACACCCGGATCGGGCGGCGTTTCCTGACCCCGGGCCTCGGGTTCGGCGGCGGCTGCCTGTCCAAGGACATCCGGGCGTTCCTGGCCCGGGCTGACGAGCTGGGTGTGGGCGACTCGCTGCAGTTCCTCCGCGAGGTGGACAAGATCAACGTGGCCCAGCGCGGGCTGGCGGTGGATGTGGCCCGGGAACTGGCCGGTGGCTCGTTCACTGGCCGGAATGTGGCCGTGCTGGGCGCTGCCTTCAAGCCGGACACCGACGACGTGCGTGACTCGCCCGCGCTGAGCGTGGCCGCCGCGATCCAGGCTGAGGGCGCGGTGGTGCGCGTGCACGACCCCCGGGCCAGCTACAACGCCCGCAAAGTGTGCCCGGCGCTGGACTACGCCGAAGAGGCGGTCAAGGCCTGCGAGGCAGCTGACGTCGTGCTGCACCTGACCGAGTGGCGCGAGTACCGGGCGATCGACCCGGTCCAGCTCAGGTCAGTGGTCCGGGCGCCGCGGCTGCTCGATGGCCGCAACGTGCTGCCGCTCGGCGCGTGGCAGGCGGCGGGCTGGACCGTGCGGACGCTGGGCGCGGCCAGGCGGCCCTGAGCGCAGCCGTCAGCCCAGGTTCGTGGCGGAGGCCAGGCGGACTTCCTCCGGGCGGGAGCGGAACCACTCCACGGTCCGGCGGATCCCGTCCTCGGCCCGCACCTCCGGCTTCCAGCCGAGCAGATCGCTGGCCCGGGTGATGACCGGGCAGCGCCGGGCCGGGTCGTCGACCGGCAGCGGCACGTTTTCCACGGTCGAGACGGACCCGGTTATCCGGAGCACGAGCTGGGCGAATTCGGCGACCGTGAATTCCTCCGGGTTGCCCAGATTCACCGGCCCGCGCTCGGTGCAGTCGATCATGCTCACGATGCCCCGGATAAGGTCATCGACATAGCAGAAGCTGCGGGTCTGGCTGCCATCTCCGTAAATGGTCAGCGGATCGCCGTTCAGTGCCTGAGTGATGAAATTCGTCACAATACGGCCGTCCCGGGCGCTCATGCGCGGCCCGAACGTGTTGAAAATCCTGACGATCCCCACGTTAACCCCGCGCGAATCCCCATAGGCCCGGGTCAGCGCCTCGGCGAATCGCTTGGCCTCGTCATAAACGCTGCGCGGGCCCACCGGGTTGACATTGCCCCAATATTCTTCGGGCTGCGGGTGAACGGCCGGATCACCGTACACCTCGCTGGTGGAGGCGAGGACGAAGCGCGCCTGGTGGCGCTCGGCCAGCCGCAGTGCATTCTCGGTACCCCGGCTGCCGACCGCGAGCGTCTCCAGCGGCAGCCGGTGGTAGTCCGGGGGGGAAGCGGGGCTGGCCAGGTGGGCCACCGCGTCCACCGGTCCCGGCATATCCAGCCCGTCGCTGACGTCGGATTCCAGCAGGGTGAATGCAGGCCGGCCAATCAGGTGCGCGACGTTATCGGGCCGGCCGGTGGCGAAGTTGTCCACGCAAACCGCGGCGTCACCGCGGGCAATTATGGCGTCACATAGGTGCGAACCAAGAAAACCGGCACCACCTGTCACGACGATTCGCATGCTTCTCCCGGGTAACTCCGGCGCTCGGGCGCTGATATCAGCCTATTAATCCAGTGGGAAAGACCGGAATAGGTTTGTGCCAATAACCTAGCATTGCCCGGGTCCGCCCGGGGCTGTTCAGCTCAGTGTAGCCACGCCCTTGGGGTCAGCTTGGCGCGGGCGGGACTATGACGATCATGGTCATGATCACCGGCGCTGGCCCGCCGTTGCGGTAGGAGTGCGGCAGGCCACCGGAGAACCGGGCGGCCTGGCCCGCGCCGACCTGGTGGGTTGCCCCGGCCACGGTCAGCGTCAGCATGCCGCTCTCCACCCAGACGAGCTCGCGGGTGGCCGGCATGTGTGCATCACCGCCCCAGCCTTCGCCGGGCTGCACTGTCCAGCGCCACAGCTCGGCGGCCCAGGGAGCGTCGGTGGCCGCGATGATGGTGCCGGTCCCGCCGGCCGGGCCGCGCCACAGCACCCGGCTGGTCTCCGCCGCGGTGATCTGCACGCCGGGCTGGTCGGCCACCTCGACCAGCCTGGTTACCGGCACCCCGAACGCGTCGCTGAGCCGGGCCAGCGTGGCCAGGTTCGGGTTGGACCGGCCCTGCTCCAGCGCGACCAGCACGCCCTTGCTCACCCCGGACCGGGCGGCCAGCTGGTCGAGTGACCAGCCACGCTCGGCGCGGAGCAGCTGCATGGTGCCGGCCAGCGCGACGGTTATGTCATGTGCGGGCATCGTTTATCCGTTTCACCCAGCCTCGTTCGGTCGGTATAGTGAACTACACAGTTCATCGTACTGACCGACGTCGGCCACCCCGGGGAGTTCTCTGTGGTCATTGTCTTCGCTCTGGCCGCCGCCGTGCTGTACGGGAGTGCCGACTTCCTCGGTGGCGCGGCGTCCCGCCGGCTGCGGGCCTCGTCCGTGCTGACCGTCTCCGCCCCGGTCGGCGCGGCCGTCCTGCTGCTCGCCGCGCTGCTGGCCGGTGGCTCGCCCGCGCTGGCCGGAATCCCGTGGGCGGCCGCCGCGGGCGCGTGCGGCGGCGTCGGGCTCATCGTCTTCTACGCCGGCCTGGCCGCCGGGCCGATGCGCGTGGTCGCCCCGGTGTCCGCGCTGGTGTCCACGGTGCTCCCGGTGGGGGTGGCGATCGCCTCCGGGGAGCGGCCCGGGCTGGCCGTCTATGCCGGTGGCCTCATCTGCGTGCTGGCCACCGTGCTGGTCAGCATGGAGGGAAGGCGGCCAGGCCGGCCGTCCGGCCACCCTCCGGTGACCCGCGGGCTGGCCTATGGGACCGTGGCCGGGATCATGTTCGGCCTGTTCTTCGTGTTCCTGCGGGTGGCGGCGACGTCCGGGGTGCTCTGGCCGAGCGCGCTGTCCCGGTCCACGGGGGCGGCCATCCTGCTCGGGGTGGCGGTCTGGGCGGGCGCGCCGCCAGCCTGGCGCGGCGCCAGCCCGCGGGTGCTGGCCGCGGTGATCGGGTCGGGGCTGCTCGACGCCGTCGCGAACGTCTGCTACGTGCTGGCCACCCGGGCCGGCCTGTTCGGCGTCGCGGTCGTGCTGACCTCGCTGTACCCGGGTGTCACCGTGCTGCTGGCCCGGCTGGTGCTGGGGGAGCGGATCCGGCCGCTGCAACTGGCCGGGCTGCTGCTGGCCATCGCCGGCATCGCGGTGGTCAGCATGTGACCAGCCCCTCCGGACTCGTGCTGCCGGACGATCGCCGATCGTCCGGCAGCACGAACCCCGGGGAAGGGGGCCTAACTCGCCCAGGCTGGCACGTCAGTCATCGCCAACGTCTCTATTCTCGGCGATGAGAGTGTCCCCTGACACCGTCTTCCGGCCCTTGCACAGCGGGCACAGGTAGGTGCTCTCCTCGCCGTCCTCGTTATGCTGCACGAGCACGCCCTGGCCGTCGCACTGCGGGCAGGGAATCTTCTCCGCGGGGAAGATCAGGGCGCAGATTTCCAGGTAAAGCTGTTCCGGGTAGGGCACATGGTCGATGGCCCGCAGCGCCTGGTCCTGGCCCGCTGACTCCAGGATGAATGAGCCATAGCCCAGCAGCCTTCCCGTCGTGTTGCGCTGGAAGCTCATGTCGGTCACCTTGACCAGCGGCATCATGGCGATCTTGCGGGTGAACACCCCGCTGGCCTCAAGCATCCGGTCGGAGGTCACCACAAAGTAGTCCTCGGACCACTCCCAGGTCTTGAAGCCTAGGTAGGCCAGGAAGATCAGGCAGATGACGAGCAGCACGAGGGTGGCGTCATGGGTGTGCAGCAAGACCGTGCTGCCGAGGACGATCGAGATCAGGATGGCGCCGAGCGCGAGCGCGATCGGGACGATCAGCACCGCCGGGTGCTTACGTACCGTGATCACCTGGTGCTCATGCGGCAGCAGGTACTTGTTCACCGAAGCGGGACCCGCGTTCCGCGGCGTGATCAGCCTCATCGAAGGCTCAGATGGACTGGAAGAAGGTGGCCAGTGAGTTACCGGCGGACTTGAGGCCGTCGAGCATGTTGTGTACCGCATGCCCGGCCGCAGTCGGCTGTGTCACCAGGTAAAACGCCAGGAACGCGACAACAGCCCAGCCGAGGATCTGCTTGATCTTCATGGTCAACTCCCAGGTCGCGCGCGCCTCAGACTGTTAACTCAGTTTAGCTCAGCGTAATCGCTTTACCAATGCTTCCCGATCCGCAGGCAGCCACCGTACCTTGATCCCCGCCCAGCGCTGAGGTCACTCACCTCAGCATCGTGGAAAATTGGGGACCCGCGGGGCAGTTGGGGCACGTTCACGGGTTTGCTTACTATAGGTACACATCTGCCTGCCTGGGGTAGTGAGTCAATATCCGTGCTTCAGTAGTCCTGCTGACGCCGCGGATTCGCACACGGGCATGCGGCCGATCTGACACCATTCCTTGGGCAGACAGCGCTGATGAGGTGGGCGATGACGGATGTGAATGGCGGCAACGTCGCCGTGATCGTCTACCGTGAGGACGAAGCCTGGGATACCGGGGTCTTGCCGGTCCGGCTGACCGGGGATCTGGCTGGCCTGATCCACGCGCTGCGCCAGCAGCCAAGCATGGGCGGCACGATCGGGCTGGTGGCGGTGGGGGACGACTTCTTCGTCGCGCTCCGGCTGCTGGGCGGGCAGGTGTCGGTGTTCCTGTCCGACCTGACCGCGGCGGTGGACTGGCCGCTGGCCCGGCAGGTGCTGGAGTACCTGGACATCCCGATCCCCGGCGAGGACGATCTGGACCAGGTGCTGCCCGCCGGGGACATGTCTATCTTCGCCGACCTCGGCGTGGATGAGATGGACCTCGGCGCGCTCTCCGGCGACCTGGACCTGTTCCCGGACGAGGCACTGGCCAGCATCGCGCGCAGGCTCGGCTTCGGGCCGGCGCTGGACCGCGCGCTGGATGCCGCGCTCGGGCCCTGAGCCAGCATGGCCACCGGGTACCTGGCCAGCTTCGAGCCCGCGATGCGCGCCGCGCTCGAAGAAGCGGCCCGGGCCACGTCCCGGCAGCCCCCGGACGTGCCGGTGGGCGCGGTGCTGCTGAACAGTGCGGGCGAGACCATCGGCCGGGGCGGCAACCGGTGCGAGGCGGACAACGATCCCACCGCGCATGCCGAGATCGTCGCACTGCGCGCGGCCGGCCGGGCGGCAGGCGGCTGGCGGATGGATGGCTGCACGCTGGTCGTCACCCTGGAGCCATGCACGATGTGCGCCGGGGCGGTGCTGGCCGCCCGGGCGGCCCGGCTCGTCTACGGTGCCGCCGACCTCCGTGCCGGGGCCGCGGGGTCGCTGTGGGACGTGCTGCGCGACCGCAGGCTCAGCCAGCGGACCGAGGTCATCGGCGGGGTGCTGGCCGCCGAGTGCGCCCGCCCACTGCAAAAGTTCTTCGCCGGGCGGCGCCGGGCGGCCGACTTCGGTGCGCCGGGCTTCGGTCAGTAGCCCCGGCCCAGTGCCGCCGGTCAGGTAGGCTCAGCGCGGGTGGAGTCGCCTAGTGGCCGAGGGCGCACGCCTCGAAAGCGTGTGAGGGGGCAACCCCTCCGTGGGTTCAAATCCCACCTCCACCGCCCATCCGGGACCGGCCCGGCCGCCCTGGCCAGGCTGGTGTCCCGGCTACGTCATGTGTGGCCAGCTGCGGGGACTGGTAGGTGCACCGCCAGGACGGCCAAGGCTGAGGGAGTCGAGTGCTAGAGCCGCAGAGCACCGTGCTGTTCCTTCTGCTCCTCGTGGTCTTCGCCGGCCTGGTCGCCTGGATGGCGCTGGCCCGGCAGCCGGTGTTCCGCGTGCTCGCGGCCTGCCTGGCCTTTATCCCGGCCATGCTGTTCGGTGTGGCCGCGGTCAACAAGTACTACGACTACTACCAGACCTGGAACGCGATGGCCGCCGACCTCGGCGGCCAGGGCACCACCCAGGTCGCGTCGGCGCCCACCATGGACCGCGCCTCGGCCCGGCAGATCAGCGCCATCCTGGGCCGCGAGGTGAACCTCAAGGCGGCCGCCGAGCACGGGCAGACCATCCGGATGACCGTGCCGGGCAAGCTCAGCCACCTGAGCCGGACCGCATACATCTACCTGCCGCCGCAGTATTTCCGGGCTGGGTACAGCCGGTTCCGCTTTCCGGTCATCGAGCTGTTCCCCGGGTTCCCGGGCACCCCACTGGACTGGATCGACGTGATGGGCTTCACCACCGCCTACGCCGCGCTGCTGGCCGACGGCGTGGTCAAGCCCGCGGTGCTGGTCATGCCGGACACCAACGGCGGGACGCGGATCTCGCTGCAGTGCCTGAACGTGCGGCACGGCCCGCAGGACGCCACCTACCTGGCCGAAGACCTGCCCAGCTACCTGCCGACCGTGCTCCGGGTCCAGCCGTCCGGGCCGGCCTGGGGCGCGGCCGGCTACTCGGAGGGCGGGTACTGTGCGGCCAACCTGGCCCTGGTGTACCGGCTGCACTGGGGTGCGGCCGGCATCCTCAGCGGCTACTTCTCTCCGGGCCGGGATCAGCTCGGCAACCCGCCGCGGCTGGTCGATCCGTTCGGCCACAACCAGCACGCACGCCGCGAGAACACGCCGCGGCTGCGCATCGCCGACCTCCCGGTCAGCGACTCGATCCCGCAGTTCTGGCTGGGCGTGGGCAGCCGGGATGTGCTCGGGCTGCGTGATGCGCACAACTTCCAGCGGCTGCTGGTCGCCCGCCAGCCCACCGCCCGGCTGGACATCGTGCCCGGCGGCGGGCACACCATGGCCACCTGGCGGGCCCTGACGCCCGCCCTGCTGGAATGGATGACGCCGCTGCTCACCCAGGCCGCGGAGCACCCCTCGCAGTTCGAGCAGCTCGGCAAGGCGCGGGCGGCGCACACCCGGCCCAACCACAAGGCCCCGGTCAAGGCGGCCGGTCGCGGCTCAGTCCGCGGTCAGGCCACTCCGCCGGCGTGACGGCACGGCCTGGTCGCCGGCGTCCAGGTCGAGCACCCGGGCGTGCAGCACGGTGCGCTGGTGCAGCGCCGCCCCGAGCGCGCGGTGCAGGCCGTCCTCCAGATAGAGCTCACCGCGCCACTGGATGACGTGCGGGAACAGGTCACCGTAGAAGGTGGAGTCCTTGTCCAGCAGCAGCCGCAGGTCCAGCACGGCCTTGGTGGTGATGAGCTGATCGAGCCGGACCGGCCGCGGCGGCACCTCGGCCCATTCCCGTGTGGTCCGGGCATGATCGGGATAGGGCCGCCCCTCCCCGACCTGCTTGAAGATCACGGCTTGAGTGTAGTTGAGGGCGGCCAGAAAGGGGCAGATGCTGCCGCCAGCCCGCATCTGGCGGCAGCATCTGCGTCTCGGGTGACCAGTTGGCGTGGCCATGCTGCCGGCTCCCCGCCGACGTCGGCACCGTGGCCACCCGCGCTGGTCCTCCCGGGAATGGCACGGACCCGGCGGGCATCTGGTTCACCGGGAAGGCCCCGCCGGCCGACGCCGGTGTCGCGTCGGCCAGCGTGAACACCGGGCAGCAGCTCGGCGGGTCGGTCGGCACCTCGCTGTTCAACACCATCGCGACCAGCGCGACCACGGCCTACCTCACCGCCCAGCTAGCGGTGACCCATGCCCGGCCGAGCCATGCGCTGACCGAGCAGGCGCTGGTGCATGGCTACGTCCGGGCGTTCTGGTGGGCAGCCGCGATCTTCGTGGGCGGCGCCATTCTGGCCGGCCTGCTGTTCCGCCGCGGCCCGCTGGCCCAGCAGGAGAGCCAGACCCGGGCGGCCGCGGTGACGGCCGGAGCAGCCGAGCCCGGCCCCGTGGTCCAGTAGAGCCCCCGTGGTCCAGCAGAGCCCCCGTGGTCCAGCAGAGCGATAGTGCAGTTGTGCAGTAGTCCTACACGGGGGCTGGCCGCGGCCAGTGCCTCTGGCCGCGGCCACCCCGGTCGCCCGCCCTGCTCCCCTCCTGGGACTGCGGTCAGCAGCGGCCCGCGTATGCCCCGCTGGTGAATGTGGTCCACGGCGACCAGTTGGTGCCGTCCGCGGACATGATGACCGCGGCCCGGGCGTTGCCGTACGGGTCGTAGGTGGATAGTGCGCCGTTGACCGGGTTGATCTGCCAGTAGCCGCGTTCCCCGACGGTTCCGGTGGCGAACTGATTTCCACCGGACTCGGCCATCGCGATGGATGCCGCGGCGACCTCGGCCGCCGGTGACCCGCCGGCGGCCAGCCAGAGCTGCTCCAGGCCGGTGCAGCTCAGCGTGCCGGACAGGCTGGTGGTGGTGGCGGCCTGGCCGGTGTCGCCGGCCGCGGTGTCGCTGGCCGCGGTGTCGCTGTCCGCCGTGGTGGAACTGGCGTGTCGCGGGGTGTATGCGGTGGTGCTGATCCCGGCCGGCAGGT
Organism: uncultured Actinomycetes bacterium; assembly: GCA_963834705.1. Taxonomy (GTDB): domain Bacteria; phylum Actinomycetota; class Actinomycetes; order Streptosporangiales; family Streptosporangiaceae; genus RYN-230. Next base: position 42,557 of record CAWICV010000003.1, read on the forward strand.
GTCGCGGCAGCCGGAGTTGCTGGCCCACGTAGATCAGGCTGGGATCGCTGATCTCCGAGTGGTTTGCCGCGAACAGCCCGTGCCAGTCGTCGGCGCGGCCGTAGAAGCGCTGGGCGATCCCGGACAGGGTGTCCCCGGCGCGCACCGTATACCTGTGGCCCGCGCCGCTGCGGGTGGCATCGCTCTGGCTGGCTGGATGGGCCGGGAGCATGGCCGCGTCCAGCCGGGCGGGCACACTGTGCTCGGCCGTGACCGCTGGCTTCGCGGTAGCGGATCCGTGGATCTGCGGGGCCGCGGTGGCGATGGTGCCCACGACGACAACGGCAGGCGCCGCCTTTCCCGCCGTCTGGGCCACTTTCTCCACCTGCGAGGGGGCGGTGTGCTGCCCGGTCCGCCTGATCTTCCGTCTCCTGCGATGCCTGGGTACTGAACTCACAAGGCTCCTCATGCCGGGGTTCGCCCGATTACTAGGCATTCCCGCACCGTTCGCCGGGCCGGACGGTCCATTCCACCGGCAGGATGCCAGCCGCCGAGGGCCGCCCGCAGTGAAACCGCACACTGAGCACACTCGGGCTTCCGGAGGCATGAACAGGCATGAATCACGCGTATCGCCACATGCCATTGTCACCTTTGGCCGCACACTGCACGGCTGGCTCACCGAGTGCCCCAGGGCACCAGGGTGACGGGTGGCTCAGCCAGAATGGCGAACGATGGATGCTGCCTGGCAGCCGCCCGCGCCGGCCGGCTCGTGGACCGTGTCGCGGCGCCTCGTGCTGCGCCCGGTGCCCTGGGACGCGGTGCAGGCGATCACCGCGGGCCGCAGGCTACCCGGCTGGGCCGACGACTATCCAGCCGAGGGTGACGCCGTGATCGCGGGCCTGCTGTTCCGGGCGGGCCCGGCCGCCTGGCCCGGGGCCAACCAGGCCTGGGGACACCGGCAGGTAGTGGAGCGGGCTACCGGCCTGGTGGTAGGCGGGATCGGTTTCGCCGGCCCGCCCGGGGCGGCAGGTGAAGTAGAGCTCGGCTACGGCATCGTGCCGTCCCGGCAGGGCCGCGGGTACGCCACCGAGGCGGTGGCGGCCATAGTCGCGGTGGCCTGGGCCGACCCAGTGGTGGAAGCGGTCGTGGCCAGTACTGCCCCGGGCAACCAAGCGTCCCAGCGGGTGCTGGAGAAGTCCGGTTTCTGGCTGGTGGCCGGGGCAGACGACCAGGACGGGGAACTGCGCTACCGGATGCCCCGCCCGGGCGGCCCGGACGATCGGCTGGGCGGCTGGCCGGGCCAAGGTTAAGATCCCCACGGGGGGAGAGACCATGACCAGCCCGGATGACGTGCTGCGCGAACTAGGCGAGCTGGCCACCGCGCTCGGCCCGGCCATCCGGCCTGCCGGGACCGAGGAACTGCTGCGGTCGCTGGCCGAAACGGCGCGGCAACTGTTCGGCGCGGCCGCCTGCTCGCTGGCCATGCTCAGCGCCGATGAGTCGGAACTGCGCTACACGATCGCCGCTGGCGCGGGCGCCGATGAGGTGACTGGGATGCGGATCCCGTCCTCCCAGGGCATCGCCGGCTGGGTGGTGCAGTCCGGGCAGCCGATCGCGATCAGTGACCTGACCAGCGATCCGCGCTTCTCCCGGGAAACCGCCGAGCAGACCGGGTATCTCCCGCAGACCATCCTGGCCGTGCCGGTACAGACCGCGCAGCGCATGCTCGGCGTGATCAGCCTGCTCGACCGCGACGCGCGACGGCCGGCCGCGGAGCAGGACATGGCACTGCTCTCGCTGTTCGCCGACCAGGCCGCGCTGGCCCTGGCCGGTGTCGAGGCGTTCAGCAGCCTGGGCCGGGTACTGCTGGCCGCACTGGCCGACGCTGCGGCGGGCGCCGAACTCGGGCGCGCGCTGCGCCAGGCCGCCGGCCAGCTGCCCGACGGCGACCAGGACCTGGCCGAACTAGCCGCCACGTTCGCCGCCCTGGCGCGGCGCGGCGCCGCCGAACGCCGGCTGGCTCTGGCGGTACTCAGGGACGTAGCCCAGTACGCGGAGAGGCGGCCGCCACGGCATCGCTAAGACCGGCATGGAGTGATGCCTTCGCGGCAGCGGCGCTGCGCCCAGTACCCCGGATCAACCTGCCCATCGACAAGGACTGGGCCTGGGGCGGTGCGTCCGGGGCCGGGGTCACCGTGGCCGTGGTGGACAGCGGCATCGACGCCGCCCACCCCGCGGTCGGCCGGGTGGACCGCGCGATCGGCTGGCGCTGGGACGCCGACCGGGCCGAGGCGGTGAGCGCCGAGGGGGCCCATGAGGATCTGTTCGGCCACGGCACCGCGTGCGCCGGGATCATCCGGCGGGCGGCCCCGGACGCCACGCTGTGGTCGGTCCGGGTGCTGGGCAGCCGGCTGACCGGCAAGGGAGTGGTCTTCGCGGCCGGCCTGCGGTGGGCCATCGCCCAGGGCGCGCGGGTGATCAACCTGTCGCTGAGCACCAGCCGCGAGGACTACGCAGAGCTGTTCCACGACATCGCCGACGAGGCCGCGTTCGCTGGCGTGGTGCTGGTCTGCGCGACCAACAACGTGCCGGCCCCGACGTATCCAGCCCAGTTCTCCTCGGTCATCTCGGTGGCCGCGCACGACGGGCAGGAGCCGTTCGCACTGGACGCCAACCCGGCCCCGCCGGCCGACTTCGGTGCACCCGGGATAGACGTTGAGGTGCCCTGGCTGTCCGGCGGCAGCATCGTGGCCACCGGCAACTCGTTCGCCGCGCCGCACGTCACCGGGCTGATCGCCCGGCTGCTCAGCAAGCACCCGCGGCTCACCCCGTATGAAGTCAAGACCGTGCTGCGCGCGGTGGCCAGCAATGCCGTGGCCGGGGCGGCCCGCGATGACGGCTGAGCTGACCGCCGTGCTGCGGCAGACCGGCCTGCTGGGCGCGCTGCCCGCCGCGGACCTGGCGGTCATCGCCGCGGCGGCCCGGCTGCGCACGTTCCGCCGTGGGCAGGTGGTGTTCAGCACCGGCGACCCGGGCGACACGCTGATCGTGGTGGTCTCCGGGCGGGTCAAGGTGGTGGTCCGCTCGGCCGATGGGGCCGAGCTGACGTTGACGGTCATCCAGCCCGGTGGCGTGTTCGGCGAGATCAGTATCGCGGACAGCGGCCCCCGGTCCGCTGACGCGCAGACCCTGGAGGAGAGCCGCCTGCTGCTGATCCCGAGCGAGACGGTCCAGGAGGTCTGCGCGCGGGTGCCTGCGCTGACCCAGGCCCTGACCAGTTCCCTGGCCGCGACGCTGCGGCGGCTGACCGAGGCCACCTCCGACCTCGTCTTCCTGGATCTGCCCCGGCGGGTGGCTAAAGTGCTGCTCGGCCAGCCGCGGGGCGACGACGGCCAGATCCGCAGCACGCTGCGGCAGGAGGAACTTGCCCACCAAGCGGGCAGCACCCGGCAGAGCGTGAACGCCGTGCTGCGCGGGTTCGAGCGGCGCGGCTGGATTCAGCTGCAGGACCGCGCCGTGACCGTGCAGCAGGAAGTCGAGCTCAGCCGGTTTGCGCGCGACGAAATGTCGGCAAGGTGACAGTCAACGTGTCGGCTGGCTGACTGACGGCCAGCCCGGGGTGGGCCACGCTGGGGAGAGCTGGACATTCCGCAAGGCGCGACCATAGGGGAGGAAAACCATGACCGAGCAGAACCCGAACCCAGACATCGCCGACGACGACACTGAGGGCCACGCCCGGGCACGCGCCGCCGCCGACGACCCGCGGCGGGCCGACGAGATGGCTGACGACGTCGAGGGCCACACCAGGCGTCCCGCCATGGACAGCAGCGACGACGAGGACGACGTCGAGGGCCACTTCAGGAAGCCGCGCTGAGCCAGCCGCCTTCAGGGGCAGGCCGGCCTGCCGCTGGGCAGGCCGGCCTGGGCGTGCCATACCCGCACATGTGCCGCTTCTTGCCGATTCGTGGGGCTGGGCGAAACCGAAGTTCCGGTCTTAAGGTTGCCTGGTGGAGAGGTGCGCGCGGTGCGGCGCGGCTCTGGGGGCGGGCGATCGATTCTGTGGGGATTGTGGCGCGCCTCTAGTGGCATGCCCGGCCTGCGGTGAGGCCGCCACCGCGGGCAAGCGCTTCTGCCGGGCCTGCGGCATGGAACTGCCCGGAGCCCCGTCCGCAGGCCAGGCCGCCGGGGCTGTGGCCCCGTCCGGCGGCACGGCCGCCGTCACCCCGCCCAGCCCGGAGCGGGTGGCTGAGCGGCGGGTGTGCTCGGTGCTGTTCTGCGACGTGGTCGGGTTCACCCCGCTGTCCGAGTCACGTGATCCGGAGGCGGTGCGGGAGCTGCTGTCCCGGTATTTCGACGTGGCCAGGACGGTCATCGGCCGGTACGGCGGGGTGGTGGAGAAGTTCATCGGGGACGCGGTGATGGCGGTGTGGGGCGCGCCGGTCGCCGCCGAAGGCGACACCGAACGGGCTGTCCGGGCCGCCATGGACCTGGTCACCGCGGTCGCGGAACTCGGTGCGGAGACGGGTGTGCCCGGCCTGGCCGTCCGGGCCGGGGTGGTGACCGGCGAGGTGGCGGTGACCCTGGGCGCGGTCGGTGAGGGCATGGTGGCCGGGGACGCGGTGAACACCGCGGCCCGGGTGCAGTCCGTCGCCGAGCCGGGCCAGGTGCTGGTGGACGCGGCCACCCAGCGGCTGGCCGCCGACGGGGTCGGCTTCGCCCCGGCCGGGGAGCACGCGCTGAAGGGGAAGTCCGAGCCGGTGCCACTGTGGCAGGCCACCCGGGTGCTGTCCGGGGTAGGCGGCCAGCAGCGGATCGACGGCCTGGAAGCGGCACTGGTCGGCCGGGACGCGGAACTGCGCACGGTCAAAGAGCTGTTCCACGCCACCGCTGAGCGCCGGGTCCCCCGGCTGGTGCTGGTGTCCGGCGCGGCCGGAGTCGGCAAATCCCGGCTGGGCTGGGAGTTCTTCAAGCACATCGACGGCCTGGCCGAAGTGGTGTGGTGGCACCGGGGACGCTGCCTGTCCTACGGAGAGGGAGTGGCGTTCTGGGCGCTGGCCGAGATCGTCCGGCAACGGCTGGGCATCGCCGAGGAAGACCCAGCCGAGGTGGCCGCGGCCAAGCTCACCGAAGGGCTGGACCGGATCCTGCGCGATCCGGAAGAGCGGGAGTATGTCGGTATCCGACTGGGCCGGCTGCTGGGCGTGACCGCCGCGGGCGATAGCGGCGCGCCACTGGCCCGGGAGGAACTCTTCGCCGGGTGGCGGCTGTTTTTCGAGCGGCTCGCGGCCAACTGCCCAGTAGTCCTGCTGGTGGAAGATGCCCAGTACGCCGACGCCGGCCTGCTGGAGTTTGTCGACTATCTCGTGGACTGGGCCCGTGACCTGCCTATATATGTGCTGGTGCTGGCCCGGCCCGAGCTGGGCACGGCCCGGCCGCGGTTCGGCACCGGGCGCAACCGCAGCACGCTGACCCTGGACCCGCTCGACCCAGTGTCGATGGACCGCCTGGTGGATGCGCTGGTGCCGGGGATGCCGCCGTCGGCGCGGCGGGCGGTGGCCAGCCAGGCCCAGGGCATCCCGCTGTTCGCGGTGGAGACGGTACGGGCGCTGATCGACCGGGACATCGTGCAGCCGGTGGAAGGGGTGTACCGGCTGGTTGGGGACATCGGCGAACTGGCCGTGCCGGACAGCCTGCACGCACTGCTGGCCGCCCGGCTGGATGCGCTGGACCCAAAGGTCCGGCGGCTGGTGACCGATGCCGCGGTGCTGGGCGCTACGTTCCCGGCCGAGGCGCTGATCGCGGTGTCCGGCCAGGACGAGCGCGAGGTGCGGGCCGCCCTGGAGGAACTGGTACACCGGGAAGTGCTCAGTGTGTCCGCGGACCCGCTGTCCCCGCAGCGGGGCAGCTACGAGTTCGCCCAGGAGATGCTCCGGCAGGTCGCCTACGACATCCTGTCCCGCCGGGACCGGAAGACCCGCCATCTTACGGTAGCGGCCCACCTGCGGACGGCCTTCCCCGGCGACGGGGAAGAGGTGACCGACGTCATCGCCCGGCACTACCTGGACGCGCTGAGCGCGATCCCAGAAGACCCGGATACCGCCGGCGTCCGGGCCGAGGCGATCACCACCCTGATCCGGGCGGCCGAACGGGCCGAGCGCACCGGCGCCCCGGCCCTGGCCAGCACGAGCTACGCCCGCGCGGCCGAGCTGGCCGCCGCGGCCAGCACCGAGGCGCAGCCGGCCGCCGGCGCGCAGTCGGCCGGCGTGCTGTGGGAGCGTGCCGCCCAGGCGGCCGCCAACAGCTCCAACTGGGCACTGGCCGTCGAGCAGGCGGGCCGGGCCCGGCGCTTGTACCTAGAGGGGGGCGAGACCCGGGCCGCCGCCCGCGCTCAGGCTAAGGCCGGTGCCGCACTGCAGTTCTGGGGCCGTCTCGCGGAGGCGCGGGAACAGCTCACTGCGGCCGTGGACGTCTTGCGCGAGAACCCCGACTCCGACACGGTGCACGCTCTGGAGGAGCTCGCGGTCGTCGAGATTTTCGCTGGCATGCCAGACGCGGATCAGCTCAGTGCCGAGGCGCTCACCCTCGGCCAGGCACTCGCCGTCCACCCGGCCAGGCTCAGCGGCCTGTTCCTCACCCGTGGGATCTACCTGGGCATGACCGAGCGGCGCCCCGAGTCGATCGCCTATCTGCGGGAGAGCGCCCGGCTCGCGGGCAAAGCTGGCGACAGCTTCCTGCTCGGGCGCGCGCTGCTGAACCTGGCCGACTCGGTGGCGTTCGCCGACTCCGAGGCCGCCCAGCAAGCGGCCCGCACTGCGATTGAGCACTTGCGCCGGGTCGGCGCCAAGGACCACCTCGCGTTCGCCATCGGGAACCTGGTCCAGGCGCTGCTGGCGCTCGGGGACTGGGACGCGGCCGAGAATGAACTCGTTCAGGCGATGGACCCAGACGAAATGGCCAGCATCCTGTGCCTCTACCAGGGCTGGCTGGCCGCGCTGCGCGGCGATGCTGCCACCGCCGAGTCCGGAGTGGCCGGCCTGGAGGACATCCTGGCCAGCGAGTCTCCGCAGGACCAGGCCACCGTGCTCCTGGTACAGGCTCTGATCGCCGCTGCCCGTGGGCAGCCGGAAGATACCCTGCATAACGCCAGTGCCTTGATCGAGCACGCCGACGCGATCGGGGTAAGCCACGAGTGCATCCGGTGGGGCTGGCCACTGGCTACCCGGGCCGCTCATGACCTGGGTGACCGGGACGCGATCCACCACCTGCTGACGGTACTCGACAGGCACCCGGACGGGTACCTGGCACCGATGCTGCGGGCCGAACGTGAGCTGGTCCGGGCCCGGCTGGCTGACGGCACGGCCGGCGACGCCAGCGCCGCCGCGCTCAGCGCCGCCATCAGCGGGCTGCGCGAGCTGAGCACCCCCTACCACCTCGCGCACGGGCTGCTCGACCAGGCCGAGTACCTGACCGGCCGGGCTGACACCGGGGCGGCCGAGCAGGCCATCGCGGAGGCCCGCGGCATCGCCGAGCGGCTGGGCTGCCAGCCGCTGCTGGATCGTGCGGCCAGGATAGTAGCCGCCCCGTCGCGGCAACGAGCCTGAATGGCCGCGCGCGGCCGGTACCGCGACGCGCTGCGCCATCGTGATCTGCGGCTGCTCATCGGCTCGTTTCTCATCGACCAGATCGGCAGCTGGTCCTACCTGGTCGTGATCGGGGTGTACGTCTTCGACCGCACCCATTCCACCCAGTGGCTGGCGGCGTTGGGCGTCTGCCGGTGGGGGCCGGGCCTGCTGCTGGCCAGTTACGGCGGCGTGCTGGCCGACCGCTACCAGCGGATCACCGTGCTGATCGTCTCCGCGCTGGCCAGCGCGGCGCTGATGACGGGGATGGCGGTCGTGGTCGCGGTGGACGCGCCGGTCGTGCTAGTCCTGGTCATCTCCGCGCTCGCCTCGGTGGCGGTGACGCCCTACCAGCCAGCCGCGGGCGCGCTCACCCCCGAGGTGGTTGGCGAGCGGGACCTGGCCGCGGCCAACGCCATCTTCTCGGGGCTGGAGAACCTGGTCGTGGTCATCGGGCCCGCCATCGGCGGCCTGCTGCTGCTCACCGGCCGGCCGGTCATCGGCGTCGCGATCAACGCGGCCAGCTTCGCCGCGGCGGCGGCGATAATCGCGCGGCTGCGCGTCCGGTCCCGCGGCGGCACGGCCGAGGGCGGCACCCTCCAGCAACTGGCCGCCGGGTTCAAGGCGCTGGCCGCGCAGCCAGTCGCGGTGGCCATCATCTTGTTCGCCGCCCTGGACTCCGCCGTCTACGGGGCCAGCACGGTGCTGTACGTCCCGCTGTCGATCCGGCTGGGCACCGGCAGCGACGGTTACGGTTACCTGCTGGCCGCCAGCGCGCTCGGCGGGGTGCTCGGGGCAGCGCTGGCCAACCGGCTGAGCGGCACCGGCCGCCTGGCCCGGGTCATCATGGGCAGCATCTGCCTGCAGGCGCTGCCGTTCCTGGTCACCATCCCGGTCCACTCGCCCGCGCTGGCGGCCGTGCTGCAGGCCTTCTCCGGGGTCGGGATGATCATCGTGGACGTGCTCGCCCTGACCAGCCTGCAACGCGACCTGCCCGGCAGCGTGCTCAGCCGGGTGCTGGGCATCTTCGACACGCTGGTGCTGGGCGGCATCCTGCTGGCCAGCCTGGCCACCGGCATCCTGCTGGCGCACACCAGCCTGGCCGTCGCGCTGGTCGTCGTAGGGGCCGGGATCCCGGCCATCGCGCTGCTCGGGCTGCCCACGCTGCTCCGGGCCGACCGCACGTCGGCCGAGGTCGCCGCCCGGCTGCGGCCCCGGGTCAACCTGCTGTCCACCCTCGACCTGCTGGCCGACGCGGACCGGACCACCCTGGAGCGGCTGGCCGCGGCGGCCGAGCAGGTCGCGGTGCCCGCGGGCGGCACGCTCATCCGCCAGGGCGAGCCGGCCGATGCGCTGTGGATCCTGGTCCGCGGCGAGCTGTCGGTGTCTGTCACCGCGGCTGACTCCGCGCCGTGCGAGCTGGCCCCGGTGACCGCGCCCGGCTACGTCGGCGAAGTCGGGTTGCTCAAGGGCATCCCGCGCACGGCCACGGTGCGGGCCAGCCAGGACGCCGCGCTGCTGCGGATTGGCGGCCCGGACTTCCTGGCCGCCCTGGAGGCCGGCCGGCCGAGCCCGTCGCTGCTGGCCGTGGCTGGTGCCCGGCTGGCCCGTACCCCCGGGCCACAGTCGGCCTAGGTCTTGTCAGCGCCAGTCCGGTTCTGTCTAAAGTTGCCTGGTGGAAACGTGCGCGCGGTGCGGTGCGCCGCTGGGGGTGGGCGACCGGTTCTGCGGGGACTGCGGCGCCCCTCTGCTGGCCTGCCCGGCTTGTGGCGAGCCGGCCACGCCAGGCAAGCGGTTCTGCCGGGGCTGCGGTGCGCAGCTGCCTGCTGCTGGGCCCGCACCGCCGGGTGCGCCGGACACGGTGCGGATCACCCCGCCGCCTGCAGCGTCTGCCCCGGCGGCGGCCACGTCAACCCGGGGTCCGGTGGCCGAGCGCCGGGTCTGCTCGGTGCTGTTCTGCGACGTGGTCGGGTTTACCCCGCTGTCCGAGTCGCGGGACCCCGAGGCCGTGCGCGAGCTGCTGTCCCGGTACTTCGGGGTGGCCCGGACCGTGATCAGCCGGTACGGCGGCGTGGTCGAGAAGTTCATCGGCGACGCCGTGATGGCGGTATGGGGTACCCCGGTGGCGGCGGAGGGGGATGCGGAGCGGGCCGTACGGGCCGGCCTCGACCTGGTGGCAGCGGTGGCAGAACTGGGCGCGGAGGCCGGCCTGCCCGGCCTGGCCGCCCGGGCCGGGGTGGTCACCGGTGAGGTCGCGGTGACCCTCGGCGCGGTCGGCGAGGGCATGGTAGCCGGGGATGCGGTGAACACCGCCGCGCGGGTGCAGTCGGTGGCCGAGCCGGGCTCGGTGCTGGTTGACGGGCCAACCCAACGGCTGGCCGACAGCGCGATCGGGTTCACCGAGGCCGGAGCGCACCGGCTGAAAGGAAAAGAGGAGCCGCAGCGGCTGTGGCGGGCCACCCGGGTGCTGTCCGGGGTGGGCGGCTCGCAGCGGATCGACGGGCTGGAGGCGCCGCTGGTCGGCCGGAACGCCGAGCTGCGCACGGTCAAAGAGCTGTTCCACGCGGCGGCGGAACGCCGGGTGCCCCGGCTGGTGCTGGTCTCCGGCCCGGCCGGAATCGGTAAGTCCCGGCTGGGCTGGGAGTTTGAGAAGTACGCCGACGGCTTGGCCGAGTCGGTGTGGTGGCACCGGGGGCGGTGCCTGTCCTACGGCGACGGGGTGGCGTTCTGGGCGCTGGCCGAAATCGTCCGGCAGCGGCTGGGCATCGCGGAGGAGGACCCGGTCGGCACGGCGGCGGCCAAACTGTCCGAGGGAGTGGACCGGTTCGTCCCGGACCCAGCCGAACGGGAGTATGTCGCGGTGCGGCTGGGCCGCCTGCTGGGTGTCCCGGCGGCCGGGGACAACGGCGACCCACTGGCCCGCGAGGAGCTGTTCGCCGGGTGGCGGCTGTTCCTCGAGCGGCTCGCCGCACAGGCGCCGGTGGTGCTCGTGGTGGAGGACGCCCAGTACGCGGACTCGGGCCTGCTCGACTTCCTGGACCATCTCATCGACTGGGGCCGGGACCTGCCGGTCTATGTGCTCGTGCTGGCCCGTCCCGAACTGGGGCACGCCCGGCCCGGGTTCGGCAGCGGACGGAACCGGATCACGCTGACCCTGGACCCGCTCGACCCGGCGTCCATGGACCAGCTCGTGGATGCGCTGGTGCCGGCCATGCCGGCCCGGGCGCGGTCCGCGGTCACCGCCCAGGCCCAGGGCATGCCGTTGTTCGCCGTGGAGACGGTCCGGGCGCTGATCGACCGGGACATCGTGCAGCCGGTCGAGGGAGCGTACCGGCTGGTTGGTGACGTCGGGGAGCTGGCCGTACCGGACAGCCTGCACGCGCTGCTGGCCGCCCGGCTGGACGCCCTGGACCCGGGCGTGCGGCGGCTGGTCACCTACGCCGCGGTGCTGGGCAGCAGCTTCCCCGCGGACGCGCTGGTGGCCGTGTCCGGCCGGGATGAGGCCACGGTCCAGGCCGCGCTGGCTGAGCTGGTGCGCCGGGAAGTGTTCAGCGTCTCCGCCGATCCACTCTCGCCCGAGCTGGGCAGTTACCGGTTCGCCCAGGAGATGCTGCGCCAGGTCGCTTACGACACACTGTCCCGCCGGGACCGGAAGACCCGCCATCTCCGGGTGGCCGCGCACTTGCGGGCCACGTTCGCTGGTGACGGTGAAGAAGTCACCGAGGTCATCGCCCGGCACTATCTGGACGCGCTGAACGCCATGCCGGACGATCCGGACACCGCGGAGATCCGCGACGAGGCGATCACCGCGCTGATCCGGGCGGCGGAACGCGCCGAGCGCACCGGCGCTCCCGCCCTGGCCAGCTCCAGTTACGCCCGCGCGGCCGAACTGGCCGCGCCTCCGGGCGAGGCCGCAAACGACGCCAGCGCCGGGCAGCCGGCTGTCGGCACGCTCTGGGAACGGGCTGCGCTGGCTGCCGTCACCGCCGGTAACCTATCGGCTGCGGTTGATTACGCAGGCCGGGCCCGCGAGTACCATCTGCGCCGGGACGACGCCCGCCCGGCCGCCCGGGCCCAGGCCATTGCCGGTGCCGCGCTGCGGCTCCGGGGCCGCATGGCCGAGGCGCATGAGCAGCTTGTCTCGGCCCTCGATGTGCTGCGCGCCAACCCGGATACCGACACGGTGCGGGCCCTGCAGGAACTGGCCACCGCGGAAGTCTTCGCCGGCGCGCCCGACGCTGACCAGCTGTCCACCGAAGCGCTCGTTCTGGGCCAGGACCTCGGCGTCGGCCCGGGACGGCTAGGTAGCCTGTTCGTGGTCCGTGCCATCTACCTCGGTACTGTCCAGCGGCGCCCCGAGGCCGCCGCCTATCTGCGCGAAGGAGCCCGGCTGGCCAGCCAGGCGGGCGACGGCGTAGGCCTGGGGCGGGCGCTGAGCAACCTGTCGGACGTGGAGGCGATCACCGATCCAGCAGCCTCCGCGGAAACGGCCCGCGCTGCGGCCGGGCACCTTCGCCGGACCGGGGCGCGGGAATACCTGCCAATTGCCATCATGAACCTGGCTCACGCGCAGCTGTTGCTGGGTGACTGGGATGCGGCCGCAGCGGAACTCACCCAGGCGGTCGAATCTGACGGGCTGGGAGATCTGGAATACCTGAATATTTCGCGGGGCTGGCAGGCGGCGCTGCGCGGCGACGTGGAAACCGCCGAGGCCATGCTGACCAGCCTGCCGGACCTACGGGTCACTGAAGACCCGCAGGACCAGGCCACGGTCAGCCTGGTGGAGGCCCTCACCGAGGCCGCCCGGCGGAACCCAGCCGGCACGCTGCGCCACGCCCTGGGCAGCCTCAGTCATGCTGATGCCATCGGGATAAGCCACGAGTGCGTGCGGTGGGCCTGGCCACTGGCGGCCCGCACCGCCCATGAGCTAGCTGACACCGCCGTCCTCGGTGAGCTGCTCAGCCTGCTCGACAACAGCCAGCCCGGGCACGTCGTGCCAATGCTGCACGCCGAGCGGGCCCTGGCCCGGGCCCGGCTGGCCGCCCGGGATGACGGCTCAGCCGGCGTCCAGGGCTTCGCGAACGCGATACGCGGGCTCCGGGAACTGAGCACCCCCTACCACCTGGCCCACGGACTGCTCGACCAGGCTGAGCACCTGATCAGGCAGGGCGACCCGGAAGCCGCCGCGGCCGCGGTCGAGGAAGCCCGCAGCACCGCCACCCGGCTGCGCTGCCAGCCGCTGCTCGACCGGGTTGCGGAGATAACGGCCGCGGAGCCGCGGATACCCGCCTGAGGCACTGGCGTTCGGCATGATGGGGCTGGGTTTAGCGGGCCTCGGCTTCGCGGACGCGCTGCACCATCATCTCGAGCAGGACCCAGGCGGTCTCCGGATGCTGCAGCGCGAACGGGCGGAACACCCACGCGGTGAACAGCAGGCAGCGCAGCTCACTCTCGGCGGTGATCGTCGCCGAGCGGTACGAGTGGTCGATCAGCGCCATCTCGCCGAAGTAATCACCGGGGCCGAGGGAGCGCGCGGGCCGTCCGTGCACGCTGACCGAGGCCTCGCCGGACACGATCACCCCGAACGTCGTCGCGCCGCCTTCCTCTTCAGCGGTCAGCACCGCCCCGGCTGGGAACGTCCGGTCGTGCGCGTTGCGCGCCAGATCGGCCAGCTCCTTCTTGGGCAGCATGGAAAACAGCGGGACTTGAGCCAGAACCGCTTCGGGCGTCGTCATGGCCCGATGTTAGCCCTGCTTTTGCTGCGAATCACCTGTTCGGAGCGTTCCTGGCGAGGTTTGAGTACCGTCCAGGTGCCACCGGTACGGGGCGGCCAGCCGGTGCAGCGCGGCCTGGGGGCCCCAGGATCCGCGCGGGTACGGCACTACCTTCGGCGGGTCCTGCTGCAGCGGCGTGGACACCTCCCAGAGCCGTTCGATCCCGTAGGCGTCGGTGAACAATGCCTGGTCACCGAGCATGGCGTCGAGGATGAGCCGCTCATAGCCCTCCAGGCTGTTGGCTTCGCAGAACGAATCCTGATAGCGGAACACCATCTGCGCGGCGCCCAGGGTCAGCTCCGCGCCCGGTTCCTTGGCCAGAAACTCGGCGGTGACCGAGCCCGGGTCGGCGAAGTCGATCACGATCTCGTTACACCGGCCGTGCGGGGCGGCCCCACGGTGCAGCTGGAACATGCGTAGCGGCGGCTCGTGGAAACCCAGCGTGATCAGCTGGCGGCTGGTGGCCATGCTCTTGCCCGAGCGGAGCAGGAACGGCACCCCCTTCCACCGCCAGTTGTCGATCTCGGCGCGGACCGCGGCCAGCGTCTCGGTGTCCGAGTCCGGCGCCACCCCCGGCTCGTCGCGGTAGCCCTGGTACTGGCCGCGCACCGCGTGCTGCGGGCTGACCGGCCGGAGGGCGTCGAAGACCTTGGTCTTCTCCTCGTGCAGGTGCCTGGCGTCCAGCGACGTTGGCGGCTCCATGGCGACCAGGCTGAGCACCTGGAACAGGTGAGTCACGATCATGTCGCAGTAGGCGCCGGTCTGGTCGTAGAAGCCGGCCCGTCCCTCGATGGACAGCGACTCCGGCACGTCGATCTGGACGTAGCTGATGTACTGCCGGTTCCAGACCGGCTCAAACAACCCGTTGGCGAACCGGAAGGCCAGGATGTTGTCGACCGACTCCTTGCCGAGGAAGTGGTCGATCCGGAAGATCTGCGACTCGTCGAAGACCTGGTGCACCGTGCGGTTCAGCTCCCGGGCCGAGGCCAGGTCGGTACCGAACGGCTTCTCGATGATGATGCGGCTGCGGTCCTCGGCCAGCCCGGTGCGGCCCAGCAGGCCGACCGTAGGCTCGAACGACACCGGCGGAATGGCCAGGTGGAACAGCTTGCGTGCCTGGCCGCCCAGATCCGCTTCGGCCCGCTGCACGGCCGCCTCCAGCGGCCCGGAGTCGCCTGACTGGCCGGCCTCGCCCGGCTGGCCTGGTTGCGCGCTGCCGAACGACAGCGCCTGGGCGAACGCGGTCCACGCGTCCCCCTTCGGCTGGCCGCGACCGAACTCGGCCACCGCCTGGCGGGCGTGCTCGCGGAACTGATCATCGGTCATCGGCCGCCGCGCCGTGCCGACGATGCGGTACCGGTCCGGCATCAGGCCCGCCTCGGCCAGGTGGAACAGGCCGGGCAGCAGTTTCCGTTTGGCCAGGTCGCCAGTGGCGCCGAACATCACGATGACGTGGTCGCCTGGACGCCGGCCGGATCGGCGCGGCGAGGCCGTGCGCTGCGGTTCTGATGAGGTCACGGCGGCTTTGTTCCCGGTATGTGCGGCCCGACACCGCCAGTCATTGATTCCGCGGGCGTGTGCCGGGCCACGTGGGCTTGGTGGCCGTGCGGCCCGGCACCGGCTCTCAGGTGCGGGCAGTGTCGATCACCCGGTGAGGTGGATGGTGACTCGCGGCCGCTGCCCCGATATCACGGTGGCGTAGCCGCGGGCGCCGGTGTAGCGGCCGGTGCCGCCGATGACCGCGACCTGGAACGTGCCCGGTCCCTGCCGGGTGGAGGTGACCAGGCCGGACAGGTCGATCTGGCCGGCCGCAAACACGTCCACCACGTCGCAGAGGCTGTCGGCGGTGCCGCTGCCCAGCCGGGTGATCGTGCAGTTCTCCCCATCGGTGCCGATCTGCGTGCCGCCGCGCATGAGCTTGTTACTGGCTAGCTCGACGAAGCCGACGGCGTCACCGTGGCCGGAACCGAGGTTGAAGCCGTGGTTGCTGATCATCACCTCGGTGTAGCTGATGGTCCGGCCGGCCGGGCTGGCCGGCGCGGCGGCGGCCATGATCGCCACCCCTGCGCCCGCCGCGGCGAGCACGCCGGCCGCGATCCCAATTCCCTTGCTGAACATGTCTGCTCCCTGGTCATGCCGCAGGCCCGGAGCGGCCTCGCGGTCTGACCGGCACGCTACGAACAGCAGGGCCCCGGCCGCTTCGGCCTGCGGTCGGTTCGCCGGCCCGCCGACCGGGGGAACTCGCAGCCGCGCGGGTCAGCCTGCCGGAGGATGAGCCACCCGTGCGGCTCCGCCGGGAGGAGGAAGCCAGATCCCCGGCGGCGGCGTTATCTTGCAGCCATGGACCGGGCGTTGCGGCTGTGGTCGGCCGTTTCGTGGTGGCTGGTGCCACTGGCCATCGTGGCCTTGGGTGCGGTCGACCTGGCGCAGAACGGGAGCATGTCCTCGGAGGGAGGGACGGTCACCTTCCCTGGCCCGGTGGCCGCGCATGCGGCGTTCCTGCTGCTGTGCACGGTGCCGCTCTGCTGGCGGTTCCGGGCGCCCGCCACGGTCGCCATCGTGGTCACCGCGGCCTCGGCGGCCTGGATCCTGACCATGTTCAACTGGGCGGACCAGCCGCCGTTCGAGCCCGGCCTGGCGATCATCGTGGCCCTGTTCGCCCTGGCCAGCCGCGCCGACGGCCGGCCGCTCTGGATCGGCGCGGTGGTGTCTGGCGTGCCTGTTATCACCGCCGAGATCTTCGGGGGCCTGGCAGGCCAGGGCATCGGCAACGTATTCCCGGCGGTGCTGTTGTTCAGCCTCGCGTTCGTCCTGGGGCGCATAGTGCATGCGCACCAGCGTCATGCCTCGGGCCAGCAGGTCCGCGCTGAGCGGCTGGAACGCGACCAGGAAGCGCGAGCCGCCCGGGCGGTCGCGGCCGAGCGGACCCGGATCGCCAGGGAACTGCACGACGTCATCGCACACAGCCTGAGCGTCATCGTGGTGCAGGCTGCGGCGGAACGCCGGGTGCTGGCCGGCGGTCAGCAGTCCACCGCGGAGGCGCTCGACTCGATCGAGCAGAACGGGCGGCAGGCCATGACCGAGTTGCGCCGGCTGCTCGGCCTGCTCCGCAAGGGCGACGGGGAACTGTCGCTTGCCCCGCAGCCCGGGTTGGACGGCGTAGGTGACCTGGTGGCCCAGGCCCGCGAGGCGGGGGTCGAGGTGGCTGTGCGGACCGACGGCGATCTGACCGACATCCCCCGGGGCGTGGACCTGTCGGCGTACCGCATCGTGCAGGAATCCCTGACCAACGTGCTCAAGCACGCCCAGGCGCGGCATGTGGAGGTGCTGCTGCGCAGCCGCGGCCGCGGCGTCGAGATCGACGTGACTGACGACGGCACCGCTGCTCCAGGCCCAGGCAGCGGCGGCCTCGGCCTCATCGGGATGCGCGAGCGGGTGGCCGTCTACGGTGGCACGGTGCAGGCCGGGCCCCTGGACGGGGGCGGGTTCCAAGTGCGCGCGATGCTGCCGTTCGAAGCCGGCGAACAGGTGCTGCCGTGACCATCCGGGTGCTCATCGCCGACGACCAGGAACTCGTCCGGGCCGGCTTCCGCAAGCTGCTCGACGCCGAGGACGGGATCACGGTCGTCGGGGAGGCCGCCGACGGTGGGCAGGCGGTCGCCCTGGCCACCCGGCTGACACCTGACGTCGTGCTCATGGACATCCGGATGCCGCGCATGGACGGGCTGGAGGCAACCCGCCGGCTGACCGGATCCACGGGGGTTCAGGTACTCATCCTCACCACCTATGACCTCGATGAGTACGTCTTCGAAGCGCTGCGCGCCGGGGCCAGCGGATTCCTGCTCAAGGACTCGCCGCCGGACTCACTAATCGCGGGCATCGCGACGGTCGCCCAGGGCGACGCACTGCTGGCGCCCTCGGTCACCCGGCGGCTGATCGCCGAGTTCGCCCGTCGGCCGGCTGAGGGGGCCCGGCCCGCGCTGCCCGATCTGTCCCCGCGGGAGACCGAGGTGCTCATCCAGCTTGCCCGCGGCCTGTCCAACCGGGAAATCGCCGGCCAGCTGTTCCTCGGCGAGGCCACCATCAAGACCCACGTCGGCAGCATCCTGGCCAAACTCGGCTGCCGCGACCGCGTGCAGGCCGTCGTCGCCGCCTACGAAGCGGGCCTCGTCCAGCCCGGCCGGCCCGGCTAGCCAGCAGCGGGTCCCCACGCCGACGGACCTGGCTGAAGGTGCGGACCGTCACCCTGCCGGTACCAGTGCCAGTGGCACCCGGCCAGAATCGCTCGCTCGTCCTGGGAAAGGAAGCAGTCAAGGTCGGCGATCGGTGCTGTCGCAGGTCCACGTGGCGGAGGATAGGAGATTCGAACTCCTGAGGGGTTGCCCCCAACACGCTTTCCAAGCGTGCGCCCTAGGCCACTAGGCGAATCCTCCGCGGGCCAGCTTACCGGTGCGGCGGACCGGGCGGGAGCCGGTGCCCGTCGGCGGCCCAGTCTGGCCGCTGAGCTGGCCGACCCGGTGGGATGCGGTACAGGCGGTCCTGGGACGTGGCTAAACTGGTCGGCGACCCCCCGCACGGCGCTTACCCCGCCAACTCCCCCAGGGCCGGAAGGCAGCAAGGGTACGCGGGCTCTGGCGGGTGTGCGGGGGGTCCTTTTAGCGGCTTACCGGCTTACCAGCGCCGCGAGGATCCGGCGCGGCCAGTCCGGCGCCCGAGGACCCGGACCGCGAGGGTGAGGTCATGACAGGCGAGGCGCCCAGCCCAGCCCCGGACAGCACCGCCGCCGACGGCGCCGCCCAGGCCAGTACCGTCCCGGTGGACCCGGACCGTCCCGGTGGGCCGCCGCCCCGGCTGGCGCTCTACCGCCGCTACCGGCCCGCCACGTTCGCCGAGTTGCGTGGGCAGGACCACGTCACCGAGCCGCTCCGCCAGGCGCTGCGTACCGGCCGGGTGCATCACGCCTATTTGTTCAGCGGGCCGCGCGGCTGCGGCAAGACGTCCAGTGCGCGGATCCTGGCCCGCTCGCTGAACTGCGCCGAGGGGCCGACCCCGGATCCGTGCGGCCAGTGCGAATCCTGTATTGCGCTCGCCCCGGACGGGCCGGGCAGCCTCGACGTGATCGAGATCGACGCCGCCTCGCACGGTGGTGTGGACGACGCCCGGGATCTGCGTGAGCGCGCGTTCTACGCGCCGGTCTCCGGGCGGTTCAAGATCTACATCATCGACGAGGCGCACATGGTGACCCGGGAGGGCTTCAACGCTCTCCTCAAGCTGGTCGAGGAGCCGCCGCCACACCTCAAGTTCGTCTTCGCCACCACCGAGCCGGAAAAGGTCATCGCGACGATCCGGTCGCGCACCCACCACTACCCGTTCCGCCTGGTGCCGCCCGCGATCCTGCGCGATCTGCTGGAGCAGATCCTGGCCGCGGAGCAGATCAGCTACGAGCCGCCGGTGCTGCCGCTGGTGGTCCGGGCCGGGGCCGGCTCGGTACGTGACTCGCTGTCCGTCCTAGACCAGCTGCTGGCCGGCGCGGGCGAGGACGGGCTGCGCTACGACCGGACCGTGGCCCTGCTCGGGTACACCGACGACAACCTGCTGGACGAGGTGACCGACGCCTTCGCCAGCGGGGACGGTGCCGCCGTGTTCCGCGCGGTGAACCGGGTGATGGAAGGCGGCCACGACCCCCGGCGGTTCGCGGCCGACCTGCTGGACCGGTTCCGCGACCTGATCGTGCTGGCCGCGGTGCCCGGCGCGGGCCAGACCGGGCTGCTGGACCTCCCCGCCGACCGGCTGGACCGGATGACCGAGCAGGCGGGCCGGTTCGGCCAGGCGGAACTGGCCCGCGCGGCGGAGATCATCAGCGAGGGACTTATCCAGATGCGCGGCACGACCTCGCCGC
The DNA here is from genome assembly GCA_963834705.1 of uncultured Actinomycetes bacterium. Classification (GTDB taxonomy): domain Bacteria; phylum Actinomycetota; class Actinomycetes; order Streptosporangiales; family Streptosporangiaceae; genus RYN-230. The sequence continues at coordinate 61,828 of CAWICV010000003.1, forward strand.
GGCTGCTGCTCGAGCTGATGTGCGCGCAGATCCTGCTGCCTGCCGCGAGTTCCGGGGAGAAGGCGCTGCTGGCCCGGCTGGAACGGCTGGAGCGGCGGCTGGAAGCCGCCGAGCCCGGCGACATCCCCGCCGCCCCGGCGGTACGGCCATCCTCGGCACCGGCGATCTCCCCAACTGCACCGGTCTCCCCAACTGCACCGGTCTCCCCCACTGCACCGGCTTCGGCACCGGCGTCGGCACCGGCATCTCCGCCAGCACCAGTGGCACCGGCAGCCCCAGAGGCGCCGCCCGCCGAGGAGCAGCCCGCCGCGCCGGAAGTACAGCCGCCCCGGTCGGCTTCCCGTCCCCGCGAAGCCGCGGAGTCCCGGTCCCCGGCCAAGTCCGCGCCATCCGCTCAGTCCGAGCAAACCGCTCAGTCCGAGCAAACCGCTCAGCCCGAGCAAACCGCTCAGCCCGAGCAAACCGCTCAGCCCGAGCAAACCGCTCAGCCCGAGCAAACCGCTCAGCCCGAGCAAACCGCTCAGCCCGAGCAAACCGCTCAGCCCGAGCAAACCGCTCAGCCCGAGCAAACCGCTCAGTCGCAACAGGCCGCTGAGTCCGAGCAAACCGCTCAGTCGCAACGGCCAGCTCAGTCGCAAGGGGCCGTTGAGCCCAAGCAGACCAGTCAGTCACAGCGGTCTGCTCAGTCGCAGCTGGTCGCTGAGTCCCAGGACTCCGCCCCGCCCGCCAGCTCCCCGCGATCGGCTGCCGCCCGATCGAACAGCGCTCCTGCCCCGCCCGCCAGCGCGCCGCCCCCCAGCGCTCCGGCGGCCGGCGGCCCGCTCAGTGCCGAGGTGGTCCGGCAGCGCTGGCCAGAGATCCTGGAGGCGGTCAAGGGCCAGCGCCGGGTGGCCTGGATGCTGCTCAGCAACGCCACCGTGCACTCGGTGGAAGACGGCGTGCTCACCGTGCTGTTCGCCCGGGAGGGCGAGGCCAAGGGCTTCGCCGGCAACGGCGGCGACCGCGACCTGAGCAGCGCGCTGAACTCGGTGCTGGGCGCCACCCTGCGGATCACGGCGCTGTCCGCGGCCCAGCTGGCGGCCATCCCGGGCGCGCCGCGCAGCGCGCACGGCGGCCCGGACGACTTGAGTGCCCGGGCACCATCCGTGGTGCAGCCGCCCGCGCCACCGCACGACGCGTCGCCGCCCCGGACCCTGTCACCCGAGGCCCAGCTGGACAGCGCCCCGGCCGCGCCACCCAGCGCCGACCTCACCGGCATGGACCTGATCAAGCGGGAACTCGGTGGCCAGATCATCGGCGAAATCGACGAGGCGTAGCCGGTTCTCGGGCCTGATTGATGCCGTGACTGCTGGTGCAGTCGTGACGGCTCCAGGCAGCCCCGAGATGTTGATGTTGACTTAGCACCCCTCCGGAGGTGTCCTACGTCAACATCAACACGCCGGGAACCGGGGCCCGGTGGCTGCTGGTGCCAGTAATGCTGGTGTGCAAATGGTGCTCTTTCCGCGGCCCCGGCGGCCCGGACGGCCCGGGGCGGGCTGAGCGGCAGCGGCGCGGCTTAGCGGTAGCGGTGCGCGCTAGCGCCGACGGCGCGCACCAGGCACTGGCGTTCAAGAGAAAGACTCGCGGTCGGGGGCCGGTGAGGCGATGGGCTAGGCCCGGCCGGCAGGCCGTAGGCTCAAAGTGACAGGCCGCCCGGTAGCCGCGCGGCGGCGCGAGGCGGCAGTACCGATATGAGTGAGGGCACAGTGGATCCTGGCGGCCAAATCGATATGCAGCAGCTGCTGGCTGCGGCACAGCAGATGCAGGATCAGCTCATGAACGCGCAGCAGGAGCTGGCCGACGCGGTGGTCGAGGGCAGCGCCGGCGGCGGGCTGGTCAAAGCCAAGGTCAACGGCCAGGGTGACCTGGTCGACCTGACCATCAGCCCGACGCTGATCGAGGACGGCGACGCGGACGACACCGCGCAGACCATCGCCGACCTGGTGCTGGCCGCGGTGCGCGACGCCAACCGGGCCGCAGCCGACCTGCAGGCCGAGAAGATGGGCCCGCTCGCGTCCGGCATCGGCGGGCTCGGCGGCCCCGGCGCAGGCCCCGGCCCGGGCTCCGGCACCTCAAGCCCCGGCACCCCAAGCCCCGGCACCCCAGGACCGAGCAGCATCCCCCCGATCCCTGGCGTGGGCGACTTCCCCAGCCAGCCGCACGGCGGCGAGCCGCGCGGCGACGGCGACCCGCTCGGCTGACGGCGGCGCAGCGCCTGTGTACGAAGGGATCGTGCAGAGCCTCATCGACGAGCTCGGCCGGCTGCCGGGCGTCGGCCCGAAGAGCGCGCAGCGCATCGCGTTCTACCTGCTCGCGGCGGACACCACCGACGTGCGGCGGCTGGCCTCCGTGCTGGTCGAGGTGACGGAGAAGGTCCGGTTCTGCCGGGTATGCGGCAACGTGGCCGAGGAAGAAGAGTGCCGGATCTGCCGCGACCCACGACGGGACCAGAGTGTCATCTGCGTGGTCGAGGAGCCCAAGGACGTGGCGGCCATCGAGAAGATCCGCGAGTTCCGCGGCCGCTATCACGTGCTGGGCGGGGCGATCAGCCCGATCGACGGGATCGGGCCGGAGGACCTGCGGATCCGGGAACTGATGGCCCGGCTGTCCGACGGCAGCATCACCGAGCTGATCCTGGCCACCGACCCCAACCTGGAGGGCGAGGCGACCGCGACCTACCTGGCCCGGCTGGTCAAGCCGCTGGGCGGGATCCGGGTAACCCGTCCGGCCAGCGGGCTGCCGGTCGGCGGCGACCTGGAATACGCGGATGAGGTCACCCTGGGCCGGGCCTTCGAAGGACGGCGCCTGCTTGATGTCTGAGTGGCCGGGCAGCTACCGTCGACTACGTCCGGCAAGAATTCAGCCACTTAGCGTGCGCAAGGAAATCAACCCGCGGGTCGATGACACTCATCCCGGAGGAGGGGCAGGCTGGGCATCAGTGAACACATCAATGAACGAGGCCACGCAGGGCCCTACCCCTGGCTGCGAGGGAATCGATGAGCACAACTAACAACGGACCGGCCACCGGCGAGGGCTGGAACCCGCTCGCCGACCGGATCGCCGGGCAGGCCCGGGACTTCCTGGACGGAGTCGCGGCGCTGGCCCGCGGCGAGGGCGGCGAGCAGACCGTCCCGCTGCTGCTGCTGGAAGTTTCCCAGATCCTGCTGGCCGGTGCCCAGCTCGGCGCGAGCAAGGACGTCATCCTGCCGGACAACTGGGAGCCCGACGTGGGCGCCGACCCGGACCTGGATGTGCTGCGCGGTGGCCTGGCCCGGCGGCTAGCCGACGTGGACGAGTACGCGGAGCTGTTCGACCCTTACAGCGACACCCAGCTCACCGCGTTCCGGCTGTCCGACGACCTGGCCGCGGTGGCTGCCGACCTGATCCACGGGCTGCAGCATTACCAGGCCGGCCGGTCCCTGGAAGCGCTGTGGTGGTGGCAGTACTCGTATGTGAACCACTGGGGCACGCACGGCTCGGCCGCGCTGCGCGCGCTGCACGCGGTGCTGGCGCACGCCATGCTGGACGTGGTGGAAGAAACCAGCCAGGTCTAGGCCCCCGGCCGCGCGGTGCCGGCCCGGGAGGACGGCCCCCGGAGCCCCCCGAAATCCGGGCAACGTCTTCACCAGCGGTAGGTACACTGCAAGCCGCCAGCAGCCCGATCGGGAGGAGCGGCCCACCTGTGGCGCTTGTCGTGCAGAAGTACGGTGGATCTTCGGTAGCCGATGCCGACGGCATCAAGCGGGTGGCGCAGCGCATCGTGGCAACCCGGAAAGCCGGCGATTCCGTGGTGGTCGTGGTGTCGGCCATGGGCGACACCACCGACGAGCTTCTCGAGCTGGCCGCCCAGGTCAGCCCGCTGCCGCCGGGCCGGGAACTGGACATGCTGCTGACCGCGGGCGAGCGGATCTCGATGGCGCTGCTGGCCATGGCCATCGCCAACCTGGGCCTGGAAGCGCGGTCGTTCACCGGGTCCCAGGCCGGCGTGATCACCGACTCCACCCACGGCAAGGCCCGGATCATCGAGGTGACCCCGGGCCGGATCGAAGGCGCGCTGGACCAGGGCGCGATCCCGATCGTGGCCGGCTTCCAGGGTGTGTCGCAGAACAGCAAGGACATCACCACGCTCGGCCGGGGCGGCACCGACACCACGGCGGTGGCGCTGGCCGCCGCGCTCGAGGCTGACCTGTGCGAGATCTACACCGACGTGGACGGGGTGTTCACCGCTGACCCGCGGATCGTGCGCACCGCCCGGCGCATCCCGTGGATCAGCTACGAGGAGATGCTGGAGATGGCCGCCTGCGGGGCCAAGGTCCTCCAGTTGCGCTGCGTGGAGTACGCGCGGCGGTATGGCATGCCGATTCACGTCCGGTCCTCGTTCAGCAACCGGACCGGCACCTGGATCAGTCACAACAGCGTCGCAGCGGAGGGAACCGCGGTGGAACAGGCGATCATCTCCGGGGTCGCGCACGACAGGAGCGAGGCGAAGATCACCGTGGCCGGCGTGCCGGACAAGGTGGGCGTGGCCGCGCGGATCTTCCGCACGGTGGCCGCGGCCGGCATCAACATCGACATGATCGTGCAGAACATCTCGGCCGTCACCACCGGCCTGACCGACATCTCGTTCACCCTGCCGCGGGACGACGGGCAGGCCGCGATGACCGCGCTGCGCGAGATCCAGCCGGAGATCGGCTACCAGAACCTGCTGTACGACGACCAGATCGGCAAGATCAGCCTGATCGGCGCGGGGATGCGGTCGCACCCCGGGGTGAGCGCCACGTTCTTCGGCGCGCTGGCCGACGCGGCGGTCAACATCGAGATGATCTCCACCTCGGAGATCCGTATCTCGGTGGTGGTGGACGAGAAGGACGTGGACCTAGCCGTCACCGCCGCGCACCGGGCCTTCAACCTGGACGCCAGCGAGGTCGAGGCGGTCGTCTACGGGGGGACCGGCCGGTGAGCGCCATCCGGTACCGGCTGGCGAGCCCGGGCCGTCAGGCCGGGGCGAGTGGCCGGTGCATGCGTTTGTACCGGATGGCGCCAACCTCTGAGGAGGCACGGTGAGCGCCCAGCTCAGGCCCAAGCCGACTCTCGCGGTGGTCGGCGCCACCGGCGCCGTGGGCACCGTCATGCTGGACCTGCTGTCCACCCGGGACGACGTGTGGGGCGAGGTCCGGCTGGTCGCCTCGCCCCGGTCGGCAGGCCGTCAGCTGCGCGTCCGCGGTCAGGGCACCGAGGTGCGGGCGCTCGCGGAAGACGTGTTCGATGGCGTGGACGTGGCCATGTTCGACGTGCCGGACGAGGTGTCCGCGCGGTGGGCCCCGGTGGCCGCGGCCCGCGGTGCGGTGGTGGTGGACAACTCCGGCGCGTTCCGGATGGACCCGGAGGTGCCGCTGGTCGTGCCCGAGGTCAACCCGCACGATGCGAACCGGCGGCCCAAGGGCATCATCGCCAACCCGAACTGCACCACGCTGTCGCTGATCGTGGCGGTCGCGGCGCTGCACCGGGCGTTCGGCCTGGAGGAGATGGTGGTGGCCTCCTACCAGGCTGCCTCGGGCGCGGGGCAGGCCGGCATCGACACGCTGTACGCGCAACTGGAGAAGACGGCCGGCTCCCGCGCGCTCGGCCAGCGGGCCGGCGACCTGCGCGCCGCGGTGGGCGACTTCGGGCCGTTCCCAGCGCCGCTCGCGCTCAACGTGGTGCCCTGGGCCGGCTCGCTCAAGGACGACGGCTGGTCCTCCGAAGAGCTCAAGGTGCGCAACGAGTCGCGCAAGATCCTCGGCAGGCCGGACCTGAGAGTGACCGCCACCTGCGTCCGGGTGCCCGTGGTGACCACCCACTCGGTGGCCGTGCACGCGGTGTTCGCCCGCGAGGTGACCCGGGCCGGCGCGCAGCGGGTGCTCGCCGAGGCGCCCGGCGTGGTGCTCAACGACGACCCGGAGAACGGCGAGTTCCCCACCCCGGCCGACGTGGTCGGCACCGACCCGACCTGGGTCGGCCGGGTGCGCCGCTCGCTCGACGACCCGTGCGCGGTGGACCTGTTCGTCTGCGGCGACAACCTGCGCAAGGGTGCCGCGCTGAACACCGCGCAGATCGCCGAGCTGGTGGCGGCCGAGTTCGCGCGCTGACCGCCCGCAGCGGGCTTCAGCCCCTTTCCTGAACGCCAGTACCAGCCGGTCGGCCATCGGCTGGTAGCCCAGCCGCGGTGCTGCATCTGGTTCTAGGCTTGGCGGGTGGCACGCGTATTCACCCTCGACGAGGCCCGGTGGCTCATCCCTGAGGTCCTGTCCCGCGCGGCCGAACTGGTCGCGGTGCGCGCTGACCTGGTCGATCTGCAGACCGCGCTGGACCGTGGCGTGCCCTCGCCGCTCGGCGCGCTGCCCGAGGCCAAGGGGCTGGAAGCGCGGCTGAGTGAGCTGCTCAGCTGGTTCCCCGAACAGGGCCTGGACGTCAAGGGCGTGGCACCACTGCTAGTGGACTTCCCGGCCACGCTGAATGGCGAGACGGTGCTGCTCTGCTGGCTGGAGGGGGAACACGAACTGGGCTGGTATCACAAGCCCGAGCACGGCTTCGCGGGGCGCCGGGTCATCCCGGTGTCAGACCCGCCGTCAGCCCGGCCAGGCGACTTGCCGGGACCGCCGAAAACCCGCCTCTGACGTGCGATAACGACGCTCAGAGGTACTTTCTATATCGTTCCGTTGCGAACCCGGAATCTGGCGCGATAAGCTGCTCAACGCCCGGTGGAGAAGCGGGATCTCCCGGGTTTGGCAAAGTTGCCAAATGCACGAGCTATTCAGTGTTAGTAGCCATCAATGGTAGGTAGCCTGAGTTGCTCCTCCCGGGAGGTCGCACGTGTCGGCGAAGGGTGAGGGTTCCACGGGTCGTTCACCAGGGGTCACACACGGTGGACGACGCGTCCACCACGTCGCCAGGCCCAGGTCCAACGCCTGGCTGTGGATCCTCAACGTGATAGTCATCGGCTTCGTCATCATCGCCGCGTTCCTCGCATCCACGCAGATCGGGCACACGGTTGCCGCCGCGTCGTACCATTTCGCGCTCTACTACATGGGCGTGCTCGCGCTCATTGCGCTGACCGCTGAAGTCGGCATTGGCCTGGTCTGCACCGACCGTATTTTTATGCGTCCGGCCGGCCGGGTAACAATGCAGGCAATTCACCGGGCCACCGGATTTGGGTCAATTGCTTTTCTGATATCGCACATTATCCTGGAGATAATGGCGCAGCGGTCCACCGTGCTGGACTCGATAATCCCGTTCCTCTACCCAAGCGGGAGCAAGTCGTTTTATCTGGGCCTCGGCACACTGGCCTCAGACATGTTCATTTTCATCATGGTGATCGGGGTCTACCGGGCCCGGCTGGCCACCCGGATGTCCCCGGCGGGCTGGCGGGTGCTGCACGCCTCGGCCTACGTGGCCTGGATCTTCGGCCTGGTGCACGGGCTGCTGGCCGGACGGCCGGCCAAGCCGTTCTTCGGCTACGCGGGCTTCGTCTACTGGAGCTACGGCTTCTGCGTGGTCGTGGTCGCACTCGCCCTGGTGGTGCGCTTCGTGGCCAAGGACCGGGCCCGCAACGAACTGTCTGACCAGATGGTGGCCGAGCCGGCGCCCGGGGCGTCGCTGTCCACGGCGGCCGCGATTTCCAGCATGGGCATGACCGGCCCGATGTCGGCGGCCGCGCTGGGTGGCGGGCCGCACCCGGCGGGCGCGCTGGAGAGCGGGCGTCCCGGGGCCGCGGCCCGTGGTGGCCGGACCCAGCTGGCCCTGCCGGCCGGCAAGGGCTCGGCGTCCGGCCGGACCGGCCAGTTCACCGCGACCGGGCGGCTGGGCCAGACCACGGTGGGCCAGACCGCACGATTCGGCCGTACCGGCGGATTCGACCAGTTCGGCCCCGATCACCCGTCCGGCCCACTGCCCCGGGTCGATCAGTTCGGCCAGCAGTTCGGCGCGGACCACCCGTCCGGCCCGCTGCCCCAGGTCGGCCGGCCGCTGCGCAGTCAGCAGGTCGCCCCGTCCGGGCAGCGCGACTGGCACGCGGCCTATGAGCGGCCGATGGGCGTCCGCCGGCCAGACGCGCCGGCACCGCGCTATGAGCAGACCGGTGAGATCGACCGGTCCGGCGCGTACCAGCAGCCGCCCCCGCTGGAGTACGAGCAGCGTGGCCCGGCCCCGCGCTACGAGCACCCGTCCGGCCCCTACCAGCAGCAACGCCCGTCGGGTGCCTACCAGCAGCAACGCCCGTCGGGTGCCTACCAGCAGCAACGCCCGTTGGGTGCCTACCAGCAGCAGCACCTGCCGGAGTATGACCAGCCTGGCCCGGCGCCGCGGTATGAGCACCCCAGCGGCGCCTACCCACAGCCGCCGCCGCGGTACGAGCAGCGTGGCCCGGCGCCGCGGTATGAGCACCCCAGCGGCGCCTACCCGCAGCAGCGGCTACCCGAGTACGACCAGCGTGCTTACGACGGCCGGCCCGGCTCGTACGGGCCGCCGCCTGGGTATCCGGCCGGCCGGTCCGCCCACTTCGAGCAGCCCTACGACCCGGAGTCCGCCGGGTACCGCGGCTCAGGACCGTACCCCCGGCCGGACCAGTACGGTCCGCCTGCGGCTACGACCGGCCCGGGCCGTACCTCAGCCCGGCCCAGTACGAGCCCCCGATGGGCTACGACATGGCCCCGCCGCCCCGCCGTCCCTACCCCGGGCCGCCGCAGGCCGATCCGCGGTACGGCTCCGGTCCGTACCCGCCAGCGCCGGCCTACGGCCAGGCGCCGCCGCAGTACCCGCAGACGATGGCACACGACCCGCGCGACCAGTACACCCGGCCGGGCGCCTATGACCGGTCCGCCCAGTTCGAGCGCGAGCGGGCCGAGCACTACGCCTCGTTCGCCGAACAGGACGCGTCGTACACCCGGCCGCGGTCGCCGGCCGCCCAGGGGCACTACAACCCGCAAGATGAAACTGATCCGCTGAATACCTCGGCGGTGAATACCGGATATCGCCAGTGAACTCCAAAACCATCCTGCCCGAGGCGATGCGGATTGGCCGGGCCCGGCTGACCGCGGGCCTGGACCGATACGAACGCATCGATCTCGCCACGCACCAAGAGATCTTCGGCCCGATGCGGCGGGTGACCGCGCGGCAGTTGATCGAAATGGTGGAAGCGATTGACTTGCGGGGCCGAGGTGGTGCGGGATTCCCTTTCGCACGCAAGGTGCGCGCGGTGATGGATGCGTGCGCGCAGAAGAAGACCCGCCCGTTCCTTCTGATCAACGGGAGTGAGGGCGAGCCGGGCAGCGCCAAGGACAAGATGCTCCTGCTCCGCTCGCCCTACCTGGTGCTGGGCGGGGCACTGCTGGTGGCCCGGGCGCTGAACGCCAGGATGATCATCATCGGCGTAACCAACCCGGCCGCGGCCGCCTCGGTGGCCGACGCGGCCAAGGCCGAGCCCGACCTTAAGAAGATCGTCCGCGTCGTCGAAGTGCCCGAGCGGTTCGTCGCGGGTGAGGGCAGCGCGCTGGTCAACGCGGTCAACGGCAAGAACCCGCTGCCGTCCGGCAAGCGCGTGCGGGCCGCGGAGAGAGGGGTGGACGGGCAGCCTACGCTGCTGTCCAACGCCGAGACATTCGCCCAGGTCGCGGTGCTGGCCATGCTCGGCGAGGAAGGGTACGCCTCGGACGGCACCCCGGACGAGCCGGGCACCCTGCTGCTCACCGTGGGCGGATCCGCCAACCGGCCGGCCGTGGTCGAGGTGCCGCCCGGCGTCCCGCTCGGCACGGTGCTCGATATCTGCGAGGCCACCGCGCCGGAAGGGGTCCTGGTCGGCGGCTACCACGGGATGTGGATTCCCGGCAATATGGTGGACGACGTGCCGGTCTCCCGGGCCGGGCTGGACGCGGCCGGGGGCACCCTGGGCTGCGGCATCATCCTGCCGCTGGGCCCGAACACCTGCCCGATGGGCGAGGTGGCCCGGATCGTCCGCTACATGGCCAAAGAGTCTTCCGGCCAGTGCGGGCCGTGCAAGCTCGGCCTGCCCGGCCTGGCTCGCTCGATGAGCGCGCTGGCCGACGGTTCCGGCGGCATCGACACCCTGGACATGGCCCGCCGGGCCGCCTCGGTGGTCCGCGGCCGCGGCGCCTGCTCCCACCCGGACGGCGTGTCCCGGTTCGTGCTGTCCGCGCTGGACGTGTTCAGCGACGACCTCACCATGCACCTGTTCCGCGGCTCGTGTGGCCGCCAGGACCGCGGCCTGCTGCCGCTCGGGCCGGAGGAAGAGTCCCAGGTACGGCTCAAGGTGGACTGGGCCCGCTGCTCGGGGCACGGGCTGTGTGCGCGGATCGCGCCCGAAATGGTCCAGCTGGACAACCAGGGCTACCCGATGTTCCTGGACATGCCGGTGCCGTTCTGGCTGGAGAAGGAAGCCTCGCAGGCGGTCGAGATGTGCCCGGCGCTGGCCCTGTCGCTGACCACCGGCGGGTCGCGGAACACCGAGCCGGCCCGGTCCAAGCCCGCCATCGGCGGCCGCCAGCAGACCAGCCTGCTCATGTCCAGCGCGCCGGCCGACATGAAACAGCTCCCTCGCGGCCGTTAGCCCGCACATCCCTTCCGTAGGCTGGGGCACACCCCACCCCGAGGAGACGGATGAGAGCGGCCCGGCTGCATGCGGTAGGCGACCTGCGTTTCACCGACGAGCCCGTCCCGGTCCCGGAAGCCGGTGAAACCCTGGTTCAGGTCACCGCGGTCGGTATCTGCGGCTCCGACCTGCACTGGTGGGGCGAGGGCGGGATCGGCGACGCCACGCTGAGCCGCCCCCTGGTGCTGGGGCACGAAGCTGCGGGCGTCATCGCCGACGGGCCGCGCCGGGGCGAGCGGGTGGCCATCGACCCAGCCATCCCGGACGGCATCTGCCTGCTGTGCCGGGACGGGTACCGGAACCTGTGCCTGCACATCCGGTTCGCCGGGCACGGCGGCCAGGATGGCGCCATGTGTGAGTTCCTGGCCTGGCCCACCGACCTGCTGCACCCGCTGCCAGATGGGCTCAGCGACGCCGACGGCGCCCTGCTGGAGCCACTGGGCGTGGCCATCCACGCGGTCGACCTGGGCCACCTCCGGCTGGCTGGGACGGCCGCCGTGGTCGGCTGCGGGCCGATCGGGCTGCTGCTCAGCCAGTTGCTCCAGGTGGCCGGGGCGGCCTCGGTGGTCGCGTTCGAACCGCTCGCGCACCGCCGGGCGGCGGCCGCCGCGCTGGGCGTGACGGCGGTGGATCCGGCTCTGGCGGCCGACCCGGCGGCGCTGGCCGAACTGACCGGTGGCGGGGTGGACGTGGCGTTCGAGATCGCCGGCACTGACCCGGCGGTGCAGCTCGCGATGGACGCGGTCCGCGCGGGCGGCCGGGTCGTGCTGGGCGGCATCCCGGGCCAGGACAGCACCACGTTCCGCGCGTCCACCGCGCGGCGTAAGGGCCTGACCATCGCCATGGTGCGCCGGATGAACGAGGTGTACCCGCGGGCCATCGGCCTGGCCGCCGCGCAGCGGCTTGATCTCGCCGGGCTGGTCAGCGCGCGCTACCCGCTCGAGAAGGCGGCGGAGGCGTTCGGTATCGCGGTGGCCCGGACCGGGCTGAAGGTGATCGTCGAGCCCACCTCCGGGGGGCTCTGGGGGGTCGCCCCCCCGGGCCAGCACTGAACCAGTCAGTAACATTTCCCTTCATGGCCGACAGTTTCTATGTCCCGCTGGGTGATGACCGCTGGCAGGCGACCGTGCACACCACCGGCCCGTGGGATGCGCGGGCCCAGCACGGCGGTCCGCCCAGCGCCCTGCTCGGCCGGGCCATCCAGCACTGCCAGCCGCGCGACGACATGATCATTGCCCGGTTCAGCTGCGAGATCCTCGGCGCCATCCCGGTCGGCGAGCTGACCGTGACGGCCCGGCTGGCCCGGCCCGGCCGCAGCGTGCAGTTCCTCGAAGCGGTGGCCAGCGCGGGTGGCCGGGATGTGGCCCGGGCCAGCGCGTGGCGGGTGCTGCGCACCAGCAGCGAGACCGTGCGGCCAGCCGAGGACCCGCCGCCGGCCCTGCCGGACCGGGCCATCGGGCCGGCGCCCGGTGGCTGGGTGGACGGGTACCTGTCCGCGGTCGAGTGGCGGCCGGTGCACGGCCATTTCGCCGAGCCCGGGCCGGCCACGGTGTGGAGCCGGCTGCGCTACCCGCTGGTACCCGGCGAGGAGCCCGGACCGCTGGAGCGGGTGCTCGCCGTCGCGGACAGCGGCAACGGGATATCCAGCCAGCTGGACATCGCCAAGTGGCTGTTCATCAACCCGGAACTCACCGTGCACCTGCACCGGGAAGCGGCCGGCCAGTGGATCTGCCTGGCCGCGCAGACCGCGATCTCGGGCGGCGGGGCCGGGCTGGCCACCTCGGTGCTGTCCGACCTGTCCGGGCCGCTGGGGGTGGGCGCCCAGTCGCTGCTGGTCACCCGCCGGCCCTGACCCTGGGTGGCCGCCGCCAGGTCCGGGAATGAGCTAGGCAGGCGACCGACGGGGGGGCGGCTGTGCATACCGGTCAGCTGGGCGCGGAGCGTACCGCGCTACGGACACCGCGGGCGGCCGCGGTGGCCGGAATTGTCTTTTCCGTACTGCTTATCACCGCGCTCGTGCTGCTGCGAATTTCGGTGCCGCGTAATCCGGCGGTCCCGGGCGCCTGGCTGTCCGATTCCGCGCGCCGAACCGCGGTAGCCGTCGCGCTGAATCTGGTGCCGTTCGCGGGAATTGCATTTCTCTGGTTCATCGGGGTCATCCGGGACCGGATCGGGGACCGGGAGGACAAATTTTTCGGCACCGTGTTCCTGGGCAGCGGCCTGCTGTTCGTGGCGCTGCTGTTCGTGGCGGCCGCGCTGGCCGGCGGGATCCTGGCGGGCGCGTCGGCGGCCCGGCCGTCCAGCGCAAACGGCGTGGGCACGCTGGCCCTGAGCCGCAACGTCACCGGGCTGCTGCTGAATGTCTACGCCATGCGGATGGCCGCCGTGTTCTGCCTGAGTACGGTGACCATCGCCCGGAAGACCCCGATCGTGTCCCGCTGGCTGGTGGCGGCCGGGCTGGTCACCGCGCTGGTGCTGCTGATCGGCACCGGGATCTCGGCCTGGGTGGAGTTGCTGTTCCCGGCCTGGATCCTGGCCCTGAGCGTGGACATCCTGGCCGCCGGCCGTACCGCGATGAGCCCGCCGGTCCCCGCCGCCCACCCGTAACCTGCGCCGTGGCCGCCTCAGTGCACCCCGTTCGGCTGCGGCGGGGCGGGCTGCAACTCCAGATAATGCTGCGGGGTTTTGCCGTTTTCGGGTGAGCTGATCCTGGGCAGCTCCCAAATGAGAGAATAATCCTTATTGTCGAACAGGTGCCATGCCCGCAATTCTTCGACCAGCCGCTCGAAAATAGTGTGCATGTGGTGAGCCTTTTACTTTTGGCTGCCTGCAGTTCAGCTAATGACCAATTTGCGTGGGCTGGCCTTTAACTGCCCTAAATATCCGTGCCGAACGTTTATATCAGGCCAGGCTTGGCGGGTCAGTCCCGGACCGATTCCCGGGCACCGCGCACGGTGGTGGCCAGCAGCCCGGCGGCGAATACCGCGCCCGCGCAGAGTGCCCCGCCGAGGTCGTGTGGCGGCCGGGCCGGCCAGGCCCATGGTGTGGTCGCACCATTTGCCAGCGCGCCTTCGGCCAGCACCAGGTAGACCAGCGGCGCGGTCCAGCCGAGCGCGCCGCCCAGGACGGCCGCCGCCAGCAGGCCCGTGCCGGTCATCCCGGCCACGTTGCGCAGCAGGGCCAGCGTGCCGTTGGGCAGCCCGCCCGCGGCCGCCCCGGCGGCCAGTGCGCCGAACGCACTCGCGGTGAGCAGCACGGCGCCAGCCAGTCGCAGGTAGGGCAGCCACCGTCCGGTGGCCCGCTCCGGCTCGCCGAACGGGCCGTAACAGGTGACCGCGATGACCATGGCCGCGCCGGTCTCGATGGACAGCGGGATGGCCTGCTGTGCCGCCGCGCCGCCGGCCACGTCCCAGTGCCAGCGCAGCGAGGCCCACGCCGTCGCGCCCAGCCCGGCCAGCACCGCCACCGCCGCTGGTGCGCGCCGGCTGACCAGGTACAGCCAGGCCAGCCGGACCCAGCCGGGCACGGCCCGGGCGGGTGGCGGCGGTGCGGCTTCCGGCGCGGGCCGGTGCACGTCGGCGGCGGTCATGGCAGCTGCGCCAGGGTGAGCTGGCCGGCCCGCAGCGCGGCCAGGTGGCTGGCCAGCCAGGCGTGCCGGGTGGCGGCGGGCAGCGCGGCGAACCGGGTGGCCGCCGTGGCGAGCAGCGCTGGATAGGCCTTCTGGCCGGGCGGCCCCTGGCTGGTGAACGGCAGCCCCCAGGTCGAGTCGGGCCAGACCTGCGTGACCTGCACGGCCAGCGGGATACCGGCGTCTTTCATCAGCCCCGCCTCGACCGCGACCTGCGCCGGGTCGCCGTAGCTGCTGCCTGCGACGAGGAACGCATGCACGGACTGGAGCTTGATCGAGTCGATGAAGTCGCTTTGGCGTTGCCCGAACGAGCCGGACAGGTTCATCGCGCCCAGCGGCAGGTAGAGCACCGCAGGCCGGCCGCTGATCGTCGTTATCTGGCCCACACCGGTCGACCTGCCCATGCCCGGGCCGTTCGGGTAGAACAAGCTGGCCACCTGCGCGGCGCGGACCGGGCTGCCCGGCAGGCCAGTGATCTGGGCTACCACCGGGCGTAGCGCCGCGGTCTCGTCGGCCAGCCAGGGCCGGTAGGCGGGCTGCACGCAGACCTGGGGGCCCGCATTCCCGCACACCGGGGTATACGGGATGGGCCGGTCGCTGGCCGCGTCGTGCAGCGCCGGGATGACCACGCCGTACGAACTCACCGTGGACGTCCAGGTCAGCACGATCGCGATGACGGCGAGCGCCGCCCCGGCCGCGGTGACCACCGCGGCGATGTGCCGCAGCCGAAGCCCGCCCGCCCGGACCGGCAGGCCGAGCACGGCGACCAGCGCGACCGTCACCCCGGTCAGGAACATCACCCGGGCGATCGGCAGGTCCGGCAGGAACTGGTAGAAGATGCCGGCGTCCTGGCCGAAGTTGCCGTTCGAGTTGGTCGGCAGGATGAGCGCCCAGCCGCTGTCCGCGCTGAAGCCGATCTGCGATGAGGTCCCGCAGGCGAGCAGCGCGCCGAACGCGGCCACCGGCGCGGTGAACCGGGTCGGGAAGAAGGCACCGGCGGCGAAGCCGGCCGCGCTGAACGCGGCCACCCCCACGGCGCCTACCGCGAGCGGCCAGTACGGCGGCGCGCCATAGGTGATGGACCGGCCCAGGGCCCATAGCGTCGCGCCCATGAAGACCAGATAGCCGCCCACCGCCCAGATCGCGGTGGCGGCCCAGGTGGCGAACTGGACCGCGAAGCGCGGCCGGGCGCCGGTGGTGAGTAGGTCGGTCAGGCCGCGCCGGCCATCCCGGGATCCCATCCAGGCCGCCACCCCGGCCACGAACGGGGCGAAGTCGATCAGCGAGTGGCCCTGGCCGAAGA
This sequence comes from uncultured Actinomycetes bacterium, assembly GCA_963834705.1. GTDB lineage: Bacteria > Actinomycetota > Actinomycetes > Streptosporangiales > Streptosporangiaceae > RYN-230. Next base: position 77,440 of record CAWICV010000003.1, read on the forward strand.
TGTAGAACAGCCGCTCGGCCCACAGTGCCGGCAGCGTCGCGGCGATCCGGTACGAGTCGAACCAGAACACCAGGGCGATCAGCGGCAGCACCGCCGGCACCGCGTTGCGGCGCAGTTCCACCCGGAGCAGCCGGGCCAGGCCCAGCGGGACGGCGCGCCCGGTCCGCGGCACCGGCCGCACCGGGACACTGGTGGCCGTCATGACCGCGCCGCCGCCAGCACCGCGCTGTACCCGCGCTCCAGCGGGGCGTCCCCGACGCCGTGCCCGTCGCCCTGGGCGATCAGCTCCTCCGGCGTGCCGTGGAAGACGATCTTCCCCGCGTCCATCAGGGTGACCTCGCTGCACGCGGCGGCCACGTCCTCGACCAGATGGGTGCTCACGATCACGGTGGCCCGCTGGCCGAACTCGCGGAGCAGGCCGCGGAACGCCACCCGCTGCTCGGGGTCCAGCCCGGCGGTCGGCTCATCCAGCAGCAGCAACTCGGGCTGGTTCACGATGGCCTGGGCGATGCCGACCCGGCGCAGCATCCCGCCGGACAGCGTGCGCAGCTTGGCCCGGGCCTTGCCGCCCAGCCCGACGTGCTCGATGGCGGCCGCCACCGCCCGCGGCACCTGCCCCGATGGCATGTCCTTGAGCAGTGCGAAGTACTCGATGAACTCGGCCACCGTGAACCCGGGGTAGTAGCCGAGGTTCTGCGGCAGGTAGCCGAGCCTGCGCCGGATCTCCCGGCGCGGCCCGTAGCCGCGCGGATCGCGGTCCAGCAGGCGCAGCGTGCCCGAACTGGGCGGCAGCACGGTGGCCATCATCCGCAGCAGCGAGGTCTTCCCGGCCCCGTTGGGACCGAGCAGCCCGAACACCCCGGGGCCGGCCCGCAGGTCCACCCCGGCCACCGCCTGGGTCCGGCCGAACCGCCGGGTCAGCTCGGAGATCTCGACGTTCATGTGGTTCCTTTCGGTGTCCGGGTCGCATACACGGCGATCACCACGCAGGCCGCTGCCACGGCTAGGTAGGGCAGGATGAGCGCGGTGCTGGTGACGGCCGCGGCCAGCTGGCCCTCGCCCACCCGCTCGCCCAGCACGGTGATCATCCAGCCGGCCAGCCCGGCCAGCACGCCTACGTTGGCCGACCGGCTGACCGTGGCGGCGGCCAGGGCCAGCCCGCAGACCGCGGTCATCGGCACCAGCCAGCTGAAGGTCACCGCGGCGACGGCCCCTGACGCGGCCGAGGCGACCAGCCCCAAGATGGCGTTCAGGCCAAAAACGGCCAGGGCACGGACGAGCAGCACCATGCGGTCGCTGACCGCCATGCTCTGGGAGAGCTCCCAGGCCGGGTCGATGCCCGGCCCGTAGGCATAGGCGATGCCCGCCCCCGCGATGGGCGGCGCCATCAGCGCCACCCACGGCGTGCCGGTGCTCAGGGTGAACGTCACCCCGGCCAGCAGCACGACCATGGTGGCCAGCACCCAGCCGAGCAGCAGCGACGGCGTGGTCACCAGGGCCCGGGCCAGGCCCGGGGAGCGGAGCAGCCAGGTGGCCAGCCGCTCGGGCCGCCCGGGGCGGCGGTGCCACACTTCCGCGGCCACGCCGATCCAGACCCGGTCCAGGTCGACCTCGTCCGGGCCGGAGCCAGGCAGGCTCCCCTGGTGGTCTGTCATGTCCGGGCCCCTGGTCATCGCCTGCCTCCCGCCCGCGCCGGCTCGCGCTGCCGCAGTGCGGCCCGCATCAGCTGGCGCACCCGGTGCGCGCGGCTCTTCACCGTGCCTACCGGGACGCCCATCAGCTCAGCTACCTCGTCCACCGGGCGGTCTTCCAGGTACATCAGCCGCCAGGTCTCCCGCTGCGGGCCGCCAGCCGCGCCGAGCGCGGCGACCGCGTCGGCCAGTTCGGCCCGGCGGAGCGCGGCTTCGGCCGGGTCACCCAGCCCGGCCCGGCTGGCGGCGGCGCTGGAGGGCTGGCCGTCGGGGCCGGTCAGGGCGGGCAGCGGCAGCTCGGCCGGGCCGCGGCGGCGCAGCCACAGCGCGGCCTGCCGCCGGGCGATGCCCCACGTCCAGCCCCCGACCGAGCCCAGTTCGGGCCGGTACCGGGCGGCGCCGCGCCAGACCGCGAGGAAGGTCTCCTGGAGGACGTCCTCCACTTCGGCCGCGGGCAGCACGGTACGCAGCCGGGCGGCCAGCCACGGCGCATGCCGGGTGAACAGCTCGCGCAGCGCGATGTCGTCCCCGCCAGCCACGGCAGCGATCAGCGCATCGTCGTCCATCGCTTCTCTATTGCATCCGGCTGGCTCCAGGTTCGCGGACCGGCCAGATTTTCGCCAGCGATCGTGGTCAGGTAGCCCGTGGTGAGGTAGCCGTGGTCAGGTAGCCCGTGGTCAGGTAGCCCGTGGTCAGGTAGCCAGCGCCCGGGCGCGGAGCGCCTTCTCGGCCACGTCGCGGCCTTCGATCACCGTCCGCCGGAACATGGGGTCCAGGCCGTCCGCGGCCAGCACCGCGTCCGTCCGGGCCAGCAGCTCCGGCGAGGCGGCCGAATACGGGAACAGGACCTGGCCGAACACCATCCGCATCGGGCCGCTGAGCGAGGCCCAGATCGCGGGCAGCTCGGTGAAGAACCGGTCCGCGTACTCAGCCAGCACTTCCGAGTGCTCGGCCTGGTTGAAAGCCAGCCCGACCTCGACCGCGCCTTCCACGCCCAGCTCGCCCGGCCCGGTGAGCAGCCGCCACGCGGCGGCCTTGTGCCCGGCGTCCGGTATCGACGCACGGCAGGCCGCGGCGTGCCGCCGGCCCGCGTCCGTGTCATCGCGGCCCAGCTCGGCGTCGATCTGCGCGTCACCGGCCCGCCCGGTGCTGGCCAGCCGGCGCAGCAGCGCCCAGCGCAGCTCGGTGTCCACCACCAGGCCAGGCAGTTCGGTGCGGCCATCCAGCAGGCTGGCCAGCAGGTCGAGCTGGCCGTCGCTGACCGCGGTCCAGCTCAGCAGCTGGGCCCAGGCCAGCTGCCGGCCGCTGCCCGGCTCGGCCGCGCGGAGCAGCGGCAGGGCCGTATCGGCCAGTTGCTGCTTGCCCGCCGGGATCCAGCGCGGGTCCCCGGTCATCGTGAGCAGGCGGCCGGTCACCTGATGCAGCATCTGTAGCACGGAGATCGACGGCTCGTGCCCCATCCCGGCCGTCAGGATCTGCACGAACGCGGGCAGCGACAGTTCCGCCTGCAACGCCATGTCGAGCACCGCGCTCCAGCACACGGTGCGGGCCAGCGAGTCGGTGAACTGCCCGATGGACACGCTCAGGGTGGCCAGCGACCGCGGGTCGAACCGGACGATCGCATAACCCAGGTCATCGTCGTTCAGCAGGATCAGGTCCGGCTGCCGCTGGCCGGCCAGCCCGGGCACCACGGTGCGCGGCCCGGCGACGTCCACCGTCACCTGGTGGCGGCGGGTGATCGCGCCCGCGGACTGGTCATACAGTCCGATCGCGATGTGATGCGGGCGCAGCGTGGGATGGCTGGCCGGCGCCTCCTGCGCCACCGCGAACTCGGTGAAGGCGCCGTGGTCGTCCACCGCGAAGTCGGGCCGCAGCGTGTTCGGCCCGGCCGTCTCCAGCCACGCCTTGGACCAGTCGGACAGGTTCCGGCCCGAACTGGCTTCCAGCGCGTGGAGCAGGTCGGCCAGCGTGGCGTTGCCCCAGCCGTGCTCGGCGAAATACGCCTGCACCCCGGCGAAGAACTGATCCCGGCCGAGGTAGGCGACGAGCTGCTTGAGCACCGACGCGCCCTTGGCGTAGCTGATCCCGTCGAAGTTCGCGATCGCCTCGCTCAGCGTGCGCACCTCCGCCGCGACCGGGTGGGTGGACGGCTGCTGGTCCTGCATGTAGCCGAGAACCTTCCGCCCGCTGCAGAACGTGGTCCAGGCGCCAGCGAACCGGGTCGCCTCGGCGCTGGACAGCGTGGCGCAGTACTCGGCGAACGACTCGTTCAGCCACAGGTCGCCCCACCAGCGCATGGTGACCAGGTCGCCGAACCACTGGTGTGACATCTCGTGCAGGATCACCATGGCCCGCAGCTCGTACATGGCGTCGGTGACCTTCGAGCGGAACAGGAACTGCTCGGAGATGGTGATGCAGCCGATGTTCTCCATCGCCCCGACGTGGTCGGCCACGAACACCTGGTCGTACTTGGCGTACGGATAGCGGCCGAACAGCCCGGTGAAGTAGTCCAGGCCCTGCCGGGTGATGGTGAGCATGTCGGCCGGATCGAGGTAGGCGGCCAGCGACTGCCGGCAGGCCAGCCCGAGCGGGATCAGCTGCCCGGCTGGGGTGGTGTGCTCGTCGCGCAGCAGCTGGTACTCGCCCGCCACCACCACGGTCAGGTAGGTCGACATGCGGGGTGTCGGCGGGAAGTGCCAGACCGCCGTGCCATCCCCGGCCGGCTCGGGGTCCGGAGCGGGCTGGTTGGACAGCACGATCCACTGCTCCGGCACGGTGACGTGGAAGGTGAACTGGGCCTTCAGGTCGGGCTGCTCGAAGCAGGTGTACACCCGGCGGGCTTCGGCGGGCTCGAAATGGCTGGCCGTGTAGACCCGGCCATCGGCCGAGTTGACGGTGCGCAGCAGCCCGGCCGCGTCGCTGCTGTAGGCGCAGTCCGCCACCACCCGCAGCTCGTTGTGCTCGGCCAGGTCAGCCAGCGTGATCCGGCCATCCACGTAGCCGGTGGCCGGATCGATCGGCGTGCCGTTCAGGGTGATCTCATGCACCGCCGTGGCGATCAGGTCGGCGTAACTGGCCGAGCCCGGGTGGCTGCAGCCGAACCAGATCGAGGACACCGAGCGGAACAGCCGATCGCCCCTGGTCAGGTCGAGCTGTACGTCGTAACTCTCCACCTGGAGCAGCGCGGCTCGTCCGGCGGTCTCCTGCTGGGTGATCTCGGCGATCTGCATGAAGGGTCGTCCGCTCCTGAGGCAGTCAAGGGTCAAGATAAATCTATGAGTGTCCGGGCGGCTTTACCCCGTTACTTTACGGACAGCGACCGAGGTCAAGAACATCGTGCTCGGACTGTCCGGCCGGTGACGGCCGCGAAGCCGAACGGGTCACCGCGAAGCTAGCGGTGGTACCTCGCTCAGTATCTCGTCGCACAGGTCCAGGCACTGGCCGCCGATCCGCGTGCGACCAGCCGGTGCCATCGCCCCGGCCCGGTCGCCGCCCGTCCCGCAGAATCAGCACCGCAGCGCGGGAATGCCGGTCTGCCTGCGGTGAGTGCCGGTCACCGGGCTGGGTAACTGCTAGACATGGGCGCCATCCAGCGGGCAGGCGAGCCGCGCAAGCCCAGCGGTGAACACCCGGGCGCGCCCATCGGAATACGGCGCCCATCGGGGACACAGTGAGCGGCCGCACAGGAAACAGGGCGAGGGCGGCCACGGAGACCCGTGACGGCCTGGCCACCCCACGCCAGCAACCGCCCGAGCACCCCGGACGCCCGGAGCCACCGGGACGGCATGACCCTGCCCCCTGGGGCGCGGAGCGCGTGCGCCGGCCCGCCGACCTGCTCGCCGCGATCCTCACGCTGGCCGTAGCGGCCGTCATCATCGGCTCCATCAAGGCCCTTCCGGCGGGCAGCACGGAAGTCGCGAACGATGTCTCCCGCTGGCTGCAGCACATTCCCCGTTGGCTGGCGTTCGGCGCCGCGGTCATCGCCGGCACTGGGTGCTTCGTCTTCGTCATCGTGGCCCTCGTGCAGCTCGCCCGCGGCCAGTGGCGCGACGCCCGCAACGCGGCCGCCGGGCTGGCCGCGGGAGCGGTGGCCGCGATCGCCGCTACGGCGGTGTGGGATTCCGAGCATGGCAGGCTCCAGGCCGCGGTGCTGCACGGCAAGTACCCGGCGATGTTTGTCATCGACAGCGCCTTCGTCGCGTTCGTGGTGGCCAGCGACCTGACCCGGCGCCCCCGTTGGTCACGCTGGTGCACGGGGCTGGCCGCCGCGCTGCTGATCACCAGCGTGGCGCAGGACACGCTCACCCCGTTCGCCATGGTGATTGCGCTGTTCGGCGGCCTCGGCGCCGGATGGCTGGTGCGCTGGGCGCTCGGCGCCGCCTCGGTTCGGCCCAGCGCCGCCGAACTTGTGCCGTGGCTGCGCAGCCACGGCGTGGACATCGCCGATCTGGTGCCCAGCCCCCCGCCTGGCAACGTCCCCAGCGACTCGCCCAGCGGCCGGTCCAGCACCCAGCCCAGCCGTGCCTGCCTGGAGGGCAGCCTGGCCGAGGGAACGCTGATCGAGGTGCAGCTGGCCGACCGGGACACCCGCGGCTCCGGGCTGACCCGGCGGTTGTGGGCGATGATCCGGCTGCGGCGGAGTGCCGCCGGCCACCTCGCGCTCAGCTCCCGCGCCCAGCTGGAACGGCTCGCCCTGTCCAGCACCGTGGCGCAGCGCGCCGGTGTGCTCAGCCCCACTGTCCTGCTGCTGGACCAGACGCCGCGGGAGTCACTCGTGCTCGTGCTGGCGCTGCCGCCCGGACAGCCACTCGGCCAGACGGTGAGCAGGCAGCAGGCGCGGGCCCTGTTTGGTGCGCTGCGCGCCCTGCACGACACCGGCATTGCCCACCGCGACCTCCGCCCGGAGAACCTCTGCCTGGCAGAACCTGCACAGGCACCAGACCTCGAGTCCGGAGCATCCGCCGGATTCCGTTCGTTTGACTCCGCGGTCCCCGCCGCGGGCGAGCTTGCCCGCCGCCTGGACGTGGCCCAGCTGCTCGCCACCACCGGGCGGGACCTGGGCGCAGCCGAAGCCGTCAGCGCGCTCCGCGACGGCTACCGGCCAGCGGACGAGGCCGCGATCGCCGCGGTGCTGCAGCCGGTCGCGCTCACCCCGTGGGGCTGGTCTGCCATGCGAAAGAACCAGGCCTGCCTCACCGACATCCGGCATGAACTGCTCGGTCCGGACACCGCGGCCCCGCAGGCCCGGCTGGAACGGTTCCGCTGGCGCACGGTGCTGACCGCGGTCGCGCTGATCGCCGCCGCCTATGTCCTGGTCGGCCAGTTCTCCCGGGTCGACTTGCTGGGCACGCTGGGCTCGGCCAACCCGGGCTGGTTCGCCGTGGCCGTGCTGGGTTCGGCCGTGACCTACTTCGCCGCCGCGCAAAACCTGGCCGCGTTCGTGCCCAAGCGGCTGCACCCATGGCGCGGCTCCCTGGTTCAGCTGTCCACCGCGTTCGTCGGCGTGGCCATGCCGCCCACCGTCGGCCACGTCGCCGTCAACGCCCGCTACCTGCACAAAGAAGGCGTGGACGAGGGCTCGATCAGCGCCGCGGTCGCGCTGTCGCAGCTGGTCAACGTGATCGAGACCGTCCTGCTGCTGGTGGTGATCGGGCTGCTCACTGGCTCCGGGCTGAGCCGGTTCAAGATCGCCCCGGGAGCCAACCTGGTCATCGGCCTGGCGGTGATCGCCGGCGTGCTCGCCCTGCTGCTGTCCGTGCCGCAGACCCGGAACAAGCTGATCGGCCTGATCTGGCCACACCTGCGCCGGGCCTGGCCTCGGCTGCTCGACGCCGTGTCCCAGCCGGCCCGGCTGGCCATCAGCGCCGGCGCCAACCTGCTGCTCACCGTCGCCTACCTGGTCGCGTTCATTGCCGCGTTGCGGTCGGTCGGCGCTCACCCGGCGATCCTGCCCGCCGCGGTCGTCTACCTGGCGGGCAATGCGGTCGGCACGGCCGCGCCCACGCCGGGCGGGCTCGGCGGCGTGGAAGCAGTGCTGGCGGCGGGGCTGACCGCGATGGGCATCCCGGCGGCGCAGGCCATCTCGGGGGTGCTGGTGTTCCGGATCGCCACGTTCTGGCTGCCCATTCTGGCGGGCTGGCTGTCTTATCTATGGCTGCAGCGCCGCCGCATCCTGTAGGCGCCGGCCCGGCTGGGGTTGGGGCCGAAACGGCCGGGCACCGGGATCGCTTCGCCAGCCGAGCGGGTCACCGCGAAGCTAGCGGTGGTACCTCGCTCAGTATCTCGTCGCACAGGTCCAGGCACTGGCCGCAGATCCGCGTGTGACCAGCCGATGCCATGGGCCCGGCCCGGTCGCCGCCCTTCCCGCAGAAGCAGCACCGCAGCGTTCCAGTCGCATCGGCTACCTGCTCGATAGTGCCGACGGGCGTGCTGGCCGTCTGGACTGGATCGGCGATTACCCCGTGTGCGCGGGGTACGCACTGGTCGCAGATGAAGCGCGCTGCTGGCCCGCCGATCATCACCTCTGCCTGCTCGTTGGTCTGTCCGCAGAACGAGCACACGACATTCGCGGCATCCGCCATGCGCCCAGAGTACTCACGCGGCAGCACCAGCCACCCGTTGCCGGAACTGGTGCGATCATGGGCGGATGACCTCGTGGCGGGATGTCGAACAGGCCGAGCCGGAGTTCGCGCAGCGCGTGCGGGCGCTGTTCGACGCGCACCGGCATAAGACGCTGGCCACCTTGCGGACCGACGGGTCGCCGCGAATTTCCGGCATCGAGACGGCCTTCGAGGACGGCGAACTGGTCTTTGGCTCGATGCCGGACGCGCGCAAGGGCGCCGATCTCCGCCGGGACCCGCGGTTCGCCGTGCACAGCGCCACCGTCGACCCGGTCGAAGGCGCCGAGGCACAGTGGCCGGGCGAGGCCAAGATTTCCGGCCGGGCGATCGCCGCCGGGCCGATCACCGAAGGACCGGACGGCGACCGCTTCGCTGCCGACATCGCTGAGGTCGTGCACACCCACCTCAACGAGCAGGCCACGCTGCTCGTCGTCGAGTGGTGGACACCCACCCACGGCCTGCGCCGGATCGACCGCCAGTAACCCGCAGGAGTGCCGGCCGGCCTACCGGTTGGCCTGCTGGGTGGCCCGTTCCCGCAGGCGGTGGGCCCGGCCGGCCGGACGCCGGGTAGCGGCGGCCAGCCTGTCCAGCCGGGCCACCTCGTCGGATCCGTCGTGTGCGTCATCCTGCTCATCACCGGCCTGGACATCCAGATCCTCGACCCCAGCGGCGCACAACTGCGCCGGCTCACCCTCGACCCAGCCAAGGACTACCAGCCCCTCAACTGATCCGGCCCACCCCACAAAAGTGGGCCCGCCTAGGCGGGCCACCAGCAACTCAAAACTGTCTACGATGTCCCGAGACACCGTCTCCGATGTCTCGACACATCACATGG
>CAWICV010000004.1:0-292070 GCA_963834705.1 uncultured Actinomycetes bacterium
TGATCAGAGGACACATTCTGAACATGACCTCCGTCCTGCGACGTAATCCGAATGTAACGTGCCATCTCAGGCATGATGGACAGGTGACAAACGGCGAAGATCGCCATGCCGCGCGGGCTCGTGCAGGGCAGGCGGCAGGCCACGTCGCGCGCTCCCCGGCCGGGAATCGGTGCGGGCTGCGCTGAAGTGGATGACGCGAGGACGGTTTGGCCGACGGCATGGCTGGCCCGTTATTCCGAGGCTGGGCACACCCTGGCAGGACACGATATCGGCCGAACGTGCCGGGTGGCGCCAGCGCGCGGCGTACCTCGACGGCCAAGAGGTCTTTGCGGTGGACTATCAGATCTGCCGCCGATGCCTCCTTGGATGGGTGGAGCAGCCATACACCGAGCCGAGATACCAGCGGTGCGGTCTCGCTAGTGCGGCCCTGGCAGCCTTGCGGGTCGAGTATCCAGGCCTAAGATGGCATACTCAAGGTGGTCATTTCCGCGACTCTGAGACATTCTGGTCAGCCGTCGGCGCAGAAGTCCCAGGCGGGTACCAGCAGCGAGAGACGTGCTCGCATCGCAGCGGCGGCCCGGCAAGGTAGGCGAGCATGTGGAAGGCGCTCGCCCGCCAGCTTGCGGATAGAGCCAAACCTGCACGTCAAACCGCACGTAAGTGGCGTTCCGCGTCGAGCTGCATACCGGCCTCGCCGACCCAATCAGCGCTCGGCTTCGAGTGCTTCTGGCTGGACCGGGAAGTTCTTTTCCGGATCTGGCAGAGTGACCCGGCCGACCCCGGATCTACGCGAGCGTGGTTCTGACGTCACCACGTCCACTGCCTCGATGTGAGCGACGCCAACGGGTACCACCTGATGAGGGTCGCGTTCACCGGCCGAGGCATCAACGATGAGTTGCTCACCAGCACGGTCGATCTCCGCCCCTCGGCGGAGCAATCGAACGTCGGTGACGCCCAGCGCACGCAGGGTCCGTTCGATCTGCCCTATTGCGTCAGGGCACCTGGCCATGACGCGTCCGCCCGTTCCGGCTGGCGCCTGAATCTCGCGATTACCGCGAGGAGCACTGTCCAATCTGGCTATTCCGGCCGGTCCCCTTGTCTGGACGGCAGCAGTGGCATTCCTGAGCTGTCCGGTTGCTTCTGATCCAGCCTTGGCTGCGTATCGGTAGAGCGAGAGAGTCGCGTCGATCCTTTCCGATGGTGCTGGAGCGAACGGCAGTGGAAGGTCGAAGGCAGAACTGGGCCCTGCAGCCACCAGTATTCGCCGCCCGTGGGCCGCGGCTAGTACCTGCTTCCGGTCAGCGTGCGCAACCGCGGTCACGCTTTCCAGAGCCCGGTGTAGGACATGGCTCGCCCGCACGAGATCCTCTGGATCTTGCACGAGATTCCGTGCAGGCCGGACCGCCCGCTGGCTGGCCACCGTCCAGGAAGGGTCCGCATACGCGAGCCGACCTGTCCACAGCGCCAGGTCGTCGGCGGCGATAGCAGCCTGGGATAGGTAGTCCTGGGTATCCGTAGTGACCTGATCCAGGGCATGCGCAACGGCCAGCCACCGGGCACGTGCCCGCCCGGCAGCCTCAGCTGCCTGCACCAGCCCACCGCGGAGCGAATCGTTAACATCTTCCAGACCGTCAGCCAGTGAGTGCAGCACGATCTCACAGTGGTGGCTGGTGATCGTGCTGGCGGCGGCCACCTGCCGTAGCGAATTCACCGTTACCCGCGGCGACCAGGCAGGCTCCAACCCCGACAGCCACGCCGCGTGGCGGACCCGCTCGGCAGCTTCGATCACTCCCGTGCACAACGCACCGACCGGCTCACTGCCCTCCGGCAGCCGCCGGGCGGGCCGGGCGTTGACCGGGATGGCGTGCAGCAGTTCGCGGTCGGCGGCGGACACCGGTTGATGGCGTTGGGCAATGCGAATGGATGCGTGCATGTTCTGCAGCCAGTGGCACGCGGCATTGAGGCTGCGCCGCGCCTCCGGGCTGCCGCGCGCACGCGGCGACCGCTCCAGCCCTTCACCTAGGGACGCGAGCTGATGCGCCAGTACTCCCATCTCCGCCAGCAGCGCCCAGCTGACCGGCGGCGAGGTAATGATGTGGCCCCACTCGGAGCGGAACTGTCGGCCGCCCTCTGGGCCTCGAGCGAGGTGGGTTTGCAGCAGGTCGCGCCCGTAGGTCAGCGATACTGCCGCCGCATCCAGCCGCCGGACGAGTTCGCTGCCTGCACGAACGCCAGGCTGTCGCCGGCCCGCAGCGTCGCCGTGAAGGGCAGCCGCAGCGTGGATGAGCGCCTGGCGTGCCTCCATACCCGCCCGGTCCCAGCCGGTTGGCGCGGGCACCTCCGGCGAGGGGTGGGGCGCTGGCGCCACGCTCGTGTCCTGGACGTAGCGGCCCATGACGATGACGACCCGGAGCAGGCTGTGCCGCACTTCCGCAACGTGACCGCCCGCCCACACTGCCTCACGAAAGCCGGCTGCCGGAGCGACCTGCCGGCGGGCGGTACGGAGGAAGTCGCCGAACACGGCTCGGCGGCTCATGGCCTACCGCCGGCCATCAGGTCCTGGATGCCGCGGGTGCACCATGCCGCTCGTCTGCAGGCCTCCCGATCATCGGGGTCGGTGGCCTGCCCGGCCGCTTGTGCGAGACGCACCGCTACCAGGCTGCTCAAGTCGACGACAGCGCCGGCGATCTGCCCAGCCGTCTCTGCCGACACGTCCTCAGGAACCTGTGCGTTGTGCCCTCGGCGTGGCGGCATGGCCGGGGCGAACGCGACCGCGTCACGGCCGTCCGCGGCGAGTGCGGCAGCCATCATGAACGCGGCGAAGAAGCCGGTGGCGGGATCCTCCTGCGAGCGGATGGCCGCCAGCATGGCCCCGAATGCCTCATGGGCCCCGGCGAGGATAGGAGCTAGGCCACTGGCCTGCCGCAGCCGCTCCCGCGCGGCCGCCATCGGAGTCACTGCACCGCCTCGCGTTCTGCCTGCCGGGGCTGAGGTGCGGATGCCACCTCGCGCGGTTCGCGTATCCCGGAGGCTGGCGCCGACTGCCTGCCCGGCTGCAGGTCGGCTTGCAGCGCCCGCAGCCGCTCCCCAGCCGACTGCAGCATGTCGTCCGGGCACCGGGCCAGATCGTCGGCGTCAGCCTGGATGGCACGCCCGGCGTGTGCCGCCTGAGCGAGTACACCGAGCCGGTGCACCTCCCGCGCGCTGGCCACCGCGAACGGGCCCATCCCTCCCTCCAGGCTGCGGGGCTCAGCCCGTAGCCCGCGCTGGGCTGCCTCCCAGCAGATGGTGACCGGATCGACCGGCCGGCCGCCGGCCGCCATGTCCTGCATGACCGTGTACAACGCACCCTGTTCCGGGCGGGCGAAGTGTTCTGGTCGCAACGACCGCCCCACCTGCGCGAGCCATCCAGGCGCGGCGGCGAGATCACGCAACGCCCGATCTCCGGCAGCGGCTGCCGCTGCCCCTCGCGGTCTGGCTGGCTCTCCCCGGTTGGACGCCTGACGGCGCTGAACGTGACCGGTCCGGCCGGGTGGTTGGAGGATGTCGCGGCGGAGGTGGCCGGGCAGGGCCAGCCAGCGAGCGCGGCATCCGTTGATGTCGCGGATGCCTTGGGCTGTCAGCCGCAGCACTGTCTCCGTGTTGCCGGTTGCGGATGCCTGGAGCATGCGGGTTCCGGCTTCGTGCATGTGCTGCCGGATGCCTCCCTCGGCCACCATGACCGCATACGCCGGAGCGTGCCGGGCTTGCGGTGCCGCTTCCATCAGGTTGGCCACCGGCACCGCGTCCCGGGCCACGCTCGGCGGGAGGTCTGGATCGTGCTGCAGCTCCCGATAGACCTCCATAGGGCCCGGCAGCGCCCCGCGTGCGCGCACCCGCTGCATCGCCTCCAGCACCTGCGCCTGCCACGGCAGATGCATGTCATCTGGCCGCACCAGGTCGAGCGCTTGCTGCTGTCCCGCCGGATCCAGCAGGACGGCGCCCAGCAACGCCCGCTCGGTCCAGACCCGGTACCGTTCCGCCGCGAGCGGCCTGCCCACTGACCTCACTCTGCCTGCAGCAGGAGGACGGCTCACACTCACACATCTGATTTAAATAAGATAATTCAGTATCGTCAACTTGATATGGGCCGCCAACCAAAGGGGCGCGCTCCCTCAGCATGCATGTGTACGCGTTCACGGGGCGGATTTGTCGGGGTGGTCACGTAGGCCGGGCTGCTGGCAGGACTGACAGCTGTGATATCGAAGTGGGCGGCAGGCACAACGGATGAGGGTGGTGAGCGCCGGTGAAGCCGGTACTGGAGGGTACGGTCGCACTGGTGACCGGAGCGTCGAGTGGCATCGGTGCAGCTACCGCGACCGCGCTGGCCGCCCAGGGTGCAGCGGTCGCACTGGCCGCACGGCGGCGCGACCGGCTGGACGAACTGGCCACGGACATCACGAGCCAGGGCGGCCCCGCGCTGGTGCTGGAGTGTGACGTCACCCAACAGGACCAGGCGGCCTCTGCGATCGAGCGCACGGTCGCGGAGCTGGGGCGGCTGGACACGCTGGTCAACAACGCCGGTGTGATGCTGCTCGGCCCGGCCGCCGGGGCACCGCTGGCCGAGTAGCAGCAGATGGTCGAACTCAATGTGCTCGGCCTGCTGTACTGCGCGCACGCTGCGCTGCCCCATCTACTGCGCGCCGCCGCGGACGGGCCACGCCAGGTCGCGGACATGGTGACATCAGCTCGGTGGCGGGCCGGCATGCCCGTAACGGGAATGGGGTTTACGCGCTGACCAAATTCGGCGTGGGCGCGTTCAGCGAGTCGCTGCCCCAGGAACTGGCCGGGCAGTACGTGCGGGTGTCGCTGGTCGAGCCGGGTGCCACCGCGACTGAGCTGGCCAGCCACAACCGGCCCGAAATTCTGGAGAGCCTCAGCAGCCAGTTCGGCCAGCGGATGGAAGCCGAAGACATCGCCGACGCCATCAGTTACATCGTCACCCGCCCCCGCACGTCGCCGTCAACGAGATGCTCATCCGCCCCACCGAACAACAGCGGTAGCCTCGCACCGAACCCACAACCCGGCACCCAGGCAGTTCCAAAAACCTGTGATCCGGCGGTAGCAAAACGACGTTCAGCGGACCAGTCGCCGCTGACCCGACCTTTGCAGCCTGCTGGCTCGTAGGGTGTTCCACATGGCGGGGACAGTCGAACATCCAGATATCAGGTACGTCGTCTACCCGGTACACCTCGACGGCACGCCCACAGGAGACGAGCCGAGGCTGCGGCATGACCCGGATTGCCGTCACTTCGAATGGGGAGACGGCACCGTCCTGGGCACTCCTGAGCTAGCCACCGAATAACAGATGCATACCCTACGTGCCTGCAAGACCTGTATCGGGACTCGTCGTGGGCCGCGCGGCGCAAGCCGCCCGGATGGGAAGGACGGCCGGACCGGTAAGTTGTGTCCCACCTGCAACCAGACGATGTCCTTGACCGGGGTTTGCGACAACTGCGACTGACTGCTGAGAAGGGCAATCAAGCTCGACACCACCAGCAAGCAAGCCCGAACTGTTCGCGGCATGACAGTGCTATGCGCCTGCGCCCGGACGCCTCGACCCGTGTGAGATACGCAAGCTAGGTGCCCGTCCCGGTCGGACTCAGATCTGTCTGATCTGCGGCGTTAGTGCTTGCCCTGCGACCGTTGGCCATAAGCTACGAGAGTGACTATCAGGATGCCAAAGGTACGCGAGCTTATGTGGCCGTGCCTGCTGGCCACTCGGGAATTGGGTGGCTCGGCCACCGTTCGCGAGATGAACGCACGTGCGATGGAGTTCGCTGGCTTGAGGGAAGCACAGCAGGCCATTCCTCATGGCAGCGAAGGCCGGAGCGAGGTTGAGTATCGCTTGAACTGGGCGCGGACGTACTTGAAGGGCATCGGCGCACTGGAGAACTCCTCGCGTGGGGTCTGGACCCTGACCGACCACGGAAGAACTCTGACTGAAGATGCGATGGGCGCGGAAACCAGGACCTGGAAGGCTGGAATCAACGAGCGCCACCGGTCTCTGCGGGCAAAGGAGCAACAGCCGGATGAGATTGAGGCCGAGGTTGAGGCTGAGGAAATGTCTTGGAAGGACGTTCTGATCGGTCGACTTCTCGAACTTCCTCCTGACGGCTTCGAGCGCCTAGCGCAACGCATTCTACGCGAAGCTGGGTTCGTCAACGTGACGGTCACGGGAAAGAGCGGAGACGGTGGAATCGATGGTGCCGGGACTTACCGCATCTCTCTCGTCTCGTTTCCCGTGTACTTCCAATGCAAGCGCTACAAGGGTGTTGTCACGCCGAACATCGTCCGCGACTTTCGCGGAGCTATGGCAGGGCGTGGTGAGAAAGGCCTGCTAATCACGACCGGCTCCTTCACCCGAGACGCCCAGGCTGAGGCATCACGCGACGGGGCCCCGCCTGTGGAACTGATCGACGGCGATCGTCTGTGCGACTTGCTGCGTGAGTATCGGCTCGGCGTTGATGTACGCCAACGGATCCAAGAAGACACCAGCATCGACACCGGATTCTTCGACGAGTATGGCCACACGCGATAACAGGCGCTATGGACTACCACCATCTGGGATCAAAGCCGCCGTCCGCAGTTATGCAACGAACTGAGGCGGCGCTCAGCCATACTGGAGAGACATCACAGACCAGGATCCTCGTAGACACAAATGTCTGGCGATACCTCATCGACCTTGACAGTTTGGAGACTATTTACCGCGAAGCAAAAGGAGCGCAAGGTCTGATCCTGGCATGTCCAGCCGTGCTCTACGAGATGCTTCGCCTGGAGGATGTCCCGCTTCGACGTCGGCTGGTCAAGGCGATCTGCCGATCGCGCTGGGTTCGGATGATGCCAGAAGCATTCGAAGAGTGCGCAGAGCTGCGGGCAGAAATTGCACGCCTGCGCCAGCACTGGCTCTTGCGCGATCCCAACCTTCCAGCCTTCAACAGACTCTATAACGATTGGAAAGGCCCTAGTGGCGTGTGGCGGCGTGCTCGTATTGATCCCTCTAGGGCATCAGCGGTTCTACGCGTTATCGAGGGGGATGACATGGTTCGCGGGCGCACCGAAGCTCGTGAACTGAGGACCGAAATGGGGAAGATCACGACTTTCGAGACAGTGAAGCTGGACCGGTGGACAACGACCTTCCAGTTCAAGCCTAAAGGGTGGGATGGTGATCCCGTCGCCACATGGCGAGCCGAGACGATGGGCTATTACATGGAGGTGTTGCTGAGGCAACAGCTTGCTCAGTCGCCCGCCGAGCGCGAGTGGCTGGAACCATGGATCGATCTAACTGCCATGCGTAATGACTTGCCTTCGTTCGCGAGATTTATTCTGTATGAAACGGACGCCTCCCATCTCCCGAGAAATTGGCTACGCTGGGCTGTCCGAACGCTGCAAGCGACTCGCAAGACTAGTGCGGGCACGCCGGTTGACAATCAGATCGGCTCGTATCTTGTCGATGCGGACGTCTTCGTAACGGCAGACAAGGTGTTCTATTCAATCGTCCAACGCATTGTCGATGAGTCCGTCGTGCAAATTGCTACGCCAATCCTGACTTCTAAATCATCATGTGTGTCGGCATTGACGACGCTTCTCAGGCAAGGCCCGCCAACGTCGCTCGCATGACAGTCGCTGCATCTTTGACGCCTGCGACAGCCTTTCCTTACTTTGTATAGCGCACGGAACCCATAACGGCGTCTTCGAATCACCGGCACATCACCCGCATATCATGCAGATCCGGATATAGCATCACTGCTCTGGGTGGGATCGTTCCCTTCTCATTGACCGATGCCGTGGCTGATCCATGATCTGCGGTTACGCCGACCAGGCGGAGGCTACTTGCCTGGATATCCAATCTCGTACCGGAAGGTGGCCCCGTCGCCGCGGCGGATCTGGTGGAGCACCACTACAGGAGTGCCGTGGCCGTCGTGAGCCGTGCGGGCCAGTTCGAGCACCACGGATACCTGCGGCAGATTCAGCAGCCGCCGCTCCTCCGTAGTCGCCAGCCGAGGCCGGATCTCATCCACATGCCCCCGCAGCCTGCGCCCGAGCCCGGCAAGGACTTCCACCGGACTAGCCGGCGCAGGCGAGGCAAGCGGGCTGTCGCGCACCAGGTCATAGGGGTAGTACTCATCGGCCAGCGAATCAGCAGTGTCACCCGGCGCATCTTCAGCCGATGGCCTGGTCCGCCGAACAGCGCGGCGGACCAGAACCCGTGAGCCACCCGGCAACCCGAGCCGCTCCCCAACCGTCTTCCCGAGCATCGCCACCGAGCCATCCTCGATCGCGACGCTGATGTCTTCCCGGTGCTCCAGCCCAGCCTCGTCCGCGTCAGCGGCCCACCGGTCCAAGATGTCCGGCGAAACCCGGCGGCTCCCCTTCGGCGGGTTCATCCGCCAGGTCATCACGTTGGGACGCCGGACGTAGAAGCCCTTCTTGACTGATGGACTCGACAAGGCCTTCCTCGACCAGCACCCGGTACGCACCGCGGACAGTCAGGTTCGCGACGCCGGTGCGTTCCATCAGCTCCATCGTGGAGGGCAGCCGGTCCCCCGGCTTGTACCGGCCGGACACGATCCCTTGGCGCAACTCGTCAGCGAGCCGCTCATAGACATCCCTGCGCTCGGGCACAGCACCCGCGCTGTCGGCCCGCGACCGTGGTGACACCTCGGTCCCTTCTCCGCTGTCTTGGCTATACAAGTTTGTCATACCGAACCCTCCCCGTCCGGGCCACCAAACCGTTTGACACCTTCTACCTCATCTGATTTAAATAAGATGTCGCTAGCGTACCGGTGTCAACCCAGGGAGGCCAGCGCCCGTGACGCAGACCGCGAACACCACCCAGCTCTGGCCAACTCCGCCATCCCGCGCAGACGCCGCACCGGCCCCGAACTGGACACCACTCGCGACACCCACCGCGCTCGATTCCGGGCGAGCCTGGCTGCGCAACGCGATGGTCGCCCTCGCGGTCCTGGCCGCGGCCGCGGCCGTCGTCAGCTGGGATGCCCAGTACGTCATGGTCCGCCACGTCAAGCACATCCCCGCGATCTCCGCGATCGAGGCTGGCATCCCCGACGTCGGCGCGCTCATCTTCGCCGCTCTGGGCATCGCGTTAGCTCTGCACGGCCGCCGCGCACTCCGCCCCCGCACGCTGAACGTCGCCTGCGTCGGCCTGTCCCTGGCCATGAACGCGATGGCCGCCGGACCCGGCTGGCACGACACCGCCATCTGGGTGATGCCCGCCGCCGTCTATGCCCTCGCGAGCGACACGCTCATCGGCGTGGTCCGAGCCTGGGCGCTGGCCCGGCGGCCAGGACCTGGCAGAAGACGGAGTCACCCCACTCGCCGTCGTGGGCGCGACAATCCTCTGGCTTCTGCGCCTATCTCTGGCCCCCCTCAGCACGCTGAGCGGGTTCCGCCGCTGGGTCGTCGAAGAATGCCCCGTCGCCCCCGGCCGTACCAGGCCAGCCACACCGACTCCTTCGCCTCAAGCCGCCCCGGTCAGCGCGCCGCTCGCAGTCAAGGAACCTCGCCGCCGCGCCGACGGGAAGCCCTGCAAGCAAGATCTGCTGATCGCCCTCGCAGGCCAACGCCACGACCTCCCGCGCCTCCCCCTCAACCGCGTCGCACGGATCGCCGGTCAGATCGCCGCCGAAGTAGACCTTCACCCCGGCACCGCCCGACGCGTCCTGCGCGCCCACGTCAAGTCCCTGCACGCCCAGGCCACCCCAGGAACGGAGCGAAGGCCATGAAAGAGATCCCAATCCTCATCGCTGCGGCCGGTCTGCTCCTGATCACGGGCAAGTGGGCGTTCTTCCACGGCCGCCGCCTCCCTCGCCACCGGATCCGCCTGCTGCGCATCCGCCTCCGCCTGTGCCTGCACCCCGGCAAGGGCCTCGCCACGATCATCGAGCTGTGGTGGCGGTGGGGACGGCTGGCCATGCTCCGCCACTCCAGCCGGACCCGCCCCGGCCTGAGCTTCGCACAGCGGCTGCTCTCCCCTGCCGCCGCATACTCGGTCCTGGCCGGCCGCGCCCACTACCGGCACGCGCTCCGCCTGCCCCTGGACGAGCACGCCGTGATCTTCAGCCCGCCCCGCGGCGGCAAGACCGGCTGGCTGGCCCGGGTCATCCTGCACTACCCCGGCCCGGTCCTGTCCACCACGACCAAGCACGACGTATTCGAGCTCACCTCCGGCATCCGCGCCCAGCGCGGCCCGGTGCACGTGTTCAACCCCCAGGGCATCGGCGCCGTCCCCTCCACGTTCCGCTGGAACCCGCTGGCCGGCTGCCAGGACCCCGCGGTCGCAATCCGCCGCGCCGACGCGTTCGCCAACGCGGTCAGCCAGAAGGGCGTCGAAGACGCCACCTTCTGGGCCGCGAAAGCCTCCGACTATCTGCGCGGCTACTTCCACGCCGCCGCGCTCGCCGGCCTGGACCTGCGCCACGTGGCCCGCTGGGTTTCCGGCATCCGCCCCGAAGAAGCAGAAGAAATCCTTTACTCAACGCCAGGTGCGGCGCACTATCTCGCCGAGCAGCTCGCGGAGATGCGCGGCGAAGCCAACAAGACCATTTCCACCGTCCGGATGACGATGAGCCGCAGCCTGGCGTTCCTGGCTGATCCAGCCCTCGCAGCCTGCGTTCTGCCCGAAGAAGAGCAGTCACTCGACATCCCGGAGTTCCTCCGCGAGGCCGGGACGCTCTATCTCATCGCGGAGACACGCGGGGAGGATGCGCCAGTCGGGCCGCTGTTCGCGTGCCTCGCCGCGGAGATCCACTACATCGCCGCGCTGGCCGGCAGCCTGCTGCCTCACGGCCGCCTCGACCCGCCCCTGCTCATGGCCCTGGACGAGGTCACCCAGATCTGCCCGGTCCCCGTCCCGTCCTGGCTTGCGGACTCCGGCGGTAAGGGCATCCAGATCATCACTGTCGCCCACGGCGAAGCCCAGCTGCGCGGCCGGTGGGGCGCCGACGGTGCGCGAATCATCATGGACACCTCCGGCACGAAGATCTGGCTCCCCGGTATCTCGGACACGGCCACCCTCGACGCCGCCTCCGCCCTGTGCGGCACTACCGCGATGAAGGAGACCCGCAACATCTTCGGCCCGCACTACGACCGTCACGACCTGTACGCCCGCCACCCGGTCATGTCCCCGGACATGATCCGCCAGCTCCCCAGCCGGTACGCACTCCTGCTTCACGGTGGCATGTCTCCGGTCATCGCCCGCCTGCCCATGGCCTGGACCGACCTCACCTACAAGCGCGCCCGCCGCGCGGGCCACGCCACCGCCGTCCTCACCGCTACCGAGCCGACCAGGCTCTGGCACGAGGTCCCACGTCCCCGTGAGCCCTGGCCCATGGACGACCCCGCCAGCGGCCCCATCCCGTCGGCCTCGGAATGGGATGACCCGGACCGGTATCCGTGGCAGTAAGCACTCCCGAGCATGACCCTGGTCACCTCATCACCGGGATCATGCTGCAGATCACCCAGCACGCCGAACGCCTCGCCCTCCTCGACCAGCGCGAAGCCACCCACTTCCGCGACACCGCCGGGCGGCTGGCCGACATCGCCCGCACTCTGGCCGAGGTGAGCGGCAAAGTCGGCGACGTTCACGACGTAACCGCCAGGCAGACAGCACTGCTGGACACCCTCGACGGCCTCGACAAGCAGGTCGCCACCCTGGCCACCCGGCTCACCGAGATGACCGGCAGCCAGAGCAACGCAGACGGCGCTGACGAATACCAGCCCGTCCCGGCACCTCGCTGGTGGAAGCTCGACGGACGCGACCGCGAGGAAGCCCTGGCCCGGCTCCGCGCCTGGGTCGAGCAGATCTACCACCCCGGCTATGGCCACCTCGCCGCCGCCCTCGGCCCTTGCTGGGACCAGCACCCCCTCTGCCTCTATGGACTCGACTGGCTGATGGAACTGTGGTCAGTCCTGTACCTCACGCACGAACGCAACCCCGCAGCGCTCGCCAGCCAAGCCGAATGGCAAACCCGCCTCCTGCCCGCCCTCGCCGAGCAGCTCTACCTCGAAACCACCCGCTGCCAGCACGCTCAGGCGACTCAAGACCGGCGACTGTCTCACCCAGCCGATACTCACGACGGTGGGCGCCCAGCTCACCGGGGCCCGGGCACTTCACCGTGACCACCGATCTCGCCGCGGGTGAGCCGACACCCCGCAACTGTCACCCGGGCGTTCTACGGTGACCGCCAATGGCCCTAGCGAAGACCGCCTACGTCGATGAGTCCATGCGGGTGCCGCACGGCCTATACGTCCTGGCCGCGGTCATCGTGGCCGATCACCACGCCGACCGCCACCGGGCAGCGCTCCGCGCCCACCTCTACCGCGGCCAGCTCCGGCTGCACTGGCGCGACGAAAGCAACCACCGCCGCACCGAGCTGATCGCCGCCATGTCCGCGCTACCGCACACCGATCAGCGCCGAGGGGCAGCGCACCTACCTCGATGGTGAACTCGCCCAGATGCGCCTGTGGATCGCCAGCGCCAAGCACGGCCAGGGCCTGTCGGTCAAGCGCCTGGAAGGCGCGCTACTGCGGGCCGAGGAACGGCTCCGCGCGAAGCTCGACTCCGCCAAGGATCCTGGCATCACGTTCGAGGCGACCGGCATCGACTACCTCGCCGTTGACGAGGCGCACGGCTACAAGAACCTCCGCACTCCGTCGAACATCGCCGATGCGGCCATCGACGGGGCGATGCGCGCCACCGATCTGGACATGAAGATCGACTTTCTGCGGCGGCGCAACGGCCAGCGCGTCGTCACATTCGCCACCGCGACGCCGATCGCCAACTCGGTCACCGAGGCCTACGTAATGCAGCGGTACCTGCGCCCAGACCTGCTGCAAGCGGCGGGCATCGAGGTGTTCGACAGCTGGGCCGCCACGTTCGGCCAGATCGTCACGCAGGTGGAACTGGCCCCGGAGGGTGGCGACAGCTTCCGGGTCAAGAGCCGGTTCGCGCGGTTCCGCAACGTGCCCGAGATGCTCCGCATGTGGCACGTCTTCGCCGACGTCAAGACCGCCGCCGACCTCAACCTCCCTGTCCCCCGCCTCGCCGAGCGCCCGGCCGACTGCCAGCGGGTACCGGAGACCGTCACCGTCCAGCCCTCCGACGAGCTCATCACCTACGTCGCCGAACTCGGCGAGCGCGCCGAACGGGTCCGCAGCCGCGCGGTCAGCGCCGAAGAAGACAACATGCTCAAGGTCTCCGGCGACGGCCGCCGCGCCGCCCTCGACCTGCGCCTGATCGGCCTGCCGCAACGCACCCCGGGCAAAATCACGGCCGCCGCCGACCGGATCGCCACCATCTGGCGTGCCCACCGCGGCGACGAGTTCTCCCGCCCCGACGGGACCACCTACCCGGTGCGCGGGTCGCTGCAGATCGTGTTCTGCGACCTGGGCACCCCCAGCCCGGCCTGGAACGTCTACACCGAACTCCGCAACCAGCTCACCCAGCGCGGCCTGCCCACCAACTCAGTCCGGTTCGTCCACGAAGCCAAGAATGACACCGAACTGGCCCGGCTCTTCGCCGCCTGCCGCTCCGGCCACGTGGCCGTCCTGGTCGGCTCCACCGAGAAGATGGGCGTCGGCACCAACGTCCAGGACCGCGCGATCGCCCTGCACCACCTCGACGCCCCCTGGCGCCCCGCCGACGTCGCCCAACGCGAAGGCCGGATCATCCGCCAGGGCAACCTGAACGAAGAAGTCCAGGTCATCCGCTACCTGACGGAGCGCAGCTTCGACGGCTACTCCTGGCAAACCCTGGAACGCAAGGCCCGGTTCATCCGCGACGTCATGTCACCCAATCTGGACTCCCGCGAGATCGGCGACATCGGCGACACGGTCCTGTCCTTCAGCGAAGCCAAGGCGCTCGCCACCAACAACCCACTCCTGATGGACAAGGCAGAAGCCGACGCCACCCTGTCCCGCCTGGTCCGCGCCGAACGCGCCCACCTCCGTAACCAGGACACTCTGCGCCGCACGCTCACCCGGCTCGACCAGCGCATCGCCACCCAGACCCAGCTGGCCAGCGACATCGACGCCGCCATCGCCCGCCGCCAAGACACCCGCGGCGACGCCTTCACCATGACCATCGCCGACCGCACCTACCGCAAGCGGATAGACGCCGGCCTGCACGTGCTCCACATCCTGCGCCAGGAAACGGCGAACCAGCTCGGCTCCCGCCAGCGAACCCTCCGCACCGGCGAACTCGGCGGCTTCCCCCTCACCGTGACCATCACCCGCACCCTCGGCCAAGTCCAGGCCACCCCCGCCCTGGAAGGCGCCCCCGGCACCGAGATCAGCTTGACCACGCGAGACCTCACCGCAGCCGACCCGATCGGCTTGATCACCCGCCTGGAGAACCGGCTCACTCAGCTCGAGTCGGCAAAGGCCAAGGCGCTGGCCGAGGCCGATCGCGCGCGAGCAGAGATCGACCACGCCAACGCCAGCATCGGCAAGCCGTTCCCCCAGGCCGCCGATCTCGCCGCGGCCCGCGAACGCTCCCGCCAGATCGACGAGCAACTCGAAGCCGCAGCCGCGCCCCAACCAGCAGAGGCAGAATCCGAGACCAACGCGGAACGATCCGGTGACGCGATCCCGGAGGCTGCTCCCGAGGAAAGCCACATGGAGCAGGAGCCCGATCAGCAAATTCCGCAACCGGCAGAAGCGCCGAAAAGGTCCGGGAATGCCCGTCCACCGTGGGCATCAGCGGCCGAACGGGCAGGCGGGCCGACGCCTTCCCACCGGATCCCCCCGAGCAGGGAGCCAGCGAGCTCCGCGCTACCGCACTACGCCTCACGCGGTCACGCCAACTGGGAGCGCTCACCGGCCCATCCGAGCTCACTCTCCGAGCACTCTGACAGCGAGCCAGAGGCAGGTCGGTAAGTTGCGACCATCCCGCAGCTCATCGTCTGGCAAGAGAGAATCTTCGGGCTTACGGATCGCAGCCGTGCAGCTCGCGGACAACAGTGAGGCTCTACACGCTCACATGCCGAATTGAGTGCGTTGTCGGCACGCATGCTTATGCACTCAATGGCATACTCACTCTTGTATTGATTCACGGTTCCTGACGTGAACTAGCTACCGCTTGTTTACTTGGACCGGTGCCTGTACTGCAGGGCGGGGGTAGGGGAAGACTGCTGGCGTGGCGGTTGTCGTAGATGATCTGCTGGCGTGGCTAGTCGGGCTGCTGGCCGACGCCGGCCGCCGGAAGCTGACCGCACTGGTGCTGGGCAGTGATCAGGAGCGGGCGCTGCGGCAGGCGGCCGGGGCCGCTGTGGAGGCCACCGCTGCGCAGCTGGCCCCGGCGGGTGGTGAGCACGCGGGGCAGCTGGCGATGGTGGTGGGTGAGGTCTTCCGCGGCCCGCCGGGGGTGGCGCTGGCCGGGCAGGTGACGGTGCTGGAGGCACTGCAGGCGGGGATCGCAGCCCGGCTGGCTGTGCTGGATGACCCGGACGCCACCGGCACCGGGCAGTCGTCGATGGAGCTGCTGGGGGTGCCGGCCGGAGTGCTGGCCGAGAAGCTGGCTAGTTGCCTGGTGCGGGAGATCATGGTTCGCGGGTCAGGGGGTGGGCCGCTGGCGCCGCTGGCGGATCAGCTGAACCATGACGTCACGCACCTGCAGGGCGAGCGGCTGGAGGGAATGCTCGCCCAACTGGCCGGGCAGGTGATGGCGCTGGCCGGGGCGGGTGGCGGCCCGCAGGTGCCGAGGAAGCCGGTGCGGCTGCCGCCGCGGCCGGTGGTCCTGGCTGGCCGGGAGGGGCTGCTCGCCGATCTAGACACCCAACTGGCGGGCGAGGTTGATCAGCAGCCGCGGATCGTGGCTTTGTACGGACTTGGCGGGGCGGGGAAGACCAGCGTGGCGGTGGAGTATGCGCACCGGCACCTGGGCGAGCTGGGACTGGCGTGGCAGTTCCCGGCCGAGGATGCCACGGTCATGTCGGCCGGGTTCGCCGAGCTGGCAGCCCAGCTCGGGGCCCCGGACCTGCCCCGTTCCCGGGACCAGGCGGCGTCGGTGCATGCGGTGCTGGCCGCCTCCCCGGATGAGTGGCTGCTGGTGTTCGACAACGCGCCCGACCGGGCAGCGGTGGAGGCGTTTCTGCCCCCTGCCGGGCCCGGGCGGGTACTGGTCACCAGTCAGAGCGCGGTGTGGCCGCCGGGCTGGGCGGTGGAGGTCCGGGTACTTGATACGCAGGCGGCGGCTGAGTTCCTGGTCACCCGCGCTGGCGACGCGGATCAGCAGGCGGCCCGCGAGCTAGCTACCCAACTGGGCGGGCTGCCGCTGGCGCTGGAGCAGGCCGCCGCCTACATCCAGGCTACCGGGACCACCCTGGCCAGGTACCTGTCGGTGTTCCGCGACCGCCGGGCGGACCTGCTGGCCCGCGGCGAAGCAGCGGGGCATCCGGCGGACGTGGCGGCCACCTTGGGGCTGGCCTTGTCCCGGCTGGCCGAGCAAGCTCCGGCCGCGGCGGGGCTGCTGCGGCTGCTGGCGTGCCTGGCACCGGAGCCGGTGCCGCTGCCCCTGCTGCTGGCCGATGCGCAGGCCGCTGGCAAGCTGGCCCCGGACGTCGCGGCCACGGTCGGGCCGCTGCTGGGTGATCCGGTCGCGGCAGGGGATGCGGTCGCCGCGCTGCGCCGCTACTCGCTGGTCACCCCCGCCGGGGATGGCCTGGTGCTGGTGCACCGCCTGGTCCAGGCCATAACCCGCGCCCAGGTGTCCGCGGAGGTGGCCGGTGAGTGGGAGCAGGCTGCCGCGGCCCTGGTCGAGGCCGCCGTTCCCGCTGACAACGAACTGCCCGCGACCTGGCCGGTGTACGCAGTGCTGCTGCCGCACGCCCGTGCGGTCCTTGACCTGACCAGCGGCGGCATGTCGCGGATCGCGCAGTCCCTCGGCCATAGCGGTAGCTACCTGGCGGCCCGGGACCTGTTCCAGCTGATCGCCGACGCTCACAGGGACGATGACGCCTACGGGCCGGAGCACCCGGACACACTGACCGCCCGCGCCAACCTCGCCCGCAGGACCGGGGAGGCGGGGGATGCGGCCGGGGCCCGCGACCAGTTCGCCGGGCTGCTGCCGGTGCGCGAGCGGGTCTCCGGCGCCGAGAACCCGGACACGCTGACCGACCGCGCCAACCTCGCCTACTGGACCGGGATGGCGGGGGATGCGGGCGGGGCCCGTGACCAGCACGCCGTCCTGCTGCCCATCTTGGAGCGGGTCTTGGGCGCCGAGCACCCGCACACCCTGACCACCCGCAGCAACCTCGCCAGATGGATCGGGTTGGCGGGGGATGCGGCCGCCGCCCGCGACCAGTACGCCGTCCTGCTGCCCATCGAGGAGCGGGTCCTGGGCGCCGAGCACCCGAACACCCTGACCACCCGCAGCAACCTCGCCTACACGACCGGGAAGGCAGGGGATGCGGCCGCCGCCCGCGACCAGTACGCCGTCCTGCTGCCCATCTTGGAGCGGGTCCTGGGCGCCGAGCACCCGAACACCCTGACCGCCCGCAGCAACCTGGGCCTTTGGACCGGAGAGGCAGGGGATGCGGCCGGGGCCCGCGACCAATTCGCCGTCCTGGTGCCGATCTTTGAGCAGGTCCTGGGCCCCAGGCACCCGAGGACTCTGACCGCCCGCGGCAACCTCGCCAGCTGGACCGGGGAGGCGGGGGATGCGGCCGGGGCCCGCGACCAGTTCGAGGTCCTGCTGCCCATCGAGAAGCGGGTCCTGGGCGCCGAGCACCCGAACACCCTGACCACCCGCAGCCACCTCGCCTTCTGGACCTGGAAGGCGCCCGTTAAACCCCGGCCAGCGTGAAGTTGCTCCCGCAAGTTCACTCGTGCCGAGTTGGCATGTAAGCCCAGCTGACCAGCGGCGCATAACCGGAGGCGCCCAGGCTTCGCGCCTGTGGCTCATTTGCGACCTCCCACCGTGCCCTTGAGCACAACTCAGGACCGACGATCAATACATCAGTTCCCACTCCGATCGTCCGACTGCTGCATGGTTATTCGTGCCCACCGGGCACCAGAACGTCCGGATCTGCCGCTCGTGGTGCGCGGCATGTCCGGTGCCTCCGCTGGTGAGGGTGGACGCGGTTGGACCTCATTCCGGCTGGCTGGGTGTGCGAGGCTGGGCGGGTGGCGGGGTTTGAGGAGCTTGTCAGCGAGGCACTGAGGGCTCCGTTTTCGGGCTGGGACTTCTCGTGGCTGGCGGCGCGGTCGAGGGCGGGAACACTGCCATGGAACTACCGCCGTGAGGTGGCCCGCCGCGCCGCAGCGGCCGACGCCATGCTGGATATGGGCACCGGCGGCGGTGAACGCCTATCCCGGCTGTCCCCGCGGCCGCGGCTGACGGTCGCCACCGAGGCGTGGCCGCCCAATGTCGCGGTCGCAGCCGCCAGGCTGCGCCCGCTGGGGATCCCGGTCGTCCAGGATGAGGGCGCGCCGGATAACACCGGCCAGAGGGGGAACGAGCGGGGGCGGCTGCCCTTCCGGGATGGCGCGTTCGGGCTGGTCGCCAGCCGGCACGAGGCCTTCCGGGCGGCCGAGGTCAGCCGGGTCCTGACTCCCGGCGGCACGTTCATCTCCCAGCAGGTTGACTTCCACAGCTATGACGGCTTGTGCACGCTGGCCGGCCTTGATGTCCCCCAGCAGCCGGATAGCTGGCTTCCGCTCGCGCGCCAGCAGGTGCAGCATGCGGGGCTGGCCGTGGAAGGGGCGGTGCGCGGCGAGCAGCGCCTGGAGTTCTATGACATCGCTGCGGTGGTGTACTACCTGCGGGTGGTCAGCTGGGCCATCCCGCACTACAGCCTGGACGCCTGCGCGGCACGGCTGCAGGCCGCACATGACACGCCGCAGATGTGGCCCGTTGCGGTCCGGCAGCGGCACTTCCTGCTGGTGGCCACCAAGCCGTAGCCGCTACGCCGCTGTGAACGGCCCGAGCCCACGACTGCCACTGTGCGGGCCGGCCCTTCCCGGGCTGGGAGATGCTCACGGCCCAGTCAGCGAACACCCCGGGCCCTGGGCTGGCCGATGAGCAAAACCGCACCGCGGTGGTACAGGCTGCGCATCTAGAACGACACCGCCCTGTCTCGCGCCGTCAACGACGACGCTCGATGATGCCCCGGTCCCTGCACTCGTGCCGAATTGAGTGCATTGAGGACTAGCACATTTATGCACTGGTCAGCATATTTCTCACAAAGTTGCTACCGAGGCCGATACTGGCTCACGGGGATGCCCCCATCGGTACCGAGCCCGGATTCATCGGTCGACATGGAGCTAACAGGGCCGGGGGAGAGCTGCTCGTGCAGGATCCTTCGAGAGCATTGTCCGCGCAACCTCTGACGAAACATTAGTCAATCCGGTCAAAGAACGCATTATTCGCAACTTAGGCATCTTGCCGCACACCTGTACATCGCGAGTTTGACGTCGTAGGCTCTGTCCATGCTGACGACCTTAGAGGTCGCGCTCATTGTGGCGGGCATCGCACTTCTCGGGACAGCCGCTACGGTGATCCAGAAGCGCCGTACTGATCGTCGCGATGCATGGTGGGGGCGGACCCAGTGGGCACTTGAGCGCATCGTTACGCCGCACAGCACAGACGATACTGAGCGTACTGTCGGTCTAGTTTTGCTCACATCCTTGCAAAGCAGTCACTTGGCATCTAACGAGGAACGGAGGATGCTCGCACAAGTAGCAGACGCCATACTTGCGACGGCTCGAACAGGAGCACCGTAGCCTCGGTCCGGAACATGCCGTCCGCTTGTGCCTCCTCATGGGCCGGGGTGTCGTCGAGGCCGCCATCAGCAGGCCAGAGAGCACTACAACTCCCTCGCCTAGCACTCCAAGATTGCGCCGTGTACTATATGCCCAGATACATGCCACGGGTAGCGCCGCGGCTAGCCGAATGTGAAGAGAGGGCGTCATCGACCTCAACCACCCATTCGTGGGACACGCCGGCGCCGTATGGTCGGTAGCGTTCCGACCAGATGGCGCCGTGCTCGCAAGTGGCGGGGAAGATGGCATTCGCGTCTGGGAGATGCCGACTGGCCGACAACTGTGGCATTGGCATTCAACGCGGATCAGATCAGTCGCCTTTAGCCCAGATGGCGCCGTGCTCGTGAGCGGTGGTGCAGACCATACTGTCAGGCTATGGGATGTCGATTCAGGGTACGAGCAAAGGCTGCTTTCCGGAAATACTGGTACCGCTCGATCGGTCGCTTTCAGTGCCGACGGAGGTCTACTCGCATGTGGCGGTTCTGATGGAATCGTTCGGGTCTGGGATGCAGAATACGACTACGAGCTGAAGTGGTCTCTGATACATCCGTCGCGTGTCAGATCGATTGCCTTTAACCCTGTTAGCCCAATTCTGGCTAGTGGCGGTTCCGACAGAACCGTTAGGCTATGGGACCTGAAGTCAGGCCAGCAACAGAGGCTCCTAGCGGGACATATAGGCTCAGTCCGGTCAGTTGACTACAGCTCGGATGGACAAGTTCTTGCAAGCGGCGCAGCTGATGGGGCTGTAGGGATATGGAGTCTCAGCGCTGACGTGAAGCCTTTGATTCTCGACAGTCAGCTGAGGTCAGTGTGGTCTGTAGCCATTAATCCAGCACGAAGCAGGCTTGCTATAGGCGGCGAAGACGAATGCGTTCAGGTGTGGGACTGCAACAGCTGGGAACAAAGAATGCATCTTACCGGCCATACAGGAACTGTTTGGTCGGTAGAGTTCAGCCCAGATGGTCTGCTCCTAGCCAGTGGCGGCGATGATGCAACAATACGCATCTGGGATGCTGAAAGTGGAGAACAGGTGGCGGGCAGCCGAGGTTCAGACCCCATTTCTGAAGCTTCCGCAGATGCAGGAGATGGCTCACCGCCAGGAAGGCGGGTGGGTAGAGGTCATGAATCTGATATCATTAAGCCTTCACACATAGCCGCCGCGAAGCTCAAGGTGGCTATCGCCGAAAGAACTGGCGAGAAGGTCGCGCCATGGATTCAAGAGCTCGCTGCCCACAATCTGACAGATGCGACATCCGCTGGCAGTTAGCTGACGAGTACACCCGCTCTCGCTGTTGGTGCGCCGGACAGAGCAGATGCCGATCACGGGTACATGGGATTTCGGGAAATACGGTGAAGGCGGCGCTGGCCAGCAAGAGGCCACCGAAAGGTGCGTAGCGGCTACGCGTGCCCAATCGCGCCCGCACTGAGCTTCCGCCGGTCAGGGACTCGCCGCGCCTCCAGGAACTGGAGTAAGCACGCACGTCCGCATCTGCCGCCGACCGATCGGTCACGCGCGTGGGTTGGGCGGCTAGTGCGTGGATGCCACACTTGGCGCTATGAGCAGGTTCGTCGAAGACGTTCGCCGTGCAGTAGCCCGCGGAGACCTTCCTCCGCGCTTCCGCTCCGATGACGTCCGGCAGGCTTGTCCCGGTTGGGCGGACCATACGTACGGCGTTTTTCCTGCCGAAGCATCGCCGCGGAAATCCTGGCGGCTACACCGAGTACTTCTTGCAGAAGCGCGACGGCTCTTACAGCCTCATCCGCTGAGCAGCGCGGACGCACATTCATGCCACTGGTCGTGTCGGCCAAGCTCGTGGCATACTCGCAGTGTTCCTGTTCCAACGTCTGTACGAGGGCCAGACGCTGGTTTCCATCGCACGCATGCATGGAGACCACGCGCTATGGCCCCGTCAGAACTGGCACTCCCCGCTCTCACAGTGACAGGTTCACTTGCGGGCGTCGCTGTCCTCCTCCGCTACGGTCTCGATGCGGTGCTGCGGTTCATCGCTGGCGTGATCGCCATCTCGGCCCGAGATAGGCGTCCGCGGGCTGAGCGTGCCCTCGATGTCCTCCGTGCATTGCGCCGAAGTCGCTGATGCATCCAACGACACGCGCTCGCTCATGCCGCTGCGGGCGCGGAGGATGATTGGGTCATGCTGATCGACCATCTCATCTACCGGGCTCCAGACCTGGCCGGCGCAGTTGCTGAGGTGGAGGAGCGTTTGGGTGTCCGGGCCCAAGCCGGTGGCCAGCACACCGGCCTGGGCACGCACAACGCGCTGCTCGCTCTCGGCCCGCAGACCTATCTGGAGATCATCGCTCCCGATCCCAGGCAGCCCCAGCCGCCGGCGCCGCGCCCGTTTGGCCCCGACGGCAACAGCCGTAGTGGGCTGGCCGGCTGGGCGATTGCCTGCCATGACATCGACGCGGCGGTGACCAGGGCCCGCAGTCGCGGCTACGACCCGGGCGAGGTGGCCAGCATGCAGCGGGCCACGCCAACGGGCGCGGTGCTGCGCTGGCGGCTGACCCTGGGCGCGGTAGCCGGCGGCCTGGTGCCCTTCCTGATCAGCTGGGGCCACACCGAGCACCCCGCCAGATCCGCACCACGCGGGCTCACCCTGGAGTCTTTCCACCTCGAGCACCCCGATCCGGCGTCCCTCGCGCCGCTGCTCACCGCCCTCGACGCTGACGCGCAGGTCAGGCCGACGGCTGCTCCCGCGCTCATCGCCCACCTCAGCGGCCCGAATGGCAGCACGGTGCTGCATTAACCGCGCCGACGTGCCGTCACGGGCAGCTATCGCGGAAGCCGACACGCGGGCGCTACGGCATATCCAGCGCAGGCCCGCGTTTGAACTCGTTTCTGCATAGCAGCACCACTCCGAGGTCCTGGCACAGCTCGCGCCAGGAGGGGTCGCGCGGCTGACGTTCGGGCACGAGAACAGCTACGACGCGGTCATGCCCAAGTGCCAACAGGCGTTGCCGGTAGCGGAGCACCTGGCCGAGGCCTAGCCGGAGCTGCACTTCTTCGTTGTCGCTGGTGATGCTCTTCACTTCCGCCACGTAAACGGTCTCGTTCTTCTGCCATGCCAGGTCGAAGTTCGGTCCTGGCGGCAGGCCGCGGCGTGGTTCGATTCCGGCGTTACTTAGGACGCTAGCCAGCTCGTTCTGAGTGTCGCTGTGTCCTCGCAGGCCCCGTTCGACCAGCGCCGGATCGACGCTGAACGGATCTCGGCTTCCAGACAGTTCGGTTACCGGTACTTGGCGGTAAGGCGCGCCGAGGTCAGGGCTTACGGTCCGCTGGTCGGTAAGCTCACTCAACGTCGGCTCATCCGCGACAGCGAACACGGCATCGAAATCGCTGCGGATCGTCTCGGCGAGCGCGGAGCCGAGCTCGGCTGCTTCGGCGGGAGTCCAGACGCGGCGGAATCGAAGGCCAGGACGCAGCTGAGCGGCCCAATTACCGGGAAGCTCGTCGAGAAAACGTAGTAGCACGGTGTCATCGCCGTCGTCAGCAAATCCCCTCTGCTTCAGCCACGGCCACAACTCATGCTCGACGTCCCCCCGGGAGTAGTTGGTGACGCGACCGAGTCCGTCCTCGTCCTCCCAGCACGCTACGTAGTCAAGCCGCGCGACCGACGGACGCATATACAACCGTCTGCCTGGCGGCGATGTGGGGTACGCAATGTGGGGCGACGGCTCGACTGTCCATCCGCGCTCGATCGCAGCGGCCACAAGAGTCGAGCCGAGTCCGCCACCGTAGAGGTAGCGCGCCTGCCGCGCCAGCTCAGCCGGCCACGTCGCCACCAGCACGCCGTCTGGGACGTCGCTGATCCACAACCGTTGAGTCGAGCGAAAGCCCAGACGCTTCTCAAGGTCGACCCACTCGCGCCCCGACTCAGGCTGGACCCGCGCAACATCGGTCAGCAACTCCGGGCGCGGATCACCGAGGAAATCGAGGTCGTCAGCCCCGATCTGCGCCGTCATGCCGCCTAGCCTACTGCGGCACCGGGCACCTAGACCGAGCCTCGCCAGGCACCGGTCCTAAGGCAAGTCAACAAGTAGCCAATGGGCGAGAGCCAACGATCTCACTCAGGGATTCTTGAGCCTAGTGAGTGAGAAGATGGTCCAGCGGCCTTCAATAATTATTACTTCTGCCGGAGAAAACGTGGATAATATATCTATTTCTGAAGATAGCCAGTCCCAGCACTTGAGGCGAGCAGAGCCAAGAGTCGATGGCCGGAGTGGAAAGATCCATGATTGGGCCTTTCGTGCTACAGATCCGGAAGGCGCTTTTGCTGGAGGCGTTTCGCGCTGGTGGTACTGGTGGGATGATTCGCACCAACAACGTTATGAACAGCTTTGGACAGAAGAAGCCGACCGAGTCACGGACGATCTAGCGGATCGTTACTGGTTCGGATGGCCGTGGCTAATAGGCGAGACTCTAGCTGCGGTGGCACCGAGCAGCTATGAGCGGCTCGAAGAATTTTCAAGCAGTGTAAATGACGGGCGTTCACAGAAGCTTCACGCGAGTAATCCCGAATCGCTAGCCATCTGGGGATCATTTCAAGTTGTACGGCAAAGGCGAACCTGGCAAGAGCCGTCAGTTGTCGTCTGTCCGGCATGCGGCGAGGACTTCTGGAGCGGAGACGTTACTTCTTGGGCTCATAAGAAGTTCGGGCCTGCTCGCTACTGTATGGAGTGCTGTCTTCAGTCTAGGACCGGCCGTTCGCAACGAGTATGGACTAAGGGTGAAGTAATAACAGCAATCCATGAACTATACGGTGCCTTTGGCGTAATCCCGCCACAACAGTTCGCATTTCGTCCATTTCCCTATAACGGCACGCTGGAGCAGCGAGATCGTTGCATGCGCGCGTTGGCTGCAATGCCACATGTAGATACCATAAAGGACGTACTGCTACAGAAGGACTGGCTGGGGGTCCTTCGCGTCGCGGGCTTGGTTGGTGAAAGCTGGCGGCCTTCGCGGGGAACGTGGTGCCATGCCGACGATGGCCATAGATGTAGGTCGCTGCTCGAAAAGGCAATAGACGACTGGTTGGCGCGAAACTCAATAGGTCATGAATGTGAACCGCGGTGGCCACGCCATCCTGAATTTAATCCTTCCGGACTGAAACGGGCGGACTGGCTCCTGGGTGATGGTACATACATCGAATGTGCGGGTATGCTGGACGATCCAGAATATCTGTTGAGAATCTCCGACAAGAGACATCTGGCGAGAGCCCTGGGAATCAACCTTGTAGTTATCGGGCCGACCGATATATACCGCCTCAACGAGATATTTGCATGTCACACCCAAAGAACGGACTTAACTTGATTGACCCTTATGTGCTTGCTCATCCAACGCCAGGCACACACTCTCATGCCGCGAACAGCGCATCCACATCGACGATGCTGTCAATCTGCCTAGTACAGCTGGTCTTCCGCTACGCCCATTGCGCTGCCGTAGTCATGGCACCGACTCGGCCACGGTAGTCCCGGGCGTTGGCGGAAGACCTTGCCGGCGCACACGACTCTCCCGCTAAGCCAGTTACCGGAACGAGCGACCAACTGCATCCCTCGGTGTTCACCGACAAGTAGTGGGTTCCCGCATCCCCGTAGGCATAGGTGGCAACGGGTCCACGCCCCGTGCCCAGCTCATTGACGGAGACCCCGCTGGGATCCGGGCTGCCGTCCGCGTTGTACTCGTCCACCGCGAAATTGGAGGTACCCCCAGGGCAGCCCCAGTAGGACCAGGACAGGTGCCAGCGGCTAGGCGTTGTGAAGGTCGGCGTGTTCTGGGTGCCGCTGCCGTTCAGCCTGACGATGACCTGGTTGCCGCCCGCGGCGGATCCAGATGAGCCGCCGCCCTGCTGCGCGGGGACGGGGCGGTAGACCGTCTTGGTGACCGTCGGCCCCGGCTCGGTCATAGTCCGTGTCTTCCACTTGATGACCGTCTGCGTGACTGTTGGCGCTGCCGCCGCGCGGCCCGCCT
Source organism: uncultured Actinomycetes bacterium (assembly GCA_963834705.1). Classification (GTDB taxonomy): domain Bacteria; phylum Actinomycetota; class Actinomycetes; order Streptosporangiales; family Streptosporangiaceae; genus RYN-230. The sequence goes on from CAWICV010000004.1 coordinate 25,811, forward strand.
CCCCGCACCCAGCCAGGGCCAGAACGGCGAGCGCCGCCACGCTGATTTGGATAGTGATGATCTTCATTAACGATCCCCCCAACTATCAGGCGACCTCGCTAGCCTGACTATGTCAAGCCGGTCTGGCTCCGTTCGCGTGACTTCACCTCCGACGACGGGGCTGAGGACGCCGGGATCCGTTGAGCTGTCAGCAACGACCGGCGGTGCGGCACGCGGGCCCCCCGTAGAACCGGCAACTGTGACGAACAGACAGCACACCCGAAATGCCGTCACCGGAGGGCAGCATATGTATTCGCTGCTTCAGAGAAGCGAACGCCCGCTTCTGGCTCCCTTCTATGCAGGGTTCTGTCAAGGGCATGGCCCCGGCGCTGTTGAGGGTGTGGCGGCGCTGGTCGGTGTCAACGTCGTTCGTCCGGCAGGGCGCTCCACGTTGACACCTCGGGCGCGCCGCCGGGATGTGGCGCCTGCGGGGGCCATGGCCTTCGGGGGCCGGCCGGGTGGGGGTAGCGTCAGATCTGCGGGTCCGGGAAGTGGCTGATCCGAAGTGCCGGTGTCCGGGGACAGGCCGGCCGCGCTGGATATCAGAGACGCCCCGGGGTGCCCTCCCGGGCTCGCTTCTTCCTGGCTGGTGGCGTCGGCGGCCAGCTGCCGGTAGACGGCATCAGACAGGCGCCGCCGCAGGCAGCGCATCGCTTCCATCGAGGTCTTCCCGGCGGCGCGCTTGCGCCGGTAATAGGCGCGGCCAGCGGTGTCATGGCGGAGCTGGACGATCCCAGCGATGTAAAGCACGTGGTTGAGGCGGCGGTTCCCGGCGCGGGAGAGCCGGTGGCGCAGGTGCTGGCCGCTGGACGCGTCGATGGGGGCGGTGCCGGTCCAGGACGCGAAGTGGTTGCGGTCCGGGAAGCGGGCGACGTCGCCGACGTCGGCCAGGATGCGGGCGGCGCCGGCCGGGCCGATGCCATAAATGTCCATCAGGTGCGACCCGGTGGCCTGGACCGCGGCCTTGAGCTCGGCTTTCATCGCCCTGAGCTTGGCGTCCAGGCGGTGCAGGTCCTCCAGTTCCTCCGCGGCCATCCGGCGGCAGGTCTTCCCGGCCAGGTCGCGAGGCCGGACCGTGGCCAGCAGCGCCTGGTACTGGCTCACTGACTTCTTCACCGGCGCCCCGCCCGGGAGCAGGCCCAGGAACAGACGGTGCATCCGGTTCAGGCCCTGGTTGCGGGCGCGGGACAGCTCGTCGCGGCGGTCGCACAGCATCCGCAGCACGACCAGTTCCGGATCGGTGCTGACCTCGCGCAGTCCCTTGTCCCGCAACGCGACCATGACGATCGCGTGGGCGTCGGCGGGGTCGGTCTTGCGGCCCTGCCCGGTATCGAACACCCGGGCCCGGGCGGCGAGCTTGGCGGGCACGTCCAGCACCCGCTCTCCGCTGGCCAGCAGCCGCTGCGTGAGCGGGCGGCCGATCCCGTTCGCGCCTTCCACCGCCCAGATCCGCTCGGGCCACTGCCGCGCGACCTGCAGCAGCTGGCGGTGGCTGCGCGCATCGGTGCCGAACCGGCCGGTGGCGCGCAGGATCTCCCGGTTGTCTCTCGCCTCGATCGTCACTGACAGCTTGTGCGGGTCAACCCCGATAATCACCCTGTCCATCGCCATGCCTCCTCGCCCTCGGGCGGATCATCTGCCAGGCGAGGACGGGCAACGCTATTTCGAGCTGAGCAGACCCTTCTTGAGCCACGCCCCGCCACGGCACCCGGCCAGGGCGCACGCCAGAAAAGAGCCACACCCATCAACCTCAGGCGGGCAGCCGCAAGAGAGAGCGCCCGGCCGGGCACCTCCACCCGAGCCTGCGCTGACCCGGGCAGCTATGGAAGACACAAATAGCCGCCGACAGGTAGTCCAGCGCTGTGGATCACTGGCTCATGTGGAGAGTGGCAGGCCAGCCAACATGCTTGTGCCGAGCGCCCCGCCGAACGGCCGGCCGCAGGCTGAGTGTGAGGATCGCCGTCGCCTGACGCTCTTTACCGGCCTGCAGCCTCGCCTGGCCTATTGGCCGGCGCCTGGCTCGCTGAGGGGCAGCCCGCTGGCACAAGCGCCCTGACAAGGTCGCTGTAACAGCTCCTGCCTGGAGCCGGCAGCGTGGCCGGACCCGGCCGGAACACTGCTTCCGGCGGGGCCGGCCGGTCAGTTGCGGATGGTCAGCGATCTCGGTGGTCGGTGACGAGTCCTGGGTCAGCTGCGGCTAGCGGGCTGGGCCTGCTCGTTGCTATCGGGCTGGGGTGCTGGCTGGGGCGCGGGCCGCTTGGGCAGGAACAGGGTGAGGACGGTGACGAAGGCCAGGATCTTCGACGCGATGTTCAGTGCAGTAGGGAGCGGGGCCGACGGGTAGCCGAATCCGGACAGGGCCCAGACTGCGAACACGCCCAGCATCATCGCGAAGGAAAAGAACGTGGCCCTGGTCAGCCGCACCATCGGCGACAGCCGCAGGAGCAGCAGCGTGCTGATCTCGATCAGGAACAAGGGCACGAAGAACAGGGCCCGGTACAGGGCCGGGTCGGGCGGGATCGGGGGGTAGGTTCTGGCCATCACGATGAGGTCGAAGGGAAGCTCGAAGATCATCGGTGCGGCTATCGCGCCGATAGCGGCGCTGGCCAGCCTCGTCCCGAAGCCAGGCGAGCTGCGCGAGATGATGATCACGAAGATGGCAGCGGCCGCCGTCAAGGTGATCGGGGCGATGCGGTCCTTGGGCGCGGCTGCGGCCGCGTTCAGGTCATATGCGTGAATGTATTGCCGGACGTAGATGGCCAGGCAGACCAGGAACGCCGCTATCGAGGCGACCCAGACCACGATCATGGCAGCCCGGACCGCTGGCCCGGGCTGGGTGGCCCGGACGGGCAGCGGCAGCCGGATTCCGGCCAGGGTCACACCACCTGCGACGGCCAGCAAGACGATGGCGAGCCAGATCCGGGCATCCCCGGCGTAGCTGACCCATGTGCCGTACTGAGGCATGACGTGCACCTGCTCTCAGAAGCTGCGCGATGCCCGGACAGGCCGCGCCAAAACTGATATCACGATGCTAGTCTTCTAATATCAGACCTGTCAACCGTAATGACCAGGGCGATCGCAGGGTCCCGTCTAACGGGCTGATGTGATGGCAGGCCGGCACGCAGAGAGACCTACTAGTCCGAGCGCCCGGCTGATGGCCGCAGAGAAGCCGCCAGACGACCAGATCGGCGGGCTCGGTGCGCGGCTATCAAGAGCCTCCGCACCGTCGGCAATCCCCGACCACGGCCGAACAGGCAGCCGGCTGGGCCGTATGTTTATGCATCGCCAACGCCGGGCGTGGTCGCCCGCTTCTGGCCGCACGTCGCGTGTACGAGGGGTGGCGCGGCGGAGCTTCGCTGCGGGGTGGGGCAGGCCGATATTGTGACGGGCGTTGTGCTGACCGGATTGCTGCACACGACTGTGCCGTCAGCGTATGACGGGCGCCCGTACCTCGCGGCAGGCTCGGCGTCGTCACGCCACGGCAAGCAGTCGCGCGGCGAGGGCGCTCAGGCCGGGGACTGTGAGATCGAACGTGTCCGACGGCGCTGGAGCACCTTCACCCGCGCGTTGTATGTACGCGGTGCGCAGCCCATGGGCGGCGGCGGCGCGCAGGTCCCACGGGTGGGCGGCGACCATGAGCGTGCGGCGCGGGTCCAGCGCCAGGCGGTCCAGCGCGAGCTGGTACACGGCGGGGTCGGGCTTGTAGGCCGCCACCATCTCGCCGGACAGCACACAGTGCCAGGTGAGCCCGGCGGATGAGAACAAGTCGGTCAGCATCGAGAAGTTGCCGTTCGACAAGGCCACCGTGGTGAAGCGCCGGGCGAGGCGGCCCAGCGCGGCCTGCGCGTCGGGCCAGGGCCGCAGCCGGTGCCCGGCCAGCGCCAGATGCCGGACGGCAGGCTCCGGCAGCCGCGGACCCTCACGCAAGACGTCCGCGAGCGCCTCGGCGTTGAGGTCGTCGGTGGATCGCCACGGCGCCCCGTGGCCGATCGAGGCCACCAAGGCGGCGAACCGCCGCGCCCAGGCCGTGGCCAGCGCCTCAGCCTTGGGCTCCGCGCCGGCCTGATCCAGCGCGGCCGCTAGTTCGGCGCGCATCGATCCCGCCTCGTCCACCACCGTGCCGAGCACGTCGAACAGCAGGGTGTCAACGTCATCCGCAGTGACCACGCGCCTATCGTCTCACCGGCGGCCCCGCGGACATGCTCCGGCGAACCCACCAGCGACAGCATGTGCGTACGGGGGGACGTCCGTGGGAAGGGCATCGGGTACCCGATTGATGCCGGCTCAGCCGGGATACCCAGGTAACGGGAACCGCCGATACCCCTTCAAGGAGATCCTCATGAAGCGCAAGCTAAACCTCGCTCTGTGGATCGTTGCCGGAATCCTGGCCGTTGTCTTCCTCGTCGCCAGCAGCACTAAGCTGTTCGTGCCCAAAGAGAAGCTGGCCAGCATGGGCGGCGCCGCCTCGAGATGGGTTGAAGACTTCAGCCCCGGTGCGCTTAAAGCCATCGGAGCCCTCGAGTTCCTGGCTGCAGTCGGCCTGATCGTGCCCGCCGCGCTCGGCATCGCGCCGGTTCTGGTGCCGCTGGCTGCTACCGGTGGGGTGTTGCTGTTTGTGGGCGCGGTGATCACGCGCCTCCGCCGTGGCGAGAGGGCAACGATCATTGGCGACCTGGTCTATCTCGCTATGGCCGCCTTCGTGGCGTGGGGCCGCTTCGGCCCAGGGTCCTTCACCCGGCAAACCCAGCCGGGCGTCTTTAACCGGGCTCGCCTACGCCAGATGGCACGAAGAGGCCTCCCGGACTGCGGTCAACTCGTTCCCTGACCGGGCTCCGAAGCCTGATCGGAGGTTGGTTCAGGCCGGTTGCTCGACGCCGTCCGTACCACTACCGGCTGACAACCGGCCCGTGTCAACGGCACGCGAATTTGACCCCCTGGCGGCCACGCCGGGGTCAGTATTCACGTGCCGCCGACAGCCCGTAACCTCCGCCATAAAGACCTTTAGCAGGGTGCGCGGAACCATAGCAGCACACGTCGAACTCGCAGTTGCCGACTCCAACAACCTGGCATCCGCCTGCATGTTTATGCGCGACCTGGTGAGCTGCGGACGCACTGTCATCAGCGTAAGACGTTGCCGGTCAAGGCTTTGGCCGGTGCCGCGTCCGTCGTCTGTCCCTGCATAGCGGTAACGGGGCTGGAGCCCATCAGCGTGTAATCGGGTTGGTGAGACGACGGACGGGGCTGCCCATGATGACCGTCGAGGTAACCGGAGTTCCTCAATGCCGCGCAGGGCTCGCCCCGGCCGTCAGCTTGATCGCCGGGCTCGCTGCTCAGGCGGCGGCTGGCAGAGCCTGGCGGTGTTTGCCGAGGGTGGCGATGACCGGGTCCCAGGCCTGGCCGGTGGTGATGACGGCGTGCAGGTGACGCAGGATCGCGGCCGCGATCACGGTCTGCGCCTGCGTGGGCTTGAGCTTGTTGGTCTGCCTGCCGGTCAGGTGCTGGTAGCGGGCCCGGTAGACCGGGTTGGCGCGCTGCGCTCCCCAGACCGCACGCCAGGCTGCCAGGCGGAGCCCGGGCCGGCCCTGTCCGGTGAGCTTGGCCCGTCCGGTGAACGTGCCGGACAGTTTCTCCCGCGGTGCCAGCCCGGCATGCTTGACCAGCGCGCGGGCGGTCACGAACCGGCACGGGTCGCCCGTCTCGGCCAGGATCGCGGCGGCGCCGATCGCGGACAGGCCAGTGATCGAGGTGACCAGGCCGGTCAGCCCGAGCTCGTCCAGGACCCCCATCATGCGCTGCTCGGTGTCAGCCAGCCGCCGGTGCGCATGGTCCCAGTCCTGCAGCAGCAGCGCGACCCGCTCCAGTGCGCCGGGCCGGTGAGCGATCACCCCGCCTGGATCGGCCAGGGCGGCGAACAGCTGGCGGACGATCCGCAGGCACGGCCTGCGCCGGCCGCCCGCAATGACCAGCCGCCTGGTCGCGGTCTCGAGCCGGACCAGGCCCAGCCGGCGGGTCCGGCCCAGGTCACCGCCGTCGCGGTCCACGATGACCGACATGGCGGCGGCCCAGGTCGCTGAACGGAACGGCTGCCGGGCAGTGTCCAGGCTGGCCGGCCAGGCGCACTCCAGCAGTGCCCGCATCTGCTGGACCTGGCTGCCGACCTCGGTGATCAGCTGCTCGCGGCGGGTGCCCAGATGCCGCAGCCGGCCCCACGTCTCATCCACCGGCTCGGGAACATAGCAGCGCAGCTGCGCGGTCAGCCGGGCGATCAGCACCGCGTCCTTGTCATCAGTCTTATCGAAGGTCAGGTCCTCCGCGCGCCGCGACCACGAAGTCAGCATCGGCTGCACGCACACGAACGGCATCCCGCGGTCGGCGGCCAGCTGCCCCAGCACCCGCCACCGGTGCCCGGTCGGCTCGCACGATACTGTCACCCCCGGCCAGCCCGCCGCAGCGGCACGACCGCCGGCCCAGTCCAGCGCCACGCCCAGATCCCAGGCCCGGCACCGGAATACCCGCCGGGCGATGACCCTCGAGTCGTGATCGGTCACCACGACCATCTGCTTGACGCCGGCCAGGTCGATCCCGACGATCGCATTTGACACCGGCACCAGCACGCGCAACCGCTCCAGCCGAGCATTGCGGTTGCGGTCACCTCGGGACACGCCACTACCGTTACCCATGAACGTCCTCCTGCTGCGTGGGACACCAAGCCCGAAGCGCATCAGGGGGACGTTCTTACGTCACGAACCGACACGCAGAACGTCTTTCTATGCCGCATGTCGCTCGGTGGGCATCGCGCCGATCTTGCGGCGTCGGTGGGAATATGGCGGAGTGACCAGGGATCTGGATCGGTCGCCGGTACGCATCGAGGTAGCCGACCTTCTGCGCCTCGCTGCGCTAGCCGCTGAAGCTGAGGCCGAGTTGTTCCGGCGCCATCCAGGCGGGTCCGGTCGCTATGCCGGCCGCCTGCTGGGCCGGGCGCTGTGCCAAGGTGCTGCCCTGCATTACGTCAACGGGAAGAACGGCGTCAAGGACTTCGACGTGTGGTCCTTCTACGCACAGCATGACGACTGGCCGTTCCCAGCCAGGTGGCGCGGAACGCGGGACTTCGGCCCTTCGAAGTTCGGCCGGTACCCCGGTGATCCGCCGCGGTATACAGGCAGGCGTGTCAACCTTTTCGGCCGCTCGCTGCCGCTCGCGCCCGGTACCGATCCAGCCCGCGCCATCTGCGACTACCTGGCGGCCGGGCGGACTTCCTCAGCGCGGGCACTGGCGGCAAAAGCGGCCGTCCTGATCGACCCGGCACACCGCGTCGGCGAGATCGTATGGCCCATCGACGGGCGCCCGCGCTAAACGCGCGCTAATGCCGCTGTCCGCGTTGGCCGAGACCAACTCTGACCAGGGGCCGCGCTTCGGTGGCCCCCTATGACATGTGTCTACTCGCTGAGTCCGCGCTCGATCTGCTCCCCGATCTCCCAGGCGAACACTCGTCCGCGCTGGTGGACTGGGTGCACCAGCTGGTCATAGACCGCTGCGTGCCGATCGCCGAGGGTGACGTGCTCTGCAGCGAGTGTTTCGAACGCTTCGATCGCGGGATCCATGGGCCAGTCGTTGTAGTCGTATCCGAAAATCATGATCGCCTTGCGGCCGGGCAGATTCGAGCGGGCCAGCTTTCCGCAGTCTGTCAGGGCGCTGCGGTGTGCCGAGTAGGGGGACAGAACATGCATCAGCATGTTGTCGTTGAGCTTCCCGTTGTCCCCGAACATGCGTAGCATCTTCGCCTCGATCGCCCAGTCCCAAGACAGGCGCGGGCCGAGGCACCAATCGCATCGCTGCCGCGACGCACCAGGGTAGGGCACGTCGAGCGCGTACGCTGCATACTCCTGGTCAAGCGCGACGAGTTCGTTCGTGACGAGCCTGATCGTCCGACTCTCCGTGTGCGGGCCAATCCCGGGCTGGTACGCACGCCCTGTCGTAGATGCAACCGCTTGCGGTTTGCGGCCATCGGCGCGCTGAACCGCTACTGCGAAGTCTTCGACAAGTCGCGCCAAGTCAATCACGCAGCCATCATCCCAGGGATGGCGGTCATCATCATTGGTACCGCCGGCGGCCAGATCCCTCGTTCCGCCCATCCGTATCGACCGGCCAGCGCTGCTGACGACGACGCCGTTCGCCTAGCCATCGCTGTTACGGCAGCGCCGCTTGTCACGACAAGACCGGGCACACCGATCGGAGCAGCTGATCGGCTGCCCTACGAGCCATAGTCAACGCTGAGCGCACGAGCCACGCCATGCTGTGCCCAGCCTGACCAAGCTTCATCTCACCTGGCAGAAGCACGAGTCGTCCCAGTATCCAGTTGACCAGCGGAGGAATTCTGATTTAAATAAGATGTACAAGAATCAGTCATCCGTCAGCTCTGCGAGTCCCGGACTGGCCTGCCCGGGTGACAGGCAGTCGGGTTCCTCCAGGCGCGAGTGGCGCCGCCAGTCTGCCGTGAGGTGCGCTCACCGTGACAGCCATCGACCCACCAGCCCTGGACCTCCCGCGGCTGTTCACTCCGGCCCAGGCCGCCGAGATCTTACGAGGCCTCGGACTGACGGAGATGACCGAGTGTGCCCTGCGTACCCGCGCCTACCGCAGGCAGGTGCCCTTTCACCTAAACGGACGGCGCATCAGGTTCACGGCAACCGACTTGCGCGAGATCGTGGAGGGTCAGGCGCATCGACCCAGGCCAGCTCACGAGACTCGCACCGTTCCACCAGCCAGTCGCCGAGCGCCCCGGCCATCCTCATCGCATCACCATGAGCGACCGTCACAGACGTGGCGGGCCCGTAGCCCACGTGGCACGTCGTCTGCACGAGGGACTAAGTGATGGCCCAGCCGCGCAGGCCGAAGCCGTGGCCCGAGACGAACCGCCAGGGGCGGACCCGGTACGTCTGGCGATTCCAGGACCATCGGTACTGGACCAACTTCTACGACGACCCCGAGGAAGCCCGGGCGGATGCGACCAACCAGATCACCGAGCAGATAAATGGGTCATGGCACGAGCGCACCGGCCGCAGGATGCTCATAGAAGACTGGATCGACGTCTGGGTCGGGATGCTCGGCGACATCGAGCCCACGACGCGCGCCAAGTACAAGTACTTCGTCGAGGGCTTCATCCTGCCGGAGTTCCAAGGCCGCGAACTCGGGTCCCTGCAGTTCGAGGAGATCGAGGCGTGGGACAGCGCCATCCCAACCCGCATCAGCGCCAGAGGCCGCCCGTACGCCCGGTCAGTGGCTAGCTCGGCCCGCTCCCTGCTGATCACGATCCTCGGCGACGCAGTTCACGCCGGGAAGATCGAACGGAACCCGGCCGAACGACGCAAGGGCCGCCGCGGTCGGGTGCGCGTCAAGGGCCGAGTAGCGTCCCGGGCCGCCCAGGACACCACGGCGAACGTGATCACGCCTTTCCAGGCGCTGTGTCTCGCTGAGCGGTGCGCGCTGATGTCTGGCCGTGACATCGACCTAGTGATGAACGTGTTCGCCGCCTGGACCGGCGTCCGCTGGGGCGAACTCATGGCAGTAGAGGGCTGGACGGGCAAGGACTCCCCGCTCCAGTTTCCCAAGACCGACATCGCCACCTACGCCGTGGACTGGCAACTTCGCGAACTCGGCGGCGCCGTCTGCAAGTCAGCCCCCAAGGACGGTTCGTTCCGCGTGCTAGACCTGCCGCCCTTCCTCGCCGACCTCATGCGCTGGGCCATGGACAACCGCCACGACACCTGCGCCTGCCCGCTCATCGACGGCAAGCCGGCCTGCAAAGGCGAAGACAAGACACCGCCCAACTACCTGTTCCTCGGCCCGAAGCGCGGCCACCTCCGCCGCTCCAACTACGCTGACGACTTCCTCACCCCAGCCGCCGAAGGCCTGCACCCCGAACGTAAGGGCTTCCGCCGCCCTGTCTACATCACCGCTGAGCCCTGGCCTGGCCTACCGATCCGCCGGGGCAACCGCAGAAACAAGGCCGCCGACCTCGCTGACGGCACCTGGCCGAACCTGATCGGCAAATTCAAGCCCCACGACTACCGGCACTCACACGCCACCTGGCTGGACGCCGCCAACCTGAGCAAGGTCATCCAGATGGACCGCCGCGGCCACGCCCTGCAAGGCATGGACCGCGTCTACATGCACGTGACCCGCCAGCTGCGCGAGCGCCTCTGCGCGGCACTCGAAGAGCTATGGCAAGACGCGCTGGCCCAGCGCTACAAGATCAGCCCGCACTCACACGTGCCCCTGCTGGCTGATCTACTGCGAGCCCACGAGACGGCCCAGCAGACCGCTGCCGGACGTGCCCGCAGCCACGGTCAGACCGCCAAAATTAGTGATCTTGCCACTCGATCTGACACTCGCCGCGCTCAGCGGCCCGCCAGCTGACCAGCGAAACCACCTCTGACCTGGGAGCCCCCTTACGGAATCGAACCGTAGACCTTCTCCTTACCATGGAGACGCTCTGCCGACTGAGCTAAGGGGGCGACGGCTCTCGAACCACCGCGCCAAGTGAGCATACACGGCCCTGGACGCACACCCGAACTCGGCGCTCAGCCAGGTGTTGCGACAGCGCGGAACGCGGCCAGGACCACCGGCCAGGCGGCCGACAGCGGATCGATGACGTCGAAGTGACCGCCCTCATCCAGCACGTCAAGCTGCACCGGATCACCCGCGGCGCGGTCCCGGGCGGCGAACGACTGGCTCATCTCGAAGGGCACCCGGTCATCGGCGGTGCCGTGCACGATCCGCACCGGCACGCCGAGTGGAATCAGCCGCGCCGGATCGGCCATCGCGTAACGCTGCGACTGCTCCGCCGGGCCTCCGCCGAGCAGGTCGCCCGCCGCGTTATGGTCGAGCCCCGCCTCGTAGCAAGCAGCCAGATCACTGACCGGCGCCAGCGCGACCACCCCAGCCACCACCCCCGTAACCCCAGCACCAGAACTACCGCTAGCATCACAGCCACGGCTAGCACCAGAGCCACCGCTAGCACCGGAAGCACTAGAACCAACGCGCCACCGGCTATCTGGGGCGAGCCGGTGCCGGCCCGCCGACCACAGTGCCAGGTGACCGCCTGCCGAGTGCCCGGCCAGGATGATCGCGCCCACCGAGGCGCCACCCGGCAACACCGCCTGCACCAGCTCGGGCAGCTGGTTGACGGCCAGCGCAACGTCGTCGAATGTGCCCGGCCAGCCGCCGCCCGGCTGACCGGTCCGGCGGAACTCCGGGGTACACACAGCGAAACTTTCAGCCGCCAGCGCGGACGCTAGCGGACCGAGATGCGTACGATCGAAGGCCGCCCGCCAGAACCCGCCGTGCAGCAGCAGAATCAGCGCTGGCGCCCGGCCAGCGGCAGCAACTCCGAGGCCGGGCGGCAGCCGCAGGTCGGCAACCTGGTCCGGGCCCGGCCCGTAGCGGAGCACGTGATCCGGCGGCGGGGCGGGCCGGGTCAGCACGTCGCGCGCATCCGCAGCCGACATACCCTTCTTCCTCCCCGATGGCCAGAAGAGGGAACCCATTTAGCATCTGTCTCGTCAAACGTAGGTGTCGAACGCCAGCGGCAGGGAATGGTGTTCGCGCGGGCGATGAGCAGCCGACGACGTGCGAGGTCTCGACGACGATGACCATGGCTATGAGAGCACAGCCATGAAATCAGCCCGCTCTGCAACGACAGCGCTAGGTGCGGTGGCCAGCGCAGCCGTGGTGTCTTCTGGCATCGCCGGCGGCCTGCTCGGCGCGGCCAGCCCGGCCGAGGCCGCGGTCACCGCTGCCACCTCCAACGTGTGTGGCTCGCCACCGGCCGCGACCAGCGCGGCGCGCGTAGTGGCGGCCGGGCAGGCCACGGTGGCCCTGGACGCGGTGTTCCGGCCGGCCAGCACCCCCAAGGCCACCGCCAGCGCCAAGTCCACGCCGAATATCAGCGCCAGCGCCTCCGCGACCAGCAGCGCGACCCCCAAGGCCACGAGCGCGTCGGCCACCCCGTCCAGTTCCAGTTCTGCCTCGGCCACCCCGACCAGCACCGCTTCGGCCTCGGCCAGCCCCAGCAAGAGCTCGGACCCCACACCGACCCCGTCGCCCACGTCCGGGTCCGGGTCGGCCACCCCGACTCCGACGCCCACGCCGACGCCCACCCCGACCAACACGAAGGCCCAGCTCTGCCTCGAAGTGCAGCCGATCACCACCAAGTCCAGCCTGCATCCGGGCGGAACGGCCAGTTACGCAATCTGGGTCTGGCCGTCCGGCGGCGCGGCCAGCGGGGTCAGCGTGACGGTCAGCGGAAAGGTGGGCGGCAGCTCAGCCACGCCCACGTTCACTGTCTGCCCGTCCGCGAGCGGGAACACCTGCACGGTGGGCGGCATCGCCAAGGGCAGCTCGGATGAGCTGCAGGCGAAGGTGAAGGTGCCGTCCGGCACCGCCACGGGCAAGCAGGCCACGCTGTCCGCGAGCGCCAAGTCCAGCGACGCCACGGCCCCGGCGCCCGCATCGGGCGCGGTGACCATCACCGCCAAGCCGGCCGCGTCTTCGTCGCCGAGCCCCACGCCCACCCCGACCGCCAGCAGCACCACCACCCCCGACCCCGTCGGCGCCACCCTCCCGGCCGGCGTCCTGCCCACCGTGCCAGGCAGCACCGACCCGCAGGGCACGCTGCCCGCGCTGCCCAACCCGGAAAGCTCGCCGGGCGGCCTGTTCCCCACCGTCTCTCCCGCGGCCAGTGCAAGTCCGAGCCCGTACTCCGCTACTTTGCCGAACGCTCGTGACGTTCAAGTCGCCGACGCCGCTGCGACGTTCCCATTCAGCACCCGGCTGATGGGCAGTGAGATCGTCGGGCTCGCGGTGCTGGCCGCGGCGATCGCCATCGCCATCGTGCGGTTCTCGCTGCGCAGGCCCCGGCCGCAGCACGGCAAGGACTCGGCCAGCTAACTACCCGGCCAGCCGATTATGTGGCGACCCGCTCCACCATCGGCCGCATCACGCGCATCTCCGTGGCCAGTTTGGTGGCGTTCATGGTCAGCGATGCCACTACGCCGAACGTATCGTTGTCCGCCCAGGTGCAGAGCGCGACGCTGCCCGGCACGCTGGCCTGGGCGTTGACGCACGCGGCCGACCCGCCAAGCGAGCCGGGGCTGGTCACGAACGCGCCCTTGGACTGCTGGGTGAAGCTGGAGATGAAGTCGCTGGCCGACACCCCGGACAGGTTCCCGGCGATGAACAGGACCATCTGCGGTGACGAGCCCGCGCTGTCCTCATAGACGGCGGACACCACGTGGCTGGCCTGGCCGGCACTCTTGGCGATCACCCCGTGCCGCAACGCGGCCACGCTAGCCTGCTTCTCCAGTTGCGGACGGCGGACGTAGGCGCCCAGCCGGTCCGGGGCGACCAGGACGTGCGCCGGGCCGTGGCCACCGAACACGCCTAGTACATCCGCGGCCCCGGCCGCGACCACTACCGCGGCCGCGCCGGCCGCTGCCACCATGATCATCCGGCGGGACCGGCGCTGGCCGGACCGGCGGCCGTTCCGCCCAGGCTCGGCTGACCGGGCGGCCCGCTGGGCCATACGTCCCGGGCCGGTGCCTGCCGGGCGGGTGTCCTGGTCTACCGACAGCTGCGCCGCGGCTGCCCGGGCCGAAGACCGTTTCCGGCCGCGGCCGTCCGTGTCCGGCGCCGGTGTGGGCCGGTCGGCTGCGATCCGGCCGGCTGCGATCCGGCCGGCTGTGACCCGGCCGGCCATGGACCGGCCGGCCGCCACCCGGCGCGGGCCGGTAGCCGCGCCCGGCAGCGGGCCAGTGCCGGCCCAGACGTCGGCCGGATCGCCGAGCGCGACCTGTGGCCCGGTGCCGGGCTGGTAGGTGCGAATGCTGTCCAGCGGCCCCCGGCCCGGCGACATGCCGGGGCCCGGCTGCATCTCCACCGTTGTCTTGTAGCGGAGCCGGAGGCCGCCGTGGGCTGGCGCCGCAGCGCCGGGTTCGGCCGGGTGGCGCCCGGAGCCGGTCGGTTCGCCGGCCCACGGCGCGGCCGCCCGCTCCGGAACGGCACCGTCCGGAGCGGGATCGGCCGGCGCGCGATGCCGGCGGCCGCGGAGCCTTTGGGTGCCCTCCCTCAGGTCGTCGCGTGATCCACCGCGAACGAGCTCAGCAGGCGGCGCCATCCGGTCCCGGCCATCCGGCAGCCCGGGCCGGTCAGCGTCGCCGCGCGGCCCGGTGAGCGGACCCGGGGAGGCCGCGATCTGCTCCGCACCGGCCCGTCCGTCAGGGGCGGCACCGCGCGGCGCGGTCGCGCCCGCGCCGCCTGGTTGTGTCTGGGGATCTCGCCGGGACGGCGGCACACCATCGTGTCCGCGGCGGCGCCGCGGTGCAGCGGTCCGCTCCGCCTCAGCCGGCCCAGCCTGCCAGGTGGAACGCCCGTCACCGTCCGGATGCTCATCCGGCCCGGCGGCATGGCCCCGGTCGCGCGGGCCCCCATCGTCGTCCCGGCCGCGCCGGCCACCCCGGCCATGGCCGCGCGCTGGGGCCGGGTCAGTGTCCCGGGGATCCGGGTCGCTGCCCCAGACCGCCTCCTCGCCGCGGTTGCGCCGGCCGAACAGCCCGCGCTTACGGCCGCGGCCCTCGTCGGCCGACTCGGGAAACTCCTCGAACACGCGGTCCAGGCGGTCGAGGTCGGGCATCAGGCCGCCGCTGCGCTGCGGCGCCTCGTCGCGACTCGGCGGTTGGCCGGCGTCGGCCCCCTTCGCATCCGGTCGGTCGGCACCGTCCCGGTCGGCACCCCGCCCGGGGCGGGCCCGGCTGCCGCGACCGCGTGCTTCCGGTTCGTGCTCGACGGTGCCCGGGATGACCCGGCTCCGGCCGGGCCGTCCCTGGGCATCCGGATCCACGGGCTCGGCGGCCGGGCCAGCCGGGCCGACCGCAAACGCGCGCCCCGAAGGCTGCGCCGCCGCGGCATTCCACCGTGTGCCATCGCGGCCCGCCGGCCCGGGGGCGGCGTGCCTGCGCCCAGCATCCCGGCCAGCTGACCCCGGCGCCACCGGCCCACGACCAGCGGCATCCCGGCCCGCAGCCCCGGCCGGCACCGCGCCACGCCCGGAACCATCCCGCCGGTCCGTCCCCGGCGGCAGAGTCCCACGCCCCGAGACATCCCATCCGGCCGGCCCGGTCCCGCGCCCCGAAGGGTCGCGTCCGGCTGTCCCCGGCGGCACGAGCCCACGACCTGAGGCATCGCGGCCCGCCGGCCCGGGGGCGGCGTGCCTGCGCCCAGCATCCCGGCCAGCTGACCCCGGCGCCACCGGCCCACGACCAGCGGCATCCCGGCCCGCAGCCCCGGCCGGCACCGCGCCACGCCCGGAACCATCCCGCCGGTCCGTCCCCGGCGGCAGAGTCCCACGCCCCGAGACATCCCATCCAGCCGGCCCGGTCCCGCGCCCCGAAGGGTCGCGTCCGGCTGTCCCCGGCGGCACGAGCCCACGACCAGCGGCGTCCCGGCCCGCAGCCCCGGGCGGCACCGCGCCACGCCCGGAACCATCCCGCCGGTCCGTCCCCGGCGACAGAGCCCCACGCTCCGAGACATCCCATCCGGCCGCCCCGGTCCCGCGCCCCGAAGGGTCCCGTCCGGCTGGCCCCGGCGCGGCCGGGCCGCGCCCGGATGCATCCCAGCCCCCGGTGTCGTACGGCTGCGAACCGCGGGCTGGAGCGGCCGGTCCGGCGGACGCAGATCCGTGCCGCGCCGCATCCCAGCCGGCCGGGCCGCGCCGCGAACCCGCTGGGTCCGGCTGGCCCGGGACCCGCACCGGCCCGGACGCACCGCTGCCACCTGGACCGGCCGGGCGGCCTTGGCCCGGGTCAGCGCCCGGGTAGCCTCGCCCGGTTACCCGGGCAGCGCCGGGACCCGGCCGGCGGCCCGCACCCGCATCCGGATACCCGAGACCAGCCGCGCCATCGGCACCGGGACCCGGCCGGCGGCCCGCACCCGCATCGGGGTATCCCCGACCAGCCGGGCGGCCGGGGCCTGGACGGCCGGGGCCGGCCGGGCGGGCCAGGTCCGGGTCCGGGTAGCCGCGGCTGGACCGGTGTCCGCTACCCGGCCCGGCCGGTGCGCCCCGGAAGTCAGTAGGCGGCTCGGGCCGAGCACGGTGGCCCTGGCGTTCGGTATATAGGTCTCGGTTGGGGGGAGCATCGGGGGGCTTGCGCCGGGTGCCCGCCCGGTGCGGGCGCTCGTCCTCGGGCGGACCCCAGGCGTAGCCGCGGGCTAGTTCGTCGCGCTCGGGGCTGGACGGCCAGCCGGTGGGCGCGTCGGAGGTGGGCTGGTAGCCGCGGGCCTGGCGGGCCGCCATCCGGCTGCCCGGCCGGCGCTGGTCCGGGGGCGCGGCCGGGGCGGCTAGGTACTGCTCGGGATCAGCGGGCGGCGGGTCGTCGGGGTATCCAGTGCCGGAGCCGGGGTAAGCACGCGACCGCCGCGGATATTGCGGCTCGCGCGAGCTTCCGTCGCTCATGGTCCCCCAACCTGGTGCTGGCGATCTTGTCAGACCGGGAAGTCACCCCATCATGGGGCATGGACGCGGCGCTCACCACCGGATCCGACGTGCTCATCAGGGCCGGCCACCGCAGCGCGTCCCGGCCGGCCGGCGCCAGCTGGGCGGAGCCGCAACGCAGCCACCCCGCACCACCCCGGCTGAGCCAGCCACCCATCACCCGGTACCCCTGAAACTTTCACGGTTTCGGTAACCCACCGCACTTCCCCACGTACCAAGAGTGGCAAACAGCACAGGCCGCCGTTAGTGATCAAGCGTCTGGTGTCGCCATGGCAGCACCAGACGTTTGATCACTAAGCGCAAGCACATGAGGGCGGGCGCGATGGGCCGGAAGCAGGCCAAGCCGGGGGATAAAGAGCATGCCCGCCCCTTGACTGGCTCCAGGGCAACGCGGACGATGTCAGTATCCTGACGACGGTATACAATGTTAGGAAGTGCCACGTGTATCACGAGCTCACGGTCTGGTCTCGCGGCATCATCATGGACAAGGAGGCTCGTGATGTCTCCTCGTGCATTGCCGCCGCGGCCCGCGCTCAAGGACTGTACGCCGACAACGTCAGCGACTACGTGGACGACCCGGACCGGACGAACTGCCTGGTCCGCCGGTACGCGAGGTTCGGCGACTCGCCCATCGTGGACCGGTTCGTGTACGAGAACCCGCGCCCGGACTGGGTCGTGCTCGTCGAAGAGACGATCATCAAGGCGGTCAATTTCCTCCGCGGCACCCCCGACGGCCAGGGCGTCCTCCTGGTCAACTCCGCCCGCGACCCCGAGTACCTGCTGAAGTTCCTGCCCGACTCGATGCGCGCCAAGCTGGCCAAGCTGGTCGTGGTGGACGCGGTCGGGCTGGCCGACCAGCGCGGCGGCAGCCCGTGGATGTTCGTCCGGGACCTGGGCGAACTGGCCTACGACCGGATGTCCACCGAGGGGGCCGAGGAACGGCTGGCCATCGGCATGGGCATCGCGGCACCGCTGATCGGGGCGCTGGTCGCGGCCACCGGCGAGCTGCCCCTGGACGGCGTGGCCGAGCAGGTCGCCGACCGGGACGCGATGGTCCGCGGCGTCGAGCAGCACCGGGTCATCGAGTTCGCCCCGGTCCCATCCGGCCCCGGCTCCGGCCAGCCCGACCTGGTCACGCCGGAAACCGTGGGCGCGGAACCCACCGCGCCCACGCCGGCCTCCTGACCCTCGCCCGTCTCTATCCCACCCGCCCGCAACCACCCGACCCGCCCGCGACCACCCGACCTGCCCGCGACCACCTGACCCGCCCGCAACCACCCGAGCCGCCCGCGACCACCTGACCCGCCCGCAACCACCTGACCCACCCGCGACCGCCTGACCCGCCCCCTGACCTGCGTATCCGCGAGGAGGCTCCATGTCCGTACGCGGCACCCGGATCCCGCCGCATCTGCAACTGCCGATCGCCGGCGTGACACCGCCACCCACCGAGAAAGAGGGGCAGCGGCTGTTCCCGACCGGCAACTTCCGCTTCTTCCGGCCGGTCTACAAAGACAAGATGCCGCCGTGCAACAACGCCTGCCCGACCGGCGAGCAGATCCAGAAGTACCTGGACTTCGTCAAGCACGAGCGCTACCTCGACGGCTACCTGACGATCATGGAAGACAACCCGATGCCGTCGGTGACCGGCCGGGTCTGCTACCACCCGTGCGAGACGGCCTGCAACCGGGCCCAGCATGACGAGCCGATCGGCATCCGCAGCGTGGAACGGTTCCTCGGCGACTACGGGCTGAACCTGCCCGAGGAGCCGGTCAAGGAGATGCTGCCGGAACTGAACGGCACCACGGTCGCCATCGTCGGGTCCGGGCCGGCCTGGCCGCCGCCTATCACCTGCGGCGCCGCGGCTACTCAAGCGTGATCTTCGAGGCACTGGACAAGCCCGGCGGCATGCTCCGGGGCGGCATCCCGCACTGGCACCTGCCCGAAGAGATCCTCGACGCGGAGATCGCTAAGCTGCTCAGCCTGGGCGGCATCGAGATCCGCTGCAACACCCGGGCCGGGCAGGACATCTCCTGGGATGAGCTGCGCAACTACCCGGCCGCGTTCCTCGCCCTGGGCCAGGACGTGGGCCGCCGGCTGCCGGTCGAGGGCATCGAGTCCCGCGGGGTCACCGGCGGCCTGGAGTTCCTCCGCGAGGCCGGCCTGGGCCGCCCGGTGCGAACCGGCCGCGAAGTGCTGGTCATCGGCGGCGGCAACACCGCCTCGGACACCGCCCGATCCGCGATCAGGCTGGGTGGCGGCGCGGCCACCATCGTCTCGCTGGAGTCCGCGGACGAACTGGTGATCGTGCCCGAGGACCTGGAGCAGGCCAGGGACGAGGGGGTGCTGTTCGCGCCGAACACCGCGCTGGTCCGGGTGCTGGCCGACAACGGGCATGTGACCGGGGCCGTCCTCAGCGACGCCCGGCTGGCCAAGGACGACAGCGGTGCGGTGCGCCCGGAGCTCATCCCGGGCACCGAGCGCGAGGTCATCTGCGACACCATCTTCATCGCGATCGGCCAGGTGCAGCAGCTGGACTGGCTGCCCGAGCATCTCGCCGACAGCAGCGGCGTGATCACCGCGGACGAGCACGGCCGGGTCGAGGGCACCATCTTCGTCGGCGGCGACGTGCTGCGCGGCCCGTCGATGGTGGTGGACGCGCTGGGTGACGGGAAGCGGGCCGCCCGGGACATCGACCGGCTGCTGGCCAACCAGGCCCTGACCGACGACCCGGAGCCGGTGATCATGCCCTACGAGGGGCTGAACGCGGCTTACTTCAGGCCTGCCCCTCGGGTCGAAATACCGCTCACCCCGCCAGCTGAGCGGCGGGTTAGCCAGAAAATCGAGGTGACCCTGGCGTACAGCCAGGAGCAGGCGGTGGCCGAGGCCGACCGGTGCATGAGCTGCGGCGTGTGCAACGGCTGCGACAACTGCTACATCGTCTGCCCGGACGTCAGCGTGCTGCGCGACGCACGGGAGAACGGGCACTACTCGATCCGCACCACCTACTGCAAGGGCTGCCTGGTCTGCGTGCAGGAATGCCCGACCGGCTGCCTGGAGAAGGTGCCGGAGATGGACTTCGACGACCCGGCCGACGTGACCCGGATGGAGACCGCGTTCGCGCCGTACGACGGCGCGCACGCCGAGCAGTCCGGCTTCACCAAGCAGCTCATCGAGGAAACCATCGCCGAGTACGACGCGGCGCATCGGCGCGCGCCCGGCAACGGATCCGCCAACGGCAAAACCACAACTCTTCCGAACGCTAGTCCCGGGGTGATCTGATGACGACGGTTCATGTCGAGGGTGGCTGGAGTCAGGAGCCGGCCTACGGGCCTGGCCTGCGTACCCCCGCCGGTGAGCAGCGGCTGGCCGAGCTGGCCGGCACCCAAAAGCGGCTGAACGGCTGTGCGTCAGCCGCCTACGCGGCGCTGTACGCGAACGTGGACGTGATCACCGCGTACCCGATCCGGCCGTACACCGCGATCATGATGAACCTGGCCCAGTTCATCGCGGACGGCATCCTCGATGCCGAGTACCTGACCGCGGACGGCGAGCACTCGCAGCTGTCGGCCGCGTTCGGCGCCGGGTCGTGCGGGGCGCGCGCTTACACGGGCTCCTCCGGAGTAGGCGTTACGTACGCGTACGAGATGTACTCGATCATCTCCGGGGCCCGGATCCCGATCCAGATGACGATCGCCGACCGCACCCTGGACCCGCCGGGCGACTTCGGCTCGGAGCACACCGACGCGCTGTGCACCCGGGACATGGGCTGGCTGATGGGCTGGGCGGCCACCCCGCAGGAGGTGTTCGACAAGACGCTGATCGCTTACGCCATCGGCGAGGACCCCCGGGTGCTGCTGCCGCAGATGGTGGTGCAGGACGGCTACTTCGTGTCGCACATCTCCGGCGAGGTGGAGATGCCGTCGGCGGACCAGGTGGACGCCTTCCTGCCGCCGTACAAGCTGCCGTTCCCGCTGGATCCGCGGCACCCGGTGTCGCACGGCCCGCAGATCCACCCGTCCCAGGGGCCGCCGCTGCAGCTGGAGCGGGCCCGGGCCATGGAGGACGCGATCCCGGTCATCCGGCAGAAGACCGATGAGTTCGGCCGGATGTTCGGCCGCCAGTACCCGCACTTCGTGGAGGAATACCGGCTGGACGACGCGGAGATCGCGCTGGTCATCTCGGGCGGGCACTCGGTCACCTGCCGGGCGGCCATCAACCGGCTGCGCGAGCAGGGCATCAAGATCGGCATGGCCCGGCTGCTGTGGATCAGGCCGTTCCCGAGCGAAGACCTGCGGCACGCGCTGCGCGGGGTCAAGGCGGTCGGGGTGGTGGAGACCAACCTCGGCCTGGGCGGCCCCAGCTACGGCGGGATCCTGGCCCCGGACGTGTCCAGCGCGCTCTACTACTCGGCCAGCCACCCGCTGCTCACCTCGTTCATGGCCGGGCTGGGCGGCGAGACCGTGCCGACCGCCGAGTTCGAGTGGATGGCCGGCAAGCTGACCCAGGCCGTCGAGCACGGCCACGTCGAGAAGGCGGCCCACTGGGTCGGATTCGAGGACTGAGGAGCTGTTGATGTCCCACGAAGTGATCCGCCAGCACCTGCCGCTGCTGGACGAGGAGGGCCGGGCCGCGGCCCTGGACGATGAGAGTGGGCGGGACCGGCACTACCTGCCGGACATGCCGGACGAGGACCCGTACCAGGCCGGGCACCGGACCTGCGCGGGGTGCGGGCCGGCCATCGAGTACCGGTGGGTGCTCAAGGCGGCCGGCCAGGACACCGTGCTGGCCGGGCCGACCGGCTGCATGTACGTGGCCAACTCGACCTACCTGTGCACCCCGTACACGGTGCCGTGGGCGCACACCCCGATCGCCAGCGGCGGCTCGTTCAACTCGGGCGTGGCCGCCGGGTACGAAGCGATGATCCGCAAGGGGCGGCACCCGGGCCCGTACCCGAACATCATCGTGATGGCGGGCGACGGCAGCGCCTCCGACATCGGGCTCGGCTCGATCTCCGGCGCGCTGTACCGCAACCACGACGCGCTGTTCATCTGCTACGACAACGAGTGCTATGCCAACACCGGCATCCAGGTGTCGCCGACGACCCCGTACGCGGGCCTGACCACGTTCACCCCGTTCGGCAAGGCGAACCCGGCGGGCAAGCAGCTGCCGCCGAAGAACCTGGCCCGGATGATGGCCGAGGGGCACCCGCACTGCTACGTGGCCACCACCACGGTGGGCTACCCGGTGGACCTGGTCAACAAGACCCGCAAGGGGCTTAACCATCAGGGTGCCGCGTTCATGCACTGCTTCACGCCGTGCCAGAAGGGCTGGGTGTACCAGACCTCTATGACCGTCGAGCTGGGCCGCCGGGTGGTGGAGTCCGGGCTGTTCCCGGTCTGGGAGTACGACCCGGCCGAGCGGACGTACCACTACTTCCACCCGCCGGTGCAGCGCCCGGTCGCCGACTACCTGGCCATGCAGGGCCGGTTCGGGCACATGCTGCCGGAGCACGTGGCGGCATTGCAGCGGGCGGCCAACCTGAACTGGCAGGACATCGGCATGGACGTGCCGGCCGAGCTGCGCGAGGGCGAGGACCCGGCGCGGCACGCAAGGCTGAAGGAGGAGAGCTACTCGATGCCGCTGAACCGTGGGGTCGGCGCCTGATGTTAGACGCGGCGGCCACCGGCGGCCACGGCCGCCTCGACGCGAAGCGGCGATCGGGGGGCCGGGGGTCGTCCCCCGGGCTAGCACAGCCGCCACAAGAGGGACCCTAGAAAGCCACATGGCAGAGCACTGGCAGATCCGCTTCGACGGCGGGCACCAGCAGCGCTACCTGCCGGACCGGCAGGCGGTGCTGCGGTACGTGCTGGCCATCGGGCCGCGCTCGGCGGGCACCCGGTTCGAGGTGTTCGCCGAGTCGGCGCCGGTCCGGCTGGCCGATGGCTCGCCGGGTGGGCGCAGCTACTCACTAGTGGAGGTCATCGACCTCTCGGTGGACGGTGAGCGAGACCGGCTGACCGCCGAGCTGGCCACGCTGTCCGGGGGCCCGCCGTGAGCGGGCCCAACGGCCAGGTCACGCCCGGACCGGGGGCACGGATCATCCCGCTGATGCCGGGGGTGTCCCGGGCACCGGGGGCGCGCCGGGCGGAACTGCGGGCCGCCGTCCTCCAGGTGGTCGGTCACCTGGTGCTGGCGGCGGTGGCCGCGGACCAGCGCTCACCCCTGTTCGACCAGGCTGCCGAGCTGCTGGACGAGGCCGGCTGGGGTCTCGACGAGCTGTACCTGGCGGCCACCGACGAGTCAGCCCGCGGCGCCCTGTTCCAGGCGCTGGGACTGGAGACCTGACGACCGACCGGGGAGGCAGACATGGCGGATCAGGGACGATACCGCCCGCAGGGATCGCGCGGGCCGCCCCGGCGGGCCAGACCAAGGGCGCCGCGCGGACCGTTGCCACAACCCGGCGCGGCGCCCCTGCCCTTTCGCGGCCGGTCGTCCGGGATGCCACCCGGCGACGATCCTGCCGTGATCGTTACCAACCTCCACGTGGCCGCTGCCATTCCGGGCGGACGGCCACCCGAGCCAACAGCGTCTCCTGCGAGAGGTATCGGTGGCGACCGATGAGCGCAACAGCTGGAACAGCCAACTACCAAGTAGTGACGAATTCGACCGGCCGGGCCTTCCGGATCGGTGAGACACCACGGGACGTCCTCGGCCACGGCCGGTGGGTCCCGATCATGGCGGCCTGGCTGGCCATGTGCCTGGCCGGGTTGCTCGAATACACCTGGGGTGCGCTGAACGGCTCGCTGGCCGCCGTGCACCACTGGGGCCCCGGCCCGGTGTACTGGGCCTTCTCGTTCTTCGTGATCTTCGAATCGTTCGTGCAGATCGGCACCGGGATCCTGCGCAACCGCGGCATCCTCAACGTCCGCTGGGCGGTGATCATCGGTGGCATCGTCTGCGGCATCGTCGGCTACGGCCTGCTGGCCACGTCCACCACGATCTGGCAGGCCTACCTGGGCTACGCGGTGCTCGGCGGCATCGGCTCCGGGATGGTCTACTCCAGCTGCATCAACATCGTGGCCAAGTGGTACCCGGAGAAGAAGGGCTGGCGCACCGGGTTCGTGAACGGCGGCTGGGCCTATGGCGCGGTCCCGTTCATCTTCATCATCGGCGCGGCCAGCAGCGGCGGCGGCGCGGTCACGATGAGCGCGCACACGCTGAAGACCTACATCATCATCCAGGGCGCGATCATGACCGTCGGCATCTGCCTGGGTGGGGCGTTCATGAAGGATCCGCCCAAGAACTGGTGGCCGAAGGAGATCGACCCGCTCAACTGGCATAAGCACAGCACCCGTGACCTGCTCAGCAACCCACCCTCGCTGCGGCACTACAGCCTCGGGGAGATGTGGCGGACGCCGCAGGCCAAGTGGATCGGGGCGCAGTACGCGTTGTACGTCGGCTGCTCGCTGTTCGGGGTGGCGTATTACTACGGGTTCGCTCAAGCGATGGGCTTGGGTACCGCCGCGGCGGTGGTCGGCTTCGCCGGGTTCTCGCTCGCGGACGGAATCGCCCGGCCGATCTACGGCTACATCTCCGAGTTCATCGGCCGCCGCAGAACGATGATCTACGCGTACTCGGCGAACGTGGTGTTCCAGTTGCTCGCCTTGTGGTTCGGCGAGCTGCACAACGCCCCGTTGTTCGTGATCTGCGCGATAATCTCCGGCGGGCTATCCGGCGCCAACTTCCCGATGACGGCGGCGCTGGTGGCCGACTACTACGGCGAGACAAACAATGCGGTCAACTACGGGTCGATCTACGCCTGGAAGGCGCTGGGCGGCAGCTTCGCCGGCGGCCTGGCCGCTTTGATCATGACCGGGACCTTGTACGGCACAGCCACCTTCCACTGGGCGTTCGGCTTCTTCTTCGGTGCCACGCTGGGTGCGCTGGCCGCGCTGACCCTCACGTTCCTCTGCAGGCGGCCGACCGTGGAGCAGATGGAACGGGCGGTGCGCGCGTCGGCCAAGGAACCCGAGCAGGCCAAGCCAGCGGTGGCCTGACCGTCCCGGCCGCTGGCTGGTGATTGGCCAGCCAACTGCCGTAACGTGCTGGTGGCAGGCCCCGGTGCATGGGCCTGCCACCAGCTGATCGACGCCGTGGGGAGGCGCAGCGTGCCGGACAGCTACCCATTCGAGCTCAAGCTGCCGCTGGCGCCGTACCGGTTCGAGTGGCGCGACGAGCCCGCGGTGGACGCGGCGAAGAGCGCGGGCGACGGGTACGCCGAGGAGCGCTACACGCACGCCGACGGGACGGTCACCATCATCCGCGAGTACCAGCTGGACGGCTCGTACCACATCATGTCGGACCGGGCCGAGATCGAGCTGATTGATAACGCGGGCAACCCGTACGCGCCCGACCCGATCAGCGTGGTCCGGCTCCCCTAGCCGGTCTTTATCTGGCCCGGCCGTCGAGCGGCCCGGCCCCCCCGGACGGCTTGTGGTAGGCGGACCGGGTGCGCTCGGTGTGCTTGCGGGCGATCTCGGCGGCCCGGTTCTCATCGCCGGCTTCCACCGCGTCGATCAGCTCCCAGTGCTCGGCCCAGGACTCGTGGCCGCGGGACGGCGCCACCTGGCGGTAGTACCAGCGCACCCGCCTGCTCACGATGCCGGCCAGGTCGGCCAGCACCGTGTTGCCGGCGATCATGGCCAGCTCGGCGTGGAACCTGTTGTTGGCCGTGACGACCTGCTCGGTCTGGCCGGACTCGACCGCGGCCTCGCCCTCGTGCCAGAGCGCGCGGAGTCGGGCCACCGCCCGCGGGCCGGCCGACCGGGCGGCCAGCCGGGCGGTCTGCATCTCCAGCAGTTCCCGGGCGTCGAGCAGCTCGTCGACTTCATGGTCGGTGGGCACATGGACGAACGCGCCCTGGTTCGGCCGCAGGTCGACCCAGCCTTCTGCCTCCAGCCGGTGCAGTGCCTCACGGACCGGCTGGCGGCTCACTCCGAGCTGGCGGGCCAGTTCGGTCTCCACCAGGTGCTCCCCCGGTCCGAGGCGGCCACCGACGACCAGCTCGACCAGGGCCTCGTACACGGACTGGCGCAGCGGCACCGGCCGCGTCACCGGGCTGATGAACGCGGGAACCCCCGCTGGCTTGGCGTCCGCCGTCACGTTTGCCCTCCCTCCCCACCACCGGCCTGCATTTAGCATATCGGCTCCTGTATCCAAAATACGGACCGGGGCAGCGCTCCGCGTGCGGCCGCACGATCAGGTGCTGAGCGCGCCCGACCGGCCCGGGTGATCCGCTGCCGCGGTGGCGGCGGG
Organism: uncultured Actinomycetes bacterium; assembly: GCA_963834705.1. GTDB lineage: Bacteria > Actinomycetota > Actinomycetes > Streptosporangiales > Streptosporangiaceae > RYN-230. The sequence goes on from CAWICV010000004.1 coordinate 51,711, forward strand.
AAGGTCCCGGCTGCGGGTGAACGGGCGGCTGAGCAGGAGCAGGCCTGCTGCGGCGATCGTCGCGAACAGGGCCCAGAGTGCTCCGCGCGGACTGATCGCCGCGGCCAGGGCACCGCCCAGGAGCGCGCCCAGCGGGCTTGTCCCCATGGTCAGGAACCTCATGGTCGCGCTGACCCGGCCCAGCATGCCACGCGGCGCGTAGGCCTGCCGGAAGCTGCCAATGATGACATTTGCGGTCACCACGCCGACCGCGGTCATGAATATGCCGATCACGTAGAGGACCAGGCCTGGCCCACGGCTGGCTAACGGGGCGAGCAGGCAGAATGGCACGGCGCCGAGTGCGGCCAGCAGCAGGCAGCGCGCGGTGCCGATCCGCTCGGTGAGGCGCCTGGCCACCATGGCGCCGGCCACTCCGCCTACCCCCTGAACCGCCACCAGCAGGCCGACCGCCGCGGCGTGCGGCGGCGGATGGCCAGCAGGCAGGCCGCCGAGACCAGGAAGCTGGCCGCGTTGGCCAGCACCGCCGCGGCGGCCCCCAGCACCTGGGCCAGGAGGCCGACCAGGTCAACTATCCAGCCCAGCACAAGGCCCAGGCCGGACTGGGGTCCGGCCTGGGCCCCCGGGTTGGCTCAGCTAGGCCCGGCTGGCCGGACCAGCAGGCCACCCAGTGTGGGAACTCGCGTGACCGGCGGGCGTGCACACCCGCGAGGACCCGGGCGCCGGGTGCTCCCCGGCCGCACCATGGTCCAGGTGCGGGAGTAGACGGCGGCTGTCCTGTGGGATCGGTTGATGATCTATGCCGTGTGGGCCGGCTAGATCGGGGCGGACATTGGCCGGGGTATTGACGGGGCCGGTCGGCCTCATCAATTGAAGATCATGTTGCTGTGCGAGTTAAAGGTCATCGCCACAGGGGGCGCACTGGGCACAGCCGCCACACTGACAGTAGTTGCTGCTACGCCGAATAGTAGTGGGGTGGCTATCCCGAGAGTTAAGGCAATTTTTTGGGCAAGGGTCCGTGCAATTTGCATGGCCACTCCCTATACTGCTATTGGGACTGGAGATCCCGTGGTAACTGAGTAGGGGCTGGCCAGCCTCCGGGACACCGGTGCGGGATGTATACCCGTCGGTTTATTTGTCATGCATGCGCGCACGAAAAAAGAAGGCATTTAGTAGACGGGTCGATAACTTGTCTATCGCCGTTAACCTGGACTGGGATAGTACTACTATCCGTAGGCTCTCCGCGACATTGGACAGCTCGCTGATCGGCCGCGACGATGAACTGGCGTTGCTCACGCGCTGCGTGCACGAAGTCGCCGCAGGCCAAGGCCGGGCAGTGCTGATCGAGGGTGAGCCGGGAATCGGCAAGTCAGCCCTCGTCCGGGCCGCGTGCGCGCAAGCGGCCCAGTTAGATTGCCAGGTCTTATGGGGCGCCGGTGATGAACTGGGGCAGACGTTACCGCTGTCGCCTTTCCTGGATGGCTTGCGGACCCGGGAGGCCATTCCCGGCCCACGACGAGAAACGATCGTAGCGCTACTCCGTGGCGAAGTCGGCTCTGGGCGCGGTGAGGACGTCACCGCCGTACTGGCCGAGCAACTGCTCGCGCTAGTCAACGAATTGTGCGCCGTTCAGCCCACGGTGCTGGTCATTGATGATCTCCAATGGGCGGATCAGGCCAGCGTCGGCCTGTGGGAACGGCTGGCCCGGTCGGCCCCGCACCGGCCGCTCCTGCTGATCGGCATGATGCGCCCGGTACCCCAGCGAGAAGACCTGCTCGCGCTCCGGCACACCGCCGAACTGGCCGCGCGCCTGCAACTCGAAAGCCTGGCCGAGCCGCAAGTGACCGAACTGGTCGCCGGGCTGGCTGGTGGCAAACCGGCCGGCGAATTGCTCCGGCTGGCCGGCGGCGCCGCCGGAAACCCGCTGTACCTCACCGAACTGGTCGACGCGCTGGCCCGCAGTTGCAGCCTGACCATTACCGAAGCGGGCATGGCCGAGCTGAACAGTGACTCGGCGCCGGACTCGCTGTCCGAGGCCATCACCGACCGGCTCCGCTTCGTGCCCGGCTGGGTGCGCCAGGTGCTCCGCGCCGCCGCCCTGCTCGGTGTCAACTTCACGGTGTCGGACCTGTCCACGGTTCTCAGCCGGAGCGTGGTCCAACTGGTCGCGGCGGTGGACGAGGCGTGCGCCGCTGGCGTGCTGATGGAAGGCGGCAACGGCCTGGCCTTCCGGCATCCGCTGATCCGTACCGCGCTTTACGAGGAGATGCCCACGTCGGTTCGGGCAGCCTGGCATCGCGAGGCCGCCCGTGCGCTGGCCGAGACGGACGCGCCAGCCGACCGGGTCGCCAGGCAACTGCTGGCCGCTATGGACGGCTCCGCCGATACCGAGCCGATGGAGGAATGGATCCTGCGCTGGCTGGCCCAGACCGCCCGGCTGCTGACCGGGCAGGCGCCGCGGGCCGCGGCCGAACTGCTCAGCCAGGCCGTGACGCGGTCACCGGCTGGCTCGGCCCGTCATGACGCCCTTGTGTGCCGGCTGGCCGAGGCGCTGTTCCGGGTCGGCGACGGGGCCGAGGCCGAGCGGGTAGCCAGCCGCGCGCTAGGCGAGGTGGTGGAGCCCGACCTGCTCGTCAACTTGCACTGGACGCTGGCGCAATGCCGTGCGCTGGCGGGCCGGTCCACGGAATCCCTCACCGCGCTGCACCGGGCACTGGCTTACCCAGGGATCTCCGACAGCAACCGGGCTCGGCTGCTGGTGGCCACCGCACGGACGCACCGTGACCTGGGTGAGATTAAGACGGCCGGTCAGGTCGCCGCCGAGGCGCTGGCCCAGGCCACCGAGGCGGCCGACGACTGGGCCATCGGCTGGGCGCTGCATGTGCTCATCCTCGAGGCCGTGATGCAGGGCCGGATGGCTGAATCGCTCCCGCTGTTCGAGCGGGCGCTGGCGGTGACTCAGGCCGATCCCTCGCTCACTGATCTCTGGCTGCTGCTTCAGGTCAACAAGGCCGTCACGCTGGGCGACCTCGACCAGTACGAGGACGCGTTCACGGCCGCCCGGCAAGCGCAGCAGCTGGCTGACCGGGCTGGCATCAAGGTCCGCCGGGCGCAAGCCCACTGCTGCCTCGGCCAGTTGCTGTTCAATACCGGCCGCTGGGCTGAGGCCATGGCGGAAGTGGCTGCGTTTGAGGAAGGCAGCAAGGACCCCAGCGTGGCCTGTTGTGACCATGGCGTCGCCGCGGTGATCAGTTTCCACCGCGGCGAGGACGGTGCCGCCCGGCAGCACCTCGACGCGGCCGCGCCACACGCCAAGCGGATCGGCACCCGGGTCGTCAGCACCCTCGCGCTGGCCAAGAGCCGCGACGCCGAGCAAACGGGCCGGCTGGCCGACGCACTGGACGCACTGACCGCCGGGTTCACCAGCAACGCCGAGGAACTCGACGAGATCGAGGACCTGCTGACGGACGCCGTCCGGCTCGCGGTCGCGACCGGTGACACGGCGATGGCCAGGACGATCACGGAACATGCCGCGGCGCTGGCCCGCGGCACCGAGGTCCCGCACCGGGAGGCCAACACGCTGTTTTGCGGCGGGCTGCTGGACCGCGATGCCGGGCTGCTGCTGCAGGCCGCGGACCGCTATCACGACGCCAGCCGGCCGCTGCTCGGCGCGCAGGCGCTGGAGGCGGCGGCCGGGGTGTCCCTGGACCGTGGTGACCGTGCGGGCGCGCGGACCGCGTTCACCCGCTCGCTCGACCTCTATGCGTCGCTCGGCGCCGCCCGCGACGTGGCCCGGCTGCAGGCGACCTTCCGGGCGCAGGGCATCCGCCGCGCCCCCCGGGTGAAGCACCGCAAGGCCCGCCGCGGCTGGGACAGCCTGACCCCGACCGAAGTCAAGATCACCGGAATGGTGGCCCAGGGCCTGTCCAACCCGCAGATCGCGGCCAAGCTATTCCTGTCCCCGCGGACCGTGGGCACGCACGTGTCGCACATCCTGAGCAAGCTCGACGTCAACTCGCGGATCGACATCGCCCGCGAGGCGGCCAGCCGCCAGATGGCAGCCGGCTGAGCGGACCGGAGCGGCCCGCGGGAGCGCTAGCAGCATCCCCCGGCCATGGGGCTAGCCCAGGGCGTGTCCCGGGACACGCCCTGGGCGCTCTTCCCCCGGTTTCGGCTTCACCCGGAGGCGCCGGACCGGGCTCAGGTCTGGGCCGCGAGGCTGAAGTAGACCGCCTTCCCGGTCACCGTCTGCCGCCAGCCCCAGTTGGTGCACAGGCTGGCCAGCAGCAGTAAGCCGCGCCCCGCTTCGGCGTCGCACGGCGCGTTCACCAGCACCGGCCCGGACTTGCACTGGTCGTGCACCTCCACCCGGAGCTGGCCGTAGGCCCAGCTGATCACGAGCTGGATGCCATCGTTGCCGAGCTTGCCGTGCTTGATCGCATTGGTCACCAGCTCGCTGGTGAGCAGGGCCGCAGTGCCGGCGTCCACCGGCGCGTCCCAGGCCGTGATGATGGCGCAGACGTGACGGCGGGCTTGTGCCGCTGCCGCCGGGCCGGCGATCAGGGAGATGCGGAAAGGACGCTGCAACGGGGTCCGGGCCGGGGCCACCATGTTCATCGGCGTTTCCTCTCACCGGTCCTGGCCGGGCCAGTACCAGAAATGCAGGTTCCGCCGGGCATTGACGACCAGTAACAGGTCGTCTGGTCCATCGGCTGGGTCCCGGGCGGCCCCCGCGCCGGCCGGCGCGTCCGCCGCGCCGGCCGGCGCAGCCGCCGGGTCCTCGCCCGCCATCGTGGACCGCGACGCATCGCGCACTTCCACACAGAACTTCCGGTCCACCCAACTGATCATGAGCTCAACCGCTGCATCTGGATCGCAGGAGATGACATCGGCCACCAGCTCGCTGGTCAGCAACGCCGCCGTGTAGGCATCCAGCGGCACGTTCCACGCGTGGATGAGCGCCCACACGTGGCGGCGTGCCGCCATCGTGGCGGCCGAGCCCGCAGGCAGGGAGATGCGGTACGGACGCTGCGCCCTGGCGGGTACGTGCGTCATAAGCGTCATCTCGTCCTCGGTTGCGGCTCAGTTGGGTCAGGTACCGGCATGTCGTGCCGTGCATACCCGCTACGGTCGCCGGCCGGGCGGGGGTGAGACATCGGTCGGGTGACGTACATTGCAAATTGCACGGCACAGACTTATCGGGCCAGGTTGCAGCACCCTGGCGCTTCCGCTGTGCGGGCCGATTGGGCACGATGGGCCAATGACAACCACGGTGCGGGGCGTCATCGCCCCAGGCAAAGGTGCCAAAGTCGAACTGACCACGATCGTGGTGCCGGATCCCGGGCCGGGCGAAGCGCTGGTCCGGGTGCAGGCCTGCGGCGTCTGCCATACCGACCTGCATTACCGCGAGGGCGGCATCGGGGACGACTATCCCTACCTGCTCGGGCACGAGGCCGCCGGGGTGGTGGAGGCGGTCGGCGACCGGGTCACCTCGGTCGCGCCCGGCGACTTCGTGGTGCTCAACTGGCGCGCCGTGTGCGGCGAGTGCCGGGCCTGCCGCCGCGGCCGCCCCTGGTACTGCTTCAGCACGCACAACGCCACCCAGAAGATGACCCTGGAAGACGGCACGACGCTGTCCCCCGCGCTGGGCATCGGCGCGTTCGCCGAGAAGACGCTGGTCGCAGCGGGCCAGTGCACCAAGGTGGACCCGGCGGCCAAACCAGAGGTGGCGGGCCTGCTCGGCTGCGGCGTGATGGCGGGCCTGGGCGCCGCCATCAACACCGCGCCGGTCACCCGGGGCGACTCGGTGGCCGTCATCGGCTGCGGCGGGGTGGGCGACGCGGCCATCCTCGGCGCCGGGCTGAACGGCGCGCGGACGATCATCGCAGTGGACATCGACCCGCGCAAGCTGGAGTGGGCCCGGCAGTTCGGCGCCACCCACGTGATCAACTCCCGGGACACCGACCCGGTGGCCGCGATCCAGGAACTGACCGGCGGGAACGGCGCGGACGTGGTGATCGAGGCGATCGGCCGCCCGGAGACCTACCAGCAGGCGTTCTACGCCCGGGACCTGGCGGGCACCGTCGTCCTGGTCGGGGTGCCCACCCCGGACATGCGGATCGACCTGCCGCTGCTGGACGTGTTCGGCCGCGGTGGCGCGCTCAAGTCGTCCTGGTACGGCGACTGCCTGCCGGAACGGGACTTCCCGGTGCTCATCGACCTGTACCTGCAGGGCCGCCTGCCGCTGGACAAGTTCGTCTCGGAGACCATCGCGCTGGACGCGGTCGAGGAGGCGTTCGCCAAGATGGAGCGCGGCGAGGTGCTGCGCAGCGTAGTGACGCTCGGATGACCGCTCGCATCGAGAAGGTGGTCACCTCGGGGGTGTTCTCGCTCGACGGCCAGGACTTCGACGTGGACAACAACGTGTGGCTGGTCGGCGATGACCATGAGGTCGTGGTCATCGACGCGGCGCACGACCCGGCCGCGATCCTGGCCGCGGTGGGCGGCCGGCGGCTGTCTGCCATCATCTGCACCCACGGGCACAACGACCACCTCAACGCCGCGCCGCCGGTCGCCGGGGCCAAGGGCGCGCCGGTGCTGCTGCATCAGGGTGACGAGATGCTCTGGCGGATGGTCTTCCCGGGCACCGAGCCGGACGAGAATATCGGCGACGAGCAGGTCATCGAGATCGCCGCCACCCCACTGCGGGTGCTGCACACGCCCGGGCACTCGCCGGGCAGCGTGTGCCTGTACGCGCCCGCGCTGGGCACGGTGTTCTCCGGGGACACCCTGTTCCACGGCGGCCCGGGCGCGACCGGCCGGTCCTACTCGGACTATGACACGATCATCGCGTCGATCCGGGGCAAGCTGCTCGGGCTGCCACCGGAGACGGTGGTGCGCACCGGGCACGGCGACGACACCACCATCGGCGCCGAAGCCGCCCAGTTCAGCGAGTGACGCCCAGGGCAGCCGGGCCGGCCCGGATCGCGATGTGGTCCGGGCCGCGTACGGTGTCCACCGCGCTCATGCGGTCCTGGGAGAACCGGCCGGACACCGTGGTGGTGGACGAGCCGCTGTACGCGTTCTACCTGGACCGCACCGGGCTCGACCATCCCGGCCGGGAGCAGGTCATCGCCAGCCAGCCAACCAGCTGGCGGACGGTGATCCGCCACCTCACCGACGGCACGCTGCCGCCCGGCCGCTCGGTCTGCTACGCGAAACACATGACCCACCACCTGCTGCCCGAGGTGGACCGGGAGGCGCTGGCACCGCTCCGGCACGCGTTCCTGATCCGGGATCCGGCCGAGCTGCTGGCCTCCTATGCCCGGGTGCGGGCCACCCCTACCCTGGACGACCTCGGACTGTGGCAGCAGGCCGACATCTTCGACCGGTTCGGCGGCCCGGTGATCGACAGTCATGACCTGCTGGACCGTCCGGAGGCGGTGCTGCGCGCGCTGTGCGCCGCGCTCGGCGTCCCGTTCTCGGCGCACATGCTGCACTGGCCGGCCCGCGGGACTCCGACGGCGTCTGGGCCCCGTACTGGTACGAGTCGGTCTGGCGATCCACCGGGTTCGGCCGGTACCGGCCCCCGGGCCAGGCGCTGCCCGCCCCGCTGGCCGCGCTGGCCGAGCAGTGCCAGCCGTACTACGGCCGGCTGCATGCGCACCGGCTGGCCGGCGACCCCACCTGACACTGGCCCGCCTAACCACCGGGAGGCGTGATGCTGCAGCAGTTCGACGAGCGCAACCGTGACCTCATCGTCAGCGTCGGCGGCAAGCTGGCGCACCGGGACCAGGCCGGGGTCAGCCCGTTCGACTCGGCCGTGCAGGGCGGTGACGCGGTCTGGGAGGGCCTGCGGCTCTATCAGGGCCGGATCTTCCGGCTCACCGAGCACCTGGCCCGGCTGCGCCAGTCCGCGGCCGCGCTCGCCTTCACCGGGCTGCCCACGGATGAGGAGATCACCGAGCAGATCAGCCGCACGCTGCAGGCCAACCGGATGACCGACGAGGTGCATATCCGGCTCACCCTGACCCGCGGGGTCAAGATCACCAGCGGGATGGATCCCCGGCTGAACCAGTCCGGGCCGACCCTGATCGTGCTGGCCGAGCACAAGGCGCCGGTCTACGGCCAGTCCGGGCTGGCCCTCATCACGTCCAGCGTGCGGCGCCCGGCCCCGGACATGCTCGATCCCAAGATCCACCACAACAACCTGCTGTCCTCCATCCTGGCCAAGATCGAGGCGAACGTGGCCGGCGCCGACGACGCGGTCATGCTGGACAGCCGGGGCTTCGTGGCCGAGACCAACGCCACCCACCTGTTCCTGGTCAGCGCGGGACAGCTCGGCACGCCCACGACGGCGGCCTGTCCTGAGGGCATCACCCGGGCCGCGGTGCTGGACATCGCGGCCGGCGCGGGCATTCCGTGCCGGGTCGGCGACTACAGCCTGACCCAGTTCTACGCCGCGGATGAGGTGTTCGTGACCGGCACCATGGGTGGCCTGGCCGCGGTGACCGCACTGGACGGCCGGGTCATCGGCAGCGGCGCACCGGGGCCGGTCACCGGCCGGCTGACCGGGCTGTACGCCGAACTGACCGCGTGCAGCGGCACCCAGGTCATCTGAAACCCAGGCTCATCTGAGCGGCACCGAGTACGGGCAGCTCGGATGGGGAAAATGCCCGTTATGACGAAGGCGCCAGATATCCCATCCACGCTGCTGGCCGGCGGCGTCGCCATGCCGATGGTCGGGTTCGGCACCTGGCGGCTGCGCGGCTCGGCCGGGTACGAGGCGATCCTGGCCGCGCTGCGCGCCGGCTACCGGCACATCGACACGGCCACCATGTACGGGAACGAGGCCGAGGTCGGGCACGCGCTGCGGGACAGCGGGGTCGACCGCCGGCAGGTGTTCCTCACCACCAAGCTGCCGCCCGGCAAGGCTGGCCGGGAGCGGCAGACGCTGTGTGCCAGCCTGCGCGCGCTGGGTACCGACTATGTCGACCTGTGGCTGGTGCACTGGCCACCCGCACCCCGCGCGCTGACCCAGATGTGGCGCGAGTTCCTGAACCTTCGCGACGCCGGCCTGACGCGCACGGTGGGGGTGAGCAACTTCTCGCTGGCCCAGATCGACACGCTGACCAGCAAGTGCGGTGAGGGGCCGTCGGTCAACCAGATCCCGTGGAGTCCGGCCCGCTACGACGCGTCCCGGCTGGCGGCCAGCCGGAAGCGGCACGTGGTGGTCGAGGGCTACAGCCCGCTCAAGGGCACCGACCTGGCTGACCCGGTGCTGGGCGGCATCGCGGACCGGCATGGCGTGACCCCGGCCCAGGTCGTGCTGCGCTGGCACCTGGAGCACGGCATCCCGGTCATCCCGAAGTCGGCCCAGCCAGCCCGGATCGCGGCCAACATCGACCTGCTCGGCTTCTCGCTCAGCCCGGACGAGGTGGCCAGCATCGACAGCCTGGCCGACGGCTGACCTTCAAGCACAGCACGGGGTTACGGACCGAGCCCGGCTGGCTCGATGCTGGTGACCAGCTGTGAATGTGTGCAGCGATGACGTCAGGGTGGGCCATCCACGGCCATCCGGCTGGCAGGATGGCAGACGTGCACGCCACATCGCCCGGCCAGCTGTGGCACCAGATCGTGTCCGCGGAGCCGCTGCCGCCCCGGCTGCTCGTGCTGGCCTGCTGCGTGACCGCGGTGATCCTGGTCGGGTCCAGGCGGCTGTGGCCGGTGACCAGGACCGTGGTCACCATCGCGCACGAGGGCGGCCATGCACTGGTCGCGCTGGCCGTGGGCCGCCGGCTGGAAGGGGTGCGGGTGCATCGCAGCACGGCCGGGCTGACCGTGTCGGCGGGCAACGCTTCCGGCCCGGGGATCGTGGCCACCGCGGCCGCCGGGTACCTGGCCCCGCCGCTGCTCGGGCTGGGCACCGCCGCGCTGCTGGCCAGCGGGCACCTGGTTGCCGCGCTGCTGTTCACCCTGGTGCTGCTGGCCTGCCTGGTGTTCATGATCCGCAACGTGTACGGGCTGCTGGCCGTCTTCGGCGTGGCCGCGGCGGTGGCCTTCGTGCTGTGGCGCGGGACCCCGCTGCTGCAGGCGGCGTTCGGCTATGCGATGGCCTGGTTCCTGCTGCTCGGCGGGGTCCGTCCGGTGCTGGAACTGCAGCGCTCCCGGCGCCGGGGCCGGGCTGGGCGGTCCGATGCGGACCAGCTGGCCCGGCTGACCGGGCTGCCCGCGGGGGCCTGGATCGTACTGTTCGCCCTGGTGTCCCTGGGCGCCCTGGGGCTCAGCGCGTTCTGGCTGGTGGCCTGATCACCTGTCTGGTGGCCTGATCACCCGTCTGATGTACTGGGCGAGGTGGCGTGACTCGGTAACCGCATACTTGAGCTAGCTGATCGGGAATATATATATTTTCTGCGCCCCCGCGCTGACCGGGAAGGGATCTCAGCTATGGCAGATGAGCATCACCACCACGACCCGACCTTCTACCGCACGCCACGCGATGCCGCCGAGGCGCCGCCGGAGAAGCTGGCCTACGTGGCCGCCTTCTCCCGGCCGGCCGATCAGCCGGACGCGATCGCGGTACTGGACGTGGACCCGGATTCGCCCCGCTACGGCTCGGTGATCGGCTTCACCGAACTGCCGCACCGCGGCGACGAACTGCATCACTTCGGCTGGAACGCGTGCTCCAGTGCGCTGCACCCGGGCGGCGGCCACGACCACGGCGGGCGCCGCTACCTGGTCGTGCCGGGCATCCGCTCCTCGCGGGTGAGCATCCTGGATATCGAGCCGGACCCGGCCGCCCCGGCCGTGGTCAAGGTGCTTGACGCCGACGATCTCGGCAAGCGGTCCGGCTACTCCCGTCCGCACACCGTGCACTGTGGCCCGGGCGCCGTGTTCATGTCCTGCCTGGGCGGTTACGGTGAGGAAGGGCCGGGCGGCATCGCGCTGCTCGACCAGAACAGCTTCGACGTGCAGGGCGCCTGGGAAGCCGACCGCGGCGACCAGTTCCTGGCCTACGACGTGTGGTGGCATGTGATGGCCGACGTCGCCGTCACTTCGGAGTGGGGCACCCCGGCCATGATCGAGGACGGCGTGGTGCCGGAACTGCTGCTCGGCCGCAAGTACGGCCACCGGCTGCACTTCTGGGACATGAAGTCCCGCACGCTGATCCAGACCGTGGACCTCGGCGACGAGCACCAGATGGCGCTCGAACTGCGGCCCGCGCACGACCCGACCAAGAAGTACGGCTTCGTCGGCGTGGTGGTCAGCGTGGAAGACCTGTCCGCCTCGATCTGGATGTGGCACGAGGACGGCGGCCAGTGGGCCGCGACCAAGGTGATCACCATCCCGGCCGAGCCCGCCCCGGCCGAGCAGCTGCCGCCGCTGCTGCAGGGCTTCGGCGCGGTGCCGCCGCTGGTCACCGACATCAACCTGTCGGTAGACGACAAGTACCTGTACGTGTCGTGCTGGGGCACCGGCGAGCTCAAGCAGTACGACGTGTCCGACCCGCTGCACCCGGTGGAGACCGGCTCGGTGCGGATCGGCGGGATCGTCGGCCGGGTCGCTCACCCGTCCCGGCCGGACCAGCCGCTCAACGGCGGCCCGCAGATGCTCGAGGTGAGCCGGGACGGTGAGCGGGTGTACTTCACCAACTCGCTGTACGGGGCGTGGGACGAGCAGTTCTACCCGGACGGGGTGGGCGCCTGGATGGCCAAGCTGGACGTCGCGCCCGGTGGTGGCATCACGTTCGACGAGCGGTTCTTCCCGGAGGGGGACGCGTGGCGCGGGCGGCGCACGCACCAGGTGCGGCTGCAGGGCGGTGACGCGTCCAGCGACTCGTACTGCTTCCCGTCCGAGCCGTAGCTAGATCCGGCAGTGCGGCCGCTGGGCTCGTCTACCACCATGCCAGGGCGCCGGGCCTAGGCTGGGATGCGGGTGCCGGGCGCGGGGAAGCACCGGCCAAGGGGTAATGAGGGAAGTCGTGGTTACTCGTGACACTGCCTGGCCGGACGGCACGCCGTGCTGGGTGGACCTGGGGGTAGCCGACATCGCCCGGGCAAACGCGTTCTACGCGGGCCTGTTCGGCTGGGACATCCAGCCCGGGCCGCCGGAGGCGGGCGGCTACACGATGTGCTTGCGCAATGGCCGGCCGGTGGCGGGCATCGGCCCCCAGCAGGGGCCGCCCGGAAACCCGCCGACCTGGACCACGTACCTGGCCGCCGACGACGCGGACGAGACCGCAGCCAAGATCACCAAGGCTGGCGGCCAGCTGTTCATGGATCCGTTCGACGTGATGAACGTGGGCCGGATGGCCGTCGCGGCCGATCCGGGTGGCGCGGTGTTCGGTATCTGGGAGGCCCGGGCGCACGCCGGGGTCGGTCTGGCCAACGAGCCGGGCGCGCTGTGCTGGAACGAGAACCACACTCGCGACTTCGACCGGACCACGGCGTTCTACCAGGCCGCGTTCGGCTACGAACTGTCCGACCTCGAGGGGGCGGGCATCCGCTACGCGACGTTCAAGCTCGGCGGCCGGGAGGTCGCCGGGATCATGGAGCTGGACGCCAGCAGGCCGGCCGCGGTGCCGGCCCACTGGGAGACCTACTTCGCGGTGGCCGGCACCGACGCCGCGGTGGCCGCGGTCCAGGCGGCCGGCGGCTCGGTGGTCCGCCCGCCGTGGGATACGCCGTTTGGCCGGATGGCGATCGTCACCGACGACCAGGGCGCCGAGTTCTCCGTGATCACCCAGCCGGGAAGCTGAGCGCCGGTCAGCCGACCGGTACCGGCGTTTCCTCGGCCATCAGCCGGTCCGCGGTGCGGGCCGCGGTCCGCCGTGCCCACCGGCCGCTGGTCAGCAGCCCGAGGACCAGCACGGCCAGCCCGCAGCCGGTGATGATCCACCAGCCGGCGTGGCTGGCCTCGGCGAAGCCGGTGCGCAGCGAGCCCGCCAGCACCGAGATCACCGCGGAGCCGACCACGGCCACGCCCAGGGACTGGCCCACCTGGCGGCTGGTGGACGCGACGGCCGCCGCCACGCCCGCCTGGGTGACCGGCATGCCGGACACCGCGGTGTTCGTGATCGGCGCGTTCACCAGGCCGAACCCGATGCCGAAGATGACGTACGAAGCCAGCAGCCAGCCGACCGGGGTATGCGCGGTCAGGCCGGTCAGCATGACCGCGCCCGCGGTCAGGCACAGCCCGGCCGCGAGCAGCGGCAGCCGCGGGCCGCGGTGGCTGATGATCCGCCCGGACAGCGGGGCGGCGACCACCGTGACGGCGGCCAGCGGCAGGGTCAGCAGCCCGGCGTGCAGCGCCGTGTAACCGAGTGCGTCCTGCAGGTAGAGCGTGTTCAGGAACAGGAACCCGCCGAGTGCGGCGAACGCGCTGACCGCGATGAGGGTGGCCCCGCTGAACGGCGCACTGCGGAAGAACCGCAGATCGAGCAGTGGTTCGGCGCGCCGCGGCTCGACCACCAGCAGCGCCACCAGCGCGGCCGCGGACAGGCAGAAGCAGCCGATGATCTCCGGTGAGCTCCAGCCGTGCCGCGGCCCCTCGATGATCCCGTAGACCAGCGCGGCCAGGATGACGATGACCAGGGCCTGGCCGACCGGGTCGATCCGCCGCGGGTGGGGCGCCTTGGACTCCGGCACGAACAGCGCGGTGAGCGCGATCGCGGCCACCCCGATCGGGATGTTGACCCAGAAGATTCCGCGCCAGCCCACCGCGGCGATGAGCAGGCCGCCAACCACCGGGCCGAGGGCCAGGCTGACCCCTACCGCCGCGCCCCAGACGCCGATGGCCCGGGCCCGTTCGGCCCGGTCGGTGAACGTGTTGACCACGATCGACATCGCCACCGGGTTGAGCATCGAACCGCCCACCGCCTGCACGATGCGGAACACGGCCAGCCAGCCCAGGCTGGGCGCCAGGCTGCACAGCAGCGAGCCGGCGGTGAACGTGGCCAGCCCGGCCTGGAACGTGCGGCGGCGGCCCACCCGGTCGGCGGTGGACCCGGCCAGCACCAGCAGGCTGGCCAGCGCCAGCGTGTAGGCGTCCATCACCCACTGCAGCCCGGACACCGGCGCATGCAGCTCTTTCTGGATCGATGGCAGCGCCACGTTGACTATCGTGTTGTCCAGCCCGACGATGACCAGGCTCATGCAGCAGATGACCAGAATCAGGTACCGGCGGCGGCGGCTTGGTGGCGGCACAGCTCCCTCAGGGTCTCGAAAGCACCTGTACTTGCGGAATTACAACTAAGCTTCTGCCGGCATGAACACCTGGCTGGCGTTAGGTATGCCGCCCGCGGTTACGGTCCGCTGACAGCGCGTCCCGCGGCCGGTCCTGGACCCTACCCTTAGCCGGGGCAAGTAAAGTGCCCACGGGCAGCAGGTGTGCCCGGCCGAGTGACAGCCGCCCCCACCAATCTGGATGATCGCGATGCGAATGCCAATGACCGCACGGCGCCCCGCCATGACCGCGGGCGATGCGGGTGCCGCCGCGGCCGGTGCTGACGCCAGTGGGGACGGGCACGCACTGATCCGGCGCGCCGGCTGGCGGCTCGGCGCCGTGGCCCGCCAGCACTGGCTGATCTCGGTGCTGCTGCTGGCCGGCCTGGTGCTGCGCGTGCTGGCCGAGATCGCCTACCGGCCCGCGCTGCTGTACATCGACAGCCTCAAGTACCTGTACGGCGCGTGGCCGGGTAACGACCCGCTGGGCTACAACGTGGTGCTCAGGGGCCTGCTGCTGGCCGGGAACCTGGCCATGGTGGTGGCCGTGCAGCACCTGCTCGGCCTGGCCATGGGGCTGCTGTTGTACCTGGTGCTGACGCGGCGCGGGGTGCCGCGCTGGCTGGCCGCGCTGGCCGCCGCGCCGGTGCTGCTGGACGGCTACCAGCTGCAGATCGAGCAGACCATCATGCCCGACGTGTGGTTCGAGGCCTGCATCGTGGCCGGGCTGGCCCTGCTGCTGTGGCGGCCCCGGCCCGGGCCGCGGCTGATCGTGGCAGGCGGGCTGGTGCTCGGGCTGAGCGCGCCGTTCGCCCAGGTGGGCCAGATTCTCATCCTGCCCGCCCTGCTGTTCGTGCTGATCGTGGTCACCGGCTGGCGGCGCAAGCTGATCATGGGTGCGGCGCTGTGCGTCGCGTTCGCCATCCCCATCGCCGGCTTCTCCATGCGCGAGTACATCACCAACGGGCATTTCTCGCTGGCCCCGGCCGCGGGCAATACCATCTACGGCCGGCTGGCCGAGAGCGCCGACTGCGCGACGCTGAAACTGCCCAGCTACGAGCGGGCGCTCTGCCCGCCCCGGGCGCTGGCCATCCGGCTCGGCCCGGACGGGCTGGTGCACAACGGCGCGTCGCCGGACAAGACGTATGTCGCGCCGCCCGGCCGGACGCACGCCCAGATGACCGACGACTTCGAGCACCAGGTGCTGGTCCAGCAGCCGTTCCGGGTGGTGGCCGGCATCCTGAGCGACTCGGTGAAGCTGTTCGCGCTGGGCCGGTACACCAGCACTGGGGACACGCCGATCTCCCGCTGGCAGTTCCAGACCAGCTACCCGACCTACGGCGACAGCATCTTCCTCGGCCCGGGCGGCACCATCAAGGTCGGGCTGCACTACGCGGCCAGCGGCGGTCCCACCGTGGTGCAGACGCTCACCCCGTCCTGGGGCGGGCCGGCCCAGGTAAACCATCCGCTGGCCACGTTCCTGCGCGGCTACCAGCTGGATGGCGGCTACACCCCGGGGCCGCTGCTGACCTTGGCCACCGTGTTCGGCCTGCTTGGCAGCCTGTTCGTGCTGCGCCGCCGCCGGTCGGTGCCGGAGCAGCAGCGCCAGCTCGCGCTGGCCTGCCTGCTGGTGTTCGCCGTGGCGGTGGCCGTGCTGCTCGCCTCGGACGCGTTCGAGTTCTCCTGGCGCTACCAGCTGCCCGCGCTGGTCACCCTGCCGCCCGCGGGTGCGCTGGGCATCGCGGTAGCTATCGGGGCGCTCCGCCGGAAGCGCCCGGCGATGGCCGGCGGCACGCCGCCTCCGGCTGCAGGCGCCCAGCCGCCGGAGGCGGCGGCCCAGCCCGCGGAACCAGCCGGGCCGCACGGTCCCGCCGCGGGCGGCACCCCGGCCAGTGACACCGGGCTGAACGGGGCCCCAGCCAACCGGGCACCGGCCCGGCAGCCGGACGAGGACCCGCAGATCCGGCACTGAGCCCAGCCGTGGGCCTGACCGCGCCCGGCCCTGCCACCGGCTGGCCTGTGGACCAGCCTGTGGACGTCGCGGTGGATATTCACCCAGTACCGGGGATAACCGTCCCCGCACTGTGGAGAAGGTGTGGACAGCGCGAATTTCTCAAAAATACTTGGCTGCCCCTCTTGCGCACCCTGGTGGCCTAGGAGTAAAAATTTCCTCACCACCAAATGTGGGGGTCGGCGGGAAAATCCGCTTCCTGGACAGGCCGGGCAACCGGGCTTTCTGCGGAATGTGGTGAGGCCGGGAAACCGGTTCTCCGAGTTGATTTCTTACTCAGGTGGGAACGGCCTTTGCGGCCAATGGAAGCCGAGCAATCGGCGGCCGTAGACGCGCTGGCCATCGTGGGGCCCCTCCAACTCATACTTGGAGGGGCCTCACTCTTGTGCGCGCGGTCCTACCGGCTTGTGCGCGCGTCCTACCGGTGTTCCTCGCCGCCGCCCTCGGTCCAGGTGCCGCCATGCTGGCGGGCGTACCGGCGCTGCCTGCGCGGCGAGTCGGCGTACTGCGGGTACATGTCCTCCGCGGTCCGCTTGGTGCGGCGGCTCAGCCCGCGGGTCCGCCAGCCAACCATCTGGTAGAACGCGTAACCGGCGAAGAGGAACAGGACCACGATCCCGATGTCCAGCCACATGTCTGATCACCTCATCCGGGCCGGGACATACTGTCCCCCTACCCGGCACGGATACGGCTAACCTGTGGATCAGATTGTGGACACCACGGTGGACAGCCGCCCGGTCCCGGGGGATAACACCGACGATCTTGTGGATTTCGTGTGGACAGCCGAAGAATCTTGAGATTTATGGCTGTACCCTCTTGTGCGCCGCGAGCCGGCGGAGTAGAAATTCACTCACCGCTAAAGCGGAGGTCTTCTCAGGGGGAAACTCCAGAGCAGGCAGGGGGAAACCTCAGGGACTGCGTGAAAGGCCGGGCAACCGGAATTTCTAACAGTGCCAGAAGCAAAGCGGTAAGCCGTTTAGCATAAGGTAGCCGAGCAATCAGCAGGCCAGAGTGAAACGGCAGGCCGTGGCGCGCCAGGCAGCCGAGCAATCGGTGGCCGATGCAAAGCGGCCAGGTGAGGCCCCTCCAACTCATACTTGGAGGGGCCTCATCCTTTTCCAGGTATGGCCAGCCGGGCCGCGGGCGGATCAGGTCAGGTCGCGGCGGCGGAACGCGGCCAGCCCGGCCACGGTCAGACCGGCCGCCACCACGGCCAGCCAGATCAGCGGTGTGGCGGTGAACGCTCCACCAGGCAGCGCGGGCACGTGGGCGAACGGCGTCAGGTCCAGCACCCACTGCGCCAGCCCCAGCGAGCGCCCGAGCAGGTCCACCAGCGCGACCACGGCCAGCACCGTCCAGGCGGCCGCCACCGTCACCCTGGACGCCAGGCCAATCAGGGCCACGGCCAGCCCGGCCAGCACCCAGGCCGCCGGCACCTGGGCCAGCGCCGCGCCGGACTGGCGTGCCACCTCGGTACCGATCGCGCCGGTGCGCGCGCCATAACCCAGCCCGCTGCACACCCCGGCCACCGCCATCAGCAGCGCAATGCCGCCCATGGCCCACACCACCTCGGCCGCCACCCAGCGGATCCGGCTGACCGGGCCGGCCAGCACGGCCTCGGCCCGCCCCTCGGCCTCGTCCCCGTGCAGCCGCAGCACGGTGGCCACCCCGAACGCCGCGGCCATGACGCTCAGCAGCGCGAACTCGATGGCCAGGTAGGCGTCCACCAGCCCGGTGTGGCCGCCCGCCCGGAGAATGTCGCTCCGGGCCTGCGGGCTGCTGTTCAGCGTGGCCCCGATGCCCTTGGCCGCGGCGCCGAGCACCACGGCGGACAGCGCGAAAGCCAGCGCCCAGCCGACCAGGCCGGTGCGCTGCAGCCGCCAGGCCAGGGTGAGCGGGCTGCGCAGCCAGCCCGCCGCGCCGGCCCGCCCGGGCCGGGCCGGGACCAGCCCGGCACCCAGGTCCCGGCGGCCGGCCAGCACCGCCGCGGCCGCGGCCAGCACCACGGTGACCGCGCCGCACACCAGCAGCAGCCACCAGCGCGGCCCGTCGTACGGCTGGACCCGCTCGATCCAGCCCAGCGGGGACACCCAGCTCAGCCAGGACAACGCGGGTGCCGGGTCGCCGACCGCGCGGAGCAGGTAGGCCAGCCCGAGCACGCTGATGGCCATCCCGCGGGCGGTCCGGGCGCTCTCGGTGAGCTGGGCGGTCACCGCGGCCACGGCGGCAAACATGCAGCCGGCCAGCGCGGTCGCCGCGCCGAGGGCCAGCGAGCCGGCCGCGGGCAGCCGGAACGCGATCTGCACGACCGCGAGCAGCAGGCCGGCCACCAGGCACGCGCCGATCGTCACGGCCAGCGCGGCGGCCAGCGCGGCGAACCGGCCGGCCGCGGTGGCGCCGACCAGTTCCAGCCGCCCGGCCTCCTCGTCCGCCCGGGTGTGCCGGATCACCGCGAAGATGCCCAGCAGCCCGGCGCCCACCGCGATGAACAGCCCGGCCTTCCAGACGATCAGGGCGCCCAGCGAGTTGCCGTACACCGGACCGCTCAGGGCCAGGAACGACGGGTTGGCCTGGATGCTGTGCGCCAGCGAGGCCCGCTCGCCGGGCGCCGTGAACAGGTGGTGGTAGCTGTACGTGGTGCTGGCCAGGCTGCCGGCCAGCGCGTACACCCAGATGGCCAGGAAGATCCGGTCCCGGCGCAGCGCCAGCCCGGCCAGTGTGCCGGTACCGGCCAGCGGATGGGAGCTCTGCTTCCTTGGGCCTCCGGGGCCCCACCCGCCTCCCCATTCCCCCTTCACTCGCCCCTCCGGCGCGCTCATGACCCGGCGTCCGTATAGTGCCGGAGGAACAGCTCCTCCAGCGTGGGCGGCTGGCTGACCAGGCTGCGCACCCCCGCCTCGGTCAGCCGCCTGAGCAGCTCGTCCAGCACGCTGTTGTCGGCCTGGCAGCTCACCCGGGTGCCCTCGACGTCCAGGTCGTGCAAGCCGGGCAGCTGGTCCAGCCCGGCCGGCGGCCGGGCCAGCTCGGCGCGCACCGAGGTGCGGGACAGGTGCCGCAGGTCGGCCAGCGCCCCGGAATCCACCGTGCGGCCCGCCCGGATGATCGTCACCCGGTCGCACAGCGCCTCCACCTCGGACAGGATGTGGCTGGACAGCAGCACGGTCCGGCCGTCCCGGCGCTCTTCCTCGACGCACTCCCGGAACGCCGCCTCCATCAGCGGGTCCAGCCCGGAGGTCGGCTCGTCCAGGATGAGCAGCTCGGACCCGGCGGCCAGCGCCGCGATCAGCGCCACCTTCTGCCGGTTGCCCTTGGAGTAGGCCCGGCTCTTCTTGGTCGGGTCCAGCTCGAACTTCTCCAGCAGCATGGCCTTGCGCTTCTCGTCCAGCCCACCGCGCAGCCTGGCCAGCAGGTCGATCACCTCGCCACCGGACAGGTTCGGCCACAGCGTGACGTCGCCCGGCACGTAGGCCAGCCGCCGGTGCAGGCTGACCGCCTCGTGCCAGGGGTCGGCGCCCAGCAGCCGGGCGGTCCCGCCGTCGGGCCGGATCAGGCCGAGCAGCACCCGGATCGTCGTGGTCTTGCCCGCTCCGTTGGGTCCCAGGAAGCCGTGCACCTCGCCCGGCGCCACGTGCAGCTCCAGCCCATCCAGGGCCTGCGTCCGGCCGAACGCCTTGCGCAGGCTGGTCACCTCGATCACCGCACCCATGTCTCAGTACCCTAACAAAATTCACGAATTTGTGAAACTTATGAATCGGCTAAACTAGCGACCGCGATGGGCGGAAGTACCACCAGAGTGATCACGGCACGAATGAGACCGGCGGGCAGACCGGGGGAAGAGGTGATAGCTAGTGGCCGGGCAGGCAGCGGACGCGGGCCAGGGGGGGCGGGACGAGCAGGCGGTGCGGCAGTTCATCGAACGGTTCGCCGCGCTCCTGGCCCAGGCAGGTGTGCCGCTGATGCCCGCCCGGGTGTTCGCCGCCCTGCTCACCACCGACGCGCCCCGGCTCACCGCGGACGACATCGCCGGGACGCTCCAGGTCAGCCCGGCCGCGGTGTCCGGCGCGGTGCGCTACCTGCTGCCGATCGGCCTGGTCACGCGGGAAACCCAGCCCGGCTCACGTCGGTACTGGTACCAGACGCCCCGCAACGTGTGGGTCGAGATCTCCCGGTTCCAGGACCAGGTGATGAGCCGCTGGTCGCAGACGCTGCGCGACGGCCTGGACCTGATCAGCCCGGACTCGCTGGCCAGCGAGCGGATCCGCGACTCGATCATGTACTTCGACTTCGTCCAGAAAGAACTGCCGCTGGTGTTCAGCCGCTGGGAAGAGTACCGCGACTCGCACCGCGACTGACCTTCGCTAGCCTGGCCGTATGGCCGAGAACGAGACCGATGACCGCTCCGCCGACCCGGGCAGCGAGTATGAGTACGGCGGCGGCACCGGCGACTATGAGCGCGGCGAATATAACCCGGGCGAAGGCGGCCTGGAAGACACGGACTTCGAGGACGACGGCGTGCTGGACTCCTCCGACACCCTGGAAGACCCCGAAGACCCCTACGACGACCCGCTGGACCAGGGGATCCTGCCCGCGGACAAGTGGTCGCCCGGGGAACGCTTCGGCGACACGCTGCAAGAGGAACGGGAAGGCGAGTCGCTGGACCAGTTGCTCGCCGAAGAAGAACCCGACCCAGACCCGTACCAGGACGCGCAGACCGAGGGCGAGTTGCCCCGCGAGGGACCGGAGCCGTCCGACGAGCCGCAGCCGCGGGCCGGCCGCCTGGTGCAGGAGGACGAGGGCCTGCACCCGGACCGCGAGCCGGACCTGGTGGCCGAGGACGTCGGCATCGACGGGGGCGCCGCCTCCGCCGAGGAAGCCGCGGTGCACCTGACCAGCGAGGACGAGGACGAGACCGCCGGCGGCCCGGAAGGCTAGCGCGGGCCCAGTCCCACCTGGCTAGCCCCCGCCGGGGCAGGGCCGCGCAGACCCGAAGGCCGCGCAAACCCGAAGGCCGCGCAGAACTGAAGACGGAGGACCCGAGCTGGCGGCAACGGACAACCCGGACACGACGCAGCCGCAGCCGTCCTTGCTGTCCGGCCGGACCGCGTGGGCACGGCACCGGGAAACCCAGCTGCGCCAGTTCCTGCGCACCGAGACGGGCAGCGCCGCGGTGCTGCTGGCCGCCACCGTGGCCGCACTGATCTGGGCCAACGCCAGCATCGCCAGCTACGGCTCGTTCTGGGCCACCCGGCTGTCGATCCGCCTGGGCGGCACCGGCCTGGCCATGGACCTGCACAGCTGGGTCAACTCCGGGCTGATGACGTTCTTCTTCCTGGTCATGGGCCTGGAGGCGCGGCGCGAGTTCGACATGGGTGAGCTGCGCGAGCGGAGCCGGCTGACCCTGCCGGTGCTGGCCGGCCTGGGCGGGATGGTCGTGCCGGTCGGCATCTTCCTGGCCATCAACGCCGGGCACGCGAACACCGCGCACGGCTGGGGCACCGCGATGTCCACCGACAGCGCGTTCGCGCTGGGCATGCTGGCCCTGGTCGGCCGCAGGCTGCCGGACCGGGTGCACACCTACCTGCTCACCTTCTCGGTGGTGGACGACCTGGCCGCGCTGGTCGTCATCGCGGTGGTCTACAGCAGCGGCGTGCGGCTCGAGGCGCTGATCACCGGCATCGGCATCCTGGCCGTGGCGGCCGGGCTGCGGCTCATCGCGAACCTCCGCTTCGGCCCGGTGTACTTCCTGCTCGGGCTGGCCGCCTGGGTCGCGTTCGAAAAGTCCGGCGTGGACCCGGTGGTGGTCGGCCTGCTGATGGGCCTGCTCAGCTACGCCTCGCCGCCCGCGCGCGGCGACCTGGAGCGGGCCACCGACCTGTTCCGCCTGTTCCGTGAGCAGCCCACCCCGGAACTGGCCCAGGAAGTGCGCGAGGGCGTGCGCACCACCATCTCCCCCAACGAGCGGCTGCAACTGCTGTTCCACCCGTGGAGCAGCTACCTGATCGTGCCGCTGTTCGCGCTGGCCAACGCGGGCGTGGCGATCAGCAGCGGGCTGCTCGCCGCGGCCTTCACCGCCCCGCTGACGCTGGGCATCCTGGTCGGCTACGTGGCCGGCAAGCCGGCCGGCACGGCCGGCACCGCCTGGCTGGCCGGCAAGCTCACCAGGGGAAGGGTCCAGCCCCCGATCGGCTGGGCGGCGGTGCTCGGCGCGGGCACCATCGCCGGGATCGGCTTCACCGTGTCGCTGCTCATCGCGGCGCTGGCCTTCCACGGCACCCTGCTGGCCGAGGCCAAGCTGGGCATTCTGTCGGCCGCGCTGTGCTCTTCGGCGGTGACCTGGCTGGTGTTCAAGGCCACCATGCGGCTGCCCAAGCGGCTGAAGATCCGGGCCATCCTGGGCACCGCCGAGCAGGTCAGCGACCTGGCCGTGCCGGTCAACCCGGAGCGCGACCACGTCCGCGGGCCGATGAAGGCCCCGGTCACCCTGGTCGAGTACGGCGACTTCGAATGCCCGTACTGCGGCCACGCCGAACCGGTCGTCCGGGAACTGCTGGCCGGAGCCGGTGACCTGCGCTATGTGTTCCGGCACCTGCCGCTGACCGATGTGCACCAGCACGCCCAGCTGGCCGCGGAGGGCGCGGAGGCGGCTGGCCGACAGGGCGACACCGCGTTCTGGGACATGCATGACATGCTGATGGAGCACCAGGGCGCGCTCACCAAGCGCGACCTGCTCGGGTACGCGGCCGAACTCGGCCTCGACCAGGCCAAGTTCGCCGAGGACCTGCGCAACCACGTGGGCGCGGCCCACGTCGCCGAGGACGTGGACTCCGCCGACCTGTCCGGGGTCTCCGGCACGCCCACCTTCTTCGTCAACGACAAGCGGCACTACGGCGCTTACGACATCGACGCGCTGACCGAGGCGGTCCGGTCCGCCCGGGCCCGCGCCCTGATCGCAACCTGGAGGAGGCCGGCCGATGGGCATGGTCAAGACGGTGGGGCTGGTGCTGCATCCCGGCCGGAACTGCGACTCGGCGATGTTCACCATCCTGAAGTGGGCCAGTGAGCGCAAGGTGACCGTGCTCGGGGTGGAAGGCGAGGCCGACCGTATCCCGACCCAGGTCGACGACGTGCCCCAGGACGAGCTGGCCAAGCGGGCCGACCTGATGGTCAGCCTGGGCGGCGATGGCACCATGCTGCGCGCGATGCGGATGTCGGCCGGCCCGCGGCCGCCGGTGCTCGGCGTCAACGTGGGCAAGCTGGGCTTCCTGGCCGAGGTCGACCCGCCCGAGGTGGCCGACGCGCTGTGCGCGATCGACGAGCACCGGTTCACCGTGGAGGCCCGGTCCGCGGTGTGCGCCGAGTTCCAGGACCAGCGGCACCTGGCGTTCAACGACGTGGACCTGGCCCGCATCCCCGGGCTGAGCTCCGCCGCGGTGGTCGAGCTGACCGTGGAAGGGCACCCGTTCGTGCGCTACGCGGCGGACGCGCTGATCGTGGCCACACCGACCGGGTCAACCGCGTACGCGTTCTCCGCGGGCGGCCCGATCGTCTCGCCCATGGTCGAGGGCCTGCTGGTGGTCCCGGCCTCGCCGCACTCCGCGTACAACCGGGCCCTGTTCCTGAACGCGTCCGAGCAGCTCACCCTGACCGTGCTGCCGACCAGCGGCGAGCTGGCGGTCGAGGCGGACGGCATCGTGGTCGGCCATGTCCGGCCCGGCGACGTGGTCGGGCTCAACACGGTCCCGGACGCGGCCCAGGTGGTCCGGCTCGGCAAGACCACGTTCTACCAGCGCGCCCAGCGCAAGCTCCGGCTCACCGGCTCAGCCGAGGCGGACTGAGCGGGCAGCGCGTGCCGCAGGCGGTACCGTGGGCACAAATTCGCCTGACATGGAAGGATGGCCAGCCATTCTTCGTTGCTATCCAGTAAGCGGCAGGCCGACATCGCTGGAAGGGCTGTGATCGTGGTGCGAGATCCGGGAGACCTCTACGAGGTGAGCCCTGGCCCGCCGGAACTGGACGGGGTAGTGATGCTGCACTATCTCGACGGCTTCATCGACGCCGGGGCGGCGGGCAAGCTGCTGTCCGCCCACCTGCTGAGCACGCTGGAGCACCAGGAACTGGTCCGGTTCGACGTGGACCGGCTGATCGACTACCGGTCGCGCCGGCCGCCCATGATCTACTCCCGGGACCACTGGGAGAGCTACGAGGCCCCCGAGCTCACCATGCACCTGCTCACGGACCCCGCGGGCAGCCAGTTCCTGCTGCTCAACGGACCGGAACCGGACCTGGAGTGGGAGCGGTTCACCCAGGCGGTCCGGGACGTGGCGGCCCGGCTGCGGGTGCGGATGGCGATCGGCTACCACGGCATCCCGATGGGCGCGCCGCACACCCGCCCACTGGGCGTCACCGCGCACGCCACCAGCCCTGGCCTGACCACCGGGTACCCGCCGCTGGTGGACAAGCTGCAGGTGCCGGGCAGCGTGGCCGCGCTGCTGGAGATGCGGCTCGGCGAAGAGGACCGGGCCGCGCTCGGTTTCGCCGTGCACGTCCCGCACTACCTGGCCCAGGCCGCCTACCCGGCGGCCGCGGTGACCCTGCTCGGCTCGGTGGCCCGGGCCAGCGGCCTGCAGCTGCCCGAAGAGGCGCTGGTCGAGGCGGCCCGGGAGACCGATGAGGAGATCCGCCGCCAGGTGGAAGGCTCCGAAGAGGTCCTGGAAGTGGTGCAGGCGCTGGAGCGCCAGTACGACTCGTTCGCCGAGGGCCAGGCCCGGGACGGCGGCCTGCTCGCCGACGGGTCCGAGCAGATGCCCACCGCCGACGAACTGGGCGCCCAGTTCGAGCAGTTCCTGGCCGAACAGCAGGGCCGCGCCGACTCGTCCGACTCCTGACCCTGCCGTCCGGCCCGCGGTTCACCCCACTTCGCGCAGTTTCCCGGTGCTGACGTCGAACACGAACCCGCGCACCGAGTCCTTATGTGGGATGAACGGGCTGGCCTTGATCCGGTTGATCGACTGCCGAACATCCGCGTCCAGGTCGGGGAACGCCTCGGCCGCCCACTCCGGCCTGATCCCGGTATCTGCCTGAATGCTGGCCTTGAAGTCGTCGTCGGTGAACGTGAGCATCCCGCACTCGCTGTGATGGATGAGGATGATCTCGCGGGTGCCGAGCAGCCGCTGGCTGATGGCCAGCGAGCGGATCGCATCGTCGGTGATCGCGCCGCCCGCGTTGCGGATGACGTGCGCTTCGCCTTCCCTCAGGCCGAGCGCGCCGTACACGTTGAGCCGGGCGTCCATGCAGGCCACCACGGCCACGTGCCGGGCCGGTGGCAGCGGCAGCAACCCGCCGAACGCCGCCGCGTACGCGTCGTTGTTGGCCAGCAGCTCGTCTGTAGCGGTCATGACGCCAGTCCTCCTCGGTTCTGGCCGCGCTTAGCGGCATTGCTCACGATCATCTTCTGCACCAAACCGGCTGGAGGTACACCGAACGGGCCAAACATTCCGCCCACGCCCCACCTACTAGCGTACATAATTCCGATTGAAATAGTAGGATATGGGACCGCCGTACCATCCGTCACCCCCGCGGCACACTGCGATACCGGATCATTAGACTGAGCTGCGGGTATCGGGGACGTCGGGGGGAATGCGGCGATGAGCCGGTCGACTGCACGCGAGTGCCTGGCGCCAGGCACCGTGGTGGCACCGGGCGAGGTCCTGGTGGCCACCGAGATCGGTGACCCGGCACATGGGATGCTGCCCTGCCCGGCCGCGCCGCTGCTCGGCGGCCTGCTGCACCGCCGCCGCGGCGTCCAGGTCCGGTACGCGCCGGTCCCGCAGTCCGCCGACGCCAGCCAGGCCGACGACGGCGCGGCCCTGTTCGTCACCACCGCGCTGCACCAGGACGGCAGCGCCACCGCCATCGGCGCGGCCGCGAACAGCGTCGACGCGGTGGCCATGGCCGCGGCGCGTGGCGCGGTCGAGGAATGGGCCGCGGTCACCGCCAGCCGCCGCCTGCTCAGCGCGGTCAGCCCGTGGTGCCCGGGCGCCCGGCGCGCGCTGAACCAGGCCCGGCAGGCCACCGCCCGCGGCCCGGTGCACGTGCTCGGCCAGCTCATGGCCCCCCCGCAGGACTGCGCTGAGCTGGAGAAGGCCGGCGCCGTCTTCACCACGTCTCTCGCCGATATACCGAACGCTGGCACCGTGCTGATCCCGGCCCACGGCGCGCCGTCTGAGCTGCGCGAGCAAGCCGCGGAACGCGGCCTCGACGTCATCGACATGACCTGCCCACTGGTCGCGGGCATTCAGGCCGAATGCCACCGGTTCGCGGAACGCGGCGATCAGGTCGTGCTGATCGGCCAGCACGGCCTGGCCGTGCTGCCCACCGTGCTGAGCGAGGCGCCGGGCCACGCCATCCTGGCCGAGACCCGGGCCGGCGCGGGCGCGGTCCAGGTGTCCGACCCGCGGCGGGTGTCCTATCTGCTGCTGCCCGGCGTCCCGGTGGAGGACACCACGGTGGCCACCGAAGCGCTCCGGTCCCGGTTCCCGGCGCTGCGCGGGCCGGACCCGGATGGGTTCTGCTACGCGGCCTCCGACCGGGCCGGGACGGTCCGGGCCATGGCCGCGTCCTGCGCGATGGTGCTGGTGCTGGGCAGCGAGGACGACCCAGACACCCGATACCTGACCGGGCTGGCCCGGTCCAGCCACGCCAAGGCCAACGTGATCGGCGCGGTCACCGACATCGTGCCGTCCTGGCTGGCTGGGGCGGGCTCGGTCGGCCTGGTCCAGTCCACCGTCGCCCCGTCCGGGCTGGCCGCCGAGGTGACCGAGGCGCTGTCCGGGCTTGGCCCGCTCAGCGTGACCCAGCGGGTGGTGCACACCGAGGTGACCGGCCGCCCGGCCGACTGGTAAGGCGCGCTGCCCACTCTGCCCTGGCCCGCTGCCCTGGCCCGCTGCCCTGGCCCGCTGCCCTGGCCCGCTGCCCTGGCCCTCTGCCATTGTTGCCTCATGCTGTTTCCCACCTCGCTCGTTGGCAGTTACCCGCAGCCGGACTGGCTCATCGACCGGGAGCGGCTGCGGCACCGCTTCCCGCCCCGGGTCCGCGCCACCGAACTGTGGCGGGTCGTCCCGGAGTACCTGCCGCAGGCCCAGAACGACGCGACCGAGCTGGCCATCAGGGCGCAGGAGCGGGCCGGCCTGGACATCATCACCGACGGTGAGATCCGCCGGGAGAGCTACTCGAACCGGTTCGCGACCGCGCTGGACGGGGTAGACATCGACAACCCGGGTACCGCACTGGACCGCAGCGGGCACCCGAACCCGGTGCCCCGGGTGACCGGCCCGGTCAAGCGGCGGCATTCAGTCGAGGTCGGTGACCTTGAGTTCCTCCGGGGTTGCACCAGCAAAACCACCAAGATCACCGTGCCCGGCCCGTTCACCATGGCCCAGCAAGCCCAGAACGACTACTACGACAGCACCGAGGCACTGGCGTTCGGCTATGCGGAAGCAGTTAATGAAGAGGTGCGGGACCTGTTCGCGGCGGGTGCGGACATCGTGCAGCTGGATGAGCCCTACCTGCAGGCGCGGCCGGAGGAGGCGAAGAAGTACGGCGTCCGGGTGATCAATCGCGCGCTGGACGGGATCACCGGCACCACCGCGGTGCACCTGTGCTTCGGGTACGCGGCCATCATCCACGACCGGCCGTCCGGCTACTCGTTCCTGCCTGAGCTGGCCGATTGTGCCTGCGACATGGTCTCGGTCGAGACCGCGCAGTCCGGCCTGGACTGCTCGGTGCTGACCGCGCTGGATGGCAAGACGGTCATCCTCGGCGTGCTCAACCTGGGTGACGAGACGGTGGAGAACCCGGCCCTGATCGTCGAGCGGGTACGCCGCGCGCTGCCCTACGTGCCCGCGGAGCGACTGGTACTGGCGCCCGATTGCGGGATGAAGTACCTGCCGCGGGACTCGGCGTTCGGCAAGCTGGTCGCGCTGCGGATGGCGGCGGCGCTGCTCCGCGCGGACGCGAGCGTGGCGCCCGCACCCCCGGCGCGCGGCTAAAGGTTCAGGTGGTACGAGAGGACGACGCTCAGGCCGCCCGGGCTGACATCGAGGATCGCGGTGGAGAACAACCCACTGCTGGCCGCGGTCACCGTGACGCGCACGCTCTGCCCGGCGGCCAGCGAGCCCGACGTCCGGCTCAGCCTGATGTCCTGCAGCAGGGCCGCGGGCACGCCGATGTGGTAGCCGCTGACCGCGCCGCCGACCGCGGTCAGCGTCAGCGTCCCGGTCCACGAGCCGCCCAGCGACTCCCCCAGACCCAGGTGGAGTGGGGACACGGACAGGATTCCGGTTACGCCGACCGCGGCGGACGCCGATCCGGTCACGGATACCGTCGCCCCGCCCGATGGCGGACCGCTGGCCCCGGGGCCGGTGCCCGGGCCCGTACCGGTGCTGGTGGCGGCCGGCTGACTGCCCGCCGGGTGGCCGCCACCGGCCAGCGCGGCGGCGCCGGACGGCGCGGACGTCCCGCCCGGCGCGCCCGCGCCCGGGTGGGCCGGCCCGGCCACCGATGGCTCCGGCCGCGCGCCGGGCGCGCCACCCGGCCGCTGGCCCGCGTGATGATGCAGCACGACGCCGGCCACCAGCGCCCCGCCGACGATGACCGCGCCGCCGGCCGCCGTCCCGGCCCGCACATGCTGGCCGGTGAACCGGAGCGGGCTGGGCGGGCTGACCGGCCGGGGGAAACCAGTGGGCCCGACCGGCCCGAGCCGCTGGCCGATGGCCAGCCGCTGGGCCGCCGCGGCCGGCGACGGATCGCTCACCAGGCTGAGCACCTGGTGCCGCAGCGCGATCGGCAGCGCGGCCACCGGCAGCACGCCGAGCAGGCTGTCCGGGGTGAGCTCGCGGCGCCGCCGCGCGCCGCAGATATCGCAGTGCCGGATGTGCCGGCTGACCCGCTTACGCAGCAGCACGGTCAGCTGCCCATCCCAGCCCGCCATGATGGTGGCCAGCTCCGCGCAGGCGTCCTGCCCGGACCGGGCGACCAGCAGCACGCCCAGCGCCGCCTCGAAGTGCGCCCGGGCCCGGGACGCCATGGCGTGCGCCTGGTTGCGCGGCACGCCCAGGGTGTCGGCCAGGTCCGCACCGGTCAGCTCGTGGCCCAGGGTCAGCTCGATGATCTCCCGCTCGCCCGGCGTCAGGCCGGCCAGCGCCGCCCACACCAGCTCGCGGATTTCGGCCTGTTCCAGGCCCGCACCAAGGTCAGCGGTGTCGTCGCTCACCTCAGCCGACTCGTCCAGCGGGGCCGGATCCCGGGCCCGCAGCCGCCGGTGGCACTCGTTCCGGGCCACCGCGTAGAGCCAGGGCCGGAGCCGGTCCGCGTCGCGCAGCGCGCCGACCTTTTCGGCGGCGATGACGAACGTGTCCTGCACCGCGTCCGCCGCGTCGGCCGGCTCGGTGAGCAGTACCTGACAGTAGGAGAACAGATCCGCTGCGTAACGGTCATAGGCCGCGGCCAGCCCGGCCTGGTCGCTGTCAACGATCGCGGCCACAATGTCCCGGTCGCGCATGGGCTTACGGTATGACCCGGCCGCTGGCCTGGGAGGCAATTCCGGCCGATCACCACGGTCGCCGCGGAATTCCGGTCCTGCAGTTGGCTAGCTGGCCCGCCGGCCGGTACGGCGCGGCGGCTCGGCAGCACTGGCCCGCTGCCCCGCCGGGCCACCTGGTGTGCACCCGGCCGGCCTGGCCCGGCCCGGCGGTTAGTGGACCGTGACGGCACCGGCGGCGCCCGGCAGTGGCTGCCCGGGTGCCGCCGGTGCTGTCTCCCGATACGCGGCAGCGCTGCGCCGGGGCCACCGGGGGCAGGCAGCGCTGCGCCGGGGCCACCGGGGGCAGGCAGCGCTGTGCCGCCCCGCCCACCGCCAGTGGCTGGCCAGCCGACGGCCGCGCGGTGGCCGACGCCACCATGATCGCCGGTGTCATGCCCGCGCCCCGCGACGTCCGCATCCGGGGGTGGGCCGGCAGCAACAGCAGCACGCTGGCTGTCGCCGCGACCAGCATGCTGACCGTCACTCCGGATGCCTTCGTCATCGAGTCCATGCCGCGTCCCCTCCTTACGACGGCGCCGGGTTACGCCGTCGGAGGTAGGAGTCCGCGCCCGGGGTGGCGCCAACACTTTCTGCGGAAATTTCTCATCCAGAACTTCCCGACCGGTGCCGCCGCCCGCCCCGTGCCGCCCGCCCCGTGCCGCCCACCTGGTGCCGCACCGCACCGCCGCCCCGCCGGTGCCGCCGGCCGGACCGCACCGCACCGCCGAACCACCCGGACCTTTCACCCACGCCCTCTGGGCGCCGACCCGCACCGCATGGTTGAAACACCCATGCGCACCAGACGTGATTGATTCAGCCACGTGGTTGGACGCGGGTGGGGTACGGGCGGTAGGGGAGCTGGCGCGCCCCAGCACCGCCACGCAGCGGCACTGGGCGCTCATCCCAGTGCCCGATCGCCACGCACTGGCATCAGCCGGTTGCAAATGGCGGCTTTTTTGTTTACCGAAATACCTTGCGCCGAAATACCGTCTGGGGGTATCCAGAGATACCCCCAGCAGGTTTATTAATTTCCGGGCTCATTTCCGCTCACCGTACATCAGTGCAGCTCAGTGGCATGAGTAATACTATGAGCACCGGCATGTCTTGCCGTCGGCTAAGACCACATCTACGCTTTTTCTATTGCCTGCAGCCATCCGGAAACCGAGGAGTCCCGGTGATGAGCGAGGTGGCGGTCACCCGGCCCGAAGGGGACTGGCCCGGCAACCATAGTGGGGTGCCGGTGGCCACCTGGCAGGCCCCGGACACCCGCCGGCTGCTGCAACTGGCGCTGGGCGCGCTCTGGCTACTGGATGCCACCCTGCAAGCTCAGTCGATCATGTTCACCAGGACGTTCAGCCACCTGCTGGCGGGCTCGGCCACGGGCAACCCCGCGCTGATCGCGCACCCGATCTCGTGGAGCGCCGGGTTGATCGGGCAGCACGGGATGATCACCAATGCACTGTTCGCCGCCGTGCAGTTGCTGCTCGGGCTGGGCATCGCCGGGCGCCGGACGGTGCGCGTCGCGCTGGGCGCCTCGATCGTCTGGTCGCTGGGGGTCTGGTGGCTGGGCGAGGGCCTGGGCGGTGTGCTCACCCCGGCCGCGAGCCCGGTCACCGGCGCCCCCGGTGCGGTGATCATCTACGCGCTGCTCGCGGTGCTGCTGTGGCCGCGGGACCGGGCCAGCCGCAGGCCCCGTTCGTGGCCGCCCAGGCCATCGGCGCACCGGCGGCGCGGGCCCTGTGGCTGCTGCTCTGGGGCAGCATGGGCTATCTCGCGATCCAGCCCGCGAACCGTGCCCCGCAGGCCATGACCAGCACGATCGCCGCGATGACCGCTGGTGAGCCCGGCTGGCTCAGCGCGATTGGGCACGGCACGGCCGCACTGCTGGCCGGGCAGGGGCTGCTCGCATCGGCGTTGCTGGCCACCGCGCTGGCCGTAGTGGCCATCGGCGTGTACCTGCCGTCGGCCGCGGCCCGCTGTACCGCGGCGCTGGCGGTCGTGCTGGCCGTCGCGACCTGGGTGGTGGGGCAGGCGCTCGGCGGCATCCTGACCGGCATGGGCACCGACCCCGGCACCGGGCCGTTGCTGGTGCTGCTGGCCGCCGCCTACTGGCCCGCCACGGGCACGCCGCAGGGAGTACGAAACGAGACCGAGACAAGGGGACGCGGATGGCCGGACCGGCTTGGCTCGCGGACAGCTTCGCCGCGCTGATGCTGCTGACCGCGCTGTACTGCGCGGGCCGCCTGGTCCTCACCCGGACCCGGCGGCGGCCGACCGAGCAGGACGTCAACCTGGTGCACGTGCTGATGGGCGTGGCCATGGCCGGCATGCTCGCCCCGCGCGCGCTGCCGCTGAGCGGTCCGGCGCAGCCCGGCGGCGCGCTCTGGGCCGGCGCCTGGAGCCTGGTCTTCGGCGCGGCCACGGTGTGGTTCGCCGCGCGGATCGCGCTGTCCTACCGCGCCACCGGCCGGCTGTGGCCGGTGGGCAGCCACCACCTGCCGCACCTGATCATGTCCGGGACGATGGTCTACATGCTGGCCACCGTGACCCGGCCAGCCGGGCCGGCCGTGCATTTCCCGCTGCTGGCACTGATCCTGGCCCAGTTCATGGTGGGTTACGTGATGTGGGCTGCCGACCGACTGCCCGCCCTGGCCCGGGTTCGGGCCTGGCGGCCCGTCCCGGCCGCGCCCGTCCCGGCCGCGCTCGCCCCAGCTGCGGTCGCCCCAGCCGGAGTCGCCCCAACCGCCCTGGACCCGGTCCCGGCGCTGGCCAGCCACCCGGTCGGCGGCCCGGCCAGCACTCCGCTGGTCAGCCCCAGCCCGGCCGGCTCCAGCCCGGGCGGTCCCAGCCGGGCCGGCTCCAGCCCGGGCGGTCCCAGCCGGGCCGCGCCCAGCCCGCCGCTCTCCCTCCGCCTGGCCTCATGCTGCAACATCGTGATGGGCCTGGTCATGGGTTACATGCTGATCATCAGCCTGTAGCCGCCGCGGCCCGGTACCGGTCCAGCGCGGCCAGCCGCGCCGTCTTGTGCTCCACGATCGGCGCCGGGTAGTCCCGGCCGATCTGGCAGCCCGCGCGCTGCTGTTCCCCGGGCGGCATCCGCCACGGCTCGGCCAGGTAGCTGTCGGGCACCCGGGCCAGCTCGGGCAGATAGCGGCGCACGTACCGGCCGTCGGGATCGAACCGCTGCTGCTGCAGTACCGGGTTGTACAGCCGCCGGAACGCGGGCTGCGGATCGACCCCGACCGACGCGATCCATTGCCAGTTGCCGTTGTTGCTGGCCTGGTCGCCGTCCAGCAGCAGGCGCATGAACCAGGCCTCGCCCCGCCGCCAGTCGATGCCCAGGTCCTTGGTCAGGAACGAGCCCACCAGCAGCCGGACCCGGTTGTGCATCCAGCCTTCCCGGCGCAGCTGCCGCATACCTGCGTCGACCAGCGGGAACCCGGTCAGGCCCGCGGTCCATGCGGTGAAGTCCGCGTCGTCGCCAGGCCAGTCCAGGGTGCCGCGGTAGCGGGGCTGGAACTCCTGGCGCGAGTTCTCCGGGTGGTGCACGAGCACGTGCTGGTAGAAATCGCGCCAGCACAGCTGCCGCTGGAACGCCGCCGCGCCACTCCCCCGGCCGAGCTGGTCTTCCACCGCGCGCGGTGACAGGCAGCCGAACCGCAGGTACGGCGACAGCCGCGACGAGCTGTCGGCACCGGCCTGATCCCGGCCGGAGTCGTAGTCGCGGACCGGACCGGCCAGGAAGGTGGCCAGCCGGGCCAGCCCGGCGGTCTCGCCACCCGGGGCGGGCTCGGTCACCTCCTGGTGCAGGCCCAGGCTGGCCAGCGACGGCACCCGGCCGTGCCGGATCCGTGATGGCATGCGCACCAGGCCGGGCGCGTCCAGCACCGGCCGCCGCGGGGCGTCCAGCCAGCGGCGGTGGAACGGGGTGAATACCATGTACGGCCGACCCTGCCCGGTCAGCAGCGCGCGCACGTCGTCCAGCACGCTGACCCCAGGGTGCGTGTGCCCGGTCACCCCGGCCTGCTCCAGTGCGGCCCGCACCTGGCGGCCGCGGATCGCCTCGAACGGGCTCGGGTCCGCGCTCAGGTGGGCCTCGCTGGCCCCGGCCTCCCGGGCCAGCGCGGGCAGTTCCCGCTCCGGCGGCCCGTGCCGGATGACCAGCCGGGCGCCGCGCGCCGCGAGCTGGTCATCCAGGTCGGTCAGGCAGTCCAGGAGGAACGCGGTCCGCGGCCCGGAGGCGTGCCGCCCATGCAGCAGGCGGTCGTCCAGGCAGAACACCGGCACAATCTGCTCATGCCGGGACAGACCGGCGCACAGCGCTGGGTGGTCGTGTACCCGCAGGTCACGGCGGAACCAGACGAGAGCAACCATGGCCGCCGATGCTACCCAGCGGGCCGCCGGTTATCCCGCAGGCAGGTCCAGGTCGACCACGATCGGGGCGTGGTCGGACGGGCCCTTACCCTTACGCGCTTCCCGGTCGATATAGGCGTCCTTGACCGCCGCGGCCACCGGTGCGCTGGCCAGCACCAGGTCAATCCGCATGCCCATGCCCTTGTGGAACATGCCCGCCCGGTAGTCCCAGTAGGTGAACGGCTGCCCCTTGAGGGCGCGGGCCGGCAGGTCGGTGAACCCGAGCGCCAGCACGCCGGCCAGCGCGGCCCGCTCCTGCGGGGTGACGTGGGTGGAGCCCACGAACGCCGCTGGGTCCCACACGTCGTCATCGGCGGGCGCGATGTTGAAGTCGCCGCACACCACTAGCCGTGGCTGGCCGGCCAGTTCGGTGCGCAGGGTGTCGCGCAGCGCGGCCAGCCAGCTCAGCTTGTAGGCCAGGTGCGGGCTGTCCAGCGCGCGGCCGTTCGGTACGTACACCGACCACACCCGGCAGCCCGCGCAGGTCGCGGAGATGGCCCGGGCCTCCGGGTCCGGGAAGCCGGGCTCCGCGGTGAAGCCGCGGCGCACGTCGTCCAGGCCGGAACGGGACAGGATGGCCACCCCGTTCCACCGCCCGGTGCCGTACAGCGCGGCCTGGTAGCCCAGCTCGCCGAGCTGCGCGGTGGGGAAGCCGCTGTCCGGGGCCTTGGTTTCCTGCAGGCACAGCACGTCCGGCCGGACCTCGTCCAGCCAGCCGAGCAGCCGGGGCAGCCGGGCCTGTACCGAGTTGACGTTCCAGGTAGCCAGCCGCACAGTCATCGCTCCCCGTTCTGTCAGGCGTTGGAGTGCAGGGCGGCGTTCAGCGCGATGCCGTGCCCGGACCGCTCGATGACCCGGACCGCGCCGGTCTGTGAGTCGCGCAGCCAGAGCAGGCCGGACTGGCCGGACAGGTCGCGCGCCTTCACCACTTTCCCGTCCGGCAGCGCCACCTTGGTACCCGCGGTGACGTACAGGCCGGCCTCGACCACACAGTCATCGCCGAGCGAGATGCCGATCCCCGCGTTCGAGCCGATCAGGCAGCGCTCGCCGACCGAGATCGTCTCCTTGCCGCCGCCGGACAGGGTGCCCATGATGGCCGCCCCGCCGCCCACGTCCGAGCCGTCGCCGACCACGACGCCCGCCGAGATCCGGCCCTCCACCATCGACGTGCCGAGGGTGCCGGCGTTGAAGTTGACGAAGCCCTCGTGCATGACCGTGGTGCCCTCGGCCAGGTGCGCGCCGAGCCGGACCCGGTCCGCATCGGAGATGCGCACCCCGGTGGGCAGCACGTAGTCCACCATCCGGGGGAACTTGTCCACCCCGTACACGGTGACCGGGCCGCGGCGGCGCAGCCGCAGCCGGGTGGTCTCGAAATCCGGCACCGGGCACGGCCCGTGGTTGGTCCACGCCACGTTGGCCAGCAGGCCGAAGACGCCGTCCAGGTTGCAGCCACGTGGGCCGATCAGGCGGCCGGACAGCAGATGCAGCCGCAGGTAGACGTCGTGCGCGTCGGCCGGCGGCTGGGACAGCCGGCCGATCATCGTGCGGACCGCGATGACCTCCACGCCGCGATCGGCATCCGGCCCGAGCAGCGCGGCCGCGTCCGGGCCCAGCGCGGCCTCGGCTTCCGCGGCGGGCAGCCGGGTGGTGCCGTCAGCCGGCTGCGCCGGGATCAGCCGCGGCGCCGGGAACCAGGTATCCAGCACGGTGCCGTCCGCCACGGTGGCCAGGCCAGTG
Organism: uncultured Actinomycetes bacterium; assembly: GCA_963834705.1. Lineage (GTDB taxonomy): Bacteria > Actinomycetota > Actinomycetes > Streptosporangiales > Streptosporangiaceae > RYN-230. Next base: position 87,670 of record CAWICV010000004.1, read on the forward strand.
CCCTGCGCCCCGGTCAGCTCGGCTTCGAAGTCAGGCTCAGTCACGGCCACATGCTAGCCGCCGCGGCGGCCCGGGGGCCGCCACGGCGGGAGCCCTGCAGGACCAGGCTGATCTGGGCCTGGTCGGCTGTGCGCTCGCCTTCGCCTGGGCTCCGCTGCCCGACCCAGGCCCAGACCCACCTTCGTGATCATGGCCTTGGGTGGTACCAGTGAGGCTCCGCCTCTGACCGTCTAGCTGCGTGGGTTGCTGCTGGTCAGAGTTTGCGTCTTGGTTCATCCTGGGTGCATAGGTGTGGTTGCGGAGGGGTGTCATGGGCGCACGGGTAGTGACGGTGAATGAGGTCATAAGCGGGCATGTGGCACTGGACATCGAGTGCCTGGACCGGGTCTATCTGAAGGCGTATGTGCCGATCCTGCACACGAGCGGGCAGGTGGTCGCGTTCATGACCCGGCACCTGGGCATGCCGATCCCCTCGCCGGCGCTGCTGGAGAAGATCAGCCAGCGGTTCCGCCGCTCGGTGGCCTCCTTCGCCGAGGCCAACGGCATCGCGTGGGTCAAGTTCGCTAAGGGTGATCGCAAGGCCGGTGTAATGGCCCGGTACTTAAAGCGGGCGGCGGCAGATGGCCGCTCGCGGGTGGCGGCGATCGGGGTGGCGCAGGAGTTCCAGCGGGTCTGGACGGCCTGCCGGCGGGAGACCAGCACGGCGGCGCCGCAGTTCACCTTCACCAAGGCTGACCGGCGGGTGACCTGCTACTACTTTTACGTGTGGGACGCCGATTTCGGCCCGGCGTTCATCAAGGTCGGCTCATACTTTCCGTACCCGGCCAAGATCTGGATCAACGGGCACGAGTGGGCCAAGCGGCAGGCGGCCCGGGCCGGCATCGCGTTCACCGAGCTGTCCAACGGCTTCGCGTCCGGCCAGGACCCGGCCGCACTGCAGGAGATCTGCGACCGGCTGCAGCCCGGCACCATCGAAGTGCCCGCCCAGCGGTGGCTGCACCGCCTCCCGCTGCCCTTCGGCCGCGCTGACCAGCGGGCCGGGTACTGGTGGGAGATTTCCATGCGCCAGGTCGAGGTGTCCCGCACCCTGGTCTTCGACGCACCCCGCCGGGCCCGCGCGTTCTTCGAGGCGCTGATCGCCGACAACCCCGGCATCGGCCGCCCCGCCAGCGTCGGGATAATCTTCGGCCGCCCCATCCGCCGCGACACCCCCGGCGTGTTCCGCACCGTCATCGGACCGCCCCGCCATCGGGCCCGGTACCGGCCAGGTGGTCCTCAGCCTGTTCTGCAAGCACTCCCGGATCAAGCAATACCTCAAAGACGGCCGGGCGATGCGGATCGAGACCGTCATCAACGACCCCGCGACCTGGGATGCTATGCCCGTCTGCCCCACCTTGAAGCCCTCCAGTCCAAAGCCCGCGCCGCCAACCACCGCATACTGGAAGCTGAACGTGCCGGCCAGGGCACCGTCCTCGCGAGCCCAGCCTTTGAGCGGATCGCGCACCCCTCCGCTGACGCGGACGGGCGGAGGACCCCGGCGCTACGCTTCGGCGATCCTCGGGTCATGGCCCTGGCCGGCGCCCTGTGCGCCACCCTGCCCGCCGCGACCGGCATCACCAACAAGAGCCTGCGCGCCTTGATGACCGGACTGCTGCACGCCCCCTACACCCCCGGCCAGATGACCTACGACCTACGCCGGCTCCGCCTCACCGGGCTGATCCGCCGCATCGAGCACACCAACCGCTACGTCCTGACCCCACACGGAATCAAAGTCGCCGTCTTCTACACCAAGCTGCACAACCGCCTGCTCCGCCCACTCCTGGCCGCCGACCAGCCCCAGGCGCCCCCCGAACTCCGCGCCGCCCTACGCACCATCAACCACCACGTGGCCAGCTACATCACCCATGCCCGGATCAGCGAGGCGGCGTAAAAACTTGACACAAACGTCCAGAAGCTAGCGACCAAGGATCGCTAGCGACAATCCTACTAGAACCCAACCAAGCCCATGATCACGAACGGGAACCGGCTAGTCGCCCAGCTCGGCGCGGCGGCGGGTGACGAACTCTTCCAGCTCGGCCCGGATGGCGTCGTCCAGCGGCGGCGGCTGGTACTCGGCCAGCGTCTTGGCGCAGATCTCGCTGGCCCGCGCGGTGGTGTCCTTGCCGCCCAGCTTGAGCCAGCGCTCGTAATTGGCGGTGGAGGACAGCAGCGGCCGGTAGAAGCACTCCCGGAACCGCTCCATGGTATGCGCGGCACCGAGGAAGTGGCCGCCGTGTCCGACCTCCTCGTGCGCGCCGAACGCCAGCGACGCCTCGTCGATCTCCAGCGGGGTGAACTCGACCCGCAGCATGCGCAGCAGTTCGATGTCGATGATGAACTTCTCGTAGCAGCTGACCAGGCCGCCCTCCAGCCAGCCGGCCGCGTGCATGACGAAGTTGGTGCCGGCCAGGAACGTGGGCAGCAGCGTCATCAGCGCCTCGTAGGCGGCCTGCGCGTCCGCGGTCTGGCTGGAGTTCAGCCCACCGCCGGTGCGGAACGGCAGCCCGAAGTGCCGGGCCAGCTGGCCGGTGCAGAGCAGCCCGATGGCCGATTCCGGGGTGCCGAAGCTGGGCGAGCCGGACTGCATGTCGATGTTGGACAGGAACGAGCCGAAGATGACCGGGCAGCCGGGCCGGATCAGCTGGGCCAGCGCGATGCCGGACAGCGCCTCGGCCAGCTGCTGCACCAGCGCGGCCGGGATGGCCACTGGCGACATCGCGCCCATCAGCAGGAACGGGGTCAGCACCACGGGCTGGCTGGCCGCGCAGTACTCGAACTGCGCGTCCAGCATCCGGTCGTCCCAGCGCAGCGGCGAGTTGCAGTTGATCAGCGAGACGGTGGCCGGCAGCCGCTCGATCGACGCCCGTCCCGCGGCGGCGCCCTGCCCGCCACCGAAGAGGATCTCGGTCATCCGGATCGTGTCGGCCGCGTTCGGCCCGGACACCACGTTGCCCATGTAGATCTTGTCGGTCACGGTCTGCAGCGCGTAGATCATGTCCAGGTGCCGTGAGTCGAGCGGCGCGTCGTTCGGCTCGCAGATCACCCCGCCGGCCGAATCCAGCTCGGGGAACGACTGGGACAGCATGCACAGCTTGCGGAAGTCGTCCAGGGTAGCGTCCCGCCGGACGTCGCCCTCGCGGACGAACGGCGAGCCGTACACCGCGCCGAACACCATGCTGTCCCCGCCGATGTGCACGTTGTTGGCCGGGTTCCTGGCCTGCAGGCCGAACTCGCGGGGCGCCTTGGCCACCTGTTCCAGGACGAACTCCGGGTCGAGGAAGACCACCTCACCGTCCACCTTCTGGCCCGCCTGGCGGAACAGCTCTACCGCCTCCGGCTTGGCGAACTGGACGCCGATCTCCGAGACGATCCGCCGCCAGCCCCGGTCCAGCACGCTGATCGCGTCGGCGGACAGGATCTCGTAGCGCGGCATCGCGTTGTGGAACATCGGCACCCCAATCTTGACCCTCTGCCGGCCCGGTACGTAGCATCACATCGTAGAACAGAGTTCCGTAACATGGAACTCATGGGCGTGAGCAGAACAGGCACCGGCATGACAGCAACCCCCACCGGAACGACGGCAACCCCCACCGGAACCCAGGCGGTGGACCGGGCGGCGCGGCTGGTCACCGAGGTGGTGCACGCAGCCGATTCGGTGACGTTCACCGAGCTGGCCGCGGCCACCGGGCTGGCCAAGAGCACCACGTCCCGGCTGCTCGACGCGCTGGAACGGGGCGGCCTGGTCCGCCGCACCGCGGACGGCCGGTTCTCTCCCGGCGAGGTGTTCGTCCGGTACGCCTGGCGCGGCGGGGCCGAGGCTGGGCTGACCGAGGTGGCCCGGCCGTTCCTGGACCGGCTCGGCGAGCTGACCGGCGAGACGGTCAACCTGGGCGTGGCCCGGGATGGCATGGTCGAGCAGATCGCCCAGGTGGACAGCCGGTACCTGATCGGCGGGACCAACTGGCTGGGCCGGCCGGTGCCTCTGCACTGCGCGGCGCTGGGCAAGGTGCTGCTCGCGTACGGTGCCGCCGAACTGCCGGACGGCCGGCTGGAATCCCGCACCATCCGGACCATTACGAACCGCGCCGCGCTGGACGACGACCTGCTCGACGTGCGCCGCCGCGGCTACGCGGTCACCGACGAGGAACTGGAGCCCGGCCTGGTCGCGGTGGCCGCCCCGGTGTTCCGGGACGGCGCGGTCGTGGTGGCCGCACTGTCGGTGTCCGCCCCGGCCAGCCGCCTCACCCCGGCCCGGCTCCCCGGGGTGGCCAACGCCTGCGTGACCGAAGCAGCAGGCCTGTCCGCCGCCCTCGGTCACCGCTCCACGGAGACCGCCAGCACGACGAAGGTCAGCACGACGAAGGAAGGTGCCGCGTGACCCAGGAAGAGCTGCTTCGCCAGCTGTATGACTTCACCCTGGTCGGCAACGGGCCCGAGGTACTCAGCCTGACCCATCAGGGCCTGGACATGGGCCTGGGCCCGGAGACCCTGCTCTACGAGGCGCTGATCCCGTCGCTGGAAGAAGTCGGTGCCCGGTTCGAGCGCGGCGACTTCTTCGTGCCCGAGATGCTGATCGCGGGCAAGGCGATGGCGGGCGCGCTGGAGATCCTCCGCCCGCTGCTGGCCGAGACCGGCGCCGCGTCAATCGGCACGATCGTGATGGGCACGGTCAAAGGCGACGTGCACGACATCGGGAAGAACCTGGTCAACATCATGTTCGAAGGCGCCGGGTTCCAGGTCATCGACCTCGGCGTGCAGGTCGCGCCGGAGAAGTTCATCGCGGCGATCCAAGAGCACAAACCGGACATCGTCGGATTCTCCGCGTTCCTGACCACGACCATGCCGATGTTCAAGGCCAACATCAACGCGCTGCAGAAGGCTGGGCTGCGTGACCAGGTGATCGTGATGGTCGGCGGCGCCCCGGTCACCCAGGAGTACGCCGACGTGGTCGGCGCGGACGGGTACGCGGCCGACGCGTCGGCCGCCGTGGTCCGGGCCAAGGAGCTGCTGCAGCAGCGCCGCGCGACGGTCTCTGCTTAATGAATGTGACCGGTGGGCTCCGGGGGTTCCTCCCGGGCTAACAGAGAGGACTGCGATGGAGACAGTGCTCAGGTCGGCCAGCAAGACGGTCACGATCAGCCCCGAGCAGCCGTTCTGCATCATCGGCGAGCGGATCAACCCCACCGGCCGGAAGATCTTCCAGGAGCAGCTGCGCCGCGGCGACCTGTCCCGGATCGAGATCGACGTGGCCCAGCAGCTGGCCGGCGGGGCCATGGTCCTTGACGTGAACATGGGCGCGCCGCTGGCCGACGAGAAAGAGCTGATGGTGGCGGCGGTCAAGCTGATCCAGGGGCTGACCGACCTGCCGCTGTGCATCGACTCCTCGATCATCGAAGTGCTGGACGCCGGGCTGGCCACTTATCAGGGCAAGGCGCTGGTCAACTCGGTGACCGCCGAGGACGAGCGGCTGGACGCGATCCTGCCGCTGGTCAAGAAGTACGGCGCGGCGGTCATCGCGCTGCCCAACGACGAGGAGGAGATCCCGGACGAGCCGGCCCGCCGGGCCGAGCTGGCCCGCAAGATCATCGAAACCGCGACCGGCCGGTTCGGCATCCCCATCGAGGACATCGTCATCGACCCACTGGCCATGCCGGTCGGCGCGGACACCTCGGTGGTGGTCAAGACGATGGAGACGATCGCGCTGCTCCGCGAGGAGTTCGGGGTGAACACCACGCTGGGCGCGTCCAACGTGTCGTTCGGCATGCCGGACCGGCACACGCTCGGCGCGGCCTTCCTGCCGATGGCCATCCACAGCGGGCTGACCAGCGCCATCCTGGACGCCCGGTCGCCGCAGATCGTCCGCGCGGTGCAGGCCGCCGACCTGCTGATGAACCGGGACGAGTGGGGTGCGGCCTGGATCGCGACGCACCGGGCGCAGCAGGCCGCGGCCGCGCAGGCGCAGACATGACCTTGCCGGCCACCCAGCACGCGGACGGCCTGGCGGCCGGCCCGGTCCGGGTCAACCTGCTGTATGAGCCGAGCGGGCGCAAGGTCCGGGTGCCCGCCGGGGTCACCCTGTTCGACGCGGCCAGCTGGAACGGCATCGCCATCGACTCCACCTGCGGCGGCCACGGCACGTGCAAGAAGTGCAAGGTCCGGGTGCTGGATGGCGCCGCACCGCCGACCGCCCTGGACGAGCGGGCGTTCAGCCCGGACGAGCTGCGCGGCGGCTGGCGGCTGGCTTGCCGCGCCGAGGCGGCCGGCGACACCACGATCCACGTGCCGCCGCTGGTCACCCGGCCCAAGGCGGCCACCGTCGGGGTGGGCCGCCAGGTCATCCTGCGGCCCGCGGTGCAGAAGCGCTACCTGGAACTGAGCGAGCCCAGCCTGGCCGACCAGCGCAGCGACCTGGAACGGCTGCTGGCCGCGGTGGATGACCTGGAGCTGCGGGCCGATCTGCACGCGCTGCGCGCCATCGGCCCGGCGCTACGGCAGGCGGACTACAAGGTGACCGCGGTCATCGTGGACGACGTGCTGATCGACGTACAGCCCGGGGACACCAGCGGGCGGATCTTCGGCATCGCCTTCGACCTGGGCACCACCACCGTGGTGGCCACCCTGCTCGACCTGGCCACCGGCACGCCGGCCGCGGTCGCCTCGGCGCTGAACGCGCAGCAGCCGTTCGGTGCCGACGTGATTACCAGGATCAGCGCGACCATGCTCGACCCGGCCACACTCGGCCGGCTGACCGAACTGGCCCACCAGACCATGGGCGAACTGGCCGCCGAGGTGTGCGCGGAGGCCGGCGTGGACCCGGTCGAGGTGTACGAGATCGCGCTGGCCGGCAACGCCACCATGACGCACATCGCGCTGGGCATCGACCCGGAGCCGCTGGGCGTGGCCCCGTTCATCCTGGCCGCCCGGCTGCTGCCCGAGGTGCTCGCGGCCGACCTCGGGGTGGCCGCGCACCCGCGGGCCCGCGCGGTGGTGTTTCCCCCGTTCGGGGCGTACGTCGGCGGTGACATCACGGCCGGGCTGCTGGCCTCGGGCATGGACCGGGATCAGCGCACCCGGCTGTTCATCGACATCGGCACCAACTGCGAGATCGTGCTGGGCAACCGGGACTGGCTGCTGGCCACGGCCGCCCCGGCCGGCCCCGCGTTCGAGGGCGCGGCCATCCGGTGCGGGATGCGCGCCGCGGACGGCGCTATCGAGGTGGTCACGATGACCCCGGAGGCGCTGGACCTCAAGGTCATCGGGGACGCCGAGCCGGCCTGTGCGGCTCCGGCCTGGTGGATGCGGTGACTGGCCTGGTCCGGCTGGGCCTGCTCGACTCCTCCGGCCGCCTGGTCCCGGAGGAACAGGCCGCTGAGCTGGCCCCCGGCCTGGCCGGCCTGCTGACCACGCTGGGCGCGGAACGCGTGTTCGTGCTGCACTGGCTGGGCGAGCCCGGGGACGTGTCCCGCTCGGTCTATCTGTCCCAGCGGGACGTCCGCGAGCTGCAGTTCGCCAAGGCGGCCATCGCCACCGGCTGGCACATCCTGCTCGAGGAGGCCGGCCTGCAGCCCACCGACGTCCAGCAGGTGCTGCTGGCCGGCTCGTTCGGCAGCTACCTGTCCCCGGCCAACGCGATCCGGCTCGGGCTGGTGCCCGGGGTCGGCGTGCTGCGCGTGGTCAGCGCGGGCAACGTGGCTGGCGAGGGCGCCAAAATGGCCCTGCTCAGCGTGCGCGAGCGGGCCGGCGGCCTGGCCCTCCTGGAGGAGGTGAAATATGTCGAGCTCTCCGACCGCGCCGATTTCAACGACCGCTTCGTCGCCCAACTCGCCTTTCCTTCTTAACGCCAGTGCCCGCCCCGCGCCGCCAACCGGCGCCCCGGCCCACCGTGGCGCACCGGGCACCCGCCCCACGCCGACCGCCGGCGCCCCGGCCCACCGTGGTGCGCCCGTCACCCGGTCACTGACGCGCGCCCCGCGCTCAGCCGACATATGTAGAATTGAGCCGGAGCCGGAGCCGGTGCCAGCGGAGCCCAGCCCCGACGCGGCCTACATATGCCGGATACTGCCGTCGGCGGCGGTCATCGCGTGCGGCGCGCTGAGCGGGCCGATTCGCGACGTCATAAGGCGCCGTCGCTGGCCGGTCGAGCTGCACAGCCTGCCGTCCTTGCTGCACAACCGGCCCACCCAGATCGTGCCGCAAGTCGAGCGGCTGGCCATGGCGGCGCTGGACCGCGGCCTGCCGGTCGCGGTGGGGTACGCGGACTGCGGCACGTATGGCGCGCTGGATGAACTGTGTGCCCGGCTTGGCCTGCGGCGGCTGCCCGGGCTGCACTGTTACGACCTGCTGGCTGACTCGGCCAAGGTGGCGGAGCTGTTTGCCGATGAGCCGGGCACGTACCTGCTCACCGACTTCCTGGTCCGTTCGTTCCGCCGGTCGGTGCTGACCGAGCTGGGCCTGGATCGGTACCCGGAACTGTGGCCGGACTACTTCGGGCACTACCGCCGGGTGGTCTGGCTGGCCCAGCACCGCGAACCGGCGCTGGAAGCCGAGGCCAACGCGGTCGCCACGATGTTCGGCCTACCGCTAACCGTGGTCGACACCGGCACAACCCGCCTAGAACGAGAACTGGAGCACCTGCTCGACGACCTGTTCACGGCGGTCCAGCACACCGGCCCCACTAGTCACACCGATCACGGCTCATCGCCTCTTGATCATGGCGAACCGCTTCCTTTCACGCGTCCGGTGCAGCTGGAGGGCGATTTGTTATGAATTGTCCGCACGAAACTCGTGAAAAGTGCCGGTGCGGCGCGGTCAGATGGGGGGCGGCCCGACGGGGCGCGGCGGGACCGGGCACGGCGGGACCGGGCACGGCGGGACCGGGCGCGGCGGGACCGGGCGCGGCGGAAGGGGCGCAGCGGTGCGCGGGCTAGCGAGCGTGGCGCCGCTGCTGGCGCAGCCGCGGTTCGAGGTGTTCCCGGCCGCGTCGGTCGAGGATCAGGTGACCGAGTGGGTGCCGCGCGGCCTGACGGTCACCGTCACCGCGTCGCCGGTCAAGGGGCTGGACGCCACGCTCGACCTGACCGAGCGGCTGGCTGGCCACGGCTACCAGGTGGTGCCGCACGTCTCGGCCCGGCTGGTGCGCGATGACGCCCATCTCGCCGAGATCGTGGCCCGGCTGACCGCGATCGGGGTGGACGACATCTTCGTCCCGGCCGGCGACGCCGATCCCCCGGCCGGCCCGTTTGACAGCGCGCTGTCCCTGCTCACCCGGCTGACCGAGCTGGGCCGCCCGTTCACCCGGGTTGGCATCACCGGGTACCCGGAGTCGCACCCGCACATCGGCGACGACATCACCGTGCAGGCCATGTGGGACAAGCGGCAGCACTCCTCCTACATCGTGAGCAACCTGTGCTTCGACCCCGCCGTGCTGCGCAAGTGGATCAGCCGGATCCGGGCCCGCGGCGTGACGCTGCCGTTGTACGTGGGGCTGGCCGGGCCGGTGGAGCGCGCGAAACTGCTGCGCATGGCGGCCAAGGCGGGCGTGGCCGAGTCGGCCCGGTTCCTGGCCGGGCATACTGAGTGGTTTCTCCGCCTCGGCACCCCCGGCGGTTACCGTCCGGAACGGCTGCTGGACCGGACCGGGACGGCCCTTATGGACCCCACCTCGGCCGTGGCCGGGCTGCACTTGTTCACCTTTAACCAGGTCAAACAGACTGAGCAGTGGCGGCGCGCGCTGCTCGGGCGGCTGACCGGCCCGGGCCGCGGGGACGTGGCGATATGACCTGCCCGAGCGCCATTTAGCGGCGCCAATTACGCAGCGCCGGCCATGACAAGACTTACTGTACTAAGCGAACGGCACCCAATTTCGGTCGCACCGTCATAGGCTGTGCACTGCAACTCTGTGGCGGAGTTGTCGTGCCTATTACGTACGTGCAGTACTACGGATCTTCGAAGCATCTGATCTGCGACAGGAGACATCCGTGACCGTGCCCTCGGCAGCACCCCGGCCAGCTGGATCCGGAGCGGTTTCGTGCCCGGCCTGCTAACCGAGTGGCCGCTGCGCTGCGGCCCAGTCCCGCCGCTGGCCGATGCGAGCAGTCCGCGCCCGGAGACCGGGCTGGGCCTGGTCGGGAAGCTGGCCCCGGGTGACACGCTCATCCTGACCCCGGCCGGCCAGCCGGGCTCGCCCCGGTTCCCCGAGCACGGCGCCAGCGGCAAGACCCAGCTGGCCGCGGCCCTGGCCCACGGGCTGTGGGACAACCGCTCGGTGGACCTGCTGGTATGGGTGGGCGCGGCCAGCCGGGACGCCATCCTGACCGGGTACGTGAGCGCACTGGCCGACCTGGGCGCGGCCGACCCGGATGACGACCTGCTGGCCAGCGCGCAGCGCTTCCTGACCTGGCTGTCCCGCACTGACCGGCGCTGGGTGGTGGTGCTCGACGACCTGGCCAACCCGGCTGACCTGGACGGGCTCTGGCCGTTCGGACCCGACGGCCGGGTGGTGCTCACCGCCCGCCAGGAGGACTCGCTGGACGAGCCGAACCGGCGGATCGTGCCGGTCGGCTCGTTCACCATGCGGGAGGCGCTGGCCTACCTGACCGCCCGGCTCAGTACCGACCCGGGCCAGCGCACCGAAGCACTCGACCTGGCCACCGACCTGGACCGGCAGCCGCTCGCGCTCACCCACGCGACCGCCGCGATGATCTGCACCGGGGCCAGCTGCCGCGATTACCGGGGCTGGTTCCACGACCGGCGGCGGCGGCTCGGGCCGCCGGTCACCGACGCCGAGCCCGGCGTCGTCGACGTGACCTGGTCGCTGGCCATGGACCTGGCCGACCAGATCGCGCCCGCCGGATTCGCCCGGCCGATGCTGGCGCTGGCCGCGCTGCTCGATCCGGCCGGCATCCCGGGGGTGGTATTCACCAGCCAGGCGGCGTGCGGGTACATGACCGGGCACCCGGCCATGCCCGGCGATCCGGCCCAGGCGCGGGAAGCCGTGCACAACCTGGCCCGGGCCGGCCTGGTCACCATCAACCCGGCCAGTTCCACCCGCACCGTCCAGGTGCACCCACTGATCCAGGCGCTGACCAGGAACGTCATCCCGGCGCCCGAGTTCGAGCGGGCCGCGCGGTCGGCGGCCGACGCGCTGTACCAGGCGTGGCCCGGCCCGGATGTGCCGCCCCGGCTGGCCCAGGCACTGCGCGACTGCACGACCCGGCTGCGGGACTGCACCGGGGACCTGCTGTGGACCCCGGAGGCCCACCCGGTGCTGCTGCGCGCCGGGGAGAGCCTGTCCAGCGGGCGGATCAGCGGCCCGGCCGCCGCGTACTGGATGTCGATGCTGGATACCGCGGCCCGGGTGCTCGGCCCGGCGCACGTCCAGACGCTGCGCTGCCGTGACGGGCTGGCCGGCGCGTACGAGGCCGCGGACCGGTCCGGTGACGCCATCGAGGTGTATGAGCACACGCTGGCCGAGCGGCAGCGGGTGCTCGGCAACGACCACCCGGACACCCTGGCCTCCTACGCTCACCTGGGCCGGGTCTACGCGGCGGCGGGCCGGCACGGCGAGGCGCTGCCGATATACGAGCGGGTGGTGGCGGACCGGGAGTGGGTGCTCGGCGCCCGGCACCCGGAGACGCTGGCCGCGCGCGGCGACCTGGCCGCCGCCTACCTGGCCGCGGGCCGGCCGGGCCAGGCGCTGCCGGTCTACGAGCAGACCCTGGCCGACCTGGACCGGGCGCTGGGCGCGGCGCACCCGGACACGCTCAACGCCCGGGCCGGGCTGGCACACGCTTACCAGACCGCAGGCGAGCTCAAGCAGGCCGTCCCGGCGTTCGAGCGCACCCTGGCCGAGCGGGAGAAGGCGCAGGGCCCGGATCACCCGGACACCATCGGCGCCCGCGCCGACCTGGCCTATGCGTACCGGACCGCGGGCCGGATGAAGCACGCGATCCCGTACTACGAGCGGGTGGTCGCGGACCGGGAGCGGGTGCTCGGCACGTACCACCCGGACACGCTGACCGCCCGGGGCAACCTGGCCAACGCCTACCTGGCTGCCCGGCGGCTGAAGGACGCGCTGCCGGTGTATGAGCGGACCCTGGCCGACCGGGAGATGGCCCAGGGCGCCGAGGACGTGGACACGCTGACCGCGCGGGGCAACTTGGCCAACGCCTACCATTCGGCCGGGCGGCTCAAGGACGCGCTGCCGCTCTACGAGCAGACCCTGCTCGACTGTGAGCGGGTGCTCGGCCCCACCCACCAGGCCACCCTGACGTCGCGGGCCAACCTGGGCTCGGCTTACCACGCCGCGCTGCGGCTGACCGAGGCGGTCAACGTGTTCGAGCGGACGCTGGCCGACTGCGAGCAGGCGCTGGGTGCGGATCACCCGCTGACCCAGGCCGTGCGCGAGAACCTCGACGCGGCCAACCGGACCTAGCCAGTCCGGGGGGCCCTCTGGACCCCCGATCGCCGCTCCGCGCCGAGCGCTGTATTGATCGGGGGACGACCCGCAAACTCCCCGATCGCCGCTCCGCGCCGAGCGCTGTATTGATCGGGGGACGACCCCGCGAACCCCCCGATCGCCGCTCCGCGCCGAGCGCTGTATTGATCGGGGGACGACCCCGCAAACTCCCCGATCGCCGCTCCGCGCCGAACGCCTCCTCGGCGAGCACCCGCTTGCGGCGGGCCCCGCTTCGTCGGCGCGATCCTCGGTTGAGGCGCCAAGGACTCCCGGACCTACCGACCTCTTTCCTTGATCGCGGTGATGAGGGCTGGGATCACGTCCTTGAGGTCGCCGATGACCGCGTAGTCGGCCCGGGACAGGATCGGCGCACCCGGGTCGGTGTTGACCGCCACGATGTGCTTGGCGCTGGCACAGCCCGCCATGTGCTGGATGGCCCCGCTGATCCCGCAGGCCAGGTACAGCTCCGGGGTGATCTTGGTACCGGTCTGGCCGACCTGCTGGGTGTGCGGCCGCCACCCCTCACTGGTCACCACCCGGGACACGCCGACCACGCCGCCGAGCAAGCCGGCCAGTTCCTCCAGCGGGGCGAAGCCGTCCGGGCCACCGACGCCGCGGCCGCCGCCCACCACCACCCGCGCGGTGGCCAGCGACGCCCCGCCGCCGGCCGCCGCCGAGACCTCGGCCCGGACCAGCAGGTCGGCCGGGGCCAGGTCCGGCTCGTGCCCCTGCACCTCAGGCTCGGCCGCGCTCTCCGCGGGCACCGGCTGGACTGCGTCGGTGGCCACGGTGAGCAGCGCGGGCGAGCCGTCCAGCACAGCGTCCTCGATCAGCAGCCCGGCCCAGCGCTGCCGCGCGACGGTCAGCGGGCCGCCGGCCGCGGCCTCGGCCGAGATGCAGTTGGCCGCCATCGGCTGGCCGGTCAGCGCGCCCAGGTGGGCAAGCACCTCGTGGCCGCGTTCGGTGCCCGCTGCCAGGACAGCGCTGGCCACGGTCACACTGGCCAGCCCTTCCAGGGTGCGGGCCCAGGCCTGCGGCGCGTACCCGTCCAGCGCGGCCGGCTCGATGACGTACACCTCGGTGACGCCGTAGCTGCCCAGCGGGCCGGCCGGCACCTGGCCGGCCGGGCCGAACAGCACCGCGCACAACCGCCCGCCCGGGCCGGCCAGCGAGCGCGCGAACGTCAGCGCGCGCAGCGACGCGTCGGTCGGCCCAGCGGCGTCCTGCTCGACGAGGCACAGCACGGTCATTTCAGCAACCCCAGTTCCTCCAGCACGCGGACCAGGGCGGGCACTGCGCCGGGGCCGGTGCCGAGCACGGTGGCCTGGTGCTGCGCTGTCTGCGGCACCCGGAGCAGTTCCTTGCGCAGGCCCTCGGGCTGCCACTCCGGCTGGTACTGGTCGATGACGGCCCGCTTGGCCCGCAGCCGGCCCGGCAGCGACGGGTACCGGGGCAGGTTGATGCCTTCCTTCACGGTGATCACCGCGGGCAGCGGAACCTCGAACGTCTCCTGGCTGCCCTGGTACTCCCGGCCCGCCCGGGCCCGGCCGGCGGTGATCTCCAGGTGCTTGATCCCGGTCAAGCACGGCCAGCCGAGCCGGTGCGCGACCCGCACGCCGACCTGGTAGTCGCCGGTGTCGGCCGCTTCGTTGCCCATTAGCAGCAGGTCATAGCCGGGGCCGTCCGCGGCATGCCGCCGGGCCTCGGCGGTGATGGCGGCCGCAGTGCTGATCGGGCCCCACTCCTGGCCGCCCCCCTCCTGGCCAACTGAGTCCAGCAGCACGGCCCGGTGCGCGCCCAGGGCGAGCGCGTCACGGAGCTGCTCGGCCGCTTCCGGCGGGCCCAGGGTGAGCACCGACACGCTGCCGCCGAGCCGCTCGGTGATCCGCACCGCCTCCTCGACCGCGCACTCCTCGTGTGGGCTCATCGCGAACCCGGACATCCGGGTGTCCACGTCCTGCCCGTCCGGGGTGATCACGATCCGGCCGCCCACCTGGGGCACCCGCTTGACGCAGACTCCGATCTCCATCCCGGTCAGCTCCGGATCCGGCTGTTGTCCGGGTCGAACAGCGGCGTACTGCCGGCCATCGCCACGGTCACCGGGTAGGGATCGCCGAAGCACTCGACCTGGAGCCGGGTTCCGGCCACGGCCTGGGCCGGCGGCAGGTAGGCCAGCAGCAGATGTTTGCCCACCGACGGTCCGGATCCAGCGCTGGTCACATACGACGGCCGCCCCTTCGCGTCCACCAGCCGCTCCCCGGCCGCGGACAGCACCGGCTCGCCACCCAGCATGTACCGGTCCGCCCCGCCGCCCTGCTCGCTGGGACCGGCCGCGTGGTGGTCGTCCACGGTGAGCGTGCACAGTACGGCGGCGGGCGGCTCGGCCCGCTGGGCCAGATAGGCAACCTTGCCGATGAACTCCTGCGCCTTGACCCGAGGCCGGGTCATCCCGGCCTCGACCAGGGTGTAGTCGGCGGTCAGCTCGCTGCCCATGGCCCGGTAGCCCTTTTCCAGCCGCCCGGTGGTGCCGTACACGCCGATGCCGACCGGGACCAGGCCGTGTGGCGTGCCCGCGTCCCACAGCGCGTCCCACAGCCGGCCGCCCTGCTCCATCGGCACGTGCAGTTCCCACCCGAGCTCGCCCACGTAGGAGATCCGGGACGCGAGCACGGTGAGGGCGCCCACCTCGATCTCCCGGCAGGTGCCGAACGGGAACCCGGGGTGGCTCAGGTCGGCCGTGGACACCGACTGCAGCACCTCGCGGGCCCGCGGCCCCCACAGCCCCAGCGTGGCCTGGGCCGAGGTGAGGTCGGCCAGCGCGGCCGTGCCCGCCGCGGGCAGGTGGTCGGCGAACCACTTGAGGTCGGACATGCCGGTGGCGCCGCCGGTCACCACCCGGAACCGCTGCGCGCCGAGCCGCATGATGGTCAGGTCGGCCTTGAACCCGCCCCGCTCCTCCAGCAGCGAGGTGTAGACGACCCGGCCCGGCTGCACGTCGAGCTGGGCCACGGCCAGCGACTGGACCACGTCCAGCGCGGCCGGGCCGGTCACGTCGAAGATGGCGAACGCGGACAGGTCGACCAGCCCGCAGGATTCCCGCATGGCCAAGTGCTCGGCGTTGATGATGGGCGACCACCAGCGGGCGTCCCACTCCGCGTCCCGCGGCATCAGCTGCCCGGCGTACCGCTCCAGCAGCTCCTCGTTCGACGCGTACCAGTGCGGCCGCTCCCACCCGGCGGTCTCGAAGAAGACCGCGCCCAGGTCACGTTCGCGCTCATAGACCGGGCTGACCCGGGACGGGCGGCCGGACTCCCACTGCTCGGCCGGGTGCACGACGCCGTACATCTTGTTGAAGCCCTCGCGGGCCCGGGCCCGGACATGCTCGGTGGTCCGCTGGGCCGGGTAGAACCGGGCGATGTTGGCCTCGTCGATGTCCACCGTGGGCACCTGGCCGGACATCCACTCGGCCACCGCACGGCCAACCCCAGGCCCTTCCTTGATCCAGCTGGCCGCGGCCGACCACAGCCCGGCCACCTCGGGCGTCTCGCCCAGCACCGGGTGGCCGTCCGGGGTCATCGAGATCAGCCCGTTGATCGCGTACCGGATGCCGGCCTTCTCGTCGCCGAGCAGCTCGGGCATCAGCTCCAGCGCCTCGGCCAGTTGCGGATCGAAGTCGTCCTGGGTGAACGGCAGCTCGGTCGGTGACAGCGCCGATTCCTCGATGGACGGGATCTCGTCGGGGCCGACGATGATCGGCCGGTGCGCGTAGGAGCCGACTTCCATGTCGCCGCCGTGCTGCCGCTCGTACATATTGGTGTCCACATCGCGGACGATCGGGTAGGAGATCTCCCCTGGTGTGCCGGCGAACAGCGGGATCGGGCCGACGCTGATCATCTGGTGCACGATCGGGGTGAGCGGGATCCGGGCGCCGGCCATCCGGGCCAGCCGTGGGCTCCATACCCCGCAGCAGATCACGCAGACGCCGGTCTCGATGTCCCCAGCGCTGGTCCGCACCGCGGTGATCCGCGGCCGGCCGCGCTCGTCGGTGCCGCCCGGGTCTAGGCCGCCCGGGTCTAGGCCGCCCGTGTCGATGCCGAGCACCTCGGCCCCGGCCAGCACCTGCAGCGCGCCGGACTGCTGGGCCTCCTCGCGCATCAGCGTGCCGGCCCGCAGTGAGTCGACCACGCCCACGGTCGGGAAGTACCCGCCGCCCAGGATCACCGATTCGTCCAGGTAGGGCACCAGCTTGCGGACCTCGGCGGGCGAGATGACCTGGGCCGGGATGCCCCACGCCTTGGCCGCGGAGCAGCGGCGGCGCAGCTCGGCCATCCGGGCTTCGGTCCGGGCCACCTCGATGCCGCCGCTCTGCGTGAACACGCCGAGGGCCTGGTACTGCTCGGTGCTGTCCCGGGTCAGCTCCATCATCATCTTCGAGTACTCGATCGGGAAGATGAAGTTGGAAGCGTGTCCGGTGGACCCGCCCGGGTTCGGCATCGGGCCCTTGTCCACCAGCACCAGATCCCGCCAGCCGAGCCGGGCCAGGTGACAGACCAGGCTGTTGCCGACGATCCCGGCGCCGATGATGACGGCGCTGGCCCGGGCCGGGAAGTCACTCATCGCTGATCCTCGCTGCTCGTGCGGGCATGGTATCCGACTGATATATCAGTTGGTAGACTAGGCCGCATGGATGCCATGGTCAAGCCGCCGGGGCCACACCCGGACCGGGCCGACAGCGGCCCGGGCGAGCCCCGCTCGCTGGCCGGCCTGGCCTACCGGCAGATCCAGGATCTGCTGGTCAGGCTGGCTATCCGGCCCGGCGCACCGATCAACGAGGAAGACCTGTGCCTGCGCCTGGGGCTGGGCCGGACCCCGGTCCGGGAGGCGCTCAAGCGGCTGGAACACGAGCGGCTCGTCATCGCCTACCCGCGGCGCGGCACGTTCGCGACCGAGATCAACGTGACCGACCTGACGCACATCTTCGAGGTCCGCGCGGTGATCGAGCCGGCCGCGGCGGCCAGCGCCGCCCGGCACGCCACCCCGGCCGACCGGGCTGTGTTCCAGACGCTGATGTCCGAACTGGCCGCGGCAGCGGCCGAACTGGGCGGCCAGCCGGGCGAGC
This sequence comes from uncultured Actinomycetes bacterium, assembly GCA_963834705.1. Lineage (GTDB taxonomy): Bacteria > Actinomycetota > Actinomycetes > Streptosporangiales > Streptosporangiaceae > RYN-230. The sequence continues at coordinate 105,285 of CAWICV010000004.1, forward strand.
TGATGACCCTGGACATGCGGGTCCACCGCGCCATCTACGCCGCGACGCACAACCCGTATCTCGAGGACACGCTGATCCGCTACGGCAACCTGGCTACCCGGATCTGGTGCCTGTTCCTGGACCGGCTGGCCGGCATGGCGGCGCACGTCGCGGAGCACCGTGAGCTGCTCCAGGCGCTGGCCGACGGCGACGCCGAGCAGGCGGCCCAGATCGCCCGGGCGCACGTCATCGAGTTCGACAAGGCGATCCGCGCGGTCATCTAGCGCAGGCACGGCTGGGGCCGCCGGCCAGTGGCCGGCGGCCCCAGTTCTGCCCGCTCCCGCTATTCGGCGCTGCTATTCGGCTCCGCTATTCGACTCTGCTATTCGACCGGGATCTCCTTGTTGATCAGGCCCAGGTCGATGCCTTGCCGGTTGCGCACCACCCGCGCGATCACGTAGACCACGATGGCCAGCACGTACATCGCGCCCATGAAGATCAGCGAGTCGTGGCTGTTCACGAAGTACAGGTCGTTGCTCAGCCACTCATACAGGTTGAAGACGAGCAGCCCGATCGTGATGACCCCGGCCACCGGGACGATCGGCACGCCCAGCACCTTGATCCGGCTGGCCGGCGAGGCCCGCCACAGCTCCGGCTTGAGCCACGGCAGGAGCACCACGGCGATCGCGCTGAACAGGTAGGTCACCGCGATGACCAGCGTGGCGTCCAGCGTGTAGGTGCGGAACGTCGACGAGTACGCGTATATCGCGGCCAGGACGACCGCCGGAAGCAGCATCAGGATCAGCGAATAGAACGGGACCTTCCGCTTCTCCGACACCTCGGCGGCGCGGTCGGGCAGCACCCGGTCGAAGGCGGCCGCGAAGATGACCCGGGTCGAGGACAGGAACAGCGTGCCGACCCAGGCGAAGAACCACAGGCTCAGCACCAGGATCAGGATGACCTGGAACGCCGTGTTGTGCACCAGCCAGCCCGCGAACATGAACGGATAGGGCCAGATGCCGAACTGCGGCGTGAGGTTGTAGTCCAGCGAGTTCAGGTTCTGGTAGAAGCCCCAGCCGATGGTCTTGTCCACCAGCAGGAAGAAGACCACCGTGAGGCAGACCGTGATCCACAGGCCGGCGAACATGCCGGTGAATACCCGGCGGAAGTCACTCGCGCCACGGATCTCGCCGTACAGCGTGCTGCCCCAGTTCGGCCACAGCAGGAAGAACATGAAGGCCGGCACGAGCAGCATCGTCGGCCCGAGCGGGCCGAAGCCCAACGGCGAGGTGGTGTAGCCCGCCTTGGCCGCGGCGTGGTTGGTCGCGGCGTAGGCGTTGTGCACCCCGAACAGCTTCTGGCCGTAGAGGTTGAACGAGTTCACGAAGTCGGCGTGCGAGTTGATCAGCAGCAGGATAACCACGACGGCGAACCCGATCATCCCGCCGACGAAAGCGTACTTCTGGATCCGGGCGTAGCCCGCCATGCCCAGCGAGACGAGCAGGCCGGCGATGACGATCGTGATCAGCGTGACCACGAAGATCCCGTTGTTGGTGCCGAACCAGGCCGCCCCACCGTTCGGCCAGGTCCATTTCAGCGTGGCCCAGAGCGGCTCGAACAACTGGACCGACAGGATGTTCCCGTAGATGGGCGCCCACAGCCACAGGATGAACCACCAGCCGGTGGCGGCCATCACGAAGCCGAGGCCGCTGCCCAGGATCCGGCTCTGCCAGACGTAATCACCACCGGCCCGCGGGATCGTGACGATGAGCCCGGAGTACGCGATCACCAGGAACGAGACCCAGATGCCCGAGATGATAGTGGCCGTGATGAATTGGCCCTTGGGGAACGCCGGGCCAGCGAAAGTGAACTCATAGAGCCCGAGCGTGACGAAGTTGGTCGCCAGGCAGGCGTAGATGATTGAGTCGCGGACGGACCAGCCGCGGACCAGGCCGGTGGCTTTGCGCAAGAAGAGTGTTGGCGTCTCGCCGCCAATTGCGTCAGTTGCCATGCTCATCTCTCCAGTTGAGGGCTTTTGTGTGGCTAGGCAAGCGTATTGCCATCCGACCGTTAATGTCGGTGAAACTCAGCCGTTCACCAGAAGGTATTTGGTAACCTTCCCCTTCTTTGGATTCAGCTCCAGCACCGCGCCCTGCAGGACGCCGTCGCCGTAAACGCTGCCGGGGTTGATGGCCAGCGTGCGGCCCATCTTCTTGACGCCGCGGCTCTCGTGAATGTGGCCGTGCACCGACAGCATCGGCTGGTAGCTGTTAATCGCGTCGCGGACCGCCTTGGAGCCCACCGGTTTCATCACCGCGCCACCGTGCATTGGCCGGAGGTTCTCGTCCAGCGCCGGTGCCTCATCCAGCCCAGTCCCGTACGGCGGCGCGTGGAAATTGAAGATGGCCCGCTCCATGTCCGGAATCTGGGCGACGACCGCGTCGATCTTTTGCTTGAGTTCTTCTTCCGGGGCCTCGCGGAACGTGTCCCACGGCGTCGGGTTGGTCCAGCCCATCGAGACCAGGTGGAAGCCGTCGAGGTCGAGCGACTTGGCCTCGCCGAAGGTGACGCACGGCGACGACTCGATAATGTCGTCGATCTCCCAGATGTCGTCGTTGCCGCCGTTCAGGATGCACGGGACCTGGCCACCCTTGAGCTTCCCGTCGGCCATGTCCAGCCAGCGGTCCAGCGAGGCCGTCATCTCCTGGCTGAACCGGCGGTCCACCGCGCCCTCTTCGTCGCTCAGGTTCTGCAACTCGTCCGGGGTGACGATGGCCGGGTAGTAGCCCTTGTTGCGGATCTGCTTCTGCACCTCGTCCAGTTCCGTCTGGGTGTCCATCCGGATGGCCTCGCCGCGGACGGTGGCCTGCCAGTAACCGGTGTGCGCGACGATCGGCACCATCACCTTGCCGGTGACGTCGCCGCCCAGCACCACCAGGTCGGCCTGGTAGAAGGCGGCCGAGTTGAGGAACTTCCGCCAGCACACCTCGGAGCCATGGATATCGGTCGCGAAGAAGACCCTCATCTGTCCACCCTGTGCCTTCCGCTGCGCAGCTGCCCCGCGGGTTCGCCGCGGGCCACACGCGCAGGTTCTGGGCGCCTTGCGCAACTCCCGCGCGTACTGTGCAACGTCTAGCATCCGGCTGAAACTGCCGTCAAGCCGGATAGAGCGAATTAAGACCGCGCCCCACCCACCTCCCCTGCCCCCTTCACGGCCGGCCCGGCGCGGCCGTTACTCCTAGTGCGCGACTTCCTCGGGCAGCTCATACCAGCGCACCCCGTCGCCGACCCGGGCCCGCATCTTCCACTTCATGCCCTTCGGGGCCGCGTCGGCGACCTCGCGCAGCCGCTGCGCCTGGGCCAGCGGGTCGTACTCGGCCCCGGGGCAGGCCAGCCCGGGATTCTCGGCCAGCAGCGAGGGCAGCTTGTCCAGGTTCCCGGTGACGGTCCGCCACCAGCCCCAGTCCGCGCCCAGCACCTTGCCGAACCGGTCGGTGTCGATGGCGGCCGGGCCGCCCGCGCCGACCGGGAGGCAGGACAGCAACTGCACGATGTCCCGGGCGTCCTTCTCGTTCATCTCGACGATCTGCAGCTTGGACAGCAGCACGTCCACCGAGTCCACGGTGAACGGCTGCCGGTCGAAATTCGGCCGGAAGTCCAGCGTGTGGCACATGGTCAGCTGGTTCACCATGATGTCGATGGGCCGCCCGGACGGCGCGTTGAAGTACATCTGGCGGTCGCCGTTCAGGTTGTTGAACCGGCGGTCCGGCTCGCAGCCGTTGTCGGCCAGCCAGGCGGCCACGTTCTTGCGGGCCTTGCCCGTGGTGGCGAAGTCCATGTCCTGATCCCGGCGCAGCCGCGGCGGGTAGTCCGGGCACAGCACCCGGACGGCCAGGCCGCCGAGGAGTTTCAGGCCCAGGCCGGCCTGGGCGGCGGCCTGGGCCAGGCCGAGCGCCTCGGTCAGCGGGTCCTGCGGCGATCCGGGTACCGGCGCGTCAGCGGGTTGGGCCATGCCAGGCCTGCTCTCATCCTGGGCGGCCCCGGCAGCGCTGCCGGGGCCGCGCAATTCCTGCTAAGTCGTTAGCGAGTATGCCACGAACACCAGGAGAGCTAGTTGACTGCTTGTTGACGCACAACCGGCAAATTGGTCATTCTTGGTTGCGTGTCCACGAATTTGGTTGCGGCTAACGCAACCTATCACTCGGCTGAGCGGGTGCTGGCCCTGCTCGCGAGCTTCGAGGACGGGCGGCCGGAACTCAGTGTGTCAGAGATTGCCGAAGCGCTGGGCGTGCACAAGTCAACCGCCTCGCGATTGGCCGCCACCCTGGAGCGGACCGGGTTCCTGGCCCGATCCGGCCGGCGGTACCGGCTCGGCGTGGAGATAATCCGGCTGGGCAGCCTGGCGCTGCGCGGCGCCGACATCGTGGCCCGGCTGCAGCCCGCCATGGACCAGCTATCCGAGCTGACCGGGGAGACCATCAACCTGGCCGTGCCCAGCGGGCCGGACATCCTGAACGTGGCCGAGGTGCCGAGCAGCTACATCCTGAACAGCTCGGGCGGCTGGATCGGGCGGCGCACCAAGCCACACGCGGTGGCCAACGGCAAGGTGCTGCTCGCGTTCGGCGTCATCCCGGTGCCGGCCACCCTGGAGCGGTACACCGAGCACACCATCTGCTCGGTACCGGCCCTGCAGGACCAGCTGGCCAAGATCCGCCGGGACGGTTACGCCACCGCGGTGGCCGAACTGGAAGAAGGCCTGGTCGCAGTAGCCGCGCCGGTGTTCAGCCCGGACGGCGCATGCGTGGCGGCGCTGTCCATCTCCGGCCCCGCCTACCGGATGCCCCCGGACAAACTCGCCGAGCTCGGCCGGCTGTGCGCCGCCGCATACTGATCTGCTGGCCACGACCACCCAGGGGGCACTGGCGTTATGAAGGATTATCAGCTTTTGATTGGCGGGCAGTGGCTGGCGGGACGGGCAGCGGGGGCGCCGGCCGTCAGCCCGTCCTCGGGCGAAACGTTCGCTACGGTGGCCACCGCGGACGCGGCGGATGTGGATGACGCGGTGCGCGCGGCGGCCCGGGCCTGGCCGGCCTGGGCGGCCAGCTCGGCGTTCGAGCGCGCGGCCTGGTGCGAGCAGGTCGCCGCGGCCGTCGCCGGGCGGCGCGAGGAACTGGCCCAGGTGCTGACCCAGGACCAGGGCAAGCCGCTGGCCGCCGAAGCCTACGACGAGGTCGGCGAGCTGGCCGAGTACTTCAAGATGGCGGCCGCGGACGCGCGGCGCACCGACGGCGGCTATCCCCCGTCCACCTCGGCCGGCCGCCGGGTGATCACCGCCCGGGTGCCGCTCGGCGTGGTCGGCGTGATCAGCCCGTGGAACTGGCCGTACACCATGGGCGCGGAGCTGTTCGCGCCCGCGCTGGCCGCGGGCAACGCGGTGGTCTGGGTACCCGCCCCGACCACGTCGGCGTGCTGCGCGCTGCTGGCCGAGATCATCGCCGGGACCGGGGTGCCGGACGGCGTGTTCAGCTTCCTGCCCGGCCCCGGGCCGGTCGCCGGGGACGCGCTGGCCGGCCATCCGGACGTGGCGGCGATCGGCTTCATCGGATCGGTGGCCACCGGCGGGCTGGTCGCCGCCCGGGCGGCCGGCAAGACACAGCTGCTCGAACTGGGCGGCAACGGCCCGATGGTGATCCTGGACGACGCCGACCTGGAGCTGGCCACCGAGGCCGCACTGGAGGCCGCCTACCTGTGCGCCGGGCAGAGCTGCACGGCGGGCGAGCGCTTCCTGGTGCACGCCGCGGTGCGCGCCGAGTTCACCGAGCGGGTGGTGGCGGCCACCCAGCAGCGGATCCGGCTGGGCGACCCGTTCGATCCGCAGACCACGATGGGGCCGCTGAACAACGAGGCGACCGCAGCCAAATTCGGCCGGCACGTAGCCGACGCGGTGGGCCACGGCGCCAAGCTGTGCTGCGGCGGCCGCCGCGCGGCGGGCTTCCCGACCGGGCTGTACGCCGAACCCACCGTGCTGGACGGGGTCACCCTGGACATGGCCGTCGCGACCGAGGAGACGTTCGGGCCGGTCGTCCCCATCATCGAGGTGGCCTCGGCCGACGAGGCGCTGGCCCTGACCAACAGTTCCCCGTTCGGCCTGACCGCCGCGGTGTTCACTGAGGACCTGGAACGCGGCCTGGCCTTCGCCGAGCGGGCCCGGGCCGGCTGGGTCAACGTGAACGCGTTGACCAACCTGTGGGAGTCGCACCTGCCGTTCGGCGGCCGGTCCGGCTCGGTGAGCGGGCGCGGCCGGGTCGGCGGGCGGTTCGCCATGGACGCCTTCACCGAGCCAAAAACGATCTTGTATCCAGGCCCTAAGCTCAGCGGCTGATCGCGGGAGAGGCGGGCGCGCCGGACGGCGTGTTCCCGCCGAGCCGGCGTTGGGCGCGAAGCGGCGATCGGGGGGTCCAGGGGGGTCGTCCCCCGGACTAATGCTCCTGCCAGGCGAAGGCGAGCGGGGTCAGCGCGGTCAGGTCGATGGCCGGCTCGACCGTGGAGTAGGACTGCACGTTGTCCTGGAACACGGCCTTGTGCCCGTTGTACGCGGCGTACGGCACGTCGCCCGGCGCGTTGGCGTTGCACCGGCGCATGTTCGGCACCGTCCCGGTGGCCGCGAACGAGTTCGGCCCCTCCACGGTGGCCCCGGCCAGCACCGGCGGCGTGCCATCGTGCGAGCCGACCAGGTTGGTCACCTGGTGCTGCATGCAGTCCGGGAACACGGTGCCGTCCCCGACGATCAGGGAGACGCCCCAGCCGTTGCCGCCCAGGATGTTGTCCAGCCAGTGCTGGGCCCAGCCCGCGTAGACCGGGCGGCCGGTCAGCGCGTCGTACTCGTCGGCCATCACGGTCAGCCCGGCCCCGTGCGTGGTGGTGTCGTACTGGTCCCAGGCGAAGCCGAAGCGGAACGGGTCGCTGGCCGCGGCGTGGATGCCCTTCTCGATCTGCCCGCGCAGGTTGCCCAGCAACTGCGCCCTGGTCACCGCCAGGCCGCCGGCGTGCTGGCCGCGCAGCGCCAGGTCGAGTTCGTAGTCGGCCAGCGCGCTCACGTCGTACAGGTTCAGCGTGTCGGACAGCGCCTGCTGGCCGTGGATCCAGGCGCTGGCCCAGTGCGCCGCGTCGCGCAGGTAGCCGGTGTCCGGCCGGCCCGCGTCGCGCAGCGCGATGGCCAGTTCGGTGGCGCCCAGCATCATGTCGTCCTGCCAGCTCGTCTCCGGGTAGAAGTCGAACGGGATGGCCGTCATCAGCTGGCCCTTCCAGTGCGGGTTGGCCAGCGAGTACACCGTCTTCGCCTCGGCCAGGCAGCGGTCCGCGTAAGCCGGGTCGGCCTTGCGGAACACCTGGTAGCAGAGCGCGAAGTCGGCGGTCAGCCAGGCCAGGTTCGGGCTGAGCAGCGAGCCGGGGCGGGCGGCCCGGAACACCGGCGGGTGCCGGATGTACTGATAGCGCGGGTTCGTCCCCCGGTAGTGGTCGTCGGCCTGGGGCAGTCGCCAGATGTCGTGGTCGCCGAAGTAGTAGTTGTTGGCCTCGCCGGTGCCCACCTCGTAGTACAGCGTCCTGGACTTCTGGTGCCACATCCGCTGCAGGAAGTCCAGCCCGAACTTGGCTTCGCCGGTGAAGTCGCGGCTCGCGGCCCCCGCCCCCATCTGCGCCGGGAAGGACGCGATGCCCTGCTCCAGGATCGCCTCGGTGTAGCTGGTCGTCTCCACGAAGTGCAGGTAGTCGCCCGCGTCCCACCAGCCGCCGGTGGCGTTGATCCGCACCCCGGTCGCGTACTTGGCCAGGCTGCCCTTGAAGTCACCGTTCCCGTCCACCGGCGGGGTCCGGTAGGTCATCGCGCTGGCGTCGTTGAGGTGACCGGGCGCGGTGCGCAGCGCGGTGTGGATGAAGTCCGGGCCGTCCCGCTCGTTGCGGTAGAAGTACAGCGCGTTGGCCAGCGGCTTGGCGTAGAGCTGCGCGGCCGGGCCGACCGGGAACCAGGGCGAGGCGGCCGACGGGTCGTTCAGGATGCCGGCCCGGTACGTGCCCGGCGCGTGCACGCCGGAGAACCGGGCCGCCCACACCCAGCCGTACCGCTTGCTCCACGAGCCGAGGTCCTTGGTGGCCAGCCCGGACGCGGCCACCGTGCAGGACCCGGCCCGGACCACCACCCAGCGCAGCGCACTGGCCGGCTTGGACTTGGTCATGATCTCGGCCTGCTTGACCGCCCCGGCCGGGTAGCCGACCTGGTCCACCCGGATCGCGGCGGCGGGCGCGCCAGCCGGCGTCCGGTGCGAGCCGGTGGTCAGCACCGAACTCGGCGTGGGCTCGTGGCAGATCTTCTGCACCGCAGAGCCGCCCGTCGAGGCCGACGCGGCCGGCGCGGCGCTGGCCGGGCCGGCCGCCGCGCACAGTCCCAGCGCCAAGCCGAACGCGGCCACGGCCGCCGTCACCCGGGGAACCCGCAGAAGATCATTCATCGGGCCAGGCTAGGCCCGGGATAGCTGGCCGGACAATGCCCACGGGACGGGAGATTTTCCGCCCCGTGGTCAGCAGCCCCGTGGTCAGCAGCCCCGTGGTCAGCAGCCCCGTGGTCAGCAGAACAGTTCACTCCTGCGCGACGACCTGGAACGTGGCCAGGCTGGGATCGGCCGCGTAGGCGATCCGGCCGCCGTCGGCCAGGGTCGCGCGCAGCGCGTCGAGCGCCGCGGCGGTGATCACCTCCCCCGGGGCGAGCACCGGGACGCCGGGCGGGTACGGTGCCACCAGTTCGGCCGAGACCCGGCCGACGGCAGCCGTTGCCGCCAGCGTTCGGTGCGGCAAGAAGAAAGCCTCGCGGGGCGGGATGGCCGGCTCCGGCGTGACCAGCCAAGCCGCCGCGGGCAGGGGCCGCCGGGCCGGGCCGCGGTGCCGCCGCACCGCGGCGAGCAGGGTGTCGGTGAAGCGGGTCACGGTGTGCTCGTCGTCGGCCAGCGTCACGATCGGCACGATCGTGTCCCGGTCCGCCATCTCGACCGGCATCCCGGCCGCGATCAGGTCGGCCTCCACTGCGTTCCCGTGCGCCCCGGTGCCGGGCAGCAGCACGACCAGCTTGGCCGGCTCGACCCCGGGCCCGTCCAGCACGTCCAGCCCGGGTTCCGCGCGGAGCCGCTGCTTGGCCGCGGCCACCACGCGGAGCAGCCGGCCGCACAGCTCGGCGCCGTCCCGGGCCAGCAGCGCCCGGGCCGCGTCGATGCTGGCCATGATCGCGCCTGCCGGGCTGGTGGTGTGGGTGGCCTCGAACGCCCGGTTGAGCCGGTCGGCGTCCAGCCGGCCCTGGCCCGCCTGGCTGGTCCGGGCCAGCACCAGCGCGCCCTGGGTGTAGGCGGGCAGCGCCTTGTGTGCGCTGGTCACCATGCCGTCCGCGCCCGCAGCCAGCGCGTGCGGCGGCAGGTCCGGGTGGAAGCCGAGATGGGCGGCCCAGGCCGCGTCCACCAGCAGCGGCACCCCGGCCCGGTGCGCGGCAGCGGCGTGCCCAGCCAGGTCGCCGGTGGTGCCGACGTAGGACGGGTCGCCGAGGAACACCGCGCAGGCATCCGGGTGTGCGGCCAGCGCGGCCTGGACCGCGGCCACCGGGACCGGTCCGGGCAGCCCGGTCCCCGGGTCCACCTCGGGCAGCACCCAGACCGGGTCCAGGCCGGCCAGCACGATGCCGAGCAGCAGCGACCGGTGCAGCGCCCGGGTGACCACGATCGGCTGCCCGGGCTGGCCGGCCGCCAGGGCCAGCGCCTGGTTGCCGTGCGTCGAGCCGGCCACCGAGAACCGGCACCAGTCCGCGCCCCACAGTTGGGCCGCCCGCCGCTCCCCCTCGGCCAGCAGGTGGTCGGCGTGCTTGATGGTGTCCAGCCCGCCGTACAGCGGCGCGTCCCCCGCGGTGACCGCGCCGGTCAGGTCGGTGCGCTGCTTGTGCCCGGGCACGCTCATCGGGTTGAGCTGCCCGGCCTCGGCCTGTTCGCTGACCCGCAGCCAGCCGTCGAGCAACGGCGCATCGCCGCGCAGCTTTCTAGGATCCTTGCTGGCCAGTTCCTTGGTGGCCTCGGCCCTGGCCTGGTCCGGGCCGGCCATCTACGCGGCCGGGGCCGGGGTGCCGGGCGCGGCCGGGGTGCCGGGCTGGTGCCGGTAGAACTCGATGTGCTCCGGCGGCAGCGGGGTGTTGCCCAGGATCAGGTCGGCGGCCTTCTCCGCGGTCATCATCACCGGCGCGTAGATGTTGCCGTTAGTGATGTATGGCATGACCGAGGCGTCCACCACGCGCAGTCCGTCCAGGCCGTGCACCCGCATGCTGGCCGGGTCGACCACCGCCCCGTTGCCGGTGCCCATCTTGCAGGTGCACGACGGGTGCAGCGCGGTCTCCGCGTCCCGGCGCACCCAGTCCAGGATCTGCTCGTCGGTGGACACCTCCGGGCCGGGCGACAGCTCGCCCGCGCTGAACTCGTCGAACGCGGGCTGGTTCAGGATGTTGCGGGTGACCCGGATGGCCTCACCCCACTCCTTGCGGTCGGTGGGCGTGGACATGTAGTTGAACCGCAGCGCCGGGTGGACCTCCGGGTCGCGGGACACGATCCGCACCGTGCCGCGGGAGTCGGAGTACATCGGGCCGACGTGCACCTGGTAGCCGTGCCCGCCCGCGGGTGACGAGCCGTCGTAGCGGATCGCGATGGGCAGGAAGTGGTACATCAGGTTCGGGTACGCCACCTCGTCGTTGCTGCGGATGAACCCGCCGCCCTCGAAGTGGTTGGTCGCCCCCGGGCCGCTGCGCAGGAACAGCCACTTCGCGCCGACCATGGGCCGGTTGCGCAGCTTCAGCGCCGGGGCCACCGATACCGGCAGCTTGGATCCGTACTGCACGTACACCTCGAGGTGGTCCTGCAGGTTCTCGCCCACCCCGGGCAGGTCGGCCACGACGTGGATGCCCAGCCCGCGGAGCAGGTCCGCGCTGCCCACCCCGGACAGCTGCAGCAACTGCGGGCTGTTGATGGCGCCGCCGCACAGGATGATCTCGTCGCCGCGAACCAGCCGGGCCGGGCTGCCCGCGCCGCGGCTGACCGCGCCGGCGGTGACATTCCCCGGCCGGTACTCGACGCCGACCGCCCGGCAGCCCTCAAAGATGATCTTGGTGACGAAGGCCCGGGTGATCACGTCCAGGTTGCGCCGGCTGCGCACCGGGTGCAGGTACGCCCGCGCCGCGCTGAACCGCCGGCCACGGGAGATGTTCCGGTCGAAGGCCGCGAAACCCTCCTGCCGGTAACCGTTCACGTCCTTGGTCAGCGGGTACCCGGCCTGCTGCACGGCCTGGAAGAAGGCCTGGAACAGCGGGCTGGTGGCCGGCCCGCGCTCCAGGATGAGCGGGCCGTCGCCGCCGCGGAACTCGTCCGCCCCGGCCAGGCAGGTCTCCATCTTCTTGAAGTACGGCAGGCAGTGCGCGTAGTCCCAGCCGGCCATCCCCGGGTCGGCCGCCCAGCGCTCGTAGTCCAGCGGGTTACCGCGCTGGAAGATCATGCCGTTGATGCTGCTGGAACCGCCGAGCACCTTGCCCCGGGCGTGGTAGATGCTGCGCCCGTTCAGCCCGGGCTCCGGCTCGCTCTTGTAGCCCCAGTCGTAGAACCGGTTGCCGATCGGGAACGTCAGCGCGGCGGGCATGTGGATGTACACGTCCCACGGGTAGTCCGGGCGGCCCGCCTCCAGCACCAGCACCCGGGTCCGCGGATCGGCGGACAGCCGGTTGGCCAGCGCGCTGCCCGCGCTGCCGCCGCCGACGATGATGAAGTCGTACTCCGCTGGAGCCATCTGCCCGCCTCCCGCCGTCGCCCGCACCCCACCGGCGGGCAGATTCGTACAATAACGGGATCTACCTGCGGCTGCCCTGCGCGATCCGGGGGATGCCGGCGCCGGGCGGCCCCGACACGGGGGTGTTTGTCATGTTCGTGCAGATCATCCAGGGCCGGATCGGCGACGCCGCCGCGGCCCGGCAGGCGATGGAGCGCTGGGAGCGCGACCTGGAGCCGGGCGCGGCCGGCTGGCTCGGCGGCACATACGGGATCACCGACGACGGGATGCTGGTGGCCGTGGTGCGCTTCGAGTCCAAGGAGGCGGCCCAGCGCAACAGCGCCCGGCCAGAGCAGGCGGCCTGGTGGCGCGAGATGGAACGCTGCTTCGCCGGCCCGGTCACGTTCCACGACTGCGACGACGTCATGCTGCTGCTCGGCGGCGGCTCGGACGAGGCCGGCTTCGTCCAGGTCATCCAGGGCCGGGTGCGCGACCGGGACCGGATGCACGCGCTGGCCGCGCAGTCCGGAGACGTGGTGGCCAAGGTCCGGCCGGACGTCATCGGGGCCACCATCGCGGTCGACGGCACCGGGTTCTTCACCGAGACGATCGCGTTCACCTCGGAGCAGCAGGCGCGCGCGGCGGAGCAGCAGGAGATGCCCGCCGACGCGGCCCGGCTGCTGGACGAGGAGATGTCACTGCTGGACGACGTCAGGTTCCTGGATCTGCACCAGCCCTGGTTCGCCTCCCGGCACTGACGAGGGCGGGACGCGGGGCGAGGGACGCCGCCCGACCGCCCAGCCGCCTGGCCGCCCAGCCGCCTGGCCGCCCAGCCGCCCGGCCGCCCGGACGCGGGCCCAGCGGGGCGGCCGGGCTACCCTGCCCAGGTGGCAATGCCCGAGCACCAGCCCTCCTCCGGCCGCCCCGGCGGCACCGGCCGCCCTGGCCGCCCCGGTCAGCCTGCGGGCGGCCAGTCCCCGCACCCCGGGGCCACGGTCTACCGGCAGGCCCGCTTCCGGCTGCCGCCCGGCGGCACCGAGCTGCTGCTGATCCGGCATGGCGAGTCGGAAGCGGCGTACCTGGAAGAGCCGTTCCCGCTGGCCGACGGGCATGCCGACCCGGAACTCGCGGCCGACGGCCGGGCCCAGGCCGAGCTGGTCGCGGAGCGGCTGGCCAAGACCCCGATCGCCGCGATCTACGTGACCACGCTGCGCCGCACCGCGCAGACCGCGGCGCCGCTGGCCTGCCAGCTCGGCCTGACCCCGCAGGTGGAGCCGGACCTGCGCGAGGTCAACCTGGGTGACTGGGAGGCCGGGCTGTTCCGCAAGAAGGTCGCGGAGAACCATCCGATCGCCGAGCGGATGTGGGCCGAGGAACGCTGGGACGTCATCCCCGGCGCCGAGCCAGCCGAGGCGTTCGCCGCCCGGGTCGGCGGCGCGATCAAGCGGATCGCCGCCGCCCACCCGGACCAGCGGGTCGCGGTGGTGGTGCACGGCGGGGTGATCGGCCAGGCGCTGGCCCTGGCCACCGGGTCGCGCCCGTTCGCGTTCCTGGGCGCGGACAACGGGTCCATCTCCCGGCTGGTGGTCACGCCGCAGCGGTGGATCCTGCGCGGCTACAACGACACCGCGCACCTGGAGCCTGGCTATACCCCCTAACTGGGGCGGGCCGCGGCCACCGCCTCCTTGCCGCGGACCACGGGGTTGACCAGCTCGCCGATCTCGGCGATGGAGATCCGGATCTCGTCGCCGTGGCGGAGCGTGAACGGCAGATCGGGGACCAGGCTGGTTCCGGTGGACAGCAGCACGCCCGCCGGGAACTCATCCTCGCGGAACAGGAACCGGGCCAGCTCGGGCACGGTCCGGCGCAGCTCCCGGGTGCTGGCCTGGCCTTCCCAGACGGCCGCGCCGTCCCGGGCGATCGTCATGCCCAGGGTGAGGTCGTAGGGGTCCGGCACCTCCCAGGCAGGCCGGATCCACGGCCCGACCGCGCAGCCACCCAGGTAGATCTTGGCCTGCGGCAGGTACAGCGGGTTCTCTCCCTCGATCGACCGGGAACTCAGGTCGTTGCAGATGGTGTACCCGACCGGCTCGCCCGCCGCGTTCAGCACCGCGCACAGTTCCGGCTCGGGCACGTTCACCGCGGAGTCGGCCCGCACGCTGACCGGGGCGCCCGGCCCGGACACCCGCCAGGCGGCCGACTTGAAGAACAGCTCGGGCCGGGCCGCGTCGTACACCTTGTCGTAGATGTCCGCCGAATCCTGGCTCTCCTCGACCCGCGCGCTCCTGGACCGCTCGTAGGTGACCCCGGCCGCCCACACCTCGGTCCGCCCGTCCAGCGGCGCGAGCAGGCTGGCCGGGTCGAACCGCACCGGCTCGAACGGCGGGTCCCCGGTGGCCTGGCCGGTGCACAGCTCGCGCACCTCCAGTGCCGGCAGGGCGAGCAGGTCGGCCATGGCGGCGATCCCGGGCAGTCCCCTGACCTCGCCGTCCTCCAGCACACCGACCCGCGGCGCACCGCCGCCGGCCCGGAACCTGATCAGCTGCACCTGCGGTCTCCCTCCGCCAGCCCTGGCCGGCTCCGAGCCAGCTACGGCCCGGCGGCCAGCGTACGGTGGCCCGTCCCGCAGGTCCACCGCGCATCATGCCCAACGCCAGTACCGGCACCCGGGCCGTCTGCCCCGGACCTCGGACCGGCTGGCCCACGACCGCTGCGCGGGCGGGTCACCCGTCCCCGGCCGGCCCGGGCGCCCCCGGGTCACCGGTGCCGGGCACCCTGGCCGGCTCCGCGCCGGGCTCGGCCCGGGCCGCCCCGGGCCGCCGGAACAGCCGCCGCCGCAGCGCGAAGTACCCGAGCAGGATCAGCGCCACCACGCCGAACACGAGTAGCCGGGTGGAGCTGTACCGGATCGGCTGCAGGCTGTACCGGCTCACCGAAACCGTGCCGTCCGACCCGATGGCCAGGCCGAAGCTGACCGCGGTGGCGTCGCGCGGCAGGGCCGGCGTGTCCCAGGACGCCTGCGTCCATGCGCTGGCCGCAGGCATGGCCGGACTGGTGGTCCAGTACAGCCAGTTGCCCACCGTGGTCCGGTAGTACAGGTCGAACCGGGCCGGCCGGCTGGACCGGTAGAACTCGTTCACCCGGTAGCGCTGGCCCGGCCGGGCCAGCGGCGCGCACTGGCCCAGATCCAGCAGCGGCAGCAGCTTGGCGTCCCCGGACGTCCACCGCCATGGCGCTGCGCGCCGGTCACGATCGACTCGAACGTGGCCGGGGTCCACCGGGTGCCCACCGAGGCCACCTCGATCGGCCCACGGAGCAGGTACGGGTTGCGCGGCGGAATCGTTTCCGCCCGGACACACGAGTCGCACCGCCCGGCGCCACGCAGTTCCCCGGCGCCCAGCCCGGTGTTGTACCCGCACCGCTGGACCAGGCCCTGCAGCGTCTTGGTCACCTCCGCGAACGGGTACGCGAAGTCGGTGACCCGCATCCCCCACCGGGTCAGGTTGCCCCGGTCCTGGCAGATCTCCCGCTGCGCCTCGGCGGCGGGCAGCTTGGCCAGCGGCACATGCAGCACGCTCAGCCCGCCGATTTCGTCGCCCGCCGCCGCCAGCGTCCGCACGTCCTGCAGCGTCAGGTACGGCGCCTGGGTACAGGCCGGACCGGTGCCGGGCACGCAGACCAGGCCGGACGGCACGTAGTAGGTGGCGTGCATGTGGTACTGGCGGAAGATCGGCAGCGCGCCCATCTGGTTGGCGAAGCCGCCGCCCCAGGTGAAGCTGACCACGGTGCGGGCCGGTGGCCCGGCCGCCGCCGCGGCCGCCGGGGTCCCGGCGGCACCCAGCACACCCGCATCCAGGACGCCGGCGCCCAACGCCAAGGGCAGCGCGGCCGCGAGCATCGCCGCCGCGCCGCGGGCCTGCCGCTGGAGTGCCCCCCGGACTCCCACAGCCATAACATTAACCGCCCGGAAACAACCGGCCGGGCGGCCCACCACCCGGTTTCGATCGCATACGCTCCGGTGATAACACATCGACAACCGGCAGCCCGGCTGGTGGGGCGGAATGTCCAGCTGGTTCAACACGAAGATCGTGGAAACGGGACGGCTTCCGCTGTTCTGTTTTTTCGTCGCGTTCGTGGCCGGCTTCGGGTTCATCCGGCTTTCCGTCCGGATGATCCGCGCCAACGTCCGCTGGTGGCCGGGCAATGTCACGCCGGGCGACCTGCATGTGCACCATATGGTGTTCGGCGTCGTGTTCATGCTGGTCGGCGGCGTCACCGGCATCGTGGCCCCGGACGGGTCGCTGGACTGGCGGACTGGTGCGGCCGCCCTGTTCGGGCTGGGCGCCGCGCTGGTGCTGGACGAGTTCGCGCTGATCCTGCACCTGAAGGACGTGTACTGGAGCAGCGCCGGGCGGCTGTCGGTGGAAGCGGTGTTCGTGGCCCTCGGCATCACCGTGCTGCTGCTGCTCGGCGTCGTCCCCTCGGTCGTGCCCACCCCGAGGGACCAGAACGCCAGCCCGACCGAGGCCATCATCGGCCTGACCATCAGTGTCGTGCTCACCTTCGGCCTGTGCGCGGTCACCCTGCTCAAGGGCAAGATCTGGACCGGCCTGTTCGGCCTGTTCCTGTTCCCGCTGCTCATCGTCGGCGCGATCCGGCTGGCCCGGCCCGGCTCGCCGTGGGCCCGCTGGCGCTACCAGAACAAGCCGCACAAGCGGGCCCGGGCCGCGCGCCGGGAGCGGCGGTGGCGCCAGCCGGTGGTCCGGCTCCGGGTCCGGCTGGAAGATTTCGTGTCCGGCCTGCAGGACCGGCCCGACCCACGCCCGCTCAGTGCACCCGAAAAGTCCAAATCAAAATAATTTGCCGAACGCCATCATCTGCTGCCCCGGAGCACGCCGTCAGGCCTGGGCTGACTGGCCGAAGACCATCATCTGCTGCCCCGGAGCACGCCCTCAGGTCTGGGCTGACTGGCCGAACACCATCATCTGCTGCCCCGGAGCACGCCCTCAGATCTGGGCTGACTGGCCGAACACCATCATCTGGTACCCCCGAGCACGGCCTGGGTCTGGGTTACCTGGGCGGCCAGCCGGCCGGTGTCGTCGAGCAGGTCGGTCTGCACCACGATGACGGTCCGCCCGGTGTGCAGCGGCCGGGACACGGCGGTGACCACGCCGCCCCGCACGCCGCGCAGGAACACCGTGGAGGAACTCATGGTGGCGGTCTGCGCACCAGGCGGCAGGTTCAGGAACGCGCACAGCCCGCCGAGGCTGTCGGCCAGCCCCATCACGGCGCCGCCGTGCATCAGGCCACTGGTCGTGCACAACCGCTCTGACCAGGCCAGATGGCCCCTCACCTCGGTGGCGTCAACGCTGTCGAACTCGACGCCCAGGGTAGCCGCGAACGGCATGACCGGCAGCTGGCTGTCGTCTGTCACGGCGCTCACGGTACTCCCGCGGTGTGGAACATCACCCCGGCTCGCGTGGTTCTACCTGGTGAAAGTCATGACTGAGAAGAACACTGCGAAATGCATGACCTGCGGGGTGGAGCTGCATCCCGAGCGGGCCAGGAAATACAACTACTGCATGTCGCCGGAGTGCCAGGCGAAGAACCTCAAGGGCCTGACCATGGTGGCCGTCGGGGTGAACAAGTCGGCCGAGCAGTACCTGCTGCTGGACGACGAGACCAAGGCCGATCTGGCTGACGGGAAGTACCACGACCAGCGCCGCGGCACGTTCGGCCGCACCGCCCCGCGGCCGGCCCGAGCAACGCCAGCCCAGCCGGCCGTTCCCCGGCCTGGCCGGTCCCCGGCAGCGGGGCCGTCGCCAACGCCAGCCAAGCCCACCGAGCCACCCGCACCGGAGGCCCAGCCTGCCGCGGTGCCGCCAGCGCCAGGCCAGCCAGCGGCTGACAACCGGGCGGGATCAGGCGCGTCGCCGCGACCTGGCCGCCCGGCACCGGCCCGCCCGCCGGGCCCACGCCAGCCGGGCACACCATCCCAGCGCCGGCTGGCCGTGCTGTACAACCAGCAGGGCCTGCGTCCCGACGAGATTGCCCGCAAGCTCGGGCTGACCCGGTACGAGGTGACCCAGATCATCCTGGCCGCCCGCACCCAGGGCAAGCTCTAACCGGCCGCGGTCACCGAACCGCCGCGAGGTTTCATCCATGGCCGGGCTCGCCCGTCTAGTACGCATGGATGTTTCCGTCACGCCCACCGGTGCGCGTGACGGAAACATCCATGTGGGCGGGAACTGGGCGTGGCTAGTCGAATTCGGCGCGGACACCGAGCAGGCGGACCGGGCGGCGCCGGGTGAACCGGTCCAGCGCCGCCAGGGCGGCCCGCTCGATGGCGGCCGGGTCGGCGGTCGGCCCGCCCAGCGTGCGCGAGTGGGTGCCGGTCTGGAACGGGGCGTACCGCACCTTGACCACGACCCGGACGGCGGGCCGCTGCTCGGCCGCGACGTCATCGGCCACCTGGTGGGCCAGCCGGATTACCTCGGCCCGCACGTCAGCCCAGTCGGCGATGTCCTGCTGGTAGGTCACCTCCCGGCCGCGGGACCGGGCCAGGTACGGCTCGCTGGACACCGGAGAGTGCGAGATGCCCCGGGCGACCAGGATCAGCCACGGCCCGGACGCCGGGCCGAACTCGGCGGCCAGCACATCCGGGTCGGCGCCGGCCAGTTCGCCGACTGTGCCGATGCCCAGCACGGCCAGTCGCCGGGCGGTCCTGGCCCCGATCCCCCACAGCGCGTCGGTGGGCCGGCCGCCGAGCACGTCGTACCAGTTCTGCTGGGTCAGCCGGAACACGCCGTCCGGCTTGCCGAATCCGGTGGCCAGCTTGGCCTGCAGCTTGTTCTGGCCGATGCCGACCGAGGCGTGCAGCCCGGTCCCGGCCAGGATCCGGGCCGCGATATCCCGGGCCACCTGCTCCGGGTCGTCGGCCGGCACGGCCAGGAACGCCTCGTCCCAGCCCAGCACCTCGGTGGTCCAGCCGGTGTCCCGGAGGATGGCCATCACCCCGGCCGAGGCCGCCTCGTAGGCCGCCTTGTCCACCGGCAGGAACACGCACTCGGGGCAGCGCCGCACGGCGGTGCGCAGCGGCAGGCCAGAATGCACCCCGTGCTCCCGGGCCTCGTAGGACGCGGTGCTGACCACGCCCCGTTTGGCCGGGTCCCCGTCGCCGCCGACCACCACCGGGCGGCCGCGCAACTCAGGGTGGCGCAGCACCTCGACGGCCGCGATGAACTGGTCCAGATCGACGTGCAGCACCCAGGGGCTGGCGGCCGGCTCCGGCCCGGCCGGTGTGCTGGTCACGCTTGACGCCTGCCCACCCACAGCCCCGATCATGCCTGCCGCCCATGATCACCACAGACAGGGCGTTGACTTGGGCTTTCGTGCCCTGGATCTTGGAGTTAACCGGTCCTGGCCGCGACGGCAGCCGGAGTTGCGGCAACCCCGGTCCGGGAAGAAAAGAAAACCGCCTAGAGTTTTGCTCTAGACGGTCAAAACAAAGGGGCTTAAGCGGCTCCAGATATGGCGCATTATAAAGAAGGGGAGGCCGGTTGTCAAACGGAGAAGCCGACCTTGAGCAGAGTTACATCTCCATGCTCTATGGCAGGCTCGACGCCCTCCGGGACCGGGCGTCGGGCCGGCTGTCCCAGGTGCTGCTGGAAACCGGGGGGACGCCCGCGGCCAGGTCAGAGCGTGATGCTTTCGTGGAGATGTACTCGCGGCGGATCACCCAGCTCGACGCGGCGGAGAACGGGCTGTGCTTTGGCCGGCTGGATCTGTCCAAAGGCGACCGCCGTTATATAGGCCGGATCGGCATTCTCGACGACACCGACGATTATCAGGCGCTGCTGGTGGACTGGCGGGCGCCCGCGGCGCGCCCGTTCTACATTGCCACCGCGTTCTCTCCCGAGGGCGTGCTGCGCCGCCGCCATATCCGCACCCGGCAGCGCATGGTGACCGGGGTGGACGACGAGGTGCTCGACTTCGCCGGCGATGCCTCAGCGGCCGGCGTCCCCGCCGGGCACGCCGGGCTGACCGGCGAAGCGGCCCTGATCGCGGCGCTGTCGGAGGCCCGGACCGGCCGGATGACCGACATCGTGGAGACCATCCAGGCCGAGCAGGACCTGATCATCCGTTCCCCGCACAACGGGGTGACCGTGGTGCAGGGCGCGCCCGGTACCGGCAAGACGGCGGTGGCCCTGCACCGGGCCGCCTACCTGCTGTACACCTACCGCGAGCAGCTGTCCCGGCGCGGTGTGCTGATCGTCGGGCCGAACCCCACCTTCCTGCAGTACATCGGGCACGTGCTGCCGTCGCTGGGCGAGACCGGGGTGGTGATGTCCACCATCGCCGACCTGTACCCGGGGATCACCGCCCGGCGGCCCGAACCGCCCGAGGTGGCCGAGATCAAGGGCCGGGCGGTGATGGCGACCGTGCTGGCCACGGCGGTGCGGAACCGGCAGGAGCTGCCCGACGAGCCGGTGCAGATCCCGTTCGAGCGTGAGGTGCTGCGGCTGGACCGGAAGACCGTGCAGCGGGCCCGGGAACGGGCCAGGCGGTCCCGCCGCCCGCACAACCAGGCCCGGCCGATCTTCGTCCGGGAGATCCTGGACGCCCTGGTCCAGCAGGTGTGCAGGAAGTTCACCGCGGGCCTGCGGGAGACGGACAAGCTGGTGGCCGAAATCCTGGGCGAGCCGGAGCCTGCCGCGGACAGCAGCGTGCTCGGCCCGGCCGACACCGAGGACATCCGGGGTGAGCTGCGCCAGGACCCCCGGGTCCGGACCGCGATCGCCAGGCTCTGGCCGGTGCTGACCCCGCAGCAACTGCTCGACGACCTGTTCGACTCGCCGCGCCGGCTGGCCGCCGCCGCACCCCGGCTGACCCGGGAGGAGCGGGCGGTGCTCAGCCGCGACCCGGACGGCGGCTGGACCCCGGCCGACGTGCCGCTGCTGGACGAGGCGGCCGAGTTGCTCGGCGAGGATGACCGGGCCGCGCGCCGCCGGGCCAAGCGGGAACGCCAGCGGGAGATCGCCTACGCCCAGGGCGTGCTGGACATCGCGTCCCGCGACCTGGAGGACGATCCGGAAATCCTGATGGCCTACGACCTGATCAACGCGGACCGGCTGGCCGGGCGGCACGAGGAGCTGAGCTACCTGACCACCGCGGAACGGGCGGCCGCGGACCGGACCTGGGCGTTCGGGCACATCGTGGTGGACGAGGCGCAGGAACTGTCCGAGATGGCCTGGCGGATGCTGATGCGCCGCTGCCCGAGCCGGTCGATGACCATAGCCGGGGACATCGCCCAGGCCACCAGCTTGTCCAGCACGTCGTCCTGGGAGCGGGTGCTGGCCCCGCACCTGGGCACCCGGTGGCGGCTGGACCGGCTGACCATCAACTACCGGACCCCAGCCGAGATCATGGCGGTGGCCGCGGATGTGCTGGCCGACCTGGACGACAAGCTGGAGACGCCCACGTCGGTGCGGGAGACCGGCACGGTGCCGTGGCACCGCGAGGTGGCGCCCGGTGAGCTCGCCGCGGCGGTGGCCGCCGAGGTCTCGGCCGAGACCGCCGCGGTGGCGGGCGGCAACGTCGCGGTGCTGGCCCCGGCCGCGCTGGTCGACAAGCTGAACGAGGCGGTCGGCAGCGGGCCACTGGACGGCAGCGGCGCAGACAGCCCGGACCTGGACGACATGGTGGTGGTGCTGACCGTCAGCCAGGCCAAGGGGCTGGAGTTCGATTCGGTGCTGATCGTGGACCCGGCGCAGATCCTGGCCGATTCCCCGCACGGCCTGAGCGAGCTGTACGTGGCGCTGACCAGGGCGACCCAGCGGCTGGGCGTGCTCCACTCCGGCCCGCTGCCGGAGGTGCTGTCCCGGCTAGAACCACGCTAGCCGCAGCGGGCTGGCCGCCCCGGGAGACCGGGCTCAGCGGCGGCCCAGGAACCGGCTGATCGCCTGCACGGCACGGCCGAAGTCGGTGCCGAACGGGTTCTCCTGCACCACGTAGGTCCAGGTGGCGCTGGGCCGCTTCAGCCCGGCCCCGGCCAGGTCGGCCCCGGCGGCGGTGATCTCGGCGGCCCCGAAGGCGGCCGCGGTCCGCTCGCTGACCTCGGCGGTGAACCGGCTGAACAGCTCGGTCAGCTCCCGGTTGAACTCCTGCACCGGGACGAGCGACCCGCCGAACGGGTTGCTGCTGTGCCCGAGCGCGCGCAGGTGGATGCCCTCGCGCACGTCAGCCGCCTGGGCCAGGTGCTCGGCCCAGGCCTGGTCCAGGCAGGCCAGGCTGATCTGCCGGGCCGCCGGGATCAGCACCTCGTCCGGCACCCGGGCGAGGCGCAGCTCGGCGACCCGGTCCGGACTGGACTTCTCCAGGTCACGCAGTGCGGCGTCGGAGTGCAGCACCTGGTCGCGGTACTCCAGCACGGCCCGCCGCTGGTCCTCGACCAGCACGTTGTACCGCCAGGTGTCCCGGTGGATCTGCAGCGCGGTGCCCTCGGCCACCCGCTGCGCGTGGCCCACCGTCCAGTGCGCCTTCTCGTCGGTCACCAGGCCGTCCTCGTCCACCTCGGCCGCCCGCGGCGTGTCCGGCGCGCACGTGGTGATCAGCTCGTCGTCCATGCTGAGGAAGAACACCGAGCCGCCCGGGTCGCCCTGCCGGCCGGCCCGGCCGCGCAGCTGGTCATCGAGCCGGCTGCTGGCATGCCGGCCCCCCCCGATGACCAGCAGCCCGCCCAGCCCGGCGACCTGCCCGTGGTCGCCGGATGCGTGGTCGCCGGACGTACCGCCCAGCCGGATGTCGGTGCCCCGCCCGGCCATCTGGGTGGATACGGTGATCGCGCCCGCAGCCCCGGCCTCGGCTACGATCGCGGCCTCCTCGGCGTCGTTCTTCGCGTTCAGCACCACGCAGGGCAGGCCGTCCAGGACCAGCCGGGCCGCCAGCCGCTCGGACTCCGCCACATCGAGTGTGCCGAGCAGCACCGGGCGGCCCGTCTCGTGCGCCGAAGCCACCGCGCTGACGACCGCCGCCTCCTTGTCCTCGACGTGCTGGTACAGCCGGTCCGGCTCGTCCTCCCGGATACACGGCCGGTTCGGCGGGATGACCGCGACCTCCAGCCCATAGAACTCGCGGAGCTGCTCGCCGACCGCGACCGCGGTGCCGGTCATCCCGCAGGCCACCGGGTAGCGCCGGACCAGGGCCTGGATGGTGATGCTGTCCAGGATCTCGCCGCTCTCGGTGGCCCGCAGCCCTTCCTTGGCCTCCACCGCCGCCTGCAATCCGTCTGGCCAGCGCTGCCGCCGGGCCACCCGGCCGCGGGACGCGCTGACCAGCTGAATCCGGCCGTGCCGGACGATATAGTCCACGTCCCGCTGCAGCAGGGCCTGGGCGTGCAGCGCGACGTTGAGCTGGGTCAGCGCGTCCAGGTTGTCTTCCGCGTACAGGTCGACGCCGCCCAGCGCCTGCTCGGCGATCCGGGCGCCCGAGTCGGTCAGGAAGACGTTGCGCTGCTCGTCGTCCACCTCGTAGTGCAGCCGGGGCAGCAGGCGGCGGGCGATCTGCGCCATGTCCTGCACCGGGTCGGTGTCGCCCACCGAGCCGGCCAGCACCAGCGGGATCAGTGCCTCGTCAACCAGCACCGAGTCGGCCTCGTCGATCAGCACCACGTCCGGGGGCACCGTCACCAGGTCATCGGCGGCCACGGCCAGCCGGTCGCGGAGCACGTCGAAGCCGATCTCGTTGGCCGACGCGTAGCAGACATCCGCGGCGTAGGCCTCCCGCCGCTCATCCGGCGTGCTGCCCTGGCCGATCCAGCCGACGGTCACGCCGAGCAGGTCGTAGACCGGGCGCATCCATGCCGCGTCCCGGCGGGCCAGGTAGTCGTTGACCGACATCACGTGCACCCGGTGCCCGCGGCGCACGTAACCGGCCGCGGCCAGCGCCCCGGACAGCGTCTTGCCCTCGCCAGTGGCCATCTCGGCCACCTGGCCGGACAGCAGGGCCAGCGTGCCGAGCACCTGCACGTCGAACGGCCGCTCGCCGAGCCCGCGCCGGGCCGCCTCCCGGCCGATCGCGCAGATCCCCACGTCGTCCGTGGTGCCCCTGGCCAGCGCGGTGAGCCCGGCGTCGTCCAGTTCGGCCAGATCCGCCTCCTGGCCGGCGATGTCCGGCAGCAGCGCCTGGTAGCCGGCCAGGCTGGCCGAGCCAGGTTTCTGCAGGAAGCGCCGCATCCGGTCGCGCAGCCCGCTCACCGGCACCCCCTGGGCTGGGCAGGAAGTCTCATGCCCCAGACTCTAGGACGGCCGACGCACCTAACTAGCCAGGCTGGCGTGATGGCCGGCCTCGGCGGGCCCGGTCTCGGCGTGGGTCAGCGCATGCCTGATCGCGTCTCCGAGCGCCCGGGCCACCGGGGGCGGGAAGGCGTTGCCGACCTGCCGGTAGGCGGCGGTCTTGCGGCCGGCGAACTCCCACCAGTCCGGGAAGCCTTGCAGCCGGGCCACCATCCGCACGGTGAGCTTGGGCGGCTGGCTGGCCGGGACACCCGGCCCGGGCGGTCCGTCCGCGATGCCAAGCCCGTTCACGCCGAGCAGCTGCCAGGCCGCGCGGGCCCGGGTCGGACCCAGATCCGGCCCGCCGTGCTTCTTGCTGCCGCCGACGATCGTCGGCGCGATGCCGCTGGCCCGGGCCGCCCAGCTAACCGCGCCCGGCCAGCCGCCCGCGGCCATCAGGTCGGCCAGCAGCCCGCCCACGGTGGGCGGCGGCTGCGCGGACGGCGTGGGCCAGCGGAACGCGGCCGCCCACGGCGACTGGATCGCGACCAGCACGAACCGCGGCCGGAGCTGCGGCACCCCGTGCTCGCTCGCGTGCACCAGATCCCACCAGGTCTGGAAACCAAGGTCATGCAGCCGGCCCAGGACCTGGCTGCGATAGCCGTCGAACCGGCCGGCGGCCAGGCCACGGACGTTCTCCAGCAGCACGGCCCGCGGCTGGGCCTCCTCCACCAGGCGCAGCGCCTGCGGGAACAGGTCGCGCTCGTCGTCGTGCCCGAGCTGCTTGCCCGCGATGGAGAACGGCGGGCAGGGCACGCCGCCGGCCAGCAGGTCGATGCCCGTGTAGGCCCGGCCGTCCACGTTGGCCACATCGTCCTGGCTGACCTTCCAGTCCGCGCCCCGGTTGCGGCGCAGCGTCTCACAGGCGTCGGCGTCCAGTTCCACGACCACCTCATGGGCGAACCCGGCCTGTTCCAGGCCGAGCGCCTGGCCGCCGGCCCCGGCGCAGATCTCCACGGAGGTCAGCTCACCCATGGTCTCTCCCTCCTGCGCCGTCTCTTCCGCCCGATTGTGCCGGTAGCCGGCGACAGTTCGCCTGTCCCACGCCGTCACCATGAGGCGAGCGTCTCCACAAGCAGCTCATAACTGAGCACCCGGCGCTGGCCGGTCACCTCGTACCAGGCGTCGGCCTGCTCGCGGTTGGCGTTGCTGGCCACGCTGGCCGCCATCGCGTCGTAGGCGATGTGATACACCGCGTCCACCTCGCCGGTCCCCCGGGCGATCGAGGCCAGCCGGCTGGGCAGCGGCTCCGCGGTCACCGTGACCAGGTGCGGCTGCCGGCCCCGGCGGTGCCGGATCATCTGCAGGCACTCATGCCGGATGTTCTGCACCCGGTCTGACCGGATTGTCCACTTGCAGGACACCGCGGCGTGCAGCGGCGGCAGCCCGGAGGCGGTGCGCACCCGGGCCAGCGACACGGTCACGTCCGGCTTGATCAGGTAGTCGGTGCCCACCGTGACCCGCAGCTCGGGGTGGCCGCGGACCAGCCGGTCCAGCTCGGACAGGTGAGCGTACTGGTCGAACTGGGTGATGACGGCACCCCGCTCGATCCGCCAGCCGCGTTCCGGGTCATGCCGCTGCAGGAACCAGCCGAGGTGGTCGCAGACCTGCTGCTCCAGCGGCCCGCCCGGGTCCTTGGGCACCTCGGAGACGGTGTCCCGGGCCACCGCCAGGTGGTCGAGCACCCCGGCGGCGATGCGCACCGACTCCGGGCTGTCCACGTCGGCGAAGTTCGGCACCAGGGACCAGCCCAGCTTGTTCGCCTTGGCGGCCGGCTTCCAGCCGAGCAGGGCGGTGGCAAACGGCGCTGTCACGCCCCACACTCTGGCACGTACCGTGAGCGTTATTCAGACCGCCTAGCGGCCCCGGGCCGATAGGCCCGGGCGAGCGGCCGGTGCGGGGTTGTCTGAATAACGCGAACTTCTGATGAACACTGTGGATGCGCAGACAGAGGAGGACGTGGTGACGCTGGAGCACGAGGAACTGGACGTCACGCTGCCGGACGGCACGCTGCGCGTGCTGCGCTGGGGGCATGGCCGCCGGGCCGCGCTGGCCGTGCACGGCATCACCGCCTCGGCCGCCGCCTGGCAGCCGGTGGCCCGGGCACTGCCCGCGGACTGGTCGCTGTTCGCCGTGGACCTGCGCGGCCGCGGGCACAGCGCCGGGCTGCCCGGCCCGTACGGCTTCAGCCAGCACGTGGCCGACCTGGTCGCGGCGGCCGGGCAGCTCGGCCTGGACCGCGCGGTGCTGGCCGGCCACTCGCTCGGCGGCTACGTCACGCTGCTGGCCGCGGCCCACCACCCGGACCGGTTCGGCGGGCTGCTGCTGGTGGACGGCGGCCTGCCGCTGCCGGTGCCGGACGGCGCCGACCTGGACGCGGTACTCGACGCCAGCCTGGGACCGGCACTGGCCCGGCTGCGCGAGACGTTCCCCACCGTCACGGCGTACTTCGACTTCTGGCGGGCCCACCCGGCCCTCAAGGACGCCTGGAACACCGATATCGAGGACTATCTGCGCTACGACCTGACCGGCCCCGAGGGGGCGTTCAAGAGCAGGGTTGTTGAAGAGGCCGCCCGGGCAGACGGTCGCGAGCTGCTCGGCGGCACGGCCACGTTCGGTGCCGCGCTGGGCTCGCTGCCCTGGCCGGCCCGGCTGCTGACCGCGCCGGCCGGCCTGTTCGGGGAGCCGCCCGGCATGCAGCCGCCGGAGCTGTGCGCCACATGGCTGCCGCGGGCGCCGTTGCTGCTGGCCGAAGAAGTGCCCGGATGCAACCACTACACGCTGGTGCTGGACCCGGCGCACGCGGCCACCGTGGCCGCCCGGATCACCTCGGCGGCCGAGGCTTGACCTTGCCCTGGGGGCAAGCCGCAGCCTGGGCCTGCCCGGGCGTCCAGCCCGGGATCAGGAAGGCGGTGCGGGGATGCTGACCATCGGGGAGTTCGCCCGGGCCAGCCGGCTGACGCCCAAGGCGCTGCGGCTGTACGACGAGCTCGGCCTGCTGCCGCCGGCCCGGGTGGACCCCGGCTCCGGCTACCGGTTCTACCGGCCGGATCAGCTCGAGCGGGCCCGGCTGGTGGCCTGGCTGCGCCGGCTCGGCATGCCGCTGGCCCGGATCCGGGTGGTGTGCGACCTGCCGCCCCGGGCCGCGGCCGCCGAGGTGGCCGCGTTCTGGGCCCAGGCCGAAGCCGACCTGGCCAGCCGGCGTGACCTGGCTGCCTTCCTGACCAGCTACCTGACCGGGAAGGAAACAGCCATGGCAGATTCAGGCACCGGCCTGGCCATCCGCTACGCGGCGGCCTCGGACATCGGCCGGCACCGCCCAGCCAACCAGGACGCGGCCTACGCCAGCGCCCGGCTGCTGGCCGTGGCCGACGGCATGGGCGGCGGCGGGAAGCTGGCCAGCGCGGCCGCGATCGACGCGCTGAAGCCGCTGGAGGCCGGCCTGCCCGCCGGCGACCTGCTCAACACGCTGGCCGACGCGGTCACGGCCGCGGACACGGCGGTGCAGGACATCACCGCGGCCGGCCCGGACCACGCCAACAGCGGGACCACGCTGACCGCGCTGCTCTGGTCGGGCTCCCAGCTCGGCCTGGTGCACATCGGTGACACCCGGGCCTACCTGCTGCGCGGCGGTGAGCTGTTCCAGATCACCCATGATCACACCGTGGTCCAGTCGCTCATCGACGAGGGGCGGCTCACCGCTGAGGAAGCCGTTTCGCATCCGGAACGGTCACTGCTGCTGCGCGCGCTGGACGGGGCCGGCGCGACCGCCGACCTGTCGCTGCACGAGGCCCGGGCCGGCGACCGGTACCTGCTCTGCTCGGACGGGCTGACCGCCGTGGTCCCGGCGGCCCGGATCCACCAGGTGCTGCGCACGGCGGCAGGCCCGGAGCAGGCGGTCGCGGAGCTGATCGGGCTGGCCAACTCGGGCGGCGGCCCGGACAACATCGCCTGCGTGGCGGCCGACGTCGCCGAGGCCGCCTGAGGGCGGGGTGCCTGGCCAGGCACCGGCCCGGCCAGGCACCAGCCCGGCCAGGCACCGGTACAGGGCCAATAGGCTGGTGGCCGTGCCGGTAACTCGTGTCCTGCTGCTGGAGAACATCCACCCCGACGCCACTACCCGCCTGGTCAAAGACGGTTACCAGGTGGAGACCGCGCCGAAGGCGCTCACCGAGGATGAGCTGATGGCCGCGATCGGCGGCGTGCACGTGCTCGGCATCCGCTCCGGGACGCAGGTCACCGGGCGGGTGCTGGCCGCCGCGCCGGACCTGCTCGCGGTGGGGGCGTTCTGCATCGGGGTGAACCAGATCGACCTGGCGGCCGCGTCCCGGCGCGGCATCGCCGTGTTCAACGCGCCGTTCTCCAATACGCGCAGCGTGGTCGAGCTGGCCGTGGCCGAGATCATCGCGATGACCCGGCGGCTGACCGACAAGAACGCGCAGATGCACGCCGGCACCTGGGACAAGTCGGCGGCCGGCAGCCACGAGGTGCGCGGGCGGCGGCTGGGCATCGTCGGCTACGGCAACATCGGCGGCCAGCTGTCCGTGCTGGCCGAGAACCTCGGCATGACCGTGTTCTTCTACGACACCGCGGACAAGCTGGCGCTGGGCAACGCGCGGCGCTGCGGCACGCTGGAAGAGCTGCTGGAGAGCGTGGATGTCGTCACGCTGCACGTGGACGGGCGGCCGGGCAACAGCGGGCTGTTCGGCGGGGCCGAATTCGCCGCGATGCGGCCGGGCAGCCTGTTCCTCAACCTGTCCCGGGGTTTCGTGGTCGACCACGGCGCACTGCGGCGGCACATCGAGTCCGGGCACCTGGCCGGGGCGGCGGTCAACGTGTTCCCGCAGGAGCCACGGGCCCGCGGTGAGGAGTTCCGCTCCGAGCTGCGCGGGCTGCCGAACGTCATCCTGACCCCGCATGTCGGCGGCTCGACCGAGGAGGCCCAGCAGGACATCGGCGAGTTCGTGGCCGGGAAGCTGCACGACTACATCTGCTCCGGGGCGACCTCGCTGAGCGTGAACCTGCCGCCGGTCGCGCTGCCGCACACCCCGGGCACGCACCGGCTGGTGCATCTGCACCGCAACGTGCCCGGTGTGCTGGCCGGCATCAACCAGCTGCTCGCCGAGCACGGGGCCAACATCGAGGGCCAGCTGCTCGGCACCCGGGACGAGCTCGGCTACGTGCTCACCGACATCGGTACCGAGTACCCGGACGACATGCTGGCCCGGCTGCGTGACCTGGACGTCACCATCCGGCTGCGCACCACCCGGCCGAGCTGACCTGGCGGCTGAGGCCTAGCCGACGGCGGCGCTGGCCGGCTGGGGCTCGGGCTGCTCGGTGCTGACCCGGCCGAGGTGACGCTCCAGCCGCCCGAGCATTTCCAGGTGCTCGTTCACCCAGAGCACGATCAGGGCGTCCCGGGCCTGTGCGGGCTGGCCGGTGGTGATCTCCTGACGGGTGCAGGCCAGCAGGCGGCTGCGCTCCGCTGGGTCATGCGGCTGCGGCGGCGGGACCGAGGTCCCGTGGGCGATGGAGTCGCCCAGCGTGACGAACCAGGCCCGCATCGACTGCACTTCCTCATCCAGCCGCCCCGCACAGGGCTTGGGGCCGCTGGCGGCCAGGGGCCGCCCGGCCGCACCGTCCCGTGGGACGGCCACCGGGCGGGCGGCCAGTTCCTCCAGCCCGGCCAGCGAGTGCCCGGCCCGGAGCAGCCGGGCGGCCCCGGCGACCAGCCGCGCCGCCCGGTCCGGGTCCACGGAACTGGCCGACCGTTCGGCCAGGAACTGGCTGAACGAGTCGTCCAGCCGGAGCACCGCCGCCTCGGCCGCCTGCGCGGCCTGCCCTGCGTCGGCCCCGCCGTCCAGCCCGGCGATCTGATCGACCATGGTGGCCACGAAGTCCGCGGTCCGCGAGTACGCCTCGGCCAGGTTCTCCCGGACCAGGGCGGCGGCGCCACGCGGCCAGAACACCAGGCCCACTCCGAGGCTGATGGCGAAGCCGATGGCCACGTCCTCGATCCGCACGATGCCCACCTTCCAGCCAGCCGGCTGGATGATGTTGAACAGGATGAGGACGACCACGGTGAACGCGGCCTGGCCGGCCGCGAACGAGATGACCCGCGGCGCGTAGGCGGCGATCAGCACCGCCACCGGCAGGAGCGCCCAGAGCACGGTGGTGTTGCCGTGCACCGGGATCAGGATCGCGGCCCCGATGAGGATACCGATCGCGGTTCCGATCAGCGCGGACACCACCGACCGGCCGGTGCCGAGGGCGTTGGAACGCAGCACGGACAGGGTGCCCAGCACAACCCAGAACGAGTGCTGCAGGCCGGTTTCCTGGGCAATGAAGACCGCCACGGCCAGGCCGACCGCGCCGCGGATGCTGTTGCGGAACCAGACCGAACGCACCCCGGAACGGGACATGCCGAGGTCGGTGACCGCGGTCACACCGGAGCGCAGCCAGCTCAGCGACCCGGCCAGGCTGGCCTGGCCCACCGCGGCCCGGACCCGCCGCAGGTGCCAGACCGGGGGCGCGCTGGCCGCCGCGGCGTACCCGGCAATCTGCCGGGTGGTGTACGCGATGGCGTGGATCTTGAACGAACGGCCGAGCATCGCCTCCAGCGCCGTCTCATCGGGGAGTTCGGGCGCGGCGGAGATCCGCTGGGCCAGGAGTTGCGCGGCCGCGTCCTGGGCGTGTTCGAGCTGGGCGGCCAAGTCCCCGGCGGACGTCTGCCCAGCCGGGCCGGGATCGGGTTCCTCCCCGGACAGCTGAGCTGCGCTGGCCCGGAGCACCCGGGCCACTCTTTGCAGGGTGACGCTGTTCTCCACCGCGCACAGCTCGCCGGCTGGAACGCGGGCCAGCACAGCCAGCGACTCACACAGCCAGCCCACCTCGTCGATCAGTGCGCCGAGGGCCACCGCCGGCCCGGTCGGCCCAGTCGGCCGGCGCGGCGTGCCGGTCAGCCGCTGACGCAGCGCGTCCACCGTCTTCCGGGCCGTTTCCGCCCGGGCTGGGACCGTGGCCGGGTCGTGGCACAGCGCGTCGGCCAACTCGGCCAGCCGCTGGCAGGCCCGGGCCGTATCGGCCCGCAGCGTGCTACCCGTCCGCGGCGGCCAGAGCAGCATCACCGCGCAGGTCCCGGCGGCCGCGGCCAGCGCCCAGCCGGCCAGCCGGTCCGGGATGGCCGCCACCGGGGCGGGGACCGCCACCGACAGCACGAAGGCGAGGATGGCCGCGGTGCCACCGGCCGCGAAGTAGCCGTTGATCATGCCGGAGAGCAGGATCGCGAAGCCGACCACGGCCGTGACCACCGCGGCCAGCCAGGCGTTGCCCGAGCAGAGCGTGCCCAGGATGACCAGCACGAGGCCGGCCACGCCCAGGCTCAGGTAGGCGGCCAGGCGGCTCCGGGCCGGCCCGGAGAAGCTGGCCAGTACCAGCATCGCGAACGAGCCGAACGCGGCGAACAGGGCGGTCTGCGGATTGCCGATCACGTTGCTGGCCAGCGCGAACATGGCGGGCATCACGATCGCGGCCCGGGCCGCGCTTTTGAGCGAGGCCCAGCCGGGATCGGTGATCAATGGACGGGGCAGCGTGAATCGCGACCGAGCCATCGTCACCTGCCACCCAGATCTGGCCGAAGCTGACCGTGACGATGCTATACCGCAGGTCCCGGCCGCCCCGCTATGCTCCCGCCTGGGTGAGCTGGCGACTGCACAAGGTCTGGGGCCCGGGGTGGCAGGTCAATGGCCGCAGCGGCACGTTCCCGGCTTTGGCCGGGCCGCCCGGATCGACACCAGGCAGCCGCATTCGGCCCGGGTGTACGACTACTGGCCCGTAAGCCCTGACCGTAAGGTCGCCCCAGCCCGGTCTATCGTGGTACGAGGAGACCGGGAGGTGACGTCGTGCTTCTGCTCCTGGATGAACGCACCGATGCCCTGGTCGTGCGCTCGGCCCGGCCGTGGGAACTGGTCAAGGCCGGGCTGTGTGCGCAGCACCTCGATGAGGAACTCGCCCGGGGGGCGTCCCCGGACGCGACCGGCCCGCTCGCGCTGCGCGCCCAGGCGCTGGCCCGGGACTCTTTCCGCCGCGGGCTGGCCCGCTGCGCCCGGCAGATCCTGGCCGAGGCGGTCCGGCCGGCGCCCGCCCAGCCCAAGCTCGGCCGCGGGCCGGCCGTCCCGGTGTGCCGGGACCGGGTCCGCGCGGCCGCCGCGGAACTGGCCGAGCTGATCGACCGGCTGCAGCTGCCCGGCCCGGTTCCGGTGCGCGGCGTGGCCCAGGTCAGCCTGCTGCTCGGCGATGGCAGCGGGCCGCTGTACCACCGCGGTAGCCCGGACGACCTGCGCGCCCGGCTGACCGAGGCGGCCGGCGCGCTCAGCCCACCCGGCTGACCCCGGGCACCCCGCCCGGCTGACCCCGGGCACCCCCCCGGCTGACCCCGGGCACCCCCCCGGCTGACCCCGGGCGTCCCGCCCGGCTGACCCCGGGCGCCCGGGCGCGGGCGTGGTCAGGTGCGCAGGTACGAGGCGCCGTTGAGGTCGAGGATGCTCCCGCTGGCCCATTCGGCCGGCCCGGACGCCAGGTACAGCACGGCGGCGGCGATCTCGCCGGCCGTGGCCACCCGGCCGAACGGGCTCTGCCCGCGGATGGCGTCGCCCGCGGGGCCAGCCAGGCTGTCCGCCGCCATGTCGGTCTCCACGAAGCCGGGCGCCACCGTGGACACCGAGATGCCATGCGGCGCCAGGTCCCGGGCCAGCGACTGGCCGAACGCGTTCAGCCCGGCCTTGCTGGCCCCGTAGGCGGGCTGCCCGGGCTCGCCGCGGAACGCGCCGCGGGACGAAACGTTCACGATGCGGCCGCCGCCGCGCGGGATCATGTGCCGCACCGCGCACCAGGTCACGTTGGCCGCGCCGGTCAGGTTGACGGCCAGCGTCTGCTGCCAGGCCGCCTGCCACTGCTCGTAGGACACCTCGGCGATCCGGTGCGGGGTATAGACGCCGGCGTTGTTCACCAGCACGTCCAGGCCACCTAGCGCGGCGGCCGCCTCGTCCACCATCCGGCGCACCGCCGCCGGGTCGGCCAGGTCGGCCTGCACCGCGACGTGCCCGGCACCAGGCAGGCTGGCCAGCACGCCCGCGGCCAGGCCGGCCGACTGGCCATAGTGCACCGCCACCCGGTCGCCACGTTCCGCGAAGGCCAGCGCCACCGCCTGGCCGATGCCCCGGCTGGCCCCGGTCACCAGCACTGCCCGCCCATCCATCCGGCCGCCTCACCCTTCCCTCAGTCATGATCGCGGTGCATTGTGCCGCACCCGCGGGGCACGATGCACCGCGCTGATACCGCCGCGCGCCGCCGAGCGGCAGAATGCCGGCATGGCAACCGCCGCTGCGCAGGAGCGCTGCGTCTTCTGCGAGATTCTGGCCTGCCGGCTTCCGGCCAGCTTCGTGTACACCGGCGAGAAGGTGGTCGCGTTCCTGGACATCCGGCCGCTCACCCGGGGCCATCTGCTGGTCATCCCCCGCCACCACACCGACCGGCTGGAGACCCTCGACCCGGAGCTCGGCGCCCAGGTGTTCACCGTGGCGCAGCGGCTGGCCGTGCAGCTGCGCCGGTCCGGGTTCTGCGCCGGGACCAACTTGTTCCTGGCCGACGGCGTACTGGCCGGCCAGGAGGTCTTCCACGTGCACCTGCACGTCATCCCGCGGACCCAGCGGGACGGGTTCGGCCTCCGGGCCGCCAAGCGGCGCGGCCAGCCCGGCCGGGACGAGCTGGCCGCCACCGCCGGGCTGATCCGCGCGGCGGCCGGCGCCCCGCCCCAGTGATCGCCAGCTGAGCCCGCCCACGTTTGACCCGGGCCGCCCGGGTAATCTGGAGGCAATGCTGCCGATCAGAGGGGTTGCAGGCCGCGTGGACAACTCGGGCCCGCCGACTGATCAGGATGCGGGCACTGCCCCGCGTCAGCCCGGCCAGTACAACTTCGTCGTCGCCGCCAGCCGGCTGCCGGTGGACCGCATCGAAGGGCCGGATGGGGAACCCGAGTGGCGGGCCAGCCCCGGCGGCCTGGTCACCGCACTGGAACCGATCATGCGCGCCGCCGGCGGCGCCTGGATCGGCTGGCCCGGCTCCCCCGGCGACGCGCCTGAGCCATTCGACACCGACGGAATGCACCTGGTCAGCGTGGGCCTGTCCGCGGCCGAGGTGCGGGACTACTACGAGGGCTTCTGCAACGCCACGCTGTGGCCGCTGTACCACGACGTCATCGTGCCGCCGGAGTTCCACCGGGAGTGGTGGGATGCCTACGTCCGGGTGAACCGCCGGTACGCCGACGAGGTGGCGGCGCAGGCGGCCGAGGGCGCGACCGTCTGGGTGCACGACTACCAGCTCCAGCTCGTCCCGGGAATGGTCCGCGAGCTGCGCCGCGACGTGCGGATCGGTCATTTCACGCACATCCCGTTCCCGGGCTACGAGATCTTCGCCCAGCTGCCCTGGCGTAAGAAGATCGTGCAGGGACTGCTCGGCGCGGACCTGCTCGGGTTCCAGCGGCAGGGTGACGCGACCAACTTCCTCCGGGCCTGCCGCCGCAGCGCCGGGCTGACCACGCACGGGTCCTACGTCTGGGTCCCGTATGCCCCGGTGGCCGACGACGCCAGCCGGCGGCGGCGGCAGTCCGCCCGGCGCAGCTCGGGCGGCCGCAGTGTCCGCGCCGCGGCCTTCCCGATCTCGATCGACGCCACCAGCTTTGGTGAGATCGCCAGGCGCCCCGAGGTCCAGGCCCGATCGCAGGAAATTCGCGAAGTGCTGGGCAAGCCGGAGATCGTGCTGCTCGGCGTGGACCGGCTGGATTACACCAAGGGCATCCTGCACCGGCTGAAGGCCTACGGCGAGGTGCTGAACGAGGGCCACCTGGGGCCGCCCGGGGCCGTGCTGGTCCAGGTGGCCAGCCCGAGCCGGGAGCGGGTCGAGCACTACAAGCACCTGCGCGACGAAGTCGAGGTCAGCGTCGGCCGGATCAACGGGGAGTTCGGCGAGGTCGGCCTGCCCCCGGTGCACTACCTGCACCAGTCCTATCCGCGGGAGGAGATGGCCGCGCTCTACCTGGCCGCCGACGTGATGCTGGTGACCCCGCTGCGCGACGGGATGAACCTGGTGGCCAAGGAGTACGTCGCCTGCCGGTACAACGAGAGCGGCGCGCTGGTGCTCAGCGAGTTCACCGGCGCCGCGGACGAACTGACCGGGGCGTTCATCGTGAACCCGCACGACATCGACGGGCTCAAGGAAGCCATCGTGCGGGCCGCGGCGATCTCCCCGGCCGAGGCCCGGCGCCGGATGCGGACGATGCGCCGCCGGCTGTTCGAGAACGACGTGGCGCACTGGGCCGATACCTACCTGCAGGCCCTGGATCAGGTGCCGGTACACCCCTCCGCCGCTCCCCCGCCCGAAGATCACGTGCACGACGTCCCCTCCGCCAACCAAGCATCTTGACTTAACGCCAGTGCGGCACACGGCCACCGGGCCACCCCGGTAAGCGCGGTCAGCGGGCAGAAGACCGCCGGCCCGGTTACGCTGAGTCCGGGGCAATTAACGCATCCGGCAGAAACGGCCTGGGGGCGCCGATGACGGGCACAACGATGGCGGGCACAGCCTGGCAGCGCTTGTCCGGCCTGGACGCGTACCGGATTACCCAGGTCCCGCGCTACCCGGACGAGGGTGCGGGCCTGGACCCGGCCGCCCGGGACATCCGGCGCGCCCAGCGCGGCGCGGTGCTGACCGCCGCTTATCACGCCGCGGTCAGTGCCGCGGGGGCGGCCGTCCCCGTCGCCGTGGGCTGGGTACGGACCGCCCCGGGCAGCCCGGTTCATGTCCTGGTCGCAGGCGCGGCCGTGCGCGGCAGCGCGGGTGAACCAGCACCGCGCGGCAGCGCGGACGGGCCAGCCCCGCGCAGCAGCGCCGACCAGCCAGCACCGCGCGACAGCACCGACGGGCTGGCCCCGCGCGGCAGCGCCACTGGGCCGCCACTGCCGGGCAGCGCGGCGTTAGCCAGGGGCGAGGTGCCGGTCGCGTTACCGCCCGGGGCCCGGGGAATCACCGTGCCGGCCGGCGGCCTGGCCGCCGCGATGGCCGGGCTGCCCTGCTGGACGCCGGTGGCCGGGATCGCCGACGGCCTGCTGGCCGAGGCACCCGGCCCAGCCCAGCCACCCCCAGTGTCACTGGACGACGGATTGCTGGCCGCATGGCACGGCGCGTTCGGCTGGCTGGTGCTCGCCGAGCCGGTGACACCGGCCGAGGCCGGGAAACTGGCCGCGGAGGTCGCCGACCGGCAGCGGCTCACCGCCGGCCTGGCCGAACGGGACCCGGATAAGGCGGTGGACGCCAGGCGGCTCGCGTTCCGGCACACTGAACTGCGGCAGGGACTGTCGGCCGGATTGTGGCGGCTGCACCTGCTGGCCGGCGCGGCCAGCCCGGATGCGGCCGCGCGGGTCGCCGGGCTGGTCTGCGCCTCGGTCAGCACCAGCGGCCTGCCCTACGCGCTGGCTCCCTCGGCCTGCCCGCCGGCCACCCTGCCCGAACTGCTCGACGCCCAGCCGGCCGGATCCGGGCTGGCGTGGACCGGCCCTGAGCCCACGTTCCCGGTCTGCGGCAGTACCGCGCTGCTCGCTGCACTGGCCCAGGTGCCGGAGGCCGAGGTGCCCGGCGTCCGGCTGGTGCTGCGGCCGGACTTCGACGTCACCGTGGAGCAGGGCGCGGACCCGGCTGGTGCGGCACCGGCCACGGTCGGTCTGGGCACGGTTGGCCCGGGCACGGTTGGCCCGGGCACGGTTGGCCCGGGCACGGTTGGCCCGGGCACGGTTGGCCTGGGCACGGTTGGCCTGGGTACCGTGCTGGACCGCAACGGCTGCCCGGCCGGGCACTTGTCGCTGCCGACGGCGTCGCTGAACCGGCACGTGTTCGTCTGCGGGGCGACCGGCGCCGGGAAATCGCAGACCGTGCGGGCCTTGCTGGAAGCCGCGTCAGCGGCACAGCTGCCCTGGCTGGTCGTCGAGCCGGCCAAGAGCGAGTACCGGTTAATGAGCGTTCGGAAAAAAGGGGTTGAGGTGGTGAGGATCCGGCCCGGGGAGGCGGATCAGGTCGCGGCCGGGCTCAACCCGCTGCGGCCCGCGGCCGGCCCGGACGGTCAGCGGTTCCCGCTGCAGACGCACGCGGACCTGGTGCGGGCGCTGTTCCTGGCGTCGTTCGCGGCGGACGAGCCGTTCCCGCAGGTGCTGTCGGCGGCGGTGAGCCGCGTCTACGAGCAGGCGGGCTGGGACCTGGCGCTGGGCGAGCCAGCCGCGCCTGGCGGCCAGCCGGGCTATCCGACGCTCGGCGACCTGGCGGTGGCAGCCGAGCGGGTGGTGGCGGAGATCGGATACGGCCGGGAGATCACCGACAACGTACGGGGGTTCATCCGGGTGCGGCTGGCCAGCCTGCGGCTCGGTACCACCGGGCGGTTCTTCGAGGGCGGCCACCCGATCGACGTCGGGCGGCTGCTGGACCGGAACGTGGTGTTCGAGATCGAGGACGTCGGCGACGACCGGGACAAGGCGTTCCTGATGGGCACGGTGCTGATCCAGCTGGCCGAGCACTTGCGGCTGCGGGCCCGGTCTGGGCACCCTGCGCCGGGGCTGCGGCATCTGTCGGTGTTCGAGGAGGCACACCGGCTGCTGCG
This sequence comes from uncultured Actinomycetes bacterium, assembly GCA_963834705.1. Taxonomy (GTDB): domain Bacteria; phylum Actinomycetota; class Actinomycetes; order Streptosporangiales; family Streptosporangiaceae; genus RYN-230. The sequence continues at coordinate 143,127 of CAWICV010000004.1, forward strand.
GCGGCCGGACGCCGGGGCTGGCGGGAGCGGGGCCGCCGCGCACGCGGTGGAGATGTTCGCCGGGCTGCTGGCCGAGATCCGGGCCTACGGCGAGGGCCTGGTCATCGCCGAGCAGATCCCGGCCAAGCTGATCCCCGACGTGATCAAGAACACCGCGGTCAAGATCGTGCACCGGCTGCCCGCCGCCGATGACCGGGACACGGTCGGCGCGACCATGAACCTGACCGGTGCGCAATCGCGGTACCTGGTCACCCTGCCGCCCGGGCAGGCCGCCGTGTTCGCCGACGGGATGGACTTTCCGGTGCTGGCTGCGATGCCGGACGGAACAGCCCGGGAAGCCGCTGGCTCCGTTGTGACGGCATCGCCCGCGGTGGTGGTATCGCCCCGATCGGCCACCTGTGGCCCCGACTGCCAGGCCGCGCCGTGCACACTGCGGGCCATGCGGGCCGCGCAGCGGTTCCTGGACGAGACGCCCGGGCTGGCACTCTGGGCGGAACTGGCCCTACTGGCCCACCTGACCGGCTGGCTGATGCCGCTGCCCGAGACCGGGTCTGACCTGGCCGCGCAACTGGCCGGTGCGGCGGGACCGGCTGGCTCGGCCCGGCTGCTCGATTGCGCCGTGTCACACGCGGTGGACGCGGCGGTCGCCTGCCGGGTAAGCGTGAGTTCGGCGCGGGTCAGCCCGGGCGCGCTCGCGGTTCATGTAGCGGGTGGGCTGCGCCGGTGGATCAGGGACCAGGGCCGGGAGTGCTCCTTCCCCGAGCCGCAATGGCTGGCGCCCGCGTTCCGCTGGGCGCTGATCCTCGATTCGCTGAAGACCCTGGACCGCCGCGAGCCAGGCGCCGGCCGCCACCCTCAATCCGCCACCTGGGAGCGGATGTCTGGACGGCCGATCCCAGGCGAAACCTGCGCCCGCCAGATCGGTTCTGTCCAGCGCTGGTACGACTCCGACCAGCGCGACTTGGGCCGGGTGCGGGGCATTGCGTTCGGCACCGTCGGCCCGGCTGCGGTGGAACGTGCCGTGGGTGCGCGCGCTTCGGACGAGGACTGGGAGCAGCGCCTGTCCGAGGCTCTCGAAGAATTCCACGACTGCCGCTGGCCCCTCGACTACCTGAAGGGCCGTACCCCGTCGGGCAGTGGGAGGTGAAGCATTGGGCATAGAACGGTTAGACGATGGCGACGACCCTGGCCGGCCACCCGACGCCGCCGCGACCAAGGACCCCGACCATTCGGTAGAAGTCGACAATGCTCAGGAGGCTGGCCGTTCGGGGGAAGTTCCCTCGCCTGGTGACGTCGGACGCGCCGGAGATCAGACGCCAGACAGTGCACCTCGGAAGCCCTCAGAGACCATTGAGGACAAGCCAGCGGAACCCCGAACCCGTAACGAGCACGCCGACCAAGTCGCCCCACCCGGCAGCTCGCCAATAGAGGGAGACTCCCCCAAGTCCGAGACCGAAAAGCTGAGCCGCCCACAAGACGAGTTCGACGCGACGGTGCCGCTTGAACATGACCACACCGAAGACTCACCCTTCACGGAAGAGCCTGACGAGCAGCATGGGCTCCAAGAGCAGCCAGACAGCGTCGACTCGCCTGCATCCAGTGAAGGGCAAGGCAGTCCCAGCGCCCCGGTCATAGAAGCCGCCCAGCCCGACCATGAGGGCACCGAGCCGACCGACGAGTACGAAGCGCCACATCACGATCCCGAAGCCAATTCGGGTCTGGATATGGACAGCGAGTCCCCCGACAATCTGGGACATGAGCCTGACGACCCGCGTGAACCACCCGCCCTCGACGAACCTGAGGGCCTTCCGTCGTATGCTCCACCCGTCCAAGAAACTGACCAAGGCGAGACCCTCGAGCCAGAGTTAACGCCTTTCCCCGAACCCAACGAGGAGAATCCAGCCGACGAACTCCCAACCCCAGACGACTCGGAAACAGGAACCTCAGAGGTCGACGAAAAGACTCGCCGCCTAACAGGCAGAGAATGGGCTGAACACCTAACTGAGGTTTGTAAAATTCTCGATCAGGCTCGGGCAGAAGGGCTTGAGAGCCATCTTGTATACACTATTGACCCCGATCATCAATCCTGGATCAAGGAACGTCGGGACCTGCACACCTCCATCATCAACGATTTGTACTCCACTGCACGTGATATTCCCAACATGGGGCAAGCCATCGTCGCCGGTGGTCTTGGTGGCGCAGGAAAAACGACCGTTCTGACAGAACGGGCAAACATCGACCTGTCGAAGTATTTAGTTATAAATCCAGACAACCTCAAAGCGGAGATGGCAAGACGCGGGATGACGCCGGCAGTAGACGGGCTTTCACCCATGGAGGCCTCCGACTTAGTGCACGAAGAGTCTTCATATTTGGCACGACAACTTGCCCTCCGTGCTTACGACGATCGAAAGAACGTGATTTGGGATATCACAATGTCGAGCGAAAAGAGCACGGCCATGCGTCTTGATGAACTGCGCAACGCCGGTTATGTTAGGGTCGATGGAATTTTCGTGGATATTCCAGTCGAGACCAGCATTAGCCGCACAGAGCTGAGGCACAGGGAAGGTCATGAGAAGTTCTTAGCCGGGAATGGTCTGGGCGGAAGATATGTGCCACCCAAAGTGATCAGAAGCCAAGAGGACCCAGAGTGGGGCAGCCAGAACAGGAGAGCGTTCGAGAAGATGAAGGACCGGTTTAATAATTGGTCGATTTACGATAACTCGGTAGACTGGAGACCAGCTCAGATTATCGATTTGAGTAAAGGAAATACCTGATCCAGATAGGTAAGGAGGATAAAGCGTGAGCAATGAAGTCCTCGACTTGATAACCGCACTTCGGAACGGCACCATGACGCTGGACGAGGTAGCGGAGCGTTTTCGTGAGCGGTACTGGCCGCGGCGAAATGTTGGAAAAGCCGATAGCTACCTTGACCTCGCTGCGGCAGCTGAAAAGGATCCTGATCCGTACCTGGAAGGGTCTTTCGATGACGTGGCTGCCGCATTCCATCGAGGAGAACTGTCTGACGGGCAGTATGAGGTGCTTGCACGGGCTATGGCCGAGTCAATGCGTGGGCAGGAAGAGCGGCGGGATTCTCGCTAGCCTGTGAGGCTCAAGGCCCTTCACACGGACCGGCGCAAACAGCCGAGCGAAGGTGGTGGCGCCGGGCGGCGCGCACAGGGTCGCCCGGCGCCACGTCTCAGCAGGCGCCGTCGTTGTTCCAGGCGCCTGAAGCCCCACCAGGGACTTCGTCATAGTTCCACTGGTTGGCGGTCCACTGGTCGCCGCCATAGGACACCACATCACCCGAGACGTACGCCACGTTCGAGACCCACGCGGCTGCCGAGCAGCCACCCGACGTGGGGGTGGGCGAGGACAACGTAGTAGGGCTGGGCGAGGATGGGGTCGGGCTCGGCGAGGCCACCGACGTGTTCTTGGCGAAGGCCACGGTGTAGGCGGTGAAGTCCCACGAGTTCTGCGCCACGCTGCTGCACTCGCTGGACGTCACGTCGTTGTTGTCGGGCGGGTTGCATTGCCGGTCGCGGTTGACCGACCAGAACGTGAACCTGCTCATCCCGGAACTCTCCGCGAAGCTCAGCACGGTCTGGAAATCGCTTTGATAAAAGTACTCCCCCGTGTCCGTCCGGCCGTTCATGCCCGAGAAGCCCTCGTGCGCATACGCCTGGGAGCTACTCCAGCCGAACTTGCTCATCAGCTGTGAATTGAAGTCCTGCAGCGCGGTGACCTGCGATGAGCCACCGCTGAAGCCGCCGTCGAACGGCATGATCGTGTAGTCGTTCGGGGTGAAGCCCAGGCTCTTGGCTTCGTCGAGAAGCTGCTGGCCGAAGTAGTTCGCGCCGGTCGTGGTGGACGGCATGGTGATCGATACGAACAGGCCCGGGTCTTCCTGCTGCAGGATCTGCGCCGCCCCCAACTCGTTCGCGATCGCGGTCGAGTTCTCGATCTCCGGCTCTTCCAGGTCGAAGTCGAAGGCATGCAAGCCATAGGTGGTGATCACCTGCTGGTAGGCGGCAGCGGTGGCTGAGGCTGAGCTGCAGACCTGGCCCAGCTTGGTGCCGTTGTAACCACCCGCCGAGACGATCACGTCACCGCCGTCGGCGCGGACTTCGTTGATCACGCTGGCTACCTGGGTGTCAGAGGAGACCGGGTCCGTCCCGTCCCAGGCAGGCGCACACGAGCTGCCGTCGGCCAGGATGAACGCCATGTCGAACGCCTTTTGCCCGGTCGCGGCCATGACCGTGCCCAGGTCTGGGGCGCTTGAGTCCAGCGTGCTGTAGTACGGCGCGGACTCGTACCAGTTGACCGACAGCGCGGCGGCCGACGCCGCTTGGGCCGTGCTGGCTAAGGTGCCGACGGCGGCACCACCAGCCAGCATTATGGCCGCCGCCGCGGCTAAGGCAGCGGCCGCGGGTCGGCTGCGGAGGCGCGCCCACGTCAGGTGGCGGGGCAGATGGAGCGGGGATGCGTGCACAGCTCCTCCTGGGGTTCCTAACTAATAGGAAACTTTCCTATTAGTTAACCTGCTACGCTATCTCCGGCGCTTCTCGCGGTCAACAGGAACGGCCAAATAAGGCGTTCAGTAATGGACGCAGTTCCTGGAGCGGGCCAAGCGGATACCCGGCGCCTAGTAGATACCTGGGCGCAGCGGGCGTTTGGGCCAACGCGGCCGGGAGTCGGGACCGAGCCGTTGCCTAAGCCCAGCGGGTGCGCGGGCCCAACGGGGGCGCAGGCTGAGCGGGCCGAGCGCGGGTGCGCGGGCGGACCGAGCCGGGGCCGGGCGGACCGAGCGGGTGCGCGGGCTGAGGCCCTAGCGGTCGCGCGAGGTTAACGGACTGCGGACTCGAGGAGGAGTTCGGCGATTTCGCGAGCGCGGGTGGCGGCGGCGGTGTCGCCTTCCTGGGCGGCCAGGATGGCGCCTTTGATCAGGATGTGCCATTTCCGGGCGAACCCGTCGGCGTCGCCGATACCCGCCTCGGCCGCGAGTCCGGCCAGGTAACACCGGAGATTAGCCAGATGCGTGATAGCGGCCTGGTGCACGGGATGCGTTCGGTCGCTGATCTCGATCATGGTGGTGAGAAACGCGCAGCCCGCGAAGTCCGGCTGGGTGAACCAGTCGGCGAGAACATCGAAGGTGGCCAGCAGCTGCTCTCGCGGGGTCTCGCCGCGGCGCTGGATCTCCGCCACCAGCCAGCCGCGCATCCAGCTTTCCTCGCGGCGCCGCAGGAAGTCGAGGATCAGGTCGTCCTTGGACGGGAAGTTGCGGTACAGCGTCATCTTGGCCGTGCCGGCCCGCTCGATGACGGCGTCCACGCCGACCGACCGGACACCGTCTCGGCTGAACAGTTCGTACGCGGCCCGGGCTACCCGCTCGCGCCCACTCCGCGCGGCGGCTGCTGTCAGGGACGTGCCCGCTACCGGTTCTTCCGCCATGGTTATCGCTCCCGCGCCGGGTATAGGGACCAGCTCGGCGATCCCCGGCTCATTTAGCCTGGCCAAACACTTTCTTAGCGCTAATGGCATTGACTGAACCGGCGGCGGGGGAGGGCACGTCGCCGGAAGGGCAGATCGGCCCCGTCAGTACTTCGTGGGACGAGGCGACCTGTACCTGACTGAGCATAAGGTCTCCCGGGACCGCCTGGCGCAAGCTATGAGGTATCGCCCGGACAGAGGAGGCAGCATGGCCCTGCGCGTGGTGGCGCTGGACGACTATCAGGGGCTGGTGGCGGAATACCGGCTGGACGGCCAGCCGGCCGGGGCGCAGTGGACCGCGATCCGCGAGCACCTGGACGGCGACGGCCTGGGTGACCGCGCTGCGCGGCGCGGAGGTGGTGGTGGCCATGCGCGAGCGGACCCGGTTCGACCGCGAACTGTTCGCCCAGCTGCCAGACCTCAAGCTGCTGGTCAACACATCCCGCGGGCCGATCATCGAGCAGGCCGCACTGCTCCGGGCGCTGCACGAGGGCTGGATCGCCGGCGCCCGGCCTGGACGTTTTCGACACCGAACCGCTACCCCCAAACCATCCGTTGCCGAACGCCAGTACCGCGATACTCACACCGCACCTCGGCTATGTGACCGCCCGGACGATGCAGACCTGGTACGCCGACGCGGTGGACGACATCGCAGCGTGGCAGCGCGGCGAGCCGATCCGGGTGCTGACAGCCGGCTGATATGTGGCTGTCAGCACGCTGGCCGGGAGCTATCAGCGCGGTCGGCGATAGTGGAGACCGTAAGACAGCAGCGGAATGACGGGACACCACTGATGACCGACATGATCGAGGCCGAAGGACTGGTCAAGCGCTTTGGCCGCACCGAGGCGCTGCGCGGGGTCGATCTGCGGGCCGGGCGCGGCACCGTGCTCGCCCTGCTCGGCCCGAACGGAGCGGGTAAGACCACCGCGGTCCGGGTGCTGGCCACGTTGCTCAAGCCGGATGCCGGGCAGGCCCGGATCTGCGGTTATGACGTGCTCACCGAGTCCGTACAGGTGCGCCAGCTGATCGCGCTGACCGGGCAGTTCGCGTCGGTGGACGACGAGCTGACCGGCACCGAGAACATGCTGATGATCGGCCGGCTGCTCGGCCTGCACCGGGCCGAGGCCCGGCGCCGCTCGGCCGAACTGCTGGAGCGGTTCGAGCTGGCCAGCGCGGCCGGGCGGGCCGCCAAGACGTACTCCGGCGGCATGCGGCGCCGCCTCGACCTGGCGGCCAGCCTGGTCGGCGAGCCGCAGGTGCTGTTCCTGGACGAGCCGACCACCGGGCTGGACCCGCGGGCGCGCAGCCAGGTGTGGGACACCATCCGCGGCATCGTCGCCGACGGCGCCACGGTGCTGCTCACCACGCAGTACCTGGAGGAGGCCGACGAACTGGCCGACCAGATCGCGGTCATCGACCACGGCAAGCTGGTCGCCGAGGGCACCCCGGCCGAGCTGAAGGCACGGACCGGCGGCCAGACCCTGATGGTGCGGGCGGCCGACCCGGCGCAGACCGGGGAGCTGGCCACGATCGTGGCCCAGGTGACCGGCGCGGCCCCGGAAGTGGTCGGCGACGTAGGCCTGGTCACCGCGCCGGCCAGCGACCCGGCACTGCTGCCGGCCGTGGTCCGGCGGCTGGACGAGGCCGGGGTGCTGGCCGCCGAGCTTGCCTTCCGGCTGCCCAGCCTGGACGAGGTGTTCTTCAGCCTGACCGGGCACCCCGCCGAGCAGACCACCGACGGCGAAGGGAGGGCGGCATGACCACCCTGGACGTACCAGCCACGGCCACCGCGGCCGGTGCGCGGCCCCCACTGCGCCGCCGGATCGGGGCCCGGCAGGGCATCGCCAACGCGCTGACCCTGGCCTGGCGCAACGTGACCCAGCTCAAGCACTCCCCGGAGAAGCTGCTCGACGTGACGCTGATGCCGATCGTCTTCCTGGTGCTGTTCCTGTACCTGTTCGGCGGGGCGGTGGCCGGCAGCACACAGGCCTACCTGGAACTGCTGCTGCCCGGGCTGGCCGCGCAGATCGCCATGTTCGCCTCGATGGGGCTGGGCACCGCGCTGTGCGAAGACATCCACAAGGGCGTGTTCGACCGGTTCCGCAGCCTGCCGATTGCCCGGTCCGCCCCGCTGGTCGGCGCGGTCCTCGGCGACACGGTCCGGTTCTGCGTGGCGATGTTCGTGCTGACCGGGTTCGGCGTGGCGCTCGGCTTCCGGTTCCACACCGGCGTGCTGCCGGCCCTGGCCGCGTTCGCCCTGATCTACGTGTTCTACCTGGCGATCTGCTGGATCTCGGTGCTGATCGGCCTGATCGCGCCCAGCCCGGAAACCGTGCAGGGCATCTCGTTCATCTTCATGATGCCGCTGGTGTTCGGCAGCAGCATCCTGATCCCGCGGACGACCACGCTGCCCGGCTGGCTGCAAGCCTGGGTCAAGGTCAACCCGGTCACCTCGCTGGCCGACTCGGTGCGGGGGCTGACCGTTGGCGGGCCGGTGGCCACGCACGTGCTGTACGCGCTGGCCTGGGCGGCCGGCATCGTGATCGTGGCCTTCCCGGTGGCCATGCGGATGTACCGCCGCCGGGTCTGACTCCCGGCACCCAACTGGCCCGCTCCGCACCTACATATGTAGGACTGCGGGGCGGGTCAGCCCTTTGGCGGGGCCGGTTGCGACCGGGTGAGGCCGGTCTGTGGCCGGGCGGGTCAGGTTTCTGTGCTCAGCGACGGCAGGTCGGCCCGGGTGCGGGCCTGGCCGGTGGCGTAGGCGGCGGCGAAGTCGGCCGGGCCGAGCGCGGCCGATGACAGCGCGGTGACCCGGCGCACCTCGGGGCTGGCCGCGTCGCGGAAACCGTGCAGGGTGTGCGCCAGCCCGAGTAGTTCCGCGGCCCGGTGGTGCTGGCCCTGGGCCGCGGCCAGCGCGGCGCAGCCTTCGGTCACCTCGGCCGCCACCGGATGGTTGGGCAGGAACACGTCATCCCGCTCGCCCACCAGGCCGGCCGCCTTGGCGTGCCAGCTGGCCGCCGCGGTCAGGTCGCCCTGCTGCTCAGCCAGGCAGCCCAGCTTGCTGTACGCGGCAATGGCGTAGAACCCCATGCCGGGCCGCCCGAGATTCGCTTCGGCCGACTCCATCACCTGCCGGACCAGCCCCCTGGCCCGGTCCAGGTCACCGAGCTGCCGGGCCAGCTGGGCCAGTTCGAGCTTGCCCGAGGCGGCGTCGTCCTTCTCGCCGATCCGCTCCGCGATGTGCACCCCGCGCTCCAGGTCGGCGCGGGCCGCGTCGGTGTTCCCCTGGCGGGCCCGGGCCTGGCCCAGCTTGATCAGCATCATGTCGGCGAAGTTGCGGTGCAGCCCGGCCAGGGCGATCGCGCGGCCCTCCTCCAGGAGCCGCACCGCCTCATCCGGGTCGTCGCGGGCCATGGCTACCTCAGCCAGACCGGACATGCTCACGATCAGCCCCCACCGGTCGCCGACCGCGGTGAATTCCGCATGGCTCCGGGCCAGGTCAGCGGCGGCCTGGTTGAGCTGGCCACCGTTCATGGCCAGATGCCCGGCCGCGGCATACCCAGCCGCCCGGGCCCACGGGTCCGGGCCGTCGGCCAGCGCGCGAAGTTCGCGGAGCCCGCGTTCGGTGTCGCCGCCGAAGTACGCGAGCATCGGCGTGGCCAGCCGGAGCAGCGGGTGCTTGATGTCCGGGCCGGCCACCGCGAGCGCGGTGCGCAGCGCCTCCAGCAGGTCGCCGCTGGATGTGCCGGCCGCGTTCACGACCAGCGTCATCACGGCCAGCACGCGGCACAGCGCGTAGGCATCGGCCAGCCCGGGGGGCGCCTCGTCCCCGGCCAGGTCACGCACCTCGCTCGCCCACTCGCCTGCTTCGGTTTCGTAGTCACGCAGCAGCCAGAACCAGGACAGCGCAGCGACGAACCGCAGGGCCAGCGGCGCGTCGCGGGCACTGATCGCATACCGCAATGCCGCGGCGAAGTTGTCGTGCTCGGCGGCCAGCCGGCTCAGCCATTCCACCTGATCCCGGCCGCGCAGTTCCGGCTCGGCCCGCTCGGCCAGGTCGAGGAAGTGCCGCGCGTGCGCAGCCTGCACCTGATCCTGCTCCCCCGCCTCGGCCAGCCGTTCCGCGGCGTAGGCCCGCACCGTCTCCAGCAGGTGGTAGCGGACGTCAGCCTCGCCGGTCGCGGTGACCAGCGACTTGTCCACCAGCGAAGCGATGATGTCGATGACCTGGCCAGCTGCGGGGGCGAGCCGCGGCGGCTCGCCGCTGCTCGGCGCGGAGCGGCGATCGGGGGGCCCGGGGGGGCGCCCGCCCGGGTTAACACTGGCACACACCTGCTCGGCCGTGTCCGGGGTCGCGCCGCCGCTGAACACGGACAGCCGGCGCAGCACGGTGCGCTCGTCGTCGCCGAGCAGGTCCCAGCTCCAGTCCACGATCGCGCGCAGCGTCTGGTGCTGGGGCAGCGCGGTCCGGGTGCCCGCGGACAGCAGCGCGAACCGGTCGTCCAGCCGGCCGGCCACCTGGGCGGCGGTGAGCGAGCGCAGCCGGGCCGCGGCCAGTTCGATAGCCAGCGGGTTGCCGTCCAGCGCCCGGCAGATCCGGACCACCGGACCGACACTGCCGGAATCGACGGTGAATCCCGGCCGGACCGCGCCGGCCCGCTCGGCCAGCAACCGGACCGCGCCGTAGTCCATGGCCTCGCCCGCGGCGACGTCGGGCGGTGGCAGCGGCAGCGCAGGCACTGGGCACAGCGTCTCGCCGATCACGCCGAGCGGCTCCCGGCTGGTGGCCAGGATGCGCACGTCCGGGGCGGCGGCCAGCACCAGCCCGGCCAGTTCGGCCACCGCGGCGATCAGGTGCTCGCAGTTGTCCAGTACCACGACGAGCCGCTGGCGGGCCAGCGCGTCGGTCAGCCGCTCCAGCGGCGGCAGCACGGTGATCCACCCGGTTTCGGCCGACCGGCTGGCCTCCGGCACGTCAAGCGCGGACAGCACCGCCTGCGGCACGTCCATGGCATCGCGCACCGGGGCCAGCGGGATGAACCAGACGCCGTCCGGCGACTGGTCGGCCAGCCGGGCCGCGGCCTCGATGGCCAGCCGGGTCTTGCCGGTGCCGCCCGGCCCGGTCAGCGTGACCAGCCGGGCCTCGTCGAGCAGCTTGGCCACCCGGTTCAGCTCCTCGTCCCGGCCGACGAAGCTGGTCAGCTGGGCGGGGAGATTGCCTGCGCGCGGAGCGCGCAGCCCAGCCGCCGTCTGGGCGGGCAAGGCGGGGGTCGCCGCAGGCGGGTGCTGGCCGAGCCCGGGTTCGGCGCGGAGCCGCGATCGGGGGCCGGGGGTTCCGGGGGTAGTCGCCCGGGGAAGCAGAGCGGGAGGTTGCCTCCCCGGGTCAACACTGCCCCGCAGGATGGCCAGGTGCACGTCGGACAGGGCCGGGGACGGTTCCACGCCGAGCTGGTCGGCCAGCAGTTCCCGGGTTGCCTGGTACAGGTTGAGCGCGTCACCCTGCCGCCCGGCCAGGTACAGCGCCCGCATCAGCTGGCCGCGCAGCCGCTCGCGCAGCGGGTACCGAGCGGCCAGTTCTTCCAGCTCCGGGGCCAGCCCGGCGCCGCGGCCGAGGGCCAGGTCGGCCTCGATCCGGTCCTCGGTGGCGGCCAGCCGGAGTTCTTCCAGCCGGGCCACCGGGCCGGCCGCGAACGGCGCGTCGGCCACGTCGGCCAGCGCGGGACCGCGCCACAGCCGCAGCGCTTCACGCAGCACCCCCGCGCCCTGCTCCGGGTCGCCGCCCACCACCGCGGCGCGGGCCACGCCGACCAGCCGCTCGAACTCGGCCGCGTCCACCTGCTCCGGCGGTATCACCAGCCGGTAGCCACCCGCCCCGTGCTGCACGATGCCAGGCCCGGCCGCGTGCCGCAGCCTGGATACCAGGGCCTGAAGCGCGTTGCCACTGTCGGCCGGGCCGTCGCCGGGCCACAGATCACCGCACAGGCGTTCAATAGGAATGGTCTGCCCGGCATCCAGGGCGAGCCGGATCAGCAACGCGCGCAGCCGCGGGCCGCCCAGCTCGATGGGCTGCCCCGCGTCGCCGCGCACCTCCAGCGGGCCGAGGATGCCAATGCGCACCCGTACATTGTCGCCGGTACCGGGCAGTGGGCGCAGCTACCAGGGCAGGACGCCGTCCTGCTCGGCGTGGCCGAGCGCCCACAGGTGGCCCCACAGCTGTCCGGTCGGGCCGTCCGCGGGCAGCGTGGCCAGGTGCACGCAGACCGCGGCGCCCTGCTCGGCGGTGCGGAACCCGGTGTGGCCGTTCAGGTCGGTCGCGCAGTAGCCCGGGTTGGCCGCGTTCACCTTGACCGGGGTGCTGGCCAGTTCCTTGGCGTACATGGCGGTGACCATGTTCAGCGCGGCCTTGGACGCGGGGTAAGGCACCGACGCCATCGGCCACAGCGGGCTGTCCAGATTCAGCATCGAGGCGATCGAGCCGACCTCGCTGGACACGTTGACGATGCGCGCGGCCGGGGCGCGGCGGAGCAGCGGGAGCATCGCGTTGGTCACGATGACCACGCCGAACACGTTGGTCCCGAACACTTCGCGCAGCGCGGCGTGGGTGGTCTCGCTCGGCCAGGCCCCCTCCTGGCGGGTGATCCCGGCGTTGTTGACCAGGATGTCGAGCTGGCCGTACTCAGCGTCGATCCAGGCCGCGGCCTGCGCGACGGACTTCTCGTCGGTCACGTCCAGCGGCACGTAGCGGGCCGTGGCCGCGCCCGCCGCATGCAGCGCGTGCTCGGCCTGCTGGCCGCGCGCCGCGTCCCGGGCGCCGAGCAGCGCGGTGATGCCACGCTGGCTGAGCAGCTGGGCGGTGGCGAAGCCGATGCCCTTGCTGGCACCGGTGATCAATGCGGTAGTCGTCATGCTGGCCAGCTTGCGGCGGGCAGCCGTCCGGCGGGAGAGACCGGCGCAGGCTGGGATCGGGAATACCACCCTCGCGGGCCTATTGCGGCAGATGGATAAGGCAGGCTGGATTCATGGATGAGCGGACCGTGCGGCCGGGCAGCATCCGGCGGGAGGAGCTGGCCGCTTTCCTGCGCGGGCGGCGGCCCCGGCGGCGCGGCGAGGTCGGGCTGTCCGACGGCGGCCGGCGGCGCATCCCGGGGCTGCGCCGCCAGGAGGTGGCCGAGCTGGCCGGGATGTCGGTGGACTACTACGTCCGGCTGGAACAGGCCCGCGGGCCGCGCCCGTCGGAGCAGATCCTGGCCGCGCTGGCCCGGGTGCTGATGCTGACCCGGGACGAGCGGGACTATATGTTCCAGCTGGCCGGGGTGAGCCCGCCGCCCGCCGCCAGCGCGGCCCGGAAGCTGGACCCGGCCACCCGGCACCTGCTGGACAGCCTGGCCGGACGCCCGCCTACGTGCTGGACGCCCGGTACGACGTGCTGGCCTGGAACCAGCTGGCCATCCCATTCATCGGCGACATGTCCGCGGTCCCGGAAGCGGACCGGAACGTGCTGCGCTGGGTGTTCCGGCAGCCCGCCGACGACCCACGGTGGAGCGACGAAGACACGCTGGCGTTCGCCCGCAGCTCGGTCGCGGACCTGCGCGCGGCGTACGGCCGCTACCCGGGTGACCGGAGGATCGGGGAGCTGGTCACCGAGCTGCTGGCCACCTCGCCCCAGTTCGCCGCGATGTGGGCCGAGCAGGAGGTGGTGGTACGCCGCCCGGTGCGCAGGCAGGTGGTGCACCCGGAGGCCGGGCCGCTGGAGTTCCACTGCCACGTGCTGCACATCCCGGACACCGACCAGCGGCTGGTGATCTACTCGGCGGAGCCGGGCTCGGCGGCATGGGCGGCGTTCCGGAGGCTGGGCCAGCGCGCCCGGGAAGGAGCGGCCGGTGCGGGTCGCGGTACTGGCTGACATCCACGGCAACCTGCCCGCCCTGGACGCGGTGCTGCGCGACGTCGATGCGGCTGGGGTGGACGCGGTGGTGCTGGACGGCGACGTCGCCGACGGGCCGATGCCCGCGCCGACCCTGGACCGGCTGGCCGAACTGGGCGACCGGGTGATCTGGGTACGCGGCAACAGCGACCGGGATCTGGCCGCGGCGTTCGACGGCACGTTCCAGCCCAGCGGCCTGGCCACCAACGCGCCCGCCGAGTACTACGCGTGGTGCGCAGCCCGGATCAGCCAGGCCCACCGCGACCTGCTGGCCGATCTGCCGCTGACCGTGTCGCTGGATATCGACGGGCTGGGGGCAGTGGCGTTCTGCCATGGGACGGCCCGGGACGACAACGAGTTCATCCTGGTAGACAGCCCGGTCTCGCACTATCAGGCCGCGTTCGCCGGGCTGGCCGAGCCGACGGTGGTGGTCGGGCACACGCACATCAGCGTGAGTTGGTTTGTGTCAAGCTTGGGCCGGTGCCCAGTCCGTCGTCTGTCCCTGCATAGCGGTTATGGGGTTGGTCCCTGCAGCGCGTGATCGGGTTGAGGAGACGACGGGCGGGGCTGCCCATGATGTGCGCCGAGATCACCGGGGTGTCTCAATGCCGCGGAGGGCTCGCCCCAGCCGCCAGCTTGACAGCGCGGACCGGGCTCAGGCGGCGAGCGCTGTGCTTTGCCGCCGGGTGCCGTGGGCCGCGGTGACCGGGTCCCAGGCTTGGCCGGTGGTGATGATGGCGTGCAGCTGCCGCAGAATCGCGGCCGCGATCACGGTCTGGGCCTGGGTGGGCGTGAGCTTGTTGTGCTCCCTGCTGGTGAGGTGCTGGTAGCGGGCGCGGTAGACCGGGTTGGCGCGCTGCGCGGCCCAGACCGCGCGCCAGGCTGCCAGCCGCAGCCCGGGGCGTCCCTGGCCGGTCAGCCTGGTCCGGCCGGTGAATGCGCCGGACAGGTTCTCCCGCGGTGCCAGGCCGGCGTGCTTGACCACGGCGCGGGCGGTGACGAATCGTGTCAGGTCACCGGTCTCGGCCAGGATCGCGGCCGCGCCCACAGCGGACATGCCGGTCATCGAGGTGACCAGCGCGGTCAGTCCGAGCTCGTCCAGGACCGCGGTCATCCGCTGCTCGGTGCCGGCGAGCCGGTCCCTGGCATGCTGCCAGTCCTCCAGCAGCAGCTGCACCCGTTCCAGCACTCCGGCCCGGTGCGCGATGACTCCGGCCGGATCGGCGAGCGCTGCGAACATCCCGCGCACGATCCGCCCGCAGGGCTTCTGCCCGCCGCGGTGGGTGATCTCACGCCGCACCGCGTGCTCGAACCGGGCCGCTCCGAGCCGCCGGGTCCGGGCGAAGTCCCCGCCGTCCCGCCCGGCGATCACCAGCAGCGCCGCGATCCAGGTGCCGGACCTGAATGGCTGCCGCGCAGTGTCCAGCGCCGCCGGCCACGCGCATTCCAGCAGGTCCCGCATCTGCTGCACCTGGCTGCCCGCCTCGGTGATCAGCTGCTCCCGGCGGACGCCCAGATGCCGCAGCCGGCCCCACGTCTCATCGACCGGCTCGGGCACATAGCAACGCAGCTGCGCGGTCAGGCGGGCGATCAGCACCGCGTCCTTCTCATCGGTCTTATCGCACGTCAGGTCCTCGGTCCGCCGGGCCCACGACGTGACCAGCGGCTGCACGCACACGAACGGCATCGACCGATCAGCCGCGAGCTGGCCCAGCACCCGCCACCGGTGCCCGGTTGGCTCGCACGACACTGTCACCCCAGCCCACCCCTTCGCAGCGGCGCGCCCGGCAGCCCAGTCCAGCGCCGAGCCAAGATCCCAGGCCCGGCACCGGAATACCCGCCGGGCGATGACCCTCGAGTCATGGTCAGTCACCACGACCATCTGCTTCTTACCGGCCAGATCGATCCCGGCGATCGCGTTCGTCGCCGGTACCAGGGCCCGCAGCCGCTCCAGCCGAGCGTTGCGGTTGCGGTCACCGCGGGACACACCACTACCGTTACCCATGAACGTCCTCCTGCTGCGTGGGACACCAAGCCCGAAGCGCATCAGGGGGACGTTCCCACGTCACGAACCGACAGCAGAACGTGTTTTATGCCGTTCGACCGGCTGGCCGATGGGCGGCGGGTCATCAACCCGGGCTCGGTCGGGCTGGGGTATGGCCATCCGGGCGCGAGCTGGGCGCTGCTCGGGCCGGACGTGGTGCTCCGCCGGACGCTGTATGACACGGAAGCGGCCGCGGCCGCGCTGGAGGCGGCCGCCCCTGACCTGCCGGACATCGGCTTCCTGGCCGGCAACGTCCGGGCCAGCGCCAGCGACGCCGAGGCGCTGGCCGCGTTCGCCGAGACGGCCCGCCAGCAGGCCGCGGACCCGCGCTGAGCTGCAGCCGGGCCGGACGCGGAATCATCGCCCGCGCCGGCTGGTTCATGCAGGCATGGCTACAGGGCACACGATCACCACCACCCAGGGCAACGCACACGTCGTGGTCACGCTCGGCGGCACCAAGCTGGCCGAGTCGGACCGGCCGGTGCTGCTGGACGAGACCGGCCTGCCGACCCGGTACTACCTGCCGGCCGCGGACGTGCGCACCGATCTGCTCCAGCCCACCGGCACCCACACCACCTGCCCGTTCAAGGGCGAGGCGTCGTACTGGTCGGCCCAGGTCGGCAACGAGGTGCATGAGGACGTGGTGTGGAGCTACCCGGATCCGATCCCGCAGGCGGCGGAGATCGCCGGGTTGCTGTGCTTCTACCCGGACCGGGTGGAGCTGACCGTGGACGGCGAGCCGCGCTGACTCGCCGGCAGCCGCGGCTCAGCGGTAGCTCTCCGGCAGGCCGATGCGGACGCCGACTCCTGGCGAGTAGTGCGCCAGGGGCTCCCCCTCGGGGGGCGGCAGGCCGGCCGCGGTAAGCAGGCCGCCTTCGACCGTTAGGGTCTCCGCCCGGTACAGCGGCCACGGCCGGTGCGCGGCCCGCGCGAAGGACCGGTGGCGGCCGGCCACGCTGAACAGTACCCAGCGGGCGGTCAGGAAGTGATCCCGGCCGGTCAGCTCGCCGGACTGGTAGGCCGCCCCGATCCGGACCCGCACATCGCTGCGCGTACCGCGCGGCCCGGGGAGCCGCCGGCGGCAGTGGTAGGACATGTCCCGGCCGTCCCGGTCCAGCGACATGGCGGACCAGAAGTAGGGCAGCCGGTAGCTGGCCCGGGCCACCGCGACCGCGCCCAGCCGGGCCGCGTCCAGGGACAGGAACCAGATGCCGGCCCGGCCCTCATGGTCCCGGACATAGGTCCGCACGTTGGTTTCGCAGAAGTTCGACACCCACGGCACGCCGTGCCCGGCGCCGGTCCGGACCCGCATGAAGAACGGCACCAGCCCGACCCAGGCCAGCCCATCGAACAGGTCCGCGTGCAGCCCGGCGGGCAGCAGCCGCTGCACATCGCCGGCCGGGTAGGCCCAGTGCAGGAACGTGAGCCGCTCCCAGCGCTGCCGCATGACCGGCCGGTCCACGGTGAACGGGCATACCGGGGACGGTGCGGCGCCCGCCCCGGCCGGCGGGTCAGCGGCTGGCGGGTCAGCGGCTGGCCCGGGCAAAGTCCAGCGCTTCCTGGGCCAGTGGCAGCCAGGCCAGCCCCGATGCCGGGTCCAGGCTGAACCATTCCTTCATCGGCGTGCCCTTGTTCGCGTCGAAATGGACCCCGTCCCCGCCGCCGACCAGCGCGTCCACCCGGCTGGCCGGAAGCTTCAGCACCAGCCGGCCGCGGACCAGCATGGCGAAGATCTTGTTCTCCCAGCGCAGCGCGGACCGGCCGAACCCGCTGCCGCCCCGCGGCGGGGTCACCCCCGGGCTGCCGACCAGCCCGTCCACCACATCCTCGAACCGCCGCACGGCCCGCTCGGCTTCCGGGCTTCCGGCAACCAGTTCCTCGGCCACACCCACCAAGGTAGACATCGGCTCGGACAGTCCCGCCACCAGGGACCGCCGCCGACCGGACAGTGCGGGGGAAGGGAGGGCGGTGAGCGCGTCCCGGCCAACAGTGCGGTGATTGTGGTCACCGGTGAACCACAAATCACCGCACTGACGAATAGCCAGCCCAACTGTGCGGCCTGGGTGCGCGGAGCCGTAACACCAGGCACATCAGTACCGGCCGCGGCGGCAAAGGGGGGCGCGCCGCCGACTGGACAGTGCAGGGGAAGGAGCGGTGGCGGGAACGGAGCGAGGAACGAGCAACTGAGCGACGAGGGGAGGCGGGTTTCAGCGCCCCCGGCGGCGCAAGAGAATGGAGCATGCGCTATCTGGCTACCGACACGACCAAGCGGATTTCCAAGATCGGACTGGGCACCTGGCAGTTCGGCGCCAAGGAGTGGGGCTACGGCGAGCCGTACGCGGCGCAGGAGGCGCAGGCCATCGTCCGCCGCGCGCTCGACCTGGGCGTCACGCTCTTCGACACCGCCGAGATCTACGGCTACGGCCGCAGCGAGCGGATCCTCGGCCAGGCCCTGGGCGACGACCTGCCCTCGGTGTTCGTCGCGACCAAGATCCTGCCGGTGCTGCCGCTGGCGCCGGTCGTCGAGCAGCGCGCCGTGGCCAGCGCGAACCGGCTTGGCGCGCGGCACCTGGACCTCTACCAGATGCACCAGCCCAACCCGGTGGTCCGGGACACCCCGGCGATGCGCGGCATGCGCGCGCTGCAGCGCGTCGGGCTGATCGGCGAGGTGGGCGTCAGCAACTACTCGCTGGACCGGTGGCGGGCCACCGAGGCCGCGCTGGGCGGCCGGGTGCTGAGCAACCAGGTCCCGTACAGCCTGGTGGACCGCGACCCGGAACGTGAGCTGCTGCCCTACGCCGAGGCCCAGGACCGGGTGATCATCGCCTACAGCCCGCTGGCCCAGGGGCTGCTGTCCGGCCGGTACGACGCCAGCCACCGGCCGGCCAACCGGGTCCGCGGTGCGAACCCGCTATTCCTGCCGGAGAACCTGGACCGGGCGGCCGGCCTGATCAGCACGCTCCGCGAGGTGGCCGACGCGCATTCGGCCAGTCCCGCGCAGATCGCGCTGGCCTGGGTGATCCGCAGCCCGGCGGTGACCGCCATCCCCGGCGCGTCCAGCGTCGAGCAGCTGGAGAGCAACGTGGCCGCGGCCGACATCGACCTGACCGACGAGGAGCACGGCGCACTGCGGGCGGCCGCGGCGCGGTTCCAGCCGGTGACCGGCCGGGCGGCCGTGCCCCAGCTGGTCCGGTCCCGGCTGCGCACCAACCGGGCCAGCCGCTAGGGCGCCCTTTCTGTTGCGGTGCTGGTGTTCCGCGCTCAGCCGCGGCCGATGAACGGCATGGCCGTGGCGGTGAGGGTGAGGAACGGCACGTTGGCGTCCAGCGGCAGGCCGGCCATGTACACCACCGCCTCGGCCACGTGCCGGGCGTCGAATGTGGGCTCGGCGGCCAGCGAGCCGTCGGCCTGCCGGACGCCCTGGCTCATCGCCCGGGTCATCTCGGTGGCGGCGTTGCCGATGTCAATCTGGCCGCAGGCGATGCCGTACCGGCGGCCGTCCAGGGAGATCGACTTGGTCAGGCCGGTCATCGCGTGCTTGGTCGCGGTGTAGGCGGCGCTGCCCGGCCGGGGCACGTGGGCCGAGATCGAGCCGTTGTTGATGATCCGGCCGCCGGGTGGCTCCTGGGCCTTCATCATCCGGACCGCCTGCTGGGCGCACAGGAACGCGCCGGTCAGGTTGGTGTCCACCGCCTGCCGCCAGTCCGCCACCGAGATCTCGTCCACCGCCCCGGCCGGGCCGAAGATGCCTGCGTTGTTGACCAGCAGGTCGACCCGGCCCCACTGGTGGCCGGCCGCGGCGAACAGCGCGGCCACCGAGTCGGGCACGGTGACGTCGGTGAGCACCGGCAGCGCCGCCCCGGCGGCCGGGGCGGCAGCCACCGTCTCCTGCAGCGCGGCCCAGCGGCGGCCCGCCGCGGCGACCTGCCAGCCGGCCGCGAGCAGGGCGCGGGTGATGGACCGGCCCAGCCCGGATCCGGCTCCGGTCACCACGGCTACCCCGGTCGTTGCCATCAGGCCTCCCTGGCCCGGGCCGGCCGGTGCGCGGCGGCGGCAGCTCAGTTGGCCCGGTGCACCGGGTCATCGTCTCATCGCAGCCGACCGGCCAGGCACTGGCGTTCGGTAAAAGGCCTAGGCTGAGCGGGGAGCCGTCCGAGCAGAGGAGGTCGGCATGGCCGACACCGCACCGGAACCGGAAAGCGCCGAGGACGCGGCCGGGGCAGAGCGCCCCGAGGACGAGATCAAGCGGAAGTTCCGCGCCGCGCTGGACCGCAAGCGCGGCCGGCTGGCGGAGCACAACCGGACGCAGAACGGGAAGGGCAGCGGCAAGGTGCAGGGGGCGCACGGGCCCGCGCAGAGCCGGCGCTCGTTCCGGCGCAAGAGCGGTGGCTGAGCCCCGGCCCGCCGGGCCGGGCCAGTGACCGGCAGGCTGACCAGGAGACCCGGCGGCGCCGCCCGGCTGCGTGAGCTGATGGACGCGCCCGGGACCGTCCTGGCCCCGGGCGCGTTCGACCCGCTGGCCGCCCGGCTGGTCGAGGAAGCCGGCTTCCCGGCGGTCTACATGACCGGCTTCGGCACGTCGGCGGCGCTGCTCGGCCGCCCGGACGTCGGCCTGCTCACGATGACGGAGATGGCCGCCAACGCGGGGCGGATCGCGGACTGCGTGGACATCCCGGTGATCGCCGACGCGGACACCGGCTACGGCAACCCGCTGAACGTGATCCGGACCATCCAGGCGTACGAGGCGGCCGGCGTGGCCGCGGTGCACATCGAGGACCAGGTGGCCCCGAAGAAGTGCGGGCACATGGAGGGCAAGCAGGTCATCCCGGCCGGGGAGATGGCCCAGAAGATCCGGGCCGCGGCCGACGCCAAGGCCCAGCCGGATTTCATGATCATCGCGAGGACCGACGCCCGGGCCGTGGAGGGCCTGGCGGCGGCCCTGGACCGGGCTCGGCTGTACCGGGCGGCGGGCGCGGACGCCCTGTTCATCGAGGCGCTGGTGTCGGACCAGGAGGTAGCGGAGGCGGCCCGCGCCTTCCCCGGGGTGCCACTGCTGTTCAACTGGGCGGAAGGCGGCAAGACACCGCCGCTCAGCCTGGACCGGCTGAGCCAGCTCGGCTACCGGATCGTCATCTTCCCGATCAGCACGCTGCTCGCGGCGACGGCCGCGATGCGCCGCATCCTGCGTGAGATCGCCCAGGCGGGCACGCCCACGGCCGCCCTGCCCGAGCTGCCGTCGTTCGGCGAGTTCTGCGACTTCATCGGGCTGCCGGATGTGCGTGCGGCCGAGCAGCGGTATGCCGGCAGCGATCCGCTGCCACAGTCTCCCGGCTCAGCCCGCTGAGCCCGCCGCGCCTGCCGGGCAGGCCACTGCCCGGCGGCAGCACGGTCATCAGCGCGGTGGATGCTCCGCATCCGCCCGCTTAGCCCCGCTCCCACTAACAACACGGGGGCCGGTACCCGCTGGTTCACCAGCGGCCAGAGGCAATATCTGAATTCCTGCTCAGCCAGGCCGCGGCCAGTCGATCCGGGCCCACACCACCCAGCCAGTCCGGGCGCTGCCGGCCACGCCGGACTCGCTGGCCAGCTCGCCAATGATATCCAGCCCGTGCGGGCGCCCATCGCGTTCCGCCTCGCCCCACAGGCCGCCCCCGTCGGCCACCTCCAGCCAGACGTAGTCCCCTTCGTGCACCTCGGCCCGCACGGTGAACACCGCGCCTTGCTGGCCGCTGGCGGAGTGCGTGACGCAGTTGCCGGCCAGTTCCGACACGCAGAGCACCGCTTCGTCCGCCACCGGGCAGCCACCCAGCAGGCCGCGCACGAACCGGCGCGCCTCGGCGACCTGCTTGGGCCGGGCCGGGAACGCCCGCTGGTGCCCGCCAGCGGGGCCGCCCAGCGCCGTGACCTCGCCGGTTGCGCCGTGTGTCATGCTTCCTCCGCACAGATCATCATCTGTTCCTCTCCCTGCTCAGCCTGCGGCGGCGCAAACACACATGGCGCCGCCGGGCCGCCCGCGGGGAATCTGCTTAGCTTGACGGCGAGGAGGATCTGCCCGTGCAAACCGCGTTCGTGCTCGGCGGCGGAGGTGTGCTCGGCGCGCATGAGGTCGGCATGCTCCGCGCGCTGGATCAGGCCGGGGTGCGGCCCGATGTGGTCGTGGGCACCTCGGTCGGCGCGATCAACGGCGCGTTCGTGGCCGCCGACCCGGCCGGGGCGGCGGAGCGGCTGGGCCAGCTGTGGCAAGGTGAGCCGCTGCGCCAGGCGTTCCGCGAGACGCTGTGGGGCCGGGCCGTGCGGCTGCTCCGTTCCGGCACCCACCTGCATTCCATCGAGCCGCTCCGGCACATGCTGAACGACTCGTTTCCCGGCACCCACTTCGCCGATCTCCAGGTGCCGTTCTACTGCGTCGCGGCCAGCATCGAGGGGGCGTGTGCCCGCTGGTTCAGCAGCGGGTCGCTGGTGCCGGCCGTGCTGGCGTCCTGCGCGGTGCCCGGGCTGCTGCCCCCGGTCGAGGTGGACGGCAGCCACTATTTCGACGGCGGCCTGGTCGATTCGATTCCGGTGGGCCGGGCCGTGACGCTCGGCGCCCAGACGGTGTACGTGCTGCACGTGGGGCGGATCGAGCGCCCGCTCACGGTGCCGCGCCGCCCGTGGGAGGTCGGCCTGGTCGCGTTCGAGATCGCCCGGCGGCACCGGTTCCACGACGAGATGTCCGCGCTGCCCGCGGACGTGCAGGTGCATGTGCTGCCGTCCGGCGCCGACCTGCGGCCGCCCGATCTATCCCAGCTCCGGTACCGGGACCGGGCTAATGTCGGGCTGCGGATGGAGCGCGCCTACCAGGCGTCCGCGAGCTACCTGACCCAGCTCGCCGGACGCTGAGCGGGCCAGCGCACGCCGCGCCAGGCACACCGCGCCGGGCAGAGGAGGACGGGTCATGGTGCCACCCAGGCTGGTCCGCCGGCTGGTGCTCGCACCGCTGGCCATCGTGGTCGCGGCCGCGATGGTCGTGCTGTTCCCGCCGCTGGCCCTGCTCGCCCTGCTGCTCGGCGCGCTGGGCCGGTCGAAGCCACACCGGATGCGCGCCCTGCGGCTGCTCTGCTTCGCGCTGATCTGGCTGGTAACCGAGACGGCCACGCTGTTCATGTGCCTGGGCCTGTGGCTGGCCAGCGGCTTCGGCGGCCGGCTGCACACCGAGCCCTACCAGAGCCGGCACTACGCGATCATGCAGTGGTACCTGGACCGGCTGTACCTGGCCGCAGTCGGCACGCTCGGCCTGCGGATCGAGGTGGACGAGCCACCGCTGACCCCGGCCGAGCTGGCGGCCCGGCTGGCCCGCCCGGTCATCGTGCTCAGCCGCCATGCCGGGCCCGGTGACTCGCTGCTGCTCGTGCACCACCTGCTGACCGTCTACCGGCGCCGGCCCCGGGTGGTGATGAAGGCCGCCATGCAGCTCGACCCGACCGTGGACGTGGTGGCCAACCGGGTGCCCAACGTGTTCATCCAGAGCCGGCGCACCGGCGAGCACATCTTCGCCGGGCAGATCAGCCGGCTGGCCAGCGGCCTGGACCAGACCGGCGCGCTGGCCCTGTTCCCGGAGGGCGGCAACTGGACGCCGGGCCGGTGGCGGCGCGGCATCCGGCGGCTGGAGCGGCAGGGCCGGGACGACCTGGCCGAGCGGGCCCGGAGCATGCCGCACCTGCTGCCGCCGCGGGCTGGCGGGGCGCTGTCCGCCATCGCGGGCTGCCCCGCCGCTGACGTGATCTTCGTCGCGCACGCCGGGCTGGACACGCTGATCAGCGTGGCCGACGTGTGGCGCAGCCTGCCCATCGAGCACACCGTGCACGCGAAGTGGTGGCGGGTGCCGGCCGCCGAGGTGCCCCGCGCCGCCGACCCGGACGCCCAGGTCCGCTGGCTGTATGACTGGTGGCAGCGGATCGACGACTGGGTAGCCGCGCAGCCCCCCGGTACCGGCCCGGAGCGCCCGGCTGAGCTTCCCCCGGGCGCACCCTCCAGCAGCTGAACGCCCGTGCCAATCAGGGGTTCAGCCTCGGCGGCTCGGATCGGCCAGCAGTAGCAAGGCCCGTAGGCACGCGTCCAGGACGAGCCCGAGGATGGCGATACTGAGGATCCCGGAGAACACCAGCGCGGTGTTCAGGTAATCGCCGGCCTGCATGATCAGGTAGCCCAGGCCGCTGGTCGCCGCGATCAGCTCGGCGGCCACGATGCTGGTCCAGGCTCCGGCCATGGAGATGCGCATCCCGGTCAGGATGCCCGGCAGCGCCGCCCTGATCTGCACCTGGGCCAGCGTGTAGAGCCGGGACGCCCCCAGGGTGCGCGCGCACAGCCGCAGGTCCTCGGGTACCTCGTCCAGCGCCGCCACGGTGGTCA
The DNA here is from genome assembly GCA_963834705.1 of uncultured Actinomycetes bacterium. Taxonomy (GTDB): domain Bacteria; phylum Actinomycetota; class Actinomycetes; order Streptosporangiales; family Streptosporangiaceae; genus RYN-230. The sequence goes on from CAWICV010000004.1 coordinate 166,973, forward strand.
CCGCCATGATCGGGGTGACGCCGATGACGATCAGCACTTCCTTGGGCAGTTCGCCGATGCCGAACCAGATGATGAACAGCGGGATGAAGGCCAGCGGCGGCAGCGGGCGGAGCACCTCGATGACCGGGTCGATCAGGTGCCGGATCATCCGGCTGGCCGACATGGCCGAGCCCAGCACCACCCCGGCGGCCACCCCGATGGCGAAGCCGATCAGGATGCGGCGCAGGCTGGTGAGCGCGTCGAACCACAGCGGGTCGCCCTGGGACGGATACGGCCGGCCCAGGTAGTGCACGAAGGCCTGGGCGGTCTGCGTGGCCGACGGCAGCGTCACCGGGTCGGCGAGCAGCGTCGCGACCAGCTGCCAGATCAGCACCAGGACGAGCAGCCCGGCCGCCCCGGTGGCCAGGCGGCGGGTGTGCGCCCGCCGCCTGGCTTTCCGGTACGCGGCCAGGTCCTCGCGGCCGGCCAGCTCGCCGACCTCGGCCAGCACAGGTTCACGATCAATCGTGGTCACCATGTCAGTGCCCTCCGGATGGTCCGCTTGGCCGCGAGGAAGGACTCGGTGTCGGTGTCGGCGGCGTGCCGGGGCCGGCCGAGCGGGATATCGATGACCTCCCGGATCCCCGGCGGCCGGCCGCCCATCACCGCGACCCGGTCACCGAGCAGCACGGCCTCCTCGATGTCGTGGGTGACGAAGATGATGGTGGTCAGGTACCGCGCCCACATGCCGAGCAGGAAGTCGTGCATGCGCAGCCGGGTGATGGCGTCCAGCGCGCCGAACGGCTCGTCCATCAGCAGCAGCGAGGGCCGGGTGATGATGGCCCGGGCGAACGCGGCCCGGTGCCGCATCCCGCCGGACAGCTCGTGCGGGTACGCGTCGCCGAACCCGGCCAGCCCGACCGTGTCCAGGATGGCGTCGGCCTCGTCGTCCAGTTCCGGGTCGTCGCGCTCGTTCAGCCCGGCCGAGCGCTGCGCCTTCGGCCCGAACAGGATGTTTTTCCTGCTCGTCAGCCACGGGAACAGCATCGGGGTCTGGAACAGCATGCCGCGTTCCGGGGCGGCCCCGGCCACCGTCTGGCCGCCGACGGTGACCGTGCCCTGGTCCGGGGCGAGGGCGCCGGCCACGATCCGGAGCAATGTGGACTTGCCGCAGCCGGACGGCCCGAGCAGGCAGATCAGCTCGCCGGCCCGCACTTCCAGGCTGGCCCCGGCCAGCGCGACGGTGCGCCGGCCGCCGCGCCGGAACGTCTTGCTCACCGAGTCGATGACCACCTCGGCACCGCTGGCACCGTCCGGGTGCGGGCCAGCGAATGCCGGGCTGGCGGCCAGGCTGGTGGCGGCCGCGTTAGCTTGGGCAGCCACCGGCCAGCGCCTTCTTGATGAAGCTGGTGTCGATGTGCGCCGCGATCTGCGAGGCGGTGGGCACCGAGCTGAGCCTGCCCTGCGTGATCAGGAACTTAGCCGTCTGCCCGTAAGCCTTGACGATCCGGCTGTTCGGGTCGTGTGGCGTCGAGCCCAGCCAGTAGAGCTGCTGGCTGACCGGGATGAACGGGTAGCTCCTGGTCGCCGCGACCACTTCGTTCCCGGGGACGCCCTGCACCTTGGCCGTGCCGGTCAGGTACTTCGCTGCTTGCGGGCCGGTCATGTCCCGGCTGCCCCGCACCTCGGCGCACACGTAGTCCTGCACGACCGCGGGATCGTTCTTGACCAGGCTGCTGGACACCGCGATCACGTTTAGGCCCGGAATGCCCATCTTCGCGATCTGCTCGGCATTGACCAGCGGATGGTAGCCCTTGGCGATCAGGTTGGCGGCCGGGACGCCGTAGACATAAGCGGCGCTGACCGCGCCGGATTCGGCGGCGGCGCCCGCCGAGTTCTCATCCGGGAAGCTGACCACCTTCACCTTCCCGGTCAGGTGCTCCAGTCCCAGGTAGCCGAGCAGTTCATAGTCTTCCGACGAGCCGACCAGGACGCCGACCGACTTGCCGGCCAGCTGGGCCGGGGAGGTGATGGACTTCGGCACCAGCAGCTGGTCGTCGTCGAAGCCCCAGGCCATGACCACGGTGACGGCGGTGCCGTTGCCGATGGCGGCGGTGGTCGGCGGGTTGCCGACGCCGCTGATGGCCTGCACCGAGCCGCTCTTCATCTCGGCGATCGCGGTGACGCCGGCGTCGAACGGCACGTAATGCAGGTGCGCTGGGATGATCTTGGCCAGCGACGGCTGGCTCTCGATGATGCTGTCCGGGCTGGCCACCGAGCCCTGGCTGACCGAGATGGTGAAGCTGGGCAGGGCCGCGGAGCTTGAGCCGCCGCTGCCCTGGCTGACCGCCCAGGCGATCACGGCCGCGACGAGCAGCACGGCGAGGGCGGCGGCTAGGTAGATCCGGCGCCGCTTGCGCTTGTAGACCGGGAGCCCCGGACGGCGGGTTGTCGTGGAGGTCATGCCCAGAGCCTGGCAACCGGATCCGGATAAGTCAACTATTCCCATCAAAATTATAGGAATATACTTCGGGGACCCAGGAATACGGCTCGGGACCCAGGGATGCGGCGCGGAGACCTAGGGACGCGGTTCGGAGACCCCGGGGTATGGTTCGGAGATCGTGGCGCCGGCTCGCAAGGTCGCCCGTACCGGGCGAGGTCACCCGTACCGGGCGACGCGCGGCCGGCCATCTGGTCCGCACGATGGTGTGTGCGGGCTCGGATAGATCGGGGCGGGGGGCGCGGATGCCAGAGGGGCTCGATCCGGTCGAGGCCGGCCGGAAGCTGCATGAGCACACCCACGAGCAAGCCGAGCGGGCCACGGACCGTGACGCGGACAAGGGCCGAACGGCATTCCCGCGTCCTGCAGACCGGGGAGGCGCTGCTGCTCGCGCTGGTCACCATCGCCGCCGCCTGGGCCGGTTACGCCGCGGCCAAGTGGGGCACCGCCTCCCGGGTGGAGATCGCGCAGTCGTCCACGCTGCGCAACCTGGCCACCCGGGCCGACCTCGAAGCCCTGAGCACGCGCAACTTCGACTCGTCCACGTTCGAGGCCTGGTTCACCGCGTTCATCCTGGGCAACAAGAAGGCGCAAGTGATCGCGGAGCGCCGGTTCCGGCCCACGTTCCGGGTCGCGTTCAACGCCTGGATGGCTACCCATCCGCTGACCAACCCGCACTCCCCGCCCGGGCCGACCTACATGCCGCAGTACAAACTGCCCCAGCAGGCCAAGGCCAACGCGCTGGACGCCGCGGCCGCGGCCAAGTTCAACGAGGGCACCAACGGCGGGGCGACCAGCGACGACTACATCCGGATCACCGTGTTCCTGGCCGCGGTGCTGTTCCTGGTCGGCATCGGCAGCACGTTCAAGCTGCACCAGATCCGGTACGGACTGATCACGTTCGGCACGGCGCTGCTCATCCTGGCCGTCGTGCTGCTCCTCCGGCAGCCGGGGCTGCCCAGCTGAGGCCGGCCACCCGGGGCGGAATGAACTAGCCCTCCCCGGTGTTATCGGGTACAGTCGCGGTAGGCGATGCATTTTCCGCCTTATGGTGCGCGTGCCGCACGGTCTCTTTCCTAGCTCCGTTGCCCCGGATTATCCCGGGCTGACGTAGAGCCGCTACCAGGGATCCAGCGTCCACGCTGGCTCCCGGAATTTCCGGGCTGCCCGCCGCTCGCCCATTTCCGCAGCGCCGCTACGGCGCTTTTCCTGGCGTGCCCGAAAACGGCCGCCCATCGAAGGGAATTGCCCTCATGACAGTAACCACACTTAGCAAGGAACCCCAGACCCATACCAGGGAAGCCCAGACCCGGCCACAGCAGGCCGGGCCGCCCAGCAGCCCGCCGATCCCGGTGTCCGGGCTGCTCGACATCACCGACGGCACCGCTTTCCTGCGGCAGGACGGGTACCAGCGCGGTCCCCGCGATGTGTACGTGCCCGCCGCCCTGATCAAGCAGCACGCCCTGCGCAAGGGCGACCACCTGGAGGGAACCGCCCGGCCGCCCCGGCCGGGCAAGACGCGGGACAAGTACCCGGGGCTGACCCAGGTCACCGCCGTGAACGGCGGCGACCCGCGGCAGGTCATGGCGCGGCCCGACTTCGCCGCGCTGACCCCGCTGCACCCGGAGGAACGGCTCCGGCTGGAAACCCCCGGCGGCTCCCCCACCGCCCGGGTCATCGACCTGGTCACCCCGATCGGCAAGGGCCAGCGCGGCCTGATCGTGTCCCCGCCCAAGGCCGGCAAGACCATGGTGCTGCAGGCCATCGCGGCCGCCGTCGCGGCCAACCACCCAGACGTGCACCTGATGGTCGTGCTGGTCGGCGAGCGGCCAGAAGAAGTCACCGACCTGCGCCGCACCGTGCGCGGCGAGGTCATCTACTCCACCTTCGACCAGCCCGCCGAGGAGCACATCGCGGTGGCCGAGCTGGCCATCGAGCGGGCCAAGCGGCTGGTCGAGCAGGGCCGCGACGTGGTCGTGCTGCTCGACTCGATCACCCGGCTCGGCCGGGCCTACAACCTGGTCGCGCCGCCCAGCAGCCGTATCCTGGCCGGCGGCGTCGCGGTCAGCGCGCTCTACCCGCCGCGCCGGTTCCTCGGCGCCGCGCGCAACGTCGAGCACGGCGGCTCACTGACCCTGCTGTGCACCGCGCTGGTGGATACCGGGTCGCGGATGGACGACGTGTTCTTCGAGGAGTTCAAGGGCACCGGCAACATGGAACTGCGGCTGCGCCGCGACCTGGCCGAGAAGCGCATCTTCCCGGCCGTCAACGTGGCCCCGTCCAGCACCCGCCGCGACGACCTGCTGATGACGGCCGAGGAGCGCGAGATCACCGCCCGGCTCCGCCGGGTGCTCACCGAACTGGACCCGCAGCAGGCCGTCGAGCTGCTGCTGGACAAGACCCGCAGCACCGGCTCCAACGCCGAGTTCCTGACCCAGATTCAGCGCAGCGCCTGAGCCGCCCGTCAGCTAGACGGCGGGTAGAAGACTTGCACGGTCAAGCCCGCCCGGATCCACGGTGAGCGGCGTGAGGTCAGCCGGCGGTCCGCCCTGGGCCGGCGCGGACAGCTTCACGGTTACCGTCCTGCCCGACCGCAGTGAGCCCGAGGCCGGCCACGAGGGCCGCGACGATATCGCGGTCCTGCGTGCGTTCACCGTATGTGGCCCGCCACCGCGCTGCCCAGACATGCCGGAAACACTGGTACACAACGGAAATCCAGCTGTTGCTTTGTCTGGAATAGCGGGGAATCATGCTCCCCGGGGATGTCAACCTACGGGGGTTGTAAATGTCGCTGGTTGCCTTGCTTACCTACCTGCTCACGGCGATGGCCGGCTTGTATCTGCTGACGATCTGGCTCATCGAGTATGACCATGAGTTCCAGACGGCGGCCGCTACCCGGCTGCCGGTGCCGGTGATCAGCGCACATGCGCTGCTGGCCGTGACCGGCCTGGTCGTGTGGGGCATATTTCTGCTCACCGACAGGTCGCGGCTGGCCTGGACAGCGGTGCTGATCCTGGTGCTGGTGGCGGTGCTCGGCTTTACCATGGCCATTCGGTGGATCAAGGTATACCGGACGAACGCGGCCCCGGCAGGCCGCCGGGCACCGGTCGGCGGAGCATTGAGCACCGTCCCGCCGGAGCGGCACTTCCCGGTTACCGTCGTGATCGGGCACGGCGTGTTCGCCGTGGCCACCCTCACGCTGGTTCTGCTCACCGCCGTCCACGTGGGCGGCAGCTGAGCCGAACCCCGATCTCCAAAGGAGACGCTGTGACCGTTGAGTCGTTCCGGCGGCTGCTGGTGGTGAGCGCGCACGCGGCCGACTTCGTGTGGCGGGCCGCGGGCTACATCGCGGTTGTCACCTCGGCGTTCGGCGAGGCGCACGTGGTCTGCCTGTCCTATGGCGAGCGCGGCGAGTCACCCGGGGCCTGGCGGCAGCCCGGGATGACGCTGGACCGGGTGAAGGAGATCCGCCGGGAGGAGGCGCTGGCCGCGGCCAAGGTGCTCGGCGCCACCGTGCACTTCCTGGACAAGGGCGACTACCCGCTGCCGGACAACGAGGAGACGGTGCTCGAACTGGCTGAGCTGATGCGGGAACTGCAGCCGGGCACGATCCTCACCCACTCGAAAGCGGATCCGTACAACGACGATCACCCGAAGGCGGCCGGGCTGACGCTGCGCGCCCGGATGATTGCGCAGGCTGTGGGCCGCGAGTCGGCGCATCCGCCGCTGGGCGCGCCGCCGGTGTTCCGCTTCGAGCCGCACCAGCCGGAGATGTGCGAGTTCCGGCCGGACGTGCTGGTGGATATCACCCCGGTCTTCGACCTCAAGCAGGAGGCGATGGCCGCGATGGGCTCCCAGGAGCATCTGGCCCGGTACTACGCGAGCCTGGCCGAACGCCGCGCCGTGCAGGCGGTCCGCAACGGCGGTGCCGCGGACATCCGGTACGCCGAGGCCTACCAGCGGGTGTTCCCTCAAGTGAGCGGCGTGCTGGCCTGAAAGCGCAGGTAGCCGGGAGGTTGCCCGGCGCCGGCCGGGGAGCGCCCAGCCGGCGCCAACCGGGCAAAATGGACTGGCCAGCCAGGACTGACTGACGGTACAGTCCAGAATCGGAGGCCGCGGCTGAGTCGCAGCGGCGCGGCAGCACAGGCGGGTGGTGTGAGCACGGCATGAATCCGGCATGACCAGCGCCCCGGCCGCCGTGACCCGGCCCAAGCTGTCCCCCCGGCTCCGCCTGCTCGTCGCCTTCCTGTGCGCGCTGGTGCTGGTGGACACGATGTTCTTCACCGCGCTCACCCCGCTGCTGCCGTACTACAAGCACCTGGCCGGGCTGTCCAAGGCCGGGGCCGGCATCCTGGTCGCGATGTACCCGCTGGGCACGCTGGTCGGCGCGCTGCCCGGCGGCCTGCTCACCGCGCGGTTCGGCGACCGGGTGGTGGCGGTGCTCGGACTGGCCATGATGAGCGCGTCCACACTGATCTTCGGCTTCGCCTCGGCCGCCGTCGCGCTGGACGCGGCCCGGTTCGTGCAGGGCCTGGCCGGCGCGTGCACCTGGGCGGCCGCAATGGCCTGGATGGCCACCGCCGCCCCGGCCGAGCGGCGCGGCGAACTGCTTGGCTTCGCGCTCGGCGCGGCCGTGGTGGGGGCGCTGTTCGGCCCGGTGGTCGGCGTGGTGGCCGGCCAGGTCGGCACCGGGCCGGCGTTCTCCGCCGCCGCGGTGGCCGGCGTCATGCTGATCGTGGCCGCGTTCTTCATGCCCGGCCCGGCCCCGCCCGAGCCGCAGGGACTGCGCGCCGCGCTGCCCGCACTGGGTAACCCCCGGGCCGCCGGGGGCCTGTGGCTCACCCTGCTGGCCGGACTGGCGTTCGGTGTGGTGGATGTGCTCGCCCCGCTCCGGCTCGCGGCACTGGGCGCGGGCACGGTGCTGATCGGGGCCACCTTCCTGCTCTCGGCGGCCATCGAATCGGCCCTGTCGCCGCTGGCCGGCCGGCTGTCCGACCGGCGCGGCGCGCTGCTGCCGCTGTCCCTCTCGCTGGTCGCCGCGGTGCTGGTCAGCCTGCTGGCGCCGGTGCTGGCGCCGGTCGGGGTGCTGGTGGCCGTGCTGATCGTCGGCATGCCTGCTTACGGGACCCTGTTCACCCCGTCGTCGGCACTGCTCAGCAACGCCGCGCACGGCCTGGGCCTAAACCAGGGCCTGGCGTTCGGGCTGGCCAACCTGGCCTGGGCGACCGGTCAGACGGTCGGCGCGGCGGCCAGCGGTGTGCTGGCCCAGGCCACCTCGGACCTGGTCCCGTTCGCGCTGCTGGCGGCCGTCTGCCTGGGCACGCTGATCGTGCTGCGCACCCAGGCGCGCCGGTTCCGGTCAGCCGACTAGCCCGGCGAAGAACTCGCGGATGTCGGCCACCAGCACCCCGGTGGCCTGGTGCGCGGCGTAGTGCCCGGGGGCGTCGGCCGGGCTGCCGCCCGGCGCGGCCGGACCGTAGGCATGCCAGCTGACGATGTTGCTGTGGTCCCGCCCGGCGAACCGGCGGATCGACTGGAAGTCCCCGCCGAACATGGCCAGCGCGGTCGGCGCGGTGGTCGGCGCGTCGTTGCCGACCAGGCCGTACCGGTCATAGCCGAGCCGGCGCATCAGCTCGGCCTGCTCCGCCGGCTATGCCATGACGGGCTGCGCCGGTTCATCGCCGAGGCCGAGTCCGCGGCCGGCGACACCGACCCGTGGCTGGCGTTCAGCAAATTTCTGCAGCGCGTGGTGGATGCGGACGTGCACTTGCTCACCGTGCATCTGGCCGGTACCTTCACCCCCACCCCCAGAGATGCACGCCGACGCGAGGCGCGCCAACGACCTGGCTGGGGCGCTGGTCCAGCGGGCGCAGGCGGCCGGCCGGCTCCGCGCCGATGTGGTGCCGGACGACGTGGGGCTGGTGCTGGAGGGGTGCGCCTCGGTCCGGGTGCCCGATCCGGCCCGGACCCGCGAGCTGCGCCAGCGCTACCTGCGGCTGCAACTAGACGGCCTGGCCACCTCGCCGGCCCACGATCAGCTGCCCGGTCCGCCCCCAGCTGGTGACCTCAACTGGCGCTGGCAGCAGGCCCCGGCCCGCTAGCGGCCGCTCCGGCGGGCAGGCGGCTGGCCAGCAGCTCGGCCAGGTGCACCCCGCGAACGCCGGCCAGCTGGCTGGCCTGGGTCCGGCAGGAGAACCCGTCGGCCAGGTACACCGCGCCGGGTGGCGCCGCGCGCAGCGCGGGGAGCAGCGCGTTCTCCGCCACCGCGACCGACACCTCGTAGTGGCCGCGTTCCATGCCGAAGTTGCCGGCCAGCCCGCAGCAGCCGGCCAGGGTGCGCACGCTCGCCCCGGCCTGGGCCAGCAGCGCCCGGTCGGCGTCGTAGCCCATGACCGAGTAGTGGTGGCAGTGCGGCTGGGCGATGACCTCCAGGCCGGCCAGGTCAGGCGGCGCCCAGTCCGGGCCCGGGCCGGCCGGCGGCGGCGCGGTGAGCAGCTCGGCCAGCGTCCGGGTGGCGCCGGCCACCGCCGCCGCCCGCGGCTCCCCGGGGAACAGGCCGGCCAGGTCGGAGCGGAGCACCGCGGTGCAGGACGGCTCCAGGCCGACGATCGGGGTGCCCGCTTCGGCGTACGGCCCGAGGGTGGCCAGCAGCCGGCTCAGCCGCCGCCGCGCGCCGTCCAGCTGCCCGGTGCTGATCCAGGTCAGCCCGCAGCAGGCCGGACCGCCCGGGATGATCACCTGGTACCCGGCGCCGCGCAGCACGGCCAGCGCCGCCGCCACGACCCCGGGGTCGAAACCGTCGCTGAACGAGTCCGCCCACAGCACGACCGTGCGCCCCGCACCGGCCGCTGCGCTGTCCCCGGCCGCACCCCGGGCCGCCGCCGACCGGCGGAACGGCACCGCCGCGAACCTGGGGATCGAGCGCCGCCGGTCCATCCCGCCCGCGGTGAGCACCGCCGCCGCCACCGGCCGGGCGCTCAGCACCGCGTTGACCAGCCCGGGCGCGATCCCGGCCCACCGGGACCAGCGCGGCAGCCAGCCCAGCGCGTAGTGCGAGCGCGGCCGCAGCCGGCGCCGGTAGGCCCGGTAGCTGACCTCGGCCTTGTACTGCGCCATGTCCACCCCGGCCGGGCAGTCGGTCGAGCACGCCTTGCAGGACAGGCACAGATCCAGCACCTCGCGCACCTCGGGCGCGCGCCAGCCGCCGGTCACCAGCCGGCCGGCCGCCATCTCCTGCAGCACCCGGGCCCGGCCCCGGGTGGAGTCCTTCTCGTCCCGGGTGGCCAGGTAGGACGGGCACATGAAGCCGGCCGAGTCGGCCCGGCACTTGCCCACCCCGACGCAGCGGTGCACCGCCGTGGTGAAGTCGCCGCTGTCCTCGCCGAACGCGAAGCCGCCCCGCCGGGGCAGCGCCGCGGCACCGGGCCGGCGCAGGTCCGCGTCCACCGGCCGGGGCCGCACCAGCACCCCCGGATTCAGCAGATCCGCCGGATCAAGCAACTGCTTGAAATTACTGAACGCCAGTACCGCCGGCTCGGAGTACATCACGCGCAGCAGCTCGCTGCGGGCCCGGCCATCGCCGTGTTCCCCGGACAGTGACCCGCCGTGCGCGGTGACCAGATGGGCGGCGTCGGTCAGGAAGCGGCGCAGCAGGCCGGCGCCGTCCGGGTGGTCCAGCGGGAAGTCGATCCGGACGTGCACACAGCCGTCGCCGAAGTGCCCGTAGAGCAGGCCGTCCAGCGAGTACGAGCCGAGCAGGGCGCGGAACTCGCGCAGGTAGCCGCCCAGCCGCCCGGGCGGCACGGCGGCGTCCTCCCAGCCCGGCCAGGCCTGCTGGTTGTCCGGGGTCCGGCCGCCCAGGCCGGCGCCGTCCTCACGGACCCGCCACAGCGCCGCCGCCGCCGGGCCCGCGGGCAGCACCGCGGCGTCGACCGCGTCGGCGTTCTTGACCATGGCCCCGGCCAGCGCGACCGCCCCGGCCGGCGACTCGCCGCCGACCTGCACCATCAGCCAGGCGCCGCCAGCCGGCAGGTCCGGCACCCGGGCCGGGCCCGTGCGGCGGCGCACCACATCGATCAGCCGGGCGTCCAGGCCCTCCAGGGCGAGCGGCGCGTGCTTCAGCACGGCGGGCACCGCGTCGGCCGCGGCGGCCACGTCGGGGTAGCCGAGCACGGCCAGCGCGTAAGCCGCCGGCATCGGGACCAGCCGGACCGTGGCGCCCAGCATGGTGACCACGGTGCCTTCCGTGCCGGCCAGCGCCTTGGCCAGGTCGGCCCGGTGCTCCGGCAGCAGGTGCTCCAGCGAGTAGCCGGACACCTGGCGGCGCAGCCGGCCGAACTCGGTGCGGATGAGGTTGAGGTTCGCGCTGACCAGCGCGTCCAGATCGGGCACCGGGTCCAGGCCGCGCCCGGCCGTGAACCGCCGCCCGGTGCCGTCGATGACGTCCAGTTCCAGCACGTTGTCCGCGGTCCGGCCGTAGGCCAGCGCATGCGCGCCGCACGCGTTGTTGCCGATCATCCCGCCCAGTGTGGCCCGGGACCAGGTGGACGGCACGGGGCCGAAGCGCAGCCGGTGCGGCCGGGCCGCGTCCTGCAGCGTGGCCAGGACGGCTCCCGGCTCGACCCGGGCCGTGCCGGCCTGCGGGTCGATGTCCAGCACCCGGTTCAAGTGCCGGGAGGTGTCCAGCACGATCCCGGGGCCGACCGCATTGCCGGCGATCGACGTCCCGGCGCCGCGGGTGGTCAGCGGCGTCCCGGTGCGCCGGGATACCTCGGCGGCGGCCAATATGTCTTCGGTGTCCCGCGGGAAGACGACGACCGCGGGCACCACCCGGTAATTGGAGGCGTCGCTGGAGTATTCGGCCCGGCGGCGGGCGGAGTCATCTACCCCGCCCTGCACCACCGAGCGCAGTGCCCGGGCGATGTCGGCTGGATCCACGCTTGCCATCCTGCCGTGCCCGGGGCACTGCGCCGCGCGGCACCCCGGCTGGGGACTACCTGCGCTCTACCGGCGCTCTACCGGCGCCAGCGCCAGCCGGCCCCGACCCCGATGAGGTGCAGGGACAGGCAGACCAGGCCCAGCAGCATCAGGCTGGTCACGCTGAAGATGGCGTTGCTGACCGCCACGCCGGCCGCATTGATGATGAACGCAATGGCAAAGAGAACGGCTGCGATGAATCCCAGCATGGGTCATCCTCCTGTTAGTGGTGCGGCTGAAATGTGCGTCGGAATGCGGCCTGGCAGGTACCCGGGCGAACCGGGTTAAACCACGGAATGGCGCATCATCGGTGGTTAGGCGGGCACTTATCCCGGTCATGGCAGCAGATCCCGTACCTGGTGTTCCCGGCCGCGGCGGCCGGCTGACCGCGGTGCCGTGGTGGGCCTGGTTCGCCGCCGCGGCCGTGCTCGTCGTGGTGCTGGTGACCGTGCTGGCGGCGGCCCGGTTCCGGGGCCGCCCGGGCGCGGTCTCGGTATCGGTCCACGCCGCCTCGGTCTCCACCGTGGTGTTCGACGGGCCGCCCGGCCAGCTGTCCATTTCCGGCGTCACCCGGGGCGGGCAGGTCATGCTGACCGGCCAGATGCACTGGGTGCCCGGGCACCGGGCCGCGGTCGCCATCGGGCCACGGCAGTCTGGGCACCTGCTGCGGCTCGGCTACCGGTGTGCGGCCGGCAGCCCATGCACCGGCCACCTCCGGCTGACGCTGCCGGAACGCACCGCCCTGGTGCTGAACCAGCCCTCGGGTCACGTGGTCATGGACCGGCTGGCCGGGCGGCTCCGGATCAACGCACGCAGCGTCAACGTCAGCGCGTCGGCGCTGCGCTCACCGGCGCTGACCGCGGTGATCACCTCGGGGCACCTGAGCGCGGCCTTCCTCACGCCGCCCCGCCAGCTCGGCCTGACGCTACTGTCCGCCCAGGCCACGGTGGTGCTGCCGCGTGGCGCGGCGTACCGGCTGAGCCAGCAGGTCAGCGGCGGCTACCTGCACGCGGGCGTGGCCCAGTCGCCCACCGCCAGCCGGACGATCCGCGCGCAGATCACCTCGGGGGAACTCGAGCTGGTCACCCGCTAGCCCCGGCGCGGGCGCGCAGCCAGCTGGGGAACTCGGTGGCCACGATGCGCTCGCCGTGCACGCCATCGTCGTCCTTTCCGCGGAGCAGGCCGGCCTGGGCCGCCCGCGTTTACGCTACGCCGCCTCCGCTGCGTCCTCGGCGTCCGGCGCCGCGGGCACTTTGGCGGCGTGCTCCTCGTGCACGTACCGCTTGCCGCGCAGCAGCGAGGCGACGGCCGCGATCAGGCAGGCCGCGATGGCGAAGTCGAACGCGATGGACAGGCCCTGCGAGAAGGCGGGCGCAATCAGCGACGGGAAGAAGCTGCGCCCGGTCAGGTAGGCGGCGTGGCTGGCGGGCAGCTTGGTGATGGCGTGCCCGAGCAGGGTCTGCACCGGGTTGTACCCGAGCAGCGCGGCGAACATAACCGAGACGGGCGGCAGCGCGGCGACCCGGGCCGCGTCGGCGCGCGGCACGCCCTGGGCGATCAGGCCGTGGCTGAGCGCGGCCGGCAACAGCGCAACGCGGCCAGATAATCCCGGCGGCGGCCGGTGCCGCCCGCCACGGCACCGTGGCCGTGTGCTTAGCGGACCAGATCGTCGAACAGCCGGGCCAGTTCCGCGGCCGGGTCGATGGTCAGGCCGCTGTGCACCGGGCCGGGCTGCACGATCGTGCTGCGCGGCGCGGTCAGCCAGCGGAACCGCACGCCCGGCGGCTCCTCGGCCGGGCGGCCCGCGTGGCAGCCTTCCTCCACCGCGGTCAGCGCGGCCAGCACGGCGGCCACGTCAACGCCCGGGTCCAGCGCCTGCAGCCGGCCGGTGTTCAGCTCGATCTGGCAGCCCAGGAACCGGGGCTGCTGCGAGTACAGGATGACGCCCGCGTTGATCGCCTCGCCCCGCTCGACCCGGGGCACCACCCGGATCAGCGCGTACTCGAACGGCTCGGCGCTGGCCGCCGCGCCCGTGCCCGTCACCGGATCACCTCCAGCACCTGCGGTGCGCGCTGTAGTAGATGGCTGACATAGTCCTCCGGGCGCCCGTCGCCGAGCCAGCCGGCCGGCACCAGCCCGGTGACTTGGCCGAGCAGGCCGGCCGTGATCCGCGGCGCGAGTGCCTGATGCGCCTCGGCCAGCCGGGTCGCGGCCGGGCGCAGCACATGATCCTTGGCGTCGAACGGGGCCAGCGGGTTGGCGGTCGGCCAGTTGTGCTGGAAGTACAGCGCCGAACCATGGTCGATCAGCCAGATGTCGCCGTGCCAGACCAGCAGGTTCGGGTTCCGCCAGGTCCGGTCCACATTCTGGACCAGGGCGTCGAACCAGAGCAGCTGGCTGGCGAAGTCCGGGTCGGCCGCCCAGCCGGCCGGGTCGAAGCCCGCCGACCCGGGCAGGAAGTCCACCGCCAGGTTCAGCCCGGTGCTGGCCCGGAGCAGATCCTGGATCTCCGGGTCGGGCTCGCTGCTGGCGATCCGCGGGTCCAGGTCGGCCAGCGCCAGCTCGGGGGTGCGCAGCCCGAGCTGGCGGGCCAGCTCACCGCCGATGATCTCGGCCACCAGCGCCTTAGCCCCCTGCCCCGCGCCGCGGAACTTGAGCACGTAGGTGCCCAGGTTGTCCGCCTCGACCAGGGCAGGCAGCGACCCACCCTCGCGCAGCGGCGTGACGTAGCGGATCACGCTCACCTGTTCCAGCACGCCGGCCAGGCTACCGGCCACCTGGCCAGCTCGCGGATGACGCGCACTGTCAGCACCGGTTAATAATCACGCGCGACAGCAAGATCACCGAGAATCAGAACGAGATCAACGCCGTTCGCGAGAACGGCGCGAAGATGGTGGCTCTCAACCAGCGGGACGCCGGGACGAAGTGGGGCCAGCTCGAGATGTTCATGACGCGGTGGCGCGACATACCGCGCCCCCCTGGTCATTCTGCACGCGCTCATTGTGACCTCCAGGCTGATCCGTGGGAAGGCCCATTCCGGCTGGTCGCGACAGATGACGGAAGCCCGGTGCGGACGGCACAGTTGGGGGCAGGGCCCGCGGCCACGACTGGAGGCATATTCGGTGAGCACCTCGGAGCAGACCAGGCCGGCTAATCATCCGCTCGACCCGCTGACCGCCGGCGAGTTCCGGCAGGCGGCAGCGATCCTGTGGCGCGACCGTGGTGTTGGCCCACGGTGGCGGTTCGCCTCGATCGAACTCCATGAGCCCAGCAAGGAGGCGCTGCGCGTGGTGCAGCCCGGCGCACCGCTGGCCCGCGAGGCGCTAGTGGTGTGCTGGGACCGGGACACCGGCCAGGCCCACCGCGCGGTGGTGTCGCTGACCAGCGACAGCGTGCTCAGCTGGACGGCGCTGCCGGGCCAGCAGCCGAACATCACCGTGGACGAATGGCACGAGTGCGACGAGATGCTGCACGCCGACCCAGCGCTGGCCGAGGCGCTGTCCCGGCGCGGCATCACCGACCTGTCCCGGGTCCTCACCGACCTGTGGGCCTACCCGGCGGCGACGATCCCGCCGCAGTACCGCGGGCTGCGGCTGGGCTGGGCCGACGTCTGGTACCGGGGCAGCGACCAGGGCAACCCGTACGCGCACCACCTGAGCGGGCTGCACCCGATCGTGGACCTCAACCGGATGGCGCTGCTGGAGATCGAGGACGACTTCGACCCGGCGACCTCACCCGGGCTGCCTGAGGTCATGGGCGAGTACCTGCCCAAACTGATCCCGCAGCCGCTGCGGGACGTCGCACCGCTGGAAATCAGCCAGCCCGCGGGCGTTTCGTTCAATCTGAAAGGTCACGAGCTCAGCTGGCAGAACTGGCAGATGCGGCTGGGGTTCAACTACCGCGAAGGGCTGGTCCTGCACACGGTCGGATTCCAGGACGCGGGGCGGCTGCGGCCAGTCGCGCACCGGCTGTCGTTCGCCGAGATGGTGGTGCCGTACCGGGACGCGACCATCGATCACTACCGGCGCACCGCGTTCGACATCGGCGAGTGGGGGCTCGGCTTCATGACCACCTCGCTGGAGCGCGGCTGCGACTGCCTGGGCGAGATCACCTACCTGGACGCGGTGGTGCACGACTCGGCCGGTGAGCCCCACCTCATCCGGCACGCCATCTGCATCCACGAGGAAGACAGCGGGGTGCTGTGGAAGCACGTGGATCACATGTTCGGCGCGGAGGTCCGGCGGGCCCGGCGGCTGGTGGTGTCGTTCCACGTCACGGTGGCGAACTACGAGTACCTGGTGTACTGGCGCTTCTACCAGGACGGCAACATCGAATGTGAGGTCCGGGCCACCGGCATCATGGTCACCTCGAACTTCCCGGCCGGGCAGCAGCCGCCGTACGGCACGCTGGTGGACGAGCGCACCTACGCGCCCTTCCACCAGCACTTCATCGTGGCCCGGCTGGACCTCGACGTGGACGGCCCCGGCAACACCGTGTACGCGGTGGACTCGGAACCGCTCCGGGCCAGTGAGGACGACCCATACCAGCTCGGGCTGGTGCTGCGGCAGACGCCGCTGCGCACCGAGACCGAGGGGCAGCAGGACTACGACTGGCACACCCAGCGCAGCTGGAAGGTGGTCAACGACACCGCCCGCAACGGCCTGGGCACCCCGGTCGGCTACAAGCTGGTGCCCGGCGGGTGCTTCCCGCCCATGTTCGACGCCGACTCCCCGGTGCTGGAGCGGGCCCGGGCCATCGGGCACACACTGTGGGTCACCCCGTACCACCCAGACGAGCGGTGGCCGTGCGGCGAGTTCCCCACGTTCGCGGTCACCGACTCCGGGCTGGGCGCGTGGACCGCGCAGAACCGGCCGATCGAGAACACCGACGTCGTGCTGTGGTACGTGTTCGGCATTCATCACCTGACCCGGCCGGAGGACTGGCCGGTCATGCCGGTGGACACGGTCTCGTTCTGGCTCAAGCCATCCGGGTTCTTCGACCGCAACCCCGCACTCGACGTGCCGCCGGACCGCCCCAGCCACGGGGACCAGGACTGAGCACAGGCCAGCCGTAAGGATTCGGTGATCACGGTCCGGCCAGGTCAGCATGGACCCGCCGGTAGGCTGGGGCGATGCGCCGACTTGGCCGGGCTGCCCTGCTCGCCGCGGCCGCGGCTCTGACGGCGGTCGGTGCGGCCAGCCCGGCGGCTGCCGCTACCCCGGGGACCACGGCCTGGACCGTGTACCACGGCGACCCGGCCGGCTCGGGCACCATTACGCTGCCCGGCCGGGTGGACACCAGTGCGCCGGCCTGGACGTCACCCGCGCTGGACGGCCAGCTCTACGGCGAACCGCTGGTCTCCGGCGGCCGGGTGTTCGTGGCCACCGAGAACGACACCGTATACGCGCTGAACGCCAGCTCCGGGGCCGTCATCTGGTCCAGGCACCTGGCTACCCCGGTCCCGGCATCGTCGCTGCCCTGCGGTGACATCAGCCCCACGGTCGGCATCACCGGCACGCCGGTGATCGATCCGGCCCGCGGCGAGATCTTCGTGGTGGCTGGCGAGCAGGTGAACGGGAAGCCCGCCCACGTGCTGGCCGGGCTCAGCACCGCGACCGGCGCGGTGCGGATGACGCAGAACGTCGACCCACCCGGGGCGTACACGCCCGCGCTGCTGCAGCGCACCGGGCTGGCCCTGACCCACGGGCGGGTGGTGTTCGGTTACGGCGGCAACGACGGCGACTGCTCGACCTACCGGGGGCGGGTGGTCTCGGCGCCGGAGGGCGGCGGCGTGCCCGCGATCTTCACCGTGGACTCGGCGCCCGGCCAGTCCCAGGGCGCAGTGTGGATGGGTGGGGCGGCCCCGACCGTGGACAGCCACGGCAACGTCTGGGTCAGCGTGGGCAACGGCTCGGTGCGCATCGCCTCCCGGGGCTACGACCACAGCGACTCCGCGCTCGAACTGAGCCCGCTGATGCACCTGGAGCAGTTCTTCGCGCCGGACACCTGGGCTTCCGACAACGCCACCGACCGGGACTTCTCCACCGCGCCCGCCCTGCTGCCTGACGGCCGGGTCGTGCTGGCCGGCAAGTCCAAGGTTGTCTTCCTGCTGAACGGCGCGCACCTCGGCGGCATCGGCGGCCAGCAGGCCAAGCTCGGCCCGGTCTGCGACGAGGACATCGACGGCGGCATGGCCACCGTGGGCAGCACCGTCTACCTGCCCTGCCTGAGCGGGATCGTCGCGGTCAGCGCGGCCGGGTCATCGCCAGGGCTGCGCGTGCTGTGGACGTCCCGGATCGGCGGCGGGCCGCCTATAGTGGCCGGCGGCCTGGTCTGGTCGATCAGCCAGAGCGGGACGCTGTCGGGCATCGATCCGGCCACCGGGAAACTGCGGCAGCGGGCGTCCATCGGGGTCCCGGCCAACCATTTCCCAACGCCGGGTGCCGGGGACAGCCTGCTGCTGGCCACGTCGGCTAACCGGGTCGTCGCGTTCCGCGCCAGCGGGGGTGGCCACGCCACCAGTCCTACCGCGGCGAGCAGCACCGCGCCGAGCAGCACAGTCCGGAGTAGTCAGCCCGCCGCGGTCAGTTCGGACAGCACGAGCGGCATGCCTCGCGCCGCCATCGGCGGCATCGTCGCAGGCGTCCTCGTGCTGGCCGGTGGGGCCGGCTGGCTCATCTATCGCCGACGGCACGCCGGTTAGACGGCACCCCGGTCAGAGGTCGTCTTCGCTGGATCCGGGGATGTCGCGGCGGGTGACCCAGGAGTTGTCCTCGATCGCCTCGACATCTTCTTCGGCCGCTTCCAGGACCTCGCGCTCATGCTCGGTGTGCAGGTGGGGCCGGTAGGTCAGCCGCCTGCTACGCCGCCCCACGAACGCGAAAAGAATCAGCAGGCCGACGATGACCAGGATGAAGATCGTGAGCGCGTCGCCCCAGGTGAAACCGGATGACGACGCGGGCGAGGGCGAGGGGGATGGCGACGCAGCCGCCAGCTGGGCGCTGATCATGCTGACTGTGAGGGACATCGGCTGCCTCCAGATCGCACAGCCCGCGGCCGCCACACCTTTGCCCAGGTCTGCTTTACCAATTCTAGATCCGGCGGCGCGCGGCGGCTGGTCCCGGAACGGCCGGTCCCGGAACGGCCGGTCCCGGAACGGCCAGTCCCGGAACGGCCGGTCCCGGAAAGGCAGTCCCTGCTAGCGCAGCACCGCCGACGCGAGCCGCTCGCCGTCCGCGCACAGCCACACCGACAGCTGGCCATCGGCCCGCTCGGTGAGCAGCCGCGGGTGGTGGCCGGGCAGCCCCGGCCGGTGGTACTCCAGTTCGGCCCGGGACGGCAGCCAGTCCAGGCCGGCCAGCACGTCCTCGACCACGGCCCAGTGAATGCTGTTGTTGACGTGCCCCGCGGTGTCGAAGTCGCTGGCCCGCAACGGCCACGCCTGCCCTGCGGCCGCGTCCCGCACCGCTGACTCCGGCGGGCCCGGGTGGGTCAGCCGTGCGGACACCCGGCGTCCCCCGGTGGACGGGCCATAGATCCGGTCAAAGGTCTCGCCGAGCGGAACCGGGCGGCCGTCCGCGGCGTCGATGGCCACCCACACGGCGACCGCCTGTACCAGATCGCCGGCCGGGCCGGTCACGGTCGTGGTGCGCTCGGCCCAGCGCGGCCCGGTCGCCGAGCAGAACGTGCGCAACTGCACCCGGTCTCGATGGGCCGGGTAGCCGCGCACCGCGACCGAGGTCCGGCGGACCAGCCAGGTGTACGGCTCGGCCCAGGCCGCGTCGGCCAGGTCATCCTCGGCCGCCTGCTGCAGGTAGCGGGCCAGCGCGTCGAACCGGAGCCGCCCGGCCGGGGTGACGTCCACGCTGCGCACCACCCGGCTGGTGCGGAACACCCGGCCGTCGGCCGGATCGGCGATGAAGGCCGGCGCGCTGCCGGGGACCGTGGGCTGGGACATGGGTGCAGTCTTGCAAACGTCCGTGGTCAAGGTGCGTGCAGAACCGGCCGTTTCGGGCCTCGCCGCCACGGCCTGCCCAGACGGCCGGAACCGCACCGGGCTAGTCTCGCCAGAGAGGCAAGACTGACGAGGAGCCAGCATGACGCAGGCGAGCAGTGCGGATATCGGCGTAACCGGCCTGGCCGTAATGGGCCGCAACCTGGCACGCAACCTGGCCCGGCACGGGCATGTGGTCGCGCTGCACAACCGATCGCCGGAACGCACCCGCAGCCTGGTCGCCGAGCACGGCAGCGAGGGCACGTTCGTGCCAGCCGAGTCGATGAAGGAGTTCGTGGCCAGCCTGAGCCAGCCGCGGGCGATCATCATCATGGTCAAGGCGGGCCAGCCGACCGACGCGGTCATCGACGAACTGGTGCCGCTGCTGGACGAGGGCGACATCGTCATCGACTGCGGCAACGCGCACTACATGGACACCCGGCGCCGGGAGGCCGCGCTGCGCGAGCACGGCCTGCACTTCGTCGGCTGCGGCGTGTCCGGCGGGGAGGAAGGCGCGCTGCTCGGCCCGAGCATCATGCCGGGCGGGTCGAAGGAGTCCTACGCCAAGCTGGGGCCGATCTTCGAGTCGATCGCGGCCCAGGCGGACGGCACACCGTGCTGCACGTACGTCGGGCCAGACGGGGCTGGGCACTTCGTCAAGATGGTGCACAACGGCATCGAGTACGCCGACATGCAGCTCATCGCCGAGGCCTACGATCTGCTCCGGGCCGGCCTGGGCGCCCCGACCCCGCGGATCGCGGAGATCTTCCGCACCTGGAACGACGGTGACCTTGACTCATTCCTGATCCAGATCACCGCCGAGGTGCTGGCGCACACCGATGCGGAGACCGGCACGCCGTTCGTGGACATCGTGCTCGACCAGGCCGAGCAGAAGGGCACCGGCCGGTGGACCGTGCAGAGCGCGCTGGACCTGGGCATCCCGATCACCGGCATCGCCGAGGCCACGTTCGCCCGGTCGCTGTCCGGGCACGCCGGCCAGCGGGCCGCGGCCCGGGACACGTTCGGCACCGGCACCACGGCATTGGACATCCCCGAGCCGGACGCGTTCACCGAGGACGTCCGGCGCGCGCTGTACGCGTCCAAGGTGGTCGCGTACGCGCAGGGCTTCGACCAGATCGCCGCGGGCAGCGCGGAGTACGGCTGGGACATCGACCGGGGCATGATGGCCACCATCTGGCGCGGGGGCTGCATCATCCGGGCCCGGTTCCTGGACCGGATCCGGTCCGCCTACAACGAGCACCCGGGGCTGCCCAGCCTGCTGGTCGCGCCGTACTTCGCGGCCGCTGTGCGGGATGGGGTGGACAGCTGGCGCCGGGTGGTGGCGCATGCCGCCGCAGCCGGCATCCCGTCCCCGGCGTTCTCCTCGTCGCTGGCCTACTACGACGGGCTGCGCGCGGCGCGGCTGCCCGCGTCGCTGATCCAGGGCCTGCGGGACAACTTCGGCGCGCACACCTACCACCGGGTGGACAAACAAGGCACATTCCACACCGAATGGGCCGGTGACGGCCAGGAGCACTCTGCCTGAGACCACCGGGCCTGAGCCCACCGGGCCTGAGCCCACCGGCCTGAAACCACCCGGCCTGAGCCCACCGGGCCCAGCTTGCCTGAGATCAAGAATTAGCAACGGGATCCGCGGGGATCACCGGCTGTCCCCACCGCATCATGGGATGACTCGTATCCTGGCGGGCGTGCCTTCTCCCGTCCCCCGTCTAACCAGTTCCGTGCGCCTGCCGGCCGTACTGTGCTGCTGCCTGCTGGCCGCGCTGACGCTGGCCGGCTGCACCATGGTCACCCCGGCCAGCCAGCACGAGGCGCTGGGCACGAACCAGCCGTCGAAGTCAGCCTCGGCCACGCCGAGCCCGACGCCCAGCCCTAAGCCGAAGCACTGCGCCAAGGTCGCGCCCGGCTTCTCCTGCGAGATGCGCAACCGGATCCACGCGGTACAGCGGTATCTGCGGAAATCGGGCGCACCTGGCTCGATCGCCATCGTGCTCGACGACCGGGTGACCGGGACGGTGTACCAGAACCCCAACGCGACCGTGGCCTACCCGGCGGCGTCCACCATGAAGCTGGCCATGATGACCGACATCCTGCAGCGGGCCGACGCTGGAACGATCACGCTGACCCCGGCCGACAAAGAGGAAATGTTCCAGGCGCTGTACACCAGCAACGACGACGACGCCAACGACCTGTGGGACCAGTTCGAGGACGGCAGCTTCCTGCAGCGCATCCAGGCGTTCGGGATGAACACCGCCACGTTCACCTCGTCTGTGCCCAACTGGGGCTTCATGTACTGCTCGGCCGAGGACCTGGACAACCTGATGAACTATGTGCTGGACAAGGCCCCGGCCAATGTCCGCAACTACCTCGTCTTCCGGCTGCAGCACGTCAGCTCGATCGACCAGCAGTGGGGCGTGTGGGGTGCCGGGCCGGAGAACCACCCGGGCAACAAGGACGGCTGGGAGTTGGACCCGCCGTGGATCACCAACACGGTCGGCTTCGCCGGGCCGAACCAGGAGTACACGCTGGCCATCATGTACAACCTGGAGGGCTACGGGGACGCCGATGACGTCGGGTTCAACTTCGGCATCAACACGCTGACCCAGATCGCGTCCATCCTGTTCCAGGGCCACCAGACCCAGCAGCCGACGGCACAGGCCTCCGCCGTACCCTGATCAGCATGACCGGCCCGGCCGCCTTCGCGGATCCCAGCGCGCTGCGCAACTGCTGGCACCCGGTGGCGTTCGGCGCCGACCTCACCGGCAAGCCGGCCCACGCCGACCTGCTGGGCGAGCCACTGGTGCTGTGGCGCGGCGCGGGCGGCCAGCCGCGGGCCAGCCAGGACCTGTGCGTGCATCGCGGCACCGCGCTGTCGCTGGGCTGGGTCAACGGCGATCAGCTGGTCTGCCCGTACCACGGCTGGCGGTACGGGGCCGACGGCCGGTGCGTGGCCATCCCGCAGCTCGAGGACCCGGCCCGGGTGCCAGCCAAGGCCAAGATCCCGGCGTTCCGCTGCCAGGAACGGTACGGGCTGATCTGGGTGGCCCTGGACGAGCCGCGCTGGCCGCTGCCTGAGGTGCCCGAACTGGAGAACGGCGAGTGGGCGGTGCTCACCGCGGGCCCGTACCGGTGGGCCTGCGACGCGGCCCGCCAGGTGGAGAACTTCACCGACCTTGGCCACTTTCCATGGGTGCATCCGGGGCTGCTCGGCGATCCGGACCGGCCGGTGGTGCCGCGGCACGAGGTGCGCACCGCCGAGCACGTGCTGCACTACACGATCACCCGGCCAGAGGCGCCGAACAGCGACGACTTCCCGGTGTTCGGCAACGAGGCGGCCGGGCCGCCCGAGCGGATCAGCCGGTACGAGCTGCACCTGCCGTATACCATCGTGCTCCGGCTGGGCTGGGGCGGCGAACGCGGCATGCTGTACTTCTTCGCGTCCCAGCCGGTGGGCACCGAGCAGTGCGCGGGCTACGTGGTGATCGGCCGGAACTACAACCTGGACCAGCCGGACCGGGTGCTGCAGGAGTTCGAGGACACCATTTTCGGTCAGGACCAGGTGGTGGTGGAGTCACAGCGGCCGGACCGGGTCCCGTTCGACCTGGCCGCCGAGCTGCATCTGAAGTTCGACGCGGTGGCGGTGGCCTACCGCAAGGCCATGCGTGGCTGCGGGCTCACCCGGTCATGAGGCGCGCAGTACTTCACTCAGCCCAGCCTCAGTCGGGCTGAACACAGAAGGGCCGCAGTCGCAGCCCACCTCGGCGCAGGTGATCAGGAACAGGTGCACCTCGCCGGGCGCCTGGCAGTCCGGGTCATCCGAGCAGTCGGCGGACCCGTCACAGTGCTCGATGGCGGTGCCGTGGCAGTGCTCCAGGTCCTGGCGGCACTCCGGGCAGGTTCCGCTGATCATGGCAGGCTCGGGCATCTCGGCTACCTCCGAGTCTGGCCTATCATCCGGGACCGACAGCGGGCAGCGCGACAGGCCGGCCACGGCCCAGATTGCTAGGAAATCTTCCGCGCCCGCCGCTTGGGCGGCTGGGCCGCGGACGCCGCGGTGATCGCCTCGATCAGCTCCGGCTTGGACATCTTGGACCGCCCCGGGATGTCCAGCTCGGCGGCACGGGCCTGCAGGTCGGCCTTGGACAGGCTGTCCAGCTCGGCCGCCCCGGCCTGGCCCGCCCCGGCGGCCGCGCCGCCGCTCTCCCCCATCGTGGCCAGCGATCCCTCCAGCGCGGCCATCAGGTCGACCACGTTGGACTTGGGCCGCTCGGCCTCGAACACGACCGCCTCGCCCTCGCGCTTGCGCTCGATCAGCTCGGTGATCCGGGCCCGGTAGGTGTTCTGGTAGTCCTCCGGCTGCCACGGCACGGTCAGCGAGTTGACCAGCTTCTTGGCCACGTCGAGTTCCCGGCCCCGGAACGTCGAGTCCTCGGGCAGCGTGTCCAGTTCCTCACTCGGTGTCCGGATCTCGTCGGCGAAGTACATCGTCTCCAGGATCAGCACGTCGGACCCGGGCCGCACCGCGACCAGGTGCTCCTTGTCCCGCAGCACCATGGTGGCGATGCCCACCTTGCCGGTTTCGTCCATCGCCTGCCGGAGCAGCGCGTACGCCCGGTCGGCACCCTTGCCCCGTGGCGCCAGGTAGTACGTGGTGCGGAAGAACACCGGGTCGATCTCGTCCAGATCGATGAAGTCGCTGATCTCGATGGTCTCCGACTTCCCCGGCGTGGCCTCCTTCAGCTCGTCCCGGGTGACCACGACATACTCGCCGCCGCCCAGGTCATAGCCGCTCACGATGTCCGCGGTCGGTACTTCTTCCCCGGTGACCTCGTCCACCTTCTTGTACCGGATCCGGTGCGACGTGCCCCTGCGCAGCTGGTTGAAGTGCACGGTCTGGTCGGCGGTGGCCGGATACAGCCCCACCGGAACGCTGACCAGCCCAAAGCTGAGGAACCCCGACCAGATCGATCGCGCCATATTCTTCTCCCAGTCCCGCCCCCCGCCGGGCCGCGCCGTTGATCTTGATTCTATGCAACGGCCCGTTCGAAGCTGCACGCCGAGTCCGGTAAAAGGCAAGGTCAGCAGCCTGAACGCCAGTGCCGGACGGCGGGGACTGGGCTGGCGCGCGGCCTACAGCGGCGGCTCGCTGTACCGGCGCTCCTCGTACACCTGGGTGCCCGCGGGGCCACGAGTCGTCGTCACCACCCGGCGGCGCCGGGCAGTCAGGAAGGCCAGCGAGATGATCAGCGCGACGATCCCAGCGATCATCAAGATCAGCCCGATGAGCTGAACGTTGATGTAGGTGGGCGACCAGCTGATGGCGAAACGAAGAATCGCGCCGACCACGATGAGCGCGATGCTGCCGCCGATGGTCATGGTCACTACCTCCCGAGCAAGCTCGCTTCCCTGGCCGTCTGGGCCGACCAGGTTCCGACCCGTTTCTGCTTCCCCGGAAAGCGGAACGCACACGCCCGCACCGCAACCGGTTACGCCGCTCCCCTGCCCAACCTGTACCCCGCACGCCGCCCATCCGCACCCCGCCGCAACACCCATCCCGCCGCCCGCCCCCACGCCCAGTCACGCCGTATCCCCGCCGCATGACTTAACGCCCGGTCACGCCGTATCCCCGCCGCATGACTTAACGCCCGGTCACGCCGCATCCCCGCCGCCCAGATATACCTCACCCTCCCCGCCGCATGACTTAACGCCCGGTGGGCGTGTCAGGAGCGGAGGAGTTCGACGACGCGGGGCAGATGCTCCAGGTCGGTACTGACCGAGAACGTGGTCAGCACTGTCCCGAGCCACCGCGGCAACTCGTCGGCGATCTTGGGCCAGGGGCCGATCAGCGCGACGTCCTCGACCATCCGGGTGGGCACGGCGGCGATCGCGCCGTTCCGGTCGCCAGCCAGATAGCGGTCCTGAATGATCTTGGCCTCGTCCGGGTAGCCCATCCGGACGAACACCTCGTGGTGGAAGTTGGCCCCGCGCGCGCCCATCCCGCCGATGTAGAGCGCCAGCGCGGGCCGGATCAGGTCGGCGGCGCGCTCGATGTCGTCGTCCACAATGATCCGCATCGGCCCGCCGACCACGTCGAACGTGCTGGCGTCGTGCCGGGCGCCGGGCCGGGCGAAGCCTTCGGCCAGCGCGCCGGCGTAGAAGTCGTTCATGGCCGGCGAGAAGAAGATCAGGTTCCAGCCGTCGGCGATCTCCGCGGCCAGGGCGACGTTCTTCGGGCCCTCGGCGCCCAGGTAGATCGGGATCTCGGTGCGGTACGGGTGCAGGATGGAACGCAGCGGCTTGCCCAGCCCGGTCCCGCCGGCCAGCGGCAGCTGGTAGTGCTTGCCGTCATAGATGACAGGCTCGCGGCGCGCGATGACCGCGCGCATGATCTCGATGTACTCCCGGGTCCGCTCCAGCGGCCGCGGGTAGGGCTGGCCGTACCAGCCCTCGACCACCTGCGGATTGCTGGTGCCGACGCCGACGATGAGCCGGCCCCCGGTGAGGTGGTCCATGGTCATCGCGGTCATGGCCAGGGTGGCCGGCGGCCGCGCGGAAATCTGGGACACCGACGTACCCAGGGTGATCCGCGAGGTGCGCGAGCCCCACCAGGCCAGCGGGGTCCAGGCGTCGCTGCCGTACGCTTCCGCGGACCAGATCTGGTCGACGCCCAGCCGGTCGGACGCCTCGAACAGCTCAGCCGCGTCCGCCGGCGGCCCGGCACTCCAGTACCCGACAACGGTAGAGATCCGCACGCCTGGATCCTCGCACGGGCCAGCGCCCCCGTCACCCGATGATCAAACGATTGCTGCCACTGGAGCGACACCAAACGTTTGATCACCTTGGCGGGGCAAGGTCTTGGGCGGGCGACAGTTGCTGGTGGGCTGGGGTTGCTGCGGGGTGGGGTTGCTGCAGGGTGGGGTTGCTGGAGGGGAGGCTGGCGGGCGAGGGTTGCTGGCGGGGCGAGGGTTGCTGGCGGGGCGAGGGTTGCTGGGCGGGTTAGGGGTTGAGGGCGCGGACCACGTCTGGGGTCAAGTCGGTGGGGGTGGGGAGGACCACACGGGCCGGGCGGAGGTGAGGGGCGCGGAGCCGGGTTAGGGAGTCAGGACACGGACTACGGCCGGGGTCAGCTCGGTGAGGTCACCGAGGACCACACGGGCCAGGGCGAGGGCGTCGGGGCCGGGCGGGTAGCGGGGATGCGGGACGGCGATCACCTGGCAGCCCGCGGCGGCGGCCGAGCGCAGCCCGTTGGCCGAGTCCTCCACGGCGGCGCACTGTGCGGGCGGCACACCCAGCTTGGCCGCGACCGCGAGGTAGATGTCCGGGGCCGGCTTGCCGGCCTTGACTTGCTCGGTGGACATGGTGGCGGCGAAGTACGGGTGCAGGGCACTGGCGTTCAATACGGTGTCGATCAGCGACAACGGTGCGGAACTGGCCAAGCCAAGCGGCCAGTGCGCGGACAGTTGCCCGACCGCCTGCACCGCCCCGGGCATGAGCGGCAGGTGCTCGCGGTACCGGGCCGCCATCTGGTCGATGACCACCTGCGCCACCTGGTCTGGCGGTAGCTGGACGCCGAGCTCACCGCTCAGGTAGCGGGCCCACTCACCGGTGCTCATGCCCATCAGCCGGTGCTGGGTGTCCGCCGCCCAGTGCCCGCCGTGCCCGGCCACCACCTGGCGGCGGACCTCCTCCCACACCGGCTCGGAGTCGATCAGCACGCCGTCCAGGTCGAAGATGACCGCCTCGATCATGCCCCTAAGCCTGCCCAGCGGCGGCCCCGCTGAGCAAGCCGCCTACTGGACCAGGCCGAAGTCGCGGAGCAGCGCGGACTTGGACCGGGCCCCGACCAGCTGCCGGACGACCTCGCCGCCGCGGTACAGGTTCATGGTCGGCGCGAGCATGATGCCGTACCGCTGCACGGTCTGCGGGTTCTGGTCGATGTCGACCTTCACCACGTCGACCCGGCCGGCCAGGTCGGCCGCCAGGGCATCCAGGATCGGCGCGAGCTGTCGGCACGGCGGGCACCACTCGGCCCAGAACTCGACCAGCACCGGGCGGGGGTTACGCAGCACGGCGTCCGCGAACGTCTCGTCGGTCACTGCGGCGGTGTGGGTGATGTTCATGTACTCAGGTCCCTTCCGGGGTCGGTGATGTGCAGCGCGACGCAGTCGTCGCTGTCGCCGTGCTCGCACACCTGGACCAGGCGGCGCAGCCGGCACTGCAGCTGGGCCAGCTCGCGCATCCGGGCCGCGTTGGCGGCCAGCTTCAGCTCGGCCGCCTGCACGATCTCCGCGGTGGACCGGGCCTGGGCCGGGCCGAGCAGGTCACGGATTTCGGCCAGGCTGAAGCCGAGCGCCCGGGCGCGGCGGATGAAGGCCAGCCGCCATTGGTCAGCCGCGGAGTACTCGCGGAACCCGGATCGGCCCCGGGTGCGGGGCGTGGCCAGCAGCCCACGCCGCTGGTAGAACCGCACCGTCTCGACGCTGACGCCCTCGGCGGCGGCGAACTTGCCGATCGTCAAGCCAGCCATGTTGGGAACGCTAACAGCCGTACCGGGGTACGCAGTCAAGCCCGAGCTGTGGTGCTCAGCTGTGGTTCAGACCACAATGTGCGCATGAATGCCACGGTGAGCTCCGCCAGCGTGGTCGCGCCGGCGCAGCTCGCGGTGTCCAGGCTCGGCGTCCGGTTCGGCCCGCTGACCGCGCTGGACTCGGTCGACGTCACGGTCCGCGCGGGTGAGCTGGTCGCGCTGGCCGGGGAGAACGGCGCGGGCAAGAGCACGCTGGTCCGCTGCATCGCCGGGGACCTCGCGCCCACCTCGGGGACGATCGTCCTGGACGGGCGCGCGGTGCCCGCCGATCCGATCGGCGCCAAACGCCGCGGCATCTCGGTGGTCTGGCAGGACCTGTCGCTGTGCGAGAACCTCGACGTGGCCTCCAACGTGCTGCTCGGCCGGGAGCGCCGCGGCCAGTTGCTGTCCGACATCCGGTTGCGCACCGATGCGGCGCGCATCTTCGAGCGGCTGGGTGTGCCGCTGCACGACCCGGAGCGCTCGGTCCGGTCGCTGTCCGGCGGGCAGCGCCAGATGGTGGCGGTGGCCCGGGCCATGGTGCACCAGCCGCGGCTGCTGCTCCTCGACGAGCCGACCGCGTCGCTCGGCGTGCAGGAGTCCGGGCTGGTCGAAGAGCTCATCATGCGGGTCCGCGAGCAGGGCACCACGGTGCTGCTGGCCTGCCATGACACGGCGCAGATGTTCCGGCTGGCCGACCGCATCGTGGTGCTCCGGCAGGGCCGGGTCATCGCCGAGGTGTCGCCGAGCGAGGTCCATCCGGACGACGTGGTGGCCCTGGTATCCGGGCAGGAGGTGGACTCATCAGCCCGGCGGCAGCTGATCCGGCTGCACGGGCTCACCGGCCGGCTGGTGTCGGCCGACCCGTCCAGCAGCCTGACGCTGATCCTGTCCGCGCTGGGTGCGGCGCTGGGCAGCGAGCGGCTGTGCATCCACCTGCTGGAGGACGCGTCACTGAGCTGCGCCGCGTCGCTCGGGCTGGCGCCGCGGCTGCTGCACGCCTGGTCCCGGCTGCCCTGCGGCCCGGCCGGCGGCCCGGTCGGTCTGGCCGCGGCCGGGCAGGCCCCGGTCATCGATGAGAACGTGCAGGCCGGCTCCACCTGGGGGCCGTTCACCGAGCTGGCCAGGTCGGCCAAGGTGGCCAGTTCCTGGTCGGTGCCGGTGCTCGGGCCGGGCGGACTGCTCGGCGTGATCACCGTGTTCCGCGCCACATCCGGCCCGCCGCGGCGGGACGACCTCGACCTGGCCATGCTGTACGCCGGGTTCGTGGCCAGCGCGGTGGACCGGGACCGGCTGCTCGACGAGGTCACCGCGCGGAACCGGGTGCTGGAGACGATCCGGGAGATGCTGCAGATCCTGGGCGGGCCGGTGCCGGTGGCCGAGGGGCTGGGCCCGGCGCTGCAGGCGCTGCGCCGCGGGCTGGAAGCCGACGAGGCCGCACTGCTGGCCCAGCCGCCGGACGGGCCGGCCGTGTGCCGCGCGGCGGCCTGCCCGGCGGCCTGCCCGGCGGGCGGCCAGAGCGCCGGCTCCCCAGCGGGCGGTGAGAGCGCGGACTGCTCGGTAGCGGTGCGGCACGCGGCCGAGGCCGCGCTGGCCGCGGCCGGCCATGATGGCGCAGCGGTGCACTCCGCCGCGGCGGTGCACTCCGCTGCCGCTGCTGCCGCCGGCCATGACGGCGCGGCGGTGCACTCCGCTGCCGCGGCCGGCCACGACGCTGCGGCGGTGCACTCGGCGGCGGCGGTGCAGACCGCGGCCGGGGCACCGGGCCGGGCCGGCCACCTGCTGTCGGTCGCCTTCCCGGCGCCGGGCGGCCGGTCCGCACTGGTCGCCCGGTGGTGCGGCGCGCCGCCGCCGGACGCCACCGCGCTGCTGGAGGACGCGGCGCACTCGCTGCGGCTGGCCCTGGAACGGGAAGCGGCCTGGTCGGCCCGGCAGGAGACGGCGGCGCTGCGCCGGTCCCGGGAGCTGCAGCGCGGCTTCCTGTCCCGGCTGAGCCACGAGCTGCGCACCCCGCTGACCGCGATCAGGGGATATGCGTCCAGCCTGCTCCAGCCGGACGTGAGCTGGGACGCGGAGTCCCAGCAGCGCTTCCTGACCCGGATCGCGGCCGAGTCGTCCCGGCTCGGCCGGCTGGTCGATGACCTGCTCCGGTTCTCCGCCATCGAGTCCGGCATCCTGCAGTTGCAGCGCGACTGGTGCAGCATCCCGCTGGTGCTGGAGGCCGCCATCGCCTGCCTGCCGCCGGCTGACCCGGCTGGCGCGCCGCTGGTCGAGGTGGACTGCGCCGACCGGCTGCCGCCGATCTGGGCCGACCACGACCGGCTGGAGCAGGTCTTCGTCAACCTGCTCAGCAACGCGACCAGCCACAACCCGGCCGGCACCCGGGTCAGGGTCCGGGCGGCGCCGGATGGTCAGGGGGCGGTGCTGGTCACGGTGGCCGACGACGGGCCGGGGCTGCCGCCGGATGTGGCGCAGGCGCCCTTCGAGCCGATGCGGCGGCGGCGCCGGGCGGCCAGTTCCGGGTCCGGGCTCGGGCTGTCCATCGCCCGCGGCATCGTGGCCGCGCACGGCGGCCGGATGGAGCTGGACGAGCCGGCCCAGGGCACCTGCTTCCGGATCCACCTGCCGGTGGAGAACCCGGCCAAACCGGACGACGCGGTAGTGGCCGATGCTTGAGCAGGCCGGGAACACCCGCGCGCTGGTGGTCGAGGACGACCCGAACATCGTCGACCTGATCCGGTCCAACCTGGCCGTGCGCGGCTTCGACACGGTGGTGTCGCAGGACGGGCTGCGCGCGCTCAACCTGCTGGAGACCGAGGACCCGGACATCGTCCTGCTCGACCTGATGCTGCCCGAAGTGGACGGCTTCGAGCTGTGCCAGCTGATCCGGGAGCAGTCGCCGGTGGCCATCATCGTGATCTCGGCCCGCGGCGGCGAACGGGACAAGGTGACCGCGCTGAACATGGGCGCCGATGACTACCTGACCAAGCCGTTCAGCATCGAGGAACTGCTGGCCCGGATCACCGCGACGCTGCGCCGGACCCGGCCGGCCGAGGCGGCACCACGGGCCATCCCCACCCTGATCACTATCGGGCAGCTGGAAATCGACCTGGCCAGCCAGCAGGTGCGCCGGGACAGCGCGCCGGTGCACCTCACGCCGACCGAGTTCGCCCTGCTCCGCGAGCTGGCCATCAACCGGGGCAAGCTGCTCACCCACGCGCACCTGCTGCGCCGGGTGTGGGGCCGTGGCTATGAGACCGAGACCGAGTACGTCCGGGTGTATATCCGCCGGCTGCGGGCCAAGCTGGAGCCGCTGGGCGCCGATCCGGTGATCCTGACCCAGCCGCGGGCCGGGTACCGCATCGCGGGCGAATAGGCCCCCGCCGGCCAACAAGCTCCAACATCCCGGGCACTCGGAGGCCCAGGTTGCACGCTGCATTGTGTCCAAATGCGTGAGTTTTCTCACCATATAGCGACGACTGAGAGCGCTCACATATCCGCGGTCGGCGCCGAACCAGCGCGTATACGCATCAACCTGCATTTATTAATGGTTTTTTCACGGGATTACAGAAATGTTTACGGCTCTGTTTATTGCCGTCGTCCTACTGTTTTCCCGGATAGATGGGGGGCTCGCGACGCCCGGCAGATTGACCCTGCCCCCGCAGGACCCCGGACATGTTTCCGCCACAGTGAGGTGGGTTCCCTTGCATTCAGTCACCCGTAAAGTTGCGCTGACCGCATGTGCGGGCAGCGCGGCCCTGCTCATCGCCGCCTGCGGCAGCAGCGGCGGCTCTTCATCTGGCTCATCCGGCAGCAGCTCGGCGCCGGCACCCCAGCTCTCGCTCAGCCAGCTGAACAACAGCCTGTCCGCCATGTCCACGCTCAAGCCACTGGCCGCGCGGGGCAAGGGCAACGTCGCGGTGATCCTGCCCGACACCGTGACCTCCACCCGGTACGTCGAGTTCGACGCGCCGTACCTGAAGGAGTCGTTCACCAAGGCCGGCCTCAAGGACAGCCAGTTCACCGTGCAGAACGCGCTGGGCAGCGACTCGACCCAGTTCAGCGACGCGCAGACGGCCATCACCAAGGGCGCCAGCGTGCTGGTCGTGGACCCGCTCGACTCCGGCGTCGGCGCGCACATCGAGTCCTACGCCAAGGCGCACGGCGTCACCGTCATCGACTATGACCGGCTGACCCTGGGCGGCACCCGCAAGTACTACGTCAGCTTCAACAACGTGCAGGTCGGCAAGCTGATCGGGCAGGGCCTGGTCAGCTGCGTGTCCTCCTGGGGCGTGAAGAAGCCGCAGGTGATCGTCATGAAGGGCGCGCCAACCGACAACAACGCGACGCTGTTCGCGCAGGGTTACGACGGCGTGCTGGCGCCCAAGTTCAGCAGCGCTGGCTGGAAGGACGTGAGCAACCCGGCCGGCACCTGGGACCCGCCAACCGCGCTCAGTGAGTTCCAGCAGCAGTACACCGCACACAAGAATATCAACGCCGCGCTGATTCCCAACGATGAGAACGGCGCGCCGATCATCCACTACCTGCAGAACCAGGGCATCAAGGCGAAGACGTTCCCGACCACGGGCCAGGACGCCACGCTGACCGGCCTGCAGAACATCCTGTCCGGCTACCAGTGCGGCACCGTCTACAAGCCGATCTACCTGGAGGCACAGGCCGCCGCCGCGCTGGCCATGTACGTCCGGGCCGGGCTCACTCCGCCGGCCAGCCTGCTCAACGGGTCCACCACCGATCCGCAGACCAAGAAGTCGGTCTCCTCGGTGCTGCTCACCCCGGAGTGGGTCACCACATCCAACATGAACTCGACCGTGATCGCGGACAAGTTCGTGCCGGCCTCCCAGCTGTGCGCTGGCAAGTACGCGAAGGACTGCTCGGCGGCGGGGATCTCCGGCTGAGCCAGGCCGCGAGCCAGGCCAGCAGCCGGGACAACCTGCGCAGTGACAGGTAGCCCGGAAGTCGGAGCCCGGCCCGCCGCGGCGGGCCGGGCTCCGACGCGCACCAGCAGCACCACAGCACCAGCAGCAGCAAAGGAACTGCCACCATGGACGGGCCGCTACTTCAGTTGCGCGGCATCGGGAAGAACTTCGGCCCGGTGCAGGCGCTCCACGGGATCGATCTCGACATCCCGGCCGGGCAGGTCACTGCCCTGGTCGGGGACAACGGGGCGGGCAAGTCAACCCTGATCAAGACCATCTCCGGCATCTGGGAGCCGTCGCACGGCGAGATGCTCTGGCAAGGCGGCAAGGTGCACTTCCGCACCCCCAAGGACGCCACCCAGGCCGGGATCGCCACCGTTTACCAGGACCTGGCGCTGTGCGACAACCTCGACATCGTGCAGAACATGCTGCTGGGCCACGAGGTCCGGCGGCATGCGCTGCTGGACGAGGTGACGATGGAGAGCACCGCCCAGCAAACCCTCAGCGACCTGCGGGTCACCACCGTCCGCAACATCCGGCAGCCGGTCGGGTCGCTGTCCGGTGGGCAGCGGCAGGCGGTGGCGGTGGCCAAGGCGGTCATGCTGGACGCCAAGCTCGTGATCATGGACGAGCCGACCGCCGCGCTCGGCGTGTCGCAGACCGCGCTGGTCCTGGACCTGATCAGCCGGCTGGCCCGGCGCGGCATCGCGGTCATCGTGGTCTCGCACAACCTGACCGACGTGTTCCAGGTAGCCGACCGGCTGGCCGTGCTCTACCTGGGCCGGCTGGTGTCGGCCGGGCCGGCCGCCGACTACGACACCGCATCCGCCGTTGACCTGATGACCACGGGCGCCTCGCACCGGACCCTCGGTGCGGAGAACGGCGCCCGCCTGACGCAAAGCGGCCCCAAGAGTGGCGCGGAGGGCTGAGCATTGACATCCACGAATCCCCCTTCCCCCGAGCAGACCTCAGACCAGCAGACCGAGATCACCGCCGACGGCGCGCTGCCCAGCACCGAAGACATCGCGGTGGCCTCCGGGGCGTCAGCCGAGCTGATGGCCGGATCGGTCACCGAGTACCTGCGGATCTGGGTCAAGCAGATACGCAGCGGCGAAAGCGGCGCGCTGCCGGTCGTCGTCGGCCTGGTCGCGATCGTGCTGTTCTTCCAGCTGAAAAACTCGCTGTTCCTGTCCGCGGGCAACCTGGTCAACCTGATGACTCAGGCCGCGTTCATCATCACGCTGGGCATGGCCGAGGTGTTCGTCCTGCTGCTCGGCGAGATCGACCTGGCGGCCGGCTACACCGCGGCCTGTGGCGCGGTCGTCGCGCTGTGGCTGGTGGACGAGAACGTGCCGTGGTGGGCGGCGATCCTCGCCGCGCTGGCCGCGACCGCGTTCTACGGCGGCCTGCAGGGCTTCATCATCACCCGGT
This sequence comes from uncultured Actinomycetes bacterium, assembly GCA_963834705.1. Classification (GTDB taxonomy): domain Bacteria; phylum Actinomycetota; class Actinomycetes; order Streptosporangiales; family Streptosporangiaceae; genus RYN-230. Next base: position 201,376 of record CAWICV010000004.1, read on the forward strand.
TGCGATTGCCCTCGTTCGTGGTCACGCTGGCGGGCTTTCTCGGCCTGTCCGGCCTGCTGCTGTTCCTGATCAACGCGAGCGGCCACTTCGGCCTGGGCGGCGTGATCAACCTGAACAGCAACGTGATCAACGACATCGAGGCGGGTGCGCTCAGCCCGGCGGCCAGCTGGATCGTGATGATCGTGCTGGTCGGTATCGCGGCCGCGATGATGTTCCTGCGCGACCGCCGGCGCCGGGTCAACGGCCTGGTCGCCCCGCCGGTCAGCATCACCCTGCTGAAGATCGCGGTGATAGCGGTGGCCGGCGTCGTGGTAGTGCTGATCGGCAACACCAACCGCAGCCACACGTTCATCCCGGTGCGTGGACTGCCCTGGGTGGTGCTGGTCGTGCTCGGCATCCTGATCGTCTACACGGTGCTGCTCGGCCGCACCCGGTTCGGCCGCTACGTGTACGCGATCGGTGGCAACGCCGAGGCGGCCCGCCGGGCGGGCGTAAACACCAACCGGATCCGGGTCATCGCGTTCGCGCTGTGCGGCATGACCGCGGGCATCACCGGCATCATCTACGCCTCTTACCTGGGCTCGATCTCCAGCAGCGTGCAAGGCGGGCAGAACGTGCTGAACGCGGTGGCCGCCGCCGTCATCGGCGGCACCAGCCTGTTCGGCGGGCGGGGCAAGATGATGGACGCGCTGCTCGGCGGCCTGGTCGTCGGCGTGATCGCGAACGGCCTCCAGTTGCTGGGCCTGACCGCCACCGCCCAGCTGATGTGGACCGCGCTGGTGCTGCTGGCCGCGGTAACCGTGGACGCGCTGACCCGGCGCGGCCGCGGCAGCACCAGCTGACCGGGGTGGGGCACTAGCCCGCTGGGCCGGGCGCACCGCCACAACCGCCCGGCCCAGCGCCTCGGTCAGCGCCCCGCACGGCACCCCGGTCAGGTCAGGCCCCGGCTCGTTCTCCCCCTCCAAGCGGGCCGGGGCCTGGCCCGCGCACGGTTCACGCCAACCCCTCTTTTTGCCGAACGCCAGCAGGGGGCCGGTGCCGTCGCGCACCAGCCACCCAGGCCGGGAATAGCGGCCAGGGGAACCACGTTGCACTCGCTGTAATATTCTTAGACGTGCAAGTTTGTATCGCACGCAAAGATGTAGTGAGCGCACCATGACACTAGCTAGTACGACGGAGGCCGGGGAGCCGCGCGCCTCGCTGCGCGAGCGCAAGAAGCTGGCCACCCGCCGGTCGCTCCGGCGGCATGCGCTGGACCTGGTGGCCAAGCGCGGCTTCGCGCACGTCACCGTGGAGGACATCGCCGAGGCGGCCGACGTGTCGCCGCGCACGTTCTTCAACTACTTCCCGTCCAAGGAAGCGGTCCTGTTCGGCGCCGACCCAGACCGGGCCGCGTCGCTGCGCGAGCGGCTGGTGCGGGAAGCGCCTGGCGCGCCCGCCCTGGAGGCGCTGCGCGTCGTGATCACCGAGGACGCCCAGGCGGTGGCCGACGAACTGCGCGAGCTAGGCGGCAACCCGGTGGACTGGCTGCGCCGGATGAAGGAGGCCCGGGCCGACCCGCACCTGCGGGCGGCGCACGCGGCCCAGATGGCGCTGGTCGAACGGGCCGCCACGGAGGGACTGGCCGAGCGGCTCGGCGCCGACCCGGACCAGGATCCTTACCCGGCCCTGCTGGCCGCCTCGGCCGCCACCGTGTTCCGGTCCAGCATCTCGTTCTGGGCCGGCTCCGGCGGCGCGGTGCCGCTCACTCACCTGATCGATCTGGCGTTCGGCGCGCTCGCCGGCGGGCTGCCAGAGAACTGCGCGTTGCGGCACGTCATGTCCGACGCGGCACAGAGAAAGGACAACCACTGATGGCTTCCGCCACTCCCGCGCCAGCGGGCGGCCCGCAGCCGCTCGCCGCGGACGGCACCGGCAACGGCGCCCAGCCTGGGCTAGGCCGGCGCCGCATCCTGCTCATCATCGGCGCGCTCATGCTCGGCATGCTGCTCGCCGCACTCGACCAGACGATCGTGTCCACCGCGCTGCCGACCATCGTCGGCGACCTGCAGGGCGGCGCGCATATCGCCTGGGTGATCACCGCGTACCTGCTGGCCACGACGGTGTCCACCCCGCTCTGGGGCAAGCTGGGCGACCAGTACGGCCGGAAGGTCTTCTTCCAGGCAGCCATCGTCATCTTCGTGGCCGGCTCGATCCTGTCCGGCATCAGCTCCTCCATGGTCATGCTGATCGCGTTCCGTGCGGTCCAGGGCCTGGGCGCGGGCGGCCTGATGGTCGGCGCGCAGGCCATCGTGGGTGATGTGGTCTCGCCCCGGGAACGGGGCCGCTACGTCGGGCTGTTCGGCGCGGTCTTCGGCGTGGCCAGCGTGATCGGCCCGCTGCTCGGCGGGGTATTCGTGGACGACCTGTCCTGGCGCTGGATCTTCTACATCAACGTGCCGATTGGCATCGTCGCGCTGCTGGTGGTGGCGAGCCAGGTGCCCGGCAGCCTGTCCAGGGTGCACCACGTGATCGACTACTGGGGCTTCGCGGTGCTGTCCCTGGCCGCTACCTCGCTCATCCTGCTGACCAGCCTGGGTGGCACCACCTACCCGTGGCGGTCCGCGCCGATCTACATCCTGGGTGTGGCCGGCGCGCTGCTGATCGGGCTGTTCGTGCTGGTCGAGCGCAAGGCCGTGGAGCCGGTGCTGCCGCTGCACCTGTTCAGGCTGCGCACCTTCTGGGTGACCAGCCTGGTCGGCTTCATCGTCGGCTTCGCGATGTTCGGCGCGATCACCTATCTGCCGGCCTTCTTCCAGGTGGTGCGGGGCATCTCGCCGACCATCTCCGGGGTTTACCTGCTGCCGCTGATGGCCGGGCTGCTGCTGGTTTCGATCGGCTCGGGCCAGATCATCTCGCGGACCGGCAAGTACCGGTTCTTCCCGATCGCCGGGTCGGCCGTGATGACCGTGGGCATGTACCTGCTCTCGCTGATGGGCGTCGGCTCGGCCACCTGGCAGGACTCGCTGTACATGCTGGTGCTGGGCATGGGCATCGGCGGTGTCATGCAGGTGCTGGTGATCATCGTGCAGAACGGTGTGCCGCACAGCGAACTGGGCGTGGCCACGTCCGGGGCGACGTTCTTCCGCTCGATCGGCGGCTCGTTCGGCACCGCGATCTTCGGCGCGATCTTCGCCAACGTGCTGGTCGGTAACCTGGCCAAGCACCTGCACGGGATCAGCCTGCCGGCCGGGTTCAGCGCCTCCGACGCCACCCCCGCGCTGCTCAAGCACCTGCCCGCGGTGGTGCACCAGGGCTTCGTGGCCGGTTACGCCGAGTCGATCCAGACCGTGTTCCTGGTCGCGGTGCCGATCGCCGCGCTGGCCTTCCTGGCTTCCTGGCTAATCCCGCAGGTGGAGCTCAAGCAGTGGCCGGAGGAAGGCGCGGGCGTCCCGGAAGGAGACATGGCGGTGCCCGGCGCGACCGTGGCCGAGGCGATCCTGGACGAGGCCGGCGAGGACCCGGTCATCACCCAGGAGGCCCTGGACCCGCAGGACGCCACCCACCGCGATCCCTGACCGGTCGGGCTGCTGACAGCCACCCCGCACATCGGGCCGGCCCGGTACTACCGGGCCGGCCCGCTCGCATCCCGGGCCCGCCGCATGCTCAGGCGGCCGGCCGGAGCGCGTCTCTGGCCCGCTGGTAGAGGTCGGCGGGCAGCGGGCCTTTTTCCGCCATGGCGACGTTGCCGCGCAGGTGATCGAGGCTGGACGTGCCGACGATGGTGCTGGACAGCCCCGGGTGGCTGAGCGTGAAGCGCAGGATGAACTCGTGACGGCTCATGCCACCGCCGAGCAGCTCGTCGAGTCCGGCTGCCCGCCAGCGGTCCTGGGCCGCAGGGCCGGAGGAGCTGAGCGGCTGCACCGTCCAGTTCTTGTCCTCGGATGCGGTCCCGCGGGCCGCGCCGCCGCGGATGAGGGTCCCGGCGCCCGTCCCGGCCGCTGCTGTGATCAGTTCCTCGTGCTCGCGCTGCACCGCCGAGTACGGGATCTGGAACACCTCGAACACGTCCATGGCGATGTAGTCGGGCAGGTTGGGCAGGATCCCGGACATGCCGATGAACCGGAGCTTGCCCTCGTCGCGCAGCTCCTTCAGGGCTGCCACCGTGCCGTCGGCTTCCAGCTGGGCCCGGCTCGGCGACATATGCACCTGGACCAGGTCCAGCCGGTCGGTGCCGAGCCGGCGCAGGCTCTGCTCGACATCGGCCCGCACGTTGCCCGCGCTCCAATCATGCGGGAACGGCGGCGTGGCCCCGGGCGGCGGCGGCCCGAGCAGGCAGCCGCACTTGGAGGCCAGGAAGTATTCGTCGCGGCGATGACCGACGTACCGGCCGATGAGTTCCTCGCTGCGCCCGTAGTCCGGTGACGTGTCGATCAGGTTGATGCCCGCGTCGAGAACCTCGTTGAGCAGCCGGCCCGCGTCCTCGTCTGAGATGGCCGGCCCATGCGGCTGGCCGCGCAGTTCCATTGCCCCGTAGCCGAGGATGGTCACGTCGGTCCCGGTCCGGCCGAGCGGGCGCGTCTCGATCGTCATACCCGAACGCTATCCGTGGACGCACACCAGCCAGGCGCTAGCCGCCGAGATGCGCGGCCGCGACCCGCTTGGGCACCACCATGCGCCACGCGTCGGTGACGAACTCGCGCATCTCGGCCACGCTGAGCGCGGACATCCGTACGTCGATCCACTGGTAGCGCGCGTCACTGGCCCGCTCCAGAAAGAACCGGTCCGGCTCGGCGGCGATCAGCGCGGCGCGCTCCTCCCGGGGGAAGCCGAAGCCGAGAATCGTCTCGTCCCGGGACAGCGCCGCGTACACTATCCGGCCCACCCGGAACTTGACCCGGTCGTGAATGAGGTGCTCCTCGGTGCGCGGCAGCGACAGCGCCACGGCCCGCACCTCGTCCGTGGTGACCATGACCAGATTGTCGGGCCGGGCGCTGACAGTCCTGGTTGCGCAGGCGTGCCTACGGCAGGCTGACCGGGCCGCTGGCGTTGACGACCTGGTGGAACGCGACCGGGGGCTTGCTCTGCGAGCACTTGCCGTGCGACCGCGCGCCGACGGCCAGGATGCTCAGGTGGTACGTGCCGTGGCCGCTGATCCCGGCGTACTTGCCGGTTCCGTGCGTGATCACGTAGGTGCCGTGCTGGTTGATGGTGAGCAGGCAGGTCTTCGGGTTGAAGGTCTGCGGGCCTTTCCCGTTGCTGTGGTGCACCCGGATCGTGCCGTTCGAGAACACGAACCGGTCCACATTGTTCGACACCTGGTGATCGACGCCGGCGCCAGTGAAAACGCCGTAAGCGATGACGCTGCTGGTTGTCGCCGTGGCCGACGTGGTCATGAGCTGGAAGTGCTCGGTCCCGCCAGCGCTCCCGGAATGGGTGCTGGCAGCGGCGATCCCGGCGCCCCCCATGGCGACGGTAGCCGCGGCCGCGATGATCGTGGCCGTGATGGTCTTACGCATGGCTAGGTTCCCCCCTAGGCACGTTCGGCCGGCTGACCGCCGCGGTGGCGGCTGGCCGGCCAGCGAATGTCCTGTCCCACAATGCCGAATCCAGACTTGCTAGGCAATGCCTGAACAATGTCTGAGCAACGCCTGAGCAAGGCGGAGGGAGCGAAGTACGTCAGATCGCGGCGCGGCCGCGCCCGGCCACCGTGCGGTGGCCGGGCGCAGGCCGGTACGGCGGCGTCGGTTACTTCAGGGTGGCCGTGCCGCTCGCGTTGATGACCTGGTGGAACGCGACCGGTGCCTGGTGCTCTGAGCACTTGCCGCCGGAGCGAGCGCCCACGGCCAGGATGCTCAGCTGGTAGCGGCCCCCGCCGCTGATCCCCGCGTACTTACCGGTCCCGCCGGTGATCTGGTACGCGCCGCGCTGGCTGATCGTCATCAGGCAGGTCTTCGGGTCGAAGGACTGCCGCCCCTTGCCGTTGGTGTGGTGCACCCGGACCGTGCCGTTCTTGAACACGAACGTGTCCATGTTGTGCGCCTGCTGGTGATCGACGGCCGCGCCGGTGAACACGCCGCGGGCGATGACGCTGCTCGTCGACCCGGTGACCGACGTGCTCATCAGCTGGAAGCTCTCGGTCCCCGAGGTGCCCGTGGAGCCGGTGCTGGCCAGGGCGATCCCCGCGCCGCTCACGGCGGCGGCAGCAGCGGCAGCGACGATGGTGGAGGTGATGGTCTTACGCATGACTGGGTCCCCTTCAGATGCGTGTGGCCGGGTGGACGCTGCGGGTGCGGCGGGCCGGCCAGCGCTTGTCATGCAGCCCAGAGTGCGCGAGCGGGGCACGGTCGCACATCGGCAGCGATACGTATCCGGGGCTGCGGGAAATGACTACGCAGCCTGTCGACACAAGCCGGTAATCCCCGCGACACTTTGCTTGTGGCAAGATCTTTGCCGATCGTGGGGCGGGTTGCTGAGCGGGCAGTCCTGTCCGCCGCCCTGTCCCGCGCGGCCGCGGGCCACGCGCAGGTGCTGCTCATCACGGGCCCGGCCGGGATCGGCAAGACCAGGCTCACCGAAGAACTGAGCCACGAGGCCGGACAGGCGGGCGCGGCCGTCCGCTGCGGCGAGTCCGCGCCGCTGGCCGGCGCGGCGCTGGCCTATGGACCGTTCGCCGCCGCCTTGGGCGATAAGGCGGGATGGCTGCTCGACGATGACGGCCCGGGCGACATGCTGGCCGCCCGGCACCGGCTGTTCATCCGCGTGCTGGACCTGCTCCGCGCGCAGGCCGAGGCGTCGCCGCTGGTCCTGGTGCTGGAGGACCTGCACTGGGCCGATGAGTCCTCGCGGGAGCTGCTGGCCTTCCTCACCGTACGGCTCCGCCAGGCCCAGGTGCTGGTGGCCGCGACGTTGCGCGAAGAAGACCTGGACAGCGGCACCCGGCGCTGGCTGGCCGAACTGGAGCGCCGCCCCGGTGTGACCCGGCTGCGGCTGGCCGGGCTGTCCGACGCTGAGATCGCCGAGCTGGTGGCGGCCCTGCTGCCGGCCGGCGTCCGGGCCGACCGGCTGGCCGAGGTGGTGACGGCCGCGGGTGGCAATCCGCTGTATGCCCAGGAACTGGCCACCGCGGGCCCGGACGGCCCGCCACCCTCCATCACCGAAGCGCTGCTGGCCCGGGCCGCCGTCCTGCCCGAGGCCGCCCGGGCCGTGGTCGACCAGGTCTGCGTGGCGGATGGCGGGCTGTCGCACGAACTGCTGGCCGCGACCGTCCCGTTCGGCGAGACACAGCTGCTCACTGCGGCCCGCGAGGCGGTGGCCTCCGGGCTGCTCGTGCCCGCCGGCGGCGGGTACGCGTTCACCCACGGGCTGATCAGGCAGACGCTGTACGACCACCTGCTACCGGGTGAGCGCCAGTTGCTGCACCGCGCGCTGGCCCACGCGCTGGCCGCGGGAGCCCAGGTGAACCAGGGCAGCCTGGCCCAGCACTGGCATCTGGCCGGCTGCCCGGATCGCGCCGCGCCCGCCGCCGTGGCCGCGGCGCGGCAGGCGGTCGCGGCACGCGCGTACCCGGAAGCGGTCCGCGACTACGCCCTCGCCATCGAGCTGGGTTCGTGGCTGCCCGAACTCGGCCCTGACCTGTTCGAAGCGGCGGCCCAGGCGGCCAGCTGGGCCGGCGACCCGGAACGCGCCGCGGAGTGGGCCGCAGCCGCACTGGCCCGGTCCGGTGCGGCCAGCCGCCTGGACCGGGTCCGGCGGCTGGAACGGCTCGGCCGGTACCGGTGGGAGGCGGGCGACCCGCACGCGGCCGCCGACGCCAGTGAGCAGGCACTGGCGTTGATCCCTGATGGGCCGCCGTCCGCGCTACGGGCCCGCGCGCTGGCCGCGGTGGCCACCCACCGGATGCTGCTCGGCGAGCTCGGGGCCGCGCTGCCCGCCGCGGAGCTGGCCGTCCAGCAGGCGCAGCGGGCCGGCGCGCCTGCCGAGCAGGCCCACGCCCTGGCCACGCTGGGCATCATCGTGGCCCAGCGCGGCGAACCGGACGCCGGGCTGACCGCACTGCGGACGGCCTGCACCCTGGCCCAGGCCAGCGGCAGCATCGAGGACATCGTCCGGGCCACCGCCAACCACATGTACCTGCTGTGCACGGCAGGCCGGTTCACCGAGGCACTCGAGGTGGCCCGGTCCGGGCGGCAGGCCGTCCGCGCGCTCGACGCGCCTCCGTCACTGACCTCGGTGCTGGACAACAACACCGCCGCGGTGCTGGTCGCCACCGGCCGCTGGACCGAAGCCGGCCAGTTGCTGACCGAGCTGGTCGGCGAGTCCGCGGCCTATGTGCAGTACCTGGATCTACTGCGGCTGGAACTAGCCGTCGGGCAGGGCGACGCGCAGCGCGCCGAATCGCTGGCCGGGCGGCTGGAGAAGGCCCCCGAAGACCCCAGGCTCACCGGCCCGCTGCGGGCCTGCCTGGCCGAGCACGCGCTGAACGAGGCCGACGTGGCCGCCGCGGCCCGCCAGGTGCTGGACGGGCTGGCCGCCCTGGACGGCGCCGACCTGGCCGAGGACGAGATGCGGCTGCTCGCGGCGGGCGCCCGGACCGCGGCCGACCTGGCCGCGCTGCCCGAGGTGGCCCGGCCGCGGGACGTGGCCGAGCCGTGGCCCGCGGCGGCGGCCAGCTTCGCCGGCCGGGCCCGCGCCATCGTGGCCGCAGACGGTGGCGGGCAACCCGCCGTCGCCGCGTTCGGGCTGCTTACGGCGGCCGAACGGGCCCGCGAGCTGGGCACCGACGACCGGGCCACCTGGCGCGGGTGGCCGGCGCCTGGCAGGAAGCCGGCCAGCCCTACCGGGAGGCGTACGCACGGCTGCGTGAAGCGGAGGTCGCGGCGCGCGGGGGACGGCGTGATCAGGCGGCCCGGGCGCTGGCGGCGGGCCAGGCCCTGGCTGGGGAGCTTCCCTCGGCGCCCCTGCTCCGGCTGGCCGGTGAGCTGGCCAGGCGGGCCCGGCTGCCCATTCCGCCCGGGCGGCCCGGCCGGCCCGGCAGCGGTCCGGCCCGGTTCGACCTCACGGCGCGGGAGGCCAAGGTGCTGGGCCTGCTCGCGCACGGCGACAGCAACCGGCAGGTAGCCAGGCACCTGTTCATTAGTGAGCGGACCGTCGCCGTGCATGTCTCCCGGATCCTTGACAAACTTGGCGTGCGTAACCGCACCGAGGCAGCAACCGTCGGCGCCCGGCTGGGTCTGACCCAGCCCTCCCCGCACGTCCGGCCGGAGCACGAGCAGGCACGAACCGAGGAGGTACGGCATGAGCGCGGAACTGCAGATAGGGACTGACCCGTCGGTCTGGACGTTCGATGCGGCCGGCTACGACGATGTGGCTACCGCGCTTGAGCACCCCGCGCCGATCATCATCCAGGTGACGGCACCGATCCCGGGCATCCTGATCCTCAACCCGCGGGCGGCCGGCACGGTAGTGCTCAGCCTGCCGATCAGCCCGCGTGGCTGGAACCCTAGCGGTGGCGATGCCGGCACCGCTCCGCTGCTGTACGTCCCGTCAGTAAGCGGGCCGACCCGCGCCAATCCGGGGCACCTGCTCGCCGCCAAGTACGAGCTGGCCGTGCTGCAGCGGGACATCGAGGCCGCGATGAGTGGGGGGACGCTGCTCAGCCTGGATCTGGAGCCCGGCACGCCGGACAAGGGCGTGGTGGTGCTGAACGGCGCCATCCTCCCGTTCGCCGTGCTCACCCGCGCGGTCGCCTGACCGGGCGGTTACCGGCGCCCGGCGTCGGATAAAAGCCAGCCGCACAGCCTTTCTCGGCATGGGCGGCAACGCGGCTGACCATTTCCTCTTTTCTCAATAGATTTAGTCGAGAAGCGGGGCGCTGAGCAGCGGTTACATTGCCCACTTTTCTGCCGGGTGCTATAGACATCTGGCTATCGATGTCTAGGTTTGGGAGTAGCTTGCTAGGGAATTCGTGTCCGCGTGCCAGCGACAAGGCGGGAGCCGTTATGAGCCTCAACCCTTACATCGTGCTGGGGAGCGCGGTGGTGGGCCTGCTCGTCGGGCTGACCGGAGCGGGTGGCGGCGCGCTGATGACGCCGATGCTGATCCTGCTGTTCGGCGTGAAACCGTCGGCCGCCATCTCCAGCGACCTGGTCGCCGCCGTGCTGATGCGGCCGGTCGGTGCGGCGGTGCACCTGCGCAAGGGCACCGTCAACCTGCGGCTCGTGGGCTGGATGGTGCTCGGCTCGGTGCCGGCCGCGTTCCTCGGCGCTTACTTCCTGCACCTGTTCGGCGGCAGCACGGCGCAGCAAAAGCACGTGGAGGTCGCGCTGGGCGCGGCACTGCTGGTCGGCGCGGGCGCCATGGTGTTCCGCTATATCCTGGATCGCCGGTCCGGCAACCAGCGAACCGGCACCGTGCACAAGATCACCGTACGGCCGATCCCGACCATCCTCATCGGCATCATCGGCGGCGTCATCGTGGGGATGACGTCGGTCGGCTCTGGCTCGCTGATGATCGTGCTGCTGCTGTTCCTGTACCCACTGCTCAGCGCCGGGCAGCTGGTTGGCACTGACCTGACCCAGGCGGTACCGCTCACCGCGGCGGCCGCTCTCGGCGCCCTGATCTTCGGCACCGTCCAGTTCGGGGTGACCGCATCGCTCGTGATCGGCAGCGTGCCCGCGGTGCTGATCGGGTCGTTCCTGTCGTCCCGGGCCCCGGACCGGTACATCCGGCCGATCATCACGTTCGTCATCCTCGCGTCCGGGCTGAAGTACGTCGGCATCGGCACGACCGCGCTTGGCTGGATCCTGTGCGCGGTCCTGCTGGCCGGGGCCATCTACTGGCTGACCCGGGCGCAGCCGTGGCGCAACGGGTGGCGACCCGCGCTGGCGGCCGCCGGGGTGGCGAACGGCCAGGCCGTCCGCGAACCGAACGGGCGAAGTCCGAGCCCTTTGAACGGGCCGCCCGGCGCCGTGGGCCGGCCAGCCAGCCAGGCCAATGGGCAGGCGGCTGAGCCGGATGGACCGGGCGCCGCGGCGCCGGGCGAGCCCGGCGGTCAGCCGCGGGCTGGCTGACCGCGGCCCAGCCAGGGCTAAGTCGCGGCTGAGCACCCGGGTCAGCCCGGGGCGCCGGATGGCCAGCACGGCCATGATCAGCGCGAGCAGGACGGCCGCGCCCGCGGTGGTCCAGCCGAGCCCGATCCGGTCGATGACCGGTCCTTGCACCAGGGAGCCGACCGGGTAGGCGACGCCGAGCGCGACCAGGAAGAAGCTGAGCACCCGGCCCCGGTAGGCCTCCGGCGCGCGCAACTGGACCAGGGTGGACAGGCCGGACAGCACGCCGAGGTAGACCAGGCCGACCAGGAACAGGGTGGCCGCGCCCTGCCATGGGGTGCGGGCCGCGCTGTAGCCGACCAGCACCAGCGGGAGCAGCACCAGGCAGGCCGCGAGCACCCGGCCGCGGCCCAGCCGGGCGGCCAGCGGGGCCAGGCACAGCGCGCCGAGCACCGCACCTGCCCCCTGGGCGGTAGTGAGCAGCGCGGTGCACTGCGCCACCGCCCGCGGGCCGCCATGCGCCAGGTGATGAGCCATCACCGGGACCAGTGCGATGAACGGCGACGCGAGGAACGCCACCAGGGCGATCGTGCCGATGGCGGTCCGGCAGGCCGGCTCGGCCCGGGCCGCGGCGTACCCGGACCGCAGTGATCGCAGCAGGCCAGCGGGCTGGCCTGCGGGCGGGGCCAGCCGGATGAAGCCCAGGGCCAGCACCACGGCCAGGAACGAGGCCGCGTTGGCCACGAACGCGACGGGGTAACCCAGCGCCGCCACCGTCGCGCCGGCCAGCGCCGGTCCAGCGATCCGCCCCAGGTTGAACTCGGCCGAATTGAGCGAGACGGCGGCCAGGAACTCGGGCGGCGGCACCAGGTCGGGCAGGATCGCCTGCTGGAACGGCCCGATCAGCGCGCTGGCCGCGCCCTGCACGGTGACCAGCGCCACCAGCGCGGCCGGGCTGGACCGGCCGGTGGTCACCAGGAGAGCCAGCAGCAGCGCGCTGCCCGCCGCGGCCAGGTTGCCCAGGACCAGGACCGGCCGCCGGGCCAGCCGGTCGGCCAGCGCGCCGCCGACCGGCGACAGCAGGCCGATGGGCAGGAAGCCGCCGGCCGCGGCCAGCACGGCCCAGGTGGCTTTTCCGGTGTCCGAGATGACCAGCGCCCCGACCGCCACGGTCTGCATCCAGGAGCCGATCGTGGAGATCAGGCCGGCCGCCCACAGCACGGTGAATGCCCGGTGCCGGAACGGCTGCAGGGCGGCCAGGCCGCGGGCGTGACCCGGGGCAGCGGATCCGACTGGGCCGGTACCGCCGTGGCCGGGAGGGCGGGCTGGACTCGTCAGCTCACCCGCGGTCCGGCTCATCCGGCCAACCTACCGGTCGCCACCGACGGCCCAGCGCCGCAACTGACCTGCCGGACGCGGGTTTTGTCGGCAGGCGCCGGTAGCATCCCGGACGGACCATCACGTCGGCGGTAGCCGAGGCATCGTCCCAGCTCAGCCAGGAGGCACGACTGACGAGCTAAGATTCGAATGTATGTTCTACGCAAACCGGCTTCCCAGTTCCATCGTACTTATGTTCTAATAGCTTCATGCCTGAGGTCACTCGCGCTGCCGGACCACGGTCCCCCACCGCTACCGCTGCAGCGGTGGTTGCCGTGGGTCTGGCTGGCTTCCCCCACACCGGGCCGACAGGCTTCCGGATGACCTCGCATGAGCCACCACTGGCCCGTCCCGCTGCTTCCCCAGGGTGCCCACAACACCATCAGCTGCTCACCAGACGTCGCGCAGGCAGGCTTCATGCCGGTCATCAGGTTCTGACTCCGCCTGACACACAGCGCACGGTTGAGGTGAGACAGTGAGCACCTACTTCGAGGACATCATCAGGCTCAAGAGCGAGCACCTCGCTGACCTGAGGAAGACCACCGCCGAGGTGGAGCGGGAAATCTCCGACGCCCAGGATTCACTGCAGCGTGAATTCGTCCGGGCGCGGGCCGGGCGGCCCGCCGAGCCTGATTACGCCGCCGAGGCGTGCCAGTGCGAGCAGTGCCAGCCGCAGCAGGCCTGGGTGCCGAGCCCGCGGCGCCCCGCGTACGCCGCGCCCCGGCTGGACTTCGACTTCGCCCCGGGCCACGCTGAGCCGGGCGAGAGGGACCGCCACGACGCCGGCCGGTACGCGGCCGGCCTGGCCGGCGCCGCTCCGCACGCTCCGGAGGCCGACCCGGACGCCGACCGGACCACGATCCTGATCAACAGGGGCCGGCCCAGCGCCCACCGGCCCAAGCTCGCGGTCAGCCGGAAACTGGTCATCACGGCTATCGCCGGCGTCACCCTGCTCGCCGTCGTGATTCTGCTGGTGACGTCGGGCGGCGGTGCCTCCTGGCCGGCCAGCGTGGCCCGGGTCCAGGGCTGGATCGAGCAGGCCTGCCAGAACCCGAACGTGATGTCTGAACCCGGCCAGGTCAACTTCGCCTGCGCCAGGGGAACCAGGCAGATCCTCTGGGTTTTCGCGCTGATCACCAGCGACAACAACCCGAGCTTCGCGGACACCAGGACCGGCCGGCAGGGCCTGGAGCCGATCACCCCCGGGCAGGGCGGGCAGGTGGCCGGGGCACTGAACCTGCACCATCCGTACGACCCGTCCAATCCCGTGGACAGCATTCAGGTCGCGGCGCGCGCCATCAACGACATCATCGGCGGCGTGACGGTGACCAGCACGAACGGGAATCCGCAAGTGCGGCCGGGGCTGGAGAGCAGCTCGGCGAACTGCCTGCGGTACACCGGGTCGGCGGCGATGAGCGCACGGCAGGGTTACCCCGATGTCTGCGCCCGGCCGATCACTGCGCCCGGGCAGGCCGCGCTGGTCCGCGACGTGTACCGCGAGTGGGTGGTCGGCGCCCCAGCGGTCGCCGCCAAGGACGCGGCGGTGCTGTTCCAGAACGCGAAGAATCCCGGCGATCCGCAGGTGCAGTACATCCTGAATCACCGGCCGGCCGCCGCGCTGTCGTCCTGAACCGCTTCACCACTTCCCCACTCCGTCCCGCTCCAGTAGCCACATCAGCGCGTCCAGCGCCGGGTCAACACCATCAGTGAGGAGGTGAATTCGTTGCAGCGCGCCAGCACGCCCTGGTGGCAGCAGGCAACGGCGCTGGTCAGCCTCAGTGCAGGCGGGGCCATCACCGGTTTCTCCTTCATGCCCAAGGCCGCCGTCGATTTCTCGTCGCCGACCAGCCTGCCGGTCAACCTGCTGGCCCTGCGGCACTCGGTCCGGCAGGCCCCGGCCAGCGATGCCACCCTGCGCGCCGCCATCGTCAACGTCGCCCAGCACTACCTGCAACTGGCCCAGGACAAGACGCCGGCCGAGATGGAGGCGATGATCTGGCAGCAGGACAGCCTCGATCACGCCGACCATGGCCCGTCCTGCGCCGCGTTCGCCAGCCTGACCCTGGAACTGGCGGCCAAGGTCGTCGGCCAGCAGAGCTGGGTGAGCGGTGGCAGTTCGTACCCGTGGCCCATGCACAGCTGGGCCGACGTCCGGGTGGACGAGAACCCGGCATCACCCGGTGTCATCTCGATTCAGCAGGACGCGCAGACCCATGGGCGGTGGCACCCACTGGGCGATGGCTACCAGCCGCAGCCCGGCGACTGGGTGCTGTTCCAGGGTCACGTCGAGGTGGTTACCGAGTTCGCGCCCGGCGTGCTGCACACGATCGGCGGGGATTCGCTGCCGAACTTCTCGGTAAACGCCCACCAGTACCCGGGCGACCTTTCCGGCGACGGCGTCGTCGGCTTCGTGGACAACGGATCGTTGAACTCGGCCAGCCCCGGCGACACGGCGGCCAGCACGTCCGGCTCGTCACACGGCGGCCAGGGCCGGTCCCACGGAGCGGGCCCCCAAGCCACCACGGCGGCCGGGCAGGCCGCGATCCCGGGTGCGGCTCCGGCGCAGCACCAGGACCCGGGCCCGCCGCAGCACGCGAAGCGTCAGGCGGCGAGCGGCCAGGCGGCAGTCGGCGCAGCAGCCGCCGGGCTGGCGGACATCCCGGGCTCCGCGCCGGCCAGCCCGCGGGCCAGGGCGCGGCACGACGCGCATCATCAGGCGCAGCCGCCCGGCAGCCACCGGACCCAGGCAGATTCGGCGAGCGGGCAGGCCGCCATCCCCGGCACGGCCGGGGATGGCCCAGCCGGGCAGCGGCACCAGCACGCGTCCAGCACCGCCGGCTCGCATGGTACCGACGCGGCCGCTACGTCGGGTGGCACGGCCATCCCCGGCGTGACCGGCGCTGGCCAGCACGATCAGAGCAGCGCTGCGGCGGTGTCGTCCCCCGCCGGCCACCAGCAGCAGACCGGCGGCGCCCCGGCCGCCGGAGAGACTGCCGCGCAGCAGGCGTTCATCAACGCGGTGGCACCCGGCGCCATCGCCTCGGAGCGCGCCTACGGGGTGCCCGCCGCCGTGACGATCGCGCAGGCCATCGAGGAATCGGACTGGGGCCAGAGCCTGCTGGCCAGCAAGGATCACAATCTGTTCGGGATGAAAGGCACCGGCCCGGCGGGCAGCGAGGCACTGCCGACGCAGGAATACGAGAACGGCCAGTGGATCACCACCACAGCTCCGTTCCGGGTGTACCACAACTTCGCCGAGAGCATCGATGACCATGGCCGGCTGCTTGCGGACAGCGGCTACTACCAGCAGGCGATGGCGGTGCGGCGGGCACCCAACGCATTCGCGTCCGCGCTGACCGGGGTGTACGCCACCGACCCGGGTTATGGCGCCAAGCTGATCAGCCTGATGCAGCGGCACAACCTGTACCAGTACGACGCGGGCACCCCGTCGGCCGGCTCCCCTGTCGCGGCCAAGCCCAAGCCCAGGCCCACCCCCAGGCACCGTCCGGCGCCCACCCCGGCCCAGTCGGTCACGCCATCCAGCCGCCCCACGCCCACCGCGGCCGCGACCCCCACCCACTCCGCGACCCCCGCCCACTCCGCGCCAGCCTCCCTGACGCCCACCCCGGCCGCCACCCCGGGCCGGACGTCAACGCCGGCCAACACTCCGGCCCCGGGCGGCACTCCATCCCCAGCCCCGTCCCGGGCGCACACCTCGGCCGCGACACCAGCTCCCTCGCACCGCCCGGCCGCCGCGCCCGCCGGCAGCACGGCTGGCAGCAAAGGTCAGGCCAGCATCCCTGGGGTGCCGGACACCGCCCCGGCCGCGCACTCCGCCGCCCCCGGCCCAGCCAGCTCGACGCCCGAGCCGTCCGCCAGGACCACGACCCGCGCGGACCGCCGGGCCGGGCCGCAGCGGACCGCCGCGCATCCGAGGATTCAGTCCGCCGTGCTGACTTCGGTGCAAACCCCACTCCGGGCCAGCCCGGCCCCCCGGCCGGCCAGCAGCAACCGCCGGGCCTGGACCACGCTGCGGCGGTACCGATCGGAGATCCCGCCGTCCGTGCACACCGCGTTCCTGACGTCGGCCAAGGTGCCGCTGCGCCGCGAGGAGCCGCTGTACCGGGAAGTCGCCACCCACGCGGACATCCCGTGGAAGGTGCTGGCCGCGGCCGACTGGATGCAGTGCGAGGCACGCTCCGGGTACTCACCAGTGCACGGCGAGAAGCTGGGCGCCATCAACCTGGACGGGACCAGTTACACGACCCGGTCGGCCGCGCTGGAGCAGTGCGCCGACGACCTGCGCGACCTGGCCTGGTCGGTCTACCAGATCGACCTGACCGAGCGGCGGCCGCTGTCGGTGGGCGACCTGGCCGGCGTGTTCGCCGCGTTCCGCTGGGGGCGGTTGCTCGTCGTGCACCGCACCTCGGCGCTCGAATTCCCGTACTCAGTCGCGGGCCTGACCACGGCGCACCTGCATATGCGCTGGCCGAAGATCGCCGAACCAGACGCCCCGGACAAGCCCGGCGCCCGGTTCCGGCGGCCGTTCGGCGCGGTGCCGATCGTGCTCGGCCTCGGTTACCCGGCGGTCGTTTAGCCCATGTCCCAGGAAAAGGTGAATCCGATGCTCCGCTCGCTGCTCTTCGCGGCCGCCGCGCCGCCCCGGCACCGCCCGGCCAGCCCGGACGAGGCCAGATATCAGGCAGCTGACCCGGCGAGCGGACCACCGCCGCCGGCTCCCACGATCTACCGGCCAGACCCGGGCGGGCCACGATCCCCCCGGTTCCGTAGCTGGCGTTCGGCAAAATGGGCTTTGGTGCTGGCCGCGGCGGTGTTCATCTTCCGCCGGGCGATCGCGTCCGTGGTGCTCGCCTCGCTCGCCGCCACGCTGCACTTCCTCGGCCTCAGCGTGCACCTGCCCAGTGTCCGGTTCGCCTGGCCATGGCAGATGATCACGGCGGGCACCACGACCAACACCGACCTGGGCCCGTGGGTGCTGCAGAAGATCGAGGGCATCTCCCGGCCCGCGCTGGGCCAGGCCAACTTCACCTTCGTGTTCACGCACAAGGTGTCCAAGAACATCGGCATCTGGCCGTGCTGGTACGCCAGCACGTTCTATGCCGTTGGTCACGCGTCGGCCACCGTCGAGCTCAACCCTGGGCCGGCCTGGTGGACCCCGGCCCAGGGCCATTACCGGCTCCAGGTGCTGAGCAGGCCGCGGGGCGGGCAGCCGGGGCAGGTGACGGTCACGATGATGCTGCCCGCCCCGCAACTCCCCCGGTCGGCGCACGACGTGACGATCGACAACCTGCCGTCCAAGCCGGTGGCCACCCAGCACAGCTGGACCTATCCCGGGTTCGGCTGCGGGGTGCTGGTCCGGCCGCAGTTCACCCAGTCGGTGCTATACGCCCAGGCCCAGCAGATCGCGTTCTACAAGGCCACTCGCGCGCCGGCGGTGACCCGCCCGCTCATCCAGAGCGCGGAGACCGAGGCCACCCAGACCATCCGGGACAACTTCATCCAGCCGACGCTGAACGCACTCGGCTACACACTCAAGCAGTTCACCCTGCGCTGGGCGGCCGCACCGTCGCCGGCCACCCGGGTGGTCACGGGCTTTGGTGCCTTGCTTATCGTCGGGCAATGTGCGTTATGCCGGAGATAGGAGGTTCCCGCGACAACGCAGGCTATGCATCACGGCACCCGCGCGGCGTTGGCTGCCGCGGGCGCATACGATTGCGAGCACCCCACCCCCGGCGCGAAAGGGCAGGCTCAGTGAGCAGCAACGGCGGACCCGCCAATCCGGCCGACGGCCCCGACTCAGCCGGACCTGACCTGGCGTCCTTTGATACCGGCGTCGCGCACCCGGCCCGGGTCTATAACTACTGGCTGGGCGGCAAGGACAACTATGGGGCCGACCGGGAGGCGGCCGAGCAGGCCGTCGCAGCCAACCCGAATATCCTGCCCGGCGTGCGGGCCAACCGGGCGTTCCTCCGCCGCGCGGTGGAGTACCTGGCTGGCGAGGCGGGGATCCGGCAGTTCCTGGACATCGGCACCGGGCTGCCGACCGCGGAGAACACGCACGAGGTCGCCCAGGCGGTCGCGCCGGACGCGCGGATCGTGTACGTGGACAACGACCCCATCGTGCTGGCCCACGCCCGGGCCCTGCTGACCAGCACGCCCGAGGGCGCTACCCATTATGTGGACGCGGACGTGCGGGACACCGGCACGATCCTGGCCGAGGCGGCCAAGATCCTTGACCTCAGCCAGCCCACCGCGGTCATGTTCCTGATGATCCTGCAGTACATCCCGGACGAGGAGCACCCGGAGCTCGTCGTGGCCCAGCTGATGGACGCGATGCCATCAGGCAGTTACCTGGTCCACTCGGACACCACCGCGGACATCGACACCGAGCGGGTGACCACCGCCACGGCGCGGCTCAACGCCCGGCTCGGGCCTGCCCAGCTGCACCGCCGGACCCGCGAGCAGATCGCCGGCTACTTCACCGGCCTGGACATGGTGGAACCCGGGCTGGTCTTCCTGCCGGAATGGCGGGCGCTGGCCAACCCCGCCCACCTGATCCCGTGCTACGCGGGTGTCGGAAGGAAACCCTGACGTCATGGCGGAATGGATCTATTTCATCCACCCGCCACGGGATGACTTCGCCGCGACCATGACCGACGCCGAGCAGGCGGCGTGGGCCGCCCACTTCGCCCGGCTGCAGCGGCTGCTGGCCGGGGGACAGCTGATCCTGGCCGGGCCCACACTGGGCCGCATTAACACGGGTGTGGCCGTCTTCGAGGCGCCTGACGAAGCGGCCGCCGAGCAGGTCATGATGGAAGACCCGGCCATCCGCGGCGGCTTTGCCCGCGGCGAGTTGCGCCCGTTCCGGGTCTCCCTGCTGCGCGGCCGGGACTAATCCTTCCGCGTCCTGGCGGCCGGCCGGGCACCGGCCTGGACGTCGATCCGGGCACTGACTTCACCGTCGAGCTTGTCCAGGAACGACGGCACGACGGCATCGCGGTCATCAGGGCCGAGCTCGTTATGCACCCCGGCGCGGCGCGGATCTCCTCGGGGGAAAGCCTTGAGCCGCCCCATTTTCGCAGCATAATCTTCTGCCGGTCGGCAGGCTCTGGACCAGGCGAGGGGGAGGCACGTGTCAAGCGTCGCGCTGCGGCCGGTGGAAGACGGCGATCTGGACGCGCTGTTCGAGCAGCAGCGCGACCCGGAGGCGGTCCGGATGGCCGCGTTCACCACTCCGGACCCGGGTGACCGGAGTGCGTTCGACGCGCATATGGCCCGGGTGCGCGCGTCGCCGGACATCACGCATCGCGCCGTGACCTGCGACGGTGAGCTGGTGGGCAGCATCGCCAGCTTCCCCATTGACGGGCAGACCGAGATCACCTACTGGATCGACCGTGCCGCCTGGGGGCAGGGCATCGCCACCCGGGCGGTGGCGCTGCTGCTCGACCTGGTGCCGGACCGGCCGCTGTACGCCCGCGCGGCCAGCGACAACACCGGCTCGCTGCGGGTGCTGCACAAGTCCGGCTTCACCGACATCGGGACCGAGGTCTCGTTCGCCACCGCACGGAACGCGGAGATCGAGGAGACCATCCTGCGGCTGGACAGCTGACGCGCGCTGGCACCGGTTATCCGCCAGCTCGGGGTGACCGTCACCCCCGCCGAACGGCGAAGTTGTAACAGCCGTAGCCCACGTTGCGCAGCTGGACCAGGGTGATCTCCGGCCGGGCCAGCATCTCGCGGATCACCGGAATGGCGTGCTCGCCGTCCGCCACGAGCACGCCGCCAGCGATCCTGCCGTCCCGGTCGTAGGCCCGCACCACCTGCTGGCGGTGACTCAGCCCGGGCGGATACCGGTCCCAGTTGGGGTAACCGCCGCACGGGTCGGCGTGGATGAACACCGGGCCGCGCTCGGCGTACGCGCCCCGGCCGCCGGGCGGCGTGTAGGCGATCAGCAGCACCCGCTCGCCGGGCACGGTTGCGCGCAGGCAGCAGCGCAGCGGGCTGCCGCCGTCGGTGTCCGTCCGCACGGTCAGCGGCTGACCGGTCTCGTCCACCCCGGCCGCCCGGATCCCGTCCAGCGTGGCCGCCGGAATCGGCTCGAACCGGAACTGGGCGGCCGCCGGAGCACCGGCCTGCATCTGCTCGGCATGAGGTGTCGTCGTCATGCCCGGTAGACGCCGCGGCCCGGCCGAACGTGAGGTATGCGGCCCGGAATCCGGCGGAATAAAATGGCCCCGGCACCGTCCTCGGATGGTGGTGGAAAGCAAGGGGAACAGCATGATCGTCCCAGCGCTCATACTCATCCTGGCGGCCCTGGTGCTGATCGTGGTGGCCGTGGCGAGCTGGCAGGAACGGCTGCCGCGCAACAGGCTGGCCGGGGTCCGGACGCCGACGACGATGCGCAGCGACCGGGCGTTCAAGGTGGCCAACAAGGTGGCCGCGCCGCTGACCACGGCCGGGGGTGTCGTGCTGGCGCTCGGCGGCGTGCTGGCCGTGCTGCTGGGCACGTCCAGCGCCGGGCCGGTGCTGCTGGGCAGCGCGCTGGCCTGCGCCGCCCTGTGTGTCGCCGGCGCGGTCCGTGGGGTCCGGGCCTGCCGGGTCTGATAACCGTTCCCGGCGGCAGGCAGGCCGGAAAATGTCGAAGTGAAGCAGCGCCGGGGCGGCTGGCACCCGTCCAGCACCTTTTGCCGAACGCCAGTACCTGGCTGATCAGGGCTGGCTGGGATCGCTGATCCGGGCCAGGAACAGCGGCGTGTGCGTGGCGGTGTCCTCCAGCAGCAGCAGGAACGGCCGGTCGAAGGCCAGCATGACCGCCGGGCCGACGCGCTCGGCGGTGCCGACAGCCACGCCGGTCGCCGCGGCGGCCGTGGTCCCGGCCGGGGTGACGTCCATGGTGTCCTGCTGGATGATCTCGGAGATCTGGCTGTCCTGGCGCCCCAGCCCGGAGTAGTCGCCGGTGAGCGGCAGGCCCATGGCGGCCAAGGTGGTCTGCAGGCTGTCCCAGGTCTGGCGGAGCTGGAGCCGGGGCAGCCGGACGCCGGTGGTGTGGCGGCTGGTCCCGGTGGTCAGCGCGGCCCACTGCGCGGCCGTGGGGACGGCGCAGCGGGCCGCATGCGCCGGTGGCAGCAGCGCGACCGCGGCCAGCCGGTGCCCGGCGTACGGCAGCGTGGCCGACTGCCAGCCGGCCACCTGGCGGTAGGCGGCCACCGGGTCGGCGCTGCTCATCATCGGCACCTGGACGGCGCGCCCGCCAGCGGTATGGAACGGCGCCGGGTTGGCCGCCGGGAAGGGCCGCTGCCAGCGTGCTGTGAGGTAGACGATGTTGGACAGCACGGTCTGGGTGGACGCGGGCAGCGGCGCCGG
This sequence comes from uncultured Actinomycetes bacterium, assembly GCA_963834705.1. Lineage (GTDB taxonomy): Bacteria > Actinomycetota > Actinomycetes > Streptosporangiales > Streptosporangiaceae > RYN-230. Next base: position 223,167 of record CAWICV010000004.1, read on the forward strand.
GAAGAGGGCCGGCACCAGGCCGTGAGTCTCCTGGTCGACGACCCCGTTGATCCGGTTCGTGGTGGCCGGCTCCTCGCCGAAGTTGACCGACCACAGCCCGGCCCGGTACCTCCGTCAGGTCAGCAGCTCGTCTTGTTGAAGCAGCGGACCGTGTTGGACAGGGTGTCCTGGAACGGCGAGTACATCGCCAGCGGCTGGTTGCTGTACTTGTAATCGTTGTGCCCGTTGATGTAGCCCGGGCCGGCGCTCGTCCAGCCGATGTTCCACGCACCACCGCTGGAACCGCCGGTCATCGGGTTACCGATAACGATCGGCCGGGTGCCATTGGCGCCGCTGATGTTGCCGTCCTGGCCCGCCGTCGCGGCGATGTCCTCGACCATGTTGAGGCCGTCGTACGGCGACGCGGCCGGGTACCCGAACGCCACGAACTGCTGGTTGACCGGGTAGTTCCAGGCGAAGCCGTCCCAGCCCACCGAGCTCCCGAGGGTGCGCCCGGTCGTGCTGGACGTGCCCACCTGTATCGCGGCTTCGTCCTCGGTCAGGTCGCTGTTGTTGAACCAGGCCGAGGTGGTGATCGCGGCACCCGTCCAGACGAACTCGCCGAACGGGTCGAAGTTCGAGACGTTCCCGTTGTACGCCGGGATGAAGACGGCTGAGGTGTCCCACAGGTGGGTGTTCCCGCTGGTGTTCGCCGCACAGTGCCCCGCGGTCCAGATCTCGTTCTCGTTACTGGGCCCACTGGACGAGGCGACCGACGTCGCGGAGCAGACGTAATTGCCGCCGTTGTTGGTGAAGAACAACTTGCCGTTCACCTTGTACGGATAGATGTTCCAGAGGGCCGACTGCGGGGTGAAGCTGTCGTAGGGGTACGGATATGCGAACGCGGCCGGCTTCACCGTGACCGGGTGGACGGCCACCGCGGCCCGCCCACCTGGCAGGCCGCCCGCGACGTCCCCCGGCAGGCCGCCCGCGACGTCCCCCGGCTTCCCGGGCGCCTTGGCCGTGGGCGGCAGCACGTGCGGCTTCGACCCGACGACCTTCACGTCGGCCGACGTGGCCGCGCGCAGCCGGGCCGGGGTCCAGTAGCCAGCACAGCCTTCGCGTTGACCGACTTGGCCGCGCGGACGACCGTCCTGGGCGCCGCGGCGTGCGTGCTGGCCTGCGCGGCCACCGGGGTGGCGGCCAGCCACGCGCCGGTCAGCCCGGCCGCGCACAAGGCGGCCGGAATCGTGCGGCGGGACGGCGGCGGAACGCGAAACCTTATTCTCGTGAGATGGCACGCAAATAACCCTTCTTTGTGTAAGAAGCTATGTATGGGCTAGCCCACTGCCCGAATTACCCCCGTTTCATCTGGCACGCCGAGCTAGTGGGCACGGCTCACTGACACTAATGCAGAGCAGTACGCCTGGTAGCTGATTCACAAAGCATTAGTAAAATGTCAATCACACGAGTCACGTATTACGCCAATAATGGCCTGTAAATATAATTAAGGCAGCCGGCCCGGTTGGGTGAGTGTGCGGACCGGGCGATACTGGGCGGTATGCCGCACCGCCGCGATGGGAGCGGCCGGCCGCCATTCCGGCGGCCGGTCAACTCCGGGATGGCCGAGCTGCTGCTCGACGCCGACCGGCCCGGGGCGTGGATGCTGCTGGTGGACGATGTCCCGCAGTCGCACGTCAACCTGGACGATCCGGAATACCTGGACTTCGAGTACATGCGGCGGCTGGGGCACGTGGCCGACCTGGCCGCGCCGCCCGGCCAGCCGCTGCGCGTGCTGCACCTGGGCGGAGGCGGGCTGACCCTTGCCCGGTACGTGGCCGCGACCCGGCCGGGGTCCAGCCAGCTGGCGGTGGAGTCCGATGCCGCCCTAGTCGCGCTGGTCCGCCGGTGGCTGCCGCTGGACCAGCCCGCCCGCCGGGACAGCGGCCGCACCGGCGCGGGCCGGGTCCGGGTCCGGGTCGGCGACGCCCGCGGGGTGCTGGAACAGCTGCCGGCCGCCTCGTTCGACCTGGTGGTGGCGGACCTGTTCGCGGCCGCGCGGACCCCGGCCCACCTGACCTCGGTGGAGTTCGCGGCCGCCGCCGTCCGGGTGCTCACCCCGGCCGGCTGCTATGCGGTGAACATCGGCGACGGGCCGCCGCTGGCCTACGCGCGCGCCCAGGTGGCGACCGTCGGCTCGGTGTTCGCCCAGGTGTGCCTGATCGCCGACCCGGGCGTGCTGCGCGGGCGCCGGTACGGCAACCTGGTGCTCGCCGCCGCCCAGGACGATCTGCCACTGGCCGGGCTGACCCGGCGCGCGGCCGGCGACCCGTTCCCGGGCCGCCTGGTGCACGGCGCCGACCTGGACCGCTTCGCCGCCGGCGCGAAACCCGTCACCGACGCTGAAGCCCAGCCCTCCCCCGCCCCGCCCCCCGACGTCTTCACCACCCGCCCCTAACCACCCGCCCCCTCGACCACCCCCCTCGACAACCCCCCTCCGCCACCCTTACTCGACCACCCCCGCTCGACCACCCCCGCTCGCCCGCTCGACCACCCCCGCTCGACCACCCCCGCTCGACCACCCCCGCTCGCCCGCCCTTGCTCGCCCGCCCTTGCTCGCCCGCCCTTGCTCGCCCGCCCCCGGGCCGGCCGCGCTCGCCCGCCCCGCTCGCCCGCCCTTGCTCGCCCGCCCCCGGGCCGGCCGCGCTCGCCCGCCCCGCTCGCCCGCCCTTGCTCGCCGCCCTTGCTCGCCCGCCCTTGCTCGCCCGCCCCCGGGCCGGCCGCGCCGTCGCGCCGCCGCACCCGGCCCAGAGACCCCGGCCCGGGCCGCGCTCCGCCTCAGCCGCTCCACAGTCCCTCTGTGTCGCCCCATCGGCGCGCGCCGACCTCCCGAGCGCATCATGATCATGGGATTGCTGTCGTCCCAGCGACACCAATGCCATGATCACGATGGCTGCGGGCGGCGGACTGACTTGCTGGCGTCGTACAGGTCACGTCCAGTGGGCGCGGACAGCACACGCTGACGACGGTGTGACTGGTGGGACCTGTGCCCGCTACCGTGGCCAGTGAGAGGTGAACCGGCCGGGGCCTCATTGTTGATGTTGACGGTGGTCACCCTGGAAGGTGAGCTACTTCAACATCAACACGGCATCGGGCGCGGGGGATCAGGAGTGGATGATCTTGGTGTGGTGGCAGAAGTGCACGCGGTCGGGGGCCAGCTGGTGGATCCGGCCCAGTGATTGCCGCCAGCTCACCGGGTCGCTGGCCTGGCCGGGCACCAGGTCGCTGTCCGGCGGGCCGGCGTACTGATGCGGAGTGTAGGCCGCGTCCCCGATGAGCAGGTCCCCGGCACCGTCGCCAGTGCGCACCAGCACGCACTGATGCCCGGACGTGTGCCCGGGCGTAGCCAGCACGGACAGGCCGGGCAGGATCCCGGCATCCCCGTCCAGCAGTTCGAACCGGGCGTTGGCGAAACCGAACCAGTCGTATAGGTCCCGCGACTCGCGTTCGGCCCGGGCCAGCTCGGCCCGCTGGACGTAGGCCGGCGCGTGCCGGAAGACCGCGTTCTGCCCGCAGTGGTCGAAGTGCAGGTGCGTGTTGATGACCAGGCCGATGTCGCCGGGCGTCATGTCCAGTTCGGCTAGCGCGCCGGCGACCGTGTGGTTGACCACCCGCCAGTCGTCCAGCCATTCCTGCGGGCCGCCGACGCCGGTGTCCACCAGCACCGCGCCGCCCGGGTGGGTGATGACGAAGCCGTGTACCGGCCAGGTTCGGCCGTCCACGCCGCGCAGGCTGGCCAGGTGCAGCCGCTTAACTTCCAGCATGCCCGGGTTATATCACCCGTGCGGCCCGGCGAGCCGGTGTTGGACATACAGCAGGTACTCCTGGCGGTTCAGCGGGTTGTGGTCGGAGCGCGGCCGGACTGGGCCGCGGCCCGGCGCCACCTGGTAGCGGTCGAACGCGCAGTCCAGCACCCCCTCGCCGCGGGTCAGCGCGGGCAGTTGCTGCTCCAGTTCGTGCACCCGGGCGGCCGGGACGTCCCCCTCGACCAGGCACGAGGAACCCCGCGGCGGCAACACCCCGGGCACCGCGGCCAGCCGGGCCAGCAGCGGCAGCACCAGCCCGAACGTGTCCGCTGGGATGTCCAGGCTGAACCGGTGGACCGGCTCGTACACCTGGGTGCCAGCCCGGCGCAGCGCGGTCATCAGGACCAGCGGGGTCAGATGCCGGAAGTCCGCGGCCGAGGTAGACCACTTGCTCCAGCCGAACGGGGGCGGCGGCGTGTACCCGGAGTGGGTCAGTGTGACGGTGCAGTCGGTGACCGGCCAGCCGGACAGCCCCTCGCGCAGCGTATCCCGCACCGTCTCCTCGACCGCCTTCTGGAACGCGACCGGCAGCGCACCCGGTTCGATGCCCAGCCGGAACCGGACCCCGGAGCCGGGCGCGGCCGGCTCGATCCGCAGCCCGGCCGTGGCCCGGAACGGGTTGGTCTCGTCGCTCATGAACTCGGCGGCCGCGCCGCTGCCGGACGGCCGCTCGATGCACAGCGTGGTCGACTCGCGGAACCCGACGTCGAGGCCGAACTCCGTGGCCAGCGTGGCCTGGATGACCTCCTTCTGCACCTCGCCGTAGAGCGAGACGAGGATCTCCTGGCGGATGTCGTCCTGCCGGACGTTGATCAGCGGGTCCTGCTCGGCGAGCACGCCGAGCGCGGCGCGCAGCGCGCCCTTGTCGGCCGGACGGGCGGGCACGACCACGGTTTCCAGCGTCGGCGGCGCGAAGAACGCGCGCGGCTCCGGGACGTGCTCCGCGCCGGTCCCCGCGCCGAGTGAGTCGCCGACCTGGATACCGCCCAGCCCGGACAGCTTGCCGATCTGCCCGGCCACGACCTGGTCCCGCGTGGTGGCCGGCCCGCGGTCGAAGACGCTGATCGCGGTGACCTTGCCGGTACCCGCCGTACCCGTGCCCGCCGTACCCGTGCCCGCCGCGCCCGTGCCCGCCGCGCCCGTCCCCGCCGCATCCGTGCCCGCCGCATCCGTGCCCGCCGCATCCGTGCCCGCCGCGTCCGTGCCCGCCGCGTCCGTGCCCGCCGCACCCGTACCCGCCGCGCCGATGGCGGCCGGGCCGAACCGCAGCCGGTCCCTGGTCCGCACCGTGCCGGAGAACATCCGGACGTAGGCGACCTTCTCGCCGGCCGGCCCACGCTCGATCTTGAACACGGTGCCCGCGGCCGGCCCATCGGCCGCGCCCGCGGCCCGGGGCAGCAGTTCCTGGATGCCGTCGGTCAGCGCGGCCACGCCCGCGCCGGTGCTGGCCGACCCGAAGAACACCGGGTACACCAAACCCTGCCGGGCCTGGGCCGCCAGCCCGGCGCGCAGCCGCCGGTAGGGCAGAGCCGCCTCGTCCTCGACCCACGCGGCCAGCAGCGCGTCGTCGTGCTCGGCCAGCGCTTCGGCCAGCCGGGCGGTGAAGCCGGCGTCCGCCACGCTGTACGGGGCGAAGCTCGCGTCGCGGCGGCCAGGGCCGTGCACGGAACCCATCGGCACGATGTCGCGGGTCAGCCGGGCCCGGATGTCCCGCAGTACCCGCCCGCCGTCCGCGCCGCTCCGGTCGATCTTGTTCACGAAGATGAGCACCGGGATGCCCAGCCGGCGCAGCGTGCGCATCAGCACCCGGGTCTGCGCCTGCACCCCCTCGACCGCGGAGATGACCAGCACCGCGCCGTCCAGCACGGTCAGCACCCGCTCCACCTCGGCGATGAAATCCGGGTGGCCGGGCGTGTCGATCAGGTTGATCGTGACGTCGCCGACGCCGAACGACACCACGGCGGATTTGATCGTGATGCCACGCTGCCGTTCCAGCGCCAGCGTGTCGGTCTGGGTGCTGCCCTTATCGACGCTGCCGATCTCGCCGATGACCCCGGCGGCGAACAGCAGCCGCTCGGTCAGGCTGGTTTTACCGGCGTCAACGTGGGCCAGGATGCCCAGGTTGAGGAGGTTGGATGCGCTCACGAAGCGTCATGTCCTTTGCAAAGGCGGCACGGGCCTGCGGGTTGGACACGAACGCTGCGCGCACGTCACCCTCCTGGTCGATGGACTGGTCACCGCGAGTACAGCAGGCCGGGGCGGACCCGGGCAACTGATTTAGCCAGCCGGGTCGGGGGCGGTGAGCGGCGCCAGGAACTGGGCGGTCTGCTCCTGCCCGAAGTGGCGTGCCCAGCTCAGCGGCGTGCCGCCGAACCGGGTATCCCGGATGTCCGGGTCGGCGCCCAGCGCGATCAGTTCCCGGACCAGATCGAGGTCGCCTTTCCCGGCCGCGTGGTGCAGCGCGGTCTCCCACTCGCTGGTGCCGACCCCGTCGGTCCGGCCCTTGGCGTTGATGTCGAAGCCCAGGCCGGTCAGCAGCCGGATGACATCCACCCGGCCCAGCACGGCCGCCCACACCACCAGGGCGGGCCGCGCGGCCCGGGCCGCGGCCACCAGGTCCGGATGACTGTCCCGCAGCTGGCCGATCCTGGCCTGGTCGGCGGCCAGGGCCGCGGCGATGAAGTCGTCCAGCGGGGGCAGGCTGGGCTCGGCCGCACCGTAGCTGATCAGGAGGCTCACCAGGTCGGCGTGGCCGGTGGTGCGGGCCACCGCCGCGGGCGTGTCGCCGTCCTCGAACGGCGCGGCGACGTCCACGCCGTGCTCGGCCAGCAGCCGGACCCGGTCGGTCATGCCGTGCGTGATAGCCCAGGCCAGCTGGCCGCGCAGCATGCCGGCCGGTCTGCCCAGGACCTCGCCCAGCCGGGCCAGCCAGGGACCACCGGTGTCCTGGCCCAGCCCGAACTCGAAGAGCAGCTCGAGGTGGTCGTTCCCCGGCTCGAACATCCGGTTGTACAGCGCCTGGGCGTCGTTGGCATCGGCGCCTGCGGTGAGCAGCAGCCGGGCCAGCGGCTGCGCGCAGGGATGCCGGGGCTGCCGCACCGGGCCCAGCTCGCCCTCGCCGAATACGCCAGTCAGCACGGTGAACGGGCTGGGCAGCCCCTGCCACAGATAGCCGGCGTTGGGGTCAGCCCCGGCGGCGAGCAGCATCCGGGCCGCGCCCAGCACCGTGTCCTCGGCGATGGCCGGATCATGCCGTGCGTAGGCCAGGTAGTACAGCGGCTCGGCGTGGTAGGGGCCGGCTTCCCGGCGGGCAGCGCCGCGGTCACTGGCCAGGATGCTGGCCAGCGCGGGGCCGTCGGCCGCGGCGGCGGCCGCGTGCGCATGCCCGTGGGTCAGCTCCGGGTGCGCGGCCAGCAGCTCACGCGCGGCCGCCCAGCGCGCGGGCTGATCGTCCTCGTACCACAGGCAGGCCAGCCGGAGGAACGCGTCCGCCAGGTCCCCGGCCGCGTCAGCCGCTCGCGGCGCGGCCCCGGCTGGCCCGCCCGGGCCGGCGGGCGGGAACCGGGTGTACCGCTCGATCACCGCGCAGTGCTGCTTGAGCCGGGCCCAGCTGGCGAAGCCATAGCGGCGGGCCACCACGAGCTGGGCCGCGCTCAGCGGGAACGGGGCCTGGGTGGTCAGCGATCCGGGGTAGCGACCGGCCACCTCGGCCAGCGCACCGGGGTCGCCGGCCCGGACGGCCCGGCGCAGGTCCTTGGCCTGGTTGCGAAGCTGCTCGAAGCTGGCCCGGTCGGGAAGCGGAACGGTCGCCACGGCGACTCCTTTCGTCCGCCTGCGGTCCGCGTCGCAAGCCGAAAGGAGTGCTGGCTGCCAAAACCATGATTTCCCGCACAGGCGGGCTCTGCCCTTCCCGCGGACCGGCGGCTCCCTGCAAGCCGCCCTCAGGCTACGCCCCGCAATCCAGCTCGTACCAGACGGCCCAGCCGGCTTCACTGTTGCCGGGGCATTCACCGCCGGGCTGCAGAACGGCCCGCCCGAGTAGAGCTGAGGGCCGCCGGTTCACAACCGGCGGCCCAGCGATTGGGCCCGATCAGGCGTTGGCGTCCAGCCATTCGGCGAAGGTCGGGCCGGCCAGCGTGGCATGCGGGCTGGGCAGCAGGCCGCCGCTGGCGTTCAGCGCGTCGTCCGGGTCGGCCGGGTTGTCCACCGCCTCGACCTTCACCGGGTCGCTGCGCCGCGCGGCCAGCTGGGCCGCCAGGTCCGGCAGGTACTCCTCGCGCGGGCCGGCGATCTCCGGGATCGGCGCCCCCGCGGCCGGTTCCGGGTCCGGGGCCAGCGCCAGCGCGGCCAGCGCCTCGGCGACGGTCCGGGCCGCCACCGCCTGGGTGCGCATCCTGGGCAGGTAGACCGTGTCGCCCTGCCTGCTCCACGCCATGAGCACGGCCACGAACTCGAAGAACTGCGCCGCGCGCAGGATCTGGGCCGGGATCGGCCCGGCCAGCGCGGCCTGCTCGTGGGCCTTCTTGGCCGCACCGTAGCCGGCCGTGAACCGGTCGGTGCCGATGATGGACACCGCCACCAGACGCCGCACCCCGGCCCGCGACCCGGCTTCGTGCAGGTTCCGCGCCGCCGTGACGAAGAACTCGGTGGCCGGCCTCTGCTCAGCCGACGGCGAGGTGGCCGTGTCGATGATGACGTCCACCCCGTCCAGCGCCGCCGCCAGGCCATCTCCGGTGATCACGTCCACGCCGGCCGCGCGGGATATCGACACTACGTCGTGCCCGCCGGCCGCGAGCACGTCCACCACATGCCGGCCGGCCCGACCGGTCGCCCCCGCTATCGCGATCCTGGCCATTGTCTTCTCCCTCAACTCTTCGCTGTGTCACCTCTCTGACCCAGCTCAGAGGGGGAATGTGACGCTGCGGCCGAAGGGGAGCATGACGCTGCAGCGCGGCGGGAGAACGTGACGCCGAAGCGCGTAGCTGAATCATTCACGCGGTCCCGACCGCTGAAACTTTCATGCGCTTCCGGGCCCTGGACCGGACCGGTCCTTCAGCTCGCGCTGGATCAGCGCGACCAGGTCAGGGTGGGCGCTCAGGCCCCACAGCACGTCCGGCGGGATGCCCAGCTGGCGGGCGGCCTCGGCCACCGCGGGCCGGCTCATGCCCAGTGCCCGGGCCAGCGTCTCGTCCCGCCGGTAGGCCGGCGGCAGGTCATCCAGCGACAGCTCAGCCGGGCGGCGGAACCGCCCATCCGGCCCGGGCAGCCATGCCTTCCGCGCGGCCACCGCGCCCAGCTGAGACAGCACGGTCTCCCGGCTGGCGTCGCGGAACCCGTCGTGCACCGACGTCTCCACCACCCCGGCGACCAGCTCGCGGTGCGGCGATAGCAGGAGGTTCCACACGTACTCGGACCGGCGGTGCCCGGGATGGCGCAATGCGAACTCCAGCCCGTCCAGCTCCGCGCCCGGGTCGAACCCGTCCATCCCGCGCTCGTGCCGGGCGAACTCGTCCGCGGTCACCACATGACCGAGCGCGTCCGGCGCCCGGGCCCGCAGCCGCACCTCGGCCCGCACGCCCATCTCGCGCAGCTGCATCAGCCACGGCCCGTACCCGTCCCCGGCGAACCAGGCGCCCGGGTTCCCGTCGAAGTACGCCTCCAGCTCCCGGCTCCGCTGGTACAGCTCGCCCGGCGGTTTCATTTCCTGAAGGCCAGTGCCCGCGTTCTCGCCGACCAGGAACGCGGTCTGCTGGAGCTGGTCGAGCAGCCGTGGCCGGCTGCCACCCGGCGCCTGGTCCAGCGCCGTCATGATGCACTCCAGATCGGCGGCGTGCTGGACCGGGTCGAGCTGGGCCACGTCCAGGCCGTCGTACCGGGGCAGGATGCCGTCCAGCACCTCGGCCACCAGGTCCGGCTCGGTCAGGCCGAGCCCGGTCAGGAAGTGCCGGGCCGCCGGGACGTCGGCGACCGCCCGGCGTACGGTGCGCGGCCCGGCCCCGGCCGGGCCGGGCAGCCGCACCGCGGGCCGGCCGTCCGGGCCGAACGCAGCCACCTGGCTCCCGTCGGCCAGCCGGATTATCGGCTGATCCCGGGCCGGGCCGCCGTCCCGGCACAGCGACGGGTACCCGTCCAGGAACCCGTACAGCCGGGTGACCCACTCGTCGGGCTGGGCGGCGAGGAACTCGCCGGTCAGCCACGCGGCGAAGCCCGCCGGGGTGAGCACCGGGACGCCGATCTCGTCGCGCAGGTAGCGCCAGAGCAGCGGGGTGCCGGTCTCGGTGATGCCGTCGTCCGCGAACCACACCGGCTGGCCCGCACCGGCTAGCTGGCCGAGCTGATCCTGGCCGAGCAGGGCGCGCAGCGCCGGCTCGTCGCACAGCTGCAACTGCCGCGCGGCGCGATGGCCGCCACCAGCGGCCGGGATCAGCTCAGCTTCGGCCAGTTCGCCGCGCACCACGTCGAACACCGGGCGGAACATCGAGCCCGCCGGGAACCGGGCCGGGTCCAGCGGCAGCGCCTGCAGCGCGGCCACGGTGAGCAGCCCGCTGGCCCGCAGATCGGCGAGCACATCAGCCAGCAACACCGCCGTCTCCCCGACCAGCGCCTGGTTGGCCGGGTCGTGCCCGGGGACATTGTCGCGTGCTGGCGTTGTGCGGAATGGGCCTTGAACCAGGAAGCCGAGGGACGTCTCTTTCTCGGTCGGGAAGTAGACGACGAGCGGGGAACTGGCCTGGGCCACGATCCCGCCGGCCAGCTGGAACGCGACCTCGACCTGGCGGCCGGCGTGGCCCAGGTGGCCCAGCGGGCGGGACCAGATCAGCCAGTCCGTGCGGTGGCCGCCCTTGGCCAGCCGGACCCGGCGGCGCCCGCCCGGGCCGGGTTCGGTGCGCCGCTCGATGGCCGACGCGGTGACCCCGGCCCCGGCGACGCGGATCTGGCCGATGCTGCGCAGGAACAGCAGCACGCCGGGATCCAGGGCGGTGAGCGCGGCGGCGATCTCCGCGGCGGCCACCTGCGCCGGGACGCTGTCCAGGTCGAACGGGAACACGAACCGGGTGCCCAGGCCGCGCTGGTACACCGGCTCGGCGGCGGCCGGCCGGACGTAGTTGTCGATCCGGAACGCCTCGCCGCCGCTGTACACGCGCGGGGTCCGGGTGTACGCGTAGACCGCCTTGAAGCCGATGCCGAACTGGCCGATCGTGGTCAGCTCGGCGGACTTGGTGCTCCGGGCCACGCCGCAGATGCCGCGTACGTCGTCCTCGGTGAACGGGCGGCCGTCGTGGCTGACCTCCAGCCGGCCGGGCGACAGCTCGAAGCTGAGCTCGGTCGCGCCGGCGTCCTCGGCGTTCTGGATCAGCTCGTAGATGAAGTGGGTGCGCTCGCTGTACAGGTGCCCGAGCAGGTCGAGCACGGCCGTGTCCCAGCCGTACCGGGCGATGTTCTCGTCCCGGATCCTCGCGTAGTCCGCTGGCACGGCTGCCTCCTCCGCTGGGCCGCCCCAGGCTAGCGCCCGGCGAGCAGGGCTTCGGCCTGGTCCACGGCGCTGCGGAGCGCGGCCGGGCTGGCGGTGAGGCCGGTCAGGACCCGGTCCACGCCGCGCAGGCCGGCCCGGTCGATCAGGGTCTTCTCGTTGGTCACCCATTCGCCGCGGCCGGCCAGCACGGCGTGCGCGGAAGGTGGCGTCCGCGGGGTCGCTCACTGGTCCGGCTTGACCTGGTGGATCAGCCAGAGGTTGGGCTCCCAGTAGTCGCCGGTGCCGGCCGCCCGGTCGATGTGCACGGTGGCCAGCCCGCGCGGGAACACGTAGTCGCCGGTCTCTGGGAACCGCATCCCGGTCCACGACTCCCAGTCCGCCACCGAGCCGGTGATATGCAGGGAGCGGGGCAGCGCCGGGCCGGTCCGGGCGCCCATCCCGGTGTGCACCCGGACCCACGGGTCGAACGGGCTGCCGTCCGGGCGCACCCAGCAGGCGTACCCCTCGATCGGGATGGTCGGGTACCGCTCCTTGGCGTTGGGCCGGACCGGGGCGATCAGCGAGCCCAGGCCGGCCTCTCTGGCCAGCCCGGCCATGCCGCGCAGCAGCGGGACGGACAGCCGGCGGCCCTGGTTGCGTGGCGGGATCTCGGCGGCCAGCGCGCACACCGCGGTGGGCTGGCCGCTCTCCGACCGGAGCGCGAAGCCGCCCGCGATGGCCGCGTCGATGCCCGGCCCGAGGCCGGCGTCGGTGCCGTCCCAGGCCACCGGGATCGTGTGGCCTTCGGCCAGCACCTCGCCGGAGTCGGTGTCCCGGAGCACGAACTGCCACTCGGGGAACACCTCGTAGAGCTGAGCCCAGTACTTGTTGAGCTCGCCGCCGTGGGTGTTGTACTCCGGCCAGACCTCGTCGGTCAGCCCTTCGATCTGTGCCCACAGCTCCGGCTGTTCGCTGTAGCGCACCACGTGCACGGTCATGCCTCCGAGTATGGTCCAGCGGCCGGTTGCGGCGCCCTTCAGTTTTTCCGGGGTCGGCGTGCCCAGGTGCGGACGGCCCGGACGATCCGCCGGGCCGCCTCCCTGAGCTGATCGGGTGAGTGCGCGGCGTAGCCGAGGACCAGGCCGGGCGGGCCGCTGTCCTGGTCCACCCGGTGCCATGACAGTGGGTGGACGAGGACGCCGTCCTGGTGCAGCTGGCCGGCCAGTTCGGTGTCGTCCCGGCCGGTGCCCGGGGACACAGCGCCGTCCAGGTCGGGGAACGTGATCAGCAGGTGGAGCCCGGCCGGCACGCCCTGCACCCGGGCGCCGGGCAGCCCCTCGCGGAGCGTGGCCAGCAGCGCATCGCGCCGGCCGCGCTGCCTCGCGCGCACCTGCCGGACGTGCCGGTCCAGCTCGCCGCTGGCGATGAGCTGGGCCAGCACCAGCTGGGGCAGGGCCGGGCTGCCCAGGTCGCTGGCGTGCTTCGCCGTGACCAGGCCGGTGTACAGCCGGGGCGGTGGGATCAGCCAGCCCAGCCGCAGGCCCGGGGCCATGCTCTTGGACGTGCTGCCGGTGTAGGCGATCCGGTCTGGGCCGGAGGCCTGCAGCGCGGGCACCGGGGCCCGGTCGTAGCGGTATTCCGCGTCGTAGTCGTCCTCGATGACCAGGCCGCCCGCCGCGGCCCAGTCCAGCAGGGCGCGGCGGCGCGGCGGGGCCAGCACCACCCCGGTGGGGAACTGGTGCGCCGGGGTGAGCAGCACGGCCGGCGCGCCGCTGCGGGCCAGCGCGGCCACGTCCAGGCCGTGCTCGTCCACCGGCACCGCGACCGGCTGCAGGCCCCAGTGCGCCAGCTCGTCCCGCGCCCCCCGGGAGCCCGGGTCCTCCACCGCGATCCGGCTGATGCCCGCGGCCCGCAGCTGCTGGGCGAGCAGCGCCATGGCCTGCGCAACGCCGGCCACGATGAGGATGTCGCCGGGCTGCGCGCGGATGCCGCGGCTGCGGGCCAGCCAGCCGGTCAGCTCGGTGCGCAGCCGTTCGCTGCCCCGCGGGTCGCCGTACCCGAGGTCGGCCGCGCTGGCGCTGGCCAGCACGGCCCGCTCGGCGCGCAGCCAGGCGGTGCGGGGGAAGGCGGACAGGTCGGGCACGCCCGGGGACAGGTCCAGCTCGGCGTGCGCGCCCCACCGCCGGGGCAGGTCCAGCAGCGCAGGCGCCCCGGTCAGCGTGTGCAGGTCCCCGCCGTCCGCCGATCCACTACCGCCCCCGGCCCGGGCTCCCCGGCTCCCCGTTCTGGCTCGGGTGGGGCTGTGTCCGTCGCGTCCGCCGGCCAAGCCGTTCGCGGCCGGCTGGGTTCGCGGCAGCACGGTCGTGCCCGCCCCTTGCCGCGCGCTGACCAGGCCTTCGTCGGCCAGCCGCTGATACGCCTCCACGATGACGCCGCGGGACAGGCCGAGATCTGCGGCCAGCAGCCGGGTGGCGGGCAGCACCGTGCCGGCCGGCAGCCGCCCATCCCGGATGCCCGCCCGCAGCCTGCCGACCAGCCAGCTGGTCAGCCCGCGGGCCGGCGCGGCGGCCGGGTCCAGCTGGAGGAAGTCCGCCCCGGCCGCCGGGCGGCGGTTGGCGGCCGCAGGCTCAGCGGCAGGCATTGGTCCACTATAGAGCCGATCTAATGGTTCTGTTAGCCGGACCATTGTCGTCCTAGCGTGGCCGTCGTGACCGAACTCCGTGCTCCTGCCCGCGCCCCCCGCCTGGTGTCCGAGTCGGCGGCTGACGCCGCTTCGCGGCGGGCTGGCCCGGCTGCCGTGGCCCCGGTGGCCATGGGGGTGGCCGCCATCGCCATGGTGGGCGGCAGCGTGGCCATCTCCGGGGTGCTGGCGGCCGCGCCGATGTACACCGCCGAGGCGGTCCGGTACGCGGTGGCCTGCCTGCTGCTGGTGCTGTTCGCCCGGGTGGCGGGCCAGCGCCTGATGCTGCCGCGCGGCACCGGCTGGCTGTGGCTGGGCGGCGTCGCGCTGACCGGGTCGGTGCTGTTCAACATCGCCCTGGTCCAGGGCTCCGGGCACGCGGAACCGGCCGTGCTCGGTGTGTCGGTGGCCTGTGTCCCGCCGCTGCTGGCCGTGCTCGGCCCGCTGGCCGACCGCAGCCGGCCCAGCCGCGCCGGGCTGGCTGCCGCGCTGGTCGTGACGTGCGGGGCCGCGCTGGTCAGCGGCCTGGGCCGGACCGACGCGATGGGGGTGGGCTGGGCCGCGGTGGTCTGGGGCTGCGATGCCGCGTTCACCCTGCTGGCCATGCCGGTGCTCGGACGGCACGGGCCGTGGGGCGTGTCGGTGCACGCCACCTGGATCGCGGCTGTCATCTACGGCGGTATCGGCCTGCTGCACGAGGGGCCGGCCGCGGTGGCCCGGCTCCGCCCGGGCGACTGGCTCGCGGTCGGCTACCTTGCTGTCATCACGGCCGTCGCGTTCGTGCTGTGGTACTCGGCGGTCGGCCGGCTGGGCGCCGGACGGGCCGGCCTGCTGGGTGGCGTGGCGCCCATCGCCGCCGCGGCCACCGGGGTGCTGCTCGGCGGGCCGGCGCCCCGGACGCTGGTCTGGGTGGGTGTGGCGGTGGTGCTCGCCGGGCTGGCCCTCGGCCTGCGGAAACGGTCTGCGGAGACGATGAGGTAACGATGTATTTCCAGCATTCGGCCGCGATCTGGCGGGACTTCCCGGCCCTGGTGCCCGGCGTCATGGCGGCCCGCGGCATCACCGCCGATGTGCCGGTCCCGGCGCGGGCAGCCGAGTTCACCGCGATCGCGGCGTCCCGGCTGGCCGGAGCGACGGAAAGCGAACTGCCCGAGATCCAGGCTTGGCGGCGGGCGTTCGCGCAGATGGGGCTCAAGCCGACCCAGTACCGGTGCGCGTCCGAGTCGCTGCTCCGGCGGCTGCGCAAGGAAGGCACGCTGCCGCATCTGCACCCGCTGGTCAACCTGTGCAACGCCGCTTCGGTCGCGTACGCCATCCCGGTGGCCGTGCTCGACCTGGCCAAGATCAGCGGCGACCTTACGGTGCGCTACGCGGACGGGGACGAGAAGTACCTGACGTTCTCCGGCGAGATTGAGCACCCGGCCGCCGGCGAGGTGATCTTCGCCGATGAGGCGGGCCAGGCGCATGCCCGCCGCTGGACGAACCGGCAGAGCGGCCTGTCCGCCGTGCAGCCCGGCACGGCCGGCGTGCTGATCGTGGCCGAGGCGCTGCACGACTCGGCGGCTACCGACGTGCCCGCGCTGCTGGCGGCCATCGCGGCGGAAGTCGGCGCGGTGTGGTCCGTCAGCGCGCCGGCCACCGTGCTGAGCCCGGCCGCGCCGCGCCTCCCGGTCACGCCGTAACCTGAGCCCGGCCGCGCGGCCCGGGTACCGGATGCCCGGCAACGCAGCTACCCACTACCTTGGGGGGACAGGAGACCTCGGTGATCAGTCTGGACCGGGACGGCGACGTCTGGATCCTGCGCATGGCGGCCGGCGAGAACCGGCTGAACCAGGACTGGCTGGACGCGGTGAGCGCCGCACTGGATCAGGTCGAGGCGGCCGATGGGCCGGCCGCGCTGGTCACTACCGGCGAGGGCAAGTTCTACACCAACGGCCTGGACCTGGACTGGCTGGCCAGCCATCCGGATCCGCCCGCGTTCCGGGACGGGTTGTACCGGCTCAACGCGCGGCTGCTCACCCTGCCGCTGGCCACCGTGGCCGCGGTCAACGGGCACGCGTTCGGCGCGGGCGCAGTGTTCGCGATCGCGCACGACATCGTGGTCATGCGCGCGGACCGCGGCTACTGGTGCATGCCCGAGGCCGACCTGGGCCTGCCGGTCACCGGCCCGATGTACGCGGTGCTGGCCGCCAAGCTGCCCCGGCGCGCCGCGCAGGAGGCCATCCTCACTGGCCGCCGGTTCGGCGGCACGGACGCCGCCGGGGGCGGCATCGTGCAGCATGCGGTGCCCGGAGACGAGGTGCTGCCGCGGGCCGTCGAGCTGGCCGCGGGCCTGGCCGCCAAGGACCGCCGGACGCTGGCCGCGCACAAGCGGCTGCTGTTCGGCGCGGCGGCCCTGGCCTGCCTGACTTAGCCCAGGGGTTACGAGCCCGGCATGTAGCTGCCGGTGCAGATGTCCCCCGCGCACCGTCCGCGCGCCGATCCCCTCCCGCGTCGTGAAATCGGGCAGTGCCAGAGCCGGCCTCGTCCTGGCGACCGAAGCGATGGCCGGGTCCTGCTCAGGCTGAGCCCGGCTAGTGCCGCGATGCGCCGGCCGCACCGCCACCCCGCCCCCGGACGGCGAGCCTCAGTAGTAGCTCTTCTGCCCGTCGAGCAGCTCCCGGATGAGGTCCAGGTGGCCGGCGTGCCGGGCGGTCTCCTCCAGCATGTGCAGGACCATCCAGCGCAGCGTCGCGCCGCCCGCCGGCTCATCGGTGTAGCGCCCGGTCTCGTCGAGCGAGTGCGCGGCGATGATCTCGTTCGACACGGCACACTGCGCCGCATACGCGTCCAGCAGTCCGGCCAGCGGCACGTCGTTCACCATCATTTCCGAGTCCTCGACACCATCGAAGCCGGGCCCGGTTCCAGGGCGGTCCAGGAACACCACCTCAAACCAGAGCTGCTCGGCCCAGCGCAGATGGGACACCACCCCAGCCATGGTCATCAACGGTGAGGTGGGCAGCAGCGAGCGGTGCGCGTCGGCCTCGGACAGCCCTTCGCACTTCAGGTGGATGATCGCGCGCTGCGCGTCGTACCAGCCGATGAGCTGGGTCCGCTCGTCGGCGACGAACGGCGGGCGGTCACGGGACGGAGTCATTGCGGCGTCGGTCATGGGCCCCAGCTTGCCGCGAACACTGGGTCAGTGACCACCGGGATTCGGCGCGTGCAGGCCCAGCCGGCGCTGCTCGATGATCAGGCAGCGGTCTTCCACGTAGAGCAGCCCGGCGCCCTCAGCGATGGCCCGGGCCTCGGCCGAGGCGATGCCGAGCTGCAGCCACAGCGCGGTGGCGCCGGCCGCGACCGCCTGGCGGGCGATGTCCGGTGTCTGCCCGGACGGCCGGAACACGTCGACCAGGCCGGCCCGGGCAGCTGGGCGAGCGTGCGGTACACCGGCTCGCCCAGGATGACGTCGGCGTGCGGGTTGACCGGGACGATCCGCCAGCCGTGCCGCTGCATGTGCGCGGGCACATAGTGCGCGGCCTTGGCCGGCACCGAGCTCGCCCCCACCACGGTGATGCTCTCGTAGCTGGTCAGAATGCGCTCAACAATGGCATCCGTAGCGGTCACCTGCCTACCGTAAGCCCTGCTGCCACAGGGCGGTTATCGTGTCCCCATGGCGCAGCGATTGGTCACCGAACGCCTGGTCCTCCGGCCGTGGGCACAGGACGACGCCCAGGCGGCGCTGGCGGCCTACGGCGATGGCGAGGTCGCCAAGTGGCTGGCCCCGGAAATGGACACCGTCCCGGACCCGGCGGCGATGCGGCTGGTCTTGCAGCAGTGGGTGGCCGAGGACACCCGGCTGCTGACCCCGGCCGGGCGGTGGGCGATCGAGCGGCGCGAGGACGGCCAGCTGATCGGCGGGGCGACCCTGCTGCCGCTGGCGCCGGACGACGAGTTCGAGATCGGGTGGCAGCTCAGCCCGGCCGCGTGGGGTCATGGCTACGCCACCGAGACCGGTCTCGCCCTCGCCCGGTGGGCGTTCGACCAGGGCATCGAGCAGGTCATCGCGGTGGTCCGGCCGACCAACAGGCGGGCCGAGGCGATGGTCCGCCACATGGGCATGGAGTGGGTCGGCGAGACGGAGAAGTACCATAACCTGCGGCTGCAGGTGTTCCAGCTGCGTCCCGGGGACCTGGCCGGACCGTGATCTAAGCACGGGATAGACGCAACGTATAGTTGCTGCCACGCGCGGTGCCCGGGGGTCGTGGCGCCACGCGGTTAACGGACTTCGGCGTCCGTTCGACGGGCATATCGACGCCCGCCGGTCGGTGGCGTTCAGCACCGCCGGGCTGGCCGCGCTGCGCCGGGTCGGCCACGCCACCGGCGGGGCGACGGTGAACGATGCCGTGCTGACCGTGGTGGCCGGCGGGCTGCACCGCTGGCTGGAGGCGCATCACGGCCACCTCGGCGCGGTCCGGGTGAAGGTGCCGGTCAGCCTGCACAACGCGGCGGCCCACGACGGAGCCGCCCCCGGCAACCGCGATTCGTTCTTCTGCCTGGACCTGCCGCTCGGCGCGGCCGATCCGCTGGACCGGCTGGCCGCGATCCGGCACGCCACCAGGGTCCGCAAACAGGGCCACGACGCCCAGCACCTGGACGCGTGCATGCGTGAGCTGGCCCGGGTCCCGCCGCTGGGCCGGTTCGCCGAGCGGGTGCTGTCCCACGCCCGGTCGTTCGCGCTGAACGTGTCCAACGTGCCCGGGCCCCGGCAGCCGGTGCGGCTGCTCGGGCGGCCGGTGGTTGGGATGTACTCGCTGGCCGAGATCGCCACGTACCATGCGCTGCGCATCGCGGTGGTGTCGCTGGCCGGCACGCTGAACTTCGGGCTGGTCGCCGACCCGACCCTGCTGGATGACGTGGACCAGCTGGCGGCGGGCCTGCAGGCCGAGGCGGGCGCGCTGTGCGCGTGCCTGCCACCCGGCTGAGCGGCACCGTCGGTGCGGCCGGGCACGATTGGGGCATGCGAGATCAGCGGGATCGCGGGCAGTTCGCCGCCGTGCTGGCTGACGTGGCCGCGGGCCGCTTCCCGGCCGCGGACGGCGGGGTCACGGTGCTGCCCGCACCGTCGGCGCGCGACTCGGGCGTGCTCGGCTGCACCGCGCACGCGGTCGTGTTCGCCGACGCCGACCCGGCCTGGGTGGCCGCCCAGCTGCCCGCCGGGGATCTGGCCGCGCCGCTCAGCCCGGCGTTCCTGCAGGCGCTGTGCCAGCACACCGGCCGGAAGATGCATACCATCGACATGCTGTGCATCGCGGCCACGCGCCCCGGGCCGCCGCCGCTCGCGCTGGCCGCCGAGCCGGACCGGTCCCATCCGCGCATCGCCCGCGCGATGCGCTACCGCGACGACGTCCGGGCCTGGCGGGCCGACGGCGGCGTGGTGCTGCTCGGCCGCGGCGTCGCGGGCCGCTGGGAAGCATCGGTCGAGGTGGACGCGGCCCACCGCGGGCACGGGCTGGGCCGCGCACTGGCCGCCGCGGCCCGGCACTTGGCGCCACCCGGCACCCCGCTCTGGGCGCAGATCTCCCCGGCCAACGCGGCCAGCGTGCGGGCCTTCCTCGCGGCCGGCTTCGTTCCGGTCGGCGCGGAAGCGCACCTCATCCCGCCCAACCTCTGAGCTTCTGCCGAACGCCACTGCCCCCGGCTGCCCGGTTCAGCCCGCGCGGTTGGTGATCCGCAGGTAGTAACCGTCGGGATCGAGGATGCGGAAGTCACGCAGCCCCCAGGACTGGCCGTGCAGATCGTCGTCCAGCGGCCAGCCGGCCGCGGCCACCCGGTCCCGCTCGGCGGCGACGTCGTCCACCTCCAGCACCAGTTCAACACCGGTGGGCGGCCGCCGGGCCGGCCAGGCGCCCGGCACCACCTCCCGGACCGCCCCGACCCGCACCGCGCCGCGGCGCAGCGCGACATAGTCGTCCCGGCCGCGCCGGTCGCCGGTGAGCTTGAAGCCGAGTACGCGCTGGTAAAAGTTGACAGTGACGTCGAGATCGGCCGGGAAGATCTCGAAGCGGAGCGTCATGTCCATGACCGGTACGGTAGCCCGGTGGTCAGCTACGAGTGGCGCGGGCCGTTCAGCAACGCTGAGCTCAGCGCGCTGCACGCGGCCGGGTTCGGGCCGCCGGGCCGGCCGCATGACTGGCGGGCTCAGCTGCACCGGCACAGCCTGGGCTGGGTGTGCGCGCGGGACGGCACCGGGCTGGCCGGGTTCGTCAACGTGGCCTGGGACGGCGGCGCGCACGCGTTCTGCTGGACACCGTGGTGGCCGGCCGGCTGCGGCACCAGGGCGCCGGGACCAGGCTGGTCGCGGTAGCGGCCGGGCAGGCCCGGGCGGCCGGCTGCGCTTGGCTGCACGTGGACTTCGAGGCTGAGCTGGGCCCGTTCTACTGGGACAGCTGTGGCTTCCGGCCGACCAGCGCCGGCCTGCTGTCGCTGCGCTAGTAAGCGCTGGCACCAGCCAAGACTTGATCATGACTAGTAAGCGGCTGGGAATAATGGTGCACTCAACCTATGAGGGTGGGCAGCCGGGCGGTGAGCCGAACATGACCAGTGCGGATGCGCCGAGCCAATCAGGCCGCAGCGAGTCCCTCAGCCTACGGCAGGTGACGATCCTCGAGTACATCCGGGAATCCGTGCAGCGCCGCGGCTATCCGCCCTCGCTGCGTGAGATCGCCCAGGCGGTCGGCCTGTCCAGCCAGTCCACGGTGTCCTACCACCTATCGGCATTAGTGAAAAAGGGCTATCTGAGCCGGGGGCGGGGATTGCCACGCACCACGGTGGAACTGCCAGCCGGGCAGGGGGCGGCACCGCCATCTCTCGCCGCAGCGGACACGCCCCTCGCTGAGCCGGCGGGCACTGCCCCCGCTGAGCCGGGCACCGCGCCCGTCCCGGCCGACCTGGACCGCCCGGTCCCGGTGCCGCTGATCGGCCGGATCGCGGCTGGTGTGCCGATCACCGCGCAGCAGGAGGTGGAGGACACTTTCCTGCTGCCGCGCAAGATCGTCGGCCACGGCACCCTGTTCATGCTCCGGGTAGCCGGCGACTCCATGATCAACGCGGGCATCACCGACGGCGACTACGTGATCATCCGGCAGCAGGAGAAGGTGTTCAGCGGGGACATCGTGGCCGCGCTGATCGAGGGCATCGAGCACGAGGCCACGGTCAAGACGTTCCAGCGCGCCGAGGACGGCAAGTGCTGGCTGATGGCGCACAACCCGGCCTACCCGCCGATCCGGGGCGACAGCGCGGAGATCATGGGCAAGGTCGTCGCGGTGCTCCGCCGCACGGTTTAGACCGGGCTCAACCCCGCCAGCCGGGGTCTCTTCCTATCCGGGGTGAACGGCCGCATATCTGGGTGATCGGCCGCGCTGAGCTGGGCACGATGCTTGGGGTAACCCGCGTGGACGATGGCAAGGGAAGGTGTCCAGATGGGCGATGACAGCAAGGTCCACCAGTACGAGCGCGTCGTGGTCAGCGGTGAAGGCGCAACGGCCCGGGAGATCCGCATCTACGGCCAGGAGGGCCGGCTGATCCTTGAGGGCTGGCAGGTTGCCGACGACAGCGGTCAGACGGCCTGGATCAGCGAAGCCGGCGCCATCGCCGTCTTCGGCCAGCCGCTGCATCCAGGTGAGACGACGGAGGCCGGTCCGCTGTGGCTCTTCGAGAACTTCTCCGAAGTCAAAGAGATGGGCTCCTGTTCACCACCGTTCATGGCTGATGTCGCCAGATCACTCGGCGAGCGGTACGACCCCGCTTAGGAGGAGATATGAGGCTCACAGTGATCGGCGGGACCGGGCTGATCGGCTCACAGGTGGTCGAGAAGCTGACCGCAGCTGGCCACCAGGCCGTGCCCGCGGCACTGTCCACCGGCCTGGATCTGATCACGGGCAAGGGACTGGACCAGGCGCTGGAAGGCGCCGAGGTCGTGGTCAACGTGGCGAACTCGCCGACATTCGACGAAGCCTCCGTGGACTTCTTCCGGACCGCCATGAACAACCTGCTGGCCGCCGGGGAACGTGCTGGTGTTGGGTATCAGGTGATCCTCTCGATCGTGGGCGTGGACCAGGTGCCCCAGCTGGTCTACTACCGGGCCAAGACCCTGCAGGAGGATCTGCTCCGCCAGGGGCCCACGGCGTACTCCATCGTGCGCGCCACCCAGTTCTTCGAATTCATGGACACACTCGTGACCGAGACTTCTGATGACGCCACCGTCCGCCTGCCCGCTACCCGTGTTCAGCCGATCGCCGCCGCCGATGTCGCGGATGCGGTCGTCAACGTCTGCACCGGGCCCCCACTGCGCGGCATCCGGAACTTTGCCGGCCCGGATGTCTTCCCCCTCGACGAACTCGGCCGGCTCACCCTGGCGGCACAGCACGACGACCGGACCGTGATCACCGACGACAAGGCCGGCACCTTCGGGGGCGTCACCGGCGACGTGCTTATCGCAGGCCCGGACGCCCACCTGGCACCGACGCACTACCAGGACTGGATCCAGAGGCGATCAGGGAGATAGATGTGGACACACGGCACACACCGGTGAGCGGCCTGGCGGCCGCGGGATCCTCGGTCATGCGCTACGGGCTGGTGACGACCCTGGTGTGGATCGGGGCGCTGAAGTTCACCGACTACGAAGTCCAGAACGCCGAGGTCCTGGTTACCGCGAGCCCGCTGACCTCACGGCTGCGCAAGAAGCTGGGCGCAAAGAAGCTCGGCTGGCTCGTCGGGGTCACGCAGCTGACCCTGGGCTCTTTGATCGCGGCCAAGCCGGTCGCGCCCCGGGCCTCGGCGGTGGGCAGCCTCGGGGCCGCGGGGATGATGGTTAGCACGCTCAGCTTCCTGGTCACGACGCCGGAAGCGTGGCGGGAGGGGCCGGGTGGGATACGGCAGCTGTCCGTGCTGGGCGAGGCCCTGCTCAAAGACACCGTGCTCCTCGGCGCCGCCATTGTGACGGCCGCTGAGTCGCTGCAAGCCGCTCGCACCGGTAACCGGCCGTAGCGCGCTTGCGGAGTGGTCAGCCCACCTCGTGCAGGTCATGGAGGGCCAGGAATTTCCCGATCATGGCATTTACCTGGCCCGGCACTTCGAGTTGGTTGAAGTGACCGGACCCGACCGTCTGGCCAATCGCGATCTCGCGATAGGCGGCGCGCAGGCCGGCCGCGGAATTGGCCGGATGGGCCGAGCCGATCGACAGCACCGGCACGGTGGCCTGGCTTAGCGCGCTCACCCCGTCGAACTCGCCCATGGCCAGCAGCACGGCGGCCGCGATCCCCGGGTCGCCCGCCGGGAAGGTCGCGATGATCTCGTCCCGGCGGACCGTGTCGGTAGGCAGGAAGAACCCCCGGGCGAACGAGGTCCGCCAGGATCGGTCGGCGTCGGCGCGGACCGCGTCCACCGACTCACGGAAGAACGCCTTGGCCGGCTCGTTGCTGATCGGCGCCGGGTCCACCATGACCAGCGCGCTGAGCACGCCCGGCCGGGCGGCGCAGGACAGCCCGATCAGCGCGCCCAGGCTGTGCCCGATCAGCACGGGGCGGCGGAGCCCGGCCACGTCCGTGACGGCGAGCACGTCGTCGGCCAGCACATCGACGTCGTAGCAGGCAGCCGCCGGGCCGGGCCGGCCGCTCTCGCCGTGCCCGCGCAGGTCCAGGGCCAGCACGGTGTGACCGGGCTCGAAGAACTCGATCTGCGGCGCGAGATACGACCGGTCGCAGCCCCAGCCGTGCACGAAGACGATCGGCGGGTCACCGCCGCCCGCGACGTCATAGGCCAGGCTGATGCCGGACACCTCGGTGCACGAGGCCATGTCCCACCCCCTGGCCGCCCATGATGCCAGCCCGCAGTGCCAGCCCGCAGTGCCAGCCCGCAGTGTCAGCTCAGCTTGGAGTTGACGATCCGCGGGGTGCCCCGGTCGCCGGGCACCACGACGGACGCGCTCGCCGTCAGCCGTGCCACGGCCGCGGTCGCGAGCGCGGCCCCGGCCGCAACTACCAGTGAGAACGGCCGAAACCAGCCAAGGTCCGTATGGCGCTACCTGGTAAACGGTGATGTTCCTGGTCAGAGGGGTAAATGAGCTGGCCGGTAACCGATCAGCGCGGTGACGTGAACCTGCTCGGTGAACCGGGTGGCGCCGCCGACCGCGTCCCGGATGTGCGCGGCGAACGCCTCGCGGCGTTCCGGCGGCGGTAGCAGACGCGGGGGCATAGCTGAGTACAGGCCGCCGATCAGCGCCGTGAAATCCAGCTCGCTGGGGTAATCGATGGACCGCTGGTGCACGCCGGTGTATCCGGCGGCGATCAGCCCGGACTGGTAGGCCTGCCGGGCCGGGGCGTCGGTGCCGCAGCAGGACTCCAGCCGGACGTCGAGCCATTCCTCCAGGCCGCGGCGCACCTCCCGGGACCACGGCACCGGCTGCTGCCACAACGGGGTCCCGTTAGCGATGATGGCCAGGCCGCCGCCCGGCCGGAGCGCCCCGCGGGCCGCCG
Source organism: uncultured Actinomycetes bacterium (assembly GCA_963834705.1). Taxonomy (GTDB): domain Bacteria; phylum Actinomycetota; class Actinomycetes; order Streptosporangiales; family Streptosporangiaceae; genus RYN-230. The sequence continues at coordinate 247,659 of CAWICV010000004.1, forward strand.
CGAACAGCTCCGGGGCGGAGGTCAGGTGGATCGCGTTGGCGATGGTGACCGCGGCCAGCGCGGGCGCGCCGAGCAGCCCGGCCGCCCCCGGAAGGTCGCGGTCGGTGCCTTCGACCCAGGTCACGTTGGTCACGCCCTGCTCCGCGGCCGCCTGCCGGCCCAGCACGAGCATGTCCGGTTCCGGGTCGATCCCGGCTACCGCCCGGACCTGCCGGGCCAGCGGGAGGGTCAGCTGCCCGGTGCCGCAGCCGACATCGGCCAGCACATCGGCCGGCCCGAGCCGGAGCGCCCTGGCCAGCAGCCCGGTGAAGGCCGCCGGGTAGCCGCGCCGGAAGCGGGCGTAGAACGCCGCCGTCTCCCCACCGAACTCCCCTGCCACCAGGCCAGCGTCCCCGCTGCTGGCCCGCCTGGCCAGCCGGTTCCGCGCACAGCGTTACCGCGGCCCGCACCAGGTAGGTATTTACCAACTCCCGATCTGGGGAGCCCGGCCCATGGTGCCGCCCCTGCCGCAGGGCCAGCATGGGTGCCATGGACATCGTGCTGAACGCCCTCGCCCGCCGGGGGCGCGTCCTCGGCTGGGGTGCGCTGTTGCCACTCGTCATGCTCGTGACCACCGTGTACTGGGGTGTCCGCCCGTGGACCGTGCTGCTGATCGCGGTCGCGGGGTCCGTCGCGGTGCTGGCGCCATCGGTCGCGGCCGGCCTGGCGGCTATCACGCTGATTGGCTTCGCTTCCTGTGCTTTCGCGCTGTACCTGCGAGCCAGCACGATGCCGCCCGGCTCACCCACGTTGCGCCAGTACCCGCTGCACTCGCTGGTCTTCGGGGCCGGCCTGCCGCACGCCGTCGACCTGACGGCCGGACTGGTCATGCTGGCCTGCGGCGTGTGGCTGGTGCCGCGCACGATCGGCGGGCGTGCCGCGCTGGCCCGTCGCAACCGCGAGCTGATCGGCCGGGTCCGGCGGCTCACCGTGGCCCGGGTGGACGCGGTGGACATCGCGGCCGCGGAACTGCGCCGGGTGGAACGGGACCTGCACGACGGCGCGCAGGCCCGGCTGATCGCGCTGGGCATCTCGCTGCGCGCCATCGAGCGGCTGATCCGGACCGATCCAGACGCGGCCGTGGTGCTGACCACCGAGTCGCGGCACAACTCGGCCCGGGCGCTGGCCGAACTGCGCGCCCTGGTCAGCGGGATCAATCCACCGGTGCTGGCGGAACGCGGCCTCGGCGATGCGCTGCGCGCCCTGGCGCTGGACTTCCCGGTGGCCACTACGACCGACATCGACCTGCCCGCGTGGCTGCCCGCACCGGTCCAGGCGGCCGCGTACTTCGCGGCGGCCGAGGCGCTGGCCAACGCGGCCAAGCACGCGGGCGCACGCAGCGTGCACATCCGTGCGGCGTACTCGGCGGGTGCGCTGCGCATCGAGGTGACTGACGACGGCGCGGGCGGCGCGGACCCGGCCCACGGCAGCGGATTGCGCGGCGTCGAGCGGCGGCTCAGTACATTCGACGGTGTGCTGGCGGTCAGCAGTCCGCCGGGCGGCCCCACCATCGTCGCCATCGAGGTGCCGTGCGCGTTGTCATCGCCGAAGACCTCTTCCTGCTGAGGGAGGGGCTGGCCAGCCTGCTCACGGGGCACGGTTTCGAGGTCGCCGAGGCGGTCGGCGACGGGCCGTCGCTACTCCGCGCGCTGCTCGAGCACCGTCCGGACGTGGCCATCGTCAACGTCCGGCTGCCGCCCGCCTACTCCGATGAGGGCCTGCGGGCCGCGCTCGACGCCCGGCGCCAGGTGCCCGGGCTGCCCGTGCTCATCCTCTCCACTCACGTGGAGCGGCTGTATGCCCGCGAACTGCTGGCCGATCAGGCGGGCGGCGTCGGCTACCTGCTCAAGGACCGGGTGTTCACCGATGAGCAGTTCACTGACGCGATGCGCACGGTGGCCCGGGGCGGCACGGTGATGGATCCCGAGGTGGTGGCGAAACTGCTGGCCCGCCGGTCCAACCAGCCGCCGGTGACCCGGCTCAGCCCGCGGGAACGTGACGTGCTCGCGCTGCTGGCTGAGGGCCGGTCGAACATCGCGATCGCGCAGCGCCTGGTTATCTCGGAGAAGGCGGTGAGCAAGCACTGCACCAGCATCTTCGGCAAGCTGGAGCTGCCGCCGTCCGAAGACGACAATCGGCGCGTGCTGGCCGTGCTCGCCTACCTGGACCGCTGACCGGCGCGACGCGCCGGAACGGCCCGGTTACCGGTTTCGGCCGTCCTTACCAGGGATGATGGACACATCAATGGCCCCGTCCGGGGATGTACGAATAATTCCCGGGGCACCATAGGGGTGACGGAACGGGCGATTGGCGGCGCAGCCGCACCCCTAGGCGGCGCGCGGTCCGGACGGCGGTGGAGGCGCGGCGGTGAGCATCGGCGAGGTCTTGGCTGGAGCGCGCGACCAGGCCGGGCTCAGCATCGCTCAGGTCAGCGAGCAGACCCGGATCAGGCAGGGCATCATCCAGGGCATCGAGGCCGATGACTACGGGGTGTGTGGCGGCGACTTCTACGCCCGGGGTCACATCCGCAGCATCGCGCAGGCGGTCGGGACCGACCCCGGGCCGCTGATCGAAGAGTATGACCACGACTTCTCGGCGACCGGCCCGATCTCGGCCACCGGCATCGAGGAACTGGTCGCGATGTCCCGGCCGCCGCAGCGGCCCCGGCTGAACCCGGCCGTCCTTATCGCGGCGGCCGTGGTGGTCGTGCTCGGGATAGGCGGCTACCTACTCGCGACGGGCCTCGGGCACGGGTCCGGCGCCGTCCCCCGGGCGGCCGCGCCCAACAGCCTGGCTAGGCCCGCGGGCGGGAGCGCCAGCCCGGCCGCGGCCCAGGTCAGCAAGGCTGTGGTGGTCCGGCTGACCAGCCCGCGCGGCACCTCGGTGGTGTTCACTACCCCGTCCGGCCGGTACCTGTCCCGGTCCTACGCCGCAGCGGGCACGGCCGTCACCTACACGCTGCACCGGGCGGTGCACATCAAGCTGTCCGACCCGGCCGGTGTCCGGCTGACCGTGGACGGGAAGAACCCGCTGCCGGCCCACCAGGCCGCCGGCTCGGTGATGCTGAGCCTCGGCCCCGGCCGCCCGGTCACCGTGGCCACCCCGGCCGCGGCCGCGTCCCCGTCTCCGTCACCGTCGCCCACGTCGTCGGTGCAGAACCTGCAGCCGGTGAGCGCGACCGCGTTCGGCGCGTTCGGCCGCCCCGGGGATAACCCGCAGGGCGCGGCACTGGCCGTGGACGGCAGGCTCCGCACCGGGTGGCACACCGACTGGTACACCACCCCCCGGTTCGGCAACCTGTACCCCGGCACCGGCCTGCTGCTGAACATGGGCCACCAGGTCACCGTGGACCGGGTCCGGGTCAGGCTGGGCCCGATGCCCGGCGCGCACTTCCAGATCCGGGTCGGCTCGGCTCGTGACCTGGCCGGGCTGCCGGTCGCCGCCCGTTCCGCCGGGCCCGGCGGTGTGATCCGGCTGCCGCTGTCGAGCCCAGCGCACGGGCGTTATGTATTGGTGTGGTTTACCCAGCTGCCGCGAGATGCGGCGGGCACCTTCCAGGTCAGCGTGTTCAACGTGGTGGTGCGGGGCCAGGGCTGACCGCGGGCTTGGTCCAGAGCAGCGAGTAGCGCCAGTACAGGTGCCTGCGGTAGCGGACGCCGGGCAGCAGCCGCTCGGCCAGCCGCCGCATCTGCCGGTAGCTGAGCGGTGGCGGCCAGACCAGCGGGGGCTGGTGCGGCCGGGGCAGCTGGCGGACGGTGCGCCGGCTCGCGTCGGCCAGCCGGTGCAGCTGGGTGCCCGCGACCGCGGGCACGGCCCGGGCGGAATCGGCCGGCGCGGCGTCCCGGGCCAGCCCGACCACGGCCAGCGTCCCGCCCGGGCGGAGCAGGGCGGACATTTTCTTTAACGCCAGTTCGGCGTCGATGTGATGCACCATGGCGACGGAGGTGACCAGGTCGAAGGACCCCGGCTGGAGCGGCGCGCGGCCGATGTCGCCGACCAGGTAGCCGATGCCGGCCGCCGCGGGATGGGCGCGGGCCACCCGGATGCACGGCTCGTCCCGGTCCAGCCCGGTCACCCGGAGCCCGGCGGCGCGCAGCCGCCGGGTCAGCGCGCCAGTGCCGCAGCCAACGTCGAGCGCGGTCGCGCAGCCCGCCGGAATGGCATCCAGAATGACCCGGTGGTAATGCCCGTTGTGGGTCCAGCGTTCCGGCGGGGCGGTCATGCCCGCATTGTGCCGCAGGCGGGCTCGGGGCGGCTCGAGCCGGGGCCGGTCAGGCGACCCGGCGCCAGCCCAGCTCGCCAGCCTTCCAGCGGGCGATCGCCTTCTTCTCGCTAACCAGCTTGACTTCACGCAGCTGGTGGCCGTGCTCGTGCATGGCCTGCTCGGCCCCGGCCATTCCGTCGAGTGGCGAAGGCTGCGGGATCTCCCGCTTGGCACCGGACTGGTCGATAAGGATCAGGTGGGCCGGGCGGATTTCTCCGGCCGGGTTGCTGTGGGTACTCACAACGCTTACGACTCCGGCCGATGGCCCGGTATTCCCTGATTGCGGCAGTGTGACCCCATTCATTTCCGGCCGGGTCGCTGCGACCAGGCCAAATGCCGCTTCCTGCGAGTACGGAAGTTCATGCCATTAACTAACTCGGTCCGGCTAGGCGACTCGGGGTCAGCCGCTCGTGATCACTCGGGGGTCAGCCGCTCGTGATCAAGCGTTTAGTGTCGTCCTGGTAACACCAAACGCTTGATCACGACGGCGCTGGCCCTAACGGCTGGCCGGGCGGCGCGACCGCCGGGACGACCGGCCCAGGTTCCGGCCGGTGTCCTTCAGCTGCTCGCCTGCCTGCCGGACGTTCCCGCCGATCCGGTCGGCCGCACCGTGCATCTGCATCCGCCGGTTACCGGTAGCCCGGCCCAGCTTCATCTTCGCGCGGCCACGGGCGATCTGGGATTTGTTCTTCATCTTGGTCAGGAAGCTCATCGCCCCTTACTGCCCCCCAGCTGCGAGCTCATTCGGGACGGCCGGCCGTGAAACCCGCTGGTGGCGGACATGCAGCCAGCGCTCAGCTCGGGGACGGTGCACTGGAGCTGCGGGCAAGCCAGCCCGGCCGGCCCGCTCTGGCCGGGCCGTCAGCGGTCCGGCTTGGTGGGCAAGCCAGCCCGGGCGACCCGCTCTGGCCGGGCCGTCAGCGGTCCGGCTTGGCGGGCAGCCCGGTCGCGACGTCGAGCCCGCGCCGTACCCAGCCGGCCAGCGCGTCGCCGGCCGCGAACCCGGCGGGCTCGACGCTGATGAAGCCGGAGAGCGGCCGCCCGCCGAGCAGCATCGGCCGGACGTGCGGCTCGCCCAGGGCCTGCGCGCGGCCGTCCGCGCCGACCCGCACCATCAGCACCCGGCCCCGGACACCGCAGCACATGTTTCCGTTGACCAGGAAGGACAGCCCGCCGCCGACCATCTTCTTCTCGGCCACCCCAGCCTGGTCAGCCAGCACCCGGCGGACCCGCTCGGCAACCTCGGGATCGTAGCTCACGGCTCAGGTTCCTCCCCTTTCCCCGGTCCTATTGTCCCGGTTCTTATGCTGCGGGTATGGGACAGGTCCGGGTGGGCACCGCGTCGTGGACGGACCGGACCCTGATCGACTCCGGCTGGTACCCGCCGGAGGCCGACACCCCGGAACGGCGGCTGCGTTACTACACAAGGCAGTTTCCGCTGGTCGAGGTGGATGCCACCTACTACGCACTGCCCGCCGAGCAGACCGCCTCGACCTGGGCGGCCCGTACCCCGGCCGGATTCACCTTCAACATCAAGGCGTTCAGCCTGTTCACCCAGCACCCCACCCGGGTCACGGCGCTGCCCACCGACCTGCGCCCGGCTGCCGAGCAGACCGGCAAGGACCGGATCTACCTGAAGGACATCGACAGCGCGATCGCCGACCAGGCGTGGCAGCGCTTCCTGGCTGCGCTGGAGCCGCTCAACCAGGCGGGCAAACTCGGCGCGATCCTGCTCCAGTTCCCGCCCTGGTTCCCGATCTCCCGGGCCAACAAGGAGTACATCGTGGCATGCGCGCAGCGGGTCGCGCCGCGCCGGGTCTGCATCGAGTTCCGCAACCGGACCTGGATGACCCCGGAGAACCAGGACGAGACGCTGCGCTTCCTGACGTCCAACCGGCTGCCATACGTCTGCGTGGACATGCCCCAGGGGCACCGGGACTCCATCCCGCCGGTGGTCGCCGCCACTGATCCGGAGCTGGCCGTGGTCCGCCTGCACGGTCACTCGGACAAGTGGACCAGCAAGGACATCCACGAGCGGTTCGGCTACCGCTACTCCGAGCGCGAGCTGGGCGAATGGGCGCCCAAGGTGCGCGCGCTGGCCGAGGACGCCGCCACCACGCATGTCCTGTTCAACAACTGCTACCGCGACTACGCGCAGACCAACGCCCGGGAGCTGACCGACTTGCTCAAGGTCTGAAACACGGTCCTGGCGCCCGGCCGGCGAACCCGCCGTCGTCGAGACCTGGCGGGCCATGGCGGAGGGCCCGGGGCAGTGGCACCGACATGGTGATCGCGGGCATCCTCCCTGGTGCTTCACTCCTGAGCGGTACGCGGCGCGGCCGGAGTACATCGAGTCGCTGGCCGGGTTCGCCCGCGGCCGCCCGATGCCGCCGGCGGGCGCGTTCCGGCGCCCCCATCCGGTCCTGGTCTGACACAAGGCGACGGAGAATTATCCGCCTTGAGGATGTGCGTTCCCGGCTGGCCGGACAGGCTCGGGATATGCACCAGAGGGGGTTGGCCGGGCCCGGAAGCTCCGGGCCGGGCCGGACGGACCGGCCAGCTGACCTGACCGACCGGCAGCTGATGGTCCGGGTGACGAGCCCGCTGGCACGGTGCGCCGACGGGGGCGCGGACGCCGATGACTGGTATCCGGTGGCCACGCGCTGGAGCCGAGCCCGGGTCGAGGCGGCGCGGGCGCTGGCGTTGTGCGCGACATGCCCGGTTCAGCACGATTGCCTGGAGCTGTCCATGCGGCAGTGGGACGGGGCCGGCCGGTATGGCGTCTGGGGCGGCCTGCTGGAGGCCGAGCGGGCGGCCGCCCGCAAGGAATGGCTCAGCGGGGTCAGCGTCGGCCGGCTGCTGGAGACCCGGACCGCGTAGCGGCGCTCCTGCTTAGAGCACTGGCGTCTACGGCAGCACGCCCAGCAGATCCCAGCAGGCCCCTGCTTAGAGCACTGCGCCTACGGCAGCACGCCCAGCAGATCCCAGCAGGCCCGCTCGCAGCGCCGGCACGCCGCGGCACAGACCCGGCAGTGCGGGTGGTGCGCGGCGTGGCGCTCGCACTCGCCGCCGCAGCTGCGGCAGCTGCCCGCGCACGCCTCCAGCAGCGGCCGGACCACACCGGGGTCGAACGGCGCCTGGCGGCTGACCACCGCGGCGGTGGCGGCGCAGATATCGGCGCAGTCCAGGCATAGCCGGATGCAGCTGACCATCTCGGCCAGCCCGGGCTCACTCAGATCCGCGCTGACATCCGCGGTGCAGGCCTGGGCGCAGTCGGTAAGCGCGTCGATGACCATGGCCAGCAGATCCTCGTCAGCACGGACCGTCCGCGGATAGGTGTCCAGCAACTGCCGTGCGTAACTCATGGCGCCTCCTTGGCCGGGACGGCGCCGGCCGCCTGCTCTACTGCCCCGAACAACCCTTCCAGCGGGACCTTGCCGTCGATGCGCGTGCCGTTGACGTAGAACTTCGGGGTCGCGTTCACCCCGCTCTGGATGCCTTCCCGCACGTCACGCTCGATCCTGCTGGCATACACATTGCCGAGCACCTCGCTGCGCAGCCGGGCTCACGTCCAGGCCGAGCCGTTCCGCGTAGCCCAGCAGCGAGTCCAGGTCGAGCCGGGCCCCGTCGCGCAGCAGGAGGTCATACATCTCCCAGAATTTGCCCTGGGCGGCGGCCGCCTCAGCCGCCTCGGCCGCCTGCTCGGCGTGTGGGTGCAACTGCGGGATCGGGAAGTTGCGGAACACGAGCCGGATCTTGCCCGGATACTCGTCCAGCAGCCGGTGCACATCCCGGGCCGCGCCCCGGCAGAACGGGCACTCGTAGTCGCCGTATTCGATGATCGTGACCGCCGCGCTGGCCGGGCCGAGCACGTGGTCGCCGGCCGTTACCTCAGGTACCGAAATCTCGTCCACCTGGCCACCTGCCGTCCGTTTCGCGGCTTCCCTGGGCGATCACGCCGTTACCCGGCCGTCTTACCGTGCCCTCACTATCACACTGCCCTCATCAGCGACTATCCAGGGTGATGCCGCCACGCCGCAGCCGAGGGGCCCGGCGATGGCATTCATCGCAGTCACCGGTGCACCCCGTCCCAGCAGGGACGTTAGCGGCGCTTCCGGGTGATTGCGGTTACCGGCCTATGCAGATGGGGGATGCGCTGGAGCAGTCCCTAGGTAACGTTCGTAATGAATCATGGCTAACCGTCCAGGCTAGCGGGGGCAGCAATGGCCGGGCACTCGGCGGTGACCCCACGGCCGGCCAAGCCGGCCGGGTATATAGCCATGCGCGGCCGGCAGGCTGAATGGCAGCTGGTCCGGGGGCTGCTCCGGCGCGCGCAGCGCGGTCTGGGCGGGGTGCTGCTGGTTGACGGTGATCCGGGGATGGGGAAGTCGCTGCTGCTCCGCGAATCCGCCCGGGAGGCAGCCGGCCAGGGTTTCTCGCTGGCCGCCGGCCGGGGCGACCAGCTCGGCCGGCACGTGCCGTTCTTCACCCTGCTCGCCGCGCTGCACCAGCCGGTGGGCGGCGGCGGGGACCGCCCGGGTCCGCCCGACCTCACCGCGGGGCGGATCGGCCAGCTGCGGGCCCACCTGGAGCAGCGGGCCGCGGCCGGCCCGGTCCTGGTCAGCCTGGATGACCTGCAGTGGGCCAGCCCGGCCACGCTGCTGGCCCTGCGGGTGCTGCCCCATGAGCTCGCCTCCTGCCCGGTGGCCTGGCTGCTGGCTGGCTCGAAGACCCATCAGGACCAGGGCGCCGACCTGCTGTTCCGGGTGCTGGAGGACGATGGGGCCAGCCGGATCACGCTCGCCCCGATCGGCGACGACGCGGTGCTGAGCATGCTCACCGACATGTTCCGCGTGCCGCCGGACCGTAGCCTGCTCGCCCTGGCCACCCGGGCGGCCGGCCACCCGGCACTGCTCAGCGAGCTGGTCCGCGGCCTGGCCGAGGAGGACGCGGTCCAGGTGACCGACGGCGAGGCACGGCTGGTCGGCGCCCGGCTGCCGCAGCGGATCCAGATCCTGGCCCGGCAGCGGCTGGACAGCCTCACCGGGCCGGCGCGGCAGCTGCTCGAGACGGCGGCCGTGCTGGGCCGGTCGTTCCTGCTCGAAGACGCGACCGAGATGCTGGGTGTGACACCGGCCACGGTGCTCCCCACGGTCGAGGAGGCGATGGACGCTGGCCTGCTGGTCACCGCCGATGACCTGCTGTCGTTCCGGCACGATCTGATGTGGCGGGCGATCGCCAACCTCATCCCGGGGCCGGCCCGGAAGGCGCTGCACCGCCAGTTCGGCGAGATCCTGCTGAACCGGGGCGGCTCGGCGCTGTCCGCCGCCGCGCACCTGCTGGAAGCCGCGCACACCAGCGATCCGGCCACGCTGGCCGGTCTCGACCGGGCCACCGTCAGCACGCTGCCCTCGTCGCCGCAGACCGCGGCCCGGCTGGCGGTGCGGGCCCTGGAACTGACGTCGCCCGCCGACCCGGCGGCGCTGCCCCGCTCGGTGGCCGCCGCCGAGGCGCTGACCGCGGCCGGCCAGCTCGACCAGGCCACCAGCATCGTGCAGGAGACGCTGGCCCAGCCGCTGCCCGCCATCCCGGAGTCCCGGCTGCGCTGCGCGCTGTCCACGATCCGGTCCGCCACCGGCCGGGCAGAGCAGGCCGCGGCCGAGGCCCGGGCCGCGCTGGCCCCGGCCGCGCTGCCCGCCGGGCTGCGCGGCCAGGCGCTGATCGCGCACCTGCTGGCGCTGAACGGGCTGCGTGACCGGGACGCCGCGGGCCCGATTGCGGCCGGTATCCTGGCCGCCCCCCGCGACTATGACGGGCCGGTGCTGGTGGCGGCCCAGGTAGCCCGCGCGATGATCAGCTGGGACGAGGGCCGCCTGGCCGAGGCCCTGGACCGGCTCCGCGACGCGGCCCGGCACGGCACCGGGATCTCCCCCGACGCCAGGCACTTCCAGCCGCTGCTCGCGCTGGCCACCTGCCTGGTCGAACTGCGCCGGTTCGACGAGGCCGAAACCGTCATCCGGGCCGCGGCCAACAGCACGCTGCGCGGCATCCCGGCGGAGGCGATCCCGGCCCTGCTCCGGGCTCGCATCCAGCTGGCCCGGGGCCGGCTGGGCGACGCGGCCGCCGCGGCTGAGACGGCGCTGGCCACCGCGGCCGCGCTGGGCGCCGATGGCTACACCTCGGCGGCCGAATCCATCCTCGGCGTGATCGCGCTGCGCCGCGGCGACCTGGCGGTGGCGGCCGGGCACGTGGCCCACCACCGGGTCCGGATGCCGCACTACGCGGCCGGCTATGCGCGCACCGATTGCACCCGCATCGACTACACCCTGGGCGCGGCCCAGATCGCCGAGGCACGGGACGGCCCGGCCGCGGTGCTCGGCCAGGTCCGCGAGATCTGCGCTGTGCTGCCGGCCCGGCGCAGCATGCTGCTCGGCAATCCCACCGCCCCGGCCTGGCTGGTCCGCACCGCCCTGGACGCGGACGAGCGCGGCCTGGCCACCCGGGCCGCCGAGCTGACCGGCGCGCTGGCCAGCGAGAACCCTGGCTGCCGGCCGGCCGTCGTGGCGGCCGCGCACTGCCTGGGCCTGCTGGAAAAGGATGCCGCCCGGCTGGCCCACGCGGCCGCCCAGCACGACGACCCGTGGGCTCGCGCCTCCGCGGCCGAAGACCTGGGCGTGCTGCTGGCCCGGCAGGGGAACGCGTCCCGCGCCGTGCACTACATGAACGAGGCGCTGGACGGCTACGGGCAGACCGGGGCGGCGGCCGACATGGCCCGGATACGGCGCCGGCTGCGCCGGCTCGGGGTGCGGCGGCGGCACTGGGCCTCGGCGGCGCAGCGGCCCACGGCCGGCTGGGAAAGCCTCACCGAGACCGAGCGCACCGCATCCGAGCTCGTCGCCCAGGGGCTGAACAACCGGCAGGTCGCGGACCGGATGTACGTAAGCGCCCACACGATCGCGTTCCACCTGCGCCAGGTGTTCCGCAAGCTGAACATCGGCTCGCGCGTCGAACTGGCCCGGATCGTGCTGGAGCAGACCCAGCAGTCCGAGTCCGGCTGAGCACGCAGTTACAAGTACTCCCGCTTGCGCATCCAGACCAGCGTGGCCCAGCCCCAGATGGGCGGCAGGTACGAGGTGAACAGCCGCTGGATGAACACTGCGGCGGTGGCGTCGGCCTCGGAGACGCCGGCCGCGGTGAGGCCGAGGATCAGGCCGGCCTCCACCACGCCCATGCCACCGGGCGTGGGTGACACGCCGCCGATGGTGGCGGCCAGCGAGATGACCACGATCAGGATAGGCAGCCGGAGGTGGTCATCGAAGGCGCGCAGCGAGACCGACAGCGCCATCGCCACCAGCAGCTCCTGCAGGAACGACCCGCTCACCAGCAGCACCAGCTTCCGCGGCTGGCTGGCTACCTGGCGCAGATTGCCCCAGATGTCCCGGACCTTGGGACGCAGTGCCTCCGCGGCCCGGCGGCGCAGCCGGGGCACCGCCAGGGCCAGGCCCGCTACCAGGCCGACCAGCACCACCACGGCCAGGATGATCCACACCAGCGCGGAATCGTCCCCGGACTGGGGCGTGACCTCGAGGTCGAGGGATCCCCAGGCGAACGGCAGCGCGACCACGAACAGGATGATCTTGGCGATCCAGCTGGACGAGGTCATGATGGCGCCCGAGCTGAGCGCGACCGACGGGTCGTAGCCCTGGCGCTGGAAGAACCGCACCCGGGTGGCGAACACGGCCGCGGTCCCGCCGGCCAGCGCGCTGAATGAGTTGGCCACCTCGACCGCGACCACCCGGCCGAACGGCAGCACGCCGGCCACGCTGCCGATCGCTTCCAGCGCCGAGGCCACGAAGGCCAGCTGGGCCAGCACGAAGGCCAGCGCGACCCAGAGCCAGTTGGCCCCGATCACGGTGTCGAACGAACTGGCCACGTCGATGAGCACACCGATCAGGGCCCAGCCGCCGATGAGCGTGCCGACCACCATGATCAGCGTCGGCCAGCTCACCCGGCGCGGCTCGACCAGCTTGGGCACGTCGATCGACGCGGCCTGGGCCGCCCGCTGCCGGACCTGGTCCAGCAGCCCTTTCTGGCCGCGCAGGCTCCGGCCGAGCGCGGGGTCCAGCCCGGCCTTGTGCAGGTGCTGCAGAGCCCCGCCCAGCACCTCCGGGTCCAGGCAGCGTGCCGCGCTGTCGCCGGCCCGCTCGGCGCCGGCCGCGGCGGCGGTGGCCGCGATGGCCCCGGCCATGTCCCGATCGAGCTGGTACCGGGTGGCGTTCGAGGTGGAGTTGCGGAAGTCGGTCAGCACGGCGGCCTGGGCGGCCCGGTTGACCAGGATCACGTCGCCACTGATCGCGCCGTGCGCGATCCGGGCCCGGCGCAGGCCCAGCATCTGGCAGTAAACGTCGTCCAGCGCGGCGTCGCTGATGTCGTCAGCATCCGTCGCGGACAGCGGGGCGCCGGCTGGCAGGCGGCTGACCAGCAGCGCGTCGTCGGACGGTCCAGCGGTGCCGGCCCCGGCGATGTCCGTCACGGCCACCCCGGCCTGGCCAGGCTCGCATGGTGAGAAACCCCTCATGCTCGACCTGCTGCAGCCGGGTCAGCGTGAGGTCGGCCCCGGAGTCCCGGTAGAACAGGAACCGGCCCACCTTGGCCAGCAGCTTGGCGTCGGCCGCGTCCCGGCCGTAGACCGAGATGGCCAGCCGCTGGCCGGGGGCATCGGCCGGTCCCGTCTCGATGGCCTGGTATTGCGCCACCCCCCAGGCCTGCCGGGGCAGCGGCTGCACGTCGTCCGCACTGATCCCGAGATCCATGAGCAGCCGCTGCACGTCCGCGGCCGAGGGCAGGCCGAGCGGCGAGCCGAAGATGAGCCGGATGAGCAGCGCGGCCGCCCAGCCGATGGCCATGCTGCCCAGCACGTTGAGCGGCAAGCCCTCCCCGCCGACCGCCCCGGCCAGCGTGACCAGCCCGATGAAGACTTCGATGCCCCGCTGCAGGTTGCGCGCCAGGTAAGGCAGCGAAGCCGTGGCCACCGCCATGAACACGGCGATCTGCATGACCGGGAAACTCAGGTCGTAGCTGTCGATCGTGATCCCGCTGGGCCGCCCGCCGTGACTGCCGAGCACCGCAATGAGGATCAGGCTCGTCACGACCGCGGCGACCACGCTCAGCGCGATGTCCCGGGCCAGCACCCAGCGCCGCGCGATCAGGGCCAGCAGGACCAGGGCGGCCGCGACGCCGTACGACCCGACCTGGTAGACCACCGTGACCAGCCAGGTGATGCTGCGCGGCGGCGGGTGGATGACCTCGGCGATGGCCCGGTCGATGCGCGAGTCGTACCGGATGATCAGCAGACAGCCGATCAGGCCGAGAATGGCCAGCACGAGCCGCACCCCGTCGCTCCCGCGGCGGCGGCGCTGGCCGTCCCCAAGCGGGGCGAACATAATGGCCCGCCAGCCAGCCAGCACCGGCGGCTGGGCCGGGGCAGAGGTTACCTGCACGCCACTATCGTCCTCCACTGCGGCAGGATGGGCAGAGTGAGGTTCGAGTTCGCTACCGCGGGCCGCATCCTGGCCGGCCCGGGCCGGGCTTCGGACCTGCCCGCCGTACTGGCCGGCCTGGGCAGCAGAGTGCTGGTCTGCACCGGCACCAACCCTTTCCGGCATAACGCCATTACCGGCCAGCTGCCGCTGCCCACAGCGCTGTTTCCGGTGGCCGGTGAACCCACGGTTGACCTGGCCCGGGCCGCTACCGAGGCGGCGCGGCAGCACGGCGCCGACGTGATCGCCGCTATCGGCGGCGGCAGCGTGATCGACACCGCGAAAGCCGTGGCCATGTTGCTGGGCAACGGCGGCGATCCGCTGGACTACCTGGAAGTGGTCGGGGCGGGCCAGCCGATCACCCAGCCGGCGGTGCCCTGCGTCGCGGTGCCGACCACCGCGGGCACCGGCGCGGAGGTGACCGCCAACGCGGTGCTGGCCGCCCCGGCGCACCGGATCAAGGCCAGCCTGCGCAGCCCGCTGATGATCCCGCGGGTCGCGCTGGTCGATCCGGAGCTGACCGTGTCCTGCCCGGCGCCGGTCACCGCGGCCAGCGGCCTGGACGCGCTCACCCAGTGCCTGGAGCCGTTCGTCTCGGTCCGGGCCAACCCGATGACCGACGGCCTGGCCCGGGAGGGACTGCGCCGGGCCGCCGCCGGGCTGCGCGGCGCCTACGCCGACGGTGCCAATCTGGCCGCCCGGGCCGACATGGCGATGTGCAGTCTGCTCGGCGGGCTGGCGCTGGCCAACGCCAAGCTCGGCGCCGTGCACGGCCTGGCCGGCGTCATCGGCGGGACGGCCGACGTGCCGCACGGCTTCGCCTGCGCCGCGGTGCTGCCCGCGGTGGTCGAGGCCAACGTGCGGGCCCTGCGCGCCGCACCGGACGGCGGCCCGGCACTGGACCGCTACACGGAGACGGCCCGGCTGCTGACCGGCGACCCGGCCGCGCCGGTCGAGGACGGCCTGGCCTGGATCCGTGACACGCTCCGCCTGCTCGCCGTGCCCGGCCTGGCCAGCTTCGGCATCCAGCCCAGCCAGGCCGATGGCATCGCGGCAGCCGCGGCCCGGTCCAGCAGCATGCAAGGCAACCCGGTCCCGCTCCCCGCCCGCACCCTCCGCGACATCACCCTGCAGTCCCTGTGACAGCGCGGCTCCGGTATCACCACATACGGCACTCAGTGCCGACATTCACGGCATCGAGTGCCACACTTCAAGACGAGGTTGAGTGGCGGCAGGTGATCGCGGACTTCGTGGCCGGGCGCACCGGGCAGCCCAGCTGGGCGCTGCTGCCGCAGACCATCGCGTACGCCAGCCTGGGCGTGGCCATCGCCGCCTACGAGCAGTGGCTGCACGCCGACGGCGAGCTGACCACGCTGCTGGATGACGCCATGCGCGACCTGGCCAGGGCATTCGCGGACGGCGGGCGGTAATGGGACGGAGTTGACTGATGGCGAGCACACGAGAGTGGTTCGAGACGGTGGCCGAGGCGCAGCGCCGGGCCAGGCGGCGGCTGCCCAGGTCGGTGTACCTGGCCCTGATTGCCGGGGCCGAAGCGGGCGTGACCATGGATGACAACGTGGCCGCGTTCAGCGAATTGCGGCTCCGGCCGCACGTCGCCGACCTGCCGGCCGCCCGTGAGCTGGGCACTGAAGTCATGGGCCAGCAGGTCAGCCTGCCGGTGCTGCTCTCCCCCACCGGAGTGCAGGCGGTGCACCCGGACGGCGAGGTCGCGGTGGCCCGGGCGGCGGCCGCTGCGGGCACCGCGATGGGCCTGTCGTCGTTCGCGTCCAAGCCGGTCGAGGAGGTCGGCCAGGCGGTGGGCAAGCTGCTGTTCCAGAGCTACTGGGTGGGCAGCAGAGACGACATCCTGGCCCGGGCCGAGCGGGCCCGTTCAGCCGGGGCCAAGGGGCTGATCGTCACCCTGGACTGGGTGTTCGACTCCCGCCGGGACTGGGGCAGCCCATGGATCCCGGAGCGGCTGAACCTGCAGGCCATGCTGCGGTACGCGCCGCAGGTCGCGGTCAAGCCGGGCTACCTGGCCCGCTGGCTGCGCAGCGGCTCGCTGCCCGGCCTGGGCGTGCCCAACCTGGGCGCGCGCGGCGCGCCGGTGCCGAGCTTCTTCGGCGCCTACGGGCAGTGGATGGGGTCGGCCCCGCCGGCCTGGGACGACCTGGCCTGGCTGCGCGAGCAGTGGGGCGGCCCGTTCATGATCAAGGGCATCACCCGCGTGGACGATGCGCGCCGCGCGGTGGACACCGGGGCGACCGCGATCTCGGTGTCCAACCACGGCGGCAACAACCTCGACTCCACCCCGGCCACGATCCGCTGCCTGCCCGCCATCGCCGACGCGGTCGGCGACCAGATCGAGGTGCTGCTGGACGGCGGCGTCCGCCGGGGCAGCGACGTGGTCAAGGCGCTGGCCCTGGGCGCGCGGGCGGTGATGATCGGCCGGGCCTACCTATGGGGCATGGCGGCCGGCGGCGAGCGCGGGGTGAGCAACGTGCTGGAGATCCTGCGCCAGGGCATCAGCGAGACCCTGTACGGCCTGGGCAAGGCATCCGTGCACGACGTGGCCAGGGACGACGTCATCATTCCGGACGGCTTTACCCTCGACCATAAGCTCTGATCCATGGGCCAGCCGCCAGCCGGGCAGCCGCCGTCCCGTCGGGACCGGCGGTTCTACTTCGCGCTGATGACGATCTGCATCGGCCTGTTCGTGCTGGCCTGGGCGGTGGTGGACCGGTATTCCACGGTGGCCGCCATCGTCATGTCGGCGGTCGCCCTGGTCATCCCGCCGTTCGCCGCCATCGTGGCCAACGCGGCCAGCGCCATCGACCGGCGGCGTTAGTCACGCAGGTGGGTGAGCAGCAGGCTGAGCGTGGCGATGAATTCCTCGGCCTGGGGCTCGTCGAGCTGGCGCAGGAACGCGATCACCGGCTCGGCGTTGCGGCGGCGCATCTCGGCCACGGCCGGCTTGGCCGCCTCGGACAGCGAGACGAGGATCCGGCGCCGGTCCCGCTCGTCGTGCTCCCGGGTGACCAGGCCGGCCTTGGCCAGCTCGCCCACCACCAGGCTGGCGTGCGCGACCGTCATCCCGGACCGCTGGGCCAGCTCGGACACGCTGAGCGGCCCGCCGATGGCCAGCATGATCAGCATGCCGACGTGGCGCTGGCCGAGCTGGCCGGCATCGCGCAGCGCGGCCGGGATGTCCCCGGCGCGGCGCTGATAGGCCAGCACCAGCTGCGGCAGCAGCGGGGCCAGCCGGCCGGCGTACGGTCCGAAATTATTCAAGTTAACTTGACTTTCTACTTGACTTGAGTAAGTGTAGCCGTAACAGCCGCTCAGTGTCAGTCGCTGAGCGCAGCGAACGGGGACCGTGATGACGACACTGACCGGCCGGGTGGCCCTGGTCACCGGCAGCTCGCGGGGCATCGGGGCGGCCATCGCCAGCCAGTTCGCGCGGGCGGGCGCGGCGGTCGGGGTGCACGGCCGGGACGGGGATGCGGTGGCCAGCGGAGTGGCGGCCATCCAGGACCGCGGCGGCACGGCAGCCGGGGTGACCGGCGACGTGACCAGCTTCGCGGACGTCGAGGCCATCCGGCGCCAGGTCGAGGACGCCCTCGGGCCGGTGGACATCCTGGTCGCCAACGCGGGGGCCAGCCTGACCCCGCCCGCACCGCTGGAGGACATCCCCGAGGATGGATGGCGGGCCACGGTGGACGCCAACCTGCTGGCCACGTTCCTGACCCTGAAGAGCTTCCTGCCCGGCATGAAAGCCCGCGGCCGCGGGTCCATCATCACCATGGCCTCGTCAGCGGGCCGGGTGGCCAACGCGCACGCGCCGATCGCCTACGGCGCGGCCAAGGCGGGAGTGATCATGCTGACCCAGGACGTGGCCGCGCAGGCCGGGCCGGCCGGGGTCAGGGTGAACTGCATCGCCCCGGAGACCATCCTGACCGCAGGCAACCAGGAGCGGATCCCGGCCGCGACCCAGGCCCGGCTGGCCGAGTTCCACCCGCTCAAGCGGCTCGGCACGCCGGATGACGTGGCCGGCGCGGCGGTGTTCCTGGCCTCCGACGCCGCCGCCTGGATCACCGGCCTGGTCGTGGACGTCACCGGCGGGGCGGTGCTGGTCTGAGGCCCGGTGCTGGTCTGAGGCCCGGTGCTGGTCTGAGGCCGGTGCTGGTCTGAGCGGGCGGCGGGCGGGCATTGACCGGTGGTCGCCTGCTCGTTACCTTGCGGTAGAACGTGTTCCAGTTTGCTGCCTGATCCGCAGCGAGGAGGCGGCCGTGACAGCGTCAGCGGAGGGCCGGGCCCCGGACGAGCGGATCAAAATGACGGTCAGCGAGCGCAGCGCCAGCGAGCTGGCCGAAGGGTTAACCGGCTGGCTGGCCGCCCGGCTCGGCGAAGCGGAGCAGGCGGCGGGCGGGCAGCCGGACGCGGTCGCCGGACTGACCGTGCACAACCCCCGGTTCTCCGGCAGCGGCGGGCTGTCCAGCACGTCGGTGCTGTTCGAGGCCGGCTGGTTGAGCGGGGGCGCGGAGCGGCACGGCCGGTTCGTGGCCCGGATGGCGCCCGAGGCCAGCGCGGTGCCGGTGTTCCCCCGGTATGACCTGGCCACCCAGTTTGCGGTGATCAGCCAGGTGGCCGCGCGGAGCGACGTCCCGGTGCCGGCCGTCCGCTGGTACGAGCCCAGCGAGCGGGTGCTGGGCAGCCCGTTCTTCGTGATGGATCAGGTCGATGGGCAGGTTCCGCTGGACAATCCGCCGTACGTGTTCACCGGCTGGCTGCTGGACGCCACGGCCGGCCAGCTTGGCCGTCTGCAGCGGGCCAGCATCCAGGTGCTGGCCGGACTGCACGCGATCGCCGAGCCCGCGTCGGCGTTCCCCGCGCTCTGCCCGCCGGGCGGCGCGGATCCGCTGCGCTGGCATGTCGGCCAGCAGCGCGAGTACTACCGCTGGGCGCTGTCCGGCGACGGCATCCGGGTGCCGATCATCCAGCGCAGCCTGGACTGGCTGGCCGGGCACTGGCCACGCGACCCCGGCCCGGACGTGCTGAGCTGGGGGGACGCCCGGATCGGCAACATCATCTACCAGGACTTCGAGCCGGCCGCCGTGCTCGACTGGGAGATGGCCGCGCTCGGCCCGCGCGAGCTGGACGTCAGCTGGTTCATCTTCCTGCACCGGTTCTTCCAGGACATCGCCACGTTCTTCGGTCAGCCCGGGCTGCCCGGCTTCCTGCGCCGCTCCGATGTGCAGCGCTGCTACCAGGAGCTGACCGGCTACCAGCTGCGGGACATGGACTTCTACCTCACCTACGCCGCGGTGCGGCATGCGATCGTGATGGCCCGGATCAAGCGGCGGATGATCCATTTCGGCGAGGATCAGACGCCCGGGGATCCCGACGAGTACGTCCTGCACCGGGTGGCCCTGGAAGAGCTGCTGGCCGGCACCTACCGATGGGACTGACGCCCGTGCCCGGACCGCTCGACGAATACCCCATCCACCAGACGCCACTGCCGATAGACCGGGTGGCCAGCAGCGACCGCAACTTCTACGACCGTTCTTATTTCAACGCTCATGACCGGACCGGTGAGGTCTTTCTGGTCACTGGTCTTGGGGTGTACCCGAACCTGGGCGTCATCGACGCGTACGCCACCGCGCGCTGCGGGGACCGGCAGTGGACGGTGCAGTTCTCCGACGCGCTGGCCGGGCGCCGCCTTGACCAGCAGGTCGGCGGCTACCGGATCGACGTGCTGGAGCCGCTGCGCCAGTTGCGGCTGAGCTGCTCGGCGCCGGACGGCGGCATCGAGTTCGATCTGCGCTGGACGGCGGCGTTCCCGGCCGTGCAGGAGGAGCCGCACCTGCTGCTGGCCGGGCGGCGGCCGATCCTGGACGCATCCCGGTTCTCCCAGCTGGGCAGCTGGGACGGGCGGCTGCGGGTCGGCGACCGCGAGTTCACGGTCACCGCCGACCGGTGGGCGGGCGCCCGGGACCGGTCCTGGGGGATCCGCCCGGTCGGCGAGCCGGAGCCAGCGGGCCGGGCGGCCAGCGAGCCGCTGCCGGGGTTCTGGTGGCTGTACGCCCCGCTGCGCTTCGAGTCCTGCGCGGTCATCGTGATCCTGCAGGAGGACCCGGACGGCTACCGCACCCTGAACGACGCCAAGCGGATCGCCCCGGACGGCCGCGTCGAGCAGCTCGGCTGGCCGCGGGCCGAGATCAGCTACCGGCCCGGCACCCGGCATCCGGAATCCGCCCGGCTGCACCTCACCGACCCGGCCGGCGCGCCGCTGACCGTGGACCTGGAGACGGTCACGTCGCTACCACTGCACGTGGGTGCCGGGTACAGCGGCGACCCGGACTGGTCGCACGGCCAGTGGATGGGACCGAACTGGGCCCGGTCGGCGGTGTACGACCTGACCGACCCCGCGGTGGCGGCCCGGATACCGTTCGGCGTGACCGATCATCTGGCCCGGGCGCGCCTCGGCGGCGAGCCGGGCTGGGGCCTGTTCGAGCACGCCAGCATGGGCCGGCACGACCCGACCGGGTTCGCTGACTGGTCCTCGGTGGCGGGCTAGCAGGCAGGTCCTGGTGGTGCCAGCTCTGGTCACTTCGGCAGCGCCGGCTGCTCGCGCCGCTGATGCGCAGGCTCCCGCGCAACATAACGAGCGCCCGCAAGCGCTTCTAC
The DNA here is from genome assembly GCA_963834705.1 of uncultured Actinomycetes bacterium. Taxonomy (GTDB): domain Bacteria; phylum Actinomycetota; class Actinomycetes; order Streptosporangiales; family Streptosporangiaceae; genus RYN-230. The sequence continues at coordinate 268,188 of CAWICV010000004.1, forward strand.
GGCCCGGGTTACCAGGACGTCGGCCAGCTGCCCGAGGACGTGGTGCGGGCCTGGGTCGAGCCGGTGCTGGGCAGCGCGCAGTCCGCCCGCCAGTTCCAGCGCTGGGCGCTCTCGGTGCACGCGCGCGACCTGCTCGCCGTCGAGCCCGCGCTGGCCCGGATGCATGTACCGACGCTCATCGTGTGGGGCACCGGGGACATGTTCTTCAAGCGCAAGTGGGCCTACTGGCTGCGCGACACCATCCCCGGCGCCACCGAGGTGATCGAGCTGGACGGCGCACGGCTGTTCTTCCCCGACGAGCGAGCCACCGAGTTCACCGCGGCGCTGCGCCGCCACTGGGGCGGGGCCGACGGCGACCGGCCGGGCACTGGCGTTCAATAAAAAGTCGGTGGGCTTTCTGGCGGCCCTGGGTCAGGGCTGCAGGACGATCCGGCCGGGCAGGCCGCCGGCCGCCTTCGCGCTGTACGCCTCGACGGCTCGCGCGAGCGGGTACACCGCGCCGACCTGAGGGTGCAGATGTCCCTCGTCAACCAGGCGGGCGAGCTCGGTCAGCTGAGCGCGGCTGGACTCCTGGATGAAGACGACCGTCCTGATGTCATCCCGGCCGTCCGGCCGCCGCGAGTCCGCCTTCACCGTGACCAGCGTCCCGCTGCGCCGGAGCAGGGCGGGTGAGCGGGCCAGCACATCGCCGCCGATCGTGTCGAACACCAGGTCAGCCCGGCCGCCCGTGTCATCCAGGCCCTCCCTGTCCAGCGCGACGAAGCGGTCGGCGCCCAGCTCCATGACCAGCTCCCGGGAGTGGCCGCGCCCGGTCCCGATCACCTCGGCACCGGCCCAGCGGGCCAGCTGGACCGCCATCGAGCCGACCGCGCCGCCCGCGCCGTGAATGACCACCGTCTGCCCCGTGGCCAGCTTTCCGTGGTCGAACAGGCCCTGCCAGGCGGTCAGCCCCGCCCGCGGCACCGCCGCGGCGTGCACGTGGTCCACGGTCCGCGGCTTCCGGGCCACGTTGCGGGCTTCGACGGCGACGTACTCGGCGGCGGCGCCGTCCCGGAGCTGGTCGGCCAGCCCGAACACCTCGTCGCCGACCTCGAACCAGGCGGTCCCGAAGCCCACCGCGGCGACCACCCCGGACACCTCGTGGCCCGGGATGACCGAAGTCCGCGGATGGCCGGCCCGGCAGGTCCAGATCGGCCAGTCCAGCTCGTTGTGCGTGATGCCACATGCGGCCACCTTGACCAGCACGTCGCCGAACATGGGCTTGACCTCGGGCACCTCTTCGAAGACCAGCCCGCTCACGGCTGGTTCGTGGGTGCGGATGGCTTTCATCGTCAGTTCCCCTTCACGTCCGCTCACCCATCCGACGGCACAGGCCGCCGGATGTCAGGCCGCCCGGAGGTCAGGACAGCTACCCGGCAGAGCGCCGCCCGGTCTTCGCCGGGACCGGAGAAGTGATCATCGAGGGCATCGCCGCGGACCGCGCGTTCCTCGAACGGTACAGCCCGCAGCGGGACCGCACCGAGTTCGAGCGGCAGTGGCGCGGCCGGACCTCGGGCGAGGTGGCGCCGGCGTCGTACGAGCCGCACTATGCGGGCTCGCCGGTCGGCCAATCCCCCGGAAGCAGAGCATCGCGGATCTTCACCCCGCCAGGACGAGCCACACCTTCGGTGACCGACGTACTATCCGGCTAACGCGGTCGGGGCGCAGATCACACAGGGCGGTGGGGGATGGCCGGACCCGTGCCAAGCGGTATCGACGACATCGGCTTGCTGCCGGGCAGTCACGTCTGCGCGTGCTACCGCAGCGACAGCGACCGTGACCGGCTGGTCAACGGGTACCTGGGGGCGGGCGTGACCGCCAGGGACAAGTGCATCTGCGCGGCCGACTCGGCGGTTACCGCGGCCCGGCTCAGGGCGCTCCCCCAGTCCCGCGCCGAGCCCGGGCCCAACAGCCAGCTGAACATCCACCTGCCGGAAACGACCTATCTGGCCGGCGAGATGACCTGGGCGCTGCGCGGCGCGCCGGGCGTGACCGTAGCCCAGGTCCGCGCGACCACCGGCTTCGGCCTGCAGGTGGCGGCCGACCTGCGGCCGGTCGCGCCACCGTCCACCGCCGAACTGGCCGCGGTCCGATCGGCCGGCCCGCTGGGCATCCGCAAGTCCGAGTTCGCCGCGGCCGGACTGGCCCGGGCGTTCACGCCCCAGCACGGCCCGGGACGCGCGTGCTGACTGGCCCCCGCGGCCTCGCCGCCGTGTTCGAGCCGCGCCGGGTCGCCCTGATCGGGGCGTCTGACCAGCCCAGCTCGGTGGGCCGGCTGCTGTGGGACAACCTGGCCACGTTCCCCGGCGACGTGCTGCCGGTCAGCCAGTCCGCCCAGGTAGGCGGGCAGGCCGCCTACACCAGCCTCGATGACATCCCTGGCCCGGTGGACCTGGCCGTGGTCACCACCCCCGCGGCCACGGTCCCTGGCATTGTCCGGGCCGCCGCGGGCAAGGGCGTGGCCGCCGCGGTGGTGCTCAGCGCGGGCTTCGCGGAAGCCGGGGATGAGGGCGCGAAACTACAGGCCGAGGCGGTGACCGCGGCCCGGGCCGGCGGCGTGCGGCTGGTCGGGCCGAACTGCTTCGGGGTGCAGAACTCCCGGCTGCCGCTGAACGCCTCGATCGCGGCCGGCCTGCCCCGCAGCGGGGGTGGCGTCACCGTGGTCACCCAGTCCGGGTCGTACGGCATGGCAGTGCACGCGCTTGGCCTGGACGAGGGTCTCAGGGTGGCCAAGGTGCTCGCGGCGGGTAACAAGGCGGACATCAGCGACGCGGAACTGCTGTCTTACCTGCGCGACGACCCGGATACCACGGTGATCTGCCTGCTGCTGGAGTCGATCACCCAGGCCCGTGAGTTCTTCACCGAAGCCTGCCTGACCACCTCGCACAAGCCGGTCATCGCGGTGCTGGGCGGCCGGACCAGCGCCGGGCAGCGAGCCGCCCTGTCGCACACCGCCGCGCCGGCCACCGACGACGCAGCCCGCGACGCGGCACTGCGCCAGGCCGGCGTAGTCCGGGTGCGCACCGGTCTGCAGGCCCTGGACGCGGCCCGGGCTCTGTCCGGCCAGCCGGCGCCGCGCGGGCCGCGGGTCGCGGTGGTCACCAACTCCGGTGGCACCGGCGTGGAGCTCACCGACCTGCTGGCCGACCAGGGCCTGGTGCTCCCGGAGCTGAGCCAGCCGCTGCAGGACCGGCTGCGGGCCATCATGCCCGGCTACGCCAGCGCGCGGAACCCGGTTGACATGACCCCGGCCTGGCACCTGTTCAGTACGGTGTACCCGGGTGCCATCGAGATGCTGGCCCGGTCGGGCGAGGTTGACGTGGTGGTGCCGGTGCTGCTGCAGCAGTCGGCCTCGGCCGAGGTAGCAGGCGTGGTGCGGGACGCGGTGCTGCGGCTGCGCGGGGATTCGGTGCCGGTGCCGGTGTACGTGTGCTGGGTCGCGCCCCGTTCTGCTGAGGAGTACGCCGGGGTGCTTCGTGATGTTGATATCCCGGTCTTCGCCTGGCCGGGGCGCACGGCTGAGGCAGTTGGCGTCGCGGTGCGAGCCGGGCAGGGGATGACAGCAGGGGCCGGCGCGTCCGGGGACCGGCGCGCGGCTGAACGCCCGGCACGCGCCAGCCGGACGCCCCGGCTCGCGGCCGCACTGCGCGGGATGGACCACGGCGGGAGCGGGCTGCTGGACTCGGAAACCGCGCAGTCGCTGCTGGCTGATGCCGGGATCCCGGTGATTCAGACGGTGCGCTGCTGTAGCGCGGACACGGCGGCGGTGGCGGCTGAACGGCTTGGGTACCCGGCCGTAGTCAAGGTTGACCACCCGGAACTCATCCATAAGAGCGACGCGGGAGGTGTGCGGCTGAACCTCATGTCGGAGGCGGATGTGGTGGCGGCGGCGCGGGAGATGTTCGGGCTGGCGCATGAGGCTGCGGTGCTGGTGCAGCACCAGCACGAGGGGATCGAAGTCGTTGTGGGCGGGGTTCAGGACGCGGAGTTCGGGGCGATGGTGCTGGCGGGGCTGGGTGGGGTGCTGGTGGAAACGCTGAGGGATGTGCAGCTGGCGGTGGCGCCGGTGGACGAGGCGCAGGCCCGGGGCATGCTTTCGTCGCTACGGGAGGCGGCAGTGTTTCGCGGGGTGCGGGGGCAGGCGGCGGTGGATTTGGGGGCGGTGGCGGATGTTGTGGTGCGGATCAGTGAGCTGGTGGATGGGCACCCCGAGATTGCGGAGCTGGACCTTAATCCGGTGCTGGCAGATGAGACGGGGTGTGTGGCGGTGGACTGGCGGATCCGGATTTCTGCCCCGCCATGGGGATCGGCGGACGCAGATCGGTCCCCGGGGAGGGAAGAACCGCACTGATCAGCGGGTCTACGCTCCTGCCACCTCTGGTCACCGCTGGAAGGCTCGATCGCGTACGACCAGGCCCGTTCTGGCGCCAAGCGTCATCCTGCGCCGCCGCACCGACAAGCAAGCCCACTCCCTCGCCATTGTTCTCGCGAACCTCGGCCGGTCAGCGCGGCCAGGCGGTCCGGTCAGCCTCGGTGACCGGGTCGGCCGTCATCAGACGGGCGCCTGTAGCCGCCGCGATCTGTGCCGAGGCGGCCGGTCCGGCCAGGGCGAGCGGCCCGCGCCGGGCGAGCGCGGCCAGATCGGCCTCGAGCGGTTCGAGCACCGCTTGCTGGGTGGCCGACACCACGATCAAGTCCGGGCGGCCGAGTTCCGCGGCCCCGGCTAGCTCGGCCATGGGGGTGTTGGCGCCCAGGTAGCCGATTCGCCATCCGTTGCCGTGCAGCACAATGCCGAACATCAGGAGGGCCAAGTCGTGCAGCTCGCCCGGGGGGCAGGCAAGCAGGGCCAGCGGTCCGTGCCCGCTGCCCCAGCCCCGGGCCAGGCCCGCGAGCCGGCCGCGGATGACATTGCTCGCGAAGTGCTCCATCGCGACGCTAGCCGTCCCGCGCTGCCACCGGTCACCCAGATCGAGCAGGTAGGGCAGCACTACGTCGCGAAGCACGGCCGGGATGGAACGCTCGGCCAGCAACCGGTCCAGGACGGCCTGCGCCGCCGGTTCGTCGAACGCATCCAGCGCCTGCTGGAACGCGCCGGTCGTGAGTGGGCCGGCTGGCTGGCCGACAGTAAGTGGGCTGGCTACCTCGCCGGAAGCGGCATCGGGCGTGCTGAGGGTCGCGCGCGCGGCCTGCGCCGCGGACAGGCCGTCCGCGAGATAGGCCTGCATCTGGCGAATCCGCCGCTCGTCGGCCGTGGAATACAACCGGAACCCACCTGAGGACCGCGTCGGCCGCAGCAGGCCGTAGCGGCTCTCCCAGGCCCGCAGCAGATGGGTGCTGACGCCTACGCGCCGGCTCAGCTCGCCGATACGCAGCAGCGGGCGGTCCGGGGCGGTGGTCATGATCACATTCTACAATGTCTAGACAGAAGTTTGACAGGGTGAGGGCGCTGGCGTACGGTCTTCCTCAACCAACCTTCGACAAAGCCTAGACAGCGGGCATCCGGCCCGGGGGTTGAGGGGAGAGGACCAGGACCATGCGAAAACTGGCGTATCTGGCCGCTGCCACGGCGGTCACCGGACTGCTAGCCGGTTCAGCAGGCACCGCGGCCTCGGCGGCCACGGCGCGGCCGACCGCGATTCGGGCGGCCGGGGCGCAGGTGCGGGGTGGGGCCACCGCGGTCACCACCGCGCCCGGCATCGCCCCGGCGCTGCTGAAGAACGGCATCGTGCCGCTCGCTACCTGGCCGGGCACCCAAACGGTGCGGGCCAGCCGGGGCGGCCCCGTGGCAGAATTCACCTTCCCGGTGACTGGCGGCCGCGTCACGGCCAGCCCGCTCGGCGGCAAGGTCAACCACACGGGCGGGATCCTGTTCGTCAACGTGAAGAACGGCAGGAGCATCACAGTCAGCCGGTTCACCATTAATCTCACTCACGCCGACCTGACCGGGATCGTGAATGGCAACCCCAAGGCCCGGGTGCCGCTGTTCCGCCTCGACCTGTCGCACGCCAGGCTCAGCGGCGGCAAGAACACCATCACGGCCAGCGGCATCGTGCTCAAGCTCACCTCGGTCGCGGCCAAGGCGCTCAATGCCTCGCTGGGCAGCAAGCTGTTCACCGCTGGCCTGAAGCTGGGCACCGCCAGGACCCTGCTCCGCATCTAGCTGCCTCGCCAGGCGAAATCCCGAGGGCAGCCATTCTGGGCAAAGGAATAAGCAGCTGATGACCTTCACCGCTGCGCACCGGCAGGACGGCGCTGGTCCGGTGCGGCCTCGCATCGGAGTGTCCAGTTGCCTGCTCGGTGAGCCGGTCCGGTTCAATGGCGGGCACAGCCGATCCCGGTTCCTCACCGACGAACTCGGTCCTCACGTTGAGTACGTGCCGTTCTGCCCGGAGCTGGCCATCGGACTCGGCAGCCCCCGGGAGACGCTGCGGCTGACCACCGCAGGCCACCTCATCAACCGCGCCGGCACCGCCGACCACACCGCCGCGATTGATGGCCTGCCACTGGCGGGAGGCCTGGACGGCTACGTCGTCAAGTCCAGGTCGCCCTCGTGCGGGCTGCACGGCGTCGCCCGGTATGGGGGCGGTGATGCCGTGCAGCCCGCCGACCACCGGGGACGCGGCGTCTTCGCCGGGCGGCTGACCGCCGCCTTTCCCCAGCTGGCGGCCGAGGAGGACGGACGACTGCACGACGCCGGGCTGCGCGAAGCGTTTGCCGAGCGGGTGTTCGCCAGCGCCCGGCTCCGGGCTTTGCTGTCCGGACCCTGGCAGCCGCGCGATCTGATCGGCTTCCACGCCCGGCACAAGCTGCAACTGCTGGCCCATGACCCGCACCGTGGCCTGCTCGCCGGCCGGGTCGTGGCCCGCGTCGGCTCGGCTGGACGGCCGCAGACCGCGGCCCGCTACCAAAGCCTGTTCCACGCCGCGATGGCAGGGAAAGCCACCCGGGGCCGGCACACCAACGTGCTGCTGCATGCGTTCAGCCAGGTGGGCAGCACCCTCGGCCGGGGCCAGCGAGACGATCTGCTGAAGCGGATCGAGGCCTACCGGAGGGGCCAAGCGCCGCTGAGCGTGCCGGTTGCGCTGCTAGACCATCACACCAGCAGCGGCACGCTCCCGTGGCTGGCGGGCCAGACATATCTGCGGCCCTTCCCCGCCGAGCTCCGGCTGCGGCACAGCATCTGATCGGCCCGACACTCACCGGCCGCCTTCGACCGAGCACTATCATACGACTACAATGTAGTCATGAGTAAGCGTGCCGCCACGCCAGTCCGGTTCGATCCGGAGGTAGCCGACCGGTTGTCGTCGTTCGCTGCCGCCAACTCTGGCATGTCTTTGTCATCAGCGGCCAACCGGCTCGTAGACGAAGCGCTGCGCATGGCCGAGCATCCTGGCATCATGTTCCGACCTGGATCTACGGGACGCCGGGCAGGACTGATCGGCGGCCCAGACGTGTGGGAGGCCGTACGGGCGGTCAAGTCAGCCCGCGCGTCAGAGCCCGGCCTGCCGGAGGATGCACTGCTCGACCTGATAGCCGAGAACACCGGGATGCCTGCTCGCTCGTTGCGCATCGCTATCCGGTACTGGGCGTCCTATCCTGACGAAATAGATGCCGAGATCGTCGCCGCCGACGCGGCCGACGAGGCGGCCCAACAAGCCTGGCGGCGTGAACGCCGACTGCTCGCCGGGTGAACGTTGTGAGCCGACTGCTGCTGGACGAGATGTTCTCCGGCGCCATCGCCGGGCAATTGCGCGATAAGGGCCACGACATCGTCGCCGTCGTGGAAGATCCGGCACTGACCGGTTTAGCTGACGACCAGATCCTGGCCCACGCCACCGCGGCTGACCGCGTCCTGGTGACAGCAAATATTAAGGACTTCATGCCCCTGGACGCCCGCTACCGGGCCGCCAGCCAGACTCACGCCGGACTGATCCTCGTCTCGACGAAGACTTTCCCTCAAGATCGCAGCTTCACCGCTGCGATCACCAGCGCATTGTCCGCTCTGCTCGACCAGTCCCACGCCATCCAGGCCGGGCAAGTGCTCTTTCTCGCCCGGCCGTAACTGCCGCCGGATCTGCCGCAGCATCACTAGCGCACGCGTTCCAGCGCATCGGGCCCTGTTCAGCACGGCAGTGATCCAGCCCGGCAGGTCCGTGTCGCCGCCGCACGCCCGGCTTGACTCTCCGGTCTCCTGTCCTGCCGAATCGAGTGTGCTTCTGATCAGATGGTCCAGCCAGCGTCGATCTCGTGGGGGAATGCAGTCATCCAGTAGCCGGGTAGAACTTCCCTGAGGGTCCTCCACACGACGACGGTCGGATCGCTGCGATCAGCCACGGCCACGAGGACGCCCGGGCCGTAGACAGCGAGGCGCTCCCCACCCACGCCGCAGGGACTCAGCATGACGGTGCGGCCGCCCAGCTGTCGAGGCAGGCAGACGGACGCGACGACTCGCTGGTTCAAGCGGTAGGCCCCGCGTTCGGGTAGGCCGTGCGGCCTGAAAGTTGCGTGGTACCGGCTACGCCGTGGTGGCGCTGGATGCGGGTTGGTCCTAGCCGCACTGGCTGGGATGCTGTCAGGGAGGCCTAACGCGCGCAGCGCTGGCGCTGCGCAACGGGGGAGGACGCAATGCCCGGACAGGTTCCCACGGGTGAGATCCATCACTTGCGGCTCACAGTGACCGACTTGGAGCGCAGTCGCCAGTTCTACACAGGCTTGCTCGGCTTTGAGGTGGTGGTGGAATCGCCGCCGCCAGACGATCCGTCAGCAGCCGAGGCGTTCAAGATCTTGTTCGGGGGCGTGGTGATGGCCCGCGGCAATTTGCTGATGGGCCTGCGGCCGGTCGCGCAATCGGGTGACCATTTCGATCCTGACCGGGTGGGGCTTGACCATCTCAGCCTCAGCGTGGCCAGCCACGGTGACTTGGAGCAGGCGATCCGGCTGTTCAGCGAGCAGGGTGTCCCACATGGAGAGATCACCACCCTGGCGTCATTCGGTATCGATGTGCTCCCGTTCGAAGATCCAGATGGCATCCAGCTCGAACTAACCGCGCCGATGGCGCCACCCTCGGAGCAAACCTGACGCGCTGCACATTCCACGCCGCCAGCGGCGGCGCTTGCGCCGCCGCCTCGATCTCTCCCTATGGGTAATTCGACAACGGGCGTCGTGGGAATTTCTCAGGCTTGATAGACGTCGCGCCGGTGGCCAATGTCTACGACGGTGACAACACGAGCCTTGTCATCTACCCGGTAGATCACGCGGTAGGTTCCGCGTCGCGCGCTGAACCTGTCATCGAGCGGCGGAAGTAGCCGCTTGCCGATGCGATGCGGTTGCTCTAGCAGTGGCCCGGCGATGAAGTCGTACGCGGCAGCCGCGACGGCTTCGGGCAGCTTTTCAGCAAGTGCTCGTCGCACCGTCGGAGTTGCCCTGAGGGTGTACGGCTCTTGTGTACTTTCGTTCACTCGTGTGCCATGCGATGGCGGATCGTTTCGGCGAGTTCCGCCGCTGATACCTCCTCGCCGCGGGCGAGCTCGGCATCAGATTCCGCCAGCCTGCGCATTGTGCCGACGTCTCGCATGATGGCCAGAGTCGCTTCTAGCCGCTCCAGGTCCTCTATGGCAACCAGCACGGCGGAGGGGCGGCCGTGGACGGTGACAGTCACTCGCTCGTGGTGGTCGTGTACGCGGCCGACGAGTTCAGACAGGTGGGACTTCACTTCCCCCAGAGGCAGGGTCGTCATAGTCAAAAGTTTGACCAAACCACGGCAGGAAGTCAAACCAAGGTCGGCGATCACCGCATCGGCCTATGAACCATCGGCCGAAGTACGGGCAAGCCTGGTCGGGCGGCAGGAGCACGAACTCGTCTTGAAATCCGTTTACAACAGGCAAGCACAAGCCCCTTCCATGATCGGAAGGGGCCCTGGCCTTGGTAGCGGGGGCGGGATTTGATTCCCCGCGACCTCTGGGTTATGAGCCAAGTCAGCACCGTTCAACCCAGGCCGACAGGATCCGGCATGGGCTGAGCCTCGACGCGTCTGCGGGCAGTGAGACCCGACTTGGCTCAATTAGTGCACACCTGAACGGGTGTGGATGCGGTCGAGGGCGTTATGCAAGCCGGGCAATGGGTGCAGGAGCGGCCGGTGGTGTGGGCGAACTTCCCGGTCGGCCTGGCCTTGGCTTCCAGCTGGCGGTTGATCGTCTAGCTGGCTTCCAGCGCGGCCAGGTCGCGGACCGCGAACCGGTAGTGCTCGATCTCCTCGTCCATCACCACGGCCAGGCAGTCGATCACTGACCGCTCCTCGTCCGGGTAACCGGGAGCAGGCGAGAGCTGGCATAGCCGTCTCAGGTCGGCGTCGGTCAGGCCGGCCACGATGCGCCGCATCACGGCCATCCGGTCGGCGCGGGCGGCCAGGACCTCGTCGTAGCTGGGCTGCGCGGTCAGGTTGATGCCCAGCGCCGCGGCGTCCGCCGCCGGATACCAGCTCTGCGGCAGGCCGAGCGGGTGGTAGGGCATCGGCTCATCCAGCACCGTCCGGTTGGCCCAAGCATCGGTGATCCAAACCAGATGACGCAGGGTTTGCGCGAATGACCACTCCTCGTTGACCTGCTGATCCACCGCTGCTGCAGGCAGCCGCCCGGCCCGCTCAGTTGCCTGCGCCCACAGCCGCTCGATGGTGTCCCAGATCGCGCGGACGTCACCGGCCGTCTCGCCATCGCGGAATTGCACGCGCTCGGGGTGCCGCCGGTCCAGCTCGGCGCTGACGAAATCGGTCACGTCAACGCCGTTGACCGTGACATTGCGGAGGTGCCCGGAGATGCTCACGTTCACCAGCCAGCAGTCCCGGATCGTGACGCCGGTCATGTCACAGTCGGTGAACCGGGCGCCACGCAGGTCCGCGACCTCGAACCTAGCCCCCCGGAACTGCTCGCTGCCGCCGCCTTCACCGGCATAGAACCGGTGCGGCCCGAACTGCGCTTCCGTCAGGTCATCGGGGGAAGCGGGCGCCGGGCCGTCCGGATCGTTGGTTGCTGTCATGCCCTGCAAGATAACGCTGATCCCGGACGATCTGCTTCCGGGACTGCGGGGGACATGCTGGTGCCACACCCACTTCTGGCCTCTGGGTTAGTGCGCAGATTTACTCACTGCAGGCTGAGAACCCCCAGGTGAGCGCTGCATCCGCTGCGAGTCAGGATCGTGAGCCAACTCAGGCACCCAGGCCGACAGGATCCGGCATGGGCTGAGCCTCGACGCGTCTGCGGGCAGTGAGACGGGCTCCGGGTTTAGCCTTGGATCATGCAGATAGCGGGGACCGAGGTCAACGAACAGCGCCTGGGCAACATCTGCGACCGGTACGGGATCGCAAAACTCGAGGTCTTCGGCTCCCAGGCCCGCGGGACTGCCCGGGCCGACAGCGACATCGACGTCCTCTACACACTCCGTCCTGGGAGCAAGCTCGGCTGGGAGATCGAACAGCTCGCCGACGAGCTCAGCGACTTGTTTGGCCGCGAGGTCGATCTCATCTCGCTGCGATCGCTGCATCCACTCCTCCAGCCATCAGTCCTAGCTGAGGCTCGGCTCGTCTATGCAGCGTGATGTCCTTCTGCTCACCGAGATGATCGACGCTGCCGAGCAAGCCCAGCAGCTCGCGACTGGGATGAGCGTTAGCCAGCTTGAGGTTGACCGCCAGCGCCGGGACGCACTGCTGTGGAATTTCACCGTACTGGGTGAAGCCGCAGGCCAATTGTCCGCCGAGATCAAGCAGCGGTTCCCGGACATTCCCTGGCAGCAGCCCGCCCGGCTGAGGAACCGAATAGTTCACGGCTACTGGTCCATCGACCTTGACGTACTCCACACCACAGCCATCAGCCAATTGCCGGCATTCACTGCTGACTTGCACAAAGTTCTCGCTGCGCTCAGCGAGGACTGAATCCGGCGGCAGGCGCGAGTTGAGGAAATGAGCACAACGGGCCAAGTTGTCGTTGAGCATCGGGCGACAGCAGTCCCAGGTTGAGTGAAAACCTGTGATAAACGACTTATGCGGGTCCGCTTTCCTCCACAGTAATGAGCCCTGGTGCTGACGCCTCACTGGGGTAGGGAGATCGCGCGCCCCGCGAAGTGGCGAACCAGAAGTGTCAGTGAGCCTTTTTCATCCTGATCTTGGGAGGGTGTCGGAAGAGGGCTGATCAGGGTGGGCGTGTCGGCTTCGGGTACGGCGAAGCCCCTGGTAGATGAAGCGATCACCACAATCCCTCATCCGCCCAGGGGCTTCGATGCTGTTCTACCGTGCCGTGCTGCCGTTGTCGCGTTCAACCTCGCCTATGTCGCGGGGGTGATCCGCCGTCACCGCAGGCAGATCGGCTCGTGCTGGCGCAAGTGCAACCCGGGCCAGCAGGCACTGCTGGTGCTGGCGCACCTGCGCAAGGGCGAGACGTTCGCGGAGCTGGCGGCCGGGTTCGGGATCGGCACGGCCACAGCCTGGCGGTATGTGAACGAGACGGTGGCCCTGCTGGCGGCCCGGGCGCCGAAGCTGCGCGGCGCGCTGCAGGCCGCGCACAAGCACGCCTATGTGGTGCTGGACGGCACCCTCATTGCGGTGGACCGGCTGGCCGCCGACCGGCCGTTCTACTCCGGCAAGCACCGCCGCCACGGCATGAACCTGCAGGTCATCGCCAGCCCAGACGGCGAGATCCTGTGGGTATCTGGCCCGCTGCCCGGCGCCGTTCATGACCTGACCGCCGCCCGGATCTGGGGCATCGTGCGGGAACTGGCCGCCGCCGGGTTAATCACCCTGGCGGACAAGGGCTACCACGGCGCCGGCGAGCCGGTGCACACGCCCTATCGCGGCCGGAACAAGCCCGCCTCCCAGAAACAGGCCAACCGTGCCCATGCCCGGCTGCGCGCTCCCGGCGAGCGCGCGAACGCCCAGCTCAAAACCTGGCGCACCTGCGCAAGCTCCGCTGCTGCCCCTGGCGCGCCGGGCAGCTCGCCAAAGCCATCCACGTCCTCCAAACCCGCGAGACCACAGGATGAAAAAGTCAGTGCGGGGAGAAGACCTCCGCACACGATGACCCAAAGGGGCTCAGCCCATTGGGTCCGGCAATTTCAGCCTGTCGATCTTGCCATTGGGTGACAGTGGGAACGCAGCCAGCCACACGACGGTGGCCGGGATCATGTGCGCAGGCAGGAAATCACTCAGAAACTCACGCACATCTGCGGCAGGTTGCCGCCGACCCCGGAGATAAACGATCTACGTCAGCTGCACACTGGTGGGGCCCTATTGTCAAGTTCCGGTAGCTGGGCGACGTTCGGGTTCGGGTAGGTGGGCGACATAGCCGATGGCGGAGTTCTTGCGGCGGGCGCGGCCTTTGGGGTTGGCGAAGGCGCCGAGCTCGCGGCCCCGGTCGTGGCGGATCGGGTGGATCCGCAGGACCTGGCCGTCCTTTGACAGCTGGACCGACCCCGCGACGATGGTGACGTCGATGAAGGCCCGGGCCCACATCCGCCCGGCCCGGTAGGTCGTCCCGGCGAAGGTGACCGTTCCATCGTGGTTGGCGAGGCGGGTCACGCTCAGCCCGGCGGTGGCGTCGCGTTTCCTGCGGGCCACCCGGGCCCGCGGGGCGCGGTCGGCCTGGTCCTCACGCAGCCGCTGGGCGTGCGTGGCGACCACGACCCCGGCGTGCAGGATGTCCACCAGGCCGCTGGCCACCACGACCTCGACCGGCTCGCCGGCGTAGGTCGCGCCGGCGTGGTAGGAAAATCCGCCCAGGGAGATCTTCCCAGCCGCGTCCACCCACCGCGACACTCCCGCCGGGCGCTTGCCAGCCGGGTGGGCCGGTGAGGGCGGGGGCTCCGCGGCTGTGGCTGTGTCCGCGGCCAGGGACCGGTCGGCCAGGGCGAACCGCTCAGCCGGCGGCCGGCCTCCGCAGGACTGGTGCGGCCGCGCGGTGTTGTACTCCGCCACCCAGGCGTCCAGCGCATCCTGCAACTCGCCCAGGGTGGCGGACAGCCGGTCTTTGGGGGTGAAGAACTCCGCCCGCATCGTCTTGTGCACCCGCTCGATCTTCCCGGTCGTGGTCGGCGAGTACGGCGCGGTGAGAATGTGGCGGATCCCGTTATCAGCACAGATGCGGTCGAACATCACCGGGCCCGGGCCCTGCCCGAAGCGCGCAGTAAAAACCTTGCCATTGTCGGTGAGGATCTGATCCGGGATCCCGTGCCGGGCCAGCGCTTCGGCCAGCGCCTGGCACACCGGACGGGCAGTGGCCCGCAGCACTGCCCTGGCGCAGACGAGGAACCGGGAATGGTCATCGATCCCGGTCACGATCTTCACTTCCTGCCCGTCGGCCAGGAACACCCGGCCCATCACGTCCATCTGCCACAGCTCCATCGCCCGGCCCCGCTCCCAGCACCGGTAATCCTCCCGGCGGCGCTTGCGTTTCTTCGCCTCCACCAGCCCATGGCGGACCAGCGCCCGGTAGATGCCCGAGCGGCCCGGCAACGGCTGGCGGCCCTCCCGCTCCAGCTCCCAGCGGATCCGCGACGGGCCCCGCGACGGGTGCATCCGCCGGATCCACAGCACCCGGGCCTCGATCACCGGCGGCATCTGATGCGGACAGGTCACCGGCCGCGACGACCGGTCCGCCAGGGCGCCCAAGCCGCCCTGATTGGCATACCGGGCCAGCCACTCATGGACTGTCTGCCGGGCAACCCCTCCCTGCGGGCCACACGACGGTTCCCTCGTCCAGGACTTCCAGCACGGCCCGGTACCGCTGTTCCACGACGCCCAGCTCCACCAGCACACCCGGCCCCCCTCCATTGTGACAGCTGATCGCAGGCAAACGCCCAGGCAGCCCAAAACGGGGGAAATAACCGGAGTGTCGCCCACCTACCGGAACTACTGTCGCCCACCTACCGGAACCGCGTCCGCAACCTGTCGCCCAGGAACCGGAACCGATGTGTCCAGCATCTACCGGGACCGCACACTGGTGGGGCCCTATCCTGCTGCCGCCCCGCTACCACAAATGATCAAAAAGGCCTGACCGCCTTCCGGCGATCAGGCCTCTGAACTGCACTTACTTGGTAGCGGGGGCGGGATTTGAACCCGCGACCTCTGGGTTATGAGCCAAGATGGCAGTGTTCAACCCGAGGTGGCACTCCACGGGCACCGCCGACACTTTCGGCAGTTCGGCGCCTCAACCTGGCTGGGGCCGCGACACCAAGGGCGTGTTTGACGATGGGCAACCGGACCGCCCACCATGGATACATGGACCTAGCGCGGATTACGGTAGACCACCAGATCATGGGCGGCGTTCCCTGCGTGACCGGTACCCGTATCCCGGTCGCCACGGTCGTCGGCCTGGTGGCCAACGGGCTCACCATCGACGACATCGTTGCCGAATACCCGCAGCTAACCCCAGCCGACGTGCAGGCGTGCCTGCAGTACGCAGCACGCGCCGTCGATGAACGCGAGCTTCCAGTCCGGCTCACCGCGTGAGATTCCTGATCGATGAGTGCCTGCCGCCCCTGATGGCGGAATTGCTACGCGACGCAGGCCACGACTGTGCGCATGTCTACGAACTCGGCTTGGGCGGCCAGCCCGATGAACAGGTCATGGCCTTGGCCAACCGCGAGAACCGGATCCTAGTGTCCGCCGACACCGACTTTGGGGAACTGCTCGCGAACGCACCCATGCTAGCCCCGAGCGTCATCCTGCTCCGGCGCGCCGACAAACGCGCCCGATCCCTCGCCGCAGTCGTTCTCGCGAACCTCGAACAGATCGCCGACGATCTCGCCGCAGGCGCCCTGATTGTGATCAGCGACACTCGCATCCGCGCGCGGCGACTTCCGATGAAGCAGGCTGACTGAGGAATCACTCGGCATTCAGCCTGACGACCCAGCCACCTGACCCATGGCATGCCCTCCGGCTGCCCACCCAAGGCGAGGACCCTGGCGAATGATCATCCATGATGCCTCCAGCACCGTGCGCCTCAGCTTCAACTATTCAGATGGGGCGAACGAGTGTGGCGAGGAGCAATGCTTGAGACCTGTGGATCGACCGGGAAGGGGTGTACCTTCCCGGTGACCGTGTCGAGTCTCAGGCAATGACCGGCGTTGGCGCGCCGGCCGGGAAGGTACAACCCGATGCTCACCGTAGTCTCTGGGGAGGGTTCTGGCCACGAGGGCGGGAAGAAGGATGGGCCGCCGTCGCTGATCGATGAGATCGTCCGTGAAGGTGCCCGGCGGATGCTGGCCGAGGCGCTGCAAGCGGAGGTCGATGGGTATATTGCCCGGTTCGCTGACGAGCGGGATGACAACGGCCGCCGCCTGGTGGTGCGCAACGGCTATCACCAGCCACGGGAGATCCTCACCAGCGCCGGCGCGGTCGAGGTGACGGTGCCGCGGGTCAATGACAAGCGCACCGACCCGGACACGGGTGAGCGGCGGCGGTTTTCCTCGGCGATCGTGCCGCCGTGGGCGCGCAAGACCCCGACCGTTCACGGGATCCCGCGCGGCACGGTCGTTCCAACCGCCGCCGACACCTTCATCGCCGAAAACCAAAATATCAATGAAACGCCGTTGCACGAGCCGACCTGCCGAACAGGCTGTGTCCTGTCCGGGGACGCCACCGCCATCCTCGAACACATGACCTGGTTGACCTGGACCGGCACCGTCGCGGTGGGCACCGGGATGGAGCACCTTGAAGACTGCATCCCCGACTGCGCCGGAGGCGGCCAGTACCTCGTGCCCGTCGTCGTCACATTCAGCCATCCGGTGAAAGAATGCACGGGCCAGTACGGAAGCGGGAACACCGCGCTGGGCGGAACCCGATGGTTCTGGTCCCAGGCATCCTTCAACTATCCACAGGGCTTGCCAAAGCCCCTCCAAGGCGCCAACGCACCCCAAAATCCCTGGGTGTTCACGGCCCTCATCGACCAGGCCAAGCAAGGCTGCGGCTGATGCGCTCCGCCCGCAGATACCTAAAACCCGTTCTGCCTCGCGGCAGAAGTGGATATGCCCACAGCCCAGGGGACAGTCTGCTCTCCCGTCGGCGGCCTGAAAGAGGCAGGCGGGCTTCAGCATTGGCGTCGCTTAGGGCGAAACGTGCCGATCCCGTACGCGCTTTCGCGTGACGAGCACGAACAATTATGTTTTTGATCATGACGAAGGCGTTATCGATCCGTAGGGGGCAATCGTTGGTCCAGAGGCAGAGAGCTGGTAAGAGCTCCAAGCACGAATCCGTCACGATAACCGCTGCGCGCATCGGAGGCCGATACGTTCTCGCGGCAACACTGATTGGGGCTCTCATTACAGTCGCTTTCACCACCAACGGCTTCGGATTGTTGGACCGGCATTCGCGGCAGCCAACCAAGGTACATGGATTGCCGGTCAGAATTGATTCAGTTACCTTGGATGCGGCTAACAGGCCGACGCTCAGTTTCGCTTTTGCCAAGCCCCTCGTTGTCTCGTCGGCACAGTTGGCAGTTCTTAACAGCTTGTCACCGAATGATC
Organism: uncultured Actinomycetes bacterium; assembly: GCA_963834705.1. Taxonomy (GTDB): domain Bacteria; phylum Actinomycetota; class Actinomycetes; order Streptosporangiales; family Streptosporangiaceae; genus RYN-230. The sequence continues at coordinate 285,732 of CAWICV010000004.1, forward strand.
CTCAGTACAATTCGTGGTTTATATCACATGGCGGCGTCGTCCCGTTGGAGGATTATGTAAAACTGGTCGTAGAAGGCAATCGGCCTTATCCGGTACGTATCATCTACATGCATGTTAACGCAAAGTGCACTCAGCCTCTGCGCGGAACGTACTTCCTTAATTCACCCGCAGGTGGCCCTGGTGGAAATCTGGATTTCCAATTCAACCTAGATAGGCCCGTGCCGACCCCTCAGCTTCAGTACGTACGAGGCGACTACTTCAAGACCCACACTGTTGTCCTGAGGAAGGGCGAGTTGACGACATTCGAAATAGGAAGTTGGACCGAACGCCACTACTGCTCTTACACTCTCCAGATGTCGGTAGTAGATGGCGATAAGACTCTGCTGGAGAACGTAAGCTATCATGGTCACCCTTTCCAGGTGACCGCTCTCGCCCCTCGTTATAGAGTGCTTTATATTGGCGGGAGACTTCCTGGGCAAACGGCTCCGTTCGTCCGTCAAAATCCTGCAAGGTTCGGGTCCTAGTACTGCAACGGCAGTTGGGTGAGGGCATAGCCGCGCTGGCGGTAGTGGCTGACCCGGGTTTGGTGCTGGCGTCGTCGTCGCCAGTTTGACCAGGTCCAGACGTGTTCGGGGTCTGGAACGCGGGCCTGGATCAAGTTGATCAGCAGGCGGCGGATCTCCGGTAACGTGTAGCCGATCATGCCTGGGCTGCTGGGGCTGGTGCCCCTTTTGCGGCCTGGGCCCTGGTGGCGGACAGCCAGGCCAGGGCCAGCATGGACAGGGTGATGTGGGCGTACCAGGCGCGCCAGGAGCGGACCTGGTAGTGGTCCAGCCCGGCCTCGTTCTTGGCTTGCTGGAAGCATTCCTCGATATGCCAGCGGCTGCCCGCGACCCAGGCCAGGTCGATCAGGCGGGAGCGGGCGGGCCCGTAGCAGGCGTAGTAGGCGATCTCGTCCGGGTCGTGCAGGCAGCGGCGGGCCAGCAGCCAGTGCCCGCGGCCCGGCCGCCAGGCGCCGGCGCGGACGGGGACGCGGGCCCAGTGGTACTCGCGCGGGCCGTGCGCGCCCGCCCCAGCGGACAGCCGCTGCCAGGCCCGGGCCGGGAGCGCGGCGATCAGCGCATCAGCGCGCTGCTCCCCGGGCGGCATGGTGAGCGTGTCGTTGCGCTTGATGGCCAGCACATAGGACACGTCCCGCTCTTCCAGCCAGGCATGCAGGAACTTCGCCTGGCCATACACCTCATCGGCGGTGAACCAGGCGAACGGCACCCCGGCCTGCAGGGCCCGGGCCAGCATCGCGCAGGCCAGCCGCGGCTTGGTCGCGAACCCGATGTCATCAGGGATGCCCGCGGCCCGGCACCGGTCCCGGTCATCGGTCCAGGAGGCCGGGATATACAGTTCCCGGTCGATCAGCGCATGGCCGTGGCTGGAGGCGTAGGCCAGGAATACCCCGATCTGGCAGTTCTCCGTCCGCCCGGCGGTGCCGGAGTACTGCCGCTGCACCCCGGCCGAGCGGGTGCCCTTCTTGATGAACCCGGTCTCATCAGCGATCAGCACGCCCTGCGGGTCGCCGAGGGTCTCGATGACGTAGTCCCGCACGTCGTCGCGGACCTCGCGGGTGTCCCAGTCCGCACTGCGCAGCAGCCGCTGCATCCCATCCGGGCTGACCTCACCCGCCCGCTCCGCCAGCGTCCACCCGTTCTTCCGCTCCAGGCCCGCCACCAGCCCAGACACATACTCCCGCACCCTCGCCCGCGGCTCGGCACGCCAGAACCGCCCCGCGATCCGCTCATGCAACCGGTCCAGCTCCGCCGCAGCGACATCGACCACCATGCACCCATGATCCCCCAAAGATCATGTACGCGCCGTTGCAGTACTAGCCCGCATTTTCGTTCGCCTAGCAGGACGTGAGATAACCGAGCGGTTGACTACCCTGGATTTCCCCGTGCCTCGGCGCCGCGAGGCACGGGGATAACACAGGTATGGCGTAGCATGTGCGGGTCCGGCCAGCTGATGCGTATTCCCGCGTTGGGGTGAGCTGGCGCAGACGGCGGGTGGCGCGGTGCCGGTGCATCCAGCGCCACGGCTATTGAGCAGGAACGCCCCCCGCTGACAAGGCGCTGATCGCGCTATCGCTGGTCCACCCCAACCGCTGATAACAGCGGCACAGATCGGACTCAGTGTGGTAGCGGGAGGAGCCCTTGGAACGGGCCAGGTAGGCACCAATCGCGCTGACGGACGGCCATACTCACATCGGCATAGAAACACGTTCTGCGTGTCGGTTCGTGACGTGGGAACGTCCCCCTGATGCGCTTCGGGCTTGGTGTCCCACGCAGCAGGAGGACGTTCATGGGTAACGGTAGTGGTGTGTCCCGCGGTGACCGCAACCGCAACGCTCGGCTGGAGCGGCTGCGGGCCCTGGTACCGGCGACGAACGCGATCGCCGGGATCGATCTGGCCGGTAAGAAGCAGATGGTCGTGGTGACTGACCATGACTCGAGGGTCATCGCCCGGCGGGTATTCCGGTGCCGGGCCTGGGATCTTGGCTCGGCGCTGGACTGGGCTGCCGGGCGCGCCGCTGCGAAGGGGTGGGCTGGGGTGACAGTGTCGTGCGAGCCAACCGGGCACCGGTGGCGGGTGCTGGGCCAGCTCGCGGCTGATCGGTCGATGCCGTTCGTGTGCGTGCAGCCGCTGGTCACGTCGTGGGCCCGGCGGACCGAGGACCTGACGTGCGATAAGACCGATGAGAAGGACGCGGTGCTGATCGCCCGCCTGACCGCGCAGCTGCGTTGCTATGTGCCCGAGCCGGTCGATGAGACGTGGGGCCGGCTGCGGCATCTGGGCGTCCGCCGGGAGCAGCTGATCACCGAGGCGGGCAGCCAGGTGCAGCAGATGCGGGACCTGCTGGAATGCGCGTGGCCGGCGGCGCTGGACACTGCGCGGCAGCCATTCAGGTCCGGCACCTGGATCGCGGCGCTGCTGGTGATCGCCGGGCGGGACGGCGGGGACTTCGCCCGGACCCGGCGGCTCGGAGCGGCCCGGTTCGAGCACGCGGTGCGGCGTGAGATCACCCACCGCGGCGGGCAGAAGCCCTGCGGGCGGATCGTGCGCGGGATGTTCGCAGCGCTCGCCGATCCGGCCGGAGTCATCGCGCACCGGGCCGGAGTGCTGGAACGGGTGCAGCTGCTGCTGGAGGACTGGCAGCATGCCAGGACCGGCTCGCCGGCACCGAGCAGCGGATGACCGCGGTCCTGGACGAGCTCGGACTGACCGCGCTGGTCACCTCGATGACCGGCATGTCCGCTGTGGGCGCGGCCGCGATCCTGGCCGAGACCGGTGACCTGACACGATTCGTCACCGCCCGCGCCGTGGTCAAGCACGCCGGCCTGGCACCGCGGGAGAACCTGTCCGGCGCATTCACCGGCCGGACCAGGCTGACCGGCCAGGGACGCCCCGGGCTGCGGCTGGCAGCCTGGCGCGCGGTCTGGGCCGCGCAGCGCGCCAACCCGGTCTACCGCGCCCGCTACCAGCACCTCACCAGCAGGGAGCACAACAAGCTCACGCCCACCCAGGCCCAGACCGTGATCGCGGCCGCGATTCTGCGGCAGCTGCACGCCATCATCACCACCGGCCAAGCCTGGGACCCGGTCACCGCGGCCCACGGCACCCGGCGGCAAAGCACAGCGCTCGCCGCCTGAGCCCGGTCCGCGCTGTCAAGCTGGCGGCTGGGGCGAGCCCTCCGCGGCATTGAGACACCCCGGTGATCTCGGCGCACATCATGGGCAGCCCCGCCCGTCGTCTCCTCAACCCGATCACGCGCTGCAGGGACCAACCCCATAACCGCTATGCAGGGACAGACGACGGACTGGGCACCGGCCCAAGCTTGACACAAACCAACTCACGCTGATGTGAGCGTGAGTTCGCCCGTGCTCACGGCGGTGGCACCGACGATCACACTTCTCTGGTCGGCCATCGCCGTTGCACTCCCACCGTGAGTGATTCCGCTCATCTGACTACTAATGACCAGCCAGTCATCCTGGTCTCTGGAGGCAGTTCACCCGCTGCCCACTCCCTGCTCAGCGCCACATCGCGCTAGTGTCGCGTGGCGTTAGTTGTTTGACGGTTTGATTTTGGTGAGCAGTTCGTCGGCGTCTTTGGTCCAGGTGAATGGGAGGCAGCGGTCGTTGTAGGCGTCGATGAAGGCGCCGATGGCGGTGGTGAGCTCTTTGACGGAGCGGAAGGTGCCGCGGCGGATGGCCTGGCGGGTGATGATCCCGAAGAAGATCTCCACCATGTTCAGCCACGGGCAGCTGGTCGGGGTGAAGTGCAGGGTGATCCGCTGGTTCTCTGGCTTGGCGAGCCACTTGCGGACTTCGGGGTGCTTGTGCGTGGCGTAGTTGTCCAGCACGACGTGCAGGTCAGTGGCAGGGTGCGCGGCGGCGACCTTCTTGAGGAAGCGCAGGAATTCCTGGTGGCGGTGCCGCGGGTAGCAGGCATCGGCGGTGATCTTCCCGGTGGCGATCTCCAGGGCGGCGAACAGCGTGGTGGTGCCGTGCCGCTTGTAGTCATGGGTGCGCCGCGCGGCCAGGCCCGGGCGGAGCGGCAGCATCGGCGCGGTCCGGTCCAGCGCCTGCACTTGCGACTTCTCATCCACACTGACCACCACCGCGCCGTCTGGCGGCGCCAGGTACAAGCCCACGATGTCGCGGATCTTGGGTTCCAGTTCCGGGTCGGTGCTGAACTTGAACGTCTCGATCCGGTACGGCTGGATCTTCCATTTCCGCCAGATCCGGGCCACGGACGCGAACGAGATTCCCAGCTCCGCGGCCAGGAACCGGGCCGACCAGTGCGTGATGCCCAGCCGTTCCGGTGGCCGGCCGTCATCAGCCAGCGTCGCTATGACGACGTCCGCCTCGCTGATTTCCGGTGGCCGGCCAGACCGCGGCTCATCTTCCAGCGCGGCGATCCCGCCCTGCTGGTACCGGTCCCGCCAGCCGATCACCGTTGGCCGCGATACCCCGGCCGCCCGGGCGATCTGCGCGTTCGGCATCCCATCGGCGGCCAGCAGCACCATCCGGGCCCGTTTCGCCAGCCCCGACGGCACACTCGGCAGCCGGGCCAGCTCAGCCAGCCGCTCACGGTCACCCTGGCGCAAGACAACAGCAGGAGCACCAGACATGCTCCATTATCCCGCCCAACCCACCGTAAAACGACTTTCAACACGCGACACTAGAAGTCGGCACTATCGCCCGCATCGCGCGCCAGTGGGCGGGTGACGAGAAGTCGTCATTGGCGAGTATTGACATCTTTCCGCAGGTCAGGCGTGCCGTTTGCATGGGTTGCGCACCGGATGCGCACGGGACCCGGTGATTACCACCGGAACCCGACGCACGGAGCAGCCCAGTGTCCAAATGGCTCGCCGCCGCCGCCATGGCGGTCGCGCTCCCCCTCGCCCTGATCCTGCTGGTCACCGCGACATCGGCACCCGGCCAGGCGAGCACGGCCCTGGCCGGAGGCCCAAGTGTGCAGGCCCTGAATACCATCCCAGCGGCCTACTTAACGCTCTACCTCGACGCCGCCCGCACCTGTCCCGGCTTGCCCTGGGCGGTCCTGGCCGGCATCGGCAAGGTGCCGGCCGGAATCCTGCGGTCATCGCCTGTCCTCAGTGCGGTGGGCCGGGGGAACGCGCGCCAGGCACTGCGTCCCGGCGGGCTGCTGCAGCCTGGTCTGCCGCCGCTGGAACTGGTCGGCTACCAGGGCGGTGACCAGGGCGCAGGAGGTGCCGAGCAGGATCCCGGCGGTGGCGTCGGACAGCCAGTGGGCAGCGAGGTAGGCGCGGGAGAGCCCCATCACGATCGAGAAGGCCACCGCGGTCGCGCCCCACAGGGCGCGCCGCCTTCCCGCGGGCACCAGGGCGATGACCGCTGCGACGACGGTGACCGACGCGGCGATGGCGTGCCCGGACGGGAACGACGCGCCGCTCGTGGCGACCAGCGACCCGGGCGGCCTGGCCCGGTCATAGATTCCTTTCAGCGAGCCGATCAGTACCTCCGACAGCACTATGGCTGCGGCGAAAGCGGCCAGATGCCACCACCAGCGGCGCACGGCCAGGAACCCGGCCAGGGCGATCCGCACCGGCAGTGTGACGTACACCAGGCCGAGAACGTTGAAGACCTTGGCGATGGCCGTCAGCGGCGGCGCCCGGCCGGAGATCATCAGCCGCAGCCACGCGTCGTCAAGCCGCTGGATGGGGGCCAGCGTGCCGTGGCCCGCGGCCAGGGCGAACACCACGGCCGTGAGCGCCACCACCCCGGCGGTGAGGAAAGCGGCCTGCCGGGG
>CAWICV010000005.1:0-234200 GCA_963834705.1 uncultured Actinomycetes bacterium
GCTCAAACGTCCGGTTTCCTGAACTGCCCAGTGTGTGCTGTGGCCCGGGGTGGTCATCAGCGTGGCCGGACGGGTTGCCGGTGCCGGCGGTCGGTGGCTGATCTCGCCGCGCGGGTACCGTTCGGCCTGCCAGGCATCCCACGCCCGCTCCAGCCGCATGGTTGACGAAGCGGGCAATCCGTTGCGGGCGTAGAAGGCCCGGAACTCCAGGTCCGGCTCGGCCAGCCGCCGGCGACGTACCGCGCGCCGGGCGGAGAGCACCGCGGCGGTGTCCAGGTCTTCGACCCGCCGGGCCCGGACGAGTTCGTCCACATCGGCCGCGATGCGGTCGATAACCGCCCGCACCCGCGCCAGATCGACCGTGACGACGGCCCGGTCTGGCCAGTCGGCGGACCGGCGCAGGCCCTATCCGGGCGTGTTGCCGCTGTTGCTGTAGTTAGCTGCCCAGCGTGCGGGCGAACTGGCGCTTGAGCGGGGGCAGTGTGTTGGTGGCCCGCAGCATCGCCCGGAACGCTGTCCGGCTGAGTGGGCCGCTGGTGGCTTGGCGGGTGTTGCGGAGCGAGAGCCTGACGGCGGCGAACCCGTACTTGCGCATCGCGGTCTCGTACTGGCCGATGGCGGTCACCAGTGTTTCCCGGTGGGCGCTGGCAAGTTTGCTGGCCAGGAGGCGGGCGTCGCGCAGCGCGGTGTTGGCGCCGATGCCGGCCATCGGGGTCATGTTGTGGATGGCGTCGCCGAGCAGGGTGACGCGTGAGGCGGGCCATGGCCGGATGGGTGCCATCGCCCGGATGATCACGGGCGCGACGGTGGTGGGGTCGGACTCGCCGACCAGCCGTTGCAGCGCCGGGTGCCAGCCGCTGATCATGGAGGCGACCATGTCGCGCAGGGTGGCGCCGTCGCCGGTGGGCTCGGCGGGGTAGGCGGCGCGTTTGGCGGCGTAGGCCCAGAACACGTAGTCCTGGGTGTTGCCGGACAGCAGCCCCGGCCGCATGGCCGGGTCGTTGATGGCCAGCTGCTGCTGGTCTCCTTCCCAGACGGCGGTGAACAGGAAGCTGTCGCGGGGCGGCATGATGTTGTTGACGCTGCCGGGCAGCCGGTCTGGCAGCCAGGCCCGGGTGTTGTCAGTGAGCGGGAGCTTGCCTGCGACCGCGACCACGCCGGTGTCCAGGCGGTGGGCATCGGGCAGGTACTGCTGGCGGACCCGGGAGTTGGCGCCGTCCGCGCCGACTAGCACGTCGCCGGTGGCCGTTGTCCCGTCGGCGAAGAACGCGGTCACCTGGCCGCCTGGGGCCTGCTCATAGCGGGTGAACTCCTTGCCCAGGTGGACCACGTCGTCCAGGCCGTCCAGCAGCACGTGGCGCAGCGTGATCCGGCTGACCGAGTGGTGGCTGCCTTGCGGGCCGGCTTCCTCGCCCGCCAGCGGGTCGCGGGGGAGGAACAGCAGGTCGCGTAGCTGCTCGGTGAGGAACGCGAACCCGGCTGAGGGCTTGCCGGCGGTGGCCACGAACGCGTCCCACTGTGCTGGGGGCAGGCACGCGTGCAGCGCTGCGGCACCGTGCGGGCTGATGTGGATCCGGTAACCCTGCAGCCAGTCGGTGCGGGTGCGGGTCCGCTCGTAGACGGCGACGCTGGCCCCGGCCCGGCGCAGCCCGTGCGCCAGGCACAGGCCGCCGATGCCGCCGCCGATCACCAGGACGTGAAGCTCGTTGTCAGGCATGCGAATGAATTTATCATGTATCTGCCTGATTAGGTCAAGCGGGTACTCTTGCCGGGTGGCTACCAGGCGATCTCCCAGCCAGGCCGAGCGCCGCCGCGACCCCGAGCGCGCCCGGCAGCGGCTGCTGGACGCCGCCGCCGAGGAGTTCGGCGCGAAGGGGTTCAGCGGTGCCCGGGTCCGCGACATCGCCGCCCGGGCCGGGCTCAACATGCAGCTGATCTCCTACTACTTCGGCGGCAAGGCCGGGCTGTATGCCGAGCTGCAGCGCCAGTGGGGCCAGGCCAGCCGCGGCCAGGCCAGCCCCGGCCAGCCGCTGGACCAGGTGGTGGCCGGTTTCTTCAAAGCGTCCGAAGCCAACCTCCCGTGGGCGCGGCTGCTTGCGTGGCAGGGGCTGTCCGGCGATACTCCCGCTGCCAGCCACCCCGAGCTCATGGCCTGGATCGCCGCCGAGCTCGCCCGCCGCCAGCAGGCCGGGGAACTCGCAGCCGACCTCGACCCGCGCTTCGCCGCCCTCGCGCTGTTCGCCGCCGCGGCCGCCCCGGCCATCCTGCCCCACGTGGCGCGCGAGCTGACCGGCCTCGACCCGCAGTCGCCGGAATTCAGCACCGGTTACGCCGAGCACCTGGGCCGCCTGGTGCGCCACCTCAGAGATCAGCCTGGCCGCCGCCGGAGCAGCGGGCGCTGAGTTCCAACAGCCACGAGCAATGGCCGCAACGCCGGATCACGGTCGGCCTGTCACCCGCCAGCCTGCCCAAGCGGGGCAGCGGATTTGACCTGGGGATGGCCGTCGCGATCTTGAGCGCAGCGGACGCGATCCCCGCTGCTGCCCCTGGAAGGTGTGGCATTCCTCGGTGAACTTGGACTTGACGGCCAGATTCGTCCGGTTAGGAGGGTGCTGCCTGCTATGGCCGCTGCGGCCGCCAGCGGATTCGGCCGGGTCGCTGTGCCGCATGCCAACGCTGCTGAGGCGGCGCTGGTACCTGGACTTCGTGTGTTGAGCGCTAAGTCCCTACCCGGACTCCTCGGCTCGCTTCGCGGCGAGCCTGTGGCAGAAGAGGCGGATCCGGTCCAGATCACTGAGGGTGGCACAGAGCCCAGCATCACCCCGTTGCGCACTGGGCGGTCGATTGGCTGCAGGCTGGATCTGGCTGATGTGCCGGGTCAGCCCACAGCGCGCCGTGCCGCCGAGATATGCGCTGCCGGTACTGGTATTCCCGGATATTGCAAGGTGCGGAGTTCCCAGGGAACGGCGGGGCAGCGGCTATCAGCGTGGGCTCCTGGGTGCGCTGTCCTGTGCCGGGCTATCACGGGCGCGGTTGCCTCGGCCGGTCTGGCGGGGCGCAATACACACGCGGCGAAAACGGCCGGTCGGCGGATGCGGTGACTGCGCTACGTTGGGGCTGGCAAGTTACCCAGCCGGCTTCCGCGCGGGGATCATTGCGCAGCGGCCGACAACGTGACGGGAGATGATCTCTGGTGGCGGATGAGGCGGCGGCTGGGCAGACTGGTCTGGACCCGGCGGTGTCGCATTCGGCCCGGATCTGGAACTACTGGCTGGGCGGCAAGGACAACTTCGCTGCCGACCGTGAGGCGGGGGACCGGGTGGCAGCTATGCTGCCGATCATTGTGACCCAGGCCCGGGCGGACCGGGCGTTCCTGGGCCGGGCGGTCCGGTATCTGGCCGGGCAGGAGGGGATCCGCCAGTTCCTCGACATCGGCACCGGGCTGCCGACCGCGGACAACACGCACCAGGTAGCCCAGCAGGCGGCGCCCGATGCGCGGATCGTCTACGTCGACAACGACCCGATGGTGCTGACGCACGCCCGGGCGCTGCTGACCAGCAACCCGGAGGGTGCCTGCGACTACATTGACGCCGACCTGCGCGAGCCGGAGAAGATCCTTTCCGGGGCGGCGCAGACTCTCGACTTCACCCAGCCGGTGGCGCTGCTGCTGCTGGGCGTCTTGCACCACATCCCCGATACCGGCCAGGCACGCGAAGTCGTCAGGCGGCTGGTCGCGGGGCTGGTGCCGGGCAGCTTCCTGGCCATCAACCACTCCACCAGCGCCGTCAGCGGCAGAGCCATGGAAGACGCGGTCGCGCACTGGAACCAGGTCGGCACCCCGACGATGACGCTGCGCAGCCCGCAGCAGATCGCCCAGTTCTTCGATGGGCTGGCCCTGCTGGATCCCGGCGTGGTGCCATGCTCCCGGTGGCGCCCGGACATCAGCCAGCTGGGCGGCCAGCCACCCGAGGTCGATGAATTCTGCGGCGTCGCCCGCAAACCGGCACCGGCCGCGGCGGATAGTCCGAGCCGATGATCACTCGGCGAGGACTTCCCCATCGGCCGCAGCCGAGGGCCGGTCCAGCGCCGCAGTAAGAGTGGAGTAGGTCTGGGACAACTGATCAAACCCCCTCAGCGACCACGCCCGGGCCATGAAGGGGCTGGGTGACAGGACCAGGCGATACTCGACTCCGAGGGTTGCGGCGAACTGCTGAGCGTGCACCAGTTCCCGCAGCCCGGAGGAATCGCAAAACACGGTCTGGGTCAAATTGACCACAAGGACCCCGGGGCCCGCGCGTTTGGCGTACCGAGCGTCAGGATCGTCTGCGGAGCCTGGGTAAGATAGGCAAGCTGCACCCGGAGTCCGTGGCTCCTGCTGGCAGCGCCGCGCTCGGGTAGATGGGGGCGTGGCGTGATGGCCGCCGCTAAGACCGCTGCCGGGATACCACCGCCGAGATCGCCTTACGGGCGCGTCTGCGACTGAACAGCCGACGAGTCCGCAGACTCACCGGCGTGGCCCCTGGCGCTGGCGACGACCGTGGCCCAGCCTTGGTCGGTGAAGATGTCTAGGCAACCAACCGCCTGCGAAGAAATGCGATGAACCTGAGACTCAACTCGGTGCAGCCACTTGTGAGACGGCCGACAACCGGCAGGTCACAGAAGATCAACATGTCACGCGAGATGAGACCCTACAGGTGGCAGGGTGGACAGCGATGGATTTCCCTGACGGCGGCGCGGTGCTGGACCTGGATGTGGCGTGGGTCCACGGCTCGGAAGCGGCCAAGTACAACACCGATCCGGACATCCAGGTGCACGCGTGCGACGAGCACACTTACATCCTGCGGCAGAACAAGGCGGTGCACTACGAGGCACCGTTCATGTTTCTGCTGTTCGGGGCGTCCAGGGCCGTGCTGTTCGACACGGGTGCCACGCCTAACCCGGAGTTCTTCCCGCTGCGCCGCACGGTGGACGCGATCATCGAGAACTGGCTGGCCGCTCATCCGCATCCGGACGATTATGGGCTGCTGGTGCTGCACACCCACTCGCACGGCGACCACACCCAAGCCGACGGCCAGTTCCTCGACCGGCCGCACACCGAGGTGATCGGTGCCAAGCGCGACGCGGCGTGGCCGTTCTTCGGTTTCGACCGCGAGCCGGAGTCAGTGGCCGAACTCGACCTGGGTGGCCGCGTGCTCGACTGCCTGGCCACCCCCGGGCATCATGAGGCGGCGGTCACCTACTACGACCGGTACACCGGGATCCTGTTCACCGGCGACACCATCCTCCCGGGCCGGCTGTACATCTTCGACTGGCCGGCCTTCGTCCGGTCGATTGACCGGCTGGCTGAGTGGTGCCAGCAGCGCCCGGTGAGTTACCTGCTCGGCTGCCATATCGAGATGTCGACAAAACCGGGCGTGGACTACCCGGTCGGCTGGACGTACCAGCCGGACGAACCACCCCTGGAACTGACCACGGAGCACCTGCAGGAGATCCAGCGCACGCTGGAAGCCCACGATCACCAGCCGGGGCGCTACGTCCTGCCGCAGATGATCATCGCGCCACGTGGGTGACCGGGCGATGATCTTGGTAGCCGGCGAGAGCCTGATGGACCTGATCGTCGGGCCGGACGGCACGGTGCACGCGGCGGCGGGCGGCGGCCCGTTCAACACCGCCCGCACGATCGCGCGGCTGGGCCAGCCGGCCCGGTTTCTGGGCCGGTTCTCGGCCGACCCGTTCGGCGCTCTGCTGGCCGGGAAGCTGGCGGCCGATCAGGTCGAACTGGAGCTGCCCGAGCAGGTAGCTGAGCCCACCGCGCTGGCCATCGTGTCCCTCGACGACGCCGGGGTGGCGCGCTACTGGTTTCACCTGACCGGGACGGCCGCGTTCCAGCTGGACCGGCAGTCGGCGGCACTGGCGTTGCGTAAAGATGTGTTCGCCTTGCACGTGGGGACGCTTGGGCTCGTCGTGGAGCCGATGGCTGGCGTGGTGGAGGACCTGGCCCGGGAGCTGCCATCCGCGGTGCTGCTGATGCTCGACCCCAACTGGCGGGAGGCGGCCATCCCCGATGCCGCCGCGCATCTGGACCGGATACGCCGGCTGCTGCCGCGAACCGACATCCTGAAGACGAGTAGTGAAGACCTGGGCTTCCTGGTCCCCGGCCGCGATGTGCCGGCGGCTGCACGGACGCTGCTCGGCTGGGGCGCGCGCTGTGTGGTGGTCACCGACGGCCCGGCGCCGGTTCAGGTGTTCGCCCCGGGCGCCCAGCAGCTCAGCGTGCCGGTACCGCCCGCCGAGGTAGTGGACACGGTTGGCGCCGGGGACGCCTTCGGTGGCGGGTTCCTGGCCTGGTGGGCCGAGCACGAGCTGACCCGGGACCAGTTGGCCGATGCCGCGCTGCTGGCCGCGGCCGCCGCGTCAGGCGCCCTGGTAGCGGCCCTGACCTGCACCCGGGCCGGCGCCGAGCCGCCGTGGCGGCAGGAAATGGAGGTCGCGGCGGCGGGCAGCGAGTAGCTCGGCGCGCGGTCGCCGCGATGTGCCGTAAACTAGCCGGGCATCCAGCGCTCGTAGCTCAACGGATAGAGCATCTGACTACGGATCAGAAGGTTGGGGGTTCGAGTCCCTCCGAGCGCGCCAGGTCACAGGCCCCTCCCGATCAAGGAAGGGGCCTTCGTGCTAACGCGGATGCTAACAGCAGCTAGCTAGCTCGCGGCGTTCATGACCTGGGCGAAGGTATCCGCCGCTTCGGATAGTTGATGACTGATCACGTGGGCGTACACGCGCAGGGTAATCGACGGGTCAGCGTGGCCGAGGCGCGCCGCGACGACATGGACCGGGGTGCCCGCCAGCAGCAAGCTCGTGGCATGGACATGCCGCAGATCGTGCAGGCGGGCGTGCGGCAGGGCTTCGCCGGTATGCGCCTCGTTGTGCGCCTTGATCAGCGTGGTCATGAGCGATGACACCGTGTCGGGATGGATCGGCTCGCCCCAGGGCGTACAGAACACGTAGTCATCGGTTCCCTTCCATTCGGGTCCGACGGTTAGCCGCTCCTGGGCCTGGCGCTTACGGTGATCCCTGAGCACCTGAACTGTGCTGGCGTCCATGCTGACCGTGCGGGACCGGCCGCTCTTGGTCGTTCCCTCGATCCGTTGGCCGGCGATGACGGCCGCCGATCCGGTGATGCGGATCTCCGGTGCGTCCAGGTCGATGTCCCGCCAGCGCAGATTCAGCAGCTCCCCACGGCGGGCTCCGGTGTAGGCGGCCAGGTGGTAGAAGGCGAATAGCCGGTGCCTCTGCGCCGTGGCCAAATAGGCGGCGAGCTGGGCGGGAGTCCAGACCGTCCCAGGCTCTGTGGCCGCCTTGCGGGGGCGCTTGGCGCGTTGGTGTCGGCCCGGTAGACCTCGGCGCACGGTGGGCATCGGGAGGCGCGGCGGGTCTTGCAGGCGATGGGCAGGACGCCGCCGGGTTCGTGGACGGTGGTGTAGCGGTGGAGCAGTTCGCCGGTGGCCCCGTCGATGTGATCGACACGGCCACGCAGCAGAACGGGTTGCAGGCAGCCGCCGGGGTGCCGGACTGCCGGGATGGGGTCGGTGGGCAAAGGTGGTGCTCCTCTCGTCAGCCCTTGCGGGCGGATGGACGAGCGGAGGCGGCCCTGCCAGGCCGGGTGCAGCGGTAGCCGGGAATCCGGTCAGCGGTGCTCTGCCGCACGGTGGCCTGGCAGGGTGGGCCTGCCGCCCAGGCGTACATGTGGTGATCAGCACCGTGACCCGGGCACCCGGTGGCTCACCGGCCCGGCATTCGCACGGTCATCCCTCGATGGGGGAGGCTGCCAACGACCTCACCTGGATACGTACCAAAGGTACGGGCCTGATAAACCTGATATCAGTACGAGTTGATGACGTTCAGTTGTCCGGCCAGCTCGCGCAGGTCGCCGCTGGGCGGGTCCTGCATGGTGAGCAGGTCGGCGACAAGCTGGCGGACCAGTGCGTGGCCGCGGGTTTGCTCCGGAGTGATCTCTGCGGCTTCACGAAGCGCCGCCACCGCCTTGGTGACCTGGCGGCGCTGGCCGTGTGCCCGGGCCACGTCAATCAGCATCCGGGCGCGCCGCTCTGCGGACAGCCCGGTGGTGTCCACGGCGGCGGCGACGCGGAGGGCGCGGCCTGCGTCGCCGAGCTCGACGGCGATGGCGATCTCATATAGACCAACGTTGGCCGGGCCGAACTCGGTGTTGTAGTCGTTGCGGCCCTCGCCCAGCTCGACGGCGATCCGGGCCGCCTGCCCAAGCTGGCTGTAGGCGCTGTCGGCGTCGTTGCGCCGGGCCGCGATGACGGCGCGCTGCAAGGTCAGCCCGCCCCACAACGACATGGCCTGCGGGTTACCCTCATCGGCCATCGGCTGAAGCGCATCGGCGGCCGTGCGGACGGTCTCCTCGGCCTGGCCGTAGTGGCGGGCGGCGATGAACACGAACACGAGCCGGAATGCCCCGGCCGCGACCACCAATGGGTCGCCTGCTCGTTCCGCGGCCGCCATGGCCCGGTCGGCGGCGATCCAGGCCACATCCGGCTCACCGAGCTTGGCCAGAGCCGCCGAGCAGGCTTGGTAGGTCGTGGCCAGCAGCGCGGATGCTTCGGCCCGCTGATTTTGGGGCGCCGACCGAGCGGCTGTCTCCAGGTCCGGGACCAGGCCGTGCAGCAGGTCGGTCAGCTCGGTGTAGCGTCCCGCGTGCGTCAGCTCCCACGCCTTGCCGCACCTGGCACGAAGCGTGCGGATCGCCGGGGCGTGCCCCCCGCCAAGCATGGCTTGTAGCACGTAAGCGCCGGACAGAACCAGCCGCAGTTCACCTGCGCCCGGCGGTTCCTCGGTCACGGCGGCCACCACAGGTGCCTCGGCGGCCAGCTCCACGAGCGGGATTTCCAGCGCGATCGCGATGGTTTCCAGCACCGACATCCGATCGACCTTGCGTACGCCGCGCTCAACCTGGGAGACCCACGCCACTGAGCGTCGCAGTATGCGGGCCAGCTCAGCCTGCGACAGACCTCGGCGGCGCCGCTCGGCGGCGATCTTCCGGCCAAGCGCCTGCTGATAGTCCGGGGTGCTCAACTGCCGGTGCCCTTGCCCGTCTGGAGCGTCAGCCAGTCAACCTCGGTGCTCGCCAGGTACTGGTCCCGCTCGGCCAGGTAGCGGCGAGTGGCGGGGGACGCCTCGTGCGCCTCGAACGCGGCCCGGTCCCGGTACAGCTCGTAGAAGATCCGCTGTAGCGGCTGGCCTTCCACCAGATGGGAGGCATACACGAGCGTCCCCGGCTCGTCTGTCTTGATGGCTTCGATGGTCTCGGCTACCAGCCGGTCATAAGCCTTGGCACTGGCCTCGTCCCTGCACGTGAAGCGGACGAACAGACCGAACATCGCTCTCCTCCAGGTCGCGTGACGCCATGCTCGCACTCAATGTGCTGCACCAATACAGGAAGTGTCACGTACTTATAGTACGTGCCTGTTATTCAGAGTACGCTCATGGTCACTAAGAGGCCGCGGACCCGTGCACCGAGCGAGGACCGATGCAGTCACCAGCACCTAGAGCACTCGCATTACGCACCACCAGCGTCACCTACCCAGGCAGTGCCGAGCACATCAGCGCCGTTCGGGCCGACCTCCGCGCACTTCTCCGTGACTGCCCCATGGCAGACGACGTGATCCTCTGCGCCTCCGAACTCGCAGCCAACGCCGCCCTGCACTCCGATTCGCACCAGCCCGGCGGCACCTTCACCGTCCACACCACGATCAGCCCAGGCCAGCATGTGCGGATCGACGTCGAGGACAACGGCGGCCCGTGGAAGACAGCGGTCAGCGATCCGGCCCGCACCACGGCCTGGACATCATCCGCGCCCTTGCCGGTTCGTGGGGCATCGAGGGCGACCAGGCGCATCACACCGTCTGGGCTGTCTTCCAGTGGACCGCCTTATGAACGCCGCCCGGAACAAGCAAGAGACGCAACGCTGGACGGCAGTTGTAGACGGTAAGCGCCTTCGCCAGCTTCGTCGGCAGCGCGGTTTAGCCCGGGAAGAGCTGGCGGCCCAGGCCGGAATCAGCTCGCACACTCTGTCCAGGCTGGAGCGCCAGCAGAACGCCTCCTGCCGTACCCGCACCCTCGCCAGGCTGGCAGGCGCGCCCTCGGCGAAGAGCCATCTTCGATCGCACCCAGCATCGGGCATCGGTAGATACGCGCTCTGAGATCGGCGCGATTTCTCGCCCTGTGAGGATTTTCTTCACAGTCATTCAAGGGCGCGCCACGGCGCGCCGGGCCGTTCCGGGCCTGGCCGGTTCCGCGCGGGGATCGCGACGTGCTGCGGGAGTTCGTGAAGCGGCATGAGGTGGGGCGCCAGGAGCTGTGGGTGAGCGGCGGGGCTGCTCGGCGACTCCGGGGCGGCGGCCTGCCCCCGGCCTATGGGCGGTAGCCCTCCGGCCGCGGGCGCCGCCGCCGCGCCGCTGCCCCGCAGGCAGGCGGTACCGGCCGCAACGGTCCCGCAGCGCTGCGCCCGCACAGATGGCCGGGCCGTCCTCCGGTCGCCGGGCAGTCTCTCACCGGTCAAAGATCACCATCAAGGGCGCGCCTGGCGGCGCGTCGCTGACGCGATGGCGCAAGCGCCACCCTTGATGCGATCTTCCCCGGCAAGACCTCGGCATCTATCGGGAGGACGGGAAAGGACTGAGGCCAGCTCAACGGCGCGACTGGTTAACCCGTTGCCAGAGGGCAATGATGGATATGCCGAGCGTGCATCCGATGGAGCTCCCGAGCATGAGGCTGATGTCAACGTGGCCGCGCCAGATCGCCTGCGTAATGGCCGAGGCCGCAAGGCACGCCAGGAACGTAATGCCGCCGAGGCACAAGACGTATTGCCAGGTAGAAATTCGTTTCAGCCAGCCGCTCATGAGCTTTGCTCATCCCTTCGTGAGCTGGGTGATCTCCACGGTAACGGCAAGTTGGGGGTTCGAGCCCTCCGAGCGCGCCAATATCTTCCCAGCACTCTCCAGCCTGTTCATGTCGTCCGCCTCGGTGGACCCTGGCACCCGAGCGGCATACCGTGAGGTCATGTTCTTCGAGCCCCCACCGGCCGGGGAAGAAACGACCGTCGTCGGATTTCCGGAGCCGCCTCCGTGGTCGAACCCGCCTGCGCTGGAAACCGGGGCGGTACTGGCCGTTGAGCAGACGATGGCGCGCAGCGCGAACGTGGTGGTGCGGCTTCCGACAATCCGGGCCTTCCGTCCCGGCTGCATGCTCGACGTGGAGGTCATCACCCGTCAGGGCGGCCTATCCGAGGACGACTGGTGGGATCTGCACTCCTCCGTGTATGGCGTCTACCTCAAGTCGCGCGGTGTCGGTCAGCTGCCGCACAAGCTGCTGCGTCTGGGCGTGCGCTATTCCGATGGCCGTAAGGCGACGACCATCGAGCAGCGTCGGCAACGAGCGCGAACCTCCGATGAGCCGCCGGTCGGGCCGCTGCTCTCATGGTCGCCGGGCAGCAGCGGCATGCATGGCCGGGAGCTGGGCTTTAGCGGCTTCGGGCTGTGGCTGTGGCCGCTGCCCCCGGCGGAGAGCTTCGAGTTCGCCGTGGAATGGCCGTTCGGTGGCATCGGGCTTACCATCACCGAACTGGACGGCGCGGCCATTGTGGCGGCTGCCAGCCGGTCGGCCCCTATTGGCCCGAGACCGAGTACGACAACCAACCATGAGCGTGTGCTGGCCGCTTTCTGGCCGCACAACGATGCTCCACGTCGCCGGCTACTGCGCACCAGTGAGCAGCACCTCTGCAGGTCAGCAGTGAAATGAGCAGGCAGTTAGTCCGTGTGTATATCCCTACGGATCAGCAGCTCAAGTTGCCGAATCTAGCCGTAGTCGATCAAGGCGGCGCCGCACGGCGGCGCCGCTGGCCCGGCGTCAGCGCCCCGGGCTCTGCCTTGGGAGGGCCGCCCGGGCGCACGCCGGGCCGCGCCTTCCAGGGCTCCCAGATCGAAAGTGGCCCAAACGGACAATGTCCAGGGACCGCGCAGGGCCGTCAACCTCGCTCCCCATTGTCCAGCTCGCGGCCACCGCGTCTAGGGCGGCCCTGCGGGCCGTCGCACGCGATCGGCTCCGCCGACCCTAATGGGGATCGATCGCCTGGCCCCTGATTTGTGGGTGAGGATGGTCGGCTGAGCCACCAGCGGGTGAGCACTGGCTGGCCCAGGACCACCGGTTGAGTCCTAGGTCTAGATCGTGCCCCCGCTGGCTGGTGAGGTCTCCTCGGATAGCTGGTGGGATGTCGTGCCCTGAGCACTGATTGAGGTGCCCCGAGCCTTCCGGACAGTCCATCCCTTAGGATGGGCTATCTGGAAAGGTGATTTTCTTGCCCCGACCGAAGAAGAGCTTCTCACCGGAATTCAAAGATGAAGCCGTGAAGATGGTGATCGAGACGTCGCGTCCGATCGCCCGCGTGGCTAAGGAGCTCGGAATCAACGATGGCACACTTGGTAACTGGGTGAGCGCCTACCGCCGTGAGCATGCCGGCGAAGAACCGCCGCTGACCGTGAACGAACGCGCCCGGTTGCGTGAGCTCGAACGGGAAACCCGGGAACAGAAGATGGAGCTTGAGTTCCTGAAAAAAGCCGCAGCATACTTCGCCCGCGACCATCGGTAACCGACAAGTTCGAGTTCATCGACGCGGAGTATGCGGCTTACCAGGAATCAGGGGATAAGCACATGCCATCAATCGTGAAAATGTGCCGGTGGATGGAAGTGTCCCGCTCCGGCTTTTACGACTGGCGGAATGCCCCGGAATCAGCAACCGTGAAAAGGCGCGGGATACTCGCTCTGTACGTGAAGAAGTCCTTCGGCGATTCGGATGAGACGTACGGCTACAGGCGGGGCCACGCGGATCTCGCGGACTGGGGTGTGCCTGCCGGGCCGGAGCTGGTCCGGTCGCTGATGCGTGAGCTGGGCCTGGAGCCCTGCCAGCCGCGGCCCTGGCGGTTCAGCCTCACTGAGGGCGACGGCCAGGAGCATGACATTCCCGACCTCGTGCACCGGGACTTCACCGCGGAGAAGCCGGGGGACAAAATGGTCGGCGACATAACATATGTTTCGACTTGGGAAGGCTGGCTTTACCTGGCTACGGTCATCGACTGCCACACGAAAGAAATCATCGGCTGGGCGGTGGGTGATAACTACAAGACCCCGCTCATCGAGCAAGCCATCGAGATGGCTGCCCGTAACCGCCCTCTCGCCGATAAGGCTATATTCCACTCAGACCGAGGGAGTAACTACACATCCGAGCAGTTTGCGAGGACGCTGGGGAGACTTAATCTCCGGCATTCCGTTGGCCGGACCGGGATATGCTACGATAATGCGATGGCCGAATCGTTCTTCGCCGCGCTCAAGAATGAACGTGTCCACCGCACCCAGTATCCTACGCGTGAGCACGCACGGCGGGACATTGTGAGGTACATCGAATTCTGGTACAATTCAAGGCGCCGGCACTCCGGACTTCAGTACCGGACTCCGCAGCAAGTCCGCAATGAGTACCTGGAACGACAGTCCGCAGCGTGAATTAACCACGAATCCGCTGTCCGGAAAGCTCGGGGCAGACCAGATCCATTAGGGAGCTGCTGGAGTCCTCTGGCTCAAAGGCTTGATCCGTAGCAGGCGAGAGGAGCCAGATGATCTTTGCTGGGGTGGACTGGGCGGAAGCGCATGTGCGCCACGAGGCGCCGCAAGTCGAGCGGAGGTGAGAGACCTTTGCCGCCGGGCCGTCGCAGCGGCCGGGTGAAGCTGAGGGCAGCCTGATCCGGGAGTCGCCGGGGAGGGCGGGAGCAGCCCTGACAATGCCGGGACGTGCTGGTACTGCCAGATGGCGCGGGTCCGGCTAGCGAGACGGGAAGGTGCACGAGAGGAACCAGTGCCTGACGCCCCTTAACGGCCCACCAGCTCAAATCTGGCGGATACGGGCTGGGTGCGGTGCGCACCCGCTGCCTGCGGGTGGCGGGGAACTCCCTGGCTGGCATATGGACACCGGCGGGGAGGCCATGGTGAATGCCTGCGGCGTAGCCATGGCGATGCCGCAGGGGTAGAGCTGGGCGCCTCACCCGTCGATCGGCTTTGCGGTGAACGTGGGAACCGGCCGGTGCCGCCCTCGCCGCGTGCGGCCAGCACGCCGGAAGGGCAGGCACGTCGTCTGCTGATGGCACCGGGCGGGGCGGAGGCCCCGTAGTAGTCCGAGACCGGGAAAGCCGGCCACATGGCGAAGGGGGCCAGCAAGTCAGTAGCGGAAGCGCTGGAAGACCAGGAGAACGCTGGTGAATACGAGTGATCTGCCGGCTGGCCCGTTCTGGGCTGAGCGGCGGGTACTGGAGATCCAGGCCAGGCTGCACCGCTGGGCGAGCGACGATCCTCATCGTCGGTTCGACGATCTGTATAACCTCGTCGCCGATCCCGGTTTCCTGATGATGGCCTGGGATCGGGTAGCGGGGAACAAGGGTGCGCGCTCGGCCGGAGTTGACGGGCAGACCGCCGCTTCCGTCCGGGAGCAGATCGGCCGGGACGCCTTCCTGGCCGACTTGCGGGAGCAGCTGAAGTCCCGCAGGTTCCGCCCGTTGCCGGTCAGGGAACGGATGATCCCCAAGCCGGGGACGCGCAAGCGCCGCCGCCTGGGCATCCCGACCGTGGCCGACCGCGTGGTGCAGGCATCCCTGAAGCTGGTGCTGGAGCCGATCTTCGAGGCGGATTTCGTGCCGTGCTCGTACGGTTTCCGGCCTGGCCGGCGTGCGCATGACGCGATCGCCGAGAGCCGTTTCCTGGCATCCAAGACCTATGAGTGGGTGCTGGAAGGCGATATCAAGGCGTGCTTCGACGAGATCTCGCACCCAGCCCTGATGAGCCGGGTCCGGGACCGGATCGGGGACAAGCGCGTGCTCGCACTGGTCAAGGCGTTCCTGAAGGCAGGCATCCTCGCCGAGAGCGGCGATGCCAGGGACACCAGCGCCGGAACCCCGCAGGGTGGGATCCTCTCGCCGTTGCTGGCCAACGTGGCACTGTCGGTCCTCGACGAGCACTTCGCCGAGGCTCCCGGCGGACCGCGGTCCACCGCGAAGCAGCGGTGGACACGACGCCAGCGCGGCCTGCCCAACTACCGGCTCATCCGGTATGCGGACGACTTCCTGATCCTGGTATCGGGAACCAGGGCGCACGCCGAGGCACTGCTTCCGGAGGTAGCGGAAGTCTTGTCGGCTGTCGGCCTGCGCCTGTCGGAGGAAAAGACACTGATCACCCACATCGACGAGGGCCTCGACTTCCTCGGCTGGCGCATCCAGCGCCACCGCAAGCGAGGGACCACCCGGCAGTACGTCTATAACTACCCGGCCGCGAAGGCCCTGCGGGCCGTCACAGCCAGGTGCAAGGCGATCTGCCGGATGAACGTCAGCCTGCCGCTGGCAGTCCTGCTGCACCAGCTCAACCCGGTGCTGCGGGGCTGGACCACCTACTTCCGCCCCGGCGTCTCCAGCCGTGCCTTCCAGCACCTGCGCATGATCGTCTGGCGCCAGGTATTCGGATGGCTCCGGCGCAAGCACCCCAGTGCGGGCTGGAAGGAACTGCGCCGCCGCTTCTGCGACGGCCGGTGGTGGCCCCGCGATGGCGAGGTCTCGCTGTTCAATCCCGGTGCGGTAACCACCACGCGCTACCGCCCCAGGGGAACGACGATTCCCTCGCCATGGCCCAGCACGACCTGAGGACCACCCCCGCCAGACGGGGCTTGCGGAGAGCCGGATGCGGGGCCAACCCGCACGTCCGGTTCGGGAGGGCGGCCTGGAGAAACAGGCCGGGAGCAATCCCGGCACTGCGCTCCAGGCCGACCCCACCATGACGTGCATGTCCAGGACGAGGACGGCAAGCGGCTGGGCGGGGCCGGCTGCCCGAGGGTGTGGAGGGGATGGCCCGGTTCCATGAGCTGGCCGGCGCGGCACGCGCGAGGAGCCCGCCGAGGTGGTGATCGGGATCGAGACCGACCGGGGCCTGTTCGTCGCGGCCCTGGTCGCGGCCGGGTACCAGGTGTTCGTGGTGAACCCGCTGTCGGCGTCGCGTTACCGGGACCGGCATTCAGTCTCCGGGGCGAAGTCCGATCCCGGCGACGCGAAGGTGCTGGCGGACATGGTCCGCACCGACCGGCACAACCACCGCCCGGTCGCCGGGGACAGCGAGCTGGCCGAGGCGGTCAAGGTGCTGGCCCGGGCGCACCAGATCGATGATCTGGTCCCGGCGCCGCCAGGCCAACATGCTGCGCTCGGCGCTGCGGGAGTTCTACCCGGCCGCGCTGGCTGCGTTCGACGACCTGACCAGCGGCGATGCCCTCGAGGTGCTCCGCGCCGCACCGGCCCCGGCCCTGGGCGCGGCGCTGTCCCGGGCCAAGATCGCCGCGGCGCTGCGCCGCGGCGGGCGGCAGCGCCGCATCGACGCCCGGGCCGCGGCAGATCCAGGCCGCGCTGCGCGCCCCACAGCTCGGCGCCCGCTGCCGGTGATCGCGGCCGCCATGGGCGCCTCGGTCAGCGCCTCGGTCGCAGTGATCGCCGAGATGACCACCCAGATCGCCGTGCTTGAGCGGCAGCTGGCCGCGGGTTTTGAGCAGCACCCGGACGCCGAGGTGGTCCGATCCCTGCCAGGACTGGGGACCATCCTCGGCGCCCGGGTGCTCGGCGAGTTCGGCGACGAGCCGAACCGCTATGCCACCGCCAAGTGTCGCAAGAACTACGCCGGCACGTCACCCATCACCCGGGCCTCGGGCACCAGGAAGGTCGTGCTGGCCCGCCACGTCCGCAACCAGCGCCTCGCCGACGCGATCTACCTGTGGGCCTTCGCCGCCCTCACCGCCTCACCCGGCGCCCGCGCCTTCTACGACACCCGCCGCGCCGCCGGCGACACCCACCACGCCGCCCTCCGAGCCCTCGGCAACCGCCTCGTCGGCATCCTCCACGGCTGCCTCGCCCACCACAGCCCCTACAACGAAACCACCGCCTGGGCCCACCGCGCAAGCACCTGCCTCACCGAAGCCGCTTGACACCTTGGAGCCGTGGGATGTCTAGACACACCCTAGACACGACGACCACTCCAAGGATTCGGGTCTGTCAAATAACGGTGTAACTTCTGTCTCTGTTGTTACTTCCCCCCGCGCTGAGGCGGCCGTCGAAGGTGATGTCGAAGGCGTTGAGGGCGGCCTTCCACCGGTTGGTCCACCGCTTGCGGCCCTGGCCGGTCGGGTCCAGGCTCATGATCGCCATGTACAGGCACTTGAGGGCGGCTTGCTCGGTGGGGAAGTGGCCGCGGGCGTTCACGGCGCGCCGCAGCCGGGCGTTGATCGATTCGATGGCGTTGGTCGTGCAGATGACGGTTCTTATTTCCCGGTCGAAGGAAAGGAATGGCACGAATTCCGCCCACGCGTTCTCCCACAGCCGTATAATAGCCGGGTAGCGTTTCTCCCACTTGCCGGAGAACTCGGCGAACCGGTCGAGCGCCTCCGCCTCGGACGCTGCCGTGTAAACGGGCTTGAGGTCTTTCGCGATGACGCCCCAGTCTTTCTTCGAGGCGTACTTGAAGGAATTCCGCAGGAGATGAACAATGCAGGTTTGCACGACCGTCTTCTCCCAGACCGCGCTTACCGCATCGGGCAGGCCTTTCAGGCCGTCGCAGACCAGCATGCACACGTCCCGCACGCCGCGGTTCTTGATTTCAGACAGGATCCGCAGCCAGAACTTGGCTCCTTCCCCGTCGCCGTGCTCGCCGGCCCACAGTCCCAGCACGTCACGCTCGCCGTCCACGGTGACGCCCAGGGCGAGGTAGATGGGCCGGTTGGCGACCTGGCCTTCGCGGATCTTCACGTTAATAGCATCGATGAACAGGACGGCATAAACCGGGTCAAGGGCCGGCTCTGCCATTCCGCCATGCCCTCCATCACCCGGTCGGTGATCGTGGTAATCGTCTGCTTCGACACCTCGGCGCCGTAGACCTCGGCCAGGTGCGCGCTGATCTCCCCGTGGGTCAGCCCTTTCGCCGACAGGGAAATCACCATCTCCTCCACCCCGGTCAGCCGCCGCTGCCTTTTGGCGACGATTTTCGGCTCGAAACTCGAATCCCGGTCCCGCGGCACCGAAAGCTCCACCGGCCCGGCCTCGGTGAGCACGGTCTTGGCCCGGTGCCCATTGCGGGAATTGCTGCCATTGCGGCCCGCCGGGTCGTGCTTGCCGTAGCCGAGGTGGTCATCCAGTTCGCCTTCCAGGGCACCCTCGACCACCATCTTGGTCAGCTTGCCCAGCAGCCCGCCCTCGCCGGTCAGCTTCAGCCCGCCGGTGCGGGCCCGCTCGGTAAGCTCGCGCAGCAGCTGCTCATCGGCCGCCGAGAGCTCCGCTCCGTCCCCGTCATGGCTGATCGTCACGTCTGTCACTGGTGTCTCCTCCGTCTCGGGAGTTACACCGTTGAAATTACAGTCCCAAGGATTCGGCGCCTAGGAGGACGGGGGAGACTAGGTGGCTATGGCTGAGTGGAGGAGCGAGCAAGTCTCATCGGCGGGGATTCTGCATGCCGCGACTGCCGGGGATCACGGTGTGGCGTGGGCGTGCGGAATCTCGGTGCAGGAGGCGGGGGAGTTTGCCACCTTGATTTTCCGCCGTGACGGGCAGGAGTGGACGCAGATCGAAGCGCCGCAGATTGGCAGGGTGAACCGGGCTCTTGCCGTCAGCGACAGTGATGTCTGGGCGGTAGGCGATGGCTGGTCCCTGCACTGGGACGGCTTCGAGTGGCGGAAGATTCCAACGGCTGTCATCAAGGGCGGCGAGGCACAGTTCTTCGGCCTGGCACAATTCAGCGCCGACGATGTTTGGACAGCGGGATTCGCACCCCTCCGGGAAGATCGGCAAGCCAGGGGAACCGTGCAGCACTGGGACGGGTCCGGGTGGACTGATCTGCCCGTGGCCGCCGTGGCTGCCGCTTGGTCGCTGTCGGGAATCGCCGGAGCATCGCGGGAAGACTTGTGGGCCGTCGGGCGGGTGCACGGGGCGCGGGGGGAAGCGCTGGCGCTGCACTGGGACGGCCAGGAGTGGCTGCGCGTACCGGTACCCGGCGTCGAGGGCAGGTCGATCCATCTATCCGATATCGCGGTGCTGGAGAGCGGAGACACCTGGGCGGCCGGACACAGCCAGGACAGCGGGGACATTAGCACCAGGCAGCCATTCACGGTGCACTGGGACGGCCAGGCATGGTCCATCGGTGAGATTCCCGAAGGCCCCGGCCAGATCACGCAGCTAGCCACCGACGGCAGGCAGGTGTGGGGCCTCGGGTATGCCCCGATCGGAGTGCCCTACGTGACCACCCTTGAAGCCTCATCCTGGCACCTGGTGCCCGGGCCCGCCGGACCGCCCAATGCCACGCGTACCTCCTTGCACGGCGGCGCAATTCTCTCTGACGGCAGCCTCCTTGCGGTCGGCGCCAGTACGATGCCCCATGACTCCACCCGACCGCTCGTGGCGGTCCTGACTGGCTATCCATGATCCGCCTCGCCGACAGCCGACCCAGCCAGGCACGTGCCAGATCCGTGCCAGAACGAGCAGCCGTTCAGGGCTAACAGCGGTAACTCACGGCGACCACGAAGACTGGTCGAACTGGGCCGAGCCAGGTGGTGAGCGGACCGATACGATCTTCTTAGCAAGGGGTCAGGCGCAGGAACCGGAGGGCCAGTCGTGTCAGCCTGCACACTATCGTTGCGTGATGATGCCCGGCCAGCCTGACAAGCCACTGCCCGCAGCCATCACTATCACAGGCGAGGTCTGCAGTTGCGGGAATGGGCCGATCACGATGTCCCGTCATGGCCGGGCTTTTCGATGATCCCGAGGTTGACCACTGGACCCCCCCGGTGTCACCGTTCGACCTCCCAGCGGCTGAGTCCTACCTCGCTCGCGCCCGCCGGGCCCGCGCAACCGGGGCTGGCGTCCAGCTCGCTATCACCCTCGATGGGCAGGAACCACTAGGCGAGATTTTGCTCTATCGCGCGGGTGAACGCCGCCAGGACGCGGAACTCGCCTATGCAATCGGCCCCGGTACCGGCGTCAGCGGCTCGCGCTCCGCGCAGTCCAACTGATAACTGCCTATGCCTATGACCACCTGGCGCCGGAGCGGATCATCCTTCGTATCGCGGCGGACAATGAAGCCAGCAACCGGGTCGCCCTGGCCGCCAGCTTTCAGCTCACCGATGACCCACCCGTGATCCGGAAGAGAAAGGGCCGGACCGTCGCACTGCTGACCTGGAACGATGCGCCCACAAAGAGTTGACAGTCTCCCAGTAGCGAGCAGCAACGCCGATGTACGGAACCGGACTGCACCCAAGCAGATCGCCAACAGGCGCTTGCTCAGGCCATGGCTGAGTCTGCCTTTTAGTCCGCGGGTAGACCGGGAGCCACACTGGGAGCCACCCGGGCGGATGGCATCGAAAGACGCCGGATGCGCACGCGTCACCCGAGGCGATCAGGCCGAGCACACGAACCGATCTGGACCTCCCCGGATACCTCATGGGTGCTGCGGATCAGAAGGTCGGCGAACCGCTGACAGCAGGGGTGACAGCAACGCCAACGAACACGGACTGGTGTGCACCTATCGACCCTGGCCTGGATGGCTGAGCCGGGCTGACATGACCTCTGGCCAGCCAGTGCTGATAAGGAAGAGGTCCCAGGTTCAAGTCCTGGTACCCCCACCCAGGTCACAGTCGTTTAGCCCTTAGAAGCACCAGATTCCTGGCCCTACGGGCGGTAGGGCTAGCGGCCTCGGTTGGCGGACTGTGAGGGCTCGGACAGACCAGTCACACTTAGCTCGAGTCGCCAGAGCCAAAGAAGGAGGCGAAGCTGCCCGCAATCGCGGTGACCACAAAGATCGCCCACATCTCCAGCGCGACATCGACGACCTTCCCGGCGGCGGTCACAGGGTTCGTGATCGACGATGAGATGGTCAGCAGTTGCACAGCGGTGAAGAAGACTGCATCACCGAAGCCGTGAATTTGTCCGCCCTGCTTGCCGCTCTCGAATATCCATATCAGCACGGAGCCAGCGGCAAGGACCACCAGCGTCATTACGAACGCAATGATGAGACGGGCGGCGAGCCGACGATGGCGTTCCTGCCAGGTAAAAAGTCTTGCCAGTTCCTCGCGTATCACAGGTCCTCGGCCTTCCTGGCGGGTCGGATAGGCCAAGCGTGGCCCGCCAGCATGACACGATAGCCCAGAACCACAACTAGCCGATCTTGCTAACGGATTTGCTAACAACGGACCTGGACGAGCTTGGACGCGGTTGGAGCCGCTCACCCAGTACATGCTCAGCCAGCAGGTCAAATCGACACTCATGAACCGCGGTGGACGTTCCGGATCTTGCTACGGATCAAAGGCTGGCCGGGTCAAGTCTGCGAGTCGTGAGCAAGCCAGCAGAGCCGCCCCTGTTGCACGAGGTGAAACAGTTGGCGGGCCAGCGTGGTGGCTCCATCGGTGCTGGCTATCACGTATCGGGGATCGATGTCAGCACTAGCGAACTGCTGATACATGTGACGGGCGGCCTGCTGATCAGTGAAACCGTGATCGGCGCGCGAGCGGACACGCTCCAGGCAGACTCGCTCTGGTGGCCGGAGGATCGCGTAGTGCAGGAAGGGAACCCCGGTCGCGGCGCGAAAGGTCTCCAGGAACCAGGGACCGATCACCCCGTCGTAGATGACCGTGTACCCGCCAGAGGCCAATCGCCCTGCCGCCGCACCGGCGGCTTCGGTAACGACCTCGTTCTGGAGGTGCGCCGGAGAGGTCCAGGGCGCGATGTAACCCTGATCGATGAAAGCGAAGAACTGGTCCCCAGGCACCAGAGCGCTGAACTCGAAGAGACGCGAGAGGGCTCGCGCCACTGTCGTCTTACCGGCCCCTGGTGGACCGCTTACGACGATGAGATCGGCCACACCACCCATGATGCCCGGTGCCTGCCCGGTTGCAGTTTGGGTTGCAGTTCGACACCGTGCGGTGCCGTCTGGGGCGGACCGATCAAGAACGTTGGTCCACCTTGAACCGATCCGGACAGCGGCGACCCGAGCTGCTAATGCGGTTGGGTCGATGCAACCGTCGCGGATAGAGGGAGCTAAGCCTAGAGCGTCAGCACCTGGCCGTCGCCATTCAGGCCCTGCATCGAGGTAACCCCCGTCGTCCAAGGAAGAAGGACGGCGAAGAGGTTCACACCAACGGCGGGATCCTTCGCAGCGGCCAGCACGTCACAACGCTCGCCCAACTCCGACTCGAAACGCAACCGCTGTACTCGCGGGTCGCTCCGGACAACCACCCGCAGAGGACCTTGGTCAGCCCTTCCGGTATAGACGTTGAGAAGGCAGCCGGGATACAGCGGGAGGCCACCCATTCCACCTTCGTCTCGGCGCCCGTCAGGATGAACAGTCTCCATCAGGGTGTAGAAGTCCTCTGACGATCCGCCAGCCTTGAGGTACCAGCGCTCGCCGCGCGTCCCCTCGCCCTCAGCGACAACCGGCAATCGTGGTAGCGACATCCCATTCCCTTCCACCAGGGATACTCCCAGATATCTACTGCTGCCAACAGTGCTGCCAAGCGCGTAGCCGCCAGTTGACTCGGATGGATTAAACCCGGAAGATCGGCCCAGTACACAGACACCCCTAGACGGCTCTGGACGGCCCGCCCACTCCTACGGGTCAGAAGGTTGGGGGTTCGAGTCCCTCCGAGCGCGCCAGGTCACAGGCCCCCTCGCCACCCGTTGAGGGGCTTTTCTTGTGCCCTCAGGAGCCACGCTGGGAGCTACGGCCGCAGCCGGGCACCGAACAGCGCTCCGCTCATTAATTCGGCGGCGGGCCCGCTTGTCCCCTAGGCATCATGCCGGGCGGATGCGCTGGCCCGAGATACTGATGGGATCCACCCGGATGAAGTGCTCAGGTTCCCCCTCTACCCACGACTGAAGGCCGACGTTACTGATCGACGCACGCTCGGCGTCGCTATCCACCTGATGCGCCGCGCCTCGCACTAGCACCACCCACCCCTGGCGGTCTTCCAGATCGACGTGGTCAACCTCGAAGACGACCTCGTAATCGGCGTACGCGATACCCGTGCGCAAGTCCTCTTCGGTGAACGTGGCCTGGTAGGTGCGGAAGATGATCGACCTTCCATGCATCTTGTACTCGGACGGCAGCGCCACGGGCCCGTACCGGCTGTTGTAGACCAGCCGCCCGACCCTTCCGGCGCTGAGCAGCTCTGTGCATGCGGCCTCATCCAAGCGCTCCACTACGCGCCGGGTACTTACTCCCGCGCCCGGCGAAGCTGAACCACCAGAGGAATCAGGGCTGGCTCTGCCTATGCCATCAGACACCGGCTCTCCTTCAAAAGCTCACGAGTTGGGCCAAGGTGGGACGGTTCCATCTTCAGCGCCGCGGTCTCCGCTGGGTTCTCGCTCGCCGCCGCCGGACCTTCCGGCACGGCCTGGTTTCCGTCTGGCAAGGCATGTCTGCCCCGGGTCGGGCCCCGCAGCGGGCACGCCGCAGGCTCTTCTTCGCCTTTGCCAGCTTCGTCCTGGCCGGGATCAGCCGTCAACCCGCCAATCGGGTGAGGATGCGGACTGATCGATGAGTGCTACCGCCAGAAGTGACTGTGCCCGCGCGCCAAGTGGCCGTGACAACCACGAACCCCGAGGAAGCCCGTCTGACCAGCACGATCACGCTCGATTGGGGCGGGTGGCCCGTTTCGTACCGGCGCCCCGTCCAGCTCGCGGTCGCCGCGTCTAGGTCGCCCTTCGGGCGTCGCACGCTCGGCGGTTGACCATCTGCTAGCGTGCGCGCATGGCAGGCCTGGGACCCGTCGCTTGGCCGCCTGAACCGATCAGGACCGAGCGGCTCGTGCTCCGTGAGCCCGAGGCCCGGGACCGTGCGGCGTTCATCGAGCTGCTGGCCTCGCCAGAGGTGGGCACGTACCTCGGTGGCCCGCGGCCGCGTGACGAGCTCGAGCGCGAGATACCTGAGGTGCCCGGGCGGCACCCCGGCCTTTTCATAGTCGATCTCGGCGGAGCCATGATCGGCCAGATCATTCTCAGGAGAGCAACTGGGCACGGCCCTCCAGCTGCTGCCGGGCAGGCTGAGCTCGGCTACCTGTTCCTGCCGGAGGCGTGGGGATTCGGGTACGCCGCTGAGGCGTGCGCAGCGGCACTCGGCTGGTTCGCCGACACGCTTCCCGGCGAGCCGGTGGTGCTCTTTACCCAGACTGCCAACGCCCGCTCGATGCGCCTTGCGGCGAAGCTGGGGTTCACCGAGGTAGAGCGGTACGAAGCCTACGGCGCCGAGCAATGGTTCGGCATGGCGTTCTCGGCCGAATTCATCATCACCGCCCACCGAAAGCGGCCGCCAAATGCGATGGGTCCCGGGTAGCGGCCAGCCTACGGTTTACTGCGCGGGCGATGTGTGGTGCCAGCCCGCCGGATCGCGGTCCTGGCAAGATGACGGCGTAGAACGTGTGTGGTACAGCCAGAACGCTCTATGTCAACAAACCGCTAGCACGCCGGTTTGCCGTGAGAACCTGGAGGTAGGCGCATGAGCCGCACACGAGCCGCAATCCGCCATTACCGTCCCAGTGACCTCGATGAGCTGTACCGGATCTGCCTGCTGACCGGCGACGCCGGGCAGGACGCCACACCGCTGTACCAAGACCCCCGGTTGCTGGGGCACATCTTCGCCGCCCCCTACGGCGTCCTCGAGCCTTCCCTGGCCTTCGTAGCCGAAGATGCCGCCGGCGTGTGCGGATACATCGTCGGCGCGCTCGACACCCAGGCCTTCGAGGAACGGCTGGAAAGCGAATGGTGGCCCGCACTGCGCGGCCGCTACCCAGACCCCGCGCCCGACCTGTCCGCCGGGCGATGGACACCAGACCAGCGGCTGGCGCACGCGATCCACCATCCCTGGAGAACCGACCCCGAACTCGCGGCACGCTACCCGTCGCACCTGCACGTGAACCTGGAACCGCGCCTGCAGGGCAGCGGATACGGAACCCGGCTGACCCGCGCGCTGATCGCGGCCCTGCGCGACGGCGGGTCCCGGGGCGTGCATCTGTACGTGATGGCCAGCAACCACCGGGCCGCCGGGTTCTACGGGCACCTCGGCTTCACCGAACTCCCGGCCGCCGAAGGGCACCTCTTCGGCCTGGACCTCCAGATAACGCCCTGATGCCGTTTGCAGAGCGCCGGCCTAAGCCCAACGGCCGCGGTCCGCGCCTAGCACAGCCCGGCGGGTGAAGCATCAGCGACGACGGTCGCCAGGTCTAGGCTCAGCGCATGGTGTCCGCCACCCCGTCGTTCGACTACCACGGTGCTCTGGTGGTAGTCGAAACCGACGCTGACGAGATCGTCCTCATCCATCCGCCGGGAGGTCCTCCCGAGGTTCCGGCATCGCTACCGAGCAACCCCTGCGATCGGGGGGAGACGCCGGAAGATGCGGCGGTGCGCATGGTCCGCGAGATGACCGGGCTTGACGTGTCGGACTGGGCCGCCGCCGTTCGTGGGGAAGGTGGAGGGTGTCCGCAGGGGCCGCCCGGGCCAAGGAGGAGACATGACCGAGTACCTCATCGCCTTCAACGACGAGTGGGTGCCTGACCACACAGACGAGGAGTTGCGCGAGAAGTCCCAGGCTGTCAGGACGCTGGTGGCGGAGATGAAGGCGGCCGGGGTCTTTATCTTCACCGGCGGCCTGGACGACGCGGACCCGGTGTTCAGTGTCGACGCGTCGAGTGGCACGCCGGTGTTCACCGACGGCCCGTTCGTCGAGACCAAGGAGCACCTCGGCGGCTTTGCCCTCGTGGATGTGGCCGACGAACAGGCGGCGCGGTACTGGGCCGGGAAGATCGCGGTGGCCTGCGGCTGGCCGCAGGAGGTGCGGCGCTTCATGGTTCCCAGGCAACTTCCGGAGACTTCTTAACGGAGCCGACCGGCGTTCCTGCCGCGCCGCGCAGTCTGAACCTTGCCAGCTGCTAGGCCGTTCAAGGATGACGGCAGGGAGATAGGCCACATCGAGCGGGGACGGGAAGAGGCGGTCATCATGAAGTGGCGCCTGCTCGCCGGCGTGGGAGTGCTTATCACCCTGGCCGGAGTCATTTTCACCCTGCAGGGGCCGGCGTCATCGGTGGAAGCGCCATGTCCGGCGTCACTCTCTGGGCGGTGGTCGGCCCGGTAATCGCGGTGGTGGGCTTGGCCGTAGCTGCAATCGGCCTGCGCCAACGTCTCGCCTCCTAGGTAACTGCCGCAGATCCCGCACTCGTGTGGGCCCCCGCCGCGTTCCCGTGGGCGGGTGCGGCGGTATGACACCATGTCGGGGAGGTGATCGCGATGCCGGTTGACCATGTGAATGGGGTTGACCCGTATTGGGAGCAACGCGGCACTGGTCCTGCCGCCTGATGGGGGCGAGCTTTGGCGGCATGGTGGCCCAGGCGTTCGCCGTCACCCAACCGCAGCGGGTGGAGCGCCTGGCTTTGGCGTGCACGTCGGCCGGTGGCGAAGGTGGGTCCTCCTATCCACTGCAAAAGTTGCTGAAGCTGCCGCCCGGGCAACGGGTAGCGGCGGAGCTGCAGGTGGTGGACAGCCGCTGGGACCAGCGGTGGCTGGAGGCTCACCCAGCCGATCGCGCGATCGCCGAGCGGATGACGGCCGCTGGGCAAGATCAACAAGACCCAGCCGCCATAGCCGCTTACCAGGCTCAGCTAAAGGCGCGCGAAGGTCATGACGTGTGGGACCGGCTTGGCGCGATCACCTGCCCGGTCCTGGTTGGCTACGGCAATTACGACGGGATCGCGCCAGCCCGCAACAGCATCAACATCGCGTCGCGCATCCGCGGCGCTGAACTGCACGACTACGAAGGCGGCCATGGGTTCTTGTTTCAGGACCCAGCCGCCCTCCCGGCATACATCGCATTCCTGCAGGCACCATCGGGATGACCGGCGGACGCAGACCGCAGGAGCTGAGCGTCGGCGACCGCGACCCCGAGCTCGCCGAAGCCCTGGACAAGGGCCTGGACGAGTACAACTTCGCCGCCACCGGGACGAGCGAGCAGGATCAGGGGTCGTTCTCGGTCAAGGTCACCGGAGCGGACGGGGAGATCATCGGCGGGTTGACCGCCTGGACGTGGGCCGGACTTTGCGGGATCAGCATGCTGTGGGTTCACCCGGACCACCGCAAGGATGGCTGGGGTGTGAAGATCCAGGCCGCGGCCGAAGCGGAGGCCCGGCGGCGCGGCTGCGATCGGGTGTGTGTTTCCTCTTTCACGTTCCAGGCCCCGGGCTTCTACCAGAAGTACGGGTATGCCGAGACGGGGCGAACGCTGGGCATCCCCGGTGGCGGCGAGGACGTGCACATGTTCAAGCGCCTTTAGCCGGCGCTTGCTAGGCGGCACTCCGCCGCAATTGCCACGCTGCTTCGAGGGGTGTCCTCGCCATCCCCGTGCAGTGCGGCGTACGCCCGTCAGGAGATCCGCCAGGAACTATTTACTGAGAGTATACTTCGTGTGTATGCTCCGGGTTATGAGTACCCGAGTCCTCGCGGACGGGACAGAGGTCCGCCCCAGCCCAGCGACAGCCAGGCCCATGCTCTTCGGGGCCCTGGCCGCGCTCTCCACCGGAGCAGCCGCGATCCATTTCGCGGTCATGTTCGAGCACTTCAGCGAGTACACCCTCTACGGGGTGTTCTTCCTGGTCCTCGCGTGGGCCCAGCTCGTGTGGCCCGCCGTCCTCATCGCACTGCCGTTCCTCACCTGGTCCCCGGCCAGAGCACGGCCCGCGCGGTTCCCGGCCGGGTGGTCCCGGTCCGGGCTGACGCCGCTGGCGGCCCGCCGGGCGGCCGCCTGGCTGTGGCTGGGCATCGCCGGGAACGCCGGCGTCCTGGTGATCTACTTCTCCTCGCGTTCCATCGGGCTGCCAATCGGCCCGGACATCAAGACGGTGGAGGCCTGGGGAGGCCTTGACCTGGTGTGCGCGATCGAGGAAATCCTGCTGGTCGCCATCGCTGCCGTGGTCCTGGCCCGCCCCGGGCTGCTGGCCCGCCCGGTCAGGTTCCGCAGCCAGGCGCAGTGGCTGGCCAGCCTGCTGGCCGCGCCCGTCCTGGTCATCGCCGCGACCACCGCGGTCATGACGCCCGCGTGGGCAGGCTCGGAGGGCCCGGCCGGCATGGCCGCGGGCTCATCCGGCTCGTCCGGTTCGTCCTCGGGCTCGATGACGAGTTCAGCAGACTCCCTGCAGGGCGGCATGGGCGACATGGGCTCCACCAACGGCCTGCCGGACATGAAGATGTACGGCAGCACGAACCCGCCGACCGCCGCGCAGGTGGAGGCGGCCGCGAAGCTGATCAAGGAGACCGACGCCAGCCTGGTCCGCTTCGAGAACGTGCAGAACGCGATAGCGGCGGGCTTCACCTACCGGCTGGCCACCAACGGCGAGGAACACCTGCTCTGCGCCCAGTGCAGCGACGCCTACCAGGGCCTGAACCCGAAGGACCCGTCGTCTCTGGTGTACGCGACCAATGTGCAGGGCCACGCGCCGATCCTGCTCGGCGCGATGTACCTGATGGGCAGCGGCAATGGGCCGCAGGTCGGCGGCGGGCTGACCCGCTGGCACTCACACCTGGAGGTCTGCCGGGGCGGCCGGATCATCATCGCCGGGTTCGGCGTCGCGCTGCGTGGTCACTGCGACCCGTCCACCTGGAAGGACCAGTACACCACCCAGATGCTGCACGTCTGGGTGGTCCCTTACCCGGGCGGCGTCTTCTCTGACGACCTGAGCACCGCGGCGACGACCGCGGCCGCCAGGGCCGCACTCGCGGAGACCAAGCCAGGGCAGCTAGCGCCGTGATCACGACCGGCCCGGTGGCCGTGCGGAGCGCTGACGTAAGCCACCGCCACGTGCGAAAATCGGCCCAGGGTCGAGGTAAGCGTTTCTGGTCACTGGCGGGTTAATGGGTGTGAGCCAAGACAAGGCCGAGTTCGCCGAGTTCTTCGCGGCCAGCTGGGATCCTTGCCTGCGGGCGGTGGCCGCCACCACCGGCAATATGACGCTGGCCGAGGACCAGACCGCCGAGGCATTCGCCCGGGCCTGGGCGTCCTGGCGCAAGGTCAGCGATCATCCCGCGCCCAGGGCCTGGGTGGTCCGCGCTGCGCTCAACGCCGGGGCGTCCTGGTGGCATCGGCGGAGTAAGGAAACGGCACTTACCAGTGATGACATCCCGGTGGCCGGCAGCGAGGCGGCCGGCCTGGACACAGCTCTGCTCACCGCGCTGCGCCGCCTGCCGGCCCGGCAGCGGGAGGTGATCGCGCTGCGTGTCTTCCTTGACCTGGACATCGACACGACAGCCAGGCACCTCGGCATCGCACCGGGAACGGTCCGGGCTCACCTGTCACGGGCCATGACCGCGCTGCGCAGCGAACTCGCGCCCGCACTGATCAGGGAGCTCGGACGATGAGCCAGCACGAGCACCCGGACGACGGCACCCTGACCGAGGAGCTGCGCGATTCGCTGTCTGAACTGGCCGTGCCCGGGCGGCCGCCGCTGGCCGCGATCACCAGCCGTGGCCGGGTGTACCGCCGGCGGCGGCGGCTGACGGGCCTCGGCGTGACCGGCGCCGCCCTGGTCATCGCGCTGGTCCTCGGCCTGACCGGCGTTTTTGGTGCGGCCCCCGGCCACGGCCCAGGCACGATCCAGACCGCGGACTTCACCCTGACCAGCTACACCAACGGCACCGTCGGGCTGACCCTGAAACAGTTGTTCGACCCGGGCGAGCTCCAGCAGGCACTCGCGAAAAGCCGGCGTCCCGGCGCTGGTCAAGACCAACACCTACTGTGCGTCCCACCCTGCGGGACCCAGCCCGGCCGCCACCGGGGTGCTGGTCGGCGGCGGGGGGCCGGGGAACGGGCAGGCTGGCCCAGCCGTGCCGTCGCCCGGGGGCGGCGTCTGGCTCACCGTCACCTTGCCGGTGAAGCCGAGTCAGCTGCCGCCGAAGGAAAACCCCGTGACGTGGGTGATCAACCCAGCGGCGATCCCCTCCGGGACCACGCTGTTCATCGGCTCCTTCC
This sequence comes from uncultured Actinomycetes bacterium, assembly GCA_963834705.1. Taxonomy (GTDB): domain Bacteria; phylum Actinomycetota; class Actinomycetes; order Streptosporangiales; family Streptosporangiaceae; genus RYN-230. The sequence continues at coordinate 30,130 of CAWICV010000005.1, forward strand.
CCATCGTCCAAACGATCTTCATGGACCTCGTCTACACCAGCTCGTACACCTGCAGCTCCGCCCAGCAGCCGCCGGACATCCCGTAGCCGCGCGGACCCCCGTAGCCGCGCGGACCCGTAGCCGCGCGGACCGGCCGTTCCGGTCCCGGCCCGGGCGGATGGATAAGATGCGTAGGTGACCAGCAGAGACGCCGACGTACAGCACCTGCGCGATCTCGCGCTGCTGCGGCGGGTCCGGGACCGGATCGACCGGGAGTACGCCCAGCCGCTGGACGTCGAAGCGCTGGCCCGCGGCGTGCACATGTCGGCTGGGCATCTCAGCCGCGAGTTCAAGCTGGCCTACGGCGAGTCGCCGTACGGGTACCTGATGACGCGCCGCATCGAGCGTGCGATGGCGCTGCTGCGCCGCGGCGATCTCAGCGTCACCGAGGTGTGTTTCACCGTCGGCTGCTCGTCGCTGGGCACGTTCAGCACCCGCTTCACCGAACTGGTCGGGGTGCCGCCGAGCACCTACCGGCGCGAGGCGGCGCGAGCGACGGCGGGGATGCCGTCGTGCGTCGCGAAGCAGGTGACCAGACCGATCAGGAATCGAGAAGCGCCTGCTCGCTCGGTGTCGGCATACTCCTGAGAGACAGAAAATCGACGACCAGGAGTGACCATGACTGACTCCTCTGCGACCGAGGGCATCAAGACCGTCCTGCATCCCGTGTCCGACCTGGCCGCGGCCAAGCCAGTGTATGCCGCCCTGCTCGGCGTGCAGCCGTCGGCCGACGCGTCCTACTACGTCGGCTTCGATGCCGCGGGCCAGCACATCGGGCTGGTGCCCGGCGGTGGGGGCATGACCTCACCGGTGGCCTACTGGCACGTGCCGGACATCGAGGCCAAGCTGGCCGAGGTGACCGCGGCGGGCGCCAAGCTCAAGGACGCCGTGCGTGACGTGGGTGGCGGCCGGCTGGTGGCCACCGTCACCGACCCCGACGGCAACGTCCTCGGGCTGCTCCAGGACCAATGAGCACGGCCACGAAGACGGGCTCACAGCCGGCTGCGCTCCCCGCCGCGGACAGCCATGAGGTGATCCGCGTGCTCGGCGCGCGGGTGAACAACCTCAAGGACCTCAGCGTCGAGATCCCGAAGCGCCGGCTGACGGTGTTCACCGGCGTCTCCGGGTCGGGCAAGAGCTCGCTGGTGTTCGGCACGATCGCCGCGGAGTCCCAGCGGCTGATCAACGAGACGTACAGCACGTTCGTGCAGGGCTTCATGCCGACGCTGGCCCGGCCCGAGGTTGACGTGCTCGAAGGGCTGACCACGGCGATCATCGTGGACCAGGAGCGGATGGGCGGCGACACCCGCTCCACGGTCGGCACGGCCACCGACGCCAACGCGATGCTGCGCATCCTGTTCAGCCGGCTCGGGCAGCCGCACATCGGCTCGCCCAAGGCGTTCTCGTTCAACGTCGCGTCGATCAGCGGGGCGGGCGCGGTCGCCTTCGAGCGCGGCGGGAAGACGGTCAAGGAGCGCCGCGCGTTCAGCATCACCGGCGGCATGTGCCCGCGCTGCGAAGGCCGGGGCAGCGTCACCGACATCGACCTGACCCAGGTCTTCGACGACTCCAAGTCGCTCAACCAGGGCGCGATCACCGTGCCCGGCTACACCGGGGGCGGCTGGAACTCCCGGCTGTACCGGGAATCGGGCTTCGTCGACCCGGACAAGCCGATCCGCAAGTACACCAAGAAGGAGCTGCACGACTTCCTGCACCACGAGCCGGCCCGGATGAAGATCGCGGGCATCAACATGACCTACGAAGGGCTCATCCCGCGGATCCAGAAGTCGATGCTGTCCAAAGACAGGGAGGCGATGCAGCCGCACATCCGGGAGTTCGTGGACCGCGCGGTCACGTTCACCACGTGCCCGGACTGCGGCGGCACCCGGCTCAGCGAGCTGGCCCGGTCGTCGCGGATCAACGGGATCAACATCGCCGACGCGTGCGCGATGCAGGTCAGCGACCTGGCCGAGTGGGTGGACGGCCTCGACGAGCCGTCAGCGGCGCCGCTGCTCGCCGCGCTGCGGCAGACCCTGGACGGGTTCGCGCAGATTGGCCTGGGCTATCTCTCGCTCGACCGGCCGTCTGGCACGCTGTCCGGCGGCGAAGCCCAGCGGGTCAAGATGATCCGCCAGCTCGGCTCCTCGCTCACCGACGTCACCTACGTGTTCGACGAGCCCACCATCGGCCTGCACCCGCATGACATCCAGCGGATGAACGACCTGCTCCGGCAACTGCGGGACAAGGGCAACACGGTGCTCGTGGTGGAGCACAAGCCGGAGTCGATCGCGATCGCCGACCACGTCGTCGACCTTGGCCCCGGCGCCGGCCCCGCCGGCGGCGAGGTGGTCTTCGAGGGCAGCGTGGCCGGGCTGCGAGCCAGCGGGACGATGACCGGGCAGCACCTGGACGACCGGGCCGCGCTGAAGGCGTCGGTGCGGGCCCCGTCCGGAGCGCTTGAGGTGCGCGGGGCCAGCACGCACAACCTGCAGGACGTCGATGTTGACGTACCGCTGGGCGTGCTGGTGGTGGTGACCGGCGTGGCCGGGTCGGGAAAGAGCTCACTGATCCAGGGCTCGGTGTCCGGCCGGGACGGGGTGGTCTCGGTCGACCAGGCCGCGATCCGCGGCTCGCGGCGAAGCAACCCGGCCACCTACACCGGGCTGCTCGACCCGATCCGCAACGCGTTCGCGAAGGCCAACGGCGTGAAGGCGGCGCTGTTCAGCGCCAACTCCGAGGGCGCCTGCCCGAACTGCAACGGCGCCGGCGTCATCTACACCGACCTGGCGATGATGGCCGGCGTCGCCACCACCTGCGAGGAGTGCGAGGGGAAGCGGTTCGAGGCGTCGGTGCTGGAATACCACCTCGGTGGCCGGGACATCAGCGAGGTGCTGGCCATGCCGGTGACCGAAGCCAGGGAGTTCTTCGGCACCGGCGAGGCAGCCACACCGGCCGCGCGCAGGATCCTGGACCGGCTGGCCGACGTCGGGCTCGGCTACCTCAGCCTGGGCCAGCCACTCACCACGCTGTCCGGCGGCGAACGGCAGCGGCTCAAGCTGGCCACTCACCTGGGCGAGAAGGGCGGCGTGTACGTCCTCGACGAGCCGACCAGCGGCCTGCACCTGGCCGACGTCGAGCAACTGCTCGGCCTGCTGGACCGGATCGTCGATTCCGGCAAGTCGGTCATCGTCATCGAGCACCACCAGGCGGTCATGGCGCACGCCGACTGGATCGTCGACCTCGGCCCCGGCGCGGGCCATGACGGCGGCCGGATCGTCTTCGAGGGCACCCCGGGCGACCTGGTGGCCAGCCGGTCCACCCTCACCGGCGAGCACCTCGCGGCGTACGTCGGCGCCTGACCGCGGGCCGCGCGGCCCGGGAAAACCGTTCGCGCGACGCGGCCGGATGCGAGAGCGTTACCCCGTGACAGCACGTGATGAGCGCAGCGTAACGCCGCAGAGTGAGGACTTCTCGGCCTGGTACAACGACGTGGTCTTCCGGGCCGAACTGGTGGACCGGGGGCCGGTCCGCGGCAGCATGGTGATCAGGCCGTACGGGTACCGGATCTGGGAGTTGCTGCAGGCGGACCTGGACGGGCGGATCAAGGCCACCGGGCACCAGAACGCGTACTTCCCGCTGCTCATCCCGCAGAGCTACCTGGAGCGCGAGGCCGAGCACATCGAGGGGTTCGCGCCCGAGCTGTTCACCGTCACCCACGCGGGTGGCAAGGAACTGGACGAGCCACTGGTCATTCGCCCGACGTCGGAAACGATCATCGGCGAGATGATGGCCAAGTGGATCAGCTCGCACCGCGACCTGCCGTTGCTGCTGAACCAGTGGGCCAACGTGCTCCGGTGGGAGCTGCGGCCCCGGATGTTTCTGCGCACCACTGAGTTTCTCTGGCAGGAAGGGCACACCGCGCACGCCACCGCGGCTGACGCGACCGCCGAGACCATGCTGGCGCTGGGCTTCTACCAGGACCTGTGCGTGGACACCGCGGCGCTGGCCACCGTGCCGGGCGAGAAGACGCCGAGAGAGCGGTTCGCCGGGGCCGAGCGCACGTTCACGATCGAGGGCATGATGCGGGACGGGCGCGCACTGCAGGCGGGCACCTCGCACTTCATGGGGACCAACTTCGCGGCCGCATTCGGCATCACCTACACCGGGGAGACCGGTACGGCCGAGCTGTGCCACACCACCTCCTGGGGCATGACCACCAGGATGATCGGCGCCCTGATCATGACGCACGGCGACGACAAGGGCCTCGTGCTGCCCCCGGCGCTGGCGCCCCACCAGGTGGTGATCGTGCCGATCGGGCGCGGGGAACAGGCCGCCGCGACGGCGGCCGCGGCGGCCGAGCTGGCCACCTCACTGCGCCGCGCGGGCATCCGGACGCACGTGGACGACCGGCCGCAGCTGTCGCCCGGCTTCAAGTTCAATGACTGGGAGATGCGCGGGGTGCCGGTCCGGCTCGAACTCGGCCCGCGGGAACTGGCCGCCGGCACCGCACTGCTGTCCCGCCGCCTGAATCACCCGCAGCCAGACGGGGCCAAGCAGGCCATCCCGCTTGACGCGGCGCCGGACCTGCTGGCCGCCGAGCTGGCCGCGTTCCAGGCCATGCTGGCGCAGCGGGCCGCCGATTTCCGCGAGGAGCACACCGCGGTGGTCAATTCCTGGCCGGAGTTCGCCGCCGCGGTGGCGACGGGCTGGGCGCTGGCGCTGCACTGCGGCGACGCGGCCTGTGAGGAAGAGATCAAGGCGGAGACCACGGCCACGCCGCGCTGCATCCCGCTGGCCGGCCAACCCGAGCAGGGCCCGTGCATCCGCTGCGGCAAGCCGTCTGCCTACGGCAAGCGGGTGATCTTCGCCCGCGCCTACTGAGCGTCCTGATCCGCACCAAACCGGCATTTTATTGAACGCCAGTACCCGGAACTGGGTCGACGCTGCGCCCAGTGGCCGGTAGTTATGCAGCACACCCCAGGCCTATAGCTACCCGGACCGGGTCACGCACCAGCCGGGCACACCGGCCCACTAGCGGCTGCCCGGCACGTCCGGCGCCAGCGCGGCCTCGACCGTCGGGTACATCGGCAGCACGTGCTGCAGGCCTATCACCTGCAGCGCGCGGCGTACCGCGCCGCCCCGGGCGACCGCCAGCCGGAGCTGGGCATGGCTGGCCGCGACGTCGTCCCGGGCGCGCAGCAGGGTGCGGATGCCCGCCGAGTCGCAGAACTGGGTGCCGGTCAGGTCGGCGACGATGACCGTGACGCCCGGGCTGGCCGCGGTGCACAACTGCTCGCCGACCCGGCCCGCATTGGCCAGGTCGATCTCGGCCGGCATGGACACGACGACCGGCCCGCTGTCCCGCTCGCGAACGGTCATGGCCTCAGGCGAGCATTTTCTGGATCGCCTGCCGGGTGACGCCCATCTCGCGGGCGATGTCGGCCTGGGAGAAACCGTCCGCGGTCAGGTCGCGGATCAGGTCGCGGCGCTGGGAGTGCAGCAGGCGGGCCATCTTGAAATGTTCGAGCGCCTGGGCACGGACTTCCTTGAGGCGGCGGAACGCTTCGTGCTCGGCGGCGGATTCGGGATACTTGGCCATGGGCCAAGTATGACAACCCCCTGTTGTCAGTGTCAACCCCCGGTTGTCAGTTTGTGATCTAACCGGCTCGTTGCCTGCTGGCCAGCCTCGGGGCATACTCGAAATGTCGTCACGACACCGCCCAGCCCTTGCGGTGATCCAGCCTCGACGTTCCGTCATCGCGCCGCGCGGCCCGCGCTGCGGCGGCTCCTTCTGGCAGCAGCAGGCGAGGTCCGTTCTGTCAGTGTGGTCAGGAGGCCTGATGAGCGTTCGCGGGCCGGATCGCCCGGCGACCGCGCGGGGCCCGGCCGGTTATGACGACGGGGTGCTGCGGATCTCCCGCACCGGTGCGGCCAGGCTGGTGCTGGCCGGCGAGATCGACGAGGAGACCTACCCGGCGCTGGTCAGCCACCTCCGCGAGGTGGCTGCGGGCGCCGCCGAGGTGCACCTCGACCTGTCCGCCGTGCGGTACTGCGACCTGGCCGGGCTGCGGGCGATGATCCGGCTCACCGATGCCGGGCGGCGCCGCGTTGTGCTGCACGGCATGCCGCCGCACCTCGACGCCGTGCTGGGCGTGCTCGGCTGGGACGGCACCCCCGGCCTGATCGTGCGCCGGCCGGCCTAGGCTACGGTCGGGCGGGTTGCTGACGGCAGGAGATGATGCACTCATGCGCGCAGTCATGGTGAGCGAGCACGGCGGCCCGGAGATGCTCCAGGTCACCGACGTGCCGGTGGCGCAGCCCGGTCCGGGGCAGCTGCTGGTGGAGGTGGCCGCGGCGGGCGTCAACTTCGCCGACATCTACGCACGGGAGGGCCGGTACCCGTACGCCGGCCAGCTGCCGTTCGTGCTCGGCCAGGAGGGCGCCGGCACGGTCATCGCCACCGGGGCCGGGACCGAGTTCGCGGCCGGCGACCGGGTCGCCTGGACCGGGGCGGCCGGCTGTTATTCCGAGCAGGCCCTGGTGGCGGCCGCGTCCGCCGTCCCGGTGCCGGACGGCATCGAGCTGGGCACCGCCGCGGCCGTGCTGCTGCAGGGCATGACCGCGCACTACCTGTGCTACAGCACGTACCCGGTGGGCCAGGGCGACCCGGTCGTGGTGCACGCCGCGGCGGGCGGGGTCGGCCTGCTGCTCACCCAGCTGGTCAAGATGCGTGGCGGCACCGTGGTGGCCACCACGTCCAGCACGGCCAAGGCGACGGCGGCCCAGCAGGCGGGTGCGGACTTCGTGGCCGGCTACGAGGACTTCGGCGAGGTGGTCCGCGAGGTGACCGGCGGCAGCGTCTCTGACGGCGGCGGGGCGGCCGTGGTGTACGACGGCGTCGGGCAGGCCACGTTCGAGGCCAGCCTGGCGGCGCTGCGGCGGCGCGGCTACCTGGTGCTGTACGGCGCGGCCAGCGGCCCGGTGCCGCCGTTCGACCTGCAGCGGCTCAACCCGGCCGGCTCGCTGTTCGTCACCCGGCCCACCCTGGCGCACTACGTGGCCACCCGGGAAGAACTGCTCTGGCGGGCCGGCGACCTGTTCCGCTGGATCGGCGAGGGCCGGCTTTCGGTGCGGGTCGGCGGCCGCTACCCGCTGCACCAGGCGGCCCAGGCCCACGAAGACCTGGCCGGGCGGCGTACGACGGGGAAACTGCTGCTGCTGACCGGGGAGGCGGGGTGACGCAGCCGCCCGCCGGGCCGCCGGACGGCCGGACGGTACCCCGCTTCGCCGGCCCGGACACGTTCGCCCGGCTGCCCCGGCTGCTGGACGTCGGCGCGGCCGACGTCGCGCTGCTCGGCATCCCGTTCGACTCCGGGGTGTCCTACCGGCCCGGGGCCCGGTTCGGCCCGGCCGCGGTGCGCGCCGGGTCCAAGCTGCTCCGGCCGTACAACCCGGCGCTGGATGTGCAGCCCTGGGCCGGGCAGCAGGTGGCCGACGCGGGCGACCTGGCCGTCAACCCGTTCGACATCGGCGAGGCGATCGGCCAGATCGAGGCCGGGGCCAGCGTCGCGCTGGGCAGCGCGGCCCGGCTGATCGCGCTGGGCGGCGACCACACGGTCGCGCTGCCGCTGCTCCGGGCGACCGCGGCACGGCATGGCCCGGTGGCGCTCATCCACTTCGACGCGCACCTGGACACCTGGGACACCTACTTTGGCGCGCCGTACACGCACGGCACCCCGTTCCGCCGCGCGGTCGAGGAAGGCCTGCTGGCCCTGGACAGCTCGGCCCACGTCGGGGTGCGCGGCCCGCTCTACTCCAGCGCCGACCTGATCGAGGACGCCGGGCTCGGCTTCGCCACCGTGTCCACGGTGGAGGTGGCTCAGCACGGTGTGGACCAGGCGGTGGACCGGATCAGGGAGCGGGTCGGCAGCCGGCCGGTGTACCTGAGCGTGGACATCGACGTGCTGGACCCGGCGCACGCGCCGGGTACCGGCACTCCCGAGCCGGGCGGGCTGACCAGCCGGGAGCTGCAGTTCATCCTGCGCGGTCTGGATGGCCTGCGGCTGGTCGGCGCGGACGTGGTCGAGGTGTCGCCGCCCTATGACCACGCCGAGCTCACCGCGCTGGCCGGGGCTAACGTGGCTTACGAGATGCTCAGCCTGTTCGCCCGGGGGGCCAGATGACCATCATTGCTGTCTGCCAGCTCAGCCTGGCTGTGGGGGATATCGAGGGCAACCTGGCCGCGGCGGCCGACGCGGTGGGGGAAGCCGTGGAGGGCGGCGCCGGGCTGGTCGTGCTGCCGGAACTGTGCGACAGCGGCTACGTGTTCGCCGACGCGGCCGAAGCCCGCGGGCTGGCCAGCCCGGCGGGCGACAGCCGTACGCTGCGGCAGTGGCACGACCTGGCCCAGGAAAACCAGACCGTGATCGTGGGCGGGTTCTGCGAGCTGGCCCCGGATGGGCGGCTGTTCAACAGCGCGGCCCTGGTGGACGCGTCCGGCACCCGGGTGGTCTACCGCAAGGCCCACCTGTGGGACAAGGAGAAGCAGGTGTTCACCCCGGGCGCCGGGCCGCCGCCGGTGGTCACCCTGCCGATCGGCCGGGTCGGCGTGCTGATCTGCTATGACCTGGAGTTCCCGGAGTGGGTGCGGCAGGCCGCGCTCACCGGCGCGGACCTGATCGCCGCCCCGGTGAACTGGCCGGCTGCGGCCCACCCGGCGGGCGAGCGGCCCGCCGAGGTGGTCAAGGCGCAGGCCGATGCCTCGGTCAACGGGGTGTTCGTCGCGGTGGCGGACCGCTGCGGCGACGAGCGCGGGGTGTCCTGGATCGGCGGCAGCCTGATCGCCGGCCCGGACGGGTACCCGCTGGCCGGCCCGGCCGACGCGGGCCAGCCAGCCGTGCTGACCGTGGAGTGCGACCTGGCCCAGGCCCGGGACAAGCAGATCAACGAGAACAACGACCTGCTGGCCGACCGCCGCGCGGATCTCTACCAGGCCGACCTGACCAGACCTTTAGCCCGGGTAGCGCGCGCCGGTGACCGTGACGCGCAGCGCGTACACCGACGTGGTGGCGCAGATGAACAGGTGATTGCGCTGTGCGCCGCCGAACACCAGGTTGGCCACGGTCTCCGGGACATGCAGCTTGCCGAGCAGCGTGCCGTCCGGGTGGAAGCAGTGCAGCCCGTCCCCGGCGGCGGCCCAGATCCGGCCCGCGCTGTCCACCCGCAGGCCATCGAACGTGCCCGCGGTGCAGCGGGCGAACACGTCGCCGCCGGTGAGCCGGCCGTCGTCGGTCACCCCGAACAGCCGGATGTGCCGTTCCTCGCTGTCCGAGATGTACAGCTGCCGCTCGTCGCGGCTGAAGGCCAGCCCGTTGGGCTGGGTGAAGTCACCGGCCACCAGCTCCACCCGGGCCGAGCCCGGGTCGATCCGGTACACCTGGCTGGCGCCGATCTCGCTGTCCGCCTGGTGCCCTTCGTAGTCGGTCACGATGCCGTACGTCGGGTCGGTGAACCAGATCGCGCCGCCGGCCTGTTCCACGACGTCGTTGGGGCTGTTCAGCCGCTTGCCCTGGTAGCGGTCGGCCAGCACGGTGACCGAGCCGTCCGGCTCGTCCCTGGTTACCTGCCGGCCACCGTGCTCGCAGCTGACCAGCCGGCCGCGCCGGTCCACCGTGTGCCCGTTGGCGAACCGGGCGGGCTGCCGGAACACGCCGACCGCGCCGGTGGTCTCGTCCCAGCGCAGCAGCCGGTCGTTGGGTATGTCGCTGAACACCAGGTACCGCCCGGCCGGGAAGTAGGCTGGCCCTTCGGTCCACCGGCAGCCGGTGTGCAGCACCTCCATCCGGCGATCCCCGCGGCAGCCGCGGAACCGCTCGTCCAGCAGCTCGAACCGGGCCGGGACGGTCTCGGTCACTCCGGCTGCTCGCGATCCCGGTCCGGGATCAGCACACCGAGCAGCCAGCCGACGATCCCGACGATGATCGCGCCCCAGAACGCCGCCCAGAAACCGGTGATGTGGAACGGCAGCGAGAGCTTGCCCGCGACCCAGCTGGTCAGCCACAGCAGCAGGCCGTTCACCACCAGCCCGATGAGCCCCAGGGTCAGCACATAGAACAGGCAGCCGATGGTCTTGACGATCGGCTTGATGATCGCGTTGACCAGGCCGAAAATGACCGCGACGACGAGCAGCGTGACTATCTTGGCCAGCGTGCTGCCGGGGCCGAGGTGGATACCGGGCACCAGCCAGGTGGCCACGGCGAGCGCGACGGCGGTCACGACCGCCCGCATCAGGACGTGCATGGATCAATCCTGCCACGTCGGGTACAGCGGACGAGACCGATTCGCCTAAGTAAATTAGTAATAGGAATGGCGCTGCAATTCGCGCTTTGGCTGGACATCCCGGCGCGGTCCGTGTCACGATGAAATTTCGCGTTGCTACCCCGGCGATGCTGCGGCTGCGGCTATTTCCACCTGAAATGCACGAAGATCCGGCCGAAGTTCTTAGAGTCCTTCTCCACCCGGTAGTGCTTGGCAGGTGGATGGTTCTTATCGAGGAACCGGAGGACATGCTTTTTCAGCTGGCCTGAACCCTTGCCCGGAATGATCTCCACGACCGGCGCCTTCTTAGCCACCGCCTCGTCGATGATCTCGCGCAGGGCACGGTCGATATCGGCGCCGCGGTTGTAGATGTCGTGCAAGTCCAGTTTGAGCTTCATGACCTCATCTTTCCCCGGACGGCAGCAGTTGCAGCCGGTGCATTACCTCATCGGCGATGACGGCCGGGGGCTGGCCGGTCTCCGCCACCACCAGCAGGCGTTCGCCAGGTTGCGGGGGTTCAAGGATGGCCAGCTGGCTGTCCAGCAGCGCGGCCGGGAAGAAGTGGCCGTGCCGGGCGCGCAGCCGCTCGGTCAGCACCTCCCGGCTGACGTCAAGGAACACGATCCGCACCGAGGGCCGGCCGGCGGTGATCTCATCGCGGTACCGGCGCTTGAGCAGGCTGCAGGCCAGCACGGCCGACTCGCCCGCCTCCAGGTAGCCGTCGATCCGCTCGGTCACCGCGGCCAGCCAGGGGCGCCGGTCCGCGTCATTCAGCGCGTGGCCAGCGTGCATCTTGGCTACATTCGCGGCCGGGTGCAGTGCGTCCCCGTCGGTGAACGGCCAGCCGAGCCGGTCCGCGATCAGCGTGCCGACCGTGGATTTCCCGCTGGCGGCCACGCCGGCCACGACCACAATCATGCCGCGAGCCTACCGGCGGGCTGGCGGGCGTCCCTCGCGGCCGGCCGCTCCCGCTGTTAATGTCAGGGAACATCCATCCGGGCGGCTGGTGGGAGCCGCCCCTGGCTACCTGGAGCTGGGATGCGAGTGCGCCGCCCCATGTCCGTCGCCGCAGGCGCGGCCGCGATCGCCCTGGCCGCGGCCGTCATGGCTGGCGGTCCGAGCGCCGCCGCCGGCCATTCGGCGGGCGCCGTGGTGCGGATCAGCCCGGACGCCGTGCACGCCATGCCGGTGGACCGGGCCGGGCCGCCCAGCACGCAGACGTGTGAGTCTCAATTCAAGATCGCCTGCTACACGCCGCTCCAGGTGCAGCAGGCGTACAACACGCCGAAGCTGTACAAGCAGGACATCACCGGTGCTGGCCAGACCATCGTCATCGTGGACTCCTACGGCTCCCCGACGGTCCGCCACGACCTGGCCAAGTTCGACAGCACGTTCGGCCTGCCCGCGCCGCCCTCGTTCAACATCGTCCAGCCGGCCGGCAGGTGCCCGCGTACAAGGCCAACTCGAACCGGGAGGGCTGGGCCGGCGAGACCGACCTGGACGTCGAGTACTCGCACGCGATGGCCCCGGGCGCGAACATCCTGCTGGTCGAGACGCCCACCGCGGAGAACGAGGGGACGACCGGTTTCCCGCAGATCGTCAAGGCCGAGGAATGGGTGATCAACCACCACCACTACGGCAGCGTGATCAGCCAGAGCTTCAGCGCCACCGAGCAGACCTTCCCCTCCAGGCAGTCGCTGCTCAACCTGCGCGGCGCCTACATCGACGCGGCCCGCAAGGGCGTGACCGTGCTGGCCGCCTCGGGGGACAGCGGCGCGGCTGACGTCAGGTTCAATGGGGCCACCTACTACCTGCACCCGGTCACCTCGTGGCCGGACAGCGACCCGCTGGTGACCGGGGTGGGCGGCACCCAGCTGCACGAGCCCGCGACAGCCGGGGCGCCGTGGACGTCCACGGTGTGGAACGACACCTACAACGTGCCGACCAACAAGTACATCTTCGGCAATGACGGGCCGAACCCGCTGGCCGGCGGCGGTGGCAAGTCGGTGATCTTCGCCCGGCCCGGGTACCAGAACGGCGTCCGCAGCGTGGTCGGCGGCCAGCGCGGCGTGCCGGACATCTCGATGAGCGGGGCCTGCAACGGCGCGGTGGACATGTACCAGAGCTACCAGGGCCAGACGGCCGGCTGGTACCCGACCTGCGGCACCAGCGAGGCCACCCCGCTGTTCGCCGGCGTGGTGGCGCTGGCCGACCAGATCGCCGGCCACCCGCTCGGGCTGATCAACCCCGCGCTGTACCGGATGTCCGCCATGCACCGGTGGGGCATCGTGGACGTGGTCAAGGGCAACAACACCGTCTCGTTCATCCAGAACGGTGAGCACACGGTCAAGGGGTTCGCCGCGGGGCCCGGGTACGACCTGGCCTCCGGGGTGGGCACGGTGAACGCGTACTACTTCGCCTATCAGCTCGCTGGCAAGGAGCCGGCGGCGACCCCGTAACCCCGCCGCGCCCCCTACGGTGGTGCCATGAGCATGGCGACTGGAGCCACCGGGACCGCTCTGCCCGCGAGCAAGGGCAGCCAGAGCGTCCTGGTGGTGGAGGATGACCCCGGGCTGGCCACCCAGCTGGTGCGCGGCCTGACCCGGGGCGGCTACAACGTGGATCACGTGATGACCGGGCGGGAGGCGCTGTCCTCCGGGGCGCCCGATGTGGTGCTGCTGGACCTGGGGCTGCCGGACGTGGACGGGGTGACCGTATGCCGGCGGCTGCGGGAGCGCTCGGACGCGGCCATCATCGTGGTGACCGCCCGCGGCGAGGAGCCGGAACGGGTACTGGCCCTGGACGCGGGCGCGGATGACTACCTGGTCAAGCCGTTCGGCCTGGCCGAGCTGCTGGCCCGGATCCGGGCCGTGCTGCGCCGGGTGCGGCCGGATGGCCAGGTGCTGCGGCACGGCCCGCTGACCGTGGACACGAGGACCCGCAAGGTGACCGTGCACGGCACCGAGGTGGCGCTCACCCCCAAGGAGTTCGACATCCTGGAGTGCCTGGCCAGCGACCCGGGCCGGGTGATGAGCCGCCAGGAGATCCTGGAGAGCGCCTGGGACTCGCACTGGTACGGCCCGACCAAGGTGCTGGACGTGCACGTGGCGGCGCTGCGCCGCAAGCTCGACGTGCCCGGCCTGATCGAGACGGCCTACGGCAGGGGCTTCCGGCTCGGCGAGGTCTGATGGCCCGGCGCATCGTCCTCACGATGCTCGCCCTGATCGGCGCGCTGCTGGTCACGACGGTGGTGCCGCTCGGCCTGATCACCACCGGGCATGAGCGGAGCTCGTTCACGGAGGACACCCAGCTGTTCGCCCGGGCGCTGGCCGGCTTCGCGGAGGACCGGCTCGATGATCAATTCCGCAGCATAACGCTCACCCGGGCGCTGGTGCAGGCGCAGCGTGCGGGGGAGCAGGTGCGGGTGTACAACACCAGGCGCCAGGTGATCATGGGCACCGGCGGCCGTGACCTGGCTGTGCCGGCCAGCCAGCTGACCGCCGCGCTGCACGGCCGGACCGTGACGGACAGCACACCCGACGACCGGCTGCGGGTGGTCGCCCCGGTGACCGGCGACCGGGGCGACACGATCGTCGGGGTGGTGGTGCTGTCCCGGTCCACCGACGAGCTCGAGGAGCGGGTCGGCGTGCTGTGGGCCTGGCTGATCACGGTGGGCACGGTCGGGCTGGCCGCGGCCGCGGTGGCGGCGATCATGCTGGCCCGCTGGGTCAGCCGCCCGCTCAGCGCGCTGGACGGCGCGGCGCAGCGGCTGGGCGGCGGCGCGCTGGACACCCGGTCGGCGGCCGGGCACGGGCCGCCCGAAGTACGCCGCCTGGCGCAGAACTTCAACACGATGGCGGGCCGCCTGGAGTCGCTGGTGCACGGCAACCGGGCGGCCATGGCCGACGTCTCGCACCAGTTGCGCACCCCGCTGGCCGCGCTGCGGCTCCGGCTGGACGTGCTCAGCCAGGACACCGACCCGGCCACCACGGAGGAGCTGGCCGGCGCGCAGGGCGAGATCGCCCGGCTGTCGCACCTGGTGGACGGGCTGCTTGCGGTGGCCCGCGCGGAGAGCATGGTCCCGGAGCCGGCCAGTATCCGGGTGGACGAGGTGATCCGGGACCGGGTGGCGGCCTGGCGGCCGGTGGCCGAGGAACGCGGGGTCGAGCTGCGGCAGGACGACCCCGGGCCGGTGCTGGCCATGGCCGGCCCCGGGCACCTGGAGCAGGTGCTGGACAACCTGCTGGCCAACGCGCTGGACGCGGTGCCGGCCGGCGGTCAGGTGCGGATCAGCGCGGCCGGGGATCCCACCGGGATCACCGTGGTGGTGGCGGACAACGGGCCGGGGATGAGCGCCCGGCACCAGGAGATGGCGTTCCGCCGCTTCTTCAGCAACACGCCGGGCGGGGCCGGGCTCGGCCTGGCCATCGTGCACCGGCTGGTCACGGCCAACGGCGGGTCGGCGGCGCTGTCCGACACCCCGGGCGGCGGGCTGACCGTCACGCTGCGCCTGCTGCCCGTCCGGTCCGACTGAGGTAGGACTTTTCCTTACCGGTTCTGAACGGCTCCTGAACCAGTTCCCTGCGGGCCGCCACGCAGGCTGGATGCGGCGGAACTGGGAGGACGTGATCTGATGGCGGGCAGTCCGCGGCGCACGCTGGGCCCGTATGGCCCGCGCGACGAGGACGCCCCGCCTGCCGCCGTGCCGCGGCCCGCACCGGTGCGGCTGGACCGGACCGGCGGCGCGGCCGGGAACGAGCGGCTGACCGCGGCGACCGGCGCCGTGCTGCTGGTGCTGTTCGCCGCCGAAGGCTTCACCATCTTGTCCATCCACCAGCTGATCACCCTGCACTTCTTCCTGGGCATGCTGCTGATCGGCCCGGTGCTGCTGAAGGCGGCCGCGGTCTGCTACCGGTTCGTCCGGTACTACACCGGAGCCGCCGAATACCGGCGCAAGGGGCCGCCCGCCCCGCTGCTAAGGGTGCTCGGGCCGGTGGTGCTGGGCACCTCGCTGGGGGTGCTGGGCACCGGGGTGATGCTGGCCGTGGACCGGTCGGCGGAAGGGCCGTGGCTGTTCCTGCACAAGGCGTGCTTCGTGCTGTGGTTCGGCGCGATGACGATTCACGTGCTGGCCTACGTGTGGCGGGTGCCTGGCCTGATCGGTGCCGACCTGGCCAGCCACCGGGGGGCCCGGATCCTGGCCGGCCGCCCGGCCCGCTGGCTGCTGCTGGCCGCGTCGATCCTGGCCGGCCTGGTCATCGCGCTGACCACGGTGCACCTGGCCGTGCCGTGGGGTGGCTCCGGGCACCTCTGAGCCGCGCCGCTCAGGCCTCGTAGTCGAAGATCAGGGCCAGCGCGTCGTCCAGCCTGCGCATCGTCTCCTGGGCCAGCGTGCCGACCCGGTCGCCGGACAGCCGGTTGCGCCGCACCCGCACCGCCGAATAGGACTCCAGGTGCCCCGGCACCGGGTCGTCCTGGCTGAGCGCCACCACATAAGGGGTCTCGGTCAGGTCCGGCCGGTCGCTCACCTTGACCACGACCGGGTGGCCGGTGATCGCATTGAACCCGTCGTTGCTGACGATGGCCACGTAACCGGCCCGCGCTACCCCGTTGTACGCGTAGATGTCACCGCGGTTCACGCGGCGCCCTTACCCGCCCCTGGTGGGAAGTCGTGCACGTTGGCCTCGGTCCAGTCGGCCCAGTCGTGCCCGGTGATCCGGTCAGCCTCGGCGATGGCGCTGGCCGCGTCGCGCTGGATCTTCTCCCGGGCGGCCCGGGTCATCCAGGCCGACATGCTCAGCCCGGCGCGGTCAGCCTCGGCGCGGGCCTGCCGGTAGGCCCGCTCGCCCATGCTGATGCTAAAAGTCTTCACAGACATGCCAACAAAGCTAGCAACGATAGTCCTGCGAACCGGGCGAAATGCTCAAGCTGCCCGGGGCTGCCCAGGTCAGGACGACGCGGCCAGCGCGACCACGGCCTCGCTGGTGAAGGCCAGCGCGGTCATCGACTCCTGCAGATACAGCTGCACGCTGTTCTCGTCGTGGCTCAGGTAGCCGATCGAGATGTCCTGGCCCAGGTAGAGCGCGAAGTCGCCACCCCGGGTGGTCAGCACGAACGCGCCCTCGATGGCCGGCGCCCAGACGATCTCGCCGCTGATCTGCCGCTTGATGTGCTCGTGCACGGGGTAGCCGTGGTCCCGGGTCTCGCTGACGGCGGTGTACGCGTCCGCGCTGAGCAGCACCGAGTAGGGCCCGTTGACGCCGGCCTCACGCAGGTAGCGGAGCGCCTCGGCGATGGCCTCCGGGTAGCTGAGCACGTCGGCGGGCAGCGTCATGGCCGGGTTGCTGCTGGCCGCCCGGATCCCCGGGATCTGCGCCGCCGGGTAGCCCTCGAAGATGGCCCGGTCCTCGGCGAACGCGATCAGCCGGGCGGCGTCCTTGACCGGCTGCCAGTCCGAGTCCTGCGAACCCCGGTCCACGTCGTCCACCGCGGTCCGGTCCACCCGGAACGGCACCCGCAGCTCGGTCAGCGGTGCGACCAGCCGCTGCCGGGCCAGGATGCCCTCTTGCGGCGCGTCGATGTCCTGCAGGTGGCCGGTGCCGACGGCGGAGAACGCGTCGCCGGACGGGCCGGTCACGTCCACCACCCGGCGCCCGGCCAGGTGACGCTTGAGGGTGCGGGCGGCTTCGTCCTCGATCTGCGCCCACGCGGCGCTGGATATCGGGGCGAGCTCGCGGTGCAGGTTGTTCATGCTGCGACTTCCCTGTCGAGGCGGGCAATCGTGGTCGGAGTTACGTTCCCGAGCCTAGCGGCCTAGTCTGGCGCGGGCCCGCCGAGGCTGCCGATGCCCAGCGAGCCGTCCCCGCCGTTCGCCCCATCCCCGCTATCTTCGCCGTCTTCGTCGTCCGCACTGTCCCCGGCGTCGGCCAGGCTCTCCAGCAGCGGCATCGACGGCACGAAGAACAGGTTGCCGGTGACGGCGGTGCTCACGTCCAGCAGCCGGTCGTAGTTGCCCGGCGGCAGGCCGACGAACATGTTCTGCAGCATCTGCTCGATGGGGTCCGGGGACTTCGCGTACCCGATGAAGTACGTGCCGTACTCGCCCACCGACGGCTGGCCGAACGGCATGTTGTCCCGGACGATCTGGATCTCGGTGCCGTCGTCGGCGGTCAGCGACGTCAGCGCGTTGTGCGCGTAGCTGGGCTTGACGTCGTCCTCCTGTTCCACGTTGGACAGCTTGTACCGGCCGATGACGTTCTCCTGCTGATCGACCGGGATGGCGTTCCACTTGTCCATGTCGTGCAGGTACTTCTGCACGATGACGTAGCTGCCCCCGGCGAAATCCGGGTCCTCGGCGCCGATGATGGTGGCCGCGACCGCGTCGGCGCCGGACGGGTTCTCGGTGCCGTCCACGAAGCCGAGCAGGTCCCGCTCGTCGAAGTAACGGAAGCCATGCACCTCGTCCACCGGGCTGACCGTGTCGCCCAGCCGGCCGGTGATCAGGGTGGCCAGCTCGAAGCTCAGGTCCATCCGGGCCGCCCGGATGTGGAACAGCAGGTCACCGTCGGTGGACACGGCGTGCCGGCCCTCGGCCAGGATCTCCTGGAACGGGTGCAGCCCGGCCGGCCGTGCGCCGGTGCCCAGCCGGTCCCATAGCGCCGACCCGAACCCGGTGACGCAGCTCAGCCCGCCGGTCAGATCGCGGAACCCGACCGAGCGGAGCAGGCCGCCCAGGTCGCCGCACAAGTCGCGCACGGTCTGCTCGCCGCCCGGCCGGACGGTGAAGATCATGAAGATGGCGGCCCCGGTGAGCGGCCCGGCGACCGGCTGCGGGATCGTGACCGCCTGGCTGGCCGGGCTCGCGGCCGCGCTGTCGGTGCTCATAGGTGCGGGCGGAGCAGGGTCAGGTCGGCCGGGGACAGCCGGTCCCGGGCCGTCTTGGCCTGATGCCAGTACGGGTACAGCAGCACCGGGGCGCTGACCTTGTCCAGCCGCCGGAAGTCGTCCGCGGTCAGCTCCAGGTCGGCCGCGGCCAGGTTGTCGGCCAGTTGCTGGCTGCTCCGCGCGCCGATCACCAGCGAGGTGACCGCGGGCTTGTCCAGCAGGTAGGCCAGCGCGACCCGGGCCGCCGACACCCCGTGCTGCTCGCCGACGTCGACCAGCACGTCCACCGTGTCGTACAGCTTGTCCTGGTCGTACACCGGCGGCTCGTTCCAGTCGGTGAGCTGCCGCGAGCCAGCGTCCGGCCGCTGGTCCCGGCGGTACTTGCCGGACAGCAGGCCACCCGCCAGCGGGCTCCACACCAGCACGCCCAGGCCCTGGTCGACCGCGGCCGGGATCAGCTCGTACTCGGCGTCCCGGGACTGCAGCGAGTAGTAGATCTGCTCGCTGACGAACCGCGGCAGCCCCCGGCGATCGGCGATGCCGAGCGCCTTCATCAGCTGCCAGCCGGCGTAGTTGGAGCAGCCGACGTAGCGCACCTTGCCCGCGCGGACCAGCAGGTCCAGCGCCTCCAGGGTCTCCTCCAGCGGGGTGACGCCGTCCCACTCGTGCACCTGGTACAGGTCGATGTGGTCGGTGCGCAGCCGGCGCAGGCTGGCCTCGCAGCCGGAGATGATGTGCTGCCGGGACAGGCCCGCGTCGTTCGGCCCGTCGCCCATCGGCATCCGCACCTTGGTGGCCACCAGTACCTCGTCGCGGCGGCCGTCCAGCACCTCGCCGACGATCTCCTCGGCCAGCCCGGTGGAGTACACGTCGGCGGTGTCGATGAGGTTGACCCCGGCCTCCAGGCACATGTCCACCTGGCGCCGGGCCTCATCCACCCCGGTCGCCCCGACGCTGGCGAAATCCCCGGTCCCGCCGAACGTCATCGTGCCCATGGTGAGCACGGAGATCTTCAGTCCTGATCGGCCCAGCGTCCGGTATTCCACGAATCCGACCCTCTCAGCCGCGGTCTTCGCTGCCTATGGCCTCCCGGGCCAGCGGCACCACTTGTTCGGCGAAGATGCGGGACTGCCGCTCCCGGTCCGCAGACGGCCAGTAGATGAAGGCGTTCATCTGCTTGTTTTCATAGAGATCGGCCAGCGTGTCCACCCAGCGCTGCGGCGGGCCGTGGAACGGTCCCTCGTCCTGGTCCGAGATAAGTCCCATCACGTTGTACAGCCGGGTGATCTGGTCCGGGTCCCGGCCGGCCGCCAGCGCGGCGTCGTCAATGATGCCGTTCAGTTCGGCCAGCCGCTCCGGCGGGACATAGGGCGCGGACACCGACCAGCCGTCCGCCTTCTCGCCGATCAGCGCCACCGCCCGCGGCCCGCGCACGCCGAGCCACAGCCCGATCGGGTGCGCGGGGGCCGGCGCGGGCTGCACGTCCGGGGCCGAATAGCAGCTGCCCTGGAAGCCGAACGGCTCGCCCGCCCAGAACGCCTTGATGATGTCGATCGCCTCGCTCAGCGCGGCGACCGACTCCGCCGGGGTGCGCCGCGGCCCGCCCATCCCGGCGATGCCGTCGGCGAACGCGCCCGCGCCCAGGCCAAGCTCGAACCGGCCGCCGCTGAGCACGTCGATGGTGGCCGCCTGCTTGGCCAGCATGGCCGGCGGCCGGAGCGGCAGGTTGGCCACGTTCGGGAACAGGTGCACCCGGCTGGTCCGCGCGGCCAGCCAGGTGATCAGGCTGAGCGTGTCCACGAACCCGGCGTTGTACGGGTGGTCCTGGAGGCCGGCGTACTCCAGCCCGGTTTCGTCGGCGATGTCGGCGATCCGCCCGGCGATGGCCAGTCCGCCGGTGTTGGGATCGACGTTCAGGCCGAACGCGGCTGGTCCTGCCATGACGGCTCCTTCCGTTCCGGGTCGCCCGCTGCGACCCGGGTCAGCAGTCAGCTCACCAGCCGGGCCAGCGGGTGAACGTGCGCAGCGTGCTGGCGATGTGCTCTTCCTCGTAGGCCAGGTGGGCCAGCAGGTCGGTGCTCAGCGCGCCGAGCGCCGCGATGAGCCGGTCCCGCGCCCCGCCCTCGGACAGGTCCCCGGCGGCTACCTCGATGGCGTCCAGCAGCGCCGACACGTGCTGGTGGTCGGCCTCCAGCTTGTCCACCACCGGGTTCAGCGCCGGGTTGGCCTGGCGCAGTGCCGGGAACAGCAGGTACGACTCGTGGCTGTGATGCGAGTGCACGAACCGGCAGTGCCGCAGGCAGCCGGCCTTGAGCTGCCAGATCGGGCTGGCCGAGGCCAGCGCGCGGATGCCGCGCCGGATGGTGCCGGCCGGCTCGCCGGCCGCGGTGTCCGCCGCCATCCGCTGGATCAGGGCCAGGTCCCGGCGGATCATGTCGTGCACCCACTTGAGCTCGGCCACCATGGCCTCGCCGCGCGGGTCCGGCGCCAGCTCGCCGGCCGCCGTCACGCCGTCCCTCTAGCCGCCCGGCACGGCGTAGCTGATCAGCTCCTCGGTCACCGTCCTGGTCAGCCGCCCCTGCGCGGCCAGCAGGTCCAGGTGGACGCCGGTTTCCAGCACGGCCAGCATCTGGTTGAACGGGTCCAGGTCGGCGAACCGGCGGCCGCGCCGGGTCCACGGCAGGGCCAGCGCGGCCGCGTAGGCGGTGTGCTCGCCCGCGGCCACCCGGCTGCGGCAGGCGTCCAGCCGGTCCTCGTGATGGGCCAGCAGCTCCAGCGCCCTGGCGTGGCTGCTCATGCCCACCGGGCCGTGCGCGGGCAGCAGCGTCAGCTCGGGCAGGTCCAGGATGAGCCGCAGCGAGCGCAGGTAATCGCCCAGCGGCAGCTCGCCGGTGACCGGCTCGAAGCCGACCGACGGGGTGATGTGCGGCAGCACGTGGTCGCCGGCGAACAGGATCCCGGCCGCCTGGTCGGCGAACACGGTGTGCCCCTGGGTGTGCCCGGGCGTGGGCACCGCGAGCAGGTCGCGGCCGGCCAGCTCGATCGTGAGCTGCCCCTTGAGCCACTCGTCCGGGTACTCCCACTCCTGCTGTACCGGCGGCCGGCCGCGGAACAGCTCGCTGAGCGCGCGGATCACCGGCTCGGCCCCGGACTGCTGCAGCCGCCGCAGGTTGCCGGTGATGGTGGCCCGGCCCTGCTGCACCGAGCTGGTCAGCGACGGGCGGTCGCCGATGCCCAGCGCCACCTGGGTGCCGAACCGCTGGCGCAGGATGACCGCCATCGTGTAGTGGTCCCGGTGCACGTGGGTGACCAGGCACCGGGTGATCTCGGCGGGGCCGCGGCCGAGCTCCCCGAGCGCGCTGTCCAGCAGCCCGCCGGTCTCGGCCAGCGCCCAGCCCGCGTCGATCAGCACCAGGTCGTCACCGGCCTCGATGGCGTACACGTTGACCGCGCGCAGCCCGTCGTTGGGCAGCGGCAGCGGGATCCGGTGCACGCCGGGTGCGACGGTGAACAGCCCGGGCTCGGTCCAGTCCGGGCCGGCCGCCATCAGCGCGCCGGTCATCAGGCCCCCGGCCGCAGCGCGCCGGCCGCCTCGGCCAGCGCGGCCAGGTGGTCGTCCACGGCTGGCCAGCCCGGCGCCCATGGTGTTCACCGCAAGGTGGGTCGCGCCCGCGTCCTGCCACCGCTGGGCCTGCTCGGCCAGCTTGGCCGCGTCGCCGCGCCAGCTGACCCGGCCCTCCATGCCGAGCGCGGCCGGGTCACGGCCGACCTCGGCCGCGGCGGCTGCTCGACGACCGCCCGCGCCTCGGTCCAGGTCCGGGCCCGGGCCGACCTGCGGGAACCAGCCGTCGGCCGAGCCGCCCGATGCGCCGGTACGCCGGCTCGGCGACTGGCCGCCGAACCAGACCGGGATCGGCCGCTGCACCGGCAGCGGGGCCAGCCCGGCCCCGGTGATCTCGCTCGAACGCGGCCGGCGAAGGTGACCGACGGCTCGGTCCACAGCCGGCGCAGCAGCTCGACCTGCTCCTCCAGCCGCGCGGCCCGCGGGTGGTGAAGTCCTGGCCCAGCGCGTCGTACTCGACCGCGGTTCCAGCCCGAGCGCCGACGCCGAGCCGGAACCGGCCGTCGGTGAGCAGGTCGACCTCGGCCGCCTGCTTGGCCACCAGCGCGGTCTGCCGCTGCGGCAGGATGATGATCCCGGTGACCAGTTCCAGCGTGGTGACGCGCGGCCAGGTAGCCGAACAGCACGAACGGCTCGTGGAAGGTGGTCGTCGACGTCGTACGGGCCGTCCCAGCCGCGGATGCACCGCCGGGTCGGCGCCGAGCACGTGGTCGTAGGCGAGCAGGTGGCGGTAGCCGAGCTGCTTCGACCCGCTGCGCGTACGGCGCGGACCGCGGCCGGGTCGGGGCCGATCTCGGTCTGCGGGAAGACGACACCGATCTGCATGCTGCTGCCTCCCTCGGGGCTTACCCGTCCGCCAGGACGTCCAGCACTTGCTGGCCATAGCGGGCCAGCTTGGTCTCGCCCACGCCGCTGACCGTGCTCAGCTCGGCCAGGGTGGCCGGGGACTCGGTGGCGATCTGCCGCAAGGTCGCGTCCTGGAAGATCACGTAGGCGGGCTTGCCCTGGTCCTTGGCCTCGGCGGCGCGCCAGGTGCGCAGCCGCTCGAACACCGCGGCCGCCGCCGGGCAGCTCGGCCACGGGGGCCGCGGCGGCTTTGGCCGCCCGCGCGGCCCGGGCGGCGGGCGGGCCGCTCCGGCTCCCGCCGCAACATGACCTCGCGGCGGCGGCCCAGCACCTCCTGGCTGCCCTGGGTCAGGTCCAGCATGCCGTAGTCGCCGGTGACGCGAGCAGCCTCTGGGCCAGCAGCTGCCGGGTCACCCCGCGCCACTCGGTCTCGGTCAGCTCGGTGCCCACGCCGAACACGGTCAGCGAAGCGTGGTCGTTGTCGATCACCCGGGCCGTCTTCCGGCCGAGCAGGATGTCGATCACCTGGCCGGCGCCGTAGCGCTGGCCGCGCTCGTGCTTGAGCCGGTACACCGCGGACAGCAGCTTCTGCGCGGCGATCGTGCCGTCCCAGGACTGCGGCGGCGTGAGGCAGGTGTCGCAGTTGCCGCACGGCGCGGCCTGCTCGCCGAAGTAGACCAGCAGCTGAGCGCGGCGGCATTCGACCGTCTCGCACAGCGCCAGCATCGCGTCCAGGTGCGCGGACTGGCGGCGGCGGTGGGCCAGGTCGCCCTCGGACGTCTCGATCAGCTTGCGCTGCTGGACCACGTCCTGCAGGCCGTAGGCCAGCCAGGCGGTGGACGGCCCGCCGTCCCGGCCGGCCCGGCCGGTCTCCTGGTAGTAGCCCTCCACCGACTTGGGCAGGTCCAGGTGGGCCACGAACCGCACGTCCGGCTTGTCGATGCCCATGCCGAACGCGATCGTGGCCACGATGACCAGGCCGTCCTCGCGGAGGAACCGGGCCTGGTGGGCCGCGCGGGTGCCGTTGCCCAGCCCGGCGTGATAGGGCAGCGCGGTGATGCCGTTAGCGGTCAGGAAGTCGGCCGTCTTCTCCACCGACGCGCGGGTCAGGCAGTAGACGATGCCCGCGTCACCCGGATGCTCGGTCTGGATCAGCCGGAGCAGCTGCCGGCTGGGCTCCGCCTTGGGCTCGATCCGGTACTGGATGTTCGGCCGGTCGAAGCTGGCCACGAACTGGCGGGCCGCGGCCAGCCCGAGCCGGGACACGATCTCCGCCCGGGTGGCGCTGGTCGCGGTGGCGGTCAGCGCGATCCGCGGCACCTCGGGCCAGCGTTCATGCAGCCCGGACAGCGTCAGGTAGTCAGGCCGGAAGTCATGGCCCCACTGCGACACGCAGTGCGCCTCGTCGATGGCGAACAGGGCGATGCGGCCCCGGTCCAGCAGGCGCAGCGTGGACTCGGCGGTCAGCCGTTCCGGTGCCAGGTAGAGCAGGTCAAGCTCGCCGGCCAGGAAGTCGGCCTCGACCTGGCGGCGCTGCGCCAGCTCCTGGGTCGAGTTGAGGAACCCAGCCCGGACGCCGA
Source organism: uncultured Actinomycetes bacterium (assembly GCA_963834705.1). GTDB lineage: Bacteria > Actinomycetota > Actinomycetes > Streptosporangiales > Streptosporangiaceae > RYN-230. The sequence goes on from CAWICV010000005.1 coordinate 54,418, forward strand.
GCGCGCGCAGTGCGTCCACCTGGTCCTGCATCAGCGCGATCAGTGGCGAGATGACCACGCCGGTGCCCGGGCGGACCAGCGCGGGTATCTGGTAGCACAGCGACTTGCCGCCCCCGGTGGGCATCAGCACCAGCGCGTCCCCGCCGCCGATCAAATGCTCGATCACATCCTGCTGGGCACCGCGGAACGAGTCGTAGCCGAACACGCGGTGCAGCACCTGCAGCGCGTCGCTCATCGCCGCGCCCGGCTGGGTTGACAGCACCCGGCGATTCTACGGGGCATGGGCGTCAGCCCGGCGTCCCGGCCACCGCGCCGTAGCAGGTGACCAGGTGCGGGTCGGGCCGCGGCTGGCCCGGTTCCGGGCGCCAGTCGGAAACCAGCACCACGCCCGGGTCGAGCAGGTCCAGCCCGGCGAAGAACGCGGTGAACTCGATGTGCGTGCGCAGCCAGACCGGCACCCCGGCCGCGGTACCGACCTGGGCGGCCTGCTCGCTGCGTACCGGGTTGAAGTCCTGGGTGGGGTGCGAGGCGATTAGGTAACTGCCCGCGGGCAGCGCGGCCAGCAGGGTGCGCACGATGCCCACCGGGTCGGCGGCGTCCGGGATGAAGTGCAGCACGGCCAGCCGGATGGCCCGGCCGTGGAACTGGCGGTTCTGCTGCGCGCTGGTCCGCCAGCCCGGCAGGACTTCGAGCGGCGCTCCGCGGCCTCCTGGTGGACCGGGAAGTTGGCCGTACCGCCGAGCACATAGTTGAGCATCCGGGCCGGGTGCGCGACGGTGGTGTCGATGCCTGGCGGGGCTAACGGGCGGCCAGGCTGGCCCGCCGTGGGCTCTGGCCCGGTCATGGAGCGCCCCCTCTGCGCGGGTGGGAACGGGTGCAGCATAGCGGTGGCATCTGACGGCGCTTGAGGAGGTCGGTGTGGCACACCATCCGCTGATCGGTTATCTCGTCTGGGCGCTGCTGTTCGGCGCCCTGTTCGCCTGGGAAGGCCTCGCGCTGAGCCACCTGAGCAACTACGTGCCGACGCTCAGCGACACGTTCCGGGCCATCATGCGCCACCCGTTCGGCCGGTGGGCGCTGTTCGCGCTCTGGCTGTGGTTCGGCTGGCATATCTTCGTCCGCGGCTGGCACTTCCTGCTCCGCGCCTGACATGCCGTCCGAGCTGCTCCGCTCCGACTTCGACCCGATGGTCGGCGGCTACGTGATCATCATGGTGTCGCTGGGCGTCGGCCTCTGGCTATCCCGCCGGTCCGCTGTCAGGGATGACCGGGACCGCCCGGCGCGGATCAGCGGGCCGGGCCTCGCGCCGGTCACCGCGGCCGGCTGGGCCGGCTGGCCCGGCACGTGGCCGGCACCATGCTGGGCGGTTACCTGCTGCTGATGGTCGTGGTGATCCTGTACTACTACCTGGTGGCGCGGGTCGGCGGCGCATTCATCAAGAGCGCGTTCACCGGCTGCGCCCTGCTGGTCGGCCTGGCCGCTCCGGTCTTCGCGGCCGCGTCCTGGCTACAAGTGGGCATCCAGGAAGGTGGTCACGGCCGAATCGAACTGGCTGGGCGCCCAGGTGAGGGGAGTGGCCGCAGTTAGCCAGTACCAGCTCGGTGTACTTGCCGCCCGCGGCCTGGTAGCGGTCGAGGACCGCGCGGATCTGGCCGATCATCGGCTGGGCCGGGAACACGACCGGGCCCGGCCAGCCGGGCAGCGCGCCGAGCGCGCCGAGCGCGCCGAGGTGGCCCAGGTGACCAGGGAGGTGTCGGACACGATCTGGTCGCTGTCGCCGCGCAGCCACAGCACGTCCGGCCGGTCCGGGACGCCGGCGAAGCCGGACAGGTCGCAGTACCTGGGCGAGATGGCGTTGTTCACGCCATGCTGGCCGGGCGCGGTGCCCGGCCAGTTGGCCGACGCGGTCTGGTCGCCCGGGCCGCGCGCCGGCCGCCGTTCGGCCCGGACGACACCGAACTGGCCAGCGGGCTGGCCGCCCGCGCGGCGTCCTGCCTGGACAACGCGCGGCGCTACGGCCAGGAGCGGCGCACCGCGCTGGCCCTGCAGCGTGGCCTGCTGCGGGCCCGGCCGCAGGTGCCGCCGGGGCTGCAGGTCGCGCACTGGTACCGGCCCGTCGGCGCGAACATGGTCGGCGGCGACTGGTACGACATCGTGCCGGTGTCCGGCGGGCGGGCGGTGCTGATCGTCGGTGACGTAATGGGCCACGGCCCGGAGGCGGCCGCGGTCATGGTGCAGCTGCGCACCGCCGCGCATACCCTGGCCGACCTGGAGCTGCTCCCGGGGGCCGTGCTGCGCAGGCTGGACCGGCTGGCCGCGGGCCTGCCCGGCGCCCCGTTCGCCACCTGCGTCTACGCGGTGCTCGACCCGGCCGAGAGCTGCTGCCTGATCGCCGAGGCCGGGCATCTGCCGCCGCTGCTGATCCGCGCCGACGGCCGCACCGACGTGCTCGACCTGCCACCCAGCAACTCCGCGCCCGGCGGCGGCGCGCAAACCCCATCCGCCCGCCCAGCCGCACCCAGGAGAGGAAGTGGGATGGGATGGGGTGGAGATAGCGGGGGTGGGGGAGTGAGGGAGGGGTAAAGCGAGAGCGGGCACCCGGTGAGCGGCCCGGGCCAGCGCGGCCTAGCGCCCGGCGGTGGCCCAGCGGCGCATCGTGTCGATGCGGGCCCGGATCTGGTCCGCGGTGGCCTGCGGCAGCGGCGGCCCACCGCACGCCCGGCGCAGGTCGGCGTGCACCACCCCGTGCGGCTGCCCGGTCCGGTGGTGCCACGCACCGACCAGGCCGTTCAGCTCCTTGCGCAGCGCGGCCAGATTCTCCCGGGTGACCGGCGCGGGGTCAGCCGCCGGGTCGGCCCAGGCGGGCGCGGCACTGGCCCGGGCGCTGCCGCGCGGCTGATCCTCCTGCCGCTGGCGGAGCAGCAGCGCGACCTGTTCCGGCTCCAGCAGCCCGGGCAGCCCGAGGAAGTCCTCCTCGGCCGCGGTGGTGCCGAACTCGGCCCCGTCATACAGCACCCGGTCGAAGTGCGCGGACGCCTGCAGCGCCTCGAACGGCAGGGCCTGACCCTGGTCCGGGGTGTCCCGCTGGCGCTGCGCCGCGGCTAGCTCCTGCTCCTCGGCGTCATCCCGGGCCGCGTGCAGCACGTGGTCGCGCTCGGCTTCCAGTTCCGCGGCGTAGCCGAGCAGGACCGGGATCGAGGGCAGGAACACCGAGGCGGTCTCGCCACGCTGCCGGGCCCGGACAAACCGCCCCACCGCCTGGGCGAAGAACAGCGCGGTGCCGACGCTGGTGGCGTACACCCCGACGGCCAGCCGCGGGATGTCCACCCCCTCCGAGACCATCCGGACCGCGACCATCCACCTGGTGTCCGAGTCCGCGAACGCGGCGATCTTCCTGCTGGCCGCCGGATCGTCGGACAGCACGACCACCGGGCGGGTGCCGGTCAGCCGGCGCAGCCGCGCGGCATAGGCCCGGGCGTCCTCGTGGTCGGTCGCGATGACCAGGCCGGCCGCGTCCGGCATGCCCCGGCGCACCTCGGTGAGCCGCTTGTCCGCCGCCTCCAGCACCCGGTGCACCCACTCGCCGTCCGGGTCCAGCGCAGTGCGCCAGGCCTGAGCCAGCTGGTCGGGCAGCATCGGGGTGCCCAAGGTGCCGGTGATCTCGTCGCCGGCCCGGGTCCGCCAGCGCATCTCGCCGGAGTAGGCCAGGAAGATCACCGGCCGGACCACGCCGTCCTCCAGGGCCGGCCCATAGCCGTACACGTAGTCGGACGCGCTGCGCCGGCTGCCGTCCGGTTCCGGCGCGTAGCTCACGAACGGGATCGGGTTGGTGTCGGTGCGAAACGGCGTCCCGGTCAGCGCCAGCCGCCGCCGGGCCGGCCCGAACGCCTCGCGGACCGCGTCGCCCCAGGACAGCGCGTCCCCGGCGTGGTGGATCTCGTCGAAGATGACCAGCGTGCGCCGGTTCTCGGTGCGCGCCCGGTGCAGCACCGGGTGCGCGGCCACCTGCGCGTAAGTCACCGCCACCCCGGTGAAGTCGGCCGAGGCGCGGCCCTGCGCGTTGCGGTAGCTGGAGTCCAGCGCGATCCCCACGTAATGCGCGGACCGCGCCCACTGATGCTTGAGATGCTCGGTCGGGGTGACCACGGTCACCGCGGCGATTTCCCGCCGGGCCAGCAGTTCGGCGGCGACCGTCAGCGCCCACGCCGTCTTGCCCGCGCCGGGGGTCGCGACCAGCAGGAAATCCCGGCGCGGCCGCCCGAAGTACTCCCGGTAGGCCGCTTTCTGCCAGCCCCGCAAGCTGAACAGAAGATCTGGCCGAACGCTCCCTGGTGAGCTGGTGCCGTCGTCCTCTGGCGCGGTCGCGGGGGTAGTCACAGGGACGGAAGGCTACCAGCGGCCGCCGGGACTGGCGGGTTACTGGTCGCGCGCGTCCGCTATTAGCCGGTCGGCTGCGCCGACCTCGGCGCGGAGCGTCGATCGGAGGGTTCGGGGGGTCGTCCCCCCGGGCCAGCAGAGTCGGCCGGCTCGCTTTCGGCCGGCTCGCTATCCTCCTCATCCGGTGCGCTGGCCCGGGGCCGCCCCCGGCTGCGCATCCGGCCCGCGTGGCCGGGCAGCCGGCCGGCGTCGGCCAGCGCCCGGCGGAGCAGGAACTCGATCTGGGCGTTGGTGCTGCGCAGCTCGTCGGAGGCCCACCGGGCCAGCGCGTCGTGCACGGCCGGGTCCAGCCGCAGCAGCATTCCCTTGCGTTCACTCAACCGACTGCACGCCGTTCCGTTACTGGTACAGCGACCCGGTGTTGACCACCTGCTGGGTGGCCTGCTCACTGCACAGCACCACGAGCAGGTTGGACACCATGGCTGCCTTGCGCTCCTCGTCCAGCTCCACCACGTCCTGCTCCTCGAGCCGGCGCAGTGCCAGCTCGACCATGCCCACCGCGCCTTCGACGATCCGCGTCCGCGCGGCGACCACGGCGCTGGCCTGCTGGCGGCGCAGCATCGCCTGGGCGATCTCCGACGCGTAGGACAGCCGGGTGAGCCGGGACTCGATGATAGTCACGCCGGCCGAGGCGACCCGGGCCGCGATCTCGGTGGAGAGCTGGGTGGTGATGGCGTCCGCGTTGGCACGCAGGGAAAGCTGGCCGGGCTCGCTGGTGTCGTAGGGATAGCTGGTGGCAATATGCCGGACCGCCGTCTCCGTCTGGGTCGACACAAACTGCACGAAGTCGTCCACCGCGTACAGGGCCTGGGCGGTGTCCGTGACCTGCCAGACGACCACGGCTGCAATGTCGATCGGGTTGCCGTCGGCATCGTTCACCTTGGCCACCGCGGTCTCATGGTTACGGATCCGGGTGGATATCTTGCGCCGCTTGGTGAACGGGTTCACGAACCGCATGCCGGGCAGCCGGACCGTGCCGTTGTACTGCCCGAACAGCTGCACCACGCGGGCCTCGCCGGCCTGGATCGGGGTCAGGCCGCTCAGCCCCAGCGAGCCGGCCAGCGCCAGCAGGATGATCAGCACGGTCAGGCCGCCCTGCGCGCCGCCGCCGCTGACGTTGCGCGCGATCACGATCAGCCACACCGCGACCCCGAGGAAGAGAATGCTGCCCAGCATCACCGGTATGCCCGGGGCAGACGCGGCCGCCCGCTCGGTGAGTGGGTGGCCGGGCCGCCCGGGGTCCGGGGTCACCGGGTTGGGCGCCATCGCGCCCGCCGCTCCGGGCACGGGAACCTGGGATGCTGGTCTCTGCTGGGCAGAAGGCGCCTCGGGGTGCGGCGCCGGTGCGCTATTTGTGGCCATGGCGGCCTCCTCAACATCTTCAGCTGATACTAGACGCTTATCATAGTGATATCTATTTTTCTGGGCAAGGCCGGCGTGTCGCTTCTCCTTGGTCACCGCCGGGCTACTTCGGCCCGGTCACCAAGGAGAGCCGCGGCCCCGCACACCGCCAATAACTTTCGCCCGTCGAATCTCAACCGCGTGGCTGCAACGTTCTGGCGGCCAGGTGCGCAGGCTGAAACAGCCATGCCGTTGGAGCGGGGGCGGAGCGCGGATGGGTGAAAGCTTGGTGCGGTGCGATGCTGGTGGGTCAGCCAGCGGTGCCGGGGGATGGCAGGTTGCGCCGGGCAAGATTGCCGGCGCCGGACCACGCCGGCCCGGCTCCGCTCGCATATCGTGGGGGCATGGGAAAAATCCTGCTCTTCCTGCTCGGCATCTTCGTCGTGATCATGCTCATCTCGTTCGTGATTTCCGCGCTGCACTTCCTGTTCTACGTGGCGCTGATCGCGGTGATCGTGGTCGCGGCGATGCGCCTCACCGGTGGCATGCGGCGGCGCCGCCGGGCGCGCTACTAGGCTCACCCGCGGCGCCCGTACCGCAGATAACTAACTAGTGCAGCCCTTCACCTATGACGCGCTGCCCGGCCGGGTGGTGTTCGGCCCGGGCGCGGCCCGGGCCCGGCTGGCAGATGAGATCAGCCGGCTCGGCGCGTCCCGCCTGCTACTGATCACCACCCCGCGCGCGGCGGCGCTGGCCCGCGAACTGGCCGCGCCGCTCGGCGGCCGGGTGGCCGGCGTGTGCACCGGAGTCCGCGAGCACGTGCCCGCCGGGGCGGCCGAAGCGGCCCGCCAGCAGGCGGCCGAGACCGGCGCCGACGCGCTGCTCAGCATCGGCGGCGGCTCGGCCACCGGAACGGCCAAGGCGGTCACGCTGACCACCGGCCTGCCGGTCATCGCCATCCCGACGACCTACGCCGGGTCCGAGGTGACCCCGGTCTGGGGGGTGACCGAGGGCGACCGGAAGATCACCGGGACCGACCCGCGGGTACTGCCTCGGGTGGTGCTCTATGACCCTGACCTGACCGTGTCCCTGCCGGCCGGGCTGACCGCGGCCAGCGGGCTTAACGCGCTGGCGCACTGCGCCGAGGCGTTCTGGGCGCCCGGCCGCAACCCGGTTACCGCGCTGGCCGCCGCCGAGGGCCTCCGGGTGCTGGCCCAGGCGCTGCCGCTGGCCGTCAAGGACGGGGCCGACCTGGCCGCGCGCGGCGACCTGCTGTACGGGGCCTACCTGGCCGGCACCGCGTTCGGCGTGGCCGGTGCGGGGCTCCACCACAAGATCTGCCACGTGCTCGGCGGCCGGTTCGGCCTGCCACACGCACAGACGCACGCGATCGTGCTGCCATATGTCATGGCGCTCAACCTGCCCGCCGCGCCGGATGCCGCCGCCCGGATCAGCCAGGCCCTGGACGAGGCCGGGCTGGACCCGGCGGCCCCAGCGGCTGCGGTGCAGGCGCTGGCTGCCCGGCTGGGCCTGCCCGGCGGGCTGCGCGACATCGGGCTGCGCGAGGACCAGATCGACGAGGCGGCCCGGCTGATCGAGCCGGCCGTGCCCGCGGACAACCCGGTGCCGGCTGGGGCGGCCGAGCTGACTGCACTGCTGCGCGCCGCCTGGGCGGGCGCGCCGGTGGCCAGCCTGACCAGCCCGGCGGCCGACGGCGATGCCGCGGAGCAGGCCGCACGGGAGGCGGCGGTCACCGCGGAGGTGCTGGCCAGCTTCGCGGGCGCGGCGTCGCCGCGGTACCGCGAGGTCGCGCAGAGCCTGGTCCGGAACCTGCACCGGTTCGCCCGGGAGATCCGGCTGACCCAGGACGAGTGGCAGTTCGGTATCGACTTCCTGACCCGGGCCGGGCACATCACCGATGACCGGCGGCAGGAGTTCATCCTGCTATCCGACGTGCTCGGCATGTCCATGCTGACCATCGGGATCAACGCGCCCGCGGCGGCCGGGGCCACCGAATCCACCGTGGTCGGACCGTTCTTTGTGGCCGGCGCGCCGGAGACCCCGCTGGGCGGCGACCTCGCGAACGGCGCGCCGGGCCAGCCCTGCTACGTGTCCGGCACGGTGACCGGCACGGCCGGGCAGCCGATCGCCGGCGCCCGGATCGACGTGTGGCAGTCGGACGAGGACGGGTTCTACGACGTGCAGTACCCCGATGGCCGGACGGCCGCCCGGGGGTGGCTGCGCACCGGCCCGGATGGCGGGTACCGGTTCTGGTCGGTGCACCCGGCACCGTACCCAATCCCGGATGACGGGCCGGTGGGCGACCTGCTCAAGGCGGCGGGCCGCGGCCCGATGCGGCCCGCCCACCTGCACTTCAAGGTGGACGTGCCCGGTTACCGCCCGCTGGTCACGCACATCTTCGTGGCCGGCGACGCTTACCTGGACCGGGACGCCGTGTTCGGGGTGAAGGAGAGCCTGATCGTCGAGTTCACCGGGCACCCGCCTGGCCCGGCCCCGGAGGGCCGCGTGCTGGACGAACCGTGGAGCTGGGTCACCTTCGACATGGTGCTCGCCCCGGCCGCGGGCCAGGTGCCGTAGCGTGCTGGCCCAGCACGCGATGCTGGTCATCACCCGGGCCGTGTTCGACGTCGTGCACATCCCCGGGCAGCAGCCGCTGGTGGTGGCCAGGGACACCGGGGACGAGGCGGCCCGGCAGTGGTGGGACGAGCATGTCCGGCTGACCGGTGTCTTCGGCCAGAGCATCGAGAGCTGGAACCAGCAACTGGCCGACTGGCAGGCGGGCACCAAGGTTCAGGTGGGCCATGAGCGGCTGCACGACGGCGGCCCCCGGGTCGAGGTGGCCCGGATCACGTTCCCCGACGGCACCGACGGGGTGGTCGACCCGGCGACCGCGCACGACTACATCACCGAGGAGTTCGAGGCCCGGTTCCCGCAGTCCACGGCGCCCGCCCAGTTCGCCGACTGGCGGGAGACGGTGCAGATCGCCGAGCTGCGCACCTGGGCCGGCTGGCTGTACCAGGCCGGGGAGCGGGTGCCGCTGGACCTCGGGCTGCCGGTCGCCGAATTCGGCTACCCGGTCCGCGAGGTGCTCGGCTGCCTGGACCGGCTGGCCGCGGAGGGCTGGCAGGTCGTGCACGTGTCCGAGGACCGGGCCGGGCACCACGCGCCGGACGGCGAGCTGGTCGGCGAGAACGGCGTCGGCACGGCGCGCTACCTGCTCGGCCGGGTCCGGTTAGCCGGCACCACTGGCTTGGCCGGGACCGCTGAGGTAGCCGGGACCACTGAGGTAGCCGGGACCACTGAGGTAGCCGGAACCACTGGCCAGCCGGATTAGCCGGGCTGGCCGCTGGCCCCGGCCACGTTGGTCAGGCTCTCCCGGACCACCTGGGTGAGCCGGTCGCCGGGGGGCAGCACCCGCTCACAGCGGGCCAGGGTCTCGCGGAGCAGGCTCTGTGCATCGGTCAGCCGGCCGACCGTGTAGTAGGCGGTGGCCAGGCTCAGGCAGCGGGCCAGCGTGTCCGGGTGGTCGGGGCCGAGCGCGTGATCGTAACCGGCCACGGTCTGCTCGTAGAACTGCAGCGCGGAGGCCATCCGGCCGGCCGCGTGGTACGCCGCGCCGAGGTTCCCGCGGGCGGCCACGGTGTCCAGATGGTCCGGGCCGAGGACCCGTTCCCGGTCCGCCAGCACCCGCTTGTAGTGCGAGATCGCGTCCTTCACCCGGCCATCGGCCAGGTAGGTGTCGGCCAGCTGCTGCCGGGTGGTCAGCGTCTCCGGGTGCCGGGCGCCCTGGATCCGCTCCCGGTCGGACAGCGTGCGCGCCTGCAGCGGGATCGCGTCGCCGAACTGGCCCGCGGCCCGGTAGGCGGCAGCCAGCTCGTCCCGCGCGGCCAGCGTGTCCGGGTGGTCCGGGCCGCGCAGCCGCTGGTATTCGGTGACGGTGCCGCCCAGCACGTTGATCGCCCCGCCGAACTGGCTGGCCGCCATCAGGGCGTGGCCCAGGTCGCGGCGGGCCGCGGCGGCGCCCGGGTGGTCCGGGCCGAGTGCCTGTACCCGGTTAGCCAGCACCCGCTCGAACCAGGACACGGCTTCGCCCGGCCGGCCGGCCGCCAAGTACGCCTCAGCCAGCCGCTCGTCGACGGCCTGCGAATCCGGGTGTGCGGCGCCGAGCGCGGTCTCGCACGCGGTGGCCAGCGCCTCCCAGTACGCCACGGCCGGGCCGCTGAGCCGGGCCGTGGCCAGGCTCTGCCCGGCCCGCAGCAGCAGCGGGTGGCAACCGCCGGCCAGCAGCAGCTTGTCGCCGGCCTGCTGCAGGCTGGCCGCGCAGCAGCGCAGGCTGTCGGACAGCCACGGATCCTGCTCGTCGCGGGGCCAGACGGCCAGCAGCGCGTCGGCGGCCACCCGGATGGCCCGGTCCCGCATCGGGGCCGGTGTCGCCGCCTGCACGGCGTCCTGGATCACCGTGCTCATCCGGACCATCGGCGGGCTGAGCGACGCGTCGATGTCCACCAGCCCGGTCCGCTCCAGCACGAGCAGCGCGTCGCGGGCTCGCTCGGCCACACCAGGCGGCCCAGCCCGGCCCGCGCCAGAGCCGGCCAGGTAGTCGGCGGCTGGCTGCGCGCTGAACACGGTAGCCGGGATGCCGTGCCCGTCCAGCAGCGCGGCCAGCGCGAGCAGCGGCTGCACAGTACCGCCCGGGGCCAGCCGGTCGGCCTGCTCGACGGAGAATCGCCAGGTGACCGCCGCGGCCGGCGGCTTGGCCCCGGGTACCTCGGTGAGCTGTGCCCGCCGGTCCACGAAATAGCCGCGGTAGTCCCGGCAGGACAGCGCCGAGCTGGCGATCACGCCGCTGGCCTGGGCCAGCGCCAGCGGTTCGCTGCTCAGGTCGGCGACCAAGTCGATGGCGCCCAGCCGCTGGTCGGTGTCGGCGGTGAGCCGGCCCATCAGGTAGCTGAGCGCCTCCCGCGGGCTGAACGGGCCGACCGGGACGACCCGAGCCTGCGCCTCGGCGGGCAGCACGGCTGGGCTGGCCGCGGTGATCAGCACCCGGCCTGCCGGGCCGGCCGGCCACAGCCCGGCCAGGTCGGCCGCGGTGGTCAGGTCGTCCAGCACCACCAGCCACGGCTGGCTGGTGGTGGCCAGCCAGCTGACGAACCGGGCCGCGATCGCATCGGCGTCGCCCGCGGCGTCGCTGCCCAGCACGTTCAGCGCGACCTGTGCGTAGCTGGTCAGCGCCGAGGCCCGGTTGCTGGCCACCACCCAGACCAGCAGGGTCACCTCACCGGACTGCCACAGCGATTCCGCGGCGTACACGGCGAGCTGGGTCTTGCCGCACGCGCCGAGCCAGTCCCGGACCCCGGCCGTCGCCGCCCGGGCCGGCACCAGCGCCACGGTGACCCCGGGCGCCAGGACCGCGCCCAGGTTAGGAGACGTCTCCGGCCGCGGGCTGAACCCGTCGGCCAGCGGCGGCACGGTGCCCGACCGGACCGGCTGGGCCGGCTGGCCGTCCGGCCACTCCGCCGGCCCCCCGGCCGGAATCTGGCTGATCACCCGACATCACCTAAATCTGCGGTGCTGAGACCTGAGAGGTTGCTGGAGCCTGCCACGGTCCGGCGCTATTTCCGGTTCTGCTCGCCAGCACATGTTCTAGCAGGGTGATCAGGACTTGTTTGACCGAATCGGGCTTCCGGGCATCGCAGAGTACGGCTGGCACCCGCGGATCAAGGTCGAGCGCGGCACGCACCTCATCAAGGTCGTAGCGAGCCGCGCCGTCGAAGCAATTGATGGCCACCACGAACGGCAGCCCGTGCTTCTCGAAGTAGTCCACCGACGCGAAGCAGTCGGCCAGCCGCCGGGTGTCGGCCAGCACCACCGCGCCCAGCGCGCCGAAGCACAGGTCGTCCCACATGAACCAGAAGCGCTCCTGGCCGGGCGTGCCGAACAGGTAGAGCACGCGGGCCTGATTCAGCGTGATCCGGCCGAAGTCCATCGCCACGGTCGTGGTCGTCTTGGCCTCGACGCCGCTCAGACTGTCGTAACCAGCGCCCGCGCTGGTCAGGTTCTCCTCGGTACGCAGCGGCCGGACCTCGCTGATCGAGCCGACCAGCGTGGTCTTCCCGGCGCCAAACCCCCCGGCAACGATGATCTTGAAGACGGCGAGGCTGCTGTCCGGCTGCTCAGAGGGCGCGGAGTCCATGCAGTACCTCCCTGAGCAGATCGGTGCTCGGCTGCTGGCCGGCGGCCCGCTGCGGCAGCACCTTGATCCGCCCGGACTGGATGAGATCGGCAAGCAGTACCCGGACCACGCCGAGCGGCAGCGCAGTGTCGGAGGCCACATCCGCCACCGTAGCCGGGCGGCGGCACAAGCTGACGATCCGGCGATGCTCCGGGCTGAAGTCGATCGGTTCGCTGTCCTCACCGCCCTGGCCCGCCTCTACCACGATAGTGATCAGGTCCAGCACTTCGCCGTCGGCCGGCTCGGTGCGGCCTCCGGTCACCGCGTAGGGGCGGACGACAGGGCCAGCGTTGCGGTCGACCCACTTGCTTTCGGCGCCCATCGCGGGCTACTCCACCGGTATCTTCGCGGCTGGGAATCTGGGTCGCGTCTCCAGGTGCGGCGCGGCCCTCTTTACCAGCAACGCCATTTCGTAGGCGATCAGCCCGGCGTCGGCATCGGCCGGGCACAGCACGGCCAGGCAGCTGCCGTGACCGGCCGAGGTGACGAACAGCAGCGCCTGCTCCAGCTCGATGATGGTCTGCCGCACCGCGCCCACCCCGAAATGCTGCCCGGCGCCAGTAGCCAGGCTCTGCACCCCGGCTGCGAGGGCGGACATCCGTTCCGCGTCGTCCCGGGGCAGGCCCGCCGAATTGGCGATGACCAGCCCATCCTTGGACAGGATCACCGCCTGCTGGAAATGGCTCACCCGGGACGCGAGGTCGTCGAGCAGCCCGCCCAGGTCGGGCCCCGGGTCGTCCGCGGGGTGCTCGGACATTACGCCTCCTCGCGGTTAGCCGCCGTTGGGTCTTGCCGCGGGCTGGGCGGGAACGCCGCGTTGGCTTGGTCATCCTGGCGGCCGCGCTGCCAGCCAGTCTGCAGCGAGGAGGCCAGCGCCCGGGCCTGCTCGGGACTGCGGTCACCGGCCGGCCCGGCGGCCGGTTCCGCGGCTGCCGATCCCGCGCCGTCCCGCAGGTACGGGGACAGGCTGGCCTGCCGGGTGCGCTGCGGCAGCCGGGGCGTACCGTCGGCCCCCGCGTCATCGGCCCCCGCGCCGTCCAGGCGGCCCGGCCCGGGCCCGGGACTGGCCTGCGTGGTCACCAGGCTGGCCGGGGCACTGGCCGCGCTGGCGGGCGTGGCCGCCACCGCGGCCCGGCGGGCGGCCAGCACCGAGCCGCCGGCCGATCCGAGGTCCAGCGCGCTGTGCCGGCCGGGCAGCGGCTCGGCGGTGTCGGCCAGCGCGCCGGCCACCCGGGTCGTGGTGGACACGATGGTGTTCGGCATCAGCACGATCGCGGTGGTGCCGCCGTACGGCGACGGGCGCAGCGCGACCCGGACCCCGTGCCGGGAGGCCAGCTTGGCCCCGACGAACAGACCCAGCCGGTCGGCGTTGGCCAGGTCGAAGTCGGGCGGGTCGGCCAGTTGCTGGTTGAGCTCGTCCAATTGGGCCGGCTCGATGCCCAGGCCACGGTCGTCGATCTCAATGGCGAAGCCGTTGGCCACCCGCTCGGCCCGGACCTCGACCCGGGTGCCGGAGGGGGAGAACATCGTGGCGTTCTCGATCAGCTCGGCCAGCAGGTGGATCATGTCCGCGACGGCCGGGGCGGCCACCGCCTCCTCAGCCTTGCTGAGCACGCTTACCCGCCGGTAGTCCTCGACTTCGGCCATGGCGCCGCGGATGACGTCGATCACCGGTACCGGCTCGGTCCAGCTCCGGCCGGGCGCGGCCCCGGACAGAATGGCCAGGCTCTCCGCATGCCGCCGCATCCGGGTCGTCAGGTGGTCCAGCGAGAACAGATCGGCCAGCGCGGCCGGGTCGGACGCCTTCTGCTCCAGCGAGTCGATCAGCCGCAGCTGCCGCTGCAGCAGCGACTGGTTCCGCCGGGCCAGGCTGACGAAGACCTGGCGCAGGCCGATGCGCAGCCCGGACTCACCGGTGGCGGCCGAGATCGTGGTCCGCTGGAGCCGGCCGATGGCCGCGGCGGCCTGGTCGATCTCGACGCTGCGGGTGCGCGGCGAGGACGGCCCCTCGTCGGCCAGCCCGGCGTCCTGGCCGTCCCGCAGCCGCTCAATGGCCTGGGGCAGCTGCTCGTCGGCCAGCCGCCGGGCGGTCTCAGCCAGGTCGGCCAGGTCCCGGGACAGCTGCCGGGTGAACGTACCCATCAGCACCACCGCGCCGATGATGACGACCAGGCCGCCGCCGCCGAGCAGGATCATCTCGGCCACCTGCGCCTGGGTCATGGTGGACAGGCGGTCATCCAGGCCGGTGCCGAACACCACGGCCAGCGCCCACAGCACGACCAGGCAGGCGACCGGCAGCGCGACGGTGGCGATGAAGGTGAACCGGATCGACCGGCGTGCGGGGCGCGGCTGCTGCGGACCCGCCGAGCTGGATACGCCCATCTGGTCACTCCTGGATCGATCCGCCGAGACCCGCCACTGCCGGCCGGACGCTACCCGTAGGCGATCCATCCTGCGCCATTACGCAGCCATTGTCATGGAGCTTCGTAGAATTGCCGGGCCGTTAGCCGTACTGTTATCCCGGCCCTAACCCGGAAGATCATTAGTCCGCCGGCGGCCTGGCCGCGGCGGGCGCGGTCATCCTGGCCATCATCTTCGGCGCTGTGGTGATCGTGAATGCCGTGCTGCTCACCGTGTTCCGGCAGTGGGAGCAGTGAGCTCGGCGCTGCCCAGGATGGCCACCGCGGAGCCGGTGAGCAGCTCGCGCAGCCGCTCATCGGGTAGCCCGCTGGAGTGGAACAGCGCCGACTGGATCGCGCCGATGGCCGCGTGCACCAGCGCGCGGGCCTGCCCGTCGCCCAGGCCCGGCCGCAGCTCGGCCAGCAGGTGCACCCATTCCTCGAGGTACAGCCGCTGAAGCAGGCGCAGCCGCCGGTCGGGCCTCAGCGGCAGCACGTGCACCTCGCGCTGCCACAGCCGAGGACCAGGTAGCGGTCGTCGACCGCAAACGCCACCTGGGCCCTGGATCAGAAGCGCCTCGAGCTGCAGGGCGGCGTCCGGCTCGGCGGCCGAGGATCTCGCCAGCCTCGTCGAATCGCGGCGGCCCATGACGTGGTCGAGCAGGGCGACCAGGATGGCGGACTTGCTGCCGAAGTGCCGGTAGACGCCGGAGCCCACGATGCCGGCCGCCGCGCCGATGTCGGCGATGCCACCGCGTGGTAGCCGCGCTCGGCGAGCAGCTCGGCCGCCGCCCGCAGGATCTTCCCGCCGCGCCGGGTCGCGGGCGCGCCCCGGCTCCGTCATGCCGCTCCAGCAGCTCGACCGGGACGTCGACCAGCCGGGAGCGCAGGTACTCCCCCAGCCCCTTGGCCTGCGGATCGGGCCGGGTGCCGACGCGACGCCCTCGCCGAGCAGCCCGACGACCACGAAGTTCACCGCGCGCAGGTTGGGCAGCCCGTAGCCGCACCTCGCAGGCCGGCCGCCTCGGGGAGCAGCTCGCGCACCCGGGCCGCCGTGAGGTAGCCCGCGGCCAGCCACGCGGCCGGGTCGCGCGCCCACAGGCCGATGTTGGCGTTGCCGCCCTTGTCCCCCGACCGCGCCGCCGCCACCAGCCCGAGCGGCACCCGCCGGGTCGCCCGCCGGGGCGGTGGCCGGCACGGAGTCCGAGCCGCCGGGCGAGCTCGCCGCCGGTGTGCGGGACGAGCTGCGCGTGCCGTCCGGGCAGGACGACGGTGTGCTCCACCGCGGCGGCCGGGATCAGCGCGGGCCAGTACACGCCGTAGGCGCTCTCCGCGGTCGGCGGCGTCGTGGTGTAGAAGCCGGCGTAGCCGGCGAGCGCCAGCGCCAGACCGCGTCGGAGAACCGCCGGCCCACCTTGCTCGGGTCGGGGTCCTTGACCGTGACCCGCAGGTGCGCGGTGGCCTGCTCGTTGGCGGGGCATCCGGCTGGTCGAAGCGGAGCAGCCGACGTCGAGCTCGTCGAAGCCTCCGGCCGCCCAGCGCCCGAACAGCTCCTGCTCGGCCCAGGCGGCCTTCTCCTCGATGTCGAGCCCGGTGAGCACCATCGTCATCGTGTTGCGGTAACCGCCGAGGTAGTTGAGCGCCACCTTGAGGTCGGGGGCGGCGGGTGCCCCGGGCGCCGGTGATCCGCACCCGGTCCGGCCCGTCCGCGGCCAGCTGCACGGTGTCGAAGTGCGCGACCACGTCGGGGTTGGCGTAGGCGGGCCCGGCGATCTCGTACAGCAGCTGGGCGGTGACCGTGCCGGGCGAGACCAGCCCGCCGGTCCCGGGTGCTTGGTGATCACGCGCTGCCGTCGGCGGCCACCTCGGCGATCGGGAAGCCGGGGTAGCGCCGGTCGGGGAGCTCGTCGAGGAAGGAGTAGTTGCCGCCGGTGGCCTGCGGGCCGCACTCGATCACGTGCCCGGCGACCACCGCGCCGGCGAGCTGGTCGAAGTCGTTGCGGTCCCAGCCGTGCCACCAGGCGGCCGGGCCGACGACCAGCGACGCGTCGGTGACCCGCGGGCAACCACGATGTCCGCGCCCGCCTCCAGCGCCGCGGCGATCCCCCACCCGCCCAGGTAGGCGTTGGCCGTCACCGGCTTGGCCGGCGCGTCGGCCAGCGGCTGGCCGGTGTCGAGGTTGGCCAGCGGTGCCCGGCCGCCAGCAGGCCGTCGATCCGGCCGGCAGGTCGTCGCCGTCGACCGCGGCGACCGCGGGGCCAGGCCGAGCCGGGCGGCCAGCTTGCCGACCTGGCGGCCAGGCCGGCCGGGTTCAGCCCGCCGGCGTTGGTCACCACCCGGATCCCGCGGTCCAGGCAGGTGCCGAGCACCTCCTCGAACTGGGGCAGGAAGGTGCGGGCGTACCCGGCCGCCGGGTCCTTCTGCCGCGCCTTCCACAGGATCAGCATGGTCAGCTCGGCCAGGTAGTCGCCGGTCAGCACGTCGACCGGGCCGCCCTCGACCATCTCCCGGGCGGCGTCGAGCCGGTCGCCGTAGAAGCCGGAGCAGTTGGCGATCCGGACCGGGCGGCTCAGGGCTGCCACCGGCCACCCGCAGCCCGGCGGGCGGCCCGGGCCGGGCGGCCCCGCGAAGGCCTGGGCGACCGCCAGCCAGGCCGCGGCGACCGGCCCGGCCACCGCAGCGCGGTGTCCTCCCGGTGCCGGCGCTGGGTGACCGCAGGCAGAAGTCCAGCGCCGGGCCCTGGACCCGGTCGGCGGCGCCGTCCGGCCCCCAGGCCCAGTTTCGCCGTCGGGGGCGGTCAGCTCGACCCGGACCGGCGCGGCCGGCCCGGCCGGCGGCAGCATGAAGCCGAAGTCGAGGGTGCCCACGCCGAGGTGGGCGACGTGGCGCAGCCGGGCGGTCGGCGGGCGGGTCACGCCGAGCGCGTCGGCGATGTCCTGCCCGTGCGCCCAGGTCTCCATCAGCCGGGCGGTGACCGAGGAGGCGGCGCTCATGGCCGGGCCGTACCAGGGCAGCCGGATGCCGGGGTCGAGGCCGCGGAAGGTGCGAGGTAGCCGCCCGGGCGCGGCCAGCCAGGCCAGCGCGGCGGCCGGCGCCATCCCGCGGTAGCGGCGGCCACCGCGTCGGCGAAACGTGCCGCCGGCCGCTCAGCTCGTCCGCCTCGGCCCGGAACCCGTCCGGGTCGGTCGCGGCCTGCACCGCGGTCTCGTCGAAGTAGGCCAGGTGGCTGACCTGGTCGCGGATGGTCCAGCCGTCTGCCGGGGTGGGCCGCCCCCAGCGGGCCGGCCAGTGGCACCAGGCTGTCCAGCACAGCCGACTCCGCGGCCAGGTCGGCCATCAGCGCGGCCATGTCGACGGCCATCAGCGGCCCTTCCAGACGGGCGTCCGCTTCTCCGCGGAAGGCGGCCGGGCCCTCCTGGGCGTCCGCGCTGCGGTAGACGGGCGCCCAGAGCTGCTCGGCGGCCTCGAAGGCCTCGCTCAGCGGCTGCTCGGCGATCAGCCTCACGGTGCGCTTGGCCGCCCGCACCGACAGCGGGGCGTTGGCCGCGATCCGCTCGGCCAGGCCTGCGCCGGGCTGGGCAGCTCGGCGGCCGGCACCACCTCGTTAACCAGGCCGACCTCGGGGCCCGCTGGGCGGTGATCGGGTCACCGGTCAGCAGCAGCTGCATGGCGACGCGGGGCGGGATCAGCCAGGGCAGCGGCGCGGCCCACGGCGCGCCGCGGCCCACCTTGGCCTCGGTGATCGCGAACCGGGCGGTGTCGGCGGCCACGCACAGGTCGCACTCTGGGCCAGCAGGAAGCCGCCGGCGTAGGCCACGCCGTTGACCGCGGCGATGGTCGGCTTGGCCACGTCGATGTTGCGGCCGAACTGCGGCAGGAAGTCCGGCGGCGGCACCTGCAGCGCCGTCGCGGCCATCTCCTTGAGGTCGCCGCCCGCGCAGAACGCCTTGTCGCCCGCGCCGGTGAGCACCAGCACCGGCGTCGTCGTCGGCGTTGAACCGCCGGATGCCGTCGAACAGGCCGGCCCGCACCGCCGGACAGCGCGTTGCGCGCCTCGGGCCGGTTGATGGTCAGCCAGGCCGACCGGGCCGCGCCGCTCGTACGTGACTGGCTGCTCAGTCACGTACGCCACCGGGCTGTCCACGACGGCCAGCTCGGCGCCGGCGTCCACCTGCTGGCCGCCGGCCACCGCGATGTCGGCCACCACGCCGGCGGACGGCGCCGCCGGTGCTCCATCTTCATCGCCTCGAGCACCACGACGGCGTGCCCGCCGTCGACCTGTGTCGCCCGCCGCGACCCGACCCGGACGACCGTGCCGGGCATCGGCGCGAGCAGCGAGCCGGCGGCGGCCGCGGTCCGGCTCGGGGAACCGAGGCGCTCGGTCAGCTCGGAGCGCCCAGCGGGCTGTCCACGTACCAGGTGTCGCCGACCTGGTGCACGGTGAACTCGCGGCGGACCCCGTCGACGTCCGCTACCACCAGGCCGGGCGTCGCCGGGCGGCGTACCAGGCCGGTGACCGGCTCGCCGTCGACGGTCGCAGCGACCGTCCGGGTCCGGCGAACCGGTAGCCGACCTCGAGCCGCGCGCCGTCGCTGGCCTCGACGACGTGCTGGTCCTCGCTCCGCACGTTGCGCCAGCCGGACGGCAGCCCGCCAGCACCGGGGCGCCGCCCGGCGGCCGGCCTGGGCGGCCAGCGCGGCGGCAGCGTGCAGCGGGGCGCGTCCTCGGCGCGCCGGACCGGGCCAGCTCGGCGGGGTCGTGGCGGTCAGGAAGCCGGTGTCGATGTGACCGCGGCGCGAACTCCGGCTTCGCGCAGGATCCCGACCAGCAGGTCCCGGTTGGTGACGACGCCGTGCACCGGGCCTCGGCCAGCGCGCGGGCCAGCCGCCGCCGGCCGCGTCGCGGGTCGGGCCTGCGCGATGACCTTGGCCAGCATGGCGTCGTAGTGCACGCCGACCATCGAGCCGTCGGCCACGCCGGCGTCCACCCGCACCCCGGGCAGGCCGGGATGCCGAACGGGTGCAGCGTGCCGGTGGCGGGCAGGAACCCGGCCGGCACGTCCTCGGCGTACAGCCGGGCCTCGATGGCGTGGCCGGTGAGCGTGGCCGCCGGACCTCGGCGGGAAGCGGCTTGCCCCGGCGACCTGAGCTGCAGCGCGACCAGGTCGAGGCCGGTGACCAGCTCGGTCACCGGGTGCTCGACCTGCAGCCGGGTGTTGACCTCGAGGAAGAAGAACTGCCGTCCGGGTCCAGGACGAACTCGACGGTGCCGGCGCCGACGTAGCCGATGGCCTTGGCCGCGGCGATCGCGGCGGCGCCCAGTCCGGCGCAGCGCCTCGTCGACGGCCGGCGACGGCGACTCCTCGATGATCTTCTGGTGGCGGCGCTGGATCGAGCACTCCCGCTCGAACAGATGCACCACGTTGCCGTGGGCGTCGCCGAAGATCTGCACCTCGATGTGCCGCGGGGCGTCGAGGTAGCGCTCGAGGAACACGGTGCCGTCGCCGAAGCCGCGGCGGCCTCCCGGCGCCGCTGGCCACCGCGGTCGGCAGCTCCGGCGTCGCTGCGCACGACCCGCATGCCCCGGCCGCCGCCGCCGAACGCCGCCTTGACCAGCACCGGGAAGCCGATCTGCTCAGCGGCGGACGGCGCTCGGCCGGCGGCCTCGGCCGGGTCCGGCTCGGCGCGCGGCGTCGATCGGTCGACCGGACCGCGCCGGGCAGCACGGGCACGCCCGGCGGCCGGCCATCAGCTCCTTGGCCGCGATCTTGGAGCCCATGGCCTCGATGGCCTCCGGCGGGGGCCCGACGAAGACCAGACCGGCCGCCGCGCAGGCCCGGGCGAAGCCGGCGTTCTCGGACAGGAAGCCGTAGCCGGGGTGGAGGCGTCGGCGCCCGGTCCGCCGGGCCGCGGCGATGATGGCGTCGGCGCAGGTAGCGTGTCGGCCGGGGCGGCGCCGGGCAGGCGCACCGCCTCGTCGGCCTCGCGCACGAAGGGCGCCCCCGCGTCGGGGTCGGAGAACACAGCGACCGTGGCGATGTCCATGGCCCGGGCGGTGCGGAACATCCGAGGGGCGATCTCGCCCCGGTTGGCGATCAGCAGCTTGCTGATGGACGGCATCGCGCGGCTCACATCCGGAAGACGCCGAAGCCGCGGCGGCCCTCGACCGTGTCGGAATGGACCGCCGACAGCGCGATGCCGAGCACGGTCCGGGTGTCCCGGGGGTCGATGATGCCGTCGTCGTAGAGCCTGCCGGTGATGAAGAAGGGTGCGACTCCCGCTCGATCTGCTCCTCGATCCTGCCGCCGGGTGCGTCGGCCTCCTCGTCGAACGGCCGCCCGGCGGCCTCCGCCGCCTGGCGGGCCACGATCGAGAGCACGCCGGCCAGCTGCTGCGGGCCCATCACGGCGATCTTGGCGTTCGGCCAGGCGAAGAGGAACCGCGGCCCGTAGGCCCGGCCGGACATGCCGTAGTTGCCCGCCCCGTAGGACGCCCCGAGGTGATCGTGAGGTGCGGCACGGCGCTGTTGGTGACGGCGTTGATCATCTTGGCGCCGTCCTTGATGATCCCGCCCTGCTCGTAGTCGCGGCCGACCATGTAGCCGGTGGTGTTCTGCAGGAAGACAGCGGGTGTCCGTCTGGTTGGCCAGCAGGATGAACTCCGTGGCCTTCTTGGCCTCCTCCATGAAGAGGACGCCCCGGCGTTGGCGAGGATGCCGATCGGGTACCCGTGGACGGACGCCCAGCCGGTGACCAGGCTGGTGCCGTAGAGCGGCTTGTACTCGTCGAACCGGGAGCCGTCGACGATCCGGGCGATCACCTCTCGCGGGTCGAAGGGCATCCGCAGGTCGACCGAGCGATCCCGAGCAGATCCTCGGCGTCGTGGGGGGCGGGTCGGCGGGCCGGCCGGGCCTGGACCGAGCTTGCGCCAGTTCAGGTCGGCGACGATCTGGCGCCCGATCCGGATGCAGTCCGGCTCGTCCGTGGCGAAGTAGTCGGACAGCCCCGAGACCCGGGAGTGCATCGCGGCCCCGCCGAGCTCCTCGTCGTCGGATTCCTCGCCGGTGGCCATCTTGACCAGCGGCGGTCCGCCCAGGAACACCTTGGCCCGCTTGTCGACCATCACCGAGTAGTCGCACATGCCCGGGACGTAGGCGCCGCCGGCCGTCGAGTTGCCGAAGACCAGGGCGATGGTCGGGATGCCCATCGCCGACAGCTCGGTCAGGTCGTGGAAGATCTGCCCGGCAGGGACGAACAGATCAGCCTGGGTGGGCAGGTCCGCGCCGCCCGACTCGACCAGGTTGACGAGCGGGAGCCGGTTCATCCGGGCGATCTCGAGGGCGCGCAGGTTCTTCCTGAGCGTGTACGGGTTCATCGTCCCGCCGCGCACGGTCGGGTCGTGGGCGATGACCACGCACTCCACGCCGGACACCACGCCGATGCCGGTGACGATGCTGGCGCCGACGTTGAACTGGGTGCCCCAGGCCGCCAGCGGGGACAGCTCGAGGAACGGGCGTCCCGGTCGAGCAGCAGCTCGATGCGCTCCCGGGCCAGCAGCTTGCCCCGGGCCCGGTGCCGCTCGACGTAGCGATGACCGCCGCCGGCGCGGACCGCCAGGCAAATGCTCCTCGTGCTCGGCGAGCAGGTCGAGCAGGCCTTTGCGGTTGGTCTGGTACGTCTCGCTGGCGGTGTCGACGGCGGACGTCAGTACCGGCATGGTGGCAGGTTACTCCTCGATTCACTAAGCCGGGAACACCTTGGCTCGCTGGCCCGCCGATGCGCCTACCATACGGCTGTTAACCGCTGTTCACATGCGGCGATGGAAGCAGGGATCACTATGGCCCTTGATGTCACCAGCCTCAATCATCGCCGGGCCGTGAACCGGTGGGAGCGGGTCAGCGTCGGTGACTTCTGGGAGCGGATCACCTGGAGCTACCCGGACAAAGAGGCGATCGTCGGGCGGCCGGGCGCCTTCGCCTACCCGGCAACGAACGGCTCACCTACCGGCAGGCCGACGAGCTCGCCAACCGGGTGGCCAACGCGATGCTGGCTGCGGCGTCGGGCGGGCGACCGCGTCCTCTTCTTCTGCGACAACTCGACCGAGGCCTACCTGACGAAGATCGCCGTCGCCAAGGCGGGGCTGGTCTCTGCCCCCAACAACCCATGGCTGGCCCGTGACGTGATCCGCCAACCTGATCCGCGGACCGAACCCAAGATCTCCTTCGTCGACGATGTGCTCTGGCGGAGATGCAGAGAAGGCCTTCGCCGAGACGCGGGCCTGATGCCCAGGGTGACGATCCCGGTCGGCGGCGAGGTCCTCGCCGTCTCCGTCCTCCTTCCCGCCGTTCGAGGCCGCCCGGCCCACCACCGAGCCTGACGTCGAGATCCACGGCGACGACATCTGGGAGATCATCTTCACCTCGGGGACCACGGCGATGCCGAAGGGCGCGATGGTCTCCCATAACTACTCCTACCTCACCGCGTACTCCTTCGCGCTCAGCCTCACCCGCGGGCTGCGGTTCGAGTGCGACCTGAAGCTCGTCACCTTCCTGCCGCTGATCTTCCACATCGCGGACCAGATCTTCTCCTTCCCCGCGTTCCTCACCGGCGGCACGCTGGTGTTCGGGCGCCGCCACGACCCGGAGGGATCGCCCAGGCGACTTCCGGGACGAGGACATCACGATGTGGTGGGGCGGCTCGCCGGCGATCCCCATGGGAGGACCGGGCGCTCGAGCCGGGCGCGCGCTACGCCTCCTCGGTCACCCTCCGCGGGATCGTCTTCGGCTGGACCGCGATCCCGCCCTGGAAGCTGGCAGTCCCCGGCTGCCCACCGAGGACGTCAGCCTGCTCGAGATCCTCGGCCAGACCGAGGCGATCTCCTGCTTCCGCTTCTGGCCCGACAAATGGCCAAGACCTCTACGCCGCCAATGCTCCCGGCCCAACTACGTCGGCGTGCCGAACCCGCTGCTGGCCTCGAAACTGGTCGACGAGAAGGAAACGCTGGAAGGGACGATGGGCGTGCCGGGCGAGGCGGTCTACCGCTCCCCGGTCGTCACCGCGGCTATTACCAGGACGAGAAGGCGACCGAAGAGGCGTTCCGCGACGGCTGGTTCCACTCCGGTGACGTCTGCGAGTACGACGCCGAGGGCCTGCGGATCATGGTCGACCGCTCCAAGGACATGATCAAGTCCGGCGGCGAGAACGTCTCCACGCTGCGGGTCGAGACGATCCTCCGCTCGCACCCGAAATCCTCAAAGCGGCGGTCGTCGGGCTCCCCCACGAGCGCTGGGACGAGGCGGTCACCGCGATCGTCGTCCCCAGCGACGGACGGGGGCGCGCGGACCCCGGCGAGGTGCGGGCGTACTGCCGCGAGCGCCTCGCCGGCTACGAGTCGCCGAAAGCCGTGATCGTCGCCGACTCGCTACCGGAGACGGTCGGCGGCAAGATCCTCAAGTACAAACTGCGCCAGCAGTACGCCGGCACCTACCGCTAAGGGTGCCCGGCCAGCCGACCCCAGTCCCCGCCCTCTACCCCCCAGTTCGCCTGACCGCCCTAGAGTCAGCCCGACCGACGTGATCAAACGTTTGCTGTCGCTACTACGACACCAGACGTTTGATCATCAGCCCAACGGACGGCGCCAGTCAGAGGCGATGCCTACGGTAGGACGGTGCGCACTTACACGATCGTGGTCGAGCCCGAGGAGGGCGGCGGCTATTACGTGACGGTCCCGGCGCTGCCTGGGGTTTTCACGCGTGGCGACACCCCTGAGGAGTGCCGCGAGCGGGCCACCGAAGCAATCCAGGTGCACATCGCGGCCCTCCAGGCGGATGGCGAGCCAGTCCCTGAAGAGGTAGGGGCGCCCCAGCTGATGGCGATCACCGTCGCTGCCTGAAGCTGCGCGGCTGGGGCTTTCTAGCGGAGGCCGGTGTCGGGGTCGCGGCTGGTGACGCAGTAGGGCAGGCCCGCCGGGTCGAGCAGCGTGGTGAAGATGCCGGTGACGCGCAGCACGGTGCCGCCCAGGGCCTGGTGGCGGCGCACTTCGGCCGGGACGTCGTCGCAGGCCAGATCGGGGTGTGCGCGGCACGGGCCGGACGGCTCGCCGAGGCGCTGCAGCAGCAGGCGGAGCGGCATCCCCTCCGGACGGACCAGCGAGGCGAACTCGGACTCCGGACTGTCCCGCAACTGCCATCCGGTCAGCCCGGCCCAGAACGCGGTCTCGCTGGCCACCGCGCTGGCGGGTATGTCGATGCACACCTGATCCAGCAGGCTGCGCTGGCCTGCGGGCCACAGTCGGGGGTACGGGCGTTCGGCAAAATCGTCCTCGCTGGTGAGGCAGAACGGGAGGCCGCCGGGGGAGCGGAGCACGGCCAGGCCGGGGACCGGATCCTGGTCGGTGGGCTGGGCGCCGAGCCGGAGCGCCCGGTCGGTCAGCGCCCGCACGTCGGGGGTGTGCACGTCGAGATGGCAGCCCGGGGAGCCGCCGCCGGTGCGCTGCACGCGGAGGAACGCGCTGCCCTGGCCGGGCAGCAGGGTGGCGAACTCGGCGGCCGGGCCGCGCGGCGCGGAGAGCTGGTACCCGGTCACCGCCTGCCAGTAGGCGCTGGCTGGCCCGAACGTGGCCGGCGGGAAATCCAGGAACGCGGTCAGCCACTCGATCGGCATGCAGCGAGGCTACGGGGTGCGAACCGGAATTGTCGGTGGCACCCGATAGCGTGACCGGCGTGTCATCGCGATGGAGTACCGGCCAGGTGCTGAGCCTGGCGCCGGATGTGTCCTCGCGGCGTGCGGCAGCGGACCGGCCTCGCGCGCCTCGTCCTGGAGCGACGCCGGCGCGGCGGGCGACGTGGTCGGGGGCTGTGCGCGGGCTCGGGGAAGGATCCGTACCAGACGGTCGTCGATCTCGGGCCCCGGTACCAGTGTTCGTGCCCGTCGCGGAAATTCCCCTGCAAGCACGCGCTGGCCCTGCTGCTGAGCTGGGCCAAGGGCACGGTGCCCGAGCAGGCCGCCGCGGCCGACTTCGCCACCGGCTGACCGGCCCGCCGGCGCCGGCCCGGCGGGGCCGCTCCGGACCGGACCGGCGGGGCGGGAAGGACGCGGCCGCCCGGCCCGCCGGGCCGAGCAGCGTGCGGGGCGGGTCACGGCGGGCCTGGCCGAGCTGGGGCCCGGCTGCGGGACCAGGTCCGGGCGGGCCTGTCGGCGGCCGGAGCGGGCGGGTACCGGCACGCGGAAGGGATGGCGGCGCGGATGGTCGACGCGCAGGCGCGGGGGTGGCCAGCGTCCTGCGGCGGCTGGGCGGCATCCCGGCGTCGGGGCGACGGGTGGCCGGCAGGCTGCTGGACGAGTACGCGGCAGCTGCACCTGCTGACCCGGGCCTATGACCGGCTGGGGGCGCTGCCGCCGGGCCTGGCCGCGGTCGTGCGCGTCCACGTCGGGTACCCGACCGGCCGGGAGGACGTGCTGGCCGGGCCGGGCGGTCACCGACCGGTGGCTGGTGGTCGGGGTCCGGGATATGGTGGACGCGCCGGGTCCCCGTGCGGCGGGTCTTGCTGCGCGGCCGGGACACGGGCCGGTTCGGGCTGCTGCTGTCGTTCGAGCCGCGCAGGAAGTTCGGCGGGAGCTCGGACGGCTGGCTGGTCGCCGGGCATCGAGCTTCACGCCGACGTGCACTACTACCCGGGGCAGCCGGGGCTGCGGGCGCTTACCGGGAGCCGGCACGGGAGCCCGGCGGCGGCGGGCCGCGCCCGGACGGCGCGCGGGACGTGGCCGGGCTGCTGGACGACTGGGCGGCGGCGCTGGCGGGGGACCCGTGGCTGACCGAATGGCCGGCCCTGGTGGCCGGCACGCCGGTCGCGCCGGGGGCCGGGTGGCAGTTCGTGGACCCGGCCGGGCTGGCGGTGCCGTTGCTCGGGCAGGAGTCGCGATAGCCGCTGCTCGCCATCTCGGGCGGGCCCCCGGTCAGCAGTGGCCGGGAGTGGGGCCCGGCGGGCCTGGGCCCGCTGACCGTCTGGCACGGCGATCAGGCGGTCCCGGCTGTGAGCGAGTCACCTACGACGACCTGGTCGCCGCGGCCACCGTCGGGGTGTCCCGCCGCCCGGTGCTGGTCACCGGGCTGGCCGGCGGGCCGCGGCGCACGCGGGCGTGCTCGACCCGGAGACCCCGCAGCGGCGCTCCTGGACGCGGCGGCCCTGTGGCCGTCGGCCCGCCGGGCCGGGTGGCGGCCCGCGGCGGGAGTCAGCTGGCCCGGCCCGGCCGCCGCGGACACGCGCCGGAGTTGCCGCCGCGGCGGCCGCGCTGCTCGAGCTGGGGCCGCGGGAGGCGGACGCCGGCGCTGCTGCCCGACCTGCTCGGCGTGGCCGCCGCGGCCGCGGGTACCTGGCGCCGGCGCCGCTGCTGCCGGCGCTGCTCGCGAGGCCGTCAAGGAGCCCGGCGCTGCGGCGGCGGTGGCCGCGCGTGCTCGGCCACCGGGGCCGGTGGCTGGCCGGGTACCGCGATGACTGGCGGCGGGTGGCGCAGGGCGGAACCGTGGCGGGGCCGGTGCGGGACCCGACCGCGCGCGGTGTGGCAGACCGGCAGCCGGGCCGAGCGCCTTGCCTACCTCGCCATGCTGCGCGACACGCGACCCCGCGGCGGCCCGGGACCTGCTGGCGGCGGGCTGGGCCAGGAAACCGGCGACGACCGGGTGACCTGCTCGCGCGTGCTGGCCAGCGGCCTCGGCGCGGCTGACGAGGAGTTTCTGGAGACGGCGCTGGACGACCGGAAGGCCGCGGTGCGCGCGCCGCGCGCCGCGGCTGCTGGCCCGGCTGCCCGGCTCGGCGTTCGGCCGGCGGGCGGCGCTGCGGGCCTGCCGTTGCTGCGGCTGGAACGCTCCGGGCTGCGCCGCCGGGCTGGTGGCAGCCCCGCCCGAGCGGCCCGGACACGGCCGCGGTCCGGGACGGGATCGGCCGCCCGGCCGCCCACGGCGCCATCAGCGCCCGCGCGTGGCTGCTACCCAGATGGTCGCGCGCGGTGCCGCTGGCCGGTGGGCGGGCCAGGTTCGGGCTGGAACCGGCGGCAGCTCGTCGCCCTGCCGGTGACCGGGGACCTGGCCATGGCGAGGTGCACGCGGGCTGGCGGCTGGCCGCGGTCGGCCAGGCCAGCCCGCACTGGGCCGGGGCGCTGCTGCGGCCGGGACCGGCCCCGGCGGACGCTGGCGGGCCAACCGGCCGCATGGCCGGCCGGCCGATGCGCAACTGGCCGCGGTCATGCCACCGGCCGCGCGGGCGGCCCGGGCACGCGGCGCTGCGGGCCCGCCGGGCCGCGATCCGGCGGCGCTGGAGGCGGCTGGCCGCCTGCCCCGGGCCCTGGCCGCCAGACGCTCGCGGGGGCGGTGGTGGCCGTGCTGCGCACCTGGTCACCGCGGCGCGGTCGCGGGAAGCGGGACCGGGCCGGTACGGGGGCCAGCTGACTGGCGGCGGTGGCGGTCCGGAACCTGCCGGTCACCGGCCGGCCGACCACGCCGCCGCGCTGGCCCGGATGGCGCTGTCGGAGTTCTGCCCCCCGCGCTGGCAGGTGCGCGCTGCGCCGAGGCCGCCGCGCCATCGCCCTGCGCCGCGCCTTCCTTGAGGAGATCCGTTGACCACTGCCCCGCTGAGACCGCGGCGTGCTGCGCCCGCACGCCGAGCAGGCCTTCGCCGGCGAGCTCGCCGCGCTGCGCCGCGGCCGACGACCGGCCGCGCCCGCCGCGCTGGCGGCTGTCGCCGTGGGCCGTCGCCACCTACCTGCTCGGCGGCACGCTGGCCGACGGCACCGTCGATCACGCCCGAAGTACATCGGGCCGCGCCGGCTCATCGAGGTGGCCGTCGCGACCCTGGCCACCGACCGCGCGCTGCTGCTGCTCGGCGTGCCCGGCACGGCCAAGACCTGGGTGTCCGAGCACCTGGCCGCCGCCGATCTGCGGCGACTCGACGCTGCTGGTGCAGGGCACCGCCGGCACGCCGAGGAGGCGATCCGCTACGGCTGGAACTACGCCCGGCTGCTCGCCGAGGGCCCGAGCCGGGCGGCGCTGGTGCCGCGCCGGTGATGCGGGCGATGGCCGAGGGCCGATCGCCCGGGTCGAGGAGCTGACCCGCATCCCGTCCGACGTGCAGGACGCGCTGATCACCATCCTGTCCGAGAAGACCCTGCCGATCCCCGAGCTGGGCACGAGGTGCAGGCCGCCAAGGGCTTCAACGTCATCGCCACCGCCAACGACCGCGACCGCGGCGTCAACGAGCTGTCCTCGGCGCTGCGCCGCCGGTTCAACACCGTGGTCCTGCCGCTGCCGGCCACGCGAGGACGAGGAGGTCGAGATCGTCGCCCGGCGGGTCGGCGAGCTGGGCCGGGCGCTGGAGCTGCCCGCGGTGCCGGCCGCGCGCTGGAGGAGATCCGCCGGGTGGTGACGGTCTTCCGCGAGCTGCGCGACGGCGTCACCGCCGACGGCCGCACCAAGCTGAAGTCCCCGTCCGGCACCCTGTCGCACGGCCGAGGCCATCTCGGTGGTCACCAGCGGCCTCGCGCTGGCCGCGCACTTCGGCGACGGCGTGCTGCGCGCCGGCCGACGTCGCGGCCGGCATCGTCGGCGCGGTGGTGAAGGACCCGGTCGCGGACCGCGGTGGTCTGGCAGGAGTACCTGGAGACCGTCGTCCGGGAGCGCGACGGGCTGGGCGGACTTCTACCGCGCCTGCCGCGAGGTCAGCGGTGCTGACGCGTGAGCCGGCGGCAGCCGACCGCCGTGGCCGGCCGTCCGGCCGGTGCTGGGCATCCGCCATCACGGGCCGGGTTCGGCCCGCGCGGTGCGGCGGCGCTGGCGCAGTGCGGCCGGACGCGGTGCTGATCGAGGGCCCGCCGAGGCGGACGCCGCTGCTGCCGCTGGCCGCCGACCAGGGATGGTGCCCGCCGGTCGCCCTGCTCGCCTACGCGCCGGACGCGCCGCGGCGCGCCGCGTTCTGGCCGTTCGCCGTCTTCTCGCCCGAGTGGCTGGCGCTGCGCTGCGCGCCGGAGCCGAGGTGCCGGTGCGCTTCATCGACCTGCCCGCCGGCCTACGCGTCGCTGGCCGCAGGCCGGACGACGCCGACGACGATCGGCCGAGCCGCCGAGCCGGCGAGCCCGAGCCGACGACCGCGGCCGGACGACGCCGAGCCGGACCGCCGATGCGCACCGGACCCGATCGCCGCGCTGGCCCGGGCGGCCGGGCTACGACGACCCGGAGCGCTGGTGGGACGACGTCGTCGAGTCCGGCTGCGACTGGCAGTCACCGTTCCCGCGCTCGACCGCCGCGATGGCCGAGCTGCGCCGCGCTGGCCGCCGGCGCGCGCCGCCCGGCGCGCAGCAGGACGAGCAGCGGCGCGAGGCGTACATGCGCCAGGTGCATCCGCGCGGCGCTGCAGGCCGGCCGCCGCGCATCGCCGTGGTCTGCGGCGCCTGGCACGTCCCGGCGCTGGCCGGCAGCTGCCGCCGGCCGCCGGCCGACGCCGCGCTGCTCGCGGGCTGCCGAAGCGCGAAGATCGCTGACCTGGGTGCCGTGGACCCACGCCGGCTCGCCCGGCGTCCGGCTACGGCGCCGGCATCGCGTCGCCGGGCTGGTACCACCACCTGTTCACCACGCCCGACCACGCCGTCGACGCGCTGGCTCACCAGGGTCGCCGGCCTGCTGCGCGCGCGAGGACCTGCCGGTCTCCTCCGCGCACGTGATCGAGGCCGTGCGGCTGGCCGAGACCCTGGCCGCCCTGCGCGGCCGCCCGCTGGCCGGGCTGACCGAGGTCACCGACGCGGTGCGGGCCGTGCTGTGCGACGGCGACGACACGCGGCTGGCGCTCGTCACCGCGACCTGGTGGTCGGCGAGCAGCTCGGCGCGGTGCCGCCGGCGCCCGCCGTGCCGCTGGACGCCGACCTGCGCCCAGGCGCGAAGCGGCTGCGGCTCAAGCCCGAGCCGCTGGAGCGAGGCTCGACCTGGACCTGCGCAAGGCCACCGACCGGGCCGCGGTCGCGGCTGCTGCACCGGCTGGACTGCTCGGCATCGGCTGGGGCGTGGCCGCCGCGACGCAGGTCGGCCGACCGGAACGTTCCGGGAGACCTGGGCGCTGCACTGGCAGCCGGAGCTCGCGGTCACGGTCGTCGAGGCCGCGATCTGGGGCACCACCGTGCCCGCGGCGGCCACGCGCGAAGATCGCCGACGCGCGCCGACGCCGGCGGAGCTGGCCGAGGTCACCGCGGTGGTCGAGGCCTGCCTGCTGGCCGACCTGCCGGACGCGCTGCGCCCGGTGCTGCGCGTGCTGGCCGACGCGGGCGGCGCTGGACACCGACGTCGCGCACCTTGGCCGCGCGCTGCCCGCGCTGGCCCGCGCCCTGCGCTACGGCGACGTCCGCGGCACCGACACCGCGGCGCTGCGCGCGGTGGCCGACGGCCTGGTGGTCCGGATCTGCGCTGGGCTGCCGGCCGCGGCGCGGGCTGGACGACGACGCGGCCGCCGGCGATGCGCGGCCCGGCTGGACGCGGATCCACGCCGCGCTCGGCGCTGCTCGCCGCAGCGACCGAGCGGGGCCGGGCGACCGGCGACCGTGGCTGGCGCGCCCTGCGCGTGCTGGCCGATCGCGCGACGTGCACGGGCTGCTGGCCGGCCGCGCGGTCCGGCTGCTCGTCGACGCCGCGCGCTGCGACGGCGACGAGGCGGCCCGCCGGTTCGCCGCGCACCTGTCTCGGGGCGCCGCGCGGCCGAGCAAGGCGGCCTGGGTCGACGGCTTCCTGTCCGGCGGCGGGATGCTGCTGGTCCACGACCCGGCGCTGCTCGGCTGCTCGACCGCTGGGTCGCCGGCCTGGCCGACCGCAGGCCTTCGTCGACGTGCTGCCGCTGCTGCGCCGTACGTTCGCGACTTCGAGGCCCCGGAGCGGCGCAACATCGGCGAGCGCGGTCCGGAGCGGCCGGCGGCGCGCCGGCCGGCCGGCGCGCGGCCGGTCGACGAACGCCGGGCCGCGCCGGCGCGCTGCGCACCGTGCGCCGCGCATCCTGGCGGTGCCGGTGCGGCGCGGCCTGAACGCGGACCGGACGCGGCGACGACGCGGCCGAGCGACGAGCGGCTGCCGCGCTGGCGCCTGGTGCTCGGCGGCGCCGGCCGAGGCATCGGCCTGCGGCGCCGGCGGCTGGGCCTGGCGACGACCAGGCGATCGACGGCGCTCTGGCCGCGCGGCTACGACACGGAGCGCGGCCCGGCGCGCGCCACCGGCCCGGGCGGCCGGCCCGCGGCGCGGCGCGGGCCTCGGCGCGTCGGCGCCGCAGGTGGCGCGCTGGCTCGGCGACATCCGCAGCTACTTCCCGCCACCGTCGTGCAGGTGATGCAGCGCGACGCCATCGACCGCTCGAACCTGCGCCAGCTGCTGCTCGAGCCGGAGATGCTGGAGGCGGTCGAGCCGGACGTGCACCTGGTCGGCACGCTGCTGCGCTGAACCAGGTGATGCCCGGAGACGACCGGGAGACCGCGCGGCTGGTGGTGCGCAAGGTGGTCGAGGAGATCGAGCGGCGGATCGCGCGACCGACCCGCGCCGCGGTCAGCGGCGCGCTGGACCGGGGCGCGCGGACCCGCCGGCCCGCGGCAGCGCGACAT
The DNA here is from genome assembly GCA_963834705.1 of uncultured Actinomycetes bacterium. Classification (GTDB taxonomy): domain Bacteria; phylum Actinomycetota; class Actinomycetes; order Streptosporangiales; family Streptosporangiaceae; genus RYN-230. The sequence goes on from CAWICV010000005.1 coordinate 86,462, forward strand.
CGACTGGGACCGCACCATCCGGGCCAACCTGAAGAACTACCTGCCGGAGCACCGCACGGTGGTCCCCGAGCGCCTGGTCGGCTACGGCCGCGCGCAAGCAGGCGCGTGGAGCGCGACGTGGTGCTGGCCATCGACCAGTCGGGCTCGATGGCGGCCTCGGTGGTCTACGCCTCGGTGTTCGGCGCGGTGCTGGCCTCGCTGCGGTCGCTGAAGACCTCGCTGGTGGTGTTCGACACCGCCGTGGTGGACCTGACCGAGCAGCTGTCCGACCCGGTGGACGTGCTGTTCGGCACGCAGCTCGGCGGCGGCACCGACATCAACCGCGCATCGCCTACTGCCAGTCGCTGATCACGCGGCCCGCGGAGACCATCTTCGTGCTGATCTCCGACCTCTACGAGGGCGGCGACTGCGCGAGAGATGCTGCGCCGGGTCGCCGCGATGGTGGCGGCCGGCGTGCAGGTGATCGTGCTGCTCGCGCTGTCGGACGAGGGCGCTCCGGTCTACGACCAGGGGAACGCCGCAGCGCTGGCGGCGCTGGGGGTGCCCGGCGTTCGCCTGCACGCCGGACCCGTTCCCCGACCTGATCGCCGCGGCGATCGAGGGCGGCGACATCGGCGGGCTGGGCGCACGGTTATCAGCTGGGCGGGCGATCGTGACCGGGCCGCCTCGGCCGCCCGGTCCCGGCGGGCTGGTTCGTGCTCGTCGCGGGCTGGCCGGCAGCAGGCAAGAGCACGCTGGCCCGGGCGCTGGCCGCCGTGCTGGGCCTGCCCCTGCTGGCCAAGGATGAGATCAAGGAAGCGCTGATGGACGGCCTGGGCTACCCGGCGACAGTGGCGCAGTCCCGCCGCCTGGGCCGGGCCGCCACGCTGGCCATGCTGCGGGTCGCGCAACGCTGCCCGGGCGCGGTGCTGGACAGCACCTGGTTCGAGTACGCCGACCCGCTGGTGCGCCAGCTCCCGGGCCGGTGCGCCGAGGTGATCTGCACGGTCCCGGGTGGAGCTGGCCCGGGCGCGGTATCAGGCCCGGGCCGGGCAGCGGCACGCCGGGCATCTGGACGAGGCCCGGACCGAGGCCGAGCTGTGGGGCGCCCCGCCCCGGTCGCCACGGGCCGGGCCGGTGCTGGAGGTGGATACGTCCGGCCCGGTGGACGTGCACGAGCTCGCGGCCACGCTGACCCGGCTGCTCGGTGCTGATTCTGGTACCTAGGTACCATGGCGGCGTGATGACAGTGGAACAGGGTGCAGACCGGTGTCCGGATGGAGCGCGGCCTGCTGAAGGTGCTCAAGGGCCTGGCCGAGTACCTGGACATGTCGCTCGGTGACCTGCTGGAGGGGATCGTGCTGCACGCCTTCGAGGGGCAGGCGCCGTTCTCCGACGACACGCTACATGTCATCGCGGAACTTGAAAAAGATCTACGGCTGCACGCTGACCGCCGACAGCCACCAGCTGGGCGAGCTCTCCGGCCCGGAGTGACGGCGGGCCGGGCCGGGCCCGGTACGGCGCGGGCTCAGAAGCTCAGAAGCTCAGAAGCTCAGAAGGTCAGAAGCTCAGAGGTCAGAAGCCCTCGTCCGACACGGTGTTGCTGCTGATGGCCCGCTGCCGCCAGCTGATGAGGGCTGGGTCGAGAGGCAGTGGGGTGACCGCCGGCGGGGTCGCGACCAGGATCTCGGACAACCGCCCGGCCAGCCGGATGCCCTGGATCAGGACGATGTCGTAGCCGTGCTGGCGCAGGCTGGCCGCGGTGCCGAGGTCGGCGTCGGCGATCACCGTGACCCGGCCGCGCGGGCCGAACGCGGCGGGCAGTTGCCGCCAGAACGGTGCCAGTCCGGCGGCGGCCTGGCCGGCCGCGCCGACCGTGCGGTTCCACGGCGGGTTGGTGATGACCTGGTCCAGCCGGCCGGACCAAGCCGCGGGTCACCAGAGTCCGCCTGGACGAACCGGACCGGAACACCGCCGGGCCGCGTTCACGGTCGCGTTGCCCAGCTGGCAGGCGTCCAGGTCGGCGGCGATCACCCGGGCACCGGGATCGGCCAGCGCGATCTCGACCGGGATCGTCCCATCGCCGCAGAACGGGTCGGCGATCAGGCCGCCGGCCGGGTGCCTGGCCAGCCGGGCCAGCGCGGCGGCCACCGGGGGGTGCAGGCTGCCCGGCCCGGTGCGCACCTTCCAGCCGCGGCGGTGCAGCGGTCGCGGCCCGGCCCGCACCGCGACCTGCACGTCGGTGCCCTGCAGGAACAGCCGGACCGTGAGGGCCGTGCCGTCCGCAGGCCACTCGGCGGCCCCGGCCGAACGCGACACATACCGGGCGCCGAGGGACCGGCTGAGCACCGGGCCCGCGGCGTCCTCCACCGCATAGCGGTTGTATCTCCGCTGCCCGGACAGGCTGGCGACCACGTCGAGCGTCAGCTTGTCCGGCAGCTCGCGGAGGCCGCGCAGCGCGCGCAGCGAACCGGCCAGGTCAAGCTGGCCGAGCCGGTCGGCGAGGACCGGAGTGCGCTCCGGGTGTGGTCGATCCCGGCGCAGCCCCACGTCGAGGAACAGGTCGTCCGCCGTGCGCAGCGCGAGAAGCGCCGGGGAGAGCTGGGCCACGGTGAAGCTGACCTGGCGCTCGGCCAGCCGCAGCCCGGCTGGGTTCCGGCCGGAGGGCGCGCGGGCGGTGGAGATCTCCGCGGCCAGGATCCATTCCAGGCCTCGGACACACCGCGCGATGAGGGAATGAGCCATGACTCCAGCCGTCAGCCAGACTCGGGGCTGATCAGCTGGAAGAGCACGTGGTCCTGCCACTGGCCAGCGATCTTGATGTACTGAGGTGCCATCCCGTACCGGACGAACCCGTTGCGCTCCAGCACCCGTTGCGACCCGACGTTGCGCAGCAGCGTGCCGGCCTCGACCCGGTGCAGGCGCAGTTCCCCGAACGCCAGCTGGACCATCTCGCGCACCGCCGCGGTGGCCAGCCCGCGCCCGTTCTCCGCGGCGCTCACCCAGTAGCCCAGGCTGCCGGACTGGAACGCGCCGCGCACGATGTTGTTCAGGTTGATCCGGCCGGCCAGCTCGCCGGACTCGGTCACGATGACGTGCGGCCGCTTGGTCCCCTGCCGGTGCTGGCTGAGCGAGCCCCGGATCTTCGCGGCTCGCCGGCCTCGGTGAAGTAGCCGTCGTTGTGCACCGGATCCCAGGGCGCGAGGAAGTCGCGGTTGGCCTGCAGCAGCTTGGCCAGGGCCGGCGCATCGTCCAGGGCGATCAGGCGGGTAACGCTCACCCCTTCATGGTCCCAGGCCCCGACATGCTCGGGGGGGGGGGGGGGGGGGGGGGGGGGGGGGGGGGGGGGGGGGGGGGGGGGGGGGGGGGGGGGGGGGGGGGGGGGGGGGGGGGGGGGGGGGGGGGGGGGGGGGGGGGGGGGGGGGGGGGGGGGGGGGGGGGGGGGGGGGGGGGGGGGGGGGGGGGGAAAAAAAAAAAAAAAAAAAAAAAAAAAAAAAAAAAAAAAAAAAAAAAAAAAAAAAAGCAAGGGCCTGACCGACGTGGAGTCCACGAACTGGTCCAGCTACGCCGACACCGGCAGTTCCTTCAGCAAGGTCACCGCGAACTGGACCGAGCCGTCGGCCACCTGCAGCAGCAGGACGGAACAACTCGCCGGTTCTGGGTCGGCATTGACGGGTATAGCAGCGGCAGCGTCGAGCAGGACGGCACCCTCATCGAGTGCTACGAAGGCACGGCCTACCAGTACACCTGGTGGGAGATGTACCCGACTAATGACATACAAGTCGTGGGCGAGACGCTCGCCGCAGGCGACGCGATTATTCGACCGTGACGCCGACAAGTACGAGCTACACGCTGACCGTCACCGACTCGACACATTCTGCCAACAGCTTCAACGATATCACCATGATCAACTCGTCCGGCGCGGTCAAGGCCCAGCCTGGGGCCTTGCGCGGCGGTAACTCGCTCACCGTCGCCTGGGAGCGCGCCTCCTAATCACCTGCCGGCCCGGGCCGGCCTGCCGTCCGGGTGAAGCCCGGCGGCACCAGGACGTCGTCCGGGCTCAGGTCGTGACGAGCGGCATGGCCCAGGCCGAGCAGCGCCGAGTCGATGCCGCCGCGCAGGATGTCGAGCACGTTCTCGACGCCGGCCTGGCCGTTGGCGGCCAGGCCCCACAGGTAGGCCCGGCCGATCATGACCGCGCGGGCGCCGAGCGCGAGCGCCTTGACCACGTCGCTGCCGCGCCGGATGCCGCCGTCGAGCAGCACCTCGACCTGGTCGCCGACGGCGTCGGCGATGGCCGGCAGCAGCCGGATCGTGGCCGGGGTGCCGTCGAGGTTGTTGCCGCCGTGGTTGGACACCGAGATCGCGGTGACGCCCGGCGTCGACCGCGCGCCGCGCGTCGTCGACCCGGGTGACGCCCTTGAGCATGAACGGGCCGTCCCACTGCGCGCGCAGCCAGGCGACGTCGTCCCAGCGCGGCGGCGGGGTCTGCATCCACTCGCCGTAGGCGCCGAAGAACGTCGGCGCCGGCTGGCCGGGTGCGGCCATGTTCGGCACGGTCAGGTCGGGGAGCCGGCCGGTCCGCGCGAAGCCGAGCAGCCAGCGCGGGCCGGCGCAGCGCCTTCGGGCGCGAACCGGATCAGCCTCGGCCAGGTTGAGCTGCTCCGGGATGTGCGGGCTGCCCCAGTCGCGGCCCGTCGAGAACGACCAGTCCAGGGTGAGGATCAGCCCGACCGCGCCGGCCGCGCGGGCCCGCTCGATCCGCGCGGCGATCTGCGTCCGCGGCCGCCGATCCAGTACAGCTGGAAGAACGTCTGCGGGTTGGCGGCGACGACCTCCTCGACCGGCTTGCTGGCGAACGAGCTCAGCCCCATCGCGGTGCCCCGGGCGGCGGCCGCCCGGGCCACCGCGACCTCGCCGTCGGGGTGCACGGCCTGCACGCCGGTCGGCGAGATGAGCACCGGCAGCGAGATCGGCTGCCCCATCACCGTGGTGGCCAGGTCGCGCTCGGCGGGCTGCCCGGCGACGTGCGGCGCGAAGCCGAGCTCGTCGAACGCGGCGACGTTGTCGGCCAGCGGTCAGCCCCGTCTCGGAGCCCGCGACCAGCGCGCTGTAGACCGACGGGGGCAGCCGCTTCCGGGCGCGGCGCTGCGCCTCGGCGACGGTCTCGAACCACGCGTTGGCCCATCGGTCAGTCCTCCGGCCTGCGGCTGGGCCAGGTCGCCGCGCAGCGGGTGCCAGGCGAGGACGGCCGCACCGGATGCTGCGTGCGGGCGCGCAGGCAGCCGGCCCAGACGCCGGCGCCGTAGGCGACGTCGTCGGCGAGCGTGGCCGAGCACGAAGCGCACCGGATCCAGGTCGGGCCGCCGCGCGCGACCAGGCGGTCAGCGCCGGGCCGAGCAGCAGCGAGCGGCCGCGGCGCGGCGGCCCCAGCGGCGCGCCGGCGGCCGCCCGGCGCGGCCAGCGCGGCGGCCAGCACCGGCGCGGCGAACTGGGCAGCGTAGCGGCCGATGCCCGAGCCAGGTCTGCTGGGCGGCGCGCGAGCATGGCGGGCAGCACGCCCGCGGTCGGGCAGCCCGGCCGCGGTGCAGCGCCGCGCGCATGGCCAGCACCGACGCCGGCGAAGCGCCAGCCGCGGCGAGCGCCGGGCGGCGGGCGAGCAGCGCCGGCCACGGTCAGCGCCGGCCACGGGTGCAGCACCAGCGGCGCGGACTGGCCCGGGTGCCGCCGCGCCAGCGGGGCGGCGGACGTGCCGTACCGGAACCGCCGGCGCCAGCAGCCCGGGCCAGCTGCCCGGCTCGTCGTGCCGGACCACCGACCGCGGGCTCGTAGCGGACCCGCCAGCCCGCCGTCGTGCAGCCGCCAGACCAGGTCGACGTCCTCGCCCACCCGCAGCGCCGGGTCGAACACCGCCGGCGCCGCGACGCGACAGTCAGCGCGGCCCGCCGGCCAGCAGCGCGGCGGTCGGCACGTAGGACGACCCGGGTGCCCGGCGCGACCCGGCGCCGGCCTGGCCGCCCAGGTCCAGGCTGCGAGCCCGCGGCGCTGTACCGGCCGGCCCAGCTCGCCGGCCGGCGACCGGCAGCGATGCGGGGCGCGACGGCGGCGACCAGCGGGTCGGCGAGGTGCGCCGGCGAGCCGTCGATCCAGCCGGCGGCGGGACGCAGTCGCTGTCGAGGAACGCCACCAGCTCGGTGGTCGACGCCGGCCAGGCCGGTGTTGCGCGCGGCGCCGGGGCCGCCGTTGGCGGCGCGCCGCAGCAGCCTGGCGCCGTGCCGGGCCGCGACGGCCGCGCGACCGCGGCCGGGTCGGCCGAGCCGTCGTCCACGACCAGCACCGGGTAGCGGCGGCCGAGCGCGGCCAGGCAGCGGTCGAGCAGCGCCGGGCGGTCGCGGACCGGGATCAGCACGGTCACGTCGGGCCGGGGCGGCCGGCGCGGGCGGCCGCGGGTGGGCCAGGCCGGCGTCGGTCAGCCGGCGGGCCAGCGTGCCCGCGGCGGTGCGGCGCACCGGGCCGTCGCGCAGCTCGGCCAGGCGCGCGCGGCCGGCCCCGGTCAGCCGCAGCACCCGGGCCGGCGACCCGCCGAACAACGTGCCGTCGTCGAGCTGCTTGCCGCCGGGTCGAGCCGATCCGAGCCGGCCGGCAGCGGCCGAACCGCGGCCGGGCACGACGGCGCCGGTCACAGCGCCAGCCCCCCGTCGACCGGCACGACCGCGCCGGTCATCGCCGCTGCTGCCCGGGCCGGCCAGGAAGGCGAGCACGGCGGCCACCTCGGCCGGGTCGAGCAGCCGGCCGATCGGCTGCTGCGCGGCGAACGCCTCGGCGCGCGGGCAGCCCGTACAGCCGGGCGCTCTCGGCCAGGATCGGGGTGGCGGTCGAGCCCGGGCTGACCGCGTTCGCGGTGACGCCGGTGTCGGCCGAGCTCCGACGGCCAGCGCGCGGATCAGCCCGGCCACCCCCGCCTTGGCCGCGCAGTAGGCGGCCAGCATGGGCAGCCCGCGGGTGGCCGCGGCCGAGGCGACGGCCAGGAACCGGCCCGGACCGCGGCGCCGGCCGGCGCAGCAGCGCCGGGATGGCGGCCCGGGCCAGGGTCAGCACGCCGCCCAGGTCGACGTCGAGCACCGCCTGCTCCTGCTCGGCCGGCAGCTCCCACAGCGGCACCCCGCCGGCGATCACGCCGGCCGCGGCGATCGCGGCGTCCAGCCCGCCCCAGCGGCGCTCCGGCCTCGGCCACGGCGGCCGCGACCGCGGCCGGGTCGCGCACGTCGGCGACGAACGTCTGCAGCTGGCCCGGCGCGCCGCCCGGTGCGCGGCCGCCGGCCAGCCGTCGAGTCGGCGGGTGGCCAGCGGGTAGGGCAGCGCCGGGTCGTCGGCCGCGCTGTCGACGGCGAGCACCGACCAGCCGGCCGCGGCCAGGGCCAGCACGGTGGCCGCGCCGATGCCCCGCGCGCCGCGCCGGTGACGAGGGCCACCCGGCGGCTCATGCCGCTGCCTCGCGGCGCGAAGCGGCGATCGAGGGCTCCGGAGTCGTCGCCCCGGGCAGCACCGGCGCCACGCCACGACGTCGCGATCAGGTCGGCGGCCAGCGTGTCGAGCAGGGCGCGGCCCGCCGTCGGCGGTGGCGCCGGTCGGATCGCCGAGCACGCCGGTCTCGCTGACCGCGCGGACCCCGGCCGCGCGCAGCACCGGCACAGTCTCGCCGAGCGGGCGGGTGTCCCCGGGCACCGCCCGGTCGCATGTGCACCCGGGCCGGGTCCAGGTGCGAGCTGCATCGACGTCTCGGCGCGGCCGGCATGCGGGTCGCCGTCCCAGCGCGGCTGGAACAGCAGCACGTCGCGGGACTCGGCCGCAGCCGCGCGACCGCCCGGGCCACCGGCGCCGCGTTGCCGCCGTGCGCGGACACGAGCACCAGGCGGCCGAACGTCGCGCGGCCGACCGGCCCAGCTCGATCAGGAGCAGTTCCAGCGCGCCCTGGCCGATCGACAGCGTGCCCGGCGAACCCGGCGTGCTCGCCGCTGGACCCGTAGCGCGACCGGCGGGGCGACCAGCACGTCCGGCCGGGCCGCGGCCAGCCGGTCGCACAGCGCCACCGCGATGTCGGTGTCGGTGGACAGCGGCAGGTGCGGGCCGTGCTGCTCGGTGGACCCGACCGGCACGGCCAGCACGGCGCCGGCCGCGGCCCGCTGGCCGATCTCCGGCCAGGACAGGTCGGCGAGCCGCGACGTCAGCGCCCCGGCGGCGCGAACCCGGCCAGCGGGTTCTGCGTTGCACGCGCTGACCGGCGGCTGGCCGGCCCGGCGGCCGCGGCGGCTGAGCGTGAGCGGGACCGGGCCGCGCCGGGTCCGGTGCGAGTGGTCACCGGCCGGGCGGGGCGCGGCCGCGGTATCCGCCGTGGCCAGCGCGCGCTCGCCGTGCCCATGCACGCACTCCGGGTCCGGCCCGTCCAGCGGCAGGCCGGTGAAGAACTTGGCCGCCATGCAGCCGCCGCGGCACGACGTCGTAGGCCGAGCACGACTCGCACGCCCCGCCGGTCTGCGGCTGGCGCAGCCCGGCGAACAGCTCGGACTCCCGCCACACCTGGGTGAAGCCGCCCGGGTCGCGGACGTTGCCGGCCAGGAAGCTCGTCGTGGATGGCGAACGGGCAGGCGTACACGTCGCCGACCGGGTCGATCAGGCAGACCACCCGCCCGGCGCCGCACAGGTTCAGCCCGGGCAGCGCCGTCCCGTACCCGCCAGGTGGAAGAACGAGTCCCCGGTCAGCACGCTGTCGCCGTGCGCGATCAGCCAGTCGTACAGCTCGCCGCTGCTGGCCCGCGGTCAGGTGCAGCTCGTCCCACACGTCGGCGCCCCGGCCGGACGGGCGCAGCCGGGTGATCCGCAGCTGTGCGCCGAAGCGAGTCGGCGAGCGCCTTGAACTCGTCGAGCTGGCCCACGTTGTGCCGGGTCATCACGACCGAGATCTTGAAGCCGGCGAAGCCTGCGTCGGCCAGGTGCCGCATGGCCCGCAGCGCCGTCGCGTACGATCCCGGGCCGCGCACCGCGTCGTTCACCTCGGCGGTCGCGCCGTCCAGCGAGATCTGCACGTCCACGTAGTCGCTGGCCGGCCAGCCGCCGGGCCACCGCCGGGGTGATCTTGACGCCGTTGGTGGAGAACTTCACTCCGACGTCGTGCCCGGTGGCGTAGTCGACGCAGCTCCCAGAAGTCCGGCCGGACGGTCGGCTCGCCGCCGCCGATGTTGACGTAGAACACCTGCATCCGCTGCAGTTCGTCGATGACCGCCTGGCACTGCGCGGTGCTCAGCTCGCGCGGGTCACGCCGCCCCGAGCTGGACAGGCAGTGCACGCAGGACAGGTTGCACGCGTAGGTCAGCTCCCAGGTCAGGCAGATCGGCGCGTCCAGCCCGTAGCTGAACTGCTCGACCAGCGGCGAGCGGCCCGGCCGTCATGCCGCCTCCCGGCGGCAGATCATCTGCGCTGCGGCCAGCGTGCCCAGCGCCCGCCGGTAACTGGGCAGCTGGGCGTCCGGCACGTCGGCAGCCTGGCAGGCCGCCCGGGCGCTCGGCTGGGTGGCCAGCCCGCGGACCACGGCCAGCAGGGCCGGGCTCTTCAGGAACGACAGCTGGCGGGTGCCGAAGTGGTAGAGCAGCGCGCCGAACCGCTCCGGCCGCACCTGGACCTGCGCGGCCAGCCGCCACGCGGCGTCCAGGTCGAACTGCGCCGTCAGTAGACACCGCACATGCCATCGATCGAGACCTCCTCGACCAGGACCTCGTCGGCCACGACGTCCTCGGTGGCCGCGCCCGGCTCTGGCTCGGTAGCGGGATTGTCAGCCATGTCAGCTCCTCGGGTCTGGCGCTCGTCGCCGATATTCGTCACACTGTGACGAATATCGGCAGGCTAAACGACCAGCCTGGACACAGGCAATACCCGGCAGGAAGATCCCGTCCGATGACCACCGACGTTCCGCCCGGCCCAGCGGCCCGCCGCGGCCGTCCGCCGCGCACCAGCGCCCGCGAACTGGAGCTCATCGCCCTGCGGCTGTTCACCGAGCAGGGCTTCGAGGAGACCACCGTGGACCAGATCGCGGCCGGGGCCGGGGTGAGCAGGCGGGCGTTCTTCCGCTACTTCGACTCGAAGGCCGGGGTGCTGTGGGGGGCGTTCGACAGCGAGGTGGCCACGATCCGCGGCCTGCTCGCCGGGATGCCCGGCGACCTGCCGGTGCTGGAGGCGGTGCGCCGGGCGGTGCTGGCGGCCAACCACTACCGGGCCGCCGACGTGCCGGAACTGCGCGCCCGGATGTCGCTCATCGGGTCGGTGCCCGGCCTGGTGGCCAGCGCCGCGGTGCACTACGACGCGTGGGAGCGGGCGGTGGCCGAGTTCGTGGCCCGGCGCGCCGGGCAGCCCGCCGACTCGCTGTACCCGCTGGCCGTGGGCCGGGCCACGCTGGCCGCCTGCCGGGCGGCCTACGACCGCTGGACAGTCCACGCCGACGCCGACCTCACCGTCTACCTGGACGCCGCCCTCCGCGCCCTGGCCGCCGGCTTCCGCGACGACACCCTCACCGCCGAGCCCGGGGGGCTGGCTAGCCACAACTGCTACCAGCAAGCTTGTGTTGCGGCCTGTCTTGGCAGGTGCTCCCGGGGGACACTAGGGCAATGCCGGACGCACTGCGGAGACGGCTGGCGTCGGGCGAGGTGGTGGTGACCGCGGAGATCGGGCCGCCGCGCAGCGCCGCGGCTGCGATCGGTGCCGCGGCCGGGCCACTGCGCGGCTGGGTGGACGCGGTCAACGTGACCGACGGCCCGGGCGCATCTGCGCGGATGTCGAGCTTGGCCGCCAGCGTGCTGGCGCTGGAAGCGGGGGTGGAGCCGGTCATGCAGCTCACCTGCCGGGACCGCAACCGGATAGCGCTGCAAGCCGACTGCTCGGCGCGGCCGCGCTGGGCATCCGGAACGTGCTGCTGATGACCGGCGATCAACCGCGGTCCGGCGACGACCCGCAGGCCAGGCCGGTGTTAGACCTGGACGGCGGGCAGCTGGTGCAGGCCGCAGCGGCATGCGCGACCACGGCCGGCTGCTGTCCGGCTGGGCGCTGGCCAGCGCGCCGGACTGGCTGATCGGCGCGGTGGCGGACCCGTCGCCCCGGCGGCGCGGCTGGCGGCGAAGGTGACGGCGGGAGCCGAGTTCGTGCAGACACAGTACGTGTTCGACGTGCCGAGGTTCGCCGAGTGGCTGACCGAGGCACGCGACGTGGGCCTGGACCAGCGCTGCGAGATCCTGGCAGGGGTCGGGCAGGTGCGCTCGATCCGGGCGCTGGAGCATCTCGCGGCAGGCGTGCCCGGGGTGCAGGTCCCGGCGCGCTGGCCCGGCGGCTGCGCGGCGTGCCGGCGGGCCAGGTCGCCGCCGAGGGGCTGCGGATCTGCGCGGACACCATCCAGCAACTGCTCCAGCTGCCCGGGTGCGCGGCATCCACCTGATGGCGCCGGGCTACGAGCACGGCGTGCCGGAGATCCTCGACCTGGCCAGGATGGTCATGCAGATTGACATCCGCCCGGTAGGCAAGCTGCACGGACCGGATCCGGTAGACGTGACGGCTGCGCTCGGCCCGCTATTCGCCGCGCTCGGCGACGCCCCGGCCGACCTGGCCCTGCTCCGGGTGGTGTGCGACTGGATCCAGTACCGGCACAACTTCTGCCAGCCCGTGCATACCAGGCCTATCCTGGCCGAGAAACCAGCGATGGAACTAGACATCGACTTGCGCCGCTGCCCGGACCACGACCTGACCGCCGCGGTCAAGGCAGCGCTGAGCGGCCCGGACGTACCGGCCCGGACCGTGCTGGAGCCGTGGCTGCAGGCCAGCGAGAGCTGCATCTGGCAGTTCAACACGCTGTACTGGCAGGCGCTGCGGCTGTGGGAGCAGGCGACGGGACAGGAGTACGAGCAGGCGCTGCCCGGCGGGCGCAGCCAGGCCCGGGACACCGCGCATAGTCCGGGAGCTGATCCTGGAGCTGCTGCGGGTGTGGGACGAGCTGGACGCGAGGCACGCGCTGCCCGAGGAGCTGTACGTCGTGGAGCTGGGGGTGGGCAACGGGAACCAGGCCCGCACCTGGCTGGACGTGTTCGCCGAGCTGGACCGCTAGCACGGCCGGGACTACTACCGGCGGCTGCATTACCTGATGGGTGACTACTCGGCGCACGTGCTGGAACGGGCCAGGCAGACGGTGCGCGAGCACGGCAGCCGGGTCAGCGCGCTGGTGCTGGACGCCACCCGGCCGCAGCTCACGCTGGGTTTCCTGGCCGGCCAGGCGTTCCTGGTCTACATCTCGAACGTCTACGACAACCTGCCGACCGACGAGGTGGCCAGCATCCAGGGCCGCCCGTACCTGGTCGAGGTGCGCGCCTACCTGCCCGACGACGACGCGGCCGCGATCGCCGGGCGGCTCGGCATGCCGCCGGACGAGCTGGGCGGCCTGATCCAGCGGCTCCTCCGGCTCGGCCCGGAACTGCTGGCCGAGGCGGCGCCCGGCACGCTGCCCAGCGCCGCCGACGCGGTGGCGCTGTGGCGGGACACCTGGGCCGCTCTGCGCCTGGCGGAACGCTACCTGCCGCTGGACGGGCTGGACGCGTACCAGGTCACGCCGTCGCTGTCCGGCGAGATCCTCCGCCCGCTGCTGGGCAGCACCGGCGACATCCGGATGCACGTCAGCAACGGCGCGCTGGCCAGCTTCACCGGCACGCTGCCGCTGCTGCACCCGTTCGGCCGGCTGATCTGCCACGACCTGTTCCGCACCGAGCCGGGCCAGTACCACACCGGGTTCGCCGGCCCGGGCAAGTACGACGGCTCGGTGGTCAACTGGGTCAACGGCCCGCTGCTCCAGCTCGCGGGCAACCGGCGCGGCTTCGACGTCCGGATCGGGCCGCTGCCCAGCCGCCCGGCGGGCCACGTCAAGATGCTCACCGCGCAGGTCAGGGACTGACCACGATGCTGCTCGCCACCAGCGTGATCGGCTCGTACTCGGTCCCGGAATGGCTGCAGCGGGTGAAGACCGACTACCACCAGCGCCGGATCAGCGCGCAGCACCTGGACGAGATCCACAACGTGGCCATCAAGGCGGCCATCAAAGACCAGGAACGGGCCGGCCTGGACATCGTGTCCGACGGGGAGCTGCGCCGCGACAACGACATCGACTACCTGCTGATGCGCATCCCCGGGGTGGACATCCCGCGCCGGGCCAAGACCGACTACTACGACTATTACGAGGCGGCACTCGGCCAGCCGCTGCCGGACGCGGACCGCGGCGGGGCCGGCCTGGCCGCCGACTACGCGTTCGCCCGGGAGCAGACCGACCAGCCGGTCAAGGTCTCGTTCACCGGCCCGTTCTCGCTGTCCCGGCGGATCCGCAACGCCGCCTACGCGGACCCGGCCGGCCTGGTCCGGGCGCTGGCCCGGTGGCTGAACACGGCGGCACGGGAACTGGCCGCGGCCGGGGCCAGCCTGCTGCAGATCGACGAGCCGTTCCTGGCCGGCTACCCGGAAGCGGTGGAGCTGGCCGTCGAGGCGGTCAACATCGTCACCGCGGACGTGCCTGCCAGCTGGGCGCTGCACGTGTGCTACGGCAACCGGTATGCCCGGCCGCTGTGGGAGGGGCACTACGACTTCCTGTTCCCCGCGGTACTGGCCGCGCGGGTGGACCAGCTGGTGCTGGAGTTCGCCCGCAAGGGGCCCGGCGACCTCGGGCTGCTCGCGCAGTGGGACCGGACTGTCGGGCTCGGCGTGATCGATGTGAAGACCACCGAGGTGGAGGCCGCGGACCTGGTCGCCGCGCGGATCCGCCGGGCGCTCGACGTGGTGCCCGCCGGGCGGCTGGTCATCAACCCGGACTGCGGCCTGCGCCACCTGCCCGCGGCGGTGGCCCGGGCCAAGCTGCGCGCGCTGGTCGCCGGGGCCCGCAGGCACGCACGGCACCAGCACCCCGGTCAATTCGGCTCAACCGCCGTATGCTGAATGAATCATGTCAGAAAGTGCTCCGGCTGCCGTCGGCATGTCGCTAATCGGGCATTCAGCGTGACGCGGCCGGGAGAACGCGGTGCTCCGCGAGCTGGTCACGGTCTACCGTCAGCTCTCCGGCCTGGCCGTGCAGGAGGCCGGCCTGGCCAGCGTGACCCAGCTCATCGCCGACCGGGCCGCCGCGACGGTGGCCGTGGTCAGCCCGGTCATGGACGTGATCGCCGCGGCGTCTCCCGGCGTCCCGGCCGAGAAGGCAGCGGACCTGATCCGGGAGGCCATCGCGGGCCCGCGGCTGGGCCAGGTGCTGCGCGCCTCCCGGGAGGGCCACCGGCCGCTGTGGCTGCCCAGCGTGGCCGGGATGCCCGCGGTCATCGTCGCGCCGGTGCTGGTCGGCGACGAGGTGCCCGCGCACCTGATCACGATGGACGCGTCGGCCGGCCCGGACCCGGCCGAGGACATGCGCCTGCTGGTCACCGAGCACGCGGCCAGCATCTGCGGGGTGATCCTGGGCCGGGAGAACGTGGTCGCCGCGGCGGCCCGGCGGGTCCGCGACGACCTGGTCGAGGGCCTGCTGCTGGGCCGCGGCCGGGACGACGGGGAGACCGGCCGGTGGGCCGCCCACCTGGGCTACGACCCGGGCCGCGAGCACCATGTGCTGGCCATCGCGTTCGACGTGCCGCCGCCACGGCCCGGGCTGGACCCGGCCGCGCTGCGGCAGCGGGTGTGCGACGTGATCGAGCACTTCTGCACCAGCCGGGCCCCGGACGCGATCGTCTCGGTGCGCGAGGCCGAGGTGGTCCTGGTCACTGCGGCCGGCGCCGGGCCGCAGGCGGACGGCCAGGACGCCCGGCGGCTGGCCAGCACCTGCCTGGCCCGGCTGGCCGAGCTGTTCCCGGACACCCGCGCGGTCATCGGCATCGGCGGCCCGTGCCGCGGCCCGGATGAGATCACCCGGTCCTACCAGGAAGCGCAGCGCACCCTGGACACGCTGCGCCGGCTGGGCCGGGCCGGCACCGTCACCGCGTTCGCCGACCTGGGCATCCACCGGCTGCTGCTGCAGGTGCCCGACCTGGGCGAACTGCGCTCGTTCGCGGACGACGTGCTCGGCGCGCTGACCCGGGCGGACCGCGACCGGCGGGCCGGCGTACCTGGCCACGCTGGGCTGCTACCTGCGGGAGAACAACAGCCCGCAGCGCGCGGCGCGCTTCCTGCACGTACACCCGAACACGGTCGCCTACCGGGTGAAGCGGATCGAGGAGATCACCGGGCTGTCCCTGGACTCCTACCGGGACCGGCTGAGCACCCAGGTGGCGCTGGAGATCCTGGATGCGCTGGGGTTTGGTGCAGCGGGGTTTAGGGGGGACACTCCATGACCGGATTCGCCGCCGTGCTGGGGACGCGGCTGCTGGTCGGCGACGGCGCGATGGGCACCATGCTGCACGCGGCCGGCTGCGCGCTGGACCGGGCGCTGCCCGAGGTCAGCCTGTCCGATCCCGGCCTGGTCGGCACCATCCACGACAGTTACCTGGCCGCGGGCGCGGATGTGATCCAGACCAACACGTTCGGCGCGAACCGGCTCTGGCTGGCCGGGCACGGCTGCGCGGACCAGGTCGGCGAGATCAACCAGGCCGCGGTGCGGATCGCCCGGGCCGCCCGGGACCGGGCCGGCCGCGCTGGCTATGTGGCGGGTTCGGTGTCGCCGGCGGTGACCGCGCGGCTGCGCCGCCAGGTGGGCGCGGCCGAGCGGGCCGAGGTGCTGGCCGAGCAGGTCCGGGCGCTGGCCGCGGCCGGCGCCGACCTGATCATCCTGGAGACGTTCGGCTACCTCGACGAGCTGGCCGAGGCGGTGACCGTGGCCAGCGCAGTCTGCACGCTGCCGCTGGTCGCGCAGGCCACGTTCGCCGAGGACGGCCGGACGCTGGGCGGCGAGACGCCACGTGAGGTCGCCGCGGTGCTCGGCGAGCTGCCGGTGGTCATGCTCGGCGCGAACTGCACGACCGGCCCACAGCGGATGCTGGCCGTGGTCGAGGACCTGGTCACCTGCAGCCCGCTGCCGGTCAGCGCGCAGCCCAACGCCGGGCAGCCGCGCCGGGTCGGCGACCGGGATTTCGAGTTCAGCGTGGACGGCAGCTACGTCGCCCGGTACCTGCGCCGGTTCGCCGAGGCCGGCGCGGCACTGGTCGGCGGGTGCTGCGGGACCACTCCGACCCACATCGAGGCCGCGGTGGCGCAGCTGGCCGGGCTGCGCGCCGCGCCACCCCGGGCGGCCGCCGGCAGCGGGCGGCGGCCGCCCGGCGGACCACGCCCCGGGACCGGCGGCCTGGCCGGCCGGCTGGCCCGCGGCGACTTCGTGATCGCCGCCGAGATCGCGGTGCCGGACGACGGCGTGGCCAGCCGGACCACCGACACCGTGCTGGCGCTCCGGGAGCAGGGTGTGGACCTGGTCGCGGTCACCGCGCCGGAGCATCCGCGGGCGCACCGGGACGGTCTCGGCCTGGCGCTGCACCTGCAGCAGCACGCCGCGGTCGAGGCCATGGTCACGATGACCACCTGGGACAAGACCATCATGACCCTGCAGGCCGACCTGCTCGGCGCGCACGCGCTCGGCATCCGCGACGTCATCTGCGAGGCCGGCCAGCCGCCGGTGCTCGGTGACTACCCGGCCGTGGACGGCATCTGGGAGGTTGACCCGGCTGGCCTGGTCACGCTGCTGGCCAGCCTGAACGCCGGCCGCGACCTGGACGGGCTGCGGCTGGCCAGGAAGACCTCGTTCTGTATCGGGACCCGGGTCAACCCGGCCGCCCGGGACCTGGCCGCCGAGACCGCCCGGGCCCGGGCCGAGATCCGGGCCGGGGCCCAGTTCCTGGTCACCCGGCCGGTGTACGAACTCCGCGGGCTGCGCGCCATGGCCGAGTCACTGGCAGGCACTGGCGTTCGGCTAATTATGTCGGTAGCCCCGCTGGGCAGCTTCGAGGAAGCGGACTACCTGGCGCACGAGGTGCCGGACGTGCACATCCCGGAGGACGTGCTGGGCGCCATGCAGCGGGCCGGCCGGTCGGCCCGGGAGACCGGCCTGCAGCTGGCCGCGGACCTGCTCCGGGCCGGGCGCCCGCTGGTCAGCGGGGTGCTGCTGGCGGGGGCGGGGCCGGACGTGGCCACGCTGAGGCGCTTGGCCGCCGGCCGGGCTGAGCTGCGAGCGGCCCGCATCCAGTGACGAAACGGGCATTGTGCGGTACAAACGGACCAGCGTTGGGCGGAAGGAGTCCATGTGAGCATCCTGGGCACCCGTGTGGTGCGCACCGAGGACCCGAAGCTGCTCACTGTGGGCGGCACCTACGTCGAGGACCTGCGGCTACCGGAGCTGATCGGCGCGGCCCGGGTCACGTTCGTGCGCAGCCCGATGGCGCACGCCGAGATCGCCGGGGTGGACGGGTCCGCGGCGCTGGGGGCGCCCGGCGCGGTGGCCGTGTTCACCGCGCAGGACATGGATGACCTGTCGCCACCCCCGCCGCCCAGTGAGCCGGGCAGCGAGGGCGCGCCGCTGCCGATGGGCGGCCCGTACGCCGAGCCGCCGCTGGCCATCGGCCGGGTGCGGTATGTCGGCGAGCCGGTGGCCATGGTGCTGACCGACGACAGCTACCAGGGCGAGGACGCGGCCGAACTGGTCAGCGTGGACTACACGCCGCTGCCTGCGGTGATCGGGTTCGACGCGGTGGCGGACACCGGGACGTTACTGTTCCCGGAGACCGGGTCGAACGTGGCCGTCGCGAAGGGCGGGGCCGCCGACGACAGCGTGTTCGACGGCTGCGACGCGGTGGTCCGCCAGGACATCGTCAACCAGCGGCTGGCCCCAGTGCCGATGGAAGGCCGCGCGGCGGCGGCGAACTGGGCGGACGGCAGGCTGACCGTCTGGGTCAGCACACAGAACGCGCAGATCTCCCGGTTCATCCTGGCCCTGGTGCTTGGCCTGGATGCAAACGACGTCCGGGTCATCACCCCGGACGTGGGCGGCGGGTTCGGCGCCAAGGTCGGCGTGGACCGGGACGTGCTCGCGGTCGCCTGGGCGGCCCGGCGCACCGGCCGGGCGGTGCGCTGGACCGAGACCCGCAGCGAGAACCTGGTCGGCATGACGCACGGCCGGGCCCAGCGGCAGTCGGTCACGATCGGCGGGCGCAAGGACGGCCGGATCCTCGGCTACCGGATCGGCATCATCCAGGACACCGGGGCCTACCCGCGGATGAGCGGGTTCCTGCCCACGCTGACCAGCCTGATGGCGGCGGGCCCGTACGACATCGCGCAGGTGCAGACGGCCTACCGGGTGCTGCTGACCAACACCACCCCGATCTCCGCCTACCGCGGTGCGGGCCGGCCGGAGGCCACCGCGGCCATCGAGCGGGCCATCGACCTGTTCGCCGCCGAGATCGACGTGGACCCGGCCGAGGTGCGGCGGCGGAACCTGATCGCCCCGGACAGTTTCCCGCACACCATGCCGACCGGGGCGGTGTACGACAGCGGGGACTACGTGACCGGGCTGGACAAGGTGCTGGCCGCGGCGGGCTACGCCGAACTGCGGGCCGAGCAGGCCCGGCGGCGCGGGCGCGGCGAGGTGGTGCAGCTCGGCATCGGGCTGGCCAGCTACGTCGAGATCACCGCCGCGGACGCCGCGGCCGGCGAGACGGCCCGGCTGGTCGTGCACGGCGACGGGACCGCCACCTGCTACACCGGCAGTTCCGCGCACGGCCAGGGCCACCACACCGCATGGGCCATGCTGGTCCAGGCCGAGCTGGGCATCCCGATGGACCAGGTGACCGTGGTGCACGGCGACACCGACGCGATCCCGGAAGGGGTGGGCACCTACGCGTCGCGGTCGCTGCAGCTCGGCGGGGTCGCGGTGCACAAGGCCGCGCAGGACGTCAGGGAGCAGGCCCGCCGGGTTGCCGCGGACATGATCGAGGCGGCCGAGGCGGATATGGAACTGGACAGCGACACCGGGCAGTGGCAGGTGCGGGGTGACCCGGGCACTGGCCGGAGCTGGGCCGATGTGGCCAGCCACGCCGGGCCGGACGGCCTGGTGGCCGCGGTGCAGTACACCGAGGGTGCGCCCACGTTCCCGTTCGGCAGCCACGTCGCGGTGGTCGAGGTGGACACCGAGACCGGCAAGGTTCGGCTGATCCGGCACATCACCGTGGACGACGCCGGGACCGTGCTCAACCCGCTGCTCGCCGAGGGCCAGCGGCACGGCGGCATCGCCCAGGGCGTGGCCCAGGCGCTGCTGGAAGAGATGGTGTACGACGCCGACGGCAACCCGCTGACCGGCACGCTGGCCGACTACGCCGCGATCACCGCCGCCGAGCTGCCCAGCTTCGAGCTGGTCGGCAGCGAGACGCCGACCGACATCAACCCACTGGGCGCCAAGGGCATCGGCGAGGCCGGCACGATCGGCTCGGTGCCCGCGGTGCAGAACGCGGTCATCGACGCGCTCAGCCACCTCGGCGTCCGGCACATCGACATGCCGCTCACCCCGGCCCGGGTGTGGGCCGCGATCGACCAGGCGAGGGAGGGTCTGTGAAGGTCAGCGTGACCGTCAACGGCAACCCGGTGACCGCGGAGGTGCCGGACCGCACCCTGCTGGTGCACTTCGTCCGGGAAGAGGCCGGGCTGACCGCCAGCAACGTGGGCTGCGACACGAGCTCGTGCGGAGCGTGCACGGTGCTGCTCGACGGCCAGTCGGTGAAGTCCTGTACCGTGCTGGCCGCCCAGGCGGATGGCCGCGCGGTGACTACGGCGGAAGGGCTGGCCGGCCCGGACGGCGGGCTGCACCCGGTGCAGCGGGCGTTCCGGGCCGAACACGGCCTGCAGTGCGGGTTCTGCACTCCGGGCATGGTCATGGCGGCGGTGTCGCTGCTGGCCGAGAACCCGGCGCCCACCGAAGACGAAGTGCGGCTGGCCCTGGAGGGCAACTTGTGCCGGTGCACCGGCTACCACAACATCGTCCGGGCCATCCTGGCCGCCAGCAAGGAGCGGGTGAGTTGATCCCGGCAGAGTTCACCTATCAGCGGGCCGGCTCGGTGGACGAGGCGCTGGCCCTGGCCGCCGACGGCGGCGACGACGCCAAGTTCCTGGCCGGCGGGCATTCCCTGCTGCCGCTGATGAAGCTGCGGCTGGCCGTGCCCGAAGTACTGATAGACATCGGCCGGCTCAGCGAGCTGAGCTATGTCCGCGCCGACAACGGCGCCATCGCGGTGGGGGCGCTGACCAGCTACCACGACCTGGCCCAGTCCAGCCTGCTGGCCAGCGAGCTGCCGCTGCTGGCCCAGGCGGCCAGCCAGGTCGGCGACCCGCAGGTCCGGCACCGCGGCACTATCGGCGGCTCGCTGGCGCACGCCGACCCGGCCGCCGATCTGCCCGCGGTCGTGCTGGCCCTGGACGCGGTGCTGGTCGCCCGCGGCCCGTCCGGAGAGCGCGAGATCGCGGCCACGGACTTCTTCCAGGGCCTGTTCGAGAGCGCGCTGGAACCCGGCGAGCTGCTGACCGAGATCCGTATCCCGCTGGGCCGGGCCTCGGCCGGCTGGTCGTTCCAGAAGTTCACCAAGCGGGCCATCGACTGGGCCATTGTCGGGGTCGCGGTGCAGGACCGCCGGGTGGCCCTGGTCAACATGGGCCAGCAGCCGGTGCGGGCCAGCGCGGTGGAGCAGGCGCTGGCCCGCGGGGCTACGCCGCGCGACGCGGCCTCGTTCGCGGCCGAGGGCACCAGCCCACCGGACGACCTGAACGGGGATGCCCGGTACCGGGCCCACCTGGCCCGGGTGCTGACCGCCCGCGCGCTGGACGAGGCGGCCGGCCGCGGCTGAAGATGGCCTGATGGGGGAGCAGGACACCGCGGCGTACTGGGACGGGGTGTACGCGGCGGGTGCGGCGGAGCGCAGCTGGTTCCAGCGCGAGCCGGCCAGGTCGCTGGCCATGCTGGAGCGAGCCGGGGTCACCGCCGCGGACAGCGTGATCGAAGTCGGCGGCGGGGCGTCGCCGCTGGCCGGTGCGCTGCTCGACCGCGGGTTCGGTGACGTCACCGTGCTGGACATCTCGCCGGCCGCGATCCGGCTGGCCTGGCTCGACCTGGGCACCCAGGCCGGGCAGGTGCACTGGCTGGTCGCCGACCTGCGCGGCTGGCAGCCCGAGCGCCGCTACGTGGCCTGGCACGACCGGGCCGTGCTGCATTTCATGGTCAACGCCGCCGACCAGTGGCAGTACGCGCAGACGCTGGACCACGCGACCGGGCCGGGTGCCGTCGCGGTCATCGGCTGCTTCGCGCCGGAGGGTCCGCCGGAGTGCTCCGGCTTGCCGGTGACCCGGTACGGGCCGGCGGATCTGGGCCGGCTGCTGGGGGACGGCTGGACGCTGATCGCCGCAGACCGGGACGAGCACCGCACCCCGGCCGCCGCCGTCCAGCCGTTCACCTGGGCCGCGCTGCGCAAGGACGGCTAGGGCCCCAGTGCTCACTGCTCGGTATACAGGTTGGCCAGCAGGCCGAACGCGCTCTCGAACACCTCCGGTGTGACCAGGCCGGGGGTCAGCCGCTTTTCGATCTGCAGGCCGACCAGCATTGCCTGCCCGATGGCCCAGGCCTGGACGGGCGTGATCCCCGTGGTGAGGTCATCGCTGTCGGCACTATCGGCGTCGGCTAGCTCCTGGAGCCGGCGCTCGCGGCTGCTGCTGTAACGCTGCAGCGCGTCCGGGGCGCGCAGCAGCGCGGCGAAGAACTCCAGGTACATCGCCAGTTCCTCGGTGTCCCCGGGGTGTTCCGCGGCGACCGCGCGGCTGAACTCGGCCAGCCGCTCGGGCAGCGGCCGAGACTCGTCGTTCAGCGTGCCCGAGTAGTCCGGGGCCGGGGCGGCTTCGAGCGCGCTCAGCATCAGGTCCTCCTTGCTGGCGAAGTGCCCGTAAATGGCGCCCTTGGTGACCTCCGCCGCCTCCGCGACCTGCTCCAGCGACGTCGCGGCGTAGCCGCGCTCACGGAACAGCCGCTGTGCCTCCGTCAGCAGCCGCTGCCGCGTGCGCTCCTTGGACTCCGCTCTGGTCAGCCTGGCCATGCCCTCATGCTGCCACATTGACATACCAGTGGCATACGGATACCTTCAGAACTTAGATACCGCTAGTATATGAAATGAAAGCCTGGCCAGCAGCGACTGGCCCGGCTGTGCGGCGAAGGAGACGGGATGGGCCTCGGAGAGCGATTCAAGAACCACGTCGTCGAGCCGGCCGCGCTGCGGCTGTTGCAGTGGCGAGGCGATCCGGTCGCCCGGATGCTGCTCCCGGCGACGAAGGCCGACCCCTACCCGCTGTACGCGCAGTTGCGGCAGCGCGGCCTGGTGCGTAGCCCGCTCGGCCTGTTCGCCGCGGCCGACCACGCGACGGTGGCGAGTATCCTGCGGGACCGGCGGTTCAGCAGCTCGCCGGTGCATCATCGCGGCGGGCCGGCCCGTCATCGTGCTCATCGGCGGCGCCAACCGCGACCCACGGGTCTTCGAGCAGCCTGACGAGTTCCGGATTGACCGGCCGGATCCCGGCCGGCACCTGTCCTTCTCGCTCGGCGTGCATCACTGCCTCGGCGCCGCGCTGGCCCGGCTGGAAGGCCGCATCGCCATTGAGGAGCTGACCCGCCGGTACCCGGCGCTTGAGCTGGCCGCCCGGCCGGCCCGGCGCTCGCTGCTCGTGCTGCGCGGCTTCGAGAGCGTTCCCGTCCGCGCCAGGCGGATGCCCTTGCCGTCCGCCGCCTAACCTGCCCAGCCCGGACCGGCCGCGGGTAGCGTGGGCACCGTGGTTGAGTCTCCGGAGCCCGGATCGGCGCGGCCCACCCCGGCCGGCATCTACGACTACTTATTAGGCGGGCAGCACTATTCCGCCGCCGACCAGGCCGCCGCGGAGCAGGCCGTGGCGATGACCCCGGCCACCCGCAGCGAGGTGATCGAGAACCGGGCGTTCCTCCGCCGCGCGGTGCGCTACCTGGCCAGCCAGGGCATCACCCAGTACCTCGACCTGGGTTCGGGCTATCCGGCGGGCGGCGCGGTGCACCAGACCGCGGCCGAAGTGATCACCAGCCCCCGGGTGGTGTACGTGGACAACGACCCGCGGGTAGCCGAGATCAGCCTGAGCCTGCTGGACAGCCCGGACACCGCGGTCATCGTGCGGGACGTGCGCCGCCCGGCCTGGTCACCGCCGTCGAATGGGGCACCGGCCGGCCGCCAACGACCGGCCCGGGCGCGATCCTGGCCGCGGTCGGCGCCGTGCCGGGCTAGCCGGGTGCGGGTGCGGTCTGCAGCTCGGAGCTGTGGTGCGTGGCGAACCGGGCCAGCTCCGGGCTGTACCGGCCGATGATCTGCCGGACCCGCTGGGCGGCCAGCGGGCCGAGCAGGTCGTAGGTGGTGGTGAACAGCTCGCGGGCGGCGGCCCGGGGCCAGCCGTCGGGCAGCAGCTCGTCCGGGAGGTCCGGGTCCAGCTCGGGGAACGCGCGCCACCCGTCCATCAGCCGGGTCCGGGTGACCAGCGCCGCGTCCGGCGACAGCTGGCCGGCCACGGTACGCTCGCGCAGCGCGCTGGCCTGGCCGATGAACTGGTCGTACCGGGCCCGCAGGTGGTCCAGGTCCCAGGCCTGCTGCGGCAGGCCCGCCGGGCTGACCCCGGGGACGGTGCTGGCCCGGAACGCGGTGGCCGTGCTGATGCCCAGCCCGGCCAGCGGGCCGAGCACCTCGGCCGCGTGATCGCGCGGGGAGACCCACAGCCCGTCGTAGAGCGGGGCGAAGCCGAGCCAGCGGAGCTGCTTGCGCAGCGAGTCGCGGGCGGTCCGGTTCTCCTCCGGGACGGAGAACGCGACCAGGCTCCACATCCCGTCCCAGGGCTGGGAGACCTTGCCGAACGAGAAGATCTGCTCGCCGCCGTCATCCAGCACCCGCGCCGCGCGGGCGCTAAGCCGGACCACGGTGCGCCGCCCGCTCTTGGCCGTGACCAGCAGCTTCCGCCGGGTCAGCCGGCTGAGCGCGGCGCGGGCGGCCGAGTCGCTGACGCCGAACTCGGCCAGCAGCGCGACCAGGGCGGCCGACGGCAGCGACTCGGCGCGGCGCCACCAGTAGTCGCCGAGCAGGGTGAGCAGCAGCCGCGGCGGCCGCTGCGCCGCGGGAGCCGGGCCATCAGGCCAGGCGCCGTCCTCGGGCAGGCCGGTAAGCAGCGCCGTGGTTGCGGGCATTTTCCCAGCTTAGCGAACTCTCTGCGGTAGCCCGGATCAGACAGGCCGTTTTTTCACTCACGCCAGACGCAGTATTCGTCAATTGAATTCGGTACACAGCGGGCCGATAATCGTCATATAAATGAACCTGCTGGTGGTCTACGCGAAGGAGTCCGCATGAGTGCCCGCACGGTTCCCCCGTTCCGCGCCGATCACGTGGGCAGCTTGCTCCGGCCGCCTGAGCTGCTGGCCGCGCGGGGCGAGCACGCGGCCGCGGCTCAGCGCCGGGGAGCTGCGGGCCGAGGAGGACGCGGCCATCGCGGCCGCGGTGGCTATGCAGCAGCGGGTGGGGCTGCAGTCGGTGACCGATGGTGAGTTCCGCCGGGCGTCGTGGCACATGGATTTCATTTACCAGATCGGCGGGATCAGCCAGGCGCCCGGGAACCTGGCTGTCACGTTCCACCGCCCCGGCGGCGATATCGAGTGGACGCCGGCCGCGCTGCACGTGGGCAGCAAGCTCCGGATGGACAAGACGATCTTCGGCGAGGACTTCCGCTATCTGCAGTCGCTGGCCGGCCCGTCGGTGGCCAAGCTGACGATCCCGTCGCCGAATATGGTGCATTACCGGGGTGGGCCGGCGTCGATCGACCGGTCGGTGTACCCGGATGTGGAGGAGTTCTGGGCGGATCTGGCGGCGGCGTATGCCGATGAGGTGGCCCGGCTGGCCGCCCTGGGCTGCAGTTACCTGCAGTTTGATGACACCAGCCTGGCGTACCTGAACGACCCGGCGCAGCGGGCGGAGATCGCGGCCCGGGGTGAGGATGCTGATCACCTGCATCTGCGGTATATCCGGCAGGTGAACGCGGCGCTGGCGGGCCAGCCGGCCGGGCTGGCGGTGACCACGCATCTGTGCCGGGGGAACTTCCGGTCCTCGTGGGCCGCCTCAGGTGGGTATGACTTCGTGGCCGAGGCGCTGTTCGGGGGGCTGGCGGTGGATGGGTTCTTCCTGGAGTTCGACGATGAGCGCAGCGGCGGGTTCGAGCCGCTGCGGTTCGTGCCGCCGGGCACGATGGTGGTGCTGGGCCTGGTCACCACCAAGCGCGGGGAGCTGGAGGACCCGGACGTGCTCAAGCGGCGGGTGGAGGAGGCGTCGCGGTTCGTGCCGCTGGAGCAGCTGGCCCTGTCGGGGCAGTGCGGGTTCTCCTCCACGGCCGAAGGCAACGAGCTGACCTACGACCAGCAGGTCGCCAAGCTCGACCTCATCGTCAGCGTCGCCCACGACATCTGGGGCTGACCCGCGGTGACTGCCGCCGCGGACGGCGACCTGCTCTGGACGCCCAGCCCGGCCGAGATCGCGGGCGCGAACCTGACCGCGTTCACCGGGTGGCTCAGCCACGAGCGCGGCCTGCGGTTCGGCAGTTACGACGAGCTGTGGCGCTGGTCCACCACCGACCTGGCCGGGTTCTGGCAGGCGATATGGGACCGGTTCGGCGTGCAGGCCTCGGCGCCGCCCAGCCGGGCGCTGGCCAGCACCGCCGAGCCGGGCACCGGCTACCGGCCGGGCCGGGACCAGTACTTCTCCGGGCGGCAGTGGTTCCCCGGCGCCCGGCTGAACTACGCGGAGCATGTGCTGCGCAGCGAGCGCCCCGGCCAGGACGCGCTGCTCTACCGCAGCGAGCAGACCGCGCTGGCCGGGCTGTCCTGGGAAACTCTGGCCGGCCAGGTGCGGGTGCTCGCCACCCGGCTGCGAGAGCTGGGTATCCGGCCCGGCGACCGGGTGGCGTCCTGCCTGCCGAACGTCCCGCAGGCGGTCATCGCGATGCTGGCCACCACCAGCATCGGCGCGATCTGGTCCAGCTGCTCACCGGACTTCGGCTGGCGCGGGGTGATCGACCGGTTCAGCCAGCTCGCCCCCCGGGTGCTGTTCTGCGCGGACGGTTACCGGTACGCCGGGCAGGACTTCCCGCGCACCAGCCAGCTCGGCCAGATCATCGACGCGCTGGGCAGCCTGCAGCACGTCATCTACCTGCCCTATCTGGAGCCGGGCCGGCTGCAGCCACCGGTGCCGTGGGCGGTGAGCTGGGCCGCCACCCTGGACCGGCCACCGGTGCCGGCCGCGGACTTCCGCTTCGAGCAGGTACCGTTCGGCCATCCGCTGTGGATCCTGTTCTCATCCGGCACCACCGGCCTGCCCAAGCCGATCATGCACGGGCACGGCGGGATCCTGCTGGAACAGCTGAAACTGCAGCACCTGCACCTGGACCTGCGGGCCGGCGACCGGATGTTCTTCTACACCACCACTGGCTGGATGATGTGGAACTTCCTGGTCAGCTCGCTGCTGCTCGGGGTGTGCCCGGTGCTGTTCGACGGCAGCCCGGCGCACCCCGCGCCGGACGTGCTGTGGCAGGTGGCGCAGGACGCCGGCGTGCGGCTGTTCGGGGCCAGCCCGGCCTACGTGGAGCTGATGTCCCGGTCCGGCATCGTGCCCCGGGAGCGGTTCGAACTACCCCGGCTGCACGCCATCATGCTGGCCGGCTCACCGGTGTCCGCGGCCTGCGGGGCCTGGTTCTACGGCAACGTCAAGCCCGACCTGTGGCTGGCCACCGGCAGCGGCGGCACCGACGTGTGCACCGGGTTCGTCGGCGGCGTGCCCACGCTGCCGGTGTACGCCGGGGAGATCCAGGCCCGGCACCTCGCGGTCGCGGCGCACGCGTTCAATGAGCGCGGCGAGCCGGTGACCGGCGAGGTCGGCGAGTTCGTCATCACCGCGCCGATGCCGTCCATGCCGGTCGGCTTCTGGGGCGATCACGACGGCAGCCGGTACCGGGCCGCCTACTTCGCCGACTTCCCGGGCGCCTGGCGGCAGGGTGACTTCTTCCGGATCAACAGCCGGGGCGGCTGCTTCGTGCTGGGCCGGTCCGACGCCACGCTGAACCGGCACGGGGTGCGGATCGGCACCGCCGAGATCTACGCGGTGCTCGCGTCGGTGCCGGAGATCGAGGACGCCCTCATCGTCAACCTGGACCTGCCGGGCGGCGGGTTCTTCATGCCGCTGTTCGTCACCCTGGCCGAAGGGGGGGTGCTGGACGACGCGCTCCGGGACAAGATCTGCGCCCGGCTGCGCACCGAGTACACGCCGCGGCACGTACCGGACCGGATCATCCGGGTGGGCGCCATCCCGGTCACGCTGACCGGCAAGAAGATGGAAGTCCCGGTGCGCCGGATCTTGCAGGGCATGGCCCCGGAGGCGGCGGCCAACGTGAACGCGATGGCCAACCCGGCCGCGCTGGACGAGTTCATCGGCTACGCGCGGACCCAGCAGGACTACCGGCCCGGGTAGGCCGGGACCTACCCGCCGAGGGGGGTGCCAGCCCCTGGTGCGGCAGACCGCGGCGGGCAACCATGGCTGGCATGAGCTTCTCCAGCATCGACGCCCAGCTGATCCTGGATGCCGCGGCGCGCAGCGTCCAGCTCTGGCGCTGACCGGGCCGCTAGCGGGTCCGCCGGTGCACGGTCTGAGCCGCGTGCCGGCCGGCCCGGCGGCCGAAGAACGACCCCTCGCCGAGCTGGGTGCCTGAACCGTAGCCCTTGCCGTCCTGGGCGATATTGGACGCGCACGCCCCGGCCGCGTACAGCCCCGGAATGACCGCGCCGTCGCGGCGCCGCACCTGGCCGTCCACCGTGGTGCGCAGTCCGCCGAGGGTGAAGCCGGCGTACAGGGCCCGGCCGGGCCGCAGGTCGAAGACCGCCCACGGGGGCTGGTCCTGGGCCGCCAGCCAGGGGGCGCCCTTGCGGAAATCCGGGTCGTGGCCGCGAGCCGCGTAGCGGTTGTACCGGGCCAGCGTGCGGTCCAGCGAGCCGGGCGGCAGGCCGAGACCCTGCTCCATCCCGGGCACGGTCTCGTACCCGTCGAGCAACGGCACCAGTGGCATCTGCGGCTGCTCCACATGCGCGTCGTCCACGATGAGGTACGCCGCCGAGCCGTCCTGCTCCAGCACGAACTGCGAGGTCCGGGCGTGGTAGGAATCCTCGGCCACGAAACGCTCGCCGCGTGAGTTGACGATCAGCCCGGTGATCAGCCGCGCGGGCGGGTAGCACGGGGCGGTGATGAACGCCTCGTCCATGTGCCGGACATCGGCGGCCACCGACATGCCGAGCCGGATGCCCAGCCCGTCGTCGTAGCTCGAGCCGAGCGTGATCAGCTTCCCGCCGAGCACCGGCGTGTACTGCGCCACCATGTCCGGGTTCATCACGAAACCCCCGGCGGCGATCACCGTGGCACCGGCCCGGACCAGGCCGGTCGCGCCGAACGACCGCCAGGCCACGCCCACCACGCCAGACGATCCGCGAGTGACCAGGTTGGTCGCGCCGGTCTCGTAGCGGACTTCGGCGCCGGTCTCGGCGATCCGGTCCCGCAGCAGGTCGATCACCAGCCGGGCGCCCTGGGTGTCCCCGGGCACCGGCACCTTGTGCCCGCGCGGGGCGGGCGTGGCCAGCTCGCGGAACGGCCACACCTGCTCGTTGCCGCTGAACATCAGCCCCTCGGTGCCGGGCTGGATCACCGCCTTGCCGGCGAAGTAGGACCGCTCGAACTGGAAGCCAAGCGACTCCAGCCAGTGGAAGTGCCCGACCGAGCCGGCACAGTAAGCCTGGAGCTTGTCGTGCTCCGGCTCTTTCGCGGCCGCGGCCAGGTACTTGTACATCTCCCCGGCCGAATCCTGGTGCCCGGTCGCCTGCTGCACCGGGGTGCCGCCGCCCAGGTAGAAGTGGCCGCCGGCCAGGCAGGTGGTGCCGCCGGGCACCGCCGCCCGTTCCAGCACCAGCACCCGGGCACCGGCCCGGGTCGCCTCCAGGGCCGCGCAGCCGCCCGCGATGCCGAAGCCGATGACCACCACGTCATAGGCGCCGACGGCGTCCGCCAGCACCGACGCGGGCAGCGCGGCCGGGAGCGCGCAGCCGTCCCGGCTCATCCCTGGTGTCACCGCCAAGCGGCCACGCGGGCCGCCAGCCGGTCCAGGTAGGCCTCGGCCGCCGCGGCCGGGCCGTCCGGCACGCCCCACAGGCACTCGGTGACCCCGGCCGCGGCCCAGGCGGCGATGTCGGCGGCGGTCGGCTTGCTGCTGACCAGCACCCGGACATCCGGCGCGCCGGGCCGCCCGGCCGCGGCCCAGGCCTGGCGCAGCGCGGCGGCCTTGCCGCCGATGTCCCGCTCCCCGGGCGTGCTCAGCCAGCCGTCCGCGTGGCTGCTGATCCACTCGAACGTCCGCGGGCCGCCGCCCGCCCCGATGATCAGCGGCAGGTGCGCCTGCACCGGCTTGGGGAACGCCCAGCACGGCCCGAACGACACGAACTTCCCGTCGTAGGCCGCCTCCGGCTGGGTCCACAGCGCCCGCATGGCCGCCACGTACTCGGCCAGCACCTCGCGCCGCTCCCCGGCGGGCACGCCATGATCGGCGAGTTCGTCGGTGTTCCAGCCGAACCCGGCGCCGACCGTGACCCGGCCGCCGGACAGGTGGTCCACGGTGGCGATCGTCTTGGCCAGCGTGATCGGGTCGGACTCGGCGGGCAGCGCGACCGCCGTGCCCAGCCCGATCCGGGCCGTCACCGCGGCCGCGGTGGCCAGCGACGCCCAGGGGTCGAGGGTGCGCAGGTACCGGTCATCCGGCAGCGCCGCCCCGCCGGTGCCCGGGTGCGGGGCGGCCCGCCGGACCGGGATGTGCGTGTGCTCCGGCACGTAGAACGTGTCGAAGCCACGGTCCTCGGCCGCCTTCGCGGCCCCGGCGGGGGTGATCCCGCGATCGCAGGTGAACAGGACGATGCCGTGCCGCATGCGCTCAGACTAGAACTTGTTCTAGTACCCGGTACAGAGCCGGGAGATGGCCGCGTGGCGGCGTGATTCAGGTGCCGCCTGCTGGGAAGCTGAGAGCCGGCCTGGTGGGCTGCCCCGCTCACCGGCGCCAGGGAGTGCGAGGTGGCGCGGTAGTGGACCAGAGCGGGCATCAGACCAGGGCCGCGGCGGGCGCCGCCGCCAGGACAGCGCGGTCCACGGACTGCACCCACCTGCATAGCGCGTTCGGCCCAGGGTGCCCGTACTGCTGGACATCCACCCCGTCGGCACATTCATCCGCCGCGCGGCCGGCGCCTGGGCCAATGGAGAGCCCAGCCGCGGCCGCTTAACCGCGTCACGATTGGCCCGGGTCTTTCTGCGGGCAGCCACTGACCGGTTTGCTCAGCCGGATGTCTTCCGGCACGAATCCGTTCCGGGCATACAGTCGCTGCGCCCGGCTGTTCGCCGCGCCGGTGTCCAGGGCGATCCGGGCCAGCCCCCGGCCGGCTGCCCACCGGTCGGCCGCGGCCAGCAGTGCCCGGCCAGCGCCGCGGCCTTCGTAGCGACGGCCGACCACGAGTTCGCTGATGTAAGCGTCCACCTCCCCGGTGAAGTGCTCCTGCTCGGCCAGGCTAATCATGCCCGCGACCTGACCATCGAGCACGGCGACCAGAACCGCATGGCCGTCCTGGCCGGCCGATGCCAGTGCGGCCTCGATCCAGCCGCGGGCCGTGGCCGCGAACCGGTCCGGGCCGCGCCAGGGTGCGGCACCGATGGTCAGCCGGGGACTCAGTGCCCGCACCGCCGCGTGATCCGCTGGAATAACTGGCCGAATTTCGTAATGTGTTACTTGTGCCATGCGCCAAGTATCGCATTTTGTGTGCCATTAAAAAAATGACCAGCCTGCGGGTCCGCTTTTCTGGGGCGGTGGCATTTTTAACGCGGGTGCCAGTGTTTCCGCGCTGGGCGGGTGGGTGACCGGGCGGGCAGTGGCGTTCGGGCTAAGAATCTGGGTTGAGGCCGGCCAGGGCACGGGCGGCAGCGGTGCTGGGGGCTGACGCCCCCGGGGGCCAGGGGGTGCCCGGGGCGCTCCCGGCTCATGGTCGGCCCGGTGCCGACGGACGACACGACCACCCCGCCGCTGGCCTGGCCGGCCAGCGGCCCGGGCGCCGATCTCAGCGCGTCAGGCTCAAGTGAAGGGCCGCATCAGCATCAGTCTGCGTCGGCCGTCCGCCGTTGGCAACTGGGTCACCGGAGGAGCGGCGCTACCGGCGGAGCGGCCGGGCCGCCAGGTACAGGCCGGTGAGATAACAGGCCACGGCCAGCGCCCACAGCACGGACATGATCAGCGAGCTGATGTCGTGCCCGTAGTTGACGAAGCTGGCGCCGTTGAACCCGGCACCGATGATGAACAGCGCGCCGAGCACCGCGGTCGCGATGGCCAGCCGGCCGCCCCGGCGCCAGGTGAAGACGATGTTGGCCAGTGCGGCGGCGGCCAGGGCCAGGCCGAGCGCGGCGTGCGCGGCGGCCCAGCCCGGGCCCTGCCCGATCACCCAGCTCAGGCCGGGGCCGAGGCCGGCGAAGTAGTTGCCGGCGTTGGCTCCGGGATGGTGCGCGGGCAGCGTGACGTACAGGTTGGCTACCATGCCGAGCACGAACTGCGCCAGCAGCAGCAGGCAGGCGGCCAGGTTGACCGCGGTGAGCCGGGGCGTGGCCATCCGTCCGCTACCGGGGCGGCCCGGGCGGGTGCCAGAGCTGAACGGGCACGCCCAGCACGTCATACCAGGTGACGGTAGTGCTCTTTGCGGCACTGCTCATTGATCGCTCCAGGACAGTACGCGGGTCAGCGCGGGCGCCACGTCCGGCAGCCCGCGCACCGGCTGGCACAGCCCGCCACCGCGGCCGGCCAGCGCGGCGGCGGCCCGTTCCGCCTCCGTGGAAGGCCGCGGGCACAGCACATGCAAGGTATTTATCCCACGCAACGCCAGTGCCGGGTCAGCGCCGCTGGTGGGCAGGCAGTCGGACAGTAGCACGGCCACCCGTTCGGTGGCCGGTGCCGTGGCCAGCTGCGCGGCCGCCGCACGGAGCGCCGCGGCCAGGTCGGTCAGGCCGTGCCCACGCAACGCCACCAGGTCGCCGACCAGCTGGCCGGCCGGGCGGCGGGTGCCTTGCGCCTGCAGCACCCGGACCTGCCCGCTGAACGCCACGATGCCGGGCTGCAGCCGCCCGTCACTGGCCAGCACCACGCTGGCCGCGGCCACCGCCGCGATCGCGACGGCCAGCCCGGACATCGACCCGCTGCTGTCGATCAGCAGGCAGAGCGCCCGCCGGTGCGCGAACCAGGACCGGGTGACCAGGTCAGCGTCCCGCGGCGGCCACGGCCCGGACCAGCGGTCCAGGGTCCGGTCCAGGTCGAGATCCCCGTCCGCGCGGCCGGCCGCCAGCCGCCGGGTGCCGCGGGCCGGCTGGTGGCCCGCCCGGGCCAGCCGGAAGAACACCCGTGCGGCCAGCCGCCGGGCGGCCTCGCGCAGCTGCTGGTCGGTGGCCCGGGCCAGGTCGGCCAGGAGGGCCAGGGCGGCGTCCGCATCGGCCGCCAGCAACTGGGCGAACGCGTCCTCGTCAAGCTGGCCGACCGCGGGGGAGACCGTGGCCAGCGCTGGATGCCGGGTGCCCAGTTCGGCCCGGCCGATAGTCCCGCGCGCGATTCGCGCGGTGGCGCCGCGCTCGGCGCGCAGCGCCGATCTAGAGACGGTGCGGGGCCGCGGCGGCGTGCCGCCGCCCGGCGCGGACCGGCGGTCGGGGGGTCCGGGGGGGCGCCCCTCCGGGTCAACACTGCGGTCGGGGGGTTCGGGGGGTCGCCCCCCCGGGTTAAAGAGCTCATCCAGCAGCTCATCGAGGATGGATTCCGGGGTCCGGTCGCAGCCGTCGGCGATCCGGATCCGGCCGGACAGCGCGGCATGGGCAGCGTCCCCGGCGGTCGGCCGGGTCAGGCCATCCTCGCCCCGCAGCCGGGCCAGCCCGGTGATCAGCAGCACCAGGTCGATCGCGCCGCGCACGGACGAGCCCATCCGCACGTCGCGGTGCTCCCTGGTGGCCCGGGTGAGCGTCACCGCGAAGTCCACCACCTGGCCGTTCATGCTGGTGACGGCGGTGGTGATGGCCCGTTCCGCGGCCTCGTCCTGGTAGCCGAGGACGACCCGGCAGATCCGGTCGGCGATCGCGTGGCTGACCCGCGCGGTGCCGATCGCGTCGAACGGGTTCATGGCCGCGACCAGCCGGAACCCGGGGCCGGCCTGCACCGTGCCCAGCCGGGGCACCGCTATCTCGCCCTCGGCCAGCACGGTGATCAGCACGTTGAGGGTCTCCTCCGGGACCCGGTTGAACTCCTCCAGGTAGAGCAGCGCACCGGACCGCATGGCCCGCAGCAGCGGGCCGTCGGTGAAGCTGGCCGGGACGTAGCCGCTGGCCAGCACCTGGGCCGGGTCGTACTGCCCGATCAGCCGGGCCGGGGTGAGCTCGGCGTTGCCCTCGGCGAACACCACCGCCCGGCCGGCCTGCCGGGCGATATCCCGGAGCAGCGTGGACTTGCCGGTGCCCGGCGGCCCTTCGATGACCACGTGCCGGCCGGCCTGCAGCGCGACGGTGAGCACCTCGCGCTCCCGGCCCAGGCCGATGATCGGTGGCGCCTCACCCCGGCCCGCTGGTTCAGGGTTGGTCATACAGGATCACGCCGCGGACGTTCTTGCCGTCCAGCAGGTCCTGGTATCCCTGGTTGATCTGGTCGAGGGTGTACGTGCTGGTGATCAGCTCGTCCAGCTTCAGGTCACCGGCCTGGTACAGCTCCACCAGGCGCGGGATGTCGTGGAACGGGTCGCCGGACCCGAACAGGCTGCCCTGGATGCGCTTCTCGAACAGGGTCAGGATCGCGCCGGGCAGCTCGATGGTGGTCTTGGCCGGGTCGGCCAGCCCGGTCACCACCACCGTGCCACCCTTGCGGATCGCGTTGAACGCGCTGGCCACCACCTCGGAGGTGACCACGTCGACGGTGATGATGGCCTTGTCCGCGCCGACTCCCCGGGTCAGCTCGGTGATCAGCTGCTGGGCCTCCTCGGCCGTGGCGGCCGAGTGGGTGGCGCCGAGCTGCTCGGCCATCTCCCGCTTGTTGGCCAGCGGGTCGATGGCCACAACGTTCCGGGCGCCGGCCAGTGCCGCGCCCTGCACGGCGTTGACGCCGATGCCGCCGACACCGTAGATGGCGATGGTGTCGCCCGGCTCAGTGGCCGCGGCGTGCACCGCCGAGCCGAATCCGGTCGGCACCCCGCAGCCGATCAGCACCACCTTGTCCAGCGGCAGGTCCGGGTCCACCTTGATGGCCGAGTTCTCCGAGATAGTGGCCCGCTCGGAGAACGTGCCCAGCATGCACATGCCGCCGAAGTCCTCGCCGCCGCCGTGGAACCGGTAGCTGCCGTCGGGCAGGCAGCCATCCAGGATGGTGGCGCCCAGGTCGCACAGGTTCGACTTACCGGTCGAGCACCACCGGCAGTGCCCGCAGACCGGCAGGAACGAGCAGATCACGTGGTCGCCGGGCTGCAGCCGGGTGACCCCCTCGCCAACCTGCTCGATGATCCCGGCACCCTCGTGCCCGCCGACCAGCGGGAACCGGGGCACGATGTCGCCGTGCCGGAGATGCTCGTCAGAATGGCACAGGCCGGCGGCCACGTAGCGGATGAGTACCTCGCCTGCCCTGGGCGGATCCAGGTCCAGTTCGGTGATCTCGAAGTCCTGGCCTACTCCGCGCAAAACCGCAGCTCTGGTCTTCATATCCCGCTCCCTGACGCCCAGTCAACGGTGACCTTGGTTGTCACCCTAGGTCGGTCCGGGGCCGCGGGCCAGACCTGCCCGTAGGTGGCTGGCGACACTTCGGATGTCCGGAAATGCCAGTTTTTTCGCGCCTATTCCGCTAAGGTCCGGAACTTGTTGGGCTTTCTGGCTGAGTTCGCCCGTCACCGTGAACCCGTGGCCGGTGCAGCGGAAGCACCCTCTGATCTGGGAGCCCCGTCGTGGGCAAGCATCCCATTTTCCATCGTTTCCTGTTCCTACCACTGGCCCTGGCCGCACTGCTGGCGATTCCCCTCGCCACCGCACCGCAAGCCGCCAGCGCGGGTACCAGACCCCCGCGACTGGCGGTTTATTTGTGGGCGTATCACCACACGGCGGGCCACCCGTACTGCTGGGGCGGTGGCGGCCCCGGCTGTTACGACTGCTCCGGCCTGGTGAGCGCCGCGTACGCGCGGTGGCACATCTACTTCGGCCGGACCACGTACCAGATGCTGAGCTCGGGCAAGCTGATCCGGGAGAGCGAGTCCCAGGCGCGCCGCGGCGACCTGGCGTTCTACGGCACCGGGCACGTCGAGTTCTTCGTCCGTCCTGGCCACACGTTCGGCGCGCTGGACACCGGCACGCTGATCGGCTGGCACGCCACGAACGCGTTCTGGCACCCGACGATGTTCTTCCGGGTGCGCGGCGCGGGCTAGCGGCCTGAAGAACCGCTGGCCGGCCTGGGGCCAGCGCTGCGGGCCGGCCAGTGCGCCGCTTACCTGCCGGGATGACGCATGCATCCCGGGTGCGGGGCAGAATGAAGCAGAGGCATCCGACCGTGGTGCCCGGGGCAGGGACGACGCGGTGAACGCTGACGTGGTGGCCTGATGCATATCGCCATCGCGTTGTGCGCTGCGCTGCTGGTGGGGACCGGCCTGGTGCTGCAGCAGCAGACCGCTGAGCAGGAACCGAGCAAGTACTTCCTGCACCTGAAGCTGATCGCCGAACTGATCCGCAAGCCGCGCTGGCTGGCGGGTATCGCGGTGATGACGGGCGGCTACGTGCTGTCCGGCTACACCTTCGACAACCTTCAGCTGACCGTGGCCGAGCCGCTGCTGGCCACCAACCTGCTCTGGGCGCTGATCGTCGCGATCCCGCTGTCCGGGGTCCGGCCGCGGAAGTCGGAAATCATCGGCGCGGTGCTGCTGGCCTCGGGGGTCGGCGCGCTGTCCGCGGCCCGTGCGGTCGGCGTCGGCGGGGACCACATCGGCTCCGCCGCGTACTGGCCCGCCGCCGCGGCCATTGGTTTCATCGCGCTGCTCCTGGTCCGCGCGGGGCTGCGCCGCACCGGCCAGCGGCGGGCCACGCTCACCGGCCTGGCCGCCGGCCTGATCTGGGGCATCTCGGACGCGCTGACCCGCAGCACGCTGCTCATCCTGGACCACCACGGCATCGGCGCGGTGCTCACCAGCTGGCCCGCTTACTCGCTCGCGGCCGCGGCGTTTCTGGCGCTCTGGCTGATGGAGAGCTCGTTCAGCGCCGCACCGCTGCATGCCTCGCTGCCTGGCATCACCGCCGGTGAACCAGTGGTCGGCATCCTGCTCGGGGTGATCGTCTTCGGTGACGTGATCCACATCACGCCGCCCCTGCTCGCGCTCCAGGCGGCTGGGATCGTGGCCCTGGTCGTGGGCGTGATCCTGGTCGCCCGGTCGCCCGCGCTGAGCGATATCCGGGCGAAAAGTGTCGGCCTGCGGCACACCGCGACCGAGGATCTGCGCCGCACCGCCGGCCGGGTGCTGCCCAGCACCGGGGCGAAGCTGGCGGCTGGCACTGCGCAGCGCGCCGAGGATGCCCCGGACCGGGTGAACCAGGCGCCGAAGCACCCGGAAGAGGTGTAGCTGGCCGAGCCGGGGCAAGTCAGTCCACCCGGCGGGCACCCGCCACGGCGCGGGCGGCCAGCGCGGCACCGCAGTTGGCGGTGAGATGCAGCAGCACCGGCGCGGCCAGGCTACCCGAGCGATGCCGAAATCCGGACAAAAGCCCCCCACCCGCGGCCGTCGCCGCTACCGCGGCGGCCACCCCGGCCCAGCCGGCCCGGCTGCCGGTGCCCATCTCGTTGATGCGCAACGCGGCGATCGTCGGCCCGATGTGCCAGATGCCGAACACGCCGCTGGTCACCACGATCGCGGCCGGGCCGGGCAGCACCCGGCGCAGCGCGGCCTGCAGCACGCCGCGGAACGCGGTCTCCTCCCACAGCACGGTGCCGACCGGGATGCGCACGGTGACCTGGTAGGCCACCTGGGGCCAGGTCAGCCCGGTGATCCGGCGGTCGGCCAGGACTGGCCGGGTGACCGGTGTGGCGGCCAGCGCACACCAGGCGGTGGCCAGCGCGGCCGCGGGGCCCGCCGCGCAGCGCAGCCCGGCGGCCACCCGGCCCCGGGTGAGGCCCAGGTCGGCGGCGGTCAGCCCGCTGACGGTGGCGGCGGCCAGCAGTGCGCCGGTCGCGCCCAGGTTGGTGACCGGGTACCAGCGCTGACGGCACGGCCGCTCGCCACCGACGTTGTTGTATGCCGCGAGCACCCCGGCCATGGCCGCCGCGAACACGGCGTCTTTCCCCCTCATGCGCCCGGCTGGACCAGGCCGGTCTCGTAGGCGAGCACCACGGCCTGGGTGCGGTCGCGCAGGCCCAGCTTCATCAGGATCCGGCTGACATGGGTCTTGATGGTCTGCTCCGCGACGACCAGGCGGCCCGCGATCTCCGCGTTGGACATGCCGCGGGCGACCAGGGCGAGCACCTCGCACTCGCGTTCGGTCAGGCCATCGAGGCTGTCCCGGTTCGGCCCGCGGGGTGCGCCCATCCGGGCGAACTCGGCGATGAGCCGCCGGGTCACCCCCGGGGCCAGCAGCGCGTCGCCCGCCGCGACGACCCGGACCGCGTCGGCCAGTTCCCGGGCCGAGGCGTCCTTGAGCAGGAATCCGCTCGCCCCCCAGCGCAGCGCCTGGTACACGTAGTCGTCCAGGTCGAACGTGGTCAGCACCAGCACCTTCGGCGCGCCCGGCATGGCGGTGATCTCCCGGGTGGCCTGCAGACCGTCCAGCACCGGCATGCGCACGTCCATCAGCATCACGTCCGGGCGCAGCTGGGCGGCCCGGGCGATCGCCTCCTGGCCGTTCACCGCCTCGCCGATGACCTCGATGTCCGGCTCGCTGTTCAGCAGGGTGCTGAACCCGGACCGGACCATGCCCTGGTCATCGGCGATCACCACGCGGATGGTCACCTCGGCTCCTCCGCGGGCTCCTTGACGTCCGGCAGCACGGCGGTGACCAGGAAGCCACCGTCGTCGGTGGGGCCGGCGTCCAGCTGGCCGCCCAGCATGGCGGCCCGTTCGCGCATCCCGATGATGCCGTGCCCGGCCACCGCGACCGAGCCGTTGCCATTGCCGCTCAGGCTCAGGTCGTTCCGCACCTTGATCACCACCGAACTGGGGAAGTAAGCGACTTCCACCCGCACGGTCGATCCTGGCGCATGACGCATGGCATTGCTCAGCGCTTCCTGCAGGATCCGGTACGCGGACAGATCCATGCCCTGGGGCAGCGGCCGGGGCACGCCGCTGACCACCAGGCCGACCGGCACGCCTGCGTTGCGGGCCGAATCGAGCAGCCCGGTCAGCTGCCCGAGCCCGGGCTGGGGTGTGGTGTCCGGGGTGCCGGTGCGCAGCACGCCGAGCAGGCGGCGCAGTTCGCCCAGCCCGTCCAGGGCGCTAGCCCGGATGTCGCGGAAGCTCTCCACCAGTTCCGGCGGCGGGTCGGCGACCTTGCGTGGCCCGGCCTCGGCCTGGATGGCGATCACCGACATGTGGTGCGCCACGATGTCGTGCATCTCCCGGGCGATGCGCTGCCGCTCCTCCAGCAGGGCGCGCTCGCCCTCGTGCTGCTTGGCCTGCTCGGCTAGTTCGACCCGGCTGCTCCGCCGGGACCGTACATAGGCGCCAGCCAGCAGCGGGATGGCCGCCAGCACCGCACCCACCGCGGTCTGCGTGTCGATCAGGATCGCGCCGGCCAAGGTGACCAGCCCGGCCGAGACCGCGAACCAGGTCTTGCACCGGACCGCCACCGCGTACAGGCACAGCCCGTACACCAGCACGCCGGCTGGCAGGTAGACGGCCGACGAGATCGCGCGGAGGCCAATCCCGGAAGACGTGATGACCAGCGAGAGCGCTGAGGCGCCCCAGGCCAGCGCGGGGAAGCGGGTGCGGCCCAGCAGTGGCACGCTGATGATGAGAGCGAAGAACAGCAGCGTCAAGTGGCTGTACGGGTTGCCGTGCGCCTGGTCCTGGCTGTCCAGCGTGTTCGCGGTCAGGATGAAGCAGAGGAGCGCGATCGCCGCGTCGGCCACTTCGACCAGGTCGAGCCGCCCGCGGCGCAGCCGCGGCGAGCGGGGCGGCGGCGGGCTGCTGATACCCGCCTCCAGCCCACGCAGGAAGCGGAGCGGCTCCCGGGTGCTCATGTCCTCAGCGTAGGTGCGGGATGGCCGGTTTTTCGTGCCCCGGGCGGGGGATCTGGCCGGCCCTACTCCGGTAGGGGGTCGTCTAACCCGGCCGGATCAGCCGGCGCTACCTGCGGGGCACGGCGGCAAACGGCTCCGCAGTGTGACGCGGACGACACGCGCCGCTCCGTAATTTCCTGCCCAGCAACTCGGCTGGACCAGGAAGGACACTGTCATGAGACGCCGCCGGATCGTGGGCATCGCCGCCGCTGCTGCCGCTGGAATCCTGGCGCTGACCGCAGCGGTGCTGCCCACTACACCGCCCGACCCACCGGTCAAGCTGCCGGCCCTGACCACCCAGGCGCTGTCCGCCCGGTACGCCGCCACCTCGCGCGCCATCGCCCGCGCCGAGGCCGCGGCGGCCAGGGACGGCAACCCCAGCCTCGCGACCAGCCTGGCCGCGATGCGCCATGGTCACTTCCTTGCTTTCAGCCGTGCTGGCCAGGGCGAGGCGGTCCAGGTCGTCGGCAACCTGGCCACCGCCCGGCGGGTGGTCATCATGGTGCCCGGCTCGGACACGTCACTGGCCACCTGGGCCTCCCGCGGCGCCGCCTCGCCGTTCGGCGGGGCCCGCGCGCTGGCCAACGAGACCGCCCGGCTGGACCCGCACGCCCGGCTGGCCATCATCGCCTGGCTCGGTTACCGCACCCCCAGCCTGCTCAGCCCGGCCGTGCTCACCTCGGGTAACGCCGGGCAGGGCGCGCAGGCGCTGCGCCCGCTGGTGACCAGCCTGGCCCGCGACGGTGACCAGGTCGCGCTGCTCTGCCACAGCTACGGCTCGGTGGTCTGCGGGCTGGCCGCGCCGCACCTGCCGGTCACCGACATCGCGGCGTACGGCAGCCCGGGCATGGACGCGTCCTCGGTGCGGTCGCTGGACACCACCGCCCGGGTGTGGGCGGGCCGGGAGTCCGGGGACTGGATCGGCGACGTGCCGCACGTCCGGCTGCTCGGCCTGGGCTTCGGCGCCGACCCGATGTCGCCGTCATTCGGCGCCCGCCGGTTCGGCACCGGCAGCGACGGGCACAGCAGTTACCTCAGCCCGGGCGGGGTCGCGCTGCGCAACCTGGCCTACATCGCGCTGGGTGAGGCCGGGCAGGTGACCCGATGACTAGCGCTGGCCCGGGGGGACGACCCCGCGCTCCGCTCCCCCGGGGGACTACCCCCGGAACCCCCGGCCCCCGATCACCACTCCGCGCCGACCGGCGGCAAGCCGCCGCGGGCGCGATCCGTGCGGCTGCAGGGCGTATCGATGCGGCCACCCCGGCCACCCGGGACCGCACCGTGGACGCGCTCCGCGCGCTGGCCATCGCCGGGGTGATCCTGGGCCACTGGCTGGTCACCGCGCTGGTGCTGTCCCCCTCCGGGAGCGGGACCACGCTGCACGACATGAGCCCGCTGCAGGCCATGCCCTGGCTGGCCCCGATGTCCTGGCTCTTCCAGACGCTGGCCATCTTCTTCCTGGTCGGCGGGTACTCCGCCGCCCTCAGCTACAAGGGCAATTACCTCGCCTGGCTGGGCAAGCGGATGACCCGGCTGACCCGGCCGGTGGCCGTGCTGGCCGCGGTCTGGATCCCGCTCACCGTGGCCATGCTGCTGGCCGGGATGCCCGGCGGGACCGTGCACACCCTGGTCACGCTGGTCCTCGACCCGCTCTGGTTCCTGTGCGTGTTCGCCGGGCTGACCGCGCTGACCCCGCTCGCGGTGGCACTGGTGCGCCGTCTCGGCGCCTGGGCCGCGCTGCTGCCCGCCGCCCTGGTGGCCGGGGTGGACCTGGCCCGGTTCCACCTCGGCGGCCCGGCCTGGCTGGGCTGGCTGAACGTCGGCGCCGGCTGGCTGGTGCCCTACCTGCTCGGCATCGCCTGGGCCCGCGGCTCGTTCCGCGGCTGGAAGGTGCCCGCCACGCTGCTGGCCGGCGGGGCGGCCGCCACCGCGGCGCTGGTCGCCTGGGCCGGCTACCCGGCCAGCATGGTCGGGGTGAACGGCCAGCACATCTCCAACCTCAACCCGCCCACGCTGGCCGCGGTCACCTTCGGCGCCGCCCAGGCCGGCCTGGTCCTGCTGCTGCGGCCCGCGCTGGCCCGGCTGATGCGCCGCCCGCTGGCCTGGGCCGCCATCGCGCTGGCCAACCTGTCCGCGATGACGCTGTTCCTCTGGCACCAGTCCGCGTTTCTGGCGGTAAACCTGGCCGGGTCGCTGATCGGCCGGCTGCCCGGTCTGCTCACCACTCCCGCCACCCCGCTGTGGATCGCCGAGCGGCTGGCCTGGCTGCCGGTGTTCGCGGCCACCCTGGCCGTGGCCTGGCTGCTGTTCCACCGGGCCGAGCACGGCCGCGCGCCACGCTGGCTGGCGTCAGCCTGGCGGTTTGCTACGCAATGGCGGGTTAAGGCCGGCCGGCGGACCATTTCGCCCGGCGCGGTGGAAAAGCACCGGGCGAGCCGGGAATTGGCTGCGAGCCGATAGTCATGGCCAGGTCAGAGCACGGTGTGCCGGCTGCCCAGCCAGCGGAACCCGGCAATCGCCAGGGCCAGCAGGGTCGCGGCGATCATGATCAGGAAGCCGCCCGCGATCCACTGGGTCAGCCCGACCGCCAGCGCGGTACGGGACGTGTCGATCGCGTGGTCATGGAGATAGCCAGCCACCGTGGCCGCCACCACGTAGGCCAGCGCGGGCACCGGGATGATCACGTACGTGGCCCCGGGCCGGACCGCGACCGCCCCGGCCACGGTGCCCACGATCAGGCCCGCGCCCAGGGCGAAGCCGGGCTCGCTGCCCGCCAGCACCGTGCCCAGCAGCCCGGCCAGGGTGCCCGCGATGACCAGCAGTACCCCGAGCCGGCCGGGCCGGGACCCCCACCAGTGCGGGGCCCGGCCGGGCGCCGGGCGCTCCGCACCGGATTTCCCGCCCCCGGCGGAATCCCGCTGGCCCGAATACCGGTAGGCTCCTATGTCGTAAGGCCCGGGCACGCCGCGATACAGCGGGCCGGAACTTGCGTCGTGCGGCAGCGGCTCCACCAACAACTCCTAATGGTTTGGCCGGCAAAGCTTTACTGATGGAGAAGTGAGGGTAGCCTTCGCGGCAATACTAGCAAGCCGGCCCCGGAGGGGAAACGGGTGCGCAGCCGTACGGCGTCAAATCGGGGAACGGGCGGCCAGGACGGTGGCAGCCGGCCGCCATCGCGGCGCCCGGAGTCGCGTACTGGCACTCTGAGCAGGCAAGACGCCAGGTCACCGGCGCGTCGCCGGCTGACCGGCGTGTGGTACCCGGTGACCTGCCTGGCCGCGGTGGCGGTGCTGGTAATCAGCGGCTTTTCTTATTTCGTGGTGCGGGACGTGGCCAGTATCGGCAGCTCGCACGCAATAGCCAGTGGCCCGTCGGTGGGCGCGCAGAATATCCTGCTCATGGGGCTGGAGAGCCGCCGCGACTGGAACGGGAACATCCTGCCCAACAGCATCCTGGCCAAGCTGCACGCGGGCAACGCGCAGGCGGTGGCAAATGGTGAAGGCGGGAATGACACCAACACGCTTATCCTGATTCACATCTTCGCAGGGGGTAAGAAGGCGGTTGGATTTTCCATTCCGCGGGACGACTGGGTCAATTTCGCGGACACCGTGGGACCGCAGCAGTCCGGGAAGATCGACCAGGCCTACGGCGTGAGCATGTACTACCAGCAGGCCAAGCTGCGCCAGCGCAGTCCGGGCATGGGCCAGGATCAGCTGGCCTTCCTCGGCAACGAGGCGGGCCGCCGGGCGGCGGTGGCCACCGTCGAGCAGCTCACCGGGGTGCACGTGGACCACTTCGCCGAGGTCAACCTGGACGGCTTCTATGAGGTGGCCAAGGTCTTCGGCGGGGTGGAGGTGTGCCTCAACCACAACGTCTACGACCCCAAGTCCGGCGCCCACTTCCACCGGGGCTACCAGCACCTGGACCCGGCCCAGTCGCTCTCGTTCGTCCGGCAGCGGGACGGGCTGACCAACGGCGACTTGGACCGCACGCACCGGCAGCAGGCGTTCATCGACTCGGTGATGTACCAGTTGCGCACTGAGGGCGCGCTGAGTGACCTGAGCAAGGTGTCCGCCCTGCTGTCCGTGGCCAAGCGGTACGT
Organism: uncultured Actinomycetes bacterium; assembly: GCA_963834705.1. GTDB lineage: Bacteria > Actinomycetota > Actinomycetes > Streptosporangiales > Streptosporangiaceae > RYN-230. The sequence goes on from CAWICV010000005.1 coordinate 129,957, forward strand.
GATTACCGACGCGGGCTGGAACCTGCTCGACTTCGCCGCCCAGATGCGCGGCCTGACCAGCCAGAACCTCGTCTTCCACACGCTGCCGATCAAGGGCTACGCGATCATCGGCGGCCAGGACGCGAACGTGGTCAATGTGCCGTATATCCAGCGCATCGTGCACGACACGTTCTATCCGCAGCCGGTGCCCAAGACGGCCACGCCGCAGGCCCGGGCGGCCAGCGCGTCACCGTCGTCCATCATCCCCACCGCCGGACCCCAGGGCGGCGCGGTGATCGCCCCCAAGGACGGCATCCCCTGCGTCAACTAAGCGCCCCGCCCCGCGCCGCACCCATGCTCACCAGCCTCGTGATCATGGGATTGGTGGGGCTCTAGTACGGCTCTAGTACCACCTGGCCATGATCACGATTCCGGAGCGGGGCGGGAGGGCTAGCCGGGTGGGAGCAGGGTGCGCCGTTGCGGCGTCGCCGGCCACCGGTCAGCTCGCCGACTTCAGCCGCTCCAGCAGCGCCTCGTGCTCGTCCCACAGTTGCCCGGGCAGGTGGCTACCGAAGATGGTGAAGTACTCCCGGGTGTGGTCGGCCTCATCCTGCCAGGTGCTGGCGTCCACCGACATCAGCAGCTTCAGGTCCGCGTCGCTGATGTCCAGCCCGTCGGTGTCCAGCGCGCCATCGGCCGGCAGGTTGCCGATCGCGGTGGACTGCGCCCCGGCCTGGCCGTTCAGCCGCTCCGTGATCCACTTCAGCACCCGGCTGTTCTCGCCGAAGCCGGGCCAGGCGAACTTGCCGTCGGCGTTCTTACGGAACCAGTTCACCGCGTAGATCCGGGGCAGCTTGCCCGGGTCGGTCATGCCGCCGATCTTGAGCCAGTGACCGAAGTAGTCGCCCATGTTGTAGCCGCAGAACGGCAGCATGGCGAACGGGTCGTGGCGCAGTTCGCCGACCGTGCCCTCGGCCGCGGCGGTCTTCTCCGACGCGATGGTCGCACCCATGAAGACACCGTGCTGCCAAGAGTACGCCTCGGTGACCAGCGGCACCGCGGTTCCCCGGCGGCCGCCGAACAGGATGGCCGAGATCGGCACGCCGGCCGGGTCGTCCCATTCCGGGGCGATGGACGGGCACTGCGCGGCCGACACGGTGAACCGGGAGTTGGGATGCGCCGCCGGGCGCCCGGCGTCCGGGGTCCAGTCGTCGCCACGCCAGTCGATCAGGTGGGCGGGCGGCTCCTCGGTCAGGCCCTCCCACCACACGTCGCCCTCGTCGGTCAGCGCCACGTTGGTGAAGACGGTGTCGTGGGTCAGCGTGTCCAGCGCGTTGGGGTTGGTGAACTCGCTGGTGCCGGGCGCAACGCCGAAGAAGCCGGCTTCCGGGTTGATCGCGTGCAGCCGGCCGTCCGGGGCGAACCGCATCCAGGCGATGTCGTCCCCGACCGTCTCGATCGTCCAGCCGGGGAGGCTGGGCCGGAGCATGGCCAGGTTGGTCTTGCCGCACGCCGACGGGAAGGCCGCGGCGATGTACTTGGCCTCGCCCTCCGGCGGGGTGACCTTGAGGATCAGCATGTGCTCGGCCAGCCAGCCCTCGTCCCGGGCCATGGCCGAAGCGATCCGCAGCGCGTAGCACTTCTTGCCGAGCAGCGCGTTGCCGCCGTACCCGGACCCGTAGGACCAGATCTCCCGGGTCTCCGGGAAGTGCGAGATGTACTTGGTCGGGTTGCATGGCCAGGGCACGTCCTGCTGGCCCGGCTGCAGCGGGGCGCCGACCGAGTGCACGGCCCGGACGAAGAACCCGTCGCGGCCCAGCTCGTCCAGCACCGGCGCGCCCATCCGGGTCATCACCCGCATCGAGGCGGCCACGTACGGCGAGTCGGTGATCTCGACGCCGAGCTGGGAGATCGGCGAGCCGAGGGGGCCCATGCAGAATGGCACCACGTACATGGTCCGGCCGGCCATCGCCCCAGCGAAGATCTCCGCGAACGTCGCGCGCATCTCGTCGGGCGCGACCCAGTTGTTGGTCGGCCCGGCGTCCTCTTCCTTCTCCGCGCAGATGAACGTCCGGTCCTCGACCCGGGCGACGTCTGAGGGGTCGGACCGGGCCAGGAAGCTGTCCGGCCGCAGCTGCGGGTTGAGTGGCAGCAGCGTGCCCTGCTCCACCAGCCGGCGGGTGAGCTCATCCCACTCCTGCTGGGAACCGTCGCACCAGTGAACCTCGGCCGGCGTGGTGAGGGCGGCGATCTCGTTCACCCATGCGATCAGCCCGGTGTGTGCGGTTGGGGCCTGCTTTAGTCCGGGAATAGCGTCGCTCACAGTAAATCCTTCCGATCGCCGGCTAGCGCCCGCAACTCACTCTTACTGCCCGAGCTACCACGGGCTTAACTTAACAACATGCACGGATAACCGGCGGAACGGTAGGGCCTGTTCGTGTGGAGGTTTGTGGCGCTCAGCCCGCGATTCTGTAACACTTGTGAAGGCCATCATCGATGGTCTAGACCGATTAGCGCGGCGAATGACCGCTGGACCTGCGGAGCTGGCCGGCGCGGATGGCTGCGCGGCACGGCTTCGGACAGTGTTCAGGTGAGCGTTACCGGCCGGAAACAAGGTGTGTGATGGCTGTCACTAGGGCGCGGGTCGGCGTGCGGCTGCGCCGGTTCCGGGAGGAACGCGGCCTGACCCAGGCGGCGCTGGCCAGCGCGCTGGGCATATCCCCGAGCTACGTGAATCAGCTGGAGTCAAGCCAGCGCCCGATGACCGCCTCGGTGCTGCTGAAGCTGGCCAGCGTGTTCGACGCCGACCTGCAGCAGTTCTCCGGCGAAGACGCCGACCGGCTGGTCGCCCAGCTCCGTGACGTGCTGACCGACCCGTCGGTCAGCGAGCAGGTGTCCATGGCGGAGATCCGCGAGCTGGCCGCGTCCATGCCGGCCGTCGGGCGGTACGTCATCGAGCTGCACCGGCGGTTCCGGCACGGCCAGGACGTGAACGAGGCGCTGGTCAACCGCATCGACTCCGGCGGCGTCGGCTCGATGACGGTACCGCCGCCGCTGGCCCAGGAAGAAGTGCAGGAGCTGTTCTACGCCCGGCGGAACTACTTCCCGTCCCTCGACCTCGCCGCCGAGCAGATTTTCACCCAGGCCGACCTGACCATCGGCGACCCGGCCACCGGGATCACCGATCTGCTGGCCCGGCAGCACGGCATCCGGGTGACCGACCTGCCGGGCGGCGACCAGCCGGTCAAGCGGCGTTACGATACCGCGGCCCGGGTGCTGGCGCTGTCCCCGCTGCTCAACCCGAACCAGCGGGCATTCCAGCTGGCCACCCAGCTGGCCTGGCTGGAGCTGACCGGGGAGATCGACCAGATCGTGGCCGAGGCCAACCTGTCCAGCGATGAGAGCCGGCTGCTCGCCCGGATCGGCCTGGCCAGCTATTTCGCGGGCGCGCTGGTGCTGCCGTACCGGCCGTTCCTGGCCGCCGCGGAGAGCCTCGGCTACGACATCGAGCTGCTGCAGCAACGGTTCCGGGTCGGCTACGAGACCGTGTCGCACCGGCTCAGCACGCTGCAGCGGCCCGGGTCGCGCGGCGTGCCGTTCATCTTCGTCCGGGTGGACCGGGCCGGCAACATCTCCAAGCGCCAGTCGGCGACCAGCTTCCACTTCTCCCGGGTCGGCGGCTCTTGCCCGCTGTGGACGGTGTACGAGGCGTTCGCCCGGCCCACCGAGATCCAGGTCCAGCTGGCCCAGATGCCGGACGGCCGCAGCTATCTGTGGATCGCCCGGACGGTGCACCGGCGCTACGGCGGCCACGGCATCCAGGGCAAGACGTTCGCCATCGGGCTGGGCTGCGACCTGCGGCACGCGCACCGGCTGGTCTACTCCCGTGGCCTGGACCTGAACAGCCCGTCCTCACTCGTCCCGATCGGCCCGGGCTGCAAGGTGTGCGACCGGACGACCTGCCCGCAGCGCGCCTTCCCGGCCATCGGCAAGCCGCTGGACGCCGACCCGCACCACGGCAGCTTCATCCCCTATGCCACTGATGAACAAGGCCCGGCCGAGCCATAGTGGAAGATCCTCCCGCGGACGGGGTACATGTGGGTCAGGTGGGAAGAGGAGGAGGCGCTGTGATGGCCGGACGGGTGCGCGCGGTGGCGGCGGCGGCGGGTGCCGCCGCCTTAGTACTGGGCAGCGGGACGGCGGCCGGGGCGGCCTCAGCCACGGCACGAGCCACGGCCGGCCAGCACTGCTCGGCTGGGGCGCACACGTTGGCACCGCCCGGCTCGCACCTGTACCCGGACACCGGCAACGGCGGGTATACCAGCCTGCACACCGACGTGGACCTGGTCTACGACGCGGTCAGCAACCAGTTCCTGCCGGGCAGCCACGTCGTGCTGACCGACCGGGCCACCCAGTGCCTGACCAGCTTCAGCCTGGACTTCGAGCGCCGGTCGGCGAACAAGACCGCGGGCCCGGACATGACGGTCCGGTCGGTCCGGGTAAACGGCCAGCGGGCGAAGTTCACTTTCGTCCAGCCCACCTACCCCGGCGACCCGCACGGCCAGAACGACCCGGATCCCCGGGCGCACGAGGCGTCCCAGGCCAATCCAGTCGGCGGCCCGCAGCACAACCCGCTGCCGCCGGCCTGCTCACCGGAGTTGCTCAACACCGACCGGGCCGGGAAGGAATCGCTGAACGGCACCCAGTGCCCGGCCAACAAGCTGGTCATCACGCCGGCCCAGCCGATCGCCGACGGCAGCGTGTTCCGGGTCACGGTGGCCTACACCGGCCGCCCCGGCGTGCACAACGACGGGGACGGCACCACCGAGGGCTGGTTCCGGTCGAACCAGCCCCAGGGCGATGGCGGCTTCGTCACCACCGAGCCGGCCGGCACCGAGGACTGGATGCCGCTCAACGACTACCCGAGCGCCAAGCCCACCTACGACGTCAACGACACCGTCAACGCGGGCAGGACCGTGCTGGGCAACGGGTTCCTGCTGGGCAGGCAGACCCACCCGCCGGACGCGGAGTTCCCGCACGGCTCGGTGACCTGGCACTGGGATTCCGAAGCCCCGGTGGCCAGCTACCTGGTCGAGGACAGCGTGGGCAGCTTCGACCTGTCCGAGCGGACCGGGCACGGCATCCGCTTCTACCAGGCCCAGGCCAGCTCGCTGAGCGCGGCCCGGAAGGCCAGGAACCGCGCGATCATGAACATGCAGCCGGGCATCACCCAGTTCGAGAGCATGTTCAGCGGGCCGTTCCCGTTCAGGTCGGACGGGGTGGCCATCGGCCGGCCATCGGCCTCGTTCGAGGAGGAGATGCAGACGATGATCACCTTCGCGGGCGGCACGATCGACACCGACACGCTCTACCACGAGAACATGCACCAGTGGTGGGGCGACCACGTCACCGAGCACGGCTACCAGATGACGTTCTACAAGGAGGGCCTGGCCACGCTGGCCGAGTTCCTGTACGCGGCCCGGCGGGCGCAGGCCAGGGCGGGCGGTCCGGGCAGCCAGGCCGGCCGCCGCGCCTTCCAGCACAGCCTGGTCAGGCAGTTCGACAGCACCTACGCCAGCAAGGACGGGTTCTGGACGGTGGCGCCGTCCAACCCCACTCCGTGGGCGCTGTTCGGCACGCCGAACACCTATTCGCGCCCCGGCATCTCCTACCTCGCGCTGCGGCAGATCCTCGGCCACGGCAACTTCACCCGCGCGCTGGAGCAGATCCAGCGGCGCTACGGCGGTGGCTCGATCGCCGAGCCGCAACTGGAAGCGGCGTTCGCCCGCTGGCTGCCCAACCGCAGCACAGCCTGCACCAGCCGACTGGCACAGTTCTTCCGGCAGTGGTGGGACACCGCCTACCCGAAGGGCGGCGGGGTGAACCGGCCAAACCTCACCGGGCCCGGCCTGGCCGGCCCCGGCTTCTACACCGGCGGGTGCACCCGCCGGTGACAGCACGCTCAGCCAATTCACGCCATCACCGGGCAATTGTCTTCGTGCTTACTGGTGACCCCCCGGGATAGCTGACGCCGCGGGATGTTATGCGGCGCCTTCCGTGGGCAGCCCGGCCGCTGGGGCCGGGCTGCCCGCCAGCGCGGTCCGGGTCATGATGGCGGCTAGCTCGGCGCGGCAGGAGATGCCGGCCTTGGCGTAGGTGCGGGCCAGGTGGTTGTTCACCGTGCGCACCGACAGGTGCAGGCTGGCCGCGATGGCCTTGCTGGTCAGCCCGGACGTGGCCAGCAGCGCGATCTCGTGTTCCCGGCGGGTTAGCGGCAGCCCGTCCACCGCCGGGGTGGGGGCTGGTGCGGGCCGTGGCGGGCCGGCCCGGTTCCGGGTGCCCACCCCGGCCCCGGCCAGCCAGCGCGCGATCTGCTGTGCCTTGCCGCGCGGCAGCGTGGCCCGGATCACCTCACCGTAGATCGGGTGGCCGGGCCGCATGACCTGGCGTGAGCCGGAGTACCCGCAGCTGATGACCCCGCGCCGCTCGGCCGTCTCCACCGCGGCCGGGTCCAGCGCGCCGCGGCCGGCCAGCTCGTTGAGCAGGTCGGCGGGCGGCTAGCGCGGGGACAGCACGCAGAACTCGTTGCCTTCCGGGTCGGCCAGTACGGTCCAGCTGACGTCGCCCTGGCCAACGTCAGCCGGCACCGCGCCGAGCCCGCGCAGCCGGGCCACCTCGGCGGCGGGGTCCTGGCCGGGATACGGGGCCACGTCCGGGTGCAGCCGGTTCTTCACCGTCTTCACGTCGGGGACGTGCAGGAATTCCAGGTAGGGACCGACCCCTGAGGGGGTGCGCAGGCCGGTGATGTGGTCCTCCGCATAAGCGACCGGGTAGCCGGCCACCTCGGCCCAGAACCGGCCCATGGCCGCTGGGCCGGCGCAGTCAGTCAGGATGGCCGCCACCGGGCCGGTGCCGCGGTAGGCGTCCCGCGGCTCCAGCACGCAGAACTCGTTGCCTTCCGGGTCGGCCAGCACCACCCAGGGCACCTCACCCTGGCCGATGTCAACCGGGCTGGCGCCCAGCTCCCGCAGCCGGGTGACCAGGCTGGCCTGGTGCGGCAGCGAGTTGCTGGCCAGGTCCAGGTGCACCCGGTTCTTCCCGGTCTTGGGCTCGGGTACCGGCACGAAGACCAGTGGCACGGCGGCCGGGTCCGGGTAGCTGTACCCCTGGGGCCAGACGTCCACCTCGTCCTCGGCCTCGTCGGCGATCACCCAGCCCAGGGCGCTGGCCCAGAACTGGGCCAGCGCGGCCGGGTCGTTGGCGTCCCACACCAGATGAACCAGTCGTGTCGGCATACGACCAACCTGCCACAGCGCAGTGTCGCTCGGGGCACTGTCGCACAGGCGCGCGACTGGGGCCGGCTCAGGCGGCCAGCGCGGCGTACCGGCCGTCCTCAGCCAGCAGGCTGGTGTGCGTGCCCGTCTCGGCCACGTGGCCGTGGTCCAGCACGACGATCTGGTCGGCGTTGCGCACGGTGGACAGCCGGTGCGCGATGGTGATCGTGGTCCGGCCCAGGGCCAGCGTGTCGAACGCCTGCTGCACCGCACGCTCGGTCTCGGTGTCCAGCGCGCTGGTCGCCTCGTCCAGGACCAGCACCCGCGGGTCGCGGAGCAGCGTCCGGGCGATCGCGATGCGCTGCTTCTCGCCGCCGGAGAACCGATGCCCGCGGGAGCCGACCATGGTGTCGTAGCCGTCCGGCAGCCCGGCGATCAGACCGTGGATCTGCGCGGCCCGCGCCGCCGCCTCGATCTCGGCGTCGGTCGCCTCCGGCCGGGCATAGCGCAGGTTCTCCCGCACCGTGGTGTGCAGCAGGTATGTCTCCTGGCTGACCACGCCCACGATCGCGGCCAGGTCGGTGAGCCGCATGTCCCGCAGGTCGACGCCGTCGATCCGGATGCTGCCGCTGCCCGGGTCGTAGAGCCGGGCGACCAGCGATGCCAGCGTGGTCTTGCCCGAGCCGGTCTCGCCGACCAGGGCCAGCGTGCGGCCTGCTGGGATGTCCAGGCTGATACCGGACAGCGCGGGCCGGTCCGCGCCGGGGTAGGCGAAGCTGACGTCAGACATCTGCACGTGCCCGGTGACCTGGGCCGGATCGACCTCGACCGGGTGGGGCGGGTCGGCCACCTCGACCGGCAGGTCCAGGTACTCGAAGATCCGTGCGAACAGGGCCAGCGAGCTGATCACCGACACGCTGGTGTTGAGCAGCCCGGTGATCGGCCGGAACAGGTTGTTCTGCAGGGTGGTGAACGCGATCAGGGTGCCGATGCTGATGGTGCCGGCGCTGACCGGCAGGCCAGCGGCCAGGTAGATGACGGCCGGGATGGCCGCGAAGATGATGCTGAGCGAGGCCATCCGCCACCGCCCGGCCAGCTGGGAGCGCAGCTCCAGGTCGATCAGCCGGGCCGAGGAGGCGGTGAAGCGCCTGATCAGGGCCGGGCCGGTGCCCATCGTCTTGGCCAGCTGGATGCCGTTGACCGACAGCCCCTCCTCGACGGTGACGTTGAGGTCGGCTAGCTCGCGCTGCTGCTCGGTGGTGATGGCCCGGCGCATCTTGGCCACCTTGCGGGTCAGGTAGATGGCGGGCGGCCGGCGATGAGTCGCTGGCCGACAGCTTCTGGGCGGTGACCCGGCAGCTCCGGGAGACGTCCAAGTCCGTCCTGGCCCCGTGGGACATCACCCCGGCGCAGCTTCGCGCGCTGCGGGTGCTCAGCCGGCACGGCCCGATCCGGCTGTCCCGGCTGTCCGACCAGCTGCACATCGCGCCCCGGTCGGCCACCGAGGTGGCCGACGCGCTGGAATCCCGCGACCTGGTCGAGCGGCAGCCGGACCCCACCGACCGGCGGGCCACCCTGGTCCAGCTGACCGGGCGCGGCCAGGCCGTGCTGACCGCGATCCAGGCGGCCCGCGGCAACGAGGCGGACCGGCTGTTCGGCCGGCTCAGCCCGGCCGACCAGGCCGAACTGGCCCGCATCCTGGGCCAGCTGAGAAAATTATCCGGCGGCTAGCACGGCCGCGATCTGCCGCACCATCTGGCTGAGGATGGGCTGGGGGGTGGCGAAATTGAAGCGGAACGCCCCGGCCCCGCCGGTGCCGAAGGCCGGGCCATCGACGACCGTGATGCGGGCCCGATCGGTGATCAGCTCGCCCGGGGATTGCGGCAGGTCCAGCGCCGCGCAGTCCAGCCAGGCCAGGTAGGTGCCGTCCGGCGGCCGGTAGCGCACCCCGGGCAGCTGGCGGCGCACCAGATCGGCCAGCAGGCGGCGGCTGTCGTCCAGGTAGCCAAGGACCTCGTCCAGCCAGGCCTCGCCATGCCGGAACGCCGCGATATTGGCCACCACGCCGGGGTTGCTCGCGCCGTGCGAGGCGAACATGCCCATGTCCGCCCACCGCTTCCGGTCAGCCTGGTTGGTCAGGATGACCTGTGCGCACTTCAGCCCGGGCAGGTTCCACGCCTTCGAAGCGGAGGTGGCGGTCAGCGTGTGCCCGGCGGCCGTCTCCGAGGTCGTGGCATACGGGATGTGCCGCTGCCCCGGGTAGACCAGCGGGGCGTGGATCTCGTCCGCGAACACCCGGCCGCCACGGCGGTCCACGATGCCGGTGAGCTGGGTCATCTCGTCGGCGCGGAACACCCGGCCGAGCGGGTTGCACGGGTTGCAGAAGATCAGCAGCTGCCCGCCGGCCCGGAACGCGGCGTCGATTCCGTCCAGGTCGAACGTGAAGAAGCCGGTTCCGTCGTCCAGCATCGGCACCTGGATGATCTCCCGGCCGAGGAACTTCGGCACGATCAGGAACGGCATGTAGGCCGGGGTGGGCAGGATGACCGGTGAGCCGGGCCGGGAGAACTGGGTGATAGCCAGCTCCAGCCCCTTGATCACATCCGGGATGGGATGAATGTCCGCCGGGTCGGCATGCCACCCGTACCGGCGGCCCATGAACTCGGCGCAGGCCGCGGCCAGCTCGTCGGCCAGCGGCGGCGGCAGATAACCGAAGTTCGCGGTGGCGGACAGCCCGGCCAGCGCGTCCAGGATCGGCGGCGCGGCACCGAAGTCCATCTCGGCCACGGCCGCGCCCAGCCCGTCCGGTCCGGGCGCGGTCCACTTGAAGCTGCCCCGGGCCCGGAGCGTGGCCACGGTGGTGCTGTCGATGACATCGCGGAGGCTTTCTGGCACGTCGCTATCCTGCAACACTGGACGGGGTGAACGGTGAGCCGGAAGTCCTGACCGCGCCGCGGGTGCTGACCGGCGACGCCGTCGTGACCGACGGTGCGGTGGTGCTCGGCGACGCCGTGGTGGACTGGGCCGGGCCAGCGGCCGCGCTGCCCGCGGAATACGCCCGGCTGCCGCGGACCGGCTATCCGGGCGGCACGATCCTGCCCGGCCTGATCGACAGCCACGTGCATCTCGCCTTCGATGGCGGGCCGGACCCGGCCGCGCGGATGCGGGCCGAGACCGACGAGCAGCAACTGCTGCTGATGCTGCGCAGTGCCCGGGAACTGCTCGGCGTCGGGGTGACCACCGCCCGCGATCTGGGCGGCCGGGGTTACCTCTCGGTGCTGGTGCGCGACGCCATCGCCGCCGGCCTGGCCCGTGGTCCGCGGCTGGTCGTGTCCGGCAGCCCGGTTACCGTGACCGGCGGGCACTGCTGGTTCATGGGCGGCGAAGCGGACAGCGACGACGAGCTGCGCCGGCTGGTGCGCACCCACCACAAGCACGGCTGCGACCTGATCAAGGTGATGTCCACCGGCGGCTTCATGACCAGCGGGTCGGCGCCGTGGTACGCCCAGTTCAGCACCGGACAGCTGGCCGTGATCGTCGAAGAGGCGGCCCGGGTGGACATGCCGGTCGCCGCACACGCGCACGGCATCGAGGGCATCCAGCGGGCCGTCAACGCCGGGGTCAGCACGCTGGAGCACTGCTCGTTCGTGACTGAGACCAACGATCGCCAGTTCAGCGAGCCGCTGGCGGCCCAGATCGCGGAGCAGGGCATCGTCGTCTGCCCGACCATCAACGTGAACGCGCCGTACGTGGCCAAGCTGACCGGCATCAGCGTCGGGCAGCACGTCAAGCCGCTGCACGACCGGGGCGTGCGGATCATCGTGGGTACCGACGCGGGCGTCAACAACACCCCGCATCATCAGTACGTCGGCGGCCTGCAGCACCTGGTCACGCTGGGCTTCACGCCGGACCAGGTGCTGGCCATGGCGACCATCGAGGCGGCCGAAGCGCTCGGCGTCGGCGGCAGCACCGGCCGGCTGGCGCCGGGCTACCAGGCCGACCTGCTCGTGGTGGGCGGTGACCCGCGGGCCGACATCGCGGCGCTCCGTACGCTGCGCCGGGTCATCGCCCGCGGCCGGGACTATGTGCCGGACAGTGGGCGGTTCGACGTGAGCGCGCCCGGCACCCCGTTCGCCTCCGCGGAGCACCCGCCGGATCTGCGGCTGCTCAGGGAGGCGACCCGGCGCCGGACGGCCTGACCGGCCGGCGCAGGCCGCGCGCCCGGGCGGCGGCAGTGCCGGGTACTGGCGTTCACGATGAAAATGGGCGGCAGCCCCCGTAAATCACGTAATCGAGTCGCTTCCAGTACACATCGACCCCGTGGTAACCGGCGGAGCGCAGGTAGTCCAGTTGCGGGGCCAGCGGGCTCAGGTAGCGGACGTGGTTGTCCCAGCGGGCCTGCTCCTGCGGCGTGCGGTGCTGCCGCCGGGCCGCCGCGGCCGGGTCGTGCTCGTCGTTCACCCGCTCCCAGGCCGCGGCGACGACGGGGTCGTCGGTGCGCACCGGGTCGTAGTTCAGGTACCAGCCGCCCGGCACGAGCCGGGTGATGATCTCCGCGAACAGGCCCTGTTTGCGGTCGTCGGGCAGGTGGTGCACGCACAGCGAGGTCACCACGGCGTCCACGGCGGCCGGGATCCCCGCGGGCCAGCCGCCGCCCGACATGTCGAACTCGACGTAGCGGTAACGCCCGGCGAACGGGGCCATCTCCTGCTCAGCCAGGCCGCGCATCGCGGCCGAGAAGTCGGCCAGGACCGCCTCGGCCCGCGGGTACCGGCCGAGCACCGCACGGGACACTGCCCCGGTGCCCGCGCCCAGATCTAGCACCGTGAACGCGTTCTGCTCGCCAAACGGGAGGAGCCCGGCCAGGAAGCGCAGCGGGCCGGCGTGCGCGCGCTCATGCTGGCCCGCTTCCGCCGCCCAGGCCGCCGTGATCTCCGCCGACTGCCAGATGGCGGCGTTCGTATCCGCGGGCTGGTCCATGCGCAGCAGATTACCGAGCCTCGGCCGGTTCGGCCTTAGTGAGTTCCCCGGCCCTGGCCACCGGCTCGCGGTGCAGTGTGTGGCGCGGCAGCAGCCAGGTCACCCCGGCCGTCATCGCCACCAGGGCGGCGTTCACCGACATGGCCACGACCATGGCGGACACGAACGTCGCCCGGCCTGGCGTGGCGCCCAGCGCGGAGTAGAACACGGCGCCGATGACGGCGATGCCGCTGGCCGCGCCGAACTGCTGCGTGGTGGTCAGGATGCCGGCCGCCGCGCCAGCCCGCTCGGGCCGCACGTGGGTCAGCACGGTGCCGATCAGCAACGGCATCGAGATGCCCTGGCCCAGACCGATCAGCGCGGTCGCCGGAGCGAGGTCCCAGCCGGTGAGCTGGCCGTGGTAGCGGGCGCCGGTATAGGCCAGCGCGATCGTGCCGATCGTGGTGATCAGCGCGCCGACGGTGACGGCCCGCGCCCCGAGCCGGGCCTGCACCCGCGGGCTGAGGATCGACATGGTGGTGAACGTGGCGGCCAGCGGCAGTGCCTCGATGCCGGCCTGCAGCGGCGACTGGCCGAGGCCGCCCTGCAGCAGCAGGGTGAGCACGAACATGAAGCTGCCGAAGAAGAACACCAGGCCGAAATTCACCAGCAGGCCGGCCGAGAAGGCCCGGTCGCGGAACAGCGGCAGGTCGAGCAGCGGCTGACCGCCCCGGCGGGCCAGCCGGCGCTCCCAGGCCACGGTGAGCGCCAGCACCGGCAGCGCCGCGGCCAGCGAGACCCAGGTCCAGGTGGGCCAGCCCTCGTCCCGGCCCAGGGTGAGCGGGATCAGCGCCAGGGCCAGGCTGGCCGACACGCCCAGCGCGCCGAGCGGGTCCAGCCGGGGCCGCCGCTGCCCCCAGGCGGTCGGCACGACCAGCGCGCTGGCGATCAGCGCGGCCACGCCGACCGGCACGTTCACCAGGAAGATGGCCCGCCAGCCGAGCCCGGCGATGTCCGCCTGGATCAGCCCGCCGCCGAGGATCTGGCCGGACACGAAGCCGAGTCCCATCGTCACGCCGAACCAGGCCAGCGCGCGGCTGCGTTCCCGGGCCGGGAACGTCGCGGTGATCAGCGCCAGCACCTGCGGGACCATGGCCGCGCCGGTCAGCCCCTGGAACAGCCGGGCCGCGACCAGCTCGGCCGAGGACTGGGCCAGCCCGCAGAGCAGCGAGGCGGCGGCGAAGCTGACCACGCCGATCATGAACATCCGCCGGTAGCCGAACAGGTCGCCCAGCCGGCCTCCGGTCACCATGCCGCTGGCGTACATGAACGCGTAGCCGCCGACGATGAGCTGCAGCGCGGCGTCGCTGACATGCAGATCCCGCTGCAGCGACGGGGCGGCCACGTTCACCGCCCAGATGTCGAAGCCGGCCATGAACATGGCCATCAGGACGACTGGCAGCATGAGCCAGCGGCGGGGGTGCGCGTCAGGCACGAGTGCTCCTGGGTGTTCGATAGTTATCGAAGTTCGATAGTTGTCGAACGTACTACATCCATCGAACAACTCGCAACCCTGAGTTATGCTCGTGCTCGTGATGGACGACGGGATCGAGCCCGCGGCGCAGGACATCCAGCTGCCGCGGGTGCTGGCCGCGCTGGCCGACCCACACCGGCTGGCCGCGGTGCGGTTCGTCGCGGCCCACGGCGAATCCTGGTGCGCCCAGGTCATCGAGGAAGCGGCGCTGCCGATGACCAAGCCGACGTTCTCGCATCACTTGCGCATCCTGCGCGAAGCCGGGCTCGTCACCAAGCGGGTGCAGGGCGCCAGGGGCTATATGTCGCTGCGCAAAGGCGATCTGGACCGGCGGTTTCCCGGCCTGATCGACGCCATCCTGAGCGCCGATTCGGCACCAGTCGGATAGGAAATAGCTGATGCTGCGCGGGTGCTGTGATATGTGGACGGCCCCGCGATCCGGGGCCAGAAGGCCCCGCCCGGCCGGTGGGGCCGGCAATCAGCGAAGGAGCTGAGGTGGCGACCAGCTACCAGAAGGACGCGCAGGCGGTTTCCCGGCTTACCGCCAAGCAGTACCAGGTCACCCAGGAGGGTGCCACCGAGCCTGCGTTCCGCAACGAGTTCTGGGACAACAAGGAACCGGGCATCTACGTCAACGTGGTGTCCGGAGAGCCACTGTTCGCGTCGGTCAGCAAGTACGACAGCGGCAGCGGCTGGCCGAGCTTCACCGTGCCCCTCGACAAGGACAACGTGGTCGAGCGGTCAGATACCAGTTACGGGATGGACCGGACCGAGGTCCGGTCCGCGCACGGGGACAGCCATCTCGGCCACGTGTTCCCGGACGGGCCGCCGCCGAAGGCGGCCTGCGGTACTGCATCAACTCCGCTGCGCTGCGCTTCATCCCGGTCGGGGACCTGGAGCACGAAGGCTACGGCGAGTTCCGCGCGCTGTTCGGGAGCGAAGCCAGGCACAGCGAAGCCAGGGACAGCGGGGAATCCGAGAAGGGGAGTTCATGACAATGAGCGGCCAGACCGAGAAGGCCATCCTGGCGGGCGGCTGCTTCTGGGGAGCGCAGGACCTCATCCGGAAGCTGCCCGGCGTGATCTCGACGCGGGTCGGGTACACCGGCGGTGACGTGCCCAACGCCACCTACCGGAACCATCACGGCCACGCCGAGGCGGTCGAGATCATCTTTGACCCGGAGCAGATCTCGTTCCGTGACCTGCTGGAGTTCTTCTTCCAGATCCACGACCCGACAACGCTGAACCGGCAGGGCAACGACATCGGGACCAGTTACCGGTCGGCCATCTTCTACACCAGCGAGACGCAGCGGAAGGTCGCCGAGGACACCATCGCCGACGTGGACGCCTCCGGGCTCTGGCCCGGCAAGGTGGTCACCGAGGTCACCCCGGTCGGGCCGTTCTGGGAGGCCGAGCCGGAGCACCAGGACTACCTCCAGAAGTACCCGGACGGGTACACCTGCCACTACGTGCGGCCGAACTGGAAGCTGCCGCACCGTGCGGACTCGGTCTCTTCCTGACCGTTAGTTAGCTAGCGCAAGGTCAGCGTGCCCTGGGTGGGCACGCTGGCCGGGTAACCGAGGCCGCCGCCGCTCTGGCGGCGGCCTGCACCTGGCTGATGCCCGCCGCCTCATTGGGCTGGCCGCTGGACAGCACCGCGACCAGCAGCCGCTGGCCAGCATGGCGGAGCACGCCGATGCTGTTGATCACCCACCATCCTGGCGAGCCGTCGGGCAGCCAGCCGGTGCGTCAGCGGGCGCGGGCGGGCATCGGCCTGGCGGACCTGGCTGGGCAGCGCCGCCTGGGCCGGCGCTTCGGCCCACGACATCAGCCCGAACGTGGCCTCCGACACCGCGGCGGCGACGCCGCCGGCCAGCAGCGTCTCCGTACACCGGGCGGCAATGGTGGGCGGCCGTAGCCGTACCGAAATAGGCAAAGCGGCCTCTTTCATCGGACGGGAAAGCAGGGCCCTGTACCGGTGTCTACAGGCCGGCTTAAAAGAGCAGCAGCTGAAATCCTGGCGGCCGCATTTGGCCGGGCGCTATGGCTGGGACCCCCATTACCGGTGATCCAGGCCCACATCTGTGCTGGGCCTGAAGTAGGTGTAGACCGACCACGGTTGTGGGGGTCGGTCCATAGCGGGCTACCGAACCTGGGGCCAGGATGCTCAGCCATGAGGACGTTGCGCCGCCATGCCCGGATGCGGGTGACCGGGCGATGAGCGGCCCGGTCACCTACCCGGGGGCGGCACCCGCGCACCGCGCGCTCACCGCCCCGCGGCGGCTGCTGCGGCGGCCGCGGATCGCCTTGCCGGTGGCCGTGGTCGTGCTGGCCGCCGCGGCCACGGCGGCCTGGTTCCTGACCCGGCCGGGCGGCTCCGCGGACACGGTCACCAGCATCGTGCCGGTGGTCAGGACCACGCTCAGCCAGTCGCTGTCCGCCACCGGCACCATCGAGCCGAAGAAGAGCGCCACGCTCAGCTTCAGCGCGGCCGGCCAGGTCACCGCGCTGGAGGCCAGCACCGGTGAACGGGTGGTCAAGGGCCAGCCGCTGGCCAGCATGGACTCACCCACGCTCAAGGCGCAGGCCGCGCAGGCCGAGGCCGGCCTGGCCTCGGCGCAGTCCCAGCTCAGCACCGACCAGGGCAACAGCGGTGCGTCCAGCGCGCAGCTAGCCGCCGACCAGGCGTCGGTGGACGCGGCCCAGTCCCAGGTGGACAGCGCCAGCGCGGCGCTGCGCGGCGCCACGCTGACCGCGCCGTTCGGCGGCATCGTCACCGGGACCGGCGGCCTGGCCATCGGGCAGCAGGTGAGCGGGAGCAGCGGCGGGGGAGGCGGGTCCGGCGGGTCCGGTTCCGCGGGCTCAGGCGGATCCGGCGGATCCGGCGACTCCGGCGGGTCAGGCGGGTCCGGCGGATCGGGTGACGGCGGGTCCGGGTCCGGGGACAGCGGGTCGGGGTCCGGCTCGGGCGCCACCGGCGAGATCACCGTGGTCAGCGCACACGACGTGGTGAACGCCAGCGTGGACGCCAGCGTGGTCGGCCGGATCAAGGCTGGCGACCAGGTGCAGATCGCCGCTGCGGGTGCGGCCGGCCCGGTCACCGGGACCGTGCACTCGATCGGCCTGATCGCCGACACCAGCTCCGGGGTGGCCACGTTCCCGGTGGTGGTCAGCGTCAAAGGCACCCCGTCCGGCTTGTACGCCGGCGCGTCGGCCACCATCTCGATCATTTATCACCAGGTCCGCCACGCCCTGGTGGTGCCGGCTGCCGCCCTCCACTATTCCGGGCCGCACGCCGTGGTGACCGTAGTGTCCGGCGGGCGCCGGGTCACCCGGCCGGTGACCCTCGGGCTGAGCAGCGGCGGGCTGATCCAGGTGACCAGCGGGCTGACTGCCGGTGACCGGGTGGTGGTGACGTTCCAGAAGATCAGCGTCAGCAACCCGGGGAACAGCGGCACCTTCGTCGGGCCGGGCGGCGGGGTCATCCACATCAATCGCGGCCCCGGCGGCCCGGGCGGCTTCATCCAGAAACCGGGCGGCTGACCGGTGAGCCTCATCGAACTGGCCGACGTGCACAAGACCTACCGCGGCGGGGCCCTGGCCGTGGCGGCGCTGCGCGGCATCACGCTGACCATCGACGCCGGGGAGTACGTGGCCGTGATGGGCCCGTCCGGGTCCGGCAAGTCCACGCTGATGCACATCCTCGGCTGCCTCGACGTGCCCAGCCAGGGCCGCTACCAGCTGGCCGCGGAGGACGTCGGCGCGATGTCGGAGGAGCAGCTGGCCGGCATCAGGAACCGGCGCATCGGGTTCGTGTTCCAGCAGTTCAACCTGCTGGCCACGATGCCCGCCTGGCGCAACGTCGAGCTACCGCTCAGCTACACCGGGACCGGCCGGGCGGAGCGGCGCGAGCGGGCCGTCGCCGCGCTGGGCCAGGTCGGCCTGGCCGACCGGATCCAGCACCGGCCCGGTGAGCTGTCCGGCGGCGAGCAGCAGCGGGTCGCGGTGGCGCGGGCCCTGGTCACCGAGCCTGACCTGCTGCTCGCTGACGAACCGACCGGCAACCTGGACTCCGGATCGACCGCCGAGATCCTCACCCTGCTCGGCGGGCTGCACGCGGCCGGGCGCACGATCGTGGTGATCACGCACGAGGCTGACGTGGCCCGCCGGGCGCAGCGTACCGTCCGGATGCTGGATGGCCTGGTGTCCGGCGACACGGCCACCCCGGCGGTGACCCGGTGAAGGTGACGCAGTGAACTGGCCGGAGACGCTGCGCACCGGGCTGGAAGCGGTCCGCTCGCACCGGCTGAGGTCGGCGCTGACCATGCTCGGCATCCTGATCGGGATCGCCGCGGTGATCCTCACCGTCGGGCTCGGCGAGGGCGCGTCCGCGCAGATCCAGTCCCAGATCAACTCGCTGGGCACCAACCTGCTGATCATCACGCCCGGCAGCGCGACCAGTTCTGGCGGGGTGAACGGGCCGCTCGGCTCCGCGACGACGCTGACCGTGCAGGACGCCGCCGCGCTGGCCGACAAGACCGCCGCCCCCGACATCGCCGCGGTCGCGCCCACCTCGCAGGCCGGGGCCACGCTGATCGCCGGGGCCAAGAACTGGTCCACCAGCGTGGTCGGCACCACGCCGGGCTGGCTGCGGGCCCGGGCCCGGGCGATGGCCGAGGGCCAGTGGCTGACCGTCGCCGACCAGCGGAACGTGGCCGACGTGACCGTGCTCGGGCCGACCACGGCCAGCAAGCTGTTCGGCACCAGCGACCCGCTCGGCCAGACGGTCAACATCAACGGGGTGCCGCTGGAAGTGATCGGCGTGCTGAAGTCGGTGGGCGCGTCGGCCAGCGCCACCAACGAGGACGACCAGGCGCTCGTCCCGCTGTCCACCATGCAGCAGCAGATCGGTGGCTCGCGGACGTCAGTGGACACCATCTTCGTCGAGGCCAGCTCACCCGGCACGCTGTCCGCGGCCTACCAGGAGGCGGACACGCTGCTGCTCAACCTGCACGGGGTCAGCACGGCTGACCCGGACTTCACCATCAACAGCCAGCAGTCGCTGCTGTCCACCGCCACCTCGGTGAACAAGACGCTGACCTGGCTGCTGGCCGGCATCGCCGCGATCTCACTGCTGGTCGGCGGGATCGGGGTGATGAACATCATGCTGGTCTCGGTCACCGAGCGGATACGGGAGATCGGCCTGCGCAAGGCGGTCGGGGCCACCCCCCGGCTGATCCGGCGGCAGTTCCTGGTCGAGGCGTCGCTGCTCGGCCTGGCCGGCGGGGTGCTCGGCGCGGCGGTGGGCCTGGCCGGTGCGGCCGTGCTGCCGCACCTGATCCCGGACACCATCACGATCTCACCGGCCGCGGTGGCCGGCTCGATCGCGGTGGCCGTCGTCATCGGCCTGGTCTTCGGGGTCTACCCGGCCGGCCGGGCCGCCCGGCTGGCCCCGATCGACGCGCTGCGAACCGAATGAGGAGCCACCTTCATGACTAGACGGCTCGGGTGGGGCGGCACCACCCGGCTGCGGCGGTACGCCCTGCTGGGCCTGGCCGCCCTGGCCGTCCTCGCGGGCGCCGGGACGGCCTACGCCGCGGGGTCCGCGCCGGGCCCGCGCTACCGGCTGGCCACGGTTACCCCGGCGCAGGTGGACGCGGCGCTCAACGTGGTCGGCACGCTCAGCCCGGCGCAGCAGGCGGACGTCCCGTTCCCGGTAAGTGGCACCGTGGCCACGGTCGCGGTGCGGTCCGGCCAGCGGGTCACCGCCGGGCAACGGCTCGGCTCGCTCAGCAAGGCGTCGCTGCGGGCCGCGCTGGCCGCCGCGCAATCGACCGTGGACCAGGCGAACCTGCAGGTGTCGCACGACATCGCCGGCCAGGACCAGGCCGCCTCCGGCTCCGCCTCGGGATCCGGCTCCGGCTCGGCGTCGGGATCCGGCTCGGGCTCGGCCGGTGGCGCGGCCAGCGCGGCGCTGCGGCCGCGGCAGCAGGCCGTGCTCCGCGCCCAGCGCCGCGCTGACCACGCGCTGGCCCGGGCCAGGGCAGCGCTGGCCCAGGCTGGCCAGGTGTGCACCAGCCCGGCGCCGTCGCCCTCCGGCACACCCCCTGCTAGCCGAACGCCAGTACCCGGCGCGCCGTCGCCCTCCGGCACACCCCCTGCTAGCCGAACGCCAGTGCCCGGCGCGCCGTCGCCCTCCGGCACACCCCCTGCTAGCCGAACGCCAGTGCCCGGCGCGACGCCGTCCGCTGGTGCGACGCCGTCGCGGCCCGGGACGCCGTCGCCAAGCCAGAGTGGGCGCCCTTCCCCGGCGCCCACCCCGGCGTCCGCGCCGGGCAACTGTGCGCGCGCGACCAGGCAGGTGCTCACGGCCGAGACCGTGGTGCTGCACGCCCAGCAGGCGCTGTCCCGGCAGCTGTTCGCGCTCGGTGCGGCGCTGACCAGGGCGCTCCGGGGCACCGGGGCGAGCGGCAGCGGGCCCGGGGCGGGTGCGGGCAGCGGCAGCGGCTCGTCCGGGCCGGCCAGCGCGGCCCAGCTGGCCGCCGACCAGGCCACGGCGGATGCCGACGCCGCGCAGCTCACCGTCGCGCAGCAGAACCTTGACAACGCCATCGTGCGCAGCCCGATCAGCGGCACCGTGGTCAGCGTGGCCGTCAGCCCGGGCACGGCGGTCACCGCGGGCAGCACCGCGTTCGAGATCGCCGGCCTGGACAGCTATCAGGTGCAGACCGAGGTCCCGGTGGCCGACCTGCCCGCGCTCAAGGTGGGCCAGCGGGCCAGCGTGCGGCCGGACGGGCTGGACCGCCCGCTCACCGGCTCGGTGATCTCGATCGGGCTGACCCCGGACACCAGCAATTCGCCGGTGACCTACCCGGTCACGATCGGCCTGGCCGGCCAGCCGGGCGGCCTGCACCCGAACGGTTTCGCCAGCGTTGTGGTCAGTACCGGGCGCAGCCTCGGGGTCAGCGTGCCGACCTCGGCGGTGCACTACACCAAGCACGGCGCGACCGTCACCGTGTACGCGGCCGGCCGGACGCGCACCGTCAAGGTGACCGTCGGGACCAAAGGGCTGGTGCGCACCCGGATCACGGCCGGCCTGCGGGCCAGCCAGCAGGTGGTGCTGGCCGTGCTGGGTCAGCCGCTGCCGACGAACAACGTGGACCAGGGGCCGGGGTTCGGCCCGGGCGGCGGAGCCGTCGTACTCGGCCCGTGACCCTCAGCGGGCCCGTTCCCGGCGCTCGGCCAGCCGCAGCGGCGGCGCTTCCGCGGGGTGCCGCCGCCAGATACCGGGCACGGCCGGCCTGGCCACCCGCCGGGCCGACCCGGACGCGGGCCATCCGACTCCGGCCGCGGGCAGCGCCGGATCGGACGCGGGCCGGGCCGGCTCAGGCCGCCATCGGGGGTCGGACTCGGGCCACGCCCGGCGGGGTACGGGAACCGGGCGGCCCACTGGTATGGCGTGCCGTTGGGTGGTCGCCGGGAGGACAGGCTGGGGGGCGGCCGCCGGGGGTGCCATTCCGGCGGCCGCCGGGAGCCCCGGCCGGGACGGGGCAAGCCGCGGCCGGGGTGCTTCCGGGACCCAGTGGCCGCGTGCGCCATGGGCCTGGTGGCAGACGGTGATCAAGCTGTCCGTGACGTCCTGGAGGTGCAGCACGAGCCGGCCCGCCCGGCGCGCCCGCCGACGGCCGAGCCCGATGGCAGCCAGCACCGCGCTGCCCATGACCACGAAGAACGCCGGGTAGGCGTACAGCAGCGGTGTGGCATGCCTGCTCAGCGCCCGCAGGTCCAGCAGCCCGGCCAGGGTGAACACCTTCCAGGTCAGCGGGGTCTCGCTGCCCGGGCGGCGGTACGCGCCGAGGATGACCAGCACCATGCCGGCTCCCTCAACCGCCAGCACCAGGCACACCGCCGCGGCGGGGGTGTGCGTGAACGGCCACACCGCCATCACGGCCACGCTGCCGCCGAGCAGCACGCCGCGGCCGAAACCCCAGCGCCACTCGCCGCGGGCGGCCAGCACGGCGAGTACCGCGACGGTGCCCGCCAGTTGCAGTCCGGCCAGGCAGAGCGCGGCCCACGGCGGATGCTGTGCGGCCTGGGCCACCAGCAGCACGCTGTACTCGACCGTCCAGATCAGCCAGGCGGCCGGATCGGGCTGGCTGGTCCGCCGCCACGCGTCGCGCAGGTAGGGCAGGTACCCGAGCAGGCCGACCAGCCCGGCCAGCAGGCCCCACCCGGTGGGTGAGGTCAGCATGCCCCAGGCGGTGGGCGATATCAGGTATCTCATGGCGGTTACCAGCGTGGGCCGCCGGCCCGGATGGGGCTCTTGCAGCCGCCTTGATGTCTGCCTTGCCGCCCAGGTCAGAGCGGGTAGCCGGGGCCGCTATGCGCCGATGCTGAAGGCGAGATCCAGCGCCTCGATGCGGATCCGGGCCGACTCGGCCTCAGGCACGTCGAGCCGCTCGAAGATATCCAGCGCCTGGCGGAACGCGATCCTGGCGGCGTCGGATCGCAGCGTGCTCAGCGAGGTCTCGCCGATACCCTCCAGGATTTTGGCTTCCTCGTACGGGTCACCGATCTCCCGGGCCAGCTTGAGCGCGCTGTGATACAGGTCGAACGCCTCGCCGTAGCCACCGCAGCCACGGCGCACGCCGGCAATCCCGCGCAGGGCGGTCACCTGCTGCCGCAGGTTGCCGATCTCTTTGGCGATCGCTTTCGCCTTGTCGTGGCAGATCAGCGCCTCGTCATAGCACTCCGCGCTCTGGAAGATGGCGCCAATATCGTTGAGTACGTCGGCTTCGTTGGGCAGGTCGCCGATCTGCCGGTAGATGGCCAGCGCCCGCCGGTAGGCGACCAGTCCCTCGTCGTAGCTGCCCTTGTAGTTATAGAGCGCGCCGATGTTGTGATAGAGGATCGCCTCGCTCTGCGCGACGCCGATTTCCCGGAATATATCCAGCGCTTTCTTATAGCCATCCAGGGCGTCGCGGTGGTAGCCGAAGTTCAGCTGCATCCGGCCCAGGTTGTTCAGCGTCTTAGCCTCGCCGCGCCGGTCCCCGGCCGCCCGGTAGAGGAGCAGCGCCTCACGCAGCATGTCCATCGCCTCCCGGCAGCGGCCGAGCTGCCAGGAGGCGATCCCGGAGTGGGCCAGCGTATCGGCCACACCGTGCGGGTCTTCGGCCCAGCCATATAGCGCCCGGGCCTCGGCGAAATAAGCCAGTGCATCCCGGGACCGGCCGGCCCGCTGGTGGGCCAGGCCTATCTGATCCAGGGCTTCCGTCTCGCCGCGCTGGTCGGCCAGCGACCGGTAGATCTCCGCGGCCTCCTCGGCCAGTGGCAGCGCCGCATCGTGCTGGCCGGTCTGCTGTTTTACCTCGCTGAGTTCCAGCGACGCTTGCGCGACCCGGGCCGGGTCAACCAGGTCGCGGCCGGCCTGCACGGCCACGGTGTGCGCCGTGATCGCGTCATCCCAGTACGCCCTGGCTTCCAGGAAGCCACCCAGCACGTGGATCAAGTCGGCGCACTGCTGCTTCCACTCATGCCGCCCGGCGTACTGCGCGGCCTGCAGGATGTTTCGCCACTCGGCTTCCAGCCAGCCGGCCGCGCCATCCGTCCTGGCCAGCGCCGGGCTGACCGGGGTAGGTCGGCTGACCCGTACCGGCATCCGGCGGCGGAACGGGTGCAGTACCCGGTCCGCCTGGTCGGCGGCGCTCAGATAGTAGTTGAGCAGCCGGCCGACCGCCCGCCGCCGCTCCGGCCCGGAGTCCTCCTGCGTGGCGCGCAGCGACGCATACTCCCGGATCAGGTCGTGGAAGCGGAACTGGCCGCCGGGCGCCCGGGCCAGCAGGTGGTGGTCGAGCAGGGCGGCCAGCGCCTGCTGTGCTTCGGCCAGCGTGACCCCACCCAGCGCGGCCGCGGCCGCCGGGCTGATCGACGCGCACGGGCTCATCCCGAGCCGCCGGAAGAACCCCTGGTGATCAGGTTCCAGCGAGCGGTAGGACACGTCGAAGGCCGACATCACCTGCGGGCTGGCCGCACCCGGGGTGGGCACCGGGGAGTGGGCCAGTTCCTCGACCAGATCAGCCAGCCGGGGCGGGTAGTCGTGTGCGAGCCTCCCTGCGGCCAGCTTGATGGCCAGCGGCAGCCGCCCGCACAACTCCACCGCCATGGCCGCGGCGTCCTGGTCGTGGGCTTGCCCCTGCCCGGCGACCCGGCGGAACAGCGTGACCGCGTCGGCCATGGACAGCACGTCGAGGGTCAGCACGTACGCGCCGCGCAGCCCGGACAGGGTGCGCCGGGTGGTGATCAGGATGAGGCTCTGGCCGGACACTGGCAGCAGCGGCTGGATCTGTTCCGGTCCGGCCGCGTCATCCAGGATCACGATCGCGCGGCGGCGGCTGAGCTGGGCCCGGAGCAGCGCGGTGCGCTCGCCGATGGCGTCCGGGATCGGGGTGGTGGGGGCGGTGAGCATCCGGAGCAGCCGGTGCAGCGCCTCGGCCGCGTCGAGCGAGGGCAGCCCGGGATCGTGGGTCTGGAAGTTGAGGTAGAACGTGCCGTCCGGGTAGTGCGCGGCGGCGGCCCGGGCCGCGTGGATGGCCAGTGTGGTCTTGCCCACGCCGGCCATGCCTTCGATGACCCTGATCCGCGGGCTGTCGCCGGGCGGCTGGATGAGCAGGCTGAGTTCCTCATCCCGGCCGACGAACTCCACCATCTCCGGGGGCAGCGTGTCCGGCAGCCCGGTCCGGCTCAGCTGCCGGCCCGGGCCGGTGAGCCCGGCGGCCAGGTCAGGGTCGTGGGTGAGGATGCGCTGATGCAGTTCGGCCAGCACCGGCCCGGGCTCGGTACCCAGTTCGTCGATGATCTGGCTGCGCGTGTCCCGGTACAGGCTGAGTGCCTCGCTGGCCCGGCCGCTGCCGTACAGCGCGGTCATCTGGTGCCCGATGAACGCCTCATCCAGCGGATACTGCGCGAGCAGGTTGCCCAGCTCACCGACCAGGTCGGCGTGCCGGCCGAGTTCCAGTTCGCACTCGACCCGTTTCAGGATGGCGGCCCGGCGCTCCTCTTCCAGGCTGGCCCGCATCCGCGCCAGCCAGTCGCCGCGGATGCCGGCGAACGCCTGACCGCGCCACAGCCGGTCCGCCTCGCGCAGCAGTAATGCGGCCTGGTCCGCGTCACCGTTTCCCGCGAGCGCGTCTGCCTGGCGGCGCAGCCGGCGGAACTGGTGCAGGTCGATGGCGTCCGGGTCCACGTCGAGTTCGTAGCCCCGGGACCGGCCGACCAGCCGGACGCTGTCGCCGACGGCCTGGCGCAGCGAGGCGCGCAGCCGGGTGATGTAGACGGCCAGGCTCTCCCGGGCCTTCGGCGGCGGCTCGGTGTCCCAGATCCGGTCGATGAGAACCTCGGTGGGCACGATTGTCCGCGGCGTCAGCATGAGGATGGCCAGCACGCAGCGCGCCCTGGTCGGCCCAAGATCATATTGATGCCCGGCGGACCAAAGCTCAATCGGCCCCAGCACCCGGAATTCCATGATCGCCTTCATGCGTTCTGGCTGGCGGGCCAGCTCACCTGCTGGTTTAAATTGCTGATACCCGTTATAAGCACTTCTCATCGCGAATTCTAGAAGAACTGCACTGGGACAGTAAATGATGGCCACACCTTCTGCAATTTGCTTTGCACGTGTCACAACGCGCCGGTTCCGCTAACTCGGGAATGCCATTCAGCGAGTGAATTACCGTGACTATCGAGACCAGTGTGGCCTTATTGGCAGGTGAGTTGGCATGTGGCTATATGAAACTGCTGTAATTTAGGTGCCGCCGAACTGCCCGGTGCTATCGGGAACTGAGAGCCAGACGGCCACCTCGTCCGCGGTGCTATGAGATGCGGCCGGACTGTCGACGATCATGACTATGCGAACTCTTCACGGGTTTGGTACCGGCATTCCGGGCAAAACGGGGCGCTATCCGCACCACTTACGTGAAAGGTGCCCGGGCCGGCCCCAACTGATGCCGATGCGCCTGGCGCGCCTGTCGCTGGCGCCGATGGGCCAGCGGCGCAGGCGGGCGCCGGCACCGCACCTTACCCGCCCAACTCACCAGCCTCATCCGGTCACAGCGATCATGGTTTCAGGTGACGTGGCATGCGCGGTGTGATCACCGCCCAGTCTCCCCTGGTTCTGCCGCGCACCCGCCGCTGGCTCGCACGGCTGCCGCCCGCATTCGGCTGCCTGGCCGCCCGGACCGCCCGGACCGCCCGGACCGCCCGGACCAGGCTGCCAGCTTGCCGTGTCCGCCCGCACCAGGCTGCCGGCTTGCCATGTCTGCCCGTACCAAGCGCCGTACCTGGCGCCGGCGGGCCGCCGGGACCGGGCAGCCGGTTCCGCGCCGACCTTCTACGACCATTTTTCGTAAATTACGAATCACCCGGTTTTTGTGCAAATGCCATATACGGCGATGGGCGGTCGTGTAGTTTCGCAGTCTCGGATGGTCTCCAGCCTCACCTGGCCACACGTCAATCCGCGAATGAGAGGAACATCTACGATGGCCAATCATAGTTTAAGGTACGGCAGCAGGTCGGCGGGCAGTCACCGCCGGACTCGGTTAACCGGGACCGTTCGTGTTCGTGCGGTGGGCGGAATTCTCACCGCGGCGCTTGCCCTGGGCGGCGGAATCGCGGTCACAGTGCTCGCTCAACCGGGGCCCAGTAGTGCCCGTCCAGTACACGTGACCGCACGTCAGCAGGCTCACAGCCACCCGCACCGGGCCAGCTACACGCTCACGTCCAAGCCCAAACCCTGGATTTACTAGCCCCATCGTTTCGGCGGCATACGCGCTGCCCGGCCTGCTCGCATTGGCCCCCGCTGAACCGAGCGGGCCGCTCGGCCAACGTCCTCTATCTCCAGTGACAACAGTGCTGTCATCTCCAGGCCTGCCGCCTCCATATCACATGCCTTTCTGGGCATTCCCACGAGTATCCGCCACTGTGCTTCGGCGGCCTGACTGCCGAGCGGGGTTGTGGCAGCGCCGGCCACCCTGCGGCGTTACTGAGCGCGCGGGTGACGGTGGCGGCGGCCTGCCGCGGGTACCCTGGCGCGGGCAGCGCGCAGCAACCACGCTGCCCGCGCCGGGGTAGCCGGCTGATGCGGGCCGGCCCAGCACCGGGTACAACGGGTGAATGCCTGAGCTTCCCGAGGTTGAGGCGGCCCGGCGGTTGATCGCCGACCGCGCCCTGCACCGGCGCATCGCCGACGTGGATGATTCGGACCGGTATGTCAGCCGCCCGCATGCCGCCGGTGAACTGCGCAGCGCTCTGACCGGGCGCACCCTGACCGCGGCGCACCGTCGCGGCAAGATGATCTGGCTGGATACCTCGCCGTCCGGCGATCCGGACGGGCCACCCGGCCCGGACCTCGGTATCCACCTCGGCATGAGCGGCCGTATCCACATCACCGGGCCGGACGGTGCGGTAACCGAGGCCGGTGATGAGCGGCGCTACGACACCGGGGCGCGCTCGGCCCGGTGGAACCGGTTCACACTCACGTTCGCGGACGGCGGCCGCCTCGTGCTGCATGACCCGCGGCGGCTGGGCCGGGTCCGGCTCGATCCCGACCTCGGCCACCTTGGCCCGGACGCGGCCCACGTCACCCCGGCCGAGTTCCGCGCGCTGATCACCAAGGGGCGGATCGCGGTCAAGGCGCGGCTGCTCGACCAATCCAAGATCGCCGGTGTGGGCAACCTGCTGGCCGACGAGATTCTCTGGCAGGCCAAGGTGTCCCCGCTGGCGCGGACCAATACCCTCACCCCAGCGCAGGTCAACCGGCTCTACCGGGCAGTCAAGTCCGCGCTGGCCGCCGCCATCGCCAACGGCGGAGCGCACACCGGTGAGATCATCGCGGCCCGGCACCCCGGCGGCATCTGCCCGCGCGACGGCGCGCCGATGGTGCACGGCACGGTTGGCGGCCGGTCCACCTGGTGGTGCTCCCGTGAGCAGGCCCCGCCCCGGCCGGCTCCGCCCCGGCCGGCCCCGCCCCGGCCGGCCCCGCCCGGGCCGGATAAAGGCCGCCGGGCAGGACCTGCTACTAATTAACTAAGTATTTTTCGTAACGCACGCAATTGCGTCAATGGAAATCGAATAGTTATTCCTGGAACGTGTGCCGGTGTTGCGGATTTTCCTCCCGGAGCCGATTCTCTCAGCGTACGGTTGATACGTCCAAAAGGCATGCTAGGGGAGGGGCTGACCAATGTGGCGGATTGTCGTATTCGGCGGAAATGTCGGCTACCGGGCCCGGTTCGGTCGCCGAAAGAAGCACCGTCCAGCCGCCACCGGCGCCGCCCTCGCCGCAATAACCGCCAGCGTGATAACGGGCGTTCCGGCCGCGTCGGCTGATTCCTCGGAGACGGTCTTCGTGCAGGGCATCGCCGAGAGCACGGTGGACTCGGCCATCGTCCAGGCCGTCATCGACCTGGCCAATGCCATGGGCATCGCGACCGTGGCCGAGGGGGTGGAGACCAGCGCCCAGGTCGCCGAGCTCCGCCGGCTCGGCTGTGACGTGACCCAGGGCTACTACTTCTCGCCGGCGCTGCGGGCCCGGGAGTTCGACCAGGTGCTGGCCCGTCATTTCGCCCCCGCCGTGCGCCCGAGCGCCCCGGCTATCTCGTTACCGCCGGGTGCGGCGCGACCTGCGCAGCTTGACGCCCATAACCACCAGGGCCCCGGCCAGCACCAGCCACGGCGCGAGGATGAGCAGGTCGCTACCGGTCATGGCACCGCTCCCGAATTTCTGAACGCTCGTTGCCGGGTACTGCCGTCAGTCAACTCGCCGGGGACGCGATCAGCGTGAAATGCGCGTGGTGGCGGTGTGGAGGTGAGTGGGCTAGCGCTGCGGCGGGAGCCCGGCGACGAACGGGGTGTCGGCGCCGACCCGGCCCAGCGCGGCCGCCCCACCCGGCGAGCCCAGGGCCTGGTCCCGGCCGGGTAGTGGCTCGGCGAAGAAGCGCATGTTCTCGCCGGTGTAGCCTTCCCACTTCTCCGGCAGGTCGTCCTCGTAGTAGATCGCCTCGACCGGGCACACCGGCTCGCACGCGCCGCAGTCCACGCACTCGTCCGGGTGGATGTACAGCATCCGGTCACCTTCGTAGATGCAGTCCACCGGGCACTCATCCACGCACGCCCGGTCCAGCACGTCCACGCAGGGCTCGCCGATCACATAGGTCATCCGTCGTCCTTTCCGCTGGCCGGGACGCTCGTCGGTCGTTTTTAAACAGATTAGCTTGTAAAAATGAGCCGAGCTGCGCTGGGGTAGCCGTATCGGGGTTGTACCAGGCGCTGGGCCGACAGTACCGGGCGCTGGGCCGGCGGTACCGGGCGCTGGCCGGCGGTACCGGGCGCCGGGCCGACGGCCGAGGCTGGTTTCTACTAGCTGGCCTAGATAAACTGAGCCGGTGGATGTGACGGGCCTGCTCGCCGACGGCGCCGGGCCGGCGCTCGGCCAGCGCCGGGCCGATGTGCTCGAGGTGCTCCGCTCGGCCAGCACCCCGCTCCGGGTCCAGGAGGTCGGCCGCCGGACCGGGGTGCATGCCAACACGGCCCGGTTTCACCTGGACGCGCTGGTCGAAGGCCGGCCTGGCCATCAGGGAAGTCCAGCCCCGGGCCACGCCGGGCCGGCCCAGCTTCGCCTACCGCGTGGTGGAGCACGCACCGGCGGCCGGCCACCGGCAGTACCGGCTGCTGGCCGAGATGCTCAGCAGCCTGATCGAGGGCCTGCTGCCCGACCCGGGCCAGGCGGCCGCCGAGGCCGGCCGGGAGTGGGGCCGCTACCTGACCGAGCGGCCCGCGCCCTACCAGCGGATCACCGCGTCCGAGGCGATCAGCAGGCTGCTGGCCGTCCTGGCCGAGATCGGGTTCGCGCCGGAAACCGGGTTGGCAACCGGGCCCGCCGCCGGGCCGCAATCCACCCCAGCACCGGGGCCGCAATCCACCCCAGCACCGGGGCCGCGATCTACCCCAGCACCGGGGCCGCGATCTGCCCCAGCACCGGGGCCGCGATCCGCCCCAGCACCCGCGCAGCATGAGGTCTGGCTGCGCCGGTGCCCGTTCCGCGAGGTGGCGGAGCACCGGCGGGACGTCGTGTGCCAGCTGCACCTCGGCCTGATGCAGGGGGTGCTGGAGCAGTTGCGCGCGCCGGTCACCGCGGCGCGGATCCAGCCGTTCGCCGAGCCCAGCCTGTGCATAGCCGAGCTGGCCACGCGGCCCGTGGCCGGTTAAGCCGGAGCAGCCGCCAGCAGCGCGGCGCCGGTGGCCACCAGCGCCGCGACCTTCACGATCTCCAGGGCGATGTAGCTGTAGTGGCTGGCTGACCGGGGCGCGTCCTGGCCGGCCAGGATCCGCTCCGAGCGCCGGCTCAGCCGGGGCCGGACCGCGGCCAGCTGGATGGCCAGTACCAGGATGGCCACCCCCGCGCTGATCCGGCCGGCCACCGGCGGGCTGGCGGTCAGGATCGCGGCGGCCAGCCCGGCCGCGAGGATCACCTCGACGGTGTTCAGCGCCCGGAAGACGAGCCGGCCGATGGCCAGCCCGGTGCGCAGATCGACGCCGGGGGCGCGGAACTTCAGCGGCGCCTCCAGGAACGAGATGGCCAGCACCATGCCCAGCCAGACGAACGTCACCGCTGTCGCGGCGGCCAGCGCCGTGTTCATCACCGCTCCCGCACTGTGGGTACCTGTCTCGAGTTTACACAAGTTGACTTGTATAAAAGAGTTAGATCAGGAAGTCGGGGCCGACTACCCGTGGCGCCGACGTCGTCAACGTCGGTTGCGCGAGCGGTCCGCGTGGTATCACGTAAAGTTATCAACTAAATACGTAATGACACGGACGGGTAAAGATCAGCCAGCAGCCGACGGGGGCGGGGTACCGCACATGCGCAACGGGTTCCTGCGCGGGTCGGCCGGCCAGCTGGCCGCGGCCAGCCTGGCGATCGTGGCCACCCAGCAGCAGAAGTCGGCGGCGGATCAGGTGGACACGGCCATCCAGCAGATCAGCGAGGCCGCCGACAGCCTGTTAGGCGGGTGGGGACGGGTAGCAGGGGCGGCCGCCGTGGCTCTGGCGGCGGCGTCAGCCCGGGACGTCACCGAACAGGTCCGCGGCCAGCGCGTCGTGCACGTCACGGCGGAGCGCCTTGATGGCCGTGTTGTCCCGGCCGAAGTGCACGGCATTGGTCAGCAGGATGGCCCAGGCGCCGCTCGGGCTGTCCAGCGCGAGGCTGGTCCCGGTGAAGCCGGTGTGCGACACGGCCGACGCGGGCCAGTGGCCGGCCAGGATGTCGGACCGGTCCCCGGCGCACACCCAGCCCAGCCCGCGGCAGCCGCCCAGCCCGGCGGTCTGGGCGGACTCGGCCGCCCGGCGCAGCCGTACGGGCACTGGGCTGCCGGGCACTGGGCTGCCGGGCACTGGGCCGTCCGCGGCACTGACCCACCAGGCCGCGAACCGGGCCAGATCGGCCGCGGTGGAGAACAGGCCGGCGTGCCCGGCGACCCCGCCCATCAGCCGAGCGTTCTCGTCGTGCACGATCCCGGTCCAGCAGGTGCCGTCCGGGCGGCGTTCGGTGGCCGCGAAGCGGTCCGGCGGGCCGGCCAGGTTGTACCCGGTGCCGGTCATCCCGAGCGGCTCGGTGACCAGCCGGCGGACGGCCTGGTCGAGCGGCTGGCCGGCCACCTGGGCGACGATCTCGCCGAGGGCGATGAAGCCCAGGTCGGAGTAGGTGACCTGGGTCCCAGCCGGCGCGGTCAGGGTAGTGGCCAGCAGGTCGCGGAACAGATCTTCCCGGGTCTCGCACCACTCGAAGAACTTCCGGGTGTCCGGCAGCCCGGCGGTGTGAGTGAGCAGGTGCCGGATCGTCACCGGCCCTTCCCGGCAGGCCACGAACCCGGGCAGGTACCGGGTCACCGGTTCCGCCAGCTCCAGCCGTCCCTGGCTGACCAGGGCGAGCGTGGCCGTGGTCGTCGCCACCACCTTGGTCAGCGACGCGAGGTCGAATACGGTGCCCGCGGTCATCGCCCGGAACCGGCCCGGCGTGCTGTCGGCCTGGCCCGCCACCCAGGTGGCCAGTGTGGCCGGGCCGCGGCCGGCGGCGGCGACTACGCCGGGGACGTGCGCGCCGGCCACCGCGGCGGCGATGATCTCCCCAGTAGGGGTGCTTTCCGGGCTGGGTCCGGGCGAGCGGGAGGGGATGTCACTCATGTACGTTTCTCTTAAGTGTTCTGGCATATCGTAACAGCCAATGATCGAATTCCCTGATGCCGCGGCGCCCACCGAGCAGCGGAACGCGCGCACCCTAGACATCGACCTGCTGCCGACGCGGGCCGTTCTCGGGCTGCTGAACCAGGAGGACGAGCTCGTGCCGGCCGCGGTGCGGTCACTGCTGGGCACGCTGGCCGCCGTCGTGGACGAGGCCGCGCACCGGATCCGCCAGGGCGGCCGGGTGCACTACTTCGGCGCCGGGTCCTCCGGCCGGATCGCGGTGCTCGACGCGGCCGAACTGATCCCCACGTTCGGCCTGACCCCGGACGTCGTTGTCGCGCACCTGGCCGGCGGCGGCGACGCGATGAACCGTGCGGTCGAGGGCGTGGAGGACGACGACGCGCTGGGCCGCGCGGACGCCGCCGGGGTGACCGGCGGGGACGTCGTCATCGGGGTGACGGCCAGCGGCCGGACGCCGTATGTCGGCGGCGCGCTGGCCGCCGCGTCCGGCTGCGGGGCGTACACCGTGCTGGTGACGTGCCATCCCGGCGCGCCGTTGCAGCCGCTGGCCCAGACCGTGCTGGCCGCCGAGACCGGCCCGGAGGCCATCGCGGGTTCCACCCGGCTGAAGGCGACCTCGGCCCTGAAGCTCATCCTGAACAGCTTCTCGACCGCGCTGATGATCCGGCTCGGCAAGACCTACTCCAACCTGATGGTCGAGGTCAGGGCGGTCAACAGCAAGCTGCGCAACCGGACGCAGCGGATTCTGAGCGACGCCTCCGGCGCGGGCGAGGAGGCCTGCGCGGCCGCGCTGGCCCAGGCCGGCGGCGACCTGCGGGTGGCCTTGGTCATGCTGCTCGGCGGCGCCCCCGGGCCGGCCGCGCAGCAGGCGCTCAGCGCGGGTGACGGCGGCGTCCGCGGCGCGCTGAGCCGGCTGGGCGCCGCGCCGCGGGCCGCGGTGCCGGCCGGCGGGCAGCTGATGGCGGCCGACATGAACGAGCAGCCCGCCGTGCTGCGCGCGCTGGCCGCCCGGACGGACGAGATCGGCCGGCTGGTGGCCGGCCCGGCACCGGCCGGCGTGCTGGTCTTCGGCCGGGGCGCCGCCGGGCACGCCGCCAGCTACGGCCGTGCAGTGCTGCGGGCCGCCACCGGGCTGCCGGTTGGCCGGCTCGGCCTGGACGGGCCGCCGGCGCAGCGGATCGAGCACCCGGAACAGGGCTACCGCGGCTACCTGGCCATCGCGGTGAGCCGCTCCGGTCAGACCCCGGAGGTCGCAGCGGCGCTGGACCGGCTGCAGCGCGCCGGGGCCCGTGGCATCGCGGTCACCAACGACCCGGATAGCCCGCTGGCCGAGGTGGCCCAGTCGGTGCTCGCACTGGCGGCCGGCCCGGAGCAGGGCCGCCCGGCGACCAAGACGGTCACCGGGCAGCTGCTCGCGCTGGCCCTGCTGGCCCGGGCACTGAACCCGGAGGCGGTCAGCGCAGCCGCGCTGCAAGCCGTGGCCGACCAGGTGGCCGGCGCGCTGGCCGACGTCCCGGCGGCGGCCACCGCGGCCGCGCTGAGCGTGGCCCGGGGCGTGGTCTGCCTGGCCGACGGCCCGCTGCAGGCGGCCGCGCGGGTGACCGCGCTGACCCTGACCCAGGCCACGTCGGTGCTGACGGCCGCGTACCCGGTCGGTGAATTCGGCCGCGGTCCTGCGGCTGCGCTGGCACCCGGGCTCGCGGTACTGGCGTTCAGTAAAGGAAGGCCGCCGGGGATCGCGGCACTGCGCGAGGAAGCGGGCCGCCGGGGCGCCCCCTGGTTCGGCTTGTCGCCTCAGCCGGACGCGACGGTCCGGCTGCCCGGTGGGCTGCCCGACTACACGCTCCCCCTGCTGGCCACCGTCCGTGGCCAGCAGCTGGCCTGGGCCGCGGCTCAGCTGGCCGGCCGTGACCCGGACCGCGCGGGCCAGCCCTGACGAACCCAGTGCTGTTACGTTTTGGGTAAGGAAATTCCCTCTTCTACCCAATCAACGTAAGATCTTTACTGACGGACGGCACCAGTCTCAGCTGTAGAACAAGGAGCGGCTCATGCCTGTGCGCAAGCTTGTCACCGGTTTACTAGCCGTCGCAGTGGCAGGCACCGCGGTGGCCTGCTCCAGCGGCTCATCCGGCGGCAGCAGCGGGTCATCCACCCTAAAGATCATCACCTGGGTCAACCCGCCTGCCGTCAAGGCGATCAACACCATCGACGCCGAGTTCCACAAGAAGTACCCGAACATCAACGTCAAGCTGCAGACCGCGGTCAACGTGAACGGGCCGTACGAGACGCTGCTGCAGCAGACGGTCACCTCGGGCAGTGCCGACATCGTCACGTCGGTGACCCAGCTGCAGGCGCTGCCGCTGCACCCCAGCCGGGCCAACGAGACCCCGTGGCAGTACTGGTCAACCAACAACGCGTTCGCCCCGCTGAACGGGCAGCCCTTCCTGAAGAACTACACCCAGGACGCGCTGGCCGCGGAGACCTACAACGGCAAGACGTACGGCATCGTCTCGGGTAACTACCAGGAAGGCGTGTTCTACAACAAGGCCGTCTTCGCCAAGTACCACCTGAGCGTGCCGACCACCTACAGCCAGTTCCTGGCGGTGTGCAGGACGCTCAAGTCGCACGGCGTGCAGCCGCTGTTCACCGCGCTGGGCAACGTCGGCCCGGTGTATCTCCAGTTCATCTACTACGAGGCCATGGTCAACCTGTGGTACCCGCACGCGCCGAACGGGAACCTGGCCACCGCGCTGGAGAACGGCAGCGTCAAATGGACCGACCCGGCCTGGGTCACGGCCATGAACGAGGAGAAGGCGGTCGGGCAGTACCTGGAACCGAACTACACCGGCGTGCCGTGGGAGGCCATGCCGGGTGACTTCGCCAAAGGCCAGGGCGCGATGCTGCTCGACGGCTCCTGGGACCTGGCCTCGATCCAGCAGGCCAACCCCAAGCTGCAGGTCGGCTACTTCCCGCTGCCGTTCAGCAACACCGCCGCGGACAACCAGGCCTACGCGCAGGACGACCTGACGTTCTCGGTGCTGAACTCGTCGCCGAACAAGGCGGCCGCGATGAAGTGGCTGGCGTTCTACTCCAGCCCCTCGGTGTACGCGCAGTACGTGAAGATCACTGGCATCTCGCCGAGCCAGTCGGGCGGGACGTTCAACGGGTACGCGGCCAACGTGATGGGGTCGTGGTTCGGCAAGGGCGTGAACCGGAACGTGATGTACCCGGTGCTGTCGCCGAACAACGGCTACTACGACCAGCAGACCAACTGGCCGGATCTGCAACTCCAGGTCATCCAGGGCAAGATGTCGGCGCAGCAGGCGGCGGCCACCTACCAGAAGGACTGGAAGGCCTCGTGATCCAGCCCGCTCTCACCTAGCGGCGTGAGCACACCGCGGACGCTGCCGGGGCCCGGTCCCGCTGCCGGGCCCCCGGTAGCCCGGCAGGGGCGTAGCACCCGGCGCTGGGTGCCGCGGAGGGCCGGGCCGGGCCGGCGCCGACCGGGGCGGCGCCGCCCGGCACGGCTGCTCAGCCGTGGCTCCCGGCTGGCCATGTGGGGCGGCCTGCTGCTCGGGCTGGCCGTGTACGCGCTGTTCGGGCTGGTCCCGATGCTCGGCAACGTGATCATCTCGTTCACCGACTACACCGCCCTGCCCAACGCGCCAGTGCACAACATCGGCTGGACCAATTACAGCTCGATGTTCACCAGCAACGCGCCCGGCTTCGACCAGGGCGTGCTGGCCACGGTGGTCTTCGTGCTCGGAGTCACCCTCGGGCAGAACGTGCTGGCCCTGCTGCTGGCGCACCGGCTGTCCGGGTCGGGCAAGGCGGCGGCGGCCGGCCGGATGCTGGTGTTCCTGCCGATCGCGCTCGGCGTCACCGTCGTCGGCCTGCTGTGGATCCTCATCTTCAACCCGCAGCAAGGGCCGGCCGAGACCATTCTTGGTGCGGTCGGTATCCACTCCGCGTTCTTCGGCGCGGACAACTGGGCCATGGTGCTGGTCATCTTCGTGCAGATCTGGCAGAACGCCGGGTTCTCCACGCTGGTGTTCATCGGCGGGCTGCGGGCCATCGACCCGCAGATCTACGAGGCGGCCGGGATGGACGGGGTAGGTGCCTGGACGCGGCTGCGCCGGATCACGTTCCCGCTGCTCGCGCCGGCCGTGACGGCCAACGTGCTGCTGGCCGTGGTCGGCGCGTTCACCACCTACAACCTGATCTACGTGCTGACCGACGGCCAGTACGGCACGCAGACGCTCGGCATGCTGGCGTACAACGTGGCGTTCGGCAGCTTCGAGGCCAACCTGGGCTACGGGGCGGCGGTCAGCGTGGTCCTGTTCGTCATGACGCTGATCGTGGCACTGCCGCTGATGGTGCTGCTCCGGCGGCGCGAGCGGCGGCTGCTCGGATGAGACCCGTGGTCCGCAGGCCCGTGGTCCGCAGGCCCGCGGTCCGGAGGAAGGAGGCTGCGCGGTGCACCGTCCGAGGCTGATCGGCGGGGTCGCCATGGGGCTGCTGGTGGTGATCCTGTTCCTGCTGCCGGTGCTGTACGCGGTGATGCTGGCGTTCGAGTCGCCCACGCACTTCCTGAACTCGCCGCTGACCCCGGGCTCGCCGGACGTGCACAACTTCAGCGGCGCCTGGTCCCAGGCCAACCTGGGTACCGAGCTGCTCAACACGGCGGTCTACTCGGTCGCCGCCGCGGCGCTGTCCACCCTGCTCGGCCTGCTGATCGCGTTCCCGATCGCGCGCCGCCTGATCCGCGGCAGCGGGGCGCTGTACACGCTGCTGTTCATCGGGCTCTTCCTGCCATTCTCGGTGATCCCGCTGTTCGCCGAGGCCCGGCTGCTGCATCTGTACAACAACCGGCCGGGGTACATCCTGCTGCACGTCGAGCCGGGCCTGCCGCTGGCCGTGCTGCTGCTGACCGCGTTCATCAGTTCGATCCCGGCTGAGCTGGACGAGGCGGCCTGGATGGAGGGGTCCGGCTACCTGTCCTACCTGATCCGCGTGGTGGTGCCGCTGACCCGGCCCGCGCTGCTCATCGCATTCCTCTATGGGCTGCTCGGGGTGTGGAACGACATCATCGGGCCGGTCGTGCTGCTGGCCGACCCGAGCCTGTTCCCGGTCACCCGGGGTATCTACAACTTCTTCGGCTCCAACGAGAGCCAGTGGACGCTGCTGGCGGCCGGCATCGTGATCGCCAGCCTGCCGGTGGTGCTGCTGTTCGCCGTCTCGCAGCGGCAGATCATCCGGATGACGGTCACCGGAGCGGTCAAAGGCTGAGCTTGCGTGGCCAGCTGGACTCCGCTGTTAACGGCCGGGGCTGGCGCGGGCGGCGCACCCGCTTGTCCTGAGCCGCGGCGAACGTCCGCTCCAGCGCGTCCATGGTGGCCGGCAGGTCGCGCCGGGCCAGCAGCACGAACAGGCAGTCCACCACGGTCAGCTGCGCGATCCGGCTGGTCATCGCGCCAGACCGGAACGCGGTCTCCCGGGCCGCGGTGAGCAGGGTGAAGTCGGCCACCTCGGTGATCGGCGACCACGGGAAATTGGTCACCGCGACCGTCGTCGCGCCGTGTGACCGGGCCTCGGCCAGCGCGTCGATCGTGTCCACCGTGGTGCCGGTGTGCGACAGGCCGATGGCCACATCGCCCGGGCTGCGCAGCGCGGCGGACTGGATGGCCAGGTGCGGGTCCGGCAGGGCGAACGCCTGCTTGGCGATGCGCTGCAGCTTCATCTGCAGGTCCACGGCGACGAACCCGCTCGCCCCGACGCCGTAGATGTCGGTCCGGGCCGCCGTGGACATCGCCTCGACCACCTTGACCAGCGTGCCGGTGTCCAGGCGGCTGGCGGTTTCGGTCACCGCGGCCGCGTCCGCGTAGGCGATCTTCTTGATCACCGTCACCGCGTCGTCGTCCGGGTCGATGTCGCTGGACGCCGCCGCGACCGCCGACGCGTCGTCGTGCGCTACCGCGCCGGCCAGGGCCAGGCGCAGTTCCGGGTAGCCGCGCAGCCCGATCGCCCGGCAGAACCGCACCACGCTGGTGGCCGACGTGCCGCAGGACCGGGCCAGTTCGGAGATGCTCCGCCAGGCCACCCCGCCGGGGTCGTCCAGCACGGCCTGGGCCACCCGCTGCTCGACCGGGGCCAGATCCGGGAGCAGAGAACGGATCGTGATGAGGATGCCGACATCGAGGTCCTGGCCGCCTGGCGGCTGGGTCTGGCCGGCCGGTTCACGGCGGCGCCGGCGGGCGGTTCTGGGCGTTGGGCCAGCTTCTCCGGCTGTCATCATGCCCCCTCTGGGCGACTGCCGCGGCTATGCGGCCAGGTTACCGTTTTTCCAGAACCGGCTCTCATCCGGTGACACCTTCACCGCTGTCCGTGGCGTTGGCGTCCCGCCTTTGATAACCCCATCTTCCTGAACGCCAGTGCGGTGAGCTGTCCCCCCGGCGGTCCCCGGCCGCCGGTACTGGCGTTAAATATCGGGATCTCTGGCCGGTGCTGGCATCCCCGCCCCGGCTGGCCCGCGACGTCGGTCAATATCGTTGGCGGGTCTGATTGTCGTGCTCCAGGGGCCGCCAGATGGTACGTACCGAACCGGGGTCAGCTGCGCCGGTATCCACGTCACGGGACGATCCTGCGCTGCGGGCTCGCGGGCTGGCCGCGGCGCGCCGCCGGGCCACCGCGCTGCTCGCCGGGGCCACGGTGCTGTTCGCCGTCGTGACGGCGGCCGGGCCCCATGGGGTGCTGCTCGGCTACGTGCAAGCCGGTGCCGAGGCGTCCATGGTCGG
Organism: uncultured Actinomycetes bacterium; assembly: GCA_963834705.1. Lineage (GTDB taxonomy): Bacteria > Actinomycetota > Actinomycetes > Streptosporangiales > Streptosporangiaceae > RYN-230. The sequence continues at coordinate 168,742 of CAWICV010000005.1, forward strand.
CGGCATCGCCGACTGGTTCGCGGTGACGGCGCTGTTCCGCCACCCGCTCGGCCTGCCGATACCGCACACCGCGCTGATCGTGGAGCGCAAGGACCAGTTCGCGGCCACCCTGGGCCAGTTCGTGCAGGCGAATTTCCTCAGCGCCGACGTGCTGACCGAGCGGATCCGCTCCGCGCGCCTGGTGCCCCGGCTGGCGGCCTGGCTGGCCGATGAGGGTAACGCGGCCCGCTTCTCCGGCCACGCCGCCGACCTGGCCGTCACGCTGGCCGATACCCTGCGCGACGAGGATGCGCAGCGCATCCTCACCGCCGAGCTGACCCGGGCGTTCGCCGCCGTCGAGGTAGGGCCACTGGCCGGCCGGGTGCTGCGGGTCATCATCGCCGAGGGGCAGCACGCCGAGTTGTTCAACGCCATCCTGTCCGGTGCCGACGGGTATCTGGCCACCCATTACGACGAGTTGCGGGACGTGTTCGAGGCCGAGGCGCCGCGCTGGGTGCCCGACGCGGTCTACCGGCGGGTCTTCGACCGCCTGTACCTGCGGCTGCGCGAGCGGGTGGCGGCGATGGCCGCCGACCCCAACGACCCGGCGCGGCGGCAGTTCGAGGGGTGGATCGCCGGGCTCCCGGACCGGCTGGAAACCGACCCGGAGCTGCGGGCGCGCGGCGAGCGCCTCAAGCGGGACGTGCTAGGCAGCGCCGGCCTGCGGGACTGGTCGTCCTCGCTGTGGCAGAAGGCCAAGGAGGGACTGCGGATCCAGGCCGCGGATCCCGGCTCTGAGCTGCGCCGCCGGCTGGCCGAAGCACTGGTGGCGGCCGGGCAGCGGCTCGAGTATGACCGCCGCCTGCAGCAGAGCCTGGACCGGGTGGTCGAATCCGGGGCCCGGGCGCTGGCCGACCAGTTCCACGACGAGCTGGCCGGGCTGGTCACTGGGACCATCGAGCGGTGGGACGCGGCCGAGACGTCCAGCCAGCTGGAACTGCTCCTCGGCCGCGACCTGCAGTACATCCGGATCAACGGCACGGTGGTCGGCGCGGCCGTGGGGCTGGCCTTGCACGCCATCGTCCTCGCGGTGTCCTGACTGACCTGAGCCCGCCACTAACGGAGCGTCTCGGCCAGCCAGTCGGCGACCTGCGGCCTGGCTATGGGCCAGATGTTGTTAAGGATGTGCACCCCGTCGGGGTACACCACGGTGCTGACCGGGCCGCCATATTCGGCAGCGATCCGCTCGGCGTGCTCCGGGGGTGATCCTGGGTCGTTGCCGCCGTAGACCTGCAGCAGCGGCGCGGTGGCCCGTCCGGCCAGGCCGGCCAGGGTGATCGCGGCCATGTTCGCCGCCGGGTCTGGGCCGTGGTGCTGATATTGGCCGGGTCGGGTGAGGGCGTCCATGGTCCCGAATCGGCCCTGAGGGCTGTACCAGCTGGACATCGAGAACACCGCCCGTACCCGGTCGTCCACCGCAGCCGTGCGGATGGCAAACAGGCCCCCGTAGGAGATGCCGCCGACCGCGATCCGGGAGGCGTCTATATCCTGCCGGGGCGCCAGCGCATCCAGCATCGCCTGTACCGCGATCTCCTGGTCGGGGCGCAGGTTGCTGTCGAAGCTGACCGGGCCTTGCCCGGGCCCGTCGAACGCGGCGGCCGCAAGGCCACGGGCCACGATGTGGTCGGCCAGGTTATACAGCTCCTCTTTTCCCGAATCGGCGCCCGGAAGCAGCACCACCAGCGGCGGGCGGGTTACCCCGGCCGGACGGCGCAGGTAACCAGGCAGGGTGAGTCCCTGGAACGGGACGGCCAGCAATTCGGCGGGCGGCGTCACCAGCGGGGCGGCCTGGCCGAACGCGCCGGCCAGCGACGTCAGCGCCGCCCGGAACTGGGCCTGGTCGTGGGTGAACACGAAGCTCGCCCAGTGGTAGGCGAGCGCGCCGCGCAGGTAGGCGTCGCCGGCCGTGTGCCGCCTGCCCGCGGCCAGCGCCTTGTCGCCGCGCGCCACGTGACCGGCTGCGTGCCTGCTCCACGCCTGGCACCATTGCCCGTAGCTGGTGATCTGGGATTTGAGCTGGTCGAATTCCCAGGGCGTGACGTAGTTGGACAAGATCCGCCAGGTGAACCGGCGGTACATGATCTCCAGCCGCTCGTCCACGGTCGGCACCACCGCGGTCAACGGGCTGGCGCCCAGGTGCAGCGGTCGCCCGCGACCGTCCAGACCGTGCCGGCCGGCGGCGGTGCCCAGAACTCCACGAACGAGAACTCTTCGGCGCGATCGTTCTCGAACCAGTGCACCTCCCCCGGGCCTACCAGGGCACTGTCACCCGCGTTGAGCCGGTGCGCCTCATGGCCCGAATACAGCAGTCCCGACCCGGCCAGGACACAGAACACGTGGTGGCAGTCGGTGTGATAGTGGGCAGCGGCGGTGTCACCGGGATGGTAGATGATCCGGTCCGCCCGGATCAGCGTGGCACCCACCGGCACGTCGTCCGTGACCAGGTCAAGCCGGTCCCGGGTGTCCCGGGTCGATACCAGGTGCGGCAGCTCGCCTACGGTCAGCACCTTGCGTAGCGGCGCCGGCGCCACCTCGGCCACGGCCGACTCGGCCACCAGCACATCCAGGCTCTCCGGCCCGGCCCGGAGGGTGAGGCTGGGGCAGCCGGCCAGCCACAACACGCTCTCCCGGGCCAGCGCGAACCGCTCACCATCCACGGGCGGTGCAGCGACCGCCGTCCCGGCTCCCGCGATCACGTATGCCATCACTTCGCTCCCGCCGAGCGGGATACCGTCCGCCTGGCGGTCAGCGTCCAGCCGCCAGCGGGTGACACGCAGCGGGACCGGCCGGCCGAACATGTCGGCGCTGGCCCAGGCCCGGCACGTCCAGCCCTGGTCGTGGCCGGCGTCGGAAAAGTCAGGGGTGCAGATCCTTGGCATGGCGCGGCTCCTGGGTCAGGGGTTGGGACCGGGTCTGCTGATGCAGCGAGACTCCGTCCATCCTGTCAATTATCGGTGCCTTCCGGCGCTGTGCCATGGCGTGACCTTGCGGCAACCGGGGAACGGATCTGAGGTGGGCAGTGCACGCAGAGGCCTGGGCATCATCGCAGCGACCGCGCTGACGGGCGGCTTGGTGGCGTGCGGTCCGTCCGGTCAGCGCGCTCAGCCGGCCGCGCGCAGGCCGTCCAGCGCCGCCGCCGTCCAGGTGCGGATGCAGGCGGAGGTAACCGGTTGGTCCGGGATGGTGCAGCGCCCTCAGGTCATCTACGTCGGCATGGGCGGAGCGCCCGTTGTCCGGCGACTGGTCTGGCGGGACTGGGGAAGCCAAACCGCATGGGCCAGCGGCCAGCTCGAAATCTACTCGCCTCAGCCAGGTCCGGTATCGGGCTGGCACCCGGCCACCTACCCGGTCACGGTGCGGCTGCAGGATATCCAGGCGCACAACGGCCAGCCGTCCTACCGGAAGATGACGTATAGCTACGTCAACCGCCGGGGAATCGCGGAGTCCCTGCATTTCAGTTTCTCCGTCCAAGGCGGGTCGGTCCCGAGCTGGAACCCACCCAGGCCAGGAACGGCCTGAAAGGTGCCATGCGTGTGCGGTGCTGTACCTGGCCCTCCAGCGTTATTACGGGCAAGGTTTGATGAGCGGCGCCGTCAAAGGATGAACCGCCCGGGATAGTGGTGCTAACTCCACCGAGATGTGGGCCGCCGGCCCACATGATGGAGGCGCTGGGACAGTCCGGAGCGGGAGGTACGGATGAGCCATCACAGCGGCGTCTTCAGCCGGCTGGTCAGGCTGACCCTGGTGGCCTGCGTTCGCGGCATGGTCCAGGCCGCGGTCTCGGTGGCTGGCCTACTGCTCTTCTTCGCCTCCCTGCTCTCCCTGCTCTCCCTGGCCGCCGGCATCGGGATCCTGCTCGCGCCCATGAGCCTGCTGGCCTTGCGGAGGCTGGCCAGCACCCAGCGCCGCTGGGCGCGGCAGTGGTCCGGGGTGACGATCACGACGCCGTACCGTCCCCGGCCGGTGGAGCTCACCAACGGGCTGATCGGGCGGCTGCAGCGCTGCAAGTGGCTGCTGACCGATCCAGCGACCTGGCGGGACCTGCTCTGGATGCTGGTCGGCGTGCCGGTGAGTGTGGTCCTCGGGCTGCTGCCTGTGTTCATGGTGGTGGCCGGCGTATGGACCGTGGTGGCCGACATCGGAACATGGTTCTTCGGCTTGTGGAACGGGGCGTCGCCCAGTTTCTGGGGGCAGCTGCTGTTCCTGGGCATGCTGCTGCTCGTTCCCTTCCTTGGGCCGCTGCTGCTGCGGGCGCATGCCTGGGCCGCTGCATCGCTGCTGGCCCCGACCCGGGAGGCGATGGCCGCCCAGGTGGGCCAGCTGGCCGAGTCCCGCTCCCAGGCGGTGGATGCGTCCGCGGCTGAGCTGCGCCGGATCGAGCGTGACCTGCACGACGGGGCGCAGGCCCGGCTGGTCTCGCTGGGCATGAACATTGGGTTCGCCGAGCAGGTGCTCAGGGACAACCCCGACCTGGCCCTGAACCTGCTCGCCGAGGCCCGCGCGTCGAGCGGGCAGGCCCTGTCCGACCTGCGCACTCTCGTCCGCGGCATCCACCCGCCGGTGCTGGCCGAGCGTGGCCTCGACGGAGCCGTACGGGCGCTCACACTGAGCCTGCCGCTGCCGGTGGACCTGCACATCGAGCTGGCCGGCCGGGCATCCGCGCCGGTGGAGTCGGCCATCTACTTCGCCATCGCCGAGGCGCTGGCCAACGTGATCAAGCACAGCGGGGCGAACCGGGCCTGGGTGCAGGTGGAATACCATTCCGGCAGGCTGGTCGCGATCGTCGGTGACAACGGCACCGGCGGTGCCTCGCTGCGGCCCGGCGGCGGGCTGCACGGCGTCGAGCGGCGGCTGGCCGCGTTCGACGGCGTGCTCGCCCTGACCAGCCCGGCCAGCGGGCCGACCGTCGTGACCATGGAGCTGCCGTGCGAGTTGTCCTTGGCGAGGACCTGACCCTGCTGCGGGACGGTCTGATCCGGCTGCTCACCGCGTACGACATGGACGTGGTGGCGGCGGTGGACAACGGTCCGGAGCTGCTGGCCGCCCTGGTCACCCACCGCCCCGACGTGGCCGTGGTGGATGTGCGGCTCCCGCCGAGCTTCACCGACGAAGGCCTCAAGGCGGCAATCGCGGCGCGGGCCCGGGTACCGGGCCTGCCGGTGCTCGTCCTGTCCCAGCATGTGGAGCCTCTCTACGCCCGGGAACTGCTGTCCACGGCCGGGGGTGGTCTCGGCTACCTGCTCAAGGACCGGGTGTCGGATGTGCGCCGGTTCATCGAGGCGGTGCGGATCGTGGCCGGCGGCGGTACCGCCATGGATCCCGAGGTCGTGTCACAGTTGCTGGCCCGGCATGCCCGGGACGAGCCGCTCAGCCGTCTCACCCCCAGGGAACGCGAGGTACTCGCGCTGATGGCCGAGGGACGCACCAACGCTGGCATCGCCGTCCGGCTGGTGGTCACCGAGAAAGCGGTCAACAAGCACATCAGCAATATCTTTACCAAGCTGGACCTCTATCCCGACGAGGACGGCAACCGCCGCGTGCTAGCCGTGCTGGCCTACCTCAACGCCTGAAGGCAAGCGCGGGGGAGATCACTCACCCGGGCAACGGTGCCCACGCCGAGATCGTCAGCCAGCGGGCCGGGCTGTGCGGCGCCGCCCTCGCTAGCCGCGGGGTTCGGCGTAGAGCTGGTCGAGGCCAATGGGGCGAATGCTGGGGTCTTGGGCCGGAGTGCTACTTTTCTGGCTCGCCGTCCTGGTCCTGATGGGTACTGGTGTCACCGGCCGCGGCGGCGGCGTGGCGGCGCAGCAGTTCGGCCAGCGCCGCGATCTCGGCGGCCAGTGCGGCGCGGCCCCGCCGGGTGATGCGTACCCAGGTCCGGGGCCGGCGGCCGTGATACCCCTTGTCCACCCTGATCAGCCCGGCTTCTTCCAGCACGGTCAGGTGCCGGGATAGGTTCCCGGGCGTCAGGCCAAGCGCGTCCCGCAGGTAGCTGAACTCGGCCCGCGCTTCGGCCGCGATGGTCAGGATGCCCAGCCGGTGCCGCTGGTGCACGGTCTCATCGAGGCCGTTGGTCGGATGGGTTTCCGCCGTGCCGTCTGTCACGCTGGCCTGCGCAGCCGCTGGACGAGGAAGGCGCCGATCCCGGACGCGAGCAGGACCAGGGCGGGCAGCAGGATGCCCGGGAGCACGGTCCAGTTCCAGCCGAACGGGCTGGCGGCGGGATTCCAGCCCAGCCGGAACAGGATGTTCTCCACGTTGTACAGGCTGGCCGCCGTGGCGGCCGCGGTGTAGGCGAGCGTGATGACGGCCAGGCCCGGACTGCGCTCGGCCCGGGCCAGCACCCACAGGCCGGCCGCGATGATCAGGAAAGCCAGGGTGCCCCTGATCCAGGCGTCCCCGATCGGCGCCCACACCAGGAACAGCCCAGGCACCGCCTTGCTCAGCGGGGGAAGCACGACGGCCAGCACGGTCAGCACGACGCCGGTGATCAGGTAGCCCCGGGACGGAGTGCGCACGCCCGCCCGGCGTGCCGTCCGCCCGTACCACAGCACCGTGAGCAGGAATCCGGCCACCAGGGCGACGGTCCAGTACCAGCCGATGTAGAAGCCCTTCGTGCCCATCGGCATCCCGCTGAGCAGCAACGGCCCGGTGCCGGTGGTCTGGTAGGCACCCGAGCCGGTGGGGGTGCTGGCCGCGGCGCCCAGGTACAGCGGTGCGGCCGCGCAGCCGAGCACGCCGAACAGCACCAGCGGGAACCAGTAGCCGTGCCGGGCCCGCCGGGTTCGGCGGCGCAGCCGCGTCAGGTCGCTGAGCAGCTCGCCGGGGGCGGCCCCGGTCACGTCCCCGGGCGCGCTGCGCTGGTCATCGCCATGCTCACCGTCGGTACCGGTGCCGTCCGGCCCGGCCGGATCGCCGTCGGGCATACCTGCCTCCGTCTCGGATCGCCGGGCATCCTCCGGTCTCCGTGGACAATAGCTTGGCACGGCAAACTAGATGGCGCAAGAGACTCTGGCCTCCTGGTTGATCCGCCACGGGCACCCGTGAGCTCATAAGCTCAGTCGCCCGCTCTATACGGGAAATTAGGAGAAGCGATTCAGTCATTCTCGATGATTCGCGGTATGTCTTCACTCTGGAAGAGCGTCGCCGATGTGGCCATTGGCGGGCAGGCCGACGCCGATTCGAGCCCGGCCCGGCGCTGTCGCGGCTGGTGAGTCATCAGGGCCGCGGGCTGCTCAGCCTGGTCGCCGGTGACCGGTGCCGGTGACCGGAATAAGTCGTCCGGCAGGCGAACTTATTTGAGTAAAGACCGTGGATCACCGGCGGCGTTGCGGTTAGGGCGGCCCCGAATTCAATGTGTAAGGTGCGCCTAGTCTCTCGCGGTCACGGAGGATGAGATGGCCCAGAAAGTAAGTGTCGCGCTGGAAGATGACCTGGATGGCAGCCCAGCGGCGGAGACCGTGCGGTTCGGGCTCGGCGGCGCCGAGTACGAGATCGACCTGAGCAAGAAGAACGCCCGCGCCTTCCGGAAAGGGCTGTCGCAGTTCGTCGAGCACGCCCGCAAGGCGGGACGGGTTCAGTCCCGCCGGGCGGCTCGCACCCCGGCCACCCGCCAGCGCAGCGGAGACATCCGGGCCTGGGCGAAAGCGCAGGGAATTGCGCTGAGCGAGCGCGGCCGCATCCCGGCCAGCGTGGTTCAGGAATACGAAGCCTCCGCCAACGGGCGCTGACGGCGGCCACGACCTCACCGCCCGGCCATGCGTGCGGCCCGGGTTCCGCCAGCTCCTCCGGGAGTTGACCGGCGGCGGTTCTCGCGAGGCAGCCGGTGTGGCACCGTCAGGAGAGGTGCCGCACGGTGAGGACGAGCAATGCAGTTCTATTTGAACGGCTACAAGCCTGGTGACCCGCTGACCGAGGACCCCGGTCCGGCCGTGGCCTCGCGACCGGACGGTCTTCCGGAAGAGACTGACGTTCTGATCATCGGGTGCGGTCCGGCCGGTCTCGTGCTGGCCGCGCAACTGGCCAACTTCCCCGATATCCACACCGTGGTCGTCAACCGCAGGAACGGCCCGCTCGAGGTGGGCCAGGCCGACGGGGTCGCGTGCCGCACCGTGGAGATCTTCGAGGCGTTCGGCTTGGCTGGCCGGCTGGTGGCCGAGGCCTACTGGGTCAATGAAGTCTCGTTCTGGCGCCCGGACCCGCAGGACCGGTCCAGGATCACCAGGACCGGCCGGGTGCAGGATGTCGAGGACGACCTGTCGGAGTTCCCGCACGTCATCGTCAACCAGGCGCGGATGCTGGCCTATCTCCGGGATCACATGGAGCGGTCAGCCAGCAGGCTGCGGCCGTGCTACGGCCTGCACGCAACCGACGTCCAAGTCGGCACGAGCGGGCCGGCGGAATACCCGGTGACGGTCACCCTGCAGCGGGTCTCGGGACCGCATGAGACCGGGGAGACCTCGACCATCCGGGCGAAGTACGTGGCCGGCTGCGACGGCGCCCGCAGCGTGGTCCGGACCTCGATCGGCCGCGAACTAGCCGGCGACCCGATGAACCAGTCCTGGGGCGTCATGGACGTCCTGGCGGTCACCGACTTCCCCGACATCCGCCTCAAGAGCGTCATCCACTCCGCGAATCAGGGCAACCTGCTGATCATCCCGCGGGAGGGCGGGTACCTGACCCGGTTCTACATCGAGCTGGACCAGGTGCACGACCAGGAGATGCTGCGCAGTCGGAGCGTCACCCCGGAGAAACTGGCCGCGGTGGCCAACCGGATCCTGCATCCGTACACCCTCGAGGTGAAAGACGTCGGGTGGTGGTCGGTGTATGAGATCGGCCAGCGGCTGTGTGACAAGTTCGACGACGTGCCCACGGCGGAGCCGGCCAGCCGGCTGCCGCGGGTCTTCATCGCCGGCGATGCGTGCCATACGCACAGCGCGAAAGCCGGTCAGGGCATGAACGTGTCGATGGCCGACGCCTGGAACCTCGGCTGGAAGCTGGCGACGGTGCTCCGGGGAACGGCTAAGCCAGAGTTGCTGCACACGTATTCCGCCGAGCGTCAGCAGGTCGCCCAGGAGCTCATCGACTTCGACCGCGAGTTCGCCCGGATGTTCAGCGCCCCACCGAAAGAGACTTCGGATACCGATGGTGAGGGGATCGTTCCCGAGGAGTTCCACCGTCACTTCGTCCAGCAGGGCCGGTTCACCGCGGGCGTCGCGACCCGCTATACCCCGTCGATGATCACGGCCGGAACGGCCCACCAGGACCTGGCCAAGGGTTTCCCGGTCGGGATGCGCTTCCACTCCGCGCCGGTCATCCGGCTGGCCGACGCCAAGCCCGTGCACCTGGGCCACGTCGCCCGGGCCGACGGCGCCTGGCGTCTCTACGTCTTCGCCGACCGCGCCGCCCCGGCCAGCCCGGACTCCCGGGCCCGGCAGCTGTGCGGCTTCCTCTCCTCGGCTGAGTCCCCGATCGCCCGGTTTACGCCGGAAGGCGTGGACGCCGACTCCGTGATCGACGTCCGCGCCGTTTTCCAGCAGGGACATCGGGACCTGCCGGTCAACTCGCTGCCCGCCGTTCTGCTGCCCAGGAAGGGCAGGTTCGGCCTGATCGACTACGAGAAGGCGTTCTGCCCCGATCCCGCGGCTGGCGATGTGTTCGACGTGCGGCGGATCGACCGGGTCACCGGCTGCCTGGTCGTCGTCCGCCCGGACCAGTACGTCGCCCACGTGCTGCCGCTGGACGCAACCGGTGAGCTGGCCGGCTTCTTCGCCAGGATCCTGACCGATGCGGCAGCAGTGACCGGGCCACCGAAAGGCTCCGGGGCGAACTCACCGGGCCGAGCCGACGGCAGCCGCGACCAGCTGGCGTTCGGCTGAATGGTGGCCGAAGTGGGGACCCGCTGTTGCCGTGGTCCGCGCGCCACAGCCACAGGCCGTCGCCGGCGACGTTGTCGCTGTTGATCTGGGCTGGCGCATGTCCGTGCCTGGCCTGGCCGCCGCTGCCCGGTGCAGCCGCCCATGCCACCGGTTTGCTCTCCGGGGCCCCGGGTAGCGCGGCAGGCATGCTGCATTTGGGCCACGAGCCACATGATCGTGCTCGAGTTGATCGTGCTCGAGCTGGGAAGACGAACTCGGGACGGCAGCCCGCACAGCGGCTGGCCGGGTCCATCGGTGTCGGTGTCGCCGCCGGGATAGCGACCGCGGCCGGTGTGCTATTTGGCCGCCGGGTGGCGACGGCCGCCAAAATTGGCGCCGGTCATCCCCTAAAGCACCGCGTGCTGGATCTGGCGGCCGGTGCCATTCAGCAGAAATATCCGCTGGACGCGATGAGTACCTACCTCAATGGCTTCCACATGTATGCCGACGAGATGGGCCGGCAGGTGGAGGCGTCACACTTCTGCATTCACCTGCGCCACGATTTGCACCAGTGCGTGATCTTCGACCGAAATGCGCCTGATGCCCGCCTAATCGGGATCGAGTACATCGTCAGCGAGGAGCGGTTCCGCAGCCTGCCCGAAGATGAGAAGCGGCTGTGGCACAGCCATCGCTACGAGGTGAAGTCCGGAATTCTGGCCGCCCCCGGTATACCGGAGCTTGCGGAACATGCCTATTTCAGTGACCTCGTGACAACCTATGGGAAGACGTTCCATACCTGGCAGTACGACCGCGATGATTTCCCCTACGGAATCCCGCAGTTGATGATGGGCCTAACCGAGGACGGACAGGCCAACGAGGCGCTGATACACGAACGCGACCGCAGGCTCGGCATTTCCACCGCGCGCAAGCGGCAGAACCGGGCTGATATCCCGAGCCCGGCGCTGATACCAGGCGCCAATTCCTGGGAGAGTGGCCGCACCGTGCAGACCAGCCTGGAGGAGATGGATTTCAAGCGGTAGGCACCCGGCCGGGGACAGCCCCCGTCGCGGCGCACTGCGGTTCGCATTCCGCGGTGCCAGCCAAGATTCACACGGCTGATCGCGAGTACCGAGCTGATCTCAGGGCAACCTGGGATGGCATGACGACATCGAGTGATCATGTGGGCCCGTCAGCTCAGCCCGAACCCGCCGGCCTGAACCTGCTGTCTGATAAGGCGAAGGCGACGGTCGATGAGATCAAGGCCGAGAACGCTGCCCTGAAAGAGGCGGACCGGGCCGCCGAGGCCCAGGTTGAAGCAGCGGCCGAGCAGGCGAAACATCTGGCCGAGGTGACGGAGGAAGTGCTGGAGGAGGTGAAGGAAAGCAAGCAGTCTCAGGTTCACCCGTGACGCTGTCAGGCTGGGTGGCCGGCGGGCGCCGGGTGAACGGCAGTGTGCTGGCGGTAGTGCTCAGCGACGAGGAACGCCAGGTCGAGGGACTGACTCCGGTTGAGACGCGGGTCGCACGCGGTCTCGTATCGGTGACGCAAGTCGCTCTCACTGAGGTGGTGCCCGCCGCCGGTGCACTCGGTGACGTCATCCCCGGTGAATTCGAGGTGGATACCACCAGGGTGGGTGCCCAGGGCACGGTGGACTTCGAAGAAGCCGGTGACTTCGGCGAGGATGTCATCGAAGTCACGGGTCTTTTGGCCGCTGGCGGTGATGGACGTGTTGGCGTGCATCGGATCGCACACCCAGGCGACCGGGGCTCCGCGAGCGGTGACCTTCTCCACGAGAGGCGGCAGCACATCAGCGATCCGGTTCGCGCCCATGCGGGTGATCAGGGTAAGGCGGCCAGGCTCACGGTTCGGGTCCAGCGCCTCGGCCAGGGCGAGAATGTCTTCCGCCGTCGTGGCGGGGCCGATCTTCACGGCCAGCGGATTGCGGATGGAACGCGCGAAGGCGACATGCGCCCCGGTGAGGTCGCGGGTGCGCTCGCCGATCCACAGCAGATGCGCGGAGAGGTCATAGGGCTGGCCTGTATGCGAGTCGAGGCGGACCAGGGCCCGCTCATAATCCAGCAGCAGCGCCTCATGGCTGGAGTAGAACTCGACCGCCCGGAACTCTTCCGGATTGACGCCGCACGCATGCATGAACGCGATCGCCCTGTCGATCTCGCCCGCCAGCCGTTCGTAGCGCTGCCCGGCCGGGCTGGCCGCCACGAAGTCCTGGTTCCAGGCGTGCACCTGCCGCAGATCCGCATACCCGCCGCCGGCGAACGCCCGGCACAAGTTCAGCGTCACGGCCGAGCAGTGGTAGGCCTCCAGCAGCCGCTCAGGGTCGGGCATCCTCGCCCCCGCCGTGAACTCCAGCCCGTTCACCGCATCTCCCCGGTAGGACGGAAGCTCCACACCGTCCCTGACCTCGGTCACAGCTGACCGGGGCTTGGCGAACTGGCCCGCCATCCGGCCGACCTTCACCACCGGCACACTGGCGGCGTAGGTGAGGACCACCGCCATCTGCAGGAGCATTCGGAGTTTGCCCTGGACCCCGGCGGCGGTTGTCCCGGCGAACGTTTCCGCGCAGTCGCCCCCCTGCAGCAGGAACGCCTCCCCCCGCGCTACTGCTGCCAGCCGCTCCCTGAGCTGGTCGCACTCCCCGGCGAACACAAGCGGAGGCAGGGTTTCCAGTCTCCGCAGAACCGCATCAAGCCGGCCGTGATCAGGCCACGCCGGCTGCTGGAGCGCGGTTGTACTGTGTTCCGGGCGTCTGGCCCGCTGCGATGTCATCGCCACCCCCGGTCTATGGATCCGCTAATGCGCGGACGGCCGACTATAACTCCTGGCCCTCGCAGCCTTGGCTGGCCATGACCGCGGTCAGGGGTAACTCACCACGTAGGCCGGCCCGGGGTTGGCGGTGTCCACTGCGGCACCGGTGCCATTGACAACGTGGTTGATGCTGCCCGAGCCGTTCAGGAACCGGGTGAGCAGGTCGTGCAACTGGACCCCGGAGGTGTCAGGCACCGAGAACGCGGTGTCCGACTGGATCGGTATCCCTAGGTCGAAGAAGCAGTAGCTGCCAGGCCGTAGCCCGAGAAGCTGGTTACCCTGGGGGAGATCACGAAGGCCGGATAGCCGTCCGTCGTGGAACTGGACATCCAGGCGGCCTGGCTGGGCGGGTCGTAGGGCATCTCGTTCTGGAAGAAGATGTCCTCGCCGTCTTGGCCGTTCCAGGCCACCTCGTTCTTCTGGTAATGCTCCACGGCCAAGCCGTAGGCGGTGACGTCGTTGCCGTTGACGGTCAGACCGTTGGCCGCCGTGTTGCTGGTCCACCCCACGCCCGCACCGTGATCCGCGCGCCAGGCCCAGATGTCGTCCAGGATGACGCGCGAGCTGTTGACCACCAGGCTGTCGGTGGCCGAGCCGGCCGTGGCCCCGCCGATACGGAAGAACACGTCCTGGACCAGCGACGGGTCCGCCGCGCTGCCGGTCGCGGCGGCCAGTGGACCGCCCACCTCGAGCAGCACCGCGGAGTTCTTCGGGCCCGCGTCGAAGATCATGCCCGAGAGCTTGACCCCGGGCACGCCCAGCACCTGCATGGCCGCGGTGCCGACCTGCGGGACCAGGGTGGGAAAGCCCAGGCCGAGCACGATCGTGTTGGCGCGGCTGACCACGATCGGCGCCTTCAGGTCATAGACGCCTGGAGTCAGGATCAGGTTCCGGCCCAGGGCCAGCGCCGCGTCGATGGCCAGCACCGGCGTGGACGGCGTGGCGATGAAGAATTTGCTGACCGGGACGGGCATACCCGCCGCAGGACCGCCCTGCCAGGAGGTGCCTGACGAGTTGTGCTGGAGGGCTGGCACGAACACGCTGTAGTTCCCGGACGCGTCGGTTTGCAGGAACGGCTCCTCCTGGGTCACCGGGCTCGTGGGCAAGGTGGTGTAAGGGCCGGCCGTGTTGCCGTTGACGGTCACGGGCGGGAACGTGGTCGGCGGGGCGCCGATGTCCCCGGAGAAGACCTGGTTCCAGACGCCGTTGCTCCAGCCGTCCAGATTGCTGTTTCGCACGATGAACTGCTGCTGCGAGCCGTTGATGACGGTGCCGCCGGAGAAGGACGAGTCGGCGATGAACCCGCCGCTGGCATAGTCCGGACTGCCGTTGCAGTAGTCCATCAGGGACAGGTTGCCGCCGGTGATGTTCACCCGCCGCATTGGCGCGGCCTGGGAGACGGCCCAGAAGTCGGTCCCGGTCTCGCAGCCCGTCTGGCCGGTGATGTTGATGGTCAGGTTGGACATCGAGCGCCAGAAGTTGTCCAGCGCGATGCAGTTATCGGCGGCGAAGCACTGGTTGTAGACATTTACCGAGCCGTTGATAGTGACGTCTCCGGGCGAGCCGCCCAGACCGGCGACCTCGGTGTAGTACCCCACCTGGAAGGACAGCGGGTTGGCGGCCGACCCGTAGGTCCCCGGCTCGAACAGCAGCGCGTACCGCTGGGTGCCGAACTGGTTGGGGATCTGCTGGTCCGCGATCGAGTCCACAGTTGCCTGGATCTGGGCCTGCGGCATGTCCGGGGTGAACACGTAAACGTTCGGGCCGAAGGCGGGCTCACCGGCCTGGTGCACGGCGGCGGGGATGACGCTGGCCTGGGCGGCCGGCGCGGCGGTCCGCTTAGCGGCGGCCCAGGCCGGGGCGGCGGACATCCCCGCCGCCGTGAGCAGAGCTGCCATCAGTAAGGCGCCGCGGCGCAGGTGACTGGTCGGTGGGTGTCTCTGGTTCATCACGGTCCGTTTCCGCCAGTAGCACCGCTGCTACCGTGCTCCGCCCGCCAGCATCTCCTAGCGGAGGCGGAGCTCCAAGGTCCGGAGGAGGGTTTTTATGACTTTTAAATAAAGTCCTGAAACATGGCTGCCGCCCCGTGGATCGCTGGCCCAGCCTTGCACAAGGATGGCCGCTACCGCGCGAGCAGCGGGAGCGCCGTGAAGGTGTGGTCCTGCCACAGCAGCCGTGAGGTCTCTTCCGGGTAGGCGGTGACCATCGACGGCGTGTCGAAGAGATGTGCGAGGCGGTGGTCGGCGTCGTACGGAGGCCAGCCCGGGTCGCCGTGAGCGGCGAACGCCGTCCACGCCCTGCGGATCTGCGCGGACAGCTCCTCCGCCGCCGGGGAGGGCGGGTCGCCGATCAGCATGGCGGGCTGTCCGCTGCTCAGATTGCCGAAGACGAGCGGTACGTCTAGGCCGTGGCAGGCGCCGAGGCCACCGCCCAATCCCGGGGCGCGCCAGGTCAGTTCGTAGAGGTGGGCCCGGCCGCCGCCGGAGATCTGCGCATCGGCGAGGTGGAGGCTCGGCATGCGGAACAGCCAGTCCGCGTTGACCAGTTCGTATAGCTCCTCATCGGCCGCGGCCGGGAATGCTTCCCGGTACCGGCGTGCGCCGTCCGGGTCTGGGGCGAGCAGGTGCAGAGCGGTCTCGGTCTGCTCGTGCGTGACCTGGCCCAGCACGCCGTCGATCAGGCTGAACAACCGGTGCTCGTCACGGGTGTGCCCGACGAGAAGTCCGACGTCCCGGGCGGCGCCGTCGGCCAGTGCCTGCCAGGGAGTTGCCGGAAGGACGTCACCGTCGACAACCGGTGCGAACGGGATCGGCCGGTGTGTGATCTGCCCCCAGCGCTCCCGCCATTGGACCGTCTTGGCGGAGATCGCGTCGCCCGCGGCGGCCAGCCGGGCCGGGGCCACCGCCGACAGGCCGGACACCGTGGGCCGTGCCCCCAGTTCGGCGGCGCAGGCGGCGGCGATGTCGGCGGCCAGCTCGGGGGAGAAGAACGTCCCCGGCACGCTCTGCGCGACCGCCCGGCGGAAGAGCCCGCCGGCGCGCGGCATGGCGAGCAGCGCGGCGACCGATCCGCCGCCCGCCGACTGCCCGAAGACCGTGACCCGGCCCGGGTCGCCGCCGAATACCCGGATGTTGTCCTGCACCCACTGCAAGGCCGCGACCTGGTCGAGCAGTCCCCGGTTGGCCGGGGCTCCGTCGATCTGCGCGAAACCCTCGATACCGAGGCGGTAGCTGAGGGTCACGACCACGGTTCCGCCCCCGGCCAGGTGCCCGGCGTCGTATTCCGGAAGGGTGGAGTTGCCCATGACGTAACCGCCGCCGGGGATCCACACCATCACCGGGAGCCCTACCGCCGGATCCGGTTCCGGTGTCCAGACGTTGATCATCAACCAGTCGTCGCCGGCGGTGTCCGGGGACACCCCGAGCACGCCGGACTGCGGGGGCGGCGGGCCGTACGCGACCGCCGGGCGCACACCGTCCCAGCTGCGCACCGGCTGCGGCGCGGCGAAACGGAGGGCGCCGACCGGCGGCTCGGCGAACGGGATGCCGCGGAAAACCGCCAGGCCCGCCTCCCGGCCGCCGCGGAGGATGCCGGCCGCCGTGCGGACTTCCGGCACGGGCCCGGAGGGCCTGCCGGATGCGGTGACGGCCACTTTGCGGGTTCCTCTCCGTTCCTGCTCGGCCGAGCATCCCAGCGGGCGCCATCTGCGGGCAAGCCATTTAGGAGGTAGATCAAGTAAGCCTGGGAGGGACCTCATGTTGATGGGCCTTGCCCCCAGATTATGTATGACGCACAATCCTCGCTATGAGTGACGAGGCCAACGTGAGGGATGAGGCTGCGGCCGACGCCTCAGGGTCGGAACTAGGACGTCGGGAGATTCTGGTTCCCGGCGGGCACGGTACGGCAGTCGCCGTCCTGGCCGGCCAGTTGGTGGAGATCATCGACGTCGAGGGGCAGCAGGTCGCCGACTTCGTTGCCTTCGCAGAACGCAACCGGACCGAGTGGCTGTCGACCACGCACACCCGCTCCGCCATCCTGCGGCTGACCGTGCAGGTCGGGGACGGCCTGGAGAGCAACTGGCGCCGCCCCATGTTCGAGATCCTGCGCGACGACGTGGGCAGGAACGACATCATCACCTCGATGTGCGACGACCGGCGGTATCGGCTCGACTACGGGGTCGAAGGCCACCGTAGCTGCCGGACGAACTTCACCGAAGCACTGGAGCCATGGGGGATTGCCGAGTGGCAGATCCCCGACCCGTTCAACTTCTTCCAGAACGCCCCCATTCACCCGGACCGGACGTTCGGCAACGAGCTCCCTACCGGGCGGCCCGGGGACAAACTGGTGCTGCGGACACTGATGGACGCGATCGTGTCGGTCTCCGCGTGCCCGCAGGACCTCAACCCCTGCAACGGGTTTCACCCGAGCCCGCTCGTGATCCGCATCATCGATCCGCCGGGAGACGCTTCGTGAGGCGAATCCGGCTGGCCGGGCAATTGGCCGAACCGATCAGCCACTACACCGACGCGGTCGAGGCAAGCGGATTCCTCTACATCTCCGGAATGCTGCCGGTCAACGCGGATGGCGAACTCGTGGGCACCGGCGATGTGATCAGGCAGTCCGAACAGGTGCTCGACAATGTAGGAGCTGTTCTACGCAGCGCCGGTGCCACCTTCGACGACGTCGTGCGGGTCGGCGTATATGTGCGGGACATGGCCGACCGGGAGCTCATCAACACGGTACGCCGCCGCTACTTCGGTGACGCCCGGCCGGCGAGCACGCTGGTGGAGGTCAGCGCGCTCGCCAATCCGGCCGCCTTGGTAGAAATCGAAGCCGTTGCCCTGCTGCCCCGGGACAGACACGGAGCCTGACGCGCAGCATTGCTAGCAGCTCATCATCCGGAGGTGCGTAATGAGAATCGCCGTGACAGCACTGGGAGCGGCGCTGATGCTCCTTGCCATCAGCGCCTGCAGCTCAGCAGGTGGCGGCAGCTCCTCGTCGTCGACGCTGGTGGTAGGGGAGTTCAACCCGTTTACCGGGCCGGACGCGGCTTTCGGGCCGGAAATGGTCGGTGGCTGCGTTCCCGCCGTCCGGCTGATCAACGCGAACGGTGGGGTACTCGGTCACCAGCTGAGCTGCGTCCAGGAGGACACACGAGGCGATCCGGCCGACGCCGTGCCAGCCGAGCAGAAGATGGTGGCGACGGAGTCGTCACTGGTCGGCGTTCTGGGGCCGAGCTCCGACGAGGCGCTGGCCACCGTCCCACTGCTGAACCAGAGCCACGTGCCGATGTTCGTCGACACCGGCCAGGCGGCCTTTGACCACTCCAGCTATGCCTACTTTTGGCGGATCACACCGGCTGACGACGTCAAAGGCTATGCGATGGCGCTCTGGGCGCACAAGGCCGGGTACACCCGCGCTGCCGCGGTGTTCGGCAACGACGCGGGCGCCCAGTCGGACGTGCCGACACTGGTCCATGCCTTCACCCGGCTCGGCGGCACCGTCGTCTACAACAAGCCCTTCGCGCTCGACCAGAATTCGTATCGCACCGAGATCGACAACATGCTCGCAGCACATCCGCAAGTGATCTTCACCGAGGTCGATCCGCAGACGGGGGCGACCTTCCTGTCCGAGCTGCAGCAGTTGCACGGGCTCCTTCCGGTGGTCGGGACCGAGGTGAGCCTGCAGGCACCGTGGCTCAAGGCTGTCACCGGGGCGATCGGCGCATCGGCAATGGCCAAGTACTTCGAGGGGATGCAGCCGTACGCGCCAGCGAGTGGCCCAGCGTGGCAGGCCTACAACCGGTCCCTGCTTGCGTCAGGGTCGCAGGTGCCCAAGCCTAGCCAGTGGAGCAGCGACCCGTACTCGATGACCTACTACGACGGGGTCAACGTGATGGCGCTGGCGATGATCGCGGCCAAGAGCACCAGCCCGGCGGTCTTCAACAAATACGTCGTGAAAGTCACCGAGCCGGGATCCGGCAAGACGGTCGTGAGTACCTACGCCGGCGGGAAGGCCGCGCTACAGGCCGGCAAGCAGATCCAGTACGTCGGCGCGGGCGGCCCCATTGTGTTCAACCACTGGCACAACTCCACCGGGGCGTTCGAGGCCGCGAGGTACGTGAAGGGCAACCCGGTGCTGGTCGGCTCGGTGTCTGCGGCGCAGATCGCGGCACTCAGCCGGTGACCACGAACCGCCGCGGCAATGACGTGGCACGGGACAACGGCAGGCACGAAGTGCGGCGGGGGCGGCGGTGAACACGCTCCTGCCCGCGATCGGGTTTGGCGTCGTCACCGCGTCCATCCTGGCCGTGGCCGGCGTCGGGTTCACCCTCCAGTTCGGCGTCACCAACATCCTCAACCTCGCCTACGGCGACATCATGACCTCGGCCGCGTTCGCCGCCTACCTCGTCACCAGTGCTGGCCTCAGCGTGTGGCTGGCGCTGGTGGCGGGCGCAGCGTTCGGGGCCGCCTTCTCCGTACTGCTCAACCGCTGCCTATACACGCCGTTCGTCCGGCGCGGCACACACCTGTTCGGCATGATCATCGTGACTATCGCGGTCAGCCTCATCCTGCAGAACAGCCTGCTGGCCATGTTCGGCGCGAACTTCTTCAGCCTGAACATGGCTCGGCCGTCATCAGTCCACATCGCCGGGATGGTGTTCACCACGGTCCAGCTGGCCATCATCGGCATTGCGATTGTGGCTATGCTCCTCATCCACCTGCTGCTTCGTTACACCAAGATCGGTAAGGCGATGCGGGCCACCGCCACCGATCCTGACTTGGCCCGCAACTGCGGGATCGCCACCGACCTGGTGATCGACATCGCCTGGGCCATCTCGGGCGCGCTGTGCGGGCTTGCCGGCGTGATCCTGGTCATGAACGTGACAGCGTTCACCGACACGACCGGCGCCCAGTTCCTGATCCCGATCATCGCGGTGGCGGTTCTCGGCGGGATCGGCCAGCCGTATGGGGCCATGCTTGCTGCCCTGGTCATCGGAATCGCCAGTGAGCTGGCAGCAGCCATCATCAGCCCTGACTACAAGGATGTCGTGGCCTTCGTGATCCTGGTGATAGTCCTGCTCGCCCGGCCGCAAGGCATCCTGTCGGAGATCGCCACCCGCAAGGAGGTCGCGGCGTGAGCGTCGCCTGGCAGTTCTACATCTCCACCGTGCTGGTCTACCTGGGCGTCAACGTGATGGCCTGCTGGGGGCTCAACCTTCAGTTCGGTGTGGCCGGGCTGGTCAACTTCGCATTCATCATCTTCCAGGCCGCCGGCGCCTACACCGCGGCCGTGCTCACCCTCGGTCCCGCCACCAGAGGCGGCTTCCAGCAATATGTCGGCGGCGCCCACTGGCCGTTCCCGCTGCCCATCCTGGCGGCCGGAGTGGTCGGAGGCCTGCTCGCACTGCTAGTGGGCAGCTTTGCCATCCGGCGCTTGCGCCGCGACTACGAGGCGATGGTCATGCTTGTGGTGTCGCTCATTGCCACCAGCATTGCCACCAACCAGGTCGGGCTGGTGAACGGGCCGAACGGGCTCGCCCTGGTCCCCAAGCCGCTCGCCACGGCGGTCAATCTCTCGCCCATCGGCTACCAGTGGCTCTTCGTGGGCATCACGGCCGGGATCTGTGTGTGCGTCTACTGGCTCGTGCACATCGTGACGAGTTCACCGCTCGGCCGCACGCTGCGCGCGGTCCGCGACAACGAACAGGCCGCAGCGGCTCTGGGCAAGAACGTCACCGGGCTGCGAATGCTCGCGTTCGTGCTCGGCGGGGTGATCGCCGGGATCAGCGGTGCCATCCTGGTCGAGTTCATCTCCGCCTGGTCCCCTGGCTCCTGGCTGTATCCCGAGACGTTCGTATACTTCACGGCCGTCATCGTCGGCGGATCCGGGAACAATCTGGGAGTCATGGTCGGGGCGCTGCTCGTGCCGGTCGCCTTCCTCGAAGCCACCCGTTTCATCCCCCAGTTCGGGCCGCCCGGGCTCATCGACGCGCTGCAGTGGATCATCGTCGGAGTCCTCGCCCTGCTCTTCTTGTGGTTCTGGCCTCGCGGTGTCATCCCAGAGCGGCGACGGCGCTTCCCTGTGGCGCCTCAAACCGAAGCACCGCAACCGCTGATGTCCACGAGGACCAGCCGATGAGCGAGGCTGTCGGCGCCATGCTCGCAGTCCGGGACCTGCACCGCCAGTTCGGCGGGGTCCGTGCGGTCAACGGCACCTCCTTCGAGGTCCCGCCCGGCCGGATCACCGGCCTTATCGGGCCGAATGGCGCCGGGAAGTCAACCGTGCTCAACGTCATCGCGGGCGCACTCCGGCCGACCTCCGGAGAGATCTCCTACCAGGGCCAGGACATCACCGGGCTGCCCTCATACAAGGTGGCCCGGCGCGGGATCATCCGCACCTTCCAGATCTCCAGTGAGTTCGCCGGACTGACCGTGCTGGAGAACCTACTGGTCGCAGCGCCTGAACAACGGGGAGAGGCGTTGTGGCAGGCTGCCCTCGGCAAGCGGTACTGGCGACCGTATGAGCGGGAAATGGTGGAGCGGGCGCGGCAACTGCTGGCCCGCTTCGATATGTCTGCCAAGGAAGACGAGTACGCCGGAAACCTCAGCGGGGGCCAGAAACGCCTGCTCGAGTTGATGCGCGGGCTGATGGCCGGTCCGGCCCTGCTGCTGCTCGATGAGCCCATGGCCGGCGTGAACCAATCCCTGGCCAGGCGGATTGAGCAGCACCTGCTCGACCTGTGCGGCGAAGGGCTCACCATGCTCATGATTGAGCACGAACTCGCGGTGGTGGGACGGCTCTGCGACCCCGTCATCGTGATGGCCCAGGGGCGGGTGATCTCGCAAGGAACCATGGCCGAGGTCCGCGCCGACCGGGAGGTGCTGGATGCCTACCTCATCGGATAGCCCCTCCCCCGGTGGCCCGCCGCAGCCCCCGGGCAGCCGGGCCGGGCAGCCGTCCCCGGACGACGCGGGCCGCCCGCCGGCGGTCCTGCGCCTCCAGGACGTCGCTGCGGGTTACGGGGCCGCTGCCATCGTATCCGGGGTGAGCATCAGCGTCGGGCCCGGGGAAGTGGTCACGGTCATCGGGCCGAACGGCGCGGGTAAGTCCACCTTGCTCAAGGCGGTGACCGGTAGGCTCCCGGTCAGGACCGGTACGGTCACGTTTGGTAGTCGCGACATAACGAACATGCGCGGGGACCGGCTTGCCCGGATGGGGCTTGGCTTCGTTCCGCAAACCAAAGACGTATTCGACACTCTGACCGTGACCGAGAACCTGGAGATGGGCGGCTATCTGCTCACGAAGCCGCAGCTCACCGCGAGGATCGAGGCAGTCCTGTCGAAGTTTCCCGCGTTGGCGGAGATGCGTTCCAGAACCGCGAGCAAGCTCAGTGGGGGGGAACGGAAGATGCTCGCCGTGGCGCGGGTCCTGATGCTCCAACCGGCAGTTCTTGTCCTCGACGAGCCGACCTCCAACTTGTCGCCGGAACTGTCCCGGGCGGTCCTGCGGGATCAGGTGCGCCGTCTTGCGGACTCGGGCACAGCCGTGCTACTGGTCGAGCAGAAGGCGTTCGAGGCGCTCGCCGTGTCCGACTGGGCTTACATTCTCGTCGCGGGGCGGATCGAGATCGCCGGCGTGGCCAGCGAAATTGTCGCCCGTCCCGATATCCGCGAGGTCTTTCTCGGCCAATCCGCCCAGGATGCCCCATCCGAGTCTCCGGCACGCAATCCCAACTCCTCGCCACGTCCATCATGAGGATCGGAAAGCTATGACCGAGACGGACGACCCGGCTGACGCTGCTTCCCGCCTGCGGAGGAAAACCGGCGACCATCCCTCCGGCATAACCCGGCCAGCACTGCGGGCAAGGGGTAAGTACTTCAGCAAGAGTGACATGGTTACCGACGCACTCAGAGAACTCATCACTGACCGGCAACTCTCCCCCGGCACGCCACTTCGCCAGCGCGATCTCGCCGAACAGTTCGACGTGAGCTACACGCCTGTGCGGGAAGCGCTCCGGCGGCTCGAGTCAGAGGGCCTCGTGGTCACAGACGTGCACCGGGGAGCCACGGTCGCACACACCGGTTCGGAAGAGATGGAGGAGAACTACCGGATCTTGGCCGCCTTGGAATCTCTGGCCGGAAGCCTCGCCGTATCAAAGATGACTAACGACGACATCACAGAGATCGAGGCCCTCTACAGGCAAGTCGCTACATGCCACCCGGATGACGATCGGCTGGCAGAACTCAACCGGCAGTTTCACTTCCGTATCTACGAGTGTGCGCGCTCACCGATGCTGCTTCTCCTCATGAGACTACTGTGGCGGTCGTTCCCGTGCGGGCCGCAAGCGGCCGGCCGCATCAACAATCGGTCCGGCAGCATGCCCAGCTCATCAGGGCGCTCAAGCGCAGAAATGAGAAAGAGGTAGCGGCCATAATCCGGGATAACGTCCTCGGCAGCATTAAGTACCTGCCGCAGAACGCGGTCGCGCCCAAGCTGGCGCCTCCGCGGTGACCGCCCGGCACCGCCTGGGGATGGGTCAACGGAAACTCCGCGAGGGAGGTGAACCTCCATGCCCACGACCTGGCTCGGTCGTCGGCTTCGCCCAGGTGACCGCTGGCAACTGGTTTACCAGCGCTCTGCCGCGGAGGGTTCGCCGGTTTCATTGGGCCCGCGGCCGCCGCTGCTGGCCGGGCGGGATGACCTGCTCACTGAATTGGACACGCGGCTGACCGAGGATGGTCACGGGCCGCGGATCGTGGTGTTGTGTGGGCTTAGGGGGCGCGGGCAAGAGCAGTGTGGCGGTCGAATATGCCCACCGGCACCTGAGTGAGGTCGCTGTGGCGTGGCAGTTCCCAGCGCACGACCCGGCCGTCCTGGCAGCGGAGTTCGGTGAGCTGGCGGCCCAGCTCGGCGGCCCAAGATCTGCTTGACACGCGGGACGCAGTGGCGTCGGTCCGTCGGATACTCGTCAAGTTCCCCGCGGGGTGGCTGCTGGTATTCGACAACGCAGCGGACCGGGCATCGGTTGACCGATTCCTGCCGCCAGCTGGGCCGGGTCGAGTGCAGATCACCAGCCAGAATCGGAACTGGCAAGCCGACCACGATCTGGACGTACCAGTCCTCGCCACCGGAGTCGCCGCAGATTTCTTGGTCACCCGCACCAAGGACACAGACATCCAAGCTGCTGCGGAGCTGGCTGCCGAGCTGGGCGGCCTGGCGCTAGCGCTGGAGCAGGCCGCTGCGTACATGCAGGGCGCCGGCGAAAGCCTGGCCGGATATCTTGCATCGTTCCAGCAGCGGCGGCCGGACATGCTGGGCCGTGGTGAGCCAACGGAGTACCGGGGGACGGTAGGGACAACATGGGCCCTGGCGTTCGACCGGCTGCAGCGGTCCTCGACGGGCGGCCGGGCTGCTGCGGCCGCTGGCGTTTTGCGCGCCGGAAGCGGTCCCGGTGCGACTGCTGCTTGGCGCGTATGGGGCACAGCGCGGAAAGCACAGGTCAGCGGGCATGCAGGCCACGATCTGTGGGGCGCCGGTGAACGGTACCAGACGGGGATGAATTGAGACCACAACTGAGACCACGGTGCTGGAGCCAATGAAGGCGGCACTGTCCTTTTGTGCCTTGCGGAAGTCGGCCGGGGCCGGAGTAACTGCAACGACGGCCCCTGGCCGAAGCGCAGCTGGGCGGTCATGATGGACGGGTGGGGGGAAGGAAGCGGTTGGGGGTGTTCTGGCGCACGGGAGCATCTGCTGCGCCGGTGCCCGCCGCCGAAGCGGTGGAGACCTGCCGTGTGGTCTTGCGCCAGGCCGTCGGTCAGCGCCGGGCCGCTCAGCTCGACCAGCTGGTGGGCGAGGTCACTCTGCTTGCCCGGCGAGTGGTGGACCGTTTCGATCTGACCCGCGAAGATCAGCGCCATTCTTGGCTGAGGGCGCGCGAGGGAACGGCTGCATGGTCGCAGGTGATGACTGCGTGGCGCCGTACCCCGCGTCGGCTGATCATTCTGGGCGAACCGGGCTACGGCAAGACGGTGGCCGCGTTGGCCCTAGTCACCCGGGCTAACGCCACCGACCGGTCCGGCAAGGCGGTGGCCGAACTCTTCTGCCTGGTGGAGTGGTTTCATTGGCAGGCACGGCACTCGGGCGGTGACCTGGCGGACTGGCTCGCCGACCAGATCACTGCGGCCTACCCCGGCGTACCCGCCGCCATGGCACAGGCGCTAGTGACCGAGCGCCTAGTGGTGCCGTTCCTCGACGGCTTGGACCAGGTGCCGGAGAGCCATCGTCGCGACTGCGTCGCCGCGATCGACGCCTACGCGCGAGGGCCGACGGAGCCCGGCACCGGGCCGTCGTCGAGTGCGTGGCCCTTCGTGTTGACCTGCCGGTCCGAGGAATACAGCGCTCTCGCGCCTGGGTGGGTGAGCGCCGACCGACAGGTCGAACTGTGTGACTTGGAGCCTGGGCAGGTGGCCGGAGTGCTGGAGCAGCGGCTGCCATCCCAGCCTGGCTGGGATGGGGCGCGCCAGGAGCTGCTGCGCGGCGACGAGAGCGCGGCACGGCTGTTGTGCAGCCCGCTGCTGCTGGGCCTTGCCCTGCGGGCCTACCGTGACCCTGGCCGCGATCCAGGGGAGCTGCTCACGGCCGGGCCGGAACACGCGGAGGGAAGGCTGTGGGAGTTTGACCTCACCGGGGATGGGAGCAGCTTTGACGGTGCGGCACCGAGCGATGTTCGCCGCTGGCTGGGGTTTCTGGCCCGGTCGTTAGGGCTGCAGCGCAGGTACCTGTGGCTGCACGAGTTCTATCTCCTTGCGGGGACCCCCGCCCTGCAGCGGCAGTTCACCCGGAAGATCGCGCGGCGGATGGGTTTTCTGGTCGGCTTGGCCGACGGCCTGCTGGCCTTTGTTGCGGCGGGCTGGGCGAGTGGGGTGGTGGCGGGGCTGGCGGCCGGGTCAGTGACCTTGTTGTGGTTGCTTAGATCGCGAATCCCGCTGATGCTGCTGCCGTTTTACCAGCCCGGTCCGGAGGTGCTGGCACCCTCGGTACGGGCCCGGGTGCCGTGGCGGGACCGAGCCGCGGCCGCGGGGAAACGGCTGGCACGGGATCTGTCGGAGTGGCTGCCCGGCGACTGGGTGCCCGATGAGCTGATGGGCTGGGGGGTCAAGTCCGGTGTGCTGCTGGCGGGCGGCGGGGGGCTGGCCACATTTATTGGCATCGACAACATCGTTTTTGTCGCGATCGGGCTCGTGGCACTGCCGTTTCTGGGAATGTTCGACGTGGGCAGCCAGACCGTCACTGGCGGGGTGCCCCGGCGGCTTGCCGGGGGTGGGCCCGACGTGGCACTCCGCGCCGCATGGGCGAAGGCGTCCCTGCGCGGGCTGTACTTCTTGCTCGCCGGGGTGGCTGCCGGCGGGCTAATCGGCGCGCTTCATGGTGAGGTCGGCGGCGGGTTGCTGGCTGGCGTGGGTGTTGGACTGGTGCTCAGCGCGGTCGGCGCCTTCAACGGCGGGCTGAAGGCCTGCTTCTACAACGCCGGGAAGGTGCCGCTTCATTATGCCCGGCAGGGGCTGCTGCCCCCGCCGCTCCGGCTGCCCGCCTTCTTGGACTGGTGCACCGGGCGCGAAGGAGGCTGGCTACGCCGGGCGGATACTTACCAGTTCAGCTACCCCGCGCTGCAGATCTACCTGGCCCTGGCAGCACTCCAGCAAGAGGTGGACAGCTATCAGCAGCGCGTGGCGGCAGACCCGCACGCCCGCCGTGAGCTTGCCCAAGCGCTGCACAAGCAGGCGATATGGCTGCGTTCGCTCGGGCGGACGAGCGAGGCGCTGGCCGCCATTGACACGGCGGTCGAGGTCTATCGAGAGCTGGGCACCGCCGATCCCATGATGCGGTTTGAACTGGCCTTTGCTCTGGACACCCAGGCGGCATGCCTACGTGAGCTCGGCCAGACCGAGCACGCGGCGACCATCGCCGGGCAGGCTGACCAGGCCTACCAAGACGTCCGCATGGGCGACCAAGTCAGCGCCGCCAACCGCGCCGCTGTCCTCGCCGCCCAGGCGGCATGCCTGCACGAGCTCGGGCGCGTTCCCGAGGCGCTTACCGTGAGCGGACAAGCGGTCAACGCCTACCAGGCCCTGGCAGCCTTTCCCGGCCGCCGGGGACTCGCCAGCTCGCTGGCCCAGCTGGTTAA
This sequence comes from uncultured Actinomycetes bacterium, assembly GCA_963834705.1. Classification (GTDB taxonomy): domain Bacteria; phylum Actinomycetota; class Actinomycetes; order Streptosporangiales; family Streptosporangiaceae; genus RYN-230. The sequence continues at coordinate 195,649 of CAWICV010000005.1, forward strand.
CTGGCTGCGCGCGCTCGGGCAAACCGGCCAGGAGCTGGCCGAACAGGCCGAGTCCCAGCTCACCCACTTGGATGGGCTAGCCACGGCCCTGATCTGCCAGGCGGCCTGGCTGGGTGAGCTCGGGCAGGACGCCGAAGCCCTGGATGCGGCGCGAGCTGCACTGAGGGCGACCGGGCAAGCGGCCCAGGTCGCCAGGCGGCTGACCGCATCGAACACAGAATTCCGCGACAGCCTGGCTGCGGTGTTGGCAGAGCAGGCTCAGTGGCTGTGGGCAACTGGGCAGCCCGATCAGGCGATAGCGGCGATAGCCGAATCGGCCGACGTCGGCAGGCCGCTGGCTGCCACCGACGCCGAGGCCCGTGCGGGCCTCGCCCGTGCGCTGGATAGCCAGGCTGGCTGGCTGTACGAACTTGGGCGAACGCAGGAGGCGCTGACGAACCTGGCTGAAGCAGTCAGCCTTTATTGGCAGCTAGAAACCGGGCAGCCCGGTGCGTACCAGGCCGAGCTAGGGGCGTCACTAACCCGCCAGGCCGAATGGCTGCGCCACCTTGGGCAGACCCGGGAAGCCCGAGCTACGGCCCAGCTAGCGAAGTCGGTGGCCGCTACGGGCAGCATCGACCATCACGGCCGCTTCACCCGGACCGCCGGATCCACCAGCCCGACCTCGCGGCCATCCCGACGTCCCGCGCAAGAGGCACCACCATCGGTCCCACGCACATGACAGTGCTCGCTAGCGAACGGCAGCCCCAGCTGGCCTAGCCCCAGGCTTGCACTGCGCAACGGTGGTTGTGTTGGTGGCCCGCAGCCCGGGTCGCGTTAGAACGCTCACGCCCGAGTGCCTACACGGGACCGCTTGCCCCGCTGGACTGTGGCCGCGGCCGGTGCCGTGGTGGAGACCGCAGCTGCCGCATGGATACGAGAGGTCCAGGCAGCCCGAGCGGAAGCCGAAGCCCAGCTCCGAACGCTCCGCCAGCCCCGGCTGGCGGAGATGACGCGTGCAATCGGTGACATGGTCCGCGTGCTTACACACTCCGACCCAGCGCGGAAAGCCAAGATCTACGCAGGCCTGGGATTGCGCCTCACCTACCATCCGGACAAAAAGAAGGTTCTGGTCGGACAGGCGTCCGCGCAGGGTATAGGTGAGCGGTTCGTGTCCGAGGAGCGACTACACCCAAATCCCAATGTGTGCTGGCTGGTCAGTTCGCAGTTGAGGGCCGGTCGTGAGCGGCATAAGCGGGCGTTCTACGGCAGCCAGTACACGGCGATGGCAGCATCCACCGGGGAGCCGGATAATCGGGGGATGGGGGGGCTTCCCGCTGGGACGATCACGATGTTGTTCAGCGACATCGAGGGGTCAACGGCGCTGCTGCGCAGGCTGGGCGACCGCTATGCCGATGCGCTGTTGGCTCAGCGCGCCTTGCTGCGCGCCGCTTTCGCCGACCATGGCGGCCAGGAGATGGGCACCGAGGGAGACAGTTTTTTCGTCGTGTTCGGCTCGGCCGCTGATGCGGTCCGCTGCTGCGTTGCCGCGCAGCGTGCCTTGTCCCGCCATGATTGGCCGGGCGGGGTTCCGGTGCGGGTGCGGATGGGGCTGCATTCCGGTGAGCCGGTATGGCATGAGGACGAGCCCGTGGGCCTGGATGTGCACCGGGCGGCCCGGATCGCGGCGGTCGCGCACGGTGGCCAGGTCGTGCTGTCGGAGGCGACGCGACAGCTTGCCGGTTCCGGGCTGCCGGCCGGGGCATCTCTCCGGGACCTGGGCTTGCACCGGCTGAAGGACATCGAGGCGCCGGAGCACATCTACCAGCTTGTCGCCGCGGGGCTGCCGGAGCGGTTCCCGCCACTGAAAACCACGCTGGCCGAGGCGGCGGGCCCGGTTGCTGCCGGGACTGCGCCCATCGTGGGGCGGGCGGCCGAGCGGCAGGCGTTGCTGGCCGTTTACGCGCGGGCTGTGGCCGGCCGACCGCAAGCGGTGCTTATCACTGGGCCGGCCGGCATCGGCAAGACCAGGCTCGTCGAGGAACTCTGCGCCCGGGCCGAGTCGACCGCTGGCGGGGCGCGCGTCTTGCTGGGCGAGTCGGCGCCTCTGGCCGGCGCTGGGCTTGCCTATGGGCCTTTCGTAGCCGCGCTGCGCGACCAGGCGGGATGGATGCTCGCCGACGACGGCGCGCCAGACATGCTGGCAGCCCGGCACCGGCTGTTCGTGCGCGTGCTTGAGCTGCTGACGGCCCTCGCGACCAGGTCACCGGTCGTGCTCGTGCTGGAGGACTTGCACTGGGCCGACGATTCTTCCCGCGAGCTTTTCGCCTTCCTGGCGGTCAGGCTGCGTGACCAGCCGGTCATGCTGGTCGGCACCCTCCGTGAGCAGGAGTTGGCCGGCGGCGTCGGGCAGTGGCTCGCCGAGCTGGAGCGCCGGCCTGGGGTGTCCCGGCTCCGGCTGGGGCGCCTGGCTGACGGCGAGATCGCCGAGCTGGTAACGGGCCTGCTCGCGGCCGGCGCCGCCAGCGTGGACCGGGTGGCGGCGGTGGTCGGCGCCGCGGACGGCAATCCGCTGTACGCCAGGGAACTCGCCCACGCGGGCCCGGGAGCGCTGCCCGCCTCGATCACCGATGCGGTGCTGGCCAAGGCCGCGGGGCTGACCGCGCAGGCCCGGACGGTCGTCGATCAGGTTTGCGTCGCGGACGGCGGAATGTCTCATGAGCTGCTGGCCGCGGCCGTGCCGCTGCCGGAGAAGCGGCTGCTGGCCTCCGCCCGCCGGGCTGTCGCCTCGGGCCTGCTGGTCCCGGCCGGCGATGGCTATGCTTTCAGCCACGCGCTGACCCGGCAGGTGCTGTACGCTCACCTGCTGCCGGGCGATCGGCGGCACCTGCACCACCGCCTCGCGGAGGCCCTGGCCGCGCGGCCGGGTTCCGACCCCGGGGTGCTGGCCCAGCACTGGCATCGGGCGGGCTCACCGGACCGGGCCGGGCCAGCGGCCGTGCTGGCGGCCCGCCAGGCGGTCGCGGAACGCGCCTACCCAGAGGCCGCGCGGTCCTACGCGCTCGCCATCGAACTGGCCGCCTGGCTGCCGGAGGCGGGTGCGGCCCTGCTGGAGGAGGCGGCGCGGGCCGCGGGCTGGGCGGGCGATCCCGACCGTGCCGCGGGCTGGATCGCTGATGCCCTGGCCCAGTCCGGCGACGCGGCGCCGGCCGACCGGGCGCGGCTGCTGGAGCGGCTCGGCCGTTACCGGTTTGATGCCCGCGAACTCGACGCGGCCGTTGAGGCCACCGAGCGTGCCGTGGCACTGCTGGATGATGGTCCGCCCTCCACCTTGCGTGCCCGTGTGCTCGCCGCGCTCGCCACTGGGCGCATGCTGCTTGGCGACTTCGGCGGCGCGTTGCCGGTCGCCGAGCGGGCGGTTGCGGAAGCACAGCAGGCTGGCGCCGTGGCAGAGCACGCCCACGGGCTGGCGACGCTCGGCGTCGTCCTGGCGCACCGCGGCGAGTTCGACGCCGGGATCGCGGCACTGCAAAGGTCATTCAGCCTCGCGCGCCGCACCGGCAACGTGGAAGATGTCGTCCGGGCGGCGGCCGACCATATGTACCTCCTGTGGATGGCTGGCCGGTTCACCGATGCACTCGATGTGGCGCAGGAGGGCCGTGCCGTCGCCGAGTCCTTGGACGCCCCGTCGGCGCTGACGTCAACCCTGGACAACAACATCGCGGCGGCGCTGACCGCGACCGGACGGTGGGCCGAAGCAGACCGGCTTCTCACCGAGCTAATGGGTGAGTCCTCGGGGAAGTCCGCCCATTACCTCGAACTGCGGCAGCTGGAGCTGGCCGTCGGCCGGGGCGACAGTCAGCTGGTGGCAAACCTGGCCGCAGCCCTGGCCAAGGCGCCCCCCGATCCCGGGCTCACCGGCCCGCTACGCACCTTCCTCGCCGAGCAAGCGCTGGATTCCAGCGACCTAGCGGCGGCAGCCAGCGAGGTGCTGGAAGGGGTCGCGACGCTGGCCGGGACCGGCTGGGCCGAGGATGAGATCCGGCTGCTAGCGGCCGGTGCCAGGGCCGCCGCCGATATTGCCGCGCTGCCCGCCGCGGACCGGCCGGGACACCTCCCGGAAGCCTGGGAGCGGGAGGCCGTCACGTTCGCCGAGCGGGCACGCGCCATAACCGATGCCGACGGTCCCGGACAGCCCGCTGTTGCCGCGTTCGGGGCGCTGGCCGCCGCCGAGCATGCCCGCCAGCACCGGTCCGATGACGCGGCCACCTGGCACGCCGTCGCGGACGCTTGGCGGGTGGCCGGCCAGCCGTATCGGGAGGCCTACGCACACCTGCGGGAGGCGCAGGCCGCGGCCCGCGCAGGGAAGCGCGGCCAGGCCGCCCGCGCTCTGGCGGCGGGGAAGGGCCTGGCTCGCAAGCTCCCGTCCAATCCTCTGCTGAGCCTCGCCGAGCAGGTGGCCTGGCAGGCCGGGCTGACCGCCGAAACCGGGCAGCATGCGCATCCACCGCATCTTTGACAGACTCAGTGTGAAACTGAAGCGCCGACGGCCGACGCGGCTGGCCTGATCCAGCGGTTCCGCCAGCCGTAGGCGCCATTGGAGGGGGAGCGCTGTGGCGTACATTTTCCTGCAAATCGGCACCGACCCGACCGCCTGGATCCTCGAAAACGCCGACCCGGACGCGGTGGCAGCACAGCTGAGCCAGGCCACCGGCCCGGTCGCGCTGCCAGTCGTCGGTCCGCTGCAGGGCAACCTGGTAGTTTCTCCATCGGCCGCCGCCACCATCTCGGTGCAAAAGCCGTCTCCTACCCACAGCCTCCACCCGAGTCACATCGCCTTGCCACGATGGCCAGTCCTGTACCTGCCCTCGCCGACCGGCCCAACCCACGTCGCCCCCGGTCACCCGCTGGACCCGAACACCGACCTGGCCGCGCAAGAGCAGGACATCATCGCCGCGATGAGCGGACGCACCTTCCTCAGCATCCAGATCGCGGACATTCCGGGCGGAGTTGTTCTGCTGAACGGTGCCCTCCTGGACTTCGCCGTTCTCGCCCGGGTCCACGCCTGACCAGCCCAGCGCAACGGGTGGCAGCAGGGCCGGGTCAGTCGTCGTGCGGGCGGGCTACTCTAGCGCTTCTCGGCGTCCCTCAGCGATTTGGGCGAGGGTTTCCCGATCCAGGTGCTGGCCCGGCATGACGGCCACCCGGCAGTGGGTGGCCGCCCGCAGCGTCGCGTTGCGCCGGGCGTTGTCCACCAGGGCCATCTCGCCGAGGATGGCCCCCGGCCCGACCTCGTTGATCACCTGCCCGTCATGAATCACCTGGATCACCCCGTCAAACAGCAAAAAAACGTCTGTCCCCTCGTCGCCCTGCCGGACTAGCGATTGGCCTTGACGCAGCCGCACGAAGCGGGGCTCGGCGTCGATGATGACCTTCGATAGCTCGCGTTCAAGCGCCGTCTCGACCGCCGAGACCAGGGCGGGGGAGTCCTGATCCCCCCACGGGGAATGGGCTCCGAAGGCCTTGTGGTACCACTCCCGGAAGTCGATGAGACCCGACTTTTGCACTAGGTGTCCATCACGGTCGTAGACCCAGTGACGGGGAAACGGGCTGGCACCCACCAGTTCCCCCGTTGACGGTCCCTCGGCCCGGAGGGTGAGGCTGATCGTCGTCCACGCTATGGGGGCGGTCCACTGGGCGAACGGGGGGTGCTTTACCGTCCGCGGTGCGGGAACCCCGGTTCGCCCGCCCGCGGTCTGGGCGAATCGGACCTGGGTTTCGGTGGCGACCGGCTCAGCCCGCAAGACCGGGAACGGGACAGGGGGAACCGCGATCAGGAAGCGGCCAACCTTCACCCTGGTCTTGCCGATCAGGCTCTGACCCTCGTGCCCATAGCGCACAATCTTGCCGTCCTCGATCTCGGCCCAGGCCCTAAGCCGGTTGACAAACCGGAACCGTCCAGCATCTTGCAAGGTCTCCAGGTCGCCTTCGGTGAGCCGGTCGGGAGGCGGCTGGTCATAGCGGGTCACGCTGACCTCGAACGGGATCTTCGTCATACCCTCGATGGCCTCACGGGGAATCCACGAAAGCGAGGTCACCGATTCCTCTACACGGATGCTCTGGGACACAACCGTCAACCCCCTCAACACGCAGCGCCCTTTTCTAGAGTCTGCCACGCACCGCGGCTGGCACTCGTAGGGGCAATCTGGGGATGTCGCCAGCTCCCCGCGACGCCCCCAAACGTGAGCATTCCGGTGCCAGCGCGATCGTGGCATGAATGCCCACCACGCCGTTGCAGATGCTGAGGTACGGGAAGCGAGCTCCCTGGCCATACGATCGCGTTGATGAGGGCTTAGCGAAAGCCGCCGGGCGCTGCCCGGAGAGCGGGAGGACCTGGTGGAGGCAGGGCCGCAGCGTCCGTTGGCTGACCCGCCGGCCACCTGGCAGGAGCACTGGTTCGACCACCGCCAGTTGCTGCAGCTGTACCACAGCGACGAGCATTGCGCGATCTACCTGGACCCTGACGTGCGCCGGGAGGAGGTCCGGTGGCTGCCCCGGTTCATCAATGTGACCTGGCAGTACTCCAAGGCAACCTATGGCGATGCGTTCGGGCCCGATCCGCGCATCTACTCCATCCATCACGCCGGGCGGCACGGCGGTGGCCACGCGGGTTACTACGTCAGCCCCGTCCACGACTTCCACAACGTCAGCGACTGCGGGCTGGACACCTGGCGGGAGGGCAGCACCCTGGCTCGCGAGCTGCCCGCCCATGAGATCGGGCATTCGGTGGAGAGTGCCAATAACGGCGCCCACGGTTCACCCGCGTATGAGATCTGGGGCGACAGCAAGTGGGCCGAGTTCTACATCTATGACCTGTACACCGCGCTGGGCATGGATCGCGAGGCCCAAGGCGTCTACCGCCGGTTCACCCGTAACAGCGACGATTTCCCCCGCCGGGGGACCCGCTGGTTCCGCGACTGGTTCTACCCGCTATGGCGGGACTGCGGCCGGGCAGAGGTCATGAACCGGTTCTTCCGGGAGCTGGCCCGGCAGTTCCCACGCGACTCCGGCGGCAGCTACACCCGGCGGATGAACTGGGGCGAGTACATCCACTTCACCAGCGCTGCCGCGGCCGCCGACATGAGCGGCCAGGCCGCCCACGCTTTCGGCTGGCCCCGCGAGTGGTCTGGCCAATTGGAGCGCGCCCGCAAACAATTCCCCGGCATCACGTACTGAAATACCGGGCCGTCCTCCTGGCAGTGGCTCTGGCCAACCGGGGCCGGTGATGGCTCGCTTCCGAGCGGGCGTGAGATCGCCCGCCAGTACGGTCGACACGAGCGGTGGAGGCGCCTCGTCAAGCGCTCGGGTGAGCTGGGAAGGCCAGGCGTTCCGGGTCTGCACGTATTCCCGGACATGACCAGCACCCGGCGAACCCGACTGCCGACGGAGCCGACCAGAAATGAACCATTCTCGCGGAGTATCCGTTTATTGACGGGGATTCGGCACCGGCATCGTCCTGGCGTGCCGTCTGGCGTTGCCGATACCCAGGACCTGAGCTGGTTGCCTGGAGGTGCGATGAGACGTTGGATCTTGGTGGTAGCTGGTGTCGTGCTCGCGATCGCCGGCATCGTGTGGACGCTGCAGGGGTTTAACCTTCTTGGCCAGTCCGGTGGCATGAACGGCCAGACGATCTGGGCGGTCATTGGCCCGGTCACCGTGCTTGCCGGGCTCGCGCTCGTGACGATCGGGGTCCGGGCAGGGCGTTCGAGGGCAAGTTCGCCGGCACCACGATGACCACTCGGCCTGGCCGTCCCGTGGACCCGAGCCGGGCCCGGTCGGGATAGCGACCGCGCCAGGGGGACAGCCAGATGACGGCAGGCAGCACGCCGGGCCGGAGGGCCGTCACAGTGCGGCTGGCAAGCATAGGCTTGCTGGCTGCCGGAGTGGTCGTCGCGCTGTACGTGGCCGGGCGGATCCACACGGTCAACCCCGCGTTCAGCCTGTTCGGCCGTCAGTACCTGGCCGCGGTCGCGCTGAAGGCGGTGCTGGCAACCGCGGCGCTTGGCCTGGCCGCGGTGCAGGTGTTGTTGGCCTTGTGGATGTACCGGAGGCTACCTCTGGCCGGCAGTCCGCCCCGTCCAGTGCGGCTGGCGCACCGGTCCGGCAATGCTGGGCATGCAAGGCGCGGCCGCGGCGACAGCGGTCGGCTCCCGCACCGTGCACCGATCCGGCAAACCCAGCGGGTCACCATCGAAGCGGGCGGCGGAGGTGTCGGCGGCCTAAGGCCAGCCTCGGCGGCGGCCTGCCGCCACCCCGTGGGTGGCGTTCATCCTCGCCAGCCGGTCCTGCTGGCCCGCTACGCCTATGAGCGCCGCCGTGGTGGGTGGTCGTCGCCGCAATGCGGTGGTCAACCAGTACGTACAAGGTGCGGCCGCAGCTCTGCGTAAGTTCCACGATGAAGGTGCCAGCGGCCAGGGCGCCGCAGGCGCTCTCAGCGTCACAGGCGCAGGCCACCTCGGGCAGGAGGGGATCAGCTCAATGTCGGCTCACACATCGTCACCCCGGAGCCATTGCAGGAAGGTCCGCAGCTCGGAGGTGACAGGCCCGGCGGGGGTGGTTGCCGCGAGCCGTCGCTTGAGGCAGTCCTGTACTCCAGCGAGGACTACGCCTGCGCCGAGGGCGGCGAGTAGGGCCGCGACCTGGCCCGCCACGCCCTGCATAAGGACAATTGTCACAGGGGTCACCCCTCCTGTCCTAGTTCCACCCCTGATCCTGACGTGCCGTCTAGGGGAGGATTCGTCACGACCTTGACACCTTCCCCGTCACGACGTTCGATAAGAGTGGGTTAGCGCTGCTCTGCTGCAAGGGAGGTTGCTAAGGGCTCAGGTCGAGATCCTTCCGCGGGTGCGAACAGTAGCTAGTGCGCGAGCAACATCTGAAGATGCCGACATCTGGCTCATGCGGAAGCCTGCGGGCAATCCCGGCCAGTCACTTCGGTCAGTGTGGTTGATTGTCCGGGCAAGTAGCCTTTGGCTAGGCAGAGAGGCAGAGCAATTGGTACCCAAGATCCTCGGTTGGGCCGTAGTCATCCTGATCGTCGTCTGGGTTCTGTCTAACCCCGCTGGGGCTGGCAGTACAGTGCATGGTTGGATTACGGGAATCGTTTCCTTCTTTCAGCACTTGGCGAGCGGATGACCTAGCGGGGGCCGCGGGCCGGGCTGCGGGGTCGCGCCCCGGCGATTCATCCGGATTCCGCAGACCGTGCAGGTAGGCGCTTGCGGGTCGCCGAAGTGGCCGTTCTTGCAGTACACGCCGAGCACGAGGGGCGGGCCGACGGCGCCCGTGCCGTCCTTGGGCGCGCCGGCAGGCGGGAGCGGCGCATCCGCTGGATCGGCCGCTTGCTGGGCAGGCACCGCGGGGCCGGATGGCGCTGGTGCCGGGTCACCTCCCAGGTCGGTAACCTGGGGCCTTCTCCGTTACGGGACGGATTGGATCGGCTTGTGGCGGTGCAGCCGGCTCCACAGCCGCAGGCTCGACCGCCTCGGGTTCTGCTGTCCCGGAGTCTGCTCTCTCAGGTTCTCCCGCCACCGGCTCTTCCGCCGTGGGTGCCATCGCTGGGCCAGACCGCGGACAGGTGTCCATGGCCATGAGAAAGTGGCTCTGGCCCACTTTCCGTGATGGGTTAGTCGGCGAGCAGGACGCGTTTGCGGAGCAGGTCGGGGTTCGCGCGGCCGTACATCTGTCTTTTGATCATCTTGATGCGGTTGACGTGGCCTTCGGCGGGGCCGGAACTGTAGGGGACAGTGAGCCCGGCAGTGACCGCGGCCCAGTCCTTGCGCAGTCCCTTGGCGAAGCCGCGCAGCTCGCTGACTGGGCTGTTGTCGGCCTGGGTGGCCCAGGCTTCCAGGTGCTCGCCGTGGCGGTGACAGAGCATGTCCGCAAAATCGCGGGCCAGGCCGCGGGTGGCTTTGAGTTCTTCGCAGCGGGCGGTGATCTCCGCGAGCGTCGCGCGGTCGGCGCCGGGGAGTTTGCCGGGCGGGGTGAGAATCCAGCTGGCCACCTTCCTGGTAGCCGGCGCGGGTGGTGGAGCGGGAACGGCAGTGTCCTGGCGCAGCTTGGAGGTGAGCCGGCGCAGGGTGCGCAGGCTGCCGCGGTAGCCGCGTTCGCGTAGTTCCTCATGCAGGCGTTCGGTGCTGCGCATCCCTTCGTCCCATCGCTGGCGCAGGTAGGCCTGGTGCGGGCCGAGCAGGCCGGGCCGGGTCAGGCGGGGACCATTGATCAGCTGATCGGCGGTGGCCGCGGTGGCGTAGCGGCGCACGGTCTTGCGCTCCAGCCGTAAGGTCCGGCTGATCTCGGTGATGGTCAGCCCGCGGGCCAGTGCGGCGTGCACCTCGGCGTGCCGGGCCCGGGTCCGCGCAGCCAGGCCTTGCTCCGGGGGCGGTGCGGCCTGTTCTGGCAGGAGCCCGGGAGCGGGTTGTGGTGGTGGTTCTTGCAGGCAGGAGCGGTGGCGGGCGACGGCCCGCTCGACGGCTTCGGCCAGGTTGTGCCACAAGTGCCATCGGTCGGCGACCTGGATGGCCAGGGGCGCGCCTTCCGCCGCGCCCTCGGCATAGCAGCCACCGCGGTCGCGGCAGATGATCTCCACTCCAGGGTGGGCGTCCAGCCAGGCACTGAAGGACTCCGCGGACCGCTCGGGGAGCACGTTGACGGGGCGATGGGTGTCGATATCGACCAGCACCGTGCCGTAGACATGTCCTTTGCGCAGCGCGAAGTCATCGACGCCGAGGATCAGCGGGGTGCCGTTACCGGGGCCGGGGGTGGCGCGGATCAGCCGGATCAGCGTGGAGCGGCTCACCGCGCAGCCCAGCCGACCGGTCAGCCGCGCGCCGGCCCGGCCGCCCAGGGCCATGGCGACGGCCTGCAGCACCTCTTTCCAGGCCGCAGGTGCGCCGGGCATAGCGGGTCGTCAGACCCGGCACCTGCTCCGCGAACGTGCTCTTCGCGCACGCGTCGTTGGCGCAGAAGAACCGGCGTGCCCGCAGGTGAATGATCACTTCCTGGCTGCCGCTGGCGGTATCGGCCAGCCGCCGCTCGTAACGACTGTGCACCCGACGCGACACCTCGCCGCAGCCAGGGCAGGCCGCCTCACTGGCACCGGCCCGGGCCAGTACATGCACAGACTTGCCCGCTATCTCCACACCCTCGATGGCCAGGCCGCCCAGGTGAGGAGCTAAGACAGAGAGGACTTCAAGATCGCACGCCCGGCATGATCACAAACATGATGATCACGACGCCACCTGACACGCCGGGCGAATCACCTCACAGAAAGTGGGCCAGAGCCACTTTCTCATGGCCACGGACACTGCGCGCCCGGCAGATCACCCTCAGTTATGACCCGCGGACCAAGACCCTGCAGGCGGACACCCCCGAAGCCGTGACCACCGTCGTCGGCCGCGCAAGCTAATACCGGGGCGCCGCGCGCCCACACGCAAGGAACGCTGACCGAAAGGAGGCAGGTCACCGACAAATCGCCCGGCACTGGCGGAAGCCTGAGCCCGGGTGACGTCTTGGCGTGCCCGGAAACCGGCATTCATGTACAAATATCGTGTCCGAGGGGGACTTGAACCGTTCGCCTATGTCCTGGGCGCAGGAGCGGATGCTTGGCTCAGCCTTCAGCTTGAGCCACGGGTCCGCTTGTCCCGCCCGGGCAGGCTGCGGTGGTTATGGGCGTCGTCCCTTGCTGTCGGGCAGTGGACGTATGTCTCCGCCCTCGGCCCGGACAACGTCGGCAAGAGCAGGGTCGGCGGTAGCAAGTGGCTGCGCAGCGGCGAGGGCGGCGGCGGCGGCGATGCAGTCGGCGAGGCTGACCGCGGTGTGCTGGCGGTGGTAGCGGCGAGCGCGGATCCGGCCCGCCTCGATCGCCATCTCGGGCGAGACAGGTACCAGAGCCATTCCGGCGTGACCGAGCAGGGCGAGGTCGGCTTCGATGGCGTCGGGATCGCTGCCGAAGACGCGGACCATCTGGTCGCAGACTTCTGCGGCGTTGACCGCTGTCAACTGGGTGGGCCTGCGGAGCAGTTCGGCGACTTCCGCTGATGATGGTTCTGCGCGAAGGTAGGTGATGATGGCGTAGGCGTCTAGGACGGTCATGAGGACTGGACCGTTCGGCGCCGCTCGGCCGCCTGCTCTGCGGCCCGTTCGGCAGAGCGCGCGTTCTCAGTGCTCACGCCAGGACCAGTATGCGCACCCTCCAGTGCTGTGACCGGATCATCCGGTATGGGACGGACGATGGCATAGTCGCCCTTGTCGATCACCAGGACCGACCTGGTGCGCCAGCGATGGCGAACCGCGGCCGGCACTGAGACCTGTCCGTTGCGGCTGACCGTGACGCGGGTGGCAGTCATGCCTCATTGTATGTCAAGCAGCATGCATTGTATGGCCAGCTTATAGACGTGTTGAGAGCGAACGCCTGCTCGGGCTCAGCCAGCCCGCGCCTGCCGCGGGTGGTCATCGCGGCGTTCCGGCTCTTGCCACGGGCGTGTGGAGGGTTTGCCTGGCGATGCTTTCGATCATGTCTGCGAGCGGGGGCCAGGGGAATGCGGGGCGGCTGGACCGGAGGGTGACCAGCCCGTGCAGGGATGCCCACAGGACGGATGCGGCGAGGAATGGGTCGGCTGGTGATCCTGCCGCGGCCAGCGCTCCGGCGACGGTGTCGCGGATCACGGCAAATGCGGGGGCGCCGGGGAGCGGCTGGCCGTCCCATTCGGGGTGGCGGGGCTGGCCGCGGACTCCGGTCAGCGCCCGGTAGCGGCCGGGCTGGGTCTGCGCGTAGTGGCAGTAGGCGGTGCAGACGGCCAGCAGCCGTGCCTGGGGGCCGGGGGCGTGGCTGGCGGCGCGGGCCATGGCTTGGCGCAGTTTGCCGTATTCGGCCGCGTAGAGCGCATACAGCAGCTCATCGAGGCTCGCGAACTGCAGGTAGAAGCTCTGCGGCGCTGCGCCGGCCTCGCGGGTGACCGCGCGGATGCTGATATCGGCTTCGTTGTCGGCGGTGGCGAGCAGCCGTTGTGCCGCCTCGATGAGTTCGTCCCGGAGCCTGCTGCCCTGGCCGCGCCGGTTGCGGGGCCGCCTGCCCCCATTCTGCTGACTGCTCACTTGACTAACCATACAGCTGTCTGCTTACTCTAACTAGACGGCCGTCTAGTTAGGGAGGCTTGTCATGGTCGAGCCGCTGACCATCACGCGGATCACCCACAGCTGCCACCTCATCGAGATCGGCGGCCTGATCGTGCTCACCGATCCGTGGTTCACCGAACGGGCCTTTTACCACCCTGGGGAACCGATCGCGATGGGCGTCGCGGAACTCCCAGAACTGGACGCTGTTCTCATCACCCACCACCACTACGACCACTGCGACCTGGCGGCCTTCACCGCTTACCGCGGCAAGGACGTGCCGATGATCGTGGCCGCCCCCGTCGCGGCCCGGGCACGGGCGGCTGGGTTCACCAGCGTCCGGGTGCTCGATCCCTGGCAGGCCGCGGCCGTGAAAGACCTGACGGTTACCGCCGCCCCGGCCAAGCACGGCGTCTACGAGATCACCTTCGTCATCAGCGGTGGCGGCCGCAGCGTCTACTTCGCCGGTGACACCATGCTGATCCCGAGTTGCGCACCCTGCCTGGCCGGTTCGGCCGCTTCGATGCGGCCCTGCTGCCCGTCAACGGCCTGTGCATCCGGCCCCAGCTGAATAAGCAGGTCGTCATGAACGCCGAGGAGGCTGCGCAGCTGACAGCGGTGCTGCGTCCGCAGGTCACTGTGCCGCATCACTACGCGTTCACCAGCGGCTGGCTCGGTGACCGCCTGATCACTAAGGCAGACCGCGATCCCCGGCACTTCCTCGACGCCGCCCAGCGCATCGCGCCAGGGTCGGCCACCCGGATACTGCAGCCGGGAGAGCCCCTCACCATGACCAGCGCGAACCCGCCGGCCGGGCGGCTATGAGGAGGTTACGATGGTCAAGTTCACCAGCGATGAGTTCACCAGCGATGACACGCCGGGCCGCGGTGCTGGCCCGCGGCCAGCTGCGTGGCCACTGGGCCGGCGGCGGCTGACCGGGGGCGCTGCCGCCGCCGTAGCCGCGATGACAGTCGCGCTCATTCCCGTGCCCGGGGCGGCCATCGCGGGCGCGTCAGCCCGGGCGGTCCCGGTCCCCCGGATCATCTGGCAGGCATGCCCCGCAGGCAGCCCGCCCGCGCAGGCCGGCGGATTCACCTGCGCGACGGCCCGCGTGCCGCTGGACTACCAGGATCCGGCTGGGCGGCACATCAAGCTGGTTCTGGTGCGGCACGCCGCCACCGGCCCGGCCCGCCGCGGCGTGATCTTCATCAACCCCGGCGGGCCCGGCGGGGTGGGCACGTTCCAGATCCCGGCGTGGATCGGGTTCATGCCCCCCGTCTTGCGGCGCGACTATGACATCGTGAGCTGGGACCCGCGGGGCGTGGGCGACAGCACGGCGGTCCAGTGCTTCCCGAGCGCCGCCGCCGAAACTGCGTTCCTCGGCAACTATGCCGATTTCCCTGCCACCACCAGCCGGCAGGCCAGCTTCATCCGCCGGTGGGCCGCGTTCGGGAAGATCTGCGCTGCGCGGAACCGGACGCTGCTCCAGCATGTCTCGACCGCGGATACCGCCCGTGATCTGGACCTGCTGCGCCGCGCGCTCGGCCAGCAGAAGCTGAACTACATCGGCCTGTCCTACGGCACCTATCTGGGTGCCACCTATGCCAACCTGTTTCCCCGCCACGCCGGCAGGATGGTGCTGGACGGCAATGTCGCCCCCACCGCATGAACCAACGGCGGACGGCCGGAGGCGGCACGAAGCCTGTCGATGCGCATCGGCAGCCCCACCTCGGTGGCCCAGACCCTGGCCGCGTTCCTGCGCATCTGCGGGCGGCGCCCCACCCGCCAGTGCGCGTTCTCGGCAGGCAGTCCCGCCGCGACGAAGGCCAAGTGGGGCGCCCTGCTCGCCCGGCTGAGGCAACGGCCGATCACCCTCAACGGCAAGGCCATCACCTACACCACGCTCGTCTCCGATGTCAGCGACGCGCTTGACATCGTCCAGCCGCACGCCTCCCCGGTGACCAACGGCAGCATCCAGGGCTCGTCCGGCGCCGCCGCGGCACTCCAGGAACTCTGGGACGCGCGTAACAACACGGCAACTACCAACCCGGCCCGCACAACGCCGACACCTGCGGCGGCCCAGCGCTACGCCGGGCCCGAGCAGGGCCTCGCGGTCGAGTGCGGCGACTCGCCCACCCCTCCCGCCAGGGCCTTCCCCAGCCTGCAGCGCCAGGTGCTCCGCAGCGGCGGGGTGATCAGCCTGCCGGACCTGTGGGGCGATGAGCCGTGCTCGACCTGGCCAGCGACTCAGCTGAACACCTACCGCGGCCCGTGGAACGCCGCGACCAGTCCCATCCTCGTAGTCGGCACCACCACCGACCCGGCCACCCCACTGCGCAACTCCATCGTGATGACGCGCGAACTGGCCAACGCGCGGCTGCTGGTCGTGCACGGCTACGGTCACACCGAGTTCCTAAACCCGAGCACCTGTGCCAGCAACTACGAGACCAGCTACTTCCTGACCGGAGCGCTCCCCCCAGCCGGCACAGTCTGCCAGGAGAACCTGCCACCGTTCACCCCATAGCCAACATCGCCAACATCGCCGGATACGCGAACCGGCCCTTCCCCGGCTCGTACGGTCGGAAGGAGAATGTCATGACAGCCAGCTACAGCAGGCGCCAATTCGTCAGCGCAAGCACCCGGGCGGCGCGGCGAATTACAAGCCGCTGACCTGCACAAACTCGGTGTCCGAGGGGGGACTTGAACCCCCATGCCCCTTTCGGGGCACTAGCACCTCAAGCTAGCGCGTCTGCCTATTCCGCCACCCGGACGTCCGCCAGGCCACGGTATCCACCGGACCGGCCGCCTCACGATAGCAAATCCGGCCCGTTCCGGCGAAGAGAGTCGATGCTCCTGCCCACCTAGCCTAGCCACCCGCAAGCGACCGGCCGCGCGCCCAGCAACCCGCCCGCGCTGCCCACCCACACGCGCCCGTTGAGGTGGGTGCTCCGGATTGGCCGGGTGTCACTGGCGGGACTAGCGGGACGGCTGACGGGATGCTGGGTTCCCGGGGAACCACACCAGCGAGCACCGCACGGCACCGGCCACGCGCTGGCGTTCAAAAGAAAAGCAAGCTGGCACCGGCCGGCAGTGATTAGTAGACGGGTGCGACCATGGGTTGATGACGCAGAACCCAGCCCGAACCGCCCAGGACGAAGTCGCCGGCCTGTGCAGCGACCTGATCAGGATCGACACGTCCAACCGGGGCGACAACTCCGGCCCTGGCGAGCGCCAGGCCGCAGAACACGTTGCCGCCCTCCTGGCCGACGTCGGCATCGCGCCGACCATCCTGGAGTCGGACAAGGGCCGGGCCAGCGTGATCGCCCGGATAACCGGCGAGGATCAAACCCGCCCGGCACTCCTTGTCCACGGCCACCTGGACGTCGTCCCAGCCCACGCGCCGGACTGGCAGGTGGACCCGTTTTCCGGGGAGATCAGGGATGGCTGCGTCTGGGGCCGCGGCGCGGTCAACATGAAGGACATGGACGCGATGATGCTGGCCGTCATCCGGCAGCGGATACGCGAGGACCGCCGCCCGCCGCGCGACGTGGTGCTGGCCTTCCTGGCCGACGAGGAGGCGGGCGGCTCCTACGGCGCGCGGTGGCTGGTAGACAACCACCCTGACCTGTTCGAGGGCGTCAGCGAGGCGATCGGCGAGGTCGGCGGGTTCAGCGTCACGCTGGCCGGCCGCCGCCTGTACGCGATCCAGATCGCCGAGAAGGGCATGGCCTGGATGCGGCTGACCGCGCGCGGCACCGCCGGGCACGCCTCCATGCTGCAGCCGGACAACGCGATAACCGAGCTGGCCGAGACCGTGGCCCGGATCGGCCGCCACGACTGGCCGGTCCGGCTCACCCCGGCGGTCGAGGAGTTCATGGCCGCCGCCTGCGCCGCGTTCGGCGTCGAGTACAGCCCCGAGGCGCTGCCCCAGCTCCTGGACAAGATCGGTTCGATGTCCAAGCTGACCGGCGCCACCCTGCGCAACACCCTCAACCCCACCGTGCTGAACGCCGGATACAAGGTCAATGTCATCCCGCAGGTGGCGTCGGCCGACGTGGACGGCCGATTCCTGCCGGGGCACGAGGCAGAGTTCTTCGCCGAAGTGGACAGCCTGCTCGGGCCGCATGTCACCAGGGAGTTCATCCACAACGACATCGCCCTTGAGACGACGTTCGACGGGCCGCTGTGCGACGCGATGACGGCGGCGCTGCTGGCCGAGGATCCAGACGGCACCGTCATCCCGTACTGCCTGTCCGGCGGGACCGACGCCAAGTCGTTCAGCCGGCTGGGCATCCGGTGCTTCGGCTTCGCGCCCCTGCAGCTGCCCGCCGAGCTGGACTTCTCCGGCATGTTCCACGGCGTGGACGAGCGGGTGCCGGTCGCCGCGCTGCAATTCGGCACCCGGGTCCTGGACGGCTTCCTGGACCGCTGCTGACCGGTAACACCGCTGCTGACTGGGGAACATCGCTGCTGACCGGGGAACACCGCGGCTGACCGGGAATACACCGGCCAGCGAGGGAGTTTTCAGCAAATCACCGGATCGGCACATTGGGTAGTGTTATGGTTACCCCTTGTGTGAGGCTGGTCACTATCCAGGCGGCTTCCCCTGCCCGGACCGGCGGAACCAGCCCGCACAGCACCGGTTGCGGCGAGGCAGGTGGCACCGTCGCCCCCGGCGCTGGATAACGATCTGGGGTCGCGCACGGGGCTCGTCCGCACCGCACCGGCGGGCCGCGACGCGGTCAGCACGTCCGGCGCCGGAGCTTCGGATGATCGCCGCGGCCGGCGGGTTGTCACCTCACCCAGGTGGCCGCGGCCCGGCGGTAACTGCCCGGCAGTGCCTATGAGCCGTGGCCGCCTGGGCGGGATCTACCGGACACATCGGCAGGTCAGGATGCCTTTGCTGGGGCACCAGTGGTCAAAGGGTCAGTACCGGGCGTATGATCGGCCGGCGCAGGGTCGCCTTCCTGCTGCCGTCTGCATTCAGCCGGAGTCTGGCCAGTTCCCAGTCACCGTACTCAGCGTGGTCCGTCAGTATGCGCCGTGCGGCGTCACGTGACGTTCCTCGCGGCAGATAGAGCACGAGGTAGGAGTACTCAGCCATCACCCTTTATTGTGCGCGGTGATCCCAGTGGTTCAATCGGCGGTGGTGAAATATTCGCCGTCGGCCTGTCCCAGGGGGCACCGCAGCGGGTAAGGGAACACCCGCGCCACGGCCGGCAGTTGAGAGTAGTTGGGGCCGCGGAGTATAGGACGAGGCAAGCGCAGCGCCCGGCAGACGAGCCGGGCGGCATACAGAGGCCGGGCTGAGGCACCGGGCTAGAAGGTGAATGCGTGGCAGCAAGGACACCCCCCGCCGCGAAAGGCGGGACGGGCCGCAGCGGGGCGAACGGCAACGGCCGCCGCCTCGTCATCGTCGAGTCCCCGGCCAAGGCGCGCACGATCGCGGGGTACCTGGGCCAGGGATACGTCGTCGAGTCCAGCATTGGGCACATCCGGGATATGCCGGACCGGGCGGCCGAGATCCCGACGAAATACCGCAAGGAACCGTGGGCCCGGCTCGGCGTCAACGTCGATCACGGCTTCGAGGCCCTGTATGTCGTGCACGCGGACAAGAGGCCCCAGGTCACCAAGCTCAAGACGCTGCTCAAGGACGCCGACGAACTGCTGCTCGCCACCGATGAGGACCGCGAGGGCGAGGCCATCGCCTGGCACCTGCTGGAGGAGCTGAAGCCAAAGGTCCCGACCCGGCGGATGGTCTTCCACGAGATCACTCCGGAGGCCATCGCGCACGCCGTGGACAACCCGCGCGAGCTGGACCGCGGCCTGGTGGACGCGTACCAGACCCGGCGGGTGCTGGACCGGCTGTACGGCTACGAGGTCTCCCCGGTGCTCTGGAAGAAGGTCATGCCCCGGCTGTCCGCGGGGCGGGTCCAGTCCGTCGCCACCCGGCTGGTGGTGGCCCGGGAGCGGGAGCGGATCGCGTTCCGCGCGGCCCGGTACTGGGACCTGCAGGCCGTGTTCGCCCGCACCGGCGCCGACGCCGGCGCGGACGTGGCCTCGTTCCCGGCCGGCCTGATCTCGGTGGACGGGCGCCGGGTCGCCCAGGGCCGGGACTTCGCACCATCCGGGGAACTCCGCAACCCGGACACCCTTTATCTCTTTGGAACGCCAGCTGACGCCGCCGCCGCCGGCAGCGCGCCGCCGCCCGGGGTCGTGCATCAGCTGTCCGCCCCCGACCTGGCCGACCGGCTGCGCGGCGCGGACTTCTCCGTCAAGTCGGTCGAGCGCAAGCCCTACCGGCGGTCGCCGTACGCGCCGTTCCGGACCACGACGCTGCAGCAGGAGGCGTCGCGCAAGCTGGGCTTCTCGGCCAAGTACACGATGTCGGTGGCACAGCGGCTGTACGAGAACGGCCACATCACCTATATGCGGACCGACTCGACGATCCTGTCCCAGACCGCGATCGACGCGGCCCGCCGCCAGGCCCGCGAGCTGTACGGCGCGGAGTACGTGCCGGACAGGCCACGGGTCTACGCGGGCAAGGTGAAGAACGCGCAGGAAGCGCACGAGGCGATCCGCCCGGCGGGCGACTCGTTCCGCACCCCGGCGCAGGTCAGGCTGTCCGGTGACGAGCACCGGCTGTACGAGCTGATCTGGAAGCGGACCGTCGCTTCGCAGATGAAGGACGCCACCGGGGAGTCGGTGACAGTCCGGGTCAGCGGCCGGTCCTCGGCGGGCGAGGAAGCCGAGTTCGGCGCGTCCGGGAAGATCATCAGCTTCTATGGCTTCCTCAAGGCCTACGTGGAAGACGCGGACGACGACGCGGAACGGGACGACCGGGAGCGCCGCCTGCCGCCCATGGCCGAGGGTGACCCGCTGACCGCGCTCGAGCTGGCCGCGGCCGAGCACGCCACCCGGCCACCGGCCCGGTACACCGAGGCGACGCTGGTCAAGGAGCTGGAAGACCGGGAGATCGGCCGCCCGTCCACGTACGCGAACATTCTCGGCACCATCCTGGACCGGGGCTACGTGTTCAAGAAGGGCACGGCGCTGGTGCCCTCGTTCCTGGCCTTCGCCGTGATCACCCTGCTGGAGCAGCACTTCAGCCAACTGGTCGACTACGACTTCACCGCGCGGATGGAAGACGCGCTGGACGCGATCGCCCGCGGCGAGGCCGGCCGGGTGCCCTGGCTGCGCCGGTTCTACTTCGGCGAGGACGGCGAGGAAGGGCTGAAGGAACTGGTCAGCGACCTGGGTGACATCGACGCCCGGGAAGTCAGCTCGTTCCCGCTGGCTGGCACCGACATCGTGGTCCGGGTCGGCCGGTACGGGCCTTACCTGGAACGCGGCGAGCAGCGGGTCAACGTGCCCGAGGGCCTGGCCCCGGACGAGCTCACCCCGGAGAAGGCCGAGGAACTGTTCGCCCAGCCGAGCGGCGAGCGGGAGCTGGGCACCGACCCGGCTACCGGCCGGGAGATCGTGGCCAGGGCGGGCCGGTTCGGCCCGTACGTGACGGAGGTGCTCGACGAGGGCGCGTCCGGCAAGCCGCGCACTGGCTCGCTGCTCAAGTCCATGTCGCTGGACACAGTCACGCTGGACGACGCGCTGCGCCTGCTGACCCTGCCGCGCACCATCGGTGAGCTGGACGGCGAGCCGATCACCGTGCAGAACGGCCGGTACGGCCCGTACGTGAAGAAGGGCTCGGACAGCCGGTCGCTGGACTCCGAGGAGCAATTGTTCACGCTGACCCTGGCCGAGGCCAAGGAACTGTTCGCGCAGCCCAAGGCGCGCGGCCGGGGCCGGGCCGCGGCCGCCCCGCCGCTGCGTGAGCTGGGCGAGGACCCGGCCAGCGGCCGCCCCGTGGTGATCAAGGATGGCCGCTGGGGGCCGTACGTGACCGACGGGGAGACCAACGCCTCGCTGCGCCAGGGCGACGCGGTCGAGTCGATCACTCCGCAGCGGGCCGCGGAACTGCTGGCCGAGCGCCGCGCCGCCGCGCCGTCCGGCGGCCGCCGGGCTGGGGCCAGCCGGGCCGGGGCCAGCCGGACTGGGGCCAAGAAGCCGGCCGCCAAGAAGTCAGCCGCGAGCAAGCCGGCCGCGAGGAAGCCGGCGGCCAGGAAACCGCCCGCCCGGCCGTAGGCGTGTCGCATGGATCTTGGCCGCCGCGGCCGGCTTAAGATCGAAGGACACCGGCTGGTGCGGGGCCGGCCTGGGGGGACGACCCCTGGACCCCCGCGATCACTGGCTCGGCGGGAACACGCCTCCGGCGCGCCCCGCCTCGCCAGAGACAGGACATTTCGCGAGCTTGCCGCCATGCGACAGCCATTTCTATCGGTACTCTGACCCCGTGAACCTCCGATCCGCTTCCCCTGAGGGGCGCAGCCGCGACGGCGTGCTGTCCATCAGGCCGTTCCGCCGGCTGTGGATCGCCACGTCGCTGTCCAGCCTGGGGGATTGGCTCAGCCTGGTCGCGCTGGCCGCGCTAGCGTCCACGCTGGCCGGACCGGGGGCCGCGGCTCAGTACAGCGCCGTGGGCGGGGTCTGGCTGTCCTCGCTGCTGCCGGCCCTGGTGCTCGGCCCGCTGGCCGGCGCCGTCGCGGACCGGATGGACCGGCGGCTGAACATGATCATCGGCGACGTGCTCCGCGCGGCGCTGTACCTGTCCATCCCGCTCGACCTGTCGCTGCACTTCGTCAACTCGCTGACCTGGGTTTACCTGGTGCAGTTCGTGGCGTCCTGCGTGTCGCTGTTCTGGACGCCGGCCAAGGACGCCTCGATCCCCAACCTGGTCCCACCGGACAAGCTGGAGCAGGCCAACCAGTACAGCCTGTTCACCACGTTCGGCACCGCGCCCGTCGCCGGGCTGGTGTTCACCCTGCTCTCGCTGGTCAGCCGGGCGCTGGGCAACGTCTCCCACTACTTCGCCACCAACCCGGTGAACCTGGCGCTGTACTTCAACGCGGTCACGTTCGTGGTGTCCGCGTTGACCATTTACGCGCTGCGCGAGATCCCGAAGCGGCAGTTCAGCGCGCACATCTCCGCGCCGTCGGTGGCCAAGACGATCTGGGAAGGCTGGAAGTTCATCGCCCGCACCGAGGTGGTCCGCGGGCTGGTCATCGGCATGGTCGGCGCGTTCGCGGCCGGCGGCGTGGTGGTCGGGCTGAGCCAGCCCTACATCGAGCACACGCTGCACGGCGGCGACGCGGGCTGGGGCGCCGTGTTCGCCGCGATCTTCGTCGGGCTGGCCGGCGGCATGTTCCTCGGCCTGCGCATCCTGCGCGGCTTCAGCCGGCGGCGCCTGTTCGGCCTGAGCATCGCCAGCGCGGCCATCCCGCTCGCGCTGATCGCGCTGATCCCGAACCTGGTCGTGGTGGTGGTCCTGGTCGTGGTGCTGGGTGCGTGCGCCGGCGTGGCCTACGTGACCGGGTACACGATCGTCGGCCGCGAGGTGGACGACGACACCCGCGGCCGGACGTTCGCGTTCCTCTACTCCGCCATCCGGGTCATCCTGTTCGCGGTCATCGCGGTGGCCCCGTTCGTGGCAGCCGGCTTCACCGCATTGGTCCGCGGCGTGTCCGGCACCGGGAACCTGCGCGTCGCTCACGTCAGCTACCAGGGCATCGGCTACAACCTGGTGATGCTGCTGGCTGCGGTGATCGCGCTGTGGGTCGGCTGGCTGTCCTACCGGCACATGGACGACCGGCGTGGCGTACCGCTGCGCGACGACCTGATGTCGGTGGTCCGCGGCGATGAGTTCCAGCCGGTGCCCGGGCACGTCAACGGCCATCAGCAGGAGGAGTTCGCGCCGCGCCGCGGCGTGTTCATCGCGCTGGAGGGCGGCGAGGGCGCGGGTAAGACCACCCAGGCCCGGCTGCTCGCCATCTGGCTCCGCGATCAGGGCTACGACGTGGTTACCACCCGGGAACCCGGGGCCACCAAGATTGGCATGCGGCTGCGCGCCGTGCTGCTGGACACCGCGCACACGGGGCTGTCCGCCCGGGCCGAGACCCTGCTCTACGCGGCCGACCGGGCCGAGCACGTGTCTACCGTGATCAGTCCCGCGCTGGACCGCGGCGCGGTCGTGGTGACCGACCGGTTCGTCAACTCGTCGCTGGCCTATCAGGGCTGGGGGCGCCGGCAGTCCACGGCTGAGGTAGCCAAGCTGAACCGGTGGGCCACCGGCGGTCTGGTGCCCGATCTGACCATCCTGCTGGACCTGCCGCCGAAGGGCGGGCTGGGCCGCCGGGCCCGCTCGGCGGACCGGCTGGAGGCCGAGCCACTCGACTTTCACGAGCGGGTCCGCGAGGGCTTCCTCAGCCTGGCCCGCGCCGAGCCCGAGCGTTACCTGGTGCTGGACGCGAGCCGCCCGGCCGATCAGATCAGCCGGGAGATCCAGGAGCGCATCCGCGAGATGCTGCCCGACCCGGTGCCGCCAGTAGCCGAGGCCAACACCGGCAGCTTCCCGGCCATCGTGGACGACGGCGTGGGGCCGGCCAACGGCATACGCCCGGCTGACGGTATCCGGCCGGCCGGCGGCATGGGGCCGGGTGACGGTATCCGGCCGGCCGGCGGCATGGGGCCGGGTGACGGTATCCGGCAGGCCGGCGGCATGGGGCCGGGTGACGGGGTGCGGTCCGGCTCGGCCAGCCGGGACTGGTTTAGCAACTGATGGCTGCGCCGGTCTTCGACGACCTGGTCGGCCAGGACCGGGTGGTTGATCAGCTGTCTCAGGCCGCCGCGGCCGCGGCCAGCCTGCTCCGTGGCGAGCCCGCGCTGGGCATGACCCACGCCTGGCTGTTCACCGGGCCGCCCGGGTCTGGCCGGTCGGTGGCCGCCCGCGCGCTCGCCGCCGCGCTGCTCTGCCCGGACCAGGGCTGCGGGCACTGCCCGAGCTGCCATCAGGTACAGGCGGGCACCCACCCGGATCTGATGCTGGTCCGGCCGGACGGCCTGTCCTACGGAGTGAAGCAGACCCGGGGCCTGGTGCTCCGCGCAGCCGGTGCGCCGTCCGGCGGGCGCTGGCAGGTGGTGCTGTTCGAGGATGCCGACCGGGCCACCGAGCAGGCCGCGAACGCTCTGCTGAAGGCGATCGAGGAACCGTCGCCGCGCACGGTGTGGCTGCTCTGCGCCCCGTCCGCGGAAGAACTCGTCACCACGATCCGGTCCCGGTGCCGGCTGGTCACCCTGCGCACCCCACCCGCCGCCGCGGTGGCCGAGGTGCTGACCCGCCGGGATGGCGTGGACCCGGCTCGCGCGCTCACTGCCGCCCGGGCGGCGCAGGGCCACATCGGCCGGGCCAAGCGGCTGGCCACCGACCCGGACGCGGCTGCGCGCCGGGCTGAGGTGCTGCGGGTGCCAACCAGGGTGGTCAGCCTGGGGACCGCGCTGACCGCGGCGGCTGGCCTGGTCAAGGCGGCCGAGCAGGAAGCCGCCGCCATTACCGAGGAACTCAACGAGCCGGAGAAGGCCGCGCTGCGCAAGGCGTTCGGCGAAGGATCCACCGGCAAGGGTGTGGCCAAAGCCGTCCGCGGCGCGGCCGGGGCGCTGTCCGACCTGGAGGCCCGGCAGAAGTCCCGGGCCACCCGGCTGAAGCGGGACGCGCTGGACCGCGCGCTGCTCGACCTGGCCGCGTTCTACCGCGATGTGCTGGTGCTGCAGATCGGCGCCGGGGCCGATCTGGACCTGGCCAGTGCGGGCTACGAGGACGAATTGCGCCAGCTGGCCGCGGGCAGCAGCCCGGAGTCCACCGTGCGCCGGATCGAGGCCATCATGACCTGCCGGGAACGCCTGGAACTCAACGTGGCTCCCCTGCTGGCCGTCGAAGAGATGACCCTCACCCTCTTCGCCAGCTAGCCGCTGGCCCGTTCGGCGTCGCCGCGAGCCAGCCCCGCAAATCCGTTACCGCGGTGAGTTTGCGGTCACCGGTGACAATGCCATTTAGCTTATTTTGATCTTGGTCTTCCTGGCGTGTCAGTGCTGGGTGTTGTGGCTGCTGGCCGGCATGCTCGCGGCTCATGGCTGATGATGGCGTGGTGGGTGGCGGTCGTCTGACTGACTGGGTGTCCCTGGGCGTGCTGGCGTCCCGGGTGCCGCGGGATGCGGTCGATGATGCGGTGGAGCAGACGGGCCGGGGTGCGCGGCGGGCCGGGGGGAAGCTGCCACCGCATGTGATGGTGTATTTCGTGATGGCGCTGGCTTTGTTCGCTGATGAGGATTACGAGGAGGTCGCTGCCCGGCTGACCGGGACGCTGGCGGGCTGGGGCTGCTGGGATCAGTCGTGGGAGGTCCCGACGCCGGGTGGGGTCACCCAGGCCCGGCAGCGGCTGGGCGCTGAGCCGATGCGGGAGTTGTTCGCGCAGGTGGCGGTGCCGGTCGCGGAGGAGGACACGGCCGGGGCGTTCCTGGGTCCGTGGCGGCTGATGGCGGTCGACGGGTTCGAGTGGGATGTCCCGGCCACCGCGGAGAACGCGGCGGCGTTCGGATTCCACGGCGCCAGCACCGGCCGGGAGCCGGCGTTCCCGAAGGCGCGGGTGGTGACGGTCAGCGAGTGCGCCTCGCACGCGGTGGTGGCCGCGGCGATCGGCGGCACCATGGGCAAGGGCAGTGGGGAGCAGGTGCTGGCCCGCCAGTTGTACCCGCTCCTGGAGGAGGACTGGCTGCTGCTGGCCGACCGGAACTTTTACAACTGGAAGGACTGGTGCGCCGCCGCTGATACCGGGGCGGCGCTGCTGTGGCGGGTCAAGTCGCCGTGGACCCGGCTGCCGGTGCTGGAAGTGCTGCCCGACGGGTCCTACCGGTCGGTGCTGATCGTGCCGGCGCTGAACCGGGAATCGGCCCGGCAGCCGGTGATCGGCGCGGCGCGCCGTGGGCAGGACCTGGACCCGGCGCTGGCCCGGTACGTCCGGGTGATCGAATACGAGATCCCGGACCGGGCCGGGAACGGCAAGAACGAGACAGTGACGCTGATCACCACCATCATCAGCCCGGCCCAGGGCGCCGCAGCGGTCCTGGCCCAGGCCTATCACCAGCGGTGGGAGCACGAGATAGGCAACCAGCAGCTGAAAACCTACCTGCGTGGGCCCGGCCGGGTGCTGCGCTCGGGATCTCCGGACCTGGTCCGGCAGGAGATCTACGGCTACCTGCTGACCCACTACGCGATCAGCGCCCTGACCTGCGCGGCGGCCACCGCCGCCGGCGTCGGCCCCGGCCGGGTCAAGTTCCGGCGCACTGTCCGCATCGTGCGCCGCCGGGTCACCGACCCGGCCTTTTCCCCCTGAGCACGCTCAGCGCATCCTGGCCCAGGTCATGGCCGACATCACCTTAAAGAAAAACCTCAACCCCCGCCGCCGGCACCGGACCTACCCCCGGGTCATCAAGCGCATCCGCCACAACAACTACCGCGTCAAACACTCCAGCCACACCGGAACCAGATACGACGGCCCGCCAGCCATCAGGCTCCTCACCCGGAAACCCCGGCAACACCGCACCATGATCAAAATAAGCTAAATGGCATTGTCACCGGTGACCGCAAACTCACCGCGCTGGGCAGATGCGGGCGCTTACGCGTCGGCGCAGTCGTCGGCCAGGGCGGGGACCGGCTCCGTGGCCGGCTCCGCGTCCACGACCGGCTCCGCGTCCAGCGGCGGGACGCGGACCGGCGCTTCCGTGACCGCCACACCCTTGACCATCACACCGCGGCGGGTGGACAGCAGGCCGCTGAGCGCGGTCAGCGCGCCGAACGCGGATACCGCGGTAATCACGGCCAGCGCCGGCTTGTAGGCGCTCAAGGTGGCCTGCGCTGAGGTGATCCGGCTGGCCCCGCCCGCGTCCACCACCGCGGTCACGACGGCCAGCACGATCGCGCCACCGACCTGGAAGGACGTCTGGAACAGGCTGGCCGCCAGGCCCTGCTCCCGGTCGGGGATGCCCGCCGTGGCGGCCAGGCTGAGCGCGGAGAAGCCGAGGCCGAACGCGAGCCCGATGAGCACCACCGCGGGCAGGATCACGGCCGGGTAATCGGGGCTAACCCCGACCCGGAGGAAGATCGCATACCCGGCCACCAGGCAGGCGAAGGCGAGCACGGCGACCCGGGCAGTACCGAACCGGCCGATGATCGCGCTCATCCGGGTGGACAGCACGGCCACGACCACACCCGCGGGCAGGAAGGCCAGCGCGGTGGACAGCGCGCTCCAGCCGGCCAGGCTCTGCAGGTACTGGGTGACCAGGAACTGGAACGAGACGTACGAGCCGAACAGCGTCATGGCGCCGATGTTGGCCCGGGTGAGGGCGCCGGACCGGAAGATGCCCAGCGGCACCAGCGGATCGGCGCTGCGCCGCTCGATGGCCACGAACCCGGCCAGCAGCGCGGCGACGGCCGCGAACGAGCCGATGGTCCGGGCCGACGCCCAGCCGGCCTGCTGCGCCGACACCACGGTGTAGACGAGCAGCAGCATCGCGCCGGTCACCGTGACGGCACCCGGGATATCGAACCGGCGGCCGCCGCGGACGGTCCGCTCGCCGCGCGGCACGACCTTGACCGCGGCGATCAGGGTGAGCAGCGCCACCGGCGCGGGCACCAGCAGCGTCCACCGCCAGCTCACCTCGGTGAGCAGACCGGACAGCACCAGGCCGAGGGAGAAGCCGCTGGCGCCGAACGCCGAGTAGATGCTGATCGCCCGGTTGCGCATCGGGCCTTCGTGGAACGTGGTGGTGAGCAGGGACAGCCCGGCGGGGGCGGTGAACGCGGCCGCGATGCCCTTGACGAAGCGGGCGCCGATCAGCAGCGCCGGGCTGCTGACCAGCCCGCCGAACAGCGAGGCCACCGCGAACAGGGCCAGCGCGGCCAGAAACACCCGGCGCCGGCCGAGCAGATCGGCGGCCCGGCCGCCGAGCAGCAGCAGGCCGCCGTAGCCGAGCACGTAGCCGCTCACCACCCACTGCAGTGAGGACGTGGTCAGACCCAGCGAAGCCCGGATGTCCGGCAGCGCCACGCCGACCATCGACACGTCGAGCGCGTCGAGAAACAGCGCGCCGCAGAGCACGATCAGGATGGCCCACAAGCGGGGACTCCAGCCCTGGGTGACGGCAGCGTGGGCCGGGGCGGCCGAGGGCGGGACGGACGGGAGGCGGCGGGAAGCCCCCGTGCCGGAAGACACAGTGTCAGAGGTAGCCCTAGGGCTTGATGACTCCATGGCTCCAGAGACTATGCATGCATGCGCACTAGATGCAATTACAATTAATGTAGTTGCATCTAACTAAGCGACGCGATATGCTGCGCCCGTGAGCGTGACAGAGTCCGGCCAGGTCCGGGCCGTACCGGCCCGTCTGGCGGACTGCCCGGATCCACGCGCAGGTGCGGCGGCCGGCGGCGCCGGGGCCGGGCAGGCCAGCGATCCGGTGGTGGCCGCGTGGCGAGATCTGGCCGCCAGTTACGCGACGGCGTGGGCCGCGCTCGAACATGACCTGGGCAAGCGGCACGGCCTTGGGGTAAGCGAGTTCGAGGTGCTGGACCGGCTGGCCGAGCACCCGGAGCGCAACTTCCGGGCCCAGGAACTGGCCGGTGCCGTGCACCTGAGCCAGAGCGCGCTGTCCCGGCTGATCGACCGGCTGGAGAAGCACGGCCTGGTCGAGCGGTGCCTGTGCGGCGAGGACCGGCGCGGCATCTACGTCACGCTGACCCGGGAAGGCCAGCAGCGGCACGCCGAGGCCGCAGCCACGCACCGCACCGTGCTGGCCGCCGTGCTCCGCGCCAACCCCTCAGCTATTTAACGCCAGTACCCGGCCAGCCGGATTGCCGCGCTCCCGGCCGTCAGGGCACCGGTGTCAGGGAACCGACCGGACCTTTCAGACGAACGCCGAGCCCGCCGCGGTGACCCCTGCCACCGTCAGGTACAAGGTTGGGTAGCCGCCGAGCTGGCTGACCAGCGGCGCGGCGATGGCCGGAGCCAGCACCTGCGGCCCGGAGTTGGCGATGTTGATGATGCCCAGGTCCTTGGCCCGGGCCGCGGCCGACTCCGCTTCCCGAGATCGTCCAGGCCCAGATCAGCCCGGACGGCTGTCCGGTCACCGCGGTGGTACTGCACGGCCACGTCCCGGGCCACGGCCAGGTCCGCCGGTATCTGTCCGTGGACCGCATCTCGGTCGCGCGAGGCAGCATGGGCCAGGTGCTGGCGGTGCTCTACCAGCGCCGGCTCACCGATACCACGGACACCGGCCTGGCCCCGGACTTCATCGCGCTTGGCCAGGACGCCACCGGCCAGCATCTGCTGCTCAGCGGCCCCGGGTTCGATGGCTGGGTCCACGACGGGGCGGCTGGTCCCGCTGCCCCCGGGCAACGGCCGCGAGGCGGATCAGGCCTGGTGACCACCCGCGGGCAACGCCGCGCGGTCAGTGCAGGCCACGAGGTAGGTACTGGCGTTATGTAGAGATATGGGGAGGGGGAACGGAGCAATCGCTGTGATCTCACCGTAACCTGGGGCGATGGGCATGATGATGGCCGTCAGCTTCGAGCGCTACGGGCGGCTCTACTACCTGGACCCCGGCCCGTACACGCCCGCGGTGGGTGACAAGGTGCTCGTGCCCACGGACGCCGGCCCCGAGGTGGCCGAGTGCATGTGGGCGCCGCAGTGGGTGGATGACGAGGTGGGCGGCCTGCCGGTGTGCGCCGGGCTGGCCACCGACGAGCAGCTCAGCCGGGATGAGGTCAACCGGTCCCGGCGGGCGGAGGCCCGGGTGGCGGCGCGGCGGCTGGTCCGCGAGCACGGCCTGCCGATGAAGGTCATCGGCGTGGACTACGTGGATTCGCCCATCGTGTTCACGGTGTACTTCAGCGCGCCGGGCCGGGTGGATTTCCGCGCGCTGGTCCGCGACCTGGCCGCCCGGCTGCGCGGCCGGGTCGAGTTGCGGCAGATCGGCCCGCGCGACGAGGCCCGGCTGCAGGGCGGCATCGGGCCGTGCGGGCGGGACCTGTGCTGCGCCACGTTCCTGAAGGACTTCGAGCCGGTCTCGGTGCGGATGGCCAAGGACCAGGACCTGCCGGTCAACCCGCTGCGGATCGCCGGTGCGTGCGGGCGGCTGATGTGCTGCCTCAAGTATGAGCACCCGCTGTATCAGGACTTCCGCAAGGAAGCCCCGGCCATCGGCGAATCGGTGGACACCCCGGAAGGGCCCGGCGTGGTGACCGGGCACAGCGTGCCGGGCGACAAGGTCGTGGTGAAACTGACCAGGGATGGCCGGAAGTGCGCCTGCCCGAAAGCGAGCGTCTGCGGATCACGGCAGGCTTACGAAGCGAAGTACGGGGAGCAGGCCGGCGGGTGAGGCTGGGCCGGACGCTGGCCGCCATCCTGTGCGCGGCCCTCGCCGCCGTGTGCGGCACCAGTGCCACCGCGCGCCCAGCCCGCCCGGGCGGCCACGGCAGCGCTGTCCCCGGTCCGGCCGGCCCCGCGCCGGCCACGCTGGCCGGCTATTACAAGCAGCGGCTCCGGTGGGTGGCCTGCGACAAGGTGTTCCGCTGCGCGCGGCTGCTGGTTCCTTTCGACTACTCGAGGCTGGCGCCGTTCTCGCTACCAGTCATCGAACTGCCGCAATCCGGCAGAACGAATAGGTGGTGTGGTAATGCGGTCCGGGGGGATCCGGGGTGGCCTACGCCCGGCGGGCACGATCCGCGATTGCGGCGGCCGTGCGGGCCCGGTTCGACACGGTTGGCTTCGACCCGCGCGGGGCCGGCGGCAGCGAGCCGGCCGTGCACTGCCTGACCGGCCCGCAGCTGGACACCTACTTCGCCACCGATGACACACCCACGTCGGCGGCCCAGGACGGCCCGATCGTGGCGGAATCCAGGCTGTTCGCGCGGGGCTGCGAACAGAACTCCGGCGCGCTGCTGAGGTACGTCGGCACCCGGAACGCGGCCCGGGACATGGACGTGCTGCGCGCCGCGCTGGGCCAGGCCAAGCTCACTTACCTGGGCAAGTCCTACGGCACCTACCTGGGCACCTGGTACGCGCGGCTGTTCCCCAGCCACGTCCGCGCGCTGGTGCTGGACGGCGCGATCGACCCGGCCAGCAGCGGGCTGAGCATGAACGCGGTGCAGGCGCAGGGGTTCGAGGTGGCGCTGCGCGCGTTCATCGCCAACTGCGACGCTGCTGCTGGGTGCCCGCTGAGGCAGACAGGTGTGGCCGCCGGGCTGGCCCGGCTCCAGTCGCTGCTGGCCCGGGCCACGGCGCATCCGCTGGCCAACGAACTGGACAACCAGCCGGCCAACGGGGCCATGCTGCTCAACGGGATCGCCACCGCGCTGTACAACCAGGCGTACTGGGGGACGCTGCGTTCGGGCCTGGCGGCCGCGTTCGGCGGTAACGGGACCGTGCTGGTGGCGCTGGCCAACGCGCTGTTCGAGCGGTCCTCATCCGGTCAGTACAGCAGAGACCGCGGTGGACTGCCTGGACCGGCCGTGGCCCAGATCTGTGCCCAGCTGGCGGTCGGCCGCGGCCGCCGCCGGGCGGGCCGCGCCGGTATTTGGCCAGGCCATCATGTGGGGCAGCCTGGCCTGCGCATACTGGCCGGTGCCGTCGTACCCGCTGCCCGCGGCGCTGCGCGGATCCGGGGGCCATGCGGTGCTGGCGGCCGGTGCGCCGCCCATCCTCGTCGTGGGCACCCTGCGTGACCCGGCCACGCCGTACCGGTGGGCGCAGGCGCTGTCCCGGGACCTGGCTTCCGGCGTGCTGCTCGGCTGGGGCGGCAACGGCCACACCGCCTACATGATGGGCAGCTCGTGCGTGGACAACGTGGTGAACAGGTACCTGATCTCGCTGGCCGTACCCCGCAGCGGCACGATTTGCCGATGAGCCCCCGGGCCTGGGAGGGCGCCCAGCGCGGGCCGCGCGACCGGTAGACTCGTCTGGCTGCCGCGAGGCAGCGTGCCGCCTTAGCTCAGTCGGTCAGAGCGACGCACTCGTAATGCGTAGGTCATCGGTTCGATTCCGATAGGCGGCTCCAGCTCAGAGAAGTATTTCGAACGATCCGTTCGATGTCGTGGAACGGGTCGTGGAACGAAGGACGGCGGTTCGGGTTATCGTTCCGCCATGGCCAACACCGTCCGCGGCCACATCGAGCAGCTGCCGAGCGGCTCGTTCCGCGTGCACGTCTACGCCGGAACCGACCCAGTCACCGGTCGGCCGCGGCGCCTGCGGGAGACCTGCCCGGATGAGGCGGCGGCTGCCGCGGCGCTCGGGCGCCTGCTGAATGAGGCTGACGGCGGCCGGTTCCCCAATCGGGCCGCGACGCTGAGCCAGGCCCTCGACAAGTACCTGGAAGTCACCGATCTGGAGCTGTCAACCAAAGAGGCGCATCAGGGCTACATCCGCCGCACCATCGGGCCGGTGCTCGGGGATGTAAAGGTTCGAAAGCTCGGCGCCGACTCCCTCGACAGCCTGTACACGGCGCTGAAGAAGTGCTCACGGCTTTGCGGCAGGCTCCCGAAGACCGAGCACCGCACCGCAGGCGTGCACGCCTGCGACCAGCGGTGCGGGCCACTTCGGGATCACCGCACCAACCGGCCCCACACGTGCGACAGCCGGTGCCCCTTGCACGTGTGCAAGCCGATGAGCCCTGCAACGATCTTGCGGATTCACTCGATCATCTCCGCCGCCTTGGACCTGGCCGTCCGCTACGAGTGGACCGACCGCAATGTGGCCAAGAACGCCCGGCCGCCGCACCCGCGCAAGCGCGAACCTGATCCGCCCAGCCCAGAACAGGCCGCTCGGCTGCTAAACCTCGCGTGGGCCGAAGACGAGGAGTTCGGTCTCTACCTGTGGACCGCGTTCACCACCGGAGCCCGCCGCGGCGAGGTCACCGCCTTGCGCGAGAACCGGTTCGATTTCACCCATCAGCGAGTCCGGGTGTCCGCCAACTACATCGTCAAGCAGGGCACTCGCATTGAGAAATCACCCAAGGCTGGCGATGGGCGCCTACTGTCGCTCGACCTGCTGACTTGTGAGCTGTTCCGCGAGCGGTTCCAGCGCCGCCGTGCCGAGGCCGCCCGCAATGGCGTGACCGTGCCGGATGACGCCTACGCGTTCTCCCCCGACCCGGCGGGGCGGACGCCATGGAATCCCGACACCATGACTCACCGGTACCGCCGCTACGCTCGCCGGGGCGGCATTAGTAGCTCGCTGAAGGAACTGCGGCACTACTCCGCTACCCAGCTCCTCACGGCAGGCACGGACTTGAACACCGTTGCCGGGCGCCTCGGTCATGCCGAAGGCTCCACCACGCTCAGGTTCTACGCGCAGTTCACGCCGCCAGCGGACCAGCGCGCCGCCTCGGTCATCCCAGCCCAAC
This sequence comes from uncultured Actinomycetes bacterium, assembly GCA_963834705.1. Classification (GTDB taxonomy): domain Bacteria; phylum Actinomycetota; class Actinomycetes; order Streptosporangiales; family Streptosporangiaceae; genus RYN-230. The sequence continues at coordinate 229,138 of CAWICV010000005.1, forward strand.
TCGACGGCCTCCGCAGGAGAGAACGGCTCCGTGACCTATACCGCCAGGCGTCACCCGGCCGCGACCTCGTCGAGTTGGCCAGCACTCTGGGCCCGCTGGTCGGGCTGGATCACGAAACGGCACGGAGTCTTCTCGTCGAATTCGCTGGGCGACCCTAAAGAACGTCGACTCCAGATAAGTTCTCTAATGAGTTTGCACTATCGATTTGGGAATCCAGATCGATCCCCGCAGCTGGGACCGGTGACCAGCCAGGACCGGGCACCACCAGTACCCGTGACTGCCCCCTAGTTTAACAGGGCTAATTGCACGCTAATTGAACGGTGATCATGCTCAGGAGCTGGATGGTCCCGGCTGCCCGTGCGCTGGTCCTTCCTCGTCCCTCCTCATAGCTGCCCGCCCTTGGCCGTGACCGCCGTGTCCAGGCTCGCGCAAGCGACCGTGCAGCGGCTTGGCCTTTACTCGGAGGACTCGGCCCGGACAATCGTGCAGCGAGGAGGACGGATCCCCTGCTAGCAAAGGAGGTGGCCGTAGCCAGCGGACCTGCGGTCGCGCAGGCCAGGAGCGCTGTCTGTTGCTCCGTGAATGACCGTGAATCGCCGTGGGTGGCCCTCCTTAAGGGCACGTGGCGGGCACGAGCCGGGGTCCCCAATGAAGCGGGAGAACGAGGCGAGGAAGCGCCACCGCCACAGCGCCAGTACCGGCCAGGCTCGTTAACGTAGCGACCAACCCTTCTTTCCTGCCGGATAAATGGGATGACGCTGCTTGGAACGCGGAGCTATGGCAGCGTATCCGGATATCATAGGGACATGCTGACCCACATGCTGGTTCAATATGTCGTCGGGCTATGTTGCCAACGCACGAACCCGGACGCGGTTCAGGTAGAACTTGGAGACTTGGTTTTCGACGATGCATCGGGCAAGAAGCGGGACGTTGATGTGACCGTCACCGTTCGTGATGAGACCGGAGGCTGGGCGTTCAAGGCGTTCGAAGTCAAGGATGAGAAAGCGCCTCTCGATGTCACTGTCGTTGAGCAACTGTGCGGAAAACTCAACGACATGTCGTCAGTAACTCATCGCGCGATAGTGTCAAGCTCGGGGTTCAGCGACTCAGCCAAACGCAAGGCGGAACATCACGGGATTGACCTGTATACGCTAGAAGACTGGACGACCCCAATTGAATTCGACTTTCCCCGATTTGGCCTTAAGGGATTGCCGGAGGATGCCATGCCCATCAGACTTTCACTTCTTGTCTGGTTCAAAGCAAATGTGAGCATAATCGCTCCGTCGGCGCAAGGCGACTTCACTATCAAAGATACAGACCCAATTCTCGATTCGACAGGTGCCGCCCACACTCGATACAAGACCTTCGGTCAATACAAAGACGAGATACTTCAACGCTCCACGGAGGTGCTCTACCCCCTTGAGCCCGCCCAAACGATGTATCGCACCCTCCCTGAATTCCATGCATCCGGCCTCTCGTTCACTGCGGAATGGCCGCACACTCACACGCTCGACGTTTCAGCAGATGATGTCCACGTCAGAGTGGGAGATCTGCTCAAGATCGAGAGGATGACAATCAGCGGGTTCTTGCGGTGGCAGCGGGCACGTGAGCAACCGAACTTCAAAGTGATGCGTCGAGTGCGCGATGGGGAACCGTTCGCCGGAGCATTGATCGCCCTAGGGGATCGCGCAGGACACATGTTCGCGTTCGTCATCTCCGACAGCCGGACTATGGGCATCCACATCGTGCAACTCGAAGAGAAGCACCTGAACATGATCCGCCAGCTAAGCCTGCAGACCTCTTCCTTATCAGCTCCGGCCGGGGTGGGTCGCGTGGCCCCGGCGCTGAGCCAGTCGCTGGCCAGCGTGGGTCAAGTTGGTTAGATGGAGGCTGCTGTCGCTGTCACCGCTGCTGTCGCGTGATGGCGGTTTTCAAGATCGCTAATGGAAGCCGTGCCACAGGGCTGTGACCTGCGTCGTTTGCTTGCCTACCGGGTAGCTCATCCCAAGATCATCCCGCGCATATCCCGCGAGGTGGATAACTCGCTTGACCTCAGGTTTACAAGATTGTGGAGGTGCCCAGCTCGCGTGATGGACACCCGTGACCGCGCAAGGTGTGACGGTCTGCTGGTGTACGTCTGTGTCCGGGGTCTCGGCTGCACGCTCGGCGCGGGATCCGCAGATTAAGAGGCGGCTCCGGTGGCGGGGCCTAGTCGCCCGCCAGGGCAGCCCACGTCCTCGGCCTCGACCTCGTGCTCATCCTCGGCGCTGCCGTCACCTGATTCCAAGATCGTATCTGGCGGTTAGGCACGTGGCTCTGCGCAAGCATTCTGTGAGACACTCAGTTCTAATGCATATCTTGCAGCGGCAACGGCGCCGGGGGCATGCGGAGAGGGGTGCCTAAGTATGGGTGGTCATCTGAAAATCATTTCAGGTAATGGTCAGGTGGTTCCTGTCTCGCAGCAATGCGAGCCGTTCATCGTGCAAGCCATCGATGAGAATTCAAATCCGATCTCAGGTGCACTATTAACATTCTTCATCGGCCACAAAAATAGCGAAGGCCAGGTACAGGGAAGGAGCTATCTTCTCCCGACTAACGAGAATGGTGTAGCCTGGTTCAAGCCTCGGGCAGACTTCATACCTGGCACCCGATACATACGTGTTCTTCCTGAGGACGCCCGCATATCTGGCGGCATGGTTGACTTTCACTGGACGGTGACAGGCTAAGGGTGCCGCTGAAGCGCAGATCCGGAGCCACTCCGGCAGCATCCAGGACAGTCCAGCTTGGAAGATTGGGAGCCGTGTACCCTGAACAGGACAAGTGTGCGGCTGGATGCATGGCGCGTGTGGCACGCAGCGGCATTCAGATCACCAGTTGGGTTCACCGAGATCGTCGCGCATCGCTCGGATGAGCCTGGTGCGGAGTAGTCCTGCTGTCTTTACATCCGGAAGGTCGCTAGCACTCGCCGTCCGGATGTAGTTCCCAATGAAGTTCGATAGGTCTACAGCTTGTACGCCTACATCTCTTGGTGCAATGAGCATCAACTCTTCAAGAGACCTATTCATTTGCTCATGGCCATGACTAAAGCGCAAAAATGCTGCTTTCTTATCATCGGCGCTGCTGCTGCTTGATGAATGTTGGCTAGTTGCATATTCCGCGAGCGCGGATACCATCTCACTAAAAGCTGCGAGATTCGCTGCGTACAGACGGCGCTTCTCGGCCTCGCGGGTGCGTTCACCTTCCGCACCGATACTCTGGATAAGGTTTGTTGTCGATGCCTTGGTTGCAATTCTTGCCGACCAAATGGATCCACCGATCCCTGCGAGTCCGACCACTCCGGTTATGGCGGCGGGGATGTAAACGGTCCAGCTCATGGTGAGTAATCCTTGCACAGGTGAGGTGCAGTAACCCGACCTGGGCCGGGCATCCTCCTCTGCCGTGTTCCTCGTAGCCGCGAATCCCTTGTGAGCGGTCATCGGGTCTAGGGTCAATGCCACTTAGCTTAAGTTGATCTTGGGGCGTGTCGGGGCCGGTGGTGGGCCTGGTGGCCGTCATGATCACGTCTCATGGCACACAATGGCGTGGTGGCTGGTGGTGGTCGTCTGACGGACCAGATCTCGATCGGGGTGCTGGCTGCGTCGGTGGCGCGGGATGCGGTCGATGACGCGGTGGCGATGACGGGCAGGCGGGCCCGGCGGTCGGACGGGAAGCTGCCGCCGCACGTGATGGTCTATTTCGCGATGGCGATGGCCCTGTTCGCAGACGATGACTATGAGGAGGTCGCGACCCGGCTGGCCGGGACTCTCAGTGCGTGGGGATGCTGGGGTGATTTGTGGAGCGTGCCGACCTCCGGCGGGATCACCCAGGCTCGCCAGCGGCTCGGGGCTGAGCCGCTGCGGGAGCTGTTCTCGCAGGTCGCGGTCCCGGTGGCGGACCAGTTGACGCGCGGGGCGTTCCTCGGCGGCTGGCGGATGATGGCTGTTGACGGGTTTGAGTGGGATGCCCCGGACAGCCCTGCGAACGCGGAGGCGTTCGGTTATGCGGGCGGCGGGACGGACCGGGCCGCATTCCCGAAAGTCCGGGTGGTCACCGTCAGCGAGTGTGCCTCCCACGCCGTGGTGGACGCGGAGATCGGTGCGATCGGCGGCAAGGGCAGCGGCGAGCAGGCCCTGGCCCGGCGGTTGTATGGCCGACTGGAGGAGGACTGGCTGCTGATCGCCGACCGCGGTTTCTATTCCTTCGATGGCTGGAACACCGCCGCCGCGGCCGGCGGCGCGCTGCTGTGGCGGGTGAAAGCCGACCTGCTGCTGCCGGTCCTGGAACTGCTGCCGGACGGGTCGTACTCCTCGGTGCTGTTCCGGCCCGGCCTGCATGACAAGGCCAGGGCGATCCTGACTGCGGCCGCCCGTGCTGGCGAGGACCTGGACGGCGGCAAGGCCGTGGCCGTGCGGGTCGTGGAATACTCCGTGCCTGGCCGGGACGGTGACGGCAGGGACGAGCTGATCGCCCTGGTCACTACGATCACCGACCCGGCGGAAGCGCCCGCGCAGGCGCTGGCCGAGGCTTATCACCAGCGGTGGGAGCACGAGACCGGGAACGACCAGATCAAGACTCACCTGCGCGGCCCGGGCCGGATCCTGCGGTCCAGGAGCCCGGACATGGTCCGCCAGGAGATCTACGGTTACCTGCTCGCCCACCACGCGATCAGCGCCCTGATCTGCCGGGCCGCCACCGAGGCCGACATTGACCCCGACCGGGTGAGATTCTTGCGCACCGTCCGGATCATCCGCCGCCAGGGCTCCAGCCCGGCGGCCTTTCCCCCCTGACCACCGGGAACGCATCCTGGCGGCGATCATGGCCGACATCACCAGCCCGCGTCACCTCAGCCCCGCCCGGCGCAACCGCTCCTACCCCCGCATGATCAAGCGAGCCCGCCATAACTCCTATCGGGTGAAGCGGCCAGGCGACACCGGAATCCGCCACCCCGGCCCCGTCGCCGTCCTACTCGCGAATCCCGTGACGACAGTCATCGCAGCATGATCAACTTAAGCTAAGTGGCATTG
>CAWICV010000006.1:0-409742 GCA_963834705.1 uncultured Actinomycetes bacterium
GGGTCGTGCACGCAGCCTAACAATCGTCATCCGAAGCGCGTTCCCAGTAAGCCGCGTCAGCCGCGCGATTTGAGCACGACGGCGGCCGGGACTTCCTCGGCGTGCGTTCTCCCTGACCACCTATATCACTGAAGGTATTGCCGTAGCCCACTTCCGACTCTGGGCTCGTTGCGGCATGAGTGCCCTGGAGGTGGCCGGGACGCCAGATCAGCAATGGGCGGATCGGGCTCGGCCCGCCCCGATTCACGTGGCGCGGCGGATGAGGTCAGCTGGATCTAGTTCGACCGGGAAGGGCCGGGTAATGCGCCCCAGGGTGCCTGCGTCAAGCGTGGTACGGGTGACATACCGGCCGCGGCTAAGGGAGCAAGCAACGATCTTTGGCGTGCCCTGCAGCTCCACCCGCCAGTAGACAGGAATTCCGGCTTCCGCGTACAGAACCGGTTTGACAGCCCGGTCTATCGACATCGTGGACGGGGAGACAATCTCAACCACGGCTAGCACGGCCTCACAGGGCACCCTGGTAGTCGTCTCACCGACTGCTTCAGCGGCCACGACCACGACGTCGAGAACCAGGAGTTTCCCGCCGGGCAGGGCGACGTTCACCGCTTCAAGCACCTCAGCATCGGCGCCGGCGGCGATGGCCGCCTGGGCGAGAGCGCGGTGCAGCCGGTAGGACGCCCGCTGATGGCCCACGCCCGGCGCCGGGCTCACGACAAGTACGCCACCTTCGTAGACCTCGAAACGGGCATGATCACCAGCGTCCGGCAGCGCCTCGACATCATCAGGTGTCCACGGCCCGGTGTGCTCCACCAGTGCGGTGCTCATGATCTCACCTCCCGCCGTCACCCAGTCTGACATCCGCGAGGCTCCGCCGGAACAACCACTGGACCCGCACGGGTCCCCGGCCACTGAGACACGTTCAACGAACTCACGCATGTGCCGCCCTGGACTGCCGACAGAAGCCGTTCCGTGCCAACTGCTGCCACCTACCACCGCCCATATCGACGGTCAGATGACGGTCAAACGATCTTGCGAGGCATCTGGAGGACTTAGAATCACCCCCTACCAGGGACTTCTTGTGGAGCTAAGGAGATTCGAACTCCTGACTCTTGCATGCCAGGGGAACGCTGGCGTTCATTGCCGCGACCTGCCAGCCAGGGACAGCCTGTGCGACTCGATGCACCGCCCTGGGACGCACGCATCGACGGTCAGACCGCGGTCAAGTGGCTGGCCGCTAAATGGCTGACATTGATGCTCGAACACGGATCTTACCCGCCACTTACCAGGCTTCAGGGATTCCTGTCCCTGGTGTGTCGTAGCGGCGCAACTCGCCTTTGAGGATCTTGCCAGTGGCGTTGCGGGGCAGGGCGTCGACGATGTGGAAATCACGTGGGACTTTGAACGTGGCGAGGCGGGTGCGAGCCCAGGCACGAAGATCCTCGGCGACGGCCTGTGTGCCCGCGGTGAGTACCAGCCAGGCGGCCCCGGTCTCTCCCCATCGCTGGTCAGGTACACCCACGACCGCGGCCTCGGCCACGGCCGGATGCTGGTAGAGCACGTCTTCGATTTCCGCGGGATAGACGTTCTCGCCGCCGCTGATGTACATGTCCTTGATCCGGTCGATGATCCTGACCCGGCCGTCGGCGGAGATGGTGGCCACGTCGCCGGTGTGCAGCCAGCCGCCGCTGACCGCCTTTGCGGTTTCCTCCGGGCGGCCCCAGTATCCGGGGGTGACGCTCGCGCCTGCGACCTGCAGTTCACCTGCCTCACCGGGAGGGCAGACCTGGCCGTCGATGGCCACGCGGCACTGCAGATGCCACACCGGCATGCCGACGTCACCCGGTTCGGTGGTGGCCTCGCCGGGCGGGGTCATCGTCACGACCGCCCCGGCCTCGCTGATCCCGTAGATGGTGCGCAGTGTCACGCCGCGCCGCCCCCAGTCTTCGATGAGGACCGCAGGGACAGGAGATCCGCCGACGGCCGCGACCAAGCGGGGGAATGCAGCTTCTGCGAACTGGGGCAGTGCTTGCACGAACTGGTAGTTGGCCGGGACGCCGCAGAAGTGCGTGACCGGCTCGGCCTCCCGGGTGAGCAGGTCAAGCGCGAGACCGGGGTCGAAGGCACGCATGATGAGCACGGTGCCGCCGGCGAACAGGGTGGGGTTCGCGAACAGGTTAAGCCCGGCCACGTGCCAGACAGGCAGCGCGGTGAGGCACACCGAATCCCGGGTCACCTCAGCGCTCATCACCCCGGCCAGCATCGTGGCGTCGGAGCCCGCGTGCGTGATGAGGACGCCCTTGGGCCGCCCGGTCGTGCCGGAGGTGTAGATGATCACCCACGGGTCATCGGGGTCGGTCAGCACCGCGCGGGCTGGCTCGCCGGACGCGAGCGCCAGCTCGTAGTCCTGCTCCCACGACATCCGGGGCAGGCCAGCGGCGAGGTCCCGGCCGAGTAGCTCATGCTCGCCCACCAGCAGCACCGGCGTGGCGTCGCTGGCCAGCGCATCCAGTTCGGCGTCGGAGAGCCGCACGTTGAGCGGGACGAAGATCGCGCCGAGGCGGGCGCACGCGTACATCACCTCGAACGCCTGCGCGCAGTTCCGCGACAGCATGGCGACCCGGTCGCCGGGCCGGACGCCAAACGCGCCAGCCAGTACCGTCCCCGCCCGGGCGATGCGGCTATCGAGTTCGGCGTAGCTGAGCCGCTGGCCGCCCGCCAGATCGTGCATGGCCGTCCGGCCCGGGCTGACCCGGGCGTGGTAGCCGATCCATGAACCGGCGAGCCTGGCCGTCACCTGTGTCCGCTTCCCTTCCTGCCGGGCGCGCCCCGCGTCAACGCGGGTCGATGGGGGTGAAGACGCGGGCCCGCGCTTCGATGATCTCGGCAGCGTCCAAGATGCCGTCTTCCTCGAACCGGCGGCGGACGACGGTGAGGACGAGATGACTGGTTAGGGCCGCATCGGTATGCAGCACCTGCCGGCTGCCTGCCCGCGTCGCCGCGGTCCACCGGTTTTCCGTTGTCCCGGAGTTCGGCGGGAACTCCGGGTAGTCGCTGCTTGCGACCTGCAGGTAGAGCCGGTGCCCGGGCCGGAGCCGGTAACCGGTGTGGCCCAGCTCAATTCGGGCGAGGCTCCCGGGCCCGGGTTCGGTGAGCACCCCCTGGCCCCGGACGATCTGGTGGATCGATCCGTCCGGCGCACGGTCGCACAGCTTGGCATAGATGTCGGTGCTGGGCGCCGATGAGGCTACCCGCACGAACAGATCCACCGGCCCGGCCAGGTCGAGCGGCTGCTCCAGGACTTTGCTCTCGAACGCCAGTACGTTCGGATGCCGCGCCCTGGCCGACTCGTCTGGGTACTCGAAGAGAAACGCGAACGTGTTCTCGGCCGTGGACTTGACCAGGTTCCGGGGGTCATAGTCCCATTCGCACGTCTCGGCCGCGGATGGTTGGCTGGCCGACAGAACCCCGGCGGATTCCGCAGCCGCGGCGAGGTCCGTCAGGTACAGCGTCAGGATCTGGCTCCCCGGCGGCGGCCAAGCCGGGGATTCCCGGTACCCGGCGTGGCCGAGGTGCCAGCGGACCCGGGGCGGCGCCGCGGCGCCGGCGACCTCCCGGAGAAAGACATCGAAGAAGTCGATCGCCGGGTCGATGTACCCGTCGAGCATCTTCTCCAGCGCCTCGTCGTTGGTGTCGTGGTCATCGGACGGCTGGATCGGCACGTTGGCCAGATGGTAATTCTCGTGGTCGTGCGAGTCCGCGTACAGGTACTGGTAAGGGCCCGCGGACGGCGACGAGGCGAGCGTCATGTAGTCCCGCATCGAGAACGTCGCGACATTGTCGAACCACCCCACACAATGCAGGGTCGGCACCGGCCGCGCCTCGTGCGGGTGCCCCTCGCCGTAGACCGGTACCGGGATCGTGCGCGGCACCATCAGGTCGTACCAGAGGGAGCGCTCACCAACATCCCGGAAGTAGGCCTCGAACACCTCGGTCAGCGGCACCTGATCCCAGTCGGGCTCCTTCTCGTGGACGTAACGGCCGGTCCAGCAGCTGACGATATAACCGACGAACCGCAGCCATGGCACATCCACGACGGTGCCGTGCCAGACGTGCTTGAACTGGGAAATGTCGGTGCTGGTGACCCGGGGCACCATGGCCCGCAGGGCCGGGTGCTGGGCGCTCAGGGCGGCCCACTGGGTGAAGCCGTAATAGGAGTCGCCGAACGTGCCGACCCGTCCGGTGCACCACACCTGGCGACTGACCCAGTCGACGGTGTCGTAGCCGTCACGGACCTCGCTGACCGGCCCGAGCGGCTCCCCCTCCGACCGGTACTTGCCGCGGACGTCCTGGACGACGAGGGCATAGCCACGCGCCGTCAGCCGCCTGGCCACCTGCGCCATGAACACATAGCGGCTGTTCTTGTCATAGGGCAGCCGCACCAGTACCGCGGGCACCGGGGAACCCGCTGCTGGCAGGTACACGTCGGTGGCCAGGCGCACGCCGTCCCGCATCGCGACCATGTACTGCATGGCCGTGTCCGGTACCGGGCTGGGCGCCGTGGCGTCCGGGCCCGGGCTCACCGGTGCTCCAGGTCATGGCGGATCTCGCCGCCGATCCAGACCTGGTCAACGGCCACGCCCGGCAGGTCATCCACCGGGATCTGCCCGGGATCGGTCCCGAGCACGACCAGGTCGGCGAGTTTCGCGGGGGCGAGCACGCCGCGATCGTCCAGGTGACACGCCCAGGCAGCGTCGGCCGTGAACATCCGCAGCGCCGCCTCCAGGCTGAGGCGTTCATCTGGAAGAAGTTCGCGGCCCAGCCTGGTGCGGCGGGTCAGCGCGCACCAGATGCTGTGGAAGGGGTTAGCCGCCTCCGGCTGGCTCCCGGTGCTGTCGCTGTTGCCGGGCACCCGGAAGCCGCGCTCATGCAGGGACCGCAGCGGCGGCTGGCTGGCCTCCGGCTGGGCGTCCCCGTAGCTGTAGATGAACTGTGGGGTGGCCACCGGCACCACCCCCAGCGCGCTCATCCGGCTCAGCCGCTCGTCGTCCACCGGCAGATCACCGGCGTGCTCCAGCCGATGCCGGTGATCGGCCCGCGGGTACCGCGTCAGTGCCCGCTCCAGCGCGAGCAGGGCCATGTCCACCGCCACGGCCGACTGGACGTGCATCATCAGCTGGAGCCCGGCCCGGTGCGCGGCCACCACCTCGGCGTCCAGATCTTCCTGGTGCCATTTGAGGTCGACCAGCGTCTGGTGCGCCAGATCGTGCCCGGCGCCGTCGACGAACAGCTTGATCCCGCCCAGCCGCAGCCAGCTGTCGCCGAAACCGGATTCCAGCCCGGTCACGGCCAGGTCCGCGGAGGTGAGCTGGCGCGGACTGTGGAACCGCAGGTCGATCCGGGCCGGCAGGGTGCCTTCGCGGCGCAGCTGCTGATACGCGCGGACGCCTTCGGCTGAGTGCACGATGTCGTTGATCGTGGTCACGCCGCGGGCGGTGAACATCGAGGTGCCGAGCCCGGACATGGCCGCCGCTACCGCGTCGATGCCGAACTCGGGCTGGGGCAGGCAGCTCCACAGCTCGGTGCCCCGCCCGGTGTCCAGGTCGAGCAGAGCGCCCATCGGCGGTGCTGCCCCGTCCAGGAATCCGGCGGCGCGCAGCCCGGCGGTGTTCAGCGTGGTGACATGCATCCCGGAGTAGACGACGACGGGCCGGCCGGGAACCGCCTCGTCCAGGTCCTGGCGGGTGAGCGGCCGCTGCTCGGCGACGAACTGGTGCAGGCCGAAGTTGGCCCGGCCGACGATCCACCCGGAGCCGGGTGTGGCCGCCGCGTGGTCCCGCAGCGTATGGCAGATCTCCTGCAAGGAGGAGTGCGGCGGGGCGTGCAGCGGCACCGCGTACGACAGGTGGGTCGTGGTCAGCTCGAAATGGCAATGCGCGTCCACGAACCCGGGGATGACCACCCGGCCGCCCAGATCCACGACCTGTGCATCCGGGTGGGCCGCCCTCAGCTCATCGCTGCCGGCGGTACCGGTGATCCGGCCGCCCGCCATGGCCACGGCCGAAACGCGCGGCCGCGCCGGGTCCATGGTGTGCACGTCCGCGTTGACGAGCACATATCCCGGGCTCACGGTCACTCCTGATCGAGCACAGTCAGCCGCAGCGAGGCCGGCGCATCCGCCCGGGTGATCAGCCGCTGCGTACAGGGCTTGGTTTCGGTGGCCAGCCACGGGTTCTCGGCGATGCCGGGATGGCGCATGTACTCCGGGAAATCACTGCTGGTGATGTTCAGCCGGAACCGGTGCCCGGGGCGCAGCCGGTATCCGGTGTGGCCCATCTCGATCCGCGCCTGGCTGGCGCCGGAGACCTCGGTCAGCTCACCCTGGCCGCGGACGATCATCCGGGCCGTCCCGTCGGGCGCCTCGTCCAGCAGCTTGGCGAACAGGTACGTCGATGGCGCGGTCGAGGTCACGGTGAGCAGCAGATCGACCGGCCCGGCGAGATCGACCGGCGAGGTCGCTGGCGCGGACGCGAAGCTGAGCACGTCCGGCCGCTGCGCGGTGGCCGCCTCGTCCGGGAACTCATGCAGGAACGCGAACGAGTTCGGCACGCTGGAGGCGACCAGATCCTCCGGGTCGTACTCCCACTCGGCGGCCTGCTCTGCGGCCGGGCCGTGCTCGGTGAGCTGGCCGCCGGAGGTCGCCGCGGTGGCCAGGCCGGCCAGGTACAGGTACTGCTCGTGGGCGCCGGGTGGCGGCCACGACGGCGCTTCGTGGTAATCCTCGTGGCCGAGGTGCCAGGACACCTGGGGCAGCGTGCTGGCGTCCCGGATCCCCTTGAGAAACACGTCGAAGAAGTCCAGCGCCGGCTGCGTGTAGTAGGTCAGCATCCGGCTCAGCGCCTCGTCGTCAACTCCGTGGTCGTCCTGCTCTGCGATCGGCGCGTGGCGCAGATGGTAGTTCTCATGGTCGACTGAATCGGCGGTGAGGTACTGCAGCGGAGCCCAGCCGGGCTTGCGTGACAGCGTCATGTAGTCCCGCATCGAGACGATCGACAGGTTGTCGAACCAGCCCACCGAGTGCAGCACCGGAATCGGCCGGCCGTCGAACGGGTGGCCCTCGGTGTAGATGGGCAGCGGCACTGGATGTGGCACCGACGCGTCGTAGGCAGCCGACCGGCGGCCGATAGCGCGGAACTGGTCCTCGAACACCTCGGTCAGCGGGCGCAGGTTCCAGTTCAGCGGGCGCCAGTAAATGTGTTTGTCCACCCAGTAGTGCGAGACGTAGTCCGGGTGCACCAGCCACGGCACGTCCCGCACCGGACCGTCCACGTGCGGCGGGCCCAGCAGGTTCGTGGTGGTGACCCGGGGCACGATCGCGCGGAGGGCCCGGTGCCCGCTGCTGACCGCCGCCCACTGGGTGAATCCGTAATACGAGTCGCCGAACATCCCGACGATCCCGTTCGACCACGGCTGGGCGATGATCCAGTCGATCGTGTCGTAGCCGTCGTTTACCTCGCCGGCGAAGCCGAGCGTCTCGCCTTCGGACCGGAACTTGCCCCGGACGTCCTGCACGACCATGGCGTAGCCGCGCCGGGTGAAGATGTCCGACACCCACTTGAAGAACACGTACCTGCTGTTCTTGTCGTACGGCAGCCGGACCAGGACAGCCTCCACCGGAGCGTCACCGGCTGGCAGGTAGACATCGGTGGCGAGCCGTACCCCGTCGCGCATCCGCACCATGTGCTGGGTCGCCGTGTTCGGTACCGGCTCCTCGGTGATCCGCTCGAAGTCCTCGGTCATGGCCCGGAGCCTGACAGTCACGTCAATAGATTGTCAAGAGTGACGAACAACGGCTCTCGCGGTATCCTCACGCCACAATCCGCCGACGTGGAGTGGGTCAGGAGACGACTGGTCATGGGCCGGCCAAGTATGGCAGCCGTGCGGCGCGAGCAGATCCTGGACGCCGTGACCCGCTGCGTCGGGGAGTACGGCCTGGAGGGCACGACCCTGGAGCGGGTCGCCGAGGCGTCCGGGTTCAGCCGCGGGCACATCCGGCACTATCTCGGTAACCGCGAGCAGCTGCTGGAACAGTTCCAGCAGCGGCTGACGTCCCACTATGTCAAGCGGATGCAGGAGATCGCCAGCGATACCGACCCGGGCAAGCGCGGCCTGGCCCTGGTCCAGTTCCTGTTCGGCGAAGAGTGGGAGCCGGGCGAAGACAACGCGGCCATCAACGCACTGACCTGGGCGGCCGCACGTGACGAGAAGGTCCGCGGCTATCTGCGGGAGAGCTACCTGGCCATGGAGGGCACGCTGGCGCAGGCCCTGCGCGCGGACTACCCGCACGCGCCCGCGGTCGAGTGCGGGACCGTCGCGTACACCGTGCTGTGCCTGGCCTTCGCCCACTCCACCCTGCTCGAGCTGTCCTACCCGGCGGACCGCCACCGCTCCGTTACTACCGTCACCGCCAGGCTGCTGGACCAGCTCGCATCGTTTGGGCCGACCGGGCACTGACGGCTTCACCCAGTTCACCCGCTCTACCGGCCATGAATCCCGAGTCTCTTCCGTTACTTAGTCGTGCTTGACTAACAACTCGGTGACGTGCCACAGTCCTCGAATCAGGTCACCACAGGCGGCCATCCTGACAGTGTCCCGGCCGGTCCGCTGGCCAGACAAGGGGAGTGCCCCGATGAGCGATCCCGGAATCCCCCGCAGAGTGCGCAGGTCGCTGAGCCGCCGCGCCGCGCTGCCATTGACCGTGCTCGCCCTGGCCGTGACCGCCGCCGCGTGCTCGAGCGGCGGGACATCCGCCCAGTCCACCGGATCATCCGGCGCCACCGCCGCCAAGCTGGTCGCGACCAGCCCGCCGGCCAAGGGCGACCTGAGCAGCCTGACCTGGGACCTTCCTGCGGGCGAGCCGACCACGCTGGACTACGTCAAGGCCGGCGACTACAGCCCGGACATGGTGATCTCGAACCTGTGCGACTCGCTGCTCCGGCTGAACCCGAACTTCTCCTACAGCCCGAACTTGGCCACGTCGTGGCGTTACGGGCCCGGCCACATGTCGCTGACGTTCACGATCCGCTCCGGCGTGACATTCTGGGATGGGCACCCGCTGACCGCCCAGGATGTGGCCTACAGCCTGCTGCGCAATATGAACCCGAAGAACAGCCCGGTGAACGGCGGCTTCTTCACCAACGTCAAGTCGATCACCGCGACCGGGCCGCACACGGTCTTGGTCCAGTTCAGCCGCCCGGACGAGCTGTTCATCAAGGAGATGTCCACCGTCGCCGGTGACGTCTCGGAAGAGCAGTTCACCAAGGCCAAGGGCAGCGCCTACGGGACCGCCCAGGGCGGGGTCATGTGCTCCGGGCCGTTCGAGCTGGTTAAGTGGTCACCCGGCCAGAGCATCACACTGAAGGCCAACCCGCACTACTGGAACAAGGCCCTGGAGCCACGGGCCAAGACCGTCACGCTCGACTTCATCACCGACACCGCCAGCCTGGTCTCGGCGCTGAAGTCCGGTTCCGTGCAGGGCGCGTTCGAGGCGCCAATCTCCGAACTGCCCGCGCTGGAAGCGGATCCGTCCGGCACCGTCTACCAGGGCAAGAGCCTAGCCATCTACGAACTGGCCCCGAACTCGCCCGGCCCGGATGCTAAGGTCAGGGCGGCGCTGAGCATGGTGCTCAACCGGTCGGCCATGGCCCGCGTCGTGTACCACAACGCGGCCACGGCGAACTATGCGCTGATTCCGCCCCCGGCCTGGGACCCGACCGCGCTCGGCACCTACCAGGCGGCCTACAACGCGCTGCCCAAGGCGACCACGGCGAACACGGCCGCGGCCAAGAAGATGATCGCCGGTGACCCCCAGGCGTCCCAGCCGATCACGCTCGGCATCCTGGCCGGTGACCAGACCGAGATCGACACCGCCACGCTGATCCAGGAGGAGGCCGCGACCATCGGCCTGAAGATCAGCATCAAGCAGCTGCAGCCGCTCCAGTTCTCCAACGCGTTCTACGTGCCGTCGGCGCGCAAAGGGCTCGGGCTGATCCTGACCAAGGGGTACCTGGACGTCGCTGACCCGCTGGACTACCTCGGCCTGATCGTGTTCCCCACCTCGATCTTTAACTGGACGCACTACAGCAACGCTACGGTGACCAAGGACGTGACGCAGGCCCAGCAGACGTTCGACAACGCCAAGCGGGCGCAGCTGATCACCTCGGCCCAGGCACTGTGGGAGCCAGCGCACGTCATCATTCCCATGCTGAGCCTGCATGAGGTGGTGTTCATGAACAAGGCCATCACCGGTGCGCCGGTCTCCTTCGCCTACATCTACGAGCCGTCGCTGGCGACCGTGGGCTCATCGAAGTAGGACGCTGCCGGTGCGATCGGTCCTCCGGATCTGCGGCACGGCCCTGGGCACGCTTCTGGTGGCCAGCCTGATCATCTACGGCGCCCTGGCGCTGGCGCCGGGTGACCCGGCGACCATGCTGGCCGGGCCCCGGGCCACCCCCAAGCTCATCGCCCAGATCCGTCGCGAGTACGGGCTCGACCGGCCCTTCCTGGAGCGCTACTGGTCCTGGCTCACCGGCGCGGTGCACGGCAATTTCGGCATCTCCCTGCAGTTCCACCAGAGCGTCGGCTCGCTGCTCGCACCGCGGCTCCCGGTCACCCTGGAACTCGTGGCCTACGCGTCGGTGATCATCTTCATCCTGGGCCTTGGCCTGGGCCTGCTGCCCTCGCTGCTCCCCCGGGCGAACGTGGTGGTCACGGTGCTGGCAGGCATCGGCATCGCGGTGCCCACCTTCGTCGCGGCGCTGGTCCTGGTCGAGATATTCGCGCTCAGGCTCGGCTGGTTCCCGGCCGTCGGCACCGGCACCGGGTTCGCCAGCCAGCTCTGGCACCTCACCCTGCCCGCGTTCGCGTTGGCGCTGTCCTGGGCCGCGTACGTGGCCCAGATAAGCCGGGCCAGCGTCCGCGAGCAACAGGGCCGTGAGCACGTGGCCACGGCACGCGGGCGCGGCCTGCCGTCGGCACTGGTGTTGCGCCGCCATGTGCTACGCAACGCGTCGCTGCCGATCGTCACCGTGTCCGGCCTGACCGTTGCCGGGCTCATCGCCGGATCGATCGTGGTGGAGACGGCGTTCGGGATCGGCGGCATCGGCTCACTGCTGGTCCAGTCGGTCTCGGCCAAGGACTACAACGTGGTGCTCGCGATCAGCCTGATCTTCGTGGCCGCGTTCGTCCTGGCCACGACCCTGTCCGACCTGGCGCACCTGGCGCTGGACCCCCGCATCCGGGCCCGGACGCAGTCATGAACCGGGCGCAGTCATGAACCTGGCCGCCACTCCCCTGATCACGGTGGAGCCCCCGGCCCGCTCGCGGTCCCGCCGGCTCGATCCGGCGCTGCTCGGCATCGGCGCCGTTCTCATCCTGCTGGTCCTCGCCGCGGTACTGGCCCCGCTGATCGCGCCCTACCCGCCTGACCAGGGCAACATCCTGATCGCGAACGCGCCTCCCTCGGCCGCGCACCTGCTGGGCACTGACGCGCTCGGCCGGGACATCCTCTCCCGGCTCATCTATGGCGCACGGCTCAGCCTGCTCGGCCCGGCCCTCATCATCGCGCTGGCCACGACGGCAGGCGTCACGCTGGCCATCAGCGCGGTCTGGCTCGGTGGCTGGTACGACGTGATCGTCGGCCGGATCCTGGATCTGCTGTTCGCGATTCCCGGGCTGCTGGTGGCGATCATCGCCGTCGCGGTGCTCGGCACCGGACTGACCGCCCCCGTCCTGGCCCTGTCACTCGCCTATACCCCCTACATCGCCCGGGTGCTGCGCTCGGTCGCGCTGCGTGAGCGCCATCTGGCCTACATCGAGTCCTGCCAGCTCGTCGGCTACTCGGGATGGGCGATCTGCGTGCGGCACCTGCTGCCCAACGTCATGCCGCTGATCCGGGCGCAGGCCACGCTCGCCTTCGGGGCCGCGCTGGTGGACCTGGCCGCGATCTCCTACCTGGGCCTGGGCGTACAGCCGCCTACCCCGGAGTGGGGGATCATGGTCTCCGATGGCCAGTCCTCGCTGCTCAACGGCTATCCGCTCGAATCGCTGTCCGCGGGCCTGCTCATCGTCTTCGTAGTCGTGCTGGTGAACCTGCTGGGTGAGCGGTTCGCGGCCCGCGCGGAAGAGGCCGGATGACCGAGAGCCTGCTCGAGATCAGCCAGCTGCGCGTGGATATCCCGGTCCATGGGCAGCTCCGCACGGTCATCCACGACGCCACGTTCGGCATCGCACCCGGCGAAGCGGTCGGCCTGGTCGGCGAATCCGGGTCCGGCAAATCCATGACGGCGCGGGCCATCATGCGGCTGCTGCCACCGCGCTCAGTGACCACCGGCTCCATCGACTTCGCCGGGCAGTCCGTGCTGACCATGGGCCGGGCGGCGCTGCGGGACCTGCGGGCCACCCAGATCGCCATGATCTACCAGGACCCACGCGCGCACATCAACCCGGTCCGGACGAACGGCGACTTCCTGCTCGAAGCCATGCTGGCGCAGGGGGTCAAGCCCGCGGCCGCCCGGGAACGTGCCCTGGACCTGCTCGCCCAGGTCGGCATCCCCGACGGCGGCCGACGGCTCCGGCAATACCCGCACCAGCTGTCCGGCGGGCTGCTGCAGCGGATCATGATCGCGGCCGCGCTGGCCACCAGCCCCCGGCTGCTCCTGGCGGACGAGCCGACCACCGCCCTGGACGTCACCACCCAGTCCGAGGTGATGGCGATCATCGGCGAGGCGCGCGCCGAACGCGGCCTGGCCATGCTGTTCATCACCCATGATCTCGACCTGGCCGCGGCGGTCACCGACCGGATGGCCGTGATGTACGCGGGCATGATCGTGGAGATCAGCTCCTCAGCCAGCGTGCACCGCACCGCGCTGCACCCCTACACCATCGGGCTGCTGCGGTCCCGCCCGGAGATCGGCAACCGGTCCCGCATCCAGGTCATCCCCGGGCGTCCCGTCTCCGCCTTCGAAGCCGGGCCAGGCTGCGTGTTTGCTGCCCGCTGCCCGTATGCGACCGAGGTTTGCCTTACCGAACGCCCACACCTGCGCACTGTGGACGCGCAACTCGTCGCCTGCCACCGGGCGGAAGAACTCAATGGCCAGATCTCCTTCACGCAGCAGGCGGCCGCCCATGAGTAACCAGTCCGTGCTCCGGGTGAGCGGCCTGCGGAAGGTCTTCAAGGTCCGGGCCGAGGACTCACGGCGCACCGAAGACCTGGTCGCGGTCGATGACGTCTCCTTCGACCTGCCGCCGTCCGGGTCGCTCGGCATCGTCGGCGAATCCGGCTCCGGGAAGACCACCGTGGCCAGGATCATCGCCCGCCTGGAGCGCCCGACCGGTGGCACGATCGTTATCGCCGGAACCGAGCTCTCCGCCCGCCCACCCCGTGGCGCGGCCCGGCGTGCTCGCGGCCGTCAAGTGCAGATGGTCTTTCAGGACCCCTACTCCTCGCTCGATCCAAGGCAGACCGTCCGGGCCTGTCTTGAGGAAGCGCTGCGGCTGCACGCACCAGCTAACAAGACCGGCCGCCGGGACCGGGCGCTTCAGCTGCTCCACCAGGTCGGGCTAGACGACCGGCACCAGGACCTACGCCCCCGGTCGCTGTCCGGCGGCCAGCGGCAGCGGGTCGCCATCGCCCGCGCCCTGGCCTGCGACCCCCAGGTGCTCATCCTGGACGAGGCAGTCTCCGCCCTTGACGTGTCTGTCCAGGGCCAGATCCTCAACCTGCTCGCCGACCTGCGGACTCAGCTCGGCGTGGCCTACCTGTTCGTCTCGCACGACCTCGCGGTAGTGCAGCAGGTCACTGACAACACAGTCGTCATGCACCAGGGCCGGATCGTGGAATCCGGCCCAACCGACGAGATCCTGCACTCCCCCGCCAACGACTACACCCAGCAACTGCTAGCCGCCGTCCCCCGACCCGGCTGGCAGCCAGCCCGCCGCACGGCCCAGCGTTGACCACGTACGAGGGTCAGGGTCACGGTCTCGGCCACAGCATCGCGATCACCAGCACGTTCAACGCACCCACGCCCGGATCACGCTAGCCGGGCCATCAAGAACCGTTCCGTGCCAACTGGTGCCAACTGCCACCGCCCATATCGACGGTCAGATGACGGTCAACTGATCTTGCGGGGCATCTGGAGGGCTTAGAATCAGCCCTTCACCAGGGACTTCTTGTGGAGCTAAGGAGATTCGAACTCCTGACCTCTTGCATGCCATCCGCGGCGTCGGGGTTACTGGAGCGCGACGTTGAGTTGTTCGAGTCCTCGCCGGATCTCACGGGCGAGCTGATAGGCGTTGCCCACCTTGAAGTCGTGTGAGAAGTACAGCTGAGGCTGCTCGGCGGTTTCCTGGTTGTACAGGCAGTTGATCTCCCAGCCCTGCGCGCGCATCGTCAACGCCAGCCGGTTGACCTCGTGTGCTTCCTGCCCGAAATCGGGGACTGCGACGGCCTGGTCGCCGCCGAGCGGCTGGAAGTCGACCGGAGTGTAGACGTTCAGGAAGGGGCTGATCCGGACGCCGCCGAGGGTGATCGGGTTGCGCCGCGGAATCTCAAACCCGACGACCCCCGAGGCGCCGACGGTGCCCGGCGCGCCGATGATCTTCGACAGGCGCTTGACGTCAAGCGGGGTGGTCGGATGCTGGGGGGGCGCCTGCGGCAGCGGCGTGGAGGTCACCGAGAGGATTGCGGCGCACGCCCTGGCCAGAGCCCGGGCGCTGCCGTGTCCGCGCATGTGCATGAACCAGACCATCGGCTGCAGGCCGAACAGGTGCTGGTGCATGGCCTGGAAGGTCAGTCCGTGGGAGATCATCTGGTCGATGGCCGGATTCAGCTCCTCCGGTTTGAAGCACAGGTCCCCGTTGAACATCACCGACCCGTCACGCAGCGCCTGGAAGCACAGGTTGCCGTTGATCTCGAATGCGGGCTTGATCGGCACGCCGTCCTTGCGCACGTTCGGGATGTCGTCCCGGTCGATCTCGATGTTCAGCACGCCGTTGGAGACGGTGCCCTTGGCCCGGATGATCGACTCGATCTCAGTGACGGGGAGGCCAGCACCCGAACTGCCGGCGATGCGGTCTGCCCCCGCCAGCGTTGCCGCTGATGCACTGGATGCGGCCGTCAGCAGGGGCGCTGCCGCGACCAGCCCGCCGGTGAGACCACCCAGCTGGAGAAGTCGCCGCCTGCTTGTCTGCTCGCCGTGCTGACCGGCCACCGGTTCTGTCATCGATGCCTCCTGAGGGCAGAGGGTGCCCAGGCTGCCGGGCACCGATGCTGCCTGATCTTCCGCTGCAGTTGGTGGCGAAACCAGATCCCGGGTAAAGAAGGGGGCATGGACTGCTGCGATGGATGATAGCCATCCCGCGTATATCCCACGACCAGCGGCAGACAACGGCTCCTGGTGGCATCTGGCTCCATGGCCCGGAAACGAATCAGGGACGCCGTAGCGTCCCTGAACTGCTGATTCGCCTGGTGGCAGGTGTTGGGTTCGAACCAACGTAGGCTAAGCCGACGGTCTGATGTCGCCCCTGTCCGTCATATGTCCGTGTCGGCGGCGCCGTAGGCAGGCGAATTCACAGACGCCCACGGACGGCCCCATCGCTGCAGGTAGATACCGGGGCGGATTGAACTGGTAGCGTGCAGCGCGGACGGCCCGCAGAGATTGCACGTTGCTAACGGTGGCGCTTATCCAAGTTGCGCTCTCAGTCCGGCCAAACGGCGCGAATTCCGCGATGGCGCTGTCGGCCCGTGATGCCCAGCACGAATTGCCCAATTCGTCCGGTCTGACGGCGTCGGACGGAGAGCCTCTCCCGGGCGGCCCTTGTGCACAAGCTAGCCCGGCCTGCCAAGTTCAGGCTCGCCGGTGATCTGGCGGCGCAGGACCGCGACCTCATGGCGGAGTACCAGGATTTCGGCGTCCTTCGACGCCTGGCCTCGGCCCAGGAGGAATACCAAGCCACAGACCCGGACGATGGTGGAGTACAGGAGTCGCATCGGCACAGTCCGCGATCTTGCCTCAAGAGGGTCAGTAGGCCAAACCATAGCTCACGGCCTGCACAGGGTTTTGGAGCGATGCAGGCGGATGTCAGGTGCAGTACCACAGCCACCATCGTGAGCCTGGCGGTTCACCGCCGCGGGACGAAGGGCGCGGCCATGACCGTCGCAACCTGAGCGTCCCCGGAGTTCCCCGCTGGCTGCCCGGAGGGGCGTGCTCCCCGTCCGGCGGGCCGGCTAAACGGTGACCCGGCCGGCGGGTGGGCACGGCTCCAGGGTTTGCACCACGGCAGGAGGGTAGGCAGCCAGGCTATGGCTAAATGGACGGACAGACTCCTGGCCGCACTCGGGGTAGGCGGGCGCAAGACGGAGGCCGATGTGTCCTTCGATCCTGCCCAGCAGGTACCGCGCCGCGACGACACGGCGACGGGAGAAGCTGCGGCCCCGCAGTTCCCGGGCCTGCCGGGCCCCGACGCTACCGGGGACGAGGACAGACCGGCGAAAACTCCTGGCGGCCCGTGAGCAGACCTGATGATCGTTCGTAACCTGGAGCAACTCGCGGATGTCGTCGCGGCCCACGCTGAGATCTACCTGCGCCATTCGCGTGGCCCTAAGGCGGATATGGGCCAGACCAGCCGGGACTATGAAAGCGGCCTGGAACTGCCCGGCCTGTCGGTCGTCCCGCTGAGCCCGCCGGAGTGGTGGACCCGGCCGGTCGCCGACTGGCTGGCCCGCCAGGTCTGCAAGTACGCGCACGTGGCCGCCAGCGACGCCGGCAAGTACGCGTGGATCCTGACCGGGCAGGTAGCCGGGATGGGACCTGACCACGAGCCCCTCGTCGCCTGCCCCAGGCCCCTAGCCACCTTGAGCGATACCCTGATCCAGCAGGCTCAGCAGCACTATCACGAACGCTTCGACGTCGGCCTGGACTCCCCAGCAGCGCGGCCACGACCAGCCGGCCCTGAGGCGCCCTACTGCCGGGCATCCGGTCGCCTCGCTGGCCACGCGTCCGAGTACTGGGCAATCTCGACCGCTTCGACCGGCAGATGGCATAGCGGTAATTCCGATGGGTCGCGTTGACAAGGAGCGGCCCGCGCCGCGATCTACTTGGAGGAATGTTGGCCCGGACCCGGCATGTCGATCGCATCGCGGAGCCCTGGGGGGCGCGCACGCCTTTCCCGGCGGGAGGTGACTGGCCGTATCGCCTCGACAAATACCTGAGCGACGGCGTCACCGACGGCATGGTTGACCGGTGGGTGCAGTCCGCTTCGCTATTGCACTCGAACGGCGACGCTATGGACATCGCCGTCAAGGACGGCGCGATCGTTGGGGTCCGCGGGCGTCCCGCTGATCGGGTAAATAAAGGACGGCTTGGCCCGAAGGACTTGTTCGGGTGGCAGGCCAACGCGTCACCGGACCGGCTGACGGTGCCGCTGGTCCGGCGGGATGGCCGACTCGCCGAGTCGGGCTGGGATGAGGCGATGTCGCTGATCGTTGACCGGACCAGAAGGCTGCTCGGCGAGCGTGGTCCTGGTTCGATCGGCTTCTACACGACCGGGCAGTTGTTCCTGGAGGAGTATTACACGCTGAGCACGATCGCCCGGGGCGGTCTGGGTACCAACCACCTCGACGGAAATACCCGGATGTGCACGGCGACCGCTGACGAGGCGCTGAAGGAAACCTTCGCCTGCGACGGCCAGCCTGCTTCCTATACCGATGTTGACCACGCCGATGTCATCGCGCTGTATGGCCATAATGTGGCCGAAACCCAGACGGTGCTGTGGATGCGTATGCTGGACCGCCTGGCCGGAGCCAGTCGGCCCCGGCTGCTCGTGGTCAACCCGCGGCTGACGCCTGTGGCCCGGGAGGCTGCGGTCCACCTGGCACCGCGGCTCGGCACGAACGTGGCGCTGCTCAATTCCCTGTTGCATCAGCTGATTTCCAAGGGGTGGGTCAACGAGGAATACATCGCTGCGCACACGGTGGGTTTCCCCGACCTCGAGGCAACCGTCGCCAGGTACGCACCCAGCGCGGTTAGCGAACTGGTGGGCGTTGCAGCCCGGGACATTGAGCGGGCCGCCGAGCTCCTCGGACACGCGGATCGCCTGCTGTCGACTGTGCTGCAGGGCGTCTACCAATCCAACCAGGCGTCCGCGGCGGCCGTGCAGGTCAACAACGTCCACCTTCTGCGAGGCATGATCGGCCGGCCCGGGTGTGGCGTGCTGCAGATGAACGGCCAGCCGACCGCGCAGAACACCCGGGAGACGGGGGCGAACGGTGACTTGCCTGGATTCCGTAACTACGCGAACGACGGTCACGTTGCTGAACTAGCCAGGGTCTGGAACGTCGAGCCCAGCAAGATCCCCCACTACGGCCCGCCAACTCACGCGATGCAGATCTTCCGGTACGCCGAGCAGGGCTCAATCCGCTTCTTGTGGATCAGCGGCACGAACCCCGCGGTGTCCCTTCCCGAACTGGCCCGCATCCGCTCGATTCTGCGCCAGGAACGCTTGTTCGTCGTCGTCCAGGACCTCTTCCTGACCGAGACGGCAGAGCTAGCCGACGTGGTTCTGCCCGCCGCCACCTGGGGTGAGAAGACCGGGACGTTCACCAATGCCGACCGGACCGTGCACCTCTCGGAAAAGGCGGTCGAGCCGCCCGGCCAGGCCAGGCCAGACCTTGACATCTTCCTTGATTACGCCCGGCGCCTCGAGCTTCACGATAAGGACGGAGGCCCGCTGGTGTGGTGGCATGACCCTGAGTCGGCGTTCGAGGCGTGGAAGCGCTGCAGTGCCGGACGGCCGTGCGATTACTCTGGCATGAGCTACGACATGCTGAGAGGGCCGAGCGGGGTTCAGTGGCCATGCAACGCCGGTGCGCCGCAGGGGACTGAACGTCTCTACGCGGACGGCCGGTTCTTCGCTGACCCCGGCTACTGCGAGGCCTATGGCAAGGACATGGTCACCGGGGCCCCCCATGAGCCAGAGGAATACCGGGCCATGAACCCAGAGGGCCGGGCCATGTTCAAAGCCGCCGAGTATGCGCCGGCCCCAGAGGTCTCAAGCGAGGACTTCCCCTACCAGCTCACCACCGGCCGGACGCTCTACCACTTCCACACCCGCACCAAGACCGGCCGTGCATTCCAGCTCCGCGATGCCGCACCTCAGGTGTGGGTAGAGATGTCCGCGGCCGATGCGCAAAGCGAGAGCTTCGGCGAGGGCGACCTTCTCGAGATCTCCTCGCCGCGTTCGGCCATCCAGGCCACACTCCGCATCAGCGGAATCCGTGCCGGCGTGATTTTCGTGCCGTTTCACTACGGCTACTGGGACGATCCCGGCGGACCGCCCCGGGCAGCCAACGAACTGACCATCACCGCCTGGGACCCACTCTCCAAGCAGCCGATCTTCAAAACCGCGGCTGCCGCCGTGCGCCGTCTCCAGCGGGCCGCCGGCCCCTCACCAGCGCCGACGACGACAGCCTCCGCGCCGGCCGACGTCCGGCAAGCAGGTACCGGGCCGGCCACCTTCGTCACGGTGCCAGCTACCGTCGGCGGGCCAGCCGCCAGCGTGGAAGAGCAAACCAAGGCCGAAGATGAGGGCGCGCGGGGGATCCTCCCATGACGACCGGTATCGAAGGGGTGCTCCGCCAGCTCCACCACGGCGAGGAAAACCTCGGAAAAGAACTGCTCGTGATCGGGGAGCGGCACCGCGTCAACCACGAGGTCGCGCATGTAACGACCGACCTCGCCCGCTGGTCATACCAGAACCTTCAGGCCCTCAGCTCACTAGCGAGTTCTTATGGATCCTTCCTGGAGGAAATTAAAGATGAGCGTGAGAAGGGCGGCCCCCTCACCTCGATGCGGGAGATGGCCGCCAACGCGCTTGGTCACCGGCCCGGAGCCGCCCTGGTGCTCCTGCGTGACCTGCGCGGCCTCTACCTGATGGCCTCAGGCAACAATGTCAACTGGATAATGCTCGGCCAAGCCGCTCAAGCCTGCCGGGATAGCCAGCTCCTCGACGTGGTGACCACCTGCCATCCCCGGACGCTGCGCCAGCTGAAATGGTGCAACGCCACCATTAAGGCCCTCTCCCCCCAGACACTCAGCAGCCCCTGAACGTGTCCGCGCCGGGCGCGCCCCCTTCGTTCATCTGGGACGGCCCCCATCATCGAGCTGAACGGCGCAGTCACAGCCGCGGCCAGCGCGCCCGGGGAAGCGGGAACTGGGCGTTTGGAGCCTCGAAACGGGTAGCCGTAGCTACCGGCCTCAGAAATGATGATGGCTACGGCGAGACAGATACGCGAGAACTCAGCCGGCGCCAGAGACGTATACTGGCCCGGCTGCGGCAGGCGCAGACGGGGCGCCCTCAACGAATTTTCAAATCGAGAGTGAGCCGTGATGTTTCGGCGGCCACCGAGCTGATCGGCCGTTCAGGAGATGACGGCGTCGACCGCCTTCTTCAGCGCACCAGGCTGAGCGGGTGACCTCGGTGCTTTCTTCCGGGCCTGCTCGAGCCTGGCGCCAAGTTCCTGAAGGCGCTTACGGCCGAGGCCGGCCCGCACTTTCGGGAACCAGTCCCCTTCCTCTTCCTCGATGTGATGAGTGACGTTCTCGATCAGCACCATGGTCTTGGCATCAAAGCGCTCCGCGTCGGCTGCCATGCCGGACAGCTCCGCGCACAGGACATCGGCGACATGATGTTCTTCGTAGGACTCCAGGATGTCATCCTCGAGGTCCGGGACCAGGGCGCGGACCTCGGGGTACATCACCTCATTCTCGATGAAGGTATGCATCGTGAGCAGTTCGATAATCTGCCCGACGACTCGGCCCTTCTTCTTGACCGCTCCATCCCCCGCCGCCTGGAACTCCCGGAACAAGCGGCGGATCTCCTTGTGATCGGCCTTCAGCAGGACAATCGCATCAGACGGCATGCTGTTTCCTCCCCCGGTTGCAAATTCGGGCTCCGGCGCCAGAGGCGGTACCCGCCGGCTTTCGCACCAAACGCGGCAGCTAGCACGGAGCCCGATACCAGGCGGACAGGGGCAGCGCTGCCAATGCTGGACGGCGGCTGGCCCGGCGGGGACACGAGTGGAACGATCAACCTGGGGTAGAGCGAGGTTCATGGATCAGGACCGCACTCCGGTCCTCGATGCCATCGAGCAGTTCCGGCGCGAGGACCAGTACACGTTTGCCCTGCCCGGCCACCGTTTCGACCGCGGCATCGACGAGCGCCCCGCTGGTGTGCTGTCGCGTGGCGCGTTGGAGGCCGACGTGATCATGGCTAAGCAGGCCGTCTCCGACGCGGAGACACTTTTCGCCGAGGCGGTCGGCGCACAGCAGGCGGTCTTCACCACCTGCGGGTCCAGCATTTCGATCCACACGGCGGTGCTCACGGTCACCGGCCCCGGACGCAAGATGCTGGTGGACCGCAACGTGCACAAATCGGTCGTAGCGTCGCTCATCTTGGCCGGCGCCACCCGGTGTGGCTGCGTCCGCGGTGGGACCACGAGCGCCAGATCGCCCATCCGGCGACGGCAGGCGACGTCGCGGCGGCGCTGGAACGGGAACCGGGCATCAGCTCGGTACTGATCATCACCCCGACGGAGTACGGCACCGGCGCGGACGTGCGCGGCATCGCCGAAATCTGTCAGCAGCGCGGGATCCCGCTGCTGGTGGACGAGGCCTGGGGCGCGCACTTCCCATTCCACCCGAAAATGCCCACCCCTGCCGTCCGGGCCGGCGCTGACGTCGTGGTGCAGAGCCTGCATAAGGCGGGCGGCGGGCTGTGCCAGGCCTCGGTCATGCTGGCCGGTGGCAAGCTGGTCGATCCGGTCAACCTGCGGCTGCGCCTGGACCTCATCACGACCACCAGCCCATCGGCGCTGCTGTATGGGTCGATCGACGGTTTCCGCCGGCGCATGGCCGCCGAGGGGCGGCAACTGCTCGACGCGGCGCTGGAGCAGGGCCGGCTGCGTGAGGGCCTTCAGCGGATTCCGGGCCTGGCAGTCATGGACGACACGGTCATCGGCCACGACGGTGTCGCCGAGTGGGACCCGCTCAAGCTCAGCATCGACGTCTCGGCCCTCGGCATCACCGGTTACCAGGCGCGGGAGTGGCTGGAATCGGAGCACAAGCTCGTGGCGCAGCTCGGTGACGCCCGCCGCGTGGTCTGCTCGCTCACCTATTCAGACAACGATGTGGCCTTCAAGCGGCTGGCCGACGCGCTGGAGGCACTGGCCACCGCGCCGCCGCGGCCGGACCGGCCCGCGCCGGCCGTGCCGGCACTTGAGGACCTCAACCTCCGGCAGGCGATGAGCCCGCGCGAGGCGTTCTTCGCCCGCACCGAGCAGGCCGCCGATCCGGCAGGCCGGGTATCCGCCGAGATGATCAGCCCTTACCCGCCGGGCGTGCCCGCCATCTTGCCGGGGGAGATCTTCAACGCGCCGGTGGTCGGCTACCTGCGGGCCGGGCTGGCCGCAGGCATGACCATTCCGGACGCCGCGGACCCCAAGCTGGAAACCTTCCGCGTAGTGGCCCCGCACTGACCAGCCCGCCTGGCTGACCGGGCCCGGGCGTCCCAGCGCCTCGGTGCACCTACAGCACCTGAGCTAGCCTGGGCGCGTCTCCGGGCGCGAGTCTGGCGTGGGGCGATCGCCGTCGCCCGCCTTGACCGGCGTGCATGGCGCGTCCGGGTGGCGGGTGCCTGGTCGTGATGGCAATGTTCGCCGTCGTATTGGTGTCCGTTCCAGTCGTCCCCGGGATGCGCATGCTTGTTTGATCATTGCGGAGGGGGGGCCTGAGTGACAGAGTGAGCGGCGTGGTGCCGGTGGAGCGTTGCCTGTGGTGCTTGGCAGCCGCGGTGGCTGGCTGCCTGCTGCTTGGGTCGTGTGCTGGGCCTGTGCCCGATTACGGCGCGTACCGGCACGCCGCGCTGAGCACCGCGACCGCGATGATCAGCAGCCTTTCGACCGCTGAGCTTGCGGTGCAGAACGACTTGCGCGGGGAAAATCTGCTTGCCTTTACCGATGACAGCGTGACCAATGCTGAAAACGACGCCGATTCGGTTAACTCAACGTTCGGCAGCCGGCAGCCCCCCGATACCCGGTCGCTGGCGCTGTCGCAGAGGATGGACCAGGCCCTGTCCCAGGGGACCAGTGCCTTGTCCAGCCTTCGTGTTGCCGTCCGCCAGAACAACCGGCAGCAGATGATCAAGACGCTCGCGGCGGTGGGCAAGGCTCTGCGATTGTTCCGTGGCCTGCAGGCGGCCCTTCAGTGAAAAGCGTGCTGAGCCTGGCGCTGGGGGTCATGACGGCCATCGGCGGTTTCGTTGATATCGGGAACATCGTCACCAGCGGCATCACCGGCGCACGTTTCGGGATGACGCTGGCGTGGGCCGTGGTCTTGGGCACTGCTGGCATGGTGTTGTTCGGGGAGATGGCGGGACGGGTGACGGCGGTGGCCAGGCGGCCGGTGTTCCATCTGGTCCGGGAGCGGCTCGGCGTCCGCGCGTCACTGGTCAACGCCGTCGCGTGCACGTTGCTTAACCTGGCCACGCTCGCCGCCGAGATCGGCGGCGTATCGCTGGTGATGCAGATGGTCACCGGGATCAGCTACCTGATCTGGGTGCCGCTGGCCGGGCTGGCCGCCTGGCTGACGGTGTGGCGGATGCCGTTCCAGCTGATGGAGCAGGTGTTCGGGCTGCTGGGCCTGGGGCTGATCGTCTTCGTGGTGGCGTTGTTCCGCCTGCCGACGGACTGGCCGGCGCTGTGGCATCAGGCCATCCATCCCGGCGTGCCGGCCGGGCAGCCGGCACCGACGTGGTGGTTCTACGCCATCTCGCTGCTCGGCGCGTGCCTGGTCCCCTACCAGGTGATCTTCTTCACCTCCGGTGGCCGGGAAGAGCAATGGACCACCAAGAGCATGGGCGAGATGCGGCTCAACGCGCTCGTCGGATTCCCGCTGGGCGGCTTGCTTTCCCTGGCGCTCATGGCGGCGGCCGTCCCGGTCCTGCAGCCGCGCGGCATCCAGGTTGGCCATCTGGATCAGGTAGCGCTGCCCGTCGAGACCGCCCTGGGCAAAACCGGGCTGGCCCTCGTCGCCGTTTCCTTTTTCGCCGCGGTCTTCGCCGCCTCCACGGAGGCCACGCTGTCGACCGGGTATTCAGTCGCGCAGTACTTCGGCTGGTCGTGGGGCAAGGAGAAGCAGCCGAGCCAGGCCGCCCGGTTCCACCTGGTCTGCCTGGCCAGCCTGATCGCCGCGACCGCGTTCATCCTGACCACCATTGATCCGGTTACGGTGACAATCGTCGCAGTGGTCCTCGGCGCGGCGGCTATCCCGCTGACCTATTTCCCGGTCCTCATCGTCGCCAATGACGCCCGGTACATGGGCCGCTGGGTGAACCGGCGCTGGACGAACGCGGCCGGCACGCTCTTCCTGCTGATCATGGTTGTGGTCTCGGTGGTCACCGTGCCGCTGATATTCTTGACCAAGGCCGGCCAGTGAATGGAGCGGGCCCATGACACGCTGGAGCGAACAGGAATTCACCGCCAACGACTTGCTGCTGGACCGCCAGCTCATCGACTCACGCGGGATGCCCGCGGGCCGCGTTGACGACCTGGAACTCAGCGAGCCTAGCCCAGGGCAGCCGCCCGCCCTGACCGCGCTGCTGTGCGGCCCCACAGCATTCGGGCCGCGGATCGGGGGCCGGCTAGGCACCTGGTGGCAGGCCATCGGCCGCCGCCTGAGGCCCGTCACCGACCCTTACCCGAACCGCGTCCCCGTCGAGCTGATCGACCACGTCGACCGGCTGGAAGTCAGCCTGCTCCTGCCCCGCGAGGACCTGGCTTCCTACCGGTTCCGCCGCTGGGTGGAAGACAACGTCATCGGGCCGATTCCCGGGAGCACCCGGTGAGAGCCGTCGAGTTGATCGGCTGCCAGGTCTACGATGCCGGCGGCGAGCTCGTGGGGACCGTCCACGACCTGCATTTCCTCATACACACCCGGCCGGACGGAACCCAGGCCTGCCAGCTCGACGCCCTGGAATGCGGCGGCATCGGCCTCGGCCACCGGCTGGGGTACGGGGAAGGGGACATGCGCGGGCCCTGGCCATTCCCCCAGGTCTTCCGGCGCCTCGCCCGCGACTCCCTGGCTGTGCCCTGGTCCCAAGTAACAGCCTTCAACCGGCCCCGGATTGACATCTCATCGCAGCGGGACCAGCTCAGACCAGCAAGGAAAAACGGATCATGACACAGACCGGCGGCCTGACCGTGCTGCTGGCCTGGGCCATATTCGGCGTCATCCTCGCCGTCCTGGCCTACCTGCTGCTGCGCGAAGAAAAAGACCCCCTGCACGACGCCGCCACCCCCACCGCCGACCAGCTCGCTCCCCCGCCCGGCAGCTCATCCCCACCCGGCCAGCCACGCAACTGAACGCCAACTGCAGTACCGGTGTGCCTGGACGGATGGCTCATCAGATACTGATCGCTGCTACGGCCACGGCGGAGGCAGCCAGGCCGATGATCTGAAGCCGGCTCCACCGCTCATGCAGGGTTAGCCGGGCGAGCAGGATGGTGACGGCTGGGTACAGGGCCGTGACCACGGCGACGATGGCGAGCTGCCCGGAGCCTGTGGCGGCTAGGTAGAGCAGATTGGCGATGCCGCCGAGCACTCCCGCGGCCACCCCGAGGCGCCATGCCCCGACCAGGCTTTCCGGCTGGGACGGTTGCGGGCCAGTGCCGCCCAGGCCAAGACGAGCACCACGGCGACAGCCTGGCCGGGCAGCAACGGCCACGCTCCGGCTGCTGTACCGGCCCGGTCGAGCGCAATGAACAGCAGGGCGAATCCGGCACCGGCGATGACTCCTGTCACTATTCCGGCCCGCCGCGAACCCTGCTGCCCGGCGGGCTGCAAGGACACCAGCGCCACCGCCGGAATCGCGATCGCCATCCCTGCCCACGCCAGCACCTTAAGGTGCTCGCCGAGCAGCAGCCCGGCCAAGGCAGGCAGCGCGGCGCTCAGCACCGCTGACAGCGGGGCGACGACGCTCATCCGGGCGACAGCCAGGCCGCGGTAAAGGGATACCGTGCCCACCCCGCTGCCGACCCCGCTGAGCGCACCCCACCACAAGGCGTGCGGCGCGCTGTTCGACGCGGTTTATGGCGCCTGGGCCAAGCTCCCGCCAGGCGACCGCCCCAAGCTGTATGTGGCCGGGGAGAGCCTCGGGTCGTTCGGTGGCGAGGCCGCCTTCACCGGCGAAAACGATCTGGCTAATCGCACCTCACCGCGTGCATGGTTTCGCGCTAACCAAGTTCCGGCCAACAACGCTCCCCAGCACGCTGGTCAGCAGATCTGCGCTGCACGACCGGCTCAGCGCGGGGGCGGGCAAGCGCCTCACCGTGGTGGTGGGCTCGGCCGGGTCTGGCAAAAGCGTGCTGTTGTCCGACTGGGCCGCGACCAGGCCGCCCGGTGTGACCTCCTGGCTGTCGTGCGACAAGGCCGACGTGGACCCGGTCCGGTTCTGGTCCGGTTTCATCGAGGCGCCCCGGGCCGTGGCGCCAGACTTTGGCGCTGACGCCGCCGACCTGCTGGCCCTGGACAGCGCCATGTCGGCCGACGTGACCGCGCTGCTGGCCAACGACGCGATGAAGCTGCCCGCGGGCACGGCGATCATCGTGGACGACTTCCACGCCGCCGCCACCGGGGTGTCCGGCGACATGACCGACCTGGTCGAGCGGTGGCCGGCCGAGGCCGCCCAGCTGGTGCTGGCCAGCCGCAACGACCCGCCGGTCCGGCTGCACCGGCTGCGGCTGGGCGGCGAGCTGTGCGAGCTGCGCGATGACGACCTCTCGCTGTCGCTGGCCGAAACCGGTGACCTGCTGGCCAACTTCGGCGTCGAGATGGGTGCGGCTGAGCTGGCCCTGCTGCACCAGCGCAGCGAGGGCTGGGCGGCCGCGGTGCAGATGGCGGCGCTGTCCCTGCGGGCCGCCGATGACCCGGCCCGGGTGGCCCGGGCGCTGGATGTCCGCAGCCACCTGATCTCGGAGTACTTCATCGCCGAGGTGCTCAACCAGCAGCCGCCCGAACTGGCCCGGTTCCTGCTGGACACGTCCATCCTGGGCGAGCTGACCGCGGGCTCGTGCGCCGCGGTCAGCGGGCGGCCGGATGCGGCCCCGCTGCTGCGCGACATCGACACGGCCAACCTGTTCCTGGTGCCGCTCGATGACGAGCGGACGATCTTCCGGTACCACCATCTGGTGCGTCAGGTACTCCGGGCCGAGCTGCGGGCCCGGGGCCCGGCCCGGGAGCGGGCCATGCATCTGCGGGCCGGCGAATGGTTCGAAGCGACCGGTGACACTCGGCGGGCCACCCGGCATTTCCTGGCCGCCCGGCAGGCCGACCGGGCGCTGGCTTTGCTCCAGGACCGGGTGGTGCCCGACTTCCTGCGCGACCCCATCGCGCCGAGCCCGCTGGATATGAGCATGGTCAACCCGGGGCTGCTGGCCGACGCCCCGGAGCGGATGCTCGGGCTGGCCGCCGATCTGCTGATGTCCGGTGATCTGGCCCGCGGCGGCGGCTACCTGGACGCGATCGAGCATGCTCAGCCACCGATCCCGCCCGGGTCGCGGCTGGCCGCCCGGGTCGCGATGATGCGGGCGTTCCAGTACGGGCAGGCCGGCCGGCTGACCGAGGCGGTGACCGCGGCACAGAACGCCCGGGACATCCAGCAGCAGGCTCAGGTCAGCGACGAGTGGCACATGGCGATTCCGCTGATCCTGCTGCGGGTCTACCCGTGCCTGGGCGATTTCGCCGCGGTGGAACGCGAGGCCGCCGCCGCGCTGGCCCGCCCCGGGCTGCCCGAGCCGGCCCGGCTGGTCCTGGTGCCGAGCGCCCGGGCGCTGGCCTGGTTCCTGGCCTGCCGGCTGACCGATGCCGCTGAGGCGGCCACGGCCGCGGAATGGGAAGCCCGGCGGCTGGGCTTCGACCGGCACTTCTTCGCCGTGGATTACCTGCGCGTGCTGGCCGGGCTGGCGCTGGAGCGGCGGGACCTGGGTGCCGCGGAGCGGCTGGCTGAGCGGGCGGTGGCGATAACTGAGGCCAGGCGGCCCCTCTTCGAGTTCCTCACGCTGCTCGACCGGGCCCGGATCTGGGCCGGCCGCGGGCAGATCCGGGAGGCACTGACCACGGTGGCCGCGGCGCGGCGGGCGCTGGCCGAGCCCAGCGCGGCGCTGCGGGCGCAGGCCGATGAGCTCGAGGCCCAGATACGGCTGGCGCTCGGTGATGCGCGGGCGGCCGCCGAACTGACGGCCGGGGTGCCCGCCGCCCGCCGCGACCTGCTGCTGGCCCAGATCGCGCTGGCCGCGGGCAACCACCAGGCCGCGCAGGAGCACCTCCGGTTGCCCGCCCTGGGCAGCCTGACGACCCGGGACCGGCTGGTCCGGCAGATCCTGCTGGCCGCGGCGGCCATCGAGCGCGGCGATCCCACCGCCGACGGCATCGTGGGCGGCGCGGTGCAGCGGGCCCGCCAGGAGGGCTTCGTCAACACGCTGGTCAGCACGGCCCCCCAAGTGACCGGATACCTGGTCGAGCACGCGGCCCGGATGCGGTCCGATCCGTACCTGGACAAGGTGATCACCGCGGCGCTCGACGTGCGGGCCGCCCAGCCGGACAGCACCGAGTACCGCCAGCTGATCGCCGAGCCGCTGACCCCGGCCGAGCAGCGCATCCTGAAGCTGCTGCCGACCAGCACGTATTTGCAGATCGCAGCCACCCTGTACATATCACGCAACACGGTGAAGACACAGCTCCGGTCCATTTACCAGAAGCTCGGCGTGGCCTCGCGTTCGGAGGCCATTGAGCGGGCCGTCGACCTGCGCCTGCTCTGAGCCATTCCGGTGCATATCACCCCCGTAAGGGTGTCGACACCGAGATGGCGGCACAGGAGCCTTGCCTACATGACGGGTCAGGTTGACGTTCCCGGAACAACGTCGTCGCGCAGGAGCCTGGGGGCGTCATCGGCTACAAGCGCAACGTGGGGACGAACACCGCGTTGCGCAAGGCCGGCATCGAAGTGATCACCATCGAAGGCTTCGAGCTCGGCCGCGGCCGCGGCGGCTCGCACTGGACCTCCGGTCTGGAGGTCACCGACGAGATATCCCAGTCCGGCGCCCGCATCGTTCGACCAGGCCGAGAACCGGCTGCGCACCATCAAGGCCGTGCTTGTAGCCACCCTCGGCTAGGGAGATCAACACCAGGAGAAAGGACACATCATGGCAACCCTGATCGCCATTGGTTACCCGGACGAGGCGACCGCGACGGCCGCCGCCGACGAGGCGCGCCTGCTGGCTCAGGATCTGATCATCCAGCCGGACGCGATCGCGGTCATCAACCGCGACAAGGACGGCAGCTATCACGTGCAGACCAACCATCATGCGGTCGGCGGGGGCGCCACCTGGGGCATGTTCTGGGGATTCCTGTTCGGGCTGCTGTTCTTCATCCCGGTCTTCGGCATGGCTATCGGGGCCGGGATGGGCGCGCTGATGGGCAAGTTGACCAAGACCAGCATCGACAAGCAGTTCCAGGAGCAGGTCCGTGGCATGCTCCAGCCGGGCACCTCGGCGCTGTTCCTGATGGTGGAGAAGGTCACCCCGGACAAGGCCGTCGAGGCGATGAGCAAGTACGGCGGCACCGTGCTGAAGACCTCGCTGTCCAAGCAGGACGAGAAGGAACTCCAGGACGCGCTGCACGGGACCGGGGCCGCGCCGGAATCCACGTGAGCCGATGAAGAAAATGACGCAAGGAGTACGAGGAGATGCGGGGCCTGCATGGCGAACTGGTGGCCATGCAGGAGTGGGTCAAGGCGTCCGGGGCCAAGATCTGCGTCGTGTTCGAGGGCCGGGACAGCGCCGGGAAAGGCGGCACGATCAGGCGGATCACCGAACGGGTCAGCCCGCGGGTGTTCCGGGTGGTCGCGCTGCCCGCGCCGACCGAGCGCGAGAAGTCGGAGATGTACCTGCAGCGCTACGTCACGCACTTCCCGGCGGCTGGCGAGGTCGTGATCTTCGACCGCACCTGGTACAACCGGGCCGGCGTGGAACGGGTCATGGGCTTCTGCACGCCGGAGGAGGCCGAGCGGTTCCTCGGGCTGGTGCCAGGCGTCGAGAAGGCCATGACCGACTCAGGGATCGTGCTGCTGAAGTACTGGCTCGAGGTCAGCGCGGACGAGCAGACCCGGCGGCTGGAGAGCCGCATGAACGACCCGCGGAAGGTCTGGAAGCTGTCTAACCTGGACCTGACGTCCTACAGCCGGTGGTACGACTACTCCCGGGCCAGGGACGCGATGTTCGCCGCCACGGACACCGAATGGGCGCCCTGGTACGTCGCGCACAGTGACAGCAAGCGACGCGCCCGGCTCAACAACATCAGCCACCTGCTCAGCCAGGTCCCTCTACAAGCCGCTCACGAGGCACGATGTCACACTGCCCAAGCGGCAGCGCCCCGGCGGCTACACCGAGCCGGACCTGGAGTTGCGGCACATCCCGGCACCGTTCTGAGAGCCTCGGGACCGGCATCCCCAGCAGCGCTGATACAACCCGCCTACTGGCGTGCGGACCTCGGTATCTCCATGGGCAGGCAGGTGCCTGTGAAGCCACGGTCAAACGTGCGATAGTTCAAGGCAGGTATCACGCTGCCCTAGACCCCGGCAGTGCGAGCAACCGGCTGGCCTGGGGGAAAGGTGAGCAGCGCAAAATTGCGGAACGTTTCCGGCGAGCCTGTGCCCGGCTACCTGAGTGCTGTCCCGGCCGATGTCGAGGAGTGGGATGTTTCCCGGGCAAGCGTTCCGGTGGAACCTCTCGTACCGGGTGTTGATCTCTCAGTGCCCCAGCGGGCGAGTGCCGGCGGGCTGATCGAAACGAAACTGCACGCTCCCGCGCTTCGCAAGGAGTGGGTGCAGCGCGAGGACCTCGTCGGCTATCTGGCGGGATGCTCGTCGTCCAGGCTGGTGCTGGTAGCCGCGCCTGCAGGTTCCGGCAAGACCATTACGGCGGCTCAGTGGGCGGCCAGCATGATCGAGTCCCGCCCATTTGCCTGGATCTCCCTTGACCGTGGCGATGATGACCCGGCCAGGCTGTGGTTGCACGTCGTGTCCGCGCTGCAGCGGGCCTGCCCGCAGTTCGGCGGCGGGGAAACACTACGGGCCCTGCACACCCCGATGCCGGACATCCCGGGAATAGTGCTGCCCGGCCTGGTCAACGAGCTAGCCGCACTCCCGGCCCCGGTTGTTGTCGTGCTGGATGACTATCACGTGATCCGCGATCACAGATCCCACGGCCACGTCGCTTCCTTCCTGTCGCACCTCCCGGCCACTGTCCAGCTCGTGTTGGTGACCCGGGCTGACCCGCCGATCCCGCTGGCCCGGCTGCGGGCCGGAGGGGAGATGGCTGAGGTCCGGGCGCCCGAGCTGCGGTTCACGACCGCGCAGGCAGCCGCCCTGGTGCGCACGGCTGCCACTGTTGATCTGCCCGAATCCGACGTAGCCGATCTGGTCGAACGCACCGAAGGATGGCCCGCCGGCATCTACCTGGCGGCGCTTTCATTGCGCGAACATTCCTCGCCCACAGCCTTCGTCCGCCAGTTCACCAGCGGTAACCGGTATATCGCCGAGTTCCTGGCACAAGAGGTACTGGCCCGCCAGCCCGGGCAGATTCGGCAGTTCATGACCCGGACCGCCATCCTGGGCCGATTCTGCGCACCGCTGTGCGACGCTGTCACCGCGTCGGCCAACGCCGCGGAGGTTATCGACATCATCGAGCGTGACAACCTTTTCCTCGTGCCACTCGATGACAAACGGCAGTGGTACCGCTTCCACCATCTGTTCGCGCAAGTGCTTCTCGGTCAGCTCGCCAAGACCGAGCCCGCCATCGTCCCTGCGCTGCACCGGCGCGCGAGCGCCTGGCACCAGCAGTCAGGCTCCGCCGACGAGGCGATCGATCACGCCCTTGCCGCCGGTGACGTCGCCGCAGCGATCGGCCTCATCGCGGATCACTGGCCCGCCTACATGGACATCGGCCGGATCAGCACGGTCCGCGGCTGGCTGCGCTGGCTCGGCGACGACCAGATAGGCGCCGACCCGGTGGCGGCGCACTGCGCGGCGTGGTGCGCGGCCCTCACCGGTGACCCCCAGCCGGTGCGGCGCTGGCTCCCGGTACTCGAGACAGCTGACCATAACGGCCCGCTTCCAGACGGCATCCGGTCGCCGAGGTCCTCAGCTGCGCTGCTGCGGGGTTGCTTCGGCTTCGACGGTATCGAGGTGATGCGCGCCTCGGCGCGCACGGCAGCCGACCTGGAACCAGACCCTCGATCGCCGTGGTATGCGCTGGCCAGGACAGCACTGGGCTCAGCTCTCTACCTGTCCGGCGAGCCGGACGCGGCGGCTGCACCGCTGACCGAAGCGCTCACCAGCACGGCGTCCATACCGTCCGCCCGGGTAGCAGCCCTTTCCCTGCTGGCCGTCGTGCGGATAGAGCAAGGGCAGGTCAGGCAGGCCGAGGAGCTTGTCCGCACCGCCCGCCAGCTGGTGGGAGAGGGTGATCTCACCGAGACCCAGCAGGGTTCTAGCGTCTGCATGGCCACGGGCGCCGTCTACGCCGCGCAGGGACGGACCGCAGCGGCGCGCGCGGAGTTCGAGCATGCCCTCCGGATCCGCCGGCAATGGTCCGCGATCACCCCCTGGCCCGTCATTGACAGCATGATCCGGCTGACCACAGTGCTCGACGACCTAGGCGAGCATCCCGCGGCGACCGCACTCCTCGGCGAGGCCACGCAATTGCTGACCGAATGCCCGGGCGACGCGCAGGCTCAGCGGGACCGGCTGCACCGTCTCGAACGGCGGCTCACCCGACCGCTCCGGGGCGTGGCTGCCGAGCCCCTCACCAAACGTGAAATGACCGTGCTCAGGCTGCTCCGGGGCACCTTGTCACTACCCCAGATCGGCCGCGAACTTTACCTGTCGCCGAACACGGTCAAGACCCACACCCAGGCCGCCTACCGGAAGCTAGGCGTTTCCACCCGCCAGGAGGCCATCGCCAGGGCCCAAGAAATCGGCGTCCTATAGCGGTCCCAGTCCCTGAGCGGCCCGGCAAACTCGCCGTTCTCGATGATATCGAGGACATTGTTGATCGCGTCGCCGAGGACGATGCGCGGATTGGGGCCGTCCGCGGCGAAGATGAGGGTTCCTGAGATCGCGGCGACGCCGTGCGACCCGAGAGGCGCAAGGACTGCAGGGAGCCTCCAACGACGGTCCAACCGCGGTCAAGTCGCCGCCTTGGTTCCGTCAGGTGCGCTCGGGCTCGGTGTGCTGGTTTCCGGGGAGGGCTGGGCCCTGGGCAGCAGCACGGCCGCTCCTAGGCCGGCCAGGCCGAGGAAGGCCAGGACGACCATGGCGATTCCGTAAGACCGGCCGGCGTCGGCGAGGCCAGCGACCAGGATGGTCCCGGCGATCGCGGTGCCGATCGATGATCCCAGGTTGGACACGCTGCGGGACAGGCCGGAGATTTCTCCCTGGAGGTTCTCCGGGAAGGCGGATTGCACCACGTTGACCGACGGGGTGAGCATCACGCCCACACCGGTGCCGATCAGGAACAGTCCCGGCGCGAAGTACCAGGCACCGGGGTGCCCCTTCACCTGGATCAGCAGCACGATAATGCCGATGATGGTGATCACGAACCCGGTCATGATCAGCGTCCGCTGCTGGTACCGCCGGGCCAGGCGGCCGGCGACCAGGGAGGACAGCAAGATGCCCACCGTGGCGGCGGTGAAGATCACGCCGGTCTGGATCGCGTTGTAGTGCCGCACTGTCTGCAGATAGACGGACACGACGAACGACGTGCCCAGCAGCACCGCCCATTGCACGTTCTGGGTGACCAGGGCCAGGTTCGAGGTGCGGTTGCGGAACAGGCCGGTGGACAGCAGCGCCTCCTTCCCGGCCCGCTCGCGGCGGCGGATCCAGGCGAAGAACCCGGCCAGGATCAGCGCTCCCGCCACGAGCAGGATCGCCATCAGCACCACGTTCTTGTCGGCCGCCAGGATCCCCCCGACCAGGACCACCAGGCCTACGGCGGACAGCACCGCCCCGACGGTATCGAAGGGGCGGGCCGGGTCGGCGGGCAGCGGATCGACGAGGCGCCGACCGAGCAGCACGATGACCACGATGACGAGGGCCTGGAAGACGAAGGCGGCCCGCCAGCTGATAGTGGTGGTGATCAGGCCGCCGATCAGCGGCCCGGTGGCGGCGCCGACACCGCCCATGCCGCTGATCACCCCGAACGCCTGGGCGCGGGATTTGATGTCGCGGAACAGCAGGGTGGTGAGGATGTAGACGGGCGGGATCAGCAGGGCGGTGCCCACCCCCTCCAAGATGGAGTTGCCCAAGATCAGTACGCCCAGGCTGGGTGCGGCGGCGCTGATGATGGCGCCGATCCCGTAGACCAGCAGCCCGAGCTGGAACAGCCGTTTGCGGCCAAAAAGATCGGTCAGCTTGCCGCACGGGATCATCAGTGCGGCCATCACCAGCAGGAACAAGGTGATGCACACCTGGACGCCCTGGACGTCGGTGTGCAGGTCGTGGCTGATGTCGTTGATCATGACGTTCATGTTCGAGCCGGCGAAACTGCAGATGAACTGGGCCAAGGCCAGCGGCACCAGCATCTTCCGCCGCGACCTGACCGGGCCCCCCGGGGCACCCCCGCTGGTCACGTCCATGCGTTCACCTCTCCTCCCCGGCCAGCCCGGGCGCTCGCAGCCAGGATCATGCGACAGCCACGACTAACACCGTCATGCGCATCTTGACGGGACGCATCACCCACCGCGTATGAAGCGGCCGCTCCCACAGGACCGACCGGGCCTACTGCGGCTGCGGGACGAGCTCTCCGTCCGGGAGAGCGCGGAATGCGGCCAGCTGCCGCAGCCGTCCCCACTCCAACGGAGGCTTGGCCGCGGGCACGCCGGGCCGTTCCTTCGGCACGATCACGCGAAGTGCCCGGGGGCGGATCGTGCACCGCACCGGGACGGCCATCATGACTGTCTCGCCATCGATGCCCACCGGGATCTGCGGCACGTCGGCGTCGACCACGACCTGGTCGGCGGCGAGAACGATCAGGCCCTCGCCGTTACCGCGGCGGACCAGCCCGACCGCCTGCCGGGCGCTGTCCACCAGGACGGCGAGAACGCCGAGCGTGCCGCTGTCGACCCGCGGCCGCCGGCCGAGCCCAGCGATGTCGCCCATCCCGTACGGGTTGTTGCTGACCAGCAGACCTTGCGGGCCGTCGATTCGCCTCTCGCCAGCCTGCGCCGACAGCCGGGCGCCCTGGTCGCCGCTGAGCAGGCCGGGCAGCATCTGCAGCGTGGTGCCGCGCTTGTCGTCCCGGTAGGCCGGGCTGCGCACCACCTCGGCATAGGCGCCGAACGAGGCGTTGTTGACGAACGTGCGATCGCCGATGACGCCCAGGTCCACCTCCAGTTCCTCCCCGTCGGTCAGCGCGTCCAGGCAGGTGGCTGGATCGTCCCGGTCCAGGCCCAGGTCGAGGGCGAAGTGGTTGCGGGTCCCCGCGCTGATGACCAGGAACGGCAGGCCGTGCTCGGCAGCGATGCCGGCCACCAGCGCCTGGGTGCCGTCGCCGCCTGCCACCCCGAGCAGGTCAGCGCCATCGGCGACCGCGCGGCGGGCCAGCGCGGCCACGTCCACCGGGCCCGGGCCTTCGAGCAGCGCCACCTCGGCGCCTAGCGCTTCCGCCTTCTCCTTGAGCTGGAACCTGGTCACCTTCCCGCCGCCCGACCGCGGGTTCATGATCAGGAACGGGCGCTGCGGGCGGCCAGCGGGTACTGCGGGCGGCCTGGTCTGCGCACCGTCGGTGCGCAGCGCGATGCGCCCAGTGCCCGCGGCCAGCACCAGCAGCGCCACCGCCACGATGGCCACCCAGAGCAGGGTGTGCAGCGCGAATGTCACCAGGATCAGCACCGGCGCGGCGATCACCAGGATGAGCGCGAGCCAGCGGAGCACGCCCCGGTGGGCCAGGAACCAGTACCCTCCGGCCAGCACCGCGCACACGCCGATCGCTGCCAGCCCGGCCATGGCCAGGCCGCGCCACCCGGCCACCGCCAGCAGCAGCACCACGGCCGCCAGCACCAGCCCGAACGCAGCCCGGGCCAGCCAGCGCCGCCCCCTCATCGTCATGCCACCAGGCTCGCTGGGCCGGGCGACGATGTCCTCACCCGTGCGGGGGTGAATCGCAGGTCACCCGCTGGCCGCGCCCATGGTGATCTCCTGGATGGCCGCGGCCTCGGCTGGGCTGACGCTCTGCCCGTGCTCTCAGTGCGTGGCCGCGACCTTGCCAGCCGGAAGTCAGGTTGGCTGGGCCCAACTCGACCGGGAAGGGCCGCGTGATGCGGCCCGGGGTCCCCGGCAACCAGCGTGGTGCGGGTAACGTTGCGGCCACGGCTCAGGGAGCAGGCCACGATTCTCAGGGTGCTCTGCACTCCACCTGCCAGTAGACAAGGATCCCGCCTCGGCGTACAGAGCGGGTTTGATCGCCCGGTCTATCGAGACCGTAGACGGCGGGACGACCTCATCCACGGCCCGGATTCAGCCACGGTCATGATCTCAGCCGCAGTGTCGCGGTCATCAGCACGTTCAAGGCGCCCGAACGCGTGCCGCACTGGACGGGCTGTCGCGCGCCGATCCGTGCCGCCCGGTGCCAACTACCACCGCTGATATCGACGGTCAGATGACGGTCAAATGATCTTGCCAGGCATCCGGAGGACTTAGAATCAGGCCTTCACCAGGGACTTCTTGTGGAGCTAAGGAGATTCGAACTCCTGACCTCTTGCATGCCATGCGGATCCGATAAGTCGGTCTACGTCCGGCGACGTCGAACGGGGAGCCTCCTGCCTGCACCAATGCTCTGACGCCGTCGGGCACAGTCTGGGCCAGCCTGAATACGGTGGCTCCCCAAACTGGCTCCCGGCACCAGGGGACGGCAGAGGAGCCTCCCATGACACCGAACACAATAGCGACCCCAATATCCTGCGTGCCGGGCCTCCGGAGGCTGGCGTGACAGGCCGGCTGATCAGGATCACCACCGCCCTGGCCGTGGCCTTCGTCGCCGCGGTCGCCGGCGCTGCCCTGTCATTGGTTCGCGCACGTCAACTGCAGGAACCTGACCGATCTGTATACCGCCTCCCGTACTGTGCCTCGGCCCCAGCCCAGCGCCGATGTCATCAGGTGCGGTCTAGGCCCTCGTGAGCCTCCCGGGTAACTGGCGATCCAGGTGTCACCAGGCCGGTCTGGTAGGCGAGAACGACGGCCTGCACCCGGCCGCGCAGGTCTAGCTTGGTCAGAATCCTTGCCACGTGGGTCTTCACCGTCGCCTCGCTGAGCGTCAGCGCGGCGGCGATCTCGGCGTTGCTCATGCCGCAAGCGATCAGCCCGAGCACCTCGAACTCGCGTGGCGTCAGGGCGGACAGGTCACGGCCCGGCAGCCCAGGCGATCCGGATGCGCCGGCCGGCCGGGGGCCCGGCGCGAAGCGCTCGACCAGGCGGCGGGTGATCGACGGGGCGAGCAGCGCGTCCCCGGTCTGCACTAGCTGGACGGCGGCGACCAGGTGTTCCGGCGTGACGTCCTTGAGCAGGAAGCCGCTGGCGCCCGCGGCGAGCGCCGCGTACACGTACTGGTCCAGGTCGAACGTCGTCAGGATGATGATCCGCACTCCGGCCGCGGCCGGGCCGGCGGCCAGGATGCGCCGGGTCGCCTCGATGCCGTCCAGCTCCGGCATCCGGATGTCCATCAGCACCACGTCTGGCCGGTGCTTGAGCACGGCCGTGACGGCCTGCGCGCCATCGGCCGCCTCCGCGGCGACCTCGATGTCGGCTGCCCTCAGGATCAGCCGGAACCCGCCGCGCACCAGCGCCTGATCGTCGGCGATCACCACTTTCATGGTGCGGCGCCCAGTGGCATGACCGCCCGAAGCTGCCAGCCGCCGCCCGGCCGGGGGCCGGCGTCCAGTTCCCCGCTGTAGATCGACAGCCGCTCCCGCAGCCCGAGCAATCCCCGTCCGGGAGGCCCGCCGCTGGTACCGGTCCCGTCGTCGCTGACCGTGATCACCAGCTGCTCTCCCCATTTAATCCAGACGGACGCCACCGGCTGCCCAGCATGACGAAGCACATTGGTGAGGGCTTCCTGCACCACACGGTAGGCGGTCAGGTCAGCGCCGGGTGGCAACGGCCGGGGCGCGCCGCTGACCCGGAGCTCGACAGGCAGCCCGGCTGCCGATACCCGCGCGATCAGGGCGTCGAGCCCGGCGAGCCCGGGCTGCGGACGCAGCGCCCCCTCACCGGGGCCGCCCGCAGGCGGGCTGAGCAGCCCGAGCAAGTTCCGCAGTTCGGCCATCGCGGCCCGGCCGCTGGCCTCGACGGCGAGCAGCGCGTCTTCAGCGTCGCCGGGTGAGCTGGCCAGCACCTTGCGCGCGGCGCCCGCCTGCACCACCATCACGCTCACGTTGTGCGTCACGACGTCATGCATTTCGCTGGCGATGCGGGCGCGCTCGGCGTCAACGGCGCGGTGGGTAGCGGCCTGGTGCTCCTGCGTGGAGCGGCGCAGTTGCGCCCTGGAGTCCAGCAGCCGCCGGCGCAGTTCCCTGATGCCGAGCCCGGCGGCGGTCGCGGCGGCGAGGGTGAGGATCGCGGTGCCCCGGGCGGGCAGGAGCGGCAGCAGGCCGCCGAACGTGGAAGTCACGATGACGGCGACGGCCAGGACCGCCGCGATGGCGAGGTTCCGGTACCGGCTGTACAGGACCGCGCTGTAGGCGGCGAAGACAGCGGTCCCGGACGCGACCGGCGGTATCGCGGCATG
Source organism: uncultured Actinomycetes bacterium (assembly GCA_963834705.1). Taxonomy (GTDB): domain Bacteria; phylum Actinomycetota; class Actinomycetes; order Streptosporangiales; family Streptosporangiaceae; genus RYN-230. Next base: position 38,944 of record CAWICV010000006.1, read on the forward strand.
GGGGGAGAATGCGATCGCCGTGATCGCGGCGGCGATCATGAGCCAGGCTATGATCGGGTACAGCCGCCGGGCCGCCAGCGGCAGCGCGGTCAGCGCGGCGGCGGCGAGCGCTGCGGCGGGCGCGTGGACCGCGACCGGCTGGGTCATGATGGCGCCGCCGGAGCCGACGAACAGGTTCTGCAGAGTGCGGTCGGCCACCTCCATGACCGCGCCGACCGCTGCGGCCACCGCGATCGCGGCGTCGAGCGCCAGCGCCCAGCCGGACGGCGGGCGGCGCGGCTCGGCCTTCCCGAGGAAGGCGACCAGCCTGTGCGCGCGTCCGGTCATAAGGCCATTGTCGCCGGCCGAGGCTGCTGGGCCATCGCCCGCCGTGTGTAGTTCGCGTACATCCAGCGGATGACGGCGGCCTCGCGGTCAGCCGGATACGGTACCCGGATTGCATACCACGGGCGACGCGGCGGCACGGGCACCGGACCTACGGTCCTGGCATGGACGCACTGGTTCACCTGGACAAGGTGTCAAAGCAGTATGACAGCGGCGCGCCGGCGGCGGTCGCGGAAGTCACCGTGACGATCGCGCCCGGCGACGCCGTCGCCATCATGGGGCAGTCGGGCAGCGGCAAGTTGACGCTGCTCAATCTCATCGCCGCGCTGGACCAGCCGACAGCGGGCGCCGTTTGGGTCGGAGGCGAGCGGGTGGACAAGCTTAGCGAGACCGCGGCCGCCCGGTTCCGCCGGCGGCAGGTCGGCATGATCTTCCAGTTCTTCAACCTGCTCGACGACATGACCGCCCTCGACAACATCCTGCTGCCAGCCCAGCTGGCCGGCACGCGGGCGGCGGCGGCCCGCGAACGCGCCGATGAGCTGCTGGTCAGCCTGCGGATCGAGCACCAGCGCGACGCCTACCCCGCGCGGCTGTCCGGTGGGCAGCGGCAGCGGGTGGCGATCGCCCGGGCACTGATCAACAACCCCGCGGTGCTGCTGGCCGACGAGCCCACCGGCGCGGTGGACACCGCGACCGGGGAGGAGATCGGCGCGCTGCTCACGGAGCTGAACGCCGCCGGTCAGACGCTGGTCCTGGTCACCCACAACCCGGACCTGGCCGCCCGGTACACGCACCGGACCATCGCGATCGCCGACGGGCGCATCACATCAGGAGCATCAGCAACAGCACGAGACAGGGCACTGTCATGAAGGCGATCATCCGGGCGGCGCGCGGCGGGCTGGGCGGCCGCAGGCTCCAGGCCGTCATCATCGGCCTGGTCGCGCTCGCCTCCACCGCCGCCTCCACCCTGGCTCTGGCCATGCTGGCCGACTCCAGCAGCCCGTTCGACCGCGCGTTCGCGGCGCAGCACGGCGCCAACGTCACCGCCACCGTGGACACCACCGTGGCCACGGTGCCGCAACTCGCGGCGACCGCGCACGCGCACGGAGTGACCGCGACGGCCGGGCCGTTCTCTGAGATCCCGCTCACCGCGCAGGTCACGCTGCCTGGCATAGCCGGCTCCAGCGCCCAGCAGCTCACGATCACCGGCCGGTCCTCCCCGGGCGGCCCGGTAGATGACCTCTACCTGAGCCAGGGCCACTGGCCGCACAACGACAGCCAGGTCGTCATGGCAGGCAGCGGCACCCCCGGGTCCACGATCACGGTGGGCTCGCAGAAGCTGGTTGTGGTCGGCGTCGCGACCTCGATCACCAGCACCTCGGATGCGTGGGTGCTGCCGTCGGAGATCCCGGCGCTCGCCACCGCCGCGGGCGCCAGGACCGGCGGCTCCGGGCAGGCGCGGATGCTGTACCAGTTCTCCGGCGCCCGCACGGCTGCCGCGATCAGCGCCGACGTCGCCACACTGCGCGCTGCGCTGCCGGCCGGGGCGCTGGCCGGCACCGCGTCCTGGCTGGACGCGCGGCAATCCGAGCAGAGCGCCATCGCGCCGTGGGTACCGTTCATCGTCGCGTTCGGCCTGCTAACGCTGGTGATCTCGGTGCTCATCGTGGTCAACGTGGTCAGCGGCGCCGTAATCGCCGGGACCACCAGGATCGGCGTGCTGAAGTCGGTCGGCTTCACCCCCGCTCAGGTGGTGGCCTGCTACGTGCTCATGGTGGCGGTGCCCGCGCTGTCCGGCTGCGTGGCCGGGGTGGTGGGCGGCAACCTGCTGGCAATCCCGCTGCTCGGCCAGAACGCGCAGGTCTACCAGGTCGGCGTGCTCGGCGTCCCGCTCTGGGCCGATGCGGCTGTGCCGCTGGCGGTCCTGCTGCTGACCGCAGCCGGCGCGGTGCTCCCGGCGCTGCGCGCGGGACGGCTGAGCGCGGTCGCGGCGATCGCGACCGGGCGTGCCCCGCGGCCAGCCCACGGGTACCTCGCGCAGCGGGCGCTGGCCCGGCTGATCATGCTGCCCCGGGCGGTCACGCTCGGGCTCGCGGCACCGTCCTCCCGTCCCGGCCGGACGCTGGTGACCGGGCTCGCGGTGCTGTTCGGCGTGGTGGCGGTGACGTTCGGTCTGGGACTGGGCACCTCGCTGGACCGGGCGATCACCGATAGTTCGCGGCACGCTGCCCTCCCGGTCTCGGTCACGGCCGTGCCGCCGGGCTCGGTGGCTCCCGGAGCCCTGAACGGCCCCGGCGGCGGCGCGGGCTCCAGTGGCACCAGCCATGACGTGGTCGTCGGGCGGGCGCTGACCGCCGTGCAGCAGCAGGCCGCCGCGGCGGCGCTGGCCGCCCAGCCCGGCACGCTGCACGACCTCGCCATCACAGAGGACCACCTGAGCCTGCCCGCGGTGCCCGCCGGCGTGGAGGTCACCGCCTATGGCGGCGACCCGGCCTGGGCAGGACTCGCGCCAGTCTCGGGGCACCTGTACTCCGGGCCTGATCAGGTGGACGTGAACACGCTGTTCCTCACCGACACCGGGACCAAGGTGGGCTCCACGTACACGCTGGACTCTGGCGGCCGCCATCTCACAGTGACGATCGCCGGCGAGGTGTTCCAGCCGGGTAACCAGCCCGACATGTTCCTGAGCGCCGCGACCCTGCATGAGGTGGACCCGGCCGCCGGACCGTCGCAGTACGGCGTGGCACTCAAACCGGGCACCGATGCGCAGGCCTACGCCAACATGCTGTCAGCGGCCCTTGGCAGCTCGCTCGCGGTCACCGTCAACACCGGCGCCACTCATCTCGTCGCGGTGGTCACCCTTGTCACCATGCTGACCATCGTGATCATCATCGTCGCCGGGCTCGGCGTGCTGAACACCGTGGCCCTCCAGATCAGGGAGCGGGCACACGCTATCGGCGTGTTCAAGGCGGTCGGGATGGTCCCGCTGCAGACCCTGGTGATGATCATCTGCTCGGTCACCGTCACCGGCCTGCTCGCCGGGGTCGTGGCGGTGCCGGCCGGAGTGGCTCTGCACCACAGCTTGGTCCCGGTCATGGCGAGCGCGGCGAACTCCGGCATCCCACCGTCACTGCTGTCGGTGTACCAGCCGTGGGAGTTCATCCTGCTCACCCTGGCCGGCCTGCTGATCGCGGTCGCCGGCGCGCTCGGCCCGGCCAGCTGGGCTGCCCGCGCCCGCACCGCCTTCGCGCTCCGCGCCGAATAACGGACCGGGCGGGGCAGCCCGTCTCGCCCGGAACCCGGCCGCGCAGGGAGGTACGACTTCCGCCCCTGGCGCGCGGGGCTCGGTCAGAGCTGGTAGGCGCTCGCGATGATCTTTCTGGCGGGGACTGACCGCCGGCCTTCGTCGGGGCCTAGCGGTCAGCGGCCTGGCACCGTGCTCGGACCGCGGGAATCGGGCCGCGAGGCCGGCCCGGCAGGCTGGGCACGGTGACGACCTCCTGGGTGCGTAGGCGGGCACCGTGCGGCCGGAGATCTGAGAATGACTGGAGCACCCAGAGTGGAGGAGACATCCATGGAGGCCGAGAACCAAGGATCCGCGCGGGGCAGGGCGGCCGGCGCCCCGGCCGAACGACGGGCGCGATCGCTGACCGCGTGGCGTACCAGGTCTCGCTGGCTTGTGCACCTCGGCCTCCTCGTCTTCGCCGCGGCGGCACTCGGGACCCTGCAACTCCTCCACATTCACAACGCCATCCATGCCGACGTGGGGCTGGCCTTCGCAGGCCTGGTCATTGTCCACCTGGCACAGCGCCGCCACCGGATCGCTGGAATGTTCGCGCGGCTCTGGGGTTTCCGCAGGCGGGTCGGGCGCGAGCTACGTCTCTTGGCGTCGGATGCGATCCTCACCTTCGTCACGGTAAATGTCGTGGTTTCTGGGATCCTTGACTGGAATCGGGGTGCCCCACTGCTCCTGCCCGTCCTCCCACTACCTTTCGACAGATGGCACTTGCTCTCCTCTGCCGTGCTCGTCGTGTACCTGGTAATCCACGTCTCGCGCCGCTGGAGACGCCTTCGGCGATCCACGATCCGGTAGCCCTGCCGAATAGTGGTGCCGGCGGCGCAGCGCATTACCCCGGCGGCCGAACCACAAGAGGGCCGTGCCGCACAGGTGGCCGCGGACGCGGTCCCTCGCCGGCCTCCTGACCCCAGCCCTTGTCCAGCGGCCACAGGGCGGCGGTCGAGGCGGACATCGGCAGACTCCACGGCTGGATGGCCCCTAACCATGCGCTGCCCCGACGTGGTTCACGATCGCTCCCCAGCGTCAGCGCGCCGACGGGCTGCGCCGGATTGTGCCACGGCCGCAAGCTCGCGCCGTGGCGGCGCAGCGCTGCGGCTGGCCTTCGCGCCGGATGCCTCCTGGTTCTGGGCACCGCGCTGGATCCGCCGCCGGCGAATAAGACGGCGCCCGGCGGCAGGCAGCAGCTGGGAGTGGACGTGATAGTCCCGGCCAGCAGGGCGGCTGATCACCGGTAAATGCGGCAACAGCCGCCATAAGAAACGGCCCTGCAGGAAAGCGGCTAGGCGGCAAGAGTCACGGGACCACGGGACTTGCCCAGCTCACCGGCTGACCAGCGCCCGGAGTCTTCCGTCCTGCCAGCAGCGCTACCGGAGGAAGATGCCCGATCCGAAGACACGTGCGACGGCCCAATCGGCCGCCGTTGCTGTACTTTGCTGCTGTACTCGCCGTTCGACCTGTTCGAATCGCTTCTGACCTGTGGAGCTAAGCGGGCTCGAACCGCTGACCTCTTGCATGCCATGCAAGCGCTCTACCAACTGAGCTATAGCCCCAGGCACTGTCCACACACTCCTCAGCATGTGAACCGCAGACAGCATACCGGTTCACGCGCGTGCCTTCGAACGAAGCCGCCCCGCAGCGAGCCAGTCCCCGGCCAGGCCGCTTGTCTACCCAGCATTCACCACCCGGTGGCACTCCCCCTTCAGCCAGGCACTCCCCCTTCAGCCAGGCACTCCACCCGACCTCAGCCAGGCACTCCACCCGACCTCAGCCAGGCAACGCGTCCGACCTCGGTTGGCCAACCTCCTCCCCCTTCTCCTGCGCGGCCAGGTAGACCTCGCGGATCTCCTTGGGCCCGAACGGCCACTGGTGGTGGTACCGGGCCCAGCCCAGGAAGGCGATCACCCCCGCGGCCAGCCACACCGTGGACAACACTATTGCGCTGCTGGTCGCGGACGCGTAGACGTAGAGCCATCCGGCCAGGGCGGCCAGGCTGGGCAGCGGGTAGAGCCACTGCCGGTACGGGCGGCGCAGGCCGGGCTGACGGCGCCGCAGCACGGTCAGGGCGACTATCTGCGCGACCGCCTGGACCCAGATCATGACGGCCAGCAGCATGTTGATCACCGTGGTCAGGGTGAAGAAGCTGCCGATCGCCGTGATGACCCCCATCACCAGCAAGGACACGTGCGGGAAGTCATACTTCGGGTGCAGTCGGCCGAAGACGCCGAAGAACAGCCGATCCCGGGCCGCGTGGAACGGCACCCGCGACCCGCCGAGCAGGCCGGCGAACACGGACGCCATCGCGGTCACCAGGATAAGCACGGTGATCACGTCCGCGGCCGGGCGGCCCCAGTTGTGCGTGATCGCCAACGAGGCCACCGAGGTCGAGTGGGCCACGGCAGGCCAGGGCAGGACGCCGAGCACCCCGATGTTCATCGTCAGATAAATGATCATGATGACGAAAATGGAGATGATGATGGAGCGGGGCATCACCCGGCCGGGGTTGCGAAGTTCGGCGCCCATGTAGGCGGTCGTGTTGTAGCCCAGGTAGTCGTAGATGGCGATGAGCAGCCCAGCGCCCAGCGCGGCGACGAAGCCGCCCGCGAACGCGCCGTGTGGGTAGTGGAACGCGAAGCTGGGGTGGAAGTTGCTGTACGAGGCGGCGATCGTCATGCCCACCGCGACGAGCATGATCACCCAGAGTGCGGTGGTGATGACCCTGATCGACTCGATCCGCCGGTACAGCAGCACGATGATGACCGCGGTAACGCCGACCCCGATCAGGTGCATCGGCCAGTAGCTGAGATGCGGGAAGAAGTAGCCCAGGTACTGCTCGAGGCCGATGATCCCGGTTGACATGATGAGCGGGATGGTCAGCACGATCGTCCAGGTGAACACGAACGGCATCAGCTTGCCGGTGCGGTACTGGAACGCCTCCCGCAGGTAGAGGTAGGTGCCGCCGGCACCGGGCATCGCCGCGCCGAGTTCGGCCCACACCAGCCCGTCGCAGATGGCCAGGCCGGCCCCCGCGATCCAGCCCACGATGGCCTGCGGGCCGGCGAACGTGGCGACCATCAGCGGGATCGTGATGAACGGCCCGATACCGACCATCTGCGTCATGTTGATCGCGGTCGCCGAGAGCAGGCCGATGGACCGGTGGAACCGGTGCCCGTCGCTCTCCCCGGACGCGCTGGCATTCACTGGCGCGGAGTCGGCCATGGCAGCCCCCAAGCCCCGAAGACGGCAACCTGGTCTCGCCCGACGGCCACCAACCGGACAGCCACCAACCGGCCGACCCACTGCGGCTGCTGCCTGGGCTGAGGCATCCGGGCGGAAACCGGGCCACCGCCTACTGTTAAGAAAGTTGCCGCTTCCCATGGGCAGCCGGGATAAACGAAGGCCGTTACGGCCTGTCCTATCTAGGGCCTGTCCTCAGCGATCGTCGCTGAGCACCGGCTCCGGCAACGTGCCTGCGTTGTGCTCGATGAGCCGCCATCGGTGGCCACGCCGGGCCAGGACTGACCAGGAGCAGTTGGCGAGCGGCCCAATGATGCCCCACAGATCCTCTGGCAGCCCGAGCAGCCGGGCTGCCCCCAACCGCAACGCCGCGCCGTGGCTGACCACCACGGCCAGTGAGCCAGGGGCCAGGCCCTCGGCGATCCGGTCCAGTGCCGCCCCGGCGCGTTCGGCCACGGTGGCCGTCGACTCTCCCCCAGGCGGCAGCCACTGCGCGTGCTCGACCGGGTACTGAGTGCGGATCTGCACGTCGGTCAGGCCTTCCCAGGCGCCACCGTGCCGTTCCCGCAGATCCTTGTCGCTGCTCACGGTCAGGCCGGTGAGCCGGGCCAGCGGCGCGGCGGTGGCCGTCGCCCGGCTCAGGTCCGAGGAGATGATGACGTCCGGGCGCAGCGAGGCGAGCAGCCGGGCAGCCCGTTCGGCCTGCTGCTCGCCGGTCTCGTCGAGCGGGATGTCGGTCTGGCCCTGGAACCGGCCCTCTACGTTCCAGGCCGTCTGCCCGTGCCGCCACAGCAGCAACCGGATCCGGGTGTCCGCCCCGGCCGCCTGATTGCCTCCGCGGCCCCGCTCCTCATGCGCCGCCTGGGCCGCCCCTGACTCCCCCGGGCGGCCCAGCGAACCCGCGGTCAGCGGAGATCCCCGCCAGCGGGACCGGCTGGCCCGCCGGGGCGCGCCCCGACCGGCTCGGGTAGCGGGATCCGCGGGCAGTCCTTCCACAGCCGTTCGAGCGCGTAGTAGGTGCGCTCCTCGGCGTGCTGAACGTGGATCACGATGTCCAGGTAGTCCAGCAGCACCCAGCGGCCTTCGCGCTCACCTTCACGGCGTGCCGGGCGGGCACCAGCCTTGCGCAGCTTCTCTTCGATCGCGTCGACGATCGCCCTAACCTGGCGGTCGTTGGCAGCAGAACAGAGCAGGAACACGTCGGTGATGACGAGCTGCTCACTCACGTCGTAAGCGATGATGTCGCTGGCGAGCTTGTCGGCCGCGGCTTCGGCGGCGAGTTCCGCCAGCTCGACGGCCCTGGTGGTGGCAGTCACGTGTGGTATTCGTCCTCCTAAGGTGGGGACCCTTCCCCTAAGCGTCTCACGTCCCCGTCACGCGGGGCAGTGCGGCAATTCAGGGTAACCCGGCGCGCCGACAGAGCCCGCCAGGCACAACCACGGCCCACCTCACCAGCCATTCGTGGCCCCGGGCTCATCCGCCACGCCTGACTCCCGGGTCCGCGCAGTACAGCCGCCGCTTGGCGATGTACTGCACCACCCCGTCCGGCACCAGGTACCAGACCGGCTCGCCCGCGGCGACCCGCTCCCGGCACTCGGTCAACGAGATAGCCAGCGCCGGGATCTCGATCAGGCTGATCTCGTCGCTGGGCAGGCCCTTCGTGCTGAGCCGGTGCCCGGGCCGGGTGCAGCCGACGAAGTGAGCCAGCTTGAACAGGTCCGCCGCGTCCTGCCAGGACATCATCCGGGATAGTGCGTCGGCGCCGGTAATGAAGAACAGCTCAGCCTGCTCGCCGCGGAGCGCCCGCAGTTCGCGCAGCGTGTCGATGGTGTAGGTGGGCCCGGGACGGTCGATGTCGACCCGGCTGACCGAGAACCGCGGGTTGGACGCGGTCGCGATCACCGTCATCAGGTACCGGTCCTCGGACGGTGCCACCTTCCGGCCGTCCTTCTGCCACGGCTGTCCCGTGGGCACGAAGATCACCTCGTCCAGCGAGAAGAAGTGCGCCACCTCGCTGGCCGCGACCAGGTGCCCGTGGTGGATGGGATCGAACGTGCCGCCCATCACCCCGACCCGCGGCGCCCGGCCCGCGGCCGGATCCGGCCCGCACAGCTCCGGCTGGCCGGTCTCGGGCGCAGACGCCGGGCCATCGCTCATTCGTTGACTCTAATGCGCGTCCGCCGGCCCGCCGCGCAGGCCGCCGCCAATCGCCCGTCAAGCCCGGCATTCCGGGCAGGCCGTATCAAACCCCACCAGATCACACCAGCCCCGGCACGGGCGGCTCGCCCTCCGTCCACCGCACGACCCGGACCGCCTTGCCCACCTCGGTCCGCGGCACGGTCCCGGCGGGCAGCACCCGGACCCCGATCCGCACCCCGAGCACCTCGCGCAGCCGCGCCTCCAGGTCGGCCGGAGCCGGGCCGGGCCCGGCCCGGTACTCACACAGCGCCAGCAACTCCCGCCCATCCCCGCGCTCGTCCACCACCAGCAGGTAATCCGGGCCCAGCGCGCCCTCGCCGAGCAGGACCCGCTCCACCTCGCTGGGGTAGATGTTGACCCCGCGGATGACCAGCATGTCGTCCCGCCGCCCGGTGACCTTACTCATCTTGACCAGGGTGCGGCCGCAGGCGCACGGATCCCGGCGCAGCGCCGCGATGTCCCCGCTCCGGTACCGGAGCAGCGCCCCCGCCTCCCGGGTCAGCGTGCTGAACACCAGTTCCCCCGGGCTCCCCTCGGGCACCGGCTCGGCCGTCACCGGATCCACCGCCTCGACCAGGAAGTGGTCCTCGTTGACGTGCAGCCCGTCCGCCGCCTCGAGGCACTCACAGGCCACCCCCGGCCCGATCACCTCGGATAGCCCGTAGATGTCCAGCGCGCGCAGCCCGAGCAGTTCCTCGATCCGGGCCCGCAGCGCCGCCGTCCACGGCTCGGCGCCGAACAGCCCGGCCCGCAGCGTCAGCCCGGCTCCGGGCCGCAGACCGGCGTCGGCCAGCGCCTCACCCAGCCGGATGGCATACGACGGGGTACAGGCGAGAATGTCCGGCTGCAGGTCCCGGATCAGGATGATCTGCCGCGGCGTCATCCCGCCGGACACCGGCACCACGGCGGCGCCTAGTTCGACCGCCCCCTGGTGAAAACCGAGCCCGCCGGTAAACAGTCCGTAGCCGTAAGCGTTATGCAGAATGCTGCCTGGGCCGGCTCCGGCGCCGGCTAGCGCACGGGCGCACACCTGGGCCCATACGTGCAGGTCATTACGGGTGTAGCCGACCAGGGTCGGCCGCCCGCCGGTGCCGCTGGAGCCGTGGAAGACGACCACCTCGGACCGCGGCACGCCCAGCGTGCCGAACGGGTACGCCGCCCACAGGTCCTTCTTCTCGGTCATCGGCAGCCGGGGCAGGCCGGCCAGGCCGACGTCGGCGCCGCGGGCCACCCCCGCCGCCCGGAGCCGCTCCGCCTGCACCCCGGCCGCGGCCAGCACCCGGTCGATCAGGCCGCGCAGCCGCTCCTCCTGCAGCGTGGCGCGCTGCTCGACCGGCATGGCCTCGGCGTCAGGCTGGAACATCATCGTTCTCCTCCTTCAAACCACCAACCCCAAGACCTTTATTGCATAACGCCAGCGCCGCGCTAGTCACCACCGCCCAGGGCCGGCCGCCGGAACGGGTAGAACGCCCCGGCCGGCCCAGCCGTCACCGCGACTCACCGCCAAACCGCCCGATTCGCGGATCAGCCGCCCACTCACTCGGGGAATTGGGGGGTTAGGCCGGCCGCCGCCACTCCGGACACGACCTAGCATGGCTGCATGACCTCTGTGCCGGATCGTGCCCGCGTCCGCCTGCCCGGGATCAGCTCGCGCGCCTACGAGCATCCCGCCGACCGGTCGGCGCTGGTAGCTTTGCGCAAACTCACCGGCTTCGACGCGCTGCTGCGCCGGCTGGCCTCACTGTTCAGCGACCGGAGCCTGCGGCTGATGTTCCTGGCCAGCTCGGTCCGGGCGTCCACCGAGCAGTTCCCGGACCTGTACCAGCTGCTGCTGGACGGCTCCGCGATCCTGGACCTGCCCGAGGTGCCCGAGTTGTTCATCCAGCAGGACCCGATGCCGAACGCGATGACGCTCGGCTCGGACAAGCCGTTCATCGTGATCACGACCGGCCTGCTGAACCTGCTCGACGCCGAGGAACACCGGTACGTGATCGGGCACGAGCTGGGCCACGTGCTGTCCGGGCACGCCATCTACCGGACCATGCTGTACCACCTGACCCGGCTGGCCACCCGGCTGGCCTGGTTCGCCATCGGCTACATCGGCCTGCGGGTGATCATCGCCGGGCTGGAGGAGTGGTACCGCAAGTCCGAGCTGTCCTGTGACCGGGCCGGCGTGCTGGCCAGCCAGGACCCGGCCGCGGCGCGCCGTGCGCTGATGAAGGTGGCCGGCGGCTCGCGGATCTCCGAGCTGAGCCCGGACGCGTTCCTGCAGCAGGCCAAGGAGTACGACGCCGTGCCGGACGTCCGGGAGGGCCTGCTCAAACTGCTGCAGATGCAGGGCACCACGCACCCGTTCGCGGTGATCCGGTTCGCCGAGCTGGACCGCTGGGTGGCCGACGGCGCATACCAGGACATCCTGTCGGGCGACTACCCGCGCCGCGAGGAAGACAGCCAGACCAAGGTGGGCGACGAGTTCCTGGCCGCGGCCAGGTCATACCAGGAGTCCTGGAACCGGTCCGAGGACCCGTTCATCGGCTTGGTCAAGTCGGCGGCGGAGACCGCGGCGGGCGCCGGGCAAAGCCTGTTCGATGGCATCTTCGGCCGCCGCGGCGGCGGTGGCTCGGGTGGCAGCGACAACTAATTGGCTGGCGAGACGGGGCGCGCCGCAGGCGTGTCTCGCCGAGTCAGCGATCCCGGGGGCCGGGGGTTCCGGGGGTAGTCCCCCGGGGAAGCAGAGCGGGGGGTCGTCCCCCCGGGCCAGCACGCGTTAGCAGCACCAGATCGTCGCGGTGCACGACCTCGCGCTCGTACTCCGGCCCGCACTGCGCGCCCAGGTCGCGGGTTGACCGGCCCATCATCGCCGGGATCTCGGCTGCGTCGTAGTTGACCAGCCCGCGGGCGATGACCTGGCCCTTCGGATCACAGAGGTCAACCGGGTCGCCGGCGTCGAACCCGCCTTCGACGCCGGTGATCCCGGCGGGTAGCAGCGACGCGCGGCCAGAACGGATGGCCGCGGCGGCGCCGTCGTCGAGCAGCAGCCGGCCGTGGCCCACGGCCGCATGAGCCAGCCACAGCTGCCGGGCGCCAGGCCGCCGCCCTTGCGGGGCGACGAAGTAGGTGCCGACCGGCTGCCCGGCCAGCGCGGCCGGGGCCGCCGCGGCCGCGGCCACCACGGTCGGGATGCCCGCCTCGGTAGCGATCATGGCCGCATCGACCTTGGTCACCATCCCGCCGGTGCCGACCGCGATGTCGCCGCTGGCGCTGGCCTTGCCTAGGGTGACCCCGGCCAGGTCGGCCCGGCTGCGCACCTGGGGGATCCGCCGGGCGCCCGGCCGCCGCGGGTCGCTGTCGTAGAGCGCGTCCACGTCGGACAGCAGGATCAGCGCACCCGCCCGGACCACGTGCGCGACCAGCGCGGCCAGCCGGTCGTTGTCGCCGAACCTGATCTCGTCGGTTGCCACCGTGTCGTTCTCGTTGACGATCGGCAGCACGCCCAGTTCCAGCAGCCGGCTGAGCGTCCGCTGGGCGTTCCGGTAGTGGCCGCGGCGCATCAGGTCGTCCGCGCTGAGCAGCACCTGCCCGGTCCGCACCCCGTGCCGCTCGAACGCGGCGCTGTACGTGGCCACCAGCAGCCCCTGCCCCACGCTCGCCGCCGCCTGCTGAGTAGCCAGGTCCCGCGGCCTTCTCGGCAACCCAAGCGGGGTCAGCCCAGCCGCGATCGCCCCGGACGACACCAGTACCACCTGCTGGCCGCCCTGCACGCGGACCGCCAGCGCGTCGGTCAGGGCCGCAATCCGGTCCTGGTCGATCCGGCCCTGCGGCGTCGTCAGCGAGGACGAGCCCACTTTCACGACCACCCGGTCGGCGGCGGCAATGTCCGCGCGCTCCGCGACGCGATTGCCGTTCACCGCAGTCACACCTGCCTCACCAGCATCAATGGCCCGGCGAACTCGGGGGGGAAGTTGTTGATGTTGAGATTAGGCCCCCCATAAGGGGTGCTATCTCAACATCAACATCCGGTGGCAAGGGTTGTGGGGCTGGTGGGGTCATTGGGACAGTCTCCGGTCGGTGCCGCGGGGGCCGCGGCCGCGCTGCGGGCCCGCGGGCACGTCCGGGGCCCAGTCGAAGACGACCGCGTCGTCGCCGTTGCCGATCAGCACCTCGGCCCCGTCGTCTGCGCCCGCCTCGGTCAGCGCTTCCTCGACGCCGAGTTTGGCCAGCCGGTCGGCCAGGTAGCCGACGGCCTCGTCGTTTGAGAAGTCGGTCTGCTGCACCCAGCGCCACGGTTTGTCCCCGCGGATCAGGAACGTGTTCTCGCCGGTCCGCTTTATCTCGAAGTCGGGGCCACTGGCCGGCTGCGGCCGGATCACCACCCGGCTGGGTTCGGCCGGTGGGGCGGCCGCGCGGACCTCGGCGACCACCGCGGCCAGCGCGTAGGTCAGTTCGCGGAGGCCTTCCCGGGTGGCCGCGGACACCTCGTGCACGGCCAGCCCGCGGTCGGTGAACGCCTGCCGGGCGTGGCTGGCGATCTCCCGGGCCTCGGGCACGTCAACCTTGTTCAGCGCGATGATCCGCGGCCGGCCGCTCAGGTCGGCGCCGGTGTCATCCTGGTAGGCCGCGAGTTCCGCCTCGATCACCTGGTAGTCCGCGACCGGGTCGCGGTCCGGGTCCTGCGCCGGGGCGGCGCAGTCGAGCACGTGCACCAGTACGGCGCACCGCTCCACGTGCCGGAGGAAGTCCAGGCCCAGGCCCTTGCCCTGGCTGGCCCCGGGGATCAGCCCAGGCACATCGGCCACCACGAACTGAATATCCCCCGCCTCGACCATGCCGAGGTGCGGGGTGAGCGTGGTGAACGGGTAGTCGCCCACCTTGGGCTTGGCCGCGGACAGCGCGCCGATCAGCGAGGACTTGCCCGCGTTGGGGAAGCCGACCAGGCCGGCATCGGCCACCGTCTTGAGCTCGAGGACCAGGGAGATCTCAGCGCCGGGCCCGCCGCGCAGCGCAAACCCGGGCGCCTTACGGCGGGCCGAGGCGAGCGCGGCGTTGCCCAGCCCGCCCCGGCCCCCCTGGGCCGCGACGTACCGGGTCCCGGGGCCGACCAGGTCGGCCAGCACCTCGCCATCCTCGGTCTTGACCACGGTGCCGTCCGGCACCCGGATGACCATGTCCGCGCCGGCCGCCCCGTTCCGGTTCGAGCCGGAGCCCTGCTTGCCGTTGGCCGCCCGGCGAACCGGACGGCGGTGGAAGTCGAGCAGGGTGGCCATGCTGGGGTGGACTTCCAGGATGACGTCGCCGCCGCGCCCGCCGTTGCCGCCATCCGGGCCGCCCAGCGGCTTGAACTTCTCCCGGTGCACCGAGGCACAGCCGTGGCCGCCATCGCCTGCCTTGGCCCGCAGGAGTGCCCGGTCCGCGAACTCAGCCATGGCCCTCCTTCCCTGGGCTCTGACATGCGTCAGGGGCGGACCGCACTAGGTCCGCCCCTGCCAGTATGTGACGGCCTACTTGGCGGCCGGCTCCGCATCCCGGGGTCCTGGCCCCGCGACGATGCTGACGGCACGGCGGCGCCGCACATTACCGAACTCAACGGTACCGCTGACCAGCGCGAACAGCGTGTCATCGCTGCCCCGCCCGACACCTGGCCCGGGGTGGAAGTGGGTGCCGCGCTGGCGCACGATGATCTCGCCCGCGCTCACTCGCTGCCCGCCGAAGCGCTTGACGCCAAGCCGCTGGGCCGCGGAGTCACGGCCGTTCCGGCTAGACGATGCGCCCTTCTTGTGTGCCACGTCAGTCCCTTTTCTTCCCGGCCCCGGCCTTCGCGGTGCTGATGCCGGTGATCTTCACCTGGGTGTAGTGCTGCCGGTGGCCAAGACGGCGCCGGTAGCCCGTCTTGTTCCGGTAGTGGATCATGTTGATCTTGGGGCCGGCCACCGAGCCTAGGATCTCGGCGGTGACCCGGTAGCGGCCAAGTTCGGCCGGGCTGCTGATGACCTTGTCGTCATCGACCACAAGCAGGGCCGACAGGGTAACGCTGGCACCGACCTCACCGGTCAGCGTGTCGACGGTGAGCACGTCGTCTACCGCCGCCTTCTCCTGCCTGCCACCGCAGCGCACGATCGCGTACACCGAGAACTCGCTCTCTACCTCAGGCGGCACGGCCGGAGGCCGCGCCTGTTCGGGTTATGCCTGCCGCGGGCCACCCCTGCACCACCCGCGGCAGCGGGGGCATCGCGAGGGGGCCTGCCTGCGTTGCACACGTCACCCTGGGCATGACCGCCCCGGATCCGTTCTGTGCGCCGACCACTCAGGTTATCAGACAGACACCGCTCCTCGTCCGCCGCTGCGTCCCGGAATCGGGGTCAGGGCCAGTACCGGCCGGGTTCCGGTGCGCCTGGCTGGTCCGGGTCTGGCTGATCCGGGCCTGGCTGATCCGGGCCTGACTGATCCGGGCCTGACTGATCCGGGCCTGACTGATCCGGGCCTGACTGATCCGGGCCTGGCTGATCCGGGGCCGCCGCGTCCGGGCCTGGCTCCGCTGGGCCTGAGTCCTGCGGGCCTGGCTCGCCCGGGTCCTGGGCGGTCCACGGGTCAGGCTGGTTGCCCGGCGCAGCCGGGTCTGGCGCCGTGTCCGGGACCGGGTCCATCGCCGGGGCGGGGACGATATCCACGACTGGCGTCAGTTCCACCACCGGGTCAGCGTCGTCGCCCGGTGCCGATTCCGGGGCCGGGGCGCGATCCACGGCCGAGGCCGGCTCCGCAGTCCAGGTAGCCTCCGCGGCCGGCGCTGGCTCGGCCGGCGCTGGCTCGGCGGCCGGCGTCGGCGCCGCGCCCGGGACGGCATTTTGGGCCGGGGCCGGGTCCGCGACCGCGGCGGCGTCCTCGGCTGGCGCTGGCTCCGCCACCGGAGCCGCATCCGTTGCGGCCGGCGCCGCGTCCGCCAGGGGCGACGCGCCGTCCGGGCCAGGCTGGCCCGGACCGCCCAGCGCCGGGTCACCGCGCTCCGGATCATCGAGGACCGGCTGGTCTAGCACGGCGGTGCCGGACTGGCTGCCGCCGGACCGGCGGCGACGCCGCCCGCCCTGCTTGCCGCCAGGCTCTTCGGCAGCCGGGCTGGCCGGCTCCGCCCCGGCCGCCCGGTCAGCCCCGGCGTCCTCGCCGTTCTGCTCCAGCTGCCCCCGGTCGTGCTGCCCGTTGCGGTCCCGGCGGCCGTTCTTGTCCTGGCGGCCGCCGCGGTCCGATTGGCCGTTCCGGTCGGCCCGGCCGCCCGCGTGCCGGCCCTCGTCCCCGGCCCGGCCGCGATGCCCGCCGCCGGCCTCGGTCAGGTCAACCGAGATGATGCGGCCCCGGCCGTTGCAGCATTCGCACGGCTCGGAGAACGCTTCGAGCAGCCCGGACCCGACCCGCTTCCGGGTCATCTGCACCAGGCCCAGCGAGGTCACCTCGGCCACCTGGTGCTTGGTCCGGTCCCGGGCCAGGCACTCCAGCAGGCGGCGCAGCACCAGTTCGCGGTTGCTCTCCAGCACCATGTCAATGAAGTCGATCACGATGATGCCGCCGACGTCGCGCAGCCTGAGCTGGCGGACGATCTCCTCGGCGGCCTCCAGGTTGTTCCTGGTCACCGTTTCTTCGAGGTTGCCGCCCTGCCCGGTGAACTTCCCGGTGTTGACGTTGACGACCGTCATGGCCTCGGTGTTATCGATAACAAGCGAGCCGCCGCTGGGCAGCCACACCTTGCGTTCCAGCGCCTTGGCCAGCTGCTCGTCGATCCGGTAGTCGGCGAAGACGTCCCCCGGCTCGGACCAGTGGGTGAGCCGGTCGGCCAGGTGCGGCGCGACGTACTGGACGTACTCGTGCACCAGGTCCCAGCCCTCGTCGCCGGCCACCACCAGCGAGGCGAAGTCCTCGTTGAAAATGTCCCGGACCACCCGGATGGTCAGGTCAGGCTCGCTGTAGAGCAGTTCGGGCGCGTTCGCGGTCTTCGACTTCTGCTCGATGGCCTGCCACTGCGCGGACAGCCGCGCGACGTCCCGGGAGAGTTCCTCCTCGGTCGCCCCCTCGGCCGCGGTCCGCACGATGACGCCGGCGCCCTCGGGCATGACCGACTTGAGGATCTGCTTGAGCCGGGACCGCTCCTTGTCGGGCAGCTTGCGGCTGATGCCCATCATCGAGCCGCCCGGCACGTACACCAGGTAGCGGCCGGGCAGGCTGACCTGGCTGGTCAGCCGGGCACCCTTGTGCCCGACCGGGTCCTTGGTCACCTGCACCAGCACGGACTGGCCTGACTTCAGCGCGGACTCGATGCGCTTGGACTCGCCCTCCAGCCCGCTCGCGTCGAAGTTGACCTCGCCCGCGTACAGCACCGCGTTCCGGCCCTTGCCCACGTCCACGAAGGCGGCCTCCATGGACGGCAGCACGTTCTGCACCTTGCCCAGGTACACGTTGCCGACCAGGGACTGGTGAGTGGCCTTGTCCACGTAGTGCTCGACCAGCACCTGGTCTTCGAGGACGGCGATCTGGGTCCGGTCCTGCTGCTGCCGGACGACCATGACCCGGTCAACCGACTCGCGCCGGGCCAGGAACTCCGATTCGGTGATGACCGGCGGCCGGCGGCGGCCGGATTCCCGGCCCTCGCGGCGACGCTGCCGCTTCGCTTCCAGCCGGGTGGATCCGCGCACCGACTTGACGTCGCTGGACGAGACCGGCTCGTCGGCCGTGTGCGGGCGCGGCACCCGGACGTGCACCACGGTGTTCGGCGGGTCATCGGAGGCCGGCTGGTCGCCGTCGGCCCCCGAGCCACGGCGGCGCCGGCGGCGCCGGCGCCGGCTGCTGCCGCCCTCGCCATCGTCAGCCGCATCCTCGGCGGAATCGTCGGCATCCGGCTGGACCGCGGCCTTCCCGCCGTCCGCGGCTGCGCCGTCGCCCGCCTTGGCCTCGGCCTGCTTGCTGTCGCCCTGCTTGGCACCGGCGGACCGGCGGCGGCCGCCACCGGTGGCGGAAGGCTCGCTGGCCTCCCCGTCCGGGCTCTGGTCCGCGCCGTCCTGGCTGGTCACCTCGCCGTCGGCATCGTGGTCCCGGGAGCGGCCACCGCGGCGGCGGCGGCGCCGGGATGACCCCTCGGCGCCGTCCCGGCCCGGCTCGTCCGGGCCGTCGTCGGCGCTGTCTGCATCGTCCCGGGGCCGGCCACGGTCGGCGGCCTCGCCGGCCGACGGCGGCTGGAAGATAACCGGCGGTGGCTGGAATGTGGCCTGCGGCACCGTACCGGCAGGCCCGCCCTCCGCGGCCGGGCCAGGCTGGCCGGCCGGCACGGCGGGAACAGCCGGGGTGGCCGGCGGCTCCGCAGCTGTGGCGCCGGCCGGCGGCGGCACGTCGATGTTGTCCGGTGGCGGGCCGGCCGCCCGGGTGGCAGCCCGGCGGGGCCGCCGGGTGCGGCGCTGGGGGGCAGGCGCGGCGTCACCGTCCCCGCCGGCCGCCGGGCCAGCCGCCGCGGCGTCACCGTCGCTGGCGGACGCCCTGCTGGCAGGCGCCGTGCCCTCGGCCGCCGGGCTGGCCGGTGCTGGGCGGCCGGCGCCAGCCGACGGCGCGGCCGAGCTGGCGTCACTCCCGCCCGCTCCGGTCACACCGGCCGACGCAGCACCTCCATCACCACTGCCGCCCGCTGTTGGTTCTTGGTCGTTCAGCTCGGTTTCGAGCATCCGGGCTATCTCCCGTCAGGCTCCCGGGCACGTGGGTTCGCTGGGAACCCTCCGCGCCGCGCAGGAGCTGGTCGTACGCGCTCGGTGGACGCGCCGCGGCCGGCTGGGCCAGCGGCGCGTCCAGGCGCGTTGTCTCTACATGTCCCTGCGCCGCGCCGTCGGCGGCATGGCCCGCGGTGTGCCCAAGACCTTCTGCGGGCCCAGCTGCAGCGGCAGCCACGGCCTCGAGCGGTCCCTGGGCCAGCCGGGTCACCAGTGGTGGTGACGACGGCACGAGGCCAGCCACCTGGCGAAGCGCAGTCAGGATGTCGTCGGGCCGGACCGCAGGTGTCAGCTGCTGAACGACCATTCGAAGTATCGCATACCCGGCGTTCCGCGCCGCGGCGGCACGCCAGCCGGCCTGCATGCTGACCACCGCGGCACGGGCATCCATCCGCCGGATCCCCTTGCTGGTCAGACGCTCAACCTGCACGCCATCGCTGGCGAGGAACGTCTCGACCGCCGCGGCCGCCTCATCAGGCCCGATCCCGGGGAGGACTACGTCCCACAACGACGCCTCGAACGTCATGGCGCCCAGGGAGCCGTCTTCCTCGGTCACGTCTATCACATCAATCCCGTCCGGCAGGGCCGCATCGAGCTGGTCCCGCACCTCGGAGCCGACGCACACTGCGGTCAGCGAAAGCTCCAGGTACTCAGCCTCACTCGCCGTCCCCGTCGGGGCCGCACCAGCGTAAGAGATCTTCGGGTGCGGTGTGAACCCGGCCGAGTACGCGATCGGCACCCGTGCCTTGCGTACTGCCCGCTCAACCGCCCGCGCGATGTCCCTGTGACTGGCGAATCGCATCCTGCTTCTTTTAGCGTACCGGACGATAAGCCGCTGGACGACGGGCGCCTGATCGGCGCTGCGTGTCGGTGAGCTGGCCTGGCCTGGGCCAGCGGAGCCGGGATCGGGCATCTAGCTGACGCCTCCCTGGCCCACTCCGGCCCCCTGGCCGAGCACAGTCAGCGGCAGCAGCTTGTGGCCGGTCGGCCCGGTCTGTATCTCGGTTCCCATCGTCGGGCACACCCCGCAGTCATAACACGGGGTCCACCGGCAATCTTCCACCTCGGCCGCGCCGGCCGGGTCGACCGCGTCCTGCCAGTCCTGCCACAGCCAGTCCCGGTCCAGCCCGGCGTCCAGGTGGTCCCACGGGAGCACCTCACCGTACTCCCGTTCCCGGGTGGTGTACCAGGCCAGGTCCACCGGCTGGCCGTCCAGCGCGGCCGCGGCGCACCGCTCCCACCGCTCGAAGGAGAAGTACTCGCTCCAGCCGTCGAAGCAGGCCCCGGCGGCCCAGGCCGCCCGGATCACCGCGGCCACCCGGCGGTCGCCGCGGGACAGCAGGCCCTCGATGATCGACGGGCGCCCGTCGTGGTAGCGGTACCCGACGGCCCGGCCGTAGCCGGGGGCGCTGCGCAGCGCGGCACCGAGCTTGCGCAGCCGGTCGTCCACGGTCTCGTGCGCGCATTGCCCCGCCCACTGGAACGGGGTGTGCGGCTTGGGCACGAAGCCGCCGATGGACACCGTGCACCGGATGTCCTTGCGCCCGGTCACCTGGCGGCCGGTCTCGATGACCCGGCGGGCCAGGTTGGCGATGGCCAGCACGTCCTCGTCGGTCTCGGTCGGCAGGCCGCACATGAAGTACAGCTTGACCTGCCGCCACCCGCTGGAGTACGCGGTGGTCACGGTCCGGATCAGGTCGTCCTCGGTGACCATCTTGTTGATCACCTTGCGGATCCGCTCCGACCCGCCTTCCGGGGCGAACGTCAGCCCGGACCGGCGGCCACCGCGGGACAGCTCGTCGGCCAGCGTCACGTTGAACGCATCGACCCGGGTGGACGGCAGCGACAGCCCGGTGGCGGTGCCCTCGTACCGGTCAGCCAGCCCGGTCACCACGTCATCGATCTCGCTGTGGTCGGCGCTGGACAGGGAGAGCAGGCCAACTTCGCTGAACCCAGAAGCTTCGAGCCCGCGCTCGACCATGTCACCGATCGCGGTGATGCTGCGCTCGCGCACCGGCCGGGTGATCATGCCGGCCTGGCAGAACCGGCAGCCCCGGGTGCAGCCGCGGAAGATCTCCACGCTGAACCGCTCGTGCACCGACTCGGCCACCGGGACCAGCGGCTTGCGCGGGTACTGCCACTCATCCAGGTCCATCACGGTGTGCTTGGCCACCGTGAACGGCACCCCGCTCCGGTTCGGCGCCACCCGGTTGATCCGCCCGTCGGGCAGGTAGTCCACGTCGTAGAAACGGGGCACGTAGACGCCACCATCGACCGCCAGCCGCTCCAGCAGGCCGTCCCGGCCGCCCGGGCAGCCGGCCCGCTTCCAGTCCCGGATCAGCCCGGAGATGGTCAGCACGGCCTGCTCGCCGTCGCCGAGCACGGCGCCGTCCAGGAACTCGGCGATCGGCTCCGGGTTGAACGCGGCGTGCCCGCCCGCGATGACCAGCGGCTGCCCGTCGGTCCGGTCCGCCGCGGAGAGTGGGATGCCGGCCAGGTCGAGCGCGGTCAGCAGGTTCGTGTAGCACAGCTCGGTGGCGAAACTCACCCCCAGCACATCGAAACAGCCCACCGGCCGGTGCCCGTCCACCGTGAACTGCGGGATGCCGTGCTCCCGCATCAGTCCGGCCAGGTCCGGCCACACGCTGTAGGTGCGCTCGGCCAGCGCCCAGCCGGTCTCGTTCAGCACCTCGTAGAGGATCTGGATGCCCTGGTTGGGCACGCCCACCTCGTAGGCGTCCGGGTACATCAGGGCCCACCGGACCTCGGCGGAATCCCAGTCCCGGACCACCGAGTTCAGCTCGCCCCCGACGTACTGGATCGGCTTGCGCACCTGGGGCAGCAGCGGCTCCAGGCGGGAGTAAACCGATTCCACGGGCATCCTGACAGCTTATAGCGGTGCTAGCCCGGGGGGACGACCCCCGGACCCCCCGATCGCCGCTCCGCGCCGAGCGGCGGCACGCCGCCGCAGCAGAGGGGGACGACCCCGGACCCCCGATCGCCGCTCCGCGCCGAGCAGCGGCACGCCGCCGCGATCAACCGAACACCGACCGCCGCCGGTGCACCGACAGCAGCACCCCGACCGCGATCATGTCGGCGAACATGGCCGAGCCGCCGTAGGACACGAACGGCAGCGGCAGCCCGGTGACCGGCATGATGCCGATCGTCATGCCGATGTTGATGAACGACTGCAGGCCGAACCAGATCGCGATGCCCGACGCCACCAGCAGGCCGAACTGGTCATCGGCCCGGCGGGCGATGCGCAGCGCGCGGAACACCACCACGGCCAGGATGGCGATGATCACCGCACAGCCGGTGAAGCCAAGCTCCTCGCCCGCCACGCTGAAGATGAAGTCGGTCTGCTGGTTGGGCACGAAGCTGGCGGTGACCAGTGAGCCGTGCAGCCAGCCGGTGCCGCCCAGCTGGCCCGAGCCGATCATGATCTTGGAGTGCAGCGTCTCGTAGCCGATCCCGCTCGGGTCGGTCTGCGGATGCAGGAACGCGGTCAGCCGGTCCACCTGGTAGCTCTTCAGCAGGTGCAGCTTTACCACGGCGAGCACGGCCAGCACGCCGGCCACGGTCAGCCCGGCCAGCCAGCGCAGCGGCAGCCCGGACAGCGCGATCATGCCGACGGTGATGAGCAGCAGCAGGATGACCACGCCCAGGGCGGGCTCGCGTTCCACCAGGGCGGCCGGGATGAGCGCGAGCAGCAGCACCTTGGCCGCGTCCCGCGGCCGCGGGATCCGCCCACTGTCCCGCAGGTCGCCGAACACCACCGCGGCCATCAGTACCAGCGCGACCTTGGCGAACTCGGACGGCTCGACCTGGAAACCGGCCGGCAGGTTGACCCACGCCTTGGCCCCGTTCACCGAGGTGCCCAGCGGGCTGAGCACGGCGATCAGGCCCAGCACGGCCGCCCCGTACACGATCGGCGCGAACATCCGGATCTGCCGGTAGTCCAGCAGGCTGACCACCACCATGAAGATCAGCCCGAGGAACAGGTTGATCAGCTGCTTGATGAAGTAGGCCCGCGGGTCGGCGCTCGGCTGGGTGGCCGAGTAGACCAGCAGCGTGCCGATCAGGCTGAGCGCCACCACGGCCAGCACCAGGATCCAGTCGTACCGGCGCAGCGGCGAGTCCTTGGCCAGGGCCCGCCGCAGCATCCCTTGCTGGCCCTGGCCGAAGCTGGGGCCGCGGAGCGAGGAGTAATCCCGGGTGCCGAGGCTCATCGCTACCCTCCGTACCCAGCGGGCGGCTTGATCGTCCCGCTCGCCGAGATCTTCGGCAGCCCGTGCGGCAGGCTGCCGTTGACCAGCGCGGCTTTGTGCCCTTCCAGGCCGTAGATGTCGTCGTAGATCTGGCGGACCGCGGGTGCCGCCACCTCGGCGCCGAAGTTCGAATTGGGCACCATGACCACCACCACGTACTTCGGGTCGTTGCACGGCGCGAACGACGCGAAGACCGAGGTGACCGAACTGTTGAACACCTCGGCGGTACCGGTCTTGCCGGCCACGCACACCTTGCCGCGCGGGAAGCCGCTGAACGGCGCGGCCGCGGTGCCGCCGCCGGCCGTCACGTCGGCCAGCGCGTTGCGGATGTAGGCCAGCGTGCCGCCCGTCACCGGCAGGTGCCGGATCACCGGCGGAATGATCCGCTTGACCACCTGGCCGGTCTGGCTGATGATCGCCTTGCCGATCCGCGGGCTGTACAGCGTGCCCCCGTTGGCCAGCGCCGCGTACGCGTCGGCCAGCTGCAGCGGGGTGACCGTCACGTAGCCCTGCCCGATGGCCGAGATGGCCGCCTCACCCGGCTCCCACACATTGCCGAAGTGGCAATCCTGGTATTCGATCTGCTGCACGTATGAGCCGTTCGCCTTGCCGTATTTGCACCAGTTCTGACCGGTATGCGCATTGCCCTTCCACAGGTAGTACAGCCATTCCCGGGTCGGGATGCTGCCGCCGCTCTGCTCCGGCAGGTCGATGCCGGGAGAGTTGCCGAACCCCCACTTCACCGCCATCTTCTGCATTTCCTGCGGCGGGGCCTTCGGGCTGGTGACCACGTTGTCCCTGGGGCGGTCGCGCAGGTAGATCTGGTAGGCCAGGTCGTAGAACACCGTGTCGCAGGAGATGACCAGGGCTTCGTGCAGGCTGATCGGGCCGATTGGCGGCTGCCCGTCGTTGGCGAACGAGCGGCCCGCGATGTTCGAGGCGGCCGGGCAGTTGTACGTGCTGGCCAGGCTGTACCCGGCCTTGACCGCGGCCGCGGTGGAGATCACCTTAAACGTGGACCCGGGCGCGTACTGCCCCTGGGTGACCCGGTTCAGGATGGGCTCGCCGTGCCTGGTGCCGAACAGCTGCCGGTACTCCGCCTCGGAGATGCCACCGCTCCACACCGACGGGTCGTAGCTGGGCAGGCTGGCCATTGCGACCACCCGGCCGGTCGTGGTCATCACCACGCCCGCAGCCGTGGTGGCGTGCGGGCTGCCGGTCTGCTGGGCGTGGGTCAGCGTGCTGGCCAGGATCGTCTGCAGCTCCCCTTGCAGCTTCGCGTTGATGCTGGTCACCAGGTCATCGCCGGTCTGCGGGTTGACGGTGCGGACGGTGCCGAGCTGCTGGCCAGCGCTGTTCACCGAGAGCACGTCCCGGCCCGGGGTGCCCTCCAGGTACTTGTTGTACTGCAGCTCCAGCCCAGCCTGGCCGACCAGGTCCTCCCCGGCGAAACCGGTGGACGGCAGGTGCTGCTGCTTCATCTGCTGCGGGGTGATCGGGCCCAGGTAGCCGAGCACCTGGGCCGGGTTGGCCCCGTCCGGCGACGGGTACCTGGCCACCGGGTCCACCCCGGCGCTGACCCCGGGGAACTTGTCGTGGTCCTGCATGATCTCCACCGCGACCCCGTCCGGGACGTGCTGCGCCACCGGGACTGGCTGGTACGGCGAGCCGGGCCAGCACGGCTGGCTGACCTTGGCGTTGCACAGCCGGAGCTTCTCGTGCAGCCGCTTGTCGGACATGTGCAGCAGGGTGGCCAGCCGGGCCAGCACGGCCGCACCGCCGTCGCTCTGCGTCGCCAGGTTCATGATGTTCACCGTGACCACCAGCGAGCTGGTGTTGTTCACCAGCGGCTGGCCGCCGTCGTCCAGGATCTGGCCGCGCACCGACGGCGTGATCACCGTCTGCGTCTGGTCCAGCGCGGCCAGCTGTGCGTAATCCTTGCCCGTCAGCACCTGCAGGTACCACAGGCGGCCGCCGAGCGAGATCAGCAGCGCGGCCACCACCGCGTACAGCACGACGAGGCGCCGCCGGGACGCGGGGATCATCCCAACCCTCCAGTCTTCTTGCTGAAGATCCGCCAGAACGGCCGGCGGCGGCTGAACGTGCCGCGGCCCGGGGTAGCCAGCGGCCCGCGCCGGCCGGCCAGTGCGGCCGACTTCACCCCACGGAACCGTGGCCCGTGGGTCTTCACCGTGACCCGCCTGCCCCCCAGCGCACTTTTATTTCCGAACGCCCGTCCGCTGAACTGCCGCCGCCCGGGCAGGCGGCCGCCACGGCGGCGGCCAAGTACCGAGCCGCCGATCGCGCCGTCCCGCCGGCGCGCGGAGCTGCCCAGCCGGAGGTGGACCGGACGGGCCGGGCGGCTCAGGCTGACCCGGGTGCTGCTGGCCGATCCGCCGGGCATGGCCCCGCCGCGCAGCCGCGGGCCGCGGCCCGGCCGCAGCGCCCGGCCGCCCGCGCCGTCACCCAGCAGGCCGGACGGGGTGGCGTACCGGCTGACCCAGTTCCGGTTGCCCAGCCGCAGGTTCACCGGCCGGGACGGCAGCCCGGTGGTGTACCGGCTGGCCCAGTTCCGGCTGCCCAGCCGCAGGTTCACCGGCCGGGACGGCAGCCCGGTGGCGTACCGGCTGGCCCAGTTCCGGCTGCCCAGCCGCAGGCTGACCGGCCGGGACGGCGGCTGACGCGGTATTCTCGGGCTGCTCGCCGACCCGCCCTGCAGCGCGCCGGCCCCGCCGAAGTTCACGTGGACCGGCCGGCCCGGCGCACGGCCGGGGCC
The DNA here is from genome assembly GCA_963834705.1 of uncultured Actinomycetes bacterium. GTDB lineage: Bacteria > Actinomycetota > Actinomycetes > Streptosporangiales > Streptosporangiaceae > RYN-230. The sequence goes on from CAWICV010000006.1 coordinate 64,774, forward strand.
GCGGCCCCCGCTGGCCGACCCGCCCTGGGTGGCGCCGGCCCGCAGCGACCGGGCGCTCAGCCGGGGCGCGCGCCCGGTCCCGCTGTCCCGGACCACCGCACCGGATGGGCCGAGCAGCCCGGCCGCGGCGGCCAGCCGCGGCGTGAGCAGGCCTGCGCTGTCCGCCCCGCCAGACAGCGCGGACAGGCCCTGGAGGGCGATCCCGTGCGCCCGGGCCACCGCGTACAGCACGAACGGGCTGAGCAGCACGTCGTAGATGACCGAGGCGGGCAGCGTGTGCCGGATCGCGGTCCAGGTGATGTCCGGGTCGCCGAAGATCATCCCGGTCAGGGCGTAGAGTCCTTCACCAACCGCGGAGCCGACCGCCACCACGCCGATCGGCGCCCAGACGGAGTGCTCGAGGCTGATGCCGAGCAGCCCGGAGGCGTAGCCGACCAGGCAGAACACCAGCGCATACTGGCCGACCAGGTGGGTGGCGGGCGGGGCCACGTCGAGCGCCAGCCCGGCGGAGAAGCCGCCCAGCATGCCCTCCATCGGCCCGCCGGTCAGCGCGACCGCGACCACCACCACCAGGACCAGGTCCGGCCCCGCGCCGCCGGGCAGCCGCAGGTTGTTCAGCAGGGTCAGCTGGATCAGGATCGCGATCAGCAGCAGCCCGCCGGACAACGCCGCGCGCCGCACGTCAGCCCCCCGAGCCGGTGGCACCCGGGACTGGCGTGCTGGGTACGCCGGACGGGTGCGCGCCGGGTGACTCGGTCACTGTGACGGTGACCTTCGGGGCCGGGCTGGGCGACGGCGGCAGCACCGCGAACCGGGGGTTGTGCCGCGGCGGGACGATGACCACGCCAACCACCCCCAGCGCCGCGTCGTCCGCGTACGGGCGGACCAGGGCGAGCTTGGTCAGCGAGCTGGCCGACCCTGCCACCTTGGTGATCACGCCGACCGGCACCCCGGGCACGTAGGAACTGCCGCCCACCGAGCCGAACGTGACCAGCTGCTCGCCGGGCCGCAGCACCGCGTTGACGTCGAAGACCTGCAGGCGGAGCAGCCCGCTGCCGGTCATCGCCTTGCCGGTGCCGCTGACCACGCCGATCTCCCCGGTGCCGGCCAGCCGCACCCCCACCGTCACGCTGGCGTCGGTGCTCAGCAGCACGGTGGCCGTAGTCGCGTTCACCGAGGTGATCGTGCCGACCAGGCCCTGCCCGTTGAGCACCGTCATGTCCGGCTTGATGCCGTCGCCGCGCCCGGCGTCGATGGTGACCGAGTCGTCGTACGAGCCGCCGGCCGCGATCACGCTGGCCGCCACGATCCGGTACCGGCCCCGGCCGGCCAGCTGGAGCAGCTGCTTGAGCTGCCGGTCCTGATATTTGCTCAGCCGCTCCTGGCCGAGCTGCGTGCGCAGCGAGAGCACCTGGCGCTGCAACGAGCCGATCCTGGCCTGGGAACCGGAGTTGCCGGTCAACCCGTCCGCGACCGCGGACACCGGCCGGGTCACCAGGCTGGCTAGGTTCTCCGCCGAGCCGAACACCGCACCGCCGGCCGAGCGCAGCCCGCGCAGCGGGCCCGACACGCCGCCCCGGTAGCTGATGGTGATCAGGGCGAGCGCGGCAGCCAGCAGCACCCCGAGGAGGACACGGGTCCGCCGGGTGTCATGCACCAGGTCTCCTCAGCGTCTGGATTCAGGCACCAATACCTGACGCAGCGTATCGAAGTCCTCGACGCACTTGCCGGTACCGAGGACCACCGAGTCGAGCGGGTTGTCGGCCACGTGCACGGGCATCCCGGTCTCCTCGCGCAGCCGGTCGGCCAGCCCGCGGAGCAGCGCGCCGCCGCCGGTCAGCGCGATGCCCCGGTCCATCACGTCGCCGGCCAGTTCGGGCGGGCACTTGTCCAGTGTGGTCTTGACCGTGTCCACGATCAGCGCGACCGGCTCCTCGATGGCCCGGCGGATCTCCTCCGCCGAGATCACGATCGTCTTGGGCAGGCCGCTGACCAGGTCCCGGCCGCGGATCTCGGCGTGCGGCTCGTCCACCGACGGATAGGCCGAGCCGAGCGCCATCTTGATCTCCTCGGCGGTCCGGTCGCCGAGCATGAGTGAGTACTCCTTCTTGCCGAACGTGATAATGGCCTGGTCCAGTTCGTCACCGGCTACCCGGATCGACTGGGAGGTGACGATGCCGCCCAGCGAGATCACCGCGACCTCGGTGGTGCCGCCGCCGATGTCCACCACCATGTTCCCGGTCGGCTCGTTGACCGGCAGCCCGGCGCCGATCGCCGCGGCCATCGGCTCCTCGATGATGTACACCCGGCGGGCGCCGGCCTGGTGACCGGCTTCCTTGACCGCGCTCTGCTCCACCCCGGTGATGCCGCTGGGCACCGCGACGACGACCCGGGGCTTGGCCAGGTGGCGGCGCCGGTGCACCTTCTGGATGAAGTAGCGCAGCATCCGCTCGGTCACGTCGAAGTCGGCGATGACCCCATCCTTCAGCGGGCGCACGGCCACGATGTTGCCCGGCGTCCGCCCGATCATCCGTTTAGCCTCGACCCCGACGGCGACGATCTGGCCGGTGTTGGTATTCAGGGCCACCACGGAGGGTTCGTTGAGCACGATGCCGCGGCCCCGGACGTAGACCAGGGTGTTCGCGGTGCCGAGGTCGACCGCCATGTCACGGCCCAGAAACGCCAGCGCGTTGCTCATAAGGAACGAGAACCTTCCAAAAAGGGTCTGCTGGATGATCTGTGCTGTTATTCCTGCGGCTTACACCGGGTGAGCGCAGGCCGCCCTGTGTCCTTCATCGACCAGCGCCAGCCTGCCTAAACGAGGTCTGGGAAGAAGATCTTGATTTCCCGGTCCGCCGAGTCCGGTGAGTCCGATCCGTGCACGATGTTCTGCTGCACATCCAACGCGTGATCACCACGGATAGTGCCCGGTACGGCCCGGACCGGATCGGTCGCGCCGGCCAGCCCGCGGAACGCCTCGATGGCCCGCGGCCCCTCCACGACCAGGGCAACCAGCGGGCCAGAGGTGATGAACCGGATGAGCGGCTCGTAGAAGGGCTTGCCGACATGCTCGGCATAGTGCGTACCGGCCAGTTCCGCGTCGATCGTGCGCAGGTCCATGGCCACGATGTGCAGGCCTTTGTTCTCGATACGGGCCAGCACATCGCCGATCAACCCGCGCCGGACCGCGTCGGGCTTGACAAGGACGAGGGTACGTTGAATCAAGACTTGCTCCTCATAGCCGGTGGCAACAGCAACGGTGCCGATCCCGGAGTGATCGAGGGCAAACCCGCCGCCCCCCGATCCTACCGGTGCGCTGCCGTCCCCCCGGCCTAAGCAGCGCCGGGACGGTCCCGCCGCGCCGGCCCACAATAAGGCCCTGACCTGGACACAGTCACATCTTTACGGCAAGCTCGGAAGCACCGCAGGTCCGGCCGCCCCTGATGAGGAGCAGGTGAAAGGTGGACCATATCCCCGGTAGCGCCCCACGGTCACCCGCGCCGGCCCCAGCGACCCGGCCGGACAACCCATTGCTGCAGCGAGACGGGCTGCTGGTCCGGATCGCGCCGTTCGCCGCCCTCGCGCTGATCGCCGAGGCGAGCCTGCTGCTGCCGCCGGGCCCGGCGTCGCTGCCGGACGCCATCGCCAGTGTGCTGCTGCTGGCCGGGGTCGCCGCCGGGATCGCGTTCGTGCCGTGGCCCCGGGTACCGGGCTGGCTCACCGTGACCGTCCCGCTGCTGTACACCGCCTCGATCCTGTTCCGGATCCAGGCGGCCGGCGGCTCCATGTCCGGCGTGGCCATCATCCTGCTCAGCCCGCTGATCTGGGCCGCGCTGTTCCACCGGCGCTGGGAGACGGCGGTGGTCGCGCTGGCCGTGCTCGGCGTGATGCTCTACATCTCGCTGAACCCGGACATGGCGACGGCCTCAGTGTTGCTCCGGCGGATGTTCTTCTGGGCCGCGCTGGCCGCCATGATCGCTTTCGTCGGGCACGGGCTGCGCGCCCGGGTCCGCCGGTCCCGGCAGGAGACGGCCCGGGTCCAGGAACGGCTGCGCGAGATGAGCATCCTGGCCGACCGCGACCGCATCGCCAGCAGCCTGCACGACACCGTGGTGCAGCGGCTGTTCGCGGCGGGCCTGGCCCTGCAGGGAGTGGCGCTGCGCGCCGCCCGGCCCGACCTGACCAGCCGGATCGACGAGGTGGTGCAGAACCTCGACGACTCCATCACGCTGCTCCGCCAGTCCATCTTCGCCCTGGAGCACAGCGAGCGGGACGGGCCGGCCACCGAGCCGGCCACTGAGCCGGCCGGGGCCGCCCTGGCCAGCCCGCCGGAGCTGAACCTGCGGCGCTCCATCCTGGACGTGGTCAGCGAGCTGACGCCGGGCATCGGCGTCATCCCGGAGATAACCCTGGATGGCCCGATCGACACGGCCGTGCCCGCGCCGCTCGCGCATCATCTGCTGGCCTCGCTGCGGGATGTGCTCGGCCACCGCGACGGGCACCGGCAGCCGGGACGGGTGGCCGTCGCGGTCACCGTGGACGGCGCGGCCGTGACGCTGAGCGTCACCGAAGACGGCCCGTGGTGGGCCGATCAGACCACGGCCGACCGCACCGAGCTGGCGCTGCTGCACCGGCGCGCCAGCCAGCTCGGTGGCAGCGTCACGGCCCGGCCGGCCCCGGACGGGATGAGCCAGCTGAGCTGGCAGGCCCCGCTGGCCGAGCCGCCCCCGCTCAGCGCGGGCCTGCCCCCGGACGGCCCGGCGCAGCAGGCGGCACCGATGATTCCGCGCGGCGCCCCATCACGATAGCGAGCACCCAGAACCCGGCGAAGATAGCGCCCAGCGCGTACATCACCGGCACCACCACCCCGGCCGCGATGACCAGCAACTGCAGCGCGCTCCCGGCCGCCAGCACTCCGTGCGAGGCGCCCCGGCTGACCAGGCCCGCGAGCAGCACCGCCGCCACGGCCAGGCATCCGCCGGCCAGCCCGGCCTGATTTGGCGGCTCGTGACCGATCGCGATAGCCACCGGGATGGCCAGCCCGATCACGATCGCCTCCATCACCAGCACGGTGGCGCACAGTCGCTTCATATCTGGCGTTTCATCTGGCGTTTCATGCTGGATGCTTCATTCCGGGCCGGCCGCTTCCGCCCCGTGACCAGCCAGCAGCACCCGCGCATCCCCGGCCGTGACCACCGACCCGGTCACCAGCACCCCGGTCCGGGTCAGCCCCTCCTCGCCGGACGCCTCGTCGGCCAGCGTCACGGCCACCTCCAGCGCCTCGTCCAGCCGCCGCACGGTGTGCACCCGCTCCGGGCCGAACACCGCCGCGGCCAGCTCGGCGAGCTTCTCCGGGTCCATCGACCGGTCCGACGAGTTGCGGGTCACCACCAGCTCGGCCGCCACCGGCTCCAGCTGATCGAGAATCCCCGGCACATCTTTGTCCTCGCTGACCGCCAGCACCCCGATCACCGACGCGAACGTGAACGCCTCGGTCAGCGCCTCCAGGGCCGCCGCCATCCCGGCCGGGTTGTGCGCCGAATCCACGATCACCACCGGGCTGCGCCGGACCACCTCGAGCCGCCCCGGCGAGCGCACCGACGCGAACCCCTCGCGCACGATCTCCTGTCCCAGCGGCCCGGGCTCGCCGTCGTCCCCAGCCGGGGCGAACGCCTCGACCGCGGCCAGTGCGACCGCCGCGTTGCCGGCCTGATGCGCGCCGAACAGCGGCAGCGCGATGTCGGGGTAGTCGCCACGCAGCCCGCGCAGGTCGACCCGCTGCCCGCCGACGGCGAGGTCACGGTTGACCACGCCGAACTCGATGCCCTCGCGGATCACGCTGGCACCCACCGACACCGCCCGGCGGAGCAGCACCTCGGCCGCGGGGACCGGCTGCTGAGCCAGCACGGCGACCGCGCCCGGCTTGATGATGCCGGCCTTCTCGGTGGCGATCTGCTCGACCGTGTCGCCCAGCCAGCGGGTGTGGTCCAGCGAGATCGGGGTGACGACCGCGACCGCGCCGTCGGCCACGTTGGTCGAATCCCAGGTCCCGCCGAGACCGACCTCGACAACCGCGACGTCCACCGGCAGGTCGGCGAAGATGGCGAACGCCATCGCGGTGAGCACCTCGAAGAAGGACAGCTCGGCTCGCTGCCGCCCGTCCACCAGGGCGACATACGGCGCCAGCTCGTCATAAGCGGCGACGAACCGCTCGGCCGGGACCGGCTCGCCGTCCAGCACGATGCGCTCCCGGATCGAGGACAGGTGCGGGCTGGTGAACAGCCCGGTGCGCAGCCCGCGGGCGCGTAGCAGCGACTCGATCATCCGGGCCGTCGACGTCTTCCCGTTGGTGCCGGTCACGTGGATGACCGGGTAGGCCCGCTGCGGGTCGCCGAGCAGCCCGGCCAGGTCCGCGATCCGGTCCAGGGTGGGCTCGATGGCGTGCTCGGGGCGGCGGGCCAGGATCTCCCGCTGCGCCTCGCGCAGCTCCTCGTCGAGGCTCAGGCCGTCCGGAGTGGTCAAGCGTCCCCCTGGCCCTGGCGAGGGGGGGCACCCCGGAGGGGTGTTCCCTCCGAGGCAGTGCCCCCGGGGGGTTCCGGGGGGTTGTCCCCCCGGGCCAACAGCGCCTGGAGCCGGCCGCTGATCCGCTCGATGTCGGCGGTGGCCGCGGCCAGCCGGTCCCGGGTTTTGGCCACCACCTCGGGCGGGGCCTTGGCCAGGAACGAGTCGTTGGCCAGCTTGCGTTCAGTCTGCTCGGCCTCTTTGCGGGCCGCCTGCAGATCCTTGTCCAGCCGCCGCCGCTCGGCGGCCACGTCGATGCCGGCCGCGGTGTCCAGCTCGACGGTGACCTGCTCGGCCAGCACGGTGGCAGTCGGGGTGAACTCGCCGCCGGGCGGGGTCAGCCGGAGCAGCGAGCGGATGCTGGGCTCGTGCGCGGCGAGCACCGTGCGGCCGATCCCGCCGAGCGCCGCGGGCACCGGCTGGCCGGGCCGCAGCCCCTGGTCGGAGCGGAACCGCCGGACCTCGGTGACCAGCCGCATCAGCGACTCCATCTCGGCCTCGGCCGCCGGATCGCGGTACTGCGGCCCTGGCCCGGCGGCCGCCGGGCGCTGGCCGGGCCACGGCGCGACCATCACGCTGTCCCCGCCGGTCAGCGCGGTCCACAGTTCGTCGGTGACGAACGGGATGACCGGGTGCAGCAGCTTGAGCAGCTGGTCCAGCACGTAGCCGAGCACCTCACGGGTGCGCTGTGCGGCCCGTTCGTCCACCGTGCTTGCTGGGCCGGCTCCGCCAGCACGTGAAAGCTCGGGCTTGGCCAGCTCCAGGTACCAGTCGCAGACCTCATCCCAGGCGAAGTGGTAGAGCGTGTCGCACAGCTTGCCGAATTCGTACCGCTCGAACAGGTCGTCCACCTCGGCGGTCACCGTGGCCAGCCGGGACAGTATCCACCGGGCCGCGGTGGGCAGGCCCGCCGGGTCCGGCACCCCACCCGGCACGGTGGCCCCGTTGAGCAGTGCGAACCGGGTGGCGTTCCACAGCTTGTTGCAGAAGTTCCGGGAGCCGGTGACCCATTCCTCGCTGACCGGGATGTCGCTGCCCGGGCTGGCCCCGCGGGCCAGGGTGAACCGGGTGGCGTCGGCGCCGAACCGGTAGATCCAGTCCAGCGGGTCCACCGTGTTGCCAAGCGACTTGGACATCTTCTTGCCGCGGGCGTCGCGGACCAGGCCGTGCAGGGCCACGTGCCGGAACGGCACCGCCTCGGTGGGTGGCCGGTGCCGCATCGCGTACAGGCCGAACATCATCATCCGGGCTACCCAGAAGAACAGGATGTCGTACCCGGTGACCAGGACGCTGGTCGGGTAGAAGGCGCGCAGGTCCGCGGTGTCGTCCGGCCAGCCCAGCGTGGAGCACGGCCACAGCGCCGAGGAGAACCAGGTGTCCAGCACGTCCGGGTCCTGGTGCCAGCCCTCGCCCGCTGGTGGCTGCTCCCCTGGCCCGGCGCAGACCACCTCGCCCGCTGGCCCGTACCAGACCGGGATCCGGTGCCCCCACCACAGCTGGCGGCTGATGCACCAGTCGTGCATGTTGTCCACCCAGCTGAAGTACCGGGCCGTCATGTCCTGCGGGTGGATCTGCACCCGGCCGTCGCGGACCGCGTCGCCGGCCGCCTTGGCCAGCGGGCCGGCCTTGACGAACCACTGCAGGGACAGCCGCGGCTCCACCACCGTGCCGCACCGCATGCAGTGCCCGACTGAGTGCACGTACGGCCGGATCTCGCTGACGATCCGGCCCTCTTCGCGCAGCGCCCGCACCACCGCGGGCCGGGCCTCGAACCGGTCCAGGCCCTCGAACGGGCCGTGCGCGGTGATCCGGCCGTGCTCGTCCATGATGGTGATGCTGGGCAGGTCGTGCCGGCGGCCGATCTCGAAGTCGTCCGGGTCGTGCGCCGGGGTGACCTTGACCGCGCCGGTGCCGAACTCCGGGTCCACGTGCTCGTCGGCCACGATCGGGATCTGCCGGCCCGACAGCGGCAGCTCGACCTCCCGGCCGATCAGGTGCGCGTACCGGGGGTCATCCGGGTGCACCGCCACCGCGGTGTCGCCGAGCATGGTTTCCGCCCGGGTGGTGGCGACCACAACCGAGTCGCCGCCGTCTCCATACCGGATCGAGACCAGTTCGCCGTCCTCGTCGCTGTGGTCCACCTCGATGTCGGACAGCGCGGTCAGGCAGCGCGGGCACCAGTTGATGATGCGCTCGGCCCGGTAGATCAGGCCGCCCTCGTACAGCTGCTTGAAGATGGTCTGCACCGCGCGGGACAGGCCCTCGTCCATGGTGAACCGCTCGCGGGACCAGTCCACGCTGTCCCCCAGCCGGCGCATCTGGCCGAGGATCTTGCCGCCGGACTCGGCCTTCCACTGCCACACCCGCTCGACGAAGGCCTCCCGGCCGAGGTCGTGCCAGGCTCAGCCCCTCCTTGGCCAGTTCCCGCTCCACCACGTTCTGCGTGGCGATGCCGGCGTGATCCATGCCGGGCAGCCACAGCGCGGTGTAGCCCTGCATCCGGCGCCGCCGGATCAGCGCGTCGATCAGCGTGTGGTCGAGCGCATGCCCGATGTGCAGCGAGCCGGTTACGTTCGGCGGCGGGATCACGATGCAGAACGCCGGCCGGTCCGGGCTGACCGCCGTGACGTCGGCGTGCATCAGCCCGTCCTTCTCCCAGGACTCGTACCGCCGGTCCTCTACCTCGCCCGGCACGTACTGCGGCGGGAGCTCAGTTCGCTGCTGCGTCAGATCTGCACTCACGACGACCGAGTCTAGTGCCGCACGCGAGGCCCTCCGTGCTGGTATGCGCGCCCGTCAGCGACCGCATGGATGATTCAGCCACGTGGTCTGGACCGCATGAATGATTCAGCCATGTGGTTGGAGCGCGGAAGTAGCGGGCCTTTCCGGCTCAGGCGGACTTTTCGCGTGGGGGGCGGCGGGCGGCCGAGTCGCGGGGTACCAGCGTCGGGTTGACGTGCTCCAGCACGACGGCGCCGGTGATCACGACCCGCTCGACGTCCTTGCGGCTGGGCACCTCGTACATCACCGACAGCAGCACCTCTTCGAGGATGGCCCGCAAGCCACGCGCGCCGGTGCCGCGCAGGATGGCCTGGTCGGCCACGGCCTCCAGCGCGTCGCCGGTGAACTCCAGGTCCACCCCGTCCAGCTCGAACAGCCGCCGGTACTGCTTGACCAGGGCGTTGCGCGGCTCGGTGAGGATCTGGATCAGCGCATCCCGGTCCAGGTTGTGCACGCTGGTGATGACCGGGAGCCGCCCGACGAACTCGGGGATCATGCCGAACTTGAGCAGGTCCTCCGGCATCACGTCGGCGAACTGGTCGCCCGCGGTGCGGTCGTTCTTGACCCGGAGCACCGCGCCGAAGCCCATCCCGGACTTGCCGACCCGCTGCTCGATGATCTTCTCCAGACCGGAGAACGAGCCACCGCAGATGAACAGGACGTTGGTCGTATCGATCTGGATGAATTCCTGGTGCGGGTGTTTCCGGCCGCCCTGCGGCGGGACCGACGCCGTGGTGCCTTCGAGGATCTTCAGCAGCGCCTGCTGCACGCCCTCGCCGGACACGTCCCGGGTGATCGACGGGTTCTCGCTCTTCCGGGCGATCTTGTCGATCTCGTCGATGTAGATGATCCCGGTCTCGGCCTTCTTGACGTCGTACTCGGCCGCCTGGATCAGCTTGAGCAGGATGTTCTCGACGTCCTCACCGACATAACCGGCCTCGGTCAGCGCGGTGGCGTCGGCGATGGCGAACGGCACGTTGAGCAGCCGGGCCAGCGTCTGGGCCAGCAGCGTCTTGCCGGACCCGGTCGGGCCGAGCAGCAGGATGTTCGACTTGGCCAGCTCGACGCCGTCCTCGCCGGGCCGGTTGTCACCGCCGGACTGGACCCGCTTGTAGTGGTTGTAGACGGCCACGGACAGGGCCTTCTTGGCCTTCTCCTGGCCGATCACGTAGGCGTCGAGGAACTCGTAGATCTCGCGGGGCTTGGGCAGGCTGTCCCATTTGAGCTCGGACGGCTCGGCCAGTTCCTCTTCGATGATCTCATTGCACAGGTCGATGCACTCGTCGCAGATGTACACGCCGGGCCCCGCGATGAGCTTCTTGACTTGCTTCTGGCTCTTCCCGCAGAAAGAGCACTTCAGCAGGTCACCACCATCGCCGATGCGAGCCACCCAGCTACTCCTTTACCTGGGGCCGCGGCCCGCACGAGGCGGGCCGGCAGCCGCGGGTACGTTCCCGCCGTGCCATCTAGCTCTTAGTTCCGACGGTACCGCCTCGAAGGCCCCGACCGCGAGAGCCGGACCCGGTGCGGACCACCCCGAGGATGAATCCTCCTGGTTAGGACGACCCTACCTCGGCCTTGCGCTTCAGGCTCGTCAGAACCTCGTCGACGAGACCGTACTCTTTGGCCTCCTCGGCGGTGAAGAACTTATCCCGCTCGATGTCGAGCCGGACCTGGTCCTCGCTCCGGCCGGTGTGCCGGGACACGATCTTCTCCATGGCACCCCGCATCCGGAGGATCTCCCGGGCCTGGATCTCCAGGTCGCTGGACTGCCCGTAGCCACCCTCGGTGGCGGGCTGGTGCAGCAGGATGCGGGCGTTCGGCAGGGCCAGCCGCTTGCCGGGGGTGCCGGCGGCCAGCAGCACCGCGGCCGCCGAGGCGGCCTGGCCGATGCAGATCGTCTGGACCTCCGGCTGGATGTACTGCATCGTGTCGTAGATCGCCATCATCGAGGTGACCGACCCGCCGGGCGAGTTGATGTAGATCAGAACGTCCCGGTCCGGGTCGATGGACTCCAGCGTGATCAGCTGGGCCATCACGTCGTTGGCCGAGGCGTCGTCGATCTGCACGCCCAGGAAGATGATCCGCTCCTCGAAGAGCTTGTTGTACGGGTTCATCTCCTTGATGCCGTACGACGTGCGCTCCACGAACGAAGGGAGGACGTATCGGGACTCCGCCAGCCGGCGGTGCGATGTGCTCACGTGCGGCTCCTCCGCTGCGGGATCGAAGTTCATGACACCGGCCCAACCGAGTCGACCTCGAGGGCGCTGCGGATCACGTGGTCCACGAACCCGTAGTCCTTGGCCTCGTCCGCGGTGAACCACCGGTCCCGGTCGGCATCCTTCTCGATCTGCTCAACAGTCTGCCCGGTGTGGAACGAGGTCCGCTCGGCCAGCTTGCGCTTGATGTACAGCATCTGCTCGGCCTGGATCCTGATGTCCGAGGCCGTGCCGCCGATCCCGCCCGAGGGCTGGTGCATCAGGATGCTGGCGTGCGGCAGCGCGTACCGCTTGCCCGGGGTCCCGGATGACAGCAGGAACTGGCCCATCGACGCGGCCATGCCCATCGCGTAGGTAGCGACGTCGTTCGGCACGTACTGCATCACGTCGTAGATGGCCAGCCCGGCGTACACCGAGCCGCCCGGCGAGTTGATGTAGATGCTGATGTCCCGCTTGTCATCCTCGGCCGCGAGCAGCACCATCTCGGCGCACATCCGGTTGGCGATGTCCTCGTCAACCTGCTGGCCGAGGAAGATGATCCGGTGCCGGAGCAGCCGCTGGAATATGTGTTCGGTAATCAGGGGCGGTGCCTGTTCGGCGGTTCGCGCCAGGATCCCGGTCGGGTCCTGGAAAGCCGGAGGCGTGCTCACTCTGCTCTCCTCGGTCATGTCCTGCGTCATTGATTGCGACGATAACGCCCGTCCGGGCCCGGAACGTCCCGGGGCGGCGGCCTGTTCGCTGTCGGCGCAGGCCGCCCGCCAGCGGCTACTTCTTGACGGCCTTCCTGGTGGCCTTCTTCTTGGGCGTTTCGTCCTGGTCTGCACCGTCCGCGTCAGCGGCGGGTTCCGCCTCGGCCACAGGTTCCGCCTCAGCCTCAGCCTCCGCCGCCACCTCAGCCCCTGCCCCGGCCTCCGCCGTGCCAGTCCCGGCCGCGGCCTCGGCGGCCGCTTCGGCCTCTGCCTCGGCCGTGTCCGGCCGCAGCGCCGCACTGACATCCACCGGCTTCCCGGCGTCGTCGGTCACCGTGACCCGCTCGGTGATCACGTTGAGCGCCTTGCCGCGCAGCACGTCGGCGACGACGGAGCCGATCTGCCCATGCTCGGTGATCTCCTGGGCCAGCCGGTCCGGCTGCACGCCCATCCGGTAGGCCTGCTCGATCACGTACGCGTTGAGCTCGTCCTGATCGACGTTCAGGTCCTCGTTCTGCGCCAGCTGGTCCAGCACGAACCCGGCCTTGACCGACTTCCGCGCCCCCTCGGCCATGTCGGCTTCCAGCTGCTGCCTGGTCTGCCCGGAGGATTGCAGGTAGGCCTCGCGGGTGGTGCCGGCCCGCTCCAGCTGCTCGTCCAGGTTCGCCCGCCGGGCGTCGATCTCGCTCTGTACCAGGGCGTCCGGCAGCGGGACGTCGACCTTGGCCAGCACCGCGTCCAGCGCCCGGTCCCGGGCCTGCCGGGCCTGCTGCATCCGCTTGACCGCCTCCAGCTGGGTGCGGGTCCCGGCGCGCAGCTCGCCCAGCGTGTCGAACTCGCTGGCCGACTGGGCGAACTCGTCGTCCAGCTCGGGCAGTTCCTTGATCTTGACGCTGTGCACGGTGACGGTCACCTCGGCCTGCTCGCCGCCGTGCTCGCCGCCGGCCAGCTCGGTGCTGAACGTCTTGGACTCCCCGGCCGGCATGCCGAGCAGCGCCTCGTCCAGGCCGTCCAGCAGCGTGCCGCTGCCCACTTCGTAGGACAACCCGCTGGCCTGCGCGTCCTCCACCGGCTCGCCGGCCACCGAGGCGGACAGGTCGATCGAGGTGTAGTCGCCGTCTTCGACCGGCCGGTCGGCGGTCTTCAGCGACGCGAACCGCTCGCGCAGCCCGCCGATGTACTCCTCGACCTCATCCGGGGTGACCACGGCGCTGTCCACGGTGACCGGCAGGCCGGCCAGCTCGGGCAGGTCGAACTTGGGCCGGACGTCCACCTCGGCGGTGAACGCCAGTTCCTTGCCGTCATCCAGCTTGGTGATCTCCAGCTCGGGCTGGCCGAGCGCGAACACCTCGTGCTCCTGCAGGGCCTGCCCGTAAAACTGCGGGACCGCGTCGTTCACCGCCTGCTCGAGCACCACACCGCGGCCGAACCGCTGGTCGATGATGCGCGGCGGTACCCGGCCCGGCCGGAAGCCGGGCACCCGGACCTGCCGGGCGACCTCGCGGTAGGCCTTGTCGAGGCTCGACTTCAGCTCCTCGAACGGGACCTCGATGGTCAGCTTCACCCGGGTAGGGCTCAGCTCCTCGACGTCGGTCTTCACGTCGCCGTCACTCCCTGCTGCCTGCGCTCTGAGTTTCCAAGCCCGCCCGCCCCTGCCGCGCCCGTCCGCGGCTCCGCGCGACCTCAGCGCAGCCTTCGACGGCTACGGCCGACCAGTCTAGTGGCGCTGCGCTGATCCGCGTGCGGGCCCGGTGACGTACCCCTAGTGACCGGGAGGGGGTGCGGCACGGCCGGGACGCGGTGGCCGAGTTCTTCACCGCGTTCGGCACCTCGATGGAGGTCGAGGAGTTCACCCCGCTCGCCATCGCCGCCACCGGCACCGACGTGCTCACCGTGGTCCGCTTCCGGGCCCGGTCGCGGAGCACCGGCCGGTCAGCGGCGATGAACCTGCATCACTACTTCCGGTTCCGGGACGGCAAGATCGCTTACTATCGCGGCTCGGAGGACACCGCTCAGACAGCAGCTGTTCTCCAGGGCTGACCCAGCGCGGGGGCCGATGCGGCGGGGTCACCGGTGGGTGGCCCCGCCGCGCCGCGGTAACAGGCGCCGTAACAGCAGGCCGAGGCGGCGGCCGCGGGCGATCGCCTCGCGCCGGGAGCTCACGCCGAGCTTGCGGTAGGCGGAGCGCAGGTGGGTCTTGACCGTGTTGATGGACAGGAACAGGGCCTGCGAGATCTCCTCGTTGGTCATGTGCGAGGGCAGGAAGCGGAGCACCGCCCGCTCGCTGTCGGTCAGCGGCACGCTGTGCCGGGCCGCCTGGGCACCGCCGGCGCCCTGCGGCACCTGGGCGTCGAACCGCTCCAGGATGCGCCCGGCGAATCCAGCGTGTCGGCTGGTCGGCGGGATAAGCACGGTCATCGCGGAGCGGACCGCGGCCCCGCCGTCCAGGAAGGCGCGGTAGGCGCCGTCCGGCTCGGCCAGCGCGAGCGCCTGCTCGAGCAGCGCGGCCCCCTCATCAGCGCAGCCGAGGCGGCGGTGGGCCACCGCGGCGATGAGCAGCCCGCTGATCCGCTCGTGCCGGGTGACTCCGGCGGTGCCCTCGTCCAGGCACGGCTGCACCGCCTCCAGGGCCGCCTTGAACTCGCCGTCGGCGATGAGCAGACCGCCGCGGAGCAGCCGGCCGTCCGCCCGGTCGAAGTGCTCACCCTCCTCCACCAGCAGCAGCACCGCGCGGGCCCGGCCGGTGTTGCCGGCCCGCAGCGCGGCATCGCCCTCGGCCACCGTGACCACGTCGGACAGGGCCAGGTAGGCCGGGCCGTACGTCTCGCGGAGCCGGGACGCGGCGGCGATGGCTGCGGTGGCGTCACCGTCGGCCAGCAGCACCCGGGCCCGGATCAGCGCGGTCATCGCGCTGACCGGCGGCTCGCCGGGGAACTGCCCGGCCAGCCCGGAGCTGATCTCCTCGATCAGCCGCTGGGCCGTGGACAGGTCGTCGCGGCGCAGGCTGACCTGCGCCCGGGCCAGCGCGGCCAGTTCCGCGGCCGCCCCGGCGGTGGCCTGGTCCAGGCCACGGGTGGCGGGCACGTCGCTGGCCGACCGCTGGGCCGCGCTGAGGTCGCCGGACCAGGCCTCGGCCAGCGCCCGCCAGGCCCGGGCCCGGGCCTGCAGCCCGGCCAGGTTGCCGGCGGCCAGCTGGCGGTCCGCGTGCCGCAGCGCGTGCCGGGCGGCCTGGATCTCCCAGCGGCGCAGCCGGGCCACACCGACCGCGAACCAGAGCAGGCCGGCGGCCCGGTGCTCCGGCTGGGCGCTGGCCGCGGCCGCGCACTGGCCGGCCAGCGCCCCAGCCCCGGCCAGCAGGCCCGGGTCCGGGTCGCAGCGGCAGCCGGCCAGCATGACCCGCAGCGCGGCCAGCGTCGGCTCCATGACCCGGCGCATGGCCGGCGCGGCCCGGCCCAGGGCCTGGTCACCGTTTTCCAGGTAGGCGGCGGCGCCCTCATGGTCGCCGTCCCACAGCCGGGCCGCGGCCCAGGCCGCGGCGACCGCGGGGTCGTCGGCCGAGCGGTCCGGCGGGAACAGCGCCAGCACGCTCTCCAGCTCAGCGGTGGAGCCGGGGCTGGCCACCCCGGCGCCCGCCTCGGCCAGGATCTGCGCCGCGTAATCCCAGTCCTCGGCCTGCGCCGCGCAGCGCACCGAGCGGAACGGCTGGTCGTGCGCCGCGTACCAGCGGGCCGCCCGGCGCAGCAGCACCGGGATCTCGTGCGGAATCTCCCGGTGCAGCTCGGCGGTGAGCACCTCGCGGAGCAGCGGGTGGTAGCCGTAGCGGCCGCGTTCCCGGTCCACCACGTCGACGAAGCTGTTCTCCCGGCTCAGCCGCTCCAGGATGCGGGCGCTGCCGCCCTGCCCGGTCAGCGCGTCGGCCAGGTCCCCGGACACCTCTTCGGTGAGGCTGGTGCGGAGCAGGAACATCCGGGTCTGCGGCGGCTGCTTGCCGAGCACCTCGTCCCATAGGTAGTCGGTGACGATGGGCTCGTCGCCGACCAGATCGGTGATCTTCGCGCCGGGCTCCAGGGTGCTGTGCGCCCGCATCGCGGCCAGCCGCAGCCCGGCCATCCAGCCCTGGGTGCGGCGGAGCAGCTCGTCCCGGGCGCCCTGGTCCACGTCGATGCCCAGCATGGCGAAGTACGCATCCGCCTCGTCGGACGTGCAGGCCAGGTCCGCGCCGCCGATGTCGGCCAGCTCGCCGGACACCCGCAGCCGGGCCAGCTGCAGGGGCGGCGGCTGTCGGGCGGACAGCACCAGCCGCAGCGTGGCCGGGGCGTGCCGGATGATCAGGTCGAGCCCGCTCAGTACGGCCGGGTCGGCCAGCTCGTGCACGTCGTCCAGGATGAGCACCACCGGCTCGGTGAACAGCTGGGCCGCCTCGACCAGGCGAAGCGGGAACCGGTCCGGGCTGGTGTCCTCCAGCGAGCGCAGCACGTCGGCCGGGATGGCGCGCAGCCGGGCCAGCGCCGCGCACAAGTAGGCCCAGAACCAGGCGTGCTGGTCCTCGGCGTCCACCGTCAGCCAGGCCACCCGGCGGCTCTGCGCGGTCGCGCTGGCCCAGGTGGCGCAGGCCACCGTCTTGCCCGCGCCGGCCGGCCCGCTGACCAGCGTCACCCGGTTGCGGGCGGCCTGGTCGAGCAGGCCGGTGATCCGGCGGCGGCGCAGCACCGGGAAGTGCGGCTGCGGAATCTGCAGCTTGCCCTCAAGGAACCGCGGTGGCCCGTCCGTGGCGGCACCCGCCGCGCCAGCCGGCTGGCCGCCATCCCCGGGTGGCTCATCGGCCGCCAGCAGCTCTTCGGCCAGCACCGCGTCTTCGGCCAGCACCGCGTCTTCGGCCAGCACCGCGCCGTCCGGCAGAACCTGGGCAGGCTCGGCCGCCCCATCAATCGTGCTCGTCATGCGTTATCCCCCCGAGAGCCCCGGCCTGCTGAGCACACCCCCTCATCCCGTTGGGGTGAATGTGCAGGTCAGATGCCTTTGCGGGTCATACCCGGGGCTGGCTGATATCAACCGCCGGCGGGCATGGCCTCCGGTTCACCCATGATTGGGCGCGCGGCGCCGCCCTCCCTCACCCGCTACGGGTGAGAATCTGGGTCTTCAGCAGCCCGGTCAGCCGCCGGACCGGGTGAGCAGTACGCGCCTCCAGCGGCACCCGGGTTAGAGCCGCCGGGCGCCCGGAATCCGGCGAGCCCGCTCCAGCAGTGGCCCCAGGTTCCCGACCCCGTGGTCGAGCTGGTAGTCGAGGTTGATGGCCGCGTTGATCAGCGACAGGTGGCTGAAGGCCTGCGGGAAGTTGCCCAGCTGCTCCCCGGTCAGCCCGATCTCCTCGGAGTACAGGCCGAGGTGGTTGGCGTAGGTGTGCATCTTCTGGAACACCAGCGAGGCTTCGTCCAGCCGCCCGGACCGGGCCAGCGCGTCCACGTACCAGAACGTGCACAGCGAGAACGTGCCCTCGCTGCCGCGCAGCCCGTCCGGGGAGGCGGATGGGTCGTACCGGTACACCAGGCTGTCCGAGACCAGCTTCTTGTCCATCGCCTCCAGCGTCTCGATCCACATCGGGTCGAACGGCGACACGAAGCCCATCAGCGGCATCAGCAGCAGCGAGGAGTCCAGCACTTCGGTGCTGTAGTGCTGGGTGAAGGCGCGCTCCTTGCCGTTCCAGCCGCGCTCCATTACCTGCTGGTAGACGCGGTCCCGCTCGGACCGCCAGCGGAAGATGTCGGCGGGCCGGCCGCGGTGCTCGGCCAGCCGGATGGCCCGGTCCAGCGCCACCCAGCACTGGAACCGGCCGTAGGTGAAGTCCTTCCGGCCGCCGCGGGTCTCCCAGATGCCTTCCTCCGGCTGGTCCCAGTGCTCGCACAACCAGTCGATCATGCGGACCACGGCCATCCAGCCCTGGTGGGCGAACTGCAGGCCCTGCGTGTCCGCGTGGTGCATCGCGTCCAGCGCCTCGCCGTAGATGTCCAGCTGGAGCTGGTCGGCGGCGCCGTTCCCGATGCGCACCGGGCGGGAGCCGCGCCAGCCCTCCCAGTGGTCCAGGGTCTCCTCGGTCAGGTCGGACGAGCCGTCCACCCGGTACATGATCTTGAGCGGGTGCGCGCCACCGTTCTTCTCCTCCTCGACCATCCGGTCCCGGACCCAGATGCCGAACGCGGCCGCCTCCTCCACGTAGCCCAGCCCGAGCAGGGCGTACACCGAGAACGAGGCGTCCCGGATCCAGGTGTACCGGTAGTCCCAGTTCCGCTCGCCACCGGCCTGCTCGGGCAGCCCGGTGGTGGGCGCGGCGACCAGCGCTCCGGTCGGCGCGTACGTCATCAGCTTGAGCGTCATGGCCGACCGGGTGACCATTTCCCGCCAGCGGCCGGTGTAGGTGGACCGGCGCAGCCAGTTCCGCCAGTAGTTGGCGGTCTCGTCGGCGAGTTGCTGCACGGCGCCCTCGGGCAGCCGCCGCGGCCGGCCACCCATCCACTCGATCACGGTGCCCGCGCTCTCCCCCTCCTTGAGCGTCCGGTGCAGCCGCAGGTCCTCGCCGACCCGCTCGAACTCGGTGCCCAGGTCGGCCGGGCTGACGCCGCGATGGCCCACGGCGTGCACGGTCAGTTCCTGGTCGCCGCAGCGGAACACCGCGCCTTCCTCGGTGAGCTCCAGCTTGTGCTCCTTGCGGCCGTAGTCGAAGCGCGGCTTGATGTCGGCGACGAACTTCATCGTGCCGCGGACCACCCGGACCTGCCGGACCAGCCGGTGCTGGCTGGTCGCGCGCTGGCCGGCGATCGGCATGAAGTCGGTGACCTCGCCGACCCCGTCCGGGGTCATGAACCGGGTGATCAGGATGGCCGTGTCCGGGAAGTACAGCTGCTTGCTGACGTAGTCGTCGCGGTCCGGCTTGACCTGGAAGTAGCCGCCCTTGTCCGCGTCCAGCAGCGCGCCGAACACGCTCGGCGAGTCGAATCGCGGACAGCAGAACCAGTTCACGCACCCGTCGGTGGTGACCAGCGCCGCGGTCTGCAGGTCCCCGATCAGCCCGTGGTCACTGATGTTGGGATAGCGCGCCATCGTGGTGCTCCTTTATCCGGACGGGCTGGGGCTTGCTTCCGGGCAGCGCACGCTGGCCGCGGCCAGCAGGTTGCTGCCCGCGGCGGTGACCGCGGCCAGGTCAGTGGACACTGCCTTGGCCGCCGCGGTCGCGCTGGACTGGCTGTTCAGACTGCTCAGCGTCTTGCCCAGCTTGCTCAGCGCGTCCTGCAGCGCGGTGATCTGCGACGACCATTCAGTTCCGGCCGTCTGGTGCAGCGCGGTCAGGTTGTCTTTGACGTTGCCGAGGTCGGTCTTGAGCTTGGCCAGCGCGTTCGGCCCGAAGCTGAGGTGGGCCAGCTCGGACAGGGATGTGCGCAGCGCGTGCACCTTGGGGCAGACGGTGGCCGAGGCGGCCGACGACGCGCTCGGCGCCGCGCTGGACGACGCCGCGCTCGTCGCCGGGCTGGACGACGCCGCGCTCGTCGCCGGGCTGGCGCCAGAACCACCCGACGAGCAGCCCGCGGCCAGCAGTACCGCGCTCAGCAGCGCCGCACCGATCGGCCCAGCTCTCATGCGGGCCAGCCTCCCCCGCCGAAGCCGGCCCTTCCTCACCCGCAGCGGGCTATTACATACCGAACGCCAGTGCCTTCAGCCGAGCCGTCCGGCCAGGTGCTCGCCGACCCGGATCGCGTTGGCCATGGCGGTCAGCGCGGGATTCACCGCGCCGATACTGGGGAAGAAGCTGGTGTCCACGACGTACAGATTGTCCAGTTCGTGGGCCTTGCAGTTGACGTCGAGCACCGAGCTGGCCGGGTCGGTGCCGAACCGGCAGGTGCCGGCCTGGTGCGCGACGCCGGCGATCGGCACGTCCATCTTCATGTAGTAGTTCTTGTCCAGCACGTGGTGCGCGGCCAGGCCGACGTGGTTCAGCATCGCCCTGACCTCTTTGTAGAGGTCGTCTGCCTCAGCCGTGTTACTCGCCGTGTAGGCCAGGTGCACGGCGCCATCGGAGTCCACCGTGACCCGGTTCTCCGGCCTGGGCAGGTCCTCGGTGGTCAGCCACAGGTCCACCGCGTGCGCGGCCACCTCTTCCAGGCTCCACTGCGGGGCCAGCTTGGTCAGCCGCGGCTCCTCGCCGCGCATCGCCTCGGCGTTGGACTTGCCCAGCATCTGGATGTTGCCCAGTGGCCACTGGCGGCCGTTGCCCGGCAGGTAGAAGTCGTTGACCGAGAGCGTCTTCTGGTAGACGGTGTCGTTGCGCTCCTTGCCCAGCGCCACCATGGCCTTGCTGTTGTGGTACATGTAATTCCGGCCGACCTGGCCGGATCCGTTGGCCAGGCCATCGGGGTGCGCGTCGGAGGCCGAGCCGAGCAGTACCTTGGCGCTGTTGGTGGCGCCCGCGCAGAGCGCCACTATGCCGCCCTGGTAGACCTCTTCGCTGCCGTCCCGCTGCACCACCACGCGAGTGACCGTCCGGCCGCTGCCGTCCGTGTCCAGCCGGGTCACCTCGGCCCCGGTGAGCAAGGTGACGTTGGGCAGGCCCAGGATCGGGCGGACGGCCAGCACCTCGGCGTCGGACTTGGCGTGCACCAGGCACGGGTAGCCGTCGCACCAGGTGCACCGGATGCAGGTGCTGGCCGGCCGCCGGGCCTCGTCGAGCATGATCCCGCACGGCGCGTGGAACGGGTGGTACCCGGCCGCCTGCAGGTCGTTGACCAGTTGCTGGATCCGTGGCTCGTGGCTGACCGCGGGCCACGGGTACTGCTTGGACCAGGGCCCCTCGGTGGGGTCCTCGCCGTGCGCGCCGTGCACCTGGTACAGCCACTCCGCCTTGGTGTACCACGGCTCGAACTCGTCGTAGCTGAGCGGCCAGCCCGGGGAGACCCCGTCCACGTGCTTGAGTTCGCCGAAGTCCTCGGGCCGCAGCCGGTACAGCGCGGCCCCGTACATCTTGGTCGCCCCGCCGACGAAGTAGTGCACCTGCGGCTGGAATGGCTTGCCGTCGGCGTCGTACCAGGTGTCCTTGGTAATGTATTTACCGTCCACAAAGACCGGCTTGGGATTCCAGTTGTCCATTTCGCGGGGCAGGAAATCGCCCCGCTCCAGGAGCAGGATCTGCTTGCCCGCCTGGGCCAGCGTGTGGGCCAGCGTGCCGCCGCCGGCGCCGGTGCCAATAATGATCACGTCATAGCGTTCGGTCACCCGTCCACTATGCCCGCCCCGGCCCGGGCGGCACACCGTCTCCCGGGGGTGACCGGCGTCATTGACTGGCGAGGCGGGGGTCGCCGGAGGCGGGTGCCCGCCGAGTCAGTGATCCTGGGTCTGGGGACGCCCTCCTGGGCAGCGCTGCCATTCACCCGTGGAGGATGATGCCTGGGGACCTGCGCCCCGGCATCGTCCGGATCATGACGAACTCGAGCAGCCCGGACACGGCGTTCCGGATGAACACCAGGCCACTGCTCGTCGGTGGCGCGCTGATGGGGCTGGCCGGCCTGATCGGCATGGCTGGCCTGGCCGTGGCGGGCACCGCGCTGGCCATGGCCGCCCGCGACTGGGCGAACCGCCAGGAGGTGCCGCCCACCGAGATGGCCAAGCACCACTGGAACCGGGCCAAAGCCGGCGTCGCGGCCGGCGCGAGCGCCTGGCGGAACGGCACCCGGGAACAGGTGACCCAGTCCTGACCCGAGGGCTGAACCACAGCTGATCCGGGGGACGCATGACCACGGCCGATCTGGCGAGGTGGCAGTTCGCCTTCGTGACGATCAACCACTTCTTCTTCGTCCCGGTCACGATCGGACTGGCGTTCCTGACCGCGCTGCTGCAGCCCTCAACCTCGCCCTGGTACTGCTGCTGGCCGCCGTGATCGCCCGCGGCCTGGCCTTTGGAATACCGCGGCAAACGCGACGATCCCCGCTGGCGGCACACCTGGGACGTGGCGCTGACCGCGGGCAGCCTGCTGGCCCCGCTGCTGATCGGCGTGGCCCTGGGTGACCTGCTGCACGGGCTGCCCATCAACTCGGCGCAAAACTACATCGGGACCTTCTGGGACCTGCTCCAGCCCTACGGGACCTACACCGGGGTAACCCTGGTCCTGGTCGCGCGCTGCACGGCGCGACGTTCCTGGGCCTGAAGACCACCGGCGACATGCACGAACGCTGCCAACAACCTGACCGCGCGGGGCAGCGCGTCCGCCGGCTACGCGCTCAAGGTGATGACCGTGGTCGTCATCGTGCTGCTCCCGGTCGTGCTGGTCTACCAAGCCTGGACCTACTACGTGTTCCGGCAGCGGGTCAGCCCCGGGGATTTCCAGCCGCCCAAACTGCTCCGGCCCCGTGCGCAGGCAGACGCGCAGCAGACGCCGAATTCGGGAAAGCCGGCGCAGTAGGGTGACCGCGGAGCTGAATCACCCGCGTGAGGCGATGCCTGCGGGGCGCGCCCACGCTCAGATAACCCCAATGCGGCTAGCACAGCGGAGCTAAGGAGCTCAGATGGCAGCAGAGCAGGTTGACGCGCTGGTTATTTTCGGCGCCACCGGGGACCTGGCCAAGCTGGAGACGTTCCCGGCGCTGATCGGGCTGGTGGACCGCGGGGTGCTCAACGTACCGGTGATCGGCGTGGCCAAGAACGGCTGGGGCCTGGAGCAGTTCCGCGACTACGCGGTTGCCTCGCTCAAGCTGAACAAGATGGACCCGGACAGCGCCCCGGCCAGGAAGATGCTCGGGCTGCTCAAGTACGTGGACGGCGACCTCGACGACGACGCCACCTACCACGCCATGTCCGACGCGGTCGGGGCGGGGCAGAGCATCCTGTTCTACCTCGAGGTGCCGCCGTTGCTGTTCGGCCGGATCGCCCAGGGCATCGCGACCGCGGGCCGGGCCAAGGGCAACCGGATCATGGTGGAGAAGCCGTTCGGCACCGATCTGGACAGCGCGATCAAGCTGAACCAGCTGATGCACCAGTACTTCCCGGAGAACGCGATCTTCCGGGTGGACCACTGGCTGGGTCTGGACCCGGTGGAGAACGTGGTGTTCGTCCGGTTCGCCAACTCGATCATCGAGCCGCTACTCAGCCGGGAGCACGTGGAGAGCATCCAGATCACCATGGCCGAAGCGTTCGACGTCTCGGACCGGGGCCGGTTCTACGACCGGACCGGGGCCATCCGCGACGTGCTGCAGAACCACATGCTGCAGGTGGCAGCCACGGTGATGGCCGACCCGCCGCACGGCACCGGGCTGGGTTCCTGGCGCGACGGCAAGTCCAATCTGCTTGCCGCGATGATTCCGCTGGAGCGGCAGGACGTGGTCCGCGGCCAGTACGAGGGCTATCACGACGTGGACGGGGTGGACCCGCGCTCCACCGTGGAGACGTTCGCGGCCATCCGGCTCCGCGTCGAGTCGTGGCGCTGGTCCGGGGTGCCGGTGCTGATCCGGGCGGGCAAGTGCCTCCCGGTCACCGCGACCGAGGTCACCGTCCGGTTCAAGCGCGCGCCGTACGACATCTTCGGCCTGGACCCGCTGCCGGACAACAACACGCTGCGGTTCCGGGTCAACCCGGAGACCCTGGTCGGGATCAGCCTGGCGGGCAAGAAGCCGGGCGCAGGCTGGGAACCACAGAGCGAGGAGCTGGTGTTCGCCGAGCGGGCCGGTTCGGACCAGCGGCCCTACGACCGGCTGATCGGGGCCGCGCTGGACGGGGACGCCTGGCTGTTCGCCCGGCAGGACTCGGTCGAGGCGGCCTGGCGGGTAGTGGACCCGGTGCTCGGCGACGTCACCCCGGTGCACCCGTACGCCAAGGGGACCTGGGGACCCAAGGAGGCGGACCGGCTGCTGCCTGCCCGGGACATGTGGCTCGATCCGCGCTAAGCCGCGGAGGAGGGGACGATGGCAGACCAGGGCCGCCGCCGGGTGGTGATCGTGGGCGGCGGGTTCCGCAACCGGCTGGGCGCGACGGCGTCCTGGTGGTTCGCGTTCACCCGGGACCTGCGCCAGGAACGCACGTTCACCAGCGGCCAGGTGGGACAGGTGGCCGACGTGTACACGGCGCATGCCCCGGCCCCGGACCCTCAGCGGAAGCCGGCGTAGTCGGCCCGCCGGGCCACCCCGGTGACCGGCTCGCCGCGCAGGAACCGCCGCACGTTCTCGGCGGCCCGGCGGGCGGCGAACTCCTCGATGCCGGGCACGTCCCCGGAGTTGTGCGGGGAACCCAGCACGTTGGGCAGCTCGAAGAAGGGGTAGCGGGTATGGAACGTGCCTCCGCCGCGCGGCTCGTCCCACCACGCGTCCAGGCCGGCCGAGAACCGCGGGCTGGCGGCCAGGTGCGCATACAGTGCCTGCTCGTCCACGATGGCGCCGCGGGCCACGTTGATCAGGATGGCGTCCGGCCGCATCAGGCCCAGCTCGCGCGCGCCGATCAGCCCCCGGGTGGCGGCGGTCAGCGGCAGCGAGATGACCAGCACATCCGCCGCGGCCAGCACCAGGTCCAGGTCGGCCAGGGTGCCGGCCCAGTCCACCGGCTCGGTGGTCCGGCCGGAGCTGTTCACCGCGTGCACCCGGGCACCGAACGCGCGCATCAGCCGCGCCGTGGCCTGGCCGATCCCGCCGAAGCCGAGGATGCCGCACACCGCCCCGTGCAGGGTGCGGGACTCGGCCGGCCGGTTGAACTGGCCGCGGGCCAGCGCGGCGTGCTCGATCTGCAGGTGCTTGGCCAGGCTGAGCGTCATCGCCATGATGTGCTCGGCGATCGGCACCGCGTACGCGCCGACGTTGCCGGCCACGATGACCCGGTCCGGGATGCTGCCGAAGTCGACGCTGTCCAGCCCAGCCGAGAGCAGCTGGATAAGACCAAGATCGGGTGCGCCGCCCAGGCCGCCCGCGGGCAGCTCGCGGCCGAGCTGCCAGCCGATCAGCGCGCTGGCCGGGCGCAGCTCGGCCAGCTGTGCTTCCTCGTCCAGCCCGGCCAGGAAACGCACCGTGGCGGTGTCGCCGAGCACGTCGGTGTTCACTGTGGTGAGTTCGCCATCAACCGGGTAGCTCACGGCTACCAGCCGTTCCGGGGCCATCGGGCCTCTTTCCGTGGAGGTGTCGATGAACTCTAGATCTACCGCAGGCATGACCGAAGCCGGCTTCCGGGAGCTGTATGACCGGCTGCGCGCCGGGGTGCCCTGGGGGCCGGACGACCGGCGCGGCGCGCTCAACTACATCACCCCGGACGAGGTGCGCGCCGCCGCCGCCGAGGTCCAGCTGGGCCGCACGGTGGGCATGGAAGCCCCGGTGATCAGCAAGGTCACCCCGGACAACCCGGATCCGGCGCTGCATCAGATGACCGGCACCGCGCAGGACGCGGCGCCGACCGGGCTGTCGTTCGCCACCGACCGGATCGAGATGAACGTGCACGGCAATGCGGACTCGCACCTGGACGCACTGTGCCACATCATCTACGACCGCCACCTGTACAACGGGGTGCCGGCCGACACCGTCAGCATGGACGGGGCCGCCGAACTGTCCGTCGAGATGGTCAAGGACGGCATCACCGGGCGCGGCGTGCTGCTGGACATCCCCCGGCTGCGCGGGGTGCGCTGGCTGGAACCGGGCGACCACGTGACCGCCGCCGACCTGGCCGCGGCCGAGCGGGCCCAGCAGGTCCAGGTGCGCCGCGGTGACCTGCTGTTCGTCCGAGTCGGGCACCGGCTGCGGCGCCGCGAGCTGGGGCCGTGGGACGCTGCCGCCGAGCGCGCTGGGCTGCACCCGGCGGCCATGGAGTTCGTCGCCGACCGGCAGGTCGCGGTGCTCGGCAGCGACAGCAACAACGACACCGCGGGCAACGCCGCGGACCAGGTGGACTTCCCGGTGCACGTGCTGGCCATCAACGCGCTCGGCATGATCCTGCTGGACTACCTGGATTTCGCCCGGCTGGTACCCGCGTGCGAGCAGGCCGGGCGCTGGTCGTTCATGTGCGTCATCGCCCCGCTGCGGCTGCAGGCGGGCACCGGCTCGCCGGTCAATCCGATCGCGATCCTGTGATCTCTCCCTGCTTGGCCAGGCGGCGCCAGATGGCCCGCTGCGCACTGAGCCCGGCCGCCCCCACCGCGATCAGCAGCACCACGTTCAGCAGCAACTGGGCCACCGAACCCGCGGCGTCATGCCAGTTCGCGAACGCGACGGACAGCCCGATGGACGCGGCCGCCGGGATCGTGGTGACCGAGATGAACACGCCGATCAGCGCGTTGGCCCGGGACTCGGTCAGCGACACCACGCCGACCAGGCCGGCCAGCACCGCGACGATGACCGAGTAGCCGTTCGGTGAGTTGATCAGTTCGGCCACCGGCTTGACCCCCTTGAGGAACGGCTGGGGGGCGGCACCGGTGGCCCGGACCACGAGGCCGAACAGCAGTGTCAGCACGATCGCGGTCAGGAATCCGTAGCACAGCGCGGCCAGCGAGACCCGGACCACGGTCCAGTCCCGCTGGCCGCCGCCGACCGTGCTCAGGCCCAGCGCCGCCGCGATGATCGCGAAGTATTCCGGGCCGACCACCATGGCCCCGACGATGAGGATCTGCGAGTTGGTCAGGATTCCGACCGCGGCGATCAGCCCGGCGATGACCAGCAGCAGGTAGAAGCTCGG
This sequence comes from uncultured Actinomycetes bacterium, assembly GCA_963834705.1. GTDB lineage: Bacteria > Actinomycetota > Actinomycetes > Streptosporangiales > Streptosporangiaceae > RYN-230. The sequence goes on from CAWICV010000006.1 coordinate 91,700, forward strand.
CGGGTAGTTGGCGTTGCCCCGGATGGTGCCCTCGACCATCTCCCACACCGGCACCTGCTCCCGGCGCGCGTACCGGCGTTCCGCCGTCGCGCTGGGCGGCCCGTCCAGCGCGATGTTCACCTCGCCGACGGTGACCGATCCATGCTGGTCCAGCCCAAGACTGCGCAGGTCGTGCAGCACCGGGTTGGCACTGGCGTTCAAGAGATCGAACTGGATCGCGTCCCCGTCGGGGAGCTGTGCCGTGCCGCGGAGCAGCACCAGATTGCGCACGCCGGGGTGGGCGGCCAGCCTGGTCAGCAAGTGCCCGGTCAGCTCGGCCGGGCTGACCACCCGAACGTGCAGCAAGCGGTGCCCCGGTTATACGCCGCGCTCGGCGTGCAGCCGGCCGTCCTCGATGGCCGTGGTGAACGCCTGATAGTCCTGCTCGTTCTGGTCCGCGTAGGCCGCCGCGAAGTCGGCGATCGCGTTGTCGAACACGGCCGAGTTACCCAGGTAGGACGCGATCGCGATCTCGTCGCCGGACCGGGCGTGCGCCCGGGCCAGGGAGGCCCCGCAGAGCTGGCCGTACAGCCGCATGCCCTTCGGGATCAGCGTGCCGATGTCCACCGAGAACTTCCAGTCCCGCAGCTGCCGGATGTAGAAGTCCCGCTGCTTGCCGTCCAGCCCGGTGGCCCGCTGCCAGCCGAGGAAGATGTCGCTGGCCGCCTGCATCAGCCGTTGCCCGTTGACCACCCGCTCGCCCTGGTTGTCGTACCTGCTGGTCCACGCGTACTCGCAGAGCACCGAGTCCTGCGCCTCCTTGACCTGGAGGAACAGCGGATCGGTCTCGTCCCGGCCGAGCAACAGGATGATCCAGCAGCGAGTCCCGACGCTGCCCACGCCGACCACCTTGTGCGCCATGTCGACGATCTCGTACCGCTCGAGCAGCACCCGGCGGTCCGCTTGCAGGCTGCGCCGGTACTGGCCGATCAGCTTGCTCATCATGCCCGGGACGTCCACGCCCTTGAACTCGTCGCCGAGCAGGTCGCGGACCGGGACGATGACCGGCGGGTCGGGCACGATCTGCGGGCGGCCGTTCTCCATCGTGGTCAGCTTGTGCAGTTCCTGCGTACTGTCCCGGGTCCGCGCCTTGACCAGCCCCTTGTCCACCACCTTGCGCTGCCGCGCGGTCAGCTGGCCGGCGAACTGCTGGCGGAGCTGCTCGATGTCCACCTGGGTGTACCAGACATCCAGGTTGCCCAGCCCGGCCAGGTTGCGTATCGCGTTCCGGTACCCGAACGCGGTGGCCAGCAGAATCTTCCTGCGGTCCTTGTCGCTGAAGTTGCTGTTCCGGCCGGCCACCTCCATGCTGGCGGCCAGCCGCTTGACGTCCCATTCCCACGGCCCGGGCAGCGTCTCGTCGAAGTCGTTCACGTCGAAGAGCAGCTTGCGCTCTGGGGAGGCGAAGATGCCGAAGTTGGACAGGTGCGCGTCCCCGCAGGCCTGCACGATGAGCCCGGTGGCCGGGGTGTGCGCCAGGTCGCTGGCCATCGGCAGCGCGGCGCCGCGGTAGTAGGTGAACGGGGTCTCCATCATCCGGCCGTACCGGACCGGGACCAGGTCGGGGACCCGGGACTTGCCCTGCTTCTCCAGCAGGGCCACCGGGTCGGGCCGGTCGGCCGGCGCCTGCCACTCGGCGTGCTGCTCCCGCGGCACCAGCGCCCGGGCCGCCTTGCCGCGGACCTTTCGCTCGGCCGGGCTCATGCGGCCGGCCGGGGCTTCCAGGCCGGTGCTCGGGCTGCGCGGCAGGACCACGCCCTTCAGCGCTCCTTCCGGCACACCGCTGGGCAGCCGGGCAGAAGCGGCAGACCCGTTCCCGGACGGCTTGCTCGCGTCCCGGATCGCCGCGCCGATGTCCGCGGTCCTGGTCCGGCCCGTGCCGGCCGTGGTGCGAGTGCGGCTCGCCGCGCTGGCCCGGCTGGGCGTGCGGCGGCCGGCGGTCGTGTTGCTCCGGCTGGCCGTGTTGCTCCGGCTGGCCGTGGTGCTCCGGCTGGCCGTGTTGCTGCGGCTCGCCGTGCCGCTGCGGCTGGCGGTCGTGCCGCGGCTCGCCGTGCTGCTACGGCTGGCGGTGCCACCGCGGCTGGCGGTCGTGTCGCGGCTGGCCGTACTGCCGCGGCTCGCCGTGGTCCTCGTGCCCTGGCGCGCCGATCCGCTCTTCTTCGCGGCGGTGGCCGGCTTCTTTGGCTGTGTCATCGGCCTCTTACCTCCCTCGCGGGCAGAGCCCGGGCAGGGCCGGCGTCCGCTTCGTCCTTACCCTCATCTGCCCCGGCGGCACGCGCGTCACCCGTGGGGGATGACGACGATTGGGGGCAGGCCAGCCAACCTTGCGCGAACAGCCTTCGACACCAGACCAACCGGAGGCCTGCGCATGCCGGCGCCGATCGAAGATTACGCACTCGTCGGTGACCTGCACACGGCCGCGCTGATCAGCCGGGACGGCTCGATCGACTGGCTGTGCCTGCCCCGGTTCGACTCCGAAGCCTGTTTCGCCGCGCTGCTCGGCGACGAGCGGAACGGGCACTGGCAGATCGCCCCGGCCAGTGGGGTCAGCCGGGTCCGGCGCCGGTACCTGCCCGGCACCCTGGTACTGGAGACCGAGTTCGACACCGCCTCGGGCACCGTCCGGGTGACGGACTGCATGCCGGTACGCGGCGCCGACCCGGTGCTGATCCGGGTAGTCGAGGGGGTGACCGGCCAGGTCGACATGCGGATGACGCTGGCTCCGCGGTTCGAGTACGGGCAGACCACGCCCCGGGTGCGGCGGCGCGGCGGCGCCATCCAGCTGACTGGCGGCGCGCACACGCTCTGGCTGTTCAGCCCGGTGCGGGCGGCTAGCGAGGACGGCACGGTGCAGGCCCGGTTCTGCGTCGCGGGCGGCGACCAGGTGCCGGTGGCCGCGGTGTGGCGCCCGGCGCACCGGTCCGCCCCGGACCGGCCCGCGGCCAGCGCGCTGGCCGAGCAGACCGCGCGCTGGTGGCAGGCCTGGGTAGCGGGCCTGCGCTGCGGCGGCGAGTGGCGCGACGCGGTGACCCGCTCGCTGATCACGCTCAAGGCGCTCAGCTACCAGCCCACCGGCGGCCTGGTGTCCGCGCCCACCACGTCGCTGCCGCAGCAGCCGGCCGGCGTGCGCAACTGGGACTACCGGTACTGCTGGATCCGCGACGCGGCCGCCGGGCTTGAGGCGTTCCTGGCTACCGGGGCCGGCCGCGAAGCCAGCCACCTGGTGGACTGGCTCGGGCACGCGGTGACCGGCCCGGCGGCCCTCGCGCAGCCGGTGTACCGGGTGGCCGGGGAACGGCGCATCCCGGAACTGGACGCCGACTGGCTGCCCGGCTATCAGGGCGCCCAGCCGGTACGGATCGGCAACGCGGCGGCGGCCCGGACCGAGCTGGGCACGTTCGGCTACCTTTTGCGCGCCCGGCTGGCCGCCCGGACGGCGGCCCTGCCCGGCGTGCCCGGGCCTGGCGACCCGGCCGACCTGCTCGCCTTCCTGCAGGCCCGCTGGCAGCGCCCGGATGCCGGCCTCTGGGAGATGCGCGCCCCGCCCCGGCACTTCGTGCACAGCAAGGTGATGGTCTGGGCGGCCGCGGACGCGGCTGTGACGATGATCGACCGGTTTGGCGACCCGGAGCCGGCTGGCCGCTGGCGGCGGCTCCGCGCCCAGGTCCGGGCAGACGTGCTGGACCGGGGTTTCGACCCGGAACGGGGCAGCTTCACCCAGCGGTACGGCGCCGCGGCGGTGGACGCCGCACTGCTCCAGCTGCCGCTGCTCGGCTTCCTGCCGGCCGGCGACCCGCGGCTGCTGGGCACCATCGAGGCCATCGGCCGTGACCTGGATGACAGCGGGGTGCTGCTGCGCTACCGGGCCCAGGACCACACCGACGCCGACGGGCTGCCGCCGAGCGCGGTGGGGTGGCTGCCCGGCTCGTTCTGGCTGGCCCGCAGCCTGGCCGCGGCCTGGCCCGCCGACGCCAGGGCGGTGTTCAGCACCGTGCTCGGCTTGCGCAACGACGTCGGGCTGCTGGCCGAGGGCTACGACCCGTTGCGCCGGCAATTCGCGGGCAACCATCCACTGGCGGCCGCGCACATCGAGCTGATCAACACGGCACGGGCGCTGAGCATGGATTGATCGGCGCGTATTCGCCCGGTCTGGGTGATGCGTGGCGGCTCGCGCCCGGCGAGGCTGAGTACCGGCCAACCCCGAGCCAGCCCGGATGCGGGCTGGCGGCCGCTGGGTATGGGACACCGGTCCGGGAGGCCCGCTGAGATGAGCCGTCCGCACATCATGCCGTTGCTCGCGCCGGAGGCGCCGGGGCGTGGGCTCGGCCAGCGGGCGGCGCGGGCCACAGCAGTCATCTCCGGGCGGCTCATGACCCGGTCCGCGGCGCGGCAGGTCCGCGCGCAGCTCGCCTGCCTGGCCGTGACCAGCTCGCTGGAGGGCGGCCAGGGCAGCAAGCTGGCCGACGCGATCGTCCGCCGGGTGCTGCACTGCGGCTGCCCGGTCGGCACCGTGGTGCTCGACCTGGGCCCGGTCATCAGCCTGGACGACGAGGCGTGCGCCGCCATCCTGTCGGTGCACCAGCGGCTGACCGCCATTGGCACCCGGCTGCGGCTGGCCGCCAGCGGCCGCGGGCTGGCGGACTGCCTGGCCGACGCCGGAATCACCCAGCAGCTCGGCCGGGACGCCATCCACCCCAGCTTCCGCAGCGCCGTGCTGGCCACCTACGCGGCGCTGCCCGGGCCGGGGCTGGTGGTGGGCCGGATCAAGGCCGCGCTGGAGACCGAGGCCGAGTTCATCAGCCTGTTAGCCGGGGAAGCCGTTCACCCGCTGCGGGTGGAGCGGCCCAGCGTTGCCTGGCGGTGGACTGTGTCCGCAGATCACTTCGCAGAGGGAAGGACATCATGGCTGACCTTATTGCCATCGGCTACCCGGACGAGGGGACGGCCGAAATGGCGGCCGAGGAGGCTCGCCGGCTGGCCCAGGATCTCATCATCGAGCCCGACGCGATCGCGGTCATCATCCGCGACAAGGAGGGCAAGTTCCACGTGCACACCAGTCACCATCCGGTGGGCACCGGGGCGACCTGGGGGATGTTCTGGGGGCTGCTGTTCGGCCTGCTGTTCTTCATCCCGTTCTTCGGCCTGGCCATCGGCGCGGGCATGGGCGCGCTGATGGGGAAGATCACCAAGTCGGGCATCGACCGCGAGTTCCAGGAGCAGGTCCGCGGCATGCTCAAGCCGGGCACCTCGGCGCTGTTCCTGATGGTGGAGAAGGTGACCCCGGACAAGGCGACCGAGGCACTGAGCCGGTTCGGCGGCACCGTGCTCAAGTCCTCGCTGTCCAAGGAAGGCGAGCAGGAGCTGCAGGAAGCCCTGCACGGCCAGCAGTCCAGCTGACCTAGTTCGCAGCCGGGCCACCCCGGGCGGGTGAAGCGAAAGCTCATCCGCCCGGCCCAGGCTGGCGGCATGACGACCCAGCCGGCCCCGCACCCCGCACTGGCCGGGTTCCGGCTGGGCGACGGGAACCGGTCCGGCGTGCTGCTGCTCATCCTGGTCTTCACCTACCTGCTGTCCGCGTTCACCAAGGGTGTCCTGATCAGTGCGTTCCAGGTCCTGCTGTTCCTGGCGGTAGTGCTGATCACGCTGCGGAACGGCCAGTTGCGGCCCAGAGCCATCCGGATCGCCTCCATCGTCGTGCTGGCTGGTTCGGTGCTGGCGGCGGTGCTTCTGCTGCTGGACAGCGAGGGGCCGGGCGCCGGTGTTGCGAATCTATGGACCGGGCTGCTCCTGTTGCTGGCCGCGGTGCTCATCGTGCGCCGGGTGCTGGCCCGGCCCGAGATCACCCTGCAGAGCATCTACGGCGCGATCAGCGCATACCTGGTGCTGGGCCTGATGTTCGCCGCGTTCTACGCGGCCATGTACCGGTTCGGCGGGAACCATTTTTTCGCCAGCCACCAGCCCGGTGATACCCGGACCTTCCAGTACTTCAGCTTCGTCACGCTGACCACGACCGGCTACGGCGATTTCACCGCGGCGGCCAGCGGCGGCCAGGCGGTCGCGGTCATCGAGGCGATCACCGGCCAGATCTTCCTGGCCACCCTGGTCGCCCGGCTGGTCGCGGGCTTCCGCAGCGCGGCCCGGGCGGCTGACCAGGCTCCGCGCGGGCCAGCCGGGGCGCCCCGGGCCAGCACCCCAGCCGGGGCGCGGCGGGCCAGCACCCGGCGGGCCGGCTCGTCCGGGCTGATCGGGCTCCGGCCGCCGGGCACGGCCCGGCGGCGCCCGGTGGACGGCAAGCGCAAGGCGTCGCCCGGGCCCGGCTCGTAGCGATCAGATCGCTTTCATCTCCCGGCCGTGCATGGCCAGCGCGTAGATGACCACGATGTCCAGGGCGATCAGGATGACGCCCCACACCGGGTAGGCGGCCAGGAAGGCCAGGTTGACGATGGCGCTGACCACCGCCAGCGCGATGCCGGTCACCCGGGCCCAGAGCAGCCCGGCCAGCACGCCGAAGCCGGTGAGCAGGAACAGCACGCCGATGGCCAGATGCAGCCAGCCCCAGGCGGCGTAGTCGATGTGCACCATCAGATGACTGCTGGTCACCAGGTAGTAGCCCTTCTCGAAGATGGCTACCAGCCCATCGATGATGTGGAACAGGCCAAGCAAGATCATCACCACGCTGGCGAAGATGACCCAGCCCACCCAGCCGCTCGGTCTGGCCGCACGCCGGGGCCGGTATCCGGTGGCCGGTCGGTACCTGGGCTGGTGTCCGCGTGTGTGTCGCTCATCGCCCGCCACCCCCTTTTGCTACCAGGGCAGTTACCACGCTTGCCCGCTGCGGCGGCGGGCGGCATCACCCCGGCTGGGTGAATCGATCCCGGTCCGTGAACGCCTGGTTACACGAGCCGTCACTTGCTGATGACGCCGGCCAGCCCGTTGATGGCCACGATGAGCCCGGCTGCGGTCATGGCCAGGGCCAGGATCAGCCGCCCGTGCCGGCGCAGCCAGGTGTTGAACGACACCAGCCAGCGGGTGGTCGGCCCGGGCGCGGCCAGGAAGGCGAGCAGCGGCAGCCAGACCAGCGAGACGTTGATGACGACGATCACCGCCAGGGCGGTGACGGTCGTATCCAGGCTGGCCTTGGACGTCGCCACCACCTGGATCGCGGCGATGAATGTCACGCCCGGCGCGAAGATCAGGATGCCGGCCAGGAGCGCGGTGTAAGGGGCCGGGTTGGCGATCAGCCGGGCGGTCAGCCCCTTCTGCGGCTTGTCCGGGTCGGGCGGCTTCGGCTTGCGGCGGGCCAGGATCAGCCCGCCAAGCGCCAGCAGGATGCCCAGACCCAGCCGCAGTCCGTAGCGCGGTGTCCGGTGGTGCGGCAGGCTGAAGCCGCCGGACCGCAGCAGTACCAGCACCACCGCGGCCATCGCGGTGCTCATCAGCAGCGCGCCGATCAGGTAGAACAGCAGGGTCTGCCGGGGCCGGGCCGAGCCGAGGTAGACCGCCGCCACCAGCAGCGCGGTCGGCGAGATCGCGGCGAGCACGGCCAGGCCGGCCGCTTGGGCGACCATGGAGCTAGCTGCCGCCGGTGCTGGCAGGCTGGGCCTGCGCCGGGGGGCGCCCGATGAGCTCGATCAGGCCGAGCACCACCAGCAGCAGGATGGCCAGGATGATCGCTGAGGCGGCACTCGGGGTGGCCAGGAACACGAAGATGACGGCGAACAGGGCCACCGCGCTGATCCGCAGCGCGGTGCGGTGCTGGTACGTCCAGGAGCCGACCGGCCCGGTTTGCAGCCCGGCCCGCTCGCCGCGACCGCGTAGCCAGCCCAGGCCACGGCTCAGCCCTTGCCGGGTGCGGACGGCGGTGACCGATGGCCCGGTGAAGAACGCGGCGATGGCCACGATCAGGCCGACGACGAGCAAGATGCGCAGACCGTCCTTGATGAACCGGACCAGGGTGTCGTACAGGACGGCCGCCGCGTCGCTGGGCAGCACGGTGCTCGGCACGCTGTTCAGGTAGATGCCCCGGGCGATGGCCAGCGCGATGCCGAGCACGAGCATGGACGCGGCCAGCCCGAGCCCGGCCCCGACGGTGGCCCGCCGGTGGCCGCGGGCTAGGTAGATCCCGGCGCCCAGGAGCAGCAGTGTGACGATCGGCAAGACGATCTTCAGGTCGTTGAGCAGCCGGTACCCGGATTGGGCCTGGACCAGATATTTGTCATTGAACAGGGCAAACTGCGGGTTGATATACGGGATGGCACTGACGATGCTGAGGCCTCTGGCGGCCAGCTTCGCCTTGACCAGGGTGATGACCGGGCCGAGATTCAGTACCACCTTGCCGTTGCTGGTGGTGATGGCCGCGTTGGCGCTGTGCTGGCCGGACAGCGCGCTCACCAGCTGGGCATGCACCCGCCGGTTCAGCTCGACCCACAAATTGGCCACCTGCTGGCTCTTGACGATCTTGGCCACCTGGCTGTGGATGAAGCCCTGCACCGCGCTGGCCAGCGAGCCGGAGAACGAGTGCAGCAACGTGCCGACCCGGGTGAAGCCCTTACTGGTCAGGGTGGCCGCCGCCTGGTTGGTGAGCGACTGGATGGGCAGGTGGGCATTGATCTGCGCGCTGATCTTGTCGGTCAGCGCGGCCTGGATGGCAGGCTCGTGGATCAGCGGGCTCACGTTCTCCACGTACCGGTTGGTGTTGGAGACCTGGTTCGCGGTCCAGACCCCGATGACGGAGAGCGGGGCCAGGATGCAGCCGAGCACGATGAGCACCGCGGACACCGGCGCGCGCCAGCCGCCCTTGCGGCGGGTGCGCGGCGCGGGGGGTGGCGCCGCCGGCTTGCTGCGCAGCTCGGCGACCTCCGCACGGAGTCGCTCGAGCTCGGCCCGCTCGTCCCCGGCGAGGCTCGTGGACGCAGGGGTCTTCCCGTCTGGTGCGTTACCGCCGACCTCGGACACCACCAGGTCACCTCCTAGGGCCGGGACCCTGGTCAAGCCTGCCGCCGTGGACACCTGTGCCCCCCGGTTGCGGGTGCCCCTCGGCGGCAGGCCAGTTCACCGTCGCTGAGCCGGCTGGGTAGCCGCCTCCCCCGGACCGGGTGAAAGCCGGCCAGGATTAGCCGGCCCCGGGACCGGCCAGAATTCCGCGTGGTTCAGGGATTTGGGCGAATGCTGACGTCCTGGGCAGGGCAGAATCGCCTGGTCAGGCAGGACCGCGGTGGCCCGGCTCTGGGTGAGGCCGTCCGGCTCACCCGTCGCGGGTGAGGCAGCCTGCCGCCCAGCCCGCAATAGTCCATCAAGGCATAGGCCGCCAGCCGGGTGGCATGGCGTCATCGTGGTGTGGACCGGGCTATCAGGCGCCGGCCAGGCTTAGGTGGCGCAAGCCGGAAGGAGGCCGTCAGTGACCATTGGCGGAAGCATTGCCCTGATCATCATCGGCGCGATCCTCCGCTTCGCCGTCACCTGGACTCCGAAGAACGTCAACCTGCAGGTCATCGGCGTGATTCTGATGATCGGCGGGGCGGCCACCCTGTGCTTTGCCATCGGCCTGATGTACGTGCGCCGGCGGCAGGCGGCGGCCACCGAGGTGACCGAGCAGCGCCGCTACACCGAACCGCCCCGGATGTAGTCCCGGCCCGCGGCTGACGCGGCGCGGCCATTGGTCTGGCACGTCCAGCAGGCGGTCACCGGGCTGAGCGTGCGGCGATCAGCCGGGCACTGGCGTTCGGAAAAAGATCCTCGATGGGGGCCAGCGGGAAGCGTTCCGCGGGGCCTCAGCCGAGCCTGCTGGCGGTGCCGGCCGGGCCAGCTTCGGAGAGGCCGGCGGCCTTGTATTGACTTAATCGTTTCGCAAGGACAGACTCACGCGGTGGGGACGGGGCTCGGCACTGCGGTCGGTCCGGCTGGCGCACTGTAGCGGCTGGTTTCACGGCTCTCACACCGACTAGGGAGGTGCGCGGTGACGCGACGGATGTGGTCCTGGTTTTCTGCCCGGGTATTCCGGTTGCCGGCCTGGGCTGCGGCTGCGGCAGTGGCGTTTGTCGTCGGCATGGTGGTGGGGCCGATCGCGGTAAGCGCCCAGCCGGGAGGGCCCAGCCACGCTGGCCGGGCGGCGCTGGGTTCATCGGAGGGCAGGTTCCGCCTGGATCACGTGTTCGTGATCATGATGGAGAACACGTCCTATAACGACCTTCTGTCGCCCAGCAACCCGAACACGACGTTCATCCGGCATCTGGCGGCGACGCAGGGGCTAGCGAACAACTACTTCGGGGTCACCCATGACAGCCTGCCCAATTACATCGCCGCCACCAGCGGGCAGACCTGGGGCTCGAACAGCGACGACACCGCCCAGGCCCCGCTGTTCAACCACGAGAACCTGGTCGACCAGCTCGTGGCCGCGCATGTCAGCTGGAAGGCCTACATGGAAAATCTGCCCTTCCCGGGTGACCTGGTGGACACCACCCCGGACGGGCTGTATGTGCGTAAGCATGACCCGTTCCTGATGTATCCCGACGTCTACAACAACCCGGGCCGGGCCGACCACGTCGTCCCGCTGACCCAGCTGAGCACCGATCTGTCCTCCGGCAGGGTGCCCCAGTTCGTATGGATCACCCCGAATGTCTGCAACGACATGCATGGCGGCGCTTCTTCATGCCCGTACCCCAACACACCGACCGACGCTAACCAGGCCGCGCTGTACAAGGACGGCGACACGTTCCTGCGTACCTGGGTCGGGGCCATCACCCACAGCCGAGCCTGGACCCGTCACTCGGCCATCTTCATCACCTGGGACGAGGGTGGCTTCGAAGACCAGGCCCCGTTCGGGCCCACCGACACCTCCCCCGGGCCCGACTCCCCGATCCTGCCCGCCACACCCGCCGACCCGACCAGCGGTGGCGGGGGCGACCTGGCCGGAGGCACGGTCTACGGCGGCGGCCATGTCCCGATGATCGTGGTAGCCAGCGGCGTGGGGCACCGGGTCAACTCCGTCTTTGCCGACCACTATTCCTTGCTGCAGACCGTCGAGCGGAACTTCGGCCTGCCGCTACTGGGCGACGCCGGCGACACCGTCCAGGTCAGTTCGCTGGCCCCGCTGCTGCACTGAGCCCGGCGAGGGCGGCGGCCCTGGGATAGGTCACCCGCACCGGTCCCAGGGCTGCCACCCCGGTCCGCCGAGGTTCTGATCTGCGCCTGGCCGGCCGCCGGCCGAAAGGTGACCGTCTGCTCACTCGCCAGCCCGTGGGCGCTGCGGCGGTAGTTCGCTTGCTGATCATTGTGCGTTTACTTCTCGTTCATTTCTAAGTCGGTCAAGCGTTGCCTGGCCTAGGTAGCTTCCCTCGCAGTGAGCAGGATCAGGAACGCGGCCCGCCGCTACGTGCGGGGCAGGCGGCATGAGCGGCGGGGGGATTGCCGTGACTGACATCCGGGCCAGGGACCTGATCGCCGAGCTGGATGAGGCGTCGCTGAGCAGGTTCCATCTGCGGGCGGTGCTGGCGTCGGGGATGGGTTTTTTCACTGACGCCTACGACCTGTTCGTCATCGGGGTCGCCGCGGCGCTGATCACCAAGGACTGGAACCTTAGCTCAGGCCACCTGGCCCTGCTCACCTCCACCATGCTGTTCGCCGCGTTCATCGGCGCGTTCGTGTTCGGCCGGTTCGCCGACTTGATCGGCCGCAAGCATGTGTACTGGCTGGTCGCGGCGATCACTATCGCCGGGGCGCTCGGCTCGGCGCTGGCCCCCTCGTACTGGGTGCTGATCGGCTTCCGGTTCGTGCTCGGGTTCGGCGTCGGTGGTGATTACCCGGTCAGCGCGGTGATGGTCAGCGAATATGCCAACCGCAAGGACCGCGGCAAGCTGGTCGGGATGGTGTTCGGCACCCAGGCGCTCGGGCTCATCGTCGGCCCACTGATCGCCTTGTCGCTGCTCGGCGCCGGGTTCGGCAACGACACCGTCTGGCGGGTCCTGCTCGGCCTAGGCGCCCTCCCCGCCGCCGCAGTGATCTACCTGCGCACCCGGATGCCCGAATCACCCCGCTACCAGGTCCAGGTCCAAGGCCAGGCCAAGGAGGCCGCCAGCCAGATGGCCGGCTTCACCGGCGGCCAGGTCAGCGCGAACGGGTCCGGCGGGACTCAGCACCAGATGGGGCTGCGGGCCTTCCTCACCAACCGCCACTGGCTCATCATGCTCGCCGGCACCGCCGGGACCTGGTTCCTGCTCGACTACGCCTACTACGGCAACACGATCTCCACCCCGCAGATCCTGGCCCTGATCTCACCCACCGCCTCCACCATGACCAAGATCGCCCTGCAGTTGGCCATCTTCGTGGTCGCCGCGGTGCCCGGGTATGTGCTGGCGATCGCCCGGCTGGACCGGATCGGGCACCGGCGGCTGCAACTGCTCGGGTTCGCGATGATGGCCCTGTGCTTCCTGGTCATCGCCGCGATACCCGGCATGACCACCTTGGTGGTGCCGTTCCTGCTGGTATACGGGGTGAGCTACTTCTTCACTGAGTTCGGCCCGAACATGACCACCTTCGTGATGCCCAGCGAGCTGTACCCGGTCACCATGCGTGCCACCGGGCACGGGATCTCGGCCGGCGTGGGCAAGCTCGGCGCCTTCATCGGCGTCTTCCTGTTCCCGTTGCTGAACGACTGGTTCGGGCTGCGCGGCACCCTGCTGCTCACCGCCGGGGTAGCCGTGGCTGGCTGCGCGCTCACCCTGGTCCTGCCCGAGCCCGCCGGGCGCAGCCTTGAAGACATGCCCACCAGCACACGCGAGGCCAATCCCTCCGCATTGCGGATGGCCGGGGATCCGGCATCGGCTGCCTGAGTGAGCCGCCCCGGAGTGCCCGGACACTCCTGGATGTTCTCCGGACTCACCGGCGCGGTTCAGGCCCGGTCGCCTGGGCGCCTTTACTGGCGTGTGGTTGAGGACATGCCGGTGTCTATGGTCAGGCCGGGGGCAGTGCCCCAGCCGAGGATCTGCAGGATCCGCTCGATGTGGCTGGGGGGGTTGTGCAGGACCACTGACCTGGCCCGGTGCGACGGCGGCTGGTTATCGCTGTGCTGGCCGGGGCCGATGATTGTCCGCAGGGCGGCGAGATCACAGAAATAAACGTCGGCTAGATCCACGTGGAGGACGCCGGAGCCGTCGACGGCATCGAGCAGTGCGGCAGTCAGGCGGGGGATGCTGGGAAAGTCGAGCTCACCGGCTAGGACGAGCCGCACAGGATCGCTACGGCGGGCAATGGAGAAGACCCCGTTGTCAAACACCGTGCGCTGGTTGCTGGAGGCGGCCCGGTCTGCCGGATCACTGCCATCGATCCGGGCGCTCCGATCGCAGGTGAGCGGGCTGGGAACCCGCGGGCTACGTTTGGTGATGTTACCGTCTGGACACGACGGCCCAGAGTCCGCCATTGTCGCTTGCCTCTCGCCAGATCCTGGGCACAGGTTGTTGGGTCAACCCGCCGACCCAGCTTACTGCGCAATAACTGAGGAGGCTATGCCGAGCCGGAAACCGGCAAATCGTCATTCCTGCCGCGGATGACCCAGTTCTGAGGAGGCATGGCATCATGTAGCTGTGGAGCAAGGACGCCCGGTCTACAGCATCAGTGCGGTGGCCCGGATGCTGGATATTCCGGTCGCCACCTTGCGCACCTGGGAAGACCGCTACGGGCAGGTCGTCCCGGCCCGGAACGACAGCGGTCACCGGCTGTTCAGCCGCCAGCAGGTTATCAAACCAGGGCCAGCGCGCACGGCCCGGCAATCCGCGAGTTCAGCGTCGGCCCAGCAGGCATCACCATCAACGGCAACCTCACCGCCAGTGAGCAGTCAGTCATAAGCAGCCAGTCCTAAGCGGCGAAATCGGCATGCCGCACAGCTGAGCCACCACATCGACGTTGCGCAGACCCAGCAAGGCTTGTGACCTGCACGTTTAGTCGGGATGGCCGGATTCGTTATCTGTATCGCGGTCTTGCCGTCCGATAGTGCCGGTTTTGTCATAGCCCGGCCGTATTCCGCGACCGATAGTCCGGTAGTCCATTACTGTTACCGTCCATTTATCTTAACCGACTCGGTAACAGGGTGAGGAGGCCTGTTGATCATTTTATCCGGTGAGGTGCTCGCTATCAGGCGCGTGCCCGTTCTGCTGCCTAGTGGGATAAAGACATACCCGGTCGTCGGAAGTGATGGGCTGCCGATACCGGACGTTGAGTCGTATCTCGGCTACCTGCGAGCGACTCGTCACTCCGCGAGCACCGTCCGGGCTTACGCCGGTCATTTAGCCTTCTTGTTCCGTTGGGCAGCGCTACGCGGGATCACCTGGGAACTACTGGACTTTGATGCTTCGTAGCCTTCATCGATGACATGGCTGACGGGACCGCTCAGCGAGCTGACCCCCATGGCAGCATCAGCCGACTTTCACGCTCGGCTGACCTCTGGGAAGCGTATAGGCCGGGTCAAGAACTTCCGGGACGCTTTGCCGTCAATGATCAGGTTCCTGCTCCGCGCCAGTACGAGGTGCCGAAATATCTCGGCCACAAATCGCCGACCATGATGCAGGCATACGCCGAGATCCACGACGACACGCTGCGCGCCAAGTACGAGGAATTCGTCAGCCACGCCATCGACGTCAACGGCAGAAGGACAGGCTGGATCTCAGCTCGGCCGCCGATCTAGAACGGCTGCGCGACCGGATGGCCCGCAGCACACTGCCAAACGGCTATTGCACCCTGCCTGAGAAGCAGAGCTGCGACTTCGTGCCCACGCCTTGCCTGTCCTGCACACCCTTCTTCGGCACCACCCCCACCTTCCTACCGGCGCACATCCGCCAACGCGATGAGACACTGCGCCAGCTCCACCTGGCGAAGCAAGATGGTCGCCAGCGGGCCATTGAGGCCCACGAGAAGACCCTTAACCGGCTGAACACCATCATCGATGGCCTGGAGAAGGAGAAAACCGGAAACGGCCGCGCGACCAGGCTTGCGCCTCATGACCCGCCCTGACCGTGATGATCGCGTCGCCCGGCTGCGAGCCGCTGCCCAGCGCAAGAGCCAAGAGGCCGCCGCAAGAGCGCACTGTGCCATCATCACGCTGGAGAGCCGACACAAGCCGTCAACTTCAACACCGTCGCCGCCGGCGGCGTCTCGAAAGATTTCCTCTGCGGCAACCCGCGGCTCCGTTCGCTGATCATGGAGAAACGACCTGGCAGGCCAAGCCCGAGCGTTCCCGATGGCCAGCGGACATCCGAAGCGTCGGCGGTGGTCAAGCTCGCGGTCGCCACCGAGGCGCTGAACCGCGTCCGCCAGGAAAACGCGCAGCTCCGCCTCGAAAATGCTGCCCTGCGCGGAGAGCTCCTGTCGGCCCGGGGAAGCACGATCGGAATGGTGACGCGCCGGTCAGGATGATGTTCGGTGTTCGCGGCGATGGCGTCGGCGTGTCGGGGCTGGAGTTGGCGGGGCAGGGGAGGCAGGACAGTATCGACGAACATGCTGGCTCTATGCGCTGGTCACGTCACGATTTGCAGAGGCAGAACTCGTTGCCTTCGGGGTCTTGCCATACCTGCCATAGGTCTTCGTGCACCTGGCTGAGGGGCGTGGCTCCCAGAGCGGCGGCATGGGCGGTTGCCTGCTCGAAGTCCGGGGCGACTAGGTCCAGGTGGACGCGGTTCTTGGTGGTTTTGGATTCGGGGACGCGTTGCAGCGCCAGGGCCGGTCCCAGGCTGATCCAGTCGTTCTCGCGGCGTGTGATCTCCAGGTCCAGCAGGCTGCTCCAGAAGCGGGCGAGGCGATGGAGGTCGGTCGCGTCGATGACGACACCGCTGAGTCGGATACCCATCCTGTCTCCCGGAGCTCGAATGCCATAGCCGGGATGAACGGTAGCGAGCCGACCTGTACTGCCCCGCCACCCCTGCCACTCAAGGCGAGCGTGATCTCGGTGTTGACGGTGACCGAAGTTCCGTCAAAGCAGCACTACGGGTCGACCTGCGTCACACACGCACGTTCACCAACCCATGAGCAGGCGGACATCGGATCGCTCGTGCTCCTGGCGCCGAGCAGGCGGGTGAGTTACAGAGCGCGCTCTCTCCGCATGCAGGGCGGCCAGGAAATTGTCCAGCTCACCCCACTCACCACTCGCATCATCTGAACTACCAGAACTCAGAATCTGTCGGGCTGGCGGGATTCGAACCCGCGGCCTCTTGCTCCCAAAGCAAGCGCGCTAACCAAGCTGCGCTACAGCCCGTCGCCTCGTGATCGTAGCGGACATGTCGTCAAGGTTTTGACCTGCCAGTTCATGATCACGATCGAGATAAGATTCGAACCGGCGGTCTCCTGCTCCCAAAGCAGGCACGCTAACCAAGCTGCGCTACATCCCGATAAGCCGACGGTAGCCTACCTGTCCATCTGGCTTCGGCGCGCCTAACGCACGGCCCAGCACAGCCTCAGCCACCTCGACCTCCACTATCCCGCGCCGGCGGGACCCTCGCACGCACCCGGCCCGGCACGCTCGATCCAGTTCACCCGCCTGTCCCGAGACAGTCCCTCCCGGGGAGCCGGTACGCTACGCATACTGACGGGTGGCGGCGGGTCGTCTCGCAAGGCCGCCCGGCAGCGCGGGCGTAGCTCAATGGCAGAGCCCCAGCCTTCCAAGCTGGTCATGAGGGTTCGATTCCCTTCGCCCGCTCTCACCGCTCCAGCCCAGGTCAGGGCATGATCATCGGTTTCTAACTGATCTTCACGAGGCCCGTTTCCGGCCGCGTGCCCGTTGCGTGCCGATGGCTGTTCCGTGCCCGCTCCCCCACCTGCCCTGGCGGTGCGCCGCGCCTGCCGCAGCAGCTTGCCCATGCCCGCCGCGATGACCTCGTCTCGCTCCTGGGTGGCGTGCTGGTAGACGAGCGCAGCCCGCGCGCTGGGTGTCCCATCCGCTCCATCAGTTCGCGCAGGCTCGCGCCCTGGCCCGCGGCCATCGTGTTGCCGGTGTGACAGATCATGGAAATGCAGATCAGGCAGGTCCACGGAGTTACGAGCCTTGGTCCAGGTCCGCCGGAAGGTGGACCGCCGCAGCCTGCCGCCCTTCGGGCCGATGAACACCAGGCCGTGCTCCCCCGGCTGGGCGAACCGCTCCAGGTGCCAGCGCAGCTCCGGGGCGATCTCCTTGGGGAACGCGACCCACCGCCGACCGGCCTGTGACTTCGGATCGTCATCGATCAGCCTGCCGTCGTCGGTTTCCGCGGTGGCGACGACGACGCGCACTGCGCAGCCGTCCAGATCGACCTGGCCCTGGCGCAGCCCGGCCAGCTCGCCGAACCGGAGGCTGGCAAAGGTGGCCAGGAGCACCAGCGCGGATTCGGGGATGCGTACATGTCGGCCGACCCGGACGAACCGGATACGGCGCTGCTCGATCAGCCGCCGCGGGAAGCGTTCGGTGGTGCTGAGCACGTCGGCCGCTTCGGCCACGGTCAGCAGCCGGTCGGCTCGGGTCATCTCGCGGCGGCCGGTCATGCGGCCCACCCAGTTGCCGACAGTGCCAGGGCAGACTGGCCGCTAGCTCTGGCTCTGGCCGCGACGAGCGCGGCGTGCCAATGCTGCCGGTCGGCTACGACATGCAGCAGACGCTGAGCATTGGACATATGGCCCGGGTCAGGGTTCGGCGCCTAGGAGGACGGGGAGACTAGGAATGGCTTGTGTCCTCAGCCGGTCAGCCCCCGTCCGGGATGGTGTTGTGCCTGGAGTTGGTGAGCAGCTCGTCGGCCAGGGTCTGGACGCGGGTGCGGATCTGGTCACGGATATGGCGGACGGTGCCCAAGTCCTGCCCGGCGGGGTCGGGGAGGTCCCAGTCTTCGTAGCGCTTGCCAGGGTAGAAGGGGCAGGCGTCGCCACAGCCCATGGTGATCACTACGTCGGCGGCCTGGACGTGGCCGGTGGCGAGCGGTTTCGGGAACTCGCGGGAGATGTCCAGGTCGATCTCGGCCATGGCCGCCACGACGGCCGGGTTGAGCTGGTCGGCTGGCTGTGACCCGGCCGAGGTCACCCGGATCCGCCCGGCCGCCTGGTGGTCGAGCAGGGCGGCGGCCATCTGGGAGCGGCCCGCGTTGTGGGTGCAGACGAACAGAACTTCGGGGAGATCTGGCATGCCGGTTGCCTCCTTGGGGTTCAGCCCGCGAGCCGGGCGGGCTCCTCGACGCGGACCCGGCCGTGCCGCACGGGGTAAATGGTCACGGCGAGGACGGTGCCGATGGTGCCGCCGATCATCTGGGCGGCGATAAAGGCGGGAACCGATGCGGGGGCGATCCCGGCGTAGGTGCTGGTGAAGGCCCGGCCGATGGTGACGGCGGGGTTAGCGAACGAGGTGGAGGCGGTGAACCAGTACGCCGCGCCGATCCAGGCGCCGACCGCCCAGGCCACATGCTGGAGACGGCCGGTGCGGGCCAACACGACGATGACGAACAGCAGACCCGCGGTCGCCACGACTTCACTGAGCAGAACCGGCCCGCCGCCGCGGTGATGCTGCGAGCGACTGAGGACGGGTTCGGCGAACATGGCATCAGCCAGCGCCGCCCCGGCGATGGCCCCGACGATCTGGCAGGCCATGACGGCCACGGCCTGGCCGAGGCTGTAACGCCGCGGGGTATGACGCCCGAGAATCCAGTCCGCGGCGGTGACGACCGGGTTGAAGTGCGCGCCCCCCGCCTGAATGAGCACCAGGATGAGCACGGCCAGGCCGAGCGCGGTGACCACCGAGTTGACCAGCAGCCGCAGCGCGCCGTCAGTGGTGAGCCGGGTGGCCGCGATACCCGACCCGACGACGACCGCGACCAGTAGGCCGGTGCCGGTGAACTCGGCCAGCAGCCGCCTGCCCACAGCAGTATTCATGATCGGGCGGGTTTGACGGCCCGGATGATGGCCGCGTGCATGCCCGGGGCGGCCTCGGCGGTGAACGTCACCGACGCATCAGCGAACCCGGCGGCGGCCAGGCCATCGAGGTACTCGGCGCGGGTCAGCGCCCCGGCGATGCAGCCGACATAAGAACCGGCCGCCGCTCGGTCCGCCACGGAGAGGCGATCCTCGGCCACGACATCAGAAATGCCGATCCGCCCGCCCGGGACCAGGACGCGGAACATCTCGGCCAGCACCGCCGACTTGTCGGTGGACAGGTTGATCACGCAGTTGGAGATCACCACGTCTACCGACCCGTCGGCCAGCGGCAGGTCTTCGATCTGGCCCTTGCGGAACTCCACATTCGCCGCTCCGGCTTTGGCCGCGTTCTGCCGGGCGAGCTGGAGCATGTCGTCGGTCATGTCCACGCCATAGGCGAACCCGGACCGGCCGACCCGCCGCGCCGACAGCAGCACATCGATACCGCCGCCGGAGCCCAGGTCCAGGACCCGCTCGCCCTCGCGCAGCTCGGCCACAGCCAGCGGGTTACCGCAGCCCAGGCTGGCCAGCACCGCTTCTTCTGGCAGCCCAGCCGTCTCACCCTCGGCATACATGCCGCTCCCGAAGCAGCCCTCGCTCTCCAGCACGGCCGAGCCAGAGGCGTGCTGACCGCCGCAGCATGAGGACGTGTCACAGCATCCCGAGGTGCCATCCGCGGCCGCCGCTGCCTCTGCTTCGGTCCCGCAGCAGGACTGCCCGCAGCCACACCCGGAATCGTGCTGATGCAGGACCGCCCGGGCCGCTTCGGCGTAGCGGGTCCGGACCTGCTCGACCAGCGCGGTCCTCTCGTCACTCATCACGGCTACCTTTCACATAGATGACTGTCGATGGCTACGTTGCCGCATAGATAGACAGATGTCAATGCGTTCGGCATACTGGGCTTCGTGACCACCACTCCCCTCAGCCAGGCCCAGGGCAGCACATTGACCGGGGTGTGCTGCACGCCGCTGCTCCGCGAGCCGATCACCGGCGATCAGGCGGCCGAGCTAGCCCGGCTGCTCAAGGCCCTGGCCGACCCGACCCGGCTGCGCCTGGTCTCGATGGTGGCTGCCCACGAGGGCGGCGAAGCCTGCGTCTGCGACCTGACCGAGCCGCTCGGCCTGACCCAGCCCACCATCTCCCACCACCTCAAGATCCTGGTCGATGCCGGGATCTTTACCCGCGACAAGCGTGGCGTCTGGGCCTACTACGCCCTCGTCCCCTCAGCCATGGACGCACTAGCGGCTGTACTCACCGCCACCCGGTAATGGCCTCTGCCCGTGCCAGATCCATGCCAGAACGGCCGGAAACCCCGGTAATCAGCGGTCACTCAGGGGCCGCCCGCTTGCCATCCAAACTGGATAGGCGCAGATGGTGATGCTGGCGGTCTTGATCGTGCCTACGGGTGCCGGGCCGGTCAACCGCCCCGTCCGGGATCAGAATGAGTCGACGGTCAGGTCGCGCTCATAGCAGGTGCCTGGCTTACCGCCGGGCTGGGCCGGGCCGACCGGGACGAACCCGGCCTTGGTCAGCACCCGCTGGGACGCGACGTTGTCGTGGGTGACCGCCGCCCGCATCGTGTGCAGCCCGTACTGCGCCGCCGTCAGCCGGCACACTTCCCCGACGGTCGCGGTGGTCACACCGCGGCCGGCGACGTGCTCCGCGACCCGGTAACCAAGCACAGCCGTGCCGTTCTCGATGTCGAACAGGTTGAACCGGCCGAGCACCGAGCCGTCCTCGCCGACCAGCACGTAGTACGCGCCGGTGCCCGCCTCCTGCTCAGCCAGCAACTTGTTGTGCCGCTCGGTGAACTGGTCGAAGTATTCATCGCCGCGGTCGGATATGAACGTGGCGAAGTAGGACCGGTTCGCCAGCTCGAAGGCCAGCACGGCCGGGGCATGGTCGGCGCGCAACTGCTGCAGCTCGGGCACCGGCCAACCCTATTCAGCGGATGCGCTTAGGTCAGCTGATTTTCGCCCGGGCTGCCCCGGCCGCACGTCCCCAGCTGTTGCGCGGGCCGTCTTGCGGACAGGAATTCCAGGCCGAGCGGCCCGATCGCCGTGCCGGCAACCACGGTCTCACTGCTGTCACGTCCGCTCGATGTCAGGTGTCAAGGTGACGACACCCGACTAGCCAGCCCGAGCGGTTAAGGAACCTGGAGGTAAGTCACCAATGCAGCCCAGAATCACCAACCCGGCCGTGAGCCTTACCGGTGCCATGGAGGCCCTGCAGGCACTGGGCGACGTCGTCGGCAAGAGCGGGCTCCCGCACCCGATAATCCATCTCGTCGGCATGCGCGCCAGCCAGATCAACGGCTGCGGGGTGTGCCTCGATGGCGCCTGGCGCTTCCAGCGGACGTTGGGTGAGACGGACGAGCGCCTGTTCGCGCTGCCCGGCTGGCGGGAGGCGCCGTACTATTCCGACGCCGAGCGAGCCGCGCTGGCCTTGACCGAGGCGGTCACCCGGCTCGCCGATCGCGCCGACCCGGTCCCCGACGACGTCTGGGCCGAAGCCGCCCGCCACTTCGACGAGCAGGCGCTGGCCGGCCTGGTGCTCGCCATCGCGAACCAGAACTTGTGGAACCGGCTGAACGTCGCGACCCGTCAGGTGGCAGGCGCGTGGAAGCCCAACGAGACCGGCGAGTGGCAGCCCGGCGCCTGAGCGGCGCACCCGACCGCAGCACTGGCGGTCAGCGGTCAGTACCCCTACAGTCCCTGGCATGACGCCGCCCTCGACCATCGCGGGCTTCCAGGCGGGCTAAATCGACGTCGCGGGCTGGCCAACCTGGCACGAGACCGGCGGCGAGGGACCGGCCGTCGCGCTGCTGCATGGCGGGTTCTCCGGCGCGGCCGCCTGGTCAGCCCAGGCCCCGGCGCTGGCCAGCGCCGGTTCCGGGTGTACGTGCCGGAGCGGCGCGGGCACGCGCACACCGCCGACCGGGACGGGCCGCTGAGCTACGGCGTCATGGCCGGGGACACTATCGCCTACCTCTAACTCGTGGCCGGCGGCCCAGCCCACTGGTCGGCTGGAGCGATGGCGCGGTGGTGGCGCTGCTGGTGGCGCGGCAGCGGCCGGACCTGGTCAGCCGCCTGGTGCTGATCGGCCAGTACTACAACTCCTCCGGCCGCCTGCCGGACCCTGCCCGGGAGAATTGGCTGCGCAGTCCGGAGGCCTGGACCTGCTGCGCCAGAGCTATGACCCGCTGTCGCCGGACGGGCCCGGGCACTTCCCGGTCGTGTACGCCAAGTCCATAGCGATGTTTGACGCAGAACCCGAACTCGACCTGGCTACGTTCGGCGCGGTGACGGCACCCACTCTGGTGTTGCAAGGAGACCGTGACGTAGTCACCGTCGAGCACAGTGCCGCGGGTAGCGACGGCCCTGCCGGACGCCCGGCTGGCCGTGCTGCCCGGCACCCACGCGCTCTCCCCCCCGCCGTCAACCCGCTGCTCATCTCGTTCCTCCGCGGCACCGTCTCGGCTGTCCTGGCTGACTTCCTGAGCAGCGAGTAGCCCGTCACCGGTGCGTGGCCAGCACCGCGTGATGGTCGGCCCCCGCGGCCGGCTGCGGATCGGCATGCACCAGCGCCGCGGTCAGCCGCGGCAGCGCGTGCAGCAGCCGGTGCTCCGCGTCCACCGCCACCTGATGGGCCTGCACCGCGCTGGCCGCGCCGGCCACGACGACCTCGCATTCGGCGCGCAGGTTGTGCCCGATCCAGCGCACCCGGACCTGGCCCACGCCGAGCACCCCCGGCGTACCGTGCAGGGTCTGCTCCACCTGGTCCACCACGGCCGGGTCCACCGCGTCCATCAGCCGCCGGCCGATCTCCCGGGCCGCCTGCCACAGCACGAGCAGGATCGCCCCGGTGATCAGCAAGCCGACCACCGGGTCGGCCCAGTCCCGGCCGGCCGCGACGCCAGCCGCGCCGAGCAGCACCGCCAGTGACGTGAAGCCGTCGGTCCGGGCGTGCAGCCCGTCCGCGACCAGCGCGGCCGATCCGATCCTGCGGCCGGTCCGGATCCGGTACCGGGCTACCGCCTCGTTGCCGATGAACCCGATCACCGCCGCACCAGCCACCGCGATCAGGTCCGGCACCGGGCGCGGGTGGGCCAGCCGGGTCACCGCCGCATAGCCGGCCAGCGCCGAGGACGCCGCGATGATCAGGACGATCGCCACCCCGGCCAGGTCCTCCGCCCGTCCGTAGCCGTAGGTGTAGCGGCGGCTCGGCGGCCGCCTGCCCAGCAGGAACGCGACGCCCAGGGGCACGGCGGTCAGCGCATCGGCCGCGTTGTGCAGGGTGTCCCCGAGCAGCGCCACCGACCCGGAGACCGCCACCACTACCGCCTGCAGGCCCGCGGTGGCCGCGAGCACGGCCAGCGACACCCACAACGCCCGCATGCCCGCCGCGCTGGCCTCCATCGCCGCATCCACCTTGTCCGCGGCCTGGTGCGAATGCGGGCGCAGCACATGCCGGACCCGCCGGCCCAGCCCACGCCGGCCCCCGTGCTCATGACCGTGCCCGTGCCCGTGCGGCTCACCCATGACGCCAGCATGCGCGAAGAATCCCGCTGCGGCACGTCAACAACAGCCCACCGTACGCCCCTGCAAAAGGCTTGCATACCGAACGCCATCAACCGGGACTGATGCGCTTACTCCCCAGTCTGCGGTCCAGCTGACGCTGCCCTGGCCGCCAGCAGCACCCACAGGAAGTCCTGGCCAAAGCAAGGCTCCTGGCTGGCCGTCTTCCTCATCTGCCGGAGCACGCGCAGCGAGAACGGCGCGCTGTCCCACAGCCCCGGCCGGCCAGATACAGCGCGTTGCGGCCGTGACCGCAGCCCAGTTCGAGCACCCGCCCCGGGCCCAGCGTGCCGTCGCCGAACCACTGGGCCAGGTTCTCGTCCGGCCAGTCCACGAAGAACGGGCACGGCTTGGCCCGGTCCGCGAAGAACTCACCCCACCAGGTGCTCCCCCGGCTGGCCAGCAGACTGTCCAGCATGCGCAGCACATCGTCCCGGGTGTAGACGAACTGCTCGGTCATGGCGCCACTCAACCTCCGGGGACCGCGTGATGGCCAGCCAGCCGGCCGGCCTGCTCATCCTGCTGGTCATCCTGACCGCTGGCCGGGAGCGCATGTCCCGGCCCTGGCTGGGCCTGGCTGGGCTATTGCTCGCCTTCACCCTGCTGGAGCAATTCACCGCGGCCCCCAGGCTGTACTTCCTGTACACCCCGCTGATCTACGCACCCTGGGTGGTGCTCGGAGCCGTCATCCTGTGGGCCGCCGTGGACGCCCGCCCAGCCGTGGCCATGGCCATCTACCTGGCGTCGAACTACGTGATCTTCACGCTGATCGGCTACGCCGGATATGGTGCCGCACCGGCGGCCGCGTGGGAGTGGTACCTGCCCATCGCCGGCGTGGCCGTGCTGGGCGGCTGTGCCCTGTGGCGGCTGCGCCGGCAGGCTGTCCTGTGACCGGCAGCCTAGCCCGGGTGCGGAAATCCGTGCAGGTGAACGCTGTGTTCTACTGGAAATGTGGCGGATCAGACCGGGGGCCGCCGGCACGGCCGGCACCGGAAGAAGGAACTCCGGCGGCTGCGCGCCCAGCGGACCAAGCAGATCAGGGCCCGAGTCCGGCTGATAATCGAGATCACCGCCCGGGCCGGTTCCTACCGTAAGGGTTTGCTGGCCGCGGCGGCGCAGCTCAGCCCGGAGGAAGCGGCCATCATCTCCGACCTGGAGCGGCACGGCCTCCAGGTCCCCCAGCTGCGTGATGTGCTGTGCGGCGGTCACGTCCTGGTGGACGACCCAGACCTGTACCAGGCGTGGCGGTTCGAAAAGGTCAGCCACCTGCGCGTGTCCAGCCATCACCGCGACATCGACAAGTCGCGCTTCCCGGACATCGGGATGCGCGGCCCGCTGGTCCGGGAGAAACTGCACGGCCGGACGGCCCAGGGCACCTGGGTCCAGCTGGAGAAGACGCCCGCCGCGTTCGGCCAGCGGAAGCTGCCCAGCCTGACCGACCTCCGGCACCTGATGGACTACGTGGTGTACCGGGTGACCCGGAGCAACGTGGGCCCGTGGGGCCTGTCCCGGGTGACCGAGCGGCGGCCGCTGTACCTGTCACCGGCGCTGGCCGTGCCCACCTCGATGTCGCCGCCAGTCGCAGCGGCACTGGCCGCGACGCTGCGCAGGATCGAGCAGGACGACGACGTCACGGCGGTATCCGCCGACCTGGCCGCCCGGTTCCCGCCACCGGACCAGCCGGACCCGGCGAACGAGCTGGGCGTGGCCCTCCCAGGCCGGGCCGGGCGCGGCTTGTTCGGCAACTCCGAGGTGTGGGTGACCGAGAGCCCAGCGCCGGTTGCCACCGCATTGCTGCGCCAGCGGGCCGAACCGGTGCCAGCCAGCGCGCTGTGGTCCCGGGCGGAAGCGTCATGACCGCCGCGGACCCCACCGGCCCCCGCCCGGCGACCGTGCCGCCCGGGCTGATCACCTCCGTGGTGGACCTGGTGCACACCGGGCCGGTGCACCTCGGCGCCTACACCATCGCCGAGCTCACCGTGGTCGATGCGATCGTGGACTTTCTGGAGGCCCGGCCGTCCGACGAGGTGCTGGCCGAGGCGGTGCGCTCGCTCGCCGCCCGCCAGCTGCTGGTGGCCGGGCCGCCCGGGGATCAGGTCCAGGTACGCGGGGACCTGGGCATCGCGGTCGTGTTCCAGCAACGGGCCCGGATGGTGCTGGACGCCAGGATCACCGGCACCGAGCCGGGCGAGCCGTGGCGGATCCTGCTGCTCCCACAGCCGGAGCGGATCTGCCTCGTGGTCCGGATCGACCCGCTCGGCGTGCATGAACTCGGCCTGTACTCGCTGGACGAGGCGCTCCGGATGGTCAGTGCGCTGCTACCCCGCGGATCCCGGGCGGACAGCGACCCTGGGACCGACGCCGATCAGGTGCTCGGCACCGCCGAGCGCACGGCGCTGGTCACCGTCACCCGGTACACCGCTGAAGAATCGGCCGAGGTCGCCGGGGCCAGCACCGACCTGGTGCTAGCCCGCCGGGACGGCCGGCTGCACGTGTTCCAGCGCGACCCCGCGGACCACGGCCGGCTGGTCGCCAGGCCGCCGGATAACAAGAACATCCGCGACACGCTGGCCGGCCTGCTGGGCCAGCCGCGGCCCGGCTAGCCCTGGCGGGGCGGCTTAGGGCGCGGCGCCGAACCCCCGGCCCGCCCGGGCGGCGGCCGGCCGCCAGGCGGGCGACGGACCGGTCGGCGCACCGCCGAAGCGGCGTTCACCGGTATCCGCCAGTGCGGCGCTGCCCTGGCCGGGCCGTTCCCGCCGGGACGTCCAGCGTTCGGTGCAGCTCCGGGTGTCCTGGCAGTACCAGCGCACGTCAATGCAGGCGCTACCGCCGTCGGCCACCATGCTGCTGGTGGGCATCCGGGTCCCGCACATCCAGCAGGACTGCACCCCCGCGGACCGCATAGACGGGTAAGCCAGCCGCTCCTCGTCAGTCATCGTCACGCTCACCTCCGGGCGTCAATCGGCCGCCAGCCCAGGTCCCCGGGGCGCGCGGCACGAGTCAGCCCGGGAAAACGCGGCTGGCTCAACAACCGACCCCAGGCAGTCTGGCACGACAGAGACCGGTCGGTCCATGCCGGCCACCGGGTGACTTATCCACCCGGGCCCGCGGCGCCCCCCGCCGGACCGGCGCGGCCCGCCCGGTGCGGCAGACTGGCCCGGGTGGGAAGCGCCTTCGCCAAGACCATCAACGACCTGGATGAGGCCGAATTCCAGGCGCTCTACGGACCGTGGGATCCGCCCGGGCCGGCCCAGGTCGCCGCCCTGCTCGCCGGGTCCCGGGTGCGGTGGTGGATCGCCGGGGGCCGGGCCGCCCGGGCCGGTGCCCCGGCGCGGCATCACGAAGACACCGATATCGCGGTCCAGCTCAGCGACCCGGGCCGCCTCCGGGCGCAGCTGTCCGGCTGGCACCTGTGGGAAGCCAGCAGCGGCACGCTGCGGCCGCTACTGGCCGGTGACATGCTGACCCCGGGCTGCGAGCAGCTCTGGGCTCGCCGCGACGCGCGGCACCCCTGGCAGCTCGACCTGCTGCTGGACCGTAGCACGGCGGAGTGGGTGTTCAAGCGGGACAGCCGCGTCCACCTGCCCTGGCCGCCGGCGCTGCACGAGGTGGACGGCGTGCCGCACCTGCGCCCGGAACTGGCCCTGCTGCACAAGGCCCACCTGGACCGGCCCAAGGACCGCGCGGACCTGGCCGCGGCCCGGCTGGACCCGGCTGCGCGGGCATGGCTGGCCGACACCCTCGACCTGCTCGGCCAGCCCGGCTGGGCCGCCGCCACCCGGGCCGGCGGCTGACCGCCGTAACGGCTCCGCCCGGGCGGCCGGCTCAGCGATCCGGCTGGGTGGCCGCCTCGGTGTCCTCGGCCGCGCCCGCCGACGCTGGTGCCTCGTCACCGGTGGGCTGCTGCAGGCCGCCGCGCAAGCCGATCAGCCCGATGATGGCGGCCACCGCCATGAACAGCGCCATGGCATAGAACACGGCCTGGGTGGCATGGGCGAAGTCGAGCCGGATGAAGTGCGGGATCGACCCGTTGCCGCCACTGCCGCTCTGCTGGAACTGGGAGATTTGCTGCGCCTGCGCCGCCGCCCGGGCCGGCGGCACACCCAGCGCGCGCAGCGACGTCGTGACGTGCGAGCGAAGCTGCGAGACGAGCAGCGTGCCCAGCACGGCGAGGCCCAGGCTGGCCGCGTAGTTACGGACGGTCTGGGTGATGCCGGTCGCCTCGCCGTAGGACAGCCGGGATGCCCGGTTCACCGCGTCGGTGCTGGCCGGGCCGAGCATGAAGCCCAGGCCGGCGCCGGCCAGGATGACGTACCAGTGCTGCGCGCTGAAGTTCAGGTCGGTGGCTTTCCCGGCCCACAGCCAGAAGCCCACCGCGGCCAGCGCGCAGCCCAGCACCACCGGCCGCTTGGCCCCGGCCCGGTCCAGCATCCGCCCGCCGATCTGCGCGGCGATCACGAACCCGATGAAGAAGTAGAGCAGGTAGATGCCCGCCTGCTGGGACGGCTTGCCCAGCGCGACCTGCGCGTACACGCTGGCGAAGAAGAACACCGGGATGAACGCCAGCATGGCCACGCCGAGCACCAGGTTCTCCACGCTGAACGCCCGGATGCGGAAGATGCTGACCTGCATCAGCGGCTCCGGGGTGCGCTTCTCGACGAAGTAGAACACCACCAGCAGCGCCAGGCCGATCGCGATGCACAGCCCGGTCGCCGGGTTGGTCCAGCCCCAGACCTGCGACTGCTGGAAGCCCAGCACGCTGAGCGCCACGCCCGAGGCGATCAGCACCAGGCCGCGGTAGTCGATCCGGGCCGGCTGGTGTTCGGTCACCGGCCGTGACCAGGCGATGAGCACCAGCGCGATGATCGCCACCGGCACGTTCACCCAGAAGATGGCCCGCCAGGTCCACTGGGTCAGGTAGCCGCCTAGCAGCGGCCCGACCGCGGTCAGCCCGCCCGCGATGCCGAAAAACGCGGCCAGCGCACGGCCCCGCTCGCGCAGCGGGAACGTCTGCACCACGATGGCCAGCGCGGCCGGGAACATGATGGCCCCGCCCGCACCCTGAATCACCCGGAATGTGACGATCCACGCCTCGGCCAGGCCGCCCTTGGGGGTCAGCCCGCACAGCACGGACGCGCCGGCGAAGACGATCACGCCGAGCGTGACCATTTTCCGGTGCCCGACCGTGTCGGCCAGCCGGCCGCCGAACGCGAACAGCGCGGCCAGCGACAGCAGGTAGGCGTTGACCACCCACTGCACGCCGGTACTGGTCAGCCCCAGCTCCCTCTGGATCTGCGGCACGGCGATCGACACGATGGTCTGGTCGATGAAGGTCATCGAGACAGCGAAGATCATCGCCGTCAGGACCAGTCCCTTGGACCGCCTGCCGGTGCTACTCGCTGCTGTCATCCGATTCCCCCTGTGCCGGAGACCGTTCCCAAACCCCCGGCCCGAAACCGCGATAACCGGTCGACACCGGCCCTGACCGCCTGTTCTACTCCTCCCGTGGTCACCGGTCAGCCCACGAAATTCCCTCAATTGAACGCCATCGTCGGCGAACTGACCGAGCGGGCCGCGCGGATTCTGCGGGCCAACTTCGCCGGCGCCTACCTGCAGGGGTCATTCGCGGTCGGCGACGCGGACATGCAGAGCGACTGCGATTTCCTCATCCCGGTGCGCCACCAGGTTACCGCGGCCCAGGAGGCTGGCCTGCGGGCCATGCACGCCGAGTTCCCGGACCGCCCGGAGCACTGGGCCCAGCACCTGGAAGGGTCGTATCCCCCGGTGGCCGAGCTCCGCACGCTGCGCGCGCTGGGCCGGAAGTGGCTGTACATCGACCATGGCTGGCGCGAGATGCAATGGTCCACGCACTGCAACACCGAGGTGGTCCGCTGGTCGCTGCGCGAGCGCGGCGTCACGCTGGCCGGCCCGGACCCGCACACCCTGGTCAGGCCTGCTCAGCCCGGCTCAGCCTGGCGCGTTACGGACCGCGACCTGGCTGATGAACGGCAACGGCACGCCGAGCCACCCCACCTGGCCGGTGCTGGCGCTGACCACCCGCACGGCGCCGACGTCGGTCACCACGAAGAGCCACCGGCTGTCCGGCGACCAGGCCATGGTCTCGTTGTCCACGTCCTGGCTGACCGGCAGGCTGAGCATCCGGTCGGCCCCGGACCGCAGGTCGAGCAGATGCAGGCTGAGCTGGCTGTCCCGGCTCAGTTCCAGGAGCGCGGCCGCCGCGCCGTCCGGCGCGATGATGCCGGGCGGCCATGGGGTCATCGGCGTGTGCGGCAGCACCGGCCCGGGCAGCGTCCGCTGCGCGCCGGTCGCGCTGTCCACCACCACGTTGTGGCAGTGCTGATGGTGGCCGGGGCAGCTCACCGCCAGCCAGCGGCCAGGCCCGACCGCGAGCGGCTCCAGGCTGAGCCGGCGCAGCCCGCCCGGCCCGGCGTCGAAGGTACCGGTGTTCCCGGTGAGCAGGACGCCCCCGGACCCGTCAGGCGTGGCGGTGAGCGGCAGCGGCCCGCCCGCGGGCAGCGGCACCGAGGCCAGCCGGGCACCGGTCAGGCCGGTCAGCACCAGCGCCACGTGCCCGACCCCGGCCGTTACCACCCACACCTGCCCCGGCCGCGGCCCGGGCAGCGCCGGGCCGCCCTGACTGAGCAGGCCAGACAGCCCGTGCGGCGGCTGGCCGTCGGGCACCAGGTAGCCGGGCACGTAATCCAGCGGCCGGATGATGGCCTGGTGCGGGTCGATCAGGAACGACACCGGCCCGCTGCTGTCCAGGGCCGGGACCCGGGTCCAGGTGACCCGCCCGGTGGCCGGCTCGACCGCCACCACCCCACCGGGGCCGCGGCCGAACAGCTCCCAGCCGGCCGTGGCCCCGAGCAGCCGGTGGCCCAGGTCGGACACCGTGACGTCGGGGCGCGGGGCCTGCCGGCGCGGCTGGCTGGACCGGCCGGCAAGCACAAAGGCCGCCACCAGCACGGCCACGCCGAGCAGCGCCCAGCCGCCCCAGCGGCCCAGCCCACTGCGCCGGCGGTGGGGCCGGCCCGGTGAGCCGAAGCTGATCAGGTCCTCGTCCTGGTCCATACCTCATCATCAGCCCGGCGCGGCCGCAGGCAAGCCGGCCAGCCCGGCAACCTCTGTATCCGGTATGAACCCGGCCGCCATCCGTTCGGCGCTGGCCTGCGCGGGTAGCCACGCGGCCATGGTGACCGCGCTCAACCCGCTGAGTACCACGTCGCTGCTGACCAGCCTGGGCACGCTCGGCGTGTTCCTGGTCATGTTCGCCGAGACCGGGCTGCTCATTGGCTTCTTCCTGCCCGGTGATTCGCTGCTGTTCACGGCCGGGCTGCTGTGCACCGGCACCGTCTCGCACGCCGCCCACCTGTCGCTACCGCTGGTCATCCTGGCCGCGGCCGGCGGCGCGCTGCTCGGCGCACAGACCGGCTTCTACATCGGCCGGGCCGGCGGCCGCCCGCTGCTGCACCGGACCAGGAACCGCTACCTGCGCACCGGAGCCGAGCGGTCCGCCCGGCTGCTGGACCGGTACGGGTACTGGAAGGCCATCGTGCTGGCCCGGTTCATTCCAGTGGTCCGCACCGTGCTCAACCCGCTGGCCGGCGCGCTGGACGTGCCCACCCGGACGTTCACTATCTGGCAGGTCGTTGGCGGCCTGATCTGGTCGGCCGGGGTCACGCTGGCGGGCTACACGCTTGGCTCGGCCATCCCCGGCATCGACACCTACCTGCTGCCCGCCATTGCGGTCATCGTCATCCTGTCGCTGATCCCCATCGGCATCGAGATCTACCGCACCCGGTCCGCGATCCGCCACGGCGACCAGGCCGGCGCCGGCCATGATGACCAGGGTGAGCAGCGACCGCGAGCGGCTGCGGACGACGTTCGAGACAGCCGCGGCGAGCTACCAGCAAGCCCGCCCCGAATACCCCGCTGAGCTGTATGACGAACTGACCCGGCTGGTCGGCCTGCGGCCCGGTGACCAGCTGCTGGAGATCGGCTGCGCCACCGGGAAGGCCACCGCCCCGCTGGCCCGGCGCGGCTTCCGGGTCACCTGCGTGGAGCTCGGCCGCCAACTGGCCGCGCAGGCCCGGCGGCAGCTGGCCAGCTACCCCGGGGTGACCATCAACGACGGCGCATTCGAGACCTGGCTGCCACCAGCTGGCGTTCAATATCAATTGGTGTTTGCCGCTACCGCGTGGCACTGGCTCGATCCGGCGGTGCGCTACCAGAAGGCGTGGGATGTGCTGGCGCCGGGCGGTCACCTGGCGTTCTGGGCCGCGGACCATGTGTTCGCGGCGGATGGCGACCCGTTCTTCGACGAGATCCAGCCGGTCTACGACGAGATCGGCGCCGGGCACCCGGCCGACCAGCCGTGGCGGCCGCGGCCGGGCGGGCTGCCGGACAGCCGGGCCGAGATCGAGGCCAGCGGGCTGTTCGGCGGCGTGGTCACCCGGCAGTTCGACTGGACGGTCAGCTACCCGGCCGAGGAGTACATCGGGCTGCTGGACACGTTCTCCTCGCACATCGCGCTGGCCCCGTGGCAGCGGGACCGGCTGTACGGCGAGATCCGTCGGCGGCTGGCCGCGCGGCCGGACGGCCGGCTGCTGCGGCACTGGGGGGCCGTGCTGCACGTGGCCCGCCGCCTCGGCCGGGCCGCGGGCTGAGCCGGGCCGGCTCACAGGTCAGGCAGGCCCAGGTCCAGGTTGGGCCGCTCGATGCCGCCATCCACTTCGAGGATCTTGCCGGTGATGTAGCTGGCTGCCGGGGAGGCCAGGAACAGCACCGCCGCGGCCACCTCGTCCGGATCACCGATCCGGCCCAGCGGTGTCGCCTGCTCCATCTGCCCGCGCAGCGTGTCGTCGGTGAGCACGATGTCCAGCGCGGAGGTGGCCACCGCGCCGACCGCGACCGCGTTGACCCGGATCCGCGGGGCCAGGTCGGCCGCGGCCAGCCGGGTGTAGTGGGCCAGCGCCGCCTTCGCGGTGCCATAGGCCAGGTAGCCGCGCCCCGCGGTGCGGCCGACCGCCGAGGTGATGCTGATCACGGCGCCGCCGCCGGTGGCCAGCAGCGCGGGCACCGCGGCCTGGGTCAGCCGGTGCGCGGTACCCACGTTGAACTGGAAGGCGTCGGCCAGGTGCCGGGGCTTGGTGGCCAGGAACGGCCGGGGCATCGCACCGCCCACGTTGTTCACCACGATGTCCAGCCGGCCGAAGGCAGCCAGCGCGGTGTCCACCAGCCCGGTCATCGCGTCCAGCTCGGCCAGGTCGGCCGGCACGGTCACCGCCCGGCGGCCGGCCTGCTCGATCTCCCGGGCCACCTTGGCCAGCTCGGCCTCGGTCCGGGCAGAGATCAGCAAGTCGGCCCCGGCCTGGGCCAGGGCCACCGCGGTGGCCGCGCCGATGCCCCGGCCCGCCCCGGTGACGACGGCCGCCTTGCCGGTCACCTGGAATCGATCAAGGATCATGCTGGCCAGCCTAGACCCAAACTAGAACACGTTCCAATTCTGCTCCTCGCCGATAACCAACCGCGCACCGATGATCACACCCCGCCTCCCACCGCACCCAGACCCCACCCAGGCCGATGACAAACGTTTAGTGCTGCTCCAGCGACTGCTCCAGCGACACCTTTCGTTTGATCACCAGTGTGCGGGCGGGGGTGCGGCCGGGGCCGCGGGCGGGGGTGCGGCCGGGGCCGCGGGCGGTGGCGCGGCCGGGCCGGCGAGCGGGGGCGACTGGGCGGCGGCCGCGGCGAGCAGATCGGTGGCCAGGGTGAAGCGGAAGCCGCGGTCCAGTAGGCCCTCGATGACCAGCGGCAGCGCGGCCACGGTCTGCGACCGGTCGCCGCCGCCGTCGTGCATCAGGATGATCGTGCCCGGCCGGGCCCAGGTCAGCACCCGCCCGGCGATCAATGCCGCGCCTGGCCGGGCCCAGTCGGACGGGTCCACGTCCCACAGCACGATCGGGCTGCCCCGCTCGCCCAGCCAGCGCAGCACGTCCGGGCTGCGCGACCCGTACGGCGGCCGGAACAGCCCGGGCGCGCCGCCGCCGGCCGCCCGGGCCACCGCCTCGTCGGTCCGGTCCAGCTGCTCGGCCAGCTGGGCGCGGGTCAGGTCGGGCAGGAACGGGTGCGACCAGGTGTGGTTGCCCAGCCCGTGCCCGGCCGCGACCATCCGGCCGATGTCCGCCGGATGGGCACTGGCCTGCAACCCGATGCAGAAGAACGTGGCCGGCACCTGGTACCGGGCCAGGATGCCGAGGATCTGCCCGGTGTAGGGCGGGTTCGGGCCGTCGTCGAAGGTGAGCGCGACCTCTGGCGCGGCGCCGGGCGGCAGCAGGCGGCGGCCGTGCCGGGCCAGCCGCCCGGCCCCGGCCAGCTCGGCCGCCTGGGCCCGGCTGGCCAGGATCCCGGCGTGCGAATCGGCGCCGCGGCCGGTCAGCGTGCCGCCCCGCTCGGTCAGCCTGCTCAGCGCGGCCAGGTCCTGCCGGGCCGCCTCGGCCAGGGCATCCGCCGGGACCGAGCCGAGCAGCGGCCGGCCGGGCAGCAGCCACGGGTCGGCCCGGTAGACGAGCAGCCCGGCGGCCCGCAGGAATCCGCCCAGCACGCCGTTGGTGCTGTCCAGCACGGCCACCAGCGGCGGGGCCGGGCTAACGGCCTGACCGGGCCGGCTAGCCAGGGCGGCCAGGTAACCGGTGAGGTCGCCTACCTGGCCTGGGCCGAACCGGGCCGGCGGCCGCACCGGCTGGGCGCCCTCGTCCAGTACCGCCACCTCATACCCGGCCGCGGTCCAGGCGATGCCCGCGTAACGCCGCCCGGCAGGCTCAGCCATCCGGGCGGCCCGGGCCAGCTCCATCCGGCCCGAACACGTCGCGCGGCGACCCGGGCACGCCGGGCGGCGGCCCGGGCACGCCGGGCGGCGACCCGGGCACGTCGGCCGGCGGCCCGGACACGTCGGGTGGCGACCCGGGCAGCGCGGTCAGCAGCCGCTGCCAGGCCAGGTCCGCGCCGGCCGCCATGCAGCCGTCCACCACCGCGTCGGTGCCGCGCGCGCTGACCCGGATGTCCGGCACCACCGGCGCCATGCCGCGCAGTTCGGCGTGCACCATGTCGGCGAAGCCCGGGGCCTGGCCGATGCCGCCACCCAGCACCACGAGCTGCGGGTCGACCACGGTGACTACCGCGCAGATGGCCTTGGCCACCAGCCGGGCCTCGTCCGCGACCACCGCGGCGGCCCGCGCGTCCCCGGCCGCCGCGGCGGCGAACACCCGGCGTGCCGACACCGGGCCGCGCAGGCCCGCCCGGCGGGCGGCCCGGACCACGCCGGCCGCCGACCCGGCTGCCTCGAGCACGCCGCGGCGCCGCGCGTCCCCCTCGTCGGTCCCGGTGCCCTCGGAAATCGGCAGGTAGGCGATTTCCCCGGCCACCCCGTGGAAGCCGCGGTGCAGCCGGCCGTTCAGCACCAGGCCCATGCCGATGCCGGTGCCGACGGTGACGAACGCGAAGCTGTCCACGCCGCGGCCATGCCCGAGCGCCTGCTCGGCCAGCGCGGCCGCGTCCGCGTCGTTCTCCACCACCAGGTGCGGCCCGAAACTTTCCCGCAGCCCGCTCAGTACCTCGGGCTTGCCCCAGCCGGACAGCCCGCCGGTGATGGTGAGCTTGCCCAGCCGCGGGTTGTACACCCCAGGGCTGCCGATCACGGTCTGGGTGATCGCGGCGCGGGCCACGCCCACTTCCGCGCACAGCCCGTCGGACAGCCCGACCAGTTCGGCGATCCGGCTGGTCACGCTGGACGCCCGGCTGCGCACCGACTGCCGGGCGCGGACCTCGCCGCTCAGATCGGCCAGCGCGCCGCGCAGGTACTGCTGGCCGATGTCCAGGCCGAGCACGAACCCGGCGTCGGGCCTGATCTCGTACAGCCGGGCGCTGCGCCCGGGTACCCCGGTGCGGTGGCCGGCCACCCGGATCAGCCCGGACCGTTCCACGTTGGACATGGCCAGCGACACCGTGGGCTTGGACAGCCCGGACAGCCGGGCCAGGTCGGCCCGCGAGCACGGGCCGAACTGGCGGATCTTGCCGAGCAGCAGCTGCTCGTTGAGTTCCCGGATGAGCTGCGGGCGCGCGGCCTGGCCGCCGGGCGGCGCAGCCACCTGGCCGCCGGGCGGCGCAGCCACCTGGCCGCCGGGCGGCGCAATGGCCGGCGTTGTCGTCACGCTCACCTCCTCGGGGCTAGTCCGGTCATCCCGGCAGGCTCCTCATCATCTGGCACCGGGGCGTGGTCAGGACAGGTAGGCCAGGTCCGGGCCGTGCTGCTCCCGGTAGTCCGCGATCAGCTCCCGGGCCGCGGTGATGCCGGGCACCAGCGGGTGCCCGGCCAGGGCCACCGCGGCCAGCCCGGCGTCCCCGGTCATCGCCGCCTGCACGATGCCCCGCTCATACTCCTTCACCTGCATGATGAGGCCAAGTGCGGGCCGGGGCAGCTCGGGCAGCGGCAGCGGGGTCAGCCCGCCCGGATCGACCCGGGCCGGGACCTCCACCACGTCGGCCGGGTCCAGGCCGAGGCTGGCCCCGGCCGGGGTGTTCACGATCACCTCGCCGGGCGCGACGCCGGCCAGCCCGTCGATGACCCGCAGCGCCAGGCCCTCGTACCCGCCGATCCGGGCCGCGGCGATCTCGGTGGGCGGCAGCGACGAACGGCGGGCCCGCGCCGCGCCCTGCCCGTTGTCGCCCTGCATGTCGGCCCGCATGTAGGTGTCCCTACGCACGCCGAGCAGCGTGTCGTAGACCGTCCACGCGTCCTGCACCCCGCCGTCGGCGAACGCCTTGCCCAGGCCGGCCATCAGCTCCTCGTTGAGCCGCAGCACGTCCTGGCCGCGGGTGGCCCCGGCCCGGCGGATGTCGGCCACGTACCGGCCCGGGTCGTAGAAGTAGTAGACGTACTCGGTCGGGATGGCGCCGACCCGGCGGACCAGCTCGGGATCGAACGACGCGAACCGGTGGTCGGCCGCCTGCAGTTCCTCGAACCGGTCCAGCAGCTCGCCGATCCGCTCCCGGCCGCCGTCGCGCAGCGAGCACACCCAGCCGAGGTGGTTCAGCCCGGCGTAGCTGCCGGCCACGCTGACGTCCGCCGCGCCCAGAAAGTGAGCCAGGTGCTCGACCGTGCCGCCCGGCGTGTCGCACACCCCGGCCACCCGGAGCCTGCCCTGGGTGGCGATGGCCTGGGTGATCAGGCCCGCCGGGTTGGTGAAGTTGATCAGCACCGCGTCCGGCGCGACCTGGGCCAGCAGGTCACAGTAGGACAGCACGACCGGAATCGTGCGCAGCGCCATGGCGCCGCCGCCCGGCCCGGTGGTCTCCTGGCCCACGATGCCGCGGCGCAGCGCGACCTCCTCGTCGATGATCCGGCCGCGGTCGCCGCCGACCCGGATCGCGGAGAACACGTAATCGGCGCCGGTGAACGCCTCGGCCGCGTCGCTGCTCACCTGGAGCACGTCCGGGTGGCCGAGCGCGGCGGCGATCTCCACGGCCAGCCGGCAGATCGTCTCGCGCCGCCCCGGGTCCGGCTCGAACAGGCAGATCTGGCTGAACGTGCCGGCAGGCCGGCCAGCACCGCGCGCACGAAGGCCGGCATCCGGACCCCGCCGCCGCCCAGGATGGTCAGCTTCATTCCTCAGATCCCATCGCCGGTTTCCCTTCCTGGGCCGCCAGGGCGGCCTGCAGGCTGGCCGCCACGGCCAGCGCGTCACCGAGCATCTCGTCCGGGCCGACCGTGCTGATCCCGGCCACGTCCACCTCACCGACCCCGCCGAGCCGGGCCACCGCGGCCGAGCCGGCCGCGTTGGCCGCGACCACGGCCCGGGTCAGCGGAACCCCGCGCAACAGCTCCGCGATCAGCGCCCCCGCGAACGCGTCGCCCGCTCCCGTCCGGTCCCGCACCCTTACCTTCTGAACGCCATCGCGTATCTCGGCCGTTCCATCCGGCCCGGCCACCACGGCACCCGCGGCACCCCGCTTGACCACCAGCGAGGTACGCCAGGCCGTCGCGGTGGCCACCGCGGCCTCGAAGCTGCCCGCCCCGGTCAGCCGGATCAGCTCGTCCTCGTTGGGCACGAACACGTTGGCCAGCGGGATGCACTCCAGTATCGGGTCTGGGTTCCGCTCCTCGCCCAGCGACATGTCCAGCACCACCCGGGCGCCGAGCGCCTGGGCCTCCCGGATGAACGAGCCCACGCCCGGGCCGGCGTGCAGATAGCACCAGCGCGGCCGCTCCCGGCGCAGCACCTCATACCAGCGGTCCAGGTCCGGCCGCTCGCCCGCCGAACGGGGCGGCACGTGGGTGACGAAGCCGCGGTCGCTGGCGAAGTTGAGCACCACGGTGATCCCGGCGCAGCGCCGCGGCAGCAGCGCCGACGGGGACAGCTCGACCCCGGCCCGGGCGCAGTGGGTGAGCACGACCCGGGAGCCGATGTCGTTGCCGAGCAGGGTGCACAGCCCGGCTTTGGCGCCCGCCTGGGCAGCCGCGCTAGCGCTGGTCACGGCGCCGCCGCAGGACACGCCGAACTCGTCGGTGAAGACTTCCTCGCCGGGCCCGGGCAGTTCGGCCAGGTGCCCGAAAACGAGCTCAAGGAACACCGAGCCGAACGAGATCATGTCCAACCGAATGCTCCTCCAGCTGCGGCGATCATGGATCACAGTTCGGCTACGGGACTGTTGCTGAGCAATTAGTTAGGATACTGTCCTAACTACTCTCGGTGCAAACCACTTAAATACTCGCAGAACCCCTGGTTGAGTCCATAGCGAATGCTAGGTGGCATCGTGACAAATCCCTCGGTCATAGCCGGGATCGACTTCGGCGGCAGCAAGATCGCCGTTGCCGTCTGCGACCTGACCGGGAACCGGCTGGCGTTCGCCCGGGTCAGTACCCGGCACGGTGCGGAGGACGGCGCCCCCGCCGGGGCGGCCGGGGCGCGGGCCATCTTCGACCGCGGCGTGCGGACCACCCATGAGCTGCTGGCTGCCGCCGCCCCGGACAGCGACCTGGCCGCGGTCGGCGTGGCCACGTTCGGGATCCCGGCTGAGGACCGGGTGCTGCTGGCCCCGGCCATCGACGGCTGGGAGTCGCTGGCCCTGGGCCGCGAGCTGCGCGCCGCGTTCCCGGGCGCGCAGCTCAGGATGGCTACCGACGTCAAGGCGGCCGCGGCCGCCGAGTACCGGTGGGGCGCGCTGCGCGGCTGCGACCCGGGCGTGTACCTGAACCTGGGCACCGGGCTGGCCGCCGCGATCGTGGCCGGCGGCCAGGTGCTCAGCGGCGACGCGGGCGCGGCCGGGGAGATCGGCTACAACCTGCGGGCCATCGCCGACGTCGGCCTCGGCCTGGGCCAGCGGGTCCCGCTGGAGGACGCGGTGAGCGGGCTGGGCGTGGCCCGGCAGGTCAGCGCGCGCGGGCTGGGCCAGGCCGGCGCCGGGCCGGTGTCCGCGGCCGATGTCTTCGACACCAGCCTGGATGACCCTGAGCTGGCCGATCTGGCCAACGGTTTTGTGGCTGAATTGGCGTTTCACCTGGTTAACCTGGCAATCTGCATCAATCCGGCACGGATCGCGGTCGGTGGCGGCATGGCCGGCTCATGGGCCCGGCTGCAGCCGGGCCTGGAGCGGGCGCTGAACGCGGGTGCCCCGTTCCCGCCGCAGCTCGTGCTGGCCGAGTTCCCGCACGAGGCGCCGCTGATCGGCGCCGTGGCACTGGCCGTGGACGCCGCCCAGCGACCACACTACGGACAACACGTGGCAGCTGACCTCGATGGCCATCGGCGGCCATCACCCGCATGGCTGGCCGGGGACTGCTCATGACCCACGCCAGCTCGCTTATTTCCACATCGAAGGGCTAGCCAATGAGACGCATCAAGATCCTCGTGGTCCTCTTCGCCGCCTGCCTGCTGGCCGCCGCCTGTGGGGGCGGCTCATCGGGTGGCGGCGGTGGGGGCAGCAGCAGCGGTGGCAGTTCCAATAGCACGCTGACCATCGACAATGAGAGTGGCAGCCTCTGGACCTGCAACTTCAACCCGTTCAACCTGTCCGACATCAGCTACTCGCTGGGCCCGGTCTACGAGCCGCTGATGTTCGTGAACACGCTGCAGAGCGCCAAGACCACGCCGTGGCTGGCCTCCGCGTACACCTGGAGCAACGGCAACAAGACGCTGACCTTCACCATCCGCAGCGGGGTGAAGTGGAGCGACGGCAAGCCGATGAGCGCGGCCGATGTGGTCTTCACGTTCAACCTGCTGAAGAAGTTCAAGGCGCTCGACATCAACGCGGTCTGGTCGGTGCTGTCCAGCGTCAGCCAGAAGGGCTCCAACCAGGTAGTCATGCAGTTCAAGCAGCCCGCGGTGACGTACTTCTACTACATCGCCGACCAGATCGGCATCGTGCCGCAGCACATCTGGTCGGGCATCGCCAACCCGGTGAAGTACCCGGACACCAACCCGGTCGGCACCGGCGCCTACCTGATCAAGCCGTGCACCCCGCAGAACATCACCTACAAGGCCAAC
Organism: uncultured Actinomycetes bacterium; assembly: GCA_963834705.1. Classification (GTDB taxonomy): domain Bacteria; phylum Actinomycetota; class Actinomycetes; order Streptosporangiales; family Streptosporangiaceae; genus RYN-230. Next base: position 131,787 of record CAWICV010000006.1, read on the forward strand.
CCGCACTACTGGCAGGCCGGCCTGCCCAAGGTAAAGACCATCAACTATCCGGCCTTCACCAGCAACGACACGGCCAACACCTACCTGGCCAACGGCCAGGCCCAGTGGGGCAGCCAGTTCATCCCGAGCATCCAGAAGTTCTACCTGTCGAAGAGCCCGAACTACCACTACTGGTTCCCGCCGGTGGCCAACGTGTCGCTGTTCATCAACCTGAAGAACCCGATCCTGAGCAACGTGGCCGTCCGGCAGGCCATGGCCTACGCGATCAACCGGCAGCAGGCGTCGCAGATCGGTGAGTACGGCTACGAGCCCCCGTCCAACCAGAGCGGGATCGTCACGCCAACGTTCTCCAACTGGGAGGACACCTCACAGGCCGCGGCGTTCGGTAACAACTACGCGTTCAACCCGTCGCATGCGATCTCGATCCTGAAGGCGGCCGGCTACACCAAGGGTTCCGACGGGATCATGCAGAAGAACGGCCAGAAGCTGTCCTTTACGCTCACCAACAACGGCGGGTATTCCGACTGGGTGGCCGCGGTCAACGTCATCCAGTCCGACCTCAAGGCGGTGGGTATCCAGGTCACTCCCAAGAACCTGGCCGCCCCGGCCTACGAGGCCGCCATGTACAACGGCAACTACCAGCTCGGCTACTATGCCGAGACCGGCGGCCCGACCCCGTACTACGAGCTGCGGCAGTGGCTGTACTCGGGCAACTCGGCGCCGATCGGGCAGCCGGCTGGGTCCAACTTTGAGCGGTACAGCAACCCGCAGACCGACAAGCTGATCAACGAGTACCCGAAGACGACCAGCACGAGCGAGGAGCACTCGATCGTGAACAAGCTGCAGCAGGTCATGCTGCAGCAGGTGCCGGTCATCCCGATCACCGAGCAGGTGGACTGGTTCCAGTACGACACCGGCACCTTCAACGGCTGGGTCACCAAGAGCAACCCGTACGCCCAGCCGGCCGCGTACGACTACCCCGACTGGGGGCAGCAGATGCTGCACCTGTCGCCCAAGTAAGCCGCGGCTGACTGGTGGCCGGGACGCCCACCTTGCCGGGCGGCCCGGCCACCGGTCACCGTGAGAGTGGGGAACAGCGCGCCGGGCCGCCGGCAGGCGGGAAGGAGGCCCTGATGAGAGCCAGGAACATGACATGAGATACGCGCTTCGCCGCCTGGGCTTCTTCGCGATCACCCTGTGGGCCGCGCTCACGCTGAACTTCTTCCTGCCCCGGCTGATGCCGGGGAACCCAGCCGAGGCCATGATGGGCAAGTTCCGCGGCCCTGTCAGCCCCCAGGCGCTCAAGGCCCTGGAAGCGGCGTTCGGGGTAAACACCAAGGAAGGCCTGTTCGGGCAGTACGTGCACTACCTGGGCGACGTGGCCACCGGGAACTTCGGCACGTCGCTGTACTTCTACCCGCAGTCGGTCGGCCGGGTCATCCTGGACGCCATCCCGTGGACGCTCGGCCTGGTCGGGGTGACCACGGTGCTGGCCTTCCTGCTCGGCACCGGCATCGGCATCGTGGCCGCCTGGCGGCGCGGCGGGCGGCTGGACAGCATCGCCCCGCCGGTGTTCGTGATCACCTCGGCCATCCCGTACTTCTGGGTCGGCATGATGCTGATCCTGATCTTCGCGGTCCGGCTGCAGTGGTTCCCGGGCGCGTTCGGCTTCAGCATCAACATGGCCCCCGGCTTCGACGCGGCGTTCATCGTGAACATCGTGGAGCACGCCGTGCTGCCCGCCGCCGCGCTGCTCGTCACCACCATCGGCACCTGGATCCTGACCATGCGGAACACCATGGTCACCACGCTGGCCGAGGACTACGTGCGGATGGCCCGGGCCAAGGGGCTGCCGTCCCGCCGGATCATGTTCGACTATGCGGCGCGCAACGCCATCCTGCCCAACCTGACCGGGTTCGCCATGTCGCTGGGCTTCGTGGTCGGCGGCGCCATCCTGGTCGAGTACGTGTTCAACTACCCCGGGGTCGGCTACATGCTGCTCCAGGCGGTGAGCAACGAGGACTACCCGCTGATGCAGGCCCTGTTCCTGCTGATCACCGTGGCGGTGCTGGTGGCCATCCTGCTGGCTGATATCGCCACCGCGATCCTTGACCCCCGCACCAGGACGGCGGACTAGCCATGGCCATGCTCCCAGTCTCCGGGCCCACCACCACGCTGCCGCCCGATCAGGCGCTGCCCGTCCCGATCACCGCCCGGCGCAACCAGGCGCTGGGCCGGGTGGTCAGCGCGGTCCGGTCCAACCGCAAGGCCACCGTGGGCACCGCGCTGCTGGTCATCTTCATCCTGCTGGCACTGTTCCCCGGGGTAATCGCACACGACTCCCCGACCGCGACCATCTACCCGCGCAGCCTCGGGCCGTCCGCGCAGCACCTGCTCGGCACCACCGCGCTGGGCCAGGACATCTTCGCCCAGGCGGTGTACGGCACCCGGCAGGTGCTGATCATCGCGTTCGGGGTCGGGCTGTTTTCCACCGGCGTGGCGGTGCTGATCGGGGTGGCCGCCGCCTACCTGGGCGGCGCCTGGGATGGCGTGCTCAACCTGCTCACCGACGTGCTGCTGGTCATCCCGCTGTTCCCGCTGCTCATCGTCATCGCCACCTATGTGCAGAACGCCGGCACAGCGGTGCTGGTCGTGGTGCTGACGCTGACCGGGTGGTCCTACACCGCCCGGCAGTTGCGCGCCCAGGCGCTGTCGCTGCGCAAGCGCGACTTCCTGGAAGCGGCCCGGGTGCGCGGCGAGCGCCGGATGTACATCGTCGTGGTGGAGATCATCCCCACCATGACCTCGCTGATCGTGGCCAGCTTCCTGACCAACGCCCTGTACGCGGTGCTGTTCGGCTCCAGCCTGCAGTTCATCGGGCTGGGCGACCCCAACTCGGTGAGCTGGGGCACGATGCTCTACTGGGCCGAGAACAATGAGGCGCTGCAGACCGGGCAGTACCTGTGGGCGATCGTCCCCGGTGCCCTGATCGCCCTGCTCGGCGCGGCGTTCGCGCTGCTCAACTACGCGTTCGACGAGATCGGCAACCCTGCCCTCCGGCCGGTGAGGAGGATCCGTGTCAAGCGTGCCAGCTAAGCAGGAACCCGCCGCCGAAGACAGCAGGCCGACCCCGGCAGGCAGCGTGCTCGACGTCACCGACCTGTCCGTGACCTACGCCGCGGACCGCGGCCCGGTCGTCGCCGTGGACCAGGTCAGCTTCCAGGTCGATCCGGGCGAGTTCCTCGGCATCGTGGGCGAGTCCGGCTGCGGCAAGTCCACCCTGCTGTTCGCCATCGCCCAGCTGCTCGCCCCGCCGGCCGCCATCACCGGCGGCGAGGTCAGCTTCAAGGGCCGCAGCATGGTCGGGCTGACCGACCGCGCGCTGGCCGCGGTGCGCTGGAAAGACCTGTCCGTGGTCATGCAGAGCGCGATGAACGCGCTCAACCCGGTCAAGCAGATCCGGGCCCAGTTCGCCGACGCGATGCGGGCGCACGGGGTGAGCAGCAAGACGGAGATCGCCGACCGGTCGGCTGAGGTGCTGCGGATGGTCGGCATCGACCCGGTGCACCTGCGCAGCTACCCGCACCAGCTGTCCGGCGGAATGCGGCAGCGGGCCATGATCGCGATGGCCATGCTGTTCACCCCGGACCTGGTGATCATGGACGAGCCGACGTCGGCGCTGGACGTGGTGGCCCAGCGGTCGCTGATGGTGCAGATCAAGGAACTGCAGCAGCGGCTCGACTTCGCGGTCATCTTCGTCACCCACGACATGTCCCTGATCAGCCACTTCTCCGACCGGCTGATGGTGATGTACGCGGGCCAGGTGGCCGAGTTCGGTGCCACCCGGGAGCTGTTCGACCGGCCGCTGCATCCATACACGGCGGGCCTGATGGACGCGTTCCCGTCGATCCGCGGGCCGCGGCGCGAGCTGTCCGGCATCCCGGGCAGCCCGCCCAACCTGGCTACTCCCCCGCCGGGCTGCCGGTTCGAGCCACGCTGCCCCAAGGCCTTTGACCGCTGCCCCCAGACCCAGCCGGAGCTGTACCAGGTGGACGCCACCCTGGTGCGCTGCCTGCTGCACGAGGACGGCGCTGAGCACCAGGACAGCACGGGGGAGGAGAAGACCGCGTGACCAGCACGAGTGAGCCGGCCGCCAACGGAACCGCGCTGCTCCGGACGGACAAGCTGACCCGGCACTTCCAGATCGGCAACGCGCTGTCCCAGCAGACGCTGCACGCGGTGGACGACGTCAGCCTGACCATCGGCGAACGGGAGATCGTCGCGCTGGCCGGGGAGAGCGGCAGCGGCAAGAGCACCATCGCCCGGCTGCTGGCCAAGATCTACAAGCCGACCAGCGGCGAGATCTACTTTCAGGGCAGGCCGCTGTCCGGGTTCAGGTCCCGCAAGGACCGGCTGACCTACAGCGGGCTGGCGCCGATGGTGTTCCAGGACCCGTTCGCCTCGATCAACCCGGTGTTCCGGGTGTCGCACGGCGTGCTGCGCAGCCTCAAGCTGCACCGCCCCGAGCTGTCCCGGGACGAGCGCTACGCCGAGGCACGACAGGTGTTCGAGGTGGTCGGGCTGACCCCGGCCGACGAGGTGCTGCAGCGGTTCCCGCACGAGCTGAGCGGCGGGCAGCGGCAGCGGGTCGGCTTCGCCCAGGCGCTGGCCATGCGGCCCAAGCTGATCCTGGCCGACGAGCCGGTGTCCATGCTGGACGTGTCCATCCGGGTCGGCCTGCTCAACATGATGGCCGAGCTGCGGGACAGCCAGGGCGTGTCGATCCTGTACATCACGCACGATCTGGCCAGCGCCCGGTACGTGGCCGACCGGCTGATCGTCATGTACGCCGGCCGGGTGGCCGAGTCCGGGCCGGCCGAGGAGGTGCTGGCCAACCCGCGGCACCCGTACACCCAGCTGCTGCTGTCCGCGGCGCCGGACCCGCGTGCCCCGCTCGGCGTGGGCGCGGAGACCGACCGCGGTGAGCCACCCAAGGTGATTAACCCCACGCCGGGCTGCCGGTTCCGCTGGCGCTGCCCGCTGGCCATCGACAAGTGCCACCAGGTCACCCCGGAACTGAGCCAGATGGCGCCCGGCCACCAGGCCGCCTGCCATGTCGCCGAGGAGGGCGCGGAAGTGAAGGCGTTCGGATGAAGCTAGCGGTTGTCGGCGGCGGGTCCACCTACACCCCGGAACTGGTCGACGGGATCGCCCGGCTGGCCGACCAGGTCAAAGTGACCGAGCTGGTGCTGGTCAACCCGGACACCACCCGGCTGGATGTGGTCGGCCCGTTCTCCGCCCGGATCATGAAGTCGTACGGCCACCCGGCCAAGCTGAGCTGGACGACCAGCCTGGACGAAGGCCTGGACGGGGCGGGCGCGGTGCTGCTCCAGCTGCGCGTCGGCGGCCAGGCGGCCCGGCAGCGGGACGAGACCTGGCCGCTGGAATTCTGCTGCGTCGGCCAGGAGACCACCGGGGCGGGCGGGCTGGCCAAGGCGCTGCGCACCGTGCCGATCGTGCTGGACATCGCGGAACGCACCCGGCAGCGGGCCGCGTCCGACGCCTGGATCATCGACTTCACCAACCCGGTCGGCATCGTCACCCGGGCGCTGCTGGACGCCGGGCACCGGGCCATCGGGCTGTGCAACGTGGCCATCGGCTTCCAGCGCAACTTCGCCCGGATGCTCGGCGTCCCACCCGGCCAGGTGGCCCTGGACCATGTCGGGCTCAACCACCTGACCTGGGAGCGAGCCGCGATCGTGGACGGCGTCGACCGGCTGCCGGGGTTGATCGCCACGCACGGCACTGAGATAGCGGAGCACACCGGCCTGCCCGCCAGCGTTCTGCATGAAATTGGTGCGGTACCGTCCTACTACCTGCGCTATTTCTGGGCGCATGACGCGGTGGTGGAAGAAGAGAAGCACTCCCCGACCCGGGCCGAGAAGGTGGCGGAGATCGAGGAGCTGCTGCTCGAGATGTACACCGACCCGGCGCTGGACCGGAAGCCGGAGCTGCTCGGCCAGCGCGGCGGCGCGTTCTACTCGGAGGCGGCCGTGGCGCTGCTCGCGTCGCTGGTCGGGAACACCGGGGACACCCAGGTGGTGAACGTGCGGAATGCGGGCACGCTGCCGTTCCTGCCGGACGACGCGGTGATCGAGGTGCCCGCGGTGATCGGCGCGCACGGGGCCACTCCGGCGCCAGTATCGCCGGTCAGCCCGCTGATGTCCGGGCTGATCGCGCACGTGACCGGCTACGAGGAGCTGGCCGTGGCCGCGGCCCGGCGCGGCGGTGTGCAGCGGGTCCGGGACGCGCTGCTGGCCCACCCGCTGATCGGCCAGTACGAGCTGGCCGGGCAGCTGGCCGACCGGCTGATCGCGGAGAACCGGGCCTTCCTGCCCTGGGCCAGCGGCTCGTGAGCCAGGCGGCCGGGGGGCTGCCCGCGGTTCTCGCCATCGACGGCGGGAACAGCAAGACGGAGGCCGCGCTGGTCGCCGCGGACGGCACCGTGCTGGCCCGGCAGCGCGGCCCGGGCAGCAACTGGCAGATCATCGGCCGGGACGAGGCACTGCGCGTGCTCGGCGACCTGGCCGCGGCGGTCGGGCTGGCGGCGGGCCGGACCACCGCCTTCCCGGTCGCCGACCGGGTGTCCGCCTGCCTGGCCGGCTCCGACCTGCCGGACGAGGAGGAAGAACTCGCCGCGCTGGTGCTGGACCACGGCTGGGCCGCGCAGGCTTCGGTGGTCAACGACACGTTCGCGGTGCTCCGCGCCGGGCTGGTCGAGCCGGACCAGCCGCACTGGGGCATCGGCGTCACCGTCGGGGCCGGCATCAACTGCGTCGGCGTGGCCCCGGACGGCCGGACCACCCGGTTCCTGTCCATGGGCGCCATCAGCGGCGACTGGGGCGGCGGTGGTGACCTCGGTGCCGACGCGCTGTGGCTGGCGGCCCGGGCCGAGGACGGGCGCGGCCCGGACACCGCGTTGCGTATCGAGGTGCCCCGGCATTTCGGGCTGGCCACCGTGCGGGACGTGACGCTGGCCTGCTACCGGGACAAACTCGGGCGGGCCGACATCCGCGGGCTGACCCCGGTGGTGTTCGCCCTGGCCGGAGCGGGCGACCCGGCCGCCCGCGATCTGGTCCGCCGCCAGGCCGGCGAGGTCGTCACGATGGCGCTGACCGCGATCCGCCGCCTCGGCCTGGACAGCGCCGCGGTTCCGGTGGTGCTCGGTGGCAGCCTGCTGGCCGCGGCCGACCCGCTGCTCAACGGGCTGGTCACCGACGGCCTGGCAGCTGGCGCGCCGGCCGCGGTGCCGCGTGTGGTGGACGTGCCGCCGGTGGCCGGCGCGGCGCTGCTCGGCCTGGACCAGGCCGGTGCTGGGGCGGATGCCGAGGCGCGGCTGCGCGCCGCGTTCGGCGGCTCGGTCAGCCCCGCCTGATCGCCCGGCCTGGTGTGTCGCCGGTGAGCTCGCCGTCACGGAGGGCGAAGCGGCCGTTGACCAGCACGTGGTGGATGCCGTGGGCGGGCCGTCGCGGGTTTTGGTAGTCGGCCTGGTCCTGGACCGCGGCCGGGTTCACGATGGCCACGTCGGCGTGGCGGCCCGGGCGGAGCAGGCCGCGGCCGGCCAGGCCGAACCGGCGGGCCGCGTGCCCGGCCAGGTGCACCGCGGCCTGGCCCCAGGTCCAGTCGCCCAGCTCCCGGGTGTGCCGGCCGAGCAGCCGGGCGAACGCGCCCCAGCCGCGCGGGTGCGGCCAGCGGCCAAGCAGGATCCCGTCCGAGCCGGCCAGCTGGGCCTCGTGCCGGAGCAGGGCGCGCAGGTCGGCTTCAGTGTTGGTCGGCGGCTGGGCGAACACGCAGCCGGCCGCGAACCGGCTGGCGGTGAGCAGCTCGCAGACCAGTTCCCCGGGTGGCATCCCGGCGGTAGCGGCCGCCTCGGTCAGCTTGACCCCCTCGGCCCAGGACCACTCGGCCGCGCCGATGTAGGCCAGCGTGATCCGGTCCAGCACGCCGCCGATGCTGGGGAACCAGTCCCGGGCCAGCCGCTGCCGGGTGGCCGGCTGGGCCAGCCGGCGCAGCGTGACCGCCGGGCCGCCCGCCTGTACATCGCCGGGGAGCGCCAGCATGCCGAGGATGGTGCTGCCGCGCAGGTACGGGTAGGAGTCGAAGGTGACGTCCAGGCCCTGGCCGCGAGCGTCGTCGAGCAGCGCGGTCAGCATGCCGGCCGGGCCGTGATAGTGCGAGACGTGCCCAGCCACCCCGGCCCGGCGGACGATCTCGGTCAGCTCGCGCATGCCGCGCCAGGCGTCCGCCTCGTACCCGCGCAGATGGCTCACGTACACCGCGCCGGCCGCGGACACCGGGGCGCACAGCCCGGCCAGCTCGGCGGCGTCGGCGAACCGGCCCGGCTGATACTCCAGCCCGGTGGACAGCCCGACCGCGCCGTCTTCCAGCGCCTGCTCGACCAGCTTCCGCATCGCTTTCAGCTGGGCTGGGGCGGCGGGTGCGCCGGAGAAGCCCAGTACCCCGGCACGGATCGTGCCCGCCGGGGCCAGGCAGGCTACGTTCAGCGCGGTCTTGCCGTCATAGTGGGCCAGCAGGTCGGCTATTGTGCAGCCGCCGGCCAGCTCTTCGGGGCAGGGCCCGTTGACCGCGCCGAAGTACTGGCTCACTTGTGCGATGGTGGCTGGTCCGGCCGGTGCGAAGGACAGCCCGTCCTGGCCGATCAGCACCGTGGTGACGCCCTGGCGGAGCGCGGCCAGCTGAGCGCCGGCGCTGTCGGCCAGCCCATCGGCGTGGATGTGCGCGTCGATGAACCCGGGCATCAGGTAGCGGCCGGTCACGTCCAGTTCCTGGCTGGCGGTGGCTGTTGCGAGCCTGCCCACGGCGGCGACCCGGTCACCGGCGACGGCCAGGTCGGCCCGGAACGGCGGCGTGCCAGTGCCGTCCACCACCCAGCCGCCGCGCAGCACCAGGTCGAACTGGGTGTTACCGGTAGAGCCCATCCAGCCAAGCCTGCCAGGCCAGCTGGGTCTTGTCTTTGTCCACGTCCGGGGCGAACAGATGGTGGCTCAGGCCGACTGGCATGCCGAACGCGTTCCGGCCGAAGAACCGGTACAGGCCGTCGGCGCTGCGCAGGCCAATGAAGTTCGGCGTGGCGTAGTCCACCACCGCGTCCACCGGGTCGAGGCCGGGCGGCGTGAGGCGCACCTGGTCGCCGGGCGCGCTGGCCGTGGTCAGCCCAAGCTCGTGGCGCAAGGCGTCGAAGGCGTCCTTGGCCTTGGCCGCCTCCGGGCCCTCGGCCGCGATGTAGGTGGGCCGCTGGCCCGCGAAGTAGCGCAGATACTGGCCCAGGGTGTGCAGGTAGAAGTCGGTGTGCTGGCCGGCCGAGTCGTACTGGTTGTCCCAGTCCTCGGTCAGCACACCGCTGTGCACATAGCGCAGCAGCACGGTACCGCCGCCCTGCGCCTCGATGATGTACTCCAGGGCGTTCATCACCTGGCCGTCCGGGCCTTCGGCCGCCACGCGCAGGTGCCGCGGCGGGTCGAACGCCTTTACTGTGTGCCCGGCCCAGACCTCCCCCACCCGGCTCGGCGCGCCCTCGGCGACCGGGAACATCCAGGCGGCGGTGCCGTCGCCGGTGGCGACCGCCTGCCAGACCTGCTCCGGGGTGGCCGGCAGCTCGACTTCGCGCCGGATCTCGAATTCGCGTGCCATGACTACTCCTGTCGTTGTGGTGTGCTGTCCGGTTGCTGTGTGCTGCCCGGTCGCTGTGTGCTGCCCGGTCGCTGTGTGCTGCCCGGTTGCCGTGGGCTGCCCGGTGGCCGGGTGATGCTCGGGTGCAGCGCGACCACCAGCCGGTGCGCGCGCCCGCCCGGCGCGCTCTGGTTGTGGTACCGGGCGGCCAGATCCTTGATCGTCTCGCTCAGCTCCTGGGCGAATCCGGCCCGCTCGGCCGCCGAGGCGAACCTGATCTCGCTGTCGATGGCGAACGTCGCCACCGGCTGGCCGGCCGCCCGGGACCGGGTGATCAGCTCGCCGACCTCACGCACCAGCCTGGCCGCCAGGGCGAGCAGCCACCGGGCGGACAACTGGTCCGGGGACCGGCCCGGGTCCGGGGCCACCGAGGCCAGCGCGGCCGGTGAGATCACGTACGAGGCGGCGGTGGCCCGGAGCACGCGCTCGGTGCAGTTGCCCCGTTTGCGCTCCTCGACCAGTTCGATCAGGCCGTGCCGCTCCAGCGCGCGCAGGTGGTAGTTGATCTTCTGCCGGGCCAGCCCGGTGCCCGCGGCCAGCGTGCTGGCGGAACCCGGTTCGGCCAGCGCGGCCAGCAGCCGCGCCCGCATCGGGTCCAGCGACACCTCCGCCGCCGCCGCATCGTCAATCACCGCCACCGGCTCGATGGCTGGTACCGGGTCCAGCACCGGGCCCAGCGCCCCACCGTCCCGGTGCGGTTCGCTGACCCGCTGCTGCGCTGCGCCGTCGCCGACCATGCCGCCATCCTGCTGCGGACAACTTTTTTTGTCAAGACAAGTTTCCCAGTCGGATGGCCCCGGCCCAAGACCTTCGTGATCAAGCGCTTGGGGTCGCTCCAAGCAGCAGCAGCAGCAGCAGCAGCAGCAGCAGCAGCAGCAGCAGCAGCAGTAATCGCTTGATCACCAACTGACGCCCCGTGATTGGGTGGTTGCTGGTGAAGCCTGTGGTGCTGTGATCAGCGCGCTGACGCGCCCCAGCCGCGCGGGGCCCGGAGTCAGCCGGGGAGGCCGAAGTCGGGCAGGCAGTCAGCCAGGCCGGTGATCTCCACCTCGGTCGTGCGGTGCGCCCGCCAGGCCGCCCGGTCCAGGCGCAGCCGTTGCTGCGTCGCGGGCTTGCCCCGGATGACCTGGCGATAGATGCCGTCGGCGGCATAGCCAAGCTTGCGCGACACGCCCAGCGACCCGGCGTTGTCATTGAACGCCTCCGAGGTGGCGTACTCGGCGCCCAGCCCGGCGAAGGCCAGCTCCAGCACGGCCGCGCGCATCTCGGTGCCGATGCCCTGGCGCTGGTAGCGCCGGCCCAGCCAGGACCCAGTGTGCACCTCGCGCAGCATGGCGAAATCGCGGCCGGATATGCCCTGCGTGCCGGCGATGGCCCCGCCGGCCTCAACCACCAGGTTGAGCGTCCAGTCCTGGGCTGACCACTCGCCCAGCTGGCGCAGGTGGAACTGCAGCACGCTGCGCGCCCGCTGGTCCGGCGGGACGTCCGTCCACGGCACCCCGAACGGCATCAGGGCCGGATCATGTATCCCGGCGGTGGCCAGGCCGGCCAGCTCGTCCAGGTCGGCCAGCGAGGGCAGCCGCAGTTCCAGCCGCGCCGTGCGGAGGCGCAGCCCGGACAGCGGCCAGTGCCGCAGGGTGCCGGGTGTCGCTGCCATGCGGCCGATTATCGGAGCCCGGCGGCCCGGAGGCATGTCATTTATCCGCGCCCCGGCAGCCTGCTGCCCGGGCCGGCGAGCCGGGCCCGGGCAGCAGTCCGGTGAAACAGGAAAGTCAGCGCGCCCAGACGCCGAAGGCGTCCCACAGGCGCACCTGGTTGTTGGCCGGCAGGCCGTCCGACCACAGATCGGTCGGCGACACCCGGGTCGTCCCCGACGGCGGCAGCAGGCCGTTGCTGGTCGCGATGACCTTGCTGGTCGTCCACCGGCCGATGAACGAGCCCCGCGAGCCGCTGTACGTGGTCAGCGCGCCCTGCAGGAACTGGTTGATCCGGAACGACCGCACGAACGGCGGCAGGGCGACCGGCACCCCGGTGCTATTGGTGAAGTCATCCAGCGCGGCGGCGTGATCGAAGATCGGGCCGTAAGCCCGGGTCTTGTAGTACTCCACCGGACCAGACGTGGATGGCGGCGTGATCACGAAGTGCAGCTCGTTCCCCCCTGGTCGAAGTAGATGCTGAAGTTGACCCCGTCGCCCTGGTTGACCCCGGACAGCTCCGAGTAGTGCGAGAAGTACGGGCCACTCAGCGAGTTGTTGAAGGCCTCCACGTAGGACACCCAGCTACCGGTGGTGCAGACGGCGCCGTACGTCCGGGCCACGATGCACGACTCGATGCCGGCCCGCACGTACTGGTCCCCGCTGGCCAGTGAGCCGTTGGACAGCTGGATGTACTCCTGCGGGTAGAGCCCGGTCAGGAACGAGGTGTCCGGCACGGTCAGCGTCGCGGATATGTAGCGGAAGTAGCGGCCGCTGGCCTCGTAACCGGCCTGGCTGGTTGTCCCGATCAGCGGATACGAGATATGCGGCTGCGCGGGCTTGGTCACGGACGCGCTCGCGGCACCTGAGGCCGCGAGACCAAGCGTCGTGGCGGTGGCACCCGCCGCCGCGGCAGCGACGAACGTTCTGAGGATGCGGCTTCGCATCAGTTCCCCTCCTGTGGCGCGTGGGAGCAGCACCGGTGTGACTCTGGGCGGTGTTCAGGACTGGTGCCCGGTTTGCCCCCGTACGTGGTTGTTCAGGTCGGCCCTGACTGCCCTCCGTATCCCTTTTCCTACTATGCGTAATCTAATGATTACTTCACGCGATGGATTTATGCACCCCCAAACAAGCGAGCTGCCCGGGCCGGCGAACCGGCCCGGGCAGCTGCCTACTGATCACTTCGGCTGTTGGCCAGCGGCCCACAGCCAGCTGGACTCAGCCAGCCGGACTTAGCGCGCCCAGACCCCGAAGGCGTCCCACGGGCGAACCGCGCCGTTGGCGGACAGGCCGTCCGACCACAGCGGGCTCGGCGACACCCGGGTCGTCCCAGACGGCGGCAGCAGCCCGTTGCTGGTGGCGATGATCGGGGTGGTCGTCCACGGGCCCACGAACGAACCGCGCAGCCCATGCTCGGTGGTGATGGCACCCTGCAGGAACTGGTTGATGCGGAACGCGTGGATGAACGGCGGCAGCGCGATCGGCACGCCGGTGCTGTTGGTGAAGTCGTCCACCGCATCGGCGTACTGGAAGATCGCCCCGTAGGCCTGAGTCTTGTAGTACTCGACCGGACCGGACGTGGACGGCGGCGTGATGACGAAGTGCAGCTCGTTGCCACCCTCGTCGTAGTAGATGCTGAAGTTCACACCGTCGCCCTGGTTGACCCCGGACAGCTCGGAGTAGTGCGAGAAGTACGGGCCGTTCAGCGAGTTGTTGAACGCCTCGATGTACGACACCCAGCTGCCGGTGGTGCAGGCAGCCCCGTACGTCCGGGCCACGATGCACGACTCGATGCCAGCCCGCACGTACTGGTCCCCGCCACCCAGCGAGCCGTTGCCCAGCTGGATGTACTCCTGCGGGTACAGCCCGGTCAGGAACGCAGTGTCCGGCACCGTGATGGTGGACGAGATGTAGCGGAAGTCACGCCCGCTCGCCTCGTACCCCGCCGTGCTGGTGGTGGCCATCGTCGGGCCGATGTTCCCGCTCGCGGCGCGCGACACGGCCGCGTTGGCAGCCCCTACAGCGGTCAGGCCAAGGGTGCCAGCGGTGACGCCTGCCGCAGCAGCGGCGAGAAGCGTCCGGGTGATGCGTCTACGCATCGATTACTTCCTTCCCTCGATTTTGCCCGGGTCCGGTAAGAAAATTCCACGGGGTATGAGGCGGTGATTTAGGACCGGCCCCGGACTTGCCTCCGTAAGTGGCTGCGCTTCACGCTGACTCCCGCCCCGCCGAGTCCAGCTGCGACCATACCATGAGTAGTTACAGTCGCACGATGCGTGACATGCAGCATGTCACAGCACTGTGACCTGGGCGCTCTAAATCCCGGATCAGCAACGAGAAGGCGTTATTCAGCTCTCGGTCCCGGTGCTGACGAAAATCGGACAAGTACGGATATCGCGTTTTGCGCTATTGCGCCTGGCGGCCGGCCGGAAGCGTGCGGCCCTTCCATTCACCGCCGCGCCCGGCATAATGCCGCCGGGCAGAATCTGCCGTCATGACGGCATAAAGCAGTGCGATTCCGGGCAGCGCTGGCGCCCGCCAGCCGCCCAGCCGGTACAGCCGGAGCACGGGCAGGAAGCTGGCGCTCATCAGCAGCCAGCCGGCCAGCCCGGCAACGGCACACCAGGCCGACCAGGCGGCGGCCGGGCCCGCCCCGGCGCCCACCCCCCAGGCAGCCAGCCCGGCCAGGCCGGCCAGCACCGCCACCGGCGGCACCGCGTACAGCCACAGCAGGCCGAGCAAGGTCAGCCCGAGCAGCACCGGTGAGTAGCGCAACTGGACATAGGCGCTGCGCGCGATCATGTCCCACAAGCCGGCCAGCCGTGGGTACGGCCGCCGGCTGCGCGCCTCGGTGGTGAATCCCAGCCAGCAGCGGGCCTGCGACGGCGGCCGCTTGAGCAGCCGGCCCAGCGCCACGTCGTCGATCCGCGCCCCGCTGATCGGGGCCAGGCCGCCGGCCGCGGCCAGCGTGGCCCGGTGCACCAGCATGCAGCCACCGGCCGCGGCGGCCGTCCGCGAACCGGGCCGGTTCACCCAGCGGAACGGGTACAGCTGGGCGAAGAAGTAGACGAAGGCCGGCACGATGAGCCGCTCCCAGCCGGTGTCCGCGCGGAGCAGCGCCATCTGCGAGACCAGCGCGCGGTCCCCGGCCACGGCCGCGCGGACCAGCGCGGTCAGCGTGCCCGGCGCGTACCCGATGTCCGCGTCGGTGAACAACACATAGTCGCACTCTCCCGCGGCCCCCAGGCCGGCGGCCATCGCGTGCACCTTGCCCGCCCAGCCGGCCGGCGGCGAGCCAGCCGGGACCACCCGCACGCCCACACCCCCGGCCGCGCCCGCACCGCCGCCCAGCGAACCGCCGTCCAAACCGCCGTCCAGCCAACCGCCGCCCAGCGAACCGCGGCCGAGGGTGCCGGCCACTTCGGCCGTGCCGTCGGTACTCCCGTCATCCACCAGCAGCACCGCGAACTCGCCTGGGTACTCCTGGGCCAGCAGGCTGGGCAGGGTGAGTGGCAGGACGGCCGCCTCGTTCCGGGCCGGCACCACGGCCACCACGCTTGGCCAGCGCTCCGGCTGCCACCGCGGGTCCACCGCGGGCAGCCGCTGATCGGTGCGCCAGAACCCGCCATGCCCGGCGAGCAGGTAGACCCACGCGATCGCGGCGACCAGGGCCACACCGGCCAGCACAGGCATCCGCCAAGCCTAGAGCCCAGCCGCCGAACGCCAGAGCCGGCCAGATACCCTGGGCGGCCGTCAGCTAGCGCCGGGGGTCAGCCGCGCGGGCGGCCGTCTGGCGGGCCCTCCGGCAGCCGGACCACTTCCGCGCCGGTCTCCGGCCCAGTGGCCAGGTTCTTCTTGATCGAGTCGAGGATGGTCAGCCCCTGGCCGACCAGCCCGGCCGCGATCTCACTGAGCCCCTCGGCCCCGTTCAGCACGTTGACGTTCGCGTTGGCCAGCCCGCCCGCCGCCTCCTTGACGATCTGCGGGAGCTGGTCGATGAGCATCCGGTCCAGCGCGACCCGGTTGTTGGACGCGGCCGCGTCGGCCTGGATCCGCATCCGCTCGGCGTCCGCCTTGGCCAGGATGCGCACCTTCTCCGCTTCCGCCTCGGCCGGCCTGACCACCTCGGCCACCAGCTGGCGCTGGCGCAGCTCGGCCTGGCGCTGGGCCAGATCCGACTGGGCGTTGATCACCCCGACCTGGGTCTGCGCCTGCATGAGCGGCCCGGCCTGCGCCGCTTCGGCCTGCGCCCGGTCGATCTCGGCCTTGTACTGGGCCTGCACCACCGCGGTCTGCCGGGCGTACTCGGCCTGCTTGCGCTGCGACTCCTGCACCGCCTGGGCGGCCGCTTGGTTGGCCTGGGCCTGGGCGATCTGTGCCTGGCGCTGGATGGCCGCGTTGTGCGGGGCGGCCATCGCGTCGATGTAGCCCGAGTTCATGTCGTCGATGGACTGGATCTGCAGCGAGTCCACGGCCAGGCCGATCTTCGCCATCTCGGCCTTCGAGCCGTCGAGAACCTCAGTGGCCAGCTTCTGACGTTCGGTAACGATCTCCTCCACCGTCATCGAGCCGATGATGGAGCGCAGGTGGCCGGCGAAGATCCGGCCGGTCAGGGTGGACATCTGGTCCTGGTCGGACAGGAAGCGCTGGCCGGCGTTGACGATGCTCTCCTCGTCATTGCCGACCTTGAAGGCGATCACCGAGCGGACGTTCAGCGCGATGCCCTGCTTGGTCACGCACTGCTCGGCCACCTCAGCCTCGTTCATGGCCAGGGTCAGGTAGCGCACCTTGCGGAAGAACGGGAGGATGAACGCCCCGTGGCCGGTGACCACCCGGAACGGTGCGCCGTTGCGGCCATATCTCCCGCCGGAGACGAGCATGGCCTCATCGGGTGCTGGGACACGGTAGCCAAGCATGATCATGCTCCTTCAGACAATGCGGTCCGGTAATGCTTCTGGGAAGGGGTTGAGCGGATCGGTCCACTCGCTGACGTCCACCGTCCGTGTGCCACGCGACTCGATGACGAGAACGGTGCGGCCCCTGGGAATCGGTTCCGCGGACCAGGCGATGTAGGCCTCGGTACCACCACGGATCTTGAGCAGCACCTCGCCGGGCCCCGCCTGCCCGCGGGTGGCGATGCACAGCACACCGATGCTGCCGATCAGGGAGGATTCCCCAGGCACCCGCGCAACTCTCCTTGTAATCACCCCGGTTTAACGACTTCACATTAGCCCTACTGCGGACTGGACGGGCTTTCCTGGCCGCTAGAACGGCATCAATCGGATATCGGGCTAGACGAACACCGGCAGCAGGCCGGCCAGTGCGCCCAGCTCGGCCCGGTCCGCGCTGTCCAGCGGCACCCGCCCGGTGCCCTTGAGCGCGCAGCTCACGTCGTCCCAGCTGGCCGGCAGCGGCTGCCCAGCCAGGCCGTCCAGCACCCGCCGGACCAGGGCCAGCGCGGCCGGTGGTGGCGGCGGCGCGGCGGGCAGGTGCACGGTCAGGTCGAGGTAGTGCACGGCGGCCTCCACCACCAGCGTGGCGGTGAAGTCGGCGGGGGTCAGCACGTGCCCCTGGGTGGCCACCCCGGCCGCCTGGCAGGCCCGGGCCGCCCGGCGGGCCGCCGCCGCGGTCTCGGTCCACTCCCAGATCAGCTCGTCCGGCGCGTACGCGGCGGCCGCGATGCGCACGTGCCGGGCGTGCGCCGCGTCCGCGGCCCGGTCGCCGCCGCGCGGCGCGTAGGCCTGCCAGTAGGTCACGTCGTCCCGGTCGGCGGGCCCGGGGTCCGGGCTGGCGAACGTGCGCAGCGCCCGCCGGGCGTCCATCAGCTGGTGGTACAGCACGTCCCCGGCCGCCCACCCGGCGCACCGGCTGGGCAGCATCAGCTCCGCCGCGCCCAGCTCCCGCACGGTCTCCGTCAGCTGCCCGTACATCGCGTCCAGCGCGTCCAGCTCCAGCACCGCACCATTTTGCCCGAACGCCAGTGCCCCCGACTCACCCGGAGCCGGCACCCAGCCGAACCACGTGACTGTTTCAGTCCCGCCGTCAGGTGCGCATGGCTGGCTAACCCATGCGGTTTGGATCCCTGAGGTGTGGACGGCGCGGACACCCGGGACCGGCGCCCGGCCGCCCGGCCTGGCCGGCAAATAAATGTGGCGCGCCGGAATACCCGGCCGGGCCGCCTCGTTACTAGTCATCGCTGGTGTGATGTGTCCCCCGGGCCGCAACTCATCTGCCTTCGCGGAATACCGTCCGGCTGGAGCCGCGTCGTGCCACTCGCCGAGAGGCGACCGCACACCAGCGCTTAGCGCCGAGGCCCGCGGAGTCCGCTCCGCGGGCCTCGGCGCTGCTTATCCGCGCAGCCTCATGCTCCGGGCCAGCTGACCCCGGTGGCGGCCAGCACGTCGGCCGGGGCGGGCAGGCCGTCCTGCGCGCCCGGCCGGGTGACCGCGGTGGCGCCCACCGCGCAGGCCAGCCGGACCGCTTCGGCCGGCGGCACCCCGGCCGCGGCGGCCACGCCCAGCGCGGCCACGAACGCATCGCCCGCCCCCACGGTGTCCACGCTGGTCACGGTGAACCCCGGCACGGTGTGCGTGCCCGCGGCCCCGCCGAGCACCGCCCCGGCCGGCCCCAGGGTGATCACCACGTGCGCCGGCCCCAGGCCGGCCAGCGCCACAGCGGCCGGCCCGGCGCCGTCCGGGCCGGTCACCGGCTGCCCGAGCAGCAGCCCGGCCTCGGGCGCGTTGACCACCAGCCAGTCCACCCCGGCGATCAGCAGCGGGCCGGCCCCGCGCGGCACCGGCGCGAGGTTGAGCACGGTCAGTACCCCGGCGGCGCGCGCCTGGCTCAGCGCCTCGGCCAGCACGGCCACCGGGATCTCGGCCGACAGCACCAGCGCGTCGGCCGGCCGGGCCAGCGCCGCGGTCACCTCGGCCGGGCCGGCCAGGCCGTTCGCCCCCGGTGCCACGATGATCGAGTTCTCGCCGTCCTGGTCCACGCTGATCAGGGCGAGCCCGGTGCTGGCCTGATCAGCCACCCGGACTGAGGTCACGTCCACCCCGGCACCGCTCAGTGCGGCCCGGCAGGAGACGCCGAAGTCATCGGCCCCGCAGCAGCCGACCATCCGCACCAGCGCGCCCAGCCGGGCCGCGGCCAGTGCCTGGTTCGCGCCCTTGCCGCCGGGCTGCAGCCGGGCATCGGCGCCGAGCACTGTCTCCCCCGGCCCGGCCAGCCGTGGCACGCTGACCGATATATCCATATTCAGGCTGCCCAGCACCGTCACCCGCGGCATCGGCTCTCCCTTGTCGTTCCTGCGGCCCATGATCGCGGCCGGAGCGGTTCGCAGGTGGCCATTTCTGGCTGCCGCCGCACGCCAGCCGCCAACGCGGCGCAGGTCCGGCACGAGTGCGCGCGAATGGGTGGTCTGCGCGCCGCCGATGGGGCATAACTTAAACAAATACTGGATACCCGGAACGCACGCACCAGCCAGGACGCATTACCCGACATCAGGTACGGTGGGGAAGATCACCGCTCTGCTATCGAACGTGTCCGTGCGGACCCTCATCCTCGGCATCGATGAGGGCGGACGGATCATTCAGCATGACCGAAACGCGCCCGAGATCCTGCCCCTCGACCCGGATTCCCTGGTCGGCGCCCACCTGGGCGATCTGGTGGCCGGCCGGAGCACGGCCGAGCCCGCGCTGACCCAGCTGCTCGAGGCGGTCAAGGCGGGCCGGGAAGCTACCGCCGTGCTGCCGATCAGCACCCGGGAGGGCCGCCGGGTGGAGACGGTGGCCAGCGTCCAGCCCATGCTGGGCGACGGGGAGAAACCGGGCCTGACCGCGCTGGCCGTGCTGCGCATGCCGCCCACCAAGGCCGAGCGGTTCGTCGATCCCGCGCTGATGCGGCACTCGCTGCTCGATGACACGTTCCGCCAGATCGGCGCGACCCTGGACCTGGACCAGGTGGCCCGGGGCCTGATCAACATCCTGGTGCCGCACTTCTGCACCGCGGCCGGGCTGCTGGTGCTGGAGAGCGTGGCGGCGGGCGACGAGTTCCCGGTCAACCCGCCGGACGGGTCGCAGCTGATGCGCCGCCTCGCGGTGGCCACCGACGACGGCTCGCCGGGCTGGGACGCCGCGTTCCCCACCGGCGAGGTGCTGCTCTACCCGCCGGACACGCCGTACGTGGAGTGCATGGAGACCGGCAAGCCGGTGCGGATCACCGCCATGGACCATGGCAAGGCGGTCAGCATCGCCGAGTCGTGGCTGCGCCGGCCGGTGGCCAAGCTGCTGTCCGACACATCCATGCTGCTGCTCCCGCTGGCCACGAAGGACAGCGGGCTCGGCTTCTTCGTGTGCACCAGGAAGGCGGGCTACCGTCCGTTCGACGACTACGACTCCGAGATCGGCATGGAGTTCGCCTCCCGTGCCGCGATCTTCATCGACAACGCCCGGCAGTACAACCGGGAGCGCACCACCGCGCTGACCCTGCAGCGCAGCTTGCTGCCTACCGGGCTGTCCGCGCCATCCTCGATGGACGTCAAGCACCGGTACCTGCCGGGCAGCAAGCTGATCGAGGTCGGCGGGGACTGGTACGAGTCGATCGCGCTGCCCGGCGCGCGGGCCGCCCTGGTCGTCGGGGATGTGGCCGGGCACGGCGTGCGGGCCGCGGTGACCATGGGCCGGCTGCGCACCGCGATTCACACCCTGGCCACCCTGGAGCTGCCGCCGGACGAGTCCCTGGCCCAGCTCAACGAGCTGATGACCAACCTGGGTGAGCGCGAGCCGCACTTCGCCACCTGCGCCTACGCGCTGTACGACGCGGTCACCGGCAGCTGCGAGATCGCCTCGGCCGGCCATCTGCCGCCGTTGCTGGTCCGGCCGGACGGCAGCACCGAGTTCCTGGACACCTACCCGGCCCCGCCGCTCGGGGTTGGTGAGTCGCC
Source organism: uncultured Actinomycetes bacterium (assembly GCA_963834705.1). Lineage (GTDB taxonomy): Bacteria > Actinomycetota > Actinomycetes > Streptosporangiales > Streptosporangiaceae > RYN-230. Next base: position 152,175 of record CAWICV010000006.1, read on the forward strand.
GATCGAGAGCCGGACCATCCAGATCGAGGACGGCAGCCTGCTCGTGCTGTACACCGACGGGCTGGTCGAGGACCGGCACCGGGACATCGACGACGGGCTGAACTTCCTCCGCGAGGTGTTCGACGGCGAGGCGTCCGAGCGGCCGCTCGATGACCTGTGCCGGGCCGCCCTGGCCGGGGTGTACGCGCATCAGCAGCGGGACGACATCGCCATCCTGATCGCCCGGCTGAGCAAGATTCCCGCCGATCATCACGCCAGCTGGTCGGTGCCGGCCGAGCTGACCTCGGCGGCCAAGGCCCGCCACCTGATCCGTGAGCCACTGGGCCGGTGGGGTCTGGACGAGCTGACACCCACCACCGAGCTGCTGGTGTCCGAGCTCGTCACCAACGCGATCCGGTACGCCACCGGCGAGGTCACCATCCGGCTGGTGCTGGACGGCCCGCTCGTCTGTGAGGTGCTGGACAACTCCTCGGCGCTGCCCCGGCTGCGGCACGCGGGCCGCGACGAGGAGTGCGGGCGCGGCCTGGAAGTGGTCAGCCAGCTGGCCCAGCGCTGGGGCGCCCGGCGCACCCGGGACGGCAAGATCGTCTGGTGCGAGCAGGCAGTCCCGGCCAAGCCGGACGTGGAGAGCGGCTCCGAGTTAGCGGGCTCCCGCACCGAACTGTGAGTCTGGGCGTGGCGGGAGCGGTCAGGTAGCCGCGCCCCGGGTGTCGGCCCGGATGGACAGCTTGCCGTGCTGCATGACGCCGAGCCGCTGCGCCCGCCGGGCCACCGAGCTGTCGTGGGTGACCAGGACGAGGGTCAGCCCAGCCTCCCGCCAGAGCTTCTCCAGCAGGCCCATGATCTCGTCCCGGGTGCCCTCGTCCAGGTTGCCGGTGGGCTCGTCGGCCAGCAGCACCTTGGGGTTCTTGACCAGGGCCCGGGCGATGGCCACCCGCTGCTGCTGCCCGCCGGACAGCTCGGACGGCAGGTGCCGCTCCCGCTCGGCCAGGCCCACGCTGGCCAGCGCCTGGCTGGCCCGGTTCGCCCGCTCGGCCCCCGGCACGCCCAGCGGGACCAGGGCGACCTCCACGTTCTCCCGCGCGCTCAGCGTCGGGATCAGGTTGAACGTCTGGAAGATGAACCCGATGGACTCGGCCCGGACCCGGGTGATACGCGTCTCCCGCATCGCGGCCAGATCCTCGCCGTCGAGGTCGACGATGCCGGAGGTCGGCCGGTCCAGGCCGCCCAGGATCTGCAGCAGGGTGGTCTTGCCGTGCCCGGTCGGGCCCTGGATGGCCAGCCACTCCCCGTCGTCGATGACGAGGTCTACGCCGGCCAGCGCATCAACCGTGGCCCGGCCCTTCTGGTACCGCTTGGTGACGCCTATCAGCTTGTACATGGTTTCCTCTCAGTCAACCTGCTCATTCGACCCTGGACAGTGCCGCGGCCGGGCGCAGCCGCGCCGCCCGCCAGCCGCCGAACGAGCCCGCGATGAGGCCGCCAGCGATGGCCAGCATCACGGCCAGTACGACGGCGCCAATGGTGACCGGGGCGCTGAGGTGCGCGGTCACGGATTGCGCGGCGTCCGCCGCGGCCCGGCTGAAACCGCCGCCGCCGGGGAAGGCGCCGCCACCAGGGGGCCCGCCGAACGTCCGCGCCCCGCCGGGCGTGGCCGAGCCGGTGGTCGTGCCGAGCGAGGCGGACAGCGGCCCGGAAAGCTTCTTGACCAGGGACGCGCCGGCGAAGCCCAGGGCCACCCCGAGCACGCCGCCGATGATGCCGATGACGATCGACTCCCCCATCACCTGGCCGATGATCCGGCGGCCCGGCCAGCCGAAGGCCTTGAGCGTGCCGAACTCCCGGACCCGGCGGGTCACCGCGGACATGGTCAGCAGGCTGGCCAGCAGGAACGCCGCCACCAGCACCGCGATGGCCAGCCACTTGCCGAGGTTGTTGGCCAGGCTGGCCGCGCTGGACAGCGACCCGGTCACCTCGTTGGCCAGGCTGGACGAGGTGGTCACGGTGGCCTTGGGCAGCAGGCCGGAGATCTCCTTGGCCACCAGGCTGATGTTGGACGCGCTGTTGGCCGACACGTAGATCGTGTTGACCTTGCCGGTCAGGCCGGCCAGCTTCTGCGCCCGGGCCAGCGGGATGTACACGTTGGGCGGGCTGCTGCCCTGCGGGACATTGACGATGCCGATCACCTTGAAGCTGGTGCCGCCGACGTCGATCGTCGAGCCGGCCTTCAGTTTCTGCTGGGCCGCATAGTCGGCATCGAGCACGGCCACATCGGAGTTGGCGTCCGCGGTGCTGAACGTGCTGCCCGACTTGATCTTGCCGGAACTCAGCGGGCCGACCTCGCCGGTCGCCAGGTCAACGCCATCCACGGTGAACGACGAGGTCTTGAAGTTGGCGCGGAATGAACCGCCGCCCCCGCCGCCGCTGGGGAAGCCGCCGGATGAACTCCCGCTACCACTGCTGTTGATGGCCGGGATCTTCCCGCTGATCTTCATGTCGGTCAGGCTCAGCCCGCCGGCCGCTGCCGCCACGTCGTGCAGCTTCCCGACCGACGTGACCGACGAGGAGGTCAGGCTGCCCAGGCCGGCGCTGACCAGACGGTTGACGTTGAGCTTCGTGCCGGATGCGGGGCGCTGGCGGGTGCCGGTCCGGCCAGTGGCTCCGAAGCCGAAGGGGCCACCCGAGCCGGCCGTGGGCGTCTGGGTGACGGTCACGTCGGTGCCCACCCCGTACAGCGAGTGCAGCACCTGAGCCTGCGCGTCCTTGACCCCGGAGGACGCCGCCGTCACGGTGATGACCAGACCAATCCCCAGCGCCAGGCCGAGGGCGATGAATATCGCCTGGCGCATCCGCCGGCGCAATTCACGCCGCAGATAGGTGAAGAACATAAGGCCGACTCCTCTAGGAATGCCCGCATCAGCCCGGGGCTGATGCGGCTGGAATGGCAGCACGGCGCAGGCACACCAAGCAGCGGCCTGCTCGGCGCGGCGTTGCGCCAGCTAGATCCTGGCCAGCATTCCTGAAAGGTCGCTTTAAGACTGCTTGCGGCCAGCCGCAATCCGGGACCCGGAATGACTCCCGGCTGGGCTAAGGCCTTAGCGGACGTAGAGCCGCAGCCACAGCCCCTGGATGTCCCAGCGGCGCACCAGCCGGAAACCCAGCCCGTCCAGCAGCACGACCGGGCGCGGTGAGGTCCATTCCACCACCCAGATCCGGCGTACCGTGGCCGCCCGCGCCCGGATCAGCTGGGTGGGCGCGTACCTGCCGCCCAGCGTGCCGGACTGCTGCGGGGACTGCCCGGTGCTGATGTCACGCAGCCGGGCCAGGCCGTACGGGTAGGCCGCCTCCATGGTGTGCTCTCCGGTGCCCTTGTCCGCGCCACGGCGCGAGCTGACGTTGAGCAGCGCGTCGCCGGGCTCGCGGTTGCGGGCCACGATCCGGTCCACCTGACGGATATTGATTCCGTGGCCGACCGCGCTGCGCTGGAAGACCTGGGTGGGCAGCCCGATCACCAGCAGCGCGATCAGGGCGGCCGGCCCGGCGTAGCGGCCGAGCGCGACCATGGCCGACCCGATGAGCAGCGCGGCCGCCGGGATGCAGAACACGATGTACCGGAACGTATACACCGGGTGGGCCAGCGACGCGGTGAGCAGGATCACCGGCGGCAGCACCAGCCAGGGCAGGCACAGCGCGGCCAGCCGGCCGGGCCAGCAGCCGCCCAGCGGCCGCCGCCGGGCCAGCCGGCAGGCCACCGCGGCGGCCACCACGGCCACGCTGGCCAGCACCAGCGAGGTCCGGCCGAGCAGCCGCTGCACAGTGAGCACATCCTTGATACCGGGCGGCTGGATCCAGTGGATCTGGTGCAGCTGGCTGTACCCGACCACCGCCACCGGGCCGACCGCGACCGCCGCCGCCAGCACCGCGATCACCCAGCCGCGCCACAGGTCCTGACCCCGGCGCCACAGCCACAAGGTAAGTGCGTGCGCCACGACCAGCAGGAGAGCGAACAGGTTGCCGAAGCCGAGCAGGGCCAGGACGCCCCCGTACCCGGTCAGCCAGCCGTGGCGGCGGCCGGCCGGGCCGGCGTCCGCCGCGCGCACCAGGCAGTAGCTGGCCGTGGCGGCCAGCGCGGCCAGCAGCGCGCCTTCCCGGGCGTCCTGGGCGTAGGAGCTGACCGAGGGCAGGATCGCGAACGTCAGCCCGGCGGCCAGCCCGGCCCAGCCGGACGCCAGCCTGCGGCCAAGCAGCGTGATCACATAGGCCGCGGCCGCCATGGCCAGCGCCGACGGCAGCCGGACGATCAGCTCGCTGCTGCCGCCGAATACCCGGACGACCACCCAGATCAGCACGTAGTACGCGCCATGCACCACGTCCACGTGGCTGAGCATCCGGATCAGCTGCGGGAAGCTGCGGTGCACCGCGGCCAGGGTGGCCGTCTCGTCCTTGGAGAACGACGGTCCGGAGATCCGGTACAGCCCGGCCAGCAGGGTGACCGCGGCGGGCAGTAACGGCAGCCAGGGCCCACTCAGCCCAGCAGATCCGGCTGGCCGCTCCGGTCCGGTATCGCCAGTACTGCCTGTCCCGCCGCGCCCGTCAATGACGGCCGGGCCCCCAGCGCCGTGCAACGTGCTGCCCTACCCCAAGTACGGTCCGTACCAGGCATCACGGCGCGCGACAGCACTCCCAGGGCCGGAATTCTGGCGATTCTCTGCACTCTATGCCAGCCCGGGCGGGTGATATGCCGCAAATCCTCCATTTTTGACGTTGACGCAAGCACATTTTGAGCTGTCGCTGAGGAAAGGGGGAAGCAGACCTGACTCAGGTGTTCCGCATCGCGCGCAGCGACTCGCGTAGTGAACTGGTTGTGGCCAGCACGGCCGACGGTTCGTAGCCGCAGTGCGCCATGCAGTTCGCGCAGCGTGGGTCCTTGCCCCGGCCGTAGGAGTCCCAGTCCGTGGTCTCGATCAGTTCCTGGTACGTCTTCACGTAGCCGTCGGCCATCAGGTAGCAGGGCTTCTGCCAGCCGAGCAGCGAGTAGGACGGGATCCCCCAGGCGGTGCAGCCGAAGTCGGTCTTGCCTTCCAGGAAGTCCAGGAACAGCGGGGTGTGGTTGAGCCGCCACCGCTTCCGGTTGCCGTGGTCGAACGCCTTGCGGAACAGCTCCCGGGTCTCGGTGACGCCGAGGAAGTGCTCCTGGTCCGGCGCCTTCTCGTAGGCGTAGGCCGGCGAGATCTGCATCTCGTCGATGCCGAGATCGTCGTTCAGGTAGCTGAGCACGTCGATGACGGTCTGCGGGGTGTCCGTGTTGAAGAACGTGGTGTTCGTGTTGACCTTGAAGCCACGCTCCTTGGCCATCTTGATCGCCGCGACGGCGTCGTCGAACACCCCTTCCTTGCAGACCGACTCGTCGTGCCGCTCCTTCAGCCCGTCGATGTGCACCACCCAGGCGAAGTACGGCGACGGCTTGAACTTGTCGATCTTCTTCGGCATGAGCAGCGCGTTGGTGCACAGGAAGACGAACTTCTTCCGCTTGATCAGCTCGGCGACCAGCACGTCGATCTGCGGGTGCATCAGCGGCTCCCCGCCCGCGATGGACACCATGGGCGCGCCGCATTCGTCGATCGCGGCCAGCGCCTGCTCCACCGGCATCCGCTGCTTGAGCAGGGTGTGCGGCTGCTGGATCTTGCCGCAGCCGGCGCACTTCAGGTTGCAGGCGAACAGCGGCTCCAGCTCCACCAGCAGCGGGAACTTCTTCTTCCCGGTCAGCTTCTGGCGCATCAGGTAGGACCCGATGCGCACGCTCTGCCGCATGGAAACGGTCATGACTGCCTAACCTCCTTGGGCAGGCTGAAACGGATGTTCTCGGTGGTGATCACGCGCTCGCTGACCTCGACGGAGCCGAGGCCGCCGAGCGCGGTGACGATGTCCTCGACCACCGCGGGCGGCGCGGACGCGCCCGCGGTCAGGCCGATGGTGGACGCCCCGGCCAGCCAGCCCAGCTCAATGTCGGACGGGCCGTCGATCAGGTGGGCCGGGGTACCCGCCCGCTGCGCGGTCTCTACCAGCCGCACAGAGTTGGAGGAGTTGGCCGACCCGGCCACCAGCACCAGGTCGGACTCGGCCGCCACGGCGCGGGCCGCGCGCTGCCGGTTGGTGGTGGCGTAGCAGATGTCGTCGCTGCCCGGCGCGCGGGCGTCCGGAAACCGGTCGCGCAGCGCGCCGGCGATGCCCGCCGCCTCGTCCATGGCCAGCGTGGTCTGCATCAGGTAGGCGACCTTGCTGGGGTCCGCCGGGCGCAGCCGGCCGACGTCCTCGGCCGTCTCCACCAGCGCCACCGAATCCGGCGCCTCGCCCAGCGTGCCCTGGACCTCCTCGTGCCCGGCGTGCCCGATCAGCGCGACCAGGTAGCCGTCGGCCGCGAACCGGCGGGCCTCGGCATGCACCTTGGCCACCAGCGGGCAGGTGGCATCCACCGTGCTCAGGCCGCGGCGGTCGGCCTCGTCCCGGACCGTGGGCGACACGCCGTGCGCGGAGAACACCACCCGGGCGCCGTCCGGCACCTCGCTCAGCTCGTCCACGAAGATCGCCCCGCGGGCTTCAAGACTGGACACCACGTGCGAGTTGTGCACGATCTGCTTGCGCACGTAGACGGGCGGCCCGTGCTGCTCCAGGATCCGCTCGACGATCTGGATGGCCCGCTCCACCCCGGCGCAGAACGATCGCGGCCCGGCCAGCAGCACCTGGCGCTCGCCCGCGGCCGCGGCCCAGCGGGCCAGCGCGGGCCCGGCCGCGCGCAGCGACCGGAGGGCGGCCACCCCGCCGCCCAGCGCCGACGGGCGGAGCAGCGGCCGGCCCGGGGTGTCCGAGATGGCCCTCACCACGGCCACCGGCCGGCCCCGCGCCGCCTTGATCAGCTCGGCCGATTCCATGTCCACCGCGATGGCGCCGTCGGCGGCCAGCCGGTCCCGCTGCCCCGGCCGGAACAGGTGATCGACCGTGACCACCCGGCCGGTGCGCACCCGCAGCCCGGCCCGGCGCAGTTCGCCCGCCAGCAGTTGCGCCGACGGGATCGGGGTGACCGTCTGCCCGTCGCCGACCTCGCTGGCCACCACCAGGTCGCCGGGGACCAGGTCATCGGCCAGCCCGCCGCCGGTGCCCGCGACGGCCAGCGCGCGCAGCGACAGCGGGCCCAGCGCGGCGGCCCGGGCCGCGGCCCGGCGTGGCCCGTACCCGGTGGCCACCACCGCGGCGGCGGTGCCGTCCAGCCCGCGGCGGACCGCCCGGGCTTCCAGCCGCAGCGGCGCGCAGACCAGCAGGCCGGACTGCTCCACCACCGGCGGCCGGGTCCGCGGGCTCACCTGCATCAGCCGGGTCATGACTGCGCCGCCAGGTAGCGGCCGAGCGCGCTGACCGGGAACACCAGCCGGTACAGGTGGTAGTTGATGTAAAAGTCACCCGGGAAGCCAGTGCCGGTGTACTGCGGCTCGTCCCAGGTGCCGTCCGCCCGCTGGTGCTCGGTGAGCCAGCGGGCTCCCGCTTCCGCGGCCGGGCCCGGCGGCCCGGCGGCCAGCAGCGCGAGCAGCGCCCAGGCCGTCTGCGACGCGGTCGACGTGCCCTGCCCGGCCAGCCCGGGGTCGTCGTAGGAGCGCAGGTCCTCGCCCCAGCCCCCGTCCGGGTTCTGGTGCTCTTCCAGCCAGCGCACCGCCCGCTGGATGGCCGGCTTGCTGGCCGGCACGCCCGCCGCGATCAGCGCGGGCACCACCGCGCCGGTGCCGTACACGTAGTTCGCGCCCCACCGGCCGGACCACGACCCGTCCGGCTCCTGCGCCCGGAGCAGCCAGACCACGCCGCGCCGGACGGCCCGGCTGCCGGCCTGGCCCTCCGCGGCCAGCGCCTCGACCACGTGCGCGGTGACGTCGGCCGACGGGGGGTCGATGACCGCGCCGAAGTCGCAGAACGGCAGCTTGGTGACCAGCGTGGACGTGTTGTCCGCGTCGAACGCGCCCCAGCCGCCGTCGGCGGACTGCATACCCGTCATCCAGCGCAGCCCCCGGCCGATCGATGGGTGCCGGCCGCCCGGGCCGGCCAGGCCCGGCGCGGTCCGGCGCAGCGCCAGCACGGCTTCCGCGGTGTCGTCGATGTCCGGGTAGCCGTCATTGTCGAACTCGAACGCCCAGCCCCCGGGGGCCAGGTCCGGCCGCCGCACCTGCCAGTCCCCGGGGCCGGGCATCTCCTCGGCCAGCAGCCAGTCGGCTGCCTGGCGCAGCGCCGGGTGGTCCGGCGGCAGGCCCGCGTCGGCCAGCGCGATGACGGCCAGCACCGTGTCCCACACCGGCGACTGGCAGGCTTCCAGCCGCCGGATCTTGCCGTCCGGGGTGTCCTCCCAGATGGTGAACCGGTCCAGGCCGGCCAGCCCGCGCTGCATGACCGGATGGTTCAGCTCGTAGCCCAGCAGGTTCAGCGCGATCAGCGAGTACACCCACGGTGGCTGGATCCCGCCCCAGCAGCCGTCCCGCTCCTGGCGCGCGATGATCCACTCCGCGCACCGGCGCAGCGCGGCGCGGCGCACTGCCCGCACCGGCCGGGCTCGCCGGCCGTGCTTCTCATAGCCGTGCAGCGCGCGGTCCAGCTGGCCGAACGCCAGTGCCCAGCCGGTCCGGTCCGCAGCCTGCGACGACCTGCGGGTCAGCTGGCCCGGGGGCTGTGCCAGCCAGATTTCGTCCAGGCTGAAGGGGAGGGACCGGACCGGCCGGAACGAGCCCACTACGGTCAGCGGAACAATTGTCTGCCGAGCCCAGCAGGCCCAGTCGTACACATTAAGCGGGAACCAGGCCGGCAGGTACACCATTTCGGGTGGCATGACCGGAAGGTCATCCCAGGACCACTGGCCGAACAGGGCCAGCCAGATCCGGGTGAACACCCGGGTGGCCGGGATGCCGCCCTGGTCACGGATCCAGCCGGCCGCCCGGGCCATGTGCGCCGCGTCCGGCGCGTGCCCGGCCAGCCGCAGCGCCACGTACGCCTCGACCGTGGTGGACAGGTCGCCGGGGCCGCCGTAAAAGTTGGCCCAGGTCCCGTCCGGGCGCTGTTTGGATGCGATCCACCGGGCCGCCGCGGCGGTCTCCTCGTCGGTGCGCACCCCGAGGAACTCGCGCAGCAGCAGGTCCTCGGCGTCCATCGTGACGTTGGTTTCGAGCTCGCCCTGCCACCAGCCCTCGTCATGCTGGCGGCTGAGCAGGTGATCGCGGGCGCTGGCCAGCGCGGACTCGGCGCCGGAGAGCGCGGGAGACCCGCCGGATCGCGCGTGCGTCACTGTCATCAGTCTCTCCTCACCATCACCACAAGCCCCCGCACCAACGCCGCCTGCCCCAGGCAGGCCCGGTCACCCCCCGGCCTAGCTGCTCACCATTGCCGCGCCGTGATGAACTCGGCGATCCCGGCGAACTCGGCCCGCACCTCGTCGGGCATGTCCGTCTCGTTCAGGCACTTCTCCGCCGCGGCCAGCTGGTCCGCCGCCTCGCCCTCGGTCCAGCTCTTGCCGCCGGCCTCCTCGACCAGCCGGGCGGCCCGGGCCAGGTCGTCCTCGCTCAGCTCGCCCGGCTCGGCCAGCACCGCGGCCAGTTCCTCGCCCGCCATCGACCCGCTGGTCAGCGCGGCCACCACGGGCAGCGACTTCTTCCGCGCCCGCAGGTCGGCCCGGACCGGCTTGCCGGTCACCTCGGGCGCACCCCAGATGCCGAGCAGGTCGTCGGTGAGCTGGAAGGCCTGACCGGCGTGCGCGCCGAAGCCGGCCAGCCCCATGGCCAGCCCGGGCGGCGCGCCCACGTGGATGGCCCCGATGCTGCAGGCACAGGCCATCAGCGCCGCGGTCTTGTCGCCCGCCATCGCGACGCACTCGGCCAGCGTGACGTCGTCGCGCTGCTCGAAGGCGAGGTCCGCGCCCTGCCCGGCGATCAGCCGGAGCACCGCGGCGGACAGGCAGCGGGCGGCCCACACGCCCTGCGTGGGGGTGTCCTCCAGCAGGATGTCCTGGGCCAGCGCGAGCAGTGCGTCACCGGCCAGGATGGCCGCGCCCACGCCGTGCACCGTCCAGGCGGTCGGCCGGTGCCGCCGCTCGGTGTCGCCATCCATGATGTCGTCGTGCAGCAGCGAGAAGTTGTGCACCAGCTCGACCGCGACCGCCGCGGGCACGCCGCGGTCCGGCGCGGCCCCGGCGGCGCGCGCCGACAGCAGCGCCAGCGCCGGGCGCAGCGCCTTGCCCGCGCCGCCGCTGCCATCCAGGCCCAGGTGGTACGCGGCTACCGTGCGCACCTCGGGGGTGAGCCGGCCCACGGCCGCGGCCAGCGCGGGCCCGACCAGATCGCGGGCCGTTTCCACGCCGGCCGGCATGACGGCGGTCACGAGGACGCTCCGGCGGCAGCCGTCGCCCGGCTGCCCGCAGGCACACCGCGGGGTGATTGGGCCATCTCGCGTCGCAGCTCACGAGCTGCGATAAGTCCGCTTCGCACGGCTCCCTCCATCGTGTCCGGCCACCCGGTATCGGTCCAGGCGCCCGCGAGTACCAGGCCGGCCAGCCCGGTCCCGGCGGCCGGGCGCCGCTCACCACACCCGGGAACCTGCCGGAACGTGGCCCGGCGCTCCCTGGTGACGAAGAAATCTGTGATCTGCGCGTCCCGCGCGGCCGGGAACAGCTGGGCCATCGCGGGCACGAACCGGTCGCGCAGCACCGCGGCCGGGGTTTCCACCACGTCGTCCGCGGCCGACACCGAGATGGCCAGGTACTGGCCGGCCGCCAGCCCGGACGGCCCGGTCCGGTCGAACACCCACTGCACCGGCGAGTCCACCGCGGCCGCGAACGGCAGCCGGGTCACCCGCCGGTCATAGATGATGTGCACGTTGACGATGGGCGACGCGCCCAGCTCACGCCACTGCTCCGGGCCCGGTCCCGGTGCGGTCGCGCCGGGTGGCAGCAGCCGGGCGGCCGGTTCCGGCGGCACCGCCAAAACCACGCCGTCGGCCTCGATGCCGTCCGGGGTTGAACTGCCCCGGTCCGCGAGCTGGACCCGGAACCGGCCACCGGGCAATGGCGTTATGGCGGCGACTTTCGCGCTCAGCCGGACGGTGACGCCGAGCTCTTGCAGCTTGCGCGCGCCAGCGTGGCCGTGCAGGTCGCCCAGCGGGACGCCGGGGGTGCCGATGTCGGCCGCGCCGCGGCGGCCCAGCAGCGCGGTCTTGATCACGGTGGCGGCCAGCGCCAGGTTGGCATCGTCCCCGGCCACGTTGAGCGCGGACACGGTGAACAGATCCCAGAGCACCCGGCGGGCCCGCTCGCCCTGCCCGTGCGCGGCCAGCCAGTCGCCCAGCCGCTGGCCGTCCAGGGCCGGGTCAGCCGGGTCGAGGAACCGCATCGGCAGCGCGGCCTGGGCGGCCCGCAACCGGTCGGCCAGCGGCAGCAGCCGGTAACCGGCCAGCGCCTGGCCGAAGTGCAGCGGGCCGGGCAGCGCGGTGCGGCGCAGCCGCGCCTGGCCGCGGCGGCTGAGCACGGTGACGTCGAACCGGTCCTGCAGCGACACCGAGCCGGTCATCCCGAGCCGGGCGATCAGCTCCCGGTACGCGGTGCAGCAGCCCAGGAAGACGTGCTGCCCGTTGTCCACGACCAGGCCGTCCCGGCTGAACGAGCAGGTGGCCCCGCCCAGCCTGGGCCGCGCTTCGAGCAGCGTGACCGGGGCGCCCGCCTCGCGCAGCCCGATGGCGGCGGTAATCCCGGCCAGGCCGCCACCAACCACAACCACGTGGCGGCGGGGGTCAGCCGCGGCCGGGCCGGCCGTCGCGCTCACCCCTGGCTCCGCGCTCATGCGTCCCCTCCGGCCGTCGGTGTGGGCTGCGCCCGGCCCGCCCGCACCGCGGCACTGGCCAGTGCCCGGGCCGCCACGGTGGCCTTCTCCCCGGCGGACAGCGACACCCGGCGGTGCAGCACGGCATCCGGGCTGGCCGCGATGCTCTGCAGCAGCCGGTAGTAGATCCCGGCCATCGCGCCGGTGCAGGCCGCGCTGCGCCGGTCCAGCATCGGCATCAGCCGCAGCCCGCGCGCGTACCAGTCGCGGGCCCGGTCCGCCTCGAACACGACCAGCTCGACCAGCTTGGGGTCGGCGGCCGGGGCGCCGGAGCCATTCGGCCGCAGCTTGGCGCCGAACCGCTTGAAGTCCTCGGCAGGCAGGTAGACCCGGCCGGTCCCGTAGTCCTCGCGAATGTCCCGCAGGATGTTGGTCAGCTGCAGGGCCACGCCGAGCGCGTCGGCCAGCGGCGCGGCGGTGGCCACGTCACGGGTGCCGAACACGCCGAGGGACAGCCGCCCGATCGAGCCCGCCACGCAGCGGCAGTAGTGGTGCAGGTCGTCGAACGTGGCGTAGCTGGTGCCCCGCACGTCGGCCTCGCACCCGTCGATCAGCTCGCCGAACGCGGCCAGCGGGATCGGGAACCGGCGGCCCGCGTCGGCCAGGGCAATTAGAACGGGATCTTGATGCAGAGCGTCCTGATGCAGAGCGTCCTGATGCAGAGCGTCCTGATGCACTGCATCATCCTGCCCGGGATCTGCCCTGGCTGGCGACTGGGTTCCCGCGGCCAGCTTGGTCACCTCGGCGCGGGCCTGGCCCAGTGCGGCCAGCTTCTGGTCCGCGGGCAGGTCGCCATCCCCGATGTCATCGATGCGCCGGGCGAACGCATACACCGCGGACAGCGCGCGCCGCTTGGCCGGCGGCAGCAGCCGGATGCCGTAGGAGAAGTTGCGGGCCTGGGTCCGGGTGATCTCTTCGCAATGCCGGTACGCCGCGGGCACGTCCATCCGATCACCTCCCGGCCGCATAAGCCGTCAGCACTTCCCGTACCAGCCGGCCGCGGCGCGGCTTCGGTGTCACGCGCAGGACGTCGTACCCGGCGCCGGCGATGGCCGCAAGCGCGGCCCGGCCACCGGCCACGTAACCGGCCACGGCAACCCGGGCTGCGCCCCGCAAATTCCCGATCAGCGGCGCGCCCTGGTCGAGCAGTTCCCGCGCCCGCCGGACCTGGAACGCCATCAGCTCCCGGACCTGCGGCGATGCGGTGGGGGCGGCCAGGCCGGCTTCGCCGACCCCGAACCGGGCCAGGTCCTCGGCGGGCAGGTAGATCCGGCCGGCCTGGTAATCCTCGGCCACGTCCTGCCAGTGCTCGGCCAGCTGGAGCGCGGTGCACACCCGGTCGGACAGCACCAGCCGGTCCGGGCTGACCGCGCCGAACACGTACAGCACGATCCGCCCCACCGGGTTGGCGGACAGCTCGCAGTAGCGGACCAGGTCGCCGAACGTGGCGTACCGGCTGACGATCTGGTCCTGCCGGTTGGCCTGAATCAGGTCCAGGAACGGCTGCTGCGGGACCCCGCACTCGGCCACCACCGGGGCCAGCGCACGGACCACGCCGAGCTGGGGCGGCTGGCCAGGATCGGTGCCCTGGAAGCGGTAAAGCCGACCGAGGTCGGCTTCCAGGTCGTCGAGGAGGCGGGCCCGCTGGCCCGGTGGCGCCTCGTCGCCCATGTCGTCCACCGCCCGCGCGTAGCCGTAGACCGCTTGCAGGTGCCGCCGGTAGCGGGCAGGCAGCAGCCGCAGGGCAACCGGGAAGTTCTCCCCGGATGCCTTGTCACCGGCAGCGGCACCGATCTGCTCTGCCGTCGTCTGGACGGTGGCCGGGCCGCGCGGCTCTCCCAATCCTGCTACCCCCTGGCTCACAGTAGCTATCTCCGCACACTTGCCATACAAATGCAAACAATGACATGAGCGTCACCTGACACCGGTGTCGCAGATCAGCGGAGCACCGCGGCCTGGTCCCGCACAAGACACGCCAGAACAGCGTCTTCTCATTATGCCTCAGCCGGGGCACGACGCTCACTATCGGGTCGGCCTGCTTCCTCATAGCACATTGCTCCAGCCATTAGCAACGTGCCGCGACGCGGTTACAAGAGAGTTATGTTCCGCAGCCCGCCCAGATGACGTCGTCCCAGCTCAGGATGATGGATTGCGCTATTGCCGGGGTGGTCTGATATGTTTCAGGCGGGTTACGAACTGGATTCAATCGTCGATATACGGATGCTATCCGCGTGTGGCTTCCCAGTGCATGGGCACGGTTACTGAACGCAATGCCGAGCCGCTGCCGACGCCCAGCGCGGAGCACCGGCGTTGTACCCACTGGTCACATGCCCGGAGCATGCATTAGCTGACGCTAATGTCATATTCAGCGCGTCACCCGGAGTCCGGCTCGACCCGATGTTTCGCAGACCGCAACTATGCCAGAACAACCCCCACCCCGCCAGTCCCAGCTACCCGCCTCCCAACTCCCGCGCCCCCACACCGGCCGCCGTCCACCCACGCCACCACCCCGCCGCGCCGGCTGGCTGAGGCGACTGAGGCGGCTGGCTGAGGCGGCAACTGGCACCTGGTACGGCCGGCGCAGCAACCCGACGCCTACCTCCGCCCGGCCGGTCGTCGCCAGCCACGCGATCGGGGGTAGGGACGTGAACTAGGCGGAGGCTGGGACGGGTGCGGTCGTGGGTGAGGTGGTTACACTGCGCCCCCAGCTAAAAGAGCGGTGACCTTTCGGTCACCGATAACACATTTCGCGGCATGCGCCCTCGCGGTTACTGCTCCGTAACATGTGCGCGGGCGGGCTGGGCTGAGGAAACCCAGTGCCGCTAGGGCCTACTAGCTGGTCAACTGGGTGGACCTAGCGGGCGGCGGGCGCCCGGCCAGCGGCTGCCGGCCGGGCAGGCGCACCCCAAGGGGTCAGGAAATTTCCCTATAAACGTTGCAAAACACATATAACACGCCCCTAATTAGTGCATTTTGCCTGTCCGTGACGTAGGCCACTGCTACGCTGCGTTGCTCCGGGGGGGCATCCGAAGCTCCTTCGTAGCTGAGCGAACACTTTCCGTACTAGCTGCTGAGGCCTGCGCCATGTGGTTGCGTCTCCGGTCCATTCGCCAGAAGATCCTGCTGCTTGTTCTCGTGCCAGTGCTGTCCCTGATCGGGCTGTATATCTTCGCGCTGGGCCTGACGGCCAGGAATGCCATCAACCTGTCCCGGACCAACACGCTGAAGAACGCCACCGCGCTGCCGGCCGGGAACTTCATCACCGCCCTGGAGGCGGAACGGGTCCTGGCGCTGATCTATCTGTCCCGGCCCACCGGGGCCAACCTGGCCGCGCTGGAGAACGCCGAGGGCAAGACCGCCGCCACCGTGACGGCCATGCGTCTCGCGCTCACCTCCAGCGGCACCACCGGCAACGCCTCCCCCGGGGAGAAGCAGGCTATCGCGGTGCTGCTCGGCGACGCGGCCCGGCTGCCCTCACTGCACAGCCAGATCCGGGCCCAGATCATCACCCGCAGCCAGGCGTTCGCCGATTACAACGGCCTGGTCGCGGACGACTTCTCGCTGCTGCAGCAGGTCGTTCTGCAGGAAACCAACGAGAAGGTGGGCACTCAGTCGCTCGCCATTCTGCGGGTCGGCCGGTCCGAGGAACTGCTCGGCCAGGAAGAGGCCCTCGTCCTGGCCGACCTGGCCGCCGGGAAATGGCCGACCGCCGACCGGGAACAGTTCGCCGAGCTGGCCGGCGCCCGCCGGTTCAGCTACAGCCAGAACCTGATCGACCTGAACGCGCCCTCCCGCGCGCTGTTCACCCGGTACGTCAGCGCGCAGGCGCTGGCCGCGCTGGCCGCGCAGGAAAACGCGCTGATCACCGACCCGGCCACCAGCCGGCCGCCGGCGGTCAGCCCGACCTCCTGGGAGCAGACGACCGGCGCGGTCACCGCGGGCCTGACCAAGGCCACCGGCCAGACCGGGAACTTGATCACCACGGAGGCGCAGCACGACGCGCGGGCCACCTACCTGACCCTGGGGCTGGCCGGCGGCATCGGCCTGGCCGCCGTCATCCTGTCCATCCTCGTGTCGTTCTGGATAGGCCGCGGCCTGGTCCGCGAACTGGCCGCGCTGCGCGACTCGGCACGGGAACTGGCCACCAAGCGGCTGCCCGACGTGGTGCGCCGGCTGGCCGCCGGGCAGCACGTGGACGTGCCCACCGACGCCCCGGACCTGCCGTCCAGCTCGGTCGAGATCGGCCAGGTCCAGGAGGCCTTCTCCGCCGTACAGCGGACCGCGGTGGAAGCGGCCGTCGGGCAGGCCCGGCTGCGCCAGGGCATTAGCGACATCTTCCGCAACCTGGCCCGGCGCAGCCAGTCGCTGCTGCACCGCCAGCTCACCCTGCTGGACGGGATGGAGCGCCGGGCCAGCAACCCGGACGAGCTGGAGGACCTGTTCCGCATCGACCACCTGACCACCAGGATGCGGCGGCACGCGGAGAGCCTGATCATCCTGTCCGGGGACGCCCCGGCCCGGGGCTGGCGCCGCCCGGTGCCGTTCGTCAACGTGCTCCGCGCCGCCGTCGCCGAGGTGGAGGACTACACCCGGATCAAAGTCAACGCCGACACCGGTGCCGCGCTCAGCGGGCCAGCCGTCGCGGACGTCATCCACATGATCGCGGAACTGGCCGAGAACGCGGTCACGTTCTCGCCGCCGAATACGCCGGTGCAGGTCACCGGCGACGTGGTCGGCCGCGGCTTCGCGGTCGAGATCGAGGACCGCGGCCTGGGGCTGAGCGACGAGCGGCGAGCCGAGCTCAACGAGCTGCTGAACAACCCGCCCGCGTTCGACCTGTCCGGCAGCGACCAGCTCGGCCTGTTCGTGGCCAGCCAGCTGGCCAGGAAGCACGACATCAAGATCTCGCTGCGCTCCTCGCCGTACGGCGGCACCACCGCGATCGTGCTCATCCCGCAGAGCCTGGTGGTGCCCGAAGAGAACTACCGCCAGCTGGGCGGCGAGACGCCCAGCGGCGATCGGCCCGCACAGCTCACCGGCCGGCACGCGGCCCGGGAGGACGCGGGCAGCTTCACCGAATGGCCGGAGACACCGGCCGCCGCGGCCGCGGCTGGCGAATCGGCCCGGCAGTGGGCCGAAGACACCGGCGCGGACGTGTGGACGGCCGCGAGCCACACGCCGCCGAACGGGTTCCCGCCCGGGAGCGGCGGCGAGCCCTGGGCGCCCGCGGAACGGGTGCCGGCCGAGACCCGGCATCTGGAGGAGGCGCTGTACGCCGAGACCCGGTACCGGGAGTCGCTGCGCGCCGAGGAGCCGACGCTGACCGGTCTTGGCAACGGCGTGGCCGCGCACGACGACGCTAACGGCGAAGCCGACGTGGACGAGCTCAGCTCGCTGCCGCGCCGGGTCCGCCAGGCCAGCCTGGCCCCGCAGTTGCGGGAGACGGGGTACGCCGCGATGCCCGGGTCGGACAGCAGCCCCGACCCGGACACCGAGGACATCCAGGAACGGTCCCCGGACGAGGCACGCAGCACGATCACCGCGATCCAGCAAGGCTGGGAGCGCGGCCGGTCGCTGTTCGACGCGTCGGGCAAGAGCTCGGACACGCTGGGCGGCACCGGGCCGCTGGCCGCGCTGGCCGAGCCAGCCCCAGCCGAGCCAGCTCGGGCCGAACCAGCCACGGCCGAACCAGCCACGGCCGAACCAGCCACGGCCGAGTCGGAGGATGCGGCCCCGGCCGCCGGCCACGGCAGCAACGGCAGCGGCAGCGGCAGCGGCAGCGAGCATGGTCCCGGCGATGTGGCGCCGGCCGACACCGAACACACAGATGAGGACGGTGCCGGGCCCGGTGCTGGGTGAGAACGGGCCACACCACGACCGATGAGCGCGACAGGCAGGAGAAGGCCGTGACCACGAGTTCCGCGAATGACCTGGACTGGCTGCTGGACGACCTGGTGGTCCGGGTACCGGACGTGGACAAGGCGGTGATCCTGTCCCGGGATGGCCTGGCCATCGCGGCATCGAGCGCGCTGACCCGGGAAGACTCGGAGCACCTGGCCGCGGTGGCCTCCGGGTTCCAGAGCCTGGCCCGCGGCGCGGGGCGGCATTTCGGCGGCGGGCACGTCCGGCAGACGATCGTGGAGATGGACACCGCGTTCCTGTTCGTGACCTCGGCCGGCGAGGGCAGCTGCCTGGCTGTGCTGAGCCCGGCCAGCGCGGACGCGGGCCTGGTCGCGTACGAGATGGCCGTCCTGGTGAAACGGGTGGGCCAGCACCTGTCGGTGAACCCCCGGCCGACACTGGCCGGGGAGGGCACGGACTGATCCAGCATGCCGTCGCCTGATGATCACTGGCTGGACGAGGAGGCCGGCCCGGTAGTCCGGCCGTATGCGCTCACCCGTGGCCGGACCCGGCCGACGGGGGAGGCCCTCGACCTGATCGCGATCATCACGGCGGTTCGCGGTGTCCGGCCGGACCCGTCCAGCCTGGGCCCGGAGCACCGCTCGGTACTGCGGATGTGCCGGCTGCCGATCTCGGTGGCGGACATCGCATCCGAACTCGACCTGCCGCTGGGCGTGGTCCGGATCCTGCTCGGTGACCTGAGCGAGCTGGCGCTCATCTCGATCCATCACCCCATCCCGCCCGCGCGGCTGCCGGACGCGGACATCCTCAAGGAGGTAGTCGATGGCCTACGCCGGCTCTGACCGGGCCGGTGGCACCGGGCGCATGCCAGTCACCATCAAGATCCTCATTGCCGGTGGCTTCGGGGTGGGCAAGACCACTCTCGTCGGGTCACTGACCGAGATCAGGCCGCTGCGCACCGAGGAGCCGCTGAGCGAGCCGGGCGCCGGGGTGGATCGCCTCGACGGCGTGGAGCGCAAGACCACGACCACGGTGGCAATGGACTTCGGCCGCATCACGATCCGGGAGAACCTGGTCATCTACCTGTTCGGCACGCCGGGCCAGGAACGGTTCTGGTTCATGTGGGACGAGCTGTCCCGCGGCGCGCTGGGTGCGATCGTGCTGGCCGACACCAGGCGGCTGGCTGAGTGCTTCCCCTCGGTGGACTACTTCGAGCAGCGCGGCATCCCATTCGTGGTCGGGGTGAACTGCTTCGACGGCGCCCGGCGCTACCGGGGCGAGTCGGTGCGGTCCGCGCTCGACCTGGACCCCCGGATCCCGGTGGTGATGTGTGACGCGCGGCAGCGCGCGTCCTGCCGGGACGCGCTGATCGCGCTGGTCGAGCACGCGCTGCAGGTGCTGCGCAGCCGCACGGACCGGGCCAATGACGGAGATCCGGCGCTGACCTCCTAGCAGTTCGCGGGGCCAGGGCGGCGGCTGGCCGCCGCTTCGGCGCGAGAGCGCCGAGCGGGACGGTTGAACGTCCTCAGCCGGTCCCCGGCCGCCGGCCTGGCCGGAGGGCGATCGGGGGGCCAGGCGGCGGCTGGCCGCCGCTTCGGCGCGAGAGCGCCGAGCGGGACGGTTGAACGTCCTCAGC
Source organism: uncultured Actinomycetes bacterium (assembly GCA_963834705.1). Taxonomy (GTDB): domain Bacteria; phylum Actinomycetota; class Actinomycetes; order Streptosporangiales; family Streptosporangiaceae; genus RYN-230. The sequence continues at coordinate 171,567 of CAWICV010000006.1, forward strand.
CGGTCCCCGGCGGGCTCCGCGGCCTCGGCCGGAGGGCGATCGGGGGCCCGGGGGGTCGTCCCCCCGGGCTAACACCGCCAGATCATCACCAGGGCGCAGTCGTCGGTGCCGGCCCCGCCGCCGGCCTTGACCACCCGGACCAGTTCGGCCGCCGCGTCCTGGAAGCTGGACGCGGCCAGCCGGGTGGCCTCGCCGAGCAGCCGGTCGGTGCCCGCGTCGATATCCCGGCCCGGTGCCTCCACCAGGCCATCGGTGTACAGCATCAGCGCGTCCCCGGGCCGCAGCGAGCCATGGGCCGGCACGCAGCGCAGGTCGGACACGACGCCGAGCACGATGCCGCGGGCCTGGGTCACCTTCCAGGTCCCGCTGCCCGCGTCGAACTGGGCGGGTGGCGGGTGGCCGGCCGAGGTCAGCACGTAGTCACCGGTGGTCAGGTCCAGGGCCAGGTGCACGGCGGTGACGAAGCCCTCGGTGACCGGGCCGCGGCGCAGGTAGGCGTTGCAGGCGGTGAGGAACTCGCCCTGCGGCACCGAGCCGAGCAACCCGCCGAACGCCCCGGACAGGAGCAGCGCGCGGGTGCCCGCGTCCACGCCCTTGCCCGACACGTCGACCAGCGCCACCTCCAGCGTCTTCCCGTCGCACGCGGAGACCAGGAAGTCGCCGCCGAACGACACGCCGCCGGCCGGCCGGAGCACGGCGGCGGACCGCCAGCCGGTGGGTAGCGCCGGCATCCGGCCCTGGGCGCGGAGCCGGTCGCGCAGCTCGATCAGCATCCGGTCGCCCCGCAGCCCCTGCACGCCGAGCTTCCACCGGGTCCGGGCCAGCGCGTCGGCGAACACCCCGGTGATCACCACGGTGGCGATGATCCCGGCCCCGGCCCGGTGGTACAGCGCGTCGTACACGAGCATGAGCGCGACCACGCCGAACAGGATGCGCAGCGCCCGCGGCCAGAGCAGCAGGCCGCCGGCCAGCACCGGCAGGATCAGCATCCCGGGCGAGAACCACCACTCGGACAGGTGCGCGGTGGCCACCCCGATGCCCACCGTGGCCACGGTCAGCACGGCGGCCATCCGGCGGTTCCGGGTGATGAACTGGCGCCGGAGCTGGCCACCTGCCCATGCTGCCGCCGTACGCGCCAGGCGTACGGGACGGGCCAGCAAGCGGGAAACCATGATGGCGGCACTGTATCCGCCGCTGCGCCGCCAGGCACGGCTGAAACTAATTCGCGCTGGCCGGGCCGGTCGCGGTAGGAATGCACATATGGCAGAGCGCTACCCCATCCGGCCTATCACGGTAGACGAGTTCGACGCCTTCCATCACGTGACCGAGCAGGCCTTTCACGAGGGCCCGCCGTCCGAGCGGGCCCGCACCGGGATGCTCCGGCGGCACGAGCTGGACCGCACCCTGGCCGCGTTCGATGGACCCACCCCGGTCAGCAGCGCGGGCATCCACAGCTTCCAGATGTGTGTGCCGGGCGCGCTGGCCGCGGTGGGCGGGGTGACGTTCATCGCGGTGCACCCCGCGTACCGCCGCCGCGGCATCCTGACCGGCATGATGCGCCGCCAGCTCGACGACATGCACGAGCGGGGCGAGACGCTGGCCGCGCTGTGGGCGTCCGAGGCCGGGATCTACGGCCGGTTCGGCTACGGCCGGGCCTCCCGGCAGGCCAAGTTCACCATCCGGCGCGGCGAGGGCGCGCTGGTCCGCGACGCCCCGGCCGACCCGCGGCTGCGGCTCCGGGTGGCCGAGCCGGACGCGACGGCGGCCGAGCTGACCAAGGTCTACGACACGCTGCTGCCCGCCCAGCCCGGGATGTTCAGCCGGAACGAGGCCTGGTGGCGGCGGGTGCTGGCCGACCCGGAGGAGGAGCGGCACGGGGCCAGCCCGCTGCGCTGCCTGCTGGCCGAGGACGAGGCCGGCCCGCGCGGCTACGCGCTGTACAACGGGACCGGGCGCTGGGACGACGACTCGTTCCTGGCCGACGCCCGGCTCGACATCCGCGAGCTGGCCGCGACCGACCCGGCGGCCAACGCGGCGCTGTGGGCCGACCTGCTCAGCCGGGACCTGGTCACCGAGGTGATTGCCCGGCTGCGCCCGGAGGACGACCCGCTGCTGCACCTGCTGGCCGACCCGCGGCGGGCCCGCCCCGCGATAGCGGACGGGCTGTGGTTCCGGGTTTTGGACGTGCCCGGGGCACTCAGCCTGCGCCGCTACCCATGCCCGGTGGACGTGGTCATCGAGGTCATCGACGACTGGTGCCCGTGGAACCAGGGCCGGTGGCGGCTGACCGCCGGCTCCCCCGGCGGCACGGCCAGCTGCGAGCGGACCACCGACCCGGCTGACGTCATCCTGCCGGTGACCGCGCTGGGCGCGGCCTATCTGGGCAGCACCAAGCTGGGCTCCCTGGCCGCGGCCGGCCAGGTCACCGAGCAGCGAGCCAGCACATTGAACGCCCTCAGCGCGGCAATGACCTGGGATCCCGCGCCGTGGTGCCCGGTGATCTTCTAAAAAGGAGCCCCCTATGGCTGGCATGAAGATCACGCTCAGCTCGGCGATGCGGGCCAGGGACGTGTCCCGGCCGCAGCCGCATCACAACGCGGCCGCGCAGGCCGCCGACGCCGAGTCGCCCAGCCGGGCAGCGGCGGGTGGTGTCCCACGCGGCCCGGCCGCCGGGCCCACCGCCAAGACCGGGCCGGCCGCCACGATCCCGGCGCCTGGCGGCCCCGCACCGGCGGGCCGGGCAGTCGCGGGCAGTGGCGTTCAGAAGGAAAATGCTGAGCCGGGCGCGGCCCGGAGCGGAGGCAGCCGCCGGCACCGGTCCCGGCGCCGGGGTCGTTAGGGCCTGTCCCGTGGATGGCCCTAGGGGTCGCTAGGGTCGGACGGAAGCTCGCCGGTCTTCTCGTACTCGGCGATCATCTCCAGCCGGCGGGCGTGCCGTTCCTCGCCGGAGAACGCGGTCTCCACGAACACCTGGGCGAAGCCGACGGCGTCCGGGATGGGGTACATCCGGGCGCCCAGGCTGAGCACGTTGGCGTCGTTGTGCAGCCGGGCCAGCCGGGCGGTCTCCGTGCTCCAGGCGATCGCGGCCCGGATGCCACGGATCTTGTTGGCCGCGATCGCCTCACCGTTGCCAGATCCGCCGATCACGATGCCCAGGCTGTCCGGGTCCGCGGCCACCGAACTGGCCGCGCGCATCACATAGACCGGATAGTCGTCCTGCGGCCGGTAGGCGGCTGGGCCGCAGTCCACCGCCTGGTGTCCCGCGGACTCCAGCCACTCCACCAGGGCCGCTTTCAGTTCGAATCCAGCGTGGTCGGATCCCAGATAGACGCGCACGGAAGCCAGTGTGTCAGACCCCGGTCCGGGGCGCCCGACCAGCCTGGGAACCCTGCGCTAGTCGAAGATCGGGTCGCGGGTGCGGCTCCGCTTGAGCTCGAAGAAGCCGTCGGTCCGGGTGACCAGGTTGACCCCGTCCCACAGCTTGGCCGCGGCCTCGCCGCGCGGGATCGGCGTGACCACCGGGCCGAAGATGGACGTGCCGTTCATAGACAGGATCGGCGTGCCTACCTCGTAGCCGACCCGCTCGATGCCATCGGCGTGGGAGGCCCGGAGCGTCTCGTCGTACTCAGTGGACTCCATCGCGTCGGCCAGGTCGGTGGGCAGCCCGGCCTCGGCCAGCGCCGACTCGATGGTGGCCCGGTCCCGGGGCAGCTTCTCGTGGTGGAAGCGGGTGCCGAGCGCGGTGTACAGCGAGCCGAGCACCTCGGGCCCGAACCGCTGCTCGGCCGCAATGGCCACCCGTACCGGGCCCCAGGCCTGCTTCATCAGCTCGGCATAGCGCTCCGACAGGTCGGTTTTGCCCTCGTTCAGCACGGCCAGGCTCATCACGTGCCAGCGCACCTGCACCGGCCGGACCTGCTGAACTTCGAGCATCCACCGTGACGTAATCCAGGCCCAGGGGCACAGTGGATCAAACCAGAAATCGACCGGGGTAAGCTCCTGCTCGGTCATGAGGCTCCTTCATGAGTTCGGGGGGCTGATTCACCTCACGCTGGGAGCGCGGCGCGCGGGGGTGCGCCGGACTCCCCTGCTGACAACTGGCCTACGGCCGGCCGCATTCCGACCCGGGAGCGGTCCGGGCCCGCGGGCCGCCGAAACCGGCCGAACCCGGTGCGGCAAAAACGGTGCGACACCCAAACATGGAAGGTGCCAGGTAGGTGGCGAACAATCTCACCCGTGACGAAGCCAGGGACCGGCGGCAGCTGCTGGAAGTGCTCTCCTACCAGGTGGAACTCGATCTCACCGGGGGCGCGGAAACGTTCGGCTCGGCCGCCGTGGTGCGGTTCCGCTGCACCACCCCCGGTGCGGCCAGCTTCATCGAGCTGACCGCGCCCGCGGTTCGCGAGATCGTGCTCAACGGCACGCCGGTGCCGGTCAGTGCGTTCGACGGCGACCGGATCCAGCTGACCGGGCTGGCCGCGGAGAACGAGTTGCGGGTGGTGGCCGACTGCGCCTATTCACGCAGCGGCGAGGGGCTGCACCGGTTCACCGACCCCTCCGACGGAGGCGTGTACCTGTACTCGGATCTGGAGACGTTCGACGCGCACCGGATCTACGCCTGCTTCGACCAACCTGACCTGAAGGCCACATTCGAGTTTTCGGTGCTCGCCCCGGCGGGCTGGCTGGTGCTGTCCAACACTTCGCCCGACGTGCCCGGCGAGGCGGCTGGTCTGGCCCGGCGCTGGCATTTTCCGCCGTCGGCATTGATGTCCACCTACATCACCGCGATCGTGGCCGGGCCCTACCACGAGGTCCGCAGCGAGCACGACGGCATCCCGCTGGGCATCTACTGCCGCCAGTCGCTGGCCGGGTATCTGGACCCCGGCGAGCTCTTCCAGGTGACCCGCGAGGGCTTCGACTTCTACCATGCCGCGTTCGGCACCCGGTACGCGTTCGGCAAGTATGACCAGGTGTTCGTGCCCGAGTTCAAGGCCGGCGCGATGGAGAACGCGGGCTGCGTCACGTTCCTCGAGGACTACGTGTTCCGGTCCCGGGTGACCGACTTCGCCCGGGAGATGCGCGCCGAGACGATCCTGCACGAGATGGCGCACATGTGGTTCGGCGACCTGGTCACCATGCGCTGGTGGGACGACCTGTGGCTGAACGAGTCGTTCGCCACCTGGGCGTCCGTGCTGGCCGAGTCCGACGCCACCCGGTGGGCCAACGCCTGGACCACCTTCTGCCAGCTGCAGAAGTCCTGGGCCTACCAGCAGGACCAGCTGCCGTCCACGCACCCGATCGCGGCCGACATCCCGGACATCGCCGCGGTCGAGGTCAACTTCGATGGCATCACCTACGCCAAGGGCGCGTCGGTGCTCAAGCAACTGGTCGCCTACGTCGGCCGGGAGCAGTTCCTGGCCGGGGTGCGGCGCTACTTCGGCCAGCACGCCTGGGGCGACGCGACGCTGACCGACCTGCTGGCCGCGCTGGAGGAGACCTCCGGCCGGGAGCTGACCGACTGGTCCAAGGAATGGCTGGAAACCGCCGGGGTGAACACGCTGCGGCCGGACTTCGTGCTGGACAGCGACGGCCGGATGACCGAGTTCGCGGTGGTGCAGACCGCGCCACCGGAGCACCCGGTGCTCCGCTCGCATCGGATCGCGATCGGCCTGTACGACCAGACCGAGGCCGGGCTGATCCGGCGGCGCCGGGTGGAGGTGGACATCGCCGGCGAGCGCACCGTGCTGGCCGAGCTGGCCGGGGAGCGCCAGCCCGACCTGGTCCTGGTCAACGACGATGACCTCACCTACGCCAAGATCCGGCTGGACGAGCACTCGCTGGGCACGCTGATCGGCTCGGTGGGCGAGTTCGCCGAGCCGCTGCCCGCCGCGCTGTGCTGGGCCGCGGCCTGGGACATGTGCCGGGACGCCGAGCTGGCCGCCCGCCGGTACATCGGCATGGTCATCGAGGCCGCCGACACGATCACCGAGATCGGGGTGCTGCAGACCACGATCCGGCAGGCCTCGGCAGCGGCGCGCCGGTTCACCGACCCGGCCTGGCGGCCCGGCGGGATCGGCGGCTTCATGGCCCCCGGGCTGCGCCGGCTGGCCGAGCAGGCCCAGCCCGGGTCGGACCGGCAGCTGGCCTACCTGCAGGCGTTCGCGGGCGTGGCTACCGAGCGGGGCGATCTGGCCCTGCTGGCCGGCCTGCTGGCCGGGTCCGCCCACATCGACGGCCTGGAGGTGGACACCGAGCTGCGCTGGCGGCTGCTGCAACGGCTGGTCAGCCAGGGCGCAGCGGGCCGGGCCGAGATCGAGGCGGAACTGGACCGGGACCCGACCGACGCGGGCGAGCGGCGGGCCGCCACCTGCCGGGCCGCCATCCCGGACGCCGCGGCCAAGGAGGCCGCCTGGCAGGCGATCGTCAGCGGCACGCTGCCCGGGGCCACGTTCCGGGCCACGGTCGTCGGGTTCCAGGACCCGGATCACCCGGAGCTGCTTGCGCCCTACGCGGAGAAGTTCTTCGCGGCGGTCGGCGAGGTGTGGGCGACCTGGGGCAGCGACATGGCGCAGTACTTCGCCACCAACGCCTACCCGGTGACCCAGATCAGCGAGGAGACGGTACGGCTGACCGACGAGTACATCGACCGGGCCAACCCGCCGGCGGCGCTGCGCCGCCTGCTCAGCGAGGGCCAGGACAGCGTGTGCCGGGCACTGCGCTGCCAGCAGGTGGACCGCCAGGCCGACTGACGTCAGCCTGTACTGATCGTCAGTGCGTACTGATCGTCAGCCTGTGCTGATCGTCAGTGCGTACTGATCGTCAGCCGGGCTGACGATCAGCCACGGCGCGGGATACCGCGCGCACGTCCCGGGAGTCGGCCAGGTCGTCGAGGGATACGGCACGTCCCTCCCCGTCGCACAGCGGGATCCGCCAGTTCGGGTACTCAGTCGTGGTCCCGGGCATGTTCTGCGGCCGCCGGTCGCCCACCGCGTCGGCCAGCGAGACCCCAAGCAGCACGGCCGGGGTACGGGCCAGGAACGCGTAGCAGGCCCGGGTGAACTCAGCCGGGCTGGGCCTGCTGCCCGCGGTGAGCAGGCCCTCGGCGGCCAGCGCGTCCTGCCAGGCGGCCACGGCCCGCTCCGCCCCGGCCCGCTCGGCCTGGTAGGAGCGGGTCAGCAGGCCGAGCCGGGAGCGCAACTCGACCTGCTCCCCGGTGACGAACGCGGCCACCGGCGGCACGTCGTGCGTGCCCACCATGGCCAGGCAGCTGCGCCGCCACTTGCCGGGCGGCAGCGGCGCGCCGTCCGGCCCGCGCTCGAACCACAGCATCGCGGTGCCAAGCACCCCCTGGCCGGCCAGGTACTCGCGGATCCACGGGTCCACCGTGCCGAGGTCCTCGCCGATGGCCAGCGCACCGGCCGCAGCCGCCTGGCCGGTCAGCACGCCGACCATGGCCTGATGGTCGTAGCGCACGTAAGTGCCCTGGTCCGGCCGCATCCCGGCGGGCACCCACCACAGCCGGAGCAGGCCCATCACGTGATCCACCCGGAGCCCGCCGGCATGCCGCAGGCCCGCACCGATCAGCCCGGCCAGCGGCGCGTAGCCCTGGCTGGCCAGCCGCTGCGGGTGCCAGGGCGGCTGGTTCCAGTCCTGGCCACGCTGGTTGAACTCATCCGGCGGCGCGCCCACGCTCATCCCGGCGACCAGCACGTCCTGCCAGGCCCAGGCGTCCGCGCCGCCCGGGTGGCAACCGACCGCGAGATCACGGATCACACCGATGCGCATGCCGGCCGCGCGGGCCGCCTGCTGCGCGCTGGCCAGCTGGGCGTCGACCAGCCACTGCAGCCAGGCGTGAAACCGGGCCCGGCCGGCCAGCCGGGCCCGTTCCACGGCTACCTCGGCCGACCCGGGGTCGCGGAGCCGCTCCGGCCAGGCCCGCCAGTCCGGGCCGTGCCGCTCGGCCAGCGCGCACCAGAGCCCCCAGTCGGCCAGCGGCTGTCCCTCGCTGGCCTGATACGCCTCGAACTGGGCCTGCCGGGAGGCGGTCAGCGCCTGCCGGTAAATGATCTCCAGCGCAGCCCGCTTGGCCCGCCACACCTCGTCCCGGTCGAGCAGTTCGCTGGACGCGTTGCGGGTGCGCAGCGGGGCGGCCAGCGAGTCGATGCGCACCCGGTCCCCCGCCGTCAGCGTGCCGTACTCCGGGATGTCCTCGACCCGCAGGTACAGCGGGCTGGTGAAGCGCCGGGTCATCGGCAGGTACGGGGACGCGCTCAGCGGGGGCAGCGGCTCGACCGCGTGCAGCGGGTTGATCAGCAGGAAGTCGGCGCCCAGGTCGGTGCCGCTCCAGGTGGCCAGGTCGGCCAGGTCACCCAGGTCGCCGTGCCCCCACGACTGCCTGGACCGGACCGAGTACAGCTGGACCGAAAAGCCCCAAGCCCGCTGTGTTGGCCCGGGGGGACGACCCCCCGGATCCCCCCGATCGCCGCTGCGCGCCGAACGCCGACTCGGCGGGAACACGCCTGCGGCGCGCCCCGCCTCGCCCGCGCGTGGCTCCCCCTCCTCCAGGGCGCGAAGTATCGCTTCGAGCGTTTCGTCGGCCACCTGGACCTGCTGGCCGTGCCAGTCACGGTAGCTGGTGGCAACGCCGTGGGCCGCGGCCCGGCGCCGGGTTTCCTCGCTCGTCACCCCTCCATGATCGGGCCAACCGGGAGCGGGTCGAACAAAGCTTGACCCAACCTAGAAAGTGAATCAGGGCCTAGGCCGAGTGTGGCAGCCGGGGGAACAGGGCGCGGCCCAGCCACAGGCCAGCCAGCGCCTGGAGCACCGCGACCAGCAGGGTGGCGGCGATGCCGACCGAGGAATGCGCGGGCAGCCCGGCCAGCGCGGCCACCACCCGCGCGGTGGCCCGGACCGCCCCGGTATGCCAGGCCTGCCAGCCCAGCGGCACCGCCCAGCCCAGCGCGGCCACCACCACGGTGGCCAGCAGCGCGGCACGCAGCCGCCACCGGCCCAGATGGCTGGCGACGCCGCCAGCCAGGCCGGCCACGAACGGCATGAACCACCAGCCGATCTCGGCCGTGGCGGCCAGCACCGCCACCGTGGCCAGGCAGCCGAGCAGCCAGAGCGAGACCGGCCCGCGGTGGCCGGGCACCCAGGAGGGGTAGTGCGGGCTGGGCGGCCTGCCCGGCGCGGTGGGCGGGCTGCCCAGCTGGCCCAGCCGGTAAGCCCCGCGCTTGCCGAGGCGGCGCAGGTCAGCCACCGGGCACCAGCTTCCACCGGATCACCCCGGGGGTGGTCCCGGCGGCCGAGGGCATGGGCAGGTAGCGCAGGTTCCACCAGTCAGCCACTTGATCTTCGTACCACGGTGAGGCCGGGTTCTCACTTTGCCCGCCCGGGTAGATTCCCTCCGCGGTGTAGCGGCCCCGCCCGGTCCACTGGACGATCATCCGCCAGCTCGGCCCGGACCGGGACACCGGGTAGCCGTAAGCGGCGTCCACCGTCCACGAGTCGCCGCCGGACCCGCGCGGCCCATAGCCCAGCGCGGCGGCCTGGGTCAGCGACGGGAACTCCCGGCTGTGCAGCCGGTCCCAGGCCCAGCTGGCCGGGGCGCCGCCGAGTGTCTTGGCCAGGTGGGCGACCGCGGTGCCGAACGCGGTCCGCATCACCTCCGGCGCGGTGCGCCGGTGCCCGCCCGGGGCGGTGAACGTGGGGTTGCGCGGGTCGGCCAGCGTCCACTGCTCGAGCACTTCGTCCAGGCTGAACTGGTCTACCGGCGACACCCGCAGGCCGGGCCGGTCCCTGTGCACCGGCACGGCGGCCCGGTTCCACCACGGCTGGAACACCGCGTCCAGGTAGTCGGTCCAGAACGTCCACCACACGGCGGCCGCGGCTGAGCCGGCCGACATCGACCCGGTCCAGGCGTTCAGCAAATGCATGGCTTGCTGCTCTGGGACGGTCAGCTTGGCGCCGTGGTCAGCAGCCCCGTGGTGAGCAGCACTGCGGAGCGCGGCCAGCAGTCTGGGCACCATGCGCAGCGCCAGCGGGTCGGTGACGCTGCCCTGCACGGCGGCGAAGCTGGCCGGCGTCATGCCGCGCTGGTGCTGGAGAGAGGCGTAGATCTGGCCGGCCCGGTAGCCGGGGTCGAAGAAGTTCGCGGTGGTACCGATGTAGTACGGGTAGGAGCTGCCGACCGGGCGCTGGTTGGCGGTGGCCACCACATGATCGGGTGGGTCGTAGACCTGGGGCACGGCCGAGTACGGGATGACCCCGGCCACGTCGTCGGCCCCGGTGCCGGGCATCGGCAGCCAGGGGTCGCCGTGCCGCACGATCGGGTAGTAGCCGGCCGAGATCGCGCCGATGTTGCCGCGGTCGTCGGCGTAGACGAAGTTCTGCGTGGGGGCGTGCCAGCCGGCCAGCGCGGCGTGGAACTGGGCCCAGTCGCTGGCCTGGTTAATGCGCAGCAGCACGGCCAGGTCAGGGGACGGGAAACGGCCCATCCAGTCCACCGCGGTGGTCTGCCCGGCCCTGGTCATGATCGGCCCGTGCACGGTGATGCCCACGGTAAGCCTGACCGTGCCGCCGCCGCGGACCGGGATCGTGTAGTGCAGCTGGCGCATCCGGCGCCAGGCACCGTCCCAGAAGTACTGGCCGGGGCGGCTCTTGCTGGTCCGCTCGGTGTAGAACAGAACGGCCTGGTCCTGCGTGTCGGTCAGCGACCAGGCGATGTGCTGGTTGTGCCCGAGCAGCACGCCGGGCAGGCCGGGGACGCTGACCCCGCTGACCGAGTAACCGGGGGCGGCCAGCGCTACCTGGTACCAGACCGACGGGATGGTCTGCGGCAGGTGCGGGTCGCCGGCCAGCATGGCGTGGTGGCCGGCCACCAGCGGGCCGTTGGCCGCCCACGCGTTGCTGTCCGGGCCGCTGGTGTGCAGCTGGCCCGCGGGCAGCGCCGCTAGCTGTTTCAGCAGCGCGGCCGCGGCGGTCGCCTCGGCCCGCGGAATGCGCTGCGCAGCCGCGGCCTGGGTGCGGGTGGCGGTCAGCGCGGCCTGGCCGGCGATCGGGGCCAGGCCGGCCTTGCGGTACGGGCCGGGATCGTAGGGGTGCTGCTGGTTCGGCGGCAGAATGGGAAACCAGGTCATGGTCCGGGCCGTGCCCAGGGTGCGGTCCAGCAGCGCGTAGTCCAGCGGCGCGCTGGTGAAGTCCAGCTCCTGGGTGAGATCGCCCTGGATGACCAGGGTGTCCACCGGCGCCCAGTTGCCTGGGTACACGCCGGCCAGCGAGAACAGGGCGGGCCACTGCCGGTCCCGCCGGGTCTGCGCGAGGTAGTCGTTCACCCCGCGCGAGTACGCGATGAGGGCCTGCGCGACCTGGCTGGACTTGGGCATCTGGGCCCATTCCTGCTGTGCGGTGCGGAGCAGGCCGAGCCGCAGTTCGAACTTGTCCGAGGCCACCGCGGATGGGCCCGCGAGCTGGGCCAGCCGGCCCTCGCCGAGCCGGCGTTCCAGATCCATCTCGGCCAGCCGGAACTTGGCGTGCAGGTAGCCCAGGGCCAGGAACAGGTCGTGCTGGCCGGTGGCGCGGACCGAGGGCACACCGTGGCTGGTGAACGACACCTGGACCGGGTGGGCCAGGCCGGGCAGGGCCAGCGTGCCGGACGTGGGCAGCGCCGCGCCGGACGCCGCGGTCCACACGCCACGGCCGGGGTCGAGGGCCGGGCCCAGCGGCGGGACCGGGCCGTAGCCGAAGGCCAGCACGCCGAGCAGCACGGCGGACACCAGCAGCGGGATCAGCACCCGGATCACCCGCCAGGCCAGCCTGGACCATGAGCGCGGCAGCGTCATGTCACCATTCTGGCTGGCTACCACAGCGGTGGGTGACGGTCCTTCCATGGCCGGGCCGACTCGAGCTGAGCGGACAGCGAGATCAGCGTGCCCTCCGCGCCCATCCGGCCGGCCAGCATGACACCGATCGGCAGCCCGGCCGGGTTCCAGTACAGCGGCACGTTCACCGCTGGCTGCCCGGACACGTTGAAGGTGGCCGCGAACGGGGCGAACCGCTTCTGCCGCTCGAAGTTCTCCGCCGGTGGGACCTCCTCGAAGTAGCCGACCGGGACCGGCGGCGCGGCCAGCGTCGGGGTCAGCACGGCGTCGAAGCCGTTCAGCACGGCCATCGCGGCCCGCACCATGAACTGCAGGTAGCCCTGGGCCTGGATGAGCTGCTCGGCGTTCACCTCGCGGCCCCGTTCACGCATGTACTGGGTGAACGGCCGGAGTTGCTGCTCCTGGTCCGGGCCTACCGGGGCCAGCGTGGCGTGCGCGTACCACAGCGCCTCGAACGGCGGCACCAGGTCCGGGCCGAACGGCGAGTCCAGCTCCACCACCTCATGACCCAGGCTGGCCAGCAGTTCGCTGGCGTCCTGGTAGGCGGCGGCACAGTCCGGGTGCACCGTGCCGTCCCCGATCGGGTGGCGCATCGTCCGGCCGATCCGCAGCCGGCCCGGCGGCCGGGACGCGTAACCCAGGAAGGTCTCCCCGGGCGGCAGCGGCGGCAGGGTGTACATGTCCCCCGGCTGGTTGCCGGTCATCACGTCGAGCAGCAGCGCCGCGTCGGCCACGGTGCGGGCGATCGGGCCGTCGGTGCCCAGCCCGAACAGGTCCGGCACCAGCGGCGCGCCGGAGATCCGGCCGCGGGTCGGCTTGATCCCGAACAGGCCGCAGACGCTGGCCGGGATCCGGATCGAGCCGCCGCCGTCGCTGCCCTGGGCGGCCGGGGCCAGGCCGGCCGCGACCGCCGCGGCCGCGCCGCCGCTCGACCCGCCCGCCGACCGGTTCAGGTCCCATGGGGTCCGGGCGGGCGGCCCGACCTCGGTCTCGGTGTAGCAGGGCAGGCCGAACTCCGGGGTGGCCGTCTTGCCGGTGAGCACCGACCCGGCCGCCCGGAGCGCCGCCGAGACGTGGTCGTCCATGTCCGGAACATTGTCGGCGTACACGGCCGAGCCGAGCGTCTGCCGCACCCCGGCCACCATGTTCAGGTCCTTGATCGGGATGGGCACGCCGGTCAGCAGGGGCAGCGCGGCCGGGTCATCAGTCCGGGCCACTGCCTTCTCGGCCGCGGCCGCCTGCTCGCTGGCCAGTTCCGCGGTGATGGTGAAGAACGCCCCGACGGTGGCGTTCAGCCGGTCTATCCGGTCCAGGTAGTGCGCGGTGATCTGCACGGGAGACAGCTCACGGCGGCGGATCGCGGTGGCCAGTTCGGCCAGGGTGAGATCATGAATCTCGGTCACGATCCGCACCGTAGCCGGGATGGCCGCAGCGGTCCAGAAGCGGCCACCCCGCCCGCTACCTGCGTGTCACGCCTTGTTTCCGAGCCGCCACGCACTGCTTCGGTTACGCTCGGTACCGTGGATGAGCCGTCCCCGCCCGGCCCCATGGGCCCAGCCGAGCCACTGGGCGCGGCCGGCCCACGGGGCGCGGCCGGCCCACGGGACACCGCCGGTCCGCTGGATGTGGCTGGCCTGGTCGTCCCGGGCCCGGCTGGCGCGGCTGGCGACCGGCCCGCCACCGACCAGATGCCCCGCCCCAGGACCGCGCTGGCCAGCCTGATGGCCGACCCACGAATGCCGATCTGGATCCGCCGGGTGGTGCTGGCCGCCGCCGCGGGCACGGTGACCGGCGTGCTGCTCGACTGGCGGTTCGGGCTGACCGCGGCGGTGGTGCTGGCCATCCTGGACACCGTGCACCGGTCGCGGACCACCGCGGTGATCCCGGCCGCGGGCCGGGTCACCTCGGCGCAGCGGCGCACCCGGCGGCGGCTGCGCCGGCTGTCCCACGCGAACCACCGGACGCTGCACAGCCGGGCCGTGCCCGGCAGCAACTGCATCATCGACCACCTGGTGATCAGCCCGGCCGGGGTGTTCGCGGTCAACTCGGAACGCTGGGACCGGCGGCTGCCGGTGCGGGCCACCCAGGGCGGCCAGTTGTTCCACGGCCCGTACAGCCGGACCGGGCGGCTCAAGCACGCGCAGCTGGAAGCGACTGAGGCGGCCCGGCTGATCAGCGCGGACCTGGGCCGCACGGTGCAGGTCCGGCCGGCCATGGTGATCTACGGGCCGACCGTGCCGTGGACGGTGGCCCGGATCAGCGGGGTCAACGTGTTCAGCGGCCGACGGCTGCGCCGGTACCTGCGGGCCCAGGCCCGGGCCAACCGGGCCCAGCGGCTGGAGCGGCCGGACGTGCAGCGCATCGCGGCCGCCGCCGAGCGCGCCCTCCCCCGCCGCTAACCGCCGCGCCCGCACCGTCCCGCGAGTTGTTGATGTTGGAATTACGCACCCTCACGGGTACCTAATTCCAACAATCAACAACTGGCCTGTGACCGGTGAGACTGCTGAGGCATGTGAAGCTTCCCATCGGCCCGGCGCCCTCGCCAGGCAGTCCGGCCCAGCCCGGGTTGGCGGAGCGCCGCCTGTTCCGCGGGAGCTGGAACGTGATCATGGGTTTGGTGCCGTCCTAGCGGCAGTTATCCCATGATCACGATCTGAAGACCGGGACACGCCTGGCGCCGGTACGCTGGAGCACCTATACACCCTTGAGGGGAGCAGGTCATGCCACCGCTTCGGTCCCGGACGGTCACCCACGGCAGGAACATGGCCGGGGCGCGCGCCCTGCTGCGGGCCACCGGGGTAGCCCGGGAGGACATCGGCAAGCCGATCGTGGCCGTGGCCAACAGCTTCACCGAGTTCGTCCCGGGGCACGTGCACCTGCGCGAAGTCGGCCAGGTGGTGGCGGCCGCGGTCAAGCAGGCCGGGGCGGTGCCGCGCGAGTTCAACACGATCGCGGTGGACGACGGCATCGCGATGGGGCACGGCGGCATGCTCTACTCGCTGCCCAGCCGCGAGCTGATCGCCGACTCGGTCGAGTACATGGTCAACGCGCACTGCGCCGACGCGCTGGTCTGCGTGTCCAACTGTGACAAGATCACCCCCGGCATGCTGATGGCGGCGCTGCGGCTGAACATCCCCACCGTGTTCGTGTCCGGCGGCCCGATGGAGGCCGGCCGGATCCGCCCCGGCGAGGTGACCGAGTCCGGCGACCCGGAGAAGCTGGACCTGATCAACCCGATGATCGCGTCGGCCGACCCGAGCGTGTCCGACGAGCAGCTCGCGCTGATGGAAGAGAACGCCTGCCCCACCTGCGGGTCGTGCTCCGGGATGTTCACCGCCAACTCGATGAACTGCCTGACCGAGGCGATCGGGCTGGCGCTGCCCGGCAACGGCACCACGCTGGCCACGCACACCGCGCGGCGCGAGCTGTTCGAGAAGGCGGGCGCGCTGGCCGTCGAGCTGGCGCAGCGGTACTACCAGGACGGCGACGAGTCGGTGCTGCCCCGGTCCATCGCCACCCGGGACGCGTTCGAGAACGCGATGGCGCTGGACGTGGCCATGGGCGGGTCAACGAACACGATCCTGCACCTGCTGGCCGCGGCGCACGAAGCGCGGGTCGGCTTCGGGCTCAAGGAGATCGAC
This sequence comes from uncultured Actinomycetes bacterium, assembly GCA_963834705.1. Taxonomy (GTDB): domain Bacteria; phylum Actinomycetota; class Actinomycetes; order Streptosporangiales; family Streptosporangiaceae; genus RYN-230. The sequence goes on from CAWICV010000006.1 coordinate 187,087, forward strand.
GAGCTGTCCCGCCGGGTGCCCTGCCTGTGCAAGGTCGCGCCGAGCAGCGACCGCTACCACGTCGAGGACGTGCACCGGGCCGGCGGCATCCCGGCCATCCTGGGCGAGCTGGACCGGGCCGGCCTGCTCAACCCGCAGGTGCACTCGGTGCACAGCGGCTCGCTGCGCGAGTTCCTGGACACCTGGGACCTGCGTTCGCCAACCGCCAGCGAGGAGGCGGCCGAGCTGTTCCACGCCGCACCCGGCGGGGTGCGCACCACCCGGCCGTTCTCGCAGGCGTCCCGGTGGACCACCCTGGACCTGGACCGGGAGGCCGGCTGCATCCGGGACCAGCCGCACGCCTACACCCAGGACGGCGGGCTGGCCGTGCTGTACGGCAACCTGGCCCCGGAGGGTGCCATCGTCAAGACGGCCGGCGTGCCCGAGGAACTATGGCGGTTCACCGGGCCGGCCAAGGTGTTCGAGAGCCAGGAAGCCGCGGTCGAGGGCATCCTGGGTGGCCGGGTCGAGGCCGGTGATGTGGTGGTCATCAGGTACGAGGGACCGAGCGGCGGGCCGGGCATGCAGGAGATGCTGTACCCGACCAGCTTCCTCAAGGGCAAGGGCCTGGGCCGGGCCTGCGCGCTGATCACCGACGGCCGGTTCTCCGGCGGCACGTCCGGGCTGTCCATCTGCCACGTCGCCCCGGAGGCGGCGGCCGGCGGGGCAATCGCGCTGGTCCAGGACGGCGACCAGATCGAGATCGACATCCCGGCCCGCTCACTGGAACTGGCCGTCCCGGAGGCCGAACTGCGCGCCCGGCGGGACCAGATCCTGGCCGCGCTGGGCAGCTACCGGGCCGCGGACCGGGACCGCCCGGTGAGCGAGGCGCTGCGGGTTTACGCGGCGCTGGCTACCTCGGCCTCGACCGGAGCGGTCCGGGACATCAGCAAGCTCGAACGGTAGTGGCCGCGGTACGCGATTGGGTCAGTGGTGCGCGCCCGCGCACCCTGCCCGCGGCCGTCGTGCCCGTCGTGGTCGGCTCGGGAGTGGCGTTCGGCTACGGGCTTTTCTCGCTCTGGCGCGGCGTGCTGGCGCTGATCGTCGCGCTGGCCCTGCAGGTCGGGGTGAACTACGCCAACGACTACAGCGACGGCGTGCGCGGCACCGACGAACGCCGGGTCGGCCCGGTCCGGCTGGTGGCCGCCGGGATCGCCGCGCCGCGCCAGGTCAAGTCGGCCGCGCTGGCCTGCTTCGCGGTGGCCTGCGTGGCCGGTGCCGTGCTGGCCGCGGTGACATCCTGGTGGCTGATCCTGCTCGGCGCGGCCGCCGTGGCCGCGGCCTGGTTCTACACCGGCGGCCGGTACCCGTACGGATACCACGGCTTCGGCGAGATCGCGGTGTTCGTATTCTTCGGGCTGGCCGCGGTGGCCGGGACTACATATGTCGAGATGGGCTCGCTGCCCTGGCTGGGCGTGCTGGCGGCGCTGCCGGTCGGCCTGCTGGCCTGCGCGCTGCTGGTGATCAACAACCTGCGGGACATCCCGTCGGACACGGTGGCGGGCAAGCGCACACTGGCCGTGCTGCTCGGTGACGCGCGCACCCGCGCGCTGTACACCGGGTGCGCGCTGGTCCCGTTCGCCACCGCGGTGGCCATGGTGGCGGCCCGGCCGCTGGCCCTGATCACGCTGGTCACCCTGCCGCTCGCGGTGATCCCGGTCCGCGCGGTCCGGTCCGGCGCAGCCGGTCCCGCGCTGATCGGCGCGCTCGGCGCAACCGGCCGACTGCAACTGGCGTTCGGCATCCTGCTTTCGGTTGGCTTGGCGGTCCGGTTCTGAGCTCGGCCGGCCAAGCAGAGCTCAGCCTGCGGCTGAGCGGAGGGCGGCGCGGTAGCCGCGATGACCGCGGCCAGCTCGCGGACCGGACGGCTGTGCTGGCCGGCCCGGGGGACCGCGGCCAGCACCCGGCGGCCGGTCTCGGTGATCATCTGGCTGCGGTAGCCGGGCGGCAGGCCGTCGAGTACCTCGGCGGCGCGCCGGGCGCCGGCGCCGGTGCCGCCGCTGACCACCGTGCACAGCGCACCGAGCAGGTTGACGTTGGCGATGTACTGGTAGTCCCCGGTGTAGGACAGCACGAGGTCGATGGCCCGGCTGGTACCGGCCTCATCGCCGGCCGCGGCCAGCACCCAGCTCTCCGCGAAATGCGCCTGGTCGGCCGTCCACAGCGTCGGGATCGGGCTGCCCGGGGCAGCGTCCGGCACCGTGTCCAGCAGCACGTGCACCGCGGCCTTGGCCTCGTCATGCCGGCCGAGCAGGACAGCGCCTTGGCCCGCCTGCTGTTCAGGTCGGCCCGCCACACCGAGCGGGACCGGCCGGCGATGCGCTCGGCGTCGTCCAGCAGCCGCAGCACGGTGGCCGGGTCGCGCTGCCCGTACAGCGCGAAGCCCGCGGACTCGGCCCGGACCAGCAGCCGCAGCTCCAGGTCGGCCGCGTCGTCGGCGGCGTGGCAGGCGGTGCGCCACCAGCGCAGCGCGGCGCCATGCTCGCCGAGCCGGGTCAGTACCCCGCCGTGCAGCGCGGCCAGCGCGGCCAGTACCCGGCGCAGCTCGGTGCGGTCCCGGCCGGCCCGGGTCAGCTGCTGCCGCAGCCGGAGCAGATCGACGAGCAGATCATCGCGGGCCTGGGCGGGCGGCCGGGTGCGGATGGCGTGCAGGTGGTCGGCCACCGCCACCTGCCAGTCGGCCAGGTCGCGCGGCTCGCTGGTCAGCCCGAGGTCGATCAGCGGGGTTAACGCAGCGCATGCGCCCAGGCCCAGGGTGGCCAGCAGCATCCGGCGACGTTCCATGTCGCCCCCACCACACATCCGTGGGTCATCCAGGCCGGCGGCCAGCGCCAGCAGGGTCCCGCACGGCACGGGTCCCCGGGACGCGGCGGGCGGCGGCAGGCCGACCCGGCCGAACAGGGCGGCCGGGCTGATGCCCAGCGCCTTCGAGTAGGCGTGCCGGTACCGGTCGCTGACGCTGACCTTGCCGGCCTCCCAGCGCTTCACGTACGACACCAGGGTGTCCAGGCTGGGGCATTGCTCGGTGACCTGGGAGGCGAGCCGGCGGCTCAGCTCCCGCTTGGTTAACCCGCGGCGGGTCCGTTCCGCTGCCAGCCGGGCAGCGACCGTGCGGCGGTCGGAGTCGGCGGTCATCTCTGTGCCCTCCCGGCCTGTGCCCCAGAGTGCTCCGCTTCTGCTCCCATCATGCCCCTTACCGGAATTAGTCACCAGGCGGCATGATGCATTTACGAAATGTAGCGACAACGATAACCGGAGCCCGGCCGCCCGAGTCCCGCCCCCAGAGCCGCCGGAGCACCGCAAGCCCCCGCGTGGCCAGCGTCCCCGGCCGTCTGGTCACGCGGGCTCCAAGCCCCGGCGGAGCGCCGTGCCCTGCGCCATACTCCCTCCGCGGAGCCCCGCCGGGATCGGCCGGGCCGGCCCGCCACCCGCCGGCCCGGCCGCTCTACGCTGCCGCCCGGCGCTCCCCTCCCGCAACCCGGCGCTCCGCTCCGCAACCCGGCGAGTTTACGGACCGTCCCCCAGCTGGAGATCCGCAGCCTTGATGGCATCCGCCGCCCGCGGCCAGCTGGTCAGAAGCGGCGGCGGCTGACCCGGCGGGCGGTGCGCCGTGACGTGCGCCTGGCCACTCGGCGTGATCCGAACATGCCGTCCTCCTTCAGCTCGCGTTCGCGGCCGTTTCCATCGCGTGCAGTTCCCGGGCTTCCTCCCCGGTCATCAGGCCGATCCCGACCAGGTCGAGCGGGCTGATGAAGCCGTCGCTGATCCGGAAGCCGCCGGCCCGGGCGATGGCGTCCCGCAGCGGCACCGCCCAGTGGTGCTCCAGCAGGACGAGCGCGGCCGCGGAGTCGTTCGGGATGTCCTCGATGACGTCCCATTCCGCCTGGTCGTCGAAGACCTTGACGCCGCCATCCGCCGCCGCCTCGGCGCCGGCCTCGGCACCCACCAGCGCGCCCTCTTCGCCCTCGATGCCCAGCCCGACCAGCGCGCCGACCTTGCTGCCGAGCTCGATCGCCTCGTCCTGGGTCAGGTTGCTGAGGTGCTCGACCTCGATCTCCCCGTTCGCGTCCTTGTAGACCGCCAGCGAGTCGATGACCCGCACCGTGTCGCTCTCCCGCAGCCGCTCCAGCTCGGCGATGATCTCGCCGTGGAAGTCCGGGTGACTGAACCCCAGGACGATCAGCTGCACAGGTCCTATCGCCATGTCGCGTCTCCTTAGGCGTCCTGCTGCCGACAATGCCCCGCCCGGGCCGGCGCCGCATCACCCGCGCCGGGGGATCCACCCGGGTGGCCGGGAAAGTTCCGCCGCACGGCTGAGGCCGGCTACCGCAAACGCCGGACCGGTCGTGCGGCGGGGCTTCTGCGGGTCGCGGGCCTGGGTCTACGGGCCGGGCGAACCGCACAACGGCGGCATGTTCCTGCTGCTCAACCTGGCCGTCGGCGGGCAGGTGGGGTGGCCGCCGGACAGCACCCGGTTCCCGGCCGACCTGCTGGTGGACTACGTCCGGGTGACCCAGCCCTAGCCGGGCTGGCCCGTCGTGCGCGGTTCCGCAGCGGACCCGTTGGGCGCCGCAGCCGGCCCGTTGGGCGCCGCGGCCGGGCCGGAGGGGGCCGGGTCGAGCGCCGGGGGCGGCTCCGCCGCGGCGCCCTCTACCGCAGTGTCTGGCGCCGCACCATCCCCGGCGCTGCCGCCCGCCGGGCCGAACGCCGTGCTCAGCGTCTTCAGCGCCGTGGTTACCTCGCTCGGGATCACCCAGAATGTGTTGCCCTCGGCCTGGGCCAGCTGCGGCAGCGTCTGCAGGTACTGGTACGCCAGCACCTTCGGGTCCGCGTCGCCCTCGTGCACCGCGCGGAACACGGTCTCGATCGCCTGTGACTGGCCCTCGGCCCGCAGGATCTGCCCCTGACGGTCCCCCTCGGCGCGCAGGATCTGGCTCTGCTTCTCGCCCTCCGCGGTCAGGATCTTCGACTGCCGGACACCCTCGGCGGTGAGGATCGCGGCGCGCTTTTCCCGCTCGGCCCGCATCTGCTTTTCCATCGCGTCGATGACGCTCTTCGGTGGGTCGATGGCCTTGATCTCCACCCGGGTGACCCGGAGCCCCCATTTGCCCGACGCGTCGTCAAGCACGCTGCGCAGCATCGTGTTGATCTTGTCGCGCGAGGTCAGGGTTTCCTCGAGGTCCATGTTGCCGATCACGCTGCGCAGCATGGTCGCGGTGATCTGCTCGATGGCCTGGATGTAGTTGACGATCTCGTAGTCAGCCGCCCGCGGATCGGTGACCTGGAAGAACAGCACCGTGTCGATGCTCACCACCAGGTTGTCCTCGGTGATCACCGGCTGCCCCCGAAAGGCCACCACCTGCTCCCGCAGGTCGATCAGCGGCTTGACCCGGTCCACGATGGGGACGATGAAGTTCATCCCCGGCTCCAGCGTCTTGCGGTACCGGCCGAACCGCTCGACGTTGCGGGCCCTTGCCTGCGGCACGATCCGGACGGTCCTGCTGACCACGGCGAACACGAGGATGACCGCGACGAGCGCGATGATAAGCCCGGCCAGTTCCATGGCTACTCCCGGGGATGGACGAGTGCGGTGGCGCCCTCGATGGCGAAGACGTTCGACGGTCGAGCCCACGGGGATGACCCGGGACTCGTCATACGGGCGGGCCGACCACAGCTCGCCCCCGATCCGGACCTGCCCGCCATCGTCCGAGACTTCCGCGATGACCTTGGCGGACCGGCCGACCAGGGCGGATACCCCGGTGCGCAACGGTGGTGGCTGCTTGATGTGCCGCACGGCGATCGGCCGCACCACGCCCAGCCCGGCGCCGGTGGCCACGGCGAACGCGGCCACCTGGATGGGCAACCCGGCGCCCAGCGCCGCGGTGATGCTGGCCACCACCGCACCCGCCGCGATCAGCCCGAACGCCAGGGTCGTGGTCATCACTTCGGCCACGCCCAGCACCGCGGCCAGGACCAGCCAGACAATCCACGCGCCCATGAGTGCTCCCGGGGCGGGAGCGGCGCGCACGGGCTGCGCATCCACCGCCCGGCCCTCTATCTGACAGTAACGCTGCGGACGGACAACCGCGACCATTGCCGAACGCCAGTGCCCGCCCGGTCCCGCCGCACCGGCGCGCGGCCGTTAGCGCTGCCCGAATTCGAGCACCCGCCACGGCAGCACGTCGGTCACGGGAGTGTCCCGGACCAGGTCATGACCGGCCGCATCGAGCAGTGCCTCGTGCTCGGCCCGGGTGCGCTCCCGGCCGCCGACCGCCAGCATCATGATCAGGTCCATCAGGTGGGCCGCGGACGGCTGCGGCCCGTCCGGGAGCAGCTGGTCGATCACCATCAGCGCGGCGCCCGGCTGGCTGACCCGGGCGCAGTTGCCGATGATGGCTCGCGCGTGCTGCCACGGTGGGCACCCTCCGCTCAGGTGCGCTCGAATTCGAGGATCCGCCAGGGCAGCACCTCGGCGAGCGGGGTGTCCCGGACCAGCGTGTAGCCAACCTGGCCGACCAGCGCCTCGAACTCGGCCCGGGTCCGTTCCCGGCCGCCCAGCACCACCATCATGATCAGGTCCATCAGGTGGGCCAGAGACGGCGCCGGGTCGTCAGGCAGCACGTACTCGATGATCATCAGCTCACCCCCGGGATGGCTGGCCCGGGCGCAGTGGCCGGCGATGGCGCGCACATGCTCGTCGTCCCAGTTGTGCAGCACATGGCTGAGTACGTGCAGGTCACCGGCCGGAACCTCGCGCAGGAAGTCGCCGGCCACCAGTTCGGTGCGGTCGGCTACCCCGGCGCTGGACAGATAGCCAGGCGCCTCGGCGAGCGCTTCGGCCCGGTCCAGCAGCACGCCGCTCGCCGTCGGCACCGCCTGCAGCAAGTAGGCGAGGAGCGTGCCCCGGCTGCCGCCCACATCGACGATCCGGCCGGCCGTCAGCGGCCGGAAGTCAGCCTTGGCCAGCTGGGACACCAGGACCGCCGTGAACCGGCCCATCGCCCGGGCGAACCACACCGCCTGCTCAGGATGCTCGGCGTAGTACCCATAGACCCCGCCCGGCACGGCCGGATTCACTGGTTCCGGATTCCGCACCACGTCCGTCAGCCGCCCGAAGGTCTCCCACATCGGCGGGCCGAGGAAGCCGATCGCCAGGGCCCGCGCCGAGCCCGGCACATCCGAGCGGAGCATCCGGCCGGCTCCGGTGAGCGAGTACCCGCCTGCCGCGTCCTGGCTGACCAGCCCGTACGCCGACGCGGCGGCCAGCAGCCGGTGCAGTGCATCCGGCGCCGCGCCCACCCGCGGGGCCAGCTCGGCGGCGGTCAGCGGGCCGCCGGCCAGCTGATCCGGCACGCCCAGCCGGGCCAGCACCGATGTGACCTGTGCCGTGATGATGCCTTCCAGCAGCCGCGCGAGCTGGCTGCTGCCCGGCCCCTCGAGCAACGCCTCGTACAAAGACAGCTCATCGGCCACGCTGGACTCCCTTCAGATCGGCCGTGTCCAATCCCAGCCGAGCCGCCGGGGCCGGTCAATGACCGGCGAGGTCAGCGGACGGTGCCCCCGCCATTCACATCCGGGGGCCTGAACAGGAATTATGGAGCCATCAACGTCGGAGGGGTGCCATGACCGAGCCAGCCCAGCTGTCCTACAGCCACGGAACCGCGGAGCAGACCCTGCTCGGCGAGACGATCGGGGCCAACCTGACCCGGACCGCAGCCGCGTTCGGCGACCGGGACGCCGTGGTGGATGTGCCGGCTGGCCGGCGCTGGACCTATGCCCAGCTCGACGCGGACACCGGCACGCTGGCCCGGGGGCTGATCGCGGCCGGCATCAAGGCCGGCGACCGGGTTGGCATCTGGGCGCCGAACTGCGCCGAATGGGTGCTGCTGCAGTACGCCACGGCCAAGGCGGGCATCATCCTGGTCAACATCAACCCGGCCTACCGCAGCCACGAGCTGAACTACGCGCTGCGCCAGTCCGGGGTCCGGCTGCTGGTCAGCGCGGAGTCGTTCAAGACCAGCAACTACCGGGCCATGATCGAGGAGGTCCGCGGCGGCCTGCCCGGCCTGCAGCGGGTCATCTACCTGGGCTCGGCCGACTGGGACGAGCTGTTCGTGGTCGGCCGGATGCCGATCGCGGGCGGCGGGGACCAGTTGGCCGAGCGGCAGGCGATGCTGTCGTTCGACGACCCGATCAACATCCAGTACACCAGCGGCACCACCGGCTTCCCCAAGGGCGCCACGCTGTCCCACCACAACATTCTGAACAACGGCTACTTCATCGGCGAGGGCTGCGGATACACCGAGCAGGACCGGGTCTGCATCCCGGTGCCGTTCTACCACTGCTTCGGCATGGTGCTCGGCAACCTGGCCTGCACCACGCACGGCGCGGCCATCATCATCCCGGCGGCCGGCTTCGAGCCGGCGGCCACGCTGCGGGCGGTGGCCGCGGAGCGGTGCACCTCGCTGTACGGGGTGCCCACCATGTTCATCGCCGAGCTGGCGCTGCCCGACTTCGCGTCCTACGACCTGTCCTCGCTGCGCACCGGCATCATGGCGGGCTCGCCGTGCCCGGTCGAGGTGATGAAGCGGGTGGTCAGTGAGATGCACATGTCCGAGGTGACGATCTGCTACGGGATGACCGAGACGTCCCCGGTGTCCGCGCAGACCCGGGCCGACGACGACATGGAGCGCCGGGTGTCCACGGTGGGCCGGGTGCACCCGTACGTCGAGGTGAAGATCGTGGACCCGGAGACCGGGCTGACCGTGCGGCGCGGCGCCACCGGCGAGATGTGCACCCGCGGCTACTCGGTGATGCTCGGCTACTGGGACGACCCGGAGCAGACCACTGCTGCGATCGACCAGGCGCGCTGGATGCACACCGGCGACCTGGCCGTGATGGACGAGGCCGGCTACCTGAACATTGTCGGCCGGATCAAGGACATGATCATCCGCGGCGGGGAGAACGTCTACCCGCGGGAGATCGAGGAGTTCCTGTACAGCCACCCGGCCATCGAGGACGTCCAGGTGATCGGGGTGCCGGACGCCAGGTACGGCGAGGAGATCTGCGCCTGGGTCAAGCTCCGGCCCGGCCACCACCTCACCGAGCAGGAGCTGCGCGAGTTCTGCACCGGCCAGATCGCGCACTTCAAGATCCCCCGGTACCTGCGGATCACCGCCGACTTCCCGATGACGGTCACCGGCAAAGTGCAGAAGTTCAAGATGCGGGACACCTCGGTCACCGAACTCGGCCTGGAATCCGCTGCCGGCACCGAAACCGCCTAGCGTCCCGTCCCGCCCCGGCCGAGCCACCCGGCACGACTTTTCACGTGGTTGGTGCGGACAAACCGGGCAAATCACCCGGCTAAGCGCACCGTTCGCGTGAAAGAAGCGGAGTCCATGATCGATGTGACCGGTGAGGTTGACGGTATTAGTTGGCGCTCACATTTCGCGACCAGACACGCGCGGTAGGTGATGAGTGTCAGGCTGGGCCGCGGGGAGTAACAGCCGGACGGCGGCCGGCGTCTCTACTGGCCAGAGTGAGAGTCTGGGACAAGGGGTTGATGCCGTGTCGCGCCGGGTCAGGTGGCGGGGCAGCGCGCGGATCTGGCTCATCGCGGCCGGGGTCAGCGGGGCGCTGCTGGTGGCCGCGTGCTCGGCATCTGGGCGGCCGGCCAGCGTCACGGACTCTGCCAGGCCGGGTCAGGCCCGGGCGGCGGCCCGGCCGGTCGCGGAGGCGGCTACCGTGCGGGTCGTCCCGGCGCCGTACCAGCTGCCGTCCGGGGTGGCCCGGGAAGCCGTGCTGCCAGATGGGCCGGATCTGCTCCTGCTCGGCGGGCTCACCCAGCAGTCCAAAGCCACCGCCAGCATCCTCCGGCTCAACCCGGTGACCGGCAGCACGAACCCGGCGGGCCGGCTGACCGCGGCCACCCCCGGCGCGGCCGGGGCCGTCCTGAACGGCCGGGACTTCCTGTTCGGGGGCGGGGGCCAGCCCACCGTGGCCGCGGGGCAGCAGACCGCCGGGCAGCCGGCCGCGGCAGCAGTGGCCACCGTGCAGCAGCTTGGCAGCCGGGGCGGCGCGGCCACCGTGGCCGGGCGGCTGCCCGCGGCCCGGTCCGGGCTGGCCGCGGTGACCATCGGCGGCACCGTGTACCTGCTCGGCGGCGGCACCGCGGCGGGCCCGGCGGGCGACGTGCTGGCCAGCACCGACGGCCGTCACTTCCGCACCGTGGCCCGGCTGCCGGTGCCGGTGCGGGACCCGGCGGTGGCCGCCCTGGGTGACCAGATCTGGGTGTTCGGCGGGCAGGCCGCCACCGGGCCGGTCGGCGACATCCAGCGGGTCACCGTGCCCGGCACCAGCCAGCACGCCGCGGCGCGAGCCACCATGGCCGGCCACCTGCCGCACCCGGTGACCGGGGCGGCCGCCGTCACCCTGGGCGGGACGGTGTTCATCGCGGGTGGCCAGGTGAGCCAGCCTGGCCGGGTCCCGGCCACCGCGGTCAGCGGGCAGCTGCTCAGCTATCATCCAGGCGCGGCGGTCACCGTGGCCGGGCAGTTGCCGGTGCCGGTGACCGGTGCCGCGGCGGCGGTGACCGGCGGCACCGCGTACCTGATCGGCGGGAACGACGGCGTCCGCCCGGTGCCCACGGTCACCCGGATCCAGCTGGCCCCGGACCCGCCGGACGCGCCGAGCGCCGGAGCGCAGCGAGCCAGCACACAGGCGGCCAGCACACAACTGGCCAGCGAACCGTGGCTGGGGCGGCCGCTCAGCAGTAGCCGCCTGGCGCCCGGCTCGGACCCGGCGGCGCTGCCCGGTGACGTGCTGATCGCCGACCACAAGAACAACCGGCTGCTCATCGTGGACCCGCAGGGCCGGATCCGGTGGCAGTTCCCGCAGCCGGGCGATCTGGCCAAGAAGCAGACGTTCCCGGTGCCGGACGACGCGTTCTTCACCCCGGACGGGAAGCAGATCGTGGCGACCGAAGAGGACGCCTCGATCATCAGCGTGATCGACATCGCCAGCCGCCGGATCGTCTACCGCTACGGCGTGCCGTGGCACCCCGGGTCCAGCGCCGGCCACGTATCCAACCCCGATGACGCGATGATGCTGCCCAGCGGCAGCCTGATCACCGCGGATATCAAGAACTGCCGGGTGCTGCTGATCAGGCCGCCGGCGCATCACCCGCAGCGGGTCATCGGCCAGCCCGGCTACGGCTGCTGGCACAGGCCGCCGGCCACCTGGGGCAGCCCGAACGGCGCGTTCCCGATGACGAACGGCAAATACCTGGTCACCGAGATCAACGGGGACTGGGTGAACGCGCTGAGCCTGTCCGGTCACGTGTCCTGGTCGGCCAACCCGCCGGGCGTCGCCTACCCCTCGGACAGCAACGAGATCTATCCCGGCCGGTACCTCACGGTGGACTACTCAACCGCCGGCCAGGTGGTGGAGTTCACCGCGGCCGGGCAGCGGCTATGGCGGTTCGGCGGGCTCAACCACCCGTCGCTGGGCCTGCCGCTGCCCAACGGGGACATCCTGGTCAACGACGACTTCAACGACCGGGTCGTCGTGATCGACCCGGTGACCAACCGGATCGTCTGGCAGTACGGGCACAAGGGCGTGCCAGGCACCGCGCCTGGCTACCTGAACGACCCGGACGGCGTGGACCTGACCCCGCCGAACTCGCTGGACATCACGCACGCCCCCACCATGGGTGAACCGTAGCCCGCGATAACGACCCGGTCGAATGCCTCAGCATCGGCAGGGCAGGTCAGCGGTAGCCCGGATAGAGCTGGTCAGACGGCACGACGCGGACGCCGAGCGGCACCAGCGAGATGGGGATGATCTTGAAGTTGGCCAGGCCGAGCGGGATGCCGATGATGGTGATGCACAGCGCTATGCCGGTGATCAGATGCCCGAGGGCCAGCTCCCAGCCGAGCAGGATGATCCAGATGATGTTGCCGATCAGTGAGGCGACACCGGCCCCCGCCCGGCGGTCGATCGACCGGCCGAATGGCCACAGCACGTAACCCGCGATGCGGAACGCCGCGATGCCGAACGGGATCGTGACCACCAGGAAGAACAGCACAAAACAGATGATCCCGGCGATCGCGTACGCGATGGCCATCCAGAACCCGCAGAGCACCAGCCAGATGATGTTCAGAATGAATCTGAGCATGTCCACCCCCGGTGGCCGCGCCTGTTTTAGCTGTCCTGCCCCGCACCTTTACCGTATCTCAAGCCGGGACAGCAGCACCGACGTGGCCTTGGCCACGTCCTGCACGGCCTGCTCGAAGGCCTCCGCGTTGTGCTTGGCCGGGCGCTGGAACCCGCTGATCTTCTTCACATACTGCCGCGCCGCCGCCTCGACGTCCTGGGCAGTGACCTGTTCGGCGTACGGCGGGCGCAGGGTCTTGATGCTGCGGCACATGGGATTGACGATACCCGCGGCCGCCGACAACCCGGCTGGTCAGCCCAGCCCGAGCAGGGGTTCCAGGCCGGAGGTGAGCCCCTCCGGCAGCGAGCCTAGCTGGCGCACCGCGAGCAGGACGCCGGGCATGAACGAGGCCCGGTCCAGCGAGTCGTGCCGGATGGTCAGCGTCTCACCGTGCCCGCCCAGCAGCACCTCCTGGTGCGCGACCAGGCCGGCCAGCCGGACCGAGTGCACGTGCACGTCGTCCAGCACCGCTCCCCTGGCCCCATCGGCCGCGGTGACGGTGGCGTCCGGCGGCGCGCCCAGCCCCGCCTCACCCCGGGCCGCGGCGATCAGCGCCGCGGTCCGGGCCGCGGTGCCGGATGGGGCGTCCATCTTGCCCGCGTGGTGCAGCTCGATGACTTCGGCGGACTCGAAGAACCGGGCCGCCTGCGCGGCGAACCGCATCATCAGCACCGCGCCGACCGAGAAGTTGGCCGCGATCAGCACCCGCACGGTAGGCGCCGCCGCCAGCCAGCCGCGCACCTGATCCAGCCGGGCCTCGTCGAAGCCGGACGTGCCGACCACGGTGTCCAGCCCATGGCTGATGCACCAGTGCAGGTTGTCCAGGACCACGCCGGGGTGGGTGAAGTTGACCACCACCGCACAGCTGGTCAGGTCCTCCCGCGGGTCACCCGCGTCCACCGCGGCGCCGACCTCAAGGTCGTCCGTGGCCGTCACGGCCGTCCGCACCGCGGTGCCCATCCGGCCCCGCGCGCCGAGCACTCCGACCTTGATCATCGCGCTCAGCTACCCGAGCACGTCCGCGAACGCCGCACTGTCGTCGTAGGGCCCGACCACGGCCAGCACCTGAGGCTGGGCCAGGATCTGGCCGGCCACCGCCCGCACATCGTCGTGGCTGACCGACTCGATCGCGGCCAGGATCTCGTCCACCGGCTCCAGCCGCGGGTAGACCAGCTCGGACTTGCCCAGCCGGCTCATCCTGGAGGACGGGTCCTCCAGGCCGAGCACCATCGAGCCGCGCAGCTGCCCCTTGCCCCGGTCCAGCTCGGCATCAGTCAGACCATGCGCCACCACCTTGGCCACCTCGTCGCGGCAGATGGACAGCACCTCGTCGGCCTTGGACGGCAGGCAGCCCGCGTAGATGCCCCAGATCCCGCTGTCCGCGTGCTGGGTGGTGAAGCTGTACACCGAGTAGGCCAGGCCGCGCTTCTCCCGGACCTCCTGGAACAGCCGCGAGGACATGCCGCCGCCGAGCGCCGCGTTGAGCACGCCGAGCGCGAACCGGCGGTCGTCGGTACGCCGCAAGCCCGCGCAGCCCAGCACCAGGTTGGCCTGCTCCAGCGGGCGGGACACCAGGCGGATCCCGGTGCCGTCGGCCGCGGCCTCCGGCACCCCGGTGCCTGGCCCGGCCAGCCGCGGTGCGGCCGGCGCCCGGCCGCCGGCCAGCGCCGGGCCGAACGCGCGCTGCACATGAGCGACCAGCTCGTCGTGGTCCAGGTTGCCCGCGGCCGCCACCACCAGGTTGTCCGGGGTGTACCGGGCCTGGTAGTGCTCGGCGATCTGGGGCTGGGTGATCGCGTTGATCGAGTCCACCGTGCCGAGGATCGGCCGGCCAAGCGGCGTGTCACCGAACAGCTGGCCGACGAACGCCTCGTGCACCGTGTCCGTGGGATCGTCGTCGTTCATGGCGATCTCCTCGAGGATCACGCCACGCTCCGCGTCCACATCCTTGGCCGCGATCAGCGAGCTGGTCACCATGTCGGACAGCACATCGATGGCCAGCGGCAGGTCGGCGTCCAGGACCCGCGCGTAGTAACAGGTGTACTCCTTGCCGGTGAACGCGTTCAGCTCGCCGCCGACCGCGTCGATGGCGGCCGAGATCTCCAGCGCGGTGCGCTGCCTGGTCCCCTTGAACAGCAGGTGCTCCAGGTAGTGCGTGGCCCCGGCGTGAGCGGGGCCCTCGTCACGCGACCCCACCCCCGCCCAGATGCCGAACGCCGCCGACCGCACGTGCGGCAGTGCCTCGGTGATGACCCGGAGGCCACCGGGCAGCACGGTGTGCCGGACCGCTCCGGCCTCGTCACCCGGCGGCCCGGTCCGCGCGTCTGCGCTGCTCACGAGTTGTCGCGGTGCCGGCGCTCGCGGTGCCGGGTGCGGTGGCTGTCACCGCCACCCTGACCGCCGCCCGCGCGGGCCTCACGGTCGCCACGCTCCCGGTCACCGCGGGGGCCGGACGAGCCGTCGCCGTTCGGGCTGCCGCCGTCACCGCCCGCCGCAGCCGCGGCCGCCTCGCGCTCGACCACCTCGACCGGGACCAGGGACAGCTTGCCCCGGTCGTCGATCTCACGGATCTCGACCTGGATCTTGTCACCCACCTTGACCACGTCGTCCACGTTCTCGATCCGGCCGCCGCCGTGCAGCTTGCGCAGCTGGGTGATGTGCAGCAGGCCGTCCCTGCCGGGCAGCAGCGAGACGAACGCGCCGAACGTGGTCGTCTTGACCACGGTGCCCAGGAACCGCTCCCCCACCTCCGGCATGTGCGGATTGGCGATCGCGTTGATCGTGGTCCGGGCGGCCTCGGCGGATGGCCCATCGGTGGCGCCGATGTAGATCGTGCCATCGTCCTCGATGGTGATCTCGGCCCCGGTGTCCTCCTGGATCGAGTTGATCATCTTGCCCTTGGGCCCGATCACCTCGCCGATCTTGTCCACCGGCACCTTGATGGTGATGATCCGCGGTGCCTGCGGGCTCATCTCACCGGGCTGGTCGATGGCCTCGCGCATGACTTCCAGGATGGTCAGCCGGGCCCCTCGGGCCTGCTTCAGCGCCGCGCCCAGCACCGCGGCCGGGATGCCGTCCAGCTTGGTGTCCAGCTGCAGCGCGGTGATGACGTCCTTGGTGCCGGCCACCTTGAAGTCCATGTCGCCGAACGCGTCCTCGGCGCCCAGGATGTCGGTCAGCGTGACGTACTGGCCGCCCTCGCTTATCAGGCCCATCGCAATGCCGGACACCATGTCCTTGAGCGGGACGCCCGCGTCCAGCAGCGACATGGTGGACGCGCACACCGAGCCCATCGAGGTGGAGCCGTTGGACCCGACCGCCTCGGACACCTGGCGGATCGCGTACGGGAACTCCTCACGGCTGGGCAGCACCGGCAGCAGCGCGCGCTCGGCCAGCGCACCGTGGCCGATCTCGCGGCGCTTGGGCGAGCCGACCCGGCCGGTCTCCCCGGTGGAGTACGGCGGCATGTTGTAGTTGTGCATGTAGCGCTTGGTCCGCTCCGGGTTGAGCGTGTCCAGCATCTGCTCCATGCGCAGCATGTTCAGCGTGGTGACGCCCAGGATCTGGGTTTCGCCCCGCTCGAACAGCGCGGACCCGTGCACCCGGGGCAGCACGTGCGCCTCGGCCGACAGCCGCCGGATGTCGGTCAGCCCGCGGCCGTCGATGCGCACCCCGTCCCGGATGATCCGCTCCCGGACCAGCTTCTTGGTCAGCGCGCGGAACGCGGCGCTGATCTCCTTCTCCCGGCCCTCGAACTGGGTGGCCAGCTTCTCCTGGGCGAGCGCTTTGACCCGGTCGGTCTCGCCTTCCCGCTCCTGCTTGCCCGCGATGGTGAGCACCCGGGTCAGCTCGTCGGTGACCTCCGCGGCCACCGCCTCGTAGACGTCCGGCTGATAGTCCGGGAACACCGGGAACTCGGCCACCGGCTTGGCCGCCTGGTCGGCGACCTGCTGCTGTGCCGCACACAGCGTCTTGATGAACGGCTTGGCCGCCTCCAGGCCCTCCGGCACGGTGTCCTCGGTCGGCGCCACCGCGCCACTGCCCGAGTCGGCCAGCAGGCCGAGCGTCCCGGTAGTGGACTCGGCCTCGACCATCATGATGGCCACGTCGCCGTCCGGGAGCATCCGGCCCGCGACCACCATGTCGAAGGTGGCCTCGTTCAGCTGCTCATGGGTGGGGAACGCGACCCACTGGCCCTTGATCAGGGCCACCCGCACGCCCGCGATCGGGCCCGAGAACGGCAGCCCGGCGAGCATGGTGGACAGGGACGCGGCGTTGATGGCAACTACGTCGTACAGGTGCTCAGGATTGAGCGCGAGGATCGTCTCGACAACCTGAACCTCGTTGCGGAGACCTTTGACGAACGACGGGCGCAGCGGCCGGTCGATCAGCCGGCAGGTGAGGATGGCGTCCTCGGACGGGCGGCCCTCACGGCGGAAGAACGAGCCGGGAATCCGGCCCAGCGCGTACATCCGCTCTTCCACGTCCACGGTGAGCGGGAAGAAGTCCAGCCCCTCCTTGGGGTGCTTGCCCGCCGTGGTAGCGGACAGCACCACGGTCTCTTCGTCCAGGTACGCAACGGCGGAACCGGCGGCTAGCCTGGCCAGCCTGCCGGTCTCGAACCTGATGGTATGGGTGCCGAAGGCCCCGTTATCGATAACGGCTTCGGCGGTATACACACCCTCCACGGGTGAGACCTCCTTGACTGAGGTCCCGCGTTACCCCCGCCGGTGGCGTGTGGCTGATCCCAGCCTGCCCGGGCCAGCGGCAGGCCCGGTCTTCGATCGAAGCCCCCGGCCCGCCCGTCCCCACTGGGGACGAGGTGACCCGGGAACCACTACCGAGGACCGGTCCTTGCGCCGTGCATTCCGGAACGGGGCCGCGGGATGTCGTTCTTGAGTTGTCCGGAGCCTACCTGCGCAGGCCCAGCTTGCTGATGAGCGCACGGTAGCGCTCGATGTCGGTGCGGGCCAGGTACTGCAGCAGGCGCCGGCGGCGCCCGACCAGCAGCAGCAGGCCGCGGCGGCTGTGGTGGTCGTGCTTGTGCACCTTGAGGTGCTCGGTCAGATCGTTGATCCGCCGCGTCAGCAGTGCGACCTGGACTTCCGGCGAGCCGGTGTCACCCTCATTGGTCGCGTTGGACGCGATGATCTCCTTCTTGACGGCTGTGTCCAGCGGCACGTGGCATCCCTATCTACGTGACATGTCATGAAACAGGGGCTCAGATGGGCCCCCACGGCCAGCCGCTTGAGGGTGCAGCTAACCCGGGCCGGAACTCGCCGACCGTCATCAAAGGTACCACGTGGCACGGTATCCAATGACCAGCGCTCAGTTACCGTTCCCGCCGACCAGGGCACGGGCCGCATCCACGTCCTGGTACATCTGATCGATCAGCTCGGCGGCCGAGCCAAACCGGACCATGCCGCGCAGCCGCTCCGCGAAGTCCACCGCCACGTGCACGCCGTACAGGTCGAGGTCGTCCCGGTCCAGCGCGTAGGCCTCCACCGTGCGGTCCCGGCCCTCGAACGTCGGGTTGGTGCCGACCGAGATCGCGGCGGGCCAGCGCGCCGTCTCCAGGCCGTCGCCGTCCAGGGTGGCCAGCCAGCCCGCATACACCCCGTCGGCGGGCACCGCCGGGTAGGGCGTGGTCTCCAGGTTGGCGGTGGGGAAGCCGAGCGCCCGGCCGCGCTGGTGGCCGCGCACCACGACGCCTTCCACCCGGTGCGGGCGGCCCAGGTCGCGGGCGGCACCGGCCACGTCACCGGCGATCAGCTCGGCCCTGATCTCGCTGGAGGAAATGGTTTCACCGTGCTCGGTGAGCAGCGGCACGCCCTCCGCGCCGAAGTCGTACTTCTCCCCCAGCTCGGCCAGCAGCGGCACATCACCCCTGGCCCGGTGTCCGAACCGGAAGTTGTCCCCGACCACGACCCAGCGGGCGTGCAGCCGTTCAGCCAGCACCATCCGGACGAACTCGTCCGGGCCGAGCCGGGAGAAGTCCAGCGTGAAGGGCAGCACACAGGCCGCCGCGCAGCCCTGCTCGGCCAGCAACTGGACCCGGCGGCGCACGGTGACCAGCAGCGGCGGGTGCGAGCCGGGCCGGATCACCTCATCCGGGTGCGGGTCGAACGTGACCACCACGACGGGAAGCTGCCGGGCCGACGCAACCGCGCGGGCCCGGGCGATGATGCGCTGGTGGCCGCGGTGCACCCCGTCGAACACGCCCACGGTGACCACGGAAGGCCCCCAGTCCCCTGGCACGTCGTCCAGGCCTTGCCAGCGCTGCACAGTGCTGCTCCTCCTTTGTCGCGCCGGTGGCTGATCCCGCACAGTCAAGACTGCCATGCCTGGCCGGCCCCCCGGGATCACGGGGCGGATGCGGTGGCCTGGCCGATGACAGCCGGGGTGCTGGTGACGCGGCGGCGGAGGCGGACCGCGTCGGCCAGGCCGCGCAGCACGTCCGCGGTGGTGTCGAAGTCCAGGCACCCGTCGGTGACGCTCTGCCCGTAGGCCAGCCTGGCCGGGTCGCCCGGTTCCTGCCGCCCGGCCAGCAGGAAGCTCTCCACCATGATCCCGATGATGCCGGTCTCACCGCCGCCGACCTGGCGGCCCAGGGCGCCCGCCACGTCCGGCTGACGGCGGTAGTCCTTGCCGCTGTTGCCGTGGCTGGCGTCCACCATCACCCGCCGGGCCAGCCCGGCGCCGGTGATCCGCTCCAGCGCCGCGCCGACGTGCTTGGCCTGGTAGTTCGGCCCGGGCCGGCCGCCGCGCAGGATCACGTGGCAGTCCTGGTTGCCGGTCGTGGTGACCACCGCGGCCGCGCCGGCCCGGGTGACACCGAAGAAGGTGTGCCCGGTGGCGGCGGCCCGGCAGGCATCGACCGCGACGCTGACGTCCCCGTCGGTTCCGTTCTTGAAGCCGACCGGCATGGACAGGCCGGACGCCAGTTGCCGGTGCACCTGGCTTTCCGTGGTGCGCGCCCCGATCGCACCCCAGGTCACGGCGTCCGCGATGTACTGCGGGGTGATCGGGTCCAGCCACTCGCAGCCCACCGGCAGCCCGAGGCCGGTCACGTCGAGCAGGAAGCGGCGGGCCAGCCGCAGGCCACGGTGCACATCGTGGCTGCCGTCCATGGCCGGGTCGTTGATCAGGCCTTTCCAGCCGGTCACCGTGCGCGGCTTCTCGAAGTACACCCGCATCACGATGAGCAGGTCGCCAGCCAGCGAGTCACGCAGCGCGGCCAGGCGGCGGGCGTAGTCCAGTCCGGCCGCCGGGTCGTGCACCGAGCAGGGGCCGGCCACCACCAGCAGCCGATCGTCCGCGCCGTCCAGCACCGCGCGCACCTCGGTCCGGGACTGCTCGACCAGCCCCGCGGCCGCGCTGTCCAGCGCGAGTTCGTCCAGCAACGCGGCCGGTGACAGCAGCGGCTCATAGCCGGCTACCCGGGTATCGCTGGTGTGCGGCATCACGCCCTCCTCCGGAAGTCGCCCCCCATTCTGCCGGACCCGGCCCGGTCCCCCGGGCACGGCACCGGGCCGCCTAGGTGTACGGGACCGGCCTAGGGCACGAACACGGCGAGCGGGCGGGCCTGCCCGTCCTGCTCGTGGATCAGCGCGATCAGCGCGCCGTCCGGGCCGAACGCCGCGACCGGGCCGGTGTGCTCGCCCAGTCCGGAGAGCCGCCCGCCGTGCGCCAGCGAGCGCGCCTCGGTGTCGTTCAGCCGCCGGGCCGGGAACGCCGCCGCAGCCGCCGCGGCCAGCGGCAGCACAGGCAGCTCCGGCTGTGCCCGGGCCAGTTCGTCCAGGGTGTGCGCGGCGGTCAGGTCGTACGGGCCGACCCGGGTCCGGCGCAGCATGGTGAGGTAACCGCCGACCCCGAGGGCCTGGCCCATGTCCCGGGCCAGCGCCCGGATGTAGGTGCCGCTGGAGCAGCGCACCGTCACGTCGGCGTCCAGTTCGTCGCCGGCCGGCCGGATGGCCTGCACGGTGAACGACCAGACGGTGACCGGGCGCGGCGGCAGCTCCGGCGGCGCGCCCTCCCGGGCCAGCTGGTAGGACCGCTTGCCGCCCACCTTGATCGCGCTGACGGCGGGCGGTACCTGCAGGATCGGCCCGGTCAGCGCGGCCGCGGCGGCGCGCACCGCGCCGATGGTCAGGCCGGCCGCCGGGGCGCCGGGCATGATCTCGCCCTCGGCGTCGCCGGTGTCGCTGCTGGCCCCCAGCCGCACCGTGGCCAGGTACTCCTTGTCGCTGAGGGTGAGGTGGCCGAGCAGGCGGGTGGCCTTCTCCAGCCCGACGACCAGCACCCCGGTGGCCATCGGGTCCAGCGTGCCGGCGTGCCCGACCCGGCGGGTGCCGGCCAGGCGGCGCACCCGCGCCACCACGCCGTGCGAGGTCAGGCCGGCCGGCTTGTCGATCACCAATAGGCCAGTGTTGGCCCGGGGGGACGACCCCCCGGAACCCCCCGATCGCCGCTCCGCGCCGAGCGGCGGCGAGCCGCCGCGACCAGGGGCTGAGCTCCGGGACGCTTCCGAACGCCGCTCCGCGCCGGGCGGTGGCGAGCCGCCGCGATCCGTATCCGGCACAGGTCAACCCTCCGCCAGGAGCGGGCGAAGGTCGGCCAGTGCTTTGTCCGGGCCGCCGGCGGCGGTGAAGCCGGCCGCGGACCGGTGGCCGCCGCCGCCCAGCGCCGCGCAGGCCCGGCCCACGTCCACCGCGCCCCTGGACCGCGCCGACACCTGCCACAGCCCGTCGTCGGACTGCTTGAGCACCACCGCGACGTCCGCCTCGTCGGCGCGCCGGACCACGTCGATGACCGGCTCGACGGCGTCCAGGCTCAGCCCGTGCCTGGCCCGGTCGGCGCAGCTGATCGTGGTCCACACCAGGCCGTGGCCACCGGCCGCGGCCGGCTCCAGCATGGCCCGGCCCAGCACGTCGGAGAGCAGGCCCAGGTAGCTGAACGGGGCCCGGTCCCACAGCTGCCGGGCCACCGCGGCCGGGTCGATCCCGGTACGCAGCAGCCGCGCCGCCACCTCGTGCACGGCGGGGGTGGTGGCGGAGAACTTGAATGACCCGGTGTCGGTGACCAGCCCGGCGTACAGGCCGAGTGCGGCATCCCTGGTCAGCTCGATACTCATGGTGTCGATCAGGTCGAGGACCAGGATGGCGGTGGCCGCGGCGGCCGGATCGACCAGGTGAATCGTGCCGAATCTGGTGTTGGACGCGTGGTGATCGATAACCACCAGTTCGCCGGCCCGCTCGGCCGGCCCGGCCAGTACACCGAGCCGGTCGATGCTGCCCGCGTCGAAGGTGATCATCAGCTCCGGCCGGTCCGGGTAGTCCTGCGGCGGGCTGAGCAGGCCGAGACCGGGCAGGAAGCGGAGGATCTCCGGGACCTCGAACGGCTGGTCGCCAAACGACGCCGTGACCCGCTGCGGCCGCCGCCCGGGCGCCCGCAGCGCGTGTGCCAGCGCCAGCATGGAGCCGAGCGCGTCCGCGTCCGGCCGGACATGACAGGCCAGGCAGACCTCATCCGCCCCGGCCAGCAGGGACGCCACCTTAGCCTGCGCCGCGGCGAGCTCAGTCACGTCGCCGAGTATCCCGCGCCGTGATCACGGTCGGCCCGGGTTCCGCCGAGAAGATCGCTAAGCGTCAGCATCGCCGGCGCCCGCATCCCCCGGCGGTTCCCGGTAGGGGTCCGCGTCGCCGGCGGGCACCGCGCCTTCCCGCACGCTGGCCAGCCGGGCGTCCGCGGCGCGCGCCTGAGCCACCAGGTCCTCCATCCGCTGGGCGCCCTCCGGGAGAGTGTCCAGCACGAACGTGATGGACGGGGTGTGCTTGAGCCCGGTCTGCCGGCCGACCTCGGACCGGATCACCCCGGTCGCGCTGGCCAGCCCGGCCGCGCTGGCCGCGCGGTCCTCGGCTGACCCGTAGACCGTGTAGAACACGGTCGCCTCGCGCAGATCCCCGGTTAGCCGGGCCTCGGTCACCGTGACGAAGCCCAGCCGCGGGTCCTTGATCCGCCGCTCCAGCATCTCCGCCACGATCTGGGCGATCCGGTCGGCGAGCTTCCGTGCCCGGGCTTGATCCACCATGGCTGGCTCACTCCTCCTCGGTCAGCAGCCGCTGCCGCGCGGACAGCAGCTCGATGTCGGGGCGCGCCGCCACCAGGCGCTCGCAGGCGTCGAGCACCTCGACCGCGTGCGCGGCCGTCGAGGACACTATCGCTACCCCGATCTCGGCCCGGCGATGCAGTTCAGCCTGCCCCGTCTCGGCCACCGAGACGCCCGGATGGCGGCGGCGGACCTCGGCAACCACCGAGGCCACCGCCGACCTCTTCTGCTTGAGCGACCGTATATCGCCGAGCAGCACATCCAGGGTCAGTGCACCCACGTACATCCGCTTCGGTTAACTAGCTCGCGGCCTACTCCCGTGGCTTCTCGCGCATCTCGAACGTCTCGATGACGTCCTCGATGCGGATGTCGTTGTAGCCGACGCCGATGCCGCACTCGTAGCCCTCGCGGACCTCGGTCACGTCGTCCTTGAACCGGCGCAGCGAGTCGACGCTCAGGTTGTCCGAGATCACCACACCGTCCCGGATCAGCCGCGCCTTGCTGCCACGGTTGATCGTGCCCGAGCGGACCAGGCAGCCGGCCACGTTGCCGACCCGGGGCACCCGGAAGACCTCACGAACTTCCGCGGTACCGAGCTGGGCCTCCTCGAACTCGGGCTTGAGCATGCCCTTGAGAGCCGCCTCGATCTCCTCGATCGCCTGGTAGATGACCGAGTAGTAGCGGATGTCCACGCCCTCGCGCTGGGCCAGCTCCCCGGCCCGGCCAGCCGGCCGGACGTTGAACCCGACGATCACCGCCTCGGAGGCGATGGCCAGGTTCACGTCGTCCTGGGTGATGGCGCCGACGCCGCGGCCGATGACCCGCAGGCTGACCTCCTCGCCGACATCGATCTTGAGCAACGCGTCCTCCAGGGCCTCCACCGACCCGGACACGTCGCCCTTGATGATGAGCAGCAGCTCTTCCCGCTCGCCGGACTTGAGCGCGGACTCCAGGTCCTCCAGGGTGACCCGGGGCCGCCGCTGGGCGAACATGGCGTTGCGCTCCCTGGCCTCGCGGCGCTCGGCGATCTGCCGGGCCACCCGGTCGTCGCTGACCACCAGGAAGCTGTCACCGGCGTCCGGGACCGCGGTCAGGCCGAGCACCAGAACGGGACGGGACGGCGGCGCGTCGGGCACCGGCGCGCCGTTCTCGTCGAGCAGCGCGCGGACCCGGCCGAACGCCTCGCCCGCCACGATGGAGTCGCCGACGTGCAGCGTGCCCCGCTGCACCAGCACCGTCGCCACCGGGCCGCGACCGCGGTCCAGGTGCGCCTCGATGGCCACACCCTGGCCCTGCTGGTCCGGGTTGGCGCGCAGATCGAGCTCGGCGTCCGCGGTCAGGATGATCGCCTCGAGCAGGTTATCGATGCCGGTGCCCTGCCGCGCGGACACGTCCACGAACAGCGTGGTGCCGCCGAACTCCTCGGCCACCAGGCCGTACTCGGTGAGCTGGGAGCGCACCCGCTGCGGGTCCGCACCCTCCTTGTCGATCTTGTTCACGGCCACCACGATCGGCACGTTGGCCGCCTGGGCGTGGTTCAGCGCCTCCGTCGTCTGCGGCTTCACGCCGTCGTCCGCGGCGACCACCAGAACCACCAGGTCGGTGGTTTCCGCACCACGGGCCCGCATCGCGGTGAACGCCTCGTGACCCGGGGTGTCAATGAACGTGATCTTCCGTTCCTGGCTGTCCACCTCGGTGGTGACCTGGTAGGCACCGATGTGCTGGGTGATGCCACCCGCTTCGCGGGCCGCCACGTTGCTGTGCCGGATCGCGTCGAGCAGCTTGGTCTTGCCGTGGTCGACGTGGCCCATGACGGTGACCACCGGCGGCCGCGGCTGGAGGGCTTCCTCGCCGCCCTCGTCCTCGCCGAACTCGATGTCGAACGACTCCAGCAGCTCCCGGTCCTCTTCCTCCGGGGAGACCACCTGGACGTTGTAGTTGAGCTCGGCGCCCAGTAGCTGCAGCGTCTCGTCGTTCACCGACTGGGTGGCGGTCACCATCTCGCCCAGGTGGAACAGCACCTGGACCAGGGAGGCCGGGTTCACCCCGATCTTGTCCGCGAAGTCGCTCAGCGAGGCGCCCCGGGACAGCCGGATGACCTGGCCGTTGCCGCGCGGGATCTGCACCCCGCCGATGGCCGGCGCCTGCATGTTGTCGAACTCCTGGCGGCGCTGCTTGCGTGACTTGCGCCGCTGGGACGGCCGGCCACCAGGACGGCCGAACGCACCCTGGGTGCCACTGCGGCCGCGGCCACCGCCGCCACCGGGACGGCCACCGCCGCCCATGCCGGGACGGGGACCAGCCCCGGCACCGCCACCGCCGCCGGGCCGGGACACGCCCGTGCCGGGACCGCCACGGCCACCACCGGGACGGCCCGCGCCACCGCCGCCACCAGGGCCACCGCGGCCGGGGCCGCCGCCAGGGCCGCCTGGGCCACGTGCGGGCCGCGGCGGCATGTTGCTCGGGCTGGGCCGCGGGCCGCCGGGGCGGCCCATGTCAGCCGGGCTGGGGCGGCCGGGACCGCGCGAGCCGGGCGGCCGCGGCGCGCCGGGCCGGGGACCGCCCGGACCGGACGACGTGGGCCCACCCTGGCTGCCCGCGCCGGGCTGGCCCGGGCGCGGTGCGCTGCGCGGCGTGGAGCCCATGCCGGACGCCACCGGGGCGAACGGGTTGTTGCCCGGGCGGGGCCCGGGACGCGGGGCGCGCCGGTCACCAGGCCGGGGCGCGCCCGGCCGTGGGCCGCCCTGACCCGAGCCGCCCTGGCCGGAGCCCTGGCCAGGACCGGGTCGCGGCGCGGCCGGCCGCGGGCCGGGCACCGGGCCCCGCTGGGGCGGTGCGGCCGGGCTGGCGGGCGCGGCATCGGTGGGCACCGGCGGAACCGGGGCGCGCGGCACCTGGCCGGCCGGGTGCGGGGCCCCAGGACGGGATCCCTGTCCCTGGCCGGCCGACGGGCTCGGTGCTGTCGTGGCCGACGGGCTGGCCGCCGCCGGGGCATCCGCCTGCGGGCTGCCGCCAGCCGACGGGCTGGGAGCCGCCGCCGCGGGCTGCGGCCGGGCAGGCCCGGGCCGCGGCGCGGGATGGCTGCCATTGCCGTCTGCGGCCTGGGCCGGCGCAGGCTGTGCCTGCGGCCGCCTGCCCTGGGGCTTCGCCTGGCCGCCGAACTCATCTTTAAGTCTGCGAACTACGGGCGCCTCGATCGTCGAGGACGCCGAACGGACGAACTCGCCCATTTCCTGGAGCTTGGCCATCACGGCCTTGCTCTCTACCCCGAACTCCTTCGCGAGTTCGTATACCCGGACCTTCGCCACTGCGCTCCCTCTGTCGGCCCGGCTCCTCCGGGCCATCGTGGCCGATCCGGGGCAGCGCGTGCTCCGGACGGCCTCAGTTTCGGGTTCTCATCGCCGCGTTCTCATCGCGCGCTCATCACAACTGATCCCGCTTTCCCGGCACTGCTGCCGTTCCTTCTAACCTGCCTGCCCGGCCCGCGGACTCCGTGTCCAGCCCAGCCAGGTAGTCCGCGAGCCGGCCGGTACCCAGTGGGGCCGGCCTGCGCAGCGCCCGCGTTAGTGCCCTGCGGCGCTGTGCCAGCTCGAAGCATTCCTGGCTGGGATGCAGATACGCACCCCGGCCGGGCAGCCGCGCTTGCGGGTCAGGGACGATGTCGCCCCCGGCCGCGACCAACCGCAGCAAGTCAGACTTAGCCGCACGAGCCCTGCAGCCTACACAGGTGCGAACCGCGGTTGCGGGCCGCACCGGCCCCAGGGACCGTCTGGCCATGGTCTAGGCAAGCTTACCTCGTCGGCGCGTCGGCGACACCGCGTCCAGTTCCGGCTGCGCCCGCCGGGGGCTCCGGTTCCGCCGCACCCGGCTTCCCGCCGGGGGAGTCACCGGAGGCCGGCGCCCCGACCGGGTTGTCCGGCTGGATGTCGATCTTCCATCCGGTGAGCCGCGCGGCGAGCCGGGCGTTCTGCCCCTCTTTGCCAATGGCCAGCGAGAGCTGGTAGTCGGGCACGATCACCTGGGCGATCCTGGCCTGCGGATCCACCACGTTGACCCGCAGCACCCGGGCCGGGGACAGCGCGTTGGCCACGAACTGCGCAGACTCTTCGGAAAAGTCCACGATGTCGATCTTCTCGCCGTGCAGTTCGGTCATCACGTTCCGCACCCGGCTGCCCATCGGCCCGATGCAGGCGCCCTTGGCGTTCACCCCCGGCTGATGTGAGCTGACCGCAATCTTGGTCCGGTGGCCGGCCTCGCGGGCGATGGCCACGATGTCCACCGCGCCCGAGGCGATCTCCGGCACCTCCAGCGCGAACAGCTTCTTCACCAGGTTGGGATGAGTGCGGGACAGGGTGATCGACGGGCCGCGGTAGCCCTTGTGCACGCGCAGCACGTAGCACCGCAGTCGTTCCCCGTGTGCGTAACGCTCGCCTGGCACCTGCTCGGTCGGCGGCAGGATCGCCTCGATCTTGCCCAGGTCGACGAGCACCGCCTTGGGGTCCTTGCCCTGCTGGATCACCCCGGCCACGATGTCGCCCTCCCGGCCGGCGTACTCGCCGAAGGTGAGCTCATCCTCGGCGTCGCGCAGCCGCTGCAGGATCACCTGGCGGGCGGTGGTCGCGGCGATACGGCCAAAACCGTCCGGCGTGTCGTCGTATTCCCGGGCCGGCCCGCCGTCCGGGCCGGGCTCGGTGGCCCACACCGTGACGTGCCCGGTCCGCCGGTCGATCTCCACCCGGGCGGTGGGAGCGGCGCCCTCGGTGCGGTGGTACGCGACCAGCAGCGCGTCCTCGATGGCCTTGATGGCCAGGTCCATCGAGATGTCCTTCTCGCTCTCCAGGCTGCGCAGGACGCTCAAGTCAATGTCCATCTGGCTCCCCCTCGTCCCCTGGCCCAGCCGGCGCGCCTGGGCCAGCCGCGCCGCCGAACTCCACCTGCACCTGGCCAGCGCCCAGTTCCCGGTAACCGAAGTCGTGCGGCTTGCCGTCGATGTCCAGGGTCACCCCGTCCGCCCTGGCCTCGAGGACCCGGCCGGTCACGGTGCCCGGACCGCCTGCCGTCACCGGGACCCGGACCAGCCGGCCGCGGGCCCGCCGCCAGTGCCGGGGCTCGGTGAGCGGGCGGTCCACGCCGGGCGAACTCACTTCCAGCGTGTACGCGTCTTCACCCATCACCCCGGAGCTGTCCAGCTCCGCCGACAGCGACCGGCTGAGCACCGCGATGTCGTCCAGGCTGGGGCCGCCGTCGGCGTCCACCACGACGCGCAGCAGGCGGCGCCGGCCAGCCGTGCTCACCCGCACCGACTCCAGGTCGAAACCCGCGGCGCTGACCACCGGGCTGAGCACCCGGGTAAGCCGCCCGGTGTCAGCCGGACGTGACGGTACGTGACGGGTATCACCACGCATCACGACCTCCTCGTCCGCGACCTGTGCTGTTGTCTGGCGTGATCTAGCCTAACCGGCCCGCGCAGGCGACTTGGCCGGTCCGCGGGCCGGGTTCCGGCATCCCTCCTGGGGGTGGCGCTGCCCGGTCCGGGCCGTGGTGGCCCTACGCTCGGCGGGAACAGCCGGGGACAGGGCAAGCGGGAGCGGTTAGGCCACGACTGGAGGAGCGGTGCGGGCAGATCTGAGACGGCGCAGCGTGCTCGCCGTGGCCGGCGTGGCGGTGCCGCTGCTGGCCGCCGGGTGCAAGGGCGTGGGCGGGCTCGGCACGCTGCCGCAGCCCGGGCCGGACGTGGCCGTGCTGCGCGCCGCGATCGGCACCGAGCAGACGCTGATCGCCCGGTACCGGTCCGCGCTGGCCGCGTCGCCTAGCCTGAAGGGCACCCTGGACCCGGTGCTTGAGCAGCATCTGGCCCATCTGGCCGCGCTGCGATCGCGGCTCATCGGGCCGGCTGCCACGCCGCGCCCGACCCGGACCGGCCCGGCCACGGCCGGCCCGGCCAGCACGGTCGGCGCGCTGGCCGCTGCGGAACGGGCGGCGGCCGGTGCGCTGGTCAGCCGGCTGGCCACGGCCAGCCCGTCGCTGGCCCAGTTGCTGGCCAGCATCTCCGCGTCCGAGGCCAGCCACGCCGCACTGCTGCGGATGCACCGGGGTACCCCGTGAGCGCGGTCCGGCCCCGGCCCAGCGACCCCAGGCCGTCAGGCCCGGGCGGGCGGCCGGTGCATGGGTGCCGCCGGGCCGCGCGAACATCTCAGGAGGCCCCGTGAGCGCGGTCCGGCCCCGGCCCAGCGACCCCAGGCCGTCAGGCCCGGGCGGGCGGCCGGTGCATGGGTGCCGCCGGGCCGCGCGAACATCTCAGGAGGCCCCGTGAGCGCGGTCCGGCCCCGGCCCAGCGACCCCAGGCCGTCAGGCCCGGGCGGGCGGCCGGTGCATGGGTGTCGCCGGGCCGCGCGAACATCTCAGGAGGCCCCGTGAGCGCGGTCCGGCCCCGGCCCAGCGACCCCAGGCCGTCAGGCCCGGGCGAGCGGCCGGTGCATGGGTGTCGCCGGGCCGCGCGAACATCTCAGGAAGCACCGTGAGCGGGCCGGCCGACGCGGTCACCGGCAGCGCGCTGCAGACGGTGCTGGCCGCGGTGGACGCGGCCAGCTATGGCTACGGCGTGGCCGGCGCGCACCTGCCCGCGGCGGGCCGGCCGGCCGCCCAGCGGGACTGGGCCGAGCTCCAGGCGGCCCGGGACGGGCTGGTGTCCATGCTGGCGTCCCGCGGCGTCCCGGCGCCGGCCGCCCGGGACGCCTACCAGTTGCCGTTCCCGGTGCACAGCGCGGCTGCGGCCGTCTCGCTGGCCGGGTACCTGCAGAACCGGCTGGCCGCCGCCTACCTCGGCCTGGTCGCGCTGGACGACCCGGCGCTGCGCGCCTGGGGGGCCCGGCAGGCGCAGGCGTGCGCGGTGCGCGCGACCGGCTGGCTGGGCCGGACGGTGCCTTTCCCAGGGCTCAGCGCGCGGGCCACCGGCCCGGTAACGGAAGGCAGCGCGCGGCCGTCGGCCAGTCCTTAGCCCTCGGGCGAGGCGGCCAGCACGTGCGCGATCCGGGCCGCCGCCTGATCCAGGTCGCGGGCCGAGGCGATCCGCTCGGCCCAGGACCACCAGTACCACCAGCTGCCGTCTTCGCAGCACCCGGCGCAGACGTCCTCGGCCAGCGCTGGGCGGCCGGATTGACCACGCGCAGGCTGGGCACCCGGCCGGCCGGGGCGACCAGGCTCACGGTCATCCCGCGGGCGGCCAGTGCGGGCCCGAGCTGGTCGAGCCGGTCGGCGCACGCCTGGACGCTGCTGGCCTCGTCTGGGCCGGTGGACGCGGACTGGTGCGGGGACAGGGTGCGGGCCCGCTGGGCGCCCATCACCATCTTAATCACCTAGTAATCGGGTGATAGCTCAGCGTTTCGACATCAGGATGACGCTTGCGATTGCGGTTTGCAAGATGCATTCAGTATTTCGCACGTACAGTGGCCCAGGAGACGGATCACCGGAACGGGGGGAACAGCGACGGCCACGCAGCAGAGCCCTACCGTCCGGCGCCGCAGGCTGGCGCTGGAGCTGCGCAGGTTCCGTGAAGCGGCCCGGATGACCTGCGAGGACGTTGCCGAGCACCTGGAATGCTCGACCTCGAAGATCAGCCGGATCGAGACCGGGCGGGTGCGGGTGTCACCCCGGGACGTACGGGACATGCTCGACCTTTACCGCGTGCCTGAACGACAACGGGACAGCCTGGTCCAGCTGGCCCGGGAGTCGCGGCAGAAGGGCTGGTGGCACGCGTACAGCGACACGATCGAGCCACGGTTCGCCACCTACATCGGGCTGGAGAGCGCGGCCTCGGAGATCCGCATCTACGAGGTCACCCTGATCCCGGGGCTGCTGCAGACCGAGGACTACGCGCGCGCGGTGATCGCCGCCGGGGCGGTGGAGGGCAGCCCGGAGGCGGTGGAGCGTAACGTCGCCTTCCGGATGGCCCGCCAGCCGGCGCTGACCAGCGAGGACCCGCCGCAGTTGTGGGCCGTCCTGGACGAGGCCGCGCTGCGCCGGCAGGTGGGCGGCCCCGGGCTGATGCGGCTCCAGCTGGACCACCTGCTCGACCTGGGCGGGCTGCCGAACGTGGCGATCCAGGTGCTGCCGTTCGGCGCGGGAGCGCACCCGGCGATGGGGCGGCCGTTCGTCATCCTGGCCTTCCCGGAACGGGCCGACCCGGACGTGGTGTACCTGGAGGACCTGACCAGCGCGCTGTACGTGGAGAACGTGGACGAGGTGGACCGGTACAACGTGTTCTTCGACCACCTGCGGGCCACCGCGCTGTCCTTCGAGGATTCCGCCGCGCTGATCACGTCGGTGCTGAAAGCGCTCTAGGGCTACTCGACGAGCCCGCCCGGCAGCGGCTCGCTGTGCAGCACGGTGAGCCGGGACACCGCGCGGGTCAGCGCGACGTACAGCCGGTGCAGGCCGCGCGACTCGGCGGCCGCAATACGGGCCGGCTCGACGACGATGACATGGTCGAACTCCAGGCCCTTGGCCAGCGTGACCGGGACCACCAGCAGCCCGCTGTCGCCCGGATCTGGATGCAGCCCATCCAGCACCCGGTGCGCCAGCCGGGCCGCCCCGAGCAGCCCGGACAGCGCCCCGACCTGGTCGTCGGCCGCGATCACCGCGGTGGAGCCAGGGGCCTGCCGCGCGGCGGCGCACGCGGTGACCAGCGCGCCGGGCAGCGACTGGCCGGTGACCGGCAGCACGGTCAGCGCGGCCGGGTCCTGGCGCAGCGAGCTGGCCGGGGCCAGGCCCGGGGCGAGCGCGCCGAGCAGCTGGTTGGCGTAGTCCAGGATCTGCCGCGGCACCCGGTAGCCGGTGCGCAGCTCGCGCAGGCCGGCACCGGCCTTGCCCAGGTGCCCGAGCAGCGTGGCCCAGCTGTCCGTGGCGGCGGGCGCGGTGCCCTGGGCCAGGTCGCCGAGCACGGTGGCCGAGCCGGTGGCGCACCGCCGGCCGACCGCCCGGCATTCCATCGGCGACAGGTCCTGCGCCTCGTCCAGCACCACGTGGGACAGGCTGGGGGTGCGCTCGATGAGGTCGCTGGCCTCATCGACCAGCACCGCGTCGGCCAGCGTCCACGGCGCGCTGGCCGGGCCGCGCGGCATCGTGCGCCAGGCGATCAGGTCCTGCTCGGCCTCCGTCAGCAGCCCATCGGCCGCCGCGGCCAGCAGTGCCCGGTCGGCCAGCAGCCGGAGCACCAGCTTGACCGGGTCGGCCTTGGGCCAGATGGCGTCTACCGCGGCGCGCACTGGCCGGCTCCGCCGTACCGCGTCGTGCGTCCGGTCATCGCAGGTCTCCCCGGCCGCTTCCATCCGGGTCAGGATCACGTGCGCGATCCGGTGGCCGAGCATGTCCCGGCCGGCCGCGTAGCGGACGCCGCGGTCGCGGAGCTCGGCCACCAGGTCGCCGAGTTCCGCGGCGGGCACCCGCCAGCGCCGTGACCCGCGGGCCAGCAGCACCGGCTCGGCCGGCGGCACCAGCCCGGACCAGAGCGCCCGGCGCAGCACCCCGGCCATCCGGGTGTCGCCCTTGACCCGCGCCACCGCGGCCGGCTCGGTGGCCCGCACCGGCACCTGGGCCAGCAGATCGGCCACCGTGGTCTGGCTGACGTTCAGCTCGCCGAGCGCGGGCAGCACGTTGCGGATGTAGGACAGGAAGGCCCGGTTCGGCCCGATGACCAGCACGCCGCCCCGGGTCATCTTGCCCGGGTAGGCGTACAGCAGGTAGGCGACCCGGTGCAGGCCGACCGCGGTCTTGCCGGTGCCCGGCGCGCCCTGCACGCACAGCGTCTGGTCTGCCGCCGCCCGGACGATGTCGTCCTGGTCGGGCTGGATGGTGGCCACGATGTCGCGCATCGGCCCAGACCGGGGCCGCTCGATCTCCTCGATCAGGATCCGGCTTACCCCGGCCTCCGCCGGGCTCGCGTCCGGGCCGCTGAAGGTCTCGTCCTCGTGCGCGGTGAGCTGCCCGCCGGCGAAGCCGAACCGGCGGCGCAGCGCCAGCCCCATCGGCTCGGCCGGGCTGGCCCGGTAGAAGGCCCGGGACACCGGGGCCCGCCAGTCCACCACGACCGGGCGGCCAGCCGGGTCGTGTACGTGCCGCCGGCCGACGTGGAACCGGTCCCCGGCGTACTCGCCGGCCGCGTAGTCGAGCCGGCCGAAGAACAATGGGGTGTCCGGCAGGTCGCTGAGCGCCTCGGCCCGCCGGTACAGGTCGGCCTTGAGGTACTCCTCGGACACCCGGTCGCCGCCCAGTGCGCGGAGCGAGAGCACGTCCTCGCGCATCAGCCGGAGGTACTCCCGGGCCTGGGACAGCTGCTCCCGCTCGGCGATCAGTACCGGGTCGGCAGCGGTACTTGAGTCAGTGTTGTCGGCTGGCGGCGGCTCTTGCTGCGTCGCGCTGGCCGAGGGCATGGTGCATCACCTCGTTAGCGTCGGGGATAGGCACAAGAGCCAAGAGCCTACCAATCGCCGCTACGGCAGGTCACCTGGATTTCCGGGGGCCGGATTTCCGGGACCGGCGGGGGCTGGATTCCCGGAACCGGCAGGGGCTTGATTCCCGGGACCGGCGGCGCCGGTGGAGGCGGTCGCGCCAGCCCGGACGTCGAAGCGCCGCGGCATGAACAGCAGCACCGCGCCGATGGTCAGCGCGGCGACCACGGTCAGCGCGGCATACACGTGATTGGTGGCGGTGGCGATGGCCGCCTTCAGGTAGCTGTCCGCGGCCTGGCCCAGCTGTCCCGGCCGGGTCAGCGCGGTGCTGATCCCGCTGACCTGGCGTGGCAGCCGGGACTGCTCCGCCCCGGGTGCTTGGCGCAGGCTATTGGCCAGCGAAGTGTTGAAGATCGCCCCGAAGATGGCTGCGCCCAGGCTCTGCCCCAGGTACCGGGAGAACATCACGGTCCCGGTGACCACGCCGCGCTCCCCCCAGCTCACGGTGGACTGCGGGCCGACGATCGAGGCCACCGAGAGCAGGCCGAGGCCGCCGCCGAGCAGGAACGTCTCGGCCACCGGCTGCCACAGCGGGGCCGGGTCCGGCGCGAGCAGGAACGCGGCCACCGCGACCAGGCAGATGGCCGCGCCGGTGAGCTGGGTGGCGCGGAAGCCGGCCCGCAGGAACAGCTTGGCCGACAGTGCCGAGGCGATCGGCCAGCCGATGCTCATCGAGCCCAGCACCGCGCCAGCCGCCACCGCGCCGAGACCGAGCACGGCCTGGCCGTAGGTGGGCAGGAACGTGGTCGGGCCGATAACCAGCAGGCCGAGGCCCAGCGCGGCCAGCGCGGAGCCGCTTAGTACCCGGCGGCGCCAGAACCAGGGCGGCATGATCGGCTCGGCGGCGCGCCGCTCGGCCAGCACCGCGGCCGCGGCGGCCGCCACCGCGACCGCGAACACCGCGATGCTCGGCCCTGACCACCAGGGCCAGGCCACACCGCCCTGGACCAGGCCGAAGATGAGCGCGCCCGCGGCCACGAAGATGGCCGCGGCACCGGCCACGTCGATCCGGTGCCGGGTCCGGTGCACGTTCTCATGCAGGTAGCGGGCCAGCAGCGCGACGGCGGCCGCGCCGACCGGCAGATTGATCAGGAAGATCCACCGCCACGACGCGTACTGGGCCAGGCTGCCGCCCAGCACCGGGCCGATCACCGCGGAAATCCCCCACACGCTGGACAGCCAGCCCTGCACCCGGCCCCGTTCGGCCAAGTCATACAGGTCACCGGCGAGCGTGTTCACGGTGGCCTGCACCCCGCCGGCACCGATGCCCTGCACGGCGCGGAAAGCGATCAGGCTGACCATGCTCCAGGACGACGCGCAGAGCGCCGAGCCGGTCAGGAAGATGATCGTGCCGATGATCAGCACCGGCTTGCGGCCCCACTGGTCGGCCAGCCGCCCCTGCAGCGGAATGGTCACCGTCTGGGTCAGCAGGTAGCTGGAGAACACCCAGCTGAACAGCGAGAACCCACCGATGTCCCGGACCACCTGGGGGATCGCGGTGGCCACGATGGTGTTGTCCATGGCGGCCAGGGCCATCGCGGTCATCAGCGCGATGAGCACCGGGCCACGGCGGGCGGGACGGGTAGGGGTGTGCTGGGCCGGCTGGGGGGTGCGGTCATTTACCGCCAGCCTATGGCAACTGGATCATCACCGGCTGGTCCGGCCCCGGCGGGCCAGCGCGTCCGCGCTCACCGCCGCCATCAGCACCAGGGCGAAGATCAGGTCCTGCGCGGCCGCGCTCATCCCGAGCAGGTAGATGCCGTTATAGATGGCGGCGATGACGAGGCCACCGAGCACCCCGTCCAGTGGCTTGCCCCGGCCGCCGAACAGGCTGGTCCCGCCGATCACCGCGGCGGCCACCGCGTACAGCACCAGGGTGGCGCCGTCGATGCTGGAGGACACCGAGCGCAGTTCGGCGGCGTAGATGATGCCGGCCACCCCGGCGGTCAGCCCGGCCAGCGCAAACGCCGCCGTCCTGATCCGGGCGATGCTGACCCCGGCCCGCCGGGCCGCCTCCGCGTTGCTGCCGATGGCGTGCACGTCCCGGCCGAACCGGGTCCGGTTCAGCAGGAACGACCAGGTGACCAGCACGCCGAGCACGATCAGGATGACCCACGGCACGCCGCGGACCGGGCTGAGCACGCCACGGTTGATGCTGCACACGGTGACCACGGCGATGCCCGCGACCGCGGCCACGCCGATCTTGGCCACGGTCAGGCTGACCGGCGGCCCAGTCGGCCCGCCGCGGCGGCGCTCCGCGTCGCGGCGGATGGTCAGCACCGCGAACAGGCCGACGAACACCACCATGAGCAGCCAGCCCGCCACCGGGGTGAGATAGCCGTTGGCCAGGTCGTTGACGACGTTGCTCGGGATCGGCAGCGTGCCGCCGGAGCCGAGGATCCAGAGCAGCATCCCCTCGCAGGCGAGCAGGCCGGCCAGAGTGACCACGAACGACGGCAGCCGGAGCCGGGAGATCAGCGTGCCCTGCAGCGCGCCGATGGCGGTGGTGACGGCCAGCGCCGCCGCGATGGCCGCCCACCACGGCCAGTTCCGCGGGCCGGCCAGCAGTTCCGCGGCCACCACGCCGCCCAGCCCGGACACGAAGCCGATGGACAGGTCGATGTCGCCGAGCAGCAGCGCGAACACCTCGCCCATGCCAAGCAGCATGAACACGGCCCCCTGGACGAGCAGGTTGGTCAGGTTGACCGGGGACAGGAAGTGGCCGTTCAGCGACTGGAAGATGGCCCCGATGACGGCCAGGCCGATGATCACGGACAGCGCGCCGCTCTCCCCCGGCGCGAGATAGGCGCGGAAGCCACGCCGGGAGATGGGCGGCTGGCTGGTGACCGGGCTGACCCGGCTGACCTCCATCCTGGTCACCGGGGCACCTGGATCCCGGCCCGGCGGCAGGCGGCCCGCAGCGCGCCCGCGCACAACTGGGGCACCGGCACGAACCCGTCCCTGACCACGGTCGCCGCCATGTTGCGGGCCGTCACCCAGACCGGTTTGAGCAGCACGGACGGCACCCCGGCATGATCTTGCGGATCGTAGGTCCGCTCGTTGACCAGGCTGGGCGGCGGGCTCACCCCGGCCCGCAGGTACAGCGCCAGCGCCGCGGCCGCCTGCGCCTCGGTGTAGATCGGCTTGTATACCGTGCCGCACTGGTACCCGGCCAGGATGTTCTGCAGCCCGGACGGGGTGGCGTCCTGCCCGGTGGCCGGGAACGTGCGCGGCGGGGTGTTCAGCGTCTTGAGGTAGGAGATGACCGCGCTGGCCGTGTCGTCGTTCGGGGTGAGCACGGCAGTGATCTTGTTGTTCGCGGTGTACTGCTCCTCGAACGTGGTCTGCGCGGTGGTCGGGTCCCAGGCGCCGGGCGGCTGCCCGGCGCTGAGGAACCGGCCGGAGCGGAAGTAGGGCCGCAGCACGGCGTCGTAGCCCTGGGCGAACAAGGTGGCGTTGTTGTCGGTGGGCGCGCCGCGCATGACCAGGATGTCTGGCTTGCGCACCTGCCAGGCCCGGATGCAGGAGATCAGCCCGCGCGCCATCAGCGCGCCGACCGCGACGTTGTCGAAGCTGACGTAGTAGGCCCGGGTCCCGCCGAGCGTCATCCGGTCATAGTCGATCACCTTGACGCCGAGCGAGGCGGCCGCGGACTCGATCGACGCGCCTACCCCGGAGTCGATCGGGTCGAGCAGCAGCACGGTGGCGCCCTGGGTCATGTCCGACTGGGCCTGAGCCTGCTCGGTGGCGTCGCTGCCCTGCGCGTTGGTGATGATGAACTGGCTGCGGCTCAGCCCGGCCGCCTGCAGTGCCCGGGCCAGGTACGGCGCGTCGAACTCGGTGTACCGGGGCGAGGTGGTGGTGTCCGGCAGCAGCACCCCGATCTTGCCGGTGCCGATCCGGGTCAGCCCGGCCAGCTTGCGCATCACCGAGAAGTCGTTGCTGAACGAGGCGGCGGACACGGTGGGGACCACCGAGCCGAGCGCGGCCGCGGACCGGGACTGCACCGGCTTGCTGCACGCGGTCAGCCCGGCCGCCGCCGCGATGGCGGCGAGCAGTCCCGGGGTGAGCCGGCCCAAGGCGAGACGGCGGAGCGTGGTCATGCCGTGGCGAACCGGTAGCCCGACCGTGGCTCGGTGATGAACAACGGCTCGTCCCCGGCCTTCTCCAGCTTGGCCCGCAGCCGCCCGACATAGACCCGGGTGTATTCGGTCTGCGTCTCGTAGCCCGGCCCCCACACCCGGCGCAGCAGCGTCGCGTGGGTGAGCAGTTCGCCGGGGCTGATCGCGAACTGGCGGAGCAGCGCGAACTCGGTGGGGGTCAGATGCACCAGGGCGCCGTCCTTGGTCACCCGGCGGCGTTCCAGGTCGATCTCCACGTCACCGATCCGCACCACGCTCGGCTCGGGGCGGCCGTCCGGCGACGGCTTGCTGCGGCGCAGCGTCGCGTTGATCCGGGCCAGCAGCTCCTCGATACCGAACGGCTTGGTCATGTAGTCGTCGGCGCCGAGGTTGAGCGCGCGCACCTTGTCGGTCTCGGCGCGCCGCGCGGACAGCACGATGATGCCCACCCCGGACTGCTCGCGGATCTCCCGGCACAGCTCGAACCCGTCCCGGCCGGGCAGCATCAGGTCGAGCAGTACCACGTCGAGCGCCCGCTCGGCGAGGATCTCGCTGACCCCGCTGCCATCCTTGGACACGATCACGTCATGACCGCGGGCGGACAGGTTGGACCGGACCAGGTCGACGATGTTCTGGTCGTCCTCCACGATCAGCACGGCCGTCTTGTCAGCCACCACGGTGTTCCTCCGGTTCCTCCACGACGCTCCAGGATGCCCCGGCGGGCTCGGCCGCGGAGCCGGGCGGCGGATCGGCCGGCAGCGAGACCAGGAAGGACGCCCCGGGCTGGGCGGGCGCCACGACGAGCGTGCCGCCGTGCGCCTCGACGATGCCGCGGGCGATCGGCAGGCCAAGACCGGTGCCCGCCACGTCGGTGGTGCCGCGCACCCGCGGCTCGAAGATCTTCTCGGCCAGCCCGGGCGGGATGCCCGGGCCGTAATCCCGGATCTCCACCTCGGCCCACCCGGCGGGGCCGGACCGCACCGTCACGTCGGTGCCCCGTGGTGAGCCGCCGTGGCTGGCCGCGTTCTCCAGCAGGTTCACGAACACCTGCTCGAGCCGGTCGTGGTCGGCCCACACCGGCTCGACGCCGGTCTCCAGCTGGATGCGGGCCGACCGCTTGCCGGACAGGCAGTTCGCCGCCGCGCCAACGACCAGCGGCAGCTCACACCAGTCCCGCTGCAGCCGGAGCACGCCGGACTCGATCGCGGTCGAGTCGAGCAGGTCGCCGACCAGGCGTTCCATCCGCGCCGACTCGGCCGCGATGGAGCCGAGGAAGCGCCGGGTGGACTCCCCGTTCCAGGTCAGATCCGGCTGGCACAGCGTGGACGCGTAACCGTGGATCGCAGTCAGCGGGGTGCGCAGCTCATGACTGAGCGAGGAGAGCATGTCCCGCTGGATGCTCTGCGACCGGCGCAGCGCCGCCGCCTCGCGCTGCGCGGTCTCCAGCGACTCCCGCTCCAGCGCCAGGGCCAGCGACCGGCTCGCGTCGTCGAGCAGTTCCAGCGCGTCCGCGGTGACCGCCTTGCCCGGCCGCCAGCACGCGACCAGGGCGCCGCTCTGGCCGGGCAGCCGCAGCGAGCGGGCCGCCAGCCCGGGCTCGATCAGCCGGGCCGGCACGTCGCCGTCCGCGCCGCGCACCGTGTCGGCCAGCACCGCGCCGGCCGCCTCGTGCAGCCGGGGCAGCACCTCCGCGGTGAGCCCCGGGTCTCCGGCCGCGGGCTCAGCGGGCGCGGCGGGCCGGTGCGCGATGCACCGGCACTCCAGTTCGGTGCCATCGGTCCCGATCACCGCCGCGCTGTCCGCGCCCAGCCCGGCCAGCAGGGCGAGCAGGGAGATCTCCAGGCCGCCCTGCACCCGTTCCGGGCCAGCCAGCGTCTCCAGCAGCCCGCGCAGCGATTCGAGCACCCGGTTGCGCCGGGACACCTCGGTGAGCAGCCGTTCCCGCTCTATCGCGGACGCGGCGTAGCTGAGGTAGATGGTGGCCAGTTCCAGCCGCTCCGGGGCCGGGTTGCCGGGCGAGGCGGCGTAGCCGGAGACGGTGCCGAGCACGCCGTTGCTGCCCACGATGGGCGCCGCCCAGGCGCTCCGGATGCCGGCCGCGGTGGCCGCGGCCCGGCCGGCCTGCCAGGCCGACGGGGCTTGCAGGTCATCCACCACGACCACGGCGCCGTCCGCGGCGGCCAGCCCGGCCGGGCCGCCGTCCGGGCCGACCGGCAGCGCGGCGTTCACCGTGAGCAGCTCGGTGGGCAGCCCAGTGGCCGCCATCCGGCGCAGCACCAACTGCTCGCCACTGGTCTCCAGCAGGTGCACGCACAGCATGTCCTGGTCCAGCGCGCCGGCCATGGCCGAGACGATCAGCGGCAGCGAGGCGGCCGGCTCGGCCTCGGACAGCTGGTCGGCCAGGCTCTGCAGCCGCCGGATCTGCCGGCTGGCGATGGAGTCGACCTCCACGCCCGACATCAGCGCGACGACGTCGCTGCGCTGCACCTCGACCGGGGACACGTCGGCCACCGTGCGGCCGTCGCGCAGCACGATGATCCGGTCGGCCAGCGCGAACACCTGCTCCAGGTCGTGCGAGGCGAGCAGCACGCTCGCGCCCGCCTCGCGGGTCTCCCGCAAGATCGCCTCGACCTGCGCGCTCTCGGTCACCCCGAGCGACGCGGTCGGCTCGTCCATCACCAGCAGCCGCGGCGGGGTGAGCAGCGCCCGGGCCAGCGCGACCAGCTGCCGCTGGCCGCGGGACAGCACCCGCAGCGGCACGTCCAGGTGCAGGTCGTGCGCGCCGACCCGGCGCAGCACGGCGGCCGCCTCGTCCCGCATCGCGCCCTCGGAGACCACCCAGCGGCCGGGCCGGCCGAGGAAGATGTTGG
Organism: uncultured Actinomycetes bacterium; assembly: GCA_963834705.1. GTDB lineage: Bacteria > Actinomycetota > Actinomycetes > Streptosporangiales > Streptosporangiaceae > RYN-230. The sequence continues at coordinate 226,944 of CAWICV010000006.1, forward strand.
CCACCGCGTCGAGGTCGTCGCACAGGCCGTGCTCCTGCCATACGGTCTCCACGCCAGCCCGGCGCACCTGGGCGGGCCGGGGTGGCATCGGCCGGCCGGCGAACAGGACCTCGCCGGCGTCGGCGTCGAGCACCCCGGCGATGGTGCCGATCAGCGTCGACTTCCCGGCCCCGTTGCCGCCCGCGACCGCGACGATCTCACCGTGGCCGACCTGCAGGCTGACCTCGCGCAGCACGGTCAGCGGGCCGAACGTCTTGGTCAGCTTGCGCACGTCGAGCAATGCGGCGCGGCGGACCGGAGCCGCCGCAGGGCGAGCCCGCTCCGCTGCTCGGCCGGACCAGCTCACCAGCGTCTCCGTCATTACCCGGGGGCTATTACCACGCGCCTGTTACCGCACTCTGTTTCCACCACGGGGAACACAGCAATTACTGCGGCGTAGCCTAACCGGGCCGGCTGGCCGCAGCCAGAGCTGGCGGCGACTGGCCTCAGGCCGGGGTGACGACGTACTGCCGGAGGCACAGGTCGTGGAACGTCACCGGGCCGCGCGGGCCGGGCACGTGGTCCACGTTGATGCCGGTCTCCGGCACGCCGCGCAGCTTGAAGCCGTCCAGCAGCCGGGTGCTGGCGTTCCAGAACGCGCCGGTCCCCCGGTACGCGCCGAGGAACTCGGCCGCGGCGGCCGGGTCGGCGGTGACGATGCTGGCGGCCAGGCCGGAGGTGCACGCATTGGCGATCCCGGCCGCCCCGGCCGGGCCGTCCGCCGGGGCGATGGTCACCGTCGCCTCATGCCCGGTGTCCAGCGCCCATTCGTGGCCGAGCGGATGGGCGTGTGGCGGCAGCGACGGGGTCACGCCCAGGCCCTGGACCGCGTCCAGCACGCCGGGCAGCCACTGGTCCCACCCGTCCGAGCAGATCAGCAGCAGGTTCAGCCGGTTGCACACGCCGAGCCGGTCCAGGCTCGCGACGATCAGCTCGGTGGCCAGCGCCGGGTTGGCCGCCCGGTCCAGGTACAGCACGCCGCCACCGTCGGCGTGGGCCAGCGTGCGCACCCCGCAGGCCGCGGCCGCGGCGGCCAGGCGGCGGGTGGTTTCCCCGCTGCCGCGCAGGATGACCAGCGGGATCAGCCCGGGCTGGCGGACCAGCTCGACGGCGGCGTCCCGGTCCGCCGACCGGATCAGCTGCACCGTGCCGGCGTCGAGCCCGGCGGCGGCCAGCGCGGGCGCGATCACCTCGTCGGCCAGCGCGGCGGCCGACCGCAGCGCGGCGCCCCCGGTGCGCAGCACCCCGGCGTTGCGCGACTTGAGCAGCTGCGAGGCGATGTCCACGGTCACGTTCGGCCGGGCCTCGAAGTTCGCGCCGATCACGCCGACCGGTACCCGGCGCTCGGCCAGCCGCAGCCCACCGGGCAGCTCACGCACCGGCTGGCTGTCCGGCGGGAACGGCGCCTCGGCCAGCAGGCCGAGTTGCCGGGCCATGTCCTGCAGCCGGGCCGGGCCGAGGCGCAACCGGTCCAGCAGCCCGCGGCCCAGGCCGGCCTGCTCGCCCTCGGCCATGTCGATGGCGTTGGCCGCCAGGACCGGATCGGCCCGCTCGGTGAGCCGGGCGGCCATGCCGCGCAGCGCGGCGTCGATGACCGCGTCGGGGGCTGCGGCCAGGCGGCCGGCTGCAGCGGCGGCCGCCTGGCCGCAGCCGAGCACGGCCTTCTGTGCGTCAGACACGAGGTCGAGCCTACTGGCCCATGCTCACTAAGCCGTGGTCGCTAACCAGGACCAGTGGAAGCCGACCACGGAGCGCTCCAGCGACCGGAGGTACCGGTGCACCGAATGCTGGTTGTCCGGGGTGACCAGCTCCTGGTCCAGCACGTCGCCTTCCATTCCGTCCCACACCGCCCACCAGACCGCGGCGGGCAGCTGATCGGCGTGGAACTCGATGCGCATGTCGAAATTGTCCAGCGTGGCCATGACCGCGCGGCGGTATTCCCGCTCCTCGGGGTCGGCCGGGTCGTACTCGTAGCAGGTCCAGTACTCCAGGGTCAGCGTCTCGCCCAGGGCGAGCGCGCGGATCAGCGGGATATCGGTCGCATAAAGGACATCCCCGATCCGGCGGAACGGGCCGGGCGGCCCGGCGCAGCCCTGGCCGAGTTCCAGGCTCACCGCGTTGGTGTCATACAAATAGGGAATGGCGTCCAGGCCGTCTACAATGGCCTCGACGACTTGCAGCGTCCGGGTCCGGGTCAGCCTCCGGTCGGCGCCGACGTAGACGTGATCGTGCAGCGACACCGTCTGATGCCGGCGCGGGCCGAGTTCGCTGACCACCTTGGCCACCGACCCGGAGCGCATCGCCCGCGGCCCGGCCAGCACCGTGATCCGGCCACTGCCCCGCCACAGCCGCCACAGCCGGTCTTCCTCCTGCGGCGTGAAACCGAACGCCGCGACGAACAGGGCCAGCGTGGACCGGCTCAGCACCTGGCCGGACAGGGCCCGGCCCACGGTGTCCTTCAGCTGCCGGGCGAGCACGTCCGAACTGCCCGTGGCGCGCGGGGCATTCCACAGGTGATGCGCGAGCACATTGGCCACCGCCAGGTGGTTGATCGCGCCGGGCCGGGTGCGTTCCGCGCGCGATTCCCACAGTTGCCGGTATCGGCCGGGGCGCATCAGTAATTCGCGCAGGTAGCGCCCGGCGGCCTGGCGGCCCGCGGCCAGCTGCGGCTCAGTCACAAGGTGCCTCAATCCACGCATTGCGAACTTACTGCGACTTACCCGCTCTAGCCTATGACGCAGATCTCGCCGGGGGGGAATGGGCTACGGGCGGGAGGCGACAGGGGGACCGGGGGGCGGGCGGCCGCAGGCGACCCGCCCCCCAACGCTCAGAACAGAACTGAGGCCAGCGTGGCCAGTTCGGTGAATCCGACCTTCCGGTAGACCGCCCGGGCGGGCGCGTTGAAGTCGTTCACGTACAGCGATACCACCGGCGCCACCGAGCGCAGCGCCTCCCGCACCACGGCCGCCATGCCGGCCACGGCGAGGCCCCGGCCACGCAGGTCAGGCCGGACCCAGACACCCTGGACCTGGCAGGCGTGCGGGGTGACCGCGCCGATCTCGGCCTTGAACGTCACCCGGCCGTCCTCGATCCGGGCGAACGCCCGGCCCAGCGCGATGAGCTCGGCCACCCGGGCCCGGTAGGCGGCGCCGCCGTCCGGGCCGAGCGGTGACACCCCGACCTCCTCGGTGAACATGGCCACCGAGGCGGGCAGCAGCACGTCCAGCTCGTCCGGCCGGACCCGGCGCAACAGCGGGTCAGGCGCGGTGTACGGCGGCCCGGAGATGGCCATCACCGGCTGGCTGTCCCGGATCTCCCGCGGCTCGCCCCAGTACGGGCGGAGCAGGTCCCACATCTGGATGACCGCATCGGCGGGCCCGACGATCGACGAGCACCGCCTGCCCTGCATCCGGGCCCGGCCGGCGAACGCGGTCGCCGCGGCCTGGGTGGCCGCCACCGGGACCAGGTTGGCGCCCGCGTAACAGGCCGCGGTGAGCTTGCCGCCGGGCAGGTAGCCCCACATCTGGCCGCCCAGCCGGACCGGGTCGAGGCCAGCCTCGCGGACCCGGGAACTGATGAAGACGTTCACCACCGGGTCGCGGTCGCACAACTCCAGCACATCGCCGAGGTCGCGATCGTTGAGCAGGCGCAGCGACGAGGACCGCAGCGCCTTGGTGCGCAGCACCCTTCCAGGGTAGCGGGCGGTCATCGGCAGCGCCTCCTGGCCTTTGCCGGGGGGCCGTCCCCACGGGCTAGCACTGCTCAGCCGGACGCGGGCGGCGGCAGCAGCGCCGGGCAGGTGGCGTTGACCAGCCCCGGCCTGGTGGGCAGCGCCCCGGTGGCCAGGTACCGGTTCAGGTAGCCGTTCACGCAGGTGTTCGGCGGCTGGGCCAGCGACTGCCCGTGATTGCCGCCGCCTTCCACTATCACCATCCGGGCGGTCGGCAGCAGCCGGTGCGCGACCTGCGCGCCCGCGTACGGCGTGGCCGCGTCCAGGGTGCCCTGCAGCATCAGGATGCCGGGCAGCCCGGCCCCCTTGATCTGCAGCGGCCGGGCCGGCCCGCGCACCGGCCAGAACGCGCAGGCGGCGTTGAACCACGCGTTGTCCCAGGCCTGGAACGGTGCGGTGCGGTACACCCGGCGCGTGTCGGAGTTCCAGAACGACCAGCTCCGCGGCCAGCTCACGTCACTGCACTCGACCGCGTGGTAGACCGCGAACTCATTTTCACTTTGAACGCCCTCGGCCTGGTACTGGCTCACGATCTGCGCGGTGGATCCGGCGTGCAGGTAACTGGACAGCGCCGCGGCCAGCCCGGGCCACAGACTGTTGCTGTACCCGCCCTGCAGGAACGTGTCGTCGAAGTCGTCCGCGCCGATCGTCCCGTCCACCGGGTGGGCCTGCAGCCGGGCCCGGGCCCGGTACCAGGCCGACTGCACCTGGGCCCGGGTGGTGCCCAGGTGGTAGCGGGCGTTGTTCGCGGCGACCCAGGCGAAGAACGCGGCAAACCGGCCCTGGAACGCGTAGTCCTGGGAGATGTTGTCGGCGTACCAGGCGCCGGCCGGGTCGACCACCGAGTCCAGCACCATCCGGCGCAGTCGGTGCGGGAACAGGGTGGCGAAAACCTGGCCCAGGTAGGTGCCGTAGGAGTAGCCGAAGTAGCTGATCGTGGGCACGCCGAGCGCGGCCCGGATCGAGTTCATGTCCCGGGCCGAGTCCGCGGTGGTCAGGTACGGCAGCAGCCAGCCGTAGCGCTGCTGGCAGTCCGCCGCATAACTGCGCGCCCGGTTGACCAGGATCTGCTCGGCACTGGCGTTCGATGGAATGTAGTCCGGCCTGAGGCTGGTGAAGAACGCTGGGTCACAGCTCAGCGCCGGGGTGCTGGCGCCTACGCCGCGCGGGTCGAAGCCGATGATGTTGTAGTCGGCGGCCACCCGCGGGCTGAGCCCTTCGGCGACGAAGGCGGCCAGGCTGCGCCCGGGGCCGCCCGGGCCGCCCGGGTTGACCAGCAGGTCGCCCTGCTGCTGGCGGGCGGGCGCGGTCGCCGCCACCTTGGTCAGCGCCAGGGTGATCTTCCGGCCGGAGGGTTTCGCGTAGTTCAGCGGCACCTGGAGGCTGGCGCACTGCATGCTGGCCCCCTGGGCCAGGCAGCGGTGCCAGTGCAGCGCGGAGATGCCGGCCGGCGCGGACGCACCGCGGGCCGCGCCGGGGCTGGCCGCGGGCGAGTTGCCGCCGGTGCCCCCGCCGGTGCTGCCGGCGGTCGCGGTGCAGCCCGCGACGGCCAGCAGCGCGCAGCACACGGTAAGCCGGGTGAACCGGGACAGCCGGGGCAGCTTCCTCACCCAGCCATCCTGCCCGATCTCTGCCACCCGGGGGGACGACCCCCCCAACCCCCCGGGATTGCCGACTCAGCGAGGAACACGCCTACGGCGCGCCCCGCTTCGCCGACCATGAGCCGGATCGCTAACCCGGTCAACTGGCCTGCTGCTCGCCTTCCTGCCGCTGGCGCTCTTGCAGGGCCCGCCGGTACTCCTCGATGACGATGTCGTTCAGTTCGTTGACCGACGTGTCGTTGGCCATCTTGTCGAAGGTGATCTCGCCGTGCTGCAGCAGGTTGATCCGGTCGCACACCTCGAGCGCCTGGCCGTAGTTGTGCATGATCATGATGATCGAGACCTCGCCCTGCCGTTTGAGGTCCTTGACCAGTTCCAGGATCATCGCGCCTTCCTTGGCGCCCATCGCGGCCAGCGGCTCGTCCAGCAGCAGCACCTTGGCGTTGGAGGTCACCGCGCGGGCCACCGCGATGGCCTGCCGCTGGCCGCCGGACAGCTTGGCCACCTCGGCGTCCACCGACGGGATGTTCACCCCGATCCGGTCCAGTTGCTGCTTGGCGGTCTTCCGCATGCTCCGGTTGGACAGCAGCCGGAACCTGGTCCGTTCCCGGTTCAGGAACATGTTGTGGTAGACGGTCAGCTCGTTGATCAGCGCCAGGTCCTGGTACACGGTGTCGATGCCGGCCCCGCGGGCCTCGTCCACCGACTTGAAGTGGACCTCCTTGCCCTCCAGGATGATCTTGCCGGTGGTGGGCGGCTGGAAGCCACAGATGATCTTGATCAGGGTGGACTTGCCCGCGCCGTTGTCACCCAGCAGCCCGAGCACCTCGCCCTTGCCCAGGCGCAGGTTCACGTCGTGCAGGGCGCGGACCGCGCCGAACCGCTTGCTGATGTGCTCAACCCGGAGCACGTCGCCCTGGGCGTCAGCCACCGCACCGCCGCCGGTGGCCGGGCTCGGTGTTGGCTCTGCCGACATCAATTCCTCCCTGAGGCTCGCAGCCGGGCCAGCCGGACGTTGGCGATCATGGAAAGCAGGATGGCCGCGCCGAACACGATGTTCAGCGGGTTGGCGCTGATCCCGGCGACGTTGAGGCCGTTGATGAGGGTGGCCAGCACGATCGAGCCGAGGAACGCGCCGAGGATGGTGCCGGACCCGCCGAGCATCGCCGTCCCGCCGATGACCGCGGCCGTCACCGCGTAGAACATCGGCTGGTAGCCGCCGGCGCTCGGGTCGATGGTGTTGGTGTAGAACGCGTTCTGCAGCCCGCACAGCGCGCCCAGCACCGCGGTCATCATGAAGGCCCCGTACTTGATCCGGCCGGTCTTGATGCCCGCCTCCCGGGCACCGAGCTGGTTGCCGCCGGTCGCGATGGTGTACAGGCCCCACTTGGTCCGGTTCAGCACCACGAAGAAGAACGCGGCGATACACACCGCCCAGATGAACTGGGACCACGGTGCCGCGCCGATCCACCGGCCGGGGCCGATGGTGGACGGGGGGATGGTGGCCGGGTAGGCGTGCGACGTGGTCAGGGTGAGGCCCCAGAGGATGAAGCCGGTGCCCAGCGTGGTGATGAACGAGGGCAGCCCCATGGTGACGGTGAGGAAGCCGTTGCACCAGCCGACGACCAGGCCGAAGACGAGGGACAGGATGAGCGCCAGCGCCACCGGGAAGTGGTAGAAGTCGATCAGGTAATGCATCAGGAACGGCGCGAACATGTAGACGAAGCCGACCGACAGGTCGATCTCCCCGCAGATCAGCAGGAAGACTTCGCCACAGGCGATGATGATGATCGGCGCCGCGGTCTCGGACAGCAGGTTGGACAGGTTCGTCTGGCTGACGAACGTCGAGTTGTACCTGATGCCGAAGTAGAGCACCAGCACCAGGGCCACCACGAAGACCGTCGCCTCGCGCTGCCGGGCCAGCACGCCCAGCCCGGTGCGGAGCGGACTCGGCGCACGGCCGGCGGGCGGCCCGCCGCCTGCGGGCGCGGCTTGTGGTGTGCGCTCAGTGATCTCGCTCATGTTGACTCCAGATTCCCGTGACTCACCACGTCAATCGGCGGCAGGACAGACTGGCGCTTTATGCCAGTCTGCCCCGCCGCCGGACTTATCTGCTAGCCGGGTTGGTCACGTGCTGGTGGTGGCAGTCGGGTTGCTGATCGCGCCGGACGGCCGCGCGATGTACTTCTGCGCCGCCGTGGAGCCCTGGAACCGGCTGCTCTTGCTGTACGGCGCGGCGTTCGACTTGGTGATGAACGTCAGGCCGGTGTCGGTGTCCGACGGGCTGATCGTGCCGCCCGAGATGTTGTACAGGTAGGTGTACATCGTGGGCAGGAAGCCCTGCAGGTACGGGTCCTGGTAGATGGTGAAGTTGGTCTTCCCGGCCGTGATGTTGGACAGCGTGGTCGGGGTGGTGTCGAATCCACCGTTCGGGATGGTCAGGCCACTCGTTGACAGCGCCTGGCCGAGCAGTTCGGTCGAGCCCGCGTCCACCGCGAACGCGCCCTTGAGCGTCTTGTGCCCGCTCAGGAACGCCTTCTCCGCGGACAGTTCCTGGCCGGTGGCCGCGCCGGTGGCCACCTCGTGCACGGTGTAGGAGCTGCCGAGCACCGAGACCGCGCCGTCGTAGCGGGGCTGGATGTTGCCCGACCCGGGGGTGGCGATGAAGATGGCGATGTCCCCGCCGCCCGGCACCAGGCTCTTGATGTGGGTGCCCAGCTGCTGGCCGGAGATGTACAGCGCCTGGCCGACGTAGGCCAGCCGGTTGGTGCCGATGTCCGGCACGCCCTTCTTGATCAGGCCGTCAGCGTTGTAGCTGAGCACCGGGATGCCGGCGTTCATCGCGTTCTTCACCGGGGTGGTGAACGAGGTGGCGTCGATGCCGGCGTAGAAGATCCCGGCCGCCTTGGCCGCGATCGCGGTGTTGAAGTAGCTGACCATCTCCGAGGCGAGCGAGTTCTGCGAGCCACCCCACTTCGGGGTGGGCAGGCCGAGCAGCGCGGCCGCGTCCTGGAAGCCGTACTGGGTCGGCACGAAGAACGGGTTCGTGGTCACGTGGTTGACGTACCAGAACTGCCAGGCCGGGGTCTTCGGGAAGTTACCGGCCACGTTCTTGGCCGCCGCGCCGCTGGGCGTGCTGGACGAGCACGCCGCGAGCAGCCCGGCCGCGGCCGCCGAGGCACTGACCAGTCCGGCGCTGCTGAGCAGCCGGCGACGGGTGGGCCCGTCTTTCATGTTCAGTGTCTGGATGGCCTCGTCAACCGTGGGGTCGATCTTCTTCATCTATCTACCTCCAGGAGAATTTCTCAGTACTCGGCGTGACGCCACGGCGCGGCGCGCCGGGGTGAGCGAAGGTTGGGACATCCGCCTGGCGGCCATAGCCAGCGGTAGGTACGGCAGCCGCACAGCCAACCACGGTCTGTGTTCGCTGCATCGCGGCCGCCCTCGAATCCTTGTCGTAAGCCAAGGCTGGGCCACCGCAGAGCGCCGGTGCTCAGCCACACTCAGGGCGTTCCAGAAGGGCTGCTAGGCCCCCTAGTTAGCGCTATCAATCGGGTTGATCGACGCGGCGCACCCCTTGCTGGAGCCTTAAGCTAAAACACACAGACTCGATCGTCAACGAACAAGATATAAAGATCCGATTCCGGCGTCATCACAGGTCGGCTGCGCACACTGCGCGCCAGCCCAGGGGGTAAGGAAGGTCACAGGCATGCTTGCCAGACACCGGCAGTCGCTGATCCTGGAGGATATCCGGCGGGCCGGCAGCGCCCGGGTGAGTGATCTCACCCAGCGCCTCGGCGTGTCGGACATGACCATCCGCCGTGACCTGGAGGCACTCGCCCGGGCCGGCCTGATCGAGAAGGTGCACGGTGGCGCCGTGCTGCCCGGCGCGCCGAGCAGCCACGAGCCCGGCTTCGAGGCCAAGTCGGTGCTGGAGCAGCCGCAGAAGGAGGCCATCGCCCGGGCGGCCGCGGCCCTGGTCGCGCCGGGTACGGCCATCGCGCTGTCGGCCGGCACGACCACCTTCGCGCTGGCCCAGCAGCTGCTCGACGTGCCCGGGCTGACAATCGTTACCAATTCGGTACGGGTGGCCAGCATCTTCGGCACCGCCCGGCCGGCCGGCCAGCTCGGCGCCACCGCCCAGGTGGTGCTCACCGGCGGGGTGCGCACCCCGTCCGACGCGCTGGTCGGGCCGATCGCCGACATCGCGATCCGGTCACTGCACGTGGACCAGCTGTTCCTGGGCTGTCACGGCATCGACCCGGCGGCCGGGCTGACCACGCCCAACCTGGCCGAGGCGGAGACGAACCGCGCGTTCGTGCAGGCCGCCCGCCGGGTGACGGTGGTGGCCGACCACACCAAGTGGGGCATCGTCGGGCTGAGCTCGTTCGCCGCGCTGGACGAGGTGGACACCCTGATCACCGACAGCCAGCTGCACCCGGAGGCCCGGGACCTGATCAGCGAGCAGGTCGAGGAGCTGATCCTGGCCGACGGCAGCCCGGACGGCCAGACGGTGTCCGCGGCCCGGCCGGCCGCTGACGGCAGCTAGCGCTGGCCGGCCTGGGGTGAGCGGTGCAGAGTTGAGCGTGGTGCAGATGAGCACGGTTTAGATGAGCACGGTTTAGATGAGCACGGTGCAGATGAGCACGGTGCAGATGAACGCGGTGCCGGGGTACGACTACATCGTGGCCGGCGGGGGCACGGCCGGCTGCGTGCTGGCCGCCCGGCTGAGCGAGCACCCGGCGGCCCGGGTGCTGCTGCTGGAGGCGGGCAGCGCCGACGGACCCGGGCGATGACCGGCCCGCCGCTGGCCGGAGAACCTGGGCTCCGCGGCGGACTGGGCGGACCAGACGATCAGCCAGGCCGAGGCCGGCCCGGTGGTGTATCCGCGGGGCCGAGCGCTGGGCGGGTCCGGTGCGATCAACGCGATGGCGCACGTGCGTGGGCACCGGGCGGGCTACGACTCGTGGGCGGCGAGCGGTGCTTTGGGCTGGGATTTCGCCGGCCTGCTGCCCTACTTCCGGCGCACCGAGCGGGCGGCCGGCCGCGACCCGGCGCTGCGCGGCACGGACGGCCCGTTACCGGTCGGCCCGGCTCCGGCGGGCGGCCGGCATCCGGTCGCGGAGGCGTTCGCCGCCGCGCTCACCGGCCTGGGCTGCCCGGTGACGGACGATCTCAGCGGTCCGCGGCCGGAGGGCGTGGCCTGGGCCGACCTGGCCATCTCTGGCGGGGAACGGGTCAGTCCGGCCGACGCCTACCTGCGGCCGGTGCTGCACCGGCCGAACCTGGTGGTGGAGACCGGCTGCCTGGTCACCGGGCTGCGGCTGGGCGGAGCGGTCACCGGGGTCCGGTAGCGCGGGGTGGGCAGCCGGTCGACGCGGCGGCCAGCAGCGAGGTGATCCTGTGCGCCGGGGCGATCGGCTCGGCCCAGCTGCTGTTGCTGTCCGGCATCGGCCCGGCCGGCCAGTTGCGCGCGCTGGGCATCGACCCGGTGGCCGACCTGCCCGGGGTGGGCGCGAACCTGCAGGATCACCCGATCATCCTGCTGTCCTACGCCGCCCGGGCGCCGCTGCCGGCCAGCCGGTACAACCACGGCGAGATGTACGCCGCACTGCGCAGCCGCCTAGCCGGCCCTGGCGGCCCGGATGGACGCGGCGGGCCGGACCTGCACCTGTTCCCGATCCTGCTGCCGCTGGCGCCGGCCGGTTGCGTTCCGCCGGCGGCTGGGTACGCCCTGGTCGCGGCGGTGACCCGGCCCGATAGCCGCGGCTCGGTGCGGCTGGCCGACGCGGCGCCGCAGACCCGGCCGCTGATCGACCCGGGCCTGCTGGCCGATGACCGCGACCTGGACAGGCTGGAAGAGGGCGTGCGGCTGGTCCGCCAGGCCGCGGCCCAGCCCGGCCTGGCCAAGTTGGCCCGGGCCGAGGTCTGGCCGGGCCCGGACGTGCACGACCGCGCCGGGCTGAGCGGCTACATCCGGCGCGGCGTGGGCAGCTACTGGCACCCGGCCGGCACCTGCCGGATGGGCCGGGACGAGGCCGCGGTGGTGGACCCGGACCTGCGGGTGCACGGGCTGGCCGGGCTGCGGGTGGCCGATGCGTCGGTCATGCCCACGATCCCGAACGCCCACCCCAACGCGACCGTGCTGGCCATCGCCGAGCGCGCCGCCGACCTCATCCACCCAACCTGACCCAGCCTGCCACGCTCGTTCGTGATGCCTGGAGCTCTTATCACCCGGAGCGCCGGAACATGCCGGGCAAAGCTGACAAAGCCCCGTACTTCAGGGTGAACTATGCACGCCGGGTCGCCTGGGACCGCCACCAGTGTGACTGGTGGGGCGGAAGGGGTACCCTGCCTGGCACCACGGTTCGTGATCATGGCCTAGGTGGGATTCTTATACCCCTAGGCCATGATCACGAGCTGGGGACTGCGGGCTAGCGGACGGTGACTTCGGGGGTGGCGGGGGGGACGTCACTGGCCATCGTTTCGGCCAGCTTCATGGCCTCTTCGATCAGCGTCTCCACGATCTGCGACTCGGGCACGGTCTTGATGACCTCGCCCTTGACGAAGATCTGGCCCTTGCCGTTGCCGGAGGCCACGCCCAGGTCCGCCTCGCGGGCCTCGCCGGGGCCGTTCACCACGCAGCCCATCACGGCCACCCGGAGCGGCACTTCCAGGCCCTCCAGGCCCGCGGTGACCTGGTCGGCGAGCGTGTACACGTCCACCTGGGCGCGGCCGCAGGACGGGCAGGACACGATCTCCAGGCCGCGGTCGCGCAGGCCCAGCGATTCCAGGATCGCGGTGCCCACCTTGACTTCCTCGACCGGCGGCGCGGACAGCGACACCCGGATGGTGTCCCCGATGCCCTCAGCGAGCAGCGCGCCGAACGCGGCCGCCGACTTGACCGTGCCCTGGAACGCCGGGCCGGCCTCGGTGACGCCCAGGTGCAGCGGGTAGTCACAGGCCTGGGCCAGCTGGCGGTAGGCGGCGATCATCACCACCGGGTCGTGGTGCTTGACCGAGATCTTCATGTCGGTGAAGCCGTGCTCCTCGAACAGCGAGCACTCCCACAGCGCGGATTCGACCAGCGCGGCCGCGCTGGCCCGGCCGTGCTTGGCCAGCAGCCGCTTGTCCAGCGACCCGGCATTGACGCCGATCCGGATCGGGGTGCCGGCCTCCTTGGCGCCCGGGCGATCTCGGCCACCTTGTCGTCGAACGCCTTGATGTTGCCCGGGTTGACCCGGACCGCGCCGCAGCCCGCGTCGATCGCGGCGAACACGTACTTGGGCTGGAAGTGGATGTCGGCGATGACCGGGATCTGCGACTTGCGGGCGATCTCCGGCAGCGCGTCCGCGTCGTCCTGCGACGGCACCGCGACCCGGACGATCTGGCAGCCGGACGCGGTCAGCTCGGCGATCTGCTGCAGGGTGGCGTTGACGTCGGCGGTCACCGTGGTGGTCATCGACTGCACCGACACCGGCGCGCCGCCGCCGACCGGGACGGCATGCTTGCCCTTACCCACGATGATCTGACGCGACTTGCGCCGCGGGGCCAGCGGCTCGGCGGCGGGCTGCGGCATGCCAAGATCAACCGTCATGGTGTCTTATTCCCTATTGAGGTAGATGTACCGGGTTAATGACGTCGGCCAGGATGAGCAGCAGTGCAAAGCCGACGAGGAGCGCGAACACTCCCACGCTGACCGGGAGCAGCTTGCGCATGTCCACCAGGCCCGGATCCGGCCGGCGCAGCAGCCGGTAGATCCGGGACCGGATGGTCTCGTAAATGACCACGGCCAGGTGCCCGCCGTCCAGCGGAAGCAGCGGCAGCAGGTTGAACAGGCCGACGAAGATGTTCAGCGAGATGACGATGAGCAGCACCACCGTCACCTTGGTCTGCCAGCCCACCGGGGCGGCGAACGCCTCGCCGGTGTACTCCCCCGCGCCGACCACGCTGGTCACGTTGCCACCGGCGGTGCTGCTCCGGTTCTTGCCGAACAGGTCCGGGATGGCCTTCGGGATGTCGCCCAGGGCCTGAAACCGAGCCGGTCACGACCGTGCCGAACGTCGTGCCCGCGTAGCGGACCGCGCTGACCGGGCCGACCGTCTGGTAGCTGGTCTCGGGCGAGATGCCGAGGTAGGAGCCCTTGCGGCCGTGGATGGTGGCCAGCGAGGTGTGCAGCGTGAGCTGGTGGCCCGTCGCGCAGCACGGTCACCGCCACCGGGGTGCCCGCGGGCTGGGTGCGGATCGCCGCACCCAGCTGGTTCCAGGTGTGCACCGGCTTGCCCGCCAGCGCGATGATCTTGTCGCCGGGGCGGAAGCCCGACTTGGCCGCGGGCGACGCCGGATCGGACTTGACACAGGCGGTCGCGGTCTCGCTCTTCGGCACGCACGGCTCGATGGCACCGATCGGTGGGCGACGAGCTGGTCGGCCGCCTGGCCAATGCCCACAGCCAGGATGAACAGCAGCACGAAGGCCAGCAGGAAGTGCATGAACGAGCCCGCGGCGAGCACGATCATCCGCTGCCAGCCGGGCTGGCGGCGGAACGACCGGACCTCGTCCGCCGGGTCCACGTCTTCCAGCGCCGTCATCCCGACGATCTTGACGAAGCCGCCGGCCGGCATCGCTTTGACGCCGTACTCAGTCTCCCCGCGGATCGTTGACCACAGCGTCTGCCCGAAGCCCACGAAGAACTGGGTGACCTTCATGCGGAACTTCTTCGCGGTGACGAAGTGCCCGAACTCGTGCAGCATGATCGAGAACAGCAGCGCGAAGATGAAGATAACCCAGCCGAGCAGCGTCATCCGGCCGACTCTCCCTCCCGGCGTGCCCCGCTTCCTGCGGTACGCACGCTGTCCGACCCCGCGCCAGTCAGTTCCTGCGCGCGGACCCGGGCCCAGCGGTCCGCCGCGAGCACGTCGTCCAGGGTTACCGCGTCCCGCGCCGTGCTCTCATGCTCCGAGACTACCTGGGCCACTGTGTCCACGATTCGCAAGAAGCCGATCCGGCCCGTCCGAAATGCCTCGACGCAGACCTCGTTGGCCGCGTTGTACACGGCGGGTGCGGTGCCGCCGGTGCGGCCCGCCTCGCGGGCCAGCCCGACCGCCGGGAACGCGGCCGCATCCAGCGGCTGGAACGTCCAGCGGTTTGCCCGGGTCCAGTCGATGGCCGGGCCCGCCCCGGGTACCCGGTCCGGCCAGGCCATGCCGAGCGCGATCGGGATCCGCATGTCCGGCGGGCTGGCCTGGGCGATGGTCGCGCCGTCGGTGAACTCGACCATCGAATGGATCACCGACTGCGGGTGCACGACCACCTCGATCCGGTCGAAGCCGATGCCGAACAGCAGGTGCGCCTCGATCAGCTCCAGGCCCTTGTTGACCAGCGTGGCCGAGTTGATCGTGACGACCGGGCCCATGTTCCAGTTCGGGTGGGCCAGCGCCTGGGCCGGCGTGACATCGGCCAGCTCGGCCCGGCTGCGGCCGAGGAACGGGCCGCCGCTGGCGGTCAGCACCAGCCGGCCCACCTCGCCCGCGCTGCCGCCGCGCAGGCACTGGGCGATGGCCGAATGCTCCGAGTCCACCGGCACGATCTGCCCCGGCTTGGCCCGGCTGGCCACCAGCGAGCCGCCGATGATCAGGGATTCCTTGTTGGCCAGCGCGAGCACCCGGCCCGCGTCCAGGGCGGCCAGCGTGGCGGTCAGGCCGACCGCGCCGGTCACCCCGTTGAGCACCACGTCACACGGCCACGCGGCGGCCTCGGCCACCGCGTCCGGCCCGGCCAGCAGCTTGGGCAGCGGCCGGGTGGCGCCCGCCGCGGCCGCCGCGGCGCGCAGCGCGTCGCGGACCGCGTCTGCCGCGCTCTCGCTGGCCACCGCGACCACCTCGGCGCCGAACTCGATGGCCTGCTCGGCCAGCAAGCCCGGGTTCCCGCCGCCGGCGGCCAGCCCGGCCACCCGGAACGTGCCCGGGTTGCGCCGGATGATGTCCGCCGCCTGGGTGCCGATAGACCCGGTCGAGCCGAGGACGACGATGTCCCGCCGGCCGCGGCCGGGCTCAGCCTGCGCTGCGTCCATGCCCGCCATTCTGGTCTATCGGGCGCCCGGCAGCCGCGCCTGACCCGACGCCGGCGTCAGGTCACGTCAGGTCAGGGCGGGGTCGGACACCGCCGCTGACGTCTCCCAGCCGGGCCGGAGCGGCATGCTGGCCTGGCCGTCCGCGCCCAGTTTGACGCCCAGGATCTGGTGCAGCTGGACCACGTTGCGCTCGAAGCCGACCCGGGAGCCGGCCATGTACAGCCGCCACACCCGGGCGGTGCCCTCGCCCACTTCGGCCACGGCCTCGTCCCAGTGCGCGTCCAGGTTGGCGCACCAGCCGGCCAGCGTGAGCGCGTAATGCTCGCGCAGGTTCTCCTCGTGCCGGATCTCGAACCCGGTGGTGTTCATGAGCGACAACAGGAACCCGGGTCCTTCCAGCTCCCCGTCCGGGAACACGTACCGGTTGATGAACCCGCCCGCCACCCGGGCCGGGCCGACGTCGTCCGGCCGGGTGATGCAGTGGTTGAGCATCCGGCCCTCGGGCCGGAGCTTGCTGTACAGGAACTGGAAGTACCCGGGCAGCTGGGCCTTGCCGATGTGCTCGGTGAGCCCGATCGAGCTGACCGCGTCGAAATCACTCTCGGTCACGTCCCGGTAGTCGAGGTGCCGCACCTCGGCCAGCCCGGCCAGGCCCTGGTCCTCGATGGCCTGCTGGGCCCAGGCCGCCTGCTGCGCGGACAGCGTCACGCCGAGCGCCTTGACCCCGTACTCCCGGGCCGCGTGCCGGACCATGCCGCCCCAGCCGCAGCCCACGTCGAGCAGGCGCATCCCGGACCGCAGCCCCAGCTTCCTGGCCACCAGGTCGTGCTTGTACGCCTGGGCCTCCTCCAGGGTGGCGTCCGGCCGCGGGTAACAGGCACAGGTGTAGGCCATGGACGGGCCGAGCACCCACTCGTAGAACGTGTTGGACACGTCGTAGTGGTGCGAGATGGCCGAGGCGTCGCGCTGCTTGGTGTGCCGTTTGCCGACCAGCCAGCGGCGGTTGACCCGGACCTCCTGCGGCGGCGGCGGGATCCGGGGCAGCAGCCTTCTGGGCCCACCCAGATCACGGAGCAGCTGCAGCTTCTCGGCGGTGGACAGGCGGCCCTCCTGGGCCTGGATCATCCGGCGCAGCGCGGTGTACATGTCACCCTGGACGTCCAGGTGCCCGGACACGAAGGCCCGGGCCAGCCCCAGCGTGCCGGGCGCCTGGGCCAGGTAGGACACGGCCACCGGGGACTTTATGGTGATCCGGACCTCCGCGCCGGCGGTGCCCGCCCTGCTCCCGTCGTAGGCCCGGAACTCCACCGGGGCATCCGGCCCCGCTATCCGCTCGAAGACGTCGGCCAGCGCCATCTCTGTCTTTCCCTTCTGCCCCTGCCTGCGTTATGGCCCGCGCCCGCGTGCCTTACTGGCCGCGCACGCACTTCTCATACAGCCCGGCCAGCCTTCCGTCCGCGTCGTAGCGGCGCTTGAGGGCCGCGTAGGCGGGTCCGTTGTAGGTGGCCCAGAACTGGTCCTCCGGGTAGAACGAGGTCGAGTACAGGCCCTTGGACCCGGCCAGGGCCGCCACCTTCTCCTCGACGAGCCGGTTGTGGTAGCCGTCGGCGCGGCCCGGCGGCAGCGGCACCATGCCCCAGAAGCCGACGTTCACGTACACCCCGTCCGGGGTCAGCGGGTACAGCGGCCAGGCCGCGGCGCTGCGCAGCCGCAGCGGGCAGAGCCATACCGGGGTCATGCCCACGTCGGCGGCGAAGAAGCGGAGGAACTCGGCGCCGCGGCCGACCGGGACCTCCACGTCCTGGATGACCGACTCCTGGGGCGGCCGCCCGCGGCGCGCGGTCAGCGCGGCGGACAGGCCGTGCCGCCGGTCGAAGGCGACCAGCGCCCGGTACACGTCGGACCGGCGGTAGCGGCGCGGCCAGAGGCGGCGGATCACCGGATTTTGCACGCCGAACGGCCGGGAGCACCAGAACCAGTCGGTGTCCCAGCGCCACAGGTAGCCGCGGATGCTGAGGAAGTCCTCCTGCGGCCCGCGCAGCGACTGGTAGAAGATCTGGCGGCCGGTGTAGTCGCTGTGCCACGGCGCCACCTCACTGAACGCCCCCACGGTGAGGTACAGCTCGGTCAGGCTGAACATGACGCCGTCCACGAAGTCGGCCCGGTGCCCCTGGTAGCTGCCGTCCGCGGCGATCTGCGCGATGGCGGCCAGGCACGACTCCGGGTCGGCGAACCGGAAGTGCCGCAGGTGCACGAACGGCTGCACCGGCTCCAGCTCAATGGTCAGCGACAGCGCGTAGCCCAGCGTGCCGTAGGAGTTCGGGAAGCCGCGGAACAGGTCGGCGTGCGCGTTGTCCGCGGTGGCCGTCACGACCTGGCCATCGCCGGTGAGGATCTCCATGGCCAGCACCGACTCGTGCGGCAGGCCGTTGCGCAGCGAGGTCGACTCGATGCCCAGGCCGGACACCGCCCCGCCGAGCGTGATCGTCTTGAGCTGGGGCACCACGAGCGGCATGAGGCCGTGCCGCAGCGTGGCATCGACCAGGTCCTCGTACGTGGTCATGCCGCCCACCACGGCCGTCCTGGTATCCGGGTCCAGGCAGATCACCCGGCCGAACGCGGACACGTCCAGCCCGGCCACCGGCGCGGCGTCGCGGAACCGGAACAGGTTCGACGTGCGCTTGGCCAGCCGCACCCGGCCCCCGGGCGGAATCGCCGCGTACTCCTGCTGGATCCGGGCCACCGCCGCGGCATGCGCCTGCTGCCCGGCAGGCTGCTGCTCCGTTGCGCCCAGCTGTGTCACTCCGCCCTCCGTTCGCTCCAGGCCAGGTCCGGCCTCGGGGAGAGGATGAACGCTCCAGCCCCATTAGGGCAAATTCCAGGCCGGGCCGGCGAGCGGCCACGGAAGTTTACCGTGCGGTAGATCCCGGTTTGCCCGCAGATGTACCCAGGTCGCGCCGCTTCGGAACCCGCCGGGCCCGGGGCGGCGTGGCGGCCGCCGCAGCGGTGGCCACCGAGTAGCCGGCGGCGACCTGCTCCGGGGTCATCGGCAGCCGCGCCTCGGACGGCGGCACGCCCGCGTCGAGAATGTCCCGCAGCAGGCGGGCCAGGGAGTAGTCCGGATCCGCGGCCAGCGCGCGGTCGAGGGCGATGTTGGCCAGCGCCCCCTCGCCAGACTGCCAGGCGGTGAACGCGAGCAGCGATGCGGGTGCGGCCAGGTAGGCCGGCCGGGCCCGGCGTACCACGTCGGACCACATGCGCAGGTGCGCGTCCCGGTGCTCCGGGTCCATCCGGGCCCAGGCATCGTCCCGGACCGGCAGGTGGGCCAGGGTCACCGACAGCCAGGCCACCGGTTCGGCCGCGGTGATCGGCCGGCCAGCCCGGTAGCTGGCGATGAAGTCCTGCACCGTCCGCCGCCCGGCCTCGGCGAGCAGCGTGGCCGGCGGGTCCACGCGGCCACGGCCGCCCAGGCTGACCAGCCTGGCCGCGCGGGCCCGGGCCCGGATGGTGGCCCGCTGCATGGCCCGGGCGGCCGCGCCGGTGACCGGGGCCAGGGTGTCCGCCAGCGCAGCCCGGTCCGGGTAGGCGACCAGGCCGGCCACGGTCAGAGCGGCGGCGGCCGGGCTGGCCTGGACGTCGAAGCGCACCCCGTCGGGCGGGCAGCAGTCCGGGTTGGCGCAGATGTAGGACCAGTACCGGCCGTCCTCGACCCGCATCAGCTCGTGCAACCGCAGGCCGCGCTGGCGGACCGCGGCGGCCAGAGCGTCGGCCACCGGGGTGACCAGCGCGCCGGGGCCGTAGCCGATGCCGATCACGGCGTGCAGGCGGCGCTGGTCCAGCACCGCGGCGGCATGCCCGGCGATCTCGGCCGTGACGGCGGCGTCGGGCGGGTCGGGCAGGTCGTACCGGAAGGCGAGCTCGACCCGTGGTGCTCCCCCGGGTGAGCCGACGCCGACCACCACCAGGCTGCGGTCCGGATGGAAGCCGAGCAGGTGCGGCACGACGGCGAGGATGTCGCCGGGCGAGCTGACCCGGACCCGGGCCGGCAGCGAGAACTCATCGCCCGGGCCAGGGCCGGGGCTGACAGGAGTGGTATTCATGCCGCCCACGCTCGCCGGGGGCCGGGAAGGCGGCCAGCCTGGAATTCCGTTCTGTGGATAAATTGCCGGTCCGCGGGTAATGGCCAGGGGCTTGCGCCGGACTAACCGAGCGCTTTGTGCCGGCGCATGCACAGCCCGGAATCATGGCCTTGACAGCTGCCCGAAGGTAACACTCAGGCGCTAGACGGAAACGAAATGATCACAGAATTGCCCGAATGTCACCATGGCGGGATAAGCTGGCCCGTCACCGGGCTGGCCAGCGCAGCGGGCGCTCCAGCCGGTCTCGTCCCCCGGAGGTTAACCGTGCGGCTAGGTTCGGCCATTCTGGTGATCTGGCTGATAATCGGCGCTATAGCGGGGGCGCAGCGCCACTACTACAGCGGTTCGATTGCAAGCTGCACCAAGGCGAGCACGATCATCGTGACGATTCTCGCCGGGCCGCTCAACTACGTGGGCGTCAACCCAAAGGTCGAGTGCAAGGTCCCGCAGCCCAGCAAGTGAGCTGACGTCAACCCAAAGGTCGAGTGCAAGGTCCCGCAGCCTAGCAAGTGAGCTGACCAAATCCGGCGGCGTCCCCTCCTCGCGGGCGAGGAGGGGGGGTCAGCTTCCCGCCGGGAAGTACTTGCTGACGAACGTGTTGCGGAACTTTCCGGCCGGGTCCATGTCACCCAGCAGCTGCTGGAAGTCGGCCGACCGGGGATACAGCGCGCGCACCGCGTGCGGCGCGGTGGTGAACAGCTTGGCCCAGTGCGGCCGCGCGCCCAGCGGGGCGAGCAAGTGTTCGATGGCCGCGACGACCGGGGTGACCGCGGCGGTGTCCTTGATCCAGGTGAAGTGCAGCGCGACCGTATCCCGTTGGTAACTGGGGCTGAGCCACAGATCATCCGGGGCCACCGTGCGGATCTCGCAGATCTGCAGCACCGGCGCCAGCACGCTGGCCAGGCCGGCCAGCGCGTCGAATGAGGCTGCGGCGCGCTGCCGGGGCAGCAGGTACTCCGACTGCAGTTCCTGCCCGCTGCTCGGGGTGGCTTCGGCGCGGAAATGCGGCAGCCGCTCATGCCACGGGCCGGGCACGCCGAGCTGCTCGGTGGCGTACGCGGCGGGCTGCCCGGGGATGGGATGCAGCGGCTGATCGGCCAGCATGGCATCCATCCAGCGCCGCTCCGGCCGCCACGAACCGCCGCCGCCGACGCGCTGCTTGACCCAGACCTGGCGGTGCCGGCTGCCCTGCCAGTCGGTGAACACGCTGACGCTGTACGCACTGCCGAAGATCTCGTCGAAATGGCTGCCCAGCATGGCCGCGGGCAGCCCCTGGTACACGTACTGCCGCAGCTCGAAAAAGGGCACCAGATCCAGGGTCAGCGTGGCCACCACGCCGAGCGCGCCCAGCCCCACGACGGCGCCGCGGAACCGGTCGCCGTCGCGGTCCCGGCGCAGCCCGCGCAGCGCACCGTCCGCGGTGACCAACTGCATCCCGGACACCTGGGTGGCCAGATTGCCGTGACCATCCCCGGAGCCGTGGGTGGCGGTGGCGCAGGCCCCGGCCACAGTCAGCTGCGGCAGCGAGGCCAGCGTGGGCAGCGCCCAGCCCGCCGTGGTCAGCCGGGGCGCCAGGTCCTGGTAGGTGATCCCGCCGGGCACCGTCACCGCGGCCCGCTCCGCGTCGATCGTGATCTGCGCGGGCAGGCCGCCCAGTGAGACGAGCACGCCCGGCGTGTCGGCGATCCGGTTGAACGAATGCCCGGCGCCCACCGCGCGCACCTGCCGGTGCTCACGGACCACGGCCTGCACCGCGCTGAGGTCGGCGGGCCGGGCCAGCTCGCTGGCCCGGTAGACGATGTTCCCTGCCCAGTTGGCCCGGCGGCCGGACAACGCTGTCCCCATACGTGGGGACAGTACGGCCGCCGGCCGCTGTTCCGCTACCGTCACCGTGTGGACGAACACCTGCCGACGGGCGTCGTCAGCGCCGCGGATGAGCTGGTCGCGGAGTTCCAGCGGAGCAGCGGCGCGCCCGCGGTGGCGTACGGGATCGTCGCCGGCGGGGCGCTGGTGCACACCGCTGGGTACGGCCAGCGCTGGCTGGACGGCCCGGCCCCGGACGCCGGGACCGTGTTCCGCATCGCGTCGATGACCAAGAGCTTCACCGCCGCGGCGGTGCTCGCGCTGCGTGACGACGGCGCCCTCCGGCTGGACGACCCGGTCGCCTACCTGGTTCCCGAGCTGCGCGGGATGCGCCAGGTCAGCGCGGACGCGCCGGACATCACCGTGCGGCACCTGCTGACCATGACGGCGGGCTTCCCGACCGACGACCCGTGGGGCGACCGGCAGCAGGGCCTGCCGCTGGCCGAGTTCGCCACCCTGCTCAACCGCGGCGTGCGCCAGGCATGGGCCCCGGGCACCTGCTTCGAGTACTCGAACCTGGGTTACGCGCTGCTCGGCCGGGTGGTCGCCGCGGCGGCCGGGGGCAGCTACCAGGAGTTCGTGGCCAGCCGGCTGCTCGGCCCGCTGGGCCTGGACCGGACCGGGTATGAGCTGGCCGGCTTCGAGCCCGCCGAGGTGGCCCGCGGGTATCAGCGCGGCGCATCCGGCTGGGCCGAGGTGGCCCCGGACGGTAACGGCGCGTTCGCGCCGATGGGTGGGGTGTTCAGCTGCGTGCGCGACCTGGCCGGCTGGGTCACCGGGCTGGCCGCCGGGTTCCCGGCCGGGGCCGAGACGGACGGCGGGCCGCATCCGCTGCGCCGGGCCAGTCGCCGCGAGATGCAGCTGCCGCAGGTCGCTCTCCCGCCCTATCCGGCGCTGCCGCTGCCCGGCGGGGCGGGCCTGGGCAGCCAGCTCAGCTACGGTTTCGGGCTGTTCATCGAGGAGCACCCGGCCTGGGGCCGGCTGGTGTTCCACGGCGGCGGCTATCCCGGCTTCGGCAGTCACATGCGCTGGCATCCGGCCTCCGGGCTGGCCGTGATCGTGCTGGCCAACAGCACCTACGCGGCGGCGCACCCGCTGGCCGGGAAGCTGCTGGACGCGCTGCTGCGGGCCACCCCGGCACCGCCCGCGGGCCAGCCGCGGATGCGCGGCCCGGTGCCCGCGCCGGGCACCCAGTGGCCGGAGACCATCGCGGCCCGGCAGGCGGTGGACGAGCTGCTCCGGTCCTGGGACGACCAGGCCGCGGACCGGATCTGCACGCCGAACGTGGCCCAGGACGAGCCGTACACCGTCCGCCGGGAGAAGGCCGCGCTGACCTGGCAGCGGCTCGGCTCGCCGGCCGGCGGCACGGCTCGCCCGGCCGAATCCGACTCCCCCGCCCAGCTGCGCTGGTGGCTGCACGGCGAGCGCGGCGACGCGGCGGTGGAGATCAAGCTGACCCCGGAGGACCCACCGCGGGTCCAGGCCCTCTCCCTGGCCGTCCCGCCGGCCTGGGATGGCCCGCTCTGGCAGCGCACCCAGGCAATCATTTCTTTGCTGAACGCCAGTGCCCCCGACTGGCCCGCCGACGTCCCGGTGGCTGCGCTGATCGACACCGCCGGGCTGGTTCGCCGGCTGCGGGCCGCCGCGGCCTGGGCGGGTCAGTGCCGGGCAGTGGCGTTCAATAATGGAGATGGCCGGACGTCGGTGACGGTGGAGCTGGCTGGGGAGCATGCCCGGCTCAGCCTGGCGGTGCAACTGGACCAGGCGCAGCAGGTGCTGCGCCGGGTGGACATCGCGCTGCTCAGCTGAGGGGTCAGCCCGCCGCGGCCTGCTGGCCGTCCAGGAACCGGTCCACCAGCCCGCGGATCACGGTGGCCATGGAGAAACCGTGCTCAGTGCACCAGGCGCGCAGCCGTGCGTGCTGCTCAGCGGAGAACCGGACCGGCACCATCTGCTGGGCGGCCGAGCCCGAGCTGCGGAACAGGCCGCGCATCACCTCGGCTTCGGCCTCGGCAAAATCCTGCTGGCGGCTGGCCGGCACATCGGCCCGCATCGCCCGGGTGAGCTGCCCGCTGAGCGGGCTGGCCAGCCCGGGCTGCAGGTGCAGGCTGGTGCCGAGCAGCCAGGTGTACACCTTGTCCCGGTCGGCGGGCGGCAGCTGGCCGAGCGCCTGGACCAGCAGGCCGGCCGCATCCATCGACGAGTAGGCGGTTGCGGGCCGGGCAGCTTTCCGCGCCTTCGCGCGCGGTGCGGGCTCGGTGGGCTCGGTGGGCTCGGTCGGCTCGGTCGGCTCGGTGGGCTCGGTCGGCTCGGTCATGGTCGCCTCCGCGGTCCGGCGATATCGCTTTCCGATATCACGGTAGCGCCGCGGGCGGCGCCTAACAATCGTGATCAAACGTCTGGTGCTGCTATCACGACAGCGATCGCTTGATCATGAAGCGGGCCGCGCGATACCGGGCTAGAGGGCGATGCCGAGAAGAGCGTCCACCGTGTCGCGGACCAGGCGGGCGGCGGCCATGGGATCGGCGGGGCCGGACTGGCCGGCCAGCACGGCGCCGGCCCAGCGGTCCACGGCGGCCAGCGCGCCGGGGGCGTCCAGGTCGCTGGCCAGCCGCTCGCGCACCGCGGCCAGCACCTCCCCGGCCGGCGGCACCGGACGGCCCGCCGTGGCGGCGGTGCGCACCGCCGCGCGCCAGCGCTCCAGCCGGGTGCTGGCCGCGGCCAGCCCGTCCGCGGTCCAGTCCCAGTCCGGCCGGTAGTGGTGGGCCAGGATGGCCAGCCGGATCGCCATCGGGTCCGCGCCATCGGCCAGCAGCCCGGACACGAACACCAGGTTACCGAGGGATTTGGACATCTTCTCGCCGTCCAGCCGGACCATGCCGGCGTGCGCGTAGACCCGGGCGAACGCGTCCGGATCCAGCGCTACCCGGGCGTGCGACGCGCTCATCTCGTGGTGCGGGAAGATCAGGTCGGTGCCACCGGCCTGCACGCCGAACGCCGTGCCCAGGTAATGGGTGGCGATGGCGGCACACTCCACGTGCCAGCCGGGGCGGCCAGGGCCGAACCGGGCCGGCCAGGACGGTTCGCCGGGCCGCGCGGCCAGCCAGACCAGCGGGTCGAGCACGTCCTTCTTACCCGGCCGGCCCGGGTCGCCGCCGCGCTCGGCGAACAGCGCGAGCATCTCGGCCGGGCCCAGCCCGGACACCGAGCCGAACCGGTCGTCGCAGGCCCGGGAGTAGTACTCGTCCCCGTCCACCTCGTACACCGCGCCCCGGTCGGCCAGCCGGCCCGCGAACGGCTCGATGATGTCCAGCGCCTCCACCGCCCCGACCAGCCGATCCGGGGGCAGCACCCGGAGCGCGGTCATGTCGCCCCGGTAGCGGTCGATCTCCCGGTCGGCCAGCGCCCGCCAGTCCTCGCCATCCCGGTCCGCGCGCTCCAGCAGCGGATCGTCCACGTCGGTCACGTTCTGCACGTAGCTCACCTGGTGGCCTGCGTCCCGCCAGGCCCGGACGAGCAGGTCCCAGGCCAGGAACGTGGCGGCGTGCCCGATGTGCGTGGCGTCGTACGGGGTGATCCCGCAGGCATACAAGCTGGCGGCCGGGCCGGGCGCGGCCACGGTCAGCTGACCGGTCGCGGTGTTACGGAGCCGGGTCTCGGGGCCCTGCCCCGGCAACTGAGGAACGTTCGCGGCGCGCCAGGAGTCCATGAGCGCAGGTTATCGCTGTGCTCAGGCAGCCTGACCTGCCCCCTGAACGTCCGCCGTCAAGCGGGCCAGCGCAGGTCTGGCCAGCGGAGCGGGGGGCGGGTGACCTCGAAGGAGTGGGCGAGTGCGATCAGCCGGGGCTCGGCCCAGGCCGGGCCGGCGAAGGACAGCCCGACCGGCAGCCCATGCACCTGGCCGGCCGGCACGCTGACCGTTGGGTAGCCGGCCACCGCCGCCGGGCTGGAGGTGTGGAACACGTCATGGTCGCCGAGGACGTGGTCGGTCAGCCAGGCCGGGTTGGCGGTGAGCGTGATGATCGCGTCCAGCCGGTGCGCGGCCAGCGGGCCGTCCAGCGACTCCTGGGCCCGCGCCCGTGCCTCGGCCCGGGCCGCCCGCGCGGCTGGGTCGGCCGGGTCCGCGCTGGCCGCTTCGGCCTGCTCGAACAGTTCCTGGCCAAAGTGCACCAGCACCTCGGCGGCGTTGCGCTGGTTGTACTCGATGAGCTCGGCCAGCGAGCGTGGCCGCGGGCCGGGCAGCCGGGGCAAGTACTGGTTGAGGTCGCGCCTGAACTCGTGCAGCAGCGCGGCGAACTCGGGCCCCTCCAGGCCGTCCGCGCCGGGCAGGTCGACCGGGTCGAGCACGGTCGCGCCCTGGCGACGGAGCACGGCGATGGCGGCGTCCAGCACGGCCAGCGTGGCCTGGCCAGCCGCCCGGCAGCCGTCCCGCCACACGCCGAGCCGGGCACCGGCCAGCGCGCCGGGGTCCAGGAACGCGGTGTAGTCAGCGGGCTGGTTCGCGGCCGGTTCGGTGGCCGGGTCGCTGGTGTCGGCCGCGGCCAGCACGCTGAGCAGCGCGGCCGCGTCCGCGACGGTGCGGGCCATCGGGCCCGCGGTGTCCTGTTCCGCGGATATCGGCACGATGCCATGCCGGCTGACCAGGCCGAGCGTGGGTTTGATGCCGACCACGCCGCAGGCGCTGGCCGGGCAGACGATGGAGCCGTCGGTCTCGGTGCCGACCGCGAGTGGCGCCAGGCCGGCCGCCACCGCCGCGGCGGAGCCGGAACTGGACCCGGACGGGTTGCGGTCCAGCGCGTGCGGGTTGCCGGTCTGCCCGCCCAGCGAGCTCCAGCCGCTGCTGGACTGGGTGGACCGGAAGTTGGCCCACTCGGACAGGTTGGACTTGCCCAGGATCACCGCACCGGCCTGGCGCAGCCTGCTGACCAGGAACGCGTCGCCGGTCTCGGCGCCGAGCAGGGCGGGTGAGCCGGCCGTGGCGGGCAGCCCGGTCACCGCGATGTTGTCCTTGATCAGCACCGGGATGCCGTGCAGCGGGCCGCTGTCTTTGCCGCGTTGCTGGTCCCGGTGGTCCGCCTCGGCGGTGGCCGCCGGGCTGGCCGTGATCACCGCGCGGAGCCGGGGATTGAGCGCGGCGATCCGGTCCAGGCAGCGAGCCGTGAGCGCGGCCGAGGTCAGCGTGCCCGCGGCCATCGCCTGCCGCAGCCGCGCCACCGGCTCGCTTGGCTTCCCTGGCTCGCCTGGCTCGGCAGGCTCGCCTGGAACGGCAGGCTCGCCTGGAACGGCAGGCTGGCCTGGCTCGGCGTCCGGCGGGCCGGCGGGGGCGGGCATGGTGGCAGGATAACGGGGTGCGGATACAGATGGGTGAGCTCGATACGGTGCCCGCGCTGGACCGGCCCGACCTGCTCGCACCGGCCGTGGCCACGGCGCTGGCCAGCCTGGACGGCCTGGCTGACCAGGTCAGTGTCGCGGAGATCGACCCCGGCCTGGCGGACACCGCGGCGTTCTGTGAGCGGTACGGTGTCGGCCTGGCCGAGTCGGCCAACTGCGTGCTGATCAGCGGGCGGCGCGGCGGCGAGACCAGGTTCGCCGCGTGCCTGGTGCTGGCCACCACCCGGGCCGACGTGAACGGCGTGGTCCGGCGCGAACTCGATGTGCGCAAGGCCTCGTTCGCGCCGCGGGACGTGGCGGTGGCCGAGACCGGGATGGAGTACGGCGGAATCACCCCGATCGGGGTGCCGGCCGGCTGGCCGGTCCTGGTGGACGGGGCGGTGGCCGGGACGGCGCAGGTGGTGATCGGCAGCGGGGTGCGCCGGTCCAAACTGGTGCTGCCCGGCGCGGCGCTGGCCGAACTGCCGGGCGCGGTGGTCATCCAGGATCTGGCCAACCCCGTCTAGCCGGGTCATCCCGCCGGCACCCCGCCTGCGCTCTCGACCGGGCGCCCCGGCGCGAATGGCTCAGCGCGGTGAGTTTGCGGTCACCGCGTGACCACTTTCTCACCGCGATCATGAAAGTACAGGGTCAGGGAAGCCAGGAGACGTGGCCGTGCAGGGCCGCGTAGCCGACGAACGCGCCGGTGTCGATGAGCGCGTGCGCGATGATCAGCGGGGTGACCCGGCCCCAGCGGCGGTACAGCAGGGCAAAGATCACCCCCATGATGGCGTTCCCGATGAACCCGCCGAACCCCTGGTACAGGTGATACGACCCGCGGAGCAGCGCGCTCATCGCGATCGCCTTGCCCGGCGTCCAGCCCAGCTGATCCAGGCGGCGCAGCAAGTAGCCGATGACCAGGATCTCTTCCAGGATGCCGTTCTGCGTGGCGTCCAGGATCAGCACCGGGATCCGCCACCACACCGCGGGCAGGTTCTCGGGGACCACGTTCAGCGCGATGCCGAGCTTGTACGCGGTCAGGTACAGGGCCAGCCCGGAGCCGCCGATCAGCGCGGCCAGCACGGCGCCCCTGGCCAGGTCCCGGCCGGGCTGGCCGGCGTCCAGGCCCATCGCCGAGGACGGCGTCTCGCCCTCCCGGGCCAGCAGGTAGAAGACCAGGGCCACCGGGACCAGCGTGGTCAGGATGCTGGCCAGCTGCAGGGTCAGGTCCAGCCAGGGCCGGCCCGGGGCCAGCGATCCGACCAGCAGGGCGTGCTGCTTGCCCAGGGCCTTGTTCGCGGTGAGCGAGCCGATCAGGTTGATGATGGCGAACAGCGCACTGGCGCCCAGCGACACCCCGAAGACGATGATGATCTCCCAGCCGATCAGCCGCCTGGTCAGCGGCTTGAGGCTGGATTCCTGCAGCTGGGTCACGTCAGGACTCTAGCCGTGGCGCCCGGCTGGCCCGTCCGCTGCGCGGCCCGCTCCGGCCAACTCTCAGCAATCTTCCAGGTGATCACCAGTTAACCGGGGAAAGCACTGGCCGCCGTGTCGCGCAGGAACACGGCGGCCAGCGGGTTATGGGCTACGGGCTCCCGGCGGCTGATCGCGGCCCTGAGGTGGCCGCGCAGGCTCCGCTGTGCGCAGGTGACCTTGCTTAGACCAGCAGGTCGTCGAACTCGCCGAGCTTCACACCCTCGATGAGCGCGGCGATCTCGGCCCGGGTGTAGATAAGGGCCGGGCCCTCCGGATTGCGCGAATTACGCACCGCGTACTGGCCCCCGTTAAGCCGGGCCACTTCGACGCACGTCCCCTGGGAGTTGCTGATGCTGCTCTTACGCCAGCAGGCATCAACCAAGTCGGCGGCTGGCATTCCGTTATATGTGTTCATCTATCCGACTTCCTCAAGCATCCCGCTCAGGATTTCTGTGGTGTGTTCCGGCGACTCGCTCTCGACGCTGAGGCGTTCCATCACCTCGGTGTAGCGTTCCACGTCGTCGCGTTTGTCCAGGTATAGGGAACTCGTCAGCTGCTCGACGTAAACCACGTCGGGCAGGTCAACCTCGGGGAACCGAAGGATAGTGAACGCCCCGCCCTCAGCCGCGTGGCCTCCGGAGCTGAACGGGACCACCTGGAGAGTGATGTTGGGCTCCTTGGTCACCTCGATCAACCGCTCGAGCTGCGCCCGCATCACCTCCCTGCCCCCGATCGGCCGCCGCAGCGCGGCTTCATCCACCACCGCCCACAAGCGCGGCGCGTCCGGCTTGCTCAGCAGTTCCTGCCGGGAGATGCGCAGGCTGACCCGGCGCTCGATCTCCGCAGCAGAAGCTCCCGGCTGACCCAACCGGACGACCGCCCGGGCGTAGTCCGCCGTCTGCAGCAACCCCGGGACGAACTGGACTTCATAGAGCCTGATGAGAGCCGCGGCCTCCTCCAGGCCGACATAGACCTGGAACCAGTCCGGGAGCACATCCCCGTATTTGTGCCACCAGCCCGGGGAATTCGCGTCCCGGGCCAGCGCCACCAGGGTGGCCCGCTCGGCCTCATCGGTGACCCCATACATCTCCAGCAGATCGACAACGTCACGCTCCTTGAAGCTGACCCTGCCGAGCTCCATACGGCTGATCTTGGAGCCCGATGCACGGATGGCATAACCGGCGTCCTCGCGCGTGATCCCCCGGGCTTCGCGTAGCCTCCGCAACTGGGAGCCGAGAAGGATGCGCAGGACCGTCGGCCCGCTCCCCGGCTGTACTGAGATCACTCCAACCCCCCAGTTATTTGCCCTCAGAAATCCGTCAGCAGCTCCTCCCGTTTGAGGCCTCCTTAACGGCCCGCACGTGGCATCGGCACTTTCATCTGCACGTGCATCCGCCCTTGCGCATGCAAGGTATATCGAGGATGATAGCGCTTGCGCGCCACCCGCACGACATAGTGCCAGGAGACGGGAACCCCATGACCGCACACCGGGCGGCCACGCCAGTCACGACGGAGGTCACGAGCGTGGGCCAAGAGTGGCTCCTCTCCCCGGGGCGGCCCGCCGGAATGCGCTACACGAGCCCGCTGCGTCCGCCAGTGCCGGCCCTCGACGAGCTGGCCGCGACCCAGCCATCGGCCTGCTGTGGCCTGCGTGCGGTGCCCGAGGCGGTCAGGACAGGCCGGGATTTCACCCGCAGCGTGCTGCTCGAGTGGCAGCTTCCCGGCCTGGTGGACATGGCCGGCCTGGTCGTGTCAGAACTGGTCACCAACGCGCTGCGGCACGGGATGGCGCAGGCCCGGGTGCACCCCAGCGAATGCCCGATCCGGCTCCGGCTGCTCGGCCAGGCGCCGTATGTAATGTGTATGGTCACCGACCCGGGCAGCGGCATCCCGGTGCTGCGCGATCCGCAGTTGTGC
Source organism: uncultured Actinomycetes bacterium (assembly GCA_963834705.1). Classification (GTDB taxonomy): domain Bacteria; phylum Actinomycetota; class Actinomycetes; order Streptosporangiales; family Streptosporangiaceae; genus RYN-230. The sequence goes on from CAWICV010000006.1 coordinate 257,149, forward strand.
GACGAGACCGGCCGCGGCCTGAACGTGGTCGAGTCGTGCTGCATCCGGTGGGGCTGGCACCTGCTGGATGAAGGCGGAAAGGTCGTCTGGGCATTGCTGCATCCCGACGCCTGAAACCGGGCACAGTTCGGCCTAGGCAACGGTGAACCGCGCCGCTATGCTCTTGGCGCCGCCGGCCCGGTGATCCGTGGTGAGCCGTACGGCACGCCTATCTGGAATTCACCTAGGGAGCAGCAATGTCGTATCAGCCGTATCCGACCGGCGGGGCCGCGGAGCCGGAGCCGCAGCGCCCGGCGCCGCCCACTCCGGTGCTGCAGGCCGTGAAGCTGATGTACGCCGGCGCCATCGTGAGCGCGATCAGCCTGATTATCACGCTGGTCACCGTGGGCAGCCTGAAGACCGCGATACATAACGCCGATCCCTCGCTGTCGGCCAGCAAGCTGCACTCGGCCGAAGTGGCGGCGGTGGCGGTCGCGGTCATCTTCGGCCTGATCGGGATCGGCCTGTGGCTGTGGATGGCGTACGCCAACAAGGCCGGCAAGAACTGGGCCCGGATCACCGCCACAGTGTTCTTCGGGCTGGACACGCTGTCCATCCTGACCAGCTTCCGGCAGGCGGAGCCGGTACTGAGCCGGGTGATCTCCATCCTGATCTGGCTGATCGGGCTGGGCGCGATCGTGCTGCTGTACCAGCGCGAATCCAGCGCCTACTTCAGCGCGTCGAAGACCCCGCGGTAGCCCTGCGTCCCTGGCTAGTGCATGGCCAGGGCGTGGCAGGCGACCGCGGCCGCGGCGACCACGTTGAGCGAGTCCACCCCGTGGGCCATCGCGGCTGGGCTCATCGGGATGCAGACCGCCTCGTCGGCCTCGCGCATCCAGCGGCCGGACAGCCCGGCGCCCTCACCGCCGAGCAGCAGCGCCACCCGGCCCGCCGGGGCCGCCCCGGCGGGCAGCGCGGCGCCGATCGGCGTGGCTGACTGGTCCGGGGTAAGCGCCAGCAGCCGGAAGCCGGCCGCACGCAACTGCCCGAGCCCGCCGTACCAGTCCGTCATCCTGGTGTACGGCACCGCGAACACCGCGCCCATCGACACCTTGACGGACCGCCGGTAGAGCGGGTCGGCGCAGCGCCGGGACAGGATCACCGCGTCCGCGCCGAACGCGGCCGCGCAGCGGAACACCGCCCCCACGTTGCCGTGGTCGACCAGGTCCTCCAGCACCACCACCCGCCGGGCCGTGGCCAGCACCTGGCTCACCTCGGGCAGCGGCGGCCGGGCCACCGCGGCCAGCGCGCCGCGGTGCACCCGGTAACCGGTCAGCCGCCGGGCCACCTCGTCGCTGACCAGGTACACCGGCGCGGCCACGTCATCGGCCAGCGCGGCCAGCCGGGTCAGCCCGGCCGCGGTGAGCAGCATCGACCGGACCGGATAGCCCGCGGCCAGCGCGCGGCGGATCACCTTGTCCCCCTCCGCGACGAACAGCCCGTGCCGGGCCTCCAGGCTGATCCGCAGGTCGGCGTCGGTCAGCGAGAGGTAGTCGGCGAGCCGGGGATCGGCCGGGTCGGTGACCTCGATGACACCTGTCACCTTGCCAGTCTGCTGGATTGGCGACAGCACACCAGCCACAGTCATTACAACCTTAATAAGTGCCGGATCTGTGCTGACTTGCCCGGATAAAGTCGTGACGCCAGGCCGTGGGGCGCCCCAGATCGCGAGGGATGACGTGAACGCTGGAGCCATCGGGCGGACCGGCCCGCAGGGCCGCAACCAGCGCGGGCGGCCGCGCCGGGTAAGCATCCTGATTGGGCTGAGCGCGCTGGCCGGCGTGATCGCCTGCACGCTGCTGGTCGCCTTCGGCGCGGAGGCCGTGGTGTCCCGCGCTTCCTGCACCGATCACCCGGTGGTCGTCAACCTGGCCGCCTCGCCGGACATCGCCTCCGCGGCCAGCCACGTGGCCAAGTTCTTCAACGCCGAGCACAACAGCGTGCAGGGGCATTGCGCCGTGGTGCACATCACCAGCGTGCAGTCGTCCACGGCCGCCACCGAGATATCCGGGAACAAGTCGTTGCCTTCGACGCCTGGATCCCGGACTCCTCGCTGTGGGTGAACGTCGCGCGCAGCTTCCCGCAGGGCGCGCAGCTCGTGCGGCCGACCAGTCTCACGGTGGCCCGGTCCCCGCTGATGATCGTCATGCCCCGGTCGGTAGCGGCCGAGGTGCCCGCCTATGGCTCCTCGGTGGGCTGGCAGTTCCTGCTGCCGCAGCGGGTCGGCGGTCCGGCCACCGGGCTCGGGCTGCACGTCGAGTTCCCCGATCCGGCGCGCAGCACGGCCGGCCTGGCCACCCTCATCGAGCTCCAGTCGCTGCTCGGCAACGGATCCTCGGCGCTGGCGGCTTTCACCGATTTCGTGCTCAACGTCCAGGTCACCTCCGGTACTGGGTCGCTGACCTCGCTGACCAGCCTGGCCCAGCGGGAAGAGCGTGCGGTCACCATCGCCTCGGAGCAGTCCATCGCGCAGTTCGACCGGGCCCACCCGGCGGCCGACGCGCTGGCTGGCCGGTACCCCGTCCAGGGCACCCCGGAGCTGAACTACCCCTACGTGCTCACCTCCACCAATCAGCTCGAACGCCAGGCGGGCCAGGAGTTCGAGAAGGCGCTGAAGTCCAGCTACGCGAAGTCTTACGTGCAGTATCTCGGCTTTCGCTCGGCGGCCGGCACGGCGCCGGGCTGGATCGGGCAGTATGGCCTGGACACCGCCCAGCCGAAACTGACCGCGGCGGCCGCGCCGGGCCAGGCCGAGACCAGCCTGCAGGCCTGGCAAAAGCTCAGCCTGGGCTCCCGCGACCTGGTCCTGCTGGACGTCTCGGAGCAGATGGCCACCCCGGTGTCCCCGGCCGGTACCACCCTGGAGCAGGTCCTCATCCAGGCGGCCAGCCTGGGCCTGACCCACTTCCCGGACAGCACTCAGATGGGCATCTGGGCGTTCGCCAGCCACCTGGACGGCACCCTGCCCTACAAGCAGCTCGTCCCGGTCGGGCCGCTGCCCGCGCCGCTGGGCCTGATCACCCGGCGGCAGCAGATCGCCCAGGCCACCGAGCAGGGCAAGCCGGTGGCGGGTGCGCCCGCCGCGCTGTACAGCTCGATCCTGGACGCGTTCAAGTCCCTGTCCGCCAGCTACCAGCCCCGGTACGTCAACGCGGTGCTGGTCCTGACGGCCGGGATCGACAACGCCAAGGGCGACATGAGTTCCGCGGCGCTGGTCCGCCAGCTGCGCACGCTGTACAACCCCAACAAGCGGGTCGAGATCGTCCCGCTCATGTTCGGCACCGCCGGGAACTTCGCCGCACTGCAGCAGGTGGCCCGGGCCACCGGCGGCGTGGCGTTCGACATCACCAGCCCCAAGCAGATCAACAGCGCGTTCTTCACCGGTATCGCACAGCGGCTCAGCGTCGCTGGATAGTGGATCTGACCTGCGGAAACATGCTCAGGTCGCGGGCCGGCCAGCGAGCCAAAAAAATCTTACGGATCTATGACAACCGGCTTCGGCGGCGGCGCGTCTTTTATGTGAGGCCCGACGAGAGCGGGGCGTCGGGCCTCGACAGAGCTTCTCCAGCAGGGTCGGTCTGGTGCGAGTATTCGCCAGGCCACTGGCTGGGGAACGGGACGTGAGGTCCGGCAAGAGCGGGGTGCCGGGCCTCATTTCCGTTTTCTGGCCCGTTTCCGGGCGGCCCGCGGCTCAGGCGGGTCCAGGCCCGCCGCGTCCAGCAGCCGGTGCGCCCGCTGGATCAGAGACGGCACGGCCGCGCCTTCCCGCTCGAATCCCTCACCCACCGTCTTGTGCTGCAGGAACCGCGCGTGGATGCCTTCCAGCACCACCGCGAGCTTGAAGCAGCCGAACGCCATGTAGTAGCCGAGGCCGGATACGTCCCGCCCGGTCGCCGCCGCGTACCGGTCCGCGACCTGCGTCCTGGTCAGGAAGCCAGGGCCGGCCGTGACCGTAGCCGCCACGCTGAGCTCGTCGGACTCCGGGTCATCCTGCTCGGCCCAGTAGACGAGGGCCAGGCCGAGATCGGCCAGCGGGTCGCCCAGGGTGGACATCTCCCAGTCCAGCACGGCTGCGATAGACGGCCGGGCGCCCAGCGTGACCAGCATGTTGTCCAGCCGGTAGTCACCGTGCACCAGGGTCCCGGGGCCCGCCGCGGCGATCGTGGCCGGCAGCCCCGCGGCCAGCCGTGTGGTGAGCTCCGCGTACCCAGGCATGTCCCGGGTGCTGGACAGCTCCCACTGGCGCTGCCAGCGGGCCAGCTGCCGCTCCAGGTAGCCTTCCGGCCGGCCGAAGCCGCTCAGCCCGGCCGCGGCCAGGTCCACGCCGTGGATGGCGGCCAGCATGTCCGCGAAGTTCTCCGACAACTGGCGGGCCTGACCCGGGCTGACCTGCTCGCCGTCCGCCTCGGTGCGCAGGACCAGCCCAGGCACGTAGGCCATGACGTAGAACGGGGCGCCGATCACCTCCGGTTCTGTGCACCGCCCGGCCACCGGAGGCACCGGGACAGCGCTGCCGCGCAGCGCACTGAGCACCTGGTATTCCCGGCCCATGTCATGCGCGGTGGGCAGCACATGCCCGAGCGGGGGCCGCCGCAGCACCAGCAGCGGTGCGTCCGGGCCGGCCGCGGCCCGGCCATCGACCAGGTAGGTCAGGTTGGACCGGCCGCCCGCGATCAGCCGGACGGCGGGCGGCGCGGCCACCGGGAGGATGCCGTTGTCGCGCAGCCAACGGCCCAGCCGGTGCAGGTCGTCGATGCCCGGCACCGCGCCGGACCCGGGGCCAGCCGCAGGCTCTGCTTCAGCTCCGGGGACAGCACCGTCCGGCATGGCTCACACTCCCGTTCGCACGCTCCGGCCCACACTCCTGGGGGCGTCGCGCGTATCAGGAAAGTATCTATCAGGACGGCGCGCCCGGGCCAGGCCGCGGACAGGCCGCGGCCATCCGACTGGGCCAGGGCAGCAGCGTCCTCGGCGGCCGAGCCGACCGCGCCCGCCGCCCGGGACAGGCTGGCCGCGATCAACCCGAGGGCCGGGTCTGCGTGCAGATCGCGGTACTGAGCCAGGTCTGGTGGCCATTCACCGAGGGCCCGGCCGAGCGGCTGCAGGAGATCGCGACCTGGCTCGACTCGTGGCAGGTGGCCAGGGACTGGCAGGCCGGGGCAGGCCGGTTCCCGGCGCGGGCACCGCGGCAGGCGCGCCGCGCGCGCGCCCGGCCCGGGCGAAGCGGCCGGGACGGGCCGGGCCGGCGGCGCAACTGGGCCCGGGGCGGGTACTTCGCCGCCGTCCAGGTACCCGGCTGCGCCGCGGCGGGCGCGGGCCATATCGAGCTGGACCGGCCGGACCACGATCAGCCCCGGATCAGGTCGGCCCGGCCCGCGGGCAGCCCGGCCAGGATCCCGGCCAGGACCTGGCAGCCGCGGCTGACCCCGGCCAAGTCGGCCGCGCCGTAGCCGAGCACCAGCCCGTGCCGGCTGGCCGGGCCGGCGAAGTATTTGTCCAGGCTGGCCACGTCCACCCCGCGCGCCGCGGCGGCCGCCAGCACGCCGGGCAGCACGTCGCCGGGCAGCTCGCAGACCATGTGCATGCCCGCGGTGTCCCCGGTCAGCCAGCCGGTCCGGGCCGGCTGGCCGGCCAGCGCCTCGCCGAGCACCGCGGTCATCGCGCCGCGCCGCCGGGCGTACTCATGCCGCATCCGCCGCACGTGCCGGTCCAGATCGCCCCGGGCCAGCAGCTCGGTCACCGCGTGCTGCACCGGCTCGGGCACCTTCACGCCGAGGTCAACAGCCGTCTCAGCGAGCACCGCGACCAGGTCGGCCCGGGCCAGCAGCCAGCCCGCGCCCAGCGCCGGGGTCAGCGTCTTCGACGTGGTGCCCAGGTAGATCACCACCTCGGGGTCCAGGCCAAACAGCGTCGGCAGCGGGCCGACGTCGTAGCGGAACTCGCCGTCGTAGTCGTCCTCCACGATGAGCGCCCCGGTGGCCCGGGCCCAGGCCGCGAGCGCCTGACGGCGGGGCACCGGCAGCCGCCCGCCCAGCGGGTACTGATGCGCGGGCGTGGTGTACACGAGCCGCAGCCCAGCCGGCAGCTCGTCCACGACCAGCCCGTCCGCGTCCACCCGGCACGGCACCAGCTGGGCGCCGTGCGCGGCGAACACCGACCGGGCCGTCTGGTAGCCAGGCTCCTCCACGCCGACCCGGTCGCCCGGCCGGAGCAGGCCGCTCGCGATCAGCTGCAGGCCCGCCGCGACCCCGCGGGTGACCAGGACCTGGTCCCCCGCGCAGCGCAGGCCCCGGCCGCGGCGCAGGTAGCCGATGATCTGATCGCGCAGCGCGGCCAGGCCGCGCGGGTCAGGCCAGCTGGACACCGGCTGGGCGGCGGCCCGCCGCCAGGCCCGGCGCCAGGCGGCCTCATCGATCCCGGCCACCCAGGGGATGCCGGGGCGCAGGTTGACCCGGGCCGGCGCGGCGGTGGCCGCCCCGGGCCCGGGCGCGGCCACCGCAGCCGGCCAGGCGGACGCCCAGCCCGGCCCGGGCGGCGTGCCGCCCGGCATGCCCGGGTGGCCCGGCGCACCGGGCGCCACAAAGGTCCCGGAGCCGTGCCGTCCTTCCAGCCAGCCCTCGGCGAACAGCTGAGTGTAGGCGGCCGTCACCACCGTCCGGCTTACCCCGAGCAGCCCGGCCAGGGCCCGGGTGGAGGGCAGCCGCTCACCCGCGGCCAGCCGCCCGTCGGCGAGCGCCGCGCGCAGCTGCGCGGAGATCTGCTCGGTCAGCGGCAGCGGCCCGGCCCGGTCGGTGGTCAGCGGCAGCTCAATGGCAGCGCGCGGAAAAGTGGTCATCTGTTCTTCCCGTAAAGTGGCTACAGTCATAAGTCCACTTGATAGGTACGGTAAGCCATCATGAGCGCTGACGACACCCTGACCCTGTCCGCCACCCCGCGGACCGCGCTGCACCGGCACAAGGAACGCGGCCGGACCGACCGGGCCGACCTGTACGCCGTGCTCGACGCGGGCCTGATCTGCCATCTCGGCGTCGTCATCGATGGCGTGCCAGTAGTGCTGCCAACCGCCTACGGCCGCGACGGCGATGTGCTCTACCTGCACGGCTCGTCAGCCAACCGGAGCAACCTGGCCGCTGACGGGCAGGAGGCCTGTGTCACGGTGACGCACCTGGACGGGATCGTCTGCGCCCGCGCCGTGTTCAGCCACTCGATGAACTACCGCTGCGCGGTGGTCTTCGGCCGGGCCCGGCTGGTCACCGATGACCAGGAGCGGCTGGCCGCGCTGCGGGTGATCACCGAGCAGCTGATCCCGGGCCGGTGGGCGGCGGCCCGGCCACCGTCGCGCAAGGAGATGGCCGCCACCTCGGTGCTGGCCGTTCCGCTGGATGATGCGTCGGTCAAGGTCCGCACCGGGCCACCGGCCGACGAGCGCCGACCATGACCTCGACGTGTGGGCCGGGGTGCTGCCCGCCACGCTGACCTTTGGCGAGCCGCAGCCGGACCCGGCGCTGCCGCCGGGCACGGCGGTGCCCGGGCACATCCGCGAGGTAACCGGCCGGCCCCGCGGCTGACGTGCCGGTGCGGCCGGCCAGTGACCAGGCGGGGGACCTGGACAAGATGGCTCTGACGAGGCTCTAGTCTTGTGGGATGACTGACCGGCTCGTCTGGATCGACTGTGAGATGACCGGGCTTGACCTGGCCCGTGATGCCCTTATCGAGATCGCCTGTCTGGTAACTGACGGCAACCTGAACGTGCTCGACGAGGGCGTGGATCTCGTGATCAAGCCTCCGGCGGAGGCGGTAGACCAGATGGTGCCGGTGGTCCGGGAGATGCACACCACGTCGGGCCTGATCGACGAGCTGCCGTCCGGGGTCACCCTGGCCGAGGCGCAGGAGCAGGTGCTCGGCTACGTGCGCCGCCTGGTGCAGGACGCGCGCCGGGTGCCGCTGTGCGGCAACTCCATCGCCACCGACCGCGCGTTCCTCGCCCGCGACATGCCGGAACTGGACGCGTTCCTGCACTACCGGATGGTCAACGTGTCGAGCATCAAGGAACTCGCCCGGCGCTGGTATCCGCGGGCCTACTTCGCCAGCCCGCAGAAGCACGGCGGGCACCGGGCCCTGGCCGACATCCGGGAGAGCATCCAGGAACTGCGCTACTACCGCGAGGCGATCTTCGTCCCGGAGCCCGGGCCGGACTCGGCCACGGCCCGGGAGATCGCCAGCAAGTACGGCGTGGCCCCGCCGGGCAACGGGCACGCCGAGCGCAGCGGTCATCCGGAGCAGGCGTCCAGCTGACCAGCCAGCCTGGTCGGCTATCCAGTTCGAAGTAGCCCGGCGGCGCCGCTATGCTTGAGCAGCCGTCGGCGATGGTGGGCGTAGCTCAGTTGGTTAGAGCGCCAGGTTGTGGTCCTGGATGTCGTGGGTTCGAATCCCATCGCTCACCCCATGTGATGTGGCAGGACATCGGAATGGCCCTGAACCCGCGTTAGGGTTCGGGGCCATTGGCCTGAAGGCCTTCCAGAAATCTGGAACCTTGACCCGGCGACCTGGGTAAATGCCCTATCCCGGTCTAGGATGCCCGGCGGGCCGGCCATTCTAGGGGCGGGGGTGACGACGTGGCGCTGACTGAGCTGCTAACCCAGTGGCAGGAGAACCTGGCCGGCTGGGCTATTCCGGCGCACATCACCGCCGCCGTGCCGGACTCACCCTGGGTGCTGCCCCGCCAGGTGTTCGCGCGCCGCGCGGACCGGCTGCGCCAGGCCCCGGCCGGGCCGTCCTACCAGCGGGCCTGGGCGGCCCTTGACCCGCCGGGCAGCGTGCTGGACGTGGGCGCCGGGGCCGGCGCCGCCTGCCTGCCGCTGGCGCCGCGCACCACCGCGCTGACCGCGGTGGACACCGACCCCGGCATGCTGGACCTGCTGGCCGGGCGGGCCCGGGCGGCGGCCCTGGACCCGCAGCTGCACGCCGGCCCGTGGCCGGAGGTGGCCGCCCAGGCCGCCGCAGCCGACGTGGTGACCTGCCACAACGTGCTGTACAACGTGCCCGACCTGGAGCCTTTCCTGGCCGCGCTGACCGGCCATGCCCGGCGCCAGGTGGTCATCGAACTGACCGCGGCGCATCCGCTGACCTCGCTCAACCCGCTGTGGCTGCGCTTCCACGGCCTGGAGCGGCCAAAAGGGCCAACCGCACGTGACGTCCTGGCCATCCTGGACGCAATGGGGCTGCGGGCAGGGCACACTGAATGGAATCGTCCGGCCGAGGCGGATTACGCCACGGTTCGCGAGCTTGCTGAGGTGACCAGGCGGCGGCTGTGCCTGCCGGCTGAGCGCGCGGCTGAGGTGGAAGCTGCGCTCCGGGACACCGGGCTCGGCGGCGGCCAGGCCACTGACCTGGGGACCGCCGGACGCGCCGTCGTCACGATCTGGTGGGAGGGTTCCGCGTGAGCAACATGGATGACTGGTTTCGCGACCCGTCGCCGCGCTCATCCGGTTCGGCCGGTTCGGGTTACCCCGGCGGCCCGACCGAGAACTTGTCCCATGCCTCCCCTGGCGGCTCCCCTGGGCAGAGCGCCTGGCCGGCCCAGCCACCGCCGCGCACCGACAGCCCGGGACGGCCCTCCCGGCAGTACCAGGGCGGCGGCTCGGGGCGCGCTTACCGGGGCGGTGGCGGCGGCCGGCGCTGGCTGCGGCCGCGCCGGATCCTGGGCATCGTCGGGCTGCTGGTGGTGCTGATCCTGGTCTTCACCGGGGTCATGTACTTCTACCTGAACTCCAAGCTGACCCGGGTCAACGCGCTGATCGATTACAACGGCCGGCCGGCCGCCGCCGCCGGGCAGAACTGGCTGATCACCGGGTCGGACAGCCGGCAGGGGCTGACCAGGAAAGAAGAGCGCGAGCTGGCGACCGGGCGGGGCATCGGCGGGCACCGGTCGGACACCATCATGGTGCTGCACATCCCCAGCAACGGCCTGCCCGCAGTGCTGGTCAGCATCCCGCGTGACTCGTACGTGGACATCCCCGGCTTCGGCATGAACAAGATCAACGCTGCCTACGACTTCGGCGGGCCCAAGCTGCTGGCCAAGACGGTGCAGAATGCCACCGGCCTGTACATCAACCACTTTATGAGCATCGGCTTCGGCGGGCTGGTCAACGTGGTGGACGCGGTCGGTGGCGTGCGCATGTGCATCCCGTCCAACCTGAATGACCCGGCCTCCGGGCTGCACCTGAAGAAGGGCTGCCAGAACCTGGACGGCGCGCAGGCGCTCGGCTTCGTCCGGAGCCGCCACCTGTTCGCTACCCAGGACCTGCAGCGGGAGCAGGACCAGCGGGTGTTCATCAAGGCGCTGCTGACCAAGATGACCAGCCCGGGCAGCCTGATCAACCCCTTCCACTCATTCCCGGCCGCGTTCGGCGCGACCGGCGCGCTGACCGTGGACAAGAGCACCCAGCTGTACCAGCTGGTCCAGGTAGCGTTCGCGCTCCGGCACCCGCAGACCACCACCGTGCCCATCGGCAGCGAGCCGCTACTGGCCGTCGGCGACGTGGTGATCTGGAACCACAGCCAGGCGACGCAACTGTTCGACGCGATGCGCAACGACACCCCGGTGCCGAAGAGCCTGCTAACCGGGTCCAAGCTCGCGCCGGCCGCCTGAGCTGAAATCGTTATCCGGGCTGTCAACTTGCGACATTTCAGCCCCTTGCGCACACCCGTGCGACCTCCGTACCATGCCACGAATTACAGCCCGCTGGTAGCCATGGCCCGGAGGTGGCTTTGAGGACCGGCAGTATCCCTAGCGTGACCCGTCCGCTCGGTTTGTCACTACGCGAGGCTGAGATCATGACGCTGATCGCGGAGGGTCACTCCAACGGCGAGATAGCCGCCCAGCTCGTACTGGCCGAGAAGACCGTCAAGAACCATGTGAACCGGATTTATGCCAAGCTGGGCGCGCAGTCCCGGGCCGCCGCCATCTCCTGCTGGGACGACGCGCGGGCCGCGGGCACCTGAACGCCCGCGGTGGCTGACCTGCGGCTAGCCTGATAGCAAGCTCAGCCCCAGGGGGCATTCAGGAAATTCTCAGGTTCAGGCCGGAAGATGCAGGTCATGACCATGCCGTTGACGAATGGGCGAACACAGCCGGCTGCCAGGCTGCTCGTTGTCGAGGACGAGCCCAACATCCTTGAGCTGCTGTCCGCCAGCCTCCGCTACGCCGGGTTTGACGTGCTCACCGCGACCGGCGGAACCGAGGCGGTCCAGGCCGCGCAGCGGCACCGGCCCGACCTCATCGTGCTCGACGTGATGCTGCCCGACATGGACGGCTTCGACGTGGTCCGGCGGCTGAGAGGCGGCGGCGCGCGCATCCCGGTGGTCTTCCTGACCGCACGGGACGCGATGGAAGACAAGGTCCGCGGCCTCACCCTGGGTGGGGACGACTACGTGACCAAGCCGTTCAGCCTGGAGGAGGTCATCGCGCGGATCCGCGCGGTGCTCCGCCGCACACACGGCGACGGGGCCGAGCCCACGCCCCGGCTCAAGTTCGCCGATCTGGAACTGGACGAGGAGAGCCACGAGGTGTGGCGGGCCGGGCAGCACGTGCAACTCTCCCCCACCGAGTTCAAGCTGCTCCGGTACTTCATGAGCAACGCGAACCGGGTGCTGTCCAAGATGCAGATCCTGGACCACGTCTGGGACTACGACTTCCGCGGCGACACCGGCATCGTGGAGTCGTACGTATCCGTGCTGCGCCGCAAGGTGGACACCACCGAGCCGCGGCTCATCCACACCCTCCGCGGGGTCGGCTACGTGCTCCGCCTGCCCTCCTCGTAGCTGGCGGCGATGACGCCAGCGTCCTGGCTCGACCGCTCGCGGGGGAACCTACGGCGGCTGTCCGGGCGCACCCCGATCCGGGTCAAGATCATCGCCGCGCTGCTCACGCTGGTCATCATCGCGCTGGCCATCATCAGCACGGCCAGCCTCGCCCAGTTCCGCGGCTATCTGCAGAACCAGTCCGGCACTCAGGTGACCGCCCTGTATGACCAGATGGCGGCCAAGACCCAGGGGCAATCGCTGTTCGGCCTGGGCTCGCGCGGCGGGTGGAACGCCATGGACTTCGGCTACTACGGGCCGTACCTGGTGGAGCTGGTGAACCAGTCCGGGAAGGTGATCTTCCCCACCGGCCCCGGGCCGGGCAACATACCCAGCAGCGCCGGCCCGGCCGTGCCGACGAGCAGTGCCTGGATGACGACGAACGCGGGCCGCCTGACCACCGTGCCGGGCCAGAACGGCACCGCGGACTGGCAGGTCATCGCCAAACAGTTCACCGTCAGCCTGACCAACCAGCTCGGGCAGTCCAGCCCGCCGCAGAAGCTGACCCTGGTCGTCGGCACCAGCCTGGCCAACATCGACAACACGGTCGGCCTGGCTGGCCAAGATCGACCTGCTGGTCAGCGTCATCATTGTGATCGCGCTGGCCGTGCTCGGCGTGGCCATCGTCCGGGCCAGCCTGCGCCCGCTCACCGACATCGAGAAGACCGCGCAGGCCATCGCGGCCGGCGATCTGTCCCGCCGGGTGCCCGACCAGGACCCGCGGACGGAGGTGGGCCGGCTCGGCCGGTCGCTGAACCGGATGCTGGCCCAGATCGAGTCGTCGTTCCAGGCCCGGACCCGGTCCGAGGCGGCGGCCCGGCGGTCTGAGGAGCGGATGCGCCAGTTCGTCGCGGATGCCAGCCACGAGCTGCGCACCCCGCTTACCGCGATGCGCGGCTACGCCGAGTACTACCGGCAGCGCGGCGGGGTGCGGGACGACACGGAGGCCGTGGCCGAGGCCAGCAGCGGCACGGCCCCGGCCGAGCTGACCGCCGGTGACCCCGCGGCGGCCATGGTCCCGCACAACGGCACCGGCCAGCTCAGCGGCCCGGACCTGGACCGGATCATGCAGCGGGTGGAGCAGGAGTCGGCCCGGATGGGCGTGCTCGTCGAGGACATGCTGCTGCTGGCCCGGCTGGACCAGCAGCGGCCGCTGGAACGCCACCCGGTCGATCTGCTGACGCTGGCCGCGGACGCGGTGCAGGACGCCCGGATCATCGCGCCGGACCGGTCGATCGAGCTCAGCGTCGGCTCGGCCACCGCGTTCCTGGTACTGGGGGACGAGGTGCGGCTGCGCCAGGTCATCGGCAACCTGATGAGCAACGCCCTCACGCACACCCCGGACGGCACGCCGGTGACGGTGCGCATCCTGGCCGGGCCGCGGGAGCCGGTGCCGAGCATCGTCCTGGAGGTCACCGACCAGGGCCCGGGCTTGCCGCCGGACCAGGCAGAACGGGTCTTCGAGCGGTTCTACCGGGCTGATCAGGCGCGGACCAGGAAGGCAGGCGGCACCGGCCTGGGGCTGGCCATCGTGGCCGCGCTGGTCGTCGCGCACGGCGGCACCGTGGCGCTGCGGACCGCGCCGGGCGAGGGCGCGACGTTCCGGGTCACGCTGCCGTTGGCCCCGGAGGCGCAGCGCGACGAGCCGGTGGACGCCGCCGACGACGACGCCGACCGCGACGAGGATGTACTGGCCCAGGGAGACGACCCCGCGCCGCGGCTGACTGGTTAGCCAGCGAGCGCCGCGCGGGCGGCGCGGCGGACGGCTTCGGCGTAGCCGCTGCCGAACAGGCAGGCGTGCACCAGCAGCGGGTGCAGCTGATGCAGCGGGACCCGGTCCCGCCAGCCCGGGGCCAGCGGCGCGACGTCGGTGTACGCGGCCAGGATCCGGTCCAGGTACGGCGCGCCGAACAGGGCCAGCATGGCCAGGTCGGTCTCCCGGTGGCCGCCCTGGGCGGCCGGGTCGATCAGGCAGCCGCGACCGCCCGACCACAGCACGTTGCCGGACCAGCAGTCACCGTGGATCCGGCTGGGCGGCTCGGGCGGCCCGGCCAGGCTGGGCAGCCGGTCCACCACCTGCTCCACCAGCCGGGCGTCGACCGTGGTGAGCGCGCCGGTGTCGGCGGCCCGGCGCAGGTAGGGCAGCAGCCGTTTGCTGCCGTACCAGCTGGCCCAGTCGCCGGCCCCGCCCAGCGGCCCAGCCACCGTCGGGGCGTCCCCGGTGCGGTCGCCCAGCGGCAGGGTGGCGATGAAGCCGGGCCAGGGTGAGCCGAACCGCGGCGCGCCCGCCGCGTGCAGCACGGCCAGGTCCCGGCCGAACGCCTCGGCCGCGTGCTGATCGGGGGCCTGCTCCGGCACCCAGGCCACGGCCAGCGTGGCGCTGTCCCAGCCGAGTACCTCGGGCACCGGGACGGCGTGCGCCTCGGCCAGCCAGCGCAGCCCGCGCGCCTCGGCCTCGAAGATCCCGCCCAGGTCGGCCGCGGCCGCCTTGGCGAACACCCGGCGGCCGTCGGCCAGCATCACCTGGTAGTGGCTCCACTGATGCTGCGCACCGGCCGGCCGGACCTCGCGCACGCCGGTGCCGGTGATCCGGGCCAGCCGCTCGGCCAGCTCGGACCCGGTCAGCGCGGCCGGGCTCACCGGCCGCCCAGGCTCGGGCGAGGCGGGGCACTCCGGAGGGGTGTTCCCGCTGAGCCGGCGCCTTCGGGGGGCTCCGGGGGGTGGTCCCCCCGGGCCAGCACAGGCGCCTGGAGCAGCCCGGCGAGCTGACCGGTCAGGCCGCGCACGGCCGCCCGCACCAGGCCGTAGGCGACCGCGTAGTCCTCCGGCGAACCACCGTACGGATCGGGGACCTGGCCGTCGTAGCGGTCGTCGCCGTCCAGCGCCGGGTCGAACGACCGGAACAGCAGCACCCGCCCGGCCGCCTCCGGGTCCGGCGCCATCTCGCGCAGGTCGGCCAGGTTGGCCCGGTCCATGGCCAGCACCAGGTCCCGGTCACCGAACCAGGACGGCTGGAACTGGCGGGCCCGGTGCGCGGACCCGTCGTAGCCGTGCCGGGCCAGCTCGGCCCGGGCCCGGCGGTCCATCGGGCCGCCGATGTGCCAGTCTCCGGTACCCGCGCTGTCCACCTCGACCAGATCGGCCAGCCCCGCCTGGTCCAGCTCGGCGCGCAGCACTACGTCGGCCATCGGGGACCGGCAGATGTTGCCGAGACAGACGAAACAGACCCGGTAGGGGCCGGACCCGCGGCGCGGGGCAGGGGGGACCGGCAGCGCCGGGGTGTCAGCGGGCATGCCCCCAAGCATGCCCGACGCGCGGGGTGCTCATGCCGCCAGCCCAGGGGTCGTCGCCATGGCTGGGCACATGTCACCATGGGCGGATGTCACAAGATCCCGCATACCGGTCGCTGTCTTTCTGGCTCGGCACCACGCCGGATGAGCTGGTCCCCGGCGACCCACTGCCCGGCGACCAGGATGTGGACGTGGCCATTGCCGGGGCCGGCTTCACCGGCCTGTGGACCGCGTACTACCTGGCCCAGGCCAGCCCGGGACTGCGGATCGCGGTGTGCGAGAAGGACATCGCCGGATTCGGCGCGTCCGGCCGGAACGGCGGCTGGTGCTCGGCGCTGTTCCCGGCGTCGCTGGCCAAGCTGGAACGGATGGCCGGGCGCCAGGGGGCGGTGGCCATGTACCGGGCCATGCAGGAAACCGTGGACGAGGTGGGCCGGGTGGTGGCGGCCGAGGGCATCGACTGCCACTGGGCCAAGGGCGGCACCGTCATGCTGGCCCGCTCCCCCAGCCAGTTCCAGCGCGCCCAGGAGGAAGTGGGCGAGTACCGGGCGTTCGGCTTCGGCGAGGCCGACCTGCGGCTGCTGAACCGGGCCGAGGCGGCGGAGCGGGTGGCCGCGTCCGGGGTGCTCGGCGCGACGTACACCCCGCACTGCGCGGCCATCCACCCGGCGCGGCTGGCCCGCGGCCTGGCCGCGGCGGTGCGCAAGCAGGGGGTGCGGGTGTACGAGCAGACCCAGGTGACCGAGATCGCACCCGGGCGGCTGCGCACCACGCACGGCACGGTCCGGGCCGAGTACGTGATCCGGGCCACCGAGGGGTACACCCCGCTGCTGCCCGGCCTGCACCGGGCCATCGCCCCGGTGTACTCACTGATGATCGCCACGGCGCCGCTGCCCGACGCCACCTGGGCCCGGATCGGGCTGGCCGGGCGGCCCACATTCGGCGACTTCCGGCACCTGATCATCTATGGCCAGCGCACCGCGGACGGGCGGCTGGCGTTCGGCGGCCGCGGCGCGCCGTACCACTTCGGCTCCACCATCCGGCCCGAGTTCGACCAGGTGCCCGCCGTGTTCGCCGCGCTGCGGCGGACGCTCGGCGAGCTGTTCCCGGCGCTCGGCGACGTGCCGGTCACGCACACCTGGGGCGGCCCGCTCGGCGTGCCCCGGGACTGGTGCGCGTCGGCCGGGCTGGACCGGGTGACCGGCCTGGGCTGGGCCGGTGGCTATGTCGGTGACGGGGTGTCCACCACCAACCTGGCCGGGCGCACGCTGGCCGACCTGGTGCTGGGGAAGGACACCGAGATCACCGGGCTGCCCTGGGTCGGGCACCGGTCCCCGGAATGGGAAGCGGAACCACTGCGCTGGCTGGGCGCGAACGCCGGGCTGCGCACGATGAGCTGGGCCGACCGCGAGGAGACCCGGACCGGGCGGCAGTCCCGGCTGGCCCAGTTCGCCGGCCGGTTCCTGGGCGGCTGACACCGCCCAGGAACCGGCGTCCGGTTAACTAGCGGCGGCCCGGGCGAGCGCGGGCACGAACTTGGCCGCGTCGATGGTGCCCCAGCCGCTGGCCAGGTCGTAACCCGGTCCAGCGTCATACCCGGTCACACCCGCGAAGCTGTTATTGCCCGCTGGGCGCGTTCCCGTGGCGGGTGCGGCTCGCGCTGCCCGCCACGGCCAGCCGCTAGCCAATCGGCGGCGCCGGCCGCCCTGTGCGGCGGGGTGGCCGGCGAACCGCCGCGCTGACTGCTAGCTCCCGGCCGGCGCCGGGAGCTGCAACGGGGCCAGCGTGATCTGATCGATGTTGGGTGCGGTCTCGGACCGCAGCGGCTGGCCGACGCCGTCGCCCGAATAGATGATCCCGATCGTGGTGGAGTCGTAGTTGTACTGCGGGTTGGCGATGAGCCGGATCGTGTTCACACCCTGCCTGAGCTGGACCGGGATGGTGAGGTTGAAGAACTGATTCCAGCTGAACGTGCTGCCGAAGTTGACATGGAACGTCGGCCCGCCGTTGACGCTGATGTCCGCGGGCGCGGTCATCAGGTCGGGGTTGTAGTGGTTCGCGACGATCTGCTGGTTGTTGGCGAACCGGACGGTCATCCCGTAGCGGCCGGCCGCCGGCGCGTGCACGGTGAACGTCAGCGAGTTGGCTGGGCCGTCGCTGACGCCGGTGACCACGCCGCCGTTGGCCTGGCTGTAGCTGTTGTTCACCGTGGCCGTGCCGGTCAGCGCGGCGTCCTCGGCCTGGTACGTGCTGACCTCAGGCTGCGCGCCGCTGACCGGGGTGACGGTCAGCTTGTCCAGCGTCACCTCGCCGCCGTCGCCGGTGACCACGACCTTGTTGACGCCCGCGCTGAGGTACACCCGGTCGGTCCGTACCGCCCAGCCCGGTGGCGCCGCCCGGCCAGCTGCCCGGCCACCGGCAGGGTGTTGACCGCGACCTGGGCCGACGCCCGCGCTCTTGTACCGGAACGCCAGGTCCGAGTAGCCGTCGCTGGCCGAGTAGACCCAGAAGGTCACGTTCTGGCCGCGGCCGATGTCGGCCGCCCCGGCGCCGGACTGGCCCTGCGCCCGGTAGTCCGCGGTGGCCCCGTTCAGGTCGGCCTGCTCGGCCTCGTAGACGACCGAGTTCTGGACCGCGGGGTCGTCGAGCTGCAGGTCGATCTTGTTGATGATCGCGTCGCCGTTGGTCGCGGCGCCGTTCGCGCCGGTGGTGGACAGGCTGATCTGGTGCTGGCCCGCGGTCAGGTGCACGGTGGTATCGCCGTGGTTCCAGATCACCCAGTTGTAGCCGACCGGCAGCCAGACCTGCTGCGGGCTGCCGCCGTCGACCCGGACGAAGATGTTGGTCGGGCCGGACACGTCGGAGGCGGCCGAGTCGCTGCCGTCGAAGATGGACAGGTTGTAGTCGCCGGTCTGCGGCACGTCCACGTTGAACGTGATGACCGTGCTCGACCCGGTGCGCAGGCCGCCCACGTCCTGCTCGCCCGCGGTGGCGTACCCGCCGAGGTTGGTCGGCGTGCCCTCGGTGTTGATGTTCCAGCCGGTGCCGGTCATCGTGGCCTGGGCGGCCAGGTAGCTGTGCAGCCAGGTGGCGTCGGCGGGGGTGGCCGAGCCGGTCCCGCCGGGCGCCAGGATGACCTCGTAGGCGTCCATGGTGGGCGGCACGGCCGGATTGGAGATGATCGTGCCGTCGCGCCCGTTGCCGGAGGAGTCGATCGCGGTGGCGCCGCCGGTCTCGTCGAACTTGTAGTCGGCGACGTTGCCCGCGCCCGGGCTGGCCGCCGGCCAGGGCGGCGATCTGGCTGGCGCTCAGCGCGCTGTCGTAGATCTGGAAGTCGTCGATCTCGCCGTCCAGGTAGGGGTCGGCCGGGTACTGCGACCGGCCGATCCAGTCCTGGGTGGTGTCGCCGAGGTCGGACGGGGTCAGGGTCATGTTGGTCGTTGGTGCCGACCGCCGTGCCGTTGACGTACAGCGTGCCGGTGCGTGCCGGACAGCGTCACCGCCACGTGCGACCAGGTGTTCAGCGGCAGGTTCGCCGGTGCCGTTGATCTGCTGCTCGCCGCCGGCCCCGCTGGTGGTGATGGCGAACCGGATCGGCCCGCCGCCCGCGTTGAGGGTCAGGAACATGTAGTCGTTGGTGCCGGTGCCGAAGTCGAATACCCGCGACCAGGCGGTGTTCGGCCGAGGGGTTGACCCAGGCCGAGACGGTGAAGTCGGTGATGCCCTGCATGATGCCGGACGGCAGGCTGACGTATTCGTTGTTGCCGCACAGGGACAGCGCGTTGCCGATCTTGCCCGGGACCCGCGGCCCGGTGGCGTTGCACGACGCGGCGTTGCCGCCCGCGCCGTCGCCCTGGTCGCCGCTTGGTGACCGGGAGGGTGATCGAGCCGTCCGTGCCCACCGGCACGTCCCCGTCATAGGTCCGGGTCGGCTCGGCCGCCGCGCCGGTCATGCCGCTCCAGCGGTCCTGGAAGATCGGTGGCGTGCACGGTGTGGCCGAAGATGGCCGGGGCGATGTTCTTGACCGTGACGCCCTCCGGGCCGGCCGCGCCGCCGCCCATGATGATGCGCGCCTGCCGTTTCGCCGGGTCCAGGGTGGCCAGGCCCTGCAGCGTGTCGTCGGTGTTGCCGCCGCGGCGGGGTCACCGCGACGGTGTGGCCGGACATCGAGGAGTACCAGTTGTAGAGCCACCACTGGGCGTTCGGGATGTTCTGCTGGGCCACCGAGTCGCCCAGGGAGCCGTTGATGTTCCAGTACGGCGAGGTCGCCGTCGACCTTCGTCGGCCTCCAGCGCGGACAGCCAGGCCACCATCTGGCCCGGGCTGGTCAGCTGGTACCGGGCCGCGTACTCGTCCAGGTTGACGGGCAGGTGACGGGGCAGGCCGACGGTGGTCTCCAGCGCCCGGTAGGCGGCCACGTCGGTGCGCACGGTGGACGCGACCTGCGAGCTCGTGCCAGGTCATGACGTCGGGCAGGCAGTGGTTCGCCAGGCAGAACTGCAGGAACGAGCCGAGCGCGGCCGGGAAGAAGCCGCTGAAGTTCGGCCCGGCGATCCGGGCCTGCGGCCACAGGCCCTTGATGAAGTCGTAGGTCTGCAGCCACTCGGCCTCGAACGCGGCCAGGGTGGCGGCGTTCGTGGTCAGGCCCGCGAACCAGTTGCCGTCCGGCTCGTTGTACGGGACCAGGATGATGCGGTTCTTGTACGGCGACGTGAGTACCTGCTCGACCTCGGTCTTCATGTAGCCCTGGTACTGCGCGTAGGTGGTCCGCTCGTACGGGAAGTTGCGGTACACGTCGGTCATGTAGATGTAGATGTCTCCGGCCGCCGCTGGCCACGAACGGCTTGGCGATCTCCAGCGCGTCCGAGCCCGGGATGCTGCTGGCCGTCCTGCGCCTTGGTGTCCGTGGTCACCAGGCCCATGCCCTGGATCAGGTTGTTGCTCGGCACGTCCTGGTCGTAGAGCCCGTACAGGCCGCCCGACGCGCCGCCGTCGAACTGCCCGGTGTTGCTGCCCAGATCGACCACCAGGTTGTTGGGGGTGCTGGCGGCCGTAGCGGACGGCCCTGCGCTCAGCACCAGTCCCGGTACGGCCAGGAAGATCGCCGCCGCAGCGGCCAGTTGCCGTCTCATCTGCCACCTCTCTGTGACCGGCCCCCAGCGCTGCGCCCAGCAACCCCACAGTGGAGAAGCGCTTCCCCACTCGCCACTGTTGAGGATCTTCCTGACCGCCCGTCACGTCAAGAGCGATGGGACAATCATGACGTGACGAAACGACGCCCGGCCACACTCATCGAGGTTGCCGAACGCGCCGGGGTCTCGCTGACCACCGCGTCCAAGGCAATTAACGGCAAGAACCGGGTGTCGGAGACGACGCGGGCGCGCGTACTCGCCGCGGCGCGTGACCTCGCGTTCACGCCGAGCCCAATCGCGCGCGGCCTGACCGGCGGGCGGACCAGCACCGTCGGGCTGATCGTCGCGGACAGCATGACGTACCGCTTCGCGGTGCCGATAATGCTCGGCGCGGAGGCCGCGTTCGGCGAGATCGATCTGTCCATGATCACCTGCGATGCGCGCGGTGATCAGGCCCGCAGCCGGGAAATGGCCCGGATGCTGGCCGCCCGCAAGGTGGACGGCCTGCTCATCGTCGGGGACAACAACGCGGTCACCGCGTCGGTGACCCGGCAGGTGGACGTCCCGGTGGTCTACGTGTACGGCGAGTCCGACGACCCTGGGGACGTGGTGCACATGCCGGACGACGGCGCGGGCATCGGCCTGGCCGTGGACCATCTGGCCGCCATCGGCCGGCGGCGCATCGTCCACCTGACCGGGCCCGCTGCCACCACCGCGGTCGCGTACCGGGTCGACGGCCTGGCCGCCCGGCTGCGCGAGCACCGGCTGGAACTGGCCGCCCCGGTCCGCTACGGCGAGTGGTCACAGCGCTGGGCCCGCACCGCCGCGACCACCCTGCTGCGTCAGGATCCGGACATCGACGCGGTGCTCTGCGGCTCGGACCAGCTGGCGTCGGGCGTCCTGGTCGCCCTGGACGAACTCGGGCTGCGGGTGCCGGACGACGTCGCCGTCACCGGCTACGACAACTGGGACGTGTTCGCACTGGAGACCGAGCCCCAGCTGACCACGGTGGACATGAACCTGGAAGCGCTGGGCGCCGCCGCGGCGCGGGACCTGTTCACCATCATCGATGGCGCCGCGCCGCGGGGCGGCATCCGGCGGCACGCCTGCGAGCTCGTCATCCGCGGGTCCACCGTGGCCGGCCGCGGGGGGGCGGTGGAGTAGCGCGGCGGCGCTGGGCGGCGGTACCCGCTAGACCCGGTGGTCCTCCAGGGTCTCCGGCGCGAACAGCTCGGCCGGCTCGAACAGCCGGCTGGCCAGCCCCTGCTCATGCGAGTAGCGCAGGAACGTGCGCAGCGTGTGCTCGTTCTCCGTGGTCAGGCCGTAGCTCCAGAAGTCCGTGCCCATCACCTGCTGGGTGCGTTCCAGGTCGGCGTACAGCCAGGGCAGCAGGTACCGGGTGGCGGCGGTTTCCGCCATCCTGGCCGCGGTCAGCGCCCTGGCCTCCTCGAACGCCTGGTAGAGGGACCGGGCCAGCCAGGGCCAGCGCTGGTACACGTCCCGGCGCAGCACGACCACGTGCATGACCGGGAAGATCCTGGTGCCGGCGTAGTACTCCTCTTCGGCGGCCCGCGGATCTGCGAACAGCCGGGCCACCCGCGGGTCGCCCGCGGCGAACGGCCGCGGGGTACGCGGGCTGTACAGCGCGTCGATGCCGCCGTCGGCGAGCATCCCGGCCAGCGTCTGGCCGGCCGGGATCGGCGTGATCTCCACCCCGGGCGGCACGCCATGCGCGACCTTGTCGGTCCGGCCGGGCTGGTGCAGGCCACCGGTGCGGTACCGGACCGCCGCCACTGGCAGGCCATGCCGCTCGGCCAGGATGCCGCGGATCCACACCGCCGCGGTCAGCTGGTACTCCGGCACACCGACCTGGCGCCCGGCCAGGTCCGCGGGCTCGGTGATGCCGCGGCCGGTGTGGATGTAGATGCCGTTGTGCCGGAACGCCCGGGACGGGAACACCGGGATGGCCACGAACGGCGCGTCACCATCGCCGTCCAGGCTGAGCACGTACGAGGACAGCGACAGCTCGGCGGCCCCGAACTCGCGGAACCTCAGCATCCGGAAGAAGGTCTCTTCGACCGGCAGGGTCAGGTAGGTGAGATCGACCCCGGCCGGCCGGACGTCACCCTGGGCCAGCGGCAGCGTCCGGTCGTAGTCCCAGCAGGCCAGGGTCAGCGGCACGCGCAGGCTCATCGGGCTCCTTAGGCGAAGTCCCCAACACCTTTATATGCCGGGCGGGCGCCTACCGCGCCGCGGTCCTTCTCAACGCCACCATCGTCTGGACCAGGACTTTGTCAGGCACGCCCTAGCGTGCAGAAAAATTCTCGGGAGGATTTCGACGGCGGTGTCGGATTGGGTCGGTGGTGTTCGTAGCAGTAGTGGAGCCGCCCAACGGGCGGCGGCGCGAAGGCAGGGGAGTAACACCGGGAACACCACACTGACTGTCGATTTCTTCTGCAGCATCGACGGCTACGGCATGGCCAAGGGCTGGCCCGGATACTGGGGCAAGGAAGGCCCCGAGCTGATCGAGGACCGGGTGCGCACCTTCACGCAGGACCAGGTGCTCGTTTTCGGCGCGACGACGTTCCGGCAGTTCCGGGAGCTCGTGACCATGTTCGACGAGCCGTACTACGACAGCCTGAACGAGCTGCCGAAGCTCGTGTTCTCCAGCACGCTCGAAGAGCCGCTCGGATGGCAGAACTCGACGGTGATCAACGAGGACGCGGTGACCGCGATCGAGCGCCTGAAGCGCACCACGGGCGTCCCGATGCGATCGCACGGCAGCATCTCGTTGAACCGCTCTCTGCTCGCCGCCGGCCTCGTCGACCGGATCGAGGTCATGATGTTCCCGGTCATCTCGGGCCGCGCTGGCGAGGCAGCGCTCTTCCACGACGGAGCGGAGTTCGATCTGGACCTCATCGAGTCCACCGTGCTCGATGGCCGTACACACAAGCTCGTCTACGCCCCGCACCTTCACCAAGGAATCCCCGAAGGGGTCGGGCCGCAGCTCCGAAACGCGGATCAGGCATAACAGGACAGGGAAGAGAGGCCTTGAGCATGCAGTATCTGATTTCCGTGATCCACGACCAGGCTGGCCTCGCCACCCCGGATGAGCATGCTGCGATCGACGTCTTACACGAGGCGCTGCTGAACCTGCTGGCCGACGGCCGGAACTTCGACGCGGTCGAGGCGGCCGCGCGGCAGCACAAACTGAACTCGCTACCGGCGGTCTCGGTGCACGAGGCGTCGGCGGGCAGCGCCGCCGCCCCGGACCGGACAGCCTGACCGGGTCGGCTACCGCAGCCGAGCCGGGCCGCCCGCGATCAGCGCGGCGGTCAACCAGAACGACCTGTCTGTGGTACAGGTGCTCCGGTCACTGCCTTCGCCGGCCGGCTGACCGGTCCGGGTCCGCAGACGAAGGTCGCGTACGGAACTGGACGGGGCTGCGGGAGCTGGGGCTGCCTGGTGCAGTGCGACTCGAGCCACCGCACCCGCGGGTCCGGGCCGGGCGGTGACACCGGCAGCACGAACGCCCGCACGTAGCCGCGGCTGATGTCGGCCTGCAGCGTGGCCAGCGTCGGGGCGGGCACATTGCCGAGGTAGCCGCCGATAGGCAGCACCTCCCGGCCGCTGTACAGGATGTAGTTCTGCGCGAGCCCGGACGTGTCGGTGCCGAACAGGGCGTCACCGGGTGGCGTCTGGAGTTCTAGCCGCTGGACCGCGCTGGTGAGGGCGGGCGCGGCGGCGGCCAGGAGCGTGGTTAATGTGCGCGGTCTTCGCCGACTCGAACGGGGTGTCAAACGGGCCTAGCCCGCGGATGACGCAGCTCACCGACGCCGCCGCGGGCAGCAGGAGCACGGCGGCACCGGCGAACGCGACCGCGGTCAGGTGCCCGCCCTTGCCTGACGCGGGCAGCAGCAGCTGCGCGGCGGCGGCCGCCGCCACGACCAGCGCCACCAGGGTGAGCAGGACCGGGCCGGATGCCGTCCCGGAGATCAGGTAGGCGCCGTAGCCGACGCAGCCGAGCACCGTCGCGGCGACGATCAGGCGCACCCTGGCCGGCCAGGGGCGAGGTCCGCACGCGGCGATGCCGGTGCCGCACAGGGCGGCGACCGCGGGGATGAGCGCCGCGACGTAGTACGAGTTCAGGTAGGTGCCGACGCTGAAGAAGACCGCGAGGACCAGCCACCAGCCGCCCCACAGCACGACGGCGGCGCGCAGCGGGTCGCGCCTGCCCCGGCGGCGCCGGGAGATGAGCACGGCCAGCGCTGCGACGACGGCCGCCGGCAGCAGCCAGCCGCTGTCGGCCGCGAACGGGCCGGCCAGCAGCCGGTGCCAGCTCGGCTTGATGCCTATGGTCTCGGCGGTGAGCAACCGCCCGCTCTTTACGGCCGCCGCCAGCAGCGGCGAGGGCGGCCCGGCGACCCTTACCCAGTTCCCGGTCAGCCGGCCCAGGCCGTTGTAGTCGAAGACCTGCGTATACACCGAGTCGTTCGCACTGCCGTCCACGTAGGGCCGGTCGGGGGACGGGACCAGCGAGACCGCGGTCATCCAGGAGAGGGAGACCACTGCGGTGACCAGCCCGGCCAGCGCGACGTGCGCGCACCGGGTACGCAGTTTCGCCGCGGGCGCGGCGAGCAGGTAGGCGGCGGCCAGCGCGGGCAGGGCCAGCCAGGCCTGGATCATCTTCGCCTGGAACGCCAGGCCGACCCAGACGCCGGCCAGCAGCAGCTGCGGCAGCGACCCGGTGAGCAGCGCAGCGGACGTGGCGTCGGCGGCGAGCACCAGCAGCAGGATCAGCAGCGAGTCCGATACGTTGCCGCGGCTCAGCAGCACGGTGATGGGCGTGACGGCGAGCACCGCCGCGGCGATCAGGCCGGCCGCGGGTCCGGCCAGCCGGCGGACCGCCCGGTACAGCACCAGGATGGTGAGCACGCCCTCGACCACCTGCGGCAGGACCAGCGCCCAGATGTGAAAGCCGAAGACCCGCAGCGACAGGGCCTGCACCCAGAGCGCGCCTGGCAGCTTGTCGACGGTGACGGTCCCGGCTGGATCGAACGCCCCGAAGATGAAGTCGTGCCAGCTTTCCGACATGCTGCGGGCCGCCGCGCCGTAGAACGACTCGACGCTGGCGCCGGCCATTCCCCAGCCGTACGCGACCACCGCGACGACGGCGATGGCGAGCAGCGCCGGCCGGGCCCAAGCGGGCTGATCCGGGGGCGAGCGCCACGGCGTCAGGAAGCGGCGCCAGCGAGGTGCTCCTAATGCAGGCGCTGATGCTCTGTCCGGGATCGTTTCCATTTCCGGCACCTGCTCAGTATGGCGGGAAGCGCGTGTCGCGTCTGCCTGGCGCCCAGGGCCCGGCCGCGTTCGAGGTAAAATCCGGATAACACTTGATTCATTTATCCGTATCCAGGGCGCCTTTTCAATGAGTGCCCGAAGCGCGGCGGCTGGACTGGCGCCGGACGGGTGCCAGTTGCCAGGTCTCAGGCCAGCCGCAGGGTCAGGAACGTGTTGTCCGGGCTGGGCTGGTAGCCGCCGAACGGGCCGCAGGCAGTGAAGCCAGCGCTGGCGTAGAGGGCGCGGGCGGGCCCGAACGCCGCCACCGTGCCGGTTTCCAGGCTCACCCGGCGCATGCCGCGGTCGCGGGCCAGCGCGATGAGGTGGCCGAGCATGACCCGGCCGATGCCCCGGCCGCGGGCCGCTTCGGCGGTATGCATGGACTTGATCTCGCCGTGTGTCTCGTCCAGCTGGTGCAGCGCGCCCACCGCGAGCAGCTCACCGCCGGCCCGGTAGCTGCAGAACGTGATGGCCGGGCCGAGCAGAGCGTCGATGTCCAGCGCATAGGCGTGCTCGGCCGGGGTGTGGGCGTGGGCGAACGCGAGATGCCGCTGCAGCATGGCCTGGACATCGGCGGCCCGCGGGTCATCGACCGCGATCTCACCGTCCAGCACGGCACCACGGTACGCGACGGCAGAGCGAACGGTCTGGCTGACCGCGGGCGGTCAGACGAGCAGTTGCGCGCCTTCGTCGTGCAGCACGGTTCCGGTGATGAACTCGTCGCTGATCAGGAACGCTACGGCGTTGCCGATGTCGCTGGGCCGCCCGATCCGTTTACCGGGCAGCCGCGCGGCCATGTCGGCCAGCCGCGCCTGCTTGGCCTCCGGGGTGGCCAGCTGATCCCAGACCGGGGTGTCCACCCAGCCCGGGGAGATCGCGTTGACCCGGATCGGCGCAAGTTCCAGCGCCAGCGCCCGGACCATGGCTTCGAGCGCGCCGTTGACCGTGGCCGCCAGCAGCCCGCCGGAGGCGGGCCGGTGCGCGGCGACGCCCGAGGTGAACGTGATGCTCCCGGTCCCGGTGAGCCGCTTCGCGGCCTGCTGGGCCGCCAGCAAGGGTCCGGTCAGCTTGGACCGGACCGCGCGCATGATCTGATCGTCGGTCAGCGTGACGGCCGGCCCGTAGGGCAGATCGGCCGCCGTTACCACCAGGTGGCTGACCGCGCGGACCTGATCGAAGAGGCTCTCGATCTGGGCCCGGTCGCCGATGTCCGCAGCCACGGCGGTAACCCGCTCGGGGCAGCCGAGCTCCGCGCTGGCCGCGTCGAGCCGGGCCGGCGACCGGCCGGCGATGATCACCTCGGCCCCGTCGGCCAGGCAACGGTGGGCCACGGCCAGCCCAATGCCCGAGCTGCCTCCGATGATCACCACGGTGTCGGCTGTGTTCATGTCGCCTCCTCTTCCTCGATTCCGGTCAGCAGCCTGGCTAGCAGAGCGGCCAGCGCCCGCCGGTCGGCCAGGGTCAGCGAAGTGAGTAGCGCGGCTTCGCCCGCCATGTGCGCGGCCATGGCCCGGACGGCCACGTCCTTGCCCTGCTCGGTGAGACCGACCAGGCTGCTGCGCCGGTCGGCCGGGTCGGCGACCCGCAGCACCAGACCGGCCTGGACCAGCGCGTCCACCCGGTGGGTCATGGCCCCGGTGGTGAGCACCAGTTCGGCAGCCAGCCTGGTCGGGGTGAGCTGGTAGGGCGGTCCGGACCGGCACAGCGTGGCCAGCACGTCCAAGCCGCCCCGGTCCAGGCCTTCGCGCCGGAGAACCCGCCGGATGCGCGCATCCGCCAGATGTGCGACGCGCAGAATGCGCCCAATTACCTCCATCGGGGAGGTGTCCAGGTCGGGCTCCTCGCGCGCCCAGTCGGCGCGCGCCCGGCCCACGACGTCCGTAGATACCTGCATGTTAAATATCTTAACCTGCAGGTACCGCGGCATGAACGTGGGCGGCGGCCTGGGGCCGGCCGGAGCCTTGCTGGCCCTACCGCGGGGCGTGGGCCGCTACCGGCAGTCGCGGACAGCGCGGACGAGTTCGGCGGGACGCCGGGTGCGATCGTCGCTGTGCAGCACCCTGAGCACGACACCGGGCGCCTGCCGCACCGCGGCGATGGGCTGGTTCATCGGGACATCCCGGGGAGATCTGGCCAGGGCATACCGAAATCCAGCCGGCGCCGCTGGCTGGGCTGGGACGCGCCGGCCAGGGCGTCACGTGCTTGCTCGGCGCCGTCATCGGTGAACCGGTAGTAGTGCCGTGGCGGGCGGCCCTCGGCGATATGTGCAACGGACTCTTCCCAGTCGCCGGTCACCCAGCCCGCCCCCTCCAGCCGGGCCATGATCGGGTAGAGCGTGCCGCCCGGCAGCGCGGTCGCCTTGCTGAGCTGCAGCCCGTAGTAGTGCGCAGCGGGATCGGCCAGCATCTCCCGGAGGACCATCTTGGTCGCCTGAGTCATCCGCGGCGGCTTTTTCTTCATAGATCGTACTCTATATAGATAGAGCCATCTGGCCAAGGCCCCGGGCAATGCCTGCGGGCTGCCGCGCTGGCGGATATCCCGGGTCCGGGTATGCTCCCGCACCCGGGACCCCGCTCCCATTCCCAGTCAGTGGATGTTGGCGCAGAGCAGCGGCCGGAAGAAGATCGTCGGCTGGCCGTTGCTCAGGATGGTGGCGCTGCTGCCCTGATGGATGTTGAGATTCCAGCCATGCGCCGGGATCGGCGCCATGACGTGCCGGAATGTCCGCACGGCGTGCACCACATGGCCCCTGGGCCCGGCGACGAGGTCGCGCAGCATGTACGTGACCGGGCCCTGGCGCATGCAGCTGCCCAGGTGGATGTGCGCGGCATGCGGGCCTGGGGTCAGCCCGCTGGCCGAGACGGTCACGGTCAGCGTGTGCCGGGACGGGTTGTAGGTGAGGACCGCGTGGCCGCGCAGCGGGCCACGCGAGGCCGGGCCGGCCTTGACGGCCGCCAGCCGGTGCGGCTGATACGGCCGACCGCCCAGCGGCCGGGTCACCGCGATCGGGTTCGCGGCGACGCCGCGCGAGCCGGTGCCCTCCGGATGGCCAGCCAGCTGCCGGCTGGCAGGCGGCCAAATGCGCCGGAAAGGCCGCCCCGCCAGTTATTTCCGTTTCGAGGTAATGTGCGTCTCGTGAATTGAGCGATTACCGCGGTGGGTTCTAACTCGCGGCACCGCTTCGTTTCCCAGAACCGGGGCGGGCCGTGCGGCATTCAGGTGTCGTGACGCCGGTACGGGCGGAGGCGGCCCGAGGTAGCCTCGCGAGCATGCCTGGTCTGATCCCGGGCACCGGCGCCGACTGGGAGACCGCGCTACTCGTGCCCGTTCCCGCTGCCGAACCGGCGGTCGGCCAGCACCGCGCCCGGCTTGACGAGGCGGCCAGGGACGGGGTCCCCGCGCACATCACAGTGCTGTACCCGTTCCTGCGGCCCGCCGGGATCGATGAGGCGCTGCTCTCGTCCTTGGGCAGGATGTTCGCCGGGCATGCGGCGTTCGGGTTCACCCTGGACAAGGTCGGCTGGTTCGGCGAGGAGGTCGTCTGGCTCGGGCCGCGCGACGCCGCGCCGTTCTCCGCCCTGACCGACCTGGTCTGCACCGCGTTCCCGTCCTGCCCGCCCTATGGCGGGCGGCACGCCGAGGTGATCCCGCACCTGACCATCGGCCATACCGGCGGGCCGCAGGCCCTGCGCGCCGCGGCCGAGTCGGCCCGTCCCTGCCTGCCCATCGAGGCGGTCGCCAGGGAGGTCATCTTGATGGCCGGCCCGCGTCCCGGAAACCCGGGCACCCCGCCGGGCCAGTGGCGCACCATCGCCGCTTTCCCCCTTGGCTAGCGACCGCTCGTGCCGGGCGGCGGCGGACGAGCACGGAGTCGAGCAAACCGAGGCCATGACCGAGCAGGCGCGCGCGATCCAGGCCGCGTTCCGCGAACCCTAGTGGGCTGCGGTCAGACTGAGGTGCTCGGCCAGCCACGGTCCGGTCACGCTGGCCGGGGCCCGCGCGACGTCCTGCGGGGGCCCGGACGCGAGGATGTGCCCGCCGTCCGGGCCGCCGCCCGGGCCCATGTCGATGAGGTAGTCGGCGGCGGCCAGCAGGTCCAGGTCATGGTCGATGACGATGATCGTGGCCCCGGCGGCCAGCAGCCGGTCGAACACACCGACCAGGGTGGCCACGTCGAGCGGGTGCAGGCCGGTGGACGGCTCGTCGAAGACGTACAGCGCGCCGCGCTGGCTGCTGCGCAGCCGGGAGGCGATCCGCAGCCGCTGCGACTCGCCGCCGGACAGCGACGGCGTGGGCTCGCCGAGCCGCAGGTAACCCAGGCCGACGTCGCCGACCGGCCGCAGCGCCGCGGTGACCGCGGCCTGGCCGGCGAACCGCGCCACGGCTTCGTCCACGCTCAGGGCGAGCACGTCGGCGATGGTCAGGCCGTCGACCCGGACGGCCAGGGTGTCGTCGTTGAACCGGGCGCCGTGGCAGGTCGGGCACTGCACGCTGATGTCGGGCAGGTACTGGACATCGAGGTCGATGTGGCCGAGCCCGCGGCAGGTCGGGCACTGGCCCTCGCGGGTGTTGAACGAGAAGTGCCCCGGCTTCCAGCGCCGCCGCCGGGCATACGCCGACTCGGCGAACACCCGGCGGATCTGGTCGAACGCCCCGGAGTAGGTGGCCGGCGTGGACCGCGCGTTCTGCCCAATCGGCGACGCGTCGATCTGGACGACCTGGCGGATGCCGGCCAGGTCCAGGCGGCGCACGTGCCCGGGCAGCGGTGACCCGTTCAGCAGCGCCCGCGCGGCCGGGATGAGGCTGTCCAGGACGAGAGCGGTCTTCCCGGCCCCGGACGGGCCGGCCAGCGCGGTCAGCCGGTGCACCGGGAAGGCGGCCCGGACGCCGTGCAGGTTGTACAGGTCCGCGACCTCGAGGGCGATCTGCCCATCGGGGCCGGGCCGCGCCGGATGGTCCCGGGACACCTGCCGGGCGCCGGACAGGAACGGGCCGATGATCGAGCGCGGATCGGTTTCCAGCTGGCCGGGGGTGCCCTCGGCGATCACCGTGCCGCCCTTGGCGCCGGCCTCCGGGCCGAGCTCGATGACCCAGTCGGCGGCGCGGATGAGCTCCCGCTCGTGCTCGACGATGACCACCGAGTTGCCGTTCCCGGCCAGCGCCGAGATCGTCTTGAGCAGGCCCTGGACGTTGCTCGGGTGCAGCCCGACCGACGGCTCGTCCAGCACGTAGAGCATGCCCGGTGGTGCTGGCCCGGACCGTCGAGGTCAGCTCGATCCGCTGCCGCTCCCCGGTGGACAGCGAGGCGCCGGCCCGGTCCAGGGTCAGGTAGCCCAGGCCGACGTCGAGCAGCGGGGCGAGCGTGCCGGTGAGCTCGGCGAGCAGCCCGGCGGTCAGCCGCTCAGCTCGGCGGGCAGGTCCGCGGGCAGGCCGGCGGCGAACTCCCGCAGCTGGTCCAGGCCGAGTTCGCTGATCTCGGCGATGTTCTGGCCGCCGAGCAGCGAGGTCAGCGCCTCGGGCCGCAGCCGGGTGCCGTGGCACACCGAGCAGACGCGGGTGATCAGGAACCGCTGCACCAGCCGGCGGGTGCGCTCGTTGTCGCTGCGCAGCGAGCGTTCGACCGCGGCGACCGCGTTGTCGTAGTTGACCGATAGCTGCACGCTCCGCCCGGTCCGCCCGGAGCTCAGCGTCACTTGCCGCTGGACAGGCTCGCCGTGCAGCACGATGTCGCGCTCGCGGTCGGTCAGCTCCTGGTAGGGGACGTCGAGCCGGACGCCGAGCTCGCCCGCGGCATACATGGACAGCCGCCGCCCGCCGGAATTCCACGGCAGCACCGCGCCGTCCTCGATCGTCTTGTCCGGGTCGGGCACCAGCGTGCTCTCGTCGACTTCGGACCGGACGCCGAGACCGTGGCAGGCCGGGCAGGCGCCGTAGGAGTTGAACGCGAAGGATTCCGCGCTCGGGATGCTCGAACCGCGCGCCGCACACCGGGCAGGTGATCTCCATGGCCTGGGTGGCGATCGACGGCCCGACGCGGTGGCCGTTCGGGCACAGGTGCGAGCCCAGCCGCGACATCATCAGCCGCAGCACGTTCAGCACCTCGGACATGGTGCCGACGGTGCTGCGCGGCCCGGGTATGGGCGGGCGCTGCCGCAGCGCGAGCGCGGCCGGCAGGTGGTCGATCCGGTCCACGTCGGGGCGCTGGGCCTGGCTAAGCCGCCGCCGGCTGTAGGTGCTCAGGCCCTCCAGGAACCGGTGCATGCCCTCCGCGTACAGCGTGCCGATGGCCAGCGATGTCTTGCCTGACCCGGACACCCCGACCACCGCCACCGTCCGCCAGAGCGGCACGTCGACGTCGATGTCCTGCAGGTTGTTGTGCCGGGCCCCGTGCACCCCGATGACCCTGGGCAGCGTGTCCGGCACCGGAATAGCAGCAGGGTCCATACCAGGCAACCTAAGCCAGTGCGGCGGCGCGGTAGCGGTCAGGGCGCAGACTGGGCCGGCGGGCGGCATCGGCGGGGCACTGGCGTTCAGGCGGAGTGTCTTTGGTTTTTCGGTGGTAGACACGTGGCATGACCGACGCACCAGTGCCTGACCTGGCTGATGTGCTCGCGGCGCGCCAGCGCATCGCACCCTACCTGCGGCCGACTCCGCTGTACCGCTACCCGGCGCTGGACACCCTGACCGGGGCCCAGGTGTGGGTCAAGCACGAGAACCATCAGCCGGTCGGCGCGTTCAAGGTACGCGGCGGGGTGAACCTGGTCAGCCAGCTGGGCGCGGACGAGCGGCAGCGGGGTGTGATCGCCGCCTCGACCGGCAATCATGGCCAGTCGGTCGCCTACGCGGCGGACCTGTTCGGCGTGCCGGCGGTGATCTGCGTGCCCGAGCAGGCCAACCCGGTGAAGGTCGAGTCCATGCGGGCGCTGGGCGCCGAGGTGGTCTTCGCCGGCCGTGACTTCGACGAGGCCCGCGAGCAGTGCGAGAAGCTGGCCACCGAGCATGGTTACCGGTACGTCCATTCCGGGAACGAGCGGCGCTCATCGCCGGCGTGGCCACCGGAACCATGGAGATCCTCGACGACCAGCCGGATACCGGGGTGATCGTCGTCCCGGTGGGCGGCGGCAGCGGGGCGGCGGGCGCCTGTGTGGTGGCCAAGGCGGTGCGCCCGTCGATCGAGGTGATCGGCGTGCAGTCCGAGGCGGCCCCGGCCGCCTACCGCTCGTGGCAGGCCGGCACGCTGATCGAGGACACCACCAGCACGTTCGCCGAAGGGCTGGCCACCAGGACCGCGTTCGAACTGCCACAGCGGATTCTGCGCGAGCTGCTGGACGACTTCGTCCTGGTCTCCGAGGATGCGCTGCGCACCGCGACCCGGCTGATGATCGAGAAGACGCGCAACCTGGTCGAGCAGGCCGGCGCGGCCGCCCTGGCGGCGGTGCTGGCAGCTCCGCAGCGGTTCGCGGGCCGGAGGGTGGCCGTCGTGTGCAGCGGCGGCAACATCAGCCCGGCTCAGCTGACGGCACTCTATTAGCCGCACTGGGGGCTGTAGCCGGCTCCCGGAGCAGCGCCGAGATGGCGATGGCGATGACCGGAATCACCGCCAGCACGATGAACGCCCCCTGCGGCCCGTGGTGCTCGGCGGCCAGACCCCCGGCCAGTACGCGCTAAAAGGTGCGCGTATGCCCAGTTCACCGCCGGGTTCTTTGCGTCCGCTCTGAGCTTGTGGTCAGCGGGCACTGAGGCCGGTCTCAGAGGGTTGTACGTATCGGGGAGGCAAGAAGGCGGGAGGCAGCCCTCATGAGCGGAACCAGGAAGTTCAGCGTCAGACGTGGCATCGCGCTGGACACGTCGGGGCCTGCCCAGCCAGCTGAGGGCCGGGCGAAACGGGTGCTCGCGCTGGTGCTGCTGGTGGCCACGGTGGCGGTAGGGCTGGCCGAGTTCAGCGCCGGTCACGGGCTGATCCCTATCGCCTGGCTGTCGGTCGGACCGCTGCTGGCCTCCCTGGTGCTGTCCCCGTTGATCACCGCCGGGGTGGCGGTCGCGGCAGTGCTGCTGGGCGTCGGGTTCTTCGTCGGCCAGCCCGGCTCGCCGGGGATTCTCACCTCCCATCTGAGCGTGCTGGTGCTGCTGGCCGCGTTCGCCGTGGCCAACGCGGTGCTGCGCACCGCGGCGCAGCGGCGGCTCGGCCAGGCCCGGGCCGTGGCCCGGGTGGCGCAGAGCGCGCTGCTGCGCGAGGTCCCGGCCAGCGTCACGGCGGGGCGGCTGGCCTCGCGGTACGTCTCGGCCGCGGCCGAAGCGCGGGTGGGCGGTGATGTACTCGAGGTCGTCCCCGACGCAGCCCGGCCGCGCTGGCTGATCGGGGACACCCGCGGCAAGGGGCTGCCGGCGGTGCGCCTGGCCAGTGTCGCGATGACCAGCTTCCGCGACGCCTGCGCCCAGCCCGGCCTCTCCCTGCCGGAGGTCGCCCGGGTGGTGGACCGGTCCGTTACCCGGGCCGCCGGGGACGAGGACTTCGTGACCGCCGTGTTCGCCGAACTCGACCCGCACGGCTGGCTGCAGCTGGTGACCTGCGGGCATCCGCCGCCACTGCGGCTGACCCCCGACGGCAGCATGCAGGCGCTGAACCCACGCGCCTTCGCGACGCCGCTTGGCCTGCACCCCGACCTGCAGCCGTCCACGTTCACGATCAGCCCGGGCGACCGGCTGGTGTTCTACACCGACGGGCTGCTCGAGGCACGCGACCGAGCGGGCCGGTACTTCCGGCTGGAAGACTGCGCCGACACGCTGCGCCAGCCGGACCTGCAGGCCGCCGCGGACGGGCTGCTCGACCGGGTCCTCGCGCACACCAAACGCAAGCTGGACGACGACGTCGCACTGCTCCTGGTGGAGGCGGCACCGGTCCGGTCCAGGGCCGGACGGCCACATGATGGCATCCGGACCGCAGCTCTGACCGCCGCAGGCGCTGCAGCCGGAGCGGCCTGACAGCGCAGGTAAGTGACGAACATGGTGCGGTATGTCCCCTCCGTAGGGACGGGCGCGATCGTGCTGCTCAGCCGGGCGGGGCAGAGCCGCCGAACCCGCCGCCGGGGAACCCGCCACCGCCGCCGAAGCCGCCGCACGCCTGGATGGCCTTGCGGAACTTGGCGGAGTTCGCCCCGCCCGGCCCGCTGCCCGGCTGGAAGCTGCCTGATGTCGGCCGGGCGGTAGGCCGCTGGCCCGACCCGGACCCGCCGAAGTTCGGCAGGGATACCCCATGCTTCTGCAGGCACTGGCGGAACGAGGAGCTGCCCGGGCGGCCGCTTGATCCGCTTGATCCGGATGACGGCGTCGATGAGCTGCTGGCCGCCGAGCACCCACTGGCCAGCACCGCCGCGAGCAGCACCGGCCCGGCCACGCGCCAGGACCGGTGACGGCCCAGGGCCTGGTTGAGGCTGATCATGGTTTCTCCTTTAGCTACTGGGGGCAGGTGAAGCGGCGCTGGGGAGGTGGGTGGGGGCTGCCCGCCGCCCGTAGCTAAGGGCACGGAACTTGGGATCTCGTTACAGCCGGCTCCGGGCTTGCTAGCCGCCGCCCCGCGGCTGACCGCCTGCCCAGGCAACCGCGAGCTAGCGTTCGGCGGCCGCCGGGTACTGGCGTTCAGGTGAATAAAGCGGGAGCTGGACGTGGAACATTGCGCCCTGGCCAGGCTGGCTGTCTACGCCAATCGTGCCGCCGTGCGCGGCGGCCAGCGTGGCCGCGATGGCCAGGCCCAGGCCGGTACCGCCCCGGGAGCGGCTGCGGACGCGGTCGGTGCGGTAGAACCGCTCGAACACCCGCGACGCCTGCTCCGGTGCCATGCCCGGGCCGTTGTCGGCCACGGTGAGCAGGCCGGAAGGCGGCGAACTGGTCACCGTCACGGTGACGGCCGACCCGGCCGGGGTGTGCTGCACGGCGTTGCTGATCAGGTTGTCCACAATCTGGCGCAGCCGGCTGTGGTCGCCCTGGACGATGACCGGCTCGGCGGCCCGCACGGTGATCACGTGGTCCCGGTTGACCGGCCCGGCCGCCACCACGGCCTCGACGGCGATGCTGGCCAGGTCAACCGGGCCGAAGTCCAGCGGGCGGTGCTCGTCGAACTGGGCCAGCAGCAGCAGATCATCCACGAGGCGGCCCATCCGGCCGGCTTCGGCCTGGATGAGGGCCATCGCCCGGAGCAGCTCAGTGTGGCTGGCCGCCTCGCCCTGCTGCAGGGAGAACTCGGCCAGGCCGCGTACCGAGGTCAGCGGCGTGCGGAGCTCGTGGCTGGCGTCGGCGACGAACCGCCGCATCCGGTCCTCGGAGTCCACCGCCCGCGCCTCCCCTTCGGCGCGGGCCCGGTACGCCGCCTCGATCCGGCCCAGCATCGTGTTGAGCGCCCCAGCCAGCCGGCCCACCTCGGTCCGCCGGGACGGATGGCCGATGCGCTGGGACAGGTCGCCGGCCGCGATCGCGGCGGCGCTGCGCTCGATCCTGGCCAGCGGGGCCAGGCCGACCCGGACCAGCGGGATGCCCAGGATGACCAGCATGACCAGCGCGACGGCCCCGGCCGCGGCGTCGGCGATCTCCAGGCGGGTGACCGTGCTGTTCAGGCCGTCGAGGCTGTACCCGATGACCACGTGCCGGCCGCCGGGCAGCGCGCGGACTATGACCCGCCAGTCATGCCCCGGCGCTCCCGCGGCGGTCACGGTGAACGGGCCGGACGAGCCGCGGTCCTGCGCGGCCGACAGTTGCGGCGGGTGGGCCACGTGCACGGAATCCGCGGCCACGTAGCTGTGCCCATCGGCGCTGACCACCCGCACGTAGAACTGGGTGGGCAGGCCCTGGCCCTGGCCCGCGGGCGGGCGGCCCGGCGGCCGGGGGTGGGCCAGGATGTGGCTGGCCACCGACGCGAAGCCACGCAGTTGCGCGTCGCCCCGGTCGAGCAGGTAACCGGACAGCAGCGCGGTGCCCAGCCATCCGGTGACCACCGAGGTGACGGTGACCAGGATGGCCGCCACGGCCAGCACCCGGACCCGCAGCGGCGCATCGGCCAGCACCGCCCGGACCCGCAGCGGGGCGCTGGCCAGCACCGCCCGGACCCGTGTCACGGCGGCGGGATCCGCAGCACGTACCCGACACCGCGGACGGTGTGGATCAGTTTCGGCTCGCCCTGGTCCACCTTGCGCCGCAGGTAGCTGACGCACGGCTCGACCACGCCCCCGTCGCCGCGGAAGCTGTAGTCCCAGACGTGGTCCAGGATCTGCGCCCGGCTGAGCACCCGCCCGGCGTTGATCATGAGGAAGCGCAGCAGCTTGAATTCGGTCGGCGTGAGCGCCACCACCGAGCCGGCCCGCCTGACCTGGTGGCTGTCCTCGTCGAGTTCCAGATCGGCCACCACCAGCCGGGCCCCGCCGCCGGAAGGTTCCGGCCCGGAGCGGCGCAGCACGGCCCGGATC
Organism: uncultured Actinomycetes bacterium; assembly: GCA_963834705.1. Classification (GTDB taxonomy): domain Bacteria; phylum Actinomycetota; class Actinomycetes; order Streptosporangiales; family Streptosporangiaceae; genus RYN-230. Next base: position 294,266 of record CAWICV010000006.1, read on the forward strand.
CGGGCCAGCACCTCATCCAGGCTGAACGGCTTGGTGACGTAGTCATCCCCGCCGATCGTCAGCCCGGTCACCCGGTCGGCCACGGCCGCGCGGGCGGTGATGAAGATGACCGGCACGCGCGGGCCGCCGGACCGCAGGGTGCGGACCACCTCGAAGCCGTCCCCGTCGGGCAGCATCACATCCAGCAGGATCAGGTCCGGCCGGCACGCGGCCGCGGCCCGCAGCGCGCCTGCGCCGCTGCTCGCGGTCATCACGTCGAACCCGGCGAACCGCAGCGACCCGGACAGCAGCTCCAGGATGGTCGGCTCGTCCTCCACCACCAGCAGGCGCGCCTCGTCACCCGCCGCGGCCAGCGTGCCCGCTTCCGGTCCCTCTGCAGGTCCCATGCTCCCGACGATCCCGCAGCAATCTTGTGGTCCGCTGCGCGCGAACCCCAATCCAGCTGAACGCCAGCTCGTGGCCGGTCGCCCGCTCAGCCGCGCGGCCGCTGGCGCTAAGGTCGGCACGCGCTCGCCGTCACCGACATCGCCTGTGTGCAGAACCTGCTCAACCTGGCGGACCGGCGCGCCCCGCCGGTGCTGGATGAGTGCCACGCCCGTGGCATCGCGTTTGTGCCGTTCTTCCCGCTCGGCTCCGGCTTCGCCAACCGCAATCCGGTCCTGGCCAGCCCGCCGGTGACCGCTACCGCGGCCCGGCTGGGCTGCACGCCAGCTCAGGTCGCCCTGGCCTGGCTTCTTGACCTGCGGCCCGAGGCGCTGCTGATCCCCGGCACGTCCTCGATCCGGCACCTCGAGGAGAACATGGCCGTCGCGAACGTCGACCTGGACGCGCAAGCCCGCGACCTGCTTGGCTGACCCGCGCCGCCGCCGGGTCAGCCGGTCCCCGCAGCAGCGACCTCAACGCCGTCCCAGCTCAGGCCGGGCCGGCCGCGTCGCCGCCCGGACCGGGCGGATCGGCTGGCATTCAACAACCAGGCTGGCCGTGGTTGCCGCAGCAGTTCTGGTGCGTGCGCAGCTTGATCAGGGTGTTGGCCGCCGCCATCCGCGCCTTGGCCAGGAACGAGGCGTCGCAGGAAGCCCAGTTGGCGAAGAAGGCCGCCCGGCTTGGCTGCGGCTCATGATCATGCCCCTGGCACATGACGCAACCCTAACCGCAGGCAGCGGGCACGGCATCGCCCGGCCGGTGCCGGGCCGGGCCTACCGTGGCTCCGCTGGCTGGCCGGCCAGTTCACGGCGGGCCGCCCCGGCGATGTCGGCGCCGGTGTTGGCGTGCCCGCCGATGCCCCACCCGCCATCGGGGGACTCGGCGATCAGGACCCAGGTCCGCCCGGCGAGCGAGGCGTCGCGGGCCGCGGCGGCGACGATGTCGGTGAGCTCCCGGACCACGCCGAGCTGCTTGTCCCGGTCCAGCACGCCGGCCGGGGTGAGCACCTGGACCCGGACGTAGTTGCTGTCCCCGGCGACGTTGGAGATCGCGTCGGCGGGCAGGTCATGGACGAAGGCGGCGGTATTGTTCTTAAACAGCGCGAGGGGCGGCACCTGCTCCCAGCGCATGACCGCCGCGGCCAGTTGCTGGGCCAGGTCGTGCTTGCTGGTGAAGGTTCCCTCGGCGGCGTACACATCGATCATCGGCATGGCGGTCTCCTGTCCTCGGCTGGTGCCATGCTCAGCCACGGCAGGCGGCCCCGGCATCACGTGTGGCACGTGGTCTCGGGCGGCGCGGACGGCTGCGGGGCTCCGCGACCTGCTCACCGAGGCCGGCTAAGGACGGCGCCGGCGCAGTAGATTTGCCTCGTGGAGGGGCTGCTCGGGCGGGACGGAGAGCTGCGGCGGCTCGATCAGCTGGTGGCCGCCGCCCGCCAGGGGATGAGCGGCGTGCTGGTGCTCCGCGGCGAGCCCGGCGTGGGCAAGACGGCCCTCCTGGACTACGCCCAGGCGGTGGCCGCGGCGAGCATGCAGGTCATCAGGATCGACTGCGTCGAGAGCGAGATGCAGCTCAGCTTCGCCGCCGTGCACCAGTTGCTCCGCCCCGTCCTCCCCGCCCTCGACGAGCTGCCCGCGCCACAGCGCACCGCGCTGCGGGTGGCGTTCGGCATGGCGGAAGGCGGTCCACCGGACCGCTTTCTCGCCGGGCTGGCCGCGCTGGGGCTGCTCACCGGGCAGGCCGCCGGCCGGCCGCTGCTGTGCCTGGTCAACGACGCGCACTGCCTGGACCAGGAATCCGCTGACACGCTCGGGTTCGTGGCCCGGCGGCTGCACGCCGACCCGATCGCCCTCCTCTTCGCCGTCCGCGAGCCCACGCCGCCCGCGGGCCGCCTGACCGGGCTGCCGGAACTGCGCCTGGCCGGGCTGGCCACCGGAGATGCCCGCGCCCTGCTCGCCGTGGCGGCCGGCCCCGGACTGCGGCCCCCGGCCGCCGACCGGATCATCGCGGAGACCGGCGGCAACCCGCTGGCCCTCATCGAGATCGGCCAGGAACTGGCCGGCGGCGAACTGGACGGCGACCCGTTCCTGCCCGAGCCGCTGCCGCTCGGCCGCCAGCTCGAACAGCGTTACCTGCGGGAGATCCGGGAACTGCCCGCCGCCACGCAAGCCCTGCTGCTGACGGCGGCCGCGGACCCAACCGGCGATCCCGGCCTGCTCGCCCAGGCCGGCCAGCAGCTGGGCTTCACCCTGGGACAGGGCTATCAGCTGCGCTTCGCCAGCTACGCGCGCTGCGTCCTGGAGCTCGGCCAGGGCCGCTACGACTCCGCCTACGCCAGCTTCCCGGCCGGCATCGATGACACCTCACAGGTCAAGTTCGCGCTGCCCGATCTCGCCGAGGCAGCCCAGCGCTCCGGTCAGCAGAGCGCCACCCAGGCCATCGCCCGCCAGCTCGGCGAGCTGGCCGGGGCCAGCCCCAGCCCAGTCATGCTCGGGTTCGGCGCCAGGGCCCGCGCGCTCGTCGCTGGCGACCGGGCGGAGGCCGAAGACTCGTACCGGGAGGCCCTGGCTGAGCACGGCCGCTCCCCCGGCCCGGCCCACCTGGCCCGCAGCCACCTTGTCTACGGCGAGTGGCTCAGGCGGATGCGGCGGCCGCGGGACGCGCGCGCCACCCTCCGCGAGGCCTTCCAGCTGCTGACCGACATCGGTGCGGACGGCTTCGCCGAGCGCGCCCGCGGCGAACTGGCCGCCGCCGGGGAGAGCCGGCGGCCAAAGCCGCCGCCCGCCACGGCCGGGACCTGACCCCGCAGGAAGCCCAGGTGGCCCGGCTCGCCGCCGCGGGCGCCACCAACGCGGAGATCGCCGCCCAGCTCTACCTCAGCCCGAACACCGTCGACTACCACCTCCGCAAGGTGTTCCGGAAGCTCGGCGTCACCTCCCGCCGCCAGCTGGCCCGCACCCAGCCCGGCCGCTAGCGCCGCGGCGGGGCTGGGCTTCGGGCGGGCAGGCGCCGCGTCCTACCGGCTCGCGGCCGCCGTCGTGGGAGGCCTAGTGTTCCCACCCGCCAGAAAATCGGTCGCTACCGAGGCTCCCGGTCAGGCACCATAGCCAGGCGGTTACCCGGAGTGAGATCAATGACTACGCCTGAAGATTGTCGCGGCTCACCGGCCCGGAAACGGGCGGTGCTGCTCGCGTTGCGCTACTACGGCCGCCAGATGGCCCGGCTCTGGCGCTTCACGGTGCCCGCGATGTTGCTGCCGTCGCTGGGAAACACGTGCATCTACTACGTCGCGCCGCTGATTGTCGCTGTGCTGGTCGGCCGCCTGGCCAGCCACGGGCTGACCGGGATCAGCGCGGCGCTGCCCTATGTGCTGGGCTTCGCAGGCGTGCTGCTTTTCGCCGAGGTCGCGTGGCGGATCGGCATCCACTGCCTGAACCGCCTCGATGGTCTCGGCATCGAGAACCTCTACGTGATCGGCATGGACGAGCTGCTGGCGAAAGACGCGGCGTTCTTCCACGACAACTTCGCTGGTTCGCTGACCAAGCGGGTGCTGAGTTTCGCGTCCCGGTTCGAGGATTTCACCGACAATCTGGTGTTCAACATCGTCGGCAGCCTCGTGCCGCTGCTGTTCGCGGCGGTGGTGCTGTGGCGCTATGACCCGTTGCTCGTCGCCGGGCTCATCGGGCTGATCGTGCTCACCGGTGCTGGTATCGCACCGCTGATCCGCCGTCGCCAGAGGCTCGTCGACCAGCGTGAGGATGCGATTGCGCGCGTGTCCGGGCACGTCGCCGACAGCCTGATGAACATGGACACGATCCGCGCGTTCGCGGCCGAAGACCGGGAGGCCGCCGAGCACCAGTCGCGGGTCGCCGACCAGCGACGGAAGTCGCTGCGCTCGTGGGATTACGGCAATCTGCGCATCGACGCGCTCGTCGCGCCGATGTCCGTGCTGACCAACGTGCTGGGTCTGCTGCTTGCGGTCTCCCTGGGGGCAGGCCAGCACGGAATCGCGGCGATCGTGGTGGCATTCACCTACTACTCCAACGCGACGCGGATCATGTTCGAGTTCAACCAGATCTACCGCCAGCTGGAAAGCTCGCTGACCGAAGCCGCGCAGTTCACCGAGCTGCTGCATACCCAGCCGACCGTGGTCGACCCGGTCGCTCCCGAGCCGCTCCGGTCGAAGGCGAGCGACGTGCGCTTCGAGCGGGTGCGGTTCGCGCACGCCGGCGGACAGCCGTTGTTCACCCGCCTGGATCTCGTCGTGCCGACTGGCACCAAACTCGGCCTGGTCGGCCGGTCAGGCGGTGGGAAGAGCACGCTGACCCGCCTGCTGCTGCGGATGATGGACGTCGACGATGGCCGGATCCTGATCGGCGGGCAGGACATCACTAAGCTGCGCCAGTCGGATCTGCGCAGCCTGATCGCCTACGTTCCGCAGGACCCGGCGATGTTCCACCGGACGCTGCGCGACAACATCGCGTTCGCACGCCCGCAGGCGACCGATGCCGAGATCGACCAGGCGGCGCAGGCGGCGCATGTGACCGAGTTCGCCGGCGCCCTGCCGGACGGATTCGACACGCTGGTCGGTGAGCGTGGCGTGAAGCTGTCCGGCGGGCAGCGGCAGCGAGTCGCGCTGGCCCGGGCGATCCTGCGTGACGCGCCGATCCTGCTGCTCGACGAGGCGACCAGTGCGCTGGACTCGGAAAGCGAAGTCCTTGTCCAGCGGGCATTGTGGCGGCTCATGGAGGGCCGGACCGCTCTCGTGGTCGCGCACCGGCTGAGTACGGTCGCGCGCATGGACCAGCTGGTCGTACTCGACCACGGCCAGATCGCCGAAAGGGGCACCCACCAGGAACTGCTCTCTCTGGGCGGGACCTACGCCAGGCTCTGGCAGCACCAGTCCGGCGGCTTCCTGGACCCGGACAGGACGGCGACGCTCGACGAGCCGAAGCTAAGCGCCTGAACCCCCCGCCGGGCGTGCGCGGCTGGGAACCCCGGCCGCCCACGCCCACTCGGTAGGCTGAACGGCATGTCCGGAGATGGCTGCTCCGCTCTGATCATCGGCGCATCGCGCGGGCTGGGCTACGCGCTGGCCGGTGAGTACCTGGCCCGGGGCTGGCAGGTCACCGCAACGGTCCGCGGTGCCCGGCGGACCGACCTGCACGACCTGGCCAAGTCCTCAGCCGGACGACTGGTCGTGGAAACCGTCAACATCACGGTTCCCGAGGAAGTCGCAGCACTCCACGACCGTCTGGCCCAGGCCACATTCGACCTGCTGTTTGTCAGCGCCGGGGTGACCAACGGCCCCGAAGAGACCGTCGCCGACGTGTCCACCGGCACCTTCGTCCGGCTGATGGTAACCAACGCGCTGAGCCCGATGCGCGTCATTGAGGCGCTGCAGGATCTCGTCGCCCCGAAGGGCACCATCGCGGTGATGTCCTCCGGCCAGGGCAGTGTCGCCAACAACGACAAGGGCGGCTTCGAGATCTACCGGGCCAGCAAATCCGCGCTGAACCAGTTGATGCGCAGCTTCGCCGCGCGCCACGCCGGCGACCCGCACACGCTGCTGCTGATGGCGCCAGGCTGGGTGCAGACCGACCTGGGCGGCCCCGCGGCGCCCCTGACGATCGGCCAGAGCATCCCCGGCGTGGTCGACACGATCGAGGCCCAAGCCGGCCAAGGCGGACTGCAATACCTGGACTACCAGGGCCGGACCGTCCGCTGGTAGCGCCCACGCCCCGCCCCGGCGTCACTCCGATTGGATGGTGATCTGCGGGTTTGCGGGTAGCAGCAGGGGATGCAGCGCAGTGTGGTGATCGGGCGTGCCCGGCGGGGCCGCGCGGGGGTGTGGTGGTCGCGGCTGCCCGCGCCCTTTCTGCCTGCGTCATCCGGGCCGGTCCGGTTCTGGCAGGACCGCGGCCGGGTTGCCGCCAAATGCGCCCTGGCAGCGATGGCGGCCTGGGCCGTGGCCCATTACGCGGTCGGCCAGCAAGACCCTTATTTCGCTCCGCTGGCCGCGCTGCTGGGCGTGTCCCCTACGGTGGCCCGGTCGCTGCGCCAGGGCCTGCAGTACGTGGCCGGGTTCGTGCTCGGCGCCGTGCTGTCGATTCCGGTGGCTCTGCTGCTGGGGCCGTCGATCGCGGGCATCGCAGTGGTCGTGCTGGCCGGGGTGGTGATCGGCAGCTGGCGGCGGCTGGGCGGGCAGAGCACGCAGGTTACCGTCACCGCACTGTTCGTGCTGCTGATAGGCGGCTACCAGCCACTGCACTATCTCGCCCCCCGGCTGATCGACGTGAGCATCGGGGTGGCCATCGGGCTTGCGGTCAACGTCCTGGTGTTCCCGCCGCTGCAGCTGCGCCCAGCCGAGCACGCGGTCCGGCAATGGGGCGATGACTTCGCCGCCGCCCTGGACGACCTGGCCGGCGCGGCGGCCGGCCAGGATTCCGCGGGGAAGTCCTGGCCGGGGCATGACCGGCAACTCAGCGAGGCGGCGGAGCAGGCTCGCGCCGCCGCGCGGAACGCGCGGGAAAGCCTGCGGTGGAACCCGCGGGCCAAAGTCGAGCGGGCAGTGCCGCGGCCCGACGGCGCTGTGCTCGACTCCCTGGAGGAGCTGACCGCCCGGACCCGGGCCATTGCCCGGGTCCTGCTGGACGCGGCCGGCTGGTGCCCGTGGCGGCGGCCTCGGCCAGCCACAGCCGGGCACCGTCGCCGATCACCAGGAATTGCGTCTCGGCGCTGCTGCGGGCCTTCGGCCTGCGCTCCAGTGCGCCAGGGGGCGCCGGCGGATAGTGCGCGTCCTCGACCCGGGACTGCCGGGAGTGGTCACCAGGTGCCGGGCCACCTCGACGGCGCCGCCGGGGCCGGCGTGGGTGATCACCACCTGATCGCCAGCCGGCGCACGTGCACGACCTGCCCGGCCAGATGGTGCGGCACTGAGTACTGGCCGGCCTCGAACGACACCAGCGACATCGCGTCCACCCGGCGGGTCACCCCTAGCGCCGCAGTGAACGGAACCGCCGGGTCCGGGTGCAGCCGGGACCGCTCCTCGGCCAGCATCTCCGCCGGCGGCCGGCGGGTGATCCGGTGCGCCCGGGCATTCACCTGATCGCAGAACGCCGCGCATGCGGCCTCCAGCCCCGCGAACGAGGCATATCCCGGCAGCAGGTTCGCGTACGTGGGCACCAGGTCCGCCTTCGCCAGCTTCACGCTCGATTCCGACCCGCCCTTGGACGCCGGGTCATACGGCACGCAGGTGGCGACCGTCAGCCTGTAGTGCCTGGCCAAACTCCACCGCAGCCGGGTTACGGACCGGAATGCCCGCGACGTGCTCGATGGTGACCGTCTTCTCGTTGTCGGTCAGCAAGTAGGTTGGCACGCCGCCCAGGCGGCGCAGCGCCACGCCGATCGCTGACTGCACCGAAGGCTGGGACTTATCCAGCAGCGGCAGCACCACCCGGAACCGCGACCAGGCCAGCCACAGGCAGAACAGCACCGTCGCCGCCGGCCCGATCCGCGGGCCATCACCGAAGTCGTACTGCGCCCACATCCCCGGCTCAGGGATCCACGGCCGGTGCACCCGCCGCCGTCCCGCGTGCTCGGCGATCAGTCCCGGGCGGGACGCCGTGATCACGCCGGTAGACCGGCATACAGTCAAGATCGCCGCGTGGGCGTCCTCGATCAACCGGGGCAGCCGAGCCTCAACCCACCCGGGCAGACCCACCAGCGCGGTGCCAGTCATCGGGCCACCGCCTCCGCAGCCTGTGCCAGCAGCACATGGCGCACTGCGAGCTGCCAAGTGCCGTCTCCCGCAGGCGTCGTCAAGGCGCCCACTGGTGCCGCGCCCGTTTCATGTCCACCCGCGCACCGAGCATCGGTGTCCCCTCTTCGCTAAGTAGCTCCGGTGCTCGTCCACTGTGGCACGAGGCGGGTGTTCCGTCGGCGTAGACGACACGCCACCACGGCACGCTGTCGCCGAGCAAGTTAATCACCCGCCCCACCTGGCGTGGGCCCACGCCGGTCTGCTTGCCGATATCACCGTAGGAGGCGACGGAACCCGCTGGGATGGCGGCGACTGATTCACGGACATCCTCGATGATGCTCATGCTCGGCATCAGGAATGAGGCGGGTAGGTCAGGTGCCCGTATAGGACACGCGCGTGCTTGTTCAGTACCGCGGGCTTCGCTGTCGCGGGCGACATGATGTCCACCACCTCCGCGCCCGCGACGATCAGCGCATCGGTGATCAGCCTGCGATGGCAGCGCCATGGCACTGCCTCGCTGCACATGATCGCCACCCGTTGGTGTTCAGCCAGGGCGAGCAATTCGTTCAGTCCTTCCTTGAACTCATCGCTTGCCATGTAGTCGGCGTAGCCACGGAAGGCTTTGACCTGCCATGCGCCGTTCACGCTCGGCACACCTTTAGGGGTGTGCCGCCGGCCGCCCAATTCCGGGATCCACCGGTAGCCGATATCGGGTGGGAGCGCGCCGATGATCGCCGACTGGTTCCACTGCGGGAACTTCCTGGACGACGGGAACGAGCGAACATCGGCCAGGCAGGTGATCTCGTTGTTGCGCAACATCGTCAGCACTTCATCGAATTCGCGTCCCGAATGGCCCACTGTACAGATTCGGTTCACCATCCTGCTGCCCCGGCCCACGCGACTGGAGCGCTCATCCACATCGCTGGGCCAGCCATCTCAGATCGCCTGGCCAGCCGTGCAGCATCGCGGGGATGGGTCTGGAAGCGCACCGTCAATTCCCTGACCCTAAAGTTTCGTCAGTGCACTTCCCTTGTGCATCGCGATATGATCAGTTTTGTCGCTCTTGATCTCGTATTGCGGATCACCTTCGGTGGCGTGATGCATGTAACCTTTGTACTCCACGTCGTGCGTGTGCTTTTTGATGATAACACCCTCCACGTGCCCGGCTTCGGAGTTCCATCGGACATGGTCACCAACAGCGAATTGCTGCACCATTAACGCTCCTTCTACGACGTGGGCCGGCCAGGCGCATGGCCAGGCAGCCGCGGACTGTACGCAGATGCAGTTGCCCGCAGGCCTTCACCCTCCCATGATGGCTCGCCGCCCGCGGCCGGCCCCAAACCACGTCGCCACCCAGCCAGGTTCCAGCAGCCCGTGACGACTCGTCCGCGCCACCCATCCGGCAACCGGCGCGGGGAAATCCCAGACCGTCCGGGGCCTGCTGGAGGCCGCCACCGGCGCGGGAATCCCGTGGCTGGTGGTCGAAGCCGGCCAAGGCCGAGTACAAGCTGATGGCCGCCCGGCTGCCCGGCACCGAGGTAATCCGCATCGCCCCGGGATCCCCCGACGAGATCCCAGCCGGGATCAAACCCGCTGGAACCCGCGAGGAGTCCCGGCGGTACCCGGTTCCCGCTGCAGGACCACGCCGACCTGGTCCGGGCCCTGCTCCTGGCCGCCTTCGAGGCTGAGGAGCCCTTCCCCCAGGTCCTCGCCGCCGCACTGAACCGCTGCTACACCGAGGCCGGGTGGGACCTAGCGCTCGGCGAACCCGCCGTCGCCGGCATCACACCCGGCTATCCGTCGCTAGGTGACCTGCAGACCACCGCCGAGCAAGTCGTGAACGAAATCGGCTACGGGCGGGAGATCACCGACAACGTCCGCGGGTTCATCAAGGTACGGATCGCCAGCCTGCGGCTCGGCACCACCGGCCGGTTCTTCGAAGGCGGCCACCCACTCGACATAGCCGCGCTGCTGGACCGTAACGTCGTGCCGGAGATCGAGGACGTCGGCGACGACGCCGACAAAGCGTTCCTGATCGGCACCGTGCTGATCCGCCTCGCCAGCTACTTGCGGATGCGTCAGCGCGAAGAAGGACCCGCCCCGGCCCGGCTGCGGCACCTGACCGTGATCGAGGAAGCCCGCCGGCTGCTGCGCAACCCCGCCGGGCGCACCGGCCCGGCCGCGCACGCGGTGGAAATGTTCGCCGGGCTGCTGGCCGAGGTCCGCGCCTACGGCGAGGGACTGGTCATCGCAAGCGGAAACATGGGCACGCGACCCGGTCGTGTGAGTGCGCCGAAGGCAGCGGAGCCTGCAGGTGCAGGCGCCGTCCGGTCAGGCGGCCCGCCATGGCCGCAGTTGCCTTACTCATCGCGGGCCCAGGTGCCGCATGCCAGATCAGGGCACTGCTAGCAGGGATCACGGACCGTGACGGCGGCTCCGCCGGACTCCGGGCACGGCTGACGTGAATTTCGTTCATCGTCCGGGCCATAGTGGTCTAGACCTTTCGGCAGCGTTGCCCGGATCGCCGAGGCTGATCAGGTCAACTGCATCTGCGGTAGCGGAGGGTAACCGGCGCTTCGCCAGAGTCCAGGGTGTGGCATCAGAGCCGCATCTGCAGGCACCACGGCACGGCGGGACGCTGGTACGCCTGGGGCGCCCGTCAGGTATACGCGAGGTCCATCGGAGGTACACGCGAGGTACATCGGGTTGCCCGCACCCGGGTACTGGTCAGGTCAGCTCCGCGGTTCCGCCGCTGGCTTCCCGGCCCAGACGAGGTGTGCCTGCCCGTGACCTGCTGACAGAGCTTCATGCCGATCGTCGTCTGCTTGGTGTGTGAGCCAGAAGCTGGCGAGGCCGCTCATGGCCACCGCCTGCAGGGTGCCCCGGGGTCTGTCCTGGTGCCTGCGCGCTGATCGCCGGTGCGGGGAGCGGGGGGTCAGGCATCCCGCTGGTTCAGCGTGATCGCGGCGGCGAGGAGAGCCGCGGCGGCATAGCCGCAGAACACCCCGAACCCGGCCCACGGGGCCAGCAGCGGGGCCGGCGGGGTGAACTTGGTGTGGCCGATGATCGCCTGCCCGGCGGCTGACGGCAGATACCTGACGAGGCTGTGCTGCCAGGACGCCGGGAGGGCCCCGGCGGCAACGGGCAGGAAGATGGCCATGGCGATCAGCGCGGCGATGGCGCCCGCGGTGCGGCGGAGCCAGCGCGCCGATGCCGAGGGCCAGCAGGCCGAAGACGGCCAGGTACAAGGCGGCGCCGAGCACCGGCCGCAGCGCCCGCGGGCCGCCCAGGTGCGGGCCTGGATGCCCTTGCCGGACGAAGATCGCCTGGCCGAGGAGGAACGCGGCGACCGACGAGGCGAGTCGCGGTGGGGAACGCGACGGCGGCGAAGACGGCGGCTTTCGCGGCGAGCACGGTGAGCCGCTGCGGCGCGGCGGCGAGCGTGGAGCGGATCGAGCCGGTGGCGTACTCGCTGGTGATGACGAGCACGCCGAGCACGCCGATGGCGAGCTGGGCGAGGAAGAACCCGCTCAGGCTGTAGGCACGCCGGGTCGAATGAGGCGGGCGGGGCGGCGGGGGTCGAGGTGCCGGGCGTAGGCGGCCGAGAGCAGCCCGCCGAACCCGGTCATGGCGACCCCGGCGGCCAGCAGCGTCCACCCGGTGGACCGCACGGTGCGCAGCTTGATCCACTCCGACCGGGCCAGGTCCCAGCCGGGTGGGCGGCCCGGCCCGGCGGGAGGCCCCGGCGGCCGGTGCGGCGCTGTGGTGAGCCGTGGCGGTCATGCGCGTGCGGTCCTCCGTGGCGGGCTGCGGGGTACTCCACCGCGTCCCGGGTCAGCTTCCATGAACGCCTCCTCCAGCGATGGCCTTCCTGGTCAGCAGCTCGTGCAGCGCGATGCCGTGCCGGGCGGCCAGCTCCCCGACCTCGGCGGCGCCAGGCCGCGGACGACCAGCAGGCTGCCGCCGGGCCCGGCCCGGTCGACGGCAGCGCCCTGCTCGACAGCAGCCGGGCCAGGCGGTCCTGGCTGCGGGGAGCGGACCTGGACCCGGCCCGCCGGCCGCATGCCGCGATGAACTCGTGCCAGCGGCGCGTCGGCGATCAGCCGTCCCCGGCCGATGACGATCAGGTGATCGGCGGTCATCGCCATCTCGCTCATCAGGTGACTGGAGACGAACACGGTCCGGCCCTCGGCGGCCAGCGAGCGCAGCAGCTCGCGGATCCACGCGACGCCGTCCGGGTCCAGCCCGTTGACCGGCTCATCCAGCAGCAGCACCGCCGGATCGCCGAGCAGCGCGGCGGCAATGCCCAGCCGCTGCGTCATGCCCAGCGAGAATCCCCCGGCCCGCTTGGCCGCCACGCCATCCAGGCCCGCGAGGCCGAGCACCTCATCGACCCGGCGGCGCGGATCGCGCTGGCGGCGGCCAGCGCCAGCAGGTGGCCGCGGGCACTGCGGCCCGGGGTGGATGGCGGCCGACTCCAGCAGCGAGCCGACCTGATACAGCGGGCGCCGCACCGCCCGGTAGTCACTGCCCGCCGACACGTCACCGAGCCGGCGGTCGGCGCGTCCAGCCCGAGGATCAGCCGCATCGTGGTGGACTTGCCCGCGCCGTTCGGGCCGAGGAACCCGGTCACCCGGCCCGGCCGCGACCTCGAAGGTCAGGTCATCCACCGCGACCACCGGGCCGTACCGCTTGGTCAGTCCACGCGCCTGGATCACGTGCCCGCCTCCCCGACCATCGCCACCCCGCTCGCTCCCAGCCCGGACGTGCTGTGCGCTGTCATCGCGGAGAGCCAGGGGTGTAGAACTGGCGGACGATCCGCTCGACCACGGCTTCGCCGGGGCTGGTCCGTGCTCCAGCCGCCAGTTCTGCAGCAGCGACAGCGGCATCTGGGACAGCAGCTCGACGTCGCTGCCTTCGGCCAGCTCCCCGCCGTGCGGCCGCGCGGTCCACGATCATCGCGCAGGCAGCCGGTGAGCATCCCTGCCACGCCCCGGTGCCAGGCCGGCGCAGTTCGGGGTTGGTGGCGATCTCGCCGCTGACCGCCGCCAGCGCCCGCGACGCCTCGCTCCCGCGCGACCGCAGCATCGCCTCAGGAACGCCCGCATGTCACCGGGCAGGCTGCCGGTGTCGGGAACCTCCGGCACCGGGCGGGCCCGGTGCTGCAGCGCGTCAGCGACCAGCGCCACCTTATTCGGCCAGCGCCGGTACAAGCTCGTACTTGCTCACCCCCGCCCGCGCCGCCACCTGATCCATCGTCAGCCGCGCATACCCCGCCTCGCCCAGCAGGCCCACCGTCGCCGACCGGATCGCGGCGTCCACAGCCGGATCCCGCGGGCGACCCCGCCCCGGCTCACCGGCGTGCGCCGGGCCGTTGCGTGCCACGTCTGGCCTCCCGTTCCCGCAGTTATTATCCAGACGATCACGTCTGCTAACACGGGTCAGATTACCCAGACGATGCCGTCCGGTAAACCCAGGCGAGCCAGCCAGGCCCCGGGTGGCTGGCAGACTCAGCCCATGACCGTCGCGCAGGACAGCACCCGGCAAACGTTGCTGCGCCGGGGTTTCGCCCTGGAAACGTGACGCTGGGCTGGAACGTGGCCGGATCGCGGTCCTGGCCGTCGCGGCCATCACGGCCCGGTCGGTGGCGCTAGCCGGGTTCGGCCTGGACTCGCTGATCGAGATCGGCGCGTCGGTCGTGGTGATCTAGGAGCTGTCCGGCACCGGGCAGCACCGTCAGCGGCGGGCGCTGCGGCTGATCGGGTCAGCCGGCCAGCACAGCGGTCACCCACGCGGCGTAGCCGAGCACCAGCACGGCCCCGGCCAGCCGGGTCAGCCGGCCGCCGGGCGTGACCGCCAGCAAGGCCACCGGCAGCGCGGCGGCGGTGATCGCCGGGGCCAGGATGCCGCCGGTGGCCAGCGGCCGGACCAGCGCCGCGGCCCCGAGCGAGGCGGTGGCGTTATAGGCGACCGAACCGACCACCCCGGCCACCGCGATCTCGGTGACGCCGCGCCGCATCGCCGCCCATGCCAGCGCGAACAGCTCCGCGGTGGTGGCCAGGGCCAGCAGCGTCAGCCCGACGGCGGAGTCGGTCAGGCGCAGCGCGGCGACCACCCGCCCGGCCCCGCCGACCGCCAGCCACCCCCCGGCAGCCATCAGCGCGACACCGCCCACGGCCAGCGTCAGCCCCAGCACCGCGGGCCGGGATCCGCTGTCCTCCTCGCTGGCCTCGGTAGCTTCGCCGATCACGGGCAGCTCGCGCTCGCGCCACCACAGCAGCGCCACCCCGGCCAGGTAGGCCGCCACCAGCAGGCCGCCCTGCCACCGCCCGACGCGATTCCCGGCGACCGCCAGCGCCGCCAGCCCGCCCGCCACCGCCGACCACACCGCGTACCCGCGGACCCGCCCGCCGAACGGCAGCGGACGGGCCAGCGCGGCCAGCCCCAGGACTAGCGTCAGCATGGTCAGGTTCGCGCCGATCGCGTCCCCGGCCGCCAGCCCCGGCCGGTGCCGCCCCGAGGCGATCACCCCGGTGATCATCTCCTCCGGCTCCGCGCCCGCCAGCAAGAACGCCGCCGCGAAAACGGTGATCCGCAGGCCGCGCGCCGCTGCGGCGGCGTTGCCGGTGAACACCTCGGCACCCGCGATCAGCAGCACCGCCGAGGCCGCCAGCAGCCCGAGCCCTACCACCACGCCCACAGGCTAAGACGCCCCGCCGCGCATGCCGGTGCCCCCGCACGAGACGGCGCGCAGATCTCCCTCCGCACACCCCGGCGGCCACGAGCCATGCCCCGACACGGACGAGAGAGCAGCAGACGACGATCGCCCGTCCAGCCGGCCCGCAGTCCGGCGGCGATATCCGCCGGCCTGCGCCAACGGTCAGCAGCACGGTCCGGCCGGGGAGGCGCAGCCGCACGATCTCCCGGCCCACGCCCGCCGTCCTTCCACGACCGCCCAGCCGGCGATCCCCAGCGCGACGGCACCGTCCAGCCACCAGGCACCCCACAAGGTGTTGGCGGCCAGCCCGGCGAACACCGCGACCGCCAGGTAGGCGCACAGCAGGTTCTGCGTACCTTCCCCGGCGGTGGCCGCCGACCCGAGCCGGGCGCCGATCCGCCGCTTGGCCACCCCCAGAGCAGGCTCGAACACGGCGGTGCCCGCGGTGAGCACCAGCCCGGCGATGCTGGTCTCGGCCCGGTCACCAGCCGCCAGCGCCCAGACCGCCTCGACCGCGATGTACGGGGCGAGCAGGAAGAAGCTGACCGCCACCAGCTGCTGGGCGCGCCGCTCAGAGCCGGGACTGGCCAGCCGGGGCCCGGTGAACCGCCAGATCACGATGATGGACGCCATCGCCTCGATGCCGCTGTCCAGGCCGAAGCCGAGCAGGGCCACCGACCCGGCGGCCAGCGCCGCGCCGACCGCCACGCCGCCCTCGATGCCCATCCAGGCCAGGGTGAGCCACGACAGCACCCGCGCGGTACGGGCCAGGCGGAGCCAGTCCCCCAGCAGCGGTGCGGGGGCGGTGTCCTCGCGCCGGCCAGTGCCTGCCGTGGCAGGGCGGCCGGGACCGATGGCGCCGCGCCGCCGGGTGACCAGGGGGATCATGGTGTCTCGATGTGTTCCAGGACGGTGTAGTACTCCCAGGCCACCCCGTCCGGGTCATGCGCCCACACCTTGTCCTGCCGCGCGTAACAGCACACCGCGCCCGGCTCGGCCTCGGTGGCCAGGCCCGCGGCGGCCAGCCGCGCCTCAGCCTGCGCCACGTCCCCGGTCGTGCCGACCTCGACGCCGAGGTGGTTGATGCTGCCGCCGGGACCGCTGCCGGGCGCGTTGAGCACCAGCTTCAGCGGCGGGTTGTCCACGGCGAAGTTCGCGTACCCGGGCCGCAGCTTGGCCGGCCCAGTGCCGAGCAGCCGGGAGTAGAACGCGACCGCGGCACCGAGGTCGCTGACGTTGATCGACAACTGGATGCGGGACATCCGGTCACCTCCAGGGTCACAGGCTCGCGGCTCACTGGCAGCTGCCGGGCAGGTCGAGCGTGGCGAGGATGCGCAGCGCCTCGGCCAGGCGCTGGTCGGCCAGCTCATAACGGACCCGGCGCCCCTCCGCGGTCGCGGTCACCAGCCCGCACTCGCGCAGGCAGGTCAGGTGGTTAGACAAGTTGGCGCGGGTGGTCCCGAACTGCCCGGCCATCTCTGCCGGGTACCCGGGACCGCCGGTCAAGTGCACCAGCACCCGGCGGCGAGTGGGATCGGCCAGCGCGGTCCCCACCCGGGCGAGCGTGCCCAGGTCCGCCGCAGTCAATACAGCCATATCTGTATTGTACAGCTTGTGCTGTATCCAGCAACCCTGCCCCGTTTCGCGAACATGCAGCGCTGCGGGGCAGTGCGAGGCCCAGTACCATGCCCACACCCGAAGCGGGGGCAGCTCACGCACCGCTGACATCGCCGGCCGACCAAAGGGCGAGACCACTGCCCGCGTGACTCTTTGACGGCTGCGCGTCCGTCCGTCGAGGTGACCGCGCAGGTCTTCAGCGTCGAGCCGTCGTCGGCGAAGATGGCTTCTGCCCGCTGACATGGGATCATTGCGGCTTGTGGCTGCCGGAGATCACTATCCCGTACCGGAGCGCGAGCCGGTCATGCCGAGGGAGAGCCGGGCTGAACGCCCTGCTGGCCATTGCGGTGCTGGCCGCCGCGCTCGCCAACTTGATCAACAACCTGCCCGCCGTGCTGGTACTGCTGCCGCTGGCCGCGCCGTCCGGCCCAGGCGCGGTCCTGGCCGTGCTGCTGGGGGTGAACATCGGCCCGAACCTTACCTATACCGGGTCGCTGGCCACGCTGCTGTGGCGGCGGGTGCTGCGCCAGCACGGATCGGGACCGTCCCTGGGGGAATTCACCAGGCTGGGACTGCTCACCGTACCGGCCGGGCTGGTCCTCGCAGTGCTGGCGCTATGGGCCGCGCTGCGCGCATGGGGAGGCTGAACAGCATTGACTGAGGGCGATATCACGGGCAGCCCGGTAGTTATCTGGGTCGCCGAGGGAACCTGGCGGGCCTGCGTGGACGCGGCGCTGCGCCTGGCGCCGGCCGATGCCCGAATCACGCTGCTGCACGTCACCCCAGCCGAGGTGCCGGAGACCGCGCACGGCGCCTACCTGGGCCTGTTCGGCCGCAGGGTCCCGGGCGCGACCTGGCCCGCGGGTGGCGGAACTGGCCGCCTCCTCAGCCGCCGAACTGCTCGACGCCGCCGCCCGGCGCCTCAGCCGCCCGTGTGACCAGATCGAACGCCGCGGGCACCCCGAACGGGAAGTGGTCAGCGCAGCAGCCGGCGCGGACCTGCTCATCCTGGCCAGAGACGGCGACCGGTCCCGGCTCGGCCCCAGGAGCCTCGGCAAGGCCACCCGGTTCGTCGTCGACCACGCCCCCTGCCAGGTCCTGCTGGTCTGGCCCGAAGCCGCCCCAGGTATCACGACCATCCCCCCGCCACCGCACAAGCCAGTTCTCAACGCGGACGGCATGGCTGGTCGCTGCGACCGGGGGTTTCCCGCCGCCTCTTGGTTGGCTGGCCACCATGGGCGAGACCGGCCGCATTGGCCTGTGCTGGTGTGGAGCCTGGGAAGCGTGAGGGCGCTCATCACTGACAGACGCTGGGCCTAGCCTTCTGGGTTGGGGCCAGCCAAGCCAAGTCAGATCGGATCAGCGATGGAGGTGTCGCATCAGCACTTCTTGGCCGCTGCCTGCGCCCTGGCCACCCGAATGATGACGAATCCGACCCGCGCTCGGCTGGCGTGCCTACGCCGCCATGTCGCCGGAGCTTCCCGCACGGGGAGTTTCTATGCGACGGAATTCCTACCCCAACTGCTGCAAGAAGTACTAGCCAACCCCGCTCAGTTCCCGCTCGGATGGGTGCTAGGGGCCGAGCAAGCCACGTCAGCCAGCATCAAAGAGCAATCGCTCGCCCGCGGCGCAGACATCGCCGACCAGCAGGCCTGGTTTGCCTGATGCGCTCTGCCAGATCTTGAGACTCCTGTCTGGAGCTAACTTAATCCGGCGAAGCCTCACCCGTCTGTCGCACATGGTCATCGGCCGTCATACGCCTGCTGCGCGTGCGGCGGCGATGCCGGACCAGAAGGTAATCACGGAGACTTGCCCGCCTGCCGGATGCTGTCGGCGTAACCGATGCGGCTGCAGCCGGGCCGACGGCTCAGCTGCTGCCGTTGTTCCTGGTCGACCGGGTTGG
Organism: uncultured Actinomycetes bacterium; assembly: GCA_963834705.1. Taxonomy (GTDB): domain Bacteria; phylum Actinomycetota; class Actinomycetes; order Streptosporangiales; family Streptosporangiaceae; genus RYN-230. Next base: position 312,689 of record CAWICV010000006.1, read on the forward strand.
CGTCCTGGTCGTAATACAGGGCCTGCATCCTCTGCCCCGGCCGGGGGCGGCCCGGAGTCACCCCTTCCGGCTACTGCGCTGCGAGGCCTGGCCCGGCCGACACCGGGCATGATGGCGGTCAATCATACGGGTCAGCCCGGCTGGTGCACGCCGCGCCTGGCAGCGGGGAGGCACCTGGCCGCGGCAATGCCAGCCCGTAACTGTCCCGTCGGCGCAGCACTTAGCGCGGACCGTGGTGGCGGTGATCTGCCGACCTGGCGCGGCGTTACCGGTCTGGGCCTGTTGCGTTGCCTGGATCCTGCGCGGGGGATCCCGGCGGCATGGGCCGCCTGCGGCCGGCGGCCCATGCCGGGATGCTGGGGCCGAGGGGCTACGCGGTGACGGCCTGCTTCTGGTCGCTGCTGGTGACCTGGATGCTGCGGGGCTTGGCCGCCTCATGGACCGGGATGGTCAGGGTCAGCACGCCCGCGTTGTAGTCGGCGGCGATCTTGTCGGGGTCGAGGGTCTCGCCGAGGAAGACCTGCCGGGTGAAGGTGCCGTAGGGCCGCTCGGCGACGATCATTTCAGCGCCGTCGGTTTTGATCGGGGCGCGCTCGGCGCGGACGGTCAGCACGTTCTGCTCGACGGTCAGGTCGATGGACTCGGGCGTGATGCCGGGCAGGTCGAAGTGGATGTAGAAGCTGTCGCCGTGCCGGTAGGCGTCCATCGGCATCGCGGCGGGGCGGGCGGTGGTGCCGAGCACCTGCTGGGTGAGCCGGTCCAGTTCGCGGAACGGGTCGGTGCGCATGAGCATGATCGTGCCTCCTTTGCCAGTGCCGGTTGCGATGTCACGCTCACGGCATCTATATAGCACGGCTGCGAGTTATCTGACAAGGCTCGACTGAGATTTTATCCTGCGGCATACTGGAGGTGAGATCGCGCCGTCCGTGTCAGCGAAGGGAAGGTGACGGTCATGCCCGCTGCGGATCCCGGCGGCCCGGGCCCGGATCTTTACCAGCTGCTGGGGGTGCCCCGCGAGGCCTCCCGCCAGGAGATCGCGCAGGCTTGGAGGCGCCGGGCGCGGGCGGCGCACCCCGATTCCAGGCCGGGAGATGCCGTCGCGCCGGGCCGGTTCCGCGCCCTGGCCGGAGCCTGGCACGTGCTCGGCGACCCGGCCCGCCGCGCCGCCTATGACCAGGGGCTCGCCCGCGAGCAGACCCCGCCCCCCGCGTCCCGGCCGGCCGGGACGGCCGGGACGCGGGCGCGGATGCCCGGGTCGCCGCCGCTGTGGGCGGGACCAGTCCGGGTGGAAGGCCCGCATCGGGCGCCGGCGCCGGACCGGCCGGACGAGGCGGAGATCAGGCTCGCCGCTGCTGGCCTTCCGCTATCTCGCCCGGGACTGGGACTGGCCGTGGTGAACCCCGGGTGGGCGGATGTGGACCGGGGCCTGTTCAGCATCTCGGTGGCCGCCGAGCTGGCCGGGCTGCACCCGCAGACACTGCGGATCTACGAGCGGGAGGGCCTGCTGGACCCGGCCCGCAGCGCGGGCGGCACCCGCCGCTACTCCCGCCGCGACATCGACCGGCTGGCCCAGATCTGCGCGCTGAGCGCCGACGGGCTGAACCTGGCCGGCATCCGCCGGGTCCTGCAGCTGCAAGAGGAGACCCGCCAGCTGCAGGCCGAGCTGGCCCGCCTGCGGGCACTGGCCGGCGATCGCGCGGCCCCCGCGCCGCGGACCCGGAAACAGCGGCCCCGCCCGCCCGCCGGCGACGGGCAGAGGCTTATCCGGGCCTCGCCCGGACTAGCCTCGCCCTGCCGGTTCCGGCCGGCGAGCCGCTCATGCAGGCGGGCGGTCAGGGCACGCTCGGCGGCCAGGTCATCTTCCAGCGCCAGGATCCGCAGCGCGGCAGCCAGCGTATGGCCCTGGTCGAACAGCTCCCTGATCCGGGCGGCGAAGGTCAGCTGACGGCGGGTATAGCGGCGGCGCCCGCCCCGGATCGCCGGACGGGCAAGACGCGGGCCAGGACGTTGCGGCAGGGTGGCCGTACGCCCACGGGCATGGCCTGTGGCTGGTGCGGCTGCTGGCCGGCCAGCTGAGCATCGTGTCGGGGGCGGGCGGTACCCGCGCGGCGGTCACGTTCGCGTTGCCGGCCGCGCCCGAGCCTGCGCCGACTACAGACCGCACCGGCACCAGCGGCGAACGCCCGGAGGACCTGCTCCTGCCCCGGCCTTCACCGTGGAGAATACGCGGTGTTCAAGATGGGCACGCAGAACCGGGCATTCCCGGCGCGTGATCGGCGGCTCGTGGTCTTGCCGGCGAGGTGCTGCTCACGGCGCCGCGCGCGCGGTGCGGTGTGGGCATCGCCGTGGCGGCCTGCTCGGGGGGCCGGCGAGGTGCTGCTCACGGCGCCGCGCCGCGCGGTGCGGTGTGGGCATCGCCGTGGCGGTCCATGCTCCTGGCGGGTGACACATGCACGGCAGGCCCACCAGAAGCCCACCGGTCATCCGCCGTTGCCGCCCGCGAAACTCTCGTGGTCCTGGCGTGGCTTCGATCTGCCTGCGCTACACACGGCGAAGCTGTGACCTTGACCTGGACAGCGACCAGCAGCGCATAACCGTCGATCAGTAGCGGCGGCGATGCCGGCGATGATCACCGGGTCGTCCAGGTCGGTGGCCAGCAGCGTGCCGGGTCACTGCCTTGTAGCTGACGCCGGCAGCGACCAGTGCGGTGCCCAGCAGTGCCTGCCAGCCTGGCACTGCCAGGGTGGCGAAAGCGCGCGGAGCCCACACCGCGATAGGAGCGACCACGACAGCGTAGGTCCCGATCTGCGCCGCAGCCACTTCCCAGCCGCGTAATGGCAGCCGGTACAGGCCGAAATCGGCGAGCGCCACCATCGCGACCAGCCAGGCAGCAAAGGCAGCCGCATGTTGCAGCGGGCGTCCGCCGGATAGCCAGAAGCGGAGGCGGGCGGCAACAACGGGCTGGGACACCTCGGGCACGATCGGATTCTACGGTTGCGGTGGCTTTCCGCCAGACGGACTGCTTGACGCGCTCACCAGGACCACGGAGCTGAGCCTTGCTGGGCACTTTTTGGCCGCTCAGCCAGCGTAATCCAACACAGCATGGAGCCGCTGAACAGCGCGCCCCGCCGGCCAGAAGCCGGCGCCCGCACGCTCGCGCTGCCAGAGCGAGCGGTTCGCAGACCGCTCAGCCCCGTGTCGCAGCGTCGCCGGGAAGATCGCCAGCCGCGTCGCCGGCTGATACGACGATCCGTGACCATTGGCAGGTCCTGGGCAGGTGCTGGGCTCGACCCAACGTAGGCTGAGCCGACGGTCTTACAGTCCGTTTCCCCCAGGTGGCCCAGAATGGCTGCTGACTTGGCGTTACATGCTTACTTGCGTCCTGTGGGTACCCGGTCATGTCCGTCATTTGTCCCTATGCCGAGATCACCGTGTCGCCGCGGCCGCGAGCCTGCGGCATCACCTCGGCTGCGGCGCGTGGCGCAGGAAGGTGACCACGCGGGGCCAGGAGTCTGCTCGGGCGCGGGCGTTGCTCTGCCTGGTTCCCCCGAAGCTGTAGCGCCCGCCGGTGAGCGGGTGGTGCCTGACCTCAGTGGCGACCGGGGTGCCGGGGATCCCGGCGCAGACGTGGCCGCCGTCGCGGTAGCGCAGGTGGGTCAGCGGGTGGTGGAAGCCGTGGCCGCGGGCACGCTGTTCGGAGATCTGGGTCATCGGGGTGGCAGGCCACATGGTGTCGGCCTCGCCGGATACGAACAGGATCGGTCCGCGTATGTCCTCGACCGGTATGACGGCATGTTCGTACAGCTCTGGGTGGGCCAGGGTCGGCTCGAAGACGGCGCGCAGCGCTACCGAGGGCCCTGACGAGGGTGCCAGCGCTGCCTTGGCGGCGGCGCCGGCGGGTGCGTAGGGAAGGGGCCGCCCGCGGAAGGTCCAGGCAGGGGCTTCGGTCGGCCCGTCGGCATTGAGGCCGGGCCAGGAGATGCCGCTGGGCGCGAGGGCCACAACGGGGCCGACGACGTCGAGGAGCGCACCTGCCCACAGGGCTAGTTCGCTGCCGCGGGACATGCCCATCGCGGCCACGGTTCCGGACGTGACGTCGTCCCTGGCGAGCAGCCAGCGGGCGGCTCGCTCCACGACCTCGACCTCGATCCCGGTCAAGGCGGCGGGCAGGCCCGGCGCGCCGAAGTAGGCGATGGCCAGCGTGGCGATGCCGTGAGCGGTGAGCACGGGCGCCCAGGCCGCCGCGGGTCCGAGGCCTCCGCTCGAGCCGCCGAAGGCCACCACGCCCGGGAACGGGCCCGGTCCGGGCGGGCGGGCGAACATGCCCGTGACGCCGGGCTGGCTCACCTGGGTGAGGGTGGCGCCGGGGGTCAGCCAGTGCCGCTGGAACTCGGCGGTGGCCTTCTCCCCGGCCGTCTCGGCGGTCAGCTGGCAGGCGATCGGCTCGGGCGGCGAGGCGGGGTGGGCCGCTGGCCTGGCGGGCGTGGCTGACCACCACAGGCCGAACGGGTCGGTGCCGGTATAACTGCCGGCGGCGCTGGCGTCGTGCGCGGTGTCCACGCAGCCGGTTTCGCCGGCGGTGAAGGTGGCCGTGGCCTGGTGCACGAACCCGTCGATCCGGCAGGACGCGACGACGGTCACCGGACGGCCGGGAATGCAGCCACTAATCACGGCACAGCGCGGCTCATCGACCATGAGCCAGTCAGGCACGACAATGTGAAGTCGCGAGCGCCGGGGGCTGGACCGGCGCGGTGCGGAGGGGAGAGCTGCGGGCGCTGCCGTAGTGTCGCCGGGGAGCTGGGTTTCCGCCATCGTGGTTGCCTCCGTGGTGTCACCCGGGAGGCGTAAACCGCGATGGAACAACGTGTACGGTCAGACGTCCCAGCTGGCCGGGCCGCCCGCCTCGGGCTGATACCGGCAGGCCCGGCCGGTGCGGATCGACGCCTGCAGGTGTGCCCCGGCTGCCGGCGCCATCTCGGTGATCCGCGCTACCGTGGCGCGCAGGGTGCGCGTGACATTGACCCGGGCACGCTCGGCTTCCGGGGACAGGTCGCGGCTGCGTCCCGCCAGTCCGGTCGCGCGGCGCAGTTCGGCCAGCAGAGCCTGCCGCTCTGCTTCGAGTTGCCTGCCGCGGCCGGCGTCGCCGGCCCGGTCGGCGGCCTCCAGCTCGGCGGCCAGGATGTCGAGGCGGCGCCGGTAGGCCGCGCGGGCCTGCTCGTCGATGGCCGGACCGGCAGTCCGCGGGTGGACACCTGCCCCGCCGGCGGCCAGGTCAAGAGCGGGGATCTCGCGACCTGGCGTTGCCAGCAGCGCCCGCAGGTAGTGCAGGCCACGGGCGTCGCGCAGCCGGGCGTGCTCATTGCCTGCGTCCAGCAGCCAGTCGGCGCCGTCACGTCGCAGACGCCAGCGACCGGCTGGTGGGCCGAGCGCTGCCAGCAGGACTGTCATGCCCAGCTGCTCGGCTATCGCCCGGGCTTGCCGTCGTTGCTCCTCGGCGGCCTGCGTGTCGCCGGGGCCAGCACGCGCCGTCAGCGCATCCGCCAGCCCGGCATGCGCGTGCGCCAGGGACGGCAGGGCGCCTGCCTGCCGGGCCAGGGCCGCAGCCTCGCAGAACAGGCCCGCCGCCTCGTCCTGCCGGCCCAGCGCTGCGGCGAGCAGCCCGAGATAGTGCGACACCGGGCCGGCGGTCCAGTTGGCGCCACCCTGGATGACCAGCCGCCCTCGGTAGGGGGCCAGCGCCGGATACAGCGCGGCGGCAGCTTCCCGGTCACCGGTGGCGCTGGCCGCCTTCGCCAGCGCCGCCATCGCCGCCAGCCAGCGCGGCCCCGAAGCACTCAGAGCCTGCGGCAGCACCCTCTGCAGCTCGGCTCTCGCCTCAGCCAGCCGGCCGAATGTCGCCAGCCCGCCCGCCAGGCTGGCCTCGAACAGGTGCCCGGGCCGGTGGCGTGCCGCCTCCAGCAGCAGGTCGACTATGAAGGCCGCCTGCTCGGGTGTGCCCTGTTCGAGCAGGACCATCCCGCGAAGCGCGGCGTACAGGTCCGCGGTGTCGGCCAGCCCGGCTCGCCGCCCGGACTCATGGACTCGTTCCGCTAGGCGCAGCGTTTCGCTGAACCGGCCTCGCAGGCCGGCAAGCATGCCGTGCCGGGCGGTGACCATCACCAGCGCTGCCTCGTCACCGGCGAGCTGGGCGGCCCGTTCGAAAGCGGCCAGCGCGGATTCTGCCTCGGCCACCCGGCCCAGCTCCATCAAGGCGACGAACCGCCAGAACATGCCGTGCCGCTCGTGGCGGTCATCGCCTGCCGCGCGGGCCAGGTCGATGATCTCCGACGAAGCGGCGAGCCGGTCGCCGGCTGCGGCGGGGTCCCACAGGGCGTGCAGCCGGGCATCCAGCACCTCGGCCAGCACCGACGGCTCCCCGGCAGCCCGGGCCAGAGCCAGGGCCTCGTCGACCAGCGCCCGCCGGCGGCGGCCCGCGCCCGGATCCGCTAGCAGTTCGCGCGCCAGCCGGGCTAGCAGCCGGGCCCGGAGCGGGTGATCCACATCCCGCCCGGCCGCCGTTTCGAGCAGCCCGATCAGCGGAGGGTCCAGAGCCAGGAACGTGACCGGGGACGGCGCGGACAGTGCCAGGTACGCGACCGGATCGGCGCCAGGACCAAGGCCGCCGAGGCGGCCTGCCAGGGATACAGCCGGACCGGGCAGCCCGCCCGATGCCAGCCACAAGGCGCGGCCCACCTCTGGCCGGCTCTCATCCACGGCGGCGGCCAGCTCTTCCTCGCCCAGCGGTCCCAGCCGCACTTCCTGCCCGGCTCCCAGGGGCGCCGACGCGGTCACTATCACCGCCGTCGAGGAGCCGCTCACCCGGCCAGCGAGCACGGGCAGGAACTCGGCCGCTGCCGGGTCACCGTGATCCAGATCGTCTACCACGATCAGGCGCCTGCCGGCCGACACGAGAGCCCCTGCGGCGTCATCAAGGTCCAGCGGCTCCGCATCCTCCAGCAGGCGGCGCGCCAGCGTCGCTGACCCGCCGGTCGCGCGTATCAGCTGCGCCCAGGCCATCCGGGCCGGGCCCGTCGCTGCCACCGCAGCCCGGGCGACGTCAAAGCCGCGCCGTGTCCCCTCCTCCGCCGCGGCCCCGGCTAGCGCCGTCCTCCCCGACCCCGGCGGGCCGTAAATCACCAGCACGCCGCCGGTGCCCGCCGCCGCCCGGTCCAGCAGCAGGCCAACCGCCGCCAGCTCCCGGTCACGCCCGATAAGACGCACAACTGAGATATACAACAACATGCGGCGAGCGAGACCGGCACAGGACGCATCGACCGGCCGGCAGCTCAGCCAGGTAGCCAGCCGGCCGAGGGCGCCGCCGCTGCTGCTAGCCGCGGCTGGCGGAGCCCTCCGCTCTGGACGCGCTCCGCGATCGCAGGTACCTGCTCGAGCCCGCACATAGAACAAGCGTCCCGGTCCTGCCAGCACGGCGCAGGACGGAACGCCAGGAGCCCCGGCTCGTGCGGACGGCCCTTGCTGCTTGTCACGTCAAATGACCTTGACGGTCGCGGCGCCAGACTCGTCCGGCTGGTTATGCGTCATGTGGTCCGGCGGGCGCACTGAGGGCAGCCGCTGTGCGTCACCCCGGCTAGTCTGGGCAGACCCCGGCGGTGGCGTTGTGGACTGTTCCGGTCATCATGCGGGCGCGATCGGATGCCAGCAGCACCGCTCCGTTGGCGGTGTCTTCGGTGAGCGGGGAGACCTTCAGCATGGTGGTCTCGCCGAGGGAGCCGAGCACCTGCTGCCTGGTGATGTGCATCCCGGCTGCGGCTGCGTCAGCCAGGTCCTCGATCGTCCGGGAGTCAGGGTTGGCGGCAGTCCGGAGGCAGACCACCCGGACCCCGGTGCCGGCGAGTTCGAGCGCCAGGAGGCGGGTGAGGTTCTCGACGCCTCCGAACGCGACACCGATCGCTGCCGTGCCGGTACTGTGCGGGCGTGCCGGGCTGCCGGTGAGGAAGATGATGACGCCTGTGCCCTGGGTGACCATTCGCCGGGCTGCGCAGCGGGCGGTGATGAACTGGGACGTCAGCACGTCCTGAGCGGCCAGAAACTGGCCGATGGGCAGTTGAGTGGCCGGTATGCCGGTGCCATAGTCCGTGACCCGGGGTCCGGTCGCGTTGAACTCGATGTCGACCCCGCCGGCCTGCCCGACGCCGCCGGACCCGCAAACTGGGCGGCGAGAGGCCGCCCAGTTTTGAGGGCGGCGGGCATCACTACCTCATGAGCCCCCGAAGGGAAGACTTCGACCGAGCGGGAGGATCACGATTGCCCGCGGACTTGATGGCCCTGGCACGGGCCGGCGACGACCAGGCCTTCGCCGACCTCATCGAGCCGTATGCGCAGGAGCTGCAGGTTCACTGCTACCGGATACTCGGCTCGGCTCACGACGCCGAAGACGCGCTCCAGGATGCGCTGCTGTCAGCGTGGCATGGTCTGCCCGAATTCGAGCAGCACGCCTCGCTTCGGTGCTGGCTGTACCGCGTCACTACCAACAGGTGCCTGCAGACGCTGCGGGCCCGGCGCAGGCGGACACGACCGGAACACAAAGCCGCGGATATCGAGCCGCCGGAGCCGACCGGGCACGGCGAGGTGTGGTGGCTTGAGCCGTATCCAGACGTCCTGCTGGAGGGCCTGATCGATCAGGATCCAGGGCCGGAAGCCCGCTACGAAGCCCGCGAGGCCATTTCGCTTGCCTTTGTCACCGCGTTGCAGCCGCTAGCGCCCCGCCAGCGCGCAGTGCTCATCCTGCGCGACGTGCCTGGCTTCCCAGCCAGGGACGTGGCGGGCATGCTCCAAACCAGCGAACAGTCCGTGACCAGTGCCCTGAAGCGGGCTCGCAGCGCGCTTCAAGACCGCGTTCCTCCCCGTGAAAGCCGTCAGCCAGCACCCGCACCCAACTCTGCCGCCGAACGGGCGACCGTCGAGCAGCTCGCCCGGGCCTACGAAGCCGCCGACCTCGACACGATTGTCCGGCTGCTGACCGACGACGTGCGGCTGACCATGCCCCACTGCCCTGGGAATACCAGGGCCGGACCCCGGCGGCCAGGTTCCTCAAGACAGTATCGCTGCGGGCCGGGCGCACTTTCCGCCTGGTGCCAACCAGGGCGAACGGCCAGCCTGCCTTCGGCTTCTACGTGCACAGCCCCGACGGCGACGCCAGCCAGGCGACTGGCCTGCTCGTTCTCACCCTGTCCGGCGACCAGATCAGCGCGATGACGCACTTCGGCAGCAGCACGCTGCCCGCCTTCGGGCTACCGCGCGCGCTCTCCCCGCTAAAACGCCCGGTAGGTGGCCCGGCCTCCCGTCGATGGTGGCGGCGGAGTCGGTGTACCGGTTGACCAGGCCGACGACCCTGCGTGGTCCGTGGAGAGCGGGATCGACCTCGCTACATAACGATCGAGCGGCCGAACTGCATGAAGACGCTTCGGCAGGGCTCCGTGAGCATCATGCCTCCCTAGCTGCTCGATCTTGCCGTCGGTGCTTGCGCGGCGTCCAGTGTGAGCTGTTAGCAGATCCCGCTGGCTGGCCACGAGGAGGGCACCGACGCCAGTCACAGACAGTGATTGGATTTCTCCGGCGCTGCGGCGTCTCCGCGCCCTGTCGGTTAGCACTTAAACCTGTCGCGGGGCACACGGCGCCCAGATCAGCCTTTCTAGTGCCGCTTCGTCCCGGGGACGGGCGGGTTTATGACTCCGGCCGGCCGGTCGTATTCACCAGGGGCGGGTGGCCTGGGGGGTGCTGTTGTCCCCTCCCAGCGGGCGCGATTACCGGGTTCGATGGGTCAGGAAGGCGCGGATGCTGCGTCTTCGCAGACATGGCTCGGTGCCGCTGGTGCCAAAGCCCAGGGCAAGGAGAGACACCGATGCGTGGAGTAGTGATGCGCGCCCCCGGCGATGTCCGGGTCGAGGAGCGTGAGGACCCTAAGATCATCGAGCCCACGGACGCGGTCATCCGCCTGACCGCGACCTGTATCTGCGGGTCGGACTTGTGGCCGTACCGGGGTGTCGAGCCCGCCGACCACCAGGTGATGGGCCACGAGTACGTGGGCGTCGTGGAGGATGTCGGCTCGGCGGTGAAGAACGTCAAGGCCGGCGACTTCGTCGTCGGGTCGTTCGTCATCTCCGACAACACGTGCGAGATCTGCCGGTCCGGCTACCAGTCCCGCTGCGTGCACGGCGCCTTCGTGGCGCAGACGATCGGCACCCAGGCCGAGAAGGCCCGGATCCCGCTGGCGGACGGCACCCTGGTCCCCACACCGGGGCACCCGGACCCGGCGCTGATCCCGTCGCTGCTGGCCGCCTCCGACGTGCTGGGCACCGGCTGGTTCGCCGCCGTGGCCGCCGAAGCGGGCCCGGGCAAGACGGTCGCGGTTGTCGGTGACGGCGCGGTCGGCCTGATGGGCGTCCTCGCGGCCAGGCAGCTCGGCGCCGAGCGGATCATCGCTATGTCCCGCCACCCTGACCGGCAGGAGCTGGCCCGGTTCTACGGCGCGACCGACATCGTCGACGACCGCGGCGACAAGGGCGTGGCGAAGATCAAGGAGCTCACCGGCGGGCTCGGGGCGCACTCGCGTGATCGAGGCGGTCGGAACCCAGGAGTCGACCATGCAGGCGATCGGTGCCACCCGCCCCGGGGGGCACATGGGCTTCGTCGGCGTCAACTACGACGTGTCGATCCCCGGCCCCGACCTGTTCTTCGCCGGCATCCACCTGCACGGCGGCCCCGCCCCGGTCCGCCGGTTCCTGCCCGAGCCTGATCCAGCTCATCTGGGACCGCAAGATCGACCCCGGCAAGGTCTTCGACCTCACCCTGCCACTCGGCCGGGCCGCCGAGGGTTACCAGGCGATGGACGAGCGCCGCGCCATCAAGGTGCTGCTCACCATCTGACACACCCGCCCCAACCACAAGGCGGGCGGCCCCCGGATGTCACCGCCCTCCAAGGGATCTACCGTGGGAGCTATGAGCAGGAAAGACGAGGTGCGAGAGTTCCTGATCTCCCGCCGCGCGCACGTCACCCCAGCGCAGGCCGGGCTGCCCGACTTCGGCGGCGAACGCCGCGTGCCGGGCCTGCGGCGCGAAGAGGTCGCCATGCTCGCCGACGTCAGCCTCGACTACTACATCCAGCTGGAGCGCGGCAACATCCGCGGCGCCTCCCAGAGCGTGCTCAACGCGATCGCGCGGGCGCTGCAGCTCAACGACGTCGAACGCGCGCACCTGTTCGACCTGGCCCGCAGCGCCCCGGCGGCACCGGCCGCGCGGCGCAGCAAGCGGCCCGCGCGATCGGTGCGCGCATCGGTGCAACGGGTCCTGGACACCATGGCCGTCCCGGCCGTGGTGTACAACGCGCAGCAAGACCTCATCGCCGCCAACCTCATGGGACGCGCACTGTTCTGCCAGCACTTCGAGGCCGGGCAACCGAACCTGGCCCGGTTCATCTTCCTCGACCCCCGCGCCCGGGACTACTATGTCGACTGGCCCCTGGCCTGCAGCCTGACGGCCGCGATGCTGCGCTTCGAAGCCGGCCGTGACCCGCTGAATCAGGCCCTCACCGCGCTCATCGGCGAACTGTCCATGCTCAGCCCGCAGTTCCGCAAAGACTGGGCCGACCAGGACGTGCACGAGCACCGCACCGGCCAGAAGGTCTACCGCCACCCCGAGGTCGGCGAGATCGAGATCACCTACGACGTGTTCGAGATGCCCGGCGAACCCGGCCTGTCAATCGGCACCTACAGCGCCGAAGAAGGCTCCGCGTCCGCCAGCAAGCTCGCACTCCTCGCTAGCTGGGCCGCGAGCCAAGAGTCCGGCACCCGGCGTCGCGCCGGCGCCACCGGCGGACAGCGGCTCGCCGATGGCGCACTGCCCACCACCGCAAACGACTGAACCACCGGCACGTTCCACCCCTCGGCCGGCGCGCAGATCAGCCAAAGCCCGCTGCCACAGCCCGTCGCGCTGACCAACCTCAGTCGGCGCTCCGATCGGATCAGGCGCGGCCGTGGCTCTGCACTCAGCCACGCACCGTGACCGTCGTGGCAGTCTCCCGGCCGTTCCACTGACGTCAGCCGTTCAGGCCGTTCGTCATCACTTCGCCGCGGGTGCCAACTGGACCGCGGTCCCAGGCCGAAGAGATCCACGCCGTCGAGCAGGAACAACAAGCTGAAGAGCTCAAGAAAGATCTTGCCCAGGTCCATGGGAGGTATATCGCAGGTCCACGCGAGGTCAACCACTGCGTGCAGCATCGAGTCGCTCCAGCCAGACCGCCTCACCAAGCGTTCGGTACCTGAGCCTCGCGATCTGCCGTGAGCTGAACAATGTCCCCGATGCCGCAGTGCCCCGCCTTGCATCCACGCCAGCAGCGGCAATTACGGACTGTATCTGCGGCTACGGCGAATGGGTGTCGCCATGTTTGCTCCATGTTTGCTCGGATGTCGCGGTACGGTCCGGCAGCGGCCGACAGCACCCGGCACCCGCTCTCGTGGTTTGCCGTACAGTCCGGCACGTCATAACATGGCCCGGCACGACGCGCCGCTAGCTCAACTGGCAGAGCAGCAGACTCTTAATCTGCGGGTTCGGGGTTCGAGTCCCTGGCGGCGCACTCACCCTTGAGCATCTAGCCGCCGCGGTGCGGCTTGGCTCCGCGGTGCGGCTTGGCTCCGCGGTGCGGCTTGGCTCCTCATCGTGCCCTGGCCCCGCCGTGCGCCCTAACCCCGCCGTGCGCCCTAACCCCGCAGTGCGGCCTGACCCCGCAATGCGGCTGCCCGCCACAGCGCCACCCCGGCCCGCTCGGCCACCGCGAGCGCCTGCTCGTAATGGGCCTGGGCACCCGGCCGGCCGAAGTGGCGGGCGATGTCGCCGAGGATCTGGGCGGCCGGCCCCAGCGTCAGCACAACGTTGTCGGCGCCGGCCGGGCGGTCCGCGTACGGCAGCAGGTCCTGGTAAGCGGAGTCAGCCCGGGTGCGGTCATCGAGCGCGACAGCGGCCAGCCCGCGCACGCCGGTCAGGAACAGCCAGACCACATCCCGATCAATCGGCTGCGGCGGCCCGGCCACGGCCCGCGCCTCGGCGGTGCGGCCAGCCGCGGCCAGCGCGAGCGCGTACATCTCCCCCACCACCGCCCCAGCACCCGGGACGTTATAGACCCGCTCCAGGTCGGCGGTCATCTCACCGACCCGGTCCTGCGTGACCAGCACAGCGAACCGGCCGACCAGGCTCACCCCAGCCCCAGCCCGAGCCAGCCCGAGCCGGGTCATGGTGGCGGCGGCCTCCTGGTACCGCTCCATCGCCGTGGTCAGATCGCCGTCCACCGACGCGCGCAGCGCCCGGTACATGCTGATCGCAGCGCCGGCCGTCGGCACGTCGTAGCGGTCGGCGAGCTGGGCGGCCTGGCTGGCGTGCCGGTCCGCCGCGGCGAAGTCGGCGGCGCCGCTGCTGGCCGCCATCAGTATCAGGTGAGCCAGCGCCTCGGCGGTCACCGGCTTGCCGGGCAGCGCGAGCAGTTCGGCGCCGAGCGCCTGGCGCTCGGCCAGCCCGTCGTGCCGGAAAGTCTGGGTGGCCCGGCCGTTTATCGCGATGGTCCGCAGCACGGGGTCGCCGAGCCGGCGGGCCAGCTGGACCGCTTCGGCGGAGGCCTGGTAACCGCGCTCCGTGTCGGCCCCCTCCAGCTCGAAGGCGAGCGTGGTGAGCAGCCGGCAGCGCAGCTTCTCTTGGCCGGGTGGCAGCCGGGCCAGCGTCTGCTCGACGATGGCCACCAGCTCCTGGTCGGCCCGGCCGTCCTCGCGGGAGAACCAGACCCGGGGCACATCGAACGCGGTGATGACCCGGGCCAGCAGGACCGGGTCGCCGAGCGGCAGCGCGGCCCGCACCGCGTCCTGCCGGTAGGACCGGGCCTGGGGCAGCTGCCCGGCCAGCGCGAGCGCGCGGACCAGGCCCAGCACCAGCTCCAGCCGGTCCCGGGCCGGCGCGTCGCCGGCCTGGTCCAGGCAGCCGATGGCCTGCTCCCACAGCTGGACCGCGGCGCGGTACGCGAACCGCTGCTCGGCCTGCTCGGCGGCCAGGCGGCTGTACCGGGCCGCGGCGCCTGGATCGGTGCCCGCCGCGGCGTAGTGGTGGGCCAGCGCGGCCACCTCAGCAGGATGGTGCCGCTCGATGGCCGCGGCGGCCCGGCCGTGCAGCCGGGCCCGGCGGAGCTGGGACAGGCCCTGGTACAGGGTGTCCCGGACCAGGTCGTGCGCGAACCGGATCCGGCCCGGCGCGGGCTCGGTCAGCAGCCCGGTGAGCAGCCCGGCCTCGACCGCGTCCAGCAGCACGTCCTCCCCGGCCCCGGCCACGTCGGCGAGCACGTCGACGCCGGTCTCGGTGCCGAGCACCGCGGCCTGCCCGAGGATGGTCTGCGCGATCGCGGGCAGCCGGGCGATCCGGCGCTGCAGCACCGCACGCACCCCGGCTGGCACTGACGTGGTGGCGGCCAGCGCGCCTTCCGAGTCGAGCAGCCGCGCGGTCTCCCGGATGAAGAACGGGTTGCCGCCGGTCCGCTCGGCGATGGCCATGGCCGTCTCGGCGTCCACCGGGCGGGCGCAGGTGGCCACGATCAGCTGCCCGGTCGCGGCCACATCCAGCCCGCTCAGGGCGATCCGGGCCGGCTCGCGGGCGGCCAGCCCGGCCAGGCAGTCGGCCAGCGGGCCGGTCACCTCGGCCGGCCGGTACCCGCCGAGCAGCAGGATCCGGGCCGCGGGCCGGTCCGCGGCCACGTCGGCCAGGATGGCCAGCGTCTCGCCGTCGGCCCGGTGCAGGTCGTCCAGCACCACCAGCAGCGGCGCGGCCCGGCTGACCTCGTCCAGGTAGCCGGCCACGGCCCGGTGCAGCCGGAACCGGGCCGCGGTCACGTCGCCGCCGGCGGCCGGGGCGTCGGTCAGCAACGGGGCCAGCGGCGCGGGCTCGGCCGGCGGACCCACCGCGGTCAGCCGCCGCAGCGCTTCGGCCCACGGCCAGCCGGCCGGAGCGCCCTCGTGCTCTGGGCACCGCCCGGCGGTCACCGCCCAGCCCGCGGCGGCCAGCCGCTGGCTGACCTGGTCGGCCAGCGCGGTCTTGCCCGCCCCAGCGTCCCCGGTGACCAGCACGATGCGCAGCCGGCCCGCCGCCGCCTCCCGGGCGCACCGGGTCACCTCGTCCAGCTCCGTGTCCCGGCCCAGATACGGCGGCGCGGCGGCCGGGACCAGGTCACCGCCGGCCGGGACCAGGTCACCGCCGGCCGCGATCAGGTCACCGCCGGCCGGCACCGGGACAGCCGGCACGGGCGGGGCCGGAGACGGCCGGGCGGACAGCTGCGGGGCCTGGGCCAGGATGTCTTCTTCCAGCGCACGCAGCGCGGGCCCGGGGTCGACGCCGAGATCCGCGGCCAGCCGGGCCCGGGCCCGGCGCAGCGCGGCCAGCGCATCGCCCTGCCGCCCGGACTGGTACAGGGCCAGCGCGAGCAGCCGCCAGGCCTCCTCGCGCAGCGGCTGCTCGGTGGTCAGCCGGTCCAGGGCGGCCACGGTCTGTGCGGCCTGGCCAAGCCGGAGCGCCGCGGCGGCCTGCCACTCGGTGGCCATCAGCCGCAGCTCGTCCAGCCGGGACGCTTCCAGGTCGGCCCAGGCCAGGCCACCGAACTCCTGGAACGCCGGGCCGCGCCAGCAGGCCAGCGCGGTGGTCAGCCGGCCGTGCGCCGCGGCCGGGTCGTCCAGCGCGGCGGCCTGCCGCACCTCGTCCTCGAACGACCAGGCGTCAACCGCGGCCTGGCCGAGCTGGATCGCGTACCCGGGCGGCGAGGTGACCAGCACCCCGGACGGCGCCCGGGCGGCCCGGTCCGGCTCCAGCGCCCGGCGCAGGTGCGAGACGTAGGACTGGACCGCGGCCAGCGCGCGCGGCGGCGCCTCGTCGGCGTACAGGTCCTCGATGAGCCGGTCGGCCGACACCACCTGGCCGTGCCCGGCGACCAGCCGGGCCAGCACGCAGCGCTGCCGCGGGCCGCCGATATCCGCCGGGGCGCCGTGCACGGTCACGTCCAGCGGGCCGAGCACCCGAACCGCGATCACCGGCACCTCACCGACGGACCGACGACAAGATCACTCCAGCCTGGCAGCGGCCGCAACTGGCCCGCAAGCCAGCCGCAAGCCGGCCGCTAGTGGGCCGGCCCACGCTTGGGATGTGACCAGCACAGCCCCGTTCCCACTACGGACCCGGACCAGGCAGGAGCCCGAGCCGGATCTCACTCCCATAGTGGTCGCGTACCGGGCGATGCGCCAGGACCCGGCCCGGCTGGCCGCCCGGCTGGACCGGGCCGCCGGGCCGGACGCGGCGCACGCGCTGCGCCGGTACACCGCGGCGCTGCTGACCCAGATCCACGCCAGGCACCGCGGCGAGGAGGGCTTCCTCTGGCCGCTGCTCGCCGCCACCGCCGGGTCCGCCGTGGACCTGGCCCCGCTGGCCGACGACTGGCAGGCCGTCGACGCCGCGGCCGCCCTGGCCCGCCAGGCGCTGGCCGGACCGCTGGCCGGGCTGCGGCTTCCGGTGCGCAGCCTGGCCGGACTGCTCGATGCGCACCTCACCGACGCCGAGCAGCAGGTCTTCCCCGCGCTACGCCGCTACCTGCCGGCCGGCGCGTACCGCTGGGGCGAACGGCGAATTTTGCAGAACGCCAGTGCCGCCGACCGCCGCTTCGCCGCCCCGTGGCTGGCCGGTTACGCGCGGGCGGGCGAACTGCCCCGGCTGCCGGCCGGCGACGGCTGGCGCGCCCGGATCCGGCTGGCCGCCACCCGGCCCGGATACGCCCGGCTGGAACGCCGGGCCTTCGGCCCCGACAGAACAGAAACCCAGCACCACGAGGAGGAGAAATGATCCAGTCCTACGCGGCCACGAACCAGCCGCCCAGCATCCAGCGCCCGGCGCTGCCCGGCACGATGCGCGCGGCGCTGGCGGCCATGTGTGCGGGCGCGGCCGTGTCGGCCGTGCACGCGGTCGTCTACGCCGCCACCGCGGCCGCCCAGAAGGCCGCCATCGCGCAGAAGTACCCGCACCTGTCGGCGCATGACCTCACCACGATGACGCACGTCGCGGTGATCGGCGGATCGGTCGCCGGGTGGATCTCGGCGGCCCTGTTCCTCGGTGTCGCGCGGGCGTGCCGGCAGGGCCAGGACTGGGCCCGGGTGGCCGGCTCGGCGTTCTTCGCCATCGGCGTGCTGGGCCTGCTGTTCAGCCTCAGCCACGGTGCGACCACGCTGAACCGGTGGCTCGGCGTGGCCGCGGTGGCGGCCGGACTGGTCGCCGTGACGGCGCTCTGGCAGCGCAGCTCGGGCCGCTACTTCGAGTCCTTCGGCCGGCCGCGGTCCTGACCGCGGCGGGCATCCGGTGCTGTACTTGGACCCATGTGCGACACCCATGACGGTGAACCGGTACCGCCGGTCGATGCGGTACCGGAAGGCGCCGAGTGGCACGGCGAGGTACTGCCGCTGGAGCCGGTCAACGAAATCTCGGTACTGACGGTGTGCGACAACACGGTGGACCTGCTGCTGCCCGACCAGGGGCCGGTCCGCCGTCTGTCGCTGGCCATGCTGGGCGACGGGCCGAAGGTGGCCGCGGCGAGCCTGCTGGACGGCAAGGCGGTCGACGCTCCGCTGGCCCAGCATGGCTTCTCCGCCCTGGTCGAGGTGCGCAAGGGCGGCCGGGTGCACCGGCTGCTGTTCGACACCGGGGTGACCCCGACCGGGTGCGTGGACAACCTGCGCCGGCTGGGCCGGGACCCGGCTGACATCGAGGCCATCGTGTGCAGCCACGGCCATTTCGATCACACCATCGGGCTGTCCGGGCTGATCGGCCGGCTCGGCCAAACGAATATGCCGGTGCTGCTGCACCCGGAGTTCTGGACCCGGCGCCGGCTGGCCATCCCGGGCCGCGAGCCGCGGGAGATCCCGACCACCAGCCGCCGGGCGCTGGAGGAGGCCGGCTTCAGCATCGTCGAGCAGCGGCAGCCGTCGTTCCTGTACGACCGGTCGGTGCTGATCACCGGCGAGGTGGACCGGGTCAGCGGCTTCGAGCGGGGGTTCCCCGGGCATCAGGCCTGGCGCGGCGCGAGCTGGGAACCGGACCCGCTGATCCTGGATGACCAGGCACTGATCGTGCACGTGGCCGGGCGCGGGCTGGTCGTGCTGACCGGCTGCGGGCACGCCGGGATCATCAACATCTGCCGCTACGCCCAGCGGCTGACCGGCGTGCCCACTCTGCACGCCGTCATCGGCGGCTTCCACCTGTCCGGCCCCGCCTTCGAGCCCATCATCAGCGACACCGTCACCGCCCTCGACCAGCTCGCCCCGGAGGTGATCGTCCCGGCGCACTGCACCGGCTGGAAAGGCAACCCACGCCATCGCCCGCCAGCTCCCCACCGCCTTCATCCAGAACAGCGTCGGCAGCACCATCCGCCTAACCGCCGCCTGACACCTGGCGCAGCGGCATGGCCGGGGTCACTGGCAGCCAGTCGCTTTCGCCCAG
This sequence comes from uncultured Actinomycetes bacterium, assembly GCA_963834705.1. GTDB lineage: Bacteria > Actinomycetota > Actinomycetes > Streptosporangiales > Streptosporangiaceae > RYN-230. The sequence goes on from CAWICV010000006.1 coordinate 331,244, forward strand.
CGCCAGCGCCACCGCCCCAAGCGCGGTATGCCGGGTACCCAAACTGCCCAGCACCAGTTCCGGTGGCTGATTAGGCGCGATGTTCCGGTGCAGCGCGGCCCGGATCGGCGTGAGCACGATGTCACCGGCCTCACCTATGGCCCCGACCAGCACGACCCGCTGCGGGGCCAGCAGGTTGCAGGCCGCGGCCAGGTGCTCGCCGACCAGCCCGGCGGCATCGCTGACCACCCGGATCGCGCCCGGGTCCCGGTCCGCCAGCAGGGTCATCAGCCCGGGCAGGGTCAGCGCGCCGTGCTGCGGCCGCAGCGCATCCAGCATGGCCGGGATGGCCGCGTAGGTATCCAGGCAGCCACGCTTGCCGCAGCGGCACAGCGGGCCGCGCTGGTCCACGCAGGTGTGGCCGATCTCGCCGGCCCCGCCGATCCCGCGCACCAGGGTGCCGTTCACGAACAGCCCGCAGCCGATGCCGTAGTGGAACTTGACCGTGATGCAGTCCGCGCAGCCCTGCCCGGCGCCCCAGATGTGCTCACCCAGCGCGGCCAGGTTGGCGTCATTGTCGATGCTCACCGGGACGCCGAGCGCAGCCGAGAAGTCGTCGCTGGTCACCCCGGGCCAGCCGGGCAGGATGGCCGACGGCTTGACCACGTCCGGGTGATGGTGCACCGGACCGGGCAGGGACACCCCGGCGCCGATCAGGGCACTGTGCGTCAGGCCCGCGGCGGCCAGCGCCTGCTCGGTCAGCCGCCGCGCGGCGGGCAGGCCCACCGCGCTGGTGTGGCCGTCCGGCAGCTCGCAGCGGCCGGAGCCGATGACGTTGTGCGCCAGGTCGCAGAGCAGCACCCGGAGGAAGTCGAAGCCGACCTCGAGGCCGGCCACCGCGCCCGCTTCCGGGTTCAGCGTCAGCCACCCAGCGGGCCGCCCCGGCTGGGCCCGCTGGGTGGCGGGCGGTCCATCCGACCCGACGATGACGCCGTCGGCCACCAGGTCCTGCACCACCGCGCTGATCGTGGACGGGGCGACGCGGGCGTACCGGGCCAGTTCGGCGCGGCTCATCGGCCCGCGTTCGCGGAGTGCGGTCAGCACCAGCTCGCGGCTCGACCTGGGCGCCGGCTTGTCGCTCATCACCCGAGGCCGCACGTCAGTATCGTAGCAAGAAACGCGGCAAAACCGATCATACTAACGACAATTCATTCGGAAATGAAAAAACCATAAAAATCGGAGCTGGCCCTTATCGCGATATTGACGGAACTGTCGTTCCGGCGCAGAGTGCGGGCGAACAGCGTGCCCCGGATCACCGCCACCTGCCTGGAGGAGACATGAGTCCGGACATCAGCCGTCCCCGCCGTGCCCGCGCCGCCGCCTTAGCCAGCGCAGCCGCCCTGGCCTGCGCCATGACCGCGGCCACCGGAGCCAGCGCGGCCACCGCGAGCGGGGCCGCCGGGTTAGCCGCCAGCTGCCCGTGGGTGCACTCCACCGCGCCGATCGCCAGCCGGGTCAGCCAGCTGCTTGGCCAGATGACGCTGGACGACAAGCTGGCCATGGTCAACGGGGTCGGCTATGCCAACGGCACCACCGGCTACGTGGGCCACATCGCGGCCAACCCGGCGCTGTGCATCCCGGGCCTGAACCTGGAGGACGGGCCGCAGGGAGTGGCCGACGGCGTGCCCGGCGTGACCCAGCTGCCGGCCCCGGTGGCGCTGGCCGCGGCCTGGGACCCGGCGCTGGCCCGTGAGTACGGGACCGTGGTCGGCAGCGAGGAACGCGGCAAGGGCGCCGACGTGAACCTCGGCCCGACGGTGAACATCGTCCGTGACCCGCGCTGGGGCCGGGCGTTCGAGAGCTACGGCGAGGACCCCTACCTGGCCGGGCAGACCGCCGTCGGCTACATCGACGGGGTGCAGAGCCAGGGCGTCATGTCCCAGGTGAAGCACTTCGCCGTGTACAACCAGGAGACCAACCGGAACACCGCGGCCGACGACGCCGTGGTCAGCCAGCGCGCCATCCACGAGATCTACCTGCCGCAGTTCCAGGCGGTGGTGCAGCAGGCCAGAACGGCCTCGGTCATGTGCAGCTACTCGTCGGTGAACGGCCAGTTCGCGTGCCAGAACAGCTACCTGATGAACGTGCTGGACAACCAGTGGCACTTCCCCGGCTTCGTCACCTCGGACTGGGGCGCAACCCACTCCACGGTGCCGTCGGCGCTGGCCGGCCTGGACATGAACATGCCCGGCGGGGCAGGCTTCGGGACCGACTACTACGGGGCGCCGCTGAAGGCGGCGGTGCAGGCCGGGCAGGTGCCGCTGTCGGTGCTCAACGGCATGGTGTCCCGGATCCTCACCGAGATGTTCCGGTTCAACCTGTTCGCCAACCCGCCCACCGGGTCGCTGACCGACACCGTGACCACCCCGGCGCACGCGCAGACCGGCCGGGACGTCGCCGAGTCCGGCACCGTGCTACTGAAGAACGCCGGCGGCGTGCTGCCGCTCAGCCCGCGCAGCGACAAGAGCGTCGCGGTCATCGGGGCCGACAGCGGCCAGTACGCGCTTACCTCCGGCGGCGGCAGCGCCGGGGTCATCGCGCCGTACACAGTCACCCCGTATCAGGGCATCAGCAAGCGCGGCGCGGCCAGCGGGGTCAGCGTCAGCTACGCGCAGGGCAACGTGCCGGACACCGGCGCGCTCACCGCCGTGCCGGCGTCCGCGTTCCCGTCGGGCCTCACCGCCACGTACTACAACAACACCACGATGACCGGCACGCCGGCCGCCACCGGCACCGTGTCCGGGGCCGACCTGGCCTGGAACGGGCAGGCGCCGGCCGCCGGGGTGAACGCCAGCGGCTGGTCGGCCACGTTCACCGGCACCATCGACGTGCCCACCGCCGGGAGCTACGCGCTGTCGCTCGATCTCACCGGCACCGCCTCGGTCAGCATCGACGGCCAGACCGTGTTCGCCAGCCAGACCGGGTTCGGCGCCGTGGCGCGGGCCACCGTCACGCTGCCGGGTGGCTCGACCAGCATCGAGATTGACTACGCCGACTCGATCGCGGTCAGCACCGACGGGCTGACCATGGGCTGGGCGCCGCCGCAGACCCCGTCGCTGCTGGACCAGGCGGTGGCCGCGGCCAAGCAGGCCGACGTGGCCGTGGTGTTCGCCAGCAACTACGAGACCGAGGGCGCCGACCTGGCCAACGTCGACCTGCCCGCCGACGAGAACCAGCTCATCTCCGCGGTGGCCGCGGCCAACCCGAACACGGTGGTCGTGCTGAACACCGGCTCGGCAGTGACGATGCCGTGGCTGGACCAGGTCAAGGGCGTGATCGAGGCGTGGTACCCCGGGCAGGACGACGGCGACGAGATCGCCTCAGTGCTGTTCGGCGACGTCAACCCGTCCGGCAAGCTGCCGGTCACGTTCCCGCAGAGCCTGGCCCAGGTGCCGGCCAGCACGGCCGCGCAGTGGCCTGGCACGAACGGCACCGTGCAGTACTCGGAGGGCATCCTGGTCGGCTACCGGTGGTACACGACCAGGCACATCACCCCAATGTTCCCGTTCGGCTCCGGGCTGTCCTACACCACGTTCGCGTTCAGCCACCTGAACGTCCGGCCCGGACCGGGGGACCGGCCAGATCACCGCGGACGTGACCAACACCGGCGCGCGGGCCGGGGCGGACGTGGCCCAGCTCTACGTGGCGGACCCCGCGTCAACCGGTGAGCCGGCCGAGCAGCTGAAGGGATTCCAGCGGGTGATGCTCCAGCCCGGCCAGACCAGGCCGGTCAGCTTCACCCTGGACCGCAACGCGTTCGCCTGGTGGGACCAGCAGCGCAACGGGTGGATGGTCACCCCGGGGAGCTACGGCCTCATGGTCGGTGACTCCTCGGTCAACCTGCCGCTCACCGCACACCTGGAGGTGCCATGATCAGGAAGAGCATCCGGCTGGCCGTGGCGGCCGCCGCGACGGCCGTGGCCACGCTGCTCGCTGTCTCGCTCCCAGTGACCGCACAGGCTGGAGCCAGCGCGGGCGGGAGCCTGGTGGTCCGGACCGACCGGGGCCTGATCCAGGGCAAGCGGCCGAGGGCATCGACCAGTGGCTCGGCGTTCCGTACGCGGCGCCGCCGGTCGGCGCGCTGCGCTGGGCGGCGCCCCAGCCGGCCGTGCACTGGTCCGGGATCCGCGCGCCACCTCCTACGGCGGCCGGTGCGCCCAGCTGGCCAGCGGCAACGGCCCCCGGGTGGACAACGAGGACTGCCTGTACCTCAACGTGTACACACCGCCCGGCGCGGACCGCGGCGGCCGCCGGGGCCACCAGCTGCCGGTGCTGTTCATGATCCATGGCGGCGGGCTGACCAGCGGGGCCGGTGACCAGCACGACGGGTCGCTGATCGTGAACACCGACCACATCATCGTGGTGTCGATCAACTACCGGCTCGGGCCGTTCGGCTTCCTCACCCTGCCCGGCCTGGGCACCTCGCGGCTGACCACGAGCGGCAACTACGGGCTGCTGGACCAGGAGGCGGCGCTGCGCTGGGTGCAGCGCAACATCGCCGCGTTCGGCGGGGACCCGCGCCAGGTCACCATCGACGGCGAGTCGGCGGGCGGCTGGTCAGTGTGCGCGCTGATGACCTCGCCGCTGGCCCACGGGCTGTTCCGCAGCGCGATCATGCAGAGCGGCAGCTGCGCCACGCAGACCCGGGCCACCGCGGAGGCGAACAGCCTGGCGTTCGCCAAGGCAGGCGGGGTGCCCGGATGCGGCGACCGCCGCGGCCTGCCTGCGCGCCCTGCCCGAGCAGACTTTGCTGAACGCCAGTACCAGCTATCAGCCGCTGTTCACCTCGGGGGGACCGGAGCTGCCGGTCCCGGCCGGGCAGGCGGTGGACTCCGGCCACTACAACCGGGTGCCGTTGCTGATCGGCACCAACCACAACGAGGGCCGCACGTTCTCCCAGGGCCTGGCCGGGCTGACCGGGCAGCAGGCCGACCAGGTCATCACCCAGGACTACGGCTCGCGAGCGCCGGCCATCCTGGCCCGGTACCCGTGGGCGTCCTACCCGAGCCCGTACACCGCGGCCTACATGATCGGTGACATCTGGACCGACAGCGGCTTCATCACCGGGATCGGCGGCTGCCCGGAGCAGGGACTGGCCGCGAGTTCGCAAAGACCACGCCGACGTACTTCTACCAGTTCGACGACCTGCACGCGCCCGGGCTCAACAATGACCTGCCCGGCTACCAGTGGGGCGCCGGGCACGCGATGGAACTGGCCTACCTGTGGCCCAGCTTCGACAACGGCTTCTCGCTGTACGACGAGCTCACCCCGGCCCAGCTCGAGCTGTCCCGGCAGATGGTCAGGTACTGGGGCGCGTTCACCGCCAGCGGCGCGCCCGAGGCCAGCGGCCAGCCGCGCTGGCCGGGCTACTCCAGCGGCCAGCTGATGTCGCTGCGCCCCGGTGACCAGACCCAGACCATCTCGGCCGGCACGTTCGCGGCCGAGCACCAGTGCTCGTTCTGGGACGCTGCTTCCTGACCACGGGGCTAGCTGACCAGCGGGTTAGCCGAGGTCGTGGTCGCGGGCGTACCGGATGGCGGCGGCGCGGTCGGCCGACCCGGTCTTGGCGAAGATCCGGTTGATGTGGCTCTTGATGGTGTGCGCGCTGAGGAACAGCTCGGCCGCGATGTCGGGGTTGGTCATCCCCCGGGCGATCATGCCCAGGATCTCGGCTTCCCGCTGGGTCAGCCCGTCCGGCAGCTTCCCGGGCGGCTTCCGCCCGGGCTGCTCGCCCGGCCTGGCGGCCGCGGCGGCCAGCAGCACCGACTGCACAGCCGGATCGAGGACGGACAGGCCGGTGGCGGCGCTGCGCAGCGCCTGGGCGATGTGCGCCCGGTCGGCGTCCTTGGTGATGTAGCTGCGCGCCCCGGCCTGCAGCGCGGCCAGCACCGAGGTGTCGTCGGCGTAGGTGGTCAGCACGACCACCGCGACGTCCGGGTGCAGCGCGGTCAGCCGCCGGGTGGTCTCGATGCCGTCGAGCACCGGCATGTGCAGGTCGAGCAGGATCGCGTCAGGCTTTTGCCCGGCCACCAGGTCGAGGGCTTCCGCGCCGTTGGCCGCGGCCCCGACCACCTCGATGTCGGGCAGCAGGCCGAGCAGCACGACCAGTCCTTCCCGCACGCTGGCCTGGTCGTCGGCGACGACGATGCGCACGGCGGGGGTCGGCTCGGTCATTGCGGGACCCGCGCTTCCACCACCCAGGTGTGGCCGCGGCGGCCGGCGCTCAGCGTGCCGTCCAGCAGCAGCAGCCGCTCCCGCATCCCGGCCAGCCCGTACCGGCCGTTCACCGTGGCCAGCCGGCGTTCCCCGCGGTCGGCGGCCGGCGGATGGTCATCCGTGGCGAGCTGGTTGGTCACCCGCAGGCTGGTGCCGCCGCGGCGTAGTCGAGCCGGATGTCAACCGGCTGGTGCGGGGCGTGCTTGGCCGTGTTGATCAGCGCCTCCTGGGCGGTCCGGGTCATGGCCAGCCCGGCGTCCGGGGTGAGCGGACGCGGCTCACCGCTGACCTCGAACGTCACCTCGGCGCCGTGCTGCCGCTGGTGGTCGGCGCTGAGCTGGGCCAGCCCGGCCGGCAGCGGCAGCGTATCGCCGCGCAGCGCGTGCACCGCGCGGCGGGTCTCGGCCAGCCCGTCGATGGCCATCCGGTGCGCCTGATCCAGCACTTCGACCGCCCGCGGCACGTCGTTCTGGTCGGTCAGCACGGCCCGGGCCACCTGGATCTGCACGCCCAGCGCGCCCAGTGAGTGGGCCAGCACGTCGTGGATCTCCCGGGCGATCCGGGTCCGCTCGTCGAGCGTGGCCACCCGGGCATGCTCCTCTTGCAGCTGCTCGGCCTTGGCCAGCAGCGCGGCCGCCTGCTCGGCCTGCACCCGGGCCGACCGGCGGTTGCGGCCGAGCAGCATCAGGATCAGCAGGCCGCTGACGTTGGCCACGATGACCCAGAAGCTGGCGCCGACGGCCAGCCCGGCCACGGCGGACGTGAGCACGCCCAGCCCGACCACGGTCCACGTGGTGGCCAGGCTCTCCTGGCTGGCCGCCATCAGCGCCGCGGCCAGGCCCAGGTAGATGAGCGCCCCGCCGTTGGCCGAGGCCAGGCTGGTGCTGACGATGACCGCGCCGAGCGCATAGGGCTGCCAGGGGCGGAGCCGGGCCGCGAGGGGCGGCCGCAGGTCGGCCAGCGCCCAGCCGGCGAAGACCAGCACCCCGATGCTGTACGCGATGACCTGCACGGTGAAGGCCAGCCGGCCCGGCCAGTGCGCAGCGAACGTCAGCGAGCCCGCGACGGTGAGCAGCACGATCCGGACGGTCCAGTTCGCGGCGCGCAGCATGCTCCCATTGTCGCTCGCTGCGGCGCACCGCGAACTGATCTGCGATGGCAGGACCGTGGTCACAGCCCGTCCGTGAACGCGGGCCGGCTGGCCGGCCCGCCGAGCGGCAGCCCGGCCCGGCTGGCGCGCAGCCCGATCATGGCCGACTGGGCCAGCCGGTTGATGCCGAGGACCAGGAACACCGCGTCGGCCGAGCCAGCGGCCTTGGCGCCCAGCGCGGCCGCGATGGCCAGCATGCCGATCCGGGCGGCGATCAGCGCCGCCCACCACCACAGCCCGCGCAGCGGCAGCCGGCCCCACAGCGCGCCGCCGCGCGACTCCAGGTGCATGGCCCGGCCCTGGCCCAGCCCGATGGCGGCGGCGATCGCCGCGCTGACCGCGATGCAGGCGATGTCTGTCGAGCCGACACCATGCATCCCGGCCAGGTTCACCGCCCCGAACCCGATCAGGATGGCGGGCAGCAGCAGCATCCGCCGCCCGGACAGCGTCATGCCCTTGACCTGGCTGATGATCACGAAAGCGACCACGGCCAGCAGCACCAGGGCGGACACGAGATCAGTCATGACGAGCTCCTTTCCGTACGACCTCGACGGTAGGAGCGGGGCCGGGTGGGTCGCCTCGGCCCGCGGGCCTAACTGCGGTATGAGATCCAGCCCGGGTGGCTCATACCGGGCTCATACCGGCGGCCCGCGGATTCAGACCGGCGGGCCGATTCGGCCGGCACCGGTTCCCGGAACGGTGGACCCGTACCCCACTTGCTAAAGGAGCTTCTGATGTCTGCTGCTGCTTCCGGCGACCGGCTGGCCGTCTGGCTGCGCCGGCTGCGCTGGCCAGTGATGATCGCCTGGGTCGTCGCCATCGTGCTGCTGAACCCGCTGGCCAGCGGGCTGTCCAAGGTGACCAACAACACCGCTTCGGTCTACCTGCCCGCCTCGGCACCCTCGACCCGGGTGGCCGAGCTGCAGGAGGCGCGCCGCGCACGGCCCCGGCCAGCCGGAGACCGACCCCGCGGTCGTGCTGTTCACCCGGGCCAGCGGGCTGACCCCGGCCGACCTGGCCACGGCCGCTGTCGGCCCGGGCCGCGGTGGCCGGGCTGGCCGGCCATGTCCGCGGGCTGGCCGCGCCGGGCCTGCCGCGCCGGTCGGCCGACGGGCAGGCCGTCGCGTTCACCGCCGATGTCACCGCGCCGGCCAGCGACGTGACCACCATCGACACCAACGCGGTGCAGGCCATCCAGCGCGCGGTCGCCGGGCCGGCCAGCCGGGCCGGGCCGGGGCTGCACGCCACCGTGACGGCTCGGCCGCGCTGAACGCGGCACGGCGGCATCAGCAGCAAGACCCAGACCAAGCTGCTGCTCGCCGCGCTGGTCATCGTGGTGATCATCCTGCTGCTGGTGTACCGCAGCCCGCTGCTGTGGCTGCTGCCGCTGTTCGGCGCGATCGGCGCCATCGTGGTGGCCAAGGCGGCCACGCACGGGCTGGCCAGCGCCGGGCTCACCGTCAGCTCGCTGTCCGCCGCCATCCTGACCGTGCTGGTGCTGGGTGCGGCCAGCGACTACGCGCTGCTGCTCACCCACCGCTACCGGGAAGAGCTGCGGCAGCACACGGCCACCGAGGACGCCATGGCGGCCGCGCTGCGCCGCACCGTGCCAACGCTGGCCGCCTCGGCCGCGACGGTCGATCTGCGCGATGATCTGCCTGCTGGCGGCCCAGTCGGCGTCGCTGCACGGCCTCGGCCCGGTCGGCGCGGTCGGCATCGCCACCGCGCTGCTGGCCCAGGTCACGTTCCTGCCCGCGCTGCTGCTGGTGTTCGGCCGGGTCGCGTTCTGGCCCCGGGTCCCGCGGGCCGGCCAGGCCGGGCACGAGGAGTCCCGGCTGTGGTCGGGCGTCGGCCGCCGGGTCGCCCGGCACCCCGGCTGGGTCACCCTGGCCGCGGTGCTGCTGCTCGGCGGGGTGTGCGCCACCCTGGCCGCGGTCCGGATCAGCAACGACCCGCTGACCACGATCAAGGGCCACCCGAGCAGCGTGACCGGTGCGAATCTGCTGGCCGAGCACTACGGGGTGGGTGTCAACGACCCACTGACCGTGCTGGCCCGGCCGGCCGAGGCGAGCGCCGCCGCGACGGCGGCGCGGGCCAGCCACGGCGTAGCCGCCGTGACACCGAACGGGCCGGTCGGGGGTTACGACAGCTACTCGGTCACGCTGTCCGTCCCGCCCTACGGCGGCGCCGGGTCGGCCGCGATCCAGGATCTGCGCAGCCACCTGGACCACGCCGCACCGGGCTCGCTGGTGGGCGGCGGGCCGGCCATCCAGTACGACATCACCCAGGCCGCGCACCACGACACCTGGCTGCTGTTCCCGCTGGTGTTCGCCGTGATCTTCGTGATCATCGCGGTGCTGCTGCGGGCCATCGTCGCGCCGCTATTGCTGGTGGCCACCACCGCGCTCAGCTTCGCGGCCGCGTTCGGGCTGGCCAGCGTGATCTGGCGGTTCGGCTTCGGCTACCCCGACGTCGAGGCGCAGTTGCCGCTGTACATCTTCATCTTCCTGGTCGCGCTCGGGGTGGACTACAACATCTTCCTCAGCGCGCGGATCCGGGAAGAGGCCCGGACGCTGGGCACCCGGCAAGGCACACTGCGCGGGCTCGGCGTCACCGGCGGCGTGATCACCGCGGCCGGCGTCGTGATGGCCGGCACGTTCGCCGCGCTGACCCAGCTCCCGTCGGTGCCAGTGGCCCAGGTCGGCATCGCGGTGGCGGTGGGCGTACTGCTCGACACGCTGCTGGTCCGCACGGTGCTGGTGCCGGCCGCGCTGCTCACGCTGGGCGACCGCGCCTGGTGGCCGTCCCGGCCAGCCCGGGGCGGCCGGGACGGACTGCGCCCGCTGCCCCGGCCGCAGCCGGTGTCCCGGGCCGACTAAATGGGGCGCTGGGCAGGCCGCGACCGAGGCCGCGGCCTGCCCAGTCCGCCGAGTTCAGGCCCGGCGCGCGCAGGCCAGCACCGCGGCCAGGCTCTGGTCGATGTCGGCCGCGGTGGTGTTCCAGGCGCTCACGCTGATCCGCATGGCGGGCCGCCCCTGCCAGACGGTCGGCCCGCACCAGCAGGTTCCGTCCTGCTGCACCGCCGCCACCACGGCCGCGGTCCGGTCCGGGCCGCCGAAGTCGACCAGGACCTGGTTCAGCACCACGTCGTTGAGCACCTGATAGCCGGCCGCGCGCAGCCCGTCCGCGAACCGGCGGGCCAGCTGGCAGGTCCGGTCCACCAGCCCGGCCACCCCGTCGCGGCCGAGCGAGGCCAGCGCGGCCCACACCTCGGCGCCGCGGGCCCGCTGCGAGGACTGCGGGGTCAGGTTCATCGCCTCCCGGCCCGCCGCCTCGGGCAGGTAGGCCGCGGTGGCCTGCATGGCCGCGCGCAGCGCGGCCGGGTCGCGGACCAGCGCGATGCCGCAGTCGTACGTGGTGTTCAGCCACTTGTGCGCGTCGGTGGCCCAGGAGTCGGCCGCGGCGGCCCCAGCCACCTGGTCCGCGCGGTCCGGGCTGGCCGCCGCCCACAGCCCGAACGCGCCGTCCACGTGCACCCACGCGCCCTGGTCGTGCGCCCACGGGATGAGGTCCCCGAAGGGGTCGCTGGCCCCGGTGTTCACGTTGCCCGCCTGCAGGCAGACCAGCGCGGGACTGGCGTTCAAAATGGGAAGGTCGCGGGGCACGATGCGGCCCTGGGCATCGGCGGGAAGCACGATGGCGCGGTCCCGGCCGAGGCCGATCAGGCCGAGCGCCTTGCGCACGGTGGTGTGCACCTGCTCGCCGACCAGCACGGTGACCGGGGGCGCGCCGACCAGGCCCTGGCCGGCCGCGTCCCAGCCGTGCCGGCTGAGCACCGCGTCCCGGGCCGCGGCCAGGCAGGTGGCGTTGGCCATGGTGGCGCCGGTGACGAAGCCGCCGCCGGCGCCCGGGGGCAGGCCGAGCAGTTCGGTCACCCAGCGCAGCGCCACCGCGTCCAGCCGCGCGGCGGCCGGCGACATGACGCTGAGCGCGGCGTTCTGGTCCCAGGCCGCGGTGAGCCAGGCGGCGGCCTGCGCGGCGGGCAGCGCCCCGCCGGTCACGAAGCCGAAGTAGCGCGGGCCGCCGCTGGCCACGGTGGCGGGCGATCCGGCCTCGTCGAGCAGGGCCAGCACGTCCGGGGCGGGCCGGCCGGTGTCCGGCAGCGCGAAGTCGAACCGGTCCAGGCCGGCCACGGCGGCCGCGGTAGGCGCCACCGGGCGGCGGTCCAGCCCGGCCAGGTAGCGCAGCGCGCGCTGGCTGGCGCCGGCCAGCAGGCCCGGGCGTTCCGCCAGCATGTCGCTGATCTGGGTATCCGCGCTGGTCATCGGCAGGCCTCCCGCGCTGTATCGGCGGGACGGAGTCTAGGGGAGCGCGCCGGGGACTGTGATCTGGGAATCGACGTACAGTCCCCGGCGGCTACCTCCCCACCTCTGCCCCTGCCGTCCGATCTCGGGCTAGCCGGACGCGGCGCCAGATGGGCCAGGCCGGAAGAGATGGCCCGGGACCCATCGAGGAGGTTCCCTCACCGGGGGCAAGCTCCGGCCCGGCCCGCCGTGTTACGCGGACGGCTGGAAAAATTTCCGGCGCGGCACGGTCTATCGTCGGCGTATGGCCGGGGACGCGGTGGAGCTGCAGGTCAGCGGGCGGACGGTGCGGGTCAGCAGCCCGGGCCGGGTGTGCTTCCCGGCGCGCGGCGAGACCAAGCTCGACCTGGCCCGCTACTACCTGTCGGTGGGCGACGGCATCGTCCGCGCGCTGCGCGAGCGGCCGTGCATGATGCACCGGTTCCCGGCCGGGGTGAGCGGCGAGAAGGTGCACCAGAAGCGGGTGCCCGCGGGCGCCCCGGACTGGCTGGAGACGGTGCGGGTGTTCTTCCCGCGGTACGGCCGGCACGCCGACGAGCTGTGCGTGACCGAGCTGGCCAGCGTGCTGTGGGCGGTGCAGATGTCCACCGTGGAGTTCCACCCGTGGAACTCGCGGCGGGCCGACACCGAGAAACCGGACGAGTGGCGGATCGACCTGGACCCCATGCCGTCCTGCTCGTTCGCGGTGGTCCGGCGGGTGGCGCACATCGTGCACGAAGTGCTGGACGAGCTGGGCATCACCGGCTGGCCGAAGACCTCCGGCGGCAACGGGCTGCACGTGTACGTGCGGATCGAGCCGCGCTGGGGGTTCGGCGAGGTGCGCCGGGCCGCGTTCGCGTTCGCGCGGGAGGTGGAACGGCGGGCGCCGCGGGAGGTGACCACCGTGTGGTGGCGGAAGGACCGGGATCCGGCCAAGCTGTTCGTGGACTACAACCAGAACGCCCGCGACCACACCATCGCCAGCGCCTACTCGGTGCGCGGGGTGCCGGAGGGCACCGTGTCCACCCCGATCCGGTGGGACGAGGTGGACTCGGTGCAGCCACGGGAGTGCACCATCGCCACCGTGCCGGGGCGGTTCGCCGAGCTGGGCGACCTGCATGCGGGCATCGACGATGCCGCTTACTCGCTGGACACGCTGCTGGACTGGGCGGACCGCGACGGGGTGGAGTGATCCGTGATCTCCCAGTCCGTGCCGCGCGGTGCGGCCAGCTCGTCCAGCCGGACCAGGGCCACCCCGGCCAGGATGAACACCCCGCCGATGATCTGCATGGTGGTTGGCAGCTGGCCGAGCAGCAGCCAGGCGAACACGATGGCGAACAGCACCTCGGCCAGGCCGGCGAATGAGGCCAGCTTGGCGCCCAGGCGGCGGGCGGCGCCGATGCCGGCCACGTAGGGCACCACCGAGGAGATCAGGGCCAGCCCGACTACCGGCAGCACCCAGCTGACCCGGTGGTTCAGCACCGTCACCGGGCCGGTGCGGACGGTCAGCGGGACCAGCCCGGCCCAGCCGAGCAGGGCCAGGGCGGCGGTGCCGGTGCACATCGCGGCCCAGGTCATCGCGATCGGCGGCAGCGGCTCGGGCGGAGCCTGGCCCGTGCGGCCAGTGCTGGTGTTGCGCGGGGCCTGGCCGGTGGCGGCCGAGATCAGGAAGTAGATGGCCAGGCCGACGGCGGCCAGCAGGCCCCACATCACGCCGAGCGGGTCGATCCGGACGTGCCCGGTCACGCCCAGCACCAGGGCCAGCCCGGCCAGCGCGGCCACCGTGCCCGCCACGGTGCGCCGCCGCGGCCGCTGTCCATGCCGTAGCCACAGCCAGCCGACCACCAGCAGCACACCCAGGTATTCGAGCAGCAGCGCCACCCCAACCGGCAGCCGCTGGATCGCGCTGAAGTAGAACAGCTGGCAGCCCGCCACCGCGATCAGGCCGAACATGGCCACCGGGACCGCGTCCCGGCGCAGCAGCGCCCAGCGGCCGCGCAGTTGCAGCGCCGCCGGGACGGTCAGTAGCAGAGCGGACAGGCTGATCCGGGCGGTCACCGCGGCGGCCGGGCTCCAGCCCGCCTCGATCAGCGCCGAGCCGAACGTGCCCGAGGTGCCGAACGTGGCCGCGGACAGCAGAGCCAGGGCCAGGCCGGCGCCCTGGTGCGCGGGGCGGGCGGCGCGACGGCCGATGATGGTCACGGGGGCCCTCCAGCACGTGGTCGTAAGTGGTAAAAAGTAGTTATGCTAGTGACAGTACCCGGGCCAGCTGAAAGTAGTCAAAGTGATTTTTGCCCATGACACCGAGGTGGCGCTGACCGCGGCCGCGGCGCTGGTCAACACCGGTATCGACGTCGAGGAGCTGCCTGACCTGGCGGCCCTGGACCGGTTCGTCGCGGAGTGGCGGTGGACCGGCTCACGCACCCATTACCAGGCCGAACTCGACGCGGTCCGGCGGCTGCGGCCCCGGCTGGCCCAGCTCTGGGAACTACCCGAAGACGGCGCGGTGCAGCTGGTCAACGCGCTGCTCCGGGAGGCGAATGCGCTCCCCCAGCTGGTCAAGCACGACGGCTGGGATTATCACCTGCACGCCACGCCGCGCGAGGCCCCGCTGGCCGACCGGATGGCGGTCGAGGCGGCGATGGCCTTCACCGACGTGATCCGGACCAAGCAGCTGGACCGGCTGCGCCGGTGCGCCGCGGCGGACTGCAACGGCGTGCATGTGGACCTGTCCAAGAACCGGTCCCGCCGGTTCTGCGGCACGGCCTGCGCGAACCGGACCAACGTGGCCGCCTACCGCACCCGCCACGCCATCCGCCGCTAGCCGGATCAGGCCAGTGCTGATGATCAAACGTTTGGTGTCGCTGGGGCAGCAGTAATCGTTTGATCATCAGCCTGGACGCACGGCCTGGGACGAGATCGCTTTGGGTTCCGCTTGCCGTCGCGGAGGGTTGCTGTCAGGCTGCAGGTGGTTGTCACTGAGCGACGGGAGTGTCATGCCCCTGCCTGCCCGCCTGAGCGCCCTGGTCGCAACCCTGGGGCTGGCCCTGGCCTCGCTGACCGCGGCGGCCCCGGCCGACGCGGCCGCGCACTACCCGGGCGGCGTGCTGGCCAAGGGGGCCGCACTGGAAGACGCCAGCACCGGCACGATGCTGTGGAGCCGCCAGCTCAACACCGAGCGCCCGATGGCCAGCATCACCAAGGTGATGACCGCGCTGCTGGTGCTGCAGGGCGGCGACCTGACCCAGCGGATCAAGGTGCCCGCCGGGGTGGTCGGCTACGTGACGAAGTACGACGCCAGCAACGCCGGGCTGTACCCGGGCGACTGGCTGACCGCCCGGGAACTGCTGGCGGCCCTGCTGCTGCCGTCGGGCGCTGATGCCGCCTACACGCTGGCCAAGGCCTATGGCCCCGGGCTGGCCAAGTTCATCGCCAAGATGAACACCGAGGCAACGGCGCTCGGCATGACACACACGCACTTCGCCAACTTCGACGGGCTGCCCTACCCCACCGAGTACACCACCTACTCCACGCCCGCCGACCTGATCACCCTCGGGGTGGCGGCGATGAAGTACCAGGCGGTCCGCAACCTTGTGGACCAGCGCAGCTACCAGCTGGCTGGAAACGTACGGCACCACGCCTACAAATGGCGGAACACCAACACGCTGCTGACGAGCTACCCGGGCGCGATCGGTATCAAGACCGGCAACACGCTGGGCGCCGGATACTGCCTGCTGTTCGCCGCACAACGCCACGGGGTGCTGCTGATCGGCGTCGTGCTGCACAGCTCCCGCAGCGTGGATACGGCCGCCTTCGCCGACGCCACCAGGGTCCTCAACTGGGGTTTTCGGCATACCTGAACCCGGCGAGTCGGCCGCCATCTCACCCGCAGGTGGCCAGGGGCCACAATACTGGGGGAAACTAGCGGTTTCTTCTGGCTTTCCGGGCAAGGGCGGATCCATGCGGTTGCGGTCTGGGGTAGCGATTGACCTGGGCACGGTCAACACATTGGTCAGCGTGGCCGGCCGCGGCCTCATCATTGATGAACCGTCGGCCATCGCGATCGACCGGGCCAATGGGCGCGTCGCGGCCGTCGGCCTGGCCGCGGACGCGCTGGCCGGCAAGGAGCCGCAGAACGTCGAGGTGGTCCATCCGCTGCGCAACGGGGTGGTCGCCGACCTGCAGGCGGCCTCGGCCATGCTGCAGGGCTTCCTGCGCCGGGCCAAGGTGCGCCGCGGGCTGCTGCGCACGTCGGCGGTGATCTGCGTGCCCGGCGGCGCCACCTGGGTGGAACGCCGGTCGCTGGTGGCCGCGCTGGGCGGGGTCCGGCCGCGGTGCACGGTCCAGCTGGTCGACGAGCCGGTGGCGGCGGCCGCGGGCGCCGGGTTCGACCTGGCCGCCGGGGCCGGCGTATTCATCGTGGACGTGGGCGGCGGGACCACCGAGGCGGCGGTGGTGGCAGGCGGCCAGATCGTCCGGGCCGAGTCGCTGCGGATGGGCGGCAACGCGATGGACGACGCCATCGTGGCCGCCGTCAAGGCCGAACTGGGGCTGCTGCTGGGCCGCAACGCGGCGCGCAGCCTGAAGACCACGCTCGGCATCGCCGAGGACGGCACCGGGTGGATGGAAGCGGTCGGGGTGGACGCCGCGCGGCGCACGCCCCGGGTCGAGCACATACCGGGCCGCCTGGTGGCCCGGGCGCTGGAGCACATCGTCACCGCGATGGTGGACTGCGTGCACGAGATGCTCTCCGACATCCCGCCGAACCTGGCCGAGGACGTGGTGCGCGGCAAGATCAGGCTGGCCGGCGGCGGCGCGCTGCTGCCCGGGCTGGCCAGCCGGATCGAGGCGGCCACCGACATCCCGGTCGTGGTGGTGGACGATCCGCTGCGCTGCGTGGTCCGCGGCGCGGCGGAGATCCTGGAACACGGCGACGGCCTGGACTGAGCCGGGCTAAGCCAAGCCAGGCCGGGCGGGGCCAGCCGGCTGCTGGCCCCGCGTGCCCAGGTCAGGATGCACTGACCACGCTGCTGACCGCGGCCGGCCCCTACGCTGTCGACCGTGGATCTTGCTCACTGGCTCGGCGAGGCGGTATGCGCCATCGATGACTGGTCGGACAGCTTCGGCTCATTCCAGCCGCACCCGTCGCTGCGGGTCAGCGATGAGCGGTTCGCCGCGGCGTTCGGTGAGCTCACCGGGCGGCTGACGGACAACTACCCGTTCTTCCACCCGCGGTACGCGGGCCAGATGCTGAAGCCGCCGCACCCGGCCGCGGTGGCCGGTTACCTGACCGCGATGCTGATCAACCCGAACAACCACGCGCTGGACGGCGGCCCGGCCACGGCACGGATGGAACGGGAGGTGACCGCCCAGCTGGCCACCATGTTCGGGCTGGACAGCCACCTGGGCCACCTGACCACCAGCGGCACCATGGCCAACCTGGAAGCACTGTTCGTGGCCCGGGAACTGCACCCGGGCCGGGGCGTCGCGTTCAGCGCCGACGCGCACTACACGCACAGCCGGATGTGCCACCTGCTGGGCATCGAGGGATACCCGGTACGCACCGACGCACGGGGCCGGATGGACCTGGACGCGCTGGAGGACCTGCTGCGCACCGGCCGGGCCGGCACCGTGGTGCTCACCGCGGGCAGCACCGGGCTGGGCGCGGTGGACCCGATCGACGCGGTCCTGCCGCTGCGCGACCGGTACCAGGTCCGGATCCACGTGGATGCCGCCTACGGCGGCTTCTTCACCCTGCTGGCCGGGGCGGACGGCCGGGCCGGGCTGCCCGCGGCGCCGTGGCGGGCCATCGCCCAGTGCGACTCGGTGGTGGTCGACCCGCACAAGCACGGGCTGCAGCCCTACGGCTGCGGCGCGGTGCTGTTCCGCGACCCCAGCGTGGGGCGGTTCTACCTGCACGACTCCCCGTACACCTACTTCACCTCCGACGAGCTGCACCTGGGCGAGATCAGCCTGGAGTGCTCCCGGGCCGGGGCGGCGGCCGCGGCCCTGTGGCTCACGTTCCGGCTGCTGCCGCCGACCCCGGACGGGCTCGGCCGGGTCCTGGCGGCGGGCCGCCGGGCCGCGCTGGACTGGGCGGCGCTGCTCGCCGAGTCGGCGGTGCTGGACCTCTACCAGGCACCCGAGCTGGACATCGTGAGCTACTTCCCGGTCACCGAGCCGGCCACGCTGGGGCACATCGACCAGGCCTCGGCGCGCATCCTGCAGGCGGGCATGGCCGGCCCGGACCCGGTCTTCGTCAGCACGCTGCGGGCCGACGCGGTGGCGTTCGGCGCCCGCCACCCCGCGATCACCGCGGACGCGGCCGGGGCCCGCATCCTGCGCAGCGTGCTGATGAAACCGGAGTCCGAGCACTACGTGCCGCAGCTGCACACCAGGCTCGAGGAGCTGGCCCGCGGCTGACGGCCAGCCGCCCAGCCAGCGGCCGGCCAGCGGCCTGGCCAGCCGCCGGCGGCTGGGCAGCATGGCACGGCAGTGGGCAGGCACTGGCGTTCGGTAAGAGGGTGTTGTGCGGGGCGGCGCGCGGGTTTAGCATCCTGGGCATCGAAGCGCTTCGAAACCACGGACGTGGTCTTGGTCAAGATCTCTGACGTCGCACGGCACGCGGACGTCTCGCCAAGCACCGTGTCCTACGTGCTCAGCGGCAAGCGCTCGATCTCGGAGCAGACCCGGCGCCGGGTGCTGGCCAGCATCGCCACCCTCGGCTACCGCCCGCACGCGGGCGCCGCGCGCTGGCCAGCAGCCGGTCCAACGTGATCGCGCTGGTCGTCCCGCTGCGCTCCGGCATCTACGTGCCGGTGCTGATGCAGTTCGTGGTCTCGGTGGTGACCACGGCCCGCGGCCACGACCACGACGTGCTGCTGCTCACCCAGGACGAGGGGGTCGAGGGCCTGCAGCGGGTGTCCGGCTCCGCCCTGGTGGACGCGATCATCGTGATGGACGTGGAGACCTGGGACACCCGGCTGCCGGTGCTCCGCTCGCTGCGGCTGCCCGCGGTGCTGATCGGGCTGCCCGCCGACTCGGCCGACCTGACCTGCATCGACCTGGATTTCGAGGCGGCCGGGAAGGCCTCGGCACAGCACCTGGCCGAGGTGGGCTGCCGGGAGGTGGCGCTGATCGGCGCGCCGCCCGAGGTGTACCAGCGGGGCACCAGTTTCGCCCAGCGCACCCAGGCCGGCTTCGAGCGGGCCGCCCGCGGCCACGGCCTGCGCCCGGTCACCTGGCCATGCGACCCGGCGCCCGGCGCGGTCCGGGCCACCGTGCGCAAGCTGCTGCAGCAGCGGCCCGGCCTGGACGGCGTGGTGGTGCACAACGAGTCCGCGCTGGCCCCGCTGCTGGACAGCCTGCGGGCCGCGGGCTGGCGGATCGGCGACGACCTGTCCGTCCTCGCCATCTGCCCGGATGACCTGGCCGAACAGGCAACTCCCTCGCTCACCTCGATCGCCATCCCGGCCGGCGAGGTCGGCGCCCGGGCGGTCGCGCTGCTGATGGCCAAGCTGGCCGGGGAGCCGGTGCCGCGGGCCACCCTGCTGCCGCCGCGGCTGACCGTACGGGCCAGCACCGTACCGGCCAGCACCGTACCGGCCAGCACCGTACCGGCCCGGGCCGTACGGGCCAGCACCCGTGGCGCCCGCACCCCAGAACCGGGCCGCTAACTACCTGCCAGAGGCCGGAGGCCGCCATGCACAGCGCCAGTGTTGAAGCGCTTCGACAATCCTCTGGCTCAGCACCCGGTCACCTACCGAAAGGCAGATCCGCTCGATGAAGTTCAGTGACGGTTTCTGGCTGATGCAGGCCGGTGTGCACGCCAGCCACCCGGCCGAGGTCCTCGACGCCACGGCCGGCCCGGGCTCGCTGCTGGTCTACGCGCCGACGAGACGCATCCGGCACCGGGGCGACCTGCTCACCGGCCCCGCCGTCACGCTGTCCCTCACCGCGCCCATGCCCGACGTCATCGGCGTGGAGATCATCCACTTCGCGGGCGGCACCCCGCGGCAGCCGCAGTTCCAGTTGCTGCCCGGCGCGGCGGGCGAGACGGCCGAGCCCACCACCCGCTGCGACGAGCAGGCGGCCACGTTCACCTCGGGCGCGCTGTCCGCGGTGATCAGCCGGGACGGCCCGTGGTCGGTGGACTTCACGGCCGGCGGCCAGCGGCTGACCGGCAGCCCAGCCAAGGGCACCGCGCTGATCGGCACCGACGAGGGCCGCCACTTCATCCGCGAACAGCTTGACCTGGGTGTGCACGACTTCGTCTACGGGCTCGGCGAGCGCTTCGGCGCCGCTGGTGAAGAACGGCCAGTCGGTGGACATCTGGAACGCGGACGGCGGCACCGTCCAGCGAGCAGGCGTACAAGAACGTGCCGTTCTACCTGACCAACGCGCGGCTACGGGGTGTTCGTGAACGACCCGGGCCGGGTGTCCTTCGAGGTCGGCCTCGGAGGCCGTCTCCGCGGGTGCAGTTCAGCGTGCGAGGGCGAGGCGCTGCGAGTACTTCGTGATCTACGGCCCGACGCCCAAGGAGATCCTGCGCAAGTACACCGCGCTGACCGGCCGCCCGGCGCGGCTGCCCGCCTGGTCGTTCGGGCTGTGGCTGTCCACGTCGTTCACCACCTCCTACGACGAGGCGACGGTCGACGCAGCTTCATCGACGGGATGGCCGAGCGGGACCTGCCGCTGCAGCGTGTTCCACTTCGACTACGTTCTGGATGCGCGAGTTCAACTGGTGCGACTTCGAGTGGGACTCCGCGCGACGTTCCCCGACCCGCGCGGCGATGCTGGCCCGGCTGCAAGGCGCGCGGGCTGCAGCATCTGCGTCTGGATCAACCCGTACATCGCGCAGCGGTCGCCGCTGTTCGCGCGAGGGCGCAGGCCAAGGGCTACCTGCTGCAGCGGCCCGGCGGCGACGTGTGGCAGTGGGACCGCTGGCAGGCCGGGCATGGCGGTGGTCGACTTCACCAATCCCGAGGCGCCGCGACTGGTACGCGGGCAAGCTGCAGCGCGCTGCTGGACGCGGGGGTCGACTGCTTCAAGACCGACTTCGGCGAGCGCATCCCGATCGACGTCGTCTACGCCGACGGCTCCGACCCGGAGCGGATGCACAACTACTACACCTAGCTGCTACAACCGGACCGTCTTCGAGCTGCTGCGCAAGCAGCGCGGCGAGGGCGAGGCGATGCGTCTTCGCCCGCTCGGCGACGGCCGGGTCACAGCAGTTCCCGGTGCACTGGGGCGGCGACTGCGAGTCGACGTTCGAGGCGATGGCCGAGAACCTGCGCGGCGGGCTGTCGCTGGGCATGTCGGGCTTCGGCTACTGGAGCCACGACATCGGCGGCTTCGAGGGCACCCCGGACCCGGCCCTGTTCAAGCGGTGGATCGCGTTCGGCCTGCTGTCCTCGCACAGCCGCCTGCACGGCAACGACGTCGTACCGGGTGCCGTGGCTGCTCGACGAGGAAGCGGTGCGACGTGCTGCGCATGTTCACCAAGCTCAAGGCGCGGCTGATGCCGTACCTGTACCGCGCCGCGCGTGCAGGCGCACGACCGAGGGCGTGCCGGTGATGCGCGCCATGGTGCTGGAGTTCCCCGACGATCCGGCGTGCACGCACCTGGAACGCCAGTACATGCTCGGTGACGATCTGCTGGTGGCGCCGGTGTTCACGGGCGGACGGCGATGTCGACTACTACGTGCCGGACGGCACCTGGACGCACGTGCTGACCGGCGAGTCGAGGTGACCGGGCCGCGCTGGCACCGGGAGCAGCACGGCGTTCATGAGCGTCCCGCTGCTGGCCCGGCCGGGCGCGGTGATCCCGGTCGGCGCGGTCGAGGACCGGCCCGACTACGACTACGCCGACGGCGTCACGCTGCACGTGTACCAGCTGGCCGACGGAGCCAGCCGGACCACCCGGATCCCGGTCGCCGACCCGCGGCATGAGCCGCTGGCGTTCACCGTGTCCCGCACCGGGCCGGTCATCAAGGTGGCCGCGGCCGGCGGGGTGATGCCGGGCCGCTGGCAGGTGCTGCTGGCCGGCATCCATGCCGTCGGGCCGGTGACCGGCGGGACGGCCACCGCGCACCCGCACGGCACCTTGATTTCAACCACGGGGATCTCAACCACGGGGATCTCAACCACGGGGATCTCAACCACGGGGATTTCTAGCGACGCCGGGCTGGAGATCACGCTGGCCGTGGCGGCCCGGTAGAGCGCGGATACCCCCACCCCGCTGTGCAGCGCCCGGCCCGGGCTGAAAGGCTGGAATCCCGTGCGAGGAGGTTTCTATGGCGAGCCAACCGACGGCCGACGCGGCTGGGACCATCGACATCGGCGGCGACCTGACCGTCAACCGGATGGGCTTCGGCGCGATGCGGATCACCGGCCCTGGCATCTGGGGTGAGCCCACCGACCGCGAGCAGGCCAGGGCAGCGCTGCGCAAGGCCGTCGAGCTGGGGGTCAACTTCATCGACACGGCCGACTCCTACGGCCCGGAGGTCAGCGAGATCCTCATCGCGGAGACGCTGTACCCCTACCCGGACGGCCTGGTCATCGCGACCAAGGGCGGCCTGGTCCGGCCCGGCCCGGGGCAGTGGCCCGCGGACGGGCGCCCGGAGCACCTGCGTGAGGTCTGCGAGGGCAGCCTGCGCCGGCTCCGGCTGGAGCAGATCCCGCTGTACCAGTTCCACCGGCCCGACCCGCAGGTGCCGATCGCCGACTCGATCGGCGCGCTGGCCGAGCTGAAGGCCGAGGGGAAGATCCGGCATATCGGGATCTCCAATGTGCGCGAAGACCAGCTCCGCGAAGCCGAGCGGATCGCCCCGATGGTGTCCGTGCAGAACCGGTACAACGTCAACGACCGGGTCTCTGAGCCCATGGTCAACCTGTGCAGCCAGGAGGACCTGGCGTTCCTGCCGTGGGCACCGATCCAGGGCACCGAGCAGCTCGTGCCGGTAGTCACCGCGGCCGAGCGGCACGGGGTCAGCCAGCGGCAGGTCGCGCTGGCCTGGCTGCTGGCCCGGTCGCCGGTGATGCTGCCGATCCCCGGCTCCGGGTCGGCCGACCATGTGGCGCAGAACATCGCGGCGGCCGGGCTGCAGCTCAGCAACGAGGAGTACAACGCGATCACCGACGTGGTGCAGGCCACCCAGAGCTGACCTCAGGGCACCGACCACTGCTGGTTGGATCCGCCGTTGCAGGCCCACAGGTCCAGCTGAGTGCCCTCCGTCGTGCTGAAGCCCGGGTCGTCGAGGCACATACCGGACGCCGGGTTCACCAGCTCGCCGTTCACCGCCAGCCACTTCTGGTTGGCCCCGCCGTTGCAGGCCCACTCCTCGATCAGGGTTCCGTTGGTGTAGCTGGCGTTGGTGATGTCCAGGCAGCTGCCGTTGATCTGCACGGTGCCGTTGCTGGCCATGGTCCAGGTCTGCGAACTGGCGTTGCCGTTGCACGCCCACATCTGGATCTTGGTGCCGTTGGCGCTCGACCCGCCGTTGGCGTCCACGCAGTCGGCGGTGTCGTCGCCCGCGACGATCGGCCCGCTGGGGGTGGCCGAGCCGACCAGGGTGACCGACAGGTTGTCGAACTGATCGGTCTGGTAGCCCGAGGTCCCCAGGCCGACCATGCCCGACGCATACGACGAGTCGGTGACCGTGCCCACCGTCGTCCCGTTGATCGCCGCCGAGATCGAATGGCCGTTGAACGTCAGCGCCAGGTGCTGCCACGTCCCGGTGCCGGGCGCGGTGACCGAGCCGCTGGCCAGCGTGGTCAGCCCGCCGCTCTTGCTGTTCCGCACGATCGACCACGCACCAGTGCTGCCCAGCTGCAGGTAGTAGTCGTTAATATTTGCCGGGCTGAACGCGTCCTGGGCGCCGGCGCGGCCGAGGAGCTGCACCGCGCCCGCCGAAGACATCAGGGCGTCCGCGGAAACCGTGTAGTTAGCCCAGCTCAGATTGCCCCCGATCGTGTAGGGGGTGGCATTGTTATCCCATTCGATTGGCGCAGCGCCAGCTTGTTGCTGGACACATTGGCCGGACCGGCCGCCTGCGCACGGCTCAACTTCGAACGCGCCTTGCATCTGGGACAGGTACCTGGGCTGCTGGCCCACGGTGTCGCTGTCGAACGAGTCCGAGTAGGGCAGGCTCAGCGTGCTCTGCGCCGGGCTGGCCGCGGTGCCCTTGCCCTGCCCGCTGGTGGTGGTCAGCGTGTAGATGTAGCCCGGCTGCACGGTGAGTGAGTAGCTGCCGTTCGACGGGGTGATGCTGGCCTGCTGGGCGAACTGCGGCCCGGACCCCGGCGTGTTCACGTCGGTCGCCCACACGTGCACGGTGCCGGTGGACAGGCCGCCGGACACGTTGACGGTGACCGTCTGCGCGGCCGTGGCCGTGGTGCTCTCGATGATCGTGGAGTAGTCGGTGCCATCGGCCGACTTGAGCGTCACATAGCTGCCGTTGGACTCGCTGCCGCCCAGGTACCCGGAACCGGAGTTGAGGAACTGCCAGCCCGGCGCGGTGAACTGGGTGACCTGCGCGGTGGCCCACAGGCTCTCGCCGACGCGGTACGCGCCGGACCACGGCTGGCTGGCCAGGACCAGCCCGTCCGTGTTGTACGGAAGGTTGGGGTAGATGGCGGCGATCACCGGCCAGTTGATGTACCCGGTGAGGTCGGCGTCCACGTAGCCGCGGGTGATCGAGCGGATCAGCGCGGGAGCACCCGTGTTCAGGTCCTGCGACCCGTTCTCACTGGCCCACAACGGCTTGCCGGTGCCCTCGGCCGTCGAGTTGGCCGGGCAGGTGCCGGCGCTGCCGCCGTCGCCGCCGGCGCACGGGTAGTGCACCCCGATGATCGAGACGGCGTTGGCGAACGTGGAGTTGCCCGCGATTTCGGTGGCGATGCTCCAGTCGCTGTCCGCGCCGACGATCTGCACGCTGGAGTAGCCGTCCGCGTTCAGCGTCGAGCGCAGCTGCTCATACCAGGAGATGTTGTAGCCGCGCTCGTTCCAGCCGCCGAGATAGTTGATGGTCAGGTTGTGCGATGCGGCACAGTTGAGCCAGCTGACCAGGTAGTTGATCGTGGCCGTGGAGAAGAACGAGCCCAGCCAGCCCGGTGCCCCCCAGGCCAGCCCGTACAGCTTGATGTTCGGGTTCAGCGCCTTGGCCTGCTCCATCAGCCACCACTCGTAGCCGTTGTTGCAGTTGATGCTGCCCGAGGCGTGCTCGATGCTGGATTCCGAGCCGTCCGTGGAGTTGGTGTCCCCGCCGATCTCCACCTTGAGGATCTGCAGGTCCGCGCCGTAGCCCGGCTCGAACAGGTAGTCCAGGATCTGCTGCTGCTGGGCGGCCGGATAGTCGGTCAGCAGCCGGCTGTTCCCGCCGCCTCCGCTGATCGCCCCGATACCGCCGAACGTGCGGCCCGCGCTGGTGCCGTTGACCGTGATCGTCGTGGCCGCGGCGGCCGGCGAGACCGGCATCGCGACCAGCCAGGCCAAGCCGAGCAGCGCCGTGGTGGCCAGCGCGAGAGCATGCCGTAACCCGGCGGGCGAGATCCTGTTCATGCCTGTTTCCTTCCAGGAGTTACTGCCTGGCCATGACTGACCGAATCTGAGCGAATGTGGTGGATAGCGTTGGAAGCTGCCTTCATTCAGGCACCCCGGGAGGGGGCCGTCAAGACGGCAGTTGCCCGGCTCGGGTCGGCGTGCTGGCCGGGGGGCCAGGTGGGTGCCCGAGACGACCGAATGATGTGGATTAGCAGAAACGGGCTGTGACTGCTGATAGCATTTCGGTTGCTTTCGCCGACCTGGCCCGGGGGATCAGGCGGCAGATACGGGGACTGTCGCTTTCGGGGATCTGGGGTTTTGTTCGGAGCGCAGGGAGATTTTCGGGGTAGGCGGGGCAGGGCCGGCCGGGATCGCGCGCCGGGTCATGTCCCGCGGGTTAGTGCTGGTCCGGAACCGCCGTTGCGGTCGGCCCGCCAGTACGCACTGGACGCGCTGCCCTTTGTGATCATGGCCGGCGTGGCCATCGCCGCGATCTGGGTCGACAAGGGCTCGGAACTGCTGCCGTTGCTGGCGCTGGGCCCGGCGTTCGCGGCCGTATCCGGCGGCGTGCGTAAGACGGTGGTGGCCGGCACGGTGGCGTTCGCGCTGTGCGCGCTGATGGCCGCGTACCAGATGATCGGCTCGTGGGAGAACTACGCCCTCGACTCGGCCACCGTGGCCGGGGTCACGGTGGCCGCGGTGATGGCCAGCACGCTGCGTGCCCGCCGGGCCCGGGAACTGGCCGAGGTGCGGGCGATCGCCGAGGTCGCCCAGCAGGTCGTGCTGGGTCCGATTCCGGACGAGGTGAGCTCGGTCCGGCTCGCGGTGCGGTACATGTCGGCCACGTCGCACGCGCAGATCGGCGGCGACCTGTACGAGGTGGTACCGGCGCTGGACGGCTGCCGGCTCATCATCGGCGACGTCCAGGGCAAGGGGCTGATCGCGGTGAAAACGGCGGCGGCCGTGCTCGGCGCGTTCCGGGAGAGCGCGCATGACGCGGCCGACCTGACCGTGATCGCGGAGCGGATCGAGCTGAGCCTGTCCCGCCAGCTCACCGCCGAGCAGTTCGTGACCGCGGTGCTGGCCGAGGTCAGCTCGGACGGGTCCAAGATCCAGCTGCTGAGCTGCGGTCACCCGCCGCCGCTGCTGTTCGCGGGCGGGACCGGCCGGTTCGTCGAGCCGGCCATGCCGGGCCTGCCGCTTGGCCTGTCCCACCTGGCCGAGTTCCCGCGCGACGTGACCACGCTCCCGTTCGGCCCGGGCGACCAGCTGCTGTTCTACACCGACGGGGTCAGCGAGGCGCGGAACATCGCGGGTGACTTCTACCCGCTGTCCGAGCACCAGGCGCTCACCGGCGGCCAGGAGCCGGAGGCGGTCCTCGACCAGCTGCAGCAGGACGTGCTCCGGCACGTCGGCCACGCGCTGGACGACGACGCCGCAATGCTGCTGCTGCGCCGCGAGCCGGCTTCCGTGGGCCCGGCCCCGGCGGCGTGGACCAGTTCGATGTGACCGGCCCACGCGGCCTCCTCGAGCCCTCCGGGATGCACGACTTAGCTCCGGGCTGAGTCATCCCGGATACCTGGCCGGACCGGTGGGGTAGCGCCGCCCGGACGGGGTGGTCCCCGGGATTAGCTGATGGCGGCTCAGGTTGCCGCGCTGGGAGTATCCGAGGGCTCCTCGGCTGCGCCAGTCCGCGCAGCGAAGAGTGTCCCGCAGCCTGACGACGCCAGGCGCCGGGGCGGCGAGGCTGGATCTTGCTGGCAGGCCGAGCAGGAAGGCCGTCTGGCAGACCCGTCTTCGACGTTGAAGGGAACACTCCGATGTCCGTCCTTATCGCCCCGGCAGCACGCCCCGGTTCGCCGGCGAGCCCGCCTGGCCCGCCCAAGCTGTCCGGCGCCAGCCTGCGCAGGGCCCAAGTCGAGACGCTGCGCACACCCCGGTTCGGCTACAGCATCCCGGCGCGGCTGCTGTTCTGGATGGTGGATGTGATCTACGGCCGGCCGCGGACGTTGCGGAAGTTTGTTGTGCTGGAGATCGTGGCCCGGGTGCCCTACCAAGCGTGGGAACGCGCCGCCTACGGCGCGCTGACCCGGATGCACCCGCGGCTGCGGTTGGCCGGGCGGATCTTCGAGCGGGTCGTGGAGACCCGTGCCCAGCAGGACAACGAGCAGTATCACCTGCTGATCCTGGAGGAGCTGGCGCAGCGCCAGGGGGTCGCCCGGCCATTCCTGCGGTTCCGGCTGCTGCCGTGGCTGATGGCCGTCGGCTACTACCAGCTGTCGTGGCTGCTGTACGTATGCTGGCCGGCCGCGAGCTACCGGCTCAACGCCGCGTTCGAGGATCACGCCGAGCACGATTACATGCTGTTCGTCACCGAGCATCCCGAGTGGGAGGCCCAGCCCTACGATGGGTCGTTCCAGGCCGGCTACGGTCACCACGGATCGCTCGCCGACCTGTTCCGCCAGATCGGGCATGACGAGCGGGTGCACAAGCTGGAAAGTCTCGCCGCCCTGGACGAGCCGCGGCTGCGCGACGACCTGTCCGCCGCGCTCGCCGCGCGCAGCCAGCGCCTGCGGGCCGATCTCCGGCAGCAGCCGCCAAGCCGGTGACGGTCTCGCCGCGGGCGGGCTACCACGATCGTCGTATCGGCCGGCCGCCGGAGTCATCTTCTGGCCGACGGGACATCATCCGCTGGCCGACGACACCCCGGCGGCCGGCCGCCACGATAAGGGGACTGCCGCTACCGGGAACGCACTGACATCTAGCGAACAGGCGGGCAAATGACACTCCACGCGGGCACAACCCACCCAGGCGCATCGGGCCGGCGGGCCAGTACAGGCCGGACGGCGGGGCTTCGCCGCGCGAGCCTTGCCGCGCTGGTCCTGCTGCTCGTCCAGTACGGGATCGGCATCGGGGTCAACCTCTATGTCACCGTTCCGGCCGCCGATCGCGAACACAGCATCGGGACGGCGATATCGAACGGGCCGGGCGCGTTGACGGTGCACATCGTGCTCGGGCTGCTGCTTATCCTGGCCGCCGCCGGCTTGGTCGTCCAGGCCATCAGAGCCCGTCACGGTGGCGTGATCGTAACCTCGGTGATCGGCCTGCTCGCCCTCGTTGGCGCCGCCGCGCAGGGAGCTGCCTTCGTCAACAAGAGCCACCCATCGGCATCGATGACCATGGCCATCCTGACCGGAGTGGCGTTGCTGTGTTACGGCATCAGTCTTTACCTCCTCGGATCCCCTGGCCGGCCGTCGGCCTGACCGCGCAGATGCGACGTGCTACGGGGGGACGGCCTGCCACGAGCGCAGTAGAAGGCGGTCGCCGGTGTTGGCCGCACGTTGAGGCGAAGGTAGCCGCCGGGCTGACGACGGGCTGCGCGCTCGGCCGGCACGATGGGCTCATGCCTGGAACTAAGCAGGCCGGCGGCTCGGCCACCGCGCCGCTGCCGGTGCTCTTCCTGATGGCTGACACCGGCGGTGGGCACAGGAATGCGGCGCTGGCGGTCGGCGAGTCCCTGGAGCTGGCGTACCCCGGCCGGTTCGCTCCGGTGCTGTGCGATCCCCTGAGCGGCCCTGGCTCGGCCCGGCTGCTGCGCTGGGTCACCCGGCTGTACGGCCCCGCGGTCCGGCTGGCCCCGTGCCTATGGGGCGCCGCCTATTACGCCACCAACGCACGCCCGGCTATGTGGCTGCTGCGGCGCACCCTGCTGCGGCCCGCCGACCGGGTGGCAGCCGGTGCGGCCAGGGCGCACCAGCCCGCGGCGATCGTGTCGTTTCATCCGCTCACCGGCATGGCCGCAGTCTGGGCGCGGGATCAGGCCGCACCACTGGCGCCCGTGGTGACCGTCATCACCGACCTAGCCGCCATGCACGCGGCCTGGCCGTACGCCGACGCTGACCTGATCATCGCGCCGTCTGCCATTACCGCCCGGTATGGCCCGGCTGGTGGTGACACCGGGCCCTCCCGGCCTGGGAAGCCCGCACGCGGTGCCTGGGCGGTGGCCGGCCTGCCGGTTAGCTGCGAGTTCCACCGCGGCCCGCTGCCGGCGGCCCAGCGTGCGCGCCTCCGGCGGTCGCTGGGGCTAGCCGAAAGCGGGCTCATCATCCTGCTGACCGGCGGCGGCGAGGGCAGCGGCGGCATGGCCCGCCGGGCCGCCGCGATCCTGCGGCAGTTCTCCGACGTGCACGTGGTCGTGGTGCGCGGGCGCAACACTGCGCTCAAGCGCCGGCTCGACCGGCTGGCGCTGCGATCCGGCGGCCGGCTGACGGTGACTGGCTTCGTCAACAACATGAGCGATTGGCTACGGTGCTGCGACCTGGTCGTCACCAAAGCCGGGCCGGGAACCATCGCGGAGGCCGCCTGCTGCGGTACACCGCTGCTGCTGACCGCGCACATCCCGGGTCAGGAGAAGGGCAATTGTGAGATCGTGACCGGCGCGGGTGCCGGGCTTCGGGTGCCGGACGTGCGGCGACTCGTTGCCGAGATTGGCCGACTTCGCCGGGACCGCGACGCCATCGACGCGATGCGCGCGGCGTCTGCGCGCCTGGCCCGGCCTGACGCCGCGGGGCATACTGCCAGGCTGATCGCCGACCTGATACCGGCCAGCGCCACGGCCACGCGAGCGGTCTCGTGCGCCGGGCTCTGACCGAGCTGCGGCTGAGGCGGGCCGCACAGCCGCTCACCGAGCGGTGGCGGCAGCTGCCGGTGCAGCCGCGCGGCGCGGCGCAGCTGGGGATCAGCTTCCGGCCGCTGCAGGCGGCGGCGCTCGGGCTGGACCCGGACGCTGCGCTGCAGGCACTGCTGGCCTACCCGTTCCAGGTGATGCGGATGGGCGCTTACTGGAACCGGCTGGAGCCAAACCATGGCGACTTCCAGCCCGGTGAGCTGGACCGCCAGCTGGACGCAGCGGAGCGGGCGGGCAAGCAGGTCATCATGTGCCTCGGCGCGGTAAAGACCTTCGGCTATCCCGAGTTCTTCGTGCCGGGGCATCACCTGGGCCAGCCGCTGCGCGAAGGCTCCCTGGTCCGGCCGGATGAGCGGCAGGCCCTGCTGGACGGCGCTATTGCGGTTGTGCATCGGGTCATCGAGCGGTACCGGCAACGTGACTGCATCATCGCCTGGCAGGTCGAGCACGAGGCCGCCGATCCGCTCGGCATGGAGCACTCCTGGCGGCTGGCCGAGGCGTTCGTCCGCCGCGAGGTCGAAGCGGTCCGGACCGCGGATCCCGGCCGGCCGGTCATGATGAACGGCTTCCTGGCGACTTCCACACCGGTAGCGCTGCAGCAATGGTGGCGCACCAGGGACCAAGGCGATTCGCTGGCGGTGGCGCAGCGCCTGGCCGACATCGTCGGCATTGACTTCTACCCGAGGCACGCACTGGCCAGCGCCGGCCCGCTGGCCCTGTACCTGGACGGCAGCCGGACGCCGTGGCAGCAGCACTGGCGGGAACAGCTGCTGGACGGCGTCGCCGCGGCTGGCCGACGGCTGATGATCGCCGAGGGACAGGCTGAGCCCTGGGAGGCCGTCACCACCCCGCCCAGCCCGGCCGGCCGGGCCATGTACAGCTGCCGGCCCGAGGACCTGATCAGGAACTACAACCAGTCCATGCGCTGGGCTGAGGGGAAAGCCTTCGTCTTGGATGCGTACTTGTTCTGGGGGGCGGAATACTGGCTGCTGCGCGATCTTCGCGGTGACCCCAGTTACCTGCGGGCCTTCGCGCGCGTTCTGGAAGACGCCTGATCAGCGGGTGCGCTCCCGGTAGCCGAACACCGCCACGCCCGCGGTCAGCAGGACGACGAACAGGATCGCGGTCACCGCCACGTCCAGCAGCGGGCTGCCTGATGCGACCAGGCGGTAGGCCGGCGTCCCGGCGTAATAAGCGGCGCGGGTCAGGTTGACCACATAGGTCATCGGCA
The DNA here is from genome assembly GCA_963834705.1 of uncultured Actinomycetes bacterium. Taxonomy (GTDB): domain Bacteria; phylum Actinomycetota; class Actinomycetes; order Streptosporangiales; family Streptosporangiaceae; genus RYN-230. The sequence continues at coordinate 362,453 of CAWICV010000006.1, forward strand.
TCGCGTGCGCCAGCACCCGCAGATACGACGGGACTTCGCGCAGCGGCACCAGGACGCCGCCGAGGACGTACTGAGGGATGATCAGAAACTGGAAGATCTGCATCGCCGAGCGCTGGTTCGGCAGCACCGCGATCGTGGCCAGGCCGAAAGCGCCGCCGAGCAGGCAGCAGGCCAGGCACGGCCCTAGCAGCAGCGCAAGCTGAGACGGCGACATCCGGACCCCGAACGCCAGCGCGAAAACGACAATGCAGGCGCCCTGGCACAGCGCGACCAGAGTCTCCCCCGCGATTTTCCCGCCGACCAGGGTCAGCCTGGAGACGGGGGCCACGAACAGTTCGCGGGAGAAGTCGTTCTCCCGGTCCTCCACGATCGAGATCATGCCCGCTGCCGCCGACTGGAACAGGCTGGCGGCAAGTACCCCGGTGAACGCGAGCGTCACCGCGCTCAGGCCAGTGACCTGCCCCACGGTGGGCTGCAGGATGGCGCCCAGGCCGCCGATGAGCAGGACGGGAAACGCCAGGTTGACCGCCAGCCGGGGACGGTCGCGCAGCAGCTTGGTCAGGTCGCGCTGAGCGATGGCCAGCAGCCCGGACAGCTCGCGGCGCGGGCCAGTCACGGGCGGCCCGGCCGCCCGCGGGCCAGCCCCGGCGCGGGGCTGCGCGCTCATGATCCGGCCGGTTCCCGTGCCCCGACCCGTTCTAGCAGCACCAGGTAGGCGTCCTCCAGCGTCGGCTCGGCGATTTGGAACCGGGTCAGCTCTGCGCGCACCGACGCGACGATGCCCTGCGCGCTGCGGCCATTCAGCGGCACCCGAAGCGGCCCGTCAGGCTGGCTCGCATCGGCCTGGCCCGGACTGACCTGGACGCCCAGAGACTCGAGCTCCCGGCGCAGGCCTGCCCGGTCGGTAGCGTCGAGCACGAGCTCGGGGGTCAGCTGACGCTCCTTGACCTCGGCCGGGCGGCCACGCTCGATGATCTTCCCCCGGGCCAGTACGCACACCGAGTCGGCGGCCTCCGCCTCCTCCAGGTAGTGCGTCGTCAGGATTACGGTGCTGCCGGACCTGGCCCGTTCCTGGCGCAGGTAGGCCCACAGGTCCCGCCTGCTCGCCGGGTCAAGGCCCGCGGTCGGCTCGTCGAGGAACAGCACGCGGGGCCGGTGCATGAGCGCCCGGACGATCTCCAGCCGCCGCCGCTGGCCTCCGGACAGGGTGCGCGCGCGCCGCCCCAGACTGCCGGAGATATCCAGTACGCTCGCCATCTCCTGTACCTCGCGGCGATAGCCAGCCGGCATCAGGCGGTAGCGGGGGCGCCACGGGTACAGCCCATAGAGCACCGCATGGAGCCTGATGTTCTCCTCGGCGGTCAGGTTGAGGTCGAGTGAGGGCTGTTGGCAGACGACGCCGAGCTCGCTGCGGACCTGGGCCTGCTGGCTTTCCAGGTCCCGGGCGGCGATCCTGACCCGGCCCGAGGTGGGGGCCAGCGTCGTGGTGAGGATCGATACGGTGGTCGTCTTCCCGGCGCCATTGGGGCCGAGCAGGCAGAACAGCTGCCCTTCGGGCACGTCGAAGCTGACGTCGTTCACCGCGTTGCAGCGGGCGCCCCGGTAGCGCTTCACCAGGTGACTGACTTCGACCGCGGCCACCCTCGTCCCGGTCATCGTTGTCGCAGCTGGCGGTAGCGCGAGTCGAGCCCCCGCCGTCTGGCCAGCCGGGCGAGCGGGGAAAGGACGGCACGGACCAGCGAAGCCGGCAGGTACGGCGCACGCACCTCACGGTCGAAATCGCGCATGAACAGCGCCAGGTCGCTCAGCCTGGGCAGGCGGCGGGCCGCGGCATGCTGGTCCTGCGCCAGCGCCGCGGCGGTCTCCAGCAATTCCTGCATGCTCAGGGCCGGGCTGGTCCGCACGGCCACCCGGGCGGGCCCGCTTCCGGCGTTCGCGAAATGGTGCACGGTCCCCGGCGGGATCCGCACAGTGTCGCCCGGGTTAGCGATCACCCGCCGGACGCCGACCCGGAACCGCATCTGCCCGGCGAGGACGGTGAAGACTTCCTCCTGCTCGGGGTGGGCATGGCTGCTGGGCACCCGTCCCCCGGGCGCGAGCAGAAGCTCCCACTCCAGGACGCTCCCGCCGGTGTCCGCGGCAGTCCGGCGGATGGTGATCTGTTCGCCGCTGAGCGGGTTCTCGATGACATGTTCCCGGGGGACCATCGCCGCCTCCTTTCCGCTGGCCTCTGGCGGCCGGGGTCTCTCCAGCGTGCCCGGCTGGCCGGCCGGCGTCGCCGGCCAGGTGGCTCGTGCCGAATCGTCTCCTGCGGTAGCGGGCGGCACGGGGCATACGCCAGCCGGTGCAGGCTGGGACGCTCATATGTAGCCTCTGGGCGGACGCCTTCCGGGAAGCCGGCGGGTACCGTCCCCAGTAGTGATGACCGAACCTGACCTGCCCGTGAACCTGCCGCATGGGCCCGGCCCGCGCCTGCGCGGCGCGGCCGCCCGGCGCTGGGCCGCTGACGCCGCGATCGCCCTCGTCGTGATCGCGATCCAGGTCGGCGGGACCTACGCGTCCGCGGGGCACCATGGCCAGGCCACCGCCGGGATCGCGACCTACGTCCTGCTCGCGATCGGTGGCGCATCGCTGATTGCCCGCCGCCGCTACCCGGTCGGCGTCCTGGCCGTCACCCTCGCCGTAGCGATCTGGCCGGGGGTGGCCAGCCAGGCGCGCCCGGTCTGGATCGCACTGATCGTGGCGTTCTTCACCGCGGTGCAGGCCAGGCAGCGGGCGGCGGCGATCGCATCCCTGGTCATCGGCTACGCCGCATCGATATGGCCGCCCTGGCTGATCGGTACCCGTGGCCACGCCAGCGCCGGGTTCGCGGTGGGGCTGGCGCTCGGGCTGCTGTTCCTGCTGGCCGTCGCCGAGGTCATCCGGGCACGGGGCCAGCGGGCGGCTGCGCTCGAGCACAGCCGCCAAGAGGAGCTGCGCGCGCCGGGCTGGCGAGGAACGGATGCGGATCGCGCGGGACCTGCACGACGTGGTGGCGCACAACATCTCGGTCATCAACGTCCAGGCCAACACCGCGCTGCACCTGATGGACCGCCAGCCCGACCGGGCCCGCTCCGCCTTGACCACCATCAACGAGGTCAGCGGGCAGGCCCTGGTCGAGCTGCGCTCGGTGCTGGGCGTGCTGCGCGCGGTGGACGAGGAGCGCTCCCCGGGCACCGGCCCCGGGCCTGGCGCGGCTGGGCGACCTGGCCGATACCGCGGCCGCCGCCGGGCTGGCCGTCCGCGTCGAGGAAAGCGGCCAGCGGGCCCCGCTGCCGGCGGACGTCGACCTGGCCGCCTACCGGATCGTCCAGGAGGCCCTGACCAACAGCGCCCGCCACTCCGGCGGCACGAACGCCACTATCCGCATCGCCTACCGGGGAGGATGCCCTGGTGGTCGAAGTCGACGACGACGGCGCCCTGCGGCCGCCTGGCCGGCCCTCCCGGCCAGCCCCGCGGCACGGGCAGCGGCATCGCCGGCATGACCGAGCGGGCGGCCGCGCTCGGCGGCACGCTCCAGGCCGGCCCCCGGCCCGGAGGCGGCTTCGCGGTCCGGGCGCGGCTGCCGCTGCACGGACTCTCGCAGGACGGGGGTGACCGGTGATCCGCGTCGCGCTGGCCGACGACCAGGAACTGGTCCGGGCCGGGTTCGCCGCGCTGCTCGACGCCGAGGACGACATCGACGTGGTCGGCGAGGCCGCCGACGGGCGAGCAGGCCATGCTGCTCGCCGCCAGGTCCGCGCCGGACGTGCTGCTGATGGACATCCGCATGCCCGGGGTCGACGGCATCGAGGCAACCCGCCGCATCGCCGCGCGCCCGGACCTCGCCTCGGTCCACGTCGTCATCCTGACCACCTTCGACCTGGACGAGTACGTCTTCGAGGGCCTGCGGGCCGGCGCCGCCGGATTCCTGGTCAAAGACACCCACGCCGCCGAGCTGATCCGGGCGGTCCGGGTAGTGGCCAGCGGGGAGGCGCTCCTGTCCCCCGCCGTCACCAGGCGCCTCATCGCCGAGTTCGCTTTGCGCACGCGGTCGCCGCGCCGCCTGCCCCATCTGGACGAGCTGACCCCCCGGGAGCGCGAAGTGCTCGCCCTCATCGCCACCGGGCTGTCCAACGACGAGATCTCCCGCAAGATCTACGTCAGCCCGGCAACAGTAAAAACCCACGCCAGCCGGGCGATGACCAAGCTCGGCGCCAGGGACCGGGCCCAGCTTGTCGTCTTCGCCTACCAGGCCGGCCTGATCCGCCCGGGCTGAGGCGGCGCGTCCGAGGGAGGCAACCGTCGTGACCGAACCTGCTCAGCCCGGCCACCCCGGCCTCCGCCCGGCCGACGTCATCGCCCGGGGCGGCTGGCACCCTAGCTACGTTCGCGTGCTCGCCGCAGCCAGTGACGGCGACCATGGCTTCGCGCACCGCCAGTACGAAGTCCCGGTGAGCCAGCACGGCCTCTGGGCCTTCGTCAAGGTCGCCACGGATCCGGCCAGCTGCGGAGTGCCCACCCTGGCCGGCTGACCGCCGCACCCGCCTCACCGGTCACCGGGCTGAATCCAGATCGACAGGTGGGCAGGATGCAGTGTGTCACGCACCACCTCACCCAGGTCGGCCTGGACCGCGGCCATGTCCACGGCATCCTTGAGCCGGACGCTGAACGCCGCGATGGTCCGGTCGGCGTCATACCGGGCCCGGTTGAACCGCCGGTCCACCGCCCGCTGCACCCGCCGCCGCACCGGGTTGAACAGGGCCGCGGCGGCCAGCGTGGCCGCCGCCACCGACACTGAGGAAGACAGCCGCAGCGCCTCCGTGGCCAGCAGCACCAGCCCCGCGTACACGCCGACCAGCAACCCGGTGACCAGCGCGTAAGCCAGCGTCCGGGAGATGATCCGGTCGATGTCATACAGCCGGTAACGCAGGATCCCCACCCCGATGGACACCGGCAGCGCCGCCACGCCGACCAGCGCGACCTCCCAGATAACCGAGTTGGTGGCCACCGCCCAGATGCCGAGCACCGCGCAGACCGCGGTCCCGGTGAGCAGCCACTTGAGCTGCTGCCGCCGGTCCCCAGATGCCCGCCGCCAGCTGGCCAGCTGGTACGCCAGCGCGCCGAGCCAGGCCACCGCGACCGTGCCGAAGAACAGCAGCGCCACCCAGCCAGGCGGGCTGGCCGCGGCGGTGGCCTGCCCATTGGCCAGGACGTGCAGCTGGTGCCGGCCCTGTGCGCCCGCGGCGGCGACCGCGCTGCTGACCGGCAGGATCATGACGAACGCCAGATACCCGCCCAGTGCCCACTGCCACCGCGCGGACGGCAGGCGGCCATCTGGAAAGAGCAGCGTCACCAGCGGAAACACCGCGATCGTCAGGGTGAACTGCTGGCCGATGACGAACGCGGCGGGAGCCAGCACGGGGATGCCCCAGTGCCCCTCGTGATAGACGTACGTCGCGTAGCCCGACGCGAAGATGCTGACCGGGATCCAGGCCGCCGCGCCCAGCATCAGCCAGCCGATCGCGTTGCCTGGCTGATGCCGGGCCACCACCAGGCCGACGCCGCCGACCGACACGATGACCACGGCCAGACTGGCCACCGCCGCGGTCTGCTGGCCGCTGAGCACCGCGTGCCCGGCCAGGACCGCCAGCGCCACCAGCACCAGCGCACCGATCACCGCGGCAATGAGCGGCGCGCGGACCACGGAGCGGCGCTCCGCCCCAGCCGCAGCACCGCCGTCCGGTGTCATCCAGGCCCCCCGACCAGCCAGACCGACACGTGCGCCGGCTCCAGCGCCGAACCGACCGCTTCCTCCAGGCCGGATCGCACCGCGTCCAGGTCGACCGCATCCGCCACCCGGCCGCTGAACGCCGTTACGGTCTGCTCGGCGTCATACCGGGCCCGGTTGAACCGCCGGTCCACCACCCGCTGCACCCGCCGCCGCACCGGGCTGAACAGGGCCGCGGCGGCCAGCGTGCCCACCGCCACCGACACCGACGAGCCGAGCCGGAGCACCTCGATGGCCAGCAGCACCAGCCCCGCGTACACCCCGACCAGCAGCCCGGTGACCAGCGTGTAGGCCACCGTCCGGGAGATGATCCGGTCGATGTCGTAGAGCCGGTAGCGCAGGATGCCAAAGCCCATGCCGACCGGGAACGCGACCACGGCGTAGGTGGCGGCGACGTTGACCACGCTGGTCAGCGCGGCCGAGCTGGTACCCGACTCGGCCAGCGTCATCACCACGATGCCGACCATGGTGATCAGCGCGCCCCACGCCAACAGGAGGCCGACCACGCCGTAGGCCAGTGTGAACGGGAACGGCAGCGAGCCCCCGCTGGCCAGCACGCTCTGCCGGGCCAGGCCGGCCAGCGGGACCTCGGCCACGGTGACCGCCAGCGCCAGCGCACCGACGAGCAACGCGGCCCACTGGGCCGCGCGAACCCCAGGCCGGCCGGTCACCGCGCACCACCGGAGAGCCACAGCCCGACGTGCGCCGGCTCAAACGCCATTTGAATAACGCCAGTGAGGTCGGAACTCACCGTGTCCAGGCCGACGGCGTCCTTGAGCCGGGTCGAGAATTCCGCGACCAGCTGGTCGGCGTTGTACCTGGCCCGGTTGAACCGGCGGTCGACAATCCGCTGGACGCGCAGCCGGACCGGGTTGAACAGGGCCGCCGCGGCCAGTGTGGCCGCCGCGACGGCCACCGATGAGGTGAACCCGAGCACCTCGGTGGCCAGCAGCACCAGCCCGGCATACACCCCGACCAGGAGCCCGGTGACCAGTGCGTAAGCCAGCGTCCGGGAGATGATCCGGTCGATGTCATACAGCCGGTACTTCAGGATCCCGATGCCGATCGACACCGGCAGCGCGGCGAACCCGAACCAGCCCAGCCCGCTCACTACCTGCAAGAGCGTGGCCGACCAGGCGCCCTGGGTGGTGGCCAGCGCGGCGCTGGCCGCCGTCACCGCTGCCCCACTGGCCAGCCACTTCAGCTGCTGGCGGCGCTCGCCCGAGGATCGCCGCCAGCTCAGCACCTGCCGGCCGATGAACGCCACGATGAGCAGCAGCATGATCAGGAGCAGCAACGTGACGTGGGCATACCACCCGGTCGGGTTGTCGGTGACGGTCAGGCCGCCGTTGCCGTCCACCTGGACCGGGTGCCGGGAAAGGGCCTGCGCGGTGGCCACCGCGAGGCACAGCACGCTGACCGCGTACAGCCCGACGTACGCCCACAGTGCGGCACGCCACCAGCGAGAGCTGAGCTTCCCGTCCGGGAACAGCAGCACGACCAGCCCGAACAGCTCCAGCCCGAGACCCCAGAGCTGGTTGACCGACAGCGCGACCGGGCCCAGCGGCAGGTGGTAGCCCAGCCGGTAACGCAGCAAGGCGTAAGCCGAGCCGTCAGTGGCCAGGATCAGGCAGAGCGCGATGCCGAGCAGCAGCCAGCCCAGTGGATTGCCGGGCTGGCGCCGGGCCACCAGCAGGCCGACCACTCCGCTGGGCACCCCGACCACCAGCGCGACCACCGCGTCGAACTGCAAGTGGGACAGGATCGTCAGGGGTACCAGCGCGACTGTGGCCGCGAGCAGCACGGCGGCGCAGATGGCCAGCCACCGCTTCGGGCTCAGCACAGTGCTCACCGCTCGTCCTTGCTCAGCCACAGTGACTGGTGTGCGGGCTCCAGGGCGTGGCCGATCACGCTAAGCAGGTCGGCCCGCAGTTCGTCCAGGGCGACCGCCCCGCTGGTCCGGGCGGCGAACGCGGCCACCGCCGCGTCCGCGTCGTACCGGGCCCGGTTGAACCGGCGGTCCACGACACGCTGCACCCGGCGCCGGACCGGGTTGAACAGGGCCGCGGCGGCCAGCGTGGCCGCCGCCACGGCCACCGACGAGGTGAACCCGAGCACCTCGGTGGCCAGCAGCACCAGCCCGGCATACACCCCGACCAGCAGCCCGGTGACCAGCGCATAGGCCAGCGTCCGGGAGATGATCCGGTCGATGTCATACAGCCGGTACTTGAGGATCCCGATGCCGATCGACACCGGCAGCGCCACGATGCCGAGCAGCAGCACCTCCCACAGCGCGGCGGTGCTGGCGAATGAGGCGGCGGCCGAGAGGCCGCAGATGGCGGCCCCGCTCATCAGCCACTTGAGCTGCTGGCGGCGTTCCCCGGTGGACCGCCGCCAGCTGGCGATCTGATAGGCCAGCGCGCACAGCCAGCTGATCAGCAGGCTGGCGAAGAAGATCAGGCTGAGGATCGAGGCCAGCGGCGGCGTGTTCTCCACCCTGGGCAGTTCGCCGTCGGCCAGCGTGCGCAGGTGCGGCGAGGCCAGCGCCTCACCGGTGAGGACGAGGATGGACACCAGCGCGGGCACCAGCAGCACCGGGCAGGCCCAGAACACGAACTGCCACCGGCCCGGCGGCGGCCGCCCGTCGGGGAACAGCCAGATGATCAGCGGCAGCGCGATGAACGGGAAGAAGAACAGCTCGGCCATGATCACCGCGGCCGGCCCCAGCACCGGGAGCGCGTGCTGGCCCGGCCGGTAGGCCTGGTCGTAGGAATCGCTGGCGAACGTCAGCAGCAGGCTGGCCGGCATGGCCAGCAGCAGCCAGCCGATCGGGTTGGCCCGCTGGTGCCAGGCCACCACCAGCCCGACGGCCGCGATCGCCCACAGCGCCAGGACCAGCGCGGTGCCCTCGGCGGCCGTGCGGTGCGAGCCGGTGTGGTGCCGGGTGACTGACTGGGCCACGACCACGCCGGTCAGCAGCAGTATCAAGCCGGCCAGCAGCAGCGCGGTCAGCCGCGGGGCGGTGAGCCGGCGCCCCGGCAGCCGCGCCGTCCGGCTGGCCGTCACCGCCGTTCCCCGGCCATGGCGGCCGGGCTGAGCCAGGCCGGGCTGACATCAGGCGGCTGCCGGATGCCGAAGACGTCGCGCAGCGCGGACAGCGCGGCCAGTTCGCCGCACCGGCCGTGCACGCCAGGCAGCGGCGGGGTGGACGACGAGCACAGGTACACGCCGGGCAGCGGGGTCCGGTACGGGTTCCACCGCGGCACCGGGCGCGCCACGGTCTGCCACACCGTCTGCATCCCGGCGGCGATGTCACCGCCGACGTAGTTGGGGTTGGCCGCTTCCTCATCGGCCGCGGTCCGGACGTGCCGGGCCAGGATCAGGTCACGGAAGCCGGGCGCGAACCGCTCGATCTGCGCCTCGATCCGGGCCATCATGTCCACCGTCGACCCGGCCGGCACGTGGCAGTACGCCCACAGCGTGTGCGTGCCCGCCGGAGACCGGGTCGGGTCGGCCACGGCGGGCTGGGTGACCAGCACGTACGGCGCCTCCGGATGCCGCCCGGCGGCCACCTCGGCCTCGGCCGCCGCGATCTCGCCGAACGTGCCACCGAGATGCAGCGTGCCGGCCCGCCGGGCCGCCTCGCTGGCCCACGGCACCGGGCCGGACAGGGCGAAGTCGGCCTTGCACACCCCGGCCCCGTAGCGGAACCGGCGCAGCGCGTTCCGGTACCCGGCGGGCAGCCGGTCACCGGCCATAGCCAGCAGCGCCCGCGGCGCGACGTCCAGCAGCACCACCTGGGCCCGGGGCAGTTCGGCCAGCGAGCGCACCCACCAGCCGGTCTCGATCCGGCCGCCCGCCGCGGTCACCGCGGCGGCCAGCGCGTCGGTGATCCGCGCGCTGCCGCCCTCGGCCACCGGCCAGCCGGTGCCGTGGGCCAGCGCGAGCAGCATCATGCCCACCGCCCCGGTCGGCGGCCGGCGCAGCGGCAGCATCCCGTGCGCGGCCACGCCCGCCAGCAGCGCGCGGCCCTCGTCGGTGCGGAACCGGCGGGCCAGCCCGGCGGCGGAACTCAGTGCGTGCGCGCCGAACACGGCGATGCCCGGGGTCAGCCGCCGCGGCGGCCGCCGGATCGGGGCCAGCACCAGCTCAGCCAGGCCCGCGCAGTCGCGGGCCAGCGGCCCGAGCAGCCGCTGGTAGGCGGCCGCGTCGGCGCCCAGCCCGGCCGCCGTGTCCGGCACCGGCCGGGTGACCACCGCGGCCCGGCCGCCGTCCAGCGGGTGCGCGATGACCACCTTCGGGGACGCGAACCTGACCCCGCGTTCTTCCAGCCCAAAACGCTGGAAGAACGGCGAGGCCACGGCCAGCGGGTGCGCCACCGAGCACAGGTCGTGCCAGAACCCGGGCAGCGTGAGCTGCTCGGTGCGGCAGCCGCCGCCGATCGTGGCCGCGCCCTCGATCACCTGCACCCGCAGCCCCGCCGCGGCCAGCGTGACCGCGGCGGCCAGCCCGTTCGGGCCGCTGCCCACCACTACCGCGTCGGCGTCACCAGCCACCGGTCGTCCCCCCAGCGACCGGTTAGCTGGTGCGCCGCGCGCGGCGCAGCGCGGTGAACGGCGCCGCCGCCGTCTGGAACACGCTGCGGATCATCGAGTTGTGCCAGACGTTGCCCGCGTGGTGCCACTGCCGCTTGCTGTCCACGCAGACCGTCCGGGTGGTCACCGGGGCTCCGGCCGCGCCCAGGTAGTCGCCCAGCGCGGTCAGCGTCTGGGCCCAGAACACGTCTTCCTTGCGGTGCCCGCCGAACATCATGCCCAGCTCGTAGAGCGGGTCGTTGGCCCGCATCAGCACCTGGGCCTGGACGGCTGTGCTCGCGGCCTCGCGTTCCGCGGAGAACGTGATCCAGCCCGCGAACATGTGCCCCTGCGGGGTCATCAGGGTGAACGATTCCTCGTCCGCGTACAGCACGAATACACCGGTGGACAGCTTCACCCCGCCGCCGATGGCCAGGTCGAGCAGGGCCACGTCACCGGGGCTGATCCCGGTCAGCGCGCCGGCGAACCGGTTGCCGGCCGGCCAGAACTCGGGGAAGTGCGCCTTCCAGGTGGCGATGGCCGACTCCGGGGTAATGTCCCCGGGCACGGTCAGCCGGTAGGTCTTCTGCCACATCTTGCCGAACCCCTGTACCGGGCCGGTCAGCCGGCGCCCGGCCACGTTGGTGCCGCGCACCCCGTCCCGCTGCTGCACGTCCAGCCGCTCCACCTTGGCCGCCCACCGGCCGAGGTCCCGGGGCGTCGCTGTGCTACCTGCAACCGTTGCCGCCGCCTCGCGCACGCTCAGCTCGATCTGCTCCGCCGAGGTGGCCCGCTCCGGGTCCACTGCCTCAGTCATGACATCCCCCTCAGGCGCCCGCGACAGACAGTGCGGAAGCCTCGTCCTCGTAAATCGTGATCGCCTCGTCCAGCCGGGTCAGCTCGAAGATCTCCCGGTAGTGCTCGCTCAGCCCGTACGCGGCCAGTTGCTGCCGTTGCCGGTTGGCCCGGACGAGCAGGGTGACCAGCATCCCGATGCCGCCGCTGTTCATGTACTCCAGCCCGGCGAAGTTGAGTACCAGCCGGCTGGTGCCCGGCCCGCTCGCCTCCTCGTAGGCCGACATCAGCACCGGCTCACAGCCCGCGGTGACGTCGCCCTTGATGTCCACCACCGCCACCGTGTCCGCCACCCGCCTGACGTGCATGGTGACCACCGGTCCGTCCATCACTACCCCTCCCTTAGTGACCCTTAGTGCTTAGTGACCCTTAGTGACTGTGCATCTGTAGCGCTGCGTCGAGGTCGCCGAAGACCTCGATGAAGTCGGACAGCCGGGTGATGTCGAAGATCTCCCGGTAGTGCTCGGACAGGCCGCTGGCCACCACCGTGCGGCGCTGCGCCCGGGCCTGGGCCAGCACGCTGACGATGAGCGCGATCCCGGTCGAGTTGATGTAGTCCACCCGGGCGAAGTCGAGCACCACGGTCTGCGCCGTGCCGTCCGCGATCGCCTGCTGGTAGGCGGCGTTCAGCACCGCGGCGGCGCCGCCGTCCACTTCCCCGGTGAGCTCGATGACCGCGGTGTCGTCCACCGCGTGCACGGCCGCCTCACAGATCCTCTTCATGACCGCCTCCCGGCAAGTCGGCTACCGGTGCGCGCGCGCCGGTCCGCATGGTGAGCTGAATGGTGTGCCACGGGCCGTCGGTGCTGACCTGCATCGCGTCGACCATGTTCCGGATCAGGAACAGCCCCCAGCCCCGGGGCGGCTGCTCACCGGCCAGCTTCAGCTCGAGGTCGGGGGTCACGGCGGGCCCGGCCGGGCTGTGCTCGCCGCCGCGGTCAGTGATGGCCACGATGATGTCCGGGCCGTCCAGGGTGACCTCGACGTCGACCGGGATCTCCGGCCGGTTGCGGTTGCCGTGCTCGATCGCGTTCATGGTCGCCTCGGCTACCGCCGTCTTCAGCCGCTCCAGCCGCGCCCCGGTCAGGTCGCAGCCCGCCACCGCCTCGGCCACCCGGGCCCGCGCGACCCGCTCATTGCCCGGCTCGCTGGCCACCGCGAACGACGCCAGCTGCCGCCCGGCCGGATGGGCCACCGAGGTCATTCGCCACCTCCCGCGTACCCGGCGTGCAGCGATCGCTGCAGGCAGACCAGCGTGATGTCGTCCTCCTGCTCGGCGTCTGGGCCGGTGAACGCGGCCAGCTCGGTCAGGCACAGGTCGATGAGTTCCTCGCCGGACGGGCCCCGGCCGGCCAGCTCGGACACCCGCGGGAAGCCGAACATCTCCCGGTCCGGGTTATGCGCCTCGGCCAGCCCGTCGCTGTGCAGCAGCGCGCAGTCACCCGGCTCGAACTGGAAGGTCTTCTCCTCGTAGTCCATGCCGGGCATCAGCCCGAGCGGCATGCCGCGGGCCCGCAGCTCGGCCACCCCGCCCTTGGTCCGCACGTACGGCACGTCGTGCCCGGCGTTGGCGAACACGATGCTGCCGCTGGCCGGGTCGAGCACCAGGGCCAGGCAGGTGACGAACATGTGCGCCGGGATGTCCGCGCAGAGCAGGTCGTTCACGTGCGCGAGCACCGCGCCGGGTGAGATCAGCCGGGGCGCGGCGCCGCGTAGCAGCGCGTGCGTACTGGCCATCACCAGCGCGGCCGGCACGCCCTTGTCGGTCACGTCGCCGACCACGAACATGACCCGGCCGTCCGGCAGCGCGATGAAGTCGTAGAAGTCGCCGCCCACGGTGCGGGCCGGCCGGTAGAACGCGGCCACGTGCCAGCTCGGCAGGTCCGGCACGGTCTTGGGCAGGAACTGCTGCTGGATGATCTGGGCGATCTTCAGTTCCTGTTCGATCCGCTCCCGGTTACGCGCTTCGGCCTCCTGCTGCCGAACCAGCTGGCCCACCCGCATGGCGGGCGCCGCGTATCCGGCCAGGGCGTTAAGCAGCCTGCGGTCTTCCGATGAGTAGTCCCGTTCGGACAATCGCGGGCCGAGGCTGACCAGGCCGATCAGGCTGCCCGAGGAGATCAGCGGGACGGTCAGCACGACGCCGGCCGCCTTCAGCTCGGCCAGCGCGGGCGAGTCCAGGTCCAGGCCGCGGATGTCCACCGCGCCCGCCGCGCTGAGCAGGTAGCCGACCAGCGGGTCGTTCGAGGCCAGCTCGAACTGCGGGCCCTGGTCGGCAACGACCACGGTGCTCGCGGGCGGTTCCGCCGGTGCGGCGGGGCGGCGCCGCCGCCAGCCCCGGGCCCAGGCCCGGGGGTGGGGCTCGCCGTTGACCGTGGCCGGGCCCGGATCTGCGATGGTGCCGCCGGGGTCAGCGAGACCAGGAGCGGCGAGGTCAGGGGCGCCGGGGTCCCGGTCCGCACTGGTGGCCGTTCCGGCGGCGGCCCCGTCCCCGCCGCGCTGGCCCTGTCCAGCTGTTGCGCCATAGCAACCCTCCCGAATCCCCGGGTTCTCCAAGCTCACGGCCAGCTTAGGGAGCAGGCGATACGGGATCGTTACGGCTCAGCCGGGATTGGCAGCGGATTTCACGCTGCTGCGTTACGGTGACTTCGTTGGTCCTGGGGGGGGACATGTCAGATCTGGATCTCGCGCTGCTCGGACCGCCGGTGATCACCCGGTCCGGCGCGCCGGTCAGCTTCGACACCCGGAAAGCCACTGCCGTGCTGGCCCTGCTGGCCGCGGACCACCATGAGCTGAGCCGGGAGCGGCTGGCCGCGCTGCTCTGGCCGGACGCGGACGCGGTCCGGGCCCGCGCCTCGCTGCGCCGCACGCTGTCGGTGACCGCGGCCGCGGCCGGGCCGGGGTTACTGATCACCCGCAGCGCGGTGGCGCTGGACCCGGAGCGGGTCCGGGTGGACGTGACCGAGTTCGAGGCGCTGGCCGCCGGGCCGGACCCGGGCCAGCTGGACCGCGCGGTCGCGCTGTACCGGGACGACTTCCTGGCCGGCTTCGCGCTGCGCGACTGCCCGGAGTTCGACGACTGGCAAGCCGAGACCGCGGACCGGCTCCGGCAGCGGCTGGCGGGCACCCTGGACCGGCTGGTCGCGGCGTACGCCGCCGCGAGCGACCTGGACCGGGCGACCGATCACGCGCGCCGCTGGCTCGGCCTCGACCCGCTGCACGAGCCCGCGCACCAGGCGCTGATCAGGCTACTGGCCTGGACCGGCCAGCGGTCCGCCGCGCTGCGCGCCTACCGAACGCTGGTCCGCATCCTGGACACCGAACTGGCGGTGCGCCCGCTGCCAGAGACCACCCAGCTGTACGACGACATCCGGGCCGGACGGCTGGCCGGCCCGCCAGCGCCCGCCGCACCCGCGCCACGGCGCTCTTGCCCGGCACCGCCCCGGCCACGCCCGGCGACCCCGCCACGCCCGGACCGCCCCGGCCACGTCCGGCGACCCCGCTCCGACTGGCGCACCGGCAGCGGCGCGGCGGAGCCGACGGCCATCCCGCAGCGCCGCGGCCCGGCCCGGGCGCACCGGCGCCCAGCTGGCGTTCGAAAGGGGAGTCTTTCCCGTTGGTCGGACGGGACGCGGAGCTGCGTGGCCTGCACCGGGCCTGGCAGGAGGTGGGCGCGGCGGGCCAGGTGGCCGCGGTGCTCGGCCCGGCCGGCTGCGGGAAGACGCGGCTGGTCGAGGAGTTCCGCCGGGACGCCCAGGCGGCCGGGGCGGTGGTGCTGGCCGGCCGCTGCCACGACGGCGAGAGCGGGCTGCCGTTCGTGCTCGCGGCCGACCTGCTGGCCGTGGCGCTGTCGGTCTGCCCGGAGCTGCCAGCCCGGCTGCCCGCGCACACGGCGGCGATGACCGGGCGGCTCTGCCCGGGGCTGGCCGCTGACTATCCGGACGACGTGCCCCCGCTGGACAGCCCGCTGGCGCTGACCCGGCTGTACGCGGCGATCGCCGAGGCGCTCCGGGCCGCGGCCGGGTCAGCGCCCGGCAGCGCCGGGGTGGTCCTGGTCGAGGACGTGCACTGGGCCGACAGGCCGTCCCTGGACCTGCTCGGTTACCTGGTGCGGCGGCTGGCCGGCTGGCCGCTGCTGCTGGTGCTGAGCTGGTCCACCGACCACGCCGAACGGCTCGGCGGGCTGCGCGCCGCGCTCGGCGAAGCGTCCGACGTGGGCCGGTGCACGCTGATCGAACCCGGCCCGCTGGACGCGGAGCAGATCCGGGAGCTGCTGGCCCGGTCCGGGGTCAGCGGCGCTGACGTGGGCCAGCTGCTGGCCCAGACCCGCGGGCTGCCGATGCTGGTCCGGGAGTATGTCGAGGGGCTGCGCTCCGGCGGGGGGCCAGCCGGCGCCGGGCGGGCAGGCCGGGACCGAGCGGTGGTGGCCGCCCGCGTCCGTCCGCGAACTGCTCCTTCGCCGGGTGCAGGCAGCCAGCGAACCGACTCAGCAGATGCTGTCCACCGCGGCCGTGCTGGGCAGCGGCTGCGACGCGGACCTGCTCCGCGCGGTCAGCGGCCGGGGCGAGGCGGAGACGGTGGAAGCGCTCGACGAGGCGGTGCACCGGTTCCTGCTGACCGAGGTGCCGCCCGCGGGCGGGCACGGGCCGCCCAGCTACGAATTCCCCTACGAGGCGCTGCGCGCGGTGGTGTATGAGGCGGCCACGCTGGCCCGGCGCCGGCTGCTGCACGGCCGCGCCGCCGACACGCTGGCCCGGCGGTATGACCGCGACCCGGCCGCCACCCGGGCCGCGGCGGTGGCCGAGCACCTGCAGCGGGCCGGGCGGGACAGCGAGGCGGCGGACTGGTGGTGGCGGGCCGCCGGCCGGGCCCGCGAGCTGTACGCGCACGCCGAGGAGTACGCGCACCTGCGCAAGGCGGCCGCGCTCGGCTACCCGGCGGTCCCGGTGGCGGTGGCGCTCGGCGACGCGGCCACCATGCTCGGCCGGTACCGCGAGGCGCTGGCCGAGTTCGAGGCCGCGGCGGCCGCGGTGGCCGCTGCTGGACGGGGACGACGACAGCCTCGGCGCGGACATCGAGCACAAGCTGGCCGAGGTGCACCACCGGCTGGGTGACTGGGCGCTGGCCGAGGCGCACCTGGCCGCGGCGGCCCAGCTGCTGGACCAGCTGCCTGACCAGCGAGACACCAGCCGCCAGGCCCGGATCGCGGCCGACCGGGCCGTGCTCGGCTACCGCCGCGGCGCTACCGCGGACGCGGCCCGGCTGGCTGGGCAGGCACTGGCCGCGGCCCGCGCGGCGGGCGACCCGGCCGCGGTGGCCCAGGCACTGAACGTGCTGGGCATGCTGGCCGCCCGGCGCGGCGACACCGCGGCGGCCGCGGCCCAGTTGCGGGAGAGCCTGGCCCAGGCCCGCCAGCTGCCGGACCGCGGGCAGGCCGTGGCCGCGCTGAACAACCTGGCCCGGCTGCTGGCCGAGAGCGGCCGCCCGGCCGAGGCACTGCCGCTGGCCCAGGAGGCGCTGGCGCTCGGCCGCGAGCTCGGCGACCAGCACCGGCTGGCCGCGCTGCACACCAACCTGGCCGACCTGCTGCACGCGGCGGGCCAGCGGGACGCCGCCCTGGTCCACCTCAAGGAGGCGGCCCGGGGCTTCGCCGCGGTGGACACCGGCGGCACGCCGCGGCCCGAGGTGTGGATGCTCGTCGAGTGGTAGCGAGACGGACGAAGCACAGCCGAGTGGTGACGCCAGACGGCCCGTCGCCCCGGAATGGGGTGACGGGCCGCCGGTGTCTGCCCGGTGGGCTGGCTAGTCCTTCTTGGCCTGCCAGCCGCCGCCGCTGACCACCGCACCGGTGGTCGGGTTGAGGATGAGCGGTTCGAAGTGCGGGAAGGTGTGGAAGTCCAGCACGCCGCCCGGCGCGTCCAGGCTGCCAGCGATGTTGGCGAACGAGCCAGCGCCGGTCGACTCGCCGTGCAGCCAGTTGTCCTCGATGAACTTGAGGACCGAGGACTGGTCGGTCACGGTGTGGTCGACGTAGTTCGTCTTGGCGTCACGGGCGAGATGACGAGCAGCGGCAGGCGCGGGCCGTGGCCGCAGCGGTCCGGCGTGGCCGCCGACCGTGATCGGCGCGGTCGTGCACACCGCGGCGTCGAGCGCGAGGTCGTTGCGAGCCGTTGACGATCGGGGCGACCTGGTGGTCGTACCAGCCGTCGGAGTCGTCGTAGGCGATGACGATCGCGGTGCTCGTCCAGTACTGGCGACTGCTGGATCGCGTTGATCGTCGTTGACCAGGAAGTGCTGCTCGTCGAGCGGGTCGGAGTAGCCGGCGTGGCCGTCCTGGTACTCCGGCGCCTTGAGGAAGCTGACGGCCGGCAGGTTGCCGGCCTTCAGCGCGGTGTCGAAGTCGGTCAGGTCGTACTGGTGGTTGGCCTGGTCGGTGTGGCCGATCGCGGCCGTCGAGGACGGCGGCAGGTGGTGCGGGTTCGAGGTCGACTGTGTAGTACTCGAACGGGTCGTGGTGCGGCGTGTAGTCGGCCGACCGTCGCGCCGCCGATGTTGGTGTGCGTCGCGCCGCAGACCGCGTAGCGCCGGTCGGCTGTTCGGCCGTGGTCGGCGCGAAGCCGCCCTGGAACCAGCCCCAGGTGACGTTCTTCGCGTTGAGCAGGTCGCCGATGTTCTTGCCCGGTCATCCGCCGACCGGCGTTGGTGGAGGTGTGGTTGGTGTCCGAGCAGTCGTCGTAGGCCGGGTCGGGGTCGCTGATGACCGTGCCGACGCCGTTGGCGTTCGGCGAGCCGACGCGTACGGCGTCGGTGGTCGGCGCGCCGGTGGTCGGGTCGACCGCGTAGCCGCCGCCGTGCGTCTGGCCGGAGATCAGGTTGAGCGCGCCGGGCGTGGACGGGCCGAAGTCGTGTCGTAGGTGTTGTCGCTCATCGCGTAGTGCTGGGCGTAGTTCCACAGCCCGGTGACGGTGTTGCCGTCGTAGTAGTCCATGACGAGGCCGGGCGCGCCGTACTGGCCGGCGCGGTGCAGGTGTCGATGCTCGGTGTTCTGGACGAACATGTCCATCTTGCCGCCGTCGACGGCCTTCTGCTCCGGCGTGTAGCCGTGGTTCTGGTCGCAGGTCAGCGCCTGGCGGGCGTGAGCCGCTGCGGGTTGTACAGCGTTCGGGTTGTGCGTCAGCAGGCCGGCGCTCAGGCTGTTCGACCTTCGGCGTGTCTCGGCGGCGCGTGAACGTCGTGCCGTCGGTGTTGGCCGCGTTCGGGTAGGTGCCGAAGTAGTGGTCGAAGGAGACGTTCTCGTCGAAGATCACGACCAGGTGCTTGATCGGCGTGCGGTCGGTGCGACGATGCGGTACTCGCTGGCGGGCGCCGTCGCCGGGACCGGGACCGAGTGACGGTGTTCGCGTTGGACGCGCTCGCGCTGGCTACCGACACACCGGCGGCGGCGCCGGCGACCAGGACGCCGGCGGCGAGCATGGCCGTGTACCGGCCACGCCAGCGGAGCCTGGCCCGGCCGATGCCGATGCCATTGCCTGGGCCTTCGCCCATGTAACCCTCCTGAGTCTGGGGCTGATCATGGCGCCGTAGCCGCGCACAGCGGGCAGCGTGGCACCATCGCGCACAACGGCCCAGTCGAAGCGTTCGCCATGAAACGGCGTGACCAGCGTGGCGTCGAGCAGTGTGACCGGCAGGCAAACGAGCGGGACAACAGTCCGCTGACGCCGCGACTCAGGCCGCGAGCGGCCTCAGGCCAGCAGCGCCCGGCCGAAGTAGTCGCTCGTGTCCCGGACGCCGGGCAGCGCGAAGAAGTAGCCGCCGCCGAACGGGCAGATGTAGTCGACCAGCGGCTCGCCGACCAGCCGGGTCTGCACCGTCTCGAACTGCGCGCTGCAGGTCCTGCTGGTAGCAGGCGAAGACCAGGCCCATGTCGAGGTTGCCGATGGCGTCGATGCCGCGGTCGTAGTTGTAGCCGCGGCGCAGGATCCGGCTCGTCTCGGTCTGCGGCGGTGCGCGGGTTGGCCAGCCGGATGTGGGCGGTCGAGCGGGATGGCGTCGCCGGTCGGGTCGAGCGCGTAGTTCGGGCGTGGCGAACTCGTTGGTGCCGTCGAGCGGGGCGCCGGTGTCCCGGCGCCGGCCGATCATGTTCTCCTGCTCGCTGATCGCCGACCCGGTCCCAGAACTCGACGAGCATCCGGATCAGCCGGACGACCTGGTAGCTGCCGCCGGCCGTCCAGGCCGGCTCGCCGGCCGTGCCGGGCTGGACCCAGACCAGCCGGTCCATCTGCCGCGGCCAGCTGGTGTCCGGGTTGGCGATGCCGTCCTTGAAGCCCATCAGGTTGCGCGGGCGTGCCCGCCGGGCGGGGCGGGCTGGCGAAGCCGTCGATCCGCCAGCGCGACCTGCATGCCGCCGCGGGTGTGCCGGGCGATGTCGCGCAGCGCGTGCAGCACGGTGTCGGTGCTGCCCGCGCGACAGCTGCAGGCTCAGGTCGCCGTCGCACTGGGCCGGGTCGAGGTCGTCGTTGGGGAACGGCGGTCATCGCGGTCAGCCGCGGCCGGCTTGCGCGCGGCCAGCCCGTAGCGGTCGTCGAACAGCGAGGCGCCCGACGCCGACCGTCACGGTCAGGCCGTCCGGGACCACGGTCGGCCCGAGCACCCCGGAGTCGGCGGCGGGCCGCCGATGCCCTCGGGCGGCGGGGTGCCGCCCGCGGTCAGGAACCGGGCCCGGTCGGTGACGGTGCGCAGCAGGTCGGTCAGCTCGCCGCGGCCGTCCGCGGTGACGTCGAACGACACGACCAGCGGTCTGCCGCTGCGGCTTGCGCACGATGCCGGCCTGGTGGATGCCGTGGAACGGGACCGCGGGCAGGCGGCCGAACCAGCCGTGCTCGGTCAGCGCCTGTCCCGGCGGGGCGGACTGCGCGGACCGGTAGGCATAGCCGCCCGCCGCCCCGGCTAGCACCCCGCCGACGGCGCCAGTCATCCCGGCGCCCAGCGCGCTGCGCAGGAACGAGCGGCGTGGCGGCCCGCCGGCTGGTGTGCCCGGCTCGGCCGGTGCGGGCTGCTCGGCAGGCGTGCCCGGCCCGGCCCGTCCGGGCGATCGGGGCTGTCCTCGCGCGGGTCCATCACGACCTCCGCGGCTCGGTGATGACGGCGATCGGCGCAAGCTCTTCCAGCGCCTGGCTGGCCGCCGCGTCAATCTGCTCCCGCTGCACGGGGCTGAGCCGGCTGACCGGCGTCCAGCTGCCATCCGGCTGCTGCTGGGCCAGCAGCAGCGTGCGCAGCCGGCGCAGCCAGGTGTACGCGGACGGCAGCCCGCGGTAGCGCGGCACGAGCAGCGGGCGCAGGATGCCGAGCAGCTCGTAGGTGCCGGTGATGTTGGCGTTGGCGGTGGCCAGCGTGGCCCCGCTGCCGTAATCGTCGTGCCCGGTGAGCTGGAACTCCAGCGCGTTCTCCAGGACCTCGTGGGTGCGCAGGCCAAGGTCGGTCAGATCCTCCTCCATGCCCGGCCACAGCGTGCGCAGTTCCCCCACGTCGCGGTCCAGCGCCGCGGCCGGGCCGGCCAGCTCGGCCGCGCTCTGCCCATGCCACAGCCCATACTCCAGCCGGTAGAAGCCGGTGAAGGCCGGATCGTTGACCCCCTTGGGCAGTCCATCCGGGCGGCCGTCGATCTCGGTGTCGTAATTCCCGAACGTCCCGTACGCGGCACCGAGCCGTTCGTAGGTCAGGTGCGCGGGCAGCCAGGCCCGCCGGGCCGCGCCCAGGTGGCCGGCCCGGATCAGCCCGGTGAGTGTGCCGACCTGACTGGCCAGCGAGGCCAGCCCGGCCGTCACGTAGGCGTGGTACTCCTTGGCCGGGGTGAGCAGGTCGGCGCTGGTGACCGGCAGAATGGCGATGGCCCCGCGCAGGTGACCGCCGATCCGGACGGCCGGCCCGGTGATCGTGTCGGTGTCCTCGATCAGGCAGCGGAACGCGTACCGCCCGGACCCCAGATCGACCCGCATCGGCACCGTGGTGCCCGGGCCGACCTGATCCACTTCGGCGTAGATCGCGCCGTTGGCCGGGTCGATCAGGTCGACTTCCGCGCCGCCGGTACTGGAGTTGTTGATCTGGAAGGTCTGCATCCCGGCGTGCACCTGATGCCACCCGGTCCCGCAGCCGCCGGTATTCACCGTGATCACGTTGCCCGCTGCGGCCGATCCGCACCCGGACAGCCCGGCAACCAGCATGCCTGTCGTCAGCAGCCCGCCCACCACGGGCCGCACGCCAGCGGGCACCTGACCCCCTCAGCATGGAACGACCCGTTTGCAGCGCCAGAATATCCGGACCGGGCTGCCTTTCCCGGATAAGTATGGCCGTTCGCGGAACATTCGCCGCCCATTCTGGCAATGGTCACGCGGGTGCCGGCCGGGCACGCAGCCCGGCCCAGGCTATGCTCGGCAGCCATCGAAGGAGGTAGCTGCGGTGAAGGTCCGGCTCATCCTGCTGTCCGCGGCGCTGACCGTGCTGGTCGGGGTGGCCGCGGCCGTGCCGGCCTACCTGGTCGCCCGGCACAGCACGCCCACCGCCATGCAACTGCCCCGGGTGTCCGGCCTGCCCGCGGACATGCCCACGAGCCTGGCCAACCTGATGACGCTGTCCGCGCTGCCACGCACCCCGGCGCCCGGATTCACCCTCACCGACCAGCATGGCCACCGGCTCACCCTGGCCAGCCTGCGCGGCAAGGTCGTGGTGCTGCAGTTCATGGACCCGCACTGCACCGACATCTGCCCGCTGGTATCCCAGGAGTTCGTGAACGCCTATCACGACCTGGGCAAACGGGCCAGCCAGGTGGTGTTCGCCGCGGTCAACGTGAACCCGTATCACACCTCGGTGCCGGCCATGGCCGCGTACTCCCAGGAGCACGGGCTGGTCACGATCCCGGACTGGCACTTCTTCACCGGGCCGGTGCCGCTGCTCCGCTCGGTCTGGCAGGGCTACGACATCTCAGTGAACGCGCCCAACCCGGACGCCGATGTGCAGCACACCTCGGCCGTGTACCTCATCGACCAGCGCGGCCGGGAACGGTACCTGGCCATGCCGGTGGCCGATCACACCAAGTCCGGCACCGCCTACCTGCCCGCCCAGCAGCT
Source organism: uncultured Actinomycetes bacterium (assembly GCA_963834705.1). Lineage (GTDB taxonomy): Bacteria > Actinomycetota > Actinomycetes > Streptosporangiales > Streptosporangiaceae > RYN-230. Next base: position 384,814 of record CAWICV010000006.1, read on the forward strand.
GACCAGCTGGGGACACGGCATCGCCTTGCTAGCCCGACACCTGCTCGGCTGACTCGCCACTGGGCAGCACCTCCGACTGGACAGTGAAGAGGGAATGGGGAGGTGAGTGGGGAGGAACGAGCGAGGAGGGGGAAGTCGCCGCGCCGAAGGGGGCGCGCCGCCGACTGGACTGAGGAGCGAGGGAGCGAGGAACGAGCGACTGAGCGACGAGGGAAGGAGGCGGGTCCAGCGCCCCCGGAGGCGCAAAGAAGCTCTGCGTAGTGACCGAGCAGCGCGTCACCGACAGCGGCCCAGCTGCGGGCCAGCACCCGCTGCCGGGCAGCGCGTCCTTGCGCCGCCCGGGCCCGCGGGTCGGCCACCAGCCGGGCCGCCGCCCGGGCCAGCGCGGCAGCATCGCCGGGCGGCACCAGGTATCCGGTGATGCCGTCGTTGACCAGGTCGATGGGGCCGCCCACGGCCGGTGCGACCACCGGCAGCCCGCTGGCCGCCGCTTCCTGGATGGTCTGGCCGAACGTCTCGTGGCAGCCGCTGTGCACGAACACGTCCAGGCTGGCGAAGATCCGGGCCAGCTGCTCGCCACGGCGCTGGCCGAGGAAGACCGCGGCCGGCATGGCCCGGCGCAGCCGTTCTTCGGCCGGCCCGCCACCCACGATGATCAGCCGGGTGCCGGGCTGCTCGGCGATCGGTGCGAGCAGGTCGACCCGCTTCTCGTTGGCCAGCCGCCCAACGTAGCCGACCAGGACCTCACCGCGCGGTGCCAGCGACCGGCGCAGCGACTCGCTGCGGTGCCCCGGGTTGAACCGCTGGCAGTCCACGCCCCGGCCCCACAGCCAGACCCGCTCGATGCCGTGCGCGCGAAGCCGCTCAGCGCTGGCCGTGGACGGGGCCAGGGTCCGGTCGGCCGCGTTGTGGATCCGGCGCACCCAGCCCCAGGCGGCCGCCTCGGCGCCGGCGCCCAGCCGGTACGCCCGGGCATAGCCGGGCACGTCGGTCTGGTAGACCGCCACCGTGGGCAGCCGCAACTGCCGGGCGGTCACCATGCCGCGGGCGCCGAGCACGAACGGGCTGGCCAGGTGAACCACCTCGGCCCGGTGCTCGGTCAGCCAGCGGCGGATAGCCGCGGACCCGAGCCCGAGCCGGAAGGTCCGGTACCCGGGCAGCGGCACCGACGGCACCCGGCACACCCGGTACCCAGGGTCGGCGGGCTGGCCAGAGTCACCGGGCTGGCCAGGGTCACCGGGCTGAGCGGCGGCCGCGGACCCGGCCGCCTGAGGCGCGACGACCAGTGGCTCGTGCCCCCGGGCCAGCAGATGCTCGGCCACCCGGAGCACGCTGTTCGCCACGCCGTTGACATCGGGCGGGAAAGACTCTGCGATGATCCCGATCCGCACGCTCCCACCATGCGGCCCTGGCATGGCCCAGGCGGCGGCGACGCCATGGCTGGCGAGGGAACGCTCGATGACAATTGACCCCGGAGCTGGCCACCGGATTACCGCGTGTTTACCGGCCGGCCAGCCTGGGCCGAGCCCGGCCTGCGACACTACCGATCATGCAAACTCTGGTCGTCGATCACCCGCTGATCGCGCACAAGCTCACCGCGCTGCGCGACGAGAGCACCGACTCGCCCACGTTCCGGCGGCTCACCGATGAGCTGGTCACCCTGCTCGCCTACGAGGCCACCCGGGAAGTGCGCGTGCAGCCGGTGACGGTCCGCACCCCGGTGGGCGAAGCCCAGGGCGTGCGGATGGCCCGGCCGGAACCGCTGGTGGTGCCGGTGCTGCGTGCCGGGATCGGCATGCTGGACGGCATGATCCGGCTGCTGCCCACCGCCGAGGTCGGTTTCGTCGGGCTGGCCCGGGACGAGGAGTCCCTGGTCGCTGCCACTTACGCCAACCGGCTGCCAGCCAACCTGGCCGACCGCGACGTGTTCGTGCTCGATCCCATGCTGGCCACCGGGGGCACCCTGGAGACGGTGATCACCATGCTGGGCGACCGGGAAGCCGCGTCGGTCACCGCGGTCAGCTTGCTGGCCGCGCCGGAGGGCGTGGACCGGCTGGCCGGCGCGTTTCCCGGCGACGAGCCGCTGCCGGTGCGGGTGGTGATCGCGGGCATGGACGAGCGGCTGAACGACCGCGGCTACATCATCCCCGGCCTGGGCGACGCCGGCGACCGTCTGTTCGGCGAGATCTGAGCCTCACCCGCCACCCCACACCCGCACCAGCTCGCCCGGGTCACATGCGCGTCGCTGGAACATTCATGTGCGTCAGCTGCGGCGGCCGCTCAGCGCAGTTCGGCGGGATGGTCCGGGCTGGGCTCGGCGCCGGGTGGGGCGAGGTCGCGGAACTGCGAGGCGTCCATCAGCATCGAGTCGCCGCGGAACACCGGGGTGTGCCGGACCCGCTTCTCGATGGCCGGGGCGGACGCCGTGTAGCCCAGGAACAGGAACAGCGAGAACGCCTGGATCAGAATCCAGCCCCACTCCGCCGAGATGGACGGCCAGGTCAGAATCCAGTCGTTGAGCCCGTGCAGCACCATCGGCACAGCGATGCCGAGCAGCCACAGCGGGATCCGCTGCCGCCGGTAGTTGGTGCCCAGGCCGATGAAGAAACCGGCGATGCCGGCCCACAGCGCATGCTGCAGGCCGTCCACGAACACCCGCTCGGCGAACTCTGGGATACCGAACGCCGAGCCGCGGGCGATGGCCAGGATCGCGTTGGGCACGTAGACCTTGGATGCCTCGTATGCGCCGAAGAACAGCCCGGACAGCGCGCCCAGGAACATCCACATCCGGACGTCCAGCTTGATGTGCCGGACCTTGAGCAGCACGATGGCCAGCACCATCACCGGCAGCGCCTTGGTCAGCTCCTCGGGCAGGCCGACCCCGATCACCCAGCCGAACAAGCCGTGGCTGGTGGTCGGCGGGGCCAGCGCGTGCTCCCAGGGCAGCGTCAGCGCCGGGATCAGCACGAATTCCGCGGCGATGATGATGGCCACCACGATCAGGTGCAGCCGGCCCAACGGGCCGGGCCGGATCAGGAACCAGAACACCAGCGCCCACAGCGGGGCCACGTACAGGCAGTACACCCAGCCCAGCGTGACCAGGTCGGCGTTGTGCTGCAGCACGATGAGCAGGACGAGCGGGGCCAGCGCGTACGCGGTGACCACCAGCCGGGGCCACTGCCGCATGGCCGGGTCGCGCAGCCAGGCGCCCATCGGCACCAGGATGCGCAGCGCGCCGATGAGCTGCCCGCCCAGCGGGTCGCTGGCCTTGCGGGGCGCGGCGTGCCCGGGCGGCGCGGCGGCGGGCGGCGTGGCGCGTGCCCAGCGGGCGTCACTGGCGCCCGGCGTCCCGGGAAGGTCCTCGGCTGCTGGCGCGGGCTCGAAGCGCACCGCCGGGCCGTCCGGCACGGCCAGCCGGGCCTCCACCGGACGCCCCAGCTGGTACTGCGTGACTTGCTGGCCGGACACGAACGTGCCGCTGCGGCCCACGTTCTCCAGCACCCAGCCCTGCCCGCCCCAGCTGAGCCGGACATGCTCCCGGGACACCCGCGGGTCGGTCACCACCACCACGCTGTCATCGCGGCGCCCTACGTACGCGACCTGGCCTGGCTGCAGCACCGCACGCTGATCGCCGTGCCTGACCACGAGCTCGTTCATCCCACCCTCCCCGGACGCTGCCGCGCTAGCCGGCCGCGCCGTCCACGTTCGCCTCGCCCAGGTTACGGGTGGTTGCGGGCGATCACGTGCCGATCGGGTGCCAGACGGTCTTGGTCTCCAGGAACGCGAGCATCCGGTCCAGGCCCGGGGTGGCCGCCCAGTCCCGGCCACCCCATCCGGGCCCGCAGGGAAAACCCGCTTGACGTTGTCCGCGGCGGCCCGCTCCAGCTCGGCCCGGGTGGCCGGGTCCGCCCCGGTCAGGTCGATCGCGTTCACATCCATGTGCGCGGCCAGCACCGGGGCCAGTTCGGCGGTGCTGGCCGGTCAGCACGTTGACCACGCCGCCTGGCACGTCCGACGTGGCCAGCACCTCGGCCAGGCTGATCGCGGCCAGCGGGGCCTGCTCGCTGGCCACCAGCACCGCCGTGTTCCCGGTCGCGATGACCGGCGCGAGCACGCTGACCAGGGCCAGCAGGCTGGCCTCGGCGGGCGCGAGCACCGCCACCACCCCAGTCGGCTCGGGCACGCTCAGGTTGAAGTACGGCCCGGCGACCGGGTTGGCCGCCCCGGTGATCTGGCCGATCTTGTCCGGCCAGCCCGCGTACCAGACCCACCGGTCGATGGCCGCGGCGACCTGCTGCGCGGCCTTGGCCGGCCCTCGTTCCGGTCTGAACGCTCTCCGCGGCGAACTGGGCCGCGCGGCCTTCGAGGAGTTCGGCGACCCGGTAGAGAACCTGGCCCCGGTTGTAGGCGGTCGCGCCGGACCAGCCGGGGAACGCCTTGCGGGCGGCCAGCACCGCGTCCCTGGCGTCCTTCCGCGAGGCCCGCGCGGCGTGCGCCAGCAGCGCGCCGCGGCGCCCGGTGACCGGGTAGGACCGGCCCGACTCGGAGCGCGGGAACGCGCCGCCGATGAACAGCTTGTAGGTCTTGCGGACGTCGAGCCGGGCGGGCTGGCTGCGGTCAGGCATCGAGGTGCTCAGCTTTCAGGTCTCGGGCTGTCAAGCCTTGGCTTTCAGGTACGGGGCCAGCCCGTGCCGGCCGCCTTCCCGGCCGAACCCGGATTCCCGGTAACCGCCGAACGGGCTGGCCGGGTCGAACCGGTTGTAGGTGTTGGCCCAGACCACCCCGGCGCGCAGCCGCTGGGCCATCCAGAAGATCCGGCTGCCCTTCTCGGTCCAGATGCCGGCAGACAGCCCGTAGGGCGTGTTGTTGGCCTTAGCCACGGCCTCCTCCGGGGTGCGGAACGTGAGCACGGACAGCACCGGCCCGAAGATCTCCTCCTGGGCGATCCGGTGCGCCTGGCTGACCCCACTGAACACGGTGGGCGGGAACCAGTAGCCGCGGTCCGGGATCGGGCAGGCCAGCGACCAGCGTTCTGCGCCCTCCTGCTCCCCGGCCGCCGACAGCTCGTTGATCTTGTCTAGCTGCTGCCGCGAGTTGATCGCGCCGATGTCGGTGTTCTTGTCCAGCGGATCGCCGAGCCGCAGCGTGCCGAGCCGCCGTTTCAGCCGGTCCAGCACGCGTGTCCGCGACCGACTCCTGGACCAGCAGCCGGGAGCCCGCACAGCAGACGTGGCCCTGGTTGAAGAAGATGCCGTTGACGATGCCCTCCACCGCCTGGTCGAGCGGGGCGTCGTCGAACACCACGTTGGCCGCCTTGCCGCCGAGTTCCAGGGTGAGCTTCTTGCCGGTGCCCGCGACCGCACGCTGGATCTCCTTGCCCACCTCGGTCGATCCGGTGAACGCGATCTTGTTCACGCCGGGGTGGGCGACCAGGGCCTGCCCGGTCGCGCCGTCTCCGGTCAGGATGTTGACCGTGCCCGGCGGCAGGCCCGCCTCCTGGATGACCTCGGCCAGCAGCAGCGCGGTGAGCGGCGTGGTCTCGGCCGGCTTGAGCACGCAGGTGTTGCCCGCGGCCAGCGCCGGGGCCAGCTTCCAGGCCGCCATCAGCAGCGGGAAGTTCCACGGGATGACCTGCCCGGCCACCCCGAGCGGGCGGGGGTCCGGGCCGAACCCGGCGTGCTCCAGCTTGTCCGCCCAGCCCGCGTAGTAGAAGAAGTGCGCGGCCGCCAGCGGGATGTCCACGTCCCGCGATTCCCGGATCGGCTTGCCGTTGTCCAGGCTCTCCAGCACGGCGAACTCGCGGGACCGCTCCTGGATGACCCGGGCGATCCGGTACAGGTACTTGGCCCGCTCCCGGCCCGGCAGGCCGCCCCACGCACCCTGGTAGGCGTCCCGGGCCGCCCCCACCGCGCGGTCCACGTCCGGCTCGGTGGCCTGGGCCACCTCGGCCAGTGGCTGCTCGGTGGCCGGGTTCAGCGTGGCGAAATAGCTGCCGCCGGCCGGCGGCACGAACTCGCCGCCGATGAACAGGTCGTAGCTGGGCGCGATCGACACGATGTCCGTGGACTCGGGGGCCGGCGCGTAGTCCCACACCTGGCTGGCGTCCACTACCTGGTCAACCATGCCGCTAACGTATCGCGCCGCACCTGGTGCGGCGATCAGGAGTCCAGGGCAGCTGACCGCGCCGCGGCCTGGCCCGCCGCAGCCAGCACGGTGTGCTGGATCAGCATGGCCGTGGTGACTGGGCCGACCCCGCCGGGCACCGGGGTGAGCAGGCTCGCGATGCCGGTGACCGCGGCGGCGTCCACGTCGCCGGCCAGGCCGCCACCGGGCACCGGGTTCGTGCCGACGTCGATCACCATTGCCCCGGGCGCGACATGGTCCGCCCCGATCAGCCCGGTCCGCCCGGCCGCCGCCACCAGCACCTCGGCTTCGCGGCACACCGCGGCCAGGTCCCTGGTGCGCGAGTGGGAGATGGTGACGGTGGCATCCTCGGCCAGCAGCAGCAGCGCGGTGGGCTTGCCGACCACCACGGACCGGCCGACCACCACGGCGCGGCGGCCGCGCAGCGCGACGTCCTCCTGCCGGAGGATCTCCAGCACGGCCGCGGCCGTCGCGGGCGGGAACGCGCCGGGCAGCCCGGCCGCGAGCCGGCCCAGCGACGCCGGGTTGGCGCCGTCCACGTCCTTGGTCACGTCGATGGCCTGGCCCACCGCGGCCAGCGCGGCGCCGGGCGGCAGCGGGGTCTGGCAGATGATGCCGTGCACCGCTGGGTCCGCGGACAGGCCGGCCAGCCGGCCGGTGATCTCCGCGGAACTGGCCCGCCCGGCCACCCGGTGGACCTGGCAGCTGACCCCGGCCCGGGTGGCGGCCCGCTCGATGGCGCGGACATACCAGGCCGCGCCCGGATCGTCGGTGGGCAGCAGCACGGCCAGCCCCGGCACCGTGCCCGCGGCGCGCAGCCCGGCCGCGGCGGCGGCCGTCTGCTCCGCGATGCGGGCGGCGATGGCCCGCCCATCTACCAGCTGTGTCATGGCCGCCCTCCTGTCCCGCGCTGACCCATGCCGGACGTTCACTCTCCCAGCTGCCCGTGCGCGGTGAACCATTACCCCGCCGCGGACGTCCACTATTTCGCCATCTCTTCGCGCAAGGAAAAGCCATGAACCGCAGTCATTCCACCCGCACCCACGCCGTGCCGAGCGCGGCGCAGCTGGCGTCCGGCCAGCCACAGACCAGCACGCTCGTCGTCTCGATCAACGAAGCCGGGAAAAGCACGACGGTGGGCGCGTACATCGTGGCCCGCGGCGCGGGCACCCAGACGGTGCACGTGCCGGCCGGCACCTATCAGGCCACCGTCGTCAACGAGACGATGACCGTGAAGGTCATGGGCTTCAGCGTGGGCGTGGACATCCGCACCTGGCTGGCCTCCGGCGTCGGCCCGGTCAAGTCCGAGGTCAGCACCAAGGCGGCCTCGCTGAGCAGCGGCATCGTCAGCGAGCAGGTGCTCAAGTCGTTCAGCAAGGGCTAGGCGGCCAGAAAACCAGCTGACCCGGCATCCTTGGGCAGGCAGGATCGGCGGGATGGGAACGGCGTTCCTGCCCGGCCTGGAGCTGGCCGGGCGGTTCTACGCGGACGTGGTCCGGCCGCTGCTCGACGAGCTCTACCCCGGGCTGCGCTACTCGGCCGCGCTGCTCGGCCCGGGCTCCGAGGTGCTCGGCTTCGACAGCGAGCGGTCCACCGATCACGACTGGGGCCCGCGGCTGCAGCTCCTGCTGGCCGCGGGCACCTCGCGCCCCGGGGCGGACCGGATCGGGGCGGTGCTGGACGGCCGGCTGCCGTCCAGCTTCCGCGGCTACCCGGTCCGCTTCGCGCTCAGCAGCGAGCCGCCGGCGGCGGCCCGGCACCACGTCCGGGTGGCCGCGCTGGACGACTGGCTGCGCGGCCAGCTCGGCTTCGACCCGCGGGCCGGGATCACCGGCTCGACTGGCTGGCCACGCCCACCCAGCGGCTGGCCGAGCTGGCTGGCGGCGCGGTGTTCCACGACGGCCTGGTCGAGCTGGCCGCGGCCCGGGCCAGCCTGGCCTGGTATCCCCGGGACATCTGGCGCTATCTGCTGGCCTGCCAGTGGCAGCGGATCAGCCAGGAAGAACCGTTTCCCGGCCGGTGCGCCGAGGCCGGTGACGAGCTCGGCTCGGCGGTCGTCACCGCCCGGCTGGCCCGTGACCTGATGCGGCTGTGCCTGCTGATGGACCGCCGCTACCCGCCGTACAGCAAGTGGCTCGGCACCGCGTTCAGCCGGTCGGCGGCCGGGCCGGCCGTGGGCCCGCCGCTGCGCGCCGCGCTGGCCGCGGACGGCTGGGCCGCTCGTGAGCAGCACCTGGCCACGGGGCTGCTGGCCACGGCCGCGGCGCACAACCAGCTCGGCCTGACCGCGCCCGTCCCGGCCACCATGCGGCCGTTCTGGGACCGGCCCTACCTGGTGCTGGACAGCGGCCGGTTCGCCGCGGCGCTGCACGAGGCGATCAAGGACCCGGCCATCCGCGCGCTGCCCATGGCGGGCGCGGTGGACCAGTTCATCGACAGCACCGACGCGGTGGCCGAGGCGACCGCCCTGCGTGCCGCCGTCGCCGCCCTGCTGCGGCCGGGTTCCTCAACAGCGCGGTGAGTTTGTGGTCACCGGTGACCACAAACTCACAGCGCTCACGCATCAGCTCGGCGCGGCGCCGACGATGATGCGGTCGAAGTCGGGCGCGTAGGCAGACGGGTTGCTGAACTCGATCGTGTTGGTCCCGGCGGTCAGCGCCAGCGGGATCGTCATCGTGCCGACCGTGCTGAAACTGCCGGTCGGGGTGAACTGGACACGGCTGGGCCGTCCCGCCGTTCACGCTCACCGTCGGCCTGCCGCCCGGTGGCCGAGCCGTCCAGGTAGGCGATCGTCACCTGGTAGGTCCCGGCGGCGGGCACCGACACGCTGTTGAACGTGAGCGTGCCGCCCTCGCCGACGAAGCCGACCTTCTCCCCGCCCGAGCACGTCGGGCAGGCGGCGACACCAGCCCCGCCCGCGATCGTGTTCGCCGCCGCCTCGGCCTCGTACGAGGTGGCCAGCGGCGGCGTGGCGGCACTGGCCGTGACGCTGAAGCCGTTGAACGTGGCCTGGCCGGGCTGCGCCGGCGGCGTGCGAGGTGAGGAACATCCCGGCGTCCTGGGTGGCGGCCTGCCCGGTCACCGTGGCGCTGCCCACGGTGAGCCAGGGGCTGCCGTCGATAGGAGTAGTAGCCGGTATAGCGTGGACCCGTTGCGGACCAGTTCCAGGTAGACCGGCAGGCTCTCCGGGATGGTGCCGTTGGCCGGGGTCACCGAGTTGATGTAGTCCCCGCCGTTGTTGTCCCACTCCAGCTGGATGCCACCGGACGGGGACTCGAACAGGATCACCCCCTCGGGCGACGTGCCGGAGCCGGTGATGTCGTTGCGCACCAGGATGCCGGCCTTGGCGTAGCCGGTCATGTTCTGCTGCGCGGTCACCTCGGTCTCGATGGTGGCCGTGCTGCCCACCGCGCCCGGCTGGTAGATGCGTGCTGTACGCGTCGGTCCCGGTGAACAGGTCCGCACCGGCCCCCTCGATCGCCGAACTGCTGGCCGGACTGGCCGAACGCGGCCGGGGCGTCGGTGGCCGACGAATAGGTTTTGTACGGCGGCCTGCACCGGCGGACGTCACCGTGACGCTGCTCCGGTACCGACTTGTTCTGCCGGAACGCCAGCGCCACGGGTAACTGCCGCCGCTGTCAGGACGTGCCGCTGGCGAACAGCCCCGGCCGGGGGCGGCGGTCCGGTCACGGTGAACGGGGCCTGCACGGTCTGCCCCGGGTGCCACCGGGCCCAGCGATCGCCGAGCGCCGGGGTCACCGTCCAGCCCGCCGGGACGGACAGGCGACAGCCGGGCCGCCGGCACCGGCTGGACGCCGTCGTTGGTGAAGGCCACGCGTGGCCGGGCCCGGCTGGCCCCCGGTCAGGGTGGAAAGACCGGTCAGGTCAGCGTCGTACTCGGCGGCACCAGGCCGCCGCCGCCTGCGCTATCGGCCGTGATCCGGAACAGCGCGACCCCGTGCGCGGGGACATCAGCCGCTGATGGTCGAGCCAGATCTCGGTGAAGCCGGTGGGTGCCAGAGATCGTTCAACAGATAAGCGTTGCTCGGCCGGCAGGCCGAGCGGCGGCGGCCGTGGTGGAGACCGACCTCAGGCTGCGCTGCTGGTGTTGAACAGGCCGACGATCACGTCGCCGTTCTTCTCGGTCTTGGCGAACACCTGCTGGTTGGCGTTGCTGACGACCCGGGACGCGTCGATGCCGTCCTGGTCCACCGCGATGCACCGCGCGTGTTCTTCAGGTAGCCCAGGTCGGTCGGGTCGAGGTGGGTCAGGTCGGTGCCGAGGATCAGCGGCGAGGCGGCCAGCGCCCACAGGCTGATCTGGGTCTGCCGTTCGCCGGGGTCAGCCCGTCGTTGCTGCCGTTGCCGACCTCGATCGAGTCGTAGTCGTTGAACGCGCCCGGGCCCGCCGTACGGCTGCCACTGCGCGACCTGGTCGAACCGGGACTGCGACGTTGGCCCAGTCGGTCAGCGGGTAGCTGGTGCCGCTGGTCTCGCAGCAGTAGCACTCGATGTCGCCGCCGGTGCGCCAGCCGTTGGAGTACTGCGCCCAGGTCGCGGCGTCGGCGATGTCCAGGCTGTTGGACAGCTCCAGGTGGATCGGCCGGCCGGTCTGCTGCAGCGCCTGCGACCAGGCCTGCACGTCGCGGGATGTCGAACGAGCCGACGCCGTCGAGCTTGACGTAGTCCACGCCCCAGGAGGCGAACTCGTCGGCCCAGGAGTCGATGAACGCCTGCGCGCCCGGCTTGCTGTAGTCGATGCCGACCATGCCGCCGCAGTTGTAGTTGTTCTCCCGACCGACGGCTCGGCGATCTGGTCGGCGGTGTAGGTGGTGCCCTCGATCGGCGGTGTTCTGCGCCACCGCCTGCTTGGAGATGCCCGGCGTGACGTAGAGCCCGAACTTGAGCCCGAGCTTGTGCACGTAGTTCGCGACGACCTCGATGCCGTTCTGCCGCTCCGACCGGCGGGAACTTGGTGGTGTCGGTGACCCAGCGGCCGTACTGCGTCCACGTTCGGGCCCTGGCTGCCCGGGCACTCGTACCAGAAGTCGTCCACGTTCACGTACTGGTAGCCGACGCGCGGCCAGCCCGCTGCTCTTCATGGCGCCGGCCTGCGCTTCGATGTGGCCGCGGTCGGGTCGTGCCGGATGAAGCTCCAGCTGCTCCAGCCCATCGCCGGGGTCAGCCCGACCCCGTTGTCCTCGGCCTGCGCGGCGGGCGCGGCCGCCACCGCGGCGACCAGGCCCAGTGGGATGAGCGGTAATGCGGCGATCAGTGCGCGGATCAAGCTCCTCATCCGTTTTGCCTCCTTTGCCCAGAGATGCCTCCTCCTTCGTACTGCGCGGCACAGGGTCGGTCAATATCACCCGTAATCGCACACAACCACACAGCCCGGTGCCGGGGCTTCGCCGGGGTTGGCTCGCCATCGGCGGGTTTGGGCTAGCATCCTGCGCAGGCTTGAGCGCGAACAGGGTATGGGCAAGGGGCACGGCGATGAAGTTCTACGGCGAGATGCGGGTGCAGGGCAGCGGCCCACTCGACGGCGCCCGCTTCGACGCACTCGCCTACGCCCTCGCCGAGATCGAGGAGACCGACCCGGCGGTGAGCGACGGTCGACCTGACCGCCTCGCTGGCCCAGGGCTGGATCACCGCGTCGATGGTCATCGACCAGGAGTCACTGGAATTCGCGGTGACCAAGCTGATGGCGACGGTGCGCACCGCCATCTACCCGAACGGGGACACGCTCGGTGGCTGGAAGTTCCTCACCGAGACGGCCGGGCTGACCGTGCAGCCCGCTGCCGCCCGGGCCACGGAGACCCGGGCCGGCGATGCGCGGCACGCGGCCGTCCAGGCCCCGGGCGGCCAGCCCGGGCGGCCAGCCCCCGGCGCCGGGCCCGCGGGCGGTGCAGTCACGGACGGCCGCGCGGCCGATGGCCGGGCCCAGGTGCCCCAGCACAGCTGAGCCCAGCCGGGCAACTTCAGCGGGCCCGCCCGGGACGGGCCCGCTGCTCGCTTACTCCTGGATCAGAAGAAGCGATGGTGCTGCCACCGGTGCCGGGTACTGGCGGGCAGCCGCATGACGTCCAGGCCAGCAGCCCGGTGTACGCGGGCAGTCCGGGCCGGCTGGCCGGGCCGCCCGTGAACTGCGGGCTGTGGCAGGACAGGACTCCGCCGGTGCACCGGGCCAGGAGGTTCTCACCAGGCTCATCAGCCTCGCCGAACCCTGGGCTGTCCGGGTGGCCGCCACGCTACGGCTGGCCGACCTGGCCGCGGACAGCGACAGCGAGCTAGCAGGCCTGGCCGTTCGCGCCGGCGCCGACCCGGACGCCCTCGGCTGCCTGCTGCGCTTCCTTGCCGCCAGGGGCGTGTTCGAAGAGCCGGTCCGGGGGTGTTTGCCGTCAACGACGCGGCCCGCTGGCTGCGTGAGGACCATCCAGGCCGGCTCCGGCGCTGGCTTGATCTGGACGGAGCCGCCGGGGCGATGGACCGGGCCTATGCCGGGCTGCTCGAGACCGTACGCAGCGGCAAGGCTGCCTACCCGGCCCTGTCCGGCCGGGGCTTCTGGGAGGACCTGGCCGCCGACCCCCGCCTAGCCGCCTCATTCGCCTCGCTCATGCAGGCGCACTCCGCTGAACTGGCCGACGACGTGGTGACCGGCTACCCCTGGGCCCAGATGAGCCTGATAGCGGATGTGGGCGGCGGAACAGGGACCCTCCTGGCACGCATCCTGAGCTCGCATCCTCACCTGCGCGGCATCCTGGTCAACCTGATGTCTGACTCGCCGGAAACGGCCCGGGTGCTCAGCGACGCTGGCGTCGCCGGCCGCTGCCAGCCCGTCGTGGCCGACTTCTTCGGCCCTCTTCCCACCGGGGCCGACATATACCTGCTCCGGAACATCATCCACGACTGGCCTGATGACCAAGCCGTGGCCATCCTCCGGAGATCCGCTCAGGCCGCCCGCGGACACGGACGAGTGGTTGTCATCGAGCGAGTGATCACCAGGAACGGCGACCAGCAGGAACTAACCAGCATGGATCTGCGGATGCTGCTGCTATTCGGCAGCCGGGAACGGACCCTCGAGGAGTTCAACGCCCTCGCCGCCGCAGCCGGCATGCAGCCAGTGAGTACCCGCGCAACCACCTCTTCCTACTGGCTCCTTGAGTACGCTCCCGGCCAGCCCGGCTGAGCAGACTCTGGCCGGAATGCCGGATCAGCCCCGCACAGTTACACCGCGCTGAAATGGACCTGACCAGTTACCGCAGCCTCTCGCTAACGCATGGCTTCAAGCCGAAGCAAAGCGCCCGGCAAGTGGCGGCAGCCGCCGATTACCTCGCCCGGTAACGAACCTGTAAGGACGCCACAAAGTTCGGTCGTGTCCGATACTGCGCGGTTCGGTGCACGCAAAGTGGCGGTGCCGGACGGGCGGAGTCTGGCCATCAGCAATGGATAAAGCGCGGACCAGAAAGCGTCCGCCAGCAGCATCCGATTGCCGGGGTGGCCGGCGACGGGAGTGATCACGAAAGGGCGGCACTTGCCGCCCACCTGCGCGCTTGGGAGTGACTGGCCGTCCGGAGCCAGCTGAGACCCCCTCGGCGCGCCGGGAACGATGTCGCTAGGGATACGGACTGTATTTCTAGGCCATCATGCACACCGAGGAGGCCTCGCACCCACGAGCGTATGCGCCTTTAAAAGGCCGTGTCCGTGGAAAGCATGAAACTTTCATGACTGGAAATCCCGGTGCCCATCTACTACCCCGCGGCAGCCGGCCCGGCCAGCTCGGCGGCGACTTTGCGCCAGGCCGCGAGCGCGGTATCGATGTCGGACGCGGTCACGTCGGCGTGGGTCAGCATGCGCAGGCGCCCGGCCACCATCGTGACCAGCACCCCATGCGCGGCCAGCCGCTGCCGCCACTCCTGCACCGGGTGTCCGGTCCGGGTGACGTCCACGAACAGGATGTTGGTCGGCACCGCCGCCGGGTCGATGGCTCCGGGCATGGTTTCGCGATGCCCTGGGCCAGCCGCTGGGCGTTGCCGTGGTCCTCGGCCAGCCGGCCCGGGCCGTCGCGGAGCGCGACCAGGCCGGCCGCGGCCATCACCCCGGCCTGCCGCCAGGCCGCGCCGAACAGCACCTTGAGCCGCCGGGCCTCCCGGATGAACTCGGCGTCCCCGGTGAGCAGCGAGCCGATCGGCGCGCCGAGTCCCTTGGACAGGCAGAACATCATCGCGTCCACCTGCCCGGCGTACTCGGCCACGGCCGCCCCGGTGACCGCGCAGGCGTTGAAGATGCGCGCGCCGTCCAGGTACACCGGGGTACCCGCAGCCGCGCACGCCCCGGAGATGGCGGCCAGGCTCTCCACCGGCAGGACAGAGCCGCCACCCACCTGGTGCGTGTTCTCCAGCGCGACCAGGTCCACCACGTCGACGTCGTACGGATCAGGCTGCAGCGCCGCCGCAACCTGGTCGGCGTCCAGCAATCCGCGTTCGCGCGCCGCGACCCGGCGGAACGCGACGCCGGACAGGCTGGCCGCCGACCCCGGCCTCGGTGCCGCCGACATGCGCGGTGGCCTCGCACACCACGAAGCGGCCAGGCCGGACGAACGCGTGCAGCGCGATCTGGTTGCATGCCGTCCCGGTCGGCAGGTAGATCGCGGCTTCCTTACCGGTCAGCTCGGCGGCGGCGTCCTGCAGCCGGTTAACCGTCGGGTCATCGCCGTACCAGTCGTCGCCCACCTCAGCCTCAGCCATGGCCGCGCCGCATGGCCGCCGTCGGACTGGTCACCGTGTCCGACCGCAGATCGACGTACCCGTCCCTGTCCGCCGCCATCGCTATCCCTCCTGCCGGCCCAGGCCGGTCCGCGGTATCCCCTGCCGATGACTCTAGAGTGACCCTCGTGGCGGACAATCCCGGGCCAGTGCCGCTGGCGGGGGTCGGCGGGACGGGGCTTACTGTCGCCGGGATCCGGGCGGCGGAGACTGAGCGGGCGGACCGGTTGTTCGCCGACCCACTGGCCGGGGCGTTCGTGGCGGCGGCCGGGTCACCGCCGCGGCAGGCCACCGGGCGGCAGGCGGCCGCGCTGCGGCTGTGGATAGTGGCCCGCACCGTGTTCCTCGATGAACTCGTGCTGGCCGCCTGCGCAGATGGTGCCCGGCAGGTGGTGCTGCTCGGGGCGGGCTTTGACACCCGGGCATTCCGGCTGCCCTGGCCCCCTGGGGTGCGCTGCTTCGAACTGGACACCCCCGACGTGCTGGACGCCAAGGAACGGGTGGTAGCCGCGCAGCGGGCCATGCCCAGTTGCGAGCGGATCACCGTCCCGGGCAACCTGCTGGACGACTGGCCGGCCGCGCTGCGGTCAGCGGGCATGCGGCCGGACCAGCCCACCGCCTGGGTGGCCGAAGGCCTGCTCGTCTACCTCAGCCCGGACGACGTGGACGAGCTGCTGGACCGGGTGACCGGCCTGTCCGCCCCGGGCAGCCGGCTGGGGCTGACGTTCCGCAGCCGCGCGCCCGCCGATCAGACCTCCCCAGCGGTGGCGTTGCGCCGGTCAGCGGCCCCGGACGACCCGGTCGGCTGGCTGGCCGGGCACGGCTGGGCCGCGCAGCTCGCTGACCCCCGCGACGTGCTGCGGGCGCACGGCCGCGCGGTGCCGGCCGACAGCGCTCCCGGACGCCAGCGGCGAGCACTGCTCATCAGCGCCGCCCTGGACCCGGCACTGCCCCGGTCTCACCCGGCCCGGTCACGCCGCCGGCCAGCCCAGCGCGGCCCCGCGCCCGCACCTGGCCAGTGGGGACGGCGGCGCAGCGACGGCAGCGGCGGACCGGCCGCTGCCCGCCCTGCTGTCCCAGGCGCTGGTCGCGTTCACCATCGAGTTCGACAACGAGTCCGAGCACCAGATCCAGCGCCGGACCACCAGCGGGCCGGCGGCCGGGTCGCGCGGCCCGTGGCTGGTGTCCCAGACCATGTGGGCGAACTTCATGCAGTTCGTGCCGCCCGGTGGGCTGCCGCTGCGCGATGTGGCGGCGCTGGCCGACATCACTAATCTGAACGGCCTGGAGCGCTGGGGTTACGTCACGGTCGAGCCCGACCCAGCCGATGACCGGGCCAAGCCGCCGCGCCGGGACTGGGTGGTGCACCCGACCGCGGCGGGACAGCGGGCCCAGCACATCTGGCGGCCGCTCACCGCCGAGATCGAGCGGTGCTGGCGGGACCGGTTCGGCGCGGACCAGATAACCGAGCTGACCAGGGCGTTGCGGGTCGTGGCCGACCGGACCGGCCTGGTCCTGCCGCCCTACCTGCCGGTAGTTGGCGTATATCCGTCGGATCACCGCACCTGGCTGACCGCGGGCCAGCAGGCCAGCGGCGCGCCCGACACCGGCCTCCCCGCGCTGCTGTCCCGGGTGCTGCTCGCCTTTGCCATCGAGGTCGAGCGTGAGTCGCCGCTGACCATGGTGGTCGGTGCCGGAACGCTCCGGGTGCTGAGCACGGACCCAGTGCCGGTGGCCGGCCTGCCGCTGCGGGCCGGGCTGTCCAAGGAGGCGATCAGCCGGGCACTGGGCCTGCTAGAACGGGGCGGCTATGCGACGGTCGAACCCGATCCAGCGGCCAGCCGCCGCAAGGTAGCCCGGCTAACCGCGCGCGGCCAGCGGGCCCAGGATGACCACCACCGCCTGGTCGCGGCCGTCGACCAGCAATGGCGGGACCGGTTCGGCGGGGAGCACGTCGGTGCGCTGGCCGGCGCGCTACGCGGACTGTTCGCCGAGGCCGATGGCCAGCAGCGGATCGCGGCCGGCCTGGTGCCCTACCCCGGCGGCTGGCGGGCGCACCCGCCCTACCTCAGTCAGACCGAGGCGCTGCTAGCCGACCCGGCCGCCGCGCTGCCGTACTACCCGATGGTCTCGCACCGCGGCGGATTCCCCGACGGAAGCTGACGCTTAATCCAGGGTGAAGTAGTCGGGGCTGGCGTAGGCGCCGGTGAGCTGCTTGCGGCGCTGCATGAGCACGTCGTTGAGCAGGCTGGAGGCGCCGATGCGGAACAGGTCGGGGGTCAGCCAGTCCGGCCCGGCGGTCTCCTTGACCAGGACCAGGTAGCGGATCGCGTCCTTGGCCGTGCGCACCCCGCCGGCGACCTTGACCCCGACCTGGTGGCCGGTGGCGGCGGCGAAGTCGGCCACCGCGGCCAGCATGACCAGGCCGACCGCGGGCGTGGCGGCGGGCGAGACCTTGCCGGTGGAGGTCTTGATGAAGTCGGCGCCGGACAGCATGGCCAGCCAGGATGCCCGGGCCACGTTGTCCAGCGTGGCCAGCTCGGCGGTCTCCAGGATGACCTTCAGGTGCACCTTTCCGCAGGCTTCGCGGACCGCCCGGATCTCCTCGCTGACCTGGCCGTACCGGCCGGCCAGGAAGGCGCCCCGGTCGATCACCATGTCCACCTCGTCGGCCCCGGCGGCTATCGCGTCCGCCACGTCGGCCAGTTTGACGGCGAGCGAGGCGCGGCCGGACGGGAACGCGGTCGCCACCGAGGCGACCTTCACCCCGCTGCCCGCGACTTCTTCGCGGGCCACCGCGACCAGGTCGGGATACACGCAGACCGCCGCGACCGGCGGCACGCCGGCGTCCTGCGGGTCGGGCCGGCGAGCCTTGGCGCACAGCCCGCGCACCTTGCCCGGTGTGTCCGCGCCCTCCAGCGTGGTCAGGTCGGTCATCCGGATGGCCGCGTCCAGCGCCCACAGCTTGGCTTCGCGCTTGATCGACCTGGTGGCCAGCGCGGCCGCGCGCTGCTGCACACCGACCGTGTCGGTGCCGGGCAGGCCGTGCAGCACCTGGCGCAGCGCGCCGTCTGACCCGACGATCTCCGCCGCCCAGTAATCTGCCTGACTGGCCGCCGCCGCAGTTGGCCTGGCCTGCACCGATCCGCTCACGCTGCCCGGTTACCCCACTTTCGGTCCGTGTATCCGGACCACAGCATCGCTCGCCGCGCGCGCGGTGGCGAACCCGGGCTTGATCACCGTGTTGATGATCCGCAGCCGCTGGTCGAAATGCGCGAACGCACTCTTCATCGCGTTGATGGTGAGCCACTCGAAGTCGGACCAGCCGTAGCCGAACGCCTCGGCCAGCCGGTGGAACTCCGAGGACAGGGTGACCTCGCTCATCAGCCGGTTGTCGGTGTTCACGGTGACCCGGAAGGACAGCTGGCGGAGCAGCCCGATCGGGTGCTCCTCGATCGACGGGGCCGCGCCGGTCTGCACATTGGAGGTCGGGCACATCTCCAGCGGATCGCGCTGGTCCCGCACGTAGCTGGCCAGCCGGCCGAGCGAGGCGGTGCCGTCGGCGCCGATCCGGATGTCGTCCACGATCCGCACCCCGTGCCCGAGCCGGTCCGCGCCGCACCACTGCAGCGCCTCCCAGATGGACGGCAGGCCGAACCCCTCGCCGGCGTGGATGGTGATGTGGAAGTTCTCCCGGGCCACGTACTGGAAGGCGTCCAGGTGCCGGGTCGGCGGGCTGCCCGCCTCGGCTCCGGCGATGTCGAACCCGACCACGCCCTCGTCCCGGTGCCGGACCGCGAGCTCGGCGATCTCCAGCGAGCGGGCCGCCGTCCGCATGGCGGTGAGCAGGGCGTACACCGTGATGCCGCGGCCCGCGCTGCCGATGCCGGAACCCTTCCAGCACCGCGGAGACCACCTGCTCCAGGGTGAGCCCGCCGCTGACGTGCAGTTCCGGGGCGAACCGGACTTCGGCGTAGACGACACCGTCGGCCGCGAGATCCTCCGCGCACTCGGCCGCCACCCGGGTCAGCGCCTCGGGTGTCTGCATCACCGCGACCGTGTGCTGGAACGCGTCCAGGTAGAACTTCAGGTGGCCGCGGTGCGCGCCACGGCGCAACCAGCGCGCGACCTCGTCCACGTCCTGCGACGGCAGCTGGTCGTAACCGATATCCCGGGCCAGTTCCACCACCGTGGCCGGCCGGAGCCCGCCGTCCAGGTGATCGTGCAGCAGCACCTTGGGAACGGCCCTGATCTCCTCGATCGTGGGAGTCATCAGCCCATTCTCACAGACAGTGCCTAACTCTCAGTAGCGTTATCCGACGATGACCCGCACCGCCCACTCGCGCAGACCCTTCGGGCCTACGCTCGTTAGCCGGTCTCGGATAACGCTACTAGCCGGTCGATGATCGGTGAGCTGGCAGCCGGCGGTTCGGCGCCGACCTCGATGGCCCCGGTGAGCGCCTCGGCGGCCCGGGTGAACCGGGACTCGTCGTCGGTGCGCAGCTCCAGCACGGGCTGGCCACGCTCCACCCACTCCCCCGGTTTGGCTAGGCAGAGCACCCCGGCGGCCGGGTTGACCGGGTGCTCCTTGAGCGCCCGGCCTGCGCCGAGCCGCCAGGCGGCCACGCCCACCGCGTACGCGTCGAGCTTGCGCAACCAGCCGGAGGCAGGGGCGTTCAGCATCTGGCGGGAATGTGCGGCCACCGGGAGCGGCGCGTCAGGGTCGCCGCCCTGCGCGGTGATCATCGCGCGGTAGGCGGCCAGGGCACGGCCATCGGCGAGCGCGGCCGCCGGGTCGGCGTCGAGGCCGGCCAGCCGGAGCATCTCGCGGGCCAGCGCCAGGGTGACCGCGACCAGGTCGGCCGGGCCCTCGCCGCGCAGCGTGGCCACCGCCTCCTCGACCTCGAGCGCGTTGCCGACGGCCCGGCCGAGCGGCACATCCATCCTGGTCAGCAGCGCCGAGGTGGCCACGCCTTCTTCGGCGCCGATGGTCACCATGGTCTGCGCCAGCAGCCGGGCGTCGGCCTCGGCCCGCATGAACGCGCCGCTGCCCACCTTGACGTCCAGCACCAGCGCGGCGGTGCCCTCGGCGATCTTCTTGGACATGATGGAGCTGGCGATCAGCGGGATCGACTCGACCGTGCCGGTGACGTCGCGCAGCGCGTACAGCCGGCGGTCGGCCGGGGCCAGGCCCGGGCCGGCCGCGCAGATGACGCAGCCGACGTCGCGCAGCACGGCCAGCATCTCGGCCGGGGACAGCAGCGCCCGCCAGCCCGGGATGGCTTCCAGCTTGTCCAGCGTGCCGCCGGTGTGCCCGAGGCCGCGGCCGGACAGCTGCGGGACCGCGGCGCCGCACGCGGCCACCAGCGGGGCCAGGATCAGCGAGACCTTGTCGCCCACGCCGCCGGTGGAGTGCTTGTCCACGGTCGGCCGCCCGACGCCGGCGAGGTCCAGCCGCTCCCCCGAGTCGATCATGGCCGACGTCCAGGCGCGCAGCTCGTCTGGTCCAGGCCGTGGAAATAGATGGCCATGAGCAGCGCGGACATCTGCTCGTCGGCCACCTCGCCACCGAGGTAGGCCTCGATAAGCCAGCCGATCTGCGCCTCGGTAAGCGGCTGCCCGTCCCGTTTGGCCCGGATCAGGTGGACCGTGTCGGGCGCGGTGACCAGCGGCTCAGCCATCGCGCCGGGCGCCCAGGTCGGTGCCGCTGAACGCGGCCGGCAGCAGCGCGCTGAGCGGCAGCGGCCCGCTGTCGGTGTCGACCAGCAGGCCCGGGCCGCCCGCTTCGAGCAGCAATTGGCGGCAGCGGCCGCAGGGCAGCAGCGGCGCGCCGTCCCCGGCCACCACGGCGACCGCTTCCAGAGTGCCGCCGCCGGACGCGTGCAGCGCGCTGACCAGCCCGCACTCGGCGCACAGGGTCAGCCCGTAGGACGCGTTCTCCACGTTGCAGCCGGTGACCACCCGTCCGTCCGGGGTCTGGCCCGCGGCGCCAACCCGCAGTTTCGAATACGGCGCGTAGGCCTGTCCGGCCACCTCGGTGGCCGCGGCCCGCAGCATTGCCCAGTCAACCGTCACATGATCAAGCTAGCCGTCCGGCCCGGGAGCTAAACCGCGCCCGCCGCGGGGACGTCCAGCTCGGTGTCCGCGTAGTTGAGGAAGTAGGAGGTAAAAACGGCAAGACCCAGATAGCCGAACGCCTCTGCCAGGTGCTGATCCGTCCAGCCCGCGCGGACTGCGCTGGCCCAGGCGAAGTCGGCGACCTGGCCGCGGTGAGGACGGCGCCCCGGGCCGGAACGTGACCGGGGCGCCGCGGCAGGCCGGTCACGTTCCGCCGGGCGCAGATCTGGCACGTGGGCCGGCGTTCCGGGCGGCGGTACATGACCCCGGCAGGCGCGCGGCTGGCCGGGGACGACGTGGTGGTGATCCCGCTGACGTTCGGCAACCGCTCCGACTGGGTGCGGAACGTACAGGCCGCGGGTGGCTCCCGGATCCGGCTGCTGGGCCGCGACTACACCGCCACCCAGCCGGAGTTCCTGACCATGGCGCACGCGGGGCCGCTGCTGCGGACCGCGTTCAGCCCGGCGGAGCGGGCCAGCTTCCGGCTGCTCGGCATCAAGCAGGTCGTGCGGCTGCAGATCGCCCATCCCGGCCCAGCGCCAGCTTGAGGCCGACGTGGACCAGCAGCCAGCCGGCGTTCTGCCGCATCTGGTGCCGGGCTGAGGACTCACTCACCTGGATCCGGGCGGCCGCCCGGGACAGCTCGTCCTGCCGGGCGTTCATCAGTTCCTGGTAGTAGTACGGGTGCATGACGGAATTACCTCCGGTCTGAAGGGTTTGTGGGGTGGGCCGCGGCGCTCAGCTGGTGGAGTCGCCGCCGCTTTCGTGGTGGTCTGTGTCGGGTCGCTGGCCGGATCCGCGCCGGGCACGGCGATCGGGTAGGAGAACAGCAGGTATTCGACCGGGAGCGTGCCGGATGGGCGCGCCGATGGGTTGGTGAGCCGCTCCCGGAACCGGGATACGAGCACTTCGGCCAGCTCATCGTTGAGCTGCTTGAGTTCGTCTGGGGTCAGGAACAGGACCCACTCGCTGGTGCCCGCCGCCCGCCGCCACTCCCGTGGGTAGCTGGCCATGGACCGGGTCCAGGCCTGATACCGGCCGATCTGGCGGTCGGTGACGAGCCTGCCGAGTGCGGCCGCGGCGATCTCGGTCTCCGGATCACCGATACCGCGGATGTTCATGCCAATCGACGTCATCTTCCACGGCCGGGCCCGGCCCTTGCCGCCGCCCGCCTCCTCCACGAACCCGTACTTGGCGAGCTGGCGGAGGTGGAATGAGCAGGTGGTCGGGGACTCGCCGATCTGCTCGCCGAGTTCCGTCGCGGTCATCGCGCCGCTCAGGCCGAGTACCTCAAGGAGAGCGATCCGCACCGGATGGGTGAGCGCGCGCAGCGTCCGCGCGTCGCTGACGTCCCGCATCTCGGAGAGGTAGCTGGCCGTCTCACCCTTGCGCTCAGCCCCGGCGTCAGAATCGTCGAGAGACATGTCTCAATAGTAAAATCTCGAGAGAAAGCTGTCAAGAGAACTCTCTCGAAAGATGCCTTCCGAGGCGGTCATGATGGGATACGCCGTCACAGCTAGCTAGGGGGCGGGGGCCAGATGACGGTGAGCGCGCGGTCGGCCCAGCCGGCCGGGATGGTGCCGGCCGCCAGGTAGCGCGCGTAGCAGGAGCCGACCAGCAGGCTGACGGTCACGTCCAGGTCCAGCCGGGCGGGCAGCTGGCCCTGCTCGGCGCCGGCCAGCAGGGCCTGGCGGAGCCGCTCCCGGCGCGGCTCGATCAGCCGCTGCCGGAACCGCTCCAGCAGCAGCGGGTGCCGGTTCTCCTCGGCCAGGATGCTGCCCAGCGTGGCCATGCCGTCCGGGCGGAGCATGTTGGCCCGCAGGTTCTCCAGCACGGTGCGGGCATCGGCGCGCGGTTCGCCGGTCGGCTCGGGCAGCGGCTCGATGCGCAGCGTCTCGATGACCGCCGAGGCTAGCTCGGCCTTGCCCCGGAAACGCCGGCGCAGGCTCGGCGTGGTCGTGCCCGCCGCGGCGGCGACCGCCTCCAGCGACATTCCGGCATAGCCGCGCTCGTGCAGCTGGCGCTCGGCGGCGGCCAGGATGGCCTGATCCAGCGCGGCGTCCCGGGGGCGCCCGGGGGACCGGGACGAGCTGGCCCCGGCCTGGTCCGGCCGCTCAGGCTGGCCGTCACCAGGCGCCCCGCCGCGCGGCGCGTCGGCCATAACCTCACCGTAAGCCCGGCGGACCGGGCCAGCGCTGTCCGACTCGCGCGGCCCGCGGCCGCCCCGTTGCTACGGTGTGCTGGTGACCCTGCCTGCCGCCACGGCCTTCGTGCTTGCCTCCGGGTCGCAGGGGCGGCTGCGGCTGCTCCGCGCGGCCGGGCTGGACCCAGACGTGGTGGTCAGCGGGGCCGACGAGAGCCACGACGGGCAGCTGGGCGTGGCCATCACCGACCTGTGGCGTTGAATCCCAAGGTGGCCCAGTGCGACAAGGCCCAGTGCGACAAGGAGTGAACCAGCATGACATCGACCGCGCTGCTGATCATGGATGTGCAGCAGGGCATCGTGGACCGGTTCGACGGCGAGACCAGCTATCTGCCCGGCCTGGGTTCCGCGATCAAGGCCGCCCGGCAGGCCGGAATCCCGGTCATCTACGTGGTGGTCGGTTTCCGCGCCGGGTATCCGGAGGTCAGCCCGCGGAACAAGAGTTTCGGCGCGATCGCCGGAACCGGGCGGTTCGCCGACGGCGATCCGGCCCGCGAAGTGCATCCGGCGGTCGCCCCGGCGCCCGATGACGTGGTCGTGACCAAGCGCCGGGTGTCCGCGTTCGCCGGCAGTGACCTGGATGTCGTGCTGCGCGCCCAGGGCATCGGGCACCTGGTACTGACCGGCATCGCCACCAGCGGGGTAGTGCTGTCCACCCTGCGCCAGGCAGCTGACCTGGACTACCAGCTCACCGTGCTGGCCGACGGCTGCCTGGACGCCGACCCGGAGGTGCACCGGGTGCTGCTGGAAAAGGTGTTCCCGCGGCAGGCCGAGGTGACCAGCATCACCGGCTGGACGGCCAGCCTGGCTGGCGCCGGGGCATAAACCGGCCACGAGGCGTGGTTAGCCCGAACCGGACAGGCCGGATCCAGGCCGGCCCTGGCCCACCGGAACGGGCGGAACCATGGAATGGAGCAGCCATGCCGAAGGCCGTGCGGTACGACAACTACGGCGGAGTGGACGTCCTGAACGTGGTGGACGTGCCGCGGCCAGTACCCGGTCCGGGCCAGGTGCTGGTCCAGGTCAAGGCGGCCGGGATCAACCCCGGCGAGGCCAAGATCCGGGACGGCCTGCTGGCCGAGCGGTGGCCGTCCACCTTCCCATCCGGCCAGGGCAGCGACCTGGCCGGCATCGTCGCCGAGACCGGGCCCGGGGTGACCGGTGTGGCGGCTGGCGACGAGGTCATCGGCTACACCGACGACCGGGCCAGCCAGGCTGAGTTCGTCGTGGTGGAAGCGGGGCACCTGACCGCCAAGCCGGCCAAGGTGCCGTGGCCGGTGGCCGGGGCGCTGTTCGTCGCCGGGGCCACCGCATACGCCGCGGTCCGGGCGGTGGCGCCTGGCCAGGGCGACGTGCTGGTGGTGTCCGGCGCGGCCGGCGGGGTCGGCTCGATCGCGGTCCAGCTGGCCCGGCGGACCGGGGCCACCGTGGTCGGCCTGGCCAGCCCGGTGCACCACGACTGGCTGGCCGCGCACGGCGTGATCCCAGTCAGCTACGGCGATGGGGTGGCGGACCGGATCCGGCAGGCCGGGGCCAAAGTGGACGCGTTCATCGACACGGTCGGCACCGGCTACGTCCAGCTCGCACTGGACCTGGGCGTCGTACCGGACCGGATCGACACCATCGCCGACTTCGCGGCTATCGGGCGGTATGGGGTCAAGGGTGACGGCAACGCCGCCGGAGCCAGCGCCGCGGTGCTGGCCG
>CAWICV010000007.1:0-186785 GCA_963834705.1 uncultured Actinomycetes bacterium
TCAGAGTTGCAGATGACGATCGATCCGATCACCGACACGATCCCTTCCCGGCGTGGACTTTCGCGGTGGTCCGATGGAGGAGTTGTTGAAGACGGCACAGTTACAACCCCGGCTGGACGCGATCGTGGCCGAGGCGAACGGCGTCGATCGAGAACTGGCGACGGCGATCAACATGGCTGATGGCGATGCGCGTATCCCTCCCGATGCCGGCCCGTCGGTCGGCCCGCACGGGCTTACGCCCACCCAACGAGCGAGCGACGCCAACGAGGTGCGGTTATGCCAAGCGCGCGGCGAGCTGCAACGCCGTGTCGATGAATTGCAGTCGCGATATGACCAGTTAGTGAAACGCGGCGATGCATCCGGCAGTGCGGACATCGCCAGCGCCCGGCTTAGCGTCCTCAGCGATGAGCTCCGCGCTGCGCATGACCGGATGGCCGAATTCGACTCGATTAGCAACGCGCTCCGCCAAGCACCGGAGACCTACCTGACCCAGCTCAGAATCCCCGCCGCCCCGAAGCAGAAAGTCGGGGCGGTGGTGGCCGTGGGCAACCCCGACGCTGCCATCAACATTGCGGTGACCGTCCCCGGTCTGGCTCCACCACCAGGGATTCTTTGTCGGGCATGGTTATCGAGGCCAGGAATCTTCAGACCACTGCACAGGACC
Organism: uncultured Actinomycetes bacterium; assembly: GCA_963834705.1. Lineage (GTDB taxonomy): Bacteria > Actinomycetota > Actinomycetes > Streptosporangiales > Streptosporangiaceae > RYN-230. The sequence goes on from CAWICV010000007.1 coordinate 665, forward strand.
AGCTCAAGCGGCTCGACCATGCGGGCTCGCTGGTCACTATTGCGTTTATGGGCTATGACCCGCCGCCGAATCCGATCAATACCACCAGTCCACGTGACCTATGGCGGACGATCGGTGACGGCCGGGCCCGCGCCGGAGCGGCGATCTTGTCGGCATACCTACAACAGTTGCGCACCAACAACCCCACAGCGCACATCAGCCTGTTCGGATACTCGTACGGGTCATTGACGGCCTCGCTGGCATTGCAGCAACTCAACTCTCACGGTTTACATCCGGTCAACGATGCCGTCTTCTATGGCTCTCCGGGCCTTGAACTCGCCAATTCCGACCGACTTGGGCTGGCGAACGGGCACGCGTATGTTATGCGGGCGATCGGCCACGACGCGATCCCCGAACTCGCGCCGCTCGCCCGGCTGCACGGCTGGGTGCCGATCCGTACCTGGGGATGATGCCAGAGTTATCTTCGCAACGCGGGATAAGTCCGGACGGTGTTGAGCGGTCCGGTGTGATGGGTCATTCCGACTATCCACGCGCTGTCATCGGGGCGGATGGCGAACCCGTGCTGAGAATGTCGGGTTACAACCTCGCGGTGATCGCCGCGGGCATCGCCGATCAACCAGACGGTGCCAAACAGTTGATCATGGCGCCGACGCCGCTGACGCCGTATCCGCATCCAGGAGAGTGATGATCGAGCTTGTTGTGGGCGGTTTGATGCTGGCGGTGGCGTGTATGTCCGTTTTCGGTTGTGGTGCAGGGGATTCGGAGGCGCGGACTAATCCGGCGCCGCAGCGGGTTGCGGATTTGGAAAACGGACTGCGGTCGAAGCCCCCCGTTTGAGGCCCTGGTTTCTCTGGTTTCTCGGAGGCTCGTTTTGTCAGTGCTGCCCGATAGTATTCGAACATGTTAGCGAACAGTCGAGAGGAGATCGTCGACGTCTTCGACGCGCTGCACACCGCGGTGTCCCGACTGGCCGAGTTATCGTTTGAGGTGCTGACTACCCCGGAGCGCATGGAACTGTTGGAGCGCCTCGAACAGGTGACGCGACGTCTGCCGGTTGCGCGTCATGAGTTGATCAATGAGGTGCGGCGCCGAGCAACGCCATCCGAGATCGGCGGCAAGCTGTCGCACGTATTGGCTGACAGGTTGTGCATCACCCGCAGTGAGGCCACCCGCAGCATCGACGAAGCCGCTGACTTGGGGCAGCGCTGCGCATTGACTGGTGAACCGCTGGCGCCGCAGTTACCCGCTACGGCCGCCGTCCAACGTGAGGGGAAGATCAGGTCCGACCATGTCCGCGTGATTCGCGGCTTCCTGCGCGACCTGCCGTGTTGGATCGATGCGGATACTCGCGCGCATGCCGAGGCGCAACTGGCTGAATTCGGCAGCCAGTATCGGCCCGAACAGCTGGGCAAGCTGGCCACCAAGTTGGCCGACTGTCTTAACCCCGACGGCGATTTCAGCGACGAGGATCGGGCTCGCCGACGTGGCCTGACGCTGGGCAAACAGGACGCCGACGGGATGTCGCCGCTGAGGGGATGGCTGACTCCGGTGGCGCGGGCTGCGCTCGAAGCGGTGCTGGCCAAGCTGGCCGCCCCCGGGATGGCTGACCCCTATTCCGAAAAACCAGTCTTGGACGGCATTCCCAGCCAAGACGCCATCGACCGCGATGTCCGCTCGCCGGCGCAGCGCAACCACGATGGTGTGCATGCTGCGCTGCGCGCAGTGCTGGCGTCGGGAGAGTTGGGTCAGCACAACGGGTTGCCGGCCAGCATCGTCGTCACCACCAGCCTGGACGAACTAGAAGCCGCCGCCGGCATGGGGCTCACCGGCGGCGGCACCCTCCTGCCGATGAAAGACGTGATCCGCCTAGCGCGCCACGCGCATCACTATCTGGCAATCTTCGAGAACGGACGCCGATCGGGCTCTATCACACCAAGCGCTTAGCCTCGCAGGGCCAACGGATTGTGTTATACGCCCAAGATCGCGGCTGCACGCACCCAGGCTGCGATGTGCCCGCCTACCTGTGCGAAGTCCACCACGTCGACGAGTACGCCAATTGCCGCACCACCCACATTGATGAGTTGACGTTGGCCTGTGGCAGTCACCATCGGCTGGTCAAACTCGACGGTTGGACCACCCACAAACGCGCCAACGGCGACACCGAATGGATCCCACCGTCACATTTAGACTTTGGCCAACCCCGCATCAATAGCTTCCACCACCCCGAAAAACTGCTGCGTAACAACAGGGATGAGCAAGACGACGATCCGTAATGCTACGGCGAATCGAGCTGGCTCTGCTAACTCGCCGAGCTCGATCCATCGGGCCCGGCGCATTTGAGGCTCGCTGCGCGGTCCGCGATTGCGGCGTTAGTTTTTCCCGCGAAGTGAACGGCGCGCGGTCGCGGCAAATCGCCTGAACCGGCACCCGAATCGGAGTCGATGATTGTTTGGATCGTCTGCTCCGTCATCGGCAAGTGTTGGTGTGTGGGTACTCATCTGAGGCCGGCGCGCCGGAGCGATTGTCAGCACTTGTGGATTAAAGTCATGCGCTGCGTGTCGCTGGTGGTATCCGCGGATGCCGAGGCCAGATCTGCTGGGTCTGCCGTAGTGGATTGCGGAGTTGCCAAGATCGGGGTAAACGCCCACCAATGGTAGGCTGCTCACCGATCTGAAGAGGTGGACCGGTTTGGGTGAGCCCCGGTCACCGTCGTGACTTCCGCGACGACGTTGCCCGTCGAAGATGGTGGGTTCCCTGATCACACGTGACTCGTGCTTATCAGGAAAGGCTTGCTGTGAAACTCAATCACCTCGATCTACAAGTTGCCGACGTCCAGCACACAACATCGGTGTTTGCAACGCTTTCGGCCTTTGTCTGTAATCGAATCCCAAATCCACTACGATCGCCATACTCTCCGACGGTGCTGGTTTTGTGCTTGTGCTCCAACGCAAACGGGTGGCTGACGAGTCGTACCCATCTGGCTTTCATCTCGGATTCCTCGTTGACTCGGTCGAAACGGTACGCGACGTGCATGCGCGAGCAACCAGCCTGCAGTTGCCGGCGAGCGAGGTGATCCACAAGCATCGCGGCACCATGATGTACTGCCGGATGCCCGACGGGTACCTCGTTGAAGTGAGTTGTCGGCAACCGTTCAACCATGGTCCGGCCGCTGACTGCGCGGAATGAATGTCGGTTTGAACCAACTTTGAATCAACTTTGAACCAACTTTGAACCAACAGAGTCGACTAACTGGAAGTCACCGCCTGTAGATGGGGCTTTTTCAGGCAACCTCCTTGGCGTCGGTTGGCTGGTTCGAGGTTCCGGTCGCGGTGATATCTCGGTGGGGCGTTCGAGCAGTTCGTCCATGTGGACGATCGCGCGGCGCCGGACGACACCTACCACTCTGGGGCGTTGACCTTGGCTAGCGGGTTTACGCGGTCTCGATGGGCGTGTAAGCCATTGCCAAGCTGGCTGCGCGCGAACCGGGCCCCTTGGTGACTGTGCCCGAACTCTAGCTGGGCGGACTCTTCGGATCGACGGGCCAATACGTTCGCTACGCTACGCCGCAGTCTCAGGCTGCTTAACCGCCTCGGTGCCGAAGGAAATCACAGCACCGCCGCTGCAGTGAGTCCAAGGATTCCACTAGTTGGGAAAGCCGAGAACCTCGACTGACACAAGCCGCCACCGTAACCGTCACGCTCTGGAGTGACGCTGTTCCTCGACTGCCGATAAGGTGTCATGGCCGTTAACGGCGGCCTCGCGACGTCAGAAAGCCGGCTGAAACACCGTAGACACGGAGGTAGTCATAGTGCCCACAGCGCTGCGTCCCACCGCTGGCGCGGGCGTGCCGCTGCCGACGTTGGCCGCTCAGGTCAGCGCTGTGTCAGCCGACGGGCTGCATCGGCATCAGCCTGGGGTCATCCCAGATCTGCGAGTGACAGGTGTGACGCTGCGGGCCCAGGACGTGCGCTCGGGTGACTTGTTCGCGGCGCTGGCCGGCTCGTCGACGCATGGGGCCCGTTACGCGGGTGAAGCGATTGAACGCGGAGCGGTCGCGGTGCTCACCGACGCCGCTGGACTGACCGAGATCGCCGACCAGCCTGAGGGGTCTCGTATGGTGCCGGTGCTGATCCATCCCGCACCCCGCAGCGTGCTCGGCGAACTCGCCGCCACCGTGTATGGGCGTCCCTCTGAGCGGCTCGCGGTCGTCGGTGTTACGGGTACATCGGGTAAGACGACGACGACCTATCTGATCGAGGCAGGTCTACGCGCAGCTGGGCGGAGGGTGGGCCTGATCGGGACTATCGGCCTTCGGATCGACGGAGTCGACGTCCCGAGTGCGCTGACCACGCCCGAGGCGCCCGCATTGCAGGCCCAGCTTGCGGTGATGGCGGAGCGTGGTGTGGACACGGTGGTGATGGAGGTGTCCAGTCACGCACTGGCGCTTCGTCGAGTAGATGGAGTCTGCTTCGCGGTGGGCGCTTTCACTAATCTGTCCCGCGATCATCTCGACTTCCACTCGACCATGGAAGACTATTTCGAAGCCAAGGCCCGGTTGTTCGACCCGGCTTCGCCGCTGCGCGCCCGCACCGCGGTGGTGTGTGTCGACGACGACGCCGGCCGCGCGATGGCCGACCGGGCCGACGCTGCAGTCACGGTTAGCGCCCAGGGTCGGTCCGCGGACTGGCACGCGGAAAACGTGACGGGGCACGCTGGCGGGCAGGAGTTCACCGCGATCGACCCGAGCGGCGTGCAGCACCGAGTGGGTATCCGGCTGCCGGGCGGTTACAACATAGCCAATTGCCTTGTGGCACTGGCCATCCTCGATGCCCTCGGCGTTTCCCCCGAGCAGGCCGCAACCGGACTGCGCGACACCCAGGTCCCCGGTCGCCTCGAGCAGATCGACCGTGGTCAGGACTTCCTCGCGGTGGTCGACTACCGCATAAGCCGGGTGCGTTGCGCGCAGTGTTGCGGTCGCTGCGTAGCTCGGACAGCCGGCTGGCCGTGGTGTTCGGGGCGGGCGGTGAGCGCGACGCGGGTAAACGCGCGCCGATGGGCCGCATCGCCGCCGAGCTGGCCGACTTGGTCGTCGTGACCGACGACAACCCACGTGGTGAAGATCCTGCGGCAATCCGCCGCGAGATCCTGGTCGGCGCCGCCGAAGCTGGTAGTGCCGGGCGGGTGCTCGAGATCGGCGACCGGCGCGCGGCGATCGACTACGCCGTCGCTTGGGCGGGTCCCGGCGACGTGGTGCTGATCACAGGCAAAGGGCATGAAACCGGGCAGAGCGGCGGCGGGTACACCCGCCCGTTCGATGATCGGATCGAACTTGCAGCTGCCCTCGAGGCACGCCAATGACCGCCGGTGACGATGCAGCGCCTGACGACGATGCGGCCCGTCGAAGCGGGGTGGGGATGATCGGGCAATCGAAAGCGATGAGGAGGAGCGGCGCTTGTGATCGACCTGACCGTTGCGCAGATCGCCGATATCGTGGGCGGCGAGCTGGCTGACATCTCGGCCGAGGTGGCGGCCGGCCTGCACGTCACGGGGACCGTTGAATTCGATTCGCGCAACATCACGCCCGGGGGATTGTTCCTGGCGTTGCCGGGGGCCCGTTCCGACGGACATGACTACGCAGCGTCGGCGGTGGCTGCCGGCGCGGTCGTGGTGTTGGCCGCCCGGCCGGTTGGGGTGCCCGCGATTGTGGTGGCTCCTGGCGTGCACGCGGTGGGTCGCGGCGACAGCGGGTTGGCCGGTGTTCTCGAGCACGACACCGACGGGTCGGGTGCGGCGGTCCTGGCTGCGCTGGCGAAGTTGGCAGCGGCAGTGGCCGCGGAGCTGGTGGCCGGGGGGCTGACGATCATCGGAATCACCGGATCATCGGGCAAGACGTCGACAAAGGACTTGCTGGCTGCGGTGCTCGACCCGCTCGGTGAGGTGGTGGCGCCGCCCGGATCGTTCAACAATGAGCTGGGCCATCCGTGGACGGTGCTGCGCGCCACCGCCCGTACCGACTACTTGATCTTGGAGCTCTCGGCGCGCCATCCCGGCAACATCGCCGCGCTGGCGGCAATCGCGCCGCCCGCCATCGGAGTGGTGCTCAACGTCGGCACCGCGCATCTTGGTGAGTTTGGTACACGGGAAGCTATCGCGCAGACCAAAGCCGAGCTGCCGCAGGCTGTTCCGCAATCTGGCGTGGTCGTCCTCAACGTCGATGATCCTGCGGTGGCAGCAATGGCCGACGTGACGTCGGCGCGTGTGGTGCGGGTCAGCCGGAGCGGCCGGTCCGATACCGGGCCCAGCGACATGTGGGCCGGGCCGGTGACGCTCGACGAGCTGGCCAGGCCGCACTTCACGCTGCACGCAGCTGACAGCCCCGACTTCGCTGTTGAGGTCCGGTTGGCTGTGCACGGCGACCACCAGGTGACTAATGCGATGTGCGTAGCCGCGGTTGCGTTGGAATGCGGTGCAACTGCGGCGCAGGTAGCAGTTGCCTTGGCCGGCGCGCATCCGGTGTCGCAACACCGGATGCGAGTGAGCACCCGCACTGACGGGATCACCGTGATCGATGACGCCTACAACGCCAACCCGGACTCAATGCGCGCCGGTTTGCAGGCACTTGCCTGGATTGCCCGCGGCGGCGCCTCCGAAGGAAGCGACACTGCGGCTGGTCCCCGGCGCAGCTGGGCGGTGTTAGGCGAGATGGCCGAACTCGGCGAGGATGCGATACCTGAACACGACCGCATCGGCCGGTTGGCGGTGCGCTTAGATGTGTCTCGACTCGTTGTCGTGGGAATGGGGAGGTCTATGAGCGCCATGCACCACGGCGCGGTCATGGAGGGCTCGTGGGGCGGGGAGGCCGCTATCGTCGCTGACGTCGACGCCGCGCTGGCTCTTTTGCGGGCTGAACTGCGGTCCGGCGATGTGGTGCTCGTCAAGGCGTCCAACGCCGCGGGCTTGGGACACTCGCCGACCGCCGGTCGCCGATGTCGCCGACGGCCGGAGCCCTTCCCGATGATTGAGATTCTCATTGCTGTCGGCATCTCGCTGACGGTGTCAATATTGCTCACGCCGGCACTGATTCGGCTATTTACCAAACAGGGTTTTGGTCACGAGATCCGCGAGGACGGCCCCCCGAGCCACAAGACGAAACGAGGACGCCGTCGATGGGCGGCGTGGCTATTGTGGCCGGCATCTGGGCGGGTTATTTCGGCACCCACATCGCGGGACTGGCATTCGACGGTGAGGGCCCGGCGGCGTCGGGTGTGCTGGTGCTTTTTTTGGCGACGACGCTGGGTGCCGTTGGATTCGTCGACGACCTGATCAAGATTCGGCGTTCCCGCAATCTGGGGTTGAACAAGACGGCCAAGACGGTCGGGCAGATCACTGCCGCCGTGCTGTTCGGCGTGCTGGTCATGCAATTCGGCAACGAGGCTGGCCTGACACCGGGCAGCGCCGACCTGTCGTACGTGCGTGAAGTTGCTACGGTCACACTGGCTCCCGCGCTCTTCGTGCTGTTCTGCGTGGGCATTGTCTACGCGTGGTCGAATGCGGTGAATTTCACCGACGGCCTCGACGGACTGGCCGGTGACGGATGGCGATGGTCTGCGCCGCCTACGTGCTGATCACGTTCTGGCAATACCGCAACGCCTGTGCCAGCGCACCGGGCGTGGGTTGCTACAACGTGCGCGATCCGCTGGACCTGGCGCTGATTGCGGCGGCCGCGGCGGGCGCCTGCGTCGGCTTTCTGTGGTGGAACGCTGCCCCGGCCAAGATTTTCATGGGTGATACCGGATCGCTGGCGCTGGGCGGCATTATTGCTGGACTGTCGGTGACTAGCCGCACCGAGATCCTTGCGGTCGTGCTCGGCTCGCTGTTCGTCGCTGAGATCACGTCGGTGGTGCTGCAGATCGTGGCTTTTCGCACCACGGGTCGCCGGGTGTTCCGGATGGCACCCTTCCATCATCATTTCGAGCTCGTCGGCTGGGCGGAAACCACGGTGATCATCCGGTTCTGGTTGCTCACCGCGATCAGCTGCGGCCTGGGGGTGGCACTGTTCTACAGCGAGTGGCTCGCCGCGACCGGCGGCGGCTGAGATGGGCCGCGCCGGCGACGATGCAGGTGAGGGACGAGCCTGAGGAGGAGTGGCGCGCATGATTCCAGCCGGCGACGATGCAGGTGAGGGACGAGCCTGAGGAGGAGTGGCGCGCATCATTCCAGCCGGCGACGATGCAGGTGAGGGACGAGCCTGAGGAGGAGTGGCGCGCATGATTCCAGCCGGCGACGATGCAGGTGAGGGACGAGCCTGAGGAGGAGTGGCGCGCATGATTCCAGCCGGCGACGATGCAGGTGAGGGACGAGCCTGAGGAGGAGTGGCGCGCATGATTCCAGCCGGCGACGATGCAGGTGAGGGACGAGCCTGAGGAGGAGTGGCGCGCATGATTCCAGCCGGCGACGATGCAGGTGAGGGACGAGCCTGAGGAGGAGTGGCGCGCATGATTCCAGCTGGCGACGATGCAGAGCGGCTCCGCGCGATGCGGACGAAGCGGGAGTGGCGCAAATGAGCGGCGACCTCGGGTCTGGCGCGACTCTCGACGTGAAGCCGGGCACTCCGGTGCTCGTCGCGGGCGGCGGCGTGACCGGCCGCTCAGTGCTGGCGGCGCTGACGTCGCTGGGTGCGACGGCCACACTCTGTGATGACGACCCGGCCACCCTGCAGCAGTTCGCCGACGCCGGAGTGGCCACCGCGAGCCCATCGACGGCCGCAGGGCAGATCACCGACTACGCCCTGGTGGTCGCCAGTCCCGGTTTCGCACCGACCGCCCCGGTGCCGGCGGCTGCCACAGTGGCCGGCGTGCCAGTTTGGGGCGACGTCGAGCTGGCGTGGCGTCTCGACGCGTCGGGCTGCTATGGGCCACCGCGCCGCTGGTTGGCGGTCACCGGTACCAATGGCAAGACCACCACTGCGTCGATGCTGCAGGCCATGCTGACGGCCGCGGGCATGCGCAGCGTGCTGTGCGGCAACATCGGTAGCCCGGTGCTGGACGCGCTGCGCGCCCGCTCAGAAACCCCAGAACCCTCAGACTTGCTGGCCGTTGAGCTGTCCAGCTTTCAGCTTCACTGGGCGCCTTCGGTGCGACCCGAGGCCGGTGCGGTGCTCAACGTGGCCGAGGACCACTTGGATTGGCATTCGACTCTTGCCCATTACACCGCCGCGAAGGCACGCGTGCTGAGCGGCCGGGTGGCGGTAGTCGGGCTGGACGATCCGCGGGCCGCGGCGCTGCTGGCGACCGCGCAGGCGCCGGTGCGGGTCGGCTTTCGACTGGGCGAACCCGCCGCCGGGGAACTAGGGGTGCGTGACGGCTTGCTCGTCGACAGAGCCTTTCTCTCAGCCGGCTCCGCCGCGTTCTCCGACTCTTGTGACGAATTGGCGCTGGCGCCGGTTGAGTCGATAACGGTGCCGGGACCCGTGGGCGTGCTGAACGCACTGGCGGCCGCCGCGCTGGCCCGCAGCGTGGGGGTGCCCGCCGAGTCGATCGCTGAGGCGTTGCTTTCGTTTCGGGTGGGGCGGCACCGTGCTGAGGTCGCGGCCGTCGTCGATGACGTCAGCTACGTCGATGATTCCAAGGCCACCAACCCACATGCCGCCGAGGCATCGGTGCTGGCCTATCCCCGGGTGGTATGGATTGCCGGTGGTCTGCTCAAGGGCGCATCCGTGGAGGAGACGGTGGTCAGGATAGCTTCGCGGTTAGTTGGCGTCGTCCTGATTGGTCGGGACCAGGCAAAAGTTGCCGAGGTGTTATCACGACACGCGCCGGATGTGCCTGTCGTTAATGTTGTGACAGGCGAGGATGCAGATATGTACGTGACTGCTGAGTCTCCTGTTGTTCATGTGGCAAAAGTGGTCCAGATGTCGGCGAAACGCTGGGCACTCGCGTGATGAATGCGGCCGTGGCCGCTGCTCGAGACCTGGCCCGCCCCGGCGACACAGTGTTGCTGGCGCCGGCTGGTGCCTCATTCGACCAGTTCACCGGCTACGCGGAGCGTGGCGACGCGTTCGCGGCCGCCGTGCGCGGCACCACCAAGTAGCCCGGTGTGAATAACATGCTGACCCGGTTCCGACGCCGGGGTACCAGGGGCGCACAGGCGGCCCAGAGCACGCCTGCCACACCGGACGCGACGAACCCGTCAGATCTCGACGAGAAGCCGCTGGCTACCGGCAAATCTGCAGAGGTGCGCGCGGCCGAATCGCGTACCCGGTTTGGTGCCTGGCTGGGCCGGCCAATGACGTCGTTTCACCTCATCATTGCCGTAGCCGCACTGTTGACCACTCTGGGTCTGATTATGGTGTTGTCGGCGTCTGGGGTTCGTTCCTACGACGACGATGGGTCCGCGTGGTCATCTCGGCCGGCAAGTGCTGTGGACAATCGTCGGGCTCGTCGCGTGCTATCTGGCGTTGCGATTGCCGGTGTGGTTTATCCGGCGGATCGCGTTCTCCGGTTTCGCACTGACCATCGGGTTGCTGGTGCTGGTGCTTATCCCGGGCATTGGCAAGGAAGCCAACGGTTCTCGAGGATGGTTTGTGGTCGCGGGCTTCTCGATGCAGCCCTCCGAGCTGACCAAGATCGCTTTCGCCATCTGGGGCGCGCACCTGCTGGCTACGCGACGCATGGAGCGAGCCTCGCTGCGGGAGATGCTGATTCCGCTGGTGCCGGCGGCGGTAATCGCGCTGGCACTCATCGTTGCCCAGCCAGACCTGGGCCAGACGGTTTCGCTAGGCATCATCCTGTTGGCCCTGTTCTGGTACGCCGGCCTGCCGTTGCGAGTGTTCTTGAGCTCGCTGACCGCCGTCATCGTTTCGGCGGCCGTACTGGCGGTGTCCGCGGGTTATCGGTCCGATCGGGTGCGGTCTTGGCTGAACCCCAGTCAGGATCCCCAAGACTCGGGGTATCAGGCCAGGCAGGCGAAGTTCGCACTGGCCAACGGCGGTATCTTCGGCGACGGTCTCGGCCAGGGCACGGCGAAATGAATTATCTCCCCAATGCCCACAACGACTTCATCTTCGCGATCATTGGCGAGGAACTTGGCCTTGTCGGTGCCCTCGGGCTGCTGGGCCTGTTCGGGTTGTTCGCCTACACCGGAATGCGCATCGCGCGCCGGTCGGCTGACCCGTTCCTGCGGTTATGACTGCGACCACCACGATGTGGGTGATCGGACAGTCCTTCATCAACGTGGGCTACGTGATCGGTCTGCTGCCGATCACCGGCATTCAGCACCACTGATCTCTGCGGGCGGAACATCAACGGCCACAACACTATTGATGATCGGCATCATGGCAAACGCGGCGCCCCACGAACCGGCGGCCGTTGCCGCGCTCAGAGCGGGGCGCGAAGACCGGATGAACCGACTGCTCCGACTGCCGTTGCCCGAGCCGTATACCCCGACCCGGGCCGAGGCGTTGCGCGACCGGCTGCGGAGTCGGCCGCAGCCAGCTAAACCCTCGCGCGCGGCCGATCGCACGGTGGATAACCGAACCAAGCGATCGGCGATACCCCGTGCGGTCGACCGGCCGACCCTCCGTTCGGGGCATCATAGAGGCAGTCAGCGGCACACCCGCCAGCGTCAGGCAAGCACTGGGCATGATCGGGCAAGGAGCCGCACACTGGAAGGTCAGCGCTAGGCGTGAACGACTCCTCACAGGGCCATCGGTTACCGAGCCAACCGGGGACTCCTCATTGTCGATCGTGCTCGCGGGCGGTGGTACGGCCGGCCACGTTGAGCCCGCGATGGCCGTTGCCGACGCACTGGTTGCCCTGGATCCGCAGGTCCGGATCACGGCGCTGGGCACTCGGCGTGGTTTGGAAACCAAGTTGGTACCCGAACGTGGCTACTCGCTTGAGCTGATCACGCCGGTGCCGTTGCCCCGCAAGCTCAGCGGTGATTCGGCGCGCCTGCCGGTGCGGGTATTCCGTGCGGTTCGGCAGACTCGTGCGGTGCTCGACAAGGTCGGCGCCGACGTGGTGATTGGCTTCGGCGGATACGTGTCGCTGCCCGCCTACCTCGCCGCCCGCGGCGCACCGCGACGAGGGCGGCGCGTCCCGGTGGTGATCCACGAAGCCAACGCCAGCGCCGGGCTGGCCAACCGGGTCGGCGCCCGCGGCGCGCAACGGGTGCTCTCGGCCGTCCCAGATTCAGGCCTGCCGCACGCCGAGGTGATTGGCGTGCCGGTCCGAGACGCGATCACCTCGCTGGACCGCGCTGCATTGCGGTCCAAGGCGCGCGCTCATTTCGGTTTCGCCGACGACGCACGGGTGCTGCTGGTATTCGGCGGCTCGCAGGGAGCCGCCGCTATCAACCGGGCTGTCGCCGCGGCAGCCAGCGATCTGGCGGCCGCGGGAGTGGCCGTGCTGCACGCCTACGGCGCGAAGAACACCCTCGACCTGCGCAGCCCGGGTCCCGATGATCCGCCGTATGTCGCGGTGCCCTATGTGAGCCGGATGGATCTGGCATACGCCGCCGCCGATTTGGCGATTTGCAGGTCCGGCGCGATGACGGTGGCCGAGGTAACGGCCGTTGGCCTGCCCGCGGTGTACGTGCCACTGCCGATGGTAATGGCGAGCAGCGGCTCAACGCGTTGCCGGTGGTCAATGCCGGCGGCGGCCTGGTGGTCGCCGACGCGGATCTGACGCCAGGCTTCGTGGCCGATCGGGTGACCGCTCTACTCAACGACGTGCCGCGGCTGGCGGCGATGACGACGGCCGCCGCGCTGGTCGGACACCCGGATGCGGCGCGGCAGGTGGCGCACATAGCGCTTGACTTGGCAAAGCGGGCGCGCCAAGCGCGTAACGGTCGGCCCGTCGGACGGGACCGAAGGTGAGCGCCAATGCTGCCGGCATGAGCCGGGATCGAGGAGTGGCGCCGTGAACTCGGCCGCGCCGCTGCCCCCTGAGCTGCGGCGGGTCCACATGGTCGGGATCGGGGGAGCAGGCATGTCGGGTATTGCCCGCATCCTGCTGGACCGCGGCGGACTGGTCTCGGGGTCGGATGCAAAGGAGTCGCGCGGTGTGCGCGCCTTAGCGCACGTGGCGCGCTGATCCGGATCGGCCATGACGCGTCGTCACTGGATTTGCTTCCCGGCGGCGCGACGGCGGTAATCACCACCCATGCCGCGATCCCGAAGACCAATCCTGAGTTGGTCGAGGCTCGGCGGCGCGGGATCCCGGTGGTGCTGCGGCCGGTGGTGCTGGCCAAGCTGATGGATGGGCGAACCACGCTGATGGTCACCGGTACGCACGGTAAGACGACGACGACGTCGATGCTTATCGTGGCCCTGCAGCATTGCGGACTGGACCCGTCGTTCGCGGTCGGTGGTGATCTGGGTGAGGCCGGCACCAACGCCCACCACGGGAGTGGCGACTGCTTCGTCGCTGAGGCCGACGAGAGCGACGGATCGCTGCTGGAGTACAACCCGGACGTTGCGGTGGTCACTAACATCGAGTCCGACCATCTCGACTTCTTTAGCAGCCCCGATGCCTACACAGCGGTGTTCGATTCCTTCGTGGAGCGACTCGTCCCCGGCGGAGCGCTCGTGGTCTGCACGGACGACCCGGGCGCTGCTGCGCTAGCCGAACGCGCTGCGGCGCTGGACATACGACTGCTGCGGTACGGTTCAGGGGCTGATGGCGGGTCATCCGGTTCGGCTGATGCACTGGCGGGGACGCTGTTGTCGTGGGAACAGCAGGGAACTGGCGCGGTCGCGCACGTCAAGCTGGCCGGCGAAATCCATCCGTGGGTGATGCGGCTATCGGTGCCCGGGCGGCATATGGCACTCAATGCGTTGGCTGCGCTGCTGGCCGCGGTGGAGATTGGCGCACCCTTCGACTGCATACTCGATGGGCTTGCCGGTTTCGAAGGGGTACGTCGTCGATTCGAGTTGATCGGCACCGCGGCATCGGTGCGAGTGTTCGACGACTACGCCCACCACCCGACGGAGGTCAGCGCCACGTTGGAGGCAGTGCGCACACTGCTCGAGCAAAGCAGTACCGGCCGGTCGTCGGTGGTGTTCCAGCCGCATTTATATTCACGGACAAAGGCTTTCGCTGTTGAATTCGGCCGCGCGCTGGACGCAGCTGACGAGGTTTTCGTGCTTGATGTCTATGGCGCACGCGAACAACCCCTCCCGGGTGTGAGCGGGGCGAGCGTCGCCGAGCACGTTAGTGTGCCGGTGCGCTATCTGCCCGATTTCTCCGCCGTGGCCGACGCGGTGGCTGGGGCTGCCCTGCCGGGGGATATTGTCGTCACTATGGGCGCGGGCGATGTCACCATGCTCGGGCCCGAGATTGTGACCGCACTTCGGATGCGGGCCAACCGTAATGCCCCGGGCCATCCGGGGGTGTTGTGGTGACTGAGCTAGATGGCGGCGTGCCGGGCGAGGCGGCAGGTAACCCGATAGGGGAAAGTTCTGTAACCGAGCTCGTCGCCGAAGGTGTCGCCGCCGGTGGGGCTCGAGACGATAGAGGCGGAACCGCACAATCGGATCCAGCCGAGGGCCCCCGTCGGCGAGCCCGTCGGGAACGCGCCGAGCGCCGCGCGGCGCAGGAGCGCGCGATCGCGATCGAGCAGGCTCGTCGGGAGGCCAAGCGCCGTGCTCGCGGACGTACTGCGGTCGAGCCCAAACCTGTCCCACCGGGTGCCGTCCGGGGTTTGAAGGTGGTGCTCGCGACGGTGGTGCTGATTGCGGTCACCGTCGCGCTCGGGCTAATTCTCTACTTCACACCGGTGATGTCCCGCGCAGCATCGTCGTCACCGGGATCGGGGTGGTGACTCGCGACGAGGTCCTCCACGCGGCAAACGTCGAGCTCGGAACGCCGTTGCTGCAGATCAATACCGACGAGGTCGCCGACCGGGTAGCGGCGATCCGTCGCGTTGCCAGCGCTCGGGTGCAGCGTCAGTACCCATCGGCCTTACGGATCACCATCGTCGAGCGGATTCCCGTGGTGGTCAAGGATTTTCCGGACGGCCCGCATCTCTATGACCGCGACGGCGTCGATTTCGCGACCGCTCCGCCGCCCCCGGCGCTGACGTATATCGACGTCGACAATCCGGGGCCGACCGATCTGACGACGGTGGCCGCGCTCGCGGTGCTAACCGCGCTGCGTCCCGAGGTAGCCACTCAGGTGGGCCGGATAGCGGCTCCATCGGTCGCCTCGATCACCTTGACGCTGGCCGACGGGCGCACAGTGATCTGGGGAACCAACGACCGCACTGACGAAAAAGCTGAGAAGTTGGCGGCTCTGTTGACCCAGCCAGGTCGGACCTATGACGTGTCCAGCCCGGACCTGCCTACCGTAAAGTAGCTTCCAGTAAGCCCAGCGACGATGCAGCCCGCGTAGCGGGGTGAGGAGGAACTGGGCAATCGGGCGAAGTCCACGAATGGTGCGCCAGGGTCCACATCGGGGTGGCCGGCGGCGGCGACAATTGCTGCGAAATTTGCCCGTAGCGTCTCGGCGCGCCTGCGTCGATAGCGCGTGCGAGGGCCCTACCGTTCTGTTTGCGCGAAACTACTTGACATAACTCTAAGCCTATGGTTGAGGTTGAGAGTTTCCGAGGAGGCTAATGGGCTTCGCCACTAGGCCAAGTCCCACCAGGGAGGAATACGTAATGATGACCCCCCCACACAACTACCTGGCCGTCATCAAAGTTGTGGGTATCGGCGGCGGTGGTGTCAACGCCGTCAACCGGATGATCGAGCAGGGGCTCAAGGGTGTGGAGTTCATCGCCATCAATACGGACGCTCAAGCGCTGTTGATGAGCGATGCCGATGTCAAGCTCGACGTTGGGCGCGACTCGACTCGTGGGCTGGGCGCCGGCGCTGACCCCGAGGTCGGGCGGAAAGCAGCCGAAGACGCCAAGGACGAGATCGAGGAGTTGCTCCGGGGGGCTGACATGGTCTTCGTCACCGCCGGCGAAGGGGGTGGCACCGGCACCGGTGGCGCGCCCATCGTCGCCACCATCGCCCGCAAGCTGGGTGCGTTGACGGTCGGCGTTGTGACACGGCCGTTCTCGTTCGAGGGTAAGCGGCGCAGCAACCAGGCCGAAAGCGGCATCGCGGCGTTGCGGGAAAGTTGCGACACCTTGATCGTGATTCCCAACGACCGGTTGCTGCAGATGGGTGACGCCGCTGTTTCCCTGATGGATGCCTTCCGTAGCGCCGACGAGGTACTGCTCAATGGTGTGCAGGGCATCACCGACCTGATCACCACCCCGGGCTTGATTAACGTGGACTTCGCCGACGTCAAGGGCATCATGTCCGGTGCAGGTACGGCGCTGATGGGCATCGGTTCGGCCCGTGGCGATGGTCGGGCGTCAAGGCCGCTGAGATCGCGATCAACTCGCCGCTGCTGGAAGCATCCATGGAGGGCGCACAAGGTGTGCTGATGTCCATCGCTGGCGGCAGTGATCTGGGTCTATTCGAAATCAACGAGGCGGCTTCACTGGTGCAAGACGCTGCCCACCAAGACGCCAACATCATTTTCGGCACGGTCATCGACGACTCGCTCGGCGACGAAGTGCGGGTGACCGTGATCGCGGCGGGCTTCGAAGCTGCTGGTCCTGGGCGAAAGCCTGTTGTCGGCGGTAACCAAGGTATTGCGGCGGGTAAGGCTGGCAAGGTCAGCTCCACGTTGTTCGAACCCGCGGAGGCGGTCAGTGTGCCGCTGCACACCAACGGCGCAACCTTGAACATCGGCGGCGACGGCCATGATGACGATGAGGATGTCGACGTGCCACCGTTCATGCGGCGCTAGCCGCGCGACGATGCGGACGAGGGACGAGTCCGAGCAGGAGTGCGGCAATCGTGCCTACCGTGCGACGATGCAGCCCGCGGAGCGGTCTTCCGCGCAGCTGGGCTTCCCCCTGCTAGTGGGAGCCATCGGGTGCTCGGGTCGAGCCGGGCATCCCCCTCGAGCGGGTGGTGCTCCCGCGGGAAGCCGGATACTGGTGAAGTGAGCGTGCATATCCGGCGTGTGACTACTACTCGTGTGGGCGGCGTCTCGGCGCCGCCGTTCGACACCTTCAACCTCGGCGACCATGTCGGTGATGACCCGGTCGCAGTGGCGAGCAATCGGGCTCGGCTAGCCGCCGCCATCGGCCTTGGTGCCGACCGCGTGGTGTGGATGAACCAGGTTCACGGTGATCGGGTCGAGCGAGTTGAAGGGCCGCGCCACGCTCCTGTCGATAACGCTGACGCAATGGTGACGAGCACACCGCGGCTGGCCTTGGCAGTAGTGAGCGCCGATTGTGTGCCGGTCTTAATGGCCGACGCGCACGCTGGTGTTGTCGCCGCCGTGCATGCCGGTCGCGTCGGCGCGCAGAACGGCGTGGTGGTCCGCGCAGTGGAGTCGATGTTGGCTGCGGGCGCGCGGGAACAAGACATCTCAGCGCTGTTGGGTCCTGCGGTCAGCGGGCGCAACTACGAAGTGCCCGCGGCGATGGCCAACGAGGTGGAGGCAGCGCTGCCGGGTAGTCGCATCACCACCTCGGGTGGTACCCCCGGGCTGGACCTTCGCGCCGGAATTGCCTGTCAACTCAAAACTTTGGGAATCAATGCTATCGACGTCGACCCACGCTGCACGGTGGACGACGTCAGCCTGTTCAGTCACCGCCGCGGCGCCCCGACCGGACGGCTGGCATCGGTGGTCTGGATGGAATGAGCTGCGGCGGCGACGATGCGGAGCGCAGCAACGAGGAGGAGCGGCGCACATGAGGCAGGCCTAATGCAACTGGCGGCAAACTTTTCACGCGGGCCGGAGCGGGAATCCGAATTGGCCGATGCTTTGATCGCGCTGCGATCGCGGCTAGCGGCGGCCGCCGAAGCGGCGAGCCGCAATGTCGAAGAAATTGAACTTCTGCCGATTACTAAATTCTTCCGGCAACCGATGTTGCGTGCCGGACGGGTGGTGGCGGGGGTAGGGCTGCCGGGACCGTGCGCGGCTCAGCCGGACCCGGCCAGCGACTGCCTGACCCGGGCCAGCGTCTCGAGCAGGTTCGTCTCGGTGGTGAGCGCTTCGGCGTCGGCCACCGACAGCCAGCGCAACGGCGCGTCCGGCCGTTCCGGCACCACCGCGTCCGGGGTTCGGGTAGCCAGCACGAACCGCACGTCCGCGTGCTCGTGGGCGGCCTCGCCGTGGCCGGCCGGGACGCCGACCACCGCGATGTGCCTGATCCGCGCGTCCGGCCAGGGCACCAGGTCGGTCAGGCCGGTCTCCTCCTCGGCCTCGCGCAGCGCGATGCCGAGCGGGTCGGTCTCACCCGGGTCACCGTGCCCACCGACCTGCAGCCAGGCCTGCTGGCGGCGGTGCCAGCGGAGCAGCACCCGGCCGCTGTCCGGGTGCACGATCAGTGCGGACGCGGTGACGTGCAACGGCAGAGTACGCAGCCACGGGTCCGGCACCGACTCGGCCAGCGCGCGGGTCCGCGCCACGTCAGTGACCTCGGCCGCGCCTTCCGGCTGGTAGTCATCGAGCATGCGGAGCAGGCTACAGCCCCGGCCGGCCCGGCCGGGCGGCCGTCGATCTGCCGGAATAGCCAGTCTGCTGTAACGCCGTCACATCCAGTCGTTGTGCCGCGGCCAGGCCAGCAGCGTGTCCACCAGTTCCGGCGGGTCGTCCGCGGCCCGGGCCGCGGTGCTGGCGAAGCGGCCGCGGTAGAACAGCAGTGGCTGGCCCGCGGCGCACTCGCCCAGTTCCACCACCCGGCCCAGCACCACGAAATGGTCCCCGGCCTCGTGCACCATCTCGACCATGCAGCCGGCCCAGGTGAGCACGCCGTCCAGCACCGGCGCACCGGACGAGCACGGCGACCAGCGCAGCCCGGCGAACTTGTCCACCCCGCTGGTGCCGAACACCCGGGCCAGCTCACGCTGCCCGCTGGCCAGCACGTTGGCGCAGAAGTGCCCGGCCTGCTCGATCCGCGGCCAGCTGGCCGACGTGCGGGCCGGGCAGAACAGCACCAGCGGCGGGTCCAGGGACAGCGCGGCGAACGACTGGCAGGCGAAGCCGGCCGGCCCGGCCTGGTCGGCCGTGCTGATCACCGTCACCCCGGTGCAGAAGTGCCCGAGGACCTGCCGGAACCGGGCCGGGTCCGGGTCGTGCGCCACCGGGGTGAGGCCGGCCGGGACGGTCATGAGCCCGGGGCCGTCCAGCTGTGCCCCCACAGGCTGATCGCGGTGGTTTCCCGGCTGACCCAGGTGGCATCGTCCACCACCAGGCCGTCGGTGCCGTACTCGATGTCGAATCCGCCCGGGGTGCGTGCGTAGAACGACACCATCAGGTCGTTGGCGTGCCGGCCCAGGGTGGCGGACGGCGGCGCGCCGCGCCGGGCGCACCGGTCCATGGCCCGGCCCACGTCATCCAGCGTGGCCACCTCGATCATCAGGTGCACGATCCCGGGCTCAGCGGCAAACGGGGCCAGCGCGAGCGAGTGGTGCCGGGGATTGCAGCCCAGGAAGCGCATCCACAGCGGCGGGCCGCCGGCCGGCTGGCCGAACAGTTCCGGCGCCATCCGCATCGAGTCGCGCAGCCGGAAGCCGAGCACGTCGGTGTAGAAGCGCAGGGCCGGCTCCCCGTCCGGCGCGGGCAGCACCACGTGGCCCAGGCCCATGCCCCCGGTGACGAACCGGTTCCCGTACGGGCTGACCGCGGGCCGCGCCTCCAGCGCCGCGCCGCTGAACGCCTCCAGCGGGTTGCCCGCCGGGTCCTCGAAGCGGAGCAGCGCGCCGACCCGGCGCTCGGCCAGCTCGGCCGCGGTGCCCGCCTTGACCGCGACGCCAGCCGCGTCGAGCGCCCGGCCCAGCTCACGCAGCGCGCCCTCGTCCGGCACCTCCCAGCCCGCGGCGAGCAGCCGGTCCTGCTCCCCCGCCGTGATCACCAGCCGGGCCGGGAATTCATCCATCCGCAGGTACAGCGCCTGTTCTTCCGGCCCGCGGCCCTCCACCAGCCCGAGCATTTTTATGCCGAACGCCCGCCAGGCGTCGATGTCAGTAGCCTCGATGCGGAGGTAGCCGAGGGACTGGATCGGCGTCATGGCGTATTCCCTTCCAGGAAGCTGATCGCCAGCCGGTTGAACTCGTCGAACTTCTCCAGCTGGGCCCAGTGGCCGCAGCCGCCGAACACGTGCAGCTGGGCCCGGCGGATCAGCTTCAGCGCGACCAGCGCGCCGTCCAGCGGGTTGATCCGGTCCTCCCGGCCCCAGATCAGCAGCACGCGGTTGCGCAGCCGGTGCGCGTCCCGCCAGAGCAGGCCGTCCTCGGCGGTGGCCGGGTCGAAGAACGAGGCACCCAGCGCGGCCAGCGCGGCCAGCGCGGCCGGGTCGCTGGCCGCGGCGAACCGCTCGTCGATCAGCTCGTCGGTGACCAGCCGCTGGTCGTGCACCATGATGGACAGGAACGCGGCCATCTTGTCCCGGCTCGGCCCGGGCGCGGCGGCGAACCGGGACAGCCGCTTGATGCCCTCGGTCGGGTCCGGGGAGAACACGTTCAGGCTCAGCCCGCCCGGGGCCATCAGCACCAGCCTGCCCGCGCGGTCCGGGTAGTTCAGCGCGAACCGGACCGCGGTGCCGCCGCCGAGCGAGTTGCCCAGCAGATGCACCCGCTCGATGCCCAGCGTCTTCAGCAGGCCGGCCAGTGCGTCGGCGGCGAACGTGAAGTAGTTGCCGGTCACCGGGGGCCGGCCGGACTGGCCGAAGCCGGGCTGGTCGACCAGCAGAGTGCGGAACCGCCCGGCGAACACCGGCAGGTTGCGGCCGAAATTGCTCCACCCGGACGCGCCCGGGCCGCCGCCGTGCAGCAGCACCACGGGCAGGCCGTCCGGGCCGTCCGGGCCCGCTTCGTGGTAATGCAGCCGCATCCCGGCCGCGTCGGCGAACTGGCTGGTGTCGGCGGGCTCGGTCATCCGGCTGCCTCAGATCATCCCGTCGGGCTGGATGCGCAGGCCGAACTCGCCGCGGCCGTACATGGACAGCGCCCGTTCCGGATCGTTGATGGCGTGTACCCGGCCGGCGTGCGCATCGCGCCAGAACCGCTGGATCGGCGTGCCGAGCTTGAGCGCGCGGCCGCCGGAGTTCTCGAACAGCAGGTCCACCGCGCTGATCGCCCGGCCGGTGCCGAGCACCTGGTCGCGGCGGACCCGCAGCCGTAGCGGCAGCGGGATCTTCTCACCCGCCCGGGCACAGGCCATCAGCTCGGTCATGTTCCGCTCCAGGGCCAGCCAGGCGGCGTCCAGTTCGGCCGCCGCCTCGGCCACCCGGACCTGTGAGTGCGGGTCCTCGGCCGCCTTCTGCCCGACGTAGGACGCGCGCACCCGATCCTGCTGGTAGGCCACGTGCGCGGCGTACGCGCCCATCCCCATGCCGATGATCGGGGTGGTGATCGAGTAGGAGAACAGCGAGCCGTAGGGCAGCCGGTACAGCGGCGCCGGGTTGACGTCCTGGCCGGGGCAGACGCACTTGAACACGTCGGTGAAGCTGAGCGAGCGGTGCTCCGGCACGAACACGTCGTCCACCACGATGTCGTTGCTGCCGGTGCCGCGCAGCCCGACCGTGTCCCACACGTCGTCGATGGTGTAGTCGCTGGCCGGCAGCAGGAAGGTGCGGAAGTCGGCCGGGTTTCCTTCGCTGTCCGCCGTGATGCCGCCGAGCAGCACCCAGCTCGCGTGGTCGCAGCCGGACGAGAAGCTCCACCGGCCGCTCAGCCGGTGCCCGCCGTCGGTGGCCCGCGGCTTCCCGGTCGGCGCGTAGGACGACGAGATCCGGGTGTTCGGGTCGTCGCCCCACACGTCCTGCTGGGCCTGGTCCGTGAACAGCGCGAGCTGCCACGGGTGCACGCCGAGCACGGAGGCGACCCAGCCGGTCGAGCCGCACGCGCTGGCGATCGTCCGGACCGCGGTCAGGAACGTCACCGGGTCGGCCTCGAAGCCGCCGAACCGGGACGGCTGGAGCAGCTTGAAGAACCCGGTCTCGGCCAGCGCCTTGACCGACTCGGCCGGCACGACCCGGTTGTCCTCGGCCTCCTGCGCCCGGTCCCGCAGCACCGGCAGCAGGTCAGCGACCCCGGCGATGACCGCCCGCCCGTCGTTCTCGCTCACCCGGACCATCCTCCGATCGCGCCGCCATCGCCACCAGACTAGAACATGTTCTAGTCTATTAGTAAGGCAGCGAGCGTGGAGGAGTGCTGATGAACGACGGGGACGGCGTCCGGACCATCGTTCCGGGCACACCGCCAGCCCGGTTCGCCCGCGGCTGGCACTGCCTGGGGCTGGCGGACAGGTTCCGGACCGGCGGCCCGCACGAGGTACTGGCGTTCGGCACAAAATTGGTGGTGTTCGCGGACTCGGCCGGCGCGCTGCATGTGCTGGATGCGTACTGCCGGCACATGGGCGGTGACCTGAGCCGCGGTGAGATCCGCGGCGATGTCGTGGTCTGCCCGTTCCACGGCTGGAACTGGGGCGCGGACGGCCGGTGCGCGCGGATCCCGTATGCGCGGCGGGTGCCGCCCGCGGCGCGCACCCGGTCGTGGACCACGCTGGAGCGCAACGGGCACCTGTTCGTGTGGCAGGACCCGGAGGGGAACAGGCCGCCGGAGGACGTCACCATCCCGGTCATCGAAGGCGCCGGCGCCGCCGGGTGGAGCACCTGGACCTGGGACACCATCCTGGTCGGGGGGGCGAACTGCCGCGAGGTCATCGACAACGTGGTGGACATGGCGCACTTCTTCTACATCCACTTCGCGCTGCCGACCTACTTCAAGAACGTGTTCGAGGGGCACATCGCCACCCAGTACCTGCGCACCCGGTCCCGGCCGGATATCGCGGATGGGTCGAACTACGCGTCCGGGGTGGACACCACGCTGCGCTCCGAGGCGTCCTATTACGGGCCGGCCTACATGATCAACTACCTGGAGCACGACTACCGCGGTATGACCATGGAGAGCGTGCTGATCAACTGCCACTACCCGGTCACGCCGAACTCGTTCCTGCTGCAATGGGGCGTGATCGTGAAGCGGCCGCCGGGCCTGTCCGACGAGCACGCCAGCAAGGTGGCGGCCAAGTTCGCCAAGTTCGTCGGGCTGGGTTTCGAGCAGGACGTGGACGTGTGGCTGCACAAGAGCCGGGTGGACAACCCGCTGCTGTGCGCCGAGGACGGCCCGGTCTACCAGTTGCGCCGCTGGTACGAGCAGTTCTACGTGGACGTGGCGGATGTGCAGCCGGACATGACCGCGCGGTACGAGTTCGAGGTGGACACCACCCGGGCGGTCGCCGCGTGGGACGCCGAGGTGGCGCAGAACCTGGCCGCCAGGCTGCCCGAGCCCGCCGAGCCCGCCGAGCCCACCGGGCAGCCCGCCGAGCCCGCCGGGCAGCCTGCCGAGGCTGGCTGACCATGAGCTCCTCGCCGTACGCGGACGGGTGGCTGGCCGATGAGCGGCGGCCGGTGGCCCGCGAGGTCCAGTGCGCGCGCTGCGCCGCCGTCGTGCTGGCGGCCAAGTTCAGCCCGCAGCAGACCAGCGTGCAGTGGACCGCCGGCGCGGTCCAGGCCTGCGCGGAGTTCGCCGCGCGGGCGGGCGGGGGCGAGCCGAGCGCGCTCATCGACGGCTGCGCCAGCCTGCGGGCCAGCATCGACGCGGCGGTCCGGGACGGCCGCCTGCCGGTGGTCTCGCCCGTGCCTGAAGCCGCGGTACCTGAAGCCGCGGTAGCTGAGGCAGCAGCGCCTGAACTTGCTGCCCCTGAGGTCGCGACCCGGTGAGCCCGCCGCGGGAGTTTCACCGGCTGCGCGTCGCGGAGGTGGTCACCGAGGCGGGCGGCGCGTGTTCCGTAGTGCTGGACGTGCCGCCCGACCTGGCCGGGGCGTTCGGCTACCGGCCCGGGCAGTTCCTCACCGTGCGGGTGCCCAGCGACGCCGGCGGCTCGGTGGCCCGCTGCTACTCGCTGTCCAGTTCGCCGCACACCGGCGACCGGCCGACGATCACGGTGAAGCGGACCGACGGCGGGTACGCGTCGAACTGGCTGGCCGACAACCTGGCCGCCGGGGGCATGCTGGACACGCTGCCGCCGGCCGGGACGTTCTGCCCGGAATCCCTGGACGGTGACTTCCTGCTGTTCGCGGCGGGCAGCGGGATCACCCCGGTGATCTCCATCCTCAAGTCCGCGCTGGCCGCCGGCCGCGGCCGGGTCGTGCTGAGTTACGCCAACCGGGACGAGCGGTCGGTCATCTTCGATGCCGAGCTGCGCGGGCTGGCCGCGGCGGCCGGAGACCGGCTGGCCGTGACGCACTGGCTGGACTCGGTGCAGGGCCCCCCCACCGCGGCCGCGCTGGCCGCACTGGCCCGGCCGTATGCCGGGTACGAGACGTTCATCTGCGGCCCGGATCCGTACCTGGCCGTGGTCCGGGACGCGCTGGGGCGGCTCGGCGTGCCGCCCCGGCGGGTGCACACCGAGCGGTTCCTGTCGCTGGCCGAGAACCCGTTCGAGGCGACCGCGGAGCCGGTCGGCGGGCTGGCCGCCACGCTGGAGGTGACCCTGGACGGGGAGAAGCGGGTGCTGGCCTGGCCGCCCGGCAGCCGGATGCTGGACGTGCTGATCGAGCATGGGCTCGACGCGCCGTACTCCTGCCGCCAGGGGATCTGTGGGGCCTGCGCCTGCCAGCTGACCGGCGGCCAGGTGGACATGGCGCACAACGAGGTGCTGGAAGCGGAGGATCTCGCCGACGGCTATATCCTCGCCTGCCAGGCTGTGCCGCTGACCGAATCGGTGAGCATCACGTACTGAGTCAGAGCACAGCACCCACTGACCACCAGGGGCCGGACGCGGCGGGGCATCCGGCCCCTGGTGCCGCTCTGCGCCCAGGACCCCGCGCCCGGCGCAGTCACGCCCAACCACGTGGCTGATTCATTCATGCGGTCTGGTGCGCATGAAGGAATCAGCCATGCGCTCCTGACCGGGAAGTTCTGGCGGTGAGTGAAAGAAGCGTGTGGTCCCGGGGGCGGAAAGGCCGCGGGACAGGCTGGGGCCTCGGCCAAAACTGGAACGTGTTCTAGTATTGAGGTCCGGAGGTGCCATGGACGAGGCCGAGTTCGACGTGGTCGTGGTGGGCAGCGGCGCGGCTGGCATGACGGCCGCGCTGACCGCCGCGCACCACGGGCTGAACGCGGTGGTGGTGGAGAAGACCGGCTGGTTCGGCGGCTCCACCGCCCGGTCCGGCGGCGGCATCTGGGCGCCCGGGAACACGGTGCTGAACCAGGCCGGGGTGGCCGACTCGCCGGAGCAGGCCCGCGCCTACCTGGCCCACGTGGCCGGGGCCGGGGTGGACGCGGCCCGGCAGCAGGCACTGCTGGCGCACGGCCCGGCCATGCTGGACCTGGTCCGGGCGCTGACCCCGGTGGACTTCGCCTGGGTGCCGGGTTACGCGGACTACTACCCGGAGGCGCCCGGCGGCGTGGGCGCCGGGCGCAGCGTGGAACCAGTCCCACTGGACGGCCGGGTGCTCGGCGCTGAACTGCCGCACCTCAACCCGCCCTACCTGCCCACGCCCGCGGGGGTGACCATCACCCAGGCGGAATACCGCTGGCTCAGCCTGGGCCCGCGGCATCCCCGGGCCATGCTGGCCTCGGTCAAGGTGGCCGGCGGCTGATCCGCTACCGGGTGCTGCGGCAGCGGATGCTGACCATGGGCCAGGCCCTGGCCGCGGGCCTGCGGGCCGGGCTGCGCGACCTGGCCGTGCCGCTCTGGCTGAACACCCCGATGACCGGCCTGCACATCGAGGACGGCCGGGTCACCGGGGTCGAGGTGACCCGGGACGGCCAGGCCGTGCTGATCCGCGCGCGGCGCGGCGTGCTGCTGGCCGCGGGCGGCTTCGAGCGCAACGGGCCGATGCGGGAGCTCTACCAGCAGCCGCCGATCGGCACCGCCTGGACGACCGGCGCGGCCGGGAACACCGGCGACGCGATCGTGGCCGGCCAGGCCGCCGGGGCGGCGCTGGACCTGATGGACGACGCCTGGTGGGGCCCGTCCATCCCGCTGGCCCGCGGCCCGTACTTCTGCCTGGCCGAGCGCAGCCTGCCCGGCTGCATCCTGGTCAACGGGGCGGGCCAGCGGTTCGTGAACGAGTCCGCCCCGTACGTGGACGCGGTGCACGCGATGTACGCCGGGCACACACAAGACGTGCCCCACATCCCGTCCTGGCTGATCACCGACCAGCGGTACCGGGACCGCTACGTGTTCGCCGGGCTGCCGCCGGGCAAGTCGCTGCCCCGCCGCTGGTACGCGGCGGGCGCGGTGTTCCGCGCGCCAGATCTGGCCGGGCTGGCCGGCCAGCTCGGCATCGACGGCGCCACACTGGCCAAGACGGTGGACAGGTTCAACGAGTTCGCCGAGATCGGCCGGGACGCGGACTTCGGCCGCGGCGACTCCGCCTACGACCGGTACTACAGCGACCCGCGGCAGCGGCCCAACCCGTGCCTGGCCCCGCTCCGCCGGGCACCGTTCTACGCCGTCAAGATCGTCCCAGGTGATCTCGGCACCAAGGGCGGGCTGCGCACCGACGAACGGGCCCGGGTACTGCGCGCCGATGGCTCGGCCATCCCCGGGCTGTACGCGGCGGGCAACACCAGCGCGGCCGTGATGGGGCACAGCTACGCCGGCGCGGGGGCGACGATTGGCCCGGCCATGACGTTCGGCTACCTGGCGGCGCTGGACCTGGCGGCGGCGAGTTAGCCGGTACTGGCGTTCGGCAAGAGATGTCTGGCCCACGCCGGGGGTAGACGGTGTGCGGGGGGCCGGTGAGGTGGCCGGGACGGAGTTCCCTGTTTTGCACATTTGCCCGGTCTGGGCGGCTGATCAATTCCCAGGTTGCCGGATCACTGGGCGCCAGACGCGTAGCCTCTTAAGTAGTTGCAGTTAAGTAGCCGGAGGTGTGCACCGCCGGCTTCCGGACGGCGTCTAGTAGCGGGGCCTGAGAGGAGGCGTCCAATGGGGACATGTGTGACGCCCAGCCGCTCCGGGCAGTCAGGTTCCGGTGACGTGGCGCGGGCCAGGTGGGGACATTGACGAGTGGGCTGGCCGACGAGGCCTGGCTGGGGTTCATCGCGGCGCTGACGCTGCTGCTGGTGACAACGATTTTAGTGGTCGTCCGGCAGCCGCCCTGGATTCCGCCGCCGCCTGACGAGTCCGGCGGTCAGCCCGCTGGGCCAGAACCGCTGGAGCGGTGGCCCGCTGCCCCGGGGCCGTCGCACGGACGGCATTCGGCCGACCCCGTCCCTGGGCCCGTGGCCGGGCCTCCCGCCGCGCCCGCGGCCAGGCCTGCCGCCAGGCCTGCCGCCGGACTTGGTGCTGGGCGGCGGCCGGCGCCGCTGCCGGTCCGGCAGCCAGGCCAGTCCGGCTGGCCGCAGCCGGCTGGGTCCGGGCGGCTGGCCGGCCCGGGGAGCCCGGCTGAACCGGACGGCCTGGTCTGGCCGAACGGCGCGCAGCCGCGGGTCACCGGCGGGCCGCCGTGGGGCCCGGCGCCGCGGCCGCCTGGCGCGTTACCGTAGCCAGCCCGCGGCCGGGTCAGAGCCGGCCGTCCGTTCCGTGCGCGAGGACCATCCGGACGGTGTCCAGCGGGGTCTGCTGGCTGGTGTCCAGCCACGCGGGCTGGCAGTTTGTGCCGCGGCGCCGCGGCCAGCGTCCCGGCGCGCCGCCCGCGCTCCCGTTCGGCCACCATCCCGGGCAGCTCCGCGCCGCAGCCGCACGGGCACCCGGCCGGAACGCCATCCACCCGCGCCACGGTACGCGAGCCGTACGCTGAGCCGGTGACACCGGATGAAGACCCGCAGCCGAGGTTCGGTCCGTGCTTGCTGGCGACCGGGTTCGATGCGCTCTGGTGCGCCGACTGGCAGTACCCGGTGCTGGTCCGGGTGGATGAGCGGAACCGCACGCCGCAGGTCTGGGCCAGCTGGCCGGCCGCCGGCGGGCCGTCCGGCCTCGCGGCTGGCCTGGACGCGGTGTGGGTGCTGCCCGGCGAAGGTGGCCAGCTGCTGGCGGTCGACCCGGCGGGTGACGGCGTAACGCCCCATCAGGTGCCGTTTCCGCTGGCCGGGATCGCGGTCGGGGCGGACGCCGTGTTCGGCATCGGCAAGCTGGGCGACGGCCGGGTCCTCCGGTTGACCCCGGATGGCGAGGCCACGTCGGCACCTGCCGGGCAGGCCAGGACGCTCAGCCTGATCGCGGCGGGCACCGAGTGCGTCTGGGTGGCCGACGACGAAACGGCGACGGTGCTCGCGCTGGACGCCAGCTCGCTCGAACCGGTGCAGTCGTTCCGCCACGTCGGAGCGCCACACGCGCTATTCGCCCGGGGCACGCGGGCCTGGTATGTCTGCGCGCCCGAACTTGAATACCGGGACAAGGGCGGCCGCCAGGGCCGGGCCATCCGGCTGGACCCAGACGGCCCCGCAGTGGACCTGCTCCGGCTGGACGCCGCCACCGGGACCGCCGAACAGCTCGGTGGCCTGACCGGGCTCGCCTCGGCCGCGGCGCTCAGCCGAGACCGGCTGTGGGTCTCCGGGGAAGAGCGGGAAGGACCGGGCGAGGATCCGGTGACATCGCTCTACTGCCTCGACCTCGATGGCCGGTACGCCGGCCCGGTGGAACTGCCCGGCCAGATCGACGCGATCGGGGCCAGCGACTCGCTGACCTGGGTAGCTGGTTTCCGGCGGTCCAGGCAGGAGGTTGTGGTCACCGTGCTGGACGCTGGCGGCGCGGTAGCCGGGGAAGTGAGCTTCGGGGCGGTTGACCTCACGCCGTGGGGGGCGCCCGGGGCTGCTCCGCGGCCGCGGCTGCCGCTGGCCGAGCGGGCGCAGCTAATCCGGGACACGGTGACGAAGTGCCTCAGCCAGCCCGGCCAGGCGGTCAGCCGGTTCGGCGATCGGTGGGAGGTACCCGCGGTCAGCCCGGAGTTCCGGCTGGAGCGGGTGGACCTGCACGGCAGCGGAGACAGCTACGAGATCGCCGTGCTGTTCCGCTGGGCCGCCCAGACCGATCTGTTCGGCATGCGGTTTGAGATCACACCCGAGGACGAGGACAACGGGGAGTTCGGCGCAACGGACGCCTACATCTCGGTCCATGTCGAGGAGAACCTGCTCGCCCAGGGTTACGGACTGGCGAACGCCACCCGGGACCGCGCGGACGGCGTTACCTGGCTGAGGTGGCCACGGACGTGAATCCGCGGCCGCGCATGCGCTAGCGGCGCCCGGCAGGCAGACTTGGAGCGTGTGGCGTCATGCGGTCCGCAGCGCGCCCAGGGCTTCGCTGCAGGCCAAGCTGGTTGCCGTAGCGCTGTGCCTGCTCGCCGCCGGGGCCGCGGTCATCGTCACGGTGGGCGCCAGTGCGCTGCGCGGCCAGCTCATCCGGCAGGCAGGCGACCAGCTCCGGGTCTACGCGAACCAGCTGGCCAGCAACTCGTTCCAGCTGCTGGGCATATCCCAGGGCGCACCCGCGGCGATCGTCCCGTTCGACGGGACCGGGACGGGGGGCGAGGCCCGGGCGCCGGGCACGGCCGAGCGGGTCGGCGCAGCCGGCGCGGTCCGCACACCGAGCGCGCCGGCCACCCCGAGCGCGCCGGCCACCCCGAGAACGGTTGGCGTGCTGGGCGGGTCGGGCACGGTGGTCACCGTGTTCGACGGGCCCAGGGACTACAGCATCGAACTCCGCGGCCCTGGTGGCCAACTGCTGCTCAGCACGGGCCCAGGCACCCAGGCGGGGCAGGCGCTGCCGAAGCCCTTCGCCCCGGTTCCGGCGCGCACCGGTGTGCTGCGCACGGTCCGTGGGGTGGGCGGCAGTTACCTGGTGATCGCGAAGCCGGTGCACTTCACCACCCGGCGGCTGGCGTTCGGTTACGGGGCCGATGACTTCGCGATCAGCGGCGGGTCCCGGACCTCCCGGACCGGCCAGACCGGCACGCTGGTGGTCGGGCTGCCGCTGGCCGGCATCACCCAGCCGGTCCGGCGGCTCACCCTGCTGGCCGTGGTGGTGAGCGCGGCGGCCATCGTGATCGTGGGCGGGCTGGGCTGGGCCGCGATCCGGTTCAGCCTGCGGCCGGTGACCCGGGCGGCGCAGACCGCCGAGGCGGCCAGCGCCGGGATGGCCGGCCACGGCAACGGGCTCTGCCCGGTGCCGGAGCGGCCGGCCGACAACCTGGCAGGCGGCCTGGCCGGGTTGGCCGATGATCAAGCCGGCGACCTGGCCGGGTTGGCCGATGATCAAGCCGACGGCCTGGCCGGAGCCGCGGGCGGCCTGGCCGGGGCGCTGAACGCTTCGCTGAGCGAGCTCGGCAGCCAGTTCACCGCGAGCACGGACGCGGAGGACGCCGCGCGCGCGGCCGCGGAGCAGCTGGCCGCGCGCTTGGAGTCGATGGCCGAGGCGCTGCGCCGCCCGATCAGCCTGCTGCACGGCCGCGCCGAGCAATGGGCTCACCGGGACCGTCACCTGCATGGTGACCCGGACCGCGTGCTGACCCAGATCGTGACCCAGGTGGCCGACGCTGAAGCCCTGCTGGCCAGGGTGGATGAGGCACTCTTCACGGAGCTGGTGCGCCCAAAGCCGGACAAAACACTCAGCAACCCGGACCGGACACGTGAAGAGCCGCCCGGACGATGATGAACCGTCCCCGGTTGACAGGCCGGGGCTAGTCCGGGCCGAGGATGAGGGCGCTGGTCGGGACGCCGGTGCCGGCCGTGACCAGGACCGGGCCGTCGCCGGGCACCTGGTTGACCGAGGTGCCGCGGACCTGGCGGACGGCCTCGGCGATGCCGTTCATGCCGTGGATATAGGCCTCGCCGAGCTGGCCGCCGTGCGGGTTCAGCGGCAGCCGGCCGCCCAGCTCGATCGCCCCGTCCGCGATGAAGTGCCGGGCCTCTCCGCGCGGGCAGAAGCCGAGTTCTTCCAGCTGGAGCAGTACATACGGGGTGAAGTGGTCGTACAGCACGGCGGTGCGCACGTCGGGCGGCCCGAGGCTGGCCTGTGACCACAGCTGCCTGGCCACCACGCCCATCTCGGGCAGGCCCAGCTCGTCGCGGTAGTAGCTGGTCATCACGTACTGATCCGGGCCGCTGCCCTGCGCGGCGGCGCGGATCACCGCGGGCCGCTGCCGCAGGCCACGGGCCCGGTCCAGGCTGGTCACCACGATCGCGACCGCGCCGTCGCTCTCCTGGCAGCAATCCAGCAGCCGGAGCGGCTCGGTGATCCACCGGGACGCCTGATGCTCGGCCAGCGTGATCGGCCGCTGGTAGAACCAGGCATCCGGGTTGACCGCGGCGTGCCGCCGGCCGGCCACCGTGACCCGGCCGAAGTCCTGGCTGGTGGCTCCGTACTCGTGCATGTACCGCCGGGCGATCATGGCCACGGTGGCGGCCGGGGTGCCCAGCCCCATCGGGTAGTGCCAGCCGTTGTCCACCCCGGAGGAGGTCGGCGCGGCCACGGCGGTCCGGGACACCTGGCCGAACCGGTGCCCGGAGCGCTCGTTCAGCGCCCGGTAGCAGACCACCACCTGGGCCAGCCCGGCCGCGACGGCCAGCACCGCCTGCTGCACGGTGGCGCACGCCGCGCCCCCGCCGTACCCGATGTGGCTGAAGAAGCGCAGTTCGGCCAGGCCCAGCTCGCGGGCCAGCGCGATCTCGGCGGTGCTGTCCATGCTGAATGTGACCAGCCCGTCCACCGCGCTTACCGGCAGCCCGGCGTCGGCCAGCGCGGCCTCGGTGGCCTCCACGGCCAGCTTGAGCTCGCTGCGGCCGGAGTCCTTGCTGAACTCGGTGGCCCCGATCCCGGCGATGGCCGCCGTCCCGCTGATCATGCCGGGCTCCCCGGGACGAGCACCCGGACCGTGCCGGTCACGTGATCGCCGAGGCCGCACCGCCCGGTGACCCGCACCAGGTACTCGGTACCGCCAGCCGCCAGGGCGGCCCCGGCGCCCGGCCTGGCCGGCCCGCCTGGCCTGGCCGACCCGGCTGGCCCGGCTGGCCTGGCCGACCCAGCCGACCCGGCTGGCCCGGCTGGACTGGCTGGACTGGTTGGACTGGCTGGCTCGGCCTGGCCGGTGAACGTCAGCGTGTCGCCCGCGTAGCACGGCGCTCCGAGCCGGATGGCCACGTTGCGCACGATGGCCTGCGGCCCGGCCCAGTCGGTCACGAACCGCTGCACCAGGCCGGTAGTGGTCAGGATGTTCACAAAGATGTCCTGGCTGCCGCGCTGCACGGCGCGGTCCCGGTCGTGGTGCACGTCCTGGAAGTCCCGGGTGGCGATGGCACTGGAGATCACGAACGTGGTGCTGGCCTCGATAACCAGTTCCGGCAGGGTCAGCGCGGTCATCGGGTGTCCTCCCGCCAGGCGGGCAGGGTCAGCTCACCGTCGATCCGGACGAACTCGGCGCGCACCGGCAGGCCGATCCGCACCTGATCCGGCGGCACGCCCAGCAACTCGCCCACCATCCGGACGCCCTCGGTCAGAGTGACCAGCGCGACGACGAACGGCACCTGCTTGCCGGGCACCGGCGGGTGGTGATGCACCAGGTAGCTGTAGACCTGGCCGGTGCCCGCCGCGACCTGGTAGCCCGGCTTGGCCGCGCCGCAGGCCGGGCAGCGCGGTCCGGGCGGGTGGCGCAGCCGGCCGCATCCCTCGCAGCGCTGGATGCGCAGCTCACCGGCGGCCGTGCCGGCCCAGAAGTAGGCGGTGTCCGGCGATACCACCGGCCGCAGCACCGGCCCGGCGGTCAGCTCAGCCGCGGCCGTGGCCGGGGATGGCGCCGCAGGCGGCTGGTACTTCAGCACCCGGAACATCATCGAGGCGACCGGCTCGCTCGCCACATACCAGGTACTCCGGGTGGTGACGAACCAGCCCTCGCCCAGCGCGGTCCGCTTCGGCCCGGTCACGTCCTCCAGCACCGTCCGCACGCTGACCCGCTCACCGTGCCGCAGGTAACGGTGGTACTCCTGCTCGCAGTTGGTGGCCACGATCGAGGTGAAACCGGCCTCGTCGAGCGCCTGGATCATCCCCTGCAGCGGGTCGTCGCTGCGCTCGGGCACCTTCGGGTGCAGCCCGCCCATCGTCCACACCTGGGCCATCGCGGGCGGGGCGACCAGGCCGCCGTGGACCGACGCGGCCGCGAACCCGGGATCGGTATAGACCGGGTTGGCGTCACCGATCGCCTCGGCCCAGTTGTTGATCATCGGCTGGTTGACTGGGTCCCGGCCCATCCGCGGCGCGCTCGGGCCGGCCGCCTTGATCCGGTCCGCCGCCGCCCGGATCGCGTCCTCCCCGCTCTTCACCGCGGCACCTTCACCCTGGGCGCCGCTCTTCACCGCGGCACCTTCACCCTGGGCGCCGCTCTTCACCGCGGCACCTTCACCCTGGGCGCCGCTCTTCACCGCGGCACCCTGGGCAGCCCGAGCCCGGCCGTGGCGATCAGCTCGCGCTGGATCTCGTTGACGCCGCCGCCGAACGTGAGCACGGTGTTCCGCTTGGCCTGCACGTCCAGCCACCGGGCCAGCTCGGCCGTGCCCGGGTCGGCCGGGTCGCCGTGCCGCCCGACCACCTCCTCCAGCCGCTGGCCCAGATCCTGCACCTGGACCGACGAATAGACCTTGGTGGCCGACGCGTCGGCTACGTCCAGTTGCTGCGCCACCGCCACCTGCCAGTTCAGCAACTCGTTGATCCGCAGGCCCGCGTAGCTGCGGGCCAGCGCGCGGCGCACGTCCGGCTGGCTGAGCAGCGGCCGCCCGTCCGGCCCGGCCCGGTCCGCGGCCCAGTCGTACACCCGGTCGTGCAGCGCGGCCAGCCGGCCCGCCGGGCCGAGCATCACCCGCTCGTGGTTGAGCTGGGTGGTGACCAGCCGCCAGCCCGCGTTCTCCGCGCCGACCCGCATGCTGACCGGCACCCGCACGTCGCTGTAGTACGTCGCGTTGACGTGGTGCGCGCCATCGTGGGTGATGATCGGCGTCCAGCTGAACCCGGGATCCGTGGTGTCCACGATCAGGATCGAGATGCCCTTGTGCTTGGGCGCGTCCGGGTCGGTGCGGCAGGCCAGCCAGATGTAGTCCGCCTCGTGCGCGCCGGTGGTGAAGATCTTCTGCCCGTTGACCAGGTACTCCTCCCCGACCCGCTGAGCCCGGGTGATCAGCGCGGCCAGGTCGGTGCCTGCCCCGGGTTCGGTGTAGCCGATCGCGAAATGCACCTCACCGGCCAGGATCCGGGGCAGGAAGAAGTCCTTCTGCTGCTGGGTGCCGAACGCCTGCAGGGTCGGCCCCACCGTCTGCAAGGTGACCGCGGGCAGCGGCACATCGGCCCGCGCCGCCTCGCTGACGAAGATCTGCTGTTCCACCTGACCCAGCCCGCGCCCGCCGTACTCCACCGGCCAGCCCACGCCGAGCCATCCGTCCCGGCCCATCCGCCGGACCACCTCGCGGTACACGCCACCGTGCCGCTCGGTGAGCAGCTCCGCCCGCTGCGCCGCGGACATCAGCCCGGCGAAATACTTCCTGATTTCTTTACCCAACGCTCGTTGCTCGTCGGTCAGCTCAATATGCATCGCGGCCTCCATCGCAAACTCGGGCAGCCAGCGTGTCCAGCCGGTACTCGGCCCCGCCAATGAACCGGACCAGATCCTTGACCAGCGCGGAGTACCGGGGCAGCGGGTAGCTCACGTCCATGCCGAGCCCGCCGTGCAGGTGGTGGCAGGTGCGCAGCGCGGGCGGCCCGTGCTCGGCCAGCCAGTAGCCGGCCACCTCGAGGTCGGCGGCGGCGTCCAGCCCGCTGTCCAGCCGCCAGCAGGCGGACAGCGTGGCCAGGTGCAGGGTGCGCGCGGTGATGGAGACGTCCGCGATCTGCTGGGCCACCGCCTGGAACGCGGCCAGCGGCCGGCCGAACTGCTCCCGGGACCCGATGTGCCTGGTAGTCAGGTCCAGCGCGCCGGCCAGCAACCCGTCGGCCAGGCAGCACGCGCCGGCCAGCGTGAGCTGGCCGAGGTCCGCGACATCGCGGCCGTCCAGCCCGGCGTTGAGCAGATGCGCCACCGGCGCCCGGTCCAGCCGTAGCGTGTACTCGGGCTCACCGGCCGAACTCGGCGTCCGCACCGCGGTCACCCCGGGCGCCGCGGGATCGACCAGCACCACCCCGACTCCGCCCGCGGCGAAGCTGGCCGGTACCAGCACCCAGCGCGCCTCGGCGGCGTACGGCACGCCGACCTTGGTCCCGGACACGGTGCCCAATTCCCCGGGGCCCAATTCCACTGGGCCCAATTCCACTGGGCCCAGTCCGGCGCCCGCCGCCCTGTCCAGCGTGACGGTGGTGGCGGGTACCAGCGGCATCGGGTCCGAGGACTCGCGCACCGCGGCGGTGAGCAGCGTGTCCCCGGTGGCCACCCCGGCCAGCACGGTCTGCTGCACGTCACGGGCCGCCCAGCGGGTGACCGGCAGCACGCCGAGCATCAGCGTGGCCAGCGCGGGCCCGGGCTCGGCCCGGCGGCCCAGTTCGGTGAGCAGGACGGCCGTGTCCAGCACCGAGAGGCCGTCGCCGCCCAGCCAGTCCGGCAGGGCCAGCGCCAGCAGTCCGGCCTGGGCCAGCTCTTTCCATATCGTGTCCTGCCCCACCGGCACTTTCCCGGCGGGCCGGCTGCGGTCCAGCACCTCGGCGGCGGCCGCCGCGACCGCGTGCTGGGATTCCGTGCGGTCGAAGTCCACTCAGCGCACCTCTTCTCGGGGCAGGCCGAGCACGCGCTCGCCGACCAGGGACAGCAGGATCTGGGTCGTCCCGCCGGCGATGCTCAGGCAGCGGGTGAGCATGAACTCGTGCACCGCGTCGGCGGCGGTGCCGTCGGCGGCCGCGCCGGCCGGGCCGGACAGGGTCAGCGCGGCTTCGGCCACCGCCTGGCGATGTGTCACGCCGATCAGCTTGCGGACCGCCGCCTGCTGGCCCGGCTCCGCGCCACCCAGTTCGGCTAGGGTAGCCCGGAGGTCCAGCAGCGATCCGGCCAGCCCGTCGGCGATCAGCCCGCCGACCTGCTCCGTGACTGCCGGGTCTCCGTCCCGGCCGGCCGCGCGGACCTGGCTGATCAGCCCGTCCACCGCCGCGCCGAACCCCGACCCGCGGCCCATCGCGATGCGTTCCGCGGCCAGCGTGCTGCGCGCGATCCGCCAGCCGTCGCCCGGCTGGCCGAGCAGGCAGTCATCGGGCACGACGACCCCGTCCAGGAACACCTCGTTGAACATGGCCCGTCCGGTCATTTCGCGCAGCGGCCGGATGTCGATGCCTGGGCTGGTCATGTCGAGCAGGAAGTAGCTGAGCCCGCGGTGCTTGGCCACGGTGGGGTCGGTGCGCGCCAGGCAGATAGCCCAGTCCGCCTGGTGGGCCAGGGACGTCCAGACTTTCTGCCCGGTCAGCTGCCAGCCTCTGCCTCCCGCCCGCCTCCCCGTGCTCTCTTCACCCTCCCCACCCCCGGTCACCGGCTCGGCCCGGGTGCGCACCCCGGCCAGGTCGGAACCGGCCTCCGGCTCGCTGAACAGCTGGCACCAGGTGATCTCGCCGCGCAGCGTGGGCCAGATGAACCGGTCCCGCTGGGCCGGGGTGCCGTGCCGCAGGATGGCGTGCCCGGCCCAGCCGCCGATGACCAGGTCCGGCCGGGCCAGCCCGGCCCGGTTCAGCTCCTCGTCGACGATGAGCTGGGTGACCAGCGAGGCGGACTGGCCGTAGGGGGCGGGCCACTGCGGGGCGGCGTAGCCGACGTCGGCCAGCGCGGCCCGGCGCTGCTCCGCGGGCAGCGCAGCCACCGCCTCAGCCACCTCCCGGATCTCTGCTAGCCCGGGGGGGCGACCCCCCGCTCTGCTTCCCCGGGGGACTACCCCCGGAGCCCCCGGCCCCCGATCGCCGCTCCGCGCCGAGGCCGGCGGCCGGCCGTGTGGGCTGGGGTGGCCGTGCGGGCTGGGGTGGCCGTGCGGGCTGGGGTGGCCGTACGGGCTGGGGCGGTGGATCCTCCATGGTCGGCTCCGGGTCCGGGCCGCCGAGGTTGAACGCCGAGGCGGCGGCGGGCGCCGGCCAGCGCGAGTTCGGCCACCCGGCGCCGCCAGGCG
Organism: uncultured Actinomycetes bacterium; assembly: GCA_963834705.1. Taxonomy (GTDB): domain Bacteria; phylum Actinomycetota; class Actinomycetes; order Streptosporangiales; family Streptosporangiaceae; genus RYN-230. Next base: position 37,797 of record CAWICV010000007.1, read on the forward strand.
GCGGAACCGCCGAGCAGCTGACGCACCGCCAGCGCCCGGCGCAGGTACAGATGGAGCGTCGTGCTCCCAGGTGAAGCCGATCCCGCCGAGTACCTGGATACAGTCCTTGGCGTTATCCACCGCGTCATCCAGCGCCACCGCGGCCGCGGCCGCCGCGGCCAGCGGGTGCTCGTCCGGCGCCTCGTCCGCGGCCCGTGCCGCGTCCCAGGCCAGCGCGGTGGCCCGGTCGGCCCGGCAGAGCATCCCGGCGCACAGGTGCTTGACCGCCTGGAATGAGCCGATGGCCCGGCCGAACTGGTGCCGGGTCCGGGCGTACTGGGCCGCGGTGTCGCAGCACCAGCTGGCTACCGCGGCCGCCTCCACTGCGGCCAGCGTCGCGGCCAGGTCCCGGACCCGGGAGGTGCCCAGCCCGGCGATGATCTGCTCCGGGCCGATGACCGCCCCGTCCAGGTGGACGTCGGCCAGCGCGCGGGAGAAGTCCACCGGCGGCCGGGGCTGCAGGGTCAGCCCGGGCTGGCTGGCCGGGGCCAAGAACCACACCGCCTCGCCCCGCCCGGCCCGAGTCACCGGGCCGTCCACGACCAGCCCGTCCACGACCCGCCCGTCCACGACCGGCCCGTCCACGACCCCGCCTTCCACGACCCGCCCGTCCACGACCCGCCCGTCCGCAGCCGGCCCGTCCGCCACCGGCACCACGGCAGCCAGCAGCAGGTGCGTCGCGCTGCCCGCGCCGAGTACCAGGCCGGTGTCACCGGTCACCCGCAGCGTCCCGCCCGCCTGCCAGGCCCCTCGCAGCGTCCCGGCCGAGAGAGCCACCGCGGCGCTGGCCCGGCCGGCCGCCAGCTCGGGGAGCAGGGCGAACCCGGCGGGCTGGGCGGGGTGGGAGGTGGATCTGGCTGCCTCGGGCGGCGCGGCCGTGGCGCCGGGCTTGGCCGGCGCGCCGGCCAACAGCAGGCCGGCCAGCAGGGTGGGCATGACCGGACCCGGAATCAGCGCGGCCGTCACCTGTTCCAGCGCGGCGGCCAGGTCGGCTACGGTGCCGTCGGCACCGCCCACCGCGGCGGGCAGCGCGATCGAGAAAACTCCGAGCTCGGCGAGGCCGTCCCAGCAGTGGGCAGCCGCGGCCGCGGCCAACCCGGAACCTGGACCGCCCGCCGCACCAGCCCCGGAACCTGGTTCCAGCTGCCGGACGGCCGCGATCGGATCGACGCCCTTGGCCCAGTCACGCATGGCCGCCTGCAGGGCCCGCTGCTCCTCAGTAATCGCGATCGGCACCGGCCCTCCTCTTCGGCTCCGCCCCAAAATTAGAACACGTTATACCTCACTGAGGCCAGCCAGCCGACCTGCCCCGCCGCCCTGTGATTGATACGCTGGACTGTAGAACAAGCCCTGCAACCAGCCCGGCTTACCCCCATATGCCGATGGCTGAGGCCGGGAATGGCGCCGAGTCATGGGACAGGACGAGAGGCCTCGATGGCATCGCCGAGAACACGTAGCACTATTGCGCCGAATGCACCCACGGATGCCGAACTGGGCTCGGCCGCACAGCGCGACCGGCGCAAGCGGATCCTGGACGCGACGCTGGCCCTGGCGTCCAAGGGCGGCTACGAGGCGGTGCAGATGCGGACCGTGGCGCAGCGGGCCGACGTGGCGCTGGGCACGCTGTACCGGTACTTCCCGTCCAAAATCCACCTGCTGGTGTCCGGCCTGGCCCGGGAGTTCGAGCGCACCCAGGAGAAGCTGAACCGGGCGCCCATCCCAGGCGATACGCCGTATGACCGGATGCTGTACGTGCTGAGCCGGATGACCCGGTCCATGCAGCGCGAGCCGATGCTGGCCGAGGCGATGACCCGGGCCTTCATGTTCGCCGATCCGAGCGCGGCCGCCGAGGTCAACACCGTGGCCCGGCTGATGGAGCAGACCCTGACCCGGGCCATCCACGAAGGCGAGCCGTCCGAGGACGACAAGGCGATCGCCCGGGTGATCGGAGACGTGTGGCTGTCCAACCTGGTCGCCTGGGTGACCCGGCGCGCGTCCGCCAACGACGTCACCAACCACCTGGAACTGGCCGCCCGGCTGCTGCTGCGCTGAGTATGCAGCACGGGCGGGCAGCCAGACGGTCAGCCCATCAGGGTGTCCAGGAACGGGTTGCTGAACACGGAGTTGGGGTCGTAACTGGTCAGGATCGAGACCGCGGTGGACCAGTTGCCGGTGCCGGCCTGGCCGGCGCTGACCGCGGCGGGCACGGTCCTGCCCAGGACCGAGGTGCTGGTCCACGGCGCGGCCGGGGTGCACGCCCAGGCCTTGGACCACTCCGGGCGGACGGTCGCGTAGCTGCCGGTGTAGTGGCTCCAGATCCACGACTCCAGATCCGTGTAAAACTGCGAGAAGCCCGGCGTGACCGGCAGCGTGCCCATGTCCAGCCAGACCGCCACGTCCCACTCGGGGTGGTCCGGGCGGGGCCGGATCGAGGACAGGATCGGCGACTGTGCGCCGCTCACCACGGAATCGGCGGTCTGGTCGAGCCCGGTGACCCGGATCTCGACCGGGCCGTTCATCGGGTACTGGCCGTTGCCCTGGTAGTAGCCGAGCCGGCTGGTGTACCGCGCGTAGAAGTCGCTGACCACCTGCTGGATGCTGGCCCGGGCGGTGATTACGGCGAAGCCCGCTTCGACGATCCGGACCGTGCTCGGCTTGACGTAGAGCAGCACGTCCTGGGACTGGCCCCAGATGTCCCACACCCCGTCGAATACCAGCCCGGTGTCCACCAGCCCTATCGCGATCCCCTCGAACGCGGGGGTGCCGCTGACATCACCGGCCGCCACCGCACCGAAGAACGTGTTCTCCGAACTGGTCACGCTGTTGGTGAAGCCGTAGTTGTACGGGCTGGTGACCTTCACCGACAGGGCCGGCTTGGTGGCCGCCAGGGACCACACCTTGATCCATGGGGTGTCGGTGAACGGGAACCAGATGGCCTCGATCCGGCCCGCGCTGTCCACGTAGCTGGCGAACGAGCTGGACCCGGCGCTGGCCGGCGGGGCGAACAGGTCGGCCGCGGACACGTCAACCCAGCTCTGGCAGCGCAGCGTCTGGTTCGCCGCGACCTGCATCGTGACGCTGGTAATGAAGGCGCGGCCCAGGTGGGCCAGGAAGGCGCGGATATCTGGGTCGGTGCGCTGGAACGTCTGCAGCACGTACTGCCCGGCCGGCGCGCTCCACACCACGGCGGTCAGCGAGACCACCAGGTTGGACAGCGAGCCGTAGCTCTGCCCGGCCAGCGGCGTCTCCCCGGCGCCGGGGATGGCGCTGCCGTGCGCGTTGATGGCCAGCGCCCCACCGAGCGTGATGTCACCCGGCGCGGGCATGGCGCATAAGCCGTACCCCGCGGCGGCCAGCGTGCTGGTCAATGTGTCCATGGTGATGCCGGCCTGGGCGGTGACGGTGGCGGGCGGCCCGGCGGTGATGCTGGCCGAGGTCAGGTGCTGCGTGGTGTCAACCAGCACATAAGCCGCCCCGGTGCTGCCCGCGGGCAGCAGGATCGGTGACCAGTTGTGGCTCATGCCCTTGGCCCGCAGCCGATAGCCGTTGGCGTTGGCCCAGTTGGCCAGCGTGACCACGTCGCTGGGTGAGGCCGGGGCGCAGGTCCAGACGTTATCGACGATGATCATGCCGGCCCAGTTCTGGTAGGCCTGCTGGTACACGGAGATCGACGACGGGAAGTTGGGCGGCGGGCTGCTGGTGGCGGCCGCGCTGGCCGGGCTGGCCCGGAACACCGGGGTCCAGGCGAGGGCGCCCGCGGCGGCCGCACCGGCCAGGAACGCCCGCCGGGATGGCCCGGCGGAGCCGGGCTGGCCCGCGGCGCGGGGAGCGTGGCTGATCTGGTCGCGATCGTCGTGGCGAGACTGCATCGGCTCTCCTACGTACTCGGGCCCCGCGCGGCCGTGGCGCCGGCTTAGTGCCCCAGCTAACCAAGCATGCGCTTGGTTGGTTCCGGTGAACTCACCATAAACAGCACCAGTCGGCCCGGCAAGACTTGAAACAAGTTCTATTTCTACTAAAAAGGTGAGCCGCACTTATCAACGCGGTGAGTAATTGGTGCCGCTATGCCCCGCGCGACCGCGGGAATCCGTCACTCCGGTGCGGGTCCTGCCACCAGCGCGGACCTGCTCACGCGCGCTGGCCGCGGCTCAGTAAAGGCGGGCAGCACGCCGCGGGCGCCTGATCAGCGAGCTGATCAGGCGCCCAGTGCGGATGCTAAGCGGCGGTCAGGTGGCGGGACCGTGCGCGGCGGGCTGCGGGATGGTGTCCTCGGCGGCCTCCGGCTGGTCGCCGCGCCGCGTCTGGGCCAGCACTATGCCGAGCACCAGCGCGATCACCCCGAGCACGCCGAGCACGATCGGCAGGACCACCTCCACCAGGGAGATCTTGCTGCGGGCCGTATTGTCCAGGCCGACCACCGTATGCAGGCTCTGCGGGGTGAACTTCAGCGTCCCGTTGAGGATCACCAGCTTGGTGGCCCCGGTGGAGTCCTCCAGGGTCAGGCTCTGCGTCTCGGTCGTGTTCAGCTGCGCGCCGGTCTCCGGGTCCACCCAGAACGTGTTGGTGGCGGTGTACCACTCCGGCAGTGTCACGCTCGCCGTGCCGCCCATCCCGACCAGCGAGGCAGGCAGCGTCACGGTGCCGTCCGAGACGTGCGTGACGTGCTCCACGTACCGGTTGACCGGGATGCCGTCGATGGTCGGGGTGCCGGCGAACCTGGCCGGCTCGGGCTTGTTGATCGCGGGGTCGAACACCTGGTACGTGAGCTGCTGGGTGCCGAACGGCCACAGGAAGCCGACCAGCCCGGTCTGCTTGATCGAGCTGTTGCCACCGACATTGGCGCCACAGCAGGTGACCAGCTCGGCGGTGCGCCGGTCGAAGGCGAAGCGGCGCGAGCTGTACTCGAATGGCAGCGAATTGGTGGTGTCGTACAGGTAGGTGAAGCCGTTCCACACCGCGGTGCTGGACGAGCCCGCGGCCGCGTCGCCCTTGACCGTGCTGGTCACCAGCATGTTGGCGCCGCTTATCTCGTGGATCTTGCTCGGGCTGAAGTACTGCACTCCGGTGCCGCTCAGCTGGGTCTTCAGATACTCGTTCAGCGGATACTTAATCAGCTGACCAGGCAGGTAGGTACGGACCAGGATGGCAACCACGATAAGGAACGCCCCGGCACCGGCGAGGGTGAGCCCGATGATGCGTCGCATCGATCCTCCTGAAAGGGCTGGCCACCACTTCTGGGTGCCGGCAACGGCAATGTTGCTGTGGGTAGTATCCAGGCGTCTTCGTTGCGAATCAACGGCAAACCGTGACACATGACTGTAACAGGTTCTACCTCTAGGGTGTAGTTCATGATCCAGCGGCGGAGTAAGGTGTGACCCTTCTCCGGGCCAGCGCCCGGCCGGCCGGGCCGCAGGCAGCGCCCAGCACCGGTCACCAGAACGCGCTGGACGGCCTGCGGGCGCTGGCGGCCATGGCCGTCATCGTCACCCACGTCGGCGGGCTGACCGGCTACGTGCTGACCGGCACCCCGGCGTCGTGGGTGGTGAGCCGGGGCAACATCGGGGTGCCGATCTTCTTCGTGCTGTCTGGCCTGCTGCTGTACCGGCCGTGGGCGGCGGCCGCACTGACCGGGCAGCCGCGCGGCCGGCTGGGTTCCTACCTGCGCCGCCGGGCGCTGCGCATCCTGCCCGCGTACTGGGTGGTGGTGCTCGTCGCGCTGCCGGTACTCAACCCGGGACCGGCCCGGCACGCCTGGCCGTGGATCCAGTACCTGCTGCTGGTGCAGAACTACGACCCGCATCCGTGGTGGGCGGGCACCGGCGCGGCCGGCCTGGCCCAGGACTGGAGCCTGGTCGTCGAGGTGTCGTTCTACCTGGTCCTGCCCATACTGGCGGCGCTGCTCGCCTGGCACGCCGGGCGGGCCGGCTGGGCCGGGTGGCGAACCAGGCCGGCCACCGACCTGGCCGGCCGCGCCCGCCGGCTGCTGGCCGCCGTCACCATCCTCGGCCTGTCCTCGTTCGGCTGGACCCTGCTCGCCTACTACCCGCACGCCGAATTCTGGTTCAACGCCACCCTGCCGCCGCTGCTCATCTGGTTCGCGGCCGGCCTGGCCATCGCGGTGGTCGCGGCGTGGGCGGCGGCCGAGCCAGCAGGCGACGGGCCGGCCAGCCGGTTCTGCCGGGCCGTCGCGTCGTCGGCGGGCATGTGCTTCCTCATCGCTGGCTGCGCGTTCGCCATCGCGTGCACCCCGGCGGCCGGGCCGGAGTTCATCAGCCTGCTGAGCCCGTGGAGCGCGGAGCTGCGGCTGGCCTTGTTCACCGTGGTGGCCGTGGCGCTGGTGGCGCCGGTCGCGTTCCAGCCCGCCCTGGCCGGACCACCTGGACTGCCGCTATCCAGCCGGGTACTGGGCAGCCCGGTGCCGCGGTTCGTCGGCAAGGTCTCCTACGGCATCTTCCTCTGGCAGTTGCTGATCGGCGCGGCCTTCTTCAGCGTGCTGCGGCTCAAGGGCCCGTTCCAGGGCGGGCACTACAACGGCCTGCAGACCGTGGGCATCATGGCCGCGGTGATGCTGCTCAGCACGGCTGCCGCCACGCTGAGCTACTACCTGGTCGAGGTGCCGGCCCGGCGGATCGGGCGGCTGCGACTGGCCCTCCGGCGGCGGTCAGGGCTCGGGCAGGATCAGTGCGGCGGCCAGCCGGGCCACGATGATCAGGCAGATGACCTGCGGGACCGTGTTCCACAGGTCGGTCACCAGGCGGCCGGAGTCACCCGACCAGAGCAGCCGCTCGCCAACCACGCCGCAGACCAGTGCGGCCAGCAGCAGGGTGGCCAGCAGCCGGGGCCGGGCGAACTCGAGCCAGACCCGGCTGACCCGGCGGTTACTGGCCGCCGTCATGAACAGCCAGGTGGCGGCCGGCATGATGACGGCACCCGGGAAGCCGCCCAGCCAGAAACCGGTGAGCAGCAGCGCGCCGGTCAGCGTGGCCGCGATCAGGACCGACCACACGGCCCGCCAGAACCGGGCCCAGCGCGACCGGGCCCCGCCAGCGCCCGGCGGCACCGTGGAGCCCGCTGAGACCGGGGCCACCGTGGCCACAAACCGGCCCGCGCTCCCGGCCGGACCCACCGCGACCACCCGGCCGCGCCGCCGGCCAACCCGGAGCGCCACCAGCCCAAGCAGCACCAGGGCGGCCAGGCCGCCGGCCAGTGCCCGCTGGTAGATGGTGTTGGGCTGATAGGTCAGAGTGACCGTGCCGTGGCTGCCCGCGGGCAGCAGCCAGGCCTGCTCCCAGCCGTCCAGCCGGGCCGGCCGCAGCCGCCGGCCGCCTAGGGTGGCCTGCCAGCCGGCGTTCACGTTCTGCGGGACCACCAGGAACGACCGGACGGCGGTGGCCACCCGGATGGTGCGCCGCTGCGCGGTCCAGGCCAGCACCCGGGCCGGGTGGACGGCCGGCCCGGCCCCGGACAACTCCGTCCGGACGGCGGAACTGGACAGCACCACGTCCTGGAGGTCGAACAGGTCCCCGGCGGGCTCGGCCACCCGGTTGCTGCCCACGGCCAGTTTGACTGGCTTGCACGCAGTGAACCGCATCGGGCGGGCGGTGAGCAGGTCGGCGAACGTGCCCCTCACCTGGGTGGGCACCAGCTTCCCGTTGACCTGGACCAGCGGGCCGTAGCCGCACGGCAACCGCAGCGCCCCCTGCGGTGCGTACAGCGGGACTACGCCGGGGATGGACACGCCGGAGATCTGCACCGGGATCTGCGCCGGGGTGAACCGCAGCGTGAGCACGCTGGTCCGCAGCGGGCGGAACCGGAGCACGCCACCCGGGCCGACCTGGCCGCCGCGGACCTGCCGGCCGGCCCCGGTGACCAGCACCTGGAGCAGCCCGGACGCGCCGGGCGGGCGCTGGATGGTGAGATGGCTGACCCAGCGCGGGTGGGCCCACCGGATGCGCAGCCACGGATGCGGGTTGGCCGGGCCGGACACCCAGGTGGTCGCCGGGTTGCCGTCAAAGGCCGACCGGGCCTGGTCCTCCGGGTCAGCGGTGTAGGCCGAGGAGGCCCGCACCCAGGTGGTGCCGCCGAACCGGATGTACCTGCGGACCAGCTTGGTGGACAGCGCCACCACGGTCCCGCTCAGCTGGGCGTGGCCCCGGGCCGCTGCGGTGAAGGACTGGTCGAAGCCGTACTGCTCCTCGGTCAGCGTGCTCAGCGACGGCGAGCACACCCAGCGCTGCGGGGTTTGCATGCACCCGCTGGGCAGCGGCTCGGTCTTGGTCAGCAGCACCGCGCTGGGGCCGCGCGGCACGGTGACCCGCGGCGCGGCGATGACCCGGCTGGCGTGCAGGCCAGGCACCTGGATCTCGGAGATGCCCACCTGGGTACCGAGCACCGGGTGCGGCCGGAACGCCAGCCGGGTGATGGTGATCCGCAGCCAGCCCGACGCGCCCGCGGGCACCCGCAGCGACTGGGTGTGGCCGGTGGGCCGGACCCGCTCGGACAGCCGCCCGGCCGAGGTGCTGACCTCGGCCCCGGTGACCGGCGGGCCGATGGCCGCGTTGTCGGCGAACGTCACCCGGATCACCCGGGCCCGCGACGGGTGCTGGAAGCCGATCTGGATCCATTGCCCAACCGGCCCGGTCCAGTTGCCCGACTCCCACATCGTGCGCAGGTTCCCGTCGATGGCCGAGTACGCCATCGCCCCGCTGGCCCAGTTGGCCGGGATGGTGCCGATGCCGGACGCGGACGAGGACGCGCTGACGTACCGGATCCCCTGGTAGGCGGCCACGCTTTGGTAACGCGACCAGAGCGGCTCGGTGAAGTCGGTGGCCGCCTCGAAGGTCCTTGCGGGCTGGGCGGCGGTCATCGTCGGCGAGTAGGACGTGCGCACCTCGCCGAAGTTGACCACCCGCCGGCGCAGCGTGTCGGTGACCACCGACGCGGCCGCGGGCAGGCTGGGCGAGTCGGCGTTGAGCAGCACCGGGCGGCCGTTCAGCAGGCCCTCGTCGGCCAGCGCGAGCGTCGCCTCCGGCGCCCCGTACACGCGCAGCGCGGCTGACGCCGGGACCACACTGGCGGCCGGCGCCGCCCCGCGCACCTGGTAGATCTGCACCGGTGGGAACGGCGGGTCGAAGCTGCTCACCGCGTCGCCCGGCCCGGAGTCGGCGCCGGCCGGCGGGCCGAACCTGGCCACCTCGCTGATCCCCGGCGAGCTGGCCAGCGCGTCGCGGATCCGGGACGGCCACGCGCCGAACAGGCTGGACCGGATCAGGTCGTTGCGCACGACCACGTACTTCACGCCCATCTGGGCCAGCACCTGGGTCAGCCCGGCCGAGCCGTCGCCCGCGGCCAGCCGCTGGTCGATCACCTCGATCAGCCGCTCGCTGGCGGCTGAGCCGATCGAGGTCAGGTCGCGTTCGGCCCAGTCGACGGTGCTCAGCGGTTCCAGCACGTCGTCTTCGGGGCTGCCCCACAGATACTGGCCGAACGCGGCGCCGGGCACGACGAGCACCGCCTGCCGGCCCGCGTGCCGGTCCAGCCAGCTGGCCGCGCTCACCCAGTACCGCGGGATCTGCGGGTAGGCGCCGGCCGCGGCCACCCCGCTGATGAACGCGGGCACCGCCAGCGCGGCCACCGCCAGCGCCGCGACCACCGGGACGGCGGCGGCCAGCCGGCTGACCCGCGCCGCGGCGGGCCCGCGCTCCGGGTCCGGGTCCGGGTGGGCGGCGGCCAAGTGGGCCAGGCCAAGTGCGACCGGGAGCCGGATCATCGGGTCGAACTTCCACAGGTTGCGCAGCGGCGCGGCCGGGCCGTTGATCAAGTGATCGATGTGGCTGGCCAGCGGGTTGCCCAGGCCGCTGACGTACCCGGTTCCGATGACCAGCACCCCGGCCAGCAGGCTGAGCAGCAGGAACCGCCGCTCCGGCAGGCCGCGGCGGAGCAGCCCGGCCAGGCCCAGGCCGGCGATCATCCCGCTGAGCACGATGGGCACCGTGTCGGTGGCGATCTTGTATGCCAGCTGATTGTACGGCTGCCCGTACATCACCAGGTAGCTGGTCCAGTCCTCGGTGCCGCGCAGGCTGTTCCACAGGCTGGTCACCGACGTGGTGACGGACGCGCTCTCGGTGTAGGGCAGGAACGACACCCCGTACTTGCCCAGCAGCAGAAGCGGCACCGCCCACCACACGGTGGCCAGCGCCACCGCGGGCAGCCACCAGGCCAGCACCCGCCAGCGCGGCGCAGGCCCGGACCGGAACAGGATGAACAGCAGGGCGACGACCAGGATCGGCACGGTGGCCGCGGCGTTGGTGCCGCCGCACGCCGCGACGGCCAGCCCGGACCGGGCCACCGCGCGCAGCCGGGCCAGCGCCGTCGAGCCGGGCCGGCCCGTCCCGGGAACACCTCCCGGCCCACCCCGGCCGCGGAAGGCCGGCCCGGCCAGCGGCAGGAGGACCCACGGCAGCATGGCCGCGGGCAGGAACAGCGCCGACTCCACCCCGGTCAGGCTCAGCGCCATCGGCGAGGCGGCGTAGCAGAGCCCGCCCAGGATCCGGGTCCACGGCGTGCCGATGCCCAGTCGCTTGGCCAGCCAGAACGTGCCGAGGAACGCGGCGATCAGCACCGTGCCGATCCATAGCCGCTGGATCACCCACGGCGGCAGCCCGGCCAGCTTGCCGAGCAGGAAATACGGGCCCATGGGGAACAGGTAGCCGACTGCCTGGTTCTGCAGCTGGCCGAACTGGGTCGGGTCCCACATGGTGAGCGCGCGGGCCAGGAACCGGGCCGGGTTAATGGCCAGGTCGAGCTTGGTGTCCGAGATGAGGTCGCCCGGCGCGCTGACGAACGGCAGCACCAGCAGCAGCAGGCAGAACGCGGTCATCCGGATCCGTTCCCGGATCCGTTCCTCGCCGCCTGCCGGTGCCGCGGCGGTAACCGGCCGCTCCGGCGCCTCGATCAGCACGGCTTATTTCACCACGGTTATTCCGGCCACGGCGGCCCCGCATCCGCCCGCCCGCGCGACGTCCCGGCCTGGATCGAGGCCGCGACCAGCCCGGCCATCCGCGCCGCGCTGGCGTCCCAGCTGAACCGGGCGGCCCAGGCCCGGCACGCGGCGGCGACCGCGGCCCGGCGGGCCGGGTCGGCCAGTTCTTTGACCGCCCGCTCGGTCACGTCCTCGATCCGCTCCCCGCCGCGGACCAGCCAGCCGGTCTCCCCGTCGCGCACCGCGTCGCGCAGGCCGTCCACGTCGAACGCGACCGTGGGCACGCCGAGCGCCGCGGCCTCCAGCACGCACAGCCCCCAGCCCTCGCCCTGCGACGTGTTCAGGTGCAGCAGCGAGCCGGCCACCAGCGCCGTTTTCTCCGCCTCGGGCAGGAAGCCGCGGAGCCGGACCACCCCGGCCAGCCCGGCCGCGCTGACCTGGCGGGCCAGCGACGGCAGCGCGGGCCCGCAGCCCACCACGTCGATGCTGATGCCGAGGCCGCGCAGCCGCTCGGCCACCGGCAGGATCAGCCCGGGCCGCTTGTGCGCCACCAAGCGACCCACCCAGCTGATGGTTTGGGGTGTTCGGGGAGCCCACGCCTCCTCTGCCGCGGCGGCTTGCCGCCGCTCGGCGCGGAGCGGCGATCGGGGGCGGGGGGTTCCGGGGGTAGTCCCCTGGGGAAGCAGAGCGGGGGGTCGTCCCCCCGGGTCGGCTCCACCTCCGTTGGGGATCACGTAGATGTCCCCGGTCCAGCGCAGCCGGGCCCGCATCGCGGCCACCGTGGACGGCGACACGGCCACGCACCCATTCCGCCGGTACACTCGCCGCGCCACCGGCCCCTCCAGCAGCCGGCCGACCCGCGCCACCCAGGCCGGAAAATGCACATCCCATTGAACGCTATGCACGTGGTGCATGACGCATAGCACTGGCGTGCGGAACGGTAGTACCAGCGGAGTGAAGAACGGGATGCCGTTCTGGCAGTCGAGCACGGCGTGGAACGACCGACGGTGGGCCAGCAGCCAGCCCAGCACCAGCGGGTACACGGTGAACCGGCCGCCGGTGCGGACGATCTCGATGCCGTCCCGGTGCTGCCGGCGGGCCTGCCCGGGGGCGCGGGCGGTGACGAAGCAGACCGCGGCGCCGTGCGCGGCCAGGCCGCGGGCCATGGCCCAGGCGTACCGCTCGGCGCCGCCCGCGTCAGGGTGCCAGGGATCACGCCAGTTGACGACGGCGACGCGGGTGCCGCCGAGGTCCGGGGCGTCGCCGGTGCGGGTCACGCGGTGGTGACCGCCTGGGTTCCGCCGCGCAGCGGGACCGTTCCCGGCCCGGCCGTGGCGGCCGGTTCCGCCGGCAGGGCCGGCATTCCGGTCGCCAGGGTGGGCATCCCGGCCGGTTCCGCCGGCCGGGCCGGCATTCCGGTCGCCAGAGTGGGCATCCCAGCCGGCAGCGCGTGCCAGGCGGGTACCAGGGCGGGCAGGCCGGGCCCGGCCGGCTCGGCGGCCCAGCCGCCGCGCAGGTTGAGCCAGATGGCCGTGGCCTCGCGCAAGGTCTCCGCCGAGTGCCGGGCCACCGAGAACGTCGAGCCCGGCACGTCCCGCCAGCACACCGGGATCTCGGTCAGCGTCGCGCCCAGCTGCTGGCAGCGGGCGATCAGCTCGACGTCGAAGGCGAAGCCGGTGGTCCGCAGCGGCCGCGCCGCCGCGCGGGCCAGCGGCCCGGAGAAGAACTTGAACCCGCACTGGGTATCGGTGGCGTCCGGCACGACCCGGCGGGCCAGCGCGCGGAACGCCATCGCACCGGCCCGGCGGATACCGTTGCGCCGCTCCTCGGCCACCGAGGAGTCGAGCGCGCGCGACCCGATGATCAGGTGCCGCCCGGCGACCAGCAGGCTGACCGCGAGGTCGAGCGCGGCCAGATCGGTGGCCATGTCCGCGTCGCAGAAACCGACGAACGGGGCCCGGGTGGCCAGCAGGCCGGCCCGCACCGCGACGCCCTTGCCCGCCCGCGGGGAGTGCAGCAGCCGGACCGGCACCGGGCCGGGCGGCCAGGCCCGCACCACCTCACCGGTCAGGTCGGTACTGGCGCTGTCCACGACCAGGATGGCCGCGCGCAGCGGGAGGGTGGCCGCCTTCTGGCACAGCGCGGCCAGCCCGTCGGGCAGCCTGCGCGCTTCGTTGCGGGCCGGAATCACGATCTCGATCGACGCCCGCGGGGCCTCCGGCTGGCCCGCTGGCGGCTTGTCCGGCACCCGCGGCCGCCTGGTCAGCGGGTCCCGTACTGATACAGCGACGCGTTACTCGGCGTGCCGTTGGCCACCCCGGCCAGCGCGCTGCTCGCCAGGAACGTGGCGCCGACGCCGAGCACAACCCCGACAGCGATGACGATGAGCAAGCGAACCATCGCGCTCCTCCGGCATACGGGGACACGGCCAATTTCTGGACAGTAACCCCCGGCTAAGGCAACCGACTAGTAACGTGACGAAACTGTAACAGGTTCTACTCCTGAGGTGAGTAAGTGAGCACCGTCATTTAGCAGGCAAGTGCGTACTGGACGGACAGCCCCCGAGGTCAGGCCAGATAATGGGTTCTAGCTGCCGGGCAATTGGTAGACAACCAATCCAGGGCCGGCTAGCAGCACCCGCGCGCCGGGCAGCCGGGCCCGGAACGGGTAGCGTACCGCGCGGCCGCCAGGCTCGGCCGGCTGACCAAACCCGGCGTCCACGATCACGAACCGGACACCGGCCCGGCGCAACCGGGTGGTGAGCTGGGCCCCCGAGGAGATGGCGGCGTTCAATATGCGGGCTTGCCCGTCTTCCGGGGGGATCAGCGTGCCGCCAACCTGTACCCCATCGTTGAAGATAACCGGACGGGACAGCAGCCGGGGCCACGGGTCGAGCACGGCCTCGCCGTGGTTCCAGCCGAACCGGCGGTACGCCGCCCAGGGCAGCAGCAGCGCGCGGCCCGGCGCCCGGTCGGCCTCGATGAGCTGGCGCGCGGCCAGCCAGTCGGCCGGGTACTGCACCGGGCGGAACCGCCCGGCCGCGCCCCAGGCCAGCCCGGGCAGCAGCACGACCGGCGCCAGCACCGCCACCGCGGCCAGCAGATAGCGCAGGTCGGCGACCGCGGCCGGGCGGCGCAGCCGGAGCAGCCAGGCCGCGCCAAGACCGGCCCCGGCCGCCTCGGCCAGCGCGAGCGGGGCGACGAACTGCTGCCCGTCGCGGATCACCGCAAAACCCGGCCAGGCGCCGATCAGGGCCTGGAGCAGGGCGCGGCCCGGGCCGGTCAGCCCGACGCCCGCGATGGCCAGGCCGGCCGCGGCGGCGATGGTCAGGCCGGGCCACCGGCCCCGGCCGAGGATCAGGTACGCGGCCAGCGCGGCCAGCGCGAACAGCAGCCAGGGTGTGGCCAGCGGGCCGCCGTAGCCGGCCGGCACCGTTTGCGCGTTCCACCCGCCGCCCAGCATGAGCAGGCTGCCCAGGGCGCCGAACGGGGTGTCGGCCCGGGCCGCGAACACGGCCACCCCGGCCGGGCTGGTATGCACCGGCCGGCTCAGCGCCGGGACCAGCCAGGGCAGGCTGAGCACGGTCAGCACCAGGAGCGCCAGGCCGCCCGGCCGGAGCCGCCACGCACTGTGCTGGCCCTTGGCGCAAGCGGCTGCGGGCACGGCGACCAGCGCGGAGATGCACATGGCGGAGAACCCGCCGGCCGCGGCGGGCAGTAAAGCCAGCGCCAGCCGCCCGGCCCAGCGCCACCAGCTGGCCGCGGGCCGGGTCGCCGCGGCCAGCACCCAGGGCAGCCCGGCGTAGCCGAGCAGCAGCGCCCACTGGCCGATGATGAGCCGCTCGGCGACATACGGGTTCCACGCGTAGCAGACCGCACCGGCCAGCCGGGCCAGCCAGTGCTGATCGGCCAGCAGGGTGGCCAGGCCGGCCGCGGCCAGCACGAAGATGGCCAGCAGGAACAGCTTCTGCACGATGTCCGCGGGCAGCACCCGGGCGGCCGCCGCGGTGACCGCGTCGCTCGGCACCGCGCGGGGCAGCGCGCCGCCCCAGCCGAACATGGCCGCGGTGAACGGCTGCCCGGGCACGGCCACCATGTCGTAGCTGAGCAGGAAGCCGCGGCCCAGCCCGGGGCCGAGGGCGAGCAGGCCGAGCAGCAGGCCGGCCAGGGCGGCCGGCCAGGCTGGGCGGAACCAGCGCGACGGCCCGGCCTGGCCCAGCCCGGCATCCATCCGCTGACCTCCCGCAGCTGCGCGGGTAGCTTTCAGCACAGCTCAGTACGTACCATCCGGGGATGCGCGCCAGCCAGAGTCTTGCCGGACTGCACCGGGACTGGACCAGATTAGGCGAGGCAGATCCGCTCTGGGCGGTCTGCGTGGATCCGGCCCGGCGTGGCGGGCGCTGGGACCCCGTGGAGTTCCTGGCCAGCGGGCAGGCCGAGATCACCGCGCTGCTGGCCAGCCTGGACCGGCTCGGGTTGTGTCCCGGCCGGGCCGCCGCGCTCGACTTCGGCTGCGGCGCGGGACGGCTGACCGGGGCGCTGGCCACCCAGTTCGCGTCGGTGACCGGGGTGGACATCTCGGTCCCGATGCTGGACCAGGCCCGGGCGCTGCACGCCGGGAACGAGCGGTGCCGGTTCGTGCACAACGACAGCCCAGCGCTGCGCATGCTGGCCAGCGGCTCGTTCGACCTGGTGTACTCGAGCCTGGTGCTGCAGCACATGCCCACCGGCCTGGCCGGCGGCTACCTGGCCGAGTTCCTCCGGGTGCTGCGGCCCGGCGGCGCCATCGCCATCCTGGTGCCCGAGGCGCACCGGCGCACCCCTCGCGGGGTCGTCTACGCGCGGGCCCCGCACCGGCTGATCGGGCTGATCCAGCGCCGCTGCTTCGGCTATCCCGCGCCGATGCAGATGCACGTCCTGCCGCCCAGCCTGGTTCAGCCGATGATCGAGCCGCACGGCGGGCGGCTGGCCGCGACGCTACCGCACCCCGGGTACGGCGGCCCGTGGCGGATGGTGCAGCACGTGATCGTCACGGATTCACCCGCTCGAAGCGCACCAGGTTGACGTAGCGCCCGGCGGCCGGACGCAGCCAGCTGAGCGCGACGCGGCCCAGCATGCCCCGCTCGGCCACATGCAGGCTGGCTTGCTGGTGGGCGGCGAGGTCGAAGCCCTCCAGCGGCACCCAGGACCGGCCGGGCCGCACCATGCCCCGGTAGTCCCAGCTGGCCAGCAGGCCGGTGACGTCCTCGATCCGCTGGTGCCGGGTCTCCAGCTCGAGCAGCAGCGTCGGCGAGTCACGCCGGATCGTGTGCTCCGCCCCACGCAGCGCGGCCGCCTCGTGCCCTTCGATGTCCATCTTGATGAACCGCACGTCGGTCAGGTCCAGGCTGTCGATGGCCACCCGGCTGACCTCGACCGACCGGTCGCTCGGGTGCTCCAGCGAGGCCACTCCCTCAGCGCCCCGGCCGCCGGCCGGCAGCCACAGCCGGGCCGTCCCGGCCCGGTCCGACGCCGCCGCCTCGATCACCTCGACGGCCGGGAAGCTGGCCCGGAGCAGCTGGGCCAGGTCCGGGTTCGGTTCGATGCTCACCACCCGGGCGGCCAGCCGGCTCAGCCGGGCCGTCCACGGCCCGTACCAGACGCCCACGTCCAGCGCGGTGCCGCCACGCGGCGCCCAGTCCGCGATGCAGGCCAGTTCGGGCTCGATCCGCGGGTAGACCGCCCGCAGCACCGCGCCCAAGGCCGGCTGCGGCACGGCGCGGGCCAGCGCGGACCGCACCCCGGCACCGATCCCGGGCCGGCCGCCCAGCTCACCCGCGGCCACGGCCGGCCCCGGTGGCACGGGTCATGCCTGGACCTTGGCCATGACGTCGCCGGCGAACCGGCGCAGCTTGCTGATCTTGCCGGCCAGCGGCTCGTTATCCGGGCCGGTCACATACGGCCAGCGGAAGCCCACGATCACGTCTGTGACGCCCTGCTCGGCCAGCCGGTGCACGCCGTCCACGGTGTACCCGTCCAGCGAGATCACGTGTACCTCGAACGGCCGGTCCGCGGTCCCGGCCTGGCGCCGGAACTCGGCCAGCCGGGCCAGCAGCCCGGGCAGCTCAGCCGGATCGCCGCCACCGTGCAGCCAGCCGTCACCAGTCTGCGCCGCCCGGCGTAGCGCGGCGTCGCCGTGCCCGCCGATCAGGATCGGGATGGGCCGGTCCGGCACCGGCGCCATCTTGATGGCCGGCACGTCGAACACCGTGCCGTGGTGCTCGAAGTAACCACCCGCGGCCAGCCCGCGGATGATCGCGATCTCCTCGTCCATCCGCTGGCCGCGGCCCGCCCAGGGCACCCCGAGCACGTCGTAGTCCTCCCGCCACGGGCTGGTCCCGACGCCTAGCGAGAGCCGGCCGCCGGTCAGCACCGCGGTGGAGGTGGCCTGCTTGGCCACCAGCACCGGGTTGCGCACCGGCAGCTTCAGCACGAAGGTCACGAACCGCAGCCGCTGGGTCACCGCACCCAGCGCGGGGATCAGCGAGAACGGCTCCAGGAACGGCTTGTCTTCGAGGAACTCGCGGGTGCCGTCCGGGTTGAACGGGTACACGCTGTCCGAGTGGAGCGGGTAGCAGATGCTGTCCGGCACCACCATCGAGTGGTAGCCGGCTTCCTCGGCCGCGCGGGCCAGCGGGATGTAACTGGACGGGTCGGTCATCGACTCGGCATACGAGAAGCGCACGGAACCTCCCGCCGAGAAACTAGAACATGTTCTTGCGCAGCGTCAATCGGCCGGGGAAGCTGGGGCCATGACCGAAGCTGTTGCGGCGACCGAGGCCGCGCTGGCCAACCTGCTCGCGCTGGAAGACATCCGCCGGCTGAAGCACCGCTACCTGCGCTGCGTGGACCTCAAGCGGTGGGACGACCTGGCCGGCACGTTCACCGCGGACGCCACCGCCACCTACGGCACCCCGGCCATGGGCCAGCCGCTGAACCTGTCCGGCCGGGACGAGATCGTCGGCTTCATGCGCAAGAATCTGGGGCCGGACATCATCACCGAGCACTTCGCCGCCCAGCCGGAGATCGACATTGACGGCGACACCGCCACCGGCACCTGGTGCTTCGAGGACACGGTGATCGCCACCGCCTACCGCTTCGTGATCAAGGGCTCGGCGTTCTACGAGGACCGGTACGAGCGCGGCCCGGACGGCCAGTGGCGGATCGCGCACACCGGCTACACCCGCACCTACGAGATGACCCTGTCCCTGGACGACCTGCCCAGCCTGAAAATCACCGCCAACCGCTGGGCTGACGCAGCAGCGCGGTGAGTTTGCGGTCGCCCGTGACCGCAAACTCACCGCGCTAGCTAACTCACTCGGCGTGCAGGGCGGAGGCGGTGCGCATCCGGGCCGCCCAGCCGGCCGGCAGCAGCGCGCCGGCCACCGCGATGATCACCCCGGCCAGCGCCAGCGCGGCCAGTTCCCCGGGCCGCCAGACAGCCAGGTAGCTGGCGGGCAGGCCGAGATTGGCCGAGTGGGCCATGGCCGGCAGCACCACCCGGTGCAGCGCCATCCCGGCCGGCACCGCGATGATGCCAGCCAGCAGCCCGGTGCCGGCCACCCAGCAGGTCACCATGGCGATGGTCTGCCGCGGCGTCATCCCGACCGCCTTGAACACGCCCAGGTCGTGCACCCGTTCCCGGGTGTGCAGCACGATCGTGTTCAGCACGCCCAGCCCGGCGACCAGGGCGAGCAGCAGGGTCAGCGTGCCGATCAGGCCGAGCATCAGGCTGACCACGACCGAGTTCCTGGTGTTCAGCGACACCGCGTAGGCCGGCCCGAGCCGGTTCCCGAGGGATTGCGTGTAGCTGTCCAGCGAGACACCCGGGCGCAGCCCGATGTCGTACTGGTCCGGCATGGTCTGCGCCGGCCCGGCCGCGGCCAGCGTCCGG
The DNA here is from genome assembly GCA_963834705.1 of uncultured Actinomycetes bacterium. GTDB lineage: Bacteria > Actinomycetota > Actinomycetes > Streptosporangiales > Streptosporangiaceae > RYN-230. The sequence continues at coordinate 56,749 of CAWICV010000007.1, forward strand.
GTATCGGTGACGACGTTCACCCCGCGCCCCTCCGAGTCGAAGTCCTCACCGGTGATCCGCACCCGGATCGGTGTGCTGCCCAGCACGATCGTGACGTCGTCCCCGATCTTCTTCCCGGTCAGGCTGAGGAACCCGGTGGACACCACCGCCTGGCCCGGGCCGGTGTACCAGTGCCCGCTGATCAGCGGGTAGCCGGTCCAGGCGGCCGGGCCGCCGAACGCGGCCAGCGGGTGCTGCCCGGTCAGCCCGGCCACGCTGAACGTGTCGTCGGTCTCGGCCACGTAGTGCGCGGTCCCCGGCTGGGCGCGCAGCGCCGCCTGCACGGTGCGCTGCTGGGCCGGGGTGAACATGGGCGAGAGTTTCGAGTTGGCGTACAGCTGCACCGGCTCCTGCGCCGCGTGTGACAGGCCGCCCACCACCCGGTTCAGTGAGGTGCTCAGGCCGACCGCGAACGTCACCGCGGCCGCCCCGAGCAGCACCGCGAGCAGGGTGATCGCGGTCCGCGCCGGGCGGGCGAACGGCCCGGCCAGCCCGATCGTCACCGGCCGGGGCAGCGGCAGCCGGCCGAATAGCCGGTGCGCGGCATAGCCGTGTCCCTGCCGGGGCGCCCGGCCGGCCGCGATGGCCTGCACCGCGCTGAGCCGTCCGGCCCGGATCGAGGGCAGCAGCGCGGCCAGCCCGACCAGGGCCAGCATGCCGAGCGGCACGGCCACGTCCACCCACACCGGCACGCTCAGCGTGCCCACCCCGTAGGCGTTGGCCGCCTGGTGCAGCAGCATCAGCGCCAGCACGTCACCGAGGACCAGCCCAGCCAGCACGCCGGCCACGGCGGCCACGGTGACCTGGCCGGTGTAGGCCGCCACCACCTGCCCCGGGGTGAAGCCGATGCTCTTCAGGATGCCGATCCGGCGGTAGCCGGCCACCACCGCGCCGCTGACCACGTTGGCCACGATCAGCACCGACATGATCAGGCCGAGCACCCCGAAGGCGACCAGGAATGGCACGAACGGCCCGATCCGGGACGCCTCCGACGCCTTGACGTTCAGGTAGGACTCGGTGTCCAGCAGCGATCCGCGCGGCAGGGCCCGGCTGACCGCGGCGGTGTCGGCGCGCATGTCGGCCGCGGTGCCGTTGCTGCGGAACCGGTAGAGCAGCTGCGCGGTGGGCGCCGAGCCGGCCGCGCGCAGCCGGGCCACCTCACCCGGGGTCACCCAGCCCGAAGCGGTGTTGGTGACCGAGGTGGCCAGGCCGACCACGGTCAGCACCGGCTTGCCCGGCGCGCTGGTCACGGTGAGCTTCTGGCCGAGCGGCAGCCCGATCTGCATGTCACTGGCCGGGTTGCTCTCCAGCACCATCTGACCGGGTCCCTCGGGCCAGTGCCCGGACTGCAAGGTGACCTGGTCGACCGGGCCACCCGGCGCGGACCGGCCCACCAACGTCAGCGGCGGCAGCGTCCCGGCCGGCCCGGCTGGCCGTTGAGCTGCACCGCCACGTTGGCCTCGGCGAACGGCCCGGCGGCCCCGGTCACGCCGGGCAGCCCGCGGGTCGCGGCCAGGCCGGCCGGGGTGGCCCGGGACTGGTTCACGACCACGGCCAGGTGCGCGCCGTGCTGGGCGGCGAACGACTCGTCGAACGGGGCACTGGAGTCCACCACCAGGGACAGCGCCAGCACCGACGCGGCGGTGGAGATGAGCAGCACCAGGCCGATCACGAACGTCTGCACGCGCCGCCGGGTCACCCCGCCGCGCACCGCACGGACGACCGGGCCGCCCTTCATTGCCACACCAGCCGGCTGCCCGTGTCGCTGCCCGTGTCGCTGCCCGTGTCGCTGATCGTGCGGCCGTCCACGATCTGCACCGTGCGGCTGGCGTACTGCGCGGCCAGTTCGGGGTTGTGCGTGACCAGGACCAGGGTCTGCCCGGTCCGGTTCAGCTCGCGGAGCAGCTCGCCGATCTCCTCACCGGTCGCGGTGTCCAGCGCCCCGGTCGGCTCATCGGCCAGTAGCAGCACCGGCCGGTTGACCAGCGCCCGGGCGATGGCCACCCGCTGCCGCTCCCCGCCGGACAGCCGTCCGGGGTAGGCATCCCGGTGCTGCGCAATGCCCAGGGTGCCGAGCAGTTCGATGGCCCGGGCCCGGGCCTGCCCCCGGGACAGCCCGGCCAGCTGGGCCGGCAGCAGCACGTTGTCCAGCACGGTCAGGTCATCGAGCAGGTTGAAGAACTGGAAGATCATGCCGACCTGCTGCCGGCGGAACCGGGCCAGCGCGGTCTCGCTCAGCCGGTCGATGCGCTGGCCGGCCACGGTCACCGTGCCGGCTGTCGGCCGGTCCAGCCCGGCGATCAGGTTCAGCAACGTGGACTTGCCGCTGCCGGACGGGCCCATCACGGCCACCGCCTCGCCCGGCGCGACCTGCAGCGTGACGCCGTCCACCGCGGGCTGGCCGCCGTTGCCGTAGCGCTTGGTTACATCACTGACCTCGATAAGAGCATCCATGGTGCCACAGCGTCCCGGAGATGAGCGCTGCGTGACATCCGGCTGGCACCCTGTTTCGGGGTGGTGCTAGGTACCCTGCGAATGCGGAGCCCTGCTGGATAGCCGCCACCCCGCCGGTCCCCTACCGTCGAGGGCAGGAACCCCGCTGGGGGACCGGGGCACGCACCGGAGGATCTGATGGCCGAACGCGGGCCGGTGGCCGCGATGCCGCTGGGCGCACCGCAGCCGCGCAGCCGCGGGCTGCTGTGGCGCGCGGCTGGCCCCGTCGTGTCCGCCGAGACCTGGCTGGCCGTCATCCACCTGATGACCGGCGCGATCACCGGCGCCGTCGCGCTGGCCGGGGTCATCGTGCTGACCGCGATCGGCGTGACCACGGTGTGGTTCTTCCTGGCTGGCCTGCCGGTGCTGGTCACCATGCTCTGGCTGTGCCTGCAGTTCGGCCGGTTCGAGCGGGCCCGGTACGCCCTGCTGCTCGGCGTGCGGCTGCCCACCCCGCCGGTTGACCTGAGCTCGGGCGCCAGCTTGTGGCGGCGGTTGTGGCGGCTGGTGTCCGAACGGGCCACCCGCCGCCAGTTCGGTTACGCCGTGATCCGCTGCCCGCTTGGTGCCGCCGAGGGGTTCCTGGTCACCCTGGCCTGGTCGGTCGTGCTGACGCTGCTCGGGCTGCCGCTGCTCAGCTGGTGGCTGCTGTACAGATGGCATGTTTCCGCGCCGGTCCCCTACCTCGGCGAGATGATCGGCGGCGCCGTGCTCGGCCTGCTCCTGCTGCCGGTGGCCGCGCTGCTGACCCGGGGGCTGGCCAGCCTGGACATCGCGGTGGCCCGCTATCTGATCGGCCCGGGTGGCAGCACCGACCAGACCGAGCGGATCAGCGAGCTGGTGCGGAGCCGGGCCCGGGTGGTGGATGCCGCCGAGGCGGAACGCCGCCGGATCGAGCGGGACCTGCACGACGGCGCGCAGCAGCGGCTGGTCTCGCTGGCCATGAACCTGGGCCGGGCCAAGGCGCGGTTCGCCGACGACCCGGACGCGGCCAGGGAGATCATCGAGCAGGCCCATACCGAGGCCAAGGAAGCCCTGGCCGAGCTGCGCAACCTGGTCCGCGGGGTGCATCCGCCGGTGCTGGCCGACCGCGGCCTGGACGCCGCCATCTCCGGCCTGGCCGCGCTCTGCCCGGTGCCGGTCACGGTGCGCGCCGACGCCGGCCCGCGGCCGCCGGCCCCGGCCGAGGCCATCGCCTACTTCGTCGTCGCCGAGGCGCTGACCAACGTGGCCAAGCACGCCCACGCGTCCCGGGCCGACGTCTCGGTCACCCGGCACGGGGACGTGCTGCGCGTGCTGATCCGGGACGACGGCGTGGGCGGCGCCGACCCGAACGGGCAGGGCCTGGCCGGGCTGGCCGACCGGCTGGCCGGGGTGGACGGGCGGCTGTCGGTGCGCAGCCCGGACGGCGGCCCGACCGTGATCGAAGCGGAGCTGCCATGCAGGTCGTGATCGCCGAGGACTCGGTCCTGCTCCGTGAGGGAGTAACCCGGCTGCTGGCCGAGGCCGGGCATGACGTGGTGGCGGCGGCCGGCGAGGCCGAGGAGTTCCTCCGTGCGGTCGGCAAGTTCGAGCCGGACGTGGTGGTGGTCGACGTGCGGATGCCGCCGACGTTCACCGACGAAGGGCTGCGGGCCGCACTGGTGGTCCGGCAGCGCTGGCCGCAGGTTGGCGTGCTGGTGCTGTCCCAGTACGTGGAGGAGCGGTACGCCAGCGAGCTGCTGTCCGACCGGCCGCACGGCGTCGGCTACCTGCTCAAGGACCGGGTCGCCGATGTGGCCGAGTTCCTCGACGCGCTGGACCGGGTGGCGGCGGGTGGCAGCGTGCTGGACCCCGAGGTGGTGGCCCAGTTGCTGGCCCGCAGCCGGCACCCGCTGGCCGGGCTGACCGCCCGGGAGCGTGAGGTGCTGGCGCTGATGGCCGAAGGCCGGTCCAACGCGGCCATCGCGGCCGCGCTGGTCGTCGGCGAGGGCGCGGTCGCCAAGCACATCAACAGCATCTTCGCCAAGCTGCAACTGCCCCCGGCCGACCGGGACCACCGGCGGGTCCTGGCCGTGCTGCGCTACCTGGGAGTGGGATGACCATGGCCACCACACCGCTGCCGATGACCCCGGCCCGCAAGCTCACGCTGGCCATCGGCGTGCCGGTAGCGCTGGCCCTGATCGCCGGGCTGGTGCCGCTCTTGGCCCGCGGCGCGCTCCAGGTCCTGACCGCCCACGACCAGGTCGGCTACACGGTGCGGCTGACCGCCCCGGCCCGCGACGGCCAGGTCAAGGTGAGCGTGGGCAACGGCAACATGGTCTTCCGCACCTCACCCGCCGCCCGGGACATCGCGGTGGTCGGCCACCTCAGCGGCAGCCTGGGCCCGGCCGTTCAGCCACCCGGTCACGGGCGCGGCCGGCCTGGCCCTCAACTCGTACTGCCACGTCCCATTCGGCGACTGCAACATCAACTTCGCGGTCACCGCCCCGGCCGGGCTGCCGGTCACGCTGAACGACTCGTTCGGCAACCTGACCGCCGGCCACCTGCCCGGCCCGGTCTCGCTGACCGACAACTCCGGCGACATCCACACCTCCGACCTGGGCGGCCGGATCCAGCTCAACGACCAGTTCGGCAACATCAACGCCAGCCGGCTGCACGGCAGCGTGCGGATGATCAACAACTCCGGCGACATCAATCTCTCCGGGGCGACCGGCCCGATCCAGCTCAACGACCAGTTCGGCAACATCAACGCCAGCGGGCTGGATGGCAGCACGCGGCTGGTCAACAACTCCGGCGACATCATCGTGTCCGGCGCGACCGGGAACACCCGGCTGCAGGACGCGTTCGGCAACATCAACCTGACCGGCCTGGCCGCGGCCAGCGTGGTGGCGGGCAATAACTCCGGGGACATCACGCTGCGCTTCGCCACCGTGCCCACCCAGGTGAACGTGACCGACTCGTTCGGCAACGTCACGCTGATCCTGCCCGCGGGCAGTACCGCCTACCAGGTGCACACGCACAACTCGTTCGGCAGCACGTCGGTGTCCGTGGCGCAGAGCCCGGCCTCGAAGCGGGTGATCCGGGTCAGCGACAACTCCGGCGACATCAGGATCATCACCCAGGATTGACCGCTTTCTAGAACACGTTCTAGCCTGTGCGGGTGCTCACCCAGTCGTTCGCCGACGCGCTGCTCGAAGCCGAGTCGATCATCACCGGCGCCCCGCACATCAAGACCGGGCAGGATCTCGCCGAAGGCTACGACTACCTGGCCGGCCACATCCGCGGCGCGATCCAGCTGGCCTGGGCCTACCAGCGCGACTTTCCCTACTTCGTCGCGTCCACCGGCCCGTACACCAAGATGGGCCTGGACAACCCGGACACCCTGTACTTCCACTCCTACCTGCGGGACGACGCGGAGTACGTGGTCACCGGCCGCCGGGGCAGCACCGCCGACCTGAGCTTCCAGGTGCTGAACGGGGACTACTCGCCGGCCGAGATGCCGGACAGCCTGACCGCGTTCGACGACCGGGAGATCAAGGTGGCGCCGGACGGCTCGTTCGAGCTGCGCTTCGGCCCACCCCGCCGGAAACCGGGCCCGCAGTACATCACGCTCCCGGCCGGGTCGGCCATGCTGCTGGTCCGCGAGGTGTACAGCGACTGGGCCCTGGAGCGGCGCGGCAGCATCCAGATCCACCGGGCCGGCCGGACCGGCGCCGCGCCGCCCGCGGCCGACACCGGGACCATGGCCAAGCGGTACCGGGTGGCGGGCAAGATCCTGCTGTCCCGGCTGCGCACCTTCCTGGCCTTCCCGGAGTGGTTCTACCTGAACCTGCCGGTCAACACGCTGACCGAGCCGCGGCCCACGCCGGGCGGGCTGGCCACCCAGTTCTCCGCGGTGGGCCACTACGACCTGGCCGACGACCAGGCCATGATCGTGACGGTGCCCGCGGCTGGCCACCGAGTCGCGCCCTACCAGGGCATCCAGCTCGGCAGCATGTGGTACATCTCGCTGGACTACATCAATCACCAGACCAGCCTCACCGCCGACCAGGCCACAGTGGACCCGGACGGCATGCTGCGGTTCGTCATCAGCGAGCAGGATCCCGGCGTGGTGAACTGGCTGGAGCGCACTGGGCACAGCCGGGGCTATGTGCAGCTGCGCTGGCAGCGGCTGATCCGGGACCTCACCGCGGAAGATGGGCCGTCGGCCGAGGTGCTGCCGGTCAGCGAGCTGCCGGACCGGCTGCCCTACTACCAGGAGGCCCGCTGCCCGGCCGCGGAGTACGCGGCCCGGATCGCCGCCCGGCAGACCGCGGTGGCCGAGCGGATGCTGGGCTGATGCTGCTCGCCGGGAAGGTCGTCGTGGTCTGCGGGATCGGCCCCGGGCTGGGCCGGTCCATCGCGGTGCAGAGCGCGCGGGCGGGCGCGGACGTGGTGCTGGCCGCCCGCACCGGGAGCCGCCTGGAGGAGGTGGCCAAGGAGGTGGCCGCGCTCGGGCGGCGCACCCTGGCCGTGCCCACCGACATCACCGACGAGGCCGCGGCGGCCGCGCTGGCCGAGGCGGCGGTGGCGGAGTTCGGCCAGGTGGACACCCTGGTGCACAACGCGTTCGCGATCCCGCCGCTGGCCGGCCTGGCCGAGGTGGACCTGGACTCGATCCGGGCCGCGGTGGACACCAACGTGATCGCCGCACTCCGGATGACCCGGCTGTTCATCCCGGCGCTGGCCGCCAGCCAGGGCTCGGTGGTGATGATCAACTCGGCCGTGCTGCGGCACTCCCGGCTGCCCTACGGCGGCTACAAGATAGCCAAGTCGGCGCTGCTGGCGCTGGCCCAGAGCCTGGCCACCGAGCTGGGCCCCCGTGGCATCCGGGTCAACTCGGTCGCCCCCGGCTGGATCTGGGCCGACGTGCTCAAGTGGTACTTCGGCTACCTGGCCGAGCAGCGCGGGGTGACCGCCGGCGAGGTGTACGCGGAGACCGCCGCCACCACCGACCTGCGCCGGCTGCCCGAGCCGGATGAGATCGCCGACGCGGTGGTCTTCCTGGCGTCCCCGATGGCCCGGGCCATCACCGGTCAGTGCCTGGACGTGAACTGCGGCGAGTTCCACCATTGACCAGGCCGGAGCGGGACAACGTCGGGACCGTAGCCGACCTGCACGCTTCGGCCAGCCGGGTCACCGGGCTGACCGACTTCGGCCCGGACGACTACACCGACGGTCTCGAAGCCCTGCTGGAGTCCTTCGAGCGGGACGCGGACCTGACCCCGGCGGGCCGGAAGATGAGCCGTGGCATGCTGCGCGGCGCGCTCACCTCGCGGCTGTTCAGCCAGGCCGCGTGGCAGGCCCATGCGGAGCACGCGGCGGTGCGCATCGAGCGGCCCATCTTCGTCACCGGGCTGCCCCGGACCGGGACCACCGCGCTGCACCGGCTGCTCACCGCCGACCCGGCGCACCAGGGCCTGGAGATGTGGCTGATCGAGGTGCCGCAGCCGCGGCCGCCGCGGGACAGCTGGCCGGCCGATCCGGTGTTCCGGCAACTGCAGGCCGCGTTCGAGCAGCACCACGTCGCGCACCCGGAATTCATGGGCGTGCACTACATGGCGGCCGACCAGGTCGAGGAGTGCTGGCAGTTGCTCCGCCAGTCGATGCGCTCCATCTCCTACGAGTGCCTGGCCCACCTGCCCGGCTACTCGGCCTGGCTGCGCGGCCAGGACTGGACCGCGGCCTACCGCCGGCACCGGCGCAACCTGCAGCTCATCGGGCTGAACGACACCGGCCGGCGCTGGGTGCTGAAGAACCCCAGCCACCTGTTCGCGCTGGACGCGCTGCTCGCGGTGTACCCCGACGCGCTGGTCATCCAGACCCATCGTGACCCGCGCACCGCCATCGCCTCGGTGTGCAGCCTGGCCGCGCAGGCCACCGACGGCTGGTCCGGCACGTTCCGCGGCGCGGTGCTCGGCCGGGACCAGCTCGACCTGTGGGCCCGCGGCCTGGACTGCTTCACCGCGGCCCGGGGCCGCTACGACCCAGCCCAGTTCTACGACGTCCAGTACGAGACGTTCACCGCCGACCCGGTCGGCACGGTGGCCGCGATCTACGGCTACTTCGGGCTGCCACTCAGCCCGGCCGCCGAGCACGCCATGCGCGCCCTGCACGCAGCCAGCACCGCGGGCGACGCCCGCCCGGCGCACCACTACACGCTGGCCGACTTCGGCCTGACCCCGGCGGACGTGGACGCAAGCTTCGCCCGGCACTGACCCGGACAGCACGGTGGGCGAGACCCGTCGCTGGATCTCGCCCACTGCGCCCCCGAGCCAGCTCAGTGCGCTGGTCCCCCCCCAAGGTCTACGGGCCGTTCAGCCAGAGTGAGCTCGGCGGTCTCCCGCAGGATCCAGCCCACCGGCGTGGCCGCGGTGTCGGCGTACAGCTCCAGAAACGTATCGGCGAGCGCGGTGAGCGCCACCACGATCTGCTCCACGGTGGCCGGCCCGCCGTGCGCCGCCAGGTCGGCCAGCCGCCGCGTCACGGCCGCCTCCCGGCAGGCGCCGGCCGTGCCGCGCCACGCTTCAAGAAGATCCAGCGCGAGCCGATGGCCCGTCACCTCAAAGCCCCACTCAGCCACGGACAGCATTGTGGTGAACCGTGACTATGCAGGCAAGTTTAAAGATTGGATCGGATTATTCTGGTTAATGAATGAATGGTGGAACTGCGTCAGCTGGAGCACTTCGTCGCCGCGGCCGAAACCGGTCATTTCACCCGGGCGGCGGGGCGATGTCACATCAGCCAGTCCGCGCTGTCCACGTCGATCCGCTCGCTGGAGCGGGAGCTGGGCTCGCCGCTGTTCACCCGCACCACCCGCCGGGTCGAACTGACTGAGGCGGGCCGGACGCTGCTCGGCGAGGCCCGGCGCACGCTGGCTGCGGCGACCTCGGCCCGGGACGCCGTGCTGGCCTTGCACGGGCTGCTGCGCGGCTCGCTGGCGGTCGGCGGGATCCCGACCCCGGAGTCCTTGGACCAGGCCGGCCTGCTGGCCCGGTTCCGTGACCGGTACCCGGCCGTGAACATCTGCTACGTCCGGAATACCAGCATGGCCCTGATCCCCGAGGTCGAGGCGTCCCGGCTGGACGTCGCGTTCGTATCGCTGCCGGACCGGCTTCCGGACCAGGTGCGGGCCATCCCGCTCAGCACCGAGCCGATGATGCTTGTCTGCCGGCCGGACCATCCGCTGGCCAACCGGGACCGCGTCACGCTGGAAGAGCTGGCGGATCAGGAGTTCGTCGGCGCCCCCAAAGGCTCGGTGAGCCATGAGGCCGTGGACCGGGTGTTCGCCCGGGCCGGGCGGGAGCGCCGGGTGCCGTTCGAAGTCAACGAGATCCTGGCCATCATGGATTTCATCACCCACGGCCTGGGTGTCAGCCTGGTCCAGGAGCACCTGGCCACCAGCCGCCCCGATCTGCGCGCCATCCCGCTGGCCGGTGCTCACCTGACCTGGACGCTGGCCGCCATCGTGAGCCGTCACCAGACCACCCCGGCCGCGCGCGCCTTCCTGGCCCTGCTTCCGCAGGCCGAACCTGTTCCCCAGGGCCCGCTGTCGGTACCGTCGGGCAGGCTTGGCCTGTGAGCGTGCCCTTCCCCGAACCGACGGCCCCGGTTGCCACACCGGTCACCTCGACATCGTCACCGAACTAGCCACCGGCCACACCGGCGAGTAGCCCCCGCCGCCCAGCGTGATCAGCCGATTCGTGCTGTCCCAGCAACACTGATCAGTTAGTCATGACCTTGGCGCACTCCGCAGGCCAAGGCCAGGGCCAGCATGCACCTTCATGTTGACTTCAACGCTGGACGGGTCGGTACCGGTCATGAGCGCCACGAGATCCGCGACCGTGGCGGGCACCTCGTCAAGAGTGCGAGCCTGAGTGACACGCCCGGAGTCAAGCTCCGGGACAGTAACCACCCACCAGTCGCCTTCCCGCTCGCACACTGCGGTGTAGGTCGTTGTCACCGCAGCCATCCCTTCGGCAGGCAGGCCAGGTCCCGGATGAGGTTGCCTACGACGCCGGCGGTGACTTCGCTATGCCGCGGCACCGAGGTCGTGTGCTTGCCGCAGGTGGGCGGGCATCTGCACTTCTCATGGATACCCCGCTCGCTCACCTGGTAGCAACCTTGGGGAGTTAAGGCTCGGACGACCCAGCCGTTTGGCCATGGGTTTCACAATGGCGACTGTCCCAGCGCGGTCCGTCATTCCGACGGCCGCCGGACCGACGCGGTGGAGGATGTTCAGTCTGGGGGGAGGAACAGGGAGCCGAGGGTGGTGAAGTGGATGGCGAGCGGAGCGCCGGGCGGCAGCGGGACGGGGGCGGTCAGCGGGCCGGTGAGCACCAGCCAGCCGGGTTCCAGGGCCAGGCCCTGGCCGTCCAGCGCGTTGGCCGCCCAGGCCAGCGCCTCGGCCGGGTGGCCCGCGGCGGCCGCCCCGGTGCCGGAGTCGGTCACCTGGCCGTCCACCTCGACCAGGCACGCCTCCAGGGCCAGGTCGAGGCTGGCCGGGCCGGCCCGCCGGGCTGACCAGGAACCAGCCGGCCGCGCTGGCCGCGGCCACGTCCAGACCGCCGTCCCCGCTGGCCGCGGGCACGTCCAGGCTGCCGTCCGGGGCGGCCGCGCTGCTGTCCGGGGCGGCCGCACTGTCGGCCGTGGTCAGCTCGACGGCGGCGTGCACCGACGCCACCGCGGCCAGCGCCTCGGCCGCCGTGACCCCGGGCCCGGTGAGCGGGCTGCCGAGCACGACGGCCAAGTGCGGCACTGCCCGCGGGCTGACCAGCCCAGCGGGCCCCGGCTGGCCGGCGGGCAGCCGCATCGAGCCGGTCAGCCAGCCCAGTTCGGGCGCGCGGTCGGCGAGGCGCCACGGCGCACTGCGAGTCACCGCGCCGCCGATCCGGACGCCGATCAGCCGCTCGCCCGCGGCCACACCTGCACCTGCAACTGCACCTGCACCCGGGCCGGCCATCAGCGCGCGCCCGCCGCGCCCAGCTCAGCCTCCTGCTGGAGCTGCAGGGCGATCTCGATGATCAGGTCCTCCTGGCCGCCCACGTAGCCGGCCTCGCCGACCCGCTGCAGGATTTCGTGCGCGGGCACCCCGTACCGCTCCGCCGCCTGCTCGGCGTGCAGCAGGAACGACCCGTACACGCCGGCATAGCCCTGGATCAGCGCGTTCCGGTCCACCCAGGGCAGCCGGGGCAGGAACGGCCGGACCACCTCCTCGGCCGCGGCCATCGCGCCGGGCACGTCCACCCCGGTGCGGATGCCAAGCCGGTCGAACGTGGCCGCGAGCACCTCGGTGGGCGCGTTGCCCGCGCCCGCGCCGAGCGCGCATAGCGCCCCGTCCACCTGGGTCGCGCCGGCCTGGGCGGCCAGCACCGAGTTTGCGATGCCCAGCGACAGGTTCTGGTGACCGTGGAAGCCAACCTCGGCCTCGGCACCAATTTCTTTGATCAACGCCAGTACCCGCGACTGCGCGTCGGCCAGCACCAGGGCGCCCGCGGAGTCCACCACATACACACACTGGGCGCCGGAATCGACCATGATCCTGGCCTGCGCGGCCAGTTCGGCCGGGCTGATCCGGTGCGCCAGCATCAGGAAGCCGACCGCCTCCATGCCGAGTTCCCGGGCCGCGCCGAAGTGCTGCCCGGCCACGTCGGCCTCGGTGCAGTGGGTGGCGATCCGGGCCACCGTCGCGCCTGCGTCATGGGCCTCGCGCAGGTTGCGGACCGTGCCCACGCCAGGCAGCAGCAGCACCGCGATCTGGGCCCGGGTGGCCTCGTCGGCCGCCGCACGGATCAGCTGGATCTCGTCCACCAGGGAGAACCCGTAGTTGAACGACGAGCCGCCCAGGCCATCGCCGTGCGTCACCTCGATGACCTCGACGCCGGCCGCGTCTAGTGCGTGCACCACGCCGCGGACCTGCTCCTCGGTGAACTGGTGCCGCATCGCGTGGGACCCGTCCCGCAGCGTCGAGTCGGTGATCCTGACAGTGTTTTCCTTGCGCCTCCGGCGCCCCGCCCGCCTCCCCCTTCCCACTTCACTTGCCTCCTTCCCTCGTCACGTCTCGCTCGTTCCTCGCTCCCCCCCGCCCGCCTCCCCCTTCCCACTTCACTTGCCTCCTTCCCTCGTCACGTCTCGCTCGTTCCTCGCTCCCCCCGCCCGCCTCCCCCTTCCCCCTGCACTGTCCAGTCGGCGGCGCGCGCCTTTGGCGCGGTCACGCGTTCGCCCCTTCGTTCTTCGCGATGGCCAGCAGCTCGCCGACCCGGGCCGCGGCGGCGGTCATGATGTCCAGGTTGCCGGCCCAGTCCGGCAGGTAGTCGCCGTTGCCGCGGACCTCCAGGAACACCGCCACCCGGGCCCAGCCGTCCCAGCCGGGCCGTGGGTCGTCGTACTGCGGGTCGGCCCGCAGCACGTAGCCGGGCACGTACCGGGCCACCTCGGCCACCATGGTCAGCACCGACTCGGTGACGGCGTCGCGGTCCGCGTCGGCCGGGATGGCGCAGAACACCGTGTCCCGCATCACCACCGGCGGCTCGGCCGGGTTCAGGATGATGATCGCCTTGCCGCGCTGGGCGCCGCCGATCTTCTCCACCGCGCTGGCCGTGGTGTCGGTGAACTCGTCGATGTTGGCCCGGGTGCCCGGGCCGGCCGAGCGGGACGCGACCGAGGCGACGATCTCCGCGTAGCGCACCGGAACCACCCGGGACACCGCGTACACGATGGGAATGGTGGCCTGGCCGCCGCAGGTGATCATGCTGAGGTTGGGCGCGGCCAGGTGCTCGGCCAGGTTCACCGGCGGGCAGACCAGCGGGCCGATCGCGGCCGGGGTCAGATCCACGGCCTGGATGCCGGCCGCCGCGTAGCGCGGCGCGTTGGCCAGGTGCGCCTTGGCCGAGGTGGCCTCGAACACCAGGTCCGGCAGCTCATCCTGGGCCAGCAGCCAGTCCACCCCGCCGGCCGACGCCTCGACCCCGCTGCGGCGGGCCCGGTCCAGTCCCTCGGATGCCGGGTCCACCCCGGCCATGTACCGCACCTCCAGGCTGGTGCTGCGGAGCAGCTTGGCCAGCAAGTCAGACCCGATGTTGCCGGAACCCACGATCGCGGCACTGGCGTTCGGCATCGTTAGTCCTTTGCGGTCAGGTGAAGCGGGCGGTCACGCTGCCCAGGCCGGCGAAGACGGCGGTCACCGTATCGCCCGCCTGCACCGGGATCGACGCGGTGATGGAGCCGGGCAGCACCACGTGGCCGGCCTCCAGCACGGTGCCCTGTGCGCCGAGCGTGTTGGCCAGCCAGACCAGCGAGTTGAGCGGCGAGCCGAGCACCGCGCCGCCCGCGCCGGTGCCGGCCAGCACGGCGTTGCGGTACAGGTTGCAGCCGCCGAGCCGCAGGTCGGCCGCGGCCAGCGGGATCGGCGCGCTGCCCAGCACCACGCCGCCGGACGACGCGTTGTCCGCGATAGTGTCCACCAGGCCGATCCGCCAGTCCCGGATCCGCGAGTCGATCAGCTCCAGCGCAGGCAGCACGAAGTCCACTGCGGCCGCCGCCTCGGCCGCGGTGACCCCGGGACCGCACAGCGGGCGGCGGAGCACGAACGCCATCTCCGGTTCGGCTCGCGGCTGCAGGAACCGGGCGGCCGGGATGGGCTGGTGCTCCAGCCAGAACATGTCGTCCAGCAGGTGGCCGAAGTCGGGCTGGTCAACGCCCATCTGGCGCTGCATGGCGGCCGAGGTGAGGCCGACCTTGTGCCCCTTGACCCGGGCGCCGGCCGCGCGCCGGCGGCGGATCTGCACGAGCTGGATCTGTATCGCGTCGGGCACGGTCAGGTCCGGGTACTTGCCGGTCAGCGGGTCGACCGGCGCACGGGTCTGGTAGGCGGCCAGCAGCAAGTCGGCCACTTCTTCGTGGGCGGCGCTCTGCACCGGCCTGCACCTCCCGGGGACAGTCAACAGTGCGGCCGGGCCGGGTCAGGATGCAAGGCATGTGTTCCGCTGAACGGAACGGTCCATTGGCGGGCAAGGCGGGGCGCGCCGCAGGCGTGTTCCCGCCGAGTCCGCGATCCCGGGGGGTTCCGGGGGGTCGTCCCCCCGGGCCAGCAGGCGTGATTGGGCGGGCGGCGCGGCTACTGGACTGCCTGGCCGCCGGGGACTCGCCGGGGATATCCGAGCTGAGCCGGCGCTCCGGGCTGGCCAAGACCACGGTGTTCCGGCTGGTGCACGAGCTGGCGTCGCGGCCTGGTCGAGGTCACCGGGGACGGGGTGCGGCTCGGCATGCGGCTGTTTGAGCTGGGCAGCAGCGTGCCCCGCCAGCGCAGCCTGGCTGAGGCAGCCCTGCCGTACATGCGCGACCTGCAGCAGGCCACTGGGGACACCGTCCATCTGGCCGTGCTGGACCGGGCCGAGGTCGTCTACCTGCAGATATTGCGCGGCCGCGGCACCCGCGTGCTGCCGTCCCGGGTCGGCGGCCGGATGCCCGCGCACGCGACCGGGGTAGGAAAGGCCATCCTGGCCTTCTCGCCGCATTCGGTGGCCTCCGCGCTCATCGCGGTGGGTCTGGAGCGGCGGACCGCGCGGACCATCGTGGCGCCCGGGGCGCTGCACCGCGAGCTGGCCCGGATCCGGGACCGCGGCGTGTCGTTCGACCGGGAAGAGTCCGGGCCGGGGATCGTCTGCGCGGCCAGCCCGGTGTTCGGCCCGGGCGGCGCGGTGCTGGCTGCGCTGTCGGTGACCGGCTGGAGCTCACGGCTCGACCTGGACCGGGTGGCGCCCGCAGTGCGCACCGCGGCCCTCGCCCTGTCGCGTCAGCTCGGCTCAGCCGCCTCCAGTGAGGCGTAGCCGCCACGGAAGAACAGCAGCGGCTCGGCACCATCGCCGCTGGTCTCCACCTCGCGCACCCGGCCGACGACGATCTCGTGGTCGCCGCCGTCCAGCCGGTGCTCCAGGGTGCATTCCAGGCTGGCGATCACGCCGTCCAGCCGGGGGCTGCCGGTCGGGCCGCGGCGGTGCCGCACCCCGTCCCAGGCGGCGGCCAGGCCGCGCCGGGCGAAGTTGGCCGACAGGTGCTGCTGCCGCGCGCCGAGCACGTTGACCGCGAACGCCCGGTGCGCCAGTACGGCGGCCAGCGTGGCGGAGGACCGGTCGAAGCAGACCAGGATCAGCGGCGGGTCCAGGGACAGCGAGCTGACCGCGTTGGCGGTGGTACCCACCGGCTGGCCGTCCGGGTCAACCGAGGTAACCACCGTGACGCCGGTGGCGAAGTGGCCGATGGCGTGCCGGAAGTCGGCCGCCGAGACGGCGGGCTGCCGGGTGGTGGGCACCAAAGTAGATTCGGTGATCGTCACCTCATACCTGCCCGTGGTTGGGTGGCGGGACGTTGCCGAGCAGGAAGTTGCCGACGTGGTGGTACTTCCAGTCGGCCGGGTCGTGGCTGGCGTGGGTGCGGGCGTTGCGCCAGTGCCGGGACAGGTCGGTACGCGAGTCCCCGTTGGCGGGCAGGAACCAGTGCAGAACGACCCCCATGGGCAACGGCCTCCCATCGCTAGCCCGCCACGGCCACAGACCTGCCGCCCGGACTACTTCCTAGATTGTTGATCGTATTAGTCGAGAATTACTGTAACCCACTCTCGGGGGGCCGGTCAGCCCCGGGTACTCCGGTGAACGTCCCAGCGTCAGGTGCGACGGGCCACCCTGGCCGGTGGCTTCAGGCATGCGCCGGCCCCTGACCGGCGCCCAATACCGATCAGCGAAGGCCTGATAACCATTGCCCGCTGGAGCAGCGCAAGGTCATCACCTGGCGGCCGCTGGCCGACGACGAGACCGAAGTGCACCTGGTCATCCAGCGGGCCCGCTCGGCTTCACCGCCGCGGGCCGCCCGCGACCTGCACGACATCTTCGTGGCCCGGGCCCGGGGCTGTCCGGCAGGCGGCCCCAGCCGGGAAGTCACGTCGCCGAACGGGTCGGCCGGGTCGCGAACTCCCGCATGATCTCCGGCCGGGTGCCGATCGCGCTCGGGCCCTGGCCGCGAACGGACAGGGAGGCCGCGATCGACGCCAGCCGGATGGCGTCCGGCACCGGCAGGCCCAGGAACATCTCGACGGCCAGCGCGGCGGCGAAGCAGTCACCGGCCCCAGTCGCGTCCACCACCGGGCTGGCCGGCTCGGCCGCGTACTCGGACCAGCCGTCCCTGGTCAGCACCTCACAGCCGCGCCGGCCACGGGTCACCACGGACAGCCCGCCATGGCCGGCCACCCCGGCCAGCAACTGGCTCAGGTAAGGCGCCTCCAGTTCGGACACCACCACCACGTCCACCAGTGGCAGTACGGCCGGGACGAAGCTGCGCGGCACCAGCCCGACCCGCCCGTCCGCGCCGTCCCAGCGCCGGATCAGGCCCTGCGGCGTCAGGCAGACCAGCGGGGTCTGGCAGGCGGCCGGGAGCTCATCGACCGCGACTTCCTGTACCACCGGCGCAATATGCAGAATATCGCTGTCCGGAAGCTGGCTCATGTCAATTTCACCAGCCCATGCGGTGAGCCATTGTTCCCGCACATCATCTTCTGACACATTACGGAAAGTTGTCGTCTCGGCCGAGGGCTGGAGGCGCAGATCCGCTTCGTTAGCGTAGGGCCGCCAGTACGGCGCCACGTCCGCCTCGTTTCCTCTTCCCAACGCCACCGCCCGGAGCCCCAGTCGGGCTGCCTGCAATGCGGAGTAGACTGCCGTTCCGCCCAGCACGAGAGAACCCTCCTGCTGGACGTCGAGGGTTGGGTTACCCAAAGCGAGGTAGTCTAGCACCGCGATCCGCTCATGGCGCACAGCTGGGAGATTGGCCGGTGGTACCCGTGCATGGTACATCAGTAGATAGCGGGCAACAACGCAAGGGCGGCCTTACCGTGCTGCCCGCTGAATTGCTTCCCGGCGCCACCGGCCAGCCCGGTGCCGCCGCTCCGGCCGGACTGCTGATCGGGGTGGACGGCGGTGCCACCAAAACGATCGCGGCCACGTTTAATCCCGTTACTGGGCAGGCCAGCGCGATCGAGACCGGCCCGAGCAACCCGGAAGCCATCGGCCTGGACGCCGCGGCAAGCACCATCAACAGTGCGATTATGACGGCGCTCAGCGCGCATACCGACTATCTGCAGGATGGCCAGCACAGGGCCCCGGAAACCGCGATATCCGGCGCCGTCCTGGGTATCGCCGGCATTAATAACCACGAGGAGGGCAAGCGCCTTCTGGCCCGGGTGCCGAGCCTGAAAAGCAAGACTGCGCTGGCGGTGAACGACGTCGTAGCCGCATGGGCCTCGGGATCGCTGGCCGCACCGGGAATTGCCGCCATTTCCGGAACCGGCAGTAACACGATTGGCGTCAATTCCCGCGGCCAGGCCTGGCGGTGTGGCGGCTGGGGGCACATTCTGGGTGACGAGGGCTCCGGCTACCTGATCGCTCTGCGCGGAATCCAGCACGCGGTGGCCTGGCGGGACGGCCGGGGCGAGTGGACCAGCATGATTCCCCGGCTGCTTGATTTCTACCAGCTGAAGAATGCCGAAGATGTTATGGCCGTGGTATACCGCCCTTTTGACAAGGCCCGCATAGCCGCTTTCGCGGAGCAGGTGGCGGAGTCGGCCGGCGAGGGCGACCAACCCGCCATCCAGATATTCCAGCAGGCGGCCGCGGACCTCGCCCGGCAGATCGAGGTCATCCATACCACCCTCCAGTTCGACGGGCCCGCCGACGTGACCCTGATCGGCAGCACCTTCCGCGCCGGTGAGGTTTTCCTCGGGCCACTCCGCGAGCGGTTGCGGCCAGTGCTCGGAGACCGGGACTTCTCCGTGCCGCGACTGCCCCCGGTGGGCGGCGCGCTCTGGCTGGCTTCCCGGGCGGCCGGAGCCGAAACACGGCTGCGGGCCGACGATGTCGCGGCTGCGCTGGACTCGGCGCTGCGCCAGCCACTGCGGGCCGCCGACCCGGCCTAGCCCTTCCTGGCCACCCCGCCGTACATGTTGACCTCGGTGGCCAGTGGCCGCGGCGTGCTGGCGTCCGGCCGCCATTAGGAGACCAGCACCACGCCGGGATCGACCAGATCCAGGCCCGCGAAGGCGAGGCGGGCGAACTCGTCCGGGCTGCGCAGCGCGCCGCGCACGCCACCATTCTGGTAGGCCTGGCCGGCGCCCGCCAGGCCGTCCTCGTTGTGCACGTCGGTGACGTGCGGCGCGACCAGGTAGCTGCCGGCCGGCAGCGCGGGGGCGGATGAGGCGAACTGGGTGGCCACCCGGTGTCCGCAGCCACCTTGCAGCGCATCCTGACCCGGCGCGGGGTGATCGAGCCCACCACCGTCGCCGCCCAGCCGACGTCGGTGGGTGGCTGCCCCGCCACGCTGTTGGCTGGGTGTGGCCCGCGTGGCGGGCGGCCGGTCAGTAGAAGAACTCGGCGCGGTCCACGGTGGCGGCCACCTCGGGCGGGAGCAGGCTGAGCCAGCGCTGGGCGATGGCGTCGCGCCGGGCGGGCGGGACCGCACCGACCAGGCGCAGCCGGGAGATCCCGCCGTCCGGGTAGATGTCCAGCCGGACCTCATGGACCGGCGCGGCGACCCGGATCCGGAACCAGTGCTCGGTGTCCGGCAGCAGCCGGGTGCGCGGCAGCAGCTCGGCCCCGGTCTCCGCATCAGACAGCCGGGCCGCCCCCGGCGCGTTGCCGACGAACCGGGTCGTATCGATGATCACGTGGTGCAGCAGCCCGGGCGCGGCCAGCCGGACCACCAGCCAGTCGTTGCCCTGGTCGCGGCGCCGCTCGGTCTCCCAGCCGTCCGACATGACCCGGGCCCGCCCGGGCGCCAGCACGTTGCCCGGGGCGGCGTAGAACATGTTGCTGCACGCCGTCACCTGCCCGCCGGCCAGCGCGGCGGCCAGGTCCACCCGGCCGCCCAGCCGCCGCGGATCGGGCACGATGTCGCCGAACACGCGCAGCCGCGCGACCCCGCCATCCGGCAGGATCCGGAGCCGGACGTGCGTCACCAGCCGGCCGGCCTCGGTCACCGGGACCAGGTTGGCCTGGTTCCCGGCCAGCTCGGCCACCTCGGTGAGCGGCGCCCAGTCGGCACCCAGCAGGTCGTCCAGGGCCGGGTAGCCGAGCAGGGTGGCCCCGTCCACCGCGGCGCGGGGCGGGTAGTTGCCGCGGAAGTGCGTGGTGTCGATGTTCATCCCGCGCGGCACGGCGGGCGCGGCCAGCGCGACGATGGCCACGTCCTGCCCCGGCTGGCGGCGCCGCCGGGTCTCCCAGCCGTCGTACACCTTGCCCCGGATGCCGAACGCGGCTGGGTCGTGGCCGGGCGGACCCGGCTCGATCAGGTTGTGCGCGTCGGCGAAGAACTCGTCGCTGGCGTACCGCACCGAGCCGCCCAGTACCCGGCTGGCCACGTCCGGCCGCCCGCCGAACGGCGCCCCCTGCTCAGGCACCGGGCACCCCCGCGCTGACTAGCTGGCCGCGCCGCTGGCCCGGCCCGGCCGGGGCGCCGGCCAGCCACGTCTCGCGGACCACCCCGCGCAGCCGCTGGCCCAGGTAGGGGGTGACCGGGTGGCGCTGGCGGAGCATGTCCGGCCGCACGACGAACGTCTCGTCCGGGGCGAACACGCAGAAGTCGGCCCGCTGGCCGGGCGCGACCGAGCCCCGGCCGGCCAGCCCGGCCAGCCGGGCCGGGGCGGCGGCCAGCCAGCCGGCCAGCCGGTCCAGCCCGATGCCCCGCCGGGCCGCCTCGGTCCACAGCACCGGCAGGGCGAGCTGGACCGAGGCGATGCCGCCCCAGGCGGCACCGAAGTCCCCGCCCTGCGGGTCCCCGTCGGCCAGCCGCTTGGCCGCCACGGTGCACGGCGAGTGATCCGAGACCACGCAGTCGATCGTGCCGTCCAGCAGCCCGGCCCACAGCTGGTTCCGGTTGGCCTCGTCGCGGATCGGCGGGCAGCATTTGAACTGGGTGCCGCCATCCGGGATGTCCTCGGCGCGCAGCGTCAGGTAGTGCGGGCAGGTTTCCGCGCTGACCGGCAGCCCGCCGGCCTTGGCCGCGCGGAGCAGCGGCAGCGCGGCCGCCGCCGACACGTGCACGATGTGCGTCCGGCAGCCGGTCCGCCGGGTCTCGGCCAGCAGCCCCTCGATCGCGCGCACCTCCGCCTCCGGCGGCCGGGAGGCCAGGAAGCCGGCGTACCGGCGGCCCTGGGCGGGGGGCGCCGCCGCGATCACCGCCGGGTCCTCGGCGTGCGCGATCAGCAGCCCGCCGAAGCCGGCGATCTCGGTCATCGCCGCGGCCAGCCCGGCCGGGTCCAGCGGCGGGAACTCGGCCACCCCGGACGGCAGCAGGAAGCACTTGAAGCCGGCCACCCCGGCGTCGTGCAGCGGCCGCAGGTCGGCCACGTTCCCCGGGATCGCACCGCCCCAGAACGCCACGTCCACCGCGAGCTGGCCGGCCGCCGCGGCCTGCTTCCCGGCCAGCGCGGCCACGCTCACCGTGGGCGGGATGCTGTTCAGCGGCATGTCCACGATCGTGGTCACCCCGCCCGCGGCGGCCGCGGCGGTCGCGGTGGCGAACCCTTCCCACTCGGTGCGGCCCGGTTCGTTCACATGCACGTGGCTGTCCACCAGGCCGGGCAGCAGCACATCGCCATCCGCCAGGGCGACCGCGTTGCCCGGGGCGTCCTGGTAATCAGCCAGGCTGACGATCAGCCCGTCCCGGATGAGCACGGTGGCCGGCCGCTCGCCCCCGGGTGTGATCACCCGGCGGCCCCGGATCGCCGCCACGTCTCCCACGCACTGACCGCCTGTCATCAGCGCGGTGACTTTGCGGTCGCCGGTGACCACTAACTCACCGCACTCACGTATCTGGCCTTGATCCTATGATCGCAGGGTGACCGATCCTGGGCTGGCCTCCGTGCCCGAGCTGGATGGCGCCACCGTGGCCGATGCCACCGCCGCGCTGCGGCCGTGCTGCGCCGCCGTCCGCTGGGTCAGCCACCTGGTGGCGGGCCGCCCGTACCACACGCTGGACACGCTGGTGGCCGCGTCGGACGCGGCGATCGCGGCACTGACCTGGCCGGACATCGAGGAGGCCCTGGCCGCGCATCCGCGGATCGGGGACCGGCCCGCCGGGCCGGGCCGGGAAGCCGCCTGGTCCCGGCAGGAGCAGGCCGGCACCAGCGAAGCCGGGCCGGGGGCGCAGGGCGCGCTGCGCTCGGCCAACGCCGCCTACCAGGACCGGTTCGGCCACGTGTTCCTGATCTGCGCGACCGGGCTGCGCACCAGCGACGTGCTGATCGCGCTGCACGAGCGGATGGGCAACGACCCGGCCGCCGAACGCGAGGTGGTCCGCGGCGAGCTGGGGAAGATCGCCGCGCTCCGGCTGGCCAAGGCGTTCGGCCCACCGGAGGACACCCGATGACCATCTCAACCCATGTATTGAACGCCAGTACCGGGCAGCCCGCCGCCGGCCTGGAACTGACCCTGAGTCAGCAGGAGGGCGACGGCTGGCGGGAACTCAGCCGCCGGGCCACCGACGCCGACGGCCGGGTCCGCGACCTGGCGGCCGAGGTCGCGCCGGGCATCTACCGGATCACCTTCCAGACCGGCAGCTACCTGGCCGAAACGTTCTACCCGGAAGTCGTGGTGGTGTTCCGGATCACCGACCCGGCCGCGCATCACCACGTGCCGCTGCTGCTCAGCCCGTACGCCTACTCGACCTACCGGGGATCTTGAAGGCCCGCCGTGCGGGAAACTTACCTCGGGGAAGGTGACGCAACCCCGGTCCGGGAAGGGGCGTTCGGCACATGAAGGTTGTGATCGAGGGTTGCCATGTCGCGACGGTGGACGCGACGGGCAGCGAATACCCGGCCGGCCACCTGGTCGCGGACGGGGACCGGATCGTGGCGGTGGGGCCCGGGGCGGCGCCGCCGGAACTGGCCGCCGGGGCCACCCGGATCGACGGCTCCGGGCTGCTGGTCACGCCCGGCCTGGTCAACACGCACACCCACCTGTACCAGTGGCTGACCCGCGGCTGCGCCACCGAGGAAGGGCTGTTCGGCTGGCTCGCCGCGCTGTACCCGGTGTGGGCCCGGCTCACCCCGGAACTGGTGCGTGACTCGGCCGCGGCCAACCTGGCCTGGCTGGCGCTGACCGGCTGCACCACCAGCACCGACCACCTGTACGTGTTCCCGGCCGGCCTGGACTCGGCGGACCTGCTGGAGGCGGAGATCCTGGCCGCCCGGCAGGTCGGCGTGCGGTTCCACCCGACCCGGGGGTCGATGGACCTGGGCCAGTCCTCGGGCGGGCTGCCGCCGGACGACGTGGTCGAGTCACCCGACGCGGTGCTGGCCGCGTCGGAGGCCGCCATCGACCGCTGGCACGACCCGTCGTTCGGCGCGATGACCCGGATCGCGCTCGCGCCGTGCTCGCCGTTCTCCGCGACCGAGGAACTGATGCGGGACAGCGCCGAGCTGGCCCGGGCGCGCGGCGTCCGGCTGCACACCCACCTGGCCGAGACCGTGGACGAGGAAGAGTTCTGCCGGGAGCAGTTCGGCCGTACCCCGGCCCAGTACGCCGAGGACCTAGGCTGGCTCGGCCCGGATGTCTGGCTGGCGCACTGCGTCCACCTGTCCGACGAGGCGGTGACCCGGCTCGGCGCGACCGGCACCGGGGTGGCGCACTGCCCCAGCTCCAACGGCCGGCTGGGCTCCGGCATCGCGCCGGCCCGCAAGCTGCTGGACGCGGCCGCCCCGGTCGGTCTGGGCGTGGACGGGGCCGCATCGAACGAGTCCGGGCGGATGGTCGGCGAGCTGCGCCAGGCCCTGCTGGCCGCGCGGTACGCGGGCGGCCCGCAGGCGCTGACCGCGCGGGACTGCCTGCGGATGGCCACCATGGGCGGGGCGCGCTGCCTGGGCCGGGAAACCGAGCTCGGCTCGCTGGAACCGGGCAAGCTGGCCGACCTCGCGGTGTGGCGGGTGGACGGGCTGCCCGGCGCCGGGATCGAGGACCCGGTGTGCACGCTGGTGTTCGGCGCGCCCGCGCTGGAGCACCTGTTCGTCAACGGCCGCCAGGTGGTCACCGGCGGCGAGCTGAGCACGGCCGACGCCGGCGCGCTGGCCGCGGCGGCGGCCAAGGCGAGCGCGGCCATCGCCGGGCGCGGACCCGATAATCCGGCTTAACGCCAGTACCTGGAAAGGCACGCTCATGGTTCAGCTCGGTGCGAACCGGTACGGGAAAGCTGAGGTCCGGGTGCTGCGGGTGGCCCGCGGCGCGGCTCCTGGGGGCGGGGACCTGATCCGGGACTGGAACGTGTCCACCAGCCTGTCCGGCGACCTGGCCGGCACCCACCTGACCGGGGACAACTCGGGCGTGCTGACCACCGACACGCAGAAGAACACGGTGCAGGCGTTCGCCAGCCGGCCCGGCGCGGTCGAGCCCGAGGTGCTCGGCCTGGACCTGGCCGCACATTTCGTTACCAGCCAGCCGCAGATCAGCCGGGCCCGGGTGACGGTGTCCGAGTTCGGCTGGGACCGGCTCGGCCCGCACTCGTTCGCCCGCAATGGGTCGCTGACCAGGGTGGCCCGGATCGTCAACGACGCGGCCGCTGGGGTGAGTGTGCTGGCCGGCCTCGATGGGCTGACGGTGCTGAACACGACGGACTCGGAGTTCTGGGGCTTCCCGCGGGACGAGTACACCACGCTGGCCGAGACCACCGACCGCATCCTGGCCAGCGAGGTCAGCGCCCGGTGGCGGTACCGTGCAGCGGACACCGACTGGGCGGCCGCGTTCGAGGGCGGCCGGCAGGCGCTGCTGGACGCGTTCAGCCAGACGTACAGTTACTCGCTGCAGCAGACGCTGTTCGCCATGGGGTCCCGGATCATCGAGCAGGTGCCGGACATCTGCGAGGTCCGGCTTTCGCTGCCGAACAAACATCACTACCTGGTCAACCTGGCCCGGTTCGGGCTGGCCAACGACCGGGAGGTGTACTACCCCGGCGACCGCCCCTACGGCCTGATCGAAGGCACCGTCCTAACCGACGACGCCCCCCCTCCCGGCCCCGCCTGGGACTGACCCTTTCCCGGGTCCCCGCCCGCGCCGGCCGCCCGGCTGGCCGCCGGACCGGGTCTTTCGGGCTGAGCCGTGTGGACGGCCAAATCAGGGATGACGGTTGCTGTGCGGCCACCACTTCGAGCACTCCCGATCCGCGCTGCAGGCCCGCCGCGCGCTGGCGTTCAGCCTGGACGGGGAGCACCTGACCATCACGGCCTCCAGGTGCGCCGGGCTGACCGCGACGGCCGTCGCCTGACCCGACTCACTGTTATCGTGGTACCTTTGTACCATGATGAATATAGCTGACCCGGGCCCGGCGGCAGGCCCGCGCCGGGTCCGCTGCACCGGTACGGTCCGGCTGCCAGCCGGGATCGCGGCGCCCCTCGACCTGTTCACCCCGGAGGGCGAGCGGGCCTGGGCCGCGGGCTGGGATCCGCGGTTCCCGGCTCTGGCGGAGGACGGCAGCGAGTCCGGCACGGTGTTCCAGACCAGCCACGGCGCGCATCCTGGGACCTGGGTCGTGGCCAGCCGGGAACCAGGCCGGTCCATCCGGTACACCCGGGTCATCGCGGATCAGGACGCCGGGACCGTCACCGTCACCCTGGACAGCAGCGACCCAGCCAGCGGAGCCCAGGTCACTGTCAGCTACGACCTCACCGCCCTGACCGAGCCCGGCGCCGCCCACCTGGCCCAGTTCGCGGCCCGCTATCCGCAGTTCCTGGCCCACTGGGAGGAAGCAATCGCCCGCGCCGTCGAGCCGGGCCGCCGACTGGACTGAGGGGCCGGGGAGCGGGGAACGAGCGCCCCGAGCGACGAGGGAAGGAGGCAGTGAAGCAGATGGGGAGGGGGCAACCCGGAGGCGCACAGCTGGCTCAAGCGTTCAGGAAGGCGAGCACGGCCAGTACCCGGCGGTTGTCGTCTTCCGACGGGGCCAGGTCCAGCTTGGTGAAGATGCTGGTGGTGTGCTTGCTGACGGCCTTCTCGGTGACGAACAGCCGCTGGGCGATGGCTGTGTTGGAGCGCCCCTCGGCCATCAGCGCCAGCACCTCCCGCTCCCGGCCGGACAGCCGGGTGATCGGCCCGTCGAAGGACCGGCGGCCGAGCAGCTTGGACACCACCTCGGGGTCCATCACCGTGCCGCCCGCGGCCACGGTGCGGATCGCGTCCACGAACTGGTCGTCGTTGAACACCCGGTCCTTGAGCAGGTACCCCACCCCGCCCGCCTGGTCAGCCAGCATCTCCCGGGCGTAGAGCTGCTCGACGTACTGGGACAGCAGCAGCACCGGGAGTCCCGGCACCTGCCGCCGCGCGGCCAGCGCCGCCTGCAGCCCGTCGTCGGCGAACGAGGGCGGCAGCCTGACGTCAACCACGGCCACGTCCGGCTGCTCGGTGAGCAGCGCGGAGAGCAGCCCGGGCGCGGTGTCCACCGCGGCGGCTATCTCGAAGTCATGCGCGGCGAGCAGCCGGGTCAGCCCGTCCCTCAGCAGGAACAGGTCTTCGGCGACAACAACGCGCACGGCACCTCCATGACAATCATGGTCGGTCCGCCTGGCGGGCTGCTCACGGCCAGGATGCCGTCGAAGGTACCAAGCCGCCGCTCGATGCCCTGCAGCCCGGTTCCGCTGGCCGGGTCGGCGCAGCCCACTCCGTCGTCGGACACCTCGATACGCAGCACCCCGCCGGCGTGCCGGATCCGCAGCTGCACCTGCCGCGCGCCGGAGTGCTTGACCGCGTTGGCCAGCAGCTCAGCGATCGCGAAGTAGCAGGCCGACTCGACCGGCGCGCTGACCCGGCCGGGAAGCTCGACGTCCAGCACGACCGGCAGCGGGGTGTCCAGCGCCAGCGCGCGCACCGCGTGGCCGAGACCACGGTCGGCCAGCACCGGCGGGCAGATGCCACGGATCAGGTCGCGCAGGTCGTTCAGCGCCCGGACCGAGGTCTCCCGGGCCTCGGCCACCAGGGCCAGCGCGGCGTCCGGTCTGTCCGGGAGCATCCGCTCCACCGCGCGCAGGTTCATGCCCAGCGCGACCAGCCGGGCCTGCGCGCCATCATGCAGGTCGCGCTCGATCCGGCGCAGCTCGGAGGCGGCGTTGTGCAGCGCGTGGTCCCGGGTCTCGGTCAGCCGCTGCACCCGGCCCTCCAGCTCCAGGTTGGGTTCCGCGGCGGTCAGCAGCCGGCCATGCTGGACGACCGTGCGCGGGAACAGCCAGGCCGCCATGGCCAGGAATGCGCTGGCCTCGGCCCCGGCCAGCACCGCGAGTTGCCTGGTGCTGACCTCCACGAAGCCGTACAGCTGCGGGTGGCTGGCCAGCACGCCGATCGGCGCCGACTCCCAGCGGGCGGTGAGCACGAAGCCATAGATGGCGAACACCGTCAGCAGCACCGGGACCAGGTCAGCCGCGACGCGTGGCCAGCGCATGGTGACCAGGGCGGCCACCGGGATCATCCCGAGCGTCACCGGGTTCGCGCCGAAGATGGTCAGGCCCAGGGCCGCGGCGGGAACCAGGAGAATGCCCCAGCGAATCTCCTGCATCCGCCGCCGCAGGTACGGCAGCAGCCCTGGAGTGCGGGCCCGGAACTCGGCGAACGTGCGCGGCGCCAGCCACAGGCCGAGCGCGATGAGCAGCAGCGCCACCGGCACCAGCCGCCCGGCCCAGGGCGACGGGTTCGGTGCGCCGGCAATCGTGCGGGGACCGACGATCGTGCGGGGGCCGCCCGGTCCGGCCCAGAACTGCACGCCCGCACCCGGCCCCTTGGCGACGTAGCCGAATCCGGCCCCCGGTGCCGGCCGCTGGATCCGCTTGGCCGGGGGCAGCTTGGCGTTCGGCGGCCGGCCGATCACCTTCCTGTTCACCACGATCTGCTTACGCGCGGCTGCCTTGCTCTGCCCATTGATCGCGTTGGCCTGGGCCTGATGGAGTTTCGCCGCGGCTGCGGGCGGCACCTTGCCGTCGAAAGTAATCGTGCCCGGCGTCCCCGGCATCACGCCGAACCGGGCCGCGGCTGCCGGAATCTGCACCCACTGCGGGCCAGCCGGGGTCTTTACCTCCCAGCCGCTGGCGGGCGAGCCCACCGCGTTCACCTGGAAAACGGCAACCGCAGACCTCACCCAGTTACCTCCCGGGCCGGCCACGGTGGCTGCCAGCACCAGCCCGGCCACGCCCACCGCCACCATGATCACCGGTAGCAGGGCGGCCGCCACCATGGGCCACCAGAACGCGACGGCCAGCGCCAGCACGAACGCCAGCACCGTCCAGGCGTGCACGCCGAACAGCAGCAGCGCGACCATGGTCACGGGGATGAGCAGCAGGCCCAGGCCGAATCGGCGCAGCACCTGGGAGAACGTCCGGTAAAACAGCTTCAGCAGCAGCCACATGCCCCCATGGTGGCCCTCCGCGGTGTCCTGGCGCCATGGGCTGGCGTCTAGTTCCCTGGTGGGCCTGGGCCTACCCCGGCCGCCCCCGGCGGCCCGCGAACAGCGCGATCGCCGAACCGGAGACCAGGACAAACACCCCGTAGACGCCCAGCGGGGCGGCCGCCGCGGGCCCGAACCCGGTGGCCGCGATGCCGGCCGCCACGGCGAAGTCCCGCAGCCCCACCGGGAGCAGCACGGCCACCGCGCGGCCGGCCGGCAGCCGCACCGCGAGCGCCCCGCCGAGCAACGCCGACCCGGCCAGGAAAGCAGCCAGCGCGGCGATGACCCGCAGGTAGCCGGCGTCCAGCCGGATCTGGCTGGCCACCTGCCAGAGCAGCACTAGCAGCGCGGCGACAGTGCCGATCCGGACCACCGCACCGGCCTGCGGCCCCGGCGCCCACGCGGCCCGCAGCCCGGCCCCGGCGGCCAGCGGCAACGCCACCACGAGCACCAGCGTGCCGAGCAGCGCGGCGGCGGGCACCGTGGCCGCGGCGCCCGCCAGGGCCAGCACCGGGCCCGCGGCCAGCACGGCGGCCAGCGTGGACGCGGCCAGGATGACCGCGCACACGGCCGCCTCGCCGCCCGCGATCACACACAGCGCCACGGTGGCCACCTCGGCCGGCGCGACACCGACTGTGAGCATGCCCGCGCGCAGCACCGGGTCGCCGATCAGCCGGCTGGCCGCCCAGGCCAGCGCGGGCAGCGCCGCGGTGCTGACGCCCAGCGCCACGGCGACCCGCCGCCACGCGGTGCGCACCGCGGCCAGGTCGGCCAGCCGCAGCGTCAGGCCGGTGGCGAAGACCAGCACGGCCAGCGCCGCGTCGATGCCCTGGTGGGCCGCGACGGCCCGGCCCGGCCCGGGCAGCGCCACCCCAGCCGCCGCCACCACCAGCACGAACAGCAGCAGGAACCGCTCCGCCAGCCCGGCCGCGGCGGCCAGCCCGCGCTCGAGCGCCGCACCCACCTCCCCGTTCCCTCACTACCGGGATCCGCCGGTGACCAGGACGAATTATGCCGAACGCCACTGCCGCGAAACTGTGCCTGCCCCGGTCACGTCAAGTAGCCCGGCGGGACCGGCCCAGCGTGGCGGGCGGGCACACTGAGCGCGTGCGCCTGCAGGCACAGCTCTGGCGCGGCATCGCGGCGTTCCGCTTCCCGTCGCCCGGGTACGCGGCGGTGCTGCTGGGGGCGGACCGGGCCGGCGGCGTTCGGCCGGTGAGCGGCAGACCATGCGCCCATCGCCGGCGGCCGCCCGGCCCGGGCCTGCGCCAAGCTACCCACCTGGGGCAGGTACCTCAGGCGGAGCCGCAACCCTCGCGATGGCCCTCGCTGGTCACCGCGCCGCACTCGGGACAGACCAGATGGGCGTAGCAGGCCGGCTCGCCCGCCTCGCTGGCCGGCCCCGGGCCGGGCTGGCGCAGCAGGCCGGCCAGCACGGCGGCCTCGCTGTGCGCGGCGTCCCGGGTCGCGGTCAGCAGCGTGACCGGCCCGGCCGCGGCCTGGTCGGCCAGGTGTTCCAGCGCGGCCCGCGGCGCACCGCTGGACAGCTCGGCCGTGTAGCGGCGGCAGAACTCAGCGAACTTAGCCGGATCATGCGCGTACCACTTGCGCAGCTCGGTGGACGGGGCCACATCCTTGACCCACTCGTCCAGGTGGGCCGCGTCCTTGCGCAGCCCGCGCGGCCAGAGCCGGTCAACCAGCACCCGGGTGCCGTCGTCCGGCTCCGGCGCTTCATAGACCCGGCGGACCTGGACCTGCGGCGGCATGACCTGGCCCTCCCCTCTGCTCGCTGTGCAGCGCTTCGGCGGCTGGACACGCTACCCGTATGATGGGCACAGGCCGAGAGGCGCTGCAACGGGGTCAGCCCCGCCACGCTCGGCCGGAACGACCATGGCAAGGGCGCCTCCTGATATCAGGAGGTGACCCGCACAGCATGCCAGCATCGGCGACCGGGCAGGCTCAGGCCCTGCGCGAGCTTCTGGACCAGCGAATCGCCATCCTCGACGGCGCCTGGGGCACCATGCTCCAGACGGCCGGCCTCGGCCCGGACGACTACCGGAACGGCCGGCTGCGCGATCACCCGCGGGACGTGACCGGCGACCCGGACCTGCTCAACCTGACCCGCCCCGACGTGGTGCGTGAGGTGCACCGGCAGTACCTGGCCGCGGGCGCGGACATCACCACCACCAACACATTCACCGCGACCAGCATCGGCCAGGCCGACTACGGCCTGCAGCCGCTGGTGCGTGAGATGAACCTGCGCGGGGCCGAACTGGCCCGGCACGCGGCGGACGAGGCCGGCGGCCGGTTCGTGGCCGGCTCGGTGGGCCCGCTCAACGTCACCCTGTCGCTGTCCCCCGAGGTGGACAACCCGGCGTACCGCGCGGTGAGCTACGACGAGGTGTACACCGCCTACGCGGAGCAGATCCAGGCCCTGGCCGAGGGCGGCGTGGACCTGCTGCTGATCGAGACGATCTTCGACACGCTGAACGCCAAGGCCGCCATCGCGGCCGCCCGGGACGTGGCCGGGCAGCTGCCGCTGTGGATCTCGGTGACGATCGTGGACCTGAGCGGGCGCACCCTGTCCGGGCAGACGGTCGAGGCGTTCTGGCGGTCGGTTGAGCACGCCGAGCCGCTGCTGGCCGGGGTGAACTGCTCGCTGGGCGCGACGGAGATGCGCCCGCACATCGCCGAGCTGGCCCGGCTGGCCGGCACGTACACGGCCTGCCACCCCAACGCCGGCCTGCCGGACGCATTCGGCGGCTATGACCAGCCACCTGAGGAGACCGCCCGGCTGCTCGGCGGGTTCGCCGAGCAGGGCATGGTGAACGTGGTCGGCGGCTGCTGCGGGACGACCCCGGAGCACACCGCGCGGATCGCCTCGGCCGTGGCCGGCCTGCCGCCCCGGCAGGTGCCGGCCGAGCCCGCCCGGACCCGGTTCAGCGGCCTGGAGCCGTTCGAGATCGGCCCGGACACCGGCTTCGTGATGATCGGGGAACGCACCAACGTGACCGGCTCACGGCGGTTCCGCCGCCTGATCGAGTCCGGCGACTACCAGGCGGCGGCCGCGGTGGCGGTGGAACAGGTGCGCGGCGGGGCCAACCTGCTCGACGTGAACATGGACGCCGACCTGCTGGACAGCGAGCAGGCGATGACCACGTTCCTCAACCTGATCGCGACCGAGCCGGAGGTGGCCCGCATCCCGGTGATGGTCAACAGCTCGCGGTGGAGCGTGCTGCAGGCCGGGCTGCGCTGCGTGCAGGGCAAGGGCGTGGTCAACTCGATCAGCCTCAAAGAAGGCGAGGGCCCGTTCCTGGACCAGGCCCGGCGGATCCGGCAGTACGGGGCCGGCGTAGTGGTGATGGCGTTCGACGAGCAGGGCCAGGCGGACACCACCGAGCGGAAGGTGGCCATCTGCGGCCGGGCCTACGACCTGCTCACCCAGCAGGCGGGGTTCGCCGCCGAGGACATCATCTTCGACCCGAACGTGCTGGCCGTGGCGACCGGCATCGCCGAGCACAACGGCTACGCCAAGGCGTTCATCGAGGCGCTGCCGCTGATCAAGCAGCGCTGCCCGGGGGTGCGGACCAGCGGCGGCATCTCCAACCTGTCGTTCGCGTTCCGCGGCAACGACGCGGTGCGGGAGGCCATGCACTCGGCGTTCCTGTTCCACGCGGTGCGGGCCGGCCTGGACATGGGCATCGTCAACGCCGGGCAGCTCGCGGTGTACCAGGACATCCCAGCCGGCCTGCTGGAACTGGTCGAGGATGTGCTGTTCGACCGGCGCCCGGACGCCACCGACCGGCTGGTCGCGTTCGCCGATACGGTGCGCGGGCCAGCGGCCAGCCGCGCCGTGGACCTGTCCTGGCGGGAGGCGCCGGTGCAGGAGCGGCTTGGCCATGCGCTGGTGCACGGCATTACCGACTTCATCGAGGCCGACACCGAGGAAGCCCGGCAGGCCGCGGCCCGCCCGCTGGACGTGATCGAAGGCCCGCTGATGGACGGCATGAAGGTCGTCGGCGACCTGTTCGGCTCCGGGAAGATGTTCCTGCCCCAGGTGGTCAAGAGCGCCCGGGTGATGAAGCGGGCGGTCGGTTACCTGGAGCCGTTCATGGAGGCCGAGAAGGAGCAGGCCCAGCGGGACGGTCTGGCTGCCGCCCGTGGCCAGGGCAAGGTCGTGCTGGCCACGGTCAGGGGCGACGTGCACGACATCGGCAAGAACATCGTCGGGGTCGTCCTCGGCTGCAACAACTACGAGGTCATCGACCTCGGCGTGATGGTCCCGGCCGACGTCGTCCTGGACACCGCAGTGGCCGAGAAGGCGGACATCGTCGGGCTGTCCGGGCTGATCACCCCGTCGCTGGACGAGATGGTCAGCGTGGCCACCGAGATGCAGCGCCGCGAGCTGAGCCTGCCGCTGCTCATCGGCGGCGCGACCACGTCGCGCCAGCACACCGCGGTGCGGGTGGCCCCGGCCTACGGCGCCGCCACGGTGCATGTGCTGGACGCGTCCCGGGTCGCCGGAGTGGTCTCGGACCTGCTGGACGACGACCGGTCCCGGGTGCTGGTCGCGGCCAACCACGTCGAGCAGGAGCGGCTCCGCGAGCAGCACGAGCACACCCGGCGCCGGCCGCTGCTGCCGCTGAGCCGGGCCCGGGCCAACTACGAGCAGGTCAGCTTCGCTGACCTGCCGGTGCCCGCGTTCACCGGGGTGCGTACCGTGACCCCGGACCTGGCCGCGCTGCGCGAGATGATCGACTGGACGTTCTTCTTCCTGGCCTGGGAGCTCAAGGGCAAGTACCCGGCCATTCTGGCCGAGCCGGCCGCGCGCGAGCTGTTCGACGACGCGAACACCATGCTGGACAAGATCATCGCCGAGGGCCAGCTGACGGCCGGCGGTGGGTACGGCTTCTGGCCCGCGCACGCCGAAGGCGACGACCTGGTGATCCAGCCCGGCAGTGCTAGCCCGGGGGGGCGACTCCCCGGAACCCCCCGGACAAGCCAGGAGATCGTCCGCATGCCGATGCTGCGGCAGCAGACCACCAAGCCAGACGGCCGGCCCAACCGCTGCCTGGCCGACTACCTGGCCCCGGCCGGGGATCACCTGGGCGGGTTCGCGGTGGCCATCCACGGCGCCGCCGAACTGGCCGCCAGCTTCGAGGAGCAGCGCGACGACTACCAGTCGATCATGGTCAAGGCGCTGTCCGACCGGCTGGCCGAGGCGTTCGCCGAGCACACTCACCTGCAGGCCCGGCGGGACTGGTTCGAGCCGGGCGCCGACCCGGACATCGCGGATCTGCACGCGGAACGCTTCCGCGGCATCCGGCCCGCGCTGGGCTACCCGGCCAGCCCGGACCACAGCGAGAAGCAGGAGCTGTTCCGCCTGCTCAACGCGGGGCAGTTCGGCATGTCGCTGACCGGCTCGTGTGCCATGAGCCCAGCGGCCAGCGTCAGCGGGCTGCTGTTCGCCCACCCCGCGTCGCGCTACTTCACCGTGGGCCGGATCGGCCGGGATCAGGCTGCCGACTACGCGGCCCGGCGCGCCGTCCCGCTGGCCGAGGTGGAGCGCTGGCTGCGCCCCAACCTCGGCTACGAACCGGGGTGAGGCCGCGGCTCAGCAGTTGCTGCTGATGCTGGTAACCCTGATCCTGCTGAACCTGCCGTCGGCCGATTTCCTTCTCGGCATGTACCGGCGGGTAGCAGAATTTACTCCGAGTAGCTTTCTGAAAAGCCCGAAGTGGCCCGCACCCGGCATCCGCGGCGCCGCGACTCCCGGTCGGCCAGGCTGAACCGCCGTGCAGCCGGCCCGGTCACGGGTGATACTCGATTTCATGCTGGAGCACGAGCGGCTGGGGGCCCCTGGCATGACTGGGCCAGATCCCGAGATGCCACTGCGTAAGCTGCCCGCGGCGGAACGGAACGCGATCCGGATCGGCCGGATCCTCGACGCGGCCGGGCTGCTGGTGGCCGAGCGGGGCTACGAGAAGATGACCACCTCGCAGGTGGCCCTGCGAGCCGGGGTGTCACCCGGGGTGCTGTACCAGTTCTTCGCGGGCAAGCGGGAGATCATGCACGCGCTGGCCGCCCGCAACCTGGACCGCTTCCTGGCCCGGGTGGAGGGCGCTCTCCGGTCCGGCCGGCTGGAGGACTGGCCGGCCACGGCAGACGCCGCGGTGGATCTGTTCGTCGCGATGTGCCGGGAGGACCCGGGATTCCGCGTAGTGCGCTTCGGTGACGTGGCCGACGTGCACCTGCTCGGCAGCACCGGCGACAACGACACCCACCTGGCCGGGCGGATGGCACAGCTGCTGGCCGCCGAGCACGGCGACGATCCCAGCCTGCCATCCGAGCAGTCCCTGCTCATCGCGATCAAAATCGCGGACGCCCTGGTCAAGTTGGCCTTCGCGATGCACCCGGCCGGCGACGATGAGATCATCCAGCACGCCAAGCAGCTGATCCGGGTGCACTTGGAGCTCGCGAACAGCGGCGAAGCCGGGACGGAATGACGCCGCGGATCGGCGTCCCGGACCGGCGGGCCCGGCTGGGCCTGCGGCACCGGCTGGCCCCGGCCAGCCAGCCTGCCGCCCAGCCCAGCGGGCCGGCCGAGGTGGCCGCGTCGCTGCTCGCGGTGCACGGCACCGACCCGTCCTCGGCCTACCTGGGCATCCTGGCCCGGCTGGCCGGCGGGAACGTGCCCGACGTGGAACGCGCGCTGTACCAGGACCGGACGCTGGTCCGGCTGCTCGGCATGCGCCGGACCGTGTTCCTGGCCACGCTGGACAACGCGGCCCTGATCCAGGCCGCGTGCGGCCGGGCAGTCGCGGCCCGGGAGCGGCGCAAGGTGCTCGGCTATCTGGCCGAATCCGGCGTGCCCGGCGACGTGGACGGCTGGCTGGCCGGGGTGGAGCAAGCCGCGCTGGCGGCGCTGGCCGCCCGCGGCGAGGCGACCGCGGCCGAACTGGCCGGGGACGACCCCCGGCTGCGCACCCAGATCGTGCTGGCCCGGGGCAAGGCTTACGAAGGCCGGCAGAACGTGGCCAGCCGGGTGCTGTTCCTGCTCGCCGCGCAGGGGCAGGTGGTGCGCGGCCGGCCGCGCGGCTCGTGGACGTCGCACCAGTACCGGTGGTCACCGATGGAGCTGTGGTGCCCGGGCGGGCTGGACGGCTGGCCGACCGAGGCGGCCGAGGTGGAACTGGCCCGGCGCTGGCTGCAGGCCTATGGTCCGGCCACACCGGATGACCTGCGCTGGTGGGCCGGCTGGGGCAAGACCCAGCTGAGCCGGGTGCTCACCGAACTGAAGCCGGCCGAGGTGGACCTGGATGGGGTGCCCGGCATCGCGCTGGCCGGCGATCTGGCGCCGGCCCCTGAGGTGGAGCCATGGGCGGCGCTGCTGCCCGGGCTGGACTCCACCCCGATGGGCTGGCAGCAGCGGGACTGGTTCCTCGGCGGGCACGGCCCGCGGCTGTTCGACCAGACCGGCAACATCGGACCGACCATCTGGTGGGAGGGCCGGATCGTCGGCGGCTGGGCTCAGGACAGCGGTGGCGAGATCGTCTGCCGGTTCCTGGAAGACGCCGGCTCCGCGGCGGCCGCCGCGGTCGAGGCGGCGGCCGAGCGGCTGGCCGGCCTGCTCGGCGGGGTGCGGCTGTCCGCCCGGACCCGCGGCCGGACCTGGCTGGAGCAAGAGCTGGCCGGCTGACGCCCGTCACGCCGGAGCACCCCAGATCGCCCAGGATGCCCCAGAACCGCCCCGCGAACAGCCGCGTTTGACATATCCCCATATCGGTATATGATCGTGGCATGGCTAGGGCAGCGACCACGGCGGACGCGTTCAACGCGATCGCCGAGCCGCGGCGGCGGCAGATCCTGGATGCCCTGGCCGGTGGTGAGCGGCCGGTGAACGACCTGGTCGCACAGCTTGGCCTGGCCCAGCCACTGGTCTCCAAGCACCTGCGGGTGCTGCGTGAAGTCGGCCTGGTGGAGGTGCGCGACGCGGGGCGGCAGCGGCTGTACCGGCTCAACGCCCAGCCGCTCAAGCCGATCCACGAGTGGGTGCGGGCCTACCAGGATCTGTGGACCGGGCGGTTCAACCGGCTGGACACCGTGCTGGCGGAACTGACAGACAGGGAGGACGACGATGGCAGCAGCGACCCGTAGTGCGGTGGTGACGCTCCCGGCGAGCACCCAGATACTGATAACGCGGCAGTTCGACGCGCCGCGGCACCTGGTCTACCGGGCCTGGACCACGCCGGAACTGATCCGCCGCTGGTGGGCCGGGGACCGCGGCGAGGTCACCAGCGCCGAGGTGGACCTGCGGCCGGGTGGCCGGTGGCGGTATGTGATGACGGCCAGCGGCGGGTTCGAGGTCGCGTTCCACGGCGAGTACCGGGAGATCGTCCCGGACGAGCGCATCGTCAGCACCGAGGTGTTCGAGGGGGCGCCCGACGCCGCTGCGGTGAGCAGGGCCACGTTCGCTGAGCAGGACGGGCGCACCACGCTGAGCATCCTGGTCGAGCACACCAGCCAGGAGCACCGCGACATGCACCTCAACTCGGGGATGGAGGACGGGATGAACGAGTCCCTGGACCACCTGGAGCAGGTCGCCGCGTCACTGCGCTGACCGGGCGCGGAACGGCTCAGGAACTAACTGGCTCAGCGGCAGAGCCCACGCGGGATGGACCTGCCGCACTTGTTGCCGCGGAACCGGTTGCCCACCCCGGTGCGGTCCCAGATCAGGTCGGCCGGGTGGTTGTTGAAGGCCCGGTTGCCCAGGATCGTGTCGTGGCTCGGCCGGACATCCTGGGCAGCGTGTTCGAGCCGTTCTTCAGCACCAAGCCGCCGGGCGGCAGCGCCGGGCTCGGCCTGACCGTGACCCGGGCCATCGCCGGGCGCTGGGGCGGCCGGATCACCGTGGATTCGGCGCCCGGCACCGGCACCACGGTCACCGTGCTGTCCCCCACGGCCCCGGATCAGGGGACCGAAGCTCAGGCCGGGACCGGCGACACCAGCGCGCGCTGAGCACACGCCGCCGCGGCGGCCCGGTCCGGGGATCCCGCGGTGCCGCCCGCCGCCTGGGTGGACAGCGCACCGGCCGCGCAGCCGAGCGCGGCCGCGTCGGGCAGGGCCAGGCCGTCCAGCAGGCCAGCGATCAGCCCGGCATTACAGCAGTCCCCCGCGCCGGTGCTGTCCACCGGGACCACCGGCGGCACACTGACCTGCCACTGCCGTCCGCCGGCCACGCACAGCACGCCTTGCGGACCGCGCTTGACGACCAGGCCGAGCCCGGAGGCGGCCAGCGCCCGCACCGCCGTGGCCAGGTCCGGCGCGCCGCCCAGCGCGGTGGCCTCGGTCTCGTTCGGCAGCAGCAGGTCCGCCTGCCCGAGCACGGCGGACAGCCGCTCGTCGAGCCAGTGCCCGGACGGGTCCCAGTTGGTGTCCAGCGAGGTGCGCGCGCCGCCGGCCCGGGCCGCGGCCAGCAGCCCGGGCAGCCCGGGCCCGAGCGAGCCGGCCAGCAGGAAGTACGAGCTGACATGCACGTGCCGGGCCTGCTCCAGCAACCCGGCCGGGACGTCCGCAGGGGTCAGCGACGCGACCGCGCCGAGCGCGGTGAGGATGGCCCGGTCGCCGCCCCGGGACAGCGCCACGGTGATCCCGGTCGGGCTGTCCCGGCGCACCGCCACCGCGCTGACGTCAACGCCCTCCCGGCCCAGCTGGTCCAGCATGAACTGGCCGGCCGGGTCGGCGCCGACCGCGGCGACCAGCGCCACCCGGACGCCGAGCCGGGCCGCGGCCACCGCGGTGATGGCCGCCGACCCGCCGACGACCAGGGAGATGCTCGGCACCAGCTTCTCCTGCTGGCCGAACGCGGGGGTCACATCCGCGCCCAGGACCAGCACGTCCGGATTGCAGTCGCCGAGCACGACCAGGTCAGGCGGTGACAACGTCAACCCCGGCATCCAGCGGCCGGGACGCGTCCTCAGCGGCGTCCTCGACCTGGAGCTGGCCCGCCGCGAGCAGCTCCAGCGGCTCATTCCAGCGGCGATAACGGCTCACCGGCGCCTCCCGTCATCCAGCCCCGCCCCGCCCGCCGGGGCGGCCCGGTCGGCCGCACCTATGACACCGAGCAGCCGGGCCACTTCCGCGGCGATCGCATCCCGCCCGGCGGCAACGTACCGCCGGGGATCGACCATTCGCGAGTCATTAGCCAGGGACTGGCGGATGGCCACGGTAAACGCCTTGTTCAGCTGAGTCGCTACGTTGACCTTTGTCATCCCAGCCGCGATCGCCCCGGCCAGGTCCTGGTCGGGCACACCGGACGAGCCGTGCAGCACCAGCGGGACACTGACCGCGGCCCGGATCAGGGTGATCAGCCCGAGGTCCAGCACCGCGTCGCGGGTCAGCATGGCGTGCGAGCTGCCCACCGCGACGGCCAGCGCATCTACTCCAGTCGCCGCGACATAACCGGCCGCCTCGTCCGGGCGGGTCCGCGCGGCCGGTGCGTGCACGCCGTCCTTGCCGCCGATCTCGCCGAGTTCCGCCTCCACCCAGATGCCCCGGTGCTGGCACCACCGGGCCATGTCGGCGGTGGCTGCGACGTTGCCGGAGTAGGGCCGGGCCGACGCGTCGTACATGACCGACCCGGCGCCCAGCCCGGCCGCCTCGCGGACCAGGTCCGCGCTGGTCGCGTGGTCCAGGTGCACTGCGGCCGGCACCCCGGCCGCGCCCGCGATGGCCAGGCAGGCGGTCATGATCGGCGCCAGCGCGCCATGGTAGGCCGCGCAGTTCTCGCTGATCTGCAGCACGACCGGGGCCCCGGCCAGCTCGGCGCCGGTCACGATCGCCTCGGCGTGCTCGATGCCGACGACGTTGAACGCGCCGACACCCCGGCCCGCCGCCCGGGCCGGGCCTGCGATGTCCGCCATCGGGGTGAGCGGCATCAGCCCGCCGCCCCGCGGCGTACGCTGACCCCGGCCAGCACCCGTTCGTAGTCGGCCGGGCGGAACTCCCCGGCCACCGGCGCGGCGGCTACCGCAGTGCCCAGCGCGACCGCGCGGCGCAGCCGCTCATCCCAGGGCAGGCCCGCCGCCAGCCCGTGCGCCAGGCCCGCGGCCACCGCGTCGCCCGCGCCGGTCGCGTTCCCGGCCACCGCGGCGGGCGGGGCCGCCACCCAGGTGCCGTCTTCGGTCACCGCGAGCAGCCCGTCCGCGCCGAGAGTGGCCACCACCGCGGCTGGGCCGGTGTCCCGCAGTTCGCGGGCCGCACTCGCGACCGCGGCCCGGCCGGCCAGCGAATGGCCCGCCAGCCCGGCCAGCTCGGACAGGTTGGGCTTGACGATCGCGGGCCGGGCGGCCGCGCCGGCCCGCAGCGCGTCCCCATCCGCGTCCAGCACGGCCGGCACCCCGGCCGCCGCCGCCGTCTCGATCAGCCGCGCGTAGCTGCTGGCGGGCAGTCCCGGCGGCAGGCTGCCGGACAGCACCACCGCCGCACACCCGCCCAGCGCCTTTTCATACCTAACGGCTAGTTCCGTGAACTCCTCCGGGGCCGCCCGCGGACCGGGCTCGTTGAATGCCGTGACGCTGCCGCTGCGGCCGTCGACCACGGTGACGGTGCGGCGGGTCTCGCCGCCGATCCTGGTGAACGCGGCGGGCACCCCCGCCTCGGCCAGGGCCGACTCGACCGCGGTGCCGGTGACCCCGCCGGCCAGCCCCAGCACCAGTACGTCGGCGCCGAGCGAGCGCAAGGTGCGGGCCACGTTCAGGCCCTTGCCCCCCGGGCGGGCGTGAACCGCACTGGGCCGGTTCACGCCCGCCCAGTCCACGGCCGGCACCTGGTAGGTGATGTCCAGGGCCGGGTTGAGGCAGACGACTGCGATCACGGCAGGCGGGCTCAGCGGGGACTGAGGATGACCGACCGGGCCAGGTTGCGCGGCCGGTCCGGATCCAGCCCGCGGGCCCGGGACACGGTGGCCGCGAGCAGCTGCACCCGGACCAGTTCGGCGAGCGGGTCCTCGTCGCTGTGCCAGGGGATGCCACCCGCCCCCCGCACCTCGGCGCCCAGCCCGTCTGGCGGCGTGCCCAGCAGCCACACCACGCTGCCCGGCCCGGTCACTGCGGCGGGCCCGTGCCGGTACTCCATGGCCGGGTAGGCCTCGGTCCACATCCCCGCCGCCTCGCGCAGCTTGAGCGCGGCCTCGCTGGCCAGGCCGACGGTCCAGCCGGTGCCGAGGAACGTGAACTGGCGGGCCGCGGTCAGCTCGGCGGGCAGCGGCTGGGCCAGCACCCGCTCGGCGGCGTCGGCCACCGGCCCGATGTCCTGCCCCAGGCTGGCCCGCAGCAGGGCCAGCTCGGTGGTGGCGAACCGGGTCTGCACCACGGATTCCTCGTCAGCGAAGCTGAGGTCGACCGTGGCGCCGGCCGCCTCAGACACCGGGTTCGGGGTGCTGGCGGTGATCGCGACCGTGGGCACGGTGCCGCGCAGCCGACCCAGCAACTGCAGGATCTCGGTGGTGGTCCCGGACCGGGACAGCACCAGGACCCGGTCGTAGCGGCGGTGGGTGGTCATCTCGGACGCGGCGAACGCGTCGGTCTCGCCGTGCCCGGCGGCTTCCCGCGCGGCCGCGTAGGCCTGGGCCATGAACCAGGACGTGCCGCACCCGGCCACCGCGACCCGTTCCCCGCTGGCGGGCAGCGCGCCCGCGACCTCCGGGGCCAGCCCGGCCGCCTGCCGCCAGCATGCTGGCTGCGAGGCCACCTCCACCTCGATACTGCCGGTGGCTGCCACCTCCGCCTCCTCACTCATCGCCTGCTCCTCTTCCCTCTGCCACTCGTTCTCCTCCGGCGCCCGGCCGGTGTCCAGGGCTCACGTCCAGCGGCACACGTCCCGGGCTCACGTCCCGGTCAGCCCGGTGGCGGCCACCGACCGGACGAAGTACCGCTGGGCCACGATGAAGATGATCAGCATCGGGACCAGGCGACCGGTGCGGGGCGGCAGGCTTGCCACTGGGGCTGCACGCCGTCGCCAGCAGTAGAAAGAGCGCGGTCGCGAAGGCCGGGCTGACCGCCATGCGCGACGCCTCCGTCGTCCGGATCATCGCGGTAAGCCCGTGGTCTCGTTCGCCGGCTGGGTCTCCCGGCCGCCCATGGGCCATCCCTTAACGGCCCCGTTGATCGCCAGCGCGAACCGGAGTTGACCAGCAAGGAACACGATCCCGAGAACTCGCCGTCGCTTCATTGCTTTCGTTCTCGCTCGGATGAGCGGATATTAGAACACACTCGTGCGTTCGGCAAGGCTGCTTCTGGTCGTTAGTGTTGCTGCCTGAGCGATCAGAACGGTAGATTCACCTGGGTGCGTGCCATTACGAGCGAGCTCGCTAGCCAGCCTGCCGTGAGTCGCAACCGCTCACGCAGGAGGTCCTGATCGTGGCCGAGGTTTCGTTCCACGAGGTCGCGAAGGTCTTCCCGAACGGGACGAGGGCGGTTGACGCGCTCACCTGCACCATCGCCGACGGCGAGTTCATGGTCCTGGTCGGGCCGTCCGGCTGCGGAAAGACGACCGCCCTCCGGATGATCGCGGGGCTGGAGGAGCCGACCTCCGGAGCGATCGCCATCGGCGGACAGGTCGTGAACGGTGTTTCTCCCCGGGACCGCGACATCGCCATGGTGTTCCAGAGCTACGCGCTGTATCCGCACAAGACAGTCCTCCAGAACCTGGCCTTCGGGCTCCGGCAGCACAAGATGCCGACTGCCGAGATCACCGAACGGGTCAGGGAGGTGAGCTCGCTGCTGACCCTCGATGACCTGCTGGACCGCAAGCCCGCCCAGCTCTCCGGCGGTCAGCGGCAGCGCGTGGCAATGGGGCGCGCGCTCGCCCGCAGACCCCGCGTCTACCTCCTCGACGAGCCACTCTCGAACCTGGACGCACAGCTCCGGACCCAGCTTCGCGCCGACCTCAAGCAGCTGCATCAGCGTTTTTCCACCACCACCGTCTACGTCACGCACGACCAGGTCGAGGCCATGACGCTCGGCGAGCGCATTGGCGTGATGTCCGGCGGGAAGCTGCTTCAGCTCAGCACACCGCAGGAGATCTACCGGCACCCGGCGAACGTGTTCGTGGCCGGGTTCATCGGCAGCCCGCCGATGAACCTGCTCAGCGCCTCCGCGACGGGCGGTCGCGTGGACGCGGGCGATCTCGTGTTCGAGGCCCCCGGCGCCCCCAGCGGCGAGCTCGTCATCGGCGTGCGGCCGGAGGCCCTGCACCTCATGACGGACGCTACCGGAGAGCACGCCATGCCGGTACGCGTGGAAGTCGTGGAGTTGCTCGGCCACGAGACCATCGTCTACGGGAGCATCCGCGGACACCGTGTCGCCACCGCCTCCACCGCCCCCGGGATCGAATCCCTGCCCCCAGAGCGGGCGATCATCGTGGCCAGGCTCGACGCACGCCGTCAGCCAGCGGTGGGCGAGACGATCAAACTTGGGATGTCGCTGGAAGACGTGCACCTCTTCGATGCCGCGTCGGGCGAGGCGGTGGCCTGGTCCGAGCCCTTCGCCTCCCGGCGCCTGGCCGGATCCTGAGGACGGTTCCGATGCGGCAGGCCGAGCGGCTGGAAACGATCCTGGAGTGGCTGTCCGGGAACGGCAGCGTGAATGTCGCCGACATCTCGGACGAGCTGGGCGTGTCGGCCGCCACGGTCCGTCGCGACCTCGACCTTCTCGAGCGCCAGCGCCTGCTGGCGCGCACGCATGGAGGCGCGGTCGCGCAGGGGGTCTTTTATGAGCTCCCGCTTCGCTACAAGGGCGGCCGGCACAAGGAAGAGAAGCTCCGGATCGCCCGCGAGGCCGCGACGCGAGTCGCCGCAGGTCACGCGGTCGGGCTCACCGGCGGAACCACCACTACGGAAGTGGCGCGGGCGCTGGTCGACCAGCAGCGCCTGACGCTGGTCACGAACGCTCTGAACATCGCCTCCGAGATGGCGGTGCGCCCCAATCTCAAGCTCGTGGTGACGGGCGGAGTGGCCAGGTCCGAGTCCTATGAGCTGGTCGGGCCCATTGCCGAGGCGAGCCTGGCCGGGCTGAACCTCGACATCGTGTTCGTGGGCGCGGATGGGGTCTCCCTCGAGGCCGGCCTCACAACGCATCACGAGGTGGAGGCCCATACGAACCGGGCACTGATCGAGCGCTCCCGCTCGGTCGTCGTGGTGGCCGACAGCTCCAAGATCGGCCTCGTGGCCTTCGCCCAGATCTGTGCGGTCGGAACGGTCGACGAGCTGATCACCGACCGCGCCGCCGACCCCCAAATCCTGGCCGCCCTAACCGAAGCCGGCGTGAAGGTCATGACCGTCTAACCCCGGCCAGATTGCTCGCACTTGCTCACTTATGGCATACATGGAACACTCTCGCTCATGATCCGAGTCACGATCATCGGTGCCGGCAGCGTGGAGTTCACCCGCAACGTGGTGGCCGACCTCTGCTCGTTCCCGGAGCTGGCCGGGCAGGTGACCATCGCCCTGCACGACATCAACGCGGAGCGTCTCGCGTACTCGGAGCGCGCCGCCGCGTCGATCGTGCGGAGGACCGGCGCCGGGCACCGGGTGGAGGCCAGCGCGGAGCGCCGGCCCGCCGTGGCGGGCGCGGACTACGTCATCAACGAGATCCAGGTCGGGGGGTACCGGCATACCCTCATGGATTTCGACATCCCGAAGAAGTACGGGGTCCGTCAGACGATCGCCGACACGATCGGGATCGGCGGCATCTTCCGCGGGCTCCGCACCATTCCCGTCGCGGTGGGCATCGGCAACGACCTCCACGAGCTGGCACCGGACGCCCTGCTGCTGAATTACACCAACCCGATGGCCATGGTGCCGTGGGCCGTCTACGAGGGCACCCCGTTCGCGAATGTGGTCGGCGTGTGCCACTCGGTGCGGGACACCCATGCCTTCCTGGCCGCCGCCGTTGGCGTGCCCGAGGAAGACGTCGCCTTCCGCACCGCCGGCTTCAACCATCAGTGCTTCGTCCTGCGGTTCCGCCACCGTGGCACCGGCGAGGACCTCTACCCGCGGCTCCGGGAGGTGATCGAGGCCGATCCGGAGGGGCTGGGCAGGCGGGTGCGCGTGGAGATCTTCCGGCGCTTCGGCTACTTCCCCACCGAGTCCAGCGAACACTCGAGCGAGTACGTCCCCTGGTTCCTCCACCACGACGGGCAGGTCGAGCGGTTCCGGTGCGAGATCGACGAGTACGTGCGCCGCAGCGAGCGGAATCTCGAGGACTGGGAGCAGACGAAGGCGGCCCTGGACGCCGGCCAGGAGCTCGAGGTCGAGCCCGCCTCCGAGCTCGCTTCGGAGATCATCCACTCGCTCGAGACCGGCACCGCCCGTGAGATCTACACGAACGTGCGGAACGGCGGGCTGATCGACGGGCTTCCCGGCAACGCCTGCGTCGAGGTGCCGACTCTGGTCGACAAGAACGGTGTCCAGCCCACGCGGATCGGTGCCCTCCCCGCGCAGTGCCTCGCCTTGAACCGGACCTTCCTGAACGTAGTGGAACTCACGGTCCGCGCGGTGCTCGAGGAGC
Source organism: uncultured Actinomycetes bacterium (assembly GCA_963834705.1). Classification (GTDB taxonomy): domain Bacteria; phylum Actinomycetota; class Actinomycetes; order Streptosporangiales; family Streptosporangiaceae; genus RYN-230. The sequence goes on from CAWICV010000007.1 coordinate 101,325, forward strand.
GGCGCAGCCTGGTCTACCAGGCCGCGCTGGTTGACCCGAACACGGCCGCCACCCTGACGACCGAGCAGATCGTGGCGATGTGCGACGACCTGATCGAGGCACACGGGGCGCTGATGCCCGAGGGCATCCGCACCGCCAGCTGAATGGGGGCCGCAGCCGCAGGCATGACCGCCACCGCTCCTGACCTGCTGGAGGTGCCCGCACCCGGGCGGGTGCTGGGCCGCCCCGTGCTCCGCAGCGAGGATCGCGCGCTGCTCACCGGAACAGTCCGGTACCTGGACGATGTCGCGTGCGAGGGGGCGCTGCACGCAGTGTTCGTCCGGTCCCCGATGGCACACGCGCTCGTCCGGTCGGTCGATGCGGACGAGGCCCGTGCGATGCCTGGTGTCGTCGGTGTGTTCGCCGCCGGGGACCTGGGTGGGCTGCTCATGCCCCCCGTTGAAGACAGTCCCGAGGTGTTCGCCAGGCCCCTGCTCGCCATCGACCGGGTCCGGTTCGTCGGCGAGCCGGTGGCCGTGGTGGTGGCGCAGACGAGGGCGCAGGCCATGGACGCCGCGGACGCCGTCGCCGTCGATTACGAGCCGCTCGCCCCGGTGATCGATCCCGAGAAGGCGCTGGAGCCTGACGCGCCGATCCTGTTCCCGGCCCACGGCTCCAACCTCGCCATCCGCGTCGACGATGTGGCCGAGGATCCCAGCGCGCTCGAGGGCGCCGAGATCGTCGTGCGGGCACGGTTCGTCAACCAGCGGGTGGCGCCGGTGCCGATGGAGCCCAATGGCGCTCTCGCCATCGCCGGTGCCGACCCCGGTCAGTCATCGGTCACGCTGTGGGCCTCGGTGCAGGCGCCGCATGACACGCGCCGCGTCGTCGCCCAGGTTCTGGGGCTGGACCCCGCCCAGGTGCGCGTCCGCACCGCGGCGGTGGGCGGTGGATTCGGCGGGAAGATCCCGACCTACCCCGAACACGTCGTGATCGCGTGGCTCGCCCGGGATATGGGCAGCGCAGTCCGCTGGTCGGAGACGCGAAACGAGAACATGCTCGCGATGACGCACGGCCGCGGACAGGTGCAGCACGTTGAGCTGGGCGCCACCCGGGACGGGCGGATGCTCGGGCTTCGCGTCTTCGTGATCCAGGACATCGGGGCGTACGCCAGCGAGGCCGCGACCCTGCCACCGCTCACCGGCCTGATGGCCTCGGGCCCGTACCGGATCCCCCGGATCGACTTCGGTGCGGTCTCGGCCGTGACCACCACCACCCCGGTGGGTGCCTACCGGGGCGCGGGCCGGCCGGAGGCAACGTGGCTGCTTGAGCGGGCCCTGGACATGCTGGCGGCCGAGCTCGCGATCGACCCCGCGGAGATCCGGCGACGCAATTTCATCCCCCCTGAGGCATTCCCCTACCGCACCCCGACCGGTGCCAACTACGACAGCGGGGACCCGGACCGGGCCCTTGATATCGCGCTTCGTGCGGCCGGATACGCCGAACTGCGCCAGGAACAGGCCGCACGCATCGGCCGGGCGGAAACGTGGCAGCTCGGCATCGGCATCTGCAGTTACGTGGAGGTCACGGGCTGGGGAAGCGAGTTCGCGTCGGTGGACGCCGACGACCAGGGGACGTTCACCGTCCTGACCGGGACCAGCCCTCAGGGACAGGGGCACGAGACCGCATGGGCGCAGATCGTGGCCGACACCCTGGGCGTCTCGTTCGACGCCGTCAGGGTCCGGCATTCGGACACGCTGCTCGTCCCGCGCGGCGAGGGGACAATGGGGTCGCGGTCCCTCCAGGTGGGCGGCTCGGCCGTGCTCCGGGCCTCGATGGCCCTGCTGGACAAGGCCCGGCGTCTTGCGGCCCACCTGCTGGAGACGAGCGAGAGCGACATGCGCCGCCTGGACGGCCGGATCGGCGTCGGCGGTGCCCCGGAGTTGTCGCTTTCCTGGGGCGAGCTGGCGGCCGCCGCCGCAGACCCCTCGTCTCTCCCGCCCGGTATGGAGACGGGGCTGCGGGCGCAGAACGACTTCGAGATGGAGGATTCGACCTATCCGTTCGGTGCCCACATCGCGGTCGTGGAGGTCGACACCGAGACGGGGAAGGTGAAGCTGGTCCGTCATGTCGCGGTGGACGATTGTGGGCGCCGCATCAATCCGATGCTCGTCGACGGGCAGATCCACGGGGGGATTGCGCAGGGCGCCGCCCAGGCGCTGTTCGAATCATTCGTCTACGACGAGCTGGGCAATCCGTTGACATCCAGCCTCGCCACCTACGCGATGCCGAGCGCGGCGGATCTCCCCTCATTCGTCACCGTCCCGCTGGAGACCCACACGACCCGGAACCCATTGGGGGCAAAGGGCGTCGGCGAGGGGGGGACTATCGGGGCAGGACCCGCGGTCCAGAACGCGGTGATCGATGCGCTCTCTCACCTTGGTATCCGGCACATCGATATGCCGATGAGCCCGGATCGGGTCTGGCGGGCCATCAGCGATGCGCTGCGCGGTGGGCCAGGCGACAGCGAGAAAGGGGAAGCGCATGGAGCGGCCGGACCTGAATGGTTTGATCGCGGCAATCGTCACGCCCATGCGGAGCGATACGTCGATCGACGAGGAGTCCCTCCGAAGGTACGTTGACTGGCTGGCCGGCCAGGGCGTTCGCGGGCTGGCCGTGAACGTGGACACGGGCGAGGGGCCGCACCTGTTTCCGGAAGAACGTCTGCGGGTGCTGGAGATCGTGGTCGAAACGGTCGGCGGCCGGGCTCTCGTGGTCGCCGGACTCGCGGCTTCGTTTACCGAGCAGGCCCGTCGGCTGGCCGCCGACACCGCCCGGGCCGGAGCAGACGCCCTGCTAGTCTTCCCCATTTCCGCGTACCAGGGCGAACCGCTGGACCCGGAGATTCCCGCCTCGTACCACCGTGCGGTGGCCGAGGCCTCCGGTCTTCCCCTCATCGCCTTCCAGCTCCAGCCCGCGCTGGGCGGGGTGAACTTCTCGGCCGAGACCATCGAGCGCATCATGAGCATCGAGGGCGTGGTGGCCATCAAGGAGGCGTCCTTTGACGCGAAACGGTTTGTGGAGACCGCGCGGCTGGTGAAGTCCCTGCCCTCCCGCCCCACCGTCCTGAACGGCAACGACAACTTCCTGCTCGAGGCGTATCTCCTCGGGGCCGAGGGCGCGCTGCTCGGCTTCGGCACGCTCGCCGCACGCGAGCAGGTCCAGATGCACCGGGCCGCGCGCGACCAGGATCTCCCCCGTGCGTTCGAGCTCCGCGACATGCTCCAGCCGTTGTGCGACGCCATCTTTGCCCGGCCCGTCCGCGACTATCGCGCTCGCATCAAGCACGCGCTCATGCGCCTGGGAGTCATCGACGAAGCGTACGTTCGCCCGCCACTACGCCCACTGTGCAAAGATGCCCGCGACCTCGTGGACGGCGCGCTCAAGGAAGCGGGACTCCTCTAGTGGGCCTGCGGGGAGTGGGCGTGTTCCTGCCAACGTTCGCGGGGGACCATGGGCGCACCGGAGCAGAGCTCGCGGCGTTCGCGCGGCGCGCCGAGGACCTGGGGTTTGACTCCGTATGGGCGACCGATCACCTGCTGCACCAGAGCAGGTTCTACGCGGTCCCGTGGCTCGATCCGATCGTCTCGCTCAGCTACGTGGCCGCAACGACGTCGCGACTGCGCCTGGGCACCTCGGTTCTTGTGCTGCCGACCCGCCAGCCGGTCGTCCTCGCCAAACAGGTAGCCACACTCCAGGCCCTCACCGATGAGCGCTACATCCTCGGCGCGGGAACGGGCTGGGATGATCGGGAGTTCCAAGCCGTCGGCCAGCAACGAGCGGAGCGGGGCGGGCGGACCGACGAATCGATCGCGATCATACGCCGGCTGACTCGCGGGCGAGTCCGTGACATACGAGGGCCGGTTCTACCAACTGCAGGACGTGGCGGTTGGCCCAGCCATGCGCTCGCCGCTGTGCCTGTGGAGCGCTGGCGGCCGGCAGCTCCCGCACGCAGCTTCCCCGGAGCAGCCCGTCCTGGCTCCGGCGGTGCTCCGGCGGATCGTCGCCTCCGACGGGTGGATCGCGCGGCCCACGTCCCTTCCGGCACAGATCGAGGAAGACCTCGCCGAGATCCGCCCCGCGCTCGAGGCGGCGGGCCGCGACCTGGACACGTTCACGGTCGCGCATGAGAACTTCCTCCATCTCGTTCCCACCGAGGACCGTGAGAAGGCCCGCGCCGAGCAGCGGCGCGCCTACGCGACGATCATGGGAGGGGGCAGGCCCTTCGAGTATTTCGAGCAGGTGTACCTGACCGGCACGCCCACCGAGATCGTGGAGAAACTCCGGGCGAGGATGGCCATCGGCGTCGAGTACCTGATCCTGCACACCCTGGAGCCGTCGACCGCGCAGCTTGACCTGTGGGCCGAGCACATCCTGCCCCACCTGGCGGCCTGATGACGAAGATCGTGCTCAACGGAGCCGGCAGCGTCGAGTTCACGAAAGAGCTGCTGGCCGACATCCTCGGCTTCGACGAGCTCGCCGGGTCCACGATCGCGCTGTTTGACGTGGACGGCGAGCGCCTCGAAACCGCGGCGGCCATCGCACGGTGGACCGCCGGGGCACTGGGGGCGCCCGCCACGATCGAGCCGCATCTCGACCGCCGGGCGGCGCTCGAAGGAGCGGATCACGTGATCAGCATGATCCGGGTCGGCGGGCACGATGGGCTGAGGCTCGACTTCGAGATCCCCGGCCGCCACGGCGCACGGCAGACGATGGCGGACACCATGGGCATCGGGAGCATCTTCCGGGCCCTGTGCACGATCCCGGCGCTGCTCGACCTGGCGCGCGACCTGCACGAGGTCGCGCCCGGCGCCTGGCTCTACAACTACACGAACCCGATGGCGGCGCTGGTGTGGGCGATCTACGCGGGAACCGCCCATCAGCGTGTCGTCGGCGTCTGCATGTCGCCGGAGAACACCGCCCAGCAGCTCGCGGAGCTGCTCAATGTCCCCTTCGCCGAGATCGCGTACCTGGCCGGCGGGATCAACCACCAGTCGTGGATCCTGCGGCTGGAGCACGACGGGCAGGACCTCTATCCACGGCTCCGGCAGATCGTGCAAGACGACCCCGACGGGCTCGGACGGCGTGTCCGGGTGGAGATACTCAAACGGTTCGGCTACTTCCCGACCGAGTCGAGCGAGCACAACGCGGACCTCGTGCCCTGGTTCCTTCCCCATGAGGACCAGGTCCGCCGCTTCCGGATCCCCGTCAACGAGTACCTGCATCGCAGTGAGCGGAACCTCGGCTCCTACGCGGAGACCCGGCGCAAGCTCGAGGCGGGCGAGCCGCTCGGGCTCGAGCGCGGTCCCGAGTATGCGCCGCAGATCATCCACTCCATCGAGACGGGGACGCCCCGGATGGTCTACGGCAACGTCCGCAACGGCGGCTCGATCGACAACCTGCCGGATGACTGCTGCGCTGAAGTGCCGTGCCTGGTGGACCGGGCGGGGGTCCACCCCACTCGCGTGGGAAGCCTGCCGCCGCAGCTCGCCGCGCTCAACCGCCTGTATCTGAACGTCTGTGAGCTGACCGTGCGGGCCGCGCTCGAGGAGCGCCGCGACCTGGTGTACCAGGCGGCGCTCCTCGACCCCAGCACGGCCGCCACGCTGTCCATCGACGAGATCGTCCGCGTGTGCGACGAGCTGATCGCCGCGCACGGGGACCTGATCCCGGCCGGGATCCGCGGCAGCTGAGCCGCCTGGTCACCCGGCCGGGGGAGCCAGGACCGCTACCCGCCGGCCGCACCCGGCACGTTCAGGATCGTGTCCGCCTGCTGCGCCGCCGCATTAAGCGCGGCCGCCGGAGCGGCCCGGCCGAGGAGCACCGACGCGATGCCGTTGCCGAGGGCGTCGACAACCCGCGGCCACTGCGGCAGCGTGGGCATCGCCTCCTTGGCGTTGACCAGATTCGCGGCCATCGGCTCGATACCCGGCCACTTCTTCAGGAACTCCTGGTAGCCCGGCAGCTTGAGCATGGACGGCCGGATCGGGAGCGAGCCGGACCCGATCGACCACGCCAGCTCCTGCTTCGGCGCCGTCAGCCACTCCAGGAACGTGATGGAGGCTTTCACCCGCGCGGGGCCGTTGTTGAAGATGACCCAGTTGTCGGGCCCGGACACGGTCTGGTGGCTGGTGGTCACGGCCGGCAGCGGCACGTCCGCCCAGTCCATCTTCGCCTGGTTGAGCACCGGGACCTCCCACGGACCGCTGACGAACATCGCCAGATGCCCGCTCGTGAACAGCGGTTCGGCGTTGTTCGCCGTCGGGTCCAGGTACACCGAATGGTCAGTGGTCGCCATCTGCTGCCAGAGCGTCAGGTTCGCCACGCCCGCCGACGAGTTGAACAGCGCCTGCTTGTGGTTCGCCGACAGGATCTGCCCGCCGCGCTGCCAGAGCCCGGGGAAGAACCGCCAGGAGGTGTCGAGCGGGTCCCCGCCAATGGGGTAGTTCACGCCGAAGATGTGCTTGGCCGAATTGGTCAGCTTCTTCGCCGTGGCGCGGAACTGGTTCCAGGTCCAGTTGGGGGACGGATCGGGGACGCCGGCCGCGGCGAACAGCTTCTTGTTGTAGATCACGGACAGGTTGTCGATGAGGGCGGGGAACCCGATGACCTTGCCGCCGGGCGACACGGTCTGCTGCGACGCCGGGTAGAAGTCATTCCAGTCGTATCCCGGCGTGTGGATGATGTTCTTCAGGTTCACGGACTTGCTGCTCTGGGCGATATTGGCGGCGTAGGACCCGTAGATGTACGCGACATCGGGGGCGGTCCCGGCCGCGATCGCGGTCGTGACCTTCGGGAGCAGGTCTCCGGTGGAGGTCCCCCCGGAGCTCGCCTGCACGACGATGTTCTTGTGCGTGGCGTTGAATTCGGCGGCGAGATTGTTTATCACCGTTGTTGTGGGCGGGGTCTGGGCCGTCCAGAACTGGAGCGTGACCTTCCCGTTTGAGCTGGTCCCCGAGGAGGACGAGCCCGATCCCGAGCACGCGGCCAGCAACAGGACCAACACCGCGATTCCCGCCAGCACTATCCGCTTCATACTGGTCTCCTTATTTCGTCAGCCCTGGCCGCCGCCGGTCATCCCTTGACGGCTCCGGTGATCGCCTGGATGAACCGGCGTTGCCCGACAAGGAACACAAGCAGCACCGGCACCGTGGTCAAGGTGGTGCCGGCCATGATGGCCGACCAGTGGGTTATGTGTTCACCCTGGAACGTGGTGAGCCCCACCTGCACGGTGAACGTACGTGAGGACGTGATCGCGATCAGCGGCCAGAACAGGTCATTCCACGCGTAGATGAACGTGATGATGCCGAGGGCGGCCAGGGCCGGCTTCGCGAGCGGCAGCACGACCTTCCAGAAGACCTGGAGGCGGCTGCATCCGTCGATGCGCCCGGCCTCCTCGAGCTCTCTCGGGAACGACTGGAAGAACGAGTACATGAGGTAGATGCCCAGCGCGGATGTCAGCTGCGGCACGATGAGCGCCCCCAGCGTGTTGATGAGCCCGATGTCATGGAAGATCACAAAAGTCGGGATCACCGTCAGCTGGAAGGGAATGAGGGCCGTCGCGAGCAGCAGGATCAGCATCACGCTGGACCCGCGGAACTGGATGCGAGCAAACGCGTAGCCGGCCAGGCTGCACAGGACCAGCTGGGCGACGACCGCGGCGCCGGAGACGATCAGGCTGTTCAGGAACCAGTAGGGGAAGTCCGAGCTGGCGAGGACGGTCCGGTATCCCCCGGTGTACAGATGGTGAGGCCAGAGCGCCGGGGGGATGCTGTTGATCTCGGTGTCGGTCATGAACGACGTGAGGGTCATCCAGACGAACGGCAGGACCATGATGATCGAAAGGGGCAGCAGGACCAGATGCCCTCGCTGCGGCAGGTGGCGCCGCCAGCCGCTCCGGTGCATCCGCCGCTCGGCCTCTTCGATCCGGGCTCGATGCAGTGCCATGTCAACCTCGGGCACGCCCTGCAGCGTCTGCTCGCCGGTCACAGCGTGACCCTCCGTCTGCGGCCGTAGGCGAGCGCAGCCACGGTCACGATCAGGCTGGTGAAGAACAGGACGTACGCGACGGCCGCGCCGTAGCCGGCCGTAAAGAAGTTGAACGCCAGTTCCCAGATGTAGTAGACGAGCGTCAGCGTCGAGTTGAGGGGGCCTCCCTTCGTGGTCGTGTAGACGAGGTCGAAGAACTGGAACACATCGATGAGGCCCCACACCAGCAGGAAGATGGTGACCGGCCGGACGGTCGGGATGGTGACGTGCCAGAACTTGGACCATCTGCCCGCGCCATCGATCGACGCCGCCTCGAGGACCTCCTGGGGGATGTCCTGGAGTGCCGCGAGGTAGATCACGATGTTGAAGCCGAACTGGGTCCAGAAGTACACGATCGCCAGCACCGCCAGGGCCTCGGAGGGGTCCGTGAGAAAGCCCTGGCGTGGCAGCCCCACCGCCTGCAATCCGGCGTTCACGATCCCGAAGTTGGGATCGAAGATGAACCCGAACAGCAGGCCCTCGGCCGCCGCCGACGCGACGAACGGCACCAGGAAGCAGGTGCGGTAGAAACCGATGAGCTTGATCTTCTGGTTGAGCAGGATCGCTACGCCCAGCCCGGCCGCGAGGCCGATCGGCAGGTACATGACGGCGAGCAGCAACGTGTTCGTGAACGCCTGGCGGAGCAAAGGATCCTTGGCGAGGGCGGTGTAGTTCGCGAACCCAATGAAGTGACCTGCCGACACGAGATTCGAGTCCGTCAGCGACAGATAGCCCGCCCAGATCATCGGGATGAAGGACAGGCCGAGCACAATGAACACGGACGGGCCCGCGAACGTCCAGCCGGCGATGTTGCTCGAGCGGCGGATGCGGCGGTTGGCATCCCGCGCAATGGTGGCCTCGTCGATGGTCGTGGCCATCAGCCCTCCACCGGCTCATATGGATCTGCGAGCGTGGCACGAACGGGGCTGGGACACCGCCGCGGTCCGGGAGCCCTCGTCGTCGATTCTGCTTTCGTTCTCGCTCGGATGTGCGGATATTAGAACACACTCGTGCGCTCTGCAAGGCCGCTTCTGGTCGTTCGTATTGCTGTCCGAGGGATCAGGACGTAGATTCGCCTGGCTGCAAGGGCGCCGCGGCGTTGGCACCTTCAACGTCATCAGCATTGAGCACGCCGAGGTGATCGTGGCCGGCGCTGAGGCCGCCATCGCGGGCTCGGCTGCGGTGGCGGTGGCGCCTGGACCACGCCACCGGTACCGAACTGGTCCGGGAGGCGGCCGGGCTGGGCTTGGGATCGGTCATGTACGAGGCGTCGGCCTTGCCCTACGACCAGAACGTCGGCGCTACCGTCGCAGTCGTCCGGTGGTGCCACGAGCGGACCGTAACCGAGCGTGAAGGGGCCCGGGGCGTGGATCCGGTCGTGGCCAGCGACTGCAACCCGGACGTGCTGGTGGCCGCGATGGCGGCCGGGCGGGCTGGGCGGACAACGGTCGCCACCTTGCCCAAGATGACGGCACCGTCGGCGGGTATCGGCTGGGGCAGCAGCCAGGCGTGTCCGGCCACCGGCTGCTGGCGGATGACTACCAGGTCACCGCCGGCGCGGCGCGCCGAAGAACTCCGTCCTGCTCCAGGACCGGCAGGTGATAGCAGACGGCCGAACGGCACGATCATTGCCCGGCTGCGGCTGGATGCGCGGTCTTGCGCGAAAAGAGCCGGAATGCGACACTCTCAAGCTGTGATCAAGGTGAGCTTTGTCGGCGCGGGCAGCATCGAGTTCACCCGCAACGTCGTGACCGACCAGGGCGGCTACCCGGAGTTCCACGGCCGCCTGCACCTGTCGCTGTATGACATCAGCACCGAACGGCTGGCGCACGCCGAGCGGCTGGCCCGCCGGATCGCGGCCCAGACCGGGTGTGGCGCGGAGTTGACCGCCACCGCCGACCGGCGCGCGGCACCGGACGTTCCCCAACGTGGTCGAACTGACCGTGCGCGCTGCCCTGGCGAAGTTCCGGGATCACGTCTACCAGGCGGCACTGCTCGACCCGGACACGACCGCCACGCTGACCACAGCCCAGACGGTGGCCATGTGCGACGAGCTGTTCGCCGCCCACCGCGACCTGCTCCCGCTGCTTTCACCGGATGAGGTGACCGTTATGCGAGCTGTCCCGTTCCCCCGGCTCCGCTGGCTCGCTGGGTCAGCCGTGGTCGCGGCCACGGCGGCGCTGCTTCCGCTGGGCGCCGGATCGCCGGCTCAGGCCGCCCCGGCGGCTCCGGTTGCGGGCGGCAGCGTCCGCATCCCGCCGCCGGTGCACCGGGGCACGCTGCGCGTCGCCGGGCGGGCTCAAGACGGTGCCGTGGTCAGCGCGGCTGGGCTGCGCTGGTCGCCGGGGCGGTTGCCGCGCGGGATGAAGCTACTCAGCTTCGCGGTCGCCTATACCTGGCAGACCTGCCGGGCCGACGGCACGCACTGCGTGACCGCGTCCGGCTCGACCGCGACGCCGTTCGCGGCCCGGCAGTACCGGCCGGGCCAGCCGGACACCGGCCGGCGGCTACGGATCACCGAGACTGCGGCCGAGGTGGTCGAGACCCAGCCGGCCACGTTCACGTTCAAGGTCATCCGCCGTTCCGTCAGCCGGCTGGCCGCCGCGCCGGTCCGCGCTTACCCACGGCACCGCGCGCCGGACGTGGCCTTCATCAACGGCACCCCCGAGCACGTCACCGGCTCCAACGCGGAGAACTTCCAGGTGGGTGTGCCGCACTACAACGCGGCCGACGGCCGGGCGGCGCTGAGCTACCAGGTGGACGGCGGCCGGTGGCGGGCCCTGCCCAGCCGCCGGGTGTTCTACACCGGCCTGCTCCGGCCCGGGCCGCACCAGGTGGCGGTGCGGACGGCCAACCGCGCCGGGGGCAGCACGATCCGGTTCCGCTGGCGGGTAGTGCCGCTGCCCGCGCCGCTGGCCTGCCAGGGCAGTTGCTGGTACCCGCCGCACCTGGCCGCCAACGGCCACCCGATGCGCTGGGACTGGCAGATCGGCCGGGTCACCCCGCTGCAGCGCACCGGCAAGCACGCGGTGGACATCTACGACATCGACGGGTTCCTGACCACCCGGGCCGAGGTGCACACGGTGGAGACGCGCTGGCAGGCGGCCACGCGGCCGCATCCAGGCACGGTCTGCTACCTGGACCTGGCCTGGGAGGACTACCGGCCGGACGCCAGCCCGGGGCCGTGGGGCCGGTACTTCCCGGCCGCCACGCTGGGCAACGTGTACTACGGCTACCCCGAGGAACGCTGGGTGGACTTCCGCCAGCTGCGGGCGCTCGAACCGATGCTCCGGGAGCGGATCGCCATGTGCGCCCGGAAAGGCTTCGACGCGGTGGAACTGGACGACATCGACAGCTTCGACCCGCCGTCCACCACCGGCTTCCAGCTCACTCCCGGTGACGCGCAGAACTACCTGGCCTACGCGTTCAACGAGGTGCACCGGTACGGGATGACCGCGCTGTGGAAGAACTCGCCGTACCTGTCCTGGTGGGGCCGCCGGTACACGGACGGGGCGGTGGTCGAGGAGTGCTACGTCTACAAGATGTGCACCGCCGCGCAGCTGCGTGGCAGCAGCCAGTACGGCATCACCTGCACCGGCCTGCACGGCCCGGCCCCGTGCGGCTGGGACGACTTCAGCACCGACCGGACCGCCCGCCAGCCCACCGGCAAGTGGGTGGGCGAGGCCGAGTACTCGGCTGACCATTATGTGTGCAATCCCGGCCAGACCGGGAAGAAGTGCGCCGGGCGGCGGTCCTTCGCCGCCTTCTGCGCGGCGGTCTACCAGCCGTCCTACGGTTTCAGCGCGGTCAAATTCGACGTCGGTCTGGACGGCAAGATGTTCTTCCCGTGCCCGCACGGGTCCTGAGGCCAGAGCCGCGGGGCCGGGCCGGCTGCCCCCTCGTCAGCCGACCCGGACCTTGCTGAGTGCTGGCGTTAACCAGTCAGAGACAGGTGCGGCGCGGTAGATACACTTCCGGTCCGGCCGCGCGGCCGGGGATGATGGCCAGATGGCCACCACGCCGGTTCCGGATGAGCTACTCGGCCGGGCTGGGCTGCCCGCGGCCGAGGCCGCGGCCTGGGCCGCCGCGGAACCGGACCCGGACGGCCCGCTGGACGGCGCGGCCGCCGCGCTCAGCCAGTTCCTGGCCGCCGGGCAGGCGCTCCGCGGCCGGCTGCCGGGCCGGGCCCGCCGCTCGGCCGACGAGCAGGCGGCTGGTGACCTGCTCACGGCGGTCATGGACGGCGCCAGGGACGGCTTCCTCCGGGTGCACGCGGAGGCGCTGTATGACGTGCTGACCGGCGGGTGTACCCGGCCATTGCGGCTGGCCGAGCTGCTCGCCGCGGCGGCGGAGCGGGTCCCCGGCCTGGTGCCGGCCGCGGCGGACCTGGCCGCCGAGCGGGCCCGGCCGCTGGCCGGGAAGGAGGGCATCGAGTTCGCCCAGGGGCTGCTGGTGGGGCACGTGCTGGCCCGGCCGCGGGCCGGGCGGCATCTGATCGGTGCGATGCTGCGCCCCGGTCCCGAGGCCCTCGACCGGCTCGGCGAGCTGCGCACGGCCGGCACGGTGGACCTCGGCCCGGTCCAAGTCACCCGGCGCGGCCGGGCTGGCCTGCTGGAACTGCGCAACCCACGGCACCTCAACGCGGAAGACGACGTGACGCTGGGCCCGACCGAGTGCGCGGTGGACCTGATCCTGCTCGACCCGGACATCGACATCGGCGTGTTCCGTGGCGGGGTGGTGGATCATCCGCGCTACCCGGGGGTGCGGGTGTTCGGGTCCGGGCTGAACCTGACCCAGCTGTACCACGGGCAGCTCGACTTCCTGTTCTACCTGGTGCGCGACCTCGGCTACGTGCACAAGATCTACCGCGGCATCATCCCGCCGGGGGCGGACGCCGGACTCGCCGGCCTGGCCGAGGGGCTGACCGGTCAGTCCGGCCGCAACCCTGAGGGCACCGTCGAGAAACTGTGGATCGCCGCGGTCGAGCGCTTCGCGGTCGGCGGCGGCTGCCAGCTGCTGCACGTGATGGACCACGTGATAGCGACCCGCGGGTCGCGGTTGTTCCTGCCCGCCCGGAACGAGGGGATCATCCCCGGCGCGTCCAACCTGCGGCTGCCCCGCTTCGTCGGCGACCGGGCCGCCCGGCAGGCCATCCTGTCCGGCCGCCAGTGGGTGGCGGGCGAGCCGGACGCGGCCCAGCTCTGCGACGAGGTGGTCGAGCCGGACGGGATGGACCAGGCGGTGGACCAGCGGATCGCCGCGCTGACCAGCTCCGGGCTGGTCAACGCGGCGGCTAACCGGTGCACGCTGCGGGCCGGCCAGGAGCCGCTCGACGTGTTCCGCGAGTACATGGCGGCGTTCTCGGTCGAGCAGGCCCGCTGCCATCTGAGCCCGGCCCTGGTGCGCAACCTCGAACTGCACTGGAACGCCCCGGCCCGCCGCGTCTGATCTGTCAGTATTACCGTAGTGCAGTAAGTACTGCACTACTTATCTAAGCAATCCGGTCCGCCCCGTGTCTACCGAAAGGCCCTGGACGCTGCGATAATGCCTGGATGACGGGGCTGAGTCTCGCCCTGGCTAACTTGAAGCCGGGCACGGGGAAGACCACCTCGGCGGTCTGGCTCGCACACGTTTTCGCGCAAGCGGGTAACAGCGTGCTCCTGGTAGACGCCGATCCATCGGGCAGTGCCCTCGAATGGTCAGATCTGGCGGCCATGTATCCGCGTCTCTCGCTGTCGCAGGCGTCGTTCCCGTTCCGGATCGTCGCGCTGCCGTCCCGCGAACTGCACCGGCGCGTGCCGGAGATAGCCCGGGCCGACGACGTGGTGATCATTGACACGCCGCAACTGGAGGACCACGCCAGCATCGCGCGGTCGGCGATGCGGTACGCGGACGAAATCCTGATCCCGTGCGGGCCGACGCCGATCGAGATCAACCGGACCACGCCGGTGCGCGAGGAGATCACCGACGTGGGCTCGGTCCGGGACAAGCCACCCCGGTCGTCCATCCTGCTGAACCGCTGCATCACCCGGGCTCACTCGACCACCGACGCGCGGGAGGTGCTGGAAGGCCTGGGCTACGACGTGCTGGGCACCGCGGTGCCCCGGCTCGAGGTCTACGCCCAGAGCTTCGGCGTGCCGATCCGGCAGCACGGCCTCGATATCTGGCGGCAGGTGGCGCACGACCTGGTCGAGCGGTGCATGCCCCGGTGCACGGTACGGTCCTTAGCCCGCCGCCCCCCACCGACCGCATTACCGTCCGCCCGATAGCCGGCGGACGGCCGCCAGCGGGTACTGGCGTTCGGCAAAGTGCTACATCCAGCCGCCGTCGGCGGCCAGCGTGGCGCCATTGAGGTACGCGGCATCGGGCGAGACGAGGAAGGCGATCGCGGCCGCGATCTCCGCCGGCTCGGCCAGCCGCCCGAGCGAGGCGTGCAGGCTGATCTGGGCCTTGGGCGACATGTTGTACCCGCGCAGCAGCGGGTGGGTGTAATGCGGGGCGTTCTCGGTGGCCATGTCGGTCGCGGTGCCGCCGGGCGCGATGGCGTTGATGGCGATGTTCCGCGCGGCCAGCTCCGGGGCCAGGTTGCGGGCCAGCGCCACCACCGCCGCCTTGCTGGCCGCGTACAGGCTGTGCTCGTAGACGGCAATGCCGTTGCTCACCGAGGACATCAGCACGATCCGCCCACCGCCGGTCATCAGCGGGACCGCCGCCTGCACCGCCCACAGCTGGCCGGCCACGTTGGTGTCCAGGATCCGCCGGACGTCGTCCTCGGTGATGCCGGCCAGCGGCCCGAAGTACTCCACCCCGGCGTTGCTGACCAGCACGTCCAGCCCGCCCATCCGGTCCGCGGCCGCCCCGGCCACGTGGTGCGCCGCGGCCCGGTCGCGCACGTCACAGCGGAACGCGAACGCGGTATGCCCGGCCTCGGTCAGCTCGGCCACCAGCGCCTCGGCCAGGCCGGCGTTGCTGCGGTAGGTGATGGTGACGGCCGCGCCCTCGGCGGCCAGCCGGCGGGCCACCGCGGCCCCGATGCCCCGGCTGCCGCCAGTGATCAGCGCCCGGGTACTGGTGAAACGGTCCATGGCGGCCATTCTTTACCCCACCGCCCGGCTATTTCAGGACACCGGCCATTTCCGGCGGCCGTCCCGGATGGCAGACCGGGCCCGGCGGAGCATGACCCGCCGGGGCCCGGTCTGTCTTGCGGCCCGCAGGCGGGTCAGGGCACGGAGACCGGGACACCGGCCTCGGCCTGGTCCGCCGTCTCCGGGGCCGCGCGCAGGGTCCGGCTGGCGAGGGGCAGCAGCGCGGCCGCGGTGGCCGCGATGACCACCAGCACCAGCCAGGTCGGCACCCGGCCCCACTCGCCGAGCAGCAGCAGGAAGCCGGGGATGGTGCAGGTGGTGAACGAGAGGATCAGCGTCAGCCAGCCGGTCAGCGGGGTGAGGCGTTCCTTGCCCAGCGCGAGCACCACGAAGAACAGCCCCCACAGCACCGCCCATTGCAGCCAGAGCAGGCCGATCGTCGGGTCGCTGAACTTGACGATGTTGGTGATGCCGAACGCGGTAGCCATGATCGCCACCCAGGCCGAATACCAGCCGAGCCCGGTGGCCGGCTGCCCGGCCAGGTTGCTGATCCCCACGTACAGGTAGGTGAACCCGAACAGGAAGATCCCGGAGTCGAGCAGGATGTCGCTCGTGTTCGGTGCGGTCGCGATCAGGTAGAACGGGATCGCCACCTGGAGCGCGCCGACGAACAGGTTGAACGTGGCCGCTCCCTTGGAGTCGATCCGGCCCAGCAGGAGCAGGCCGTTGACGAACAGCACCGCTCCTACGAACATCAGCCCCACGGCAGACATCGGGACCTCCTCTAGTTGTAGGAGTGACCGGCGGCAGGGTGCCGTTGAGCAGGAAGTCGCCGGCGTGCATCGACTTGAAGTCGAGCGGGTTGTGCAGCGATAGCGTGCGCGCGTTGCGCCAGTGCCGGTCGAAGCCGTACTTCTCGAGGACGCTGCCCGCGCCGCACACCTTGAACAGCGTGGAGCCGGTGAACATGGCGGCCTCGGCGGCGGCCTCCCGGGCCTGGCCGGTAACCACGGACGCCTCGCCCCGGATGCGCTCGTCGCCCGGGTTCGCGACGGCCGCGTCACACAGCTCAGCGGCGCGCAGCGTGAGCAGTTCGGCCGCGTCCACGGCCGTCTTCATCTCGCCCACCCGGAGCTGGGTGTACAGGTCGTTGCTGGCCCGGTCGGCCGGGCTCTCGTACCACTTCCTGGCTCGGGTCTGGACAAAGCCGACCGCGTCGTCCAGCGCGTTCTTGGCGATGCCGACGAACACGCCGGTGTGCACCGCCTGGTAGTTCAGCGAGGTGACCGCGCCGCCCCCGCCGCCCTCGGTGTCCGGGCTGCCCAGGCACAGCTCGTCCGGGATCCACACGTCGTTGAACTCGGTCGTGCCGCTGGCCGTGGTGCGCTGGCCGAACCCGGACCAGTCGTCGTGGATGGTCACCCCGGCCGCGTCGGTCGGGGTGTAGAACACCCGCACCTCGTCGCTGCCGTCCACCCGGCACGGGCCGAACGTGATGTCCCCGGCCAGGCTGCCGGTGCAGTAGAACTTCCGGCCGTTCAGCCGCCAGCCGTCGCCATCCCTGGTCACGGTGGTGTTGAAGTCGTTGACGCTCTTGGTGCCGACCTCGGAGTAGGCGTTGGTGATCCACAGCTCGCGGGTGAACCGGGGCAGCCACCTGGCCTGCACGGCCGGCCCGGCGAACTCCTGCAGCAGCCGGATGCCGCCGGTGTGCAGCTGGTACATCTGGCCGATGTTGGAGTCACCCGCCGAGATGGCGATCACGACCTTCATCAGCGTCGTGAAGTCGCCGCCCCAGCCGCCGTACTCGCGGGGGACCATGAGGCCGAGCAGGCCGGAGGCGCGGAACGCGGCGCACTGCTCGTAGGGGAACTTCCGGTCGCGGTCGCGTTCCGCGGCGCCGACCCGGAACTCGTCGCGGAGCCGTTCCGCGGTCCCGATCGGGTCGTCCAGGCCGGCCCCGTCGAGCTGCGCGTTGGTGCTTTCGGTGGTGGTCACGGCGGTGTCCTCTCGGTGAGACCCTTCGCGACCAGCATGCGGACGCCGCCAGCGAGGCGTCCAATACGAATCCCCGACCACCCCATAACCAAAACCTATTAATTTGATCGGGAATCTATGATTTGATCACCTTGCCCCGCGCAGGCCGCGGAACGTGACGGTCACACTCCCGGCCGCCGCGCCGGCGCCAGGCGGGAAGATGTGACGCGGGCGGTTACCGGCGGAGGGAGCACCGAGTGGAGGCGCAGGCCGCCGGTATTACCGCGGCGCAGTGGCGGGATGCCCAGGTCATCTGGGACTACCACCGGCTGGATCATGAGCTGCGGCCGTGCCCGGCCGGGATAGCGCTGGGCAGCAGTGACCTGGGGGTGGCCACGTACGCCGCCCGGCTGTATCACCACGGTTTGTTCCCGGTGCTGGTGCTCACCGGGGCGAACAGCCCGACCACGCTCGCCCGGTTCCCGCGCGGCGAGGCCACCCACTACCGGGAGCATGTCCTGGACCTGGGCGTGCCGGAGCAGGCCATCCTGGTCGAGCCGGCCGCGACCAACACCGGGCAGAACATCGGCCGGTCCCGCGCCGTGCTCCGCGACGCCGGCGTCCAGGCGGACTCCGTGCTGCTCATTTCCAAGCCATACATGCAGCGCCGGGCCTATGCCACCTGCCGCAAACTGTGGCCGGACGTGACGCCCATCTGCACCGCGGAATGGGTTGACATGGCCGATTACCTGCAGCGGCTCGGGGATGCCAGGCCGGTGATTGAGCATATGGTCGGGGATCTGCAGCGCATCGTGGCGTACCCGGAGAAGGGCTTCGCGATCGCGCAGCCGGTGCCGGCCAGCGTGCTGGCCGCCTACCAGCGGCTGGTCCAGGCCGGCTTCACCCGCCGCCTGCTGCCCGGGTAGCCCGGGCCGGCCTGCTCAGCGGTCCGGGAGGACCGGCTTGACGGTGGCGGCGTGGCGGCGGGCCAGCTCCCGGTACAGCTCCGGGTTGTGGTCCACCCACAGCTTCGCCCCGCCGGTGACCTCCCCGGCGATCTTGGCCGGCACGCCGACGGCCAGCATGCCGTCCGGCACGGTCATCCCGGGCGGCACGGTGGCGCCCGCCGCGACCAGGGCCCGGCTGCCGATCCGTACGCCGTCCAGGATGGTCGCCCCGTTGCCGATCAGGGCCTCGGTCCCGATGACCGCGCCGTGCACCACGCACAGGTGGCCGATCGTGGCCCCCTCGCCCACCTCGGTGACCGGGTCGGCCCCGCCGTGCAGGACCGAGCCGTCCTGCACGTTGGCACCGCGCCGGATGATGATCGGGCCGAAATCGGCCCGGAGCACGGCGCCGTACCAGACCGAGGCCTCCTCCTCGATCGTCACGTCGCCGACGATGGTGGCGGTGGGCGCGATCCAGGCGGCCGGGCTGATCGTGGGCTGGTGGCCTTCGAACGAGAAGAGTTGCACCCGCCCATGATGCCCGCTCACTTGATGAGCGGGTCGCGGGGCAGGCCGAGGATCCGCTCGGCGATCTGGTTCCGCTTGATCTCGGACGTGCCGCCCGCGATCGACATGGCCCGGTGCATCAGCACCATCGTGGCGGCCAGCCCGCCCGGGCCATCCAGGAACGCGGCGTCCGGCCCGGCCAGCTCGGCCATGATCGCGGCCGTCTCGTGGCCGAGCTCGGACAGCACGAGCTTGGTGATGTTCCCTTCCGGCCCGGGACCGCCGCCGGCCACCGCCCGGTACGCGCTGCGCTGGTTCAGCACGCCCATCGCGTGCGTCCGGGCGATCTGCCGGCCGACCCGGCCGGCCCCGCCGGGCAGCCGCTCCGGGTGCGCGTCGAACGGGGCGATGAATGCGCCGACCGGCATGGCCATGCCGCCGTCGCCGCCACCGATGCTGACGCTCTCATTGCCCAGCGTGGCGCGGGCCACGGTCCAGCCACCGTCCACCGGCCCGACCACGTCGGCATCGGGCACGAACACGTTGTCGAAGAAGACCTCGTTGAAGTCGGAGTCCCCACTCGGCATCTTGAGCGGCCGGACGGTAACGCCGGGCGCGTGCATGTCGATCACCATCATCGTGATGCCCTGGTGCTTGGGCGCGTCCGGGTTGGTCCGCACCGTGGCCAGGCCGTGGTCAGCCAGGTGCGCGCTGCTGGTCCACACCTTCTGCCCGTCGATCCGCCACCCCTCCTGGTCCCCCTGCTCGGTCCGGGTGGCCCGGGTCCTGATGCCGGCCGCGTCGGACCCGGCGCCCGGCTCGCTGAACAGCTGGCACCAGGTCACGTCCTGGTTGATGGCCGGGCGGACCCAGCGCGCGACCTGGTCCGGGCTGGCGTACTGGATCAGGGTCAGGATGATCCAGCCGGTGATGCCGAGGCTGGGCCGCTTGATCCCGGCCGCGGCGAACTCCTGCTCGATGACGAGTTGCTCCAGGGCGGCCGCGTCCCGGCCCCACGGCTTGGGCCAGTGCGGCATCGCGTAGCCGGTCTCGATCAGCGCCTGCTTCCGCTCCCGGCCGGCCAGCTCGCGCAGCCGGGCCACGTCGGGCCCGATCGCGGCCCGGATCGGCTCCGCCTCGGCGGGCAGGTCGATCGCGGCCGCCCGGCGCACGCCCCGCCGGACCAGGTCGGTGACCTCGATCGCGGCCTGCTCGGCGTCCAGCACGGCGGCGATGGCCGCGGCCCGGCGCAGGTACAGGTGGGCGTCGTGTTCCCAGGTGAAGCCGATCCCGCCGTGGACCTGGATGTTGAGGCTGGCGTCGGTGACCGCCGCGGACACGGCCAGCGTGGCGGCGATGGCCGCGGTGTAGCTGAACTGGTCACCGCCACCGGTACCGGCCCGGCCCGCGTCCCAGGTGGCCGCGGTGGCCAGTTCGGCGGCCACCAGCATGTTCGCGCAGTGGTGCTTGACCGCCTGGAAGGTGGCGATCGGGCGGCCGAACTGCTCTCGCACCTTGGCGTAGCCGGCCGCCTGCTCGGTGGTCTCGGCGGCCAGGCCAACCGCTTCGGCGGCGAATACCGCCCGGGCCACGTCGGTCAGCAGCCGCCGGGCGCCGGGCAGCACGGTGGCTGGCGCGGCGTCCAGGGTGACCCGGGCCGCCGCCGGCTCGGGTCCAGGTTGACCGGCACCTCGGTGTGCACCCCGCCGGCCGCCTTCTCGACGACCAGGACATCGTCACCCGCCGGGACCAGCAGGACGTCGGCCAGGTGGCCGCTGAGCACCACGCCGGCCGGCCCGGTCGCGGTCCCGCCGGCGTACATTACCTCGCCGCCCGGTTCATCGCTGCCGAGCGCGGGCGCGCCAATCACGGTGCCGTCCGCCAGCCCGGGCAGCAGCCGCTTCTGCAGCTCGCCGGGCCCGGCCACGGCCAGCACCGCGCTGGTGATCACGGTCGGCACGAACGGCCCGGGCGCCAGGTAGCGGCCCACCTGCTCGGCCACGACCAGCGTTTCCGCCAGGCCGAAGCCGGAGCCGCCGAGTTCCTCCGGGATGTGCAGGCCGAGCAGGCCGAGCCCGGCCAGCCCGGACCAGAAGGTGGGCAGCCCGCCGACCTGGGCATCGAGTAGGCTGCGGGCCTCGGCGCGGGACTGCTGGTCGGTCAGGAAGCCAGCGACGGTCTGGGCAAGTGCGCGGTGTTCTTCAGAGATGGCGATCGACATGGCTAGATTTTCCCCGCTTACCCGGTGTCAGATACCAGCGGGTTGCGTCATGATCCAGCCATGAGCGATCAGACGATCGGCCAGGAGGACGTCCAGTCGCTTGCCCTGGCCGAACCGACCCAGCATGTGCAGTACCGCTGGATCGTCGGCCTTACCCTGGCCAGCCTGGGCATGTGGATGGCGACCCAGACGCCGTTGCAGGTCATGCTGGCACTGCAGCTGCAGGACATCACCCCGCAGCACAAGATCGTGGCCCTGGCCGTGGTCACCGGGGTCGGCGCCATCTCCGCCGCCCTGGCCACCCCGGTGGTGGGTGCGCTGTCCGACCGCACCACGCACGGCCGGCGGCTGGGCCGGTTCAGCGGCCGGCGGCATCGCTGGACGCTGGCCATGGTCGTGCTGGCCGCGGCCTGCCTGGGGCTGCTGGCCGCACAGGGCAGCGTGCTCGGCGTGGCCTTGCTGTGGTTCCTGTTCAACATCTTCCAGAACGGCGAGTACGCCACGCTGAGCGCGGCCATCCCGGACCACGTGCCGGTCCGGCAGCGGGCCACGGTGGCCGGCTGGGTGGGCATGCCGATTGCCCTCGGCCTGGTCCTGGGCACCATCCTCGTGGTCGAGGTGCTTGGCCAGCATCTGGTGGCCGGGTATGTCACGCTGGCCGTGCTGATGGTGCTGCTGGCGCTGCCGTTCGTGTTCTTCACCCCGGACTACCCGCTCGCCCCGGCCGACCGGCAGCCGTTCTCCTGGCGCCGGGTGGCCTCTTCCTACTGGCTCAGCCCGCGGAAGTACCCCGATTTTGGCTGGGCCTGGCTGACCCGCTTCCTGGCCAGCCTGGCCATCGCCATGGGCACGCTGTACCTGCTGTACTTCCTGCGCGACGCGGTGCACTACACCCGGCTGTTCCCCGGCCAGACCGCGGCGGACGGCCTGCTCATCCTGATCCTGATCTACACCGGGTGCGTCGTGCTCGCCTCGATCGTCGGCGGGATCATCTCGGACCGGCGGGGCCGCCGCAAGATGATGGTCACCGTGTCCGGGCTGCTGATGGCGGTGGCTGCACTGCTGCTGGCGTTCGAGGAGACCTGGACAGCCGCCATGGTCGCGGCGTTCCTGTACGGGCTTGGCTACGGTGCGTACATCGCGGTTAACCAGGCGTTGATCACCCAGGTGCTGCCGAAGGCCCGGGACCGGGCCAAGGACCTGGGCATCATCAACATCGCGATCGTCTGCCCGGGCGCCATCGGCGCGGTCATCGCAGCTCCGCTCGTTTCGCTGGCCGGCTACCCGGCCCTGTTCGGGGCGACCGCGGTGGTGGCCATCGCCGCCTCAATCGGCGTCTGGCAGATCAAGAGCGTCCGCTGACCTGCGCGAGCTGTGGGTAGAGTTCAGCCCTGGCTGATGCCGGCCCGCGGGGAAGGGGCAGCCGATCGCCACCAAGCAGCCCGACGAATGGGCCACCGAAGAGCTCGACCTGGCCGCTTATCTGCGGCGGATCGGCTACAACAGGCAGCTCACACCAACCGGGGAGACGCTGACCGGGCTGCACCGGGCGCATGTATCGGCCATCCCGTTCGAGAACGCCGACATCATGCTTGGCCGCGGTGTCCGCACCGACCTGCCCAGCATCGCGGACAAGCTGGTCCGCCGCGGCCGCGGCGGCTACTGCTTCGAGCACGGGCAACTGCTGGCGGCCGCGCTGGCCCAGCTCGGCTACCCGGTGGACCGGCTGCTGGCCCGGGTGGGCGGCCCGCATGACACCCGGTCCCACCTGGTGCTGCGGGTCCAGGTGGACGGCCAGGACTGGCTGGCCGACACCGGCTTCGGCACCGGACTGATCGAGCCGGTGCCTTTCGACGGCGGCGCGCCACACGACCAGTACGGCTGGACCTACCGGCTGCGCGCCGACGGCGCGCACTACTGGCAGCTGCAAGAGCGCCAGGGCGACGGCTGGGCCACCTTGTACCAGTTCGACGACCAGCCGCAGTATCCGGCCGACGTGCTGGTGGCCAACCACTTCACCTCGACGTACCCCGAGTCAGCCTTCGTCCGGCAGCTCGTAGTCATCCGCAAGGACCCGGATGGCCTGCGCCGGCTGACCGGCCGCCGGCTGAGCACCACCCGCCCGGGGCAGCCCGCCGCCGAGCGCCACCTGGACGAGCCCGGCTTCGCCGCCGCGCTGACCGGGATCTTTGGCCTGCGGCTGAGCGACGCGGAAGCCGCGCGGCTGGCCGCGGTCACCGAGGCCCAGGGGGCGTGACGGCGGGTCCCGATACGCTGGGCCGCACCGCAACGCCCTGCTGCGCGATCCCGACGGCAATCTCGTGGAGATCGTCGCCAGGCGACCCTGAACTCGGCAGCGCCTTCCAGAGCAGCTACGGGATGGCTGCCACCGCGCCTTCCAGGGTAGCTACGGCCAGCGGGCCGAGGGTGGGCAGGTGGTAGCCGCCTTCCTGGATGAAGACGGCAGGGGCCAGGGCGGCGATGCGGCGGCCTGCTTCCCGGTAACCGGCCGCGGTGACCTGGAGCGGGCTTTCCGGGTCCTCGGCCGCCGCGTCCAGGCCCAGCGACACCACCAGCGCGTCCGGACGTAGCTCGCGGGCCTCGGCGCAGAGCAAGCCGACGGCGACCAGCCAGCCGTCGTCGCCGGTGCCGGGGGCCAGTGGCAGGTTCCGGTTGAAGCCGTCGCCCGGACCCCGGCCGCGCTCGTCCGGGTAGCCGGCGTAGTGCGGGAACCAGCCGGCGCCCGGGTCCACGTGCACCGATCCGTACCAGACGTCGGGCCGCTCATAGAAGATCATCTGGGTGCCGTTGCCGTGATGGGCGTCGATGTCCAGCACGGCCACCTGGGCCGCCCCGGCCGCCCGCAGCGCTTCGGCGGCGACCGCGGCGTTGTTCAGGTAGCAGGATCCGCCGTACGCGCCGCGGGTCACGTGGTGCCCGGGCGGCCGGCACAGCGCATAGGCCAGCCGGGCGCCCGAGCTGACCAGGTCGGCCGCGGTCAGCGCGGCATCCACCGCGCCACGGATCGCTGCCCAGCTGCCCGGCCCGACCAGCGTCATCGTGTCGTAGCAGAACAGCCCGGCCCGGGCGTGCACGGCCGGCGGCATCCGGGGCGGCAGCCCGGCCAGCAGCCCTTCGGTGGGGAACAGGTACGGCACGACCCGGTTCCGGCCGTAGTCGGCGGGCAGCCCGGCCTGATCCCACTCGGCCCACACCCCGGCCAGGTGATCGACGAGCCGGGGATCATGCACGGTGCGCAGGATCGTGTCATCGTGCGGGCGGGCATCCAGCACCGGGGCGCCCGCCGCTTCCAGCGCAGCCCGCAGCAGCAGCGCCCGGTCCGGCACCTCGGTGCCCGGGTCGGGGACGCCTAGCCATACTTCGTCAACTGGCTCGTGCCGCACGCAGTCCGCACTCCAGACGACCGGGACCGGCATGCTCACCCGCTCACTCCCCACAATCCGGGCCGGCGTTACCATCACGGGATGCCGCGTGTCACCGATCTTGGCATCAGCGTTGGGCTGCTGCCAGCAGGCCCGACCGGATCGGTGCTGGACGTGCCCGGGGTGGGCCTGGGCCACGCCACCGTGTGGCGCGACGAGCCCCCGCCGCCCACCGGCCGGGGTGTCGCCCGGACCGGCGTCACCGTGCTGGATCCCGGCGGCGACCTGTTCAGCGCGCCGGTGCCGGCCGGCGGGGCGGTGCTCAACGGGGCCGGCGAGTGCACTGGCCTGCTCACCGCCCAGGAGTGGGGCCTGGCCGAGAGCCCGGTGTTCCTCACCTCGACCATGCAGCTGGGCCGGGTGTACGACGCGGCCTGCGAACTGCTCATCGCGGAACAGCCGGCCATCGGCACCGAGGACGTGATCATCCCGATCGTGGCCGAATGCGACGACAGCTTCCTCAGCGACGCCCGCCGGATGCAGGTGTCCGCGGCCGACGTCGGGGAGGCACTGGCCGCGGCGCGCGCGTCGGTGGGCAGCACAGCGGCCGAAGGCGCGATCGGCGCGGGCACCGGGATGAGCTGCCTCGGCTACAAGGGCGGCATCGGCACCGCGTCCCGGGTGCTGCCCAGCGGGGCCACGGTCGGCGTGCTCACGCTGACCAACTTCGGCGGCCGGGACCGGCTCACCGTAGCCGGAGTGCCGGCCGGCCAGTTGCTGCCCGACCCGGCCGCCGGCGCACCCCAGCCGGACCCGGCCGGCTCGTGCATCGTGGTGGTCATCACCGACGGCCCACTGGACGGCGCGGCCTGCCAGCGGCTGGCCCGGCGGGCCGGTCTCGGCCTGGCCCGGACGGGCAGCACAGCCAGCCACGGCAGCGGCGAAATCTTCCTGGCCCTGGCCACCGGGCTGCGCTGCCCGCGCGGCGCCACACCGGCCAGGCCGCCGGTATCCGGCCGCGCTCTCGACGACTACTTCGCCGCGGTCAGCGAGGCCACCGAGGAAGCCGTGTTGAACAGCCTGCTCGAGTCGGTCACGGTGACCGGCCGGGACGGCAACACCTCCTACCAGCTCCCGGCGGGCGAACTCCGCGAGCTGGTCGGGCACAGGATGCGGGGATTGGCGTTATGCAGGAAAGTTTGTCGTTGCCCCCAGTCGCGCCGGCTACGCCGGGCGCGGACGATCCGTACGCCTGGATGCGGGACGCGCGGCTTCCCGCCCTGCGCGCATATCTTGCTGCCGAACGCCAGTACTACGAGCATCAGCTCGCGCCGCTACGCGGGTTGCGCGACGAGCTGCGCCGGGAGATGACCGGGCGGGTCGCCGCGGCCGAGGAGTCGGTGCGCTGGCGGCACGGCGGGTTCTGGTACTGCACCCGCACGGTCCCGGGCCAGGAATTCGAGCAGTTCTGCCGGGCGGCCGGGCCTGATGACCCGGTCCAGGTACTGCTGGACGAGAATGCCCTGCTCAACGACCCGGCGTGCAGCGGAGGGTACGTCGCGCTCGGCGTCCGGGAGGTCAGCCCGGACGGGCGGCTGCTGGCCTACTCGGTGGACTTCGACGGTGACGAGGTCTACCAGCTGCGGATCCGCGACCTGGCGACCGGCCAGGACCGGCCGGATCGCATCGAGCGGACCTACTACGGGCTGGCCTGGGCGGCCGATTCCCGGTCCCTGCTCTACGTGGTGACCGACGAGGAGTACCGGCCGCATGAGGTCTGGCGGCACGAGCTCGGCACCAGCGCGGACCGGGACGTGCTCGTGTTCCGTGAGGACGACCAGCGGTTCGAGCTGACCGTCCGGGCCACCCGCAGTGGCGAGTACCTGCTCATCGAGATCGAGTCGCGGGACACCACCGAGACCCTGGCCGTGCCCGCCGCGGACCCGGGCGCGCCGCCCACCGTACTGGAGCCGCGGCGGCGCGGCGTCGAATACCGTGCCGACCACGCCCGCGGCCCGGACGGCGGTGACTTCTATCTGGTCAGCAACGACGTTGCGACGGAGTTCCGGCTGGTCCGCGCGCCGGTGCGGGCCCCCGGCCGGGACGCCTGGACGGAGGTCATCGCGGGTGCGCCGGACACCCGGCTGGTGTCCTGCCACGTGTTCGGCCGCCATCTGGTCGTGGCGCAGCGGCACGGCGCGGCGACGCAGTTGCGTGTGCTGGACCGGGAGAGTGGTGCGCAGCGGCTCATCGAGCCGCCGGGCCCGGAGTTCGCGCTGGAACTGGCGGTCAACGAGGAGTATGCGGTGGCCGCGGTGTCGGTCCGGACCGAGTCGCTCATCGACCCGCCCGCCTGGCATGACGTTAACCTGGCCACCGGGCGGTGGGAGCTGCGCAAGCGCCAGGACGTGCCGGGCTATGACCCGGACCGGTACGAGAGCCGGCGGCTGGCCGCGGCCGCACCCGACGGCGCCATGATCCCGGTGACCATCGCCTACCGGCGCGGGCTGCGCCAGGATGGGACCGCACCGTGCCTGCTGTACGGCTACGGGGCGTACGAGGCGTGCTCGTGGCCGGAGTTCTCGGTGCTCACGCCCAGCCTGCTGGACCGCGGTTTCGGCTACGCGGTGGCGCACATCCGGGGCGGCGGGGAAGGCGGCCGCCGCTGGTGGCTGGACGGGCGGCTGACCCGGAAGCGCAACACGTTCACCGACTTCATCGCGGCCGCCGACATGCTGGCGGCGGACGGGTGGGCGGCCGGCAGCCGGATCGTGTCCCGCGGCCTGTCGGCCGGCGGCCTGCTGCAAGGCGCGGTGTACGCGATGGCCCCCGGCCGGTGGCGTGCCGTGGTGGCCGAGGTGCCGTTCGTGGACTGCGTGACCACCATGCTCGACCCGTCCATCCCGCTCACCATCACTGAGTGGGACGAATGGGGCGACCCCAGGGACCCGGAGATCCGGGCCTACCTGCGCTCGTACAGTCCGTACGACAACGTGCCGCCGGGCCAGCGGCCGGACCTGCTGGTCACCGGCAGCCTGCACGACCCGCGGGTGCTGATCCACGAGCCGGCCAAGTGGGTGGCCAGGCTCCGGGCCACCGGGGACGGGCAGGCCCGGGTACTGTTCCGGGCCGAGCTGGGCACGGCCGGGCACACCGGGCCGACCGGCCGGTACGACCGGCTGGGCTACCAGGCGGAGATCGGCGCGTTCATCGTCGCCGCGGCCGGTCAGGCTTTCCGGCCGACGCCGCCCAGCCACCACTGACCGGCGGCGTCCAGCTTCTCGTCCAGCGCGTCTCCACGCCATTGCGTCACCGCGGTCAGGCCCGGCTCGACCAGGTCGAAGCCGTCGAACATGCGCAGGATCTGGTCCCGGCTGCGGTACGAGACGGGCGCGTTCGACCGGGCGAAGACGGCTTCCTTCTCCGCGACGATCTCCGGCGGCTGGCCCTCGCTGGTCAGATGGGACAGGATCAGGTAGCTGCCCGGCGACATGCGCTCGCCGACCGCGCGCACGATGCCCGCCGGGCCGGCTTCGTCCGGGATGCCGTGCAGCACCGCGACGAACAGCACCGCGACCGGCTGGCTGAAATCGATCAGCCGGGTCACATCCGGGTCGCCCAGGATGCTGTCCGGATCGCGGACATCCGCCTCGACCACGGTGACCGAGTCGGAGCCAGTCAGCGCGGTCGCTCTCCTTTACCGGGACGTGTCCGCCTAACCTACGCCGAGCCGAACCCCGTTGCCCGATGGCCCCCGGCTCGCTTGATCATCAGATTGCCGTAGCCTGTCGGTCGTCAGGAGCGACGCGCCGCGGACGAGATGGGGCGAGGCCGGTTGGACGCTGAACCTGCGGCCTTCGACACCAGCATCGCGCACCATGCGCGGATCTAGGCAGCTACCTGGCCATCTCGCACCCCGCCTCGGACATCGAGCCGGACAAGGTGAGTGACCTGCAGACCCGGGTCAACCAGCTCAGCTACCAGCAGTACACCGGGCGCAGCTACGACCAGGTCATGCGGTTCTTCACCGGGCTGGAACTGGTCGAGCCCGGGCTGGTCCAGGTCCAGCAGTGGCGGCCGGGTGTCCAGCCGAACGGGACGCTGGCCCTGTGGGCCGGGGTGGCCCGTAAGCCGTAGCGCCTCGAGAGCGCTGCGCCCGACGTTGGCATCGGCCCAACTGCACACCACCGAGGGCGTCGGCGGCGCGTTCCTGTTCGCCAACTCCACCGCCATCCTGACCGACGCGTTCCCGCCCGACGAGCGGGGCAAGGCCATGGGCATCAACGGCATCGCGGCGGTGAGCGGCTCATTCCTCGGCCGAGACGCTGTCCGACCGCTACGGGGCCCGGCTGTTCGCGACCACAGGCCTGATTGTCTCGGGGGTCAGCTTCCTGCTGCTGGAACTGCTGCCGATCAACTTCAGCTACATCTGGTTCGCCGTGCTGATCTTCCTGTTCGCGGTGGGCATGGGGCTGTTCTTCTCGCCGAACCAGGCCGCGGTCATGAACAGCCTGCCGCCGGAGCAGCGCGGCGCGGGCGCGGGCATGCTGAACACGTTCCAGAACTCGGCCACCGTGCTGTCCATGGGCCTATTCTTCACCATCGTCACGCTGGGGCTGGCACACAACCTGCCGTCGCACCTGTACCGCGGGCTGGTCAACGCGGGCGTGCCCGCGCCAGACGCGCACCTGGTGGCCAGCGAGCCGCCGATCGGCAGCCTGTTCTCGGCCTTCCTCGGCTACAACCCGATCAAGGAACTGCTCGGGCCGACCGGGGCCCTGCAGCACCTGAGCCCCAGCCAGCGGGCGTATGTCACCGGACGCACGTTCTTCCCCAAGCTGATCGAGCAGCCGTTCGCCAGCGGCCTGCACCTGGCGTTCACGTTCGCGGCCATCGCGACCGTCATCGCGATCGTGGCCTCCGCGGTCCGCGGCCAGCGCTACCTGCACGCGCCCGAGCCGGTCGCCGACGAACTGGCCGATGGCGCGGCCGAGATCGGTGGGCTCGCCGGGCTGGAGCCGGTCGCGTCCGCCGATGTGGACGTCCCGGTCAATGGGCAGCTGGCCACCGCCGCGGCCCAGGCGCAACCGGGCAGCGGGGGGACCAGCCGCCCGTCCAGGGAGAGGTGAAGCAATGACGCGCACGGAAACAGCCAGCGGGGAACTGCTGGGCATCGGCGCCGCTGCCGCGCAGGCCGGCGTGTCCGAGCGCGCGCTGCGCTACTACCAGCAGATCGGCTTGCTGGTACCGGCCTGCACCACGCCGGGTGGGCTGCGCCGCTACTCCGCAGACGACCTGGCCCGGGTGGCCCGCATCCGGGAACTGCAGACCCTGCTCGGCCTCAACCTGGACGAGATCGCCGTCGTGCTGCGCAACGAGGACCGGATCGCCGAGATCCGGCTCAGCTACCACGACGAGCGGACCAGCGAGGACCAGCGCCGCCAGCTGACCCGGGAATGCCTCACCCTGGCCGAAGACCTGCGGGCCACGGTCCAGGCCAAGCGGGATGCCCTGGACGGGTTCCTCACCGACCTGGACACCCGGATCCGCAAAGCCCGGCCCTGCTGGCCGGCACCCCGGTCTAGGGGCCCGGCACCCCACTGGCGGACGGCGGCTGGGCCGGCGGCGGCCAGCGGGTACTGGCGTTCAATATGCACCGGGTTTGGTGTTGCCGGGGGGAACGCCCGGTCCATAGCTGGCCGGGCATAGGCTGCGGAGCGGGAGGCACACGATGACAGCTGGGGCTGACTCACCGCACTTGGACAACCGTCACCGGGACACGCTGCGCCAGATCTTCGCCCACCCGCTGAGCCACAACATCGAGTGGCGGGCGGCGCGGTCGCTGCTGGAGGCGGTAGGCACGGTCACGGCGCGCCACGACGGCAAGGTGGCGATCGAAATCGGGTCGGTGCAGGAAGTCATTGAGCCACCCGGTAAGGACATCGATGCGCGGACCGTCGAGGAACTGCGCCGGATGCTGAGCCTGGCCGGTTACCGCCCGTCCTAGCCCGCTGGCGGCAGTCGATTGTGGCCGACAGTGCAAAGGCGGGAGAGAAGCACGCGCGTGCTGAGCTACAGTTGCTCCGTGGCCCCGGCAACTTCGCGCCGCGGCCTTCGACGAAGGATTAGAACTGATGGCAACAGGCACAGTGAAGTGGTTCAACGCGGACAAGGGCTTTGGTTTCATCGCTCCCGATGACGGGACGGCGGACGTGTTCGTCCACTTCTCGGCGATCGCCACCACCGGCTACCGGTCGCTGGATGAGAACCAGAAGGTCGAATTCGACACGACCCAGGGGCAAAAGGGACCGCAGGCGGAGAACGTCCGCCCGCTCTGACGGGTAACATCCGCGTCCTTCCACGACGCGCTGATCAACGCCGCACCCCAGTAGTTCCGTAACAGCCTGGCCCGCCCCGGTGGGTCGGGCCAGGCTGTGCTGGGATGGGTAGGGCTGGCTGACGGATCGGCGCCGGGGGGACGGATGGATCGCACCGAAGGACAGATCAGTGACCTCCTGCAGGAGGTCTCGGAGACTCACCACCGGGTTTTCCGGATCGTGGATGGAGCCGACGACGACTGGGCCAGCTGGTACGCGGACTGGCTGATCAACCTTTCGGAACTGCCGGTCCTGCTCGGCGTCAAGCCCGTCCGCAGCGAACTGGTCTATCTCCTTGTCACGCTGGATAAGGACTACACGTCCGCAAAGCAGGACCAGCCGTGGCCAGTGTTCTACGCCCCGAAGATCCGCAGCCATTTCCCGCCAGGACCCTGACGAGCCCGGGCGCGGGTGCCTTCCGGCCCTTGCCTTCCGCTCCATCAGGGCGTGTCCTTAAGGCAACCGGGGAACGGATCTTAGGTGAGCGGCGCAGCCAGAGTCCTGGGCATCATCGCAGCGACCGCTGCGACGGGCGGCCTGGTGGCGTGCGCTACGCCCGGCCAGAGCGCTCACCCGGCCGCGGCCAGGCCGCCCAGTTCGGCCCCCGTCCAGGTGCGGGTGCAGGCGAACGTAACCGGCTGGTCCGGGATGATTCAGCGCCCGCAGGTCATCTACGTTGGCATGGGCGGAGCGCCCGTTGCCCGGCGATTGGCCTGGCGGCACTGGGGGAGCCGCAACGCGTCCGCGAGCGGCGAGCTCGACATCTACTGGCCCCAGCCAGGTCCCATATCGGGCTGGCACCCAACCACCTATCCGGTCACGGTGCGCTTGCGGGGTATCCAGACGCACGACGGTCAGCCGTCCTACCGGAAGATGGCCTACCGCTACGTGAACCGCCGGGGTATCGCGAAGCTCGTGCAATTTGACTTCTCCGTCCAGCCGGGCGGATCGGTGCCCAGCTGGAACCCCGCTAGGCCAGATACTGCTGCCCAGACGGCCGCGTAGCTGCTCAGGTGCCGGTGATGTGCTCCGGGCGCACCGGCACCTGGTTCAGCGGCAGTCCGGTGGCGGCGCGGATGGCGGCCACGATGGCTGGGCCGGAGGAGATCGTCGGCGGCTCGCCGACCCCGCGCACGCCCGTAGGGCGCGTGCGGGTCGGGATACTCGAGCACCTCGATCCGCATCGGGGGGATGTCGAGAATGGTGGGGATCAGGTAGTCGGTGAACGACGGATTCCTGATCTTGCCGGCGGAGATCTGGATTTCCTCCATCACGGCCAGCCCCAGCCCCTGCGCCGAGCCGCCCTGGATCTGGCCGAGCACCGCCTGCGGGTTGATGGCCTTGCCCACGTCCTGGACGCAGTCCAGCGCGACCACCTTGACCAGGCCGAGTTCGGTGTCCACGTCCACGACCGCGCGGTGCGCGGCGAACGCGTACTGCACGTGCGCAAAGCCCTGCCCGGTCTCCGGGTCGACCGCCTTGGTCGGCCGGTGCCGCCATTCCACGGTCTCCTCGATGACCTCGTCACCGAGCAGGCTGGCCAGGTCGCCCAGGATGCCCGCGGCCGCCGAGACCACCTTGCCGCCGTCCAGCCGCAGGTCCGGCACGGTGCGGCCGAGCCGCCGCTGGATGACGGCCAGCGCACTGTCGCGCACCCGCTCGCACGCGGCCTTGACCGCGCCGCCGGTGACATAGGTCTGCCGGGAGGCGGACGACGACCCGCCGCTGCCCACCTGGGTGTCCTTGGGCGCCGACGATGACCTGGTCGACGCCCAGCTCGGTGCGCACGATCTGCTGCTCGACGGTGACCAGTCCCTGGCCGACCTCGGCTGACGCGGTGTGTACGGTCGCGGTCGGCTTCGCCGGACAGCACTTCGAGCCGGACCCGGGCCGTGGAGTAGTCGTCGAAACCCTCGGAGAACCCGACGTTCTTGTACGCCACCGCGTAACCGACGCCACGCACCACGCCTTCGCCATGGGTGGTGTTGCCGACGCCGCCGGGCAGGTCCCGCAGGTCAGGCTCAGCGTCCGGGCGGGCCGGCGGCGGCAAGCGGCATGGCCTGGACCCGGCGCAGCAGTTCCTCGACCGGGGCCGGGCTGTCGATGACCTGACCGGTCGGCGCCGCCGCGCCCTGGCTCATCGCGTTGCGGCAGCGCAGCTCCACCGGGTCCAGGCCGAGCGCGGCGGCCAGCTTGTCCATCTGAGCCTCGTGGGCGAACGCGGCCTGCACCGAGCCGAAGCCGCGCATGGCCCCGCACGGCGGGTTGTTGGTGTACGCGCCGTAGGCGTCGACGTGCACATTGGGCACCACGTACGGGCCGACGCCCATCGTGCCCGCGTTCCCCACCACCGCCGGCGTACTGGACGCGTACGCGCCGCCGTCCAGGTAGATCTGCGCCTTGACGTAGACGAGCCTGCCGTCCCGGTCGGCCCCGTGCTCGAAGCGCATCAGCGCCGGGTGCCGGTGCACGTGCCCGAAGAACGACTCCTCCCGGTTGTAGACCATCTTTACCGGCTTGCCGGTGCGCAGGGCCAGCAGGCACGCGTGTACGTGCATGGACAGGTCCTCGCGGCCGCCGAACGCGCCGCCCACCCCGGCCAGCGTGAGCCGCACCATGTCCGGTGGCAGGCCGAGCGCCGAGCAGATCTGCCTCTGGTCCACGTGCAGCCACTGGGTGGCGACGTACAGCTCGACGCCGCCGTCCTCGGACGGCACGGCCAGCCCGGACTCCGGGCCGAGGAACGCCTGGTCCTGCATGCCGATCTGGTAATGGCCGATCACCACGACGTCGGCGACCGGCTCCGGGTCGCCCTTGCGCAGCTTCAGGTGCCGCACCAGGTTGCCCTGCGGGTGCAGCTTGGCCCGCTCCCGGGACAGCTCGGTGACCTTTCCCGGGGTGGTATGCACCAGGTTCCACCGCGGGTGGCCCAGCGCCTCATGGGCGTCGGTGACCGGCTCGTACACCTCGTAGTCCACGCGGATCCGCTTGGCCGCCTGGCGGGCGATCTCCGGGTGGTCGGCGGCCACCAGCGCGACCGGCTCGCCCTGGTAGCGCACGACATCCACGGCCAGCACCGGCTGGTCGCTGATCTCCAGCCCGTAGTACTTCTGGCCCGGCACGTCCTCCTGGGTCAGCACGGCGTAGACGCCCGGCGTGGCCAGCGCCTCGGCGGTCTCGATGGAGCGGATCCGGGCGTAAGGGTGCGGGCTGCGCAGCGTGACACCCCAGATCATGCCGTCCAGCCACAGGTCGCTGGAGTAGACGAACTCCCCGGTGACCTTGGGCGTGCCGTCCGGCCGGCCGCACGCTGCTGCCCACCCCGCCGGATACCGGGGTGGTCACGCCGGGTGCCGGGCGGGCCGGGGCGGTCGGTGCCGTCATCAGGTCACTTCCCCAGCACCAGACCGCTGGGCCGCTGCCTGGCGGACCGCGTCCATGATCTTCTCGTACCCAGTGCACCGGCACAGGTTGCCGGCCAGCGCCTCGCGGATCTCGGCGTCGCTGGGCGCGGGCTGCCGCTCGATCAGGTCGTGCGCGGCGACCAGCAGCCCGGGTGTGCAGAAACCGCACTGCACCGCGCCCGCCTCGAGGAACGCGCGCTGCACCACGGACAGCTTGCCGCCCGCGGCCAGGCCCTCCACGGTGCGCACGTCCCGGCCCTGAGCCTGGCCGGCCGCGACCAGGCAGGCGCAGGCCAGCACGCCGTCCAGGTAGACCGTGCACGAGCCGCACTCGCCCTGCTCGCACGCGTTCTTCGAGCCGGGGAAGCCCAGCCGCTCGCGCAGCACGTAGAGCAGGCTCTCGCCCTCCCAGACGTCGTCGGCCTGCTGGGGCTTGCCGTTGACGGTGCAGGTGATCCGCATACCTCACGCCCTCCGGAACTCGTGCCACGCCCAGGTCAGCGCGCGCCGGGCCAGCACCGACAGGGCGTGCACCCGGTACCGCGCGCTGCCCCGGACATCGTCGATCGGCGCGGCCGCCTCGGCGACCAGATCTGCGAACCGGCGGCTGGTGGACTCGGGCAGATCACCGCGGGATTCCCACAGCCCGTCCGCGGCCAGCGCCTGGGCCAGGAACTCTTCGGCGGCCAGCGCGCGCCGCGGGGTAGGGGCGGCCGACCCGATACCGGTGCCGACCGCCTGGCGATCTGGGTGCAGCGCGAGGCTGAACGCGGCCACCGCGATGACCATCGCGTTGCGCGTGCCGATCTTGCAGAACTGCTGCGGGCCGGCTGGCGGGCTGACCAGTACCCCTTTGATCAGCTCATCCGGTTCCAGCGCGTTGCGCTTCACCCCGGTGTAGAACTCGTCCGCCGGGATCAGCCGGGTGCCGCGCACCGACTCGGCCTCCACCCGGGCGCACGCGGCCAGCAGCGGCGGGATGCGCATCGCCCGCCGGGGACGCGGCCCCCAGGTTGCCGCCGACCGTCCCCCGGTTGCGGATCTGCGGTGACCCGACGGTGCGGGATGCCATGGCCAGCCCCGGCAGCCAGCCGCCCAGCTCGGTCTGGACTCTCGTGTAGGTCACCCCGGCGCCGAGCCAGACACGCCCGTTGTCCGGGGCCCACTCGGCCAGCGCCCCCACCCGGGTCAGGTCGAGGAGGTATTCCGGCCGGTACCGGTCGAAGTTCAGCTCGACCATGACGTCCGTGCCGCCCTGGATGGGCACCGCGTGCGGGTACGCCGCCTTCAGCTGCAGGGCTTCCGCCCACGTCTGCGGCTGCAGGAACTCCATGGCACCTCCCCTCGGGCCGGTTACCCACGAGCCAGGCGAGGGCGCACTGTCAGGTGCGTGGCCGCAGCGCCGGGCCGGTGGTCCTGCATGTCAGTCTGGCTGATCGAGCCGGAAAACCGAACCGCGGCATGCGTCCGCCGGCCCGCGGGCGCACCGGCTCAGAGCCGGGCTGAGCCGCGGCGTCGCCACGGCGTACGCTACGCTGTCGGTACACGGCATATCGTGAGGCGGCGCCATCAGGGCGCGCCGGTCGTACCTCGCTCGGTGAGCGAACTGGTTTCCACGGATCTCATGTGGTGGCCTATCAAGAAGCGGCCACCCAGATCCGGAAGAGATGTCTTTGACTACTGCACCCAGCGAAAATTCGCTTGCCCGCGCGGCGCCGCCGCGGCCAGACGAGGCCTGGATCCGCCCGCGCGTCCCGCTCGCACCTTGGCCCCG
Organism: uncultured Actinomycetes bacterium; assembly: GCA_963834705.1. GTDB lineage: Bacteria > Actinomycetota > Actinomycetes > Streptosporangiales > Streptosporangiaceae > RYN-230. The sequence continues at coordinate 137,067 of CAWICV010000007.1, forward strand.
GTGACCACGCTGCACGCGAGCTTCGCCGACCTTGGCGTTCCCGGGTCACTGGTCGGCGTGCTGGCCGGAGACGGGGTCACGGTGCCGTTCCCGATCCAGGCGGCTACGCTGCCGGATGCGCTGGCTGGGCGGGACATCCTGGGCCGTGGCCGGACCGGTTCCGGTAAGACCCTGGCGTTCTCGATTCCGCTGGTCGCCAGGCTGGCCAGCGGCTTCACCAGCGCGGGCCGCCCGCGTGGCCTGGTCCTGGTGCCCACCCGGGAACTGGCCAGCCAGGTCCAGGCCGTGCTGGTGCCGCTAGCCCAGGCGATGGACCTGACAGTAGCCACCATTTTCGGCGGCACCGGGCAGAATGCCCAGGTTGCGGCGCTGCACAACCGGGTGGACATCGTGGTGGCCTGTCCCGGGCGGCTGGCCGACCTCATCGAGCAGGGGCACTGTCACCTCGGCGATGTAGAGATCAGCGTGCTGGACGAGGCGGACCACATGGCTGACCTCGGCTTCCTGCCTGTGGTGCGGCGGCTGCTGGCAGCCACCCCTGCGGACGGCCAGCGGATGCTGTTCTCCGCCACCTTGGACAACGCGGTGGATGTCCTGGTACGCCGGTTCCTGAGCGACCCGGCGGTGCATTCGGTGGACTCGGCCACGACCGCGCCCGGCGCCATGGTCCATCACCTGCTCACCGTCGCGCCCGAGGACCGGGTGGGCGTGACCGCCGCGCTGGCCGGCGGCAGCCAGCGGTCGCTGGTGTTCACCCGCACCAAGCACGGCGCCCACAAGCTCGCCACCCAGCTGGCCAACGCCGGGATCTCCGCGGTCCCCCTGCACGGCGACCTCGGGCAGGGTGCCCGGGAACGGAACCTCGCCTCGTTCGCGTCCGGGGCGGCCCGGGTCCTGGTGGCCACGGACATCGCTGCGCGCGGCATCCACGTGGACGGCATCGGCCTGGTTATCCACGCGGATCCGCCCGCCGAGCACAAGGCGTACCTGCACCGGTCCGGCCGGACGGCACGGGCCGGCGCCGGCGGTGTGGTCATCACCCTGCACAGCCCGGCCCAGGCCGCCGACGTACGTGGGCTGATGCGCCGCGCGGGAGTGAGCCCGCTGGCCACGAGCGTCAGCCCTGGCTCTGCGCTGCTGCGTTCTCTCGCCGGCCCGCCCGCCGCCCGGGTCGCCCCAGCCGAGCGGCCGACCGCCGCGGCGACACTGACGGCCAGCCCAGCTACCGGCCACGGCGCGGTGGCCATGTCGGCCGGCTACCGGGGCCGCCGCAGGCGATAGCGATCAAGGCCCGCGGCGCTCCCCTGGCCCGGATGCCGGGAGGGGCGCCACGCGACGGGAATGCACCGGCCACGAATTGGCGTTCAATATAAAGTTGTTGTCGACGTTTGCGTTCGTGAAGGCGCCCGCATTTTCGGCAATGGGCGCCTGGCCGTGGGATTCCTCTCCAGTGGCGGGCAACCAGCAGCTGGTCCGTGCGAAGGGCACGGATCATGGCTCGTCTTAGGAGACAAGCAGATGGCACAGGGAACTGTGAAGTGGTTCAACCCCGATAAGGGCTTCGGTTTCATCGCCCCAGACGACGGCACCGCCGACGTCTTCGTGCACCACTCGGCGATCGACATGGGCGGCTACCGCACCCTGGAAGAGAACCAGAAGGTGGAGTACACCACCCGCCAGGGCCCGAAGGGCCCGCAGGCGGACCAGGTCCACGCAGTCTGATGTGATGCAGGCGGCAGGCCCGCGCGCGAGTGCGCGGCCTGCCACCTACCTGTCCTAGCACCTAGCCGCCCGGACCCTGCGGCGTTACTTACTCCGCGCGGCTGAGCACCAGCCGCGCGCTCGCTGCAGGAGGACGAGGTTGACCGTTGACGCGGCAAGTCCACTAGCAGAACGTCCTCAGGTAGTTGCCCGGGACCCGGCGCTCACTGGCCCCGGCAGTGACTACGCGCACCTCTCGCGCAGCGTGCGGGCCGCCGGGCTGCTGCGCCGGCGGCCGGCCTATTACAGCGCCAAGATCGGCGTCAACCTGCTCCTGCTGGCCGCCGGGTGGGCCGTGTTCTTCCTGCTCGGGCGGTCCTGGTGGCAGCTGCTGGTGGCGGTCTTCCTGGCGGTGATGTTCACCCAGAGCGGGTTCATCGGGCATGACGCTGGGCACCGCCAGATCTCCGGGTCCAAGCGCACCAACGACCTGATCGGCCGCATCCACGGCAACCTGCTGATCGGGCTCAGCTACGGCTGGTGGACGGCCAAGCACAACCGGCACCACGCCCACCCCAACCAGCCCGGCCGCGATCCGGACATCGGCGGCCGGGCCATCGCCTTCACCCAGGACCAGGCCCGGGCCCGGCATGGCCTCGGCAGCTGGCTGGCCGGCTATCAGGCCTGGCTGTTCTTCCCGATGCTGCTGCTGGAAGGCTTCCACCTGCATGCTGCCGGGGTCCGGACCCTGGTGGGCCGCCGCGGTAGTCCGGCGGTCAAGCTGGTGGACGGCGCGCTGCTCGTCGTGCACATCGTTGGCTACCTGGCCGCCGTGTTCCTGGTGCTGGCCCCGGTACAGGCGGTGGTCTTCGTGCTCGTCCAGCAGGGCTTGTTCGGGGTCTACCTGGGCTGTTCGTTCGCGCCCAACCACAAGGGCATGCCGGTGCCGAGCGAGGACGAGCAGTCCGACTTCTTGCGCCGCCAGGTCATCACCTCACGGAACATCCGCGGCGGGTGGCTCACCGACTTCGCTCTCGGCGGCCTCAACTACCAGATCGAACATCATCTGTTCCCCTCCATGCCACGGCCCAGCCTGCGGCAGGCCCAGGAACCGGTGCGTGCGTTCTGCGAGCAGCACGGCATCACCTACCACGAGACCGGCTTCTTCGCCTCCTACGGACAGGTCCTGCGGCACCTGCACACCGTCGGCGGCACACTGCGGCCGGAACTCGAGTACTGAGCTGGCCTGGCTGCGCGTCCGGGCCTGCCGGATTTCACCAGCACAGTCCGGCCCGGCGCAGATATGCCACTGTGGGGGTGGCATGACAATTGAGCGCGGGAGGTGAGGTGCATGGCCGCGCCTGATGTGTGGGTGGCCAAGGATGATGACAGCGAGCTTGTCCGCGCCGAGGCCATCGCGGCCGTCGAGCCGTGACTACACCGGCACTATCACGGTCCGGCTGAGCGGCGGTGAGCAATCAGCCGTGACGCTGGTTGCCGTCGTCTCGCATGAGGGCAAACACACGCCCGAGGACTTCCACCGCCAGCTGATCCGGGCCGTAGCCCAGCTGTCCGACACGGCCCAGGCCGCCGTGGTCCGCGCGGTTTGGGATGACGACCAGGGCTGGGGTTGGGCCATCGAGCCGCTGTAAGGACATGGCGAACAGGCGCCTGGGCTGTGTGATGATGGAGTTTAGGCCGTGGGCATTTCGAACGCTGGCAGTCACGCTGACGCCGTCCGCGGGCCGTATATACCCGGCGCGCAGGCTTCGTGCCGGGGGTTGGGATGGCCGATGTGTTCGGCTTCAGGATCATTCGTCAGTACGAGCAAGGCATCGTGTTCCGCTTCGGGCAGGCTCTGCCCGGTGTGCGCAAGCCGGGCCTGATCTGGGTCAACCCGTTCACCAGCCGGCTCACCAAAGTCAACATGCAGATCGTGGTGGCGAACGTGCCCGCCCAGGAGACCATCACCCGGGACAACGTCTCCCTGAAGGTGGACGCGGTTGTGTACTACCGGGTCGTGGACCCGCTCAAGGCCCTCATCAACGTGCAGAACTACCACTTCGCCGTCTCCCAGGTCGCCCAGACCTCGCTGCGGGCGGTGACCGGGCGCAGCAGCATGGACCAGTTGCTGTCCGAGCGGGAACACGTCAACGCCGAGCTCAAGGACGTGATCGACGCCCCCACCGAGGGCCCGTGGGGCGTCCGGGTGGAGCGCGTGGAGGTCAAGGACATCTCCTTGCCCGAATCGATGAAACGCTCGATGTCCCGGCAGGCCGAAGCCGAGCGTGAGCGCCGGGCCCGGATCATCTCCGCGGACGGGGAGTACCAGGCCTCCAAGAAGCTGGCCGAGGCCGCCTCGGTCATGGCCGCCGACCCGGCCGCCCTGCAACTGCGGCTGCTGCAGACCGTCGTCGAGGTCGCCGCCGAGAAGAACAGCACTCTGGTCATGCCGTTCCCGGTGGAACTGCTGCGCTTCTTCGACCGCGCCGCCCTGCGCACCACCCCAGCCCGCACACCCGCAGACGCTGAGGACGAGGCCACCACCCTGCCGCCACCCACGCCCGCCGCCCTGCCCGCCAGCCAGCCGGCCAGCACAGCCGCGATCACAGCACTGAACGGCGCCCCAACCACGGGTGCCGCCAACTGACCCGGCTTCGGTTATCGGCGTCTGTCATCTGGCCCGGGTGGCGCTTCCGAAGAGGGGACACCACCAGCCACTTTGTGTGATTGAGCCGAGTGTCGGAGCCTGGATCCTGATCCCGGACCAGACTTCCACCAGCAGCCGACGACGAGCTCCCGACCAGTCCTGACCGCTGGACGATCACCTCCTGCTCTCTGGGCGCACCCGTTGCCGCACAAGACGGGACAGAGGCGCGTATCCCACGTAGTGTCTATGGTGGAAGTTCGGTGAACTAGCCGCTGGGTCAAGCCCTCGCCTTGCTGCTGATGCAGGAAGGCGCCCGCTATGTTCAATGTGGATCTGATTACCCGCCCATGCGGCGGTCTCGTTGCTGTGGCGTTGCCCGGGGAGCTTGATGTCGCAGATGCCGTGAGCCTCGCGACCGCGCGCGGTGGTCGCGGCCGGCAGCCCGGAGATCACCGTTGATCTGGCGGCCCCTGGAGTTCATCGACTCCAGCAGCCTGGCAGCCGCTTGCGCGGGCGCAAGCACGCCCGGGTGACTGCTGCAAGCCGCTCGGCAGCGGCAGGCGCTGCGGGTCTCGACGACTACCCGGCTGATCGATGTCTTCCCTAAGCCGCCGGAAGTCCCATCTTCCTCGCCCTTACATGAGCTCGGAGTCGGGTCCGCCACGTCCCGGCCAAGGAGTTGCCGTTACCGGAAGGACGGGGAGTACCGAGCCACGGACGAGAGAGCCCACGATCGCCGTGCCCCCCGACACGGAATCTAGTCCCGTCATCGAACCCCGGCCCCGGCGCGGCCGCAACATACTGCGCACCGCGGTGTCAGCCGCTCTCATCGCGGCCGTCTTCGGGATCGCCATCCCGCATATCGCCTCTTACCGCAGCGTATGGGCCAGCATCCACACGATGAACTGGCCGCATTCCCTGCTCATCGCCACCACGGCCGCCGCCAGCATGGCCTCCTACTGGATCACGATCCGTGCGGTACTGCCCTGGATACGGCTGCGCCAGGCAGCCGCGGTCAACCTCGGCTCCAACGCGGTGGCCAACACCCTGCCCGCTGGCGGCGCCCTCGCCATGGGCGTCAGCTGGGCCATGCTCTCCAGCTGGGGTCTTTCCACCGCCGACTACGTCCTCTACACCCTGGTGACTGGGATCTGGAACGTCTTCACCCTCCTGGGCATGCCCGTCCTCGCCCTGCTGGTCATGGCCACAGCCACCCGGCCTGATGCGGTCCTGATCACCGCCGCATCAGCCGGCCTGGCCGTGCTCGCGGCCATGGCCACCGGACTCGGCCTCCTCCTGCGCAGCCACGACTTCGCACTCCGCGCGGGCCAGGCGCTGCAGCGCCCCCTGGCCATCGCCAGCCGGCTGGCACGCCGGCCACCACCCGCTAGTGTCGCCGAGTCGCTTTCCCGCTTCCGGAATCGGGCCGGCGCTCTGCTCGCCGCCCGGGGATGGCGAATCACCGCCGCTACGACGGCCAGTTACCTCACCCTGTGGCTCGTCCTGCTGGCATGCCTGCGTGGCACCGGCCTGTCCCAGGCCCAGGTCCCCTGGCAGACTTCCTTCGCGGCATTCGCGTTCATCCGCCTGCTCACCGCCCTTCCCATCACCCCCGGCGGCCTCGGAATCACCGAACTGGGCTTGGCAGGCCTCCTGGCCGCCAGCGCCGGCCCCTCAGGCAGCGCCCAGGTGACGGCCGCAGTGCTGCTGTACCGGGCCGTCACCTACCTGCCCTCCATTCCCCTCGGCGCCCTCGCCTTCCTGATATGGCGGCTCACGCCCACCCTCCTCACCACTAACCGGAACCACACCCGCCAGGAAAGCCCGGACCGCCACAACGCCAGCGGCCAGCCCCAGCCAATGTCACCACCAGATGAGGTGGCTGGTCGGTGTTAGGACTCGATCGGAGGAGGTGGCGGGAGACTGCCGAGTCCTTCCGCTAGAAGGACGGCCTGGCCGCCGCCCGCGAGAGACCCGGGTCTGTCACTGGCGAGCAGCAGCAGATCTAGCGCCCGCCCGAATGAGTGCTGCAGCTACCCCAGCCAGGACTCTCAGTCCCCGGGTGCAGGGCTGGACGCGATCTTCCTGAACAGAGGCCGAGCAGGACAGCGCAGTGTCGAGTCGCGGTCCATGCAGGCCCGTGCCGCGTATGCCGCCTGACACGGCCACGCGTTGCAGCGAGTGGGTCATCACCGCTCCCGCAACGCACGGGACCCGATCCACTTGACTGGGTCTGACCTGCGAGTTTGAAGGATCAGGTCCCGCCTTGGCCGTCGCTCAACCACTACTCAGCCAACTCTGCGCAGCCACATCCACGTGGCAGCGCCGACCGTCTCGCAGATCCTCAAGGACGCGGGCATCGATCCCGCGCCGCCTGTACGTACTGTTCTTCGTCGAACACGGCACCTTCCGCGTACACCTGGCCGTGTGCACCCCTCACCCGACCGGCAAGTGGGTGACCCCGCCTTCCGTTGAATCAGTCCGACTGGGACGGGCTTGCGGTCGGATCGAGCCCCGCGACCAAGTTCAGCAGCCGTCCTGGCTCGGCTTCCGCGTCCAGCAGCAGCTCCTTGCGGGTGAGCGCGGCCTTGACCAGCGGCGCGCCCAGGGAGCGGAACGGATCCGGCAGGATCTTGCGCGGCCACCGGCGTACCAGCGGCAGTGACGCATACTCATCGTCCCGGCCCAGGACCAGACTAGCGAGGATGCGCCCGCCCAGCACCGTCGGAACGACGCCGTTTCCGGAGTAGCCCACTCCTACCAGGATCGCGGGATTGGCGTCGGTCAGCGGGCCGAAGTACGGAAGCCCGGTTAACGAATAGTCGATCGGGCCGTTCCAGCTGTACTCGATCGGGACCTCCCGCAGCGAGAGATAGAGCCGGCGCATGCGGCTGATGACCGATCCGCTCAAGGCGGACTCACCCGTAAACCGGGCATCAACACGGTTACCACGCGACATCCAGCCGCCGCCCTTGCCAAAGACGAGCCGCCCGTCAGGAGTCGACCGCCAGTACAAGATGAGACGCCGCGAGTCCGATAGCGCGATGCCCGAGCCGAGCGCGTCGGCGTCCATGAGTTCGGGTACACGGTGAGTTGCGACAATATCGCTGGAGGTAACGAACAGGTACGGCTTGAGTTCGGGACGTGAGGCAGACCAGGCGTTTGTCGCCAGGATGACCTTCTCCGCCCGGATCTTGCCGCGATCGGTGGCGACTAGCACTGGGCTAGTGCCCTCGACCCCGGTCATCGCGGTGTACTCATAGATCTTTACCCCGCGGGCGATCGCAGCCCGCCTCAGGCCGCGCACCAACATGGCTGGCTGGAGGGACGCGGAGTGTTCCTCGAACACTCCGCCGAGCGCGAGCGGTGATCCGGACAGGCGGCGCGCCTCATCACCATCAATCGGCTTGTACGGCGACACCGGCACCTGCTCGGCTGCCTGCACGGCCTTGTCCCATGAGCCCAGTTGCGACTGGTTGGTGGCCAGCCACAGGTGACCGCGGCAGCGGATCTGCGCGTCGATGGCGTTCGCCGCGCAGAAGCTCCGCAGATCCTCCAGGCCAGCGTCGATGGCTTGGGCCAGCCGGATGCCGTCCGCCTGCCCAAAAAGCCTGAGCATGGTGGGAAGCTTGGCCCAGCTCCCCTCGACGATGCCGCCGTTGCGGCCGCTGGCCCCATACCCGCAGTAACGGGCTTCGATGAGGCACACGTCAAGGCTTGCGTCCTGCTCGCGGAGCCGGATGGCGGCCCAGAGCCCGGTGAACCCGCCACCAATGATGACCACGTCGGCACGGACCGGGACCGGCTCCGCCGCTGCCGATGGCTGATCCAGCTGCTCCTCCGCGAGTGCCTCCTCCAGCCAGAGAGAGACGTATTCGCCAGCATTGCTGCTCATTCAGTCACCTCCAGTCGGTGCGCAGGCTGCTCAGCCCGGGTCTGCACAAAAAGGCGATTGGACGCAGCCAACCGTGACCGCACCCTAGCTTCCCGGCATCCAATTCGGGCGCTACCGACCCATTCCGGCGGTCATCCCACGGACGAAGAAACGCTGCCCGAATACGTACAGCACCGCCAGGGGGAGCAACGACAGAAACGCAGCTGCCATAATGAGCGGCTCGTTGGTGATGTACCTACCCTGGTAGAGAGCGACGCCGGCCATGAGGGTCCGGGAGCCATTGCTCTGCAGGAACACCAGCGCGATCAGTAGCTCATTCCATACAAAGATCGCATTGACGATTACCAGCGTGAACGTGATTGCACCCGATAGCGGAATGATCACCCGGAGGAGGACACGCGAGGGGCGTGCACCATCGATATAGGCCGCCTCAACCAGTTCGTGTGGAATTTCGCGGAAGAAGTTGACAAAGAAGAAAATGGAGAACGGGACAAGCAGCCCGCAGTAGAAGATGATCACCGATGGAAGCGTATTGATCAGGTGAAGCTGCACCATCAGCGCATACATCGGTGTGAGAAGTGCTACTGGCGGGATCGCCATCATCGCGATGTTGGTACGCAGGAAAGTCTCGCGTCCGCGGGTGTTTCCAAATACGATCGCATACGAAGCCAGAATGGAGATGAAAGTGGCGACGCAGACAGACGTCACCGTTGCGATGATGCTGTTCCGGGTCCAGGTTAGGAATGGCCACTGGGAGAATACTGCGCCGATGTTCGAGAGCGTCGGATGAGAGGGCGGTCCGACCGGGTCCAGAGTATAGGCGGACGGCGTCTTCAGTGCTGTGCTGATCATGAACCACATGGGATAAAGAGATATAACCACCAGTGCTATGAGCAGCACTTGGCGCAGCGCAGTGCTGAATATCTTCACTGGTGACTTTCCCGCATCGTCCGGGTGCGTACCCAGAGGTAAAGCACGATGAGAATGCTGGCGATCCCAAGGAGGACCACAGCCGCTGCAGACGCTATGCCGATCGCCCCGTTTTCGAAGCCGTCCTGATAGATGTAGAACTCCATGACACTCGATGAATACGCCGGTCCACCCCCGGTCAGGACGTAGACATAAGTGAAGACCGACGACAGTGCCGTGATTGCCATGATGATCATGAAGAACTGGATGATCCGGCGGATCTGGGGAATCATGATTCTTCGCTGAATGACCCACCATGATGCCCCGTCGATCTGAGCCGCCTGGATGAGTTCGGCTGGAACGGCGAGCAGTGCCGCGCTGAAGATCACGACGCCGAAGCCGAGCTGTTGCCAAATGATGACACCGGCAATGCTGAAGATAACCCACTTGGGAGACCCTAGCCAATCGTGCGCGAGGAAGCCCAGGTGCGCATCCTGCAACAGCGTATTAAGGGTGCCGCTGCCCTGGAGAATGAAAGAGAATGCGAGGCCCATCGCTGTGGCCGGGAGTACGTAAGGGAAGAAGATGAAGATGCGGTACAGGCGCCAGCCTCGCACCCCGGTGTTGATGACAAGCGCTACGGCCAGGGCGAGCACGGTCACTATAGGGACTATGGAAAGAAGCTTCAGGTTGTTGAAAAGCGAGGTTGTGAAGACGGGATCCTGGAAGAGCGCGCCGTAGTTGGCGAAACCTACATAGGTCAGGCTGCCAATGCTGCCCGAATAGAGGCTATAGCGCACCACTTCCACAAAGGAGTAGAGGAAGACCAAGGCCACGGCGGCGACCGCTGGCAGTGCGTAGGCGATGGGCCAGAGCTCGCGGCGGCGCCACGGGGTGTGCCTGGTTCGCCGCACCGCACGATCAGTCGCCGAGCGGTCCTGAGCTGGGGCAACCGTCATGGGTGCGGGACGCCGGCCAACCGCAGGCCGCGGGAGGTCTCGCCAGCGAGCATTGCATTCCTGCCGCTGGCTGCGGCCCTTCGTGTGCCCATCCAATTCACCCTTTGCGATTGTGAACCCAGCTCAGGACCCGTCGTCATCCGCACATTACCTGTCCCTTGCGGTCCAGCGGAGGCTTCTGTTCAGGCCCCGCTGGACCGCAAGCTCTAGCTGCCCAGGGTGGCTGACCACGCCTTGTACTGCTGGTACTGGGTCAACTGCTGAGCCCGCCACTCTCGTAGTTGCGTCACCCAGATCTGTGCGGCAGCGGACGGCGAACCCGAACCGGAGATCACCAGCTCGCCAGCAGGGAGATCGGCATCCGAATCGATCTGCGGTGGAATGTAATTTTCAAGCCAGATGGACTTACCCGTGGTGTCGAGCTTGTAGAGCTCTTTTGCGAGCGGGTTAGAAATGTCCGTGACAGGGAACCGGTTATCCGCCGGGAACGCGCCGGTTTCCTTGTTCAGCGCAATCATGTTGCTTGGCTGGTGCAGCCAGGCCAGGAACGCGGCGTCCGCTTTCTTGACCGGTGACCATGAGGTGATGAACTCATCCGAGGATTGCGTCGTATCGTAGGTGTTCGCGAGGCTGCCGGTTCCCCAGATTGGTGGCCTGGTAACGCCGATATTGGAATCGCCTATCGTCTTTGCCCAGGCGAGCACGTTGCCGTCCGTCGTGAACGACATGGCCGCCTTCTTCTGGGGGAACAGCTGGAAGCCCTGGTCCAGCGTGATCGATGCAACATTGCTGTTGACATACCCGTTCTTGATGAGCGCCTGGATCATCGTGTACATGGACGTGAGCTTCTGCACCAGGGTTGCCTGAGCCGATCCGGTGTTCGAAACGCCTCCGGTGAGCTGCGCAAGCGAGTCAAGCTCCTGCTTGGCGTAGATCCCGAACATCCACGCTCCGAAGTAGCCATCCTTGTTACCCATCCCGAACGGCGTGATGCCGTGCGCCTTCAGCGCCTTGCAGTCAGCGAGGAACTGTGCCCACGTTGAGGGGCCCACATTCGGGTTAAGGCCAGCCTGGCGGAAGAGCTGCTTGTTCCAGACCAGCGGTATGCCGATGAGGTACAGGGGCATCGCCATGATCTGGCCCTTGTATGTGTTCTCGTTTGTATTGACCCAGTGGGACGTTTGGCTGGCTGGGACAAATGAGGAGATCGGCGTGACGTCTCCCGCAAATGCCGGCGACAGCGTCGGCATAGTTGCCCATTGTGTGTCGAGGTCGGGCCCGGAACGGCTCTGAGACGCGAGCCTGAAGCTCGATATGATGGTCGTATTCGACTGCTGTACCAGGTTGATACTCACCTTCGGGTGCAGCTTCTCGTAAAGGGCGATGCGCTGCTGCATCCACTTGGTGATGCCGGGGATGTCGCTTTCCCCCCAGAACCAGTACGTGATCTTGGCGTCATACGCGCTGCCTGAGCTGGTCCCAGAGCCACCACTGGAGGGCGTCCCCGACGAGCACGCCGCCAGCGTGACACCGAGCGCCACGGCGCAAATCCCGGCACCTAGTCTCGATGACCTGCGGTGCAGCCAGGTTGCACCGCCGCGTCTCTGCCGTCCCCCTCCGCCTCTGCTCGGCCGCATGCCTTCCTCCTTCTGTCGTGCTGCGCCACGCGGCCCGCCCGGAAACATGAGCCAAAGTAACGGGGCTGCCGGTACCCCTAGGGACCGCATGAAGGTTCTTTTCGTGTGCACTCATGTCCGAACGCGGTATCCGTTCGAATGGGCGGAACCGCCAAGGCCTCGTCACCCTGCGCCAAGTGCAGTACGTGGCAGTGGACAGGATGCCACCTGTCCGCAACACAGGCGGGATGGAGCCTCGGCCATTCCGTCATACGGATCGTAGTTCCAATTTGGATCAAGTATTCCCCCCGGGCTCGCAGGCAGTCAAGGGCCCGACTGGGTTAACGGGCTGCCACGTGCCGGTTACGGCTGTAGGACTGCCTTCACGGGATGCGAGCCGCCGTTCATCAGCTGGGTGAATATCTCAGCGCCTGCGGTGAGAGGGTACGCAGCGGCCCAGCTCACGTCCCAGTCAACGAGCATCTCTGCGGCCTGCCCAAAGTCATCGTCGTCGTACGCGAAGGAGCCGAGTATCCGCTTCTGCTCGCGGACAAAGGCGCTGGCGTCAAATCCAGCCGTCTGATCCGCCAGTCCGAGCCACACCGCGGCGCCACCAGGGCGCTGGTGCTGAACTGACTGCACATGGGTAGCCGCCGCCCCGACCGCGTCCACGACAATGTCGTACTCGCCGGCTGGGGCAGCGCTGGCAGCGGTGGCACCAAGCCGAAGCGCCTGTTCCCGCCTGGCATCGGACAGGTCAGTCACGTCCACGCTGGCCGCTCCGGCCGCCAGCGCGGTAAGCATGCAGAACAGGCCGATCGCGCCGCAGCCGAGCACCGCCACCCGCATGCCGGCGGACCCGCCCGCCAGCCGCCAGGCGTGCACCGCGTTGGCCGCGGGCTCAATCAGGGCGGCAGTGTCCCAAGATAGCCCAGCGGGCAGCGGCCGCAGCGCGGATGCGGGGACGGCCACACGCTCGGCAAAGCCGCCAGAACGGTGCACGCCGATGAGCGCCCGCCGTCGGCACAGCTGCGGCTGGCCCCGCGCGCACATGTCGCATTCACCACAGGACAGGAGCGGGTTGATCACCACGGCGTCACCAGCATCGCTGACGCCGGTGAACTCATGCCCCATGATCAGAGGCGGCACGCGGAAGCCGGGATGCCGCACCCCGTGCAGCTCGCTACCGCAGATGCCAGCCGACCGGACGTGTACCAAGGTCTCCCCGTCGGCTACTTGCGGCTCGGGGACCTCGCACAGCTCCACTGTCCCGGGCCCGGTGAACACCAGGGCCTTCACGGTAGTCCTCGTAGAATCCCGGAACTACATTCCGTATCGCGGAATTTCATTTCCTAATAATCCCAGGACGGCAGACGGCATGTCAACGCACAGCGCGCCCACGAGTTGCTGGCCCAGCTCACCGCACGCGGTGCGTTCCCCGGAAGCGGTTAAGCCTGCCTTACCGGCTCGCCGGTAACGTCGTCCGCCACGGCCGCGGTCCACTCCGCCGCCATCTCACGCAAGTACTGGCCAAGCTCGGCAAGCCGGCCTGGCTTCGCCCGCGTGCTCAGCACAGTGATGCTCACCGCAGCAGCTGGCACCGGCCGGCCCAGGAATATAGGCACCGCGGCGCAGCACACGCCGGTCTCGTTCTCTCCAAGATCCAGCGCATACCCGCGCTGCCGCACTTGCGCAAGCTGGCCAGCCAGCTGGGCTGCGCCGGTAATTGTGCGCTGTGTGGGCGCGGCCAGCGGCGCCCACCGCGCAGCCCAGGTGCTGATCGCCTCATCGGTGGGGTGAGTCCAGGCCAGCAGAGCCTTGCCGACACCGGTGGCATGCGCTGGGTTACGCCCTCCGATGACCGATGACAGCTTGATCGTGTGCGGCGCGTCAACTTTGTCGTGGTAGACCACCTCGGCTCCGTCCAGCACCGCCATGTGGGTGGTCTCCTTCAGCTCAGCGCTGACCCTGGACAGCAGCGGGTGGATCAAGGCCCGCAGGTCCAGCGTGTCGTGGAACCGGAAGGCTGTGGCCAGCAGCTCGCTGCCGAGAAAATACGGACCCCCCGTCTCGGGCTGGGTGACGAAGCTACGGTGCTTGAGCGCTCCGAGGATCCGGTGGAGTGAGCTTTTGGGAATACCCAGCCGGACGGCCAGGTCATTCAGGGACAGGCCCTGCGACGCGCGGCTTAGTTCCTGGAGGATGCGCAGCGCACGGTCCACGCTGGCCACTACCGATCCGTCAACCTCGCCCAAAAGCTTCCCTCCTTGTTCCGGGATACGGAACACTAGCCCCATTATTGGTATCGCCGCTAGTATGGCACAGCCCCGTACAGGTGCGCGGACCGGCAGAAGCCCACGCGCGGACGGCTGGAACGGGCTGGCCAGAGGTGCTAGTGGGAGGGCATATGAGGTGGAACGACTCGTAGCCGCCCCGTGCTCCCGGGAGCGCGTGAACCTCGGTGAGAGCTGCCGATGGGACGCCGTCCACAATCGGCTCCTGTGGGTGGACGTATTCACCGGGCGTCTGTTCTGCGCGCACACCAAGAGCACTGGCTTGGATAACACGGATGTCTACCGCGTGCCCGGGCACCTGACCGCCGTTGCCCCATTGGCACACCCAGGCGACGGCTGGATAGCTGCCGCGAATCAGGGCTTCTACCACCTGGCTGAAGACGGCACCGTCACCCTTCTCGCCGAGCCGGAAGCTGGCAAGGGCGAGCGAGTAAGGATGAACGACGGAGCCTGTGATCCCGCGGGAAGGTTCTGGGCGGGGAGCATGTCCTACGACGGTGCTCCAGGTGCGGGATCGCTGTACCGCCACGACGGGCTCAGCCGCTATACGCGTGTAGTCACTGACGTCACCATCTCGAACGGCCTGGCATGGAGCCTTGATGGCACAACGATGTACTACGTCAACAGCGGGCCAGGGACCATCAGCGCCTTCAGCTATGACGCCGCAGCTGGCGTGCCAGCAAGCCGGAGGTACCTCGTGGGCCTGGAGCCTGGCGAGGGCGTGCCCGATGGGCTGTGCTTGGACGCAGAGGGCTGCCTGTGGGTTGCCGTATGGGGCGGTGGGCAAGTGCGTCGCTACACACCGGACGGGGAACTGATAGCAACCGTAGAGGTAGCGGCCACCCAGCCGTCGAGTTGCGCCTTGGGTGGCGACGACGGCCGGACGCTGTACATCACCACGGCCCGTGAGGGCATTGGCCCGGACGCCCTGGCCGCGCAACCGGACGCCGGCCGCCTTTTCTGCGTCGAGGTCACGGCGCCGGGTCCACCCGCGCAGCCATCCCTGCACGCGCCGCCCGGACCTTGAACAATCGTCCACCCGTAACCAGAAAGAGACCAGTGACATCCGCACAGCCTGACCGCCTGGCAGAGGAGTCCGGTGGCCCCTATCAGGATTCGGACCTGACCAGGTGGCTGCCCTCGGCGGCGCAGAGAGGCCATAACGGCAGTCGTGATGTGCTCGGCGGCGACGTCCTGTTTCCCGTAGTTGTGCTCAAGGAGGGAGCCATTGCGCACAATGCCCGGGTGATGGCCCAGTACTGCCGCGACAATGATGCCTACCTGGCACCGCACTGCAAGACACACATGTCCGCCGAGCTGGCCCAATTGCAGCTCGCGGAAGGCGCATGGGCGGTGACGGTGGCTAATGTCAGTCAGGCACGGGTCTTCCGGACGGCCGGAGCCAGCCGGATCCTCATTGCCAACCAGGTCATTGACGATCAAGCGCTTCGCTGGATCGCGGCAGAACTCTCGTTGGACCCAGAACTCGAGATCTACTGTCTGGTCAACTCGCAGGCCGGAGTCGAGATCATGGATCAGGTGCTGCAGGAGGCTGGCCTCCGGCGGCCTTTGGCTGTCCTTGTGGAACTCGGCTTCGTGGGTGGTCGCTCAGGTTGCCGTTCGGCGGAAGAGGCCATCAGTGTCGCTGGCGCCGTGAACGCCAAGGCGCGCCTGCGCCTGGCCGGGATCGAGTGCTATGAGGGGATCCTCGGCCATACGCCGGACGCCGTCACACTGACGCAGGTGGACTCCCTCTTCATACGCTTGCGCGACCTAGCCGGCGATCTCGCCCGGCTAGGCTTGCTGGACAGCAGCCAGGAGGTCATCGTCTCGGCTGGCGGCAGTGCCTTCTTTGATCGTGCGGTCAACCTGCTGGCGCGTGACCTTAATGTGGGGCGGCCGACCCGGCTGGTCTTGCGTTGCGGCGCTTACCTGTCCCATGACCACGGGATGTACCAGAAACTGTCGCCGTTCGGCACCAGGTTGCAGGACCGCCCGCCCCTGCGGGCCGCGTGCGAGCTCTGGGCGCGGGTGAACTCTCGCCCGGAGCCGACTCTCGCGATCTTGGGATTCGGCAAGCGTGACTGCGCTTTCGACGTGGAGTTGCCGACGCCACTGTCAATTAATGATCGGCACGGCAACCGTCAGGCACGGGACATGCAGGTCATGGAACTGAACGACCAGCACGCCTACCTGAGGATCCCTGAAAATGAGAACATTGCGGTTGGCGACCTTGTCCGTCTTGGGATGTCGCATCCGTGTACCATCTTTGACAAATGGCGAGACTTGCCGGTAGTAGATGACAGCTACAAAATCATCCGCACAATCCACACCAGCTTCTGAAGGAATGTGGGCTTGCATGATCCTGAACTTTGGCAAGCGGCAGGCGGTACGGTGCCGTGCCCAGGGGCAGTGGCTGCCGCCCCATGCCTGCCAGTTCGCCGGGAAATGCGCATGAGCGGCCGGCTGACAGACAAAGTAGCCATCGTGACTGGCGCCGGCTCGGGTATCGGCAGGCAGGCGCCCAGGCGTTCGCCCGCGAGGGCGCTCACGTCATCGTGGCAGATATCGTTGGCGAGCGAGCTGCGCTAATCGCCGACGGCATCACTGCGGCCGGCGGCTCCGCAGTGGCGGCGACGGTGGACATTTCCTCAAGCGAGCACGTGCAGCACCTCGTAAGCTCCGCTGTTGAACGTTTCGGCCGGATCGACATCCTTTACCACTGCGCCGCTGACGTGAAGTTCGTCAATACCCAGGACCGACGGCTCACCGAACTGCCTGAAGAGGTATGGGATCGCATGATCGCCATTCACCTGAGAGGCACCTTCCTCGTCTGTAAATACATCGGGCGAGTGATGATCACGCAGAAGTCGGGTTCTATCATCCTGACGGCAACCACGGATGCATTGATCGGGTGTGCGGGGCTGGACTCTTACACAGCGGCCAAAGGCGGAGTCGTTTCGATGACCCGCTCCCTCGCGGCAGGGCTCGCGCCTGACGGTATCCGAGTCAATGCGATCTGCCCAGGCTTTGTGGCCAGCGAGCCCCAAATGGAATGGATGGCCGACCGCAGCAAAGCCGCCGCACTTGAGCCAATTCATCTCCTGCCCATAGCAACGCCTGAGCAAATTGCGCCATTCGCCGTATACCTGGCCAGCGACGAGTCCGCCATCACGACTGGCGGGATCTTCCCAATCGACTCTGGCTACATGGCCTTCAAGGCCAACATTGACATCATGAATGTAATGCAAACCAATAAACCGTGACTAACCGCGAGCGGGTGGGCTGCTGACACGAACGCAGCCCTGAGAACCTGGCGATGAGATCAGTGGTCGCCCGACGCCACACTCAACGTCACCAGGAGGCACGGCATGAAGATCGACCGGCTGCAGACCTTCATCGTTAGCGTGCCGTACCTGCACGCCGAAGTGAGCTCGCGGATACACCGTGGCGGGGTCACCGACGTGATCGTCAAGCTGACCACCGATGACGGCGTAGTGGGATGGGGCGAGAGCTGCAGTGGCGCCGACGCTGTCTCCGTAGAACGAGCAGTCGCATCCGCCGAGCCATTCCTGATCGGGCGTGATCCCTGGGACGGCGAGGCAATCTTCCGGGACTTCTTCAAGACCGGACTATGGGATTACCGGGCCCCCACTGGCTATTTCGCGTTCGCCGGCATTGACCAGGCACTATGGGACCTGCGTGGCAAGGCGGTTGGACAGCCGGTTTACCGGTTGCTCGGCGGAGCCATGCGCGATGAAGCCGACTATCTCTACTACCTCGCACAGAGCAGCCCCGAGGACCTCACCCGGCAATGCGAGGACGGGGTGTCCCGTGGGTATGACTGCTTCTACCTCAAAGTGGGCATCAATGCGGCCGCGGAGACTGCCATGCTGGCTGCGGTACGCGAGACGATCGGGGACCAGCGCAAGATCCGCATCGACGCTAACGAGGCCTGGTCGGTACCTGAGGCGGTGAAGATCCTCCGGCGCTGGGACGCCCAGTTCGGCTTGGACTTCTGCGAGGCCCCTGTTCCCGGGCACCCGGTCGCTGGCATGCGTGAAGTCCGCGAGCAGACGTCGGTGTGCATTTCCGCGAACGAATGGCTGTGGGGCCCGGCCGAAGTGCTGGGGATGATCGACGGCCGTGGGGCCGACGTGCTGTGCTTCAGCGCGTACTGGGTTGGGACCATCCGCAGGTTCGTCAACCTGGCCTTGGTGGCCGACCATCATGCCTTGCGTGTGTGCAAGCACACCCACGGCGAACTCGGGATTGCCGCCGCCGCCGGACAGCATGTCCTGCTCACCCTGCCCAACGCCACCGACGGCAACCAGCAAACGGCATCGATCATGGAAGACGACATCCTCACCGACCCGCTCCCGATCCGGGAGGGGCCACGGTGGGGGCGACCCGAAGAACCAGGCCTGGGCGTAGCGGTCGACGACCAGAAACTGGAGCGCTACCGCCACCTGTTCGAAGAACATGGACAATTCCTGCCGTACCGGGAGTTTGCCCCGAATGCACGGGCATGATCGCGGGCGCTGCTACCTTCTGCCTCTGGGGGATTTAAAATGGACCGAAACTTCGTCGTGACGCGGGAGATCTTTAAATGACTGACTGGCGGGGTCCAAACGCAAGCCTCATCGGTCAACCTGGGTCTAGGAAGGCTCTCGGAACCCCCGCCCTTGTTCTAGATCTCGATCGGCTCGATGCAAATATCCACTCGATGGCTGCGCATGCAGAATCGCACGGCTATCAACTTCGGCCACCCGCAAAGATTCACAAGTCAACGGCGGTTGCTCGCCGCCAAGTCAATGCTGGTGCTGTCGGCGTGTGCTGTGCAACCCTCAGCGAAGCTGAGGTGCTCACCCTCGAGCACTATCTCGAGGTGCTGAGGTACAAGCCCGGCGCCATGCCTGGCGACGGCGCTGGCCCAGGCCAGGGCCGCGGGTGCGTTCACTACCAGCCATCAGCGGTACTGGGATGCTGCCCGCCGGGCCCGCGGCGGCGGGGCCGGTACCAGGGCGCTGACCGAGGTGCTGCCCGGTCACCGCACCCTGCCCGCCGCAGCCCTGATCCAGGCCATGGACAAGGCCGTGGCCTCCGGCGCCCTAGACCCCACGCTGTGCTCGTCGATGCCCGCCGCCTGGCAGCCGGCGCGGCCGCCCGCGAGCTCAAGCTGCCGACCGTGCGCGCTGACGCCGCCCGGCTGGCTGAGATCGCCGTCCGCGAACGGCAGACCCAGCTGGCTTATGCCGCCGGGATCCTGGCCGCCGAGATCGATGACCGCACCGGCCGCCGCCGGACCCGCCGCATCGCCGAAGCGCGCTTCCCGCGCATCAAGCGGCTGGCCGACTTCAACCCCGACGCCATCCCCGGCATCGCGGCCACCCTCGCCACGCTGGCCGCCGGGGCGTGGATCGACGCCGGCCAGCCGGCCGTCTTGCTCGGCGACTCCGGCACCGGCAAAAACCCACCTCCTCATCGGCGCGGGCGTGGCCGCCTGCGAGCAGGGCCGCCGGGTCCGCTACGCCGCCACCGCCCAGCTGGTCAACGAGCTCGCCGAAGCCGCCGGCCAGCGGCAGCTGTCCCGCGTCGTGGGCCGCTAGGGCCGCCTGGACCTGCTCCTGCCCGGCGAGCTCGGCTACGTCCAGCTCGACCCCCGCGGCGCCGAACTGCTCTTCCAGATCATCACCGAACGAGAAGACCGAGCCTCCATCGCCATCGGCACGAACCTGCCGTTCAGCGAATGGGGAACCGTGTTCACCGACCCCCGCCTCTTCGCGGCCATCGCCGGCCGCGTCACCTTCACCGCCCACATCCTGGAAACCGGCACCCAGTCCTGCCGGCTCCCCACCAGCAAGACCCGCAGCCGCAACCCAGCCAGCCTTGGAATGAGGGTCTGACACTGACCATCGACCGCACACGAGTGAGGGCACTGGGCGTCAACTGCGGGCTCCGCAGCGGGCCGTTCATGGCCGCCGCGAGCCGGTCCCAGCACGACGGAGGCGCTGACGGGCCTCATTCTCCGACAGCGAGGTGATGGGCTGCCCGGCCGCGTGCTGATACTTGGCGTCATAGGCCCGGGTCCAGACGCCAGCCGCCCACGACCGCTCGAGCTCGCCGGCGGTAAACTCCCGGCCACGCGCATGGCCATACGCGACCAGGAACCGCTCAGTGTCCCCGACGGTGGCTAGCTCGTCCGCGCTGACGGCCGGATACAGCGCGGCAGCGAAGCCGGCGAGGACGGCTTCGCCATCAGCGGTCATGCTGTCCCAGTCATGCACCACCAGCAGCTCGTCCCCGCTCCAGCGCAGGTTACCGGCCAGCCAGTCGCAGTGGCCGATCACCGCCTCGGACTCGGGCTCGCCGGCCCGCAGCCGGTCCCGGGCACGGCGCCCGGCATCATCGATCCACTCCAGGCCGGCCACCTCGTTGAGGTTGACGTCAGGGTCCTCCTCGGGACACGGCCACAGTCCGTCCCCGGCGTGGTTCCAGGCCGCCCACGACGGCGCCGGGTCAAGCGCAGGCACCTCAGCCGGCCGGGGGGCCAGCCGGATCAGCCACGCGAACGCGTCAGCGAAGGCCCGGGCCGCGTGGCCCGCGCCCGGGAGCATGGCGCCGCCGGGGACGAAGGCCTCCGCGGTTGCGACGCCGCCGCCGAAAGGGGCGGCGCCGGTGAGCGGCTCGGGGCACGGATAACCGGCCAGGAACATGCGGCGCTGGACTTCGGCGCAGGCCGCTACCCGCGGCGAGTCCGGACGAACCTTGACCACGACCTCGCGGCCGTCAGCCAGCCGGAGCCCGATGACCGCGGACAGGTACCCGGACCTGAAGATCTCACCCGCTGGCGGGCTGCCGAGATGCTCCACGCACCACCGGGCAAGGCGGCCAGGATCGACAGCAGGCACGCGAGGTGACATCTGAACATCCTCACACCCGCTAGCGGTGTCCCGGCGCCAAGAAACGCCGCGTCCGCTCCGCCACCACAACATCAAGGTCAACCAGCCAGCCCACGCCGCCGATTTATCACCCCGGCCTTCAAACTCAGCCGGAACGCTGGAGCCAAGATTCACGACGACAAGCGGGGCCAGATCACTTGACGAGACGCAGAAAGCCGGCCGTCGTACTGCACGGCGGCCCGGGTTCGGGTGCGCAGCCGTGGTGGCGCAGCTACTTCGATCCCGGCCGCTACAACGTGACCCTCTTTGACCAGCGGGGCTGCGGGCGCAGTCGTCCGCTGGCGAGTGAGCCGGACATCGACCTGTCCACGATCACGACGCAGCACCTGATCGATGACATCGAGGCGCTGCGGAGGTTGCACGGCGTTGATCGCTGGCTCGTGTTCGGCGGCTTGTGAGGCCCGGGCCAGGCAGCATCGTGATGAGCACGTCAGCCTCCGCCGCCAGCGCAGCTGGCCTGCCCTCCCACCGGGCCCCGCACCCCGTCACCATGCTTTCCAGCTCAGCGCGCCCATCCCCGGCAGTGACCTGATAGCCCGCCCGGACGAGGTTGCCGCACATGGGCAGGCCCATCCGCCCCACACCGATAAATCCGACCCGCACCACCAGTGCACGATAGCTGGCCCTCGGCCAGGTACCCGGTAGCCGCCGCGGATCGCCGCCGAGTCAAAGCCAGGCGGGCGTCGTGACGCCGGTTTCGTGCACCCCAAGCCAGCTGACGGGCGAGTGGCTGGCCGCGGGATAGCGGGAAGTCCGCGCTGGCGCTGTCAACGAAGTTGCGGCCGACGTCGGTGAGCTGCTGGGGGTAGGTACGGAGCAGCCGGAAACCATGGTCCATGGTGAGGCGCTCGGCGAGCTTGCCTCTGGCCTGCTCGATGACAACCCGGCTGCCGGGGCGGCCTGGAGCTGCTCAGCGACGGTCCCGCTGCGCCGCAGGCTCCGTTCCTGTGGCCAGAAGGCGGTCAGGCCCTTTTGATCTTCGTGGTAGCGGGGTGGCAGCAGGGCCCGGCCGACATCGGCAGAGGGTGCATGAGTGGCTGGGCCGGTATATCAGCGGGGGAGGGGTGGATGGGCTGGCGGACTGATTCGCCTCAGGCGGGACCCGGTGCCTGAGGCGAATTGGTCCGTTACTCCAAGAAAGGGGATGAGGCTCGCCGGCCGTTGGCCGCCGGAGCTGCGGTCTAGGGTTAAGACCTGCCCGAACGGCAGGACGAGCGCACCACCGTGTGTCTCCTCCCTCCGCCAGGTGCCCGCCAGGCAGAGACGGTGAAGGAACCTTAAGATGATCATGACGAGACATGCGGTCGGCGGCCGGCGCTGATCGCGGTTGACCGCTAACATCAGTGCAGTCGTCTCAAGGTGAGGTTCCGGGTGGCACGAGCAGGGGCCGGGCGCAGCCGTCGTAGCCGGCCGGGTCGTGGCCTGTCGCTGGACCGGATCGTCACGGCCACCCTTGAACTGATGGATGAGCAGGGCATCGGAGCGGCGTCGATGCGGGCGGTGGCGTCGCGGCTGGGGGTCCGCTCGATGTCGCTGTACCGGTATGTGCAGGACCGCGATGACCTATTCGACGCGGTCGTAGAGCGGATCGTCAACGAGCTCGCCGATGACCCTCAGGTGCAGCCGCGCCCGGTGGACGGATGGCGGCCTTACCTGACCGGCATGGCTCGTGGGGTGCGCCGCTACGCCCGGGCCCATCCGCATGCTTTCCCGCTGGTCGCCACGCGGCCGCCTACGGCTCCGTGGGTGAACCCGCCGCTCAGGTCGCTGCGCTGGGTCGAGGCGATGCTGACCGGATTGGCCGGAGAGGGGTTCAGCGACGAGCAGGTGCTGTTCACCTACCGCACGTTCAATAGTTTCTTGCTGGGTTACCTGCTCCTGGAGACCAGCGCCATGACCCTTCGCGACCCGAAGCCCGGCGACGGGTCCTTCACCGGTACCGACACTGTTCCGGGTGATGGCGGTGAACCCGCAGGGCTGGCAGCCGCCAATCCGGTTGTCGGCGGCCTGAGCCCAGCCCGCTCGGCTGGGCAGCGGGAGGCACTCCAGGACGCCGGCAGCCCACGCGAGCTGCTTGATCCAGCCGATGAGATCGATGCCCGGCGTTTCCCGACGGTGCACCGCTTGGCGGCAGGACTGGCCGAGGACCGCTGGGAAGCGGAATTCCAGCGAGGCCTGGAAGACATGCTCGACCGCATTGCCGCGTCGCTGGCCGGCGACCCGGATCACCGGCGGGATTGACGCCGTAGGCCCGGGCCGGGCCCGTGGCTTGCCGCACTCGGGTGCCTGATCTTCCCGGGCCGACCACACCGGTTAAGTAGACACCGTAAGCTTTGCCAGTAAGTTTCCCATGTAAGTTTCTTGTGTAAGTCATCCGGCTGCGGGTAGAGGGGGCCAGCCGGACGGCGATGGGGAACAGTCAGGGGTCGCCGGCTGGCAAAGCCGGCGACCCGTGACGGTTCAGGCGCCGGACAGTCGCTGACCAGCGACTTCCGCCGGCCAGCACCGATCGCCGTGGCAGGATCGCCGATCCTGGCGGCTCCCAATCGCTCACCTCGAGGAGATAACCGGATGACAGACAAATACCCGCCCGCGGCTACACCGCCGCAAGGCTGGAGCACCCCCAGCGAGTCCTTGCCGCCTGCATCGATGCGGGAACAGGGAACAGCTGACCTGGTCAAGGATGAGGCTGCTGACCTGGGTAATGGCAGCGTTCAGGCCGGTAAGCACGTGGCCGAGGTGGCCCGCGAGCAAGCATCAGGCGTGGTGGCCGAGGCCGGACGTCAGGGCAGGGGCCTACTCCAGCAGGCACAACAGGAGCTGGAAGTCCAGGCGGCCCATGGGCAACAGCGGCTGGCGAAGCAGCTACTTTCGCTCAGTGATGAACTCCGTTCGATGGCAGATACCTCCGACCGCGGCGGCATGGCCACCGACCTGGCGCAGCAGGCCGCCTCGCGAGCCCGTGATGCCGGGCAGTGGCTGGACGAGCACCGGCCTGGGCAGGTCGCGGAGGAAATACAGTCCTTCGCACGCCACAGGCCAGCGGTCTTCCTGGCCTTGGCGGCCGGGGCGGGCCTCGTGGCCGGCCGGCTCACCCGAGGACTCAAGAACGCAGCTAGCGACAATTCCACTACGCCCACAGCGCCCGCGGCCGCCCAGGGGCTGAGCAGCCAGTGGGGCCGCCCGTCTGACCCGGCCGACTACCTGACGGTCCCACCCACTGTCAGCGGTCCGGCGCAGGGTCCTTCTGGCGCGGCCAACGGCCTGCCGGCCACCGGCACTGGTCCCGGGCCGCAGGCAGCTCAAGCCTCCGGCGAGCCAAACCCTCTGGTCTCTGATGACCAAGCGGGCCGGCAGGGCACGCCGTGACCGGCCCCTTGGATCAGACTGTGCCGCCATCGGATACGCGGCCATCGGTCGGCGAGCTGTTCTCCGAAGTGGCCGGGGATCTCAGCACGCTCCTGCACCAGGAGGTGGAGCTGGCCAAAGCCGAGCTCCGCCAGTCAGCGACCCGGGCCGGCAAGGGCGCTGGGCTGCTGGCCGGGGCCGGGTTCGGCGGCTACATGGTCCTGCTGTTCGCGTCGATCGCTGCGTGGTGGGGCATCGGCGACGCCATTGGCCATGGCTGGTCGGCGCTGATCGTGGCGGCCATCTGGCTGATCGTCGCGGCCGTCCTTGGGCTGATGGGGCGCCGGGAGATCAGCGCGGTCCCGGGCGTCCCGCAGACCGCGCAGACAGTGAAGAAGATTCCTGACGCAGTAAGAGGAAACGAGGGCACATCATGACCAGCGATCCGGACCAGATCCGCGAGCAGATCGAGGAAACCCGCACCAGCCTGAGCGAGGACGTCAACGCCCTGACCGACACGGTCAACCCGGCGCATGCGGCAAAGCGCAAGGCGGCCAGCGCACGTTCGGCCGCGCTCGGAGTAAAGGACAGGGTCATGGGCACCGGGTCCCAGTCCGTCTCCAGCTCGACATCCGCAGCGGGGGAGATGGCATCGGGAGTCCAGAACAAGGTGGCGGCGGCTGAGGACAAGATGTCAGCCGCGGCGGGCAAGATGTCGCAGGCACCCGCCCAGCTGCGCCACCAGACAGCGGGCAACCCGCTGGCCGTCGGCCTGATCGCGGTCGGGGTCGGCTGGCTCGTGGGGTCGCTTCTGCCCGGCACCAGCGCCGAGGAGCGGGCGGCGGCCAAGGTCAAGGAAACCGCCGCTCCAGCCATCACCGGCGCGGCCAAGGAGACCGCGGCCAGCCTCCAGGACTCAGCCCAGCAGGCAGCTGAGTCGGTCAAGGCCACGGCCGCCGATGCCGCCGCAACGGTCAAGGACGAGTCGGCCAGCTCAGCGCGCAACGTCCAGGATCAGGCCCAGGCCGTCCGTGACACCGTGACCGAAGGCCGTCAGTAAGGAGGTCACCAATGGCCAGGCCACAGAACGCGGCCAGCAGAGCCCGCGACAATGCGCCAGAGAACGGCAATGTGCCAGCTGACCCGACGGATCTGAGCGGGGGGTCCTGGCTCGCGGCGGGCAAGCGCACGCTGAAGGAATATAAGGCCGATGACCTGCAGGACCGGGCGGCGGCGCTGACATATTACGGTATCCAGTCGATCTTCCCGGGCCTGCTCGTCCTGGTTTCACTGCTCGGCCTGCTCGGCCACTCAGTTACCCAGTCGCTGATCACGAGCGTCGGCAAGGCGGCGCCCGCCTCCGTCAGCACCATCATCACCAGCGATGTGCGGCACCTGCAGCAGAACCACACCGCGTCCGGGATCGTCGGTGCCGTCGCTCTGGCGCTCGCGCTCTGGTCCGCGTCGAACTATGTCGCGGCCTTCATGCGCGCGTCTAACACCATCTATGACGTCCCCGAGGGGCGCCCGATCTGGAAGACGGCGCCGATCCGGCTCGGGGTCACCATCGTTACCATGATCTTGCTCGTGGGGGCGGCCGTCATCGTGGTCGTGACCGGAGGCCTGGCCCAGAAGGTCGGTAACCTACTGGGCGTCGGCCCGGTAGCGGTCACCATCTGGGATATCGCCAAGTGGCCGGTCCTGCTGATCGTCATCGGCCTGATCCTGGCCATCTTGTTCTGGGCCAGCCCGAACGCCAAACATGGGTTTCAGTGGGTCAGCCCGGGCGGCTTCATCGCCGTCATATTGTGGCTGGCCGCCTCCGCGCTGTTTGCCCTCTACGTCGCCAACTTCAGCCACTACAACAAGATCTACGGCAGCCTGGCCGGCGTCATCATCTTCCTGATCTGGATGTGGATCTCCAACGTAGCCATCCTGCTCGGCGCCGAGTTCAACGCCGAGCTAGAACGTGGCCGCGCCGTCGCAGGCGGGCATCCGATCGACGAGGAGCCCTTCTCAGAGCTGCGTGATGACCGCAAGCTGCGGAAGAAGCCGAAAGGTAGCCGCTGGGCCAGGCGGCACGGTAGGCAGCCGGCCAATCCAGACGTCAGATAGGCGAGATCTGCTTTGCCGCGGTGAGCGCAGCCTGCCGTGGGTCGGCCGCGCCAGGCGTAAGCGGGAGCGGTCCCGCCGCACAGCCGAGCACCCGCCGGTCCGGGCCACCTTGGCTTGGATCCGGCCGCACGCGGCACGTCGATGACACACCAGCCCCGGCAGCACGCCAGGCGAACTAATCCGGTGCCTGCACCGCCGGTCCCCGCTCATCCAGCGGGGCGCTGGCATGACCGGTGCCACCCGCTCCACCGCCAGCCAGCTGTCTCCGCCTGCCGCGGCCTGGCGGCGGCAGTGTGTCATCCACCGGGCCGGCGGCAGCCGCGGTCGATTGGCGCAGGCAGGTGTGTTTCACGCTGTTCATGCTGGGCCCGCCTCCTGGCATGCCTGCACGGCCCGTGCTTGCGTGTCATAGACCGGGAGCACCGTGGCCAGCCCGGTGGCTTCCAGGACGCTCCGGGCCTGGCCGGAGGGCGCGGCCAGTGCCAGACAGCGCGTGGCTGCCCGGGCCCGGTGCCAGATTCCCACCAGGACGCCCACGCCAGTTGAGTCAAGGAAGCTCACGCCGGCCAGGTTCACGACCAGGCCGCGGGGGATCTCATCAGTGATGACCCGCAGCAGGCCATCGCGGAGTGAGGGGCTGGTGGACACATCGACGTCCCCGGTCACCGTGACCACGGCGATACCGCTGTTGACCCGGTAGTCCAGGAGCAATCCGCCTGGAACGTCAGCTGGGCTCATAGACCATTTCTCCTGACCACCGCCCGCAGGACGCGATGGCCCGGCTCTGGCCGGCGGACCGCGTCCTCTCCGCCTTACCCTCCTGGGCAGGCACTAACCGGTTGCCCGTGCTCCTGGAACCTGCCCCGGGGCGATCCGCCGGCCAGCAGTCAATGCCGTGCCCATCGTTGCCCAGGCCGCCGCGGCTGGAGCGGCGCCGCCGGTGATCACCGGTCAGCCTGGCACTGCCGGCAGCGGCCGGCTGCCGGAGCTGCTCGCCTTTTCGGCGCCGAACGTGGCCGGCATCAGCGGGGCCCACACTGGCCCAGGTGCGACACAGCTGACCCGGATGCCGCGGCCGAGCATGGCCCGGGCCAGTGAGCAGGGTGAAGGTCAGCCGGGCCCTCGTTGTGTACTGGGCATGACCGCTTCCTCCGAGGCCGTAGTGTCTATGAAGGGCCTAGGATTGTTCGCTGTATATCCCAACCGCCGTGTTCGCTGCGTCCGTAGGGTATCTCCGCTTCATGCACAAAGTCACCCGAAAGAGCCGAAGGATCGCAACCGACGCCTCGCACCCAGAGTCCGCTGTGGCCGGAAGTTGAGGGACGTCAACAACTGGGTCTGGCACTCCTTTGTGTCAAGGGGTGGCTGGGAGAATCGGACGGTTCTGGCCGGTGGTCCTGCGCGGCAGGACGGAAGGCCCCGATCAGGTGCAGTTCAGCGGCGTACACGGCAGTCAGGGTGTGCTGG
Source organism: uncultured Actinomycetes bacterium (assembly GCA_963834705.1). Lineage (GTDB taxonomy): Bacteria > Actinomycetota > Actinomycetes > Streptosporangiales > Streptosporangiaceae > RYN-230. The sequence goes on from CAWICV010000007.1 coordinate 164,983, forward strand.
CTGTGCGTGCGAGGACAAGGCGGGCCTTCGGGCTGCCGTCCTCGCGCTGGCCCAGGGCCGTCAGGGGGAGGGTGGTCACGATGAAACCGGATGCGGTCAGGTCGTTGCGGACCGCGGACAGCGGACAGCGGGCAGGTGCGGTAGTACATGACGAACGGGGGACGCCACACCGCGTTGCGGGCCCGCATTGCCAGGTCGAATCCGGCCAGCGCCCAGTACCTGCGCGAGGTGATGGGCGGCGGCGCGCCGACCGGGAAGGCGAAAACCCCGCCCGGCCGTAGCGCGCGGTACACCCCGGCGAACAGCGCGGGCCGTTCGGCGGGCAGGAAATGCCCGAGCGCCCCGAAACTGACCGCCAGATCAAACGCCCCGGCAAATGGCAGGGCCCGGACGTCAGCCCGTACCCACGTGGCGCCGGGGTGCGCACGGCGTGCTTGCGTGAGCATGCCGGTGCTGAAGTCGGCGCCCGTGACCGGTCCCTGGCACAGGGATGTGAGGACCCGCAGGCCCGCGCCGGTGCCGCAGCACACGTCCAGTCCCCGGCCGAACGGGCCGAGCGGACCCAGCGTGCCGACGGTCGCGTCAAGCACGCCATCGGGGGTGCGGAAAGGCGTGTGGTCGAACTCCGGGGCCAGCAGGTCATAGCCGCCCTCGACCGAGGACAGCGCCTGCACCGCCAGTTCACGCACAGACGGGCCCCGGCGCGAGAACACCGTCCAAGGGTACTTCCCCAGTGCCAGGCAGGGCCGTCAGTCCCGGGTCCCACCCACCGCACCGAGGCCGGGCGCACCCTGTGTGAGCAGCACGGTGCTTCTCCTTGATCTCACCACGCCGCTGCCATCCGGGTCGCTATTCCGGACCCCGGTGAATGCCGTCGCTCGCCGCCGGTTGCCTGCCCGGCAGCCGCGGATTGAAGGTATCCAGCCTGGGTACCGGTATGGCGCACGATCAGCCGCGTACGAGTGTCCGGGAGGGGCCGATGCGCATCAGCGACGTACTTCGCGTCAAGGGCACCCAGGTCGTCACCGTCACCCCGGACACCACCGTGCGGCAGCTCCTGGCGGTCCTGGCCGAGCACCGGATCGGCGCGGTCGTCGTCTCGCACGACGGCACCGCGGTCGACGGGATCGCCAGCGAGCGGGACATCGTCCGGGCGCTGGCCCGGCGGGGCGCCGCGGTGATGTCTGCCCCGGTCACGGCCATCTACACCGCCGAGGTGCACACGGTCACGCCGCAGGTCCCGATCGAGGAGGTCATGCGCATGATGACCGAGCGCCGGGTGCGGCATGTGCCGGTCGTGGCTGATGGCAGCCTGCGCGGGATCGTCAGCATCGGCGACGTGGTGAAGATCCGCATCGGCGAACTCGAAACCGAGCGGACCGCCTTGACCGACTACATCACCGGGACGCGCTAACGCTGTGGGTGCCGGAAATCGTGTCGCCTTATGTTTGCGCCCAGATCAGGTTGATACTGACGACCAGCAGGCGGATTCTGGCGCAGTCCCCTGTGCGGCCGGTGAGAGTTGTAGTGATCGACATACTCACTGAGGACCAGCCGCAGATGCCGCGCACCGGTGATCAGCATCGGTCCAGGCACTCCCGGCGGGCGCTGGCGATCCACCGCTCGGCGATCGCGTTCGCCCGCGGCGCCCGCACCGGCGTCCTAACGATCCGCACGCCGCCCGCGGCGAGCACAGCATCGAACGCCGCAGCGAACTTGGCATCCCGGTCACGGATCAGGAACCTGAAGCCGTCGGCATGGTCCTCGAGGTTCATCAGCAGGTTGCGGGCCTGCTGGGTCACCCACTCCCCCGCCGGGTGAGCCGTGATCCCGGCCAGGTGCACCCGCCGGGTGCCATGCTCAATGAAAAACAGCACGTACAGGCGGCGTAGGAACACCGTGTCGGCATGGAAGAAGTCCACCACCAGAATCGTCTTCGCCTGAGCATCCAGGAACGCCCGCCAGGACTGCCCGGTCCGTCTGGGCGTGGGGTCGATGCCAGCGTTCTTGAGGATCTGCCACACGGTTGACGGCGCGAGCTTATGTCCCATGCCGGCCGCTGAACGGATCGAGCGGAGCGCCGTGTTCGACATGCCCGACCTCACCACCATGCCAACCGCGGCGACCAACGACTGATGTCCGCGGCCCATCCCGGGCTCGTGGTCACGCTCCCCGACGTGTGACCGGGAGACGGCAGACGCAAAGTCCTTCACCACTTCATTCCGGCAGACGGGGTGGCGCAGAACACTCCTTACAGGGTGCACAGCAGGCCATCGGCTCCACGCAGCCAAGCGTGCAGGCGGTTCGCAGGCGTTGCGATGGCAACGGTTGGCTACAGCCGATCTGCTTGGCCGATTTTGGCCAGGCGGATGCCCTGCCTCTGTCATCTTTACCGGGCTGCCCCGGCGACGTAGGCGGCCACGACGTATGTGCGTGCCGGTCCAGGGATGTCCGGGCCTGGTCATAGCGCGTGGTGGTGCGCGGGTAGGCATTCGAGGCGGCTTCCTGGACGTCACGCAGTGGCACTGCGGCGTCGAGCGCGGCGGTGATGAATGCATGCCGCAGTGTGCGCGGCCCGATCTGCGCGGCAGGCAATGGCTGGGTCAGCCGGGACGGGCTTGGCGGTGGATGTCGGCGGTCAGCTCGGGCCGACTCGGGCCACCGGCCCAGGCTTCGTCTGGGTCCAGGTGATGGGCAGCGCGCGCAGGTTGTGTATGGCCATCCCAGGCTTGAACTTGAGGTTGGCGGGTGGGACGGCCAGCGCCAGGCCCGGCAGCCGGGTGACCAGCCCGGACAGGGCCTCATGAAGTTCCACCCGGGCCAACTGGGCGCCGAGGCAGTGGTGCGCGCCGCTGCCGAATCCCAGATGGCTAGCTGGTGCGCGGCTGACGTCGAATCGGTCCGGCTCGCTGAACACCGACGGTCCCGGTTGGCCGCCTGGATGATCGGCAAGACAACTTCGCCTGCCGGGATCGTCGCGCCGCCGAGCTTCACGTCCTCGGTGGTGACCCGGGCCATGGGGAGGACTCCGATCCTGACATAGCGCAGCAGTTCCTCGACGGCACCGGGAATCAGCGCCGGGTCTGCGCGTAGCCTGGCCATCTCGGCCGGGTTATCCAGCAGAGCCAGCAGCGAGAGGCTGATGTGGTGGGCGGTGGTCTCGTAGCCGGCGACGAGAATGGTGCAGGCCAGATTAGTGAGCTCCTCTTCGGACAACCCGTCGCCAAAGTCGCGCGCTGCGATGAGGGCACTCAGCAGGTCATCGCCGGGCCGTGCCCGATTGATCCGTATCAGCTCGGCAAAATACTGGTACAGCTCGGCGAGCGCGGTCAGTATCTCGCCGGAGTCCTGCTCCCAGTCGCCTATCAGCGTGGCCGACCAGGTGCGGAACTTGTCCATGTCGGCGGTGGGCACGCCGAGCAGCTCGCAGATCACCCTTACCGGCAGCGGCATGGAAAAACTCGTCATCAGGTCGGCTGGCTGTGGCCGGGCGGTGAAGGCGTTGATGAGCTCATCGACGATGGCGGCCACCCGCGGTCGCAGTGTCTCTACCCGGCGGACGGTGAAGGCGCCGGCCACCAGCTTGCGCAGCCGGGTGTGCTCGGGCGGGTCCATCGCGATGATCGATTCCGCGGCGGAGAGCTCGATTCCCTGCAGAGAGCGGTCGGGCGCGGCCGCCAGCGCCCGGGAAAAGCGCTGGTCGGTCAGGACCTGCCGGACCTGCTCGTAGCCGCCGACCAGCCACGCCGTGCCGCCGCCGGGTAGCTCGCCTTGCGCCACCGGGCAGTTCTTGAGATGCGCGAAGACCTCCGGCGCCGGGTCAGCCGGCGACACCGGAGCGGGCGGCGGGAACTTGATCCGGGCCTCAGCGGCCATGTGATCCCCTCCTCGCGCGCGTTGGTACAGCGCGATGCCGCCATCGGCGGGTGCTCTGGGACGAGACCATGATCGGCATCTCCTTCCGGCGGAAACTTAGCGGTCAGGGCAGAACGGGCTTTTCGGCACGCCCGCGCAGGGGTCCGGCATGCCCGGCAGCCGGGGCAGGGGGAGCATCACGATGCGGGTCTGCTTGGGGTATCTCGCTTGACTGGGTGGCAGCGGGCAGGGCTCGATCCCGGTGTTGCAGATCATCTGGTCTTCCAGTGCCACGTCGTTGCCGGTGCCAGGCTGCCCGCAGGGCTGGCCATCCACGCTCGCGCGCTCGATGTGCGCGGGCGCGGAGGTGAGCGTGCCGCTGCGGTCGATGTTGCGGTAGAAGCAGTTCCGCGGCGTGTAGGAGGACAGGGTCTGGGTGGCCAGGTCGGAGTTCGTCTGGTTGCCGAAGAACCATGTTGCTCGCGTACGAATGCGTGATCAGCCCAGGCCCCCGGGAGTTGCCGGCGAAGATCCCGTACTGGGCCAGGTCCGGGCTGCCCAGGCTCACTGGTGCAAACTGCGATGTCGCGGTCAGGTACGACCCGGAGAACGAGCCGATGCCGATCGTGCCGGAGCCGTCGCCACCGTCCCACCAGATCTGGTTGCCGTGACCACTGGGCCCGGACAGGTAGTCGCACACGGTCAGGTTCTGGATCGTGACCCGGCTGGCTTTGAACACCACGATGCCGTCACGGGGCGTGAAGTCCTGCTCGGCCGCGGCCGACGGGCATGGGTGCGCGGCGGTCCCGTTGCTGCCGTCGATGATCACCCGGTTGCGGTCCAGTCCGCGGATGTGCAGGTCCGGCTTGTCGATCCACACGCCCGCGGTTGGCCACTGCGCGGACTTCTCGTGGTACACGCCCGGATATATCAAGATCCAGTCGCCGGGGCGCGCCGCATCGACTGCACCCTGGACGGTGCGATAGTAAGGCCCTGCCCCGGGCGCTGTCAGGGGCATGGCGCAGTGCTGCCGTTGCAGACCAGCAGCACGGCCGGACCCGGACTCGCGGCGATCGCCGGGCCGGCGGCCAAAGCCGACCCGCCCGCGACTACCAGGATCAGCGCCGCGCCGACCAGGAACGAACGCCCCATGGCGGATCCTCCCGTTTGCTTAACCACTGGGTTCGCTGCGGCCGCGCGATGGCGAGCAGGCCTGGCCTCCGGGGTCCTCGTCTGCCGCTCGCGCGGTCTCCGGCTTCTCGGGAAGCCGTGTTCGCCGACCGCACGGGACTAGCGTGGCCGCCGGCGTTAACACGCCGCTAAAATCCGATCATCGGCGGCGCGGTTTCTGGAACGATCGGATGACTTAACGGAGTTCTGCCTGCTGGCGCGGCAGGGCGTTGTGACGCCGCCGGGAAAGCAGCGCTGGTAGCGCTGCTGCGGCTGGCGTCGCTCGACGAGCTGACGGAGGAACTGTGGGGGTCCGTGCCGCCGTCGTCGACGCGGGTCGCGGTGCAAAACCACGTCATGCGGCTGCTCAGGCGCTCCCCGGTCAGTTCGCTGGCGCTTGGGCCGCGCGGCTGGCTCCAGACCGCAAACTTCGCGGTGGCCGGGGCGTTGTTTCTGGCCGGGGCCGCAGGCCTGGCGCGTGCTGGTGACCGGGCGGCCAGCGGCCGGGCGGCACCGGTGTTGATCGGCACGGCGGGCGCGGGGCTTATCGGCTCGGCCGTTTTCACCACTGACCCGGTCAGTAGCTATCCGCCGGGAACGCCCGATGCGCTCACTCAGCCCAGCCCGGCCGGCCTGGCCCACAATCTGGCGGCTGTCCCGGTGTTCGCCGGCCTGCCGTCCGCCGCGCTCGTCACGTCCTGGCGGTCCTGGCGTGCCGGCCAGCGCCGCTTCGGCCTGTACAGCGTCGGCACCGCCGTGACCATGCTCGCGACCATGGTCCTGGCCGGTGCGGGTTTCGGCCAATCGCCCCGGCTCGTCAACCTCGCCGGGCTGTTCCAGCGCGTGAGCATCATCACCGGCTTCGCCTGGCTCACCGCCCTATCCGCACGAGCGCTCCGGCGAACGGCCGCCACCGCGCCCCCGGGCTGAGCCTTCCCCAGACCATCCGGAATGCGGCATTATGCGGGTGATCGTTGTCAAGCGGATCATGATGCTTGGTTGTCGTCGATTTGGTGGATGAGGCGGGCGAAGAGTTCCTGGCGGCTGGTCTGGCCGTGGGCGGCGGCGTGGTCGTGCTGGGCGGCGAGGGCGGGCCGGAACTCGATGCTGGTCTGGAAGTAGCTGCAGGTTTCGCAGATGGACTCGAACGCGCAGTCCAGCTGGGGCGGGCGGGTGCACCAGCCGTTGCCGAGGAGGCGGTGGTGCTCGCGGCGGAGCCGGTTCATGCGGGGTCCGGCGGCGTCGGCGGGGAGCTGGGCGGGCTGGCCGTAGAGGGCATCGACTTTCTCGGACACGGCGAAGTACTCGTCAGCGACGGTGCGGCTGGCGATTTTTGCATACCGCAGGGTCATGTCGAGGCTGCGGTGGCCGAGCAGGGCGGCGATGGCCTCCAGGCTCATCCCGCGGTTGATCGCCTGGGTGGCCAGCGTGTGCCGTAGCTGGTGCGGGTGGATATGCGGCAGCCCGGCCGCCGCACCGGCCCGGTTGATGAACCGGGTGACGGTATGGCGGTCCAGCGCCCGGCCGTTTTCACGGGGCAGCAGCAGCGCGTGCCCAGCCGGGACATGGGCAGCGCGGTAAGCATCGATCAGGGTGACCAGCTGTGGGTGCAGCGGCAGGTAGCGGTCCTCGTGCAGCTTGCCGACCGGGACGTGGAGCCACGGCCCGGCTCCGATGAGCACGACCGCATCAGCGCGCAGGCCGGTGTATTCGCTGACCCGCAGCCCGGTGCGCAGCAGCATCTCTACGGTGACCCCGATCAGCATCCGCCGGTCGGCCTGGGCGGCGCGCAGCAGTTTCGCGGCCGCGGCGTCGTCGAGGGCCTTGGGCAGAGGGTGGTCCTGGCGGGGCAGGTCGCCCGGGAACATCGGCACCCGGGCCGGGGCCTCGTCCCAGCCCCATTCGGTAATGCGGACGAAGAACATCCGCAGGGTGCCGAGCCGGTGCGCGATCGTGGCCGTGGTCAGCCGGGGCTTGTTCTGCCCCGGGCGGGCGGCCAGCCAGGGCTTGAAGTCCTCGATGTGCCGGCGGGTGATCAAGGTAAGCGAGGTGACCGGCGATGTCTCTGCGAGGAAGGCTGCGAACGAGCGGAGCGCCAGATCCGCGCCGCTGACACTGCCAGGCCGCAGCACGCAGGCGATCTGCTGCAGGTAGCGGCGCATCGGAGCCGTGGCGCCGGGGATGGCCTGCTCGAGCTGCGCCCAGTCCGGGAGCAGCACCGGGCCGGTCACTGGGCACTCACGGCGAGGGCCTGGGCGTCGATGGCCTCGGCGGCCCGGCGGTACTGAGACGCCAGCCAGTCATCACCCAGGTGCAGGTAGATGCGGGTGGACTCGATCGAGGCGTGCCCGGCCTGGGCCTGCACCGCCTCCAGCGACATCCCGGCCTTGCGCAGCCGGGTCAGGCAGGTATGCCGCAACTGATGGCAGGTCGCCCGGGCCAGCCCGGCCCGGCGGCGGGCGCCGTCGAGGATCTCATCCAGCCCGGCTGCGGTCAGCGGCAGGCCGCGGCGCGGGCCCTTGAGCACGGTGAACACCGCATCGGTGGCTGCCCCAGCGGGGCGCTCGGCCTCCAGGTAGGCGCTGACCTCGGCGAAGAACCGTGGCGACACCGGGATCAGCCGCTGGTGGCCGCCCTTGCCCTCGGCGATGAACACCCGCCGCTCCCCGAACCGCAGATCGGCCAGCCGGAGCCCGAGGACCTCGCAGCGGCGCAGGCCGCCCAGCACCATCGCCGCGACCATCGCCCGGTCCCGGTGCGTGCGCAGGGCAGCGGTCAAAGCGTCCACCTCGGCAGGGCCGAGGATCTGCGGCAGCGTCCGGGGCACCCGCACCAGCGGGACGCCCTGACCGGGCCGCTGCCGTTCGCGCCGGGTCGGCAGGCCCCGCGGCACCGGGTTCACGCTCACGTCCCCGCGGGCCAGCAGGAACCCGTAAAGACCAGACACGCTCGACAGCCGCCGCCGCAGCGTCCGGGCCGACACCCCGCCAGCCCCCGCCATCTGCAGGCGGCCGTCCCCGCCGGTGCGCTGCGCGGTCATGAAAGCCAGCACGTCCACCGGCCGGACCTGCCGCGGCGTCTTGCGCGCCACCGTGAAGAAAACCTTCAAGTCATAGGCCACAGCCAGCACCGTGTTCGGCCGGCACCGGCCAGCCAGGAACTCCAGATACTCATCCAGCAGCCGGACGCCCAGCCGCGCCACGACCTCACCGTCCGCGTTCCGCGACCGGGTCAGGCAGACAACAGTTCCTGGCATGCAGGCCCCCATCTTCATAAGGACAGGCCTGTCAGCCTGCCAAGATCCTCATGAAGATCACCCGCATATCATGCAGTTCCGGAGGGCGTGTCCTACCGGCTGTGTAAGTGACGTGGCCTGACGATGAGCCGCAGGAAGGTGGCTCGCGGAAGGACACGCAATGACCGACACTTCGATGGTGGCCCGCAAGCGCGACGGCAGCCCACCGCCGCGGCCTCCGCTGGTTGATGAGGAGCTGGCGGATCAGCTGCTGGGCAAGGCGCAGGCCGAGGGCGTCGAGCTGCTCGGCCCGGACGGCCTGCTGTCCCAGGTGACCAAGGCGGTGCTGGAGCGGGCGCTGGCTGAGGAGATGACCGGCCACCTGGGCTATGACAAGCACGACCCGGCTGGGCGGGGGTCGGGTAACAGCCGCAACGGCATGACCGGCAAGACGGTGCTGACCGATGTCGGGGCGGTGGACCTGGCGGTGCCGCGGGACCGCAACGGCACCTTCGAGCCGCGGATCGTCCGCAAGGGCCAGACCCGGCTGGAGGGGTTCAACGACCGGATCATCGCGCTGTATGCGCGCGGGATGACCACCCGCGACATCCGCGCCCACCTGCGGGAGATCTACGGCGTGGAGGTGTCGCCGGACCTGATCTCCCGGGTCACCGACGCCGTGGTGGACGAGCTGCAGGAATGGCAGGGCAGGCCGCTGGACGCGATCTACCCGGTGATCTTCATCGATGCGCTGATGATCAAGATCAGGGACGGGGTGGTCACCAACCGGGCCGTGTATGTGGCGATCGGCATCGACTGCGAGGGTGCCAAGCAGGTGCTGGGCCTGTGGATCGGCCCCACCACCGGCGAGTCGGCCAAGTTCTGGCTGTCGGTGCTGAGCGAGCTGAAAGGCCGCGGCGTGGCCGATGTGTGCATCGTGTGCTGCGACGGGCTGACCGGGCTGCCCGACGCGATCGGCGTGGTCTGGCCGCAGGCGGTGGTGCAGCTGTGCGTGGTGCACCTGATCCGCGCGTCGCTGCGGTATGCCTCCCGCAAGTACTGGGCGCCGCTGAGCAAGGACCTGCGGGCGATCTACACCGCCGCCGATGAGGCCGCGGCCGCCGCGGCGCTGGAGGCCTTCGCCGGGCAGTGGGAGCAGCGGTACCCGGCGATCGTCAGGCTGTGGCGGGCGCACTGGGCCGAGTTCACCCCGTTCCTGGCCTTCCCGCCCGAAGTCCGCAAGGTCATTTACACCACCAACCTGATCGAGTCGATGAACGCCCGGCTGCGCAAGGTGACCCGCAACCGCGGCCAGTTCCCCTCCGAGCAGGCCGCCCTCAAAGTCCTCTACCTCGCCGTCCGGAACCTGGAGGAGTTCCGCGGCCCAAACACCGGAATCCGAAGCGCCGGGTGGAAACAGGCGCTCCAGGCGTTCACGATCTACTTCGACGGGCGGATCCCGACTCCATGAAAACCGCCACGATCACTTACACAGACGGTCGGACGCTCCCGTTCCGGAGATTTTGGGGTTTGGGCTGAGGCTGGTGGAGGTCAGGCGGGTGGTGAGGGTGGGGCTGGCTGGTCGTCATCGTGGCGCGGCAGGTGCCTGGCGACCGCGTGGTACACGGACTGTGCCCCGGCGCGGGCGGAGGTGAGGTCGGCGGGCTGTGGGATCGCGCGCTCGGCGTCGGCGATGATGATGCGTGCCTGTTCCGCGATCGCGGTGCACATTTCGGGGTTAGCGCCGGCCACGTCGGCGCAGGCGCCCAGGAGCCGGAGCAGTGCGTCGGCTATGGTCGGCTCGTGGTTGCCGTAGCGGCGGATGAGGCCGCACATGACCGCGAGGTATTCGGGGAACCGGCGTCCGGGCACGATCACTGCTGCGCCGTCAGGGTGGCGGGCGACGTGGTTGCCGAGGGGCCGCTGGGTGAGTGCGCAGAAGATCACTGACAGGTGGTCGATGGCCTGGACGGCGGTGTAGGGGTCGTTGACCGCCGGGGACAGTGCCTTGCAGGCCGCATCGACGAGCTGGCGGATGCCGAACGCGGCGTCCTGCTCCAGGGTCCGCTCAAACCCGATCCGGATGTCGGCCTCCAAGACCCGGGCGAGCAGCTGCGGGTCTGGCGCGCGATGGCCCGGGGCGGGCCAGATCCACGCCAGCGTGGTCCCGGCGACCACGTGCTCCCCGATCCTGGGCCGCAGCTGCAGGCAGGCCCCGTGCCGGGCCGCGTGTGACAGCAGTGCCTGGCACCGTACTGCCTGCACGTACCCGGAGCGGCGGGAGGCGATCGCGGTGGCCCCGGCCGGGGGCACGGGTGCGTCCTGGCCGCCGGTCAGCAGCCCGTGCTCGATCACCGCGAGCGTGTTGCGCTGCACCGTGTTCATGATCGTGTCGACCTGGATCGAGTGCACGAGGTGATCGGCGAAGAACACCAGCAGGCCGAGGCTGGCGAACAGCAGCACCAGCGCACCGCTCACCGCGAGGCGGGGAAAGCCGGCGGTCCGGTTGCCGCCGGACACGCCCACCGTGTAAAGCCCCGCGGCGCTGTAGGCAAAGGTAGCGACGAAGGCGCTCAGCACGATCTGGTTGGGCCGGTCGCGCAGGAAGTTGCGCAGCAGCCGGGGCGAGAACTGCGTGGACGACAGCTGCAGTGCCACTACCGTCAGCCCCAGCAGCAGCGCGATGACCGTCACCATCGTGCCCGCGATCGCGATCAGCAGGTTACGGGCGTCATCGGGAGTGCCCTGGAACGCCAGCGGGGAATGCGCCCCGACGGTGACCTGGGACAGCAGCGACCCGGTGGCCAGGGCGGCCACCACGGCGAACGTCGGCATCACCCACAGCGATCCGCGGGCGTATTCGGTCAGCGTGTCACGGCGGATCATGCCCAGCTCCTCATCTCCCGCGCGCCCACCCAGATGGCAGCCACCCCGGGCCGCACAGCACCCCTTCCTCAGCAGGGGCTGGTCACAGCCTGGCATGACCACCGGGCACCGCACGATGATCCGGCCAGCCTCCGCCGGTCCGGCTTGGGCCACAAACAACCTGCCGCTGTCCGGTCGGCGGCATGACCGGACGTTCATCCCGAGGGCGGGCCTGCATAAACCAGCCTGTTGCACAAAGGCCCCCCGTCGAGCTCCGGTGGGGGGTGAGGGCTGCCAGCTGTCGCTTTCGGCCGCTGAGTGGGGCGACCGCGCCTCAACGGGAAGCCTGCTGGCGCCTGTGTGGAGATCGTTTTCGCCGGGAAGCGTTTATGCGACAGGCTGAAACATGCAGTCGGGCCGATCGTGCGTCGGGCTATAACCGGGCCGCCAGCGAGGTGAGCCCGCTGGATAACCGCGCGCAGTGCCGCCGTTCGGGTTCGGTGTTCGTTCTTCGAGTTGCTGGTACCGGCGATGCAGATCACCGTGATCTGTGGCGCCGGGCGGCCTTCAGTCCCCTCAGCTGGGCGCCCGAGTATGCGGGCCCGGATCTGCGCCGTGGGTGGCCGGCGCCACAACGGTGCCCTCCTCATCAACGAGTTCTCCAGCGAGGAAGGCGACGTCCCGGCCGCGCCGCGCCACCCAGCCCTTGCCCGCATGCCAGGCATCGCGGGACTGGCGCCACTGTGCCCGTGGTCTGCGCTTGACCTCAAGCCGGCTCGAGGTCCTACCGTAACGTGCATGAGCAGTCACTCCAGAGCGCACCTTCCTGTTGCCTGCACGCTCAACGCCGCCGATGCCACTGACCAGCTCAGCAACTGGATGGCTCTGCAGCCTTTCTGCGCACGGGCCGAGCGAACACCGGGACGCGCCGTGCTGTGGTTTGAGCAATCGGCGGAACACCAACTCCGCGCCGTGGCCGAGCGGGAGGCGGTGTGCTGCCAGTTCCTCGAATTCAGCATCCGGCGCGACGGTCACCTCGTGTGCCTCGAGATCTCATCAGGGTCCGCCGGAGCCGATGCCGTCATTGAACTGCTGGCCGCGCAAGCGGGCGGAAGGTGAGCGCAACGCCACTTCGGGCGGCAGACCCGCTCTTGCCGATCGGCGAGGTTTCCCGCCGTACCGGCCTCACCATTCCCGCGATCCGCTACTACGAGCAGCGGGGGCTCGTGGAACCGCTCGCCCGCGAGGGCGGACAGCGACGGTTCGCGGCCGGGGCCGTGCACAGGCTCCGGGTGATCACCGAGGTGCAGAAGGCCGGGTTCACCCTGGAAGAGATCCGGGTCCTGCTCGGGCGCGAAGGCTCCGGCGCGCAGACCCGCCGGTCCTTGGTCCGCAGTAAGCTGACTGAGGTCCAGCGTGACATCTGCCGCCTCCAGGCTATCGAACGGGCGCTGGTCACCGCGCTCGGCTGCGGCTGCGGCAGTCTCGAACACTGCCGCCTGCCGTCGCTGTCCAAGGCGGCGGAACTGCCTTACGGCGAAGAATGAAACCGGTTCACATATACCGGGACAGGAACTGGCGCCTGTTCGATGCCATACGCCGGCCCCGGTTCGCACCCCGGTCAGGGCCGCGCCAGGCCACAGGCTGAAACCACCTCACCCGCCGGCCACGCACCATTGGACGCCCCAGGAACCAGCATGGGCTGCTGTCGCGGAGAGCATTGCCGGAAGGGATCTTGATCGCACCCAGCGTGTCAGCTCCCTGCGGCCCGGTGGCGCGTGGCCGACGGGAGCGCCTTGGTGGGTGACCAGGGCACCGGCATCATCTGCCCGATTGCCACACCGGCCGGCCATGAGCGCCGCTGAGCGGCTCGTACCAGGCGCTGACCGGGCCGGAAGGCTCGGCCAGCGAGCCGTTCGGGACCGGTGACCCGCCCGACCCGACGGCCGGGCGCGACAGCCAGAAAAGCAGCCCACCTGGGCCCGGCGATGGCCCGGGCCCGGCTTTAACAGGCCGGGCTCAGATCGAGCGGGCCTTGCCCCGCTGGGGCTAGCGCCAGCCCCGGACCGGCGGCAGCGCGGGCCCGGTGGCTGCCCGTCCGGGTTCGCAGTCCGCATCCTCGTCCTCATGCAGCCCGCGGAGTGCGCTGAGGAATATCACGGGCATGAAGCACACTGCGGCCACAGCCCACAGCACGGCGGTGGCCAGTTCCTGGTCGGCCACCGCGCTCAGCGGGCCGCCCGGCAGGTAGCCGAACGCGAGGAACACGCCGTGCGTGGCCAGGCCGAGGATGTAGGCGATGATCCAGATCACCCACATAGCGCAGGCCGCGATGACGGCAACCTGCAGGCCGCGCCCGCGCGGGCGCAGCGGGCCGGACGGCACCAGCTCCAGCCACAGGGCCGTGCCGGCCACCAGCAGGCTGGCCAATTCGGCCAGGGCCAGAGCATGATGGCGGGCCACCACGTTGACCACCGCGGGCAGCCGCCACAACGCCGCAGCCACCGCGAAGATGGCGAAGAATCCCGCGGACCGCATGAACGACCGGTGCCGCAGCCGGCTGCGGGCCAGGTGGGCCGCCGTGCCGCCCAGGCCGAGCAGCGGCCACGGGGCGCCCAGCACGAGCAGACCGGGCGCGATCATAGCGAAGACCGCGAACTGGGCGGTCTCCGCGACCACATAGCGCCCGGCCAGCGAGCTGACCGGCGGCACCAGGCACGCGACAGCCAGGATCAGCGCGGCCACAGCGAGCAAGCGCCGGTTCCCGGCCCGCCACCAGCCCGCCGCCCGGCCGACGGCCGCGCTGGAAATCCCGCCCGTGGTGCTCACCTCGCGCCCCTCCAGTTCGCTCACACCCGCGCCGGTGTGCCTTGTCCATCCTGCTCCACCTTCGATACTCCGGTTTGGCCGGCCGGACAACTCCGGAGCCGGATGAGGGGACAACTCCGGCTAGCCCCGGTGGGCGGGCGTGGGCGCGGTCAGCGCGATGTGGGTCTGCCGTCCGGCGAGCGGAGCCCGGCTGCACCTGGCGGTAGCCTGTCGGGCGTGGAATGTGCCAGGGTGCCGGCCGAGGACCTGGACGAGGAGTCGGCGGTCTGGCTGCGCCGCCTGGGTGGCGGGGGCGGGGAGCGGCAGGAGGCCGAGCGCGAGCTTCATGCGAGGCTGGTGCGCATCGCGCTTGCCGAGGTCCGGCGCCGGTCGGCCAGCACTCCGGTGACCGGCCCGGAACTCGACGACGTTGCGCACCAGGCCGCTGGCGACGCCATGCTGGCGATCCTGGCCAAGCTCGACGCGTTCCGCGGCGAGAGCCGGTTCCTCACGTGGGCGTACCGGTTTGTCATCCTGGAGGTGTCCAGCAAGCTCGGCAGGCATTACTGGCGCAACCCGCCGGTCTCGCTGGACGCTGGCCAGTGGGAGCGGCTTCCCGGCCGGTTCGGCATCGATCCGGCGCAGCACGCGGAGGCAGCGGGCATCCTGGCCGAGGTGCGCCGGGTCGTTGACGACGAGCTGACCAGCCACCAGCGGCGGGTCTTCGTGGCGATCGTGGTGGACGGGATACCGCTGGACGCGCTGGCCGCCGAGCTGGGCCTGCGGCGCAATGCCATTTACAAGGTGATTTTCGACGCGCGGCGTAAGATCCGCCGGGCGCTGGTCGCTAACGGGTATCTGGAAGAGCCGGGCGTGGAGCGGTGATGAGAGAGCTGGGCAGGCTGGAGCGGTTCCTGCGGACCGACCCGCGCGACGCCGGCTGCGACGAGGCGATGGCCGTCCTGCACATCTACGTCGACCTGGTGGCCGCCGGCGAGGACGCGGCCGGGCGCTACCCCGGGGTCGCCGCTCACCTGCTGGCCTGCGGGCCGTGCGATGAGGACTTCACCGGGCTCCTCCAGGCGGTCACCAATGGCTAGCGCGGCAGATGACCCGGCAGGCGCAGCGGGCGGCCGCGAGGTGCTGGCGTTCGACCTGTACGGGACGCTGGTGGACCCGACCGCCATCTCCAGCGAGCTCAGCCGGGTTCTCGGCGACTGTGACGGCCTTGAGGCGGCCAGGCTCTGGCGGCTCAAGCAGCTGGGTGACGTCACGGGCGCTTGACTTCGCCCTCACCTCCATCGGGCAGACCTGCCGGACGGGCAGGCCCAGCGGCTCGCCGGCCTCTATGACCATCTGCCAGCGTTCCCCGACGCCGTCCCCGCGCTGCGGACGCTCGCCAGCATGGGGTACGAGCTCGCGGCGCTTTCCCATCGGGGCCCCGCGCCATGATCAGGAACTGCCTGATAACAGCGGCCTGGGGACTTCTTCGGCAACCGGATCAGCGTCGATGAGGCCCGGGTGTTCAAGCCGTCACCCGTCGCGTACCGGCACCCGGCCGGACGGCTTTCCCGGCCGGTCGGGCAGTTCCGGCTCGTCACCAGCAACGCGTTCGACAGTGCCGGCGCCGCCGCGGCCGAGATGCGCACGGCCTGGGTGAACCGCTCCGCCGCCCCGTTCGACACGATCGGCGCAGCCAGACCTTACCGTGCCCGGCCTCGGCCGCCTGCCCGCGGCGCTGGCCGGCTGACGGGCATCAGGCGCCGACGCGGGCCGTGCTGACGTCCCAGATGGCCCCGGTGTCATCGCCGGCCAGGTGGGCGAGCAGCGCCGCGGCGGAGTGCGCCGGGGTGATCAAAGAGCCGTCGGCGAAATTCCTGCTGAACCGCTCGTGCAGGCCGGCGCCGATGCGCTCGGGGTCCTGCCGGCGGATCCAGGCCTGCATGGCGGTGTCGACCCCGCCCGGCCGGTAGGCGTTGACGGTCACGCCGGTGCCGGACAGTTCGGCGGCGAGGTTGATGGTGTGGGCCTCGAGCGCGGCCTTGGTGGTGGCGTAAGCATTCCCGCGGACCATGCCTTCCGGGTGGGCGGCGATCCCGCTGGAGATGTTGACGACGCGGCCCCAGCCGGCGTCGAGCATGCCGGGCAGGACGGCGGCGGTCAGCGCGGCCGGCGCGACGACGTTGATCTCGAAGGCCAGGCGCAAGTCCGCCGCCGCGATGGTGGCGGTAGGGCCGAGCGGCTCGACGGTGGCCGCGTTGTTGACCAGGATGTCGACGCGGCCCGCACGTGAGCACGGCCGCCGCCGCCTGGCCGCGCTGCTCCTCGTCGGCGAGGTCGGCGGGTACCACGCGGATCCGCCCGGCAGGTACGCCCTGTTCTTGCAGCCGGGCGCGGGTCTCGTCCAGCTGTGCCACGGTGCGCGCGAGCAGGACTACGCGGGCGCCCGCGTCGCCTAGCCCGAGCGCAACGGCGCGGCCGATGCCGCGCCCGGCCCCGGTGATCAGCGCGGTCCTGCCAGCGAAGTCAGTTGCCACTGCGGTCTCCTCGACGGTTGACGGTGCGAGCGGGACGGCAGGGAGGCACCGGTGACCGTTCCGCTGAATGCGGTCGAACTTCTGATTAGCGGCGCACGGTGGCGGTGTCTTACCAGGCGCACGCCCGCGTAAACCCATCGGTAAGACCTGTGGTGGAGGCGACGCTTACTTACCGGGCGGTCCCGTCCCGGCAACCGTGAAGGAGAACCGCAATGCCTGTGCTCAACCCCGGCGACCCGTTCCCGAGGCTGACGATCACCACTGCCGACGGGCAGGTACTTGCCATCCCGGACGTGTTCGGCGGCGACTTCGGCGTCGTGCTCTTCTACCGGGGCGCCTGGTGCCCGTACTGCAACGCGCAGCTGCGCGCTTTCGAGAGGGCCAGCCAGGCGCTGGCGGATGCGGGCATCCGCGTCGCCGCCCTCTCGGTGGACGACAAGGAGACCACCGCCGCGCTGGTCGCCGAGCACAAGCTGACCTTCCCCGTCGGCTACGGCGCGGTCGCTCCGGCCGTCGCCGCGCTCACCGGCGCGTTCGTCAATCCGGACCCGGTGTACCTGCAGTCCACCGGCTTCGTGCTCGACCCCGCGGGCAACGTCGTGGTCAGTGTGTACTCCAGCGGCGCGATTGGGCGGCTCGTCCCCGACGACGTCATCGGACTGGTCCGCTACCTGCGCGAGCACTCGGCCTCCGCGACGGCGTGACAGGACAGGAGACGCCAGCATGACGGATATGGACATCCACTTCTACTTCGACCCGGTGTGCCCGTTCGCCTGGATGACGAGTAAGTGGGTGCGCATGGTGGCCGCGCAGCGGGACTACACCGTCGACTGGCGGTTCATCTCGCTCCGCATGATCAACTCCGGGATCGACTACGACAGTCACTTCCCCGCCGGCTACGAGGAGGGGCACACGTCGGGACTGCGGCTGCTGCGGGTCGCGGCGCGGGCGCGGGCGGAGCACGGGCGGGCCGCCGTCGGCTCGTTCTACAAGACCGTCAGCAGCGAGATCTTCGACGCTCCCGGCGCCGCCCAGCTGAAGCCCACCACCAGGGGCAGCCGGGCCTTCGTCGAGCCACTGCTCGCCACGGCGGGCTTGCCCACCGAACTGGCGGGCGCCCTCGATGACACGCGGTGGGACAGCGAGATCCGGGCCGAAGGCGACGAGGGACTGTCACTGACCGGCAGGGACGTCGGCACGCCGATCATTCACTTCAGCCCGCCAGCCGGCGCGGCGTTCTTCGGCCCTGTGATCAGCAGGCTCCCCGGTCCCGGGGAAGCCGTCCGGCTCTGGGACCACGTCACCGCCCTGACCGGCTTCCCAGGCTTCGCGGAACTCAAACGGAGCCTGCGCGAGCGGCCCCAACTGCGCAGCTTCGGCGTGCAGCCCGGCGCAGCCGCAGTGGAGGAAGACTGGCACGCCGGCAGCCGCCAACCGGCGCCGTAGCCTCGGGCAAACCGCTGGGCGCCGTGGCAGTTACAGCCATCCGTCCGCCGAACGGATACGCGGTTCCCCGGCAACCCGAATGGGTCGGCCAGCCACCGACGGCTGACTGCCTGGGTGCGCGGAGTGCCACGCACGGGCGTTAATAAGTATGAAGGGCGGGTTATTGCCGCTCGCGGGATGCGAAGTAGCCGCGCAGATACGGGTCCTGGATTTCACGCCGGGCGGGGGCGGTGACCGGGTCAACGGAGAAACCGGCCCGGGCCGCCAGATAGTCCCGTCCCGGCCGTCACCGGCCGGGACGCAGATCGCCTCGCTGACCTGGCTCACCTCCTCTACCAGGTCGGCGAACCGCTGGTGCTCCGCGAGGACGTTGACAGGTGCGCCGCCGCAGGAGCATGGGCAGGTCCCGGCCTGGCCGCAACGTCACCTGGGCCACCGGGGAAGGCATCCCCCGTGCGGTCAGCTCCAGCCGGAAGCGCCGCGCCACGGTGGCCAGCACCAGCACCGTTTCCAGCTCGGCGAAGGCCGCGCCGACGCAAGCCCGCCGGCCACCGCCAAACGGGATGAATGCATAACGCTCCCTGGTGGCGATGTCCCCAAGCGCCTCCTGGGAGGAAGCGGCGCGGGTCGAACCCAGCCGGGTCCGGCCAGAACTCGGGATGCCGGTGCACCAGGTACGGGGAGATCACGACCAGGCTCCTCGCGGGGACAGGCACTCCCGCGACATCATCATCCGCGAGCGCGTCACGCTCGATCGTCCACGCCGGCGGGTACAGCCGCAGTGCCTCCGATACCACAGCCCGCGTCCAGGGCAGTTGCGCTGCGTCGCCAGCATCCGGGTCGCGGTCACCGAGCACCACCTCGAGTTCCGCCTCCAGGCGCTCCCGGGCGGCAGGGTCCGCCGACAGCAGCGCCAGGGACCAGGCGAGCGTGTTCGCGCTGGTCTCATGACCGGCCATCATGAACGTAGCCACCTCATCGGTGATCTCCGGGTCGGTCAGTGTCCTGCCCTGCTCGTCCCGCGCCTGTAGCAGCACATCCAGCAGGTCACCTGGCAGCCCGGAGGCCGGGCCGCGCCCGCGGCGGGCTGCGATCAGCCGCCCGGCCGGACCCTCCACGCCTTCGGTGGTGCGCCCGAGCCGGTGGGTGGCCGCCTTCACCACCCGGGTGGAGACCGGGCCCCACCCGACGGGCAGCAGCGTGGTCAGGACAGCGACTCGCTGGCCCGCGCTCATCGCCCGGCCCATCCGCTCTGCATCACCAGTCAGGTCCACGCCGAACAGCGCCAGGCCGACGATCTCCAGGGTCAGCGCGCTCATCTCCCGCGCCACGTTGACCATCGACCCCTCGGCCAGGCCATCCCAGCGCCGCACCATCCGCCGCGCCGCCGCTGTCATATGCGGGCCGAAACCCATCACCTCCCGGCGGGAGAACACCGGCTGAACCATCCGCCGGTGCCGCCGCCAGGACTCGCCCTCGCTGGTCAGCAACCCGTTGCCCACCAGCGCACGCAGCGGCCGGTAGGTGAACGCCTTCACGTAGTTATCCTGATTCGCCGCCAGCACATGCCCGGCATGCTCAGGCCTGCTCAGCAGGAAGAAAGAGCGCCGCGGCGCGAACGGCACCTGCACGGCGTCCCCATACCTGGCGGACAGCCGCACGTACCTGTGCCGCTCGAAAATAGGATTGTCCACGGTGGGCTGCTTCTTCTTGGGGTTCATGCGGCTCGGACGTACTCGTTGATCAGGCCGCTCAGGACAGGTTTTCGGCGGATCTGGCGAGCGCGGAAGTGCCCTGCCGTGATGCAGGGAGGCTGGTGTTCAGCATCGGGGACGCGCTGGCCGATGCCCTGGTGCGGGCGGGCGGTGTTGTAGTGCTCCTGATACTCGGCCAGGACGGCGCGCAAGTGTGCAGCGTCGAGGACCAGCACCCCGTCCAGCAGTTCGCGGCGCAGCGTGCCGACGAGTCGCTCGCAGGTCGTGTTCATCCGCGGAGCCTGAACAGCCGTGCGCAAGATCGTGATGCCAGCAGCCTGGAAGACAGCATCGAACGAGGCCGTGAAGTTCGAGCCGCGGTCGCGGATCAGGTACCGGAAGCCTGCGAACCGCTCATGCAGATCCAGGGCCAGGTTGCGGGCCTGCTGCACAGTCCACGGGCCGGTCGGGTGCGCGGTGACGCCGCCCAGGTGCATCCGGCGGGTGCCGTGCTCGATGAACACCAGCACGTACAGCCGTTTCAGCAGCACCGTGTCAACGTGCAGAAAGTTGACGGCCAGGATCCCGGCGGCCTGGGCGTGCAGGAACTGCCGCCACGTCGGGCCTGAGTGGCGTGGCGCGGGATCGATGCCCGCGGCGCGCAGGATCTCATAGACGGTCAACGGGGCGACGGTGGCGCCGAGCTTTGTCAGCTCGCCGTGGATCCGGCGATAACCCCACAGTGGGTTCTCCCTCGCCAGGCGGACGGCGATCCGGGCGATGCTCGGGACCGTCGGCGGTCGGCCAGGCTGGCGGCGGGTGCTCGTGTCGTACTTCCGCGCGGCCAGTCTGCGGTGCCAGGCCAGCAGCGTCGCGGGTGTCACAGGGAAGACCTCGGCCCACCGCCCCCGCGGGATGAACTGGGCCAGCGCAGCGAACCAGGCCCGGTCGGCGGGCTCGTACCGGACACCAAGGGCGGTCCGGCGCAGCACCGCGTTCTCATGCCGGAGCACTAGCAACTCAGCGTCCTTCGCCCTGTCTCCGCGGAACACCAGGACAACAAGGCCGAATAACCAGCGCATCAGCAGGTAAACGATCTTCAGCGGCACCCGGCCAGCCAACCACCATCGTGTCCGGCCTGCAGCCGAAACAGCAGGTCAAGTAGACAATCGAGTATTCGGGCGCCACAGGTTGACCAGGCCAAGGGCGCGCACGGCCAGCTTGGGCACCGAGCGATCGCGACAGGGTGCCCGAGTTCGGCGGCCACCAGGTCGAGGAGCTCCCGGGTGGTGACGGTTGGCGGGCCGGGCAGGTGCCACACCTGCCCGGATGCCCGGGGTCGGTGCCGAGGGTGGCCAGGCCGGCGGCGATATCGGGGACGTAGCTGTAGGTGTGCGGCAGGTCAGGGTTTCCGATGAAATCGGCCCGGCGGCCCGCCAGGGCGTTGCCGAAGGCCCGCTCGCCGAGCGTGGATCCCTCGGTGACGCCCGGGCCGAAGAAGTCCGACGCCCTCCCGATGGCGCTGCGGACCCGGCAGGCCTTCCCTGCGGCCAGCACGTCCGCGGTCATGGACGCCCGGGTCCGGCCCTTGACCGTCGTCGCGGACAGTGGCAGGTCCTCGGTCATCGGCCTGCCCCGGGCCGGGCCGTAGCCGTACAGGTTCTCCAGATGAGTCCGGTGCGGTGATGGCGTCGGCGGAGCTTATGCTCGCGGAACCGTCGGGCATCGCGGCAGTCTCCGTGCTCAGCCCGCGACACCGGGCGGGCTGTAACCGGGTCGGCGGCAGGCAAGCGGCCGGTACCCGCAGGCACTGTGGCCACAGCACCGCAGGATGGCTCGTCCGTCGTAGGCGGAGAGCGGGAACGGCTGACTTGAGGGTGCTGCCATGTTGTCCCTCGGCTAGCTGCGCGCGAGGCGCCACCGAGGTCCGGAGCAGCCGGAATATTGATCTCGTTTACACGTGGATAAACGAGCGTGACTTCCTTTTTGAAGCTACGCCCGATCCACCGGCAAAACGAGGAACTGCAGTAGGGCCATGGCCGGGTGACGAGCCGGTCCCGGCCGGAGGGCGCCGGGCGGCCGGGGCAGGCCACAACTGCTGCCGGTCAGCGGATCCCGGGAGCTTGCGGATCTGCCTCGCGGATGCCACTGGCGCCGGGGTCACTCGCCTGGGTTGTGTGGCGGCTAGCGGCT
>CAWICV010000008.1:0-222074 GCA_963834705.1 uncultured Actinomycetes bacterium
TCGGGGTGGCCGGATTTGAACCGGCGGCCTCTTCGTCCCGAACTGAGCGCACAAGCCAACGAAACCGCTGCTTGCCCACGTTACTGCACGTCGAGCAATTGAATCGGGCCGCGATTCCGGCGCTTGACGGCGTCTGACCGCGACTGGCGGCGGATCGCCGCTCCCATTTCGCTCCCAACCTCGGACACGAATTGTCGGTCAGCAGTCGAGGTAGGCGAGGACGGCGAGCACCCGCCGGTTGTCGTCGTCGGAGGGTTGCAGGTTCAGCTTGAGGAAGATGGAGGCGATGTGCTTGGCCACCGCACTTTCGGTGATGACTAGCCGTTGGGCCATGGCGGCGTTTGAGCGGCCCTCGGCCATCAGGGCGAGGGCATCGTGTTCCCGCGGGCTGAGCGTTGCCAGCGCGCCGTCGGCGGAGTTGCGGTCCAGCAGCTGGGAGATCACCTCTGGGTCCATGACGGTGCCTCCGCCGGCGACCCGGCGCACCGCGTCGGTGAACTGGGCGCCGTTCAGTACTCGGTCCTTGAGCAGGTAGCCGATGCCGCCGGTGCCACCGGCTAGCAGCTCGCGGGCGTAGAGCTGCTCAACGTACTGGGAGAGCACCAGCACCGGCAGTCCGGGCTGCTGCGCCCGGGCGTCTAGCGCCGCCTTCAGGCCCTCGTCGGTAAAGGTCGGCGGCAGCCGCACGTCCACGATCGCTACGTCCGGCTGGTGCTCGGTCACCGCGGCCAGCAGCCCGGGGCCGTCGTCCACCGCCGCGGCAACCTGGATGCCGCGTGCCCGCAGCAGCCGGGTCAGGCCGTCTCTCAGCAGGAAGAGGTCTTCGGCGATGACAACGCGCATGGGATCTCCACGTTCACCACGGTAGGGCCGCCCGGCGGGCTGGACAGTGCGAGCACGCCGTCGAAGGCCGCGAGGCGGCGCCCGATGCCAGCGAGCCCGCTGCCTTGGGCCGGGTCGGCGCCGCCGGTCCCGTCGTCGCTGACCCCGATCCGCAGCATCCCGCCCTGGTGCCGCAGGTCCACCCAGGCCTGGCTGGCCTGGGCGTGTTTGGAGATGTTCGTCAGCAGCTCGCTGACCGTGAAGTAGGCGGCCGCCTCTACCGGCGCGGGCGGGCGGCCGTCGAGGTCGCTGGCGACATGCACCCGGACCGGCTGGCGCAGAGCCAGCGCGCGGACCGCGTCTGTCAGGCCGCGGTCGGCCAGCACCGGCGGGTGGATGCCGCGCACCAGGTCCCGGAGTTCGGTCAGCGCCTTCGCCGACGAGTCCCTGGCCTCGGCCAGCAGTGCCCGCGCCGCCTGCGGGTTGTCATCGAGCAGTTGATCGGCGGCGTCCAGGGTCATGCCCATCGCCACCAGCCGGGCCTGCGCCCCGTCGTGCAGGTCCCGTTCGATCCGGCGCATCTCGGCCGCGCCGGTGTCCAGGGTGTCGGCCCGGGTTTGTGCCAGGTGGGCTACCCGCAGCGCCAGTTCAGCCCGCCCGGTCGGCCCTAGCATCGACCGGGCCAGCATCCCGTAGCCGCGCAACAGCCACGGGGCAGCCCATACCCCGAACGCGATGAGCGCCAGCCCCAGCGCGATCAGCACCGGTGGCACGTTCCCCGGGAAGGCCGGCGGCGGGGCCACCACCGGATGCCCGAGGCTGCCGCCCAGAAGGCACAGCAAGCCGTAGGTCATCAGCCCGGCCGGGGCGGCGGCCAGCACCCAGCCCCCACACGCGTTCACGGTGAACCACAGCAGATCCCGCCGTCCCGCCGGGTCGCCCAGCAACCACCTCAGGCGGCCCCAGATGCCGAGCCGGTCATCGGACGGCGGCGGCCGGTACGGGTCGGCGACCGGCACCCGGCACCATTCCCCGCACAGCCGCCGGGTCAGGATCGCCAGTAGGCGGACGGCGAGCAGCACATGTGGGATCAGCAGCAGGCTGACGGTCATCACGGCGAACGGTGCCACCCGGATCGTCACGGCCTCCGCCGGATTCCGGTGGCCGGGGCCGGTCAGCAGCAGCCCGATCCCCAGACCGGCCGACAGCAGCGGCAGCAGCAGCGCCAGCACCAAGCCGAGCCCGGCCAGCATCAGGCCGCAGAAGCCTGTCCCGCGGGCAGCGTTGACGGCGCCCTCGCCGATCCACGGCCACCGCCTGCGGGGCGGACCCCCCATCGCAGGGCCGGTCACCGCTCCGTTGTCC
The DNA here is from genome assembly GCA_963834705.1 of uncultured Actinomycetes bacterium. Taxonomy (GTDB): domain Bacteria; phylum Actinomycetota; class Actinomycetes; order Streptosporangiales; family Streptosporangiaceae; genus RYN-230. Next base: position 2,188 of record CAWICV010000008.1, read on the forward strand.
AAGCCACGTCTCCTGTCTGGCCGTGTCTATTCAGTCTGCCGGGTCGGACGCCCGGCCCGCAGTGCCGCTAGAGCCCGAACTTCGGCTGTACCTAGATACAGCCGAAAACGGCAATTAGCCGTATATCGCCGCCACCTTCCTGTCACCTAGCGTAACCGCCAGGGCGTCGAGGAACGTCACCCCAGACTCCGGAAGGAACGTCATGAGCGATGCGAGAACCTCACCGGCACCGCGGGGGCGTAACGCGGTGCCGGCCGTGCTTGAGCTGCGCGGGGTGTCGAAGGTCTATGGGAATGGCGTGGCCGAGGTGCACGCCCTGCGCCAGGCCAACCTTTCTGTGCAAGCCGGCTCGATGGTGGCGGTGATGGGGCCGAGCGGGTCGGGCAAGTCCACCCTGCTGATGATCGCTGGCAGCCTCGAAGACCCGGCCAGCGGCGAAGTCCTGGTCGAGGGAGTCCGGTTGTCGGGGATGTCCCGGGGGGCGAAGGCCCGGCTGCGCCGGCGGACGATCGGGTATGTGTTCCAGGACTTCAACCTGCTGCCCGGGCTTACCGCGGCGGAGAACGTCGCGCTGCCGCTGGAGCTCGACGGCGTGTCGGCGCGGCGGGCCCGGGCCGCTGGGCTGCGGGCCCTGGACGGGCTGGGCCTGATCGGCCGGGCGAACCAGTACCCCGACCAGCTGTCGGGCGGGGAACGGCAGCGGGTTGCGATCGCCCGCGCAGTGGCCGGGGAGCGCCGGCTGCTGCTGGCCGACGAGCCCTCCGGAGCGCTGGACTCGGCGAACGGGGAGGCGGTGATCGGCCTGATCCGCGCCGCCTGCCGCCAGGGCATGGCCGCGGTGGTCGTCACTCACGACGCCCAGCTCGCTGCGCGCGCTGACCGGGTGGTGTACCTGCGCGACGGGCAGCTGGCTGACCAGACCGGGCCGGCCCGCGGCCGGGAGTCCCTGCTGGAGACCGGAGGGAACCGATGACAACGTCCGTGCGCGAGCGCCCGGCCCCGGCTTGGTCGGCTGGTGCCCGCGGCGGCGCCCCGGCCCGGCGAGCGGTGATCCGCTGGGCATGGCGGCTGTTCCGCCGCGAGTGGCGCCAGCAACTGCTGGTTCTGTCGCTGATCACCGTCGCCGTCGCGGGAACGGTCCTTGGCGCGGCGGTCGCCAGCAACACCCCGGCATCCCCGAGCGCGGCCACCTTCGGGACCGCCAACCATCTCGTCATGTTCCCCAGCAGCCAACCGCACCTGGCCGCCGATATCGCAGCGATCCGGCGGCGGTTCGGCCCAGTCGATGTGATCGAGAATCAGAACCTTGTCACCGGCTCGGCGAGCCCGGTTCAGCTCCGCGCGCAGAACCCGGCCGGCCCTTACGGGCAGCCGACGCTGGCCCTGGTCTCCGGGCATTACCCGTCCGGGCTCGGCCAGGTCGCGCTGACCAGCCAGGTGGCAGCCCTCTACAACGCCCATGTCGGCGGCATCTGGCGCCAAGGTGCCCGGGCCCGACGCGTAGTGGGCATCGTGGAGAACCCGGGCAACCTGGCTGACGAGTTCGCCCTGGTCACCCCCGGTCAGGTCGGTGTGCCGGCCGAGGTGACGGTGCTGTTCGATGCAACGCCGGCAAGTGTCGCCGCCCTCCGCTTCCCGGCCGGCGAGACGGTCCAGACGCCCCCGACCTCCGGCGGCATGAGCCCGGCGTTCATCGTGCTCGCCGCCGCCACGCTCGGGCTGATCTTCGTCGGCCTGGTAGCGGCTGCGTCGTTCACGGTGCTGGCCCGGCGGCGGCTGCGGGCGCTGGGCATGCTCGCCTCGCTCGGCGCGGCCGACCGCAACATCGCACTGGTGATGACGGCCAACGGCGCGATCACCGGGACCGCAGGCGCCATTGCGGGCGCGCTGGTCGGCTTCGCCGCTTGGCTCGCTTACCGGCCGCACCTGGAGACCAGCGCCGGGCACCAGATCGGTCTGCTGCACCTGCCCTGGCCGGTGATCGGGACCGGGATGGTCCTGGCCGTCCTTACCTCAATACTGGCGTCCCGGCGGCCGGCCCGGGCGGCTGCCCGAATGTCGGTGCACGCGGCCCTGGCCGGGCGGCCGGAGCCGCCGAAAGTGGCGCGCCGCTCCGCCCTGCCCGGCACCATTCTGCTGCTCGCCGGCCCGGCCCTGCTGTTTGCATCGGGCGGGTGGGGGCATAACGGCGGAACCGCCACGCTGGAGACGCTGGGCGGCATGACCGCCACCATCATCGGGGGCCTGCTGCTCGCACCGCTCTGCCTCACTGGGCTGGCTGCGCTGGCCGGGCGGGCGCCGGTCGCGGTGCGCTTGGCGCTGCGTGACCTGTCACGGTACCGGGCCCGGTCCGCGGCGGCACTGTCGGCGATCAGCTTCGCGGTCCTGCTGGCCGTGCTCATCGGCATCCTCGCCGCGGCCCGGTACGCCAACCCGCTCGATTACACCGGGCCGAACCTGGCCGCCAACCAGCTCATCCTCTACCCGGCCGGCCAGTCAACCGGCTCGCTCGCCGCCCATCCCCTCGCCCAGCGCGACACCCGTGACCTGCCAGCCCGGCTAGCCGCCGCGCTTGGCACCCGCGATGTGCTCACCCTTGACTCGGCAACCCGGCCCGGGTCGCGCATCATCACCCCCTCCGGGCAGGACCTGGGCGCGGCCACCGCGACGCTCAACCAAGCAGGCACCCAGACCAACAACTACTCCGGCCCCCTGTATGCGGCGACTCCCACGCTGCTGCGCTACTTCGGGATCAGTCCCAGCCAGATCAGCCCCGGCGCCGACGTGCTCACCATGCGGTCCGGTCTCGCCGCCGAGCCGCGCATGCAGCTCGCCCTCCCGCCCGGATCTCCCGGCCCAGGCCAGCAGCCATCCCCGGACGCCTGCCCGGCCAGCCGGTGCATCGCCAATCCGGACATCCAGACCATCACCGGGCTCCCGGCCGGCACCTCAGCACCGAACACGGTGATCACCGCGCACGCGATACGTGCTCTGCGGCTGCACCTGATTACCTCTGGATGGCTGTTCCAAACCCCCCGGCCGCTGGCCGCCGCGCAGATCAACACCGCACGACAGCTCGCCGCCGCCGGCGGTGCCACCATCGAGACCAGATCCGGGGAGGTATCGCTGTCGCAGATCCTCAGCGCAGCGACCGCCGTGGGCATCCTCATCGCACTGGGCGTGCTGGCCATGACCGTCGGCCTGATCCGCAGCGAGACCGCCAGCGACCTGCGCACCCTCACCGCCACCGGGGCAGGCGCCACCACCCGCCGCAACCTGACGGCGGTCACCGCAGGCGCGCTGGGCCTGCTCGGCGCCCTCACCGGCACCGCCATCGCCTACCTCACCGCGATCTCCTGGTTCCGTCACGCTTCGGTGATCACCAGGACCGCGCCCGTCCCGGAACTCGCCGCGATCCTGGTCGGCCTGCCGCTCGCTGCAGCCATCGGCGGCTGGCTGTTCGCCGGGCGCCAGCCGTCGGCGATCGCCCGGCAACCGCTCGAATAAACCAGTCTCGCGCCACCGGCAGCCGCGACATCGCCGAAGTCCATGACGCCGGGGCACCGCCGCCTAGGCCGGCCAGACATTCCCCGATACCGCAGTCCCAGTAGCCGATTGTGAATGATCACCCACAAAGAGTCCCCAAATGTCACGTTTCGCCCGAAGTCCCCTGCTCCTGATGCTGGTGGCACTCGCCGTGATCACGACGGCGGGCGCCGCCAGCGCGGCGGCACCCGCCGGACGCAGCGCGGCGCGCCGCCGCGCGCGACCAGCACTTCCACAACGTCAACCTGCCCGGCATGGTCCAGGCCGGGGTGTACCGGGACTGGTCCCAGGGCCCGCAGAGCTGGTCGGTGACCAGCGTTGGCAGCAAGACCTCCGCTATCAGCGCCGGTGGCGTCCCGATCCTCACCTTCGGTTGGCTCGACGTCGGCACGGCCAACGGCGTTCTGTCGGAGTTCGCCAGCATGTCCAACACGCAGGAGTCCTGGATCGGTCCGTGGAGCCACGGCCAAGGGCACATCGCCGACCCGTTCCAGCCCGGCCGGACCAGCATGACCGCCGCCGAGCACCAGCAGCTCAATGACCTGGTCTACGCGTTCTTCGACCGCTACGTCAAAGGTGATGCCCGCCCCGGCGGTACTCGCGTGCTGCACTACTACACGCTGAACGCAGGCACCTGGCACACCACCACCCGCTGGCCGGTCGCTGGCACCCACGTCCGCCGACTCTACTTCGGTGCCGGGCACACGCTGACCTGGCAGCAGTGCGCCGTCCGGCCGGGATCGGACCTACTCCACCTCAACCCCACCACGGGCACGGGCCACCTGGACCGGTGGAACACCAACCTGACCGGCGACCGTGTCGTCTACGCCAACCGCGCCGCCGTCGACCACAAGCTGCTCACCTGCACCAGCGCGCCGCTGCGCCAGGCCACGACGGTGACCGGCCTGGGCCGCGTGACCCTGCAAGTGACCGGCGTGCACGGTGCCCGGCACGGCGCCCTGTACGCCTACCTCGAAGACGTCGGCTCCCAAAATCGGACACCGTCGCTCCCAAAATCGGATAATCCGGACCTGCTCAAACCAGCATGATCGCAAGTCAGTGCGCTGACATGCGATTATTGGTCGGGGTGGCCGGATTTGAACCGGCGGCCTCTTCGTCCCGAACGAAGCGCGCTGCCAAGCTGCGCCACACCCCGCCGACCGCTTCGGGGCCGCGCCCCGGGAGGGCCGATGCCCCTGGAACCTCCGGCAGTCTAGCCGATCCGCGGGACCAGCGTGAGCAGGGCTGCCTCCGGCCGGCAGCCGAACCGGACCGGGGCCCACGGGGAGGTGCCAAGCCCAGCCGACACGTGCAGCCAGGACTGCGGCTGCCCCGGCTCGACCGGGCCGGCCGGGTGCTGGTGCAGGCCACTGACCCGCTCCGGTTCGATGCCGCAGTTGGTCACCAGCGCCCCGTACAACGGGACCCGGAGCTGCCCGCCGTGCGTGTGCCCGGCCAGCAGCAAGTCGTAGCCGTCCGCGGTGAACTGATCAAGGACCCGGGGCTCCGGCGTGTGCATCACGCCCAGCCGCAGGTCGGCCGCGGGGTCGGTGGGCCCGGCGATGTTCTGGTACCGGTCCCGATTGGTGTGCGAGTCGTGCACCCCGCCGACTTCGATGTCCAGATCCCCGGCCTTGACCCGGCCGCACTTGTTGTTGGCGTCCAGCCACCCGGCGGCCGCCATCCCGGCGCCCAGCTCCGCCCAGGGCAGGTCAGGGATGTGCCGCAGGTGCTCCCGGCTGCTGTCCCGCCACAGATAGCGGGCCGGGTTCTTGGGCATCGGTGAGTAGAGGTCGTTCGAGCCGTAGACGAAGACCCCGGGCCGGTCCAGCAGCGGCCCGAGTGAGTCGAGGAACGGCTGCACCGCGTCCCGGTGCGCGATGGAGTCGCCGGTGTTCACCACGAGGTCCGGCGCCAGCGCGTCCAGCGACCGGATCCAGGACATCAGCCGGTGCCGGCCAGGCGTCAGGTGGGCATCGGAGATGTGCAGCACCCGGAGCGGCGCCGCGCCGGCCGGGAGCACTGGGACCTCGATCCGGCGCAGCGCGAACCAGTTCCGCTCCAGCACCGAGCCATAGACGAAGGCTGCCCCGCCAAGGGCAGCCGTGGTGCCGAGAGCCTTCAGCACTCGTGACATCCCCCTATGGTGCCATGACCGGCGGCGCACCGGACCAGACGCGGACAAGGCAGGATAGGCCCATGGCTGAACTGAAGGACCGGCTGCGCACCGACCTGACCACCGCGATGAAGGCCCGGGACACGGTCCGCACCCGCACCTTGCGGTCGGCGCTGACCGCGGTGTCCACGGCGGAGGTGGCCGGCCGCACGTCCCGTGAGCTCAGCGACGACGAGGTGACCAAGGTGCTGGCCAGGGAGGCCAAGCGGCGCCGGGAAGCCGCGGACGCGTTCGACGCGGCCGGGCGGCCCGAGCAGGCGTCCGCCGAACGCGCCGAGGGTGATGTGCTGGAGGCCTACCTGCCCGCCCAGCTCGGCGACGATGAGCTCGCGGCCATCGTGGCGGCCGGCATCGCCGAGTCCGGGGCGGCTGGCCCACGGGCCATGGGCCAGGCGATGAAGGTGGTCACGCCGAAGATCGCCGGCCGGGCGGAAGGTGCCCGGGTGGCCGCCGAAGTGCGCCGCCAGCTCGGCGCCCAGTAAGGCACCGAGTAAGGCACCGAGCAAGGCAGCCGGCTAGCGGCCCGGCGGCTGGCTAGCCGGTCGGCGGCCCGCCGCCGGTGCCACCGCCGCCCGGGCCGTTCCCGTTCCCGCCGCCGCCATTGCCGCCACCGTTCCCGCCGCCACCGTTCCCACCGCCGCGATGCTTCTTCTGGACCGGATTGGACTGCCCGTCGCCCATGGACCACAGCTCACCTGGAATGTCCGCCATGACGAAGTTGAGCGGCGCGACGGCCAGTGCGGCATGCTGGAACGTCATCTGCCAGGTGTGTGCGGGGGCGTCCGCGCCGAACATGCCGCCGGGATCGCAGCCGAGCCGGTAGCACGCCCCGGTGCCCTGCATCGGGAACTTGACCGGGTCGATCGGGTTGAACACCGACACGTACCCGGCCAGGTCGGGGGTGTAGCCGCCGAACGCCGCGAAGTCGAAGTTGTCCGAGGTGCCGGTCTTGCCCGCGGCCGGGCGGCCGATACCCAGGCCGGCCGCGGTCCCGGAGGTCAGCACGCCCTGCAGGATGTAGCTGGCCGCGTCGGCCACCCCGGCCGGGATGGCCTGATGGCAGCCGGCCGACTCGACCGGCAGCTTGCCCCCCGTGGGACTGATGATCTTGGCCACGGCGACCGGCTTGCAGTACACGCCCCGGGCGGCGACGGTCGCGTAGGCGGCCGCCATGCTCATTGGCGACACATTGACCGCGCCGAGGGTGAACGACGGCAGGTCATCGGCGGGAGGCTCGGTCTTCCCGTCCCACTTCAGCAGCGACCTGCCGTCGGCCCGGGTCAGCCCCATGGCCATCGCCGTCTTGACCACGTTGCACAGGCCGACCTTGCGCTCGAGCATCGCGAAGTAAATGTTCACCGACTGGGTAGTGCCGGTGTACAGGGTGAACGCGCCCTTTTCCGACGGTGAGTCGTTGACCAGCTGGTAGGGCCCGGTCGGTGCGCCCGCGCAGTTCGTGTAGCCGGTCAGCGTGGCCGCCGCCGGCACGGTCTGCGGGAAGCCGAACGGCACCCCCTGTTCCAGCGCTGTGATCAGCGTGAACAGCTTCGAGGACGAACCGGTCTGCACGCCGACCCCGCCGTCGTACTGCGAGTTCACCGCATAGTCCTCGGTGGTCTGGTTCTTGCCGGTGCCGTAGGAGCGGTCGTTGGCGATGGCCAGGATGCGCCCGCTGCCCGGCTGGACCAGCACCTCGGCCACGGCGTTGCCGCCTGGGTTACTCCCGTTCGGCGGCTGCGGCACCATGTAGTTCACCGCCTGCTTGGCCGCGTGCTCGTCCTGTGGGTTCAGCGTGGTGTACACCTTCAGCCCGCCGGACCCGTTCAGCTGGTTCCAGGCCTGCGAGAACGTATTGTCCTGCTTCATCAGCGAGATGACGTAGTCACAGAAGAACGCCGCGCTCTTGGCCGAGGCGCTGGTGCAGCCGGTCTGCAGCGGAGTGAGCTTGAGGCCGAGACCCTGCTTGCCCACCTGCACCGCGTGCGCCTCGGTGATGTAGTGCAGCTGAGCCATCCGGGCCAGCACCACGTTGCGCCGCTTCAGCGCCGTCTCCGGGTGCGCGATCGGGTCGTCGGCGACCGGGTTCTCCACCATGCCGGCCAGCAGCGCCGACTGGGCCAGGTCGAGCCTCTTCGGCGAGGTGCTGAAGTAGCGCATCGCGGCGGTCTTGATGCCCCACGCCTGGTTGCCGAAGTAGGTGCCCCAGAACGCCGTGTTCAGGTAGCCGGCCAGGATCTGGTCCTTGGTCATCGTCTTCTCGACGTGGATGGCCAGCCGCAGTTCCTTGATCTTGCGGCTGAGCGTGTCGGTCGAGGCCTGCTGGGCCATCTGGATGTTCGGCGCGGTCAGGACGAGGGCGTTCTTCACGTACTGCTGGGTCAGCGTGGAGCCGCCCTGTACCGCCTTGTGCTGCAGGTCGTTGACCACGGCGCGGATCGTGCCGCGGATGTCGATGGCGCCGTGCTGGTAGAACCGGGAGTCCTCGATGGCCACGATCGCGTGCCGCATCGCCGGCGAGATCTGGCTGTAGCTGACCGGCTGCCGGTCGATGCCCCGGGGATAGTAGTAGGCGATCAGATGGCCCTGGCTGTCCAGGATCTCGGACCGGACCGGAAGCTCGCCGATCGTGCCGGCCTTCATGGTGTTGAAGTGATTGGCCCCGTTGCGCACCATGATGCCGACCGCGCCCACCGCGGGCACAGCCAGGCCGCCGACGAGCAAGCCGGCCACGCCGGCCAGCACCCCCGCCCGGCCGGCCACGCTGATCTTCCCGAATACCCCTGTAGTCAGCACGGTGCCAGGGTACTGCGTGGCGCGTTGTCCCGATGTCACGTCACAGTTTGCGTAAGATGTCGCGGAACGGGTCACTGGCGCCCTGTGCGGAATGGTCACTATCAGGCAAGGTAGGCGACCACTCGGTAACCATGGCATGGCCCAGGCGGACTATGCGGGAAATGGGCCCAACGGGCCCTAGCGCTGACCCCCCGGTCTTCCGTAAGTTACTTTTTCGCAACGACGTTAACGCAAGCAGGCGGGTAACCGCCTGCCCTGGACCGCAGGTGAACGCCAGCCGGCGTGACGACCTTCCGGGCCGTGACGATCAGGAGGAGTGGGCCCCACATGTGGATCACTGACTGGACCGCCCGCGCCGCGTGTAAGGGAACTGACCCGGACGAGCTCTTCGTCCAGGGTGCGGCGCAGAACCGGGCCAAGTTGATCTGCCGCGGCTGCACTGTCCGCACCGAATGCCTGGCCGATGCGCTGGACAACCGCATCGAGTTCGGCGTCTGGGGCGGCATGACTGAGCGCGAGCGCCGGGCGCTGCTCCGCCGCCGCCCCGACGTGACGTCGTGGCGCGAGCTGCTGGAGAACGCCCGTAACCAGTACGAGCAGACTTCGGACGAGCTGGTCGCCAGCTGACGCTGGCGGCATCCCCAGCTTCCAGGGTCTGGTTCTGGCTGGCAGCGTCGCCTAGCTGAGCCTTACTCCCCGGCCGAGTTCGCCCCCAACCGTGCGTAGCCCATTGAGATCATGCACGTCCTCGGGCTGCGCGGGCACTTCCACCATCGGGATGACCGGGTGGGCCGCCGTGAAACTCTCTTCGAGCCGGTGTTCCCGCCCGGCCAGCTGCATCCGCTCCGCGTGCAGCCGCAGCGCGGTCACCGCGAGCGGATGCCGGGGCGCCGTGGCCGGCGCGGGCACGGTCTGCAGCGCTTCGGCGGCGGCCAGGCTGCGCGCGGCGGACAGCTGCGGGGCAGCCGACCGGTGCACCCGGTTGACGACCAGGCCGGCCAGCGGCATCTGGTCGGCGGACAGCCGCTCCACGAAGTAGGACGCCTCGCGCAGCGCGTCTGGCTCCGGGGTGGCGATGACCAGGAACGCGGTGCCGGGTGCCTGGAGCAGCCGGTAGGTGTCCTCGGCCCGCTCACGGAAGCCGCCGAACATGGTGTCCAGCGCGATCACGAACGTCTGCACGTCGCGCAGCAGCTGGGTACCGATCACCTTGGTGAACACCCCGGTCATCATGGTGAACCCGGCGGTGAACACCCGCATGTACGCCCGGCCGCCCGCCTTGGTCGGCGCGGTCAGCAGCCGGATCAGCCGCCCGTCCAGGAACCGGCCCAGCCGCTGCGGCGCGTCCAAGAAATCCAGCGCGGACCGGCTCGGCGGGGTGTCCACCACGATCAGGTCCCACTCGTTGGCCCGGCGCAGCTGGCCGAGCTTCTCCATGGCCATGTACTCCTGCGTGCCGGCGAAGCTGGACGACAGCGACTGGTAGAACGGGTTGGCCAGGATCTGGGTGGCCCGGTCCGGGTCGGCGTGCGCTTCGACGATCTCGTCGAAGGTCCGCTTCATGTCCAGCATCATCGCGTGCAGGCTGCCGCCCGCCGCCGCGGCCGCCGAGCCGGGCACCGGCCGCGGCGTGTTGTCCAGCGAGGACAGGCCCATCGACTGGGCCAGCCGCCGGGCCGGGTCCACGGTCAGCACCACCACATGCCGGCCGCGCTCGGCGGCGCGCAGCCCGAGGGCCGCTGCGGTGGTGGTCTTGCCCACCCCGCCGGAACCACAGCACACAATGATCCGGGTACGCGGATCGTCCAGCAGCCGGTCCACGTCAAGCGCGGGCGGGCGCTGCTCGATGCGCATCAGGCCGCTCCCTGCTCGCGCAGCGCCGCGGCCAGCTGATACAACCCGGCCAGGTCCATCTGGCTGGTGATCAGCGGCAGCTCATACCGCGGCTGGCCGGCCTCGGCCAGCCGGTCCCGCTGCGCCCGCTGGGCCAGCGCCTCCTGGGCATGCTCGGTCAGCTCGGTGGCCAGGCTGCTGGCCAGGCCGCGGCGGTCCTCGATACCCGCATCCTTCAGGCCCAGGTCCAGCTCGTGCTCGTCCAGCGTGCCGGCCGCGGCCGCGCGCAGCTGGTCCTCGGCCAGCTCTCCCGGCCGGACCATGTTGATCATGATCCCGCCCAGCTGCAGCCCGCCCTGAGCCAGCCCGCGCAGCTCGGCGATCCCGTCCAGGGTCTCCTGGACCGGCATCTCCTCCAGCACCGTGACGAAGTGCACCGCGGTCTGCGGTGACTTGATGAAGCTCTGCACGGTGTCCGCGTGCCCGCGGATGGGGCCCACCTTGGCCAGCCCGGACACCTCGGTGGCCACGTTCAGGAACTTGCCGATCCGGCCGGTGGGCGGCGCGTCAACGACCACCGCGTCGTACTGCTGGCGGCCGCCGGACCGGCGCCTGGTGGCCTCCACCGCCTTTCCGGTGAGCAGCACGTCACGCAGCCCGGGCGCGATCGTGGTGGCGAAGTCGACCACCCCGAGCTTGGTCAGCGCGGTGCCCGCGTGCCGCAGGTTATAGAACATCTCCAGGTACTCGATGAGCGCCGCCTCGGGGTCGGCGGCCAGCGCGTACACATCACCGCCGGGCAGCGTCGGGGTACTCGGCGCCACCGCCACCCGGCGCTCCGCGTACGGCAGCGGCGGGCTGTCGAACAGCCGGGCAATGCCCTGGCGGCCCTCCACCTCGATGAGCAGGACGCGGCGCCCGCCGTAGGCCAGGGCGATGGCGAGTGCCCCGGCTACCGTCGTCTTCCCCGTCCCGCCCTTGCCGGTGACGACGTGCAGCCGGACACCTTCCCAGTCCGTGTCCCGCGCGCTCACTCCATGGAGGCTATCTCCGCCCGGTGACCACATCCTGCACCCGGGGCGGGGATCCTACTGGCGCGTAGCGCCGTTGTCACTAGGGTGGGTAAGCGAAAGCGGGCCCCTTAAACGGAAAGAGGTGTGTCCGATGCTGGCAGCCTTGGTGGTGATCCTCGTGATCATCATTCTCGGGGGGCTGGTCACGGTTGGCCGCTCACTGCGGGTGGTGCAGCAGTACGAACAGGGCATCGTGTTCCGGTTCGGCCGGGTCCTGCCGGGAACGCGCGGCCCCGGGCTGACCATCCTGCGGCCTATCGGCGACCGGATGCAGAAAGTCAACATGCAGATCATCGCCATGGCGGTGCCCGCCCAGGAGGGCATCACCAGGGACAACGTGAGCGTCCGGGTGGACGCGGTGGTGTACTTCCGGGTGGTCGACCCGATCAAGGCGGTGGTGAACGTGCAGAACTACATGTTCGCCGTCTCGCAGCAGGCGCAGACGTCACTGCGATCCATCATCGGCCAGTCCGAGATGGACCAGTTGCTGGCCGAACGGGACACCGTCAACCGGGAACTGCGCAACATCATCGACGAGCCGACTGAAGGCCCGTGGGGCATCCGCGTCGAGCGGGTCGAGATCAAGGACGTGAACCTGCCGGAAGGGATGAAGCGGTCCATGTCCCGGCAGGCCGAGGCGGAACGGGAACGGCGAGCCAGGATCATCTCCGCCGACGGTGAGTACCAGGCGTCCAAGCGGCTGGCCGCGGCGGCCAACGTGATGGCCCGCGACCCGGCCGCGCTGCAGCTGCGGCTGCTGCAGACCGTGGTCGAGGTGGCCGCCGAGCGGAACAGCACGCTGGTCATGCCGGTGCCGGTCGAGCTGCTCCGGTTCTTCGAGAAGTACGCGCCAGCGCCGCCGCCGCCCGCCCAGCCGCCCCCGCCGCTGGAGGACACCGGCGATGCCGAGCTGGCCGCGGCCGAGGCGGCCGCCGAAGTGGGCGGCGCGCCGCCGGTGCCGGAGATCGCGGAAGCACCGGTTCCGGAGCTCGCCGAAGCGGCGGTGCCGGAACTGGACGAGTCGGCGATCCCGCCGTCTCCCGCGGAGACCGAGAGGATCCCGCCGTCTCCAGCCGAGACCGAGACGGCCCCGAACGGGGCGGCCGAGAGCCAGCCCGGCGCCACGGCACCGGACGGCCCGCCAGCCAGCACCCCGGGCGGCTCCCGCACCCCGCGCGAGTCCTAGCTCGGCGCGCAGCGGCGACTTGGGCCTTAGCCCGCACGGCCGGCTTGCCGGCCTCGGCGCGCAGCGGCGACCTGGGCCTCAGCCCGCACGGCCGGCCTGCTGGCCTCGGCGCGCAGCGGCGACCTGGGCCTCAGCCCGCCGGTCGGCTCGCCGGCCGCGGCGCGCAGCGGCGATCGGGGGGACTCGGGGGGGCGTCCTCCCGGGCTAATACAGTTCAGGCATGCAAAAGTGGGAGTACGCGACGGTGCCGTTGCTGGTGCATGCGACCAAGCAGATCCTGGACAACTGGGGCGACGACGGCTGGGAACTGGTGGCGCTGGTGCCCGGGCCGAACGCCGAGCAGCTGGTCGCCTACATGAAGCGGCCCAAGGAGGGCGGGTGATGGCCGGCTCGCCGGAGGCCGGCTCGCCGGAGGATCGGCTGGCCGCGCTGGGCCTGGAGCTGCCGGCGGTCGCCCCGCCGCAGGCCGCCTACCTGCCCGCGCTGCGCACCGGGAACTACGTCTACACGGCCGGCCAGCTGCCGATGGCGGGCGGCGCGCTGATGATGACCGGCAAGGTCGGCGCCGAGGTCGGCGCGGAGGAGGCCGCCGGGCTGGCCCGGGTGTGCGCGCTGAACGCGCTGGCCGCCGTGGCCTCGGTGACCGGCAGCCTGTCCGCCGTGGTCCGGATCGTCAAGGTCACCGGGTTCGTGGCCAGCGCACCGGACTTCACCGGGCAGGCCCAGGTCATCAACGGGGCCAGCGAGCTGCTGCAGGACGTGTTCGGCGAGGCCGGGCGGCATGCCCGCAGCGCGGTCGGCATGGCCGTGCTCCCGCTGGACAGCCCGGTCGAGGTCGAGCTGATCGCAGAGGTCCAGTGACTGAAGGCCCGGCGCCGGCCTACCGGCCGATCTTCCGGCTCGGGGGCAGTTACGCCGAGCAGGCCGGTGAGTACCTCGCGGGGCGCCGGGCGGCCGCGGAGCCGCGCGACGCGGCCTCGGTGCTGTTGCTGCGGGCCGCGCCGGACCAGCCTGGGGTCGAGGTGTACATGCTGCGCCGGGCCCGCTCGATGGCGTTCGCGCCGGGCGCCTCCGCGTTCCCGGGCGGCTCGGTGGACCCGCGCGACGCCGAGGACGAGGTGGCGTGGGCGGGCCCGGACGCGGCGGACTGGGGCCGGCTGCTCGACGCCCCGCCCGCCCTGGCCCGCGCCCTGGTCTGCGCGGCCGTCCGGGAGACGTTCGAGGAATCCGGGGTGCTGCTGGCCGGGCCCGCCGCGGGCACCCTGGTGGCGGACACCAGCGGGGCCGACTGGGAGGCGGACCGCACCGCGCTGCTGGACCGGTCGCTGTCGCTGGCCCAGTTGCTGGCCCGGCGCGGCCTGGTGCTGCGTTCCGACCTGCTCCGCCCGTGGGGCCGGTGGATCACCCCGGTGACCGAGGCGCGGCGGTACGACACCCGGTTCTTCGCCGCCGCGCTGCCGCCTGGCCAGCTCACCAGGGACGTGGGCGGCGAGGCGGAGCAGGTGGCCTGGGCCCGGCCCGCCGAAGCCATCCGGGCCGCCCGGGCCCGCGTGCTGTTCCTGCTCCCGCCCACCGCGGCCTGCCTGGCCGGGCTGGCCGGCTACCCGGACGTCACCGCCGCACTCGGCGCCGAGCACTCGATGCGGCCGGTGATCCCGGCGGTGGTACAGGTGGACGGCACGTTCTGGCTCACCGTCCCGGAGGATGTGGGATATCCACCATGACCGTCGGCGACGCGCCCCTCGACGGCGCCGGTACCGCTCGTGCGACCAACGTGCTGGCGCCCAACCCGGGACTTATGACATTGAACGGGACCAACACGTGGCTGATCGCCGAGCCGGGCGCGACGTCTGCGGTGGTGGTGGACCCCGGGCCGGATGACGAAGCGCACCTGCGCCGGGTGGCCGGGCTGGCCGCCGCGGCCGGGCAGCGGGTGGTCCAGATCCTGCTCACCCACGGCCATCCCGATCACGCCGAGGGCGCGGCCCGGTTCGCCACGCTGACCGGGGCGCCGGTGCTGGCGGCCGACCCGGCGCTGCGGCTGGGTGATGAGGGCCTGGCGCCGGGCGACGTGCTGACCACGGCCGGCTGCGAGATACGCGTGGTGGCCACGCCCGGGCACACCGCCGACTCGGTGTGCCTGCTGCTGCCCGCCGACGGCGCGCTGCTCACCGGGGACACCGTGCTGGGCCGCGGCACCACGGTGATCGCCCAGGACGGGAACCTGGGTGACTACCTGGCCAGCCTGGACCAGCTGCGCGCGCTGGCCGACGCGGAGCAGTTGCGCATGCTGCTGCCCGGGCACGGGCCGCTGCTGGCCGACCCGGCCGGCGTGCTCGACTTCTACATCGCGCACCGGCAGGAGCGGCTGGCCGAGGTGCGGGCCGCGCTGGGCGCCGGGGACCGGACCCCGGAACAGGTCGTCGAGCGGGTCTACGCGGATGTGGACCGGTCGCTGTGGCCGGCCGCACAGTTGTCGGTGCGCGCCCAGCTCGGCTACCTGGCCGGGCGGGGCGAGCTGCCACCCGGGGTGAACTTCTAAGGAGTTACCTGGCTCGCTGTGCTTCTGGCGGTCGCGCTTCAGCGCGCCCGCTTAGCCAGCCGGTCGGCGTCGATGATCAGCACCGACTTGGCCGACAGGGTCAGCCAGCCGCGGGCGGCGAAATCGGCCAGCGCCTTGTTCACCGTCTCCCGGGACGCGCCGACCAGCTGGGCCAGTTCCTCCTGGGTCAGGTCGTGATGGACCTGCAGCCCCTCCGGAGTGGTCTCGCCGAACCGGTCGGCCAGGTCGAGCAGGGCCTTGGCCACCCGGCCCGGCACGTCGGTGAACACCAGGTCGGCCATCACGTCGTTGGCCCGGCGCAGCCGCTGGGCCAGTGCACGCAGCAGGTGCAAGGACACGTCCGGGCGCCCGGTCAGCCAGTCGCGCAGCTCGTCGTGGGCCAGCGCGGCCAGCCGGGTGTCGGTCACCGCGACCGCGCTCGACGTCCGCGGCCGCGGGTCGAACAGAGACAGCTCACCGAACATTTCGCCCGGGCCCAGCACGCTGAGCAGGTTCTCCCGGCCGTCTGGGGCGGCCCGGGTCAGCTTGATCTTGCCGTCGAGCACTACATAGAGCCGGTCGCCGGCGTCGCCCTCATCGAACAGCCGTTCGGCCCGGACCAGGTCCACGTCCGTGACCAGCGCCCGCAGTGCTTTGGCGCTCTCCTCATCGAGCGCTTCGAACAGCGGCGCCCGGCTGAGCACGTCATCCGCGTGATCCACGGGTGCCTCCTTGTGCACGTTATATGCACAGTGTGACGCATGTCATGGGCTGCTCGCGACCGGCCCCGCCGACGTCAGGCCAGGTGCGGGCGGGTCCGGTCAGCCTTCCAGCCGGGCCAGCCGCTGCTGGCAGACCTCGATCTCCTTTTCCGCCTGAGCCCGGCCCACCCAGCCGTGGACCTCGACCTCTTTGCCCGGCTCCAGCGCCTTGTAGACCTCGAAAAAGTGCTGGATTTCCAGCAGGTCGAACTCTTGCACGTCCTCAATGTCGGTGAGCCCGGCCATCCTGGGGTCGGTGGCCGCCACACAGAGGATCTTGTCGTCCAGCCCGTTCTCGTCCCGCATCCGGAACATCCCAATTGCCCGGCAGCGGATCAGGCAGCCCGGGAACGTCGGTTCCTCCAGCACCACCAGCGCATCGAGTGGGTCACCGTCGTCAGCCAGCGTGTTCTCGATAAACCCATAGTCGGACGGGTACCGGGTCGAGGTGAACAGCATCCGGTCCAGCCGGATCCGGCCGGATTCATGGTCCACTTCATACTTGTTGCGTTGTCCCTTGGGGATCTCGATAGTCACGTCGAATTGCACGATGTCGCTCCCTTAGGGCGAAGATGGTTGACTTCGGTCCCCGGCGGTGACTCCCGGACCGGGAATCCAAGCATCTCGTGAGGGGATGGGCTGTGGCGAACCGGGCGTGGCCCAAGCGGCCCCTGGCCACCATGGTGATCGCGCTGGCCCTGCTCAACGTGTTCACCCTGGGCGCCGGGGCGGCGGTGGCGTCGCTGATGCCCGCCCAGCTGGCCAAGTGGAACGTGCCCCGGGTAGCGGCCCGGCCGCTGTCCGGAGCGGGCCCGGTGCTGCCCGGCGTGCCGGCCACCGCGCCGCTGCCGACCAGCCGCGGACTGGCCGCCGCCCTATCCAGGGAGATGTCCTCGGCCGCGCTGGGCGCGCAGACCGGCGTAGTGGTCACCGATCCGGCGTCCGGCCAGGTGCTCTATGCCAGCGGCGCCACCACTATGCTGCAGCCCGCCTCCACGGCCAAGCTGACCACCGCGGTGGCCGCGCTGGACGTGCTCGGCCCGGACGCACGGTTCACCACCCGGGTCGCCGCGGGCGGCACCCAAGGCTCGATCGTCCTGGTCGGTGGCGGTGACCCCACGCTGGCCGCCGGGCCGCCGCCGGCCAGCGACTACCCGCAGCCCAGCACCCTCAAGGCGCTGGCCGCGGCGACCGCGCGGGCGCTGCGCGCCCACGGTCAGGACTCGGTCCGGCTCAGCTACGACACGTCGCTGTTCACCGGCCCGGCGATGGCTCCGGGCTGGCCGGCCGCCTACGTCAGCACCGGCAACGTCACCGCGATCACCGCGCTGGAGGTGGACCAGGGTCGGCTGACCCCGTCCGGCGCCCCGCAGGACGCCGATGACCCGCTCAACTTCCGGCCCCGGTCCACCGATCCGGCGGGCCAGGCGGCCGCTGCGTTCCGCGCGTTCCTGGCCGCCGACGGGATCCACGTGCTGGGTCAGCTGGGTCAGCAGACCGCCCCCCGGCATGCCCGCACCCTGGCCGCGGTCTCCTCGCCGCCGCTGTCCGCGATGGTGGGCTGGATGCTCCGGGAGAGCAACAACGTGATCGCCGAGGACCTGGCCCGGCGGGTGGCGCTGCGCGAAGGAAAGCCCGCCTCGTTCAGCGGCGCGGCCGCGGCCGTCACCCAGGTGCTCGGGTCACTCGGCCTGCGCCGCGGCCTCCACCTGGTGGACGGGTCCGGGCTGTCCCCGCAGGACCGGATCGCGCCCAGCCTGCTGGCCCGGCTGATCGGGCTGGCCGCCAGCAGCAGGCACCCGCGGCTCCGGGCGGTCATCACCGGGCTGCCGGTGGCCGGCTTCCTGGGCACCCTAGCCCCCGGGCAGAGCGCGTTCGGCAGCCTGGGCGGCCCCGGGCTCGGCGTGGTCCGGGCCAAGACCGGCAACCTGAGCACGGTGGCCACCCTGGCCGGGCTGGTCTACGACAGCAGCGGCCGGGTGCTGGGCTTCGCGTTCATGACCAACCGGGTCCCGGCGGCCAAGCTGGGCCAGGCCGCGAAGGGTATTGACGCCATGGCCAGCGCGCTGGCCCGGTGCGGCTGTAGGTAACGGGCCGGCACACCCCGCCGACCACGTACGGTGGGAGGGTGAGTAGCGGGCAGATGATCGATTGGGACGTGGCCATCTCGACCGGGACGAGGTTCGCCCGGCCGGGGCCGCAGGTCGGCCTGAACGAGGCCAGGGCAGTGGTGGCGGAATTGCGTGCGCTGGCCGCCACGGTGTCGGAGCCGGTGCAGGCGCTGACCGGCATGCACGGCCCGGACGACGGCGGCTGGGTGGCGGTGGTGGACCGGCCGGGCTGGATCCGGGCCAACGTGGACGGCTTCCGGGTCGTCCTCGACCCGCTCGCCCAGCACCTGATGGAGAAGGGCGCCGCCCCCGGGGCCAACTCGGTGATCGGCGCGGTCGGCTCCCGGATCACCGGCATGCAGGCGGGACTGATCCTGGCCTACCTGGCCGGCCGGGTGCTCGGCCAGTACGAGCTGTTCCTGCCGCCCGACCCGGGTGGCCCGGGCGGCGCCGCGCCGGCCTGGCTCACCCTGGTCGCGCCGAACATCATGATGGTCGAGCGCGAGCTCGGGGTGGACCCGCATGACTTCCGGCGCTGGGTGTGCCTGCACGAGGAGACGCACCGCACCCAGTTCACCTCGGTGCCCTGGCTGCGCGGCTATGTGCAGGATCAGATGACCGAGTTTCTGCTCGCCTCCGACCTGGACCCGGCCACCATCCTGAACCGGCTCCGCTCGGCCGCCGACGCGGTCGCGGGCGCGGTCCGGGACAACGGCGGGGACAGCGTCATCGAGGCCATCCAGAGCCCGCGGCAGCGCGAGATCCTGAACCGGCTGACCAGCGTGATGACCCTGGTCGAAGGGCACGGCGACTACGTGATGGACGCGGTCGGGCCGCAGGTGGTGCCGACCGTGGCACAGATCCGGGCCCGGTTCAACGAGCGCCGCGGCACGGCCGGCCTGCTGGAGCGGACGCTGCGCCGCATCCTCGGCATCGACCTGAAGATGAAGCAGTACGCGCAGGGCTCCCGGTTCGTCAAGATCGTGGTGGACGAGGCCGGCATGGCCACCTTCAACAAGGTGTGGACGTCGCCGGAGACGCTGCCGACCAAGGAAGAGTTCGTCACCCCGCAGCTCTGGCTGGACCGGGTCGGCGGCGGTGGCGCCCTGGCCGCCGGTGGCTGACTCGGCCTAGGACAGGCCTTAATGGGACCGCATCCGGCGGTGGCCCAGGCCCGGCGCAGCGTCCGGCGCTGCCTGGCCGGCCTGGCGCCAGGAGACCTGGTCCTGGCCGCCTGCTCGGGCGGTGCCGACTCGCTGGCCCTGGCCGCCGCGCTGGCCCACGAAGCACCCCGGCTCAGCCTGCGCGGCGGCGGGGTGACCGTGGACCACGGGCTGCAGGCCGGATCGGCCGAGCGGGCCGGCCAGGTGGCCGCACTGCTCGGCCAGCTGGGCCTCGACCCGGTGCACCAGGCCAGCGTGACGGTGCCCGCCGGGCCGGGCAGCGGTGGTCCCGAGGCGGCCGCCCGTGCCGCCAGGTATACCGCCCTGGAACAGGTCGCGGAGCAGGCCGGTGCGGCCGCCGTGCTGCTCGGCCACAGCCGGGATGACCAGGCGGAAACCGTGCTCCTCGGGCTGGCCCGGGGAGCGGGCGGCCGGGCGCTGGCCGGGATGCCCGCCCGGCGCGGCCGGTTCCATCGGCCACTGCTCGGGATGGCCCGGGCCACGCTGCGCGAGGCATGCACCGCGCAGGGCCTGGAGCCGTGGGACGACCCGCACAACGCCGACCCGGCCTATGCCCGGGCCCGGGTCCGGTACCAGGCAATGCCGGCCCTGGAGGAGGCCCTCGGCCCCGGCGTGGCCGCCGCGCTGGCTCGCAGCGCCGCCCAGCTCAGCGCGGACTGCGACGCACTGGACGCGATTGCGGCGGCTGAGGCATGGCGGATCCGGGCGGCCGCTGCCGGCGACGATGAGGCCGGCGGAGCCGGCCTGCCGCCTCTGCCCGGCGTTACCGCGGACCCGGCGGACGGCACCGGCCACGCGGCCGAGCTGGGTCTGACGGCCGGAGAACCGGCGGACGGCACTGGCCACGCAGCCGAGCCCGCCCCGGCGGCAGCGGCGGTCGGCGACGGCACTGGCCAGGCGGTAGTCGTTCTGGATATTGAAGGGCTGGCGGAACTGGCGCCGGCGGTCAGATCCCGGGTGCTGCACCAGGCGGCGCTGGCCGCGGGATGCCCGGCCGGCTCGCTGGCCGCCGGGCATGTCGCCGCGCTGGATGCGCTGGTGACGGAGTGGCACGGGCAGCGCTGGGCCGACCTGCCCGGGGTGATCCGCGCCCGGCGCCGGTATGGGAAGCTGCTCTTCAGCAAGGGCCAGCCAGCCGGGGCGGGGCCGCCGGAGCCGACCGAGGCGGAGGCAGCGGGTGGACGCGACTGACATTGGCGCCGACCTGAAAGAGGTACTGATCCCGGCCGGCCGGCTGCAGACCCGGGTGAGCGAGCTGGCGGCGCAGATCGACGCAGATTACGCCGGCCGCGAACTCCTGCTGGTCGGGGTGCTCAAGGGCGCGGTCATGGTGATGGCCGATCTGGCCCGGGCCATGCACCTGCCGGTGCAGATGGACTGGATGGCGGTTTCCTCCTACGGATCCGGGACCCGGTCCTCCGGCGTGGTCCGCATCCTCAAGGACCTGGACACCGACATCACCGGTAAGGACGTGCTGGTGGTGGAGGACATCGTGGACTCCGGCCTCACCCTGTCCTGGCTGGTCGGCAACCTGCGGTCGCGCGGCCCGGCCTCGGTCCGGGTGTGCGTGATGCTGCGCAAACCGGCCGCCGCGCGGATGGATGTGGACGTGGCCTACGTCGGTTTCGACATCGAGAACGAGTTCGTCATCGGCTACGGCCTCGATTACGCCGAGCGGTACCGCAATCTGCCGTTCATCGGGACGCTGGCGCCACATGTGTACAAGGACGACGGCCCGCCAGATGCTGGCCGCGACGCCACCGGCGCGGCCCCGGACCCGGGTGGCGCCGGAGAGGGGAACAGGATCAGCGATCAGGAGCGTTGAGGACTGCGAAGGCTCACTGAGTCCCGGCGGCGCTCCTCCGTACCGGCATAGTCGGACGGGGTGTACCGTCGGGTATTCACGGTGCTGCGGCCGGAATGACAGCGCTGCCAGTGACGGTGGCGTTGCCGGTGACAACAGGGAAGCCGGGCATGCTCACTCAAGCGCAAGGCAGTTCTGCCGGGCTAGGCAGAACATGAAGCTGGTCAGGAGGAACCCGCGCATCACTGGCGGGGCCGTTCACCGATGGATCTGAAGCGTTATTTCCGCGGGCCGTTCGTGGCGGTCCTCGTGATGCTGCTGGTTTTCTTCGTCGTCTACGAGTACGCCAGCTCGGGCAGCTCGTACTCGCAGACGGACACCTCCAGGATCGTCCAGCTGATCAACAAGGGCGAGATCAAGTCCGCACTGCTGATCGACAAGGATCAGACGATCCAGGTCACCACCAATTCGGGACAGAAGCTGGAAGCTTCGTGGGTGGGCAACCAGAGCACTCAGCTCGTGCAGGAGCTGCAGGCGCACCCGCCGTCGCAGAACTGGAACGTGGAAGTCCCGAAGAGCAGCTCGATCTGGAGCGTGCTGTTCGGCTGGCTGCCGTTCCTCGTGGTGATCCTGATCTTCTTCTTCATGCTCAACCAGATGCAGGGTGGCGGCTCCCGGGTAATGAACTTCGGGAAGTCCAAGGCCAAACTCATCACCAAGGACACGCCAAAGACTACGTTCGCCGACGTGGCCGGCGCGGACGAGGCGATCGAAGAACTCCAGGAGATCAAGGAGTTCCTGCAGAACCCGGCCAAGTTCCAGGCCATCGGGGCCAAGATTCCCAAGGGCGTCCTGCTCTACGGGCCGCCCGGCACCGGCAAGACGCTGCTGGCCCGGGCCGTGGCCGGTGAGGCGGGCGTGCCGTTCTACTCCATCTCCGGCTCGGACTTCGTGGAGATGTTCGTCGGCGTCGGCGCGTCCCGGGTGCGTGACCTGTTCGAGCAGGCCAAGGCGAATGCGCCGGCCATCGTGTTCGTGGACGAGATCGACGCGGTCGGCCGGCACCGCGGCGCCGGCTTCGGTGGCGGGCACGACGAGCGCGAGCAGACACTGAACCAGCTGCTGGTCGAACTGGACGGCTTCGACGTCAAGGGCGGCGTGATCGTCATCGCGGCGACCAACCGCCCGGACATCCTGGACCCGGCGCTGCTCCGCCCGGGCCGGTTCGACCGGCAGATCGTGGTGGCCCAGCCGGACCTGGCCGGGCGGCGCGGCATCCTCAAGGTGCACGCGCGCGGCAAGCCGTTCGCCCCGGACGTGGACCTAGACGTGATCGCCCGGCGCACGGCCGGCTTCACCGGCGCCGACCTGGCCAACGTGATCAACGAAGGCGCGCTGCTCACCGCGCGGCACAACGGCACCCTGATCACGATGGCCAACCTGGAAGAGTCCATCGACCGGGTCATGGCCGGCCCGGAGCGCAAGAGCGTGCTGCTATCGGAGAAGGAGCGCAAGCTCATCGCCTACCACGAGGGCGGTCACGCGCTGGTCGGGCACGCGCTGCCGAACGCCGACCCGGTGCACAAGATCACCATCATCCCGCGTGGCCGCGCGCTCGGTTACACCGCGTCCGCGCCGCAGGAGGACAAGTTCCTGGTCACCCGGTCCGAGATGATGGACCAGCTGGCCATGCTGCTCGGCGGCCGGACCGCGGAGGAGCTGGTGTTCCACGAGCCGACCACGGGTGCGGCCAACGACATCGAGAAGGCCAGTTCGGTCGCCCGCGGGATGGTCACCGAGTACGGGATGAGCGAGCGGCTGGGCGCGCGGAAGTTCGGCACCGGCGACGGCGAGCCGTTCCTCGGCCGCGAGATGTCACACACCCGGGACTACTCGGAGGAAATCGCCTCCACCATCGACGAGGAGGTCCGCCGCCTCATCGAGTCCGCGCACGACGAGGCGTGGGAGATCCTGGTCACCTACCGCGAGGTCCTGGACGACCTGGTGCTGAACCTGATGGACAAGGAGACGCTGAGCCGGGAAGAGGTGCTGCGCATCTTCGCGCCGATCCAGAAGCGCCCGAACCGCGGCTCCTACACCGGGTACGGCAAGCGGCTGCCGTCCGACCGGCCGCCGGTGCTGACCCCGAAGGAACTGGCGCTGACCGCGGCGACCGAGATGAACGACCACCCGGCGGCCGGCAACGGCGCCGCGGGTGCGATCGGCGGCCCGGGCCCGTCCACCGGCCATGAGAGTGGCAGTCAGGGCCCGTCCGGCGGCCAGCAGGGCTCGTCCGGCGAAGGCCGGTGATCGGCGAAGGCCGGTGAGTAGCGACTTCGACCAGCCGCGCATCGAACGGGCGGTGCGGGAGATCCTGCTCGCCATCGGGGAGGACCCGGAGCGCGATGGGCTCCGGGACACCCCGGCCCGGGTGGCCCGGGCCTTCACCGAGCAGTTCTCCGGGCTGGGCCAGCGCCCCGAGGACGTGCTGACCACCGTGTTCGACGCGGACCACGACGAGCTGGTGCTGGTCCGCGACATCGAGGTCTACAGCACCTGCGAACATCATTTGGTGCCCTTTTTTGGTGCGGCCCATATCGGCTATATACCTAACGAAAAGGGTCAGATTACCGGGCTGTCGAAGCTGGCCCGGCTGGTTGATGTTTATGCCCGCCGACCACAGGTACAGGAACGGATGACCAGCCAGATCGCGGACGGCCTGATGAACGTCCTGGAGCCGCGCGGCGTTCTGGTGGTGATAGAGGCGGAGCACCTGTGTATGTCCATGCGCGGCGTGCGTAAGCCTGGAGCCAAGACCGTCACCTCGGCGGTCCGCGGGATCATCCGTGACAGCAACCGGACCAGGATGGAAGCTATGAGCTTGCTATTTGGGCGGCGCGGCAGCGGGTAACGTTCCTTGTGCGGAATGCCCACCGTACGCGGGACCCGTGACTACGCTAGTGGTCCGTGATTCAGGGCGTGACCCCGATGTCTGAAGCAGAAGAAAAGCCGTCGAGCGAGGGCGAATCGGCAAATAGCGCCGCTCCGCCCGCTCCCGCATCCCAGCAGGTGGTCCGGCCCCCGGACCGCCGGACTCAGCGCACCTGGGTACCGGTCGCCGCGGGCTGGCTGTGCCTGCTGATCGGGCTGGCCGACATCATCCAGGTGGTCCGCCCGAGCCTGTACACGGTCACCCGGCTGCACAAGTTCCACGCCTTCGTGCCGGGCACGCTGACCAACGTCGCGCACGCCTTGATCGTCATCATCGGCCTGCTGCTGCTCATGCTGTCGCACGGCCTGCGGCGGCGGAAGCGGCGCGCCTGGGAGGCGGTGACCCTGCTGCTCGCGGCCAGCGTGGTGGTGCACCTGATCCACCCGTATCAGGACCGGGTCATCACCGCGGTGGTGTCGGCCATACTGCTCGCCGCGCTGCTGTACTTCCGCAAGGAGTTCTACGCCGTCGGCGACCCGCGGACCCGGTGGCGCGCACTATGGGTGTTCTGCGGGCTGGTCGTGGCCGACGTGGTCATCGGCCTCGCCTACATCCTGCTGGCCAAGGGCCTGGCCGAGAACTACTCGCTGTGGCAGCGGACCGTGCACGTGGTCTACGGCCTGGTCGGCGTCAGCGGGCCGGTGCAGTGGGTGCCCGAGTCGCGCGGCGACCTGTTCACGCTGCTGACCAGCGGCCTCGGGCTGTTGACCGCGATCGTGACGGTGTACCTGTTCTTCCGGCCAGCCCGGCCCGCGGGGCGGCTCGGCCAGCAGGACGCTGCCCAGGTGCGCGAACTGCTGTGCAAGCAGGGCCACCGGGACTCGCTCGGATACTTCACGCTGCGCAGCGACAAGAGCGTCATCTGGTCGCCGACCGGCAAGTCGTGCATCGGCTACCGGGTGGTGTCCGGGGTGATGCTGGCCGGCGGCGACCCGCTGGGCGATCCGGAGGCCTGGCCCGGCGCCATCCACGCGTTCCTGGACGAGGCGGCCCGGCACGCCTGGGTGCCCGCCGTGATGGGCTGCGGCGAGCAGGCCGCCGAGGTGTGGTGCCGGGAAGGCGGGCTGACCGCGCTGGAACTCGGCGACGAGGCCATCGTGGAGGTGGCCGCGTTCAGCCTCAAGGGCCGGGCCATGCGCAACGTCCGGCAGATGGTGAACCGGGTGGAGCGCGGCGGGTACGTGGCCCAGGTGCGCCGGGTCCGGGACATCCCACCCTCGGACATAGCGACGTTCCGGCGGGTGGCCGGGACGTGGCGGGGCAACCCGACCGAGCGTGGCTTCTCCATGGCCCTGGGCCGGATGGGCGCGCCTGGCGACGAGGACTGCGTGATCGCCACCGCGCACGAGAACGGCGTGCTGCGCGCGATCCTGCACTTCGTGCCCTGGGGCCAGGACGGGCTGTCCCTGGACCTGATGCGCCGGGACCGGACCGCGCAGCCCGGGGTGAACGACTTCCTCATCGTGGCGGCCATCAACGCGGCCGGCGACCTCGGGATCAAGCGCTTCTCGCTGAACTTCGCGGTGTTCCGGTCCGCGCTGGAGCGCGGCGAGCGGATCGGCGCCGGGCCGGTGCTGCGTTTGTGGCGGGGCATTCTGCTGTTCGCCTCGCGGTGGTTCCAGATCGAGTCGCTGTACAAGTTCAACGCCAAGTTCGCGCCGGTGTGGGTGCCCCGGTTCTTCGTCTGGCCGGGTACCCGGGACACGCCCCGGGTGGCACTGGCCGCGCTGGAGGCCGAGGCGTTCCTGGTCTGGCCGAAGCTGGAGGTGCGCAGGCTGGCCCGGCGGCTCGGGCTGGGCCGGGTCCGCCGCCGGCTGACCGGCCCAGCCGGCCCTGTCGCTGCGCCTAAGCGGGCCGATGGGCCTGGCTTGGCCGCTGGGCGCGGGCCGGACGCGGAGACCGGGTTGGCCGCTGGGCGCTGGCCGGCCGCTGGAGACGCGGGCCGGATGCTGGGACCGGGCTGGCCGCTGGGCGCGGGCCGGACGCGGAGACCGGATTGGCCGCTGGGCGCGGGCCGGATGCTGGGCGCGGGCCGGACGCGGAGACCGGCCGTCCGGCGCCGGCCGCGGAGCCAACCGGTGCCAGTGGTGGCGGCCAGCACCCCAACGGTGAGCGTGCGGCCACCCCGCCGAACGGATCCGCGGCTGAGGCCAGCTCCACTGAGGCCAGTTCCGCTGAGGCCAGTTGCACTGAAGCCGGCTCAGCCGACACCAGGCCGGCCGAGGTCAGCGCCGGCAAGCCACACACCTCCAGCTGACGCGCGTCAACCCCGCAGGCAACCGCGACTGACCCGAAAATGGGGTCCCCAGCCGACGCCGCGTCCGGCATAATCGCAGGTGGCTTATTTTAAAGGGCCGCCGTGTCCCCACCCCGCGCCACGGCCTCGTACAGGGTCTCGGGGCTGTAGGCGGGCCCTTTTCACGCCCCGCGACCGCCCTGCCGGGCGAGATGGCTCTTCACGTGTTCGGCGCGCTCAGCGTCCGATTTTCCCAGTTCCAGCGCACCAGACCAGATACGTGAAAAGAACTGGGTGGGTGCACAGGAACGGGCTGCGCCGGTTGTCGCTGCGGGCCGTTCCGGGCCAGTGGCGGGCCGCGTAGGGTTACCCACGTGATCAGCAACGCAGCCCGGCCGGCCGGCCCGCCTGGGCTCCCTGCCCCGGGCCGCTGCCTGGTCATGGGCGTGGTGAACGTAACCCCGGACTCCTTCTCCGACGGCGGCCAGTGGTTCGGTGCGGACGCCGCCGTCGCGCACGGCCTGGAACTGGTCGCTCAGGGCGCGGACGTCGTCGATGTAGGCGGCGAGTCAACCCGCCCCGGCGCGCAGCGGATCACCGCCGAGGAGGAGTTGCGCCGGGTACGGCCGGTGATCGACGGCCTGGTCGCGTCCGGCCTGCCAGTCAGCGTGGACACGATGCGGGCCGAGGTGGCGGAGCAGGCGCTGAGCGCCGGGGCGCGGCTGGTCAACGACGTGAGCGGAGGCCTGGCCGATCCGGAGATGCCCCGGCTGGTCGGCGCGGCCGGAGTGCCGTATGTGGTGATGCACTGGCGCGGCCACAGCCACAGCATGGATTCCAGGGCCGTGTATCAGGATGTGGTACGCGAGGTGGCCGAGGAGTTGTGCCGCCGGGTGGACGTGGTCACCGCGCAAGGCGTGGACCCGGCCATGATCGTGCTGGATCCAGGGCTGGGCTTCGCCAAGCGGCCCGAACACAACTGGGCGCTGCTCACCCGCCTGGACCAGGTCAGCACGCTAGGCGGCCGGGCGCCGGGATTCCCGGTGCTGATCGGCGCGTCCCGCAAGCGATTCCTGGGCCGGCTGCTGGCCGCGCCGGATGGCACGCCACGGCCGTTCGTGGCCAGCGACGACGCCACTGTGTCGGTGACCGCCCTGGCCGCGGTGGCCGGGGCGTGGTGCTCGCGGGTGCACCAGGTACCGGCCAATGCCGACGCGGTGCGGGTGGCGGAAGCCTGGTGGCACGCGGCGGCCCCCGGCGCGGCGGATCTGGCCGGTCCCGCCCGATCGGCCGGAGCGAGCGGGTGAGCGGGGCCGACGCCGCGCACCCCGTGGACGACGCCGCGCACCCCGTGGACGACGCAGCGCACCCCGTGACGGACGAGACCGCGCACCCCGTGACGGACGAGACCGCGGCGGACCGGATCACGCTCCACGGGCTGCGCGTCTTCGGCTATCACGGCGTGCTGGACGCCGAGCGCCGGGATGGCCAGGAGTTCATCGTGGACGCGGTGCTCTGGCTGGACACCACGGCCGCCGCGGCCACCGACGACCTGGAACTGACCGTGAACTATGCGGCGCTGGCCGACCGGCTGGCCGCCGTGGTGGCCGGCCCGCCGGTCTGGCTGATCGAGACGCTGGCGGCGCGCCTGGCCGAAGCCGCCACCGCCACTGAGCCGCGGGCCCGTCAGGTAGAGATCACCGTGCACAAGCCGCACGCGCCCGTCGGCCATCGTTTCGGGGACGTGTCGGTGACCATCCGCCGCCGGCCCGGCGACCGGGCCCCCGGCGACCGGGCCCCCGGCGATCAGGCTCCCGGCGAACGGGCTCCCGGCGATCAGGCTCCCGGCGACCGGGCGTCCGTCGATCAGGCTCCCGGCGATCAGGCTCCCGGCGATCAGGCCCCCGGCGAACGGGCCGGGTGAGCTCATGACGGACGGGCCCGGCCAGCACGTCGTACTGGCCCTGGGCAGCAATCTCGGCGACCGGCTCGCCACCCTGCAAGGCGCCGTCAACGAACTCAGCCAGGAACCCGGCCTGACCGTGACCGCCGTATCCCCGGTCTACGAGACCGTGCCGGTCGGCGGGCCGCCCCAGCCGGAGTACCTCAACGCGGTCCTGATTGCCCGCGCCGCGCTGCCCCCCAAAGCCCTGCTGCTCAGATGCCAGCAGGCTGAGCAGGCGTTCCACCGGGTCAGGGCCGAGGCATGGGGACCACGGACGCTAGATGTCAACATCATCGTCTACGGTGACCTGGTGAGCGACGATCCGGTGCTGACCCTGCCCCACCCACGGGCCGGGGAACGCGCCTTCGTCCTCACCCCGTGGCTCGACGCCGAACCAGCCGCCTACATCCCCGGCCAGGGGCAGGTGTCTGACCTGCTCGCGAGGGTGGGATGGGCCGGCGTCCGGCGGCGGGACGACCTCACCCTGCGGCCGCCGTCATGACTCCGACCCGGCTCTGGGTGCTGGCCGTCATCGCGGCCGTCTGTGCGCTGCTGGCCTGGCTGGTGCTTCGCGAGGTGTACGCGTCGCTGCCGCCGCTGCCCTGGACGGCGGCCGCGGCCATGGTGCTGCTGGGCGTGGCCGAGGCGCTCAGCGGCCGGAATCTGCGGGCCAGGATCCACGGCGGCCTGGGGCTGAAGCCGGTGGCCCCGCTGGCCGCGGTCCGGATGGCGGCGCTGGGCAAGGCCAGTTCGCACGCGGCCGCCGCGATCGGCGGCCTGGCCCTCGGCTTCCTCATCTACCTGACCAGCTCGCTGAACAAGTCAACTCCCCGCAGCGACGCGTTCGCGGCCGGCGGCACCGTCCTGGCCGCGGTCGTGCTGCTGCTCGGCGCGCTCTACCTGGAGAACAGCTGCCGGGTGCCGACCGACGATGAGCGGGACGACGAGCCAACCGAGACCCGCCGCTAACCCGTCCGCCCGGCAGGCCCAGGTCAGCAGGACCGCAGGAACTCCTCCCGCCGGATCGCGTCGCGCAGGTCCACCGCGTCCTCGCCGCGGACCAGCACGGCCGGCTCGCTGCCCCGCAACTGCGCATAGACCAGTCCGCAGATATCCCGCCAGACGTCCCAGTCCGGCAGTTCGGCCGCGTACGGCCACCAGGCCGGCACCCTAGCCACGCGACGTG
Source organism: uncultured Actinomycetes bacterium (assembly GCA_963834705.1). Lineage (GTDB taxonomy): Bacteria > Actinomycetota > Actinomycetes > Streptosporangiales > Streptosporangiaceae > RYN-230. Next base: position 31,556 of record CAWICV010000008.1, read on the forward strand.
TCATGAGAAGCACTATAGAGCACTAAGAGCTAGCAGAAGTTTAGACAGCTCAGGGTGGTGCATACCTTGATCGTGTGGGTGCGTCCCCGGTCGATCCGCTGGCCGCCGACTTCGCGTACGTGCAAGTCGCGGACAACATTCAGGTGCGCATCGAGACCGGCGAAATCACCCACCGGCTCCCGTCCGAGCGGGACCTGGCCGAGGAGTACGGGGTCGCCTACCAGACCGTCCGGCACGCGATGAAACTGCTCCGTGAGCGTGGGCTGATCATCACCCGGCAGGGCCGCGGCACGTTCGTGGCCGGGGCCCGCGGCCCGCGCCCCGGCGGCCGCTAGCTACCGGTCCATATCGCCGACGACGAAGAACATCGATGCCAGAATCATGGTCAGGTCGGCCACCCGGTGTCCGGGCAGCAGCTCGCCCAGCACCTGCACGTTGCTGAACGACGCGGACCGTACCTTGAGCCGCCACGGCGTCTTGCCGCCCCGGGACACCAGGTAGTACCCGCTCACCCCGAGCGGCCCCTCGGTCCAGGTGTACAGGTGCCCTTGCGGAATCCGGAGCACCTTGGGGATCCGCGCGCTGAGCGGCCCGCGGGGCAGGCTGGCCAGCCGGCTGGCACACGCGTCCACCAGGTCCAGGGACACCGCGACCTCGTCCAGCAGGCACTCGAACCGGGCCAGGCAGTCGCCCGCCGTCCGGGTCACCACCCGCAGCGGGCCGGCCAGTTCGGCGTAGGCCAGGTACGGCTCATCCCGGCGCAGGTCGAAATCCACCCCGCTGGCCCGGGCCGCGGGCCCGCTCACCCCGTACTGCGCCGCCTGCCCGGCGGCCAGGACGCCGGCCCCCCCGGCCCGGCCGCGGAAGCCTTCATCGGACACCACGCCGCCGATCCGCGGCAGATCGGCGCGCACCGCGGCGGCGCACGCACCGACCCGGCCGAGCCAGCCGGCGGGCAGTTCTTCTTTCAGCCCGCCGACCCGGTTGAACATGTAGTGCATCCGGCCGCCCGAAATCTCCTCCATGACCGCCAGCAGCCGCTCCCGGGCCTGCCGGGCCGCCGCGGCCGCCTCCCCGCCACCGCAGTCGGCCATCTCGGGTGGGTAAGAGCCGAGAAATGCCAGGTGGCTCAGCGTCCGGTTGAGCTCGGCCAGCAGCGTCCGCGCCCACACCCCGCGCGGCGGCACCTCGATCCCGGCCAGCCGCTCCGCGGCCAGCACCACACCCAGCTCGCTGGCGAACGCACCGAGCCAGTCGTGCCGGTTGGCCAGCACGATGATCTGCCGGTAGTCCCGCGCCTCGAATAGCTTCTCCGCGCCCCGGTGCACGTACCCGATCACCGGTTCGGCCGTCACCACCTGGTCCCCGTCCAGCCCGAGCCGGAGCCGCAGCAGCCCGTGCCCGGACGGATGCCCCGGGCCGAGGTTGAGCACCAGGTCCGTGCCCGGCGACGCCCAGCCGCTGGTGACCGCCTGCACCGTCCGCCGCGCCGCGCTCACCGCTGCCCCAGATCCGTTAGCCGAACGCCAGCTGGTGGCCGGTCCAGGCGGGCCAGCGACTCGGGTACCGGCACGCCAACCGTCTGGACCAGCCAGCTGAACCCGCCCAGCCCAGCCGGGTCGGTCAACTCGGCTTCCTCGGCCGCCTGGCACAGTGCGGTCAGATAGCCGGCCGGATCGCGGTCCGCCCGGCGCAACGCCGGCCGCCGCCCGGTCAGCCCGAGCGCGCGCAGGGCCGCCCGCTGGGTGGTGAGCAGGGTCGCGGTCGCCCCGCCCGCCACCCCGGCCGCGGCGCATGCGTCCACGGCCACATGCGCGGTGATGTCCCGGGAGCCGTCCGGGATCGGGCGCACCGGCCGGCCATCGCGGAAGCCCGCCAGCGTCCCGGCGGCCGGCCGGGCCGCCCGCCGGTGGCCGTAGTCGGCGGCCAGGGCCACGCCGCGGTCCAGCCGCCCGATCACCCCGGCCCACGCCGCGCAGCGCGGCCGCCCCAGCTCGGCGCGGTCACCCAGGTGGCGCAGCGGCCACCAGCGGCGCAGCCAGGCCAGGTCGGCCGGGCCGGCCGCGGGCCCACTGCGCTCCGCCCCGGTAGCGGTGTCCACCAGCATCACCCGCGGCCCGTCCGGGCCCAGTTCGGCCACATCGAGCGGCACGTTGTCCAGCCACTCGCTGGCGATGACCAGCCCGGTGATGGCCGCTGGCGGGGCCGCCGCCCAGCGGATCCGCGGGTCGAGCCCGGGCGGCCGGGGCGCTACCTCGGCCACGTGCGGGACGATCCGGCCGGCCAGCGGCGGGCCGGCCGCGGCCAGCACCTGGCTGAGCAGTTCGCCCTGCCCGGCGCCGATATCCACCAGGTCCAGCTGGGCTGGCTGGCCGAGCGCCGCGTCCACCTCCCGGAGCAGGGCCAGCACCGCCGCGGCGTACCGCGCCGAGGTGTGCACCGAAGTGCGGAAGTGCGCGGCCGGGCGCTCGCCACGGGCATAGAACCCGCCGGGCCCGTACAGCGCCTCCTGCATGGCCTGCTGCCAGGTCTTCCACACCCCGCCGACTCTAGTGCCGTGACTCCGGAGGGATCGTCCCTCCGGGCTGGCAGAGCCGGCCTGGCGGCACCGTTATGCTGATCACTGCCGTTCCGGTAGCCACCCCGGACGCCTGTGAGAGGACGGAGGCAATGGCGGATCAAGCCAGCCTGCGCCCGGCCCGGTTGCAGGTCGGCGTGATCGGGACCGGCCGGGTGGGCGCCGTGCTGGGGGCCGCTCTGGCCCGGGCCGGTCACCAGGTGGTCGCGGTGTCCGCGGTGTCCGAGAGGTCCCGGGCCGCCGCCGCACGGATGCTGCCCGGCGTGCCGGTCGCGCCGCCGCCTGAGGTGCTGGCCGCCGCCGATCTGGTCCTGCTGACCGTGCCCGACGACGTGCTGCCCGGCCTGGTGTCCGGGCTGGCCAGCACCGGCGCGCCGGTGACGGGGCGGCTGCTCGCGCACACCAGCGGCCGGCACGGCGCGGCCGTGCTGGACCCGGCTACCCGGGATGGCGCGCTGCCGATGGCGCTGCACCCGGTGATGACGTTCACCGGGCGGCCGGACGACCTGGACCGGCTGGACGGGATCTGTTTCGGGGTGACCGCGCCCGAGCCGGTGCTGCCCGCGGCCGAGGCCCTGGTCATCGAGATGGGCGGCGAGCCGGTCGTCATCGACGAGGCGAACCGCGCGCTGTACCACGCCGGGCTGGCCAGCGCGGCCAACCATCTTGTCGCGCTGGTGGCCCAGTCCGCCGACGTGCTCCGCGCGGCCGGGGTGGCCGAGCCGTCCCGGATGCTGGCGCCGCTGCTGTCCGCCGCCCTGGACAATGCGCTGCGGCTGGGCGACGCCGGGCTGACCGGGCCGGTGGCCCGCGGCGACGTGGACACCGTGGCCGGGCACATCGCCGCGCTGCGCGACACGTCTCCGGAGGCGCTGCAGGCCTACCTGGCGCTGGCCCGGCTCACCGCCGACCGGGCGCTGGCGGCCGGCATCCTCAGCGCCCCCGATGCCCAGCGCCTGCTCGGCGTGCTGTCCGGGGCCCCGCGATGATGCCCGTGGTGGCCAGGACCAGGCTCGGCCTGGACGCGGCCCGGCGCCCGCTGGGCTGCCCTGTCGTCCTGGTGCCCACCATGGGGGCGCTGCACCACGGCCACCGGGTGCTGCTCCGCCGGGCCCGCGATATCGCGGGCCCGGATGGCAGCGTGCTGGTGTCCATCTTCGTCAACCCGCTGCAGTTCGGCGAGGCCGCGGACCTGGAGCGCTACCCGCGCACCCTGGACGATGACGTGCGGGTCTGTGCCGAGGAACACGCCGACCTGGTGTTCGCGCCGGACCGCAGCGTGATGTACCCGCGGCCGCAGCTGATCACGGTGGATCCCGGCCCGCTCGGGCAGCGGCTGGAGGGCGAGTCGCGGCCCGGGCACTTCGCCGGCGTGCTGACCGTGGTACTCAAGCTGTTCCAGCTCACCGCGCCGGACGTGGCCGTGTTCGGCGAGAAGGACGCGCAGCAAGTGGCGCTGATCCGCCGGATGACCGCCGACTTCGACCTGGGCATCGAGATTACCGGGGTTTCTACCGTGCGGGACGACGACGGGCTGGCCCTCTCCAGCCGGAACCGGTTCCTGTCCGGCCCGGAGCGGCGGACCGCGCTGCTGCTGCCAGCCGCACTGCGCGCCGGGCGGGAGGCGGCGCCCAGCGGCCCGGGCGCCGTGCTGAAGGCGGCCGGTGAGGTGCTCAGCCAGGCGGCCGGCCTGTCCCTCGGGCTTGACTACCTGGTGCTGGCCGACCCGGAGACGTTCCAGCCGGTCGCGGACGACTTCACCGGTGAGGCCCGGTTGCTGGTCGCCGCGCGGGTCGGGGCGACCCGGCTGATCGACAACACCCCGCTGCGCCTCGGTGCCGCGGGCTAGATAACTACCGCCAGGAGTAAGGCGTGCTGCTGACCATCGATGTCGGGAACACCAACACGGTGCTGGGCATCTTCGACGGCGATCAGATCGTCGAGCACTGGCGGATCGCCACCGACCCGGTGCGCACCGCCGACGAGATCGCCGTCGTGCTGCAGGGCCTGCTCAGCCACAGCTCGCTGGTCAAGGACCCGGACGTGAGCGGGATCGCGCTGTGCTCCACGGTGCCGTCCGTGCTGCACGAGATGCGCGAGATGTGCCGCCGCTACTACGGCGACGTGCCCGCGCTGATCGTTGAGCCCGGGGTGCGCACCGGGGTGTCGGTCCGGATGGACAACCCCAAGGAAGTCGGCAGCGACCGGATCATGAACACGGTGGCCGCGGCGCACCTGTACGGCGGCCCGGCCGTGGTGGTGGACTTCGGCACCTCGACCAACTTCGACGCGGTCAGCGAACGCGGCGAGTTCGTCGGCGGGGCGCTCGCGCCCGGCATCGAGATATCAGTGGACGCGCTGACCCGCCGGGCCGCCCAGCTGCTCAAGGTCGAGCTGGCCCGGCCGCACCACGTCATCGGCAAGAACACCGTCGAGGCGCTGCAGTCCGGGATCATTTTCGGCTTCGCCGGGCAGGTGGAGGGCATCGCCCGGCGGATGGCCGCGGAGCTCGCGCCGGATGACCTCGAGTCGGTGACGATCATCGCTACCGGCGGGCTGGCCCCGCTGGTCATCGACGAGGTGAGCATCATCGACGCGCACGAGCCGTGGCTCACCCTGATCGGGCTCCGGCTGGTGTTCGAGCGCAACCTCAGCTCGTGGCCGGGGGCCGCCCGGGACGTTCCAGGTAGGTCCGGTCCGGCCGGGTGAAACCGAACCGCTGGTACAGCCGGTGCGCGTCGGACGTGTGCAGCGTCCAGCGGAACGTGGCGCCTGGGCCGCGGTCGATCATCGTGGCGACCAGTTCGACGCCGAGGCCGTGGCCGCGGTGGTCCTTGTCGATGAACACGTCGGCCAGGTAGGCGAATCCGGCCCCGTCCGAGATGGCCCGGGCGAAGCCGACCATCTCGCCCGAGCCGGCCTGGTACACGCCCACCACCCGCCAGGCGCTGTCCAGCTGCTGCTCGACCACGCTGCGGGTGCGCCACCGGCCCCAGTACGCCTCCTGGGACAGGAACGCCCACAGCACGTCCCGGTCCACCCGGCTGCGGTCGTCGTCCAGTTCGTACTCGCCCACGGTGATTCGCACGTCTTCGGACTGTATGCCAGGCGTGGCCCGTTCGTGGCGGCTTGCCGCCACTCGGCGCGGAGCGGCGATCGGGGGGTTCCGGGGGGCCGTCCCCCCGGGCTGGCACTAGCGTCGACCGGGTGGATGACGATCACGTGCCGGAGCAGATGAAGGTCCGGCTGGACAAGCGCCAGCGGCTGCTCGACGAGGGGGTGGATCCGTACCCGGTTGGCTTCCCGCGTACCGCCACCATCGCCGGGGTGCGCGCCCGCTACCCGGAGCTGGCCCCGGACACGCACACCGGGGACAAGGTCGGGGTCACCGGCCGGGTAATGCTGTCCCGCACCGGCGGGAAGCTGTGCTTCGCGACCATCCGGGACGGCACCGGCGACATCCAGGTCATGGTGTCCCTGGACCGGGTCGGCCCGGACGCGCTGACCGCCTGGAAGCGGGACATCGACCTGGGCGACCACGTCGGGGTCGAGGGCGAAGTGATCGCGTCCCGCCGCGGCGAGCTGTCCATCCTGGCCGACCGCTACGCGATCACCGCCAAGGGGCTGCGCCCACTGCCGGAAAAGCACCGGGGGCTCAGCGATCCCGAGGAACGCGTGCGCCGGCGTTATGTAGACCTGATCGTGAACCCGGAGGGCCGCCGGCTGGCCGAGCTGCGCGGTGCGGTGCTGGCCTCGTTCCGGCAGGGGCTGAACGTCCGCGGCTTCCTCGAGGTGGAGACGCCGGTGCTGCAGACGGTGCACGGCGGGGCCAACGCGCGGCCGTTCCGCACCCACATCAACGCCTACGACCTGGATCTGTACCTGCGGATCGCGCTGGAACTGCACCTCAAGCGGCTGATCGTGGGCGGCATCGAGAAGGTCTACGAGATCGGCCGCATCTTCCGCAACGAAGGCGTGGACGCGACGCACAATCCCGAGTTCACCATGCTGGAGGCGTATCAGGCTTACGGCGACTACACCTCGATCGGCGCCCTCACCCGGGAGCTGATCCAGGGCGCGGCCGAGGCCGCGTTCGGCGCCCAGGTGGCCCGCCGCGGCGGCCAGGAGCACGACCTGAGCGGCGAATGGCCGTCGGTAACCGTGTACGGCGCGATCTCGGCCGCGCTCGGCGAGGAGATCGGCCCGGGCACCACCGAGCAGCGGCTGCGCGCGCTGTGCGCCCAGGCTGGCGTGCCCGCCGAGCCGGCCTGGGGGCACGGCCAGATCGTGCTGGAGATGTACGAGCGGCTGGTCGAGGAGCGCACCGTCGAGCCCACGTTCTACCGCGACTTCCCGGTCGAGGTGTCCCCGCTGACCCGGGCGCACCGGACCGACCCGCGGCTGGCCGAGCGGTGGGACCTGGTCGCGTTCGGCACCGAGCTTGGCACCGGCTATTCCGAGCTGGTCGACCCGGTCGAGGAGCGGCGGCGGCTCACCGCGCAGTCGCTGCTGGCGGCGGGCGGCGACCCGGAGGCCATGCAACTGGACGAGGACTTCCTGCAGGCGCTGGAGTACGGGATGCCGCCCACCGGCGGGGTGGGCGTGGGCATTGACCGTGTGCTGATCATGCTCACCGGCGAGAGCATCCGGGAGACCACGCTGTTCCCCCTGGTCCGCCCGCAGTAGCGGATGGCCCAGGGCGCGCCCCGATCAGTGGCGGCGGTCAGGCGACGATGCGGACCGCGCCGACGTACGCGCTCCAGAAGACCGGCTGAATCTGCACGACCTGGCCGGTCTGCGGCGCGTCCAGCATCAGCCCGTCGCCCACGTAGATGCCGACGTGCTCGATGGTCGGGAAGAAGAACACCAGATCACCGGGTTCGAGCTGGCTCTTCGCGATGTGCTCGCCCATGTTCCACTGGGACACCGTGTAGTGCGGCAGGTTGATGCCGACCTGCGCGTACGCCCACTTGACCAGGCCGGAGCAGTCGAAGGAGCCCGGCCCGGCCGCGCCCCACACGTACGGGTCGCCGCGGCGGGTCAGCGCGGCCTGCAGCGCCTGCTCACCGACCGTGTTTGCGGTGGGGAGGTTAATCGATGGGTAGTTCCCGGTCTGCTGGAAGATGGCCATCGCCTTGGCGAACGCCTTGCTGTTCAGCGCGTTCACTTTGCCCTGGATGACCTGCTTTTCCTTGGCCATCTGGGCGGACAGCTTGGTCACCCGGGTGGCCTGCTGGACCGCGGTCTCGTGGGCACGCTGCGCGGCCGATACCGCGGTGGACAGCGCTTTGACCCGGTCGCCGTTCTCGTTCTGCAGCTGCTGCATGATCGATACCCGGCTGAGCAGCGAGCCGGTGTGCGGGGAGGTGAGCACCTGCAGCGGCGAGGCCATGCCGCCGTTCATGTAACTTTCCGCGGCCAGCTGGCCGATCGCGGCCTGGCCGCCCGCCAGCCGGGCCGCGTCCTGCCGGAACGTGATCTGCGCGGTCTTGGCTTCCGCGCGGGCCTCGGTGAGCTGGATCTGCAGTCCGTCGTAGTTGTTGCTCAGGTCCTCGATCTGCCGGGCCAGGCCCTTCGCCTGGGCGACCAGGCTGGCCAGGCTGGGCTGCGGCTGAGCTGGGCGGCTGCTCGCGGCGTAGCTCGTCGCGGCCGGCGCCACGGCGGTGGCCAGCACGGCCACCGCGCCGGCCAGTGCGGTCCGCCGCCAGGCCGACGGAAGATGCAGCACTTGCCAGAAGTGGATCGATCTCTCGCTGGCCGCGAGCCCGGCATCGGGCAAGCGCTTCACGTGCTCTCCTCTCCTTGACCGCCTACCGGGTTAGCTGACGGGTTCGGGCCAGGAGAGCCCTACCGCTGCGCGCACTCACTGGTGTCCGCGGCGGATTCACCCCGGGAACGTGGGTCCCCGGCTTCCCGGGCCGCCGTCGCGGCCCAGGAACTCGGCGGTAACAGCCCTGGACATTAATGGATCACGGCTCGCTCGGTGGCCTGAACCGCCGAATCTTCGGGCTAGGTCAGGGGCCGTATCACGGCATCACGACCGAATCGTGATCAGGCCGTGATGGGCGGCTAGTTACGCCCGAGACCTTACAAGCACGGCGTGATTATATGTTAACACTCCGTGGTAATGGCGGCCGGATAAGCGTACTGCCGTCGGCCCGTCCTGGACGGTAGCGGCGCGGGGCTAGGGTGTGCGGGCGATGGAGCACACGATCCGGCGGGCCCGCACGGGTGACGTCCCAGCCATTGCCGGCCTGGTCGCCGGCAACGTGGCCTCCGGCCGGGTGCTGCGCAAGGCCACCGTCACGCTGTACGAGGACGTGCCAGAGTTCTGGGTCGCCGAACGCACCGCCGACCACGTGGTCGTCGGCTGCGGCGCGCTGCACGTGATGTGGGAGGACCTGGCCGAGATCCGCACTGTGGCGGTACTCCCGAGCTGCCAGGGCCACGGGGTCGGCCACCGCCTGGTGGCGGCGCTGCTGGACAGTGCCCGCGAGGTGGGCGTGCAGCGGGTCTTCGTGCTCACGTTCGCCGTCGATTTCTTCGCCCGGCACGGCTTCCGCGAGATTGAGGGGACCCCGGTCTCCCACGAGGTGTACGCGGAGCTGCTCCGCTCCTACGACGAAGGCGTGGCCGAGTTCCTCGACCTGGACCGGGTCAAGCCGAACACCCTGGGCAACACCCGCATGCTCTTGTACCTGTGACCCCGGCGCCGGCTCACAGCAGGCGGAGCTGGCGGTCGGCCGGGCGGCGGCCCCGCGGCGGCGCGGACCGGTCCAGCAGCGCAGAGTCGATCGCGGCCAGGAACGGGGACGGGGCCGCCTCGGCCGGCCCGCCCGGCCGCCCCCGGCGGGCCACCCAGCTGAGCAGCAGGTGCGCCCGGGCCCGCGTCATCCCGACGAACAGCAGCCGCCGCTCCTCGGCCGGGTCGGGGCCCTCGCCCGGCCCCCGGCCCGGCAGCCACAGCGGCAGCAGCCCCCGCTCGCAGCCGGCCAGGAACACCACCTCGAACTCCAGCCCTTTGGCCGCGTGCAAGGTCAGCAGGCTGATCGCGTCCGCTCGCGGGTCCAGCGCATCCACCTCGGCGCCCAGCGCGATCTCGGTAAGGAACTGGTGCAGGTCAGCGCCGCACCGGCGGGCCAGCGGGGCCAGTACCTCGCCGGCCGCCCGCAGATCGGTGCTGGATAGCCGGCCGCCTGGCTCTCCGTCACCGAGCCGGCTGCCGCCGGCGATCGCGGCCAGCCGCGTCACCGCAGCGCGCAACTGGTCCAGTGCGCTCCGCCCGGACTCGGCGCGCCACTGTATTTCCCGGACGATTTCGGCCACCCCGGGACGTCGCTCCAGCAGGTCGTGCGACCGCTTCTGGAACGGCAGCCCGGCCCGGGTCAGCCCCTGGCCGAGCGCGGCGGCCTGCGCGTCGGTGCGGTACAGCACAGCGATATCGGCCAGCCCGATCCCGTCGTGGCCGTGCCCGTCGGCCCGCCCGCTGTCCAGCGAGTGGAACGACGACCCGCCGAGCAGCCGGTCGATGGCCGCCGCGATCCAGCCCGCCTCGCTGGCCGGGTCGGCCGCCTCGTGGCAGCTGATCGCGGTCGTCTCGCCCCCGCCGGCCGGGCGCAGTGTCCGGCCCGGGGCCAGCGTGCCAGGCGCAATAGCCTGCAGCGCGGCGGCCACGATGCCCGGCCGGGACCGGTAGCTGGTGCTCAGCGTCACCGTGCTGGCCGCCGGGTAGTCGGCCGTGAAACGCAGGAAGAACCCCACGTCCGCGCCGCGGAAGCCGTAGATGGCCTGGTCCGGGTCGCCGATCACGGTGAGCCCGGCGCCGCGGCCGGTGAGGTGGCGGAGCAGTTCGTACTGGACCGCGTCGATGTCCTGGTACTCGTCCACGCTGACCCATGGCCAGCGCTCGCGCAGCGCGGCCGCCACATCGGGCCATTGGCGCAGCACCTCGGTGCTCAGCTCGAGCAGGCCGTCGAAGTCCACTAGGTCCCGCGCGGCCAGCGCCTGGCGCAGCCGCCCACGCTGCTCCGCGTCGCCGGCCGCCGCGGCCAGCCAGGCCCGGGCGGCCCGCGGCGTTCCGGCCAGTTCAGTGGCCACCTCGAGCACGGCCTGCTCGTCGGCCACGCTGAAGTCGGCGGCCAGCCCGGCCAGTTCGTGCTGCTCGCGGAGCAGCATCAGGCCCAGCCCGTGGAACGTGGTCACGGTCAGCCACGCCGCCCGCCGGCCGAGCAGCGCGGCCAGTCGCCCGCGCATCTCCTCGGCGGCCCGCCGGGTGAAGGTCAGCGCCAGGCACTGCTCCGGGCGGACCTGCTGGCCGACGATGGCGACGGCGATCCGGTGCGTGAGCGTCCGGGTCTTCCCGGTCCCCGGCCCCGCGATGATCATCAACGGCGCCACCGCCTCCACCGCCGCCTGCTGCTCCGGATTCAGCCCATCCAGCAGCGCCGGCCCCGGCGCGGCAACCGCATTATTTTTAACGCCTCCCACCCGTGGCGGCCGTGCCCCGGGTCCCCGGCCGTTTCCGGCCGGTGCCGGGTCGGCGGCCGGGCGCGGCGCGGGCACCTGACCCAGCACTGGCGATGCGGCGGGCTCAGGCATATCGAAGAGCGCCGTGCCCCGGGTGAGGTCGCCTGGGTCCAGCAGCCGGATGACCCCGTACTCACCGTCGTAGCCGGGGTCCTTCCGCGCGGTGCCGGCCCGCAGCCGGGAGACCGCCTCGGCCAGCAGGCTGCCTCCGGCCCGGCTCAGTTCGTCCACCGGCGTGTCGAGCAGGATGGCCAGTTCCGGTCCGAGCGCGCCGACCAGACGGTCCACCTCGGCGATGACCTTCTTGCTTTTCGCGCTGGTGCCCAGGATCTCGCCGATCACCTCCGGCAGTGCGACCAGGCTGGTGGATTGTGGCGCACCCGGCGGCCGGTATCCTGCGGGCCGGTCAGCAAGCTCGGTCACCCGGTTCAGCACGCCTATGGTTAATGGCTTCCCGCACTCCGGGCACAAGCCACCGCACTCAGCCGACTCGGCCGGTTCCAGCCGGACTCCGCACTTCCGGTGCCCGTCCAGGTGGTAACGTCCACCCTCCGGAAAGAAATTGATCGTGCCGTGCAGGCCAGCCCCAGTTCGCAGTGCATCTTCGATCGCGAAGTAGTCGAGTTCTGCGTCCAGCGTGGTCGCCTCGCGCCCGAGCATCGGCGGTGAGTGCGCATCCGAATTACTGACCAGCCGATAACCGTCCAGCGAAGAGCACATCCAGTTCATCGGCGGATCGGAGGACAGTCCCGTCTCGACCGCAAACACGTGCTCCGCCAGGTCTCGGTAACAGTCAGCAACGGAGTCGAAACCGGATTTGGAGCCGAGCACAGCGAACCACGGCGTCCAGATATGCGCAGGAACCAGATAGCATCCAGGCCCGGCGTTCAGCGTGATGTCCAGCAGATGCCGGGAGTCCAGGCCAAGAATGGGGCGGCCGTCTGAGGCTAGGTTGCCTACCTTACCCAGTGCCGTCGTGATCGTGGCCGCCGCGTCCATCGTCGGCGCATAGAGCAGATGATGCACCTTGCGGGTCCGATCGCCCGCCCGGTAGATAGTCGATATCTCGGTGCAGAGCAGGAAACGCACTGGCTGCTGGCAACTCGGTGGTGAGTCCCGGCGAAGCCGGCTGGCCAGGTCCGGGCGAAGCTGGAACAGGCCTGGTTCGGCGGGCTCCAGCGTCTCGCGCAGTTCCTCGGCCCACCCCGGATGGGTGAAGTCGCCGGTACCGACGACCATGATCCCCTTCCGCCGTGCCCACCAGGCCAGGCTGGGAATGTCGCAGTTCTTGCTGCATGCGCGCGAGAACCGGGAGTGAACGTGCAGGTCAGCGTGGAACATCTGGTATCTGGTCTGGCTTTCTGGCGGCGCTGCGCTGGCCGCCCGCTCTCGGATACTGCCACTCTGCCGCAGCCCGGGTGGGGCGTTCCGGCGACGCGCCGGTCCCGGCCGGCAGCCTGCGCCGAAACCCGGGAGGGGGTGATCCGGGCGCTTTGCCTATGCGCGACAATGCATAAGTGCGGTTCACTGCTGATCACCACGGCCGCACTAGCTAGACGATCAAGTAGGCGAGCGGAAAGGAGTGTGCCATGCTCAGCGACCTGGCCGCACTGACCCCGCCAACGGTTGTCGGCGTGGCCTTCCTGATCGGGCTCGGGATCTTCCTTCGGCACCAGCTGGGACCCAAGCGGGAGTCGGCAGAAGACGAGCAGCCGGACGATATTTCCGGGGACAGCGGGATTCCGCATACTGAGCGTTCCGGGTCCGCCACATCATCCGATGGTGGTGCGGGCTAGCCCACGTTCTGGAACCAAGCAGATCGGCACTGCGCCCTATCCTTGCTTGATTACGGAGAGTTACAGTAATCTTCCGGCTAGTCCGCCTGCTCATGCCGCGCGGATGAACTCTACTGCGATTTCGCTAACATCAATTGGCAAACACAAGCGAGTCATGGTATATGTTTGGCAACCTAAAAGACTTGCTCCAGCGGAAGGGCTGGCACCCATGGCACAAAAGGTTCAGGTACTCCTCGTCGACGACCTCGATGGGGGCGAGGCGACCGAGACCGTGGCCTTCAGTCTCGATGGCACTATGTACGAGATCGACCTCAGTACCGAAAACGCAGGCAAGCTCCGCAAAGAGTTTCAGTCCTACGTCGATCACGCGCGCAAGGCAAGCGGTGGTGGCGGTGGCGGGCGGCGTCGCCGCGCGCGGACCGGGCCAGGCCGGGAGCGCAGTTCGGAAATTCGGGCCTGGGCCAAACAGCGCGGCTACAAGGTGAGTGAGCGGGGCCGCATTCCTGCCACGATCATTCAGGAGTACGACGCAGCCCACTAGGGCTGACGCACCTCACTAGGGGCTACAGCCTAGGGCCCGCAAGTGCCTCGCGGGCGCATCAGTTTCCGCTTCGGGACCGCGCCGTGAGACTCGTGCGGGTCCCACGCTTCTCCGCGGGAACTTCTTTCACAGTCCGGGCCCGTTTCACAGTCCGGGCCCGGCGGCCACGTTCGCCGGGCCCGTTCTTGTCTGCCGGAACCGGTCTCGCTTCTGCTGCTCCGGAACTTCTTATCCTGAACGCCGCTGATTCTTAAGCTTCGCGTCGCCGGAGTTCCAGCCCGCCGTCGCTTGCCGCCGCACCGGCCTAATTCCGAGCCCGCGGCGTCCTCCCGGTCCAGCGTCGTCCCGTCCCGGATCCGCCGGCCCCGCTGGCCCGCTTCCGGCCTCCCGCGTTGTCACGGCCGCGGCGTCCGCCCCGTCCCGGCCCCGCCGCCGCGCCGACCTGATCACGGCCGCGGCGTTGTCCCACCTGCAGCGTCGTGCTGTCCCGGACCGGCGGCTCTCGCTGGCCTGAGTGCGGCCCCGCGTCGTCCGCTCGCAGCGTCGGTCCGGTCCCCGCCTCGCCGGCCCACCGGGATTGATCCGGCCTCCCGCGTCGTCCGCTCGCAGCGTCGGTCCGGTCCCCGCCTCGCCGGCCCACCGGGATTGATCCGGCCTCCCGCGTCGTCCGCTCGCAGCGTCGGTCCGGTCCCCGCCTCGCCGGCCCACCGGGATTGATCCGGCCTCCCGCGTCGTCCGCTCGCAGCGTCGGTCCGGTCCCCGCCTCGCCGGCCCACCGGGATTGATCCGGCCTCCCGCGTCGTCCCGGTCCCGGCTAGCCGGGGTACCAACCGGGGCTGCGAGCAGGCCCTGGATTGCCGCCTGGCCCGGCTTGGGCCCACCCCGCCCCCCGGTGCCGCGGCCGACCCCCGGGCCCTCGTCTCAACCGGTTAAGCGGTGCCGCCCGGATGCCGCCGGGACGGCCCGCGCGGGCGGTCGGCGGTGAACTCCGCGACCCTCCGCCGCGTCGTAGCACGGGTACGCCGTCGCTGGTCGGGCGGCGTTCGCTTGCGGCGTACAGGGAACACCTGCCCCCCGTCCGGGGGTTGGATGGGATGAAGGTCCTCCTGCCGGGGAACTCTCTACACATGTGCGGCATATCGCGCGGCACATCGTCCGGCATGCGGGCTACCATGCGGAAGGGACGGGCCCCGGAGCACCGGACATCTGGGTCCCCCCAACCGCTCTGTGAGGAGCGAGGCGATGTTCGAAAGGTTTACCGACCGGGCGCGGAGAGTTGTGGTCCTGGCACAGGAAGAAGCCAGGATGCTCAATCACAACTACATCGGCACCGAGCACATCCTCCTTGGCTTGATCCACGAGGGCGAGGGCGTGGCGGCCAAGGCGCTGGAATCCTTGGGAATCAGCCTGGAGGCAGTACGCCAGCAGGTTGAGGAGATTATTGGCCAGGGCCAGCAGGCACCTTCCGGGCATATTCCGTTCACGCCGCGGGCGAAGAAGGTGCTCGAGCTTTCGCTGCGCGAGGCGCTGCAGCTCGGGCACAACTACATCGGCACCGAGCACATCCTGCTCGGTCTCATCCGTGAGGGTGAAGGCGTGGCCGCCCAGGTGCTGGTGAAGCTGGGCGCGGACCTGAACCGGGTGCGCCAGCAGGTGATCCAGCTGCTGCACGGCTACCAGGGCAAGGAGCCGGCCGCGGCGGGTGCGCCGTCCGAGTCGGCCCCGTCCACCTCCCTGGTGCTGGACCAGTTCGGCCGGAACCTGACCCAGGGCGCCCGGGAAGGCAAGCTCGACCCGGTGATCGGCCGGGAGAAGGAAATAGAGCGGGTCATGCAGGTGCTCTCCCGCCGCACCAAGAACAACCCGGTGCTGGTCGGTGAGCCCGGCGTGGGCAAGACGGCGGTGGTCGAGGGCCTGGCCCAGAAGATTGTCAAGGGCGAGGTGCCGGAGACCCTCAAGGACAAGCAGCTGTACACGCTTGACCTAGGCGCACTGGTGGCGGGGTCCAGGTACCGCGGTGATTTCGAGGAGCGGCTGAAGAAGGTCCTGAAGGAGATCAGGACCCGTGGTGACATCATCCTGTTCATCGACGAGCTGCACACTCTGGTCGGCGCCGGTGCCGCCGAGGGTGCTATCGATGCCGCGTCGATCCTGAAGCCCATGCTGGCCCGCGGTGAGCTGCAGACGATCGGTGCCACCACGCTGGACGAGTACCGCAAGCATCTGGAGAAGGACGCGGCGCTGGAGCGCCGGTTCCAGCCCATCCAGGTGGCCGAGCCGACGATCTCGCACACCATCGAAATCCTCAAGGGCCTGCGCGACCGGTACGAGGCGCACCACCGGGTGTCCATCACCGACGGGGCGCTGGTCGCGTCGGCGCAGCTCGCTGACCGGTACATCAGCGACCGGTTCCTGCCGGACAAGGCCATCGACCTGATCGACGAGGCCGGCTCGCGGATGCGCATCCGCCGCATGACCGCGCCCCCGGACCTGCGTGAGTATGACGAGAAAATCGCGCAGGTGCGGCGGGAAAAGGAGTCGGCCATAGACTCCCAGGACTTCGAGAAGGCCGCGGCGCTGCGCGATACCGAGAAGCAGCTGATCGGGAAGAAGGAAGCCCGGGAGAAGGAGTGGAAGGCCGGCGACATGGATGTCGTCGCCGAGGTGAATGAGGAACTCATCGCCGAGGTGCTGGCCACCGCCACTGGTATCCCGGTGTTCAAGCTGACCGAGGAGGAGTCGCAGCGGCTGCTCCGCATGGAAGATGAACTGCACCGCCGCGTCATCGGGCAAAATGATGCGATCAGGGCGCTGTCCCAGGCCATCCGGCGCACCCGGGCCGGGCTGAAGGACCCCAAGCGCCCCGGCGGGTCGTTCATCTTCGCCGGGCCGTCTGGAGTCGGCAAGACCGAGCTGTCCAAGACGCTGGCCGAATTCCTTTTCGGCGACGAGGATTCGCTGATCCAGCTCGACATGAGCGAGTACATGGAGAAGCACACGGTGTCCCGGCTGTTCGGCTCGCCGCCCGGTTACGTCGGGTACGAGGAGGGTGGCCAGCTCACCGAGAAGGTCCGGCGCAGGCCGTTCTCCGTGGTCCTGTTCGACGAGATCGAGAAGGCCCACCAGGACATCTTCAACTCGCTGCTGCAGATCCTGGAAGACGGCCGGCTGACCGACGCGCAGGGCCGGGTGGTGGACTTCAAGAACACCGTCATCATCATGACCACCAACCTGGGCACCCGGGACATCTCCAAGGGCGTCTCGGTGGGCTTCGCCCGGTCCGGCGAGTCGAAGGGCTCGTACGACCGGATGAAGGCCAAGGTGAACGAGGAGCTGAAGCATCACTTCCGGCCGGAGTTCCTCAACCGGGTGGACGACACCATCGTCTTCCACCAGCTCACCGAGGCCGAGATCGTCGAGATCGTCGATCTGATGATCGCCAAGGTGGACGAGCGGCTCCGCGACCGGGACATGGGCCTGGAGCTCCGCCCCGCAGCCAAGTCGCTGCTGGCAGAGCGCGGCTACGACCCGGTGCTGGGCGCGCGGCCGCTGCGGCGCACCATCCAGCGGACGATCGAGGACACGCTGTCCGAGAAGATCCTGTTCGGTGAGCTCAAGGCAGGCCAGATCGTGATCGTGGACGTAAAGGGCACCGGCGAGGAGGCCCAGTTCACCTTCAAGGGTGTGCCCAAGCCGGAGGCGGTCCCGGACGCGCCCCCGGCCGAGATCGGCAGCGGTGCCGCGGTCGAGCGCGGGGCGTCCGCGCAACAGCAGGACTGAGCACACCAAGCACCAGACGCTGAGCGGCGGGTCCCCGAAGACCCGCCGCTCAGTGTTTTCAGCTGCTCAGTGTTTTCAGCTGCTCAGTGTTTTGACGCCTTTGGCTTGCTCGGTAACCGGCATCGTCTCCAGGCGGGCCAGCAGCCGCGGATACGGTGAGTGCTGGAGCAAGTTCCGTGCGGGATCCGGCAGCAGGGGCGCCTGGTCCGTGCTGAGTCGGAGCTGCCGGGCGTGGGCGGCCACGCACAAGCCTGTGCCCGGGCCGCCCGCGAACGGTGGCGCAGCTCCCTCATCCCCAGCAGCAGCGGTACCTACAGCAACGCCACGGGGCCGCCCGGAAGTGCGAAGCGGCCATCGGGGAGCGGATCCACCAGCCCGTCGGCGACCAGGCTGTCCAGCGCCCGGCCGCGCTGCCGCGGCTCGGCCCAGGCGGCGTCAAGCAGCGCGGCCGGCACTGGCCCGTCCGCCGCTCGGAGCACCGCCAGCAGCCGCCCCCGGCACTGCCGGTCGGTGCCCTGGTAACTCTGGCTGCGCCGGGCGCCGCCACCCGCCGGGCGCCCAGCCAGCCGCCACGCGCAGCCCGCCGCCACCGGGCACTCGGTGCACCGCGGCCGGTTCGCGGTGCAGACCAGCGCGCCGAGTTCCATCACCGCCACCGACCACCGGGCGGCCACCGCGGGCTGCTCCGGCAGCAGCGCCTCGGCCAGGCGGCGTTCTGCGGCCGACGCGCTGGGCGGCGCCAGTTCCTGGCCGCTGACCAACCGGGCCAGCACCCGGCGGACGTTGGTGTCCAGCACCGGGTGCCGCTGGCCGAATGCGAAGCTGGCCACCGCCGCCGCGGTATACGCGCCGATGCCGGGCAGCGCCAGCAGCGCGTCCAGCGTCGCCGGTACCTGGCCGTCGTGCCGCTCCACCAAGGCCTGCGCGGTCATATGCAGCCGGAGCGCGCGGCGTGGATAGCCCAGCCGGCCCCACGCCCGCACCGCGTCACCCGGGGCCGCTGCGGCCAGCGCGGCCGCCGACGGCCAGCGGGCCAGCCAGGCCGCGTATACCGGCAGCACCCGGGCCACCGGCGTCTGCTGCAGCATTACCTCGCTGACCAGGATGGCCCACGGCGTCGCGTCAGCGCGGCGCCAGGGCAGGTCGCGCTGGTGAGCGGCGTACCAGTCCAGCACGGTGGCGGCGTTCGGAGTCGGCATGTCCCCCGATCCTCGCATGCGCGCCCCGGCGCGGCCCGCCCGTCCATCGTCGTCACCCAGCTACCCCGGCCCGGCCGTCCATCGCCGTCGCCCAGCTACCCCGGCCCGGCCGTCCATCGCCGTCACCCAGCTACCCCGGCCCGGCCGTCCATCGCCGTCACCCAGCTACCCCGGCCCGGCCGTCCATCGCCGTCACCCAGCTACCCCGGCCCGGCCGTCCATCGCCGTCACCCAGCTACCCCGGCCCGGCCGTCCATCGCCGTCGCCCAGCTACCCCGGCCCGGCCGTCCATCGCCGTCACCCAGCTACCCCGGCCCGGCCACCCAGCACCCAGTCATCCCAGCACCCGGCCATCCCAGCACCCAGCACCCGGCCATCCAGAGCACCCGGTCACCCCGCCCCGCGAAGGGTCTGTCTCGCTACACCTCGATGGGCACCTGGCCGCTGGCCTCGGTCAGCACCGGCTTGGGCCGGGTTCCATTGCGCACGTTCCCGGTCTCGCCGGTCACCGGCCCGCGCTTGAGATGACCGAGGTGCTCGGTCATCTCCTGATTCAGCGCGGTTTCCAGCACCGTCTTGGCCAGCTGCCTCAGCAGCCCGTCCGGGCCAATCAGCGACACGGCCTGATCGCGGGCCCGGGCCGCCAGCTCCTCTGCCAGCTTCTGCTCCACGGTCGGCGCCGGCCTGGGCGGGTTCACCGGGTGGCATATCTGTGACGGGTCACGCCATAGGCGGACAGGCTTCTAATCAGGTCAACGCGGTGGGCCAGGCCGGAGCCGGCGAACCAGGGACAGGTCTAACGCAAGGCACGCCTACGGCGGCCAGATCCACAGCGAGTCACCCAGCCCGCCAGCACCGATCCTGGCGGCAATCCACCCAGGACCGCCGGAACGACACTCACAGATCCACAGTTCCTCCTGAATGATCTTGTTGGGGTGTGGGGCTGTACCCGCAGATGATCTTGTGGGTGTGGAGCTGTGTCGGCAGATGATTTCCTAGGGTGTGGAGGGGTGCCGACGGATGATCTTGCGCGCTGTGCGCAAAGCGTCTCGATCATGGTCCTGTTCTGGAATAATGCCGGGTCTCGCCGGCGGGTCGCCGCGCCTGGCCGCGCTGGCCAGCGCATACTGCTCGCATGTCTGGTAGTGCACCCGATGTCTATTGGCGTCGCCGGGTTTTCGCGCTGACCGCGGCGATCGGGGCGCTCGCGCTGATCGCCTGGACGGTCAACGGGGCGCTCGGCGGGGCCGGGAACGCGCGGCAGGCCGCCGACACCACGCACACCGGCAAGCACGGTCACACGGGTGCGGCGGCCGCGGCCGCCACGTCACCCGCGGCGCCAGCCGCCACACCGGCGGGCACGTCCACGCCGGCCGCGACGGCCACGCCCCGGCCCACCCGGCCTGCCAGCGCTAAGCACAACCAGGCCAAGCACGGGCAGGCTAAGCACAGCCGGAACCACGCCAAGCAGGAGGCCGCCGGGAAGGGCAGTGCGGGGGCCTGCCCTCGCGGCTCGGTCGTACTCAGCCTGTTCACCACCAGGTACCACTACCCGGGGCACCAGACACCCAGGTTCGAGGTGGATGTGGTCTCCACCGCGGCCCGGTCGTGCTCGTTCGATGTGGGCGCGAAAAACGTCCAGCTGGTGATCAAAGCGGGTGGCGAGCGCCGGGTGTGGGACTCCGCGGCTTGTCTCGGGTCGCGCGGTCACCGCACGGAGCGGCTGGCCCGGGGCGTGCCCACGGTGCTCCGGATCAGCTGGGACCGGAAGACCGCTGGTGCGAGCTGCCGGGTGCCGGGCCCGGCGGCCCGGCCGGGCAGCTACACCGCGACTGCACGGAGCGGGCCGCTGCGCAGCCAGTCGCTGATCTTCGTGCTGGGCGGCCCTGACGTCGCGGTGCCCTGACGTCGAGCGGTGCCCTGACCCGCGGTCAGGAGTACCGCTCGAGCAGCGTCACCTCGGCCAGCCGGGACAGGCCTTCCCGGGCCCGGCGCGCCTCCGGCTCGGCCACCCCCGGCACGTCCTGCAACTCGGCGACGCTCGCGGCCAGCAGCTTGTGCAGCCCGCCGAAGTGGCTGACCAGCCGGTGCGCCACCGGTTCCGGCAGCCGCGGGACCCGGGCCAGCAGCCGGTAACCGCGCGGCTCCACCGGCTCGTCCAGCATGCCCGCGCCGCCCAGCCCGAGCACCGTGGCCACCCGCCCGGCGTCCAGCAGTTCCTCCGGGGAAAGCTCGCCCAGCTCGGCCAGCACCGTGCCGACACGGGCATCAGCTCCGCGGCCAGCGGTGCTATCCCCGAGAACCGACCCGGAACCCCCCGCCGATGCTGATGGCAGGTAGTCCTGCACGATGAGCTGCCGCTCGAACCCGCTGCCCGCGATGAGCTCGTCGAACTGCAGCGCCAGCAGCCGCCCATCGGTGCCCAGCTCGACCTGATAGCCCTCGATCTCCCCGGCGATGCGGCGCACCATCTCCAGCCGCTGGGCCACCGCGGTCACGTCGCGGACGGTGGCCACATCCTCGATCTCGTGCGCGGTCAGCAGCCGCGACACCTCGTCCAGCCGCAGCTTGTAGCGCTCCAGGGTGGCCAGCGCCTGGTTGGCCCGGGACAGGATCGCGGCCGAGCCCTCCAGCACGTACCGCGCGCCGTCCAGGTACAGCCCGATGATCCGCATCGACTTGCTGACCGACACGACCGGGCAGCCGGTGTGCCGGGCGACGCGTTCCGCGGTGCGGTGCCGGGTGCCCGATTCGCCGGTGGGCAGCGCCGGATCCGGCACCAGGTGGACGGCGGCCCGGACGATGTAGTCGGCATTGCTGTCCAGCACGATCGCGCCGTCCATCTTGGCTAGCTCGCGCAGCCGGGTCGCGGAGAACGCCACCCGCAGCTCGAAGCCCCCGGTGCAGACCTCGTCCACGGCGGGCCCGTCGCCGAGCACGATGAGGGCGCCGGTGTTGCCGCGCAGGATCCGCTCCAGGCCGTCGCGCAGGGCGGTACCCGGGGCCAGCGCGGCCAGGGCAGCCCGGCGGCGCTCGTCCCGGGCGTGGTGCCCCTGCTGGGCTGACTGTGGCGGCACGAGCCCCCCGGAGGAAAGGTTGCTGGGTGATCACCAGCTTATCGGCGGCCTGCGTGCTTGACCGCTGCTTTACCGCCGGCCGGCCGGGGGCGCGGGGGAGGGGCCCGGGCGCCGGTCAGCCGCTGAATGCGGCCGTCATCGCGTCCCGGATATCGGTGACCTCGCGGACCTCGATCGACCCGGGCCCGTCCAAGCGCCCGGCGGCCGGCCCAGTCCCGGTCGCATCGGCCTGGCCGGCCGGCACCAGGGCGAGCCGGAAGCCTAGCCGCTCCGCCTCGGCCAGCCGCCGGGCCACGCCGTTGACCTGGCGTACCTCGCCGGCCAGGCCCACCTCGCCGACCGCGACGACCGACCCGGGCACGCTCAGGTTGATCAGCCCGCTAGCGAACGCCAGCGCCACGGCCAGGTCCACCGACGGCTCGGTCAGCCGCACCCCGCCGACCGTGGCCGCGTACACGTCCTGCTTGCCCAGCTTGAGCTCGGCCCGCCTGGTCAGCACGGCCAGCACCATGCCCACCCGGTTCGGGTCCAGCCCGGACGTCACCCGGCGGGGCAGTTCGGCCGGGGACGGTGCGACCAGCGTCTGCACCTCGGCGATCAGCGGCAGGCGTCCCTCCAGGGTGACCGTGACGCAGGTGCCGGGCACCGCTTCCTGCTGCCGGGACAGGAACAGGCCGCTCGGGTCGGCCAGCCCGGTGATGCCGCATTCACCCAGGTCGAAGCAGCCGATCTCGTCGGTGGGGCCGTACCGGTTCTTCACCGCGCGGACCACCCGGAACTGGGCGTGCCGGTCGCCCTCGAAGTGCAGCACCACATCGACCAGGTGCTCCAGGGCCCGCGGCCCGGCGATCGAGCCGTCCTTGGTCACGTGCCCGACCAGCACGGTGGTCAGCGCGTGCTGCTTGGCCACCGCCATCAGGGCCGCGGTGACCGCGCGGATCTGGGACACCCCGCCGGGCGCGCCCTCCACGCCTTCGGCCGTGATGGTCTGCACCGAGTCCACGATCAGCAACTGCGGCCGCACCGCCGCGACGTGCCCGAGCAGCTCGGCCAGGTCGGTCTCCGCGGCCAGGAACAGGTTTTCGGCGACGGCGCCGATCCGGTCCGCGCGCAGCCGGACCTGGGCGGCGGATTCCTCACCGGTGACATACAGCACCGGCCCGGACTGCGCGGCGAACGTGCCCGCCTCCAGCAGCAGGGTTGACTTACCCACCCCGGGCTCCCCGGCCAGCAGGACGACCGCCCCGGGCACCAGGCCGCCGCCGAGCACCCGGTCCAGTTCGCCGAGCCCGGTGGACCGGGCACCCGCCGCGCTCGCATCCACCGCCGCGATGGAAACGGCCGGCTTAGCCGGTGCTACCGCGGCGCTAAACTCGGCGGCCGAAAACCCTGCGGCTGAGCTGCCCAGGCCGGCCCGGTGCCGGGCCGGACCAGCCGGGGCGCGGCCGTCGCCTGCACGGTGCCCCACGCCTGGCACTCGGCGCAGCGCCCGGACCACTTGGTGGTACGCCAGCCGCACTCCGTGCACTGGAACGCCTGGGCCGCCGATGACTTCGCCATGGTCAGGACGGTAGCCGCCGGGTCCGACAGCGGGCCGGTGCGACACACGGCGGCCGCCGCGTGGGTGAGCGCCGCTGCCCGCCGCGCCGCATAAGCTGGCCAGGGCGGCCAGAAGCAGCGTGCGGAAGGAGTCACGGTGAGCGAAGCGGACAGTGTTCCGCGACCTCTGGTGGCACTATCTACCGCGTCGGTCTACCCGGACCGGACACCGGACGCGTTCGAGGTAGCGGCCCGCCTGGGTTACGACGGCGTTGAGGTCATGGTCACGCCGGACGCGGTCAGCCAGGACGTGGACGTGCTCCGGCGGCTCGCCGACTACCACCACATCCCGGTGCTGGCCGTGCATGCGCCCTGCCTGCTGATCACCCAGCGGGTCTGGGGCCGCGACCCGTGGGGCAAGCTGGTTCGGGCCAAGGAAGTGGCGGAGCAGCTTGGTGCCCGGGTCGTCGTGGTGCACCCGCCGTTCCGCTGGCAGCGCGACTACGCCCGGGACTTCGGCACCGGGCTGGCCCGGATGCAGCAGGAGACCGACGTGGTCTTCGCGGTGGAGAACATGTTCCCGCTGCGGGCCCGGGGCGCCGAGGTGGCGCCGTACGCGCCCACCTGGAACCCGGTGCAGATGGACTACCCGCACGTCACCCTGGACCTGTCGCACACCGCCGTGTCCGGCTCCGACCCGCTGGCCATGGCCGCCGAACTCGGCGACCGCCTGGCCCACGTGCACCTGGCCGACGGTACCGGGCTGGCCTACCGCGACGAGCACCTGGTGCCCGGACGGGGCACCCAGCCGTGCGCGCCGCTGCTGCGCAGGCTGGGTCCGGCGGGGTACCAGGGCATGATCGTGCTGGAGGTCAAGACGTTCCGCGCGCCGACCCAGGAGGCCCGGCTGACCGACCTGGCCGAGGCGCTCGAGTTCGCCCGGGCGAACCTGGCCGCGCCGGACGGCGGCACGGGCCCGGACAGCGCTGACCCGCACAGCGCTGACCCGCACAGCGCCAGCCTGCACAGCGCCAGCCCGGACGGCGCCAAATCAGGCCCGGCGGACACCGGGCAGGGTCACCTCGCGCACGGCTCGGTGTTACCGTCCCGTTCATGACCAACACGCTGATCACCGTCGCCCCGACCGGCGCCGAGTCAGACAAGGCCGCGGTCCCTGCGCTCCCGGTAACCCTGGACGAGCTGGTCGCCACCGCAGTCGAGTGCCGCGCCGCCGGGGCCGCCGTGATCCACGTGCACATCCGGGACGACCAGGCCAAGCCCACCCTCGACCTGGGCCGGCTCAAGGAGACCGTGCGCGCGCTGCGGGAGAGCACCGACCTGATCGTGCAGCTGTCCACCGGCGGCGCGGTCACCGACAGCTTCGCGGACCGGCTGGCCGTGCTCGACGCGGCCCCGGACGCCTGCTCGCTGACCTGTGGCACGGTCAACTTCGGCGACGAGGTCTTCGCCAACCCGTACCCGTTCATGCGTGAGCTGTACACGAACACCCAGGCGGCCGGCGTGGTTCCCGAGTTCGAGCTGTTCGATCTGGGGCAGGTGGCGTCGCTGCACCGGCTGCTCGACGAACTGGGGCCGCCGCACGGCGGCCACGTGCACTGCGACCTGGTGATGGGTGTGCCGGGCGGGATGCCGGGCACGGTGGCCGCGCTGGCCGCGGCGGTGGCCGCCCTGCCCGCCGGGGCGACTTGGTCGGCGACCGGGATCGGCCGGACCACACTGCCGGTGCTGCTCGGCGCGCTGGCCGCGGGCGGGCACCTGCGGGTCGGCATGGAGGACACCACCTCTTTCGCCCGCGGCCGCCCGGTCTCCGGCAACGCGGAACTGGTCGAGCGGGCCGCGGCCGCGGCCGGCCTGGCCCAGCGGCCGCCCATGTCGCCCAGCGAGGCGCGCGAGTTCCTTGGGGTGAGCAGCCGTAACTGAGCAGAACACACCGCCGGTGCTGGCCGAGGTGATCAGGTCCGGTTTCCCCGAGTCGTGGCACCGCGGCTCGGTGCTGGCGCTCGGCGCGGACGGCATCCCGGTGCTGCGGGGCGGCCAGGTCAGCGGGCCGATGTTCCCGCGCTCGTGCAACAAGCCGCTGCAGGCGGCCGCCCTGCTCCGGGCCGGCCTGGACCTGGACGGCAAGCTGCTCGCGCTGGCCGCGGCCAGCCACTCGGGCGAGGACTTCCACGTGGCCGGGGTGCGCGAGATCCTGGCCCGGGCCGGGCTGACCGAGAGCGCGCTGCGCTGCCCGCCGGCCCTGCCCCTGGACGAGCAGGCCCAGCGCGAGATGCTGGGCCGCGGCGGCGGCCCGGACCGGGTGCACATGAACTGCTCCGGGAAGCACGCCGCCATGCTGGCCTGCTGCGTAGCGAACGGCTGGCCGGCCTGCAGCTACCTCGACGCCGGCCACCCGGTGCAAGCCGCGATCCGGAGCACGGTAGAGGAACTGGCCAGCGAGCACATCGAGCACGTGGGCGTGGACGGCTGCGGGGCCCCGCTGTTCGCGCTGTCCCTGACCGGGCTGGCCCGGGCGCTGCGCGTCCTGGTCACCGCGCCGGCCGGCACCCCGGAGCGCCGGGTGGCCGACGCGATGCGCGCCCACCCGGACTGGACCTCAGGCAGCCGCCGCCCGGAACGGGCGCTGATGGCCGCGGTGCCCGGCCTGCTGGTCAAGTCCGGGGCGGAGGGGGTGGAGGGGTTCGCGCTGGCCGACGGCCGGGCCGCCGCGTTCAAGCTCGAGGACGGCGCGTCCCGGGCCCGTCCCGCGGTCACCGTGGCCGTGCTGCGCCGTCTCGGCGCGGCCAGCGAGCCCGGCGTGGACGGCGCGGCGCTGGACCAGATCGCGCATGTCCCGGTGTTTGGCGGGGAGCAGGAGGTCGGCGTGGTCCGGGCCACGCTTCCGGCCTGACGGCCCCGCGGCCCGCGTGGCGGCAGTGCGCGGGCACTGGCGTTCAAGAGAATGCGGGGTGCTTGCAGGGCGTTTGCAATTGCAAGCACCATTTGATTCACTGGAGCTGTGAGTCCAATGCGTGGTGTCAGCTCCATCGGTGAGTACATCAAGGAACAGCGGGAGCAGGCGAAGATCTCGCTGCGGCAGCTAGCCGCGGCGGCCGGCGTCTCCAACCCGTACCTGAGCCAGATCGAGCGCGGCCTGCGCCGGCCGAGCGCCGAAATACTCCAGCAGATCGCCAAGGGCCTGCGGATCTCCGCGGAAGCGCTGTATGTGCAGGCCGGGATTCTGGAGGACCGGGAGCCGGACACCGACGTCCGCACGGCGGTACTGGCTGAACCGGTGCTGACCGAGCGGCAGAAGCAGGTGCTGCTGGAGATCTACGACTCGTTCCGCAAGGAGGCGGCCGCACAGGCCGCCGGGGCGGGCGAGATCGCCGAGGTCGCCGGGCTGCTCGCGGCGGCTGACGCGGCCGGGCTCGCGGAAGAAGAGGACGACGACCCGCTCGCGGCACCGGAGCCGCCCCGCACCGATGCGGCGCTCCAGGACAGGGCGCCCGCGTCCGAGTCAACCGGCCTGCCGCCCACGGCGGGCCAAGGAGAGGTAGAAAACTGATGAACCGTACCGATTCCGTGAAGGCCGAAGTGCGCAAGCTGGCCGAGAGCAAGCCGGTGCACGCCGCGGCCGGCGCGGGCGCGCTGGCGTCCGCCGCGCTGCGCGAGCTGCCCGCCCGGATCTCCCGGCTGAGCAGCGAGGTGCCCGGGTACATGGCCACGGCCCGCACCAAGGCGGTCAGGGAGTACGACAAGCTGGCCGTGCACGGTCAGCGGGTGATGCACCGCCGGGCCGCGCTGCCTGGCACGAACGAGACCAGCTCGCCGAGCTGACCTCGGCTAGGTCTGGGCGGGAGCTGACTTTGGTTCCGGTTCCCGCCCGGACCGGATAACCTGGCCTCGTGTTGCTGAACATGTCAGCGATGAGCCCGCTCTACTGGTTCCTCGAGATACTCGCGATCGCCGCCCTGATCACCGAGGTGTGGGCGTTCTCGGACGCGGTGCGCCGCCCCAAGGGCGCGTTCACCGCCGCGGGCAAGCAGACCAAGCCGCTGTGGCTGATCATCCTCGGTGTCGCAGTGGTGATCGGGCTGTACCTCGGCGTGCTGTCGGGCGGCTTCGGCGCCGTCGGCATCCTGCCCATCGCGGCCTTCGTGGCCGCGGCCATCTACCTCACCGACGTCCGGCCCAAGGTCCGCGAGTTCCGCGGCAACAGCAGCAGCTCAGGTCCGTACGGCCCCTGGTAGAGGCCCAGCTGCGGCCGCTGCCCCGGCAGCGAGCCATTTATTGAACGCCCATGCCCGCGACTCTGGCCAGGCCCTAGTCCGCGATGCGGATGCGCAGGCGTCGGAACCCTTTTCCCTTGCTTTCGATCTTGACGACCTCGATCCGGCCGACCTGGCGGGTCGAGGCAACGTGCGTTCCACCGTCGGCCTGCTGATCCAGTCCGACGATGTCGATGATCCGCACGTCCTTGACCTCGGGCGGCACCAGGTTGGTCGCGGTCCGGATGATGTCGGGCAGCGCGAACGCCTCGTCCCGGGGCAGCACCCGGACGTCGATCCGCCGGCCGGCCTGCACCTCGGTGTTGCACGCGGCCTCCACGGCGTCGCGGAAGCCGGACGGCACTTCGGGCAGGTTGAAGTCCATCCTGGCCGTCAGCGGCTCCATATTTCCGCCGGTCACCGGCGCGCCGAAGTCGCGGAACACCACGCCGCACAGCACGTGCAGGCCGGAGTGGGTGCGCATCAGCGCGGTCCGGCGGTCGTCCTCGATGGCGCCGCGCACCGTGGTGCCCGGCACCGGCACCGGGTCGCCCTCGGCTGGGATCAGGTACAGGTCATCGCCCCGCCGGGCGTCCACGATCCTGGTCTGCACGCCGCCCCAGAGCAGCACGCCATGGTCCGGTGGCTGGCCGCCACCGCCCGGGTAGAACGCTGACCGGTCCAGCACGATCCCCTCCGGGCTGGCCGCGAGCACGGTCGAGTCCCACTCGCGCAGCGTCTGGTCGTCCAGTTCGAGCCGGTGCGTGCGCCATCGCGTGTCGTCCATGCGGGCAGCTTAGTCAGCGGATTAGTCAGCGGATGCCCGGGGTGAGCACGGCCCCCGCCGCTTCGGCCAGCAGCGTCATCTCGTAGGCGGTCAGGGCGGGAACGTCCTGGCCGCCGCTGCCTCACACCGGGAACAGCAGCAGCGCGACCGGGACCACGACCAGGGCGGCGGCGGCCCCGCTGACCAGGGCCAGGGCGGGCAGCGAGAGCCCGGGCGCCGGGGCCAGCAGGCGGTCCACCCGGGCGCACACCCCGCTCTCGGCCGGCCGGCCGCTGGCCATGGCCAGCGCGCCCGCCGGGGCGCCGGACGGGCCGGCCGCACCAACCCGGATCAGCGCGGTGACCAGTTCCCGGGCCGGGCGGTGCCGGAGTGCGTGGTCGTCGGCCAGCATTTCGATCAGCAGGGCGACCTCGGCGTAGGCCCGCTGGGCCGACCCGGACCAGGGGAAGGCCCGGCACAGCGCGGTGAACGGGAGCAGCACTAGGTCGTGCCGTTCCCGGGCGTGCGCCCGCTCATGGGCCAGCACGGCGGCCAGTTCCGCCTGGTCCAGCAGGTCGATGGCGCCCGCGCTGATCACGATCCGGGACCGCAGCCCGGGCACGCAGTAGGCCGCGGCCGCCGGATGGTCGACCACCAGTGCGCCCGGCACCTTCGGGTCGCCGTGCGCCAGCAGGCTGAGCAGCGCCCGGTGCCGCCGCCGCTCACGGAGCACCGCACCGGTCGCGGCCATCAGCACCCAGCACAGCAGGGCCAGCAGCGCCGCCGACCCGGCCAGGCAGAGCAGCCGGAGCGCGGCTAGCAGGCCAGGTGGGGTGGTTTCACCGACGAGATCGTGCACCGCCCGGGCCAGCACCGCGAGCGCGTCCCCGGCCACCCCGAACCCGGACCCGGCCCGGTCGGTGCCGAGCGCGGCCAGCGTGCCGATGGCGGCCAGTCCCCAGCCGAGGCCCATCGCCTGCCACAGCACGATCGCGGCGGCGGGCGACCGCTGCGGCCACCGCGCCGCGGCCAGGCCGGTGGCGGCGGGTACCAGTCCGATGGCCACGGACGCCAGGACCAGGGCAGGGGGCAGCACGAACGGTTCAACTCCTGGCGGGATCCCCGCCTGTCTCCAGGGCTCGCCGCAGCACAAGTGCCTCGGTGTCCGATACACGGCGCGCGAAGCTGGCCAGCGCGGCCGACCGGTCGCCGGTCTGGTCGAGCGCGTGAAGCATCAGTTCGGTGACGTATGCTTCCCTGCTCGCGGCGGCCCGGTACAGCCAGGCACGGCCATCTCGCTCGCGCCGGGCGAAACCCTTCTTGGCCAATCGGTCAAGGACGGTCATCACGGTGGTGTGAGCCAGGTCCCGGTCGGTAAGCCTACTGCCAACCTGGCGCACGGTGAGCTGAGTCTCGCTTTCCCACAGAACGTCCATGATGGCCCGTTCGAGTTCGCCCAGTCGGTTCACGGCGTCACTCTACCCACTGGTCTTGTGCCGGGACAGACCCAGCCCACCCGGCCCAGATCAGGATCCCGGCCAGTCGCAGACCGCGTCCCCGCTCCGATCAGGTCAGCCAGTACGTGTTGTAGTGCTGGTGCTGCATCCGGGCGATCGGGATGAGCTGGACGGCGCGCCTGTCCGCCCGCGCCCGGAAGGCCAGCGGCCGCTGCGACGTCATGGTCAGCGACCCGATGTCCAGCCGGGGCATCGGCATGGTGCCCTGACCGCCGTAGGCGCCGCTGAGCACGATCGGCCCGTAGGTCACCGCCTGCACGGCCGGCCGGTCCGGGGTGGGGACGGCGGTCAGCTCCATCGGCAGGCTGACCCGCAGCGTGTCGCCTGGCGACCAGACCCGGTCCAGCACCAGCCAGCTGCCCGGCGCGGCCCGCCCGGCCAGTTCCCGCCCGGCCAGTTCCCGGCCGGTCAGTTCCCGGCCGTTCAGCCAGGCTCGCGCCGGGGCGGCGGCCCAGCCCGGGATCCGCACCCGCAGCGCGATCCGGGCCTGCCCGGCCAGCACGGTGAGCTGGGTGCCCGGCTCATCCGGGAACCTGGTCTCCTGCCGGATCCGCATCCGGTTATCGCCCCAGGTCACCTCGGATGGAATGAACAGGTTGACGAATAGGCCGCGGGCGTCCCGCGAATAGATGGTGTCGGCGAATTTGGCCTGGGTCTCCATGGCGGTGCCATCGTCGCAGGAGAAGTTGTGATAATTCGTCGAGTAAACGTTCGGGTCGCTGCCCATGAATGGCGGCTGCCGTTTGAAAGCCGCTGGTGACAGCCCGGTGTAGTAGATGTTGAAGCCGTGCGCGGAGCGCGGGTCCTGCTCGCCGAGCATCTGGTTGAACAAGGTGCGTTCGTAGTAGTCGATCAGGTCGATCCGGTGTGGCTGGTGGAAGTGCAGCAGCCGGGTCAGCTTGAGCATGTTGTAGCTGCAGCAGTTCTCACAGGTCCGGTTGCTCAGCTGGCCGGCCATCACGTCCGGTGCGTGCCAGTGCTCCCAGTTGCTGGTGCCGCCGATCACGTAACTGTGATGCTGGGTGACGATACGCCAGAAGTTGCGCGCGATGTCGTGATAGCGCGGGTCGCCGGTCTCCTCCCAGAGCCGGACGCAGCCGATCATTTTCGGGATGTTGGTGTTCGCGTGCCGGCCAGGCAGGTCGTCCTGGTCCCGGGCCAGCGGGCCGAACACCTGGGCGTCGTAGAACCGCTCAGCCGTGCGCAGGTAGGACTCGTCCCAGGTCAGCCGGTACAGGTTAGTCAGTGATTCGGCGATCCCGCCGTGCTCGACGGTGAGGATGCGCTGCATGTGCTGGTAGGACAGCCGCCCGGTCCGCCAGCCCACCCAGTCGCCCAGCCGGGCCGCCGTCTCCAGGGCCTGGGCGTTTCCGGTCAGCTCGTGCTGGTCGATCAGCCCAGCCATGATCTTGTGGATCATGTAGTACGGCGACCACACCGGCAGGCCGGCTTCCAGCCGGTCGAAGAAGCTCTCCGGGAACGCCGACAGGTAACCGTCGTGGAAACCGGCCCGGCGTGCCCGGGCCTGGCACCGGGTGAGCTGGTCCACCAGATAGCGGCCCTTTTCCGCGGCGCCGGGATGGCCGGTGCTGGCGTGGGTCAGGGCCAGCCCGGACATCAGGTGCCCGGTGCAGTGGCCGCGCACCTCGGACGCGGGCCGCTCCCAGCCGCCGCACGGCCTGGCCCGCGACGGCAGGCCGTAGTTGTGCCGGAACGTGTGCAGCATCCGGTCCGGGTCCACGAACATTAGGTAGCTGGTGTTGCGCGCCTGGTTGGCCCGGAACGGGCTGGACCGCAACTGGACGGCGGTCAGCGGGAACGCCCGGCCCAGCCCGGCCGTGCCATCGGGCACATATCCGCTGGCCCAGCCGCCGGACGCGGCGCGCAGGTGATCCCCGACAGTGCTGGCCAGCAGCGCGCCGGCCGCGGCACCGCCGAGCGCGCTCAGCACCACCCGCCTGCTGACCGGGTGAGAGGTCATGCCCCGTCCTCTCGCGGGCCTGCGCACCGCGGCTGCCTCCGTGGTGACTCAGGCCCACATTGATCAGAACTCACAGCAGCCAGCCGGTCAATGCCCGCCACGCCAGCCACAGCGGGGCCGGCCGGCGTCCCACTGGGCCGGCTGCGACGATGGAGGCCAGTCGAGACAGGGCGGAGAAGCAGATGGCAGACGAAGAGTTCACCCGGGCCCTGGACAGCAGCCGTGAAGTCAACCTCACCGTCACCGGGCGCACGTCCGGCCGTGGCATCACCCTCCCGGTCTGGTTCGCACGGGACGGCGGCACGCTGTATCTGGTCCCGGTCAGCGGATCGGACAGCAACTGGTACAAGAATGTGCTGCGCACGCCGGCGATCCGGCTGGCCGCTGGGGGCGCCGAGCGCACCGCCAGCGCCGCGCCGGTCACCGATCCGGCCCGGGTCGCTGAGATCGTGGACAGATTCCGGGCCAAGTACGGCGCGAAGGACGTGGCCGCCTACTACCCGAAGCAGAATGCCGCGGTAACCGTCCTGCTCAGCTGACTCAGCCCGGGCGGCGCGGGCCGGTGGCTGGCTTACCGGCTGTCCCGCTTCGCCTGCCGCCGGGCCCCCATGGCCAGGGTGCCCGCCCGCTGTTTCTCCGTCCTGGGTGAACGGAGGGCACGGGCCGCGGCGGCTTCCGCTCCCGCGGCCGAGCCCGCTCCGTCCGGGACGGCCTGGCCAGAGGTGGCCCGTGCGCTACGGGCGGCAGGCCCACGGCTCTGCTTCGCGGCGCGGGCCGCGGCGAGCCGCTCCGCCCGCAACTGGGCCGCCGACTGGCGGGCCAGCACGGCAACCCGGCGGCTCACCCGGGACAAGGCCTCCTCGAACGCCTCGGCCTTCGTGCGGGCCAGGGTGTTCTCCGGCCGGGCTATACCTCGCCCGCCCCTTTCGGCGACCCGGGCGCTGGCGCCCCGCCGGTACTGGCCGACGTACTTGTTACGGGCCCGCCTGATCCGGGTCTCCAATTCGATGGCCGCGTCCTCGTCGAGCGCAGTGAGGTTGTCCCGGTCGGTCTCGGCAACCAGCAACCGCTCGGCGTCATTGAGGACCGCGAGCAGGGCAGCGTTCATCTGTCTTCCCCGGTTCCTCGGCATCGCTGCTGACCTGATTAGAGGTCTTCCCGGCCGGGGCCGCCAGCTATCGTGAAGTCACATGACTATCCGGATCACACTGCACGAGGGGGACATCACCCGGCAGGCCGCTGACGCCATCGTCAACGCGGCCAACTCGTCGCTGCTCGGCGGGGGCGGCGTCGATGGCGCGATCCACCGCCGCGGCGGCCCCGCGATCCTGGCCGAGTGCCGGTCACTGCGGGCCGGCCGGTTCCCGGACGGGCTGCCGGCCGGCCAGGCGGTGGCGACCACGGCCGGCCAGTTGCCGGCCCGGTGGATCATCCATACGGTCGGCCCGGTGTACTCGCGGCGCGAGGACCGCAGCGCGCTGCTCGCGTCCTGCTACACCGAGTCGCTCCGGGTAGCCGACGAGCTCGGCGCCGAGGTGGTGGCGTTCCCGGCCGTGTCCGCGGGGATCTACGGCTGGCCCGCGGACGACGCGGCCCGGATCGCGCTCGGTACCATCCGCGCCGCGGACACCGCCGTCCGGGAAGCCCAGTTCGTGCTGTTCGGCCGGGAGATGCACCAGGTGTTCACGGCCGCGCTGGCCACGCTCCCGGGTGACTAGGATGTGCCCGGGAGCAGCGAGGGGAGGACATCGGTGACCAGTGCGGACGCGCCCAGATCGCCCCGGTTCCGTGCGGTGCTCGACGGCTTCGCCCCGTACCAGCCGGGCCGCCAGGTCCGCGGGCCGGACGGCCGGTCACACAAGCTGTCCTCGAACGAATCACCGTTCGGCCCGCTGCCCTCGGTGCTCGAGGTGATCGCCGAGGCGGCCACTGCCGTGCACCGCTATCCAGACAACGGCGCGGTCGCGCTGACCGCGGCGATCGCGGACCGGTTCGGCGTGCCACCGGAGCACATCGCGGTCGGCTGCGGCTCGGTCGGGGTGGCCCAGCAGGTGCTGGAGGCGGCCGGCGAGCCCGGGGCCGAGGTGCTCTACGCGTGGCGTTCCTTCGAGGCCTACCCAACGCTGGTCGCGCTGGCCGCGGCGGCGCCGGTCACCGTGCCGCTGCGGGCCGAGACGCACGATCTGGCCGCGATGGCCGCGGCCATCACCGGCCGGACCCGGGTCATCTTCGTGTGCAACCCGAACAACCCGACCGGCACCGTAGTGCACGCGGACGACCTGGCCGCGTTCCTCCGCCAGGTGCCGACGGACTGCCTGGTCGTGCTGGACGAGGCGTACAACGAGTACGTCCGTGACCCGGCCGTGCCGGACGGGCTGCGGGTCTACCGTGAGCACCCGAACGTGGCCGTGCTGCGCACCTTCTCCAAGGCGTACGGGCTGGCCGGGCTGCGGGTCGGCTTCCTGGTCGCGCAGCCGGCGGTGGCCGGGGCGGTCCGCAAGACCATGCTCCCGTTCACCGTGAACGCGGTGGCGCAGGCCGCCGCCATAGCCTCGCTGGCCGCCGAGACGGAACTGCTGGACCGGGTGGACCTGGTGGTCAAGGAACGGTCCCGGGTCAGCGGCGAGCTGGCCGCCCAGGGCTGGACGGTGCCGCCGACCGAGGCCAACTTCGTCTGGCTCCGGCTGGGCGAGGACACCCAGGACTTCGCGGCCGCCTGCGCGCAGGCCGGGGTGGCTATCCGGCCGTTCGGCGCCGAGGGGGCCCGGATCTCCATCGGCGACCACGACGCCAACGACACGTTCCTGGCCGTCGCCCGCGCCTACCCCCGCCGCCACTAGCCCGGACGGACGTTTCCCGGCCCCTGATCCCACTCCCCGGCCCGCGCAGACAGTACTTACTTTTCAATCACGCCTGTGGGCGGGCGTCCGGAACCGCGTGAATGCTTCACTCACGTGCTCAGGACAGCACGAATGCAGCATTCATGCGCTTTTGGCCCGGTTCACCGCGCCGCGGGGCGGCGTTCCAGCTTCTCGGTGACCAGGCGGTAGAACTGGCGGGGGCGGCCCGGTTGCGGCGCCCGGCTCGGCGGCAATGGCCAGGCCAGCCCTTCCTCGACCAGGCTATGCAGCAGCCGCCGCGCGGTGCGCGCGGTCACCCCGAGCACCTTGCCCGCGGTCTCCGCGTCCACCACCAGCGCGCTGTCGCTGCCCGCCAGCTTGTCGGCCAGCCGGGACAGTGTCTCGAGCCCGCGTGGCCGGGTGCTCTCCACCGCCGCCGAGGCCGGGTGCCGCGGCGCGGGCACCAGCGCGATGCCCTCCCGGTCCAGCGCGAAGCCACGGCTGCCCGCGGCCGCGTGCGAGCGGGACAGCGCCGCCTGCGCGTGCGCTTCGGCGTCCTGCGCGGTCCGGCCCATCCCGATGCCCACCTCGACGGCGATGCCCAGCTCGGTGCGGGCGCGCTCGCTGAACGGCGGTACCCGGAAGCCGTCGGTCGCCGCGGCCAGCGAGCCGCGGGTGGCGGTGACCAGGAAGCAGTGGTCGCTGACCGGGCTGACCGAGGCGTGCATCCGCTGCGCTTCCTGGACCAGGAACCGGTGCACGGTGAGCCGCAGCTCCTCGCGCGCGTGCCGCGGCGTGGACCGGCGGGTGGTGTCGCGCAGCGTGGGCACCTCGATCAGGGCCACCGCGAGCTGGGCTTCCTCCAGCCGCCGGTTGCCCGCCAGCAGGGTCGCGGTGCGCAGCGCGGAACGGATCGCGCTGCTGGTCGGGCGCAGGATGCGGACCGGCACCTCGGCCGCGGACAGCCGCTGCGCCACCGACTGCAGGCAGGTGAACGCGACGCTGATCTCGTCGCGCCGCCACAGCCGCTCGTGGAACGCGGCCAGCGTGGCCGCGTTGGCCGCGTCCTCCCGGACGTGCACGTTGTCGGTGGGCACGCCCAGTTCGCCGAACGCGTCTTCCACGTCCATCCGGCTGAGCACGTCCACGCTGACCTTGCTCAGGTCCTGGCCCAGCTCCCGGGTGGCGCGCAGCAGCGCCGCGTACAGCGCGCTGCCGGCCAGCGGCACATAGGTGGCCGGGACGCGCAGCGTGCCGGCCCGCCGGGCGTACTCATGCGGTACCTGGCTGGCGAACAGGCAGGCATCGATGCCCGCGCCGAGCCGGAGCACCTTGTCGGCGGCCTCCTGCTCGCTGCGGTAGGCGGCCGCGACGAGCCGCCGGGGCGGCGCCGGCGCCGAGCCGTTCGCGGACGGCGCGGCGCCGGCGCCCGGCTGGCCTGGGCCGCCGGGCAGCATACCGGGCTGGGCGGTGCCGGACAGCATGATGCGTTCGACCAGGTCGTGCGGGCCGACAATGCCGATCGTAAGCTCGCCCGCTGGCTGGCGCTGGCCGGTCATCGCCGCTCGCCATCGCGTGAGACGGCAGTCACTAACGTGCTGCCGGCCGCGGCGTACTGCTCATGGTGAGAAGTCACATCCAGACCCTTACGGACGATTGCACGATCGTATAGTTCGTAACCTGCTTGCGGCCTGCACGTACGCAAATCCGCTGGCAGTTTCGTGCTTCGTCACATTTGGCCGGGCAGAAACCGCCCGTTAGGGGCGTTACCTCTCAGCCACTCGACTCGATGCTGATATCCGCACCGAGCGTGGTGAGCCGCTCCGCGACCGCCGCGTGCCCGCGGTCGATCAGATAGCCGGGGGCCACCACGGTCTCGCCCTCGGCGCACAGCCCGGCCAGGATCAGCGCGATGCCGCTGCGCAGGTCGTGCGCGACCACCTTGGTCCCCTTGAGCGCGGACGGGCCGTGCACGATGGCCACGTTGCCGCTGTCCACCTCGACCTTGGCGCCCATCTTGTTCAGCTCGCCGACCAGCGTGTACCGGCCGTCGAAGATGGTCTCCCGGATGTAGCTGGTGCCGTCGGCCAGGCAGCTCAGCGCCATGATCGGCGACTGCAGGTCGGTGGCGAAGCCAGGGTACGGGCTGGTGATGACGTTGATCGGGCGCAGCGTGCGCTCCCGGCGGACCTGGAGCACCGCGCCCTTGGCCGAGAACTCCACGCCCATCTGCTCCAGCTTCCAGCGCACCACGCCGAAGTGCTCCAGTTGCGCGCCGACCAGGTTCAGCTCGCCGCCGGTGATCGCGGCGGCCATGGCGAACACGGCCGCGTCGATCCGGTCCGGCATCACGGTGTGCTCGGTCGCGGTCAGCTCGCTCACCCCGCGCACGGTGACGAAGCCGGTGCCGCCGCCGCTGATGTCGGCGCCCATCTTGGTCAGGAATGCGATGACGTCCAGCACCTCGGGCTCGAGCGCGCAGTTGTCGATGACCGTGGTGCCCGGCGTCAGGCTGGCCGCCATGATCAGGTTCTCGGTGCCGGTGTGCGACGGGGTGTCCAGGTACAGGTGCGCGCCCTGCAGCTTGCCCGCCTTGACACAGATCTTGTCGCCCTGCTCGTCCACGATCGCGCCGAGCCGGGCGAACCCCCGGTAGTGGAAGTCCAGCAGGCGGCTGCCCAGGTTGCAGCCGCCGATGCCCTCGATGACGGCCTCGCCGAGCCGGTGCAGCAGCGGCGGCACGAACAGCACCGAGGCGCGGAACCGCCGGGCGATCTCGGCCGGCAGCACCGGGCTGGTCAGGTTGGACGCGTCCACCACCAGGGTGCGCTCGGACTCGTGGAACTTGACGACCGCCCCCACGGCCTGGGCCAGCTCGACCGCGCGCCGGACGTCCTCGATCGGCGGCACGTTGCGCAGCACCGTCCGGCCCTCCGCGGTGAGCAGAGACGCGGCGATCATTTTGAGCGCGGCGTTCTTGGCGCCCTGGACGAAGACCGTGCCCTGTAGCGGGATCCCGCCTCGTACGCGGTAGCAGGTCTCGGGGCCAATGGTCATGAGGCTGAAGCTCCTGTCCTTCGGAAACGCGTCGTCACGGTGTGCCGGCGGTCCTGGCAGTGCGCTGCCCAGTGCTGGGCGGCCAGCTACCCGCTGGGCCAGCGGCAACCCTTCTGCATGTCCCAGGCCAGTATTCCACCGGCCTGCCGGGTCCCCGGCCGTCCCCGTGGGGTCGTCGAGCACGTGGTTGCCGAGCATGGGGTTGTAGAGCATGGGGTTGTAGAGCAGAGTTCCACGGCAGTCATACCCACTGCCGTCCGGTGATGCGCTCATAAGCCTCGATGTAACTAGCACGTGTCTGCTCGACCACATGGTTGGGCAGTGCTGGAGGTGGCTGGCGATCCCGCTCTGCCCACCCGGACTCGGGCGAGTCTAGCCAGTCCCGGACGATCTGCTTGTCAAATGACACCTGTGGCGTACCGGGCGACCAATCGGTGGCCGGCCACAGCCGGGACGAGTCCGGGGTGAGCACCTCGTCGGCCAGCAGCAGCCTGCCGTCCGGGGCGAAACCCAGCTCGATCTTGGTGTCGGCGAGCAGGATGCCGTGCCTGGCGGTGACCTCCGCGCCACGCCGGTAGACCTCCAGGGTGATCCGCCTGAGCTGATCCGCGACCTCCGCGCCGACCTGTGCAACCACCTCGGAGAACGGGATGTTCTCGTCGTGCTGCCCGCGCGGCGCCTTGGTCGCCGGGGTGAAAATCGGCTCGGGCAGCTGCGAGCCGCTGCGCAGCCCGGCGGGCAGTGGCACCCCGCACACCGACCCGGTCTGCTGGTACTCCCGCCAGCCAGAACCGGCCAGGTAGCCGCGGGCCACGCACTCCACCGGGACCATGGACAGCTTGCGGCAGGCCGTTGCCCGCCCGGCGAACTCGGCCGGGATCTCGGCGTCCACCAGATGATTCGGCACCACGCCGGCGAGTTGTTCGAACCACCACAGGGACAGCTGGGTCAGGATCTTCCCTTTGCCCGGTATCGGCGTCGGCAGGATGTGGTCGTAGGCGGAGATCCGGTCCGAGGCGACCAGCAGCAGCACGTCATCGCCCAGCGAGTAGACGTCCCGCACCTTTCCCGAGTACACCAACGTAGGCGCACCGGTCACGAGAGCCCCTCCAGCCGCTCGAACACCCCGCCCAGCCGGGCCACGTACCGTTCCGGCCGGCACGCCTCGGCCAGCCGTGCGTCGTCCAGCGTGACCCCGCGGGCGGCCGCCCCGGTGCGCAGCGTCTGCAGCAGCGGGGTGCCGTCCTGCCAGGTCCGCATCGCCGCCGCCTGGACCAGTGCGTAGGCGTCCTCCCGGGACATCCCGGAGCCGACCAGTTCGAGCAGGATGCTCGAGGTGTAGATGAGGCCGCCGGTGGATTCCAGGTTGGCCAGCATCCGGTCCGGGTCCACGACCAGGCCCTCGATCAGGCCGGTGGTCAGGTGCAGCAGGTAATCGAGCGTGATGGCCGCGTCCGGCAGCGCGATCCGCTCCACGGCGGAATGTGAGATATCCCGCTCGTGCCACAGCGCGATGCCCTCGGTGACCGGCGTCACATAGCCGCGCACGAGCCGGGCCAGCCCGGCGATCCGCTCGGAGCGGACCGGGTTCTTCTTGTGCGGCATCGCGGACGAGCCCTTCTGCCCGGCCCGGAACGGCTCGGCCAGCTCGCGGACCTCGGTGCGCTGCCCATGCCGGATCTCCAGCGCGATCGCCTCGCACACGCTCGCGGCCACCGCGACCGCACTGATCCACTCGGCGATGCCGTCCCGGAACACCACCTGGGTGGCCACGTCGGCCGGGCGCAGGCCCAGTTCGGCCAGGACGGTGGCCTCAATGGCCGGGTCGATGTTGGAGTACGTGCCGACCGGCCCGGACAGCTTGCCCACCGCGACCGCGTCCCGGGCCCGGAGCAGCCGGTCCCGGCTGCGGGCCATGGCGAATGCGAAGTCGGCCACCCGGTGCCCCCACACGTCCGGCTCGGCGTGGATGCCGTGCGTACGGCCCACCCGGAGCGTGCCGCGGTGCGCCAGGCCGTGCTCGCGCAGCGCGGCCACCAGCCCGCTGGCCTCGGCCGCCAGCACGTCGGTGGCCTCGGTGAGCTGCACCGCCAGCGCGGTATCCAGCAGGTCGGACGAGGTCATCCCGTAGTGCACCCAGGCGGCCGCCTCGCGCGGCGTGGTGTTGTCCGCCCACGCGGTGAGGAACGCGATCACGTCGTGATCGGTGACCGCCTCCACCGCGGCCACCGCTTCCGCCGTGGGCGGCTTGGCGTTGCGCACCGGCTCCACCGCATCGGCCGGCACCGTTCCGGCCGCCGCCTGCGCCGCCAGCACCAGCGTCTCCACCTGGCACCACAGCTCGTATTTGTGTGCTTCGCTCCAGACTTTGCCCATCCCGGGCCGGGTGTACCGCTCGATCACACCGTCTATCTTTACCGAACGCCAGTACCGCGCCGGTCACCCGGCAGGCTCGCGGCCGCCCGGCGGCGCTGGCGGCTGAGCAGGCCGACCAGCCCGGCCAGCAGCACCACCAGCTGTGCCTCGATGCTCACGGTGGCCCCGAGCGCCGCCGTCGCCAGGGCGAACAGCGCGGCGGCCAGCCGCGGCCACGGGGTGCCGAGGTGCAGCGCCCGGCGGAACGCGGCCTGGCCGGCCAGGAACAGCGCCGCGCCGCCGCCGATGGCCAGCGCCTGGGCGGCCGGGTGCGGCTGCGTCGCGTGGCCGATGGTCAGCTTCACCCCGGCGGCCAGTGCCACCACGCCCAGCAGGATCGGGATGTGCGGGTAGAAGTACGCGGACAGGGCGAGCGCGGGCCGTCGCGGGCCGGGCGCCTCGGCCATGGCCTCGGCCGCATGCTCGTCGTCCCCGCCGCCGAAGTAGACCCACCACAGCGCGGCCGACACGGCCAGGCCGAGCACCGCCGCCAGCACGATCTGCGCGTCCAGTGGGTGCGCGGCGGCACCGATGCCCACCGACGCGACCGACTCGCCCAGCGCCACGATGACCAGCGCGCCGTGCCGCTCGGCGAAGTGCGCCGGGGCGATCTCGAACCGGCCGCCCACCCGCACCACCAGCGGGGACAGCACCTGGATGGCCAGCGCCGCGGTCCACAGCAGGTAGGCCGCCACGCCGCTGGTCAGCCCGGCCACCAGGACCAGCAGCGCCGAGGCCAGGTTGACCGGGAGCACCCGGACGATGTTCCGGTTCACCCGGTAATAGAGCCCGCCGTGCACGCACACCACGACCAGGTAGCCGACGCCCAGGAAGATGCCGCTGGCGGCCGACCGGCTGTTGCCGAACCCATTCCGGATGGCCAGCCCGACGACCAGGAACCCGGCCATGCCAACCAGCAGGAGCAGCCGCTCCGGGGCCCGGTCCGGGGTGCGGGTGTTGGTCAGCCAGGCGTACCCGCCGTACATCCACCACAGCACGCCGAACACCAGCAGCACCTGGACGATCGAGGCGGCCGACAGGAGATTGTCGTCCAGCAGGGTGGACAGCTGGGTCAGGGTGAACGCGAAGACCAGGTCGAAGAACAGTTCCAGCGTGCTGACCCGCAGCGGCGGGCCCGTGGTCTGCGGGCCCGTGGTCTGCGGGCCCGTGGTCTGCGGGCCTGTGGTCTGCTGGGCCGTGGTCTGCTGGCCTGGGGTCTGCTGGTCGGCCGGCATCGCTCAGCCGCGCGCTGCCTGGGCCGCGGCCCGTTCCGCGATGTCGGTGCGGAACCAGCCACCGCGCATGCTGATCTTCCCCGCCGCCTGGTACGCGGCGGTCCGGGCCGCCGCCAGGTCCGGCCCGGTGCCGACCACGTTGAGCACCCGGCCGCCGGCCGACACCAGCCGACCAGCCCGGTCCAGCTGGGTGCCAGCGTGCAGGACATAAGCCCCTGGGAGGCGTTCGGCATCGGAAAGGCCGGTGATGTGATCGTCGCGCGCGGGCGCTCCGGGGTAGCCCTCGGCCGCGATAACGACGGTCACCGCGGCGCCCGGCGCCCAGCGCGGCGGAGCGAGGCCGGCCAGCGATCCGGACGCGGCCGCGGCCAGCAGGCCGGCCAGCGGGGTGGCCAGCCGGTCCAGGATGACCTGGGTCTCCGGGTCACCGAAGCGGGCGTTGAACTCGACCACCCGGACGCCCGCCGCGGTCAGGCTCAGCCCGGCGTAGAGCAGGCCGCGGTACGGCGTGCCGCGGCGGCGCAGCTCATCCACGGCCGGCTGCAGCACGGTGCCGAGCACCTCGTCGGCCAGCCCGGGCGGGGCCCAGGGCAGCGGGACATAGGCGCCCATCCCGCCGGTGTTCGGCCCCTGGTCGCCGTCCCCGGCCCGCTTGAAATCCTGCGCGGCCAGCAGCGGCACCGCGGTGGCCCCGTCGGCCAGCGCGAACAGCGACACCTCGGATCCGTCCAGGAACTCCTCGATGACCACCGTGCCGCAGGCCTGGGCGTGCTTCTCGGCCGCGTCCCGGTCCCCGGTGACCAGGACGCCCTTGCCCGCGGCCAGGCCGTCCGCCTTGACCACGTAGGGCGGGCCGAACTCGTCCAGCGCGGCGGCCGCCTCGGCCGGGCTGACGCAGGTGTGCGCCCGGGCGGTCGGGATGCCGGCCGCCTGCATGACCTGCTTGGCGAACGACTTCGAGCCCTCGATTGCGGCGGCCCGGCGGCTCGGCCCGAAACAGGCGATGCCGGATGCGCGGAGCCCGTCCGCCACCCCGGCCACCAGCGGCGCCTCCGGGCCGATCACCACCAGGTCGGCCCGGGTCGCCCGGGCCAGGCCGGCCACCTGCCCGGCGTCGGTGATGTCCACCGGGTGCAGCCGGGCCAGCGCGGCGATGCCAGGGTTGCCCGGCGCCGCGTGCAGGCCGGTTACCTCGGGGTCGGCGGCCAGGGCGCGGGCCAGCGCGTGCTCGCGGCCACCGGAGCCAAGCAGGAGGACTCGCACCCGGCGAGCCTACCGGTGTCTTCCGGTTCTCCGGCTGGCCTGGGGTTCCGGTTCTCCGGCTGGCCTAGGCTTCCGGTTCTCCGGCTGCCTGGGTAACCGGTCTCCGGCTGGTCCGGGGTCAACCATAGTCAGCAGGGGCGGGCCGGGCGGATGCCGTGCCGCTCCTGGCCGCCGGCCTGGGTCACCAGCACGTGCCGGAACCGCCCGGCCGCGTGCGCGAACCAGAACACGCCGCCCACCGCGACCGGCTCGGCCGGGCAGATATCAGGGTGGATCCGGCCCTGGCGGAACTGCACCAGCAGGCCGCGGCCGGCCGCCGGGAGGATGCCCCAGGCGGCCGCGTAAGACTGGCCCGCCCAGGTCGCCGAGCACGCGCCGCGGACGAGGTGCGCGGCGAACGGCCAGTCGCCGGGCAGCACCAGCAGGTCCACGAACACGTCTGCCGCGTAGATCTCCAGCGCGGGCCGGCCACCCGGGCAGGCCGCCCGGCGCACCGCCCACGGGCGGCCGGGCAGGTCCTCCAGGCTGGGCTCGGGCTCGGCGGTAACCAGGGTCAGCATGGGGCCGTCCTCCTGTACCGGGGTGGCTGGGCTCGGTTCCCAGCTTGCCCCGCCGGCGGGCCGAGGTCAGTAGTGCGGCTGCCCAGATTGATACGGGTGCCAGCACCCGTGCGGCCGGGTAGCCCGGACCCGGCTCTGGCCGTTGGCTCAGCTCAGACCAGCGGGCGCAACTGCAGGGTCTGGTCCCGGCGCGGGCCGGTGCCGACCGCGGCCACCGGCGCGCCGATCAGGTCTTCCAGCGCCTTGATGTAGCGCTGCGCGTTGGGTGGCAGGTCGGCGAACTCCTTGGCCGGGGAGATGTCCTCCCACCAGCCGTCCAGGTACTCGTAGACCGGCGTGGCGTGATGGAACTCGGTCTGCGTCATCGGGATCTCGTCGTGCCGGACGCCGCCCACGTCGTAAGCCACGCAGACCGGGACCCGCTCCAGGCCGGACAGCACGTCCAGCTTGGTGATGAAGTAGTCGGTGATGCCGTTGACCCGGGTCGAGTACCGGGCGATCACCGTGTCCACCCAGCCGGTGCGCCGCGGCCGCCCGGTGGTCACGCCGTACTCGCCGCCGGCCTTGCGCAGCCACTCACCCTGCTCGGTGAGCAGTTCGGTGGGGAACGGCCCGGCACCGACCCGGGTGGTGTACGCCTTGAGAATGCCGATCACCTTGGTGATCCGGGTCGGCCCGATGCCTGCGCCCGCACAGGCGCCGCC
Organism: uncultured Actinomycetes bacterium; assembly: GCA_963834705.1. Lineage (GTDB taxonomy): Bacteria > Actinomycetota > Actinomycetes > Streptosporangiales > Streptosporangiaceae > RYN-230. Next base: position 75,201 of record CAWICV010000008.1, read on the forward strand.
TGACGTGGGTGAACTCGACGTCACGAACGGGTAGGTGCCGTGATCCACGTCGAGCAGAGTGGCCTGGGCCCCTTCCAGCAGCACCGTCTTGTCCTGATCCAGCGCCTGGTTGAGCACCAGGCCGGTGTCGGCCACGTAGGGCCGGATCTGCTCGGCGTAGCCCAGGTACTCCTTGGCGATCGCATCCGCCTCGATGCCGCGCCGGTTGTACACCTTGGTCAGCACCTGGTTGCGCTCGCGCAGCACGAGTTCCAGCTTCTGGGACAGGATGCCCGGGTCGAGCAGGTCCTGGACCCGGATCCCGGTCCGGGCCACCTTGTCCGCGTAGGTCGGGCCGATGCCCCGCCCGGTGGTGCCGATCCGGGCACTGCCCAGGTAGCGCTCGGTGACCTTATCCAGGGCCCGGTGGTACGGCATGATCAGGTGCGCGTTGGCCGAGATCAGCAGCCGCTCGCAGGACACGCCGCGCTCGCGCAGCCCGTCGATCTCGCGCAGCAGCACCTCAGGGTCGATCACCACCCCGTTGCCGATGACCGGGGTGACCTCGGGCGACAGGACGCCGGACGGCAGCAGGTGCAGCGCGTAGCTGTCGTCCCCGATGACCACGGTGTGCCCGGCGTTGTTCCCGCCCTGGTAGCGGACCACGTAGTGGACCCGGTCCCCGAGCAGGTCAGTCGCCTTGCCCTTGCCCTCGTCACCCCACTGTGCGCCTACGAGCACAATGGCCGGCATCCGACCAGCCCCTTCCAGGCCTCGCCCCGCCTGCCGTGTTGAGGTTACTCCACGCTACGGGCCACTTCGTTACGCCCCGGATCACCCACCAGAGAGCACCGCGGCGGCGGTGGCGCTGCTGTCGGCCAGGAACACCCGGCAGCGTTCCTCCTCGCCGGTCTCGCCGATCTGCCCGGCGGCCAGGCCCAGTGCGTGCAGCGAGCGGAGGAAGCCCTGGTTCGGCTCGTGCTCCCAGGGGACCGGGCCGTGCCCCTTCCACCCGGCCCTGCGCAGCTGGTCCAGGCCCCGGTGATACCCGGCCCGCGCGAACGCGTAGCCGGTCACCCAGTCACCCTGATCCAGCGCCCGCTCGGCCAGCGCCGCCCACGCCGCCGTGCTGGCCGGATGACCCGCCGCCACCGCGGCCGGATCGGCCCCCGCCGCCAGCTCAGCGGCCCCCGGGTCCTCAGGCAGATAGGTAGCCGGCGGCCCGGCAAACAAGTTCTCACGCTCCATAACCCCATCCTGCCCCGCCCCAGCCCCACCCGCGTCCCAAACCCACCCCCGCCACCCCGGCCGCGCGAAGCCGGTTTCGGGGTGGTTGATTTCACCTGGGCGGAGATCACCCGGGTGCCCGCCAGGTCGTCGCGGCCATCCGCGCCGCGTTCCGCCAGGAGAGCGGAACGCGGCGCGCCTGAACCGGGCTAGCTGAGCTTGGTGCCAGCCGACTGCAGGTCCTCGCAGGCCCGCACTACCCGGGCCGACATGCCGGCCTCGCCGGCCTTGCCGTAGGAGCGCGGGTCGTAGGCCTTCTTGTTGCCCACCTCACCGTCGATCTTCAGCACACCGTCGTAGTTGCGGAACATATGGTCCACGACCGGCCGGGTGAACGCGTACTGGGTGTCGGTGTCCACGTTCATCTTGACCACACCGTAGGAGATGGCCTCCCGGATCTCTTCCAGGGCCGACCCCGAGCCGCCGTGGAAGACTAGGTCGAACGGCTTGTCCACGCCGTACTTGGCGCCCACCGCGTCCTGGATGTCGCGCAGGATGGACGGCCGCAGCGTGACGTGCCCCGGCTTGTACACCCCGTGCACGTTGCCGAACGTGGCGGCCAGCAGATACCGGCCCCGCTCGCCCAGGCCGAGTGCCTCGGCCACGGCCAGCGCGTCCTCCGGGGTGCTGTACAGCTTCTCGTTCATCTCGCCGGTGACGCCGTCCTCCTCGCCACCGACCACGCCGATCTCCATCTCCATCACGGCGCGGGCCTTGGCGCAGTCAGCCAGCAGTTCGGTGGCCAGCGTGATGTTCTCGTCCAGTGGCACCGCGGACCCGTCCCACATGTGCGAGTTGAACAGCGGCTCCTGGCCCCGGGCCACCCGTTCCTGGGACAGCTTGACCAGCGGCCGCATGAAGCCGTCCAGCTTGTCCTGGGGGCAGTGGTCGGTGTGCAGGGCGATCTGCACCGGGTACTTGGCCGCCACCTCGCGGGCGAACGAGGCCAGCGCGGCCGAGCCGGTAACCATGTCCTTGACGGCCGCCCCGGACAGGTAGTCGGCGCCGCCGGTCGATACCTGAACGATTCCGTCACTTTCCGCGTTGGCGAAACCGCGCAGCGCGGCGTTCAGCGTCTGGCTTGAGGTCACATTGATGGCCGGGTAGGCAAAGCCGCGTTCCTTGGCCCGGTCCAGCATCTGTGCGTAGACCTCAGGCGTGGCGATAGGCATGACGATCGGGCTCCCTGTCTCAGTTAGTGCTGTCTAGTATCCGGGAAACCGGCCCGCCGCGGGTGGCGCAGCGCTGGCCCGCCGCGGAACAGAGGCTGGTAAAGGGTCTCCTAACCTGGTCCGCTAGTGGCCGCAGCACTCCCGGGATGCGGTACAACAGTGAGCTATGGAGAGCTTTCTCAGCCAGTGGGGTCTGGCGGCTGTCTTCTTGTTCGGCTTCCTCGAAGCGTGCTGCATCCCGATCCCGTCGGAGATCACCTTCGGTTTCGCGGGTGTGCTGGCTGGCGAAGGACGGCTGAACATCGTCGCCGTGATAATCGTGGGGACGCTGGCCGAGCTCATCGGCTCGTTCGTGTCCTACACCGTGGGCCGGGTGGCTGAGCGGCCGCTGGTGTCCCGGTCCGGCCGTTATCTGCTGATCACCGAGCGGGACATCGACCGCGCGGAACGCTTCCTCGCCGGGCGCGGCGTGTGGGCGGTGCCGGTCGGCCGCGCGCTGCCGGTGGTGCGCACGTTCATTTCCATCGTGGCCGGCTTCACCAAGATGCCCGCGCTGCTGTTCGGCGTGCTCAGCCTCATTGGCACCGCGATCTGGGTGACCGTGATCTCGCTGCTCGGCTACAGCCTGAGCAGCACCTGGCAGAGCATCTCGCACGGCATCGCGGTAGCCGGGTACCTGATCGCCGCGGTGGCGGTGATCGCCATCGTGGCGCTGGTCCTGCACCGGCTGCGCGAGATCCGGCACGAGGCCGCGGTGGCCGGCGCGCACGCCGCGGGCCGCGACCAGGCCGGCGATCAGCCCAGGCCCAGATCACCCATGTCATAGGCGGCCAGGAACGGCAGGCCGCGCGCGGCCACCTTGTCCCGCGCGCCCCGTTCCACCACCACCGCCACCCCGACGACCTCCGCGCCCGCCTCGCGCAGCGCGTCCACCGCGGCCAGCACGGAACTGCCGGTGGTCGACGTGTCCTCCACGGCCAGAACCCGGCGCCCCCCGACGTCCGGACCCTCGATGCGCCGCTGCAGGCCGTGCGACTTTCCTTCTTTCCGCACAACGAAAGCATCCAGCGACTGGCCCGCAGCGCTCGCGGTGTGCAGCATCGCGGCCGAGACTGGGTCCGCACCCAGCGTCAGCCCGCCCACTGCGTCGTAGTCGAGATCGGCGGTGAGATCCCGCATCACCCGCCCGGCCAGCGCGGCGCCCGTCCCGCTGAGCAGCACCCGGCGCAGGTCGATGTACCAGGTGGCGCGCTGCCCGGAGGACAGCACGAAGGCGCCGTGCACCACGGCCTTGTCCTTGATCAAACGCAGCAGGTCCTCGCGGTCGCTCACGGCTGAGCAGCCTACCTGGCCAGCTCAGCCGGCCGCTGAGATGGCTACGTCGCGGACGGTGTGCACGTCGGTGAGCGCGCCAGTGCCGTCGGTGAACGCCAGCCGGGCGCTGCCCCACCTGGCGAGCAGCGGCTCGGCCGACTGAAAGCCCGCGTCGGTGGCTGGGATAGCGGACTTGCTGGCCGTCCCCATCGGCGCGGACCAGATCGGGCTGATCGTGCACGGTTTCGCGCCTACGTTCGGTGCCAGGATCGCTGCGGACTCTCGTTGGCCATGACTGAACATGGTGGCATGTACTCTGCGTAACTACGGGGAAGCTTTATGAAGTGGTTAATGGGCCGGCTGAGTCAGCCGAGGCCGGCCAGGATCCGATCCTCCTTGGCTGGATCCAGGCCAATGGACCCGGCGCGGCCGACGGCCAGATCGCTCAGTTCGGTGCCCTCGGCCGTGGCCTCCAGGCGCAGCCAGGCCCAGGTGTCGTGCACGGTGTCGGTCAGCGGCCGGTAGCGGATGCCGGTCCGGATGGCCCGGCCACCGGAGACGGTCCAGATCCCGGCCAGTTCCGGGGTGTCCGGCGCCCACATCGGCAGTTCGGTCCACGGCTCGACACCCGCGTCGAGTAGCACCTGATCCGGCACCCAGCGCAGGTCGAGACCGGCGCGCCGGTCCGCCCGGGTCATCTCACCGCAGGTGGTGAGCAGGTCGCCGAACCTTGCCTTGTCAGACCCGGGCACGTTGACGATCCCCGGGATGCGCCGCCGGGAATTGTCGATCAGCCAGGCGGCCAGATCCCGGGCGTCGGTCAGCCGGATCGGCCGGTCCGGGTCGCCGGGGGCGAGGACGGTCCCACCGCGGGCGATGCGGGTCAGCCACCACGGCAGCCGGCCAATGTTCTCGTGCGGCCCGACGATGAGCCCGGGGCGGGCGATGAGGTGCCGCCGGGGGAAGGCTTCGGCGACCGCCCGCTCGCTGCCCGATTTGAGCTCGCCGTAGCCGAGGGATTCGACCGTGCCGTCCGCGTCGGCCGGGCAGTCCAGCACCCTGGAGCCTTCATCGACCGGCTCGCGCGGGTAATCGGCATAGACCGAAATCGTGGACACATACGTGTAATGGCCGACCCGCGGGGCGAGCAACCGGGCCGACGCGGCCACATGCCGGGGAGCGATGGTCGAGGTGTCGATGACGAAGTCAAAATCTCGTTCAGCCAGCTTGGACAGATCCTCGGACCTGGTACGGTCTCCGTGCAGTGCCTCGGCACCCGGCCGGGGCTCGCCGCTCAGCCCCCGTGTGAAGGTTGTGACGTCATAGCCACGCCTGATCGCTTCGTCCACGATGGCACGCCCGAGGAACCGGGTACCCCCGAGAACAAGAAGTCGCATGGCGGAAGACTATGCCGGGTCATGAGCACCCGACGGGGACGCTTCTGCCGAGAGCGGACTTCTCCCCGCGGATGCCCGCGACCTGCTCGCGATCTATCACATGGGATCCATCAACACCGGCGGCTGGGCGCTGGTAACGTCTCGCGTCGAGGGAAGGACGGTGTCGCGTGGACCGGTGCGCGCTGTTCGTGGACGCGGGCTACGTGCTGGCGGATGGCGCGATGGCCGTCCACGGAACCCGCCACCGAGAGTCCGTATCCTGGGATTACGCAGGCTTGCTCCAATTCTTCAGCAGCATCGCCCGGGAACGGACCACCCTCCCGCTGCTGCGCTGCTACTGGTATGAGGCTACCGTCGAGGGCCGCCGCGCCCCGGAGCACGACACGCTGGCCGATCTGCCCGGGCTGAAGCTGCGGCTGGGCCGGCTGCGGCCGGGCCGCCGTGAAGGCGTAGAAGGCGAGATCCGCCGCGACCTGACCACGCTGGCCCGGAACAACGCGATCAGCGACGCGCTGCTGGTGAGCGCCGAGGAGGATCTGGCCCAGGTCGTCGCCGACGTCCAGGACCTCGGCATCCGGGTGCTCATCGTGCACATCACGGTCGGCGGCAACTGGACCATCTCGCGCAGCCTGCGGCAGGAATGTGACGACATCATCGAGATCGGTGAGGGGCACCTGCGCCCCTACACCCAGCTCGTCGCCGGGACCACCGCGCTGAGCGCGGACGAGCCGTATCAGCTGGCCGTGTCGGCGGGGCGCGCGCTGACCAACGGGCACGGGCCGGTCGTCGGCCCGCTGGCCCAGCAGGCCCTGGCCGCGGGCGCGCACCCGGCCCCGCCCGCCATCTACACCGCGCCGGTGGTGGCCGAGTACCAGCGGGCCGCCCAGCCGGGGGCACAGCAGCCGGTTGTTCAGCAGCCGGGGGCACAGCAGCCGGTTGTTCAGCAGCCGGTGGCCCAGCAGCCGGTGGCCCAGCCGGCCGGGAACGCCGTGCAAGCGCCGCCGCTGCCGCGGCGCCAGAGCGGCGGGCCTGCCACCGACCGGCAGTCGGTGCCGGCCAGCCGCGGCTCAGCCAGCAACCCGGCCGAGCCCGCGCTGGGCGGCCCGGCTTCGCTGTCCGATCCACTGGGCTCGGCTCCGGCGGCGCGGCGGCCCGGGTCGGGGCAGCCGGATATGCCAGGCCAGCCGATGCCAGGGCCCCCGCCCGCGTCGCGCCAGCCGGGCCTGCCCGGCCAGGAGGCGATGGCCGGCCAGCCGCAGAACCTGACCGGCCAGCCGACCCTGCTCGGGCAGAGCATGCCCGCCCCGCAGACCATGCCGGGCCAGCCGTCGGTGTCCACCCAGCCGTCCATGCCTGGTCAGCACGGCATGCCTGCCCAGCAGAGCATGCCGGGTCACCAGTCCATGCCGGGCCAGCCGTCCATGCCCGGTAACCAGCCGATGCCGGGCCAGCCGTCCATGCCTGGTAACCAGCCGATGCCGGGCCAGCCGTCCATGCCTGGTCAGCACGGCATGCCTGCCCAGCAGGCCATGCCAGGTCACCAGCCAATGCCGGGTCAGCAGTCCATGCCGGGCCAGCAGTCCATGCCGGGCCAGCAGTCCATGCCGGGCCAGCAGTCCATGCCGGGCCAGCAGTCCATGCCTGGCGGGCAGAACGGCATCCCCGGCCAGAACGGGCTGCCGAGCCAGAACGGCGTGCCGAGCCAGAATGGCCTGCCCACCCGGCAGAGCATGCCCGGCGTTCAGGGGCAGCCGGGCGGGTCAGGCCTCCCCGGCCAGCAGAGCATGCCGGGCCAGCAGTCGATGCCGGGGCCGTACAGCACGCCGGGACCTGGCCTCGGCCAGTCCGGCGGGTCCGGGGTGCCGTCACCTTCGTCGCCCGGGCTGCCTGACCCACGCAGCCGCGGCGCGCACCACGCCCAGGCACCCGGCCCGGCCCAGGATCCGTACCAGGCGCCACCGGCCAACTCGTTCCGCGGGCCAGGCCCAGGACGCGCCGGCGCGCCAGCCGATGACCGGGTCCCCAGGCCAGACCCTGCCCGGCGGCCAGGGCATGCCGGAGCGCCAGTACCAGCAGAGCCCCTACGGGATGGCCGCCGAGCCAATGCCCGGGCAGTACCCACCCGCCCCGGCAGGCCAGGACGGCGGCAGCGGGGCCGCCTCCTACGTGCCGCCGCAGGCGCCGTACGGCGGGCCGCCACCCGCCTCCGCTGCTCCTGTCCCACCGGGCCAGGCATTGCCCATCGCGGACGCGGTGCAAGCCGCGCACGCGGAGGGGTTCGAATTCGGTCAGTCGGTCGCCCGTGAGGCGCCGGCACTGTGGCTGGAGGCTGTACTTGCCCGCAAACCGCGCATGCCGTCCGACCTGGAAGCGAGGCTGCTCCAGGACTCGGCATTGCCGATCGATTCACTGCTGCATGACGAGACCCGGCACGCGCTGCGCCGCGGCTTCTGGGATGCCCTGGAACGATCGCGCAGATAGCGCGGTTCTCCTGTGACTGAGTTCGTTCGCGGCGTTGAAACCGGTCTCGGTATGGGTACGTCCGGTGACGTGGTGCTGCTGACCAGGGACCTGTTTGATGCGATCGAGTTCGATGCGGCGTGCAGCGGTGACCACCGTGCCGCCGCGGAACAGATGATCAATCTAGCCGTGTCGGGCACGCAGACCGCGGAGTTCCCGCGGGCCGAGGCCTATGTCCGGGCCGGTGAGCAGTGGCTGCTCGCCGACGAGCCGGCCGCCGCGGCCCAGGGATTCCAGCGTGCGATCGAGGATGGCGGCCGCGCCTTCGTGGACCCGCGGGTTCCGCTGGCCCGGGCGCTGTTCCTGATGGACATGACCGCCGAGGCGGAGAGCCTGATCCGGCAGATAGAGCAAGAGCAGCCCAGCGACCCGAGGATCTACGACCTGGTCGCTGAGCTGCTCATGGAGCGCTCCGATCTACCCGGCGCGCTGCGCTGGGCCACCACCGGGGTGGGGCTGTGCCTGGGGCGGCTGGGGGCTGGCTGGGAGACCGACGCGCCAGCCCTGGCGGCCCGCCCGGTGATCAGTACCGCGAACGGTGATCCCACCGAGCTACGGCTGCTGCTGACCCTGCGCTACCGGATCCGCAACGACCTCGGGCTGCCCGAGGACGACTACGACCGGCTGCTGGACGAACTCCCATCCGGGCCAGCCAGGCCAGCCGCGGACAGCTGAGCCTGCCTGGCCCGCTCCTGCTGAACCGTCAGCGTGTCCGACGCCGGGTCCAGATCGACCAGGACGTCGTCGCCGTCGGTGATCGCGCCGGACAGCAGCGCCTTGGCCAGCTGGTCACCGATAGCCGACTGGATCAGCCGGCGCAGCGGCCGCGCCCCGTAGATCGGGTCGAAGCCGGTCAGCGCCAGCCACTCCCGCGCGCCCGGGCTGACCCGCAGGTTCAGCCTGCGGTCCGCGAGCCGCCGGCCGAGCCGGGCCACCTGCAGACCGACGATCTGGCTGAGCTCCTCGGTGGACAGCGAGTCGAACAGGATCACGTCGTCCAGCCGGTTCAGGAACTCGGGCTTGAACGTCGCCTGGACCACCTTCATCACCGCGTCCCGCTTGGCCTCCTCGGTCAGCGCCGGGTCGGCGATGAACTGGGAGCCCAGGTTGGAGGTAAGGATCAGGATGGTGTTCCGGAAGTCCACCGTCCGGCCCTGCCCGTCGGTCAGCCGGCCATCGTCCAGCACCTGGAGCAGGATGTCGAAGACTTCTGGATGCGCCTTCTCCACCTCGTCCAGCAGCACGACGCAGTACGGCCGGCGGCGGACCACCTCGGTCAGCTGGCCGCCCTCCTCGTAGCCCACGTAACCGGGCGGCGCACCGACCAGCCGGGCCACCGAGTGCTTCTCGCTGTACTCGCTCATGTCGATGCGGACCATGGCGCGCTCGTCGTCGAACAGGAACTCGGCCAGCGCCTTGGCCAGCTCGGTCTTGCCCACCCCGGTCGGGCCGAGGAACAGGAACGAGCCCATGGGCCGGTCCGGGTCGGCCACGCCCGCCCGGGACCGGCGCACCGCGTCGGCCACCGCCTGCACCGCGCGGGCCTGGCCGATGATGCGCCGGCCCAGCTCGTCCTCCATCCGGAGCAGCTTGCCCGTCTCGCCTTCCAGCAGCCGGCCCGCCGGTATCCCGGTCCACGAGGACACCACGTCGGCCACGTCGTCCGGGCCGACCTCCTCCTTGACCATCGCCGTCTCGCCTTCGGCCGCCTGGTCGCTGGCGACCGCCTGGTCGATCTCCGCCTGCAAGGCCGGGATTTCCCCGTACATGAGCCGCGACGCGGTGCCCAGATCGGCGTCCCGCTGTGCGCGCTCCAGCTGCCCCTCCAGGTCGTCCAGGCGCTTCTTCAGGTCGCCGACCCGGTTCAGGCTGGTCTTCTCGCGATCCCACTGGGCGACGAGCGCGGTGAGTTCCTCCTGACGGTCAGCCAGGTCGGCGCGCAGCCGTTCCAGCCGGTCCTTGCTCGCCTGATCCGATTCCTTTCCCAGGGCAAGCTCTTCCATCTTCATCCGGTCCACCGAACGCTGCAGCTCGTCGATCTCGACCGGCCGCGAGTCGATCTCCATCCGCAGCCGCGACGCGGCCTCGTCGATCAGGTCGATGGCCTTGTCCGGCAGGAACCGGGCGGTGATGTAGCGGTCGGACAGCGCCGCCGCGCTGACCAGGGCGGCGTCGGAGATCTGCACCTTGTGGTGCGCCTCGTAGCGGCCCTTGAGCCCGCGCAGGATGGCGATCGTGTCCTCGACCGATGGCTCGCCCACGAACACCTGCTGGAACCGCCGCTCCAGCGCCGGGTCCTTCTCGATCCGCTCGCGGAACTCGTCCAGCGTGGTCGCGCCGACCATGCGCAGCTCGCCACGGGCCAGCATCGGCTTGAGCATGTTGCCCGCGTCCATCGCGCCCTCGGCCGCACCGGCGCCGACCACCGTGTGCAGCTCGTCGATGAACGTGATGACCTGGCCTTCGCTCTGCTTGATCTCGTTCAGCACGGCCTTGAGCCGCTCTTCGAACTCGCCGCGGTACTTGGCCCCGGCCACCATCGCGGCCAGGTCCAGGGCGACCAGCCGCTTGCCGCGCAGCGACTCCGGCACGTCGTCGGCCACGATGCGCTGGGCCAGGCCTTCGACCACGGCGGTCTTGCCCACGCCCGGCTCGCCGATCAGCACCGGGTTGTTCTTGGTCCGCCGGGACAGCACCTGGATGACCCGGCGGATCTCCGCGTCCCGGCCGATCACCGGGTCAAGCGCGCCGTCCTGAGCCTGCTGGGTCAGGTCGATGCCGTACTTCTCCAGCGCCTGGTAGGTGCCCTCCGGGTCTTCAGTGGTGACCCGCGCGCTGCCGCGCACCTTCTGGAACGCGCCGAGCAGATCGTCCGGGCCGGCGCCCGCCTTGCGCAGCACGTCAGCGGCCTGCCCGCCGTCGGCGGCCAGGCCGACCAGCAGGTGCTCGGTGGACACGTACTCATCGCCGAGTTCCCGGGCCCGCTTGGCCGCGGTGGCCAGCGTGGCCAGCAGCGCCCGCGAGGTGTCCGGGGCGCTGACCGTGCTGCCCGCCGCCTTGGGCAGCCGGGCGATCAGGTTCTCGGTGCTGCGCAGCACCGCCGCGGGGTCAGCCCCGACGGCGCGCAGCAGCGGTGCCGCCGTGCCACCCTCCTGGCTGATCAGCGTGGCCAGCAGGTGCAGCGGCTCGATGGCCGGGTTGCCATCGGTGGTGGCCCGGCGCATCGCGCCGGACACCGCCTCCTGGCTCTTACGGGTGAGCTTGTCGTCCATGGTTATGTTTCTGGATCTATCCGTTAGTTGTCGTTGGTGAGTGGGGCATGGCTCGCGGCCGCGGGCAGCTCACGCCGCTCGCTAGCTGGCGGCGGCTGGCTGCCCGGGCTGGCCGCCGCGCGGCCGGTGCCGTGCACCGGGACGAGCTGCCCGCCGCCGGGACGGCTGCGCAGCAGGCCCGCCAGCCGGGCGGCCACCGCGCGGGTGGATTCCAGTTCCATCCGCAGCTGGGCCAGTTCGGCGGTCACCTCGGCCAGGTGCTGCTGATGCCGCCGCAGCTCCCGGTCCAGCTCCAGGATCCGCTTGATCCCAGACAGGTTGACGCCTTCTTCCTGGGACAGCCGCTGTACCTCGCGCAGCGCGAGGACGTCGCGCAGCGAGTAGCGGCGCTGCCGCCCCTGACCGGCGGGCTGGCCCGGTGAGACCAGCCCCATCCGGTCATAGGTGCGCAGCGTCTGCGGATGCAGCCCGGCGAGCTGGGCGGCCACCGAGATGATGTAGACCGGTGCGTCGTCGCCGGGGTCGAACAGAGTGCTCATCGTCTCACCGCGCACATCACGCGCTCCTGGCCCGCTGCAGCAGGTCCTCGCGCGGGTCCTGGCCGGCCGTGGCCTCGCGGAAATCCTCGAGTGCCTTCCTGGCCGGGCCGTTCACGTGCTGCGGCACCTGCACCGCGACCGTGACCAGCAGGTCGCCGTTGGTGCCGTCGGTGCGGCGCACGCCCTTGCCGCGGACCCGGAAGGTACGCCCGTTCGGCGTCCCGGCCGGAATCCGCACGCTGACCGGCGCCCCGCGGTGGGCCGGCACCTTGACCTCGGCACCGAGCGTCGCCTCGGGGAAGGTGACCGGCACCGTGACGGTGAGGTTGTGCCCGGACCGGCCGAAGACCGGGTGCGGGGTGACATGCACCCGCACGTACAGGTCCCCAGCCGGGCCGCCACGCTCACCTGGCGCTCCTTTGCCCTTGAGCTTGATCCGCTGGCCATCCGCGACACCCGCCGGGATGCGGGCCTGGATGGTCCGGGTGCTCATCGCCCGGCCGCTGCCCGAGCACGTCGGGCACGGGTCGTCCACCACCAGCCCGCGGCCGCGGCATTCGCGGCACGGCTCGGAGAACGCGAAGCTGCCCAGGTTCCGGCTTTCCTGGCCGGTCCCCTCACAGTTCGGGCAGACCCGCGGCACGGTGCCGGCCTTGGCCCCGGTGCCCTTACAGGTCGGGCACGGGCCCTCGGCGGGCAGCCGCAGGCTCACCGTGCTCCCGTCCAGCGAGTCGCTGAACGACAGCGTCGTCTCGGTCTCCACGTCCGTGCCACGGCGTGGCCGGGCCTGCGTGGTGCGGGTGCCACCGCGGCCGAACACGCCGCCCAGGATGTCGCCCAGGCCGCCGCCCTGGCCGCCGGCGGTGGTAGTGCCACCACCGAACAGGTCACCGAGATCGAAGCCGCCGAAGCCGCCCTGGCCGCCCGCCCCAGCCGTGCCGGGACGGCGGAACCCGCCGCCGAACAGCGAGCGTGCCTCGTCGTACTCCTTGCGCTGCTTGGGGTCGGACAGCACGTTGTATGCCTCGGAGATCTCCTTGAACCGCTCCTCGGCCTTGGCGTCACCCTTGTTGGCGTCGGGGTGGTACTTGCGGGCCAGCTTGCGGTACGACTTCTTGATCTCGTCGGCGTTGGCGGTCTTGGTGACCCCCAGGACCTTGTAGTAGTCCTTCTCGAGGAAGTCCTTCGTGCTCACTTAGCCTCTCTCCGGGATCAGTTGTTGCCTGCCGGAGTTCCCCGTGGCTCATCCGGGCTGCCCTGAGTCGGCCCGTCGCTGGGTTCCGCGACCGCGACCCGAGCCGGCCGGACGATGCGGTCGCCCACCCGGTAACCCGGCTGCAGGATCTGCACCGCGGTCGGCTCGGTCACGTCAGGTGAATAGGTGTGGGTCAGCGCCTCATGGATCCGCGGGTCGAACGGCTCGCCGGCGTCGCCGAAGCTCTCCAGCCCCAGCTTGGCCGCGGTCGTCTCCAGCGACTCGCCGACCGACTTGAAGCCGCCGGTCAGCTCACCGTGCTCGCGGGCCCGGCCGATGTCGTCGAGCACTGGGAGCAATGAGCTCAGCACGTTGGCCAGCGCCTGCTCGCGGACCGCCATCCGGTCCCGCTCCACGCGCTTCCGGTAGTTCGCGTACTCGGCCTGGATGCGCTGCAGGTCCGCGGTGCGCTCAGCCAGCTGGGCGGCCAGCGCCGGGTCGGCGCCGTCCGGCCGTCCCGGCTGCGCGCCGGGGCCGCCGGGCGGCCCGGCGGGAGACGTCCCGCCGGGCCCACCCGCTGCCTGGCCACCCGCGTTACCGGCTGCCGCCGCGTCCGTACCTGGACCCGGCGCACCGGGCGCACCCGGCCCACCGGGCATGCCAGGCCCGCCGGGCGTGCTGCCCGGGCTGGCCGGGCCGCCGCCACCCGGTTGACTGGGCCGTGCGCCCGTCCCGCCGGGCTTGGAGGCGGCGTGCCGGCCGGGCTGCCGCGGCTTGCCGGGAGCCTGCCGGCCCTGCTGGCCTGGATCCCTGACCTGCCCGGTTACCGGGTCGATGCGCCTGAGGTCACGGATCACCGGCCCGTTGGTGTCCTCTGGCGAATTCATCAGGCGGCGCCACCTTCACCGGCGTTGCGGTCGTCGTCAACGATCTCGGCGTCCACGACCTCGTCGTCACCGGCCGTGTCCTCGGCGGTGTCCTGCGCGCCGGTGTCCTGGGCCGCACTGGCCTGGGTCTGCGCGTAGATGGCCGTGCCCATCTTCTGGCTGGCCTGGGCCGCCTTGTCGGTGGCGTCCTTGATCGCCTCGACGTCGGTGCCCTCGAGCGCCTTCTTCAGGTCGGCGACGGCCTCCTGGACCTCGGACTTGATGTCCTCGGGGACCTTGTCCGAGTTCTCGCCGAGGAACTTCTCGGTCTGGTAGGCCAGCGTGTCCGCCCGGTTGCGGACCTCTGCCTCCTCGCGGCGGGCGGCGTCCTCGGCCGCGAACTTCTCCGCGTCGGCCATCATCCGCTCGATCTCGTCCTTGGCCAGCGCGGAGCCGCCGGAGATGGTGACCCGCTGCTCCTTGCCGGTGCCCAGGTCCTTGGCCGAGACGTTGACGATCCCGTTGGCGTCGATGTCGAACGCGACCTCGATCTGCGGGATGCCGCGCGGCGCAGGTGCGATGCCGGACAGCTCGAACATGCCCAGCTTCTTGTTGTACGCGGCGATCTCACGCTCGCCCTGGAACACCTGGATCTGCACCGACGGCTGGTTGTCATCCGCGGTGGTGAAGATCTCCGACCGCTTGGTCGGGATCGTGGTGTTGCGCTCGATCAGCTTGGTGAAGATGCCGCCCTTGGTCTCGATGCCCAGCGACAGCGGGGTCACGTCGAGCAGCAGGACGTCCTTGACCTCGCCCTTGAGCACGCCGGCCTGCAGCGCGGCACCGACGGCGACGACCTCGTCCGGGTTGACGCCCTTGTTCGGCTCCTTGCCGCCGGTCAGCTCCTTGACCAGGTCGACCACGGCGGGCATCCGGGTGGAACCGCCGACCAGCACCACGTGCTGGATGTCGCTCAGCTTGGTGTTGCCGTCCTTGATCACCTGCTGGAACGGGCCCTTGCAGCGGTCCAGCAGGTCGCTGGTCATCCGCTGGAACTCGGCCCGGGTCAGCTTGCTGTCCAGGTGCAGCGGGCCCTGCTCGGAGTGGGTGATGTAGGGCAGGTTGATGGTGGTCTCGGCCGAGCCGGACAGCTCGATCTTGGCCTTCTCCGCGGACTCGCGCAGCCGCTGCAGCGCCATCTTGTCCTTGGACAGGTCCACGCCGTAGCCGTTCTTGAAGTCCTGCACCAGCCAGTCCACGATCCGCTGGTCCCAGTCGTCGCCACCGAGGTGGTTGTCACCACTGGTCGCCTTCACCTCGACCACGCCGTCGCCGACTTCCAGCAGCGAGACGTCGAAGGTGCCGCCACCGAGGTCGAAGACCAGGATGGTGGCCTCGCCCTCCTTCTCCAGGTGGTAAGCGAGCGCCGCGGAGGTGGGCTCGTTGATGATGCGCAGCACGTTCAGCCCGGCGATCTGCCCGGCCTCCTTGGTGGCCTGCCGCTGCGCGTCGCTGAAGTACGCCGGCACGGTGATCACCGCGTCGGTGATCGTCTCGCCCAGGTAGGACTCCGCGTCCCTCTTGAGCTTCTGCAGGATGAACGCGCTGATCTGCTGGGCGTTGAACTTCTTGTCGTCGATCTTGACGGTCCAGTCGGTGCCCATCTGGCGCTTGACCGAGCGGATCGTGCGGTCGACGTTGGTCACCGCCTGTCGCTTGGCGACCTCACCGACCAGCACCTCGCCGTTCTTGGCGAAGGCCACCACGGACGGCGTCGTCCGTGACCCCTCCGCGTTGGCGATGACCGTCGGCTCGCCACCTTCGAGCACGGAGACGACGGAGTTCGTGGTTCCGAGGTCGATACCTACCGCACGTGCCATGTGATTGTCCTTGTGTGTGGTTGTGTTGCCTAGACTTGAGCCTTGTCGGCTCAAGTTCTACCAGGAGCCGATCAGCCCTGGCAAATGAGTTGAGTCTACTGGGCTCAACTTCTCTATGCCCCAAAACATTCCGCGGCGTGGCAACCCGGTCTGAGCTGGGATTTCTGCCACGCCGCGGAAGCGACCCGCCATCCACCCTAGTGGTTTGCCTAACGCCACCAACCCGGCCGGTCCCGGCCGGGGGTGCGCGGTGGCGGCTAAGTTACCGGCGAGTACGATGGCGGGAGGCGGTGCCCGGCCAGCATGATCATCAGGCGGGCGGGAGCGCGGCGTACGCTGGCACCCGGTGCAGCCCAGCCGGCCAGCAGAGCGCCCCCGGCCTGGGCTGGCGAGGAGGTCTTTTCGTGGTTGTGCGGATCGTGGTCGGGCTGGTCCTGACGGTGGTGGCATTCGCGCTGGCGGGCCGGCGGCTGTGGTGGCTGGCCCGGGTGGGCCGCACCGGGCAGCCCGCGCCGGAACGGCTCGAGGCGGTGCGCTCGCACCCGGCCCGTGATGCCGAAACCGAGGCCACCGAAGTGCTCGGGCAGCGGAAGCTGCTCAAGTGGACGGTGCCGGGGCTCGCCCACGCGTTCACGTTCTGGGGCTTCCTGGTGCTGACGCTGACCATCTTCGAGGCCTACACCAACCTGTTCGACAAGAAGTTCCCCGGCATCGACCACTGGGCGTTCATCGCGTTCATCGAGGACCTGTTCGCCGTGCTGGTGCTAGTTGGGATCATCACGTTCGCGGTGATCCGGCTGCGTAACAACCCGGAGCGGGAAGGCCGGGACTCCCGGTTCTCCGGGTCACACACCGGCGCCGCCTGGCTGGTGCTGCTGGGCATCTTCCTGGTCGTCGCCACGCTGCTGATCTACCGGGGCGCCCAGATCAACACCGGCGACTTCCCCTACCCGCACGGTGCGTTCGCGTCGCAGCTCGTCGGGCACTGGCTGGCCCCGCTGGGCACCGGGGTGAACAGCGTGCTGGAGACGGTGTTCATCCTGGCCCAGCTCGCGGTCATCCTGGGCTTCCTGGTGTTCGTCACCTACTCCAAGCACCTGCACATCATCACCGCGCCGCTCAACGTGCTGTTCTCCCGCCGCCCCAACGCGCTGCGCGGGCTGGAGCCGATGCGCAGCAACGGCAAGGTGCTGGACTTCGAGGAGGCCGACCCGGACACCGACGTGTTCGGGCTGGGGAAGATCGAGGACTTCTCCTGGAAGGGCCTGCTGGACATGGCCACCTGCACCGAGTGCGGGCGGTGCCAGTCGCAGTGCCCGGCCTGGGCCACCGGCAAGCCGCTGTCGCCCAAGATGGTCATCCTCGACCTGCGCGACCACGCGCTGGCCAAGGCGCCCTGGCTGCTGGCCGGCAGCGACGAGGCCCGGGAGGCACTGCCCGAGCAGGTCAAGGCCGAGGCGGCCCGTCCGCTGGTCGGCACCGAGGCCGACCACGGGGTGATCGACCCCGATGTGATCTGGTCCTGCACCAACTGCGGGGCCTGCGTGAACGAGTGCCCGGTGGACATCGAGCACATCGACCACATCGACGGGATGCGCCGCCACCAGGTGCTGATCGAGTCGGCGTTCCCGGTCGAGGCGGCCGGCATGCTGAAGAACCTGGAGAACAAGGGCGACCCCTGGGGGATGGGCGAGGCCCGCCGCGCGGAGTGGATGGACGGCCTGGACTTCGAGGTGCCGGTGGCCGACGGGCCGCTCGGCGACGACGTGGAGTACCTGTTCTGGGTGGGCTGCGCCGGGGCGCTGGAGGACCGGGCCCGCAAGACCACCCGGGCCATCGCCACCCTGCTGCACACCGCCGGGGTGAACTTCGCCGTGCTCGGCCCGGCCGAGACCTGCACCGGCGACCCGGCCCGGCGGGTCGGCAACGAGTTCGTCTACCAGATGCTGGCCCAGCAGAACGTCGAGACGCTGAACGAGGCCAAGCCGCGCACGATCGTCGCGTCCTGCCCGCACTGCTTCAACACGATCGCCAACGAGTACCCCCAGCTCGGCGGGGACTACCAGGTCATCCACCACACCCAGCTGCTGTCCCGGCTGGTGGCCGAGGGCAAGCTGACCCCGGTCAGCGCGATCGAGGAGAAGATCACCTACCACGACCCGTGCTTTCTCGGCCGGCACAACAAGGTCTACTCGCCGCCGCGGGAGATCATGGAGCAGGTGCCCGGGGTGCAGGCCCAGGAGATGCACCGGTGCAAGGAACGCGGGTTCTGCTGCGGCGCGGGCGGCGCGCGGATGTGGATGGAAGAGCGCATCGGCAAGCGGATCAACACCGAGCGGATCGACGAGGCGCTGACCACCAGCCCGGACACCATCTCCACCGGCTGCCCATACTGCCTGGTCATGCTGGGCGATGCGGTGGCGGCCAAGAAGGCCAGCGGCGAGGCCAGGGACAGCCTGGAAGTGGTGGATGTGGCCCAGTTGCTGGCCCGCTCGGTGGCCACGCCAGTCCCGGCTGCGGCCCCGGCCCCGGAGGAGAGCAGCCAGGCCGGCGCCGACGGCGCCACGCCGGACACTGACGGCTGAGCCGCGGGGCATGGACACCAGGCGGGCAGAGGCGTTCAGTGATGGGGTCTTGGCCGTTGCCATCACGGTGCTGGTGTTCAACCTGCTCGGGATCACCCTGGGGAAGCATCCGTACCAGTCGCTGGCGCATGCCTGGCCCCAGTACTTCGCCTACGTGGTCAGCTTCCTGACCATCGGGATCATGTGGATGAACCACCACACGATCTTCGGTCACATCACCCGGGTGGACCGGCCGGTCCTGGTGCTCAACCTGTTCCTGCTGCTCGGTGTCGTCGCGATCCCGTGGCCCACCGCCCTGGTCGCCAATGAGCTGCGCAAATCGGGTGGCGCGGCTGCCGCGGTCAGCTACGGCCTGGTCATGATCCTGATCTCGATCGGCTTCACCGGGCTGTGGATCTACGTGGTCACGCACGCGGAGAAGCTGGGCGGGCAGGCCCAGCCAGAGGCGCTGCGCCCGTCCATCCCCCGGTTCACTGCCGGCCTGCTGGCCTACGTCGCTGGGACCGTCATCGCGGCGGTGGGGCTGCCCGTCGTCGCGTTGATCATTTATGGCGGGCTGGCCGTGTACTACCTGTTCGAGCATCTCCCCGCCCCGGCGGCGGGGGCGTGACGTCGGGCGCGGTGGGCAGGAAGACCCGGACCCGGGTGCCCCGGCCCGGCCACGATTCGAGCACCGCCTGGCCGCCATGCGCGCCCGCGATGGCCTGCACGATGGACAAGCCCAGGCCACTGCCCCCGCCGGAGCCGCCGTCCGCTCCGCCGGGCCGGTCCGCGCCGCGGTGGAACCGGTCGAACGCCTGCGCCGCGTCCTGCTCGGACATGCCCGGGCCGGCGTCGGCCACCTCCAGCACCACGCCGCCGGGCACCGGCGCCAGCCGGACCGCGACCGGGCTGCCCGGCGGGGTGTGCTCCCGCACGTTGCCCAGCAGGTTGGCCAGCACCTGGCGGATCCGGGCCTCGTCCACCATCGCGATCAGCCGGGCCGGCGCCTCGGCCTGCACCGGACGGTCCGGTTCCACCGCCGACGCGTCGGCGGCCGCGTCGCGGACCAGCCCGGCCAGGTCGGTCTCGGCCAGATCCAGCGACGTGGTGCGGTCCAGCCGGGCCAGTTCGAGCAGTTCCGCCACTAGCGTGCTCATCCGCTCGGCCTCCTGCTCGATGCGGCGCATGGCGTTCGGCAGCTGATCCGGGCCGAGTGCGCCCTGGCGGTACAGCTCGGCATAGCCGCGGATGGTGGTCAGCGGGGTGCGTAGCTCGTGCGAGGCGTCCGCAGCGAACTGCCGGACCTTCTGCTCGGAGCGCAGCCGGGCGCCGAACGCCTGCTGGATCCGGTCCAGCATGGTGTTGATCGCCCCGCCGAGCCGCCCCACCTCGGTGCTGTCGTCGTCATCCGGCATCCGTGCGGTCAGGTCGCCCTGGGTGGTGATCCGCTGCGCGGTGCCCGCCATCTGGCCCAGCGGGGCCAGGCCGCGCCCGATCAGCCAGCGCCCGCCCACCGCCAGCAGCAGGATCAGCGCCCCGCCGGTGATCAGCTCGGTGAGCACGATGCCCCGGACCTGACCGGTGATGGCGTCGATCGGGCGGGCGACGAACATGACCGCGTGCGGCTTGCCGCCACCGCCATGCAGCACCACGCCGACCGCGCGCAGCCGTGGCCCGCCGTGCATCCGCGGCACGCCGAACGGGTGGCCGCCCAGGAAGTGCCGGGCGGTGTGCGTGGCGATCATGTTGCGCACCGCGGCGAGCAATTCCCCGGTGGCCGCGCCGGTGCCGGTCAGCGGCTGGACCGCGAGCGGGGGGAAGGTGATCTCGACGGCCACGTAGTCACCCGGGTTGCTGGCGATCTGCTGGGGCTTGTGCTGCGCGGCGGCCAGCAGTTCCCCGTCGAACTGGCCAGCCAGCCGCCTGTTCAGCACGAACGTGCTGACCACGCCCATGACGAGCAGGAAGGCCGCGGTGACCGCGATGAGCAGGACGAGCAGGCGGGAACGCAGGGACAGCCGCCCCGAGCCGGTCATCCCCCCGGCCCGGCGCCGGTGGGCCGCAAGCTGTAGCCGATGCCGCGCTGAGTGTGAATCAGCGGCGGTCCTAGCGGGTCGAGCTTGTGCCTCAGGTAACTGACGTAGGTCTCGACGACCTGCGACTGCCCGGCATAGTCCCAGCCCCATACATTCTCCAGCAGCTGAGCCCGGGTGAGCACCCGGCCCTGGTGCCGCATCAGGCAGGCGAGCAACCGGAATTCGGTCGGGGACAGCTCGACCTGGACCCCGGCCCGGTGCACCGTCCAGCGCGACTCGTCCAGTTCCAGGTCGCCGGCCCGCAGCACGGCGTGCTCGTCGGTGGCACCGGCGTCGGCCCGCGACGCGCGGCGGAGCACCGCCCGCACCCGGGCCACCAGGGCCTCCACCGAGAACGGCTTGGTCACGTAGTCGTCGCCGCCCAGGGCCAGCCCGGTCACCTGGTCCGAGGAGGTGTCCCGGGCGGTCAGGAAGATCACCGGTACCTCGTTACCGGCCGCGCGCAGCCGCCGGCACACCTCGAACCCGTCCAGGTCAGGCAGCATGACGTCGAGCACGATGAGGTCCGGCCGGACCGCTTCGGCCTGCCGCAGCGCATCCTTGCCGCTGGCCGCGGTATGCACCGCGCAGCCGTGGAACTTCAGCGCGACCTGGACCAGCTCACGGATGTTCGGCTCGTCGTCCACGACGAGCACCTGCGGAATGCGGTCGTTGTCTGTCATCACCTGAGGGGTGGCACGGGCGGCCGGAGGGCCAGCATAGGTTATCGGCTCCCGCAGGTGGCGAGCCTGCGGGAGCCGGTAAACAGCGCTGCTCAGCTGCCGGATGCTGACGGCGCTGGCGTGGCGGCCTGGGCGGCCGACGGCGGGCGGATCACGATGAGCCGGGCGTCATTGACCCCGGAGAGCACCGGGCCGCCGACCCACACCGGCTCGCCGCTGGTCAGCGCGCTGCGGGAGGTCTTCTGACCGTGTGCACGGACCACCGTACTGCTCACCAGGTCCCAGGTCCCGGTGCTGCCGTTCACCGCGCGGACCACGATGGCGCTGCTGCTCACCGACTGGACCACGCCGCGCTCGAAGGCCAGCGTGCGGAGGGTGCCCTGCTTGGTGCGGAAGGTGAACTGCCCGGCGACGCCGCGGAGCAGCGCGAACCGCAGCAGCCGCCGCCTGAGCAGCCCGTGGCAGTGCGCGACGACGGCCTTCCTGGCCGCCTTGATCAGCGCCGGGCGGCCGGTCCGCCGTGCCGCGCGGAGCGCGGCCACGGCCCGCCGGCAGGCAGCGACCCTCGCCCCCGCAGCGGCCTTGGTGGCGGCCTTAGCCGTGCCGCCCGCCGCGGCCGGGGCTGAGCTGAGGGTCAGCGTGCCTGGCGCGCCGGCCGCGTTCAGCACGCTGCTCAGCGCGGCCGCCTGCGACTGCGGCTGGCCGACCGCGCCCGCGCTGCTGCCGGTGCCGCTGTTGCCGGTAACGCTGTGCGCCGCGGTGCTGTCGCTGGCCTGCGAGAAGCTGCTGGCCGGTGGGTGGCCGGCCAGCGCCACCCCGGCAATCACGCCGCCGGCCGCCAGCACCAGGGCCACGCTCAGCCCGACAGTCCAGCGCAGCGCATGCCGCCGGTCCCGGGCATAGTGCTGTTCCAGGTAGCCGTGCCGTTCCAGGTAGCCCGGCTGCGCGGGTGGGCCCGCGGGGTCGTGCGGGTTGCCGGCGGCGGGTCCAGGCGGCGAAGTACAGAACTGATCGGTGCGGCGGGAGTCCTGCGGGTCGCCGTCACCGGTAGGCGGGTACATGTTGTCCATGGCCCCGAGCTTTCCGGACTGGGCTGGGACATTGGCCCGCGAACCCTGGGATTTCGCTGGGACAGGGCTGCGGGCTTGCCGTGGACTGCCCTACATCCGTTCGGGCACCGGGATGCCGAGCAGGCCGAGCCCGGTGTCCAGCACCCGCAGGGTGAGCGCGGCCAGCGCCAGCCTGCTGTCCCGCACCGCGCCGGGTGCGTTCAGCACCGGGCACTGCTCGTAGAACGTGGTGAACGCACTGGCCACCTCGAACAGGAAGTTGGCCAGCAGGTGCGGTTCCGCGTTCTCCCCGGCCTGCCGGACCGCGGCGCCGAAGCCGAGCAGCCGCAGCGCCAGCGCCCGTTCCGCCGGTTCGGCCAGTCTGACCGGGCCGGCCGCGGTCGCTGGCTCGACCCCGGCCCGGCGGAAGATGGACCGGACCCGGGTAGTCGCGTACTGCAGATAGGGCCCGGTGTTGCCCTTGAACGAGATCATCCGGTCCCAGTCGAAGACATACTCGCTGTCCCGGGCAGTGGACAGGTCGGCGTACTTGATCGCGCCCACGCCGACCGACTCGGCGATAGCCGCCCGCTCGGCTTCGCTGAGATCCGGGCTGGTGCCCAGCTCGTCGACGACCTTCCGGGCCCGGTCGACGCCCTCGGTGAGCAGATCGCCGAGCTTGATCGTGTCGCCCGCCCGGGTGCGCAGGATCTTCCCGTCGGTGCTGAGCACGTTGCCGATCTGGGCGTGCTCGAACCGGGTGCCCGCCGGTATCCAGCCTGCCTGCTGGGCCACCGCGAACACCATCTGGAAGTGCAGCGCCTGGGCCGAGCCCACCACATAGATGGCCCGGTCCACGTGCAGGTCCCGGACCCGGTACCGGACCGTGGCCAGGTCCGAGGTGGCGTAGTTGTAGCCACCGTCGCTCTTCCTGATGATCAGCGGCAGCGGCTCGCCGCTGCGCCCGGTGAACCCGGGCGGGAAGGCGCACAGCGCCCCGTCGCTGAGCACCGCGACACCGCTGGCCTCCAGCTCGGCGCACACCTCGGCCAGCATGGCGTTGTAGAAGCTCTCGCCGCGGATGTCCGCGTCGGTCAGCGTCACGTGCAGCTGCCGGTAGATCTGATGCAGGTAGTCCAGGGACAGGTCAACCAGGTGCTGCCACAGCCGGAGCGTCTCCGGGTCGCCGCCCTGCAGCAGCACCACCCGCTGCCGGGCCCGCTCGGCGAACGCCGGGTCGTTGTCGAACTTGCTCCGCGCGTCCTGGTAGAACGCGTTCGGGTTGGTGTGCAGCCGGGCCGCCTCGGCGGAATCCTCACCCGCGTCGAGCAGGTGCTCGATCAGCATGCCGAACTGGGTGCCCCAGTCGCCCAGATGGTTGTCCCTGATCACGTCGTGACCAGCGAAGTCCAGGATCCGGGCCAGCGCGTCGCCGACGATCGTGGTGCGCAAGTGGCCGACGTGCATTTCCTTGGCCACGTTCGGCGAGGAGTACTCGACCACGATCCGCTGCGCCGGGTCGGCGGCCGGGGTGCCCAGCCTCGGGTCGGTCAGCTCGCTGCTGGCCTGGGCCGCGATCCACTCGGGAGTCAGCGTGAGGTTGATGAAGCCGGGCCCGCTGACCTGCGGTGGCTCGGCCACCCCGGTCAGGTCCAGGTGCCTGATGATCTCCGCGGCGATATCCCGGGGCGGCCGCCCCAGCTTCCTGGCCAGCGGCAGCGCCGCGTTGGACTGAAAGTCGGCGAACGAGGACGGCCGGATCACCGGGTCGGCAGCCGCGTATTCCGTGCCGAACGCGGCGCCGAGCGCGTCCCGCACCCGCCGCGCGAGCACTTCCCTGGGATCAGCCATATGTAAAGCGTAGCGAGGCGTGTCGAGCGAATTCGCCGGACAGCGCCGAGGGTGGTACTAGCTGCGGCGCAGGAAATGCGCGCCGCGGCTGTGCCCGAGCCGGGCCCGGATCTTCTCGGTGATCTGCCCCTTGCTCAGGTCCGCGGCGAGCAGGCACGCCGAGGTGATACCGCGCGCGGTGGATGCGCCGTGCGCGATCACCACGGTGCCTTCCAGGCCGAGCAGAGCGGCGCCGCCGTAGCTCTCCGCGTCCATCCGGCCGCGCAGCTCACGGAACGCCCGGCGCTGCAGCACCGCACCGACCCGGGCGGCCCGTGAGCCGGCCAGCACCGAGCGCAGCTGGTCGGCGGCGAACCGGGTGGCACCTTCCAGCGTCTTTAGTGCGACGTTCCCGGAGAACCCGTCGGTCACGATCACGTCCACCCGGCCAGCCAGCAGGTCACCGCCCTCCACGTTGCCGGCGAACTTGATCGGCAGCGCACCGTGCGGCGGCGCCGCGTTCAGCAGCTCGAACGCCCGCCGGGTCAGCTTGTTGCCCTTCGCGGGCTCGGTGCCAATGTTCAGCAGCCCGACCCTGGGTTCGGCGATGCCGTAGGCGATCTGCGCATAGGCCACGCCAAGCTGTGCGAACTGCAGCAGCGTCTCCGGTTTCGGGTCGGCGATGGCGCCCGCGTCGACCAGCAGGGTGGGCGTGGGGCTGGTCGGCAGGGCCACGGCCAGGCCCGGCCGGAGCAGCCCGGGCACCGACCGCAGCCGGAGCCGGGCGGTGGCCACGATGCCGCCGGTCGACCCGGCCGACACCAGCGCCGCGGCCTGGCCGCGCCGGATCACCTGGCAGGCCACGGCCACACTCGACCGGGGGCGGCGCCAGCTGGCCAGCGCCCCTTCGTCCATGGCGATCGCGTCGTCGGCCGGGACCAGCTGGAGCAGCCCATGCACCTCCCGGTGCTCCGCCAGCAGTGGCTGCAGCTCAGCGGCGTGGCCGGTCAGGATGACTGGCGCCCGCAGCGCGGCGGCCGCCGCCGCCGCCCCGGCGACCACCTGCTCCGGGCCATGATCGCCGCCCATCGCGTCGACCACGATGGCGGCCCGGTTCGGGGCCGGGCCCGGCGCGTCCTGGATCATGCGAGGCTCCAGGATCCCGTCAGCCCGCTGGCGGCGGGCTGGGCCGGCCCGCCGCCAGGGTCAGGCGGGCGGGCAAGGTGCGTCGAATGACCAGCATGCGCCCAAGCTTCTCACTGCCGCGCGCCGTCCGCACCGCTGCCCTGGCCGAGCCCGGTCCGCCGGGAACCGGTCCGGGGCCCATGACGCAAATGAGGTTCAAGGGGGCATAAGGGTGGTTATGGGTTGATGGCAGACTCAACATGATTAATGATGGGCCTACCAGGTAACCATCTGTCACGATCTGGGGCTGACGAGCGGGCAACGGGCGACGAGGCGCTCCGCATCCCTGGTCGTGCGAGAGGGAGTCACGGCTAGCGGACACCGGGCGCGCAGCGCGGTCTGATGAGGCGCAACGAGCGAACCGTTAACGCCTCTTCAGGGTTCCCTCAACGTGATCTCCTTGTATTGAGTCATATAACTAGCGGGGTCAATCCTGCCTAGAGCGTCTGAGGAGGTGACCGCGGCGCGCAGATCGCAGCCGCCGGCCTGAACGATCCGTGCTCTGGCCGGGCCGCCAGAGCACGACCGACCGGAGGGAGACGCGTGACTGGGATTCGGCAGACAGTGCCGGCGGCACCGGCGGCGGGGCGGCGGTTCCGCGCGTACACCGCGAAACACCTCGACGCCCTGACCACGCGGGCCGGCCTCGGCGCCGCGGACCGGCTGGCGGTACGAGCCGTGGGGGCGGTGCTCCCTTTCCGCACCAACGCGTACGTCGTCGAGGAGCTCATCGACTGGGCCGCAGCGCCTGATGACCCGATCTACCGGCTGGTGTTCCCGCAGGCTGACATGCTGCCTGCGGCCGACGTGCAGCACATCTCCGCCCTGCTGGCCCAGGGCGCGGCCGAGCCGGAGATCAAGACGGCGGCGCACGAGGTCCGGATGCGGCTCAACCCGCACCCTGCCGGGCAGCTGGCGCTGAATATCCCCGACCTGGGCGATGAGCCGCTGCCTGGGGTTCAGCACAAGTACCCCGAGACGGTGCTGATCTTCCCCAAGCAGGGACAGACCTGCCACGCCTACTGCGCGTACTGCTTCCGGTGGGCCCAGTTCGTGGACGAGCCCGAGCTCAAGATGGCCACCACCGACGTGGACCGGGTGATGCACTACCTGCGGCAGCACCGCGAGGTGACCAGCGTGCTGATCACCGGCGGGGACCCGATGATCATGGGCGCCCCAGTGCTGCGGCGGTACATCGAGCCGCTGCTGGCCCCGGGCATGGAGCACATCGAGTCGATCCGGATCGGCAGCAAGGCGCTGGCCTACTGGCCACAGCGGTTCGTCACCGACCCGGACGCCGACGACACCCTGCGGCTCTTCGAGCAGGTGGTGGCGTCCGGCCGGGCACTGGCGTTCATGGCACACTTCTCCCACCCCAGGGAACTGGAGCCGCCGCTGGTAGCCGAGGCGGTGCGCCGGATCCGGGCGGCCGGCGGGGTGATCCGCACCCAGGCTCCGCTGATCAGGACGATCAACGACGACCCGGTGACCTGGGCCGCGATGTGGCGGGCCCAGCTCCGCCTCGGCATGGTGCCGTACTACATGTTCGTGGAGCGGGACACCGGGCCGCAGGACTACTTCGCGGTCCCGCTGCCCCGCGGTTACCGTATCTTCCGCCGGGCTTACCGGCAGGTGTCCGGGCTGTGCCGGACGGTGCGCGGGCCGTCCATGTCGGCCACCCCGGGCAAAGTGTGCATCGACGGCATCGCTGAGGTCGCCGGTCAGCAGGTGTATGTCCTGCACATGATCCAGGCGCGCGACCCGAGCCTGGTCGGCAAGCCGTTCTTCGCCCGGTACAACCCGGACGCCACCTGGATCACGGACCTGGAGCCCGCGTTCGCCGCGCGGTTCCCGTTCGACCCCGACCCGGAGGAACTGCCCGGCCTGTGGTCGCCCGCGGTCTTCGAGCCCGCGAGCTAACCGGGGCCGCCCAAGCCCAGCTCAGGCGCGGGTGCGCTCACCCGTGGGCAGGTCGGGCACGACATCCTCAGCCGTCTTGCGCCCTTCCCTGAGCAGCAGGCAGCTGAGTGCGCCGATGGCCAGCAGGATGACCGGGAACAGCATGGTCGAGCGCATGGCCGTGACGTAACCAAATGTGAACACGTCGTGGCCGATCCGCGCCAGTTCGGCGACCAGCCGGGCGGGCAGCCCGGGCAACGCCGAACTGCCGCCGTTCTGGCCCGCGCCGACCTGGATGCCGCTGCTGGCCGAATGCTGGATCTGGGCGATGAACGGGCCGCGCACCCGGGCGGGCAGTGCGGCGGAGCGGGTGACGGCCTGCGCGTGCATCGCCGAGACCAGCCGGTTCTGCAGGAGCGCACCCACCGCCGCGGTGCCGATCACCAGCCCGCATTGCCGGACCGTGTTCAGCACTCCGGAGGCGGCACCGGCCATCCGCGGGTCGATGTTCCGCATGGCCACCGTCACCATCGGCGCGAAGATGCAGCCCATCCCGATACCGGCCACGATCAGCGCGGGGAGGAACGCGTACCAGGCCGAGGTGGTGGTGGCCTGCAGCGCCACCCAGCCCATCCCGGCGGCGAACAGCACCAGCCCGGACATCAGGATGTACTTGCCGCCGATCCGGTCGGTGAACCGGCCGGCCACCGGGGCGATGAACATCGACAGCACCGAGGCCGGCGCCATGGCCAGGCCCGCCTTTAGCGCCGAGAAGCCGAGCACCGACTGCAGGTAGATGGTGAACGGCAGGAAGATGCCCATCATGCCGATGGACAGCGTGCCGGACACCCAGTTCACCACCGAGTAGTTCCGGTCCCGGAACAGCGCGAACGGCACCAGTGGCTCGCGGTCCTGGGTCCGCCACTGCAGCAGCAGGAACCCGGCCAGCAGCACCCCGCCGACCAGGAACACCAGCGGGATGCTGATGAACCCGGTGATCTTCCCCCAGTTGTACTTCTGTCCCTCGACCAGTCCGTAGCAGATGGCCAGCAGGGCCGCGCTGGCCAGCACCACGCCGGGCACGTCGATCCGGTGCCGCCGGCCGGGCCGCAGGTCGGGAATGATGAAGAAGGTCAGCGCCAGGCAGGCCACGCCGAACGGCAGGTTGACGAAGAAGATCCAGCGCCAGTCGAACGCCGTCACCAGCAGGCCGCCGAGCGTCGGCCCGGCGATGGTGGCCACCCCGGCCACCGCACCCCAGACGCCGAACGCGGCACCGCGCCGGTCGGCCGGGAACGTGTTCGTGATGATGGTCAGCGTCTGCGGCATCAGCATGGCGGCGCCCAGCCCCTGGAGAGCGCGGAATCCGATCAGCCAGCCCGCGCTCGGGGCCAGGCCGCACGCGGCGGACGCGGCGGTGAACACGCTGATGCCGAGGGCGAACATGATCCGCGGGCCGATCAGGTCACCGAGCCGCCCCGCCGTGATCACCAGGACCGCGAGCACCAGCGCGTAGGCGTTGATGACCCAGAGGATGTCGTCCAGCGAGGCATGCAGTCTGGTGATCATGTTCGGGATCGCGATGTTCACGATCGTCAGGTCCAGCAAGGTCATGAAGAACCCAAGGGACACGACCAGCAGGACCGCCCACGGATTGGCCCGGAATTTCGTCACCGACTGCTCCTCTATCTGCCGCTGGCCCGCCCACCCTCGCCCGCTCCGCAGGCGAGTGCCAACGATCACGATGGTAGACGGAGGTACCGACATATCGTCAGGACGGCCGGCCCCTTGGTCACTCCGAACCCCGTTCGGTTACCGCGGGACGGCGCGAAGTATGCTCCCGGCCATGGAACTGAACGGAACCGCAGCGATCATCTCCGGTGCGGCCAGCGGCCTTGGCGCGGCAGTGGCCCGCAGGCTCGCGGCCGCGGGCGTCAAGCCGGTCGTCGCCGACCTCAACGAAGAACAGGGCAACGCGGTGGCCGAGGCTACCGGCGGCCTGTTCGTGAAGACCGACGTGGCCGACGAGAACTCGGTCACCGCGGCGGTGCAGGCGGCCACCTCGCAGGGCGTGCCGCTGCGGATCGTGGTGAACTGCGCTGGCATCGGCTGGGCCGCGCGGACCGTCGGCCGGGACGGGACCCCACACGATCTTGCTTCGTTCCGCAAAGTCATCGACATCAACCTGATCGGCACGTTCAACCTGATGCGGATCGCCAGCGCGGCCATCGCGCAAACCGAGCCCGCCGACGCGGACAACCAGCGCGGCGTGGTCATCAACACCGCGTCGGTGGCGGGCCTGGAGGGGCAGACCGGCCAGATCGCCTACTCCGCTTCCAAGGGCGGGATCATTGGGATGACCGTGCCGGCCGCCCGCGACCTGGCCGCCATCGGCGTGCGGGTGAACACGATCTGCCCGGGCATCATCGACACCCCGATCTACGGGACCGGCCCGACCAGCGACGAGTGGAAGGCCAAGCTGGCCGCGCCCGTGGTGTTCCCGAAGCGAATGGGAACCAGCGACGAATTCGCCCAGCTGGCCCAGGCGCTGATCGAGAACGACTATATGAACGCCGAGGTCATCCGGTTCGACGGCGGGATCCGCTTCCAGCCCAAGTAGCCGTCCGGCTCACCAGCCGTGGAACTGGCCTTACGCGGTCCAGGTGGCGGCCAGCGCCGGGGATGGCACGGCCGTCGCATGCGAGCCGGGCTCGTGCCTGGTAGCCATGGCCAGGCCGCTGCTCCTCCCAGACACAGGGAAAGGGCCGCCCGGTGCCCCAGGCGGCCCCTCCCTCCCACTGCGCCATTCCCCTCCGAATTGCACAGCGGGGTGTATCCGGTTCGGGCCCGACGGCTACCGGCCGACGCTGCCCGAGCCGAGGCTGTGGAGGTTGTCCAGGCTGCCGTTGCCGGCGGCCACGTTCGCCAGGCTGGACTGCGCCGTGTTGCCGTAGCAGCTCTGGATGAATCTGATGTACGCTCTCTGCCGTACATATCGTTCGGCCATGACCGTACAGTAATCTTTACCGGTGAGTAGGGCAAGAACTGCGGCTCACGGCCGAAATCTGACGGACAGAGACGGCTAGGCTGGTCATGGCGGCGGATGCGGTAGGGGACGAGCACGGTCCCGCTCAGGGCCGCCCGCGCATGGCCGACACAGCGATGGAGCAGTCTGGCATCAACCCTCTGCAGCGCCTGATCCTGGACCGGCTGCGCGAACGCGGCTTTTCCTACGGCGACGTGGCCCGGCGCGGCGGTCTGCCCCGGTCCACCGTTTACACGCTGGCGATGACCCGGAATCTGGCCCGGCCACCCCGCCCAGCCACGCTGGACGGACTCGCCCGGGGCCTCGACCTCCCTGTCGCCGCGATCCGCGCCGCCGCGGCGGAATCCACTGGACTGCACTACTACGACGACGTCCTGGTCAGCCCGGCCGAGCCAGGCGACCAGGAGCGGGAGCTCCTCATCGCCAGCATCGACGAGCTGACTCCCGAGGACCGGCGGCACGTGGCCGCGCTCGTCGAGTCGCTGCGCCACCGGCCCGGGGCGGAGCCGACCGACCGCTAGCACCGTGCCGGGCGGCCGCGGACCGGCCGCCCGCCGGGGCCACGCCGCCCGCCGGGGCGCCGCCCGCTGGGATCGCGCCGGCTGCTGGGATCGCGCCGGCTGCTGGGGTCGCGCCGGCTGCTGGGGTCGCGCCGGCTGGGCCAGGCGTCCAGCCCGGCCCAGTTGCCCGCGCACCGCTACTCCACCGACCCGACGGCCGATACCCCGAGCTGCTTGGCCAGTTCGCTGTATGGGCCCTCCGGCAGCACTAGCCGGGCGACCCGCAGGATAGACCGGGGATCCGCACCAGGAGGCCGCAGCACGAAGACCCGGGCCGCCTGCTTGTCGCACGTCACTACCAGGCGGTCGTGGTCGGCGAGGATGATAGCGGGCCGTTCCGGGCTCGGCGGTACCGCGTCCGGCTGCCAGCCAGGTGCAACTGGGGGTCCCGCGGCAGCGTCCTGCGCGGCGTGCTGGCGGCGCAGCGTCACCATCAGCGCCTCAGCCAGGAAGGTCAGTCCAACCAGCAGGGCGGCGGCCAGGAGCAGGGCCTTGAGCCAGGTCGGCATGCCCTTGCGGTCCGGCGCCCGGATTCCCTTCGGCGTGGCGTGGTGCCTGCTGCCGGCCGGTGTCGGTGATGGTGACGCCAGGTGTGACCGGGTGGCCGGGCTTGGCTTGGTCGCCGGGCTCGGCCTGCCACCGGGCGCTGCCGAGGCGCCCAGGCCCGGGATGGTGAGCACGGTGCCGGGATGGATAGTGTTCGGGTTGGGGCCGATGGCCTGCCAGTTGGCCTCGTACAGGGCCAGCCAGCCGCCAGGCAGTACCAGCCGGGCCGCGATGCTGGACAGCGTATCTCCGGTCACGACCGTGTAGTGGGCGGGCCGGGTCCGGCTGGGCAGCCGGAGCACAGTGCCAGCGCGGATCGTGTTCGGGTCCGGGCCGACGGCCCGCCGGTTGGCGGCATACAGGGCCGGCCAGCCGCCGTGCACGGCGAACCGGGCGGCGATGCTGGACAGGGTGTCGCCGTAGTGCACGACGTACTTGATTACCCGCGGCCTGGCCGCGGTCGCTGGCGCCGCAGGGGCGCTCTGCAGGCTGGTGAGGGTGACCTCGGTACTGCTTGCGGTGCGTGCGCTCGCGTGGGCTGGATGCACGGATCCCGTGCTGCCAATCGAGATCAGGACGATCGGCAGGATGCTCCAGGCGAGCATCACGCACGCGGACTTAGTCCACGTACGCATGATGCTTTCACTTTCCTTCCAAGGGGATCAGCGCCGAACGCTGCAGGTCCGGACGCCGGAGGGACGAGCCGGTGTGGAAGGAAAGGACTTACGCGGGCGGTACCTCGGGCAGGTAAGACCGCCAGATCGACTTCGCGGCGGCCCGCCGGGCCAGCCGCAGCAGAATCAGGGTGAGCAAGCTGATCAGCGCGGCGCTGAGGCCAGCCTGTAGCCCGCCGCCGCTGCCCCCGCCGACAGTTCCGCCGGCCGCGCCGCTGCCGGCCGTGCCGCCGCCCGGGCTGGCTGGCAGCCGGGGCAGCGTCGAGACCGGCGACGCTGGGCTGCTGCCGTCACGCAGCGGGACGGACACGGAACGCAGACGGTCGGCCAGGCCGGCGCTGAGCGCGGCCGCCGCCGACCCGGTTCCGGTGGGCAACGCCGACGATGCGCCTGAGCCACTCGGCCCAGCCGGGATAGCCGGAGTGGGGCCCACCGTGCCGGTGCTCCCAGTCCCAGTGCTCCCAGTCCCGGCGCTCGTGACGCCGGGCAGCACGCCCGTGGTGACCCCGGTGACTGTGCTGGTGACCGTCGGGAGGACGCTGCCGGTGGCGCCGGTCACGGTCCCGGTGACGGCCGGGAGGCCCGCTCCGGTGATGCCGGTGACGGTGCCCGTGACGGTCGGGAGGACGCTGCCGGTGGTGCCGGTGACGGTCCCAGTGACTACGGGAAGGACGCTGCCGGTGACCGTCGGGAGGACGGACCCGGGGACGCCGGTGACGGTGCCCGTGACGGCCGGGAGGACCGAGCCGGTGGCGCCGGTGACGGTCCCGGTGACCGCAGGGAGGGCGCTGCCGGTAGCGCCGGTCAGGGTGCCGGTGACGGCGGGGACCACCGACTTGGTGATGCCGGTGACGGCCGGGAGGACGCTGCCGGTGACGGCCGGGAGGACGCTGCCGGTGGCCGGCGGGAGCGGACCCGGTGACGCCGGTGACGGCTGGGAGGACGCTGCCGTGGCCGGCGGGAGGACGGACCCGGTGACGCCGGTGACGGCTGGGAGGACGCTGCCGGTGGCCGGCGGGAGGACGGACCCGGTGACGCCGGTGACGGCCGGGAGGACGCTGCCGGTGGCCGGCGGGAGGACGGACCCGGTGACGCCGGTGACGGTCCCGGTGACCGGGGGGAGGACGGACTTGGTGACGCCGGTCACGCTGCCGGTGACGGCCGGGATCACGGACTTGGTGGGGCCGGTGACGGTGCTGGTGACGGCCGGGAGGACGGTGCCGGTGGCGCCGGTCACGGTGCTCGTGACGGCGGGGATCACGGACTTGGTGGGGCCGGTGACGGTGCTGGTGACGGCCGGGAGGACGGTGCCGGTGGCGCCGGTCACGGTGCTCGTGACCGCCGGGAGCGTGCTTCCGGTGAGGCCGCTGACCGTGCCGGTGGCGGCGGGGAGCGTGCTGCCGGTAGACCCGGTGCCACTCGGGTGGGTGGTTCCGGTGAGGCCGCTGACCGCGCTGGTGACCGCATGAAGGGCCGGCCCGGTGCTGCCGGTGGCGGCGGGAAGCGTGGTCTTGGTGACTGCGGTGACCGGGTTGGTCACGGTCGGCTGGGGGAAGCTGGCGGTCGTGCCGGTCAGGCCGGACGGCGAACTGGCTGGGGTCGTCCCGGAGGTGGCCGGGCTGGCGGCGGGCTGGGCCGGGGTGGTCCCGGTGCTGCCGGTCCCCGCGCCG
Source organism: uncultured Actinomycetes bacterium (assembly GCA_963834705.1). Taxonomy (GTDB): domain Bacteria; phylum Actinomycetota; class Actinomycetes; order Streptosporangiales; family Streptosporangiaceae; genus RYN-230. The sequence goes on from CAWICV010000008.1 coordinate 108,406, forward strand.
GTGACGGTGGACGCGGCGCTGGTCGCGGCCGACGGGGCGCTCGCCGTAAGGCGGCTGACCGTGCTGGTGGCGCTGGCCACCGTGGACGCCGGGGCTGTAGCGGTCGGCTGGCTGGCGGCCTGGCTACCGGCGGGCGGCGTCGCGGTCGGCTGCGCTCCGGTCGGCTGGGACGTGGCCGGCTGGGTCTGGGCCGACGGGCCGTGGCTGCTGCCGAGGCCCTGGGTCGCGCTGCTGACGGTCGCGGTGACGCTGTTCACGGCCCCGGCCAGGCCGCTCGTGGCCGTCGGCGGCGAACTGGCGGCCTGACCCGCGCCGCTGGCGGTGGCCGGCGGCTGCGCTGGGGCGTTCGCCGGGGCGGCGGACTGCGACGAGCTGGCCGGCGCCGAAGTGGCGGGCGCCGAAGTGGCGGGCGCCGAAGCGGGCGGCGGCGTTACGGATTGGGCCGAGCCGGATGACGGCTGGCTGGGCGGGGTCAGGCTCTGGACGGCGCCCCCGGCCGCTCCGGACAGCGCGGACCCGGCGGCGTTGCCCGAGGGCACCGGAGAACCCGGCGAACCTGAATCTGTTGCGGCTGAGGCCCGCCCGGCGAGAAGGGAGACCAGAATAAGCGCTGCGGCAATACAGCCGCAGACGCACAAACTCACCCTCAGAGCCCGGCCCAAGGCTCCAGTGAGGGCCGCGGACCCCTGCACGGCATCGGAGACTACCCCGGCTAACGATCATCATTCATACCTACCCGCCAGTTCTGTCCGGCCAGATCCGTCAGCGTTCCCTTCAAACGGCCGCCTAGCTGCATGAACATGGCCGGTTGGGAACGAGAAATGAATTCCAGTACCGAGGCCGGCGGGATGCCGGGCACCATGGCAGATGCGTTACCAGAACCCTTGAGAGAGGTAATCCCGTGACGAACTTCGCGGAATCAGACAATTCTGGGGTAGTGCAGTGCGCGGTGGACGGCCAGGTCGCGGTGGTCACGATCAACCGGCCGCAGGCGCGCAACGCCATCAACCAAGCCGTCGCGGCCAGCATGGCGGGCACCCTCGATGAGTTGGATGAGCGCAAAGACGTCCAGGTGATCGTGCTCACCGGGGCGGGCAACACGTTCTGCGCCGGGATGGACCTCAAGGGCTTCCTGGCCGGAGAGGACCCGACGACGGGCGGGCGCGGCTTCGCCGGGATCGTGGAACGTCCGCCGGCCAAACCGGTCATCGCCGCGGTCGAGGGTTACGCGCTGGCCGGCGGCTTCGAGGTGGCGCTGTCCTGCGACCTGATCGTGGCGAGCGAGGACGCCTGCTTCGGCCTGCCCGAAGTGACCCGCGGCTTGGTCGCGGCCGCGGGCGGCCTGCTCCGGCTGCCCCGTCGGCTCCCTTACCACCTGGCTATGGAAATCGCACTGACCGGACGGCGGATGGCCGCCGGCCAACTACACCTGGCCGGGCTGATCAACCGGCTGGTGCCAGCCGGCGAGGCGCTCACCGCGGCCCGCGAACTGGCTGGCCAGATCAGCAAGAACGCCCCGCTGGCGCTGGCCGCCACCAAGCGGGTCATCGTCGAGTCGCAGGACTGGCCGGCCAGCGAGGCCTTCGCCCGGCAGGGCTTGATCGCCGGGCCCGTCTTCGGCTCGGCCGACGCCATGGAGGGGGCACTGGCGTTCGGTGAAAAAAGGCCCCCGGTGTGGCGCGGAGAGTGAGCGGGGCCCGCTCGCCCAGCCAGGGAGTTTTTCCTCCGCTTTGCGGTACCCAGCTCGGCGGCCCGGCCACGCGGGCGGCACCTGGCCGCATAGGATCGGGCCCGAAACGACCCGTCCACACTCTCGTTGGGGACATCCATGTGCGGAATCGTCGGCTGCCTGGCCCTCGCCCTTGAGGCCGACCCGGACCAGGGCTGGGTGCAGGCCGCTACCGAGCGGATCAGCCACCGCGGCCCAGATGACGAAGGGTTCTACACCGACCCTGACGTGGCGCTGGGTTTCCGGCGGCTGGCCATCATTGACCTGTCGCCGGGCGGGCATCAGCCGATGCGGTCCGCCGACGGCCGGTACTGGATGGTCTACAACGGCGAGATCTACAACTACCTGGAGCTCGGCCAGGAGCTGCGGCAGCAGGGCGTGGCGCTGCGCTCGTCCTCGGACTCCGAGGTGCTGCTGGAGATGTACGCCCGGGTGGGCAAGGACGTGGTGCACCGGCTGCGCGGCATGTTCGCGTTCGCCATCTGGGACACCTGGACCCGGGAGCTGTTCTGCGCCCGGGACCAGTTCGGCATCAAGCCGTTCTACTACACGATCGACTCCGAGGCCGCCCCGGCGCAGGACTGGGCCGGGGGGGCCGCGGCCGGCCAGCAGGGCTGGCCCGGCGGGGCGGCTGAGCAGGCGGGCTGGCCCGGTGGCCAGGCCGCCCAGCAGCCAGGTTGGCCTGGGGACCAGGTGCAGCAGCCGGCCTGGCCTGGTGGGGCGCCTGAGCAGCCGGCCTGGCCTGGTGGGTCGGCCGCGCAGCCGGCCTGGGCGGGCGGCCCGGCTGAGCAGCCGGGCCAGCGGAGCGCGGGGCCGGCCCAGCCGCCGGCGTGGGACGCGCCGCCTGCGGGGAGCTGGGACGCGCCGCCTCCGGGCGGCCAGCACTCGGGCGGCGCGGCGGCGCGGCCTGCCGCGGCTGCTGCGCCGGCCGGGCGCGGCGGTGGGCGCCATGCCGCCGGGCGGGGCCAGCGGGCCGGCGGCTCGGCGGGTCCGGCGGCCAGCCTGCCCGGGACCGGGGCGCCGGGGAGCGGGCTCGGGCCTGGTGGGCCTGGTGGTGGGCCTGGTGCGGCCAGGTTCCCGGGGGACGCCCGGGATGCGGCCGGGCCGACCGGCACCGGCCGGCTGCTCCGGTTCGCTTCGGAACGCAAATGCCTGGCCAGTCCCGGTGAGCTGAGCCGGCTCGACGGCGATGCGCTGCGCCGCTACCTGGCGTTCCAGTACGTGCCACCGCCCGGCGCGCTGACTCCGCCGATCCGGGTGCTGCCGCCCGGGCACGCGATCATCGCCCGGCCGGGCGGCACCGTGGACGTGTACCGCTACTGGCGGGCCGACCTGCGGCCGGCGCCAGCGCCCAGCCCGGGCAGCGCCGAAGCGATCCTGGCCGCCATGCGTGACTCGGTCGCGGTGCACCTGCGCAGCGACGCGCCGCTCGGCGCCTTCCTGTCCGGCGGCATCGACTCGGCGGCGATCTGCGCACTGGCCGCCGAACACCGTCCCGACCTGCTGACTTTCACCGTCGGCTTCGAGCGCGAGGGATACAGCGAGATCGACCGGGCGCAGGAGACCGCGGCCGCACTCGGGGTGAAGTCGATCCCGTATGTGATCACCGCCGAGGAGTTCTTCACCCACCTGCCCCGGATCATCTGGCATCTGGACGACCCGATGGCGGACGCGGCGGCGGTTCCGCTGTGGTTCGTGGCCCGGGAGGCCAGCAAGCACGTCAAGGTGGTGCTGTCCGGGGAGGGCTCGGACGAGCTGTTCGGCGGGTACGCGATCTACCACCAGCCGGGCGTGGTCCGGGCCGGGGAGAAGCTGCCTGAACTGGCCCGGATGCCGCTGAAACGGGCCGCCTCGATGATGCCGGCCGGGGTCAAGGGGAAGGGGTTCCTGGAGCGGACCTCGACCCCGCTGCGGGAGCGTTACATCGGCAACGCGCATGTGTTCGCCGGGCCGCAGATCGACCTGGTTGCCCGGCCGCCGGCCACGGCGGCGTCCAGCGCCTATGCGGTCACCGCGCCGGTCTACCAGCAGGCCGCCGAGTCGGGCCTGGACGACACGTCCACCATGCAGCTAGTGGACATCAACACCTGGCTGCACGGCGACATCCTGGTCAAGGCGGACCGGATGACGATGGCGCACAGCCTGGAGCTGCGGGTGCCGTTCCTGGACCGCGAGGTGATGAGGGTGGCTTCCCGGCTGGCCCGTGACGAGAAGATCGCGGCTGGGACCACGAAACTGGCGTTGCGCCAGGCGATGAGCTCGGTGCTGCCGCAAGCCGCCGCGGAGCGGGCCAAGCTGGGCTTCCCGGTGCCGATCGGGTTCTGGCTGAAGGGCGAGATGTACGGCTACGCGGAGCGGCTGCTCCGCGAGGCCCGCACCGACCAGTGGATCGACCGCCAGGCCGCGCTCGGCCTGCTGGAACGGTTCCGGGCCGGCGATGCCGAGGTCAGCTGGCGGCACATCTGGGTGCTGCTGGTGTTCTCGCTGTGGCACCAGATCTACGTCGAGCGGGTGTATGACCCGGCCGCGCTGGGCTGGGAGCGTGCGCCCAGCCCGGGGGCGGCCTGGTAGCAGCGCTGGACCGGGCTAAGCGGCTGGGATCAGCGCCTGAGCTCAGGCGGGCAGGGCCGGTGGCGTCCGGGTTGTGGCCTCAGCCGGTGGCGAAGCCGGGGCCCTTGCCGGGGCCGTAGGCCGCCAGCTTGTCCCGCAGCCGCCCACGGCCGCGGTGCAGCCGGGACATCACGGTGCCGATCGGCGTGCCCATGATCTCCGCGATTTCCTTGTACGCATAGCCCTCGATGTCCGCCAGGTATACCGCCACGCGAAACTCTTCGGGCAGGTCACGGAGCGCGCGCAGGATCTCGGAGTCAGCCAGCCGGTCGAGTGCTTCCGCCTCGGCCGAGCGGGCCTGTGCGGCCAGCGGGTCGGCGGGCAGCTGCCACTCCTGGAAGTCACCGCTGGACGCCTGCCGTGGCTCCCGGCGGCGCTTGCGGTAGGTGTTGATGAACGTGTTGGCCAGGATGCGGTGCAGCCACGCCTTGAGATTGGTACCGGGGCGGAACTGATGAAACGCGGCGTAGGCCTTGGCCGAAGTCTCCTGGACCAGGTCCTCCGCGTCGGTGGGGTTGCGGGTCATCCGGAGCGCAGCGGGGTACAGCTGACCGAGGAACGGCACGACGTCCTGTTCGAACCGCTCGTTCCGGTCCGGCGCGTCTTCGCTAGTCGCCATCGGCTGCTCCACTCGATCGTTACCCTGTCAACTCTAGAGACGGATGAGAACGCTCACTCGGCTCGGTGACACGGGTCACATTTTTTCCCCCGCTGGTTCGCACTTCATTTTTAGCGGGTCAACCTGAACGATTCCTGAAGATGGGCTGCGAGCAACACAGGTGCGCACAGTAATGATTCGGTGCCACGGCAGCGGCCGGATGGGTCGGCCGGCGGTATGACCCGGGCGCCCTCTGACCAGCGCGTTTCCGGTGAAGAGGCCGGTGGCGAGCTGGCTCTGGTGGCAGCGGCCGAGGGCCTGGGCGCGGCCACGGTGATGGGCTGGTCGGCTGCCGAGCGGCAACTGGTGGCGCAGGCCCGGCTGGCTGCGGGCGCCGGGCTCGCCGCGCTGGGGTTCGATGCCGACGCGGCCCGGGCTGAGGTCCGGTGTGGCGGCGATCCGCTGGGCGACGCGTTCTGCGCGCTGCGGAGGCCGGCCCGGCGGCGGCCGCTCGGCCAGACGTTCACCCCGCCGATAATCATCGAGAGCATGATCGCCTGGGCGGCGGGCACCGGATGCCGGCCGGCCCGGGTGGTCGACCCGGGTACCGGATCGGCCCGGTTCCTCATCGCGGCCGGACGCCGGTGGCCCGAGGCCGAGCTGGTCGGGGTGGAGATCGACCCGCTGGCCGCCATCGTCGGCCGGGCCAGCCTGGCCGCGGCCGGGCTGGCCGCGCGATCCCGGATCATCCCGCATGACTACCGGGCGGTGACGCTGCCGCCCTGCGGTGGGCCAACGCTGTTCCTGGGCAACCCGCCGTATGTGCGGCATCACCAGATCGCGCCGGCCTGGAAGGACTGGCTGCACCGCGCCGCGGCCCGGTACGGCCTGCCCGCCAGCGGGCTCGCCGGGCTGCATGTCCACTTCTTCCTGGCCACCGCGCGGCAGGCCCGGCCCGGGGACCTGGGCGCGCTGATCACCGCAGCCGAGTGGCTGGATGTGAACTACGGCCACCTGGTTCGTGACCTGTTGCTCGGCGTGCTCGGCGGCGAGTCGGTGCACCTGGTCGAGCCGGCCGTGCCGGTGTTCGCGGACGCGATAGCTACCTCGGCTATCACCTGCTTCCGCCCAGTCCAGGCCGCCCGCGCAATCCGGCTGGCCCGGGTGGCCAGCCCGGCCGAGCTCGGTTCGCTGGCTGGTGGCACGCCGGTACCGGTCCAGGCGCTACGGGGCGCGGCACGCTGGGGCCCGTTGCTCCGCGCGACCGCACGCGAGCCGGCCGCCGTCGGCTTGCCGGGCACGGTCGGCTTGCCGGGCACGGTCGGCTTGCCGGGCACGGTCGGCTTGCCGGGCACGGTCGGCTTGCCGGGCACGGCGGCCAGGTCGGGCCGTCCCAGCGAGGCCCGGGCCAGCGGCCGGGCCAGCCACGGCCTGCCCGCCGGGCACATCGAACTCGGTGAGCTGTGCCGGGTGCACCGGGGCCAGGTGACCGGGGCCAACGCGGTGTGGGTCAGGGCCGGCCCGCAACCCCTGATCCCGGTCCGCTTCCAGTTCGCCGCGGTGACCAGGGCGCGCGAACTGTTCGCGGCGGGCGCCGTGCTGCCGCCGGGCGCCGCGTTGCGCCGGGTCATCGACCTGCCCGCCGACCTGGCCGAACTGACCGCCGCCGAGCAGGCTGCAGTGGCCTGCTTCCTTCGCGCGGCGGATGCGGCCGGGGCCGCCGACAGCTACGTGGCCCGGCACCGCAGCCCATGGTGGCGGGTCCGGCTGGCCGAACCGCCACCCATCCTGGCCAGCTACATGGCCCGGCGGCCGCCCGCCTTCGTGCGCAACCTGGCCGGGGCCCGGTTCCTCAACATCGCGCATGGACTCTACCCGCGCGAGCCGCTGCCGTCCCCGCTGCTCGACGCGCTGGCCAGCTACCTGAGCCGATCCGTTACCACCGGCGAGGGCCGGGTCTACGCCGGCGGCCTGATCAAGTTCGAGCCACGGGAAATGGAGCGCCTCCCGGTCCCGCTCCCCGAGCTGCTCGCCGCCGATCACCCCTCGTATCGTGATCATGGCCTTGGGTAGTACTAGAACCCCCACCTAAGTCATGATCACGACTGCTGGCCGATGGGGTAGTCATGAGCGTTGGGGCAGAGTGGCTGGTGTGACTGGTGGTACAGCCGTGCCTCGTCTGTGGTGCTAGATCCAGCCGTGATACCACATGTGCGATAGCCAGTCCGGGTACGAGATGATCTGGCCCGCGATGATCGGGTACAGGTAGGCGAAGTTCAGCAGCACCCCGAGCAGATACGCCCCGGCCACCGCGGCGCCTACCGTGCGCCGGGTGGTGGACGCCCGGGCCGACCCGATGATCAACCCCAGGCAGAGCGTGATCGAGATGATCAGGAACGGCTCGAACTCCAGCGCGTAGAAGAGGAACTCGGTCCGGTGGTCGTGCACCGCGAACCAGAACCAGGGCAGCCAGCCCACCGCCACGCAGAGCAGCACCGCGCCGGCCCGCCAGTCGCGGCGGGTCAGCCACCAGGCAACGCAGAGGATCAGCGTGGCGATGGACGCCCACCAGATCAGCGGCGTGCCGATAGCCAGCACTTCCTGCGCGTTGCCGGACGCGCAGGCGCCCTTGCCGCCGCCCGCCGGGCAGGCCCAGAAGAACGCCACCGGCAGGCTCATCACCAGCCAGGTCCACGGCTGTGACTGGTACGGGTGATGCGTGGTCAGGCCCAGGTGGAACTGCAGGATCTGCTTCTGGTACTCCAGGAACGAGGCCATCGCGGCGATCACCGGGGTGTGGATGCCGTTCGACGCGGCCCACTGCCGGTCGTAGCCGGAGTTGGTGAAAAACCAGCCCGACCAGGTGACCAGGTACACGGCGATCGGCAGCAGGCCGAACCAGGCGGGCAGCCAGCGGTTCTGCTTCAGCGCCGCAACCAGCCCGCCGGGCAGGGCCGCCGCCCGGCGCGCGCCGCAATCCCACGCGATGACCAGGGCAGCCAGGCCGAGCACGAACCAGACCGCGTCCCACTTGGAGGCCAGGGCCAGCCCGATGCACACCCCGGCGCCGATCCGCCACCGGCTGACCCAGACCCGGGGTGCGGTGAACCCGCCCGGGGACTCCTCGGCCGCCGCGGCCAGCCGGTCCCGGGTCAGGTCGCGGTCCACCACCAGGCAGCCGAACGCGGCCAGCACCCAGAACATCAGGAAGATGTCCAGCAGCGCGGTCCGGCTCATCACGAACTCGAGCCCGTCCAGCGCCAACAGCAGGCCCGCCACGCAGCCGAGCAGGGTCAACCTGGTCATCCGCCGGGTGATCCGGGCCAGCAGCAGGATGGCCAGCGTCCCGATCAGTGCGGTGGCGAACCGCCAGCCGAACGGGTTCAGCCCGAACGTCCACTCACCGAACGCGATGAACAGCTTGCCCAGCGGCGGGTGCACGACGAATTCGCCGCCGTGGCTGAAAATATGCGGGTCGCCGTGGACGAGCAGCGCGTTACGCCCGGCGATGTAGTTGTGCTCGACGCCGAAGCGCAGGATGCCGAGCGCGTCCGGCGCGTAGTAGGTCTCGTCGAACATCACGGCCTTCGGCGTGCTCAGGTTGTTGAACCGGAGGAACGCGCCGAACAAGGTGACCAGAATCGGCCCGGCCCAGCCCCAGAACTCGCTACCGGGCATGGCGGGTAGCAGCCGGGCGCGTAGCGTGGACGCCAGTGGGGCGGTAGCGGCGACCGGCTCGGCGGCCGCCGGGGATCCAATCATCGGTCACATGGTATGGGTGCCGGGCGCCATCTGGTGAGGCAGATCACGACGTATCGTCACGGCGGCCCTGCCAGCCGGGTCACCGGGCGGCCAGTCCGCACGTAACGTTGTCCCCGGCATGAACAGCAGCGACATCGGCACCGGCCCAGGCTCCCGCGCCCTCACCGGCCCAAGCGCCGGCCCAAGCGCCGGCCCAAGCACCGGTACAGGTACCGGTGCCAGCACCGGCACGCTGACCGTGGCCGCCGTGCCCATCGGCCGGCCCGGGGACGCGTCCCCGCTGCTCGCCCAGGCGCTGGCCAGCGCGCCGGTGATCGCGGCCGAGGACACCCGCCGGGTGCGCAAGCTGGCCGCCCAGCTGGGCGTGACACCAATGGGGAAGATCATCTCCTACTACGACGCGGTCGAGCGCAGCCGCGAGCCGCGCCTGGTCCGGACCCTGCTCGACGGCCAGGACGTGCTGCTGGTCACCGACGCGGGCATGCCGGTGATCAGCGATCCCGGCTACCGGCTGGTCGCCGCGGCGGCCGCGGCCGGGGCCACGGTGACCGTATTGCCCGGGCCGTCGGCGGTGATCGCCGCGCTGGCCGTGTCCGGGCTGCCTACCGACCGGTTCTGCTTCGAGGGCTTCCCGCCGCGCAAGCCCCGCGAGCGGGCTCAGCGGTTCACCGAACTGGCCCGCGAGCCGCGCACGATGGTGTTCTTCGAGTCGCCGCGCAGGCTGGCCACCACCCTGGCCGGCGTCGCCGCAGCGTTCGGGCCGGACCGCCCCGCGGTGGTCTGCCGGGAGCTGACCAAGACCCACGAGGAAGTGCGCCGCGGCACCCTGGCCGAACTCGCCGCCTGGGCCGCGGACGGCGTGCTGGGCGAGGTCACTCTGGTCATCGGCGGCGCGGCGGCGGCAGGCAGCAAGGCGGGCGCGCCCACCCGGACCGCCGCGGAGGCGGCCGAGGAAGCGGGCCGGCGGATCGTGGCCGGCCAGCCGCGCAACGCCGCCATCGCCGCGGTCGCCCAGGAGTCCGGGCTGCGCCGGGCCGAGGTCTACGACGCCGTGCTAGCCGCCCGCCGCGGCCAAGACCCCGGCGACAGGGGCCCGGACTCCAGGTAATCCGTTCGGCCGCATCCAGGCTGCCCCTAGGCTGTGACCATGTCCGCTGCGACCCGTCACATTCTCACCGCGCCGGCCTGGCCCTACGCGAACGGCCCCCGGCACATCGGCCATGTCTCCGGCTTCGGCCTGCCGTCCGACATGTTCAGCCGGTACCAGCGGATGGCGGGCAACCGGGTGCTGATGGTCAGCGGCACCGACGAGCACGGCACCCCGATCCAGGTCGCCGCGGACGCCGAGGGCGTGACCGCACGCGAGCTGGCCGACCGGTACAACCGGGTGATCGCGGAGGACCTGCGCTCGCTCGGCCTGTCCTATGACCTGTTCACCCGGACCACGACGGGCAACCACTATGCGGTGGCCCAGGAGATGTTCCTCGGCCTGCTCAGGAACGGCTACATCTTCCCGCAGACCACGCTGGGCGCGATCTCCCCGTCCACCGGCCGCACCCTGCCCGACCGGTACATCGAGGGCACCTGCCCGATCTGCGGCTATGAGCACGCCCGCGGTGACCAGTGCGACAACTGCGGCAACCAGCTCGACCCGGTGGACCTGATCGATCCCCGCTCCAAGATCAACGGGGAGGCGCCCAGGTTCGTCGAGACCGAGCAGTACTTCCTCGACCTGCCCGCGTTCACCGAGGTGCTCGGCAAGTGGCTGCAGAGCAAGCAGGGCCAGTGGCGGCCGAACGTGCTCAACTTCTCCCTCAACCTGCTGGACGAGCTGCGCCCCCGGGCCATCACCCGGGACCTGGACTGGGGCGTCCCGGTCCCGCTGGACGGCTGGCGGGACCGCCCGGACAAGCGGATCTACGTCTGGTTCGACGCGGTCATCGGCTACCTGTCCGCGTCCATCGAGTGGGCCAGGCGGTACGGCGCCGGCCCGGACGAGTGGCGCGCCTGGTGGCAGTCCCCGGAGGCGGAGTCCTACTACTTCATGGGCAAGGACAACATCGTCTTCCACTCCGAGATCTGGCCGGCCATGCTGTTCGGCTACTCCGGCCAGGGCGCGAAGGACGGCACCGCCGGTGAGCTCGGCGCGCTGAACGTGCCCACCGAGGTGGTGTCCAGCGAGTACCTGACCATGGAGGGACGGAAGTTCTCCTCGTCCCGCGCGGTGGTCATCTACGTCCGGGACTTCCTGGCCCGCTACGACGTGGACGCGCTGCGCTACTACGTGGCGGTGGCCGGCCCGGAGAACCAGGACACCGACTTCACCTGGAGCGAGTTCCTCCGGCGCAACAACGACGAGCTGGTCGCCACCTGGGGCAACCTGGTCAACCGGTCGGTGTCGTTCGCCGCCCGCAACATCGGCTCGATCCCGGAGCCCGGCCACCTGACCGAGTGGGACCGGGACGTGCTGGAGCGGTCCCGGCAGGCGTTCGGCCAGGTCGGCGCCGCGCTGTCCCGGTCCCGGTTCAAGGCCGGGGTGAACGAGGCGATGCGCGTGGTGGCCGAGGCGAACAAGTACATGTCCGACCAGGCGCCGTGGAAGCTGCGCGAGTCGGATCCGGAGCGGATGCGCACCGTGCTGCACGTCGTGCTGCAGCTGGTGGACGACGCGAAGACGCTGCTCACGCCGTTCCTGCCGGAGTCGTCGGGCAAGGTGTACCGGATGCTGGGCGGCGAGGGGGAGTGGTCCGGCACGCCCCGGATCGAGGAGGTGGACCAGGATGGCGGCCCGTCCTACCCGGTCATCACCGGCGACTACGACACGGCCGCCCGCTGGGAGTCCCAGCCGGTCAAACCGGGCACGGCGCTGAGCCCGCCGGTGCCGCTGTTCACCAAGCTGGACCCGTCCATCGTGGAGGAGGAACTGGCCCGGCTGGGGCAGCAGTGACCGGGCCATACCGGTGAGTGCCATCCGGCTCCGGCTAGCGAGCACGGGCCGTGAGGCCCGTGCGAGCGGCTGGAGCACGGGTTTCTGCCGGATGGCGCGAACGACCAGGCAAGCACTGTGACCACCCCGGCCCGCGACCAGTACGGGCGGCCGCCCGCCGCCGACCCACCGCCGCTGCCGGCCAGCGCGTTCGACGCGCACTGCCACCTGGACCTGGTGCTCGGCCCGGTCGCCGACGTGCTGGCCCAGGCGGCCGCGGCCGGCATCACCCGGGTGGTCACGGTGGGCACCGACCTGCCGTCCTGCTACTCGGCGGTGACCACCGCCGCCGGCCACGACCCGGTCTACGCGGCGCTCGCCATCCACCCCAACGAGACCGCGCGGGCCGCGGGCGGCGACCGGCAACGTGCTGGCGTTATGCAGGAACTGGCTGAGCTGGCCGCGCTTCCACAGGTGCGGGCGGTGGGCGAGACCGGGCTGGATTATTACTGGGACGACGCGCCGCACGACGTGCAACAGGACTGGTTCCGCGCGCACATCGCGCTGGCCAAGCAGGTGGCCAAGCCGCTGATGATCCACGACCGGGACGCGCACGAAGACATCCTGCGCATCCTGGCCGAGGAAGGGCCACCGGAAACCGTGATCTTCCACTGCTTCTCCGGCGACGCCGAGCTGGCCAAGCGCTGCGTGGCGGCCGGCTACCTGCTCAGCTTCGCGGGCGTGCTGACGTTCGCCAACGCGCCGCAGCTCCGCGCGGCGGCCGCGCTGACGCCGCCCGGCCAGCTGCTGGCCGAGACCGACGCGCCGTTCCTCACCCCGGTGCCCAACCGGGGCAGGTCGAACTCACCCGCCCAGGCCGCGCACACCATCCGCGCGCTGGCCGAGATCAAGGAACTCGACGTGGCCGAGCTGTGCGCCATCCTGCAGGCGACCGGCCAGCGCGTCTTCGGCCCCTGGTGATGGGGGACCTGCTCGGTCCAGCCGAGATCCGGGGGATCGCGTCCCGGCTGGGCATCCGCCCGTCCAAGCGCCTCGGCCAGAACTTCGTCACCGACCCCGGCACGGTCCGCCGCATCGTCACGCTGGCCGAGCTGACTCCGGACGACGTCGTGCTGGAGGTCGGCCCCGGCTTCGGCTCGCTCACCCTGGCCCTGCTGCCGGCCGCGCGCCAGGTGACCGCGGTCGAGGTCGATCCGCTGCTGGCCGCCGAGCTGCCACGCACCGTCCACCACCACACCCCTTCTTTTGCTGAACGCCTGCACGTGCTGACGGCCGACGCTCTCCGGATCACCGGCCTGCCCGGTCAGGCGCCTACGGCGCTGGTGGCTAACTTGCCGTACAACGTGGCCGTGCCGGTCGTGCTGCACCTGCTGGCCACGCTGCCGTCGCTGCGCAAGGGACTGGTCATGGTGCAGGCCGAAGTGGCCGACCGGATGACGGCCGGCCCGGGCAGCCGGGTCTACGGGGTGCCCTCGGTCAAGCTGGCCTGGTACGCGGCGGCCCGGCGGGCCGGCCCGGTGCCGCGCACCGTGTTCTGGCCAGTGCCGAACGTGGATTCGGGGCTGGTCGCGTTCACCCGGCGTGAGCCGCCGGTGGCTGATGTGCCCCGGGAGGACGTGTTCGCCGTCGTGGACGCCGCGTTCGCGCAGCGGCGCAAGACGCTCCGCGCCGCGCTGGCCCGGTGGGCCGGGTCAGCCGCGGACGCGGAGCGGATCCTGCGCGCGGCCGGGGTGGACCCCGGTGCCCGCGGCGAGTCGCTCACCGTAGCCGACTTCGCCCGCATAGCGGCGGTCCGGACGCGGTGATCTTGTTAGCGCGGTGAGTTTTGCGGCCGCCGGTGACCGCAAACTCACCGCGCTGATGAATTAGGCCGTGCTACGGCAGCGACCACTGCTGGTTGGCGCCGCCGTTGCAGCTCCACCACTCGATCAGCGTGCCGTCGGAGTAGTTGGCGCCGGTGATGTCCAGGCAGCCGCCGTTGATCTGGATGGTGCCGTTGCTCGCCACCGTCCACTTCTGCGCGCGCCGGTGTTACCGTCGCACGCCGTCACTATGGCTCTGGGCTGAAGGTCAAGGTCGTGGTCAGCTGGGCAGTCCACGGCCGCTACGATCAGATCATCGTGACCGCTGTGACTGCGCGGGTGCCCGCGAAGGTGAATCTCCAGCTCTCGGTGGGGCCGCCACGCGCTGACGGTTACCACGACCTGGTGACGGTGTTCCATGCCCTGGCTCTGTTCGACGAGATCACCGTCGCGGCGGCGGAATCCGACAGCGTGCGGGTCAGCGGCGAAGGTGCGGCCAGCGTCCCGCTCGGCCGGGGCAACCTGGCTGCCCGGGCGGTCGCCGCGCTGACCGACGCGGTTGGGGCTGGCTGCCGCGACGAGCCTGGGGTGGCCATCGAGATCAGGAAGCGGATCCCGGTCGCCGCCGGGCTGGCCGGCGGCAGCGCCGACGCCGCCGCTGCCCTGGTCGCCTGCAACGAGCTGTGGGGCATCGGGCTGAGCCAGCAGGAACTGGCCGAGGTGGCCGGGCGGGTCGGCAGCGACGTGGCCTTCGCGCTGCTCGGCGGCACCGCGATCGGCCTGGGCCGGGGCGACCAGGTCACCCCGGCCCTGGTCTCCGGCACCTATCACTGGGTACTCGCGTTCGCCGCCGAACAGCTGTCCACCGCCGCGGTGTACGCGGCCTGCGACCGGCTGCGGGCCGCGCAGCTGCGCGATCGGTCCGGCGCTGCCGCCGGCCAGCAGCCACCCGCCAGCGCTGCTGGCCAGCAGCCACCCGCCAGCGCTGCTGTTCAGCAGCCACCGGCCAGCGATAGCGGCCAGCCGCCGGCCGGCGCCAGCGCCGTCCAGCAGCCGCACGCCGGCCGGCCGAGCGCCGGCCGGCCGAGCGGCAAGCGGGCGCCCGCTGCGGAGCCGTCGGCCTCGGGGCAGTTGATCGCCGGGTCGTGGCCCGCGCCCGAGCTGAGCACCGCGCTGATGGCCGCGCTGCGCAGCGGTGACCCGGCCGAAGTCGGCCCGCTGCTGGTCAACGACCTGCAGCCGGCCGCGATTTCGCTGCTGCCCGGGCTGCGCCGGGCGCTGGCCGCGGGCCAGGAGCACGGCGCGCTCGGCGCGATCGTTTCCGGATCCGGGCCGACCTGCGCCTACCTGGCCCGGGACGGGGCCCACGCCCGGGATCTGGCCGTCGCGCTGACCAGCGCCGGCGTGTGCCGGTCGGTGGTCAGCGTGACCGGCCCGGCGCCCGGCGCGACCGTGCTCAGCCCGGCCGCCGACCACCGGCGGTGACCGGCTTGGCGAACCTGGTCAACCTGGAACGCGCGGTCAAGGCGTACGGCGAGCGGCCACTGCTGGCCGGGGTGTCGGCCGGGGTGGCGGCTGGTGACCGGATCGGCATTGTCGGCCGCAACGGCGCGGGCAAGAGCACGCTGCTCGCCGTGCTGGCCGGCTGGGAGCCGCTGGACGGCGGCCGGGCCACCCGCACCCGGGATCTGCGGACCGGCACGCTGGCCCAGCGCAGCGAGCTGACCGGGACGGTGCGCGGCGTCGTGCTGGGTGACACGGCGGAGCACGTCTGGGCCGCGAACCCGCGGACCCGCTCGGTGCTGGCGGCGCTGCTGCCCGGGATCGACCTGACCGCGCCGGCCAGCCAGCTGTCCGGCGGGGAGTCCCGCCGGGTCGCGCTGGCCGCGGTGCTGATCGGCCAGCACGACCTGCTGCTGCTCGACGAGCCGACCAACCACCTCGACGTCGAGGCCATCGACTGGCTGGCCCGGCACCTGGTGCAGCGGCCCGAGGCGCTGGCCGTGGTGACCCACGACCGGTGGTTCCTGGACGCGGTGTGCAACCGGACCTGGGAGCTGGCCGACGGGAAGCTGCATACCTATGACGGTGGCTACGCCGCGTACGTGCTGGCCCGGGCCGAGCGGGCCCGGGTCGCCGAGGCCACCGACCGGCGGCGGCGCAACCTGCTGCGCAAGGAGCTGGCCTGGCTGCGCCGGGGGCCGCCCGCCCGGACCAGCAAGCCCCGGTTCCGGATCGAGGCGGCCAACGCGCTCATCGCCGGCGAGCCACCGCCCCGGGATGGCGTGGAACTCGCCCGGCAGGCCACCGCCCGGCTCGGGAAGACGGTGATCGAGGCCACCGACGTGACCGTCACCGCCGGCCCCCGAATTTTGCTTAACGACGTCACCTGGCCGCTCGGACCAGGCGAGCGGGTCGGGCTGATGGGAGCCAACGGCAGCGGCAAGAGCACACTGCTCACTCTGCTAGCCCGGGGGGACGACCCCCCGGAGCCCCCCGGTCGCCGCTCTGCGCCGAGCGGCGGCAGGCCGCCGCGGGCGAGGGGGGACGACCCCCCGGAGCCCCCCGGTCGCCGCTCTGCGCCGAGCGGCGGCAGGCCGCCGCGGGCGAGGGGGGACGACTCTCCGGAACCAGCCGGGCTCAGCATTTCCGGGGAGATCACCCAGGGCAAGACGGTACGCCTGGGCTACTTGCGGCAGAGCGACACCGAGCTGGACCCGGCGCTCACCCCCCGGCAGGCGGTCACCGAGGTGCGCGGCACGCTCGACTCGGCCCAGGGCGCCGCGGCCGCCAGCCAGTTGCTGAACCAGCTCGGGCTGCGCGGCGACACCCAGTGGACACCCGCCGGTGAGCTGTCCGGCGGCGAACGGCGCCGGCTCCAGCTGCTCCGCATCCTGCTCGCCGAGCCGAACGTGCTGTTCCTGGACGAGCCGACCAACGACCTCGACGTGGACACGCTGACCGAGCTGGAGGACCTGCTGGACGGCTGGCCCGGCTCGCTGGTGCTGGTCAGCCACGACCGGTACTTCCTGGAGCGGGTCACCGACCACGTGCTGGCCCTGCTCGGCGACGGCCGGCTCAGCTACCTGCCCGGCGGGGTGGACGAGTACCTGGACCGCCGCCGGGCCAGCACCGCCGGGGCAGCCGTCCCGGACAGTCGGCCGTCCGCCGCGACGGCCGGGCCTCAGCCGGGCTCGGCCGCCACCCAGCGCGCCGCGCGTAAGGAAATGCAGCGGCTGGAACGGCAACTCGAGCGGCTGACGACCCGGGAAGCCGAACTGACCGCGGAACTGACCGCGAACGCCAGCGACTACGTCGCACTGACCGAGCTCGGGGCTCAACTACGAGGCGTTCAAGAGGAAAAGGGGCGGCTGGAAGATGAGTGGCTCGCCGCCGCCGAAGAGTCCAGTTAACCTACATATGTCGGTTTAGGCGTCCAGCGGCGCGAGCAGCACCCGGAGCAGGTCAGCCAGGGTGGCCCGGTCGGCGGCGCTGAGCCCGTTCAGCAGCGCCTGCTCGTGCTTGACCAGATCATCCAGGGCCGCGTCCACCCGGGCCTGGCCGGCCGGGGTCAGCGTGACCAGCACGCCGCGCCGGTCCTGCAGATCCGGCTCGCGGCGGACCAGCCCGGCGGCGGCCAGCCGGTCCACCCGGTTGGTCATCGTGCCGGAGGTGACCAAGGTAGCCCGGAGCAGCGCCCCGGGCGTGAGCTGATACGGAGGTCCCTTCCTGCGCAACGCGGAGAGCACGTCGAACTCCCAGGTCTCCAGGCCGTGCGCGGCGAACGCGGCGCGCCGGGCCAGGTCCAGGTGCCGGGCCAGCCGGGACACCCGGCTGAGCACCTGCAGCGGCTCCACGTCCAGGTCGGGCCGTTCGGCCCGCCAGGCGGCGACCAGGTCGTCCACCTCGTCGCACTGCTCACCGGCGCGGCCTGGGCGATCGTCCATGCGGGCAGCATATCTCTTGACATCAAGAGTGTAAGCGGCCAGTGCGATCGTATACCTTGACGTCGAGAGAAAGGAGGCTCGTGACATGTGGGATCCAGCCGCTTACTTGCGGTACGGCAGTGAACGGGCCCGCCCTTTCTTCGACCTGCTCACCCGGGTCCAGGTGGCCGATCCCGGCTACGTGGTGGACCTGGGCTGCGGTCCGGGCAACCTGACCGCGCTGCTGGCCGCGCGCTGGCCCGAGGCCCACGTGCTGGGCGTGGACAACTCGGCGGAAATGATCGAGGCCGCCCGGGCCGAGCTAAACGGCGCGGCTCCGGCCGGGGCGGCCCGCGGCGCGGCCGACGGGGCGCGGCTGGCCTTCGCCCGGGCCGACATCCGCGACTGGCAGCCGGGCCGTCCGGTGGACGTGTTCACCTGCAACGCCGTGCTGCAGTGGGTGCCCGGTCACCTCAACCTGCTGACCAGCTGGGCAGGCTGGCTGGCCCCGGACGGCTGGCTGGCCTTCCAGGTCCCCGGCAACTTCGACCAGCCCAGTCACACCATCCTGCGCGACCTGGCCGCGTCGGCCCGGTGGCGGGACCTGCTGGCCGGGGTGCAGCTGAACCGGCAGGCCATGGATCCCGCGGCCTACCTGGACGTGCTGACCGCGGCGGAGTGCGAGGTGGACGCGTGGGAAACCACCTACCTGCACCTGCTGCACGGGGAGAACGCCGTGCTCGACTGGTACCGCGGCAGTGGGCTGCGCCCGGTACTGGCCGCGCTCACCCCGGAAGACGGGGCCGAGTTTGCCGCCGAGTACGGCGCCCAGCTCCGCGCGGCCTACCCGCCCGCTCCGTACGGCACCGTGCTGCCGTTCCGGCGCATCTTCGTGGTCGCGCACCGGTAGCCGCGGCCTGGGCGCCGCGCGGCCTGGTTACCCGCGGCCTGGGCGCCGCGGCCTGGTTACCCGCGGCCGGTCACTTGCGGGCGCGCCGGGCCACCTCGGCCGAGATCTGCGGCCTGGTTTCCAGCTGGGACAGGCCGTTCCAGGCCAGGTTGATCAGGTGCGCGGCCACCTCTTCCAGCTTGGGCTTGCGCGCGTCCAGCCACCACTGGCCGGTCATCGCGACCATGCCCACCAGCATCTGCGCGTACATCGGGACCAGCTTCGGGTCGTAGCCGCGGGCGGCGAAGAAGTCGGACAGGATGTACTCCACCTGGCTGGCGATGTCGCTGATCAGGCTGCCGAACGTGCCCGCTCCCGAGGCCGGGTGCGAATCGCGGACCAGGATGCGGAACCCGTCCGAGTCGTCCTCGATGTACTTGAGCAGCACGACTGCGGCAGCCTCGAACTTCTCCTTGGTGTGCGCGCCGCCGAGGATCTCGGTGGCCATCGTCAGCAGCCGCTCGACCTCGCGGTCCACCACCACCGCGTACAGCCCTTCCTTGCCGCCGAAGTGCTCGTACACGACCGGCTTGGACACCCCGGCCTGAGCGGCGATCTCCTCGATCGAGGTGCCCTCGAAGCCCCGTTCGGCGAACAGGCGGCGGCCGATGTCGAGCAGTTGCTCGCGGCGTTCTTTTCCGGTCATCCGCTTGCGGTGGCTGCTGCCTGGGTCCGAGTTGGTCACCCGCCCATCATGGCCATTAAGCGGCCTTCTGGTCACCTGACTTGGCCACTGGCGAACCAGGCTTCCGGGCCAACTGCCGGTCGGTCATCGAGCCGAGCTTCTTGCCACGCAGGCCGGTGAGCTTGCCTTCCAGCCGTGAACCGTCCGGCCAGCGGACGTCGTAGGCCCAGCCGAGCCGTTCCGCCCAGGCGATGACCCGCGCGCTGATGTCGATCTGGCCCTTGAGCGCGCCGTGCCGGGCGCAGGTCGGGTCGGAGTGGTGCAGGTTGTGCCAGGATTCGCCGAACGACGGGATGGCCAGCCAGGCTACGTTGCGCGACTTGTCCCGGACCTCGAAGTCCTCGTTGCCGAACGTGTGGCAGACGGAGTTGATCGACCAGGTCACGTGGTGCAGCAGGCAGACCCGGACCAGGCTGGCCCAGACGAACGCGGTGAGCGCGCCGACCAGGGACAGCGACCACAGGCCGCCGATCAGCGCCGGGAGGAGCAACGAAACGGCCACCCAGAGCGGGAACAGCCTGGAGATCCGGCGCACATCGCGGTCGGCCAGCAGGTCCGGGCAGAACTTGGCCTGCGAAGTGCGGTTCGGGTCGAACAGCCAGCCGATGTGCGCGTAGCCCAGGCCCTTGGTCAGCGCCTTCCAGTCGTTGCCGAACCGCCACGGCGAGTGCGGGTCGCCCTCTTTGTCGCTGTACTTATGGTGCCGCCGGTGGTCGGCCACCCAGGTCAGCACCGGTCCCTCGATGGCCAGGCTGCCCGCGATGGCCAGCGCGATCTTCAGTCCTCGGTTGGCCTTGAATGAGGAGTGCGTGAAGTAGCGGTGGAAGCCCATGCTGATCCCCATCCCAGAGACCACATAGAAGACCAGCCCGATGATCGCGTCGTGCCAGCTGATCAGCCCCCAGATCGAGGCCAGCGGTACCGCGGCCAGCAGCGCGAGGAGGGGGACGGCGACGAACGCCCCGACCAGGAACTGGGCCACCGGCCCCGTCGGCTCCGGTTCGATCTCCGGCAGCGGGGTGCGCCGGGTGACCTGGGGCGCCGGGCTCGGGACGGTTCCCGGGCGGACGGTCTCGGGGGAGGCGGTCATGGTGAACCTCGCTCTGCATCTCTGGGGCCTGAAGGGGTGGGCCGCATGTCGCTGTCCCGACAGCACTACCCAGCTCCGCCGAACTTATGACGCTTACGTCACCGTAACCTACGAAACCGTAAGTTGGGCAAACCAGATGGGAAAGTTTTCACCTAGTAGCCGACCACGGACCTCTGCGTAGCCAGTCAGTCCGTCTCAGATAGCGAGACACGCTGCGCTGAGTAGTCCACCCTCACGCGCTGTCGCATACTGGAGCAGCGCGGATTGCGCGCAGGCAGAGGTGACCCGAAGCCCGGTAGAGTTACGGCTGAGACAATCCCGGGTGGTCTAGTGGCATGACTATCGGTTTTGGTCCGATCGACGGAGGTTCGACTCCTCCCCCGGGAGCTTAACCCTGGTTCGAGACGCGCCTGTCACGATGAGACGGCTGCTCAAGCGTGACCGCGGTTGCCGCCCGGACCCAGCCCTCGATTCTCCGGTACAGGCCGGCACTCTGCAGCACGTCGATGCGTAGGCATCCGTGGTAGTCGATGCCGGTGTTCTTGCGCACGGTTCGCGGATTGTGCCTCTTCAGAACGGTCTGTCGAAACTGTTCAGGGTCAGCGCCGGTCACCGCGAGCCAGAACTTCATGGCTGCGGCCACGTCCGCGCTCTCGTGAATCAGCACCGAGAATCGAAGTTGCGCTGGCTCAACTCCCGCCTCACCCAGGAAGGCCAGGAAGAACCTGATCAAGCCGGGATCGCTGTTGACGAAGCAGACGTGCTCGCTGATGTTGTGCGGTTTGCTCTTGGTTCCCTCGCACCAGTAGGCCACCGCGCCGACCAGCAGTACCTCACGCGAAGACAGGTCACCCATCTCCGCAGCCGCCGCGGCCCGGGCTGCCTCCCGCCGGGCCTCGCGTAGTGGCCGCTCCGCCGCCCAGTACCTGCGAGCTCCCTCCGCCGCTCGCTTGCGAGACTCCTCGTAGCTGAGCCGAGGGGGGCGGGGCATGTCTCGGACCCAGAGCGAGACCGAACTCTTGGACACCCCCAGCGCGGCGACGATCTCCTCGTAGTCGAGACCTTGCATGCGCAGTTCCCGCGCTCTGGCCCGCACCTCATCCTTGGCGTTGGGGCGCCGGGTCCACTCCGGTGGCGGTTCGCCGCGGAGTGCCTTGTCCAGGGTGGCGTTGCTGGTGATGCCGAGCAGGGCCTTGATTTCGCGGCGGGAGTGGCCGGCCCGGCGGAGGGCGATGGCCTGCTCCCGTAACTGTTCGAACGCTGCCCCGCGCGCCCGGGCCGCGGGTAATGGGGCCGAATTCATATTCGAATGCTATCGGTCACCGCCGACAGTATTCCGGCTGCCGCCGCCCCGGCCCAACCCCATCCTGGCGGGTCGTATGGACTCCGCTACGCTCCGCTGAGCTGGCCATTTACCGACCCCAACCGGCAACCTGCCGGCTGGCCGGACGGTATCCTGCAGAGGTCGGGCGCGTGAACTGGCCAGCCAGCCGATCCCTGCGGCGGCCAGGATCTGGGTGGCCGGCATGACCGGGGTGGGCGAGCCCGGGGACCGGGGAGCAGCGACCGAGGAGCACCTAGTGAGTGTGAGCCG
The DNA here is from genome assembly GCA_963834705.1 of uncultured Actinomycetes bacterium. GTDB lineage: Bacteria > Actinomycetota > Actinomycetes > Streptosporangiales > Streptosporangiaceae > RYN-230. The sequence continues at coordinate 130,098 of CAWICV010000008.1, forward strand.
TCCGGCTGCGGTCATCGTCCTTGCCGCGGGCGAAGGTACCCGGATGAAGTCCGATACCCCCAAGGTGCTGCATGAGATCTGCGGCAACACCTTGCTGGGGCACGTGCTGGCCACCGCCCGGGAACCAGACCCGGTCCGGCTGATCGTGGTCGTCGGGCACCGCCGCCAGGAGGTCACCGCGTGGCTGGCCGAGCACGCACCCGACGTCCAGCCGGTGGTTCAGGAGCGGCAGGGCGGCACCGGGCACGCGGTGCGCACCGTCATCGAGGAAGTCGGCCTGGGCCACGGTACCGTCCTGGTCACCTACGCCGACGCGCCACTGCTGCGCGGCTCGACGCTGACCGCCCTGGTCCGCGAGCACCAGGCCGAGCAGGCGGCGGCCACCGTGCTCACCGCGCGGGTGGCCGATCCCACCGGGTACGGCCGGGTCATCCGGGACCAGGCCGGCGCGTTCCTGGAGATCGTGGAGCAGGTCAACGCCACCCCGGAGCAGCGCGCGGTGGACGAGATCAACTCCGGGGTGTACGCGTTCGAAGCGCACCTGCTCGGCGACGCGGTCAAGCGGGTGCCCACCGACAACGCCAAGGGCGAGGAATACCTCACCGACGTCATTGCCATCTTGCGGTCCGAGGGCCATCACGTAGCGTCCGTTACGCTGGAAGACGCCGAGGAAGTCCTTGGTGTTAACGACCGCGCCCAACTGGCGCGGGCGCGGCAGATATTGAACGCACGGCTGCTCGGTGACTGGATGCGCGCGGGTGTCACGATCGTCGATCCGGCGACGACCTGGGTCGACACCGGGGTACGGCTGGACCGTGACGCCCAGGTCGGGCCGGGCACCCAGCTCGAGGGCAACACCACGGTCGCGGCGGGAGCCCGGGTCGGCCCCGGGTCCCTGCTCCGCGACACGACCGTCGGCGAGGGCGCGACCGTCACCCAGTCGGTATGCCAGCAGGCCGAGATCGGGGCCGGCGCGGTCGTCGGACCCTTCGCCTTCCTTCCCCCGGGCAGTACTGTCGCGCCAGGTGAGCGGGCCAGTGGCCCGGGGGCCGCGCCGAGTGAGGGAGCCCAGAACGCGTGACCGGCATCACCGCGACCGGCGAGAAGAAGCTGATGCTCTTCTCGGGCCGGGCCCACCCCGAACTGACCAGTGAGATCGCCCAGAACCTCGGTATAGAGCCCGCACCGGCCCGGCTGTTCGACTTCGCCAACGGCGAGATCTTCGTCCGGTTCCTGGAGTCGGTTCGCGGCAGCGACGCGTTCGTGGTGCAGAGCCACACCGCGCCGATCAATCAGTGGATCATGGAACAGCTGATCATGGTTGATGCGCTCAAGCGGGCCTCGGCCAAGCGGATCACCGTGGTCGCCCCGTTCTTCGGCTACGCACGCCAGGACAAGAAGAGCCGTGGCCGGGAACCGATCTCGGCCCGGCTGATGGCCGATCTGTTCCTCACCGCGGGCGCGGACCGGATCATGGCTGTGGACCTGCACACCGCGCAGATCCAGGGTTTCTTCGACGGCCCGGTGGACCACCTGTTCGCGCTGCCCATCCTGGCCGACTACATCGAGCAGAGCGTGGACGTGTCCCAGGTCACCGTGGTGGCCCCGGACGCGGGCCGGGTCCGGGTCTGTGAGCGGTGGACCGACCGGCTGGGTTCCCCGCTGGCCATCATCCACAAGCGGCGCGATCCTGACGTCGCGCACAAGGTAGCGGTGTCCGAGGTGGTCGGCGACGTGGCCGGCCGGACCTGCATCGTGGTGGACGACATGATCGACACCGGCTCGACCATCATCAAGGCGGCCGACGCGCTGTTCGAGCAGGGCGCGGACAAGGTCATCGTGACCGCCACGCACGGCGTTCTGTCCGGCAGCGCGGTGGACGGGCTGAAGAACTCCCGGATCAGCGAGGTCGTCGTAACCAACACGCTGCCGATCGCGCAGGACAGCCGGTTCGACAAGCTGAAGGTGCTGTCTATCGCGCCGCTGATCGCCCGGGCCATCACCGAGGTGTTCAGCGACGGCTCGGTGACGAGCCTGTTCGACGGGCAGAGCTGACCGGCCCGCACCCGACGGCCAGAGCTGACCCGCCCGCACCCGACGGCCAGAGCTGACCCGCCCGCACCCGACGGCCAGAGCTGACCCGCCCGACGCGACGGCCAGGGCTGATTGAGCCGGCCGGACTGATTGGCCGGCGGCACGCCGAAGCCGCAGACCGGCCCAGGCCATCCCCCGGGCCCGGCACCGGCCTGCGGCGTCTGAGCGGAGCCAAGGTGACCGCTGTCTTCGCCCCCGCAAGCGACGAAGACGGCGGCCACCGCTCCGAGGCCCCCCGTACCATGGCGCGAGTTCCCCGGACCGGCATCCCTGGCCAGGGCTGGTGCACGCGAGCCAGCCCCGGCCAGGGGATCTCGCGGACTGCGCCCCCGCAGGCGGTCCGCGCCGATCCCGGATATGCCCCCCGGTCCTGGTCCCCTGCCGGTCCCTGGTTTCTGTCTCCGGGGTCTTGGTAAGAGAATGGCCCTGCGCTCTTACGCCACGATTGATCCGTGGTTGAGCCGCGAACCTGGGCTGCCGGGCGACACCCCCGCCCGGTGCTGCCCAGAACGCCCGGTTTGGTTAATGATTGAGTAACGCAGCCACCGAGTGTGAGGCGCCAGTTGATGCAGTTTCGGATGCTTGGGCCCCTCGAGGTTCAGGTTGACGGGAGCTGGAGCGGCATCAACGCAGCCAAGTGGCGCACGGTGCTGGCGGTGCTCCTGTTGCAACCGGGCGAGGTCGTGTCAACCGAGCGGCTCATCACCGAGGTATGGCCGGAGGCGACGCCGGCCCGGGCCACCAACCTGGTCAGCGTGTACGTGCACCGGCTGCGGCGGCTGATCGGCGATCCCGAGGGCAAGGTACTGACCACCCGGGCCCCCGGCTACCAGCTGCTGATCGACCCCGAGGACACCGACGCGGGCCGGTTCGCCCGGCTCGCCGCCGAGGGGCGGCAGGCGCTGCAGGCCAGCCAGTTCGAGCAGGCGTCCGGCTTGCTCGGTGCGGCCCTCGGCCTGTGGCAGGGCACCCGGGCGCTGACCGACGTGCCCCCCTCATCCCTGGTCAGCGCGGAAGCCGACCGGCTAGAGGAATCCCGCATCGAGGCGGTACAGCTGCGCATCCAGGCGGACCTGGGCTGCGGGCGGCACGCCGAGGTGGTTGGGCAGCTGCACCGGCTGCTGGCCGACTACCCGCTGCGCGAGGAACTGTGGGCGCTGCTCATGCGCGCGCTGTACCGCTCCGGCCGCCAGGCCGAGGCCCTGGAAGCCTACGCCCAGGCCCGCGAGGTGATCGCCGAAGAGCTGGGGGTAGACCCCAGCGCCGAGCTCCAGCAGCTCTATCAGCGCATGCTGCAGGCCGACTCCGGCACCGCCTCAGCTAGCCGAACGCCAGTACCGGCTGACTCGCCGTTCGCCACCCCGGTGCCCGAGGCGCCGGTCGATCCGGCCCCGGCCGGCCAGGCCGCCCCGCCAGCCGCCGATCCATCGGTGGCCGGGGCCGGGCAGCCGCTGCCGCTGGTGGCCCAGCTCCCCGCGGACATCCCCGACTTCACCGGCCGCGATGAGCAGGTCCAAGCGCTCCGCGACCTGCTCGGCGGCCCGCGCCGGGCGGACAGCCCGGGTGCCGTGATCGTCGCGGCCGTCATCGGGGCCGGCGGACTGGGCAAGACTACGCTGGCGGTGCACGCCGCGCACCTGCTCCGCCGCCAGTTCCCCGACGGCCAGCTGTACGCCAGAATGCTGGGCGCTGCGGCACACCCGGCTACGCCCGGGGATGTGCTGGCCCGCTTCCTGCGTGATCTGGGTATGGACCCGGCCAGCATCCCGGCCAGCGAGGAGGAGCGGGCCGCGCACTACCGGAGCCGCCTGACCGACCGCAAGGTCCTCATCGTGCTGGACGACGCGCATGATGCGGCCCAGGTGCGGCCGCTGCTGCCCGGTTCGGCCAGCTGTGCCGTGCTGATCACCACCCGCAACCGCCTGCCGGACCTGTCCGGCAGCCGTTACGTCAACCTTGATGTGCTGGGCCCGGCCGAGGCCCGGGACATGTTCGCCGGGATCATCGGACCGGACCGCGCCGCGGCCGAACCGGATGCTACCCGCGAGGTGCTTACCGCGTGCGCGGGCTTGCCGCTGGCCATCAGGATCGCTGGCGCGCGGCTGACCGCGCGGACTACCTGGACCGTGCGCACGATCGCCGACCGGCTATCCGACGAGCGCCGCCGGCTGGACTGGCTCAAGACCGGTGACCTGGCCGTCCGGGCGTGCTTCGAGGTCAGCTTCACCAGCTTGCCGGGCCGCGCCGGCACTGACGGGGTGGACCCGGCGCACGCGTTCCGGCTGGCGGGCCTGTGGCCTGGCTCATCGGTCAGCCTGCCCGCTGCCGCCGCGCTGCTTGGCGAGCCGGCGGAGGACGTCGCCGATGCCCTGGAGGTGCTGGTCGACGCCCAATTGCTGCAGGAACCCGCCGCCGACCGGTACCGCTTCCACGATCTGCTGAAGGCGTATGCGGCGGAACGGGCCGTAGCCGAAGAAGTCCCGGGTACCCGGGACGCGGCCGTCCGCCGGGTGCTGTCCTGGTATCTGCACACTGCGGTGGCCATGGCCCGGATTCTGTCCCCGCACCGCGAGCCGATTTCCCCGGAGGAACTGGAGCCGGGCAGCGTTCCGCTGGCCTTCAGCACGGTGGAGGCCGCGCTGGACTGGGGCGAGCAGGAGCGGACAAACCTGGTGGCGGCCACCCGGCTGGCGGCTGCATGCGGCCTGCGTGAGATCGCCTGGCAACTTCCGGTCGCGGCATTCAGTTTCTTCTATCGCCGTACCTACTGGGAAGAATGGCTGGTCAGCCATGAGATTGCGCTGGACAGCGCGCGCCAGTCCGGCGACCGGCGGGGCGAAGCCTGGGTGCTCAACAACATCGGCATGGCCTATGCCCGGCGGCGGATGGAAGAGGGCGTCAGCTATTTCCAGCAGGCGCTGGAGATCCGCCGACAGCTTGGCGACCGGCGGGGTGAGGCGCAGGCCGCCAACAACGCCGCCTACGCGAACCTGCTGCTCGGCCGGTCCGATGCAGCGCTCGACCAGTTGCAGCATGCGCTGAGCGTGCAGCGTGAAGTCGGGCACCGGTATGGCGAAGGCGTGGCGCTGAACAACCTCGGTGAGGCCTATATCCAGCTCGGCTGTCCAGCCGAGGCGGTCAACTGGCTCGGCCAGGCGCTGGCCGTGCACCGCGAGCTCGGCGCCCGGCCCGTCGAGGCGGACACGCTGACCAACCTGGGCACTGCCAACGCGAACCTGGGCCGGCTGGACGAGGCCCTCGGCTACCTTCGCCAAGCGGAGGAAACTCACCACGAGGTGGGCGATCGGTATGGCGAGGCCGTCAACCTCAAGCAGCTGGGTGACGTGCACCGCCGGGTCGGCTCGGCCCCGGACGCCGAGCAGGCCTGGATGCGGGCACTGACCATTTTCGACGCGCTGGGCAACGATGACCAGGTGCGTGAGATGACTGAACGGTTGAGTGGGCTAAGTGACAACGGTGCTGGAGAGGACGGTGCCGGGTAAGCGGCCTCTGGCCAGCCGGTAAGCCGGAGCCAATTACTACGCAACCGGCCCGTGCGGCATGCTCGCTACGATGTTGCTGCAAACATCCATTTCGTTCGTCCTGGCTCCCGGGGGTCAGGCGCAGGAGGACGAGCATGACGAGCACCAGCGATCCGGGTAGTTTCCACGAGGACCAGCCGGCCGCCAAGCCAGCCAGTTTCCACGAGGACGATCCGGCCAACCCGGCCCCTCCGGAGGATGACCCGGCCGACCCGGGCAGCTTCCACGAGGATGACCCGGCGGCTAAGCCAGCCAGCTTCCACGAGGATGACCCGGCGGCTAAGCCAGCCAGCTTCCACGAGGATGACCCGGCGGCTAAGCCAGCCAGCTTCCACGAGGATGACCCGGCGGCTAAGCCAGCTAGTTTCCACGAGGATGACCCGGCGGCTAAGCCAGCTAGTTTCCACGAGGGCAACAGCTGACGTCCAGACGCTGAAACGGGGTGACGGAAGGCGCCCCCGCAGCCCGCCGTTAGCGGGTCGGCCGGGGGCGCTCTCTCGTTGTGGCAAAGCCGGCGGCCCAGGAGGACTGGCCAGGTCGGCCGAGTGCTCGATCTGGGCTAGAATCCGACAGGCGCGCTGTTTAGCGTGCCTGTCGGCGTGTGTGGCCCCGGTGCCTGTAGGTGGCAGCTCCGGAGAGACGCTGCGCTGGCGATGTCATCTGCCAGAAGGAGCAAGTACCGTGCCCGAGGTCCGCATCGCGGCTGAGCCGCGCACCGAATTCGGCAAGGGCCCGGCCCGCCGTGAGCGGCAGGCCGGCCGGGTGCCGGCCGTGCTGTACGGCCACGGCACCGACACCCGGCACATCACGCTGCCGGGCCATGACGTGATGATGGCGCTGAAGACGGCCAACGTGCTGATCCGGTTGGACGGGCTGCCCGGCGGCAACCAGCTGGTGCTGCCCAAGGCGGTGCAGCGCGATCCGATCAAGGGCTTCGTCGAGCACGTGGACTTCATCCTGGTCCGCCGGGGCGAGAAGGTCACCGTGGAGGTTCCGGTCGAGGTCACCGGCGAGGTGTTCCCCGGCGGTCTGCTCGACCAGCAGCTGGTCCAGGTCTCCATCGAGGCCGAGGCGACCAACATCCCGGGCGGCATCGAGGTGGACGTCCAGGACATGGAGATCGGCACCGCGGTGCACGCCGGGGACCTCAAGCTGCCCGCCGGGTCGTCGCTGGCTATGGAGCCGGAGATCCTGGTGCTGCATGTGATCGCGGCGCCGACGGCGGAGCAGCTGGAAGCGGAGATCGGCGCCCCGGAGGCCGAGGCGGGCGCCCCGGCCGAGCCTGCCCCGGTGCCCGAGGGCGAGGAGGCGCCGGAGGCGCCCGCCGCGGAGGGCGGCGAGTAGCCTGGCTGCCCGACCGCCCGGGTCACCGTGGACCGCGGCGTGGTGGGCCGGGCGGTGGCGGAAGCGGACAGCTACGGCAGGTGAGGCGCGAGCGATGCCGGATGACCGCTGGCTGATCGCCGGCCTCGGCAACCCCGGGGCCGGCTACGCCGGTAACCGGCACAACGCCGGGTACCTGGTGGCCGACGAACTGGCCCGGCGGATCGGCGGCCGGTTCAAGCCGGGCAAGTTCCGGACCAGCAGCGCCGAGGGACGGCTGGCCAGCACGCCGGTAACCGTGCTCAAGCCGCTCACCTACATGAACGAGTCCGGCGGCCCGGTGGCCGGGCTGCGCGGTTTCTACCACCTGCCCGCGGACCGCATCGTGGTCGTGCACGACGAGCTGGACCTGCCGCTGCGCACCATCCGGCTCAAGTTCGGTGGCGGGGACAACGGGCACAACGGGCTCCGCTCGATCACCGCCGCGCTGGGCACCCGGGACTACTACCGGGTGCGGTTCGGCATCGGCCGGCCGCCGGGCCGGATGGATCCGGCCGCCTATGTGCTGCGCGACTTCAGCGCGGCCGAGCGGGAGGAACTGCCGTTCCTGGTGGACCGGGCCGCGGATGCGGTTGAGGCGCTGCTGCGCGACGGGCTGGCCGCGGCGCAGAACCAGTTCCACAGCGAACCCTTGGAGAAATAGGAGTCAATTTCGGCACCGTCCGAGCGACGGAAGGCTAAGTTCGCTGCATGAAAGCCCTGGTCCTGTCGGGGGGTGCGGGGACACGGCTGCGACCGATCACGCACACCTCGGCCAAGCAACTGCTCCCGGTAGCGAGCAAGCCGGTTCTGTTCTACGGCCTGGAGGCCATCCGCGACGCGGGCATCACCGACGTCGGCGTGGTCGTTGGTGACACCGCCCCCGCAATCACGGAAGCGGTCGGCGACGACCCGGCGTTCGGGGTGCGCGTCACGTACATCCCGCAGGATCACAGCAAGGTGCAGATCAGCTCATGAGGATCCTGGTTACCGGCGGCGCCGGCTTCATCGGCTCGCATTATGTCCGGACCATGCTGGCCGGTGGCTACCCAGGCTTCGAGCAGGCCGAGGTTACCGTCCTGGACAAGCTGACCTACGCGGGCAACCTGGCCAACCTGGGCCCGGTCACCGGCCATCCGCGGCTGCGCTTCGTCCGCGGCGACATCTGCGATCCGGCGCTGCTCAGTGCGGTCGTGCCGGGCCACGACGCGGTGCTCAACTTCGCCGCCGAGACGCATGTGGACCGGTCCATCAGTGGCGCCGCCGACTTCGTCGCGGCCAACGTGGCCGGGGTGCAGGTCCTGCTGCAGGCCTGCCTGGACGCCAGCGTGCCCCGGATGGTGCAGGTCTCCACCGACGAGGTGTACGGCAGCATCGCGGGCGGCTCCTGGGTCGAGGACGCGCCGCTGGAGCCGAACTCTCCGTACTCGGCGGCCAAGGCGGGCGGCGACCTGATGGCCCGGGCCTACGCGCGGACCCACGGGCTGAACGTGAGCATCACCCGCTGCGGCAACAACTACGGGCCGTTCCAGTTCCCGGAGAAGGTCATCCCGCTGTTCGTGACCAACCTGCTCGACGGGGAGCAGGTGCCGCTGTACGGCGACGGCGGCAACATCCGGGACTGGATTCACGTGGCCGACCACTGCCGGGGCATCCAGCTGGTGCTGGAGCAGGGTGATCCGGCCGGGATCTACCACATCAACGGCGACGCGGAACTGACCAATCTCGAGCTGACCCAGGCCATCCTGGACAGCTGCCACACGGGCTGGGACATGGTGCGGACGGTGCCGGACCGGAAGGGCCACGACCGGCGCTACTCGCTGGACGACAGCAAGCTGCGGGCCCTCGGCTACGCCCCGCAGATCACGTTCACCGATGGGCTGGCCGACACCGTGCGCTGGTACGCCGAGCACCGCGACTGGTGGGAACCGCTCAAGCAGCGCGCCGCGCTGGCCGTGGGGGGCGGACCGGGCCGGTGAACCGATCGCTGGTCACCGGGGCGGGAGGCTCGGCCGCGATCTGGTCAGCGTGCTGGAGGGCCGCGGCGCCGAGGTGGCCGCGTTGCGCCGCACCGACCTGGACTCGCCGACCGGGCTGCGGTGCGTGCCGCGCTGTGGCACTGGCAGCCCGATGTCGTGGTCAACACCTAGACCCTCGACGTGGCGCTTGGTGGGAGCCGGAAGTGGACAGCACTGCACCGGGCAGCAGACCCGCTCAGTGCGCCGGTGGCCGGCGTGGGCAGGCGGGTCTGCTGAGCCCGGTGACGTGCGTGCGCGGCCGGCTGCTTATCCGGTGGTGATGGACACCTCGTCGAGCTTGCCCATGTACCAGTCAGATCCGGGGTAGGCGCCGATTTCCAGGGCCGAGGTGTTAGAAATTGACCCCACGGTGGCGTTCGTGGTTGCCACTACGGTGCCGTCGATCACAGTCTGGATCTGGGTGCCCGTCTTGATGCACTGGATATTGTGCCATGCGCCGTTGTTCAGACCTGAGCCGCCGATGGCGTTGTGGTTGCTGGTCGTGCCCCGGAAGGTGCACTGGATCTGCCCTGACTGCAGCAGTTCGACCTTGTACTCGGGGGCGGTGAACACGCCCTTGCGCACCAGATCGAAGTCACCCGACTTGGGCAGCGAGAAGGTCCTCAGCCAGAAGGAGATGGTGATATTGGCTGATCCCGGGTTGAGCGAGGCGGCGTTGGGCACCTCTACATACGACTTCGCCTTGGACCCGCCAAAGGTGTAGGACTTGCCAGATTTTCCTGCGGCTCCGAGCGTCACGTTATGCAGCGTTCCGTTGTTACCCTGCCCCGATGAATCGACCATCGTTGTTCCCGACGTCTCGTTCATATGCCACAGCGCGGCCACCGTGGACGCCGACGCCATCCCGTCAGGGGCCAACGCACCACCGGCTGCCACCAATGACAGCACAACTCCGCCGACTACACTGCGTGACAATCTGAACATTCCCCACCGCTCCTGACTGAGTGATTGACGCTGCCTGCTGGCCAAAACGAGACTTGTCGGACCTTGCTGCGCAGAGGCCTTACCCCCGGGACAGTGTGACCTTACGCCCGGGGCTCAGCAGGTGTGACGGGATTGGGTCACAATTCGGTATTATCCTGGCCGGAGGCGAGGCACCCGTGGGAACTCCACGAATCCTGGCCAGGCGGGGCCACGACCGCGGCCTCACCTCCGGCCGAATCTCCGGTACGTGAGCACTGCACCGATGGCCGCCAGGACGGCAACAACGGCGATTGCGGCGACGCCGAGCGGCGACGGCCCTCCGGCAGGCGCACTAAGGTGAGGACTGGGACGCGGGCTGGCTGACCGTAGCGCACTTGGCGTGGCTGACGGCGGCTTGGGTTTGCGGCTGTGTTTAGGCCGGTGAGTTGGCCGGCTGCAGGTACGGTAAAAGACATTCAGATAGCAACTCCGCGCTACCATCCTGGCTGCATCCAGAGCTTCCGTACCGCTATCTCCAGGAGCTGTCCCAGGCGCGTCGTAACGCCAGTCGTAGCTGGTGTCCGAGTCGAAGTACTCGATGGCCCTGATCCGGGTGATGCTATGCCGCAGCTCGCTCAGGGCATCCATCCACCAGGTCGCCCGGGTTGGCACCCCGCCGCTGTAGGCGGTGGCGGGCAGAATGCCCACCTCGCCAACCATGAGGGGCTTGCCGTATCCGCTAAATGTCTGATACCAGTCAAAATTGCTAGAACCGCCACTTGTCGTGACAAGCTGCTGTAGGGTCAGCCAGCGATTTTTCGGATAGGCGTCGATACCGATCCAGTCAACATAACTATTACCAGGATAATATGGTACTGGATCCTGGGCCTGGCTCCCGCCGATACGTATCGGGTTCCAGAGCCACTTGACATTCGTCACATCGTGTACACGAAAGATATTAACAAAGCGACGCCAGGCGGCAATAAACGTAGTGGGATTATTTCCGTAGTGGACATCGTTCCATTCGCTTCCCGTGAAATTGAATTCCCAGAAAGGCCGGATCAAAATATGCCCATAGGGGGAGAGCTGTGTTTTGACCGCGTTAGCGAAGCCGGTGATCTCCTTGTCGTACTTGCCAGCGGCTATAGCGGGAATGATTGTTCCCGGGTTATTTCCGGTGGCCCAGGATAGAACGACGAAGGGAACATGGTCACTTGCCAGTGACCAATGGGGGCCCGCAAGATCCGCTCCGGTCACGTGGGCCGGAAGATAATACATGTGCCCGTCAAATTTTCTGCCGAACTGAGACTCGCGGCTAACGAAATCACTGGGCTCGCTGGGTCTCGGTGCCGAGCGATCGAAGAAGTATGTGCCACGGCCAGCCGGGGCCCAGGTGGCAGCATTGATGGAAGTTGCTGCAGGCTGCCGCCGGATGGTGGAGTGCGAAGTCATGCCAGTGCTGGCGAAGGCCAGTACCAGTCCGACAGCTAGCTGTCGATAAGGAATCCACACTCCGTAACACCCCCGCATGGTCCAGCCCCGATGAAGGGAGCTAGGAGAGAGTCGGTCGAGGCATTGTTGCTGCCGGCTTGTCGCTGATCGGCTGGACAGCCTGCCCGCCGCGGCCAGTTGCTCCCGTCCGAACTTTGCCGCGAAACCCTACCAGGCCGATCATCGGGCACCACGCCCAATCGTGATTCGCGCGGGCGGTAAGAAGTCGTCTGCGGTCGTCGCGTGTCCCATCGTTATGGCGGTTCGCCCGGGGTGACAGGGCCATCAGTGATGGGGTGACAGGGCCATCAGTGATGGCTCGCGTCTTTGGCCAGGCTGGTGCGCATGTGCCCCGGTGCGCCCGGGCCGGTGCGGTCAGTTTGCACATCGTCCGCGACCAGGCTCACGCTGCATGGGTGGCTCGTCCCACTGGCCACGGTGGGCAATGGCTACCGGCCGCTAAAAGCTACTAAATCGATCGGCAATCCTTCTTTAGGGCCAACCGCCGGCTGTTACCTGGTTATGGGCGTTTCGCCAGCGTCGCCGCCAGATTTCAGGAAACATCAGGTAAACCACGGCAGTGCGCAAAGCGTCATCTTCGTGAAGGCCGTGAGCACTGGCTGACCAGTGGACATCCCGGCGGTGAGGGGGGATCGCGTGGCTAGCGACGCTACGCTGCATGGAGCGGCGGCGGATGACGCTGCCGTGCGGGCAGGGTTGATCCGGTGGGCAGTGGGTTCACGCGGCGAGTGGGGTCACTCTCGGTGGCTGAAAGCCTACCTCCTGGTCGTCGGCGTCGCTGACGGCATCTGTGCTCTCGCCGCCGGGCTCTTGGCCCTGGAGGCCCGGTTTGCCGACTGGCCCAACCGGCCGCGAGAATACCTGGTATTTACCGCGCTGCTGCCGCTCCTCTGGGTGGGGTCGCTGGCCGTGGCACGAGGGTACGACGCCAGGTTCGTCGGCCTGGGCCCCGATGAGTTCCGTAACGTACTGAACGTTGGCGCGACCCTCACCGCCGCCATCGCCATCCTGTCTTTCCTGACCAAGAGTGACATAGCTCGCGGGTACGTTGTTATTGCCATACCCTGCGCAACTGTTTTTGATCTCTTCGTCCGGTACGGCTTGCGCAAGAATTTGCACCGGCGCAGAAGGGCCGGAGCGTGCATGCGGCGGGTGATTGCAGTTGGTCCCGCCGCGCGTGTCGCCGACTTGATCGGGGAGATGCGTCGCGAGAAGTATCACGGCCTATCAATTGTGGGCGCCTGCCTAACCGAGGCAACCATGCTCACCGACATAGCCGGGATCCCTGTGTGGAAGGGTTTGGGATCTGTCTCGGCTGCCATCGCCCAGCTGGACGCGGACACGGTGGCGGTCGCTGCTTACCGTGACCTGAACAAAAAGCGGCTCCGCGAGCTCGCCTGGGAACTTGAGGTGACAGGCACTGACCTTTACGTGGCTCCCACCTTGCTGGACGTAGCCGGGCCGCGCACGACGATCCGCCCCGTAGCGGGCTTGCCGCTGCTGCACGTGGACCACCCTGAGTTTTCCGGAATCCGCTGGACCATCAAGGGACTCTTCGACAAGCTGGCCGCGACCGCGGCATTAGTGATTTCTGCGCCACTCGTAGGGGTGATCGCGTTGGTCATCGCGTTGCGCGATGGCCGGCCCGTGCTGTTCCGGCAATCCCGTGTCGGTAAGGACGGGCGCATCTTCACCCGCTACAAGTTCCGGACCATGGTGCTGGATGCCGAGCAGCGGAACACGGAGCTCCCCGGCGCCAGTGAGGGGGCCAGCCAGTTGGTCAAGCCGGGCCATGATCCACGGATCACGCGTACGGGTAGCTGGCTACGCCGCTACTCGCTGGATGAGCTCCCCCAGCTCTTCAACGTGCTGCGGGGCGATATGTCCCTCGTTGGCCCACGGCCCCCGTCGCAGGATGAGGTCGAGCGCTACTCCGACTACGCGCGGCGCAGGCTGGTGGTCAAGCCCGGGATAACCGGGCCTTGGCAGATCAGCAGACGCTCGGGTCTTTCCTGGGAAGAAACGGTCCGTCTTGACCTGCGCTACGTGGAGAATTGGTCGCTCGGACTCGACGTGCAGGTCTTGTGGAAGAGTTGCTCGGCGATCTTCAAGGCTCTGCCGCCTACTAGGAAGAAATCCTGATGCTTCGAGAATTCCTTCGATCCTCGGATGGCGCTCCAGCTGGGCCAGACGGAAGGTCCTTGCTGGCTGGCCTTGGCTTCCACCGTCTCACCGAAGCGCAGGTTGTGGAGCATATCGTTACGGCCAGCCTGGCCGGGCGGGGCGGCTGGGTTGCGACCCCCAACATCGACATCTGCCGCCAGGTCCAGCAGGACGGATCACTGCACCGCCTGGTGGCCAGCGCATCACTGATCGTGCCCGATGGCATGCCGTTGATATGGGCGGCAAGTCTGGTCCGCGAGCCCTTGCCGGAGCGGGTGACCGGGGCATCGCTCATCTTTTCACTGACCGAGGCCGCAGCCCGGCAGCACCGCACGATCTACCTGCTGGGCGGGGCGCCTGGTGTCCCGGAGCAGGCAGCCGAGAAACTGCGGCACCGTTACCCGGGCCTCAGGGTGGCAGGAACGGATGCTCCACCGCTCGGGTTCGACGCCGATCCGCAGGCGGTTAGCGCAGTACGCGCTGATCTCGCCGTCACGGCGCCTGACATCGTATACGTGGGGCTCGGATTCCCCAAGCAGGAACGCCTCATCGCGCATCTGGCCCCTTTCTTCCCGGCCACCTGGTTCATCAGTTGTGGCGCAGCGATCCCATTCGCGGCAAATGTGCTCCCGCGAGCGCCGCAGTGGATGCAGTCCACCGGTTTGGAATGGGCGTTCAGGCTTCTCAGTGAGCCACGGCGGCTTTACCGACGGTATCTGCTCCACGATCTGCCCTTCGCAGCCAGGCTGCTGGCCGCATCCGCAATGCTCAGGTACCGGCAGACGGGTGGCGACGCCGGTGTTCACCCATCTAATCAGGAATACCATCCGCCGCGAACAGAATTTCGGCCCGCAGAGATGGATGGCAGCTCTTTCCCGTCACCTCCGTCACCCGTACGGCCTTCTACAACCGAGTCAGAGTGGCGCTCGCCAGATAGGCATGGGGAATCCCTGAAACAGGACAAGTAACGGCTATCAAGGTAAAGATAGGACAAGGTTCGCTTAAGCGGGGAAACCATCTGCGGTCAGATGTTAGGCTGCAGACCCTGATACGCAGCCGGAAGCTGGATGACACATGACCAACACGCAATCTACGATCGACATGCATCAGTACTGGGGCGTGCTCCGCGCCCGGAAACTGACGGTCATAATCACCACACTCGCAGCAATCGGGCTGGCGGCAGCGTACATCGTGTTGCAGAAGCCGCAATATACAGCACAAGCCAAGGTGCTCGTCAATCCCTTGCTGAGCCCGGTCGCGGCGAGCACGCCCAAGTCGAATCTGCCCGATATGAACACCGAGCAGGCGACGGCAGATTCCACTCCGGTCGCCAACCTCGCTCGCGCGGCCCTGAAGCTGCCGTCAAATGACGGAGACCGGCTGCTGAGTCATCTGACCGTCACAGCGGCCACTACCGGCAACATTCTGCAATTCCAGTACACCGCAGCTGACGCGCAGCAGGCCGCCCAGTATGTGAACGCGTTCGCGCAGGCCTACGTCACCTACCGGAACCAAACCGTGCTCAAGCTTCTTGCTGCGGCCGTGGCGGAAAGGCAGCACACCATTGCGGTCCTGGAGGAACAGCTCAGGCATACTGGGAGTGCCCAGCGCACAGCGATGATGTCCCAGTTGCACGATGATGAAGTCCAGCTGGCGACGTTCCAGAGCGACCAGTCACTCGTGGACGGGGGACAGGTGCTCGGGACCGCGGTGCCTCCCTCCAAGCCGTCCGCCAAGAAGACCACGACGTTGATCATCGCGGCGGTGATAGGGCTGGTTCTGGGCATCCTGCTGGCCCTGATCAGGGAGGCCATGGACCGGCGCATCAAGAGCCCGGGCGAGCTGGGGAACCGGCTGCAGGCGCCTGTTCTGGGGGTGATCCCCAAGTTCAAGGAGCGGTCCCCGGATAGGTCTCTGGTCACCGTCAGTGAGCCCCGGGGGCCCGCCAGTGAGGCGTACCGGACGGCGGCCATTGCGCTGGAAACCGTGGCTGCCCGGGTCGGCGCGCGGGTCATCATGTTCGCCTCGCCCAAGGATGGTGGCGGCGCCACCACCACCATGGCCAACGTTGGCGCGGTCCTGGCTCAGGCTGGGCACCAGGTCGTCCTGGTCTCGGCAGACCTGCGGGATCCCACGCTGCATCAGATCCTCGGGCTGCAAAACGGTCGCGGGTTGTCGACTGCCGTGCTGGAGGGAAAGAACATCGAGCGGCTGCTGAAAGCTACCCGCGTCCCCAACCTCTTCCTGCTGAACGCTGGTCCGGAACCAGAGGATCCCGCGGCTTTGCTGTCCAGCCCCGGCACCGCGCAGGTCTTCGACTCTCTGCTAGCACTCAAGCCGGACTTCATCCTGGTGGACGCCCCGTCAGTGCTTTCGGTGTCCGATGCGATGATCCTGTCCCGCCAGGTCAACGGCACCGTTGTCACCTGGAACGCCGAGGACTTCAAGGCCCCCGCCCTGGCCGGGGCGCGGGATCGGCTGGACCGGGCTGGGGCGAACATTCTGGGCGCGATCTACTCGTTCGATTCCGGCAAGCCGAGGAGTGGCGGGAGCCAGCTGGCCAGTGTGCCGCGTGCGCAAGCCGTGGCCCCCTTCGACAGGCGCCGGCCCGCGGTCAGTGCCGGCCCGGCCGAGGAGTCATTCGGCCGCATCGATCCTGTTCCGCCACGGGACCAGGTGGGTGCGGCGCCGTCCCGTAGCCGGGCGCCAGGGGGGATCCAGTCGTGATCCCGGGTTCCAGCACCTCCGACCCCGCACTTCCCACCCCTGAGGTTACTGGCGGCACAGCGTCAGCCTCCCCCGGTGCCACGGTGCAGGTCCGGTACATCGGCGGTTTTGGCCGCAGCGGGAGTACCATGCTTGACCTCGTGCTGGGCCAGGCCCCAGGGGTCTTTTCCGCTGGAGAGGTCCGCGAGATCTGGCAGAGCGGCCTGCAGGAGAACCGGCTCTGCGGATGTGAGCAGCCGTTCCGTGACTGCTCCTTCTGGCAGGCCGTCGGGGATGCCGGGTTCGGCGGATGGGACCGGATCCCCTTGCCGGACATCCTCCGGCTTCGCTACTCGCTGGACCGGCCGTGGTCATTCCCGGCGCAGCCACTGAGCGGCATGGTGGGGAGCTTGCAGTCACGGATCCAGGAGTACACCGCCACGCTGGAGCGCCTGTACCGGGCCATAGCCGAGGTGTCCGGGGCGAGCATGATCGTGGACTCGTCCAACCTGCCCTCGCACGCGCTCCTGCTCCGCAAGATGCCTGCCATCGATCTGCGTGTGATCCACCTGGTACGGGACAGCCGGGCGGTGGCCTGGTCATGGCAGAAGCGGGTGGAGAAGCTCAGGTCAGGAGGTCCCTCTGGGTACCTTCCCCAGTACGGCCCGGCTGGCTCGTCACTACGCTGGATGTACTACAACGGGCTCACCCAGTCGCTCCGGCGGCTCGGTGTTCCTTACCATCTCGTCCGGTACGAGGATCTCGTACGCGATCCATACCAGGTCACTGCGGACCTGCTCGGCCACGCCGGGCTCACCGGGGAGGCCGCTCAGCCCAGCTACATCGAAGGCCACCGGGTCAGGCTCAAGCCAAATCACACCGTGGAGGGCAACCCCATGCGGTTTGTGACCGGCGACCTCGAATTGCGGGCCGATCAGGCATGGCAGCGCCGGCTGGCGTCGCGAGACCGGCGCATGGTCACCGCGCTCACCCTCCCGCTGCTGCGAGCGTACGGCTATCCCGTGACGAAGCCAGCCAGTTCATGACGGCAACACAGCGCCCCACCGTCCTGCTCATCGGCGGGGCCGGAAGAAGCGGCAGCACCCTACTCGACCGGTTGCTCGGTGAACTCCCTGGCTTTGTCGCGGTGGGCGAACTCCGGTACATCTGGAGCGAAGCCCTGGGGGAGAACCGTTACTGCGGCTGCGGCGCCCGTTTCCTCGACTGCCCTTTCTGGTCACAGGTGGGCAGCCGGGCGTTCGGTGGCTGGGACCGCATCGACCCGGACCAGGTGATGACACAGGAGCGGTCGGTCGGGCGGCACCGCCATGTCCCGCTGCTAGCCATGGGTGGTGCCACCCCGGCCCGGTATGCCAGGCGACTCGAAGGCTACCTCGGGTCGCTGAGCCCGATGTATGACGCGATCCGGGAGGTGAGCGGGGCGGACGTGATCGTCGATTCGACCAAGGACGCGGCCTATGCGCACATCCTCCGGCGGATGGGCGGAGCCGATTTCCGCGTCGTGCACCTGGTCCGCGACAGCCGGGGGGTGGCCTGGTCCTGGGCCAAGGTCGTCAAGTCAGACCCGGAGCATTACATGCGGCGCTTCTCCCCTCCGGTGACCGCGCTGCGGTGGGTCGGCTACAACCTGATGGTGGAATCGCTCGGCCGATTCGGTATCCCGCGACTGCTGCTGCGTTATGAGGACTTGGTGCGCAACCCGCAGGCAGCCCTCACCGCTGTCGCGTCGTTCGCTGGACGGCCGTTCGATCCCAAGGACTTGGGCTTCCTGGATGAGCGGAGCGCATCGCTCGGCACGCACCACACAGTGGCCGGGAACCCCAGCCGGATGACCGCGGGCCGGACCGGCCTCGTCCTCGACGAAGCGTGGCGGACCAGCATGCCATTCGCGCAAAAAGCCCAGGTGACGGCGCTGACCTGGCCTCTCTTGCGGCACTATGCGCAGTCCGGCGGCCGCCCCACGGAGAACGCTGCACACATCCCTACGGCACTCGAAGGGGCAGACGGACGATGACCCAGGCGGACTGGCCGTCGGTCAGCGCAGTTATCCCCACCCGGGATCGGCCCGAACTGCTGGCCCGGGCCGTGCAAAGCGTGCTGAACCAGTCGTATCCCGGGCCTCTCGAGTGCGTGATCGTGTTCGACCAGCAGTCGCCGAAGATGCCCGACGTCAAGGTGCCGGAAGGCCGGCCCGTCAGGCTCATCCAGAACGAGCGCACTCCTGGTCTCGCGGGAGCCAGGAACTCTGGCGCTGCGGCAGGCACGAGTGACCTGCTGGCGTGGTGCGATGACGATGATGAGTGGCTGCCTGACAAGCTGCGCCGGCAGGTCGAGGCGATGCAGCAGACGCCCGGGGCGGCCGTGGCCACCTGTGGTATCTGCCTGTGCGTGGGGAACCGCCGCCACCTCAAGAGTCCCGCCGCGCCCGGTGTCGTTCCGCGCGCAGCGCTGCTGCGGTCCCGCCAGGCGTGGATTCATTCCACGACGCTGCTGATCCAGCGGGACCGGTTCTTCGGCGATATCGGGCCGGTCGATGAAGCGGTGCCCGGCAGTTATGGGGAGGACTATGAATGGGTCCTCCGGGCCTCGAATGCCGGGACCATCGTTGCGGTTCCCGAAGCGCTCGTCCGGGTGTACTGGCAGACCTCGTACTACTCCGGCCGCTGGGACGTGATGATCTCCGGCATCCAGTATCACCTGGACAAGCACCCGGAACTGACTGATGACCCCAGGAACGCGGCCCGCATGTACGGGCGGCTGGCGTTCGCTTACGGTGCGTCTGGCATGTCCGGGCAGGCCCGCTCGTGGGCTCGCCGTTCCATCCGGCTCAACTGGCGGCAACCCCGCGGCTATCTTGCGATACTGGTCGCCGGCCGCCTGCTGTCGCCGCGCCGGGTGATGTCGGTGGCACACGCGATCGGAAAGGGCGTGTAACGGATGGCCATCGACAGCATTGCGCCACCGGCGGCGGTTGCTGCTGGGCAGCCTGCCGCGCCACCCCGGCGGTGGCGCCTGCCGGCTGGCTGGCCACTGCTGGCTATCCTGGTGCTGTTCCCCCTGTGGTACGTCCTCGGGCTCGGGGGATTCATCTGGGTCATCCTGGCCGCTCCCATGCTGGCCCATCTGATCATGACAAGAACCTGGCGGGTTCCGCGGGGATTCATGATCTGGCTGTTCTTCCTGGGCTGGATCGGCCTTTCCGCGATCCAGATCTCGAAGGGAACCAACTGGTTCACCTACGGCTACCGCCTGGCCTCCTATCTGGCCGCGACCGTGGTCTTCATCTACGTGCTCAACCTCGACGAGAAAGCCCTGCCGACAAGACGGATCATCAATGCGCTCACCGTCTTCTGGGCCGTCATCGTGGTGGGCGGGTTCGCCGCCATGGCTGATCCCAAGTTCTCGTTCTCCACCCCCACCCAGAAACTTCTCGGCCACCTGGGGTCGAACAAGCTCCTCGTCGCCCTGATCCATCCCACCCTGGCCCAGGCCCAGGCACTTGGCGGCGTGGCAGCGATCGGCCATGCCATTGCCCGCCCGGCTGCCCCCTTCGCCTACACCAACTGGTGGGGGGCCAACTTCGCGTTTCTCGTGCCGTTCGTCATCCTGGCCGTGCGCCAGGCTCGCTCCCGCCCGGTGCGACTGGGGCTGGTAGGCCTTCTGGCGGCCTCCCTGGTGCCGTTCGTTTACTCGATCAACCGGGGAGCCTGGATCAGCATCATCGCGGCCGGGTTGTATGCCTGGATAAGGTTCGCCATCCGAGGGCGCGGCCGGGCCGCTCTCCTCGGGCTGGCCTTGATTGTCGTTGTCGCCCTGGCCGTACTCGCCACCCCCCTGGGTGGAGTAGTCCACGACCGGATCGGGCATCACGGGAGTGCATCGCTTCGTCTTACCCTCATCGACCAGTCCGCACAGGGCGCCATGCAGTCCCCCGTAGTCGGCTACGGGGTTCCGCTCCCCCAACCCGTCAGCCAGTACTCGCTCCCCAACGTAGGAACCCAAGGACAACTGTGGCTCGTCCTCGTGTCGGTTGGTATCCCCGGGTTGGTGTTCTTTCTGCTCTGGCTGCTGTACGTGTTCTGGAGCGCACGTTCACCCGACAATCCGGCTTCGTTCGCCGTACATGTGGCGCTGCTGGCCGGCTTCATCCAGCTACCCTTCTACGGCTGGATGCCCACCGAAATGTTCGTGGTCATGACCGTGGCAGCGCTTGTATGGCGCAGCCGCGACCAGCTTGTACCCGCCGACCGCCCGCTGGAGGCGGCGCATCCGGGGCAGGCTGCCTGGCAGGGTTGACCTGGTGAACCGTCGGGTAGCCCGCGATTCACAGTCGCCCGGCCTGGCCCCGGATGGCGACCCGCAGGCCGTCCGGTCTGATCCCGACGGGCAGCCGCCGCGGCGCCCGGGCCCAGAAGTAGGCCGGCCCCGGCGTCGTCCTGATCCTGCGGGCAACGGCCAGCCACCGCCACCCCGGCGGCCTGCGGACCAGCCGCCGCGCCCTGATCCAGGCGGGACCGGCCGGCATCGCGGTCGTGAAGCCACGGGCGATGGCCAGCCACGCCCACCCAGGCCGGCTGCGGACCAGCCGCCGCGCCCGGGCCCGGAGGGCAATGGCCGGTCACGCCGTCCTCGCCCGGCGGGCGACTGGCCGCCACCGCCCCGGCCGGCTGCGGACCCGCCGCCGCGCCCTGATCCGGGCGGGACCGGCCGGCTTCGCGGTCGTGAAGCCGCGGGCGATGGCCAGCCACGCCCACCCAGGCCGGCTGCGAATCAGCCGCCGCGCCCGGGCCCGGAGGGCAATGGCCGGTCACGCCGTCCTCGCCCGGCGGGCGACTGGTCGCCCCGCCGTCCCAGCCCGGGCCGGCAGTCGGGTCGGCCTCCTGCCCCTGCACGCTGGGTGCCGCGCCCTGATCCGGATGCCGGCCTTACCGGCATTGCCGCGATCGTCGCCAGGAACCTGGAGACCGCGGATCTGGAGCCAATCCGCGTTCCGATCCGGCGGTCAACCGAACCTCCGGACGGCTCGCCAGGCCTCGACGAGCGCCATCGCCGCAGCCATGGCCGCTTTGGTGCGCTGGCCCGCGGCGGGGCGCTCAACCTTCTCGGCGTAGTGGTCAGCGCGGCCATGCAACTGTTGCTGACCGTCGTGGTCGCACGGGGGGTTGGCGCGTCAGGCACCGGCGCGTTCTTCGAGGCAGTCGCGCTGTTCACGATCCTGTCCAACGTCGGCGAGCTCGGCGCGGACACCGGGCTCGTCAAGATCCTCCCCCGGTACCGGGCCCTCAACCGCAACCGGGACCTGGGCACGGCGGTGCAGATCGCCGTGTGGCCGGTCATCATCTTCGGCATCGGGATGGGGGCGGCCACATGGCTGCTCGCCCCCGACCTCACGTCGGTCCTGTCACATGCCCAGCATGGCGCCCAAGTAGAGTCTTACCTGCGGGCATTTGCCCCGTTCATTCCGCTCGGCGCCATGGCCACCGTCGTGCTGGCCGGTACCCGGGGCATGGGAACCATGGCGCCTTTCGTCCTGGTCCAGAACGTATTCCTGCCTGTCATCCGGCCGATCCTGATTGTGGCTGCGCTGTACCTTGGCCTCGGCACACTGGCGGTGGGCCTCGGCTGGGCCGCCCCGGTAGGGGCCGCATTCGTGCTGGGTATCTTGTTCCTGCTGAGGCTGGTCCTCCGCGCCCGTAAGGATGATCCCGGGCTCAGCCCTGGGCATGCCCGGGACATCACCCGGGAATTCTGGAGCTTTGCCGGGCCACGTGCGCTCGCGGCCGTCTTCGGCATTACGATTACCTGGCTCGACGTCCTGCTGGTGGGCGCGTTCCTGCATTCAACCCGCCAGGCGGGTATCTACGCCGCCGCCAGCCGGCTCTCCGTGCTGGGCGCGAGCGTGCTCAGCGCAGTTGGCATGGCGATCGCCCCCCAGGTGAGCGAACTGGCCACGCTGGGAAAGATGCGCGAAGCCCAGTCGCTGTTCCAGGTGGGGACATGGTGGCTGATGGCGCTGACCTGGCCCGCCTACCTTACTCTCGCCATCTTCGCACCGTTCCTGCTCACGGTGTACGGTAACCGGTTCGCCGCCGGGAGTGTGGCGCTGGTGATTCTGTGCCTGGCCCAGTTGTTCAACTTGGGCACTGGGAACGTGACGATCGTGCTCCTGATGGTGGGCAAGAGCTCATGGAACATGTTCAACGCCGCCCTCTCGCTGGCCGCGAATATCGGTCTCAACCTGGTTCTCATCCCCCGGCTTGGCATCACAGGCGCGGCCATCGCCTGGTCCGTTTCCATCGTCTGCAACAACTTGGCGGCGGTGCTGGAAGTCAACTACCTGCTGAGGATCCGGCCGTTCGGACGGGGATACTGGGTGGTGGCCACGGCATCTGTCCTTTTCTTCGGTGTGGCCGGGATGATCGTCCGGCAGATTGTCGGCGCAAACCTGGCCGGATTCGCGCTGTTCATCGTCGTCTCGCTGCCCGTTTATGCCGCGGTGCTGTGGCGGCTGCGGGGGATGCTAGGGCTTGCTGCCTTCCGCCAGACCGCCATCAACCGCAAGCGACTGTCTCAGTAGGCCGTTAAGCGCCTGGTAGACGCGGCCGGGCACCGGCGCGCCAGCCGCCACGCCCTCCAGTTGCCGGAGCGCCACCTCGAGCAGCACGAGCTGGAGAATCACCGGGCCGATCTGCGGTGCAGCACCGCACGCGGCCATGGTCTCGGCCAGCGCGGACCGGCTCCGCCCGAGCGCCAGCTCGGGCCGCAGGCCGCGAATCCAGAGATCGACCTGGAAGCGGAAGAACGCCCCGTCAAATCCAACCGGGCCACGGATCCGGCCGCGCTCCCAGTCCCAGACGGCAAGCGAGGGGCCGCGGGCGGCCATATTCCACGGTGCCCAGTCGCCATGCATCAGGCCGAAGTCGAGCTCGGTGGCGGCCTGCCTGGACTCGACACTGTCCAGCACCTCGGCCAGGTCCGCCGCGATACCGGCGTCCACGGCCGGGTGGCTCATCAGGCGTTTCGCCCGTGCGGACAGATCGGACCAGAACATGGATGTGCCCAGGGCCTCCCGGTCGATACCGAGCGCCCGGCCCGCCTCGCGTGTCGCCGGCCCGGGCAGGCTCATCCGGCGGCGGCGGTACCAGGGACTGCCCCCGACGTCCGAAACGGCGAGCACGTCACGCCCGTGCCACTCCCCGTGGTGCAGCACCCGCGGGACGCGCAGTGCCGTCAGGTGCGGAACGCGTGCTCCCCCGGCCGGCTGATCCGCCCCGGACGCGTTGCCTGACGGCCCATCCGGCCCGGTCAGGGCAAGCAGGATGGTGGCTTCATGCCGCACCAGTGACCGGGTGACATCGTTCCAGCCGACCTTGATGTGCCCCAGGAGCTGGCCGGCCTCCGTAGCTACATGCAAGATCGGCTTGATCTGAGGGCGGAGCTGTCCTATCGAGATGGCCACCGTCAGATCGGCGCGCCCGAATGTCTCCGCTATGAAGTCCGGCCATGGCAGCGACCCGGTCCGCAAACCCACCGCCGAATCCGGGACCGGAGGGGAGAAGATCAGCCCAGCGAGACCCGTGCGGCACGCCCACGCCCAGAGTTCCCTGGCCACCCGCACTTTCGGCGGCGCGGCGTCGCTGTGCCGGTGCAGTGCTGCCCAGCCCGCCGCGGGCTCATCTAGGGAGAGCACCATCTGCGGACGTGACCGGGAAGGCATCAGCACATAGCGGTGCCGGCCAGCATCGGGATGGTCGGCGGACACCGCACCGAGTGCCTGGCCGAGCCAGGCCAGGCCAGGCTGGGACGGTCGGCGTTGGCCATCCGGCATCATTACCCCCAGCTCACTGAGGTGGCATACCCGAGGCTGAGTGTCACCGCTTCATTCGCTCCCAGACTTCGGTGGCGATGTACTCGGCCAGTTCGGCCATCGGTCGCGTGCCGTCCAGCCGGGTGACCCCTAGGCGCTCCGCCTCTTCGTGCAGCAGGCTCTCCTGTTCCTTCAGCTGGGCGAGGTCATATTGCTCCTGCTTGCGAGCGAGAGCTACTTCCCCGGGGACTTCGAGCAGCCAGGCGGCAATGGGTGTCGGGCAGATGGTCCGGATCAGCGCCCGCTGCAGGCCGAAGTCATGCTCAGGGCCGTAGAAGAACCGCAACTGTGCCGTGGTGTCGAGCGCGAAGCGGTCGAACACGATCAGCCGGCCGGATCCGCTGTACCGCAGCGCCACCATCCGATAGTGGCCCGCACTGACCAGGCACACGAGCGTCGCCCAGGCGTGTGTCAGCAGACTGTTCTGCCTGCCGCCCAGCAGGGCCGGATTGGTGCCGGCGACCAGCGACCGGCCTGGCTGCTTGGAGCGGTCCAGTTGCTCAGCGTCCCACCCGCGCGCGGCCGCGTAGGTCCGCTTAACTATCCGGCGGACGGTGCGGATCGACGCATTGTGGCCGAGAGGCTTCCAGTGTGCGACCACAGCTACATCGAGCTGTTCCAGCGTAGACAGCAGCGCCCGGACCTGTGAGCTCTTGCCGGAACCGTCCAGCCCGGAGAACCCGACCACCTGAGGCCGCACCGGGGTGGCGGCGGACAGCCTGCGGGCGGTCTTGGACACAGTTCCAGCCAATCCAGTGGACCGGGTTACCTCCAGCACTGCCCTGGCCCGCTCCGGGCGAGTGGGCCAGGCGCCGCCTTCGGACAGCCGGCGGAGGACCGGCAATGCGGCCGCCACCCCCCAGGCGCTGGCTCGCTGCCCGGCCCGCTGCCAAGCCAGCGGGTCCTGCCCGACGGCGGTACGTAGCTTCTCCAGGCGCCGGGCGGACAAGGTCCCCGCACCGAGACGCCGGGCCATGATGAGGATGACGTGGTGCGCAGACGGGCGGGCAAGGTGCTCGAAGCCCACGATCGGCACCGCCTCGGTTACCAGGGCCTCCTGCTCCTGCCGGGGAAGCTGCCAGCGGCTGATGGGATTCAGGTCCACAGCCAGGGCTGAAGACCCCTCGATCCTGACCCACTGCTGATTCGCCAGCCGGCGGGGAGCGACCTTCCGTCCCCGGGCCAGAAACCCCTTCGCGGCCAGTATCTCCGGCAGCCGCCGTGCCTGCTCGTCGGTGACCAGCAGATCCAGGTCACGCCCCTCGGGGGGCAGTGCTCCGGTGACGATCACCGTGCTGTCCAGCACCTCATCGATGGCCGACACAAGGGTGCCGGCGCCCAGCAATCCTTCTGAAAGCACGTAGTCCTCACTACCTTGGCAGAATGAATATTCTGGGGAAACGCGAAACTTGCGGGTGAGACATGAGAAACCATCCTAGCGGCGTATTCCGTCTGCTTTACGGGCTTTGCGCACGCTGGTACCGGTGATGGTCAGGGCTGGCTGGCCGGGTTGAAGTAGGAGAGATGGGCGATGCGGCTGAATGCCTCCAGTGCAGGTGAGCCGACGTTGAGCGCATAGGGGCGCTTGGCATTCGCGTCGAAATAAACGAGGGCCTTGATCTGCCGGTCGCTCTGGACGGTCCGGGCTGCGTCCAAGAGCCATTGTGCCCGTTGCTGAGTGCCGTATGTAGCTGGCACGCCATATTCACCGATTATGATCGGCTTGCGGTGGTGCAAAGCCCAGGACAGGAATGGCGCTACAACATTCGCGAACGAGCGGTACGGCCCGTACCCGGGGTAGGCGTCGGCGCAGACCCAGTCAACCTCATTGTTGCCCGGGTAATACGCGGCGGCCTGACCTGTGGCGAACCCGCTAGCTGTCGGGCACCATACCCAGCCTGCGTTCGTCACATGTTCCTGGGCAAAAATTGATCTGATGTGGTCCCACGCCTTTATATAGTCTGCCGGTGAGTGAACCTGCGCCTGGAGGCCGGAGCGGTCCATCTCCCAGCGCCATTCGAGGAAGATCGGCTTGCCGGTAGCCTTGATTGCGAGTGCGCGCTTCCTGATCATCTGGTCGTAGCGACCAGCGATTATGGCGAGGGTGTCAGTCCCGGACCATGACAGTAGCAAGGTGCTCCCTTGGCGCAAGAAGGCGAGGTCACTACTACTCGGAAACGGGTCCGACCACATGTGGAAGACATGCACGATGGCCAGCCGCCGTCCTATGCTCTGCTGCAAGTGGTCGACGGCAGTGATTTCAGCAGCCTCCGTATAGGCGTTGCCACGCACACGCGCGCCAAAGTAGGCGCCGTGCGCTGGTACCGCTGGCCCCTCGGAAGCAATGACTGCGCCATCGGGTGCGGCGCCATCGCGTGCTGCGCTGGACTGCTGCCAGTTAGTGACCGCCGCCAGTCCGGCGGCGCCGCCGAGAGCCAGGACAAGGACAACGGCCAGGCCTGCCAAGCGCCCCCGCGAGATTGCCATGATGCCAGATCCTTCCAGTTACAGAGCCACCGCTGAGCACACCTGGTGTGCGTGATCGAAGCCAGCGAGAAGGCAGCAAACGGCACCTACGGGTTGTTCATTGGATTACGGAAAAGCGGATCGTTTGCCAGTGCCCGGAATGCCGCCAGCGACTGCGGGGAGGTGTCGATCCACCAGGGCCAGCGCACAGTAGTGTTGAAGTAAATGAAGGCCATTATATCTGGATGCGTGTGCAACCAGGCGTCTGCTTGCTGGAACCAGGCGGCCTTACGCGCAGCGTCACTGGGATCCTCCAACGTTCCTGTTTCCGTGATCATTGCGGGCAGGTGCTTCTGGCTGGCGTAGTAATAAAAGGACGTGAAAACGTCGGCAAGAGACCGCCAGCGAGCTTTGTGTGCTCCCCGCCAGTTGTAGCCGTCTGCGCCCAGGAAGTTGACATACGAGCGTCCCGGATAGTAAAGATCCGCGACTCCCTCGTCGTATGTAGATGCGGTCAGGATCAGCACCCAGGATACGTTATCAGCGCCAAGGGCGCGGAACCTGCTCACCACGTGCCGCCAGGCCGCTCGGAACTGCGCAGGGGTGCCCGGTACATGAACACCGTACAGCGGCTCGTGATCAAACGAGAGGAGAATGGGATGATCATAGTGAGCAAGCGCCCGGGCCGTCGTGTCGATGATACCATCTGCTTTTCCTGCGGCGATCTGCGCCCAGTCGTCGGCCGGCTGCGACAGATCCCAGTCCACGAACGGCACCCGGCCATTGGCACGGTCCCAGGTGAAGCGCGTATACGGAAGCGGCGTCCCGAAGTGCACGTAGATATGGTCGATCGCAACTTTCCTGCCGATTTCGGATTCGAAATGCAGCAGCGCATCTTTGTCAGGATCACCGGTGACGACCGGGTCGGTCGCCCGGGGCTGGGCCCGGGCACCCAGCAGTATCCCGGTCGCGGGCCTGAAGAAGATCTCAGTGACCCATACGCGCCCGGCAGATCTCGCGATGCCGGTGCCGCCCTCGGTCACACACCCGCACACCACGTTGGAGAAATTTGCATGCCCGCGCGTCAGTTCCTGGTATACGGCTTGGACCGACGTGCCCATGCCGACGTTTTCCTCGACGTTTCCCCACCTCATCCGCCAGTTCAGGCAGTCGAGGCAGTTCTCCGGGAAGACCCGCTGGTCGTGGGCCATCGCGAGGCTGTGTGCCAGCGCCAGCCGGGCCGCCGCCGCTGACGATCCCAGCGGTGCGAGGTGATGCCTCGCCCGGGTCTGGTTGACGACGGTGAGTCCCGGGTCATGCCGGGAAGCGGGCCGAGTTTCGCTGAGGGCAGAGGCCGGGCTGGGCTTATGCGCCCGGGTATGCAAGACGGTGTGTACCGCCGTCGCGGCTCCCGTGACGCAGGCCAGATACGCCGGCACGAGCACGAACACGAGCAGCCGCCGCCGGCGGGACGGATTGCGCTGATCCCCGTACGACCGGGCTGCTGATCTGCGCAAACCGTCTACACCCACTCTCTGACGCCACAAAAGCCGCTTACCGGCCCACCATGCTAACCCGCTAAGCGAGCGGCTGAAGGTCAGAGCATGTACTTCAGCACTAGGTCGCCGAGGCGCGGGAGTGCGGCCCGGATGTGCTTGGTGGCACTGCCACGGACACTGCGGTAAGCCTTGATGACCGTGGGCCGTCCCGAGGTCGACGCCTTGGCGTCGGTGACCGAGAGCAGTGCCTCGGCCACCTCATCACCGCGCTTGGCCAGGTAGTCGCCGAAGTCGCCGCCCCCGGAGGTGGTGAAGTCCGCCCAGTACGGCTCAAGCTGGGCGACGAAGTCGGGGAGCAGCTTCCCCACCATGTGCTTGGCGTGACCCGGCATAAAGGTGTTCACCGTTTTGAAGGCGAGCTTGACTGCGGTGCCGGAGACCCCTGACTTCTCCCCGATCTCCTGCTCTATCAGCTGGTAGCAGTCGGCAGTCACTGCTGGCCTGGTGCCCGGCGCAAGGAGGACCTCGGTGAGCGTGACTGTCATAGATGTGTTCCTCTCATTCAGATGAGCTTTGACCCTTGAGTACCGCATCCCTACGTAATGCGCCGTACATCACTAGACGGTGAGAGGCCGCTGGTGGTTTACCGGCCCGCCGGGTGATGGCGGCAACGACCTCCACGGCGGCGGCTGATCGCCTACGGTCCGGAAGCGGGATGAAGCGCGCTTACCACGAAGGGCGGCTGCCAGCCCAGCAACCGTGCCGGTCGCGACATTTCTCTGCCAGTAGTGCGGTAACAGGACAACCATCGGGGCAGCCCCCGCGTCTCCTCTATGTGCCCGGCGCTGATGGGCAGGTAGCCGACCAAGGACGGTGATCGGGTGTCATCTGGCAGCACGGCGGCTACCGAGACCCGGCGCAGCCAGTCGCGGCAGGCCACCCCCAATCTCACCGCATGGACCAGTGCCTACCTGCGCCAGACGGTGCTCGCGGACTGCTTGGGTGCGCTCGCCGCGGGGTTCGTGGCCTACTGGATACGTTTCGACGCGGTCAGTTACCGGCCGGGCGTCTACCTGGCATTCACCGGCCTGATGCCGCTGCTCTGGATAGGCTCGCTGGCTCTGGTCGGCGGTTACGACTCGCGGTTCATTGGAGTCGGCTCGGATGAGTTCCGGCGGGTGATAAGGGCGGCGGTGATGCTGACCGCCATGATCGCGATCGCCTCTTACGCGGTCAAGTTCGACACCGCCCGCGGATATCTCGTCATCGCACTACCCTGCGTGACCATCATCGATCTCGTGGCCAGGTACCGGCTGCGGCGGCGGCTGTACCGGCTGCGCAGCCGGGGCGTGTGCATGCGAAAGGTCGTCGCAGTGGGGGACGCCCCGGCGGTCGCTGAGCTGGTCGGGGAGTTGCGCCGCGGCACGTATCACGGCCTGGATGTCGTGGGTGCCTGCCTGGCTGGCGGGACCATGCTTCACGAGATCGCGGGCGTCCCGGTTTTCGGCGGTGCTGACAAGGTGACGTCCACGGTTAGCCACCTCGGCGCCGACACGGTGGCCGTGCTGGCCTGCCAGGACCTGGACAGCCTGCGGCTCCGCAAGCTCGCCTGGGACTTGGAGAAGACTGGGACCGACATCTGCGTAGCGCCGGCCTTGCTCGACGTGGCCGGTCCGCGCACCACGATCCGCCCGGTCGGCGGGCTGACTCTGCTGCACGTAGACCACCCGCACTTGGATGGCGGCAAGCAGGTGCTCAAGACGGTCTTCGACAAGATGGTGGCGTTGACTGCGATCATCCTGCTCACCCCGCTGCTCGTGATCATCATGCTGGCCATCAAGCTGGATGACCACGGCCCCGTGTTCTTCCGGCAGATCAGGGTGGGTAAGAACGGCCACGACTTCTCGGTCTGGAAATTCCGCACCATGGTCGTGGACGCCGAGCAGCGCAAGGCGGAACTTGCCGCTCAAAATGAGGGGGCGGGCGCGCTGTTCAAGATGCGCCAGGACCCCCGGGTGACCAGGGCGGGCAACTGGCTGCGCCGGTACTCCCTAGATGAGCTGCCGCAGCTGTTCAACGTGCTGTTCGGCGACATGTCCCTGGTCGGGCCCCGGCCCGCGCTACCGGTCGAGACAGCCAAGTATGGCCATCACATGCGGCGCCGTCTGGTGGTCAAGCCGGGGATCACCGGGCTGTGGCAAGTGAACGGCCGCTCGGATCTGACCTGGGATGAGGCAGTCCGGCTCGACGTTCGTTACGTGGAAAACTGGTCGCTCGGTCTCGACCTTCAGATTCTGTGGAAAACGTGGTCTGCCGTGACTCGGGGTCACGGCGCCTACTAGGCGGCCCCGACCGCCGGGCCGGCAGCTGGGGAAACAATTACGGCAGGGTATCTCATCGTCCTTCGGTAATCATCACGGCACCTACGGTCGCGTTCGTCCTCTCGTCAATCAGGATCAGCCCGCCGGTCTGCCGGTTGCGGTTGTACGGATCGAAGAACAGCGGCTGGGTCAGCCGCAGGCTCACCCGGCCCACCTCGTTCAGGCTCAGCCGGTCCGCGCTCTCATCCCGGTGCAGCGTGTTCACGTCCAGCCGGTAGTGCAGGTCGCGGACGATGGCCTTGACCGTGCGCGAGGTGTGCTTGACCACCAGCCGGTCCCGCGGGCCGAGCTGCCGGGTCTCCGACATCCAGCAGACCATGCCCTCCACGTCCTGCGAGACCAGCGGCTGGTTGTGCGGCCGGCAGATCAGGTCGCCACGGGAGATGTCCAGGTCATCCTCGAGCACCAGGGTGACCGACATCGGCGGGTAGGCCTCGGGTACCGGGCCGTGCGCGGTGTCGATCCGGGAGATCTGCGTGGTCAGCCCGGACGGCAGGTGCATCACCTCGTCACCCGGCTTGAGCACGCCGCCCGCCACCTGGCCTGCGTAGCCCCGGTAGTCATGCAGCGCCGGGTCGGTGGCCTGGTGCGGCCGGATCACGTATTGCACCGGGAAGCGCACGTCGATCAGGTTGCGGTCGGACGCGATGTGCACGTGCTCCAGGTGGTGCAGCAGCGATGGGCCGTCGTGCCAGGACATTCTGTCCGAGCGCTGCACCACGTTGTCGCCGTGCAGCGCGGAGATCGGGATGAAGCTCAGGTCACCGATTTCCAGCTTGGCCGCGAACGCGGCGAACTCCTCGCTGATCCGCTCGAACACGTCCTGGCGGTAGTCGACCAGGTCCATCTTGTTCACCGCGAGCACCAGGTGCGGCACCCGGAGCAGGGTGGTCAGGAACGCGTGCCGCCGGCTCTGCTCGGTCAGCCCGTTACGCGCGTCCACCAGCACGATGGCCAGATCGGCGGTGGACGCGCCGGTCACCATGTTGCGGGTGTACTGGATGTGCCCGGGGGTGTCCGCGATGATGAACTTGCGCCGCGGCGTGGCGAAGTACCGGTAGGCCACGTCGATCGTGATGCCCTGCTCCCGCTCGGCGCGCAGGCCGTCGGTGAGCAGGGCCAGGTTGGTGTAGTCCTCACCGCGGGCCTTGCTGGTCCGCTCGACCGCGGCCAGCTGGTCCTCGAAGATGGCCTTGGAGTCGTACAGCAGCCGCCCGATCAGCGTGCTCTTGCCGTCGTCCACCGAGCCGGCCGTGGCCAGCCGCAGGATGTCCATCGGCCGGCTGCCCTCCGGGGAGATGATGTCCTCCACCGTCGCCGTCATCAGAAGTAACCCTCTCGCTTGCGGTCTTCCATGGCTGCCTCGCTGGTCCGGTCGTCGGCCCGGGTCTGGCCGCGCTCGGTGATCCGGGTGGCCGCGATCTCGGCGATCACATCGGGCACCGTGGTCGCGGTGGACTCGACCGCGCCGGTGCAGGACATGTCGCCCACAGTGCGGTACCGGACCGTGGTCTCGAAGACCGGCTCGCTCTCGTCCCGGCTGGTGAACTCGCTGTCGGCCAGCAGGATGCCATCCCGCTCGAACACCTGCCGGGTGTGCGCGAAGTAGATGGACGGGATCTCCAGCTTCTCCCGCGCGATGTACTGCCAGACGTCCAGCTCGGTCCAGTTGGAGATCGGGAACACCCGGATGTGCTCGCCCATCCGGATCCGGGTGTTGTAGCTGTTCCACAGCTCGGGCCGCTGGTTCTTCGGGTCCCACTGGCCGAACTCGTCACGGAACGAGAACACCCGCTCCTTGGCCCGGGCCTTCTCCTCGTCCCGGCGCGCCCCGCCGAACACCGCGTCGAACCGGTGCTCCTCGATGGCGTCCAGCAGCGTGGTGGTCTGCAGCCGGTTCCGGCTGGCCCAGCGGCCGGTCTCCTCGGTGACCCGGCCCTGGTCGATGGACTCCTGCACCGAGGCCACCACCAGCTTCACGCCGGCCTCGGCCACCCGGCGGTCCCGGTAGTCGAGCACTTCGGGGAAGTTGTGCCCGGTGTCCACGTGCATCACCGGGAACGGGATCCTGGCCGGCCAGAACGCCCGCTCGGCCAGGGCGAGCATCACGATGGAGTCCTTGCCACCGGAGAACAGCAGCACCGGCCGCTCGAACTCGGCGGCCACCTCCCGCATGATGTGGATGGACTCAGCCTCGAGCACTTCCAGCTGGGACAGCGAGTAGTCAGAACGCGTCACGGCCATCAAGCAAACTCCGGGTCATCGGGCATGTGGGACATGGTCAGCGCACTCTCCCATCCGGGAGCGCCGCTAAACAGCTGAACAGTCGACTGCGCGCAGGCAATCCAACAGCGTGGCTGCGAGTCCCGTCGGGCAGATAAGGATATCCGGCAGGAAAGGGTTGGTCTGATTGTAGGCCAGCGGCGAGCCGTCCAGGCGGGATGTGTGCAGGCCAGCGGCCTGGGCAACCGCCACGGGGGCGGCTGAGTCCCATTCGTACTGGCCGCCGCTGTGCAGGTAGGCGTCGGCGTCGCCGGTGATCACTGCGGCTGCCTTGGCACCGGCCGAGCCCATCGGGACCGGGATGAGCTCGATCCGCTCGGCCAGCCGCTTCAGGAACGCGGGCGGCCGGGTCCTGCTGACCAGCACCCGCACTGGGCGCCCCGGTTCCGGGGCAGACGGCGTGGTAGGCGGCAGCGCGGTGCTCAGCACGCTGTCCTGCGCGGGCAGCGCGACTGCCCCGGCGGTCAGTACGCCGCCTGCCCAGAGCGCCACGTGCACGGCCCAGTCGGTCCGGCCCGGCTCACCGAACTCCCGCGTCCCGTCCAGCGGGTCGACGATCCAGACTCGGCCCGCGGACAGCCGGGCAGGGTCGTCCTTGCCCTCCTCAGACAGCACCGCGTCGGCCGGGCGGAGCCGGGCCAGTTCAGCGGTCAGGTACTCGTGCGATTCGCGGTCACCGTGCTTGCGCAGGTCACCGGGGTCGCCGCCGCGGGCTCGCAGGGCCAGCAGGCGGCGGCCCGCCGCAGCGGCCAAGTCGTGGGCCAGCCGGTGGTCGTCGGTGGTCATCAGGCGGGCTTCCCCTCTCCCGGCTGGGCGCCGGCCCGTACAGGCTAGGGCATCAGGGCGTGTCCTGGCCGGTCTTAGCCGCCAGCGGGATGGATCACGCACACCCCGGCGCGCCAGTGGGCGGCGTGCTGCCGGCGCCGGGCAGTCCTTCTCGTGCCGGTCTTGCGAAGAGCGTAAACCTCGCCGTGGTGCCAGGCGTCCAGTCACTGGCATACATTCCGCGGTTCTGCGCCCTTGCGGGGCCTGATGGGCGGGATGACCAGGTGGGGTGTATTTCAACCGGTTATGAGCTGCGGCCTGATGACGGCCACGGCCGGGGAAGGGGCACTATGTCTGGGTGGTTGCGCCGGGCCGCAGGCATGGCGGCAGTGCCGGTCGTGGCGGGCATGACGCTCATCCCGTCGGTAGCCGCATCCGCGGCCACGAATCTCCTTCCCAATGGGACGTTCGACGGCGGGACGACGTCCGGCTGGAAGGGCACTAACGCCACGCTGAGCGTGGTCAGCCCGGGCTTTGGCGGCACTGGCGATGCGGCCAAGGTGACGCTGTCCAAGGCGGCTACGTCCTACTCCGTCTACGCCCAGCCCAAGCCGGCCACCAACGTGGCGCAGGGCAGCCAGCTGCAGGGCACCGCCGAGGTGCTGGGGGTGTCCGGAAAGTACACCTGCCTGCTGCTCCAGGAGGTCAAGCCGGCCGGCGGGACAGTGCAGACCGCTAAGCAGTGCGTGAAAGCCACCGGGAGCTGGCAGGCCATCGGCCCGGTGACGCTGACCGACCAGGCCACCGGTGACTCGGTGGGGTTCCTGATCCAGCAGACCGGGGCGGTGTCCGGTAACAGCTTCCTGGCCGACAGCCTGTCACTGACCGAGTCGTCCTCGACTTCGGCCACGGTTGCCGGGCAGTGGAACATGAACGAGACGTCCGGAACGACCATGGTCGACTCCTCCGGCAACCACAACAATGGCACGCTGAACGGCCCCGTGCAGCTAGGCGTGGCCGGGCCCCCTGGCCAGGGCACTGCGTACAGCTTCAGCGGGAAATCTGACGCTGATGTGCCCTACTCGCCCACGCTGGTCGCAGGCTCGGCGAACATCGACATAGCGTTCTGGCTCAAGACCACCAACCTGCCCACGACAGGCGACTATGACCTGGTCCGCATGGGGGATTACCCGGCCCAGGAGTACAAGGTCGAGCTGGAGAAGACCAACCAGATCGCATGCACCTACCATGGGTCCTCCAGCAGCAACAACGCGACCGGTGGCGCCAACCTGGCCAACGGCCAATGGCACTACGTCCAGTGCATCAAGACCGCCACTGCCATCCAGCTGGTGATCGACGGCACGACGGTGGCAACCACATCCGCGGTTATCGGGTCGGTGTCCCCGCCCAGCGACCTGAATGTCGGGGCCCACGGTAACCCGGGAACCTCTGGCGGCTTCGACTGGTATCAGGGCGAGCTGGACGACGTGTCGGTCACGTTCGGCTGATGGGCGGGACAGGTATGAGCAGGACCGGGATGAGCAGCATCAGCAGGATGGCCGCCGCGGCCGCGGCGGCCATCCTGCTCGCCTCGTGCAGTAGCGGCCCGCACGGTTCAGCCACCGCGGCGTCCGGGGCGGCGGGAGCTTCTGGGCCCACGAGCGGCTCAGGATCGGCGGGGCAGTCGGGCACCAACTCCCCGGCCACCGGTTCTGCGGCGGGGAACACACCGGGCACCGCTCCGTCGTCCGGTCGGCTGACCATGCGGCAGGCGGAGGCGGCCTACGTGCGCATCGTGCACCCCGGTAGCACGTTGGCCGACAAGCTCGCCGCTGCCGCCAGCGGGACCGCGCCGTTCAGTCAGTTCCGCACCGATGCCCTAGCTTACGTCAAGGAACTGCGCGTGGAGATCGGCAAGTTCCAGGCGGTGCGATGGCCAGCAAAGGTCGAGGCCCGCATCAACGCAATGGCCAGGACCGACTTCCCGGCCGACATCAACTGCCTCCAGGCGATGTCGGCGGCCGGCAGCACGGCCGCGTCCCAGGCGGTAGCCAACGGCAACCATGACTGCATGGTGGCCGATAACTCCACGATCCCCGGCACGCTCCCGTCAATGCTCAGCCAATGAGGGCACCGGGCTCAAGCCAATGAGCAGCCCCGGAGCGGCCCGCTGCGATAGCGAAGGCGCTCCGTAATGCCTGTACTCTTCCGATCACGGAAGAGTGATGAGCTTTCCTCACCTATATAACGATTAAGCCTCAGATGCCCTGATTATTGCTGAACCGAGGCATCGGCTTGGCCGTTGCTGGTACCTTTTGCCGGTACACTGCCGATACGTGTGTATATCGGCCGAATTCATGAGCAGAGCGGGTGGGGATCT
The DNA here is from genome assembly GCA_963834705.1 of uncultured Actinomycetes bacterium. Classification (GTDB taxonomy): domain Bacteria; phylum Actinomycetota; class Actinomycetes; order Streptosporangiales; family Streptosporangiaceae; genus RYN-230. Next base: position 166,081 of record CAWICV010000008.1, read on the forward strand.
TGATTCACTGGCGAAAAGGGGCTGGCTTGTTCGCGGGCAGCCTGGTTGCGAGCAGCTTGGTGGCCGCTAGCCTGGCGCTCCCCGCGATGGCGGCGGCGGGTGGGCCGCCGTCAGTAACTCCGGCGTCCGGCACGCCCCAACTGGCGTCAACCGGTACAACCGAGCAGATCAGGCAGTTGGTTCAGTGTGGCAGCACGATGTACGCGGTCGGCAGCTTCACGTCGATCAGCAGCCACGGCACGACGTACACGCGGGACAACGCCTTCAGCTTCAGCGCTGCCGCGCCATACACCGTCACATCCTGGAACCCGAACGTGAACGGAGTGGTCAATTCGATCACTTTCAACGGTTCCAACTGCGCGGACGCTTACATCGGCGGGAAATTCACTCAGGTAGGCGGCACCTCGGCGGCGGACATCGCCGAAGTGGACACGTCTGCCGGTGCGGTCGTCACCGGTTTCAAGCACAGCGCTAATGGCCAGGTGGAGACGCTGCTCGGGGTGAACAACCACATCCTGACCGGTGGCTATTTCACGTCGATCAACGGCAGCAGCCGCCATTACATGGCCAGCCTGAATCCAGGCACCGGGGCGGACGACGGGTTCCTGGCGCTGAACATCTCCGGGAACTACAGTTTTGCTCCGAACAACGGGACCAGGGTCTACAACCAGCAGCTCAGCCACTCTGGCCAGTACGACCTGGTGGAAGGCGACTTCACCTCGGTCGGCGGGCTGCCCCGGCAGCAGATCTTCATGCTTAACCTGTCCGGGGCGACCGCCACGGTGACCCCCTGGACCTCGCCGGAATGGGATGGCAGCAGCAATGCCTACCCCTACGAATGCGCCACTGTCGAGCCGTTCTACATCCAGGCCGCGTCGTGGTCGCCGGACGATTCGACGATCTACATCGGGACTACCGGGTATCACCCGAACGGCTACCCGGTCGGGGCTACGCCGCGTACCGGACTGTGCGATGCGGCGGCCGCTTTCCCGGCCACTCAGGGGCCGGTGACGCACCGGTGGGTCAACTACACCGGCTGCGATTCGCTCTACTCGACGGCGGCCGACGCCAGCACCGCCTACTTCGGCGGCCACGAGCGGTGGTCGGAAAACCCGGATGACTGCGACAATGCGGGCACGGGCGCTATCAAGGCCCCCGGCATGGAGGGCCTGTCGCCGACGACCGGTCTGCTCACCTACAACCCCACCCGGGGCCGCGGCCTGGGGGCCGACGACATGCTGATCACGAGCGCGGGGTTGTGGATCGCCAGCGACAACGCGCAGAACACCAACAACTGCGGCCTCACCTCGGCCGGCAAGCCTTACTACGGGCACGCCGGCATCTGTCTCCTTCCCTACTAGCGCGGGACGCTCATGACCGGGCACGCTGGACCACGCGTCATCTACCTCGGCGGGCTCGGCCGGAGCGGGACCACCCTCATCGAGCGGATGCTCAACGAGATTCCGGGCATCCGCTCGGTGGGGGAGGTCACCCACCTCTGGCAGCGCGGTGTTTCCGCCGGTGAGCGCTGCGGATGCGGGGCGCCGTTTCACGACTGCGAGTTCTGGCGGCAGGTCGGCGAGGTGGCTTTCGGCGGCTGGGACCTGCTCAACGTGGACCGCCTCACCGCCCTGCAGCACCGGGTAGACCGAACACGGCATATCTGGGCGCTGGCCCAGTCCCGTCGCGACCCGGCCTTCCAGCAGGCGCTGGACGAATACCTCTCGTACTATCTGCGGCTCTATCAGGCCATCGAAAAGACCAGTGGGCATCAGGTGGTGGTCGATTCCAGCAAGCACGCCTCGCTGGCCTTCTGCCTGCGCGCTGCTCCTGGTCTCGATCTCCGGGTCGTGCACGTGGTCCGGGACAGCCGGGCGGTGGCCTACTCCTGGAGCCGGCAAGTTGCCCGTCCGGACGCGGCGGGGCTGAGCTACATGACCGTCTACCGGGCCCGGCAGGCGGCGGTCCAGTGGAACGCCCAGAACCTGGCCCTGCACTGGCTGGCCCGCCTCGGTGTGCCCCTGTTGCGGGTCAGGTACGAGGACTTTGTGCGCGACCCGGAACAGGGGGTGCGGGATATCGCCGCGTTCGCCGGCATCGGGACTGGCCGGGGCGCGCTGCAGTTCATCGGGGGAAGCGCAGCCGCCCGGTGGGCGCAACTCGGCCCGGGGCACACCGCGTCCGGTAATCCGATGCGCTTCGACTCTGGGCGAATCGCCATCCGCCCAGACGTCAGGTGGCAGACCGCGCTGCCCGCCGGTCAGCGGCGGCTGGTGACCGCACTCACACTCCCGCTGTTCACGCGCTACGGCTACGCCAGGGGGTGCGATGAGCCTGGCTAGGCATTCCGCCCGGAAACGGCTCGCCGCCGTCGGCTGGGTGATCGCTGCCCTCGCGGTGGCGGTAACCGTGGTGCTCGTGGTGAGCAACCGCACCAGATCGGGTCAGTCCTCGGCAGTGGTCAAGTTCCCCAGCGCCGCGCACCCCACCACGTACGTCGATCCACACGCCGCCCCGACCCCGCCAGCGCATGGGGCGTACTTCGGGGCCTGGGTCGGGCCACAGATCTACACGCAGGCCAACAGCATCACGGTGGTCGGCACCCTGCAGCGCGACCTCGGCCGCCGGCTCGACATCGTGCATACCTACCTCAAGTGGGACGCGCCCTTCCCGACGGTCAGTGACCGGGCCTTCGCCGGGCAAGGCAGCACCCTGCTGGTGTCCTGGGCAGGAGCCGATACCCGGGCGATCGTGTCGGGTGCCTACGACACGTGGATCAGGAAGCGAGCAGCCGAGATCAAAGCCTTCGGCCATCCGGTCTTCCTGGAATGGCGCTGGGAGATGGACCGGCCCAACCTGCTCTGGCAGATCCACTCCGGCACCGAGTACGTCGCCGCCTGGAGGCACATCCGGGCCATCTTCCGGGCGGAGCATGTAAACAACGCGGCGTGGGTATGGTGCCCGACCGCGGCCGGATTCAAGGACGGCCGGGCGGCTGCCTTCTACCCTGGCAACAGCCAGGTGGACTGGATCTGCGCGGACGTGTACCCGGGAGCGGCCGGCTACCGCAGCTTCGCGAGTACCGCGGGGCCGTTTCTCACCTGGGCGGCGCAGCATCCGCGGCCGGTGATGATCGGCGAGTACGGGGTGCCGCAAAGCTACGGACCAGCTGGCCGCGCGGCCTGGCTCCGCGATGCCATGCGAACGGTGCGGGACGACCCGCAGATCAGGGCCCTGGTCTACTTCGACGCCGACCCGGCCGGGCACGGCCCCCAGCTGAGCTACTCGCTGGAGAACGACCCGGCCGCGTTGCGGGAGTTCCGCGGCATCGCCGACAACAGCTACTTCAATCCGTTGCACCTCTCAGTCCGGGGATAGCCATGCTTGATCATGATGGTCATCGCCGCCAGCTCGGTTCCCGGCCCAGCCATCGGCCCAGCCGTTCGTCGTAGGGACTGAAGTGCTCGTCGAGCGCCTGTCCCACAGCGGCCGGGAGCGGTGATCGCGGGCGGGCGTTGTGCCGTTCGAACCTGGGGTGGCCCAGGAACGGGAGCCCCAGGAAGTCGAGTACGGCGGCATACACCGGGGCCGGATCGGTGAAGAAATCACTGCTGTCCACCACGCAGATGCGATCGCGGCCGAAGAGTTTCTCCAGCCGCTCGAGCTGTTCGATGTACTGCCCCCGGGTCCGGTAGGCATGATGCTGATGGCTGTGGCTGTGGTAGCAGGGATCGGCTACGATCCGCTCCGCCTCACCCGCCAGCCGGCTGGCCTCGAGTTCGAGGGCCCGCTCGAACGGTTCGGTCTCGTACCCCCGGGCCAGTTCGTGGGCGTGGGCGGAGTAAGCCCGCTCGACCGGGTCTCGAAGCAACACGAGCAGCCGCACGCCGGGCAGATCCCGCGAGATCCGCTCCCCGGCCAGTGGATGGAACATGTAGTAGGGGCTGGACTCGAAGGTCACCGGGGCGGCCCCGGCCGCCCGCTGGGCCCATGCCGCCCGGCTACGCAGCGGGAAATGACCCTGATACCAGGCCAGCCCTCTGTCGTAGGCGGTGTCGAAGTAGTGCACCCCCTTGTGCAACGGCGCCTTGAGCACCGCAGGGTGCTGGCTCAGCGTGCGGTACATGGACGTGGTCCCGCACCGCTGAGCCCCTACGATGAGGAAGCCGGGGAGCATCCGGGCCCGGTGGGTGAGCCGTCCAGCGGTCACCCACACGCTGTGCACCGCCCGCTTGGCCCCGGGGGAGAGAGACGAGGAATCAATCACGAGCGCTAGCCTTCCGACGAATTGTCCGCTGAGTCCGTGTCACAGCCGGCCCACTGCGCTGGCGATGGCCGGGATCAGCCAGGTACCCGGCGAGCCCAGCCGCGCTCCCGCGGTGGCCTGCCGGTCCACCAGGTACCGGGTAGCTAGGTCGGCCAAGTACAGGAGCGCCGTGAGCCTGGCCTCATCCGCGCCGACGCCAAACGGCGCCAGCTGAGCGGGTGCGGTCTCGATGCACTCCTGGGCTGCGGCCAGCGGCTCACGGCGTTTCGGTACCACCTGGGTCTGCAGCCGGTGATGCAGGGCGTCGAAGCCGGCCGGCACGCCGCCGGTGAACCGTTCCCAGTCCCACAGCAGCAGCCCTTGGTGGGTGCTCGCCATGTTCCACGGCGTCCAGTCGCCGTGCCAGTGACCATAGTCCAGTACGGCATCTCCGGCATCGGCCTCCAGCGTCCTCAGGGCGGTGCGCAGCGCGTCGCGGTCGGCACCCGGGTCGGCCGTGCCCAGCCTGCCGCACAAACCCGCCAGGTAGTCACCGCCGGCGAGTTTCTCCTGCCGCAGGCCGCCCAGCCCGGCTACCTCGGCCATAGCCGCGGCGAGCTGGTCCGCGGGGAGCGGGCGGCGCGGCAGCCAGACCGGCAGCGCGCCCAGGACCAGGACGTCGAGTCCCCGCCAGCGCCCTAGGTGCAGCACCTCCGGTGTGGCCACGCTGGCCAGCCCGGCCTGGCTGATCCGGGTTAGCGCCCGGTGCTCGGCCAGCACCAGTTCGCGGGTGAGCTCACTGATGCCAACCTTGGCAAAACCGACCGTCTCGCCGCCGGTGCTGAGCACCTGCAGCACCGGCTTGCGGTTGGCCCGGGCCGGCCCCAAATGCATACTCACCCGGACGTTACGGGCCAGCACTTGGCTCAGGTACGTCTCGATGGTGCTGGCGCCCGGGGGGGCGTGAATGCGCAGCCTGCTCCGCAGCGCGGCGCGGCCGAGCCCGGCGCTGAGGCCGAATGACAGTGCGGCGGCGCGCAGCCGTCCGGTCCGGGAGCCGGGCTCGCCGTAGCGGCGGGCCGCCGTAGCGGCGGCCCGCCGCGTCGCCGGAACGAGCAACCGGGGCCGGCTCTCGCCCGGGATCAGGAAAAATTCGCTGGTTACCTGGTCAGCCAGAGGCGGCTTTCCGTCCTGTGCGGCACCCAGTGTCACCCGGGTGGGCGCAGGCCAGAACAACGCGGCTGTGTCGCGCAGGTAGGCCAGCCGTTCCCGGTCCTCAGGGCGGCTCGTCACCCAGGGACCCCTTCTGGCCAGTTCCTGGCCGGTGTCACCTCGGGCCGTTCCGGGCCCGGCACCCGGGCCGGGCCAATGACCAGGTGGATCGCGAGGATGTAGATGGCCAGCATCAGGCAGCCGTAGAACCAGCCACTGACAATGTCAGTGGTCCAGTGCACAGCGAGGTACCAGCGGGTGTACCCCTCGTGGAAACCTAGCGCGGCCACCACGGTGGCGGCCCAGATGGCGGCCCGGCGCTTGCCGCTGAACTCCCGCCAGACCAGGTAGGCGATCAGCCCGTAGAAGAGGATGGCGCGCTCGGCTCCGCCCGAGGGGAAAATGCCCCCTTGACCTGGCGGGGGGGTGCGGTGCTCGGTGTGGTTGATGGCCAGGGTGAGGAAGTGATCCCAGATGATCAGCGTGCCGAGCGCGACTGGGGGCAGCCACCGGTTCCGGCGCCAGGTGATGGCCAGCAGGACAGCCGCGGTGGCCGCCGCCGCCGAGACCGGGTATTTGTCCCCGACCTCAGTAGCCCGGTTCATGCCGCTCTTGACGAAGTGATACCGGTGGGCGATCGTCCAGTTGAATATCGGCTTGTCGATGGTGGGTCCGGCGTGGATGACGACTATGCCCAGCAGGCACATCACGCCCCAGGCCACGACCGAGCAGCCGAGCAGGATGAGCAGGAACTTCCCGGCCGACCGGAGAGCCGACGGCTCAGCGGCGCCGCCGTTCTCCAGGACCTGGCCATCCCGCCGCCGTCCGGCTAGCCGGGACCGGCCCGGCGGACGGCTCGGCCCCAGTTCCAGCGGGCCGTCGGGAACCCGTCTGGCCAGCAGGGCCCCGATGCACAAGATGACTGCGATGCCCGCTGGCCACAGCAGCACCGCAAGGATCCTCCCCATGTCCGATCACATCCTTTGCCGTTACTCACTTTTCCAACTCATGACGGTTGATACGGGGCGCCCGGGCCGGCCGTCGTGGGGCACTATGGCCGGCCTATCCTCCGCTTGCCTGGGCGGCTGGGTTCTGCCGGTCATGCCGGGGGAACCCCGGCATGACCGCCAGCTGCAGTGGCTGCCGGAGGCGCCACAGCCCGGCGGCCAGCACGGCGCATCCGGCCACCACGCCCGCGAGGGAGGCCGCGCCGCCCGTGCCGAGCAGGGCTCGCACGGCCAGCGGTGCGCCGGCGAAGCTGGCCGTGGTCAGAAAGATGGCCCACATGGTGCCAGGCCCGAACGGATGCAGCCGCGACACCACCGCCAGCTGCGCCAGCGGCAGCAGGTTCGTGGTGACAATCGCCGCGGACCACCCGATCGCGGCGCCCTGGATGCCGTAGCGCGGGATCAATACCAGATCCAGGCCGACGTTGATGCCCACGGCCAGCAGCCCGTTGGCCAGGCTCCAGCTGCTCCGGCCGGTGGTGATGAGCACCATGTCAACCTGGCCGCAGGCGGTAGCGAGGAGCATGGTCAGGCCGAGGATGACCATCACCGAGTCGCCGGCCCGGTACGCATGGCCGAACAGGCTGAGCACCTCGGGTCCGTAGATGACGGCCAGCAGGTACAGCGGCCAGGTCAGTAGGACGAGCCAGCCGGTGGTGGTCTGATAGAGGTCGTTCGCGCCCCGGCGGTTACCCACGGCGAACAGTTCTGTGAACCGTGGCTGGGCCGCCATGCTGAGCGCGCCGTTGCCGAGCTGCCCGGCGACCAGGAAGCGGGTCGCGGCGGTGTACACGGCCGCCTCCGCCGGTCCGCGCATAATAGCCACCAGGACGATATCGATCCGCTGGATGGTGATCTGGGCCAGGCTGGCGATCGCCCGTGGCGTGGTGAAGCGCCAGAATCCGCGCGGGTTGGCATTGGCGAGCCGCCGGTCGGCCAGCCGATGGCCGTCTGCGGGCGGGATCACTGGCGCGTCCTCCCGCCGTTCCCGCTGCCGCCGCTGGATGCGGCGCAGGCACAGCCAGGCGGCCATCACGGCGGGTACATAGGGCAGCGCCCAGAGCGGGGCCAGCAGCACCGCGCTCCCCGCCACGGCCGCCACGGCAATCCCGATCAGCTGGGCGGACGACCGGGCTATCCGGTCGATCAGCACGGTTGGCAACATGTTCCGGTAGCCGCGGCTCGCGCCCAGGAATGTGTCCAGCAGGGTCGCGAACGGGAGCATGAGCGCGAGAGTCCGCAGGGCACGCGCCACCGCCGCGGGAGTGGCCCCGGCCCGGCCCAGCTGGCCGTCCAGCAGGACACGAGACAGCGGTGCCGCGGCCAGCAGCAGCGCACCAGCGGCGAGCACCGAGACCACGATCACCGGGATGACCGCCGCCCGCAGGATGGCCGGGATCCGGTTCCGCGCGCCGAGCGAGCGCAGCCGGGCGATAAAGTACACCAGCCCGGTGAACGCGCCGAGGCCGGCCACCGCCTCGACGATGAGGAAGAGCGAGATCGCGGTGAAGAAGGCGCCGGCCACCGGCCTGCTGAACTCTCTGGTCACCAGCACGGTCACGGCCAGCGTGGCCAGCGCGGAGATGCCTGCCCCGGCCAGGTTCAGCGTGCTGCCGCGGGCTACCTCGGCCAGCCGGCCGCGACTGGCCCCTGTGCTGCCTGGAGCCGGCCGGGCCGGGCGCGTGCTACGCCCCGCCCGTCCGGTCCGGGTCACCCGCGCGTGGGCGCCGGCCACCGGACAGGTCCCGCATCATCCATGTCCGGCAGCGGATGCTGGCCGTCCAGTATGGCGACGTCGTGAGTTCGCTCCCGGTCATCGCGCCACAGCAGGGCGACCGACAGCATGGTGATGGCGAGCGGTGCGCCGACGGCGTCGTAGGAAATCATGAACACGAAGGACATCAGCACGGCGAGTGAGCCAGCCAGCCCGTAGGGTGTCATGTCTCTCCGGTAGCGCCACAGCGCCCGGGCGAAGAACAGCAGATAAAGACCGGCCCCCACGATCCCATTGCAGATCAGCAGCAGCCACAGCTGGCCGTTGCTGCCCACCGGGACCTGACCGCAGTTCCGGCAGCTGGCCGTGGGGCCGACGGCGATCGACTGCGGGCCACCGATCTGCTGCCGGGTGTCGCCGTACCCGATGATCGGGGAGGCCAGACCGTCTTCGACCGCCACCACCGAGAGCGACGACCGGAGCGAATTGCTCTTCTGATGCTGGAAGCGGAGGGCGATGACCTGCTGCAGTGGTGTGGTCACGATGGCTAGGGTGAGCAGGATCATCGCGGTGCAGACCACGCCCAGCAGCGCCACCCGGCCCCGGGCTGCCAGCCGCACCGTCAGATAGACGCCGGCCACCCCCAGGGCCAGCCAGACGCCCCGGTTCAGCGAGTAAATGATCGGCGCCACCGAGATCACCGCCACACAAGCGCCGATCCAGCGTTGCCGCCTGGTTCCTTGCGCGCACCAGGCCGCCAGCAGCCAGGGCAGCAGTAGGGCCAGGCAGTTGCCCCAGGTGTTGGTGTAGTCGAAGGGCGCCTTGGGGCGCCCTTCGGGGGCGCCGAGCACGGTCTGGATCTGGCTGAGACCCGGATGCATCATGGCCTGGATCTGCACATTGCTCTGCAGGCTGCCCGGCATCAGCGCCAGGGCCGGTGAGCTGAACTGAAGCCCCGGATCGAGCATGCCCAGCACGCCGCCCGCCGTGGCGTAGATGGCCAGCAGTCCGAGCAGCCAGGCCAGTCGTTGCCGGGAGAGTTCCTGCCGGGTGAGGTTCCCGGCGTACAGCAGCAGGACCGTGACACCGGCGTACTGGGTGCCGCGGTTGAGGAAGGAGACGATCCGGTGGCTCACGGCGCTGTCCACCGTGCCGGGTGCGGTCAGGCTCAAGGTGACGGCACCGGCCATTACCCACAACAGGAAGAGCAGCCACAACCCGAATCCGGGCGGCAGCCGGATGGCGCGCCCATGCGCCCGCCATGCGAACATCCGGACAGCCATGGGCACTGCCAGCAGCGGAAACATGAAGTCGGCGACGCCCAGCGCCCACCACAGCGGGTAGCCGGCCAGCAGCGCGACGATCGGCCAGGCGGGATGGCGGGCCAGCCAGCTTCCGGCCAGCGTCCGGGCGTGAGCACCCGGTGCCCGCGCGGCCGCGCCGCGGGTGTCGCGGCGGCCGTGCGGCCGGACGGCGGACGGGGCCATCCCGTCCTCGCCGGCGGCTGTAAACGTCGTCGTCATCCCGGTGCTCCCGATGTCTGCACCCGCGTGCCTCGCGGAGCCAGCACGACCCAGGTAGGTCCCGGTTCCAGGTACATCGGCAGGCCGTTTTCGTCCAGATAGTTGGTGACGTCACGCAGCCCGGGTTTCCGCCATGTCCCGCTGGCGGCCAGGCCGTCCTGGCTGGGGCGCGTCCCGGTGCCCTGGACGCCGCTGAGCACAACGACAGGGCCCTTCCCGATCACTCGCGCGCTTCGGGTGGTGAGGTGATAACGCCGGCTCAGGTACACCGTCTTGAACTGGACCGTCTGGATGATCACGTTGGCCATTCGCAGCCGTGGCCCGCCCCGGGTCAGCAGCCAGCGATCGCGGCGGCCCGCAAAGGACCACACCTGGGTGGGCTGGCCGGGGATGCGCACCGTGACTGTGGAGGGGTGCCATACGCCGCGGCTGGCCAGTTCGTCCCCGCTGCCCAGGCCGGCGCCGCGGTAGGGGAACAGCTCAGGTGGCGCCGTGTCCCTGGCCGCCTGGGCCATCCGGCCCGGCGCCGCGGTCAGCCCGGCTGGCCCGCTCTGATACAGCGACGCATGTGCCGGGTAGCCGGTGTCGATGACCTTGGTGGCGTCCAGGATCTTGATGAACGACGGGGTGCCACCGCTGTAGCCGATCAGCGGATGCAACACGGACAAGGTCATACCGTCAGTGGGCAACGTGCTGGTGATCGGCCCGACCGCGGCTGGCAGTTGTGACTGGAAGACTGCGATGTACCGCGCCGGGCTGCTGATCTCCTCGAACACCACATCCGCGTGGGAGAGCCCACGCGGATCCGCGCCCGCCACGGTCAGCGCGACCGCCGGGCGTGCCGCCGCCGCCGCGCTGGCGGCGGGCAGCCCGGTCAGCGGCGTGACGGGGCCGGTATAGCTGGCCGGGCTGGGCGGCGCGGACGCCGTCGGGGTGGCTGACCGGTTCGCTGCCGTGGCCACGGACGACGTGGGCGCCGCGGATGGCTGCGCCGCGCCGCACGCGGTGGCCGCGACGCCGGCCGCTGCGGCGATCAAGGCACGGCGGCGCGCTGCCCGGTGAACTGGCCAGAGAGCCACGAATCAGCTCCCGGAAGCCTTATCAGCGGGATTCGGCTGCTCCTTCCGGAGCCGGGGCTGCGGTGTGTAGTCATCGTCGCGCAGGCTGATCCCGGATGTCGGCCACGGGTCATCGACCTGGCTGGCGGTCGCCGCCTCCGTCCTGCGCAACGTGGCTGCTTCCGGGGGCTGGCCGAACGACGGCTCTGGACTGGCCGCCGGCGCGGCCGGGACCGTGGCGATGGGCTTGCGGGACAGCGGGGACAGCACCATGGCGCCGAGGACGGGGGTGCGGAGGCGGGTAATCCGGCGAGCGCAGTCCGACACCTCCGCCCGCCGCGACTGGCCGAGTTCTATGACGACGAGCGCCGCGTCGGCGAACTCAGCCAGGGCGAAGGTCTCTGCGCCGTCCGGGTCCAGGGCCGCCGGGACCTCGATGATCACGTATTGGGCTTCGGTGCGCAGCTGGCGGGCGACACGAGAGGTGAGGTCGTGCTGCAGGTGATACAGGACGGCGGCCGGATCCAGGCCGGGCGTGATCACCTTGAGCCGGGAGTTGCCCGCGGGCTCCCTGATCACCTCGCCCAGCGTGGCCTTCTCGGCCAGCAGTTCGCTCAGCCCCTGGCCATCGCCTAGGCCGAGCATCTGCGGTGCCGTGCTGTGGAACACGTCTGCGCAGACCAGGAGCACATCGCCGTGGGTCCGGGCCAGGGTGGAGGCGAGGTTCGTGGCCGCCACGCTCCCGCTCCGGTCCACTGCCGTACCAGCCACGGCCACCACGTGGTTTCCCTCACCGAGCGCCGCGGCGACGTCATGAGCGAGCTCAGTGAATAGCTGGCCGGCCCGGGACCTCGGCGGAACCAGCGTGAGCTGCGGGTCGGACTTCTTGACCGGGAGGCTGAGCAGGACCGGCAGGTCCAGGTAGTTTTCCACCTCCCGGGCGGAGTGCACCCGGGTGTCGCGGCGGTCCACGGTGAACGCGATGATCAGCCCGATCAGCAGTCCGACCAGCAGCCCGCCCGGCAGGAGCAGGGCCGCCTTCGGGCTGGTCGGGCTGCCCGGGATGGTGGCGGCGGTGATGGTGTAACCGCCCGAGGAGTTGGCTTCCTGCGCGGTAAGCGCCGCGACCTGGTTGTTGAGCCCGTTCAGCTGGCTGTTGTCCGAGCGCAGCTCCGCCGCGGCGGTGGCCCGCTGGGTTGAGTTGGGCGGGAGCAGCCGGATCTGGCCGGAGAGTTTGGCCGCGTTCTGCTGGAGCGACTGGACCTTTCCCTGCAACGTCTGCAGCTGCGCCTTCAGCGCGGAGGTAGCGGTGACGCTCCGGTTCTGCAGGTACGCCGCGGCGAAGGCGCGTGCGCACCTGGCCGAGCCCGCCGCGGACGGCGCGGAACAGCTGATCTGAAGCACCTGAGAGTTGGGCGGAACCGTGACCGAGACGTTCTTGACCAGCTGTGACGGGGACTGCGTGCTGCGCAGATTCCGCGCGGCGATGGCCGCGACGGTGTAAGACTGCACGAGCTGGGCCTCGTTGTCCATGTTGACGGTGCCGCTGGTGCGGCCGTTCTGCACCTGGTTGGAGCCCGCCCCGGTGGCGGTCACGTACACCGACGCGGTGGCCGTGTAGGTCCGTGGAGCGGTCACGTAGTACGCGGCGGCGCCCAGCAGCCCGACGCAGAGCAGGCCGGCAATGAGCCACCAGCGCCGGCGCAGCACGCCCAGATAGTCAGCCAGCTCGAAAGAGTCGGGTGACGGTGAGCCGTTCATACGTGGTACTCCTCACTAAGCGCTCCCGCACCCATGGCGGTTGCCCGCTGCCGAGCTGCGATCGACGTGCCCAGGCCGGCTGGCACGCCTGGGTGACGTCCGGCTCCCCGACGCAGCCCGGCCCGTAGTTTTGTCCTTTTGGAGTGTGACGCCCCAGAGCAGCGGCCGGATGACATTTCGCAGCGATTGCTCCGATTCTGTCCGGCTGGCCCGCCAGCGACCGGGCGGCAACCGAAGATGAGACAGGAATGAAACCCCAGCCGGCCGGCGGCCCGGAATCCTGGCCCCGGTGGCGGTTTCCGCGCCGCGCCGCTGCCCTGGCGGGCGGCGGGACGGAGGCTATTAAATAGGCCTGGCGGGCGGCTGGCGCTTCGGCGGCCGATACGGGCCGCGGGCCGCCACGCCGATGGGGGAATCCCGGACTGCCGGAGGCGAAGAAGATTGCTGACCCCCTTCCATGCCCTGCACGACTACATGGCGCTGCCCCGGCTGACCGGGTTGCGGCTCGCGCCGGACGGCAGCTGGCTGGCGGCCAGCGTGTCGGCGCTGAGCGCGGACGGCCGAACGTTCAAACCCAGCATCTGGCGGATCCCGGCCGAGCCCGGCCCGGCCCGGCTCAGCCCGGCCCGGCTGACCCGGTCGGCCGAGGGTGAGGACAACCCGGCGTTCCTGCCGGACGGCTCGCTGCTGTTCCTGTCCGCCCGGCCCGCCCCGCCGGACGGCCAGTCCGGCACCGGCCAGCCGGCCACCGGTCAGTCGGCCACCGGCCAGCCGGACACCGGGCTGCCCAGCGCGGCCCAGGGGAACGGGACGACCCCGAAGCGGGCGCTCTGGCTGCTCCCGGCGGACGGCGGGGAGGCATGTCAGGTCACCGCACCGCCCGGCGGCATCAGCCGGCTGGCCACCGCCGCGGCGGCCCCGCTGGCCGCGTTCACCTGCCCGGTGCTGCCCACCGCCAGCGGCATCCCCGATGACGCGCAGCGCCGGAAGAGCCGGGCCGACGCGGGCGTGACCGCGATCCTGCACGAGGCCGCCCCGGTCCGGCACTGGGATCATGACCTGGGACCCGATCAGCTCCGCCTGCTGGTCACCGTGGCTAGTCCAGATGCGGCCGGTTACGAGGTGGCCGGCGCTGACCTGACCGGCGGCGACGGCGAGTTGCGGGACCTGACCAGCGAGCCCGGGCGGGCCCTGGACGAGCATCACTTCGAGCTGACCCCCGACGGCCGGTACGCGGTCACCGGGTGGTCGGTGTACGAGGCCTGCGGCGAGCGGCGCGAGGAAGTCGCGGTCATCGACACCCGGACCGGGACCCGCCGGACCTTGCTGGCCGCGCCGGACGCCGACTTCAGCAGCCCACGGATCTCCCCGGACGGCCAGTCGGTTCTGGCCATCCGGTCTGAGCACGACACCGTCGCCCGGCCCGGCGACGTCACCCTGGTGCTGGCCGCGCTGGACGGTAGCGCCGGCCCGGCCGACCTGCTGGACGGCCTGGACCGGTGGCCCGCCGAGGCGGTCTGGGCGGCGGACAGCGGCAGCGTCTTCTTCACCGCCGACGACCACGGCCGCCGCCCGGTGTTCCGTGCCGAGCTGAGGGAGAAAGGCCAGGGACCGGCCACGCTGACCCGGCTGGCCACCGACGACGGCGCATACACCAGCCTGTGCCCGGCCCCGGACGGGCGTTCGGTATACGCGTTGCGGGCCGCAGTGGGCAGCCCACCCGCAGCCGTGCGGCTGGACGCCAGCCAGCCGGGAGAGCCGGATTTCCTGGCCGGGCCGGCCTCGCCGCCGCTGCCCGGCCGGCTGACCGAGATCGAGACCACGGCCAGCGACGGTGCGGCGCTGCGGGCCTGGCTGGTGCTGCCCGCGGCGGCCGCCGCGGGCTCGCCCGCGCCGCTGCTGCTGTGGGTGCACGGCGGCCCGCTGTCCAGCTGGAACACGTGGTCCTGGCGGTGGAACCCGTGGCTGATGGCGGCCCGCGGCTACGCGGTGCTGCTGCCCGACCCGGCCCTGTCCACCGGGTACGGGCTGGATTTCATCGCCCGCGGCCACGCCGAGTGGGGCGGCCGGCCGTTCACCGACCTGATGGCGATCACCGACGCGGCGGTGGCCCGGCCGGACATCGACGAGACGCGCACCGCCATGATGGGCGGGTCGTTCGGCGGCTACATGGCCAACTGGATCGCCGGGCACACCGGCCGGTTCCAGGCCATCGTCAGCCACGCCAGCCTGTGGGCGCTGGACCAGATGTTCGGCACCACCGACTCGCCCGCGCTGTGGCGGCGGCTGTTCGGCACTCCGCAGAGCCACCCGGAACGCTACTCGGCCAACTCGCCGCACCTGCACGCGGCGGAGATCAGCACCCCGATGCTGATCATCCACGGCGACCGGGACTACCGGGTGCCGATCGGCGAGGCGCTGCGCATGTGGGCCGACCTGGCCGGCGGCCCGAGCGGCGAGGCCGGCGCCAAGTTCCTCTACTTCCCGGACGAGAACCACTGGGTGCTCACCCCGGGGAACGCGGCCATCTGGTACGAGACGGTGTTCGCGTTCCTGGCCCAGCACGTGCTCGGCGAACCATGGCGCCGCCCCGCCCTGCTCTGACCGGCGCGGCGCTATGCCAGGGTGGAGGCATGACGCGCGCGAACCTGGACAAGCGGCCAGGCGAGGTCTCGGCCATGTTCGACAAGGTGGCCGACCGCTACGACCTGCTCAACGACGTGCTGTCGCTGGGCCAGGACCGGTGGTGGCGCCGGATGGTGGCCCGGGCGGTCGCCGCCCGGGCCGGCGAGCGGGTGCTGGACGTGGCGGCCGGCACCGGCACCTCGTCGCGGGCCTTCACCGCGGCCGGGGCCGACTGCGTGGCCTGCGACTTCTCGCTCGGCATGCTGACCGTCGGGTCGGCACGGGGCCGGGTGCCGGGACTGCGGTTCGTCGCTGGCGACGCGATGCGGCTGCCGTTCCGCGACGCTGCGTTCGACGCGGTGACGATCTCCTTCGGGCTGCGTAACGTGGCCCACCACCAGGCCGCGCTGGCCGAGTTCCGCCGGGTCACCCGGCCCGGCGGCCGCCTGGTCGTCTGTGAGTTCGGGCACCTGCCCTGGGCGCGGCTGAACGCGGCCTACGAGGCGTACCTGGCCGGCGCGCTGCCCGCGGTGGCCCGGCGGCTGTCCGGCAACCCGGCCGCCTACGAGTACCTGGCCGAATCCATCCAGGACTGGCCGGCCCAGCCCGAGCTGGCCCGGCGGATCGCTGCCGCCGGGTGGTCGGCAGTACGCTGGCGGGACCTGAGCCTCGGGGTGGTGGCGATCCATCAGGCCCGCCGCCCGGGCTGACCGCACGGGGCGGGTTCGCCGCCTGGCTGGAGTAGGTCTAGACTCCTGAATTGAGTACTTGTGAAGCGGTTCACAAGATAGTCAGGACGAATTTTCGTGTCCCAGGAAGTCCCCCAGGAAGCTGACGTCATCGTGGTCGGCGCCGGGCCGGCGCTCGGCGACCGCGTGCTACCTAGCCCGCGCCGGGATCGACGTGCTGGTGCTGGAGAAAGCCACGTTCCCGCGGGAGAAGGTCTGCGGCGACGGGCTGACCCCACGCGCGGTCAAGGCACTGGTCAGCATGGGCGTACCCATCGGCGAGCAGGACGGCTGGGTGCGGAACAAGGGCCTGCGCATCATCGGCGGCGGGGTCCGGCTCGAACTGCCCTGGCCGGAACTGTCCAGTTACCCGGGCTACGGCCTGGTCCGCAGCCGGCTCGACTTCGACGAGACGCTGGCCCGCACCGCGCAGAAGGCAGGCGCAAGGCTGCTCGAGGGAGTAACCGTCACCGCACCGGTGCTGGACGATGGTGGCCGCATCATCGGCGTGCAGGCTCGTGCCACCGGCCAAGCCGACGATATTGAACGCCAGTACCGGGCCCGTGTCGTCGTGGCGGCGGACGGGAACTCGTCGCGGCTGTCCCTGGCCATGGGCCTGGGCAAGCGGGACGACCGGCCGCTCGGGGTAGCCGTGCGGACGTACTACACCAGCCCCCGGCACGACGACGACTACCTCGAATCGTGGCTCGACCTGTGGGACGGGAACCGGCTGCTGCCCGGCTACGGCTGGATCTTCGGCATGGGCGACGGCACCAGCAACGTGGGCCTCGGCCTGCTGAACACGTCCGCCTCGTTCCAGAACGTGGACTACCGGGACCTGCTCCGCCGCTGGCTGGCCGGGATGCCCGCGGAGTGGGGCTACACCGAGGAGAACCGGACCGAGCCGGTCCGCGGCGCCGCGCTGCCGATGGGCTTCAACCGGACCCCGCACTACACCCGCGGCCTGCTGCTGGCCGGCGACGCGGGCGGCATGGTGAACCCGTTCAACGGCGAGGGCATCGCCTACGCGATGGAGGCGGGCGAGCTGGCCGCCCAGGTTGTCGCGCAGGCGCTGGCCCGGCCGGCGGCGGATGCTGAACAAGTGCTGCATAGCTACCCGCAGGCGCTGAAGGACGCCTACGGCGGCTACTACACTCTCGGGCGCAAGTTCGTGCAGGCGATCGGCAACCCGCGGCTGATGCAGTTCGCGACCAAGCACGGCATGCCCCGCCCGGCGCTGATGCGGTTCACCCTGAAGCTGCTGGCCAACCTCACCGAGGTACGCGGCGGCGACGCGGCGGACCGGGTGATTAACGCACTGTCTAAGATGACGCCGGCGGCCTAGCAGGACTGCGCCGCCGGACCGTCAGGAGAAGAAGAAAGGAGGCTGCCGTGCTGGTCTTGTACGTCCCCCTCATCGTGCTCGGCGCGCTGGCCGCATTCTTCGCGATCTTCTCGCTCGTGGCGGGCCACGTGAGTGGGCCGCGCCGGTGGAACCGGGCCAAGCTCGAAGCCTACGAGTGCGGCATCGAGCCGACGCCGCCCGAGGTCGGCAGCCGGTTCCCGGTCAAGTACTACCTGACGGCGATGCTGTTCATCCTGTTCGACATCGAGATCGTGTTCCTCTACCCGTGGGCGGTCGAGTACGACAACCTCGGGGTGTTCGGCCTGGTCGAGATGGTGCTGTTCATCGTGGCCGTGCTGGTCGCGTACGCCTACGTGTGGCGCCGCGGCGGACTGGAGTGGGACTGACCGATGGGTGTGGAAGAGAAGCTGCCGAGCGGGATCCTGCTGACCACGGTCGAGAAGGTGGTCGGTTACGCGCGCAAGGTATCGGTCTGGCCGGCCACGTTCGGGCTGGCCTGCTGCGCGATCGAGCTGATGCAGACCGGCGGGCCGCGGCATGACCTGGCCCGGTTCGGCATGGAGCGCGCGTCCAACACACCGCGCCAGGCCGACCTGATGATCGTGGCCGGCCGGGTGAGCCAGAAGATGGCCCCGGTGCTCCGGCAGATCTATGACCAGATGGCCGACCCGAAGTGGGTCATCTCGATGGGCGTGTGCGCGTCCAGTGGCGGCATGTTCAACAACTACGCGATCGTGCAGGGCGTGGACCACATCGTGCCGGTGGACATCTATCTGCCCGGCTGCCCGCCGCGGCCGGAGATGCTGCTCGACTCGATCCTCAAGCTGCACGACAAGATCCAGAACATGAAGCTCGGCATCGATCGCGAGGCCGAGGTGCAGGAACTGGAGCAGGCCCGGCTGCGCCGCCTGCCGCTGGCCGCCGACCTGGCCGGGGTCCAGGCCGGGGGTGGGCAGGCTAGGGGTACGCAGGCTCAGCGTGGCCCGACCCTGCTCGGCCAGCGGGAGACGGACCAGTGAGCGACGAGAACCAGGAGCAGCCGCCGGAGGAGGCCGCCCTCGCGGGCCAGCAGCGGCTCGGCGAGCAGGTGGTGCGGACCGGCATGTTCGGCACCCAGACCAGCGGGGACACCTCCGGCTACGGCGGCCTGCAGGTGCGCCGGGCGCCGCTGCCGTCCACGCCGCGGCCCTACGGCTCGTACTTCGATGAGATGACCGACGCGCTGGCGGCCCGGCTGACCGAGGACGGCACCGGCTTCGGCGAGGCCGTGGAGCGGGTCATCGTGGACCGCGGCGAGCTGACCCTGCACATCCGGCGCGAGCACCTGGTCGCGGTGGCCCGCACGCTGCGCGACGAGCCGTCGCTCGCGTTCGAGCTGTGCGGCGGGGTGTCCGGGGTGCACTACCTGAGCGACGTGGGCCGGGAACTGCACGCGGTCTATCACCTGGTCTCGATCACGCACAACCGGCGGCTCCGGCTCGAAGTCAGTGTGCCGGACGCCGACCCGCACATCCCGTCGGTGGTGGACGTCTATCCGGGGTGTAACTGGCATGAGCGGGAGACCTGGGACTTCTTCGGCATCATCTTCGACGGGCATCCCGGTCTGACCAGGATCGAGATGCCGGACGACTGGAAGGGCCACCCGCAGCGGAAGGACTACCCGCTGGGCGGCATCCCGGTCGAATACCGCGGCGCCACCGTGCCGCCACCGGACGAGCGGAGGGCCTACTCGTGAGCACGGGTACTGAGGCAGGTGCCGAGGGGCGCGTCTACAACGTCGGTGGTCAGGACTGGGACGAGGTCGTCAAGGCCGCGCAGGAGGCGGGCGACCGGTCCGACCATGAGCACCTGGTCGTCAACATGGGCCCGCAGCACCCGTCCACCCACGGGGTGCTGCGGCTGATCCTGACCCTGGACGGCGAGACCGTCACCGAGCTGCGGCCGGTCATCGGGTACCTGCACACCGGCATCGAGAAGAGCATGGAGTTCCGGACCTGGACGCAGGGCGTGACGTTCTGCACCCGGGCGGACTACCTGTCGCCGATCTTCAATGAGACCGCGTACTGCCTGGCCGTGGAGAAGCTGCTCGGCATCGAGGCGGAGATCCCGCAGCGGGCCACCATCCTGCGGGTGCTGCTGATGGAGCTGAACCGGATCGCCTCGCACATGACCGCGATCGGCACGTTCGGCCTGGAACTTGGCGCCACCACGGTGTTCCTGTACGCGGTACGCGAGCGGGAGAACGTGCTCGACCTGCTCGAGATGATCACCGGGCTGCGGATGAACCATGCCTATGTCCGCCCGGGCGGGGTGGCCCAGGATCTGCCGGCGGGCGCGCTGGACAAGATCCGCGAGTTCATCGGGGGGGTGATGCCAACCCAGCGAGGGGATCTGCGGTCGCTGCTCGACGGTGCCCCGCTGTTCCTGGCCCGGACCAAGGGGGTGGCATTCCTCGACCTGGCCGGCTGCATGTCTCTCGGCGTGACCGGCCCGCTGCTGCGCGGCGCCGGGCTGCCCTGGGACCTGCGCAAGAGCCAGCCGTACTGCGGCTACGAGACATATGACTTCGACGTGCCGACCCAGGACACCTGCGACGCCTACGGCCGGTACCTGGTCCGGATCGACGAGGTGGATGAGTCCCTGAAGATCATCGAGCAGTGCGCCGACCGGCTGGCCGCCGGCTCGGCCGGTGACCCGGTGATGATCGAGGACAAGAAGATCGGCTGGCCGGCCCGGCTGGCGCTGGGCCCGGACGGCCTGGGCAACTCGCCGGACCACATCGCGCACATCATGGGCCAGTCCATGGAGGCCCTGATCCATCACTTCAAGCTGGTCACCGAAGGCTTCCGGGTGCCGCCCGGGCAGGCCTACGTGGCCATCGAGTCACCCCGCGGCGAGCTGGGCTGCCACGCGGTCAGCGACGGCGGGACCCGGCCGTACCGAGCGCACTTCCGCGACCCGTCGTTCACCAACCTGCAAGCGGTGTCGGCGATGGCCGAGGGCGGCCTGGTGGCCGACGTGATCGCGGCCGTGGCAAGTATCGACCCCGTGTTGGGAGGCGTCGACCGGTGAGTGCAAAGGCTGCAGGTCTACATCGACGCTCCGTTTCGTTGGGAGGCGTGGACCGGTGAGTGCAAAGGCTGCAGGTCTTCATCGACGCTCCGTTTTGTTGGGAGGCGTGGACCGGTAATGGCCCTCACGCAGGAGGTGCGGGACCGGCTGGCGCCGGACGCCGCCGAGATCATCGGGCGTTACCCGCAGTCGCGCTCGGCGCTGCTCCCGCTGCTGCACCTGGTGCAGGCCGAGGAAGGCTACGTCACCCAGGACGGCATCGGGTACTGCGCGGAGCTGCTCGGGCTGACCGCGGCCGAGGTCACCGCGGTGGCCTCGTTCTACACCATGTACAAGCACGAGCCGGCCGGCGAGTACCACGTCGGGGTGTGCACCAACTCACTGTGCGCGGTGATGGGCGGCGACGCCATCTTCGCCGACCTGCAGCAGCATCTCGGCATCGGCAACGACGAGACCACCGGCGACGGCAAGGTCAGCCTGGAGCACCTGGAGTGCAACGCGGCCTGCGACTACGCGCCGGTGGTGATGGTGAACTGGGAGTTCTTCGACAACATGACGCCGCAGTCGGCCCGCGACCTGGTGGACGGGCTGCGCTCCGGTGCCCCGGGCATCCAGCCGACCCGCGGCGCCCCCCGGCTGTGCACCTGGAAGCAGGCGTCCCGCATCCTGGCCGGCTTCCCGGACGGCCAGGCCGCCGAGGGCCACACCGCGGGCGAGCCCAGCCTGGCCGGCCTGCGCATCGCCAAGGGCCACGGCTGGACGCCTGACGGTGAAGGGAGCGAGCGGTGACCTCCATCCTGACGCCCGAGCTCACCGCGTACTGGGACGAGCCCGACTCGTTCACCCTGGCCGGCTACCGGCGCAACGGCGGGTTCACCGCGCTGCCCCGGGCCCTGGCCATGGAGCCGGACCAGGTCATCCAGACGATGAAGGACTCGGTGCTGCGCGGCCGCGGCGGGGCCGGCTTCCCGACCGGGCTCAAGTGGGGGTTCATCCCCAAGGGCGGCGGCAAGCCGCACTACCTGGTGGTGAACGCGGACGAGTCGGAGCCCGGCGCGTGCAAGGACATGCCGACGCTGCTGAACAACCCGCAGGCGCTGATCGAGGGCATCGTGATCGCCTGCTACGCGATCAACGCACACCGCGCGTTCATCTACGTGCGCGGCGAGGTGCTGCACGTGATCCGCCGGGTGCACCACGCGGTGACCGAGGCCTACCAGGCCGGTTACCTGGGCGAGAACATCCTCGACTCCGGGTTCGATCTCGAGGTGACGGTGCACGCCGGGGCGGGCGCCTACATCTGCGGCGAAGAGACCGCGCTGCTCGACTCGCTGGAGGGCTACCGCGGCCAGCCCCGGCTCAAGCCGCCGTTCCCGGCGGTGGAAGGGCTGTACGCCTGCCCTACCGTGGTCAACAACGTAGAATCGATCGCCACCGTGCCGTACATCCTCGGCCACGGCGCGGCCGACTTCACCGCCTACGGCACCGAGAAGTCCAAGGGCTTCGGCATCTTCTCGCTGTCCGGGCACGTGACGATCCCGGGCCAGTACGAGGCGCCGCTCGGCAGCACGCTGCGTGAGCTGCTCGAGCTGGCCGGCGGCATCCGGGCCGGGCACCGGCTGAAGTTCTGGACCCCGGGCGGCTCGTCCACCCCCCTGCTCACCGACGAGCACCTGGACGTCCCGCTGGACTACGAGGATGTGGCCAAGGCCGGCTCGATGCTCGGCACCCGGTCGGTGCAGCTGTTCGACGAAACCACCTGCGTGGTCCGGGTGGTGCTGCGCTGGATCAAGTTCTACCGGCACGAGTCGTGCGGCAAGTGCACCCCGTGCCGGGAGGGCAGTTACTGGGTCGAGCAGTTGCTCGAGGCGCTGGAGAACGGCCAGGGCATCGAGGCCGACCTGGAGAAACTCCTCGATATCTGCTCGAACATCACCGGCCGCGCGTTCTGCGCCCTGGGCGACTCGATCGAAGCGCCGATCAAATCGTCGATCAAGTACTTCCGGGATGAGTACATCGAGCACCTGCGCAACGGCGGCTGCCCGTTCGACCCGGCCGCATCGACGCTATTCGCGATGGAGTCCGCCTGATGACAGTCGACGCCACCAGCACCGGTGACATCACCCGTCCGGCCGACGGGGTAACCGTCACCATCGACGGGTTCGAGATCACCGTGCCCAAGGGCACGCTGGTGATCCGGGCCGCGGAACTGCTCGGCATCCAGATACCCCGGTTCTGCGATCACCCGCTGCTCGACCCGATCGGCGCCTGCCGGCAGTGCCTGGTGCACATCGAGGGCCAGCCCAAGCCGCCCGCCTCGTGCACCACCACCTGCACCGAGGGCATGGTGGTGCATACCCAGCTGACCTCGCCGGTGGCCGAGAAGGCACAGCGCGGCATGATGGAACTGCTGCTGGTGAACCACCCGCTGGACTGCCCGATGTGTGACAAGGGCGGCGAGTGCCCGCTGCAGAACCAGGCCATGTCCACCGGCCGGGGCGAGACCCGGTTCTACGGCCCGAAACGGACGTTCGCCAAGCCGATCGCGCTGTCCACCGGGGTGCTGCTGGACCGGGAACGCTGCGTCCAGTGCGCCCGGTGCACCCGGTTCGCCGAGCAGATCGCCGGCGACCCGCTCATCCAGCTGCTCGAGCGCGGGCCGCAGGAGCAGATCGGCATCGGCCCCGACGAGCCATTCGACTCCTACTTCTCCGGCAACACGGTGCAGATCTGCCCGGTAGGCGCGCTGACCGGCGCCGCCTACCGATTCCGCGCCCGGCCGTTCGACCTGGTCTCCACGCCGAGCGTGTGCGAGCACTGCGCGGCCGGCTGCCGGCAGCGCACCGATCACCGGCGCGGCGCGGTCACCCGGCGGCTGGCCGGCCAGGACCCGCTGGTCAACGAGGAGTGGAACTGTGACAAGGGCCGGTGGGCGTTCACCTACGCCACCCAGCCGGACCGGCTGACCGGCCCGCTGGTGCGTAACGCCGACGGCGTGCTGGCCCCGGCCTCCTGGCCCGAGGCGTTCGCCGCGGCCGCCCGCGGCCTGGCCCCGGCCCGGGGCCGGGCCGGGGTGCTCACCGGCGGCCGGCTCACCATCGAGGACGCCTACGCCTATGCCAAGTTCGCCCGGGTCGCGCTGGGCAGCAACGACATCGACATGCGGGCCCGGGCCCACTCGGCCGAGGAGACGGAGTTCCTGGCCAGCCGGGTGGCCGGGCACGGCATCGACGTCAGCTACACCGACCTGGAGCGGGCCCCGGCCGTGCTGCTGGCCGGCTTCGAGCCGGACGACGAGTCGCCGATCGTGTTCCTCCGGCTCCGCAAGGCGGCCCGCCGCGGCGCGCTGACCGTTTACTCGATCGCCCCGCTGGCCAGCCGCGGGCTGACCCGGATGTCCGGGGTGCTGCTGCGCACCATGCCGGGCGCCGAGGCCACCGCGCTGGGCAGCCTGATCAGCGGCACCGGCCTGGACGAGGCGGGCCGCGCGGCGGCCGAGGCGCTCACCGCCGATGGGGCCATCATCCTGGTGGGCGAGCGGCTGGCCGAGGTGCCCGGCGCGCTCGGGGCGGCGGACCGGCTGGCCCGGGCGACCGGGGCCCGGCTGGCCTGGGTGCCCCGGCGGGCCGGGGAACGGGGCGCGATCGAGGCCGGCGCGCTGCCCAACCTGCTGCCCGGCGGGCGGCTGGTGGCCAGCTCGCAGGCCCGCGCCGAGGTGGCCCGGGTCTGGGGCGTGGCCGCACTGCCAGCCGAGCCGGGCCGGGACACCGGGCAGATCCTGGGCGCCGCGGAACACGACCTCGACGCGCTGCTGGTCGGCGGCGTCAACCTGGACGACCTGCCCAACCCGGCGGCCGCCCGGGCCGCGCTGGAGGCGGTCCCGTTCGTGGTCAGCCTGGAGCTGCGGCCGAGCGCGGTCACCGACCGGGCCGACGTGGTGCTTCCGGTGGCCGCGGTGGCCGAGAAGGACGGCACGTTCGTGAACTGGGAGGGCCGGCCGGGCACGTTCGGCCCGGCGCTCCAGGTCCCCGGCATCGAGTCCGACCTGCATGTGCTGCGCCGGATCGCGGACGAGATGGACGTGCACCTCGGCCTGCCCAGCGCGGCCGCGGCCCGGGCCGAACTGGCCGCGCTGGGTGCGGGCGCCGGGTCGGCCGATTCGGCCGAGACCGCGCACGGCGCCCAGCTGGCCTCGGTCCCGGAGGTGCCGGTTCCGCAGCCCGGCCCGGGGCAGGCGGTCCTGGCCACCTGGAGCCAGCTGCTGGATGCCGGGCGGATGCAGGACGGCGAGCCGTTCCTGGCCGGCACGGCCCGGCCGGTGGTGGCCCGGATGTCGGCGGCGACCGCGGCGCAGGCCGGCCTGGCGGACGGCGGTAAGGT
The DNA here is from genome assembly GCA_963834705.1 of uncultured Actinomycetes bacterium. Classification (GTDB taxonomy): domain Bacteria; phylum Actinomycetota; class Actinomycetes; order Streptosporangiales; family Streptosporangiaceae; genus RYN-230. The sequence goes on from CAWICV010000008.1 coordinate 190,773, forward strand.
CACTGTTGCTACTGACCATGGTTCGCTGACCCTTCCGGTCGAGGTGACCGAGATGGCGGATCAGGTGGTGTGGCTGCCGGCCCATTCCGATGGGTCCCAGGTGCGGCGCGAGCTCGGGGCCGGCCACGGCAGCCTGGTGACCATGAGGAGCGCGCAATGACCGGTTCTGCCAGCGTGGCGGGCGCGCGGCTGCTCGCCGCAGCGGATCCTACCCTGGCCAGCTTCTATAACCAGCCCTGGTGGCTGGTGATCATCAAGGTGCTGTTCATCTTCGTCTTCCTGCTGCTGGTCACCCTGTTCATGATCTGGGCCGAACGGCGGGTCATCGGGCGGATGCAGCAGCGGCCGGGGCCGAACCGGGCGGGCAAGTTCGGGCTGCTCCAGTCGCTGATGGACGGCATCAAGCTGGCGCTCAAGGAAGACATCGTGCCGCGGCACGTGGACAAGCTGCTGTTCTGGCTGGCCCCGGCCATCGCGGCGATCCCGGCGTTCATCAGCTTCGCGATCATCCCGTTCGGCCCCGAGGTGTCCATCTTCGGCACGGCGACCCCGCTTCAGCTGGCCGACCTGCCGGTCGCCGTGCTGCTCGTGCTGGCCATGAGCTCGATGGGGGTGTACGGCCTCGTGCTGGCCGGCTGGGCGTCCGGCTCGCCCTACCCGCTGCTCGGCGGGCTGCGCTCGTCGGCCCAGGTGATCAGCTATGAGATCGCGATGGGGCTGTCCTTCGTCGCGGTGTTCCTCTACGCCAGAGGCCTGTCCACCACGCAGATCGTCAGCGCGCAGGCGGGCAGCGGCACCGAGTTCCACTGGTTCGGCGCCACCCTGCACTACCCGTCATGGTTCGCGGTGCTGCTGTTCCCGTCCTTCGTGATCTACCTGATCACCATGGTGGGCGAGACGAACCGGCTGCCCTTCGACCTGCCCGAGGGTGAAGGCGAACTGGTCGGCGGCTTCCACACCGAGTACGCCTCGCTCAAGTTCGCGCTGTTCTACCTGGCCGAGTACATCAACATGACCACGGTCGCCGGGCTGGCCACCACGCTGTTCCTGGGCGGCTGGCGGGCGCCCTGGCCGGTCAGCGTGTGGTCCGGGGCGAACTCCGGCTGGTACCCGATCATCTGGTTCCTGATCAAGCTCGGCATCCTGCTGTTCTGTTTCATCTGGCTGCGCGGCACGCTGCCCCGGATCCGCTACGACCAGCTGATGCGGTTCGGCTGGAAGGTGCTGATCCCGGCCTCCCTGGTGTGGATCCTGGTCATCGCCACCATCCGGGTCTGGCGCACGCACGGCGGCAGCCCGGGCGTGTACATCGTGGCCGGCCTGCTGCTGGTCGCGCTGCTCGCCCTGCTGTTCATGGTGGACACCGCGTTGCAGCGCCGCCAGGAGGCGGCCGCCGAGGTCACCCCGGTCGACGAGGCGGCCCGCACCGCCGTCGTCCCGGCTGGCCAGGCGGACGACGCGGTGGCCTTCCCGGTCCCGCCACTGGACCTGCCGCACTACCACGGGATCGGGGTGACCGTGTCCACCGAGCACCCGGCCCCCGAGTCCGCCAACGGGACGACGAAGGAGGTGACCGGTGCCTGAGTTCCTGGGGCCCGTCAAGGGCTTCGGCACGACCTTCCGGCAGATGTTCCGGAAGGTCGATACCGTCGAGTACCCCGAGCAGAAGAACCCCACCGCCCCCCGGTTCCACGGCCGTCACCAGCTCAACCGGTGGCCCGACGGGCTGGAGAAGTGCATCGGCTGTGAGCTGTGCGCGTGGGCCTGCCCGGCGGACGCGATCTACGTCGAGGGACGGGACAACACCGAGGAGGAGCGTTACTCCCCCGGGGAGCGCTACGGCGCGGTCTACCAGATCAACTACCTGCGCTGCATTCTCTGCGGGCTGTGCGTGGAGGCGTGCCCGACCCGCGCGCTGACCATGACCAACGAGTACGAGCTCGCCGACGACAGCCGGGAGAGCCTGATCTGGACCAAGGAGCAGCTGGTCGCGCCGCTGCTGCCCGGCATGGAGGCGCCGCCGCACGAGATGCGGCTGGGCCAGACCGAGAAGGACTACTACCTGCTGCGCAACGCGGGCGTGGCCGCCCCCCGCAACGCCGACGAGAAGCCTGCTCCGGGCAACGAGGGCGAGGTCACCCGGCCGGACCCGTCGCTCTGGGAGGCGGCCAGCCCGGGTGAGCACGCTACCTCCGCGAGCGAATTGGGCGATGAGCCGCGGGAGGAGCGATGACGCACGGCGGGGTGCTGGCGCTCACCCATGTGGCCGCCGAGACCCAGCAGGTGGCGTTCTGGCTGCTGGCGGTGATCTCGGTGAGCGCGGCGCTGGGCATGATCCTGGTCCGCAGGGCGGTCTACTGCGCGGTACTGCTGGCCGTCGTGATGCTGTGCCTGGCCGTGCTGTACGCCATCCTGGGGGCGCCGTTCCTGGCCTTCGTCCAGGTCATCGTGTACACCGGCGCGGTGCTGATGCTGTTCCTGTTCGTCCTGATGATCGTGGGTATCCGGGCCAAGGACTCGATCGTGGAGACGCTCAAGGGCCAGCGGCTCGCCGCCGGGCTGGCCGGGATCGGCCTGCTGGTGCTGCTCTCGCTGACCATCGGTCACGCGGTGATCGGGCCGGCGCCCACCGAGACGGCCGCCTTCGGGGCGGCCAATGTGAACAGCATCGCCCGGCTGATCTTCACCACCTACGTGTTCCCGTTCGAAGTGACCAGCGCACTGCTGATCACCGCGGCGCTGGGCGCCATGGTGCTGGCGCACCGGGAGCGTCTCGAGGCCAAGCTGACCCAGCGGGACCTGTCCCGGCTGCGCACGGCCAGCGGCAGGCCCGCGCCGTTGCCCGGCCCCGGCACCTACGCCCGGCACAACGCGGTGGATATGCCGGCCCTGCTGCCGGACGGCAGCCCGGCCGAGGACTCGGTCAGCCCGTTCGTCTCGCACCGGATCGCGCCGCCCGGCACCCAAGTCGGCGGCCGCGTGCTGACCGACGAGCAGCGCACGCTGCTCGGCAGCGGCGGTCAGGGCAGTGGCAGTGCGGAAGGGGAGCCGGAATGAATCCCGGCGACTTCGTCGCGCTGGCCGTCGTCCTGTTCGTGATCGGCGCGGTGGGCGTGCTGGTCCGGCGCAACGCCATGGTCATCTTCATGTGCGTGGAGCTGATGCTGAACGCGGTCAACCTGGCCTTCGTGGCCTTCGCCCGGATGCACAACAACCTGAGTGGCCAGGTCATCGCGTTCTTCGTCATGGTGGTGGCGGCGGCCGAGGTCGTGGTCGGCCTGGCCATCCTGCTGTCGATCTTCCGCACCCGCAGGTCCGCGTCGGTCGACGACGCCAGCCTGCTCAAGTACTGAAGCACGAGGAGTAGCGCAGTGACAGGCTCACTTGCGGTTGCGCAGTCGGCCGCGGCTCACGCCGAGGCCACTTTGCCCGCCGTCGGCGCGCAGCGGGCGGCGTGGCTGCTGCTCGTGTTCCCGCTGATCGGGGCGGTCGTGCTGCTGCTCGGCGGGCGGCGGACCGACCGCTGGGGGCATCTGCTCGGGGTGGCCATGCCGCTGGCCGCGTTCGTCTACGCGGTGATCGTGTTCGCCCAGATGCTCGGCTACCCGGGCTATCAGCGCAGCCGGAACGTGCAGGTCTACCAGTGGATCGCGGTCGGCTCGTTCAAGGTCAACTTCGGCTTGCAGCTCGACCAGCTGTCCATCTGCTTCGTGTTGCTGATCACCGGGGTCGGCTCACTGATCCACATTTTCTCGGTCGGCTACATGGCCCACGACACCGAGCGGCGCCGGTTCTTCGGCTACATGAACCTGTTCCTGGCGGCCATGCTGCTGCTCGTGCTGGCCAACAACTACCTGCTGCTGTACGCCGGCTGGGAGGGCGTCGGCCTGGCCTCCTACCTGCTGATCGGGTTCTGGCAGTTCAAGCCGTCGGCCGCGGTGGCGGCGAAGAAGGCGTTCATCGCCAACCGGGTCGGTGACGCGGGGCTGTCGCTGGGCATCATGCTCATGTTCGCCGCGTTCGGCACGGTCACCTTCGCCGGGGTGTTCTCGCACGCCCACCAGGCCGGCCCGGGCGTGCTGACCGCGCTGGGCCTGCTCCTGCTGCTCGGTGCGTGCGGCAAGTCGGCCCAGCTGCCGCTGCAGTCCTGGCTGCTCGACGCCATGGAGGGCCCCACCCCGGTCTCGGCGCTGATCCACGCGGCGACCATGGTCACCGCCGGCGTCTACCTGATCGTCCGGTCCGGCCCGATCTTCGACCTGACCGCGGACGCCCGGCTGGCCGTGGCCATCGTGGGCGCGGCTACCCTGCTGTTCGGCGGGATCATCGGCTCGGCCAAGGACGACATCAAGAAGGCGCTGGCCGGGTCGACGATGAGCCAGATCGGCTACATGACCCTGGCCGCCGGGCTTGGCCCGGCCGGCTACCCGTTCGCGATCGCGCTGCTGCTGGCCCACGGCTTCTACAAGGCCGGGCTGTTCCTCGACGCGGGCTCGATCATGCACGGCATGAACGACGAGGTGAACATGCGCCGGTTCGGCGGCTTGTTCTCCGTCCTGCCGCTCACCTTCACCACGTTCGCGGCGTGTTACCTGGGGATCATCGGTCTCCCGCCGTTCTCCGGGTTCTTCGCCAAAGACACCATCATCGATGCCGCCTACCATGACGGCGGGACGACGGGTGCGATCGTCGGTACCTGCGCGCTAATCGGCGCGGGCATCACCGCGTTCTACATGACCCGGATCCTGTTCATGACGTTCTTCGGCCGGCGCCGCTGGGCCGAGGACGCCCACCCGCACGAGGCCCCGCCGGTGATGACCTGGCCGGTGATCGTGCTGGCCGTCGGCGCGCTCGGCTGGGGCGCGTTCGAGATCCTCGGTGACCGGCTGGCCAAGTGGCTCGGCCCGGTGACCGGTTACATCCCGCCCCAGCCGGCCCTGCTCACCCTGGCCGGCGGGGTAGCGCTGGCCCTCGTCGTCATCGCGGGCGGGGCGGCCTGGCTGCTGTTCGGGCGCCGGGCGGTGCCGGAAACCGTGCCGGCCGGCCGATTCCTGGTCAACGCGGCCCGTAAGGACCTGTATGGCGACGCGATCAACGAATCGCTGCTGATGCGGCCCGGGCAGTGGCTGACCCGGCTGTCGGTGTACTTCGACAACCGCGGGGTGGACGGCCTGGTGAACACGGTGGCCGCGACCATCGGCGGTACCTCGGGGCGGCTGCGCCGGATCCAGACCGGGTTCGTCCGGTCCTACGCGCTGTCCATGTTCCTCGGCGGGGTGCTGCTGGTCGGCGCCCTCCTGCTGGCGAGAATCTAGGAGACCGCCGGTCATGAGCACGTTCCCCTGGCTCACCGTCATCGGGGCCGTCCCGCTGGTCGGCGCGCTGGCCATCGCCGTCACCCCGGGCATGTCGGCACCGGGCAGCGAGGCTGACCGGGCCGCCCGGCGGCTGCTGGTCAAGCGGCTGGCCCTGGTGTTCAGCCTGATCACGCTGGGCCTGACCATCGCGATGATGGTGGCGTTCAAGTCCAACGGCCCGGAGTTCCAGTTCACCCAGACCTATCAGTGGATCCCGCAGTTCGGCGTGCACTACGCGGTCGGCGTGGACGGCATCGGGCTGGTGCTGATCGCGATGACCACCGTGCTGATGCCGGTGGTCGTGCTGGCCTCGTGGAACGACGCCGACCCGCCGGAGCCGGCCGACGGCGACGAGGCCATCGTGACGGCCCGGCCGCGGCGCGGGGTGAAGAGCTACTTCGCGCTGCTGATGGTGCTGGAGACGATGATGGTCGGCGTCTTCGCGGCCACCGACGTGTTCCTGTTCTACGTGTTCTTCGAGGCCATGCTGATCCCGATGTACTTCCTGATCGGCAGCTTCGGGGTCGGCCAGCGGCAGTACGCGGCGGTCAAGTTCCTGCTCTACAGCCTGTTCGGCGGGCTGCTCATGCTGGTCGCGGTCATCGCGCTGTACGTGTACTCGGCGCACGGCGGGCACCCCGGCACGTTCCTGTTCACCCAGCTGGTGCACGTCACGTTCACGCCGACCACGCAGAAGTGGCTGTTCCTCGGGTTCTTCATCGCGTTCGCCATCAAGGCGCCGCTGTGGCCGTTCCACACCTGGCTGCCGGACGCGGCCACCGCCGCCCAGCCCGGCACCGCGGTGCTGCTGGTCGGCGTGATGGACAAGGTCGGCACGTTCGGGATGATCCGCTACTGCCTGCAGCTGTTCCCGGCCGCGTCCCGCTACTTCACCCCGCTGATCATCGTGCTGTCGGTGATCGGCATCCTGTACGGCGCGATCGTGGCCATCGGCCAGCGCGACCTTAAGCGGCTCATCGCCTACACGTCCATCTCCCACTTCGGCTTCATCGTGCTGGGCATCTTCGTGCTGACCAGCCAGGGCCAGTCCGGCGCCACGCTGTACATGGTCAACCACGCGTTCGCCACCGGGGCGCTGTTCCTCATCGCCGGCTTCATGATCACCCGCCGCCGCTCGCAGCGGATCGCCGACTACGGCGGGGTGCAGAAGGTCGCGCCGCTGCTGGCCGGCCTGTTCCTCGTCTCGGGCCTGGCCGGGCTGTCGCTGCCCGGGCTGTCCACCTTCGTCAGCGAGTTCCTGGTGCTGGTCGGCACGTTCACCCGGTACAAGGTGGCCGCGTCGTTCGCCACCGCGGGCATCATCCTGGCCGCCATCTACATCCTGTGGATGTACCAGCGCACGATGACCGGCCCGGTGCGCGAGGAAGTCGCCGACATGCCCGACCTGCGGCCCCGTGAGCTGTGGGCGGTCGGCCCGCTGATCGCGCTGCTCATCGTGTTCGGCGTGTACCCGAAGCCGCTGCTCGACCTGATCAACCCGGCGGTGCACGACACCCTGTCCCAGGTGCACGTCACCGATCCGGTACCGCAGCATCCGAGTACGGCCAGCTTCCGGGTTGGCCAGCAGCTGATCCTGCTGCGCGCCGGCGGTGCGCAGATCCAGAAGGGAATCACCCCGTGACCGGGTCCCTCGCGGTGACAACCATCACCCCGCCGCACATCGAGTACAGCCAGCTCTCGCCGATGCTGGTGGTGTTCGGGGTGGCCGTGGTGGGCGTGCTGGTCGAGGCGTTCGCGCCCCGGGCGCAGCGCCGGCCGCTGCAGCTCGCCCTGACCCTGGGCGGGCTGGCCGCGGCCTTCATCCTGACCATCCTGGTCGCCGCCACCTCGTCGCTGTTCACCGACGGCGCGGCGGGCCACGCGGCCGCGATGGGCGCGGTCGGGGTGGACGGCCCCACGCTGTTCATCTGGGGCACCATCCTGGTGCTGGCATTCGTCAGCGTCATGCTGATCGCGGAGTCCTCCCGGGACGACGAGACGTTCGTGGCCCAGGCGGCCACCACGCCGGGCAGCGCCGAGGAACGGGCCGCCCAGCTGGCCGGGGCGGTGCACACCGAGATCTACCCGCTCACCCTGTTCGCGGTCGGCGGCATGCTGCTGTTCCCGGCGTCCAACGACCTGCTCACCATGTTCGTCGCGCTGGAAGTGCTCTCGCTGCCGCTGTACCTGCTGTGCGGGCTGTCCCGGCGGCGCCGGCTGCTGTCCCAGGAAGCGTCGGTGAAGTACTTCCTGCTCGGCGCGTTCTCCTCGGCGTTCTTCCTGTTCGGCGTGGCCATGCTGTACGGCTACGCGGGCTCGGTCTCGCTGCGGGCCATCGCGGCCGAGGCGTCCAGCAACACCGGCAGCGCGACGCTGCTCTACGCCGGGATGGCGCTGCTCGGCATCGGCCTGCTGTTCAAGATCGGCGCGGTCCCGTTCCAGAGCTGGAAGCCGGACGTCTATCAGGGCGCGCCCACCCCGGTCACCGCGCTGATGGCCTCGTGCACCCTGGTCGCCGCGTTCGGTGCCCTGCTCCGCGTGTTCTACGTCGCCTTCGGCCAGCTCACCTGGGACTGGCGGCCGGCCATGTGGGCGGTGGCCATCCTGACCATGGTGGTTGGCGCGATCATCGCCATCACCCAGACCGACGTGAAGCGGCTGCTCGCCTACTCCTCCATCGCGCACGGCGGGTTCGTGCTGACCGGGGTGGTGGCGGCCAGCGTGGCCGGGCTGTCCAGCAGCCTGTTCTACCTGGCCGTGTACGGCTTCTCCACGATCGGCGCGTTCGCCGTGGTCACCCTGGTCCGCGACCAGACGGGCGAGGCCTGGCACCTGTCCAGCTGGGCGGGCCTGGGCAAGCGGTCGCCACTGGTGGCCGGGGTGTTCGCGTTCTTCCTGCTGGCCTTCGCCGGGATCCCGCTGACCAGCGGATTCACCGGGAAGTTCGCGGTGTTCCAGGCGGCCATCGCGGGCGGCGCGCTGCCGCTGGTCGTCGTCGGCGTGATCGCCAGCGCCATCGCCGCGTTCTTCTACGTGCGGATTATCGTGCTGATGTTCTTCAGCGAGCCGGCCCGGGCAGCCTGACCGTGGTCACCCCGGGGATCTTCACCGGCGCGGCTGTCGGCGTCGGCGTGCTGGCCACGCTGGTCTTCGGCATCGTGCCACAGCCGCTGCTCAGCCTGGCCAACCATGCGGCCGCCCATCTGTTCGTCCGCTGACGTGCCGGGACCGCCCGCCCGGTCCCGGCACGCCGGTGGAGTGTCCAGGCCCCCCGGGCTGGGCATATTCCGGACGGCCGTGCCGACCGACGACCAGGAGCCGTGAGTGATCGCCGCCGTCCCCGTTGAGCTGACCGACGCCGCCCTGTCCGCCGAGGTGCGGGCCGGGCTCAAGCAAGTCGAACAGCAGCTCACCGAGGCCACCCGCACCGAGGAGGCCCTGCTCGCCGAGGCGTCCACCCACCTGCTCGAAGCGGGCGGAAAGCGGTTCCGGGCCACCCTCGTGCTGCTGGCCGGCCAGTTCGGCAACCCGGCCGACGAGCGGGTGGTGCGGGCCGCCACCGCCATCGAGCTGACCCACCTGGCCACGCTGTACCACGACGACGTGATGGACGAGGCGCTGATCCGGCGCGGGCATCAGAGCGCCAACTCCCGGTGGACCAACACGATCGCGATCCTGACCGGCGACTTCCTGTTCGCCCGGGCCTCGGAGATCCTGGCCTCGCTGGGCGCGGACGCGGTCCGGATCCAGGCCGACACGTTCACCCGTCTGGTCAGCGGGCAGGTCGCCGAGACCATCGGCCCCCGGCCCGGCCAGGACCCGCTGGAGCACTACCTCAGGGTGGTGACGGAGAAGACCGCGTCGCTGGTGGCCACGGCCGGGCGGTTCGGGGCCATGTTCTCCGACGCCCCGGTCAACGTGGTGAACCGGATCGAGCCTGCCTGCGAGGCGATCGGGGTGGCCTGGCAGCTGTCCGACGACATTCTCGACGTGGCCAGCGACACGGCGGAGTCGGGCAAGACCCCGGGCACCGACCTCCGCGAGGGGGTGCGCAGCCTGCCCGTGCTGCACGCGCTGCGGTCCAGCCGGCCCAGTGACGCCAGGCTCCGTGAGCTGCTCGGCTCGGCCGACCTGACCGATGCGGGGCTGCACGCCGAGGCGCTCGGCCTGCTCCGCGGCAATCCGGCCATGGACCAGGCCCGGGCCGACCTGCGCCGCTGGGCCGGGGTGGCCCGGGAGCAGATCGCCGGGCTGCCTGACGGGCCAGCCCGCGAGGCGTTCGACGGGATGTGCGACTACGTCGTCGAACGGACGGGTTAACCCGGGGGGCGACCCCCCGGACCCCCGATCGCCGGCTCGCCCCGGCCGCTGCCGCGGCCGGGGCTGACCGCCGAAGGGGACGACCCCCGTGGCCCCCCGATCGCCGCTACGCGCCGGCCGCCGACTCGGCGAGCACCCGCCTGCGGCGGGCCTCGCCTCGCCGACGCGGGATCCGGTTAGGCCGGTTACCAGGTACTGGCGTTAAGCATCATGCTTGGCTGGCCGCCGCCGGGCAGCGCGGCCACCGTTGGTCTCCCCGTCCAGCCGGAGCCAGTAGCCCACCGGGAACAGCCGCACGTTCAGCCGGCTGTCCACCAGGCCCCACAGCCCGCGCCGGGCGAACAGCGCGATCACGATCGCGACCAGGCCCAGGATGATCAGGTACCACGCGTTGTACGAGGCCAGCGTCTGCTGCAGCACCATGTACACCGCGGTCCCGATGATCGGCCCCTCGATCGTGCCCAGCCCGCCGATGATGGTCGCGAAGGCCATCTCGGCCGTCCACTGCACGCTGAACACCGCGCTCGGCTGCACCTGCAGCTGGCTGATCGCGAGCACGGCCCCCGCGGCCCCGCAGCCTGCCCCGGCCACCAGGAACACCAGCATCCGGGCCAGGCCGACCCGTGCCCCGGAGCTGCGCGCGGCCACCTCGTCGTCCCGGATGGCGGTGAGCACCAGGCCCAGCCGGCCGCGCAGCAGCAGGTAGATGACCAGCAGCGTGACGACGGTGACAGTCAGCCCGGCCCAGTAGGTGTACGCGGTGAGCAGGGTCGGGTCGAACCCGGAGAAGCCGGGCAGCGGCATGCCGGTGCCGCCGCCGATGGAGGAGAACCGCTCGATGATCAGCATGATCGTCGCGGCCAGCACCCAGGTGGCGATGGCGAAGTACCCGCTGCGGAGCCGGGACACCAGCCACCACAGCGGCAGCGCGACCACGCCACAGCCGATCGCGGCCACCGGCAGCGCGGCGAACGGCGAGATGCCGTTGATGGCCAGGATCAGCACGAAGTACGCGCCGAGCCCGACGAACGCCTGCTGGCCCACGGACACCAGGCCCGCGTAACCGGCCAGCAGGTTCCACATGCTGGCCAGGGTCAGCACGATGAACGCCTGCACCAGGATGGAGGTGGTGCCGGAGTACACGATGTACGGGAACATGGCCAGCACGACCACGACGATCAGGGCGGCCGCCCCGGTCCAGGCCACGTTCCGCTGGGACCGGGTGACCCGGAATCCGGCGGCCCGGCGGGCGGAAGTCTCCGTGGTCAGGCTCATGACTGCGCCCCTCGGGTAATGAGGCCCTGTGGCCGGAGCACCAGCACGGCCAGGAACACGAGGTAGCCGGCCAGCAGCTCGTAGGAGATGTTGATCTGCGCGCCGATCTGCTGGGCCACGCCCAGCACCACGCCGCCGAGCAAGGTGCCCCACAGCGAGCCGAGCCCGCCGATGACCACCGCGGCGAACGCGAACAGCAGGATCGTGTCGGTTCCGGTAGTCGGGCTGAGCTGGGAGTACATGCCGTAGGCGATGCCGCCGAGAGCCACCGTGCCGAACGCGACCGCCGCGCAGATGCCGAACACGTGCCGGTAGTCCGCGCCGGACAGCTGCACCGCTTCCTGGTCGTCCGCGCTGGCCCGGATCAGCCGGCCGTACTTCGACCGGGACAGGAAGTACTGCAGCCCGGACAGCACTACGACGGCCACCGCGAAGATGAGCACCAGCAGGTAGGCGATCTGGATCTGCGAGCCGATGCTGAACGAGTCGGACACCAGGGGCAGCCCGGCGCCGATGCCGCGGCTGTTCGCGGTGAAGAACTGGAGCAGGCCGTTCTCGATGACCACCGACAGGCCGAACGTGACGATCAGCGTGGTCAGCACGCCGCGGTCCAGAGAGCCCTGGATCAGCGTGCGCTGCAGCGCGTAGCCGAGCACCGCCATCACCGGTACCACGATGAGGAACGACCAGAGCACGGGGATGTGCGTGACGGTGATGACGCCGATGGCGATGTACCCGGCTACCACGGCCAGGTCGCCGTGCGCCAGGTTCACCACCTTCATCACGCCGAACAACAGCGACAGGCCGCACGCGAACAGCGCGTACAGGCCGCCGGTCAGCACCCCCTGGATAATGGCGTTCACCCAGGCCATAACGACTCGCTCCCTTCCGCGGGCGGGCCGTCCGGGGCGACGCCGGCCAGCCCGAAGTAGGCCGCCTCGACCTGTTCCGCGGTGACGTCGGCGGGCCTGCCCTCCAGGGTGGTCCGGCCTTCCAGCAGGCAGTGGATGTGCGAGGCCACCCGCAGCGCCTGGCTCACGTCCTGCTCGACCAGCAGCACGGTGAGCCCGGTGGCCAGGATCTGCGGCAGCATGCCGTAGATGCGCTGCACGATCACCGGGGCCAGGCCGAGGGACAGCTCGTCAAGCAGCAGCACCCGGGGGTTGGCCACCAGCGCCCGGCCGATGGCCACGGTCTGCTGCTCACCGCCGGACAGCTGGGCGGTGCGCTGGCCGCGGCGGTCCCGCATCCAGCTGAACGTCTCGTAGACACGGTCGATCGTCCACGGGCCTGGCCGTGCGTAGGCCGTGCCGACCTTCAGGTTCTCCTCGACGGACAGCGAGCCGAACAGCCGCCTGCCCTCGGGCACCAGGACGATGCCCTGCCGGGCCCGGCGCTCCGGCCGGACCCGGGTCAGGTCGCTGCCGTCGAGCCGAACCGAGCCCGCCGCCGGGCGGTGCAGCCCGGCGATCGTGCGCAGCAGCGTCGACTTGCCCGCGCCGTTCGCCCCGATCATGGCGTAGACCTCGCCCGGGAACACCCGGAGCGAGATCGAGTCCAGCGCCCGGAGCTGCCCGTGGTTCACGGTCAGCTCCCGGACCTCCAGTAGCGGGGTGCCGTTTTCCGGCCGTGCCTCCCCATCCCCCTTTACTGGCGTGCTCACGGCTCACTCCCATCCGCGGCCACCGCGCCGTCCCCGGCCCCGGTGGCTGACGCTTCCAGGGAGCCGCCGGCCAGCGCCGCGCTGACCTCGGACCCGAGGAAGACCTCGCGGACCGCGGGCTGCGCCAGCACGGTGGACGGCGCGCCGTCGCCGACGAATTTGCCGCCGGACAGGCAGATCAGCCGGCCCACGGTGGCGGTGAGCGCGCGCACCACGTGCTCGATCCAGATCACCGCGATGCCGTCCGCGTTGACGCCGCGGACGACCTCGACCAGCTGGGCGACCTCGGGATCGGTGAGACCGCCCGCCACCTCGTCCAGCAGCAGCAGCGTGGGCTGGGTGGCCAGTGCGCGGGCCAGTTCCAGCCGCTTGCGCTGCAGCAGGCCGAGCCGCTCGGCGGGCACATTGGCCTGACCGGGCATGCCGGCCCGCTCCAGCGCGCTGACCGCGGCCGAGTAGCTGGCCCGGCGCCGCAGGCCACCGCCCTGCTGCGCCGCGACGAGCAGGTTCTCGAACACGGTCATGTCGCCGAACGGCCGCGGCACCTGGTAGGTGCGGCCGATGCCCAGCTTGCACCGGGCGGCCGAATCCAGCTTGGTGACGGTGCGCCCGGCGAAGCGCACCTCGCCCCCGCCTGGGGCCAGGTCACCGGAGATGAGGCCGAACAGGCTGGTCTTGCCAGCGCCGTTCGGCCCCACGATCCCGACCGTGTCCCCGGCCCCGACGGCCAGGGACAGGTCCTCGGCGATGACGACGCGGCCGAACCGCTTCGTCACGTGCTCCAGTTCAAGCAGTGGGCTAGTCATCAGCTCACGTGTTGGTTGGCTTCAGGTCGGCGGTGATCTTCGCCTGGGGCAGCAGCGTGTTGTCGACGATCTGCATCTCCAGCGGGAACTTGGTGCCCTTCTGCCACTGCACGCCGGCCGGCGGGGTGATGGCCACGCCCGGGGCCGGGCCGCCCGAGGCGAAGTTCAGCGGGCCGGCCAGCGCCTGGATGTTCACCTTGTGGATGGCGTCGGCGACTTCCTTCTTGTCGTGCGGGTCGCTGACCGAGGTGAACGCGGCGTGCGCGACCTCGAAGAGGCTGTAGTTGCTGATGTTGGCGTTCCACTGGCCGCCGGTGGCCGACTCGAACTCGTTGGCCATCGCCTGGCAGCCCTCGCCGGTGAACGTGGACTTCCACGGCAGCGTGGGCACCCACCAGGTGTCGGTGGCCACGTTGTACACCGAGGAGCCCATCGCGTAGGCGTCGGTCGGGAACAGCAGCACCTTGGCCACCGTGGCCAGCTTGGGCCGGAAGCCCTGCTGGATGGACTGCTTCCACATGGTGGCGAAGTCGGGTGGCAGCGGCACGTTGGTGAAGAAGTCGGCACCGGCCGACTTGAACTGGGAGATCATCGACGAGTAGTTGGTGGTCCCGTCCGGGTAGGCCGAGGACAGCACGAACTTGTAGCCGGCCGCCTTGGCGATCGGCGGGAACACCGCGCGGAACGCGTTGCCGTCCGAGTCGTTCGGGAACGTGGCCGCGACCACCTTGTTGGTGTGCAGCTGGGAGTGGATCCGGTCCCACATCGGGATGAACGCCTTGACCAGGTGCTCGGCGCCGAGGAAGTACATGATCACGTACTTGGGCTTGAGCGTCGGCTTGGCCGGGTTGCCGCCCAGGTTGATATACCACGACTCCCACGGGATGTTCGAGCAGACCAGCGGGGTGCCGAGCGACTCGGCCTGGCTGGCCACCGCGTTGACCGTCTCCGGCGTGGACGACGCGAACAGCATGTCCACGCCGTCGGTCAGGATGGCCGTCCGGGCCAGGTCCCCGGCCCGGGACACGCTGGACTGGGAGTCGTAGGACTTGATCGTGACCGGGTACGTCTTGCCGCCGATCTTGAACCCGCTCTTGTACGGAGTGGTTTGCCTGATCTTGGAGATGACCCAGTTGTCGGCCGCACCAAACCCGGCCAGTGCGCCGGTCAGCGGGTGGATCCAGCCGACCGTGATGCCCTTGGTGCTGCCCGAGCCCGAGCCCTTGATGCCGGAACTGCATGCCTCCAGCAGCCCGCCGCCGCCGACCACCGCCGCACCCGCGCCGAACCCGCGCAGCAGGTTGCGTTGACTGACGCCGGCCAGGCTGGTTCTACCGGACTCCACAGTCTGGTCACTCATCTGTCATCGATCTCCTGGTTCGATCTCTATTGCAGAGGTGGGACCGGGCCGGTGGCGGTCACGCCACCGGCCCGGTCCCCTTCAGCAGGGGGCGCCTGGTGACCTGGAGATGGTCAGTGGCCACGCCGCTCGCTTCCTACGTTCGATTCCGTTCCCTGACCTCAGTGCCCATCTGGCACCGGTGTCGGGGACACCGGTGTCCAAGGCCCACCCCCAGACCAACGCTCAGCTCAGCGCCGGGCACCGTGGGGTCAGGGCATTGCTAGTGTGCGCTTGGCGTACGGCTATGCGCAATACGGATACACGCAAAGGAGAGATTTCCTCTGCCCTCTGAACGCGCCCGCCGCGGCGGCGGACGCCGTTGAGCACTGGCACCGGCGGTCCGGTCAGCCCGGCGTGCGACGGGGCCATTATCGCTTTACTGTTCCGGCCGGCTGGCCGTTCATAGCGGCCGTACGTTGCTGTGCATGTGACCCTCCGCCAGGTCGGCGCTCATGCCGGGCTTCAGGGCACAGGTGCCGACTGCCGAGAACCTAGACTCTGCTCGCAGTAATGTCAACAATTTTGAGATTCTTATTCCCCGACTCGGGACCGCAACGAGTATGTGTCACCGGCGGCCCTTACCTGGCCAGGCCAGGCTGAGGTAGGCATAGCTGGCTGAGTATCCTGGAACGTCCGCGCAGATCGTTGATAATATCGATTGCACCGGGCTACGTTCGCGATGATGCCCGCGTCGCCCCCCGGGGTGATGCCGGGCGGTGCCGCCTGGACCCCAGCCCAGGCGGCCCCCGGCCGCACAGCGGGCCGCCTGGATCCCGCCCAGGGAAGGAACAGATGAGGCCGCATCCGGAGCTAACCGGGATGCCGACGTGACGGCCACCCACGGCATCCGCTGCATGATGATGCGCGGCGGAACGTCGAAGGGACTCTACTTCCTGGCCGCCGATCTGCCGCCGCAGCCGGAACAGCGGGACGCCCTGCTGCTGCGGATCATGGGCAGCGGCCACCCGCTGCAGATCGACGGGCTCGGCGGTGCCCACTCGCTGGCCTCCAAGGTGGCGGTCGTCGCCCCATCGCGACGCGGCGACGCCGACCTCGACTACCTCTTCCTGCAACTGGGCGTGGACCAGGCGACCGTCACCGGCCAGCAGAACTGCGGCAACATCCTGGCCGGGGTGGGCCCGTTCGCGGTCGAGCGCGGCCTGATCGAGCCGGGCGCCGAGGTGACCACGACCCGGATCCGGATGGTGAACTCGGACAGTCTGGTCACCGCCACGTTCGCCACGCCAGGCGGCGTGCCGGACTATACCGGGAACACCGCGATCGCCGGGGTGCCGGGCACCGCCGCCCCGATCAGCCTGCGGTTCGCCGACACGGCTGGCTCGGCGACCGGGAAGCTGCTGCCCACCGGCGGCAGCTGCGACATGATCGACGGCGTCGAGGTCAGCTGTGTGGACAACGGGATGCCGGTGGTCGTGGCCCGGGCCGCCGACCTGGGCATCACCGGCTACGAATCGCACGCCGAACTGGCCGCCGACGCCGCGCTGCTGGACCGGGTCCAGGCGCTGCGCCTGGCGGCCGGCGAGCTGATGGGCCTGGGCGACGTCAGCCAGGCGTCGGTGCCTAAGACCACGCTGGTCAGCGCGCCCCGCGACGGGGGCACCATCTGTACCCGCACGTTCATCCCGGTTCGCCCGCACACCGCCATCGGGGTGCTCGGCGCGGTCAGCGCGGTCACCGCGCTGCTGCTGCCCGGCGCGGCCGGTGCCGAGCTGGCCGACTGGCCGGCCCCGGGACAGCCGCTGGACGTCGAGCACCCGACCGGGCACCTGCTGGTGGAGGCCGAACTGGACACCTCGCAGCAGCCGCCACTGGTCCAAACCGCCGGGGTGGTGCGGACCGCACGCAAGCTCTTCGACGGAACGGTTTTCCCGGGTCGTCAGACGTAGCAGCCCTCCGGCGCCGCGTCGCGGTGTGCCGGATGCAAACTGCCCACGGCCCAGGGAGTGCCCAGGGGAAGGAGTTACAGAGTGCCGGAGGACTCCAAGCCGGCGGTTACCGAAGCGCTGCGCGCCGCGATTATCGCCGGCGAATACGCGCCCAAGCAGCGCCTGGTCGAGATCGACCTGTGCGAGCGGTTCGGCACATCGCGGTTTATCCTTCGCTCCGCCCTGCAGGAATTGGCCGCGCAGGGCCTGGTCGAATTTCAGCGGAACCGGGGCGCCCGGGTGCGTGAGATATCGCTGACCGAGGCCATCGAGATCACCGAGGTCCGCATCCTGCTCGAAGGCCTGCTCGCGGCGCGGGCCGCCGAGCGGGTCAGCAACTCGGACATAGCAATGCTCCGCAGGCTCACCAAAGACATGCGCATCGCGGTGGACAAATCGGAGCTGCTGACGTACAGCGAACTCAACGCCCGGCTGCACGCGGCCATCCGGGACATCGGCGCGCACGAGACCGCGTCCCGGCTGCTCCGCCAGCTGCGTGACCAGACGGTCCGGCACCAGTTCTCGCTGTCCCTGGTGCCGGGCCGGCCGGCCGTGTCGCTGCCCCAGCACGAGGCGATCGTCGCGGCCCTCGTGGCCCGCGAGCCCGACGCCGCCGAGCAGGCGATGCGGGCTCATCTGCGCAGCGTCATCGAGGCGTTCCGTGCGCTGTCCGCCGCCGCGATGCCGCAATGACCGGCGGGGCTGGACTGGCCAGGGTGCGGCATGGGTGAGAATATGGGCCTATGAGCAGCGACAACGACAATCCGGTGGGCCGGCTGGTCGCTGCCTGGGAGGCCGCTGCTGACATCGCGGCCGAATGGGCGAAACGGACCGCGGCGGTGACCGCCGACTCGTTTAAGAAGCTGACCAGCGACCCGGATATCCGCGCGGCGATGGCCGCCTGGCGGGTGGTATTCGTCTGGGAACGGATGGAGTGCGAATGCGCCTGCGCCACCGCGCACCCGGACGACATTGCCGTCTGCGACCGGCGCGCGGTGATCACGCGCCGGCTGAACACCAAGTCCGGTCCGCAGGACGTCCCGCTGTGCGCCCCCTGCGCGGTGGCCCAGGGCGTCGCGGAGATGCCCAGGTAAGACCCGGCCGGTAGCCTGACCGGACGAGCCCCCGGACCCGGAAGGATGCGATGTCCCAGTTTCCAGACGAGCTGGGCGACTGGTGGAGTGACTTTCCAGGTAGCGACCGCGCCACCTGGCTGACGCCGGCCACCTCCCAGCTCGGTGCGCTCGCGCCGGCCCAGGACGGGATGCGCGGGGCCATATCGCGGCGTGCGCTCAAGCGCGGCGTGGTGATCGGGCCGGGCAAGAAGGAGCGGGCCCGGCGCGAGACATCCGCCGAGTGGCGGCGGCAGAGCGTAGCCGCGATCCGTGCCCCGGCGCTCAAGTCGGGCGTGATCACGCTGGGCTCCGGGTTCGGCGGCACCGGGAAGACGGATGCGGCGGTCACCCTGGCCGCCATCTACGCCGCGGTGCGGCCCGCCGACCGGGTCATCCTGGCCGACAGCAACGACGACATGCCGCACGGGTACATCCGGCTCGGCGGCGTCCCGGTGGAGGCGCTGCCCCAGGAACAGCGGACGCTGTCGATCCGCGGCTTCTACCACGCCTGCACCGAGGGCAGCATCAAGGTGTACGCCGATCTGAGAGACGCGGTGGCCTGGCTGCAGGGCGTGGCGGTGATCCGCGGGGACACCGCCGACGAGTGCATCGGCGTCAACTTCGGCGAGCAGGAATACCAGACCGTGCTGGAGTTCCTGCAGTGCATGTCCAACATCGTCATCAACGACGGCGGCACCGGTTTGTTCTCCCAGCTCCAGGTGGGCACGCTGCTGCACGGCGACAAGTACGTGTTCGTCACCGAGGCCTCGCAGCTCGGTTTCTGGTCCATCGGCCAGGTGTTCAGCCGGTACCGGAACTACGAGGGGGAGCGCGACCGGCCGCTCAGCGAGCGGGACCGCACCCATCTCAACCTGCTGATGGACGAGGCCACGATCGTCGTGGACAAGTTCATCGAGTCCGACCCGGAGCAGGCCCGCTGGCTCGCCCGGATCCGGGAGGCCCACGAGGGCAGCCAGGTTTCCATCGTCGCCACCCCGTGGGACCAGGCCCTGGCCAACCGGGTGCCGCTCGATCTGGGCGCGGTCGCCCCGGAGACGCTGGACGCCAAACTGGCCATGGCCGAAGTCGTGCTCCGCGGCGTGGACCGGGCTAACCGCCGCCGCCTCGGCCTGCCCGACGAAGCGGACGAGGCCGGCTATGGCGAGGAGGCGACGGCCGAGCCGCCGCGCTGGTACTCCCAGCCGGCGTCGCCCCGGCTGGCGGCCGCGGCCGTTGATCAGCCCGGCGACGAGGCCCATCCGGCCGTTGATCAGCCTGGCGACGAGGCCCATCCGGCCGGCCCGGCGCCCGCGGGCGTGCCGGCCGACCGGGCCGACTGGCCGTTCCGCGGTCCCAGTTCAGCCGGCCGCCCGCCGCTGTTAGTCCGCGTTGCGGCGGCGGCCCCAGACGAAGTAGGTGATCGGGGCGATGCCGGCCGAGTTGAGGATCGAGACGGCCGGTATCCAGGCCCACTTCGGGCCGCGGATCTGGCTCGCGGGCCGCCGCTTGATGTCGATCAGCGCCGCGGCCTTCAGGCTGGTCTCGACGACGGCCGCCGCGACGAGCAGCCGCTGGTTCCGCTTGCTGAGTTGACTCCACCACTTGGCGCCGGCCACGACACGCTCCGAATAAGGCTGGGCATGGACTCCTGATGGCCTGCACTGTACTCGCAGCCCCGGTACTGGAGGCTGCGCCGGGCTACTGCTCCCGGTCGCGGCGCAGCCGCTCCAGCACCTCATCCGGGCTCTCCGTGGTCACCCGGATCATCGCCCGCACCGCGTCGGCCAGCGCGATCCGCGGCACATCGAGTTCGATCGCGGCGGAGTGCGCCCAGCGGGTCAGCTCGCGGTAGAGTTCCGGGCTCAGGTCGAGGGTGATCCGCACCGGCTTGGACCGGATCGCCGTCTTGCCGGCCGGCCCGGCGTCGGGCTCGGTGCGCCGGGTGGCGGCCGCGGCCATCTGTGCTTTGCGCCGTTCCCGCTCCGTTGTCATGACGGCACCTTCCCGAGGGGGACGCATCGCTCGATGAGGTCGTGGGCCACGCCGCGCCACACATCGCGGCCTATCTCGGGAATCGGCACACCGAAACTCTGCGCATAAACCTCTCGCCTCGGTACCGCCGTTCGCAGCACGTCATAGCCTAGGCCCTCCAGCACCTCTCTGGCGCTGGTGGTGGAATGCGCACGGGTAATACACCGGTTCAGCAGCACGGCCGCCCGCACCGGGCTATCCCGGATCGCCTCGACCTCGCCGATCTCCTCGCGCACCGGGGTGGTGCGGTTGATCTCGATGGGGCTGGGCGCGCACGGTACAAGAATCTCGTCCACGTAGCGCATCGCGGACCGGGCGATGCCCGCGTGGTCCTCCAGTTGCGGCGCGTCGATGATCACGATGTCCTCGGGGTCGGCGATCTCGGCCACCCGCTGGTGCAGGCTGCGCGAGGGCAGCGCCACGATCCGGAACGGGAACGCCAGCCGTGGCGGCAGCCCGGGATCCATGGCGGCCAGATCAGACCACTCCAGCGCGCTGCCGGACGGGTCCGCGTCGACCAGCAGCACGGACCGCCCGGCCTGGGCGAAGATGTGCGCCAGCCACACCGCGGAGGTGGTCTTGCCCGTGCCCGGCTTGAGGTTGAGCAGCGCAACGCTGAGAGCCGGCATGAACGCAGTATTGCAGTGCTTACGGCATTACGGAAGCTAGTTTGCCCATCTCGGTCACCTGGGTGACCCGCCCGTACCGGGTGGAAGCGGACTTTCCACAGGAGTAGGGGTACTACCCCGCAGTTCGGGCAGCCTGCGGCAGCGCGTTACCCACAGCCTGTGGATCACCACAGGCCGCCTTTTCCGTGGCCGGGCTGGCCATCTTCCCCCGGCGCACCCGCCGTATTCGCTAAGTTGATCCTGCTCTGGATTAGTTTGTGGCGCTGGGGAATGGCTCATCTGCTCCCGGTGCCGGGCGAGGTTAAGGGGGCGCACAGTGGACGCAGCAGAGCACGGTCACGCTGGCGGCGGCGCGGATTTACCAGCCATTGTGTTCGCGCCCGCGCGGCCCGATGTCCGCGCGGACCACCGGGATGGCATGGTCTTCGAAGTCCGCCGGGCCAGCGATGGTGAGCTGGTCATGCCGGTGTTCAGCCGCCTGGACCGGCTGACCGCGGCGCTCGGCCCGGAGCAGCCGTGGGTGGCCCTGCCGCTGCCCAGCATCCAGGTGATCATGGGGGGCACCGGCGTCGGCCGGGTGCTGCTCGACCCCGAGGCGGAGCCCGGTACCCGGCGCTGGAACGCCGGCGATATCGCGGAGCTGGAAAGGCGGCTGGCATGATCGCGGCGGCAGACGGCGGGGGCGGCGGCGCCGACGGGTTCCAGGTGGTGATGGCCGAGCTGCTGGCCGCGTCGGCCACGTTCCATACCGAGGCGGGCACGCTCAAGGCGGTCGTCCCGGTGAACGGGCCGCCGTGCCCGGACGGCGGCGACGCGGCGCTGAACCAGAACCTGAAGGTGGTGCTGGAGATGATCGGCACCCTGAACCTGCAGGCGTCCGGGGTCATCGACAGTGACTCGGCCAAGCTGAAGACGGCGCATGACCGGTACGCGGGCACCGAGACCAGCCTGACCAAGCTGTGCACCGAGATCAGCGACCCGAGCAAGATCGGCTGAGGGAGCGGCGATGGCACCGGGTACCGGGCTGGCCGGCAAGGCGCCCACGCGGCTGATGCCGTTCGCCTACGACTGGGTCGGCGGCGACATTCATGGCCTGTCCGGCCTGGCGGGCACCCTGTACGGCTATCCGCCGAAGATGGCCGACGTGGTGACCGCGCTGGACAAGAAGGTCGGGCAGGTGGTCAGCGACGCGGGCTGGCAGGGTTCCGCGGCCTCCTCGTTCAGCAGCCACTGGGAGCAGGCCGCGGCCGAGACCAACGCGGTCGGCCTCACTATCATCGACGCGGGTGACATCGTCAACCAGCTCGCGGTGGACCTGGCCAAGATCGAGAACGCTCTCGAGTCAGCGGCCGACCAGGCCACCGTGCATGGCGTCACGATCGGCAGCAACGGGCAGCCGCCGCAGGCCTGCTACGCCAACCAGACCGAGGAGGACTGGCGGCAGGGCTACGACTCGTTCTACCAGCAGTGCCTGGCCTCGGCGCAGAACGCCCGGGTGCAGGCGGCCGGGGCGCTGCAGAGCCTGTACGGCGTGATGAGCGGCCAGGACGGTACCGACGTGCCCGGCAAGGTCGGCGAGGGCTCGACCGTCACCGACTACCTGGCCGACCTGCTGGCCACGCCGTCCGCGTACGCCGGCCAGGTGGCGGAGAAGGTCAAGTCGCTGACCGAGGCGGCGAGCAAGGCCAAGCAGTCCTGGCTGGCCGCGCAGACCGCGGCCCGGCAGGCCGACGGCCGGTTCGGTCTCATGCCCGACGACGTCAAGCAGGCACTCAAGGACGCCCGCACCCAGCTGGCCTCGGCGCAGGACGATCTGACCGCGGCGCAGAGCCACGAGAACGCGTTCACCAAGGTGTTCGACACCCGGACATCGGACCTGCCCGGGCTGAGCAAGCTGGCCGACGGCCTGGCCGACGACAGCCTCCTGGCCAAGGCGCTCGACGTGCCGGTAGTCAACGTGCTGGCCGGCGGCGTCACCACCTGGGTCAACGCCAGCCAGGATGAGCAGCACGGTGTGCCCGGCTGGCTGGCCTACCCGCTGGAGACCGGCAACACGATCGGCAGCATCGCGGCTGGTACCGCGGTGGCCGGTGTCGTCGGCGGCGCGGTGGCCGGGCTGTCCATCGCCGGCGCGCCAGTCCTGGGCGTGGCGGCCGGGGTGGCGGTGGGCGGCGCCGTCGCCTACGGTGTGGGCGATTATGTGCACAACTACATCGAGGACTTCGGCCAGCAGTGGCACCAGCACGGCGCGCTCGGCATCGTCACCGACTTCGGCGCCGCCGGGGTGGGCACCTGGAACGACACCAAGGGGCTGGTCGGCGACATCGGCGGCGCGGCCAAGAGCGTGTGGCACGGCATCACGTCGCTCTTCTGAAGGCTGGGAGGCAGGCCATGCCGCTTTTTGACCGTTCCGGGCGCGCCGCGGGCAAGCTGGCGGCTGGCCCGACGCTGCTGCTGGCCGCCGATCCGGGTGCGGCACTGTTGGAGACGGCCCGGCTGTATGACCCGCAGCTGCGGGCCTGGCATGGCCGGCTGGTGTTCGGCAACGGCGTGCTGCTGTTCGGGCCGATCACCGTCACGCCCCAGCTCACCCAGCAGGCCGGGCTGCCGGCCAGCGCCGCGGTGGCCTGGTACGCGGACGCGGCGATGCAGTCACACCGCGAGCGCCGCTCCGATGACGCCAAGCGGGCCGACGGCGAGTCCCTGGTGCTGGGCCTGGCCGCCCGGCTCGGCGGGTCGGTGCATCCGTGGCCGCCGCTGCGCAAGCCGGCCCTGGCCGCCTCGGTGTACAGCGAGCGGCCGCTCGCCCCGGACGAAGTGGTCCGGGTGCTCCGGCCCTACGCTGGCGGCGATGTCGATGTCGAGGACGCCAAGGATGACACGTACGCGGTCAGCGGCCAGCACGCCGCGTTCTACACGGCCTACTTTGCGCCCCGGCTCTACCACGCCGCCACGGAGCCGCCCGCGCTCGGCCCGATACGCAAGGGCCCGCTGCATCACTGGGACCTGAACACCGGTGTGCACGCGGGCACCGCGCACCAGGAACTGCGGCAGAAGGTGGCCAGCGGCGCGCTCGCGCTGGCCATGGCGGCCGGTGGCGTCGCCGTGGACATGTGCGGATTCCGCTTCGAGGCGCCGGAGGAACTGCGCCCGGTTGGCGACCCGGCCCCGGGTCCGGGCTGAATCTGGGTCAGGCGGCGCCGTCCTGGGTGTCGGCCCGCAGCTGGAACACCCGCTGGCGGACCAGGCTCAGGTCCCCGCCCAGCTGGGTGACTATCTGTGCGGCCACATTCCGGCCCTCGCGGAGCAGGCCGAGCAGCAGGTGCTCGGTGCCGACCCGGCCGTGCCCCATTTGCATGGCCTCCCGCTGGGCCAGGTCGAGCACCCGCCGCGCCCGCGGCGTGTACGGGATGTGCTCCAGCGGTTCGCTCCGGCCCCGGCCGAGGATGTCCTCCACCTGCTCGCGCACCGCATGCAGGTTGATGCCCAGCTCACGCAGCGTCTCGGCGGCCAGCCCGTCGCGGTCGCGGAGCAGCCCGAGCAGGATGTGCTCGGTGCCAGCGTGATCATGGCTGAGCCGCCTGGCCTCCTGCTGGGCCAGCGCCAGCGCCCGCAGCCCCCGTTCGGTGAACCGGTCGAACATGATCCGCGCCGCCTTTCGATCCCCCGTGGTACCGGGCTCGATGTGCCTGGTATCAAGATACATCTCGTTCGCGGATAAGCAAGATATATCGCGAGTGAGCTCGGGCGGCACGGTCACATATCGCGACTGATCTCGGGCGGCGCAGCCTGGAGGAAGTGTCCAGCGGCGAGGCCGAGCTGGGCACGGCCGCGGTGGCCGCCGCGTCCGCCTCCGACGCGCCGATCATCCTCGATGCCAGGCCGGATACCCCACCCGACCGCGCGGCCTAGCTGGTCAGGGAGGCGCGCGCTAGGCCGGCGTTCGGCGCGAAGCGGCGACCGGGGTCCAGGGGGTCGTCCCCCGGACTAGGCTGCGCCGCCCCGGCCGGCGCCGTCGCGGAACCGGGCGATCTGGGCGGCGAGGCCCGGGTCGGCCAGCGCGGTCAGCCCGCAGCGCAGTTCGCTGGCCATCGCGTCGGCCTCGCTGAGCGACAGGCTGGCCAGCGTGGACTCCCGGTCACTGCGCAGGCAGGTCTGCGGCAGGGCGGCGATCTCGGCGGCCAGCGCCTCGGCCGCCGCCCGGGCCTGGCTGTGCGGTACCACCCGGCTGACCAGGCCGATCTGCAGGGCCTCGGCCGCGGAAACGGCCCGGCCGGTCAGGATCAGGTCGAGGGCCCGGCCCAGGCCGATCAGCCGGGGCAGCCGGACCGTGCCGCCGTCGATCAGCGGCACTCCCCACCGGCGGCAGAACACGCCCAGCACGGCGTCTTCCTCGGCCACCCGCAGGTCGCACCACAGCGCGAGTTCCAGGCCGCCGGCCACGGCGTGCCCGGCGATGGCCGCGATGACCGGCTTGGACAGCCGCATCCGGGTTGGCCCCATCGGCCCGTCCCCGTCCGGGGCGACCCGGTTGCCGTCCGGGCCGCCGATGGCCTTGAGATCGGCCCCGGCGCAGAACGTCCCGCCCGCGCCGCACAACACCGCCACGCTGGCCCGTTCGTCTGCCTCGAATTCGGCGAACGCCGCCGCCAGCGCGGCGGCAGTGGGCAGGTTGACAGCGTTACGAAGAGTGGGCCTGTCCAGGATTACGGTGGTCACTGGACCGCGGTGCTCAACCCGAACGGACACCTTGGTTTGGCGGCTAGCTGACTTGCCAGGTGTCCGAGCCGGCCAGCAGCGCGGCCAGGTCGCCCTGGCCCTGCCGGGCCCGGGCGTCCGCGATCTGCTCAGCCATCAGGTCGTCGTAGCTGGGCCGGGGCGCCTGCCGGAACACGCCGATCGGGGTGTGCGCGAAGTCCGCCGTGTCCAGCCGGGACAGCGCGAACGCGTAGGACGGGTCCGGGGTGTGCGCGTCGTGCACCAGCAGCGAGTCCGGGTCGGCACCGGCCACGTCCACCGCCTCCAGCGAGCCGGTCCGGCTGAACCGCAGGCCGTTGCCCTGCTCCGCGCCGAACCGCACCGGCTGGCCGTCTTCCAGCCGGATCAGTGTGTTGTCGCGGGACTCCGGGCTGGTCAGCGGGATGAACGCGTCGTCGTTGAAGATCGGGCAGTTCTGGTAGATCTCAACGAACGCGGCACCGCGGTGGTCGGCCGCCGCGCGCAGCACGCCGGTCAGGTGCTTGCGGTCGGAGTCGATGGTGCGGGCCACGAAGCTGGCCTCGGCACCGAGCGCCAGCGAGACCGGATTGAACGGGGTGTCCAGCGAGCCGAACGGCGTCGACTTGGTCACCTTGCCCTGCTCCGAGGTGGGCGAGTACTGGCCCTTGGTCAGCCCGTAGATCCGGTTGTTGAACAGCAGGATCTTGATGTTGACGTTCCGCCGCAGCGCGTGGATCAGGTGGTTGCCGCCGATGGACAGCGCGTCGCCGTCCCCGGTGATCACCCACACCGACAGGTCTGGGCGGGACGCGGCCAGCCCGGTCGCGATGGCCGGGGCGCGGCCGTGGATCGAGTGCATCCCGTAGGTATCCACGTAATAGGGCAGCCGGGACGAGCAGCCGATGCCGGAGATGATGACCAGGTTCTCCCGGGGGATCTCCAGCTCGGGCAGGAACGACTGGAACGCGGCCAGGATGGCGTAGTCCCCGCAGCCAGGGCACCAGCGGACCTCCTGGTCGGACTTGAAGTCCTTGGTGGCCAGCTTCTGGTCGGCCTTGGGCACCAGGGTCAGGGCGGCGGGCCGGCGGCAGGCCTCCTCGGCTCCGTCGTTGGCGTGTCGGCCGAGGTCAGACATCTGCGATCACATCCTGGATGACGCCAGCCAGTTCCGCGGCCCGGAACGGCAGGCCGCGAACCCGGTTGTAAGAGATCACATCGGCGAGATAGCGGCCGCGCAGCAGCAGGGCCAGCTGGCCGAGGTTGATCTCGGGCACCAGCACCTTGTCGTAGCTGGCCAGCACCTCACCGAGGTTGGCTGGGAACGGGGACAGGTGGCGCAGGTGGGCGCAGGCCACCTTGCCGTCGGCGTTACGCACCCGGCGGACCGCGGCGCCGATCGAGCCGAACGTCGAGCCCCAGCCGAGCACCAGCACCTTGGCGTCGCCGTCCGGGTCGTCCACCTCCAGCACCGGGATGTCGGCGGCGATGCCGTCGATCTTGGCCTGGCGGAGCCGGACCATCCGGTCGTGGTTGTCCGGGTCGTAGGAGATCGTGCCGGCCACGTCCGCCTTCTCGATGCCGCCGATGCGGTGCTCCAGGCCCGGGGTGCCCGGGATGGCCCACGGCCGGGCCAGCGTCCGCGGGTCACGGCGGAACGGCAGGAACTCCGGCTTTCCGTCGCCGCCGTCGCTGGCCACCCAGTCGGCCGGGCTGGAGAACGAGAACTCGTCGCGCAGCTTGGGCAGGTTGGCCACGTCCGGGATGAGCCACGGCTCCGACCCGTTGGCCAGGTAGCCGTCGGACAGGATGATCACCGGGGTGCGGTACTTGGTGGCGATCCGGACTGCTTCCAGCGCGATGTCGAAGCAGTCCGACGGGGTGGCCGGGGCCAGCACTGCGACCGGCGACTCGCCGTTCCGGCCGAACATCGCCATCAGCAGGTCGGCCTGCTCGGTCTTGGTCGGCATACCGGTGGACGGGCCGGCCCGCTGGATGTCGCAGACGATCAGCGGCAGTTCCACGGAGACGGCCAGGCCGATGGTCTCGGCCTTGAGTGCCATGCCCGGGCCGGACGTGGTGGTGACGCCGAGCGCGCCGCCGAACGAGGCGCCCAGCGCCGCGCCGACCCCGCCGATCTCGTCTTCCGCCTGGAACGTGCGCACACCGAACCGCTTGAGCTTGGACAGCTCGTGCAGGATGTCCGAGGCCGGGGTGATCGGGTAGGAGCCAAGGAACACCGGCAGCCCGGACCGCCGGGACGCGCTGACCAGGCCGTAGGCCAGCGCGGTGTTGCCGGTGATGTTCCGGTAGGTGCCGGGCTGCACGGTGGCCGGCTTGACCTCGTACTGGACCGAAAATGCCTCGGTGGTCTCGCCGTAGTTCCAGCCCGCGCGGAAGGCGGCGATGTTCGCCTGCATGATTTCCGGCTTGGTCGCGAACTTGGACTCGAGGAACTTGAGCGTGCTCTCCGGCGGCCGGTTGTACAGCCAGGACAGCAGGCCGAGCGCGAACATGTTCTTCGCCCGCTCGGCTTCCTTGCGGGAGATGTCGAACTCCTCGAGGGCCTTGACCGTCATCGAGGTGACCGGCACCGCGTGCAGGTTGTAGCCGTCCAGCGAGCCGTCGTCGAGCGGGCTGGCCTGGTAGCCGACCCGGGCCAGGTTCCGCTTGGTGAACTCGTCGGTGTTGGCGATGATGTCCGCGCCGCGGGGCACGTCGCCCAGGTTGGCCTTGAGTGCCGCCGGGTTCATCGCGACCAGCACGTCCGGGGCATCACCGGGGGTCAGGATGTCGTGGTCGGCGAAGTGCAGCTGGAAGCTGGACACGCCGGGCAGCGTACCGGCGGGCGCCCGGATCTCGGCCGGGAAGTTCGGCAGCGTGGACAGGTCGTTACCGAAGGCGGCCGTCTCTTGGGTGAACCGGTCGCCTGCAAGTTGCATGCCGTCACCCGAGTCCCCTGCGAAACGGATGATGACGCGATCGAGTTGCTGGACCTGCTTGGTCACAGTTGAAGGACCTCCTCGCGCCGCAGCCAGGCGCATGTGGCAGCGCGAGGCCAGCGAACGCCGCACCCGGCACGCTCCGCGTCCGGGCTGAGTTGGGATTGACTTAATGTTACCGCGCCGTTGCGTTGTTGCGGCGACGTCCTGTGTGCTCCTGGCTTAGTCGTGACCTATCTCACATTAATTCGGTTGGCAGCCGGCGGGACGGCGACGCGCGGGGAGTGTGACTCTTCGTGGCGCGGGGAGTGTGACACTCCGTGCTGGGCCCCCCGCTATGTCATAGCACGTCGGCTGGACCGCGGCGGTTCACCTCGCGCCGCTACGCTGGGCCGATGGCCGCCGTGGACCTTCCCCTGTCCCGTCCTGGGCTGCCGGTGGCCGTGGACGTGGGCCGGGGCTGTGCGCTGTGGATCTGCGATGCCGGGCTGGCCTGCTGCGCCGTTGAGGTGGCGGCGGCGCTGAGCCGGGTGGCTGGTGCTGGTTCGGGTGCGGGGCCTGGTTCGGATGCGGGACTTGGTTCGGGTGCGGGGCCTGGTTCGGGTGCGGGGTCTGGGTCAGGTGCGGAAGATAGTTCGGGTGCGGAGCCTGGGGCAGGTGTGGAACGTGGTTCCGGTGCGGGGCCGGGTGCGCTGAACGTGTTCGTGGTGGCAGGTACGGTCACCGACAAGCTCGCGCCGCTGGTGGTGGCGGCGTACCAGCAGGTGCCAGAACCCAAGTTCGTGCTGTCCTTTGGCGCCTGCTCCAACAGCGGCGGCCCGTACTGGGACTCGTACTGCGTGACCAAGGGTGTGGACCAGCTCATCCCGGTAGACGTCTATGTGCCGGGCTGCCCGCCCCGGCCCGAGGCGCTGCTGGCCGGCCTGGACCTGGTACTGCAGCGGGCGCCGGCATGACCAGCGAGGAGATCCTCGGCCTGGTGGAGTCGGCGGCCCTGGATGCTGCGGTCGAGCCGCCCGCCGGGGTGGGAGCGAAAGGGGCCGCAGGGACGTCGGGGACGGCCGGGACGTCAGGGTCGTCGGGGGCAGCCGGGGCGGCCGGGGCGGTGACCGTCACCGTGCCCGCTGATCGGTGGCTGGCGCTGCTGACGCTGGCCCGGGATCGCCTCGGCTGCGATTTCTTCGACTGGCTGAGCGGGGTGGATGAGGCCGGCGCAGGGGTGGCCGTGCTGGCTCACGTGTACTCACTGGCCGGGCGGCATCACCTGCTGCTGCGCACCCTGCTGGCTGGGGACCAGCTCCGGCTGCCCACGGCCACCGGCGTCTACCGGGGCGCGGCCTGGCATGAGCGGGAGACCGGGGAGATGTTCGGCGTGATCTTCGACGGCCACCCCGGGCCGGGCCCGCTGCTGCTGCCGGAGGGGTTCGAGGGGCACCCGTTGCGCAAGGACTTCCCGCTCGCGGCCCGGGCCGCCCAGGAGTGGCCCGGTGCCCGGGAGCCCGGTGAGCCTGCCTCGCCGGGCCAGCCCGCTCGCGGCCGCCGCCGGGCGGTGCCGCCGGGCGTCCCGGAAGGGTGGCCGCCCGGATGAGCGCTTCCGGTGCTTTTGGTGCTTCCAGTGCTTCCCGGGCGGAGTTGCCCGCGCGCAGCCGTGGGGTGATCGGGCTGCTCGAAGAGAACTGCACGGTCTGCATGCTGTGCGCCCGCGAGTGCCCGGACTGGTGCATCTACATCGAGTCGCACAAGGAACCGGTGCCGGCCGAGCCGGGGGCGGAGCCGCGGCGCGGCGGCCGTCAGGTACGCAACGCCCTCGACCGGTTCGCGATCGACTTCTCGCTCTGCATGTACTGCGGGATCTGTATTGAGGTGTGCCCCTACGACGCCCTTTTCTGGTCCCCCGAGTTCAGCTACGCGGAGACGGATATCCGGGAACTGACTCATGAGCGGGGCCGGCTGCGGGACTGGATGTGGACCGTGCCGCCCCCGCCAGCGCACGACCCCGGCGCGCCGGTCGCCAAGGAGGTCCAGGCGGTCTACGGCCCCGCCGGGGTGCCGGATGCTGGCGGGGTGCCGGATGCTGGCGGGGTGCCGGATGCTGGCGGGGTGCCGGATGCTGGCGGGGTGCCGGATGCTGGCAGGGTGCCGGATGCTGGCAGGGTGCCGGATGCTGGCAGGGTGCCGGATGCTGGCGGGATGCCGGGTGCTGGCGGGGTACGGGAGGGCAGCGAGCGCTAAGCATCTGCGCGGTGACTTGTGGTCGCCGGTGACCACAAGTCACCGCGCTGAGCTGCTGCGGGGGTGAGCGCGCCGGGGCGTCAGCGGAAGTTGACGAACTGCAGCGCCAGGTCCAGGTCCTTGCCCTTGACCAGTGAGATCACTGCCTGCAGGTCATCCTTCTTCTTGGACGAGACGCGCAGTTCCTCGCCCTGGACCTGCGCCCGGACGCCCTTCGGGCCCTCATCCCGGATGATCTTGCTGATCTTCTTGGAGTCCTCCTGGGAGATGCCCTCCTTGAGGGCGACCGCTATCCGGTATTCCTTACCGGACAGTCGCGGTTCCCCAGCATCCAGGACCTTCAGCGAGACCTGGCGCTTCACCAGCTTGTCCTTGAACACGTCCAGCACCGCGCTGGCCCGCCCCTCGCTGTTGGCCCGGATCTCGATGGCGTGATCCCCGGACCGGGCGATGGAGGCACCCACGCCGCGGAAATCGAACCGGGTGGAGATCTCCTTGGTGGTCTGGTTGATTGCGTTGTCAACTTCCTGCTTGTCGATCTTGCTGACAATGTCGAAGCTGCTGTCCGCCATGCGCGCTGCTCCTTCCCCTTGGCAGTACGTCGGGTCATGAGGCTACTGTGCGCCATGGGACTTGGGCGCGGTGCCTGCCGCCAGCCGGTGCCTGTGCGGGGCGAGCGGGCCCAGGCGCCGCCTACTCCCGTGCACCGGAGACGGGCGCTGTCCGCTATTCTTCACTGAGCCGCCTGTCGGGCGGTGCCAGGCAGGTTGCCCGAGTGGCCAAAGGGAGCGGTCTGTAAAACCGTCGGCTTAGCCTACGTTGGTTCGAACCCAACACCTGCCACTACCTGCGAAAACGGCCCGTGAGC
>CAWICV010000009.1:0-16538 GCA_963834705.1 uncultured Actinomycetes bacterium
TCAGCAGCAGGTTCAGCCGGTTGCACACGCCGAGCCGGTCCAGGCTCGCGACGATCAGCTCGGTGGCCAGCGCCGGGTTGGCCGCCCGGTCCAGGTACAGCACGCCGCCACCGTCGGCGTGGGCCAGCGTGCGCACCCCGCAGGCCGCGGCCGCGGCGGCCAGGCGGCGGGTGGTTTCCCCGCTGCCGCGCAGGATGACCAGCGGGATCAGCCCGGGCTGGCGGACCAGCTCGACGGCGGCGTCCCGGTCCGCCGACCGGATCAGCTGCACCGTGCCGGCGTCGAGCCCGGCGGCGGCCAGCGCGGGCGCGATCACCTCGTCGGCCAGCGCGGCGGCCGACCGCAGCGCGGCGCCCCCGGTGCGCAGCACCCCGGCGTTGCGCGACTTGAGCAGCTGCGAGGCGATGTCCACGGTCACGTTCGGCCGGGCCTCGAAGTTCGCGCCGATCACGCCGACCGGTACCCGGCGCTCGGCCAGCCGCAGCCCACCGGGCAGCTCACGCACCGGCTGGCTGTCCGGCGGGAACGGCGCCTCGGCCAGCAGGCCGAGTTGCCGGGCCATGTCCTGCAGCCGGGCCGGGCCGAGGCGCAACCGGTCCAGCAGCCCGCGGCCCAGGCCGGCCTGCTCGCCCTCGGCCATGTCGATGGCGTTGGCCGCCAGGACCGGATCGGCCCGCTCGGTGAGCCGGGCGGCCATGCCGCGCAGCGCGGCGTCGATGACCGCGTCGGGGGCTGCGGCCAGGCGGCCGGCTGCAGCGGCGGCCGCCTGGCCGCAGCCGAGCACGGCCTTCTGTGCGTCAGACACGAGGTCGAGCCTACTGGCCCATGCTCACTAAGCCGTGGTCGCTAACCAGGACCAGTGGAAGCCGACCACGGAGCGCTCCAGCGACCGGAGGTACCGGTGCACCGAATGCTGGTTGTCCGGGGTGACCAGCTCCTGGTCCAGCACGTCGCCTTCCATTCCGTCCCACACCGCCCACCAGACCGCGGCGGGCAGCTGATCAGCGTGGAACTCGATGCGCATGTCGAAATTGTCCAGCGTGGCCATGACCGCGCGGCGGTATTCCCGCTCCTCGGGGTCGGCCGGGTCGTACTCGTAGCAGGTCCAGTACTCCAGGGTCAGCGTCTCGCCCAGGGCGAGCGCGCGGATCAGCGGGATATCGGTCGCATAAAGGACATCCCCGATCCGGCGGAACGGGCCGGGCGGCCCGGCGCAGCCCTGGCCGAGTTCCAGGCTCACCGCGTTGGTGTCATACAAATAGGGAATGGCGTCCAGGCCGTCTACAATGGCCTCGACGACTTGCAGCGTCCGGGTCCGGGTCAGCCTCCGGTCGGCGCCGACGTAGACGTGATCGTGCAGCGACACCGTCTGATGCCGGCGCGGGCCGAGTTCGCTGACCACCTTGGCCACCGACCCGGAGCGCATCGCCCGCGGCCCGGCCAGCACCGTGATCCGGCCACTGCCCCGCCACAGCCGCCACAGCCGGTCTTCCTCCTGCGGCGTGAAACCGAACGCCGCGACGAACAGGGCCAGCGTGGACCGGCTCAGCACCTGGCCGGACAGGGCCCGGCCCACGGTGTCCTTCAGCTGCCGGGCGAGCACGTCCGAACTGCCCGTGGCGCGCGGGGCATTCCACAGGTGATGCGCGAGCACATTGGCCACCGCCAGGTGGTTGATCGCGCCGGGCCGGGTGCGTTCCGCGCGCGATTCCCACAGTTGCCGGTATCGGCCGGGGCGCATCAGTAATTCGCGCAGGTAGCGCCCGGCGGCCTGGCGGCCCGCGGCCAGCTGCGGCTCAGTCACAAGGTGCCTCAATCCACGCATTGCGAACTTACTGCGACTTACCCGCTCTAGCCTATGACGCAGATCTCGCCGGGGGGGAATGGGCTACGGGCGGGAGGCGACAGGGGGACCGGGGGGCGGGCGGCCGCAGGCGACCCGCCCCCCAACGCTCAGAACAGAACTGAGGCCAGCGTGGCCAGTTCGGTGAATCCGACCTTCCGGTAGACCGCCCGGGCGGGCGCGTTGAAGTCATTCACGTACAGCGATACCACCGGCGCCACCGAGCGCAGCGCCTCCCGCACCACGGCCGCCATGCCGGCCACGGCGAGGCCCCGGCCACGCAGGTCAGGCCGGACCCAGACACCCTGGACCTGGCAGGCGTGCGGGGTGACCGCGCCGATCTCGGCCTTGAACGTCACCCGGCCGTCCTCGATCCGGGCGAACGCCCGGCCCAGCGCGATGAGCTCGGCCACCCGGGCCCGGTAGGCGGCGCCGCCGTCCGGGCCGAGCGGTGACACCCCGACCTCCTCGGTGAACATGGCCACCGAGGCGGGCAGCAGCACGTCCAGCTCGTCCGGCCGGACCCGGCGCAACAGCGGGTCAGGCGCGGTGTACGGCGGCCCGGAGATGGCCATCACCGGCTGGCTGTCCCGGATCTCCCGCGGCTCGCCCCAGTACGGGCGGAGCAGGTCCCACATCTGGATGACCGCATCGGCGGGCCCGACGATCGACGAGCACCGCCTGCCCTGCATCCGGGCCCGGCCGGCGAACGCGGTCGCCGCGGCCTGGGTGGCCGCCACCGGGACCAGGTTGGCGCCCGCGTAACAGGCCGCGGTGAGCTTGCCGCCGGGCAGGTAGCCCCACATCTGGCCGCCCAGCCGGACCGGGTCGAGGCCAGCCTCGCGGACCCGGGAACTGATGAAGACGTTCACCACCGGGTCGCGGTCGCACAACTCCAGCACATCGCCGAGGTCGCGATCGTTGAGCAGGCGCAGCGACGAGGACCGCAGCGCCTTGGTGCGCAGCACCCTTCCAGGGTAGCGGGCGGTCATCGGCAGCGCCTCCTGGCCTTTGCCGGGGGGCCGTCCCCACGGGCTAGCACTGCTCAGCCGGACGCGGGCGGCGGCAGCAGCGCCGGGCAGGTGGCGTTGACCAGCCCCGGCCTCGTGGGCAGCGCCCCGGTGGCCAGGTACCGGTTCAGGTAGCCGTTCACGCAGGTGTTCGGCGGCTGGGCCAGCGACTGCCCGTGATTGCCGCCGCCTTCCACTACCACCATCCGGGCGGTCGGCAGCAGCCGGTGCGCGACCTGCGCGCCCGCGTACGGCGTGGCCGCGTCCAGGGTGCCCTGCAGCATCAGGATGCCGGGCAGCCCGGCCCCCTTGATCTGCAGCGGCCGGGCCGGCCCGCGCACCGGCCAGAACGCGCAGGCGGCGTTGAACCACGCGTTGTCCCAGGCCTGGAACGGTGCGGTGCGGTACACCCGGCGCGTGTCGGAGTTCCAGAACGACCAGCTCCGCGGCCAGCTCACGTCACTGCACTCGACCGCGTGGTAGACCGCGAACTCATTTTCACTTTGAACGCCCTCGGCCTGGTACTGGCTCACGATCTGCGCGGTGGATCCGGCGTGCAGGTAACTGGACAGCGCCGCGGCCAGCCCGGGCCACAGACTGTTGCTGTACCCGCCCTGCAGGAACGTGTCGTCGAAGTCGTCCGCGCCGATCGTCCCGTCCACCGGGTGGGCCTGCAGCCGGGCCCGGGCCCGGTACCAGGCCGACTGCACCTGGGCCCGGGTGGTGCCCAGGTGGTAGCGGGCGTTGTTCGCGGCGACCCAGGCGAAGAACGCGGCAAACCGGCCCTGGAACGCGTAGTCCTGGGAGATGTTGTCGGCGTACCAGGCGCCGGCCGGGTTAACCACCGAGTCCAGCACCATCCGGCGCAGTCGGTGCGGGAACAGGGTGGCGAAAACCTGGCCCAGGTAGGTGCCGTAGGAGTAGCCGAAGTAGCTGATCGTGGGCACGCCGAGCGCGGCCCGGATCGAGTTCATGTCCCGGGCCGAGTCCGCGGTGGTCAGGTACGGCAGCAGCCAGCCGTAGCGCTGCTGGCAGTCCGCCGCATAACTGCGCGCCCGGTTGACCAGGATCTGCTCGGCACTGGCGTTCGATGGAATGTAGTCCGGCCTGAGGCTGGTGAAGAACGCTGGGTCACAGCTCAGCGCCGGGGTGCTGGCGCCTACGCCGCGCGGGTCGAAGCCGATGATGTTGTAGTCGGCGGCCACCCGCGGGCTGAGCCCTTCGGCGACGAAGGCGGCCAGGCTGCGCCCGGGGCCGCCCGGGCCGCCCGGGTTGACCAGCAGGTCGCCCTGCTGCTGGCGGGCGGGCGCGGTCGCCGCCACCTTGGTCAGCGCCAGGGTGATCTTCCGGCCGGAGGGTTTCGCGTAGTTCAGCGGCATCTGGAGACTGGCGCACTGCATGCTGGCCCCCTGGGCCAGGCAGCGGTGCCAGTGCAGCGCGGAGATGCCGGCCGGCGCGGACGCACCGCGGGCCGCGCCGGGGCTGGCCGCGGGCGAGTTGCCGCCGGTGCCCCCGCCGGTGCTGCCGGCGGTCGCGGTGCAGCCCGCGACGGCCAGCAGCGCGCAGCACACGGTAAGCCGGGTGAACCGGGACAGCCGGGGCAGCTTCCTCACCCAGCCATCCTGCCCGATCTCTGCCACCCGGGGGGACGACCCCCCCAACCCCCCGGGATTGCCGACTCAGCGAGGAACACGCCTACGGCGCGCCCCGCTTCGCCGACCATGAGCCGGATCGCTAACCCGGTCAACTGGCCTGCTGCTCGCCTTCCTGCCGCTGGCGCTCTTGCAGGGCCCGCCGGTACTCCTCGATGACGATGTCGTTCAGTTCGTTGACCGACGTGTCGTTGGCCATCTTGTCGAAGGTGATCTCGCCGTGCTGCAGCAGGTTGATCCGGTCGCACACCTCGAGCGCCTGGCCGTAGTTGTGCATGATCATGATGATCGAGACCTCGCCCTGCCGTTTGAGGTCCTTGACCAGTTCCAGGATCATCGCGCCTTCCTTGGCGCCCATCGCGGCCAGCGGCTCGTCCAGCAGCAGCACCTTGGCGTTGGAGGTCACCGCGCGGGCCACCGCGATGGCCTGCCGCTGGCCGCCGGACAGCTTGGCCACCTCGGCGTCCACCGACGGGATGTTCACCCCGATCCGGTCCAGTTGCTGCTTGGCGGTCTTCCGCATGCTCCGGTTGGACAGCAGCCGGAACCTGGTCCGTTCCCGGTTCAGGAACATGTTGTGGTAGACGGTCAGCTCGTTGATCAGCGCCAGGTCCTGGTACACGGTGTCGATGCCGGCCCCGCGGGCCTCGTCCACCGACTTGAAGTGGACCTCCTTGCCCTCCAGGATGATCTTGCCGGTGGTGGGCGGCTGGAAGCCACAGATGATCTTGATCAGGGTGGACTTGCCCGCGCCGTTGTCACCCAGCAGCCCGAGCACCTCGCCCTTGCCCAGGCGCAGGTTCACGTCGTGCAGGGCGCGGACCGCGCCGAACCGCTTGCTGATGTGCTCAACCCGGAGCACGTCGCCCTGGGCGTCAGCCACCGCACCGCCGCCGGTGGCCGGGCTCGGGGTTGGCTCTGCCGACATCAATTCCTCCCTGAGGCTCGCAGCCGGGCCAGCCGGACGTTGGCGATCATGGAAAGCAGGATGGCCGCGCCGAACACGATGTTCAGCGGGTTGGCGCTGATCCCGGCGACGTTGAGGCCGTTGATGAGGGTGGCCAGCACGATCGAGCCGAGGAACGCGCCGAGGATGGTGCCGGACCCGCCGAGCATCGCCGTCCCGCCGATGACCGCGGCCGTCACCGCGTAGAACATCGGCTGGTAGCCGCCGGCGCTCGGGTCGATGGTGTTGGTGTAGAACGCGTTCTGCAGCCCGCACAGCGCGCCCAGCACCGCGGTCATCATGAAGGCCCCGTACTTGATCCGGCCGGTCTTGATGCCCGCCTCCCGGGCACCGAGCTGGTTGCCGCCGGTCGCGATGGTGTACAGGCCCCACTTGGTCCGGTTCAGCACCACGAAGAAGAACGCGGCGATACACACCGCCCAGATGAACTGGGACCACGGTGCCGCGCCGATCCACCGGCCGGGGCCGATGGTGGACGGGGGGATGGTGGCCGGGTAGGCGTGCGACGTGGTCAGGGTGAGGCCCCAGAGGATGAAGCCGGTGCCCAGCGTGGTGATGAACGAGGGCAGCCCCATGGTGACGGTGAGGAAGCCGTTGCACCAGCCGACGACCAGGCCGAAGACGAGGGACAGGATGAGCGCCAGCGCCACCGGGAAGTGGTAGAAGTCGATCAGGTAATGCATCAGGAACGGCGCGAACATGTAGACGAAGCCGACCGACAGGTCGATCTCCCCGCAGATCAGCAGGAAGACTTCGCCACAGGCGATGATGATGATCGGCGCCGCGGTCTCGGACAGCAGGTTGGACAGGTTCGTCTGGCTGACGAACGTCGAGTTGTACCTGATGCCGAAGTAGAGCACCAGCACCAGGGCCACCACGAAGACCGTCGCCTCGCGCTGCCGGGCCAGCACGCCCAGCCCGGTGCGGAGCGGACTCGGCGCACGGCCGGCGGGCGGCCCGCCGCCTGCGGGCGCGGCTTGTGGTGTGCGCTCAGTGATCTCGCTCATGTTGACTCCAGATTCCCGTGACTCACCACGTCAATCGGCGGCAGGACAGACTGGCGCTTTATGCCAGTCTGCCCCGCCGCCGGACTTATCTGCTAGCCGGGTTGGTCACGTGCTGGTGGTGGCAGTCGGGTTGCTGATCGCGCCGGACGGCCGCGCGATGTACTTCTGCGCCGCCGTGGAGCCCTGGAACCGGCTGCTCTTGCTGTACGGCGCGGCGTTCGACTTGGTGATGAACGTCAGGCCGGTGTCGGTGTCCGACGGGCTGATCGTGCCGCCCGAGATGTTGTACAGGTAGGTGTACATCGTGGGCAGGAAGCCCTGCAGGTACGGGTCCTGGTAGATGGTGAAGTTGGTCTTCCCGGCCGTGATGTTGGACAGCGTGGTCGGGGTGGTGTCGAATCCACCGTTCGGGATGGTCAGGCCACTCGTTGACAGCGCCTGGCCGAGCAGTTCGGTCGAGCCCGCGTCCACCGCGAACGCGCCCTTGAGCGTCTTGTGCCCGCTCAGGAACGCCTTCTCCGCGGACAGTTCCTGGCCGGTGGCCGCGCCGGTGGCCACCTCGTGCACGGTGTAGGAGCTGCCGAGCACCGAGACCGCGCCGTCGTAGCGGGGCTGGATGTTGCCCGACCCGGGGGTGGCGATGAAGATGGCGATGTCCCCGCCGCCCGGCACCAGGCTCTTGATGTGGGTGCCCAGCTGCTGGCCGGAGATGTACAGCGCCTGGCCGACGTAGGCCAGCCGGTTGCTGCCGATGTCCGGCACGCCCTTCTTGATCAGGCCGTCAGCGTTGTAGCTGAGCACCGGGATGCCGGCGTTCATCGCGTTCTTCACCGGGGTGGTGAACGAGGTGGCGTCGATGCCGGCGTAGAAGATCCCGGCCGCCTTGGCCGCGATCGCGGTGTTGAAGTAGCTGACCATCTCCGAGGCGAGCGAGTTCTGCGAGCCACCCCACTTCGGGGTGGGCAGGCCGAGCAGCGCGGCCGCGTCCTGGAAGCCGTACTGGGTCGGCACGAAGAACGGGTTCGTGGTCACGTGGTTGACGTACCAGAACTGCCAGGCCGGGGTCTTCGGGAAGTTACCGGCCACGTTCTTGGCCGCCGCGCCGCTGGGCGTGCTGGACGAGCACGCCGCGAGCAGCCCGGCCGCGGCCGCCGAGGCACTGACCAGTCCGGCGCTGCTGAGCAGCCGGCGACGGGTGGGCCCGTCTTTCATGTTCAGTGTCTGGATGGCCTCGTCGACCGTGGGGTCGATCTTCTTCATCTATCTACCTCCAGGAGAATTTCTCAGTACTCGGCGTGACGCCACGGCGCGGCGCGCCGGGGTGAGCGAAGGTTGGGACATCCGCCTGGCGGCCATAGCCAGCGGTAGGTACGGCAGCCGCACAGCCAACCACGGTCTGTGTTCGCTGCATCGCGGCCGCCCTCGAATCCTTGTCGTAAGCCAAGGCTGGGCCACCGCAGAGCGCCGGTGCTCAGCCACACTCAGGGCGTTCCAGAAGGGCTGCTAGGCCCCCTAGTTAGCGCTATCAATCGGGTTGATCGACGCGGCGCACCCCTTGCTGGAGCCTTAAGCTAAAACACACAGACTCGATCGTCAACGAACAAGATATAAAGATCCGATTCCGGCGTCATCACAGGTCGGCTGCGCACTGCGCGCCACCCAGGGGGTTAGGAAGGTCACAGGCATGCTTGCCAGACACCGGCAGTCGCTGATCCTGGAGGATATCCGGCGGGCCGGCAGTGCCCGGGTGAGTGATCTCACCCAGCGCCTCGGCGTGTCGGACATGACCATCCGCCGTGACCTGGAGGCACTCGCCCGGGCCGGCCTGATCGAGAAGGTGCACGGTGGCGCCGTGCTGCCCGGCGCGCCGAGCAGCCACGAGCCCGGCTTCGAGGCCAAGTCGGTGCTGGAGCGGCCGCAGAAGGAAGCCATCGCCCGGGCGGCCGCGGCCCTGGTCGCGCCGGGTACGGCCATCGCGCTGTCGGCCGGCACGACCACCTTCGCGCTGGCCCAGCAGCTGCTCGACGTGCCCGGGCTGACAATCGTTACCAATTCGGTACGGGTGGCTAGCATCTTCGGCACCGCCCGGCAGGCCGGCCAGCTCGGTGCCACCGCCCAGGTGGTGCTGACCGGAGGGGTGCGCACCCCGTCTGACGCGCTGGTCGGGCCGATCGCCGACATCGCGATCCGGTCACTGCACGTGGACCAGCTGTTCCTGGGCTGTCACGGCATCGACCCGGCGGCCGGGCTGACCACGCCCAACCTGGCCGAGGCGGAGACGAACCGCGCGTTCGTGCAGGCCGCCCGCCGGGTGACGGTGGTGGCCGACCACACCAAGTGGGGCATCGTCGGGCTGAGCTCGTTCGCCGCGCTGGACGAGGTGGACACCCTGATCACCGACAGCCAGCTGCACCCGGAAGCCCGGGACCTGATCAGCGAGCAGGTCGAGGAGCTGATCCTGGCCGACGGCAGCCCGGACGGCCAGACGGTGTCCGCGGCCCGGCCGGCCGCTGACGGCAGCTAGCGGCTAACGGCTAGCGGCGGCCCGGGGCGCTGGCCGGACCTGCAGCGGCGCTGCCATGGTGTGACGCCCATTGATGATCAGACGTCTGGTGTCGTCCCAGCGACACCAGACGTTTGATCATCTTCTAGGAGCTGGGCTGGGCGCGGTTCGGGGCGGGGGTTGCGCTGCCGGGCGTAGCGCCGGCTCCGGAAGGGTCCGTGGGCCGGGCGGGCTAGCCGACGGTGACGTCGGGGGCGGCGGGGGGCACGTCACCGGCCATCGTCTCGGCCAGCTTCATCGCCTCTTCGATCAGCGTCTCCACGATCTGCGACTCGGGCACCGTCTTGATGACCTCGCCCTTGACGAAGATCTGGCCCTTGCCGTTGCCGGAGGCCACGCCCAGGTCGGCCTCGCGGGCCTCGCCGGGCCCGTTCACCACGCAGCCCATCACGGCCACCCGGAGCGGCACCTCCAGGCCCTCCAGGCCTGCGGTGACCTGATCAGCCAGCGTGTACACGTCCACCTGGGCGCGGCCGCAGGACGGGCAGGACACGATCTCCAGGCCGCGGTCGCGCAGGCCCAGCGATTCCAGGATGGCGGTGCCCACCTTGACTTCCTCGACCGGCGGCGCGGACAGCGACACCCGGATGGTGTCCCCGATGCCCTCAGCGAGCAACGCGCCGAACGCGGCCGCCGACTTGACCGTGCCCTGGAACGCCGGGCCGGCCTCGGTGACGCCCAGATGCAGCGGGTAGTCACAGGCCTGGGCCAGCTGGCGGTAGGCGGCGATCATCACCACCGGGTCGTGGTGCTTGACCGAGATCTTCAGGTCGGTGAAGCCGTGCTCCTCGAACAGCGAGCACTCCCACAGCGCGGACTCGACCAGCGCCGCCGCGCTGGCCCGGCCGTGCTTGGCCAGCAGCCGCTTGTCCAGCGACCCGGCATTGACGCCGATCCGGATCGGGGTGCCGGCCTCCTTGGCCGCCCGGGCGATCTCGGCCACCTTGTCGTCGAACGCCTTGATGTTGCCCGGGTTGACCCGGACCGCGCCGCAGCCCGCGTCGATGGCGGC
Organism: uncultured Actinomycetes bacterium; assembly: GCA_963834705.1. Taxonomy (GTDB): domain Bacteria; phylum Actinomycetota; class Actinomycetes; order Streptosporangiales; family Streptosporangiaceae; genus RYN-230. Next base: position 10,055 of record CAWICV010000009.1, read on the forward strand.
GAACACGTACTTGGGCTGGAAGTGGATGTCGGCGATGACCGGGATCTGCGACTTGCGGGCGATCTCCGGCAGCGCGTCCGCGTCGTCCTGCGACGGCACCGCCACCCGGACGATCTGGCAGCCGGACGCGGTCAGCTCGGCGATCTGCTGCAGGGTGGCGTTGACGTCGGCGGTCACCGTGGTGGTCATCGACTGCACCGACACCGGCGCACCGCCGCCAACCGGGACGGCATGCTTGCCCTTGCCCACGATGATCTGACGCGATTTGCGCCGCGGGGCCAGCGGCTCGGCGGCGGGCTGCGGCATGCCGAGATCAACCGTCATGGTGTCTTATTCCCTATTGAGGTAGATGTACCGGGTTAATGAGGTCGGCCAGGATGAGCAGCAGTGCGAAGCCGACCAGGAGGGCGAACACTCCCACGCTGACCGGGAGCAGCTTGCGCATGTCCACCAGGCCCGGATCCGGCCGGCGCAGCAGCCGGTAGATCCGGGACCGGATGCTCTCGTAGATCACCACGGCCAGGTGCCCGCCGTCCAGCGGAAGCAGCGGCAGCAGGTTGAACAGGCCGACGAAGATGTTCAGCGAGATGACGATGAGCAGCACCACCGTCACCTTGGTCTGCCAGCCCACCGGGGCGGCGAACGCCTCGCCGGTGTACTCCCCCGCGCCGACCACGCTGGTCACGTTGCCACCGGCGGTGCTGCTCCGGTTCTTGCTGAACAGGTCCGGGATGGCCTTCGGGATGTCGCCCAGGGCCGAAACCGAGCCGGTCACGACCGTGCCGAACGTCGTGCCCGCGTAGCGGACCGCGCTGACCGGGCCGACCGTCTGGTAGCTGGTCTCGGGCGAGATGCCGAGGTAGGAGCCCTTGCGGCCGTGGATGGTGGCCAGCGAGGTGTGCAGCGTGATCTGGTGGCCGTCGCGCAGCACGGTCACCGCCACCGGGGTGCCCGCGGGCTGGGTGCGGATCGCCGCGCCCAGCTGGTTCCAGGTGTGCACCGGCTTGCCCGCCAGCGCGATGATCTTGTCGCCGGGGCGGAAGCCCGACTTGGCCGCGGGCGACGCCGGATCGGACTTGACACAGGCGGTCGCGGTCTCGCTCTTCGGCACGCACGGCTCGATGGCACCGATCGTGGGCGACGAGCTGGTGGCCGCCTGGCCAATGCCCACAGCCAGGATGAACAGCAGCACGAAGGCCAGCAGGAAGTGCATGAACGAGCCCGCGGCGAGCACGATCATCCGCTGCCAGCCGGGCTGGCGGCGGAACGACCGGACCTCGTCCGCCGGGTCCACGTCTTCCAGCGCCGTCATCCCGACGATCTTGACGAAGCCGCCGGCCGGCAGCGCCTTGATGCCGTACTCAGTCTCACCGCGGATCGTCAACCACAGCGTCTGCCCGAAGCCCACGAAGAACTGGGTGACCTTCATGCGGAACTTCTTCGCGGTGACGAAGTGCCCGAACTCGTGCAGCATGATCGAGAACAGCAGCGCGAAGATGAAGATAACCCAGCCGAGCAGCGTCATCCGGCCGACTCTCCCTCCCGGCGTGCCCCGCTTCCTGCGGTACGCACGCTGTCCGGCCCCGCGCCAGTCAGTTCCTGCGCGCGGACCCGGGCCCAGCGGTCCGCCGCGAGCACGTCGTCCAGGGTTACCGCGTCCCGCGCCGTGCTCTCATGCTCCGAGACTACCTGGGCCACTGTGTCCACGATTCGCAAGAAGCCGATCCGGCCTGTCCGAAATGCCTCGACGCAGACCTCGTTGGCCGCGTTGTACACGGCGGGTGCGGTGCCGCCGGTGCGGCCCGCCTCGCGGGCCAGCCCGACCGCCGGGAACGCGGCCGCATCCAGCGGCTGGAACGTCCAGCGGTTTGCCCGGGTCCAGTCGATGGCCGGGCCCGCCCCGGGGACCCGGTCCGGCCAGGCCATGCCGAGGGCGATCGGGATCCGCATGTCCGGCGGGCTGGCCTGGGCGATGGTCGCGCCGTCGGTGAACTCGACCATCGAATGGATCACCGACTGCGGGTGCACCACCACCTCGATCCGGTCGAAGCCGATGCCGAACAGCAGGTGCGCCTCGATCAGCTCCAGGCCCTTGTTGACCAGCGTGGCCGAGTTGATCGTGACGACCGGGCCCATGTTCCAGTTCGGGTGGGCCAGCGCCTGGGCCGGCGTGACATCGGCCAGCTCGGCCCGGCTGCGGCCGAGGAACGGGCCGCCGCTGGCGGTCAGCACCAGCCGGCCCACCTCGCCCGCGCTGCCGCCGCGCAGGCACTGGGCGATGGCCGAATGCTCCGAGTCCACCGGCACGATCTGCCCCGGCTTGGCCCGGCTGGCCACCAGCGAGCCGCCGATGATCAGGGATTCCTTGTTGGCCAGGGCGAGCACCCGGCCCGCGTCCAGGGCGGCCAGCGTGGCGGTCAGGCCGACCGCGCCGGTCACCCCGTTGAGCACCACGTCACACGGCCACGCGGCGGCCTCGGCCACCGCGGCCGGCCCGGCCAGCAGCTTGGGCAGCGGCCGGGTGGAGCCGGCCGCGGCCGCCGCGGCGCGCAGCGCGTCGCGGACCGCGTCTGCCGCGCTCTCGCTGGCCACCGCGACCACCTCGGCGCCGAACTCGATGGCCTGCTCGGCCAGCAAGCCCGGGTTCCCGCCGCCGGCGGCCAGCCCGGCCACCCGGAACGTGCCCGGGTTGCGCCGGATGATGTCCGCCGCCTGGGTGCCGATAGACCCGGTCGAGCCGAGGACGACGATGTCCCGCCGGCCGCGGCCGGGCTCAGCCTGCGCTGCGTCCATGCCCGCCATTCTGGTCTATCGGGCGCCCGGCAGCGGCGCCTGACCCGACGCCGGCGTCAGGTCAGTCAGGTCAGGGCGGGGTCGGACACCGCCGCTGACGTCTCCCAGCCGGGCCGGAGCGGCATGCTGGCCTGGCCGTCCGCGCCCAGTTTGACGCCCAGGATCTGGTGCAGCTGGACCACGTTGCGCTCGAAGCCGACCCGGGAGCCGGCCATGTACAGCCGCCACACCCGGGCGGTGCCCTCGCCCACTTCGGCCACGGCCTCGTCCCAGTGCGCGTCCAGGTTGGCGCACCAGCCGGCCAGCGTGAGCGCGTAATGCTCGCGCAGGTTCTCCTCGTGCCGGATCTCGAACCCGGTGGTGTTCATGAGCGACAACAGGAACCCGGGTCCTTCCAGCTCCCCGTCCGGGAACACGTACCGGTTGATGAACCCGCCCGCCACCCGGGCCGGGCCGACGTCGTCCGGCCGGGTGATGCAGTGGTTGAGCATCCGGCCCTCGGGCCGGAGCTTGCTGTACAGGAACTGGAAGTACCCGGGCAGCTGGGCCTTGCCGATGTGCTCGGTGAGCCCGATCGAGCTGACCGCGTCGAAATCACTCTCGGTCACGTCCCGGTAGTCGAGGTGCCGCACCTCGGCCAGCCCGGCCAGGCCCTGGTCCTCGATGGCCTGCTGGGCCCAGGCCGCCTGCTGCGCGGACAGCGTCACGCCGAGCGCCTTGACCCCGTACTCCCGGGCCGCGTGCCGGACCATGCCGCCCCAGCCGCAGCCCACGTCGAGCAGGCGCATCCCGGACCGCAGCCCCAGCTTCCTGGCCACCAGGTCGTGCTTGTACGCCTGGGCCTCCTCCAGGGTGGCGTCCGGCCGCGGGTAACAGGCACAGGTGTAGGCCATGGACGGGCCGAGCACCCACTCGTAGAACGTGTTGGACACGTCGTAGTGGTGCGAGATGGCCGAGGCGTCGCGCTGCTTGGTGTGCCGTTTGCCGACCAGCCAGCGGCGGTTGACCCGGACCTCCTGCGGCGGCGGCGGGATCCGGGGCAGCAGCCTTCTGGGCCCACCCAGATCACGGAGCAGCTGCAGCTTCTCGGCGGTGGACAGGCGGCCCTCCTGGGCCTGGATCATCCGGCGCAGCGCGGTGTACATGTCACCCTGGACGTCCAGGTGCCCGGACACGAAGGCCCGGGCCAGCCCCAGCGTGCCGGGCGCCTGGGCCAGGTAGGACACGGCCACCGGGGACTTTATGGTGATCCGGACCTCCGCGCCGGCGGTGCCCGCCCTGCTCCCGTCGTAGGCCCGGAACTCCACCGGGGCATCCGGCCCCGCTATCCGCTCGAAGACGTCGGCCAGCGCCATCTCTGTCTTTCCCTTCTGCCCCTGCCTGCGTTATGGCCCGCGCCCGCGTGCCTTACTGGCCGCGCACGCACTTCTCATACAGCCCGGCCAGCCTTCCGTCCGCGTCGTAGCGGCGCTTGAGGGCCGCGTAGGCGGGTCCGTTGTAGGTGGCCCAGAACTGGTCCTCCGGGTAGAACGAGGTCGAGTACAGGCCCTTGGACCCGGCCAGGGCCGCCACCTTCTCCTCGACGAGCCGGTTGTGGTAGCCGTCGGCGCGGCCCGGCGGCAGCGGCACCATGCCCCAGAAGCCGACGTTCACGTACACCCCGTCCGGGGTCAGCGGGTACAGCGGCCAGGCCGCGGCGCTGCGCAGCCGCAGCGGGCAGAGCCATACCGGGGTCATGCCCACGTCGGCGGCGAAGAAGCGGAGGAACTCGGCGCCGCGGCCGACCGGGACCTCCACGTCCTGGATGACCGACTCCTGGGGCGGCCGCCCGCGGCGCGCGGTCAGCGCGGCGGACAGGCCGTGCCGCCGGTCGAAGGCGACCAGCGCCCGGTACACGTCGGACCGGCGGTAGCGGCGCGGCCAGAGGCGGCGGATCACCGGATTTTGCACGCCGAACGGCCGGGAGCACCAGAACCAGTCGGTGTCCCAGCGCCACAGGTAGCCGCGGATGCTGAGGAAGTCCTCCTGCGGCCCGCGCAGCGACTGGTAGAAGATCTGGCGGCCGGTGTAGTCGCTGTGCCACGGCGCCACCTCACTGAACGCCCCCACGGTGAGGTACAGCTCGGTCAGGCTGAACATGACGCCGTCCACGAAGTCGGCCCGGTGCCCCTGGTAGCTGCCGTCCGCGGCGATCTGCGCGATGGCGGCCAGGCACGACTCCGGGTCGGCGAACCGGAAGTGCCGCAGGTGCACGAACGGCTGCACCGGCTCCAGCTCAATGGTCAGCGACAGCGCGTAGCCCAGCGTGCCGTAGGAGTTCGGGAAGCCGCGGAACAGGTCGGCGTGCGCGTTGTCCGCGGTGGCCGTCACGACCTGGCCATCGCCGGTGAGGATCTCCATGGCCAGCACCGACTCGTGCGGCAGGCCGTTGCGCAGCGAGGTCGACTCGATGCCCAGGCCGGACACCGCCCCGCCGAGCGTGATCGTCTTGAGCTGGGGCACCACGAGCGGCATGAGGCCGTGCCGCAGCGTGGCATCGACCAGGTCCTCGTACGTGGTCATGCCGCCCACCACGGCCGTCCTGGTATCCGGGTCCAGGCAGATCACCCGGCCGAACGCGGACACGTCCAGCCCGGCCACCGGCGCGGCGTCGCGGAACCGGAACAGGTTCGACGTGCGCTTGGCCAGCCGCACCCGGCCCCCGGGCGGAATCGCCGCGTACTCCTGCTGGATCCGGGCCACCGCCGCGGCATGCGCCTGCTGCCCGGCAGGCTGCTGCTCCGTTGCGCCCAGCTGTGTCACTCCGCCCTCCGTTCGCTCCAGGCCAGGTCCGGCCTCGGGGAGAGGATGAACGCTCCAGCCCCATTAGGGCAAATTCCAGGCCGGGCCGGCCAGCGGCCACGGAAGTTTACCGTGCGGTAGATCCCGGTTTGCCCGCAGATGTACCCAGGTCGCGCCGCTTCGGAACCCGCCGGGCCCGGGGCGGCGTGGCGGCCGCCGCAGCGGTGGCCACCGAGTAGCCGGCGGCGACCTGCTCCGGGGTCATCGGCAGCCGCGCCTCGGACGGCGGCACGCCCGCGTCGAGAATGTCCCGCAGCAGGCGGGCCAGGGAGTAGTCCGGATCCGCGGCCAGCGCGCGGTCGAGGGCGATGTTGGCCAGCGCCCCCTCGCCAGACTGCCAGGCGGTGAACGCGAGCAGCGATGCGGGTGCGGCCAGGTAGGCCGGCCGGGCCCGGCGTACCACGTCGGACCACATGCGCAGGTGCGCGTCCCGGTGCTCCGGGTCCATCCGGGCCCAGGCATCGTCCCGGACCGGCAGGTGGGCCAGGGTCACCGACAGCCAGGCCACCGGTTCGGCCGCGGTGATCGGCCGGCCAGCCCGGTAGCTGGCGATGAAGTCCTGCACCGTCCGCCGCCCGGCCTCGGCGAGCAGCGTGGCCGGCGGGTCCACGCGGCCACGGCCGCCCAGGCTGACCAGCCTGGCCGCGCGGGCCCGGGCCCGGATGGTGGCCCGCTGCATGGCCCGGGCGGCCGCGCCGGTGACCGGGGCCAGGGTGTCCGCCAGCGCAGCCCGGTCCGGGTAGGCGACCAGGCCGGCCACGGTCAGAGCGGCGGCGGCCGGGCTGGCCTGGACGTCGAAGCGCACCCCGTCGGGCGGGCAGCAGTCCGGGTTGGCGCAGATGTAGGACCA
>CAWICV010000010.1:0-105395 GCA_963834705.1 uncultured Actinomycetes bacterium
ACGAAGCTGAGGAAGGACTATTTGAGGTTGACGGGTTATCGGTTGCCGACGGAAGCGGAGATGGAGTATGCGACCCGCGCGGAAGCGGTGACGAGCCGATACTTTGGCGAGACGGACGAATTGCTGGCGAAGTATGCGTGGTATCTGAAGAACTCGAAGGACCAAACATGGCCGGTCGGAAGTTTGAAGCCGAACGATTTCGGGTTATTCGACATGCAGGGCAATGTTTATACGTGGTGCAGGGAGTCCCAGACCTATCCCATCCCAAAGGCAAGAGCGCAATTGAAGATAAAGAGGGCGATTTAACCATTTTATCCCCAATGAACCGTGTGTTGCGGGGCGGCTCGTTCTACCGTCGAGCATCGGACGTCCGCTCTGCCGGCCGTGTCAAGAACGTGCCAGCGGACCGTGGCAGCAGTGTCGGCCTCCGTCCGCGGCGGACTTTTGCACCTTGACCTTTACCGTTCCCGCCTTCGCGGTCGGCACAATGACAAAGCCCACCAGCTCCGCAACGGGTCGCGGGATGGTCCTCCAGTTGGTTATTCGCCGGGCCCAACCGAAGGAACGGTTGCAACGATTTCTCCGCACTCCCCAAAATGCCCCGCTGGCGGCTGCTTCGTCTTCGGGGGCGGGAGGGGAGCTTCGCCCCCCCGAAGAACTGCGTCCGCGCTTTTTCCAGTCCACGTCTGGTCATGATTCTCCGGATTCTCCGGTTTGTTGTTGATCCCCGGAGGAAGGATGATAGGCTCGGACAGATGACCATTCCTCCCTGGCGATTGAGGTGCCTTATGAAACCGTGGGCACTGACGGCCCTGATGATCGGCGTGGTCCTGGCGGCCGACGCCCCCGGCCAGAAGACGGCAACGAGCGACCGGAGCAATCCAGGGCACCTGGCCGCTGGTATCGGCGCAGCGGGCCGGCGAGGCCGTGATCCTGGAGAAAGAGAAGCATCTGCCCGCCAAGCTGGTGTTCAAGGACGAGGAAGTCACCTGGCAGACCCGCGACAAGAAGCGCCAGGAGGGCACCTACAAACTCGGGCACGTCAAGCGGCTCAAGACCATCGATCTGACCCTGGGCGAGGAGACCGACAAGAAAGTCCAAGGGCATCTACACGCTGACCGGCCGTTACCTGCAGATCGCCCTCGACGACAAGGGCAAGGATCCGCCCCAAGAAATTCGCCACGAAGGACAATCCCAACCTGCTGCTCGATTCGCCTCAAACGGGAGGAGGAATGAGGCGAAGCCAGCTTTCCAGTTGGGTGGCCAGGGCGTCGCGGGCATTGGCATAGAAGTGATCGGCCCCTTCAATCACGGCGACGCGAAGGTGCGGGTGCCGGGCCATAATCGGTGCCAGCGCCTTGGGCAATCCCCGGAAAGCCATGTTGGTGGCCACTTCCAAACTGCCCAGCGTCAGGAGCGTCGGACAACTCACGCCACCCAGCAAGGACAGGATGTTATAACGCTCGTCCGGGCCGTATTTCTCCACGTAGCCGGCGGCCGTGGTGATGTAGGGCAGGGGCAGTGCCACCTCCATCAGCGCGGCGGGCTGGCCCTGCCGGACATTCTCCTCCGCCCGGTGGAAGTCGGCCAGGAAGGGCGCTGCCTCCGGACCGAGCAGAACCACGAATACGACAAGCGCGGCGGCGACAGGGCCGCCAGACCAGCCACGGCCAATGGCGGTTCACGGCCCAGGGCGTAGATCGCCTTGACCGCCCGGAACTGTGTCCGATCAGCCCGACCCGCGGACAGGCATGCTCGCGCAGCCAGTCGAGCCACGCGGCCAGGTCGTAGCGGCAGTCGTCAAGGGTCTCGTAGGCCGCTCCCTGGCGGCGGCCGCCACGCGCCGTCAGGGCGGTGCTGATGCCGTCGTGGCCACGGGTGTTGATGCGCAGCACGCCGCAGCCGAAGTGCCGAAATGATCGGCCAGGTGGTCGAACAGGGAGGAACTGTAAAAGTTGCCGCCGGTCCCGTGAACCAGGCAGAGCGCGTCGACCGGCAGAGCGGCCGGGGCGCCGCTGCCCGAAAGGCGCCGTCGAGTCGGACGCCATCCCGGGTGGTCGTTTGCACCAGGTCTACCAGCACGTGTACCAGCCGGTTTACACCGGCCGCTCGCCAATACCGGCCGCTCGCCAATACCGGCCTCAAGCCGGTCGCTCGTCAACTAGGCCACCGCGTAATAGCCGTCCCGGGCCAGGCCCAAGTTGTGGAGGATTTCGGCGACGCTGGCCGCGCGGTTCAGACAATAGAAGTGAATGCCCGGGGCCGTAATCCAGCAGCCGCCGGCAGAGGTCCGAGCAGACTTCCACTCCCAGCTTCCGGACCGATTCGTCGTCGTCGCGGAAGAACTCCAGCCGGCGGCGCAGGTCGGCGAAGCCGGGCCCCACACAGACCCGTGAACCGCTGAATCTGCTCGGTACTCAGAAACGGTAGGATGCCCGGCACGATCGGCACCCGAACCCCGCGCCGGTGGCGCAGGTAGTCCTCGAACGCGAGGAAGTCCTCGGCGTCGTAAAACAACTGGGTGATGATGAATTCGGCACCGGCCTCGACCTTGGCGGCGGTCCGGTCCCAATCCAGGTGCTTGTCCCCGCATTCGACATGGCCCTCGGGGTAGCCGGCGGCGCCGACGGCAAAGGAACCGTGGCTTTTCACCAGGCGCACCAGATCGGTGGCGAAGCGCAGGCCATCGGGCGCGGGCCGGAATTCGGTCTGACCACGGGGTGGGTCGCCCCGAAGGGCCAGGATGTTTTCAATGCCCAAGGCACCGGCCTGATCGAGCACTTCCCGAAGCATCGTCCGACTGGCGCCGACGCAGGTCAGGTGGGACATCGCCTCGATGCCGCATTCCTGACGCAGGCGATGGACGATGCGGAGGGTGCGGTCGCGCGTGCTGCCACCGGCGCCGTAAGTGACCGAAATAAAAGAAGGCCCCAAGCGCTGGAGGGCGGGGACCGTCTCCTGAAACAGGGCGGCTCGGCTTCCTCGGTCTTGGGGGGAAGAACTCGAACGACACGGTCGGTTCGGGCTGCTCGTATAATTCCGGGATGCGCATACCGCTCCCCCTGGACGCCAACCAAGGCCCCTGCCGCGGACCGCGCTCGGTCGGGAACACGGCATTCCCTCAAGATATCGAAATATCAGAAAACCAACCGAGCGGCAAATGAAATCGGCCCCGGCTCGGCCACCGAAGGCCGGCAGGTGGGGCAGAGCGTGACCGTCGTTTCACCTTGCAGGCCCTCCGCCAATCCACTAAACTCCCGTTTTGCGAGGGAACGATCCATTACACCGGGTAGCCACCCGATCAGGGAGTGATGCCGCCAGGCGTGGAAACCATTTACGACCCCACCAACCCGCTCATCGTCCAGGGCGACCGCTCCGTCCTGGTCGAGGTGGACAACCCCCGGTACGCCGAGGCCCGCGACGCCCTGGCCCCGTTCGCCGAGCTGGAGAAAAGCCCCGAGCACATCCACACCTACCGCCTGACGCCGCTGTCGCTGTGGAACGCCGCCGCCGCCGGCATGACCGCCGACGCGATGGTCGACGTGCTGCGCCGGTACAGCAAGTTCCCGCTGCCGACCAACCTCGCCGACCGACATCGCCGAGCTGGTCAGCCGCTACGGCCGCGTCAAGCTCGAGCAAGCACGAGCGACAGGCTGCGGCTGGTCTGCGCCGACCGGCCGCTGCTGGAAGAGCTGGCCCGCCAGCCCAAGGTGCGCGACTACCTCGGCGACCGGCTCGACGCCGACAGCTTCGCCATCGAGCCGGCCTTCCGCGGCGTGCTCAAGCAGGCGCTCATCGCCGTCGGCTACCCGGCCGAAGACCTGGCCGGCTACACCGAAGGCGCCGGCCCTGCCGATCCAGCTGCGCGACGCTGGCCCGCATCGGCCTGCCGTTCCACGTCCGCGACTACCAGCGCGAGGCGGCCGACATCTTCTACGCCGGCGGCGACGTGCGCGGCGGCAGCGGCGTCATCGTGCTGCCCTGCGGCGCCGGCAAGACCATCGTCGGCATCGCCGCCATGGCGCTGATGCAGCGAATCACGCTGGTCCTGACCACCAGCATCACCGCCGTCAAGCAGTGGCACCGCGAGATCCTCGACAAGACCGACCTGACCGAGGACCAGAGTCGCCGAGTACACCGGCGAGACCAAGGACATCGGCCCGGTGACGGTGGCGACCTACCAGATCCTCACGCACCGCCCGGACAAGAAGGAAGAGTTCCCGCACTTCAAGCTGTTCGACCAGCGCGACTGGGGCCTGATCATTTACGACGAGGTGCATCTGCTGCCGGCGCCGGTGTTCCGCGTGACGGCCCAGATCCAGGCGCGGCGGCGGCTCGGGCTGACGGCCACGCTGGTCCGCGAGGACGGCCGCGAGGAGGACGTGTTCAGCCTGATCGGGCCGAAGAAGTACGACGTGCCCTGGCGCGAGCTGGAGACGCGCGGCTGGATCGCCGAGGCGACCTGCACCGAGGTCCGCGTGGCCCTGCCCGAGCCGCTGCGCATGGAGTACGCCGTCGCCGAGTGGCGCAACAAGTACCGCATCGCCAGCGAGAACCCGGCCAAGGACGACGTGGTCGGCCCGGCTGCTGGAGCGCTACGCGCGACAAGCCGCGTGCTGGTCATCGGCCAGTACCTCAAGCAGCTGCGCCAGCTGCGCAAGCGCTTCGACATCCCGCTCATCACCGGGCAGACCGCCAACGCCGAGCGCGAGGACCTGTACAGCAAGTTCCGCCGCGGCGAGGTCCGGCAGCTGATCCTGTCGAAGGTCGGCAACTTCGCCATCGACCTGCCGGACGCCAACGTGCTGATCCAGGTGTCGGGCACGTTCGGCTCGCGGCAGGAGGAGGCGCAGCGGCTGGGCCGCATCCTGCGGCCCAAGGCCGGCGGCGAGATCGCCCACTTCTACACGCTGGTGACGCGCGACACGCGCGAGCTGGACTTCGCCCACCACCGGCAGCTGTTCCTGACCGAGCAGGGCTACAGTTACAGCATCGCCGACGGCGGCGACGTGGTCGGCGACGGCGCTGGCGCAAGCACCGGCTGAGCCATGAGCTCAGCGAGCGGACCATGCTGCACTAAGGACCACTGACTCAAGGGCTAAGGACCGATGGACAACAAGGCCCGCATCCCGGTCAAGCTGCACCGCCGCGTCTGCCTCATCCAGACCGAGGACGCCGTGCTGGCCGAGGAGCTGCTGGCCAGCACGAAGCTGGCCCAGGACATCGTCGGCCGGCTGACCGACCGCGTGCTGCTGGTCCGCCGCGGCCGCGTCGAGGCGGTCGTGCAGGAATTGCAGAGGATGGGCCACACCCCGTCCGTGATCGGTTAGAGTCCGTTGCCGCAACTCCCCTCGCCTCCGGATTCGGGGCAGAGGGCGCCGCCCCGGATGGCCATCCGTGGGCTTTTCACCCCTGGTTAATTGATGAACTCCGGCACTGTCATGCTCCCGGCCGACCCGGACTTCTGGTCCCATCATCTGCGGCGGACGTTCGAGCGCGATGACGAGTCGCTCCTGCGCCAGGTCGCCGGTAAGCTGTTCAAGCCGCGCAACCAGTGGCCGCTCGAAGACCTGATCGAACGCAGCGTGGCCACGGCGGGCAACGCCGCCGTGATTGATCGCCGCCTGGAAGCGCTCAGCCCGGCGAGCCGGCGCCTGCTGGCGCTGATCGGCCATAGCCGGCAGCCGCGCTGGCAGGTCGGCTACCTGGTGGAGCTGCTGGTCGCCCTCGGGAATGCCGCGGAGCTGCAGCCGGTGCTGGACTTGCTCGAAGCCGGGCTCCTTTGTCCGGAGCTCCCGGAAAGCCCTAATTGCTTGCTATTCTGCCGCAACGGGCGTGGTCAATTCTACTCAGCCGATTAGGTGAGGAAATTCCATCCTTACGAGACGCGGCTACGTGTTGTAACCTAACTGCGTATCCGAGTTCGATTACAAAAAGTAATTGGCCAATTCCGTTAGTAATGAAGCCGCCCGCACAAGGGGGGCTGTGGCGTGCTCGCACAGGTGGACGGCAGGTCAATCCAGGGGGGATTACTTTATGTGCGCTTGCGTGTACCCGGAGCGGGATCACGCCGGGGGTGCAGGGGCAGCGGTTCCGTCGTCAGCCAGAATGGCTCGGCCGATGACACCGTAGACTTTACGCAGAGTGAGTACCGTCTAGTCGGCGCTGGGTTTGCGCTTGCCCCAACGGTCAGCGTAGTTATACCGGTCAAGAATGAGGCACGGAACCTGCCCGCGGTCCTGGCTTCGCTGCCTGCCTGGATCGATGAGGTCGTGCTGATCGATGGGCAGTCGGTGGATGACACGGTCGCGGTGGCCAAAGAGTGCTATCCGGACATCAAGATCATACGCCAGCTGGGTGACGGCAAGGGTGATGCGATGCTGAGCGGCTTCGCCGCCTGCACCAGCGACATCATCGTGATGATCGACGGCGATGGCTCGACCGACGGCGCCGAGATCGTCCGGTTCGTCGCAGCACTCGTGGCGGGAGCCGACTACGCCAAGGGATCGCGCTTCACCAACTCTGGCGCAAGCGACGACATCACCCTGCACCGCCGGCTGGGCAACCGGGTCCTGTGCGGCCTGGCCAACCTGGCGCTGGGCACCCGGTACACCGATCTGTGCTACGGGTACAACGCGCTCTGGGCGCGGCATGTGCCCACACTCGGTCTTAACTGCATGGGGTTCGAAATAGAAACCATGATGAATATCCGGGCCGCCCGAGCGGGCCTGCGGGTACAGGAAATACCCAGCCACGAACGTCGCCGGATCTATGGCAAGAGCAATCTCCGGGTCATGGAAGACGGCTGGCGAATCCTCAAGGTCATCGTGGCGGAAGCGCTTGCCGAGCGAACCGGTCCATGGATCTGGCCTGAAGCCTGCTCGCCGCAAAGCGAGCGTCCGCCATCGGTCCAGCTAACGGTTTTATACCACCAAAGATTGGCGTGAACTGTAGTGTCAGTCGCGCCGAAATACTCCGCCGGGCAGCAGAGAGTGCGGAACGCAGGGCAGAAGGGGTAAAGAACCCGGCATGCGGATTGTGGTGACCGGCGGGGCGGGGTTCATCGGATCCCACCTCACAGATGCGTTCCTGGCCCGGGGCGACCAGGTGACCGTGGTGGACGACCTGTCGGCCGGCCGGCCGGCCCGCCTGGACGGACGGGCCACCGTGCACAAGGCGAGCATCACGGACGCGGCCGGGCTGCGGGCAATCGTGTCCCGGGCCCAGCCGGAGCTGATCTGCCATCTGGCCGCGCAGATCGACGTCCGGGTGTCGGTGACCGAACCCACCCGCGACGCCCAGATCAACGTGGACGGCACGGTCAACGTGCTGGAGGCGGCGCGGGAGGTGGGCGCGCGGGTGCTGTTCGCGTCCTCCGGTGGCGCCCTGTATGGCCGGGACGCACCGGTGCCCTCGGCGGAGGACGTGCCGCCGCAGCCCGAATCGCCGTACGGCGTCGCCAAGTACTGCGCCGAGCAGTACATCGGCCTGTACAACCGGCTGCACGGCACCCGGCACTCGGTGCTCCGGCTGGCCAACGTGTACGGCCCGCGGCAGGACCCGGGCGGCGACGCCGGGGTGATCCCCATCTTCTGCGCGGCGGCCCTGCAGGGGAGCGATCCGTCCGTGTACGGGGACGGCGGCCAGACCCGGGACTATGTCTACGTCGGTGACGTGGCACGGGCATTCCTGGCCGCGGCCGGTACCGGGCGGCCGGGCAACTGGAACATCGGCACCGGGGTGGAGACCAGCGTGCTCGACCTGCTCCGGATCATCGGCGGCGCGTCCGGCCGCCCGCTCCGCCCGCAGCTGTGCCCGGCCCGGCCGGGTGAGCTGCAGCGCAGCGTGCTCGCGGTGGGCCTGGCGCAGCGCGAGCTGAGCTGGCAGGCAGCCACCGGACTGGCCGACGGCATCGCCGCGGTGTACCACTGGATCAAGGCCGGCGCCGACGACCGCGCCCCCTGCTGAGCAGACTCGGGGGGCCGTACCGCGCGCACGGCATCAGCGCGATGAGAAAGTGGTCACCGGCGACCGCATACTCACCGCGCTGACGAAAAGAGAACCGATGCGTGCCACAGTGATCACTAAGCCGGGAGGGCCCGGCGTGCTCAGCTGGCAGGAGGTCCCCGACCCGGTGCCGGGACCGGACGAGGTGGTCATCGATATCGCCGCCGCCGGGGTGAACCGGGCCGACCTGATGCAACGCGAGGGCCGCTACCCGCCGCCACCGGGCGCGCCGGACTACCCCGGGCTGGAATGCTCCGGCCGGATCTCCGCGCTTGGCGACGAAGTCACCGGCTGGCAGCTGGGGGACGAGGTGTGCGCGCTGCTCGGCGGCGGCGGGTACGCGGAGAAAGTGGCCGTGCCGCAGGGGCAGCTGCTGCCGGTCCCGGACGGCGTCTCGCTGACGGACGCCGCGGGCCTGCCTGAGGCGGCGTGCACCATCCAGGGCACCGTCTACCAGCAGGCCCATCTCGACGCGGGCGAGGTGTACCTGGTGCACGGCGGGGCGGGCGGGATGGGCAGCTTCGCGATCCAGCTGGGCAAGGCGGACGGCGCAGTGGTGGCCTGCACCGCGGGTACCCCGGAGCAAGCTGGAACGGTGCCGCGAGCTGGGCGCCGACCTGGTCATCTCCTACCGCGAGCAGGATTTCGTGGCCACCATCCTGGACTTCACCGACGGGCGCGGGGCGGACGTCATCCTGGACGTGGTCGGCGGCCCGTACCTGGCCAGGAACCTGGACGCGCTGGCCACCTGGGGCCGGCTGGTGCAGATCTCGGTGCAGGGCGGGCCGCGGGCGGAGCTGGACCTCGGGCTGCTGATGCACAAGCGGGCCACCGTCTGCGGCGCCACGCTGCGGGCCCGGCCGCCGGCCGAGAAGGCGGCCGTGGTGGCGGCGGCCCGGCAGCATCCTGGCCGCTGGTCAGCGCGGGGAAGATCAGCCCGGTCATCGACCGGGTGCTGCCGATGCCCGACGCGGCGCAGGCGCACCGGCTGTTCGACGAGGGCACGCACGTCGGGAAGATTCTGCTGGCCAACTCTTTGGCTGGCTAATTGGCCAACTGGCCGGGGGCTGGTCCAGGCACCCCGGCGGAGGCGCAAGACTAAGACCATGAGCGAACGCAACCCGGAACCAGGCCAGGGCGCCCGAGTCGTCGTGCTCGGCGCGGACGGCACGCCGGTGGAGATGACCGGCGAAGCCCCAGAGGACGAGGTCAGCGGCGAGCGGCCGGTGATGGAGATGGTCGAGCAGCCGGCCAAGGTGATGCGGATCGGCAGCATGATCCGGCAGCTGCTGGAGGAAGTCAGGGCGGCCCCGCTGGACGAGAAGAGCCGGGCCCGGCTGCGTGAGATCCACCAGAGCTCGATCAAGGAACTGGAGGACGGGCTCGCTCCCGAGCTGGTCGCCGAGCTGGAGCGGCTGTCGCTGCCGTTCGTGGAGGACGAGGTGCCCAGCGAGGCCGAGCTGCGGATCGCGCAGGCTCAGCTGGTCGGCTGGCTGGAGGGCCTGTTCCACGGCATCCAGACCACGCTGTTCGCGCAGCAGATGGCGGCCCGGGCCCAGCTCGAGCAGATGCGCCGCGCGCTGCCCCCGGGGGCCATGCCGCCCGGCATGGTGCCTGGCGGGGAGGACGGCCAGCCGCAGCAGGGCCGGGCGTCCGGCCCGTACCTATAGGCCCGGCGGCGGCTCTTCACCCGGGCCGGTTACCCGGCGCCTTTACACCCTGCCTTTACACCCGGCCGTACCGCAGCCGGGACAGCCACGCGGCCGCCTGCGCGAACTCGGCGTCCGATGTACCCGCCCGGACCTGGGTCAGTCCGCCGTCGTGCCGCGGGTAGCTGCCCAGGAACCGGACCTCGGCGCAGACCCGGCGCAGGCCCATCAGCGCCTCGCCGACCCGGGCGTCGTCGATGTGCCCTTCGCAGTCGATGGAGAAGCAGTACCGGCCAAGACCGTCCCCGGTCGGCCGGGACTCGATGCGGCTCAGGTTGACCCCGCGCACCGCGAACTCGGTGAGGATCTCCATCAGCGCGCCGGGATGGTCTTCGCGAAGGAACGCGACCAGCGAGGTCCGGTCGGATCCGGTCGCCGGGGGCAGCGGGCCGGGCTGGGTGACCACGACGAACCTGGTCACCGCGTCCGGCCGGTCGTGCGCGTCGGGCACCAGCACGGTCAGGCCGTACTTGCTGGCCGCGAACGCACCGGCCAGCGCGGCGTCGAGGGCCCCGTCGGCCACCTGGCGCGCCGCCTCGGCGTTCGACGCGGCCGGCCGCCACGCCGCGTCCGGCAGGTGGCTGGCCAGCCAGTGCCGGCACTGTGCCTGGGCCTGCGGGTGGCCGCCCACCGTCTTGATATCAGCCAGTTCGGTGCCCGGCCGGGTCAGCAGCGCGAATGCGATCGGCAGCGGCTGCTCGGCGCAGATGACCAGCTCGGGCCCGGTGGCCAGCTCGTCCAGGGTGGCGGTGACCGCACCCTCGACCGAGTTTTCGATGGGCACGATGCCGTGCTCCGCGGCGCCGCTGCGCACCGCCTCCAGGGTGGCCTGGATGCTCACGCACGGCACGGCCTGCTCCGCCGCGGTGGCGTCGAAGGCGAGCAACGCCGCCTCGGTGAAGGTGCCCTCCGGCCCCAGGTATGCGTACCGCACCGGCGTGAGGATACCAGCGCCCAGCTTCGGGGCTGGCCCGCGCGGCCCAGCCGTGATAGCGTGATATCACGATAGCTAAGAGGAGGGCTGGTGCGGACGAAGAACATGGTGCTCCGGCTCGACCCGGAGCTGGCGCAACGGCTGGAGGCGGTGGCCGAGGTCGAGGGGCGCTCGGTGTCCGACGTGGTGCGCGAGGCGATCACCACGCTGGTCACGGCGCGGCAGCGGGACAAGAAGTTCATTCAGCTACTGGAGGACAACCTGGCCCGGCACCAGCGCATCCTGCAGATGCTCCGGGACGACCAGTGAACCCGCTCGACGTGGCCGACCTGGTCGTCATCGCCGGCAAGACGCTGGGCCTGGACAGCCAGGCCGTGCTGGACCGGCTCGACCTGGGCGCAGCGCAGACCGCGGTGTCCGAGGCGGCCCCGGCCGCGGACAGCGGCGATCCCGCGCTCGGCGCGGCCGCGCTGCTGGCCGCGCTGGTCCGGCACCGCCCGTGGGACACCGGCACCGGCCCGGTAGCGGTGGCCGCGGCCACCACGTTCCTGGCCATCAACGGCTGGCAGGCCGATCTCGACCCGCCGGAGGCGGTCCGGGAGGTGATCGCCGCGCTCGGCGCTGGCCGCCTGGATGTGGCCGGCCTGACCGAGTGGCTGGCGCCCCGGCTCTCGCAAACCTGTGTCAAGGAGGCACCGATGCACGGATGGCTACCTGGCCGGAGCAAGTCCGGCAACCGCAAGGGAATGCTGTTCCAGCGGTTCAGTCCCGGGGCGCGCCAGGTGGTGGTGGGCAGCCAGGAGGAAGCCAGGTCGCTGCGGCATGGCTACATCGGCACCGAGCACCTGCTGCTCGGCCTGCTCCGCCAGGATTCCGGCGTGGCCGCCCAGGCACTGCGCGCCGCTGGGGTCGAGCCGGAAGCGGCCCGGCAGCAGGTGCTGGACATCATCGGCCGCGGCCAGCAGCAGCCCCGCGGCCACATCCCGTTCACGCCGCGGGCTAAGAAGGTGCTCCAGCTGTCGCTGCGCGAGGCCCGCCAGCTCGACCACATGTACATCGGCACCGAGCACCTGCTGCTCGCCCTGCTCCGCGAGGGCCACGGCGTGGCCTGCCAGGTGCTGACCCAGCTGGGCGCGGACCCGGAGACGCTCCGGCATCATCTGGCCGAGTTGCCTGGCCAGCCGGAGGTCCCCGGCGAGCCGGTCGTACCGCCCGGAATCCGGGATTACGACCTGCGCATCGCGCAGGCGCGGCGGGACAAGGACGCCGCGCTGGACGCGGGCGACGCTGGGCAGGCGGCCACCGCGCGCGGCACCGAGAAGCAGCTCATCGCCGAGCGGGAGCAGCTGATCGCGGACTGGGCGGCCGGGACCGATGTGGCCACCCTGGGCCGGGAGATCGACCGGCTCCGCGACGAAGTGCACCGCCTGCAGGATCTGCTGCTCCGGCACGGCATCGGCCCCGAAGAAGCAACCGAACAATCTGCCTAACGGGCGTGCCCGGCCGGGCGGTCGGGCACCGGCGCGCGGTCGGCGCGGCAGCGGGGCTAACTGGCCGATCTGGTGCCGCGGTGCATCACCCGGCGCGCAGCCAGCGCGCGCGGGTCGCGGGCCGCCAGCGCCCGGGCCACCCCGGCCAGCTGGCGGGCCCGGTGCAGCTGGGCCTGCCAGTCGGTGCCGGTGGCCCGGTGCGCCATCGGCACCTCCACCTCGGTCACCCGGAAGCCCTGCCGGAGCAGGTCGATGGTGAGCCCGGTCTCCACCCCCCAGCCCGTGGCCAGCGGCCGGGCCGCCTCGAACGCGGCCCGGGTCAGGCAGCGCTGACCGTTCAGCGGCTGGGCCGGCGCCCATCCGGTGGCCCGCCTGATGCCGGCCCCGGACAGGCCGATCACGAAGCCGTGCCCGCCGGCCCGCACCCGGTCGGCGAACACCGCGATCGTCATGTCCGCGTCGCCGTCGCGGACCGGCTCGACCAGGGCACCCGCGCACCCGGCCGACTCAGCCAGATCGCCATCGAGAAATAGCAGGTACTGGCGTTCTGGATGAATCGTCGTTACGCGCCAGCAGCCGGACCGCCTCGGCACCGGTCTCCAGGGCCGCGCCCTTGCCCCGGCTGCGGGAGTGCCGCACCACGACCGCGCCGGCCCGCTCCGCCGCCGCCGCGGTCCCGTCCCGTGACCCGTCGTCCACCACGATGATCAAGTCCGCCCCGGGCACCCCGGCGGCGGCTTTCACGGTCGCGCCGATCCGGTCGGCTTCGTTCCTGGCTGGAATGACGATGGCGACGTCACCGCGCGGCGGCATGCGGCGATCCCAGGACGGCGCGGTTATTGGCCGGAAACGGCCGCGCCGTTCTCCACCACGGTGAACACCGACTCCAGCCCGGTCACCTGGAGGATCTTCCGCACGGCCGGCCGGGGGCCGCTCAGCTCGACGTTGCCGCCGTGCTCACGGGCCAGCCGCTGCGCCGCGAGCAGCACGTTCATGCCGGTGGAGTCGCAGAAGTCCACCCCGGACATGTCCACCACGAGGCGCACCGCGTGCTCGGTGTTCAGCGCCTGGGCCAGCTGACTTTGCAGCCGGGGAGCGGTGTACAGGTCGATCTCGCCGGACAGGGCGACAATGACGCGATCACCTTCAGTACGGCTCGAGACCTTTAGCTCCACGAGCCGCACCCTACCGCCCTGCGCGCGCCAGGACCAGATCCTTACCCAGAGCACACAGCGAAACCACAGGCGGACCGGGCAATTGTGCGTCAAGCTGGAGGGGACGTACCCAGCACCCTGCGAGGTGGGTCCCCGGATGTACCCGTTGCCCGAGCAGTCGCAGCCACCGCCAGCCCGATTGCGGCCGCTGCCCGACATGCAGTCGGCGGCCCCGGCCCCGCTGTCTGCGCCGCTGGCTGGGGACCTGTTCCAGCCGCGGCCCAGGCCCGGGGCCGCCGAGCCCGAGCCGCCCCGGGCCCCGGCACCGGCCTGGGCGCCGGACCAGGACCGGCAGCGCGACCAGATCCGGGAGGAGATGGGCGGGCTGAGCGACCGGGCGCTCGCCGCCTCGTCCTGGCTGCAGAGCAGCCGGCACTACGGCCAGCTGCTGAACCGGGATGGCGTGGTGCCGGTGACGGCCCGGATGAGCGCGAGCGACCTGACCTTCCTGGCCGAGGCGCGGGAGCAGATGCTCCGGTTCAGCGAGCTGACCGTGCGGCTGATGGACCTGCATCAGCCGCTGGACGCCGGTGGCATCAGCACCGACCCGGCCAGCCCGGTGCGGCGCTGCCGGAGCTGCATGTGGCGCTGGCCGTGCCCGACGTTCAGCATCCTGGCCGAGGTGGTCGGCCAGCCGCCGGCTAGCTAACCGTGCCGGCCGGGGAGACGACACCCCCGCCCTGCTCCCCGGGGGACTACCCCGGAACCCCCGGCCCCCGATCGGCGCGCCGCGCTAACTGAGACTTGGCCAGCTGAGGGCCGCCCACCGGCAGGCCGCGTGGGTCGCTGACTGCGGGCACCGGCCGCGGCATGGGCGGCTGATTACGCATGCCCACGCAATGATTACTAGACGTGATCATACGATGCCGCGGCGGCGCTGGGCCCGCGCCCGCCGATTGCGGAGAGTGACGGCCGGGAGGGACGCCGCGACGACGCCCGCGCTGCCCAACTCGGCCCGGAACCGCCCCCGGGCGTCGGCGACGCTGGCCACCAGCCCAGCACCATTCGGGCGCAGTCTGGATGCAATCCCGTTTAGCATGAGTGGCACTGATGTCGCCGTAAGCACAAGTGGTCGCGGGGGGCGGCCCGGTGCCCTGCGTTCCGCTGCGGCGCGGGCCTGCGTGGCCAGGCCAGGCCGATGAACACTGGACGGGGTGAACCGATGGAGCGAGCGGGCCATGACCCGCTGACTGCCGACCGGGCCCCAGCGCAGCCAGCCGGGGAGGGGACGCGGCCAGGCCGCACCCAGGCCGCCGGTAACCGGCATATGCCGGGTACCGCGGGGCGGCGGCTGCGCCATCTGCACCCAGCCGCCGGCCACCTCATCCTGCTGCTCTGCTACCTGGCCGCGGGCGTGGCGGTGACCTGGCCACGGGCCACCTACCTGGCCGGCCAGCTGCCGTCCTCGCGGGACTCGGCCTCCTACGTGTGGGGCTTCTGGTGGGTGGCCCATCAGGTCAGCCACCTCGGCAACCCGTGGTTCACGCACTACATGGCGGCCCCGGTCGGGGTGTCGCTCGGCTACCACTCGCTGATGGTGCTGCCCGGTCTGATCTTCACCCCGGTCACCCTGCTGTTCGGGCCGAGCGCGTCGTACAACCTGCTGGTCATCCTGGTACCCGGGCTGTCCAGCTACGCCATGTACCGGGCGGCCCGGCTGTGGCTCCGGTCGCAGACCGGGGCGATCGCGGCGGGCGCGGCCTTCGGCCTGTCGGCCATGCTGAGCCAGGAGGACTGGTACCACATCAACATCGCGGCCGGTGCGCTGTTCCTGCCGGTCACGCTGGAACTCGCGGTGCGGCTGCGCCGCTCCCCCGGGGTGCGCCAGGCGGTGCTCCTCGGCATCGGGCTGGGCGCGGCGGTGCTGACCGACTCCGAGTCCGCGGTGCTGGCCGCCATCCTCACGCTGTGCGTGCTGCTGCCCTGGGTACTGCGCCGGCCGTCGTGGGCCCGGCTGTGGCCGGCCGCGCTGGCCGCCGGGGTCACCGCCGTGGTGGCCATCGCGCAGCTCATCTCGATGGCGCAGGAGACGGTCCGCGGCGGGCTGGCCATCGATCCCGGGCTGCTGGCCGTGACGGACAAGCTGTACGGGATCGGGCTGCCCGGGATGTTCGCGCCATCCCCCCGGGTGGCCGACTTCGGGCTGACCGGCCTGGCCCAGCCGTTCATCCACAGCCGGAACAACGAGAACCTGCCCATGTTCGGCGTCACGGTGACCGCGCTGGCCCTGTTCGGCCTGGTCGTCGCGTGGCGGCGGCGGAACACCAAATGGCTCGCGCTGCTCTGGGTGGCCTGCTGCGCGCTCGCCCTGGGCGCCTCGCTGTGGCTGGGCAAGCAGCAGTACGTCCCGCTCGCGCAGGACTGGAACGGGGTGACGGTCTCGCCGGTCATGCCGTACACCTGGTTCGTCCGGATCCCCGGGCTGTCCAGCTTCCGCGAGGCGGACCGGCTGGCCATCCTCGGCCTGGTCCCCGCGGCCCTGCTGGCCGGGGCCGCGGTGGACTGGATGCGCTACCACGCGCGGCCGCTGATCGCCGTGGTGGCCGCACTCGGCGTGCTGGAGACGGGCTACTCGGGCAACCCGCGGGTGGGCGAGATGCCCACCGCGCTGCCCCGGCTGGACGCCCCGATCGCCGCCAACCACTCCCAGTCCGTCGTGGTGGACGTGCCGTTCGGGCTGCGCGGCGGCATTCCGGAGGCGGGCGGGAGATTCGCCGCCGAGGCGCTGGTGCTGGCCACCGCGGACGGCCACCCGCGGTCTATCGCGTACGTCTCCCGGCTGCCTCAGCCCACCATCGACGGGATGTACCGGCAGCCGTTCTACGCCCACCTGGTGCACGCGCAGCACTACACGCCGCCGGCCCGCCAGGCCCCGCTCGTGCCCGGCGCGAAACTCCCGCTGTTCGACCGGGTACCGGCCTCGTACACGCCGCTCACCGCAGCGGAAGTGGCGGCCGCCCAGCGGAACGCGCGGCGGCTGGATATTGGGTGGGTGCTGCTCTGGTACTCCAATCCCGCGCTTGTGCAATACCTCAGTCAAACCGGTTTCCAGTTCGACTACAGCGCGGACGGCGTTTCAGTGTACCGCCCGGCCGGCCGCTAATAAATTCGTAAGAATTTCATTCTAGAACTGTAAGTGGAATTACCCCGCCTGATGTTCCGCAGGCTTCCATAATCAATGCGTCAGTAGGCGTAATTGGTGACGGACCCGGAACGGGGTGACGATGGTTCGCGCGGGCGACGCCCCGGCTCAGCCCGCGGCTCCAGTCCGGCCCAGCACTCCAGCCCAGCCCGCGGCCCCGGCCCGGACCCGGCCCGGACGGCGCGCCAGTCATCTGGTGCTGCTGGCCGGCTACCTGATCGCCGGGCTGGCCGTCACCTGGCCCCGGGTCAGCTACCTGTGGGGCAGGCTGCCGAACACCCGGGACGTGGGCGGCTACGTCTGGGACTTCTGGTGGGTGGCGCACCAGCTCACCCACCTGTCCAGCCCCTGGGCCACCAGCTACCTGGCCGCGCCGGTCGGGTCGAGCCTCGGCTACCACACCCTGATGCCCCTGCCCAGCGCGCTGCTGACCCCGGTCACCCTGGCGTTCGGCCCCAGTGCCAGCTACAACCTGCTGTCCATCCTGTGTCCCGGCGTGCTCTGCTACCTGATGTACCGGGCCGCCCGGCTATGGCTGCGCACCCAGTTCGGCGCGGTCGCGGCCGGGGCGTTCTTCGGCATATCGCCGGTGCTGGCCTGGCGCAGCTGGTACGAGCTGAACCTGGCGCTGGGTGCGCTGTTCCTGCCGCTGGCGCTGGAAACGGCGGTCCGGCTGAGCCGCGGCGGCCAGGCCCGCGCGGCCGTGGCGCTGGGCGCGGTGCTCGGCGCGGCGCTGCTCACGGATCAGGAATCGGCCGTGCTGGCCGTCATCCTGGCCGGCCTGGTGCTGCTGCCTGGGCTGGTCCGCCGGCCGGACTGGGCCCGGCTCCGTCAGCTGGCGATGACCGCGGGCACCGCGGCCACCGTGGCCAGCCCGCAGATCGTGGTAGTGATCCAGCAGGCCAGCGCGGACCGGATCCCGGCCGGCCAGGGCACGCTCCTGGCCACGAACTACGTGTCCTCCGGTGCGGCCCTGCAGCAGCTGTTCGCGCCGTCGCCGCGGGTGGGCGAGTACGGGCTCAGCGCGGTCAGCCGGTTCTACTATCAGGGCCCGTACAGCATGGCTGTGGTCACGTTCGGCGCGGTGCTGGCCGCGCTGGCCCTGTTCGGCACGGCCGTCTGCTGGCGGCGCCGGGCCACCCGCGCGCTGGCCCTGCTGTGGGCCGGCTGCGCGGCCCTGTCGCTCGGCTCCGAGCTATGGATCGGCCGGCATGGCTACCTGCCATTCGCCACGATCCTGCACGGGGTGCGAGTCTCGATGATCATGCCGTTCACCTGGTTCGTGCGGATTCCCGGGCTAGCTGACTTCCGCGAGGCGAACCGGTTCACCGAGCTCGGCCTGGTGCCCGCGGCGCTGCTGGCCGGGGCAGCGGTGGAGTGGCTGCGGGCGCACGCCAGGGCGGCCCTGTTCCCGGTGCTGACCCTGGCCGTGCTCGAGGCCGGCTGGCCGGGCAACCCGGGCATCGGCACCATCCCCACCGCGCTGCCCAGGCTGGACGGCCCGATCGCCGCGCAGCACACCACGTCCATCGTGGTGGATGTGCCGTTCGGCATCCGGGGCGGCCTGCCGGTGATCGGCGGCAGCTTCCCGGCCGAGTCACTGGTGCTGGCCACGGCCGACCAGCACCCGCGGGCCGACGCGTTCATCTCCCGCATCCCGGCCAGCACGCTGGCGGGCATCGAGCACAACCCGTTCTACGCGGCGCTGCTCAACGCCCAGGGCGGCCACCACCGGACCACGGCCGCGCAGTTCACCGCGGCGTCGGCCAGCGCGCGCCGGACGAACATCGGCTGGGTGCTGGTCTGGCAGCCGGCCAGGCCGGTGCTCCGGATGCTCCGGCTGACCGGGTTCCGGTTCGCCTACCAGGCCGACGGCGTGCGGGTTTACCGGCGGTGACGCTGCTACTCCGGTGCCAGGCCGGCCGCTGGCGACCGGTCATCGGCCGGCCGGTCGCCGGGCGAGCGCTCGGCGGCCAGTTCGCGGATCAGCCCGCGCAGGCCGGCCGCGAGGCCTTCGCGTTCCCGGCCGGACAGCCCGGACAGGATCCGGGCCTGCCGGGACTGCCAGGCCTGCCACACGGTGGCCGCGACCCGGCTGCCTTCCGGGGTCAGGTACAGCCGGATGTACCGCTGGTTGGCCTCGTCCCGGCCGCGCTCGATCCAGCCCTTGCGCTCCAGCCCGGCGGCCAGCCGGCTGACCGTGCTCTTTTCCAGGCCGAGCAGGGTGCCCAGCTGGCCCTGGGAGATGCCGCGGGCGGCGACCAGTTCGATGAGGGCCCGCGCCTCGGAGGTGGACAGTACCGGCAGCGGCGGCTGCGCCCCGGTCCCGGCCGCTGGCTGGCTCGCGCCGGTAGCCGGGCCGCCCGCGGCCGGATGGCCGTTGCCGCCGGCCGGGCTGCCCCGTCCGGTACCCTCGGGGCTGACCACCCGGAGCAACTGGGTCAGCAGTTCGACCAGCTCGGAGTCCTCCGCTGAGACGTTCACCCAACAGTTGTACCGCACAACTGGCTCGGTGGTACATTTCCAGGGTGACAGTTGCCCCATACAACTCACCGGCTGGCCGGGACACTTCCCCCGTAGGCTCACGATCGTGAACGACCGAGGCCGGCGAAGCGCGCCGGGCAGGCTGAGCGGCCGGGTGGACGCGGACACTGGCGGCGCCACGGCGACCGCCGACCGCCCCGGGGAAAACCACCTGGTCCCGCCCGGGTCACTGCGTGACCTGGCGCTACGGCACGGGCTGCTGGAGGCAGCGGTCCGCCCCCCGCTGCGCAGCTACGCCCAGGCGCTGTGGAAACGGCGCTACTTCATCAGCGGCTTCGCCACCGCGCGGAACGTCGCAATGTACACCGAGGCCCGGCTCGGCCAGCTCTGGCAGGTGCTCACCCCGCTGCTCAACGCGGGCGTGTACTACCTGATCTTCGGTCTGCTGCTGAACACTTCCCGTGGCGTTCCGGACTACATTTCGTTCCTGGTCACCGGCGTGTTCGTGTTCAACTTCACGCAGCGGGCGTTCATCACCTCGTCGCAGGTGATCAGGGACACACTGCCGCTGATCCGGGCGCTGTACTTCCCGCGGGCCTGCCTGCCGCTCGGCTACGTGCTGATCGAGCTGCAGCAGCTCATGCTGTCCTTCGCCGTGCTGTTCATCATCGTGGTGGTCGCCGGTGAGCCGGTCACCCCGTACTGGCTGTTCATCATCCCGGTGCTGATTCTGCAGAGCATCTTCAATGTGGGCTGCGGGTTCATTCTGGCCCGCTGGGGAGCCAGCTTCGACGACGTCAGCCAGTTGCTGCCGTTCATCGTGCGGACCTGGATGTACACCTCGGGCGTGCTGTTCAGCTTGCAGACGCTGGCGCTGACGTTCCAGGGCAAGCTGCACGATCACCCGGGCATCGCCTACCTGCTGCAGATCAACCCGGCCGCGGTCTACATCACGCTGATCAGGTGGGCGCTGCTGGAGAAGTACCGGGAGGCGCTGCCCGGCGCCAAGCCGTACAACCATGCCAACTGCGTGCTGTACCGGGCCTTCTCCGGCAACCCGAAATACGCGAGCTTCAGCGCGTACTGCCATCCGGGCACACTGCCCACCATCCCGACCCTGTGGCTGTGGGCCGCGGCCTGGGCGGTGGTCGTGGTGGTCGTCGGCTTCCTGTTCTTCTGGCGCGCGGAGGCGAGGTACGGCCGTGGCTGAGGACCGGCCCATGGTGGTGGTGGACGACCTGCACGTCGTCTACCGGGTGTTTGGCAGCAACGCGGACAAGGGCACCGCGGCCACCGCGCTGCTCCGGCTGATCAAGCGGCAGCGGCGGCCGTCCATCCGTGAGGTGCACGCGATCCGCGGCATCTCGTTCGTCGCATACCGGGGCGACGCGGTCGGCGTCATCGGCCGGAACGGGTCGGGCAAGTCCACCCTGCTGCGCGCGATCGCCGGGCTGCTGCCCGCCGAGCAGGGCATGGTGTACACGGACGGGCACGGCGCCCTGCTCGGGGTGAACGCGGCGCTGCTGGACGACCTGACCGGCGAGCGGAACGTGGTGCTCGGCTGCCTGGCCATGGGCATGACCACCCAGGAGACCAAGGAGGCCAAGCCGCGGATCGTGGACTTCTCCGGGGTCGGCGACTTCATCAACCTGCCGATGAAGGCGTACTCCACCGGCATGGGGTCCCGGCTGCGGTTCGCCATCGCGTCGGCCAAGAGCCACGACATCCTGCTCGTGGACGAGGCGCTGGCCACCGGGGACGCCGAGTTCCAGCGCAAGAGCCACGCCCGGATCGACGAACTGCGCCAGCAGGCGGGCACCGTGTTCCTGGTCGCGCACCAGCTCAGCGAGATCTACGAGACCTGCAACCGGGTCATCTGGCTGGAGAAGGGCCAGATCGTCAAGGCCGGCGGCGACGTGCCCGGGATCCTGGACGACTACCTGGAGGCGTCGGGCAGCGAGCGGCGGTTCCGCGAACTGGCGGAGACCTCGGCGACCGCCTCCGACTAGGACGGCCAGCCGGTTGGTTCCCGGCTGCCTGCCTGGCTGGCTAGTTCCCGGCCGTGGCCGGGCGGAGCTGGAGCCGCATGCAGGTGCCGCCAGCCCCTGGCCGGGACGAGGCAGCTACCTCGCCGCCCTGGGCCCGGGCCAGCTGGCGCACGATGTACAGGCCGAGGCCGATGCCGCCGAACCGGCGCCGGTCGCCGGTCTCGCCCTGGACGAACCGCTCAAAGATCCGCTCATGGTCGCCGGGGGCGATGCCGATCCCCTCGTCCTCGACACTGACCTCGATCCACGCCCCGGCCTGCCGGGCGGTCACGTTGACCGAGCCGCCGTTCGGCGAGTACTTGAACGCGTTCTCCAGCAGCTGGCCGACGATGATGTCGGTGGCCATCGGGTCGCCATAGGCGGGCGGCAGCCCATCCGGGATGTCCGCGGACAGCGTGTGCGCCTCGGACAGCGGGCGGAACGCCATGACCGTGCCGCGGAGCAGGTCGGTCAGGTCGAACGGCCCGTTGGTGACGGTCAGCTGGTCGGCCCCGGCCCGCGAGCCGAGCAGCAGCTGCTCGACCAGGCGGCCGAGCACGCCGGCCCGGTCGGCGATGGTCTGCACCGCGGTGCGCCGCTCCGGATCGGCCAGGTTGTCCCAGCGCCGGGCCAGCGTGCTGGCGAAACCTTGCACCACGGTGATCGGGGTGCGCAGCTCGTGGCTGGTGGTGGCCAGGAACAGGTCCTTGGCCTCCTCCAGCTCCTTGGCCGCGGTCACGTCGCGGAAGTCGATGACCCGCTCGTCGCGGCCGTCCAGCTCGTTGCATAGCACGTCCAGCCAGCGGCCGCTGGACAGCCGGTGGGTCAGCTTGCCGCCCCCCGGCTCAGGCACCGGGAACGGCGGCGGCCGGCCGGTGACCTCCCCGGCGGACAGGCCGGTCAGGTCGTGCGCGGCTGGGTTCCACTGCCGGATCAGGCCGGTGCTGTCCAGCACCGCGATACCGTCCGCACTGGCATCGATGACCGCGCGCTCGTGGGCCCGCTGCCGGATCAGCTCCTCGAACGCCATCGCGTTGCTGAGCGCCACGCTGGCGTGCCCGGCCATCAGTTCCAGCAGCTCCAGCTCGACGTGCCCGACTTTCCGCCCGCTGTACAGCGCGTACAGGCCGCCATAGGGACGGCCCGCGACGTGCGACAGGCTGAGCGCGATCGTGTGCAGGCCGGGCAGCGCGGACCAGATCAGGTCGTCGAACTCACCTGATTCCCCGGTCGTCATCATCACCGTCCGGCCGGACCGCATCAGCTGCCCGACCAGGCTGGACTCCAGGTCGGCGGTGCGCCCGCGCAGGCTGCCGGGCAGCCCGTCCATGCTGACCAGCCGCAGCTTGTCCTCCTCGATGAGGACGAAGCCGCCCGCGTCGGCGCCGGTCAGCTCGCGCAGGCTGGCCGCGATCCGGTCCAGCACGGCCTCCAGGTCGCGCTGGGCGTTCATGTCGGCCACCACGTCACCGAGCCGGCGTACTACGCGGGCCCGCTGCGCGACCTGGTACCGGGCCGCTTCCTCCGCGCCGATCCGGTGGCACACGTTGACCCAGCCCAGCATCTCGCCGTCCCGGCCGGTCAGCGGGCTGGTGTCGATGCGCAGGTCGATCAGCGTGCCGTCGCTGCACACCCGCCGGGTGGCGAAGGAGATCTGGCCGCCACTGCTGCGCACGCGCTCCAGCACCGCGTTGTGCTCGGCTTGCAGCTCCTCCGGGATGATCGGCGGCTCCAGGCCGAGCACCTCGGCCGCGGGCCAGCCGAACATCCGCTCCGCGGCCGGGTTCCACAGCAGCACCGAGCGGTCCGTGCTGAACGCGACGATCGCGTCGGCGGCGCTTTCCACCACCGCGCGCGCGGTCGCATCCACCCGGGTCTGTCCGGTTTGCTGGTCCAGGGCCACCACCTCATGGTGCCATCAAGCCGGGTCGCAGGCCGGGCAATCAGCGGTGAGCAACATCACGGTAGCCGCCAGCCGGTGCCCGGCCGGGTCAGCCGCCGAGCGAGGTGATTCCGCGCGCCAGCCGGTCCAGGTCGGTGAACCGCGGGTCCTGGATCCCGGGCACGGTGCCACTGCTGGAGTACTGCCATATCCGCCACGTCGTCCAGCCAGCCGGCATGGCGGGACTGGCCGCGGTGGTGTAGTTCGGCACCCACAGCAGGTTGTTGCGCAGCGCCGCGCTGCCGCCGGTGCACGGGTTCCACCACCCTTGCGGGGTGTAGATGTACGGCGCCCGGCCCGTCCTGGCCTGCACCTCGGCGCTGAACCGCGCCACCCAGCTCACCATCTGGGCCGCGGTGCGCCCGTAGCAGAACCCGCCAGAGTAGGGGTTGAACTCGATGTCCAGCATGACCGGCACGCTGGCGGCGAGCGACCCCAGATAGCTGACGATGAAGTCAGCCTGGGGCACGGCGCCCCGGCGGCCGCCGTTCCCGTTTGGGATGGCGAACACGTACGCGCCCACCGACAGCCCGGCTGCCCGCGCGGCCCTGATGTCGCTGAGCGCGTAGGGGTTGCGGTAATAGGTGCCTTCGGTGGCCTTGATCGCGGCGAAGCTCATCCCGGACCGGGCCACCCTCGGCCAGTTGATGGCCGCCCCGCTGGGATGCTGGTAGGCGGCCACGTCGACGCCCTGCCGGTAGGCGGGCTGGGCAGACGTTTTGCTGGCCGGCGGCGTGGGGGCGGTCGGCGGGCCGGCCAGTTCGGCCAGCAATTGGGGTGAGTGGGTGGCGCCGACGTTGTACCGGTCACCCGGATGGCTGGCGGCGCTGGCCGGGCCGGCCAGCGCCACGGCCGTCGCACAGCCGGCCAGGGCGGCCACGGTGGCCGCCGCACCGCGGCCGGCCCAGCGTGCAGGCAGCAACGAACAAAGACGTGACGCAGCCATGAGCATTCCTTCCCAGCATCCTGCCGATGCTCCCCCGTACGGGAATCCGCCCGGCCCCTCGGGCGATATACCCTCACTTTCTAACCTGTCCGGGCGGAAGCCTGCAATGGAACACGCGTAGTATTTTCTTCATAAGTAATTAAGGCAATGTATTACTGCTGACTAGGTGATATGGCCTAGCCCATAATCGGCGCGCCCGCCTGGCAGTCCGTCTACCAGGTCCGCTATCCGGAGACCGCGGGGTGACAGCCGGGCACGGCCTTGGTCTTTTGGCATGGCGCCATACGGAAAACTCCGCAAAAGGATCAAAATGGACTGGGCGGTGCCTGTGGTGCCGCTGTGCATGGTCGGGCGGGGTGAGCCCGGTGAGCCCGGTGCGGCCCAGCGGGGCATGGGCGGCCAGCTGGCTGGAACCGGACGGCCGCCCACCGCGTCACATGTGCATGACATTCCCCTCGCCGCACCGGCAGCTAGCCGCCGGATACCTGCTGCTGGCCGTGCTCAGCCTGCTCGCCGTGGCCGCCTGCGGCAGCGCCGCGGCGCCCACCGGCTCCGCCGCTGCCCCCAGCCACAGCCCGGCGGCCAAGATCTCGCTCACCGTGGTGGTCCGGGCCCACCCTGGCGCCAAGCCGCAGCGCTGGACGCTGACCTGTGACCCGGTGGGCGGCACGCATCCGCACGCCAAGGCGGCCTGCCGCCAGCTGCTGGCGGCCAGGAACCCGTTCGCCCCGATCCCGCGCGGGCTCATGTGCCCGATGATCCCGGCCGGGCCGCAGGCGGGCTCGGCCCAGGTGTCCGGCACGTACTTCGGCCAGCAGGTGTCCGCCACCTTCTCCCCGCAGAGCCCGTGCGGCGCCGCCCGCTGGGCCGAGCTCGGCGTGGTGTTCGGCACCAGCCAGGCCGCGCAGCCAGTCTCGGGGGCGCCGGTCAACTGAACCGCCGGCCGGTGGCCCGTGCGGGGGTCCCGGCTAGCGGAGCAGCCGGGACATCCGCCGGTCGGCCAGCGGCTTGCCGCCGGTCTGGCAGGTGGCGCAGTACTGCAGGGCGGAATCCGCGAACGACACCTCGCGCACCGTGTCGCCGCACACCGGGCAGGGCTGGCCGGTCCGGCCGTGCACCCGCAGCCCGGACTTCTTCTCCGCCTTCAGCTCGCCGGCCGCCAGGCCGGCTGACCGGTCCACCGCCTCGCGCAGCGTGCTGATGATGGCCGCGTGCAGGCCGGCCACCTCGTCGTCGGTCAGGCTGGCGGCCAGCCGGAACGGCGACATCCGGGCGGCGTGCAGCACCTCGTCCGAGTAGGCGTTGCCGATCCCGGCGATGATCTTCTGATCGCGCAGCACGCCCTTTATCTGGGTTCGCCGCCCGGCCAGCATCTTGGCCAGCGCAGCCACGGTGAACGAGCCGGCCAGCGGATCCGGGCCGAGCGCGGCCACCCCGGGCACGTCGGCCGGGTCGGTGACCAGGTAGACGGCGAGCCGCTTCTTGGTGCCGGCCTCGGTCAGGTCGAACCCGGTCCCGTCGGTGAACCGGAGCCGGAAGCCGAGCGGGCCCTTGCCCGGCCGGGGCGGCTGCGTGGGCAGGTCCTCCCGCCAGCGCAGCCAGCCGGCCCGGGCCAGGTGGATGACCAGGTGCAGCGGCTCGCCTCCGGCCGCCCGGCCGGCCGGGTCCGCGGTGAGGTCGAGGAACTTGCCATGCCGGGAGACCGCACCGATCTTCCGGCCGCACAGTTCGGACAGGTCCGGCCGGTACGTCTTGAGGACCGAGATGGCCGCGCTGTCGGCCCGGGCGATGACCCGCCCGGAGGCATGCTCGCGCAGGAAGATGGCGAGCGACTCCACCTCTGGAAGTTCTGGCACGACAACGATTCTGCCTGCTCCGGGCGCGTTGTTTGGCCACCCCGGCCCCGGGTACCGGAGGCAGGCCGGCACGCCGGCCGGGCAGATAGGCGCAACATTGCCGCCGCGGAGGGTATTGGATAACCCAGAACACCTTGCTGGTATGGGATGAGCCAGGTTAGTTGTTTAAGCGAAACTAACAGAGCTTGCGGTAGACAGGACCGGTGAGCGGACGCGGTAGCTAGGACCGGTGAGTGGACATGGATTCACGAGGGTGAGAAGCCATGGACCAGGCAGAGCCCAGTCCGGGCCGGCCTGAGCGGCCCCGGCCGCCCTGGCCGCAGCGGCGCCGGCCTGCGCAACGCGAGCAGCCACCGGCCCAGCCCGAGCCAGCCAGCCAGGCCCAGCCGGAACCGCCGGTGACCGAGGCGGGCCAGGCGGACCCGGCCGACTGCGCCGGGAAGCTGGCCGCCCTGCAGCCGCTGACCGAGGCCGACCACCCGGTCGTGGTCGGCTATGACGGATCGGCGGCCAGCCGGAACGCGCTGGCCTACGCCGCCGGGATGGCCCGGCGGCTCGGCCGCACCCTGCTGGTCGCGTACATCACCAGCCCGGCACTGTTCTGCGAGCCGCTGACCGGCCAGGTCATCGCCCCGGTCCGGGACAGCCAGGAGACCCACCGCTGGCTGCTGGCCGAACTGGACGAGGTGTGCGACCGGACCGGCCTGGACGTCTGCATCGTGACCCGGCAGGGCAGCCCGGCCCGGGAACTGGCCGCCGCGGCCGCCGAGTTCCACGCCGACGCGCTGGTCATCGGCGCGCCCGGCCGGGTGTGGCACCAGGTGGCCGGCTCGGTGCCCGGCTGGCTGGCCCGGCACGCGCACTGCCCCGTCATCGTGGTGCCCTGACCAGCCGGGTTATCCGGCCCCGTTAGCGGGACTGGGCGGCCAGCGGGTCGTAGTAGTGCGCGTACTGCCAGCAGCCCCGCTCGTTCAGGTCCTGGTCGGGCAGGCGGCCGAAGCGGGACGGGGCCAGCCCGGCCAGCCCGCCCGGCGGGGTACCGGTGGTGATCCATTCGGCCAGCGCCTCGCCGAGCGCCGGGGATGAGGAGAAACCGGAGCCGTTGCAGCCGCTGGCCACCCACAGCCCGGGCACCTCGGCCACCGGCCCGGCCAGGAACCGGCCGTCCGGGCTCATCGTGAACAGCCCGCCGCGGTGCTCGGCCACCCGGCTCCCGTCGCCGGCCTGGCCGGCCACCGGGACCAGGGCCGCGACCTGATCCGCCATCCGGTGCAGCACACCCAGGTCCAGCGGCACCGCATCGGTGTCGAACCCGGGCGGCTGGCCGCGCGGGTCCACCGGCAGCGGATCGGTCTCGAACCCGCCGATCATCAGCCCGCCACGGGCCGGCCGCAGGTACACAGCAGAATCCAGAATTCTGGTAATTGGCGTGCTGGGCGCGACGTCCGGCAGTGGCCCGGTCACCAGCAACTGGTGCCGGACCGGCGCGGCCGCCACCCATGCGCCAGCCAGTTCGCCGACCTGGCGCACCCACGCACCCGCCGCGTCGACCACGGCCGCGGTGCGCACCATCCGGCCGGTACTTTCCAGCCCGGTCAGCTGCCCGCCGTCCAGCCGGACCGCGGTGACTTCCTCGCCCGGCAGCACCTGGACCCCAAGCCGGCGGCAGGCGGCCAGGTAGGCGGCCACCAGCCAGCCCGGCTCCTCGATGTACACGTCCTCCGGGCACCAGACGACGTGCTCGTCACCGGCGGCGTGGTAGTAGCCGGCGGTCCGCTCGGCCGCCTCACCTGGGCTGATCTCGGCCAGCTCGACGCCCCAGCCGCGGGACTGCCCGGCCTCCGCGGCGAGCAGCGCCTTGTGCCCCGGGCTGCGCGCCACCAGCAGGCTGCCCGACGTGGCCACGTCCAGCGGGACGCCGGCCCAGTCCGGGAACGAGCGCACCTTCTCGATGCTCCGCCGGGCCAGGAAGGTGCGCAGCTCATCGCCCTGTACCGATTTGAACAGGCCAGCGGCCCGCCCGGAGGCCTGCGAGCCGGGTTCCCGGCGGTCCAGCACGACGACCGACCGGCCGGCCAGCGCGCAGTGCAGCGCGGTGCTCAGCCCGAGCGCGCCCGCCCCGACGACCGCGACATCCGTGATCAGGTCAGCAGACACAGGATTGGCCCGCCGCTATGCGGGCACATGATTGCCCCGTGGTAACAGTGGCGTCGCTGACCTGCGAAGACCCCGCCCTCATCGCGCATCCCCGCATAAGCTTGCAGGCCAGTACAGTCAATGCCAGCCGCATGATCATCAGTACGACCTGTGGGCGAGGAGGGATTTGAACCCTCACGTCCTTTCGGACACACGGACCTGAACCGTGCGCGTCTGCCGTTCCGCCACCCGCCCTACGCAGTGAGTCAGGTTAGCACGTCCGCGAGAGCACCCCGACCGCCGATACCATCGGATGCGGATAGGGGAAGGAGGTACCCGCGGTGGGAGTTCTACAGCGCTTCGAGCGGCGTCTCGAAGGCATGGTCGAGGGTGCCTTCGCGCGGGCGTTCAAGTCCGAGCTGCAGCCAGTGGAGGTTGCCAGCGCGGTTCAGCGCGAGATGGATGACCGGGCCGCGATCGTCGCCCAGGGCCGGACCCTGGTGCCGAACGACTTCGTGGTCGAGATCGCCGAGACCGACTTCGACCGCCTCGAGGTCTACGCGGACAGTCTCGGGGTGGAACTGGCCACACTGGCCCGGGAGCATGCGAGGGAGCAGGGGTACTCCTTCGTGGGGCCGGTGCGGATGCGCTTCGAGGGTGTCCCGGACCTGACCACCGGCACGTTCCGGATCCGGTCGGGGGTGATCCGCGGCACCACCGTCGAGGGTGGCGAGATCCGCCGTCCCGCCAGCGACCTGCCGCGCCCGCCGGGCACGTTCGGCGGCCGCCCGCGGCTGCTGGTGTCCGGTCCCGAACCCGGGCCCGACGGCAGCAGCCAGCGCACCTACGAGCTGAACGCCCCGGTCACCATGCTGGGCCGGGGTACCGACTGTGATCTGCGGCTGGTCGACCCGGGCGTCTCCCGGCACCATGCCGAGTTGCGGGTCGAAGACGGGGAGGTGGTCCTCGTCAACCTGGGCTCGACCAACGGCACGTTCGTGAACGGCCAGCCGGTGCGCCGCGTGACACTGGCTGACGGCACCCAGGTCACCCTCGGCCGGACCACACTGGTGTTCCGCAGGGACGGTATCTATTGACCGTTAGCCGCTGAGTTCGCCCGACCCCGAACCCTGTCCCCCTACCCCTCAGGCCGCAATGGCGAGGCACCCAAGGACACATGACCCGATGAGCACGCTGACCCTCCTCCTGATCAGGCTCGCCTTTCTGGCGGTCCTGTGGCTGTTCGTGATCACGGCGGTGGGCGTAGTGCGCACGGACCTGTTCGGCCAGGCGCCCCGGAAGCAGAAGCGGCAGCGCCAGAACACCCGGCCGCAGCGCCCGGCCCGGCCGCCACGGGCCGGGCGCGGTGACCCGCAGCGCCTGCTGGTGACCGCGGGGGCGCTGGCCGGGACCAGCCTGGCCCTTACTGAGCAGCAAATCACCATCGGTCGGTCAAATGACGCCACGCTAGTGCTCAACGATGACTACGCTTCGAGCCGACATGCCCGGCTGTTCCCACAAGACGGTCAATGGATCGTTGAGGACCTCGGGTCAACCAACGGCACCTACCTCGACAGGCAGAAGGTGACCCAGCCGACCCCGGTGCCGACAGGCGTGCCGATCCGCATCGGCAAGACCGTTCTGGAATTGCGCAGATGACACTTGCACTCCGGTACGCGATTCGCTCGGACGTCGGTCTTCTCCGGGAGGGGAACGAGGACGCGGCGTACGCCGGGCCGCGTCTGCTGGCCGTAGCGGACGGCATGGGCGGCCATGCCGCGGGCGAGGTAGCCAGCGCGGCGGCCATCTCCGCCCTGGCCCGGCTGGACGACGACGTCCCCGGCATCGACCTGCTCGACGCGCTGGCCGACGCGGTCACGGACGCGAACCACACGCTGCATGACATGGTGGTGGCCGACTCGGTGCTGGAGGGCATGGGCACCACGCTGACCGCGATGCTCTGGTCCGGCTCCCGGGTGGCCCTGGTGCACATCGGTGACTCCCGTGCGTACCTGCTGCGCGACGGCGAGTTCCACCAGATCACGCACGATCACACGTTGGTCCAGACGCTGGTCGACGAGGGCCGGATCAGCCCCGACGACGTGGCCACCCATCCGCAGCGGTCCATGCTGCTGCGCGCGCTGGACGGCCGGGCTGACGTCGAGCCGGACCTGTCGCTGCGCGAGGCCCGGCTGGGCGACCGGTACCTGCTGTGCTCGGACGGGCTGTCCGGGGTGGTCAGCGAGGAGACGCTGCACCGGACGCTGGCCAAGGTGGAGGACCTGAACGAGGTCGTCCTGCAGCTGGTCGAGCTGGCCATCCGGGGCGGCGGCCCGGACAACATCACCTGCATCGTGGCCGATGTGGTGGACAGTGCGACCGCCGTGCTGCCGCCCAGCGACGCCTCGGTGATGGTCGGGGCGGCGTCCAACGGCAGCGGCGCCGCCCCGTTCCACACCGACAGCCCGGCCGGCCGCGCGCACCTGCTGACCCGCACCGCGCCGCAGGTTGCGGTGGCGATCGCGCACGACGACCCGGCACCGGGCCGGCCCCGCGACGGGGACGACCACGGCGGGCACCGCCGCAAGCGCCGGTTCCCGCTGGTCACGTCGGCCCTAGTGGTCCTGGTGATCCTGGTGGTCGGCGGGGCGTACGCAGGCTGGCGGTACACGCAGAGCCAGTACTACGTGGGTGAGGACGGCGGCAAGGTCGTCATCTTCCGCGGCATCAACCAGAGCGTGGCGGGCATCAAGCTGTACAGCGTGGTGCAGCGCACCAGCATCCCGGTGGCCAGCCTGCCGAGCATGGACGCGGGCACCGTGCGCGCCACCATCACATCCGACTCCGGCCTGTCCGGTGCCCAGGCGTCGGTCCGGACAATCCAGGCTGACTATCAGAACTGCCAGCTCGCGTACCAGGCGCTGCGCAAGTGGGAAGCGACGCCAGCCACCACCAAGAAGGTCAAGCACGGCAAGAAGACCATCACCGAGAAGGTGAGGCCACCGAAGCCAGCCATCCCCGCGGAGTGCCCGGCACCAGCCAGCGCTGCCGCCGGGACCGGAGGATAAGTCGTGAGCGTGATCGCCAGCCCGTCGGATGAGCCGCTGGGCGGTGGCCCAGCCACCGCCGGGCGCGGCGGCCAGGCCGAGGGTGTGCCGCTGCCGCAGGGCCGCCGCCGGACCGAGCTGCTCATGCTGGCCTTCGTGGTCGGCGTGGTGATGTTCGCCTACGCCAACGTAGGGCTGGGGCTGAACGGGAAGATCCCGGCCGGCATGTTCGTGTACGGCATCTCGTTCGCCGTGCTGGTCGGGCTAGCCCACCTGGCCGTGCGCTGGCTGGCGCCGTGGGCCGACCCGCTGCTGCTGCCGCTGGCCGCGCTGCTGAATGGGCTCGGCATCGTAATGATCTACCGGCTGCAGCAGGCCGGCCGGGGTGGCAACCCGGGCTTCGTGATCTCCACGATGAGCGCCAAAACCACGGCCTTCCAGGTGCTCTACAGCGCGGCCGGGATAGCCGCCTTCGTGGCCGTGCTGGCCCTCGTCCGGCAGCCCCGCACGCTGCAGCGGTACACCTACACCCTCGGCGCCGTCGGCCTGGCGCTGGTGGCCCTGCCGGCGGTGCTGCCAGCCAGCATCAGTGAGGTGCCCGGCACCTTCGCCAAGATCCAGATCTCGCTGGGCGGGTTCACCGTGCAGCCCGAGGAGTTCGCCAAGCTCTGCCTGGCCGTGTTCTTCGCCGGTTACCTGGTGGCCAAGCGCGACGTGCTGGCCCTGGCCGGGCGGCGGGTGCTCGGCATCGACCTGCCCCGGGCCCGCGACCTAGGGCCGGTGCTGATCGCCTGGGGAGTCAGCCTGGTGGTGCTGGTCTTCGAGGGCGACATCGGCACCTCGGCCCTGTTCTTCGGCCTGTTCGTGGTGATGATGTACATCGCCACCCAGCGCTCATCCTGGCTGATCATCGGGTTCCTGCTGTTCGCCTTCGGCGCGTTCCTGGCCAGCGAGCTGTTCGCGCACGTCAAGGACCGGTTCCTGGTCTGGCTGCACCCGTTCAGCTACGTGCACACCATCGGCTTCCAGACGGTCCAGGGACTGTACGGGCTGGGTTTCGGCGGGGTGCTCGGCCGCGGGCTCGGCCAGGGCCAGCCGTACAACACCCCGCTGGTGCAGAGCGACTTCATCATCACCGCGTTCGGCGAGGAGCTGGGGCTGACCGGGCTGATGGCGCTGCTGCTCATCTACGGGCTGCTGGTGCAGCGCGGGCTGCGCGCCGCCATCGCGGTCCGTGACCCGTTCTCCAAGCTGCTGGCGGGCGGCCTCGCGTTCGTAGTGGCCCTGCAGCTCTTCGTGATCGTCGGGGGGGTCAGCCGCCTGATCCCGCTGACCGGGATCACCACCCCCTTCCTGTCCCAGGGCGGCTCGTCGCTGATCTCCAGCTGGATGCTGATCGCGCTGCTGATGCGGATCAGCGACACCGCACGCAGACCGGCCCCGCAGCCCATCCAGGACGAGGGCATGACCCAGGTGGTGCGGGCCGGATGAACCACGCGCTGCGCCGGGTCTCACTCATCACCCTGGTGATGTTCGTGCTGCTGCTGGTCAACATCAACTACGTGCAGGGCTTCGAGGCGAGCAGCCTGGCCAACGAGCCGGGCAACGGCCGCACGTTCACCTCCACGCTGCAGTTCCAGCGCGGCTCGATCATCACCGCCGACCAGAAGACCGTCGCGTACTCGAAAATGAACAAGGCGTTCGGCGAGTACCAGCGGATTTACCCAGCGGGCAGGATGTACGCCCCGATCACCGGGTATGACACGCTGTTCAGCCAGACCGGGATCGAGCAGGCCGCGAACAAGGAGCTGTCCGGGTCGGACCCGGCGCTGGCCGTGCACAACCTGATCGACCTGATCACCGGAAAGCAGAAGAAGGGCGCCACCGTCCAGCTGACCGTCAACTCGGCGGCCCAGACCGCGGCCTACAACGCGCTGCAGGCCCAGGGTAAAGAGGCTGGGGTGGTGGCGCTGAACCCGCAGACCGGCGCGGTGCTGGCGATGGCCTCTAACCCGACGTTCGACCCCAACCAGCTGGCCACGCTGGACGGCAGGCAACTGCAGGCCAATGACCAGCGGCTGCTGAAGAACCCGAACCAGCCGCTGCTGAACCGGGCGATCGACGTCACGTTCCCGCCGGGATCGTCGTTCAAGGTGGTGACCAGTTCCGCCGCGATGACCGACAAGGGCATCAACCAGAACACGGCGGTCTTCGCGCCGACCCAGCTCAAGCTGCCCGGCGTCACCCAGCCGCTGATCAACTTCGATGGCGAGGCGTGCGGCGACGGCAGCGGTCACGTGCCGCTGATCCAGGCGTTCCTGCAGTCCTGCAACACCGTGTTCGGCAACCTGGGCCTGCACCTGACCGGGCAGCAACTGCAGCGGCAGGCCACCCTGTTCGGCTTCAACAACTCGAAGCTGACCATCCCGCTCGCGGTCGCCCCGAGCAACTTCCCGC
This sequence comes from uncultured Actinomycetes bacterium, assembly GCA_963834705.1. Lineage (GTDB taxonomy): Bacteria > Actinomycetota > Actinomycetes > Streptosporangiales > Streptosporangiaceae > RYN-230. The sequence goes on from CAWICV010000010.1 coordinate 33,392, forward strand.
TGTACACCGACCCAGCGAAGCGGGCGGGCGCGGCCATCGGCCAGGAGAGCGACACGGTGACCCCGCTGCAGGAAGCCCTGCTCGCGTCGGCGATCGCGGATCATGGCACGCTGATGCGGCCCTATATGGTCAACAAGGTCACCGCGCCCGACCTGAGCACGCTGACCACCACGCAGCCAACGGTGCTGAGCCATCCGGTAACCCCGGCCGTCGCGACCAATGTGACCGACATGATGATCCAGGTAACCCAGAACGCACAGGGCACCGCGCACCTCAGCGCGGGCACCCAGGCCGCTCATGGGGTCGTGATCGCGGCCAAGACCGGCACCGCCCAGAACGGGATCAACAACAGCGGCCTGGACGACGCGGTGTTCACCTGTTTTGCCCCAGCCAGCAACCCGAAGATAGCCGTCGGCGTCGTGGTTAAAGGGGGTGGCCAGGGCGCCGACGCGGCCGCGCCGATCGCGGTGGCCATCATCAACGCCTACCTGGCCGCTGTGGGGCCGTAATGACGACAACGACGCGGAACGGTTACTGACGTGCGAGATATGACACAGCCGCGCCTGCTGGGCGGCCGCTACGAACTCGACGGCGTCGTCGGCCGGGGCGGCATGGCCGAGGTATACCGGGCCCGGGACATCCGGCTGGACCGGATCGTCGCGGTCAAGACACTCCGTGAGGACATGGCCCGGGACCAGACGTTCCAGGCCCGGTTCCGCCGCGAGGCGCAGTCGGCCGCGTCACTGAACCACCCGTCGATCGTCGCGGTCTATGACACCGGCGAGGACATGAGCGGTGCGATCATGGTGCCGTACATCGTGATGGAGTATGTGGACGGCCGGACCCTGCGGGAACTGCTCCGTGACGACCGGCGGCTGCTCCCGGAGCGGGCGCTGGAGATCACCGACGGGGTGCTCCGCGCGCTGGACTACAGCCACCGCAACGGCATCGTGCACCGGGACATCAAGCCGGGCAACGTGATGCTGACCCGGCAGGCCGAAGTCAAGGTGATGGACTTCGGCATCGCCCGCGCGGTCAGCGACAACCAGGCCACGATGACGCAGACTGCCCAGGTGATCGGGACCGCCCAGTACCTGTCCCCGGAGCAGGCCCGCGGTGAGCGGGTGGACGCGCGCAGCGACCTGTACTCCACCGGCTGCCTGCTGTATGAGCTGCTCACCGGGCGTCCGCCGTTCACCGGCGACTCGCCGGTGGCGATCGCCTACCAGCATGTCCGGGAGAACCCGATCCCGCCGTCCCAGGTCGACCCGGAGATCCCGACGTGGGCCGATGCGATCGTGCTCAAGGCGATGGCCAAGGACCCGGCCGAGCGCTACCAGTCGGCGGCCGAGATGCGCACCGACATCCAGCGCGCGCTGTCCGGGGTGCCGGTGGCCGCGCCGCCCGCGACCCAGATGTACGCGCCGGGCACGCAGCGGATGGGCCCGCAGACCATGCTGGCCGGCGCGGGCGCGCCGACCGGCACGATGTCCGGTTACGGCGGCCCCGATGACGGGTACGACGACGGGACCGGTGGCGGCGGCCGCCGGGCGCTGTGGTGGATCCTCGGCGCGGTCGGCGTCATCATCGTGGCGGTGCTCGCCTACCTGCTGCTGAACGGCGGCAGCGGCAACACCGCGTCGGTGCCGTCCGTGGTCGGCCAGACCCAGGCGCAGGCGGTCAAGGCGGTGAAGCAGGCCGGGCTGAACCCGGTGGTGGTCAAGGTGCCGTCCTCGGACAAGGTCGGCATCGTGGTCAGCAGCAACCCGCAGTTCGGCACCAAGGTGGCGCCGCACAGCAACGTGACGCTCCGGGTGTCCGCCGGGCCGAAGAAGGTCACGATCCCGAACGTGACCGGCGATTCGGAAAGCACCGCACAGAGCCAACTGCAAGGCCTCGGCCTGAACGTCACGACCAAGACGGCGCCGAACTCCACCCTGCCCCAGGGCAAGGTGGCCAGGACAGACCCGCCGGCGGGCACGCAGGTGAAGCAGGGCAGCACGGTGGTGCTCTACGTCTCCGGCGGCGGTACTCAGGTACCCTCGGTCATCGGCGACCCGAAGGCCACCGCGGAGTCGATCCTGAGCAACGCGGGATTCCAGGTCAAGGTGGTGACGACGGCCGGGCCGACCGGCTCGACCCCGGGCACCGTGTTCCAGCAGCAGCCGAGCAACGGAACCACCGCGGCGAGTGGCTCCACGGTGACCATCTTCGTGGCCGCGGCCACCCAGCCGACGTCCGCGCCGACCAGCGCGTCGCCCACCCCGACCGCGCCCGCGACGCCCACCCCAACCCCGAGCGCGACCAACCCGGGAGGCGGCGGCGGGAACGGCGGCGGCACCGGGAACGGACGGCGCTAGACTCGGGCAGAGCTAGTTGACCAGGAGACGACCGTGCCCAAGTCCCGCGTGAGGTCCAAGGCGGTCTACACCCCGCCGCCCCGGACGTCGAAGTCGAAGGTCAGCCCGCGGTGGCTGGTGCCGACCATGCTGGCCTGCCTGCTGATCGGGCTGGCCTGGATCGCGATCTTCTACGTCACCCAGGGCAGCCTGCCGATCGGCGCGCTGGCCGACTGGAACCTGGTAGTCGGGTTCGCGTTCATCATCGGCGGCGTGGTGCTGTCCACCAAGTGGCGCTGACCAGCTGACCAGCGCTGTGCCAGCCCGGGGGGACGACCCCCCGGAGCCCCCGTCAGGTCAGCGCATTCGTCCGGGTAACCACCGCGGCGATCAGCACGGCCAGCACGAGCACGGTCGCGCCGACCTGAATCACCGTGCGCTGCGGCCGGGGCGCGTAGGCATAGGCCGCGGTGAGCAGGCTGCCCACGATGAGCCCGCCGACGTGCGCCTGCCAGGCGATCGACGAGCGCCACACGAAGCTGATGACCAGGTTCAGCACGATCAGGAAGACGATGGCCCGGGTGTCCAGGCGGAGCCGCCTGGACACCACGAACCACGCGCCGAACAGGCCGAAGATAGCCCCGGACGCGCCCAGCGCGGGCTGCAGTGGCGGGGCGATGAGGTAGTACAGCACCGACCCGCCGAGCCCGCTCAGCAGGTACACCGCGGTGAACCGCACGTGGCCGAGCAGCCGCTCCAGGGCCGGCCCGACCAGGATCAGCGCCCACATGTTGAACGCGATGTCGAGCAGCCCGCTGGAGCCGGCCGGTGGCAGGAACGCCGACGTGAGGAGCCGGTAGTACTGGCCGTTGGCCACCCCGATGTGCGGCCCGAACCTGGCCACCATGGCCCAGTTGTCGGCCAGCGCCGGGTAGGCCAGTTCGACCAGGTAGAACAGGACGTTGAGGCCGACGATGATCCAGGTCACGATGGAGCTCAGGGCAGGCCGGCCGCCGAACACCGCGGTCGGCGCGCGGGTCCCCCGGTGGCCCTCCCGGACGCACTCCACGCAGTGCTGGCCGACCGGTGCGGCCCGGAGACAGTCCGGGCAGGCCGCCCGGCCGCACCGGCTGCAGGATAGGTAGGTCTCCCGGCCCGGGTGCCGGAAACACGTTGGTACCGGCGCAGGCGCCTCGGCGCCCGGAGCCGGGGAGTCGTCCACCGTCAGCCTGCCGTTGTCTCTGCCAGCGAGTCAGGCGTCGTCGCGGGAGATCTCGACCGACTCAAGCACCACGTCCTTGTTCGGCCGGTCGCGGCGGTCACGGTCCGCGTGACTGATCGCGTCCACCACGTCGTTGCCCTCGATGACCTCACCAAAGATCGTGTGCTTGCCGTTCAGCCACGGCGTGGGCACGGTGGTGATGAAGAACTGCGAGCCATTGGTGCCCGGTCCGGCATTGGCCATGGCCAGCAGGTAAGGCCGGCTGAACGCGAGATCCGGGTGAATCTCGTCGGCGAACTGATAGCCGGGACCGCCAGTTCCGGTGCCGAGCGGATCACCGCCCTGGATCATGAAATCCGGGATCACCCGGTGAAAGATCGTTCCGTTGTAAAGGCTTTCCCGGCTGGGCTGACCGGTACGCGGGTCGGTCCAGTCCCGGCTGCCCTCGGCCAGCTCGACGAAGTTGCGCACGGTCTTGGGAGCGTGATCAGGGAAAAGCCGGGCCACGATGGTCCCCTGGTTCGTCCGCAGCGTCGCGGTGAGCGTGTTTGTCATAGCTGAAATCCTCGCACGGGGCGGGCTCATGTTCGCCGTTTCCGGCCCACCGGCTGATGCCGCGGGCCCACCCCTCGTACCTTACGGCGCGGATGAACCGGCGGCGAATCAGGATTGAGCAGGCCCGCGCAGGGAACTCAGGGTTGAGTGTTGTCTCCTAGGGAACTGAGTGGCCGGGGGCGCTACTCGGGGAGGTTAATCGTGTTCTCAAGAATAAGCAGCCAGGATGTAAAGTCCCGGGCCAAGGCGCGCGCCCTGCAGGCCAAGGCCGGGGCGACGCAGGCCAAGGCACAGGCGATCCGGGTGCAGGGGCGCGCCCTGCAGGCCAAGCAGCAGTTCACGCCGCTGGCCAGGAGCGCGCAGCTGACCGCCACCCAGGGCGTGCAGCAGGCCCGGTCCTGGGCCGCGCCCCGGGTCGAGCAGGCCGGGGTGGCTGTGCAGGAGCGCATCGCCCCCGCGGTCTCCTCCGCCATGATCTCCACGGCACGCAAGATGCAGCCAGCTCCCGCCCGGAGCCGGCGCCGCTGGCCGGTTGTCGTGGCCGGGGTGGTGACCGTGTCGGCGGCCGCCGCCGCGGCCCTCCTGCTCCGCGGCCAGCGCGGCCGCCGGTCCAGCTCCGAGCCGGCCGAAGCCGCGCCGCCGCCGGTACCCCCGGCCAGCGACCAGGCCAACAGCAGCGAGCGGTCCGAGACGGCGCAGGCCGATGTGAACGGGCAGGTCAGGACGCCCTGACTAAGCGTGGTGCCGGGGTGGCCAGCGGCTAGCTGGCCACCCCGGCAGTGCGCAAGCGGCTTTGCTTAACAAATCTCGGACCGCTATTACTCAGCTGCGTGCGGGTGCCGGGACTGTCAGTCTGGTCAGGCACAATGCGTGGTGTGCTGCTTAGCGCGCTAGTGCGCACGTCAGAGACGGTGGCCGGGGCGCCGGGCCGGAAAGCCAAGGTCGAGGCGATCGCCGGCCTGCTCCGCCAGGCCGGCCCCGCCGAGGTGCCGGTGGCGGTGGCTTTCCTGTCCGGCGAACTGCGGCAGCGGCAGATCGGCGTCGGCTTCGCCGCCATCCGGGACCTGCTCGGCGATTCGTTCTGGGCCAGCGCGGATGCCACCGGGGATCACCCGGCCGGGGCCGCGGCCGGGGCGGGCGCGAACGGCGGCCTGGAGCCTCCTGGGTCATTGGACACCGCCCCGCCGCTGACGCTGGCCGAGGTGGACGCGGCGTTCGCCGCGATCGGCGCGATCAGCGGGCCCGGCACCCAGGCCGAGCGGCGGCGGCTGCTCGGCGCCGTGCTGCGCCGGGCCACCCGGGCGGAGCGTTCGTTCCTGACCCGGCTGCTCGGCGGCGAATTGCACCAGGGCGCGCTGGAAGGCGTGATGAGCGACGCGGTGGCCCGCGCGGCCGGGGTCAGCCCGGAGCAGGTGCGCCGGGCCCACCTGCTGGGCGGCTCGCTGCCCGCGGTGGCCCAGGCGGCGCTGTCCGCCGGGGAGGGCCCCGGGTCCGCGGCCACCGCGCTGGCCGAGTTCCACCTGCAGGTGGGCCGCCCGCTGCGGCCCATGCTGGCCGCCTCCGCCCCGGACGTGCCCGCCGCGTTGGGCCGGGTGTCCCCGGCCGCCGTGGAGTGGAAGATCGACGGCGTCCGGATCCAGGTGCACCGGCAGGGCGGCCAGGTCACCGTGTTCACCCGCAGCCTGGACGACATCACCGCCCGGCTGCCCGAGATCACCACGGCGGTGCTGGCCGCGGACGCCGATGCCCTGGTCCTGGACGGCGAGGCGATCGCGCTCGGCCCGGACGGCCGGCCCCGCCCGTTCCAGGTGACCGCGAGCCGGGCCGGCACCCATGCCTCCAACCAGGGCGCCTCCAACCAGGGCGCCTCCAACCAGGGCGCGCCCGGCCCGGGCCGGCCGGACGTCCCGCTCACCCCGTTCTTCTTCGACCTGCTGCACGCCGACGGCCGCGATCTCATCGACGAGCCTGCTACCGAACGCCAGCGCCTGCTGGCCGCCGTCCTGCCGGAGGACCTCCGGGTGCCGCGCATCGTGACCAGTGACGTGCCTGAGGCGGAGCGGTTCTTCGCCGATGCGGTGAGCCGCGGCCATGAGGGCGTCGTGGTCAAGTCGCTGGACGCGCCGTACGCGGCCGGCCGCCGTGGCAGTGAGTGGATCAAAGTCAAGCCGCGGCACACCCTCGACCTGGTCATCCTGGCCGCCGAGTGGGGGCACGGCCGCCGCCGCGGCTGGCTGTCCAACCTGCACCTGGGCGCGCGCGACCCGGACGGCGGGTTCGTCATGCTGGGCAAGACGTTCAAGGGGCTGACCGACCAGATGCTCGGCTGGCAGACCACCCGGCTGCTGGAGCTGGCCGACCCGGCTGATCAGCCGGCCCGTGACCCGGCGCGCGGCTACGGCGTGGTCCGGGTCCGGCCGGAACTGGTCGTCGAGATCGCGTTCGACGGGGTGCAGACCAGTCCCCGCTACCCGGGCGGGGTGGCGCTCCGGTTCGCCCGGGTGCTCCGCTACCGGCCGGACAAGCAGGCGGCCGAGGCCGACACCATCGACGCCGTCCGGGCTATCTGGGGGGGACCAGCCGGGTAGTGGCGTTCAAAAGGTTAAATGCCTTCGATGGCGGGCAGCTGGCGGCTCTCGATCGCGTTGAGCAGCCGCTGGTAATCGCGCTCGTTCTGGTTCGCGTAGCCGATCGCGAACTCCTCGATGGCCCGGTCGAAGCGGTCGCTGGACCCCAGATAGCCGGCGATCATGGACGCCCGGCCGGTGCGGGCGTGCGCCCGGGCCAGCGCCCAGCCGCACAGCCCGGCGTAGTAAGTGAGCTGCGGCGGGTCCATGGACGGCACGTTCATCGCGCCCTTCATGTCGCGCAGCTGCCGGACGTAGTACTCCTTGGCCGTGCCGCCATCGAGCTGCAGCCCGCTGGTCCAGCCCAGGAAGGGGTCGCCCGTGGCCTGCATCAGCTTCTGGCCGCGGACCACCCGCTCGCCCTGGTGCTTGTACTCGCTCGGCCCGGCGAACGGGGCCAGCACCGACGGCTGCGCCTCCTTGAGCTGAAGGAACAGTGGTTCGTCCGGCCGGTCGCCGAGCAGCAGGAAGATGAACGCCTCGGTGCCGACCGAGCCGACGCCGACCACCTTGCGGGCGAAGTCGCCGAAGTAGTAGCGGCGCAGCACCTCGCGCCGGTCGGCCTGGATCGTCTCCCGGTACCGGTCGATCGCGGAGCGCAGCTCGTCGGCGATGGCCGGCTCGTGCTCGATGCCGAACCGCACCACCACCGGCGGGACCGGCTTGATCCGGTACTCCCCGTCGACCACGTGACACAGCTTGTCCAGCGCCTGCACGCTGGTGTGCCGGTACGCCTTGTGCACGTCCGCGTTGCGCCGCCGGACCGCCTTGCGCGACTCCACCGCGTCCAGCAGCTGGCAGACCTGGTCCACGTCGATCCGGGAGTACCACACGTCGAGGAACCGCATCCGGGCGAAGTTTTCCATCTCGGTGCGGTACATGTGCGCGCAGCGCCGGGCCGCGGTGCGCTCGGCCCGGGTGTCGAGGCCGTTGTCCCGGGCGGCCACCGCGACGCTCGCGGCCAGCCGCTTGACGTCCCACTCGAACGGGCCGGGCAGCGTCTCGTCGAAGTCGTTCACGTCGAACATCAGCCGCCGGTCCGGCGCGCCGAACATGCCGAAGTTGAGCAGGTGCGCGTCGCCGCACAGCTGGACCCGGATGTCGGTGGACGGCAGGTGGCCCAGATCCCAGGCCATCGGCGCGGCCGCGCCACGGTAGTAGGAGAACGGCGAGGCGGCCATCCGGCCGTGCCGGATCGGCACCAGGTCCGGCACCCGCTCCCCGGCCTGGGCTTCCAGGATGCCGACCGGATCCGGGCGGCCGGGCGGCGGCGACCATTCGGCGTGCGCCGACCGCGGCACGAACCGGCGCCGGTCCCGGCCCAGCCGGCGCCACTCCTGCGGCGTCAGCACCTGGTGCGGCTCGGACAGTACGCCCGGCGTTACCTTCCCCATCCCGTCACCCCCACTGCACGCACGTGTCTCCATGAACACCCCAGTGTCGGCTGGCGTGCGTTAACCGCCAGGTTACGTGGTGTTTGGCCGCACTACTACTCCGGTTGACGATAGATCGGCTACCGATGTAGTGTGCCGGCATGCCCGGCACACTGAGCACGTTCGGCCGGTACGCCGGCCCGGCCACGCTGATCCTGTCCAGCCTGGCCGGCGGGGCCAAGCACGGCTACGCGCTGACCAAGGACATCGACAGTTTCGCCGGGGTCCGGCTGGCCCCGGGCACGCTGTACGAGGCGCTCAGCCGGCTCGAAGCGATCGGCATGATCGAGGCGCTGCCCAGCACCGACCGGCGGCGCCCCTACCAGCTCACCGCGGCCGGCTCCACCGCCCTGCAGGAACACCTGCAGGCCCAGCGCCAGGTAGCCGACGTGGGCCTGGGCCGCCTGGCCAAGGGCTGGGGGCTGGCGTGAGTTCCCCGGACCGGCGGGCCGCCCAGCTTTTGCGCTTTTACCCGGCTGGGTGGCGTGACCGGTACGGGGGCGGAGTTCACCGAACTGCTCGTCGCCGTGATCATGTCCACGGGCTGCCACTCCGGCCCGTTCTTCACCCAGCAGGAGCCGCCGTCCCTGGCCTTCCTGGCCCGCTACCTGCCGTAGCCCGCCCGGCCCACCCCTACTCGTAGCCCGGCCCACCCTTCCTCGTAGCCCACCCGGCCCACCCTTTGCAGCCCACCCGTAGGGTGGGCGTGATGGCACCGGAAACCCTGGCCGACCTGCCGTATGCGGCGACGCTGAGCCCGCATGAGGGCCCGCTGGCGGCCGACACGGACTATGACGGCGCGCACTTCGACGGGCTGGACCTGGCTGGGCCGCGGGGCGCCAACAGCCGGTTCATGGAGTGCGCGTTCACCCACGTGACGGTCCAGGACGGGCGGTTCCGGCTGTCCCGGTTCAACGACGTGTGGCTGTCCGACATCCGGCTGACCGCGACCGAAATGACCGAGACCGCCTGGACCGACGCGTTCCTGGCCGGCTGTGTGGCCGCCGGGGTGACCGCGGACGCCGCCGAGCTGCGCCGGGTCCGGCTCCGGAACTGCAAGCTGGACGGGGTGAACCTGCGCAGCGCCACGCTCATCGACGTGAGCTTCGAGGACTGCCTGCTCCGCGACGTGGACTTCGGCGGGGCCACGCTGCGCCGCTGCACGTTCCCCGGCTCGCAGCTCCGTGCCACCGACTTCAGTCACGTCACGCTGGAGAAGGTGGACCTGCGTGGCGCCGAGCTTGGCCTGATCATCACGCCGGACGCGCTGCGCGGCGCCACCATCGCCCCCGGCCAGCTGGCCGAGCTGGCCCCGGTGCTGGCCGAGCACGCGGGCATCACAGTGGCCGACCCGGAGTAAGCCCCGGCTCAGGCGGGCTTGACCTCCGCCATCTCGCCCCAGCCGGTGCCGGGCACGCCCTGGACGCTGATGATCTGCGGGGTGCTGGCCACGGCGGTGGGCGCCCAGCCGACGAACTCCTTGAAGTGCCCGGAGTTCACGTGGGCCGCGGCCGCGTCGTCCTGGAACGCTTCGACCAGCACGAACTGGTCCGGGTTGTCCACGCTCCTGGACCACTCGAAGAAGATGTTGCCCGGCTCGTTCCGGGTGGCCCGGGTGAAGTCATCCACCAGGCTGAGCCATTCGCCGCTGCGCTCCGGCTTGATGGTCCACTTGACCACGATGAAGATCATCGACGCCTCCTTCGGCCCAAGCCGATCCTACAAAGCGCGTCCCCGGTGGCGGTCTCAGGCTGGGACGGTCAGGGCTGGCGCGCCTCGATCAGGAACCGCTGGGCGTGCGCCACGAACGGCCCGTCCGCCTGGATCTGGTCGTGCATCCGGCGCAGCGGCTCCAGGTAGGCCTCGACGGTGAAACCCGGCACGGTCCACAGCACCTTGCGCAGGAAGTAGACCACCGCGCCGACGTCGTAGAACTCGGTGCGCAGCGCCTGCTCGCGCACGTCGGTGACGACCAGGCCGGCCGCTTCCGCCGCCGCCACCGCGCGGCGCGGGTCTCGCGCCGGGCTGACTGGCTGCGGGCCCATCATGAAGTCGGTCAGCTCCCGGTTGGAGCCGGCCCCGATCTGCTGGGAGAAGTAGTGCCCGCCCGGCTGGAGCACCCGGGCCACCTCCGGCCACACCGTGTTGACCGGATGCCGGCTCACCACCAGGTCGAAGGCGCCCGTCGCGAATGGCAGGCCACCGTCGCCGGCCGCCTGGACCACCCGGCCGCCGAGCGGGCGGAGCCGGGCCGCGGCGATAGCCAGGTTCGGCGGCCACGACTCGGTAGCGACCAGCACCGGTGGCGCACCCGGCGCCCCGGTCAGCACCGAGGCCAGTACCTCACCGCCGCCGGTGCCGATGTCCAGCGCGGCCCGCGCATGGGCCATCCGGGCCGCCATCATCCGGGCGTACCCCCAGGACGGCCGCTCCTCGGTGGCCCGGCCCTCGAACCAGGAGAAGTCCCAGCCTTCGACCGGTACCGCCGCGCCCTCGGCCACCAGGTCGGCGAAGCTGCGCTGCCCGGCCACGGCGTGCGCGTCCGGCTCAGGCCAGCTGGGCCGGGAAGCCGCCGGTGGCGATCGGTCCCCACCGTTCGATGGTGACCCGGATCAGTGATTTGCCCTGCCGCTGCATCGCGGCCCGGTACTCGTCCCAGTCACTGTGCTCACCGGCGATGCACCGGAAGTACTCCACCAGCGGTTCCATCGCCTCGGGCAGGTCGAGCACCTCGGCCGTCCCGCTGACCTGCACCCAGGCATCCCCGAAGTCATCCGACAGGACCAGCACGTCCACCGCCGGGTGGCGGCGGGCGTTGTGCGCCTTGGCCCGCTCCGGGTACGTCGAGATCACGATCCGGCCAGCCCCGTCCAGGCCCGCGCTGACCGGGGACAGCTGGAGCGTCCCGTCCCGCTTGGTGGTGACCAGCACCACGTGATGCCGGTCCCGGATGAAGCCGAGCAACTCGTCGCGGCCGACCTGGTCGGCCCGGGCGATCTGGGGGCTCATGAGCACCTCCGCGGTGCGGGTGGATAATCGCCGGATGACAGCGCGGACTCCGACGATAGTCGCCACCAGCATCGGGTTCCGGCCCGCCGGGCACGGGATGATGGACTTCCAGCTCGGCCCGGCGTACGCCCACGCCGCGGCCCTGGCCCGGGCGGGCGACTGTCCCCGGGTCGCCATCGTGGGGACCGCCCTGGGCGACGACGCCGGCTGGCTGGCCCCCATGTACTGCGCGTTCGGCCGGGCCGGCTGGCGGCCTACCCACCTCGCGCTGTTCACCGAGCCCAACGTCCCGGACATCAGCGAGTACCTGCTGGCCCAGGACGTGATCTGGGTGGCCGGCGGCAGCGTGGCCAACCTGCTCGCGCTCTGGCGCCTGCATGGCGTCGGCGAGGCGATGCGCACCGCCTGGCAGGCGGGCGTGGTGCTGATGGGCGTATCCGCCGGGTCGCTGTGCTGGTTCCAGGGCGGCACCACCGACTCGTTCGGCCTCCCGCTGCACCCGGTGACCAACGGCCTCGGCTTCCTGCCCTACTCGAACAGCCCGCATCATGACGCCGAGGAGCAGCGCGGCCGGCCATCGACCGGCTGATCGCGGACGGCACGCTGCCGGACGGCTACGCGACCGACAACGGCACCGGGCTGATCTTCGAGAACACCGACCTGGTGGACTGCGTCACCGAGAAGGAGGGGGCCAGCACCTGGCACATCACCCGCCGCCCCGACGGCACGGTGGAAGAGACCGCCCTGCCGACCCGGCTGCTCCCGTCCTGACCAGCACGCGCCCCGCCGCGCAGCCACCCTCACCCCGCCATCCGTTCGTGATCATGGCTTAGGTGGTGCTGGAGCGCCACCAATCCCATGAGCACGAAGTGCGGGCACCGGGTGGCTGTGGCGGGAGGGACGAGGATCAGTAAGCGGTGTGCATGAGGGACTGGACGTCGGACAGGGTGCGGTCGGCGATGGCGGCGGCCCGGGCGTTGCCCTCGGCCAGCACCTGGCGCAGGTAGCCGGGGTCGGCGGCGAACTCGCGGCGCCGGGCCCGGATCGGCCGGAGCCGCTCGTTCAGCGCCTCGGTGACCAGCCGCTTGAGCGGCGCCGCGCCGCCATCGCCGACCGTCGCGGCGACCTCGGCCGGCGACTGGTCCAGGGACAACGCGGCGATCTGCACCAGGTTGGACACCTCGGGCCGGCGGTCCCGCTGGTAGCTGATGAGCCGCTCGGCGTCGGTCCGGGCGCCGCGGATCAGGCGGGCCGTCTCATCCTCGCTGGCGGCCAGCGCGATCGCGTTGTGCCGGCTCTTGCTCATCTTGCGGCCGTCCACCCCGAGCAGCAGCGGGGCGTCGGTGAGCAGTGCGTCGGGCACCGGGAAGTACGGCTCACCCGCCGCGTACCGCTCGTTGAACCGGCGCGCGATAGTCCGGGTGCCCTCCACGTGCGGCAGCTGGTCCTTGCCCACCGGCACCAGGTTGGCGTGGCAGAACAGGATGTCGGCTGCCTGATGCACCGGATACGTGAACATCAGCGCGGACATCGGCCCGGCCGCCGACTCGTCTTTCACGGTCGGGTTGCGGCTCAGCTCGGCCACGCTGACCAGGCTGAGGAACGGCAGCATGAGCTGGTTCAGCGCCGGGAGCTGGCTGTGCGCGAAGATCGTGCACCGGTCCGGGTCCAGCCCGGCGGCCAGGTAGTCGGCGACCAGCCCGAGCACGTCGGCGGGCAGCGTGCCCGGCGCATCCCGGTCGGTGATCGTCTGGTAGTCGGCCACCAGCACCATGACGTCCGCGCCGAGGCCTTGCAGCCGGACCCGGTTCAGCAGCGTGCCGAACAGGTGGCCGATGTGCAGCGGGCCGGTGGGCCGGTCCCCGGTGAGCACCCGGAACCGGCCCGGATCGGCCCGGATGGCGGCTTCGAGTTCCGCGCTGCGCCGCTGCGCGGTGTTGGTGGGCACGGTGTTGGTGGGCACAGTGTTGGTGGGCACGGGGCCTCCTGGGATCAGGCCTCCGGCCGGAACCGGCTGGTGACACGAAACCGGCCCGCCGGAGGCGGGCCGTCAACGCACAGGGGACAGCTACCGCCTACCGCGGCGCCACCAGCCCATGCCAGAACGAGTCACGTATCCACTGTAACAATGAGCCGGATGCGGATGCTGCAACCAGGCGGGCTGATCCAGGACCCGCTGGAACCCTATGCGCGAGTGGACCGGACCCGGCCGGACGGCGGCCCATGGCTGATGGCCCACATGGTGGGCGGCCTGGACGGCTGCGCGGCCATCGGCGGCCGGGTCGGCGACCTGTCCACCACGCCGGACGCGGAGCTTTTCACCCTGATGCGGGCGCTGGCCGACGTGGTGCTGGTCGGTGCCGAAACGGTGCGCCGGGAAGGTTACGGCCCGGTCCGGCTGCCGGACGACCGGGTGGCGGCGCGCCGTGCGGCCGGCCGGCCCGGCACCCCGCCGCTGGCCGTGGTGACCCGGTCGCTGGACCTGAACTGGTCGGCGCGGGCCTTCACCGGGGCCCCGGCGGACCGGCGGACCCTAGTGCTCACCTGCGCGGCCGCCGATCCGGCCCGGCTGGCCCGGGCCAGCGAGGTAGCCGAGGTCCTCGTGGCCGGGCAGGACCGGGTCGATCCGGATGAGGCGATGGCCATGCTGGCTGGGCTCGGCCACCGGGTGGTGCTGTGCGAGGGCGGCCCGACCTGGCTGGGCGAGCTGGTTAGCGCGGGCCGGCTGGACGAGCTGTGCCTGACCATCGCGCCGCTGATGGGCGGCGACATGCTGCCGGTGTCGGTCAGCCCGCCCGGCGCGCCGCTGCGCCACTTTGCGCTGCGCCACGTGCTGCAGGCCGATGACACGCTGTTCCTGCGTTACGAGCGAGGCCATGATGAGCGATGACGTGTTCGGCACGCTGATGTCCGCGCTGAGCCCGCCGCTGGCGGTGGTCACCGCCGCGGCGGCGGGCGAGCGGGCCGGCTGCCTGATCGGCTTCCACGCCCAGTCCAGCATGGCGCCGCAGCGATACTGCGTGTTCCTGTCCAAGGCGAACCACACCTACGGCGTCGCGCTGCGCGCCAGCCATCTGGCCATCCACTTCCTGGCCGGCGGCGACCTGCCGCTGGCCGAGCGGTTCGGCGGCCAGACCGGGGACACGGTGGACAAGTTCGCCGGCCTGCCGGTGACGGACGGGCCGGGCGGCGTGCCGCTGCTGACCCAGTGCCCACACTGGCTGGCGGTCCGCCGGATCGCGGTGCTGGACGACGGCGGCGACCACGTGACGGTGACCACCGAGCCGGTGGCCGCACTGGCCAGCGGCCCGTTCACCCCGCTCCGGGTGGCCCAGGCCGGGCACATCCGCTCGGGACACGACGCCACCGAACGGCACGATCCGGAGACGTAACGCCAGTGCCCGCCCGGTGCACTCCGGCCGGCACCCGGCCGCCACCCCAGAGCATCCGGGCCACACGGCCGTCACCCGCCAGTGCACCGAGGCCGTGCGCGGTGGTCAGCCCCAGCGCATCCGGCGCACGTCGTCCGGGCCGGCCCAGCTGACCTCGGCAGCCAGCCCGAGGAACGCCGCGTACCGCTCGGCGGCCGCCGTCAGCCGGCTCCGGTCCGGCCGGCCGAGGCGGCCATACGGGGCCAGGCTGATCTGCACGGACTTGCCGCCCACGACCCGTTTCCACAGCCCGGCCGCGCGGCCGTCCAGCAGCATGACCGGGTTGAGCAGATCGCTGTTGAGGTTGTCACTTTTGGCCTGGGGGCCGCCGTTGGCCAGCAGACTGCGGTCCTTGTAGGCCACGGTGTACTCGTCGAACGCCGGCAGCAGGTAGGCCCCGTCCGGCGGCGCGGCCTGGCTGGGGCGGCCCGCGGCGTCCCAGTACCGCTCGCCGTCGTATTCCCCGGCCGCCAGCGCCGGGCCGGCCAGCTCGATGGCCCGCTTCGCGTCGGCCTGGGTGAGGCCGGCCCACCAGCTGAAGTCGCGCCCGGTGGCCGGGCCGTGGCTGGTGAAGTAGCGGGTGGCCAGCTCGGCCAGCGGCTCGGCCGGCTGCCGCGGCGCCGGGGCCCACTCGTCCAGCAGCACGAACACCGGCTGGCCGCGGCGCACCGGGCCGATGCAGAGCAGGCCGGTGTGCGACAGGTAGCCCAGGATATGGTTGCCGCGGCCGCCGTTGGGCGAGGCGGAGCAGTCGATACCGGCGCTGGTGAGCAGGGCGTACAAGTCCTTGCGGGGAAGCTGCCGCCCGCCGCGCAGCGCGCCGGTCACCACGTCGGCCGCGCGGGCGAGGACGTCGTCGGTCAGGCCGATCTTCCGGTAGGTGTTGCGGACCAGCCGGACCGGGCGGCCGGCCAGCAGGTGCACCATCCACCGGGCGTCCTCGGCCGGCACCAGGTGGATGGTGCCGCGCATCGGCCAGGTACGCAGAATCGCGCCGCGGTCGATGGCCGCCTCGATACTGGCTGCGGTGGCCGCCTGGGTGCGCAGCCCGAGCGCCCACAGCGACTGGGCGTACTCCTGGGACTGGACCGCGCCCAGCCACCGGGTCACCTCGGTCGGGTCAGCGCTCCGCGGCGCAGCCAGCAACTGACTGGCCAGCCGCCGGGCCAGCAGCTCTTCCGTATCCACTGCCCCATCGTAGAGACCAGCACCGACAGCCCGGTCGGCCGCAAACACACCCGCGCTCCATGCCTAATAACTGACAAACACCGGCATATCACGCGGAACGTGCGTTTTTGGGTCCGACTTGTCTGATTCGGTGCACCGTTCACGTGATATGTCGATGATTGTCGGCGAATCCGGGGCGGCGTCGGGCAGGCGATGGCGGGCGGAAGGGGTGGCGGCGGGGGAAGGGGTGCGGCGGCGGCCCGGGGGCGGTGGCGGCGGTCGGCGCGGGGCGAGGGCGGTCGGCGCGGGGCGAGGGCGGCAAGCACCGGTTGTCAAACGGGAGTGCTCATGTTTGACTACCGAAGTGAATCCGACACGTTTGTTTGTGCTGGGGGCACTGGCCAGGCATGGCCCGATGTATGGGCACCAGATCCGGCGCGACGCCAGGGTGGGCCGGACCGAGCTGTGGTCCGAGGTGCGCCCCGGGTCGCTGTATGGGGCGCTGCACCGGATGGCGGCCGAGGGCCTGATCGAGGCGGTGCGCACCGAGCAGGTCGGCAACCTGCCCGCGCGCACCGTGTACGCCATCACCGGCGAGGGCCGCAAGGAGTTGCGGGCGCTGCGGGCTGAGGCGTTCCGCCAGGTCAGCCTGCGCCCTGACCCGGTTGATCTGGCCGTGGCGATGAGCGGCGACCTGCCCGCGGACGAGCTGCGCGGGCTGGTCGAGGACCGGCACCGGGCGCTGACCACGCAGCGCGAGTTCTTCCGGCACGAGCAGGAGCGGGCCTGGGCCGAGCAGACCGCCGCGGACAGCCTGATCCTGCAGCACGCCCTCGGCCGCCTGGACGCGGAGATCGGCTGGCACGAGGACCTGCTGCTGGCCATCCCTCTGCTAGCCCGCGGGGACGACCCCCCGCTCGGCTCGCCCGGGGGACTACCCCCCGAACCCCCGGTCCCCGATCGCCGCTCCGCGCCGAGGCCGGCGCAGCCGGCCGCAACGTCATGACTGTCCGTACAATCCGCGAGTTCGGCGACCCGGTACTGCGCGAGGTCTGCCGGCCGGTGACCCGGTTCGACGACGGGCTGGCCCGGCTGGTGACCGACCTGACCGACACCTGCCGGCTGCCCGGCCGGGCGGGCCTGGCCGCCCCGCAGATCGGCGTGGACCTGCGGGTGTTCTGTTACCACGTGGACGGCGCCGAGGGTTACCTGATCAACCCGGTACTGGCGTTCAGTCAAGGAGAACAGGAGGAGCCGGAGGGCTGCCTGTCGATTCCCGGCCTGTACCTGCCGGTGCGCCGGGCCGCACATGCGGTCGCCACCGGCCTGGACCTGGACGGCCGGCCGGTGCGGATGGCCGGCCGCGGCGAGCTGGCCCGCTGCCTGCAGCACGAGCTGGACCACCTGGACGGGCAGCTGTACCTGGACCGGCTCAGTCCGGCCGGCCGCCGGGAGGCGCTGCGCTTCATCCGCCGCCAGGCTGGCCCGGCACCGGCGCCAGATCGCGGCTAGCTGCGATAGCGTGGCCAGCGTCCGGCACCAAGGGCTGGTAAACCAGGGCCCGGAAGGGAGCCCGGCCGTGCTGCGTTATCGCAGGGTTGTCGTGAAGCTCAGCGGCGAGGCGCTCGCCGGGTCGGCCAGTTCGGGCCTGGATGCGGCCGCGCTGGCCCGGGTGGCCGATGAGCTGCTGTCCGTGCACAACCTGGGCGTCGAGCTGGCCGTGGTGGTCGGCGGCGGCAATTACTTCCGCGGCCGGATGGCCGAAGGCTGGGGCATCAGCCGGGCCGAGGCGGACAACATCGGCATGCTCGGCACGGTGATGAACGCGCTCAGCCTGCGCGGCGCGCTGACCGCCCGGACCGACACCGACGTGCGGGTAATGAGCGCGATCCCGATGGAGAGCGTGGCCGAGCCGTTCATCCGGCTGCGCGCCATCCGGCACCTGGAGCGCGGCCTGATCGTGCTGCTCGCGGGCGGCATCGGCCAGCCGTACGTGACCACCGACTACCCGGCCGTGCAGCGCGCGCTGGAACTGGACGCGAACGCCCTCCTGGTAGCCAAGCGCGGGGTGGACGGGGTGTACGACAGCGACCCGAACCTGAACCCGGGCGCGGTGCACTACCGGGAGCTGACCTACGACGAGGCGCTGGCCCTCGGGGTGCGGGTGATGGACACCAGCGCGCTGGTGCTGGCCAACGAGCAGGACCTGACCATGCACGTGTTCGACGTGGCCGCGACCGGGGTGATGCAGGCCCTCTGCGAGGGGGCTGACCTGGGCACCCGGATCAGCGGGAAGAGCAAGCGGGGCTGAGCGTGCTGGCCCTGATCTCGGCGCGGAGGTTACGGTATTCGACCCGGATCTTGACCCGGGCGGCCAGCACGCCGCGCTGCTCGCTAGCATCCTGGCTACCGGGTTCCGGCAGCTCGGGACGGCCGGACGTCCTGAGCGGGCCGGCCCGTAGGAGTTGAGGGAACAGTGACCACGCAGCGCGTTCAGTGGCATTTGCCCGGGCACCGGCCAGAGGCGGCCGCCCGGCACGGCCTGCCGGCTGACCTGAAGTCACCGCCGCACGCCACGAGCTGGTGGCACCAGGCGGCACACTGGGCCCGGGTGTACCGGCTGGACCTGATCTGGGTCGCGTTCGTCGCGATCAACCTGGTGGCGATGCGGCTGAACCCCCACTGGGGCACGGTGCCATTCCTGGCCATCTGGGTCAGCCTGACCGCGATCTACGGGCTCCGGCTGTGGCGGCTGCAGGGCACCATTCTCACCCTGGCCGCGGTCACCCTGGCCACCGGCGGCATCATCGTGGTCCAGGTGCTCAAGGGCCAGCAGGACGCGGACTACCTCGCCGAGGTGCCGCTGATCGCACTGATGTTCCTGGTCATGGTGTTGCACGGCCGCCGCCGGGTGGCCGCGATGGAGGACAAGCTGGCCGCCATGGAGGCGGTGCAGCGCGTCTCCCAGGAGAACCTGCACCTGCTCACCCAGCAGCACCGGTTCCTGCAAGACGCCTCGCACGAGCTGGGCACGCCGATCACGGTGGCGCTCGGGCACGCCGAGCTGATGGAGCGGGCGGCCAAGCAGACCGAGATGGCCGAGGACGCCCGGGTGGTCGCGGACGAGCTTCGCCGGCTGGGCCGGCTGGCCACCCGGATCCTGCTGCTGGCCTCGGCGTCCAGCCCCGACTTCTTGCGCCGGGAACCGGTCGCAGTCGAAGCCGTGCTCGGCGACGCGCTGGAGCGCTGGGGTTACCTGCCCCGGCAGTGGCGGCTGGGCCCGGTCACCGACGCCACCGTGCTGGCCGACCGGGACCGGCTGGCGCTGGCCCTGGACGCGCTGGTGGAGAACGCGATCGCGCACACCGAGGCGGGGGACCAAATCGAGGTCAGCGCGCGGCGGGAGGACGGGCAGGCGGTGCTGGTGGTGGCCGACGCCGGCTGCGGCATCGAGGGCGGCGACCTGCAGCGGATCTTCCAGCGGTTCGCCCGGGCCAGCACGCACCGCAACCGGGAGGCGGGCGGGTTCGGCCTCGGCCTGGCCATCGTGCAGGCCATCGCGGGCGCGCACGGGGGCTCGGTTCAGGTGCGCAGCACCCCGGGTGAGGGCGCCATCTTCGAGATCTTCCTGCCGCTCGCCCCGGCCGGCAGCACGCCGGGTGATCAACCGATCGGTGCTGCCCCAGCGACACCAACCGGTTGATCACGGTTCGATAGTCTGCCCAGCGGCTAAAGGTGGTGGCTGGCCAGCCGGGGGCCGCCCCGGCTCCGGCCGCCGCCGACCGCGTGCAGCGCCGGGATGGTCTCGCTGGTCACCAGCCCGCGCTCGCCGGTCAGCTCGTCGATCACCGGGAACGCGGCCGCGATCCGCTCCGGCGTGTCGACCACCACGGTGACCGTGGGCACGTGCCGCCCCAGCTGCAGCAGCCGGTCCCCGTGCGGTGGGTGGTCACCGTGGAAGCCCCACACACCACGCATCGTGGTCGCCCCGCTGACCCGCGCCGACCGCAGCGCCCGGACCAGCGCCCGGTGCAGCGGCTGCCCACCGTGCCGCGCGGCTTCCGAGCTGACGATCATGATCTTTTGCCACAACGCCAGTCCGTGCTCATCGACGCCGGGCAGCGCGCGGGGTCTGGCCAGCAGTTCGCCGTCCCGCTTGCAGACCCGGACCCGCTCCAGGGTGACCAGCGGGTCGCGGAGCAGCCCGCCCAGTTCGGGCAGTACCCGGCCGATCCGGTCCCCGTCGCCGACCGCGATGACCATCATCGGCACCTCGGCGTTGCGGCTGAAGAACCGGGCCCGTTCCCGGCGGCCGCGGGAGGTGCCGTCCACGCCGAGCAGCGCGGTGGCGCCGGCCACGCCGCGGCGGTGCAGCAGGTCGCAGACCGCGACGAACGCGGGCGCCCGGTAGACCCGCTCCTGGCGGCCCAGGTAGACGGTCAGCTTGGTGGCCTCCGCGCCGCCGCCGGGCATGCTGCCCATAGCCGGGAGACCAGCGGCCAACTCACCGGCCAGCAGCCGGGCCCGTTCCAGGGTGACCAGCCCGGGGCGGTTGAGCGTGAGCGTGTCGCTGAGCACGGCCTCGATCCGCGGCCGGCGGTCCACCGCGACCGCGATCAGCGGCAGGTCCTCGGACAGGGTCAGCGTCCGGTCGGTGCGCAGGTGATGTTTGAGCCCGAAGCCTTCGGTGCCACGCAGCAGGATGCTGGTGCTGATCTGGTGCTGGCCGTACAGGTCGAGCAGGGCGTCGGCGACGAACCGGCCGCCGGTCCGCTGCCGCTCGCTGAAGTAGCTGGTCAGCTTGATGCTGTCGGCGTTCACAGCTGGGTCCCCAGGTACCGGCCGAGAGCGGCCGCGGCCACCCCGAGCACCAGGCTGGCCACGACGTTGGCCACCGCCACCGCGGCCTGGCGGTCTTCGGCCAGCCGCTCGGTCTCGAACATCCAGGTGGAGAACGTGGTGTACGAGCCGACCGCGGCCGTGCCGGCCAGCAGCGCCTGGTCGTGGTTCAGCGCCAGCCCGGCGAGCAGGCCGAGGATCATGGCGCCGGACAGGTTGATGGCGAATGTGCCGGCCGGGAAGTCGCGCCCGGCCGCCGACCCGACCAGGCCGTCGGCCAGGAACCGGACCACCGAGCCCGCCCCGCCGATCAGCACCACCCCGGCCCACAGCAGGACCGTCATGCGGCGCGCACCCGGACCCGGCGGACCGCCGCGGTGGCCAGGTAGATCGCGGCATAACCCGCGGCCACGCTGGCCGCGGTGTAGCTGACGGCGAGGCCCCAGGCATGAGCGTTGATCATGTTCAGGATTTCCACCTGCATGGTGGAGAACGTGGACAGGCCGCCGCACAGGCCGGTGCCGAGCAGCGGGCGGCGGTAGCTGGACAGCGGCAACCGCTCCTGCAGCCGGGTGACGAAGTAGCCGAGCAGGAACGCGGCCACGATGTTGACCGCGAACGTGGGCCACGGCCAGGAGTCCGGGGAATGCGGGAACGCCTCGGCCAGCCCGGCCCGGGCCGCCGTGCCGAGCGCACCCCCGGCGAAGATGGCGGCGATTTCCCGGCGATCGGTCCGGGGCAGCCGACGGCGCCCAGGAATAGACAGCACTCAATGCCTCCATTACGCAGCGGAACTGAGCAGAAGCCATCAGCCGTAGCGGTTCGGGAGGCCATAAGCTCCACGTCAGGGCATCATCTGACCGGCCCCAGGTTAGCCGGTCCCGCGCAGCGCGCTGAGCAGCGGGATGGCCGCGATCTTCTCGTCGGTCAGGTCGGGCCCAGTCGATGGCCGGAGTGGGCCGCGGGCCGCGGCCGGGCCGGCCACCTTGGCCGCGCGCATCCCGGCCCACACCTGCTGGCGCAGCCCGGCCTTGGCCGCCAGTACCTCGGCCGGCCCGCCCGCGTCGCGGTCGTGCCGGGGGGCGCGCGGCATCAGGAACCGCCGTCAAGCTCGCCGTCTGGCGTGACCAGCCGGGGCATCGGCGCGATCTCGGTGCGGAACCCGTGCCCGGACTGGATGGCCGGGTCGCCGTCCCGGAGCGCCTCGGCCGCGGCCAGGTCGTCAGCCACGATGATGCCAATGCCGTACGGCCCGGCCGGGTCGGCCACCGGCCCGAACGCGAGCACCTGTCCGGACCGGGCCAGCCGCGTCCAGTAGGCCACGTGCTCGATCATGACCGCCCGCTCGGCCGCGGACATGTCGCTGCTGAAGCTGGGCCGCGGCGGGATGAGCCGGAACACGTATCCAGGCATGCCGGCACCCTACCGGGCCGGGATAAGCCGACCGCCTGGTAGGCGAGCAGGTGCCGGTTAACGCGGTGCGTTGTGCCTCACCGGCGGGGCACAGCGACCCGCGCTGATGCCGCAGCGCGGGTCAGCAGCCGTCGTAGGCGGTCCAGTTCGACGCGCCACCGGCGTTGATGGCGTTGTCGAAGATCTGGTCCTGGTAGGCGGGACCGGCCACGCCGAACTCGCTGGCCGCGCCGCCGTAATGCTCCCAGGTGCCGATGGTGAACTGGTACGCACCGCCGCCGTTACCGGGGCCCCAGGCGTAGCTGCCGCCTTCTTCGGCGTTCCGGATGCAGTCGCCAAGTGCGGAGTGGGCCGGGTCCGAGCCGCCGGACAGCGTGGGCGCCGGGCTGGCGCTGGCGCTGGGCTGCGCGGAGGCCTGCTGCTTGGCCTGCGCCGCGGCCTGCCGCTGGGCGGCCTGCCGCTGGGCGGCCTGCCGCTGGGCGGCCAGCCGGGCGCGGCGGGCGGCCAGCGCGGCCTGGTAGCGGTGCTGGGCCTGGGTGGCCGCGCGGGCCATCCGCTGGGCAATGGCCTTCCGGTAGTCCACGGTGAGCTGGTTACCGGTCGCCTTGGCCGTCGCGGCATGCGATGTGCCGACGGCCACCGCGTTCAACTGACTGTCGGCGGCGCTCGACGCTCCGGATACCCCGTTCAGATACACGAAAGCCGCTGCCACGCTGGCTAGCGCGGCCGCGGCCACTATCGACACCCCGAGCTTGCTGGCAGGTTTCCTGGGCTTGGAATGACGCGCTGCCGCGTGCATCATCCTCCTGTCCCCGCTCCTCGCGTTGACCCGGCGGGCTAACGCGTGGAGGGACGCGTCTGGCGGCACGGGCAACGCCTGTCCCGGGGAACCTACTGAGAATCACGGCGGATCGGAGCAAAACGCACGAAATGGGAAACTCGTCTGCCAAAGTGTGCTATAGCCGGGCAGCGGATCGGCCCTGACCAGCGGTTATTCGGGCAGCAAGGCGAACCGGAGGCGGTGCAACCGGCCCGGATCGGCCATCACTTCGATGTGGGTGATCTTGCGGTCGGGCCGGCTGGTCAGCCGCAGCACGACCTGGAGGTGCCCGGCGGGCGCCCACACGATGCCCACCTCCCCGTCGACGAGGGCGAGCTGTGAGTTCTCGGCCCGGCTGGCCGCGGAATGCGCACCCCGGGCCACCTTGTCCGCGCCGTGCAGCACGAGTGGCCGGCCGGATCCCGACACGGTTCCGTCGCCGGTCAGCGTGACATCCGCGTCGAGCAGGGCGACCAGATCCGAGATGTCGCCGCCGCGGGCGGCGGCCAGGAACGCAGCGGCCACCTCGCGCTGCCGGGCCAGGTCGGCGGCCCGGTCCGGGCTGGGCGCGCCGCGGACCCGGCGCCGGGCCCGGCTGGCCAGCTGGCGGGCCGCGTCGGGCGACCGGCCGAGCACCGCCCCGACCTCAGTGAACGGCATGGCGAACATGTCGTGCAGCACGAACGCGAGCCGCTCGGAGGGGGTGAGCGTGTCCAGCACGACCAGCAGGGCCAGGCCGACCGAGTCGGCCAGCACGGCCTCCTCGGCCGGATCGCCACCCGGGGCGCCCGGGGCCCCCGGGCCAGAGCCGGCCGCCGGGCCGGGCTGAGCGGACAGTTCAGCGGCGGACGGCCAGCTGTCGCCGACCGGTTCCTCCTGGCGGTGCCGGCGCGACCGGAGCATGTTCAGCGACACCCGCGCGACCACGGTGGTCAGCCAGCCGCCGAGGTTCTCCACGTCGCTGGTATCCGCGCCGGTCAACCGCAGCCAGGTGTCCTGGACCGCGTCTTCCGCGTCGCTCATCGAGCCGAGCAGCCGGTAGGCGACCGCGCGGAGGTGATCGCGGTGCTGCTCGAAGGCCACGGCCAGCCAGTCAGTGTCGTCGGTCATCTGCCTGTTCCCTCGCTGCCAAGGTGTCACCAAAACTGACCCCTGGCACCCAGTGGATGTGACATGCTCCCAGGCCGGAACGTAGCGGAGGTTTCCCGCACCTCCGTCCGGCAGAGACGCAAGGTTCACCTTGGGGCTGCCTGCCCGGCCAAGGATGGATACGCCGACTGACTCCGGCCCGGCCAATTCGCCGTCAACTGGGAGAACGCAGCGACAGTGGTACAGATCTCGGCGCATTGTGACCACTCAGCCGACGCGAAACCGATCACCTGCGAGTCCTATACCGCCGCGCTGTCCAGCGGCGCGGAGTACGCCGAGTTCGACATCCGCAAGACGGCCGACAACGTGCTGGTGGTCTATCACGACGCCCGCGCCGGGCGCGGCGGCCCGCTGGTCCGGCAACTCGGCTACGCGGAGCTGTGTGACCGGCTGGGCTTCCAGGTGCCCCCGGTGGACGAGGTCATGGCGCTCGTCGCGGGCCGGCTGCTCGGGCATCTCGATCTCAAAGAGATCGGCTACGAGGCGGAAGTGATCGGGCTGGCCAGCTCGATCCTGGGCCCGGAGAACTTCGTCGCCACCACGCTGGAAGACGTCTCGGTGGCCGCCATCAAGCGTTCGTTCCCGGAGGTGCGCACCGCCCTGTCACTGGGCCGCAGCCTGGGCGGCGTGCCGCGCCGCCGGTGGGCGGCCATCCGGCACAGCGAACTGTACCCGCTGCGCCGGATCCAGGCCTGCGGCGCGGACTGGGTGGCGCCCAACTACCGGCTGGCCCGGCTGGGCGTGGCCCGGGCCTGCCACCAGCAAGGCATCGGCCTCATGGTGTGGACGGTGGACGCCGACCCGCTGATCGACCACTTCCTGCTGGACCAGCGGATCGACGTGCTGATCACCAACCGCCCCGGGCGGGCCACCCGCCGCCGGGCCGAACTGGGCCTGGCCGGGCCGGCCCGGCTCGGCCAGTCAGCCGTCAGCCGCGTCTAGCGGGGCGCCTACTTGTGGTCCTTGCCGCCCTTGGCCAGCTCGCGCCAGCTCGATTCGGACACGTCTACGTCGTAGTGCTTGGCGGCCTTCAGGATGCGCTGCCAGGCTTCGTCGCGTTCTTGGTCGCTGACCCCTTCGACCTGGTCAAACCGGGCGATCGCGTTACGTACGTGCCGGGCGTCGGTGAGCGGTTCCTTGCGCTCCTTCGGGAAGGCGAACTCCGAGTCCTTCATCCGGTCCTTCTCGGCGGTGCTCAGGCCCTCAGTCTGCCGCGGCACGTCCTTCCCGTGCGCCCGGGCGGACTGCGCCTGACGGGCCTTTTTGATGTTCTGCCGGGCGGCTTCCTTCTGCCGTTCGGTGGCCATAACGCCTCCTCTCGCACCCGGCTGGGCCTACCCGCGATCCACGGTGGCATGCTGCCCGCGGTCACATCCCGTTGGGTCAGCTAGTGAGCCCGCTGATCGCGTCGCCGATCAGCTTAGCCCCGATGATCAGGCACAACACGGTCATGATGACCGCGTTGTGCACGCTCATCCAGTCCTTGAGCTGGGCCAGCAGCTGCTGCGAGCGATCGCCGAGCGCGAAGTAGAGCACGACCGGGATGCCGACCCCGAGCGTGCCGATGACCGCGAACACCAGGTAGGCCACGGCCTGCTGGCCGCCGGAGATGCCGGTCTGCGCGATCGCGGCGGCACCGGCCACGGCCAGCAGCAGGTTCTTCGGGTTGGCCCCGGACAGCAGGGCGGCCAGCCCGAACGCGGCGGGCGGGCTGGTCTTGTCGATGGTGGCCATCCACTTCGGCATCTCCGGTTCCGCGCCGCCGTGTGGCCGGGACCGGAACTGGCGCGCCGCGACCAGTAGGAGCAGGACACCGAGCACGATCTTGACCCAGCTGACCCAGGTGGCGGGGGACCCCGACTGGCTGGCCCCACCCGGCCCAGCCACCGCCAGCACGATCGCGCCGACGATGCCCAGGCCGATCAGCCAGCCGGCGACGAACACCGGGCCGTTGACCCGGGCTTTCTGGCTGGTCAGCATCAGCACTACGGCGATGATCGGGATCGGGCTGAGCGCGATGCCGACCGCCAGCGCCAGTGATCCCCCGATGGCCTGGCCCATCATGCCTCCCGGTCGGTAGTGCCCGCGGCGGTGGCAGCGGCGACGGCCTCGGCCACGGTGCGGTGGTACTCCGGCGCACCGTCCACCGCGACCGCGGCGGCGTACAGCAGCAGCGCACCCGGCGCCGCGTACAGGCCGACCACCGGGGACACCCCGGCGATGGCCGCGTAGGCCAGTGACTCCGGGACCAGCACGGCCCAGACGGTCAGCCCGGCCAGCAGGTCGCCGCGCAGCCAGTTGCTCTGGTACCCCCGCAGCGAGGTGAACACCGGAACGCGCGGCACCGCGGCTCGGCCCCCGCGGTCAGGGCGTGACGATTGGGAACGCCGGATCGGGTGTATCGAGCAGGGCGGTCAGCCGGCCCAGCACGGCCGGGTCGCCGGTGTGCTCGATCCCGTCCAGGCCATGCCCGGCCAGGATCCCGAGCAACTGGGGCTTGGTCAGGGTGAGGGTCAGGTCGGCGGTGGCCTGGGTCCGCGGGTTCTCGGTCTGGATCAGCACTCCGTTGGACAGGGCCAGCCGCACCGTCGTCTTGCTGTCGGTGAAGTGCCAGTCGATGACCAGGGACTCGGCCGCGGCGCGTGGGCCGTCCACCCGGATGGCCAGCGTGTCGAACAGCTGGTCGACGGTGAGCGCCCCGGCCATCCCGGCGCCCAGGTCGCCGAGCGGCGGGGTCTTGACACCGTGGGCGAGTTCCAGCGCGCCGGTCAGGTAGAAGCCACGCCAGGTCGCGTTCTCCGCGCCGAAGCCGAGCCGCCGGTACACGTCGGCCAGTGCGTCCCGGGCGGCGGAGTCGTCCGGGTCGGCGAACACCGCGTGCTTGAGCAGTTCGGCGGCGAACCGCAGGTCACCACTGTCGGCATAGTCCTGGGCCTTGTCCAGCACGGCCTGCGGCCCGCCGATCACGTCCACGTACCGGCTAGCAGCGGCCTGTGGTGGGTGCGCCCATAGCGAGGACGGGTGCCCGTCGAACCAGCCCATGTACCGCTGGTAGATGGCCTTCACGTTGTGGCTGACCGAGCCGTAGTAGCCGCGGGCGTGCCAGGCCGACTCCAGCGCCGGAGGTAGCTCGATGTCCTCGGCGATCTCCAGCCCGGTGGACCCGTTGTTCAGCATGCGCAGCGTCTGGTCGTGCAGGTAGGCGTACAGATCGCGCTGCTCGGACAGGTACCGGATCACGTTCTCGGTGCCCCAGGTGGGCCAGTGGTGCGAGGCGAATGCTACCTCGGAATCAGTCCCGAACAGCTCGATGGCCTCGTTCAGGTAGCGGGACCATACCCGGGGGTCACGGACCAGGGCGCCGCGCAGCGTGAGCAGGTTGTGCAGGTTGTGCGTGGCGTTCTCGGCCATGCACAGCGCCCGCTGGGCTGGGAAGTAGAAGTTCATCTCGGCCGGCGCTTCGGTCCCCGGGGTGAGCTGGAACACGATCCGCACCCCGTCGATGGTCTCTTCCTGGCCGGTGTGAGTGATGTCTTTGGTGGGCGCGATCAGGCCCAGCGAGCCGGTGGACGCGGCGATGCCCAGGCCGTTGCTCACCATCCCGGTCGGGCTGATGTCCAGGAACATGCCGTACATATAGGTGGCCCGGCGGTTCATAGCGGTGCCCGCGTACACGTTCTCCGACACCGCGTGCTCCAGGAACCCCACCGGGGCCAGGATCGGCACATCCCCGGCGCCGTCGGGCAGCACGCCTTCCACCCCGCCGAAGTGATCCCCGTGCGAGTGGGTGTAGATGACCCCGGTCACCGGCCGGTCGCCGCGGTTCTTTCGGTACAGCGCCAGGCTGGCCGCGGCCGTCTCGGCTGAGATCAGCGGGTCGATCACAATCACGCCGCGGTCGCCCTCGATGATCGTCATGTTCGAAATGTCCATGCTGCGGACCTGGTAGATCCCGTCGGTCACCTGGAACAGGCCGTGCTTGGCGCAGAGCTGGGCCTGCCGCCACAGGCTCGGATGCACTGTGCCCGGGCAGTCACCCGCCAGGAAAGAGAAGGCCTCGAGGTCCCATACCACGCGCCCGTCGGCCGTCCGCACCACGCACGGGTCGAGCGCGTCGATCAGGCCGCGCTCGGCGTTCTCGAAATCGGTCCGGTCGCCAAACGGCAGGTCGCTCATCAGCACCCCTCGGTCACACTCGTCATCCGTACCCGGCGAGCATCCCTCCGTGCCTAACCCGCTGCCTCACCCGCCGCGGATGACGCTTGATCGGCCAGCGGCCGGAAAGGCTGGGCATTAAGGAGCAGCCGCACCGTACAAGATCCGAGGAGAAGTCGGCATGCCCTATGCGCCCCAGGACGCCACCCCCGCCACCGCTGCCGCCAACCGGGACGCGGCCGCCCGGTACGACCTGGCCAGCTGGCCGGACTCCAGCTGGACGTGTTCGACCCCAACTTCCCGGTGGTGACGCCGTGACGGTCGACTTCCAGCATGGCTTCCCGACACCGGCCAGCGCCGAGGCCGCGCAGCACGACCAGGATCTGCGCCGCGCGCTTGAGGCGTACCACTTCTTCTACCCGACGGTCTCGATGGAAGGGATCGTGCAGGGCACCAGGAACGCGGGCGCGGCCGACAACGAGGCGGCGTTCCAGGTGCTGGCCCACCCCCGGCACCGCGGCTTCACGCTGAACTCGGACACGCCGTACGCGGGCGGCATCCTGGACCTGCAGGCCAGCGGCCCGATGGTGGTCGAGGTGCCGCGCGGCCCGCTGGTTGGCCTGGTCGACGACCATCACCAGCGCTGGGTGACCGACCTGGGCCTGCCCGGCCCGGACGCGGGCAAGGGCGGCCGGCATCTGATCCTGCCGCCGGGCTGGGACGGCCCAGTGCCGGACGGTTTCCTGACCGCACGCTGCGACACCTGGACCGCGCTGCTCGCGCTGCGCGCCCTGCCGCTGCGCCGTGACCTTGACGCGGCCACCCGGATGCTCACTGCGGTGCAGGTGTACCCGCTGGCCAAGCAGGACGGGCCGCCCCGGTACAGCTACCTGGACCGCACCGGCCAGGCGATCGACACGACGCCGCTGGCCTGGGAGGACAACCTGGAGTTCTGGCGGGTCCTGCACGCGGTGGTGCACGCCGAGCCGGCCATCGAGGAACTGCGGCCGATGCTCGGCACGCTGGCCGAACTCGGCATCCAGGCGGCCCAGCCGTTCACCCCGGACGAGCGCATGCGGCGGGTGCTGGCCGAAGCGGCCCGCCGCGGCCGGGACGAGATGCTGGTGGCCGCGTTCGCGTCCCGCCGCCCGGACCGGATGGTCTGGCCGGACCGGACCTGGGAGTGGGCCGGGCTGCGGCCGGAGAACGGCACCTTCGAGCGGGACGGCTCGCTGGACGTGGAGGCCCGCGACCGCTGGTTCGCACAGGCCATCGTGGCGTCACCGGCCATGTTCCGCCGCGCGGTGGGCCAGGGCTCGCTGTACTGGCTGGCGCACCGGGACGCGGGCGGCGCGTACCTGGACGGCGGGCGCAGCTACCGGCTTACCGTCCCGCTGCCGGTGCCAGCCACGCTGTTCTGGTCGGTCACCTGCTACGACGCGCAGACCCGGTCAGAGGTGGTGGCCGACCAGGGCCAGGCCGCGCTGCGTTCACTGTTCGAGGACCTGGCCGCGGACGGGGCGCCCCAGATCGACCTGCACTTCGGCCCGGAGCAGCCGGCCGGCGCGGCAGGCCGGTGGATCCAGACCGTGCCCGGCCGGGGCTGGTTCTGCTACTTCCGCATCTACGGCCCCGGCCAGGCCGCGTTCGATGGCAGCTGGCGCCCCGGCGACCTCACCCCAAGCTAAAACCCTTCATTCTTTCTTTGAACGCCATCAACTCGCCGGTGCCGAACACCAGCGCGCCGCCGTCGGGGTCCTTGGAGCCGCGCACCGCACGACGCGAGCCCCGGTTCGCGTCACACGCTTCCAGCGTTCGGTATGCCGAGCGTCCTGGGGGCAGACGGTCAGCTGGGGTGACGCGGGATCCAGCGCGGCACGGTGGCCAGGTAGTCCTGGTAGGCGCGCCCGAACCGGCGGTCCAGCGTGCGTTCCTCGTAGCCGGTGATGAACAGGTGGAAGAACACCGCCATCACGGCCGCGTAGGCGAGCAGCTGCGGGGCCAGGAACAGCCACGCCTGGCCCAGCACGATGAGCAGTGCGGCCAGGTAGATCGGGTTGCGCACCCAGCGGTAGGGGCCGGCCGCGACCACCCGCGAGGGGGCATCCCACGGGCCCGGGGTGCCGCCGCCGACGGTGGCGAAGTTCCACACGCACCAGGCGTACAGGGCCACGCCGGCCGCGATGACCGGGACGGCCGGCCACGCGGTGGGGGTGGCAGTGTGCCCGCCCCGGGTCATGATTTCCCAGGGCAGCCAGACGCCGCCCAGCCCCGGCACTACCACGGTGAACATCAGATTGCGCAGGATCAGGCTTACCGTGCGAGTCATCGTTGCTCAGTGCTCCTTCTCCGGGCTCCTTCCCCGGGCTCCTTCCCGGATCAGTGATATGACCCCGGGAAAGCCGGGAATGTGACACCTCGTGGACATGAAGCTTGAGGTTGTCGTGCCCGGCCGTTGACCCGGACCTGTTGGAGCCGAGATGCCGTGGTTCCCTGACTTCGTCGGCGCCGCGGAACTGGCCCGCCGGCAGCGGCGCGCGGCCGGCCAGGCGGACCCGGTCGGGCAGTACCTGAGTGCGCTCAGCCACTCGGACACGCACTCGCTGGAAGACGTCTGGCCGGGCCAGGTGGTGGTCTACGATCCGCGCGCGGGCGAGGTCAGCGGCCACCGGCAGCTGCACGATTTCATCCGGCGCAACGTGTCCTGGCTGGCCGGGCTGCAGGCGCGGACCGAGACGGTCGCGTTGACCGTGGCCGGCGGCCGGGCGGTGGTGGAACTGCTCGCCCACCTGACCGGGGACGGGCGGGACATGGCCTGGCCGGTGGCGGTGGTGGCGGAATCCCCGGACGAGTCGTCGGTGGTGTTCCGTACCTACTGCAGCCAGTGGCCGGTGGCTGGGCGCCGGGAAATCAGGCCGCCTATCCTGCCGGCCGCGCCGGTGCACGCCGGCGATGTGGTCGGCCGCCACCTGGCTGCGCTGGCCGCCGGGGACACCGACGCGATCGTGGCCACGTTCAGCCCGGACGGGTACTTCCGCGAGCCGCTCGGCTTCCATGAGACGCATCGCGGCCCAGCCGAGCTGCGCTCGTTCTACCAGCGGATGTTCAGTGCGGGAGGCGGGCTCGACCTCCAGCCGTGCTGCATGACCGATGACGGGGTGCGTTGTGCCGTGGAGGTTAACTGGGTCCGGTGGGGCCGGCACGACCTGCCGCCGCAGGCCGGGATCAGCGTGTACGAGCGCGGCCCGGACGGGTTGCTGGCCGGGGTGCGGACCTATCAGGACGTGGCCCCGCCGGCCGGGCTGTCCTGAGCCGGGCCGGGCAGGACCTTCTCCATGTAGATCCGGCGGTAGCCGTCCTCGCTGCGCCGCTCGACCTCGCGGTAGCCGAGGTGGGCGTAGATGGCCTGGTTCTCGGTCATCACCTCGTGGGTGTACAGGGTCAGCCGCGGCAGGTTGCGTTGCCTTGCCTGCTGCTCGGCGAACCGCATCAGCGCCGTGCCCAGGCCGGTGCCCTGGGCGGCCGGGTGCACGGCGATGTTCTCGATCAGCAAGCTCTCCCCGGCCGGGGTGAGCGAGATCAGGCCGGTGATGGGCTGCCCGGTCACCCAGACCGCGCCCTGCTCGATGTAGCCGGTGTAGTCGCGGAGCACCGGGGCGGGCGGCTTCTCCATCACGGTCTGGTACTTGGCGTACGCGGCCTGGATGACCGCATGGATCGCATCCAGATCCGCCGTAGTAGCTTGCCTCATCCGGTCAGGCTATGAGGTCACCGGGTTCGCTGGGCGGGGGCGGGCCCTGGCAGTGGCCGTGGCAGACCTGGCCGGCGGGGCGGTGCCCATGTTGGTGCGCGGTCCAGTCGTAGGCGGCGTACAGCCCCACAGGCCGAACCACGACGCGGCCAGCGGGATGGCCACGGCCATGTCGCGGCCGGCTCCGGCCCAGGCATCCGGGCTGGGTGCGCTGAGCGCGCAGCGCAGCCACAGCCAGCGGGCCATGATCCAGGCCAGCGCGGCCAGGCCGAGCAGCAGCATGGGGATGGCCTCGATCAGGTGCCCGGGCATGTACCGGAGGTTGGGCCCGATCGCGCCCAGGCTGAACCTGATCTCGCCGGGCCGGTAGCCGGATGTCAGCGGGCCGCCATAGACCAGGTCGTTGAACAGCCCGATGGCGGCCACGGCGGCCACAGCCGAGCCGAGCCACCAGGCCAGCGCCGCGGTGGGCACCTGGCGCAGCCGCCAGGCCGCCAGCACGGCCGCCACGGCGCAGCCGAGCACGACCAGGTTGGTGTACCGGGTGAACACGGCCAGTTCGATGGCCAGGAAGCCGAGCAGGCCGGTCCAGGTACGCCGCTCAGCGCTGGCCTCGGTGGCCAGCACCGCCCAGAGCAGCGTGCCGGTGCCCGTCGGTCATGCCGACGATCGACGCCTGGTAGGCGAAGTCGTCCGGCTCGACCAGCTGGGAGGCGAAGCTCAGCACCGCGGCACAGAGCACCGCGAAGGCCAGCACGGCCAGGATGATCTCGCACCGGCCCAGGCCACCCCGGGCCGTGCGCGGTCTGGTCAGGCTCTGCTCTGCCAGGGCATCCATTGCTACTTCATCCTGGCCTGGTCCGCGCGGGCCGGCCAGGTGGCTGGGCCCCGTGTCTGGGGTGGGCCTGAGTCTACGGCTGGGCCTGCGCCGCGTCGTTGCGCGCCATCTGTTCGGCACGCAGGTCGGCGTGCATCTCCCAGGGAGCGCGCGGCAGCACGTGGCCCGTCTCCAGCAGGGACTTCAGGTTGGCCAGCACGGCTGGCCAGCCTGCCGAGATGGCCTGCAGGGCCGCCTCGTCGGCCAAGTTCTGGTGGGTGACGGTGAGCCGGACGATCTCGTGGTACGGCTCGATGTCGAACGTCACCGTGGACGAGCCGGACGGCGGCAGGTCCCCGGGTGGGTCGAACGTGATGACCAGGCGGCGCGGCGGTGCGCACTCCAGCACGGTGCCGGCCACGTCGGCGATGCCGGAGCCGTCGGTGCGCCGGTGCTCCCAGGCGGAGCCGGGCTGCCAGTCGGAGACGTTGCTGTGCCCCCAGTACTGGGCGGTCAGGTCCGGGTCGGTCAGCGCCGCCCAGACCCGTTCGGGTGAACTCTCGATATACGTCACGTACACGTAGCTCGGCCGGTCGGCCATGGTGTCCTCCTCAGCCCGGTGCTTGATCGCGCTGAGCGCGCGCAGCCGGGGCCGCTCGAATCGGTCAATCCACCGTTCCTGGATGGCCCACAGCGGGACCGGGTTGAGGTAGTGCAGCTTTTCCCGGCCCCGGCGGACGGTGCTGATCAGGTTGGCCGCCTCCAGCACGCCGAGATGCTGCGTGGCGGACTGGCGGGCCATGTCCAGCGGCCCGCACAGCTCACCCAGCGTCTGGCCGTTGCGCTCGCGGAGCCGGTCCAGCAAGGCACGCCGGGTCGGATCGGCCAGCGCCCGGAACACCGCGTTATCGCCGTCCATGCTCCACGATTATGCAGGTATTTATCTGCATAAGTCAATCAGAGCTCGGCGCGCCGGTCGAACAGCCTGCGCGACAGCACATAGCCGAGCACGGCCAGCACCACGCACCAGCTCACCGCGGCAATCCAGTCGGTGCCGATGTGCGTGCCCAGCAACAGGCCGCGCATGGTGTTGGTGATCGGCGTGAACGGCTGGTACTCGGCGAACTGCCGCAATCCCGGGCTCATCGATGCGGCGGGCACGAACCCGCTGCCCAGGAACGGCAGCAGAATGATCGGCATCGGCAGGTTGCTCGCGGACTCCGGGGTCTTGGCGAACAGGCCCATGGCCATGGCCACCCAGGTCAGCGCCCAGGCGGTCAGCGCGGCGAGGCCGAGGGCGCCCAGCCACTGCAGCGCGTTTGCGTGCGGCCGGAAACCGATGGCCACCGCCACCCCGAGCAGGATGCCCATACCCAGCAGGGTCTGCAGCACGTTGCCCAGGACGTGGCCTGCCAGCAGCGCGAACCGCGAGATCGACATGGACCGGAGGCGGTCCACAATGCCCTCGGTCATGTCGGTGCACACCGCCACGGCCGTGCTCACCATGCTCGAGGTCGCCGTCATGATCAGCAGACCAGGGGCCAGGTAGTCGATGTAGCTGCCGCCGATACCGGCACCGAGCGTCTTTCCGAACGCGTAGTTGAACAGCAGCAGGAAGACCAGCGGCATCAGCAGGCTGCTCAGCGACATGGCCGGATAGCGCAGGGCGTGCAGCAAGTTGCGGTGCAGCAGCGTGCGGGTGTCGGAGAGGGTGTACGTGGCGGTGGTCATCGGTCTGCTCCGTTTTCCGTGATCGAGGCGGCGGGGGGGTTGGCGGCGGGAAAGCCGGCCGAGTGGTCGGTCAGGGCGAGGAAGACGTCGTCCAGGTCGGGGGTGTGCACGGTGAGCTCGGCCGGTTCGAGGTTCGCCCGGGTGAGCTGGTCCAGCAGCGAGCGCAGCGACCGGACACCGCCGTCGCTGGGCACCTGGAGGGTCAGGTCCTCCTCGTCGCGGCTGATCGTGCCGAGTGCGTGGGCAGCCAGGTCGAGTTCGGCCGCATCGCTGAAGCGCAGGCTCACGTGGCCGCCGGGAACCAGTTGCTTCAGCTCGGCCGGGGTGCCCTCGGCGACGAGCCTCCCCTGGTCCAGCACGGCGATCCGGTCGGCGAGCTGGTCGGCCTCCTCCAGGTACTGCGTGGTGAGCAGGATCGTGACGCCGTCCTGGCTGACCAGGTCGTGGATGATCTGCCACATGGTGCGCCTGCTGCGTGGGTCGAGCCCGGCGGTCGGCTCGTCCAGGAAGATGATCCTGGGCTTGCCGACCAGCGTCATGGCCAGATCCAGCCGGCGCCGCATGCCCCCGGAATAGGTGGCCAGTGATTGGCCGGCCGCCTCGGTCAGATCGAATTTCTCCAGCAACCCGGTGGCGCGCCGCCGCGACTCGCGCTTGCCTAGGTGGTGCAGGTTGCCCATCAGCATCAGGTTCTCGAAACCGGTGAGCAATCCGTCCACGGCGGCGAACTGCCCGGTGACGCCGATCGCGGCACGCACCGCGTCCGGTTCCCTGGCCAGCTCTTTCCCGGCGATCCAGGCCTGGCCCGCGTCCGGTTTGCTCAGCGTGGACAGGATGCGCACGGTCGTCGTCTTGCCGGCCCCGTTCGGGCCGAGCAGCGAGAAGATCGTGCCCTCCTTGATGTCCAGGTCGATGCCGTCGAGCACGAGCTTGTCCTTGAATGATTTCCGCAAGCCGCGCACTTCGATAGCAGAGGACGGCATACTCATTCCGTTCATCCCTTTCAGAATTCTTCTTTTTTACTGACTCGAAATGGGCGCGTTTCACCGCGCGGCGAATTCCGCCGCGAAAATTTCTCGGGTGTTCAGATCAGGTTGCGGTGGCGTGCCGGATGGTGATGTTCCCGTAGGAGTTGCGTGCGTACACGTGCACGGTTTCGTCGCCCTGCGCCGGCTGGCCGGCGGTGTCCAGCAGGTTCTCCAGGGTGCCGTACTTGGTGTTGAGGTCCAGGTACGCGGCGACACCCGGGTGGATGCCCACGTCCAGCTGGCCGACCGCCGTCTCCAGCCGCATGGTGCCGCTCGACGCGTCCAGGATGCGGATGCTGCCGCTGGCGGCCTTCGCGATCACCGAACCGCGCGGGCGCTCGACCGTGATGTTGCCGTTGGCGGTGTTCACCTGGAGATCGCCGCCCACTTCGCGGATCGCGGTGTCTCCGTTGGAGTTCTTGATGACGGCATTGCCGTTGATCTCGCGGATCCGCACGGCGCCGTTGCCGGTGGTGACGTTCGCCCGGCCCACCACCTCGTCGACGGTGATGTTGCCGCCGCCGGTCCGCAGCTCCAGCGGGCCGGCCTTCTCCAGTTGCAGGTCGCCGAGGGAGTTCTTCAGCTCGCACTGGCCGAGCTCGCCGGTGACCAGGAACCGGCACAGGCTGCCGGTCCCGTGCAGCCGGGAACCGGTGGGCACCTCGATGGTCACATCGAGCGATGGGGTGTGCCACGCCCGGGGCAGGGTGTACATCTTCCACCCGCCCGGCCCTTTCACGGTCAGCTGGCCGGCGGCGAAATCGACCTCGGTCTCCCGGGCGGCGCGCACGTCCTCCTTCTTGGCCGCATCAGAGGGCCGGACCTCGACGACCGTGTCGGTACGGTCCGAGGCAATGATGTCGACGCGGCCGAGGTACACCTCGGCGGTGACCGCGATAGGCTGCGGCGTTTCGAATTTAGGCATGACCGTCCCTTAAAGCGGGTCTTTGGCTGTGAGCTGGGTGGTGGGTCAGCGGACCCAGCCGGTGAACTGCTGGCTGCCGATCTGGGCCCGGCCGACGGGCTGCGGGGCAGCAGTGCTGTCCAGGACGGCCGCGGCGGCGCGCACCAGCCAGACGTTGGCGGAAATCTTCTCCTTGGCCGCGGCTTCCTCGATGCGCGCCTTCATCTGCTCGGGCAGGCGCACGTTGATCCGGGCCATCGTGCCGTCGTCCGCGTCGGCGACGGACTGCGGGGCAGCGGGGGCCGGTGGGCCGGAGTCGGCGAAGGAATCGTCGGTGGGCGGCGGGGTGACGATGAAGCTGGGTTCACGGCCGCGCAGGCGCAGTTCCACCGAGCCGGGTGCGAGGTCCCTGGTGATCTCGCCGGCCGCGGCCGACAGGGCTTCCAGGAGCGTGAGCCGCACGGCCGAGTCGAGCGGCGCGGTCAGGCGTTCGGCCAGCGCGCGGGCGTCCTCACCGCCCGCTTCGGCGGCTACCGCCAGGTCGGCGCTGAGCTTGGAGACGTACGGCGTCAGGTCCATGGCACAACTATGGCACGCTCATGGCACAAAAGCAAACCCAGATGGCGCCATGTAGGGCCACGTGGCACCTTCGTGGCTCACATGGGTGCCAAGCCGGTGCCGACGTGCCGCTGGTCGGGGCGATCGGACACAGTGGCTGTCGGACACGGTCGAGCTGGACGGCGGCTACATCCTGACCGGACGGGACGTGACGCGTCCGGGGCGGTGCCCGCTGGACCGCCCGCCACTCCCGCTGGCGACGTCGCTGCCCGGGGTGTTCGCCATCGGCGACGCCCGGTCCCGGTCGATCAAACGGGTGGCCTCGGCGGTCGGCGACGGCGCGACCGCGGTACGCCTGGTCCAGGAGTATCTGGCTAACGCATCGGCCGCGGCGTGAACGCTTGGGCCCGTTGAGCACGTTATTCGTGGTATGCGGTACGGTCCGGCGGTCGATAGCCGCCATGAGTGAGCCTGGCCAGTGCCGCCAGGTCCGTTCCGCGCTTGGGGTCTACCTGCTGGGCGCGATCGGCCCGGCGGAGCGGGTCGCGGTAGACCGTCATCTGGCTGGGTGCGCCGGTTGCCGGGAGGAATTGGCTGGGCTGGCCAGCCTGGTCGGCCGCCTCGGCACGGTGCCCGCGGCCGACGTGGCCATGCTGTCCGCGGACAGGGCGGACGACTCACGCCGGACCGGGCCGGGCGATGGTGGCACGCGCGTGCTGCTGCGCCGGGCGGCCCGGCTGCGCCGCCGCCGGAGGTGGCGCCGGGTGGCGACGGCCACAGCTGTCACCGTGCTTGCGGCGGCCGCGGCGGCGGCCGGAATACCCGCGCTGTTCCCGCCGACGCTGCCGCAGCCGGCGGCGGTGTCCTGGCCGGAGACCGTTCAGGGCAGCAATCCGGTATCCGGGGCCGGGGCCATCATCCGGTACCGGCCCCGGCCGTGGGGCGTGCAGATCGTGGTGCAGGTCAGCCAGATCCCGGCCGGGACGCGCTGTGAGCTGCGGGTGATTACCGCCACCGGGCAGCAGGCCACCGCGGCGAGCTGGCGGGTAGCCGCCTACCGCAACGGCGCGTGGTACCCGGCGGCGGCGCCGTTCCCCGAGAATGGCGTGCGGGGCTTCAGGGTGATGTCGGCCGGCCGGACCCTGGTCAGCGTCCGGGCGCGGTGACGCATTACCGGTGCTGGTCTATCCGGCGCGGCCTTGTCCGTCGAGCAGCTGCCGGAGCACGGTGGTGTAGCGGTCCAGCGCGGCCCGGCCGGTGCTGGTCAGCGCGACCGCGGTGCGCGCGGAGACGCCGCTGCCGTTCTTCTCAGTGCTCACGTACCCGGCGTCTTCCAGCTTGCGCAGATGCGTGATCAGATTGCCCGGGGTCAGCCCGATAACGTCCTGCAGCCTGGTGAACGACAGGTCGTCACCAGGCGGCAGGGCGGCCAGGGTGACCACGATCCGCAGCCGGGCCGGGACGTGGATCACCGGGTCGAGTTCTTCGTCGGTCATGGCCGGCGCAGCTGGGGCTCGATGACCGCCATCAGCGCGATCCCCAGGCCGCCGGCCAGTGCGTAGACAGCCAGGCTGGTCGCCACGCCGGCCCACGCGCCGCCGACCGCCACCGCCAGCAGCCAGCCGCCGGTAGCCAGCCGGAACCAGTTCAGCTGGCTGGCCGTGGCGCAGCTGGCCAGCAGCACCAGGCCCGCCACCAGCAGCGGGATGGCCTGGCCGAACAGGGCGGTGACCGGCCGGCTCGCGCCCGCCGTGGCCAGCGCCTCCTTCTCGATCTCCAGCGCGGCGAACCCGGCCAGCAGGGCCAGGGCGAAGATGCCGCGCCGCAGCTCGGACCGGCCGCCGACGCCGCTGGCCGCCCGGTCCACCACGTTGGCGCTTGCGCCCGCGGCTGCCGCGAACAGCACCAAGGCCAGCAGCAGCGTCTCCCAGGCCGGCCCGCGGTACGGATGCTGACCGCGGACCGACAGCCACATCGCGCCGTAGCCGGCGAACACGACCGCGGCCCAGATCAGGAACAGCATGGGGCGGCGCACCGCCAGCTCACGCCGGGCCCGGTCGCGGGCCTGCTCCAGGATGGCCGCCGCGCCCTGTGGGTCCAGCACCGGCGCCTCGTCCATGTCCGTACCACCTGTGGTGCCACATTCGTCGTTCATCCTGGGCACCTCCTTACTTTGTACCGCAAAGCTAGCTTGCTTTGCGGTACAAAGTCAAGCGCCTGCCCGCGCAGCGGCGCCGCCGCTGGCGACAGCGGCTTCTCCTACGGGCTGCGCCGGGCCCGGCTCGGCCTGGTGCTGACCGATCCGGAGTTCTCCCGCTGGTTCGCGCGCAGCTACGTCGGCGTGGACGAGTAAGACCGGACGCCGGGCAGAACGGCAAGCATGGCCACGAACAGCACCGCCCAGACGGCGAACGCGACCCACGTCCCATCGTGACCCACGGTTACCAGCCATGGCACGTGCAGCACGTGGCCCAGCGTCTCACTGGCCACGCAGTACATGCCGAGCGGGAAGGACAGGCTCCACAGGCCCGGCTCGTAGCGCAGCGGCACCCGGCGGACCAGGTGCCGCCACACGCCGAGGCCGATCAGCAGCGGGATCAGCCAGGTGCCGAACGCCCACAGGATGACCGACAGGCCCGCCAGCACCGGGTGCACCGCGGTCAGCAGCGGGTCGGTGGGCAGCCCGAGCACCTTGGCCCCGGCCAGCACGCTGATCGCGGTCGCGCCCATGAACACCCAGTACGCGGGGGTCAGCCGGGCCGCGTGCACCGGGAAGTGCAGCAGGCCGGCCAGCATCAGCGTGGCCAGGATCAGGTACAGCACCACGCCCACCGCCCAGAGCAGCATGGCCAGCGCGGCCAGCGCGCGGGGCAGCGGGGCCAGCGAGATGAGCGAAACGGCCAGCGACTGGGTGCCGACCGTCCACAGGAACCAGCTGCCGTTGATGCCGGCCAGCGCGGACTGATCGCCGTGCCGGGTGATCAGCAGCAGCGGGGTCCCGTAGCTGAGCAGCAGCCAGGCGGCCCCGGCCACGACCAGCAAAACCTCGGTGACCGCGCCGTAGCCGGCCGAGGCCAGGCGCGCCCCCAGCACGTCCGAGCCCGCGACAAACGTGAACATACTGAACGCCAGTACCGGGCTGGTCGCGTCGGCCAGGAACTCGGCCCGGTAGCCGGCGAACCGCCACACATAGGCCGCCACCAGTACCAGGTAGCAGATGATGGCCAGGATCAGCAGGGCCGCGGACAGTCCAGCGGCGCCGACCGCCGCGACCGCCGTGGATACGATCCCGGTCGCCATGACCAGCGCGAAGTATCCGGGAAACAGGCCGCGGACCCCGGCCCGCACCCGGGCCGCCGCCGCGCTCTGCTGAACTAGCTGGGGCCGGCCCATATCAGTACGGGGCGCCGATCTTGCGCCAGCGGCGGCCGGCCGTGCCCGGCTCCGGCGGTGGCGCCGCGCGGCGGCGGCGGTAGACGATGTACGGCCGCCACAGGTACCACAGCGGGTAGCTCCATGCGTGCACCAGCCGGCTGAACGGCCAGACGGCCAGGATGACCCAGGCCGCGGTGGCGTGCACCTGGTAGATGACCGGGGCATGCGCTATCGCGGCCACGTCGGGCTGGAAGCTGAACAGGCCGCGGAACCAGGGCGCGACCGTGGACCGGTAGTCGTAACCGCCGCCGAACAGGTTGACGAAGATGGTCGGCGCGGCCCCGGTGAGGATGATGATCAGCAGCAGGATCAGCGCGACGTAGTCGACGGTGCTGGTGGTGGCGCGGACCCGGGGCACCAGCAGGCGGCGCCCGGCCAGGATGATCACGCCCACGATGACCAGCACGGCGGCGATGGCCCCGGGGACGGCCCCAATCCAGCGGTAGGCGGACTCGGGGATGCCGATCGCGGTGACCCAGGCCTCGGGGATGAGAACGCCGAGCACGTGCCCGGCGATGGCGGCGAACGTGCCGTAATGGAACACCGGCCCGCCCCACTTCAGCCAGCGCCGCTCCAGCAGCTGGGTGGACCGGCTGGTCCAGCCGAACTGGTCGTAGTTCCAGCGCCAGATGTGCCCGACCACGAAGATGCCGAGGGCCAGGTAAGGCAGCCCGACCCACAGGAAGATCTGGCCCGCGCTGGCCCCGGTCACCGGCTCACCTCCTGCCCGGTCAGGTAGCCGGGCGGGGCGAACGGGGCCAGGCCGACCTGCTCGCCCGGTGGACCCTGCTCCTCGGCCGCCCGGACCCGGAGCAGGTCGCGCCGGGCCAGCCGGGGCAGCTGGGCGCACACCGCGTCCACCACCTGGGCGTACGGGGTGCCAGCCTGGTGCAGCGCCCGGCGGGTCAGTTCCAGGTCGGCCCGGTGCTGCCGGAGCAGGCTTTCCCCGGCCGGCGCGACCGCCGCGAAGTCGAGCACCACCGGCAGGTAGTCGGGCAGATCCTGGTCGGTCAGCTCTAGCCCGGCCGCCCGGTAGGCGGTCTTGAACGCGAGCAGGGCCATGCCGCGCCGCCGGGTGTCGCCGTGCCGGTAGTAGGTCAGGTACAG
Source organism: uncultured Actinomycetes bacterium (assembly GCA_963834705.1). Taxonomy (GTDB): domain Bacteria; phylum Actinomycetota; class Actinomycetes; order Streptosporangiales; family Streptosporangiaceae; genus RYN-230. The sequence continues at coordinate 74,882 of CAWICV010000010.1, forward strand.
CGCGCACCGGCGGCGCAGGTCGAACGTTTCCACGTAGTGCTGGGCGACCTGGTGCGGCGGGGTGACCCGCAGCCAGCCCAGGAAGCCCACCAGGTGACCGCGGGCGGCCCGGGGGCAGGACTGGGCCGCGGCGGTCAGCTCGTCCAGCCCGTCGAACAGCGCCCGGGTCGGGTACTGCAGCAGGATCGAGGCGGTCTTGTAACCGAGCGCCGGGCCGGGCCGGGTGTCCGGGACGGCGGCCGGCTGGGGCAGCGCGGTCATGACGGCCCGCCTTCTGGGAACAGGTGCGGTGCGTCACCACGGCCATCCCAGCCCAGCAGGTTGAACCGGACCTGGCCGTCCCGGTCCCGGAACATCTGCCCCCCGCCCGCCTCCTCATCCCCCTTCACTGCCCCAGCCCGCTGGCCGCCCGGGTGGAACGAGGCCACCGACGCGGGCGGTCCCTGCCCCCCCATCCCCGGGCCGCCGTCGGTGTCCAGGCTGCAGTGCGAGAACAGCTCCTCGTGCTGGGCCAGCAGCCGGCCCGCGTCCTCGGTGTGCGCGGGCGGGATGACGTACCGCTCCTCGTACTTGGCGATGGCCAGCAGCCGGAACAGGTCTTCCAGCTCGGCCGGGGACGCACCGGCCGCGCTGGCCAGCGCGGTGTCGGCGGGCTGGCCGAGCTGGTGCGCCCGCATGATGGCGCGCACCGCGGCCAGCTTGCGCAGCACCTGCTGCACCGGCTGCACGTCACCGGCGGTGAACAGGCTGGCCAGGTACTCGGCCGGGATGCGCAGCGAGTCGATGGCCGCGAACACCTGGTCCGGGTCGGCCTGGTCGTAGCCGGCCGCGGCCACCACGTCGGCCACCGGGGACAGCGGCGGGATGTACCAGACCATGGGCAGCGTCCGGTACTCCGGGTGCAGCGGCAGCGCCACCCGGTGCCGGACGGCCAGCGCGTACACCGGGGACCGGCGGGCCGCGTCGATCCAGTCCGCCGGGATGCCCTGCCGGGCCGCCTCGGCCCGCACGGCGGGGTCGTCCGGGTCGAGGAACACCGACAGCTGCGCCTGGTACAGGTCCTGCGGGTCCGGGGTGGCCGCCGCGGGCAGCACCGCGTCCGCGTCGTACAGGAACACGCCGAGGTAGCGCAGCCGGCCCACGCAGGTTTCCGAGCAGATGGTGGGCTGGCCCGCTTCCATCCGCGGGTAGCACAGCGTGCACTTCTCCGCCTTGCCGCTGCGGTGGTTGAAGTACACCTTCTTGTACGGGCAGCCGGACACGCAGAACCGCCAGCCGCGGCACCGGTCCTGGTCCACCAGCACGATGCCGTCCTCGTCCCGCTTGTACATGGCGCCGGACGGGCAGGAGGCCACGCAGGACGGGTTCAGGCAGTGCTCGCAGATGCGCGGCAGGTAGAACATGAAGACCTGCTCGAAGGCCAGCCGCACCTGGTCAGACAGGCCTTCCAGGTTCGGGTCGGCGGCCGCGTGCCCCGGGCCGCCCGCCAGGTCGTCGTCCCAGTTGCTGCCCCAGCGCAGCTTCATGTCCCGGCCGGTGAGCGCGGAGATCGAGTGCGCGCTCGGCGTCATCGTGCCCGGCGGGGCGGTGAACAGGATCTGGTAATCGTAGGTCCACGGATCGCCGTAGTCGTCGATGGTGGGCAGGTCCGGGTTGTAGAAGATGCTCAGCAGCTTGCGCAGCCGGCCGCCCGCCTTGAGCTGCAGCCGTCCCTTGCGGTCCAGCGTCCAGCCACCCTGCCACTGGTCCTGGTCCTCGTACCGCTTCGGGTAGCCGGTGCCCGGCCTGGTTTCGACGTTGTTGAAGTACACGTACTCGGTGCCCGGCCGGTTGGTCCAGACCTGCTTGCAGGTCACCGAGCAGGTGTGGCAGCCGATGCACTTGTCCAGGTTCATCACCATCGCCAGCTGGGCCATGATCCGGGGAGTCCGGGGGGCCGCCCCCCCAGGCTGGTGCTGCCGCATCACCACTGCACCTCCTGCGACCGGCGGCGGAGCACGGCGATCTCGTCGCGCTGGTTCCCGGTCGGCCCGTAGTAGTTGAAGGCGTAGCTGAACTGCGCGTAACCGCCGATCAGGTGGGTCGGCTTGAACACCAGCCGGGTCAGCGAGTTGTCCGAGCCGCCGTGCCAGCCGGAGATCTCCGACCGCGGCGTCATCAGGTGCCGGTCCTTGGCGTGATACATGTACACGGTGCCGCGCGGCATCCGGTGGCTGACCACGGCCCGGCAGGCCACCACCCCGTTGCGGTTGTAGGCCTCGATCCAGTCGTTGTCGCTCACCCCGATCGCGGCCGCGTCGTCCGGGCTCATCCAGATCACCGGGCCACCCCGGAACAGCCGCAGCATGTGCAGGTTGTCCTGGTACTCCGAGTGGATGGACCACTTCGAGTGCGGGGTGAGATAGCGCACGGTGATCTCGGGCCGGCCATCGGTGGACAGCCCTTGCGCACCGAAGTGCCGGCTGTAGTCCAGCGGCGGCCGGTAGGCGGGCAGGCACTCGCCGAGCTCCCGCATCCAGTCGTGGTCCAGGAAGAAGTGCATCCGGCCGGTCAGCGTGTGCCACGGTTTCTTCCGCTCGGTGTTGACCACGAACGGGGAGTACCGGCGGCCGCCTGCCTCGCTGCCGGACCATTCCGGGGAGGCGATCACCGCCCGCGGCTGGACCTGGGTGTCGGCGAACGTGATCTGGTCACCGGACCGCTCTTCGGCCAGGTCGGCCAGCGGGACCCCGGTCCGCTTCTCCAGCTCGCGCCAGCCCGCCACGGCTACCTCGCCGTTGGTCGTCCCGGACAGGGCCAGGATGGCCTCGGCCAGGTGCACGTCCCGGGCCAGCGACGGGCGGCCGGCCGCTACCCCGGCCCGCACGGTGCCGTTCGCCCGGCGCAGGTAGTCCACCGCGCCCGGCACCTTCCAGGTGATGCCCTTGACGCTCATCCCGAGGTCATCGAGCAGCGGGCCGACCGCGGCCAGCTTGTCCGCCACCGCCGGGTAGTCGCGCTCGACCGTGATCAGCCGCGGCATCGTGACACCGGGCACCGGCGCGCACTCCCCGCGCTGCCAGTCCCGCACCGGCCCGCCCGGCTGGGCCAGTTCGTCCGGGGTGTCGTGCATCAGCGGCGCCGCCACCACATCGGTCCGTTTGCCCAGGTGCCGGGCGGCCAGCCGGGAGAAGTCGGCCGCGATCATGGAGAACGCGTCGAAGTCGGTGCGGGCCTCCCAGGGCGGCGGGATGGCCGGGTTGAACGAGTGCACGAACGGGTGCATGTCCGTGCTGGACAGGTCGTATTTCTCGTACCAGGTGGCCGCGGGCAGCACCACGTCGGCGAACGTGCAGGTGCTGGTCATCCGGAAGTCGATGGCGGTGAGCAGGTCTAGCTTGCCCCGCGGGGCCGGGTCCCGCCAGGTCACCTCGGCCGGGCGCAGCTCCGGCGGTGACTCCTGGGCGCGCACCGCGTCGTGCGTGCCGAGCAAGTGCCGCATGAAGTACTCCATGCCCTTGCCCGAGGAGCCGAGCAGGTTGGCCCGCCACACCGTCATCACCCGGGGCCAGTTGGCCGGGTCGTCCGGGTCCTGGCCGGCGAACCGGAGCCGGCCGGCCTGGAGTTCCGCGATCACGTGCTCGGCCACCGGCCGCCCGGCGCGGGACGCGTCGTCCGCGATGTCCAGCGGGTTGCGGCCGAACGCGGGATGCGACGGGGTCCAGCCCAGCCGGGACGCCTGGGCCAGGCAGTCGGCGAACGCCCGGCCCTGGAACAGCCCCTGGCCGAGCGGGCTGGCCAGTTCGGCCGCGCCGAATCCCTCGTACCGCCACTGGCCGGTGTGCAGATAGAAGAACGACGTCCCGGTCATCTGCCGGGGTGGCCGCTGCCAGTCCAGCGCGAACGCCATCTGCTGCCAGCCGGCCAGTGGCCGGACCTTCTCCTGGCCGACGTAGTGCGCCCAGCCGCCGCCGTTCACGCCCTGGGTGCCGCACAGCATGAGCAGGGTGAGGAAGGTCCGGTAGACCTGGTCGGAGTGGTACCAGTGGTTGGTGCCCGCACCCATCGCGATCATGGACCGGCCACGGGAGACCTCGGCGTTGCGGGCGAACTCGCGGGCCACCCGGGCCGCGGCCGCGGCGGGCACCGAGGTGATCCGCTCCTGCCAGGCCGGGGTGCCGGGCGCCGGGTCGTCGTAACCGGCCGGCCAGTCGCCGGGCAGCCCGTCCCGGCCGACCGCGTACTGGGCCATCAGCAGGTCGAACACCGTGGTGACCAGGTGCCCGGCCATGGTGCGGGCCGGCACGCCGCGGCGGACGGCCGACCCGCCCTCGGTGTCGCCCACGTCGAACCGGGGGAGGTCGACCGGCACGGCGGTCTCGTGCTGGCCGTACAGAGTCAGCGCCGGCCGCACCCCGGCCAGGTCGAGATTCCACCGGCCTACGCCGGTGTCCGAGTACCGGAAGCCCAGCGAGCCGTTCGGGACGGTGGGTTCGCCGGTACTGGCGTTCAGCAGAACGGTCTTGTGTGCGGCACCGTCGCCGGCCTGGCCGATATCGGCGGCGGTCAGGAACCGGCCGGGAACGTAGCTGTCGCCGCGGCGTTCCAGGGTGACCAGGAACGGCAGGTCGGTGTAGGTCTGGGCGTACTCGGTGAAGTAGGGCACCTGCCGGTCGCGGAAGAACTCGGCCAGGATCACGTGCCCCATGGCCATGGCCAGCGCGCCGTCGGTGCCCGGCGCGGCGGCCAGCCAGTCGTCAGCGAACTTGGTGTGATCGGAGTAGTCCGGGGACACCACCACCACCTTCTGGCCGCGGTAGCGCGCCTCGGTCATGAAGTGCGCGTCCGGCGTCCGGGTGATGGGCAGGTTGGTGCCCCAGATGATCAGGTAGGCGGCGTTCCACCAGTCGCCGGACTCCGGCACGTCGGTCTGGTCGCCGAACACCTGCGGCGAGGCCGGCGGCAGGTCGGCGTACCAGTCGTAGAAGGACAGGATCGTCCCGCCGACCAGGGACAGGAACCGGGTGCCGATCGAGTAGGACACCTGGGACATGGCCGGGATCGGGGTGAACCCGGCCACCCGGTCCGGCCCGTACTCCCGGACCGTGTGCACGTGCGCGGCCGCGATCAGCTCACTGACCTCGGGCCAGGTGGCGCGCAGGAAACCGCCTTTGCCGCGGGCCTGCTTGTACCGGGCGGCGCGGTCCGGATCCCCGGTGATCTCGGCCCAGGCCGCCACCGGGTCGTCCAGCCGGGCCCGCGCTTCGCGCCACATCTCCAGCAGCGGGCCGCGCACGTACGGATAGCGCACCCGGGACGGCGAGTAGGTGTACCAGGAGAACGACGCGCCGCGCGGGCAGCCGCGCGGCTCGTACTCCGGCGAGTCCGGGCCGGTGGACGGGTAGTCGGTCTGCTGGGTCTCCCAGGTGATGAGGCCGTCCTTGACGTACACCTTCCAGGAGCAGGATCCGGTGCAGTTCACCCCGTGCGTGGAGCGGACCACCTTGTCGTGCCGCCAGCGCTCCCGGTAGAACTCCTCGGCGGCCCGCCGGTCGGACCGGTGCACCGCCCGGAAATCCGGGCTGGGGGTACCGCCGGGCACGAAGAACTGCGCCTTGCGCAGCAGTCCCTCGACCGGTTCGCCAGCCGGCAGCAGCGGTGCGAGCTCAGCCATGGGGTTCCCCTTCGCCGTCCTAGCTCATACCTCCGGCGCTATCCATCGTGTCACGACCGAGTTAGCCGGCCGGGGCCGGCCAGAGCCGGCGCTAGCCGGTGATGCGGAACCGGGCCCGGCCGAAACGGACCCAGTCCCCGGCCCGGACGGTGAACCCGGCGCCGGCCCGCCAGCCGTTGACGTGGGTGCCGTTCTTCGAGCCCAGGTCCACGAGTACCCAGTTGCCCTCCGATGACCGCAGTTCGGCGTGCCGCCAGGACACCGTGATGTCCCGGAGGACATAGTCAGACTCGGGGGAGCGCCCGATCACGTACACCCGCTCGTCCCGGGGCAGCACCAGGCGGGGCAGCCGCGACGTCCGCCAGGCCAGCTGGATGCCCGCTGTGCACGTCGCCCACCAGCGGACGGTGCGCACTGGCCAGCTGTCGGGCTGGGCCTGGGACGGCAGATCGCTGAGCAGATCGCCAAGCGCACCCTGGTCACGGGCCCGCAGCGCCAGCTCGACCCGGTGCAGGAAGGTGTCAAACGAGAGCCGGCCCTCGACAGAATTGCGCTGCAGAATGTCAAGGACATTGTCCCGGTCCGCATCGGACGCCCGGAACACCGGCGTTACCGGGTCCTCAGCCAACATTCAGCCACGATACGCCGGCCGGACACCGCCATTCCATGGTCATTCCCGGCCAAGGAACTCCTCCATGACCGGCCTGGCCGGACATGGAGTGCCCGACCAGGGAGAACTGGTCCCAGCCCAGCTCGCCGGCCAGCGCGAGCGCGTCGGCGGCGGCTTCCGGCATGGTGAAGTCACCGGCCACGTCCCGGCGGCTGCCGTAGCCACGCAGGTCGGGGAACGCATAGCTGAATGTCAACTTATCGAGGTAGTCCGGCAGCGGGCCCCACCCCTGCGCCGAGCCGAAGCACCCGTGCAGGGCGATCACACGGTGCTCTCCAGAGCCGACAGTTAACGGCGAGCTGGGCACGGTCACCTCCGGATCAGGCTGTGCCCGGCATTGTTGAGCACCTGGTGCACGCCCGGCAAGACCAGCGGACCAGACTTGCCGCCGAAACAGCCTGGCCGAGAGGGGTCCTAGTGCCCGTGACAGTTGTTCCGGGGGCGCTATAGCGTGTCCTTGTGAGTGCGCCGTTGTCACCCGGGGAAATCCGCGCCGCCGCCGAGATCCACAAAGAACTCGGCCCTGACTACCAGGAAGCGGTCATTGAGTCGTTTCTGGACAAGGTCGGCCGGGAGATAGACGCGCGGGTGGACGCGCGGCTCGCCCAGCAGCAGGTAGCGCCGCCACCGGCGCGGCACGGGCGCGGGCAGTCCGGCTCGCCGTTGATACTCGCGATCGCATCAATGGTGCTGGGCATCCCGATCAGCGCGGTCGCCGTGGCGGCCGGTGCCCACCCGGCTGGGTTCATGGGGCTGCTGGTCGTCTGGCTCGTGATCGGGGTCATCAACGTCGCCTACAACATCAGCTATTCGGCGCGGTACCGTCAGCCGCCAGGTGGCCCGCGTTAGCGGATGAATCCGCTCTCATACGCCCGGACGACAGCCTGTACGCGATCTCCCCATCCCCTGGCATTGTTGAGCACCTGGCCGACGGCCGGCCAGTGCAGCCGAAGGGAGACACCGTGGAGGAAGGTTCGATCACAGCCGCCGGTGCGATCGATACATTCCTGGTCCTGCTGATCGGTATCGGGCCGAAGCTCGCGCTGGTCCCGTTCGTGGAGATCACCGCGCCGCTGGACGCGGAGACCAAGCGGCGGGTGCTGCGCACGATGCTGACCACCGCGGCCAGCGTGGCCGTGCTGCTCATGGTGCTGGGCGAACTGCTCCGCACGCTGCTGCACTTCACGATCGGATCCCTGTCCATCGCCGGTGGCGTGATCCTGCTGGTGCTGGCGGTGTGGATGGTGCTCGGGCCAGCACAGGGGGCCAGCCATCGCACCTCGGGGAAAGACCCGATGCAGCTCGCACAGTTCCCGCTGGCGGTGCCATACCTGCTCAACCCGGTCGGCATCGTCGGGCTGATGACGATCTCGGCCGAGGCGAAGTCGTTCAGCGTGTTCGCGGTGGAATTCGGCATCTTGCTGTTCGTGCTGCTGCTCGACGTGGTGGTATTCCGCTTGGCGAACCGGGTCAGCGACAAACTGGATGAGAACCGGATGCTGGTCACTGAGAAGGTGTTCGGCTTCCTGATCGCCGCGATCGCCGTGCAGCTGATCCTCGATGGCCTGGCGTCGGCTGGGCTCATCTCCGCTGTCCCGCACTAGGGTGATCGCCGTGCTCGTGCTATCCGGCGCTGCGGTACGCGCGCTGCTCGATCTGGATGAACTGGTCGAGGCGCTGCGCGCGGCGATGATCGAGCTGAGCGCGGGCCGGGTGTCGGCGCCGCCCCGGGTCGCGGCGCTGGTGCCGGAACACGAGGCCATGCTGGCCGTGATGCCGGCCTACCTGCCGTCGGCCGGGGCGCTGGCCAGCAAGCTGGTCAGCCTGTTCCCCGGCAACCGGGACCAGCCGACACACCAGGCGCTGATCTGCTGCTTCGACCCGGCCACCGGGACGCCGGCCGCGGTGATGGACGGCGGCTACCTCACCGCCGCCCGCACGGCGGGCGGGTCGGCGCTGGCCACCCGGCTGCTGGCCCGCGACGATGCCGGTGACGTCGCGGTGCTGGGGACGGGGGTGCAGGCCGGGGCGCACGCGCGGGCGCTGGCCCGGCTGCCCGGCGCGCGGTCCGTGCGGATAGCCGGGCGGGACCCGGCCCGCGCGTCGGCGCTGGCCCGCTCGCTGGCCAGCTCACCGGACTGGCCGGGGATTCCGGTGCAGGCGGCCACCTCGATCGAGGACGCGGTGCGGGCGGCCGACGTGGTGTGCACCACCACACACGCGGCCGGGCCGGTGCTGCGCCGGGACTGGCTGCGGCCCGGCACGCACGTGAACTCGGTCGGCTACAACACGAGCGGCGACGGCGAACTCGACACCGCCACCATCCGGGACGCGCTGATCGTGGTGGAATCCCGGGCCGCGGCGTTGGCGCCGCCGCCGGCCGGGGCGGTCGAACTGCGCCGGGCCATCGAGCGGCAGGTCATCGGCACCGGCCACGTCGCGGCCGAGATCGGCCAGGTCGCGGCGGGCACGGCGGCGGGCCGGACCGACGGCAGCCAGCTCACCGTGTACAAGTCCGTCGGGGTCGCGGCCCAGGATGCGGCCGCCGCCGCGCTGGTCCTGGCGGCGGCCCGGCGGCAGGGCGCCGGCACCACAGTCAGTCTGTGAGCTGTCAGCCTGTCAGCCAGGGGGGTCAGCCGGTGAACCGGCGCGGGGAGAACCGGTTCGCCAACTGCGGATGCTGGGCGGCGAGCGCGGCCGGCTCCCCGGTGGCCAGCGCGGCCAGCCAGTCGCCGAGCAGCGGGCCGAACTTGAAGCCGTGCCCGGAGGTGCCGCTGCCGATGACCACGTGGCCGATCCGGCCGATGACGAAGTCGTCGTCCGGGGTGTTGTCGTAGACGCAGCGTTCGTAGGACACCGGGTCAGCGGGCAGCCCGGGCAGGTGCCGGCGGACGAAGCCGGCCAGCTTCCCGGCCAGGTCCGGGTCCGTGTCCTGGTCCTGCTGGCCCGGGTCGGTGGCTGGGCCGCCGTGGTGCAGGCCGGTCTTGTACAGCGGCGCGCCGGGCACCGGCAGCCCGTAAAAGGCGTGGCCGCCGCCGTGCTCGATGAGAATGGGCAGGTCCGGCCGCACGGCGGGCGCGGGGAGCACCGCCCCGGGCAGGCCAAGGTAGCCGGCCTGCTCCTGGGTGGCGGCCGCCGGCAGGCTGATCCCGGCCGCGCCGAGCAGCCGCGCGGTCCACGGCCCGGCGGTGACGATCACCGCGCGGCAGGCGAGGCGGCCCCCACTGCTCCTGACGGTGACCCGCCGGCCGTCGTCCTGGATGGCGGTGACCCTGGTCTGCTCGCGGACATCCGGCAGCGCGCCGGCCAGCGACCCGAGGACGGCACTGGCGTTAATGACGCTGGATTCGGGCTCGTGCAGGACTGGACCGGGCACGCGAACGGCGGGAAACCACCGGCCTACCTCGGCGGCCGGGAGCAGTTCGCAGCGTGCGCCGGCGGCTCGCATGGCCTGGTGGACCTGGCCGAGTCCGGTGCCGAACGTGAGCTGCGGGGCCGGGGTGAGCAGCTGGGTGTGCTGGGCCTGCTCCAGTTCGGTCCAGAAGTCCCGGGCCTGCCTGGCCAGCGCCACATACGGTGGGTCAGGGTAGCCGAGCCGGAAGATCCGGCAGCTGCCCTTCGACCCGGCGCCCGGGTGCCCGGCCGTGGCCTGTTCCAGCACGGTGACCTGGCGGCCGCGGCGGGTCAGCGCGGTGGCGGTGGCCAGCCCCAGCAGCCCGGCACCGACGATCACGAACTCGCTGTCCTCGCGTGCCATCAGAGGCAGGATAAAGGGCGGCGCGCCGCCGTCGTCCTTCCGGAGGGGAACGAGATCAGGTTCGGCCAGGTCTCCGGCTGACCGGGCCAGGGTCCGGCTTCAGAACTGGAAGTCCGCTGGTGCGCCCTCGCCGGTCAGGCCGTCCACGGACTCACGCAGCAGGTCGGCGTGGCCGGTGTGCCGCGCGTACTCCTCGATCATGTCCAGCAGCATCTCCCGCACCGTGGCGGGCCGCCCGTCCTGCTGGGTGAAGTGCGTGGGGGCGTCCAGGCCACCCCCGGTCAGCACGGCCGCCACCGCATCCCGGGATCGCTGCACCGCCGACCGCCACAGCGCGTACACCTCCGCCGGGTCATCCTGCGCCCCGGTGCGCCACTCCCAGTCCGGATCGGCGCCGAAATCTACCTCGTTCCACGGCGGGCCGTACGGCTCCCCGGCCACCTTGACCACCAGCCAGTCGGTCTCCACCAGGGCCACGTGTTTGACCAGGCCGCCCAGCGTCATCGAACTCGCCGCCGTGGTGGCGGCCAGCCCGGCGCGGTCCAGGCCACCTGTCTTCCACGCGAACGTCCGGCGGTTGCGCTCAAGCACCGCCAGTACTGCCTCAGCTTCCACAGAAAGGGTCACAAGTATCGTTCCTGCCACAACCCGACCCGGCTCAACCGTGCTTGCTCGCTGCGTCCGCACCGCAATCGGGCTGGTCACATCACCGCTAGCTGGCCGCCATCGACGACCAGGCCGGTGCCGTGGATGAACGAGGCGTCGTCGGAGGCCAGGAAGGCATAGGCCGCGGCCACCTCCTCCGGCTCGCCCGGCCGGCCCAGCGGTATCCGTTCCCTGGCGTATTCCTGGTCGAAAGGCTCGCTACCCGGGCCCTGCGGGCTTAGCCGCGCGGCGATGGTGGCATTCAGCGGGGTGCGGATGTAGCCCGGGCATAGTGCGTTCACCCGGATGCCGTGACTGCCGAGTTCGGCGGCCATGGTCTTGGTCAGCAGCAGCACCGCTGCTTTGGACGCGTTGTAGTGGGCGTAGCCCTCCTCGCCACCGAGACCGTTGGTCGAGGACATGTTGATGATCACCCCGGATCCCCGGGGCACCATGTCCCTGGCGACGGCCTGGGCAACCAGGAACATACCGCGCAGGTTCACCGCGATGATGTGGTCCCAGTCGGCCGCGGTGATCGAGAGGAATGGCTGGCGGGCGGCCGTGCCGGCGTTGTTGATCAGCACATCCACGCCGCCCAGGGCGTCCGTGGCCGCGGCCACCATGGCGGTGACGTCTGCCTCCCGGCTGACATCGCAGGCCAAGCCCCACACGCTGCCATGCTGACGGAGCACGCTGAGCGCCGCGCCGAGCTCAGCCCGGTCCAGCCCGGCGACGAACGCGCTGGCACCTTCCTCGAGGAAGCGCAGGGCGGTCGCCAGGCCGATCCCGCTGGTACCGCCGCTGACCAGCACCCGCTTACCAGCTAGCCCACGCATCTGCAGCATGCTAGTGGTGGCCTCCGCGAGGTGTGAGACCATCCATGGTGTGCCGCGAGAGAACGGCGTGCTGGACGTAGCGAAGCATCAGGGGCTTGTTTCGCTGCCAGGCTTCCCGGTTGAGGTTCGTACCAGCGCCTCGACGCGCGAGCAGGCTGGGCAGTTGGCTGACCGTTGCGCCAGGGCCTACTCGTACCTAGGCGAAATGCTTGCGTTCCGTCCCCGGTGCGCACTCGTAGTGCTCAACCGAGCCGACTGGTCCGAGCGTGCGTCGAACCCGCTGTACGGCATGCCGTACTACGACGCTGGCAATCTATTCCTGGCAGGAGAACCCTCAGACCTTATCGCCCGGCTGGAGGAGGTCGCCAGTTCTGCACCTCCGGCAGCGGCCCAGATACTCGATCAGGTCTACGGGACTGGCGCCGACCGCCTGCTGCCTTTCGCCGACATGCTTGTCGTCCACGAGCTAGCGCACGCCTTCCACGACGGTGTTCCCTTCGCCTTCCCGCGGTCGTGGCTGATGGAACTCTTCGCGGACATGGCGCTCTACACGTTCGTGGTTGCCAACGAACCCGATCGGCGCTTGCATGCCGAGACGCTTCCCCGGGTTGCGCTGGAGCACGGCCTGCTCAAGCCAGTCGCGCGTGACCTCCGCTACTTCGAGGCCTGCTATCCGGACATTGAGCCGCTCACCTATGTCTGGTACCAGTTCCGCTTCACGATGATGGCCAAGGCTGTCGTCAACGCAGCAGGCCCGGACGTGCTCCGGCGCCTCTGGGACGCGTTCGCCCTTTCCGATGAGCAGCTCGCTGCCGTGCTCGGCGGCCGGGTCAACCCGGATGCGGGCCGGTGGCTGGCATCGTGGAACGAATCACAGTGACTGAGGAGTTCGAGCGTCTCGCCCGTCAGGTTTACCTGGGACTGCGTGCTGGCCGGGTGGATTGCGAAGCCGCGTTCGATCTTGCCTGCTCGCTGATGGAGTGGGGCCAGCCCGATCCGGCGGCGGAGGAACTGGCGGTGCTCGCCGCAGAAGGGAACGACCAGGCACGGATCGCCGAACTGGCCCGGCAAGTGGTGGCGGCATCGGCGTTCGAGCCGGGCTTCGATGTAGAGCCGAGCCGGCTGGCGGTCCTGGAGGAAGCGCTGAAAGTTGTGCGGTCGGACATGCAGGGCGACTGGTTTGACCGACCCGGTCCGGCTCGTTGTGCTCAGCCAGTCCTGGCCGTCACACGCCTACGTGGAATTTCGGGGCGGCTACGGCAGCACGTCTGGCATCGCACCCGAGGTCGGCAGCAATCCGCTCTGGGCGCTGGTGGCGGTGGCCGATGAGGCACAAGACTCGGTGATGGAGACCCTCAAGGGCGTATGGCCTGTCTGCCCCACCCACCAGCTAGGCGCCCACTCCCGGGAGCACGCAGGCCAAGGCGTGTGGTGGTGCAACGGCGACGGAGGCCACGTCATCGCCGCAATCGGCCAGTGGACGTGAGCCGGCCATCGTCATCACCGCCCAACTCTGCCGCTAATCGGTGTCTACCCGTTCGAACGGAGCCGGCAACGGGCCGGCCGAACGGGAGGAGCACACGATGGCTGAGTTTATCTTCACGTACCGGACCCCGGCGGACTTCACACCGGGCACCCCTGACGGGATCGCTGCCTGGACGGCCTGGTTCCAGGGCATGGGGTCTCAGCTCCGGGACATGGGCAAGCCGGTGTTCAACCGGGCCGCGGTGGGCGAAAGCGCCCACGGCCCAGTGCTTGGCGGCTACTCGCTGGTGACGGCAGACAACCTGGACGAGGCGGTCACGCTGGCGAAGGACTGCCCGATCGTGGCCGCCGGCGGCGGGGTCGAGGTCGGCGAACTCGCCGACCTGCCCGGCTGACGGCCAGCACGAGGCCCACGGCACGCAGCCACGCCTGCGGCGCGTTGCGCTGCCGTGAGGCCGGGCCGTCCAGCCCGGCCTAGCGCGGCTGCGGCGTGAACTCTCCGTCCGGGAGAGCGTGCAACCCCGCGAGCTGCCGCAGCCGTGGCCACTCCAGCGGCGGCTTGACGTCGGGTACGCCTGGGCGTTCCCTCGGCACGACCACGCCTGGCGGGCCAGCGCGGCCACATCCACCATGCCCGGGCCTTCGAGCAGGGCCACCTGGGCGCCCAGGGCTTCCGCCTTCTCCTTCAAGCGGAACTTGGTCACCTTCCCGCCACCCGACCGCGGGTGCATGATCAGGAACGGATGCCGCGGCCGGGTGGCCGGTGCCGCGGCCATTCCAGCTGGGGCGGCGCTCGTGCGCAGCGCGGCCCGCCCAGTCCCGGCGGCCAGCAGCATCAGCGCTACGGCCACGATGGCCACCCATAGCAGGCTGTGCAGCGCGAACGTGACCAGGATCAGCACCGGCGCGGCGATCACCAAGATGAGCGCGAGCCACCGCACCGCACCCCGGTTCGCCAGGAACCAGTACCCGCCCGCAAGCACTACGCATACGCCAATAACGGTCAGACCGATCATGGCCAGGCTCCGCCACCCGGCCACCGCCAGCAATAGCACCACCGCGGCCAGCACCAGCGCCAGAGCGCCTCGTGCCAGCCAGCGCCGGTCCCGCATCGTCATGCCACCAGGCTCGCTGGGCCGGGCGACGATGTCGTCACCCGTACCGGGGTGAATCGCAGGTCACCGCTGGCGCCGTCCTGCGGCGCTGCAGCCTGGCTGGCGTTCAGAATTATTGATCGCGCAAGTCAACGTGAGCTTGATCTTCGAGCAGGGCCACGGCCAGGAGCTCGCCGTCTGCTGGCCCATACCGAGCCAGGGCCTGCTGGTAGGTGCGCTGTACCTGACGGGAAAGCTGGAATGGCACGTGGCGCTCAGCGGCCAGTTCGGCCACCGCCGCCAGTTCCTGGCAGATTCTGTCCAGGCCAAAGGAGGCCAGGTAGTCCCCGTGGAACAGCGCTTGAAGATCGCAGCCGATGAAGTTGCTCGCGGCGGCGCTGGAGTTCAGTGTCTCCTGCAGGACCTGAAGGTCGATTCCCATCTGCTTGCCGAGCAGCAGCGCCTCCGCTGTCGCGACGGCCTGGCCGAACCACAACAGGTTGACGAGCAGCTTGACGGTGTACCCGGCGCCGTGCCCGCCGACGTGGGCGATGCGGTCGGGGCTGGCCAGGCACTCAAGAACCGGCCGGTGCTTAGCCAGCAGGCTGGCGTCCCCGCCGACGAAAAGTTGCAGGCGTCCTTCCTCGGCGGCCTGGACTCCGCCGCCGACCGGCGCCTCCAGGACCGCCACCCCTTGTGCGAGAGCCTGCTCACGGAGGGGCCGGACGGCCGACGGTGAGTTGCTGGTCATGTCGATCCAGGTCGCTCCGGCCGCCAGGGCACCCAGCGCACCCCCCTCACCTGTCATGGCCGCACCTGCCATCGCCGTCTGGACCTCCGCTGGGCCCGGCAACATGGTGATCAGGACATCCGCGGTGGCGGCTGCCTGTGCTGGCGAGTCCTGCCACCCCGCCCCGCACGCCAGGACGGAGGCCTTCCGGTCACCGCGTTTGTCGGTCGCGACGACCTCATATCCGGCCCGGGCCAGCGCCGCGCACATCGGCAGGCCCATGCGACCGGTCCCGGCGAACCCGATCCGGGCCTGGTGGCCAGTCACTGTCCGCACCGGACGTCCTGGCCCGGCGGTGCCTCGCCGCCGGCTAGCAGCACGGCCGCGATATGGGCGCCGCGGCTACGGGGTCCGCCACTCATCGGTGGTGATGTGCGATCCGGCCTGTGGTCCCATTTGCAGCATGCCGCCATCGACGGGCCAGCTGGCGCCGGTGACGTAGGAGGCCTGGGCGGAGGCCAGGAACGCGATCACTGCCGCTATCTCCCTGGCGTCGCCCGGCCGGCCCAGTGGCACACCCGGCCGGTGCTTGGCGTGCGGATCCTCGTCTTCCTGACCGGTCATCGGGGTGGCGATTTCGCCGGGGGCGACACAATTGGCGGTGATGCCATATTGGCCAAGTTCCAGAGCCAGCGTCTTCATCAGCCCGCCCAGGCCATGCTTGGCCGCGTCGTAGGCCGCCGAGCCCACCCGGGGCTGATGTTCGTGCACGCTGGTGACGGCGATCAGCCGGCCTCCGGTTCCGCTGCTGACCATGCGGCGGGCGGCACGCTGCAGGCAGGCGAACGCGCCGTCGAGATCCGTCGCCAGCACGTGCCGCCACTCCTCGAGCGGCATCTCCAGGGCCGGCGTGGCCGATCCGGTTCCCGCGTTGTTGACGAACACGTCCACGCCGCCGAGCCGGTCAGCCAGCTCGTCGATGACACCACCGCAGCCGGCGAGGTCGGCGGTGTCCAGGCGGCTGATCTCTGCCTTGCCCCCCGCCTGCCGGACCTCGGCGGCGGTGTCCTGCGCGCCTGCCTCATCGGAATGCCATGTGACGCCCACGTCCATTCCCGCGGCGGCCAGCGCGACCGCGGTGGCACGGCCGATCCCTGAGTCTGAGGCCGTCACGATGGCACGGCGCGGCTGGAAAGTCACGCAAACCTCCTTTACTTGGGGCTAACGCCGGGTCGTGTACTTAGGGCTAACGCCGGGTCGTGGCCCGCAGGGTGGCGTAAGCGGCCACGCCGAAGGCCACGTGGGGCGCGGCACCACCGGCTGAGGAAACCATCCGGAGGCACCGGGGTCCCTGCCTACTGCCGCAACTGCGGGAGCACATGCTCGCCATACAAGCGCAAGGTGCCCATCGGATCGGCACCGGAGACATTCATCACGACGACCGCGGTAGCCCCCATGGCCTGCATGGCCTTGATCTGGCGGACGTGAACGGCCGGGTTGGCGGACAAGATCGCCATCATCTTGTACTTGCGGTCCGAGATGCTCTCTCCCACCTGGCCGACCTGGGCCGGATCCGAGATGTCCGCAGCGTAGCTCTCGTCGGCCAGGGTGGCCTTCCACTCCCGTGACGATGCCAGCGCGACTTCGTCGCTGTCCGCGGCGGCGGCCAGGCCCTGCAAGATGATTTCGCCGGGTTCCCGGCCCGCCTGCTGCGCCGCCTTGCGGTAGGCAGCGATCACTTTCGGCGCCTTCACCGGGTGAGCCAGGGTCCAGACGCCGTCCGCGAGCCGCCCGGCGATCGCGGCGGCCCGCGGGCCGAAGGCCGACATGTAGACCGGCACCCGCCGCGGCGGCAGGTCGTACAGGCGGGCGCGGTCAGCCCGGAAGAACCGCCCTTCGCGGCTGACCGTCTCGCCGTCGAGGAGGCCGGTGATGATGCTTAGCGCCTCTTCGGTCCGGGCCAGTTGCTCGCCTGGCGGCGGCCAGTCCAGCCCAGCCGGGACTTCGTTCATCGCCTCGCCCGAGCCGACGGCCAGGAATGCGCGTCCCGGATTCATCAGCTCAAGCGTCGCCGCCTGCTGCGCCATCACGACCGGGTTGTATCTGTGCACGATGGCGCTCACCGCGGGTCCCACGGAGACTTTCGAGGTGGCCTGACCGGCCGCACCCAGCCAAACCCACGCGTTCGCGCAGTGCGCCGGGGGTCCCTGGGCCGGATCCCACCAGGGCGTCAGGTGGTCGCTGCAGCAGACCAGGTCGAATCCGGCCTGTTCCGCCTGGACGGCCTGGTCCAGCAGCTCTTGCGGGCCGAACCGCTCGTGCCCGAGGGCCACTCCGTAAGCCACCGCTTCTGGCTGGCGCTTGCGCGCCCACATCACCGCACTGACCGACTCCGCGATCCCCATGGGCAGACCTCGCGCTTTCTATGGCAGCAGTCCTCCGGCGAGGGGACTGCGGACACCGGCAACTGGCTTGACAACCGCCCGGCACCGGGGCCGCTGCCCGGCCAGCCTGGCCGCAAACACGGTGCGAGGCCCTGGGACGACCACCGTCCTTTGACCGCTAAGAGCCCCGGCCGCTAAGAGCCCCGCCGCTGGCCGCTAAGAGCCCTGGCCCCGGCCGGTGCGTTCCTGCAACTGCTCGATGCGCTTGGCCGCGTCTGCTTTCGTCAGCGGCTCTGGAGGCTCTTCCCGGGCCTCCCGCGACAGAGTTTCGAGGTAAGACCGCTGGGCAGCGGTCTCAGGCTCGTCGCCGGTCTTCCAATCGTTAGGGTCCTTGATCGCCGCCTCGCTGATCGGTACATCGTTATCGCTCATGTGTTCGATGTACCCGGTCTGGCAGGCTAAAACATTCTGTATTGCGTGCTCCCCGTTAGCCGGTCTTGCTGCTGGGTAGCGCCCGGCCCGCAAGGAAAACACCGAGAACACGGGAGGAGGCTCATGGCCACGGTTACGAGCCCGCTGGCGGATGAGGCACGGAAGGTCACCGGTGAGGCTCTGCAGGCCTCGCTGGTTGACCTCATCGACCTGTCCCTCGTCGCAAAGCAGGCGCACTGGAATCTGACTGGGCGTAACTTCCGGTCGCTGCATCTGCAGCTCGACGAGGTGGTCGCGCTGGCCCGGGCACAGATGGACATCATGGCCGAGCGCGCGATCGCCATCGGGGTGAATCCTGACGGCCGGGCAGCGACGGTCGCTCAGGACACCCAGATCAGCCAGCTTGGCGACGGCTACGTCAAGGACGAGTCGGTCGTCAGCACCTTCACCGCAATCCTGGCCGGGATGAGCCAGCGGTTCCGGGAGCGGCTCTCCTCCGTCGAGGAAGCCGACCCGGTCACCGAGAACCTGCTGGAAGACATCCTCCACGAGCTGGAGAAGATGCACTGGATGTTCCAGGCGCAGAAGTAGCTAGCCGGTGGGGGCGCGGGCTCGGCCCGCACCCCGCCCCCGGAGAGCATGATCATGCCGGACAGACATCGTTCCCGGTCCCGCGAAGAGCTGGCCCGCGAGGATTACCACGACCCGACCGCCGGGCTCGCTGGCGCGCCGCCAGCCCGCAGCGCGCTTACCCTCCGGTTGATCCTGGCCGTTTTTGGGCTGGTCATCTGCGGGCTTGGCGCCGCCGCGTTCCTCATTCTGGTCAGCGAACCGGTGATCGCCGGGGTGCTCGCGTTCCTGGCCGCGGTCGCTATCGCGGACATTGTGGTCGTCAGCCGGCGCAAGCTGCGCGGCGAGCCCGGTTAGCGGAGCCCGGCGGCGAAGTCAGGGGCCGCCGGGTTCCTGGGTGGGCATAGCGCTTCGCTGTGCGCCGCGCTGCTGCCCGGACCGTGGTGTGCTGGCGGCAGGCAACTCGACGGAGTTCACGAGAGGCCGCGCAGCTAGACGCTGACCTTGTCCAGCGCCTGGGCGAAGTCGCCGATCAGATCCTGGGTTCCCTCGATGCCCGAGCTGATCCGGATCATGTCTGCGGTGATGCCGAGGCGGTCCCGGTCCTGGACGCTCATGCCCGCGTGTGACGTAGCGACCGGCCGGGTGATAAGCGTTTCCACTCCGCCGAGGCTGGGCGCCGAGTAGGCCAGGGTCACCGCATCCAGCAGAGCTTGCGCGGCGTGCTCGCCTCCATGCAGCCGCAGGCTCAGCATGCCGCCGAACCCGGACAGCAGCTTCTGCGCGTGGGCATGATCGGGATGAGACGCCAGCCCGGCGTAGTTCACCGCGGCGACCGCGGGATGGTCCTCCAGGAACCGGGCCAGCGCCAGCGCGTTGGCGTTCTGTGCCTGCACTCGCAGCGCGAGAGTCTTGATGCCCCGGGCCAGGAGGAAGCCGGTGTGCGGATCGAGGGATCCACCGAAGTGGTTGAGTGTCTTGCGCACCCGTTCGACCAGGTCGGCGCGGCCCATCACCGCACCGGCGACCAGGTCCGAGTGGCCGCCCAGGTATTTGGTCGCGCTGTGGAAGACCACGTCGAAGCCAGCTTGGAGGGGGCGGAAGTTCACCGGGGAGGCGAAGGTGTTGTCGATGACGGTGACGATTCCCTCGCGCCGCCCGAAATTAGCCACCTGATCCAGCAACCCGACCCGCATCAGCGGATTGGTGATCGTCTCAATGAGAAATACCTTGGTCCGGTCGGTGCGCGCGGCCGCCCAGCTCTCCGGCCGCCCCGCGTCCACGAAGCTATAGGTCCAGCCCAGGTCGGCCGCGTGACCGGTCAGGAAGTCGTGTGTCCCGCCATACAAGCAGTCGCTGGCCAGAAGGTGATCTCCGGCACGCATGAGGCTGAGCAGGATCGTCGTCACGGCTGCCATCCCGGATGCGGTGGCCACCGCGGCCTCGGCCCCCTCGATCGCTGCGAGCTTGTCATGCAGGTATTGCTGGGACGGCGTCGAGTTCAGCCGGATGTACTTCAGGTCGTGGTAGTCGGTGCCCGGCTCGACCTCGTACACCGTGCCCTGATAGATCGGGAAAACCACCGAGCCGTCAGGACCAGGCCGGCGTTCCCCGCCATGGACCGCCAGGGTATCCATTGATTCGCCGTTTCCGAGCACTCCAGCCTCCAGCTGCGTCGTGGCCTCCGCAGACCATCACACCAGCCCAGCGATGAAGACACGAGTCCCACGGGGCGAGCTAGTTCACGGTTGGGCGGCCAGCGTCACGGTCACCGTTGCCGCCTGGCCATCCCGGGTGTAGCCGATGAACACGGTGACACCGGGCTTTGGCCAAGGTCAGCTCCTGCAGTTGAACGTGGCTGGCCGCGGGCTCGCCGTCAAACTTGGTGATCACGTCAGCAGCGCGCAGCCCGGCCTTAGCAGCCGGGCCCGAGGCTGCCGCCACCTGAGTTCGGCACTGCCGCGCCAGCCGCATCAGCCACCGGCGGCGGTTTCGTGGATGCCTGGACTCACCCCCCTGGCCCCCCTGTCCGGGCCACCGAAACGCCCCGGTGGCCCTGGCAAAACACCTGGCCTGGGCCATAATCGCACGGTGCGGCCAACCCGATGATTCCCGTTAGCTCTGCAGATGCGCGGGCCCTTCGATCACCCAAGGGCCCGGAGTATGGCCAAGTTGGCCGTGGTGATGCCATCCACCCCGAGGCGTACCAGCTGGTTGAAGCGCTGGCTGTCGTTGACGGTCCAGGCCAGGATGATCAGTTTGTGTTCGTGCATCCAGCTGACCAGGCTGCTGTCCACTAGGCCCTGAAACACCGAAGCGCGCCGCCTGGAGTTGGCGGAGCAGGGCACCCGCATCGCTGACTCAGCCGGTGGTGTCACGGACGAGCCCTGGGCGAATGCCGCCAAGCACTACGACGAGGACCAGTTCGCCGCCCTGGTGTGCGCAATCGCCTTCATCAACGCCCTCAACCGCGAGTCCGTCATGGTTCAGCAACCCGCTGGTTCTTGGGCCGGGAGTCAGGCGTGGTAGGGCCGGTCGCGGGTGTTTCGGGGAGCCGGGCGCGCAGCCGTTCCCGGACTTCGTCCGGGGTGTAGGCGCGGCGGCGCCGTTCGGCGCGGACGATCACCACACCGGTGGCGGCTACGCCTGCGAAGGCGGCCAGTCCCAGCACTTTCGGCCAGCGCATCTGCATAGGCTAAAGCGTGCCTGCCGCGAGCGTCACCCTGGAGGAAGCCGTGGATCTGGCCCGCACCGGTGATGTGTGGCTGTTCCGGGGGCGGACCATGGCCGACCGTGCGATCCAGGTGGCCACCAACAGCCCGGTCAATCACGTGGGCATGTCCGTGGTCGTGGAGGACCTGCCGCCGCTGATGTGGCATGCCGAGCTCGGCCGTTCCCTGCCCGACGTGTGGACCGGTGCCCGGCAACGCGGGGTCCAGCTCCATGACCTGCGCGAAGCCATCCTCATCTGGGTGCATAGGTATGGCCAGCGGGTATGGCTGCGCCAACTGGACCCTCCGGCCACCCAGGAGATGGAGGATGCCGTGCTGCACACGATCGCCCGGCTGGATGGCACCCCGTTCCCCTCCACCGCCCAGCTCGCGTCGCGGTGGCTGCTTGGCCGGGCCCCGGCGCTCAGGCACCAGGCACGCGACACCGGCCTGGAGACCGCCTACTGCGCGGAGGTGCTGGCCGTGACTTACCAGGCCATGGGATTGCTGGCCAGCACACGGCATACGAACTGGTATGACGCAGGCCGCTTCTGGAGCGGTGACCACCTCGGCCTCTGCACAGGCTTCCGGCTTGGCGGCGAGATCGCCGTGCATATCCCGCCGCGCGAACTGGGCACGCCGCAGCCGCCAGGTCACCACACCACTGCTCCAGACGGCGGGTAGCTGCCGGGTGAGTGAGGGGCTAGTGTGTGGCCGGCCCCCAACCCGCATCAGATGCCCGAGCTTCCCAGGACGCGGAGTTGCCCGACCGGGGGAGCGGGCGGCTGCCGCGCTGGTCGATGGGGAAGATGTTCGCTCGCCTGCATGGCGACATCGACTCCTCGACCGCCGCCGAGACCCTGCTGCCGCTCGCCGCCGAGGCGGCGGAGCATCCCCTCATCCTCGCCTTCGATGACGTGCAGTACATCGACAGCGCGGGAATGGCCGCGATAGAGACGCTCCGCAATTCGAGCGCCCTCTACATCGTCGTGCCCAACCACTCGGCCGTCCGGCGCGCCCTGGAAATCGTCGGCTTCGACCAGCTCATCCCATTCTTCGAACGCCTTGAGGACGTGCCTGCGTAATCAGGGATCCGTTCACGAGGTGCGCAAGGACGACCCCGTCTCAAGCAGGGTCTTGAGGCTGGCCAGGACGGCGGGCCACCCCTCAGAGATGGCCGGCAGCACTGCGCTGCCCGGCGCGAAGCCGTCGTGGGTCACGGTCAGCTTGACGGCACCGTGGCCGACGTCCTCGATGTCGAAGGCGACCTTGGAGCGGGCTTCGGCGCGCCAGGTCGCAGCGGTCGCCTCGTCCATGCCGACCGCCGCGGCCCACTCAGGGGTGATCGTGTGCCACGTATAGGCCAGTCGGCGGGGCGGATGGGACTCGAGGATGACCTGGTCGGGGCCGCTCACAACGAGCCCGACCTCGTCGTGCGCCATCTCGTAGGTGGACCCCTTCTTCCAGTCCGAATGGAACGTCTTCGGACCAGCCGTCTGGTGCCGCCAGTAGCGTTTCATCAACGCAGGGTCGGTGAGGCCCTGCCATACGCGCTCAGGAGTCTCCTGGATGTAGGTCCTGTAGACAAATGCGGTCTGCTCGCCCTTGAAGTTCATGGCGGTGACCTCCGATGCGTTAGGTGGGATCCGTTGTCTGGGTTACCTGCTAGTGCGCGGGTTGCCGCGGCCTGCTGACTATCCATGCTCTGGTGGCCGTAGGCACTGCGCATACTTGCCTGCTGGTCGATCCACCGGCTGTGGGCCTCCCATGCGGATTGCTTGGTGGTGCCCAGGGCAGCACCAATTTGTGTCCACGAGGCACCCGCTGCACGTGCAGACCGCACCGTGAACTGGCGGCCGTAGGCGGCCTTGCGTGTGATCACCTCGCTGAGGGCAAGCAGTTCCAGGGCCTCTTGCCGTGACAGCGGCCCTGGCTCCGGCTCATCTGCTGGCAGGTCCGCAGCGCCTGGGGCGAGAAGGTCCCGCATGCGCAATTCGTCATAGCGGGCGACGGCGGTGGCGAGGGTGTGCTGGCGCTCGATACTGGCCGGTGTCGTCATAGCCCAACCCTTGACGTCAGGCTGTCCTGACGTCAAGGGTGGCAGCGGGGTTACGCTGCCAGTGTGACCGCTGGACCTCCCATGACAACCAAACCGATCTGACTCACACCATCAGCCTGGCTGACTGTCAGGCTCTGGCCGATCGACGCCAGGACCAGCGGCCGCCAGTGATTTGGCAACCACACTGAGATCAGTGATGGCGGCTGACGTCGAGATCGAACTGGATGGGCAGGGCAGGGTTGCCGAGGGCTTGCCGAGCGTGCGCGAGGGCTTCGGTTTCGACGCGGCGGCGTAGCGCGGGCAGTTCAGCTGTCTGCTTGGCCGTGACGCTAAGCACGATTTCCGGGTTGCCCGCGTCACCGATCACCCGGCCTTTAGCGTCATCAACGCCGTGGTAGGTGCCGATTTCCCGGGTGAGCGCGCCAGTGAGGGCGGCTGGACGCATTTTGGTGGTGCCCTGGTCCTTGCTGCCGGGGACGGTGATGTCGCCGGCCCGGTCGGTAGAGACCAGCAGGGCCAGAATCCAGCGCAGCGCGGCAAGAGCGATGAGCAGGCAGATGAAGGCGGCGGCCGCCCAGACCCAGGTTCCGTGCTCGCCGATGTAGGCACTGACACGGTTGTCGAACAGGGTACGCCGGGAGAAAACGGTACCAAATGCGCCCACGGATGCGGCCATGCCAGCTGCCCCGGCCAGCAGAACCAGCAGGCCGAACAGGGTGAGCATGGTGCGATTCGTGCGGTCGGCGTGCATCAGCGTCTCCGGGTACTCACGCGCACCTTCAAGCGTGGTGGGTGCTGCAGGTCGAGGGAAGTAAGACGGTCGCCCACCGCCTGTGTGACGGGCTGTCTGAGCGAGTCCGCGACGGCGCGGCCGCGCGCGGCCGACTTCGCGGCGACGCGGGCGCGGCGGCGGCGGACGGTGACATCGGCGCCGCTGATCCCATCGATGTCGGTGGCGGCGGCGCGCAGGGTCCCAGCGAGGCCACTGCGGGTCAGGGCGGCGTCGGTGGCCTGGTCGTCAGAACGCAGCCGCAGCCGGGTGATGCGCGGGGGTTTGAGTTCCAGGGCGAGGATGAGCACGCCGATGAGGATCAGGATCGCGGACCAGACACGGATGACCTGAGCATTCCACTTGGTGGTGTGGGCCCAGTGATACCAGGTGGTCCAGTGCACCACTGCCGGGCCGGAATGCACGGCGAACTCGATGACCTCGACGATCAGGATGACGCTGGCGGCGGCCAGGGCGGCGGCGAGGATGAAGGCTAGTGGCCGGTTGAGCAGGCGCATCAGTTCTTCCTCAATGGACGCGGGGTGGCGGGCTGATGTCAGTGGCCAGGTCAGCAACGACGATGTGCACTTCCTCCACGTCCAGCCCGGCGAGTTCGCGGACCCGGCCCCGGACGTGCCTGCGGACCTGCCCGGTGACCTCTTGCACGGACGCTGGTCAGCGGACGCTGATCTCCAGGCTCACAAAGGCCTTTGAGCCATCTACGTCCACAGTGGTTTTGGGCAGTGCATCCAGATCCGTGCCGCGCACGCCAGGCAGGCGATTTGCTGCCGGGACGGCCCGGCCCAGCATCCGCGCAGCTGCGGCTCCGGCGTCGGGATTCTCGGTGGCCGCTTGTGCGACGATCTTCGTGACGACACCGTCGGCGATGACGATGGTGCCCAGTTCGTTGCGGCCAGATCGTGCGACCGGCTCGAGGTCGGTGCCGCCGCTCATCGGCTTCGGCCGCGTGATAGCCATCCGGCGACGTCCATCTCACCGTCGAGGATCTTGGCGATGCCGTAACCGATGGCGCCGAGCAGAGCCACGATCAGCATGTCGCCGAAATTCCCAAACACCAGGGCCAGGCCCAGGATCAGCCCGGTGACGGTAGCCAGCGCGGTACGGTTCACGACTCACATCCAGGATTAGGAAGGTTGCGGAAGTTCCCCGCCGCTCCGCCCGGAAGTGCCGGCGCTGAACCGGGCCGGTCAGCGGGGTTGCGGAATGATGGCCTGCTGGGTGGGTCATCGATGTCGGCAACGACCACATCCACGGGCTTGCGCCCGGTCAGAGGCGCCAGCACCGTGGTGATCAGCGCGGCCAGGTCCGGGGCGGGGATGCCCCACTGGGAGCGGATCTGAACTAGTACCCGGCCCCCGCTGACCACGACGCCCGGAACCTTGCGGCCGGGCAGGTACGAGGCGACCTCACCGAACTGGCCACTGTCCAGCCCAGCAACGCCCACGCATGCCAGGGCCGCCGCGGCGACGGCGTCAACGTCAACATCGTCGATGACCGCGTGCCCGGGCATCCCGCTGATAGGTGGAGTGGTCATGACACCCGGGACGGGGCGGTGTCCTGGCCGTCATCGCCGGGCAGGTATACGTCGTCCACGGCGACGTTAACCTCGACCACATGCAGGCCGGTCATCCGCTCCACGGCCTGCTTGACATTGCGCTGGATGCTGCGCCCCAGCTCAGCGATGCTGACCCCGTATTCCACCACGATATCGAGATCGACAGCCGCCTCGGTCTCGCCAACTTCAACGCCGACGCCCTGGGAGAAGTTGGGGCCCGCACTGCCCGGGATGCGCTCGCGGATCGACCCGAACACGCGGCTACCGCTGGTGCCCATCGCGTGCACTCCGCCGATCTCCCGGCACGCCTTCCCCGCGATCTTCTGGACGACACCCTCGGCGACGGAGATCTGCCCCTCGTCGGTGGCCAGCCGGTTGCGGGTCGCCGGGCTGGCGGTTGTACTCGTGGTCGTCCCGGTGACCTGGCCACCAGTCCCGGGGGAGGCAGGCTGCGTCATCTTACAGCTCCTTAATCATGGTTTCTGTTCACAGACAGTGACACACGCTCGGGCGATAGTGATCGCACGGGCTTCCAGATAGTTAGACACCACGTCGGCGGGATCGTCGCATAATTTATGCGTAGTCCTGAGCGGTCACGGATGCCGGGGATGCGAAGTGGTCCGGGTTGCGGGTTCAGCCCCGCTCTGTTTACGCTCGCCAGGCGGTGGCAGGTCGACTCGCACGGGTGACGAGTCGATGGCGGGGTAATGGAATCTAGGGCCGGGGTGAGTGTCGCCTATCTGGTTGCCCGTGCCCGGGAAGGCTATGTGGATGCCTATGAGTTGCTCGTGCAGCGGCATTCCGCGATGGCCTACCGGGTGGCACTGCGGCTGTGCGGCGATCACCACGACGCACAGGACCTGGCCCAGGAGGCGCTGATCGGGGCGTGGCAGAATCTGGATCGCTTCCGGGCCGAATCGTCGTTCCGGACCTGGCTGTACCAGATCGTCACCCGTCGCGCGCTCAACAAGCTCACCCGGCGCCGCGATGCTGGCTCGCTGGATGCCCTCGCCGACGTGGCGGATCCCAGCGCGGAACCCGCAGCCCAAGCCGAGCGCAACATCGCTGTTGACGCGGTCACCGACGCTCTGGCGGCGCTGCCTTTCCCGCAGCGGGCAGCGGTGGTGCTGCATCACTTCGAAGGGCTGTCTTACGCTGAGGTAGCTGACGTGATGCACAGCAGCGTTCCTGCGGTCCGTAGCCATCTGTTCCGGGCCAGGCGCACGCTGGGAACCAAGCTCGGAGAGTGGAGGTGACCGGTTCGTGAGCGGACCGTCGCCGGACCGCGAGCAGGGCCGCCTCCTGCTGACGTCAGCCGCGCTCGCCTGCGGGGCTGAGGTTGACCTTGTACTCGAACAGGTCGCCGACGGCCGCGGTGCTGAGCTAGATCCTCACCAGCGTGAATGCGTGCACTGCCAGGCCGCCATCGCAGAGTTCACCGCCATATGGGGCCCGGTAACCGAACTGGCAAGTGTTCCCGTGCCTGCCCCGCCCGGCCTGACCGCAGCCGTCATGAGCCAAATCCGGGTTCTGGTCCGCGACGTCTGGTACACACTGCAGATTACTGACCTCGGTGTCGTCCGGATTGCCGCGCGCATTGTCGCCGCTCTAGCCCGTGACGTCGCGCGCATGGTGCCCGGTGTCCGAGTCGCCCTGGGCCGCACCACTCAGGGCAGGCTAGCCGCGCTCACCGAACGGGCCACTTTCGGCCACCGCCACCCGCACGCCGCTGTTGGCGTGCTCGGCCGCACCGCGGTGGTGGACCTGGCCATTGCCGTCAGCTACGGCGACCCGGTGCACGAAGTGGGCCGCGAAGTTCAGCGGCGCGTCATCGCCAGCCTGCGGGAGAACCTCGGCCTGAAGACCATCACCGTCAATGTCACCGTCGATGACATCCTGGCCGACGACGACCGTCATTAACCAGCAAAGCGGCGGTCAGGACAAGCCGAGCCCGGCTATCGCACCCGGGGAACCCTCCTACCAGCATGCAACCGCCTGGCCACCGCGGCTATCAGGCGTACAGGCCATGCGTGGCGGGCGACCACGATCACCCGGGGGAGCGGCTCCGGCCCGGCCGGTTGCCGTTCCCCATCGAAGCGGCGCAGCCCGGCAACGAAGGCATCAGGATCACCGCCCCGGTCAGGATGATGCGCGCGGATGAACTCCCTGCGCCGCCGCTCAGGCTCGTCCATCCGGCCCCTTCCAGTGCTCTGAACGTGACCAACCGCAGGGTACGTCCCACCGGCTCGGCGTGCTCGATCGGCTAGGGCTCGGGTCTCGGTCCGGGCCCTACCTTGGCTCCCACTGACCGCGATTGCTCCTAGGGTCGTTCAGGTGAATGCGCGGGGTCGGCCGGTCGTGGACCAGGTGTGGCGGTATCCGGTCAAGTCGCTGGGTGGCGAGCAAGTCGAGGCGAGCTAGGCCGATGACCGCGGCCGGCTCGGCGACCGAGTGTGGGCGGTCCAAGACCGTGACGGGAAACTGGGCTCGGGGAAGAACACCCGCCGGTTCAAGCGCATCGGCGGCCTGCTGGAACTGAATGCCTGCTACCTTGCCGGGCCCCGCCCGTCTCGGGTCGAACCGCCAGTGGTCACCGGGCCAGATCAGGCCGCCTACCCGGTCGCCTCGGGCGCGGCTGATGTCTTCTTGCGGCGCGTCACCGGCCTGCCGCGCAGGCACACTGTACGTTGGTGCCCCAGTCCTGCTCTCCTCCGGCGCCTCAGATTCGTAGGCATGGGCAAGTCGTCCAGGGCCGTCCTCTCGTAGCTACCCACTGGCCCGATGTCCAGGCCCGTCATCTCGTGTCCGTAGCTGGTTTTGGTCTTGGCGGCAGTAGCGGATCTTGACCGGCACCGGACGGTAGGAATGGGGCATGGCGACGGTCTACCTGGTCCGGTACAGCGAGGCCGACTACACCGCATGACGTTACCCAGGATCGTCGTCCTGGCCGGTGCGGAAGACATGGCAGTACGCGTCGGCGCCGAAGCTTTCCGGGTCGGCGGAGGTGACCTCGCCGTTGTTGATGACCACATCGGCGACCGGCCCAGCAGCCAAATGGGTTGGCTCGGTCACAGCCTGTGCCGACTCTGCATCCGCGCTAGAAGTCTGTGAACCGCGAGGGCCTGCCGGGCGTCTAGAAACCATCGGATTGTCGGTCTTGTCCGCCTTCGCGCAGCATGACACGCGGAACCTTAGCTCGAGCACGGGATTCCGGCCCTGTGCTAGCAGGCGGCAGAAAGGGACGGTTACATGCCTAGGTTGGTACGCCGTGCATTGGCGGCGCCCCTCATCGGGTTGGCTGTACTCGGTGTGATAGCGCTTCTTCCGGCGGGTGTGGCGTCAGCGAGCACGGTCGTTGCGCTGTGGCACATGAATAACAAGTCCGGGACACTCATGTATGACTCGTCGGGCCACGGGAACAACGGGACAACCCACAACGTGACACCAGGAGCTGCTGGAGTGTCTGGCAACGCCTATACTTTCAACGGCAAGTCCTCCTACGCCGAAGCTCCGAATTCTTCGTCACTCAACCCCGGCACGGCCAACATCTCCATCTCCTTTTACCTCAAAACCACACACCTGCCAAAAACGGGCGATTACGACTTGGTGCGCAAGGGAGACTACCCCACCGAGGACTACAAGGTGGAGCTCCTTCCCTCGGGGCAGATCAAGTGCACCTTCCAAGGTTCGACCAGTCGGAGCAGCGCCTCCGGCGGCTCAGGCCTCAATAACGGAGCCTGGCATCATGTCCAGTGCACCAAGACGGCCAGTCAGATCCAGACCATAATCGACGGCACCGTAGTGGCCACCACGAATGCGGTTGTCGGGTCAATTTCCAATACCTCCGCCGCAGATGTCGGCGCTCACCCCAGCAGCGACTGGTACAACGGGGAACTCGATGAGGTATCGATCGCCATCGGGTGACACCAAGTAGCTTTGGGGCCGGGCCGCCGGGCCCGGCCCCAAGCCATAAAGGAGAGCTCGGCACTACGCATGCTTACCTGGCGAAGGGGCGCGTCGCGGGTTCGGGTCATTCCGATGTCTTGCGCCACCACATAGAGGAGCTAAGGGGACTCAAATCCCTGATCCCCTGCTTGCAAACAACGGCAGGCCGTCTGTCAATGGAAGCCGATCTGGGCGGCTCGAAAGGGTTGGGCTCTGCTGGGCGAGGCCGCTCATAATAGGCGGATCTGAATACCGCCAGTAATTGCCCGTCTCGTCCGTCGTCTAGATGAGTGATTCCCAATCCGGGTGGGTCCGGCGTGTCGGGTTGATCATGGAATGGGGGGAGGGCATCGATGGTCGCTCGTGACTGCAGACCTCGACACCCTCCTGACGGCACTGTATGTGCTGATCGACGATCATGTGATCCCCTCCGCCCAGCGCCGGCCGGGCCGGCCGAAGAAGCTCTCGGACGCCGAACTGGCCTGCCTGGCCGTGGCGCAGGTCCTGCTGGGTGCCCGGTCGGAGCACCACTGGCTGCGGCTGTGCTACGGGCGGCTGGGGCACCTGTTCCCCTACCTGCCCAAGCAGCCTGGCTACCACAAGCGGCTCAAGGCAGCCGGGCCGCTGCTGGCCGCGGTGATGGACTACCTGGCCCGCGAAGCCCCCTCCTGGCACGACCAGGTCCGGCTGATCGACGCGACCCCGGTGCCGTGCGGCACTTCGCGGGAGACCGTGAAGCGGTCCGAGCTGGCCGGATGGGCCGGGTACGGGTACTGCGCGGCGCATTCGCGCTGGTACTGGGGCCTGAAGCTGTACCTGATCACCACGCCGGACGGGATGCCCGTGGCCTGGTGCCTGGCCAGCCCGAAGATCGGGGAACGCGAAGTGGCCGCGGAACTGCTCGCGGACGCCGCCCGCACCGGGGCGCTGCGCCCCGGGCTGACCCTGATCGGGGACAAGGGCTTCGCCGGCCGCGACTTCGAGGACCTGCTCACCACCAGATACACGAGGCACCTGATCCGCCCCGACCGCCGCGACGAGGCGCCCCGCCACGGGTCCATCGGGTGGATCCGCCAGTGGATCGAGTCCGTCCACGACACCCTCAAAGGCCAGCTCGACCTGGAACGCCACGGCGGCCGCACCCCGGCGGGCCTCTACGCCCGCATCAGCCAGCGGCTGCTGGCCATGGCCGCCTGCA
>CAWICV010000011.1:0-153002 GCA_963834705.1 uncultured Actinomycetes bacterium
GCCTACTACTTCATGTGGTGGCCCGGCCATCTCGCAGCGGAGCAGTGCGAAGGCTGCACGTGGGTCACCACCCAGGTCACCGAGCTGTCCTACCTGCATTCTCGCGGCATCACCTTCGCGGTCTTGTGTCAGGGGCCCTACGCCGAGAGCGCCCGGTACCGGGACTTCATGGGCTGGGACGTGCCGTGGTACTCCGCCCAGGACTCCGTCAACCAGCTCCTGGTTGGGCGCCAGATCGGCCTGTTCCACCTGGTGTGCTACGTGCGGGACGGCGACCGCGTCTTCGAAACCTACTGGACCAAACGCCGCGGCGCCGACGCCATGGACTACAGCTACGCGCTGATGGACCTCACCGTGTACGGGCGCCAGGAGAGCTGGGAGGACTCGCCCCCCGGCTGGCCGCAACGGTGCACCATCACGCGGACTGACGGCGGCTCGCCGACGTGGCCACCGGTACCAGCGTGGCCGGGCGGGCGCCCCATCGCCCAGTGGCCACGCCTGGCAGCCGGACGCTCTGACGACCTCGGCACCCCGCCATGACGGCCGCTAGGACGACCGCGGCGGCCGCGCTGACGGTGACGCTTGGGCTGGCCGCCGCGTGCTGGGTGGTCTCGGTCCGGCAGATGACCGGGATGGACATGGGGGTGGCGACCCGGCTCGGCTCGTTCGCGTTCTTCGCCGCGGTGTGGATGGCGATGATGGCGGCGATGATGCTCCCGGGCGCGGCTCCGGCCGTGGCGCGAGCCGCCCGCGCCGGTGGTGCGCGCACGGTGCCGCTGTTCGCCGGGCCTTACCTGGCGGTCTGGGCCCTGGCGGGTGCGGTCGTGGTTGCGGCCTACCGGCCGCACGGGACGGCCGCGGCCGGCGCGGTGACGATCGCCGCCGGGGCTTACGAGTTCACGCCGCTCAAACGGCACTTCCGCCGCCGCTGCCGCGAGACCGCCGGGTCGGGTTTCGGGTTCGGGCTGTGCTGCGTGGGCTCCAGTGCCGGACTGATGGCGATGCTGGTGGTGCTGGGCGTGATGAGCGTCGGCTGGATGGCCGTGATCGCCGTCCTTGTCACCGCCCAGAAGCTCCTGCCCCCCAGGGCCGCCCTCGATGTGCCGCTCGCACTCACGATCGTCGCATTTGGGCTTCTGACCATCGTGGACCCCTCGTCGGTTCCCGGCCTGACGCCGCCGATGTGAGGTCACATCGGCGGCTCCGTCCATCTCGAACCCTGCGGGAAATAGAAAGGAGACACCACAATGACCAGTCGCCGGATCGGAACGCGTGAGGAGTGGCTCGCGGCGAGCGCCAAGCTGCTGGAGCGCGAGAAGGAGCTCACCCGGATGGGCGATGAGCTCGCCCGGCAGCGCCGGGAGCTTCCCTGGGTGCCGGTCGAGAAGCAGTACACGTTCCAGACCGAAGACGGGGCCAGGACGCTGACGGAGCTATTTGACGGCCGCTCGCAGCTGGTGGTCTACCACTTCATGTTCGGCCCCGGCTACCAGGCCGGATGTCCCTCCTGCTCGTCGACCGCTGACAGCTTCAACGGCGTACTCGCCCACCTCAAGGCCCGCGACGTGACGATGATCTGCGTCTCGCGCGCGCCGATCGAGAAGCTGCTCACCTACCGCGAGCGCATGGGCTGGAGCTTCACCTGGGCCTCCAGCCACGACAGCGACTTCAACGCCGACTTCGGCGTATCGGCCGGGGAGCCGATGACGCACGACCCAGCCGCACCGCGGCCCGAAGCGAACGAGCTCGCGCTACTGAAGCTGCTGACAGACCAGCCGGCCGTGCGTGAGAACCTGCCGCTCGTCACGGCGCAGAACGCGACCGCGACCGGGACGGACCTCGAGGGCTATTTCTCCGAGGGACACGGCGTCAGCACGTTCGCGCGCGAGGGCGGCACCGCCTACCACTGCTACGGCAGCTACGCCCGCGGTACGGAGTTCCTGATGGGCTACTACGCGATCCTGGACCGCGCTCCGAAGGGCCGCGACGAAGGCGATCAGCCCATGAGCTGGCTGCGCCGCCACGACGAATACCACAACCAGTGACACGTCTCGGAGGAGATCATGGCGAACTCGGCTGCGGGCGGGGCCAGCGACTATAACAGCGAGATCATCAAGGAGTTCCGGGCGAACCAGGACGCGTCGGCGGGATGTGGACGGGCACCACGCTGATCCTCATCCACCACATCGGCGCCAGGTCGGGGATCGAACGCGTCACCCCGGTGGCCTGTTCCCCCCAGGGAGAGGGCCGGTTCGCGATCTGGGCCGCCAACGGCGGATCGCCCACCCACCCGACCTGGTATTACAACCTCAAGGCCCGCCCCAGGATCACCGTCGAGGTGGCACCCAGACGTTCACGGTCCTGGCGGAGGAACTGGGCGGCACCGCCCGCGCCGAGCTCTGGCCGAAGCTGGTTGCGGAGTGGCCGAAGCCGGTCGCGGGGTCCCCTGACCTCGGCGCGGCCCAGGCCGGGACCACGCGGCAGTTTCCGGTGTTCCTCCTGACCCGCCAGGACTAATCCGGGACGAGACACCCCGGCTCGCCCATGACCTCGCCACGAGCGGCGTGCTGGTATCGGGGCTGCCGGAGCACGCCACGCCCAGCCCCGCGACCGGGGCGCCGAACCCAGCTCAGGCCGCCAACGGCCGCCGACGCCGCAGTTCCCCAGGCCCGGCCAGTGGGACTACGCCCGCCAGGCCAGCCGCAAGGAACTCGCCGCGGTCCGGTTGCTGGCGCTGCCGCTGGAGGAGGCCTCGGTGAAGATCCGCACCGGCCCGCCCAGCGACGGCGACAGCCCCGATGCCGCGCTGGGCCTGTGGGCCGGCGAACTACCGCTGGCCACCACCTGGCAGCAACCCGTCCCCGACCCGCCCTGCCGCCCGGCATCATCCTCCCCGCCCACATCAGCTCCCGCGCCGGCACCCGGGCCGACCGGAGTACCAGCAGCAGGCCAGGGCGGACTGACGCATAACAGGAGAGCAACCGGAATGGGAGATCTGCGCGTTGCTAGCGACACCGGTCTTACTTCAACCCGCAAACGCATACTCGGCGATATGCGCGTCGTGAACGTATGAAGCGTCATGAGGAATCTCACCCTGGGTGACGGAAATATCTTGCCATCGTTGACCCTCTGCTTGAGCGGCAGGAGCCGGCCTTGAAACGGCAGATTCAGCACACTGCCCGCTGGCCGCCGGGTAAGCGGCACTGGGCCCTCCCAAGGCGTTCTTCCTGCTCAGTGGCCCGGATCCCGGCCACAAGACCTGGGATCTGTGCGGAGGCAGCGGCTGGCTGTGATCGTGAGACCTGACTTGTGACCAACTCGGCGGCAGGCCTCAGCGTCATCACCGACCGGAAGTATCTGCAAGCCGCCTGAACTGGGCACGCGTCGCTGGGTGGTTGATCATTCACGTCGCGTGGTATGCTTCTGCTGCAAGACGGGACGGGCCGAACGGCCAGCGCGGCCAGCAGCCCGGCAGTCCACAGGGCGTGAGTCCATAGGACGTGAGTCCCAAATCGCGGCGAATGCGCGCCCGCCCGCTCCGTCTTGCGCAGACCTCGCCCCCGGGTAACGGGGGCCTTTGCGTGCCGGCTCTCATCCGGCCCGGGAACATGGGCAATCGCCGCTGGATACGGGATGCTGATGACCCCCGTTCGTCCACCAGAGCGCTATCAGACGTCCCGCTGGCACAGCCCCGGCATCGACCTCTCGAGTAGCCGGACCGGGCGAACCACATGAGCCTCGGGTGTCCGGGGCGCGCACAGTTCAAGGTGGCTGGCACCTGGGAAGAACTGAGCAGGTGAGGGTCGAGGTCGCCCGGGTCGCAGCGGATGGGAGCGTCCGCCGTACAGCGCTGGACACCGCAGACTGGGATGACGCGGCTCGCTGGGACGAACTCGTTGCTCAGGCCGACCTGGACTCTTTCCCGCCATACCGGCCAGTACCGCATCAGACCATCTATCTCATCCACGCCTGCGACCGGGAATTCGCCATCGCCGAGCACGACCTTACTGGGCCCTTGCGGGAGCTGGTCATGGCCGTGCTGGCCGAAGGCGGGGCCCCCTAGCACCTCACCGCCCAACGAATCTGAGCTGACTTCCCTAAGGACACCGCAGTGGTCGCCGGCGGTGCGGCGGCCGCGGATGCGGCCAGCGCCTTTTCCACTCGCGCCATTTTTGGCGCAGCGCTGAGGTTCTCCGACGGGGTTCTTCACCGTGACCGGCGTCGTCAAGATCGCCAAATTCGTCTTCAACGCTTGGTGTGCTGAACGCATTGCTCTCTGCCGCGCGAGGGGTACTGCGCAACGCCGGTGTGTGGCCGACGTCGAGTGGGTCAATAGGAGACCGAGACGTAGACGCCCAGAACTGCATAATCTGCTCGCGGGCACCTGTCCGGTCAGCATGGGTGACAGGCACTCACACTCGGCGATATGCGCGTCGTGAACCTATGAACCGTCACGAGGAATCTCACCCTGGGTGACGGAAATAGCGCCATTCGCTGACCCTCTGCTTGAGCCGCAGGAGCCGGCCTTGAAACGGCAGATTCAGCACCCTGCCCGCTGACCGCCGGGCAAGCGGCACTGGGCCCTCCCAAGGCGTTCTTCCTGCTCAGTGGCCCGGAACCCCGCCCCAAGACCTGGGACCTGTGCGCCGCCGCCCCCGGGGGCAAGCCCCAACTCGAACGCGTGTGCGGCCTCCCACGCCGTCCCGGTTGCTGTACTTTGCTGCTGTACTCGCCCTGGAATATATGCTCGTGATTTCGAATTTGGCATCTGACCTGTGGAGCTAAGGGGACTCGAACCCCTGACCCCTGCTTGCAAAGATTGTGGACCCGGCCGCCTTACCTGGCTCATCCCAGGTTGGCGCTTCTATGACGTGGCCGTGAGCGACCGTGATTCGCCGCTGATCACCGTCCAATCGGGCACGGGACGGGCACGCTGGCTGCGCTCACCCTGTTCGAGAGCCAGCTCGCTGACGAGTCCGGTCCTGCTTCGCTGCCTGAGTTCTTCGGCACGCTGCGCTCGGGCAGGTGAGACCTGGTAGCGCGGTCTGAGGAGATCCTGCGTGCCGTGTTCGGCTGCCGTTGATTATCGTTGTGTTGGCTGTCCGCGTTTGCGTCTGCGCGGTCGTGACGGCTGTCGTGGCCGTGAGCGTCGTTACGGTCGCTTTGGTGCTTGCCGAGGCTGCACGCTTAGGGTTGCTGTCCGGGTCGTCTGGTGAAGGCCGCGCTCGGGAGCTGGTGGTTAATGAGGTCGCTGGCGACTTCGGCGAGCTTACGGTTGTGGTTGCGGGCGTAGGTCCGCAGCAGCCTGAATGCGTCGTCCATCGTCAGCGTCAGGTACTCGGCGAGCATGCCCTTGGCCTGCTCGATGATCACCCGGCTGTTCAGCGCTGCTTGCAGCTGCTCGGTGAGCTCGGTGCGCTCGCGGAGCGCCCGTTCCTGGATCAGCGCGATCGCTGCCATCTCGGCCATGGCCTGTGCCAGGTCCATCTCAGCATCGGTGAACGGCTCGTCGTCGCCGCGGAACAGGTTCAGGGCGCCGATGACGTCCGTCCGTACCCGTAGCGGGACGGCGCACATCCGCTGGAACCCCGCCTCGGAGGCCTGCGGGGCGAAAACCGGCCAGCGGGTGCGGCTGTCGGCCGCGCTTGCCTGCACCGCCCGGCCCGTGGTGAACGCATCAAGGCACGGGCCCTGCTCGCCCTGCAGCTCGAAAAGCTCCAGTAGCCGCATCCGCTCCTCCGACGAGGCCATCAGCCGCAGGCCGCCGCGTCCGTCGGCCAGCATCACCCCGGCGGCCTCGGCGCCCAGGATCTCGACCGAGTCCCTGGTCAGGCCGTGCAGGAACTCGACGATGTCAAAGTCGCTGGCCAGCGTGTCCGCCAGCCGTACGAAGACACGGGCCAGCGCCGCCTCGCGGGCCATGCCATCCTTCCGGCCAGCCTCATATGCGCGTCCAGACCCGACGGACGGCTCGCCGCCGATGTCATTCATCGAACCGCACCCGCCGTTCCACGACGTCCTGCGCAATGTCATACATCGGCCGCCCGCTCCCGAACGCCGCCGCCCGCAGCCGCGCGAGCGCGTTGGACACGGTTTCATCCAGTTGCGCGGCGATCATCCCGGTCGCCTGATGGATCACGATCCG
The DNA here is from genome assembly GCA_963834705.1 of uncultured Actinomycetes bacterium. Taxonomy (GTDB): domain Bacteria; phylum Actinomycetota; class Actinomycetes; order Streptosporangiales; family Streptosporangiaceae; genus RYN-230. Next base: position 6,146 of record CAWICV010000011.1, read on the forward strand.
GTCGGTGGAGGCTGTCTCCTCCAGCAGGTCCTCCAGGCCCGTGCCGCCCGGCGCGTACAGCTGGTACAGCACCGCGTCACGGGCGATACCCGCCGCGACGAGCGCATCCGACAGGTGCTCGTCACTCAGCACCCCCGGCGTGTCGCGGCACAGGTCAAGCGTGCCGAGGCCGTTGCGCCCGACACTCAGCGGCAAAGAGAACTCGGCCTGCACGCCGACCGCCAGGGCAGCCGCCGCGAACGCGGGCCAGCGGCCCGCCTCCCCGGCGGTCAGGTCCGGCAGCAAGACCGGAAGCCTAGAGATATAAGCCTGCACGCAGGGGCCCTCGCCCAGGTCCATCTGCAGGTCGGTGATCGTACGGGCGTGCGGCCCGGCGCTGGCCAGAAGATTCGCCGACTCGGTCCCGGGCATCAGCGCCAGCGCGCACCCCGACAAGCTCATCTCATCCACCGCGAACCGGCACAGCCGCCCCATCAGCTCCCCCGGACCGCCCGTCGCGTCCCGCTCGGCGACCGCCGCTATGATCCGGGCCCTGCGCCCGTCGTCCCGCACGTCGGCCTCCTCGCCCGTGCCGCACCGCAGCCTGCGCGGCATCTTTGCCTACCGTATCCCCCCGTAACTCAAGTTCAGGGCCCGGGCTACCGGATGGCCAGGGACGCCCGGCACGGCGACAGCGGGCACGAGGTGCCAGTCAGGCGGCCAGTCCCAGGTGCTGGTCATACGCGGCCAGGCTCGCGGCTATCGCCTACGGCCCCAGACCCCTCCCCCGAACCCGACTGCTGCCGAACCTAACGGCAGACGGGTTCTGTCCAGGGTCGGCGCAGCCGATCACGAAGTGACGCCGAAGGCGCCCTGGACAGGTTCCGGCTGGCGTGAATACTCCTACGGCGGGTTCGGGGGAGGACACCCACGATTCCACCCGCATGCTGGCACGGCTCGACTGTCGTCATGCTGGGGTTGCCTGAACAGGACCCGGTAGACTGCAGGCGTTCGTGTTGCTCTAGACCCCGGCAGCGTAATGCGCTGACCGGGAGGCTCCATGAGCCGCGACGATCTGCACCTTCTGCCCCGCTGCCAGTCGACTAGCCTTCGTGCGGCGTTCCTTCAAGACTCAGCCCGCGCGGTGCATGCGATCGGTGTGAGAGTACAAGCACCCATGGATAACGGGGACCCCCCTCCGCGGGTCTGGCCGGGCCGACACGCGTCGCTACCTGACCCGCTCACCGAACGCGAGATGGAAGTGCTCCGGCTGCTGCGCGGGTCACTATCGCGGCGCGAGATCGCCGCCGAACTCGGCCGGTCACCGAACACGATCAAGACCCAGATCCAGGCCATCTACCGTAAGCTCGGCGTCTCCACCCGCGGCGCCGCCATCACCTGGGCCCGCTCTCCGCGGGTCTGGCCGGGCCGACACGCATCGCTACCTGACCCGCTCACCGAACGCGAGATGGAAGTGCTCCGGCTGCTGCGCGGGTCACTATCGCGGCGCGAGATCGCCGCCGAACTCGGCCGGTCACCGAACACGATCAAGACCCAGATCCAGGCCATCTACCGTAAGCTCGGCGTCTCCACCCGCGGCGCCGCCATCACCTGGGTACCAGACACCGGCAGCTTGCCCCTGAGCGGCAGCCAGCTGCACGAGATCCCTTCTGGGCAGATTCCTGGTCTGCTCCCGTCTTCCCCATGGGAGCCGGTCCCTGTTGAGCGGATGGCGGGTCCAGGTCGGCGAATGCCAATCGCGCAGTGACCTTGACCTTGACCCGGCCGCCGCGGGTGCGCCGGGCGGGGCCTCCCAAGGCCAGAGCCCGGCGCGGGGAGCGCCGGACGCGGTGCCGCGCAGCGGCGCCGCCTTGATCTAAGAACGGCTCAATTCGGCAACGCGGGGCTTGGGACAGTGCGGAGTACCGTGGTGATCTCGGTTAGGTCAGTGACCACGGCTCGCGCCCCAGCCCGGCTCAAGGACTCGGCCTTTCCCGGCTTGTTCGCATAGCCGATGACGGCGACACCACCTAGCAGGCCAGCAAGGACGTCGGTTTCGGAGTCGCCGATGAACACGCAATCCTTGGGCTCGGTTCGCAGGATGCCGACCGCGATGCGGACCCGGTAGGGGGATGGCTTCATCAGGGCCGGGTCGGGGTCATCACGGCCCACGATCTTCCCGACATAGGCGGCCAGCTGGTGCTGGTCCAGGTAGGCGGCGACTGCCGCACTGGAGTTGTTCGTTACGACGGTAACGGTCCGGCCTGCCTGGGTGGCTGTCGTGATCAGTTCGGCTGAGCCTGGTGCTGGCCTGGCGGTGCGGGCTGCCTCGATTTCGAGTCGTGTAAGCCGCTCCTGCGCCATGATCGCGGCGTTATCGCCAAGGTCAGCCACAGTCCGGAAGACCTCTAGCGGATCACGCAGCGTAGCGGCGCTAGGCGGGATGTCGATGCCCGCGGTGCGCAGCTCGCCGCGCAACTCGTCGGCGACGTCACGATTGGGCTTGCCTGCGAAGATGTCGCAGACTGGGCCGTCGAAGTCGATCAGCACATGCCGCGTCCGGCTGGCGAGCTTGGCCAGTTCGCTGGATGACGGTGACACGGGCTCAGTCGGCCGGGCGCTGGCTGCTGACGGTGGACCACATGCTGTCGAACCAGGCCTGGGCCTGGTCGATGTACTGGCCGCCGATGGAGGCTGGGTCGTCGCCGCGCTCGTAGTGGAACATGGTGGCGTCCTTGCCCATCAGGTCGTACATGGGCACGGGCTCGCCCTTGAGGGTCACGGTGTGCTCGGCGATGGGGTAGAAGCCGAAGAACGCCTCGCTCCGGTTGAGGATGTACAGCTTGAACATCGCCGACCCGGCGTGCTCGCGCACCTGGGCACTGGCGCCGGTTACGAGCCCGAGGTCGGCCAGCTCGGCGATGGACTCCATGATGGCGTCGGTGTGGCGCCGGGTGATCTGGTCGGCCCGCTGGCGGAAGCCCGGCTCGTCGGCCAGGGTATCCGCCCGGCAGGGGAAGGCCCAGGGCTGGCTGGTGTCCTGGATCAGGATGCGGATGTCGATGCTCTCGGGCACGAGCTGGCCGAGGCGGATCTTGTCCAGCGGCTCCTGGATGACGCCGTGCAAGGTCTCGCCGGAGAACCCGGCGAAGTCGATGGACACCTTCGGCTGCTCAAAGGCGCGCTCGACGAGTGGGCGCAGGGCGATCGCACGGGCTGTCCGCTCTCGGACGTAGACGCCGCTGCCCTGGCGGGCGACGATGAGGCCCTCACCCTTGAGCAGCCGCATGGCCTGCTGAACGGTCATCCGGGCAACGCTGTAGCGCTGGGCGAGTTCGTTGCCTGACGGGAGTTTCTCGCCTGGGGCGAACTTCCGGGTCAGGATCCCAGCCCGCAGGGCGTTTGCCACCTGCTGGTACGGCGGGCGCGGGTCATCTGGGTCAAGTGCCATGCCCTCAGAGTAAGGGAAACCTGTCCAGCTTGCCTAGGCAAGACGTGCCTATCTCGTTGACTTGGCTAGCCATGCTGTGCAACTCTGCTTGTACAGCCAACCTAGACAGGTTGCATTCATCCTAGGAGGAAGGGCATGGCCCTACGGAATGGCACACGGTTCACCGTGAGCATGCATGACGTGTTCCCGCACGGGTGCTGCCTGGTGCCGGACTCGATCACCGAGGCGCAGGACTACGACGAGAAGACCAAGCGCCGCACCCCGTCGATCGACAAGGTGACCGGCAAGCGGGTGTTCCAGTGCCGGGTCTCTGACCTGGACCCTGACCTCGCGGGCCGGTCCCGGGAAACGGTAGTGAAGATCCTGGCTGACCGCGAACCGCAGCCACCGACGCGCCAGGCGTTCGAGCTGGTGGAGTTCGACGGGCTGCAGGTCACCCCGTACGTGACCGACCGGGGCCGGATGGCCTACTCCCTCCGCGCGACTGGCCTCAAGGCCGCGACCGTGCGCCAGCCCGCGAAGGACGCTGCCTGATGCCCGCCCGCCGGGTCACCACGGTAACCGTCCCGGTCGATGGCCGCTGCGGGGTTGCATTGGAGGCATACCCGGCCCGGACGCCGCTGCTGTCGATCCTGGCCACCCGGCCGGGGCTGCTGGTGACGCTCACCCTCCCCGCACAGGTAGAGGCCGGGCATGTCCGGTTCGCCCGGGACCTGGCCGCCCAGGCCGCCGCCTACGCCGCCGAGGTGGAACGCGCCTGGCGGGGCCTGCCATCCCTGACCACCCCCGCTACCCGGCCTGCTCCGACGGGATGAAGGAGAGCGCCCCGGCCAGTGTTGCGAGCACCGGCCGGGGCTTCCTTCATCTCCTGCCCGAGCTCCACCCAGGAAGGAACCCCCTAGCATGCCTGACCAGCCCTCCCGGGTCACCCCCGCGGAGATCTCCGACCTGCTCGACCACGCCCGCCAGCTCCCGGCAGGCGCCAGCCTGGCCGACCAGCTCGCCTACCACGAGCACAAAGCCAGCCTGCTGTCCCGGGTCGCCGCCGACCTCGGCACCGCCGAAGCCCACGAGGTCGCTGCCCAGGCGTGGCAGTACCTGGCCGACCTGGCCCGCCGCGCCGACACCCAGGCGGGGGTGGCGCCGTGAGGATGTCCACGTTCTCCGGGGACCAGATCGCCCAGGTCAACAACCCCGACCCGTTCGCCCTCCCGGTGTGGCGCTCCCCGGTCTTCCACACCCCGGGCTGGATCATCGTCATCGTCCAGCTCGCCCGCCTGCTCCGCACCCTGATCATGTTCAGGATCCGCCACCCGCTGCTCGACTTCACCGCGGCAGACCTGGCCGTCACCTATGCCGAGCTGGGCTGGCCTGGTGTCGCCGCCCTGGTCCTGGCGCTCGCTGTGGTGCTGGTGGTGTGGCGGCAGCGGTGGCCCGGGTCGTTTTCCCGGTTCATCAGCCGCCCGGCGCTGGGCAAGTGGCGCCGCTGGCATTACTGCAGGCACTGGGCGGCGGTGATGACGATCGGCCGCCTCGCCCCGCTGTACCAGGGCCGTATCCTGCTGCCGGTCCTGGGCAAGGTCACCTCCACCCCGTACATCGACCGGGTGGCGGTGCGGCTGGTGTCGGGCCAGTGCGCGGCGGACTTCGCTGACCGCACGGAAAACCTGGCCCACGGCTTCGGCCCGGTGATCTGCCGTGTCCGTGCTGACCGTCCCGGATCGGTGGTGCTGGAACTGGTTCGCCGTGACGCCCTGGCCACCATCATTCCGGCCAGGCCATCCACGCCGTAACGGACCTGCGGGCCCTGGTGGTCGGTATGCGTGAGGACGGCATGCCGTGGACGGTGCGGCTGCATGGGACGCATCTGCTGCTGGCCGGGGCGACCGGGGCCGGGAAGGGATCGCTGCTGTGGGGCCTGATCCGGGCCCTGCTCCCTGCCATGCAGTCCGGCCTGGTCCGGATCCTGGCGGCGGATCCGAAGCTGATGGAACTGGCCTACGGCCGTGCCCTGTTCGACCGCTACGGCCAGTACGCCGCCGACCCCGAGGCCATCGCCGCCATGCTGGAACAAGCGGTGACCGCCATGCAGGCCCGGGCCGGGCAGCTCGCCGGGCACCACCGCGAGCACACCCCGACCGCCGAGCACCCGTTCACCGTGGTCCTGGTGGACGAGGTGGCGTTCCTGACCGCCTACCACCCCGAGAAGGCTCTCCGGGACCGGGTCAAGGCCGCACTGTCCACGCTGACCACCCAAGGCCGGGCGGTCGGGTTCTGCGTGGTGGCCGCGTTGCAGGACCCGCGCAAGGAAGTCATGTCCATCCGCAACCTGTTCCCCGACCGGATCGCCATGCGGCTGGACGAGCCGGAGCAGGTGGACATGGTGCTCGGCGACGGGGCCCGCGACCGCGGCGCCACCGCCGACCTCATCTCCTCTGACCCGCCCACCGGCGCCGGGGTCGCGTTCATCCGCCTGGAAACCCACCCCGACCCCGTGCGGGTCCGCGCCGGGTTCGTTACCGACCCCGACATCCGCGCCATGTGCGACACCTACGCCCCACCGCTGGCCATCGCCGGGGACGGTGAAGCGGCATGACTCTGCCGACGACCTGGCGGACTGATGACCCGTGCCCGGTGTGCGGGACCGGCCTGCACTGCACCGACGACGGCGCCGGCCTCGTCATCCAGGACTGCCCGCTGTGCGGCTGGTCAGCGACCTGGCAAGCCTCCACCGGAGATGACACATGACCCACCCTGACCCTGCCCCGGTGCGGGTCCGGCCGCCGCTGGCCCGCGAGGTGGCCCGGGACCTGGCCATCGCCCACGGCGGCTGCATCCGGCCCATCCAGGTCCGCCGCACCAACCTGGCCACCGGCGAAGTCGAGCAGGTGATGATCCCCTGCGGGCACACCCTCGCATCTGTCTGCCCGGCCTGCGCCGAACGGAAGAAGCAGCTCCGGGCGGCGCAATGCCGCGAAGGCTGGCACCTCGAGGACGAACCGGACCTGTCCCGCGCCGACCCCGACGACACCCAGCAGATGTGGATCAGCAGGCGCGCCGAGGCGCAGGCCGGCCGCGACCACGCCGCCACCGCCGGCCACGACACCGCCGAGGACGATGAGCTGATCCGGGAGCTGGACGAGGAGATCACCCGCTCCGGGGTCAACGGCAAAGCCCTCCCGGACCGGCCCCAGCGGCGGGCCCGTTCCACGCGGCGCCGCCAGGACGCCCCGGATTTGCCCAAGCGGCCGATTGCCGCCCGCACGGTCGGCCGGACCTACACCGCGCCGGACGGCAGGTCCTTCCGCCCCTCGATGTTCCTGACCCTGACCTGCCCCAGCTACGGCCGGGTGACCGAGGACGGCACCCCGGCCGACCCGGGCAGCTACGACTACACGCGGGCGGCCCGCGATGCGCTGCACTTCGCGGCGCTGTTCGACCGGTTCATCCAGAACCTGCGCCGCTACACCGGCTACGACGTGCAGTACTTCGCCGCCATCGAACCCCAGCGACGCCTCGCCCCGCATGTGCACCTGGCCGTCCGGGGCACGATCACCCGGGCCGAGCTGCGCCAGGTCCTCGCCGCGACCTATCACCAGGTCTGGTGGCCCCCGACCGATGTGGTGCGGTTCGACCGCGCCCAGCTCCCGGAGTGGCATGCAGCTTCCGGCAACTACGTGGACCCGGCGACGGGGGAGCTGCTGGCGACCTGGGATGAGGCCCTGGATGCGATCGGCCCCGAGGATGTGCCGCAGCATGTGGCCCGGTTCGGGGACCGGTTCGACGCCCAGGGCGTCATCGCCGGATCGAAAGACGCCGCCCGGTGCATCGGCTACCTGACCAAGTACCTGACCAAGCACGTCGCCGACTGCCATCACCCCGAGACTGGCGCCCAGGCGCAGCACGCCGCCCAGCTCGCCGACGCGCTCCGGTACGAACCGTGCTCCCCGACGTGTGCGAACTGGCTGCGCTACGGCGTGCAGCCGAAGAACGCCAAGCCCGGGCTGCGGCCGGGCTACTGCAAGGGGAAAGCGCACCGCCGCGAATACCTCGGCTACGCCGGACGGCGGGTCCTGGTCTCCCGCAAATGGTCCGGCAAGACCCTGGCTGATCACCGGGCCGACCGGAAGGCGTGGCTGCTGGCCGCGCTCGGCACCCCGGCCATCGACGGCCCGTATGCGTGGGAGGTCGTCGCGCCGTCTGACCCGGATCACATGTCCCTGCCCCGACGGCTGCTGCACGTCCTGGCCGACCGCGCCCACTGGCAAGCCGCGCTGACCGAGGCCAGACGCCGGGCCCAAGACGAGGGCGGGGATCTTCCGGCAACCGGGCAGGCGGCGTGATGGCGGGCGGAGTGGAGCGGCTGCTGACCGTGGCTGAGGTCGCCGAGTTGCTCAGCACGAGCGAACGGTTCCCGCGCAGGCTCATCGCCGAACGGCGTATCCGCTTCGTGCATGTCGGCCGCCACGCCCGCATCCCGGAGTCCGCGCTCGCTGAGTTCATCGAGTCGGGGCTTGTGGAGCCGGTCACCGTCAGGCCCAGAAGGAAGGTCGCGTAATGGGTAAGAGACGTTTCGGCAGGGTCCGCGAGCTGTCATCTGGCCGGTGGCAGGCGCGCTATCCGGACCCTGAGGGCAGGGACCGGCCAGCGCCCGAGACTTTCGGCAGTAAGACGGCTGCTGAACGCTGGCTCAGCCTCAAGGAAGCTGAGATCATCAAGGGTGAGTGGATCAACCCTGACGACGGGAAGGTCGCGCTCGCTGACTACGCGAAGACCTGGATCGAGGAGCGGACCGGGCTGCGGCCCAAGACGATCGACCTGTACCGCTACCTTCGTGTCAAGCACCTGACCCGGGTTATCGGCGACATCCCGATCGCCGACATCAAGGCCGCCCACGTTAGGCGCTGGCGCAAGGAACTCCTCGACACGGGCACGAGCCCGGTCACGGCCGCCAAGGCCTACCGGCTGCTCAAGGCCATCCTGACCACCGCGGCCGACGATGGCGCCATCCACCGCAATCCCTGCCGCATCAAGGGTGGGGGCAGCGAGACGTCACCGGAGCGGCCGGTGCTGACTGTCCGCGAGGTCTTCGGGCTCGGCGAGGCCATCGCCCCGCGCTACCGGGCACTTGTCCTGCTGGCCACTTTCACCAGCTTGCGCTGGGGAGAGCTGTGCGCACTGCGGCGCAGGGACGTTGATCTCGACACCAGGACGGTCCGCGTCGAGCGCACACTGACCGAGCTGCAGAACGGCGAGCTGGCGTTCGGCCCACCCAAGTCGAACGCCGGATACCGCACTGTCGGCTACCCCGAATTGATCGCGGCCGAGGTGCGCTGGCACCTGACGTGTTTCGCCAGGGACGGCGACGACGGGCTGGTCTTCACCGGCCCCACCGGATCACCGCTACGGCGCGGCAACTTCCGCCGACGGATCTGGCTTCCCGCGCTCAAGAAGGCCGCGGTGCCAGCGGTGCATTTCCACGATCTGCGCCATACCGGAAATACGCTGACCGCCCATGCGGGCGCGAATTTGCGCGAGCTAATGGCGCGCATGGGCCACAGCAGCACCCGGGCTGCGATGATCTACTTGCACTCCACCGATGAGCGCCAGCGGGAGATCGCCGATGCACTCGGCACCCTCGCGGCGGGGGAGTTGGACCGCAAGACTAAGCGGACACGCCGCGACCCGGAGAACCGATCGGGCACGCAGCGGGCACGCCGCCGTAAGAACGCGTCATGAAGCCGCGAGCTCAGGCCGGAAAGGTGGCTCTGAGCTGGGAAAGATTGATGTGGAGCTAAGGGGACTCGAACCCCTGACCCCCTGCTTGCAAAGCAGGTGCTCTTCCAGCTGAGCTATAGCCCCGCGAGGGCGCTACAAGGGTACCCGGTCAGGGGGGCGGGATCAGCGGCGCTGCGGTAGGCGGCGAGACCACGCCGGGCGGCAGCGTGGCCGGATCTATCACCGGCTCGACCGTAGCAGACGCCGCATCAAGTACCGCAGGCAACTCGGCGATGCTGCCCAGCAAGTGGGTGGCCCCGGCCCGGTGCAGCCGGTCCCGGGTGTGGCCGCCGGTCAGGATGCCGGCCACGATGGACGCCCCGGCCCGCTTCCCGCACAGGATGCCGCTCTCGGTGCCACCTGCGTAGGCCGTCTCGCGCACATCGGTGACGCGGAGCCGGAGCATGGCGCACAGCATGGAGTCGGGCCATGGGTAGCCGCGGGGCGCGTCTTCCGGGCAGAGCACCAGGTCCACGGCCCGCCACCAGCCGAGCGTATCCAGCACCAGGCCGAGCAGGCTGCGGGACAGCCCGGTGAGCAGGCAGACCCGGACCCCGGCGCCGCGGATCTGCTCTACCGCCTCAGCCGCGCCGGGCATCGGGGCCAAGCCGGACCGGTCCACGGCCAGCCGGTAGGACCGGTCGAAGGCCAGGGTGGCGGCCTCGGCCCGGCCCGGCGCATCCGGGAACAGAGCACGGAACACGTCAACGGCGGGCTGCCCGCGGGTCTGGTGCACGTGCACCATGCTGCGGGCGTAGGCGGCGGTTCCCGGGACGATGCCCTGGGTGGCGAAGGCTTCCGCGAAGGCCCGCTCCAGGATGCCGCCGTCGTCAACGGTCACCCCGAGCAGCCCACAGCACAGCAGCGTGACCGGTGTCGCGCTGCTCACTCGAACCCCCGTCTGCGGGCCGGGCTCGGCCCGGCCCGGTCCTCGCCTAGTCGTCGCTGGTGGTCGCCTCAGTCCACAGGTCGAGCTCGGCGCGGTCAGCCTGGACCTTCCGCCACAGGGCGAAAACGCCTAGCCCCGCCAGGGCGAGCAGAAGCAGCTTCTTCACGGTGCGGACCCCTTCACCTCGGCTATCCCGGAGCCCCAGGCCCGGGAAGGGTCGGCCGGGCTCCCTGCGCACCATGCAGCCTAGCAGCGCTCCGCGGCCGGGCAGCCGGGCAGCGCTGCGCGGATCGCTGTCCGGCCACGCGAGTCTCGGTCAGCGGGGCCGGGCCACCCGCACCTCGTCCCACACCGGGTGGTCCGCTTCGTATACGTCGCCGTCCGACCCGAACACCAGGAACCGGTCGAACGACTTGGCGAACCACCGGTCGTGGGTAACCGCCAGCACCGTGCCCTGGTAGGACTCCAGGCCCTGCTGCAGTGCCTCGGCGCTGGCCAGGTCCAGGTTGTCGGTGGGCTCGTCGAGCAGCAGCAGGGTGACCCCGGCCAGTTCGAGCAGCAGGATCTGCAGCCGGGCCTGCTGCCCGCCGGACATGGTGCCGAACGGCTGGTCGGCGCAGAACTGCAGCTCGTACCGGGCCAGCGCGGCCATGGCCTCGTTGCGCTGCAGCGCGTGCTCGGTGACCAGGATCTCCGCCGGGCACCGGCCGGCCAGGTCGGGCCTCGCGTGGGTCTGCGCGAACAGCCCGGGCACCACTCGCGCGCCGAGCCGGGCCACCCCCTCGTGCGCCACCTCGGCCCCGCCCAGCAACTGCAGGAAGGACGACTTGCCCGACCCGTTGGAGCCCAGCACGGCCACCCGGTCGCCGTACCAGATCTCCAGGTCAAAGGGATTCATCAGGCCGGTCAGTTCCAGGCTCTCGCAGATCACCGCGCGCTTTCCGGTACGCCCTCCCCGGAGCCGCATCCGCACGTTCTGCTCGCGCGGCGCTAGCTCCGGCGGCCCCGCGTCTTCAAAACGCCTGAGCCTGGTCACCGCCGCCTGGTACCGCGACGCCATGCCGTCGTTGTACGAGGCCTTCTGCCGCAAGGTGCGGACCAGCTGTTTCAGCCGTTCGTGCTGTTCGTCCCAGCGGCGGCGCAACTCGTCCAGCCGGTCGATGCGGTCCCGCCGGGCCTGTGCGTAGCTGGCGAACCCGCCGCCGTGCACCCAGACGTTGCCGTCCTCGACGGTGATGATCCGCCCGGCCGTGTTGGCCAGCAGTTCCCGGTCGTGGCTGACCATCAGCACGGTCTTCCGGGTCTGGCCGAGCTGCTGTTCCAGCCACTGCTTGCCCGGCACGTCCAGGTAGTTGTCCGGCTCGTCGAGCAAGAGCACCTCGGCCGGGCCGCGCAGCAGCGCCTCGAGCACCAGCCGCTTCTGCTCGCCGCCGGACAGCGTGCCCACGTCCCGGTCCCGGCACCGGTCGTAGCTGATGCCGAGGGCCGCGACGCAGCACGCGTCCCACAGCACCTCGGCGTCGTACCCGCCCGCGTCCCCCCAGTCGGCCAGGGCGGCCGCGTACCGGAGCTGGGCCCGCTCGTCGTCCCGGGCGGCGATGGCCTGCTCGGCGGTGGCCAGCCGGCCGGCGGACTCCCGGACCCGGGGCGCGGCCACCGACACCAGCAGATCCCGGACGGTGGTCCCGTCCTGGACGCTGCCGACGAACTGGCGCATCACGCCCAGGCCGCCGCTGGCCGTGACCGTGCCGGACTGCGGCGCCTGGTCGCCGGCGATGATCCGGATCAGCGTGGTCTTGCCCGCCCCGTTCGGCCCGACCAGCGCGGCCACCGAGCCCTCGCCGACCCGGAACGAGGCGTCAGCGAGCAGCACCCGCCCGTCCGGCAGCGCCTGGCTGAGGTGTGCCACCTCGACGTGACCCACCGTGCTCCCCTCCCACCGCGCTGGCCGACTGCGTCGCTTCGAGATAACCAGGTCAGCGGCGTGGACCGCAAACGGATTTAGCCGCGCCGGGCCGCACCAGAACACCTGCCCGCTAACCACTTCTTACGACTTTCTTACCGCTGTGAAAAGGATGCGTACCGAGTGTCCGGGGAATTAGCCGATTGACCGATTTCGCGCGTCCATTCCATGGATACTAGTGCGGTGATTTGCCGCGAAATTGCCCTCCCCGGCCTATGAGGGGCGGCACATACCTAGCCAGGGAGGCCTTGTCAGCCCCGCCGGGGTATACCCATCCCTCGATCCCGGCTAGCCCGCCCGGCACCGGCGGGTGGCTGGGCGGCGAGCACCCATCACTGCCCGGCGGATGGCCGCCGCCGGGCCGCCCGTGGCCCCCGGCGGCTGAGTACCCGATCGCTGAGCCGGCGGACGCGGAGCCGTGGCCGGAGAACTGGTTCAAGGACCCGCCCGTCGCGGCACCGGCCCAGCCCACGGCGGCCGCCCCGGCCGAGCCGGCCTGGTTCTCGCCACGCCGGGTGTCCTGGCCCTGGTGGCTGCTCTGGCCGTGGACCGCGGTCTGGGTCGCGTTGCAGGTGGCGCTCAAGATGAGCGGGCAGTCCTGGCACTTCTTCGCCCAGGGCGGCCGGTTGCTGTTCGCCACCGGCCCGGGCACCGGCCTGCATCTTTACGCGGCCCACCCGGACCTGCAGATCGGCCCGCTGGCGCTGGCCGTCTCCGGGTGGCTCCGGCTGATCGGCCCGGACCAGGGCGAACTGGCGGCCGTGCTGCTCATGTCGGCCACCGGCCCGGTGCTGCTGTGGGCCGTCTGGCGGCTGCTGCCCCCGGCCGAACGTGGCAAGCAGATCCGGCTGTTCCTGGCCGGGCTGTTCTTCCTGCCGGTGTGGACCGAGCTGACCACCCACTTCGCGCATCTCGACGACCTGCTGGCGCTGTGTTTCTCGGTGGCCGCGCTGCACGCGGTGGCCCGGCGCCATCCGGTGTGGGCCGGGCTGGCCCTGGCCGCGGCGGCGGATGCCAAGCCGTGGGCAGCGGCGTTCGTCGTACTGATCTTCGCGCTGCCCCGGCGGCAGTGGCTGACCGCGCTGGGCGTGTTCGCCGGCGCGATCGCGGTGGCCTGGCTCCCGTTCCTGGCCGCCGACCCACGGACCCTCGCATCGGTGACCCGGTTCACCATCCCGAACAACCCGTCCTCGGCGCTCCGGGTGCTCGGCGTGATGACCCCCCGGACGCCGTGGTGGGATCGGTCCGCCCAGCTCGCGCTCGGTATCGCGGCCGGCTCTGTGGCGGTGCGGCGCGGCCGCTGGCAGGCGGTGGTGCTGGTCGCGGTGGCCGCGCGGATCATGCTCGACCCCGGCGTGTACGCCTACTACACGGCCGGCGCGGTGCTGGGCACGATCGTGGTCAACCTGGTGCTGACGAAGTGGCGCTTCCCGTGGGTCACCGCGGTCACGGCCTTCCTGCTGTACCTGGCCCGGATGACGCACAAGCTGGTCCCGTTCGACCTGCACCAGCTCGGTGTGCTGCGGCTGCTGTTCGCGATCGGAGTGCCGCTGCTGGTGCTCGGCATGCCGGGCTGGTGGATCGCCCGGCGGCGCGGCCGGCACGCCCGGGCGGCCGGCGAGGTCACCATCATCAGCCCGGTGTACCCGGCGGCGTTAGCCCATCCCGGCGGCGGTTACCACACCGGTCACGAGCTGAGGTGAACGTCGGCCCGCATCCCGGTGAGCGCGGTGGCCGGGATGGTGCCGCGGACCTGGATCACGGCCACGTCACCGCCGCCAGCGCTGGCCGGGGCCAGTGCGGTGATGACGCCGGTGACCCGGGTCAGCCCGGCCGCCGGGACGGCCAGCGTCACCGCCGAGCCGACCTTGAGCGCGGCCGGGGATTCCGCCGGGATGAGCAGCCTGACCTGGAGCTGGCTCGCCGTGCGCAGCGCGATCACCGGCAGTTCCCGGCCGCCGCCACGCAGGCTGGCCAGAGTCAGCGCGGACAGCTGGGTGGCGGCCGGCTGCTGGCCCGGGCCAGGCAGGCCGGCCGGGGTGGCCGAGTCACCAGCCCGGCCGAACACGGCGACCACGGTCCCGGCCATCGGCGCCCTGATCACCGTGGCGGCCTGGTCCGCCGCCCGCTGGGCCTGGTCGGTGGCCAGCTGGGTCCGGGCCGCGGTCACGCTGGCGGCCGGCGCACCGGCCGCGGTCAGCGCGGCCAGGTCCGTCTTGTCCGCGACGATCGCGGCGCGGTCGGTGTGCAGCGTGCTGAGCGCGCCGGCCGGGGTATTCTCCCGGGCTAGCAGCTGGCCCTGCTTGACCATCTGGCCGAGCCGGACCCGGACCCGGCCGACCCGGCCCGCGGCCGCGAAGTTGAGGCGTTCCAGGCTGCTCTGGGTGACAACCCCAGTCAGCGTCTCGTTCTCCGCCGCGGTCAGGATCGACGGGGCCAGTACCGCGACGCCCAGCACGGACGCGGCCGCCACCGCGATCCCGGTCACCCGCTTCGGCCTGATATTGCCCCGCCGGTTCCGCCGCCCTGCACGATACGGCCGGGTGCGCGGGCGCGGCCGGGGCGGCTGGAGGTCGGCCGCGTCGTCCAGGTACGCGTCCGGCTCGGGCTGGCCCGGGAAGTCGTCCCCCGGATCCCGGTAGTCGGGCGGCCGATCCTGGTCCTGGTCGTACTCGCCCGGCCGGTACGGCCCGGGGCCTGGGGCCCGCTGGCTGTAGTCCGGCTCGTAGTACGCGGGCTCGTAGCCCGGCTCGTCGTAGCCCGGCTCGTCGTAGCCCGGCTCGCTGTACGCCGGCTGGCTGTAACCAGGCTCCGGGTAGGCCGCCTGGTAGTACGCGGGCTCGTAGTACGCCGGGTCCTCGTCGGGCCACGGCTGGGGCTGGGAACGCTGCCTCCAGGCGGTGGCCTGCGGCCGGGCCGCCCGGGGATCGTCCTCGGCCAGGAAGGACACGTCGGCTCACTCCCGATGAACTCGGGTAACGAACGTATCACGCACCATTGTGGGAATGCGGAAAACTCTGAAGTACCAGCATTGAATTCCCAGCAACGCTTTAGTTGCAGTGCCTAATGGATGTTTTGGACGTTGCCTTAACCGGTTCCAGGGCCCTCGAACAGCAGAGCCAGGCGGTGCCCAGGGTCGCCGCTCCCGCTACGTCGGCTGGCGCGCTCATGAATGACCCGGCCTTTCCCGTCCTATACGTTGAGCCACCGTCTAACTACCCTAAGTACGCGAACTTCTAACCTACAGGTGACGGGTGCCGTCCGCGGGCGTGGGCAGGCGGCGGGTGGCGTCAACGGAGGAGGGGCGGTGCCGGGATGGGCGGGCCAGCGCCGCGGTCAGTTCGTCCAGGGCATGCACCGAATGCGCGCTGACCACCGCGTCGCAGAACGGCCACGCCGCAGCCATGCCGCCGGCCAGCGGGCGGTAGTGCTCGCTCTTGGTCCGCGGGTTGACCCAGATGATCCGGTGCGCCACCCGGGACAGCCGCTGCATCTCGCGGCGCACCACGGTCGGGTCGCCGGTGTCCCAGCCGTCCGAGATGATCAGCACGACCGCCCCACGGGCCAGGCCGGGCCGCCCCCGGGTGTCGTTGAACTCCTGCAGCGCGGCGCCGATCCGGGTCCCGCCCAGCCAGTCTGGTGCGGCCTGGCCGGCCCGGTGCAGCGCCTGCTCGGCGGTCATATGCGCGAGCGCCGGGGTGAGCCGGGTCAGCCGGGTGGCGAACGTGAACACCTCGGCCTCGGCGCCGCCGGCCGCGCAGTACAGCAACTGCAGCATGGCCCGGGCGTACGGCTCCATCGACCCGGAGATGTCGCACAGCACGATCAGCTGCCGGGGCCGCATGGCCGGCGAGCGCCGGGCCAGCCGCACCGGGTGCCCGCCGGTGCGCCGCGCCTGGCGCAGCGTGCTGCGCAGGTCGGTGTGCTTGCCGCGGCTGGTGGGGTGGTGCCGCCGGGACCGGCGCTGCGGCACGGCCAGGGTGAGCTTGCGCATCAGCCCGGCCAGCGCGGCCAGCTCGTCCGGCGTGAGCTCGGCGAAGTCGGTGCCGGCCAGCCGTTCCGCCCGGCTGGCCAGCGCCGGGACGCCGGGTCCGTCCTCGTCCTCGCCGCCGGCCGGCTCGCCGCCGGCTATCGGGACCCGCTCGATGCGGACCTGGCCGTCCGCACCCGCCCCGTCCCGGGCTGCTTCGCCGTCTCCCGGCTGCCCGTGCTGCTGAGCCGCCCGCGCCGCTGCGGCCAGCAGGTCATCCGGCGTGGCCCGGGCCGGCCCGGGCCGGTCCGCCCGCCCCGGCGGCGGCTCCCCGCCGACCGGGCCAAAGAACGCTTCGAACACCCGGCGCAGCGGCTCCACCTGGGCCTCCCCGGTGACCAGGGTGGCCAGCGCGCACAGGTACAGCTGGTACAGGGTGGCCGGCCGGGCCACGGTGACCGCGGCGGCGAACCGCTCGCAGCGGGCCGGATCCGCGGGCACCCCCGCACCGCGCAGCGCCGCGCCGAGCCGCGCGGCGAGCAGCGCCAGGTCGTCATTCTCCATCGCTGGCCGCGGCCGCGAACCCTGCGGCCCGGAGCACCTGCAGGTCTTCTGAATACTTCAGCACAACGCCAGCTGTCTGTGCGGCAGTCGCCTCATCTACCCGGTCTGCGCCCAGCACGACCAGTGCCTCGGCCCAGCTGATCGCCTCGGCCACCCCGGGCGGCTTGGCCAGGTCCAGATCGCGCAGCCGGGCGACGCCGTTGGCCACCTGGGTGGCGAGTGGGGCAGCCGCGGCCGGCACCCGGCGGCGGATGATGGCCGCCACCCGGTCGGTGTCCGGGTACTCGATCCAGTGGTACAGGCAGCGCCGCTTGAGCGCGTCGTGCAGGTCCCGGGTCCGGTTCGAGGTGAGTACCACCACCGGCGGGTGGGCGGCCCGGCGGGTGCCCAGTTCCGGGATGGTCACCGCGGCCTCGGCCAGCAGCTCGAACAGGAACGCCTCGAACTCGTCGTCGCCCCGGTCCACCTCGTCGATGAGCAGTACGGCGGGCCGCGGGCCGGGGTGGTCCAGCGCGGCCAGCAGTGGGCGGGCCAGCAGGTACTCGGCGCTGAACAGATCGGCGTCGCGGAGCTGCTCGCCGCGGGCCTCGGCCAGCCGGATGGCCAGCAGCTGGCGGGGGTAGTTCCACTCGTACAGCGCCTCGGCGGCGGTCAGCCCCTCGTAGCACTGCAGCCGGATCAGCGGCGTGTCCAGCGCCCCGGCCAGTGCCTTGGCCGCTTCGGTCTTGCCCACCCCGGGCTCGCCCTCGAGCAGGATGGGCTGGCCCATCCGGGCGGCCAGGAACAGGGCCAGGCCGAGCGGCTCGTCGGCCAGGTAGCCCTCCGCATCCAAGTCGCGCATCAGCGTCGCGACGTCGGGGAGCCGGTCCGCGATTTCTTGCATACGACCATCATGCGGCAGGCAGTGGGCTGGTCGCCTCAGCTGACCGCCAAATCGGTGCGGACCGGGCGGCCCTGCATGGCCGACCACACGTTGGCCGGGGTGAGCGGCATATCGGCGTGCCGGACGCCGAACGGGCGGAGCGCGTCCATCACGGCGTTGACCACGGCGGCGGGGGAGCCGACGGTGGCCGACTCGCCGACGCCCTTGGCGCCGACCGGGTGGTGCGGGCACGGCGTGACGGTCTCGCCGAGTTCCCAGGGCGGGCACTCCACCGACGTGGGCAGCAGGTAGTCCATGAACGATCCGCCCAGGCAGTTGCCCTCGGTGTCGTACGTGATGGCCTGCATCAGGGCCATGCCGACCCCGTCGGCCAGCCCGCCGTGCAGCTGCCCTTCCACGATCATCGGGTTGATCCGGACCCCGCAGTCGTCCACCGCGACGAACCGGCGCACCCGGACCTCCCCGGTACCCGGGTCCAGGTCGACCACGCAGATGTACGCGCCGTACGGGTAGGTGAGGTTGGGCGGGTTGTACACGGTGCCCGCGTCCAGGTGCCCGTCCACCCCGTCCGGCAGGTCGAGGCCGGAGTGCGCGGCCATCGCGATCTCCGCGATGGCGGCGCCCTGCTCCGGATCGCCGCGCACCTGCCACCGGCCGCCGGACCACTCCAGGTCCTCGGGCGCGGCTTCCAGCATGGCCGCGGCCACGATCCGGGCCCGCTCGCGGACCTTGCGCGCGGCCACCACAGCGGCCGCCCCGGACACCGGCGTGGACCGGGACCCGTAGGTGCCGAGGCCGAACGGGGTGCGGTCGGTGTCCCCGTGCACCACCTCGACGTCCGCCGGGGACAGCCCCAGTTCCTGGGCCACCAGCTGGGCGAACGTGGTCTCGTGCCCCTGCCCCTGGGTCTGGCAGGAGATGCCGAGCACGGCCGTGCCGGTGGGGTGCACCCGCAGGTCGGCCCCGTCGGCCATGCCCAGGCCGAGGATGTCCATGTGCTTGCGCGGGCCGGCCCCCACGCCCTCGGTGAAGAAGCTCAGCCCGATGCCCATGTGCTCGCCGCGCTCGCGCTTCTCGGCCTGCTCGGTGCGGAGCTTGCCGTAGCCCGCCATGTCCAGCACCAGCCGCAGCGCCCGCGGGTAGTCGCCGGAGTCGTACTCCCAGCCGGTCGGGCCGGTGTACGGGAACTGCTCCGGCCGGAGCAGGTTCTGCATCCGCAGCTCGGCCGGGTCCATGCCAAGCTCGGCGGCCAGGAGGTCGACCATCCGCTCGACCAGGTACACGCCTTCCGCGATGCGGAACGAGCAGGAGTAGGCCACGCCGCCCGGGGCCTTGTTGGTGTACACGCCGGTGACCGTGCAGTGCGCGGCCCGCAGGTCATAGGAGCCGGTGAAGATGTGGAAGAACCCGGCCGGGAACTTGGTCGGCTGGGCCGAGCCGTTGAACGCGCCGTGGTCGGCCAGCACCTGGGCGCGCAGGCCGAGGATCCGGCCGTCCCGGGTGGCCGCGATCTCCCCGTGCATGTGATAGTCCCGGGCGAACGCGGTGGACATCAGGTTCTCCGAGCGGTCCTCCATCCACTTGACCGGCTTGCCGGTCAGCATCGAGCCGACCACGGCGCACAGGTACCCGGGGTAGATCGGCACCTTGTTGCCGAACCCGCCGCCGATGTCCGGCGAGATGATCCGGATCCTGTGCTCGGGCAGCCCGGCCAGCAGCGCGTACATGGTGCGGTGCGCGTGTGGCGCCTGACTGGTGCACCACACGGTCAGCTTCCCGGACACCGGGTCCAGGTCGGCCACCGTGCCGCAGGTCTCCAGCGGGGCCGGGTGCGAGCGCGGGTACAGCATGTCCTGGCGGACGATCACGTCGGCGGCCGCGAACGCCGCGTCGGTGGCCGCCTGGTCCCCGGCCGACCAGTCAAAGATGTGGTTGTCCCGCTGCCCAGCCAGGTCGTCGCGGATCACCGGGGCGCCCGGGTCCAGCGCCCGGGTCGCGTCGGCCACCACCGGCAGCGGCTCGTACTCCACGTCGATCAGTTCGAGCGCGTCCCGGGCCGCGTACGCGTCCTCGGCCACCACGAACGCCACTTCCTGGCCCTGGAACCGCACCTTGTCGGTGGCCAGCACGGCCTGCACGTCCCGGGACAGCGTCGGCATCCAGGCCAGCTGGCGTTGTTCCAGCATGGCGCCGGTGATGACGGCCCGCACCTTGGGATGCGCCTCGGCCGCGGCGGTGTCCACCGAGATGATCCGGGCGTGCGCCAGCGGGCTGCGCAGGATGGCCCCGTGCAGCATCCCGGGCCGCGCGATGTCGTCGGTGAACGTGCCCAGGCCACGGACGAACCGGGCATCCTCCTTGCGTGGCAGCCGCCCGTACGCGCTAGTCATCGGCATGCTCCGCGGCCCAGAGCACCGACTTGACGATGTTCTGGTAACCGGTGCACCGGCAGAGCTGGCCGGACAGCGCCTCGCGGACCTCGGCCGGGCTGGGCGCCGGGTTGTGGTCCAGCAGCCAGCGGGCGGTCATCATCATGCCCGGCGTGCAGAACCCGCATTGCAGACCGTGGCATTCGGCGAAGCCCTGCTGCACCGGGTCGAGCCGCCCCCCACCCGCCTCCCCTGCCCCGTTCATGGCCAGCCCTTCCACGGTGCGCACCTGGTGCCCGTCGGCCATCGCGGCCAGCACCGTGCACGACTTCACCGGCGTGCCATCCAGCCACACCACGCACGCCCCGCAGTTCGACGTGTCGCAGCCCCAGTGCGACCCGGTCAGCCGCAGTTCGTCGCGCAGGAAGTGGATGAGCAGCAGCCGCGCTTCCACCTCCCGGGTGTAGCCAGTCCCATTGACCGTCACGGTGATCTGCACGTCAGGCGCCCCGTGTCACCCGGGCCAGCGCCTGGCGCAGCGCCCGGATGGTCAGTTCCCGGGCCAGGTGGCGCTTGTAGCCAGCCGGTCCGCGCTGGTCGGAGACCGGGCGGCAGTGCTCGGCCGCGATCTGGCCGGCCCGGGCCAGGCTGTCCTCGGTGGCCGGGGCGCCGCGGAGGAACTCCTCGGCCTCGGCCGCGGCGAAATGCGCGGCGCCCACCGCGGTCAGCCCGATGCCGGCGTCGGCGATCGTGGTCCCGCCGCCGTCCAGCCAGAGCGCCACGCCGACCGCGCCGACCGGCCAGTCGCCGGCCCGGCGGCCCACCTTCTGGTAGGCGCTGCCCCCGCCGGGCCGGATCGGCACCCGGATCTCGCTGAGCAGCTCACCGGGCCCGACCACGGTCTCGTACGGCCCGGTGTGGAAATCCCGGGCGGACACCGTGCGGCTGCCGTCCGGATGCCGGATCACCATCGTCGCCTTGAGCGCGGCGAACGCCGCGGACAGGTCCTCGGACGGGTCGGCCTGGCACAGCGAGCCGCCCACCGTGCCCCAGTTCCGCACGATCGGGTCGGCGATGACCCGCTCCGCGTCGTGCAGGATGGCGAAGTGCTGGCCGGCCGCCGGGTCGGCGAGCAGCTCCGCGTGCCGGGCCAGCGCGCCGATCCGCAGTTCAGTGTGGGGCCGGGGGGACGGCCCCCCGGAGCCGGCCGGCACCACCCGGATGTAGCTCAGTTCGGTCAGCCCGTTGATGTCGATCAGCGTCTCCGGCTGGGCCAGCCGGAGCTTCATCATCGGGATCAGGCTGTGCCCGCCGGCCAGGATGCGCGACTGCGGGCCGAACCGGGCCAGCAGGGTGAGCGCATGCTCGACGCTGACCGCCTTCTCGTACTCGACGTGCGCCGGGACCTGCATCAGCCCTCCCTTCCGCGAGCATAATCAAACCTGTTATGACCCTCACCCAGCTCAATGCGTTCGTCCTGGTCGCCCGGCTGGGCTCGGTGACCTCGGCGGCTAGTGCCCTGGGGGTCAGCGAGTCGGCGGTGTCCCAGGCGCTCACCGCGCTCCGCCAGCACCTCGGTGACCAGCTGGTCAGCCGCGGGCCGGGCGGTATGACGCTGACCCCGGGCGGCTCCCGGTTGCTGGCCACCGCGTCGCAGATCGTGGTGCTCGGCGCCGAGGCGCACGCCGCGGTGCGCGCCGCCCAGGGGGCACCGGAGCAGCTCCGCGTGGTGGCGACATCGACCCTGGCCGAGTTCGTGGTCAGCCCGCTGATGGAGGCGTTCACCCGGCGGTTCGCCGGCGCGCTGGAGGTGTCCGCCGGGGTGGCGGTGAGCAACGAGATGGGCGTGCTGGTGGCCAACCGGCTGGCCGACCTGGCCATCGGACCCGAAGTGGCCAGCGACCCGGCGCTGCCGGTGGTCAGCGAGCCGGTGTTCCGCTACCGCCTGGTGGTGGTCGGCGCCGCGCAGCCCGGGCTGCGCGGCGGCCCGCAGCAGTGGCGCTGGCTGGTCGACCCGGCCGGCCCCGACCCGGGCAGCGACACCGGGCAGTTGCTGGCCGCACTCCGGGTACCGGACAGGATGATCCGGGTCTTCCCCAACCAGACGGCGGCGTGGGCCGCCGCCGCGGACGGCGCGGGGGTCGCCCCGGCGGTCGAGCACCTGGTCGCCCAGCAGGTGCGCCGCGGCGAGCTGGCCCTGGTCGAGGTGCCGGGCACTCCGGTCAGCGCGTGCTGGCACGCGACCCTGCTGGAACGTCAGCACCGCAGCACAGCGGCCAGTTCGCTGCGCCGGTTCCTGGGTACGCCAGAAGCTATGCACCTGATGCGCTCTCCGGCGGCCGGCGTCCCGCCGTCCCGGTTCCGGCCGCCCGTGTATGTGACGATCTGGAGCTAGTTAAGTATCCCCTTATTCGCCAGTTGCACCAGCTACACAAGGCGACCGATCATGGCGCTCTAAGTGACTCCCAGGTCACGCGAGGGAGCGTGCAGATGCGCATCGAGTCTGACGGGCACAGCCGGGGCAATCCCCGGCTGTTCGAGCTGGTCGAGCACACCCCGAAGACCGGGCAAAGCCCCACCGTGTGGGCCTGGCCGGAGCTGATGGACTACCTGAAGATCGCTGGCCAGCCGGTGGCCGGGCCGTGGCCGCCGCACCAGGAGCCGCGGCCGGACCCGGACGAGGACACCCTGCCGGTGGCCATCCCCGACCCAGAATCGGACTGAGCCGATGTACCCATCCCGGTTCAGCTACGAGGCACCGCGGTCGCTGGATGCGGCGATCACCCTGCTGCATGACGGCGGGGACTACGCGAAGGTGCTGGCCGGCGGGCAGAGCCTGGTCCCGCTGATGAAGCTGCGCTTCGCGTCGCCGGACCTGGTGGTCGACATCAACAACGTGCCCGGGCTCGACTACCACCGGGCCGACCCGGACGGCACGCTGCGCATCGGCGCGCTGTGCCGGCACGCCACCCTGGAGCGCTCCGATCTGCTCAGAAGCAGCCAGCCGACGATGGCGGCGGCCGCGCCGCTGATCGCCGACCCGATCGTGCGCACCCGGGGCACCCTGGTCGGCTCGCTGTGCCACGCCGACCCGCAGGGCGACTGGGCGTCGGTGGTGACCGCGCTGGGCGGCTCCGTGGTGGCGCAGGGACCGGCCGGGCGGCGCACCATCCCGCTGGACGGCTTCGTCACCGGTCCGTTCGAGAACGTGCTGGCCCCGGACGAGATCGCGGTCGAGGCGGTCATCCCGGCCGCGCAGGGCACCCGGTCCGGCGGCTACCTGAAGCTGGAGCGCCGGGTCGGCGACTTCGCCACGGTCGGAGTCGCGGTCGCGCTGGAGACCAGCGGCGCCGTGGTGACCCGGGCCGGCATCGGGCTGACCGGGGTAGGCGGGTCGACGATCGCGGCCACCGAGGCGGCCCAGGTGCTGACCGGGCAGCCGCTGACCGCCCAGGCGATAGAGCGGGCCGCGGACCTGGCCGCGGCGGCGGCCCGGCCCCGGACCGACCACCGGGGCAGCGCGGAGTACAAGCGGCACATGGTGCGCACGTTCGTGGTCCGCATCCTCAGCCGCGACGTGCCGGAGGAGAGGGCAGCCTGACATGACGGTCGTATATGAGGACCACGGCGACGAGGCCGGAGCAGAGGCAGCGGCCGAGGTCCCGGTCCGCCGGATCAGGTTCACCATCAACGGCCAGAAGAAGATCGCCGAGGTCGAGCCGCGGCTGCTGCTGGCTCACCTGATCCGCCGTGGCCTGGGGCTGACCGGTACGCACATGGGATGCGACACCACCAACTGCGGCGCATGCACCGTGCTGGTGGACGGGCGGCCGGTGAAGTCGTGCACGATGCTGGCCGTACAGGTGGACGGGCACGAGATCAGCACGGTGGAAGGGCTGGCCGGGGCGGCCGAACTGCACCCGCTGCAGGAGGGCTTCCGCGAGGAGCACGGCCTGCAGTGCGGGTTCTGCACGCCGGGCATGATGATGGCGGCCAAGGCACTGCTGGACGAGAACCCTGACCCCAGCGAGGAGGACGTCCGCTGGGCGCTGTCCGGCAACATCTGCCGGTGCACCGGTTACCAGAACATCGTGAAGTCGGTGCTGTGGGCGGCCGACAAGCTGCGGGCGGAGGGCTGAGGCAAGTGTCCCAGGCAGTCGACGAGATCAAGATCGGCGGGATCGGCGCGAGCCGCAAGCGGGTCGAGGACAGCCGGTTCATCCGGGGCAAGGGCAACTACACCGACGACATCACGCTGCCCGGCATGCTGCACATGGAGATCCTGCGCAGCCCGCTGGCGCACGCCCGGATCAAGTCCATCGACGCCAGCAAGGCGTGGGACATCCCGGGCGTGCACCTGGTGCTGACCGGCGAGATGATGGCCACCCGCAACCTGGCCTGGATGCCGACGCTGTCCTACGACACCCAGGCGGTGCTGGCCACCGACAAGGTGCGCTTCCAGGGCCAGGAAGTGGCCTGCGTGATCGCCGACGACCCGTACATCGCCAAGGACGCGTGCGAGGCCATCGACGTCAACTACGAGCCGCTGCCGGTCATCGTGAACCCGGAACAGGCGATGGCCGGCGGCGCCCCGGTCATCCGGGACGACAAGGAGAACCAGGCCGGCAACGTCATCTACGACTGGGAAGTCGGCGACGGGGCCGGCACCGAGGCCGCGTTCGCGGCCGCCGACGTGGTGTCCCGGCTGCGGCTGCACTACCCACGCTCGCACCCGTCGCCGATCGAGTGCTGCGGGTCCATCGCCGACTTCAACCGGGCCACCTCGAAGCTCACCGTGTACATGACCACCCAGGCGCCGCACATCATCCGGGCCGCGGTGGCGCTGGTCGCCGAACTGCCCGAGCACATGATCCGGATCATCGCGCCGGACATCGGCGGCGGGTTCGGCAACAAGGTGCCGGTCTACCCGGGCTACGTCTGCTCGATCCTGGCCTCGATCCTGCTGGAGCGGCCGGTGAAGTGGATCGAGGACAAGTTTGGCAACCTGATCTCGACCGGGTTCGCCCGGGACGTGTACCTAGACGGCGAGATGGCGCTGCGCCAGGACGGCAAGATCCTGGCCGTCCGGATGCACACCGACGCCGACCACGGCGCATTCTTCTCCGACGCCCAGCCGAGCAAGTTCAAGATCGGCCTGATGCATTCGGCGTTCGCCGCGTACGACATCCCGGTCGCGCACCTGACCGCGCGCGGCATGTACACCAACAAGGCCCCCGGCGGGGTGGCCTACCGGTGCTCGTTCCGGGTCACCGAGGCGATGTTCTTCCAGGAACGGATGATGCAGGCGGCCGCCGACGACCTGGGCCTGGACCAGGCCGAGTTCCGCCGGATGAACTTCGTCCGGGACGAGGACTTCCCGCACCGCACCCCGTTCGGCTTCCTGACCGACTCCGGCCAGTACGCCAAGTGCCTGGACGTGGGGCTCAAGGCGGTCGGCTACGCGGAGTTCCGCCAGCAGCAGGAGGCAGCCCGGGCCCGGGGCCGGCTACTCGGCCTGGGCATCTCCACGATGACCGAGCCGCTCGGCGCGGGCAACAGCCGGGAGTACGACATTCTCGGCATCAAGATGTTCGACTCGGCCGACCTCAAGGTGCACATGACCGGCAAGGCCATCCTGCGGACCGGGGCCAAGTCCCAGGGCCAGGGGCACGAGACGACGTGGGCCCAGATCGTCGCGCACGAACTGGGCATCCCGGCCGAGGACGTGGCCGTCGAGGAAGGCGACACGGACACCGCGCCGTTCGGCATGGGCACCTACGCGTCGCGCAGCACGCCGGTGGCGGGCGCGGCGGTGGCCATGGTGGCGCGGAAGATCCGGGCCAAGGCGCGGCGGCTGGCCGCGCACCTGCTCGAAGTGTCCGAGGAAGACATCGAGTGGGAGCTGGGCCGGTTCTATGTGCGCAGCGCCCCGGCCCGCGGGGTGACCATCCAGGAGTGCGCGATGGCCGCGTACAGCAACATGCCGGATGGCATGGAGCCCGGCCTGGAGAACACCGCCTACTACGACCCGCCCAACCTGACCTGGCCGTTCGCGGTATACATCGTCACCGTCGAGGTGGACCCGGAGACCGGGGTGTGGGACGTGCTGAACATGGTCGCGGTGGACGACTGCGGGGTGCGGATCAACCCGATGATCGTCGAGGGCCAGATCATGGGCGGGCTGACCGAGGCCTACGCGATGTCCAACATGCAGTTCATCACGTTCGATGCGGACGGCAACTGCGTCGGCGCCAACTACATCGACTACCTGCTGCCGACCGCGTGGGAGACGCCCGGGTTCGAGCTGCACAGCGAGGTGGTCACGCCGTGCCCGCACCACCCGATCGGGGCCAAGGGCATCGGCGAGTGCGCCGCGGTGGGCGGCCCGGCCGCGTTCGTCAACGCGGTGATCGACGCGCTGTCCGGGACCGGGGTGCGGAACATCGACATGCCGCTGCTGCCGGACCGGGTCTGGGAAGCGCTCACCCAGCGGCACGACGTGTCCGGCGCGCCCCCGGTACGGACGGACTGAGGGGAGCATGCCGGTGCATGGCGTACTGGAAGAGGCCGGGGAGCTGACCCGGCGCGGGCAGCCGTTCGCGCTGGCCACCGTGGTATGGCGGCAGGGCCCGTCATCCGGCCAGCAGGGCTCGCGGGCGATCATCACCGAGACCGGCGACCTGCACGGCTGGATCGGCGGCGCGTGCGCCGAGCCGGTGGTGATCCGCGCGGCCCGCGAGGTGATCGCCGAGGGGGTGCCCCGGCTGCTGTTGCTCGGCGCGCCCGAGCAGTTCGGCAGCCGGGCCGAGGCGATGCCGGAGGGCATGACGCTGGTGCCGATCTCCTGCCAGAGCGAGGGCGCGCTGGAGGTGTATATCGAGCCGGTGCTGCCCGCGCCGCACCTGGTCATCGTGGGCCGGTCGCCGATGGCGGGCACGCTGGCCGAGCTGGCCCAGGCCCTCGGCTGGCGGGTTACGGCGCGGGACGGCGCCGAGTTCCGCACCGGGGACGCGGATGAGGCCTCGATGGTGGTGGTGGCCACCCAGGGGCACGGTGACGAGGAGGCCGTCGAGCAGGCGGTGGCCGCCCAGCCCGCCTACCTGGGCCTGGTCGGGTCGGCCAAACGCGGCGCGGCGATGCTCGGGTACCTGGCCGACCGAGGGGTGCCGCAGGATCGGCTGGACCGGGTGCACGTGCCGGCCGGGCTGGACCTCGGGCCCACCACGCACCGGGAGATCGGGGTGGCCATCCTGGCCGAGCTGGTCCAGTTGCGCGCGTCCGGCGCGCTGCTGCCCGCGGCCCCGGCTGCCGCCGCGCCGGCCGCGGCGGTGACGGACCCGGTCTGCGGGATGACCGTCGCCCCGGGACCGGCCGCCTACCCGCTCCGGCAGGACGGAACTACCTACTACTTCTGCGGTGCGGGCTGCCGCCAGTCGTTCGAGCAGGACCCCGGTGCGTACCTGACCAAGACGGAGACCCGATGCTGATCACCAACGACTTCGAGGTCGCCCAGCCGGCCGACAAGGTCTGGGCGTTCTTCCAGAATATCCCGCAGGTCGCGGCCTGCCTGCCGGGCGCGGAACTCACCGGGGACCTGGGGGACGACAAGTACCAGGGCCAGGTGGCGGTGCGGATGGGACCGGTGCGGCTGAACTTCGGCGGCACGGCCCAGATCACCGAGCGCGACGAGGTGGCCAGGCGGCTGGTGGTGCACGCCACCGGCGCCGAGGCCAAGGGCCGCGGCCAGGCCAGCATGGACATCACCGCCACGCTGTCCCGGGCCGGCCGGGGCACCAGGGTGGCGGTGGCCCAGGACCTGCAGCTGTCCGGCGCGGCCGCACAGTACGGCCGGGGCATGATCTCCGACGTCACATCGGTGCTGATGCGGGACTTCTCGGCCCGGATGCAGGACCGGATCGAGCGGATGGAACGGGGTGAGCCGGCCGGGCAGATCGCCGCCGCGCCGGCCACCTCGGCGAGCGGTCTCACCCTCGGCCTGCGGGCCGCTGTCATGGCGCTGAGCCGGGTCTTCCGCCGGTTCTTCGCCCCCTACCAGCCGACGAGCTGAGGAGACGAACCATGGTCTTGTGGTGGATCGGCAACGTGGTGCTGCTGGTCGCGGTGCTGCCTGTCGTGATCTTCCTGCTGAACCGGGTGCTGGCCGCGCTGGAGCGGATCCGCGGCGCGTGCGACAACATCCTGGCCGGCGGCGGTGCGCTGGCCGGCGAACTGCAGGGGGTGCCGGACGGCCTGGCCACCACCGACGCCACCGTGCACCAGGTCTCGGTCGGCGCGGTCCGGTACGCGGGCTCGGTCGCGAAACTACTCGGAGGTGGAAGCTGATGCCTGCAGCTGCCTGGTTCACGATCGCCGTCGCGGCACTGATCATCGCCATCACCGCGGTCGGCCTGCTGCGGGTGATCTTCCACCTGCGCGCGATCCGCGCCTCGCTGGCCGGGGTGACCGGCGGCGTGCAGGCCGTGGCCCAGCTGACCAGTACCGTCCCGGACCGGCTGACCTCGGTGAACGCCAGCCTCAAGCCGGTCCGCGACTTCTGCGAAACGGTGTGAGCGGGATGGAGATACACGGCATGGACGTTCATGGCACGGTGCTCGCCGCCGGGACGTCCACCACCGGCTGGGTGATCGGCTACACCATCGGCATCATCGTGGTGCTGGTCGTGGTGGCCCTGGTGGTGCCGATCCTGCTGCTGGCCCGGGCCATCGGCAACGAGGCACCCAAGATCAACGACGCGCTGGCCGAGGCGGTGCAGAACACGGCCCCCCTGGGGGCGCTGCGCACCACCATCGAGCACGCCACGATCATCATCGGCGGGCTGCAGCGCGGCCGCGCCCGGCTGGGAGGTTAGCGATGCAGCCGCACGTCGTGGCCATGTCCTCGACCGAGCACACCCTGTGGACAACCGCGATCATCCTGGGCGCGGTCGTGGTGGTGGCGGTCGCCGCGCTGCTCAGCCTGCTCGTCTACCTGGTGAAGATCATCGACCGGCGGGTGGTCCAGATCCAGGGCACGCTGCACGCCGCGGCGGACAACACCGCGAACACGGTGCTGATCCCGCAGGTGGCCGACGGCGTCGAGGCGGTGCTCGCCGAGGGCCTGCAGCACCACCTGTTCCTCGGCCGGGTACTCGGGAAGGTGAAGTCGTGACCGGGCTCGTCGTCTGGACCGTCATCGTCATCGTCGCGCTGATCGCCGGGCTGGCGTTCTTCCTGTACTGGGTGGGCTCGCTGCTGACCCGGATCGCCGGGAACCTGGAGGAGGCGTTCGGCACGGCCGCGAAGATCGTGGGCGACGCCAAGCTGATCGGGCCCGGGGTGGAGCACATCAACCAGACCGGCGGCGTGGTGGCCGGGGCGCTGCCGCTGCTGTACGGGATGGCCGAGGAGATCGTGGCCGACGTGACCTACACCCCGGCCCCGGCCGGGGAAGCGGCCGCGCAGGAGCGGGAGCCGGCCCGGCCCGCCTCGGGCCGCCGCCGGTCCCGGCTGCACGACGCGGTCGGGTACGCGCCCCGGCCCTAGCGAGGGGGAGTGGTCCGCGGGCCGCCGATCCACTCCTGTCTCCACGCCTGGTCGTACTGCTGCTCGTTGCAGCCCGGGCGGTAGACCGCGGTCAGCTCGCGGCTGATCTGCTCCCGGTGCGCCGGGCCGCCGCCGGGCACCTGGTAGGTGCAGATGTACACCTTCCAGCGGGAGCCGGCCCGGCGGACCCAGCACGGCGCGCGCGGGTGCCGGAACGGAAAGCGCTCGGCGGACAGGTCGTCGGCGTGGCCCACGTAGATGACCGCGTAGTGCTCCGGCTTGGCGGCCGGGTCCGGCTTGCACAGGATGGCATAGACCGCGGGCACCGGCGGCGGGGTCCACCCGCCGAGCAGCCGCGGGCCCTCGAACGGGTAGCCAGCCAGTGAGCCGAGCCGGATCATCCCTGGTCGTCCTGGTCTTCCGCCTCGCTGATGGCCTCGGTCCTGGTTATCGGCGCGGCGGGCAGGCCGGCCCGGGCCGCGGCCTGGCGGAACTGCTCGGTGGCCGACTCGATCGCCTCGTCCCGGCTCCCGGCCGCCACGATGAGCTGCGCGCCGTAGTGCGTGGTGCCGATGCCGGTGGCGATGCCGTTTACGGCCGCGACCGCGTCGGCCAGCTCGACAACTTCCTCGCGGGTGGTGATCCGGCCGAGTTCGGCCTCGATCCCTACGCTCCACTGCACCGGGACTCCTCACGCTCG
Source organism: uncultured Actinomycetes bacterium (assembly GCA_963834705.1). Taxonomy (GTDB): domain Bacteria; phylum Actinomycetota; class Actinomycetes; order Streptosporangiales; family Streptosporangiaceae; genus RYN-230. The sequence goes on from CAWICV010000011.1 coordinate 36,234, forward strand.
GCTGATCCTACGTTCGCTCCGCTCACAGGGCTGGCAGCAGCGTAGCCAGTTCTTCCAGGCTGCTCAGATCGTGCCCGGGCAGGATCAGGTCGATGTGCGGGGCGGCCACCATCATGCCCAGCGCGCCGCCCGGCCCACCGGCATGCGGGTTCAGCCAGACGATGCGGTAGCTGAGCCGCCGCAGCCGCTCCATCGCGGTGGCCAGCACGTCCGGGTCGCCGCGGTCCAGGCCGTCGGAGCAGATGACCACGACGGCGCCGCGGCACAGCCCGCGGCGGCCCCAGTCCCGGACGAACCTGTCCAGGCTGGCCCCGATCCTGGTGCCGCCCTCCCAGTCCACCACGGCCTCGGTGGCGCGGCGCAGCGCGTCGTCCGGCCGCCGCCGGTCCAGCGCCCGGGTGATCCGGGTCAGCCGGGTGCCGAAGCAGAACACCTCGACCTTGGCCCGCAGGCCGGCCGGCCCACCCAGGCCGCGGCCGGCCTGGCTGGCCGCGCGCTGGGCCGAGTAGGCGAACTGGAGCAGGCTGCGCGAGTAGTCGGCCATCGACCCGGACACGTCGAGGATGAGGATCAGCGGGCGCAGCCGGACCGTGCGCCGCCGGAAGCTCAGCTCGGCCGGATCGCCGTGCAGCCGCAGCGACTCGCGCACCATCCGGCGCAGGTCGGGCTTCTGGCCGGCGGCCGCCGGCCGGGTGCGCCGGGTGCGCCGCCGCGGCGGGGCCAGCCGGATCCGGTCCATGATCCGGCGCAGCACGGCCAGTTCCTCCGGGGTGCAGGCGGCGAACGGCTTGTGCCGCAGCGCCTCCGCGTCTGAGGCCATCAGGCCAAGGGCCGCCTCCTTGGGCTGGCCCTCGTCCGACTCCGGCGGGTCGGTGGCGGGCACATCCAGGACTGCCTGGGTTTCCGTAGTCAGCTGGGCCCGGAGGGTGAGCATGTCCCGAACCGGGCTGCTAGCGTTCAGAAAAAATTGCCGGAACACCAGGTTGTACGGCGCGATGCTGTCCCGCCGGGCTACCAGCGTGGTGCGGCCCGCCCAGTACAGATCGGTCAGATCGGTGGGGTCCAGGGTGCTCATCGCGCTGGTGTAGGCCAGCACGTCCCCGGTGCCGACCGGCAGCCCGGCGGCGCGCAGCTCGGCGGCGAAGCCGGCCAGCATGCGGACGAACGGGACCCCTGGGGCGCCGTCAGCCACCGGACGTGATCTCTTTCAGGTTCTCCTGGACCAGTTCCAGGTCGTCGCGCTCCTTGACCACCGCGCCCAGGGTGTCCTCGGCCTGCTGCGGCCCGAGTTCGGCTGCGCCCAGGAAGTCGAGCGTGCGGGCCCAGTCGATGGTCTCGGCCACCCCGGGCGGCTTGGCCAGCTCCAGCTCACGCAGCCGGTTGACCGCGCGGACCACGGACTGGGCCAGCTTTTCCGCTACCCCGGGCGCGCGGACCAGCACGATCTCCACCTCGCGGGCGGCGGGCGGGTAGCCGATCCAGTGGTAGAGGCAGCGCCGTTTGAGCGCGTCGTGCAGTTCCCGGGTGCGGTTGGAGGTCAGGATGACCAGCGGCGGGCTGGGCGCCCGGACGGTGCCGATCTCCGGGATGCTGATCTGGAAGTCGGACAGCACTTCGAGCAGGAACGCCTCGAACTCGTCGTCGGCCCGGTCCACCTCGTCGATCAGCAGTACGGCCTGGTCGCCGGCCCGGACCGCTTCCAGCAGCGGCCGTTCCAGCAGGAAGCGCGGCCCGAACACCTTGTCCACCGCGTCGTCTTCAGTGATCTGCCGCTCGGACAGCGCCCGGACATACAGCATCTGCCGGGCGTAGTCCCACTCGTACAGCGCCTGGCTGGTGTCGATGCCTTCGTAGCACTGCAGCCGGATCAGCCGCCGGCCGAACGCGGCCGCGAGCACTTTGGCCGCCTCAGTCTTGCCCACCCCGACTTCGCCTTCGAGCAGGATCGGCCGCCGCAGCGACAGCGCCACGTAGAGGGCGGTGGCCAGCCCACGATCCGCGAGGTAGCCGCCCTGGCGCAGGATCGCGGTCAGCTCGGCGACGCTGCCCGGCTGGCCTGGAGGTGGCTGGTCCAAGGCGCTACGTGGGCTCGCCGCGGACCAGGTCCGCCACGGTGCCGCCCGCGGTGTTCAGCTTGCCTTCGCGGGCCAGCCGCGACCGCCAGGCGGTGCGCAGGTCCTCATCCTCGGCGGCCAGCCCGTCGAAGTTGATGTCCGCCATCCGCTGGCAGGACTTGCTGCCGCAGTCCTCGTCGACGTCCAGCGTCTGCCCCTGGGCGGCCCAGATCCCGCGAAGCACGCCCAGCGCCTCATCTGGCTGATCACTCATAGTCCGATGCTAATTCGTCCGCCGGCCGCGGGCGACCGCCGATTAAGTGATCTCTTATCAGCAGCTGCGGTCGAACGTCAGCGCCTTGACCGTTGCCCCCCACTCGTAGGCCAGCTCGTACGGCCACAATTTCCACGGGATCGACGCGGTCATCACGTACACGTGGCCGCTGAAGCAGCGTTCCATCCGCAGCCGGGCCCGGGAATCCTGTGGCGTGATGGCCACCAGGGCGATCGAGTGCCAGTGAAACCGCTTGGCCATCCGGGCCGCGAACTCCACTTCACCCTGGGTGGTGTCGGGCCTGGGATCGAAGCAGCGGACTTTCACCTGCGGGATCGGCGGTCCGCAGGTGAACCCGGTACCGCTGGGCCCGTTTCCGCCGTAGCCGTGCCCGGTGGAGAGCAGTAGCACGCCCGCCCGCCTGGCCCGGGCGAGATCCAGCGCGGTATGGAAGCGCTCCGCGGCGCCCCGGCCGTTCAGCATGACGATGGCGTCCACATGGGCAGGCATTCCGGACGCGGGGAAGACGAACAGCCTGGCGGTCAGCCCGCAGAACACCACCAGCACCCCGGACAGGATGACGATCAGCTTCCGGAACCGCCGGCGCCGCTTCGGGATGTCGCTCATCTGGGTGGACTGCTCCGGCACTTCGTTGGTGAGCACAGGCATCCCTATCACGGGGGAGGTCGTCAGCAGCGGGGTGGCCGGCGCGGAGCAGCGGGGACAGCCCCCCGCGAACCAGGGTAAACGGTCCACGGCCGGCGCACGATCTCCGCCGGCGGTGCAGAGCGAACACAGAGCCAACACCCAGCCGGCCAGCAGACAATGGACGGGTGATCGAGGTCGAGCCGGAGCGTTTCGAGGAGATGGTCGCGGCCGCCCTGGACAGCCTGCCGGAGGACCTGGGCCAGCTGATGCGCAACGTGGCCGTCACGGTGGAGCACGGCCCGGGCCCGCGCGGGCTGCTCGGCCTGTATCAGGGGGTGCCGCTGACCAGCCGGACCACCCAGTACGCCGGGGTGCTGCCGGACCGGATCACCATCTACCGGCTGGCAATCTGCGCCATCTGCTCGACCCCGGACGAGGTCGTCGAGCAGGTGCGCCGCACGGTGATCCACGAGGTGGCGCACCATTTCGGCATCGGCGACGAACGGCTCAGGGAACTGGGCTGGTAAGGGCGGGTAAAGGCTGGTAAGGCTCAGGCGGCCACCGTCATCAGGGCCACCAGCACAGTGGTGTGCCCAATCTTGATCTTGTCGCCCTTCTTCAGCCGCTGCGGCGAGTGGATCCGGCGGCCGTTCAGCCAGGTGCCGTTCTTCGAGCCGAGGTCCTCGACGTACCAGAACCCGTGCGCGATCTGGAACCGGGCGTGCTGGCCGGAGGCGAAGTCGTCGGCGATGAGCAGGGTGCCGGACCGCCCGGCGGTGAAGTTGGTGTGGAAAACGTGCCGGTCCCGGCCCACCTCGACGTGCAGTGACTGGCTCGGCACGGCATCGGCCAGCGTCATCCCGGTCTGCCCGGCAACCGCGGACACGGCCACCTTCCAGGCCTGCCGTTCCGGCTCCGGGGCCTCGTCCCAGGGCGGCAACTCTCCAGGATGGGCGCTGCGATGGGCCTCATAGGCGGTTTGCGCCAGGCTGTCCAGTGCGGGGCTACTCACCCTTCGATAATGCCAGAGAACGGCCAGCTCGTTTGGCGTCCGTGCCGGGGTGCCACGGTTAGGTGCGGACGTTGCGGCGGTCCCTGGCCGGGCTGCTGGCTGGGGCGGGCGCGCTCTCGCTGGCGTGCACTGATGCAGTGGGGGATCAGCGAACGCGGTGCGGGTGCGGCTGGATGCGGGCCCGGCGGCGGGCGTCTTCGACACCCCGGTGCACATCACTTGGGTGGGCGTACGTGGACTTGAACCACGGACCTCTTCCTTATCAGGGAAGCGCTCTAACCGACTGAGCTATACGCCCTTGCGGCGGATACCCGGTGGCAAACACCGCCGGGATAGGTTATCGCACTCTGCGGGTGACCCGTTCCGCCCGTCTCTTGTCAGTCAGTCTCCCGCAGCGTGACCTCGATCCCGCCGCCCAGGTGGGTGACCAGGTTGTAAATCATCGAGCCGACCGTACACAGTGCCGTGATCAGGATGATGTTCACCGCTCCGAGCAGCATCGTGTAGCCGAGGATGCGGGACGCGGAGAACCAGTGACTCAGGTTCACCCCGGACGAACTGGTACTCGACGTCACGCTGCTCAGCGTGTGCTCGATCGAAGTGAACACACCCAGGCTGGACAGGGTGAAGTAGAGGAACGCCACGGCGACGAACAGCACCACCCAGGCCACCAGCGACATGAGGAAGCTGAACTTCATCACCGACCAGGGCTCCAGCCGGGCGACAACGAGGTCGGCCCGGCGCCCGGCGACCTGGGCGGCTGGCTTGGCCGTCTTGGGCGCCTTGGCCGCCTTGGCTGGCTTGGCCGCCTTGGCTGCCTTGGACTTGCCGGGCAGCACGGCCGCGGCGCCGGCCAGATACCGGCCCCGCGGGATCGCACTGAACGTGCCGGTCCCGCCATCCTGCTCGGCTGACTGGTCCCGCTGGCCGGCTTGTGTCTCAGACAGTTGCGCCGGGTACGGCGGCACCTGGGAAGCCGGCTCCGGATAAGGCGTTGACTCTGAGTAAGGCTTCGGCTCTGAGTAAGGCTTCGGCTCCGGGTAATCCGAGCCGTTCGAATAGGAGGAATCCCCGTCAAAGCTGTATTCAGTCGCCCCGCTGTACTCAGTCGCCCCGCTGTACTCAGTCGTACCACTGGGCGCTGCCTCGCCCGCCTGATCAGCATCGGGGCTGCGCACGTCAGCACCCGCGCCCGTCTTCGGCTGTGCCCCTTCAGGCAGCCACGACGGCGGTTCCGCGCGTTGATCCACCCCGTCCTCCTCGAGCAGCTTTCCTACGAGGTTATCTCCGAATGGCGGTGATGCCCCTCCCGTCACCGCACCGTGACCTTAGCTACCCGGCTCAGCCTCCGCCCCACCCTCAGGCACCTCGGCGCCGGTTTCCGCGTCCGCTTCGACCTCGTCTTCCCCGGTTTCCGCGTCGGCTTCCACCCCGTCTTCCACTCCGGCTTCCGCCTCGCCCAGCGATTCCGCGTTGCGCGCGATGGCCACCACGCTGTCCCCGGGAGCCAGGTTCATCAGCCGCACGCCCATGGTCTGCCGGCCGGACAGCTTGACCTCGCCGGCCGAGGTGCGGATGACGCCACCGGAGGAAGTGATCGCGAACACCTCGTCCTCTGGGTGCACCATCAGAGCGCCGACCAGTTCGCCGCGCGAATCGGTGATCCGGGCGGTGAGCACGCCGCGGCCGCCACGGCCCTGCACCGGATACTGGTCGGCTGGGGTCCGCTTGGCGTACCCGCCGCCGGTGGCCACCATGACGTCGGCCCCGTTGCGCAGCACGTGCATGTCGAGCAGTTCGTCACCGTCGGTGAACCGCATGCCGATCACGCCCGAGGTGTCCCGGCCCATCGGGCGCATGGCCTCATCGGTGGCGTGGAACCGGATGGCCTGGGCCTTGCGGCTGACCAGCAGCAGGTCATCTTCGGGGGAGACCAGCCGGGCCGCGATGACCTCGTCCTCGTCGCGCAGATTGATCGCGATGATGCCGCCGGTCCGGGCCGAGTCGAACGCGGTCAGCAGCGACTTCTTCACCATCCCGGTGCGGGTCGCGATGACCAGGTACGCCGCCACCGTGTAGTCCGGGATAGTGAGCACCTCGGCGATCCGCTCGTCGGGCTGGAACGCCAGCAGGTTGGCCACGTGCTGGCCGCGGGCATCCCGCGCCGTGTCCGGCAGCTCGTAGGCCTTGGCCCGGTACACCCGTCCCTTGTTGGTGAAGAACAGGATCCACCGGTGCGTAGTGGTGACGAAGAAGTGATCGACGATGTCGTCGGTGCGCAGCTGCGCGCCGCGCACCCCCTTGCCGCCACGGCGCTGCGCCCGGTACAGGTCGGTCTTGGTCCGCTTGGCATAACCACCGCGCGTGATGGTGACGACGACATCTTCCTCGGCGATCAGGTCCTCGCTGGTCACGTCGCCGTCGTACGGGATGATCTGGGTGCGCCGCTCGTCGCCGTACCGGTCCACGATCTCGCCGAGTTCCTCGCTGATGATCTGGCGCTGCCGCTCCGGCGAGGCCAGGATGGCTTCGTAGTCGGCGATCTTCGCCATCAGCTCCTCGTACTCATCCAGCAGCGCCTGCCGCTCCAGGGCGGCCAGCCAGGCGCAGCTGCATGTCGAGGATGGCGCGGGCCTGCTCTTCATCGATCTCCAGCAGTTCCATCAGGCCCTGCTGCGCGATCGCGGCGGACTCGCTGCCCCGGATCAGCGCGATGACCTCGTCGATCCGGTCGATCGCCTTGAGCAGCGCACTGACGATGTGCGCCCGCTGCTGGGCCTGGCGCAGCAGGTACCGGGTGCGCCGGACGATGACTTCGATCTGGTGCGTGACCCAGTGCCGGATCATCTGGTCCAGCCGCAGCGTGCGTGGCACGCCGTTGACCAGGGCGAGCATGTTGGCGCCGAACGTGTCCTGCAGCTGGGTGTGCTTGTACAGGTTGTTCAGCACGACCTTGGCCACCGCGTCCCGCTTGAGCACGATGACCAGCCGCTGGCCGGTGCGGCCGCTGCTCTCGTCCCGGACGTCGGCGATGCCGCTGACCCGGCCGTCCCGGACCAGTTCGGCGATCTTCGAGGCCAGGTTGTCCGGGTTGACCTGGTAGGGCAGCTCGGTGACGATCAGGCAGGCCCGGCCGCGGGCGTCCTCGTCGATATCCACCACGGCGCGCATGGTGATCGAGCCGCGGCCGGTCCGGTAGGCGTCCTCGATGCCGCGGCGGCCGACGATCAGGCCGCGGGTCGGGAAGTCCGGCCCCTGCACCCGCTCGATCAGCGCGTCGAGCAGGTCCTCGTCGGTGGCGTCGAAGTTGTCCAGGTACCACTGGACTCCCGCGCCCACCTCGCGCAGGTTGTGCGGCGGGATCCTGGTGGCCATCCCGACCGCGATGCCCTCGGACCCGTTGATCAGCAGGTTGGGGAACCGGCTGGGCAGAACCACGGGCTCCCCGCCGCGGCCGTCATAACTGGGCCGGAAATCGACGGTTTCCTTGTCGATGTCCCGGAGCATCTCCATGGCCAGCGGGGCCAGCCGGCATTCGGTGTACCGCATGGCGGCCGGCGGGTCGTTGCCCGGCGAGCCGAAGTTGCCCTGGCTGTCGATCAGCGGCATCCGCATCGACCACGGCTGAGCCAGCCGGACCAGCGCGTCGTAGATGGAGGAGTCGCCGTGCGGATGGTAGTTACCCATCACCTCGCCGACCACCCGGGCGCACTTGGAGTAGCCGCGTTCAGGCCGGTAGCCGCCGTCGTACATGGCCCACAGCACGCGCGTATGCACCGGCTTGAGGCCGTCCCGCACGTCAGGCAGGGCCCTGCCGACGATGACCGACATCGCGTAGTCGATGTAGCTGCGCTGCATCTCGACCTGAATGTCAACCGGCTCGGTGCGGTCGTGACCGCCGCCTGCGGTGTCTACCTCCGTCACTTGGTGACCTCTCTGTGCTCCACGTGCCAACTGCCGGGCAACTCCGCCCGGCGCTCGATGTTCCTCAGATGTCGAGGAACCGCACGTCCTTGGCGTTGCGCTGGATGAACGCCCGGCGGGCTTCGACGTCCTCGCCCATCAGTACGCTGAACAGTTCGTCGGCCTGGGCCGCGTCGTCCACCGTCACCTGCTTGAGCACCCGGTTCGCCGGGTTCATCGTGGTTTCCCACAGCTCGGTGGCGTTCATCTCGCCCAGGCCCTTGTACCGCTGCACCGCATCCCGGGGCCGGGGGTCCCGGCGGCCCGCGGCGATGCCCGCCTCGATGAGCGCGTCGCGTTCCCGGTCCGAGTACGCGTATTCGGGCTCGGCCCCGCGGCCCTCCCACTTGATCTTGTAGAGCGGTGGCTGGGCCAGGTACACGTGGCCCGCCTCGATCAGCGGCTTCATGAACCGGAACAGCAGGGTGAGCAGCAGCGTGGTGATGTGCTGCCCGTCCACATCGGCGTCCGCCATCAGGACGATCTTGTGGTAGCGCAGCCTGCTGATGTCGAAGTCGTCGTGGATGCCGGTGCCCAGCGCGGTGATCAGCGCCTGGACCTCATTGTTCTTCAGTACCCGGTCGATGCGGGACTTCTCCACGTTGAGGATCTTGCCGCGCAGCGGCAGGATGGCCTGGAACTCGGGGTTCCGGCCCTGCTTGGCCGAGCCGCCGGCCGAGTCGCCCTCGACCACGTAGATCTCACAGCGCTCCGGATCCCCAGACTGGCAGTCAGCCAGCTTGCCGGGCAGTGAACTGCTCTCCAGCAGGCCCTTGCGCCGGGTCAGGTCGCGGGCCTGGCGGGCGGCGATCCGGGCCCGGGCCGCCTGGCTGGCCTTGGTGATGATGTCCTTGGCCTCACCGGGGTTGCGGTCGAACCAGTCCCGCAGGTGGTCGTTGACCGCCTTCAGCACGAACGACCTGGCCTCGGTGTTGCCCAGCTTGGTCTTGGTCTGGCCCTCGAACTGCGGGTTGGACAGCTTGACGTGGATGATCGCGGCGAGTCCCTCGCGGACGTCCTCACCGGACAGCCGCTCGTCCTTCTCCCGGACCAGCTTCTGGTCCCGGGCGTAGTTGTTCACGATCGTGGTCAGCGCGGCCCGGAAGCCTTCCTCGTGGGTGCCGCCTTCGGCCGTGTTGATCGTGTTGGCGAACGTGTGCACCGACTCCGCGTAGCTGCTGTTCCACTGCATGGCGATCTCGGCTGAGATGCCGCTGGCTTCCTCACCGAACTCGATGACGGTGGCGTGCACCGGCTCCTTGGATGCGTTCAGGTACCGGACGAAGTCGGCGATGCCGCCCTGGTAGCAGTAGCGCACCGTGCGCGGCTTACCCGGCTCGCCGTTGCCGATTTCCTCGTGCTCCGGGCGCTCGTCGGTCAGGTGGATTTCCAGGCCGCGGTTCAGGAACGCCATCTCCTGCAGCCGCCGGGACAGTGTCTCGTAGTCCCAGTCGGTGGTCTCGAAGATGTCGCTGTCCGGCCAGAACGTGATGATGGTGCCGGTCTCCTTGGCCGGCTCGCCGCGGGTCAGCGGGCCCGTCGGCTGGCTCGCCTCATAGCTCTGCCGCCAGACGAACCCGTCCCGCCGCACCTCCACCTCGAACCGGGTGGCCAGCGCGTTCACCACCGACACGCCCACCCCGTGCAGGCCGCCGGACACCGCATAGGACTGGCTGTCGAACTTGCCGCCCGCGTGCAGCGTGGTCAGCACCACCTCGACCGCGGGCCGCTTTTCCACCGGGTGCTCATCGACCGGGATGCCGCGGCCGTTGTCGGCCACCCGTACCCCGCCGTCAGCCAGCAGCGTGACGTCAATGCGGTCGCAGAACCCGGCCAGCGCTTCGTCAACCGCGTTGTCCACCACCTCTTGGACGAGATGGTGCAGGCCGCGCTCACCGGTAGAGCCGATGTACATACCGGGACGCTTGCGTACCGCCTCAAGGCCCTCCAGGACCGTGATCGAACGTGCGTCGTAAGACAAGAGCAAGCTCCTCTTGGCATAGATAATGCGCTGCCGGGCACAACGGCCTGCTCGGCCATAGCAGCCCGCGGGCGCAGTCCCATTTTACCTGGGAGAACCTTCAGTCTCAGCCGTACGTGTCGCGTGGCCCGCGACTACCTCGGACCCGCCATTCACCGGGCCGCCGCGGCTGCTCCGGGCCGCGGATTTTCACTGTGCTGACCGTGCCGCTGCCGAGTTCCGCGTTGAGCGTGCGGATCAGGTCCTTGGCCAGCCAGCGCACCTGCGTCGCCCAGGCCGTCGAGTCGGCGATGACCACGAGTTCGTCGCCGTCCAGCCGGTCCGGCTTGGTGTGCGCGGCCATCTCGGCGCCGACGATCTCCGGCCACCGGCCGAACACCGAGCCCACCCTGGCCTGGGCCTGCCAGCCCTGGTCCCGCAGCAGCCCGCCGAGCGCGGCCCGCAACGGCTGCGGGTCCTCACGGCGGGGACGATTTTTCCGAACGCCAGCCGGCGTGTCGGCCGTCGGCTGCTTCGGCGGCCTGCCGGTGACGGGCGTGTCGCCGCGAGCCCGGGCATCCTCCTTCGCGGCCACCAGGGCCTCGCGGGCACGCTGCGCGCGCTCCTGGTCACCTGGCACGGCATCACCCGGCACGGCGGACCACCCCCTCGGCCACGTCGAACCGGGCCCCGGTCAGGCTGTCCGGCACGTCCGCGGGTACCGCGGCGGTGACCAGCACCTGCTCGGCCCCGCCCACCAGCCGGGCCAGCCGGTCACGGCGGGCGGTGTCCAGTTCGGCGAACACGTCGTCGAGCAGCAGCACCGGATCCCCGCCATCCGCGCGCAGCAACTCGTAGGCGGCCAGCCGGAGCGCCAGCGCCATCGACCAGGACTCGCCGTGACTGGCATAACCCCGGGCGGGCAGCGAGCCGATGGTCAGCTCCAGGTCGTCGCGGTGCGGTCCGGCCAGGCAGACGCCCCGGTCGAGTTCTTCGGACCGGACCCGGGCCAGCGCGTCCCGCAGCCGGTCCGCCAGGACATCACGGTCGGTGGTTTCTCCCTCGGTAGTGTCAACGCTTCGTTGACGGTAGTTAATCCCGGCCGCGCCGTCCTCGCCGGACACCGCCGCGTAGGCCTTGGCCACCAGCGGGCGCAGCGCGGCCGTCAGCCCGAGCCGCCCGGCCAGCAGTTCCACCCCGGCGCGCACCAGGTGGTCATCCCAGGTTTCCAGCGCGCCCTCCGGCAGCCGGTGCGCCCGCCCGGATTTCAGCAGTGCGGTGCGCTGCTTGACCACCCGCTCGTAGTCGGAGCGCACCGCCGCGTACCGGGGCGCCGCCGCTACCAGCAGTTCGTCCAGGTACCGGCGGCGCTGGTCCGGATCTCCCTTGACCAGCGCCAGGTCTTCGGGGGCGAACAGCACGGTGCGCAGGATGCCGAGCACCTGGCGTGGCCGCGGCACCGGGACCCGGTTGACCCGGGCCCGGTTGGCCCGGCCCGGGTTGATCTCGAGCTCGACCAGCGAATCGCGCTCCGCGGAACTGACCGCGGCGCGCACGATGGCGCGGTCCGCGCCCTGCCGGACCAGCGGCGCGTCGCTGCTCACCCGGTGGCTGCCCAGCGTGGCGACGTACCCGGCCGCCTCCACCAGGTTGGTCTTGCCCTGACCGTTCTGGCCGATCAGCGTGCTCACCCCGGGGCCGAGGCTCAAGTCCACCGCCGCGTAGCACCGGAAGTCGGTGAGCGCGAGGCGGGTCAGGTGCACACGAGCAGGCTACTCGGCTGCTTACGAACCCAGGCGGATCGGCATCAGCAGGTAACGGTAGTCCGGCTGCTCGTCCGGGGCCGGCTTGCCGGTGATCAGCGCCGGCTTCCCCGCCTCGGTGAACGCGACCCGGGCCACGTCGGAGTCCAGCGCGGTCAGCCCGTCCAGCAGGTACTGCGGATTGAACGCGATCTGGATGTCGTCCCCCTCGAAGCTCGCCTCGATGACCTCGACCGCCTGAGCCTCGTCCCCGGTGCCGGCCTCCAGCATCAGCTGGCCCGGGGAGAACGACAGCCGGACCGCGGTGTTCCGCTCGGCCACCAGGGCGACCCGCTTGACCGCCTCCGCGAACGGCGCGGCCGCCAGTTCGGCCACGGAGTTGACCTGGTTCGGCAGCAGCGACTGGTAGCGCGGGAAATCGCCGCCGAGCAGCCGGGTGGTGGTGCGCCGCCCGGCCCCCTCGAAGCCAATCATCCCTTCGCCGCCGGCGCCTTCCTCGCCCGGCAGGGCCAGCGCGATGGACACCTCGGCACCGGCGGTGAGCGCCCGCGCGGTCTCGGCCAGCGCCCGGGCCGGCACCAGCACCGCGGCCGACAGATCCGGCCGGGCCGGGGTCCAGCGCAGCTCGCGGACGGCCAGCCGGTACCGGTCGGTGGACACCAGGGTCAGCGTCTCGCCGTCGATCTCGATCCGCACGCCGGTCAGCGCGGGCAGCGTGTCATCCCGGCCGGCCGCGGTGGCCGACTGGCTGACCGCGGAGGCGAATGCGTCGCTGCCGATGGATCCGGCCGCGGGCGGCATCGCGGGCAGCGACGGGTAGTCCTCGGACGGCATGGTGAGCAGGGTGAACGTGGCGCTGCCGCAGGTCAGCGTGGCGCGCGCGCCGTCCGAGCTGATCTCCACCGGCCGGGCCGGCAGGCTGCGGGTGATCTCGGCCAGCAGCCGCCCGGAGACGAGCAGGTCGCCTTCCTCCTCCGCGGCGACCGGCACCGTCGCCTGGGCGGACACGTCGTAGTCGAAGCTGGACAGGGTCAGGTCTCCCGCCGCCTGCAGCCGGATGCCCGCCAGCACCGGGACCGCGGGCCGGGCCGGCAGCGCCCGGGCGGTCCAGGCCACGGCCTCGGCCAGCACGTCGCGTTCCACCTGGATCTTCACAGGAACCTGCCTCCCCTTCTGATGAATGTGCGCTCCGGCGCTAGGAACTCCAGCCCTGGGAGCTCTGCCGCCAGGGCCGGTTTCAAGCTGCCTGCCGGGTGGGTATCCCGGGAGTGGGTATGGCACAGCAGGCTTCCTGGTGTGCCGGGCGCACGGCCTGCCTGTTGCGTAGTTGATTTCTCTTTGAGATACAAGAACGTAGTCGCAATAGGATCGGTGGACGCTGGGGATAGCACCCGTATTCCCAGCTCAGACCGCGAATTCGGGTCCACAGGGGGTGTGCGGCGCAGGAGTGTCGCGGGGGATGGGCTGGGGACGGCCGGCCGATTCCGCCGGATTCCCCAGCCGGCGCCCACCGCTTTAGCCGCGTTGTCCCCTGATAGTCCCAAGCCCGTCCACAGGGATTTCCACAGCCTGTGTGTACCCATTGTTACAGCCGACACTGTTCTGTGCTTGTTCACCCGGACCGCGCCTGCTGTTTGATCCGGTTGGTGAGTTCGGTTACCTGGTTGTAGATAGACCGGCGCTCGGCCATCAGATTCCGGATCTTCCGGTCCGCGTGCATGACCGTGGTGTGGTCGCGGCCGCCGAACTGCTGGCCGATCTTGGGCAGCGACAGGTCGGTCAGCTCACGGCACAGGTACATCGCGATCTGCCGCGCGGTGACCAGCACCCGGGACCGGGAGGTGCCGCACAGGTCGTCGATGGACAGCCCGAAGTAGGACGCGGTCTGGCCCATGATCGTGGCGGCGGTGATCTCCGGGCCCTGCGCCTCCGGGATCAGGTCCTTGAGCACGATCTCGGCCAGCTGCAAATCCACCGACTGCCGGTTCAGGCTGGCGAACGCGGTCACCCGGATCAGCGCCCCTTCCAGTTCCCGGATGTTGGTGGAGATCCGCGAGGCGATGTACTCGAGTGCCTCGGGTGGCGCGTTCAGCCCTTCCTGGACCGCCTTCTTGCGCAGGATTGCGATCCGGGTCTCCAGCTCCGGCGGCTGCACGTCGGTGATCAGCCCCCACTCGAACCGGGAGCGCAGCCGGTCCTCCAGGGTGACCAGCCGCTTGGGCGCGCGGTCGCTGGATATCACGATCTGCTTGCTGGCGTTATGCAGCGTGTTGAAGGTGTGGAAGAACTCCTCCTGGGTGCCTTCCTTGTTCTCCAGGAACTGGATGTCGTCCACCAGCAGCACGTCGACGTCGCGGTACCGGCGGCGGAACCCGTCTTGCTTGCCGTCCCGGATCATGTTGATGAAGTCGTTGGTGAACTCTTCCGAGCTCACGTAGCGGACCTTCACCCCCTGGTACAGGCTCTGCGCGTAGTGCCCGATGGCGTGCAGCAGGTGCGTCTTGCCCAGCCCGGAGTCGCCGTAGACGAACAGCGGGTTGTAGGCCTTGGCCGGCGCCTCGGCCACCGCCACCGCCGCGGCGTGCGCGAACCGGTTGCTGGACCCGATGACGAACGTCTCGAACGTGTACTTGGGGTTGAGCCGGGCCTGGGTCGGCCGCGGCGTCCCGATCACCGGCTGCGGGCCGGTGATCGGGCCGGGACCGAGCGGGCCACCCAGCGTGCCGTTGGCCGCCATGCCATGGCCCGCGTCCGGGCCGCCCGCCTGCCGCGGCACGGCCGGGCGCGGCTCGTCCTGTCCCCCCACCACGGGGCCGCCCAGCACCTGGCCGTCCGGCACCTGGCCGGGCGCGGGCATGCCGCCGGCCGGTGCCCCTCCTGCCGGGAACGAGGTGGCCGGCGAGATGGCGGTTGGATCGACCGTCACCGCCAGCTGGATGCTGCGGCCCAGCTCCCGGGACAGCGCGTGCGTGATCAGCGCGCGCAGCCGGGTCTCCAGCTGTTCCTTGACGAACTCGTTGGGCGTGGCGATCAGCGCCGTGTTTTCCACCAGCCCGAGCGGTCGGGTCAGCTTGAGCCACGCCCGCTGGTGCGGCTCGATTTGCATGGTGGCGAGTTCTTCCAGCGACCGGGCCCATACCTCCGCGAGGTCTGTTTCGCTCACTTGTTGTTCACCCCTCGCGCCCCCCACATCTGATCAACAGCTTTGTCCACAGCTTGTGCACGCCGGATATCGCGGTGTGCACGGATCGCGCCGAACCTGGCGCCCGCCGAACGGGCGGTGTCCCGCGTGCCGGCTTCCCCCTGCCGGACTAGTTTTCCACAGCCTAGGCTCCTCGGCCGGCGGGCGCTGCGCAAACGTCCGTTCCCGGCGCCCGCTGGTTTGACCCGTGCCCAACGGTGCGCGTAACGTGAACAGATCCTGCCACTCGACCAGTGGTTCAGCCCGCATGCGCGCTTAGCGCTCGTCTCGTGCGGCCGAGTCGGTGCCGATGAGTCGAGCGGAGCAAAGCCCGTTACCTGGAGTTCTCGTGAGCAAGCGTACGTTCCAGCCGAACAACCGTCGGCGTGCTAAGACGCACGGCTTCCGGCTGCGCATGCGGACCCGGGCCGGTCGCGCCATCCTGGCCGCGCGGCGGCGTAAGGGCCGCGCGCGGCTCAGTGCCTGATCAGCCCGCGTCGGCGCGAGGTCAGCCTTGCTTCCCGCAGCGGCCCGGATCCGGCGGCGTGAGGATTTCTCCGCCGCCATCCGGGGCGGCAGCCGGACCGGCCGTTCGCTGCTGACGGGACATCTGCTGGTGCGGGCGGATGATCCGGAGCCGCCCCGGGCGGGCTTCGTCGTCAGCCGCGCGGTGGGCGGCGCGGTCGTCCGGAACAAGGTGCGCAGACGGCTGCGCGAACTGGTCCGCCGTCGGCTCAACTCGCTGCCGGCAGGTAGCCTTCTTGTGGTCCGCGCGAATCCGCGGGCCGCGACCGCGCGCCAGTCGGAACTCGCCGCCGAACTCGACCTGGTGATCGACACATTGCTCCGGCGGCAGGTGGGGGCGCTGAGCCGATGACCAGCTCAGCCGGGACGAGCGTAGCCGGGCGGGGCAGCCCGTCGGCCGCTGCTGCCGTCCTGCTCTGGCTGATCGGCGGGTACCGCCGGTTTATCAGCCCATTGCTGGGCGCCAGGTGCCGGTTCGCGCCGTCGTGCAGTGCCTACGCCCTGGAGGCGGTGCGCGAGCACGGTGCGCTCCGTGGCGCCTGGCTGGCGGTTTGCCGGATCGGCCGCTGTCACCCGTTCCACCCCGGCGGCTACGACCCGGTGCCGCCACGCCGAACGCGGCTGTCGCCCCCTTCGCAAGGAGCTAGTTCGTGAGTATCCCGCTGCTTGATCCGCTCTACGAAGCGGTCGCCTGGGTGATCATGCGCCTGCACTCGCTGTTCGGCGCGGTCTTCGGCGCGTCCAGCGGCTGGACCTGGGCTCTGACAATCATCTTCCTGGTGATCATCATGCGGCTGCTCCTGGTGCCGCTGTTCATCAAGCAGATGCACGCGACCAGGAAGATGACCGCGCTCGCCCCGCAGGTCGCCGAGCTGAAGAAGAAGCACAAGAACGACCGGCAGAAGCTCAACGAAGAAACGATGAAGCTGTACCGGGAGAACGGGGCCAACCCGCTGGCCGGGTGCCTTCCGGTGGTGGCCCAGCTCCCGGTGTTCTTCGCGCTGTTCGGGGTGCTCCGCGCGATCTCCCTGGACGAGCCCAAGTACGGCCTCACCCCGGCCGTGGTGCACAGCGCGCAGACCGCGCACATCCTGGGCGTGACCGTGGCCGACCGGCTGCTGTCCAAGCTGATCCCGCCCACGTTCTTCCCGCTCGGCACCGAGCAGCGCATCATCATCCTGCTCACCGTCGTGGTCAGCGCGACCACCACATTCATGACCGTGCGGCAGAGCATGAAGCGGGGGATGACCCCGCAGATGGACCCGGACAACCCGATGGCGTCGTCGCAGAAGATGATGCAGTACATCGTGCCGGTGTTCGCGCTGTCCGGCCTGTACTGGGAGTACGGGCTGGTCATGTACTGGGTGACTACCAACCTGTGGACGCTCGGCCAGCAGTACGTGCTGTTCAAGCGGTTCCCGCCGCCGGTGCCGGTCGGCGCCGCGGCTGGGGCGGCCGGCAAGCCGGGCGACGGTGCACCCGCGGCCAAGACTGGCAGCAGCGTGACCGCCGCCGGCCGGGCTGCGGCCCGGCAGCAGCAGGCTAAGGCGACCAAGACCCCAGCCCAGTCCGGCCGAACGCCAGCTGGTGGCCAGTCGGCCAAGACCCCGGCCGCGCCGTCCGGGCAGGCGGCCAAGCAGCCGATCAACCAGCTGCGCAAGCCAGCCGCCAAACCGGCTGCGCAATCACCCACCAAGCAGCCGCCCAGTGCGCCCGCCAAGGCCGCCAAGCCTGCCAAGCCTGCCAAGGCGGCGTCCGGGTCTGGCCCGGGCAAGGGGTCCAGCTCGAACGGGAACAGCGGTGGTGGTGGCCTGCTCCGCTTCGTCAAGGGCAGCAAGGCTGAACCTGAGCCGGCGCCGGCGGCCGAGCCCGAGGCTAAGATCGTCAGGCAGCAGCCGGTGCGCCAGTCGCGGAGCCGGCGCTCGGGCAAGCGATAGAGCGAAGCCCGGCCGGCCCCAAGCGGCCGTGCCAGGATGCACTGACCCGAACGAGGAGGGACCCGGTCGTGAGCCAACCGGACAATGCGGGCACCGTTACCAGCGGTGATATCGCAGGCCAGGCATGGGCGGGGGACGAGGCGGACAGTGCTGCCCGGGTTGACCCGGGTCTTGATCATGACGCTGATGGGCTCGCAGGCGCATCCGGCGATGCGGCCGCGGACGATGCTGAGGATGCTGCCGCCGAGGGCGGCGAGGAGGCCGCGGCCGAGCCGGCGGTGGACCCGGCCGACCTCGAGCAGGAGAGCGAGATCGCGGCCGACTACGTGGAAGGGCTGCTCGACGTCGCCGACCTCGACGGCGACATCGACATGGACGTGGAAGGCGACCGGGCCGTGGTCTCCGTGGTCGGCGCCACGCTGGAAGAGCTCATCGGGGCGCGCGGCGAGGTCCTCGAAGCGCTGCAGGAGCTGACCCGGCTGGCGGTGCACCGGCAGACCGGCAGCCGCACCCGGATCATGCTCGACGTGGGCGGCTACCGGGCCCGGCGCCGGTCCGAACTGACCGAGCTGGGCACGGACGCCGCCGAGGAGGTCCGGACCAGCGGGGTGCCGCGCCGCCTGGAAGCGATGACCCCGTTTGAGCGGAAGGTCGTGCACGATGCGGTCGCGGCCGCCGGGCTGCGCAGCGAGTCCGAGGGCGAGGAGCCGAACCGCAGGGTGGTCGTGTTCCCGGTTAGCTGATCCGCGGTGAGCGTGGACGCGGCTCCTGCCGCCGCGGTGCCGGATCCGCCGGCCGAGGCGGTCTCGGTGTTCGGGGCCGCGCTGCCCGCCGCCGAGCAGTACGTCGGGATGCTGGCCGGGCCCGGTGTGGCCTGGGGGTTGCTCGGCCCCCGTGAGGTGCCCCGGCTGTGGACCCGGCACGTGCTGAACTGTGCCGCCCTCACCGACCTGGTGCCCAGCCCATCGACGGTGGTTGATCTTGGTTCCGGCGCTGGCCTGCCGGGCATCGTGCTGGCCCTGCTGCTGCCGGACGTCCAGGTGACCCTGCTGGAGCGGATGGAGCGACGGGCGAAATTTCTCACCCAGTGCGTTGCTGACCTGCGCCTGAGCAATGCAAGCGTGCTCCGGGCCAGCGCCGAGGAAGTGGCTGGCCCGGTGAGCGCGGACGTGGTGACCGCGCGCGCGGTGGCGCCGCTCGGCCGGCTGGCCGGCCTGGCGGCGGCCCTGGTGCGGCCCGGCGGCCTGATACTAGCTATCAAGGGAGCGACCGCGGACCAGGAGGTCGCCGAGGCCCGGCCGGTGCTGCGCCGGCTGGGTATGCGAGAGGTAGCCGTAGTGCGGGTCGGGGACGGTAAGGTCGATCGCGCTGCGACAGTCGTGCGGCTGATCGCTGGCCGCTAGCGGACCGGACTGCGTGGAGCAGGGAGGAGCGCGGCGATGGCTTCCGCGGGCGGCCTCGGATGGCCAGATGAAGCCGCGACTGACTTCGATTCCCCATCCGGTCTCGGCTGGCCGGTGAACGGAGCGCCGGTGGCCCCCCCACCCGGGCTGGGCCAGATACCGGCGGACGCGTATGCCAACGGAATCGGGGAGGACATGGGACGGCGCCGGGGACCGGCCGCTCGGGACACTGGCGAGCAGGGAGACGTGGTGAGCGAGGGCAGCAGCATGGCCGGGAACGTCGCCGTGGGCGGCCATCCGGAGATGGTGATTCCCGCGGCGCGGCCGCCGGACGGGCCGCCCAGCGGTGATCCGGCCCGCAACCCCGGCGCGGGCAGCGCCCGGGAGCGGGCCTGGCCCCGGCCGGCCGCCTGCCGGGTCATCACGATCGCCAACCAGAAGGGCGGCGTGGGCAAGACGACCACCGCGGTCAACCTGGCGGCTGCGCTGGCCCAGCACGGTTCCCGGGTGCTGGTCATCGACCTGGACCCGCAGGGCAACGCGTTCAACCGCGCTCGATGTCGAGCACCGGGCGGGCACCACATCGATCTACCACGTACTGGTCGAGGACCAGCCTCTGGTCGGGATCATCCGGGCCGTCAACGACATCCCGCTGCTCTACTGCGCGCCCGCCACCATCGACCTGGCCGGCGCGGAGATCGAACTGGTCCCGATGGTGGCCAGGGAAGGCAGGCTGTCCCGCGCCCTGGCGTCTTACGATGAGTCACAGCTTGATTACATTCTGATTGACTGCCCGCCGTCGCTCGGGCTGCTCACCGTCAATGCGCTGGTCGCCGCCGCGGAGGTGCTCATCCCTATCCAGTGCGAGTACTACGCGCTGGAAGGTCTGGAGCAGTTGCTGCGCACCGTGGACCTGGTGAAAAGCCACCTGAACCCGGGGCTGACCATCTCCACCATCCTGCTCACCATGTTCGACGGCCGGACCCGGCTGGCCTCGCAGGTAGCTGAGGAAGTCCGCGGCCACTTCGGCGACGTGGTGCTGCAGTCCATCATCCCGCGCAGCGTGCGGGTCTCCGAAGCGCCCAGCTACGGGCAGTCGGTGATGACCTACGATCCCGGTTCCAGCGGCGCGGTCGCCTACCTGGAGGCGGCCCGGGAGATGGCGTTCCGCTCGCAGTCCAGCTGAGCCGCTCTATCTGAGCCCCGCAGTGGGCGCATCTACCGCTGCGGGATGGCATGCTCTTCTGTGGACCTTCCCGGCGGCAAGGAGAGGCGATGGCTCAGCAGAAGCGCGGGCTCGGCAAGGGGCTAGGCGCGCTCATCCCTACCGGCCCGATGCCCGGCGCCGGACCGTCCACTGCCCCGGCGCAGGCCATGGCCGCAGCCAGCCCGGCCGGGCCGTCCGTCGGCAACCGTGGTTCAGTCGGCGGCGCCTACTTCCAGGAACTGCCCATCGAGGCGGTCAGCCCCAACCCCCGCCAGCCCCGTGAAGTGTTCGACGAAGACGCGCTGGACGAACTGGCCGACTCCATCAAGGAAGTAGGCCTGCTGCAACCAGTAGTCGTTCGCGAGGCGGGCCCCGGGCAGTACGAGCTGGTCATGGGGGAACGCCGCTGGCGGGCCTCGCAGCGCGCCAAGCTGACGCACATCCCGGCCATTGTCCGGGCCACCGGCAACGACGACATGCTGCGCGACGCGCTGATGGAGAACCTGCACCGGGAACAGCTCAACCCGCTCGAAGAGGCGGCCGCCTACCAGCAGCTCCTCGATGATTTTGGCGCCACTCACGAGGAACTGGCCAAGAAGGTAGGCCGGTCCCGGCCGCACATCTCCAACACGCTCCGCCTGCTGCAACTGTCGGCCGCCGTACAGCGCCGGGTAGCGGCAGGCGTGCTGAGCGCGGGCCACGCCCGTGCCCTGCTGTCACTCGATGACCCGGAGGCCCAGGACCACCTGGCGCACCGCATCGTGGCCGAGGGGCTGTCGGTCCGGGCCGTCGAGGAGATCGTGACCATGGGCGGGGTAAAGCCGGCCAAGCCCCGCCGCGCGCCGGTCCGGCAGGCATCGGCACCCGCACTGGACCGGCTGGCCGACCGGCTGTCTGATGCGTTCGACACCCGGGTGAAAGTGGAACTGGGCAAGCGCAAGGGCAAGATCGTGGTCGAGTTCGGCTCGATCGAGGACCTGGAGCGGATCATCACCACGATGTCCCCAGAATGGGCGGCCGCGCTCAGTGCTTAACCGGGTTTCACGTGAAACTGCGCCGGTTAGCTTTCTGCCGCGGGGAATGAAGGGGGCATGCGTCCTCATGTTGCTCTGGTTACTGGCGCCTCATCTGGCATTGGTGAGGCCACCGCTCAGCGATTGCACGGACTCGGATATGTCGTCTACGGCCTCGCCCGCCGGGCGGACCGGATGGCAGCCCTGGACCGGATGGGTGTCCGGACCCTGGCCGTGGATGTGACCGACGAGCCGGCCACCGCGGCCGCCATCGAGCAGATCGTGGCCGAGCAGGGCCGGATCGATGTACTGGTGAACAACGCGGGCTACGGGTCATACGGCGCGCTGGAAGATGTCCCGCTCAGCGAGGCCCGCTACCAGTTCGAGGTCAACGTGTTCGGCTTGGCCCGGCTCATCCAGCTGGTGCTGCCCCACATGCGCGGCCAGGGCAGCGGCCGGATCATCAACATCTCGTCCATCGGCGGCAAGATCTACGAGCCGCTCGGTGCCTGGTACCACGCGGCCAAGTTCGCGGTAGAAGGGCTGAGCGACAGCCTCCGGGTGGAACTGCGACCGTTCGGCATCGATGTGGTCATCATCGAGCCCGGCGCGATCCGTACCGAGTGGGGCGCCATCTCGGCGCAGAAGCTACGCCAGGCCTCGGCGGACACCGCCTACCAGAAGCAGGCGGCCACGATGGCGGCCGTGCTGGAGTCGTTCTCCGCGCTGGCCTCCCCGCCGTCGGTCATCGCAGACACCATCGCCCGGGCCGTCAGCGCTAAGCGGCCCCGGACCCGTTACATGGCTGGCCGGGGTGCCCGGACGGTGATCACCGCCCGGCAGGTGCTGCCGGACCGGGCCTTCGACTCTTTCATCACATCGGGCTACCGGCTGGCCGGCCGGTTGGCCACCCGGCAACAGCCGGGCGAACCTGCTCCGGAGCCCGGTGCCAGCAGCGCGTAGGTCGCTAAGTGCTTGTTTCTAGCACCTCAGTGGTGCGGTGTGGCGTGGGCCAGGAGCGGCCAGACTGATCGTGTGACGCTGACTGCCGTGCGCATCTCCCCAGCACACCCGGCGTTCGGTGCGGTGGCTGACTTGTTCGACGACTACCGGGCTCACTACGGCTGGCCACCATCTCCCCAGCTCACCCATGACTGGCTGCACGCCCAGCTGACACGGCAGGCAATGATGATTACGGCCGCCCTTCGTTCCGGCCGGGCCTGCGGGTTTATCGCCGTATCTGTCATACCCACGTCGCTGGCGCTCGGCATCGCCTGGTCGATCCGCGACCTGTACGTCGCCCCGCCGCACCGCCGTACGGGGATCGCGCGAGCCTTGCTCCAGCAAGCCATTGCCGACGCCGGCGAGGCTGGCGCCGATCGCGTGTGGCAGACCGAGGCAGGCAACACTGCTGCGCTCACGCTGTACACAGGGGTCGGCTTTCAGCCCGTCACCGGCTTGGAGTTGCTGATTGTCGACCTCGCACGCGACCGCCAGGATCCGCGGGGCGCGGGTTAGCGTCTATTTCTGAGCCTCCAGCCCTGTTCACTCTCCGAGTGCCCAGGTGGCGCTCATTGGTTTGTCGGTGGCTTCTGTTAGTCTTCGAATAGAACTTCGATATAGCGGCTAGGCCTGCGGGGAGGTGGCTAGCATGTGCGAGGGGCAATCGCCGTCCAGCGTGGCTGAAGCGCTGGCCGCCGTGCGGGCCGGGCTGGCGTACCTGAACCAGGTGCCGGCCGCTGAGCTGCCCGGCGTGGTGCAGGCCGGGTGCTTACGGGAGCTGGCCCGGGCCGAGTCGGCGTATACGGCGGCGCATGCCCGGATGCTGGGCGCGTTCGCGGCCAGCGGCGCCCATGAAGACGACGGCCAGCAGAGTGAGCAGGCGTGGCTAAAGTGGCAAACGCAGATCACGAGGGGCGCGGCTGCCGGGGCGGTGGGCTGGATGAACCGCCTGGCCGCCCACCCGGCGGTACGGGCCGCGTTAGCTAAGGGTGCGGTGTCGCCGTCGTGGGCGCGGCACATCTGCACCTGGACCGATCAGCTGCCCGGAGACGGCCGCGATGACGCGGATCAGATCCTGCTGGCCGCGGCGGCTGGCGGGGCGGTGCTGCCGGATCTGGCCGCGCTGGCAGAGGAGATGCGCCGCCGCACCGCGGTTGCGGACCGGGACGGCCCGGGTGGCCCGCCCGGCGGTGAGGGGTGCGACGAGCGGCGGGTCCGGCTCGGGCTGACGTTCGGCGGCGCCGGGGTGCTGGAGGGCGACCTCACTCCGGCGTGCGCCGCCGCGCTGCAGGCGGTGTTAGAGGCGCTGGGGAAGAAGGGCGGGCCGGAGGATGTGCGGACCGCGCCGCAGCGCCGCCACGACGCGCTGGAGGAAGCCTGCCGCCGCCTGATCGGCGCCGGGTGCCGGCCCGGCCGGGCCGGGCAGCCCACCCACATCCAGCTGCACCTGACCTTAGACCAGCTCCGCGACCTGCCCGGCGCCACCGGCGCGGAAGCCGCCTGGACTGCGGCCCGGACCGGCGCGGACGCCCAGCCCACCACTGGCGCTGGTCCGGCTGCCCAGCCTGCCTGGTCCACCCAGCCCGGCCCGGCCGCCCCGTCCGGCGCCCCCCCGTCCGGCACCGCCTGGTCCGGCGCCGCCCAGGCGAGCGCGGCCACCCCACTCACCACCCACGCCGGTCCGGCTGGGGAGGCGGCCTGGGCCACGCAGGCCGCACGGGCGGCGGCCGAGGGGCTGCCGGGCTGGCTGACCGGCCGCGCGGCCCAGGCGTATGCATGTGACGCGGCCATCGCCCCGATTGTCACCGGCACCGTGGACCGGGCCGCGCTCGCTGCCCTGGCCGCCGAACTCCTGGCCGGCATCGCTGACACCTGCGCCTGCGGTCGCGGGGCTGCCCGCGGTAAGGACGGCAGGCACCGCGACCGCAACCACCCCGACGCAGACCACTGGCCCTGCACGGACTCGGGGCCGCCTGGCCGCACCGGGGCCACCGGCCACCGGAAGCCGCATACTCCGGTGCACCCAACGACACTGGCCCGGCTGCACGAGACCCTGCTCCGGCACGCCGCCGATCTGCTGTCCGGGCCGGGCGGGCTGGCCGCGTTCCTGCGCACCGGGCTGACCGGGGACCAGGTCCCGTCAGTCAGCCTGCCGTTGGACGCAGGCACCCCCACTAATCTGATCACCGGCGCGCTGCGCCGTGCGGTCATTGCCCGCGACCGGCACTGCGTCTTCCCCGGCTGCGACACCCCACCCGCCGCCTGCCAGGTGCACCACCTGAACCGAAAGCCGGCGGCGGCCAGACCAAGCTGACCAACCTGGTCCTGCTCTGCGCTTTCCACCACCTGATCGCGGTGCACCAGTGGGGCTGGGCCCTCGCCCTGCACGCCGACGGCACCACCACTGCGGTCAGCCCCGATGGCACCCGAAGCTTGCGCAGCCACGGCCCACCGCGCCGTGCCGCCTGAGCGCGGTCCCGGCAGTGGAAGCGACGCTGTTTCACGTGAAACCAGCCGTTGGTGCCGAACCGATGCGCACTGGCCGGCGTTCCTGGCCGGCCGCCCGCTGCCGCACCTCTGGGTCTAGACGCGGGATCGGGCGGCCGCACGGAGGCTGGCCAGGAACGCATCGACGTCATCGGGGGTAGTGTCGAACGCCGTCATGAGGCGGACCACGCTGGGCTCGTCCCAGACGTAGAAGCCCCACTGGCGCTGCAGCGGCTCGATGAGGCGTGGGTCGAGCGCGGCGAACACGGCATTGGATTCCACTGGGTACTGCACCCGGACGCCAGGCATGTCGTGGAGGCCGGCCGCCAGGCGCTGCGCCATCAGGTTGGCTTTAGTCGCGTTGGCCAGCCAGGTCTCGTTCTCCAGCAGGCCGGCGAACTGGGCGGCGGCAAAGCGCAACTTCGAGCCAAGCTGCATTAGCTGCTTCCGCTGGAACGGGACGGCCCCGGTCAGGTCGGGGTTCATCACGATGACGGCCTCGGCCGCCACCGCGCCGTTCTTGGTCCCGCCGAAGCTGAGCACGTCCACCTGCGCGGCCAGGTCGGCCAGCGAGCAATCCAGGTACGCGGCCGCGTTGGCCAGCCGGGCACCGTCGAGGTACAGCCGCAAATCATGCGCGCGGCAGAATTCGCCCAGCGCCGTCAGTTCGGCCCGCGAGTAGCAGGTGCCTAGCTCGGTGGCCTGGGTGATGCACACCGCCCGCGGCTGGGCGCGGTGCTCGTCGCCCAGGCCGGTCAGCCGGGTGGCCACCAGGTCCGGGGTCAGCTTCCCGTCCGGCGTGGCCACGGTGAGCAGCTTGCTGCCGAGCAGCCGCTCCGGCGCCCCGCACTCGTCGGTGTTCAGGTGCGCGGACTCGGCGCAGATGACCGCCTCGTACGGGCGGACCAGCAGGCTCAGGCCGATGACGTTCGCGCCCGTGCCGTTGAACACGAAGTACGCGTCAGCGGCGCCGAACCGGGCGCACAGGTCCTGGCTTACCTGCTTCGTCCACGGGTCGTCCCCGTACCCGTGGGCGTCGCCGGCGTTGGCCGCGGCCAGCATGCGCAGCACCGCCTCGTGCGCCCCAGCGTGGTTGTCACTACCGAAGCTCTTGGTCACCCGCCGAGCCTAACCGGGCCGCCGCCAGGCGGAGCAGTTCGCGGCACGTCACGCCAAGGTCGCGGCCGGCCGCGGTGAGGGCCATCGGCAGCGTGCTGGTCTCGGTCATGCCGGGGGCCACGTTGACTTCGAGGAAGAACACGTCCCGCCCGGACACGATGAGGTCGGTGCGGGACAGGTCGCGCAAGCCGAGCGCCCGGTGCGCGGTCACCGCGGCGGCCGAAGCAGCGGCCAGCAGGCCGGCCGGCAGCCGGGCCGGGGCGCAGAACTCGGTCTGGCCGGCCGTGTACCGGGCCGCGTAGTCGTAGCTGCCGCTCAGCGGATGGATCTCCACCGGCGGCAGGGCGTGCGGGCCGTCGCCGAGATCCAGCACGGTGACCGCGACCTCAGTGCCGGGCACGAACTGCTCGACCAGGGCCGTGTCGCCGTAACCGAAGCAGGCCATCATCGCGTTCGGCAGCTCCCCGGCGGTCAGCACCCGGGTCGCGCCCAGCGCCGATCCGCCGCGGGCGGGCTTGACGAACAGTGGCAGCCCGAGCCGGGCCACCACCCGCTCCAGGACCGCACTCGCGCCCAGGTCGTGGAACGTCTCCCGGGGGAGGGTGACGGACGCCGGGGTGCGCAGCCCGGCCGCGGCCGCCACCGCCTTGGCGGTCGGCTTGTCGAACGCCGACCGGCTGGCCACCGCGGTCGACCCGACGTACGGGACGGACAGCAGGCCCAGCACCTCGCGGATCGAGCCGTCCTCGCCGCACGCGCCGTGGATGGCCGGGAACACGGCCGCGGGCGGGTCCGCGGTGATGGCCGGGATCAGCGCCGCGTCGGCGTCGGCCAGGTCGGCCTCCACCCCGGCGTCCCGCAGCGCGTCCAGCACCCGCTCGCCGGAGCGCAGCGAGACGGCCCGCTCCGCCGACAGGCCGCCGGCCAGCACCAGCACATGACCCAGATCACTCACGGCGCACCGAACGTGGACCGCAGTTCCAGCTCAGCGCCGATCACGCCGGCCAGCCGGCGCACGCCCTCGCGGATCCGGTCCGGTTCGGGGAAGCAGTAGGACAGCCGCAGGTGATCCGCGCCGCTGCCGTCGGCGTAGAAGCCGGTGCCCGGTACATAGGCGACCCGGCCCGCGATGGCCCGCGGCAGCATGGCCTTGGCGTCGATGCCCGGCAGCCCCAGCCAGACGTAGAACCCGCCGCCCGGCGTCGTCCACCGGCAGCCCGCCGGCATGCTGGCCCGCAGTGACTCCAGCATCGCGTCCCGGCGCTCGTGATACAGCTCGCGGAACACCTTGACCTGCTCGCGCCACGGCTGGGTGACCAGGTACTCGCGGACCAGCAGCTGGGCGAAGCTGGAATGGCACAGCACCGCAGACTCCGCGGCCAGCACCAGCTTGTCGCGTACCCCGGCCGGCGCGACCGCCCAGCCCACCCGCAGCCCCGGCGCGATCGTCTTGGAGAACGTGCCCAGGTAGATCACTTGCGGATCGTCGGCGCGCAGCGCCCGGGGCGGCTCACCGTCGAAGCCGAGCAGCCCGTACGGGTTGTCTTCGACCACCGGCAGGCCAGCCCGCTGGCAGATGCCGAGGATCTCGGCCCGCCGCGGCCCGGGCAGGCTCACCCCGGCCGGATTGTGAAAGGACGGGCAGATGTACAGGAACTTGGGCCGCCGCGTCCCCAGCCGGGCCAGGACCGAGGCCAGTGCGTCCGGGATCAGGCCCCTGTCATCCATCGGCACATGCACCACATCTGCCTCATAAGATGCGAACGTGCCCAGCGCTCCCACGTAGGACGGTCCCTCGGCCAGCACCACGTCGCCGGGGTCGACGAAGATCCGGGTGATCAGGTCGAGCGCCTGCTGCGAGCCGACCGTGACGACCACCTCGTCCGGGTGCGCCCGGACGCCCTCCAGCGACATCACCTCGCAGATGCCCTCGCGCAACCCGGGATCGCCCTGCCCGGAGCCGTACTGCAGGGCTACCGCGCCCCGGTCCGCGACCAGCTGGCCGGCCATCTCGCCCACCGCGTCCAGCGGCAGCGCGGAGATGTACGGCATGCCGCCGGCCAGCGACACCACCTCTGGCCGGGCGGCCACCGCGAACAGCGCGCGGATCTCGGACGCGACCATGCCGCGGGCCCGCACGGCATAGTGATCCAGGTATGGATCAACCCGGCCTGGGGCAGGATGGCACTGCTCGGATGACACGGCCGCTCCAGGGGTCGGTGGGTACCATGTCAGGGTACGGGCCCGCTGCCGGGCACGGATCAGAGAACACGTGGGCAGCACCGGCTGCCGCTAGAAATAACCAGAGGTGTCCGTGACGCGCCGTCTTGTCAGTGTCACCCTGGACAATCTGGACGACCTGCCCAAACGGTGCCGCCGGTGCGTCTTCTGGGAACTCGACCCGCTGAGTCATGCCCGGGCCGAAGAAGTGGGCGACCCAGCGCTGGAAAAGGAAGCCTGGATCTCCTCGACGCTGCTCGAATGGGGCAGTTGCGGGAAGATCGCCTACGTGGACGGCGCGCCCGCCGGCTACGTGCTGTACGCGCCGCCGATGTACGTGCCGCGCTCGCTGGCCTTCCCGACCAGCCCGGTCAGCGCGGACGCGGTGCTGCTGATGACGGCCAGCATCCTGAGCGAGTTCACCGGCGGCGGCCTGGGCCGGATGCTGGTCCAGGGCGTGGCCAAGGACCTGACCCGGCGCGGGGTGAAGGCCATCGAGGCGTTCGGTGACCTGCGTTCCGAGGGCCTGTCCTGCGTGCTCCCCGCGGACTACCTGCTCGCGGTGGGCTTCAAGACGGTCCGCCCGCACTTGCACTACCCGCGGCTGCGGCTGGAGCTGAAGACGGCCGTGTCCTGGCGGGAGGACGTCGAGGTGGCCCTGGAACGGCTGCTCGGCTCGGTCAGCCCGGAACGGGCCCTCCGCCTCGCCTAACCCGCTCCTCGTACAGCAGCAACAGCGAGTACGCAGCCACGGTCGAGTCATCCAGGATGCTGGCGTTCAAGATCATGTCTTTGAATTCGGCGCGGGTCACCCAGCGCTGGCGCATGTCCTGCTCGGACAGTTCCCGGTCCGGTTCGCCCTGGGCCAGCCCAGTGGCCAGGTAAGCGTGGAAGCCCTGGCTACTGGTGCCGTGCGCGCAGTGCAGGTAGCCGAGCAGGGTAAGCCGGGCGGCGCGCAGGCCGGTCTCCTGGGCCAGTTCCAGCCGGGCCAGGTCCTTGGGATCGCCGGTCTGCCGCCCCGGGAAGCCGCCCTGCGGGAACGACCAGGTGCGCCGCCCGACTGGGTAGCGGAACTCCTCGACCAGGCAGAACCGGTCCGCCTCGGCCGGGATCACCAGCGCGAAGTCGGGCTTGTCCACCACGGCGTAGGTGCCCCGGCTGCCGTCCCGGCGCTCGATCTCGTCGCAGCGCAACACGATGTGCGCGTCCTCGTACACCACGCTGGACGCCAGCGTCCGGATGTCCGGGCTGGTACCCGGCTCAGATGAAGTCGGCAAGTTCCTTGAGCAGGGCGGACTTGGACTTGGCCCCGACCACCTGCTTGACAACCTCGCCGCCGGAGAACACGTTCAGCGTCGGGATCAGCATGATCCCGTACTTCTGCGCGGTCTGCGGGTTCTCCTCGATGTTCAGTTTGACCACGTCGATCTTGTCGGCGTGCTCCTTGGCGATCTCCTCGAGGACCGGGGCAACCTGGCGGCACGGGCCACACCACTCGGCCCAGTAGTCCACGATGACCGGCTTGCTGTTCTTGACGACCTCGGCATCGAAAGTCGCATCGGTCACGACCTTGGTTGCGCCCACGGCGA
This sequence comes from uncultured Actinomycetes bacterium, assembly GCA_963834705.1. Taxonomy (GTDB): domain Bacteria; phylum Actinomycetota; class Actinomycetes; order Streptosporangiales; family Streptosporangiaceae; genus RYN-230. Next base: position 65,591 of record CAWICV010000011.1, read on the forward strand.
TTGCTTCCTTCCGTTGTTCTCTTCAGACCTCGTGGTCCGCTAGCCACCGCTCGGCGTCCAGCGACGCGGCACACCCGGTGCCGGCCGCCGTGACGGCCTGGCGGTACGTATGGTCGACCACGTCGCCGCAGGCGAAGACCCCGTCCACGCCGGTGCGCGTGCTCGGCTGCTCGACCAGGAGGTAGCCCTCCTTGTCCATCGGCAGCTGGCCGGCGAACAGCTCGCTGCGCGGGTCGTGCCCGATCGCCACGAACAGGCCATTCACCGCGATCGTGCTCTCCTCGCCGGTCTGCGTGTCGCGCAGCCGCAGGCCGCTGACCTTACTCTCGCCCAGCACCTCGGTGACTTCACTGTTCCACCGGAACTTGATCTTCGGGTTGGACAGCGCCCGGTCCTGCATGATCTTGGAAGCGCGCAGCTGATCGCGCCGGTGGATGATCGTCACCGACTTGGCGAACCGGGTCAGGAAGGTGGCCTCCTCCATGGCCGAGTCCCCCCCGCCGACCACGGCGATGTCCAGCTCGCGGAAGAAGAAGCCGTCACAGGTCGCGCACCAGGACACGCCGTGCCCGGACAGCCGCTTCTCGCCCTCCACGACCAGCTCGCGGTAGCGCGAGCCGGTGGCCACGATCACGGTGCGGGCCTGGTACGTCTCGCTGGCCGTTTTGACCACCTTGGGCGTCGCGGCCAGGTCGACCTCGGTCACGTCGTCGGCGATGAGCTCGGCGCCGAACCGCTCGGCCTGCTTGCGCATCGAGTCCATCAGGTCGGGGCCGAGCACGCCGTCCGGGAAGCCAGGGAAGTTTTCCACGTCGGTGGTCTGCATGAGCGCACCGCCGGCGGTCACCGACCCCTCGAACACGAGCGGAGACAGCTTGGCCCGCGCCGCGTAGACCGCTGCCGTGTAGCCAGCCGGACCCGAGCCGATGATAACGACATCCCGTACCACGTCTGATCGCCCTTCCCGTTCCGGGGGTGTCAACCGATCCTAGGGCGCACAGATTCCCCGGGAGCCCATCCCCCTCACCGGCATTATCTCGTGGCCGGGCCGGAAGTCACGGTCAACCGCGCCCGGTCAATCGGGCCGAGTGCAGCGGCGTGCACCCGTAGCTGGCCGCGATGACCTGGTCATTGCCCAGCACGATGACGATGGCGGGCCGCTGCTGGTAGCGGGCCAGGTCCACGACTCGCACCGGGCGGCCAGCTGCGATCCGGCTGACGCAGTCGTGCACCCCGGCCGGGATCTGGGCCGGCCGCATGATGCCCGGCGCGGATATGCCGGGCACCGTGTACCCGGCCAGCTTCTTCCTGGCCTGCGTGGCCAGCGTGCCGGGCTGGTAGTCGGTGCCGGTCCGGGTGTAGACCGGGTGGCTGGACGAGCCCGTGCTTGGCTTCTCGGCACCGCCCGGCGACATGAAGGGGGCGCCCTGGACGGTGCGATGCCTCGGCACAGGGGCCGCGGACCTCGCCGTCCCGCTGGTGCCGGACGAGGAGGAGGACACGGAGGACTGGCTGATCGCGTAGCCGACCCCGCCCGCCACCACCAACGTCGCGCCGGCTGCGGCCAGGACGCGCAGCGCGACCGGGGACCAGATCGGGTTGCGCCGGGGCGGCCGCGGCGGCGCACCGGCCGGCGCGGGTGCGGCCGCCGCCGCGCGGTGCGCCACTTCGGCGCTCAGCGCGGCGTCCAGCCGGGCCGCCACCGCGGGCGGCATCGGCGGCGCCGGCACGTGGCTGAGCTGGGTGGTCACCTCACCCAGGGCGGCCAGTGTGGCGCCACACTCCGGGCAGCCGGACAGGTGGACCCGGACCCGCGCAGTCCGGCCGCGGCTGAGCTCGCCCTCGGCGTACAGCGCCAGGGACTCCGCGTCCACGTGCCCTCTCATGACTGGTCTTCACCCGCTCCTTCCGCTGGAGGTGAGACGCGCGGTACGCCCGGCTGGTTCCGCAGATGTGCGAGTTGCGGCAGCAGCCGCGCCCGGCCCCGGGCACACCGGCTCTTCACCGTGCCCGGCGAGACACCCAGGATCTCCGCGGTGTCCGCCACCGAGTAGCCGAGCATGTCCACCATGACCAGCGCGGCCCGCTGGTCCGGGCCCAGCGTGCGCAGCGCGGCCAGCACGTCCAGCGCGACGTCCTGGTCCGGGGCGGCCTGCGGGGTCCGGGCCAGCAGGTCCAGGTCATGCTCCCCGCCGGCGACCGGCCGGGCGGCGCGGCGGCGCATCCGGTCCAGGCAGGCGTTCACCACGATCCGGTGCAGCCAGGTGGTCACGGCCGAGTCGCCGCGGAAGTCCGCGGCGCGCCGGAAGGCCGAGATCATCGCGTCCTGCAGGGCATCGGCGGCCTCGTCCGCGTCGCCCAGCGTCCGTAGCGCCACTGCCCACAAGCGATCACGGTGGCGCAGGAACAATTGGCCGAACGCCGCTGCGTCGCCGGTCACATGGCGGCGCAGCAACTCGGCGTCGGGCGGCTCGGCCTGAGCCCCCCACGGGCCGGACAGCGCCGGGCCGGGCTGGCCCGCCACGGGTCAGCCCGATCCGTGCAGGACGACGTTGTAGACGAACGCCTCGAACTGGCCGCCGCTGCCCTGCAGTGGGGGCAGCTTGGTGAACCAGATCAGCACGTACCGCCCGGAGGCCGAACTGCTGGTCTGGAACGTCTGGGTGCCCGAGCCGACGTTCCGCTCCTTGGCCACCTTGGTGAACGAGGCCAGGCCCTGCGGCGAGACGCTGTTGCTGTTGCCGACCTCGATGTTCACGTTGGCCCCGGGCTCCGGGCCGAAGGTGATCTGCACCGAGCTGAGCCGCACCGGCTTGCCCATGTCGATGATCAGCCCGGTGCCCTTCTTCAGCCCGCCGAAGACCGGGTTGGCGTCGTAGAACTGGGTGTGCCAGGCGCTCGATGGGTTGTTGTCGATGGCGTTGCCGGCGCCGCCGTTGTCTTCGTTGCCCGGGTCGTTGGCCAGGCCGAGCGCGTCGAAGCCGCCCGCGCTGACCGGCGTGAGCACGGTATTGGCGACCGGGCTCGACGCGTGGCCGCTCGCCGAGGTACTCGGGCCGCCACCCGCCCCGCCGCCCTTGTTCCGGCTCAGGCCGTACAGCCCGGTGCCGATCGCGGCCAGCACGAGCAGCACGATCAGCCCGAGCACGGCCTTGCTGACCGGAGTCCGGCTGCCTGGTGGCCGGGGCGGCAGGCGCTGCTGCTGGTATGGCGCCGGTGCCCAGGCGCCGCCGCCACCGCCGTACTCGGCGGGACCGGAGTCGGACTGGTAGTCCTGGGTGAAGCTGTACACCGGGACGGCCGGCGGCGGGGCCATCGGGGCCGGGATGACCTCGAACAGCGCGTCCGCGAGCAGGCCGGGGGTGGTCAGCACCGGGCCACGGCGCCGCGCCAGCTGGAACAGGGCCTGGCAGGTCACTTCGTCGATGGGCGCCGGGACGCCGGCGCAGACCTGGTGCGGGCTGCACGGCCTGCCGTCGGCAGCCAGCGGGGCGGGCGGCAGGCTGCCCATGCCCGGGCCGGGCCAGTACCGGGTCAGCGCCGCGTACAGCAGCATGGCCAGGCCGCGGGTGTCGGCCAGGGCCGGGTCGTCCGCGGTCACATCGGCCAGCGCCGCGTCGATGCCGGCGCCGAGCACCTTCACCCCGCCCCCCGGCGTCCAGCGCAGCGACTGGGGGGTCAGGCAGAGGTGGGCCACGCCCGCCGCGTGCGCCGCGGCCAGCGCCTCGGCCGCCTCGGCCACGATCTCCGCACCCTTCGCGGGTTCCAGCGGCCCGTCCGCGAGCAGGTCGTCCAGCGAGTCGCCGGCCACCCACTCCATCACCACGTAGGCCTGATCCCAGTCGTCTTCGACGTCGAACACCTGAGCCAGCCGCGCGTCGGTGAGCCTGCTGGCGGCGCGTGCCGCGGTGAGCACCTCACGGATCCGCGGGAAACCCGGCGCGAACGTGAGTACCGAGACCGGCCGGGCCAGCGTCTCGTCAATGGCCTTCCAGGCCGACCAGCCGCCGCTGTCGTCGATCCGGTCCTCGAGACGGTAACGGCCGCCGAGCCGGGTACCAGGTTCTGAGATAAAGGTGCTCATAGGTACGCAGGAGGGGCAGGCTCCCGACCCTCCTTCCGAGCCCCCGGATCTGGCCGCATCATGGCGCGGTTCATCGTGGTGCCGTACACCATGCTAAGCCGCGCGCGGTGGCCCGGCGTGTTCCGCATGCCCTACCACCGCAAACCGTTACACGTGAGAGACACCATGTTCGGTTCCCGGTACCCGGCCGGATCACTCCTGCCGGTCACATATCACCGGCCTAGCCGGGCCCGTACGCTGCCGAGCAGGTCAGTGACCTCGCTCACGTGCAGCGCCCGGCAGAACAGGAAGTACAGGAACAGCCCGCCGCCACCGCCCAGGATGGTCGTGACCAGCCCGTAGGCCGGGCCGGCCGAGAGCAGGACACCGACCATGAAGGTGACCGCCCAGGCGAACAGCAGAGCCGGGAGCGCGGCCAGGTGCATCCGCACCAGGGTGCGGCTGATCTGATGGCCGGCCAGGCCACCCAGCCGCCGGCTGGCGATCCGCCAGGCCACCACGGCGCCGGCCAGGTTGCCCAGGCCGAACGTCACGCCGAGGCCCTCCACCACATGGCCGGCGGGTAGCAGGTACAGCGCGAGGATGCTGGCCGTGCCGTTGACGATCATGGTGATCACGCCGATGTACATCGGCGTCCGGCTGTCGTGCAGCGCGTAGAACACCCGCAGCAGCAGCTGGAACATCATGTACGGGACCAGGAACAGGGAGAACGCGCCGAACACCTCGCCGATGTAGCGATTCTCGGCCACTGACGTGCTGCCGTGCACCAGGCCGAACAGGAACTCGGCCAGTGGGCCGCCCAGCACGAGCAGCAGCAGCGAGGCGGGGACCACCACCGCCGAGGCCAGCCGGACACCGGTGGAGAAATCGCTCCGCACCAGGGCGAACTGGCGCTCGGCCGCGTGCGCGCTCATCCGGGGCAGCAGGGCGGTGATCACCGAGACGCCGACCACCGCGTACGGCATCTGGAACAGCATCCAGGCATACGTGTAGGTGGAGAACGAGTCGAAGCTGACGTGGTTCGACGCCGCGTTGGCCACGTTCTGCACGATGAGGAAGGACACCTGGGTGGTCAGGATGTAGCCGAACAGCGGCGCGGCCATCCGGCGGATCTCGGCCACCTCGGCCCGGCGGAAGTCGAACCGGGGACGCCAGCGGAAGCCGACCCGGCGCAACGGGGGGATGAGCGCGGCGGTCTGCACGATGATGCCCAGCGTGGTGCCGAAGCCGAGCAACTGGACCTGGGCGGCCGAGACGTCCTGCGGCGTGGTGCCGATGCCGCCGGTCGCGATGAACAGCAGCAGGACGACGATGACCACGATGTTGTTCAGCACCGGGGTCCACATCGGCGCGGCGAAGCTGCCCCGCGCGTTCAGCACCCCGCCGGCCATCGAGCTGACCCCGTAGAAGAAGATCTGCGGGATGAAGAAGTAGGCGAAGATCACCGCCAGGTTTCGCTCCGCCGGGGGCAGCGCGTGCGCGTACAGGTTGATCAGCAGGAAGGCGGCCGCCGTGGCCACCACGGTCAGGCCGAACAGGGCGCTGGTGACCAGGGTGAACATCCGCTGGCTGTAGGCCTCGCCGCGGTCGGTGTTCCGCTTGGCCGCGCTGACCAGCAGCGGGACCACCACGGCGCTCAGGATGCCGCCCAGCATCAGGTCGTAGACCGCGTTGGGCAGCGTGTTGGCGTTGTTGTACGAGTTGGCCACGCCGACTGCGCCGAGCGCGTAGACGGTCATCGAGGTGCGCAGGAAACCGGTGCCGCGGGAGGCCAGCGTGCCGATGGCCATGACGCTGCTGGACCGGACCAGGCTCTGCCCTTCTGGACCGCGGCCTTCCGGGGCAGGCCCCTGGTCAGCGGATGGCCCGGGCGGCGGAGGTGGCGGCGGCTGCCCAGGGTCCGGGTAGCCGGGGTCCTCATAGCCGGGGACCTGGGGCGGCGGGTAGTCCCGGTAGCCGGGCCGGCCAGGGGCGGGATAGGCCTCACCCGGCCAGACCGCGGGTTCCCGCGGGCTCGGCTGCCGCGGGTCGCGGTAATAGGGGTCGCGGTAGGCCTGGGTCACCTGCGGGTCAGGGGGCCGGTAACCCTGGTCAGCACGGGCGCGCCCGGTAGCACGGCGACGGCCTGGTGCACGACGGCGCCCGGGGCCGCGGCCACGGTCAGGGCCGCTCCACCCAGCCTGGGGCGCTGGCGTATTCATCCGGCTCCTCGTGCGTGTCGGCGACCGCGGGCTTCCTGTTGACCGTATCCGTTTCGTCCGGCCATCCGGCGGGATCCGTGGGAGTAGCGTCCTGACCTGCGGGGCTCCTCGGCGGGCGGCGCATGCCCCGGCGCACCGCCCGGACCGCCGAGGTGACCACGAACAGGCCGCAGGCCACCGCGAGGATCACCAGTGCCTCGGTGCCGAAGTGGGTCGCATCCACTGTTATCTGGGCCCCGGTCCCGGGCAGCGGGGCCCGGTTCGGTGCCAGCAGGCTCAGCTTCAGGTTGGTCGAGCCCGCGACCGACGAGCGCACCTTTACCGCCACCGTCTTCTGCTGGAACTTGCCGATGGTGATCGGGGCCGACTTGTACAGGATGGTCAGCCGGCTGGCCGGGGCCGTGACCAGCAGCCGGACGGTGACCGGCTGGCCCAGCCGGTTCACGATGGACACCGGCACCGGCCCGGATTTGCCGGTCAGCGTGACCTGGCCGCCGCCCTGGATGATGTGCACCAGGTGGGACCGGGCGGCCACGAAGCCGGACACCCAGCCGAGCAGACGCTTGGCCTGGGCCGGGTCGCCGCGCCAGGCGGATGACTCGATCGCCGCCACCGCGCCGGACAGGTACTTCGTGTCCGGCTGGCCCAGCACGCTGGCCTGCACCCGGATGGCCGCTTCCAGGGCGCGCACCTTGCGCAGCAGCGACTTGTGCAGCTCACCGTGGCCGTACCGCTGCTGCGGCGGCTGCTTGCGGGGCACCTGGGAGCCGGAGTGCTTGGCCAGCAGGCTGCTCAGGCTGGCCGGCTGCATCCAGGGCGCGCTGCCCGTCTCGGTCAGCAGCGCGCGGGCCAGCCCCGGCGCTGGGTTCCACTGCCGGGGCGGGGTGATGACCACCGACCGGGCCAGCCCGGGATCCTCGCTGGCGATCATCGCGGTCTCGGCCAGGAACCGCTGCTCGGTGGCGAATGCCGCGGCGGACGGCGACGGGCGGCCAGCCGAGGCGCTGGCCGCGGTGGGCGAGTCCGCCAGCACCTGGGTCAGCGCGGCGTCGGCCAGGGCCACCCGCAGGCCCGCGTTCACCCCGTCCGGGGCCGAGGTGATGGCGCTCGGCGTGAACGACACCGCCTGCTTGGGCGGCATCATGCTGCTGCTCAGCACGACCGCGCCGATCCCGTTGGCGGCCAGGCTGCCGAGCACCGAGTAGTCCGCGATCCCGTCAGCGGGCCAGGCGATCCGGGGCCCGGCCGGCCGCTGCACGGCGCCCAGCGAGCTAGCCCCGGCCGCCACCTCGCCGCCCTTCGTCAGCGCCCGGGCCAGGTCGCTGCCCAGCCCGGCGTGCGCCAGCGCGGACACGTCCACGTCCGCGTACGGGGTGGTGAAGAAGTCCTGCTGCCGGGCCAGCGTGTGCACGGTGGCCAGCCAGGCCCGCGCGGCCGGGCTGGCCGGCTTGGCAACGGTACCGGTGCAGGCCGGCGTGCCGCCCACCCGGTACGCATGGGTCATCAGGCCCGCGCTGGACAGCAGGCTGGGGTCGATGGCCCAGGTCAGCTTGGCCGCCACCCCGGCCGGGCTGGTGCCGTCGGCGAGCAGCCCGCCCAGCCGGCCGGTGCTGGCCAGGCTGACGGCCAGGCCGTCGTTGAGCAGCGAATGGCAGGCCGCCTGTTCCGGCGGCCCGATCAGCGGCCAGATCCAGGCCACCCGTTCCCGGCGGGCCAGGCCGGCCGCCTTGGCGCTGCCCGGCCAGAACGGCAGGAACGTGTACGTGTCAGCCAGCCGCTGGCCCGCCGAGTCGAGCTGGGCGGCCAGCGGGTAGACGCCGAAGCCGCTGGCGAAGCCGAACGTGGCCGCCGGCACAGTGATCGTCCACTGCCGTGTCGCGCCGGGCCGCAGGGTGCCGCCCAGCTGGTCCACCGCCCCGGCCACCGGGCTGTCGATCTGCAGCTGCCCGGCCGCGTAGCTGGCCAGCTCGCTGCGCGTGGTGAACCGGGCGGTGGAGGACCAGAGCTGCACTGCGAGGCCGGACACCGGGTTGCCGGTGGGGTTGCTGACGATGCCGGACACCGTGACCCGCTTGCCGGGCCGGGCGATCTGCGGGCTGACCGAGGTGATGGCCACGGTCACCTGCTGCGCGCTGGCCGAGCTGGCGGCGTCCGCCCCGACAGCCCCGGCGGCCGCCGGGGCCAGCACGGACAGGGCCGCCATGACGCCGGCCACGGCCAGCTGCCTGAGCCGGCCGCGGGGCGTGGGGCGCTGACGCGGCATGCCGGAAATGGTATTGCCGTTCTCTGGGTGCTCCTTCAGGTTCCGGGGGTTCCCGGATTTCCCCCGGAGCTCACCTACCCCCTACCCTCAATGCCCGTGCCAGATACCCCGCCCATCGGCCCGCGCGAGCAGAAAGCCGCCGCGGCGCTGCTGCGCGCGTCGGCCGCGCCCGCGCTGGAACTCGGCCAGGTGTTCGCCCGGCACGGGTATCAGCTGGCCCTGGTCGGCGGGACGGTGCGGGACGTGTTTCTCGGCCGCGGGCACAGCGATCTTGACCTGGCCACCGACGCGCTGCCGGAACATGTGCTCGAGATAGCCCAGGGCTGGGCGGACCGGGTGTGGCAGACCGGCATCGAGTTCGGCACGGTCGGGATGCGCAAGGGGCCGACCGTGTTCGAGGTGACCACGTACCGGAGCGAGACCTACCGGCCGGAGTCCCGCAAGCCGGTCACCCGGTACGGCACGTCGCTGGAGGAAGACCTGCGCCGCCGCGACTTCACCGTCAACGCGATGGCCGCGCCGCTGCCGTCACTGCAGCTGGCCGACCCGTTCGGTGGGCTGCGCGATGTGCGCGGCAAAGTGCTGCGCACCCCGGGCCGCCCGGCCGAATCGTTCACCGACGACGCGCTGCGGATCATGCGCGCGGCCCGGTTCGCCGCCCAGCTCGGCTTCGCCGTGGTGCCCGAGGTGGCGGTGGCCATGCACGACCTGGCCAGCCGCTCGCCGTGGTGTCCGCCGAGCGGATCCGCGACGAGCTGAGCAAGCTGATGCTGGCCCCCCGCGGCGGCCCGGTTCGCGGCATCGAGCTGCTGGTGGACACCGACGTGGCCGATGTGGTGCTGCCCGAGGTGCCGCGGCTGCGGCTGGAGACCGACGAGCACATGCGGCACAAGGACGTGTACCAGCACTCGCTCACCGTGCTGCAGCAGTCCATCGACCTGGAGCCGCGGTACGGGCTGGAACCGGACCTGGTGCTCCGGCTGGCCGCGCTGCTGCATGACATCGGCAAGCCGAAGACACGCAGCCTGCTGCCGGACGGGCGGGTCGCGTTCCACCACCACGAGGTGGTCGGTGCGGCGATGGCCCGGTCCCGGCTGAAGGCGCTGCGCTTCCCAGCCGCGGTGGTGGCCGACGTGACCACGCTGATCTCGCTGCACCTGCGCTTCCACGGGTACGGCCCGGGGGAGTGGACCGATTCCGCGGTGCGCCGCTACGTGCGGGACGCCGGGCCGCTGCTGACCCGGCTGCAGGTACTCACCCGGGCCGACTGCACCACCCGGAACAAGGCCAAGGCGGCCCGGCTGGCCCGGGCCCAGGATGGCCTGGAAGAGCGCATCGCCGAGCTCAGCGCGCAGGAGGAGCTGAAGAAGATCCGGCCCGACCTGGACGGCCACCAGATCATGCGGATCCTCGGCCTGCCGCCGGGCCGGGACGTCGGCCGGGCCTCCCAGTACCTGCTCGACCTGCGCATGGAGCACGGCCCGCTGGGCGAGGAGCGGGCCACTCATGAACTGCTCGGCTGGGCCGAGCGGGTGGGGATTTCGCCGCCGGGCAGTGGGCCGCCGGACGACTCCCGGCCAGCCAGCCAGTAGGCCGCCGCCGCGACCAGGTAACCCGCCGCGACCAGCGCGATGATCACCGGCGCCCGGCCGGTGGCCGGCATGAACGCCGCGCTCAGCGCGGCGCCGGCCACGAACGTGACGTTGAACGTCACGTCGTAGAAGGCGAATACCCGGCCCCGGTATTCGTCGTCTACCTGCTCCTGCAGGATCGTGGTGGCGCAGATGGCTATGCCCTGGCCGACCAGGTTGAGCCAGAACCCGATGGCCAGGTAGGCGGGCTGGCTGAACGTCTCGCCCAGCGCGGCCATCACGATCCCGCCGCTGGCCAGCAGCACCGCTATCCAGGCCGGCTTGCCCAGCCGCCGGGTCAGTCCCGGGGTGATCAGCGCGGCGCAGCCGTAGCCGACCGCGGAGACCAGGACGAGCACGGTGAAGTGGCTGAGCGCGGTGTTGGCCCCGGCCGACCGGTAGAAGTAGTTCCGGTACAGCAGGATCGACATGAGGAAAAGGATCCCGTACAGGAACCGGTTCGCCCCGGTGGCGCCGAGCGCAGCGGCCGGCCCGCGGCGCCGGATCAGGTACCGGGCCCCGGCCACCAGCCCGGCCGTCACGTCCGCGACCTCGCCGAGAACCGTGCCGGCTGGCCGCTCGTTCGCGTCCGGGCCGAGCAGGTCGCGGCGCATGGTCCGGGCCACCACCCCGGCCAGCAGGTAGCAGGCGCCGCCGGCCAGCAGGGTGATGGCCGAGCCCGGCCCGCCGCCGGTGGCCACGTGCACGCCCAGCCCGATCAGGCCGCCGACCGCGGCCATGATGCCGCCCGCGGTGGGCGACACCGAGTTGGCCATGACCAGTTTGTCCTCCGGCACCACGTGCGGCAGCGCGGCGGACAGCGAGGACAGGAAGAACCGGTTCACCCCGAGCACCAGCAGCACGCTGGCGTACAGCGGGACGCCCAGCTTGCCCCCCGCCACCAGCGCGGCCGTGAGGGCCACGAACAGCGAGCGGAGCACCGCCGAGTAGACCAGGATCTGCCGCCGCGACCAGCGGTCGATGAACACCCCGGCGAACGGGCCGATCAGCGAGTACGGGAGATAGAGCACCGCAAACGCGGAGGCGGCCGACGCCGGGTTGGGGAACGTCGTGGTGTTGAAGAACACATACGAGCCGAGCCCGGCGGTGAACACCCCGTCACCGCTCTGCGAAATCAGCCGGGTGGTGAACAGCCGCCGGAAATCCCGCTCGCGCAGCAGGCTGCGCAAGTCGGTGACGAAGGTCGATCGCGGCACCTGATCAGCCTACGGTGCACCGCCAGGGGCGCCGTGGTGGCGCAGCCTTGATCGTGGCCAATCGGTGCCGAATGCTTGACTCCCGATTGACCACGATTACAGCGTTAAGTATGAGGGTTGGGGTTATCGCTCGATCTCGCCGCGAATGAACTGCTCGACCAGGTCGCGCGCCACGTCGTCGCCGTACTGCTCGGGCGGCGACTTCATGAAGTAGGACGCGGCGGACAGCACCGGGCCGCCGATGCCGCGGTCCTTGGCGATCTTCGCGGCGCGGATCGCGTCGATGATGATGCCCGCGGAGTTGGGCGAGTCCCACACCTCGAGCTTGTACTCCAGGTTGAGCGGCACGTCGCCGAACGACCGGCCCTCCAGCCGGACATAGGCCATCTTCCGGTCGTCCAGCCACGGCACGTGGTCGGACGGGCCGATGTGCACCGCGGCCTTCTCCATCTCATGCGGGATCTGCGAGGTGACCGACTGGGTCTTGGAGATCTTCTTGGACACCAGCCGCTTGCGCTCCAGCATGTTCATGAAGTCCATGTTGCCGCCGAAGTTGAGCTGGTAGGTGCGGAGCAGTTCCACCCCGCGGTCCTCGAACAGCTTGGCCATCACCCGGTGCGTGATGGTCGCCCCGACCTGCGACTTGATGTCGTCGCCGATGATCGGCACGCCGGCCGCGGTGAACTTGGCCGCCCACTCCGGGTCGGACGCGATGAACACCGGCAGCGCGTTCACGAACGCCACGCCGGCGTCGAGGGCGCACTGCGCGTAGTACCGGTCGGCGTGCTCGGAGCCCACCGGCAGGTAGGAGACCAGCACGTCGGCGCCGGACTCGCGGAGTGCGGCGGTGACGTCCACCATCGGGTCGGCCGACTCGGTGATCAGCTCCTGGTAGTACTCGCCCAGGCCGTCCAGGGTCGGGCCGCGCTGCACGGTCACCCCGGTCGGCGGCACGTCACAGAACCTGATGGTGTTGTTCTCGCTCGCCCCGATGGCTTCGGCGAGATCCCGGCCCACCTTCTTGGCGTCCACGTCGAACGCGGCCACGAACTCCACGTCGCGGACGTGGTACGGGCCGAACCTGACGTGCATGAGCCCAGGGACCCGGCCCGCGGGGTCGGCATCCTTGTAGTACTCCACGCCCTGGACCAGGGAGCTGGCGCAGTTGCCCACGCCGACAATGGCTACCCGAACCGAACCCATGGGGTTTGCTCCTTCTCTCAGCCGGCTTGATGGCTAAAGGTTGTTGTCTCGTTGTGCCGGACGGTCGCTGTCCGGGCTGTCCGGACTGTCCACCTGGCGCTCGGACGCGATCAGTTCGTTCAGCCAGCGCACCTCGCGCTCCACCGACTCCAGGCCATGCCGGTGCAGTTCGAGCGTGTAGCTGTCCATCCGCTCCCGGGTCCGGCCCATGGCCGCGCGCACGCCGTCCAGCCGTTCCTCCAGCCGGGTGCGGCGGCCTTCCAGGATGCGCAGCCGGATGTCGGCCCGGGTCTGGCCGAAGAGCGCGAAGTGCACGCCGAACCCGTCGTCGTCCCAGGCGTCCGGCCCGGACTCGGCCAGCAGGTCCTGCAGCCGCTCCTTGCCCTCCGCGGTCAGCCGGTAGACGATCTTGGACCGGCGGGACAGCGGTTTGGCGCCCTCGGGGACCTCGGGAGCCTCCTCCGCGATCAGCCCGTGCGCGAGCAACTCCTTCAGGCACGGGTACAGCGACCCGTAGCCGAAGGCGCGGAACGCGCCCAGCGTCGAGTTGAGCCGTTTGCGCAGCTCATAGCCATGCATCGGCGTCTCGTGCAGCAGCCCGAGGACCGCTAGCTCGAGCACGCGTGACCGCTGTCCGACCATGCCTGCCCGCACCTCCGTCCGCCGCTGCGGTGCCATGTGCCAAATCGATGTATCGAACCGATACATCGTCAAGATATGACGAGTGGAGACATAGCGCAAGCGGGGTGCGGCGTTCGCCCGCCTGGCGCAATCCACTTACGCTGGACGGGATGGGACGCCGATCGGTCGTGGATTACGGGCTTGCCCGCCGGGCAACGCTCGCCTCGGTGCTGGCCGGGCACACCACGGTGGCTGACGTCTGCGACGCCCATCCGTACCTGCTCCGGGCGGCGAAATTTCATGGTGAGGCGACCGAGGTGGCCTGCCCGATCTGCCGCCGGGCCAAGCTGACGCACGTCACATACGTGTATGGGGACGAACTCGGGCCGTATGCCGGCCGGGTTAAGCAGGGACCGGAACTAGCCGAGATGGCGTCCGAATACGGTGAGTTCCGGGTATATGTGGTCGAGGTCTGCCAAAGTTGCTCCTGGAACCACCTCGCCTCGTCCTATGTCCTCGGCACGGGAGAGCCACGTACCCGGCGCACCCGTCGTGCCCGTGCCGGCGAGTAGCAGCGGGCCAGGCGGGACAAAGTCAAAGACGCGTAAGCAGTTGTGACGAATTCCTAACCAGCGCCGGGTAACCCGCACCACCGGATACCGTGAGGCCCCAGCCTGACGCTCGCCCACGACTGCCGCACCAACCAGTGAGGACGCGTGAGTAACCCAGACTTCCCCGGTGATTATCGCGATTCCGGTGATCCAGGCCGTCCTGGCCGGGGTGGCCGTCGCGGCATGCCCAGCCGCGGCTATGGCGCCGAGGACTACGGCTGGGACCGCGGTCAGGCGCCGCGTGGCAGCAGGCCCGGGCGCCGCGCGGCCCGGGCCCAGTCGTCCAGCCCGGGGGCGCACTGGGGGATGAGCGCCCGGGACCGGCTGGCCGCGCAGCTGGGTACCGAGTCGGGTGGCTACCCGGCGGGCGGCTACCGGACGGGGAGCTACCCGGCGTCCGGTGGCTACCCGGCCGGCCCGGGCCCCGCGGCCACCGCGGGCCGGGTCCCGCGCGGCCGGAATGGCGGCCGGAATGGCGGCGGCGGTAATGGCCGCGGCCGGGGCGGGCGGCCCCGGCAGAAAGGCGACTGGTGGCGGCACTGGTCCTGGAAGAAGGCCATCGGCTTGTCGCTGGCCACCGGGGCCGGGTTCTTCATCCTGGTACTGATCGGCGTGTTCTACATGTACGCCAGGACGCCGATCCCGGCCGCGTCCTCGTTCGCCACGGGCCAGGCGTCCCGGGTCTACTTCCGCGATGGCAAGACGCTGGTCGGCATGTTCGGCAGCACCAACCGGCAGATCCTGCTGCCTAACCAGATCCCGACCATGGTCAAGCACGCCATGGTGGCCTCCGAGGACAAGCACTTCTACGACGAGGGCGGCATCTCGCCGACCGGCATCATGCGGGCCGCCATCGCCGACCTGACCAGCGGGTCGGTCCAGCAGGGTGGCTCGACCATCACCCAGCAACTGGTGCGCAACTATTACCTGGGCATCGGCGCTTCGGAGACCGCCACCCGGAAGATCAAGGAGATCTTCGTCGCGGAGAAGCTGGCCTCGCACGAGTCGAAGGACTGGATCCTCACCCAGTACATGAACACGGTGCCGACCGGTGTGGGCATCTACGGCTTCGGCGCGGCCGCGCAGACGTACTTCGGCAAGCCGGTCAGCAAGCTGACCGTGGCCCAGGCCGCAATGATCGCGGCCATGCCGCAGGCACCGGACGGCTACAACCCGAGCCCGAAGGGCGGCGTCGACTACCAGAACCTGGTCTACCGCTGGCACTACGTGCTGAACACCATGGTCCAGGAAGGCTGGCTGACCCGGAGCGAGGCCAGCGCGCAGAAGTTCCCCAAGCTGGTGAAGGCGTTCAACAACTCCTGGTCCGGATACCGCGGCTACATCATGGAAGCGGTGCAGAACGAGCTGGAGAGCACCTACCACTACACCCCGGCCCAGATCGCCACCGGCGGGCTGCGTATCACCACCACGTTCAGCAAGCCAATGATGAACGCGCTGTACGCGTCGGTGAAGCAGGAAGAGTCGCTGATCCAGGGCGGCATGCCGAACTGGGCGCACGCCGGGGCGGTGCTGGAGCAGCCGAGCACCGGCGAGATCTGGGCCATGTACGGCGGCCCCAACTACGAGGCGCCCACGAAGAAGTGCAACAAGATCCGCTGCCAGTGGAACATGGCGCTGCAGAACCGGGAACAGGTCGGCTCCTCGTTCAAGCCGTACGTGCTGGCGCTGGCCCGGGAGCAGGGCATGAACGTGAAGACCAGCACGCTGGACGGGCATTCACCGCTCTACATCCCGCCGGTCGCCGACCCGGCGACGTACGCCAGCTGGACCCAGCCGACCACGGCCGACGCGTCCAGCTGGTATCAGGTCGGCAACGACGCGGGTGACGCACAGGCCTCCGGGGTCAGCGTGGTCACCGCGTCGGCCGAGTCGCTGAACACCGCGTACACCGACCTGTATCACCGGGTGGCCGGCACCGACGGGCAGAACATCGTCCAGCTGGCCCAGCAGCTCGGGGTGAACACCACCGCGTCCGGGCTGGACTCGATGCGCAGCGAGGTCGGCACTGCGCTGGGCCAGGCCTCGCTCACCGTCGGGGAGCAGGCCAGCACGTTCTCCACCCTGGCCAACGACGGCGTTTACGTCACCCCGCACGTGATCCTGCAGATCCAGGTGCAGAAGCCGAACGCCCTGATGCAGACCATCAACGCCAAGGTGACCCACCGGGTGGTGCTCACCCCGGCCGAGGACTCCGACGTGGACTACGCGCTGTCCTTCGACACCAAGCCGGGCGGCACGGCCGCCACCGCGGGGCTGCCCGATGGCCGGGAGATCATCGCCAAGACCGGGACCACCAACCTGTCCCAGTCGGCCTTCTTCATCGGCTCGATCCCGCAGTTCACCCTGGCCGTGGGCATGTTCACCAACCAGCAGGGCTGTCCGTCCAGCGTGCCCGGCTGCCAGAACGTGTCGGCCAGTTCGGCCGCCGCGCCGCCGGCCGGCGTGCAGACCCTGTACGGGCTGGCCGGCCTGCAGGGCTTCGGCGGCCAGGAGCCGGCCTCCATCTGGCACACCTTCGCGATGAAAGAATTCGCCCAGACGCAGGTGCAGAGCTTCCCGGCGCCGGACTTCGGCGGCACCGCGTGGAACCTGCTCGGGCCGAACGCGCCGCAGCCGAAGGTCCACCCAACGCCGCGGGCGACCATCACCTGCCAGGGCTTCTTCTTCGGCCGGCACTGCCACCGGAAGCACGGCCACCGCGGGGATCCCACCCCGTCGCCCACGCTGCCCGGCACCCGTGTGACGGCGGCCCCGACTCCTACGGGCAGGCTGCCCGGCGCCAAGCGGTAAGAGAGAAGATAGGAGAGCCCCGGCCGGCCGGCCGGGGCGAGACCGTCTACCGCATCGGAGCGTGGTGACCGACGACGCGGCCGGCCTGCCCGGCCAGCAACCACCGGCCCGGTTCCAGGCTGGGCGGCTGGCGCTGCTGGCCGGAACCACCTCGGCGCTCATCACCTGCAGCGTGCTCGGCTGCGTGCTCGCGCTGGCCAACAAGTGGGCCTGCCGGGCCGGGGCGTGGAACGGCTACCTGACCCAGTTCCAGGCGCACTGCTACACCGACATCTACCCGCTGTATTTCAACGAGGGGCTGTCGGCCGGGAAGGTGCCGTACGCGGGCCACCCGGTGGAGTACCCGGTACTCATCGGCGGCGCGATGCAGCTGGCCACCTGGCTGGTCCACCCGATCGCCGACCCGTTCATCCGCGGCCGCGAGTTCTTCGACGTCACGGTCGTGGTGCTGAGCCTCTTCTTCGTGCTCGGCGTGCTGGCCACCGGGTACCTGGCCGGCCGGTCCCGGCGGTGGACCGCGCTCGGCGTCGCGCTGGCCCCCGCCGTCATCCTGGGCGCGTTCATCAACTGGGACCTGGTCGCGATGGGCCTGGCCATGCTGGGCCTGGCCGCCTGGGCGAAGCGCCGCGGCGTGCTGGCCGGGGTGCTCATCGGGCTGGCCGTGGCGACCAAGTTCTACCCGGTGCTGTTTCTCGGCCCGCTGCTGCTGCTCTGCTGGCGGGCGGGCCGGCTGCGCTCGTTCTGGGTGACCGCGGGCTCGGCGGCGCTGGCCTGGCTCGTGGTCAACGTACCCGTCATGATCATCAATTTTTCCGGCTGGGCCCGGTTTTACCAGCTCAGCGAGACGCGCTCCGCGGACTGGGGCTCGATCTGGTACTTCTTCGAGACCGAGCACTGGCCGGTCATCGGTACCACGAGCGTGCATTCTTTGAACGCCATCTCGTCGCTGGTGTTCCTGGCCGCCTGCGTGGGCATCGCGGTGCTGATCATGGCTGCGCCGCGGCGGCCCCGGCTGGCGCAGGCGTTCTTCCTGGTGCTGGCGGTGTTCCTGCTGTCCAACAAGGTGTGGTCACCGCAGTACGTGGTGTGGCTGGCGCCGCTGGTGGTGCTGGCCCGGCCCCGGTGGGGGGCCTATCTGCTGTGGCAGTTCGCCGAGGTGGGCTACTTCTTCGCCATCTGGGCCTACCTGATCACCGTGTCGGTGGCCGGGCCGGCCGCCGTGGACGGGATCAGCAGCGGGCTGTACTTCGCCGCCGTGCTGGCCCGGTTCCTCACCGTGCTGCTGCTCGGTGCGCTGGTCGTGCGGGACATCCTGCGCCCGGCCGGGGACGTGGTCCGGGCCGGCGGGGAGGACGACCCGGCCGGTGGCGTGCTGGCTAGCGCTGATGACCAGGTCGTGCTGCGGCTCCGGCGGCTACCCCAGGTGAGCGCGGAGCCAGCTGATGTCAGTGGCGGGGTCGGGCGTTTCGCAAATGACGGGCGCGCCAGCGGAACGGATCACGTCGACTAGCAGCAGTGGGTCGATGGTGCCCTGTTCCATCCCGGCGTGCCGGTCCCGGCCCGAGCTGAACTCGTCCCGCGAGTTGTTGCAGTGCACCAGGTCGATCCGGCCGGTGATGGCCTTGACCCGGCCGGCGATCCCGGCCAGTTCCTCGCCGCTCGCGTAGGCGTGGCAGGTGTCCAGGCAGAACCCGACGTTCTCGCCCGCCGCCGCGTCCCACAGCCGGGCCACCGAATCGAGGCCACGGGCCATGGTGTGCTCGCCGCCCGCGGTGTTCTCGATCAGCATCGGCACCGGCCGCTCGGTCCGCTCGACCGCCTTCCGCCAGTTGTCGTAGCCCACCGCCACGTCCTCGCCGGCCGTCACCCCGCCGCCGTGCACGATCACGCCTTCGGCGCCGATCTCGGCCGCCGCCGCCAGGTACTGGCCGAGCAGGGTCCGGCTGGGGATGCGGATCCGGTTGTTCGTGCTGGCCACATTGATCCGGTACGGGGCGTGGATGAACGCGCGCACCCCCGCCTCGTCGAGCGACTTGCGCAGTGCCGCCGCGTCGCCGCCCGGGAAGCTGGGCTTGGCCCAGCCCTGCGGGTCGCCGAGGAAGAACTGGACCACCGGGGACTCGGTCGCCTCGGCGGCGGCCAGTGGCTGGTCGTCATGCACGTGTGGGCCGATACGGAGCATGCAGACGAGACTAGCGGGGGGTACCGACGACTTGGCCTGGGTGCGGGCCTTACCCCAGGCCGCCGTTGGCCAGGCCGAGCGCCACGCCGATGAATGCGGCGACCAGGCCGGTCACGATCAGCATCCGCTCCTGCCGGGTGGCCGAGACGAGCTGGCTGTACAGCCCGACCAGCAGCGCGGCCAGGCCGATCCAGGTCGCGGTGATGTGCGCCCACGGCTGGTGGGTCACGGCGTAGTTGGCCAGGAAGCCCATGACGCAGGCGACCAGCCCAGCGACCAGCGTGAACAGGGCGAGCACGTTCTCCACCGGATGACGCTGCCCGTCCGTGTTCAGCGTCAGGCGCGGGACGCGCGAACGGCCTCGCCCGGCCGTGCTGCTGCGCTCTCCGGTGGCTTGCGACATGGACGGCCACTCCCTCGGACATAGGTGCCCGTGACGGGTCTACCGGACGTTGTGCCCGCCGCCGGCCGGGCGGAATCCTGAGCCGGGTTGTCGGTGTGCCCTGGTACTCTGATTCGGCTGCAACCGCCAGTGGCGAACTCGCCGGCCTGGCGTAGTGGCCCCTCCTGCCACGGAGAGACCGTGGCCGCATCAGTCCAGAGGAGGCATGTTCCAGCATGCGCCGCTATGAGATGATGATCATTCTCGATCCTGCCCTCGAAGAGTCGACCGTCCAGCCGTCGCTCGACCAGTTCCTCTCGGTGATCACCACCGGAGGCGGCAGTGTCAACAAGATCGACGTATGGGGACGGCGCCGGCTCGCCTACGAGATCGAGAAGAAGCCGGACGGCATCTACGCGATCATCGACATGGTCGCCGAGCCGGACGCGGTACACGAACTCGACCGTCAGCTCAGCCTCAACGAGGCCGTCCTGCGGACCAAGATCCTCCGTCCGGAAACGCACTGACCAGGAGAAACCCCTATGGCAGCAGGCGACACCCAGATCACGATCGCCGGCAATCTCGTCAGCGACCCTGAACTGCGCTATACCCCGACCGGGCAGGCGGTGGCCACTTTCCGGGTGGCCTCCACGCCGCGGTTCATGGACCGGAACACGAACGAGTGGAAAGACGGCGAGAGCCTGTTCCTGAGCTGCAATGTGTGGCGGCAGGCCGCGGAGAACGTGGCCGAGAGCCTGCAGCGCGGCATGCGGGTGATCGTCAACGGCCGACTGCGGCAGCGCCAGTACGAGACCCGCGAAGGTGAGAAGCGCACCGTGTACGAGGTCGAGGTGGACGACGTCGGCCCGTCGCTGCGCAATGCCTCGGCCAAGGTCACCAAGTCCAACCGCTCCGGCGGTGGCGGCGGCGGTGGCGGCAACTTCGGCGGCGGCGGCGGCGGCCAGGCCGGATCCGGCGGATCCAGCGGGTACGGTGGATCGTCCGGTAGCCGGCCGGACGACCCGTGGGCCTCCGACGCCGGCGGCTTCGGCGAAGGGTCCTCGGACGAGCCGCCGTTCTGAGCCAGATCAACCTAACTAGTAACTAACCGACCATCCCCGCATGCGCGGGGCTCTCTTCAGGAGCACCATGATGGCAAAAGCACCAATTCGTAAGCCCAGGAAGAAAGTCTGCCTGTTCTGCCAGGAGAAGATCTCCTACGTGGACTACAAGGACACTGGGCTGCTCCGCAAGTTCATCTCCGACCGCGGCAAGATCCGGGCCCGGCGGGTGACCGGAAACTGCACGCAGCATCAGCGTGACGTCGCCAAGGCGATCAAGAACGCCCGCGAGATGGCGCTGCTGCCGTACACCAGCACGGCACGCTGACCGGGAGAGGACCGATGGGCACTCGATTGAAGCTGATCCTCACCAACGAGGTCACCGGCCTGGGCGCGCCCGGTGACGTGGTCGAGGTGGCCGGCGGCTACGGCCGCAACTACCTCGTCCCGCGCGGCCTGGCCATGCCCTGGACCCGCGGTGCCGAGAAGCAGATCGACCTGATCAAGCGGGCCCGCGCGGCCCGGGACATCCGCGGCCAGGACGACGCCAAGGAGGCCGCCACGCGGCTGTCCGCGCTCACCGTCCAGCTGAACGTGCGGGCCGGTGCGCAAGGGCGGCTGTTCGGCTCGGTCAGCGCGTCGGACATCGCCGAGGCGGTGCGGAAGGCGGGCGGCCCGGAACTCGACCGGCGCCGGATCGAGATCAGCACC
Organism: uncultured Actinomycetes bacterium; assembly: GCA_963834705.1. Lineage (GTDB taxonomy): Bacteria > Actinomycetota > Actinomycetes > Streptosporangiales > Streptosporangiaceae > RYN-230. Next base: position 86,569 of record CAWICV010000011.1, read on the forward strand.
CCGATCCGGACAGTCGGCACGCACCAGGTCACCGTGCGGCTGCACCCGGAGGTCACTGCCACGCTGGACGTCGAGGTCCGCGGCAACTGACCTGTGCCAGGCCCGGCCGGTTCACCCGGCCGGGCCTGAGTCTGCTCCGAGCCGTCATTCCCGGTATCCCGGCAGCCGCTGGGCCAGCCCGGGATCCATGGCGGCCACCATCGCCCATAGTTCCGCCAGTCGGCGGTGCAGCGTGTCCAGTCCCTCCCCGGCGGCGTCCTCGGCCAGTTCGTCGATCGCCGTGCCGATCAGGGCGAGCCGGGGGTCGGGCATCGAACACATGCTCGGATCCTAGGGCAGGATGGCCATGATCGCGCCGGGATTCGGCATGCCTGGCCGCCCGGGATCTCACGTCAGCTGTCACGTTCCGTATGTGGATAACTTCCCTGCTCGTGTGGACGCCGAGCCGGGCCAAAGTTTTTTCTGCACACATCCGGTGGACCAGATAATCCCAGGTGGCAGCGGTGCGCCCGGCCCGGCGTGGTGGTCATCCCCAGCTCTGTCCCCAGGCTGCGCACAGCGCCGGCGGCGTGTCTGCACAGCCTGTCCACAGGCCTTTACACAACCTGATTGGACGCTGCGGCGCGCCCCGCCGCAGACTGTCGTACCTGCCGACTACAACAGGGGTTGCGGCCGGTCGCGCCGCAGTAGTCCGGGTCACCGGGGAGGTGGTATCTGGTGAGCGTCGCCGAGATCGCTCCCCGGGACGAGGGTTTCGACCGTACCCCGCCGCACGACGTGGCGGCCGAGCAGTGCGTGCTCGGCGGGATGCTGCTGTCCAAGGACGCGATCTCCGACGTGATGGAGACGATCCGGCCGGATGACCACTACCGGCCGGCCCACCAGATCGTGCACGAGGCCATCCTGGAGCTGTACGGCCGGGGCGAGCCCGCCGACCCGGTCACCATCTCCGACTTGCTGAACAAGCGCGGCCAACTGGCCCGCATCGGCGGCCCCACCTACCTGCACACCCTGATCGCCTCGGTGCCCACCGCGGCCAACGCCGGCTACTACGCCCGGATCGTCCGCGAGCGCGCCATCCTGCGCCGCCTGGTCGAGGTCGGTACCCGCATCGTGCAGCTCGGCTACTCCGGTGACGGGGAGGCCGATGAGCTGGTGGACCGGGCTCAGGCCGAGGTCTACGGGGTAACCGAGCGCCGGGTCAGCGAGGACTACCTGTCGCTGTCCGAGATCATGCCCGGCGCGCTGGACGAGATCGAGGCGATCGGCAGCCGCGGCGGCGGCATGTCCGGCGTGCCCACCGGCTTCGCCGACCTGGACGCCCTCACCAACGGCCTGCACCCGGGCCAGATGGTCGTCATCGCAGCCAGGCCTGCCGTAGGCAAGTTGACACTTGCACTTGATCTTGCTCGGGCGGCGGCGATTAAGCACACCCTGCCGACGGTGATTTTCAGTCTGGAGATGAGCCGGAATGAGATCACCATGCGGCTGCTGTCCGCCGAGGCCCGGGTGCCGCTGCACAGCATGCGGACCGGGCAGATGGGTGAGGAGGACTGGACCCGGCTGGCCCGGCGGATGAGCGAGGTCGTGGACGCGCCGCTGTTCATCGACGACTCACCCAACATGTCGATGATGGAGATCCGGGCCAAGTGCCGCCGGCTCAAGCAGCGCCAGGACCTCAAGCTGGTCATCGTGGACTACCTGCAGCTAATGAGCTCGCCCAAGCGGACCGAGAACCGGCAGCAGGAAGTCTCCGAGATGTCCCGCTCACTCAAGCTGCTGGCCAAAGAAATCGATGTCCCAGTAATTGCCATATCCCAGCTCAACCGGGGACCCGAACAGCGCACCGATAAAAGGCCGCTGCTCTCGGACCTGCGCGAGTCAGGCTGCCTGACGGCTGACACGAGGATTCTGCGCGCGGACACCGGGGCAGAGATCACGATGGGCGAGCTGGTGGCCAGCGGGGCGCGGGATATCCCAGTCTGGTCGCTCGATGAGCGGCTCCGGCTGATCCCGCAGACGATGACGCACGCTTTCGAGACTGGAACCAGGGAAGTGTTCCGGGTCCGGCTCCGTTCCGGCCGCGAGGTCCAGGCCACGGCGAACCACCCGTTCGTCACCTATGACGGGTGGCGGCCGCTTGGCTCGCTGGCTGTAGGCGCCCGGGTCGCCGTGCCACGGCACACCCCAGGCCCGCTGGACCTGCGGCCTATGCCTGAGCCAGAAGTCATCATGCTGGCCCACCTGCTGGGCGACGGCTCTTTCGTGCGGAACCAGCCTCTCAGGTACGCCAGCATCGACGAACAGAACTTGGCTGTGGTCACCGCCGCGGCACGGCACTTCGGCGTTACCGCCGTCCGGGACGACCACCCGGCCGCACGATGCACCTCGCTGCGGTTGCCGGCGCCCCAGCACCTGACTCATGGAGTCAGGAATCCGATCGCCGCGTGGCTCGATTCGATGGGGCTCTTCGGCCTGCGAAGCCACGAGAAATTCATACCTGCCCGGCTCTTCTCCGTTCCGAGGCCGCAGGCTGCGCTGTTCCTACGGCATCTGTGGGCTACCGATGGATGCGTTTGGTGGGATGAGAAGAACGGGCAGTCCCGTATCTATTACGCCTCGACGAGCCGTCGGCTGCTCGACGATGTCGCGCGATTGCTACTGCGCTTCAATGTGATGACCCGGATCAAGGCGGTCCGCAAGGGCGACTACCGGCCCTGCTACAACCTGCTCGTCTACGGTGCCGAGAACCAGCTGCGCTTCCTCGATGAGATCGGCGTGCATGGAGGACGCAGCGTCATGGCACGGCGGTCGCAGGAGATGCTCCGGCTGGTCAAGGGGAACACCAACCTGGACACCATCCCGCGCGACGTCTGGGACAGAGTCAAGATCGCGCTAGCTGAGCAGCATATGACGCACCGGGAGTTCTCGGCCGCACTCGGCACCAAGTTCTGCGGCAGCACGCTCTGGCAGCACGCACCAAGTCGCGAGCGACTGGCCCGGGTGGCCGCCATACTCGGCGATGCTGACTTGGAGATGGTGGCCACCAACGATGTGTTCTGGGACGAGATCGCGTCTGTGGAGAGTCTCGGTAAGCAGCCCGTCTACGACGCGACCGTGCCGGGCACGCATAACTTCGTAGCCAACGGGATCAGCCTGCACAACAGCATTGAGCAGGACAGTGACGTGGTGATCTTGCTGCACCGGGAAGACGCCTATGAAAGGGAGTCTCCCCGCGCAGGAGAAGCGGATTTGGTGATCGCCAAGCACAGGAATGGTCCAACGGCGACTGTGACGGTAGCGTTCCAGGGTCACTACTCGCGCTTCGTGGACATGGCGCCAGGCTGAGCTGGATGTGTTGTAGGGTCTCAATGATCTTGGCCAAATCTCAACGATCTTGGCCACTGTCTGGCCAATTGGCCACTTGGATGACACATCGCCGAGACGCTTTAGCCGTCTCAGAAAGCCAAACGCCGTATCGACCGCGAGTAGGAAGCCGCCGGGTCCGCCGTCGTGGGATGGGGCACCGGGGCTGGACTTTGCCAGGCTGACTCGATCGCGATCCCGAAGATGACCGCGGGGTACCGGGAAAGCGTACTTCTCGAAGGGCGTGCACGAGATCATGCTCGGAAACGCGATCGCCGCGCCGCCCGCCCCGGTGATCAGCAGCCGGAGCGCTTGGGGACCTGCACCAGCATATTCGGGGGCGGAGGTGCCGCTGACGCAGTTCAGGGCGAACCAGCCGATGCCCGCCGTGATCATGTGCAGCTCGCTGGGAGCATGTTAAGTGCCGCTGAGCTCGATCGTCGGGATGTAGCCCGGCGGGATGTGCTCGTACAGCGTGGTGGCGGGCATCAGGTTCCAGTGGTGGCCCATCATGAGTGCGATCGCCGCCGGGGCGGCGATGAACAGGTGCATGTGCTGCGCACGCAGGCGGGCCGCGGCCTGGCGGGCGCTGTCGCGGGCTGCGCGTGCCCAGCCTGCGGCCCATGCTGCGCCAGGGACGGAGTCTGGTCCAGGTTCGGCTTCGGGGCCCAGGACGAGAAGTTCGGCGATCGGCAGCCCGACGGCGCGGATGTAGGAGTTGACATCGGCTGCCGGGTCGTGGGTGAGTCCGATGGCCAGCGCCAGGTCGCTGCCTTGGCCCACAGTGATGTTGGCCAGGGTGCGGGGTGCGACGCGTGCCGTGGGGGTGGTGTGCCATTCCTGTCCACGCTGGTTCAGTGACAAGGTCCAGCCGCGGACGTCGGGCAGCGCTCGGCCGACGGCGAACCACAGTGGCAGCCGCATCGAGCCGGTGACGTGGACGCGCCGGGGACCGTAGGCTTCGAGCGTGCGGGCGGCCTGTGCCAGCTGTGGGGCGATGACCTGCTGCCAGCTTGCGGGGTCGGTGAGTTGCCGGCGGGTGAAAGGGCTGTCTCCAGCGAATAGAGCGGTGAAGTCGAGTTCCACGTTCGGTGTGGTTACGTCGGGCTGGCGGTCGATCGCGTGGACGGCCAGGGTCAGAGTGCCTGATCTGGCGAGCAGGTTCTTGTCGGCGACCTGGCGGCGGATGTCATCGCGTGTCTGCGGTCCGGCACCGTCGCTGACCCAGGAGCGGATGAGCGCTTTGCCAGTGGTGATGGCTTCGTCGTCGTTGCGCAGGCCTGCCAGCCGCATCAGCGGCCGGGCCTGCTCATCCCACGCCGGTTCGGCGTCACCGTGCCGCCACGTGACTGCTGCCAGGAACGCTAGCAGTTCATCCTCGCCGGTGCCCAGGTGGGCCGCCCACCGCCGCCGCTGTTTTCCGGCCGCCGACCGGGGCGTCTTTGCGTGCAGCTGGCCGACCGCCACCCGGCTGAACTTTAGGTCACGTAGGGCCCCCAGGATGGGATCGCCGGGGTCGAAGCCGCGGTTGGTCAGCACGGTGAGCTCAAAGGGCCGCTGCTGGGTGATCAGGTTCTCCCAAGTGGCATAGAAGTGCTGCAGAGGGCTGCGGCCGGCTGGGGTGGCGGGGGTGAGCAGCCAGTCCTCGTCGATCAGCACGTTGCCGTAGTTGGAGCTTTTCACTTGGATGTACTGGTCGGGCCCGGTGCGCCGCCGGATCACGATGTCGTCGAAGTGACCGCCGCCCGCGTCCTCGACGCTGACGGACTCCACGTCGGGATCGGTTAGCGCCGTGCAAGCGGCCACCCACCCGACGGCGTGCTGGTAGTCGTCTCCTCGGACTGCGGCGGCGCGCGCCGGGAGGCTCATGACCCCTCCCCGGGCCGCAGCGTGGTTTGGCCGTCGGCCTGCAGCCCGGCTATGGGCAGCTGGCGCAGCACGCTTCCGGTGAAGGACCAGGCGTGGGCGACCGGCGCATGCCAGTTCGCGGCTGGGCCGGGGAGCACGATCACGGCCAGAATCCGTGGGAATGCCAGCTCCAGGTCGTCGAGCAGCCGCCGGTAGGTGCGCAGGTCACGGTCGCTGGGCTCGGGTATGGCGGTGTTATGGGTGTGCCACTCGCCGATCCAGGCCGAGTCGTCCACGGCGGCTGCCTGCTCCGCTAGGGCGCTTGCATAGCGCAGGTCGCGGCGGAAGTAGGAACGACGGCGTATCGCCTCAGGGCCGGGGCCGCCGCACGCCGTCACGATGATCGGCCAGGCCAGGCCGCCGTCGTGGCCGAGCAGGATGCCGCCGGTCTCCAGACCGTCGTCGGCAAGCGTGGCAAGTTCGGCGAGCTGCCCGGCAGCTTCGGGGGTGAACAAGACGCTGCTCATCGGGTCCCACAGGTCGGGCAGCCGGGGCGTTGGGGTGCTGCGGGCAGCCAGCGGATCTGTGCGGGCCCGGTGTCGAAGGGCGCGGCGACGTCGGCGGGCCGGCGAAGGCCGACGATCGCGCATTCCTCGCTGATGTGCTGGTCGTAGTAGCCGGCCGTCTCCAAGACGGTGGCGACAGCTACCTTCGCAGCCAGCTGCCCGATCATGGCCAGGTCCGATCCGACGGCCGTCATCGGCCGGTGCCGGTCACCGGTGCCGTAGTCCCGGTCCAGTGATGGCTCGGGGTCGATGCTGCCCGCGGCGGTGAGCTGAGCGCGCTGGCAGAGCAGGCAGCCGTGGCCCGGCCACGGCCGCAGGCGCAGGACTTCGCCGACGGCGCCGTCTAGCAGCACGCACGCCAGGATCGCCGTCTTACCTGAGCGGCGGGCCAGGTGGCTGACCACCCGCCGGGGCGCGACGCCGTCGGCGGCGCACACGATCGCTGAGCTGCGGTCAAACAGTGGCCGCATCAGGTCGGCATTGCTGATGACGTTCAGCCGCAGCGGCTCAATCGTGGCGGCAGGCCACCGGCGGGACAGCGACCCGGCAAGCGCGTCGACCTTGTAGCGACCGATATCACGGCGGCGTTCTTGATGCCGCGGCATGTTCCGCCACAGCAGCCGGTCGTCATCGACGAGGCCGATCGTGCCCATCCCGTACATAGCCAGGGCGTGCGCGGCGGCACCGCCGATGCTCCCGGCCCCGACGACGGTGGTGGCCGCGCCGGCCAGATCAGGCAGTGGCCACGCGGGCGCGAGGCCGGCAAGAGGATCCATGGTAGGCGTCGGCAGGATGGTGATGGTTGCGGCGGTAACGCCGTCGCGGCTGACAGCCCAGGCGGCCCATTCTGGTTCCCCGCCGGGCACGTGGGTGATCACTGGCACCGCGCCATCGGCGGGCGGCTGCCGCCAGCCCTCCACGATCATCTCCCGGAAGTCGCCGGCCGGGATGCCATGACCAGGCCGGGTCATCAGCCAGGTGTGGCAGGCGTGCATCTCCGGTCGTGCCCGGTACCAAACGCCGGCCGGTTCTGGCGGGCCGAGGTGGGCCAGGACGTGCCCGTCGAGCTCCTCGCGGGACGTGTCATGCATGGAGCTTTCGCGTTCACCGGCGCCCAGGACGCCGATGAGCTGGTCGGCCTCGCTGAACACGAGTTTCAAGATCCCCCACGGTGCGGTGGCAGCCTGGATCCGGCCCGCCGCGCTCCCGGTGAGCACGACCGCTTCCCTACCGGTCGCCATCATCGGCCGCGTCCTCGGTTATCGATGAGGATGTCGAGGCTGCCGTCAGCTTCCAGCCCATGCTCGGTCATGGCCTGGATGAGGCCGCGGACCACGAGCTGGTATTCGATGTACCACCCGCTGATCTTGGGAACGAGCTCGGAGGCGGTGGCGGCCGGGTCCCACTGAGCAGATGCCTGCAGCAGGCACAGCGAGCCGCCGGGGGCCACGTGCCAGCTGGTCCAACCGAGCGCCCCGGAGGGCACCTCGACAGACAACGGCCGTACTTCGGGCTCGACCATCGGGAATGCGTGCCCACAGACGATCCGCACTTCCAGAGCCTGGCCACCGAGCAGCCCGGCCAGACCGGTCGGCTCGGGCCGGGCAAACGGCCAGACCGGGACCTTCCCCTGCCACCCGCCCGATGGCTCGCCGGGCAGCCAGGCCAGGTCCGGCGCAGCCACGCGCATCGCCTCCTGCTCGCGGGCTAGGCGCCACGGCTCGTCCTGCCACCACGACCGGGCGGCGGCCTTCAGCAGTTCGCTCATCCCTGCGGCGCGTCCCTGACCGGACGGCGCAGCAGAGCCGGTGCCGCGATGACGGCCGCGCCGGCCAGGGCGCTGCCCGCACGGCTGCCCGCACGGCTGCCCGCGCAGCCGCCCGGCGGGCCGGGGAAGTCAGTCCCGAATACCGAGCGCCACAGGCAAACCGCCGCGTCATAGTCGCCGTGCTGCTCGGCATCGAGAGTGCGGGCCGCAATGTCGCCGGCCTCCAGCAAGGAGGCGCGGACCGCATCCCGGTCCAGGTCAGGCTGGATCTCCCCGCACCAGCCTGCGGGGTCCGCCACGCCGGACATGACCGCCGTCGCGGCACTGGTGAAGAACCGCGCCAGTGCCGCGGGGCGAGTCAGCTCCACCCCCACCTCGGGCCGGGGGAGGCAGTTCAGCGCCAGGACCTCCGCGGTCAGCGACTTCATGTGCAGGCCGGTGGCGTCCTTCCACTTCTTGATCGTGCGGACCATGGGGGCGAAGTACCGCCACTCCTGGTGCCGGCTGGCCACGGCCGCGATCAGGTACTCGGGGTCAGCGGTTACCCAGCGGTCGCCGTGGCGCTCGGGGATGCGCACCGGCCCGTCTTCGCGGTCGCGAAGCGCGGGCATGACCTCGACGGTGAACGCCTGCGGGTCGCCTGGGTCGTCCAAGAAGCACTTCACCACGTGGTTGCGCAGGTCAGCCCGGCGGACCTTGCGGGCGAAGGTGCCGCCCGATGCGCCGAGCAGCCCGGTGACAAGGCGGCGGGTGTGCTCGAGGGCTGCCTGCGCGCTGCCGCTGCCGTTGTCCCAGTCCGGGTGCTCGTCAGCGCGGAAGACCATGATCAGGTCGACGTCGTGGATGGGGTCGCGCTGAGTTCCTCGGGCCAGGCTGCCGGAGGGGATCGTGTGGCTGACCTCGGGCAGCTCGCCGAAGGCATCGCAGAAGATGTTGCGGCGTTCCCGGGCCTCCCGCACCGAATCAGGGTCGGCGTTCACGATGACCTGGTGGGTGTCGAAGGCGGTGTTGGGCTTCACGGGTTCCTCCGGGGAGGCGTGGGTTGATGCGGCCACAGCTGCAACGCCGGGCGCTGGGTCGCCATCGTGATAGGACTGGGCAGGCTCCTGACTGGTCTCGCCGACGGTGGTGACGCCGGTTGGCCCTGCCGTGTCGGCCGAGCGGAGTCCCCGGCCGATCCCAAAAACCATGAACCGATCTGGTTCATGATTCCCAGCGAGTCTATCACCGGCGCCCCGTGCTATGGACGTTATGATGAACCGATCTGGTTCATGGTTGGGGAGGGCGCAGTGGTTGTCCTGCGGTTCCGCAGCGACGATGCCCGGCGTGCCTGCTGTGACCTGGCCTACATGCGCCAGATGTGGGGACCAGGCGCCGCACGCCTGCTGTCGCGTCGGCTCCAGCAGCTTGAGGCCATGACCACCCTGGCCGACCTTAGCCACCTGCCGTTCGACTTCCGCGAGCACCGCGGTGGAGTCATCGAAGTGGCCATAACCGGTCACCTGGCGCTCTTCATCGAGCCTGGCCCACAGAAATCTCAGGAAGGGGCATCCATGAGCACGATCATGATCACGGGCGTGCGCGACCGTGCGGCGATGGTAAGGACTCAGTGACTGCCGCCCAGGGCCTGGGCTACGAGCCCGCCGAACTCGTCCCGCCCGGCGAGACACTCGTGGACTGGCTCGACCGGGAGGCCATGACCCAGGCGGAGTTCGCCAAGCGTACAAGCCTTACGCCCAAGCACATCAATCAGGTTGTTAAGGGCGGCGTGGGAATCTCTCCAGAGGTCGCGCTCGCCTTCGAGAGGGTCACCTCCATTCCGGCCCGGTACTGGACTCAGCTCGACGCGAACTATCAGGCTGCAAAGCAGCGGGCCCTGGAATCAGAAGCGTTGCGCGCACGCGCTGGCCTGGTCAACCGGTTTCCAATTAGAGAACTAGAGCGAAGAGGCTACATCGAGCACAAAACCGCCAAGATCGACAAGCTTAGAGAACTGCTCCGCTTCTTCGCCGTTGCCGACCCCGGCGCGCTTGAAGAAGTATGGCTCAGACCAGCGCTCTACCGGCGCGCGAGAACCTTCGAGGCAGACGAGGGGGCGCTAGCCAGCTGGCTGCGCATAGCCGAAATGAAAGCGTCAAAGATTCGTTCAAAGCCGTTTGATATAGCGGCATCCCGCGCCGCTGTCACCCAGATGCGGGCGCTGAGCCTCCTTCCTGGCATTGACTGGCTGGAACCACTAGCAAATCTATGCGCCTCGGTCGGTATCGCCCTGGTCATCCTGAAAGAGCTGCCCCAATGTCGGGTGAACGGCGCGACACGCTGGGTCAAACCAGAGAAGGCGTTGATTGTGCTCAGCCTCCGGCACCGCCGCAACGATATTTTTTGGTTTACGCTCTTTCATGAGCTCTGCCATATTCTCCGCCACAGCAAGAAAGAAACGTTTATAGATACTAAAGGCAGCGGGATCTCAGCGCAATTGGAAAGTGAAGCAGACAGCTTCGCATCGCGGGTCCTGATACCGCCGCAATATGCAGGGAAACTGGGTGAGATCTCATCTGCCGCCGAAGCTGAATCGTTCGCGAAATCAATAGGTGTCGCACCAGGAGTCGTCGTGGGGAGGATGCAGTACGACGGCCTGATCGCGCATAGCCAATGGACCCATCTATTTGTGCGTTACCGGTTCGCCGACGACTGAATCACCGCGCGCCGGCAGCAGAGCCGAGCGGCTGTTATCCGACAGGCCGGGGAAAGCTGGCACGCCAGCAGCGCAGGAATGGGGATTTGCCGCCGGGCGGCCGCATGGTGACGCCAGTACTTCGCCGCAGCTTGCGGACCGATTCGGCTGGTGTCCGGTGAGCAGCTCGATGTGCGTGAGCCCGAGACCACGTGAGACATACAGTTCCGTGGCAAGGTCCTGGTAAGGCGAACGGGACCGGGATCCGCAGTCAGACCGAGTCGCCGGGCAGCACCGAGGGAGACCGTGTCATGTCATCGCCCGCTGAACGTCCCTCACCAGCATCGAACAGGTATTTGATTCCGTCGCTTTGCCTGCTACGGTGCGCATAGGGCAGCGACAAGAAGGGGTGGGGCGCGAGATGAGCGGCGGCGAGCCTGGGGGGCGGGATGGCCCCGCTCACTGGCAGCGGCGGAGAATTCTGCGTTTCGTCCGGGAGTTCACCGAGCGTGAGGGTTACCCGCCCACGCTGCGCGAAATGGGAGAGGCGGTGGGCCTGGCCCCATCCTCGGTCCACTACCACCTGTCGGTGCTGCGGGACGGCGGATACCTCAGGCGTGGGCCGGGACGGCCCCGCACAGCTGTGGTGCCTGGCCAGCCCGTTGCCCGCCACCGCGACGGTGACACGGTGGAGGTGCCACTTGTGGGGCGCATCGCGGCTGGGGTGCCCATCTGTGCAGAGGAGATGGTCGAGGACACGTTCTGGCTGCCCCGCAGGCTCGTCGGTGAAGGCAAGCTGTTCATGCTCAGGGTTGCTGGTGACTCGATGACCGGGGTGGGCATCGCCGACGGCGACCTGGTGGTGGTCCGCGAACAGCCGGTGGCCGAAGACGGGGAAATCGTGGCCGCCGCGCTAACCAGCGCCGGCGAGGCGGAGGCCACCGTCAAGACTCTCCGGCGCGTCCATCGCCACGTATGGCTGATGCCGCAAAACCCCGCCTTTGCGCCGATGCCCGCCGATGACGCGAAAATTTTCGGCAAGGTCGTTGCTGTGCTGCGCTGCCAAGTCTGACAGTGGCCACCCGGCGCGGCGCGTGTGGGGCCGTCTGCAATGCCCGACAGACGGTCCTCGGCGGCCAGGCGGTGGCCGGGCTGCGGCTGGGGTGGCCCGGTGAGGTCAGCCCGCGGCGGTGTCGCCCAGGATGATGGGGGCGACCGTGTCGTGAAGCAGCTTGAGCTCGCGCACAGCAAGGTCATCAGGGTTTGCGAAAACAAGAGCGCCAGCGGCCCGGCGCACGGCGTTCTCGGCTGCCTGGCGGGCGTCGAGGGAGGGCGGCCGCTCGTCGCTGTCGTCGCCGGCCTCTCCGGGGTCGGGTTTGCCGAAGGCTGCGACGTCGATACGGAGCTTTTCGACTAGTGCTTCGAAGTGGGCTAGCCGAGACCGGGCCTGGCGGGCTTCCTTCTGCGCTGCCCGGCGGCAGATGTCGGAGCAATAGGCCTTCGGCCGCCCTCGCCCGGCAGGCCGCAAGAACGGTTTGCGGCAGCTGGGCCGCCAGCAGTAGTCGGGCACAGTTTCTGGCTGGGGCTCGCGTGATGGCCGGCTCGCCGGGTGTGCCCCGGGTGTGCTGGCTTCCACGGCGCCTCCAGGCGGAAATTCGCGCGTAATTCGATCTGAGCCTATCTGACTGACGACCCAGGTGAAGCGCTTGCCGCCGGTGTGTCGGCGACCCTGCTGCGAGGTCGGCGCGCCGTGCTAACCGCGCGCAAATTGCGCAGCTATCACTGCGGTCAGACTGTCTGGCGAGTGGCACACCCACGGCCACCCAGGTTCAGGCAGAAACGCGAGGGCGTAGTGGAAGTTCGCGCTGGCGAGGCGGGCGGCTCGGCCGCCAGGACTTGTTCTGCCATCGGCGGTGACGCCCGGCGTGCGGGGAGGCCTAGTGTGCCGCTTTCCAGCGGGACAGTGCTTCAGCTGGCACCGGCGGCGGTGAGCCAGGCTGCCGCTGAGGATCCCACGGTCTGCTTCCGGCTCCCGACAGGGGAGGTGCGGGAACGTCGCCCCTGGGGTGAGGTGAGCGCTGAGGCGCTGGGCGCGGCCGCCCCGTGGCGGACGTTCCGCTGGTATCAGGGGCAGAAACACTACTCAGGGACCTACTGGTCGGCGACCGAGCACGGTCACGTGATCTACGAGTCCCGGCTGGAACTGGCCTGCCTGCTGTTTGCTGACTTCGACCCCTCGGTGTGGCACATCGTGGCGCAGCCGTTCCTGCTGCGGGCCAAGGCCGGTGGTGCCGTCCGCAAGCACATACCGGACTACCTGCTGCTCACCGCCGCTGGCCCGGCCGTGGTGGATGTCAAGCCGGGCGCCCGGCAGGCCGATCCTGGCATTGGGTTCACGCTGGCGTGGACCAGGTCGGTGGTGACCGCGCGAGGGTGGCGGTTTGAGGTGTTCGGCGATCCTCCGCCGGTAGAGCTGGCCAACATCCGGTTCCTGGCCGGCTACCGCCGCGGCTGGCTGGCCCGTGACCGCTTGCTCGATGAACTGCGGGCGAGGGACTTGGATGGGGCTACCTTGGGCCAGGCGTGCGGATGCCTGCCGGGATGGCCTGCGCCGCTGGTGCGGGCGGCGGTGCTGCACCTGCTGTGGCGGCAGGAGCTGGTTACCGATCTGTCCCGGCCGCTGAGCGCCGGGCATGTGCTGAGGAGACCACGGTGACCGGGGCGACGGTCCGGGTGGGGGTGGGCACCCGGTTCCTTTACGACGGTGAGCTGGCCGAGGTGGTAGAGATGCTCGCCGCGCCCGGCGGGGCCGAGCTGGCGCTGAAGGGCAGCCGGTGCGGGCAGGTCTGGCGGGTAGCGGTCCGGGAGCTGCTGGCCGGTGGCCGGGCCCGGGTGGTGCCGCAGCAGCCGGGGCCGTCGGCTGATGACCCTCAGGTGCCTGCCACCGTCGCGCTGGCCATGCTGACCGCGGCGCAGCGGGACGAGGCGTCCGCCCGGGCTGCGCACGTGCGGGAGGTCTTGACCGGCTACCGGTCGGGCAGCCCCGAGCTGGCCGCGCCCGGAGAACCCCGGGCCCCGTTCAGCCCGGGCGTGCCGCTGGAGCGCCGCTACGCGGCGAAGGCCGCCGAGCTGGGGGTGGGGGTGCGCACGGTGCGCCGGTGGGCCCATGACTTCCGCGAGCACGGCGAGGCAGGCCTGGCATCAGCGCGGGCGGGAGCCAAAGACGCCGGGGTAGTGGGGCGGGCCGACCAGCGGTGGGTAGACACCGCACTGGAGGTGATGGCCGAGTACACCAACCAGTCCCGGCCGTCCCGGACGATGGTCATCACCCGGGCGAATGCCAGGGCGGCGGCCCGGTTCGGGCCTGACGTGGTGCGGATCCCGAGCCGGGCCACGGCGTTCCGGGTCTTGGCTGAACTCGAGCGCTGGCACCCGACGTTCCGGCTGAGCACCAAACGTAACCGGGACATCGCCGGCCGGCCTGCCGGGGCCTACGGCAAGCTGCGGGCTTCCCGGCCGGGGGAGTACCTGCTGATGGATACCACCCGGCTGGATGTGTTCGCCCTGGACCCGGTGACGTTGCGGTGGGTGCAGGCCGAGCTCACCGTGGGCATGGACTGGTACACCCGGTGCATCACCGGCCTGCGGCTCACTCCGGTCTCCACTAAGGCCGTGGACGCGGCCGCCACGCTGTACCAGGCGTACCGGCCCCGCCCCGCGGGCGAGAGCTGGCCCGCCCACGCGGTGTGGCCTAACCATGGCGTGCCCCGGTCGGTACTCATCGACCGGGCCGCGGTCACCGGCCCTATCGCGGCCGCCGGGCCGGCGATCGTCCCGGAGACCCTGGTGGTCGACCACGGCAAGATCTACATTTCCGCGCATCTGACCAGCGTGTGCAACCGGCTGGGCATATCAATCCAGCCTGCCCGGCTGCGCACCGGGCGGGACAAGGGCCCGGTGGAACGGTTCTTCCGCACCCTGCGCGAGGACCTGCTCCAGGCCCTGCCTGGGTACAAGGGCCCCGACATACACTCCCGCGGCCTGGACCCAGAATCGGAAGCGTTCTTCTACCTGGATGAGCTCGAGGCGATCATCCGCGAGTGGATCGCGGTCGCCTACCACCACCGCCCGCACGACAGTCTGGTCGACCCGCATCTGCCCGCGCTGCGGATGTCACCAGCGCAGATGTTCGAGCACGGCATCGCCCGCGCCGGGTACATCGAGGCCCCCCGCGACCCCGACCTGGCGTACGAGTTCCTCAACACCGAGTTGCGGACCATCCAGCACTACGGCGTGGAGATCGGCGGCCGCCGCTACAACGGCCCCGGCCTGAACCCCTACCGGAACATGACCAGCCCCTACCCAGGCGGCTTCTGGCCTATCCAAACTGACCCCGACGACATCACCCGCGCCTACTTCCGCGACCCCCAGACCCGGCACTGGCACACCCTGTGGTGGGAACACGCACCCGCGCTGGGCATACCACTCAGCGACGACGCGCTGCGGTTCGCGCGCCGCCTGGCCGCGGCGAAATACACCTACCCCGACGACAAGATCGCCGTCGCCGACCTGCTGGAACGCTGGAACCTCGGGCTGGGCGCGACCCGGGCCGAACGGCGGATGGCACTGCGGCTGTCCCGCGAGCAATCCACCCTTATCACCCAGCCCGGCCAGGACACGGTCAGCGGGCTGCCGTCGGTCGCGCAGGTGCTGGCCCGCACGGCGGCCGATGAACCGCCAGAGCCTGAACCGGGCGAACCGGTGGCAGAGACCGGCGACGACGACGCTGAAGATATGGCTGACCTCACCGGCGACGGTCTCGACGCCTTGGAGGACGTGTGACCCCTGCGCTGGCACCAGCCCCATCCGGCGGTCCCCTTGCCGGGCTGGACAACCTGACCCTTGCGCGCAAGGAAGGCTGGCAGCTGTTCGTCTACGCCCCCGCCCGTGCTAAGCCGGAGGACCTGACGCGTGAGCAGATCCGCGCCCTAGGTGAGAAGGCGCGGGATGACTACAACAAGCGGCGCCGCATCTGGCACGCCAACCTGGGCCCGATCAAGACGCCCCAGCTCGCCGCCTTGCACGAGGACTTGTGGGACATCGTTGACAGCAACGCCCAGGATGGTGACAAGGCCAAAGGCTCGATTGCGATCGACGCGTTCCCCGGGCTGGGGAAGACCACCGCGGTGCTGGCGTTCGCCAAAAAGTTCCACCAGCGGGAGATCCAAGCTGAGGGTACGCACACTAGCCACGGGCATGAGCGCTGGCCGGTCTGCCGGGTCGGGCTGACCGGCAACACCGGGATGCGTGACTTCAACCGCGCGATGCTGGAGTTCTTCGCTCACCCCGGAACCACACGGGGCACTGCGGCCGACTTCGCCCACCGGGCCCTCGACAGCGTCCTGTCCTGCCAGGTCAAGCTCCTTGTCATCGATGACCTGCACTTCCTGCGGTGGCGCGCGAAAACCGGCGTCGAGGTCAGCAACCACTTCAAGTACATCGCCAACGAGTTCCCGGTCACGCTGCTGTTCGCCGGCGTCGGCTTGGCCGAGCGGGGCCTGTTCTCCGAAGGCTCCTCTTATGCGGACGCGGTCCTGGCGCAGACCGGCCGGCGGACCACAGCACTGGGCATGCGCCCCTTCACCGTGAGCACCGACCGCGGCCGCCGCGAATGGCGGCAGATGCTGGGTGCGATCGAAGACCGGGTGGTGCTGGGCGGCAACCATCCTGGCATGCTCGCCGATGAACTGTCCGATTACCTGTTCGCCCGCAGCACGGGCCACATCGGCTCCCTGATGACGCTGATCAACCGGGGCTGCCAGCGCGCGGTACGCACCGGCGCCGAGCACCTCGGCGAAAACCTGCTCAACGGGGTGAAAAACGACGCCGCCTCCGAACAGGCCCGTCAGGAACTCCAGGTGGCCATCGCCGCCCGTCGCCTCACCACCAAACCTGCCCGCAAGGCCGGATGACAATGGTACGCACGTTCCCGATCCACCTGCCGCCGCTGCCCGGAGAGGCGCTGGACTCCTGGCTAGAGGCCCTGGCCCACCGCATGCACGCACACCTGGGGGATGTGTTGGCCAGCGCCGGCCTCGCAAGTGCCACCTACCGCGGTGGTGGCCAGGTAGGCGGGACGCACGATTGGGCCGTTCTGCTGGGCACGGGGGAAGCGGCGAGGATCGCCGCGGCCACTGGTACATCCCCGGCAGAGGTCGAAGCCATGACACTGGCCTGCTACGACGGCACCGCCGTGCGGATCGACCGGCCGAATCGCCGGGTGAGCCGCTACCACCTGTGGGGACGTGCCACCGGATCCCGGTACTGCCCCGAATGCCTTGCCAGCTCGGGCGGCCGGTGGCTGCTGGTGTGGCGGCTGGGCTGGTGCTTCGCCTGCCCCACCCACCAGCGGCTGCTGGCCGACACCTGCCCGGCCTGCGGGCGCCCCCAGCGGCAGCTGCCGCACCCTGCGCGAATCATCCCGCAACCAGGCCGCTGCGCGGGACCAGCCCCCGGCGGTGCTGGCAGTATGACGCGGCGCTGCGCCGCTGATCTCACCCGTGCCAGCACCGCCGATTTCCCTGCTGGCCATCCCGTGCTGGCCAGCCAGCAGCTCCTGCTGCAGGTGATCAGTTCCGGTACCGCGGCGTTCGGCGTGTACGCCAGCGACCCGCAGCCCGCCAGGGCCGCGCTGGCCGATGTCAGGGCTCTGGCCAGCCGGATTCTGGCCTTTGCGACCAGCAACGAGCTTGCCGACCTCGTCCCGGCCGGCCTGCTTGCGACCTACCACCGCGCCTCCACCCAGCCGCCGCGAGCGCAGCGCCGTCCCGGTTACATGGCTCCCGGCAGCGCCGCCGTAGTGGCCGCCGGTGTCACCGCCGCAGTCACGGTCCTCGGCGCGGACGGCATCCAGGCAGCAGGCACCGCCTTGCGCGGGTTCATCGAAGGCTCCCTCCGCCGCGGCACGCCTGTGACTCCTACTTCGATGTCAAGCTGGGGCGGCGGCACCAGCCCGGTCCTGGCCGCGGTCCAACTGTCGGCGCTGGGCCCGCTGCTCGACCCGTATTCCCGGCTGCGCTACCGCACTGCAGCCAGCTACCCGCGCTACCCGCCCCCCAGGGCCGGCGCCCGGCGGGCCCGCCACATACCCGCCCTTTTCTGGCCGGGGTTGTCACTGCGCTTCGCGGTGCCGCACTGCGACCAGCGGCACCTGCGCCGCGCCTTGTCCTGCGCCGTCCTCACGGTCGGCACGAGCCTCTCATTGGCCGCCGCGCCCGGCCGGCTGGGCGCGATCATCAACCCAGGAAGCGTCTCCCGGTTCCTGCAGATCTTTGCGGCCGATCCGCACGGGGCGCAGATCCTCGCGGCCATCATCAGCGTGGCCGACTACCTCGACACCCACGGCTCTCCAATCAACTACCAGCGCCGCCGTGAACTGAACTACGACGGTCTCCTGCCTGAATCAGCATGGATGCGCCTGCGCAAGCGCACCGGCATACCTACAGGAACCCGGAAAGCTGCCATTGCGCGCAGCGTGCTGTTCGAATGGCTCAGTGGCATGCCCGCCACCCGAGCGCCGTTCGCCATCGAAACTCCCGGCTTCCGCGAGGCCGTGGGTTCCTTTCCGGCCTACCTAACCCCTGAGCTCGCTGCCGGGCTCCACGACGCGGCCCTGGACTTCCTGCGCCGCCACCGTATCCGTGACGAGCCGGTGAGCTGGCAGCCGCCGCTCACGCTGCTCTCTGGTCTGGCACTCCCCGGCCCGGATCCCAGCCATGTTGACGTCATCAAAGTTCACCAAAGCATCCGCCACGCCCGGGCGACACTCCAGGAAACCGCCGAACAGCTCGGCACCACCATCGACGCGATCCGTTACGTGCTGGGCGAAAACCCAGCCCCCAGGGCCCCCCGAGCCAGCGGGCAGGTCATGGCCCTCGCCCGCGCCGCGCTGCCCAGGTGCGAGCTCGCCGAACTCTACCTCGGCCAGCAACTGAGCCTAGATCAGATCGGCCGCCGCACCGGTGTCAGCCGCCAGACCATCGGCCGTCTCGCCCGCGAGTATGGCATCAACCTGCGGAAAGGGGCATATCCCCGCACCGTGATCGACCGTGCGTGGCTCTACGAGCAATATGTCACCCACCAGCGCACCCTGAACGACCTCGCGCGCGAAACCGGCACAAGCGCCAGCAACATAAGCCGCTGGGCTGACATTCACAACATCCCCCGCCGCGCCCGAGGGGGAGCCGGAAACAGGCAACGGCTAAGTCCCGGCGGCAATGATCAAGCAGCGGTCATGCAGGAGCGGCGCAAGCGGCTGGCGAGCAGGTCACGCAACCCACAGCCACAGGCGGCACGTTGCTGACCGCCGCTGGGCCTGTTCCCTCACCAGCAGCAGGTAACCACGGCTCGCTTCGCGTGTCGCTTCAGGGATCTCGCCTGCTGGGCCAGACAATTGATGTAGCGATGCCCGTACTCACTGACACGGGCGCATGAAAGGAGCCACGGTGAGTGCAGGCAGGGAACAAGTCCGCGTCGAGGCAGCCGGGGCAGTTGCCGACCACGTCTTCGTCGCGGCCTCCTCGCGTGTCGCGGCCGGAATCACAGCCGCCCTCTGTGAGCGGCCCGCTGTATCCGGGATTGTCCACGTCGGGCCTCACGCTGTCACCAGCTGCCGGGTGATGTCGCTGGCCGGGGCAGGCCTGCTCCAGGCCGTGGACCTCGCCGCATACGAGCGTTACCAGGCAACCCCGGCGGCGCCGATGCTCGTGCCCGCAGACGACCACTCGCTGATCCCGTGGTCGCTCGCGGGCTTCGCCGCTGAGGCGGCCGCGTGGGGCGCCGACGTGGTGTTCACTCCTTCCGGGCTCGTGCGCACCGGTGACTCGCCCGCGCTCGCTGCAGTGATTGAGGCAGGCAACAACGCCGGGAACCCAGCAGTGATGACCACCGTCGCGGTCCCCCAGGAATGGCTCACCAGAACACACCGGCCTTGCCTGCTGCGGGAACTTCAGCGCAGCACCAGGCCCGTGGCGCTTGTCGTGATTGGCCAGCTTGACCCATACGAAGACCCAGAAGTGGCCCAGGGGCTGCTTGATGTGCTCGCCTCCTGCCCGGGGAAGATCTTCCACCACCGGACAGACATGGCCGCGATAGAGACGCTCGGACGCGGGGGCCTGGCCGCCTCGATCGGCGTGACGGCCTCCCTCCGGCACACGATCCCGCCGGGACGCCGTGCGCAGAAAAGGCGGCGCCGAGCCCGCCCGCGGCGCGCCCTGCATGTCTTCGTCCCAGGTATCAGCGAGTTCCGGGATATCGCGGAGCTGGAAGCCTGGTTCGGCGACGACGCACCCGAATGCGCGCTCGACGGCTGCTGCGCCCGGCCGCTGACTAGCTTCAGCCACCAGGCCGGCGATACCGAGCTCCTGGGGGTGCACAACGTCCGGGGATGGCTGACAGTTGCCGAGGATCTCACCACCTGCCAGCCAGGCAACCGCCGCAACTGGCTGCGCCAGCATCACCTGCAGGTGGAGACGGCCTACGCAGAGTTGCGTACCCAGACCGGTGTCAGGGCGATAAGACCATACGGCAGCGCCCGGGTCTGGTCTGGCCTTGGTGTCTGACCGGGGCTGCGCTGCTCCTCATGCGCATGCCCCGGCTGCCGCAAGGAAGGCGGCGTAGGCCTCTTCGCGTACCCGCCAGGTCACGGGGCCTGCCGATCTTCTTGCCGGTTCCGGGTGTGCCAGCATGACCATGCCATCATCTCCGGCCATGGCCAGGCCGATCCCGTAAAACCGCGCCTCGGCCTGGGCCCACGCCAGATCATCTGGCGGCCCGGTCAGGACCAGCAGACGCGGCGCGAACGGCGCGAACCTGCTCGCCCGGTCAAGCCCGCGGTCCAGCACATCGTCGATAACGATCGCCAGCCTGATAGCCACCGGAGCGATGGCCAGGCGAGTCACCCTGCCTTCGGCGACTTCTGCGACACCGCGGGGAAGTCGGCGCAGGCTCCGGCGTTCCACATCAGTCAAGTCCGCCACCCGGACTGCTTCGCCATGCGGCAGGCGCGACAGCAGGCGCAAGGAGTCCCTGTCACAGACGGTGGTCAGCCCGGCCGCGCGGCGGCGCCAGTGCTCATGCTCGTCCAGGCCCAGAAACAGCAGAGCCTCCACGCCAAGCAGGCAGCCGCGGATACCTGGCACCGTGGCAGGGAGGCCAGGGAGCTTGATGGACCCATCCATGACGGCCATCTCCACCGCGTGCGTCAGCGGGACATCTACTGGCATACCGAGAGGTTGGCAACTCAGTTGCCAACCAGCAACCCACCGCACCGAGCAGTTGCCAACTTAGTTGCCAAGCATCACAGCCCGGGGATCTACACTCGTTCTGTGAGGCCGGCTAACCCGGAGGCTGAGGCGGGATCTGCTGACGAGCCCGGCAGCGGCGGCTGCCCGCCAGGGCATATCTCGCTGCGAGAAGCCGCCCGGCGCACCGGTCTCACTTCGGAGTGGCTACGGCGGCTCGCCCGCGCAGGCAAGCTGGACAGCATCCGGTGCCAGGACGGCAAGCGGACCCGCGTCTGGCTAACTGAGGGGCAAATCAGCGAACTTGCCAGGCCGGGAAACGATCAAAGCCTCCGCAGCCGCCACCGTCTTGACCGCCGCTCAGACACAACGGTGCCGCCTGATCGCGGCGGGGACCGCGACTCAGTATCCGACGAGCGCGACAGATGGAGGGCTGAGGCGCTGCGGTTGCGAGAGGCGGGGCTGCGGATGGCCGCCGCCTTCGACGCCCTCAAAGAAGCTGATGAGCACCGGGCGGCTGCTGTGGAACATATCCGCGTTGCTACCGACAGTATCGATCGGGTACTCGAGAAAACACGCGAAGCGGTGGATCACCAGAACCAGGCCCTGCGCGAGTTCATGATCCCTACCGACATGCTCGAGAACTGATGAGACTCCGGACTGCGAGCCGCGAACTGGGCACGCCAAGTGGACGAATCAGCGAGTGACGAGGAAAATGCGGTCGGTGTACATGAGCAAGCTCACCGTCCGCGGACTGAGGGCGAGTGCTGGCCCACAGCTTGAGGTCCCCGTGCCTGGCCGTTTCAGCGTTCTGGTCGGTGCGAATAACGCGGGGAAGACCACGGTGTGTGATGCCGCGTATCTTGGCCACACCGCGGTTTTCCCGCGGCTCCCACGGCAGAGCGCTGCTGGCCTGGGGAGCGGTACGCGCAGTGTCGATGTCGAGTACAGCTTCGAGGCTGACCCGGATGCGGAAGGCCCGCTGGGCCGGCAGTTGTGGACCCAGTCTGGGGTCACCGCACCAGGCACTGTAGCTGCCTGGTGGAGCCGCGGGCTGAGCCGCGACCTTGGCACCATACGTGCGGCAACTCTCGTGCCTCATGATGTCGCGAACAGTGTCCGGTTCGTCTACCTGCCTGCGTGGCGCAATCCGCTTGATGAGCTGGCTCGGCGCGAGGCGAGGATCCTCGTGGAGCTGCTGCGTGCTCAGCAGCAGCGAGTGAACGGCAGCCGTAACCTTGCTGGGCTCCGGGCGCGCGCTTCTGCTCTGCTCGAAGCGCTGGCTCACGATGGCCTGATCGCTGCGCTGGAGGAGCGCATCGACAGCCACTTGGCCGCGTTGTCGGCCGGCGTGAGCAGGCAATGGTCTTACGTGCGGGGCCAGGTCATCGATGATGCCTATCTCGCCAGGGTGCTGGAACTTATGCTCGCCGTCCTGGAGGGCCGCGACAACGCCCGGCCCCTTGAGGTATCCGGCCTTGGATACGTCAACCTCCTCCATATGGCTGTGACCCTCGCTGCGATACCCGATCCGGCGACGGTCCCCGGAGGCTTCTCCTCCGGGAGCCCAGATGGTGAGAGTCCAGATGATGACGCGGGCACGCACCATCCTGGGCAAAGCTCCGCTGACGGTTCCGGGCCGGAGGACCGGACGCAGGATCCAGGCAGTGCCGAGGGAGCCTCGGCGGCGCTGGCCCAGGCCCGGGCCGAGGCCGAATCGGAAGAGGATTCCTTCTTCCCCGCCGCGCCGTTCCACGCGACAGTAGTCATCGAGGAACCTGAAGCACACCTGCATCCGCAGCTGCAGCACTCACTTGTGAGGTACCTGCGGCGTGTGGTGGCCACCCGGCCAGAGATCCAGGTCCTGATGTCGAGCCACGCGACGGATGTCATCACGTCCTGTCGGCCCGATGAGCTCATCGTTGTGCGTCGGCTCCCTGACGGCCTCAGAGTCGCACGAACAGTTGCAGCACTGCCTGTCGGCGACCGCCAGACCGTTCTGCGCATGGCGCGGCTGCACATGGACGCAAGCAGATCCGCCGCGCTGTTCGCCGAGCGCCTTGCGCTTGTGGAGGGCGTCACCGACGCCGCTGTTGTGCGGCAATTCGGCTGGGTATGGGCTGCTGATGACGATGACAAGCAATCTTTCGTTCGACGCGCTAAGCATCGTGGCGATGGGAACCCGGGTAGGAGCATGGCCTGTTCAGCTCCTCGCCACACGGGGCTACGAATTGTGCACGCGCGTCGCGGTGCTGAGCGACAGCGACCGCGACTTCAGTGAGGTTCCAGTTCAGCCGGCGTGGGCCGCTAACCACGACACGGAGGTGGCACAGGTCTTCCACAGCCACCCGACCCTTGAGCCGTCCATCACAGCAGGTAACGAGACCTTGATAGCAGCCGCGCTCGCCGACGTAAGACTGGATGTGCCAGATCCGCTCACGGCCGAGGCTGTGCACGCCCTATTCCGCAGCGCTCGTCGCGAATCGGCAGACCGCCCTGCACAAGCTGCCGGATCCGGTGCGCGCCGTAAGGGCGAATTCGCTCTTGCAGTCGCCGATCGGCTTGCCGCCGCGCTCGAAAACGGGTCGGCGGTAACAGTGCCAGCTCACCTGAAGGCTCTTTTCGACTTCCTTTACCCTCGCCCGATCGTGGGTCACGACCACGGGCTTGCCGATGTTAGTGTTCCCGCAGGCCGTGCTGATAGCGATGGCGCTTGAAGCAGAAGTCATGGGAATCGTCCGACCTGCGCCCGGCAGGATGTCCATGTCATGAGCGTCGCAGTTGACCCAGCCCTCGCCATTCTCACCAATGAGCAGCTGGTAGCAGCCGGCACGCCGTTGCGGCAGGCTTATATCGAGGCCTCCCCAGGTTCGGGGAAGACCACCGTGGCAGCGCAGCGTTTCGGCTTCCAGCGATACACCGCACGGTGGACTGATGTGGGCGCCGATGACCGGGCGGTGGTGGCGGTGAGCTTCACTCGCTCAGCTACCTGGGAATTGCGCCAGCGTGTCCGGCAGAGCTGGGGCCCATCGGCTCTGTGCTGGCCCCATCGTGTCATTACGCTGGATACTCTCATCTATAGCCTCCTTGAATACCTCCTGGAAGCCGACCAGATCCGCTGGCCGGGCGGCCACTGCCGCCTCGACGTCCGCGACAGCTGGAAGGTGATCGCGGAATATCTCTGGATACGCGGTATCGTCGGCCTGAACCTCGAAGGTCAGCAAGTGACCGTCTGGAGCAGATACGCGCGCACCTCAGCCTCGCGTGTTAACCCACAGCAGTACCAGGCAGCAATCGAAGCAGGCATCTGCACACACGAAGAGGTGCGGGATGTTCTCGGCCTTGCTCTGCAGCTCCCTTTGATTGCCGAGAGCCTGACCCAGCGGCTCGCCATGACTATGCGCGCGCTCATCGTTGATGAGATATTCGACGCAAACAGCCTTGATATCGCGGTAATCGAGCTGGCTGCTCGGGTATGCCCCGTGACCGTAGTCGGCGACCCGTGGCAAGCGCTGTACGGTTTCCGTGGGGCCAGGCCAGATGAAGTGCCCGGGCTGCTCGCACGCACTGATATGGTCCGGTTGCCTTTGTCTGTCTCATTCCGCTGGTGTACCGAAGAACAACGGCTGCTAGCGGATCGGCTGCGCATGGGTGAGGGTGTCACATTGCCAAGCGGCCCCGCTGACAGTGTTGACGTCGTTCTGGCATGCCAGTGGAAGCAACTGTGGGAGACCGCCGCCCATGTACTCCCGCTTGCTTATGGCTCGGCGAAAGGTAACACCCCTGAAGCTGCGGCCACGCTCCTGCTCAATCAGCTCACCCGCACGGTCCTCGGCGAGAATGCGACGTACCTATCTGACGCGCTGGCAACCTTGGGCATCACAGACCCCGATGCGCCTCGTCGGCTGGAGCCCGCTCTCCAGGCCGTGATTGAGGACCTGAAATCTGGCGGCAAGCCAGCCGTGAACACCGCTTACCAGAGCCTCGTCGCGGCCATCAAGTCCGAGAGTCGGCGAGAGTTCCCTTCGGTTCACTGGAGGTACACCCAGCGGCTAGATGACCTCCGGAGCAGACTCTCGTATTCCGGCCAACTCATCCCAGGCATGACTGTCCACCAGGCCAAAGGCAGAGAATGGAACCGCGTAGGAGTAAGGCTCTCCGAGGAGGACCGCGCAACCCTGGCTGCCGGCCTCCGCGTAGACAATGAACGGCACAGGCAGTTGTACGTCGCATGTACACGCGCACGTTTCAGCACAACAGGCATCTGAAGCCGTAGTCGCTCGATCGTTGAGGTTCCCCAGCGCTTGTGTCGGCCGCCGGAGGAGCCAGATACAGGCAACGGCAAAGTCCCGTCGGCAATGACCAGGCGGTCCCGCTGGAGCGACCCAAACGGCTGAGAAGAGGTCACGGTGATCCACGATCAGAGACGGCACGATGCTGACTGTCACCAGGCCGGTTCCCTCCCCAGCAGGTGACCGCAAATCGCTCCGCGTGTCGCCCCAGGGGACCCCGCCTCCAGCACCAGACAATTGATGTAGCGATGCCTGTACTCACTGACACGGGATGCATCAAGGAGCCAGGGTGAGCACAGGCAGGCAACAACAGGTCCGCGTCGATGCGGCCGGGCCGGTGCAGAAAATAGGAAAGATCTGGTGAGAGACGACCTTGTCGAGGGGCAGGAGATACTGCGCCGCGATTATCTGGAACGCCTGGAGATGATGGCGGTCCAGCTGGACGAGGCCAGCGCTTTCCTCGCCCGGAAGACTGTCAGCCATGCCCGCCTGGCGTTCATCCTGCTCGATAACGCGGCTGAGGTGATCATGCGCCGCAATATCGAGGTCCGGCTGGCTGGCAACACGCTCATGGAGCGGGTACTGCGCCAATGGAAGGAGATCCTGGAACAGGATCCCGCCAACGCTGATGCGCACCGACATCACGACGAGGTGGCGAACCAGGTCGTGCCGAGGGCCGCCCGCAGGGAGCTTGCCTGGTCGTTCGATGCCAAGGTCAACCTTATCCGGGATCACGGCGACATCCGGGATACTGAGTCCAGGGTCCTAAAGAAGCTACACAAGTACCGCAACGAGCTGTACCACCGCGACCGCGTGCGGCCGGAGACCATTCAGTCGGCGTGCCTGCTGTACTTCGACATGGCCTGCACGCTCTTCGAAAGGCTCGCTCAGTCCCAGTTCACGATCGTGACGCTCCATCTGGAAGCGCCACCAGCCCTCCGGAAGTTCAATGCCCGCGACACGGCCGAGGGCTACCCGACTGAGGGACAGATCGCCGCGATCTTGAGGGCCGGTCTGGGCATCGACGAGGCCAGCCTGAAGGAGGCCCTGGTCGGCCACCTCTCCGGCCGCCTTGATGATCTGGACGAGACCATCTCAAGAGCCGAAAGCTCTCTGTTCGGGGCAATCGCGGAACTCGCACCGTCAGGACCCTGGAGACAGGCGATCATTAGCCTCGCCCAGTGGGAGAAACAGAGCCTTCCCGGCTCGATCGACGAACTGCTGGCCACCCGGGTCCGGTACGGAGGAACTGACCTGGCGGCATGGCGGCAGAAGGTGACAGAGCTGCGGGAGGTCAGCGGCAGGCTGGAGCTGTTCGCCGCGTTCGCTGACATCGAGGACGCCTTCGAGCCCTTCGAGGAGCTGATGACGGATCTCGACGTGAGGATCGAGCTTGAGGAACAGCGTGAATCGGACCTGCGGCGCGGAAAGTAGCGGGTAGTTCTCCGTCGGGGAGTTGCTGACGCTGCGGCACGTGGCTTGCGGTGAGCGCTCGGCTGGCGCCTATGTCTGCGTGGGGAGCCACGGGAGTCAGGAGGCTAAGCTCCGCCATAGCCCGCGCCTGAGGTCCTCCTGGAGGAGCGCCTTGAGGGATCCGGGATCGTTAGTTTGTTCGCTGGTGATGCGGATGGTCGAAACCCCGCACCGTCCCCAATGGCGGTCGCGGTTAGCGTCGTCGGCCTTGCGGGTTCTGCCGTAGTGGTGGGGGCCGTCAACCTCGATGACCACGGCGCGGCCGTTGCCGATGACGACGAAATCGGGAGCGCGCACGCCCGAGTCACGGAGCCTTGCACCAGGCAACGGCAGCACGGCGATCGCCTTCTGGACAGAACACTCCCGTTGGATCTCCACGAGCACGCGGTAGGCGGCGAGCTCGGCGCGGCTGCCGAATACCAGGTCATCCTGCGAGGGGTGGCCCTCTTCTGCGCGCTCGCGCCGAGCCTGGTTGGAAGGCGGCTGCCTGCTGGGCTGGGTCGACTGGTCGCGCCAGTCTGCTGAGATGGCCGGCAGCGGAAGCGCTCGTTGCTCGATCACTAGGGACTGGACGTCCTCACGGCCGTGGTGGCTGAACACGGTGCCGAGCGCCGCCCAGATCCGGTCAGTTACCTCAGTGGTGAACTCCTGCGCGAGAGCGGGGTCTACTGTCAGGACGGCCTCGTATGTGTAGGAGTTCCAGTTATCTCCTGGTGTCGGGTAATAGATCCCGCCGTCCCGGCGCACACCTAGGGCAACTCCCAGGATGAGGCTCTGGGCTAGGACATCGCCATTCTCGCCGAGCAAGCAGTGCGCCTGACCGAGAACGAGGTCCAACTTGCCAGCGTCGTCGTCCTCGATCTGCAAGCGGATCATGCGTCCCGGTCCGGTCGCGGTGCGCCCTGGCGCGTAGACGGGCCGACCAGATACGAACCCGCTCGTCCGCAGTTCCCAGCCGTCCGGTCCCAGCAGTCCGTTCAGATGGGTGACCAGCCTGACGGCCTGCTCGATGTCTGGCTGGACCAGCGGTTGGGCCATCTGCGCCAGGAAGGCCAGCAGCACCTGATCGGGTCCGTCGGCGAGCTGGAACCGCGGATCATCGAAAACCCAATCATCGTCCCAATCGAAGTTGGCCACACGGTGCCGAGTGATGTCCTCCGCCGCAGTAGCGTGCCGGGGATCGGTCGACGGGAGCGCATCCAGATCGTAGAGCTGCCCGAGGAAGCTGGTCTCGCTTAGGCGGCCCCACCACGGCCCCTTCTCTGCCCGCAGGAAGTCGAAGATGTCCCTGCGGGTGACCAGCGAGATCTCGCGAGACTGGCTCATTACCGAGCCAGTGGCGGAGGACAGTGTCATCTAGACAGAATGGCACCACCCGCTGACACTTGCGCCATCTTGTCGGCTCCCAGCGCCAGCGTCGTGATCTCCATTCCCCTTACGATGCGCATGTATCCGTGTGCTGTGAGCGAAATCGGCTTGGATGGATGCAGTCGGCGTGGCTGGTTCCCGGTGGTGAGCAGCAGCGGAACTGGGGCGGTGCGTGTCGCGCTTGATCTTGTGCCACACTCACTGAGATGATGCACGCAGAACATCCATGCGAACATAAGTTCGATATCGGGGAGTAGCATGGAGGTCACTGACCAGCAGCGGAGGCTGCTGGAACTGTGCGCGATCCGGGTCGACGGGGTGAGTGTCGACTGGAGCCTCATCGCCCGCCAGGCGCAAGACCCCAGCGGCCTTGACGACCTGTTCCGTGGGGTCATCACCGAGAAGTCTGCCGCGGCGACACGATCACGTCCGGTGCTGACCGCCGGGCTTCACCGGTTGCCCGCGCTGGCTGAGCGCGTCAGCACGGAACTGGAGGCTGCATCCAGCGCTAGGGCCCGGCTGGTCACGGTGCTCGACCTGGACTATCCAGCGAACCTGCGCCTGATTCCCAACCTCCCGCCGTTCCTGTTCTACCGGGGCGAGCTCAGCGACCAGGATGCCCGCTCGGTCGCCGTTGTCGGCACGCGGCAAGCCAGCGACGACGGGATCAGCCGCGCGGCGAACATGTCGCGGCTGCTCGCCGGCCAAGGGGTGACCGTGGTGTCCGGCCTGGCGAAAGGCATCGATACGGCCGCGCACCGTGCTGCCCTGGATGGTGGTGGCCGGACCATTGCGGTGCTGGGCACGGGGATCACTAAGTGCTATCCCGGTGAGAACCGGGACCTAGCCAAGGAGATAACAGACAGCGGTGTGCTGGTGTCACAGTTCTGGCCGACTAGCCCGCCGAGCAGGTTCACGTTCCCACGCCGCAACGTTGTTACATCGGGGATCAGCCAGGGCACCATCGTGATCGAGGCAACCAGTACCTCTGGTGCCAAGATGCAAGCGCGGCTCGCCCTCGACCATGGCAAGAAGGTGTTCCTCATCCGCTCCCTCGTCACCTCCCAGTCCTGGGCCAGGGACTACGTCGGCAAGCGCGGCGCGATCGAGGTAGGCGACGTGGACGAGGTGAGCGCCCAGCTCGCCGCCCCCGAGCGGGTCCGGCAGGCGACCGTGCAGCAACAGCAGCTGACTCTGTCTTACCTATGAGCAGCCGGTGGACAAGCCCATCGCCGTGCTTCCTGCCGGGGAGCCGCCCGGGTTTCCCCAGTGCCCAGCGTGCCCGTATCGCCTCATGGGCCCGGCATGGATTTGCGTGGCATGTGCCAGCAAGACCCTGGAGGCGATCGCCCCGCGGGCGTGCCCGGTCTGCAGCCAGCGGCTCGACGACGACAGCCCCTGCCGGAACTCGCTGTGCCACGAGCGGAACCGGTGTGTCGAGCGCATTGACGCGATCGCCTACCTCTCGGGCACTCTGCAGGACAAGATCCACAGCTACAAGTACGAGGGCAAGACTGGCTGGTCGCTGATCTTCGGCCGGCTGCTGGTCGGCTGGCTCGAGGCTCATGCCGACGGCGATCCTCCTGACCTGATCGTCGCGAACCCCACCTACCTCGGCCCCGGTCAGCCTGGGCCTGGCCACGTCGAAAGAATCATCAGGTCGGCCGCCACGGCCGACTATGACGGGCGCTGGGCCTTCGACACCGGCACCCCCGCGGCGATCATCAAGACACAGGCAACGGAAAAGTCGGCCGGCCGGAGCTTTGCCGAGAAGCGGACGGCCGCCGCGGCCCTCCGCCGAGTCCTGGACATCCCCGACCCTGCCCGAACACAAGGGCGCGACATTCTCGTCTTCGACGACGTGTGTACCACCGGATACCAGCTCAACGCAGTCGCCGGCTGCCTGCTCGACCAGGGCCAAGCGACCCGAGTCCGTGCACTGGTCCTGGCACGAGCACCCTGGCGGTGAGCGCCGCGTTGACGCCCGCGCCTCCGCGAAGGAATGCCATGAACTGAGACTGAACTGGTGTGGCCACGGGGTGAGGGGTGCTAGCGATCTGCATGGACAGGATCGGCGCCGTAGCGCGGAAGTTCCTCATGCGCTGGCCCTGAGGCATCCTGACGGTCACGCGGGATCTCCGAAAGTCCGATACTGGGATCATGGCTGACTCACTCGCCTCCGGGCCGCCGCTCTGCCCGTTGTGCGGCGCTGAGATGCTGCCGGAGCAGGAGTTGAGCGAGGATCACGTCTTCGGGCAGGCGCTCGGCGGTCGCGTGACCGTCACTGCCCACAAGGCCTGCAATAACCAGAGTGGCTCGGTCGCCGAGGGAAACCTGCAACGGCCGAACACCGTGATCAACATCATGAAGTCGGCCAAGGGCCTCGGTGCATCACCGGTTCCGGGCACGTTCCCTTCCAGCCGCCGGGCGGAACTCAATCCCAAGGACGGCAGCGTGTACTCTCCGCCGATCCTGCGCAAAGCCAAGGACGGGTCCGCTCTGAGCATCGAGGGAACGCCAGCCGAGGCAGAAAAGGCATATAACACGTGGCGACACCGCAACCCGCACCTTAACGCTCCGGAGTTCAAGAACCTGCCGCCAGGATCCGTCAGCCCCGTCTCCTACGACACGGTCAACGTAGAGCTGTCCTATCCGCTCGGGGATGCCGAGATCGTGGCGGTCAAGTCCGCCCTGGGGGCCTGCGCCCTGGCGTACGGGCCGGACTTCGCCGCGAGTGACTTCGCCGAAGCCCTGCGCGCAGTGCGGGACAACCCCGCAGACCCGCAACGCCAGAAGGGTGACCCCGCCTACCTGAACAGGCTCGATACGAACATCCCCCCGGCAGCGGCCCAGGCTGGCCTCAGCGGCCCCGAGATCTCCGCTCTGCCGCGCCTTGCGCCCGCGGCAGGGGAGACGGTGCACGACGTGATCCTCATCCCACTCGGCGGTCAGCAGACCTTGCTGTTCGCGCACTACGTGTCCGAGCTCATCCCGCCCTACGGGATCATGATCGATGCCCGGCTGCCGCCGCTCACCCCCGGCATCCGGCCGACTTTCCCTGTCCTGCTGCGCGACGGCGGAGCCGGCAACCACCTGCAAGTCGCTGACTTCACCCAAATCCTGCTTCAGCCCACGATCGACGCCCTTCCTGTCACCGCGGATGATGACGGCCCGCGGCCAGGTAGCTGAAGGAGCGTCCACCAGGTGGTGTTCGACAGCGGGACCCGCACCTACCCGGGTCCCAGGGACCATGGAGAGCCACAGTATGCATTCCTCAACCGCTCGGGGCGCCCGCCGTTCGTGGCCGTCCGGCAACGCATCAATGACTGGTACTCGTGTCTGTGCCATGACCTGAAAGACGGGGTTCTGCACCGGCTTCGCAGTGGAGACGATCAGGAGTTCGACGCTGCGTTCTGGGAGCTGTACCTGCACGAGCTGTTCACACGCCTGGGCTACGAAATCACCTGCGAGCCCACCCTTCCGAACAACCGCAAGATCGACTTCCTCCTCCGCCGCGGGGGCGGCGCCTTCTATCTCGAGGCGACCACTGCGGGGAAGCCGGGCGAGAAGCGAGGTGCCGACGCTCGCCGCGACCGCATCTACCGGGAACTCAACAAGGTCAAGGCCACCGCCTTCATGCTCGCGATCACCATCGACCAGGCCGGCCGCGATGATGCACCGAAGCTGGCACGGCTGCGGGAAGACCTGGAGGCATGGCTAGCCGGGCTCGACCCAGATGAGGTGGAACATCAGTGGGAGGTCAACGGAGAGGTTCCGGCCTATCGCTGGTTCGAAGACAGCGGCTGGACAGTGACCCTCGAAGCCCTTCCGAACAAGCCAGAGTTCCGCGACCAGCCAGTTGACCGGCCGCTGGGCATGTTCTTCGAGGACACCAGCGGCACTAGGGACGAGATCGCGCTGATGCGCGCCCTCAAGCGCAAGCAACCGAGCAGGTACGGCGACCTTCCCTTCCCTTACGTCGTAGCGGTAAATGAGACCTCCCTGACGCCTTTCGACGCCACCAGGCACAGAACCAACGTGCTATTCGGGAGCCTCGAAATCACATACGGCGGTGATCCCGGCCCGCGCTGGGTGCGCGCCGGTGACGGCATATGGCGAGGCCCTAGCGCGCATCCGCGCAATCGCCGCCTCGCCGCCGTGCTTCTCGCGAGCCACCTCACGCCATGGACCATCGACCAGGCAGAGCTCGACTGGTGGGACAACCCATTCGCCAACCACCCCGTGCCAGAGGAACTGCTCCCCGATGTCGCCACACGGCAGCAACTACTCCCCGCCCACACGGGAGAGAGAACACCATTCAGGCAACGCCGCCGGCACGAACTCCTGGCTCCGTAGTGAGCCTGGAAACCTGATCGGTGCGGTGCAGCCGACCGCTACGGCCGGAGGAAATGCCACGAGTTTGAGACTGATCTTGGTGACATCGCCGTGAGACAGCTGAAGACCCGCAGGTCATAGAAGATCAATATGTCACGCGATCTGAGACCCTACAATGGCGGCAGGCTGGACAGCGATGGACTTCCCTGACGGTGGCGCGGTGCTGGACCTGGATGTGGCGTGGATCCATGGTTCCGAGGCGGCCAAGTACAACACCGATCCGGACATCCAGGTGCACGCGTGCGATGAGCACACCTACATCCTGCGGCAGAACAAGGCGGTGCACTACGAGGCGCCGTTCATGTTCCTGCTGTTCGGTGGCTCCCGGGCCGTGCTGCTCGACACGGGCGCCACCGCCAACCCGGAGTGGTTCCCGCTGCGCCGCACGGTGGACACGATCATCGAGAAGTGGCTGGCCGCCCATCCGCATCCGGATAGCTACGGATTGCTGATATTGCACACCCACTCACACGGCGACCACATCCAAGCCGACGGGCAGTTCCTCGACCGGCCGGACACCGAGGTGGTCGGGGCCACCTACGATGCGGCGTGGCCGTTCTTCAGTTTCGACCGTCAGCCGGAGTCAGTGGCCGAACTAGATGTTGGTGGCAGGGTGCTCGACTGCCTGGCCACGCCCGGGCATCATCAGGCGGCAGTCACCTACTACGACCGGTACACCGGGATCATGTTCACCGGCGACACCATCCTCCCGGGCCGTCTGTACGTCTTCGACTGGCCCGCGTTCGTCCGGTCGATCGGCCGGCTGGCCGAGTGGTGCCAGCGGCGGCCGGTGCGTTACCTGCTCGGCTGCCATATCGAGATGTCGACAAAGCCGGGCGTGGACTACCCGGTCGGCTGGACGTACCAGCCGGACGAACCACCCCTCGAGCTGACCACAGAGCACCTGCAGGAGATCCAGCGCACGCTGGAAGCCCACGAATACCAGCCGGGGCGCTACGTCCTGCCGCAGATGATCATCACGCCACGCGGGTGACCGGGCCATGATCCTGGTGGCGGGAGAGAGCCTGATGGACCTGATCGTCGGGCCGGATGGCGCGGTGCACGCGGCGGCGGGCGGTGGCCCGTTCAACACCGCCCGCACGATCGCGCGGCTCGGCCAGCCGGCCCGGTTCCTGGGCCGGTTCTCGGCCGACCCGTTCGGCGCACTGCTGGCCGGCAAGCTGGCGGCCGATCAGGTCGAACTGGAGCTGCCCGATCAGGTAGCGGAGCCCACCGCGCTGGCCATCGTGTCCCTCGACGACGCCGGGGTGGCACAGTACTGGTTTCACCTGACCGGGACGGCCGGGTTCCGGCTGGACCGGCAGTCGGCGGCACGGGCGTTGCGTAAAGATGTGTTCGCCTTGCATGTCGGGACGCTTGGGCTCGTCGTGGAGCCGATGGCGACTGTGGTGGAAGGCCTGGCCCGGGAGCTGCCGTCACCGGTGCTGCTGATGCTCGACCCGAACTGGCGTGCGTCGGCCATCCCGGATGCCGCCGCGCACCTGGACCGGATACGGCGGCTGCTGCCGCGGACCGACATCCTGAAGACGAGCAGCGAAGACCTGGGTTTCCTGGTCCCCGGCCGCGACGTGCCGGCGGCGGCGCACACGCTGCTGGGGTGGGGCGCGCGTTGTGTGCTGGTCACCGACGGCGCCGCGCCGGTTCAGGTGTTCGCGCCGGACGGCCAGCAGTTCAGCGTGCCGGTGCCGGCCGCCGAGGTGGTGGACACGGTCGGCGCCGGTGACGCCTTCGGCGGCGGCTTCCTGGCCTGGTGGTCCGAGCACGAGCTGTCCCGGGACCAGTTGGCCGATCCGGAGCTGCTGGCCGCCGCGGCCGCGTCAGCCGCCCAGGCCGCCGCCCTGACCTGCACCCGGGCCGGCGCCGAGCCGCCATGGCGGCACGAAATGAAGGTCGCCGAGCGCTAGGTGGGTGGCTGCGCTCCCCGGACGAGGTCGTCGCCTCCGGCGCTCTGATTCAGTGCTAACCCCCGGAGCGCCCCATCCGGGCCGCCCATGCCTGAGCAGTAGCCATGGCCGACGCGGCCACGCGCAAGGTGCCGTAAACTAGCCGGGCATCCAGCGCTCGTAGCTCAACGGATAGAGCATCTGACTACGGATCAGAAGGTTGGGGGTTCGAGTCCCTCCGAGCGCGCTCATCGCGACAGCGGATCCGCAGGTCAGGGTCTTGATCTCACTCGTGCGACGAGGCCATGTTTGCTGCCAGGGGCCTGACCTCTCACACTCTCTCACAGGTGCTAGGCGATCTTGTGAATCTTGGCCAGCGCGGCCCTGCCCTGGTGCACGTCGTCGGCGCTGGCATCAAGGCGGCGCCTGCGGCGCCGCTGGCCCGGCGTCAGCGGCGGGCTCTGCCTTGGGGGAGGCCCGCCCGCCGCACGCCGGACCTGTCGATGCCGGGCACCGCTGATCAGTCAGGCTCACCCGACGACGAACCTATGCTGCGCGGTGCCGTCTTCCCGGCGACCGATTGTCCCGCTCCCGGCTACCGCGTCTAGGTCGCTCCCTGCGGTCGCGTCGCATGCGATCGGCTTCGCCGAACCTAGACGCGGCACCCGCTCGTCAGGGTTCGGCGGCTGCGGGAAAGACGGAGAGGACTGGAAACCCAAACCCTCTGATGCTCCGCCGCCCACACGAGGAACGCGCCGGGGGAGTGCCAGGCGAGCGGCCGTCTTGTTGGCTGTGATCACACGAGGCAGGCGCCAGTACCGGGCGGAATGACACCACCAGCTGGCGAACGCTGTCGAGTACGGGTTGATCATGTCCCGCACTCGCCTCTCGACTCGGTTCATCTCAGGATGGCCTTTCTTCGCAGAAGATCTTTACGGCTTGCACCGCTGGGTGCAGCATCACGTCGGGCATCCCTGGGCGCCTGTTAAAAATGTCTGTCGGCCACTCGCACCTGGCCTGGCGCTCGGTGTTCCCGGGATGGGACCACATCACGCCCATCCCGGGAAAGTAGGTCAGCACCAAAGAGCAGCGTGTCTTGGCGTCGTCGGGGTCGATCCCTTGGAAAAAGGTCAGGTCGGGTTCAAGCTGGGCCACCCAGATGTCTTCAGCGGGGTGGCGGCTGCGGGGATGGAGCACTGGCTCGCAGCGCAACGGCATCTCCCGATCCAGCTCAGCCAGGGCTTGGGCGAGGAGAGCGTCCGCGTCATCCTTGCTGGCCGCCTTGATGGCCAGCCACACCCCAAGCGCCCAGCGGCCTTCACGCTCCGCTGGCGTCATGGTTCCTGAGTCCGGGCCGGGCGGGACGCCTGTAATCATGGCCGCTCCCAATTGCCGCCTTCATCGCAGCCTACTGGCGCTACGGTCGGCGGGCACCAGGCCGTGCCCGTCACGTGCCCGACAGAGCAGCGAACCACGGCGAGCGGCGGTCACTCCCGGACAAGGTGATACGGCGGCCGAAAAGGACGACGCGGGCGCCATGACCACCGCGGCCGCGCAGGCGGTCATCGCCGAGTACTGGCCCCCAACCCCGGATGACAACCACAACCGTCGGGCGACCGGCCGGGCAGCCCAGCTTGTCCGCGCGGCGCCGCCAGGCATCGGGCCGCTGCGGGTGGTGCCCTGCGGCCGAGTGATCGACCAGCCGTGGGGCCAGCTGGTCATCCACTACGTCGCATTCACCGACGACGCGACCACCGTGCGGGTGACGGTCCGGCCTGACCAGGCCCACGGTGACCCGTTCGGCCACATGGTTCCCGCAGGAGCGCGGTGGCTGGAGATCACCAGCGAGCACGGGACGACGGTGAGCGAGGAGTTCTTCGGCAGTTCCCGGATCGGTGACCCAGTGTGGCACGGCGAATATGAGGTCCGCCCGCAGCTGCCCATGGATACGACGTGGATCGAGCTGCCGGGGCACCGGGCCGAACTGACCGGCGAGCCCGCGGGCATCCAGGCGTGGACCGAGCCGCTGCCGACGCAGGACCCGGCGGTGCGGCACCTGTGGGAGCGGGTGGCGACGATCAACGACTTCCACGACCTGCGGCTGGCGCTCGATACCACGATCGCGACCCTGGCAGCGGTCGGGGCGCTGGCCGCCGATGACCGGTGATCGGCCAGGCCCGGGCAGTGCTGGCCGTGCTGCGCCCTCAGGGCGCCGAGCCGGTGGCACGCCCGGCTGGGCTGGCCGAGCCGTGGCGGTCGCTGCTGGCCCGCTGGGGCCAGCGCGGCGGGCGGCCCGGGATCGTGACGGTCGGCGCGGTCACGCCGCCGTTTGACGGGGTGACCGCGGCGGTCACCGCGATGACCTCCTGCGATGAGCAGTTCGGCATCAATGTCGAGTTGGTGCCCGGCGCGCGTACCGGGCTGCCCTACCGGGACCTGCCCGGCCAGCAGCACCTGACCTGGTGGGCGGCCGACGACCTGGGCAACCACTACCTCGGCGAGGGGGGTAGCTGGTATTCGGGCGAGGACCGGTGCGGGGGGAAGATCGGTTTCTGGCCAGCCCTGCACCCTCAGGCGAGCAGACTCGACCTGATGCCCACCGCCACCACCGCTCGCGCGATCATTCGCGTACCGCTGCCGTGGGCCGCACCTGGGTGAGCAGACGGTGCGGGTAACGGTGTCCGAATCCCCTAGCCCTCTCACAGTCGTCTCACAGACTGTCCGGACGATACCGGACTCGGGCAGACAGGCTGGACGCTCGCCCAGATCGTGGGTGCGGCTATGGATTCAGGCGCACTGGCTGGACGGGCGGCACTGGTCTACGGATCAGAAGTCTGAGCAGCAATCGGGCACTTCTAGGTGTCCAGGAAGTCCCACTCGCTGCCGAGTACCCAGCGCAGGGTAGCCAGCTTCCCGATGCTACGGATCGACGTGCCCGTGGCGTGCCCGATCGGACGGCGATCAGCGGTGAATTACGGTCGCTCACGGGCACCTCACGTCGGCGGTTACCTGCGGCCGGGCAGGTCAGGCGGCTGGAGGCACGTTCTTTGCAAGCAGGTGCTCGACTGCTGCCACCCCTAACGGATAAGAAGGTGGTGCCCGTACCATGCGACGATGCGGGGTCGCCGAGCACCTGGAGTACGCAGTACGAGCGTGTCCCAATGCGTGTCCCCGAACCGCCGTCAACAGCCAGCGATCGTCACCAGCAGCAACCTATGAACGTGAAGCTTGCACAGGCTCTGAAGCCACGAGCAACGCACGGGAACGCGCTCGTAATGCGTATAGGTCACGGGTGAGGACGAGGACCAGGGCCGGAAC
Source organism: uncultured Actinomycetes bacterium (assembly GCA_963834705.1). Lineage (GTDB taxonomy): Bacteria > Actinomycetota > Actinomycetes > Streptosporangiales > Streptosporangiaceae > RYN-230. The sequence goes on from CAWICV010000011.1 coordinate 123,842, forward strand.
GCCGCGTGCTTTCATGCAGCAGATTGCCGGAATAGCCTGATGGCGTGGGCTTCTTTGACATCACGCCGGAGCGCGGCAGACGGGCGGCCTGGGCACCACGGCCAGACGGCATAATCCCCGGGTTTGCCGCCGTCGGACTGTTCCTGATCCGTACCGATGAGCTGGCCGTGGCCGTGGGCAGCGTGCAGGCCTACCCGGACGGTTTCGAGTTCACCGTCCATGCGCGGGTGCATCACGGGCAGCTCCCCTGGGGCACAAGCCCCCTCGACCCGGCTGGCGACCCGCGCACCAACTCGGACCCTGACCTGGCCCTCCGGCTGGGCGTCTTGTACGCCGATGGCCGTCGGGCCAGGACCGGCACCTATCGGCCGAGACCTGCTGACGACGGCGACGACGACCAGTATCTGGTCCTGCGCGAAACCGGGACCGGCGGGACCGAGCGGCAATGGGACGGCCAGTTCTGGGTTCACCCGCTGCCACCGGACGGCCCGGTCACCTTTGTCGCGTCCTGGCTGCTGCACGAGGTGGCCGAGACCCGGGCCGACCTGGGCAGCTCGGTAATCCATGAGGCCGTCCAGCGTGCGGTGATCTTGTGGCCAGATGAGCCATGATCCGCTCCCGGCCGACAGCGACCGCGACTGAGCTGACCGCAACCGTGACAGCAACGGCAGCAGCCATTCGCAAGCAACGGCGGACGGCAACAGGGCCCGACGCTCGAATATCGCATGGCGACCTGGGCCTATGTCCGGCCTGAAAAGCAGACGGTCGGGGATCAGCGCCAGGACGCCGTGACTGTTGCCAACACTGTTGCCAAGCCGCTGGACAAGGCGCGTCCCATGCAGACAGCTGTGGAATGCCCGCCCAGCCCATCGACCGCAACGGACGGTCCTGGACGATGTGCCCCTCCTACGGATCAGAAGGTTGGGGATTCGAGTCCCTCCGAGCGCGCCAGATGACAGGCCCCTCGGCGTCCGCGGAGGGGCTTTTCTCGTGGCGGCGTGGCCGTCCCCAAAATCATAAGCAGCATCCTCCCGCCCACCGCGCGTTCACTAGATAGGAGCCATGCGTGGAGGCGTGATGACGTTCGAGGAGTTCGCGGCGGCGCGGCTGCCCGGGCTGCTGCGGTTCGCGGCCGTGCTCACCGGCGATCGCGGCGTCGCCGAGGACGTGGTCCAGGAAGTGCTGCTGCGCGCGAACGGGCGGTGGCAGCAGATCTCCCGGATGGAGCGGCCGGACGCCTACGTCCGCACGATGATCGTCAACGAGTTCCTGTCCTGGCGGCGCCGGTCCTGGCGGCTGGTTCCGTCGGGGACCGGCATGGACATGGCTCACGGCGTCATTTCCGACCACGCCGCGGACTACGCCGAACGCGACGCAATTGTCGCCGAACTGGCCCGGCTGCCCCGGCAGCAGCGCGCGGTACTGGTGCTGCGCTACTACCAGGGCCTGCCGGACCCACAGATCGCGGTGATCCTGGGTTGCAGGCCGGGGACCGTCCGTGCCTATGCGGCGCGGGCGCTGGCCGCGCTCCGGGTTGAGCTTGCCCCGCCGCAGCTCCCGGCACCAGTTGTGATCGAGGAGGAAACCTAATGCGATCCGAGCCCCGGCAGCCGGTACGCACAGAGGACGACCTGCGGGACGCACTGGCAACGCTGGAGCGGCTCGCCCCGGACGCGGAGGCGGTATTGACCGCCGTGCGCGCGGCGGCGGCCCCGCGGCGGCGGGGGGTGCCCCGGCCGCTCCGCTCACCGCGGGTCCGGCGGGGGCTCCGGTGGCCGCGCCCGGCAATCGGCATCGCCGCCGCGGCCACCGCTGCGGTGGCGATCACTGTCGCCCTGCTGCCTGGAGGCCCCTCTCCGCACATCGCAACGCGGCACACCAGCGCGGCTCTGCCGTCTGCCGCATCGGTGGGCAAGACGATGCTGGCCTCGTTCAGCGCGGTCAACGACGACGTCTTGTACTCGACGCAAACGGGCGCCACGGCAGGTGTCGTGGTCGACGTATACCGGGACTGGTCCTGGCCAGCCCAGCCTGTAGTCGGCGCGCGGGAACTCTGGCGGGAAGCCTTCAGCCAGCGGCCGATCAACACCAGCGGGGGGCTCATCATGAGCAAACCGCTAATGCTGACGGAAGAGGATGGATTCGCCTACCTCGTGCCGCGGGACAACGCCAGCAACGCGTACGGCAGGCTCACGGTCGTCTGCTACGCCGGGACCGGGCAGACCGGCTGCGGGTACGACAGCACCACCACCCCGCCCGGCACCTGGTCACTGCGCTCCGGCCGGTTCGTGAACCCCAACCCCGGCCTGGACGACCTCCGCCCCGCCGCCCTCGCCCAGGAGATCACCAATGGTCTGTGGCGCGTCACACGCCGCGGCCGCGTGCACGGGCAGCAGGCCATTGAGCTGACCGAAACGCCGGCCGGCCACTACCAGCCGCTCCCCACCTTCCTGTGGGTAAACGCGCACACTTACCTGCCGCTCCGGATGCTCAACGGCGCAGGCGGACGGAACTGGGCGCAGATGGACTGGTACTACCTGCGGCCCACGCCCACTCACCTGGCGGCGCTGGAGGTACCGATCCCACCGGGCTACCCGCGCTCCGGATGAGCGTGGGCAGGCTATTTACTGAGAGTATACTTCGTGTGTATGCTCCGGGTTAGGAGCACTCGAGTCCTTGCGGACGGGACAGAGGTCCGCACCAGTCCTGCGACGGCCAGGCCCCTGCTGCTCGGTGCCCTGGCCGCGCTCACCCAGCCGTGCCGTCGCCCGGGGGTGGCGTCTGGCTCACCGTCACCTTGCCGGTGAAGCCCAGTCAGTTGCCACCAAAGGAAGACCCCCGTGACGTGGGTGATCAACCCAGCGGCGATCCCCCCGGAACCAGGCTGTTCATCGGCTCGTTCCCCATCGTCCAAACGATCTTCATGGACCTCGTCTACACCAACTCGCACACCTGCAGCTACGCCCAGCAGCCGTCCGGCATCCCGTGGCCGCCCGGCATCCCGTAGCCGCCGTAGCCGTCCGGTTTCCTGCGGCCTCTGACATCCCGTAGCCGCGCGGACCGGCCCTCTCATCTTGGCTGGGGGCGGATGGATAAGATGCCTAGGTGACCAGCCGAGACGCCGACGCACAACGCCTGCGTGATCTCGCGCTGCTGCGGCGGGTCCGGGACCGGATCGACCGGGAGTACGCACAGCCCCTGGACGTCGAAGCGCTGGCCCGCGGCGTGCACATGTCGGCCGGGCATCTCAGCCGCGAATTCAAGCTCGCCTACGGTGAGTCACCGTACGGGTATCTGATGACCCGGCGCATCGAGCGCGCGATGGCGCTGCTGCGCCGCGGCGATCTCAGCGTCACCGAGGTGTGCTTCACGGTCGGCTGCTCGTCGCTGGGCACGTTCAGCACCCGCTTCACCGAGTTGGTCGGGGTGCCGCCGAGCACCTACCGGCGCGAGGCGGCGCGGGCCACGGCGGGGATGCCGTCGTGCGTCGCGAAGCAGGTGACCAGGCCGATCAGGAATCGAGAAGCGCCTGCTGGATCGGTGTCGGCATACTCCTGAGAGACACAAATCAACGACCAGGAGTGACCATGACTGAGACCGAGGGCATCAAGACCGTGCTGCATCCGGTGACCGACCTGGACGCGGCCAAGGCGGTGTACACCGCCCTGCTCGGCGTGCCGCCGACCGCCGACGCGCCCTACTACGTCGGGTTCGACACCGCGGGCCAGCACATCGGGCTGGTGCCCGGCGGTGGCCCGCAGGCCATGACCTCACCGGTGGCCTACTGGCACGTGCCGGACATCGAGGCGAAGCTGGCCGAGGTGACCGCCGCGGGCGCCAAGCTGAAGGACCCCGTGCGCGACGTGGGTGGCGGCCGCCTGGTGGCCACCGTCACCGACCCCGACGGCAACGTCCTCGGGCTGCTGCAAGACCGATGAGCACGGCCACCAGGACGGATTCGCCTGCGCGGCCGGCCGCGGACAGCCACGAGCTGATCCGCGTGCTCGGCGCGCGGGTGAACAACCTCAAGGACCTCAGCGTCGGGATCCCGAAGCGCCGGCTGACCGTGTTCACCGGCGTCTCCGGGTCGGGCAAGAGCTCGCTGGTGTTCGGCACGATCGCGGCGGAGTCGCAGCGGCTGATCAACGAGACGTACAGCACGTTCGTGCAGGGCTTCATGCCGACGCTGGCTCGGCCCGAGGTGGACGTGCTGGAGGGGCTGACCACGGCGATCATCGTGGACCAGGAGCGGATGGGCGGCGACACCCGTTCCACGGTCGGCACGGCCACCGACGCCAACGCGATGCTGCGAATCCTGTTCAGCCGGCTCGGGCAGCCGCACATCGGCTCGCCCAAGGCGTTCTCCTTCAACGTCGCGTCGATCAGCGGGGCAGGCGCGGTCGCCTTCGAGCGCGGCGGGAAGACCGTCAAGGAGCGGCGCAGCTTCAGCATCACCGGCGGCATGTGCCCGCGCTGCGAAGGCCGGGGCAGCGTGACCGACATCGACCTGACCCAGGTCTTCGACGACGCCAAGTCGCTCAACGAGGGCGCGATTACCGTGCCCGGCTACGCCGGGGGCGGCTGGAATTCCCGGCTGTACCGGGAGTCGGGCTTCATCGACCCGGACCAGCCGATCCGCAAGTACACCAGGAAAGAGCTGCACGACTTCCTGTACCACGAGCCGGCCCGGATGAAGATCGCGGGCATCAATATGACCTACGAAGGGCTCATCCTGCGGATCCAGAAGTCGATGCTGTCCAAAGACAAGGACTCGATGCAGCCGCACATCCGGGAGTTCGTGGACCGGGCGGTCACGTTCACCACGTGCCCGGAGTGCGGTGGCAGCCGGCTCAGCGAGCTGGCCCGGTCGTCGCGGATCAACGGAATCAACATCGCCGACGCCTGCGCCATGCAGGTCAGCGACCTGACCGAGTGGGTGGACCGCCTCGACGAGCCGTCCGCCGCGCCGCTGCTGGCCGCGTTGCAGCAGACCCTGGCCGGGTTCGCGCAGATTGGCCTGGGCTATCTCGCCCTCGACCGGCCCGCTGGCACGCTGTCCGGCGGCGAGGCCCAGCGCGTCAAGATGATCCGCCAGCTCGGCTCCTCGCTCACCGACGTCACCTACGTCTTCGACGAGCCCACCATCGGCCTGCACCCGCATGACATACAGCGGATGAACGACCTGCTCCGGCAGTTGCGGGACAAGGGCAACACGGTGCTCGTCGTGGAGCACAAGCCGGAGGCGATCGCGATCGCCGACCACGTCGTCGACCTCGGTCCCGGGCCGGCCCGGCCGGTGGCGAGGTGGTGTTCGAGGGCAGCGTCGATGGGCTGCGGGCCAGCGGCACGCTGACCGGGCGGCACCTGGACGACCGGGCCGCGCTGAAGGCGCCGGTGCGGGCGCCGTCGGGCGCGCTCGAGGTGCGCGGGGCCAGCACGCACAACCTGCGGGACGTCGATGTCGACATACCGCTCGGCATGCTGGTGGTGCTGACCGGCGTGGCCGGATCGGGCAAGAGCTCACTGATCCAGGGCTCGGTGTCCGGCCGGCCCGGCGTGGTCACGGTCAACCAGGCCGCGATCCGCGGCTCGCGACGGAGCAACCCGGCCACGTACACCGGACTGCTCGATCCGGTCCGCAACGCGTTCGCCAAGGCCAACGGCGTGAAGGCGGCGCTGTTCAGCGCCAACTCGGAGGGCGCCTGCCCGAACTGCAACGGCGCCGGTGTCATCTACACCGACCTGGCGATGATGGCCGGCGTGGCCACCACCTGTGAGGAGTGTGAGGGGAAGCGGTTCGAGGCGTCGGTGCTGAAGTACCACTTGGGCGGCCGGGACATCAGCGAGGTGCTGGCCATGCCGGTGGCCGAAGCCAGGGAGTTCTTCGGCACCGGCCAGGCAGCCACACCAGCCGCGCGCAAGATCCTGGACCGGCTGGCCGACGTCGGGCTCGGCTACCTCAGCCTGGGTCAGCCACTGACCACACTGTCCGGCGGCGAGCGGCAGCGGATCAAGCTGGCCACCCACCTGGGCGAGAAGGGCGGCATCTACGTTCTCGACGAGCCGACCAGTGGGCTGCACCTGGCCGACGTCGAGCAACTGCTCGGCCTGCTGGACCGGATCGTTGATTCCGGCAAGTCGGTCATCGTCATCGAGCACCACCAGGCGGTCATGGCGCACGCCGACTGGATCATCGACCTGGGCCCCGGCGCGGGCCATGACGGCGGCCGGATCGTCTTCGAGGGCACCCCGGCCGACCTGGTGGCCAGCCGGTCCAGCCTGACCGGCGAGCACCTCGCGGCCTACGTCGGCGGCTGACCGGGCCCGGCCCCGGGAAAACCGTTCGCGTTGACGCGGCCGGATGCGAGAGCGTGACCACGTGACAGCACGTGATGAGCGCAGCGTGACTCCGCAGAGCGAGGACTTCGCGGCCTGGTACAACGACGTGGTCTTCCGGGCCGAACTGGTGGACCGGGGGCCGGTGCGCGGCAGCATGGTGATCAGGCCGTACGGGTACCGGATCTGGGAGCTGCTGCAGGCGGACCTGGACGGGCGGATCAAGGCCACCGGGCACCAGAACGCGTACTTCCCGCTGCTCATCCCGCAGAGCTACCTGGAGCGCGAGGCCGAGCACGTCGAGGGGTTCGCGCCAGAGCTGTTCACGGTCACTCACGCGGGTGGCAAGGAACTGGACGAGCCCCTGGTCATCCGGCCGACGTCGGAAACGATCATCGGCGAGATGATGGCCAAGTGGATCAGCTCGCACCGTGACCTGCCGCTGCTGCTGAACCAGTGGGCCAACGTGCTCCGGTGGGAGCTGCGGCCCCGGATGTTCCTGCGCACCACCGAGTTCCTCTGGCAGGAGGGGCACACCGCGCACGCCACCGCGGCCGACGCGACCGCCGAGACCATGCTGGCGCTGGACCTCTACCAGGACCTGTGCGTGCAGACCGCGGCGCTGGCCACCGTGCCGGGGGAGAAGACGCCGCGGGAGCGGTTCGCCGGGGCCGAGCGCACGTTCACCATCGAGGGCATGATGCGGGACGGCCGCGCGCTGCAGGCCGGCACCTCGCACTTCATGGGGACGAACTTCGCGGCGGCATTCGGTATCAGCTATACCGGGGAGAGCGGCACGGCCGAGTTGTGCCACACCACCTCCTGGGGCATGACCACCAGGATGATCGGCGCGCTGATCATGACGCACGGCGACGACAAGGGTCTCGTGCTGCCGCCGGCGCTGGCCCCCTACCAGGTGGTGATCGTGCCGATCGGGCGCGGGGAGCAGGCCGCTACGACGTCGGCCGCGGCCACCGAGCTGGCCGCCACGCTGGGCCGCGCGGGCATCCGGACGCACGTGGACGACCGGCCGCAGCTGTCACCCGGCTTCAAGTTCAATGACTGGGAGATGCGCGGCGTGCCGATCCGGCTGGAACTCGGCCAGCGGGAACTGGCCGCAGGCACGGCGCTGCTGGCCCGCCGGCTGAGCTACCCGCAGCCGGCGGCGGCCAAGCAGGCCGTCCCGCTCGATGCGGCACCGGACCTGCTGGCCGCGGAGCTGGCCCGCTTCCAGGCCATGCTGGCGCAGCGAGCCGCCGGCTTCCGCGACGAGCACACCACCGTGGTCAATTCCTGGCCGGGGTTCGCCGCCGCGGTGGCGGCCGGCTGGGCGCTGGCGCTGCACTGCGGCGACGAGGTTTGTGAAGAAGAGATCAAGGCGGAAACCACGGCCAGCCCGCGCTGCATCCCGCTGGCTGGCCAGGCCGAGCAGGGCTCATGCGTCCGCTGTGGCAAGCCGTCTGCCTACGGCAAGCGCGTGATCTTCGCCCGCGCTTACTGAGCATTTCCCGAACGCCAGTACCCGGAACTGGCCTCGCTAGCTGATGCTCGGCACGTCGGGAGTCAGCGCGGCCTCGACGGTCGGGTACAGCGGCAGCACCTGCTGCAGGCCTACTGCCTGGAGCGCGCGCCGCACCGCACCGTCCCGGGCGACGGCCAGCCGCAATTGGGCACACTGGGCCGCGATGGTGTCCCGGGCGGACAACAATGTGCGGATGCCCGCCGAGTCGCAGAACTCGGTCGAGGTCAGGTCGGCCACGACGACCGTGACGCCAGGGCCGACCGCGGTCTGCAGTTGCTCGCCGACCCGGCCCGCGTTGGCCAGATCGATCTCAGCCGGCATGGGCACGATGGCCAGGCTGATGCCGTGCCCGGGAACATGAAGGTCCATGGCTGGCTCACTTGTGCACCGGGATGCACAGCATGGTCGAAGCCTCCTCACCCAGCGGTCTATGTCCAGGGCGCGATGCCCACGATTTATATAGCATGCACTGGATTATCTAACAAGGTCCGGCTTAGATTTACTGACCGAGCGCACTGCGGTAACCTGCTGGTTATGGTGGACCCGGACTGGGGTGACCTGGACAAGGGCCTGTTCAGTATCTCTGTCGCGGCCGAGCTGGCCAGCCTGCACCCGCAGACGCTGCGCATCTATGAGCGTGCGGGCCTGCTCGATCCGGCGCGCAGCGCGGGCGGCACCCGGCAGTACAGCCAGAACGACATCGCCCGGCTGCACGAGATCTGTGCCCTGACCGGTGACGGCCTGAACATGGCCGGCATCCGCCGCGTGCTGGAACTGCAGGAAGAGGCCCGTCAGCTCAGGGCGGAGCTGGACCAGGTGAAGCAGGGCCGCCGCGGCCAGCCGCGGGATTGAACCGGCCGGGTCAGGCGAGCATCTTCTGGATCGCCTGCCGGGTAACGCCCAGCTCGCGGGCGATGTCGGCCTGGGAGAACCCGTCCCCGGTCAGGCCGCGGATCAGGTCACGGCGCTGGGTGTGCAGCCGCTGCGCCAGCTTGAAATGCTCGAGTGCCTGGGCGCGGACCTCCTTGAGGCGGCGGAATGCTTCCTGCTCGGCGGCGGTCTCCGGGTACTTAGCCATAGGTCAAGTTGACAACCCCCCGTTGTCAATGTCAACCCTAGGTTGTCAGTTTGCCACCTGGTCTGCTGTTTGCCTGCTGGCCAGACTCGGGCATACTCGACATGTCGTCCCGACACCGCCCAGCCCTTGCGGTAGTCCAGCCTCGACGTTCGTCATCGCGCCGCCCGGCCCGTGCTGCGGCGGCCCCTTCTGGCAGCAGCCGGCGAGGTCCGTTTCGTCAGTGTGGCCAGGAGGACTGATGTGTATTCGCGGGCCGTGCGAGCCGGCCCCCGCGACCGGCCCAGCCAGCTATGACGATGGGGTGCTGCGGATCTTCCGCACCGGCCCGGGCTGCCTGGTTTTTGCGGGTGAGATCGACGAGGAGACGTACCCGGCGCTGGTCAGCCATCTCCGGGAGGTGGCCGCAGGCGCCGCTGAGGTGCATCTTGACCTGTCCGCCGTGCGGTACTGCGACCTGGCCGGGCTGCGGGCCATGATCCGGGTCACCGATGCCGGGCGGCGCCGTGTCGTGCTGCACCGCATGCCACCGCACCTGGATGCCGTGCTGTGCGTGCTCGGCTGGGACCGTAGCCAGGGCTTGTCCGTGCGGCGCCAGCCTGGTTAGCGCCCGGTGCCCCGGGTAGCGGGGCCGCATGAACAAGCTCTTGTACCGGCTGCCCGCGGCCGGAGTGGCGGCCTCGGTGATCGCCCTGGGCCGTCGGCGGCCGGACGACATCGCCGGCGAGGTGGCGGTCATCACCGGGGCGTCCCGCGGGCTCGGCCTGCTACTGGCTCATGAGCTGGCCCGGCACCAGGTACGGCTGGTCATCTGTGCCCGGGACAGCGAGGAGCTCAGCCACGCGGCCAGCGAACTGCGGGCGTCTGGCGCGGACGTGACCCCGGTGGCGGCCGACCTGGACGAGGCGGGCACCCCGGAACGGCTGATCGAGACCGCCGTTCAGCAGTACGGACGGCTGGACATCCTGATCAACAACGCCGGGCTGATCCAGGTTGGGCCGGTGCAGACCACGACCGCCCGCGATTACGAAACCGCCGTCCGCACCATGGCGCTGGCCCCGGTCCGCCTCACGCTGGCTGCGCTGCCGGTGCTGCGGGAGCAGCGGCACGGCCGGATCGTGAACATCACCTCCATCGGGGGCAAGGTCAGCGTCCCGCATCTGCTGCCGTATAGCGTGGCCAAGTTCGCGGCGGTGGCGTTCTCCGAGGGCCTGCGGGCCGAGCTGGGCCGCGGCCCGGTGACCGTGACAACCGTGGTGCCCGGGCTGATGCGCACCGGCTCCCAGGTCAACGCCCAGTTCGGCGGCCAGCACGACGCGGAATACACCTGGTTCTCGCTGGGCGCCAGCCTGCCCCTGCTGTCCATGGACGCGGAACGGGCCGCGCGCCAGATCGTCGGGGCCATGCGGCGGCGGCGCGCCGAGCTGATCCTCACCCCGCTCAGCCAGGTGGCCGCCCGGGGCGCCGGAGTGCTGCCGGGACTCACCAGCCTGCTGCTGCACGCCACGAACCGGCTGCTCCCGGACGCGGCCGCGGAAAACAGTGGCACCGTGCCCGGCGGCCAGCTCAAGCCCGCACTGGACCGGCGGGTATTCGACCGGCTCACCACCCTGGGCCGGGCCGCCTCCCGCCAGTTCAACGAGTCGTCATGAGTGGCCCGGGCACGGCGGGCGGTGCTGCCCGCGGCGGGCCGGATCTGCTCGGCATCTATCTCAACGACCACTTGGCCGGCGCGACCGTCGGGGTCGAGCTGGCGCGCCGGATGGTTCGCGCGCATCGCACCCCGCCGGCCAGCGCCGTGCTTCGCGAGCTGGCGGCAGAGGTGGCCGAAGACCGGGCTGCGCTGATCACCATCATGACCACGCTCAGCATCCCCGTCCGCGGCTACAAGACCCAGGCTGCCTGGCTGGCCGAGAAGGCCAGGCTGAAGTTCAACGGCCGCCTGGTGGCCCGTTCCCCGCTCAGCACCCTGGAGGAACTGGAACTGCTCCGGCTAGGCGTGACCGGCAAGGCGGCCGGCTGGCGCACCCTGCACGCGCTGGCCGAGCGGGATCAGCGGCTCGAGACCGGCCGGCTCGACGAGCTGCTGGCCCGGGCCGCCCGGCAGGAACAGACGCTGGAGGACCTCCGGCTACAGGCCGCGGGCAAGATCATCGAAGCCCGCTAACATCGACCCGGCGCGCAGGAGAGGATGCACTCATGCGCGCAGTAATGGTGAGTGAGCACGGCGGTCCCGAGCAGATCCAGGTCACCGACATCCCGGTCCCGCAGCCTGGCCCAGGCCAGCTGCTGGTCGAGGTGGCGGCGGCGGGCGTCAACTTCGCCGACATCTACGCCCGGGAGGGCCGGTACCCGTACGCCGGCCAGCTGCCGTTCGTGCTCGGCCAGGAGGGCGCCGGCACGGTCATCGCCACCGGGGACGGGACCGAGTTCGCGGCCGGCGACCGGGTCGCCTGGACCGGGGCGGCCGGCTGCTATTGCGAGCAGGCCCTGGTGGCCGCGGCGTCCGCCGTCCCGGTGCCGGACGGCATCGACCTGGGCACCGCGGCGGCCGTGCTGCTGCAGGGCATGACCGCGCACTACCTGTGCTTCAGCACGTACCCGGTGGGCCAGGACGACCCGGTGGTGGTGCACGCCGCGGCGGGCGGGGTGGGCCTGCTGCTCACCCAGCTGGTCAAGATGCGCGGTGGCACCGTGGTGGCCACCACGTCGAGCACGGCCAAAGCGGTGCTGGCCCAGCAGGGGGGCGCGGATTTCGTGGCCGGCTACGAGGACTTCGGCGAGGTGGTGCGCCAGGTGACCGACGGCAGCGGGGCGGCCGTGGTGTACGACGGCGTCGGGCAGGCCACGTTCGAGGCCAGCCTGGCCGCGCTACGGCGGCGCGGCTACCTGGTGCTGTACGGCGCGGCCAGCGGGCCGGTGCCGCCGTTCGACCTGCAGCGGCTCAACCCGGCCGGCTCGCTGTTCGTCACCCGGCCCACGCTGGCGCACTACGTGGCCACCAGGGAAGAACTGCTCTGGCGGGCCGGCGACCTGTTCCGCTGGGTCGGCGAAGGCCGGCTCTCGGTCCGGGTCGGCGGCCGCTACCCGCTGCACCAGGCGGCCCAGGCCCACGAAGACCTGGCCGGGCGGGGGACGACCGGGAAACTGCTGCTGCTGCCCGGGGAGGCGGTGTGACGCAGCCGCCAGCCGGGCCGCCCGATGGGCGGATGGTACCCCGGTTCGCCGGCCCGGACACGTTCGCCCGGCTGCCCCGGCTGCTGGACGTCGGCGCCGCCGACGTCGCGCTGCTCGGTATCCCGTTCGACTCCGGGGTGTCCTACCGGCCCGGGGCCCGGTTCGGCCCGGCCGCGGTGCGCGCCGGGTCCAAGCTGCTCCGGCCGTACAACCCGGCGCTGGATGTGCAGCCCTGGGCCGGGCAGCAGGTGGCTGACGCCGGGGACCTGGCCGTTAGCCCGTTCGACATCGGCGAGGCGATCGGCCAGATCGAGGCCGGGGCCAGCGCGGCGCTGGGCAGCGCCGCGCGGCTGATCGCGCTGGGCGGTGACCACACGGTCGCGCTGCCGCTGCTCCGGGCGACCGCGGCGCGGCACGGGCCGGTGGCTCTCGTCCACTTCGACGCGCACCTGGACACCTGGGACACCTACTTCGGCGCGCCGTACACGCACGGCACCCCGTTCCGCCGGGCGGTCGAGGAAGGCCTGCTGGCCCTGGACAGCTCAGCCCACGTCGGGGTACGCGGCCCGCTCTACTCCAGCACCGACCTGATCGAGGACGCCGGGCTCGGCTTCGCCACCGTGTCCACGGCCCAGGTGGCCCGGCGGGGGGTGGACGAGGCGGTGGACCGGATCAGGGAGCGGGTCGGCAGCCGGCCGGTGTACCTGAGCGTGGACATCGACGTGCTGGACCCAGCGCATGCCCCGGGCACCGGCACCCCTGAGCCGGGCGGGCTGACCAGCCGGGAGCTGCAATTCATCCTGCGCGGGCTGGAAGGGCTGCAACTGGCCGGCGCGGACGTGGTCGAGGTCTCGCCGCCCTATGACCACGCCGAGCTCACCGCGCTGGCCGCGGCTAATGTGGCCTACGAGATGCTCTGCCTGTTCGCCCGGGGGGCCAGATGACCGTCATCGCCGTCTGCCAGCTCAGCCTGGCCGTGGGGGACACCGACGGCAACCTGGCCACGGCGGCCGCCGCGGTGGAGCAGGCCGCGGAGGCCGGCGCCGGGCTGGTCGTGCTGCCGGAACTGTGCGACAGCGGCTATGTGTTCGCCGACGCGGCCGAGGCCCGCGGGCTGGCCAGCCCGGCTGGCGACAGCCGCACGCTGCGGCAGTGGCACGACCTGGCCCAGGCCAGCCGGACCGTGATCGTGGGCGGGTTCTGCGAACTGGCCCCGGATGGGCGGCTGTTCAACAGCGCGGCCCTGGTGGACGCGTCCGGCACCCGGGTGGTGTACCGCAAGGCCCACCTGTGGGACAAGGAGAAGCAGGTGTTCACCCCCGGCGCTGGGCCGCCGCCGGTGATCACCTTGCCGATCGGCCGGGTCGGCGTGCTGATCTGCTATGACCTGGAGTTCCCGGAGTGGGTGCGGCAGGCCGCGCTGACCGGCGCGGACCTGATCGCCGCCCCGGTGAACTGGCCGGCCGCGGGGCACCCAGCCGGCCAGCGGCCTGCCGAGGTGGTCAAGGCGCAGGCCGACGCCTCGGTCAACGGGGTGTTCGTCGCGGTGGCGGACCGGTGCGGCGACGAGCGCGGGGTGTCCTGGATCGGCGGCAGCCTGATCGCCGGGCCGGAGGGGTACCCGCTGGCCGGGCCGGCCGGCGCGGGCCAGCCAGCCGTGCTGACCGTCGACTGCGACCTCGCCCAGGCCCGGAACAAGCGGATCAACGCAAACAACGACCTGCTGGCCGACCGCCGCGCGGACCTGTATTACGCCGGGTAGCGCGCGCCGGTCACCGTGACGCGCAGCGCGTACACCGACGTGGTGGCGCAGATGAACAGGTGATTGCGCTGCGCGCCGCCGAACACCAGGTTGGCCACGGTCTCCGGGACGTGCAGCTTGCCGAGCAGCGTGCCGTCCGGGTGGAAGCAGTGCAGCCCGTCCCCGGCGGCGGCCCAGACCCGGCCCGCACTGTCCACCCGCAGCCCGTCGAACGTGCCCGCGGTGCAGTGGGCGAACACGTCGCCCCCGGTGAGCCGGCCATCGTCGGTCACCTCGAACCGCCGGATGTGCCGTTCCTCGCTGTCCGAGATGTAGAGCTGCCGCTCGTCGCGGCTGAAGGCGAGCCCGTTGGGCTGGGCGAAGTCACCGGCCACCAGCTCGACCCGGCCCGAACCGGGGTCGATCCGGTACACCTGGCTGGCGCCGATCTCGCTGTCCGCCTGGTGCCCTTCGTAGTCGGTCGCGATGCCGTACGTCGGGTCGGTGAACCAGATCGCGCCGCCAGCCTGTTCCACCACGTCGTTCGGGCTGTTCAGCCGCTTGCCCTGGTAGCGGTCGGCCAGCACGGTGACCGAGCCGTCCGGCTCGTCCCTGGTCACCTGCCGGCCGCCGTGCTCGCAGCTGACCAGCCGGCCGCGCCGGTCCACGGTGTGCCCGTTGGCGAACCGGGCGGGCTGCCGGAACACGCCGACCGCGCCCGTGGTCTCGTCCCAGCGCAGCAGCCGGTCGTTGGGGATGTCGCTGAACACCAGGTACCGCCCGGCCGGGACGTAGGCCGCCCCCTCGGTCCACCGGCAGCCAGTGTGCAGCACCTCCATCCGGCGGTCCCCGCGGCAGCCGCGGAACCGCTCGTCGATTAGCTCGAACCGGGCCAGGACGGTCTCGGTCACGCCGGCTGCTCGCGATCCCGGTCCGGGATCAGCACACCCAGCAGCCAGCCCACGATCCCGACGATGATCGCGCCCCAGAAGGCCGCCCAGAAGCCGGTGATGTGGAACGGGAGCGAGAGCTTGCCCGCCACCCAGCTGGTCAGCCACAGCAGCAGGCCGTTCACCACCAGCCCGATGAGGCCGAGAGTCAGCACGTAGAACAGGCAGCCCACGGTCTTCACGATCGGCTTGATGATCGCGTTGACCAGGCCGAAGATGACCGCGACGACAAGCAGCGTGACGATCTTGGCCAGCGTGCTGCCCGGGCCGAGATGGATACCGGGGACCAGCCAGGTGGCCACGGCGAGCGCGACGGCGGTCACCACCGCCCGGATCATGACATGCATGGGCCAATCCTGCCATGTGGGCAGACCTAATATAACCGATACGCCTAAGTAAATTAGTAATAGGAATGGCGCTGGTGATGCTGCGGCTGCGGGCCCGGCTATTTCCACCTGAAATGCACGAAGAGCCGGCCGAAGTTCTTTGAGTCTTTCTCGACGCGCGAGTACAGCGCCTTGATTTCTTTCTGTTCGAGGAACCGCAGGACATGCTTTTTAAGCTGGCCTGAACCCTTGCCCGGAATGATCTCCACCACCGGCGCCTTCTTCGCCACCGCCTCGTCGAGGATCTCGCGCAGGGCCCGGTCGATGTCCGCGCCGCGGTTGTAGATGTCGTGCAAGTCCAGTTTGAGCTTCATGACCTCATCCTTACCCGGACGGCAGCAGGTGCAGGCCGCGCATTACCGCAGCGGCGGTGACGGCCGGGGGCTGGCCGGTCTCCGCCACCACCAGCAGGCGTTCGGAAGGCTGCGGGGGTTCAAGGGCGGCCAGCTGGCTCTCCAGCAGCGCGGCCGGGAAGAAGTGGCCGTGCCGGGCGTGCAGCCGCTCGGTCAGCAGCTTCCGGCTGACGTCAAGGAACACGATCCGCACTGAGGGCCGGCCGGTGGTGACCTCATCGCGGTACCGGCGCTTGAGCAGGCTGCAGGCCAGCACAGCCGACTCGCCCTCCTCCAGGTAGCCGTCGATCCGCTCGGAAACCGCGGTCAGCCAGGACCGCCGGTCCGCGTCGTCCAGCGCGTGGCCAGCATGCATCTTGGCCACGTTCGCGGCCGGGTGCAGCGAGTCCCCATCGGTGAACGGCCAGCCGAGCCGGGCCGCGATCAGCGCGCCCACCGTGGACTTCCCGCTGGCGGCCACGCCGGCCACGACCACAATCATGCCGCGAGCCTACCGGCGGGCTGGCGGCCGTCCCTCGCGGTCAGCCGTTCTCGCTGTTAGGGTCAGGAACGTCCATCCGGGCGGCTGGTGGGAGCCGCCCCATGCCACCTGGAGCTGGGATGCGAGTGCGCCGCCCCATGTCCATCGCCGCAGGCACGGCCGCGGTTGCCGTCGCGGCCGTCATGGCCGGCGGCTCGGGCGCCGCCGCCGGCGGTTCGGCGGCCGCGGCGGGCGCCGTGGTGCGGATCAGCCCGGACGCCCTGCACGCCATGCCGGTGGACCGGGCCGGGCCGCCCAGCACGCCGACCTGTGAGTCCCAGTTCAAGATCGCCTGCTATACCCCGCTCCAGGTGCAGCAGGCGTACAACACGCCGAAGCTGTACCACCAGGGCATCACCGGCGCTGGCCAGACCATCGTCATCGTGGACTCTTACGGTTCCCCGACGGTCCGCCGCGACCTGGCCAGGTTTGACGCCGCGTTCGGCCTGCCGGCGCCGCCCGCGCTCAACATCGTTCAGCCGGCCGGGAAGGTGCCCGCGTACAAGGCCAACTCGAACCGGGAAGGCTGGGCCGGCGAGACCGACCTGGACGTCGAGTACTCACATGCGCTGGCCCCGGGCGCGAACATCCTGCTGGTCGAGACGCCCACCTCGGAGAACGAGGGGACGACCGGCTTCCCGCAGATCGTCAAGGCCGAGACATGGGTGATCGACCACCATTACGGCAGCGTGATCAGCCAGAGCTTCAGCGCTACCGAGCAGACCTTCCCCTCGAAGCAGTCACTGCTCAACCTGCGCGGCGCATACATCGACGCGGCCCGCAAGGGCGTGACCGTGCTGGCCGCCTCGGGGGACAGCGGCGCGGCCGACGTCAAGTTCAACCAGGCCACCTACTACCTGCACCCGGTGACCTCGTGGCCGGACAGTGACCCGCTGGTGACCGGGGTGGGTGGCACCCAGCTGCACGAGCCCGCGACGGCCGGGGCGCCGTGGGCGTCAACGGTCTGGAACGACACCTACAACGTGCCGACCAACAAGTACATCTTCGGCAATGACGGGCCGAACCCGCTGGCCGGCGGCGGCGGCAAGTCGGTGATCTTCGCCCGGCCGGGGTACCAGAACGGCGTCAGCGGCGTGGTCGGCGACCAGCGCGGCGTGCCGGACATCTCGATGAGCGGGGCCTGCAACGGCGCGGTGGACATGTACCAGAGCTTCCCGGGCCAGGCGGCGGGCTGGTACCCGACCTGCGGCACCAGCGAGGCGACCCCGCTGTTCGCCGGCGTGGTAGCGCTGGCCGACCAGATCGCCGGCCACCCGCTGGGGCTGATCAACCCCGCGCTGTACCGGATGTCCGCCACGCAACGGTGGGGCATCGTGGACGTGGTCAAGGGCAACAACACCGTCTCGTTCATCCAGAACGGCGAGCACACGGTCAAGGGGTTCGCCGCGCGGCCCGGGTACGACCTGGCCTCGGGAGTTGGCACGGTGAACGCGTACTACTTCGCCTATCAGCTCGCGGGCAAGGAGCCAGCGGCGACCCCATAACCCCGCCACGCCCCCTACGGTGGTTGCCATGAGCATGGCGAATGGTGCCGCCGGGACCGCCCTGCCCGCGAGCAAGGGCAGCCAGAGCGTCCTGGTGGTGGAGGATGACCCCGGTCTGGCCACCCAGCTAGTGCGCGGCCTGACCCGGGGCGGCTACAACGTGGATCACGTGATGACCGGGCGGGAGGCACTGTCCTCCGGGCCGCCCGATGTCGTGCTGCTGGACCTGGGGCTGCCGGACGTGGACGGGGTGACCGTGTGCCGCCGGCTGCGGGAGCGTTCCGACGCGGCCATCATCGTGGTGACCGCGCGCGGCGAGGAGCCGGAGCGGGTGCTGGCCCTGGACGCGGGCGCGGACGATTACCTGGTCAAGCCGTTCGGCCTGGCCGAGCTGCTGGCCCGGATCCGGGCCGTGCTGCGCCGGGTGCGGCCGGATGGCCAGGTGCTGCGGCACGGCCCGCTGACCGTAGATGCCCGCACCCGCAAGGTGACCGTGCACGGCAACGAGGTGGCGCTCACGCCCAAGGAGTTCGACATCCTGGAGTGCCTGGCCAGCGACCCGGGCCGGGTGATGAGCCGCCAGGAGATTCTGGAGAGCGCCTGGGACTCGCACTGGTATGGCCCGACCAAGGTGCTTGACGTGCACGTCGCGGCGCTGCGCCGCAAGCTCGACGTGCCCGGCCTGATCGAGACGGCCTACGGCAGGGGCTTCCGGCTCGGCGAGGTTTAGGCCTGTCCCGTAGATCTTGGCCGTCGCGAGCGGTCATCCGGAGGGATGGATCGCAAGGCGGAGGAGGAGGCCATAGCGGAGCTATGGGCGACGACGACAACGCAGCAAGGCGCCCTCCGGGGATCGCGCAGCAGGCCGAAGATCTACGGGACAGGCCCTAATGGCCCGCCGCATCGTGCTCACGATGCTCGCCCTGATCGGCGCGCTGCTGGTCACGACGGTGGTACCGCTCGGGCTGATCACCGCCGGGCACGAGCAGAGCTCGTTCCGTGAGGACACCGAGCTGTTCGCCCGGGCGCTGGCCGGCTTCGCCGAGGACCGGCTCGACGATCAATTCCGCAGCATAACGCTCGCCCGGGCGCTGGTGCAGGCGCAACGTGCGGGGGAGCAGGTGCGGGTGTACAACACCAGCGGCCAGGTGATCGTCAACACCGGCGGCCGTGACCTGGGCGTGCCGGCCAGCCAGCTCACCGCCGTGCTGCACGGCCGGACCGTGCTGGACAGCACGCCCGACGATCGGCTGCGGGTGATCGTCCCGGTAACCGGGGACCGGGGCAGCACGGTCGTCGGAGCGGTGGTGCTGTCCCGGTCCACCGACGAGCTCGAGGAGCGGGTCGGCGTGCTGTGGGCCTGGCTGATCACGGTGGGCGCGGTCGGGCTGGCCGCGGCCGCGGTGGCCGCGATCATGCTGGCCCGCTGGGTCAGCCGCCCGCTCAGCGCGCTGGACGGCGCCGCGCAGCGGCTGGGCGGTGGCGCGCTGGACACCCGGTCGGCGGCCGGGCATGGGCCGCCCGAAGTACGCCGCCTGGCGCAGAATTTCAACACGATGGCGGGCCGCCTGGAGTCGCTGGTGCACGGCAACCGGGCGGCCATGGCCGACGTCTCGCACCAGCTGCGCACCCCGCTGGCCGCGCTGCGGCTCCGGCTGGACGTGCTCAGCCAGGACACCGACCCGGCCACCGCCGAGGATCTGGCCGGAGCGCAGGGCGAGATCGCCCGGCTGTCGCACCTGGTCGATGGGCTGCTCGCGGTGGCCCGGGCGGAGAGCGTGATCCCCGAACCGGCCCGTATCCGGGTGGACGAGGTAATCAGAGAGCGGGTCGCGGCCTGGCGGCCAGTGGCCGAGGAGCGCGAGGTCAAGCTGCAGCAGACCGCGCCCCAGCCGGTGTGGGCCATGGCCAGCCCGGGGCACCTGGACCAGGTGCTGGACAACCTGCTGGCCAACGCGCTGGACGCGGTGCCGCCCGGCGGCCTGGTGCGGATCAGCTCGTCCGCCGACCCGGACGGGGTCAGCGTCATGGTCGCGGACAACGGCCCGGGGATGAGCCCCCGGCACCGGGACATGGCGTTCCGCCGGTTCTTTAGCAACACGCCGGGGGGTGCCGGGCTCGGCCTGGCCATCGTGCACCGGCTGGTCACCGCCAACGGCGGGTCGGCGGCGCTGTCCGACACCCCGGGTGGCGGCCTTACCGTCACGCTGCGCCTGCTGCCCGTCCGGTCCGACTGAGGTAGGACTTTTCCTTACCGGTTCTGAACGGCTTCTGAACTAGTTCCCGGCGGGCCGCCACGCAGGCTGGATGCGGCGGGAACTGGGGAGGACAGGGATCTGATGGCGGGCAGCTCACGGCGCACGCTCGGCCCGTACGGTCCGCGCGACGAGGACGGGCCGCCCGCCTCCGCACGCGGCCCGTTCGAGCCGTACGGCGCCGCGAGTAAAGCCGCGCGCCGGCGCGCACTGGCGCGGCCGGACCGGACCGGCGGTGCGGCCGGGAACGAGCGGCTGACCGCCGCGACCGGGGCCGTGCTGCTGGTGCTGTTCGCCGCCGAGGGCTTCACCATCCTGTCCATCCACCAGCTGATCACCGTGCACTTCTTCCTGGGCATGCTGCTGATCGGCCCGGTGCTGCTGAAAGCGGCCTCGGTCTGCTACCGGTTCGCCCGGTACTACACGGGAGCCACCGAATACCGGCGCAAGGGGGCGCCCGCCCCGCTGCTCCGCCTGCTCGGGCCGGTGGTGCTGGCCACGTCCTTCGGCGTGCTCGGCACCGGGGTGATGCTGGCCGTGGACCAGTCGGCGGAAGGGCCGTGGCTGTTCCTGCACAAGGCGTGCTTCGTGCTGTGGTTCGGCGCGATGACGATCCACGTGCTGGCCTATGTGTGGCGGCTACCTGGCCTGATCGGGGCCGACCTCCTGGGGACCCCGGGCCTGAACCGGACCAGGCAGATCCTGGCCGGCCGCCCGGCCCGCTGGCTGCTGCTGGCCGCGTCGATCCTGGCCGGCCTGGTCATCGCGCTGACCACGGTGCACCTGGCCGTGCCGTGGGGCGGCTCCGGGCACCTCTAAGCCGCCCGGCCGCGGCGCCGCCCGGCTAAGCCTCGTAGTCGAAGATCAGGGCCAGTGCGTCGTCCAGCTTGCGCATCGTCTCCTGGGCCAGCTTGCCGACCCGGTCGCCGGACAGCCGGTTGCGCCGCACCCGCACCGCCGAATAGGACTCCAGGTGCCCCGGGACGGGGTCGTCGCGGCTGAGCGCCACCACGTAGGGGGTCTCGGTCAGATCCGGCCGGTCGCTCACCTTGACCACCACCGGGTGGCCGGTGATCGCGTTGAACCCGTCGTTGCTGACGATGGCCACGTAACCGGCCCGCGCTACCCCCTTGTACGCGAAGATGTCACCGCGGTTCACGCGGCGCCCTTACCCGCCCCTGGTGGGAAGTCGTGCACGTTGGCCTCGGTCCAGTCAGCCCAGTCGTGCCCAGTGATCCGGTCAGCCTCGGCGATGGCGCTGGCCGCGTCGCGCTGGATCTTCTCCCGGGCGGCCCGGGTCATCCAGGCTGACATGCTCAGCCCCGCGCGGTCAGCCTCGGCGCGGGCCTGCCGGTAGGCCCGCTCGCCCATGCTGATACTGAAAGTCTTCACAGACATGCCAACAACGCTAGCAACGATGATGCTGCGAACCGGGCGAAATGCTCAAGCCGTCCGGGGATGCCCAGGTCAGGGCGACGTGGCCAGGTTCAGGACGCCGCGGCCAGGGCGACGACGGCCTCGCCGGTGAAGGCCAGCGCGGTCAGCGTCTCCTGCAGGTACAGCTGCACGCTCTTCGCGTCGTGGCTCAGGTAGCCGATCGAGATGTCCTGGCCCAGGTAGAGCGCGAAGTCGCCGCCCCGGGTGGTCAGCACGAACGCGCCCTCGATGGCCGGTGCCCAGACGATCTCGCCGGTGATCAGCCGCTTGATGTGCTCGTGCACCGGATAGCCGTGGTCCCGGGTCTCGCTGACCGCGGTGTACGCGTCCGCGCTGAGCAGGACCGAGTACGGCCCGTTGACTCCGGCTTCGCGCAGGTGCCGGAGCGCCTCGGCGATGGCCTCCGGGTAGCTGACCACGTCGGCGGGCAGCGTCATGGCCGGGTTGCTGCTGGCCGCCCGGATACCCGGGATCCGCGCCGCCGGGTAGCCCTCGAAGATGGCCCGGTCCTCGGCGAACGCGATGAGCCGGGCGGCGTCCTTGACCGGCTGCCAGTCCGAGTCCTGCGCACCCCGGTCCACGTCGTCCACGGCCGCCCGGTCTACCCGGAACGGCACCCGCAGCTCGGTGAGCGGCGCCACCAGCCGCTGCCGGGCCACGATGCCCTCCTGCGGCGCCTCGATGTCCTGCAGGTGGCCGGTGCCGACGGCGGAGAACGCGTCGCCGGACGGGCCGTGCACGTCCACCACCCGGCGCCCGGCCAGGTGGCGCTTGAGGGTGCGGGCGGCTTCTTCCTCGATCTGCGCCCAGGCGGCGCTGGATATCGGGGCGAGCTCGCGGTGCAGGTTGTTCATGCTGCGACTTCCCTGTCGAGGCGGTACCAGCGTGAAGGGCGTTACCCGACCCGAGCCTACAGGGCACCGGCCTGGCACTCCTCAGGGCATCCGCGGCAATGGCGCGGCCGCCATTGCGGCACCGTTTGCCGCCGCCGTTGACGGCGGCACCAAGCAGGCGCAAGCTGGGTTTGCCCAGAACGGCAGACGACGGATGTAGGGCTGTACGCGGCGGGCAGCGCCAGCGCGGCGGTGATGGGGCACAGTTACGCGGGCGCGGGCTCGACCATCGGCCCGGCCATGACGTTCGGCTACGTGGCGGCCAGCTTCATCGCGGACAACCCTTAGTCCTGGGGCGCCCCGCTCAGGCCGCCGATGCCCAGTGAGCCGTCCCCGCTGTCAGCCGCACTGTCGTAGTCCGCGCCGTCGGCCAGGCTCTCCAGCAGCGGTATCGACGGGATGAAGAACAGCACGCCGGTGACCGCGGTGCTCACGTCGAGGATCCGGTCGTAGTTGCCCGGCGGCAGCCCGACGAACATGTTCTGCAGCATCTGCTCGATCGGGTCCGGGGACCGCGCATAGCCGATGAAGTAGGTGCCGTACTCACCCGCGGACGGCCGGCCGAACGGCATGTTGTCCCGGACGATCTGGATTTCGCTGCCGTCCGGCGCGGTCAGCGACGTCAGCGCGTTGTGCGCGTAGCTGGGCTTGACGTCGTCACCCTGTTCCACGTTGGACAGCTTGTACCGGCCGATGACGTTTTCCTGCTGCTCGATGGGCAGCGCGTTCCACTTGCCCAGGTCGTGCACGTACTTCTGCACGATGACGTAGCTGCCGCCGGCGAAGCCGGGGTCCTCCGCGCCGATCACGGTCGCCTCGACCGCGTCGGCCCCGGTTGGGTTCTCGGTGCCGTCCACGAAGCCGAGCAGGTCCCGCTGGTCGAAGTAGCGGAAGCCGTGCACCTCGTCCACCGGGCTGACCGCGTCGGCCAGCCGCCCAGTGATCAGCATGGCCAGCTCGAAGCACAGGTCCATCCGCACGGCCCGAATGTGGAACAGCAAGTCACCCGGGGTGGACACGGCGTGACGGCCCTCGGCCAGGATCTCGCGGAACGGGTGCAGTCCCCCGGGGCGCGGGCCACCTGGACGCAACCTGTCCCAGAACGCCGAGCCGAAGCCCACCAGGCAGCTCAGCCCGCCGCCCAGGTCGCGGAAGCCGGCCGAGCGGAGCAGCCCGCTCATGTCGCCGCACAGGTCACGGACGGCCTGCTCGCCACCCGGCCGCACGGCCACGATGAGGAAGATGGCCGCCCCGGTCAGCGGTCCGCTCACCGGCTGCGCTCGGCCCATTTGCTGCTGCGCAGCCGGTGTCCCCGCCTGGCTGGCGGGCGCCGGATCTGCGGTCACAGGTGCGGGCGGAGCAAGGTCAGGTCGGCCGGGGACAGCCGGTCCCGGGCCGTCTTGGCCTGGTGCCAGTACGGGTAGAGCAGCACCGGGGCGCTGACCTTGTCCAGCCGCCGGAAGTCGTCCGCGGTCAGCTCCAGGTCGGCCGCGGCCAGGTTGTCGGCCAGTTGCTGGCTGGTCCGCGCGCCGATCACCAGCGTGGTGACCGCGGGCTTGTCCAGCAGGTAGGCCAGCGCGACCTGGGCCGCCGACACCCCGTGCTGCTGGCCGATGCCGGCCAGCACGTCCACCGTGTCGTACAGCTTGTCCTCGTCGTGCACCGGCGGCTCGTTCCAGTCGGTGAGGTGCCGGGAGCCAGCATCCGGCCGCTGGTCCCGGCGGTACTTGCCGGACAGCAGGCCACCGGCCAGAGGGCTCCACACCAGCACGCCCAGGCCCTGGTCAACCGCGGCCGGGATCAGCTCGTACTCGGCGTCCCGGGCCTGCAGTGAGTAGTAGATCTGCTGGCTGACGAACCGCGGCAGGCCCCGGCGATCCGCGATGCCGAGCGCCTTCATCAGCTGCCAGCCGGCGTAGTTGGAGCAGCCCACGTAGCGCACCTTGCCCTCGCGGACCAGCAGGTTCAGCGCCTCCAGGGTCTCCTCCAGCGGGGTGACCCCGTCCCACTCGTGCACCTGGTACAGGTCGATGTGATCGGTGCGCAGCCGGCGCAGGCTGGCCTCGCAGCCGGAGATGATGTGCTGCCGGGACAGGCCCGCGTCGTTCGGCCCGTCGCCCATCGGCATCCGCACCTTGGTGGCCACCAGCACCTCGTCGCGGCGGCCGTCCAGCACCTGGCCGAGGATCTCCTCGGCCAGCCCGGTGGAGTACACGTCGGCGGTGTCGATGAGGTTGACCCCGGCCTCCAGGCACATGTCCACCTGGCGCCGGGCCTCATCCACCCCGGTCGCCCCGACGCTGGCGAATCCCCCGGTCCCGCCGAACGTCATCGTGCCCATGGTGAGCACGGAAATCCTCAGTCCTGATCGGCCCAGATTCCGGTATTCCACGAATCTGACCCTAGCGTGCGGCGCTGCCTATGGCCTCCCGGGCCAGCGGCACCACTTGTTCGGCGAAGACGCGCGACTGCCGCTCCCGGTCCGCAGACGGCCAGTAGATGAACGCGTTCATCTGCTTGTTCTCATAGAGATCGGCCAGCGTGTCCACCCAGCGCTGCGGCGGGCCGTGGAACGGTCCCTCGTCCTGGTCCGAGATCAGCCCCATCACGTTGTACAGCCGGGTGATCTGGTCCGGGTCCCGGCCCGCCGCCAGCGCGGCGTCGTCAATGATGCCGTTCAGTTCGGCCAGCCGCTCGGGCGGGCCGTACGGCGCGGACACCGACCAGCCGTCCGCCTTCTCGCCGATCAGGGCCACCGCCCGCGGCCCGCGCACGCCGAGCCACAGCCCGATGGGGTGCGCGGGCGGCGGCGCGGGCTGCACGTCCGGGGCGCAGTAGCAGCTGCCCTGGAAGCCGAACGGCTCGCCCGCCCAGAACGCCTTGATGATGTCGATCGCCTCGCTCAGCGCGGCGACCGACTGCGCCGGGGTGCGCCGCGGCCCGCCCATCCCGGCGATGCCGTCGGCGGACGCACCCGCGCCCAGGCCAAGCTCGAACCGGCCGCCGCTGAGCACGTCGATGGTGGCCGCCTGCTTGGCCAGCATGGCCGGCGGCCGGAGCGGCAGGTTGGCCACGTTCGGGAACAGGTGCACCCGGCTGGTCCGGGCGGCCAGCCAGGTGATCAGGCTGAGCGTGTCCACGAACCCGGCGTTGTACGGGTGGTCCTGGAGGCCGGCGTACTCCAGCCCGGTTTCGTCGGCGATGTCGGCGATCCGCCCGGCGATGGCCAGTCCACCGGTGTTGGGATCGACGTTCAGGCCGAACGCGGCTGGTCCTGCCATGACGGCTCCTTCCGGTCCGGGGCGCCCGGGCGCTAGCCGCCCGGCACGGTGTAGCTGATCAGCTCCTCGGTCACCGTCCTGGTTAGCCGCCCCTGCGCGGCCAGCAGGTCCAGGTGGACGCCGGTTTCCAGCACGGCCAGCATCTGGTTGAACGGGTCCAGGTCGGCGAACCGGCGGCCGCGCCGGGTCCACGGCAGGGCCAGCGCGGCCGCGTAGGCGGTGTGCTCGCCCGCGGCCACCCGGCTGCGGCAGGCGTCCAGCCGGTCCTCGTGATGGGCCAGCAGCTCCAGCGCCCTGGCGTGGCTGCTCATGCCCACCGGGCCGTGCGCGGGCAGCAGCGTCAGCTCGGGCAGGTCCAGGATGAGCCGCAGCGAGCGCAGGTAATCGCCCAGCGGCAGCTCGCCGGTGACCGGCTCGAAGCCGACCGACGGGGTGATGTGCGGCAGCACGTGGTCGCCGGCGAACAGGATCCCGGCCGCCTGGTCGGCGAACACGGTGTGCCCCTGGGTGTGCCCCGGCGTGGGCACCGCGAGCAGATCCCGGCCGGCCAGCTCGATCGTGAGCTGCCCCTTGAGCCACTCGTCCGGGTACTCCCACTCCTGCTGTACCGGCGGCCGGCCGCGGAACAGCTCGCTGAGCGCGCGGATCACCGGCTCGGCCCCGGACTGCTGCAGCCGCCGCAGGTTGCCGGTGATGGTGGCCCGGCCCTGCTGCACCGAGCTGGTCAGCGACGGGCGGTCGCCGATGCCCAGCGCCACCTGGGTGCCGAACCGCTGGCGCAGGATGACCGCCATCGTGTAGTGGTCCCGGTGCACGTGGGTGACCAGGCACCGGGTGATCTCGGCGGGGCCGCGGCCGAGCTCCCCGAGCGCGCTGTCCAGCAGCCCGCCGGTCTCGGCCAGCGCCCAGCCCGCGTCGATCAGCACCAGGTCGTCACCGGCCTCGATGGCGTACACGTTGACCGCGCGCAGCCCGTCGGTGGGCAGCGGCAGCGGGATCCGGTGCACGCCGGGTGCGACGGTGAACAGCCCGGGCTCGGTCCAGTCCGGGCCGGCCGCCATCAGCGCGCCGGTCATCAGGCCCCCGGCCGCAGCGCGCCGGCCGCCTCGGCCAGCGCGGCCAGGTCCGGGCCGATCTCGGTCTGCGGGAAGACGACACCGATCTGCATGCTGCTGCCTCCCTCGGGGCTTACCCGTCCGCCAGGACGTCCAGCACTTGCTGGCCATAGCGGGCCAGCTTGGTCTCGCCCACGCCGCTGACCGTGCTCAGCTCGGCCAGGCTGGCCGGGGACTCGGTGGCGATCTGCCGCAAGGTCGCGTCCTGGAAGATCACGTAGGCGGGCTTGCCCTGGTCCTTGGCCTCGGCGGCGCGCCAGGTGCGCAGCCGCTCGAACACCGCGGCGGCCGCCGGGTCCAGCTCGGCCACGGGCGCGGCGGCGGCTTTGGCCGCCCGCGCGGCCCGGGCGGCACGGGCGGGCCGCTCCGGCTCCCGCCGCAACATGACCTCGCGGCGGCGGCCCAGCACCTCCTGGCTGCCCTGGGTCAGGTCCAGCATGCCGTAGTCGCCGGTGACGCTGAGCAGCCTCTGGGCCAGCAGCTGCCGGGTCACCCCGCGCCACTCGGTCTCGGTCAGCTCGGTGCCCACGCCGAACACGGTCAGCGAAGCGTGGTCGTTGTCGATCACCCGGGCCGTCTTCCGGCCGAGCAGGATGTCGATCACCTGGCCGGCTCCGTAGCGCTGGCCGCGCTCGTGCTTGAGCCGGTACACCGCGGACAGCAGCTTCTGCGCGGCGATCGTGCCGTCCCAGGACTGCGGCGGCGTGAGGCAGGTGTCGCAGTTGCCGCACGGCGCGGCCTGCTCGCCGAAGTAGACCAGCAGCTGAGCGCGCCGGCATTCGACCGTCTCGCACAGCGCCAGCATCGCGTCCAGGTGCGCGGACTGGCGGCGGCGGTGGGCCAGGTCCCCCTCGGACGTCTCGATCAGCTTGCGCTGCTGGACCACGTCCTGCAGGCCGTAGGCCAGCCAGGCGGTGGACGCCCTCCCATCCCGGCCGGCCCGGCCGGTCTCCTGGTAGTAGCCCTCCACCGACTTGGGCAGGTCCAGGTGGGCCACGAACCGCACGTCCGGCTTGTCGATGCCCATGCCGAACGCGATCGTGGCCACGATGACCAGGCCGTCCTCGCGGAGGAACCGGGCCTGGTGGGCCGCGCGGGTGCCGTTGCCCAGCCCGGCGTGATAGGGCAGCGCGGTGATGCCGTTAGCGGTCAGGAAGTCGGCCGTCTTCTCCACCGACGCGCGGGTCAGGCAGTAGACGATGCCCGCGTCACCCGGATGCTCGGTCTGGATCAGCCGGAGCAGCTGCCGGCTGGGCTCCGCCTTGGGCTCGATCCGGTACTGGATGTTCGGCCGGTCGAAGCTGGCCACGAACTGGCGGGCCGCGGCCAGCCCGAGCCGGGACACGATCTCCGCCCGGGTGGCGCTGGTCGCGGTGGCGGTCAGCGCGATCCGCGGCACCTCGGGCCAGCGTTCATGCAGCCCGGACAGCGTCAGGTAGTCAGGCCGGAAGTCATGGCCCCACTGCGACACGCAGTGCGCCTCGTCGATGGCGAACAGGGCGATGCGGCCCCGGTCCAGCAGGCGCAGCGTGGACTCGGCGGTCAGCCGTTCCGGTGCCAGGTAGAGCAGGTCAAGCTGGCCGGCCAGGAAGTCGGCCTCGACCTGGCGGCGCTGCGCCAGCTCCTGGGTCGAGTTGAGGAACCCAGCCCGGACGCCGAGCGCGCGCAGTGCGTCCACCTGGTCCTGCATCAGCGCGATCAGTGGCGAGATGACCACGCCGGTGCCCGGGCGGACCAGCGCGGGTATCTGGTAGCACAGCGACTTGCCGCCCCCGGTGGGCATCAGCACCAGCGCGTCCCCGCCGCCGATCAAATGCTCGATCACATCCTGCTGGGCACCGCGGAACGAGTCGTAGCCGAACACGCGGTGCAGCACCTGCAGCGCGTCGCTCACGGGTGCAGCATAGCGGTGGCATCTGACGGCGCTTGAGGAGGTCGGTGTGGCACACCATCCGCTGATCGGTTATCTCGTCTGGGCGCTGCTGTTCGGCGCCCTGTTCGCCTGGGAAGGCCTCGCGCTGAGCCACCTGAGCAACTACGTGCCGACGCTCAGCGACACGTTCCGGGCCATCATGCGCCACCCGTTCGGCCGGTGGGCGCTGTTCGCGCTCTGGCTGTGGTTCGGCTGGCATATCTTCGTCCGCGGCTGGCACTTCCTGCTCCGCGCCTGACATGCCGTCCGAGCTGCTCCGCTCC
This sequence comes from uncultured Actinomycetes bacterium, assembly GCA_963834705.1. Classification (GTDB taxonomy): domain Bacteria; phylum Actinomycetota; class Actinomycetes; order Streptosporangiales; family Streptosporangiaceae; genus RYN-230. Next base: position 152,584 of record CAWICV010000011.1, read on the forward strand.
GACTTCGACCCGATGGTCGGCGGCTACGTGATCATCATGGTGTCGCTGGGCGTCGGCCTCTGGCTATCCCGCCGGTCCGCTGTCAGGGATGACCGGGACCGCCCGGCGCGGATCAGCGGGCCGGGCCTCGCGCCGGTCACCGCGGCCGGCTGGGCCGGCTGGCCCGGCACGTGGCCGGCACCATGCTGGGCGGTTACCTGCTGCTGATGGTCGTGGTGATCCTGTACTACTACCTGGTGGCGCGGGTCGGCGGCGCATTCATCAAGAGCGCGTTCACCGGCTGCGCCCTGCTGGTCGGCCTGGCCGCTCCGGTCTTCGCGGCCGCGTCCTGGCTCACCCAGCAACTCCGCGCCCGGGGCGCGCGCAAACCCCATCCGCCCGCCCAGCCGCACCCCACCCGGTGAGCGGCCCGGGCCAGC
>CAWICV010000012.1:0-724521 GCA_963834705.1 uncultured Actinomycetes bacterium
CATGCCAGCCAGTTCAGTCGGCGACCGGTCGCCTAACCCGAATATGGCTGGCTCATCTGCGCCTCGAATGGGCTGATCCCGGCCTCGACTTGGAGGACTCGGATCTCTGGCTGGTGCCCACACGGCGGTCATCGGCGGCACGCCTGGCTGGCAGATCTTCCTGATCGCAGCCGGGACCGCCCTGGCCGCCGCCACCGTGGCCGTGCTGCTCGACCGCGCATGGGCGGCGCGCAAGGTACACACCACCACCTGAACCCACAGCCACACCCGGACGGGCCGTAACTCAGCAATAGTCCGCTGTGCGGCCCGGCGACCAGCACCCCGGATCGATCAGCGCGTCCCTCCAGATCCATACCTGTTGCGGTACTTTCCTGCTGTACTAATCACCTTGGTCCGCGACGGCCAGACGCCCAGACGCCACTTCGTTGCGCTGCACTGCCGGGAAGCCCCGCTAGGCCCATGGTGGCGGGAACCGAGCTGGCTAGATCCTGAGACTGCCACGGTAGCCACGGACCCTGAGACTCGCCACCTCTTAATCTCCCTCTTCTGCCGAATAGCGGATGTTGGATGTGCGCATGACCATGCGGTGGCTTGCATGAAAAATTCGCACCCCCCAGGCGTCAGACTGCAGCCTAGATCCGCCGCGCTCAGCGATGCCGTTCGCTGTCAGCACGCACGGAACGCCGAACATTTGCGGCTAGCGCAATCATCGGTCATCCGGGGCGATGGCACTCGGATCGTTCTGTTCTGCGCCGGACAGGTTCCGTCTACGGGTGGTGCCGCGGCTGCGTGAATTCGTCCTTACCTGGCTGCCCGTGCTGTACCGCGAGTGATCGGCTTGCGCCCTGAAATCATTCAGTGTTATACATGACCATAACAACCCTTGGGGCCGGTCCAGTCCGGGAAGGGACGTGCAGTGTGATCGACTTCCATGTCGATAAGGCGGGCAGCGTGCCCGTCTATGCGCAGCTGGTGCGCCAGGTGCGGGAGGCGATGCGGCTGGGTCTGCTGCATCCCGGTGACCGGCTGCCAACCGTGCGAGAGGTCGTCACCTCGTGCACAGTGAATGCGGCCACCGTGCTCAAGGCGTATCGCGAGCTGGAGATGTCCGGGCTCGCCGAGTCCCGGCAGGGTTCTGGGACGTTCGTCACCGGCACTCTGGGATCTGCTGATCCCCACGTCATGGCCCGGCTGCGGGGCGGTTTGTCACGCTGGCTGGATCAGGCGCGCGAGGCAGGACTCGAAGACGAGGACGTCGAGGCGCTTGTGGCCTCCGTGCTCGCCCAGCAGGCAGCGGGCGCGCCACGAGCCGGAGATCCCGGTCCGGCACGGCGGGCCGCCGGTGCAGAAGTGGCACCGCGTGCCGCCGGGATCGGAGGTGCGGCGTGAGCGAGGAGCCGAGCGCCCTGGAGGCCAGGGGCCTGACCAAGCGCTACCGCGACGTGGTGGCGCTGAGCGAGTGCAGCTTCCAGCTGCCCGCGCACCGCATCATCGCGCTGGTCGGGGCCAACGGCGCGGGCAAGTCCACGCTGATGAGCATCGCCGCCGGGCTGCTGCCGGCCACCAGCGGTGAGGTCCTGGCCGGCGGGCAACGCGTTGACCCGCACCGCCGGCCCCGCCCGGCCGGCACCGCGCACCGGGTCGCCATCCTCGCCCAGGACAAGCCGCTCTACCGCGACTTCACCGTCGCCGACATGCTGAAGTTCGGGCAGCACACCAACCGCGTCTGGGACCAGCAGCGGGCGGTGAACTGGCTGGATCGCTTCGAGGTGCCGTTCGGGCGGCGCTGCGGCCGGCTGTCCGGCGGGCAGCGCGCCCAGGTCGCCCTCGCGGTCGCGCTCGGCGGCTGCCCCGATGTGCTGCTGCTGGACGAACCGCTGGCGAATCTGGACCCCGTCGCCCGCAGCGAGGTCACCGGGGAGCTGATAGCCGAGGTCGCCGACAGCGGCATGACCGTGATCCTCTCCACCCACATCGTCGCCGAGCTCGCCGGGGTCGGCGAGTACCTGCTGCTGCTGGCCGCGGGCCGGCCGATGCTGGCCGGTGACATCGAGGAACTGCTCGCCGGCCATGTACGGCTGGCAGGCCCCCGCGCGGACCTGCCACCGTGCCCCGGCCAGATCATCCGGGCCCAGCACACCGAGCGCCAGTCCACCTTCATCGTCCGGCTGCCCAGCCAGGCCGTGCCCTCCGCTGTCGCCCCGGGCTGGAGCAGCGGGCCGGTGACCCTCGAGCAACTGACCATCACCTACCTCAAGACGTCCGCGAAGCCGCCCCGAGTCCTGGAGGCCGCCGTATGAGCGCACTGAGCACACCCGGTACTACCACCCCTGCGGCGTATCGCGGCCAGGGACGCGGCGGCGCGCGCCTGGCCGACCTGGTCTGGCTCACCTGGCGTCAGCACCGCCCGGTTATCGTCGCGGGCCTGGCAGTCGCCGGCGTGGTCGCCGGTTCCATGCTCTACGTCGCTGCGCGCATCGCGACGATCAACCAGGAGTGCAAGAACACGGCCTGCCCGCCCGGCTCGGCCCAGGCCGCGTCCCTCACAGGCCTCTTCGGACTCACCAATCTGTCGATCTACCTCACCATCATCGTGATGTTCCTGCCGTTGCTGACCGGCGTGTTCCTCGGCGCCCCGCTGCTGGCCCGCGAACACGAGCAGCGCACCCTGCTGCTGGCCTGGAGCCAGGACATCACCCCGCAGCGCTGGCTGTGGACCAAGTTCGCGCTGCTCGGCGCCCTGACCGCAGCGGCGGCAGCGGCGGTGTCCGCCGCCGCCGGGCACCTGGCCCACATGGTGAGCATCGCGACCGGGAAGAGCTTGTTCTCCCTGTTCTCCGGCGCCGGGTTCCTGGTCACCGGCATACTGCCGCTGGCGCTGCAGACCGTGGCGTGGCTCGCCATCGGTGTGGCGCTGGGCGCCGCGTACCACCGCACCCTGCCCGCCATCTTCACCGCGCTCACCGGGTACATCGCCGTCCTCTTCCTTGTCGTGTGGCAGTATCCGTCCCTCATGACGCCGCGGACAGTCCTGGTCCCCTACAGCGGCAACCAGGACTTCACCTCCCGGCTGGGCGCCAACATCCTGGTCATCCACCAGGGCATGGACACGATCTACGACGCGTCCGGCCACGCCATGAACCCCGCCGCCGTGCAGTCGCTGTGCCCGTCACTGAACAGCGACTGCCCGGCGCAGCACCACCTTATGGAAGCCCTGCGCTATCAGCCGGGGAGCCGGATTCCCGACTTCCACCTCATCCTGGCCTGCGGCTATTTCGCCCTCGGCGCGATCGCCGTCGCCGTCGTGTGGTGGCTGGTCCGGCGCACCAGCCTAAGCGCTGGCTAACGAACCCAAACCTTGATCCCAGCCCCGAATCCGGCACTCGAGCCCGCCCGGAAGGCGATCCGGATACCGGCGTGGCGCGGCGCCGCACCGCCCTCGCCTGAGCGGGCAGCCGCGCGGCACGCCAGATCGGCCAATTCGGCGCGGCAGCCAGCAATCACCCACACGAAACCGAACCCGAGCCGAACGGCGGGAGTGTGCGCGCATTCAGCGCTGTGCAGGCCCAGTGTCTGAGCGTGATGCGAGAGCGAACTCGCAGAACCCGCGAGGTCTGGCACTGGAGGTGAGACTGGTGGGCACTGCCGGCGCCAGCGCTACCGGTGCCACAACGCTGTGGGTAGGCTCGACCCAATGACGGACTGGGCGGGCTGGGGGACGTCGATCGGGACCCTTGTCCTAGCTGGCGCTACCTTCGCAGCGCTGCGCTCGTCCAACCGGTCAGCGCGGATCGCCGAGCGGGCACTGCTGGCCGGGTTGCGGCCGCTGCTTATGCCGTCCCGGCCAGAAGACCCTGATGAGCACGTGCAGTTCGCCGACGGCCGAGTGCTGGAAGCCCGCGCTGGCCGGGCATTGGTCGACCCCGAGGACAGCGTGATCTACCTGGCCATTCCGCTGCGCAACGTGGGAGCGGGAATCGCGGTGCTGCGCGGCTACCACACCGAGGCGGAGACCGCCGAGCAGGCGGCGCAGGATCCGCAAGGGGCCGCACGACACCGGCGCGGTGATCCGGTGCCCGATCCAGCAGTGTTCGCCGAGCAGCAGCGCGACCTGTATATCCCTCCCGGAAACCTGGGGTTCTGGCAAGCGGCGCTGCGGGACCCTACCTCGGAGCGCTACCAGCGAACCGAGCAAGCGATCCGCACCGCAGGCCGCATCACCGTCAACCTGCTCTACACCGACCACGAGGGCGGCCAGCCGGCCATTACCAGGTTCGTGCTGCTCCCCGGCGACGCCCAGCACTGGCGCTGCGACGTGACACGCCACTGGAACCTCCACCACCTGGCCAGCCCTCGGCCGAGGTGAGCGGCTAACCGTTCCACCGGGAGAGGTCGCGGAGCAGCGTCAATCAGCACGCTCACATCAACCTGTTCTGGCCCAGCCCGGACCACTGGCACAGCCACTGGGATCGCCGCGCAGATCGGCGGGTAGGCGCGCGGTTATCGAGCGGACATCGCGTCGTTGGCGGCCAGGTCATAGCCGAGCGCACGATCGCCCGACTGCATGTCTATGCAGCGCACCGCCCTCGGATGAACGTCCGGTCATGCCGCGCCTGGCACGTTGGCAGGCTTCGCGATGGCTGGAAGTGGACGCAGTGTCTGGACATGAGGAACTTCGCCGAACTGCCGTCTGTCCCGTCCGATCACCTGGTGCCGTTCACTGATCAGCTGCGGCTGGCGGTGGCGGCCTACCTGGCCCGGTTCAAGGGCGCCTCCCGGTACCACACCGAGTCCGATCTGCGCTGCTACCTCGCCTGGTGCGCAGAACGCGGCCTGGACCCGCTCACCGCCCGCCGCCCCCACCTGGAGCTGTATATCCGCTGGATGCAGGAGATCCGCCGGTTCAAGCCATCCACCGTCTCCCGGCGATTCTCGGTCACCGCCGGGTTCTACCGCACCTGCGTGATCGACGGCCTGCTGGAGCATTCACCCGCCGAGCACGTCCGCCGGCCATCGGCACCGGCGGAGTCGCCGACGTTGGGGTTCACCCACCTGCAGTTCGAGGCCCTGCTCACTTCGGCCCGGGAATCAGTCAACCCGTGCGACTTCGCGCTGGTGGCCATGCTCGGCTTGCTCGGTTTGCGGATCTTCGAAGCCACCGCAGCCGACATCGCCGATCTCAGCGAGGAACATGGTCACCGCGTGCTACGTGTGTGCGGCAAGGGCACCAAGGTCGTGCTGATCCCGCTGCCGCCAGCGGTCGGGCGGGCGATCGACCGCGCGATCGGCACCCGCACCCGCGGGCCGATCCTGCTCAACAGCCGCGGCGCCCGGATGGACCGCCACGTGGCCACCCGCCGCCTGCGGCACCTGGCCGAAGCTGCCGGCGTGCGGATCGCCAGCCCACACCCGCACATGCTCCGCCATACCTTCGTCACGACCATGCTGGACGCAGGCGTAGACCTGCGGGACGTCCAGATCGCTGCCCGCCACGCCGACCCACGCACCACAATGCGTTACGACCGGGCCCGCAAGAACCTTGACCGCCACCCGAACTACATCCTGGCCGCCTACATGGCATCCGGCACGTGAGCCGACCCGGACGCCTCCATCGGTTATTGCCTTGGAGACGTCCGGCCTTGCCGAATAGCGCGCGTCGCCTGTTCGCATGCTTATGCGCTGCCACGCATGTTCACCCGGTCTCTTGAGGGCCGTCCAGGGATTCGCTGAGACCAGCGGTCTGGCCTCTCAGGCGAGCCTGCCGATTACGGACGGTGAGTCCCGCTCGGTGCCATCGCGCGGACGAGGGTACGCATATCAGCGATTGCGTATGCCTCGGTGGTGCGAATTGGCCAGATCTGTACTGGGCCGGTTTGATGGCGCTGCTGAGCTGGCCGGATGTGTGTGGGTAGAGGTATAAATGGCTGGTGGTGACGTGTCCGCGGTGCGGGGCGTCCCGGGGGGATGGCGACCGGTTCTGCGGCGTTTGCGGTGCCGCGTTGGGGCAGTGCCCCGCGTGTGGTGAGCCGGTCCCGCCGGGCGACCGGTTCTGCCCCGCTTGTGGTTCGGCGGTTGCTGAGGCAGGCCCTGGATCTGCTGCCGCCTCGTCCTCTTCCGGCGCGCCGCCGGCTGGCCCGGCGGGGGCGCCGGTGGCGGAGCGGCGGGTGTGCTCGGTGCTGTTCTGCGACGTGGTGGGGTTCACCCCGCTGTCGGAGTCGCGGGATCCGGAGGTGGTCCGGGAACTGCTGTCGGAGTATTTCGGCCAGGCGCGGACGGTGGTTGGCCGCTATGGCGGGGTGGTGGAGAAGTTCATCGGGGACGCGGTGATGGCCGTATGGGGCACCCCGGCCGCGACCGAGGGGGACGCGGAGCGGGCGGTGCGCGCCGGGCTGGATCTGGTCAGCGCGGTCGCGGAACTGGGCGCGGCGGCGGGTGTGCCTGGGCTGGCGGCGCGGGCCGGGGTGGTGACCGGTGAGGTGGCGGTCACGCTGGGCGCCACCAGCGAGGGGATGGTGGCCGGGGATGCGGTGAATACCGCCGCCCGGGTACAGGCGACTGCCAGACCTGGCTGGGTGCTGGTGGACGGGGCGACGCAGCGGCTGGCGGGCGGCGGGGTTGGGTTCGCCGACGCCGGGGAGCACGTGCTGAAGGGGAAGGCGGAGCCGGAGCGGTTGTGGCGGGCGACCCGGGTGCTGGCCGGGGTCGGCGGGTCGCAGCGGGTGGACGGCCTGGAGGCGCCGCTGACCGGGCGGGACGCGGAGCTGCGCACGATCCGGGAGCTGTTTCACGCTGCGGCCGGGCGGCGGGTGCCGCGGCTGGTGCTGGTGTCCGGCCCGGCCGGGGTCGGGAAGTCCCGGCTGGGCTGGGAGTTCTTCAAATACATCGACGGCCTGGCCCAGGAGGTGTGGTGGCACCGGGGCCGGTGCCTGTCCTACGGGGAGGGGGTGGCGTTCTGGGCGCTGGCCGAGATCGTCCGCCAGCGGCTGGGCATCGCCGAGGAAGATCCCGCCGAGGTCGCGGCGGCCAAGCTGGCCGGCGGGCTGGAGCGGTTCGTCCCCGGCCCCGCCGAGCGGGCGTACATAGGCGCCCGGCTGGGGCGGCTGCTCGGCGTGGCCGTGGCCGGGGATGATGGGGCGGCGCTGGCGCGCGAGGAGCTGTTCGCCGGGTGGCGGCTGTTCTTCGAGCGCCTGGCGGCCGGGCAGCCGGTGGTGCTGCTGGTCGAGGACACCCAGTACGCCGACGCCGGTCTGCTGGACTTCCTGGACCATCTCATCGACTGGTCCCGGGACCTGCCGGTATTCGTGCTGGTGTTGGCCCGGCCCGAGCTGGGCCAGGCCCGGCCGGGGTTCGGCGCGGGCCGCAACCGCAGCACGCTGACCCTCGACCCGCTGGATGCGGCCTCGATGGACCAGCTGGCCGACGCGCTGGTACCCGGGATGCCCGCGGCGGCGCGGGCGAAGATCACCGGCCAGGCGCAGGGCATCCCGCTGTTCGCGATGGAAACGGTCCGGGCGCTGATCGACCGGGACACCGTCCAGCCCATCGAGGGGACATACCGCCTCGTGGGCGACATCGGGGAGCTGGCGGTGCCGGACAGCCTGCACGCGCTGCTGGCCGCCCGCCTCGATGCCCTCGACCCCGGCGTGCGGCGGCTGGCCGCCGACGCCGCGGTGCTGGGCACCACCTTCCCCGCCGAGGCGCTGATCGCCGTATCCGGCCAGGACGAGCCCGCGGTCCGGGCGGCGCTGGCCGAGCTGGTACGCCGCGAGGTATTCACCGTGTCCGCCGACCGGCTGTCCCCCCAGCGGGGCAGCTACGGCTTCGCCCAGCACATGCTGCGCCAGGTCGCCTACGACACCCTGTCCCGCCGCGACCGCAAGACCCGCCACCTCGCCGTCGCCGCCCACCTGCGCGCCGCCTTCGCCGCCGACGGCGAGGAAGTCGCCGACGTCATCGCCCGCCACTACCTCGACGCCCTGGACGCCACGCCCGATGACCCGGACGCGGGCCAGATCCGCGGCCAGGCCATCGGCGCGTTCATCCGCGCCGCCGAACGCGCCGAACGCACCGGCGCCCCGGCCCCGGCCGCCGCCAGCTACGCCACCGCCGCCCGGCTCAGCCAGCCCGCCACCGCCGGCGAAGAGCAACCTGGCACCGGACAGCGGCCGGCCGGGAGCTTGTGGGAGCGGGCCGCGCGGGCCGCCCTCACCAGCGGCGACTGGGCCGCGGCCATCGCGCACGCAGGCCGGGCCCGCGATGATCACCGCGCCCGCGGCCACGCCCGCGCCGCCGCCCGCGCCCAGGCCACCGCCGGGCAGGCGCTGCGACAGTGGGGCCGCCACACCGAGGCCCGCGAGGAACTCACCGCCGCGGTGCAGGTACTGCGCGCGGAACCCGACGCCGACACGGTGCACGCCCTGAACCAGCTCGCGGTGCTGGAGGTGTTCGCCGGCTCGCCCGACGCCGGCAGGCTGTCGGCCGAGGCGCTGACCCTCGGCCAGGCCCTCGACGTGGACCCCGGCACGCTCGGCGGCCTCTTCGTGACCCGCGGGCTCTACCTCAACTTCGCCGGGCGCCACCGCTCCGAGGCCGCCGCGTACTTCCGCGAAGCCGCCCGGCTGGCCACCGTGGCCGGCGACAACCTCACCCTGGGACGCGCGCTGGTGAACCTGGCCGACGTGCTGGTGGGCAGCGACCCCGCGGCCGCGGCCGAGGCGGCGCGCGCCGCGGCCGGGCACCTGCGCCGGGTCGGCGCCCGCGACTACCTGTCGTTTGCGATCGGCAACCTGGCCCAGGCGCTGCTGGTGCTGGGCGACTGGGACGCTGCCGAGGCCGAGCTCACCCGGGCCGCCGAGGCCGACGGGCTGGCCGGTGATGATGATTTCGCCTGCTACCGTGGCTGGCTGGCGGCGCTGCGCGGCGACACCACCACCGCCGAGACCATCCTGGCCGCACTAGCAGACCTGCGGGTCAGCGAAGATCTCCAGGACAAGGCTGAGATCAGCGTCGTGCAGGCCTTCACCGCGGCCGCCCGCGGCCAGCCGCAGGACGCGCTGCGCCACGCCCGTGGCGCGCTCGCTCACGCCGGCGCCCTCGGGATCAGCCACGAGTTCCTGCGCTGGGCGTGGCCGCTGGCCGCCCGCGCCGCCCACGAGCTCGGCGATGCCGCCGCCACCCGGGAGCTGCTCACGCTGCTCGACGCCTGCCAGCCCGGCCATCTGGCCCCGATGCAGCGGGCCGAACGTGGCCTGGCCCGCGCGCGTCTGGCCGCCAGCGACGGCGACCCGGCCGCTACCGGGTCCCTCGCCGCCGCGGTCACCGGCCTGCGCGAGAACAGCACCCCCTACCACCTGGCCCACGGCCTGCTCGACCAAGCCCGTCACCTCACCCGCCAGCACGACACCGAAGCCGCCCAGGCAGCCACCAGCGAAGCCCGCGAGATCGCCGACAGCCTCCGCTGCCAGCCACTCCTGGACCGGGCCGCGACCATCACGCCCGCCAAATCCCCGGCACCGGATTAGACCACGGCGCTACCCGATGCAGAAGAATCCCCGGCCGCAGCCACGGGTTATCCAGGCCGCAGCGCGCTGATGCCAGCGGCGGTCGTCTCACGCCGCCTGCTCACAGGCGCACACGATACCCAGATCTTGACGGCCAGCGTCTTGCCCGGCATCGACCAGACGTCCGCGCACAGCGGCTCGGCGAGCGGGCTCACGGCTCACCGTTCGCCCAGATTGCGCCGACGGCGAGCCAGGGAGCCCGCATAAGTATGCAGTGCAGCTCGCCGTGCGAACGCGCGGATCTGCCGCAAATCGGTGGGCTGGCGGTCGGTGGAGGTTCTGTCCGCGAGGGCCGCACCAGGCGGGCGGAGGTTAGCTGCCGCTGCCGTAAGGCCGGGTGATGATCTCCAGCAGGTGACCGTCAGGGTCTTCGAAGTACAGGCCGCGGCCGCCGTCCCGGCGGTTGATCACCCCGGGCTGGTTCTGGCCAGGATCTGCCCAGTACGCCAGGTCCTGGCCACGGATGCGGCCAAAGGCCGCGTCGAATTCCTCCTCGCCGACGAGGAAGGCGTAATGCTGGGGGGTTATCGCCCCGGCGGTTTCGGCGAAGTCCAGCGAGACGCCGTTGTCAGCCTCGACCACAAGGAAATGCGCGAAGCGGGTTGCTGGCGGCAACCCAAGGATCCCCGTCAGGAACGCCGCCGACCGCTGCTGGTCACGGCACGAGACGATCGTGTGGTTCAGTTGCACGCTCACCTCAGTGATTGTGCCCAGCGTTGTGGGCTGCGAACGATCGGGCCCCTGGGGACGGCACATCCGGTGCCAGCGCACGCACTCACAGGGCTCCCAGCGTGCACGATGCATAACGAGCTTGGCGGTGAGGGCAACCGGTCGCCGCTGGCATGCTGACATGCCGTGCGTGTGATCGGACACCTGGAAAGACAGTGATCGACTGTCCTGACCCGCGCCCTCGCGTGGTTCTAGTGCCAGGCGCTGGGGATGGCAGTCAGCGAAGACACGGGCGGCTGGGTGGTCATAGGTCCCAGCCCGGCCTTCGCGAGCTGGCTTTCCAGCGGGTCACCGAATGGGTCCCGGCGCTGACCCGACCCTGCGTATCCCGGCAGGTGCATCTCGACATTCGCGTGCCCGATGCCGACCAGGCCGAGCAGAGACTCTTCGACCTTGATGCCACTCGTGTCCCCGGTGAACGGGAGACCGGCTCCCGGGTCTTTACTGACCCCGTCGGCTGACCAGACATCCGCACATGCCCATGTCGCTCGGTTAGGCATCGCGCCGATACTGCGGCGTCGGTGGGAATATGGCTGAGTGACCAAGGATCTGGATAGGGCTACCGACGGTTGGCGGGCGTTGCGGCGAGGAATCGTCTTGGGCCTGGTCACGGTGCCCGTCGCGCTGAGCGCGTGTGGCTCCTCACCGGAGACAGCACCGGGAACGGCCTCAGTCGTGTCGGCGCCCGTGCGAATCGCTCACACCAAGCTCGGCGCCGTCGGGTACCGGGTCGTCGGGACCGGCCCCCCGCTGGTCTTGATCATGGGCTATGCCGGGACCATGGAGGTCTGGGATCCGCGGCTGGTTCACGTCCTCGCCCGGCACAACCGGGTGGTGATGTTCGACAACGCCGGAATTGGCCGCACGCAGCCACTGCCCGGGGAACGGACCGCGACACTCACCATCGACGCCATGGCCAGCCAGACCAGCGCGCTCATCGACACCCTCGGCCTCGGCAGGCCGGACGTACTGGGCTGGTCGATGGGTGGCATGATCGCCCAGGCCCTGGCGGTCCTGCACCCTCTCCAGGTGCACCGCCTGATACTGTGCGCCACCTACCCCGGGACCGGGACGGTCGTGCCCTCGCAGGCGGCAATCCAGTCCAGCAGCCTTTTTCCAGCTAACCAGGCCAGCGCCTACAACGCATTCACGGCAGCGATCTCGGAATACCCGGCCACCCCCGCGGTGGCGGCCGCCACGAAAACGGCTCAGGCGGGCGCCGTAACCAAGTGGTGGGACGGCATCGACCCAGCCGGACGCAAGATCGCCAAGATCTCAGTGCCCACGCTTATCGCCGACGGCACCGACGACCAGCTCGACGCGGTCGCCAATGACCACACCCTCGCCCGCCTCATCCCCAGGTCAAGACTGGTGCTCTACCCCGATGCCGGGCATGGGTTCCTGTTCCAGGAAGGAGCGCGCTTCGCTTCCCTCACCGAATCGTTCCTGACCGGCCGCCCAAGCTCGTCGCGGTAGATATCTGCTATTGAGGAACGCCGCAGCCAGGGGCTGGGCCGCCTATTACGTATCGTCGGTGGCGTCGGCGGTCGGTGAGCGCATGCGAAGCGGCGGCAATTTGTACAAGCTGTCTCTGTTGAGCTGCTGTGCATCCGCGAGCACAAAGTCTTGCTGAGCCTGTGCCTTCTTGGCGGTCTGGTTGGCTAGTTCTGATGCTAGGCCACCCAACTGGCGTACCCCGGTGTCATCTACGAGCACATGGCTGGTAGAGAGAATCACGATGCCTTCCACCCGCCGCTCTGCGTGGTCAGGCGGGGAAAGAGCTGCTCCTACCTTCGTGGCCACGAATGGGTCCGCTGGATGCACAGTAAGCTTGTCCCGCTCCTTGATCACCCATTTATGATATTCGATCACCTCGCCCCGAAGAGGCAGGGTATGCACATCTTCAGCCGACAACCCAAATCGCTTACCCTTGCCAAAGCAGCGAGCATAGGCAACTAGCGCCGCAGACCAGAGCGCCTGTGGCACGACCGCATCTCGATCGTCTTCAGGCTTAGCCAGCTCGGTAAGCAGCCGCTTGCAACAATCCATCACGAATTGAAGGTCCTGGATGATCAACGCTTGATCTGCGAGAATTTGCGCAGATGACACATCAAGAGCCACTGTCAGCATAGAGGCTTCCGGCGATGCCGGATCCGTCTCACCCATAACTCTCCGTCCTGGTTAGCTAACACAACTACCTGCCTTAGATCCTCACATAGGGACGGCTGGCTTCTGGTCTCACATAGGGACAATTCACAGGCGCGCCTGATTCCGGCGCGCCTGGAGACCGGCACCCGCTCATGCCGCGATGATGTGCACCGGCAGGGCTTGCTACCTTGTCACCCTTCCGTGGGTCAGTCGGTCCCCGCCGAGGATCATGCGGCCTGCGGGTGTAGTCGTGGCTTCTTCTCAGGTGATCTGCGTAAGTAGGCTGGCGGGATGCGCGTAGTGATCGCGGGCGGGCACGGGAAGGTCGCGCTTGCGCTGGAGCGTCTGCTGGCCGGGCGTGGTGACCAGGCTGTCGGGCTGATCAGGAACCCGGCCCAGGCCGCCGATGTGCAGCAGGCCGGCGCCGAAGCCGTTGTCTGCGATCTGGAGGCAGCATCAGCCGATGATGTCGCGATCGTGCTCTCCGGTGCTGACGCGGTGGTCTTCGCGGCCGGCGCTGGCCCGGGCAGTGGCATCCCCCGCAAGGACTCCGTCAACCGGGCAGCCTCCGTGCTGATGGCCGACGCCGCCCAGCAGGCGGGGGTACGCAGGTTCGTCCAGGTCTCCTCCATGGGAGCAGGCAGCCCGCCGCAGGCCGGCCGCGACGAAGTCTGGGCTGCCTACATCACGGCGAAGACCGCCGCCGAAGCCGACCTGCGCTCCCGGGACCTGGACTGGACAATCCTGCGCCCCGGACACCTCGCCGACGATCCTGCGGCCGGCCGGGTCCGGCTCGCCGCCCCGCCGGTCCCAGCCGGCGCGGTCTCCCGCGCCGACGTCGCCGCGGTCATCGCGGCCCTGCTCCACGAGCCCGGTACCAGCCACCAGACACTCGAACTGGTGGGCGGAGACACCCCCGTCGCCGAGGCCGTGCACAGCATCTCCTGACCACAACCCAGCACCGCCCGCCGCGCCGCACCAGCCCACGCACCAACCTTCCGACCCGGAATAGCGCGCGTTGCCTGTTCGCATGCTTGCGCTAAGACGCATGTTCGCCCGGGCTCTTCGAGGCTGCCCGCAATTTGGCTGAGCCCAACGGCCTGAGCCCTCCGGCGCCTCCCTGCCGACTCGGCGCGGCTCCGTGGTGCGCAGTTCGCTCAGTCCCTCGAACGCAGAGCACGCAGTTATGGCGCGTCGCCGGGCTCGCGGACCTATGTATCAAGTCGGGTCCGTGGCCCAGTTAACGGGCTACGGCTGCCCTGCCAGATGGCGCCTCTTAGGCAAGGACCGCGGGCAGAACGCGCCGGCCGAGGAGTTCGATGCCGTGCGCTGCCGTAAGGCCGTGGGGAGTCCCAAACTCGACGCGCGTGGCACCGGCCTCGAAAAGCGCGGTCACCTGCGCGGCGACCTGGTCCGGCGTCCCGGAGAAGGCGAACCGGTCGAGGACGGAGTCCGGTACGAGCCGGGCGGCTTCGTCATGCTGGCCGGCGCGGGCCAGCGACTGTATGGCGGCTAGGTCCACTTCCTCTAGGCCAGGCGCTGGGTCGAGGGAGGCGACGACCGGCAGGTACATGGCCACCTCAGCCCGGGCCAGGCGCCGGGCGCGGGTACTGTCGTCGTCCACTACCGTGACGGCGCCGCACACCAGCCCGGTCTCGCCCGGCGGCCGGTGGGCACGCACCTCGCCGTGCACCAGTGACTTCTTCGCCGGCGCTAGCAGCGCCGGGTTCGCCGTGCCGCCGATCTTGACTTCCGAGGCAATTTCACCTGCCAAAGACATGCCGAGCGGGCCCCAGGTCCCCAGCATGAGGTCCACCTCCCTCCGCAATGGCCGGTATGCGAGGCATGTCCCCTGCTCCATCTGGAAGATCTCGCCGCGGTACGCGTCGTCGTTGCCTGCAAACAGGTGGCGGACCACCTCCACCGCCTCGCACAGCCGCCGCACCGGGCGCTCTTGGGTGATTCCCACGGCGCCGAGCCACGCCCCGCGGGCGAGCCCGAGATAGGCGCGGCCGTTCGAGACAGTGTCGAGCATGTGGAGCTGATTCGCTATTTCCAGCGGATGGAGCAGGTAGGGATTCAGGCAGGCGGGGCCGAGCCGGATGCTGCGGGTGGCGCGGGCGACGGTGATTAGCGGGAGCAGTGGCGAGGGGTAGAGCAGATCGCTGTAGACGGAGATGGTCCCGAAGCCGAGTTCTTCGATGCGGGGGGCAAGGCTGGCGTAGGTCGCCAGTTCCTCGTCCGATTGCAAGGCGATGCTCAGATCACGTCTGCCGCGGACGGTACCGGGGGTCATGTCACTTCGTGAAGTGTGACAGTTCGCTCGCCGGTCCGCTCGATCCGCATGATCACGCGCTCGTCCGGGTCGGGACAGGCAACATGCACATCCTGCTCTAGCCAGTCTCCAGGGGGAAGCTGACGCTGCTTCGCGGCGAGCAGGGGAAGTACCGCGGCGAGTGCGTAGACGCAGAAGAAGCGGCCGGGAGGCGTGCGCAGGTGGCTGCTCTCGGTGAGCTCGAACCAGTCACCAGGCCGCATGCCGCACACCGAGCGTCCCTCGACTCGCTCGACGACCACCCGCAGGTCATACAGCGGTGCCGATTCCGGTGCACGATGGGCTTGGGCCTCCTCCCCGGCCGGTGCGCCACCGCTCCCCCCGGCCGGTGGGTTGTCGCTGCTCATCTCACCCACGAATCGTCCCGGTAGACAGCCCCGTCCTTCATCACCCAGTGCAGCGTCCGCAGCGCGGACACCGATGCCGTGGGGTCTTCGGTCATCGCGATGAGATCCGCCCGTTTCCCGACTTCGACCGTTCCCACTTCGTCACCGATTCTGAGCCACTCGGCCGGCACCTGGGTTGCGGCGAGCAGCGCATCGCACGGCGGCAGGCCGAACGCCTCCATGTGCTCGAGCTCGCGGACGGTGGCCGAAGTTCCCTCGGTCCTCCAGAACGGCGGAACGTCACTACCCAGCATCATTGAGACGCCGGCCTCAATGGCGATGCGGTAACTTTCCTCATGGACCTGGGCAGCACCAAGAGCCCGCTCCCGCATCCAGGCCGGCACTTGCATTGCCTCGAAAATGTCAGGGCACCTGGTCACCGAAAGAGTGGGGACCAGCGCGGCGCCATGCTCACGCATTTTATGGGCGGCATTAGTGGTCAGCCGGTATCCGTGTTCGACGCAGTCGAGCCCAAGGTCCAACGCTTTTTCGATTATTTCCGCCGGGCCGGCGTGAGCCGTCACTTTCCGGCCCCAGTTGTGAGCGGTGACGATCACTGCCTCAAGCTCGCCCAGTGTAAGCGGGATCGTCTCCATAGTTTCGTTCGCCCCGGCGATGCCACCGGAAATCATGACCTTGATGAGATCGGCGCCAGCGCTGATCTGCTCCCGCGTACCGCGCATAAACCCAGTGACCCCATCGCATTCAAGTGTGATTGATGAATCATTCCCATGCCCACCAGTGCAGACCAGTGCTCGCCCGGCCGTGAAAATACGCGGTCCCTCGCTGCGCCCAGCCGCGATCGCCGACCGCAACGCGAAATCCGTGCCTTTGCTCTCTCCCACGCACCGGACCGTGGTCACACCGCTGAGCAAGGTTTCCCGCGCGCAGCCCGCGACATAAAACGCCAGTTCATGAAGCGGCATGGCCTCGATCGAGTCGCCCAGTGGCCCCGGCAGCGCAAGGCCAAAGTGAGTATGCATGTTAAAAAGGCCGGCCATCAGGTATGACCCACGAAGGTCGACAACTGCTGCGTCTTCGGCCGCGCGCGCCGCGGCCGCCGGCCCGATACCGGCGATGTTGCCGTCCCGGACGACAACGTACTGGTCACGGTGCACGTCAGGACTCCGGCCGTCAAACACGTGGCAATTGATCAGGACCTTCGCTTCGCCCACGGCCAGTCCCCTCCCACTCCTCGGTGCCTGCACTGACCACATTGCCCGCAGACATGACGCTCAAGAATGCAGCACTGGCCCATGACGGCCAACCTCCGCCGCGGTCGCCCGGCAGGAGGGCCGCCGTGGCGGCAGGCCCGGCCGGGCGGCCACCCCACAGCCCAGGTTCTATGTGCTTACCCGCGCCATGAGCCCGGCCGGATCGTAGACTGGCCTGCCGGCCAGCAAAGTCAGTACGACCTCAGTATCCGGCAACGCCCCGGCCGGGCACGACAGCGGGTCGGTGGCGAACGCAACCAGGTCGGCGTCCATCCCCGGTCGCAGCTCGCCCCGGCGCTCCGCGATTCCCAGGAGGTCCGCACCACAGCGGGTGTAGAGGTCAAAGGCGAGACTCCGCGCTACAGCCTGTTCCGGCCCGATCAGCCCGCCGGTACGGTCCGTGCGGGTCACCATGAACCAGATATTGCGCATCGGGTCGAATGGGGGCACATCCCCGTCACTGCCCGCCGCCACCTGAACGCCAGCCGAAACCATGTCGCGCAGCGGGGCTGCCTTCGCGGAATTCTCTGCGCCCCAATAACGCCGCATCTCGTCGGCGAACTCGTAGACGATGCCCGGATGGGCGGATACGCCCACCCCGGATACCGCCAGGCGCCGGATCGTATCGGGCGTGCAGTTGAGGGCATGCTCGACGATTAGCTGCCGCGGCTCCCGGGCCAGCCCGGTAGCCAGCGCTCTTTCGTAGACGTCGAGGACCATCTGGACCGCCTTGTCACCAACGGCATGGCACCCAACCCCCCTGCCCCGCGTCAGGGATTCCCGCACCATGACCCACAGGTCCGAACGGGTTACCCGGAAGGGCTCCGCACATGCGTACTCCGGTGCTGCCTGCCAGCTGATAGCCGCGTCCGCGATCCGTCCGTCCACGAACACCTTAACGCCGGCCAGGCGCAAATATGGATCCGCCAAGTCACCCGCTGGCATTCCCTGTATCCGCTGGCGCGCCGCCCCCAGCTCGCTGCCTTCCGGAACGCGCCACAACAGGTCGCACCGCAACGACAACCTGCCCTCCTCCCGGAGCGCCTGGAACAGTTCCAGCTCACCGGCGTCCACCCCGGCCTCCCTGATGGAGGTGATGCCGCGCGCGTTGAAGCGCGCCATCACGGTTGCCAGGTCCTCGCGGCGCTGGGCAGGACCGCGTTGCCCTGCAAACTGGACAGCCCGCGCGATCAGGGTGTCCGACGTTAGGGGCGCCGCACTGGGGGCGTCGCTGACGGCACCCGCCACGTTCGCGCCGGCGCCTGCCTCCATGGCCTCACCATGCTGGGCCAGCACCGCCCAGGCGCGCGAATTCAGCACGGCGAGGTGACTTCCTCGCCGCAACAGGATGGGCCCGGGAACACCCAGCGCATCCAGTTCCTTCCTTGTCGGCAATCGGCCCTCATGCAACTGGGACTCATGCCAGTTGCGCGCGGACACGGTCCACTCATCCGCCGTACGGCGCAGCGCTGCCTCCCGGACCGCCGCCAGCAGGCCTGCGACAGTGGTCACTTCTCGCACGCTGACGAGCCGCGCGTCCGCCGCCGCCTGTATCGCGTGGACGTGGGTGTCGATGAAGCCCGGCCCGGCACAGGCAGAACCCAGATCGACCCAGCGCGCCATTGGCCCGGCTGCCCGCACCGCTTCGTCCCGGGTGTTCGACAGGGCTTTCACTGTGCCATTCACAATGACGATATGCCGAAAAGAAGCACCAGACCGGTAGTCAGGCCTGATCTTCCCGGCCGTCAGCACAATCGCCGCCGGGCCTTCCGCCATCCATTCCCCCAGGGGACAACTGCGGTGCCGTAAAGAGGCAACCCTCCCTCTCCGGAGGCATACCCCAGTAACACACCGCGACACGCTAGTGTCCCGAGTCTCTAATTTGTCGGCAGCAGACGGCCAGGTTGATTTCGCTGTCGGCCCGGCTGGATAATTGACAGTGCCCGGTCCGTTGGTTGGACCGGGCACCGCCGGTTACCGTGCGATTCCACGATCAGACACATCGCGGGCGGCGTGACGTCAGGAGCCGTTGTAATGCTCGCGGCTGCCTGACTTGGCCAGGCCGCGGCTGACCATGTAGCCGATGGTCAGCAGCACGATGTAGACCCAGGCCTTGTCGGCCCGGAAGTAATCGACGTGTGCGTGAGTGGTCCCCCCGGATCTTCAGCGATGTCGCCATCAATCCGGCTGCCGCTGACTGGCGGCAGGAACTCCGCGACCTCGCCACCTCTTTCCGGGCCCTCGCCTCGCCCACCCGCACGCGGTGCCACTGCTGGTCACCCGGCCCCTCACCCGCCCCCTCGGGCAACGGCCACCAGTCACCTTGCGGCCCCTGGAAGACTTCCTCGAACTGCTCATCCGCGCCGGGTTCAGCCCGCCGACGCACTGCACGCCTACCGCCTGTTCTTCGGATTCCTGCACGGCCACATCCTCGACGAACTGCAGGAACTCATCGACAACCCCGACGAGACCGACGACCTGCTCCGGCTCGGCCTGCACCGCCTCCCCTGCCGCGAATTCCCCAGCTACGCGCCCTGGCCCCCGAACTCGCCAGCTACGACGGAGCCGCCCACCTCCAGCAGGGCGTCGAAATGATGATCACCGGCCTGCAATCCCACTTCCAGCCAGCCACACCAGCGATTACCACCTGAAACAGCCCAGCAACAGCATCCGTCTGCTCGTCGGCTGCGGGCACGGCCCACGGGGCTGTTCAGATCGATCCATCTGCACTCGCCCGTGCTGGGGTGGCGGGCTCGCCGAAGCCGAGCAGATCGGCGGCTGGGGTGGCGGGCTCGCCGAAGCCGAGCAGATCGGCGGCTCGGCGCGCGGTTATCAAGACCCCTTTGCGCTGTGTGGTAGTCACGGCTACTCGCCCTGTTGGACTGCGGACCGACCGTATGTTTATGCATCGGCGTGCTTCGGGAGAACATCCGAATCTGGCTCCCCTTTGTG
Organism: uncultured Actinomycetes bacterium; assembly: GCA_963834705.1. Taxonomy (GTDB): domain Bacteria; phylum Actinomycetota; class Actinomycetes; order Streptosporangiales; family Streptosporangiaceae; genus RYN-230. The sequence continues at coordinate 19,325 of CAWICV010000012.1, forward strand.
TCAAGAGGCAGCTGTGATCGCTGTTCTAGGCTGGGGTGTGGCGGGTCCGGGAAGTGGCTTGTCCGAAGAGCCGACGTCTGGGGTTAGGTCGGTCACGCAGGATTGAAGAGCCGTCCCCGAGTGCCCTCCCGGGCCCGCCGCCCGGGTGGTGTCCTGGTCGTGGAGCATCTGCCGGTAGACGATGTTGGACAGGCGCCGTTTGAGGCAGCGCATGGCTTCCATCGAGGTCTTCCCGGCGGCTTTCCTGGCGTCGTAGTAGGCGCGTCCTTCGGTCTGGTTGCGCAGCTGGACGATGGCCATGATGTGCAGCGCCCGGTTGATCCGCCGGTTGCCGGCGCGGGAGAGCCGGTGGCGTTGCTGCTGGCCGGATGAGGCGTCCAGGGGGGCGGTGCCGTTCCAGGATGCGAAGTGGTCCCGGCTGGTGAACCGGTGGATGTTGCCGACGTCGGCCAGCAGCCGGGCTGCGCTGGAGGGGCCGATGCCGTGCAGCTGGAGCAGTGTGGAGCCCTGGGCCTCGACGAGGGCCTGGATCTCCTTCTGGCAGGTCCTGATCTTGCGGTCGATGCCTTCCAGCTCGGTGATCAGCTCGGCTGCGAGGCGGGTCTTGCCGACGATGTCGCGCGGCCTGATGGCCGCGATCAGGGTCCGGGCTTGTGCCGCGGACAGGAACTGCTTGGCCCCGCCGGGGAGCAGTTCGAGCAGCAGCCGGTGGATCCGGTTGATGGTCTGGGTCCGGGCCCGGCCCAGCTCGTCGCGCCGGTCGGCCAGCAGGCCCAGCACTACAAGGTCCGGGTCGACCTCGAGTATGACCAGGTTCGGGGACCGCAGCGCGGCCAGCGCGACTGAGTGCGCATCGACCGGGTCGGTCTTGCGGCCATTGCCAGTAGCGAAGACCCTTACCTGCGCTGATAGCTTCGCGGGCACGTCCATGACGGTCTCGCCGTCAGCGACGAGCCGGTGCGCGATGTGCCTGCCGGCCCCGTTGCAGCCCTCGATCGCCCAGATGCGCTCATCGAACTTCCGCCCGGCCCTGAGCATCTGCGCATAGCCGGCCTTGTCAGTTCCGTACCGGGCCGCCGCCAGCACGCTGCCCCGCTCGTCGATCACCTCGATAGTCGCTGACCGCTTGTGCGGGTCCATGCCGATGATCACGCCCATAGAGCCCTCCCCTTGCTGGCGGTGAAGCTGACCACAAGGAGGGCACCGCTACTTCGAGCTGGGCAAACCCCTTTTGAGCCTCTCCTCGCACGGCGCCCGGCGAGAACGCAAGCCAGATGAGAGCCACACCAATGACACCAGTGGGCAGCCGCGAAATGCGAGCGTCTCGCCGGGCACCTGGACCGAGCCTGGCCCGGCACCGGTCCTAACACCAGTCTTAAGTAGCCGCGAATAGGTCAGTAGTGCGCCGAGGAAGTCGCCCTCGTTAGAGCAGGCTGTCCACTTGATGTACTTCGCCGCAGGGAACGTCGAGCGCCGCGTGATGCCTGCGGACCGCATCTTCGTCTGGTGCCTCCAAGAGGCAGTAGACCTTGCCGTCGGCGTTGTGATACAGCTCAATCTGCCGCACGCCGAACTGATCGCTAACGCCGTCCCGCGTTCCCTGGGCTATCTGCTCGATAGCCTCCGGCGAGAGCTTCAAGTCGTTGTGGTAGTCCATGAACCTGGGCATCTCAAATCCCCTCCTGATCAGCCTGACCTGGCAACTCTGCTCCGGCGAGTGCCCCTTGTCCATAGCGTCGCACCAGAGGGCTGGACGGGACTCATGAACACTGGCATCGCCACCTCACGCGCGGCTGTGCGCTGGCGGCAAGGGCGGCAACCCTGATGGCGATCTTCGGTTGGGGATGGCGCACACGCCTCCTACTCGAGACGCACTCTTCTGCCGCCTGGCGGTTGCTTGGTGGCATGTTCGGCGTGCAGCTGGATGCGCCTCGGGCTGCGACTGCCATGACAGACTGAGCTGGTGACTCAGTTCAGGCTTACTGGTGAGGTGAGTTCGGACGATCAGGCCGCCGTTGTCCCCGTGCTTGCCCAGATGCTCGGGCCTGGGGCGGTCACCGAGACCCCGGGCGGGCTGCATGTGGAGGGCGTCATGGACGGCGCAGACGCCCGGGAGGTGAACCTGCGGCTGCTGTCGGCCTTGCGGCGCGCAGAAAAGCGGACCCGCTTGCGGCGACGCCGAGGTCTCGACGGCATGTTCATAGCTCCACATAGCGTCCTCCATTGCGGTTGCGTTGTCCGGCGATGGTTATCGACCTGCCGGGTGTGCCCGTCGCGCGCTGCCAGGCGCCGGGGTGCGGTGGCCAGCCTGATCGGGTGTTTCCCGCGGGCGTCATGCCCGCCAACGAGCCGCCCTTTCGCTGGACCTCGGGTCGGAGCATTCGCCCTCTGCTGCGGGCTTCGCCGAAGATCTGGGCGTCCGGCTCGACGTCGCGGTGCCCGGCACTAGGCCGACAGCGCGCAGAGCCGCTGCCTGGGCTCGTCGACCAGCTCGCGCAGCCGGAGGCCAAAGCCGGCCCGATCCAGTTCCTTGGTCGCGGCCTATCCAGATGCGCGAGTGCGCAGGAGCAGCCGACAGCGTAGTCGTCCAGGCCCATCCGCACCTCACCACCGGAGCCCTCTGTCCTGCCGCCTCGGATGCGATCGCTGCGTCTGCTGCCTGTGGGTTCGCATGGCTCGACCGTATAAGGCAGAGTGGTCCACGAGTAGGTCCACTGTCATGCCAGGTACGTGGGCCACCTTAGCTGCCGATCCGCACCTCGACCTTGCCGGCACGCTCCCCTCGGCCTTCTCGGCCACGACATCCATATCGGGGTTCGGCCTCCAGGATCACCCACACCCGCCGCACAAACACCTGGTCACCGACGAGCACGTCCCGGATCACGATGGGACCGGCAGATGCGCCCGGACGATGAGGCCGCCCCCATCGCCCGGTTCGGCCCTGAGTGCGCCGGCCTGCTGGCCTGCCCGATCAGGTCGCCGATGACGGCGAACACGCTCGGCCGCCTCCCGGGGGCCGTCGGAGCCTACAGCGTTCTTGCCCCGTGAACATCAGCTCCATGAGGGCGGCGTCGCGGACCGCGAACCGCACGTAGACGGCCCGTATCCCGGCCGGTATCACAGCAAAGTACGAGGCGGAAAACAGCAGGTAAGCCGCATCCGTATCGGCCCCGGCCCGGCACGCCCGGCGGGCCACTGATAGGGGCCGGGCCGCTGGTGCGGGAATCCGCCCGGCATTTCCTGGAACCAACAGCGAGTTTGCTGCACGCCGTGAGAAGAACTCCCGGACGGCGGGCAAGATGCCCGGCCACGCCGTCCGGGTTCCACGTTGCTGGGCGACCCCGGCCATTGTGCATTCCGGCCCGGGGCTGACACGAATCACCCGGCCGCGAAGACCGGCCGCAGAAGGACGCTGCCAGCCGATCCCGGCACCCGGCCACCGATCCCACGCGACGCTGGCGTCCTGTGCCCGCCCTCCTGAGTGCCCATCCGCGCGGGCCTGGCGCCCCAGGCCAGATGAGATCCACTGCCAGCAGGGATCACGGACCGTGACGGCGGCTCCACCGGGCTCCGCCGCGCAGCCGGGTGGCGGCGATCACCGGTGCGCCCAGCGGAGTGCTGATTGTGGCGGCCAGCGCGTTCAGCCCGCGGACCAGCAGGCTCTTGCCCTGGATCTTGGTATGCCCGAACGCGGCGCCCTGCTTCTGGTGGCCGTAGACCCGCTTTTGCTGCGAATCGATATCGACGAACGCCAGCGTCTGCTTACCGGGCAGCAGCGGCGCGCAGCGCGCTAGCTCAGCCAGCATCAGCCGGCTCACCTTCCGCAGCTGCAACACGTTCCCCCAGGTAAACGAGCGCAGGAACGAGCCCAGCGTGGACGGTGCCCGGATCCCGCCGAACAGCGCCGGCATCGCGCCATGCCGCACCAAGTCCAGGTCGTCGATACTGTCCGCCCCGCCGGTCATCCCGGCGACGATCCCGGGCACCTTGACCTGGGCGTTCACCCCGCACGGCGGGGCGATACGTACATTCGCCTCTACCAGCTCCGCCAGGCCCGCCCGCTGCGCCAGCGCCATCACCGGCACCAGGCCAGCCCGCGACACCAGATTCGGGTCATCGAACGTCGCGTGGATCTTCGGCAGATCATGCAACAATCGCACTTGCGAGGTGTCCTCTCGGCCAGGAACGTGGAAGCTTCAGCAACTCCCATCGTCCCAGTTCAGAGGGCACCTTTCGCGTCGAACGCGCGGTGGATCGAGGCTTAGGTCTTCGTCGGTCGGCGCCGATGTGAGGTCAAGAGCTGTGGCCAGCTCATCTCGGCCCGCGCAGTACCGGGCGATGGCTGGCTGATCCTGGGAGACCAGCACATGGACCTCACCAGGAGCCGGCGCATCCTGATCCGGCTCGGCCCCATGCCCGGACCGCGGTCCCGGTGTAGATCGAGAACCAGCTCGCCGTGGTGATGCAGGAGGGTCCGCACGCCGGGCGCCTCAACCCGTTCCGGTCCCGAGGGTTCTGCTCAACTGGCCTCGGGGGATTCCCGGCCCGGGTATTCACAGCAGAGCACTATCTGGTGCGCATTCCGCGATACCCACATTCCGGCACAAGGGATGCTGCTCAATAACGCGGGCGAGCCCAGCTTGAAGGTCCGGTGGTGGTAGGGCAGGTACCGGGTAGCGTGCAAGCAACCGGTTTGTGTCCAACGCCAGCAGGGATCACCGACCGTGACGGCCGCTTCCCGCCGGACTCCGGGCACGGCTAACGTGAATTTCGTCCACCGCATCTATACCTTGGCCGGCCATGGCCCGGACCTCCGGCCATGGTGGTCTAGACCTTCCGGCAGCGGCGTTCGCTCCATGTTGGCTCGGATGTCGCGGTACGCCCCGGCAGCAGGCGGCACCGCGCGGCACCGGCCTCTCCCGGTTTGCCGTACAGCCCGGCACGTCATAGCATGGCCCGGCACCACGCGCCGCTAGCTCAACTGGCAGAGCAGCAGACTCTTAATCTGCGGGTTCGGGGTTCGAGTCCCTGGCGGCGCACCAGCTCCCGCCCAGATCACAGGCAGCCGGCCACGCGCACCGGCTGCCTGTTTCCATGAGTGAGCAGCAATGCGAGCAGCAACGGCTACCACTCGTCGTCCTCCTGGCCGTCGTCCAGCTTCGCTGTGCCGGGCTCGTCAGCCTGGTCCTCATCGTCCTGCCAGAGTGTCTCGGCGATCCGGTCGGCTGTCTCGCGGGAAACCTCCGGCACCACGTGGCTGTAGGTGTTCATCGGAGCGCGATCTGGCTGTGACCGAGGATCTCCATGACCACCCGGGCCGGCACACCCTGAGCGACCAGAAGACTGGCCGCCGTGTGCCGCAGATCATGCAGCCGGACCGGAGGCAGGGCCGCCTTGCCGAGCAGCTTCTTGAACTCGCGGTAGTCGTTCCGCGGATCGACCGGCGTACCGACTGGCGTGGTGAATACGCAAGGACTACCCCGCCACAGCGAGCCCGCGGTAATGCGCTCCTTGTCCTGCCGCTCCTAGTGGTCCTCCAGGGCGCGCACGAGCTGGACCGGGAGCGGGATCGTCCGCCCTTGACCGGGCAGTCTTCGGCGCGGTGAACACCAGGCCGCCGCCGCGTTGGCGCTGCAAGGCTCGGCGGACACGCAGGACCCGGGCCGGAACATCTACGTCCTCCCACCACAGGCCAAGCGCCTCGCCCTGCCGCAGCCCTAGAGCGAGGGCCGACCAGCCACCGCGCCGCCATCCGATCATCCTCGGCAACCCTGATCAGCCGCCGCGCCTGAGCCGCCGACAGCGGGATGACCTCATGCTGCTCGGCCTTGGGAGCATCGACCAGGGTCGCAGGGTTGACCGCGATCAACTGCCACCTGACGGCCACGTTCAGGGCGCGGCGGATCACCGCGTGGATGTGCCGGACGCTGGATCCCGACAGACCCTCGGCAGCCTTCGCGTTATAGAGCTCCACCAGATGTGCCGGGCGCAGCTTGTCCAGCCGATGACGGCCGATTGCCGGAAGAATGTGCCGGGAGATATCGACCGAGTACAGATCGAACGTGCGCGGCCGCAGCGTCGGCCTGGCGACCTGGTCGAGATACGTGGCGAACCACTCCCCCACCGTCATACTGCCGGTCGTGACGAGCTGCCCCCGGCGATGCGCCTCCAGAAGACGGCGGATCTCGACTGCCACCTCGGCACGGGTACGGCGAGTGACGTACTTGCGGTGCGGCTTACCGTCGCGGTAGCCGAGGAAGACCGAGCCGCGCCACCGGCCGTTGGGAAGCTGGTAGATCGAGCCCTCACCGTTGCCCCGCCGACCTGAGCGCTTCATGCCGCGTCCCGTTCGAGTGCGGCGACGAACTCGGTGAGGGTGCTTGCCGAAATCCGGCGCGAGCCGCCGGTCTTGACCGACCGGAGCGCTCCCGAGCGCATCAGCTCATACACCTTGCTCCGGCCCACGCGCAGCGCCCCGGCGGCTTTCTCCGGGGTCAGCAACAGCGTGACGGGCACCAGGCTGGAAGGCGGCGATGCCATGCCCGTGCCTCCTCCGTGCTCGTTGGTACTCACGCCGCCTCCTGGGGTGGAGCTTGGACAGGTTCCTAGGCTCGTCGTCTGGCTTCGGCGAGGGTGTTTTCCCAGTGGAGGCGGTCAGCGACGGCGTGCAGAAGCCGTCTGGCAGGTGGCATGTAGTCATGGTCGTCCGGGGTGACGATCTCCCAGCGGTAGCGGGCGGGGTCGGCTACCGGAAGGCCGAGGGTCTCGGTGAGCCAGTCCTTACGGTCGCCGCGGTGGTCGGCGAGTGTCTTGCCCGACCACTTGCGGGAAACCAGAACGCGGCGGCCTGCGTATCCGAGGTGCTCGCGGCGGTGAGCCTTGCCCCTGCACTGGCCGGGCACCTGGCCGGGCCTGGGATCCTTGGGAGCGATGCCGTAGCGCAGCCAGTTCTCGCAGGTCGGCGAACACGGCTCGTACCGCAGCGCGTCGGCGAGCCGTTCGGTGCGCGCCTGCTGGGCGCCGGTGTCGGGGTGGTGGCAGTCGGCGAGCTGCTTGGTCAGGTACTGGGGCGCGTTCACCGCCCGCGGCGCGCCCGAGGCCAGCGGCCAGCCGCGCTGGCCGGGCTACAGCAGCGGCCGGCTGATGTCGCTGCGCCCTGGCGGCCAGACCCGGACCATCACGGCCGGCACGTTCGCGGCCGAGCACCAGTGCGGGTTCTGGGACGCTGCGGGCTAGGCCTTAGCCGAGGTCGTGGTCGCGGGGGTACTGGATGGCGGCGGCGCGGCCGGCCGGCCCGGTCTCCCGGTTCAGCTCTGGCGTGCGCAATCCAGCACGGCGGACAGGCTCTGGTCGATGTCGGCCGCGGTGGTGTTCCAGGCGCTGACGCTGATCCGCATGGCCGTCCGGCCCTGCCAGACAGTCGGCCCGCACCAGCACGTCCCGTCCTGCTGCACCGCGGCCACCACGGCCGCGGTCCGCTCCGGGCCGCCGAAGTCGACCAGGACCTGGTTCAGCACCACGTCGTTGAGCACCTGGCAGCCGGACGCGCGCAGCCCGCCGGCGAACCGGCGGGCCAGCCGGCAGGCCCGGTCCACCAGCCCGGCCACCCCATCCCGGCCGAGCGAGGCCAGCACGGCCCACACCTCGGCGCCGCGGGCCCGCTGCGAGGACTGCGGGGTCAGGTTCATCGCCTCCCGGCCCGCCGCCTCGGGCAGGTAGGCCGCGGTGGCCTGCATTGCCGCGCGCAGCGCGGCCGGGTCGCGGACCAGCGCGATGCCGCAGTCGTACGTGGTGTTCAGCCACTTGTGCGCGTCAGTGGCCCAGGAGTCGGCCGCGGCGGCCCCAGCCACCTGGCCCGCGCGGTCCGGGCTGGCCGCCGCCCACAGCCCGAACGCGCCGTCCACGTGCACCCACGCGCCCTGGTCGTGCGCCCACGGGATGAGGTCCCCGAAGGGGTCGCTGGCCCCGGTGTTCACGTTGCCCGCCTGCAGGCAGACCAGCGCCGGACTGGCGTTCAAAATGGGAAGGGAGCGGGGCACGACGCGGCCCTGGGCATCGGCGGGAAGCACGATGGCGCGGTCCCGGCCGAGGCCGATCAGGCCTAGTGCCTTGCGCACGGTGGTGTGCACCTGCTCGCCGACCAGCACGGTGACCGGGGGCGCGCCGACCAGGCCCTGGCCGGCCGCGTCCCAGCCGTGCCGGCTGAGCACCGCGTCCCGGGCCGCGGCCAGGCAGGTGGCGTTGGCCATGGTGGCGCCGGTGACGAAGCCGCCGCCGGCGCCCGGGGGCAGGCCGAGCAGTTCGGTCACCCAGCGCAGCGCCACCGTGTCCAGCCGCGCGGCGGCCGGCGACATGACGCTGAGCGCGGCGTTCTGGTCCCAGGCCGCGGTGAGCCAGGCGGCGGCCTGCGCGGCGGGCAGCGCCCCACCGGTCACGAAGCCGAAGTAGCGCGGGCCGCCGCTGGCCACGGTGGCGGGCGATCCGGCCTCGTCGAGCAGGGCCAGCACGTCCGGGGCGGGCCGGCCGGTGTCCGGCAGCGCGAAGTCGAACCGGTCCAGGCCGGCCACGGCGGCCGCGGTAGGCGCCACCGGGCGGCGGTCCAGCCCGGCCAGGTAGCGCAGCGCGCGCTGGCTGGCGCCGGCCAGCAGGCCCGGGCGTTCCGCCAGCATGTCGCTGATCTGGGTATCCGCGCTGGTCATCGGCAGGCCTCCCGCGCTGTATCGGCGGGACGGAGTCTAGGGGAGCGCGCCGGGGACTGTGATCTGGGAATCGACGTACAGTCCCCGGCGGCTACCTCCCCACCTCTGCCCCTGCCGTCCGATCTCGGGCTAGCCGGACGCGGCGCCAGATGGGCCAGGCCGGAAGAGATGGCCCGGGACCCATCGAGGAGGTTCCCTCACCGGGGGCAAGCTCCGGCCCGGCCCGCCGTGTTACGCGGACGGCTGGAAAAATTTCCGGCGCGGCACGGTCTATCGTCGGCGTATGGCCGGGGACGCGGTGGAGCTGCAGGTCAGCGGGCGGACGGTGCGGGTCAGCAGCCCGGGCCGGGTGTGCTTCCCGGCGCGCGGCGAGACCAAGCTCGACCTGGCCCGCTACTACCTGTCGGTGGGCGACGGCATCGTCCGCGCGCTGCGCGAGCGGCCGTGCATGATGCACCGGTTCCCGGCCGGGGTGAGCGGCGAGAAGGTGCACCAGAAGCGGGTGCCCGCGGGCGCCCCGGACTGGCTGGAGACGGTGCGGGTGTTCTTCCCGCGGTACGGCCGGCACGCCGACGAGCTGTGCGTGACCGAGCTGGCCAGCGTGCTGTGGGCGGTGCAGATGTCCACCGTGGAGTTCCACCCGTGGAACTCGCGGCGGGCCGACACCGAGAAACCGGACGAGTGGCGGATCGACCTGGACCCCATGCCGTCCTGCTCGTTCGCGGTGGTCCGGCGGGTGGCGCACATCGTGCACGAAGTGCTGGACGAGCTGGGCATCACCGGCTGGCCGAAGACCTCCGGCGGCAACGGGCTGCACGTGTACGTGCGGATCGAGCCGCGCTGGGGGTTCGGCGAGGTGCGCCGGGCCGCGTTCGCGTTCGCGCGGGAGGTGGAACGGCGGGCGCCGCGGGAGGTGACCACCGTGTGGTGGCGGAAGGACCGGGATCCGGCCAAGCTGTTTGTGGACTACAACCAGAACGCCCGCGACCACACCATCGCCAGCGCCTACTCGGTGCGCGGGGTGCCGGAGGGCACCGTGTCCACCCCGATCCGGTGGGACGAGGTGGACTCGGTGCAGCCACGGGAGTGCACCATCGCCACCGTGCCGGGGCGGTTCGCCGAGCTGGGCGACCTGCATGCGGGCATCGACGATGCCGCTTACTCGCTGGACACGCTGCTGGACTGGGCGGACCGCGACGGGGTGGAGTGATCCGTGATCTCCCAGTCCGTGCCGCGCGGTGCGGCCAGCTCGTCCAGCCGGACCAGGGCCACCCCGGCCAGGATGAACACCCCGCCGATGATCTGCATGGTGGTTGGCAGCTGGCCGAGCAGCAGCCAGGCGAACACGATGGCGAACAGCACCTCGGCCAGGCCGGCGAATGAGGCCAGCTTGGCGCCCAGGCGGCGGGCGGCGCCGATGCCGGCCACGTAGGGCACCACCGAGGAGATCAGGGCCAGCCCGACTACCGGCAGCACCCAGCTGACCCGGTGGTTCAGCACCGTCACCGGGCCGGTGCGGACGGTCAGCGGGACCAGCCCGGCCCAGCCGAGCAGGGCCAGGGCGGCGGTGCCGGTGCACATCGCGGCCCAGGTCATCGCGATCGGCGGCAGCGGCTCGGGCGGAGCCTGGCCCGTGCGGCCAGTGCTGGTGTTGCGCGGGGCCTGGCCGGTGGCGGCCGAGATCAGGAAGTAGATGGCCAGGCCGACGGCGGCCAGCAGGCCCCACATCACGCCGAGCGGGTCGATCCGGACGTGCCCGGTCACGCCCAGCACCAGGGCCAGCCCGGCCAGCGCGGCCACCGTGCCCGCCACGGTGCGCCGCCGCGGCCGCTGTCCATGCCGTAGCCACAGCCAGCCGACCACCAGCAGCACACCCAGGTATTCGAGCAGCAGCGCCACCCCAACCGGCAGCCGCTGGATCGCGCTGAAGTAGAACAGCTGGCAGCCCGCCACCGCGATCAGGCCGAACATGGCCACCGGGACCGCGTCCCGGCGCAGCAGCGCCCAGCGGCCGCGCAGTTGCAGCGCCGCCGGGACGGTCAGTAGCAGAGCGGACAGGCTGATCCGGGCGGTCACCGCGGCGGCCGGGCTCCAGCCCGCCTCGATCAGCGCCGAGCCGAACGTGCCCGAGGTGCCGAACGTGGCCGCGGACAGCAGAGCCAGGGCCAGGCCGGCGCCCTGGTGCGCGGGGCGGGCGGCGCGACGGCCGATGATGGTCACGGGGGCCCTCCAGCACGTGGTCGTAAGTGGTAAAAAGTAGTTATGCTAGTGACAGTACCCGGGCCAGCTGAAAGTAGTCAAAGTGATTTTTGCCCATGACACCGAGGTGGCGCTGACCGCGGCCGCGGCGCTGGTCAACACCGGTATCGACGTCGAGGAGCTGCCTGACCTGGCGGCCCTGGACCGGTTCGTCGCGGAGTGGCGGTGGACCGGCTCACGCACCCATTACCAGGCCGAACTCGACGCGGTCCGGCGGCTGCGGCCCCGGCTGGCCCAGCTCTGGGAACTACCCGAAGACGGCGCGGTGCAGCTGGTCAACGCGCTGCTCCGGGAGGCGAATGCGCTCCCCCAGCTGGTCAAGCACGACGGCTGGGATTATCACCTGCACGCCACGCCGCGCGAGGCCCCGCTGGCCGACCGGATGGCGGTCGAGGCGGCGATGGCCTTCACCGACGTGATCCGGACCAAGCAGCTGGACCGGCTGCGCCGGTGCGCCGCGGCGGACTGCAACGGCGTGCATGTGGACCTGTCCAAGAACCGGTCCCGCCGGTTCTGCGGCACGGCCTGCGCGAACCGGACCAACGTGGCCGCCTACCGCACCCGCCACGCCATCCGCCGCTAGCCGGATCAGGCCAGTGCTGATGATCAAACGTTTGGTGTCGCTGGGGCAGCAGTAATCGTTTGATCATCAGCCTGGACGCACGGCCTGGGACGAGATCGCTTTGGGTTCCGCTTGCCGTCGCGGAGGGTTGCTGTCAGGCTGCAGGTGGTTGTCACTGAGCGACGGGAGTGTCATGCCCCTGCCTGCCCGCCTGAGCGCCCTGGTCGCAACCCTGGGGCTGGCCCTGGCCTCGCTGACCGCGGCGGCCCCGGCCGACGCGGCCGCGCACTACCCGGGCGGCGTGCTGGCCAAGGGGGCCGCACTGGAAGACGCCAGCACCGGCACGATGCTGTGGAGCCGCCAGCTCAACACCGAGCGCCCGATGGCCAGCATCACCAAGGTGATGACCGCGCTGCTGGTGCTGCAGGGCGGCGACCTGACCCAGCGGATCAAGGTGCCCGCCGGGGTGGTCGGCTACGTGACGAAGTACGACGCCAGCAACGCCGGGCTGTACCCGGGCGACTGGCTGACCGCCCGGGAACTGCTGGCGGCCCTGCTGCTGCCGTCGGGCGCTGATGCCGCCTACACGCTGGCCAAGGCCTATGGCCCCGGGCTGGCCAAGTTCATCGCCAAGATGAACACCGAGGCAACGGCGCTCGGCATGACACACACGCACTTCGCCAACTTCGACGGGCTGCCCTACCCCACCGAGTACACCACCTACTCCACGCCCGCCGACCTGATCACCCTCGGGGTGGCGGCGATGAAGTACCAGGCGGTCCGCAACCTTGTGGACCAGCGCAGCTACCAGCTGGCTGGAAACGTACGGCACCACGCCTACAAATGGCGGAACACCAACACGCTGCTGACGAGCTACCCGGGCGCGATCGGTATCAAGACCGGCAACACGCTGGGCGCCGGATACTGCCTGCTGTTCGCCGCACAACGCCACGGGGTGCTGCTGATCGGCGTCGTGCTGCACAGCTCCCGCAGCGTGGATACGGCCGCCTTCGCCGACGCCACCAGGGTCCTCAACTGGGGTTTTCGGCATACCTGAACCCGGCGAGTCGGCCGCCATCTCACCCGCAGGTGGCCAGGGGCCACAATACTGGGGGAAACTAGCGGTTTCTTCTGGCTTTCCGGGCAAGGGCGGATCCATGCGGTTGCGGTCTGGGGTAGCGATTGACCTGGGCACGGTCAACACATTGGTCAGCGTGGCCGGCCGCGGCCTCATCATTGATGAACCGTCGGCCATCGCGATCGACCGGGCCAATGGGCGCGTCGCGGCCGTCGGCCTGGCCGCGGACGCGCTGGCCGGCAAGGAGCCGCAGAACGTCGAGGTGGTCCATCCGCTGCGCAACGGGGTGGTCGCCGACCTGCAGGCGGCCTCGGCCATGCTGCAGGGCTTCCTGCGCCGGGCCAAGGTGCGCCGCGGGCTGCTGCGCACGTCGGCGGTGATCTGCGTGCCCGGCGGCGCCACCTGGGTGGAACGCCGGTCGCTGGTGGCCGCGCTGGGCGGGGTCCGGCCGCGGTGCACGGTCCAGCTGGTCAACGAGCCGGTGGCGGCGGCCGCGGGCGCCGGGTTCGACCTGGCCGCCGGGGCCGGCGTATTCATCGTGGACGTGGGCGGCGGGACCACCGAGGCGGCGGTGGTGGCAGGCGGCCAGATCGTCCGGGCCGAGTCGCTGCGGATGGGCGGCAACGCGATGGACGACGCCATCGTGGCCGCCGTCAAGGCCGAACTGGGGCTGCTGCTGGGCCGCAACGCGGCGCGCAGCCTGAAGACCACGCTCGGCATCGCCGAGGACGGCACCGGGTGGATGGAAGCGGTCGGGGTGGACGCCGCGCGGCGCACGCCCCGGGTCGAGCACATACCGGGCCGCCTGGTGGCCCGGGCGCTGGAGCACATCGTCACCGCGATGGTGGACTGCGTGCACGAGATGCTCTCCGACATCCCGCCGAACCTGGCCGAGGACGTGGTGCGCGGCAAGATCAGGCTGGCCGGCGGCGGCGCGCTGCTGCCCGGGCTGGCCAGCCGGATCGAGGCGGCCACCGACATCCCGGTCGTGGTGGTGGACGATCCGCTGCGCTGCGTGGTCCGCGGCGCGGCGGAGATCCTGGAACACGGCGACGGCCTGGACTGAGCCGGGCTAAGCCAAGCCAGGCCGGGCGGGGCCAGCCGGCTGCTGGCCCCGCGTGCCCAGGTCAGGATGCACTGACCACGCTGCTGACCGCGGCCGGCCCCTACGCTGTCGACCGTGGATCTTGCTCACTGGCTCGGCGAGGCGGTATGCGCCATCGATGACTGGTCGGACAGCTTCGGCTCATTCCAGCCGCACCCGTCGCTGCGGGTCAGCGATGAGCGGTTCGCCGCGGCGTTCGGTGAGCTCACCGGGCGGCTGACGGACAACTACCCGTTCTTCCACCCGCGGTACGCGGGCCAGATGCTGAAGCCGCCGCACCCGGCCGCGGTGGCCGGTTACCTGACCGCGATGCTGATCAACCCGAACAACCACGCGCTGGACGGCGGCCCGGCCACGGCACGGATGGAACGGGAGGTGACCGCCCAGCTGGCCACCATGTTCGGGCTGGACAGCCACCTGGGCCACCTGACCACCAGCGGCACCATGGCCAACCTGGAAGCACTGTTCGTGGCCCGGGAACTGCACCCGGGCCGGGGCGTCGCGTTCAGCGCCGACGCGCACTACACGCACAGCCGGATGTGCCACCTGCTGGGCATCGAGGGATACCCGGTACGCACCGACGCACGGGGCCGGATGGACCTGGACGCGCTGGAGGACCTGCTGCGCACCGGCCGGGCCGGCACCGTGGTGCTCACCGCGGGCAGCACCGGGCTGGGCGCGGTGGACCCGATCGACGCGGTCCTGCCGCTGCGCGACCGGTACCAGGTCCGGATCCACGTGGATGCCGCCTACGGCGGCTTCTTCACCCTGCTGGCCGGGGCGGACGGCCGGGCCGGGCTGCCCGCGGCGCCGTGGCGGGCCATCGCCCAGTGCGACTCGGTGGTGGTCGACCCGCACAAGCACGGGCTGCAGCCCTACGGCTGCGGCGCGGTGCTGTTCCGCGACCCCAGCGTGGGGCGGTTCTACCTGCACGACTCCCCGTACACCTACTTCACCTCCGACGAGCTGCACCTGGGCGAGATCAGCCTGGAGTGCTCCCGGGCCGGGGCGGCGGCCGCGGCCCTGTGGCTCACGTTCCGGCTGCTGCCGCCGACCCCGGACGGGCTCGGCCGGGTCCTGGCGGCGGGCCGCCGGGCCGCGCTGGACTGGGCGGCGCTGCTCGCCGAGTCGGCGGTGCTGGACCTCTACCAGGCACCCGAGCTGGACATCGTGAGCTACTTCCCGGCCACCGAGCCGGCCACGCTGGGGCACATCGACCAGGCCTCGGCGCGCATCCTGCAGGCGGGCATGGCCGGCCCGGACCCGGTCTTCGTCAGCACGCTGCGGGCCGACGCGGTGGCGTTCGGCGCCCGCCACCCCGCGATCACCGCGGACGCGGCCGGGGCCCGCATCCTGCGCAGCGTGCTGATGAAACCGGAGTCCGAGCACTACGTGCCGCAGCTGCACACCAGGCTCGAGGAGCTGGCCCGCGGCTGAGCGCCGCACCCACCCGCCGGCCAGCGGCCTGGCCAGCCGCTAGCGACGCCGGGCTGGAGATCACGCTGGCCGTGGCGGCCCGGTAGAGCGCGGATACCCCCACCCCGCTGTGCAGCGCCCGGCCCGGGCTGAAAGGCTGGAATCCCGTGCGAGGAGGTTTCTATGGCGAGCCAACCGACGGCCGACGCGGCTGGGACCATCGACATCGGCGGCGACCTGACCGTCAACCGGATGGGCTTCGGCGCGATGCGGATCACCGGCCCTGGCATCTGGGGTGAGCCCACCGACCGCGAGCAGGCCAGGGCAGCGCTGCGCAAGGCCGTCGAGCTGGGGGTCAACTTCATCGACACGGCCGACTCCTACGGCCCGGAGGTCAGCGAGATCCTCATCGCGGAGACGCTGTACCCCTACCCGGACGGCCTGGTCATCGCGACCAAGGGCGGCCTGGTCCGGCCCGGCCCGGGGCAGTGGCCCGCGGACGGGCGCCCGGAGCACCTGCGTGAGGTCTGCGAGGGCAGCCTGCGCCGGCTCCGGCTGGAGCAGATCCCGCTGTACCAGTTCCACCGGCCCGACCCGCAGGTGCCGATCACCGACTCGATCGGCGCGCTGGCCGAGCTGAAGGCCGAGGGGAAGATCCGGCATATCGGGATCTCCAATGTGCGCGAAGACCAGCTCCGCGAAGCCGAGCGGATCGCCCCGATGGTGTCCGTGCAGAACCGGTACAACGTCAACGACCGGGTCTCTGAGCCCATGGTCAACCTGTGCAGCCAGGAGGACCTGGCGTTCCTGCCGTGGGCACCGATCCAGGGCACCGAGCAGCTCGTGCCGGTAGTCACCGCGGCCGAGCGGCACGGGGTCAGCCAGCGGCAGGTCGCGCTGGCCTGGCTGCTGGCCCGGTCGCCGGTGATGCTGCCGATCCCCGGCTCCGGGTCGGCCGACCATGTGGCGCAGAACATCGCGGCGGCCGGGCTGCAGCTCAGCAACGAGGAGTACAACGCGATCACCGACGTGGTGCAGGCCACCCAGAGCTGACCTCAGGGCACCGACCACTGCTGGTTGGATCCGCCGTTGCAGGCCCACAGGTCCAGCTGAGTGCCCTCCGTCGTGCTGAAGCCCGGGTCGTCGAGGCACATACCGGACGCCGGGTTCACCAGCTCGCCGTTCACCGCCAGCCACTTCTGGTTGGCCCCGCCGTTGCAGGCCCACTCCTCGATCAGGGTTCCGTTGGTGTAGCTGGCGTTGGTGATGTCCAGGCAGCTGCCGTTGATCTGCACGGTGCCGTTGCTGGCCATGGTCCAGGTCTGCGAACTGGCGTTGCCGTTGCACGCCCACATCTCGATCTTGGTGCCGTTGGCGCTCGACCCGCCGTTGGCGTCCACGCAGTCGGCGGTGTCGTCGCCCGCGACGATCGGCCCGCTGGGGGTGGCCGAGCCGACCAGGGTGACCGACAGGTTGTCGAACTGATCGGTCTGGTAGCCCGAGGTCCCCAGGCCGACCATGCCCGACGCATACGACGAGTCGGTGACCGTGCCCACCGTCGTCCCGTTGATCGCCGCCGAGATCGAATGGCCGTTGAACGTCAGCGCCAGGTGCTGCCACGTCCCGGTGCCGGGCGCGGTGACCGAGCCGCTGGCAGAAACGGGCTGTGACTGCTGATAGCATTTTGGTTGCTTTCGCCGACCTGGCCCGGGGGATCAGGCGGCAGATACGGGGACTGTCGCTTTCGGGGATCTGGGGTTTTGTTCGGAGCGCAGGGAAACTTTCGGGGTAGGCGGGGCAGGGCCGGCCGGGATCGCGCGCCGGGTCATGTCCCGCGGGTTAGTGCTGGTCCGGAACCGCCGTTGCGGTCGGCCCGCGAGTACGCACTGGACGCGCTGCCCTTTGTGATCATGGCCGGCGTGGCCATCGCCGCGATCTGGGTCGACAAGGGCTCGGAACTGCTGCCGTTGCTGGCCCTGGGCCCGGCGTTCGCGGCCGTATCCGGCGGCGTGCGTAAGACGGTGGTGGCCGGCACGGTGGCGTTCGCGCTGTGCGCGCTGATGGCCGCGTACCAGATGATCGGCTCGTGGGAGAACTACGCCCTCGACTCGGCCACGGTGGCCGGCGTCACGGTGGCCGCGGTGATGGCCAGCACGCTGCGTGCCCGCCGGGCCCGGGAACTGGCCGAGGTGCGGGCGATCGCCGAGGTCGCCCAGCAGGTCGTGCTGGGTCCGATTCCGGACGAGGTGAGCTCGGTCCGGCTCGCGGTGCGGTACATGTCGGCCACGTCGCACGCGCAGATCGGCGGCGACCTGTACGAGGTGGTACCGGCGCTGGACGGCTGCCGGCTCATCATCGGCGACGTCCAGGGCAAGGGGCTGATCGCGGTGAAAACGGCGGCGGCCGTGCTCGGCGCGTTCCGGGAGTGCGCGCATGACGCGGCCGACCTGACCGTGATCGCGGAGCGGCTCGAGCTGAGCCTGTCCCGCCAGCTCACCGCCGAGCAGTTCGTGACCGCGGCGCTGGCCGAGGTCAGCTCAGACGGGTCCAAGATCCAGCTGCTCAGCTGCGGTCACCCGCCGCCGCTGCTGTTCGCGGGCGGGACCGGCCGGTTCGTCGAGCCGGCCATGCCGGGCCTGCCGCTTGGCCTGTCGCACCTGGCCGAGTTCCCGCGCGACGTGACCACGCTCCCCTTCGGCCCGGGCGACCAGCTGCTGTTCTACACCGACGGGGTCAGCGAGGCGCGGAACGTCGCGGGTGACTTCTACCCGCTGGCCGAGCACCAGGCGCTCACCGGCGGCCAGGAGCCGGAGGCGGTGCTCGACCGGCTGCAGCAGGAGGTGCTCCGGCACGTCGGCCACGCGCTGGACGACGACGCCGCAATGCTGCTGCTGCGCCGCGAGCCGGCTTCCGTCGGGCCCGGCCCCGGCGGCGTAGCTCAGCCCAGCACAGCCCAGGTCAGTGCCGCCCAGGTCAGTGCCGCCCAGGTCAGGGCTACCCAGGTCAGGGCAGCCGGGCCCAGTACGGCTCAATCCGCGGTGCCCGGCTCGCGTGGCCTCCTCGCACCCTCCGCGGCGCACGACTTATCCGCGGCCTGGCTATCCCGGATACGTGGCCGGGCCGGTGCGGTGGGCGGGCGGCGAACTCGACCGGTGAGCCCTGCCTCATGACGTCTGCGGGCCGTACGGCGGTACACCGCCCGTGGCCGGCTGAAGCCCGGGCGGTGTACCGCGTGACGCTGCGCAGGTCCGCCGCGAAGCGGCTGGCGGCTAGGCGGTGACGGCCTGCCTCTGGTCGCTGCTGGTGACCTGGATGCTGCGGGGCTTGGCCGCTTCGTGGACCGGGATGGTCAGGGTCAGCACACCAGCGTTGTAGTCGGCGGCGATCTTCTCGGCGTCGAGGGTTTCGCCCAGGAAGACCTGCCGGGTGAAGATGCCGTAAGGCCGTTCGGCGACGATCATCTCAGCCCCGTCGGCCTTGACTGGGGTCCGTTCGGCGCGGACGGTCAGCACGTTCTGCTCGACGGTCAGCTCGATGGACTCAGGCGCGATGCCAGGCAGGTCGAAGTGGATGTAGAAGCTCTCGTCGTGCCGGTAGGCGTCCATCGGCATCGCGGCTGGCCGGGCGGTGGTGCCGAGCATCTGCTGGGTGAGCCGGTCCAGTTCGCGGAACGGGTCGGTGCGCATGAGCATGATCGGTGCCTCCTTCGCCAGTGCCGGTTGTCGTGTCACGCTCACGCATTTATATAGCATGCCAGTGGATTATCTGACAAGCCTCGACTAAGATTTCATGCTGCGTGATGCTGAAGTCACCTAGCCTGCCAGTGTCGGCGAAGGGACGGTGATGGTCATGGCCGTTGCGAGACCCGGCGGCCCCGGCCTGGACCTGTACCAGCTGCTGGGGGTGCCCCGCGAAGCCTCCCGCCAGGAGATCGCGCAGGCCTGGCGGTGCCAGGCGCGGGCCGAGCACCCGGACTCGCGGCCGGGTGACGACGCCTCTGCGGGCCGGTTCCGCGCCCTGGCCACCGCCTGGCACGTGCTGGGCGACCCGGCCCGCCGCGCCGCCTATGACCAGGCCCTTAGCCGGGGGAATTCCGGGCCGCCCACCGCGGCCCCAGCGGCCCGGCCGCGGCCAGCCGGCCGGGCACCAATGATGCGCCCGGCCCGGCCGTCCCTGTGGGCCGGGCCGGTACAGGTGGAGGGCCCGCACCGGGCGCCGGCGGGCGCCTGGGAGGACACCGATGAGGAGATGAGGCTGGCCATCCTGGCCGAGCTTGGGCTGCGTTACCTGTCCCACGATTGGGAGTGGCCATGGTGAACCCGGGGTGGGCGGATGCGGACCGGGGACTGTTCAGCATCTCGGTGGCCGCCGAGCTGGCCGGGCTGCACCCACAGACGCTGCGGATCTACGAACGGGATGGACTGCTCGACCCGCTGCGCAGCGCGGGCGGCACCCGCCGCTACTCCCGCCGCGACATCGACCGGCTGCAGCAGATCTGCGCGCTGACCGCCGACGGGCTCAACCTGGCCGGCATCCGCCGGGTCCTGCAGCTCCAGGAGGAGACCCGCCGGCTGGAGGCCGAGCTGGCCCGGCTCAGGCAGCTCACCGGCGGGCAGCCCGCCGCCGAGCAGTGGTACGACGATTACCCGGCCGAGCGCAAGGAGATAGGGCCGGCCAGCCGCCGCGGCCCAGGGCGGAAGAGCGGGGAACCCGCCCCGCGGCGGGAGCAACCGCCGTGACCGAACCGGCCCAGACCGGCCACCCCGGCCTCCGCGCGGCGGACGTCCTGGCCCGGGGCGGCTGGCACCCCAGCTACGTCCGTGTGCTCGCGGCGGTCAGTGACAGCGACTATGGCTTCGCGCTGGTTGACGGCAACGGCGACGGAGCCGAACTCGAAGCCGAGGCGTGGCTCTGGGACAGCGGGCAGTGGGTGCCGGGCTCCTCGTCCGGCGCCGGCCCGCTGGACGATGTCGGGTCGCTGCAGACCGGCGGCGAGATCGGCGAGGCCCGGTACGCCTACGGGCGCGCGGACGGGCGGCAGGTCGTCACGGTCAGCTTCGAGCACCGCCAGTACGAAGTCCCGGTGAGCCAGTACGGCATCTGGGCCTTCGTCAGAGTCGCCACGGATCCAGCCAGCTGCGGAGTGCCCACCCTGGCCGGCTGACCCGTACCCGCCTTACCGGTCACCGGGCTGAATCCAGATCGACAGGTGAGCAGGACGCAGCGTGTCGCCCACCACCCCAGCCAGGTCCGCCTGCACCGCCCCCATATCGACGGCATCCTTGAGCCGTACGCTGAACGCCGTTACCGTCTGCTCGGCGTCATACCGGGCCCGGTTGAACCGCCGGTCCACCACCCGCTGCACCCGCCGTCGTACCGGGCTGAACAGGGCCGCGGCGGCCAGCGTGCCCACCGCCACCGACACCGACGAGCCGAGCCGCAGCACCTCGATGGCCAGCAGCACCAGCCCGGCGTACACGCCCACTAGCAGCCCGGTGACCAGCGTGTACGCCACTGTCCGGGAGATGATCCAGTCGATGTCGTACAGCCGGTAGCGCAGGATGCCAAAGCCCATGCCGAGCGGGAAGGCGACCACGGCGTAGGTGGCGGCCACGTTCACCACGCTGGTCAGCGCGGCCGAGTTGGTGCCCGACTCGGCCACGGTCATGACCACGATGCCGGCCATGGTGATCACCGCCCCCGCGGTGATCCACTTGAACTGCTGCCGGGTGGCGCCCGCCGACCGGCGGAACTCGATGATCAGCCGGACGACCCAGGCCAGCCAGAACGGGACCAGGGCCAGCACCGGCAGACCGGTGCTGAAGAAGCCGACCAGCCCGCCCGGGTGATGCACGCCGATCACCGCGCCGCCGTCGTCCATCCGCAGGTGCGGCCGGGCGACCAGGTACCAGGCCGCGGTGGCCTGGCTGGCCAGGACCAGCACGCCGACCACGGCATACGCACCGAGCACCCGGCGCCCGCCCCGGGACAGCCGGCCGTCCGGGAACAGCACCAGCGAGGTCATGCCGATCAGGATGGGCAGCGGCCAGCCGGCGTTCTCCAGGAACAGCACGGCGCGGCCGAGCGGCAGCCCGCCGCCCGCCCGGCTGAAGTCATACAGCGTGTACAGCGACGCCCAGATGGTGAACGCGCTGGCCAGCCCGGTCGCGATGAGCACCCAGCCGATCGGGTTGGCGGGCTGGCGGACCGCCACCAGGAAGCCCACGGCCAGGAACACGAAGGCCAGCGCCAGCACGGCGCCGTCCGAGGACGCGGTCAGGCTGCCGGTGATCACAGTAAACACGACCGAGCCGGTGATCAGGGCCAGGGCGAGCCCGCCCAGCAGCCAGGCGGCCAGCAGCGCCAGCGGCCGGCCCCGGGCCGATGCAGCCGCCCCAGCCAACCCAGCCACCCCCGCCGGCCCGCTCACCGCTCCGCCCCCCGGACCGCGGCCGCATCCGCGTCGTGCACGTGCACCCACAACTGATCCGGCTGCAGCGCACCGCGCACCACGGCCAGCAGATCGTCGCGCACCTTGTCCAGGTCGACCACGTCCTGCAGCCGGCCCGCGAACGCGGCCACCGCCGCGTCGGCGTCGTACCGGGCCCGGTTGAACCGGCGGTCCACAGCCCGCTGCACCCGGGCCCGCAGCGGGTAGAACAGCGCCGCGGCGGCCAGCGTGGCCGCCGCCACCGCCACCGACGAGGAGAACCGCAGCACCTCGGTGGCCAGCAGCACCAGCCCCGCGTACACCCCGACCAGCAGCCCGGTGACCAGCGTATAGGCCAGCGTCCGGGAGATGATCCGGTCGATGTCATAGAGCCGGTACTTGAGGATCCCGATGCCGATCGAGACCGGCAGGGCCACGATGCCGAGCAGCAGCACCTCCCACAGCGCGGCGCTGCTGGTGAACGAGGCGACGGCCGACAGGCCGCAGATGGCGGCCCCGCTCATCAGCCACTTGAGCTGCTGGCGGCGTTCCCCGGTGGACCGGCGCCAGCTGGCGATCTGGTAGGCCAGCGCGCACAGCCAGCTGATCAGCAGGCTGGCGAAGAAGATCAGGCTGAGGATCGAGGCCAGCGGCGGCGTGTTCTCCACCTGGGGCAGCTGGCCGTCGGCCAGCACGCGCAGGTGCGGGGCGGCCAGCGCCTCGCCGATGAGGACGAGGATGGACACCAGCGCGGGCACCAGCAGTGCCGGGCAGGCCCACAGCACCCACCGCCACCGGCCGGGCGGCGGCCGCCCGTCCGGGAACAGCCAGATGATCAGCGGTAGCGCGATGAACGGGAAGAAGAACAGCTGGGCCAGGACCAGCGCGGCTGGCCCCAGCACCGGCAGCGCATGCCCGCCCGGCCGGTAGGCCTGGTCGTAGGAATCGCCGGCGAACGTCAGCAGCAGGCTGACCGGCATAGCCAGCAGCAGCCAGCCGATCGGGTTGGCCGGCTGATGCCAGGCCACCACCAGCCCGACGGCCGCGATCGCCCACAAGGCCAGGACCAGTGCGGTGCCCTCGCCGGCCGAGCGGTGCGAGGCGGGGTGCCCGGTAACTGACTGGGCCACGACCACGCCGGTCAGCAGCAGTATGAAGCCGGCCAGCAGCAGCGCCGTCAGCCGCGGCGCGGTGAGCCGGCGCACTGGCAGCCGCGCCGTCCGGCTGGCCGTCACCGCCGCTCCCCGAACAGCGCGGCTGGGCCCAGTGCGGCCGGGCCTGGCGTGGCCGGGCTGACATCCGGCGGCTGGCGGATACCGAACACGTCGCGCAGCGCATGCAGCGCGGCCAGTTCGCCGCACCGGCCGTGCACACCGGGCAGCGGCGGGGTGGACGACGAGCACAGGTACACGCCCGGCAGCGGCGTCCGGTACGGGTTCCAGCGCGGCACCGGGCGGGCCACGGTCTGCCACAGCGTCTGCATCCCGGCGGCGATGTCGCCGCCGACGTAGTTGGGGTTGGCCGCTTCCTCGCCGGCCGCGGTCCGCACATGCCGGGCCAGGATCAGGTCACGGAAGCCGGGCGCGAACCGCTCGATCTGGGCCTCGATCCGGGCCGTCATGTCCACCGTCGACCCGGCGGGCACGTGGCAGTACGCCCACAGCGTGTGCGTGCCTGCCGGGGACCGGGTCGGGTCGGCCACGGCGGGCTGGGTGACCAGCACGTACGGCGCCTCGGGATGCCGCCCGGCGGCCACCTCGGTCTCGGCCGTCGCGATCTCGGCGAACGTGCCGCCGAGGTGCAGCGTGCCGGCCCGCCGGGCCGCCTCGTTACGCCACGGAACCGGGCCGGACAGGGCGAAGTCGGCCTTGCACACCCCGGCCCCGTAGCGGAACCGGCGCAGCGCGTTCCGGTACCCACCGGGCAGCCGGTCACCGGCCATGGCCAGCAGGGACCGCGGCGCGACGTCCAGCAGCACCGCCTGGGCCGGGGGCAGTTCGGCCAGCGAGCGCACCCACCAGCCGGTCTCAATCCGGCCGCCGGCCGTGGTCACCGCGGCGGCCAGCGCGTCGGTGATCCGCGCGCTGCCGCCCTCGGCCACCGGCCAGCCGGTGTCGTGGGCCAGCGCGAGCAGCATCATGCCCACCGCCCCGGTCGGTGGCCGGCGCAGCGGCAGCATCCCGTGCGCGGCCACGCCCGCCAGCAGTGCGCGGCCCTCGTCGGTGCGGAACCGGCGGGCCAGCCCGGCCGCGGAACTCAGCGCGTGCGCACCGAACACGGCGATGCCCGGGGTCACCCGCCGCGGTGGCCGCCGGATCGGCGCCAGCACCAGCTCAGCCAGGTCCGCGCAGTCGCCGGCCAGCGGTCCGAGCAGCCGCTGGTAGGCGGCGGCGTCGGCGCCCAGCCCGGCCGCCGTGTCCGGCACCGGCCGGGTGACCACCGCGGCCCGGCCGCCATCCAGCGGGTGCGCGATGACCACGTCCGGGGACGCGAACCTGACCCCGCGTGCGGCCAGCCCGAAGCGCTGGAAGAACGGCGAGGCGACGGCCAGCGGATGGGCCACCGAGCACACGTCGTGCCAGTACCCGGGCAGCGTGAGCTGCTCGGTGCGGCAGCCGCCGCCAATCGTGGCCGCGCCCTCGATGACCAGCACCCGCAGGCCCGCCGCGGCCAGGGTGACCGCGGCGGCCAGCCCGTTCGGGCCGCTGCCCACCACTACCGCGTCGGTGTCACCAGCCACCGGTCGTCCCCCCTTGCGACCGGTTAGCTGGTGCGCCCCGCGCGGCGGCGCAGCGCGGTGAACGGCGCCGCCGCCGTCTGGAACACGCTGCGGATCATGGAGTTGTGCCAGACGTTGCCCGCGTGGCGCCACTGCCGCTTGCTGTCCACGCACACCGTCCGGGTACTGACCGCCTCGCCCGGGGCCGCCCCCAGGCGGCCGCCCAGCGCGGTCAGCGTGGCCGCCCAGAACTGGTCTTCCTTGCGGTGCCCGCCGAACGTCATGCCCAGCTCGTAGAGCGGGTCATTGGCCCGCATCAGCACCTGCGCCTGGACCACCGTGCCCACGCCCTCGCGTTCGGCGGAGAACGTGATCCAGCCCGCGAACATGTGCCCCTGCGGGGTCATCAGGGTGAACGACTCCTCGTCCGCGTACAGCACGAACACGCCGGTGGACAGCTTGACCCCGCCGCCGATGGCCAGGTCGAGCAGGGCCACGTCACCGGGGCTGATCCCGGTCAGCGCGCCGGCGAACCGGTTGCCGGCCGGCCAGAACTCGGGGAAGTGCGCCTTCCAGGTGGCGATGGCCTGCTGCGGGGTGACCTCCCCAGGCACGGTCAGCCGGTAGGTCTTCTGCCACATCTTGCCGAACCCCTGCACCGGCCCGGTCAGCCGGCGCCCGGCCACGTTGGTGCCGCGCACCCCGTCCCGCTGCTGCACGGCCAGCCGGTCCACCTTGGCCGCCCACCGGCCAAAGTCCTTGGGGACAGCATCTCCCGCGGTCACCGCGGCGGCCGCCTCGCGCACGCTCAGCTCGATCTGGTCCGCGGAGGTGGCCCGCTCCGGGTCCATTGCCTCAGTCATGACATCCCCCTCAGGCGCCCGCGACGGACAGGGCGGATGCCTCGTCCTCGTAGATCGTGATCGCCTCGTCCAGCCGGGTCAGCTCGAAGATCTCCCGGTAGTGCTCGCTCAGCCCGTACGCGGCCAGTTGCTGGCGCTGCCGGTTGGCCCGGACCAGCAGGGTGACCAGCATCCCGATGCCACCACTGTTCATGTACTCCAGCCCGGCGAAGTTGAGCACCAGCCGGCTGGTGCCGGGCCCGCTCGCTTCTTCGTAGGCCGACATCAGCACCGGCTCACAGCCCGCGGTGACCTCGCCCTTGATGTCCACCACCGCCACCGCGTCCGCCACCCGCCTGACTTGCATGGTGACCACCGGTCCGTCCATCACTACCCCTCCCTTAGTGACCTCTAATGACCCTTAGTGACTGTGCATCTGTAGCGCTGCGTCGAGGTTGCCGAAGACCTCGATGAAGTCGGACAGCCGGGTGATGTCGAAGATCTCCCGGTAGTGCTCGGACAGGCCGCTGGCCACCACCTTGCGGCGCTGCGCCCGGGCCTGGGCCAGCACGCTGACGATGAGCGCGATCCCGGTCGAGTTGATGTAGTCCACCCGGGCGAAGTCGAGCACCACGGTCTGCGCCGTGCCGTCCGCGACCGCCTGCTGGTAGGCGCCGGTCAGCGCCGCGGCGGCGCTGCCGTCCACTTCCCCGGTGAGCTCGATGACCGCGGTACCGTCCACCGCGTGCACGGCCGCCTCACAGACCTTCTTCATGACCGCCTCCCGGCAAGTCGGCTACCGGTGCGCCCGCGCCGGTCCGCATGATGAGCTGGATGGTGTGCCACGGGCCGTCGGTGCTGACCTGCATGGCGTCGACCATGTTGCGGATCAGGAACAGCCCCCAGCCCCGGGGTGGCTGCTCGCCGGCCAGCTTCAGCTCGAGGTCAGGGGCGGCGGCCGGCCCGGCAGGAGCGTGCTCGCCGCCGCGGTCGGTGATGGCCACGATGAGGTCCGGGCCGTCCAGGGTGACCTCGACGTCCACCGGGATGTCCGGCTGGTTGCGGTTGCCGTGCTCGATCGCATTCATGGTGGCCTCGGCCACGGCCGTCTTGAGCCGCTCCAGCCGGGCCCCGGTCAGCCCGCAGCCCGCCACCGCCTCGGCCACCCGGGCCAGCGCGACCCGCTCGTTGCCCGGCTCGCTGGCCACCGCGAACGACGCCAGCTGACGGCCGGCCGGGTGCGCCACCGAGGTCATTCCCCACCCCCCGCGTACACCGCGGACATGGATCGCTGCAAGCAGACCAGCGTGATGTCGTCCTCCTGCTCGGCGTCTGGGCCGGTGAACGCGGCCAGCTCGGTGAGGCACCGGTCGATGAGTTCCTCGCCGGACGGCCCGCGGCCGACCAGCTCGGACACCCGCGGGAAGCCGAACATCTCCCGGTCCGGGTTGTGCGCCTCGGCCAGCCCGTCGCTGTGCAGCAGCGCACAGTCACCCGGCTGGAACTGGAAGGTCTTCTCCTCGTAGTCCATGCCGGGCATCAGCCCGAGTGGCATGCCGCGGGCCCGCAACTCGGCCACCCCGCTCTTGGTCCGCACGTAGGGCACGTCGTGACCGGCGTTGGCGAACACGATGCTGCCGCTGGCCGGGTCGAGCACCAGGGCCAGGCAGGTGACGAACATGTGCGCCGGGATGTCCGCGCAGAGCAGGTCGTTCACGTGCGCGAGCACCGCACCGGGTGAGATCAGCCGGGGCGCGGCCCCGCGCAGCAGCGCGTGCGTGCTCGCCATCACCAGGGCGGCGGGCACGCCTTTGTCGGTCACGTCGCCGACCACGAACATGACCCGGCCGTCCGGCAGCGCGATGAAGTCGTAGAAGTCGCCGCCCACGGTGCGGGCCGGGCGGTAGAACGCGGCCACATGCCAGCTCGGCAGGTCCGGCACCGCCTTCGGCAGGAACTGCTGCTGGATGATCTGGGCGATCTTCAGTTCCTGTTCGATCCGCTCCCGGTTACGCGCTTCGGCCTTTTGCTGCCGGACCAGCTGACCCACTCGCATGGCGGGCGCCGCGTACCCGGCAAGGGCGTTCAGAAGTCTGCGGTCTTCCGATGAGTAGTCCCGTTCGGACAGTCGCGGACCGAGGCTGACCAGGCCGATCAGGCTGCCGGAGGAGATCAGCGGCACGGTGAGCACGACACCGGCCTGCTTGAGCGTGGCCAGTGCGGGCGAGTCGAGGTCCAGGCCGCGGATGTCCACCGCGCCGGCCGCGCTGAGCAGGTAGCCGACCAGCGGGTCGTTCGAGGCCAGCTCGAACTGCGGGCCCTCGGCCACGCTGGGCAGCGTGCTCGCGCCCGGCGCCTTGCTGTCGGCCGGGCGGCGCCGCCGCCAGCCCCGGGCCCAGGCCCGGGACGGCGGTTCAGCCGGCGCCGGGGCCGGTGGCGCATCATCGACCGGAGCTGTGCCGGGGACCGCCCGGTCCAGCTGTTGCGCCATAGCACCCCTCCGAGTCCCCAGTTCTGCAAGCTCACGGCCAGCTTAGGGAGCAGGCGATACGGGATCGTTACGGCGAAGCCGGGATCGGCAGCGGATTTCACGCTGCTGCGTTACGGTGACTTCTGCCGTCCTGGGGGGAACATGAGAGACCTGGATCTCGCGCTGCTCGGACCGCCGGTGATCACCCGGTCCGGCGCGCCGGTCAGCTTCGACACCCGGAAAGCCACCGCCGTGCTGGCCCTGCTGGCCACGGCACGCGGCGACCTGAGCCGGGAGCGGCTGGCCACGCTGCTCTGGCCGGACGCTGACGCGGTCCGGGCCCGGGCCTCGCTGCGCCGCACGCTGTCGGTCACCGCGGCCGCGGCCGGGCCGGGGTTACTGGTCACCCGCACCGCGGTGGCGCTGGACGCCACGCGGGTCCGGGTGGACGTGACCGAATTCGAGGCGCTGGCCGCCGGGCCGGACCCAGGCCAGCTGGACCGCGCGGCCGCGCTGTACCGGGACGACTTCCTGGCCGGCTTCGCACTGCGCCACTGCCCCGAGTTCGACGACTGGCAGGCGGCCACCGCGGACCGGCTCCGGCAGCAGCTGGCGGGCACCCTGGACCGGCTGGCCGCGGCGTGCGCCGCCGCGGGCGACCTGGACCGGGCGACCGATCACGCCCGCCGCTGGCTCAGCCTCGACCCGCTGCACGAGCCCGCGCACCAGGCGCTGATCAGGCTGCTGGCCTGGACCGGGCAGCGGTCCGCCGCGCTGCGTGCCTACCGCGCGCTGGTCCGCATCCTGGACACCGAGCTGGCTGTGCGCCCGCTGCCGGAGACCACCCAGCTGTACGACGACGTCCGGGCCGGGCGGCTGGCTGGCCCCCCAGCGCCCGCCCCGCCCACGGCCCCGGCCGCACCGGGCACCGGGCCGGCCGCTGGGGTTGGCGCAACAGCGGCCGGCGAAACAGCGGCCGGCGAAGCCGGCCGCCACCCCGCGGCACCGCGGTCCGGGCCGGCCCGGCCCGCCCCCAGCTGGCGTTCGGCAGCGGAGTCCTTTCCGCTGGTCGGACGGGACGCGGAGCTACGCGGCCTGCACCGGGCCTGGCGGGAAGTGGGCGCGGACGGCCAGGTGGCCGCGGTGCTCGGCCCGGCCGGGTGCGGTAAGACCCGGCTGGTCGGGGAGTTCCGCCGGGACGCCCAGGCGGCGGGGGCGATGGTGCTGGACGGCCGCTGCCACGACGGCGAGAGCGGGCTGCCGTTCGTACTCGCGGCCGATCTGCTCGCCGTAGCGCTGTCGGTCTGCCCGGAGCTGCCGGCCCGGCTGCCCGCGCACGCCGCGGCGATGACCGGGCGGCTCTGCCCAGGGCTGGCCGCCGACTATCCGGACGACGTGGCCCGGCTGGACAGCCCGCTCGCGCTGACCCGGCTGTACGCGGCGATCGCCGAGACGCTGCGGGCCGCGGCCGGCTCGGCGCCGGGCAGCGCCGGGGTGGTCCTGGTCGAGGACGTGCACTGGGCCGACGGGCCATCCCTGGATCTGCTCGGCTACCTGGTCCGGCGGCTGGCCGGCTGGCCGCTGCTGCTGGTGCTGAGCTGGTCCACCGACCATGCCGAACGGCTCGGTGGGCTACGCGCCGCGCTCGGCGAAGCATCCGACGCGGGCCGGTGCACGCTGATCGAGCCCGCCCCGCTGGACGCGGAGCAGATCCGTGCCCTGCTGGCCCGGGCCGGGGTACATGACGCCGACGTGGGCCAGTTGCTGGCCGAGACCCGCGGGCTGCCGATGCTGGTCCGGGAGTACGTCGAGGGGCTGCGCTCCGGCGCGGGCCAGCCCGGCCCGGCGCTGCCCGGCGCGGCCCAGCCCGGGCCCGCTGGCGCGGCCGGGGCCGAGCGGTGGTGGCCGCCCGCGTCCGTCCGCGAGCTGCTCCGCCGCCGGGTCCAGGCGGCCAGCGAGCCGGCCCAGCAGATGCTGTCCACCGCGGCCGTGCTGGGCAGCGGCTGCGACGCGGACCTGCTCCGCGCGGTCAGCGGCCGGGGCGAGGCGGAGACGGTGGAAGCGCTCGACGAGGCCGTCCGCCGGTTCCTGCTCACCGAGGTGCCGCCGGCGGGCGGCCACGGGCCGCCCAGCTACGAGTTCCCCTACGAGGCGCTGCGCGCGGTGGTGTACGAGGCGGCCACGCTGGCCCGGCGCCGGCTGCTTCACGGCCGCGCCGCCGACACGCTGGCCCACCGGTACGACCGGGACCCGGCCGCCACCCGGGCCGCCCCCGTGGCCGAGCACCTGCAGCGGGCCGGCCGGGACAGCGAGGCGGCGGACTGGTGGTGGCGGGCCGCCGGGCGGGCCCGGGAGCTGTACGCGCACGCCGAGGAATACCAGCACCTGCGCAAGGCGGCGGCGCTCGGCTACCCGGCGGTGCCGGTGGCGGTGGCGCTCGGCGAGGCGGCCACCATGCTCGGCCGGTACCGGGAGGCGCTGGCCGAGTTCGAGGCCGCGGCAGCCGCCATCGCAGAGGGGGACGGGAGCATCGGGGCGGACATCGAGCACAAGCTGGCTGAGGTGCACCACCGGCTGGGCGACTGGGCGCTGGCCGAGGCGCACCTGGCCGCGGCGGCCCAGCTGCTGGACCAGCTGCCTGACCAGGCGGACACCAGCCGCCAGGCCCGGATCGCGGCCGACCGGGCCGTACTCGGCTACCGCCGTGGCGCCACCGCGGACGCGGCCCGGCTGGCCGGTCAGGCGCTGGACACGGCCCGCGCGGCGGGCGACCCGGCCGCGGTGGCCCAGGCGCTGAACGTGCTGGGCATGCTGGCCGCCCGGCGCGGCGACACCGCGGCGGCAGCGGCCCAGCTGCGGGAGAGCCTGGCCCAGGCCCGCCAGCTGCCGGACCGGGGGCCGGCCGTGGCCGCGCTGAACAACCTGGCCCGGCTGCTGGCCGAGAGCGGCCGCCCGGCCGACGCGCTGCCGCTGGCCCAGGAGGCGCTGGCCCTCGGCCGCGAACTCGGCGACCAGCACCGGCTGGCCGCGCTGCACACCAACCTGGCCGATCTGCTGCATGCGGCGGGCCAGCGGGACGCTGCCCTGGTTCACCTCAAGGAAGCGGCCCGCGGCTTCGCCGCGGTAGACACCGGCGGCACGCCACGGCCCGAGGTGTGGATGCTCGTCGAGTGGTAGCGAGACGAACGACAGCACAGCCGAGTGGTGAACGGGTTGACTGCCGGGCGCTGGCTAACTCTTCCTGGCCTGCCAGCCGCCGCCGCTCACCACCGCACCGGTGGCCGGGTTGAGGATGACCGGCGGGAAGTGCGGCCAGGTGTAGAAGTCCAGCACGCCGCCGGGGGCGTCCAGACTGCCCGCGAACCCGCCCTGGAACCAGCCCAGGTGATGTGCTTCGCGTTGAGCAGGTCACCGATGTTCTTGCCGGTCATCACGCCGACCGGCGAGGTGGAGGTGGGCAGACGAGCGAACAAAGTGCCATTGGCTGGCGAGGGGGGCCCGCCGCAGGCGGGTTCCCGCCGAGTCAGCGATCCCGGGGGGTCCGGGGGGTCGTCCCCCGGGCTAACACTGACCTCTCAGGCCAGCATGGCGCGGCCGAAATAGTCGCGGCTGTCCCGGACGCCGGGCAGCGCGAAGAAGTAGCCGCCGCCGAACGGGCTGATGTAGTCCACCAGCGGCTCGCCGACCAGCCGGGCCTGCACCGTCTCGAACCCGCGCTGCAGGTGCCGCTGGTAGCAGACGAAGACCAGGCCCATGTCCAGGTCGCCGGCCGCGTCGATGCCGCGGTCGTAGTTCCAGCCGCGGCGCAGGATCCGGTTCTTCTCGGTCTGCGCGGTGCGCGGGTTGGCCAGCCGGATGTGCGCGGTGAGCGGGATGGCCGCCCCGGTCGGGTCGAGCGCGTAGTTGGGCCGGGAGAACTCGCTGTTGCCATCGAGCGGGGCGCCGCTGTCCCGGCGCCGGCCGATCATGTCCTCCTGCTCCTGGATGCTGGCCCGGTCCCAGAACTCGACGAACATCCTGATCAGCCGGATCACCTGGTAGCTGCCGTGCGCCGTCCAGGACGGCTCGCTGGCCGTGCCGGGCTGGACCCAGACCAGCCGGTCCATCTCCGCGGCCAGCTTGGTGTCCGGGTTGGCGGTGCCGTCCATGAAGCCCATCAGGTTGCGCGGCGTGGTGCCCGCCGGGCGGGGCGGGCTGGAGAACCCGTCGATCCGCCACACCGCCTGCATGCCGCCGCGGGTGTTCCTGGCGATGTCGCGCAGCGCGTGCAGCACGGTGTCGGTGCTGCCCGCGGACAGTTGCAGGCTCAGGTCGCCACCGCACTGGGCCGGATCCAGGTCGTCGTTGGGGAACGTGGTCATCGCGGTCAGCCCGGCCGGCTTGCGCCCGGCCAGGCCGAACCGGTCGTCGAACAGCGTGTGGCCGGCCCCTACGGTGACCGTCAGGCCGTCCGGGACCACGGTCGGCCCGAGCACGCCGGAGTCCGGCGGCGCGGCGCCCATGCCCTCGGGCGGCGGGGTGCCGCCGGCGGTCAGGAACCGGGACCGGTCGGTGATGATGCGCAGCAGGTCGGCCAGCTCGCCGCGGCCGTCTGCGGTGACGTTGAACGACACCACCAGGGTCTGCCGCTGCGGCTTGAGCAGAATGCCGGCCTGGTGGATGCCGTGGAACGGGACCGCGGGCAGCCGGCCGAACCAGCCGTACTCGCTCACTGCCTGCCCGGGCGGCGCGGCCTGCGCGGACCGGTAGGCATAGCCGCCCGCCGCCCCGGCCAGCACCCCGCCGGCGGCGCCGGTCATCCCGGCGCCCAGCGCGCCGCGCAGGAACGAGCGGCGCGCCGGTTCAGCCAGTGCATCCGGTTCAGCCGGTGCATCCGGTTCAGCCGGTGCGTCCGGTTCCGGCGCTGCCCGATCGGAGCGGTCCTCGCGCGGGTCCATCACGACCTCCGCGGCTCGGTCATGACGGCGATCGGCGCGAGTTCCTCCAGCGCCTGGCTGGCCGCCGCGTTGATCTGCTCCCGCTGCGTGGGGCTGAGCCGGCTGACCGGCGTCCAGCTGCCAGCCGGCTGTTGCTGGGCCAGCAGTAATGTACGCAGCCGGCCCAGCCAGGTGTACACGGACGGCAGCCCGCGGTAACGCGGCACCAGAAGCGGGCGCAGGATGCTGAGCAGCTCGTAGGTGCCGGTGATGTTGGCATTGGTGGTGGCCAGCGTGGTCCCGCTGCCGTAGTCGTCGTGCCCGGTGAGCTGGAACTCCAGTGCGTTCTCCAGGATCTCGTGGGTGCGCAGGCCGAGGCCGGTCAGGTCCTCCTCCATGCCCGGCCACAGCGTGCGCAGTTCCCGCACGTCGCGGTCCAGCGCCGCGGCCGGGCCGGCCAGCTCGGCCGCGCTCTGCCCGTGCCACAGTCCGTACTCCAGCCGGTAGAAGCCGGTGAAGGCCGGGTCGTTGACCCCCGTGGGCAGCCCGTCCGGGCGGCCGTCGATCTGGGTGTCGTAGTTCCCAAACGTCCCGTACGCGGCGCCGAGCCGTTCGTAAGTCAGGTGCGCGGGCAGCCAGGCCCGCCGGGCCGCGCCGAGATGGCCGGCCCGGAGCAGCCGGGTGAACGTGCCGACCTGGCTGGCCAGCGTGGCCAGCCCGGCGGTCACGTAGGCGTGGTATTCCTTGGCCGGGACGAGCAGGTCGGCGCTGGTGACCGGCAGGATAGCGGTGGCCCCGCGCAGGTGCCCGCCGATCCGGACGGCCGGCCCGGTGATCGCGTCGGTGTCCTCGATCAGGCAGCGGAACGCGTACCGCCCGGAACCCAGATCCACCCGCATCGGCACCGTGGTCCCCGAGCCGACCTGATCCACCTCGGCGTAGATCGCGCCGTTGGCCGGGTCGATGAGATCGACTTCCGCGCCGCCGGTGCTGGAGTTGCTGATCTGGAAGGTCTGCATCCCGGCGTGCACCTGATGCCACCCGGTCCCGCAGCCGCCGGTGTTCACCGTGATCACGTTGCCGGCCGCGGCTGATCCGCACCCGGACAGCCCGGCAACCAGCATGCCTGTCGTCAGCAGGCCGCCCACCACGGGCCGTGCGCCAGCGGGCACCTGACCCCCTCAGCATGGAACGACCCGTTTGCAGCGCCAGAATATCCGGACCGGGCCGCCGTTCCCAGACAAGTATGGCCGTTCGCGAAACATTCACCGCCCATTCCGGCCAGTGAAAGGGGGATGGGGAGGTGGGTGGGGCGGCGCCGGGCCGGGTGGAAGCGTGCCCAGGCTATGCTCGGCAGCCAGCGGGGAGGGAGGTGGCTGCGGTGAAGATCAGGCTCGTCCTGCTGGCTGCGGGACTGACCGTGCTGGTCGGTATGGCCGCGGCCATACCGGCCTACCTGGTCGCCCGGCACGATACCCCCACCGCCATGCAGCTGCCCCGGGTGTCCGGCCTGCCCGCGGGCATGCCTACCAGCCTGGCCAACTTGATGACGCTGTCCGCGCTGCCACGCACCCGGGCGCCCGGGTTCACGCTCACCGACCAGCACGGCCACCGGCTCACCCTGGCCGGCCTGCGCGGCAAGGTGGTGGTGCTGCAGTTCATGGACCCGCACTGCACCGACATCTGCCCGCTGGTGTCCCAGGAGTTCGTGGATGCCTATCACGATCTGGGCAACCGGGCCGGCCAGGTGGTGTTCGCCGCGGTCAACGTGAACCCGTACCACACGTCGGTGTCGGCCATGGCCGCGTACTCCCAGGAGCATGGGCTGGTGACGATCCCGGACTGGCACTTCCTCACCGGGCCGGTGCCGCTGCTCCGCTCGGTCTGGCAGGGCTACCACATCGCGGTGAACGCGCCCAACCCGAACGCCGACGTGCAGCACACCTCGGCCGTCTACCTCATCGACCAGCGCGGCCGGGAACGCTACCTGGCCATGCCGATAGCCGACCACACCAAGTCCGGCACCGCCTACCTCCCGGCCCAGCAGCTGGCCAGCTGGGGACACGGCCTCGCCTTGCTGGCCAGGGATCTGCTGAACTGACCTCAGGCGGCGGACAGCGTCTCGCCGGGTGCGGTGTCCCTGGCCTGGCTGCCGGCCAGCACCGCGTCGTAGTGGCCGAGCAGCGCGTCACCCACAGCGGCCCAGCTGCGGGCCAGCACCCGCTGCGGGCAGCGCGGCCCTGCGCCGCCCGGGCCCGCGGGTCGGTCACCAGCCGGGCCGCCGCCCGGGCCAGCGCGGCAGCGTCGCCGGGCGGCACCAGGTAGCCGGTGATGCCGTCGTCGACCAGGTCGATAGGGCCGCCGACGGCTGGCGCGACCACCGGCAGCCCGCTGGCCGCCGCTTCCTGGATGGTCTGGCCGAACGTCTCGTGGCAGCCGCTGTGCACGAACACGTCCAGGCTGGCGAAGATCCGGGCCAGCTGCTCGCCCCGGTGCTGGCCGAGGAAGACCGCGGCTGGCATGGCGGATTACCGCGTCTTTACCGGCCGGCCAGCCTGGGCCCGGCCGGGGCCTGCGACACTACCGATCATGCAAACTCTGGTCGTCGATCACCCGCTGATCGCGCACAAGCTCACCGCGCTGCGCGACGAGAGCACTGACTCGCCTACGTTCCGGCGGCTCACCGATGAGCTGGTCACCCTGCTCGCCTACGAGGCCACCCGGGAAGTGCGCGTGCAGCCGGTGACGGTCCGCACCCCGGTGGGCGACGCCCAGGGCGTCCGGATGGCCCGGCCGGAACCGCTGGTGGTGCCGGTGCTGCGTGCTGGGATCGGCATGCTGGACGGCATGATCCGGCTGCTGCCCACCGCCGAGGTCGGTTTCGTCGGGCTGGCCCGGGACGAGGAGTCCCTGGTCGCGGCCACCTACGCCAACCGGCTGCCGGCCAACCTGGCCGGCCGCGACGTGTTCGTGCTCGATCCCATGCTGGCCACCGGGGGCACGCTGGAGACGGTGATCACCATGCTGGCCGAGCGGGAAGCCGCGTCGGTCACCGCGGTCAGCCTGCTGGCCGCGCCGGAGGGCGTGGACCGGCTGGCCGGCGCGTTCCCCGGCGACGAGCCGCTCCCGGTCCGGGTGGTGATCGCGGGCATGGACGAGCGGCTGAACGACCGCGGCTACATCATCCCCGGCCTGGGCGACGCAGGCGACCGCCTGTTCGGCGAGATCTGAGCCTCACCCGCCACACCCGCACCAGCCCGCCTGGGTCATACGTGCGTCGCTGAAACATTCATGTGGGTTAGTGCGGGACGCGGCCCTCAGCGCAGTTCGGCCGGACGGTCCGGGCTGGGCCCGGCGGCAGGTGGGACGAGGTCGCGGAACTGCGAGGCGTCCATCAGCATCGAGTCGCCGCGGAACACCGGCGTGTACCGGACCCGCTTCTCGATGGCCGCGGCGGACGCCGAGTAGCCGAGGAACAGGAACAGCGAGAACGCCTGAATCAGGACCCATCCCCACTCCGCCGAGATGGACGGCCAGGTCAGGATCCAGTCGTTCAGCCCGTGCAGCACCATCGGCACGGCGATCCCGAGCAGCCACAGTGGGATCCGCTGCCGCCGGTAGTTGGTGCCCAGGCCGATGAAGAAACCGGCGATGCCCGCCCACAGCGCGTGCTGCAAGCCGTCCACGAACACCCGCTCGGCGAACTCCGGGATGCCGAACGCCGAGCCGCGGGCGATGGCCAGGATCGCGTTGGGCACGTAGACCTTGGACGCCTCGTACGCGCCGAAGAACAGCCCGGACAGCGTGGCCAGGAACATCCACATCCGGACGTCCAGCTTGATGTGCCGGACCTTGAGCAGGACGATGGCCAGCACTATCACCGGCAGCGCCTTGGTCAGCTCCTCGGGCAGGCCGACCCCGGTCACCCAGCCGGCCAGGCTGTGGCTGGTGGTCGGCGGGGCCAGCGCGTGCTCCCAGGGCAGCGTCAGCGCCGGGATCAGCACGAATTCGGCGGCGATGATGATGGTCGCGATGATCAGGTGCAGCCGGCCCAGCGGGCCGGGCCGGATCAGGAACCAGAACACCAGCGCCCACAGCGGGGCCACATACAGGCAGTACACCCAGCCCATCGTGACCAGGTCGGCGTTGTGCTGCAGCACGATGAGCAAGATCAGCGGGGCAAGCGCGTACGCGGTGACCAGCAGCCGGGGCCACTGCCGCATGGCCGGGTCGCGCAGCCAGGCGCCCATCGGCACCAGGATGCGCAGCGCGCCGATGAGCTGCCCGCCCAGCGGGTCGCCGGTCTTACGAGGCGCGGCGTGCCCAGGCGGCGCCGCGGCGGGCGGCGCGGCAGGCGGTGCCGCCGCGGGCGGCGCAGGCGGTCCGGGCGGCCCGGCAGTCGGCCGGGGCGGCCCGGCAGGCGGTGCGGGTGGCCCGGCAGGCGCGTCGGCCGTCGGGACGGGCACGTCCTCACGCACCAGGGCCGGCTCGAAGCGCACCGCCGGGCCGTCCGGCACGGCCAGCCGGGCCTCCACCGGCCGCCCCAGCTGGTACTGCGCGACCGGCTGGCCGGACACGAACGTCCCGCTGCGGCCCACGTTCTCCAGCACCCAGCCCTGTCCGCCCCAGCTGAGCCGGACATGTTCCCGGGACACCCGCGGGTCGGTCACCACCACCGCGCTGTCATCCCGGCGCCCCACGTACGCGACCTGGCCCGGCTGCAGCACGGCACGCTGATCGCCGTGCCTGACCACCAGTTCGTTCATCCCGCCCTCCCGGACGCGGCCGCGCTAAGGCCGGCCTCGCCGTCCACTTCGCCTCGCCCAGGTTACGGGCGGTTGCGGGCGATCAGGTGCCGATCGGGTGCCAGACGGTCTTGGTCTCCAGGAACGCAAGCATCCGGTGCAGGCCGGGGGTGGCCGCCCAGTCCGCGGGCACCCCATCCGGGCCGGCCGGGAACACCCGCTTGACGTTGTCCGCCGCGGCCCGCTCCAGATCCGGCCGGGTGGCCGGGTCGGCCCCGGTCAGGTCGATCGCGTTGACGTCCATGTGCGCGGCCAGCACCGGCGCCAGTTCGGCGGTCCGCCCGGTCAGCACGTTGACTACGCCGCCTGGCACGTCCGACGTGGCCAGCACCTCGGCCAGGCTGATCGCGGCCAGCGGGGCCTGCTCGCTGGCCACCAGCACCGCCGTGTTCCCGGTCACGATGACCGGCGCGAGCACGCTGACCAGGGCGAGCAGGCTGGCCTCGGCGGGCGCCAGCACCGCCACCACCCCGGTCGGCTCGGGCACGCTCAGGTTGAAGTACGGCCCGGCGACCGGGTTGGCCGCTCCGGTGATCTGGCCGATCTTGTCCGGCCAGCCCGCGTACCAGACCCACCGGTCGACGGCCGCGGCGACCTGCTGCGCCGCCTTGGCCGGCCCTGTTCCAGTCTGAACGCTTTCATCGGTGAACTGGGCCGCGCGGCCTTCGAGGAGTTCGGCGACCCGGTAGAGAACCTGGCCCCGGTTGTACGCGGTCGCGCCGGACCAGCCGGGGAACGCCTTGCGCGCGGCCAGCACCGCGTCCCTGGCGTCCTTGCGTGAGGCCCGCGCGGCGTGCGCCAGCAGTGCGCCGCGGCGCCCGGTGACCGGGTAGGACCGGCCCGACTCGGAGCGCGGGAACGCGCCGCCGATGAACAGCTTGTACGTCTTGCGGACATCGAGCCTGGCCGGCCGACTGCGGTCAGGCATCGAGGCGCGCTGCTTTCAGGTATTGGGCTGTCAGGTATTGGGCTTCCAGGTACGGGGCCAGCCCGTGCCGGCCACCTTCCCGGCCGAACCCGGATTCCCGGTAGCCGCCGAACGGGCTGGCCGGGTCGAACCGGTTGTAGGTGTTGGCCCAGACCACCCCGGCGCGCAGCCGCTGGGCCATCCAGAAGATCCGGCTGCCCTTCTCGGTCCAGATGCCCGCGGACAGCCCGTACGGCGTGTTGTTGGCCTTGGCCACGGCCTCCTCCGGGGTGCGGAACGTGAGCACGGACAGCACCGGCCCGAAGATTTCTTCCTGGGCGATCCGGTGCGCCTGGCTGACCCCGCTGAACACCGTGGGCGGGAACCAGTAGCCGCGGTCCGGGATCGGGCAGGCCAGCGACCAGCGTTCCGCGCCCTCCTGTTCCCCCGCGGCCGACAGCTCGTTGATCTTGTCCAGCTGCTGCCGTGAGTTGATCGCGCCGATGTCGGTGTTCTTGTCCAGCGGGTCGCCGAGCCGCAGCGTGCCGAGCCGCCGTTTCAGCCGGTCCAGCACGGTGTCCGCGACCGACTCCTGGACCAGCAGCCGGGAGCCCGCACAGCAGACGTGGCCCTGGTTGAAGAAGATGCCGTTGACGATGCCCTCCACCGCCTGGTCCAGCGGGGCGTCGTCGAACACCACGTTGGCCGCCTTGCCGCCGAGTTCCAGGGTGAGCTTCTTGCCGGTGCCCGCGACCGTGCGCTGGATCTCCTTGCCGACCTCGGTGGAACCGGTGAACGCGATCTTGTCCACTCCAGGGTGGGCGACCAGTGCCTGGCCAGCCGCGCCGTCCCCGGTCAGGATGTTGACCGTGCCCGGCGGCAGGCCTGCCTCCTGGATGACCTGGGCCAGCAGCAGCGCGGTGAGCGGCGTGGTCTCGGCCGGCTTGAGCACGCAGGTGTTGCCCGCGGCCAGCGCCGGGGCCAGCTTCCAGGCCGCCATCAGCAGCGGGAAGTTCCACGGGATGACCTGCCCGGCCACCCCGAGCGGGCGCGGGTCCGGGCCGAACCCGGCGTGCTCCAGCTTGTCGGCCCAGCCCGCGTAGTAGAAGAAGTGCGCGGCGGCCAGCGGGATGTCCACGTCCCGCGATTCCCTGATCGGCTTGCCGTTGTCCAGGCTCTCCAGCACGGCGAACTCGCGGGACCGCTCCTGGATGACCCGGGCGATCCGGTACAGGTACTTGGCCCGCTCCCGGCCCGGCAGGCTGCCCCAGGCGCCCTGGTACGCGTCCCGCGCCGCCTCGACCGCGCGGTCCACGTCCGGCCCGGTGGCCTGGGACACGTCGGCCAGCGGCTGCTCGGTGGCCGGGTTCAGCGTGGCGAAATGGCCGCCGCCGGCCGGCTCGACGAACTCCCCGCCGATGAACAGGTCGTAGCTGGGCGCGATCGACACGATGTCCGTGGATTCGGGGGCCGGCGCGTAGTCCCACACCTGGCTGGCGTCCACTACCTGGTCAACCATGCCGCTAACGTATCGCGCCGCACCTGGTGCGGCGATAAGGCAGGTCAGTACGTGAAGGTGTACGGCGTCCTGGACGAGATGCCGCACGCCGACAGATACAGGCTGTAGGTCCCGCGGCAGCCCGGCGGTCAGGGTGAAGTCCGTGCTGCCGGTCTCGCCCGGCGTGCCCGGCGCCGCCGCCTCCAGCTCCCCTGCTCACCCGGTGAACCGATACCCCGCCGGAGACGTCCACTATTTCGGCATCTCTTCGCGCAAGGAAAAGCCATGAACCGCAGTAATTCCGCACGCACCCACGCCCTGCCGCTGCTCGCCGCGGCCGCAGCCACCGGGCTGGCCCTGGCCGGCTGCGGCGCCACCAGCACCGGATCGGGCAGCGGCACGTCCGCCGCCAGTGGCTCGGCCAGCCAGCCAGCCGCGAGCACCAGGTCCAGCACGGCCGCCTCCGGGAGCACCGCCAGCAGCGGCACGGCCATCTTCCCGGCTGCGGCCGGCGACACCTGGGTGTACCAGGAGAAGGTGACCGCGACGAAGGGCACGGTGACCAATCAGGTGGCCGCGGTCAGCCCGCAGCCCGGCGGCGGCGAGAAGGTCACCATGCGGAGCCGGGACGACCTGTCTGGCCTCCCGCATACCACGACCACGTCGACGTACGTCATCCATCCCGATGGCTCGATCTCGGTCCCACTGACCCAGGTCGGCAGCACGGCGATCACCGTAAAGTCGGGCAGCATCGTGTGGCCGAGCACAGCCCAGCTCGCGTCCGGCACGCCGCAGACCAGCACGCTCGTCGTCTCGATCAACGAAGGCGGCCACAGCACGACGGTGGGCGCGCACATCGTGGCCCGCGGCGCGGGGACCCAGACCGTGCACGTGCCGGCCGGCACCTATCAGGCCACCGTCGTCAACGAGACGATGACCGTGAAGGTCATGGGTTTCAGCGTGGGCGTGGACATCCGCACCTGGCTGGCCTCCGGCGTCGGCCCGGTCAAGTCCGAGGTCAGCACCAAGGCGGCCTCGCTGACCAGCGGCATCGTCAGCGAGCAAGTACTCAAGTCGTTCACCAAGGGCTGACCGGCCACCCCACCAGGCCGTTAGCCGGGATGCAGTCCGGGTAGGGCACCGCCCTATGGGACAGATCACCATCCGGGTCAACGGGACCGAGCACCGCCTGGACCTCGACCCGCGCATGTCGCTGCTCGACCTGCTGCGTGAGCGGCTCGGGCTGACCGGCTCGAAGAAGGGCTGTGACCACGGCCAGTGTGGCGCGTGCACCGTGCTGCTCGACGGGCGGCGGGTCAACGCCTGCCTGGCGCTCGCGGTCGCCCAGGACGGTGCCGAGGTCACCACCGTGGAAGGGCTCGGCCCAGCCGGCCAGCTGCACCCGCTCCAGGCGGCGTTCCTGGAGCGGGACGCGTTCCAGTGCGGCTACTGCACTCCCGGTCAACTGTGCTCGGCGGCCGGGATGCTGGCCGAGCCCGGACCGAGTGCGGTCAGCGGGGACCTGACCGGCGATCCCGCGCTGACCCCGGAGGAGATCAGGGAGCGGATGAGCGGCAACCTGTGCCGGTGCGGCGCTTACGTGAACATCGTGGCGGCCATCGGCCAGGTCGCGGACCGCGCGGCAGTGAGCGGGGCCACCGGATGAGGCAGTTCGAGTACACCCGGCCCCGGGACACCGCGGACGCGCTGCAGCACTTCCAGCCGGGCGCCATGTACCTGGGGGGTGGCACCAACCTGGTCAACCTGATGCGGCTCGGCGTGGCCCGGCCCGCCCACCTGGTAGACGTCAGCCGGCTCGGTAACGACCGGATCGAGCTGGCCGGTGACCGGCTGCGGATCGGCGCGGCCGTGCGGAACAGCGACCTGGCCGCGCACCCGGCAGTGCGGGCGCGGTACCCGGTGCTGGCCCGGGCCGTGCTGGCCGGAGCGTCCGGTCAGGTGCGGAACATGGCCACAGTGGGCGGCAACCTGCTGCAGCGCACCCGCTGCTCTTACTTCCAGGACATCAGCCAGCCGTGCAACAAACGCCACCCCGGCTCCGGCTGCCCGGCCATCGCCGGCGACCATCACAACCTGGCCATCCTCGGGCACTCCGCGGATCTGGACGCCGCCGCACAGTGCGTGGCCACCCATCCGTCGGACATGGCCGTGGCACTGACCGCGCTGGACGCCGAGGTGCACGTCACCGGCCCCGGCGGTGACCGGGCCATCCCCATGCCGGGACTGCACCGGCTGCCGGGCGACGAACCGGACCGGGACACCGTGCTCCAGCCTGGTGACCTGATCACTGCCGTGGAGCTGCCACCCCCGCCGCCGGGCCGGGCCACCTACCGCAAGGTGCGCGAACGAGCGTCGTTCGCGTTCGCGCTGGTCTCCGTGGCCGCCGCCCTCGACGTGGCGGGTGATGGGACGGTACGCGCCGCCCGGCTGGCCCTCGGCGGGGTGGCTCATCTGCCGTGGCGGGCGGCCCGCGCCGAGCAGGCGCTCACCGGGGCGCCAGCCACCGAGGCGGAGTTCCGCCGGGCCGCGGACGCCGAACTGGTCGAAGCCCAGCCACTGCCGGGCAACGGCTACAAGGTCACGCTGGCCCGGAACCTGATCGCCGCCACGCTAGGGGAGCTGCTGCCGTGAACCGGATCGAGGGACCGGACAAGGTCACCGGGCGGGCCCGGTACGCGTACGAATACCCGGCTGGCGAGGCCGGCTACGCCTACCCGGTGCAGTCGGCGATCGCGCGCGGCCGGATCGAGTCCGTCGACGCCGGGCCGGCCCTGGCCATGCCCGGCGTGCTGGCCGTGCTGTCCGCCGCCGACCCGCCGGAGCTCGGCCCGGACGCCGGCCCCGAGCTGGCCCTGTTCCAGACCCTGGACGTCGCCTACCGCGGCCAAATCGTCGCCGCCGTGGTGGCCGAAACGCTGGAGCAGGCCCGGGCGGCCGCTGCGGAACTGCGGATCAGCTACCGGCCGGAGCGGCACGACGTCCGGCTCCGGCCCGATCACCCCGGCCTGTACACGCCGGACAAGGTCAACCCCA
The DNA here is from genome assembly GCA_963834705.1 of uncultured Actinomycetes bacterium. GTDB lineage: Bacteria > Actinomycetota > Actinomycetes > Streptosporangiales > Streptosporangiaceae > RYN-230. The sequence goes on from CAWICV010000012.1 coordinate 62,085, forward strand.
ACTTCCCGGCCGTGACCGAGAAAGGCGACGTGACGGCCGGGCTGGCCACCGCGGCGGTCACCGTGGACGCCAGCTATACCACGCCCACGATGCACAACAACCCGATGGAGCCGCACGCCGCCATGGCCACCTGGGCCGCGGATGGCTCGCTGACCGTGCACGACTCGACCCAGGGGCCGTCGGCCGACCGGGACACGATCGCCAGCGTGCTCGGCCTGTCCCCGGAGCAGGTGCGGGTTATCTCGCCGCACGTCGGCGGCGGCTTCGGGTCAAAGGGCACCACCCGCCCGCACGCGATCCTGGCCGCGCTGGCCGCGCGCGCCACCGGGCGGCCGGTCAAGGTGGCACTGACCCGGCAGCAGATGTTCGCCCTCACCGGGTACCGCACGCCTACCATCCAGCGGCTGCGGCTCGGCGCGGACGCGGGCGGTCACCTCACCGCACTGGTACACGAGGTGGTGGAGCAAAGCTCGACCCTGGTCGAGTTCGCCGAGCAGACCGCGACACCCAGCCGGGTGATGTACCAGGCGCCGGCGTTGCGTACGTCCCACCGGCTGGTGCGGCTGGACGTGCCCACGCCGTCCTGGATGCGGGCCCCCGGCGAGTGCCCGGGCATGTTCGCCCTGGAGTCGGCCATGGACGAGCTGGCCGTCGCGGCCGGGATCGACCCGATCGAGCTGCGGGTGCGGAACGACCCGGCAACCGAGCCGGACAGCGGGCTGCCATTCAGCTCCCGCGGCCTGGTGAGCTGCCTGCGCGAGGGAGCGCGCCGCTTCGGCTGGGCGGAGCGTGACCCGCGGCCGGGCATCCGCCGTCGCGGCCGCTGGCTGGTGGGCACCGGCGTAGCCGCCTCCACCTACCCGGCCCGGCGGCAGCCCTCCCAGGCCACCGCGACCGCCGACGACGGTGGGTTCGTGGTCCGGATCGCGGCCGCGGACATCGGCACCGGCGCCCGCACCGCGCTGACCCGGATCGCCGCGGAGACACTCGACGTCCCGGCCGAGCGGGTCCGGGTCGAAGTCGGCGACAGCGCACTGCCCACGGCGTTCCTGGCGGGTGGTTCGATGGGGACCGCGTCGTGGGGCTCGGCCGTCGTCAAGGCGTGCGAGGAGCTGCGCAAGGACGGCACCACGGGCCGTGCCGACACCACCGAGGATGTCCAGGCGGACAGCGGCTTCGCCCGGCACGCGTTCGGCGCGCAGTTCGCCGAGGTGCTGGTGGACCCGGACACCGGGGAGGTCCGGGTACCCCGGCTGCTCGGCGTGTTCGCGGTCGGCCGGGTCATCGACGCGACGCTGGCCCGGTCCCAGTTCATCGGCGGCATGACCATGGGCCTGGGCATGGGCCTGATGGAGCAGACCGTGCTGGACGAGGCGTCCGGCCAGTTCCTCAACCACGACCTGGCCCAGTACCACATCGCGGCCTGCGCCGATGTAGCCGACATCGAGGCGGCCTGGATCGACGAGGACGACCCGCACCTCAACCCGATGGGCAGCAAGGGCATCGGCGAGATCGGCATCGTCGGGACCGCGGCCGCGCTGGCCAACGCGGTGTACCACGCCACCGGGTGCCGGATCCGCGACCTGCCGATCACCCCGGACCGGCTGCTCACCAAGCCCTGTCCCGTAGATCTTTAGCCTGCTGCGCGGTCCCCGGAGGGCGCCTCGCTGCGTTGTCGTCGTCGCCCGTAGCTCCGCTATGGGCTCCTCCTCCGCGATCCCCCGCCCACCTCCCCATCCCCCTTCACGGATGACCGCTCGCGACGGCCAAGATCTACGGGACAGGCCTTAGCCGGCCAGAAAACCAGCTGCACGGGGCCCGGCCACGCGGGCAGGATCGGCGGGATGGGGACGGTGTTCCTGCCCGGGCTGGAGCTGGCCGGGCAGTTCTACGCGGACGCGGTCCGGCCGCTGCTAGACGAACTGTTTCCCGGGCTGCGCTATTCGGCGGCGCTGCTCGGCCCGGGCTCCGAGGTGCTCGGCCTCGACAGCGAACGGTCCACCGACCACGACTGGGGCCCGCGGCTGCAGCTCCTGCTGGCCGCGGGCACGCCCAGCGCCGAAGCGGATGAGATCCCGGTGGCGCTGGGCGGTCGGCTGCCGGACAGCTTCCGCGGCTACCCGGTCCGCTTCGCGCTCAGCGGCGAGCCGCCCGCCGCGGCCCGGCACCACGTCCGGGTCGCGGCCCTCGACACCTGGCTGCGCGGTCAGCTCGGCTTCGACCCGCGGGCCGGGATCAGCACGCTCGACTGGCTGGCCACACCTAGCCAGCGGCTGGCCGAACTGGCCGGCGGCGCGGTGTTCCACGATGGCCTGGGTGAACTGGCCCCGGTCCGGGCCAGCCTGGCCTGGTACCCGCGGGACATCTGGCGCTACCTGCTGGCCTGCCAATGGCAGCGGATCAGCCAGGAAGAACCGTTTCCGGGCCGGTGCGCCGAGGCCGGTGATGAGCTCGGCTCGGTGGTCGTCACCGCCCGGCTGGCCCGTGACCTGATGCGGCTGGGCCTGCTGATGGACCGCCGCTACCCGCCGTACAGCAAGTGGCTCGGCACCGCGTTCAGCCGGTCGGCGGCCGGGCCGGCCGTGGGACCGCCGCTGCGCGCCGCGCTGGCCGCCGACGGCTGGCCCGCCCGCGAGCAGCACCTGTCCGCGGCGCTGCTCGCGGTGGCCGCGGCGCACAACCAGATCGGCCTGACCAGGCCGGTGCCGGGCGCCATGCGGCCGTTCTGGGACCGGCCCTACCAGGTCCTGGACAGCGGCCGGTTCGCCACCGCGCTGCACGAGGCCATCACCGACCCGGCCATCCGCGCGCTGCCCATGGCCGGCGCCGTGGACCAGTTCATCGACAGCACCGATGCGCTGGCCGGCGCCGCCGCCCTGCGCGCCGCCGTCGCCGCCCTGCTGTACCCCGCTCCCGCCCTGCTGCACCCCGCTCCCGCATCAGCGCGGTGAGTTTGCGGTCACCGGTGACCGCAAACTCACCGCGCTAACGAGGAACCGCCGTCAGGACGGCGCGGCGCCGACGATGATGCGGTCGAAGTCGGGCGCGAAGGCAGACGGGTTGCCGAACTCGATCGTGTTGTTCCCGGCGGTCAGCGCCAGCGGGACGGTCATCGTGCCCACCGTGCTGAAGCTGCCGGTCGGGGTGAACTGGACCAGCTGGGCCGGGCCGCCGTTCACGCTCACGTCGGCCTGCCGGCCGGGCGCCGAGCCGTCCAGGTAGGCGATCGTCACCTGGTACGTCCCGGTGCTGGGCACGGACACGCCGCTGAAGGTGAGCGTGCCGCCTGCCCCGACGAAGCCGACCTTCTCCCCGCCCGAGCACGTAGAGCATGCGGCCACACCGGCCCCGCCGGCGATCGTGTTGGCCGCCGCCTCGGCCTCGTACGAGGTGGCCAGCGGCGGCGTGGCGGCACTGGCGTTCAGAATGAAGCCCTTGAATGTGGCCTGGCCAGGCTGCCCGGCCGCGTGCGAGGTGAGGAACAGGCCGGCGTCCTGGGTGGCCGCCTGCCCGGTCACCGTGGCGCTGCCCACCTCCAGCCAGGACGTGCCGTCGTAGGAGTAGTAGCCGGTGTAGCTGGACCCGTTGCGGACCAGTTCCAGGTAGACCGGCAGGCTCTCCGGAATGATGCCGTTGGCCGGGGTCACCGCGTCGATGAAGTTCCCGCCGTTGTTATCCCACTCCAGCTGGATGCCGCCGGACGGCGACTCGAACAGGATCACCCCCTCCGGGGACGTGCCAGAACCGGTGATGTCGTTGCGCACCATGATCCCGGCCTTGGCGTAACCGGTCATATTCTGCTGCGCGGTGACCTCGGTCTGGACCGTGGCCGTGCTGCCCACCACGCCCGGCTGGTAGATGCTGCTGTACGCGTCGGCGTCGCTGTACAGGTCGGCGCCGGCCCCCTGGATCGCGAACTGCTGGCCGGACTGGCCGAACGCAGCCGGAGCATCGGTGGCCGAGGAATACGTCTGATAGGGGCCCTGCACCGGCGAGGTAGTTGTCACGCTGACCGTTACCGATTTTCTTTGGCTGAACGCCAGCCACTGGTAACTGGCGTCCGCCGTGACGCTGCCGCTGCCGAACAACTCCCCTGCCGGGGGCGCCGGTGCGGTGACGCTGAATTTCGCCTGCACGGTCGCCCCCGGTGCCACCGGCCCCAGCGACGCCGAACCCGGGGTCACCGTCCAGCCCGCCGGGGCGGACAGGGACAGCCGGACCGACGGCACCGGCTGGACGCCGTCGTTAGTGAACGCGACCGTGGCCGTGCCCGGCTGGCCCCCGGTCAGCGTGGCCAGCCCGGATTCGCCAGCGTCGTGTTCGGCGGCACCAGGCCTGCCACCGCCCGGGCTACCGGCCGGATCCGGAACAACGCGACCCCGTGTGCGGGGACATCAGCCGCGATGGCCCCGCCAGATTCGGTAAGCCGGTGCTGCCAGAGATCGTTCAGTAGATAAGCGTTGCTGGCCGGCAGGCCAACGGCGGCGGCCGTGGTGGAGACCACCTCAGCCTGGCTGCTGGTATTGAACAGGCCGGCCACCACGTCGCCGGACTTCTCGGTCTTGGCGAACACCTGGGCCACGGCGCTGTCCGCGACCCGGGACGCGTCGATGCTGTCCTGGTCCACCGAGCGGACGTCCCGGTTGGTCAGGTAGCTCAGGTCGAGCGGGTCGAGGTGAGTCAGGTCGGTGCCCAGGATGAGCGGCGAGGCGGCCAGTGACCACAGGCTCATCTGGGTCTGCCGTTCCGCCGGGGTCAGCCCGTCGTTGCTGCCGTTGCCCAGCTCCAGCGAGTCGTAGTCGTTGAACGCGCCCGGCCCGCCGTACGGCTGCCACTGCGCGACCTGGTTGAACCGGGACTCGACGTTGGCCCAGTCGGTCAGCGGGTAGCTGGTGCCGCTGGTCTCGCAGCCGTAGCACTCGATGTCGCCGCCGGTGCGCCAGCCGTTGGAGTACTGCGCCCAGGTGCTGGCGTCGGCGATGTTCAGGCTGTTGGACAGCTCCAGGTGGATCGGCCGGCCGGTCTGGCGCAGCGCCTGCGACCAGGCCTGCACGTCCGGGATGTCGAATGAGCCGACACCGTCCAGCTTGAGGTAGTCCACCCCCCAGGAGGCGAACTCGTCGGCCCACGAGTCGATGAACGACTGTGCGCCCGGCTTGCTGTAGTCGATGCCGACCATGCCGCCGCAGTTGTAGTTGTTCTCGGCTACCGACGGCTCGGCGATCTGGCCGGCGGTGTAGGAGGTGCCCTCGATCGGGGTGTTCTGCGCCACCGCCTGCTTGGAGATGCCCGGCGTGACGTAGAGCCCGAACTTGAGCCCGAGGTGATGCACATAGTCGGCGACCGCCTGGATGCCGTTCTCGCTGCCCTCCGCCGGGAACTTGCTGTTATCAATGACCCAGCGGCCGTATTGATCCACGTCCGGGCCCTGGCTGCCCGGGCACTGGTACCAGAAGTCGTCCCCGTTCACGTACTGGAAGCCGACGCGGGCCAGCCCGCTGGTCTTCATGGCGCGGGCTTGTGCTTCGATGTCGGCCGCGGTGGGGTCATGCCGGATGAAGCTCCAGCTGCTCCAGCCGAGCGCCGGGGTCAGCCCGACCCCGTTGTCCTCGGCCTGCGCGGCAGGCGCGGCCGCCACCGCGGCGACCAGGCCCAGCGGGATGAGTGGTAAGGCGGCGATCAGTGCGCGGATCAAGCTCTTCATCCCGTTTGCCTCCTTTTGCCAACGGATGCCTTCTCCTTCGTACTGCGCGGCACATGTCCGGTCAATGTCCCCCGTAATCGCACACAACCCCACATCCCGACGTTAGGGCTTCGTCATGGTTGGGCTCGCCACCGGCCGGTTTGAGCTAGCATCCTGCGCAGGCTTGGGCGCTAACGGGTATTGGGCAAGGGGCACGGCGATGAGGTTCTACGGCGAGATGCGGGTGCAGGGCAGCGGCCCGCTCGACGGCGCCCGCTTCGACGCACTCGCCTACGCTCTCGCCGAGATCGAGGAGACCGACCCGGCGGTGACCGCGGTCGACCTGACCGCCTCACTGGCCCAGGGCTGGATCACCGCGTCGATGGTCATCGACCAGGAGTCGCTGGAACTCGCGGTGGCCAAGCTGATGGCGACGGTGCGCACCGCCATCTACCCGAACGGGGACACGCTGGGCGGCTGGAAGTTCCTCACCGAGACGGCCGGGCTGACCGTGCAGCCAGCCGGTGACCGTGCGGCCGGTGACCGTACCGCCGGTGCCGCCGGTAACCGTACCGCCGGTACCGGTGCCGCCGGGCGCGCCGCGAACGGCCCGGGCCCGGCCCGGGTGCCCAGCGGGGTGCCGCTGCCGAGCTGAGCCCGGCCGCCGGTGGCAGCTAACCATGCTTTGCCGGGTCTTTGGCCGGTAAGTGCGCGCAATCCCTGAGGCACGATTGCCGGGCTTAATCCCCGGCGGCCGGCCCGGCCAGTTCGGCGGCCACCTTCCGCCACGCGGTCAGTGCGGTGTCGATGTCGGCCGGGGCGACGTCGGCGTGAGTCAGCATCCGCAGCCGGCCGGCCACCATGGTCACCAGCACCCCGTGCGCTTCCAGCCGCTGCCGCCACTCCTGCACCGGATGGCCGGTCTGGGTGACGTCCACGAACAGGATGTTGGTCTGCACGGCGGCCGGCTCGATGGCGCCCGGCATGGTCTCCGCGATCCCCTGGGCCAGCCGCTGTGCGTTGGCGTGGTCTTCGGCCAGCCGCCCCGGCCCGTCGCGCAGCGCGACCAGGCCGGCCGCGGCCATCATCCCGGCCTGCCGCCAGGCCGCGCCGAACAGGACCTTCAGCCGGCGGGCTTCCCGGATGAACTCGGCGTCCCCGGTGAGCAGCGAGCCGATCGGCGCGCCGAGCCCCTTGGACAGGCAGAACATCATCGCGTTCACCTGCCCGGCGTACTCGGCCACGACGGTGCCGGTGACCGCGCAGGCGTTGAAGATGCGCGCGCCGTCCAGGTACAGCGGAGTGCCGGCGGCGGCGCACGCCCCGGAAATGGCGGCCAGGCTGTCCACCGGCATGACCGAACCGCCGCCCACCTGGTGCGTGTTCTCCAGTGCGACCAGGTCTACCAGGTCCACGTCGTACGGGTCGGGCAGCAGCGCCGCCGCGACCTGGTCGGCGTCCAGCAGCCCGCGCTCCCGGGCCGCGACCCGGCGGAACGCGATCCCCGACAGGCTGGCCGCCGACCCGGCCTCGGTGCCGCCGACGTGCGCGGTGGCCTCGCATACCACGAACCGGCCGGGCCGGGCGAAGGCGTGCAGCGCGATCTGGTTGCAGGCCGTACCGGTCGGCAGATAGACGGCGGCTTCCTTGCCGGTCAGCTCGGCGGCGGCATCCTGCAGCCGGTTGACCGTGGGGTCGTCACCGTACCAGTCGTCGCCCACCTCGGCTTCGGCCATGGCCCGGCGCATAGCCGCCGACGGCCTGGTCACCGTGTCCGAGCGCAGATCGACATACCCGTCCCTGTCCGCCGCCATCGCTGTCCCTCCTGCCGGCCCAGGCCGGTCCGTGATGTCCCCTGCCGATGACTCTAGAGTGACCCTCGTGGCGGACAACCCCGAGCCAGTACTGCTGGCGGGGTCGGCGGGACTGGGCTGACCATCTCCGGGATCCGGGCGGCCGAGACCGAGCGGGCGCACCCGCCCTACCTCAGCCAGACCGGGGCTCTACTGGCCGACCCGGCCGCCGCCCTGCCGTACTACCCGATGGTCTCCCACCGCGGCGGCTACCCCGACGGCAGCTAACCGGCGATGCGGTCGCGCATTACGCGTGGATCGGTTCGAAGTTCGCCGGACGTACCGCCAGCGGAGCCAGGTATTGAAGTATCGCTTATCCCTGGTGACACGCCAGCCGCGCGCCTCAGCTTCGCGTAAAACAGCTTCTAATTCGTTCACTGGATGCCGTGGCCTGGTCACGCAGCGATCGTGGCACGGCCCACCGTCAGTCCAGGGTGAAGTAGTCGGGGCTGGCGTAGGCGCCGGTGAGCTGCTTGCGGCGCTGCATGAGCAGGTCGTTGAGCAGGCTGGAGGCGCCGATGCGAAACAGGCCGGGGGTCAGCCACTCCGGCCCGGCGGTCTCCTTGACCAGCACCAGGTAGCGGATCGCGTCCTTGGCCGTGCGCACGCCGCCGGCCACCTTGACCCCGACCTGGTGGCCGGTGGCGGCGGCGAAGTCGGCCACCGCGGCCAGCATGACCAGGGCGACGGCGGGCGTGGCGGCGGGCGAGACCTTGCCGGTGGAGGTCTTGATGAAGTCGGCGCCGGACAGCATGGCCAGCCAGGACGCCCGGGCCACGTTGTCCAGCGTGGCCAGCTCGGCGGTCTCCAGGATGACCTTCAGGTGCGCCTTACCGCAGGCCTCGCGGATCGCCCGGATCTCCTCGCTGACCTGGCCGTACCGGCCGGCCAGGAAGGCGCCCCGGTCGATCACCATGTCCACCTCGTCAGCCCCGGCGGCCACCGCGTCCGCCACGTCGGCCAGCTTGACCGCGAGCGAGGCGCGGCCGGACGGGAACGCGGTCGCCACCGAGGCGACCTTCACCACGCTGCCCGCCACTTCCTCGCGGGCCACCGCGACCAGGTCGGGATACACACAGACCGCGGCGACCGGGGGCACGCCGGCGTCCTGCGGGTCGGGCCGCCGCGCCTTGGCGCACAGCCCGCGCACCTTGCCGGGTGTGTCGGCGCCCTCCAGCGTGGTCAGGTCGGTCATCCGGATGGCCGCGTCCAGCGCCCACAGCTTGGCCTCGCGCTTGATCGACCTGGTGGCCAGCGCGGCCGCGCGCTGCTGCACGCCGACCGTGTCGGTGCCGGGCAGGCCGTGCAGCACCTGGCGCAGCGCGCCGTCCGAGCCGACGATCTCCGCCGCCCAGTAATCTGCCTGACTCGCCGCCGCAGTTGGCCTGGCCTGCACCGATCCGCTCACGCTGCCCGGTTACCCCACTTTCGGTCCGTGTACCCGGACCACAGCATCGCTCGCGGCGCGCGCGGTGGCAAACCCGGGCTTGATGACCGTGTTGATGATCCGCAGCCGCTGGTCGAAGTGGGCGAACGCACTCTTCATCGCGTTGATGGTGAGCCACTCGAAGTCGGACCAGCCATAACCGAACGCGTCGCCGAGCCGGTGGAACTCCGAGGACAGGGTGACCCCGCTCATCAGCCGGTTGTCCGTGTTCACGGTGACCCGGAAGGACAGCTGGCGGAGCAGCCCGATGGGGTGCTCCTCGATCGACCGGGCCGCACCGGTCTGCACGTTCGAGCTCGGGCACATCTCCAGCGGGACGCGCTGGTCCCGTACATAGCTGGCCAGCCGGCCGAGCGAGGCGGTGCCGTCGGCCCCGATCCGGATGTCGTCCACGATCCGCACCCCGTGGCCGAGCCGGTCCGCGCCGCACCACTGCAGCGCCTCCCAGATCGACGGCAGGCCGAAGCCCTCGCCCGCGTGGATGGTGATGTGGAAGTTCTCCCGGGCCACGTACTGGAACGCGTCCAGGTGCCGGGTCGGCGGGCTGCCCGCCTCGGCCCCGGCGATGTCGAACCCGACCACACCCTCGTCCCGGTGCCGGACCGCCAGCTCGGCGATCTCCAGCGAGCGCGCTGCCGTCCGCATGGCGGTGAGCAGGCCGTAGACCGTGATGCCCCGCCCGGCGCTGCCGATCCGGAAGCCCTCCAGCACCGCGGTGACCACCTGCTCCAGGGTAAGCCCCCGGGTGACGTGCAGTTCCGGCGCGAACCGGACTTCGGCGTAGACCACGCCGTCGGCGGCCAGGTCTTCCGCGCACTCGGCCGCCACCCGGGTCAGCGCCTCGGGGGTCTGCATCACCGCGACCGTGTGCTGGAACGCGTCCAGGTACAGGTTCAGGTGCCCGCGGTGCGCGCCGCGGCGCAGCCACCGGGCGACCTCGTCCACGTCCTCCGATGGCAGCTGGTCGTAACCGATGTCCCGGGCCAGCTCCACCACGGTGGCCGGCCGGAGGCCGCCGTCCAGGTGGTCGTGCAGCAGCACCTTGGGAACGGCCCTGATCTCCTCGATCGTGGGAGTCATCCGCCCATTCTCACAGATTGACCCGGTCGATGATCGGCGAGGCGGCGGGGGGCGGCTCGGCGCCGACCTCTATCGCCCCGGTGAGCGCCTCGGCGGCCCGGGTGAACCGGGACTCGTCGTCAGTGCGCAGCTCCAGCACCGGCTGGCCGCGCTCCACCCACTCGCCCGGCTTGGCCAGGCAGAGCACCCCGGCGGCCGGGTTGACCGGGTGCTCCTTGAGCGCCCGGCCAGCGCCGAGCCGCCAGGCAGCCACGCCCACGGCATACGCGTCGAGCTTCCGCAACCAGCCGGAGGCAGGGGCGTTCAGCATCTGGCGGGTGTGCGCGGCCACCGGGAGCGGTGCGTCAGGGTCGCCGCCCTGCGCGGTGATCATCGCGCGGTAGGCGGCCAGGGCGCGGCCATCGGCGAGCGCGGCCGCCGGGTCGGCGTCGAGGCCGGCCAGCTGGAGCATCTCGCGGGCCAGCGCGAGGGTGACCGCGACCAGGTCGGCGGGGCCCTCCCCGCGCAGCGTGGCCACCGCCTCCTCGACCTCGACCGCGTTGCCGACGGCCCGGCCGAGCGGGGTGTCCATCCTGGTCAGCAGCGCCGAGGTGGCGACGCCTTCCTCGGCGCCGATGGTCACCATGGTCTGCGCGAGCAGCCGGGCGTCGGCTTCGGCGCGCATAAACGCGCCGCTGCCCACCTTGACGTCCAGCACCAGCGCGGCGGTGCCCTCGGCGATCTTCTTGGACATGATGGAGCTGGCGATCAGCGGGATCGACTCGACCGTGCCGGTGACGTCGCGCAGCGCGTACAGCCGGCGGTCGGCCGGGGCCAGACCCGGGCCGGCCGCGCAGATGACGCAGCCGACCTCACGCAGCACAGCCAGCATCTCGGCCGGGGACAGCAGCGCCCGCCAGCCCCGGATGGCTTCCAGCTTGTCCAGCGTGCCGCCGGTGTGCCCGAGGCCCCGGCCGGACAGTTGCGGGACCGCGGCGCCGCACGCGGCCACCAGCGGGGCCAGGATCAGCGACACCTTGTCGCCGACCCCTCCGGTGGAGTGCTTGTCCACGGTCGGCCGCCCGGCCCCGGCCAGCTCCAGCCGCTCCCCCGAGTCGATCATGGCCGAGGTCCAGGCGCGCAGCTCTTCGGCGTCCAGGCCCTGGAAGTAGATCGCCATGAGCAGCGCGGACATCTGCTCGTCAGCCACCTCGCCACCCAGGTAGGCCTCGATCAGCCAGCCGATCTGCGCCGCGGTGAGCGGCTGCCCGTCCCGCTTGGCCCGGATCAGGTGGACCGTGTCGGGCGGGATGACCAGCGGCTCAGCCATCGCGCCGGGCGCCCAGGTCGGTGCCGCTGAACGCGGCCGGCAGCAGCGCGCTGAGCGGCAGTGGCCCGCTGTCGGTGTCGACCAGCAGGCCCGGGCCGCCCGCTTCCAGCAGCAGCTGCCGGCACCGGCCGCAGGGCAGCAGCGGCGCGCCGTCCCCAGCCACCACCGCGACCGCTTCCAGCGTCCCGCCACCGGACGCGTGCAGCGCGCTGACCAGCCCGCATTCGGCACACAAGGTCAGCCCGTAGGACGCGTTCTCGACGTTGCAGCCGGTGACCACCCGGCCGTCCGGAGTCTGGCCCGCCGCGCCGACCCGCAGCGTCGAATACGGCGCGTAGGCCCGGCCGGCCACCTCGGTGGCCGCGGCCCGCAGCTGTGCCCAGTCAACCGCCACCTGTGTGCCTCCGGTCCGGGATCGCGGTGATCACGCTTCTGGATAGAAGCTAACAGTCCCGTTCCGGGCCGGGCATCAAGCAGGCCGGGCGGCCGTGGACTGGGCCTCGCGGCCCAGGGCCAGCCGCAGGCCGACGTGGACCAGCAGCCAGCCGGCGTTCTGCCGCATCTGGTGCCGGGCGGTGGGCTGGCTGGTACGTAGCCGGGTGGCGACCCGGGCCAGCTCGTCCTGGCGTTCTTTGATCAGTTGCTGGTGGATGTAGGGGTGCATGACGGAATTGCCTTCCGGTCGGAGGGTGGCAGAGGGTGGGGTGCGGCGGTCAGGCGGTGGGCGGCTCGCCGCTCGCTGGGCCGCCGCCGGCTTCCGCGCCGGGTACGGCGATCGGGTAGGAGAACAGCAGGTACTCCACCGGGAGCGCGTCCGGCGGGCGCTTCGACGGGTCGGTGAACCGCTCCCGGAACCGAGGGATGATCACCTCGGCCAGCTCATCGTTGAGCTGCTTGAGTTCATCGGGCGTCAGGAAGAGAACCCACTCGCTGGTACCCGCCGCGTTCCGCCATTCCCGTGGGTAGCTGGCCATGGACCGGGTCCAGGCCTGGTACCGGGCGATCTGGCGGTCAGTGACCAGCCGGCCCAGGGCGGCCGCGGCGATCTCCGTCTCCGGGTCACCGATGCCCTGGATGTGCATGCCAATCGACGTCATCTTCCACGGCCGGGCCCGGCCCTTGCCGCCGCCCGCCTCCTCCACGAAGCCGTACTTGGCCAGCTGGCGGAGGTGGAACGAGCAGGTGGTCGGGGACTCGCCGAGCTGCTCGCCGAGCTGCGTCGCGGTCAGCGCGCCGCCCAGGCCGAGGGCCTCGATGAGCGCGATCCGCACCGGGTGGGTGAGGGCGCGCAGCGTTCGCGCGTCGCTGACGTCCCGCATCTCGGAGAGGTAACTAGCCGTCCCGGCGGAGCGCCCAGCCCCGGTATCCGATTCGTCGAGAGACATGTCTCAATAGTCGGCTCTCGAGAGAAAGTTGTCAAGAGAACTCTCTCGAAACATTAATTTCGAAGATCACGTCAAGCTATGGCAGGTCGCGCGGGTGGTGGCGGGGCTTACTTAAGGCTCACTGGTTGGCGCCGGGGGCCAGATGATGCTGAGGGCCCGGCCGGCCCAGTCGGCCGGGATGGTGCCGGCCGCCAGGTAACGCGCGTAGCAGGAGCCGACCAGCAGGCTGACGGTCACGTCCAGGTCGAGCCGGGCGGGCAGCTGGCCCTGGACGACGCCGGCCAGCAGGGCCCGGCGCAGCCGTTCGCGGCGCGGCTCGATCAGCCGCTGCCGCAGCCGCTTCAGCAGCAGCGGGTGCCGGTTCTCCTCAGCCAGGATGCTGCCCAGTGTGGCCATGCCGTCCGGCCGGAGCATGCTTTCCCGCAGGTTCTCCAGCACGGCGAGGGCATCGGCGCGCGGCTCGCCGGCCGGCTCGGGCAGCGGCTCGGTGCGCAGCATGTCGATGACCGCGGACGCCAGCTCGGTCTTGCCCCGGAAGCGGCGGCGCAGGCTCGGCGTAGTCGTCCCCGCCTCGGCGGCGACCGCCTCCAGCGACATCCCGGCGTAGCCGCGCTCATGCAGCTGGCGCTCGGCGGCGGCCAGGATGGCCTGATCCAGCGTGGCGTCCCGGGGCCGCCCCGGTGGCCGGGACGAGCTGCCCCCCGCCTGGTCCGACGGCTCAGGCTGGCCGCCACCAGGCGCCCCGCCGCGCGGTGCGTCGGCCATAACCTCACCGTAAGCCCGGCGGCCCAGGCCAGCGCGGTCCGACTCGCGCGGTCCGTGGCCGCTCCGTTGCCACGGGGACCGATCGAGACGAGGCCCATCGTGACAAGAGTGAGTCAGCATGACATCGACCGCGCTGCTGATCATGGATATGCGGCCGGGCATCGTGGGCCGGTTCGGCGGCGAGGCCGGCTACCGCGGCAGGCCGCGGGTGCTGGCTGAGCTGGCCGCGCTGATCGCGGACGGCGAGCTGGAGATCCCGATCGCCGCCACCTTTCCGCTGGCTGAGGTGCGCGACGCGTACCGGCGGCTGGCCCAGGGCCACGTCCAGGGCAAGATCGTTCTGCTGCCCTGAGATGATAGCCGGATGGATATCACCCAGCTGATCCTGGACGACCATCACGAGCAGCGGCGGCTGTTCGCCATCCTGGAGCAGGTGGATCCGGCCGACCGGGACACGCTGCGCGCGGTCTGGGACCGGCTGGCCGCCTTCCTGGAGCTGCATGCCCAGGCCGAGGAGGACGTCTTCTACCCGGAGCTGCTCCGGGTCGGCACCAGCGCCCGGCGGGCCGGCCAGGTCGAGGCGGAGACGGTGGACGCGATCCATGACCACAACGACATCCGCGACGCGATCGCCGGGGTGGCCGGGCACGCGGTGGGCTCGGCCGAGTGGTACGCGGCGGTGGCCGCGGCGAACCTGGCCAACAGCGACCACATGGCCGAGGAGGAGCGGGAAGGGCTCACCGACTTCCGCCACCTGGCCAGCCTGCAGCGGCGGCACGATCTGGCGGTGGCCTTCATCCGCTTCGAGACCCAGCACTACGCGGGCGTGCCGCCGGTGGACAAGGACCCGGAAGGCTACGTGCGCGCGGCCGAAGAGCAGATCGGGGCGGCTGGAGACGAGCCGCCCGCGGCCAGCCCGGCCAGCGAGGGGTCGCTCAGCATCGGCAGCCTCAAGGCACGCTGACCGCTGCGCGGAGCACGCTGTGTCACAGCGGGGCCGGAGCGGGTTTCGATTTGGCAACGGGACGGCGGCGGCACGCCGTCGCTCCTTCCCTGGCTGCGCTACCCGGTCTAACCTGCGGACATCGCAGAGCGGGGCGTTCTGGATCTTCGAACCGGTTCACCCGCATCGGGGCGGAGGGGGTTAGTGCCCGGACCGGGCTAAGCCGCCCCTGGAACAGGAGGTAACCGTGAGACAGACCGTCCGGGCCGCAGCCACGCTTGCCATCGTGGCTCTGTTGGCGGCCGCGTGCGGCAGTAGTGGCTCCAATAACAGTTCCTCGAGCGGCTCGACCAGCGGCTCGTCCGGCGGCAGTTCGGCCGCGAAGTTCACCGGGTGCATGGTCACCGACACCGGCGGCATCGACGACAAGTCGTTCAACGCCTCGTCCTGGCAGGGCATGCAGGAAGCGCAGTCCGCCCAGCCGAGCAAGGTCACCGTCAAGTACCTGCAGTCCACCTCGTCGGCTGACTACGCGTCGAACATCTCGGCCTTCCTCGGCCAGAAGTGCGGCATCATCGTCACCGTCGGGTTCCTGATGGCCGGGGCGACCGGGACGGCGGCAACGTCCAATGCATCGGCCAAGTTCGCCATCGTGGACTGCGCCATCGCCACCGCGAACTGCCCGACCACCTCGTCCGGCAAGCCGAGCACACCGCCGAAGAACGTCAACTCGCTGGTGTTCAACACCGTGCAGGACGGCTTCCTCGGTGGCTACCTGGCCGCGGGCATGACCAAGACCGGCAAGGTGGCCACGTTCGGCGGCGAGAAGCTGCCCACCGTGACCATCTACATGGACGGGTTCTGGGACGGCGTGCAGTACTACAACCAGCAGCACCACAAGCATGTGCAGGTGCTGGGCTGGAACGAGACAACCCAGTCTGGTTCGTTCACCAACAGCTTCACCAACCTGACCATGGGCCAGACCATCACGCAGCAGTTCATCACCGAGGGTGCGGACATCATCTTCCCGGTGGCCGGCGGCGTGGGCCTCGGCGCCATGAAGGCGGTGCAGAACGCGGACAACGCGGCCGGCACCCAGAAGGTGAACGCGATGTGGGTGGACACCGACGGCTGCGTCAGCGCGGCGCAGTACTGCAAGTACTTCATCACCAGTGTGGAGAAGGGCATCCAGACCGCGGTGAAGACCTCGGTCCTGGACGCGGCCAATGGCACGTTCAAGGGCGGCACCTACGTCGGCACGCTGGCCAACGGCGGCGTGACGCTGGCGCCGTACCACGACTTCGCCAGCAAGATCCCATCCAGCCTGCAGACCGAGATCAACACGATCAAGCAGGAGATCATCAGCGGGAAGATCAAGCCGGCCACGAAGAGCCCGGTGTAACAACCCGTTGTGCCAGGCTGGGCCGGGGTCGCGATAGCTGCCCCGGCCCGGTCTGCGTCACACTGACGGTAACCAACCGGGATCATCAGTAAAGGGACGGCCGTGGAACTTGAGCTGCGCGGCATCACGAAGCGCTTTGGCAGCCTGGTGGCCAACGACCACATCGATCTGCGGGTGGCGCCGGGCGAGATCCGCGGCCTGCTCGGCGAGAACGGGGCCGGCAAGACCACGCTGATGAACGTCCTCTACGGGCTGCTGCAGCCGGATGAGGGCGAGATCCGGGTGGACGGCAAGCCGGTCGTCATCCACTCCCCCAAGGACGCGATCAACGCGCACATCGGGATGGTGCACCAGCACTTCATGCTGGTCCCGGTGTTCACCGTGGCCGAGAACGTGATCCTCGGCCTCGAGCCCACCCGCGGTCTTGACCTGCTCGACCGGCGGAAGGCCCGCCGCCAGGTGCGGGAGCTGTCCGAGCGGTATGGGCTGCAGGTCAACCCGGACGCCCTGGTCGAGGACCTGCCGGTCGGCGTGCAGCAGCGGGTCGAGATCATCAAGGCGCTGATACGCCAGGCCAACGTGCTGATCCTGGACGAGCCCACCGCGGTGCTCACCCCAGGCGAGACCGAGGACCTATTCCGGATCATGCGCGAGCTGCGCTCCGGCGGCCGGTCCATCGTGTTCATCTCGCACAAGCTCAAGGAAGTGCAGGCCATCGCCGACCAGATCACGGTGATCCGGCGGGGCCAGGTGGTCGGCGAGCGGCCGCCCACCGCCACCGACGCGGAGCTGGCCGCGCTGATGGTCGGCCGGGCGGTGGAACTGCGGGTCAGTAAGGAACCGGCCCAGCCGAAGGACGTGGTGCTGGACGTCAGCGACCTGACCGTCACCGGCGAGCTGATCCCGGATGAGACCGGGCACAGCCAGAACGTACTGGACGGCGTCTCGTTCCAGGTGCGCGCCGGGGAGATCCTCGGCATCGCGGGCGTGCAGGGCAACGGGCAGACCGAGCTGTGCGAGGCGCTGATGGGGCTGCGGCCCGCCACCGGCACGGTGCGCCTGGACGGCCGGGACATCACCCGGGCCAGCCCGCGGGACCGGCTGCGCGCCGGGATCTCCTACATCCCGGAGGACCGGCAGGAAGACGGGATCGTCAAGGACTTCTCGGTCGCGGACAACCTGGTGCTGGACACCTACGACCGGGCGCCGTACGCCAAGGGCATCGCGATGGACCTGCCGGCCATCCGCGAGTCGGCGCAGCGCCTGGTGGCCGAGTTCGACGTGCGGACCTCGTCGATCGACACCCCGGTCGGCACGCTGTCCGGCGGCAACCAGCAGAAGGTGATCCTGGCCCGGGAGGTGGGCCGCCGGGTCCGGCTGCTGCTGGCCAGCCAGCCCACCCGCGGCCTGGACGTCGGCTCGATCGAATTCGTGCACCGCCGGATCGTCGAGGAGCGCGATCAGGGCGTCGCGGTGATCATCGTGTCGTCCGAACTGGATGAGATCTACGCGCTGGCTGACCGGATCGCGGTCATGTACGAGGGGAAGATCACTGGGTTCCGGCCGCCGACCGTGCCGGTGGCCGAGCTTGGCCTGCTGATGGCCGGGGCCACGACCGGGGACGGTGCGGCGGCCGACGCCACCGCGGGCGCCAGCCTGGAGGGCGCGGCCACCGAGGCGGCCAACCCGGCGTTCGGCGTGACGCCGGTGATGACCACGGAATCCGTGGTCACGACGCTTCCCGCCGACGGCGGTACGGGTGACACCGCTGGCGAGGGCCACACTGCCGACGACGGCCACGCGGGCGGCCAGGGCACGGATGACGACGGCACGGGCGGCCCGGATGGGCAGGCGGAGCAGACATGAGCGACGAAGTCAGCGGCCCTCCCCCAGGCCCCGGCCCGGGGGCAGATCCGGACCCGGCCCCGGTCAGCACCCAGGCCGCCCGGCCGGCCGAGGGCACCGAGCCGCCCAGGGGCCAGGGCCTGAATCACGTCATCATCCAGGCGGTCACCCAGGGCAGCCCGGCCGTCACCACCACGCTGGCCATTCTGGCCGCCCTGGTGATCGGCGCGCTGATCATCGCGTTCAGCAATACCCAGGTGCTGCACGAGTGGTCCACGTTCTTCTCCAACCCCGGCGCCGCGTTCTCCGCCGCCTGGGATTCGATCGCCGCCGCCTACTCGGCGCTGTTCGAGGGCGCGATCTTCAACCCGCACACGATCTCGGCCGCGTTCCACGGCGGCTCGGTCGGCGCCATCTTCTACCCGCTGTCCACGACCGCGTCGCAGGCCACCCCGCTGATCCTGACCGGGCTGTCAGTGGCGCTGGCGTTCCGGGCCGGCCTGTTCAACATCGGCGCGTCCAGCCAGTGGATCGGCGGCGCCATCGTGGCCACCTACCTCGGCTTCGCGATCAGCCTGCCGCTGGTCATCCACGCCATCGTCTGCCTGATCGGCGGGTTCATCGGCGGCGCGGCGCTGGGCTGGCTGGTCGGTGACCTCAAGGCGCGCACCGGCGCGCATGAGGTGATCGTCACGATCATGCTCAACTACGTGATGTACAACTTCCTGTCCTACCTGCTCGGCACGCCGACCGCGCTGCAGCTGCCGCACCAGTCCAACCTGATCAGCCCGAGCATCGACAGCAACGCGCAGCTGCCGCACGTCGGTGGGCCGCCGCCGCAGGTGGGCGTCGGGTTCCTGGTCGCGCTGGCGGCCGCGGCCGGGATGTGGTGGCTGCTGTCCCGCAGCACCACCGGGTTCCAGTTCCGCGCGGTCGGGGCCAACCCGAGCGCGGCCCGCACCGCTGGGATGAGCGTGGGCCGGACCTGGGTGCTGGCCATGCTGCTGGCCGGCGGGCTGGCCGGGCTGAGCGGCGCGGTGACCATCCAGGGCACGTTCAACAGCCTCAACTTCCAGAGCTACGGCACATACGGCATCGACGGCATTACGGTCGCGCTGCTCGGCCGGGCCAGGCCGCTTGGTGTGGTGCTGGCCGCGCTGCTGTTCGGCGCGCTGAAGGCGGGCAGCACGGTGATGCAGGCGGCCACCTCGGTGCCGGTCGATATCACCGAGGTCATCGAGGGCCTGATCGTCTTGTTCGTCGCGGCGCCGCCGCTGATCCGGGCGGTGTTCCGGCTCCGCCAGGCCCGGGCCACCGGGATGGAAGCAGTGGCGAAGGGGTGGAACGGATGACCGCGCTCGCCACCGTGACCAGCGCGCGCAGCGCGATCACGGTCAACCGCCGGTACATCGCCGCCGGCGTGCTGGTGCTGTTCGGGCTGGTGGACATCTTCGTGTTCGGCATGTTCGCGCACAAGGGCGACGCCACGTTCGCGCTGGCCCTGCCCACCTCCTCGATCCATGTGCCGAGCATCCACGCGCCGGCCCGGCTGGTGCCGATCATCCTGGGCGCCATCTCGATCGCGCTCGGCATCCTGCGCGCCACCGTCAACCTGCCGCCGTGGGCCAAGCGGCTGAGCATCGGCCTGGTGCTGCTGTTCTTCGTCATTGCCCTGCTCTGCTGGGCGGACACCGGCACCTGGGCCAACGGCATCCCGGTCAACGTGGTCAGCCTGCTGCAGAACACGCTGGCCGCGTCGATCCCGCTGATCCTCGGCGCACTGGCCGGCTGCATGGGTGAGCGGGCCGGGGTGATCAACATCGCGATCGAGGGCCAGTTGCTGCTCGGCGCGTTCACCGCGGCCATCGTGGCCAGCGCGGTCGGCGTGCTCTGGCTCGGCCTGATCGGCGGGTCGCTGGCGGGCGGCCTGGTCGGCCTGGTGCTGGCCCTGTTCGCCATCCGCTGGCTGGTCGACCAGATCATCCTCGGCGTGGTGCTGAACCTGCTGATCAGCGGCATCACCGGCTACCTCTACGACCGGCTGCTGGTGCCGGACGCGCAGACCTACAACAACGCCAGCACGTTCAGCGCGATCAAGGTCCCGGGACTGGGCGACATCCCGATCATCGGGCCAATTTTCTTCGACTCGACGCTGTTCCTGTACATCACCTACGCGGCGATCATCGCGGTGCAGGTCGGGCTGTTCAGCACCCGGTGGGGGCTGCGGGTCCGCGCGGTGGGTGAGCACCCGACGGCGGCCGACACGGTCGGCATCAAGGTCAACGGCATCCGGTACGGCAACCTGATCATGGGGGGCATGCTGGCCGGCATCGGCGGCGCGTACCTGACCATCGGGTCGGTGGGCACGTTCAGCAAGGACATGTCCTCCGGGCTTGGCTACATCGCCCTGGCCGCGATGATCTTCGGCCGGTGGACCCCGTGGGGCGCCACCGCTGCGGCGCTGCTGTTCGGCTTCACCGAGGCACTGCAGAGCTTCATGGGCAGCATCACCGTGCCGATCTCGCCGTTCCTGCTCGGCATGCTGCCCTACGTGGCCACGATCATCGCGGTAGCCGGCCTGGTCGGCCGGGTCCGGGCGCCTGCCGCCGACGGTAAACCGTACGTGCGGGCATGACCGGCCCGCAGCCAGCCGAGCCCAGCCCGGCCGCCGACCCCTACGGCGCGGCCCAGGCCAGCGCGGCAAGGCTGGCCGGGCTGACCGGTCAGCACCGGTACGACGCGGCCGTGGTGCTCGGCTCCGGCTGGTCCCCGGCGGCCGACGTGCTCGCCACTGACCTGGGCGCGGAGGTCACCGAGATCCCGGCCACCGAGCTGGGCGGCTTCCCGCCGGCCACCGTGTCCGGGCACGCCGGCACCGTCCGCTCGCTGCGCGCCGGGCCGCTCAGCCTGCTGGTCTTCGTCGGCCGGGTGCACCTGTACGAGGGCCACCCGGTGCCGGTGGTGGTGCACGGCGTGCGCACCGCGGTCGCGGCCGGCTGCCGGGTCGTCGTGCTGACCAACGCGGCGGGCGGCATCCGGGACGGGCTGCGCGTCGGCGAGCCGGTGCTCATCCGCGACCACCTCAACCTGACCGGCCGGTCCCCACTCACCGGCCCACCGCCCCCGGACGGCTACCCCGGGCGGTTCACCGACCTGACCGACCTGTACGCGCCGCGGCTCCGCGCGCTGGCCCGGGAAGCCGACCAGAGCCTAACCGAAGGCGTCTACGCCGCACTGCCCGGACCGCACTACGAAACGCCAGCTGAAATCAGCATGTTGCGCCAGCTCGGCGCCGACCTGGTCGGGATGTCCACGGCGCTGGAAGCCATCGCGGCCCGGCACCTGGGGGCTGAGGTGCTGGCCATCTCGCTGGTCTCGAACCTGGCCGCGGGACTGTCCGGGCACGGTCTCGACCACGCCGAGGTAGTCGCGGCGGGCCGGGCCGCTGCGGGCCGGATGGGCGCCCTGCTGGCCAGCGTGCTGCCGACGGTCCGATGACCCCGGGTGAGCTGACCCAGCAGGCCCAGGCCTGGATGGCCGACGACCCCAGCCCGGCCGACCGCGCCGAACTGGGCGAGCTACTGGCGGTGGCCGGGCAGCCGGGCCCGGCCGGCCAGGCCGCGCTGGCCGAGCTGGCCGACCGGTTCGCCGGGCGGCTGGAGTTCGGCACCGCGGGCCTGCGCGGCGCGATGGGCGCCGGGCCGAACCGGATGAACCGCGCGGTGGTCCGGGCCGCGACCATGGGCCTGGCCAGCTGGCTGCATGAGCGCTGGCCGGCCGCGGCCCAGGCCGGCGTGGTGCTGGGCTGGGACGCCCGGCACCGGTCGGCCGAGTTCGCCGAAGAGGCCGCGGCCGTGCTCACCGGGGCGGGCATCCCGGTGCACGTGCTGCCCGGGCGCAGCCCGACACCCCTGCTCGCGTTCGCGGTCCGGTACCTGTCGGCCGGGGCGGGCGTGATGATCACCGCCAGCCACAACCCGCCCGCGGATAACGGCTACAAGCT
Source organism: uncultured Actinomycetes bacterium (assembly GCA_963834705.1). Lineage (GTDB taxonomy): Bacteria > Actinomycetota > Actinomycetes > Streptosporangiales > Streptosporangiaceae > RYN-230. The sequence continues at coordinate 83,800 of CAWICV010000012.1, forward strand.
CTATCTGGGTGACGGCGCGCAGATCGTGCCGCCGGTGGACGCACAGATCGAGACGGCCATCCGCGAGGTGGGGCCGCTGTCCGGCGCGGTGCTTGGCCCGCTGGACGGCCCGCTCGTCACCCGGCACGGCCCCGAGATCGCCGAGGCGTACCTCAAGGCCATCCTGGCGGCTGCGCCGGCCGCCGGGGCGGCGCCAGATCTGCGTCTCGTCTATACCCCGCTGCATGGGGTGGCAGGCGATCTGATGCTGCAGGCCATCGAGCGGGCCGGGTACCCCGCGCCCCACGTGGTAGCCGCCCAGGCGGATGCTGACCCGGATTTCCCGACCGTATCCTTCCCCAACCCGGAGGAGCCCGGCGCGCTGGACCTGGCGCTGGCCGAGGCGGCCCGGCTCGGCGCCGACCTGGTGCTGGCCAGCGACCCGGACGGCGACCGGCTGGCGGTGGCCGTGCCCGACCCGGCCACCGGCACCGGCTGGCGCACGCTCACCGGCGACCAGGCCGGCTCGCTGCTCGGCGCGTACCTGATCGACGTCACGGCGGGCGGCCCGGACCCGGAGCGGCGCCTGGTCGCGTCCACCGTGGTGTCCTCGCAGCTGCTGGCGCGCATCGCCGCCGCGGCTGGCGTTCAATATAAGGAGACACTGACCGGGTTCAAGTGGATCGTCAGGGCCGCTGATGATCAGCCCGGCAGCCGGTTCGTGTTCGGGTACGAGGAGGCGCTGGGCTACGCGGTCGGTGACGTGGTCCGGGACAAGGACGGGATCAGCGCCGCACTGACCCTGCTCAGCCTGGCCAGCCGGGCCCGGGCCGCCGGGCAGAGCCTGCTCAGCCGGTGGGACGCGCTGGAGGCCGCACACGGCGTGCACCTGCGGGCGCAGCTGACCGTGCCCACCCGGGCGCCGGGCGAGATTATGGCTGGGCTGCGCACCGCACCGCCCACCGAACTGGGCGGGCAGCCGGTGCTGGACGTGACCGACCTGGCCGGCGGCGGGCCGCTGCCGCCGTCGGATGTGCTCATATTCCGGCTGCCGGGCAGCCGGGCCGTAGTCCGGCCCAGCGGCACCGAGCCCAAGCTCAAGTGCTACCTGGAGGCCGTCGAGCCGGTCACCGGCGACGGCCTGGCCGCCGCCCGCGCCCGGGCCGCGGGCCGGATGGGCCCGCTGCGGACCGCGGCCGGGGCCCTGCTGGCCGGGAACCCAGGAAAGGTTTGATTCGCCCCCCTCGGGTAAAGCGGGTCGAGTGGGAGCGCCAATTGCCACCGGGCATCTGGTCGCGGGCCGTTACCGCCTGCTGGCCGCGCTCGGCAATGGCGGAATGGGCACCGTGTGGCGGGCCGAGGACGAACTGCTGGCCCGCCTAGTCGCGGTCAAGGAGGTCACCCCGCCGGCCGGTGTCACCCCGCACGAACGGGCGGTCCTCCGGGAGCGGACGCTGCGCGAGGCCCGCACCGCGGCCCGGCTCAGCCACCCGAACGTGGTCACGATTTACGACGTGGTCGAGGACGACGGCCGGCCGTGGATCGTAATGGAACTGCTCGCCGCCCAGTCGCTGCGCGACCTGGTGCTGGCCGACGGCCCGCTGAGCCCCCAGCAGGCGGCCCGGATCGGGCTGCAGGTGCTGGCCGCGCTGACCGCCGCGCATTCGCTCGGCATCCTGCACCGCGACGTCAAGCCGGGGAACGTGCTGATCGAGACGGGCGGCCGGGCGGTGCTGGCCGACTTCGGCATCGCCCGGGCCCAGGACAGCCCGACGCTGACCACCTCCGGCATGCTGGTCGGGTCGCCCTCGTACATCGCGCCGGAGCGGGCCAGCGGGGAGCCGGGCGGCCCAGAGTCGGATCTGTGGTCGCTCGGCGCCACGCTCTACGCCATCGTCGAAGGCCGGCCGCCGTACGACCGGGCCGGCGCGCTGCCCACGCTCATGGCGGTGGTGCACGAGGATCCTGATCCGCCCGCGCGGGCCGGCCCGCTGTGGCCGGTGATCAGGGGGCTGCTGGACCATGTGCCGTCCCGGCGGCTGGACGCGGACGAGACCGGGCGGATGCTGCGCCAGGTGGCCGAGGAACCGGACGAGCCGGGCACCGCCCCGCTGCCCGCGACACCCGAGCCGGCGGCGGACCCGGACGGGATCGGCCCGGGTGGCGCCGATCCGGCCGACGTCGGCAGCAGCCTGGCCGCCGCCGAGCAGACCCGCGCGTTCCGCCGGACGGAACCCGAACCGTCCGAGGAGCCCGATCTCCAGCCGCTAGGCGAGCCGGAGCCCGGACCGGCCAGCGAGCCAGAACCCCAGCCGCCGGGCGAGCCGGAACCCCAACCGCTGGGCGAGCCAGAACCCCAGCCGCCGGGCGAGCCGGAACCCCAACCGCTGGGCGAGCCGGAACCCCAGCCGCCGGGCGAGCCGAGAACCCCAGCCGCCGGGCGAGCCAGAACCCCAGCCGCCGGGCGAGCCAGAACCCGGACCGCTGGGCGAGCCGGAACCCCAACCGCTGGGCGAGCCGGAACCCCAACCGCTGGGCGAGCCGGAACCCCAACCAGCCAGCCGTGGCGGCCGGCCGGCTGAGACCCGGCCGGATCCAGGCCCGCCGGATCAGCCGCCGCCGCACCCGCTGGCCGGGCTGTTCCATACCGACGCGCCGCCGCCCCGGCGCTGGCCTTCCCGGCGGTTCGCCGCGGCCGCCGCGGTGGCCGTCCTAGCCGTGCTGGCCGGCACGGTGTTCGCTCTGATCACGGCCAGCCAGCACGGCACCCCGCGCGCCGCGGGCTCCGGCCACTCCCACCCGGCCACCGGTCACACCGGCCGGTCCCGGCCAGCCCCATCGGCCACCGGACCGGCCACCCCGCAGCCCACGTCACCGCAGCCCACGTCATCACGGTCGGCGGCCAATCCGGGTGCGGGTGGGGCCCCGGCTATCCCGGCGGGCTGGCATGACTTCCACAACTCCACCGGTTTCTCGATCGCGGTGCCGGACGGATGGCGGGTGTCGCGCCAGGGTCACTACGTCTATGTGCTGCCGCCGTCCGGCTCGATGTTCCTGCTCATCGACCAGAGCGATCAGCCCCAGCCCAATCCGCTGGCCGACTGGCGGCAGCAGGAAGCCAACCGGAGGGCAAGCTATCCCGGTTACCACCGCATCCGGCTGCAGGCGGTGCACTACGCGCCAGCCGAAAAGGCCGCGGACTGGGAATTCACCTACTACCGCCAGGGCGTGCTGACTCACGTGCTGAACCGGAACGTGCTAGCGAACGCAAAGCATGCGTACGCGCTGTACTGGTCCACCCCGGCCAGTCAGTGGACGAGCGAATGGCATCTATTCGAGGTGTTCGCGCGGACCTTCCGGCCTGCCCCGGCTTGAGCGCGAACCGGGCCGGCCGGCGTCGCCGGAGCAGGGCGTGGCAAGCTCGGTCGTATGGGAAACGAGGGGGAGATCACCGGCCTGCGGGACAACCCCGGGCGGCATGACGACATCGAGACCGCGGCGTGCGCCGTCGCACATGGCCACGCCCCGGCACCGGCCACCGGCCGGACCCTGGTCACGGCGTTCGCCTCGCCGGTCGCGCACTACCTGCTGCATTTCGCGAGCGACACCGGCTTCCGGGCCGTGCTGGTCGAGCCCGATATGGCCCGGGCTGGCGCCGCGTGGGCCAGGCCCTACCTGGTCACCGGCGAGTTCGGGGACTTCCTGGACGATAACGCGGACGTGGTGGTGACCGACCACCACCGGCCCGAACTGGGCGTGGTGCTGCGCGACGCACTGGCCAGCAAAGCCCGCTGGGTGGGCATCCTGGGCAACCCGCGGCACCAGGGGCCGCACAGGGAGGCGCTGGCCAGCCTGGGCGTGCCGGAGGAGGAGATCGCCCGGGTGCACCGGCCGGTCGGGCTGAACATCGGCTCCCGGACCCCGCCGGAGATCGCCATCGCCACGCTGGCCGGCCTCATCGCGGACCGGAACGGCCGCCCCGGCGGCTTCGAGTTCTGACCGGGCAGCCCGTCCCGAACGACATGGATGATTCAGCCTGCGCACCAGACAACATGTTTGATTCAGCCATGTGGTTGGGGCGGGCTGAGGGGTTGGGGCGGGGCTAGCCCTTGAGGGCGCCGGAGACCAGGCCGCGGACGTAGTAACGCTGCAGCGCGATGTACACCACGATGCACGGGATCATCGCGATCACCGCGCCGGCCAGCAGCAGGCCGTAGTTGACCGATCCGTACGTGCCGGTCTCGACGTTGCTCAGCGCGACCGGCAGGGTGAACAGGCTGTCGTCGGTCAGGAAGCTGAGCGCGCCGAGGAACTCGGTCCAGGAGAACAGGAACGCGTACAGCGCCGTGGTGGCGATGCCCGGCATGACCAGCGGCCGGTATACCGAGAACAGGGTGCGCAGCACCGACGCGCCGTCGATCTGCGCCGCGTCCACCATCTCGCCGGGCACCTGGAGGAAGCTGTTCCGCATCACAAACACGCCGATCGGCAGGTTGAACGTGGTGTAGAACAGGGCCAGCCCGAGCAGGCTGTTCAGCAGGTGCAGGAAGTGCAACTCCAGGAACAGCGGGGTGAGCACCGCCTGGAACGGGATCATAAAAGCCAACAGCACTATGCCGAACGCCAGTCCCGAGTAGCGGAAGCGGAACAGTGCGAAGCCGAAGCCGGCGAACAGCGACACCACTGACGTCAGGATCGCGGCCAGCACGGACACGATCAGGCTGTTGATCACGTTGCGCAGGATGTCGTCCTGGCCGGACAGCAGCGTCCGGTAGTTGGCGAACGTCAGGTGGGTGAAGCTGGCCGCGGACGGCGGGTTGCTGACCGCGGATTCCGGCTGCAGCGACCGGAACACCTCCCAGAGCAGCGGCACCACGAACACCGCGCTGATGATCACACCCGCGATCAGGTACCAGACCAGTCCACTGCGGCTGGTCCGGCCCCGGCGCCGGGCCGGCCGGTCGTACACTGCGGCAGCCATCAGTCCGCGTCTCCTTGCAGGTACCGGAACTGGAGGAAGGTGATCAGCCCGACCACGATGATCAGCACGATCGACATCGCGCTGGCCAGGCCGACGTTGAAGTCGGCGAACGCGGTCTGGTAGATGGCCATCACCACCGACTCCGTGCTGGTCCCCGGCCCGCCGTCGGTGATGATGAAGAACTGGTTGAAGGCCAGGAACGAGCCGACCACCGAGATGATCAGGCTGAGCGCGATCGAGCGGCGCAGCAGCGGGATGGTGATCCGCCGCTCGGCGCTCCACCAGGACGCCCCGTCCACCCGGGCCGACTCGTAGAGCTCCACCGGGATGCCCTGCATGCCCGCCATCAGCAGCATCATGGTCAGCCCGGACGCGAACCAGATGACCAGCACGCTGATCGCGGTCAGCGCCAGCCCGGTGTGCACCGTCCAGGCGGTGGACGCTTTGACGATGCCGAAATGGGCCAGCACGAAGTTGACCGTGCCGGAGTCGGGCTGCAGTTCGACCACGGCCATGAAGCTCTCCGCGACCAGCCCGACGATGTACGGCACGAAGATCATCGTGCGGAACGCGGCACTGGCCGGCCGGTTGGCCCGGACGAACACGGCCAGCGCGTAGCCGATGACCAGGATCGGCAGCGTGACGATCGCGGTGTACCCCAGGGTGAACCGGATCGACTGGAGGAACACCGAGTTGTGTATCAGCGCGGTGTAATTGGCCAGCCCGATGAAGTGGTACGTGCCGACCAGCGGCCAGTTGGTCAGCGAGATGTAGACCCCGAAGCCGAGCGGGATCAGCGCGAAGGCGGTGACGAACAGCAGCGCCGGGGAGATCAGCGCCAGGCCGGTGCGGGTGGTGCGGCGGGACGCGGCGGTGGAGCTCCGCCGCGGCGCGGGCCCACCCGCGGCGGGCCGCCCCGCGGCGGGTCCGCCGCGGGGTAGCCAGCTGTGGGTCAGGCCGCCCCGCCGGCGAGACGAGCGTGCCGACGGCGGGGCACTGACCTGGCCTGACACGATTCGGTTCAGCCCTTCACACTCGTCACTGTGCTCTGGATATTGGTTTGCCCGGAGGACAGGGCGCCGCTGATGTTGCCGTTGTAGACCGCTTCCTCAAACATCTTGAACCAGGGCGAGCCCGGCTCGTTGTAAACCGCGTCATAAGCCAGCGTGTATTCCACCGAGCCCTTGGCCAGCGCCTTGAGTGCGATCGCGTCGTACGGGTTGGTCTTGGCGAAGGCCGGGGTCAGCACGTCGGTGCGGATCGGGGTCATCCCCTCGGACGGGTACTTGGCCTGCTGCTGTGGCGCTAGCGCCCACTTGATGAACTCCCAGGCGCCGGACGCATTGGGTGCGCCGGCCGGGATGACGAAGTCGTCGCCGCCGTCGAAGGTGCTGTAGTTGCCGCCGTCCACGGCGGGCAGCGGCGCGTCGGCGAACTCGGCCTGATTCGTCAACTTGGTCGCGAAGCCGTAGTCACCGGGCAGGATGCCGACCTTGCCCGCTTCGAAATCGGCGCCCCAGGTCAGCCCGTTCTGGGTCTGGTCGGCGACCGGCGTCATGTGCCCGGCCCACATCGTGTGGTAGGCCTCGAGCATCGTCTTGAGCGGCGCGTCGCTGGCTACGTTGACGGTCTGGTTGGCGAGCGGGCCGTTGATCATGTGCTGGCCGGCCGCCCACAGCGACGGCAGCATGGTGAAGCCCAGGCAGCCCTGGCAGTCGCCGGCGAACGAGAAGCCGTAGATGCCGTGGCCGAGCGCGGTGATCTTCTTCGCGTCCAAAACGATTTGCGCGTAGCTGGTCGGCGGGTCGTTCGGGTTCAGCCCGGCTTCCTTGAACAGCTTCTTGTTGTACCAGAGCACCGACAGATCGGCCAGGTAGGGCAGCCCGTAGTCCTGGCCGTTGTAGGTGGCCAGCTTGAGGTGGCCGGGGCTGAGCGAGGACTTGTAGGGCAGCGCATCGATGTACTTGGTCAGGTTCATCAGCGCGTTCTGATGGCTGAACTCGGGCACGTCGATGTCGTTCAGCCCGACCACGTCGGGCACCGAGCCGGCCCGGATCGCGGTGGCCAGCTGGCTGGTGTCGTCGTTGGGCGGGGTCAGGTGGAGTACCACCTTGAGGTTCTTGTGTGTGGCGTTGAACGCCGCGACCAGGGCCTTGGCCGGCCCGTCAGTCGCCTGGCGGGCCCAGAAGTGGACCGTGCCGGTGGCGTTCACACCGAACGTCTTGGTGGATTGCGAGCTGGACGACCCGGACGAGCCGCCGCAGGCCGCGGCCAGCAGGGCAGCCACGCCCAGCACCGCGACGACGAGCAACCGTTGCTTGTCACGCATTGAGTGTTACCTCCGCACTGAGGAGAGTGAGCTAGTCGTGTCGTCAGGGGGCGGATGGGGCCAGCGGCAGCCACACCCGCATGGCCCGGCCGTCCCGGTTGTCCCACTGGAAATAGGGAATGGCGGTCGCGGTTACCTGGTCCCCGGCCGGATTGGCGGCCGGGGTGGTGGCCTCCGGGTCCTGCTGGTAGGGCAGGCCTGAGGCGCTTGGGGCGGGGTCGTGGATGGCGGCGGCCTCGATGAGCACCGTCGGCCCGACGTCGGGCACGGTGACGGCTTGCTCGCCAAGGTCACCCGGGCTGAGGGCAAGGTCTTCCAGGTCGGCGCCGGCCGGCTGGTCGGACTGCTCGAAGCAGTACACCAGCGGGCCGCGCTCGATCGCCGCGGTCCCGCGCACCGCGTCGATCCGGCGGTCCGGGTAGGTCAGCCGGGGCGTGACGTCCAGTTGGTAGCTGAGCACATCGCCGGGCTGCCACTGCCGGTTCAGCACCAGGTAGCCCGCACCGGCGGAGTCGGGCGGCACGGGCTGGCCGTTCAGCAGCACATGCGGGTGCGGGGACCAGGCCGGCACGCGCAGCGCGAGCCCAGCTGGGCCGGGCGGCGCGATGGTTACCTTGATCTCGACCGCGCCGGACCATGGGTAGCCGGTGTCCAGCCGGACGGCCAGTTCGCCGCCGTCCAGCGGGGCGGTCAGTTCCGCGCCAGTGAACTGGTGCAGGTAAAGGGTGTCCCCGGCCATGGTGGCCAGGTAGTTCTGCAGCGAGGCAGTGAGCCGCATGATGTTGGGCGGGCAGCAGGCGCAGGAGAACCACTCGCGGCGGCGGCCCGGGTCGTCCTTCTCGAAGTGGTCGATCCGGCGCTGCAGCGGGTTGACGTAGAAGAACCGGGTCCCGCCGGTGGCGATCGCGCCCGCGAACCCGTTGTACAGGATCCGTTCCATGTGGTCGGCGTACCGGCCCTCGCCGGTGGCCAGCAGCAGCCGCCAGGACCACTGGAAGCTGGCGATGGCCGCGCACGTCTCGTTGTAGGCGCGGTCCGGCGGCAGCTCGAAGTGGTCGCCGAAGCTCTCTCCCTCGTGCCGCGACCCGTTCCCGCCGGTCAGGTACGTCTTGGCGGCGATCATGTCGGCCCAGCGGGTGAGTGAGGTCTGCAGCAGCGCGGTGTCCTGGGTCTCCGCAGCCACGTCGGCGACGCCTGCGTCCAGGTAGAGCGCGCGGACCACGTGCCCGACCTCGGTGGTGGTCTGCCGGACCGGCTCGTGGTCCTGCAGGTAGCGCAAGCCGAAGCCGGAGCTGCCGATCAGCCCGTGCCCGCGCCTTTCGACCCACTGGCTGGCCAGCTCCAGATACGGCTGGTGCCCGGTCTCCCGGTACAACTCCACCAGCGCCGTCTCCACGATCGGGTGACCGTCCAGCCCGCCCTCTTTGCCCAGGAACGTGTCCACCAGGTGATCGGCGAACCGGCGGGCCACCCCGAGCAGCCGGTCGAAGCGGGCTCCCCGCTGGCAGGCGATGGCCGCCTGGATCAGGTGGCCGGCGCAGTACATCTCGTGGCTGTAGGCCAGGTTGCCGTACCGCGGCTGGCCAGACACCTGGATGGCCGAGTTCAGGTAGCCGTCGGGCTGCTGGGCCTTCTCCAGCAGCGCGGTCGTTTCCTGGGCGAAGTCGGCCAGTTCCTGATCGCTGCCCCGGCCGAGCTCCCAGCCGATCGCCTCCAGCGTCTTGTAGATGTCGGAGTCCATGAACACAGGGCCCCGGTACCCCTCGTGCGCCCCGGCGATGGCCAGCCGGAGGTTGCCGAGGTTCCCCGCCGCCTCCAGCTGGCGCAGCGCGAGCGGCAGGCTCGACGCGCGGTTGCGCTGCTGCCACTCATGCAGCAGGCCGGCGTCCAGCCGCGCGGCCGGCCCGTCGACCGGCCGGTGCATGACCGCCGCGGCCGGGCTGGGACTGACCGGGCCACGAGCCGGTGGGATGGCATCTGCACTGCTCACCTGGCGCACTCCGGTTCCCGGGCGTCATGATGGCGGAGTGGCGGCAGCCACCGGGGACCTGGCTAAGCGCTTCCCCACCAACACGGGTTCGTAGGAATAGGTTTTCCCTAGCAAAGTAGAAGTCGTGGCCTGGGGCGTCAAGCCTGTATAGTCCCGATTTGATTACATAATCCGGCCCGCCAGGCCGGGGTTGGATTCCGGAGCAATCCTTTGCCTGCTAGCTCTCAGCCGCCCAGTTCAACGCCGCCCGCTCAGCCGGCCACCGGGCCCGCGCTCAGCCCGCCGGGCCCACCGGGCACGCCGCCCCGGCGGGTAACCATCCGGGATGTCGCCGCCCGGGCGGGGGTCTCGATCGGGACCGCGTCCAAGGCCCTGAACGGCCAGGGCAAGCTGCGCACGGAGACCCGGGACAGGGTGACGGCCGCCGCCCGCGAACTCGGTTTCGCACCCAACGTGCTGGCCCGCGGGCTGCTCGCTGGACGGACCTACACGGTCGGCGTGATCACCACCGACAGCTTCGGCCGGTTCAGCATCCCGGTCATGCTCGGCGCCGAGGGCGCGCTCGGGGCCGGCCAGATCTCCGTGTTCATGTGCGACACCCGGGACGACCCGGACCGCGAGCGGCAGTACCTGGACATGCTGCTGAGCCGCCGGGTGGACGGGCTGATCGTGGCCGGGCGGCGGATCGAGCCGCGGCCCAGCATCGGCCTTGGCCTGGGCATCCCGGTGGTGTACGCGATGACCCAGTCGATGGACAGCGACGAACCGGCGATCCTGCCCGACGACACCGGCGGCGGCCGGCTCGCCGCCGAACACCTGCTCAGCCTCGGCCGGCGCCGGTTCGGCCACATCACCGGGCCGGAGCGGTTCCTGTGCGCCCGGAAGCGGGCCCGCGGGTTCTGCGACACGGTCACCGCGGCCGGCACCGGATTCGCCGCGCACGACGTGCTGTACGGCGAGTGGAGCGAGCGGTGGGGCCGGGAGGCGGTGCGGGTGGTGCTGGAGGCCACCCCGGACGTGGACGCGATCTTCTGCGGCAGCGACCAGATCGCCCGCGGCGTGACCGACACGCTGCGGCTGATCGGCCGGCGGGTGCCGGACGACATCGCGGTGGTCGGCTTCGACAACTGGAGCCCGATGGTGCTCGGCGCGGATCCGGCGCTGACCAGTGTGGACATGTGCCTGGAGCATGTCGGCCGGGTGGCCGCCGAGCATCTGCTGCTGGCCATCAACGGCGACGCCACGCACGGCGTGCACACCTTGCCGTGCCGCCTGGTGCCGCGTGGATCCACCGCGCATCCACCCGTCGAAGCGGGGTGAGCGTGCTAATCACCACACCCGCGCCTGCCGCGGCGCGTCTGGCCGGCCGCCACTTGACCTGGGAGTATGTGAACGATAACAATCTCTCCAGCATTGGACCGGGGTTAGCTTACGTGCGTCTAAATTGGGGGCATCCAAGTGCGGAATGGGGACCGTCCCCGTTGCGTCCGGGCCTGATGGTGGCCGGCCATGGTTAGGCAGCCAGAGCGGCCGGTAAGCGGCGGGCCGGCCGGGCGCCCGGGCACCGGCCAGGCCCAGCCGGGCCAGCGACGGGGCAGGGAGGTGGATGTGGAGCTGCCAGAGCGGACGCGGAGCCGGCCCCCGGTGATGACCGACGTGGCGCAACTGGCCGGCGTCTCCCACCAGACCGTCTCCCGGGTGCTGAACGATCACCCCAACGTCCGGCCGCAGACCAGGGCGCTGGTGCTGGCGGCCATCACCGAACTTGGCTACCGGCCGAACGCCGCGGCCCGGACGCTGGTCACCCGGCGCACTCACACCCTCGGTGTGATCAGCTTCGACACCACGCTGTACGGGCCCGCCTCCATGCTCTACGGCATCGAGCGGGCCGCCCGGGACAGCTACTTCGTGGCCATCGCCAGCGTGCCCGAGCTGGACCGGCGCTCGGTGCTCGACGCGGTGGACCGGTTCGCCGGGCAGGGCGTCGAGGGCATCATCGTGATCGCACCGCAGGACTCGGCGGTGGAGGCGCTCTATCACGTCCCGGAGGACATCCCGCTGCTCGCGGTGGGCTGCCGGACCAATCCGCCGGTGCCGTCGGTCGCGGTGGACAACGCCGGGGGCGCCGCGCTGGCCACCCAGCACCTGCTCAGCCTGGGCCACCGCACCGTGCATCACCTGGCCGGCCCGGCGGGCTGGCTCGACGCGGAGGCCCGGGTGGACGGCTGGCGACAGGCGCTGCGCGAGGCGGGCGCCGGGGAGCCGCCGCTGCTGGCCGCCGACTGGTCCGCCGCCAGCGGGTACGACCTGGGCCTGCGGATCGCGGCCGACGACAGCGTGACCGCCATATTCTGCGCCAACGACCCGATGGCGCTCGGCCTGCTCCGGGCGCTGTCCGAGCAGGGGCGGCGGGTGCCGGATGACGTCAGCGTGGTCGGCTTCGACGACATCCCGGAGTCGTCCTACTTCCTGCCGCCGCTGACCACGGTCCGGCAGCCCTTCGGTGAGCTGGGCCGCCGCGCGCTGGACGCGCTGGTGGGCCTGATCCACGGCCGGGACCAGTCCGGGTCGGCCGAGCCGGTCGCCCCGCAACTGGTCATCCGGTCCAGCACCGGGCCGCCCCGGAGCTGACTTGCCGGAACTCGCGAGAACGGGACAACGATGACTGTTAGCGCTAACCGCGCCAGCGCCAGCCCAGACACCAGCGAGGACAGCTACGTCATCGGCGTGGATTACGGCACGCTATCCGGCCGGGCGGTGGTCGTCGGGGTCAGCGACGGCGCCGAACTCGGCTCGGCGGTCTGCGAGTACCCGCACGGCGTGATGGACGCCAAGCTGGCCACGACCGGCGACCCGCTGCCGCCGGACTGGGCGCTGCAGGACCCGGAGGACTACCGGGAGGTGCTCCGCCAGGCGGTGCCGGCCGCGGTCCAGGAGGCGGGCATCGACCCGGCCCGGGTCATCGGCATCGGCACCGACTTCACCGCGTGCACGGTGCTGCCGGTGCTGCGCGACGGTACTCCGCTGTGCCACCTGGAGGACCTGGCGGGCCGGCCGCATGCTTACGTCAAGCTGTGGAAGCACCATGCCGCGCAGCCGCAGGCGGACCGGATCAACGCACTGGCGGACGAGCGGGGCGAGGCGTGGATTCCCCGGTACGGCGGCAAGATCTCCTCGGAGTGGCAGTTCGCCAAGGCGCTGCAGCTGCTGGAGGAGGACCAGGAGATCTACGACCGGGCCGAGCGCTGGATCGAGGCGGCCGACTGGATCATCTGGCAGCTCTGCGGCGAGGAGACCCGCAACGCCTGCACCGCCGGGTACAAGGGCATCTACCAGGATGGGCATTATCCGTCGCGGGACTACCTGGCCGCGCTGAACCCGCGGTTCGCCAGCTTCGCCGAGGACAAACTCCTCCATACAGTGTCTCCACTGGGTGACCGGGCCGGCGCGCTGACCGCCAAGGCGGCCGGCTGGACCGGCCTGCCGGAGGGCATCGCGGTCGCGGTCGGCAACGTGGACGCGCACGTCACCCCGCCCGCCGCCAACGCCATCGGACCCGGCCAGATGGTGGCCATCATGGGGACGTCAACCTGTCATGTGATGAACGCCAGCACCCTGGCCGAGGTGCCCGGCATGTGCGGGGTCGTCAACGGCGGCATCGTGGCCGGGGAGTTCGGCTACGAGGCCGGGCAGAGCGGAGTCGGTGACATCTTCGCCTGGTACCTGGACCACGGGGTGCCGGCGTCCTACCGGGACGAGGCGGCCAGCCGGGACATCTCCCTGTTCGGCCTGCTGAACGAGGAGGCCGCCGCGCAGCCGGCCGGCGCGCACGGCCTGATCGCGCTGGACTGGGAGAACGGGAACCGTTCGGTGCTGGTGGATCACGCTCTGTCCGGCGTCATCGCCGGGCTGACCCTGGCCACCCGGCCGCCGGACGTCTACCGGGCGCTGGTCGAGGCGACCGCGTTCGGCACCCGGGTGATCATCGACACGTTCGCCGCGTCCGGGGTCGAGGTCACCGAGTTCGTGGTGGCCGGCGGCCTGGTCAAGGACAGGTTCGTGATGCAGGTCTACGCGGACGTGCTGCGCCGCCCGCTGAGCGTGATCGTCTCCGAGCAGGGCCCGGCGCTCGGCTCGGCCATCCACGCGGCGGTGGCCGCGGGCAGCTACCCGGACGTGCCCGCCGCGGCCGCGGCGATGGGCGGGAAACGGTCCGAGGTGTACACCCCGGACCAGGCCAGCGCCGATGTGTATGACGAGATGTACGCCGAGTACACCAAGCTGCACGACTACTTCGGCCAGGGCGGAAACAAGGTGTTGCACCGGCTCCGCGCGCTGCGTGACCGGGTCCTGGACGCCGAGCCGGGGCGCCGCGAGGCTTTCACCGCCGACCACACCGAGGAAGGGCCTAGCCTGTGAGCGGACACGTGAGCGAGCACGCGATCAGCGCGGCCATCTCGCACACCCGCGCCGAGGTCTGCGCGCTGCACGCGGCGCTGGTGGAGAACAACCTGGTCGCCTGGACCTCAGGCAACGTGTCCGCCCGGGTGCCCGGCACCGACCTGATGGTGATCAAGCCGAGCGGCGTGGGCTACGCCGACCTCAGCCCGGCCAACATGGTGCTCTGCGACCTGGACGGCCAGCCGGTGGAGGACGGCTACAGCCCGTCCAGCGACACCGCCACGCACGCCTACGTCTACCGGCACATGCCGCGGGTGGGCGGCGTGGTGCACACGCACTCGTCGTACGCGACCGCCTGGGCGGCCCGCGGCGAGGCCATCCCGTGCGTGATCACCGCGATGGCCGACGAGTTCGGCGGCGAGATCCCGCTCGGCCCGTTCGCGCTGATCGGCAGCGACAAGATCGGCCGCGGCATCGTGAGCACGCTGGACGGGCACCGCTCCCCGGCCGTGCTGATGCGCAGCCACGGCGTGTTCACCATCGGGGACACCGCCCGTAACGCGGTCAAGGCGGCCGTGATGACCGAGGACGTGGCCAGGACCGTGCACCTGGCCCGGGCCTACGGCGAGCTGCAGCCGCTCACGCCGGACCAGATCGACGCACTGCACAAGCGCTACACGGAGCAGTACGGCCAGCGCTGACCGCGCGGGCCCTGACGGCAGTCCCATCAGCCGGCGTTAAAAATGAGAAAGGGTTGCCATGACCGGACGTAAGCCTCGGATCGGGATCCTGGGCGTCATGCAGGACCTGTATGACGACATGATTCCCGGTATTGCGCAGCGCCAGGAGGGCTACGCGGCGGAACTGGCCGCCCACCTTGCGGATGTGGCTGAGTTCATCCCGAGCAAGGCGATCAAGTACCGGGAGGACGCAGTCCGCGCGATGCGCGAGTTCGAGAACGCGGACCTGGACGGGGTCATGGTGGTCATGCTGACCTACGGGCCGGCCATGCGGGTGGCCCGGCTGCTGGCCGAGTCCCGGCTGCCGGTGCTGATGGCCAACATCCAGCCCGAGCCGAACGTGACCCCGGCCTGGGACATGGACGACATGACCTATAACCAGGGCGTGCACGGCGCGCAGGACACCGCCAACGCCATGGTCCGGGCGGGCAAGCGGTTCGCGGTGCTGACCGACGACTGGAAGAGCGAGCAGTTCAAGGCGGACGTGGGCCGGTTCGCCCGGGCCGCCAAGGCGATCACCACGTGGAAGCTGCTGAAGACCGCGATCTTCGGTTACGCGATGAACGACATGGGCGACATCCGGGTGGACGAGTCGGCGCTGATCCGCTCGCTCGGCCCGGAGATCCTGGCCGTCGCGCAGGGCGACATGTACCGCGGCATGCAGGCGGTCACCGGCAAGCAGATCGCCGACGTGATCGCGTTCGAGGATGAGACCTTCGAGATCGACCCCCGGCTGTCCGTGGAGGAGCGGACCGACCACGCCCGGATGCAGGTGGCCATCGAGCAGATCCTGGTCGAGCGCGGATTCGGTGCGTACACCGCGCACTTCGACGCGATCGGCGAGGACGGCCGGTTCAGCCGGCTGCCGCTAGCCGCGGCCTCTTCGCTGATGGCCAAGGGCTACGGGTATGCGGCCGAGGGCGACATCCTGACGTCGTGCCTGGTCTACGCGGGGCACCAGTTGATCGGCGACGCGCACTTCACCGAGATGTACGCGATGGACTTCCCGTCCGACTCGATCCTGCAGAGCCACATGGGCGAGGGCAACTGGAAGATCGCCCGGACCGACCGTCCGGTCAAGCTGATCAAGCGCCCGCTGGGCATCGGCCGGCTGGCCGACCCGCCCACGTTCCTGTTCCAGTACCAGCCCGGCCCGGCCACCCTGGCCACGCTGGTCTCGCTGGAAGGCACCCGGTGGCGGCTGGTCTGCGCCGAGGGTGAGAACCTGGACAGCCAGGACCTGCCCGCGCTGGAGATGCCCTACGGCCAGTTCCGGCCCGCGTCCGGCGTGCGGGCCTGCCTGAACGGCTGGCTGGCCGCGGGCGGCCCGCATCACGAGGTGATGAACCTGGGCCACCACGCCGCCGA
Organism: uncultured Actinomycetes bacterium; assembly: GCA_963834705.1. GTDB lineage: Bacteria > Actinomycetota > Actinomycetes > Streptosporangiales > Streptosporangiaceae > RYN-230. The sequence continues at coordinate 99,588 of CAWICV010000012.1, forward strand.
CTGGAAGGTGTTCTGCGACCTGGCCGGCATCGAGTTCGTCCAGGTCTGAGCCGCCCCCGCAGCTGCCGCCACCCGGTTCGTGATCATGGCCTTGGGTGGTACCAGTGAGGCTCCGCCTCTGACCGTCTAGCTGCGTGGGTTGCTGCTGGTCAGAGTTTGCGTCTTGGTTCATCCTGCGGTGCATAGGTGTGGTTGCGGAGGGGTGTCATGGGCGCACGGGTAGTGACGGTGAATGAGGTCATAAGCGGGCATGTGGCACTGGACATCGAGTGCCTGGACCGGGTCTATCTGAAGGCGTATGTGCCGATCCTGCACACGAGCGGGCAGGTGGTCGCGTTCATGACCCGGCACCTGGGCATGCCGATCCCCTCGCCGGCGCTGCTGGAGAAGATCAGCCAGCGGTTCCGCCGCTCGGTGGCCTCCTTCGCCGAGGCCAACGGCATCGCGTGGGTCAAGTTCGCTAAGGGTGATCGCAAGGCCGGTGTAATGGCCCGGTACTTAAAGCGGGCGGCGGCAGATGGCCGCTCGCGGGTGGCGGCGATCGGGGTGGCGCAGGAGTTCCAGCGGGTCTGGACGGCCTGCCGGCGGGAGACCAGCACGGCGGCGCCGCAGTTCACCTTCACCAAGGCTGACCGGCGGGTGACCTGCTACTACTTTTACGTGTGGGACGCCGATTTCGGCCCGGCGTTCATCAAGGTCTGCTCATACTTTCCGTACCCGGCCAAGATCTGGATCAACGGGCACGAGTGGGCCAAGCGGCAGGCGGCCCGGGCCGGCATCGCGTTCACCGAGCTGTCCAACGGCTTCGCGTCCGGCCAGGACCCGGCCGCACTGCAGGAGATCTGCGACCGGCTGCAGCCCGGCACCATCGAAGTGCCCGCCCAGCGGTGGCTGCACCGCCTCCCGCTGCCCTTCGGCCGCGCTGACCAGCGGGCCGGGTACTGGTGGGAGATTTCCATGCGCCAGGTCGAGGTGTCCCGCACCCTGGTCTTCGACGCACCCCGCCGGGCCCGCGCGTTCTTCGAGGCGCTGATCGCCGACAACCCCGGCATCGGCCGCCCCGCCAGCGTCGGGATAATCTTCGGCCGCCCCATCCGCCGCGACACCCCCGGCGTGTTCCGCACCGTCATCGGACCGCCCCGCCATCGGGCCCGGTACCGGCCAGGTGGTCCTCAGCCTGTTCTGCAAGCACTCCCGGATCAAGCAATACCTCAAAGACGGCCGGGCGATGCGGATCGAGACCGTCATCAACGACCCCGCGACCTGGGATGCTATGCCCGTCTGCCCCACCTTGAAGCCCTCCAGTCCAAAGCCCGCGCCGCCAACCACCGCATACTGGAAGCTGAACGTGCCGGCCAGGGCACCGTCCTCGCGAGCCCAGCCTTTGAGCGGATCGCGCACCCCTCCGCTGACGCGGACGGGCGGAGGACCCCGGCGCTACGCTTCGGCGATCCTCGGATCATGGCCCTGGCCGGCGCCCTGTGCGCCACCCTGCCCGCCGCGACCGGCATCACCAACAAGAGCCTGCGCGCCTTGATGACCGGACTGCTGCACGCCCCCTACACCCCCGGCCAGATGACCTACGACCTACGCCGGCTCCGCCTCACCGGGCTGATCCGCCGCATCGAGCACACCAACCGCTACGTCCTGACCCCACACGGAATCAAAGTCGCCGTCTTCTACACCAAGCTGCACAACCGCCTGCTCCGCCCACTCCTGGCCGCCGACCAGCCCCAGGCGCCCCCCAAACTCCGCGCCGCCCTACGCACCATCAACCACCACGTGGCCAGCTACATCACCCATGCCCGGATCAGCGAGGCGGCGTAAAAACTTGACACAAACGTCCAGAAGCTAGCGACCAAGGATCGCTAGCGACCAAGGATCGCTACTAGAACCCTACCCAGGCCATGATCACGAGCGGCATGGCCGGATCCGGCCACTGGGCCGAGGTCCGGGTCCAGGCTTGCGCGAACGTTCGGCCTAAGTTAAACCTTTGCCTCACGATCCGGCAGGACTAAACATGATCCCCGCGACCGGCCCGGGCCTGCGGAATACGCCCGCAATCCGGCTACTACCGGCGGTAATACACTGAACCTGTGATCGAACCGCGGCTTGACCGGGCATAGTGCCGGAATCTACTTTTTTAGGCGAACGTTCGTTCACGGTGACGAACCCAGGGCACGGCAAGGACGTCATGGCACGCCGGTATGTCTCGATCAGGGAAGTCGCGGCCCGGGCCGGGGTCAGCTTCCAGACTGCGAGCAAGGTGCTCAACGGCGGTAACGTGCGGGTGTCAGCGGAGACCGCGGCCCGCATCATGGCCGTGGCGGACAGCCTGGGCTACCGGCCGAACAGCGTCGCGCGCAGCCTGGTGCAGCAGTCCACCGCCACCATCGGCCTGGTCGCCGGGGACATCACCGACGGCGCGCTGTCCCAGTTCGCGGTGGCCGCCGAGCGCACCGCGCGCAAGCATGGGCACGCCGTCCTGGTCGGCAATCTGGCCGACGACGGCCGGGACGGCGCTGCCGTGGTGCAGATGCTGATCGACCGCCGGGTGGACGGGGTCATCGCGGCCGCCCCGCAGCTCGAAGGCGACACCAAGGTCGCCGACATGCTGCGCCGCTACGTGCCGTCGGTCAGCCTGCATCACGTGCCGGGCGGCGGCGTCCCACTGGTCGGCTCCAACCATCGGGCCGGCGCGCGGACCGCCACCGAGCACCTGGTCCGGCTCGGGCACACCGCCATCGGCACCGTCACCGGCCCGTTCCGGCGGCACGTGGTGCGCAGCCGGGTGCACGGCTACGAGGACGCGCTGCGCGCCGCGGGCATCGAGCCAGGCGAGGACCTGGCCGTCGAGGCCGACTGGACGCCGGGCACCGCGGCCGCCGCCACCCGGCTGCTGCTCGAGCGGGATCCGGAGATGACCGCGATCTTCGTGCACAGCGACACGATGGCCATCGGCGTGCTGAGCGCGCTGGCCGCGGCCGGCCGTCGGGTGCCGCAGGACGTGGCCGTGGTCGGCTGCGACGACATGCCGTTCGCCGAGTACCTGATGCCGCCGCTGTCCTCGCTGCGGGTGCCGTTCGCGGAGACCGGCGAGCAGGCGGTGGAACTGCTGTTGCACAGCATTGCCGGGGAGACCCCGCCGGAGGCCCCGGTGCGGCTGCCGGTCGAGCTGATCGTGCGCGAATCCTGCGGGGGGCGAGCCCAGTCCGGCGCCCAGTCCGGCGCCCAGCCCGGCGCCCAGAAAACCGCAACCGATCAGGAGGACTCGTGACCCGGATCGTGGTGGATCCTGCCCGCCAGCTCGGCACCGTGGACCGTAACGTCTTCGGCGGCTTCGTCGAGCATCTCGGCCGGTGCATCTACGGCGGACTGTATGACGAGGGTTCCCCGCTATCCGATGAGAACGGGTTCCGCACGGACGTGCTCAGCCTGCTCCGCACGTTCCGGATGGGCGTGCTGCGCTGGCCGGGCGGCAACTTCGTGAGCAACTACCACTGGGCCGACGGCATCGGCCCGAAGGACAGCCGGCCGCGGCGCCCGGAGCTGGCCTGGGGCGGCGAGGAGTCCAACCGGTTCGGCACCGACGAGTTCCTGGCCTACTGCCGCCAGCTCGGCACCGAGCCGTACATCTGCCTGAACATGGGCACCGGGACGCTGGAAGAGGCGCTGGCCTGGGTCGAGTACTGCAACCGGAGCGGCGGCACCTACTGGGCCGACCGCCGCAAGGCCAACGGCCACGCCGAGCCGTACCAGGTCCGGTACTGGGGCCTGGGCAACGAAATGTACGGCGACTGGCAGGTCGGCGCGGTGTCCGCCGAGGAGTACGTGCGTACCGCGACCCGCTGGGCCCGGGCCATCAAGATGCTCGACCCGCAGGCCAAGCTGGTCAGCTGCGGGATGAACGGGTGGAACGACTGGGACCGGGTGGTCATCGACGGGATGGCCCCGCTGATCGACTACCACTCGCTGCACATCTACACCGGGTCCGGCGACTACTGGACCAACGTGCTGCAGCCGCTGCAGGCCGAACGCGCGATCGGGGTCACCCGGGCCCTGATCGAGCGGGTGGCCTACGTGAAGAAGATCGCCAACCCGCCGCGGATCGCCTACGACGAATGGAACGTCTGGTACCGGGAGCCGGACGGCGCGCTGGAGGAGCGCTACAACTTCCCGGATGCCCTGGCCGTCGCCACCTACCTGAACATCTTCATCCGGAACAGCGCCTGGGTCCGGATGGCCAACCTGGCCCAGCTGGTGAATGCCATCGCGCCGATCGTGACCAGCCCGGAAGCCGTGGCCACCCAGCCCATCTACTACCCGGTGCTGCTGCACGCCAAAGCCGCCCTGGATCTGGCGGTCGACGTGCATGTGAGCGCTCCCAAGATCAGCCCGCTGAGCGAGGAGCGGCACAGCCGGTGGCCGCACCGGGTCGCCGATCTCGGGCCGTTCACCATGGTGGACGCGGCCGCCACCGCGTCGGCCAAACGGGGCAAGCTCTCGCTGACCCTGGTCAACCGCAACCCGGACGAGCCGGAAACCGTCGAGATCGCACTGCGCGACCTGGCCTTCGACGGCGACGCACAGGTCGCGACCGTCACCGCGGAACGTGGGCCGGGTGCCCGCGTGCTGCCCGATGTCGAGGGCGCCTGCCTGGAGGAGGGGTCAGAAACCCCCAAGGGGGCAGTGCTCACCCTCACGCTCCCGCCACAGTCCTTCACCGTGGTCGAGGCGGTGACCGACGGCGGGTGATCTTTCCCCAGAGTCCCCCATCAGGAAAAGGACACGGCTCACTATGAGGAGTTTTGCGAAGATGCCCTTCCTCGCACGACAGCTGGTCCACCGGAACCGGCCCGGAGGTGTCCGGGCCGCTGCTGTCCCTGATCATGGTCATGACCGGCCGCGGGGCCGTGCTCAGCGACCTGTCCGGGGACGGCGTCGCGCGGCTCCGCGAACGCGGCTAGCCTGCGGCTAGTGAGCACGACCGCTGGTTACTCCGGGACCCCGCTGCCGGCCAAGCTGGGTATCCGGCCCGGTTACCCGGTCGCCGTGGTCGGCGGACCCGATGGGTTCACCGGGCTGCTTGGCGACCTGCCCGGCACCGAGCTGCATGCCGGGCTGCCCGCAGGCGAGAAGCTCGATGTAATCGTGTTCTTCACCACGTCGCGGGCCGAGTACGAGGCGGAACTTGGCTCGCTGCGCGAGCACATGGCCCCGGCCTGCGGGCTGTGGATCGCTTTCCTTAAGCGCGCGGCCAGGGTGCCCACCGACATGACCGACCACGTGGTCCGGGAGGTCGCGCTGCCCACCGGCCTGGTGGACAACAAGGTGTGCGCGATCGATCAGCTGTGGACCGGCGTGCGCCTGGTCATCCGTAAGGAGCTGCGTTAATCGATCAGATGACGGCCGTCGAACTCGCCCAGGTCCTCGCGGTACAGCTCGAGACCGACGCCGTTCGGGTCGCGGAAGTAGATGCTCTCCTCCACGCCGCGGTCCGGCCCGAGGTACTCGATGCCGACCTCGTCGAACTTCTTCTTGGCCGCGTCGTACTGGGCCTGCGGGATGGAGATGGCCAGGTGCTGCACGCCGCCGATGGTCTCCTGCCAGGCCGGGTGATCGTGCCCCGGGAAGTCGAAGAAGCCGAGCATGTTCTTATTGCCGATGTCGAAGAAGAAGTGGCTCGACCCGGCGTAATCCCGGTTCTCCACCAGCTCGACCAGCGGGAAGCCGAGGAACTCCTGGTAGAACTGGATGGTTTCCTCCACGTCGCGGCAGACCAGCGCCAGGTGGTGCACGCCGCGGACCGGGGTGGGCGGCCGTTCGCCGGGCGGGCGCAGGTAGCGTTCGCGTAGTTCTGCCCGGCGTGTGCGGACCTTCTCCAGCTCGGCTCCCTGGGGCTGTGGCATGACCGGCCTCCCTGCCTCGTCCGTCCGCCGCCAGCTTCAGGCTAACCCACCAGGGTGAACCTGATCCGGTGGGTTAATCCAGCGGCACCCGCCAGTCGAGTTGGGTGCCGCGGCCTGCTGCGGAGGTGATCTCCAGCTTGCCGTTCAGCTGGGCGGCCCGCTCGGCCAGGTTGGCCAGGCCGCTGCGCCGGGTGCTGGCGCCCATCCCGGTGCCGTTGTCGCGCACCCGCAGACTCAGTTCCAAGTCGGCCTGCACGGTCACATCCACCCTGGAGCTGTACGCGTGCCGGGCCGCGTTCGACAGCCCCTCGCGCAGCGCGCCGAGCAGGTGCTCGCCGACCTCGGATGGCACCGTCTCGTCCAGCGGGCCGACCAGCCGCAGCGACGGTGCGAACCCGAGCGGGACGCTCATCTCGTCCACCACTTCGAGCACCTGGGCGCGCAGGCCGTGCGGCCGGCTGTCGCCCCGCGCCTGCAGCGAGAAGATGGCCGACCGGATCTCCCGGATGGTCTCGTCCAGGGCATCCACCGCGCTGCCCACCCGGCTGGCCGCCTCGGGCCGGGCCAGCAGCGGCATCGCGCCCTGCAGCGACATACCGGTGGCATAGAGCCGCTGGATCACCAGGTCATGCAAGTCGCGGGCGATCCGGTCCCGGTCCTGCAGGATGGCCAGCCGCTCGGCGTCGCTGCGGTGCTCGTCCAGTTCCAGCCCGATGGCCGCCTGCGCGGCGAACGTGCTGATCATCTCGATCGCCTGCGCGGGCAGCGGCATCGCCCCGGGCTCGCGGCCCACGGTGAACACGCCGCGCACGTCGCCCGGCTCGCCGAGCGGGAATACGATGGCCGGCCCGAGCGGCAGGTGCTCCCGGGCCGCGCCTGCCACCCGCTCGTCGTGCGCGAAGTCGGCCACCGTGACCGGATCGCCGCTGAGCATGACCTGGCCGGACAGCGACCGGCCGACCGGCAGCACCAGCCCGATCGCGTCGTCCGCGGCCGCGCCGGCCGCGTGCTGGATGACCAGCTGCTGCCGGTCCGGGGTGGGTACCGCCAGCGCGACCAGGTCCGCGCCGGACATGTCCAGCGTCTGCTGGGTGATCAGGGCCAGCACCTCGTCAGACCGGGCGCCGGACAGCAGCCGCCTGGTCACCTCGCTGCTGGCGCGCAGCCAGCGCTGCTGGCGCCGCGCCTCCTCGTACAGCCGGGCGTTGTCGATGGCCACGCCGGCTGCCGCGGCCAGGGCCACCAGCAGCGCCTCGTCCTCCTCGTCGAAGTCGGCGCCGCCCTCCTTCTCGGTCAGGTAGAGGTTGCCGTACACCTCGGCCCGGACCCGGATGGGCACCCCGAGGAAGGACCGCATCGGCGGGTGCCCGGCCGGGAAGCCGTGCGACTTGGGGCTGCCCGCGATGTCCGGCAGGCGCAGCGGGCGCGGATCGCAGGTCAGCGCGCCGAGCAGGCCGAGCCCTTCCGGCCAGTGGTGGATCCCGGCGATCTGCTCGTCGGCCAGGCCGACCGGGACGAACTCGGCCAGCCGGCCGCCGTCGCCGATCACCCCGAGCGCGCCGTAGCGGGCCCGGACCAGGGTGATGGCTGCCTCCACGATCTGCTTGAGCACCATCTCCAGGTCGAGGTTGGCGCCCACCGCGACCACCGCCTCGAGCAGCGCGTAGACCCGGTCCCGGGTGGCCAGCACGGTCTGCAGCCGGGACTGCAGCTCGGTCAGCAGGTCGTCGAGCCGAAGCTGCGGCAACATCGGCTGCTGTTCCGGCGAGTCCACGGCCTCCCCCCAAGCCTCTAAGCTGCTGGTAAGCCTGAACCAACGGTAGCGGCTGGCCGTTCAGCTTGTCTGTAGCGGCGGCTTGTCTGTAGCGGCGGCCCGGCCAGCGGCGAAGGTGGCAGGTCGGGGAGCGGGCTGCTCCGGCTAGAGGGATGATGGTTGCTGTGACGCGGACACCGATGCGCTTGGTGGTTGCGCTTGCCCGCCGCGCTGGACTGGACGCCAACCCGCTCCGCCGCGGTTCGGACCGGGCTGAGGCGTGGCTGCGCATCGGCTTGGTGCTCGCGTTCCTGATCGCCAGCCCGCTGGCCGCGATCGGCCTGGGCAAGCTGACCAGCGCCGCGTCCTACCGTGCAGCCCGGGCCCAGGCGGCCAGCGAGCGGTACGTGCCCGCGGTGCTGGTGGACAAGGTGGCCCGGGCGGCCGACGATCCGCTGTACGGCGCCAGTGGCTACGTCTGGGCGCGGGCCCGGTGGACCGCGCCGGACGGGCAGCGGCAGGCCGGCACTGTCCCCGCGCCGGTTGGCAGCAAGGCGGGCCGCACCGTGTACATCTGGGTGGACCGGGCGGGCCAGCTGGCCTACCCGCCGATCGGGGAGAGCCAGATCGCCAGCCGGGTCATCGCCGTGATCGCGCTGACCCCAGCCGCGCTCGGCATCCTGCTGCTGATCGTGTCGTGGTTGGCCAGGGCGGTGCTGGACCGGAGGCGTTTGCAGGACTGGGCGGCCGAGTGGTCGGCCGTCGAGCCGCAATGGACCAAACGTTTGCACTGAGCGCCGTCCGGCACCGGCTCGCGAGCCTGGGCCGTCAGGTCCGGGCGAAGAGCCGGTGCATGGGTTTCGCCGGACGGCGCGAACGTCCGGCCAGCACTGAGCGCCGTCCGGCACCGGCTCGCGAGCCTGGGCCGTCAGGTCCGGGCGAAGAGCCGGTGCATGGGTTTCGCCGGACGGCGCGAACGTCCGGCCAGCACTGAGCGCCGTCCGGCACCGGCTCGCGAGCCTGGGCCGTCAGGTCCGGGCGAAGAGCCGGTGCATGGGTTTCGCCGGACGGCCCATTTGACGTCGGCTGCCAGGGTGAACATAATTCCCAAAGCGCTCCCAGCGCACCCAGGACGTAGCCCAGCAGCGCGGCTACCTCTGTCACTTGTGACAGCAGGAGTCAGCCGTGCTCGAGATGGAAGCCGAGGGCCCGCCGGACATCACCAGGACGGACCTTTCTCTATCCCTCCGCCTTGGTCCGCTTCCCGGGCCCGATCGCGACGTGCTGGACAGCGCGCGGGCCCGGCTGGCCGCGGCCAGCAACCGGGCCGCTGCGGCCCAGCCTGGGCCGGCCGCCCGGCACCTCCCCCGCCCGCTCGATGATCTGCGCGCGGCCAGCGCGGTCGCGCAGCGGACCGGCTCGCCCGGGCAGCCGGCCGCCCAGCCACTCGACGTGGGCGCCGCCCTCGTGCTGCTCAGCAACGTGCGGCTCTATCTCGACCGGCTGGAAGCCGGCCTGCTCGACCTGGCCCAGCAGGCGGACATGAGCTGGGACCTGATCGCGGCCATCCTCGGCATCCCGGCGGCCGAGGCCAAGGACCGCCTGACGGCCCTGCACGACCGCCCAGAGCCCGCGTGAGGTGGCTCTCAACCGGGCTGGCCAGGACGGACCGGTTTGAGCTGGGCCCTCAGCGGGATATAACCAGGCGGCAACCGATTGCCGACTCCCATGACCAGGGCGAAAGGAGGTTACGTTGGTTACCGAGGAGAAGCCCGCTGCACTGCCGAGCGAGCGCTATGACGATCTGCTCGAATCACTGACCGAACTGGGCCGCACGCTGGCTGAGGATGAGTCGGTCCAGGAGACCCTGGGCAGCATCCTCACCCTGGCCACCCGGCTCGTGCCCGGCTGCCACGCGGCCAGCGTCACCGTCCTGGACGACGACGGGAAGCCGGCTACGGTGGCGGCCACTGACGCGGAACAGGAGGAACTGGACCGCCGTCAGTACCTGCTGCAGGATGGCCCGTGCATGGATGCGGCGCGGCGGCAGCAGATCAGCTGCTGGAGCCTGGCCGAGGCGGGGCAGCGCTGGCCGGCCTTCACCGCGCTGGCCACCGAGATGGGGCTGCGCAGCTACCTGGCCGCCGGGCTCGGGCTGGACAGCCAGCGGCTGGGTGCCCTGAACCTGAGCAGCCGCGGCGAGGACGGCTTCGACCGGCTGGACGAAGGGCTGGTGGGGCTGTTCGTCCCGCTCGCCTCGGCCGCGATCGTGACCGTCAGCCGGTACCAGCAGGCGCGGGAACTGGCCGACCAGCTCAACCAGGCGCTGTCCTCCAGGGCCGTCATCGACCACGCCATCGGGATCATCATGGCCGAGTCGAAGTGCCCGGCTGAGCAGGCGTTCGGGGCGCTCCGGCGGGCCTCCAACAACCGCCGGATGAAGCTGCGTGACCTGGCCGCGGAGATCGTGACGCGGGTCGGCGGGCAGGTCCCGCCCGAATACGCCCCGGGGGCTTAGCGCGGGCTGAGCGCCAGGCTGCGGGCCGGCCCAGTACCATATCCCCGCAGATGCACAGCGACATGATCCGCGATTCGCCCGGCGAGCAGGCCAACTTGGCCCGCGCCGAGGCGGGGCTGTCCGTGCTGGCCGAGGCATGGCAGCGTGCCGTCGAGCAACTGGGCTCGGTGACGTCGCCAGCCCAGCTGCGTGCGCTGCTCATCGTGGACGAGGCCGGCGCCATCAACCTGACCAGGCTGGCCAGGATGCTGGGCTCGTCTACGTCCGCGGCCAGCAAGCTGTCCGACCGGCTGGTGGCGGCGGGCCTGCTAGCCCGGCAGCAGGCGGCGGCCAGCCGGCGGGAGATCACGCTGGGCAGCACGGAGTCCGGGCAACGGGTCGCACGGTGGGTGCATGACCAGCGCCGGGCCGCCCTGGACCGGACGCTGGCCTCGCTCAGCCCGGAGGGCCGCGACGACCTGGCCCGCGGCCTGGCCGAGCTGGCCCGCCGGGTTTAGCGCCGGCCAGACAGCTCTGCCCGGACAAGATAGAGCCGACCGGGTGCGCGGCCGGGACCTTGGTCCCTATCCCTGCCAGCCGTAACGCTGGATAGTGACGCTCACAGTGGGGAGGTGCCATGGCGATGACGGCGCTGCGGCGGCTGGAGGCGTTGCCCCGGGCGGAGTCGTTGCGGCTGCTCAGTACCGTGTCGCTGGGCCGCCTGGTGTTCACCCATCTGGCCCTGCCGGCCATCCGGCCGGTCAACCACGCGGTGGCCGGCGAGCAGGTCATCATCCGGGCCTACCTGGGCACCGCGATCAGCGCGGCGGTCGGCGACCGGTCCGGCACCGTGGTCGCCTACGAGGCGGATCTCATCGACCCGGACACCCACCTCGGCTGGAGCGTGATCATCGTGGGCCGGGCGGCCCGGCTCACCGACCACGCCGAGGCGGGCCGGTACCGGGATCTGCTGCGGCCCTGGGTTGCGGACGGGGCGGCGGACGGGGCGGACGACATCATCGCCATCCAGGCCGACATGGTGGACGGCTTCCGGCTGGTCGAGACGGCCGCCTGAGCGCTAGCCCCGCGCCGCCTCGTGCATCTGCTGGTACGGGCCACCGGCCTGGCGCAGTTCCTGGTGCGTGCCACGTTCCACCACCCGGCCGCGGGCCAGCACGACGATCTCATCCACCTGGTCCAGCCCGTCCAGGTCGTGCGTGATGAACAGGGTGGCCCGGCCCGCCGTCGCGGCCAGCAGGTCCGCGGTGAGCGCGCGCCGGTGGCCCGGGTCGAGGTGCGCGGCCGGCTCGTCCAGGATGAGGAGCGGCGGGTCGGCCAGCAGGGCCCGGGCCAGCGCGATCCGCTGGCGTTCCCCGCCAGACACCGCGGTGCCGCCCGGGCCGACCATGGTGTCCCAGCCGTTCGGCAGGGAGCGGATCCAGGTCAGCAGCCGGGCCCGCGCGGCCACCTGGTCCAGGTCCGGCTGGCTGGCCCGGGCCGGGCCAGCCGGATGTTGTCCACGATCGTGGTGTCGAACAAGTGCGGATCCTCGGAGCAGCCGCTGATCACGGTGCGCACCTCGGCCGGCGCATAGCTGGCCAGGTCGGCGCCGCCCAGCGTCCCCGTGCCGCCCAGGGTAGCGGTGCCGCCGGCCAGGTCGGCGAACCGGAGCAGCACGGCCGCCACCGTCGATTTGCCGGACCCGCTCGGGCCGAGCAGAGCCACCCGCCGGCCAGCGGCCAGGTCGAGGTCCACCCCGTCGATGGCCAGCGGGCCGCCCGGCTGGTAGCGGACCTGGGCGCCGCGCAGGGTCACCCGCAGCGGCCCGGCCGGCAGCGGCCGCGGCGTGACCGGCTCAGCCACCGGGTCCGGCGCGTCCAGCACCGCGGCCACCCGGGCCGCGCTGGCCCGCGCCTGGCCGAGCTGGATGGCCGCCGCGGGCAGCGCGGTCACCGCCTCGAACGCGGCCAGCGCGGTCAGCGTGAGCACGGCCAGCGGTACCCGGGTCAGCGTGCCGCCGCCCACCGCGGCCACGCCGAGCAGCAGCACGCCCCACAGCGTCAGCCCGGCCACTGCCTGGGACAGCCCGCCGCCCGGCGCGGCGCTGGCCAGGGCGTGCGCCAGCAGCCCAGCCTGAGCCAGGATCAGCGCCGTGCTCACCAGGCCCGTCGCGACGGCGAGGACCAGGTATCCCCGGGCGGCCGCGGCGTACCGGAACAGCCGCGGATCGACCGGTCTCATAAGCCCGCTGCACCCCAGGTCAGCACGGAAAAGTCTAGACCGCACGACGGCGGCTGGCCGGTTAGCGCGCTGGCCGGATGAGGTGGCCGCTGCTGGGTGCCGGGATCTTGGTGGCGGCGGTCCTGGTGACCGGGGTGGTGGGCTGGCAGCTGACCGGCCTGCGCCTGTCTCGGCCCGCGGCCGCTCCTAGTGCGTCGTCCGTGGCTGTGCGGCCGGCCGTGGCCCGGACGGTCGGGGTGACCGCGGCGCTGCTGGGCCAGCCGGTCAGCGCGGTGCGGCTGGTACTGCGCGCCCATGGGCTGCGCGTCCAGGTCCAGGCGCAGCCGGACCGGCTGGCCGCCCCGGGCACCGTGCTCCGGATCAGCCCGACCGGGCGGCTGGCCACCGGGCACCTGGTGGTGCTCACGATCGCGGCCCGGCCACCCGCCGCCTCCGGCCGCGCGCCGGCCAGCCAGGCCGGGTCCACTCCGCCCGGGCCGGCCTCGGTGGGGAGCGTCCCGCCCGGCCGGGCCAAGCATGACAAGGGCGCGCCACCCGGCCGCGGCGGCGACGACTAGCAGCTATCAGGCATCATCCCGGCGCACAGCTCAGCGGCGGGCGCGGGAACTGGTGGTTCGCGCCGCTCACCTCGGGCCGCCCCGGCGTGGGAACGCGAACCGGGCGAGACATCATGGTGGGGCAGGCACCCCCGGGCGACGCGTGGCCGCCGAGCCGGACGGGCCTGCGTGCCGGTGGCTCGGGACCTTCGGCCCTGATCCACGCCGATCGCGACCGGCGACGCTGGCTGCGGAGCCTGCGGGGCGAGCGAGGAGGTGTCACAGTGACCGCGCTCACCGCACGGGGGTGCTCGTACGCGCTGCTCGCCGATGGCACCACGATCACCATCTGCCCGGCCCGCCCGGAAGACTACACGCAGGTCAAACGACTGCACGACGAGATGTCCCCGGACAACCTGTACCTCCGCTTCTTCAGCCTGAGCCGGAACGCGGGCGAGCAGGAGGCCCGCCGGGTCACCCGCGCGGATGGCACGCCGCACGGGGCGCTGCTCGGCTTCCTGGGCGACGACCTGGTCGGCGTGGCCAGCTACGAGCCGACCGGCCAGCCCGGCACGGCCGAGGTGGCGTTCGCGGTGGCCGACCGGATGCACCACCGCGGGGTGGCCACCCTGCTGCTGGAGCACCTGGTGTCGCTGGCCCGGGCCAGCGGCGTGCGTACCTTCACCGCCACCACCCTGCCGGAAAACACCGCCATGCTGCGCGTGTTCGCCGACGCCGGGCTGAGCGCGACCCGGCGGCTGGACAGCGGCGTGGTCGAGCTGACCATGCCCATCCCGCGCAGCGCCGGGCTCGGCGAGCCCAGCCGTTACCTGGACGCGGTGGCCGGCCGGGAGCGGCGGGCCGACGTGGCCAGCCTGGCGCCGCTGCTCACCCCCCGCTCGGTCGCGGTGGTCGCGGCCAGCCAGCGGGCCGGCTCGATCGGCCGGCTCATCCTGTGGAACATCAAGGACGCCGGGTTCGCCGGCCCGCTGTACGCGGTGCACCCGGACGGCGGCGACATCGACGGCGTACCAGGTGTGCCGTCGGCGGGCGCGCTGCCGGAAGCGCCGGACCTGGCCGTGCTGACGGTGCCCGCCGGCGCCACGGTGACCGCGGCGCGAGAATGTGGCCAGCGCGGCGCGCGGTCTCTGGTGGTGATCACCTCGGGGCTGGCCGCCGCGCAGTCGGCCGCGCTACTCGACATATGCAGGCAGACCGGGATGCGGCTGGTCGGGCCGAACTGCTTTGGCGTGGCGGTGCCGGGCATCGGGCTGGACGCCACGTTCGCGGCACGCCATCCGCGGCCCGGCACGGCCGGGCTAGTGGTGCAGTCCGGCGGGGTCGGCGTGGCGTTGCTGGAGCATTTCTCCCGGCTCGGCATCGGTATCTCGTCGTTCGCCTCGGTCGGCGACAAGCTGGATGTGTCCGGCAACGACATGCTGCAGTGGTGGGCCGAGGATGGCCGCACCCGGCTGGCCGTGCTCTACCTGGAGTCGTTCGGGAACCCGCGCAAGTTCGCCCGCAGCGCGGCCCGGGTCAGCGCCAGCATGCCGGTGCTCACCGTGCACGCCGGGCGGTCCGCGCCGGGCCAGCGGGCCGCCGCCTCGCACACCGCGGCCGCCGCCGCCCCGCTGATCACCCGGCAGGCGCTGTTCGAGCAGGCTGGCGTGATCGCCACCACCAGCCTCGGCGAACTGCTGGAGGCGGCTGTGCTGCTGGCCGCGCAGCCGGTCCCGGCGGGCCGCCGGGTGAGCGTCATCTCCAACGCCGGGGGAGCCGGGGTGCTGGCCGCGGACGCGTGCGTGGAGGCCGGCCTGTCCGTCGCCGTCCCCAGCCGCCAGGCCCAGGCCGAGCTGGCCGGGCTGCTGCCCGCGGCCGCGGCGGCCGGTGGCCCCATCGACACCACCGCCGCGGTCAGCGCGGAGGCGTTCGGCGCCGCACTGGCCGCCGCGGCCGGTGATGCCGGGGTGGACGCGGTGCTGGCGCTGGTCGTGCCGACCGCCGCGTCCGACCTCATCCCGGCACTGACCGCCGCCCGGCTGCCGGTGCCGCTGGCCGCGGTCGTGCTCGACCAGGCCGAGTCGGTCCGGCTGCTGCCCAGCACTGGCTCCGCCAGCACCGGCTCAGGTGGCGGCCCCGGGGTGCCCGCCTACGCCTACCCGGAGAGCGCGGCCCGGGCGCTGAGCCGGGCCGCCCGGTACGGCTCGTGGCGGTCCCGGCCCGCCGACACCGTGCCGGACCTGCCGGGGCTGCAGGTGGCCAAGGCCAAGGGCCTGATCGCGGCCTTCCTGGCCGAGATGCCCGGCGGTGGCTGGCTGCCCGCGGCCGAGGCCGACCGGCTGCTGCGCTGCTATCAGCTGCCGATGGCGCCGTTCCGGCTGGTGACCGACGCGGACCAGGCGGCCGTCGCGGCCGCGGAGTTCGGCGGCCAAGTCGCGGTCAAGGCGGAGGTGGCCGGCCTGGTGCACAAGAGCGAGGCCGGCGCGGTACTGCTCGGCCGGGCCGGGCCGGACCAGGCCCGGGCCGCGTTCGGCACGCTGGCCCGCCGGTTCGCGGGCCGGTTCACTGGCGCCGTGGTCCAGCCCATGATCAGCGGCGGCACCGAGGTCATCATCGGCGTGGTGCAGGAACCGGTGTTCGGCCCGCTGGTCGTGTTCGGCCTGGGCGGGGTGGCCACCGAGGTGCTCGGCGACCACGCGGCCCGGCTCGCGCCCTTGACCACGGCCGACGCCGACGACCTGATCCACTCGATCCGGGCCGCGCCGCTGTTGCTCGGGCGCGGTGGCCAGCCAGCGGCCAGCATCGCTGCGCTGCGCGACGCCCTGCTCCGGGTCTCCCGGCTGGCCGACGACCTGCCCGAGGTCACCGAGCTGGACCTGAACCCGGTGCTGGCCTGCGCCGACGGGGCGACCGTGGTGGACGCCCGGGTCCGGGTCAGCGCGCACGCGGCAGCCGACCCGTTCCTCCGCCAGCTGCCCCGGGGCCGCCCGGTTCCTACCTAACCCCCGTCAAGGAGCTGATCCCGACATGACCGTGACCGCCCAGGCCGAGCTCACCAGTGATCAGCTGCGCACACCCTGGTGATCACCGCCCGCGAGGACATCGAGATCGCCCACCAGGTCCGCGCCACCCTGAGCTAGCTGCCAGCCCAAGTCGGCAGGCACTCGCATGTCACCGTAAGCTGTCCGAACCTCACGTTACGGTCGCTTCGTGCCCATGAAGATCAGTGAAATCATCGTCTTATTGGAGCGCGACGGCTGGCAGCTAAAGCGGACGTCAGGCTCCCACCGCCACTTCATGCATCCGGTGAAACCCGGGTTGGTGACCGTGGTGGGGTTCCCCTGAAAGCGTGTCCACGTTACGAGGGGAAGCCCAGTGGCGGGCAAATCAAGCGCTACCTTGAAACCGAAGACCGAGCAAGCATCCTGAAGCAAGCGGGGCTGCGAAAGGAGCGGCCGTGACAGGCTACGTAGTCGTTCTCGAGGGCGACGACAAGTCCGGCTACTCGGCGTGCTCCCCTGACCTGCCCGGGGTCGTCGCGGCCGGCGCGACCCGGCAGGAGACGGAGACTCTGATGGCTGGGGCCATGGCCGCGCATATCGCAATGTTGAAGCAACAGGGTGGGTCAATACCCGAGCCTTCGGAGGCGGCTGGTGTCGTGATCATCGACCCAGCGGCCGCCTGACAATACCTCGCTAATACGGCTGCCACTAGGTCCACGAAGCCCGCGAGGACATCGAGGTCGCCCAGCAGGTCCGCGCCACCCTGAGCTAGCTCCGAATCCGGCTCAGCGCCCACCAGGCAACTACACATGGCTGAAACAGTCATGCAGCCCTGACTGCGTGACTGAAGGATTCATGCAATGCCGCCTTCGCGCCCGCACGGCCAGCGCGGGCACCGCGCGGCACCTTTCCAGCACAACGTGAGTGCTGCTTGCAGTTGACACTGGCTTAAATATGAGAGTAACTTTCTTTTTAGATCAGCTACCATGTTGCCTGAAAGTTCAAGGGTGGTCCCCATGAGCGGCTCGGACGCCCGGAAGTGGTGGGCGCTGGTGGCCATCGCGGCCAGTGTGCTCGTCGTCGGGCTCGATTTGACCGTGCTCAGCCTGGCGCTGCCGGTGCTGTCCAGCCAGTTGCACGCGTCAACCACGGATCTGCAGTGGTTCTCCGCCGCTTACAGTCTGGTGCTGGCCGCGGCGCTGCTGCCGGCCGGCCTGATCGGCGACCGGATGGGCCGCAGGAAGCTGCTGCTGATCGCCCTGGTGCTGTTCGGCGCCGCGTCCGCGGCGTGTGCGTTCTCCACCTCGTCGGCCGAGCTGATCGCGGCCCGGGCGGTGCTCGGGCTGGGCGCGGCGGCCATCTTCCCGATGTCCATCGCCGTGCTGCCGGTCATGTTCACCGAGGAGGAGCGGCCCCGGGCCATCGCGGTCGTGATGGGCGCAACCTTCATCGGTTACCCGGTCGGCCCGCTGCTCGGCGGCTGGCTGCTGGACAACTTCTGGTGGGGCTCGGTCTTCCTGATCAACGTGCCGGTGGTGGTGCTGGCCCTGGTGGCCGTAACGCTGCTCATGCCGGAGTCCTACGGGGCCCGGAGCACTAGCATCGACATCCCCGGGATCGGCCTGTCCAGCCTCGGCCTGGCCAGCCTGACCTATGGCCTGATCAAGGCGGGGCAGGACGGCTGGGGTGACGCTGCGGCCGTGGCCACCATGCTGGCCGGGGCCGTGGTTCTGGCGGGCTTCGTGGCCTGGGAGCGCTGGATCACCGGGCGCAAGCAGCCGCTGATCCAGCTGGAGCTGTTCCGCTCGGCCGGGTTCACCTGGGGCACCGTGCTGACCACGTTCGTGTCGTTCGCGATGTTCGGCATCCTGTTCGCCATCCCGCAGTACTTCCAGGAGGTGCTGGGTTTCGACTCGTTCGGCAGCGGGCTGCGGATGCTGCCGCTGATCGGCGGGATGGTGATCGGAATGCTGGCCGGCACCCGGCTGCAGACGGCACGCAGCAAGGACGGCGAGCCGGCCAGGGCCGCTCCGCTGGGCGCCCGGCCGCTGGTCGCCGTCGGCTTCGCGATCATGGCGGCGGCCCTCGCGGTAGGCGCGGCCACCCGGGTGGCGAGCGGCACGGGTCTCGCGGTGGCCTGGCTGACCGTAGCCGGTCTCGGCCTCGGCCTGGCCATGCCCGCGGCCATGAACGTGGCGCTGGGTGCGCTGTCCACCGAGCGCAGCGGCTCCGGTTCGGCGCTGATCACCGCGCTGCGCCAGGTCGGCGCCACGTTCGGGGTGGCGGTGCTGGGCACCGTCCTGCTGTCCGCCTACCGGAGCCGCCTCAGCCTGGGGCACCTGCCCGCCGTGGCGGCCGATGCGGTGCGCAGCAGCGTGGCCGGCGGGGTGGCGGTGGCGCACGCCACGCACTCGGCGGCCCTGCTCGTCATGGTCCGTGCCGCCTA
This sequence comes from uncultured Actinomycetes bacterium, assembly GCA_963834705.1. Classification (GTDB taxonomy): domain Bacteria; phylum Actinomycetota; class Actinomycetes; order Streptosporangiales; family Streptosporangiaceae; genus RYN-230. The sequence goes on from CAWICV010000012.1 coordinate 117,972, forward strand.
CGTGCACGGCCAGGACCTCATGCTGGCGGTGTGCGCGCTGATCGCCCTGGCCAGCGCCGTGCTGGCGCTGATCTTCCTCCCCCGGCGGGGCACCGCGACCCCGACGGCCACTGACGCGGCCACCGGCACCGCGGTCGGCGGGCCCGGCACCGCCACCGGCGCCGCGGCCAGCGGGCCCGGGGCGGCTGCCCTGGCCGGGGACGGCACCGCGCGCCCGGTCGCCACCGGGCCAGGTTCCGGGGACAATCAGGGTCATGAGCGAAACCGGCACCGCTGACCGGCCCACCGGGCTGCGGCAGCCCGCCGGGCTGCGCGAACGCAAGAAAGCCAAGACGCGTGCCGCGATCCGCGAGCACGCGTTGCGGCTGTTCCGGGAGCAGGGCTACGCCGGCACCACGGTGGAGCAGATCGCCGAGGCGGCCGAAGTCTCCCCGGCCACGTTCTACCGGTACTTCCCGAGCAAGGAAGACGTGGTCCTGCAGGACGACATGGACGTGATCACCCTGCAGGCCCTGGAGGCGCAGCCACCCGGCCTGCCCCCGATCGCGGCCGTCCGGGCCGCGGTGGCGCTGGCCCGGAGCCAGTTCACCCCCGAGGACCGGGAGCGTTTCCGGGAGACGACGGCGCTCACGCTGGCCGTGCCGGAAATCCGCGCCCGCGCCCTGGACGAGTTCAGCCGTACCCTGAACATCTTCGCTACCGCCCTGGCCAAGCGGACCGGGCGGGACCCGGACGAGACCGCGGTGCGCGCCCTGGCCGGGGCCATTTTCGGGGTGATCACAGCCACCACGCTGCCCACCCTCGATCAGGGACCGCAGAACATCGATGACCTGTTCGACTCGATCGACGCCGGCCTGGCCCAGCTGGAGGCGGGCCTGCCGCTCTGACCCGCCTCAGCGCACCCCGCGCGGGCGGAACTGAACGCTGATCCGCGGGCCGGTGGCCCGGCTGGTCTTGGGCACCGCGTGCTCCCAGCTGCGCTGACAGCTGCCGCCCATCACCAGCAGGTCGCCGTGGCCCAGCTCGTGGCGCAGTGCGGGGCCGCCGCCGCGCGGCCGGAGCAGCAGCGCCCGGGGCGTGCCCAGGGACAGGATGGCGACCACGGTGTCCTCGGTGGAGCCGCGGCCGATCCGGTCACCGTGCCAGGCGACGCTGTCCCGGCCATCCCGGTACAGGCACAGGCCCGCGGTGCACAGCGGCTCGCGCAGGTCCGGCCAGTAGTGCTCGGTCAGCATGTCCCGCGCGGCCAGCAGCGCGGGGTCGGGCAGCGGCTCACCCTCGGCGTAGAAGCAGAGCAGCCGGGGCACGTCCACCACCCGCTCGTACATCCGGCGGCGCTCCTCCCGCCACGGGACGCCATCCCGGAGCCGGTCGAACAGCACCGCCGCACCGGACATCCAGCCGGGCCGGAGGTCCACCCAGGCGCCGTGATCCAGCCTGGTCCGGTGCACGGTCTGGCCCAGCGGCCCGCAGGCCGGCTCGTCGTCCAGGTCGAGCAGCGATGCCTGTAGCGCGGTGTCCATACCGTGAGCATACAAAACTTCTCAAATATTTGTTCGAGCGCGGATCGGGTAGTCGGCCGCGCAAACGACACCAGGAGCCGTAGGGTGATCCCGTGGCAGGGCGTGAGCTGAGCGAGATCATGGACCCGGACTGGGCGGCGGCGCTGGCGCCGGTCGCCGGCCGGATCACGTCGATGGGCGACTTCCTCCGGGCGGAACTGGCCGCCGGCCGCCGGTACCTGCCCGCGGGCGGCAACGTACTCAGAGCCTTCCAGCAGCCGTTCAAGGATGTGCGGGTGCTGATCGTCGGCCAGGACCCGTACCCGACACCGGGGAACCCGGTCGGGCTGAGCTTCTCGGTCGCGCCCGACGTGCGCCGCCTGCCACCGAGCCTGATCAACATCTTCCGGGAGTACACTGCCGACCTCGGCTTCCCGGCGCCCGCGACCGGTGACCTCAGCCCGTGGAGCGAGCGCGGGGTGCTGCTGCTGAACCGGGTGCTCACCGTGCAGCCGGGCCAGCCGGCCTCGCACCGCGGCAAGGGCTGGGAAGAAGTGACCGACCAGGCCATCCTGGCACTGGCCGCCCGGCAGCAGCCGCTGGTGGGCATCTTGTGGGGGCGTGACGCGCGCAGCCTGGCGCCGCTGCTGGGCAGCGTCCCGCTGATCGAGTCGGCCCACCCCAGCCCGAACTCGGCCGACCGTGGCTTCTTCGGGTCCCGGCCGTTCAGCCGGGCCAACGCGGCGCTGGAAGAGCAGGGCGCCCCGGGGATCGACTGGAAGCTGCCATAGCCGGCCAGGGCCCGGACCCGGTCAGCGCGGGGCCGGCGATCTCGGCCAGCGCCTGCCGGACCAGCACCGCGACGTGCGCCGCGCCCGGCCGGCCCGTGGGCTGGCCGCCAGGCAGGCGGCCCACAGCCCGGACAGGCTGGCCGGGATGGCCCGGGCCGCCGCACGGATCGCAGCACGGGCAGACGGCTCCGCACCGGTCAGGCAGGCGGCGAACAGCACGCGACCCCGTACACGTCGGCCGAATCAGCCAGCGAATCGGCCAGCGGGCCGGCCTGCGGGCCGGCTAGCGGGAATGTTGAGCGATCAACTAATGTTGGCAGTGGCACGAGCAACCCGGCCTTGAGGAGATGCCATGCCAGCGGTGACGGTCGAAGACATCCTGGTCCTGCCGCGCGTCGCGGAGCCGGACCCAGCCACGGCGGCCGAGCGGCCGGTGCGGCAGGTGACCACGGCGCCATCCGGGTACGAAGGCGAGGGCTTCCCGGTCCGCCGCGCGTTCGCCGGCGTGGACCTGGCGCAGCTGGACCCGTTCATCCACATGGATCAGATGGGCGAGGTGGACTACGCGCCCGGCGAGCCGAAGGGCACCGCCTGGCACCCGCACCGCGGCTTCGAGACCGTGACCTACATCATCGACGGCGTGTTCCGGCATCAGGACTCCAACGGCGGCGGCGGGCTGATCACCAACGGCGACACCCAGTGGATGACCGCGGGCGGCGGCATCCTGCACATCGAGGAACCGCCCGAGGAACTGGTGATGAGCGGCGGCCTGTTCCATGGCTTCCAGCTCTGGGTCAACCTGCCCCGGCGGCTCAAGATGACCAACCCGCGCTACCAGGACATCCGGGCCCAGCAGGTGTCACTGCTGTCCTCGGCGGACGGCGGCGCCCTGATCCGGGTCATCGCCGGTGACCTGGGCGGGCACCCCGGCCCGGGCATCACGCACACGCCGATCACCCTGCTGCACGCCACCCTGCAGCCCGGCGCCCAGCTGCGGCTGCCCTGGCGCCGCTCCTACAACGCGCTGGTCTACGTGCTGGCCGGATCCGGCACCGTCGGCCCGGACCACCGCCCGGTGCGCACCGGCCAGCTGGCCGTATTCGGCGCCGGCGACGCGCTGACCGTGCAGGCCACCCCGGCCCAGGACGGCCCCAGCCGGGAGCTGGACATCCTGGTGCTGGGCGGCGAGCCGATCCGGGAACCGGTGGCCGCGTACGGGCCGTTCGTGATGAACACCCGGGACGAGCTGGTCCAGGCGTTCGAGGACTTCCAGGCCGGCCGCCTCGGCACCATCCCGGCCGAGCCGCACCCCGGGCACGACGTCCTCTAACTTGAAACTTTCCTGATAGGCACGCCTTTTCACCAGGTCTCCCAGGGCCGGCCAGCTGCCCGCCTGCCCCCGCGCGCGCCCACCATCATCCAGAACGCTCCTGCTCACAGCCGTGCCGCCGGCCGCCCCGGAGCCGGCGTGGGCCGGTCAAGCGGCTGGCGCCGCGGCCCGCCCGGCCGCGGCGCGGCCGGGCGTCTGTACCAGCCCTCCGGGTCATGCCTATGTTCGCCGCAAAGAGCGGCCGACGTGGACTGCCCCCGAGGAGGACCCCCGCATGAGACCAACGTTGCGCATCAGAGCCGGGTACTTCCGGCTGCGGCGGTTGCTGACCGCATTAGCCGTACTCGGATTGGGTTGCGCGGGCCTGGCCGCCGTCACGGCCACGCCGGCCAGCGCGGCCACCTCGTGCCAGGTCGCGTACTCGGCCAACAGCTGGAGCACCGGCTTCACCGCCTCGATCACCATCACCAACGAGGGCCCGGCGCTCACCGCCTGGACACTGACCTACTCCTACACCGGCAACCAGCAGCTCACCCAGGGCTGGTCCGGGAACTGGACCCAATCCGGCCACACCGTCACCGTGACCAACGCGAGCTGGAACGGATCCCTGGCCACCGGCGCCGCCACCCAGATCGGCGCCAACTTCTCCTACAGCGGCACCAACACCGCACCCACCACCTTCGCCATCAACGGCACCACCTGCAACGGCAGCGGCGCCACCTCCTCCCCCACCCCGACCCCGACCCCGACCTCGACCAGTTCGCCGACTTCGTCGCCCACGCCCACCGCGTCGCCGACGTCGACCAGCACCGGCGGCAACGGCACGTGCACGTCCGGCGTGTCGCTGCTGGCCAACCCAGGCACGTTCTCGGTGGCCCAGGGCACCAGCGAGGTATTCGGTGTCTCGCTGACCGCGGCGCCATCCTCGCCGATCACGGTGAGCGTGGCCAACACGGCCGGGAACAGCGGGCTGTCCGTGTCGGCCGGCAGTTCGATCACGCTGAACTCCAGCAACTGGAACCTGCCGCAGCCGGTTACCGTGGCCGCGAACTCGTCCGGCACCGGTGCGGCCACGTTCACCGCCAGCGCCTCGGGATGCACCTCGGTCACCGTGACCGGAACCGAGACCGCGGCCGGCTCGGCCAGCACGCCGTCGCACGTGACCAACCCGTTCACCGGGTCCAACTGGTACGTCAACCCGGACTACACGGCCGAAGTGGCCACCTCGGTGGCCGGCGCCAGCGGCACGCTGGCCAGCCAGATGACCCTGGTCGGCCAGCAGTCCACCGGCATCTGGCTGGACCACATCGGTGCCATCTACGGCGGGTCGGCCAACAGCAGCCGGATGAGCCTGCAGGCCCAGCTGGCCAATGCGGTGAGCAAGTCATCGGGCGGCACTCCCGAGATCGTGCCGATCGTGGTCTACGACCTGCCCAACCGGGACTGCGCCGCGCTGGCCTCCAACGGTGAGCTGACCGTCAGCAACAATGGCCTGCAGTATTACGAGCAGGACTACATTGACCCGATCGCGCAGATCCTGTCTGACTACGAGCACACCAACCTGCGCATCGTGGCCATCATCGAGCCGGACTCGCTGCCCAACCTGGTCACCAACCTGAGCGATGCCAACTGCGCCCAGGCCAACTCCAGCGGGGCCTACGTGGACGGCGTCCAGTACGCGCTGAACAAGCTGCACGCGATCCCGAACGTGTACAACTACATCGACATCGCGCACTCGGCCTGGCTGGGCTGGCCCAGCAACATGGGCCCGGCGGTGTCGCTGTACAAGTCGGTGGCCTCCGGCACGACCGCGGGCGTGGCCAGCGTGGACGGGTTCATCAGCGACACGGCCAACTACACGCCGACCACCGAGCCGTACATGACCGCCACCGAGAACGTGGACGGCAACCCGGTCAACTCGGTCAGCTACTACTCCTTTGACCCATATATCGACGAGCTCACCTACGACGAGGCGATGTACTCGAACCTGGTCTCGGCCGGCTTCCCGAGCACGATCGGGATGCTGATCGACACCTCACGCAACGGCTGGGGCGGCCCGAACCGGCCCACCGCGGCCTGCTCGACCAGCACGTGCACCACGACCGCCTCGTTCGTCAACGCATCCAAGATCGACGAGCGGGTGTTCCGCGGCAACTGGTGCAACCAGAACAACGCCGGACTGGGCGCGTTCCCGCAGGCCAACCCGCTGTCCTCGTTCCCGAACCTGTACGCGTACGTGTGGATCAAGCCGCCGGGCGAGTCGGACGGCGACTACCCCAGTGGCTCGCACACCCACGGTGACCCGCACTGCGACCCGAACGGGACCAACACCGACGGCAGCGGCAACACGTACAACACCGGCGCGATCCCGGGCTTTGACATCCCGGCCGGCCAGTGGTTCCCGGCCGAGTTCCAGATGCTCGTGCAGAACGCCTTCCCCGCCGTCCCGTAACCCGTCCTTCTAGCCGCCTGGCTGGTGCCCCGCCGCGGGGCGGGGCACCGGCCAGGCACTGGCGTTCAGGAAGAAGAATCCCAGACCAGCAGCGTGGCGGACTGATCCGCTCAGGTGATCAGCTCGACGTCGTGGAAGCGCATCACGCCGAACCAGTCGCTGTTCTCGGCCCGCATCACCCGCTCCGCGTCGGCCGCGATCTCGTGGATCCACTCGATGGACTGGGCCCGGCTCAGGTCCGCCGCCACCTGCCGGAGCAGCACGCCCATCCGCTCGTAGCGCTGGGCGTGCCGGCGGAACTCGGACTGGGTCCGGATGCCATGCAGCGCGGCACCGATCGCGGGCACGCAGATGGACAGCACGATCAGCACCAGTCCCAGCTCGGAGGCCTTCCCGGCGTGCTCGCCCCAGCCCAGCAGGTGCAGGAACGCAGCCACCGCGGTGATGGCGAACAGCACGCCGGTGGCCGCGAACAACCGGCTGTCCCACCTGCCCTGCTCCCGCGCGGACTTCTCGTGGTACCGGATCTGGGCCGCGATCCACCGGTCACACAGGTAGTCGCGGAGCGGCCCGAGGTCGGACGGGCCGATCCGGGCCCGCGGGCGCAACGCGGTCACCTCCTCCAGGGCCCGGCGCAGCCACACCTCGGTCGGGTCGGACGACCAGGCCGCCCGCTCATGCCGGTCGGTCGGGACCGGCCGGTCCCCCGTCCCCGCCCCCGCCAGGGCCAGGAAGTACCCGGAGCGCAGCCGCTCGGCCAGGAAGCGGTAAGAGATCCACCGGTCCAGCAGCCGGCGGCGCCGGCTGATCAGCGGCATCAGCACCAGCAGCAGGAGCAGCAGGATCTCGATCCCGGCGATCCACGGCTGGTGCGGCGCGAACACGACCTGGCAGGCCACGGTGACGACCGCGCCCGCCGCGGCCAGGAACATCGCCCAGCTGGTCACGTTGAAGACCCGCTCCAGCCGGCTGGCCAGCACGTCCGCCCGGACGAAGTAGGGCAGGATCCACCGGCCCACGCTCTCGCACGTCTGGCTGAACGCCGCTGCCTGCCCAGGGCCGTCGGCCGCGGGCGCCAGCCGCTGCCACTCGGCGCGCTCCCGCGCGGCGAACTCGCTGATCTCAACGGAGTTGTACTCGCGGAACTCCCGGGCCGCCTCCTCGACCCGGGCCGCCCGCTCCTGGTCGTACCAGAACACTGGTTCTGCGGCCTTCGCGGTATTGAGCCAGGCGACCGGGACGCCCTGGCCACGGGCGTAGTCCACGATGGCGGCAGTGCCGCCACGGCCACGCGACGGCTGGCCATCCCACAGCGCGATGAGCACGTCGGCGCGGTCCACCACGTGCCGCCCGGCCCGCTCGTAGGCTTCCTCGCGACTGCTGCCCGGCGGCGCCAGCCAGACCTGGGTGGCCCGGCCGAGCAGTTCGGTGAACTCGGCCCGGGACGCCTCGTCCGCGAAGTCGGCCTGGTACTCCCGGGCGGGCAGGGGCAGCGCCACTTCCAGCTCGGCGTCCGGCTGGGCCAGCACCTCCCTGGCCACCAGCCGGTCGGCGCCCTCGGCCAGTGCCGAGATGATCAGCTTCGACGGGTCGGCCCGGACGCCCAGGGCGCGCTCGCTGAGCACCTGGATGGCCTGGCTGATGGCTGGAACCAGTGCCTCCGGGTCGGCCAGCTCGCGGTGCCCGGTCACCCCGATACGCAGCATGAACGGGAGCCGCCCCTCCCCTTCCGGCCACCACGCTCCGGTGCGCCTGGCCTCGGCTACGCCGGTCATCCGGCGCATCCCAGCTGTGCGGGCGGCGAGCTGGAGATGTACCGCCGCCAGTCCTGCGCGGTCAGGCTGTCCCCTGAGGTGGTGCAAGCCACCTTGAGCCACTCCACCGGGTCCAGGCTGAGCTGGCTGAGCAGGCCGTCAGGCGAGCTGCTTTTGCCTTCCGTCACGGTGACCAGGCTCCTGTCCCTGGAGGTGAACGCCATCGTGGTCTGCTGGAACGGGGAAACCTTGCCGATCGGGAAGACACCCAGCACGCGCCCGGACCGGAGGTCGGCGATCACGCCCTGCCCGTTCGCCCGCTCCTCGGCGACCAGGCCGGGACTGCCCGTGGCCTGGCTGCTGACCGCGAAGTTGCCATAGTCCCATGGGGTTCCCGCCTGGATGGAGCGAATCAGCTTCCGGCCGTCGCTGCCGCGCAGGTCGATGTCCCCGTTCTCCCGCTGGATGACCAGCCGCGGCCCGGCGTAGCCCACCTGGTAGGCCCGGATGCCGGGGAGCAGCCAGCTGTCCTTGGTCCTGAGGTTGACCACATAGACCTGCCTGGTGACCTGGTCGATGAGGGCCGCCCGGGTGCCGGCCGGGTTGACCGCCGCCTGGTACTGGTATAGGCCGGGGTTCGGGTGCAGCGTGGATGGCCCGCTGATCAGCGCACCGCCCAGGCCGGTCGGATCGGTGCCGATCGTGATGTTGCCCGCCGCGTTGATCAGGGCGAACCGCTTCCCGCCATCGAAGGTCGACACGTACTGCGGCGGATTCGGGTCGTCCTTCACCGACGTCGAGCGCTCCTCGGCCAGGTGATCCGTGAGTGCGGCCTCGCCACTGGGCACGCGGACCGTGTAGAGCTTCGCCCCGTACAGGTAGAGCTGACCCCCGTCCGGGCTCCATTGCGGCAGCCCGTACTGCTGCGTGCGGCCCCCGCCGAGCTGGAAGGTCTTCCCGAACGCGGCCCCCAGCCCGGCTTGCAGCAGCAGATCCCCGTTGCTGTCGGTGATGACCGCTTCCTGGCCGTCCGGCCGGACGGCCAGCCGCGGCCCGGGGCAGACCTCCCCGCACCGCCAGGGCATCGGGATCCTGATCGCGTTGCCGATCCGCGAATACTGGCTGAGGTTCCACACCGTGAGCCGGTCGCCCGAGGCGGAAACCAGCCGGGTGTCGCTGCCGCCCAGAAACGCCAGCGACGTGGCGAAGATCGGCTCCGCGCCCGGGTACGACTTGGCCCCACTGGGCGGCCCGGTAGCGGAGATCCGGGACACATGGATGCCGCCGGCGTCCTCGGACGCGACCCACTGGCCATCCCGGCTGATGGCCAGGGCCAGCGCCAGCCGGCCGCCGGTGCGGGCGCGCCCAGCCACCCCGGACCGCTGGCCGACGGCCCACACCCGGAGTGCCCGCCCAGCGGCCACGTTGCTGTACGTGGCGGCGGTCCCCGACGGTGAGAGCGCGTAGGCGTAGGCCGGGTACTTGCCCAGGCCGAATACGTCGCGCGCAGAACTGAGCACCGCCAGCCGGGGCAGCGCGATGCGCTGCCACGAGCCGTAGTACCCGTCGAACGCGACCAGCTGAGATTCGCTCGGTACGGCGATGCTGGTGATCGCGGGCGGGCGGAGCCGGCTGCGCGCCTCGAATCCCGTTATCCGCAACTGCGCCCAGGACCGGGTGCTGGTGTCCAGCACCTCCAGGGAGGGGTAGGCGCCAAACGCGGCGAACCGGCCGGACGGGGACACCCCGGCCGCGCTGAAGGTGGTACCGGGCGGCGCCGAACGCGACCGGACGCTGTGGCCCGGTCCCCAGACCCTGGCATCGGTCCCGGTAGCAGCCGCGATCGTCGTTCCGTCCGCGCTGACCGCGACCCCGCTGATGGCGCCGTCCAGCCGTCCGGCCTTGACCGGCTGGAAGCCCGGCACGCTCCAGGACTGCACCCAGCCGTTCGTGGTGCCCGCGACGATCATCTGCCCGTTGGCCGAGCTGGCGATGGCCGAAACCTGCCCGGGCGCCTCGATGAACCGCTGCACCTGCGGGTCGGACTGGACCGCGGCGAACAGCGCGGCCCGGGCCTGCGGGTCGCCGGGATCCAGCTGGTAGGCCTTGGCCGCGAACAGCTGCGCGAGATCGGGGTGCGAGCCGGTCAGGGTGATCGCGGTGGACGCCAGCTGCCCTGCGGTGGCGACGGTTTCCTCCCGGATGGCCCGGTCCCGCTGGCGCTGGGCGACCACCGCGGCCAGCACCGCGAAGGCCAGCAGGATGACCAGCGCGGCCAGCGCGGCGATCACCGACCGCATGGTCCGGCGCCGCTGCCGGATGTGCTCACCGATCAGTGAGTCCTTGGGCAGCTGGCGGATGGTGGCGGCCAGGTCGGCCACCGCATCCTGGAGCCGCGGGTCGGCCGCCCGCAGGCTGCCCGCCGCGGCCTGGGCCCGGGCCCAGCGCACGTCGACCCAGCGCGGTTCCTGGCCGAACGCGTGCCCCAGCGCCTCCTTGGACAGTGCGGTGCTGGCCGCCCAGTTCAGGTCGGCGGCGCCGGCGTCCCAGACCAGCTCGCCGTCGGTGACCGCGATCAGGATGTGATTGGCCGGCCGGTGCTCGCGCCACCAGCCGATCTCCCTGGCCACCCACGGGGACTGCGCCGATTCCGGCGAGGCCATCAGGATCAGCCAGCGCGAGCTGTCCATCGCCTGCTCGATCGTGGTCCACAGGTCCGGGGACGCGGCCAGGCTGGTCTGGTCCCGGAACACCCGCAGCGCACGGGCCTGGTACCAGGGCTTGGCGAAGCGCTGCAGCTCCGCCTGCAGCCGAGCCGCGATGGCGCCGTCGAGCCGGTGGCTGTACGAGATGAACGCGTCGTAGCCCCGCTCCTCGGCTGCCACCACGATTCCCCCGGTGCGGTGTGCCAGATTCCCCGGTACGCCCCCTTTGCCAGCAAGCGTCACTGAGGGCTCGCTACAGGCTACAGGCCGTCCCGTTCAGGGTGAAGCCGGTGGGGGCGGCGTCACTTGATGGTCGCGGTGTCCGCCGCCAGGGCCGGGCCGGACACCGCGACCATCCCCGCGGCGATCAGCGCAAGCGCCGCGGTGCATGGGAGGACGGTCCGGCGGATCACGCCGCGCACGCCGTCCCGTTGACAGTGAGGCTGGTGGGCGAACTGTCGCTGCTGGTGTACGTCCCGGTGAAGCCGACGGTGACCGAACCGCCGGGGGCGATCGTCGCGCTGTACGGCTCGTTGGCCGCGGTCACGTTCTCGCCGGACTGGGTGTATGTGGCGGCCCACATGCTGCTGATCTTCTGGTCACCGGGGAACGTCCAGGTCAGCGTCCACGGGCTGATCGCGCTCCTGCCGGTGTTGGTCAGCACGATCTGCGCCTGGAAGCCACCCGCCCACGTGTTGGTCAGCGAGTATGCCGCCGAGCAGGCCACCGGGGCCGCGCTCGCGCTGCCGGTCGGCGATGGGGTGCCGGTTACCGCCCCGGGCAGCGGGAACTGATTCGAGGCCAGCAGCGACTGCTTCAGCGCGCTCACCGGGGCCGGGTCATAGCTGCCGTCCAGCAGGTCGTAAGAGTCCTCACCGTTCAGCGCCCAGTACGTCCAGCCCAGCCACGGGTGGGCGGACAGGTAGCCGACCAGGCTCTGGAACCACTGGCCCTGCGAGCCGGGCGCGCTGCTCTGCACGTCGGCCGCGGTGTTGCCGGTGCCGAACTCGCCCACCCAGACCGGCGCGGTGCCCTGGTTGTACAGGTAGCCCCAGTTGGCGTTCCACACCGCGTCCAGGCTGGCCGCCGTGGTCGAGGAGCTGAACCAGGCCTGCTGGAACAGGTTCGGGCCGTAGTCGTGCGCGGAGTACACCACGTGCCCCGGTGAGCTGAGGGTGACCGGGAACTGGCCCGCCTCGGCCAGGTCACCGCCCCACCAGCTGGCGTTGGTACCGCCGGATGAGGTCGGGTTCTCGCTGATGCCCTCGCAGAAAATGAGTGCGTTCGAGTTGACCGCCAGGATCGCGTTGCCCGCCTGCTGGTAGGCCAGCCGGACGTCAGTGCTGGCGTCGCCGGTACCCCAGGTCGCGCCCTGCGCGTACGTGTCGCCGGTGGGGGTATGCGGCTCGTTGCGCAGGTCGAAGCCGACCACGGTGGGATCGTTCGCGAACATCCTGGCCAGCGTGACCCAGTCGTTGACCCAGTCCTGGCTGGTGTAGGTACTGGTGTACCACAGCCCGTTGGCCTCGGCCGACTCCCCCGCCTCCGACCGGTGGTCATCCAGGATGACCTTGAGCCCGACCTGGCCTGCGTAGCTGACGATCTTCTGCAGGTCCTGCAGCGAGGTCAGCCCGGCCAGGTCGGTGTTGATCGGGCCGGTGTTGTAAAAGCTCAGGTTCTGCGGCACGACCGGGTCCTCCACCATCTGGTTGGAGAACGGGATGCGGATCGTGTTGTAGCCCAGCCCCGCGATGTCATTGATGACCGTGTGGTAATCCTGCGCCCACAGGCCATGCGCGATCTCGTCCGGGGTCTCGAAGCCGTACCAGTTGATGCCCGCGATGCGCACCGGGTTGCCCGCGGCGTCCAGGATCTGGTTGCCACTGGTGTGCCAGTACCCGGCGCCGACCGTGCTGGCCAGTTCGGCCTTGGCCGCGGCCAGGCTCAGCCGCGCCCCGCCGGTCGTCGTGCTCGCCGTCGCGCCGCTGAGCGCGCCGGCCCCAGCCAGGCCGCCGGCCACCAGGGCGAGCGTGCCCGCTAACGCAATAGCCGGCCTCGGGATCCGCATGTCGGGCACCTCCAGACGGGCCGGGTCAGTCCCGGGCCAGGGTGAGCATGGTGATCGAGTACGGCGGCGCGGTGGCCGCGGCCGCGCCGGCCAGGCCCACGGCCAGCGCAGCGGCGGTCAGGCGGCGGCCCCGGCGTGGCCGGCTGCTGGGCTGGTCGTCACTGCGCCGCATGGCCTGCTCCTCTCCGTCGGGGGACGCCGACCGGGCCGGCGGGTGGGATCACCGGCCCGGTGCGGCCATGCCGGGCGGCACCGCCCGGCCTCATGGTTATGCCGTGCCGCGCCGGCGCCCGGTCCGGTGCCAGCCGGGGACCGTGCCCGGCGGAGGGGTGCCGGGCACGGTCCCCGCGGGACCGTGCCGGGGTACCGCGCGGGCAGTGGGGCCGGCCGCGGGCGTGAGGGTGCCGCGGCCGGCGGCTCGCGGGGAACGTATCGGCCCGCCGTTCCGGGGTCCAGAGCCGCCCCCGCCACCACTCGACCGCACCACTCTTTGCGCAGCTCAGGCCGCCTGTACCGGGCCTCGCCGGATGAAATTAGCTGAAATTCCGCGATCATCCGGCGGCGGCCCGGGTGGCGCTAGCCGAGCCCAGCCAGCGACCGGAGATGCGCCTCGACACCAACCCCGTAGTTGGTAGGCGTCCCGGTGTAGTCGCTGACGAGTCCCGGGCCCGAAGAGCAGTTGAAGTCGGCGTTCCAGGCCCAGGCCAGGTAGCTGATGCCTTCGCTGTCCATCCAGTTCATCAGCGGCGTGACGTAGCCGTCGGCGCAGTCGTTCTCGCCGATCTCGCCCGCCACGACCGGGACCTGCGCGGCCACCGGGGCCACCTCGCTGGTCCAGCAGGACTGGCTGGAACAGGTGTTGAAGTTGTACGAGTGCCAGGACGCGACCAGGTTGTGGTCCGGGTCGGTCGGCTCGTAGGTCAGCCAGTCGGTGAGGTCGTTCGAATACTCCTCGCCGCCTAGCATCAGCACGTTGCCCGCGCCGGTGGAGCGGACCGCGTTGACCATGCTCTGCATGCCGGCCACCTGGTAGCCGATGCCGGTGCAGGTGCCGCCATTTAGCCAGCACTGCCAGCCGGTGGTGGTGTCCCCGGTGGCCCGGGACGCATACGGCTCGTTGAACAGGTCGAAGATCACCGCGTTGTTGCCCTTGAACGTGTTCGCCACCGACGTCCAGAACGGGATCGCCTCGGCGCTGTCCGGCATCGGCTTCTGGCAGGTTGCCTCGGCCGACGAGCAGCCGGAGGAGTTGCCGGTGTACAGCCCGTCGGTCCAGTGCAGGTCCAGGATGGCCACCATGCCGTTCGCGTTGAGCAGGCTGACGTAGGCCTTGATCGCGTTAATGTAGTTGCTGCCCGCGTAGGCCGAGTTGACGTAGGACTCCGCGTTCCAGCACGCCTCGTTCAGCGGGACACGCACCGCGTTGACGCCCCAGTTCTTCATCGCGGTGATCGACGCCTGGTCATTGGGGCCATCGAAGATCCCGTTGCCCTGCACGCACGCGTACTCGGTACCCGACCGGTCCACCCCGTGCAGCACGACCGCCTGCCCGCTCGCGTTGGCCAGCTTGTTGCCGGACACGTGCAGCTGTGGCGCGGGCCCGCCGGTGGCCGTCGAGGTCGGCGTCGGGGTGGGCGTCGGCGAGGACGTGGGGCTGGTGGACGGACTGGGGGTGGGTGAGGAGGTGGCGCCGCTGCCGTTGCAGGTGGTGCCGTTGATGGCGAAGGTGGTGGGTGCGGTGTTGGTGCCGCTGTAGGAGAAGTTGGCGCCGATCTGGGTGGCGGCGCCGGTGGCCAGGGATCCGTTCCAGCTCGCGTTGGTCACGGTGACGGTGTGGCCGGATTGGGTCCAGTTCCCGGACCAGCCCTGGGTGAGCTGCTGGTTGCCGGTGTAGGAGTAGGTCAGTGTCCAGGCGGTGAGCGCCGGGCCCTCGTTGGTGATGGTGATCGAGGCGGTGAAGCCGGTGCTCCAGCTGTTGGCCGAGTACGCGACCTGGCACGAGGTGGCCGCGCCAGCTGGGGCCGAACTGGCCACCACCAGCGTGCCCCCAACCAGGGCCCCGGCGGCCAGCCCGCATGCCAGGTAACGCATGCGTCTGGCCAATCGGATCGCGTCGAGTCTCACGACATACACCTCCTGCTGGGTTAACAACTGTGTCGCGTTTTCGCCGGGCCACACAAAGCCGGTATCCGGAATGCCCGGCAGATCCCGGATTGATCGCGGGCAGTCTGCCAGATACGGCTAGATACTGACTGGCAACACGGCATGCTGACCATAGCGGCCGTATACTAAACCGGTCAAGTAGCCGATTCGCGTGAAAATAGACTGGTTATTTTCACGACCGCCGCAGAGTCCGGGTTCGGGAACCCACCACTCAGCCTCGCCCTCGCCCGCCACCACCCCAGCCCGCAGCCCCACCCGCCACCCAGCCCATCCCTCGAGCGGGCAGGCGACCTTTCACGCGGAAGGTGCGCCACGGCGGGCGATATGTCCTTTTCTCGCGCACCATCCGCGTGAAGAGTGCACGGCCGCAGCAGAAAGGGAGCGAGGTGACCGCGCACCCGGGGTGGTGAAAATTTCATGGTGCTGGCTGGCGGCATTTTCCGGGTCTTGACTCGGGGTGATCGGCGGGCAACTCTCGTCTTCTGATCGAGGAGGCGCGCATGTCCGTGGCGAGGCAATACCGAGCGAAATTAACGGGGCGGCTGGCGGGCGGCCGCCCAGGCATGCGCTGGGCGCCGAGATCGGCCCGATCGCGGCCTGCTACCGGACCACTCTGCTGCGCGAGGCCGGCCTGCCGACCAGCCCGGCGGTGCTGGCCAAGGACTGGGCCGTCTGCGTGGCCTGCCGGTGGGCAGCCGGGTGCTGCTCATCCTGCCGCCGAAGCTGGGTTACGGACAGGCTGGTAACCAACCTGATGTCGGCGCGCACGACACGCTGGTCTTCGTGATCGATATCCTGGCCGCGGTCTGATCGCGCCGTTCGCCCGCCCTACGGTAAAGATCGCAGGTAGGGTCACTATGAAACTTTCATGGCCGTTGTGGCTGTGCTGACTGGGCGTGCACTGTGCCGCGATTGCCGGATTTTGCCCCTTGACAGGGTGGTGAATTTAGCCGGAACATTCAGCAGAGAGTTTGCATTACCGTAACACTCTCGATACAAAGCCGGTGCGCGACATAGGCACCCACGCCACTTCCGATGGCCTGCCGACGCCTAATTCCGCGCCACCGGAAAATGGCTGGCGAGGAGGCTGGCGTGCCGGGCGACACCAAATTACGGCCCAAACTCGCTGACGTCGCTCGGCAGGCTGGGGTGTCCCCAGCGACCGCGTCCCGGGTGCTGACCGGCTCGGCCCGGGTCCGGCCGGAGACGCGGCAGCAGGTCGAGGCGGCCATCGCGCACCTCGGCTACGTACGCAACCGGGCACCCCGCGCGTCCGCATCGCGCGGTACCGGGTCGATAGCGTTCATGGTCTGCGAGGACAACGCCCGCGTCTTCTCCGAGCCGTTCTTCCCGCTCATGCTGCGCAGCGTCAGCCGGGAGCTGTCCGCCCGCGGCATCCAGCTGGTGCTGCTCACCGCGCACTCGCCGCGCGACTACCAGATCGCCTCCCGCTACCTGCGCAGCGGCCACGTGGACGGCGCCCTGCTGGTCAGCATGCACGGCAAGCGCCCGCTCGACCTGCGCAGCCTGGGCGTTCCGGTGCTGCTGGCGGGCCGCTCGTTCGGCAACGACGAAGGCATCTCCTACGTTGACGCGGACAACGCGGGCGGGGCCAAGATGGCGGTGGAATACCTGCTGAAGACCGGCCGGACCACGATCGCCACGATCGCGGGGCCGCCGGACATGGCCCCCGGAGCGGACCGGCTGGCCGGCTACCGCGCGGCGATGAACGAGGCCGGGCTGACCGACCTCGGCCTGATCGTATTCGGCGACTTCGGCCGGGTATCCGCCGAGCACGGCCTGTACCGGCTGCTCGACCGCCGCCCCGGCATCGACGCCGTGTTCGCCGCGTCCGACCTGATGGCGGCGGGCGTGCTCGGCGCCCTGCGCCGGACCGGCCGCCGGGTGCCGGACGACGTCGCGGTCATCGGCTTCGAGGACTCCCCACTGGCCCAGCACACCGACCCGAAGCTGACCACGGTCCGGCAGCCGGTCGAGGCGATGGGCGCCCGGATGGCCGCCGAACTGCTCGCCCTGATCGCCCGGGGCGGTCAGCAGCCCGCGCACATCATCCTGGACACCGAACTGGTCATCCGCGACTCCGCCTGACCGTGGGCCCTTATGCATATCAGCTCATGATCATGGCTTGAGTGTCGTCCCAGCGACACCAAACTCATGATCACGACCTTCGGGCGGCGGGTGGCGGCCTGGTTAGGATCCGGGGTGGTGGCGGGGTGGTTTGCATCCGGGGCGGTGGCGGGGGTGGTGCCGCCCGGACGGGCGGCGGCAGCGGTGCCCGGCGGGTCACCGGCCGCGTGGCGCGGGCTTGGTTACATTTCATGGCCGCGCCGCGGCGTGCCTCATCAGCCGGGCATTGGCGTTCTGAACTGGGACTTTCTGGCAGGTAGCCAAGACCCACGGAAGCGCTTCGATGATCTGCCTGGACGGGGGGCGGGCCTGCTCTTATGAATCTTCTGACGGCTGCCGTACACATCGGGGCAGCAACGGGGCCAGCACCCTGGTCGGCAATACCTCGACCACCTCGTTGTCGCTGACCGGGCTGACCATCGGGGACAGCTACACCTACAACGCGGTCGCGGTGGACAGCCATGGCAACACGTCGCTCCCGTCCCCGCCGGTGACATTCACCGTGCCGCCGCCGGCCAACAGCAACTGTGCGGTGCATTACGCGGTGACCAGCGGCTGGCCGGGCGGGTTCGGCGCCTCGATCACGATCACCAATATCGGCAGCACCGCGATCAACCCGTGGACGTTGACGTTCACGTTCCCGGCGTCCGGGGAAGCGGTCTCGGACGGCTGGGACGGCACCTGGTCGCAGAGTGGCGAGAACGTCACGGTGAACGCGGCCAGCTGGAACGCGAGCCTGGCCGCGAACGGAGGCTCGGTCACCATCGGCTTCAACGGGACCGACACCGGCCAGGACACGGCGCCCACCGTGCTTCAGGTGAACGGCACCGACTGCGCCAACGATTAGCACCCTCTCCGCTGGTTTTCTGCCTAACGCCCGCTGGTGGCCGGTCAGCTAGCTGCGCGCCCGGTGTTAGCTGGCGGCGGCACTGCGGGCCAGGGCGGTGATCTCGTCGTTGAGCACGGTGGCCGTGCTCACCGTGACCGCGCCCTCGCTCACCCGGGTCCACAGTTTCTCCCGCAGCGTGGTGGCGAGCTGGGCGACCGGCGCGGGCTGGCCCGCGGCCAGCTCGGTCTTGACCGGCTGGATCAGGTTGTCGAAGTCGATCCCGACGTCCTGCCTGACCTGCCCGGACGCGACGTCCGCGGCGATGGTCCGCCACAGCTGGTTGATCGCGGCCAGCGGCGACAGCGGGATCCGCCTGGCGGTCGGGGTGGAGGTGGCCAGCACCGGCGCGGTCGATTCGGGGGTGGACAACCCGGAGCCAGCCGGGCTGGCCCCGGCCACCGCCGGATGGCTGGTCGCCGCGGCGGCGGTGGATGAGGCCGGGCTGGCCGGCCGTGGTCCCGGTGAGGTGGCCAGCAGCACGGCTACCACCGCGGCCGCGGCGAGGCCGACGGTGGCCGCACCGCCCACCGTGACCAGCCGCCTCCGCCGGGACCGGGGCCGGGCCCGGCGGCCGCCCGGACGGGTCCCGCGCGGTGCGGCCACGCCGCCGGTGGCCGCAGGTTCGGCCAGCGGGACGGTGGCCCCTGGCTGGCCCAGGCCGGCCGGAACCGATACCGGGCCGGCGGGGGCCGGGGCGGCGGGGACCGGGCCGGCGGGGACCGGCTGGTCCCCGGCAGCGGCCCAGGACGGCGCGGCTTGGCCGCCGGACAGCGCCTGCCGGGACATCACCGCGGCGTGCGCGGCGCTGGGCCGTTCCGCCGGGTTCGGCCCGAGGCAGGCCGCCCACAGCGCGGCCAGGCTGGCCGGCACCATGTCCATGGCCTGGTCGCCGATGGCCGCGCGGTCCGCTGCCGAGGTCGCCGCCCCGGCCGGCCCGGCCAGGCCGGCCGGGCTGCCCACCTGGCCCGGGGTGAGGCCGCCGGGCCCGATCCCGGCCAGGCAGGCCAGGAACACCACCCCGAGCGCATACATGTCGGCGGCCGGGGTGGCCGGGCCGCCCTCGGCGAGTTCCGGCGCGGCGTAGGAGAGCGCGCCGGGCACCCGGTCCTCCTCCGGCCGTGGGCGCAGCGCCCACAGGCCAAAGTCGGTCACCCGCAGCCCGCCCGGGGCCAGGATGATGTTGGCGGGCACCAGATGCCCGTGCGGGAGGCCGGCCCGGTGCGCGACGGCCAGCGCCTCCGCGGTCGCGGCCACCACCCGGAGCGCCTCGCCGGGCGGCAGCGGCCCGGCCCGCAGCCGCTCGCCGAGCGTCGGCCCGGGGATCAGGTCGCGGACCAGGTAGGGGACGGTGCGGCCAGCCGGCAGTTCCGCCTCACCGAACTCCCGGACCGGGGCGACGGCGGGATCGGAGAGCGGCAGCACGGTGCGCGCCACCAGCCGGAACCTGGCCTGGGCCACCGTGTCGGCCGCCGGGTACGCGGCCAGCGCTTTGACCGCCACCTCATGGCGCGCCACGGCGTCGGCAGCCCGCCATACCCCGCCGGGCCCCCCGGCCCCGACCGGCTCGATAAGCCGGAACCGGCCCCCCACGACCGATGCCGCCCGTAACTGATCCACAGCGCAAGTCTGCCCGAAACCGGCTAGCAGTCGTGGCGTTGGTGGCAAAGGCGCGGGTACAAACCGCACCGGAGACACAGGCAATTGTGAGTCGCCCAGATCGGGCGTGCGTGCCAGGCTGGGGCGATGGGGCAGACGGCGGAGCTGACGTTCGCTGACCTGCTGCGGCGGTTGCGTACCGAGGCCCGGCTGACCCAGGAGGAGCTGGCCGAGGCGGCCAGCCTGAGCCCGCGCTCGGTCAGTGACCTGGAGCGGGGGATCAACCGGACCGCCCGTAAGGAGAGCGCCCAGCTGCTGGCGGACGCGCTCCAGCTGAGCGGGGACGTGCGGGTGGTGTTCGTCGCGGCGGCCCGCGGCCGGGCACCGGCCGCCGAGGTGCTGGCGGCCCGGCAGGCCGCGGCCGGGCCGGCGCTGACCGCGGCCGCCACCCGGTCGCTGCCGCGCGATATCGGCGGCTTCACCGGCCGCGAGCCCGAACTGGCCCGGCTGCTGGGCACGCTGGCCAGCACGGCCGACGGCCAGGTGGTGGGCATCCACGCGATCGATGGGATGGCCGGGATCGGCAAGACCACGTTCGCGGTGCACGCCGCGCACCGGCTGGCCGGGAGATTCCCGGACGGGCAGTTCTTCCTGCCGCTGCACGGGCACACGGCCGGGCAGCGCCCGGTGGACCCGGCCGACGCGCTGGCCAGCTTGCTGCTCACGGCCGGGGTGCCCGCCCAGCACGTCCCGCCTGACCTGGAGGCCCGGGCCGGCCGCTGGCGCGACCACGTCGCGGGCAAGAAGATCTTGCTGGTGCTGGATGACGCCGCCGGGCACGAGCAGGTCCGGCCGCTGCTCCCCGGCACGGCCGGCAGCCTGGTCCTGGTCACCAGCCGCCGCCGGCTGACCGCGCTGGACGACGCGGCCGTGATCAGCCTGGACACGCTGTCCCCGGACGAGGCGGCGGCACTCCTGGCCCAACTGGCGGACCGCCCGGAGCTGGCCGACCCGGCCGGCCCGGCCGGGGAGATAACCCGGCTGTGCGGCTACCTGCCGCTGGCGGTCGGGATGCTGGCCCGGCAGCTGCGTCACCATCCGGCACGGATCGGCGCGGAACTGGCGGCCGGGCTGGCCGCGGCACGCAACCGGCTGGCCGTGATGCGCACTGAGAACCTGTCCGTGGCGGCCGCGTTCGACCTGTCCTACCAGGAGCTCACTGGAGCGCAGCAGCGGCTGTTCGGCCGACTCGGCCTGGTTCCGGGCACGGACATCGACGCATATGCCGCGGCCGCGCTGGATGACACCAGCGTGGCCAGCGCCCGCGGCCAGCTCGACGAGCTGTATGACCATCATCTGATCACCGAGCCGGCGCCCGACCGCTACCTGCTGCACGACCTGCTGCGTGTGTACGCCCGCGCGCTCGCCGCCGAAGACACCGCCGATTCCCGGGGCGCGGTCGCCCGGCTGGTCAACTACTACGCGCACGTGGCCGCGGCGGCCAGCCAGCACATCGCCACCTGGACCACGGCCGGCGGACGGCTGCCGCCAACGAGCCCGCCCGCCAGCGCCCCGGAGCTGACCAGCCCGGCGGAGGCCGCCGCGTGGCTGGACGCCGAACGGCCCAACCTGCACCGGACCGTGGGCTACGCCGCCGCACACGACATGCCGCTGCACGCCATTGCCATCGCCGCCGCGATGGGCGGCTTCCTGCGCGCGCGCGGCCACTGGGACCGGGCCGCGAACCAGTACCGGACCGCGCTGGTCGCGGCCCGCCGGGCCGGGGACCGGTCCGGCCAGGCCGGGCTGCTCGACGAGCTTGGCCTGCTGCAGCACCTGACCAGCGACTACCCGGCCGCCACCAGCTCCCTGGCCGAGGCCATCGAGCTGTTCGGTGAGCTCGGCGACCGGTCCGGCCAGGCGAACGCGCGCAACCACCTGGGCCTGGTGCAGGTCGACATAGCGGACTACCCGGCGGCGGCGGCCAACCACCGGCAGGCGCTGGCGCTGGCCCGCGACGCGGGCGATCAGCTCGCCGAGGCCGTCTCGCTCATCGACCTGGGCCTGGTGCAGTGGCTGACTGGCGACTACCCGGCCGCCCTGGCCAGCTATCAGGAAGCACTGCCGCTGACGCGCCGGCTCGGCTCGGCGTTCGACGAGGCCGACGCGCTGTGTGAGCGGGGCGCGGTGTGGCGGCTGATGGGGGACTATCCGGCCGCGTTCGCCGACGAGCAGCAAGCCCTGGACTTGTTCCGCCAGCTCGGCGACCGGCTCGGTCAGGCCTGGGCACTGGACGAGCTGGGCCTGCTGCAGCAGGTCACCGGGGACTACCCGGCCGCCGCGGCCAGTTCGGCCGCGGCCCTGGAACTGTTCCGCGACCTCGGCGACCGGCATGGCCTGAGCAAGGCGCTGAACAGCCTCGGCGAACTGTCATTGCGGACCACGGCCGCCGACGAGGCGGCCCGCCAGTTCGGCGAGGCGCTCACGCTCACCCGCGAGCTGGGCACCCCGCATGAGGAAGCCCGGGCGCTGGAGGGCATCGGCCGCAGCCTGCTGGGCCGTGACCCAGGCGAAGCGGCCCGCAGGCTGCGCGAGGCGCTGACGATCTACCAGCGGATCGGGGTGCCCGAGGCACGGGGTGTCCAGGACACGCTGACCCAGCACGGACTGTGAAACGTCAGCGGACCGTGAAACGTCAGTAGCCACGCGGCCCGGCGGCCAGGCGGCGGTAGTCGTCTTCCATCCGGGCCGCGCTGTCGGCGCCGCGGGTGCTGCCCTGGAGCAGGGCCGGGGCGTTCAGCACGGTCCACAGCCGGGTCCGCACCCGGCGGCTGCGGCTGACCCGAGCGCTGGTCCTGGCGAGCCGGCGGGAGGCCCGCCAGCCGAGGGTGGTGGCCATTTCCTCTGCCTTCCTGTGCGATCCGGCTAGCTCCAGCCTGGCCAGCGCACCGGGCGGGAACCACACGTGCCAGCCCACAGGACTGGCCACAGGACTGAGCAAGGTTAGCGCCGCTTGCGCCCCACCCCGGCCAGGAACGTGCCCTGCCGGGGCTCCAGGTCCGGCACCGGGGCATCCCCTAGGCGATACTCGGGAGTGTGCAGCCGTTGGCCCGTCATCTGCTGCGGGCGAAGGATCTCGCCGACGCCCGCTACTTCGAGCCGCTCACGGTAGCCGACCTGGCCGGGGCCGCCGGGCTGTCGGCCGCGCACTTCAGCCGCGAGTTCCGCCGCGCGTTCGGTGAGGCGCCGCACCAGTACCTGCTCACCCGGCGGCTGGAACGGGCCGCCGCGCTGCTGCGGAACACCGACCGCCCGGTGACCGACATCTGCTTCGCGGTCGGGCTGACCAGCGTGGGCTCGTTCATCACCAGCTTCCGCCGGGTCTATGGCACCTCTCCCAGCGCGTACCGGGCAGGCTTCCCGCCCGCGCGGCGGCATATCCGGGTGCCAGACTGCGTGGCCCGGGCCTATGGCCGGCCGCAGAACCGCACGTTTCGAGAAGCCTAGGCCAGCCACCGGGCCGTAGCGTCGGGCATGCCGATCAGACGAGGGAGACATCAATGATCAAGATCGCCAACGCGCAGTTCTGGGTGCACGACCAGGACGATGCCCTGGCCTTCTACACCCGCAAGCTCGGCTGGGAAGTCCGGGCTGACGTGACCATGGGCGAGTGGAACTTCCGCTGGCTGGTGGTCGGGCCGCCCGGGCAGGACGGCATCGGCCTGGTGCTGATGCCGGTCCCAGGGGCGCCGATGCTCGACGCCGAGAGCAGCGGCCAGCTGGCCGAGCTGGTGGCCAAGGGGGCGGGCGGCACGCTGTTCCTGGAAACCGATGACTGCCAGGCCGCCTACGACGAGCTGTCCACCCGCGGGGTGGTGTTCAACGACCCGCCGACGAAGCAGCCGTACGGCATCGATACCTCGTTCCGTGACCCCTCGGGGAACAACGTCCGGCTCACCCAGGTGCTCGAATTCTCTCTGGACCGGCACTGACCAGCCGGTAACCGGTGGCCGGCGCCGCGGGGCGGGCCGGCCACCGGTTCGCTGGTTACGGGCCGGGGCCCAGCGGGCGGCTTTGACACCTAGCATAACGAGGCATAGTCTTACTGGGCATGGGCGATCCAGCGGGACTGAGGCGGCCGGCGTGAGCGAAGACCTCCTTGAGCAGTACCTGGCCGGCTTGCGCGCCAGCCTGCGCGGCACGCCGGAGAAGTCAGCCCAGATCCTGGCCGAGGCCGAGGATCACCTGAGCGAGTCGGTGGCCGCGGGCCGGACGGCCGGGCTGACCGAACGAGACGCCCAGCAGGCCGCGATTTCCGCGTCCGGCACCGTGCGGGCGGTGGTGCGCGCGCACCAGCGGCCGCCGGCTAGCCGCGCCGACCTGAGCCTGGCCGCCTGCCAGGCGGCGGGGGTGTACCTGCTCACCATCTGCGCGGTCAGCTTCGCGGTGTATGCGGTGGTGTGGCAGGCCACCTCAACCAGCCCGCCCGGCCGGCACCCGTTCGCCACACCGCGCGGCTATGCGGGATCGCCCACCCTGTGGCCGGGCTGCGGAGCCGCAGGCCTGGTCCTGCTCTGCGGCTGCTACGCCGCGCACCGGGTGCGGCGCCACCGGGCCACGGCCCAGGGTGAGGTGCCCGGCGGGTTCTACCCGCTGGCGACGGCGGTCTTCTGCGTCGCGCTCACCGCGGCGCTGATGCTGGCCGGCCGGGCCGCCCGGCTGCCGCATGGCCTGCTGCCGCATGGCCTGCTGCCGCACGGCCTGCTGCCGTGGGCGACCCCGGCCGCGCTCGTCACGGCGGCCGGGTACGTCCTGCGGATGATCGGGCTCAGCCTGACTCGCTGAGCAGCGAGACCACGTGGTGCGGTTAGTTTCGGCGGCCGTTGGTGTCAGTACAAGTGAGGATTCGCCGTCACCCAGGCAGGAGAGGAGGGTGTGAAATGAGACAGCTTCAGATCAGCAGGCAGCAGCGGGCGGCCCGGGCACGCCGGCGCACTCAGCCGGACACCCTGCTCCCGCTGGACCCGCGCGATCCGGACATCGTCCGGGCCAAGCGGCTGCAGCGCCAGCGGACCGCGTCGCCGGCTGGCCCGGCTGAGCGCACTGCCAGCGGGCGGGTCAGGACTCCAGGTACTTGATCGCGGCCAGCACCCGGCGGTTGTCGTTCTGCGACGGCGGCAGGCCGAGCTTGGCGAAGATGCTGGCCACGTGTTTCTCAACCACCCGAGGCGAGATCGTGAACGTGTCGGCGATGCCGGTGTTGGACCGGCCCTGGGCGATCAGCGCGAGCACCTCGCGCTCCCGCGGGGTGAGCATGGCCAGCGCGTCGGCGCGGCGGCTGACGCTGAGCAGCTGCTGGACCACCTCGGGGTCGAGCACCGTCCCGCCCGCCGCCACCCGGCTGATCGCGTCGATGAAGTCACTGACGTCGGCGACCCGGTCCTTGAGCAGGTAACCGACCCCGCCCGCCGCGCCGGCGAACAGCTCCGTAGCGGACTGGGCCTCGATGTACTGGGAGAACACCAGCACCCCGACCTGGGGATGGTCACGATGGATGGACTGCGCGGCGCGCAGCCCCTCGTCGGTATGCGTGGGCGGCATGCGCACGTCGATGATGGCCACATCGGGCCGGTGCTCGTCCACCGCCTGCCGCAGCGCTTCGGCGTCGGCCACCGCGGCCACCACGTCGTGGCCCCGCCGGGCCAGGGTCTGGGTCAGCCCATCCCGCATGATGGCTGCATCCTCTGCGATCACGATGCGCAGGCCTGGACAAGGAACCGGCGGCATCAGGCGTGCCTCGGCAGCTCGATGGTGACCACGGTGGGGCCGCCGGGCGGGCTGGTCACGTCCAGAGCAGGAAGAGCAGGCCGTAGGCGGCGGTCAGAGTGCCCGCCGTGCTGCGCAGCATGGCGCCGATGCCGAAGCTGAACAGGCCGGACAGCGCGATGTACAGGGCACTGGCCAGCACGGCGCGGAGCACGTTCGGCTGGCCGAGCGTCGCGGCCTGATGCGTGCCGCGCAGCAGGTACTGGCCGATGAAGAACGCGGCGAAGCTGGTCGCCGTGGCGATGACCAGGGTGACCGCGGTGAGCACGATGGCCTTGGCCGCGAACACCACACCGCGGCGCGGCTGCACGGTCAGCGAGGTGCGGATCATCCCGGTCGAATACTCCGAGGTGATGGCGAGCGCGCCCAGCACCACCACGACAAGCTGGCCGAGCAGAGCCAGCCCGGCCACGCTGTCCTGGGCGGCGTCCAGGAAGCCGCGCTGCGCGGGCGGCGTCTGCGGCCAGTGCGCGGCCACCCCGGCGCAGTTGGCCACCGCCCAGGCGATGCCGAGCAGCACCACCAGCAGCAGCGACCAGTACGTGGACCGGACCGAGCGCAGCTTGATGAACTCGGAGCGGAGCGCCCCGGCCAGCCCGGCCCGGCGCCGCCGGGCCGGGCCGGTGCCGGGGCTGGTCCGCGTGGCGGTGATGGCCGCCATGTCATCCCTCCGTTCCGTGGCCGCTGGCCACGCTGCCCGCGGGTATCCCCGCCTGGTACTCGACGCTGCCGGCGGTCAGTTCCATGAACGCCTCCTCCAGCGAGGCCCGCGCCGGGGCCAGATGGTGCAGCGCGATGCCGCCGGCCAGCGCGAGGTCGCCGATCCGGGCCTCGGGCAGGCCGCGCACCGCCAGGTCGCCGTCCCCGGCCGGGGTCACCGTGCCGCCTGCCGCGCTGATCGCCTGGGCCAGCGCGTCCGGCTGCGGCGTCCGGACCAGCACCGCCTGGCCGGTGCCCTTGGCGATGAACTCGGCCATGCCGCAGTCGGCGATGAGCCGGCCCCGGCCGATCACGATGAGGTGATCGGGGGTGTTTTCCATTTCCGACATCAGGTGGCTGGACACGAATACTGTGCGGCCCTCGGCGGCCAGCGCTCTTATCAGGGTGCGGATCCACAGAATGCCTTCCGGATCCAGCCCGTTGACCGGTTCGTCGAACATGACAATGCCTGGATCACCGAGCAGCGCCGCGGCTATGCCCAGCCGCTGGCTCATGCCCAGAGAGAATCCCTTGGACCGTTTCCTGGCCACCTCGGATAGCCCGACAAGGCCGAGTACCTCATCGACCCGGCGCTCCGGGATGTCATTGGTCTCGGCCAGGCAGCGCAGGTGGTTGCGGGCGCTGCGGCCGCCGTGCATAGCCCGGGCATCCAGAAGCGCGCCCACCTCGCGCATCGGGCTGGCTAGCTGCTGGTACGGCCGGCCGTTGACCGCGACCCTCCCGTCGCTCGGATGGTCCAGGCCGAGGATCAGCCGCATGGCCGTGGTCTTTCCCGCACCATTCGGGCCGAGAAAACCAGTCACCATGCCGGGCTGGACCGTGAAATTGAGCTGGTCGACCGCGAGGGTAGTGCCAAAACGTTTGGTCAGCCCATGCGCCTCAATCACCGGGCCTTCTCCTTAATCAGCGTGATTTGTCTCAGCAATCACGCTACGAGCCCGGGGTGCCCAGCAGTAGCAGGCCGTCACCCAACTTCATATGCCGGTTTTCACCCATGCTGGCTTCGCGCCTCCGGCGCGGCGGGCGGTACCGGGCCCCGCCATGAAGTCCAGCCGGGCATGACGAGATGCTTGGTCAGATGGACGGGAGCAACCAGGGAACCGGAGCCGTCATCGAGCAGCTGGCCCGGGACCGGCTCGGCTTCGGCCGGCTTCGCCCTGGGGAGTTGCGGGCGGCCAAGGCGCTGGCCGGTGGCGGCGACGTGCTGGCCGTGCTGCCGACCGGTGGCGGGAAGTCGGCGATCTACGAGCTGGCCGGGCTGCTGCGGGCCGGGCCGACGGTCGTCGTGTCGCCGCTAGCCAGATACCGGTCAGGACGGCTGGCCGGTGAGGCGGCGCAGCGCGGCGCGGGCCATGGCCGGATCGGTGGTGACCCAGAACGGCGGCAGCGAAGCGCGCAGGAACCCGCCGTACCGGGCGGTGGCCAGCCGCGGGTCGAGCACCGCCACCATGCCCCGGTCGTCCATGGTGCGCAGCAGCAGGCCCGCGCCCTGCGCGAGCAGCAGCGCGGCGTGCGACACGGCCACGGCCATGAACCCGTTGCCGCCGTGCGCGGCCACCACCCGCTGCCGGGCCGAGGCCAGCGGGTCGTCCGGGCGGGGGAACGGGATCCGGTCGATGACCACCAGTTGCAGCGACGGGCCGGGCACGTCCACCCCCTGCCACAGGGACAGCGTGCCGAACAGGCAGGTGGCCTCGTCCGCGGCGAACTGGCGGACCAGTTCCGCGGTGGCGTCGTCGCCCTGGCAGAGCAGCGGCTGGTCCAGCTCGGCCCGCAGGTCCCCGGCCGCCTGCCGGGCCGCGCGCATCGAGGAGAACAGGCCCAGCGTGCGGCCGCCGGCCGCGGTGATCAGCTCACGTAGCTCGGTGAGGTATTCGGCGGGCAGCCCGTCCCGGCCGGGGGGCGGCAGGTGGCGGGCCACGTAGAGGATGCCGCTGCGCGGGTGGTTGAACGGCGAGCCCACGTCCAGCCCGGTCCAGGCCAGGCTGCCCTCCCGGCCCCCATCCAGCCCGCCTTCCGCCGCGTCTCCCGGCTGGTCAGCGCCGGCCTCCGGCGCGGCTGGTGCAGGCACCTCGGTACCCAGCGCGGGCAGCCCCCACTGCCGGGCTAGCGGCTGGAACGAGCCGCCCAGGGCCAGCGTGGCCGAGGTCAGCACCACCCGGCGGCGGCGGAACAGCCGCTCGGCGAGCAGCCCGCCCACCTCCAGCGGGGCCACCCGCAAGGTGGCCGGCAGGCGCGGGTCGGGCACCGGCGGCCGGTCCATCCAGACCACCTCACGGCGGGACGCGAAGTCCGGGCCGAACGCGGCCAGGATCCGCTCTGACGTCCGCTGCATGTCATCGAGTGAGGCGAGCGCGGCCCGGACCGCGGCCAGCTCACCGGCGTCCTCGCCGGCTTCCTTGGCCGCCGCGCGGACCTCGGCCGCGCAACCGGACGCGGCGTCGCGCAGCGTGGTCAGCGCGACGGCCAGCGGCTCGGCCAGTACGTCCAGCCGGCCCTCCCGGAGGTCCGGGAACAGCTGGCTGATCGTCTCGCCCGCGGCCCGCAGCCGGCCCGCCGCCTCCTGGGAGACCAGCCGCCCGCAGCGGCGCGCCGCGGTCTCCGGCGCGGCCGCGGACAGATCGGCCGCGGCCTGGGTGGTGACCCGGTTGACCAGGTCGTGTGCCTCGTCGATGATCACGACGTCGTGCTCGGGCAGGACCGGGTAGTCCTCCAGCGCGTCGATGGCCAGCAGCGCGTGGTTGGTCACCACGATGTCCGCCTGGCCGGCCGCCTCCCGGGCCTTCTCAGCGAAGCAGCTGGGGCCGAACGGGCAGCGCTGCGCCCCAATGCATTCCGGCGCGGGCACCGAGACCTGCCGCCAGGCCCGGTCGTCCACCCCGGGCACCAGCTCGTCGCGGTCCCCGGTGCTGGTCCGGTCGGCCCACTCGGCCAGCCGCTGCACCTGCTTTCCGACCGCGGACACCGCGCCCGGGTCGAACAGCATGTCGGCCGGGTCCTCCGGCGCGCCGGAGCGGAGCCGGTGCAGGCACAGGTAATTGCGGCGGCCCTTGAGGATGGCGAACACCGGCGGCCGGCCGAGCAGCGGGGTCAGCGCGTCGCTGAGCCGGGGCAGGTCGCGGTCGACCAGCTGGCGCTGCAGCGCGATGGTCGCGGTGGCCACCACCACCGCGGCGCCGGTGGCCATGGAGTGCGCGGCCGCGGGCACCAGGTAGGCCAGTGACTTCCCGGTCCCGGTGCCCGCCTGGACCGCGAGGTGCCCACCGTCCCGCAAGCTCTGCTCGACCGCCTCGGCCATGGTCACCTGGCCGGGCCGTTCCGCGCCGCCAATGCCGGCCACCGCGGCGGCCAGCAGCAGCCTTGTGTCCGGCTGGTCCCCGGCGTCCGGCGGCCGGGATTCGTCCCGGGCCGGCGCGAGCTCGTCAGTGGGGGGCACGCTCAGCACGCTACCGGTACCCGCCGTCACTCGCGCCGCGCCGCCCCGCCACCGCGCATGATCCGCTGGCAGGACTCCCCATTGCCGCGGCCCACCTGCCACGATGTCCTCATGACCGATGCGCAATCACCGACGCCTGCCTTCCGTTCCGCCCGCGATCTGCTGCTCCATCACCGCGCGGACTACGCGGCCGCCCGGGCCGAGTTCGACTGGCCGCAACTCACCGCGTTCAACTGGGCGCTGGACTGGTTCGACGTGGTCGCGGCCGAGCACCCGGACCGGGACGCGCTGCGCATCATCGCGGACGGGGACGCGGCCGCCCGGATGAGCTACGCGGCGCTGGCGCAGCGGTCCAGCCAGGTGGCCAACTGGCTGCGCGGCCTGGGCGCGCGGCGCGGCGACCGGCTGCTGCTCATGCTGGGCAACGTCGCCCCGCTATGGGAGGTCATCCTGGCCGCGATGAAGCTCGGCGTGGTGATCATCCCGGCCAGCACCCTGCTCGGCCCGGACGACCTGGCCGACCGGGTGGCCCGGGGCGACGTCCGGCACGTGGTCACCGAGCACACGCTGGCCGGCCGGTTCGCGGGCATCCCAGGCGGCTGGACCCGGATCGCGGTGCACCTGGGCTTCGCCGAGGCCCCACCGCCCGGCTGGCATTCGTTCGCCGAGTCCGGGCAGGCGGACACCACGTTCACCCCGGACGGGGTGACGATGGCCAGCGACCCGCTGCTGCTGTACTTCACCTCCGGCACCACGGCCCAGCCCAAGCTGGTCGAGCACACCCACGCCTCGTACCCGGCCGGGCACCTGTCCACCATGTACTGGATCGGCCTGCAGCCCGGTGACATGCATCTGAACATCTCCTCACCGGGCTGGGCCAAGCACGCCTGGAGCAACGTGTACGCGCCGTGGAACGCCGGGGCCACCGCGCTGATCCTCGGCTACGACCGGTTTTCCGCGCAGGCGCTGCTGAGCGCGCTCGGCGAGCACCAGGTGACGACGTTCTGCGCGCCGCCCACCGTGTGGCGGATGCTGATCCAGGCCGATCTGGCCGCGGCCGACGTGGTGCACCTGCGGGAGTGCGTGGCCGCGGGCGAGCCGCTCAACCCGGAGGTGATCGAGCAGGTCCGCCGGGCCTGGCACATCACCGTGCGGGACGGCTATGGGCAGACCGAGACGACCGCCCAGGTGGGCAACACGCCGGGCCAGGAGGTGCGGCTGGGCTCGATGGGCCGGCCGCTGCCCGGCTATACGGTCACCCTGGTCAACCCGCTGACCGGGCAGCCCGCCGACGAGGGCGAGATCTGCCTGGACCTGTCGCCCCGCCCGCTGGGCCTGATGACCGGCTACCGGGGCGACCCGGAGCGCGACGCCGCCGCGATGGGCGGCGGGTACTACCACACCGGCGATGTGGCCAGCCGGGACGCCGACGGGTACTTGACCTACGTCGGGCGGACCGACGACGTGTTCAAGGCCTCGGACTACCGGATCTCCCCGTTCGAGCTGGAGAGCGTGCTGATCGAGCACGAAGCGGTGGCCGAGGCGGCCGTGGTGCCGTCGCCCGATCCAATGCGGTTCGCCGTGCCCAAGGCCTACGTGACGCTGGTCGCCGGGGCCGAGCCGTCAGCGGCCACCGCGCTGGACATCCTGAGTTACACCCGGCAGCGGCTGGCCCCGTACCAGCGGATCCGCCGGCTGGAGTTCAGCGAACTGCCCAAGACGATCTCCGGCAAGATCCGCCGGGTCGAGCTGCGCGGCCAGGAAACCGCCCGCCTCGGCACCCCCGGCTCGCCCCAGCCGCCGGACCAGGCCCAGGCCGGCCCGCGCGGCACCCTCGAGTTCTGGGAAGAAGACTTCCCCGGCCTCAAGAGCTAGCTGGTGACGTCGGCGCTGGCGAAACGGGCCCAGGCGATCGAGCAGAAGACCACGATGTAGACGGCGAACGACAGCAGCCCGTGCAGCAGGCTGGCCGTGTCGATCGGGGTGCGCAGCAGCGAGTCGAACGACAGCCAGAAGTGCGTCGGCAGGTATGGGTGGATCACCGCGAACTGGGCCACCTGATCGGCCACCTCACTGGCCACCGCGAGCACCAGGACGGCCGCGATGGCGCCGATCGGGTGCTCGGTGAACGAGGAGATGGCCAGCCCGATCGCGCTCAGCGCGGCCATCGCGGCGGCCACGTACAGCGTGACGTAGAGCAGATGCACCAGGCCCACGCCGAGCGGCACCGTGGTGCCGGACAGCAGCGTCACCGGCCCCACCGGGAACAGAATCACCCCCATGATCAGCGACACCACGGTCACCAGCAGGCATGCGGCCAGGCCGAAGATCACCACTGCGGTGTACTTGACGGCGAGCAACCGGGTTCGCCCGGCCGGGACGGTGAGCAGGTAGCGCAGCGTGCCGGCGCCCGCCTCACCGGCCAGCGAATCGCCGGCCACCACCGCGATGACCAGCGGCAGCACCAGGGTGAGCAGGATGCTCAGCGCGATGAACGCGAGGAACACCCCGTTCCCGGCGAGCTGGGCGAAGAACGTCGCCTCCGGGCCGCCCCCGCCGCCCCCGTTCGGGCCGGCCACCTTCAGCCCGATGCCCAGTACCACCGGCAGTATCACCAGCACCGCGAGCAACGCCAGGTTCCGCCACCGGCGGAAGATCAGGCGCAGCTCCGATGCCAGCAACCGGACCCATTGCCGAACGCCACCTGGTGCCCGGTCACCCGCCACCAGCGCGCCGCCATCCGGGGCGGCGGCCAGCTCAGCCGTCGACATCGAAGCCCTCCCCGGTCAGCCCGACGAACAGGTCCTCCAGGCTGGGCCGGGGCGTGTCCAGCCCGGCCACCGGGATGTCGGCGTAGACCAGCTCACGGCAGATGTCCTGCGGCGCCCGGTCGCCCAGCGCCGCGCTGACCTCGCCGTCGGCGGGCTGCACGTCGGCCAGCCCGAGCTTGCCGAGCACCTCCGCGGCGCGCTCCGCCTCGCTGGTGCGGACCTGGATCCGGGCCGCGCCACGAGCCCGTAGCTCGTCCAGGCTGCCCTGGAAAACCAGCTGGCCGGTGCGCATCACCCCGACGTGCGTGCAGATCTGCTCGACCTCGGCCAGCAGGTGCGAGGAGACCAGCACGGTGATCCCGTCGCTGGCGATCTCCCTGATCAGCCCGCGCACTTCCCGGGTGCCCTGCGGGTCGAGGCCGTTGGTCGGCTCGTCCAGGATGACCAGTTCCCGGGGGCGGAGCAGGCTGGCCGCGATGGCCAGCCGCTGCTTCATGCCCAGCGAGTAGGCCCGGTAGTGCTTCTTCTTCGCGGCCAGCAGGCCGACCCGGTCCAGCGCGGTGCCGATCCGGGCCTTGACCGTGCGCGGGTCGGCGGTCCGGTCGGCCGCGTCCACCCGGGCCAGGTTGTCCCAGCCGGACAGTTGCGAGTAGAACGCGGGCCCTTCGACCAGCGAGCCCACCCGGGGCAGCACCTGAACCGTGCCGGCCGGCATCGGCACGCCGAGCAGCTGGTGGCTGCCCCGGGTCGGGTAGACCAGGCCGAGCAGCATCCTGATCGTGGTGGTCTTGCCTGATCCGTTCGGCCCGAGGAACCCGTACACGCTGCCCCTCGGCACCACCATGCCCAGGTCGGCCACGGCCAGCTGGCCGCCGCGGAACCGCTTGGTCAGCCCGGTGGTGACGACCGCCGGGGCAGCATCCGGGCCCGCGGGGCCGGCTGGGCTGGCTTCCTGGGCCGGGGTGCTGACCGGGGGCGTGCTCACTTGAGCTGGGCCGCCGCGTGCTCCAGCACGGCCGGCCTGACCGCCCCGATCAGCACGTGCCCGTCGTTGGTGATCAGCATGGACATCAGGCTGGTGTGCAGCAGCTGCCCGCTGCCCCAGGCGCCGTGCACCGGCACGGCCGCGGCGATCAGGGTGTGCAGGATCGCGGCGGTCTCGCCGTTGCCCGTGCCGGGCGTTCCGCCGGGCACGGCCGACTGGGCCATCTGGCCCGCCGCGGCGCTCGTGCTGCCCCCGGTGACCTCGCTCAGCACCGACGCCGGGAACACCGCCACGGACAGCCAGTCCTTCCCGATCACCTGGACCTGGCTGGCCGCCTTCTGCTGCGCGGCGGACGGCTTCTGCTTCCCGGCGGGCTCGCTGGGCAGGGTGACCGTCTTGACCTTGGCCCCGGCGGGCGGGGAGAAGCTGAAGTTGGCCGTGGCGGGCCGGACGAACGAGATCGCGGTGTAGCCGACCTGGAACGCTGGGCTGCTGGCGCCCCGGGCGAAGATCTGCACCCGCAGCGGCACGTTGTTACTGGCGTCGATGGCGATGTTCACCCGGCCGACCAGCGACGCGCTGGACTTCGGGCTGAGCACCAGCTGGTAGGCGGGCTGGCCGGCCACCGAGACGGTGCGCTGCACGCTGACCCGGGTGCTCGGGCCGACCGCCTTGAGCACCTGGCTGGCCGCCTGCTGCGGGGTGAGCGGGACCTGAGTCGGCACCGGGGTGGCCTGGGCCTTGGCCGCCCGCGCGGGCAGGGTCAGCTTGTTCACGCTGTTCTTGCTGCTCTGCCACAGCCACACCTGGCGGCCGTTGCGGATCACGTCGGTCTCGCTCATCGTCACCGGCATGGCCAGCCGGAGGTGGGCCGGGTTCTGGTACCACACCCTGATCGTGTGCGACCCGGACAGCAGCGAGACGGCCGAGTTCTGGTTGCCGAGTTCGGGCAGCTGGGGGATGCCCAGCGAGGCGGTCTCGACCACGGTGCCGGTGAGCGCCGGGGGTGGGCCGCTCCGGGCGGCCAGCGCGGCCAGCAGCTGGGCCGGGGTCTTGGCCGGCAGCTCTGGGGATGCAGAGGCGGCCACGCTGATCAGGACACCGGCTGTCACCGCGCCCGCGATGGCCACGGCGCCCGCGGGTACCGCCCACCGGGCCCGCCGGGAGAACGTCGGCAGTGCAGTCATAGCTTGCCTCACTCCTTCGTGCACTCGGTCCCCTCCATCTTGCCGCAGCATCGCTGTGCAGAACCTGTGAGTGTTTCGGCGCTGACGGTAGGGCCGGGTAGCCTCGGGGCCGTGCGAGTGCTCGTCGTGGAGGACGAACGGAGGCTGGCCGACGCGGTCCGCCGCGGCCTGATGGCCGAGGGCTTCGCGGTCGATCTGGCGCACAACGGGGAAGACGGCCTGCACGCCGCGCGGGAAGGCGGCTACGACGCGGTCGTGCTGGACCTGATGCTGCCCAAGGTGTCCGGCTACACCGTGTGCCAGCAACTGCGGGCCGACGAGAACTGGGTGCCAATCCTGATCCTGTCGGCCAAGGACGGCGAATACGACCAGGCCGACGGCCTGGACCTGGGGGCCGACGACTACCTGGTCAAGCCGTTCTCGTACGTGGTGCTGGCGGCCCGGCTGCGCGCCCTGCTGCGCCGCGGCGCGGCGCCCCGCCCAGTCCTGCTGCGCGCCGGTGACCTGGTGCTCGACCCGGCCAGCCACCGGGTCCGCCGGGGCGACGCCGACGTGCGGCTGACCGCACGGGAGTTCGCCGTGCTCGAGTACCTGATGCGGCGGCCCGGCCTGGTGGTGTCCAAGTCCGAGCTGCTCGAGCACGTCTGGGATTCTTACGACTCGCTCGACCTCAACGTGGTCGAGGTGTACGTCGGCTACCTGCGGCGCAAGATCGACGTGCCGTTCGGCCGCGGCGCGCTGCAGACCGTGCGCGGGGCCGGCTACCGGCTGGCCGTGGACGGCGGCTGACCAGCGGCCCTCGCCGATGGCCCCGGCCAGCCCGCCGAGCTACCCTTAGCGGGAGAGTTCTGGCTGGTTGCGAGGAGGCACGGATGCCTCGCCGGATTGTGTGCTGGCTGGCGTTCGCCGCCGCCGCTGTTAGCGTGCTCTGGATCGGCTGGGCCAGCCCGGCGGATCACCCCGCTACCACGCTGATCAGAGTCGATGTCGTCGTGGCCGTGCTGATCCTGGCGCTGCTGCCGTGGCCGGTCCGGCGGCGGTTCGGCCCGGTAGGCCCGGGCTGGCTGAGCCAGTCGATCCGGATGCTCGGTTATGCCGCAGTGTTCGCCCTGCTGCTGGCCAAGGCGGTGGTGGAGCGCCGGGGCAGTGCCGGGGCGGGCAGCCATGCCGGGGTGGCCGGCGCCTGGACCGGCGAGATCATCTTCCTGGTGATACTGGCCGCCTACACGGCCGGGCTGCTCGTGGTCACCGCGCGGCGGCCACCCGCCGGGCGGACCGCGCTGGCCATCGGCACCGTCGCCGGTGTCGTGGCCGGCCTGGTCAGCTACGCGCTGCCGCCGGTCCACCCGCTGCACGTCCCGGCTGGCTGGCTGACCGACCTGTACCTGGGTGGACGGCTACTGGCGGTGCCGGTGCTGCTCGGCGCCGGGGTGGCAGCCGGCCTGGCGGCGGCCCGGCGGACTCCGGCCCGGCGGCGCGGCCAGCTGTCCGCGTCGGACCACCGGTCCCGGCAGGGTTTCGCGGCCGGGCTGTGCGCGGGGGGCGCGGCGGCGCTGCTGTTCGTGCTGCTCAGCACGGGCACAATCGTGCTCGCGCCGCATGTCCTGGAGCCGCTGAAGTGGACCTTGGCCACGGCGGCGGGTAAGAACAACGCCACCTACCCGCTGCTGGACCGCTTCGAGATGGGCGCGGCCAACACCGCGGCGGGCTACCTGATCGCACTGATCATCTTCCCGGTGATCTTCGCCGGCCTGGGTGCCTGGGGCGGCATGTACGGCGCGGACCGCCCCGGGCAGCGGCCCG
The DNA here is from genome assembly GCA_963834705.1 of uncultured Actinomycetes bacterium. GTDB lineage: Bacteria > Actinomycetota > Actinomycetes > Streptosporangiales > Streptosporangiaceae > RYN-230. The sequence goes on from CAWICV010000012.1 coordinate 154,098, forward strand.
GTGGCGGGGGCGGTGGCGGCGGGGGCGGCGGTCCCCGGCCGCCGGTGCCACCACCGCCGGACGGCGGCCGCCGCGGCGGCGACGACGAGCTGCCCGCCATCTTCCGCGGTGGCTACCTGAAGGAGCTGCCCGGCCTGTCTCCCATCCCCGGGGAGGCAGCACCGGACCAGCCGGAGCGGATCCCGGTCGGCCCGTCGCACGGCCCTGGCTGACCGGCTATACAGAATGACGTGACCGAGCTGCCGTTCTCAGTTGTGCGGCCTGACCGGCTGCACCGAAAGCTGCACGGCGGGCTGGGCCGCTGGTGGCGGCGGCGCAGCCTGCGTGGGCGGGTCACCCTGGCGTCAACCGCGGGGCTGGCCCTGGCACTGGCCGCCGCCGCCATGCTGCTGGCCAGCGTGCTGCGGCTGTCGCTGATCCGCGGTCTGGACAACTCGGCCCGGCAGGGCGCGCGGGAAGTGGCCGCGCTGCAGGACGCGGGCCGCCTGCCCAACCCGGTGCCGGTCGGCCCGGGCACGGTCAGCATCCAGGTGCTCGACCGGCAGGGCCAGATCACTCACGTGTCACCGGACGGGGACCGGCTGGTGCCGCTGCTGCCGCCCAGGGTGGCCGCGGCCAACGCCCGGGCTGGCCGGGCCGTGTTCCTGGATGGCGGGCCGTTCGGGCTGCCGGGCGAGGTCCGGGTGGCCACGGTCGCGCTCCGCGGCGGCGGCACCGTCATCGCCGCGGTCCCCTACACCCCGGTAGCCGAGAGCCTGGCCACCCTGGGCCGGGCGCTGATCATCGGCACCCCGGTGCTACTGGTGCTGCTGGCCGGGGCGGTCTGGCTGATCGTCGGCAGCACACTGCGCCCAATCGCCGAACTGCGCCGCGGCGCGCAGGATGTGACCCGGACCGGGCAGCCGCGGGCGCTGCCGGTGCCCGCCGCCCACGACGAGGTGCACAGCCTGGCCGTCACCCTGAACGACATGCTCAGCAGGCTGGGTGCGGCGCAGCAGCGGCAGCGCGGGCTGATCTCGGACACCGCGCACGAGCTGCGCAGCCCGATCGCCAGCATCCGGGCCCAGCTGGAAGTGGCGCTGGACCACCCGGACAGCCAGGACTGGCGGCAGACCGGCAGCGACGTGCTCGCCGACACGCTGCGGCTGGCTGCGCTGGCCGAGGATCTGCTGGTGCTGGCCCGGCTGGACGAGTCGGACCGGCCGCGGGCGGCGCGGGATGTCGAGCTGGCCGCGCTGGCCGCCGACGTGGTCAGCCGGTATCCGGACGCACCCGTTCCGGTGGTGCTGGCCCAGGCCGAGCCGTGCCAGGTGACCGGGGACCCGGACGGGCTGGGCCGGATGCTCGGCAACCTGATCGACAACGCGGCCCGCTACGCGCGGAACCAGGTGACGGTGTCGCTGACGCTGGACGGGCAGGCCGCGCGGCTGTGCGTCGCCGACGACGGCCCCGGCATCCCGGCAGTGGACCGGGAGCGGGCGTTCGGCCGGTTCACCCGGCTGGAAGCGGACCGTAGCCGGGATGGCGAGGACGCCGGCGGGGCCGGGCTCGGCCTGGCCATCGTGCGCGCCACGGCCTGGGCTCATGGTGGGTCAGCCTGGCTGGAGGACGCCGGGCCCGGGCTGCGCGCGGTGGTGCTGCTGCCCGGCGCTACCAGGTCGGCCGCGGCGGCAGCGCAGTAACCGCAGGCCTTCCGGCTATTCCGGCTATTCCGTGTCCTCCGCCGCGCTGTCTCCGTCACCGTCACCGGCCAAGGTGTCGTGGGCGGCCGTGTCGGTAACGGCCGTATCGTCATCATCCGCCGGGTTGCCTTCGCTACGCGCGCCTACCTTGGGCGGCGTGGCCCGATCGGCGAGCGGCTCTGCGCCGCCGGCCGAGGTCGCGGTCGGGAAGCCGGACGCGGCGGCCATGTCCCGCGCGGTCTGCGGGTCCGGGGCCACCGGCTTGGCCCCGGCGACCGGCGGCCAGCCCGGCACTGTGCGCCGTCCCGGCACCGTGCGCCGCCGCACGAAGGCGAAATAGAGCCCAATCATTACGACGATGAACAGGCCCAGCGGCAGCACCAGCGTCAGCACTGCCCCGCTCGTGCTGTAACCGAACAGCGCCGCTGAATGGGTCATCGCGTGACCTACCACGATCCCCACGGCAGCACGGCGGTGACGGCGATGACCGCGAACAGCAGGGTGAGATAGGCGATGGACAGGTGGAACAGGCGCATCGGGGCCGGGTTCACGCTGGGCTGGATCACCCCCGCGCAGGCCCCCTCGGTGACGCCGCGGCTGGCCCCGGCATCCGCCGGGCCGGCCGTCACGTCGGCCGCGGTGGCCACGTCCACCGCGGTCGCGGTGGCGACGCCTGCCGGGCCGGGCGGCATGTCCCCGGCCGGCACCGGGCTGAGCCCGGCGGGCCGCCGCGCGCCGACTGGCTCGTCCGCCTCCGGCATGGCCGCCACCCGGGCGCGCAGCCGGTGCGCTTCGATCAGGAACCAGCCGCCCAGGCCGATCGCACAGGCGGTGTAAATCCAGCCCGCATATGGGGCCAGGGCCAGGGTGACCGCGACCATCAGGTAGGAGTAGATGAGGATCTTGCGCGCCACCTCGGCCGGGGTGGCCACGGCGGGCAGCATGGGCACGCCCGCCGCGACGTAGTCGTCGCGGAACTTCATGGCCAGCGCCCAGGTGTGCGGCGGGGTCCAGAAGAAGATCACCGCGAACAGCACCACCGCGGGCAGGCCCACCGTGCCGGTAACCGCCGACCAGCCGATCAGCACCGGCATGCAGCCGGCCGCGCCACCGATGATGATGTTGGACGGGGTGCGCCGCTTGAGCCCGAGCGTGTAGACGAACACGTAGAACAGGATCGCCGCGTCGGCCATGCCCGCGGACAGCCAGTTCACCAGCGTGCCCAGGAGCACGGTGGACACCGCGCCGAGCACGATGCCGAAGGCCAGCGCCTCGGCCGGCTTGATGACCGCGAGCTTGCCGTGGCCGGTCAGCGGGCGCCGGGAGGTGCGCCGCATCACGGCGTCGATGTCCCGGTCGATGTAGCAGTTGATGGTGTTCGCGCTGCCCGCGGCGAACGCGCCGCCCACCAGGGTCACGACGAGAACCCGGATGGGCGGCAGGCCGCGCTGCGCGAGCAGCATCGTCGGGATGGTGGTGACCAGCAGCAGCTCGATGATGCGCGGCTTGGTCAGCGCGAACAGCGACCGGGCGACCACCCGGGCGGAGCGGCGCCCCGCGGCAACGGGTAGCGCGTCGGTCGCTGGCGTCACTCTGTGTCCTCCGGCTTCCCGCTGTCCGGGGCCTCGGTCGAGGCGGTCTGGTCAGTGCTGCCGTCCGCGGGCTGGTCCGCGGCGTCCTGCGCTCCGGCGTCCCCGGACCGGGCCCCGATCACCGGCGGGGTGGCCCGGTCGGCCAACGGCTCACTGCCGCCGGTGCTGGTCGCGGTCGGGAAGCCGGTGGCCGCCGCGATCGGCGCCGATGCCTCGGCGGCCGGCGCGACCGGCCTGGCCCCGGCGATCGCCTGGTGCCCGGGGACGGTGTGCGGCCGGGTGAAGACAAGGTACATCCCGATCATGACCACGATGAACCAGCCGAGCGGCAGGACCAGCGTCATAACCTGCGCACCGAGCGGATAGTACGACACAAGTACCACGGCAATCACGCCCTCCTGGCGGAACTCAATACACTGATCATCTCAGCCCGATTCACTGATCATCTCAGCCCGGTCCGGGTGGGCCAGGCGGACTTCGAGGGCCGCAGCATCCGGTCCAGGCTGACCGAGAGCGCCTCGGACTCCTCGTCGTTCAGCCACTGGATGAGCAGGGACACTCCCGCGATCACGTACGGCAGCAGCATCAGGATCCACAGCTCTGCCCCAGCGAGCTGCTGATCCGCGGTGACCGTGAGCAGATGATGACTTCCGGCCCCGCGGTACGTGGGGTAGATCACGTTCGCGCCGAAACTCAGCACCATGCCGAGCACCGTGCTGGCCAGCACGACAGCCGCGATGAGCATCACCCGGTAGAGCGGTGCGAAGCGCGGCGAGAACGGCCGGGAGCCAACGAGCTGGAGCCAGAACAGCACACCGACGCCAAGGTAGCTGACCGCCTGTGCGGCCAGCACCACCGGGTGGTGCAGCCCGGCGTCATACAGGGCCGGCACGTACCAGCCGCACCAGACCAGGATGAACAGCCCGGTCACCGCGACCGGCCAGGAGCGCAGCCGGGGCGGCGGCCGGCGCGGGACCGGGGCCACCGCGGCGGCCACCTGCTCCGCCTCGGCCAGCACCGCCGGGCCAGGCCGGGCGGCCGGGCGGCCCAGGCCGCGGCGCAGCACCAGCCACGGGGCGCCCAGCACGATCAGCGATGGCGCGACCACACCCAGCAGGATGTCCTGCAGCGCCCGGACCCAGATGAACGTGCCTGACCAGTAGCCCAGCGGCGACACCAGGGCGAGCAGCACCGCCAGCACGCCCGAGTAGAACGCCACCGCCTGCCAGCCCAGCCCGTGCGGCAGCGGTGCGCCGCCGCGGCGGGCATCGGCCCGCAGGCCGCGCAGCCCGGCCAGGTGCACTGCCACCACGAGCAGGCACCCGGCCAGCACGGCCGGGTTAGCCGACCAGTGCGCGGCAACCATGTTCATGACCAGCCAGCCAAGTGATCAGGCGGCCACGTAGAACAGGATGAAGAAGACGATCGTAACGATAGCCATGAAGTTCCAGATGAGCGTGAAGGCGCTCAGCGAGGACTGGAACCGCTGCACCGCGAACGCCTCGGCGTAGGTCGGCGGCTGCTCGACGAACATGATCGTCGGCAGCGGCCTGGCCCGCATGATCAGGATTTCCAGCCACATCATCGCGCCCAGCCAGCTGACCAGCATCACCGGGTAAAAGCCGGTGAACACGCTGGAAAACCCCGAGCTGCCGGGCTGGAACGGCAGGCTCAGCAACTGGATGATCTCCAGCGCCACCGCGACCAGCCCGGCCACCAGGGCGACCAGGGCCATGCCCTGCCAGGCACCCTTCGCGCCCGCCTTGATCCGGGTCAGCCCCACGTACTGGACGGCGGCGCTGACCACGACCAGGGCCAGGATGGCCACCCCGTAGCCGATCTGCGGCGCGTGGTACCCCGACCCCTCCCAGCGGCCATTCGAGTTGACCGAGCGCAGGTAGAAGTAGGCGAACGCGAACGCGCCGTACAGGAACGACAGCGCGCCGATGGCGAACCGCGACCCGGTCCAGGCCGCGTTCAGCGCCGCCTCGTGGTAGAAGCCAGCTTCCTCGGCGGCCCGGTCGAGTTCGGCCGCGGGCTGTGACGTCTGCTCGGCCATGGCCTATGCCTCCACTCCGGTGGCGCCAGCGGTCGCATAGGAGGCGCTCACCACCCCGACCGGCGGGTTCAGGTCAGCCACCGGTGGCGCATCCTGCACGCCGTAGTCGTACGGACTCGAGAGGATGACCGGGATGTGCTCGAAGTTGCCACCCGGCGGCGGTGACGAGATCTGCCATTCCAGGCCGCGCGAGTTCCATGGGTTGCCGATTTCGCGTTCCCGGACGATCACCGTGGACCAGATGAAGTTGATCAGGAAGATCAGGATCGAGCCGCCGAGCAGGAACGAGGAGATCGACACCCAGTCGTTGAGCGGCTCCAGGTTCCGCGCGTACTCGAACACCCGGCGCGGCTGGCCCAGCATGCCGACCGCGAACAGCGGCAGGAAGGTCGAGTTGAAGAAGATGAACATGGTCCAGAAGTGCAGATAGCCCAGCTTCTCGTTCAGCTTGATGCCCATCATCTTGGGCAGCCAGTAGTAGACCGCGCCCATGAAGGCGAAGATAAGGCCGCCCATGATCGTGTAGTGGAAGTGCGCCATCACGAAGAAACTGCCGTGCTCGGTGGTATCCGCCGGGACGTCGGATAGGAACACCCCCGAGATGCCGCCAATCAGGAAGTTGAAGTACAGCGCCATGGCGAACAGCATCGGCACGGTGAACCGGATTTTCGCTTTCCAGAACGTGCCCATCGCGACCAGGTAGATGAATCCGGTGGGGATCGAGATGAGCTCGGTGGTCAGCATGAACAGCGGCCGCATCTCCGGGTTGATGCCGCTGTCGAACAGGTGGTGCTGCCAGACGAAGAAGGACAGCAGCGCCACCCCGATCAGGCCCGCCCCGGCCACCCGGTAGCCGAACAGCGGTTTGCGGCAGAACACCGGGATGATCTCCGAGACGATGCCGAACCCGGGCAGCGCCAGAATGTACACCTCGGGGTGGCCGAAGAACCAGAACAGGTTCTGGTACAGGTAGCTGCTGCCGCCGAGCTGGTTCACGTAGAACGCGGTCTCCACGGTGCGGTCGGTGGTGAGCATGTACAGCCCGCCCACCAGAACCGGCACGGACAGCACCATCAGGAAGGAGACGGTGATCATGGACCAGACGAACATGGGCAGTCTGCTCCACCGCATGCCCGGCGCCCGGTAGTTGACCGCGGTGACGAAGATGTTGAACCCGGACAGGATGAGCGAGATGCCCATGATGCCGAAGGCCAGCGCGTAGGAGTCCATGCCCTCAGAGGCCTGGACGCTCAGCGGCGCGTACCCGGTCCAGCCGGTCGGGAAGCCGCCCACCAGCACGCCGGACAGCAGGATCACGTAGGCCGCCGGGGTCAGCCAGAAGGCCAGCGCCTCGAGACGCGGGAACGCCATCCGCTTGGACCCGATCATCAGCGGCAGCAGGTACTGGCCGAACGGCCCGAGCACGACCGACGACATCATCATCATCATCATGGTGCCGTGCTCGCCCACCACCATCAGGTAGGAACTGGCGTTCATGATGTGATACGTCGGCGACAGCAGCTCGGTCCGGATGGCCATGGCGAACAGGCCGCCGGTGCAGAAGTAGACGATCATCCCGACCAGGTACTGGATGCCGACCACCTTGTGGTCCAGCGTGTACCGGAAGTACCGGGCCAGCCCGCTGAACGCCTCTTCCTCCTCTTCGGCCACCGGCACCGGCCTGCCCAGCATCTGCCGGAACAGGTCGTTGAACACGCCGAGGCCGCCCAGCCACCCGAGGGTGCCGAGCACGTAGCCGAGCACGAGCGGGAAGTCGTTCATGTCGGACAGCGAGTTACGGGCGTAGTCCCAGGACAGCATGTTGCCGAGCCAGTGCCCGACGAAATAGCCGATGACGGCGCCGATGATGCCGGTGTGGAAGGCAGGCCGCAGCCACCACGGCCGGGCCGGGCGGGGGGCGGCAGGCCCAGCGCCCGCGGGCTCCTGCGCCTTCTCCGGCTCTATCTCGATGGACATCCGGTCACCTCTTCATCGCAGTGTCGGCCACGAGGACTGTGCCGCCGCTCACGGCGTCACCGGGTCTTGCGGTGGGTAGTAGTAGCCAGCCGCGCCGGTGATCCCGCTGACCTTGGTCAGCGTGGTGCCGAGCTGCGGGATCACCGTGGGGTCGTAGACCAGCGCGTATGGCGGCAGCGCCCGCAGGATGCCGGACCGCCGCTCAGCCAGCTCCGTCGCTCTTGCCCAGGTCAGGAACGCTGATGTGCTTTCCACCCGGCCGTAGTTGTACATGGCGCCATGCCAGATGCCGCACAGCTCGTTGCATCTGACCACGAACTTCCCGGTCTGTCTGGCGGTGGTGTACGCGACGTTGTTCACGTTCGGGTTCGCGTCCGCCTTCACCCCCAGCAGATAGGGCCAGAAGCTGTGGATCACATCCAGCGACGTGACGTTGAACTGGATGGGCCGGTTCACCGGCAGCATCAACTGGGTGCTCTCCATACCGCCGAACTGCGGGTACCGGTAGGTGAACTGCCACTGCTGGCCGATCACCTGGACCTGCAGGTAGTTGCTGCCGGCCGGCTTCCACACCGGGCTGGAGCCCTCGCCCGCCCCCGCGCCCGCCGGGGCGATCAGCTCCACAGTGCCGAACACGAACGCGGCCAGCACGATGACCGCGGTGCCGCCGATCCAGAAGGCCTGGATCCCGGTGTGCCCGAACAGGGCCGGGCCGTCGTCGTCGTCACCCTGGCGGTGCCGCCAGTTGATCAGCGCGTAGCCGAAGTAGATCCAGACGAAGAGCATGACCGGGGCGGCCGCCAGCGCCAGCACGGCGATGTCGAACTGCTGGTGCAAGGCCGAGGTGGTCATGGTCCCCGGTGGCATATGCGGTTTCCACAAGAACCAGATGAGCAGGTCGGCGACGAGGGCCAGCACGATCCAGACAACGAAGATCCGGACGGCGTGATTGGGCTCCGTCTTGGCCGGTGTGGCCGGGGCGGCCTGGGACTCGGCCATCAGGCTGACACCTCCATGTTGCCCATCATGAAACCGAGCGCCTGCATCGGGCCGCCGTTGCCATCTACGAAGCCGCCGCCGCACGGGATAAAGCACTGCCAGCGGAACGTGCCGGTGCTGTCCGGCGTCATGAAGCTGAACTTCTCCACCGAGTGCGGGCCGGAAGTACACGGCGACGTGCCGCACGCCGACGAGTTGAATAGCGCTGTATTAGGCGAGGCAACGGGGACGAATACGTGCAGGCTGGGAATCGCGAACGTGTGGCCCACACTGCACGAGGCCCAGGTGTCGATCTGGCCCAACGTCTTGGCCGGGCCGAGTGGCTGGCCGACGGTCTTGAACTGCTGCACGCTGATCGAGTTGCCGATGGTGCCCTGGACCTTGCTCCAGTAGTTGTTGCGCGCTGGCGTGCAGCCGTCGTAGCCAAGGATCGTCATATTTACCCGGGTGTCCTTGGGCACCTGGAACAGGGTGGTATGCACCCACGCGTGTGTCTTCGGGTCCTGGACGAAGTAGCTCACCCAGTCCGGCCGCGAGGACACCGTGTTCTGCGGGTCCTCTTGCAGAACCACGTTGACAACGCCGCCATGCGCCTCGGGTACGTAGTTCACTGTCGGCGGATTGGCGCCGATGTAGTAGACGGCCAGGAAAGCCGCACCGCCCGCTACGGCGAGAACCGCCACTAGCAGGGTCACGATACGGGCCGGCAGAGACACCAGTCACCACCTCGCTTCTTCGCGGCGCCCTGCGCACGCGACTGGGGCCGGCCGCAATGTCCCCATGACTCCGGGCCGGAAGTCTTGTATGTCCCAGATCTTGCGATCGTTCGCCTTGCCTGGGCAACTGCGCACGCCCTGAATGACGAAATTGTCATGATCAGCGGAACATTTGTGGGTAACGTTTGGTGTGGAACACGGCCATCGCTACGCTTAGGCCTGTTCCCGCTACCCGCAGTTACTAATCACCGTCCCAAAGCTCTCGCAGGTCACAGTCCTGTGATGCAATGGTTTGCCTAAGATAACGAGGGTTGACCGGGTGCCACTGTGCGGTACATCCTCTCCACAGGGGATCGCCCAGGCGGTGGCGCAGGCCACCACCGCACCGCGCTGCAGCGTCGCCCAGATAGCCCATGGAACGTAACTCACCTGCGAAGACGATCCACCCGCCCGGGCCAAGTCCCACTACGGCACGGATCCTCGTGGTGGACGACGAGCCGCAGATCCGCGAGTTCATCGCCCGCGCTCTGGCGGCAGCCGGCTATGCAATCGATTTCGCCGGCAACGGCCAGGACGGGCTCCGGCGGGCCACCATCGAGGAGTACGACCTCGTCATCCTCGACCTGGTGATGCCGGACATGGACGGGCGGGAAATCCTCGCCCGGCTGCGCCGGGACCGGCCGGAACAGGCCGTGCTGGTGCTGTCCTGCCTGGCCGACGTCACGACCAAGGTGGACTGCCTGGAACTGGGCGCCCAGGACTACCTGACCAAGCCGTTCTCCCTGGCCGAGCTGCTGGCCCGGGTCCGGGTCCGGCTGCGCGACGACGGCCACCCGCTGAGCGAGGTGCTCCGCGCCGGAGAGCTCATGCTTGACTTCGGCCGGCTGGAAGCCAACATTGGGCAGGGCCCGGTCCCGCTGACTCGCCTGGAGTTCCTGCTGCTCCGGGAGCTGATGGAGCACGCGGGCCAGTCCGTGCACAAGGGCCAGCTACTCGCCTCGGTCTGGGGTTACGACTTCGACCCCGGCTCCAACGTGGTCGACGTGTGTGTCCGCCGACTCCGCTCGAAACTCGGCTTCGACCTGATCAAGACGGTGCGTGGTGAGGGATACCAGCTCACCGCGTGATGCTGGGCTGACCAGCCCGGCCCAGATCAGCCGGTTCCGGCTGCGCCAGGCGCGGCCGGCCCGCTGGCACCCGCTGCCGACCCTCGGCTGGCGCGGCCAGGCACAGCGTGACGCGTTCTCCTGGCCGTGGCGGGTGACCTGGGTCGATCTGGTCTGGGTGCTGTTCTCGCTGGCCAACCTGGTTTGCATCCTGATTTTCTCGCACTGGGAGACGATCCCGTTTCACTTCATCTGGATCAGCCTCACCCTGCTCTACGGGTTCCGGGTCTGGGCGACCCGGCCCACCCTGTGGGTGCTCGGCGTAGTCATGGCCACCACGTTCGCGGCCATCGGCTGGGATGTGTACATCGGCGCCCAGTCGGTGGACGAGCTGAACGAGGTCCCCCTGATGGCGGCCATGTTCTGGATGATGGTCTGGCACGCGCAGCGACGGCTGGACGCGGACCAGGAGCGTGACCGGGTCAGCGACGAGAACGCCCGGCTGCTGGCCACCCAGCGCCGGTTCCTGCAGGACGCCTCGCACCAGCTGCGCACGCCGATCACGATCGCGCTGGGCCACGCCGAGCTGCTGGCCCGGGAGCTCACCGACCGGACCGAGCGCCGGGACATCCAGATCGTGGTGGGCGAGCTGACCCGGCTGCGCCGGCTCGGCGAGCGGCTGCTGGTCATCGCGGCCTCCGAGGACCCGGACTTCCTCCGTCCCGAGCCGGTCGCCCTGGACCGGTTCACCATGGACGTGATCAGGCGCTGGCGGCCGACCGCGGAGCGGCAGTGGCGGGTCGGCCGGCTGGACATGGTCACGGTCAGCGCCGACCGGGAGCGGCTCGGCCTGGCCGTGGACGCGCTGCTGGAGAACGCGGTGCGGCACACCACCGACGGCGACATGGTCCAGCTCTCGGTACGGGCGCCCGGCCCCGGCCAGCCGGTGCGTATGATCGTCGCGGATACCGGGGCAGGGATCCTGCCTTCGGAACTGGCACACATCTTCGACCGGTTCCGGACCGGCTCCCGGGTCAGCCCGGCCAGCGGCAGCGGGGCGGCCAAGGGGACCGGGCTGGGGCTGGCCCTGGTGCGGGCCGTGGCGCACGCGCACGGCGGGGATGTCCGGGTGCGCAGCACACCCGGTGAGGGCAGCGAGTTCGAGCTGGTGCTGCCCGCCCCGGCCGCCGCGGTGAGTGCCAGCTCAGTGCACCCGGCCCACGCGCTGAGCCTGGCCGCCGACCCCATGGACGCTGAGCCGGACCGGACGCTGAAGGACGACGCATGGCCGACCAGGAACAGATGAGTAGCACCGCCGAGCCGGACGAGCTGACGTCAGCCAGGCCGGCCCGTGGGCGGGTACCGCGCTGGTTCCGGGGTCTCAGCAGGCGGGGGCGGCTGGCGGTGACCGGGTCGGCCGCGGTGCTCGCGGTGGTGGCCGCGCTGCTCGCGCTGGGCGCCACCTCGGCCGGCCCCCCGAAGCCCACCGTGAACCACCCGCGCGCGCCCGGGTTCAGCCTGGCCGTGCTGGGTCACCCGGGCCAGCACGTCTCGCTGGCCCAGTACGCGGGCCGCCCGCTCATCCTCAACTTCTTCGCGTCCTGGTGCCCCCCGTGCCAGCGGGAGACCCCGCTGCTGGCCCGCTTCTACCGCTCCGGGCACGGGCGGGTGACCATCCTCGGCGTCGACGTCAACGACGGCAGCTCGGCCGGGCTGGCGTTCGTGCACAAGACCGGCGTCGGTTACCCGGTGCTGGCCGACCCGGCCCCGATGACGACCGCGCTGGCCTACGGGGTGGTCGCACTGCCACAGACCTTCTTTCTTAACGCCCAGCACCGCATCGTCAAACGTGTCATCCGCGCGGTGACCCTGACCGATCTGCACACCGGAGTGGCCTTGATGACCAGCCAGAGCAAGCGGAGCTGAGCGCCGTGGAAACCCCGACCCGGACCGACCCGCCGTACGTGCCCATCCGGAAGACCGGCTGGGCCGGGCAGCGGAAGGCGCCGCGCTGGCTGCTGCTGGCCGGGGCACTGATCGTGGTGGGCATCGTGCTGGTCGCCCTGGTGCACAAGCCGAGCCAGGCCGAGCAGGCCGGCGACCTCAAGGGGTTCCTGACCGACATGCGGACCGAGACCCAGTCGTGTGCCGCCGGGGTCAGCGAGTCGCTCACCGCGCTGCACCAGGTCAGCTCGGGCGGCAGCGTGAGCCAGAACAGCGCGGACACGATCAGGATCGCCCGGTACGGCGCGCAGAACTGCTCCCCGGCGAACAACATGCAACTCGATGACCTCACCGGGTACCAGGTGACCGAATCGCTGGCCGCCTATCACCTGGCCACCGTGGTCAACGACCTGGTCACCTGGTGCTTCCCGTACGCGCAGCGGGTGCAGAACGACGTGGCCAACCTGGCCGGCGCGCACACCGCGGCCAGCCGGGCCAGCTACACGGCCGCGCTGCGGCGGGACACCGCCGACCTGAACCGGGAGCGGGCCCGCATCGACACGATCCTGCGCAACGCGATCACCGCCACCGGCGCGACCGGTACCCAGGCCCGGCTGCCCACCCTGCCGGGTTAGCGGAACCGGTCGTCCAGCCCCAGGGCGGCCAGCAGGGCACGCAGCGACGACTCCCAGGCCGCCTGGTGCTGGGCCGCAGCGGTGGGCGGGCCGAGGCCCTCGGCGGCGGGCTTGACCCGGTCGGCCGCGGCCAGGGCGTTGCGCACCACCGCGGCGGGCCGGGCGGAGGTCACCCACGCGCCGAGCTCCAGTTCGTGCTGCAGGTTGTCCCGGCCATGGCCGGGCACCAGGTCGAGCAGCAGCAGCGGGCGGCCGGCCACCCGGGCCTCCGAGCAGGTGTCCCCCGAACTGGTGATGACCAGGTCGGCCGCGGCCATCAGCTCGGGGATCCGGTCGGTGAAGCCGAACACGTGCAGCCGCGGCTGCTGCCGGGCGGCCGTTCGCAGCCGGCGCTCCAGGCGCTGGTTCCGCCCGGCCACGGCCAGCACTTCGAGGCCGGCCGCGGCCAGCCCGGCAGCGGCCCTGGCCACCGGCCCGAGCCCCCAGGCGCCGGTCATCAGCAGCACGCAGCGGGCGGTGCCGGGCACGCCGAGCCGGGTCCGGGCCTGCCCCTGGCTGGGCGCGGTGTAGAAGGCGGGCCGGACCGGCATCGGCACCACAGCGACCCGCGCCGCGGGCTGGAACCGGAGCACGGCCGCCTCGGCCGCCGCCGAGGTGACCAGGTAGGCGTCCACGTTCGGGTGCACCCACAGCCGGTGCGGGGTCACGTCGGTGCAGAACACCACGTGGGTCGTGGCTGGGTACCGGCCAGCCAGCGCGCTGGCCGCGGACGCCCCGGTGGCGAACACCGAGATGACCAGGTCCGCCGGGCTGGCGTCCAGGTACTCCCGGAGCCGGGGGAGCACCTGCCGCCGGGCGGCCGCGTCAGCCAGCAGCGCGGGCCAGGCTCCGGTGCGCAGCGCGGCGAAATGCACCGCGTCGTAGACGCCCGGCACGGCCAGCACGGACCGGAACACCGCCTCGCCCGCCGGCCCGCCGCGCGCGCCGAGCAGCCGCATCGCGTCCAGCGTCTCGGTGCGCCAGCCCCGGCCGGCCAGCGAGCCGGCGCAGGCCTGGGCGAGCACATCGTGCCCCATGCCCAGCGACCCGGACAGCAGCAGGGCCCGGCGCGGCGGGCTGCTCATCGCAGCCATTCCAGGTACCGGTGCACGCCCTCGGCGAACGGGGTGACCGGGGACCAGTCGAGCAGTTCCTTGGCCAGCGCGCTGGACACGCTGACCCCCTGGTAGTCGGCGGTACGGGCGGGCACGTACTCGACCGGCACGTCACGCACCAGCTCGCGCACCGTGTCCGCGATCTCCCGCACCGACACCGGCGCACCGCCTTCCAGGGCCAGCGTCTGGTCGGCGGCGGCCGGGTCGAGCGCCCGCACGTGCGCGTCGGCCAGGTCGGCCACGTACACATAGTTGCGCTGCTGCTCCCCGGTCCCGGTGATGGTGATCGGCCGGCCGTCCAGCGCGGCCCGGACGAACCGGGCCACCACGAGCTCCTCCCGCATCCGCGGCCCGTACGGGATGCCGTACCGGAGAATGGTGAAGGGCTGGCCGTACATCTCCCGGTAGCTGTGCACCAGCAGCTCGGCGCTCAGCTTGGTGGCCACGTACACGTGCCCGGCCCGGCGCAGGTCAACCGGGGCGTCCTCGGCCAGCTCGCCCGGCCCGCTGGCCGCGCCGTACACCCAGACCGTGCTGGCCAGCAGCACCCGGCCGCAGCCCCCGGCCCGGGCCGCGTCCAGCACCCGGGCGGTGCCTTCCACGTTCAGCCGGACCGCGGCTACCGGGTCGGCCGCCACCTCGTTCACATTCGCGGCGCCGGCCAGGTGAAACACGGCCGCGCAGCCGGCCAGCCCGCGGCGCAGCGCGGCTGGGTCGAACAGGTCCCCGGTCAGGTACTCGGCGGCCGGGTTGCGCCAGCCGCCGCCGACGTCGAGCACCCGCACCTGATGGCCCGCGGCCAGCAGCCGGTCCACCACATGCGAGCCGATGAAGCCGCACCCCCCGGTTACGGCCAGCCGCATGGCCTCTCCTCTCACACTCCAGTTAGCGCCCCGTAGACCGCGGTCACCGCGGTCAGCACCTGGTCGATCTCGTCGTCCCGCATGTCCGAGTGCACCGGCAGGCAGATGTGCCGGCCGGCGATGTCCTCGGTGGCGGGCAGCGCTCCACGCGCGTACCCGGCGAACACCGGCTGCTGGTGCAGCGGCAGGTCATAGACCTCCCCGGCCAGATGCACGTCATACCTCCCGGCGACCTCCCGCTTGAACCGCGGCCGGTCGGCCCCGGGCGGCAGCAGCACGATGTATTTGTAGACGTTGCTCCGGCAGCCGTCCGGCTCGGCCAGCGGGACGAGCCCGTCCAGCCCGGTCAGCGCCGCGGTGTACTGGGCGGCCACCTCGCGCCGCCGGGTGATGAACTCGGCCAGGTGGCGCAGGTGGATCAGGCCGGTCACCGCGTGCAGCTCACTCATCCGCCAGGCATAGCCGAGCCGCTCGTGCCGGTTGGCGCCGAACGCCCCTTTGCCCTGATCGCGGTAGATCCGGGCCTCGGCGTCGGCCGACTCCGATCCGGACAGCAGCATGCCGCCCTCGCCGCTGGTCAGCACCTTGGTCGGGTAGAAGGAGAACGCCGCGGCCGCGCCGAACGTCCCGGCGAACTGGCCCTGGCAGGTGGCGCCGTGCGCGTGCGCGGCGTCCTCGATCAGGGTGAGCCCGCGCTCCGCGCACAGCCGGGCCAGGGCGCCGGCCTGCGGGCTGATCAGCCCGCCGATGTGCACCAGCACCACGGCGGCCGTGTCCGCGCTGAGCGCCGCGGCCACGGCCTGCGGGCTGAGCGCGAACGTGGCCGGGTCGATGTCCGCGAATACCGGGGTGGCGCCGGCCGCGACGACCGCGGCCGCGGTGGCGAAGAACGTGTTGGCCGGGACGATCACCTCCCGGCCCTGAACCCCGGCCACCCGCAGCGCGATGTCCAGCGCGGCGGTGCCGCTGGCCGTGGCGGCCGCGTACCGGGCGCCGTGCGCGGCGGCGAACGCGGCCTCGAACTGCCGGGTGTACGGCCCCAGGGTGAGCGAGCCGGTGCCCAGGATCTCACTGACCGCGGCGGCTATCTCCGCCCGGTCGGCAGCCGGGAACACGATGCGTGCTGCTGGGACTCCCAACGGCTCTCCCCGAATGAGTCGCGGGCGCGGCCGGCCAGCCATCCCGGCATGGCGCCTTCTGGCATTCAGTCATCATGGCAAAGGCTGGCTGAGAAAGCGCTGTTACCCTAAGGAACTGCTCAGTAACCGCTGAAGATCGCCGGCAGGCCCGCCTCATGTTCGCTGAGAGCTGACAAAGGAGCCTCCGTGGTGAACCGCGTGCTCGGCGCCGCTCTGCTCGTCACCGCGGCCGCCGTGGCCGGCCAGGGCGCGCCCGGCCTCACCGCGATCGGGCCGGTGCGCCGGGCCCTGTTTCCCCGGCTAGCTGGGCTGGGCCGCCCGGACCACGTGGCCCTCACGTTCGACGACGGCCCGGATCCGGGCTTCACCCCGCGCGTCCTGGCCGCCCTCGACCAGGCCCAGGTGCGGGCCACGTTTTTCATGCTGGGCCCGATGGCCCGGGCGCACCGTAACCTGGCCGCTGAGGTCGCCGCGGCCGGCCATGAGATCGGCGTGCACGGCTGGGCGCATCGCTACGCCACGCTGCGCGGGCCCCGGGCCCTGCTCGACGACCTGGCCCGGGCCAGCGACGCACTGGCCGCGGCGACCGGGACCGTGCCGCGGCTGTACCGGCCGCCGTACGGCGTGCTCAGCGCGGGCGCACTGGCCGCGGCACGCCGCCTCGGGCTGCGGCCGGTCCTGTGGACTTGCTGGGGCCGGGAGTGGGCGCCGGGCGCCACCCCGGGCTCGGTGCAGGCCACGCTGAGCCAGACCCTGGGCGGCGGCAGCACCGTGCTGCTGCACGATTCTTCCTGCACCAGCCCTCCTGGCGCGGCCAGTGCGGCGCTCGGCGCACTGCCCTGGCTGCTCGGCGAGTGCGCCCGGCGTGGGCTGAACGTCGGGCCACTGGCCGAGCATGGATGAGAATCCTCAGTACGCGTTCAGCTAACGTCCAGGCTTGGGTGCTTAGTTAAGAAAAGCCTCTGCGGCCCGGCGCCACGAGCCCGCGGCCACCGGGGCGGCACTGGCACTTACGCTGTACTCCAGGGCAAAGGTGATACGGATGCAAGAAGGTCAGGACCGGAGTGGCGACCAGTCGCCGGAGTTCATGGGTGCCTGGTCACCCATTCCGGCCGGGGACCAGCCGGACCAGCCCTCCGACAGCACCCCACCTAGGGCCGGCGAACCCGGGCCGGACACCTGGGTAGTCCCCGGGGACCCGGATCAGACGGCGCCGGGCGCCGCGAGCGAGCCAGGTGAGTTCACCACCCAGCCGGGCCAGCAGCAGCCCGGATACCCGCAGCCGGGACAGCCGGGTCCGGGACAGCCCGGTTACGGCTACGGGCAGCCGGGCTATCCGCCGCCCGGTGGCTACGGGCAGCCCGGCTACGGCCAGCCGGGCTACCCCCAGCCGGGCGCCGGGTATGGCCAGCCGGGCTATGGCTACGGCCAGCAGGGTTACCAGCAGTCCGGCTACGGCCAGCCGGGCTACGGCCAGTCCGGTTACGGCCAGCAAGGCTATGGGCAGGGGCCGTGGAGCCAGCCGCCGGGTGGCGCGGGCAACTGGGGCCTGCCCACTGACATCATCGGTTACGGGCCGGAGCCGCCACGGCGGCGCGGCCCGCGCGCGCTGGTCTACGTCGCGGTGGCGGCGGTGGCCGCGGCGGTGGGGGCCGGCACCGTGGTAGCGCTGAACCAGAACTCGCAGAACCCCAGTTCGGTCTCCTCGCAGCAGATCCCGTCGCCGAACCGGAACGCGGACGGCAAAGCCAACACCACCACGCTCAACGAGCAGTCCGTGGCGAACAAGGTCGAGCCGGGCGTGGTGGACATCAATTCCCGGCTCAAGTACGAGAACGGGGCGGCCGCAGGCACCGGGATGGTGCTGTCCTCCAATGGCCTGGTGCTGACCAACAACCACGTGGTGGCCGGGTCCACCAGCCTGCACGCCACGGGGGTCACCGGCGGTAAGACCTACACCGCCCAGGTACTCGGCGTGGACCCGGTGGACGACGTGGCGCTGATCAAGCTGGTCGGCGCGTCCGGGCTGAAGACGGTGTCGGTCGGCGATTCGGCCAAAGTCACCCTGGGCACCGGCGTGGTGGCCATCGGCAACGCCGGCGGCCAGGGCGGGAAGCCGACGGTGACCAGCGGGACGATCACCGCGCTGGGCCGGACCATCACCGCCAGCGACTCGGGCAGCGGCGCCAACAGCGAGACGCTGCACGGCATGCTGCAGACCAACGCCCCGATCGCGGCGGGCGACTCGGGCGGCCCGCTGTCCAACGCGGCCGGCCAGGTGATCGGCATGGACACCGCCGCGAACAGCCAGTCGCTGGGCGGGCCCGGCACCAACCAGGGCTTCGCCATCCCGATCAACCGCGCGCTGTCCATCGCCAGGCAGATCGCGGGGGGCCACGCCGGCCCGCACATCCTGCTCGGGCAGAGCGGCTTCATGGGCATCGGCGTGGACTCGGTCAGCGACGCCCAGCAGTGCCTGGCCAACAGCGGGGTCGGCCCCAACTACCAGGTGCCGGCCAAGTCGGGCGCGCTGGTCTGCAGCGTGTACCCGGGCACCCCGGCGGCCAAGGCCGGCCTGGCCGCGGGCGACGTGATCACCTCGGTGAACGGCCAGGCGGTGAGCTCGGCCAACGGGCTGACCACGATCATGCGGAAGTACAAGCCGGGCAGCACGATCTCACTCGGCTACGTGACCGCGAACCACGGCAGCCACACCGGATCGCTCACCCTGATCGCCGGCCCGGTCAAGTGAGCCAAGCCCGCAGCCGGTCCTCCACCTCGGCGATCTGGGCCATCGGGACATGCTCGCCCCGGGAATGCGCGATCTCCGGGTCGCCCGGGCCGTAGTTCACCGCGGGCATGCCCAGTTCGGCGAACCGGGCCACGTCGGTCCAGCCGAACTTGGGCCCCGGGCTGCCGCCTACCGCGGCCAGCAGGCTGGCCGCCGCCGGGTCGGCGAGGCCCGGCCGGGCCGCCGCCGCCGAGTCGGTGAACTCCACCTCGAAATCGCTGAACACGTCGCGGAGATGCTGCTGCGCCTCGGCCACCGTCCGGTCCGGGGCGAACCGGTGGTTCACCGTGACCACGCACTCGTCCGGGATGACGTTGTGCGCCACACCACCGCTGATGAAGACGGCGTTCAGCCCTTCGTGATACTTCAGCCCGTCGACCACGGGTTCCCGGGGCACGTAGGACTGCAGGACGTCGAGGATGGCACCGGCCTGGTGAATAGCGTTCTGGCCATTCCAGGAGCGAGCGGAGTGTGCGCGCTTGCCGGTGGTGCGGACCTCAGCCCGCAGCGTGCCCTGGCAGCCACCCTCGATCTTCCCGTTGGTCGGCTCGAGCAGCACCGCGAACTGGCCGGCCAGCAGGTCCCGGGCGTTGCGGGACAGCCGGAGCAGGCCGTTGCGTTCCGCCTCCACCTCCTCGCCGTCGTAGAACACGTAGGTCACGTCGCAGCGCGGCCTGGGCAGCGACGCGGCCAGCCGGAGCTGGACCGCCACCCCCGACTTCATGTCGCAGCTGCCGCAGCCGTACAGCAGGCCGCGTTCGGCGTGCGACGGCAGGTTGCCGGCGATCGGCACCGTGTCGATGTGCCCGGCCAGCACCACCCGCTGCG
Source organism: uncultured Actinomycetes bacterium (assembly GCA_963834705.1). GTDB lineage: Bacteria > Actinomycetota > Actinomycetes > Streptosporangiales > Streptosporangiaceae > RYN-230. The sequence goes on from CAWICV010000012.1 coordinate 173,583, forward strand.
GCAAGCCCAGCCGGGTCCGGGCGACCAGCGCGTTGCCGTCCCGGTGTACGGTCAGGTGCTCGAGGCCATGCAGCGCGGTCTCGATCGCGTCGGCCAGCCGCTCCTCCTCGCCACTGACCGACGGGACGTCCACCAGCGCCGCGGTCAGCGTGGCTGGTTCCAGGGAAAGGTCAAGGTCTAGGTCCACCCGGTGAGCCTAGCTCGGGGATCATGAGAGACGTGAGTATCTGCCCATGCTGAACGGGGGAGCAATGTTCCACGTCGATTCCGAGGTTGGCCGGCTGCGCCAGGTGGTGCTGCACCGGCCGGACCTGGAGCTGGAGCGGCTGACCCCGGACAACGCGAGCGAGCTGCTGTTCGACGGCGTGCTGTGGGCGGGCCGGGCCCGGGCCGAGCACGACGAGTTCGCCGACGCGCTGCGCGGCCGCGGGGTAACCGTGCACTACTACGGCGACCTGCTGGCCCAGACCCTGGACGTGCCGCAGGCCCGGGAGTACATCCTGGGCCGGGTGTTCGACCCGCGGCTGCACGGGCCGCTGGCCTGCCCCGGGCTGCGGGAGGCGGTCGAAGGCCTGGAATCCGCCCTGCTGGCCCAGGCGCTGACCGGCGGGATCACCAAGCGGGAGATCCTGGACCTGGCCCCGGAGCCGAAGAGCATCGCGTTCCACTCGCTGGACCCGGATGAGTTCGTGCTGGCCCCACTGCCCAACCTGCTCTACCAGCGGGACACCTCGTGCTGGATCTACGGCGGGGTGTCGGTCAACGCGATGGCCATGCCCGCGCGGAGCCGGGAAACCGTCAACGACGAGGCCATCTACCGCTGGCACCCGATGTTCGCGGGCGGCGGGTTCGAGGTCTGGTACCACGGGGCGGACGCCGCCCCGGCCACCATCGAGGGCGGCGACATCCTGGTCCTCGGCAACGGCGCGGTGCTGGCCGGGATGAGCGAGCGGACCACCCCGCAGGCACTGGAGATGCTGGCGCACCGGCTGTTCTCGGCCGGCGCGGCGCGCTGCCTGGTGGCCATCGACATGCCGAAGGCACGGGCGTTCATGCACCTGGACACCGTGATGACCATGTGTGACTACGGGGTGTTCACCAAGTACCTAGGGCTGGGCATGCTGTCCTCGTACACCATCGAGCCGGGCGCGTCGTCGCGCGAGCTGAAGGTCACCGACCACCCGCCGGAGGACATGCACACCGCGCTGGCCGCCGCGCTCAGCCTGCCCAGCATCCGGGTGCTGACCGCCAGCCAGGACATCCCGGCCGCGCAGCGCGAGCAGTGGGACGACGGCTGCAACGTGCTCGCCATCGAGCCGGGCGTGGTGGTCGCCTACGACCGGAACGTGACCACCAACCAGTACCTGCGGGACAACGGCATCGAGGTGGTGGCCGTGCCGGGTAGCGAACTCGGCCGCGGCCGGGGCGGCCCGCGCTGCATGTCCTGCCCGATCGAGCGGGATGCCTGAGCCTGGCTCAGCAGCCTGGCTCAGCGCTAGTCCGGGTAGCCGGCCTTGCTGACGGTGAGCAGGATGGCGGAGTCTTCGATCGCGGCCAGAGCATGCCGGCTGTCCGGCACGACCAGGAGGTCGCCGGTGCGGCCGTCCCATTCGTGCGGCCCGGCGGTCAGCCGGACCCGGCCGCTGAGCACCTGGATAGTCGCCTCGCCGGGGCTCTCATGCTCGTCCAGGGCCGAGCCCGCGGTCAGCGCCAGCACCGTCTGGCGCAGCGCGTGCTCGTGTCCGCCGTACACGGTCTCCGCGCTGCGCCCACTCGGCGCGGCGGCGGCCCGCTTGGCCTGCTCGCGTACCACGGCATCCAGGGATAGCTTCTCCATGACCGCACTCTCTGCCCCCACGGCCCGGCCGTAAAACGGCCCCGGCCGTCCCGGGTGGTTTCCGCGGGGCGGGCCGGGTACATGCGACGACTGTGGCCTGCGTGATACCTGGCAGGCCGCGACTGCGGTGCAGTTCCGGTGGAGCGACGGCTAAGGAGGCCGCGAGTGGCGGGCAAATTTGTACTGAAGAAGGGTTCCAGCGGCAAGTTCCACTTCAACCTGCTGGCGTCGAACGGCCAGGTGATCGCGACCAGCGAGGCCTACGAGAGCAAGCATGCGGCGCTGAGCGGGATCGAGTCCGTCAAGACGAACGCCCCCGGCGCCGAGGTGGACGACCAGACGGAAGGGTAACCGGCCATCCTGGCGGCCATGTCCCCCGGCCGTGGGCCCGGCGTGGCCGCCAGGTCAGGCGGCGGACTCGTCCAGCTTCCGCCGGGCGGCCGCCCGCGCGGCGGGGTGGCCTGCTTCGGCCGCGGCTTCGCGCTCGGCTTCGGCGTTGATCTCACCGCCGAGGAGCACCGCGAGACCCGCCAGGTACAGCCAGAACATCAGGATGACCACGCCCGCGAACGCGCCGTAGGTTTTTCCGTAATGGCCGAACTTGGCCACGTAGAAAGAGAAACCGAGCGAGGCGAGCAGGAAGATCACCGTTCCGACCACGCCGCCGGGGCTGACCCACTGCCAGCGGGGTGATTCCCGGTTCGGCCCCCAGTAGTAGTAGACCGAGAACAGCAGCGAGATCACGGCCACGGTGAGCAGCCAGCGCAGCACGGTCCAGGCGATGACGAAGGCGGTCCCGGCGAACGGCGCGTGGCCCGCGATGGCCGAGCCGAGCGACGCGCCGAACACGATCAGCACGGAGGCGATGCCGCCGAGCACCACCGTGGCCAGCATCAGCGGCGCCGACCACAGCCGCTTGGCCAGGAACTTACGGTCCACCGGCACGTCGTAGGCGATGTCCAGGCCGGTCTGCAGCGCGGTCAGCCCGGATGACGCACTCCACACCGCGATCACCACGCCGATGATCACGGCGGTGAGCGAGCCACCCGTGGAGTGGCCGGCCGCCGACTCGAGCGCCCGGCTGAACACCGACTGGGCCCCCGGCGGGAGCGCCTTGTCCAGGCCGCGCACGAGCCGGTGCACGGTGGGCGCGCCGAGCTGGATCAGGCTGGCCAGCCCGAGCACGGCGATCAGTGCCGGGAACAGGGCCAGGAACCAGTGGTAGGCCAGGCTCCCGGCGCACATCGTGCAGCGGTCGACGGTGAACTCCTTGCCGCTGCGCTTGAGCGTGTCCCGCCAGCCGGTCCGGCCGAGTTCCAGGGGCGTCTCCGGGCCGCCGGACACCTCACTCTGCGGCGGGATCGCCTCGCCCTGGGCCTGCCGCGCACTGCCCGCCTCGGTCATCCCTTAGCCAGCTTCCTGGGCCTGCAGCCGTTCCTCGTCCTGCTGGCTGTCCTCACCTGGCCAGGTGCCGGTCAGCTTCTGCGTGCCGGCCGCGGCGCTGCGGTCCAGCGCCGCCCTGACCACGGCGAAGATCGCGCCCTGCAGCGCCGCCGCCAGCAGGATCTCCGGCCAGCTCCGGGCGGCATCGGTGGCCTGCGGCGCCTCGTCCTCGTGCGCGGCAAGCTGCCAGACCTTTTTAAAGATTGCCCCAGCCAGCATTCCGCCCAGCACGCTGACCAGGAGACTAATTGGCCTGAATAGCACCTTAATCATATTTCGCCCCACCTCCGCTGCGATGACCTGCTGCGCTACCCGCCCGCCCGGACGCCTAACCAACGCTCTGCGGCTGCTCCGTGGCGGGCACGATCTCCGCGGTGCACTCCGGGCAGCGCCGGGCCGCCAGCGGGATGCTCATCGTGCACTCGGGGCAGTCCCGCTCGGTGGCGGCCTGGTCCTTCTGGAACAGCTTTATGGCCCGGCTGAACGGGACCACGACCACGAAGTACACGACCAGGGCCGCGATGAGGAAAGACAGCACGTCGGTCAGGAACGCGCCGTAGGTGAACTTGGACTTGCCGACGGTGAAGGCCAGCGTGTCGAAGTTCGGCTTGCCGCCGATCAGCGCCAGTAATGGGCTGACGAACGAGTTGACGAACTGCTTGACCAGGCCGCTGAACTGGGCGCCGATCACCACCGCGACGGCCAGGTCGACCAGGTTCCCGCGCAGGATGAAGTTCCTGAAGCCACTCATGCCCGGCCTGAGTTCCCGGCTCGGGGCAAGCTATTCATGGGACTTCAGGACGGCGTGTTAGCTGGGACCGTGTCAGCTGGTATGGCGCGGCGGCCGGGCAGGTGCCTGGCCCCGCTGTGCAGGGCGGCCAGGATGACGGCGACCGAGGGCCGCCGGACGCTGGCCGTACGGGCCACCGCATACACGTCCCGGGCCACCTCGGCGCCGGGCAGTTCGCGGACCACCACCCGGCCTTCGCCCGCGGCCAGCGCCAGCCGGGGCACGGCGGCCACGCCGATGCCCCGGGAAACCAGGGACATGATCGTGCCCAGGCCCTCGAACTCCCAGGGCATGGCCGGCACCCCGCCCGCGGCGGCCAGCAGCCGGTCTACCGCCTGCCGGGACGGCTCCCCGGCCGGGGCGGCCATCCACCGGCTGGTCTCGCTCAGCTTGCGCAGGTCCACCGGCTCGGCCGGGTCGGCCAGCGGATGACCGCGCGGCACCACCAGCACCAGCGGGTCACGCAGCAGCGGGTAGAACTGGAGCATCCCGGCACCGGTGCCGGCCAGCGCGCCCGTCCAGTCGTCGACCAGGGCGACCTCGACCTCGCCCCAGCGGACCGAGCTGAGCCCCTCGTCCCGCCGGGTCTGCCGGAGCAGCATGGTCAGCGCCGGATGCGCGCGCAGGCTGCGGGCCAGGGCGGGCGCGAACGCGGCCGCGGCGGTCGGGAACGCGGCCACCGAGACCCGCCCAGACGGCTCACGTTCCCGGGCGGACATATCGGCCTCGGCCTCCTCGACCTGGGCCAGGATGCGTTCGGCATGGGCGGCCAGCCGGGTGCCCGCGTCGGTAAGCTCGGCGGACCGGGCGGTGCGGTCCAGCAGGATGACCCCGGCTTCCCGTTCCAGCGCGGCCAGCTGCTGCGAGACCGCGGACGGCGTGTAGCCGAGCGCGGCCGCGGTGGCCGCTATCGTGCCCCGGCCCGCGAACTCCTTGAGCAACCGGAGCCGGTGCAAATCCAGCATAAGACCAGCTTACCCTCAAGGATAGTTATAGCGGCTTGCGCTTATGCATATCAGACGGCATGCTGATCAGGTGGCCCGGGGGTCGCTTGAAGACCCACCCCGCTGAGGGCCCATTTTCACGGCGCAGCGCGGCGCTCACCACCCGGATCGAGGAGTCGAGACTCATGACCATGGCTAATACAGCCATGCCCATTACCGTGCCCAGCGATGCCCTCGCCGCCCGCACCGCCCCGCTGCCACCTGTCCCCCAGCCCACCACCGCCCAGCTGCCGCCCATCCCGGTGTCGGCCACGCTGGCCGCCAACGAGACCCTGGCCCGCAAGCGCCGGGCCGGCCAGCCGGTGCTGCCGCTGGCCTTCGGCGAGGCCGGGCTGCCCGCTCATCCGCTGCTCCGGGACGCGCTCGCCGCGGCCAGCGGCGGCAACGCCTACGGCCCGGTGGCCGGGCTTCCGGCGCTGCGCGAGGCCGCGGCCGGCTACTGGGTCCGGCGCGGCACACCGGCCAGCGCGTCCTCGGTGGTCTGCGGCCCGGGCAGCAAGGCGCTGCTGTTCGGCCTGCTGCTGGCCATCGGCACCGACGTCGCGGTGCCCAAGCCGAGCTGGGTGAGCTACGCCGCCCAGGCCACCATGATCGGGTCACGGCCGCACTTCGTGCCCGGCCCGCCCGGTGAGGGTGGAGTCTGCGACGCCGCGGCGCTGGCCCGGGCCGTGCTGGCCGCCCGGCAGGCGGGCCGCCGGATCGGCGCGGTGGTACTGACCCTGCCGGACAACCCGACCGGACAGCTGGCCCGCCCGGACAGCGTGCGGGCGCTGTGCCAGGTGGCCCGCGAGCACGACCTGATTATCATCGCCGACGAGATCTACCGTGACCTGGTGCACGACCCGGCGGCCGGGTTCCCCAGCCCGGTGGCGTACGCGCCGGAGCGGACCGTGATCACTACCGCGCTGAGCAAAAGCCTGGCCCTGGGCGGCTGGCGGATCGGGGTGGCCCGGCTGCCGGACAGCAGGACCGGGCGCGCGCTCCGGGACCGGCTGCTGGGCATCGGCAGCGAGATATGGTCCGCTCCCTCGCTGCCCATCCAGCACGCCGCGGCCCTCGCGTTCAGCGAACCGGGCGAACTTACCGAACGCATCTCGCGGAGCCGGTCGCTGCACGCCGCGGTGGCGGTTGCGATGGCGGATCGATTCAGCGCCGCCGGGCTACGGGTGCCCGCGCCGCAGGCAGCGTTCTACCTGTACCCGGACTTCGCGCCGTGGCGGGCCCGGCTGCGCGCGGCCCACGGGATCAGCACCGGGGCCGGACTGGCCGGGCACCTGCTGCACCGGTACGGGATGGGCATGCTGCCAGGCAGCGCGTTCGGCGAGGACGACACGGTGCTGCGGATGCGGGTGGCCACCGGGCTGCTGTACGGCGAGACCGACGAGCAGCGGGAGATCGCGCTGGCCGCCGCTGACCCGGTACGGCTGCCCTGGATCGCCACCGCGCTGGACCGCGCCGCGGACGTGCTGGCCGCCCTGGCGCCGCCCGCGGGCGGCTCGGACAGGCCTTAGGCCGCCGCGATCAGCACGTAGAACGTGCTGCCGCGGTGGGCCGCCGCCACCTGCACGGCCGGCCGCGGGAACCGCACCACCCAGGTCACCTTCCTGGTCTTCGCGTTCATCAGCTGCGGCGCCCCGGAGCGACCGGTATCCAGGGCCAGCGCGATTATGCCAGCCGGCGATTCGGCCACCGAGCGGGCGAAGTCGCTGACCGGGCGGCCGGCCGGCCCGGGTCAGGACGTGGGTTGCTCCAGCGGCCCCAGGCCCAGGTCAAGTGCAGTCGAGGGCGCTGGCGTTCGGCTAAATGGGAGCAGTTGCGGGCGTTTCGGCGGGATGCCGTCGCCGGAGGAGCGGCCACGGATCCGCCTGCCTACCCAGGGGGCGGCGTGCACCCGGGCCCAGCGGGCGTCCATCCGGCGCGCGGACAGCCAGCCGGCCGCCGCGGAGCGCGCGGCCTGGTCCAGCGGCGGCCACGGCTCGCGCCAATCCTCGTCCACCGGAAAGCCGAGCACTTCGCTGGCGCGCAGCGCGACCCGGCGGTGCCCGTCGGCGGTCAGATGCAGCCGGTCAGCGCCCCACGCCCGCGGGTCGTGCAGCACCGGCATGGACCACAGGTCCACCACGTGGCACTGGTGCCGGTCGGCGATGGCGCGCAGGTGCATGTTGAACGCCGCCACCTTGCCCCGGATCAGCCGGAGCACCGGGAACCGCGGATCGAAGCCGGTGAACATCAGCACCGGGCAGCCGGCCTGCTGCAGGGTGACGATCACCCCGTCGAACTCGGCGGCCAGGGCGTCCGGGTCGGCGCCCGGCCGGAGCATGTCGTTGCCGCCAGCGGCGATGCTGACCAGGTCGGGCCGCAGCGAGATGGCTACCGGGACCTGGTCGTCGGCCACCTGGCGGAGCGTCTTGCCACGAACCGCCAGGTTCGCGTAGCGCAGGCCCGGCTGCCTGATGTCGAGGCGTTCCGCGAACCGGTCGGCCCAGCCGCGGTAGCCACCGTCCGGTGCGGTGAGATCGTCGAGTCCTTCGGTGAAACTGTCCCCGAGCGCGACATAGGAGCGAATCTCCGTGGTCACGTGTCCTCCTACCCCTCCCATCCATTGTGCGCCGGGCGCACCACCGCATCGTGACCGTGCACGCACGTGTCGTCCGTGATCCAGGCAGCACCCTAGGGAAGGCGGCGGCCGGCCGCCTCACCCGGAGCGAGTTAACCCGCGCTGGCCGCCTCGCTGGTTGACGGCAAAGCGCTGGTCAGGGGTGGGCTGAGCTGGACGACCAGCAGGTCGCACGGCGCCTCGCTGGCCAGCTGGGCGGTGGCCAGCGCGTCTGCGCCGGCCAGCAGCGCGCCACGGCCGGCCCTGGGCCTGCGGCGCGGCCGGGGCCTGGTGCGCGGACGCGGACAGCAGCCGGTGCCCGGTGGACAGGATGATGATCCCGACCAGCACCACGCCGGCGCCGATGTAGAACGGCAGGTGGACGTTGTAGGCGGCGGCCAGCCGGGCCGCCACGTACGGGGCCAGCCCGGCGCCGATGAACCGGATGAAGCCGTAGGCGGCCGACGCGACCGGCCGCTCCACCGGGGCGACGGTCATCACCGCCTGCGTGGTGACCGTGTTGTTGATGCCGATGAACGCGCCGGACACGATCACCGCTGTGATCAGTACCGGCCGGCTGGTCGTGCCGAGTGCGATGACCAGCACGTCGATCGCGAACAGGGTCAGGTTCAGGTAGAGCGTCCGGGCCACGCCCAGGCGGCGTTCCAGCCGGGGGGCGACGAAGATGGCGAAGATAGCCACCAGCACGCCCCAGCAGGTGAACACGTAGCCGAGCTGGTGGGTGTTCAGGTTCATCGGGAAACGGCGCGTAGCCGAGCACGGTGAAGAACGCCCAGTTGTAGCACAGCGCGGTCAGCCCCATGGTGAGCAGTCCGCGGTGCCGCAGCGCCCGCAGCGGATCCAGGATCGACGTGCGGTGCGCCGGTTTCGGTGCCTTCTCGACCAGGACCAGCGTGGCGATCAGCGCGATCGCCATCAGCACGGTGACGCCGAAGAACGGGCCGCGCCAGCTGATCGCGCCGAGTTCGCCGCCGACCAGCGGGCCGAGCGCGATGCCCACGCCCAGCGCGGTCTCGTACAGGATGATGGCGCCCGCGAACCCGCCGCTGGCCGAGGCCACGATGACGGCCAGCGAGGTGGCGATGAACAGCGCGTTGCCCAGACCCCAGCCGGCCCGGAAGCCGACGATCTCGCTGATGCCGCTGGAACTGCCGGCCAGCGCGCTGAAGATCACGATCAGCACGAGGCCGGCCACCAGCGTGCGTTTGGCCCCGATCCGGGTGGACACCCAGCCGGTGACCAGCATGGCCACCGCGGTCACCACCAGGTAGCTGGTGAACAGCAGCTCGACCTGGCTGGGGCTGGCGTGCAGCTTGTCCCGCAGCGCGGGCAGGATCGGGTCTACCAGGCCGATGCCCATGAACGAGATCACGCAGGCGAACGCGACCGCCCAGACCGCCTTGGGCTGGTGGAACGGGCTGACCCGGTTTGGCTTGGCTGTGCTGGCGGTGCTGACTGGGCCGGTCACCGGGCGCTCACCTCGGCCAGTGCGGCCAGCGCGGGCAGGGCCATGGCCAGCGCGGTCTGCTGCCCGGGCGGGAGGGTGCCGAGCAGATCGGTGACCCGGGCCGCGCGGGCCGCGCGCCTGCTGGCCACCAGGGTCTCCCCCGCCGCGGTGACCCGGACGTTCACCACCCGTGCGTCGCCCGGATCGCGGAACCGCTCGGCCAGGCCCTGGACTTCCAGCCGGGAGATGAGCTGAGTCATGGCCGGCTGCGTGACGTGCTCGCTGTTGGCCAGGTCGGTCAGCCGGCTGGCGCCGTCCCGGGACAGCCGGGCCAGGGTGAACGCAGCTGTGGGACTCAGCTCACCGGGCACCGCCAGGCGGCGCCAGTTCGAGAGCAGGCGCTCCAGGACCGCGGAGAACTCGGCGCAGTCGATGGGCGGCGCGGTACGGGGCGTGCTGACTTCCTGCGTAGCGTCCATGGCGGCAACTATATCACGCAGTTATATATCTTCCTTATGCACCGGGCGTGCGCACCAGATCCGTGGAAGTGCCGTGAGCATGATCCACATGGCGCGGGACGCGCGGGCAAGTGCCCCTAGTCATCTTGGTCACGGCTGGACACGGGCGAGAACCAGGGTGACGTCGTCTTCGCCGTGCGGGCCGAGTTCCTGGGTGACGGCCTCACAGCAGTCGTCCAGCGTCCCATCGGGACGGGCCAGCGCCGCGGCGAGCGCGTCCCGCAGCGCGGTGATGCCGTCCTCCAGCGACCGGGCGCGGGTCTCCACCAGGCCGTCGGTGTACAGCGCGAGGACCGCGCCCGGCGGCAGCCTGACCTCGGTGGTCTCCACCGAGCCGGCGCCCAGGCCGAGCGGCAGCCCGGCGGGCAGCTCGAGCAGCCGGGCCGGGCCGTCCGGGCCGGCCACCGCAGGCGGTGGATGGCCGGCCGCGGCGATCACGCAGTCGCCGCGCGCCGTGTCCACCACCGCCGCGACGCAGGTGGCGAACGGGGCGCCGGGCAGGCTGGCCGCCATCCGGTCCAGCTTGCGCAGCACCTCGCCGGGTGGCAGGTCCAGCTCGGCCAGGGTGTGCGCGGCGGTGCGCAGCTGCACCATCACCGCGGCCGCTTCTGGCCCGTGCCCCATCGCGTCGCCGACGATCAGCGCGGCCCGGCCGCCGGGCAGCGCCACGATGTCGTGCCAGTCCCCGCCGACCACGGACAGGCCGACTGGCAGGAATCGGTGCGCCACCTCCAGGCCCGCCGGGATCTTGGACTCGGCCGGCAGCATGCCCTGCTGCAGTGCGACGGCGGACCGCCGCTCCCGGTCGTACAGCCGCGCGTTGTCGATCGATACGCCAGCCCGCGACGCCAGCTCGTCGGCCGCGGCGATATCCGCGGGCCCGAAGCTCGGGCTGCTCGGCGCCCGGCAGAACGTCATGCAGCCGAGCACCAGTCCTCGCGCGGTCAGCGGCATGGCCAGGAACGACGCGTAGCGGGCGGTGAACTCCAGGCCCCCGGGACGGCGGGCCAGCCGCTCGGCGGTATCCGGGTCCAGCTCGTCGAACACGACCGGGCGGTTGCTCCGCATGGCCCGGTAACTGGGCGAGGCCTCGCTCAGCACCAGCACCTCGTTCGGCGGCAGCAGGCTGTCGGTAACCTCCGCGGGCTGGCCGACCACGCGGGCCACGATGCGGCGCACCACGGTGGTCGCCCCGGCCTGGTGCCGCCCCGCCTCGTCCGCGGCGAGCAGCCGCTCGGCGACGAAGATGGAGGCCGCGTCGGCGAACGCGGGCACCGAGAGGCTGACCACCTCACCGGCGGTGCGGGGCAGGTCCAGGGTGGTGCCGATCAGGTCACGCGCGTGCCGCAGCCAGTCCGAGCCGATGACCAGGGTGGCGTGCTGCGCGATGACCAGCACCCCGGAACCGGGCCCGGCCAGTGGCTCACACCGGATGGCGACCGGCCCGCTGCCGCCGGCGAATGCCATAACCACGGTCGAGGTCCAGACCCGGCCCGCGCGCACCTCGGCCAGGGCCTCGCCAGCCAGCTGACGCTGGCCCGGGCCGGTCAGCAGCACGTCCCGCAGATCACGCCCGGTGACCGTGGCCGCCGGGTGGCCGAACAGCCGCTCGGCGGTCACCGGCCAGGAGTCCACCCGCCCGTCCGGGTCCATGGTGAACGCGGCCAGGCCAGCCAGGTCCGGCGCGCGCCGCCGCGGCAGCACTGGCCGGTCATCACCGGCCCCCCAAGACTCCACCAGCACCTGCACCATTCCTGCCGACAGGCCCCGTCGGCTACGGGTGGCCACTTCGGGCATGCCACGCCCATTCCGTCCCGAAGTGCTCCGGCCCGGCGCACCCATTGCCCAACCGTGCGCTATCGTGCAAGCGGAAATGTACCGCACCACCCTGGGCAAATAGGGCCCGTACGGCACGATGTGGCGCCGGAACGTGGCCGGGGAGCACCCGCACGCATGAGGAGAGCGACAGATCATGGCTGGCCAGCCGGACTGGGTCCCACCGGGTGTGGACACCAAACGGGCGAACATCGCCCGGGTTTATGACTACTTGCTCGGCGGCACCCACAACTTCCTGGCCGACCAGGACCTGGCCCGGGCGATGACCGCCGTCGACCCGAACATCCGGGCCGGCTCGCGGGAGAACCGGGCGTTCCTCGGCCGGGCGGTGCGCTGCCTGGCCGCGGCCGGGATCCGCCAGTTCCTGGACATCGGTTCCGGCATCCCGACCCAGGGGAACGTGCATGAGGTGGCACAGCAGGCCGCGCCGGGCGCCCGGGTGGTCTACACCGACGTGGACCCGGTGGCCATCGCGCACAGCAAGGCGCTGCTCGACGGCAACCCCGACGCCGACATCATCAACGCCGACCTGCGTGAGCCGGAGAAGATCCTGGCCCACCCCACCACCCGGGAGCTGATCGACTTCAGCCAGCCGACCGGGCTGCTGCTGGCCATGGTGCTGCACTTCATCTCCGACGCCGAGGATCCGTGGGCGATCGTGGCCACGCTTCGGGACGCGCTCGCGCCGGGCAGCTTCATCGTGCTGAGCCACGTGGAAAACGAGAGCCGGCCGGATAAGGCCCAGGCCGCGGAAAAGGTCTATAACCGCAGCGTGGCCACCAGCGTGCAGTTGCGCTCGCGGGCCGAAATTCTGCGTTTCTTCGACGGATTCGAGGTGCTGGATCCCGGCTTGGTCTACATCCCGCAGTGGCGGCCCGACTCCCCGGCCGACGTACCGGACGACCCGAGTAAGTTCTGGGTCCGGGTCGGCGTGGGGCGCAAGGGACCGGCCAGCTGACCAGCCGCTGGCGGCACGGAATGGGCGTTTTGCCACGCCCCGCCCAGCCCGATTGCGTACACCGGTCAGGCCGCCCGGCCGCGGGTGCGCCTGCTGAGCAGGTAGGCCAGGCCGCCGAGGAGCAGCAGACCCAGGCCGCCCAGGGTGAGCCGGAGCGCCGCGCCGTCCAGGGCCGGCGCCGGGGCCAGACTGGCCGCGGCGCACACCGAGGTGGCCAGGATCAGCTTCTGATAGTGATCCAGCAGGCGGATCCGCATGGCCTGCACGGTCAGCGTGCCGCGGGCCCCGGTGAACTGGCGGTTCAGCATGATCACGGCGATGTCCGGGACGACGATCCGGGTGTTCGGCGCCGCGCTGGCCGGCAGCGCGATCGTGCGGTGCCCGGCCTGCGAGATCCGGCCCTGGTCGATCCGCGATGTGCCGGACGCGGCCCGGGCCCGGGTGTCGAACCGGCACGAGGACGACGCCAGCTGGGCGCGCAGCACGGTCCGCCCGGGCAGCGAGACGGCTAGGGCGGGGATCCGCGACGAGGCGCTGGCCGGGCCAGCCGCGTCGGTGATCAGCCCGGTGCCGAGCAGCCCGGCCGCGTCGGCGTTGGGCAGGATCACCGGGGAACCGCCCGAGTACGACGCCTCGCCCACCGGCTGGGTGCTCATCCGGCCGGCCGCGTAGACCGCGTACGACTCGTTCATCGGGGTGCCCGCGGCGGCTGGGGCCGCGCCCGCCACCACTGCCCCCGCCACCACTGCCCCCGCCACCACCGCGCCCGCCACCACCGGGCCCGCCACCACCGGGCCGGCCAGCCGCCCCGCACCCCCGGTCCGAAACCCTGCCGCCCGCAGTGCGCTGAGCATCCGGCTCATCGTTCATTCCCCCCGCACGGCCCCGCCCGGCCGTCGCCATGCCCCGTCCGGTTCATACCCCGCCCGGCGCTGTGAGCCAATCTAACTTTAGGTAGTGGAACACTAGCCCAAAGTCATCAAGCAGGCGGCCGGGAACGGCCCACGGAATGCCGCGGGCATGCTGTCCCCGTTCGGTGGATGGAGAGAAATGAGCAACCCAGTCTGTGACTTTGAATAATCGAATGGGAGCATTCAGTTACTACTGGTGGGCCGGCAAGTGCAACGCCGGTTCACCGCACCGGGGGTCTGCCGGGCCTCTTCCGCCGCCAGCCGCCACACTGGTGCCATGAACGCTCCGGTGAGCTACCACGAGCCCCCGTCCCCGGTGTTCCTCTTCGATCTCGACGGCACCCTGATCGACAGCGTGTACCAGCACGTGATGGCGTGGCACGCGGCACTGCTCCGGCTGGACATCGACCTGTCGGTGTGGCGCATCCACCGCCGGATCGGGATGAGCGGCGGGCTGTTCGTGTCCGCGCTGATCCGGGAGACCGGGCTGGCGCTGTCCGAGGCGGACATCGAGATGCTGCAGCAGGCGCACGCGGAGGGTTACCTGGCCCGGGCGGACACGGTCCGCGCGCTGCCCGGGGCGGCCGAACTGCTGCAGGCGCTGACCAAGCGCGGGGTGCGCTGGGCCATCGCGACCAGCGGCCGCCGCGCCACCGCGGGCCATGCGCTAGGCCTGCTCGGGCTGCCCGAGGACACCCCGATGATCACCCGGGACATGGTGCGCCGGGCCAAGCCCGACCCGGACCTGTTCCTGGCCGCGGCGGCGCTGCTCGGTGTGGCGCCCCGGCATGCGTTTGTCGTGGGCGACAGCGTATGGGACCTGCTGGCCGCACGCCGGGCCGGCGCCATCGGGGTGGGCCTGATGTCCGGCGGCTACGGGCGGGAGGAACTGGAACGGGCCGGTGCATACCGGGTCTACGCCGATCCGGCCGACCTGCTCGCCCGGGCCGACGAACTCGGCGTCCGCGACCTGGTCATCCAGTAGACGGGCTCCCGCCGAGTGCTCAAATACTCGCCGCTGACCGCCACCGCGGCGGATACGCGAGCCCGCGCGCATGGGTTCTGTTAGGAACCCCTAGCGCCGCGCATGGGTGCTGTTTGGACCGGACTTTTGCGCCTTACCTCGGTTTTCACTGAGAAGCGCCAGAGCGTCGCCTACGCCCTGGACGCCACCTGAACAAGCCCGTCCGCACGGGCCCGCCCGCCGCCTGCCCCACCCCCGGGGCGGGTGGCGGCCAGGTTGCGCACGCAGTGGAGACGCCTAGGAGGGCGCCGTGTGGGACCTCTTCTATATCGGCCTGACCATCGTGGTGTTCGCCGCGCTGTGGCTGCTGGTCAAGGGGGTTGAGCGCTTTGAGCGTTGAGAACTGGATCGGTCTCATCGGTGGCGTCCTGCTCACTGTGTACCTGTTCGCGGCCCTCGTCTTCCCGGAGAAATTCTGATGAGTAGCACCGCTGCGGGCTGGCTGCAGTTTGCCCTGCTGTTCGCCGCGCTGGCCGCCTGCTACATCCCCTTGGGGAACTACATCGCACACATCTTCACCACCGGCCAGGACTGGCGGGTCGAACGCACCTTCTACCGGGTGATGGGTATCGACGCCCAGGCTGACCAGAAGTGGAGCAGCTACGTCCGGAGCATCCTGGCGTTCTCCGGGGTCAGTGTGCTTTTCCTGTACGGCCTGGAGCGGCTGCAGCACTACCTGCCGCTGTCGGTGAGCATGGCCGCCGTCACGCCGGACACCGCGTGGAACACCGCCGCCTCGTTCGTGACCAACACCAACTGGCAGAACTACGCCGGTGAAGCCACCTTGGGCTACCTGGTCCAGATGACCGGGCTGACCGTGCAGCAGTTCCTGTCGGCCGCCGTCGGCCTGGCCGTGGCGATCGCGATGATCCGCGGCTTCACCCGGTCCCGCACCGACAAGCTGGGCAACTTCTGGGTGGATGTCACCCGGGGCACGGTCCGGTTGCTGATCCCGCTGGCCGTCATCGTCGGCATCGCCCTCATCGCGGGCGGCGCGATCGACAACTTCAACGCGTACCACACGTACACCACGCTGTCCGGCGCCCACCAGACGATCCCCGGCGGCCCGGTGGGCTCGATGGAGAGCATCAAGGACCTCGGGAACAACGGCGGCGGGTTCTTCAACACCAACGCCGCGCACCCGTTCGAGAACCCCAACCCGTTCAGCAACTGGCTGATCATCTTCGGCCTGCTGCTGATCCCATTCGCCACGCCACGGGCGTTCGGCAAGATGGTCGGAGACAACAAGCAGGGCTACGCACTGGTCGCGGTCATGGCCATCCTGTGGATGGCCGCGGTCGGCGGGATCAGCCTGTTCGAGGCGCACACCGGCGCCGGCGGCACGGCCACCATCCTGGCCGGGCACGCCGCGGAAGGAACGGAGACGCGGTTCGGCACGCCCGGCTGCTCGTTGTTCGCCGCGTCCACCACGGTGACCTCGACCGGGTCGGTGAACTGCTTCCATGATTCGCTGACCCCGTTCGGCGGCGGCATCGCCCTGTTCGACATGGCACTGGGCGAGATCGTGCCGGGCGGCATTGGGGCCGGCATGTACGGCATCCTGATCCTGGCCATCGTCACCGTGTTCGTGGCCGGGCTGATGGTCGGCCGCACGCCGGAGTACATCGGCAAGAAGATCCGGCCCGCCGAGATGAAGTATGCGGCGCTGTACTTCCTGACCCTGCCGGTGGTCATCCTGACTGCGGCTGGCCTGTCCATCGGCACGCACATCGGCCAGAAAGCGATCTTCAATCCGGGGCCGCATGGGCTGACCGAGATCATGTACGCGTTCACGTCCATGGCCAACAACAACGGGTCTGCCTTCGCCGGCCTGGGCACCGGGGCCACCTGGTACCAGATATCCGGCGGCATTGTGATGCTGCTCGGCCGGTTCGCGCCGGAGATCTTCGCGCTCGCCCTGGCCGGCTCGCTGGCCCGCCAGCAGCCAGTACCGGCCAGCGCCGGGACGCTCGATACCCGGACACCGCTGTTCGTCGGGATGGTGGTCGGCGTGATCCTCGTCCTGGTCGGCCTGACCTACTTTCCGGCTCTCGCACTCGGGCCGTTCGCTGAGGGGTTGCACTGATGTCCATCACCACCACACCGGAAACCGGGGGCCGCGCCCCTGAGCGGGTGGCCGGCCCGGAGCAGGGCCGGATCGGCGGCGGCCTGCTCGACCCGAGGATGCTGCTGAAATCCACCCCCGATGCGTTCAAGAAGCTGGACCCGCGGGTCCAGCTCAAGAACCCGGTCATGTTCGTAGTCGAGGTTGGCGCCGTGCTGACCACCGGCACGGCGATCGCCAAGCCGTCCGTCTTCAACTGGACCATCGTGGTCTGGCTGTGGCTGACCGCAGTGTTCGCCAACCTGGCCGAGGCCGTGGCCGAAGGCCGCGGCAAAGCCCAGGCCGACACGCTGCGCCGGACCAAGCAGGAGACCGTGGCCCGGCGGGTGGCCGGCTGGCAGCCTGGCCGGACCGACATCCCGGAAGAAGAGGTACCGGGCACTCAGCTCACCGTGGGCGACTTCGTGATCGTCGAGGCTGGCCAGGTCATCCCGGGCGACGGGGACGTGGTCGAGGGTGTGGCCTCGGTGGACGAGTCGGCCATCACCGGCGAGTCGGCCCCGGTCATCCGGGAGTCCGGCGGCGACCGGTCCGCGGTCACCGGCGGCACCAAGGTGCTGTCGGACCGGATCGTTGTGAAGATCACCTCGAAGCCCGGCGAGACGTTCATCGACCGGATGATCGCCCTGGTCGAGGGCGCGTCCCGGCAGAAGACGCCGAACGAGATCGCACTCAACATCCTGCTCGCGTCGCTGACCATCATCTTCATGCTGGCCGTGATCACGCTGCAGCCGATGGCGTTCTACGCCCGCGCGCCGCAGAGCCTGGTCGTCCTGGTCGCGCTGCTGGTCGCGCTGATCCCGACCACGATCGGCGCGCTGCTGTCCGCGATCGGCATCGCCGGCATGGACCGGCTGGTGCAGCGCAACGTGCTGGCCATGTCCGGCCGGGCGGTGGAGGCGGCGGGCGACGTGAACACGCTGCTGCTGGACAAGACCGGCACGATCACCATCGGCAACCGGCAGGCCACCGAGTTCCTCCCGGTGGACGGGGTACCGGCCAGCGAACTGGCCGACGCCGCCCAGCTGTCCAGCATGGCCGACTACACCCCGGAAGGCCGCTCGATCGTGGTGCTGGCCAAGGAGGAATACGGGCTTCGCGAGCGGCACGAAGGTGAACTGCAGGGCGCGGAGTTCGTGGAGTTCACCGCACAGACCCGGATGAGCGGCATCGACCTGGCCGACGGGCGCCAGGTCCGCAAAGGCGCGGCCGCCTCGGTGTCGCAGTGGATCCGGGACAACGGCGGCGAGCCGCCGGCCGGCCTGGGCGCGATGGTGGACGGCATCTCCGGCGTCGGCGGCACCCCGCTGGTCGTCGCCGAGAAGAAGAACGGCACGGCCCGCGCGCTGGGCGTGATCTACCTCAAGGACATCGTCAAGGAGGGCATCGCCGAGCGGTTCGCCGAGATGCGCAAGATGGGCATCCGCACCGTCATGATCACCGGGGACAACCCGCTGACCGCCAAGGCGATCGCCGACGAGTCCGGCGTGGACGACTTCCTGGCCGAGGCCACGCCGGAGGACAAGATGGCGCTGATAAAGAAGGAGCAGGAAGGCGGCAAGCTGGTCGCGATGACCGGGGACGGCACCAACGACGCCCCGGCCCTGGCTCAGGCCGACGTCGGGGTGGCCATGAACACCGGAACCTCCGCGGCCAAGGAGGCCGGGAACATGGTGGACCTGGACTCCAACCCGACCAAGCTCATCGAGATCGTGGAGATCGGCAAGCAGTTGCTGATCACCCGCGGTGCGCTGACCACGTTCTCCATCACAAACGACGTGGCCAAGTACTTCGCCATCATCCCGGCCATGTTCGAGGGCGTGATCCCCGGGCTGGCCAAGCTCAACATCCTGCACCTGCACAGCCCGGCCTCGGCCATCACCTCGGCGATCATCTTCAACGCGCTGATTATCGTGGCGCTGATCCCGCTCGCGCTGCGCGGGGTGCGTTACCGCCCCGCCTCGGCGTCGTCACTGCTCCGCAGGAACCTGCTGATCTACGGCATCGGCGGGCTGATCATCCCATTCGCCGGGATCTGGGCCATCGATCTCGTCGTCCAGTACATTCCAGGATTCCGGTGATCCGATCATGACCCGTCTGCCCAGTATCGTCCGTCAGCACATCGCGGCCTTCCGGCTGCTCCTGGTGTTCACCGTGCTCACCGGGATCATCTACCCGGTGTTCATGTGGGGCGTCGCCCAGGGAGTGTTCCACCACCAGGCCAACGGCTCGCTGGTCAGTTACCACGGCCGGGTGATCGGCTCCAGCCTGTTGTGCCAGGAGTTCGTGGACGCCAAGGGCAACCCGCTGCCGCAGTACTTCCAGCCACGGCCCTCGGCGGCCATCCTGGCCGGGGCCAGGGACGACTACGGCTGTGACCCGCGGTACTCGTCGGCATCGAACTACGGGCCGAGCAACCCGGCGTTCGTCTCGCTGATCAAGCAGCGGCGCAGGCAGATCGCGGCGTTCGACCACGTGAAGATCTCGCAGATCCCGGCGGACGCGGTGACCGCGTCCGGCTCGGGCCTGGACCCGGGCATCTCGCCGGCCAACGCGGCCATCCAGGTGAACCGGGTCGCGGCGGCGCGGCACATCAGCCCGGCCGCCGTCCGGGCCCTGGTCAGCCAGTACACCACGGGCCGCTCGCTCGGCTTCCTCGGCGAGCCGGCGGTGAACGTGCTGCTGCTGAACCGGGCCCTGGACGAGAAGTACCCGCTGCACTGACCGGAGGGAGATCGTGGAGCTCATCGCGGGCACACCGGACAGCGAGCCCGGTGCGCCCGCCGGGCATGCGCTACCGGTTCCAGCCGTGAAGGGCCGCCGTTACCGCATCTCCCCAGTTCAGGGCACACTGATGTCGAGGGTCAGCGCACAGACAGGACGCGGATGAGCGAGCAGCAGGAACCAGTATCGGGGCGGGTCACGGTACCCGACCGGGACCCCGGGCAGCTGCGGATCTATCTCGGCGCCGCAGCCGGGGTGGGCAAGACCTACGACATGCTGTGCGAGGGGCACCGGCGGCTCGAACGCGGCGCCGACGTCGTGGTGGCGTTCGTGGAGACGCACGGCCGGAAGCACACCGCGGCGCTGCTCGATGGCCTGGAGATAATCCCGCGCAAGGCGGTCGAGTACCGGGGCGCCGGGTTCGAGGAGATGGATCTCGACGCCGTGCTGGCCCGGCGGCCCGAGATCGCCCTGGTCGATGAGTTCGCGCACACCAACGTACCCGGCTCGCGGAACGAGAAGCGCTGGCAGGACGTGCAGGAACTGCTGTCGGCCGGCATCGAGGTCATCTCCACCGTCAACATCCAGCACCTGGAATCGCTGAACGACGTGGTGCACAAGATCACCGGCGTGCCGCAGCGGGAGACCGTGCCGGACGCCATGGTCCGCGCGGCCGATCAGGTCGAGCTGGTGGACATGACCCCGGAGGCGCTGCGCCGCCGGATGGCACACGGCAACATCTACCCGGCGGAGAAGATCGACGCCGCGCTGACCAACTACTTCCGCACCGGCAACCTGACCGCGCTGCGCGAGCTGGCCCTGCTCTGGCTGGCCGACAAGGTGGACGAGGGCCTTCAGCGCTACCGCGAGGCGCACGGCATCAGCGGCACCTGGGAGGCCCGGGAGCGGGTGGTGGTCGCGCTGACCGGCGGGCCAGAAGGCGAGCAGCTGATCCGGCGGGCAGCCCGGATCGCCGCCCGCTCAGTGGGCGGCGACCTGCTCGCCGTGCACGTGACCCGCTCGGACGGGCTGACCGGGGCCGATCCGGCGGCGCTGGCCGCGCAGCGCCGGCTCACCGAATCCCTGGGGGGCACCTACCACCAGGTCGTCGGGGACAGCATCCCGGAGGCGCTGCTCAGTTTCGCCCGGGCAGAGAACGCCACCCAGCTGGTGCTGGGCGCGAGCCGCCGGTCGTGGCTGGCCACGGTGCTCACCGGCCCGGGTTCGGCCGCGCGCACCATCCGCGGCTCCGGCGACATCGACGTGCACATCGTGACCCACTCCCGGATGGGCCGCGGCCGCGGCCTGCCCCGCTCCCGGGGCGGCCTGACGCTGCGCCGCCAGATCATGGGTTACGTGCTCGCGGCGCTGCTCTGCCCGCTGCTCACCCTGGTGCTGGCCAATCTGCGCGGCGACCTCAACCTGACCAGCGAAGTGCTGGCGTTCCTGGTCGCGGTCATCGTGGTCGCGCTGGTCGGCGGCTTCGTGCCGGCCATCCTGGTCGCCATCGCCGGGTCATTGCTGCTGAACTACTACTTCACCCCGCCGGTGCACAAGTGGACCATCGCCGAGGCCAACAACGCGCTGGCCCTGGTGGTGTTCGTGGCGGTGGGGCTGGTGGTGAGCACGGTGGTGGACCAGGCCGCCCGGCGCACCCGGCAGGCCGCCCGGGCCAGTGCCGAGTCAGAGCTGCTCGTCACCACGGCGGGCAGCGTGCTCCGCGGCCAGCGGGCCGTGGCGGCGGTGCTGGACCGGGTCCGCGAGGCGTTCGGCATGCAGTCGGTCACGCTGCTGGAATGCGCGCCCAGCCAGAGCACGGCGGCGCGTAGCCCGGCCACCGGGTGGCGGGCGGTGGCGCATTCCGGCGAGCCGCCGGTGACCAGGCCGGCCGACGCGGACGTGGAGGTGCCGATCGGCGAGACGATGTCACTGGCGCTGCGCGGCCGGGCGCTGCCCGCGTCGGACCGCCGGGTGCTGGGCGCGTTCGCCGCCTACGCCGCGGTCGCGCTGGAGCAGCAGCGGCTGGCCGCCGAGGCTGAGGCGGCCCGGCCCATCGCCGAGGCGGACCGGATGCGCACCGCCCTGCTGGCCGCGGTGAGCCACGACCTGCGCACCCCGCTGGCCTCGGCTAAGGCCGCGGTGACCAGCCTCCGGTCGGCTGACGTGCAGTGGGACGAGCACGACCGCGATGAGCTGCTGGCCACCGCCGACGAGTCACTGGACCGGCTGACCCATCTGGTGGACAACCTGCTGGACATGAGCCGGCTCCAGGCCGGCGCGCTGTCCGTGTTCCCGCGCCCGGCCGGCCTGGACGAGGTCGTGGCCCGCGCCCTGGACGACCTCGGTGCGGTGGGGCACATGGTGACGGTGGAGATCCCGGCCTCGCTGCCCGCGATCCGGGTCGATCCGGGCATCCTGGAGCGGGTCATCGTCAACCTGACCCAGAACGCGCTGCGCTACTCCCCCGACGGCAAGCCCCCGCTGCTGATCGCGAGCTCGCTGGGTGACCGGGTGGAACTGCGGGTGGTCGATCGCGGCCCGGGGGTGCCCAGGTCACAGCGGGACCGGATCTTCGTCCCGTTCCAGCGGCTCGGCGACACCGACAACACCACCGGCGTGGGGCTCGGGCTGGCACTGTCCCGGGGGCTGACCGAGGCGATGGGCGGCACCCTGGAACCAGCAGAGACCCCGGGGGGCGGGATGACGATGGCCTTGTCGCTGCCCGCGGTGCCCGCGCCCGCGGATGCGCAGGTGGAGGAGCCGCTGCCCACCGCGGGGGGATCCGGGGCGGATGCGCCCTGAGCCTGGCAGGCTGGTCCGGTGACCCGTGTCCTGGTCGTCGATGACGAACCGCAGATCCTCCGTGCGCTGCGGATCAACCTCCGGGTGCGCAACTACGACGTGGACATCGCGGCCACCGCCTCGCAGGCGCTGGAGGCCGCCGCCAGGCACCCGCCCGATCTGGTGATCCTCGACCTTGGCCTGCCTGACCTGGACGGCGTTCAGGTCATCGAGGGGCTGCGCGGCTGGACCCAGGCCCCGATCATCGTGCTGTCCGGTCGGGCCGACAGCACCGACAAGGTCGAGGCCCTGGACGCGGGCGCCGACGACTACGTGACCAAGCCGTTCGGCATGGAAGAGCTGCTGGCCCGGATGCGGGCCGCGGTGCGCCGGACTGGCCCGGGCACCAGCGAGCCGCGGATCCGGCTCGGCCACCTGGTGGTCAACCTGGCCGCCAAGCGGGTGATCCGGGACGGCACCGACGGCGGGGGCGCTGCTGACAGGCCGGACGTCCGCCTCACCCCGACCGAATGGCACCTGCTGGAAGTGCTGCTGCGCAACCCGGGCAGGCTGCTCAGCCAGCGCCAGCTGCTCACCGAGGTGTGGGGCCCAGGGTACGCGGACGCGGCCGGGAACCTGCGGCTGTACATGGCCCAGCTACGGCGCAAGCTGGAGCCCGATCCGGCCCGGCCGCGCTGGCTGATGACCGAGCCCGGCATGGGCTACCGATACCAGCCCGGCCCGGACGAGCCGGACGGCCAGCCGGGCTAGCGCCGGATACGCTGCCCCGGTGGACCCGGAGCAGATCGAGGTGCGCTACACCAAATGGGGTGGTACGGACCACTACCACTTCACCATGGAACTGCTCGGCCAGGACGGGCATGGCTGGTGGCTATCTGGCCGCCGGGGCATGGCCGTGCAGCGGGGCAGCGAACCGCCAGTGCCGCAGCCGCGTGACTTCGCGCTGCTGGTGCCGGCCGAGGGCGACTGGACGGCGTGCTTCAACGTCCAAGGCGAGCTGGACATCTACGCTGACGTGACCACCCGCCCGGTGCTCGCCGATGGCCGGGTCACCGCGGTGGACCTGGACCTGGACGTGGTCCGGTTCTGGGACGGCCGGGTGGCCGTGCTGGACGAGGACGAGTTCGCCGAGCACCAGGTGCAGCTGGGCTATCCGGCCGGGCTGATCGCCCAGGCCCGGGCCAGCCGCGACTGGCTGGTCGATGCGATATCGGCCCGGGCCGAGCCGTTCGGCCAGGCCAGCACGCCCTGGCTGGCCCGGGCCCGGCGATCGGCCCGAGCCGATCCGCCTTAGGGCCCCGGTAACCGCGCGGTCAACGTGGCCGCCCGGTGGAGAAAAGGTGAACCGGGCCAGATCCCTCGTCAGCAGCTGGTCAGGATGACGAGCTGCTGCGTCGCCCGGGTCATCGCGACATAGCGATCGACCGCTCCCTCGATGCCACCGCCAAAAGCCGCCGGGTCGACGAGCACAACCAGGTCGAACTCGAGCCCCTTGGCCAGTTCCGGGGTCAGCGACCGGACCCGGGGCGTGGCCCGGAACGTGGCATCGCCGATGACGCAGGCGATCCCGTCGGCGTGCGCGGCCAGCCAGGTGTCCAGGATCGAGCCGAGGTCCGAGGTGGCTCCGTGCAGCACGGGGCCGCCGCGGCGGATGGAGACCGGCACGTTGGCGTCCGGCAGCACGGCCCGGATGACCGGCTCGGCTTCGGCCATGACCTCTGCCGGCGTCCGGTAGTTGATGGTCAGCGAGGCCAGCTTGATCTGGTCCAGCCCGACCCGTGCCAGCCGGTCCGGCCACGGCTCGGTGAACCCGTGCCTGGCCTGAGCCCGGTCCCCGACGATGGTGAAGCTCCGGGACGGGCAGCGGACCAGCAGCATCTGCCACTCCGCGTCGGTCAGTTCCTGCGCCTCGTCCACCACGATGTGCGCGAACGGGCCAGCCAGCAGGTCCGGGCTGGCACCGGGCAGGGCGGTCTCGTCGATCAGGGCGTCCTCGAAGTCCTCGCCGCGCAGCATCGTCACCAGGCCGGTGCCGTACTCGTCGTCGGCCACCGCGATCAGGTTGTCCACCACCCGGGCCATCCGCTCCCGTTCGGCGGCCACCGCGGCGTCGTGCTGGCGCTTACGCCGGGAAGCCAGCGGGTCGCCGAGCCGCTGCCGGGCCGCGTCCAGCAGCGGCAGATCGGACACCGTCCAGGCCTGGGCATCCGCGCGCTGCAGCTTCTTGATCTCATCGGCGCTGAGCCAGGGGGCGCACAGGCGCAGGTAGGCGGGCACCGACCACAGATCTCCGACCAGGTCGGCCGGCTCGATCAGCGGCCACGCGCGGTTGATAGCGGTGCGCAGCTCCGCGTTCTGCCGCAGCGACTTGCGGAGCAGCTCAGCCGGCACGTCCCCGTCGAACTTGTCCACCAGGATCGTGAGCAGCTCGTCCTGGACCTGGTCGCGCGCCTCGTTGTGCGGGGTACCGGGTTCGGCGACGCCGAACGCTTCGGCCCAGTCGTCGGGACTCAGCCAGATGTCGGACCAGTGCGTCTCGACCGTCATCCCCTTGGCCGGCGGGTTCTCGTAGAACCTGACGGCCGGCTCGATCGCCCGCACCAGGCCCGCGGACGACTTCAGCCGGGCCACGTCCGGGTCGGTCTCGGCGGCCGCCGCGGCACCCTCCGGGACGAGGTCCCGCAGCGTGCAGGTCTGCACGCCCTCCTCGCCCAGGCTGGGCAGCACATCGGAAACGTAGGCCAGGTACGGCTGGTGCGGCCCGACGAACAGCACACCGCCCCGGCGGTGCCCGAGGCGCGGGTCGGCGTACAGCAGGTAGGCGGTGCGATGCAGGGCAACCACGGTCTTCCCGGTGCCCGGGCCGCCGTCAACGACGAGCGCGCCGCGGGAGCCGGCCCGGATGATGGCGTCCTGGTCGGCCTGGATGGTGCCGAGCACATCCCGCATCCGGCCCGACCGGCTGCCGCCCAGGCTGGCGATGAACGCGGACTGATCGTCGAGTGCGGCGTGCCCGTCCAGACCGTCCGGGATGAACACCTCATCCCAGTAGTCGCTGATCCGGCCCTGGGTCCACCGGTACCGGCGGCGGCTGGCCAGGCCCATCGGGTTGGCGTGGGTCGCGCCGAAGAACGGCTCGGCCGCGGGCGACCGCCAGTCGATCAGCAGCTGGCGGCCCGCGCTGTCCCGCAGGCCAAGCCGCCCGATGTACACCGGGTCAGGATTGTCTGCCCGGACGATGCGGCCCAGGCACAGGTCCAGGCCGAAGCGGCGCAGCAGGCGCAGCCGGTTGTCCAGCCGGTGGATCTCCAGGTCCCGGTCCAGCGCCTGCTGGCCGATGCCGCCGGGTGCCTGGCGCTCGGCCTCGAGGCGGCCGGACAGCTCGGCGATCGACTGTTCGAGGCTGGCCGCGATGGCTGCGAAGTGCTGCTCGTCGCCGGCGATCAGCGCCGGGTCGGCTTTGGCCGCAAGCCGGTCGGGTAGGTCGAACGCGCTGGCAGTCAGGGGATTCACGGCATCCTTTCTGGGCTGAACTGGTGGAGCAGCAGCGTCGCGGCCAGCGTCGCCCCGTCGGTGCGGATCGTGCCGGCCACGGCGGCCGCGCGGGCGCCGGTCGCGGGGTTCAGGGCCGTCCGCAGGGCCGCGGACAGGGACTCCGTGGTCGGCGGCTTGACGTCGTGCGCCGCGCCGATACCCAGGCCGGCCACCCGGCTGGCAAAGTACGGCTGGTCCCCCCATTGCGGCGGGAACGGCCGGTTGTGCGGTGATGGCAGGAAGACCGGGCAGTAGCTCACCGAGGTCGACCAGATGCCCAGCTTCTCGGCCACCGACCGTGCGGCGGCCACGGCCGGCATCACGCCGGATGCCAGCACGGCGGCGCATCCCTCGGCGGCCACGCCGATCTTGTCGAACGCCGCGGCGCTCACCTCGGCCACCCGCCGCGGCACGTCGGCTGGGGACGGCGGCTTCGCCGCGTGCACTAGTGAGTGCACCGGGGGGCCGACCGGCACCAGCGGCACATCGACCTCGGCCAGCCGGTCGGCGCAGTCCGGCGGCGCGCACATCCGCACCTCCGCGCCGAGTTCGCGCAATCGCACCGCGAGTCCCAGCAGCGGTTCGACACCCCCACGTGAGTCATAGGTGGACAACAGCACGCGCACTCGGGGCCCCCTCTTTTTTCCGCAGTTTCCGGCTCCGGCCAGCGATTATGCGGCACGACCCGGGTCTTGCGGCAAGCCCCCCGGTGCGCTATAGATTGAAAGTGGAGGGGACTGCGCCGTCAGCCCGCCTCGGAGGCGAACGCGGACAGCTTGTGCAGCCGGGCCACGATCTCGTGGTGCACGGCATCGGGTGGCTGGGCCCCGTCCACCGCAAACATCCATTCCCGGCCTGCGTAGTACTCCAGCAACGGGACCGTCATCTCCTGGTACACCTGCAGCCGGTGCTCGATGACGGCTTCCGTGTCGTCCGAGCCGCGCCCCCGGGCCAGCAGCCGCCGGACCAGTTCCTCCTGCGGGACGTCGAGATGGACGGCGGCCTGTACCTCGACGCCGAGCGCGTGGGCGGTAGGGAACGATGCCTGGGCCTGCTCGACCGTGCGCGGGAATCCGTCCAGCACGTAACCGCCCGCCTCGACCGCGGCCACCACCGGTTTGCGCAGCATGTCCAGAACGATGCCGGTGGGCACCAGGTCGCCCCGGTCCACGTAGGACTTGATCTGCCGCCCCAGCGCGGTCTGCTCCTGGACGTGCTGGCGGAGCAGGTCGCCGCTGGAGATGTGCGTGATGCCGTACCGCTGGGCCAGGCGCTCGGCCTGGGTCCCCTTGCCGGCGCCCGGCGCCCCGATCAGCAGCAGGCGCATCACATGTTCTCCATGGCGAGATGGTGCTATAAGTCCTGGTTGTTCGGCAACGCTTCGCCCGGAGGGACACATTCCGCGCGACTTCGGTCAGCCCCGGATCTGGTCGCGGACGGCGGCGGTGATCCGGCCGGCCCGGGTGATGATGTCGTCGGCCTTGCCGGTCTCGGCGATCATCTCCAGGCTGGTCTGCTCGTCGCTGATCCCGGCCAGGTTGACTTCGACGTTGACCCGGGCGGTGGCCGCCGCGGCCCGGGCCGATTCGGCGGCCGCCGCCACGTCGCTGAGCACGTTCCGGTTGCCGATCACCAGCAGCGCCTCGGCCAGGTCCACCACCATCCCGGCCACGCTGATCACCTGGGCGGGCGGCCAGGCCGCGTTGGCCAGTGCCTGGCTGATGGCCGCCGACCGCGCGGGCCGTTCTTCCTCGGTGGACTGCGGCAGCCGGTAGGCGTCGGTCACCGCGGCGAACGCGTCCACGTCCGCCTCGGCCAGCCGCAGCGCGATCGCGCGCAGTTCGTCCACCTCGGTGATGATCCGGCCGATGGTCACCTCATGCTCGGCGTACCTTTCCCCAGTGGTGTACCTGGCCACCATGCCGAGCAGGGCCGCGCCTTGCGCGGCCTGCAGCGCGGAGGCAGCCCCGCCGCCCGGGACGGGCACCCGCTCGGCCAGCTGGTCCAGGAAGTCGGCGATCGTCTCGTCAGGGATGGGCACGCGTCCTCCGGGTCCAGTCGGCTTCGTCAGGCAGGGCCGTGGCTATATTCTCAGTCCGCGAGACGACAGGTGGGACCATGTGACGATCAGCACGGCGCAGCCAGGCCGGCCCCGGGATCCGGATGTGGACCGCCGGGTGGCAGACGCGGCGGTGGCGCTGTTCGGCGAGGCCGGCTGGGCAGGCTTCAGCATGGAGGCGGTGGCCCGCCGGGCCGGTGTCGGCAAGGCCTCCATCTACCTGCGCTGGCAGGCCAAAGAGGACCTGCTGGCCGAGGCGCTCAAGCAGCGCATCGGGATGATCGCTGATGTGGACACCGGCACGCTCCGCGATGACCTCATCGAGCTCGCCCGGCAGGTTCTCGACCTGTACCTGGGCAGTGCGGGCAAGGCCGCGCTGCGGCTGGCCCTGGACGGCGACCTCATCCCCGGCCTGGCCGAGCGGCTCAGCGCGCTGCGCACCTCGCAGGTGCGTGCGGCCCGGGGCATCGTGCACCGCGGCATCGACCGGGGCGAGATCCCGGCCGGCACGTCGGTGACCCTGCTGCTGGACACGCTGGCCGGCGGGGCCACCACCCACGTGCAGGCCACCCCGGCGGAGCTGCGCCCGGCGCTGCGGGCGAACACCACCCAATACGCCGAGCAGCTGGTCAACTTCCTGCTGGCCGCGGTCGAGTCCAGCCAGCCGGGCGGCTAGGGTCTCGCCCTAAGTCCGCTCCGCCGGGACGGTGCCCGGCTGCTCGTCCGGGGCCAGGTGGGCCAGCCGGAACCGCAGCCGGCAGATCACCACGTTGTCGGTGCCGTTCATGATGGCCCGGTTCAGCACCGCGCCCCGCTGGTTGTGCAGGAACCACCGCCACCAGTGCTCCGGCTGCACCTCCGGGATCAGCACCACGATCCGCCGGTGCGGGTTCTCCACCTCCTTGGCCCGCAGGTAGTCCACGATCGGCGGGCCGAGCGTCCGTTTCGCGGAATGCAGGGTGACCAGCGGCACATCCGGATCCCAGGCGTGCCAGGCAGCATTGAACCTGGTGTGATGCTGCTGGTCAGCCGCGTTGTCCGGGTTGTCATAGCAGACCGTGATGGCGATGACCTTGTCGCCCAGCGACAGCGCCGCGGACACCCCCTCCCGGGTCAGCCGGGACAGCCCCTGGACCGGCACCACCACCAGCGACGGGATCTGCTGCGGCGGGTCCAGCGGCTGGCCGATGCCGAGCTGTGCACCGATCCGCTGGTAGGCGCGGTGGATCCGCTCGAAGAACAGCACCAGCAGCGGGATAACGATGACGACCAGCCAGGCGCCCTCGGTGAACTTGCTGACCAGCTCGATGCCGAGTGCGGCCGTGGTCAGCACGGCGCCCAGCCCGTTGATGAACGCCCGTCCGGCCCAGCCCGGGCTGTGCTGCTCGTGCCAGTGCCGGACCATGCCGGTCTGGGACAGGGTGAACCCGACGAACACCCCGATCGCGAACACCGGGATCAGCGCCTGGGTATTGCCCCTGGCCACGACCAGCAGCACCGCCGCGAACACGGCCAGCACGCTGATCCCGTACCGGTACACCTGCCGCTCGGCCTGCAGCGCGAACATGTGCGGCAGGTAGTTGTCCTTGGCCAGCAGGCTGGCCAGCACCGGGAGCCCGCCGAACGATGTGTTCGCGGCCAGCGCCAGCAGCACCGTGGTGATCAGCTGGATCCCGTAGAACAGCGCATTGTGCCCAACGCCAGCCGCCGTCAGCTGGGCCAGCGTCGTGGTGGTGGCCGACGGGGTGATATGGAACTTCTTGATCAGCACTGCGATGCCGATCAGCATCAGGCCGAGGATGACGCCCAGCATGATCTCGGTGTGCTGGGCCCGGTGCGCCCGCGGCCGCTTGAACTCGGGCACCGCGTTCGCGATGGCCTCCACGCCGGTCAGCGCCGAGCAGCCGGAGGCGAACGCCTTGAGCAGCAGCAGCAGGCCGACCGCCTCGACGGTCGAGGGCAGGTGGCCGACCGGCGCGACCAGCGGGTGCGAGCGGAACAGGCCGCCGACGATGACAATGGCGATGGCCAGGATGAACAGCAGCGTCGGCACGATGAACACCCGGGCCGACTCGGCCACCCCGATCAGGTTGACCCCGGTGATCACCGCCAGCACGGCCAGGCACAGCCACACCCGGCTGCCGTACAAGGCCGGGAAGGCGGAGGTCAGCGCGGCCACCCCGGCCGAGACGCCGACGGCGGCGTTCAGCACATAGTCAACGGTGAGCGAGGCGGCCGCGACCAGGCTGGCCGGTCGGCCCAGGTGCCGCTTGGACACCGCGTAGGCGCCGCCGCCGCTCGGGAACGCGGCGATGACCTGCCGGTACGAGATGACTAGCACGGCCAGCAGCAACACGATGGCCAGCGTGACTGGCAGCGTGTAGTCCAGCCCGACGGTGCCCGCCGCGGCCAGCACGATGACGATGGCCTCGGGACCATAGGCGACAGAGGAGAGTGCGTCGAGGGAGAGGGCGGCCAGGCCCTCCAGTGCGGTAAGCCGGTGCGCTTCCTCGGTGTCGTCCTGCGCCTCAGGCGGGTGCGGCACAGCGTCCCGGACCGTCATGTCTGCTTATCCTGCCCTGTCGCTCGGCGGCGCGCCCGCCGCCCCGCCCGGCTGGGGAATTACCCAGCCGGGCGGGGCGGCCAACTAGCCGATCACCGGCATTTACCCGAGAACTGCGGGTTGGGCTGGACCTTGCTGATCAGCGTGCCGCCGTAGAACGACAGGTCGGGCGCGCCGTACTGGGCGTCCTTGCCGAAGTCGCGGACGGTCTGCCCGGGGATCGTGCCGCCGAAGTTCCACAGGCACAACCGGGCCGATCCGCTCACCCCGCCCAGGTTCTGGTTATGCGCCAGCGACCAGTACGGGTAGAACTTCGCGGACAGCGGCGGCGCGGTGCAGTTGACCCGGTGGTCGTGTTGCACAGGAACTCCGAGCCACCGATGTCGGTCTCGAACTGCACCTGCGGGTACGGCTGGCCAGCCGCGTCGAACGGACCCAGATACCGCGCCGGGGTGGGGTGCTTCCTGGATCCGTCCGGCCACCGGTTGCGCTGGTACGGGGTCCCGTCGAAGTCCAGGTCGCCGTTCTGGAACTGGTCCGCGAAGCAGCCCGACACCCGGGCGGTCTCCCGGGCCGGCTTCCCGTTGATCAGGACCTGGCGGCTGCCCGTGGGGAAGCAGTAGCCGTCGGCGAACTCACACAGCTGGCCGCTGCCGGAGTCCCGGGTCGGACAGGCGATCGGCTTCGTGGTGCCCTGTGTCTTCGCATGGGAACACAGGTCGGTGCGCGCGTTGCAGGGGCCCTCGCCCCGGCTGTGCCGCCGTTCCGAGCCGCCCATGCAGGTCTGGTAGACCTTTGGGTCGACGTAGGACTGCCCGGCTCCGGTGAGCCGGAACCCGTCCCGGTAGCGCAGCGAGTTGCACACCTAGGTGCGGCACAGGTTCACTGCACCGCAGAGTATGGCCATAATTCGCGGAGGATTTAGCCACGCTGCTGCCAAGCATTAATGGACCGGCCGGGCAGCACAGCGCCCGGAATATTGCGGAAAGCGCCCGGCTAGCCGATGACCAGGAGGGCGATCAGGAACAGGACCACGGCCGCACCGATCACGACCGCGGCCAGGATGGCCACCCGGTTGCGGGAGGCCCGCATCTGCCACGGCGCGGAGTCGGCTGAGCGCCCGTCCGCGAACGCGCGGAACTGCGCGGTGCTGGCAGACGGGTCCAAGTCACGGTCAGGCATGGGCTCGACTGTAGCGGCGCCGACCAGGCCATCGCGGGGTTTATTACGGATTCGAGGCGAATTTACCGCGCCCTGATGCTCCTGGCGATGTGTGCTTACCCGGCGTCACCCCGTGGCTGGATGTCGGTACGGCTGACCAATCGCGATAGCACGATTACGCTGCGGGTGCGGACGACGAACGGCTCCGCGACAATCTGTTCCACCACCCGCTCGAAATGCTGCACGTCGGCCGCCCGGATGTGCAGCAGCGCATCGGCCTCACCAGTGATCGTGCAGGCCCCGGTCACCTCCGGGTACTTGCTGAGCGCGGCGCCGATGCTGCTCGGCGACGTCCGGCCCAGGCAGAACAGTTCCACATACGCCTCGGTGGTCCAGCCCAGCGCGGACGGATCCACGGTCACCGTGAACCCGGTGATCGCGCCGGACGCGCGCAGCCGGTCCACCCGCCGCTTGACCGCGGACGCGGACAGGCCGACCTGGCCCCCGATGTCGGCGAAGCTGGCCCGGGCGTCCACCACCAGTGCGGCGACGATCCGTTCATCCAGCTCATCTAGGGCGGCAGCACGTCCAGGCACGATCCGATCCTGCCAGCCCGGGCTGCGGATTAGCCACGCCGGCCAGCTAACCAGACGTTACCGGCGCGCCACCCAGACGTTACCGGCGCGACCCACCGGCCCGGGCATCATTAGCGGGGACAGTGTGGCAAATCGCGCGAACTGCCCGTTTCGCGTACCTTACCGCCAGATCCGCACTGCACGCTCTGACTGCGCTGACGGACTGGAAGCAAGGGATCGTCATGAGGGTCTGCACCAGGTGCGGAAACGTGGCGGCCGGGCAGCAGCGGTTCTGCACCCGGTGCGTCGCGCCGCTCGACCCGGCGGAGCCAGCCGGCACCCGGCCCGGTCCGTGGTGGGAGGAGGATCCTTACTGGTCCGATCCGGACGCCGTGGACGACTGGTTCGCCGGCGGTGAGGCGGAGACCAGCGTGATGCCGCTGCTGGTGGACGACCCGGCTGAGGACGGCGACGGGGACCAGGCCAGCCGGGGCGGCCGGCTGTACTACCCATCGGCCGATCCCCGGCACCCCTCGGCCGGGCACCGGGCCCAGATCGTCAGCGCCGTGCTGGCCGCGGTGGCGCTGCTGGCCGGCGGGGTGACCGCGTGGAGCGCGTTCGGCCAGCACCGGATGAATTCGGGCGCCCAGTTGTCCAGCAGCAGCCAGACCACCGGGCGCTCGCGGCCAGCGACGCCCAGCCCGCAGCCCACCAGTTCCAGGCGGCCCAGCACGGCCAACCCGGCAGCTACGCAGTCGGCCGCGCCGTCCCATACCACACGCGCGTCCAGCCCGGGCGGCTTCACCGTGCTGATCGCCCCCGGGCTGAGCCACAATCCGGCGGCGCATCAGGTGGACGGTCTGCTGATGGCCTACTTCACGGCCATCAACACGCACAATTTCCGGCGGTACGCGGACACGTTCCTGCCCAGCATCCAGCACCAGCTCAGCGCGGCCTCGTTCGCCAGCGGGTACCAAACCACCCGGGATTCCAACGCCAGCCTGGCCGGCATCGGCACGGCGCCGCGGCACGGCCTGGCCGTCACGGTCACGTTCACCAGCACCCAGCAGCCGGTGCCCAGCCTGGGCGTGACCGGGTGCACCTACTGGGCCATCACCCTGTTCCTCGGCCAGCACGGGAACGGCTTCCTGATCGGGGCGGCGCCTGCCGGCTACCACCCCTATCACCACGCCTGCGACTGAGGGGCCCTGGGCCGGCCCGGGCCTGGGCGGGCATACTAGCGCCGCTGATGTGCACCGATGAGCTTGGGGAGAAGTCATGGCACGGCTGGGCGGGATGTACGGACCGGATGCGACCTTCCTCGGCGTGCCCCGGGCGGATCTGGCCGACCCGGCCTCCTGGGCGGGCACCGACATCATGATCATCGGTGCTCCGTTCGACGGCGGGACCTCACACCGGCCCGGTGCGCGGTTCGGCCCCCAGGCCATCCGGTTCACCGACTACCTGCCGCACGACGGGTCGCGGCCGCATCTGGCCCTGGGCGTAGACCCGCTGACCGAGCTCCGGGTGGCCGACGCGGGCGACATCGAGCTGCCATCCGGGGACACCGAACTGTCGCTGCGCCGCCTGGAGGAAGCGGTGCAGCGGGCCGCCGAGCGTGGCGCGATCCCGGTGATCCTCGGCGGTGACCACACCATCGCTTTCCCGGACGCGACCGGCGTGGCCCGGCACGTCGGCTGGGGACGGCTGTCCGTCATCCACTTCGACGCGCACGCCGACACCGGCGACACCCAGTTCGGTTCGCTGTACGGGCATGGCACCCCGATGCGCCGGCTGATCGAATCCGGCGCGGTGCGCGGCGACCGGTTCCTGCAGATCGGGCTGCGCGGGTACTGGCCGGAACCGGAGACCCTGGACTGGATGGCCGGCCAGCGGATGCGCAGCTACGAGATGACCGAGGTTGTCTCGCGGGGTCTCGATGACTGCCTGACCGAGGCGTTCAGTATCGCGGTCGATGACTGCGACGGCGTATTCCTGTCCGTCGATGTTGATGTGGTCAACCCGGGCATGGCGCCTGGCACGGGCACCCCGGAGCCGGGCGGCCTGACCGGGCGGCAGCTGCTCGACGCGGTCCGGCGGATCACCATGGAGCTGCCGGTGGCCGGTGTGGACGTGGTGGAGGTCGCCCCGCCCTATGACCACGCTGAGGTCACCGCGTTCCTGGCCAGCCGGGTGGTGCTGGAAGCCCTGTCCGGAATCGCCTGGCGGCGCCGCCGGGCGGCTGGCCAGCCAGATAGGCCAGCCCGCGATCCACGGCGGCCGCTGCTGGAGGATCGCGGCTGACCTGCCGATTCACGGTGGACGGACCTCGATTGGGTGACCAGCAAGCTACTCACGAGTAACAATTACGGCCCACTAACAGGACGTCCCCGAGTGTTCCGAAACTGACCGAACTCGCACCACAATGGCCACAACAGGCGCAGGGCTTGACGGAGCCAGTGGGAGCACGACATGCGGTTCTGCCCGAACTGCGGGATACCGGTCGGGGAGTCGCCCCGCTATTGCGCCGGCTGCGGAACGCAGGTCACCCCGGCGCAACCGGCCGCGTCCCGGGTCAGCCCGGCGCCGGCCGAGCGCGGCCCATTCGACAGCGCGCCGCTGCGCCTCGGGACGGCCAACGCCCACCCGGCAGGCAGCGTGTCGGTGGCCGAGTCCCCGCCTGGCGAGCAGGCCGCGGCGGCCCCGGCGTCCGGCGGCCCGGAGTCCTGGCTGCCCGCGGAATTGACCGCGGCCGGCCGCACCCAGACCACCGGGTTCGACGCCCGTGATCCCTGGCTACCCCACGAACTGGGCGCCCCGTGGACCCCGGCGGGCCCAGCCGGCCCGCTCGCCGGGTCCGGGGTGCCGTCGGTCTCCTCGGTTATCTCCCCGTCCAACTGGTTCGACACCGTGCCTCCCGCCATCCACCCGCAGGCTGACGGGATGCCAGGGGCCGCGCCCGCGAGGGCAACGCGGCGCGCGGCCCCGGGCAGCAGGCGCCGGGCGGCATGGTCCGGTCACCGCATGACGATCACCGCCATGGTGGTCACGGTGGCCCTGGCCGGCACGGCCGGGATCGCCGCCTGGCAGGTCAGCCAGTTGCACGGGCAGCCGGACGCGGTGGCGACCGGCGTGCACCGGACAAACCACGGACTGGCCGCCGGGACCGGGCACCCGGGCTCGACGCAGCCCGCGGCGCACGGCCGGGCCGCGCCGCTGCCCCGGGCGCCGCGCTCCGCTTCGCCGTCCGCGGCGCCGGCGCACCGCACCGCGACACAAGCCCCGGCCGGGAACGCGGTGGTGGCCGTCGGCCCGCAGGCCGCACGCGGGCCGCAGGTGCGCGCCGTGGTGGCGCTGCTGACCACGTATTTCGAATCGATCAACGACCATAACTTCACGCAATACCAGAGCCTGTTCGTCCCATCGATCCAGCGCATGATGACCCACTTCGGCAGCGGCTACGGCGGCACCTTCGACTCCGGGGCCACGCTGACCCAGCTCGTCGCCAGCGGGCCGCATGGGCTGGCCGCGACGGTCGCCTTCATCAGCCACCAGAACCCGGCCAGCAGCCCGGACGGCGCCAGCTGCGACAGCTGGCTGATCACCCTGTTCCTGAGGCAGCAGGGCACCGCGCTGCACATCCGGCACCCGCGGCCCGGCTTCCCGCAGTCCGTGCTGTCCTGTCGCTGAGCCGCCATTTGAGCCTGCCGGTGACCTGGCCCGTGCTTCTGGCCAGGCCCGTGCTTCTGGCCAGGCCCGTGCTTCTGGCCAGGCCGGTGCTTCTGACCTGGCCCGTGCCTTCGCCGGGAGCAGGCCGGCTACTCCGCACGGAGTACGGCCGGAGGTGCTGACCGCGGTCAACTGCCTCCACTGGCAGGACGTGCCCGGCGCCGCCAGCCAGCAGGATCGGAAGAGCCATCACTCCTCCGGCTCGTGGGAGACCGACCATGCCTGGCTCATCCACCGCACTCCGCCCCGGCGGCACCGGCACCCCGGGGACGCTCCGTCCCGGGCTGCTTGGCACGCTCGGCCGCACCTGCTTCCGGCACCGCTGGCTCACCCTGGTCGCCTGGCTCATCATGGTGGCCTGCCTGATCACGTTGTGGACCAGGTTCGGTGCGCCGGCCCAGGACAACTTCACCGGCAACGACCCCGGCCAGACCCTGCTGAACCAGCACTTCCACCGGCAGTCCGGGGACACGCTGACGCTGGCCATCCACTCCACCGCACCGGTCCGCTCCCCGGCGGTACGGGCCCGGGTCGCCAGTGCGCTGGTCCCGTTCGCACACGCCGCGCACGTCACCGCAGTGGGCAGCCCGTACCAGGTACCCGGGCAGATCTCGGCCGACGGGCACATCGCGTTCGCCACCGTCCAGTTCGGCGTACCTGGCACCAGCATCAGCAACGCCGAGGCGCTGTCGCTGATGCACGACGCCCGGGCCGCGTCCGGGCACGGGGTCACCTTCGCCCTCGGCGGCGACGTGATCGACCAGGCCGAGACCCCGTATGGCGGGCCGACCGAGGGCGTCGGCGTGCTGGCCGCCGCCATCGTGCTGCTGATCGCGTTCGGCTCGCTGCTGGCCATGGGGCTGCCGGTGCTCACCGCAGTGCTCGGCATCGGCGCCGGGCTGTCGCTGATCGCGCTGCTCGGGCACATCTTCCCGGCCCCGTCGTTCTCGCCGATCGTCGCGTCCATGATCGGTCTCGGGGTGGGCGTGGACTACGCGCTGTTCATCGTCACCCGGTTCCGCGAGGGGCTGCGCGGTGGACGCCCGCCGGAGGACGCCGCGGTGCTGGCCATGCGGACCGCGGGCCGGACCGTGCTGATCGCCGGCACGACCGTGATCATCGGGATGCTCGGCCTGCTGGTGCTGCGCGAGTCGCTGATGACCGGGGTGGCCATCGCGGCCGCCGCCACGGTAGCGATGGTGCTGCTCGGCTCGCTGACCCTGCTGCCCGCGCTGCTCGGCTTCACCGGTACCCGGCTGGCCAAGCCCTCGCGGGTGCGGCTGCCGCGCTGGCTGGGCGGCCGGCCCGCCACCCCGGCAGGTGCGGGTCAGCCTGCCAGGCGCCCGGCTGCCGAGCGGTGGGCCGAGTTGATCCAGCGGCGTCCGGCGGTGGCCGCTACGCTCTCCGCCGGGCTGATCCTGGCCCTGGCCGCCCCGGTGCTC
Organism: uncultured Actinomycetes bacterium; assembly: GCA_963834705.1. Taxonomy (GTDB): domain Bacteria; phylum Actinomycetota; class Actinomycetes; order Streptosporangiales; family Streptosporangiaceae; genus RYN-230. Next base: position 210,682 of record CAWICV010000012.1, read on the forward strand.
GGCATGAAGCTGAGCATGCCCGACGAGTCCAGCCAGGCTCGCGGGACCATGGGGTACGCGAGCTACGCCACCATGGCCAAGGGGTTCGGGCCCGGATTCGACGCACCGCTGATCGTGGCGGCCGCGCTGCCGTCACCGGGCACCAGCACGGCCCAGCTGCGCACGGCCATCGCGGCCACCCCGGGCATCGCGCGGGTCACTCCGGCGCAGGACAGCCGGGACGGCAAGGCGGCCATGATGATCGCCTACCCGACGACCGGCGAGCAGAACGCGGCCACCAACGCGCTGGTCAACCAGCTCCGCGGGCATGTGCTGCCACGGGCCACCGCGGGCACCGGGATCCGGGCCTACCTGACCGGCCCGAACGCGGGCAACGTGTCCTTCGCCAACCTGGTCGGCCAGCGGCTGCCCTGGCTGATCGGCATCGTGGTCGCGCTGTCCATGGTGCTGCTGCTGGTCATGTTCCGGTCGGTCACCGTGGCGGTGAAGGCGGCCCTGATGAACCTGCTGTCGATTTCGGCCGCGTACGGGGTCCTGGTCCTCATCGCGCAGGACGGCTGGCTGGGCCGGCTGTTCGGGTTCCCGGAGAAGATGCCGGTGACCACCTGGGTGCCGATGTTCCTGTTCGTCATCCTGTTCGGCCTGTCCATGGACTACGAGGTGTTCCTGCTGTCCCGGATCCGGGAGAGCTACGACGCCACCGGCGACAACGCGGCCTCGGTCGCCACCGGCCTGGCCCGCACCGCCCGGGTGATCACCGCGGCCGCGGCCATCATGGTGGTGGTGTTCCTGTCCTTCGTGCTCGGCGCGGACGTGTCGGTGAAGCAGGTCGGCCTGGGCCTGGCCGTGGCCGTGCTGATCGACGCGACCGTGGTCCGGATGGTGCTGGTCCCCGCGGTCATGGAACTGCTCGGCAAGGCCAACTGGTGGCTGCCCCGGCCGCTGGCCCGCATCCTGCCCACCCCCACCCCCTCCCCCATCCCAGCCCCCGCCACCCGTTAATCACATCCGCCTTTCGTTTGTGATCAACCGATTGGTGTCGCTATAACGACACCAATCGGTTGATCACGTTGGGGTCAGTGAACGGGGTTGAGCATGATCGCTTACTGATGATGAGGGAGTTGGTAAATTACCTCTCTCGCGCGGCGGGCCGGGCGTGTCGCATGCCCGATAATCCCGGCGCTGGGGAGGGGTCGGCCTATGTGGGAGAAATGTGTCAGCTGTGGTGAGGGGCTATTTGCCGGCGACGCCTTTTGCGGTAATTGCGGGCGGCCCACCACATCGGCCGTGCCCACGGAACGGGAGCCGGCAGGAGGCCCATCTGGAAATAGAGAGCCTATGGCTGACGGCACTGGCCGTGGCCATCCCGTTCTGGATTATCCCGGTTCCGGCATTGCTCGGGCAATGGACGATGCTGGTGGAAAGCGGTGCTGATGCCAGTGACGCGGCATTCGAGCATATTGCCACGGCGTTCCGGGATCATGACGTGCCCCTCGATTCCCTGGGCGTGCGGGCGATGTCGCCGCCGCGCGAGTGCGCGCGTGATTATCTCGAACTGCGCCGCGGCCGGTTCAGCGGCTTTATCTCCTGCTTTCCGCACGGCCAGGACCTGTATGTGGGCTGGACGTTCTTTCTTCGCATGTCCCCCGGCCGGCTCATGCTGTGGAGTATCGGCCGCAGCGTGCAGCACGTGACCCGGCAGGGCGGGGACATCCAGCGAGCGCTGTGGTTCGAATCCACCCGGGCGCTGGTGGCGGCCATGCACAGCGCGGCCCTGGCCGGCGTCGGCGCAGCGGTCAACGCGCCGGATCCGTCGCGGAGACCACGGACAGCGCCGGCGACGTCGTGGTCAAGTTCGGCTGAGCGGCGATGAGATTCTGCACGGCGTGCGGGACGCCGATGAGCGGGACGCGGTGTTACTGCACGCACTGCGGCGCCGCCATCCGGGCGCTGGCCCAGCGACCCGACGCCCAGCAGGTGGCCGGCTTCCTGGACAGCTACTTCGTGGCGGTGAACCACCGTGAGTACCTGCAGTACTCCAGCCTGTTTGACCGCTGGCACCACCTGACCCGCGCGGAGTTCGGCCGGGGTTACCGCACCACGCACGACTCGTCGGCGCTGCTGGTCGGACTGACCAGCAGTAGGGACACCCTGACCGCGACCGTGACGTTCACCAGCCGCCAGTCCCCGGCCGCCAGCCCGAACCACGCGACGTGCACGACCTGGCGGATCGTGCTGTACCTGCGCCGGAGCGGCGGCGTCTACCTGATCGGGCCGCCGCCGTCCGGCTACCACGCCACCTATCACGGCTGCGGCTGAAGGCCGGCATCATCTGGTCAGATAGGCCCGTCACCGGAAAAGTGCTGTACAAATCGAGCGGATCTATACTTGCTGAATGCTGGACGTGACCAGGCTGCGCGTGCTGGTCGCGGTGGCCCGGCACGGTTCGGTAACCGCCGCGGCGCGGGCGCTGAACTACGCGCAGCCCTCGGTCAGCCACCATCTGTCCCGGCTGGAAGCGGAGACCGGGGCGCTGCTGACCCAGCGGGCCGGCCGCGGGGTCCGGCTCACCGACGCGGGCTGGCTGCTGGCCGAGCGGGCCGAAGAGATCCTGGGCCGGCTCGACGCGGCCGAGAACGAGCTGGCCGCGCATGTCGGCCTGCGGGCAGGGCGGATCCGGCTGGCCGCGTTCCCGTCTGCGCTGAGCACGATCGTGCCCGCGGCCGCTACCCGGCTGGAGGCGGAGAACCCGGGCCTGGACCTGAGCCTGGCCGAGGCCGAGCCACCGGAGGCGCTGCACATGCTGCGCGCCGGGTACGTGGACGTCGCGCTGGTGTTCCGGCACTACCAGGACGGCGCGGCGGCGGGCCCGCCCAGTGATCTGGAGGACGGCACCCGGTCCCGGCTGATCCTGGACGACCCGATCCACCTGGTCATCCGCGCCCCGGCGGGCGGCGACGCCGGGCCACTGCCGGAGCGGCCGGATCTGGCCGGGTACGCGGACCAGCGGTGGATCGGCGGCTGTGAGCGGTGCCGCAGCTACCTGGTCTGGCAGTGCGAACTAGCCGGCTTCGCGCCGAAGATTGCCTTCACCACCGACGACTTCGTCGCCGTGCAGGCCCTGGTAGCGGCGGGCCTCGGGGTCACCACGCTGCCCGGCCTGGCGCTCCGCGCGGCCCGGCATCCGGGCGTGCAGACCGCGGTGCTGCCCGGATCGCACCGCGAGGTGCTGGCGGTCACCTACGGCGAGGGCCCGGAGCCGCCCGCCATCGCCCGGCTGCTCGACGTGCTCAGCCAGACCGCCGGGACCGACCGTCCCGCCGACCCGTCTAGATGGACCGGCCCGCGGCCTGCCAGTACGGCTCGCGGAGGCGGCGCTTGAGCAGCTTCCCGCTCGGGTCGCGGGGCAGTTCGGCGGTGAACTCGATGGCGGCCGGCCACTTCAGCCGGGCCAGCTTCCCGTCCAGCGAGGCGAGGATGCCCGCGGCCAGCTCTGAGCCGGGCTGCTGCCCGTCCGCGGGCTGCACCACGGCCAGCACCCGCTCGCCCCACTCGTCGTCGGGGATGCCGAACACGGCCACGTCGGCCACGGCCGGATGCATGATGAGCTCCGCCTCGATCTCGGCCGGGTAGATGTTCACCCCGCCGGAGATGATCACATCTGACTTGCGGTCGCAGAGGAACAGGTACCCGTCCTCGTCCAGGTAGCCGACGTCACCCGCGGTGAAGAAGCCGCGCAGCCGGCCCGCCTCGGTCTTGGCCGGGTCACCCTTGTACTCGAAGTCCAGGCCCATCTGGAGGTACACCGTCCCGGGCTTGCCGGGCGGACACTCGGCGCCGTCGTCGTCGGCGATCATCACCTCGCTGACCGGCCAGGGGCGCCCCACCGTACCCGGGTGCGCCAGCCAGTCCTCTGGAGTGGCCAGCGTGCCACCGCCCTCGGTGGCGGCGTAGTACTCGTACACCACCGGCCCCCACCAGTCCAGCATGGCCCGCTTGAGCGGCACCGGGCAGGGCGCGGCGGCGTGCAGCAGCCAGCGCATCGAGGACAGGTCGTAGCGGCGCCGGGTCGCCTCGGGCAGCGACAGCATCCGCTTGAAGTGGGTCGGCACCATGTGCGTGCTGGTCACCTGGTACCGCTCGACACAGGCCAGCGCCTGCTCGGCGTCCCACGCGTCCAGGTACGCCAGCGTGTGGCCGAGGTGAATAGCGGACGCACCGAACAGGGTGACCGCGGTGTGATAGTTCGGCGACGTGACCAGGTGCACGTTCGGCTGACCAGCCGGAACGCCGAACAGTTGCAGCAGCATCGCGGTCAGCTCGGCCGCTTCGTCCGGGTCAAGCCCGCTGAGCGGGCGGCGCACGCCCTTGGGGCGGCCGGTGGTCCCGGAGGTGTAGTGCATCGACGAGCCCGCCGTGCGGTCGGTGGGCATGCTGGCCAGCTGGCCGGCCAGCAGGTTGCGGACCGGGGTGAAACCGGGCACCTCGCCGTAACTGAGCCGGCCACTGGCCGGAACCCCGGCCTGGTCCGCCGCGGCCGCGCCCGCCGCCGCGTACCGCTCGTGCACGAAGAACGCCTTCGCCTCGCTGTCCGCCACCAGGTAGGCGATCTCGGGCGCGGTGAAGTGCCAGTTGACCGGGGTGTAGTACCAGCCACCCTGCAGCGCGGCCAGGTAAACCTCCAGCGCCGGGGAACCGTTCGGCAGCAGGCCCGCGATGCCGTCACCGGGGCGCAGCCCGAGCGCGCGCAGCACATGGGTCAGCTGATTCACCCGGACCAGCAGTTCGCCCGCGGTGACCCGGGTGCCGTCCGGCTCGATCAGCGCGGTCCAGTTCGGATCCTGCTCCGCGCGGCGCCAGAACGCGACCGCCATGGCCCACCTCCCCAGAAACACTACTCCGGAGTAGACCACGGTCCGCCGCAGCCGCCCAGCCCCACCCCGCACTTTGCCGGATAACCGGCACTCAGCCGGCCGCCATACGGTACAAGGGAGCGACACCGACGGCGCTGGATGAAAGGCGGGCATGGGGCGGATGCTGGCACGGACCGGCCGCGCGGGCGCGGCCCTGGCCGCGGTCGTGATCCTGGCCGGCTGCCACTTCGCGGTGGTCCCGCCCAAGCACCCGGCCGGCGCGCGGGCCAGTGCCCGCCCGACCATGGCCGACCCGTACGCGGCGCGCGCCGCGGACGCGCCCGCGCTGCTGGTGCAGTGCGCGGTGGACCAGGCTGGGCTGCGCCCCGGAACCGCGCTGGACTGGTTCAGCAACGGCCAGGTCAGCATCAACACCACGGACGCCAGCAACTTCACTAGCTGGTGGGCCGGGCACAGCCGCCCCGGGCCCTATGCGCAGACGTTCACCATCGCCGGGCACCGCACGCACTACCTGGAGTTCGGCACCCCGTGGGTGAAGCATGGCGCGCTCTGGCTGCCGGTGAACACCGGGGACCAGAACCCGAAGGCGCTGCAGTACTCGCTGATCGCCTGGGCCAACTGGACCGCGGTCAACGACAAGCTGGCCCCGCCGGTGTGCGGCACGTCGGTCACCGCGCGGAACCTGCAGGATCAGGTCTACGGAAATTCCACCGCTAACCCGTGGTGACCTGACACCGATAGGGTGGCGTCAGGTGAGCCGGGAAGTCTGGTCGGCGCTCTTGCCCGCATGCGGAAGGAACGCAGCCTGTGCCGGTCGCCGCCGAGGTCGTCGCGTTCTGCTTCGGCGCCGCGGTCAGCCTGGCCACCAGCTATCTGCTGGTCACCCGGCTGGAAAGGATCGGCGAACGGCTCGGCCTGTCCGAGGCGCTGCTCGGCATGGTGGCCGCGCTGGCGGCCGATGCGCCGGAGATCACCTCGGCGGTCAGCGCGCTGACCGCGCACCAGCAGAAGGTCGGCGCGGGCGTCATCATTGGGTCCAACGTGTTCAACCTGGCCGCGCTGCTCGGGCTGGGCGCGCTGGTGGCGGGGCGGATCGCCCTGCACCGCAAGGTCGTGCTGCTGGGCGGGACAGTCGGGCTATGGGTGGCCGTGGTCTGCCTGGTCACCACAACTGGCAGCATCCCGCCGGGCGCCGGGCTGGTCGCCGTGCTCGCCGTGCTGGTGCCTTACCTGGTGCTGCTGGGTACGGGCCGGGCCCGGCTCGGCCGGCTGCCGGTCGCCCGGCGCTGGGCAGACTGGCTGGCGGTAGCCATCCACCAGGAAGAAGAGGAACTCGAAGAGATCATCCACCCGCCGCACGGCCGCCGCCGCGACGTGCTGGTGGGCTCGGCGGCGCTGCTCGTCGTGGTGGCGGCCAGCGTGCTGATGGAACGCTCAGCCACCTCGCTCGGCGCGCACTTCGGCGTGCCGCAGATCGTCACCGGCGGGGTGGTGCTGGCCGGAGTGACCAGCCTGCCGAACGCGGTGGCCGCCGTGTACCTGGCCGCGCGTGGCCGTGGCGCGGCCATGCTGAGCACCACGCTGAACAGCAACACGCTGAACGTGACGGCCGGGCTGCTGCTGCCCGCCACCATCACCGGGCTCGTGCCGTCGGCGCATTCGGTGCTCATCGCGGTCTGGTACCTCGGGCTGACCGCGCTCTCGATGGCGTTCACCTACCGTGACGGCGGGGTGCGCCGGGCCACTGGGGTGCTCATCATCGGCTCGTACCTCGTCTTCCTGGGATCGCTGCTGGCGACCGCGAAGCAGAGCGCACCGGGGGTGGCGGGCACTGGCGTTCCGCTGCTGCTGACCGCGGCGGGATGGGCGGCCGGCCTGGCCCGGCGACCTGGCGGCCATCCTGGCTCGGGCCATCCTGGCGAGTTAGCCGGCCGGCTCGACGGAGACCTCCGCCGCGAGCAGGTCGTAGCCGTCCAGGTCGACCTCGCCGGCCGGGTCGGCCGCGGCGCCCAGCGCGACCGCGTGCCGCAGCGTGTCCGGCCAGGTCCAGTCGTGCAGCACGGCCGGCAGCAAGCCGGCCACGACCGCCTCACCGGACAGCGACAGCCCGGGCAGGCCGGCCAGTGCGGCCCGCCAGCCGCCGCTGTCCGCCGTGGCCAGCACGGCCGGGCCGGAGACCATGGCCGCCGCGGCCGCCCCGCGATCCACCAGCCCGGCCGGGCCGGTCGAGATCCCGGCGCCGGGCGCACCCGCGGTCGACGCCGCGAGCACCAGCGCCGGATGCCGGTCCAGGGCGTGCCACAGCGCGGGGCCGCCGGCGTGCACGATGGCCGGCACGCTGGCCTCGGCGGCGTAACTGGCCAGCGACGCGTAGACATCCACCGGCAGGCCGGCCGGCAGCGCGCCGCTCAGCACCACCGCGTCCATGCCGGACAGCAGCTTGCGGAACTCGCCCGCGAACCGGCCGAGTTCTTCGGTGGTGATGAACGGCGGTGGCTCGGCCAGCCGGGTGCTCTCCTCCCGCGCCTCATCCAGCACCTCGACCACCCGGCGCGACTCGTGGCCGATCCGGGTGAACGCGGTGGCCACCCCGGACCGGGCCAGGTCGGCCTCGATCAGGTCGGCGGCACCACCGCCAGCGAAGCCGGCCGCCACCACGTCCTCGCCCAGGCCACTCAGCACCCGGGCCACGGCCAGCCCACCCCCGCCCGCCCGGGCGTACATCCGGCTGACGTGGTTGGCCGCGCCCCAGGCAACCCGGGGCGTCTCGTAGCTGACGTGCAGGCTGGCGTTCAGCGCGATGGTGAGGATCATGTGACCAGTTCCGCCGCCACTGTGGCGCCCAGCTCCCAGCAGGCCTCGCGGTCGTCCGGCCCGGGATCGCCCAGCACGGTGACCGGCGGCCGGGCGCGCCGCCAGCCCAGCCCGGTGGTTATGGACTCGACCGCGCGCACCGCGCCGCCGGTGTCGCTGTTGCCGTGCACGTACAGCGCATAGGGCCGGCGCTGGGTCGCAGTCAGGCAGGGGTAGTAGATCGTGTCGAAGAAGTGCTTGAGCGCGCCGGACATGTAGCCGATGTTGGCCGACGTGCCGAGCAGATAGCCGTCCGCGCCGAGCACGTCCACCGCGGTCGCCGCCAGCGCGGGCCGGACCAGCACGTCGACACCCTTGATCTCATCGGTGCCCGCGCCGGCCAGCACCGCCTCCAACATGGTCTGCATGGACGGTGAGGAAGTGTGGTGCACGATCAGCAGCCGGGCCATCGCCCACCCGGCTGGGCTGGTATTAGCACCTGGCGAGTGTACGCCCAGGTACTACGAGCCGACCTCGGCGGCGACCGGCCGGATCGCACCGGCCACCAGGTCCGGCCGCTACCGGGGCATGACCGATCAGGACCAGCCCGGCCACCAGGCCCGGCCGCGGCAGCGCCAGCAACTGCACCAGGACCTACGCGGTGCCGATAGGTTGGATCATCCGATGCGGGACGGCCGGGCAAGGAGAGTCATGCGTTCTGCCGCTGGGGCCGCCGCGGCCGACCTCGGCTGTGTGCTGCTGTTCGTGCTGATCGGCCGGGCCAATCATCACGCGGGCGGCGGCCTGGATGGGCTGTGGGACACGTTCTGGCCGTTCGCCACCGGCGCCGTCGCCGGGCTGCTGGCGACCCGCTGGTGGCGGCGCCCGGCCGCGCTGCTGCCGACCGGGGCCGGCGTGTGGCTGGGCACGGTTGCGGTGGGGATGGTCCTCCGGGTGCTGGCCGGCCAGGGCACGGCGTTCGCATTCATCCTGGTCGCGCTGGCCTTCCTCGGCCTGTTCCAGCTCGGCTGGCGGCTGCTCTGGCAGCGTCTCGCCCGGGACCGCCGCCGGGCCGGCCAGCACGGCGTCATCACTCCCCCGGCCCGGTAGCCGCCGCCCGGGCCTCCCCCGGGGACGCGAGCCGCCGGGCTGGCCAGCACGGCGTCATCACTCCCCCGGCCCGGTAGCCGCCGCCCGGGCCTCCCCCGGGGACGCGAGCCGCCGGGCTGGCCAGCACGGCGTCATCACTCCCCCGGCACGGTAGCCGCCGCCCGGGCCTCCCCCGGGGGCGCGAGCCGCCGGGCCAGCCGCTGCCGGGCCGCTTCGGCGTTGCGTTGCAGCCGGGCCGCTTCGTGCTCGAGCACCCCGGCCCCGCTGTCGGTCAGCCGGTAGTACCGGCGGAGCCGGCCCTCGATCACCTCTTCCCGGTCCGGCTCCAGCAGTCCCTCGGCGGCGAGCCGGTCCAGCGCCCCGTACAGCGTGCCGGGCCGCAATTCCAGCCGGCCGCCGGACAGCGCGGCCACCTCACCGATGATCGCGTAGCCGTGCAGCGGCTGGGGGGCCAGCGCGGCCAGGATCAGGAAGGTGGGCTCACGAAGCGCATCGCCCATCTGCGCAATGTAACGGTGATCAATGTATCTTGGCAAGGAGCCCGTTACCCGCCGTAGCAGGTAGCCCGGTCGCCCCGACGCCGTAGTTTTCGGCAGTCGCCGTCGGCACTGAAACTTTCCACCGGCCCCGCCGGCCCGGCCGCCCTCAGACGCCCATCCCCGGTCACGACTGCGACGCGGCCCGGCCGCGGCAGGCATTGACCACCGGGCCAGCTGGCCGGATGATTCGGAAGATTTCGGATAGCTATCGAGGAGTGGTGATGCGGGCTAAGCGCAGCCGGATCCGTGCCCGGGCCGGCCTGGCGGCGGTCTTAGCGGCGGCAGCAGTTCTCGGGCTGCAGACCGTGGCGCCGGCCAGGCGGCCAGCCTGGTGCAGGTGACGAACGCGGTCGTCGCGCAGAACGGGGAAACCGTGACGGCCAGCAATGCCAGCTATGACGCCACGATCAGCCCGGGCGGGAGCACCACGCTCGGCCTGCAGGGCACCTGGTCGGCGAGCGACGCCGCGCCGGCCACATTCACCCTCAACGGCACCGCCTGCCCGTGACACCAAAGGCGGCAACCACATCGAGTCTTGTCAGCGGCCGGCCCGCACTCGTAGACTGAACGTTCAGTCAGCCACCAGTGGCGCCGCGCACCTCACGACGGCGCCGGGCCAAAGGAGCATGACCGTGCCGAGCCCACAGCCAGGGCCTTCCGCCAACCTCCAGGACATCATCGCCGAGCAGGAAAAGATCTTCGTCGAGCGGCAGCCGGAGTCCGCCCGGATGGCCGGCCTGGCCAGCCAGAGCCTGGCTGGCGGCGTCACCTCCAGCTGGCAGATCACCGTCCCGCAGGCGGTGTGGCTCAGCCACGGTAAGGGTTCCAAGATCTACGACGTGGACGGCCACGAGTACGTCAACCTGCACGGCGGGTACGGGGCGGCGCTGGCCGGCCACGCCCACCCGGCCCTGGTGGAGGCGGTGCGCGGCCAGGTCGGCCTGGGCACGCACTTCGCCCAGCCGACCCGCAGCGCGGTCGCCGTCGGTGAGGAACTCTCCCGCCGGTTCGGCCTGCCGCTGTGGCGGTTCGCCAACTCAGGCACCGAGGCGACCATGGACGCCGTGCACCTGATGCGCGCCATCACCGGCCGGGACCTGATCATCAAGGTGGAGGGCTGCTACCACGGCCACCACGACTCGGTCCAGGTCTCGGTGACCCCCGAGCCGGAGGAGGTCGGCCCGGCCGGCGATCCGGCGCAGGTACCGGGCAGCACCGGCATCCCCGAAGCGATCATGCGGCTGACCCTGGTCGCCACGTTCAACGACCTGGGCAGCGTCAAGCGGCTGCTGGAACAGCACCCGGGCCAGGTCGCCGGGATGATCATCGAGCCGGTGATGATGAACGCCGGGATCATCGAGCCGGTGCCGGGCTACCTGGAGGGCCTCAAGGACCTGCTGCACGCGCACGGCGCGCTGCTCACCTTCGACGAGGTCAAGACCGGCCTGACCGCTGGGCCGGGCGGCGCCACCCAGCGGACCCGAGTAACCCCGGACATCATCTGCCTGGCCAAGGCCATCGGCGGCGGCGTCGCGATCGCGGCCGTCGGCGGCTCGGCCGAGGTCATGGAGCATGTGGCCAACAACGATTACGAGATGGTGGGCACGTTCAACGGCAACCCGCTGGCCATCGCGGCCTGCCGGGCCATGCTGACCGAGGTGGTCACCGACGAGGCGTACCAGCGCATCGACCAGCTGCGCGAGCGGGCGGTGGCCGGCATCGAGCGGGAGATCGCCCGCACCGGGCTGCAGGCGCACGTGGTCGCGGTCGGGGCCAAGGGCTGCGTGGTGTTCTCGCCCGAGCCGGTCCGCAACTACCGGGGATTCCTCGGTATCGACGACCGGTACAGCCATGCGCACTGGCTCTTCCAGCACAACGGCGGGGTCTTCCTGCCGCCCTGGGGCAAGATCGAGCAGTGGCTGATCTCGGTGCAGCACGACGAGTCGGACATCGACCTTCTGGTCGCGAACTTCGCTGCGTTCGCCGCCGCAGTCACCAGCTGAGCTGCAGGTTTCGGTCGTGTATCGGCTGCTCCCGGCCCTTTTGCCGGAGCGGGCTTGCGCCTAAGCTGACGCAGTAGTACCTCTTATTGACGGACCGTTCAGTCAACGTTCACAACCCACCAGAGGAACCCGCCCAGAGGAACCCGGAACAGGAAGGGGCGACCTGGTGCATCCGCGAGAAGGGTGGCCCAAGGACGGCTCCCGGCCGCCGTTGTTCTCACGGCCGGCATCCCGGCTGGTGTCCCGGCGGAGCTTCCTGGCCCGGGCCGGCGGTGCTGGCCTGGCCGCGCTGGGCGGCGCCGCACTGCTCGACGCGTGCGCGCCGGCCCTGGCCGGCCGGGGCTCCAGCCCGCTGCCCCGGCCGGACAACCCGGTGACCTGGCCGGTCTTCGCGGACAACAAGCCGATCGCCAGCGGCCTCAAGCCGGAGACCGGGGCGACCCTGCAGGTTTACAACTGGGTCGCCTACGTCAACCAGGCCTGCCTGAACCACTTCGCCAAGAAGTACAACTGCAAGGTACAGCTGACCACGTTCAACACGATGAACGAGGCGATGTCCAAGCTGCGCAGCGGGCTGACCTTCGACGTGGTCATGGGCGTCACGGTGGACGTCCTGGGCCAGCTCATCGAGTCCAAGCTGGTCCAGCCGCTGAACCACAGCTACCTCCCGAACATCAGCCAGGCGTGGCCGGACTTCACCAACCCGTTCTACGACCGGGGCTGGCAGTACACCACGCCGTACACCATCTACACGACCGGCATGGCGTGGCGGAAAGACCTGGTGCCGGAGAACCCGTACGCGATGCGCAACCCGTGGGCGATGCCCTGGCAGGGCAAGTACAAGGGCAAGGTCGCGATCCTGGACGACTACCGGGAGAGCATCAGCCTCGGGCTGATGAAGAACGGGATCTTCAACCTGAACACCGCCGACCGCAACCAGATCGCGCTGTCCCGGCGGTCGCTGCAGGAGCTGACCAGCCTGGTCAACGTGCGGATCGACAACAACGACTACACCGAAGTGCCGACCGGGCAGACCTGGATCCACCACGCGTGGTCCGGGGACATGGCGTCCGCGCAGTACTACATGCCCAAGGGAGTCCCGGTGGAGACGGTCGGCTACTGGTTCCCGCCGGACGGCCGCGGCCCGGTGGCCAACGACACACTCACCGTGCAGCGCGGGGCCAGCAACCCCGTGCTGGCGCACCTGTTCCTCAACTATCTGCTGGACCTGCCGAACGTGCTGGAGAACATCAGCTTCAACGGCTACATGCAGCCGCTGACGGAAATCACCCCGCAGCGGCTGGTCAAGGAGCAGCTGCTGCCCAAGAGCCTGATGTCCACCGCGGTGCTCCCGGCCTACTTCCGGCGGGGAGTCAGCGAACTGCAGCTTCCGGTGGACGCGGACGCGGACTGGCAGCAGTCCTGGCTCGTCGTGAGCAACGGGATCTAGGGGGCGAGGGCGATGACGGCAACCAGCCACCAGGCTCGCGCTCCGCGGATGCCAGCCCAGCCGGGCGAGGCGGGGCGGGTCGAGCCCCGGCACGGCAAGCTGTTCTACGTGCTGCTAGCGCTGCCCGGCATGCTCTGGCTCGTGCTGCTGTTCATCGTGCCGTTCTACGCCGTGCTGGCCATCGCGATGGGGCAGCTGGACCGGCTGTTCGAATCGCCCATCGCGGTGTGGAACCCGCTGGGCTGGAGCTCGTCCAACGTCATCAACGTCTGGCATGACCTGGTCGGCAGCACGTCGTTCGCCGGGCCGATCGTGTGGCGGACGATCTGGTACGTCGCGGTGGCGTCGCTGCTCTCACTGCTGATCGCCTACCCGACGGCCTACTTCGTGGCCCGGTTCGCCGGCCGGCGCAAGGGCCTGTTCCTCATCCTGCTGATCGCGCCGTTCTGGATCAGCTACATGATGCGCATGCTGGCGTGGATCGACCTGCTGCAGACCAGCGGTTACGTGAACAAGGCGCTGACCTCGATCGGCATCATCTCCACCCCGGTCAACTGGCTCGGCGGCTATTCCTTCACCGTGATCCTCGGCCTGGTCTACGGCTACATCCCGTACCTGATTCTGGTGCTCTACGCCGGGCTGGACCGGATCGACCCGGCGCTCATCGAGGCCGGCCGCGATCTGGGGCTGAACCGGGTGCGCACGTTCATCCACGTGACGCTGCCGTTGTCCCGGCAGACCATCCTCACCGGCATGCTGATCACCGTGCTGCCGATGATCGGTGACTACTTCACCAACCAGCTCATGTCCGGCGCGGCCAGCACCTCCATGATCGGCAACCTGATCCAGGGCCAGCTCGGCACGCCCGGCCTGGAGGGGCAGGGCGCGGTGCTTTCCATGCTGCTGCTGCTCGTGCTGCTGGTGCCGATGATCTACTACGTGGTGGCCACCAACCGGTCCGGGCGGGCGGCGTCATGACCACGACCAGCGCGCCCGCGCAGGCCACGGGCCGGACCGAAGCCGCACCCCGCAGCGGGCTGCGGCGGATGATGCCGCGCCGCAACCCGTGGGGCCACCCCTGGTTCCTGGAGGGCTTCACCTGGCTGTACCTGATCTGGTCGCTGGTGCCGATCGGCATCGCGGTGCTGTTCTCGTTCAACAACGGGAAGTCACAGAGCGCCTGGCAGGGCTTCTCCTGGCGGTGGTACTTCAGCGACCCGGTGAACTCGGTGCTGCACAACCCGCAGCTGCACGCGGCGGTCATCCAGACGGTGCGGCTGTCCGTGTTCACCACCATCATCGCGGTGCCGCTCGGTGTCGCGTTCGCGCTGGGCATCAACCGGTGGCGCGGGATCACGTCGTCCAGCTTCAACTTCCTGATGATTCTGTCCTTCGTGATCCCCGAGCTGATCTTCGGCGTGGCCATGTTCTTCGCCTTCACCGTGCTGTTCAAGTCCGTGCACCTGGGCACGCTGGCCGAGGTGCTGGGCCTGGTCACCTGGAACGTGAGCTGGCCGGCCATCATCGTGCAGGCCCGGCTGGTCGGCCTGGGCAGGCAGTATGAGGAGGCCGCCGCCGACCTAGGCGCCAACCAGTTCCAGACGATGCGGCGGGTGATGGTCCCGCTGCTCGGCCCGGCCATCTTCGCCAGCGCGGTGCTGGTCTTCTCCAGCGTCATCGACGACTTCGTGATCGTGGACCTGCTGTCCTCCAGCGCCAGCAACACGCCGATCTCGGTGATCATTTACTCCAACCAGCATGGCGGCAACGGCGGCCCGGCGCTGAACGCGCTCGGCACCATCGCCCTGGTCATGTCGCTGATCATCGCGGTCATCGGCTTCATCGGCTACCGCTGGATGACCCGCGGCGAGCGGGGCAGCCGGGTGGAGGCGCTGACCACGATCGCCGGCACCGACTGACGCTCAGCTCCACTGATCGTCAGCGCGGCTGATCATCAGCTCCGCTGATCGCCGGCACCGACTGGCGATCAGCGGACCCGGGCGACCCCGCAGTACCCCCACCGCGACGAGTCGCTGTCCGCCAGCCTGGGATCTTCACAGCCCCACAGACCCAGGTGCGTCACCTCGGCAGGAGCGCCGGCAAACGGCGGCACCAAGTCGAGGCCGTCGAAGAACCTGGCAATGGCGCCGCGGGACCGCGGGTGGAACTGCACCGGGGCGTCCGCGTACACCTCCTGCCAGCGCTGCACCGCGAGCGGCGGTACCCCGTCCGGGGTGCCGTGGGACAGTGCCACGAAGCTGCCCGGCGCGAGCTGGTCGAGGTAGGCCCGGATCAGCCGCCACGGGTCGGAGCCGTCCGCCACGAAGTGCATGACCCCGGTCAGCACCAGGCCGGCCGGGCGGGCCAGATCGATCAGCTCGCCCAGCCGCGGGTCAGTGATTAACGGCGCGGGGTCACGCAGGTCAGCCTGGATGAACTCGGCGTCCGGGTCACCGCGCAGCACGGCGGCCTGCTGCGCCACCATCGGGTCCAGGTCCACGTATACGACCCGGGCGTCTGGCCGGACCTCCCGGACCACTTCGTGCGTGTTGCCCACGGTGAACAGGCCGCAGCCGATGTCGAGGAACTGGCTGATGCCCTGGTCGGCGATCCAGCGGGCGGCCCGCTGGTGGAATCCGCGGTTCGCCCAGGCGATCTCGCCGAATTCCGGCACCAGGCCCGTCACCTTGGCCGCTGCTTCCCGGTCGACTGGGAAGTTGTGGCAGCCGCCCAGCATGAAGTCGTAGATGCGGGCCGCACTAGGGCGGCTCGTATCGATGACAGGCAGCACCGGGGGGACCTCGGTCATCGTTCCTCCAGACACCCCGCCCGGCACCTCACGGTGCCCGCCCGAAAGGGGGTAACCGGCCCAAAAGTCATTCAAAGCTGTCTCGCAGGTACATCGCAGATCCTACTCCGGCTAGTGGGCCGACTGGTCTCGTCCGCGACACGCACCGCTCTCAGGATGAGTCAGCTGGCCTACGCCGGTGCGCTGATCACCCGCAGTTCGTCCGCGTCGGCGGCACCCGGGCGTGTCGGCGGCACCCCGGACGCTCCCCGGAGCACACGCGATGCCAAGCGGCAGCGGATCTGCTGGCCCACACTGGATCGCCGGAACGCGAACTCTATGGGCTTTCGTCACGTATTTCCGGAGAAACAAAATTTCAATGCCGGTAATCCCCGGCACCGCTGTACGCGTCACATCTACAGCCGCCTTGCCCAATTATGGAGTGAGCCGGTGGAGGGGGGATCGAAATGGACTCTGTTCAGGCTTTTGCACGACAGTCTCGTACCACGATGTACCCGCGGCGGACACATCCGTGCCCCGCTCCCGGCAGAGCACGCCGGACGTTCCGTTCGAAAACGTCCCAGCACTGACCGCCGCCCCGGCACGCCTGCCTTGCCCGGGAGCGGATTGCCCGGGCAGCACGGAAGTCCAGGAGCGGCATAGCCGCGGCGACCGCCATCCGGCCGTTTCCGCCGCAGCGACTTTCACCCGCGTATCCGATCACTAGCAGTCCGAACCCGAGGAAGAAGGAAGTTCATGCGCAACCAGAAGTATGCCCTGGCCGCAGCGTTGTCGGCGGGAGCGCTGGCACTCGCGGGTATTGCCGCCCTGGCCCCGTCCGCGGGCGCCAGCAGCACAACGCTCACCGCCACGACCACAATGACCAACCGGCCGGACAGTGCCGCCAACGGTGGCGGCAACTGGGCGCTGGACAACTTCACCCGGGGAGCTTCGATCTATTACAAGGGCGCGGCCTCCAGCAGCGACTGCGGCGGCATCTCGCCCTGCTACGCCTACACCGGCAAGGTCTCCGACGTCGGCCACTTCACCACCGTCACGGGCCAGCCCAGCCCGGGCTTCGGCTACCTCAACGGCGGCTCCGACCCGACCATGCAGAACTCGCTGACCGGTACGATGAGCGGCAGCCAGACCTACGCGTTCTACACCACGGTGCCGGTCAGCGGGGCGAGCGCCGCCAACGTGCCAGCCTCGGACAGCGGCAGCAACTACAACTCCGGTGAGTGGCCGGAGCTGTTCTTCCCGTCCGGCACCATGTTCTGGGACTCCAGCGGCCAAGGCCAGGGGTCGGTCAGCCCGTCCGGCGGCGGCGAGCTGGGCACCGGCTTCTTCAAGTACGTCTATCTGGCCAAGCCAGGCTCCGACCACGACTGCCCCAACATGACGAGCCAGTGGCTGGACGCCTCCCCGAGCTCCGGGGGCAGCTCCAGCGACGGCAACATCCTGGCGCCGGACGCTTCCGGCTGCTGACCGGGTCAACCCAGGGCGACCGCCCCGGCGCTTGCGTCATGCTGCGCTAGCGCCGGGGCGGAGTTATCCGGCGGCAGCACGGGCAGCGGCGCTCAGCCGACCGCCAGGTGCTCGTCGGCGTCGGCCAGGTCCCGGGCGCTGCCGCGCAGCACCCGGAGCGCGTCGGGGGCCAGGTACACCTGCACCGGGGTGCCCTGGGCCAGGTGCTGCGGGTGGTCGCCGTCGTTCTGCACCAGCGCCTGCAGCTGGGCGCCGGGGGCCAGCCGGAGCAGCACCTGGGTGGCCGCGCCCAGGAAGACCAGCCGCTCCACCATGCCCGGGATCCGGTTCGGCCCGGCCGAGCTGTGCTCCTCGATGCGCACCCGCTCCGGGCGGATCACCGCGTGCGCGGTACCCAGCGCGGCCACGTCGGAGCGCTCCACGTCCAGCGCGGAATCGCCGACCTTGACCGAGCACCGGGTGCCCGGGCCCTGCTCCACGACGTCCACTTCCATCAGGTTGGAGACGCCGAGGAAGTCGGCCACGTAGGTGTCCGCGGGCTCCTCGTACACCTGCCGCGGCGTGCCGATCTGGACGATCTTGCCTTCGTGCATCACCGCCAGCCGGTCCGACATGGTCAGCGCTTCCTCCTGGTCGTGGGTGACGTAGAGGAAGGTGATGCCGACCCGCTCCTGGAGCGCCTTGAGCTCCACCTTGAGCGAGCGGCGCAGCTTGGCGTCCAGCGCGCCGAGCGGCTCGTCGAGCAGCAGCACGGCGGGCCCGAGGACCAGCGCCCGGGCCAGCGCCACCCGCTGCTGCTGGCCGCCGGACAGCATCCCCGGCCGCCGCTTCGCGAAGGAGCGCAGCTCGACCAGGTCCAGCGCCTCGTTCACCTTGGTGACGATCTCGCGCTTGGGCAGCTTCTGGTAGCGCAGCCCGAAGGCGACGTTGTCGAACACGGACATGAACGGGAACAGCGCGTAGCTCTGGAACACCGTGTTCACGTTGCGCTTGTGCGGCGGTACCCCGGACATATCGGTCCCGTCGAGCATGATCTTGCCCGCGGTGGGCTGCTCGAAGCCGGCGATCAGCCGCAGCGTGGTCGTCTTCCCGCAGCCGGAGGGCCCGAGCAGGGAGAAGAACTCGCCGCTGTCCACGGTGAGGTCGATCTCGTCCACCGCTACTTCGGTGAACCGCTTGGTCAGCGCGACGAGCTGGATATGTCCACCGGCCACCGGGGCCTCCTTACGCTTACCTACCGGGCGACCGCCCGGACCATTCGAAACCAAGCTGGCCGGCCGCGAATCGCATCCCCACCTCGAACGCGCGGGCCGGGCCGACCGACGGGTCCTGCAGCGCGACCTGGATCGCGAGCCCGTCCAGCAGCGCGGACAGGGCCAGCCCGAAATCATCCGCGTCCACCGGGCCGAACTCGCCCGCTTCCTGCCCGGCCAGCACCACTGCGGTGATCATCTCACGCCACCGCTCGTCGAACTTCTGCCGGACGCTGGCCACCTCGGGCAGCCGCACCGACGCCGCCCACAGGTCCAGCCAGAGCAGCCACGACGTGGTCGGCTCGGTGTCCGCTTCGGGCAGGAAGTTCATTGCGACGAGTTCTTCCAGCCGCCCGGCCGCGCTGGGGATGGCCGTCATCCGCCGGGTGCCGGCCTCGTACCAGGTGTCCTCGGCGTATCGCAGCGCCTCGGTGAGCAGCTGGTCTTTGGTCTTGAAGTAGTAGATGACCAGGGCTGGGCTGGTTCCGGCCCGGGCCGCGACGTCCGCGATCCGGGTATCCGGGAAGCCGCGCTCCTCGATCACGTTCAGGGCGGCGCGCAGCATCTGCTCGCGGCGCTGATCGGCGGTATCGGCCGCAGCGCCAGCACGTTCAGTCATGCGGACATCCTCGCCCACTCGGCGCATCCGGGTCGGTGACTCCGGTGCGTTCATCCGCCGCCTCCACGAGACCGATTGGGCGCCGGCCTCTTGTGGCAACCGTATCAGGTTTCTAGACTGAACATTCAGTCAATGTCGTGGGAACCTTCCCGCGAACGTCTTAGCACACCTGTATGGAGGACGGACAGATGGCCGCAACACAGGCCGGAACCTACGATGCGATCGTCGTCGGCGGGGGACACAACGGGCTGGTGGCGGCGGCCTACCTGGCCCGCTCCGGAGCCCGCACGCTGGTCCTGGAAGGACGCGGCAAGACCGGCGGCGCGGCGACCACCGAGGCGCCCTGGCCGGACGCCCCTGAGTTCAAGGTCACCCGGCTGTCGTACGTGATGAGCCTGCTCCCGCCGACCATCATCAACGACCTGGACCTGCCCCGGCACGGCTACAAGATCTACCCGATGGGCCCGTACTACCAGGCCTTCCCGGAGGGCGGCTCGATCAAGCTGTACGCGGACGACGCCAAGCGCAACCACGAGGAGGTGTCCAAGTGGTCCAAGAAGGACGCAGACGCCATGCCCCGCTGGGATGCCTGGCTGGCCGGCCTGGCTGACGTGCTCGGCCCGCTGCTGCTCACCGTGCCGCCGAACCTGGGCTCGCGCAAGCCGCGCGAGCTGCGCGAGACGCTGCGGCTGGCCTGGCGGCACCGCGGCCTGGACGTGCGCACGATCGCCGACGTGACCCGGCTGATGACGATGAGCATCGCCGACCTGCTCGACGACTGGTTCGAGTCCCCGCAGGTGAAGGGGGCGCTGGCGGTCAACGGCGTGATCGGCACCTGGGCCGGCCCGTACGAGCCGGGCACCGCGTACGTGATGGCGCACCACTCCATCGGCGACGTGGGCGACGGCCACCTGGGCAACTGGGGCTTCCAGGAAGGCGGCATGGGCGCGGTGGCCGATGCGATCGAGTCGGCCGCCCGCGAGCAGGGCGCCGAGGTCCGGCTGAACGCCAGGGTGGCCAAGGTCATCGTCGAGAACGGCCGGGCCCGTGGCGTGCTGCTGGACAACGGCGACGAACTGCGGGCCAGCGTGGTGGTGTCCACCGTGCACCCGAAGCTCGCGTTCCTGGACCACGTCGGCGCGGCGCACCTGCCGCCGGACTTCACCGCCGACATCGAGCACTGGAAGACGCGCAGCGGCGTGGTGAAGATCAACCTGGCCCTGTCCGAGCTGCCCGACTTCACCGCCGACCCCGGGTCCAACCTGCAGGAGCACCACACCGGCTCGGTCGAGATGGCGCCGACCATGGAGTACATCGAGCGCGCCTTCCAGGACGCACGGGAGAGCCGGCCCGCCGCCCGGCCGTTCAGCGACGGGGTGATCCCGACCGCGTTCGACAAGACGCTGAGCCCCGAGGGCACGCACATCATGTCGCTGTTCACCCAGTGGGTGCCGCAGGACTGGAACGAGCAGCCGCACACCGCGGAACTCGAGGCCTACACCGACCGCATGATCGACTGCTACAACGAGGTCGCGCCCAACTTCAAGGCGTCCATCCTGCACCGGGACATCGTCGGCCCGTACGAGATGGAGCAGGAGTACGGGCTGATCGGCGGGAACATCTTCCACGGCGAACTGTCCCTGGAGCAGCTGTTCCACATGCGCCCGGCGCCCGGCTACGCCGACTACCGCACCCCGATCGCCGGCATGTACTACGGCAGCTCGGCCACGCACGGGGGCGGCGGGGTGTGTGGCATCCCCGGCTGGCAGGCGGCCCGGGCGGCCATCGCCGACCAGAAGGCGGCCAAGCGGTCCGGCAGCGTGCGCCGGCTCACCCGGCGGTCATGACCAACCCCTCTTCGGCTGAACGCCAGTATCCGGTACCGGCCGCCACCAGCGCGCCGCCGCCGCTAACTCCCCCGGTACCGGCCGCCACCAGCGCGCCGCCGCCGCTGACTCCCCCGCCCCCGGCTCGCTCCACCGTCGTAGCAGCCGCTGACTCCCCCGGTACCGGCCGCTACCAGCGCGCCGCCGCCGCTGACTCCCCCGCCCCCGGCTCGCTCCAGCGTCGTAACAGCCGGGGGCCGGGGGCCCGCCGCCCCACCCCTCCGCACCACATGGATGTTTCACCCATCGGCGGCGCCGCCCCCGCCTACGACATGGATGATTCAGCCACGCGGTCAGGACCACCTGAATGATTCAGCCACGCGGTTGGGAATCGGGGAGCGGACCGCTCGCGGCCGCTACGGCACTGGTGCCGGACGAGCGGACGGCGGTCGGCGCGATGCTGGAGGCGCGCAGCGTGGCGCTGGTCGGGGCCAGCCCGCGGGACGGCAGCCTGGGCCAGCGGATGATCAGCGAAATGGCGCGGAGCAGCCCCGCGCCGCGCAGCTACCTGGTCAACCCGCGGCACAGCGAGATCGCCGGGACCCGGTGCTACCCATCCCTGGCTGACCTGCCGGAGGAATCAGTCGACCTGGTACTGCTGGCCGTACCGGATACCGCGCTGGAGGAGCAGCTCACGCTGGCCGCCCGGCGCGGTGACCGGTCGGCGGTCATCTACGGCAGCGCGTTCGACCCGCCGGGGCCGCGCCCGGCGGGCCAGCCCAGCCTGCGCGACCGGCTGGCCGCGACCGCCCGGACGGCGGGCATGGCGGTGTGCGGCGCGGGCTGCATGGGGTTCGTGAACGTGACCCGCGGGCTGCGTGCGGTCGGCTACCTGGAACCTGACCCACTGCCGGCCGGGCCGGTCGCGCTGGTCACCCACTCCGGGTCGGTGTTCTCCGCCATGCTGCGCACCCGGCGTGGGCTCGGTTACACGGTGGCCGTGTCCTCCGGGCAAGAACTCGTCACCAGCGCGGCCGAGTACGCGGAATGGGCGTTGGGCAAAGAAGAGACGCGGGTGCTGGCGCTGGTGCTGGAAGCGGTCCGGGACGCCGGCCGGCTACGGGTCGTGCTGGCCGCCGCCGCGGCCCGGGACATCCCGGTGGTGCTGCTCACCGCGGGCCGCTCGGCGCGTGGCCGGGCCATGGTGTCGGCCCACTCCGGTGCGCTGGCCGCCGCGGACGGCGGCTGGGAGGCGCTGGCCCGCGGCTATGGCGTGCACCGGGTCGGCGACCTGGCCGAACTGGCCGACACGCTGGAGCTGTTCGCGATCGGCCGCCGCGTCCGGGGCGGCACCGGGATCGCCACCGTGCACGACTCCGGGCTGGAACGCGCGTACGTGGCCGACGTGGCCGACGAGCTGGGGGTGCCGTTCGCGGCCATCGGCGAGCCGGCCACGGCGCGGCTGGCCGGGCTGCTCGACCCCGGGCTGGAGCCGGCCAACCCGCTGGACGTCTGGGGCACCGGGGCCCGGGCGCAGGAGCAGCTGTCCGGGGCGCTGACCGCGCTGGCCGGCGACCCCGCGGTGGCCGCGGTGGCGCTGGCGGTGGACCTGGTGCACGAGTACGACGGCGACCAGTCCTACCCGGACGCGGTGACCGAAGCGGCCGGGCACACCAGCAAGCCGGTCGTGGTGCTGAGCAACCTGCCCGCGGCCATCGACCCGGATGTCGCGGCGCGGCTGCGGGCGGACGGTATCCCGGTGCTGGAGGGCACCCGGACCGGGCTGCTCGCGCTCAGTCATCTGCTCCAGCACGGGCGCGCCCCGGCACCCGCTATGCCGTGCCCGCCCATCGATGCGGCGCGGCGGGCCCGGTGGACCGCGGTGCTGGCCGCGGGCCAGATGGGCGGGTCCGCGCTGGCCGACCTGCTCCGCGACTACGGCATCGCGGTGGCCCGCACCCGGACCGCGGCCAGCGAGGAGGAGACGCTGGCCGCCGCGGCGGAGCTCGGCTACCCGGTGGTGCTGAAGACCGACGAGCCCGGGATCGCGCACAAGTCGGACGCGGGCGGGGTGGTGCTCGGGCTGGCCGGCCCGGCCGCGCTGGCCGCGGCCTACCAGGACCTGGCCGAGCGGCTGGGCCGCCGGGCGCTGGTCTGCGAGACCATCCCGGCCGGCCCGGAGCTGTCCCTGGGCCTGGCCCGGGACCACGAGCTGGGCCCGCTGCTGGTGGTGGGCGCGGGCGGGGTGCTGGTGGAGCTGATCGCGGACCGGGCCGTCGCGCTGCCCCCGCTCGGGCCGGCGCAGGCCCGGGACATGATCGGCCAGCTCCGGGTGGCGGCGCTGCTGGCCGGGGCGCGCGGCCAGCCCGCGGCCGACCTGGACGCGGTCGTGGCCGCCATCACCGGCCTGTCCCAGCTCGCGGCCGAGCTCGGCGACGCGCTGGACGGGCTGGACATCAACCCGCTGATCTGCGGCCCGCACGGCGCGGTGGCGGTGGATGCCCTGGCCATCCCGCGCCCGGGCAGCCACCGCCTGGTCAGCTAACCCGGCTCCGTCAGACGCCGCTGACTGGCCCGTGCGCGTTGGCACAGGGAATGGCCAGGCAGCTTTTGGTGCGCCAATTAGGGGGAAATACCCGAGCCGTCACCACGGTGGCGCAGCGCGGCGGTCAGCGACGACGCCCGGCGGCGCAGCTGGTCAACCCGGCGGTCGGCCAGCACCTGGTGCACCACGTTGCGGCCCGGGATCCCGGTCACGCCGCCACCACCGTGCGTCGCCGAGCCAGCCTGGTACAGGCCGGCCACCGGCGTGCGCAGGTCGGCATAGCCGGCCGCGGGACGGGCGTGGAACAGCTGGCCCAGGCTGAGCTCGCCGTGGAAGATGTTCCCGCCGACCAGGCCGTACTCCTGCTGCATCTGGTGCGGCCCGATCACCTGCCGGTGCCGCACCGAACTGGTGAAGCCGGGCGCGACCGCGTCCATCCGGGCCAGCACCCGGTCCGCGTAGGCGGCCAGTTCCGCCTCGTCCGGGGCGGCCGCGTAGCCATGCGGCACCCACTGGGTGAACATCGACATGACGTGCTGGCCCGGCGGAGCCAGCGAGTCGTCGAACACGCTCGGGATGCAGATGTCGGCGAACGGCCGGGCCGACGGCTGGCCGCTGACCGCCTGCTGGAACGCGGTCTCGATGTCGTCCAGGCTCTCCGCCAGCACGATCGTGCCGCCGTGGATCTGCGGGTCCGGCTCGGGGTGGCTGGCGAACACCGGCAGCCGGTCCAGGGCCAGGTTGATCTTCACCGTGCCGCTGCGGGTCTGCCAGCGCTGGATCTCGGCGACGAAGCCCGGCGGCAGCACGGCCGGGTCGAGCAGCCGGAGGAAGGAGATCTGCGGGTGCGCGGTGGTGATGACGGTGCCCGCGTCGATCTCCTCGCCGCTGGCCAGCGTGACCCCGGCCACCGATGGCGCGGGCCCGCGGCCGGGCCGGGTGCGGATCTGGGCCACCTCGGCATCGGTGCGCAGTTGCGCGCCGAACGAGCGGGCCGCCGCGGCCAGCGCGCCGGTCACCCCGCCCATCCCGCCGCGCGGGAAGCCCCAGGCGCCGGCCTGGCCGCCGGTGTCGCCGATGTGGTGGTGCAGCATCACGTATGCGGTGCCCGCCGACCGCGGCCCGGCCCAGGTGCCGATCACCCCGGACACCGACAGCAGGCCGAGCATCGCGTCGCTCTCGAAGTACTCCTCGATCAGGTCGGCGATGCTGGCCGCCATCAGCCGGGTGACGTCAACCAGGCGCCGCTCATCCAGCCCGCGCAGGTGGCGCAGCAGCAGCGCCTGCCGCCACAGGTCGGCCGGGCGGCGGGAACCGAGCCGGGGCGGGATCTCGTCCAGCATCGGGCCCAGCACGCGGGCCAGTCCGGCCAGGTGGGCCTCGTAGCGCGGGTAGGCGTCCGCGTCCTGGGCGGAGAACTTGGCCATCTCCGCGTGCCGCTCCGCCGGGTCATCCGGCAGCCGCAGGTAGCGGCCGTCCTCGCGGGGCGCGAAGTACGGCCCCTGCGGGTAGACGTGGTAGCCGTGCCTGGTCAGCTCCAGATCTTTGACCAGAGACGGCGGCAGCAGCGAAACGACGTAGGACAGCGACGTCACCGTGTAGTCCGGACCGAACGGGTGCTCGCTCACCGCGGCGCCGCCGAGCACTGGCCGCCGCTCGCAGACCAGCACATCGAGGCCGCTCCGGGCCAGGTAGGCCGCGGCTACCAGTCCGTTGTGCCCGCCGCCGACCACCACCACATCGTGCCTGCGCCCCATTCAGCACGCTCCTCCCGCGTCCCGGCCGACACTAGCCCAGCAGCACGACTGATCCCGGGACGGCGGTGCACCGGCCCGGGATCAGCGTGCGGGTACTGGCGTTCAGAAAAGAACGTAGAGCTTCCGGATCGTCTCGTGGATCTGCCACGTCCCAGCCCAGCCGCGGGGGAAGACGGCGCTGTCCCCCGGGCCGACGTCCTGTGGCTCGCCGCCGTCCGGGGTGCACGTCATCCGGCCGGACACGATGTGGATGGCCTCGTTGGTCTCCAGCTTCCAGTACGACGGGCCCGGGGTGCACTCCCAGACGCCCATCTCCAGGTCGCCGTCGGCCCAGGTGGTGGTGCCCGAGGTATGCATGGGCTCACCGGTGGCCTCGGCGAGCGGGCCCCAGTCCTCGAGTTCGCCGTGCAGCGCGGCGGCGGACAGGAACGGGGTAACCGGCATGGTTTCGGTCATGGTGCGGTCTGGTCCTCTCGGTGGCGGGTCAGCGATCTACGGGATGGACAGCGTGTCCGGGTAAGCCTGCTCCGGGAACGGCAGCGCGATCGGGTCGGTGGACAGCTTGCTGCGGCCCTGCTCGTCGAACCGGTCCAGGCCAAGCCCAGCCGTGTCCACCACGTCGGAGAAGCCGGTCAGCACCAGGTCGGCCACGGTCCGGGCGACGCCGGGGCCGCACATCATGCCGTGCCCCGCCGCGGTGGCCACGAACACACCGGGCAGCGCGCTCCCGTCCGGGGTGAGCGCCGGGCCGGCGATCGGCAGGTGGTCCGGGGTGTACTCGATGGTGGCCGCCCACACCCGGCGCAGCCCGAGCCCGGCGGTCACCGGCACCAGCACGTTCAGCCGGGACCGCATCCGGGCCAGGTAGGACTCGTCCACCGGCTGGCCCCAGCCGGGCGGCTCTTCCGGGTTGCTCATCCCGAACAGCAGGCCGCCTTCCTCGGGCCGCCAGTACAGGCCGGAGGGCAGGTCGAAGACCATCGGCACCCGGGACGGGTGCAGGTCCGGATGCGGCTCGGTCACCGCGACCTGGTGCCGGGCGCCACCGACCGGGATGCGCAGCCCAGCCAGCCGGCCGACCTCGGCCAGCTTGGGGCCGCCGGTCAGCACCACCGAGCCGGCCGTGACCGGGCCCGCACTGGTCTGCACGCCGGTGACCCGGTCGCCGTCGCGGAGCAGCCCGTGGAACCGGACCCGCTCGCGCACGTCCACTCCGCTGCTGGCCAGCGCCACCGTGTAGGCGGTCACGTTCCGCGGCGGGGGCAGATAGCCGTCGGCCGCGTAGTACGTGCCGCCCAGCGTCTGGCCGGGGGCCAGCGTAGGGTTGCGCTCGTCCACCTCGTCCGGGCTGAGCCACTCCACGTCGAGGCCGAGCGAGTTCTGCATGGCCATCCGCTGCTGGGCCACCGGGACCTCGGCCTCGGTGAAACAGGGCAGCAGGTAGCCCTGCGGGGTGAACCCGGAGTCGATGCCGAGCTCATCACGCTGCCGCAGGTAGAACCGCTGGGTCCAGTGCGCGAGCCGGATTGCCTCGGCGGTGCCGCCCTGGGCCCGGACCACGCCGGCCGCCCGGCTGCTCGCGCCCTGGCCGAGGATGCCCTTCTCGATCAGGGTGACCCGGAGGCCGTTCCGGCGCAGGAAGTAGGCGCACCAGGCGCCGACCGTCCCGCCGCCCACGACGACGACGTCCGCGGCGGGTGGCTGGCCAGTGGAGGGCATTGGCACGAGACCGATTCTTGCCTAAACTGAACATTCAGTCAAGGTCGGTAGGTGCCGGTGAAGGCGGCGCGGTCGTGCGCCCTGGCCAGCCAAAGGAGTGCAGCGTGTACGGGTTGTCGGACGAGGACCTGGCCATCCAGACGCGGGCCCGCACGTTCGCGGACGAGCTGATCCCGTTCGAGGTCACGGCCGAGATGGAGGCCGGCGAACTGCCGGCCGACGTGACCGCCGGGCACGCCAAGCGGGCTCGCGAGCTCGGCCTTTCCGCCACCAACATGCCCCGGGAACTCGGCGGCGGCGGGTGCAGCATGCTCCAGGTGGTGCTGGTCCAGGAGCAGATGGGCCGGGTGACGAACGCGCTCGGCTGGGTGGCTGCCACGCCGCCCTCCTGGCTGCCGCCCATCGCTACCCCGTACCAGATCGAGCAGTTCATCCGGCCGGCTGTCGCGGGCGAGCGCGAGGAGTGCTACGCGATCACCGAGGAAGGGGCCGGCTCGGACGTGGCCGGCCTGCGGGCAACGGCCCGCCGGGTGCCGGGCGATGGGGGGGACCAGTATGTGCTGAACGGCGTGAAGTGGCACGTGACGTCGTACAACACGGCGGACTTCGCGTTCTTCCAGGGCGTGCTGGCCGACGGGCCGCACGCCGGGGAGCACGCCATGTTCCTGGTCAACCTGCCCAGCCCGGGAGTGACCGTGCTGCGCAACCCGGCCTACTCGCACACGATCAGCCATCATCATCCGATCGTCGAGTTCGCCGACGTCCGGGTGCCGGCCAGCCACCTGATCGGCGCGGAAGGCGACGGGATGACGTTCGCCTACGAGTGGTTCCGCTTCGAGCGGCTGATGGTGGCGGCCCGCTGCCTGGGCGCGGCCGAGCGGCTGACCAGCGAGATGACCACGTTCGCCACGGAGCGGCAGGTGTCCGGCCGGCCGATCAGCGAGTTCGGCACCGTGGCCGCGATGCTGGCCGACAGCCTGACCGAACTGTTCGCGGCCCGCTCCCTGGTCTACGAGACGGCGCGCGGCATCGACCGCGGCAACGATGTCAAGATCGCCCACGCGCAGTGCTCAATGGCCAAGCTGTACGCCTCCGAGATGGCCGGCCGGGTGGCTGACCGCGCCGTGCAGGTCTTCGCCGGCCGCGGCTACATGCGCGAGAACGTGGCCGAGCGCTTCTACCGGGAACTGCGCGTCGAGCGGATCTGGGAAGGCACCAGCGAGGTCCAGCGGGCCATCATCGCGGCGCAGATGACCAAGCGCGGCCCAGCCGCCCTGGCCTGACCGGGCAGGTAGCGCACAGCGCGTCAGCGCGGTGACTTTGCGGTCACCGGTGACCACTCTGACCGCACTGATGGCAAATCCCTGCGTCCGCACCGCTTGACTTTACACGATTAGTCGTGTGAGAGTAATCGCGTGTCATCAATTCGGGTGTTCATCCTCGGCACGCTCGCCCAGAGCGGGCCACTGCATGGTCATCAGATCCGCCAGCAGGCCCAGGCGGATCATGCCGAGCTGTGGGCCGACGTGCACGTCGGATCGCTGTACGGCGCGTTGAAACGGCTGGCCAACGAGGGCCTGGTCCGGGAGGTGCGCACGGAACGAGTCGGAAACCGGCCGGAACGGACCGTCTACGAGATCACCACGGACGGACGGCGGGCCCTGTCCGTGCTGCGCGAGCAGGCGCTGCGCCAGCTCGACCACCACAACGACCCGTTCGACCTGGCCCTCACCCAGTCCCGGGACCTGCCCGAGGAGGTCCTGACCCAGATCGCCGAGAACCGGCTGGCCGGGCTGCGGGTGGCCGGGTCCTCGATGCGGCACCGGGCGGAGACCGCCGACATCTACCTCAACGAATCGGAGCGGATGGTGCTGCGGCACCAGATCGAGCGGGTGACCGCGGAGATCCGCTGGCACGAGGAGCTGATCGCGCGCATGCCCAAGATCGCCGCGGACTTCCGCGAGGGAGTGGGTGGGCCGCACTTCGGCGAGCCGGGTCACCCGAGCCGGCCCAGGGAGCAGACGTGAGCACGAGCACCGGCCCGGACCGGGCCACCACTACCGGCAGCGGCACCGCCGCGCCCGCCGGGGGCGGCTGGCGAGCCGTCTCGATCGTGCTGGTCGGCGCGTTCATGGCCCTGCTCGACACCACGATCGTGAACGTCGCGCTGCCGTCCATCCGGACCGGCCTGCACGCTTCGTCGGCCAGCCTGGAATGGATCGTGGCCGGCTACGCGCTGGCCTACGGCCTGGCCCTGGTCCCGGCCGGCCGGGCCGGCGACCGGTTCGGGCACAAGTGGATGTTCCTCATCGGGCTGACCGTGTTCACGCTGGCCAGCGTGGCCTGCGGGGTGTCGCAGGGAGCCGGCCAGATCGTCGCGGCCCGGATCGTGGCGGGCTTCGGCGCCGGCCTGTTCTATCCCGCCATCTCGGCCACCATCCAGCTGTCGTTCACCGGCCCGGCGCGGTCCAGGGCGTTCAGCATGCTGGGGGCCACGATCGGGGTGTCCACCGCGCTCGGGCCGCTGCTCGGCGGCTTGATCATCGCGGGCGCCGGGGCGCACGACGGGTGGCGCTGGGTGTTCCTGGTCAACCTGTTCATCGGCGCGGTCACCATACCGCTGGCCGCCTGGCTGCTGCCGCGCTCGCCGGCCCGGGCCCGGCGCGGCTTCGACCCGGCCGGGCTCGGCCTGTTCACCGCCGCGCTGCTGCTGCTGCTCATCCCGCTGGTCGAAGGCGAGCAGGTGGGCTGGCCGGCCTGGTGCTGGGCCTGCCTGGGCGGCAGCGTGGTGGCGCTCGCGCTGCTCGGCTTCTGGGAGGTGGCCGTGGACCGGCGCGGTGGCGATGCGCTGCTCAAACCGGGGCTGCTCCGGCAGATGTCGTTCTCGGCCGGGGCCATCTTCGCGGTGGTCTACTTCGCCGGGTTCGCCAGCGTGTTCTTCACCCTGTCCATCCTGTGGCAGGAGGGCCTCGGGCACAGCGCGCTGATCGCCGGGCTGGTCCTCGCCCCGTTCTCGGTGGGCAGCCTGGTCGCCTCGGCCCTGAGCGACAAGCTGTCCGCCCGGCTCGGCCGGATGGTCCTGGTCACCGGCTGCCTCCTGGTGATCATCGGCCTGGGCTGCACCGCCCTGGTGGTGCACCTCACCTCCCCCGCGGCCAGCGGCTGGTACCTGGTCGCCCCGCTGCTGGTGGCCGGCCTGGGCAACGGCATGACGATCGCGCCGAACCAGGACTTCGTACTGGCCACGGTGTCCCGCACCGAGGCGGGCACGGCCAGCGGCATCCTGGGCACCGCGCAGCGGATCGGCACCGCGCTGGGCATCGCGGTGATCGGCACCGTGCTGTTCGGCAGCCTGCACGTACACCCCGGGCCCAACGCGGTGGCCGTGGCATTCAGCCACAGCGCCCAGCTAGCGCTGCTGGCCAACATCGGGTTCGTCACGGCGGCCCTGGTGCTGGTGCTGGCCCTGCCGCGGCGTATCCCCGGACACGGCTGACCCGGGCCGAGTGCCGCCCTGGCCTACCGGGCCCCGGCCGGCTGCGGCTGGTAAGCGCCCGGGCTGCCCGGGTTCCAGGCCCGCTCGCCCAGGTAGCCACGGGCCACCATGGTGACGAACTGGTAGACGGCGTCCTCCTCGGCGGACAGCGGCCCGGGGATGGCCTGTGGCGAGGACAGCCCGCGCTGGACCGACTCGCAGGCGTGCCAGTCCTGCTGGTTGGTGATGTCCCAGAAGTCCACCGCGTAGCCGGGGTCGAAGTCCGCCGCCTGCGCCGCCTCCGGGGCGAACGCCCAGGTGCACTCGATCCGGGTGCGGCCTGCGGCCAGCGGCGTCAGCCGGTGCGTCATCACATAATCCGGGTGCAAGCTGAGCAGCACGTTCGGCCACAGCTGGACGTAGATGACCGTCCGTAGCCCCTGCTCGTCCAGATTGCGCAACGCCACTCCCCCGCTGGTGCCGTCGAGCGACATCGTGGCCATCCCGTCGCGCAGATCCATCCAGCCGCCGACCCAGGTACCGGGAGCCGAGTAGTTCTCACCGCTCTTGGGCGGGCTGACCTTGCACAGTTCGGGGTGAATCTGCGGGCAGTGGTAGCACTCGTGGTAGTTCTCGGTGAGCACTTTCCAGTTGGCCGCGACCTCGTAATCGTGCTGGCCGCGGACCACCAGCCGCTCCACCTCGTACCCGGCGATCACTTCGTCCAGCGTGCCGAGGGAGTCGGTCAGCGGCCCAGCCTGGCCGGAGCCGTCCACGAACACCAGCCCGTGCCATTCCTGCACCGGGAGTTCGGCGAGTCCCCACTGGCTGGCGTCGAAGCCCGGCTTGTTCTTGAAGCCGGCCGCCGCACGCAGGTTCCCGGCCAGCCCGTAGGTCCACGAGTGGTACGGGCAGATGATTACTTTCTGCTGGCTGGCCGCGCCGCAGGGCAGCAGTTCGTGGCCGCGGTGCCGGCAGAAGTTGGCGAACCCGCGGAGCACTCCGTCGTCGCCGCGGACGATCAGCACACTGCCCGGGCCGACCTTCTCGGCGCGCATGTCGCCGGGTTCCGGGGTCTGCGCGCTGCGCCCCGCGCACATCCAGCCGCCGCCGAAGAAGTGCCGCTGCTCCCAGGCGAACACGTCCTCGTTCACGTACGCGGCCGGGGGCAGCATCCTGCTCTGGCCGAACGGGCGGAGCGCCTCGCGGATCCCGGCCAGATCCAGCGGGGCAGGCGGGTATCCAGGACGGGTGGCCGCCGGGGCGGTAGCCGTGGCCGGGGTGGCCGTGGGCGCGGTGGTCGTGGGCGCGGTGGTGCGAAAATCTTGACTGACCATACAGTCAAGGATAGGCAGCCGGTTCCGGCGTGTCCAGACCGGCGTCGCTCAGTCGCGATTGCGGCTCGAACCGAACCGCAGGTAGACGGTGAGCGCCCCGATGAAGATGGCCACCCCCGCGCCCAGGTACAGCACGTCGAGTTCGTTTTCCTGGAACTCCAGCAGGACGTCGGCGAAGGTCACCGCCGTGACCAGGACGATCATGGAGATGACCCGGCCCTTGAGGTCGTCCAGGTCGGCCATCTCCAGCCAGGCCGGCAGCGGCAGCGGCCGCCGCCCGCCCGCCGCGCCCAGCTTTGGACACGAACAGCTCATAGAAACCGAACGCGGCGATCATCAGCGTGGCGCCGATCAGGTACAGGTCGATCTCGGTGAGGAACAGCCGCAGGTTGTGCACCGCGAACGGCTCGCTGGCGATGTCCGACACGAAATGGATCACAACCACGGTGCCGTAGACGAACGCGCCGAACGCGGACAGCAACAGGACGACGACCGGGAGCAGAACGGTCAACTGGGCCAGCGCGAGCCCATGCTCGAAGCCACGCTGCAGCCGGCCGCCATCTGACCGGTCCCGGCTGGACCCCGGCCCAGCGCCCGGTTCGGCTGATCCCGGCTCAGTCACATGGACATACTTCCCCATCGGCCGGCACCGGCACCGGCCGGACCGCCTTTACCGGGGGTTTGCCTTATCCTCGCTATACATGACAGGCCGGAACCCGGGCCACTACGGTCAGTCGCTCAGCCCACGCGGTAAGTGGGTGCTAGGCATGATCGGCGTCGTCCTGGTGGCCGTGCTGGCCGGCCTGGCCGTGTGGTCGGTGGCCGGCCAGAGCAGCTACGGCCCGTCCCGGGACGGCTGCGTCAACCTGACCGTGGTCAGCTCCACCGGCGGCGCGGTGAGCCACACCTGCGGGGCCAGGGCCCGAGCCATGTGCAAGAGCGCGTTCAGCCACAACGACAAGCTGTCCCGGCTCACCCGCCCCCAGTGCCGCCTGGCCGGCCTGGCCCCCGCCACCCAGCCCTAGCCCGCGCAAAACCGTTCGTGATCAAGCGATCAGTGTCGCTGTTACGACACCAGACGTTTGATCACGAAGCATTATCAGGCGAGGGGCGCGGCCGGTCAGGTGCCGGTTCTGGCCAGCCGCACCGATACTGCGCGGCCCGCCGGCTGGGCGCGGCCACCGCCCGGGACAAGTACGGCCCATGGCGTCCGGCGACGGGTGGTCGCCGGGGCCATGGGCCGGTCAGTGGAGGTGGCGGGAATCGAACCCGCGTCCTTCAGTACATCACCAGGGCTTCTCCGAGCGCAGCCTGCGTCGCTTTTCTCGGCCCCGGCGGTCCTGCAGGCAGGCCGCCGACGGGCTCAGTCGCTGTTTAGTGTCCCGCTCGGCCCCGCGACCGGGCCGACCGGTGGATCCTCCTAGCTGATGCCAGACACCGGGCCGGAGGCGTTCCCGGGCTGACAACCCCTAACTCGCGTCAGGCCGCGAGGGCGAGGTGAGTGCGCTTAACATTGGCACTTATTGATGTGCGGTCACAGGATTAACGAGGTTATGTCCGCCGTCCTCGGCTCGCTTCCCCTGGCTCAACCACTGAAGTCGAAGCCTGTCACCCCCTGTTGAGTTGTCAACGTACCCAGCCGCCGCAGTGGCCTCGCCGATGACGCTACTGGACGGAACGCCTGCTGGCCAACCGGAATTCCGGCCCGGCAAACAAAAGAGGCCCGATGGCTGCCCGCGGAGCGGGCCCCATCGGGCATCTCACGTGGTGATGAGATACCCCCGTGGACGCTGGCGGTGGCCGCGGGCCTGGCCCTTACCCGCCCAAACCAGCCAGGAACGACCGGCCCAGCGGGACCGCCGAGCCGGCCGGGCCCTTGGTCAGCTGCAGCACGGCGAACGCCACGCCGCCCCGGTAGCCGACGAACCAGTGCGCGTACCACTTGCTGCCCGGGGTGGCCTGGGCCGTGCCGACCTGCCCGGAGACCGGCTGGCCGGGCAGGTTGGCGGACTTCGCGGCGCCGTTGGTCACCACCGCGCGCATCAGCTGGCGCAGGTCCCCCACGGTCGCAGCGCCGGCCACCGCGCGCGGGCTCAGCCCGGGGTCGGGCGGCGAGGTGACCAGCATCGGCGGGTGCCAGGTGCCTGCGTCCACCCCGGCCGCCACCAGGGCCATGTCCAGCGGGCTGACCTCGACGCCCTGCTGTCCGACGGTGTTCGCGGCCAGGCCGGCCTGGGTCGCCGCGGCCCGGAACGAGCCGGTGAACGCGCTCAGCGGCAGCCTCCAGTTCAGGCCGAGACCGAAGTTCGAGGCGCTGCTGGCCAGCCTGGATCCGGACAGCCCGAGCGACAGGGTGGCGAACGCGGTCCCGCAGGACTGCTCGAAGTCGCTGCTGAACGGCGGCGCCGAGCCGAGCCGGGGCGCGGGCGGCACGTTGCTGAAGGTGCGGGGGCCCACGCTGGTGCTGGACCGGCACGGGATCGGGGTGTCCAGCGTCAGCTTGCCGCTGGACAGCAGCGCGGCGGTGGACACGATGGTGAACGCGTTGCCCGGCTGGTACTGCCCGTTCAGCGGGTCGATCTTCGGTGCCCCGGCCGCGTTACGGTCGGCCACCGCGAGGACGTGCCCGTTGGACGCCTGCACGGCGATGATGGCCGCGGCCGAGGACTGGCCGGCCAGCGC
This sequence comes from uncultured Actinomycetes bacterium, assembly GCA_963834705.1. GTDB lineage: Bacteria > Actinomycetota > Actinomycetes > Streptosporangiales > Streptosporangiaceae > RYN-230. The sequence goes on from CAWICV010000012.1 coordinate 244,940, forward strand.
CCGGTCCGCGGCCGCCTGCACGCCGCCGTCGATGGTGGTGCGGACCGGGGTGCCGCGCTGCCCATCCCACTTCTTCAGCACGGCCACCTGGTGACCGGCCGCGTTCTCGGCCACGATCATGGTTTGCGGTGAGCCGGCCAGCATGCGCTGGTAGACCTCCTGCAGCCCGGACACGCCGACCGTGGTGCCCGGCCGGTAGGAAACGCCCTGCTCCTGCAGCGTCTTCGCAGTCTCGGTGCCCACCGAACCGGTCACATCGCTGGCCACGCTGCTGAACAGGCGGCGGGACACCCGGCGCACGGTCAGCCCGGGCACCTTATCCAGCTTGCGGCGCAGCTTGCCGTACATCGACGGCGGCAAGGTCAGCAGGGTCAGCGGCGCCGACTGCGGCGCGGCCCGGATCACGCTGAGCACCTGTTCCTCGTCCAGCCCGGTCGCGCCGGCGAACGCGGTCGCGGTGGCCTGCGGGTCTGGCAATTCTCCCGGCCGGACCTGGGCGATCCACGCCGCCGACGGCCGGATCAGCGACCCGCCGCCCGCGTCGAGCACCGGGGCCCGGTTCGGCATCTTGGTCACCACGGCCATCCGCACGCCCTGGCGCAGCCCGGGGTTAATGACCGACGGGCTCCACACCACCTTCCAGGACCCGGACAGCTTGCGCAGCGTGAAATGGCCGGTGTAGTCCCAGGCCGCCCCATCCTGGCCGAGGTCCACCGAGGCGTGGAAATAGGCCGTCGCGACCCCGGAATGCTGACTGACCTGCCCCATCGACAGGTAATAGGCGGCCGCACCCAACTGCTGGTACGCGGTGCGCAAGGCCACCGTCACCGGGCCGGGCGGCCCGGTGGTCAGCGCGGCCGCCTCCTTGTACTGGCCCTGGGCCCAGGCCAGCAGGAAGTTCTGCGCGGCTGGCTCGGCGGATGGCTCCCCGCTGACGATGCCGGTAGCGATGCCCACCACCAGCAGGGCAGCCACCAGCCCGGCAGCCCCCAGTTTGAGCTGCCGCGACCTCGAGCGCAGGCCGCTCACGACTCCCCCGGCGCCGCCGCTGCGCGGTGCGTGTCCGCCGACGGCAGGCTGCGGATCACGCTTTACTGAGACGAAGGGCGTGACGGGCTTGCGGGCAGCCGCGTGCGCCCCACGTCTACGGTAGGAGGCCACGGCCTGCTTCGCCATCAGCCCCGCCGCCGGAAGGCACGTTCCACCTCCCTTGCGGCATCGCGCTGCGCCAAGTCGTGACGCTTGTCGTAGGTACGTTTGCCGCGAGCCAGGGCAAGTTCGACCTTGACCCGCCCATCTTTAAAATACAGCGCCAACGGCACAATGGTGAGCCCGCGTTCGGCCGTTTTGGCGGACCACCGGTCGATCTCCTTGCGGTGCAACAGCACTTTGCGCGGCCGGCGTGGTTCATGGTTGGTCCAGGTGCCCTGGGTGTACTCGGGGATATGCACCCCGTGCAGCCAGACCTCTCCATCCTGAATCTGGGCAAACCCGTCGGTAAGCGACGCACGGCCGGCCCGCAGCGACTTGACCTCGGTGCCGGTGAGCACCAGGCCACCCTCGACGGTGTCCTCGATGTGGTAGTCGTGCCTGGCCCGCCGGTTACGGGCGATAACCGTGGACTGCTGCTGCCGGGAAGTGGGGGATGCCATGGCTCAGCGTCCGCCAGGCTCAGGCGCGTAGGTAGCGCCTGAGGGTGAGGAAGGACGTGACGCCACAGAGCAGCACTCCCATGACCATGGCCAGGATGATGACCTCGATGAGGTCGGCCAGGCTGAGCTGCACGTTGTACGGGAAGTACTGCTGCAGCGCATCCAGGCCCATCGTCTTGACCGCGACGAGCATCGCGGCCGCGATCACCCAGCCGATCAGCCCCGCGATGACTCCTTCCAGCAGGAAGGGTAGCTGAACGTAGAAGTTGGAGGCGCCAACCAGGCGCATGATGCTGGTCTCCCGGCGGCGGTTGAACGCGGACAGCCGGATGGTGTTGGCGACCAGCAGGATGGCCGCGATGACCAGGATGATCGCGGTGATGATGACCGCGTCCCGGGCGCCGTTCAGCAGCTTGTAGAAGTTGGACAGGATCGACTGCACGTTGACGATGTTGTCCACGCCCGGGCGGCCCTGCACGGTGCCGGCCACCACGTTGTAGTCGGCCTGCGCGTTGGCCAGCTTGACCTGGAAGGAATCCGGGATCTCGTTCTCGGTGACCAGGCTGGAGAACGACTTGTCGTGAGCGAAGTCCTGCTTGAACCGGGCGAACGCCTGCGCCTGCGACTCGTAGTAGACGTGCTGCACGCCGTGCGTGCGCAGCGAGACCAGGTCGTTGTAGATCTGCTGCCGCTCGGCCTGGGTGGCCGGCCCGTTCTGCTTGCACTGCGGGCTCACGCTGGTCGTGGTGCACAGGTAGATCGACAACTGGACGCGGCCCTGCCAGTAGGTCCGGGTGTTGTCCACCTGCTTGACGAACAGGAACCCGGTGCCGAGCAGCGACAGGCTGATCGCCACCACGACGACCAGCGCAACCGTCATCGTGAGGTTGCGCCGGAGGCCGGTCCAGACCTCCTGAAACAGGAACTGTCCACGCATGGTTGCTTGAATCCCTCGGTAATTCCTCGGTATCCGGTACCGCCCAGACCCCGTCAGCAGCCCGCGGTAGGGCCGCTGAGCTGGTCAGTACGCCTGGCCGTACACCCCGCGTGACTGGTCGCGCACGATCTTGCCGTACTCCAGCTCGATGACCCGCTTACGCATCGAGTCCACGATCGCCGCGTCGTGCGTCGCCATCACGACCGTAGTCCCTGTCCGGTTGATCCGGTCGAGAACCTTCATAATCCCGATGGACGTGGCCGGGTCGATGTTCCCGGTCGGCTCGTCGGCCAGCAGGATCATCGGCCGGTTCACGAATGCCCGGGCCATCGCGACGCGCTGCTGCTCACCACCGGACAGCTCATGCGGCATCCGGTCGTGCTTGCCCTCCAGGCCAACCAGGTCCACCACTTCCGGCACCACCTTGCGGATGAACCGGCGTGGCTTGCCGATCACCTGCAGCGCGAAGGCCACGTTCTGGTAGACGTTCTTGTTCGGCAGCAGCCGGAAGTCCTGGAACACGCAGCCGATCCGGCGGCGCAGGTAGGGCACCTTCCAGTTGGTCAGCCGGGCAAGGTCCTTGCCGGCCACGTGGATCCGGCCCTCGGTCGGCTTCTCTTCCTTCAGGATGAGCCGCAGGAACGTCGACTTGCCCGCGCCGGACGAGCCGACCAGGAAGACGAACTCACCCTTTTCGACGTCGATCGTGACGTTCTCCAGCGCCGGCCGGCTCTGGCTCGGGTACGCCTTCGTGACGTTATCGAAGTGGATCACGGGCCCATCACTCGCTCGACGAAAATGCGGACCAGGCGGCCGGACGCGGCTGCCAGACGGCCGTCCGGGCGCTTGGGGAACTGTCCGGTTTGGCCACGGGCTAGTCTAGGGGGGAATGCGGCTCGCGGCGGCCAACACTACAGAACTGGCCCGGGCGGGCGCGGACCGGAGGGACCCAGGTGAGTTGTGAACACTTGATCTGCGCGCAGTGCGCGGGACCTGTGGTCGAGGCCCGCTGCCCTGCCTGCCAGGCCGCACGGGCCCAGGTGCACCATCACTCCCACCTGAGCAAGCCGCTCATCCTGGCCATCCTGCTCGTCCTGCTGCTGCTCGCGCTCTCGCTGCAGCTCGCGCACTAACCAAACCCATCTTCCCGAACGCCAGTGCCCGCCCGGTGCCGCCGCCCCGGCGCGCGGTCACCAAGGTCACGCGGTCGGGTTCTTGCGCAGCCACCTGATCTCGGCTTCGATGAAGTCGTCGATCTCGCCGTCCATCACCGCCGCCGTATTCCCGGTCTCGTAGCCAGTGCGCAGGTCCTTGACGTTCTGGTACGGGTGCAGCACGTAGTTTCGGATCTGCGTCCCCCAGCTGCCGGATGAGTCGCCGCGCAGCTCGGCCATCTTGGCCGCCTGCTCGGCCCGCTTACGCTCCAGCAGCTTGGCCTGGAGCACCGCCATCGCGGTCGCCTTGTTCTGGATCTGGCTGCGCTCGTTCTGGCAGGACACCACGATCCCGGTGGGCAGGTGGGTCAGCCGCACCGCGGAGTCGGTGGTGTTCACGCCCTGGCCACCCGGGCCGCTGGAGCGGTACACGTCCACCCGGATCTCGTCTTCCGGGATGTCGATGCGGTCGGCCTGCTCCACCACCGGGATCACGTCCACCCCGGCGAACGAGGTCTGCCGGCGGCCCTGGTTGTCGTACTTGGAGATGCGCACCATCCGGTGCGTGCCGTGCTCCCCGCGCAGCGTCCCGTAGGCGTACGGCGCCTTGATCGCGAACGTGGTGGACTTGATGCCCGCCTCTTCCGCGTAGGACGTGTCGTAGATCTCGCTCGGGTGCCCGTGCCGCTCGGCCCAGCGCAGGTAGATGCGCCGCAGCCCCTCGGCCCAGTCGGCCGCGTCGGCCCCGCCCGCCTGGGCGTTGATCGTGATCAGCGCCTCCCGGGCGTCGTATTCGCCGGACAGCAGCGTGCGTACCTCGAGTTGGTCGATCTCCTTGCGCAGCGCGGCCAGGTCGCGGGTGGCCTCTTCGCGGGTCGGCTCGTCGTGCTCCTGGTCGGCCAGCTCGAACATCACCCGGGTGTCGTCGAGGCGCCGCCGCAGGTTGTCCAGCCGGCTCAGTTCCCCCTCCAGGTAGGAGAGCCGGCGGCCGACCGCCTGGGCGTTCTCCTGATCGTCCCAGAGCCCGGGGTCGGCGGAGCGGGCCCTCAGGTTGTCGGCTTCGCGCCGCATGGCCTCGGGGTCGAGCACGGACTCCACACTGGTGAGCGTCGACGACAGTTCCGAGAGTTCATTTACGGGATCGGTACCTGCCATGCGGGAAAGCCTACGCGAGCGCGGGCATTCGAAAGGACGATCGCCCGCCAACTCACCCAGGATGTTCGGGAAGCGAACTGGCCGTCACGAGTGTCCGGATCGCCCGGACCGCCACCGACAGCATGGCCACGGTGAACCGGTCGCTCTCCCAGATCTCGGTCAGCGTCTGCGCAGCCCGGCTGACCGCCGTCTCGTTCCGCTCCACCCAGACACCCAGCCGCTCCTCCGGGTGGCCCGGGCCGGTCACCTCGAGTACGTCCTGGGTAATGGCCGCGTGCGCCGCGTACAGGTCGTCGCGCAGCGCGGCCCGGGCCATCGTGTTCCACCGGTCGTCCCGGGGCAGCGCGGTGATCCGGTCCCGCAGCCGGGCGATCTGCAGCCGGTCGGCCAGGTCGAAGTAGACCTCGGCGGTCTCCTCCACGCTGCGGCCCGCCGTCGCGGCGATCTCGACCAGGTCGAACGCGGAGTAGGCGGGCACCATCCCGGCCACCCACCCGGCCAGCTCCTCGGACACGCCGCGGGCGGTGAACGAGTCGAGCCGCTCGCCGAACTCGGACCGGTCCCGGCCGGTGAGCAGCTTGGGCAGGCCGGACGTGACGGACAGCACCCCGCCGGAGAAGAAGTCGATGGTCTCCGCGATGTCGAACGGCGGCCGCCGGTGGTGCAGCAGCCACCGGGTGCCCCGCTCGGTCAGCTTGTGCCCCTCCAGCAGCATGTCCAGCTGGGTGGGCACGTCCACCTGGCCGTCCAGCGCCTCGACCTGGGCCCAGAATCCGGCCATGTCGAAGACGTGCCGGGCGACCAGGTACGCCGCGGCCAGGTCGGGCACCGACGCCCCGGTTTCCTCGTTCATCCGGAACAGGAACGTGGTCCCGGACCGGTCCACCATGTCGTTGACCACCGCGGTGGTGATGATCTCCCGCCGCAGCGGGTGCGCGTCCATCTGCGCGGCGAACTTCTCCCGGAGCGGCGCCGGGAAGTAGTGAGTGAGCACCGACCGCAGGTACGGGTCGTCGGGCAGCGCCGAGGCCAGCATTTCCTGCTCAGCCCCGATCTTGACCTGTGCCAGCAGCACTGCAAACTCGGGTGTGGTCAGCCCCAGTCCCGCGGACCGGCGTTCGGCAACTTCCTTGTCTCCCGGAAGCACCTCCAGGCGCCGGCTGATCCGCCCGTCCCGGGCCATCTTCCGCATCATCCGGCTATGCACGTGCAGCATTTCCGCGGCCTGCGCCCGGGACGAGGCCAGCGCCCGGTTCTGGTGGTAGTTGTCCTGCAGCACCAGCTGGCCGACCTCGTCGGTCATCTCCTGCAGCAGCCGCTTGCGCTGCTCCATGGTGAGCTCGCCGCGGCTCACGCTCTCGGCCAGCAGGATCTTGATGTTCACCTCATGGTCGGAGGTGTCCACCCCGGCCGAGTTGTCGATGAAGTCGGTGTTGATCAGGCCGCCGGCCAGCGCGTACTCGATCCGGCCGGCCTGGGTCACGCCCAGGTTGCCGCCCTCGGCGATGACCTTGGCCCGGACCGCGGGGGCGTCGATGCGCACCGCGTCGTTGGCCCGGTCCCCGGCGTCGGCGTCCGACTGGGTGCTGGCCTTGATGTACGTGCCGACGCCGCCGTTCCACAGCAGGTCCACCGGTGCGGCCAGGATGGCCGAGATGAGCTGGTCCGGGGACAGCGCCCGGACGTCCTCGGCCAGGCCGAGCGCCTGGCGGGCCGGCTCGGACACCGGGACCGACTTCGCGCTGCGCGGCCACACCCCGCCGCCGGCCGAGATCAGCGCCTGATCGTAGTCGGCCCAGGATGACCGGGGCAGCCCGAACAGCCGCTCCCGTTCGGCGAAGCTCGCCTCCGGGTCCGGCGCCGGGTCCAGGAACACGTGCCGGTGGTCGAACGCGCCGAGCAGCTTGATGTACCGGGACAGCAGCATCCCGTTGCCGAACACGTCGCCGGACATGTCGCCGACGCCGGCCACGGTGAAGTCGGTGGTCTGGGTGTCCACGCCGAGCGTGGCGAAGTGGAACTTGACCGACTCCCAGGCGCCGCGGGCGGTGATGCCCATCTTCTTGTGGTCGTAGCCCTCGGACCCGCCGGACGCGAACGCGTCACCCAGCCAGAATCCGTAGCTGGTGGCGATCTCGTTGGCCGTGTCGGAGAACGTGGCCGTGCCCTTGTCCGCCGCGACCACCAGGTACGGGTCGTCGGTGTCGTACCGGACCACGCCGGGTGGCGGCACCACCTGGCCGGCCTGCAGGTTGTCGGTCACCTCCAGCATGGCGCTGATGAACGTGCGGTAGCAGGCCAGCACCTCGGCCTGGTGCGCCTCGCGGTCGGCGGCGTCCGGCAGCCGCTTGCAGACGAAGCCGCCCTTGGCCCCGGACGGCACGATGACCGAGTTCTTCACCTCCTGGGCCTTGGCCAGGCCGAGGATCTCGGTGCGGAAGTCCTCGCTGCGGTCTGACCAGCGCAGCCCGCCCCGGGCTACCGCGGCGAACCGCAGGTGCACCGCTTCCAGCCGCGGCGAGTAGACGAACAGCTCGAACTGCGGCCGCGGCGCGGGCAGGTCGGGCACCTGGGCCGCGTCCAGCTTGACCACCAGGTACGGCACCGTGGTGGGATCGCCCTTGGGCGCCGCGAAGTAGTTGGTCCGCAGCGTGGCCAGGATCAGCGCCAGGTAGGCGCGCAGCACCCGGTCGTGGTCGAGGACCGCGACGTCGTCCAGTTCGCCGCGGATCTCCTCGGTGATGGCCTCGCTGCGCTCGGTCTGGCCCGCCTGCCGGGCCGGGTCGAACCGCGACTCGAACAGCCGGACCAGCAGCCGGGTCACCGTGGTGTTGGAGCGCAGCACCCGCTCGATATAGTCCTGGCTGAACCGGGTGCCCGCCTGGCGCAGGTACTTGGCGTAGGCGCGCAGCATCATGATCTGCCGCCAGCTCTGATGCGCGTCCAGGACCAGCGCGTTGAACCCGTCGTCCTCGATCTGCCCGCGCCACAGCGCGGCCAGCGCGTCCTCGAACAGGCCCTTGACCGCGCTCGGCGCGGGCACCGCCGCCGGGTCGGCGGACCCGGCGCGGCGCAGCCCGAAGTCGTAGATCCAGAACGGCGTGGCCAGGCTCGGGCCCTTGAACTCGTACGGGTGCTCGTCGACCACCTCGACGCCCATGTGCTGCAGCCGGGGCAGCACGTCAGTCAGCGTGATCGGGGACCCGGTCCGGTAGATGGTCAGCCGCCAGACCAGCGGGCGGCCGGGCGGGGCGTCCTCCACCGGCACCCCGCCGGAGAACCCTTCCGCCTCCCACATCTCGAACGCGACCTGCTCGCCGCTCTCCAGCATCCGGATGATCTGGGTCAGATCGTCCAGCGCGTACACCGCAGGCACGTCGGCCTTGTACGTCTCCGGGATGGCCGACGAGCAGATGCCGAGCAGGTTCTTGGCCTCCGCCTCGCCCAGCCGCTCGTGCGCGGCGGCGTCCAGGTCCTCGTCCCAGGACCGGACCGCGGCGGCCAGCCGGGCTTCCAGCTCGGCCGTGTTCACCTCGGGCAGCCGGGTGCCGGGCTCGGCCCGCACCACGACGTGCAGCCGGGCCAGCGCCGAGTCGCCGACGGTCGCGCTGTACTCCACCGCCACCCCGCCGAAGGCCTGCCGGAGCACCTCCTGGGCGCGCAGCCGCACCGCGGTGGTGTACCGGTCCCGCGGCAGGTAGACCAGGCAGGACATGTACCGGCCGTACCGGTCCCGGCGGACGAACAGCCGGGTCTGCCGCCGTTCGCGCAGCGCCAGCACGCCGAGCGCGATCGGCACCAGGTCCTGCGGCATGATTTGGAACAGCTCCTCGCGCGGGTAGCCCTCCAGGATCTCGGTCAGGTCCTGCCCGTCGTGGCTGTCCGCGGCCAGCCCGGCCGCCTCCAGCACGCTGGCCAGCTTGCGCCGGAGCACCGGGATGCGGGTGATGCTCTCGTGGTAGGCGGCGTGCGTGAACAGGCCGAGGAACCGGTACTCGCCATTGATCTGCCCGGCCTCGTCCACCCGCTTGACCGCGATGTAGTCCAGGTAGGACGGCCGGTGCACGGTGGACCGGGAGTTCGCCTTGGTGATGATGAGCCGGATCGGCTCCTTGGCCCGGGCGCGCACCTCGGGCGGCAGCGCGCCGAACGACTTCGAGCCCGCCCGGTCGTGCCGCAGGATGCCGAGACCGGTGCCCGGCACCGCCCGCAGCGACATCTCCTCCGGGTCGTCCACCAGGTCGTACTCCCGGTAGCCGAGGAACGTGAAGTGGTTGTCGGCCAGCCAGTGCAGCAGCGCGATGGTCTCGGCCGGCGCGCTGGCCCCCTCGGCGGACAGCCGGTCGGCCAGCCAGGTGGCCTTGGCCTGCATCCGCGGGTAGTCCTCGACCGAGACCCGGACGTCGTGCAGCACCCGGTGCAGGTCCTTCTCCAGCCCAGGCAGCGGCACGTCGCAGGCCCGGCCGTCGATCTCGATGTGCGTCCACGACTCGGCCTGCTCGTCGTGCCCGCTCCGGCTGGCGTCCAGCGGGCCGACCACCTCGCGCAGCGCCCCGGCCACGTCCCGGCGGACCAGCAACTGCGGGTGCACGACGCGGTAGCTGGTCACGCCGTGCCGGGCCAGCTCCATAGTCACCGAGTCGACCAGGAACGGCATGTCGTCGGTGATGATGCCGATCGCCGTGCTGGCCGGGTCGAACGCGGCCATCGCGCCGCCCTGGCCGACCCGGACCAGGGCCCGGCCCTGCGGCCGGTCGGCGGCCAGCCGGGCCTGCGCCATGGCCACCGCGGCCACCGGGCCGGCCCCCGCGCTGACCAGGTCCTCCTCCGGGACGTGCCGGTAGTAGGCGCGCAGATAGGCCAGCAGGTCGCCGACGCCTACCCCGCCCGCCTCGCCCGGCCCGGCCGCCTTGGCCAGTTCGGCCGCCTCGGCCAGCAGCCCATCCCGGTTACCCGACATATGTAGTCACGCTCCAAGTGGTCACAGCATGTCCCGCAGTTCCCACAGCAGGGGGTAGTAGTGAATCGGCACCCGGGACCGCAGGTAGGGCGCCCCGGTTAACCCGCCGGTGCCGGATTTGGTGCCGATCTGCCGCTCCACCATGGCCACATGCCGGGCCCGCCACAGCCCGGCCAGCTCGTCGTGGGTGAGCAGATCCTCGGCCAGCTGCCAGAGGTCGTCGTACTGGGCCCGGTCCCGGGCCACGATGGCCAGCGAGTCGAGCACCTCCGCGTCGGACCCGGCGGGCAGCCCGCGGGCGGCCAGCAGGGCCAGGTACGCGTCCCAGATACCCGGCTCGGCCAGCCGGCGGCGCAGCCGGCCGCGTTCCGCCTCGGTCTCCCCGCGGAACCGGGCCAGGTACCGTTCATCCTTGAGCCCGGACAGGAACTCCAGCTCGCGGAACTGCACCGACTGGAACCCGCTGGCCGGGGAGAGCAGCGCGCGGAATTCCAGGAAGTCCTGCGGGGTCATCGTCTCCAGGATGTCCACCTGGGCGATCAGCAGGCGGCTGATCGCATGCACCCGGCGCAGCAGGTGCCGGGCCCGCCAGGTCTGGCCGGCGGTCATCGCGTCCCGGACCGCCTCGAGTTCGTGCAGAAGCTGCCCGAACCACAGCTCGTAAACCTGGTGCACGGTGATGAACAGCAGCTCGTCGTGCGCGGGCGGGTCGGCTTGCGGCACCTGCTGGGCCAGCAGCTCAGGCAGCCGCAGGTAGCTGCCGTAGGTGAGCAGGCCGCCTTCCTCGCCAAAGTTGCGCGGGCTCGGCGAAGCCAGCCGCGTTGAAGAGGCTGAACTGGATCCGCCCGCACCACGCCGTTGTGGTGTTGTCACCCGTCTCCCTTAGTCACCCTTCTTGCCGCGCTGCACCTCGTCCTGACTGTACGCGGGGTCAGCCTGGCTCGCGAACAGGGCCAGGACCTCCGGGTTGGCCAGCGCGTCCGGGTCGGCCGCCTGGGCCACCGGGGTGCCGAGCAGGATCTTGCGCACCGGGACCTCGAGCTTCTTGCCGGACAGCGTCCGCGGCACGCCGGGCACCTGGTGGATCTCGTCCGGCACGTGCCGCGGGGACAGCTCGCCGCGCAGCGCGCCGCGGATCCGCCCGGTCAGCTCGTCATCCAGCGTGCGGCCCTCGGCCAGCACCACGTAGAGCACCAGCCGGCCCGGGCGGCCCAGCTGCCCGGTGTCCACGACCAGGCTGTCGGTGATCCCGGGCAGCCGCTCCACCACCCGGTAGAACTCGCTGGTGCCCATCCGCACGCCGCCCCGGTTCAGCGTGGCGTCCGAACGCCCGTAGATCACACAGCCGCCGTCCGGCAGCACGGTGATCCAGTCGCCGTGCCGCCACACCCCGGGGTAGGCGGCGAAGTAGCTGGCGTGGTAGCGCTCACCGCCGGGATCGTTCCAGAAGCCGACCGGCATGGACGGCATCGGCGCGGTGATGACCAGCTCGCCGACCTGGCCGGTGACCGGCTGGCCGGATTCGCCGAACGCCTCGACCCGGGCGCCCAGGCAGCGGCCGGCGATGATGCCGGCCCGCACCGGGAGCAGCGGCGACGGCCCGACGAACCCGGTGCACAGGTCGGTGCCGCCGGAGAACGAGCCGAGCAGCAGGTCCGCGCCGACCTCCCGGTAGACCCAGTCGAAACCCTCCGGGGGCAGCGGCGACCCGGTGGAGCCGATGCCGCTCACCGCGGACAGGTCCAGCTCACGGCCGGGGGACAGTCCGGCCTTAGCGCAGGCCAGCAGGTACGGCGCGCCGGTGCCGAAGTAGGTCACCCCGGTCCGGGCGGCCAGCCGCCAGAGCGCGTCGGTGCCCGGGTAGGTGGCGCTCCCGTCGTAGAGCACCACGGTCGCGCCAGTCAGCAGCCCGCCGGCCAGGTAGTTCCACATCATCCAGCCGGTGGTGGTGTACCAGAAGAACACCGAGTCCGGCCCGAGATCCTGGTGCAGCGACAGCGCCTTGAGGTGCTCCAGCACGACCCCGCCGTGCCCGTGCATGATCGCCTTGGGCAGCCCGGTGGTGCCGGACGAGTACAGCACCCACAGCGGGTGCCCGAACGGGACCGCATCGAACTCCAGGCTGCCCCCGGCCGTGGCGGGCAGCTCGGCCCAGTCCAGCAGGCTGGCCCCGGCGGCCTGCACCGCCGCGGTCACCGGCCCCTCGGCCAGTCCGGCAGCCGGGCCGCCCACCATGATGACCGCGCCCAGGCCGGGCAGCCCGGCGATGATCTCGGCCAGGGCGTCTTCCCGGCCGAACGCCCGTCCGTGATAGCGGTAACCAGCCACCGCGACGAGTACCTTCGGGGTGATCTGGGCGAATCGATCGATCACACTGTGCGCGCCGAAGTCGGGTGAGCAGGACGACCAGATCGCGCCGAGGCTGGCCGTGGCCAGCAGGGCGATCAGCGACTCGGGCACGGTCGGCAGGTCGCCGGCCACCCGGTCGCCTCTGGTCACGCCGAGTTCGCGCAGCGCGGCCTGGACCCTGGTCACCTCGGCGGCCAGCTCGCCATAGGTCATGCGGCGCGGTTCGCCGTCTTCGGCGGCGGCGATGACGGCCACCCGGCCGGGATCGGTCTCGGCCATCCGCAGCGCGTTCCGCGCGTAGTTCAGCCGGGCGCCGGAAAACCAGTCGGCGTCCGGCAGCCGGCCGGTCAGCGCCGGGCCGGTGCCGCGCTCGCCGAGCACGCCGAAGTAGTCCCAGATCGAGTCCCAGAACGCCGCGGGCTCGGCCACCGACCACTCCCACAGCTCGGCGTAACCGCCGGTCGGCACGCCCCGCTCCCCGGCCAGCCAGCGCTGGTACCGGGTGATCTGGGCCTGCTCGATGACCTCGGGACCTGGTTCCCAGAGCACCGTGCCGTACCCGGCGCCGAGCAGCGCGGTGACGTCCTCGTCTCGTGGCATAGGGCCCAGCATCGGGGGTCAGCCCGGGTCGCGCAATGTGCCCGCGCGCAGCGGACCAGGTGATCTATCCCACTGGTGCCCCGGCCAGGAAGGCCAGCATGCCGAGCCCGGCCGCCCCGGCGATGCCGCTGACCACGCCGCGGCGCAGCCCGATCAGCCACAGCGCGGCCACGGCCAGCAGGCCGGCCTGCCACAGATGGCCGAGGGCCAGGCCGAGCGGGATGGCCGCCCCGGCGATGGCGCCGATGGCGGCGGGCCCGGCCCCGGTCAGGAACGCCTGCACCCGGGCATCCGCCCGGAGCCGGCCGAAATAGCGGCCGCCGGCCAGCACGAACACGAACGACGGGGTGAACGCGACCGCCGAGGCGAGCAGCCCGCCGCCCGCGCCGTGCGCCGCGTAGCCGACCACCGCCACGGTCTGCACCACCGGCCCCGGGGTGACCTGGCCCAGCGCGACCGCGTCGAGGAACTGCGCGGCGGTCATCCAGTGGTAGGTGTGCACCGCGTCGTGCTGCATCAGCGGGATGATCACGAAGCCACCGCCGTAGGACAGCGCGCCGACCTTGACCGCCACCCAGGCCACCGCGAGCAGCCCGCCGGTGGCCGGCACCGCAGCCAGCGGCAGCAGCAGCGCACCCCGGCCCGGTCTCCCGGCGGGCCGGTCCGGGCGGTTGCGCGGCATGGCCAGCGCGACCTCGGCCAGCCCGCACGCGGCCAGCACCAGGACCAGCCACGGCCCCACAGTGGCCGCCGCCACCCCACCCGCCAGCGCGTAGCCGATCCAGCGGGCATGGGATACGCGCTCACTCGTAGCGGAGCGGGTAATGCGCTGCCACGAGGCCGGGGCCAGGCCGATCGCGGCGGCCACCGCCACCGCGGGCACGGCCGCACCGGCCCCGTCGGCGGCGCCGCGGATCCAGCCCGGCGGGTGCTTGGCCAGGAACAGGGTGGACAGGGCGAGGATCACGATCAGGCCGGGGACGATAAAGCAGAGCCCGCCGAGCAGCGCCCCGGCGACACCACGCAGCCGCCAGGCGCAGAAGATGGCCAGCTGGGTCGAGGCCGGGCCGGGCATCAGGTTGCAGGCGGCGATGCCGTCCTCGAACTCGCTGGCCGGCAGCCAGCCCCGGTCCTCGACGCAGAGCTGGCGGAGCAGCGCGATGTGCGCGGGCGGCCCGCCGAAGCCGATGCAGCCGATCCGGCCCCATTCCCGGGCGATGGTGCGCAGCGAGACGGCGGGCGTCGCCGCAGGCTGCGCAGGGACACCATCCGGCGCCCCGTCCTCAGACACGGGGGTCAACCTACGCCGCGGAGGTTAACCAGCGGCGGCCAGGGTGAGCCGGTCCACCGCGGCTGCCACGGCGGCCGTGTCGGTCAGGTCACTGAATACCGCGTCGGCGCCGGCCGCGCGCAGCTCGCTGACCGAGGACCGGCCGCTGGCCACGGCCAGGCAGCGGGCCCCGCCAGTGCGGGCCGCCTCGATGTCCCGGGTCGAGTCGGCGATGTACACGGTGGCGTCCTCGCCGAACGGGACGCCGTATTTCTCGGCCGCCCGGGTCCGGGTCATCAGCAGCAGCGCGCCTTTCGGGTACACCTGCGAGCCGTACCCGCCCACCTCGGTGTCGAAGAACCGGTCCAGGCCGAACGCGCGCAGCTTCAGGATCGCGTTGGGCCGGATGGTGCCGGTCAGCACGGATTGCACCACGCCGTGCAGGCCGCCCACGTCGGCCACCGCCTCGGCGGCGCCGGGCAGCAGCCGCCCCTGCTCGGTGAGCTGGTCCCGCCGCGCGGCCAGCGCGCTGGCCAGCTCGTGGCTGAACCGGGCGAGCAGTTCTTCGCTGGCCGGGCCATAAGCGACCGTGACACCATTCAAGGCGAGTGCGTCGAAGAAGATCTCCGACTCCAGCCGGCCTGGCACTTGCGGCAACTGGATCAGCGGCCGCCCGGTGACCGCGCGGAACGCCTCGACATACGCGCCCCGGGTGACCCGCCCCACATCGAGCAGGGTCAGGTCGATATTCCACAGAACCAGGCGGTGAATGGCAGCCTCCGGGGGTTGGTCTCGGCGGGGCACCGCCGTCAGCGTAGCGCGACGGGACCGGCCAGATCCGGCTAAGAACGCGGCTCAGGGATCGATGCCGAGTGCGCTGAAGCGCGCGGCCAGGTCGTCGACCCACTCCGGTGGTGTGCGGTGGTCGTTCAGCGGGATGCCGGCTTCGCTGTGCCACAGCGTGTCGCCGAGGGCCTGGCGCAGATTCCAGGCCATGAGCCGGTCGGCCGATAGCTTCCGTCCGGTGGCCTGCTGGTAGCGGTGCACGACTGCGGTCAGCAGTTCCAGGCCGGGGCCCATCCCGGGCCCGGGAAAGGCGCGCAGCTCGTACTCGGGCTCGGCGGCTCCGGTGGTCGCGAAGTCCACCACCAGCCGCAGTTGGTCGTGGTCCCATACCTGGTTGTCGCCGTGCAGGTCGCCGTGCACGAGCACGGCCGGGCCAGGCGAGGCGAGCACGGCGTCGGCCCAGTCGCACCAGCGGATGACGGTCCGGTGCTGATCGGGCCGGATCCACGTCCCGAGCCGGTCACGCAAGGTCGCGGTCGTGGCGGGTGGCAGCACCGGGCCGGTGAGCGGGCCGACGGCGGTCTCGGCGCGCTGGCGGGTGGCCGGGTGGTGCAGGGCGGCCAGGAACCGCACGAGCTGCCTGGCCGCGCGGTCCGGGCCGATCGAGCCGGCGACGTCGAACAGGGATGTCCCGGGCACGCGCCTGGTGATCAGGAGCAGCGGGTCGGTGCTGGCGGCGACGACCTCGGGCAGGAACGGGACCGCGGGATCGCGGGCGAGCGCGGCCAGGATGGCGATCTCATGCGCCAGCTGGAGCGCGGCAGGACACGACCAGGCGAATTTCACGATGAACTGGTCACCGAGGGCCTCGCTGCCCGAGTGCCACTGCGGGTCCTGCTTGCCGGGCCGCCCAGGAACCGTGACCGGGTACCCGCTCAGCTCCGGCGCCACGACCCGCAGGGCCTCGCCGAGCGCCGCGACAGAGCACTCCGGCAGCCACGTCACTCGCGGAACCACGGTCATGTCATGACAGTAAAGCCAGCCAAACCTGGTCAGCCAGCGGCCGGGCGCTCGTTGACGAAGGTGCCGCGCCCATGCATGGTCACGATCAGGCCGCGCTCGCGGAGGATCTGACCGCGCTAGGCGAGGAACTTGGCGAGGACTGAGTAAATGCCCTTCATCGTCGTGTACGACGCCAACGATCTGCCTGGGACCAGGTTCCGGTCCGGTCAGCCCATGTGGGGGTAGCGGTAGTCGGTGGGCGGGGCGAACAGTTCCTTGATGGCCCGCGCGTTCACCCAGCGGGTCAGGTTCCAGATCGAGCCCGCCTTGTCGTTGGTGCCGCTGGCCCGGGCCCCGCCGAACGGCTGGCGGCCGACCACCGCGCCAGTCGGCTTGTCGTTGATGTAGAAGTTGCCCGCCGAGTACCGCAGCGCCTCGGCCGCGGCCGCGATCGCGGCCCGGTCCTGGGCGATGATCGAGCCGGTCAGCGCGTACCGGGCGACGTTGGCCGCCTGGGCCACCACCTCGGCGTACCGGCTGTCGTCGAACACGTGCACGGCCAGGATCGGGCCGAAGTACTCGGTGCGGAACACCTCGTCCGTGGGGTCAGCACACTCCAGCACGGTTGGCTGGACGAAGTAGCCCTGTGACCCGTCCGCGGTCCCGCCGGTTAGCACCCGGATCGACGGCCGGTCCGGCGCGCTGGCCAGTACGTCGGACAGCTTGCGGAAGGCACGCGCGTCGATCACCGCGCCGAGGAACAGGGACAGGTCGGCCGACACGTCGCCCATGGTCAGCGAGTCCACCTGGGCCAGGAACGAGTCCTGCATCCGGGCCCACACCGAGCGGGGGACGTAGGCCCGGGACGCGGCCGAGCACTTCTGGCCCTGGTACTCGAACGCGCCGCGGAGCAGCGCCACGGACAGCACGTCCGGGTCGGCCGATGGGTGTGCGATGACGAAATCCTTGCCGCCGGTCTCGCCGACCAGCCGGGGGTAGCCGCGGTAGCCCGCGATGTTCTCGCCCACCGTGCGCCACAGGTGCTGGAACGTCCCGGTCGAGCCGGTGAAGTGGATGCCGGCCAGGTCCGGGTGCGGCAGCGCGACCCGGGATACCGCCTGGCCGTCCCCGGTGACCAGGTTGATCACACCGGGCGGCAGCCCGGCCGCTTCCAGCAGCCGCATCGTGTAGTGCGCCGACAGCTGCTGGGTGGGCGACGGCTTCCACAGCACGACGTTGCCGAGCAGCGCCGGCGCGGTGGGCAGGTTGGCCGCGATCGAGGTGAAGTTGAACGGGGTGATGGCCAGCACGAAGCCTTCCAGCGGCCGGTACTCCATCCGGTCCCACTCGCCCGGGGCGGATGATGGCTGCTCGGCCAGCAGCCGGCGGGCGAAGTGCACGTTGTACCGCCAGAAGTCGATCAGCTCGCAGGCGGCGTCGATCTCGGCCTGGTACACCGACTTGGACTGGCCCAGAATGGTGGCCGCGTTGATGGTGGCCCGCCACGGGCCGGCCAGCAGGTCGGCGGCCTTGAGGAAGATCGCCGCCCGGTCGTCGAAGGACATCGCCCGCCAGGCCGGGGCGGCGGCGGCGGCCGCGTCTATCGCGGCGGCCATGTCGGCGTCCGCAGCGTTGGCCAGGTGCCCGAGCACGTGCGCGTGGTTGTGCGGCTGGACCACCGGGATCCGCTCGCCGCCACCCATCCGCTGCTGCCCGCCCACGGTCATGGTCAGCTCGGCCGGGCTGGCCGCCAGTTCCTTGATCCTGGCTTCGACCGCGGCACGCTCGGCGCTGCCGGGTGAGTACGGCCGGACCGGCTCGTTGCTGGGCTGCGGAACGGTGCTGACGGCATCCATGAGGGTCTCCCCGGAGCAAGGTCTCATCCTGGCGGTGTGCCCATCGTGCCACGCCGCAGACCCAGCGCGGCCAGCGCGCCTGCGGCGGAGGCCGCGGCCAGCACCAGCACGCAGTCGTGGAAGGCCGCGATCGGCAGCCCGGTGATCCTGACCCGCTGCGCGTAGTACGTCGCCAGCAGCGCGATCCCGAACGAGCCCGACAGGCGTTCGGTCATGCTGAACAGGGTGTTGGCGTCCGGCAGCTTGTCGGCGGGCAGATCCCCGACCAGCTCCATGACCAGCGGCTGAACGGTCAGCCCGAGCGCCACGCCGCGCCCGCAGAAGAGCGCGGCGCTGGCCCAGACCGGGGTGGCCGGGCCGAGCAGCAGCATGCTCAGCGTGGCCACGGCGAGCAGGGCCAGGCCGCCCACCACGCTGCCCACGATGACCGCTGGGCGGCCCCGGCCGCGCTCGATCGCCGCGCTGCCCAGCCAGCTGGCCAGGCCCATGACCACGCCTTGCGGCAGCAGGGCCAGGCCGGTGAGGCCGGCCGTGCGGTGCTGGATGTCCTGCAGATAGACCGGGGCCAGGAACAGCACCGAGAACAGCACCACGCTGGCGACACAGGCCAGGGCCAGGGTGAGCGCCCGGCGCGGCGCGGCGAGCACGCTCAGGCTGACCGCGGCGCTGGCACCGCGGCCCGGCCGGCCCCGGTACCAGAGCAGGTAGCCGCCGATCAGGGCCAGCCCGCCCAGCCAGGCCGGGGCCGACGCGGCGGACAGCCAGCCGTGGCTGGGGCCCTGGCTGGCGCCGTAGGTGGCCAGGCCCAGGCCGGCACTGAGCAGGGCCAGGCCGGGCAGGTCGAGCCGGGCCGCCGGGTCGCCGCCCGGCCCGCCGCGGGCCCGGCGGTAGAGCCGCAGCCCGGCCAGCGCGGCCAGCCCGATCGGCACGTTGATCAGGAACACCGACCGCCAGCCGAACGCCCCGATCAGCAGGCCGCCGAGGGCCGGCCCGAGGGCTGGGGCGGCGAACAGCATGATGCCCGCGCTGGGCGGCATGGTCCGGGCCGCGCCGTCCCGGCCCAGCAGCAGGCCCATGGCCAGTGGCACCATCGGCGCGCCGAGCAGGCCCTGCACGACCCGGGCGGCGATGAGCAGGCTCAGGCTGGGCACCATGGCGCAGGCGGCCGAGGCGAGCACGAAGCCGGCCAGCGCGGCCTGGTAGGCGGGCACGGTGCCGAACCGCCGGGCCAGCCACGGGCTGGCGGCCAGCCCACCGGCCAGGCCGAGCAGGTAACCGCTGAGCGCCCAGGCCGCGGTGGCCAGCGTGGTGTGCAGGTCGGTGACGATGACCGGCACGGCCACGTTGACCACCGAGGAGTCGATCATCGAGAGCATCGGGCCGGCCAGCAGCACCAGCTGGAGCACGCTCTCCGGGACGCGCGGCCGCCCGGTACCGGCGGGGGCGCGGGCGGTCACGGCACGCCCGCGGCCGCCGCCGCGGCCAGATCGTCCAGCCAGCTCAGCTCGTGCCGGGCCGCGTCCCGGCCGAAGTCCATCACCCGCAGCCCCCACGGCTCGGCCTGGGCGTCCGGCCGGAGTGAGTCCAGGTGGCCGATCCGGGCCTGGACGATGTCCCGGCGTACCGCGATGATCCGCAGCCGGTCGCCGGGCGGCAGGTCAGCGAAGAACGACACCCGCATCTGGAACTCGTTCTCGTCGGTGAGCAGCGCGGGATCGGCGTCGCGGATCATCGACTGGTACAGGTCGTGGCCGGTGTCGGTGAGCCGGTACACGTTGCGCGGCGGACGGCCCGGGTCGGCCTCGGCGGCGACCCGCTCGATCGCGCCCTGCTCCTCGAACCGGCGCAGCGCCGGGTAGAGCACGTTGTTATTGATGGACCGGCCGCCCAGGATCCGCTCGACCTGCTTCTTGATCTCGTACCCATGCCGGGGCTGGTCGCGGAGCACGCGCAGCGTCAGTATGTCAAAATACACGGAGTTAGCCTAACCTAGGTTAGGCTAACTCAAACGCGCGTGCTGCCATCAGCCAGCTGCGCGGCGGGCGGGGCTTACTCGTCGCCGACGTACCGGAGTTCCTGGGTGGCGAACCAGAGCAGCTCGTGCCCTTCCGCGCTGTCCACCAGGAACTGGGCGTCGTCGTCGCCGGAGTCGGCCGCAGGCAGTGCGGCCGACGCGGCCCCGATGTCGTCCGCCGCGTCCCGGTCGTCAACGTGCCCGGAGGCCACCCGGGCCAGCGGGACCGGCGCGGACAGCTGGACCAGGGTCGGCTCGTCGAAACCGCCCTTGGCATCCACCTGCTCCTCCGGCACGTCTGCGGCCAGCACCACCCGGCGGCGCGGCGCGGCGGGGTCGGCCAGCAGCAGCCGCAGCGAGGCGCGGGCCGCGTGCATCATCGCGACGTACTCAAGTTCTTCCAGGTCACCGCTGGCGTACCACTCGCGCAGCGCGGGCGTGACGGCGAACGCCCGGACTGGCGCCGGGCCTATCTCAGCGTCGTGCAGGACCGAGTCGAGCATGCTGACCGTGGCCGGCAGGTAGACGCGCATGATGTTGTCCCCGATGAAATGTGGGTCAGCCCGGGCTGTCCGGGGCTGCCCTGCCGGTAAGTCTGCCATTGAGGGCGGCCACCACGGCAGCGATCGCCGCGTCGAGCGACTCATGCTCCCAGACCCGGACGACCTGCCAGCCGGCCGCGGCCAGCGCGGCGTCCGCGGCCCGGTCCCGCTCCATATTGCGGCGCAGCTTGGGCGCCCAGTACCACTCATTGACCGTCGGGTCGCGGCCATGTTCCGGGCAGACGTGCCAGAAGCAGCCGTCCACGAACACCGCCACCCGGCGGGCGGTGAACGCGATGTCCGGGCGGACCCGGGCGCCGTCCGCCAGATCGAGCCGGTAGTCCTTGCGGAACCGGTACCCCTGCCGGTGCAGCGCGCTGCGCAGGGCCAGTTCCGGCTTGGTGCCGGTGCGCTTGATGGCCCGCATGTTGGCCGAGCGTCCCACGCTGGACGGGCTCGGATAGTCAGCCACTGGCTAAGGCTAGGGCAGCGCGTCCCCGGTGGGCAGCCCAACCAGCGCACCGAGCCGGGTCACGGTTTCCGCCGGATCGGTGTGCCAGACGCCGGTCATGCCGAGCGCCTCGGCGGCCAGCACGTTGGCCTCCAGGTCGTCCACGAACACGCACTCGGCGAGCGGCAGCCCGAGCAGCTGCGCGGCGTGCCGGAAGATGCGCTCCTCGGGCTTGCGCATGCCGACCTCGGCCGAGATGACGACCGCGTCGAACAGCTCGGAGAACAGATGGGTCGGGTAGCCGGTGACGCCCCACGAGTTGGACAGCAGCGCGGTCCGCACCCCGGCCGTGCGCAACTGGCGGAGCAGTTCGAGCATGGGCTGGCTGAGGGTGCTCGCGGCGAACATCCGGTCCAGCAGGCCCGCGGCCGGCACCGGGGTGCCATCGCGGCGGACGATCTGCGCCGCGAGCAGCCGCTCGAACTCCGCGTCGGTGCACTGGCCGAGCTCCAGCGCGTGGATCGGGTTCACCTCCGCAGTGGACTCGTAGGCGCCGGTCACCCAGGGCCGCATCACCGCGAGATAGCTGTCGAAGTCGATGTCGTCGGCGGCGATCCAGGCCCGCACCGTGTCCAGCAGCGGACCGGTCAGCACACCGCCCCAGTCAGTTATCACGCCACGCAGCACACCCATGATGCTACGAGGCGGCGAGAACCAGGCTAGGTTCTCGCCGCCTCATAGGTGGTGCCGCTACTCCCCCCGGGCACCGGCGGTTACCGCGTCTCGCTGCTCGCGGTCGGCTGCCCGGTCCGGGTGTGCGTGCGCACGGCCGGCTCGGTGGCGTGCCGGCGGCCAGGCACGGCGCGGTGCGGGGCCAGGTGGCGCCGGGCGACGGTCAGGCCGTCCACGGCCGCCACCGGAGTGCTCGGCACGAAGTCGCTCACGTGCGGCTCGGCCGCTTCCTTGGCCCGGAAGTAGGCGCGGGCCTCGGAGTAATCCGGGTGCTTGTGCGGACGCTTGAAGGTCATCCACAGCGGCACGCCCACGATGCCCAGCACGATCAGGGCGATGATGGGGAAGTTGGCGAACACAGCGCCGGTCACGGTTATCTCCTCTTTCTGCTGGGGTCCGGCGGGAGGGCGCCGGTGGCTATGACTTCACGATGCCCCGGGGCATTCTGTTTCCGGTTGGCAAACGTTCTGGGCTGGCTCTGAATCGGGACGGGGTCTGGGTCCCCGGACCGTCGGTACCAGGCCGTAACGTGCTGAGTAGCAGTCAGGAAAGCCGGAGGGGAGAGCCACCATGTCTGAGACCAGCGCAACCGTCGTCACTGGCGAGCGAGCTGACCTGCTGGCCGCGCTGGCTAAGCAGCGCCACTTCCTGCGGTTCACCGCCCGGGACCTGACTGACGAGCAGGCCGCGCGGCGCACCACGGCCAGTGAGCTATCCGTCGGCGGCATCATCAAACACGTCACGCTGACCGAACGGCGCTGGCTCCGGTTCATCCAGGACGGCCCGGCCGCGATGAGCTGGAACGAGTCCGACATGGCCGACTGGATGGCCGGATTCCGCATGCTGCCCGGGGAGACGCTGACCGGGCTGCTGCAGGCCTACGAGCAGGTCGCCCAGGAGACCGCGGAAGTGGTCGCCACGCTGCCCGACCTGGACGCCACCCAGCCGCTGCCCGAGGCGCCCTGGTTCGAGCGCGGCGCCAGCTGGTCCGCCCGCCGGGTGCTGCTGCACGTGCTGGCCGAGATCGCGCAGCACGCCGGGCACGCCGACATCATCCGCGAGTCGCTGGACGGCGCCAAGTCAATGGGCTGAGTCCTAGCCCAGCCCGGCGTTGCTGTGCTGGCGCAGCAGCGCGGCGATGAGGTAGCTGGCCTGCGGGGTGCCCAGCCCGGAAGCCATGTCGTAGCCCCGGGTGGCGTGGTAGCAGGGCTTGTGGCGCCGGCCGCCTGAGCCGCCGTGGCCGCTCCGGCCGCCGTAGCCGCCCCAGCCGCCGGGGCCGCGCCGACCGCCCCGCCCACCGTACCGGCCAGGCCGGCCAGCACGGCGACGGCCAGCCCAGCTGGGTACACCGGCCACATGCGCGGCTTCAGCTTCGCCTACCCCCGTAGCATCGGAAGATCAGCGGCATGCTAAGTGGGCTGATGGCGCCGGCCCGGGACCAGACAATCCGCGCGAGTACCGCCCCGGCCCGGGCAAACCCGCCCGCTCGAGGCCACCGCATGGATGTTTCAATCGTGCGCACCAGGCCTGCACCAGGCCGCATCGCTGAAACATCCATGCGCTTGAAGAAAAGCCCGGCGGGTGTCAGAGACATCCGCCGGGCTTGTTGATGGGGCCGCCAGGCCGGCCCAGGCCGACCGAACCCGGCCGGCTTGGACGGCTGGATCAGGCGAGGTCGAAGCGGTCCAGGTTCATTACCTTGTCCCAGGCCGCGACGAAGTCGCGGACGAACTTCTCCTTGGCGTCGTCGCTCGCGTAGACCTCGGCCACCGCGCGCAGCTCGGAGTTGGCCCCGAAGATCAGGTCCACCCGGCTGGCGGTCCACTTGACCTGGCCGGAGGTGTCCCGGCCCTCGAACCTGCTGGCGTCCTGGGCCACCGGCTGCCACGTCGTGCCCATGTCGAGCAGGTTGACGAAGAAGTCGTTGGTCAGCGCCCCAGGGGTGCTGGTGAACACGCCGAGCGGCGACTGCTCATAGTTCGCACCCAGCACGCGCAGCCCGCCGACCAGGACCGTCATCTCCGGGGCGCTCAGCGTGAGCAGGTTGGCCTTGTCGAGCAGCAGGTACTCGGCGGGCAGCCGGGCGTCCTTGCCGAGGTAGTTGCGGAAGCCGTCCCACCGCGGCTCGATGACCGCGAACGACTCCACATCGGTCTGCTCCTGCGAAGCGTCCGTCCGGCCCGGCCGGAACGAGACCTCGACGTCGAACCCGGCCTCCTTGGCCGCCTTCTCCACCGCCGCGGCACCGGCCAGCACGATCAGGTCGGCCATGGAGACCTGCTTACCGCCGGTCTGCGCGGCATTGAAGGACGACTGGATGTCCTCCAGGCTGCGCAACACGGTGGCCAGCTGCTCGGGCTGGTTGACCTCCCAGCCGCTCTGCGGCTCGAGCCGGATCCGGGCGCCGTTCGCGCCGCCACGCTTGTCGCTGCCCCGGAAGGACGAGGCGGCGGCCCACGCGGTGGACACCAGCTGGGACACCGGCAGCCCGGACGCGAGGATCTGGCTCTTCAGCGTGGCCACGTCGGCCGCCTCGATGAGCGGGTGCGTCACGGCCGGCACCGGGTCCTGCCAGACCAGCTCCTCGGCCGGGACCTCGGGGCCGAGGTAGCGCACCTTCGGGCCCATGTCGCGGTGGGTCAGCTTGAACCAGGCCCGGGCGAACGCGTCGGCGAACTGCTCAGGGTTGGCCAGGAAGCGCCGGGTGATCTGCTCGTAGACCGGGTCCATGCGCAGCGCCAGGTCGGTGGTCAGCATCGTCGGCGGACGGCGCTTCGACGGGTCCTGGGGGTCGGGCACGAGGTCCGCGCCGGCGCCGTCCTTCGGCTGCCACTGGTACGCGCCAGCCGGGCTCTTGGTCAGCTCCCATTCAAATCCGTACAGCGTCTCGAGGAAGCTGTTGTCCCATTGCGTCGGGGTGGCGGTCCAGGTGACCTCGATCCCGCTGGTGATCGCGTCGCGGCCCTTTCCGGTGCCGTAAGTACTCCTCCAGCCCAGGCCCTGCTGCTCGATCGGGGACGCCTCGGGGTCCGGGCCGATGCTCTCCGCTGGGCCGGCGCCGTGTGTCTTGCCGAACGTGTGACCGCCCGCGATCAGCGCCACCGTCTCCTCGTCGTTCATCGCCATCCGGCGGAACGTCTCCCGGATGTCGCGGGCCGCCGCGACCGGGTCCGGGGTGCCGTTCGGGCCCTCCGGGTTGACGTAGATCAGGCCCATCTGCACCGCACCGAGCGGCTCCTCGAGCTGCCGGTCGCCGCTGTAGCGCTCGTCGTCCAGCCAGGTGGTCTCCGGGCCCCAGTACACGTCCGCGTCCGGCTCCCAGACGTCAGCCCGGCCGCCGCCGAAGCCGAACGTCTTGAAGCCCATCGTCTCCAGCGCGACGTTGCCGGTGAGGACGATCAGGTCGGCCCAGGAAATGTTCCGGCCGTACTTCTTCTTGACCGGCCAGAGCAGCCGGCGGGCCTTGTCCAGGCTGACGTTGTCCGGCCAGCTGTTCAGCGGCGCGAAGCGCTGCTGGCCGGCGCCCGCGCCACCGCGGCCGTCGCTGATCCGGTAGGTGCCCGCGCTGTGCCAGGCCATCCGGATCATCAGCGGGCCGTAATTGCCGAAGTCAGCCGGCCACCAGTCCTTCGAAACCGTCAGCACCTCCGCGATGTCCCGCTTCACCGCCGCCAGGTCGAGGCGGCTGAACGCCTCGGCGTAGTTGAAGTCCACGCCCATCGGGTTGGCCGCGGGCGGGTTCTTGGCCAGGATCTTCAGGTTGAGCTTGTTCGGCCACCACTGAAAGTTGGCGTCCCCCATGGTGGGCTGGGTGAGGCCGTGCGCGACCGGGCATCCGCCAACCTGCTCGGTCTGCCCGGCCTCCGGGGTCGCACCTTCGATGACTGTTGGATCATGGTTCTCGGTCATGAGATTCCCTCCGGAGTTGGCGACGGGTCACGGTTGGTAAGCAGCGCGGTGGAGCAGTCGGGGCACAGGCCCCAGTAGGTGACTTCGGCCTCGTCGATCGCGAAGCCGTGGTCGTCGGACGGAGTTAGGCAGGGCGCCGCGCCGACCGCACAGTCGACGTCAGCCACGGAACCGCACGAGCGGCACACCACGTGGTGGTGGTTGTCCCGGAGCCGGCCCTCGTACCGGGCCGGGCTGCCGGCCGGTTCAATACGGCGGACGAGTCCGGCCTGGGTGAGCGCGTTCAGCGCGTCGTACACGGCCTGCAGCGAGACCTGGCCGATCCGGTCGCGCACCCCGGCGGCGATGGCCTCGACGCCGAGATGATCACCGTCCCGGACGGTCTGCAGCAAGGCGACCCGGGCGGCGGTCACCCGCAACCCAGCCCCGCGCAGTTCCTCGGGGATACTCCGAGTCTGTGCCGTGGTCACGAGACCAACCTATCGGCATAAACGTGAACTGCTCAAGACAACGAATGACTCAAGTTTAGACATCCCTGCGTGGGCGGGGGCCGGGCCATGGCGGGTACCTGGTGGCGCGCGAGTGGCCGGGTCGGGTATTGGTGAGCAGGTGGATCCGGTACAGGCGCTGCGCGAGATCGCGTTCCAGCTGGAACGGGCCGGGGCACCGACCTACCGGGTGCGGGCGTTCCGCCGGGCCGCGCAGGTGGTCCGCGATCTGCCCGCGGCCGAGCTGGAGCAGCGGGTCCGGGACGGGACGCTGCGTGCGCTGCCTGGCATCGGCGCCACCACGGCCGAGGTGATCACTCAGGCGGTGGCCGGGCAGCAGCCGGCCTACCTGGCCACGCTGCTGGCCGAGGCGCCGGCCAGCGAGCCTGCCGCCGGGACGGCCGCCCGAACCGGCCTGCGGGCCGCGCTGCGCGGCGATTGCCACACCCACTCGAATTGGAGCGACGGGGGTAGTCCGCCCAGGGAGATGGCGGAGGCCGCCAGGGATCTCGGGCATGAGTGGGTCGCGCTCACCGATCACTCCCCCCGGCTGACCGTCGCTCACGGCCTGTCAGCGGAACGCCTGCACGCCCAGCTCGACCTGGTCGTTGAGCTGAACGCCGAGCTGGCCCCGTTCCGGATCCTGACCGGGATCGAGGTGGACATCCTCGAGGACGGCGCCCTCGACCAGCGCGATGACCTGCTGGCCCGGCTGGACGTGGTGGTGGCCAGCGTGCACTCCAAGCTGCGGATGCCCGCCGGGCCGATGACCGAGCGGATGGTGATCGCGATCCGCAACCCAAACCTGGACGTGCTCGGGCACTGCACCGGCCGGCTGCTCTACGGGCGGGGCCGGCCGGAGTCGGAGTTCGACCCGGAAGCGGTGTTCGGCGCCTGCCGGGAGCACGGCGTCGCGGTCGAGATCAACTGCCGGCCGGAACGCCGCGACCCGCCCGGCCGGCTGCTCCGGCTGGCCATCGAGGCCGGCTGCGTGTTCACCATCGACACCGACGCGCACGCCCCCGGGCAACTGGACTGGCTAAGCAACGGGACCGCCCGGGCCGAGAAGTTCGGCATCCCGGCCGAGCGGGTGATGAACACGCGATCCGCGGCCGGCCTGCTCGCCTGGACGGCGGATCACAGCGTCCTGGCGCAGCGATGAGCCCGGCTCGCCAGTTCGCTGCCGAGATGCCTTGCCGCGGGTCATGCCCCGGCTGAGCAGTGTTAGCCCCGGGGGACGACCCCCCGGATCCCCGGGATCGCCGGCCAATGGGCCGGCTGCGGCAGAATCGCACGGGTAGCAATCCGAGCACGGAAGGCGGGCAGATGCGACCAGTCGCGGTGGTTACCGGGGCGAGCAGCGGGATCGGCGCGGCCACCGCGGCCCGCCTGGCCGGGGCCGGCTACCAGATCATCCTGGCCGCGCGGCGGGCGGACCGGATCGAGGACCTGGCCCGGCGGATCCGGGCCGACGGTGGCCAGGCCGACCCGGCCCTGCTCGACGTGACCGACCCGGACGCGGTCCAGGCGTTCGCCGCTGACCTGGACCGCTGCGACGTGCTGGTCAACAACGCGGGCGGCGCGTTCGGCGCGGACAGCATCGCCGGCAGCGATCCAGCCGACTGGCAGGCCATGTACGACGTCAACGTGCTCGGCACCCTGCGGGTGACCCAGGCCCTGCTGCCCAAGCTGATCGCATCCGGGGCCGGCACCATCGTGATCATGGGCTCGACCGCCGGATTCATCGCGTATGAAGGCGGCGGCGGGTACGTGGCGGCCAAGCACGCCGAGCACGCCATCGCCGGGACGCTGCGGCTGGAGCTATACGACCAGCCGGTCCGGATCATCGAGATCGCGCCGGGCATGGTGCGCACCGACGAGTTCGCGCTGAACCGCTACCGGGGCGACGCGAGCCAGGCGGCCGCGGTGTACGCGGGCGTGGCCGAGCCGCTGACCGCCGAGGACGTGGCCGACACCATCGCCTGGGCGGTCACCCGGCCGCCGCACGTGAACGTGGACCTGCTCGTGCTCCGCCCGCGCGCACAGGCCGCCCAGCACAAGGTCTACCGGGAGAACACCTGACTCAGCGCAGCGGCCAGCTGACGCTGGCCAGGTCGGGCACCACCCGGTCGGCGGCGGTCAGCTCGGCCGCGTCGTGCGAGGTGGCCACCGCGACGCAGTAAGCGCCGGCCGCCTTGGCCCCGGCCAGCCGGCCGGCGCGTCCTCGAAGACCACGCAGGCCGCCGGAGCCACGCCAAGCGCGCGGCAGGCGGCCCGGTATCCCTCCGGATCCGGCTTGCCCACCGTTACGTCTTCCGCGGTCACCACGACCGTGAACAGCTCGCGAACGCCCAGGTTCACGAGCGATTCTTCGGCATAACGACGGCCCGCCGAAGTCACCAGCCCGAGCGGAACGTCGGCGGCGGCAATCGAGCGGACCAGATGGACCGCACCCGGCATCGGCTCCAGCGGCGGCTGATCCGGGCCATGGAAGAACACGTG
Source organism: uncultured Actinomycetes bacterium (assembly GCA_963834705.1). GTDB lineage: Bacteria > Actinomycetota > Actinomycetes > Streptosporangiales > Streptosporangiaceae > RYN-230. The sequence goes on from CAWICV010000012.1 coordinate 273,299, forward strand.
GGTGGCGGCCATCAGCTCGGCCGGGTCGTGGTCCGGCAGCCGGGCCAGCAGCAGGTCGCGGGTGTCCACCCCGCGGCGGCCGATGAACGAGCGGATCAGTTCCTCGTCGGCGGGCAGGCCACGGGCCTTGAACACATGCAGCCAGGCCTCCCGGCTGCGTTCCTCGCTGTCGATCAGCGTGCCGTCCAGGTCGAAGACGGCCGCGGCGAAGGGCCCGGCCATCAGCTGGTCTGGGTGATCTTGCTGAGCCCGCGCGGGCTGTCCGGGTCGATGCCCAGCCGCCGGGACAATGCCTCGGTCAGCAGCTGCCCGGGCACGATGAGGCCGAACGGGGCCAGCCACTCAGGCAGCGACAGGCCGGGCACGGCGCGGCTGCTGGCCGCGGCCAGCCCGGGGCCGCCGCCGATCGCGTAGGCCCGCGCGCCCGCCGCGACCACCCGCCGGGCCAGCTCGATGGTGCCGGGCAGGGCCGGCCCGGAGTCGGCGGCTAGCAGGATGGCCGGGGTTTCCGGGTCCACCACCGCGATCGGGCCGTGCAGCAGGTCGGCCCAGGACAGGCCCATCGCGTGCAGGTAGCAGGCTTCCTTGAGCTTGAGCGCGAGCTCCAGGGCCGCCGCGTAGGCCATGCCCCGCCCGGACACCACGACGCCGTGTGCGCCCACCAGTTCCGTCACGATCGGGTCCAGGATGTCGTCCAGGCCGGTGGCCAGCATCGCCTCGATCTCGTCCGGCACGCCACGCAACTGGCCCGGGTCCAGGCCCGCGCCCAGCCCGATGGCCAGCACGGCCAGCGCGGCCAGCTGGGTGGTAAACGTCTTGGTGGCCGGCACCGCATGCTCCGGCCCGGCCAGCGTGACCAGGGCCAGATCGGCCACGCCGGCCAGCGTGGAAGCGGCCCCGTTGGTGACGGCCAGCGTCCGCGCGCCGCAATCCCGGGCCCAGGCCAGCGTCTCGACGATCTCCTCGGTCTGCCCGGACTGAGACAGCGCCACCGCGAGCACCCCGGACAGGTCCAGCCGGCTGCGGTACTCGGTGGCGATGGACGGCGAGCCCAGCGTGGCCAGCATCCCGGCGTGCACCTGGAGCAGGTAGCTGCCGTACACCGCGGCGTTGTCCGAGGTCCCCCGGGCGATGAACAGCACCTGCCAGCAGCCGGCCGCGAGCTGGCCCGCCTCGGCCGCCCGGGGCAGCAGCGCGTCCAGGGTGGCGCGCAGCGCGGCGGGCTGCTGCCCGATCTCGGTCCGCATCGCGGTCGGCAGGGGCACGGTCACGGAAACACCTTCTCACCCTCGATCCAGGTCGCGGCAGTCCGCAGCTCATCATCCAGCCAGGTCAGGTCGGCGGCCGCCCCGGGGGCCAGCCGGCCCAGGCCGGGCCGCCCGATCAGGTCGGCCGGAATCCGGGTCGCCGCCGTCACAACCGCAACCAGATCTGCCCCGGTCCGCACCATGTTGGCCACCGCCTGGTCCATCCGCAGCGCCGAGCCGGCCAGCGTGCCGTCCGGGCGGCGCGGCGGCGCACCGTCACCGGGCGGCAGCATGATCCGTTCGCCACCGAGCAGGTACTCCCCGGGTGGCTGGCCCGCGCACGCGGCGGCATCGGTGACCAGGCAGATCCGGCCGGGCGCGGCGGCGAACGCGACCGCGCAGGCCACCGCCGACACGTGATGCAGGTCGGCGATCAGGCCGCTGGTCAGCCGGGGATCAGCCAGGGCCTGGCCAACGACACCCGGTTCCCGGTGGTGCAGCGGCCGCTGCGCGTCGTACAGGTGGGTGACCATCCGCGCCCCGGCCCCGGCCGCCGCCGCCATCTGGGCCGCGGTCGCGTCGCTGTGCCCGACGCTGACCAGCACGCCGGCCGCGGTCAGCGGCCCGATGGCGGCCATCCCGCCGGCCACCTCCGGGGCCAGCGTGACCAGCCGGAGCAGATCCGCCCCGGCGGCCAGCAGCTCACCGACATCAGCCGGGCTGGCCGGGATGATCCACTCGGGGTTGTGCGCGCCGCGCCGGGCCGGCGAGATGAACGGCCCCTCCAGGTGCACGCCTAGCACCCGCGCGCCGCCGGGTGACAGCCGGCCGGCGAACCCGGCCGCACGGCGCAGCGCGCTGGCCAGCCGCGGCACCGGCGCGGTGACGAACGTGGGCAGGAACGCGGTGCACCCGGTGGACGGCAGGCCCGCCGCCACCGTCGCCCAGCCGTCCGGGTCCGCGGCCATCAGCTCGACGCCGAAGTAGCCGTTGACCTGGAGATCCACCAGGCCGGGGACGAGCACCCCTGAGGCCAGCGTCAAGTCCGGGCGGTCTAGCGGCGGACCCTGGCCGACCTCGGCGATCTTGCCGCCGGAGATCCGCACGAAGCCGGGTTCGAGCACGCCGGAACCGGGCCGCGCGGGGATGACCCGCGGCGCGGTGATGATCACGGTTGGCGCTGCCCGGGGCAAGTCAATGGCCGATGTGCGCCATGAACTCGGCCGGGTAGCGCGCCCCGGCGGCCGCGTCGCGCGGCACCGCCGCCTCCAGCGCGGCCAGGTCGGCGGCATTCAGCGTGATGTCGGCGGCGGCCGCGTTCTGCTCCAGGTAGCTGCGCCGCTTGGTGCCCGGGATGGCCACGATGTCATCGCCCTGGGCCAGCACCCAGGCCAGCGCGAGCTGGGCCGCGGTAACCCCCTTGGCCTCGGCCAGCTGCCCGGCGGCGGCGGCCATGGCCAGGTTGCTTGTGTAGTTGTCACCCTGGAATCGCGGGGCGCGGGACCGGAAGTCGGCCGCGCCGAACCCGGCCGCGGCGTCCAGCGTGCCGGTCAGCAGCCCGCGGCCGAGCGGGCTGTAGGCCACCAGGCCGATGCCCAGCTCGCGGAACAGCGGCCGCAGCTCGTCCTCGGGTTCCCGGCTGAACAGCGAATACTCGTACTGGCCGGCCGCGACCGGGTGCACCCCGTGCGCCCGCCGCACGGTGGCCCGCGCGGCCTCCGAGATGCCGAGGTAGCGCACCTTGCCCGCGTGCACCAGCTCGCTCATCGCGCCCCAGGTCTCCTCGACCGGCACGGTGGCGTCCACCCGGTGCTGGTAGTACAGGTCGATGTGGTCGGTGCCGAGCCGCCGCAGCGAGGCGTTGCATGCTTCGTGTACGTACTCGGGCCGGCCGTTCACCGTCCTGGTGCCGTCCGGGTGGCGCTGGTTGCCGAACTTGGTCGCCAGCACGGTCTCGTCCCGGCGGCCCTTGATCGCCCCGCCGACCAGTTCCTCGTTGGTGAACGGGCCGTAGGCATCCGCCGTGTCCAGGAACGTGATGCCGAGATCCAGCGCGCGGTGGATGGTGGCCACCGACTCCGCGTCGTCGGGCGTGCCGTAGGACTGGCTCATTCCCATGCAGCCGAGGCCAAGCTCGGTGACGGTCAGGCCCTGGCCGAGCGCGCGTGTTCTCATCGGGGCCAGGTTACTGGGCTCAGGCGCTGGCCCGCTTGCGGGGCGGGCGCTTGCGGGCACCGCCGCTGCGCTCCTTGCCCGCGGCGTCCAGGCTGGCCTGCAGCGCGTCCAGCAGGCTGACCGGCTCGGCGGCCGGCCGCTCGGCCGGCTCCGGCGGGGCCAGGCCGTCCACCTTGGCCGCGACCAGTTCCTCCAGCGCCTCCCGGTAGCTGTCGTGGTACTGCTCGGGATCGAAGTCCTCGGTCATCGAGTCGATCAGCGAGGACGCCATCTTGAGCTCCTGCGACCGGGTTTCGATGTCCTCGTCCAGGAACGCGAAGTCGGCGGCGCGCACTTCGTCCGGCCAGAGCAGCGTCTCCAGCACCAGCACGCCGTCCCGGGTGCGCAGCGTGGCCAGCGACTCCCGCTGGCGCAGCGCGACCCGGGCCACCGCGACCCGGCCGGATCGCTCCAGCGCGTCGCGGAGCAGCGCGTAGGCCCGCGTCCCGGCTTTCTCCGGCTCCACGTAGTAGCTCCGGTTTATCAGGATCGGATCGATCTGCTCGGCCGGGGTGAAGTTCACCACCTCGATGCTGCGGGCGGTGGGCAGCGGCAGCTGGGCGAAGTCCTCGTCGGTCAGCACGACCATCTGGCCGTCCTCCAGCTCGTACCCCTTGGCCACATCCGCGTACGGCACTTCCTCGCCGTCCAGCTCACAGACCCGGCGGAACCTGATCCGGCCGCCGTCCGCTGCATGAACCTGACGGAACGTAACGTCCCGCTGCTCGGTGGCGGTGTAGAGCTTGACCGGGATCATCACCAGCCCGAACGAGATGGCACCCTTCCACATGCTGCGCATGCACTGTCAGTACCCAGGATGCGCTGAATGTGCCCCTCTGGGGCGGCCCGGGGTCGCTCCGGCTGTCAGAATGAACGGACCGTGTCGGCAGTGAACGGACCGCGTAGGCATAGCGAGGCGGGGGAGGATCAGCACATGCCTGAGTTCGACGTCGTCGTGCTGGGCGGGGGGACATCCGGCACGCTCATCGCGATGGAGGTCTCCCGGGGCGGCCGCTCGGCGGCCCTGGTAGAAGCCGGCCTGGTCGGCGGTGAGTCACCGTACCTGGCCGACATGCCGTCCAAGTCACTGCTCCAGTCGGCGCGCCGCGGCGAGACCTGGGAGCACGCGGTCGCCCGGCGGGACGAGGTGGCCGGCCATCTGAACGACACCGTGGCGACCGCGCGGCTGGCCGAGGCCGGGGTCACGCTGCTCCGCGGCACCGGCCGGGTGACCAAGCCAGGCACCGTCGTGGTGGTGCCGAACCCGGTCAAGGCCAGCCTGGACGGGGCCGCTCCGTCCGGTCCGGTGACGCTGCGCTACAAGGACCTGGTACTGGCCACCGGGAGCGAGCCGGTAGCGCCACCGGCCGAAGGCCTCACCGACGTGCCCACCTGGACCAGCGCCGAGGCGCTGACCTGCCCCGATCTGCCGCGGCGGCTGATCGTGCTGGGTGCCGGCCCGGTCGGCTGCGAGCTGGCCCAGATCTATGCGGCGTTTGGCTCGCAGGTGACGTTGCTGGAAGCGGAACCGCATGTGCTGCCGGGCGAGGCCGGGTTCACTGGGGAGATCCTCGGCGACGCGCTCCGCCGCACCGGGGTGGACCTGCGGCTGGGCTCACCGGTGGTGAAGGCCGAAACGCTGGATTCCGGGCTGGCGCTGACCCTGGCCGACGGGACCGGGCTCGAGGCGGACCGGGTGCTGCTGGCCACCGGCCGGCGGCCGCGAGTGAACGGGATCGGCCTCGAAGTGCTCGGCATCCCGGCGGGCGCGGCGCTGCCGCTGGACGAGACCTGCCGGGTCGTCCCGGCCGCGGCGCCCAGCGCCACGCTGCTCGGCGCGGGCCAGAAGGCCAGGAAACCGGCCGGGCGGCTGTGGGCGGCGGGCGACGTGACCGCGGTCGCCGCGTACACGCACACGGCCCGGTACCAGGCCAGGATCGTGGCCGCCAACATCCTGGGCGGGAACCGCTGCGCGGACTACCGCGCGGTGCCCCGGACGGTGTACACGTCGCCGTCGGTGGTCACCGTGGGCATGTCACCGGCACTGGCCGCGGCCAGTGGGGTGGACCTGGTCACGGTGAGCTGCGACCTGGCCGAGACGGCCCGGGCCACGGTGGAGGATGACGACCGGGGCCGGGTCGAGCTGTACGCGGACGCGGCCAACGACGACATCCTGGTCGGCGCGGCCGCGGTGGGCCCGTACGCGGAAGAGTGGATGGGCGAGGTCGCCCTGGCCATCCGGGCCAAGATCCCGCTGGACGTGCTGGCCGACATGGTGCATGCATTCCCCAGTTACGGGGAGGCGGTGGGGGCGCCCCTGCGCGGGCTGGCCGCGGCCGCCCCCGCAGCGCCCGGGCAGACGGCGCCCGGCGAGTCGGCCGAAGTGGCGGGCGGCCAGGGCGCGGCTGCGGAAGACTCGGCGCGGGCCGCGATGAGCGAGGTGACTTCATGAGCGATGCGAGCTGGGATGCCAGCGAGGACATAGAAGCGCCGACCGACGATGTCGTCGAGCAGCATCAGCCGCTGCCCGGGGCGGACGATGGGCCGGCCGACTCCGTGCCGTTCGAGCTGCCCGGCGAGGCGGACGAGGCGGACGCCGCGGAGCAGCATCTCGAAGTGAACGACGACGAGGACAGATACCGCTGACCGGCCAACCTATGAGTCACGTTCTGTTACCGGTTCCCGCGCGTCCGCACGGTCGTAGGATGGCGTGATCAGGCGGGTTTGCCGCCGGACAGACGCATCGGAGTGTCTCGTGACAGCAACACCGCAGGCCCGCACGGCCGGTACGCGGCTGCCGAGGCCCGCCCGGCGCCGGCAGCTGCTGGGGGCTGCCCAGGAGGTCTTCGTCGCGCAGGGCTATCACGCGGCGGCCATGGACGAGATCGCCGAACGGGCCGGGGTCAGCAAGCCCGTGCTCTACCAGCACTTCCCGGGCAAGCTGGAGCTGTACCTGGCGCTGCTCGACGAGAGCGGCGAGGCACTCACCGCTACCATCCGGAACGCGCTGGCCTCCACCTCGGACAACAAACAGCGGGTCACCGCCACGTTCCAGGCGTTCTTCGACTTCGTGACCGACACCGGCGGGGCGTTCCGGCTGGTTTTCGAGTCCGATCTGCGGAACGAGCCCGCGGTCCGGGATCGGCTGGACCAGACCATGCGGGACCACGCCGACATGATCAGCGAGGTCATCCGCGAAGACACCGGGATGAGCGACGCCGAGGCTCACCTGCTCGGCATCGGCCTGGTCGGCATGGCCAGGATCAGCGCCACCTACTGGCTGGGCACCGACCGGGCCATTCCCCAGCACGCCGCCGAGGACCTGATGGCCCGGCTGGCCTGGCGCGGCATCAGCGGCTGGCCCCGCACCGCCTGACGACAGGAGCGCTGTGGAAGTCAAGATCGGGATCCAGTCGATCCCGCGGGAACTGATCCTGGAGACCAAGGTTTCCGCGGACGAGGTGCAGCGGCTGCTGAGCGAGGCGCTGGCCGATGGCAGCGGGCTATTGGTGCTCCCGGACATCAAGGGCGGCAAGCTCCTGGTCCCGGCGGACAAGATCGCCTACATCGAGTTCACCGACGCGGAGCAGCGCCGGGTCGGCTTCGGCAACCTTTAGTAGGTCAGCCAGCCAGCCCGAGCGCGGCCATCCGCTGGGCATGCGCGTCGGTGATACGGGCCAGCATCCGCCCGATGTCGCCCAGGTCGCTGTCGGTGGCCGGGGCATCGGCGGCGGAGCTGCCCATGGCGGCAACAGCTGGGCCGGCCGAGAGCAGGGTGGCCAGCGGGCGCCGGTCCGCGACCACCCGGTAAGCCTGGGCCAGTGCCTCGCCGACGAGCCGCCGGGCCCACAGTGCCAGCCTGCCCGCGACCTGCGGGTCGGCGGCGATGGCGGTCCGCACCCGGGCAATAACGAACTCGGCGTGCCCGGTGTCGGCCAGCACCCGGAGCACCAGGCCGCACGTCTGCGGGTCGACCAGCTCGGCCACAGCGCGGTAGAAGTCCGCCGCGATGCCGTCACCGACGTACGCCTTGACCAGGCTCTCCAGCCAGTCAAACGGGGCGGTGCGGGCATGGAACGCGTCCAGCGCCGCGGTGAACGGGAGCATCACCTGGTCAGGTTGGGCGCCCAGCGCAGCGATGTGCTCCCAGAGCAGCTGGAAGTGGCCGAACTCGGCCACCGCCATCTCACCCAGCGCCGCCTTGTCGGCCAGCGACGGGGCCAGCGCGGCGTCGCCGGACAACCGGAAGAACGCGACGAGCTCGGCATAGGCGAGCAGCCCGAGCAGGTCGAGCACGCCAGCCCGGTCCGGGCCGTCCGGCGGTTGGGCCGCGTCCTCGCGCGGCCGTGCTTCGGTCACCCGCGAAGCGTAACAACCTGGGGTAGGCAAGACGCAGCGCGTCGTGCTCCCAGCGGGCAGTACACATTGGTACACTACTTGCAGTTTTTGTGCTGGGAATGCGGCAAACCCCGGTCGCGTTCCTGGTGGCAGTGGGGCTCGTCGTTCGCTGACTGGAAGCCCTACCGCGCTGGTGGGCCGGAGCCCGTCGGCGGAGCCACTAGCGAGGCCCGACAGGCCATCACGCGCGGACAGCGTGCTGCCAGCCAGCGGGCCACTGATGGAAGCTGATTGAACTGACAACGCACACATTGACCTCATCCGTAGCAGAACCCCCGGCGGACGACGACCGCCCGGCAGCCGGTTCTCCGGACGTGGACGCAACCAGGACGTTTCGTGACCTCGGCGTAGACGAGCGGATCTGCGTGGCCCTGGAGGGCGTCGGCATCACCGCTCCGTTCCCGATCCAGAGTCTGGCCCTGCCGGTCGCGCTGGGCGGCCACGACATCATCGGCCAGGCCCGCACCGGCACCGGCAAGACGCTGGCCTTCGGTATCCCACTGCTGCAGCACCTGGCCGACACCCCGGCCAGCGAGCCGACCGCCCCGGCGGCGCTCGTCGTCGTGCCGACCAGGGAGCTGGCCAGCCAGGTCGCCGACGATCTGAAGGTGGCCAGCGTCGCGCTGGGCACCCGGGTGCTCACCGTGTATGGCGGCCGGGCCTACGAGCCGCAGATCGAAGCGCTGCGCCGCGGCGTGGAGATCGTGGTCGGCACGCCGGGCCGGCTGCTCGACCTGGTCGGGCAGCGGCACCTGAAGCTGTCCGCGGTCCGCGCCCTGGTACTGGACGAGGCGGACAAGATGCTTGACCTCGGGTTCCTCCCCGACGTGGAGCGGATCCTGGAACGCACTCCGGCCGAGCGGCAGACCATGCTGTTCTCCGCCACCATGCCGGGCGAAGTGGTCACCCTGGCCCGGCGCCACCTGCGCCAGCCGCTGCATGTCCGGGCCGAGCAGCATGACGAGACCGACCTGGTGCCGCTCACCGTGCAGCACGTGTTCCGGGCGCACCAGATGGACAAGATCGAGATGCTGGCCCGCCTTCTGCAGGCCAACGGCCGGGGCCTGGCCATGGTGTTCTGCCGGACCAAGCGGTCCGCGGACCAGGTGGCCGACGCGCTGACGACGCGCGGCTTCGCCGCCGCCGCGGTCCACGGCGACCTGGGCCAGGGCCAGCGGGAGCGGGCGCTGCGCGCGTTCCGCAACGGCAAGATCGACGTGCTGGTGGCCACCGACGTGGCGGCCCGCGGGCTGGACGTGGACGACGTCACGCACGTGATCAACTACGAGTGCCCGGAAGACGACAAGGCCTACCTGCACCGCACCGGGCGCACCGGGCGGGCCGGGCGGGACGGTATCGCGGTGACGTTCGTGGACTGGTCCGACATGCCGCGCTGGAAGCTGATCAACGAGTCGCTCGGCATGGGCCAGCCGGAACCGCCGGAGACGTACTCGACCTCGGAGCACCTGTACGCCACGCTGGACATCCCGGCCGGGGTCACCGGCAGCCTGCCCCGGGCCAGCCGGGACCGGGCCGGCATCGAGGCCGAGGAACTGGAAGACGTGGGCGAGACCGGCCGGGCCCGGTCCCGGGTGCCGAGCCGCGGCCAGCTCGGTGACCAGGCGGCCCGGAAGACCCGGGTCCGCAGGAGGACCCGGGGCGGTATGACGGTACGCGGCGGCGAGCCGGCCAAGCCGGACAGCGAGAGCCGCCCGCAGCATCAGCCGGCCGGTGACGGCGCCGCCGAGCCCAGCCAGCCGGCCCGCCGGCGGCGGCGCCGGTCCCGCCGCGGTGGTCGCAAGGACACCACGGCAGGCTGATCGGGCCCGCAACCAGCGTCCGGGATACACCACGGGCAGGTAAAGCGTGCCTGCAGCATCGGTGGGTAGGCTGGCCGCCTGTGAGCACACCCAAATCGCTGCAACTGCCCTCTGGGGTGCGGCAGCGGACCATCGAAACCAGCCGGGGCATATTCGCCGCGTTCGAGGCGCTCCCGGTCACCGGCGTGCGCGAGCGGCAGCCCGCGCTGCTGGTTCCCGGTTACACCGGTAGCAAAGAAGACTTCCTGCTGATCCTGCAGGCGCTGGCCGCGGCCGGCCTGCAGGTCATCTCGATAGACATGCGGGGCCAGTACGAGACCCCGGGCGGTGACGACGCGGCGACCTACCAGCTGGACGCGCTGGCCGCGGACGTTGCCATGATCGCCGACTGGCTCAGCCGTCCGGGCCAGGCCGACCCGGCCGGGGACGGGGCATCCCCACGGGGCATCCACCTGCTGGGCCACTCCCTCGGCGGCCTGGTGGCCCGGGAGGTACTGCTGGCCCGGACGGCGCGGATCAGCTCGCTCACCCTGATGAGCTCCGGCCCCGGGGCGCTCACCGGGCCACGGGCGGCGGTGCTGAGCGAGCTGCTGGCCGAGCTGGATGGCACCGGCCCGGCCGGCCTGCGGGCCGAGATCGAGCGGATCTGGAACACCCGGATGGAGCCGGAGGCGGTGGCCGGCGGGGTGCCTACCGGGATCATCGACTTCCTGCGCACCCGGATGCTGCAGAGCAGCCCGGCCGGGCTGCGGGCCATGGGCGAGGTCCTGCTGTCCTGCCCGGACCGCACCGCGGCCCTGGCCGAGCTGGCCGGCGTCCCGCTCATGGTGGTCTACGGCGAGAACGACGACGCGTGGGAGCCGGCCGCACAGGAGGATATGGCCACCCAGCTCGGCGCGCAGCGGGTCTGCATCCCGGCTGCCGCGCACTCCCCGGCGGTCGAGGCGCCGGAGACCACCGCCAGCATCCTCACCGGCTTCTGGAACACCGTCGAATGCACCCAGGGCCGCCCGGCCCGCAGCCCCTGACCCTGGCCGCGCCGGTAGGGCCTGTCCCGTAGATCTTGGCCGTCGCGAGCGATCATCCGTGAAGGGGGATGGGGAGGTGGGCGGGGGATCGCGGAGGAGGAGCAGCCCATAGCGGAGATATGGGCGACGACGACAACGCAGCCAGGCGCCCTCCGGGGACCGCGCAGCAGGCTAAAGATCTACGGGACAGGCCCTTAGTCCCCGGGCGGCAGATCCAGGCCGTCCCAGGGGCGGCGGGCCGGCGTGGCCGCGGATCCCTCCGGGCACAGCGCGCGGAAGTCGCACCAGCCGCAGGCCGGCCCGGGACTGGGCGGGAACACCCGGTCCACGCCGCCCGGGCCGGGCAGCCCGGCGCGGAACTCGTCGTCGGCGGCCGCGCACTCGGCGGCGATGTCCTCGGCCCGGCCCACCTGCCGGGCCAGCGTGGCCTCGGTGTGCGTCCAGGCGTGCACCGTGCCGGTCGGCAGGTGGTGCAGTTCCACCTGATGACATGGCCGGCGCAGCACCCGGGCCGCGGCCACCGCGTACAGCGCCAGCGGCAGCGAACTGCGGGCGTCGTCGGTGCTGAGCGGCCGCCGTCCGGCCTTGTAGTCGACCACGACCAGCTCCCCCTCGGCTCCGGGCGGCCCCGGCCGGTCATCGAGCCGGTCGATCCGGCCGGACACCGCGATCCGCTCGGTGCGCGCGGCCACCGTACGTTCCACCCCGGCCGGCTCGGCGGCCGGGTCCAGCCGGGCCACGTACGCCTCGACCATGCTGGCCGCCCGGGCACGCACCGCAGCCGACTGGGCGTCGCTGGCGAAACCCTCGTTGATCCAGCCCTGCTCCAGTAAACCGCCCGCCGCCCCGACCGTCCGCTGCGCCCGGGGCAGCCGCCACCACCCGGCCAGCGCGTTGTGCACGCTGGCGCCCAGGCTGTTGTGCGCCCACGGCGGCCCTTTGCGTGGCGCGGGCCGGTCCAGGTAGCTCATCCGGTACAGCCGCCGGCAGGCCAGCCAGGTGGTCAGCCGGGTCGGGGTACACGGATACAGGCGGCGCGGCATCCCCGCCAGGCCGAGTTGCTCCCCGTGCAGCATGCCGCTCAGTCCGGGTCGTCCAGGGCGGCCAGCACCGGGCCCGCGGTCACCCAGGAGTCGAACCGCTTCTGCGCGTCCGCCACCGTGCTCTCCCCGCCGTGCCCGGGCAGCACCCGGGTGGCCGAGTCCAGCGTGAGCAAGTGCTCGCCGATGGCGCTGAGCTGGGCCGGGAAGTCCGGGTAGCTGCCCTGGTGCGGCGCCGGGCCGCGGGCCAGCAGGCAGTCCCCGGAGAACACCGCCCCGAGTTCCTCGCTGTACAGGCAGACCGACCCCGGGGTGTGCCCGGGGGCGTGGATCACTTCCAGCGACACGTCGGCGACCTCGAAGATCCCGCCGTCCTCCATGTCGATCTCCGGGTCGTCACCGGCCTTCGCACCGCGCCACTGCAGCAGGTCCCGGGGGTGCAGCGCGATCGGCGACTCGTCCCGGCCCGCCACTTCGACGGCCGCCGCGACGTGCGAGGCGTGCCCATGGGTGCAGATCACGGCCAGGATCTCGCGCTCACCGACGGCCGCCAGCACCGGGCTGGCATCGGTGCCCGGGTCGATGACGATGACCTCCTCGTCATCACCCACGATCCAGGTGTTGCCGTCCGGGGCACCGTCGCTGCCGGGCGAGGTGACCTGTTCTATCCGCGCCTCCATGCCAGCCTGCCTCTCCGCGTCACGTCAGGAGTCCGGCCCCATTATGACCGCGCCACCCGACGGTTATGACCCGGACGTCCGGGCCATCAGCCGCCCGAACGCTTCCGGGCTGGTGGTCTCGCAGCCCAGCCGGTGCCCGGTCAGGCTGCCATGATCGTCGCTGCCGCCGGTGGTCAGCAGGTCAAGACCGGCGGCCAGCTCACCGAGCCGGGCCCGCTCGGCCGGGCCGTGATCCGGGTGGCCCACCTCCAGGCCGGCCAGCCCGGCCGCGGCCAGCCCGGCGATGGCCTCGTCCGGGATCCGCCAGCCCCGGGACACCGCGCCGGGGTGGGCCAGCACCACGGCGCCCCCGCTGTCGCGGACCAGCCCGATCGCCTGGACCGGGTGCAGCGCGTACCGGCTCACGTAGGCCCGGCCGCCGGTCCCGATCCAGTCCGGGCTGAACGCCTCGCGCGGCTCGCCGATCGCCCCGGCGGCCACCATGGCCCGGGCGATGTGCGGCCGGCCCACGCTGCCCCCGGCGGCCAGCGCGGCCACCTGGTCCCAGCTGATGTCCACGCCGAGCTCGCGCAGCCGGGCCACCATGGCCTGGCCGCGGCGCACCCGGTCGTCCCGGATGGCCTGCGTCTCGGCGGCCAGTTCCGCACTCATCCCGCACGGCAGGTAGCTGAGCAGGTGCACGCTGTGCCCGTCCAGCCGGGAGGACAGCTCCATCCCGCCAACCAGGGTCAGCCCCGGCGGCAGCGCGGCCCGGCCCGCGTCCAGCCCGGCCAGCGTGTCATGGTCGGTGAGCGCCAGCACGTCAACACCGGCCGCGCGGGCCCGCGCCACCACCTCGGCGGGGGGGTCAGTGCCGTCCGAGGCGGCCGAGTGGGCGTGCAGATCGATGCGCACGGGGGCTCATGCTACGGCGTACCCGGTAACCCGGGCAGCCGCGGGGACTTCGCGCCGAACGGAAGATCGAGATCCTGCCCCGGGTCGCGGAGATCGCGCAGCGTCAGCGTTTCCAGCAGCACGGTGCCGGCCGTATCCGGCCACAGGATGATCCACAGCCAGTTGCCCAGCACTTCGCCGGCGAACGCGGCGGCGCCCGGCACTTCCACGTGCCACAGCGGGAACTCGTGCTTGCCGAACTGGACCAGCGCGTGCGGCTGCCCGGCGGCGAATCCCTCGCCGGGATCCGGGGCGTTCAGCCCGGCCAGCCCGGCACCCAGGCCGAGCCCGGGCTCCTCGGAGACGAGCAGCATCTCACCGAGGCCGCCGACCGGGTTGGGCCCAGACAGGGCAACGACACAGCCACGGGTTCCGCTGCGGTCGTCGCCAGCTCCGGTGAACCCGGTGACCAGCCAGCCGAGCGGGATCGGCCAGGGCAGCCAGACCGGCACCCTGGCCGCCTTGAGCAGGGCCTGCAGCCCGCCCGGCGACGGGGTACGGGTCAGCCGGAGCGGCTGGACCGCGCCGTGCAGGTCGCACTGCCACGCGCTGTGCCAGGCGCTGGGCTCACTCAGCGCACCCTGGCACCGCGGGCAGACCGGATCCTTCATCATGTGTATCGACGTTGATCTCCGGCAGCGCTCACGTCAAGCACCACACCTGCATACTTAACCGGTGGGTGAAGACACGGCGCAGCGGCGGCGGATCCCCTGCGTAGGGGCGATCATCAAGGACTCCGGCGGCCGGCTGCTGCTGATCAAGCGCGGTCACCCCCCGCAGGCTGGCCGGTGGTCGCTGCCCGGCGGCCGGGTGGAGCCAGGGGAGACCGACCAGCAGGCGGTGATCCGGGAGATTCGCGAGGAAACCGGGCTCCACATACGCTGCGACCAGCTAGTTGGTAGCGTTCAGCGAAATTCTCCGCCGGATGCGGTGCTGGAGATCAGAGATTATGCCGCCACAGTCACCGGTGGCGCGCTGGGTGCGGCCGACGATGCCGCCGAGGCGCGCTGGGTCAGCCCAGCCGAGCTGGGCAGCCTACCGCTGACCACCGGGCTGGCCCAGACGCTGGCCGGCTGGGGCGTGCTCGGCTGAGCCACGGCCGCCTGAGCCAGGGCTACCAGCGCTGCCGCGGGCCAGCCCGGCCGCCCGGCCCTGGGCCGCGGTGACCATGGCCAGCTTGCGCGACGCCTCGTCTATCATCTCGTCGCCGAGCATGACCGCGCCGCGGCGCTGCACACCGGTGGCCTCCGCGTAGGCGTCCAGGATCTGCTCGGCCCGGTCGTAGCTGACCTGGTCCGGGGAGAAGGCCTGGTTGACCACGTCAACCTGGCCCGGGTGCAGCACCCATTTCCCGTCGTAGCCGAGCGCCGCCGCGCTGGCCGCGTCGCGCCGCAAGCCGTCGGTGTCGTGGATGGCCAGATGCGCCCCGTCGATCGCGGCCAGCCCGCGGCTGCGCGCGGCGACCAGGATGCGCATCCGCGGGTAGTGGTATGCGTCACCCCCGGTGTAGCCGTCCGGCTCGGCGCCCACCTGCAGCGAGCGCATGCCGATGCTGGCCATGAAGTCGGCCGTCCCGAACACCAGCGCCTCCAGCCGGCCGGACGCGGCCGCGATGCGGTCCACCTCGGCCAGCCCGCTGGCGTCCTCGATCTGCGCCTCGATGCCGATCCGGCCCGGCTGCAGGCCGGTGGCCTGCTCGACCTGGCCGAGCAGCAGGTCGAGCCAGCGGACGTGGTCCGGCGCGGCGACCTTGGGCAGCACGATCACGTCCAGGCTGGCCCCGGCCGCCTCGACCACCTCGATCACATCCCGGTAGGCCCAGGGGGTGGCCACGTCGTTGATCCGCACCGCGCGGGTCTTGCTCCCCCAGCCGCCCGCGTTCAGCGCGGCGGCCACCGCGTGCCGGGCTTCCGGCTTGGCCGCCGGGGCCACCGCGTCCTCCAGGTCGAGGAACACCTCGTCCACGGCCAGGCCGCGGGCCTTGGCCAGGAACCGGGGGCTGCTGCCGGGGACGGCCAGGCAGGTCCGGCGCGGACGGTACGGCTGCGTCATGTGCACGGCCTCCTGACGATCGTGGCACCCTGATCCGGTGACAGCACCCCAGCCGGACGCCGGCCGGCTCGCCCTCATCGCGGAGGCTACCAAGCGGGCCGGGCTGATCTGGATCACGGTGCCGGGCGGCCGGCCCCGGCCCGTCTGGCACATCTGGCGCGACGCGGCCTACGTGCTGACCGGCCCGGGCGAGCAGGACGTGCCCGGGCTCGCGGCGGCCGGCCAGGTCACCGTCCAGGTACCGAGCAAGGACACCGGCGGCGGCCTGGTGTCCTGGACCGCGCGGGTGAGCCGGGTGGAACCAGGCGGCCCGGAATGGCGGGCCATCATCGGCGCGCTGCTGGCCGGGCGCCTGAACGAGCCCGCCGGTGCCGCGGCGCCGTCCCCCACCGGCCGCTGGGCGGAGCACGGAAATGTCTACTGCCTCACTCCCGCTGGTACGCCAGTGAGCTGACCAGGCCGGGGAACCGGTGCATGCGGACCGCGTTCGACGCTACGTGCGACGCTCCGTAGCATGTGGGCATGGCTACGCCCACTGTCTCCGCACTTCCCACGCCTGAGCAGGTCACCCAGGCGCTGGCCGGGGTCATCGACCCTGAGATCCGCCGCCCGATCACCGAGCTGGGCATGGTGAAAGCCGTCGAGGTCGGCGCGGACGGCGTAGTCCGGGTGGATGTCTACCTAACGGTGGCGGGGTGCCCGCTCCGGGACACCATCACCCGCGACGTGACGGCCGCGGTCAGCAAGCTGGCCGGGGTAGCCCGGGTCCGGGTGGAGCTGGACGTGATGAGCGAGGAGCAGCGCCGGGAACTCCAGGGCAGGCTGCGCGGCGGCCGGCCGGAGAAGGAGATCCCGTTCGCTCAGCCCACGTCACTGACCAAGGTGTTCGCGGTGGCCAGCGGCAAGGGCGGGGTGGGCAAGTCCTCGGTCACGGTGAACCTGGCCGCCGCGCTGGCCGCGGCCGGGCAGAAGGTGGGCGTGCTCGACGCGGACATCTACGGCCACTCGGTGCCGCGGATGCTGGGCGTCTCCGGGCAGCCGACCCAGGTCGAGCAGATGATCATGCCGCCGGTCGCGCACGACGTGAAGGTGATCTCCATCGGGATGTTCACCCGGGGCAACTCGCCGGTGGTATGGCGCGGCCCGATGCTGCACCGGGCGGTGCAGCAGTTCCTGGCCGACGTGTACTGGGGCGATCTCGACGTGCTGCTGATGGACCTGCCGCCGGGCACCGGCGACGTGGCCATCTCGGTCGCCCAGCTCGTCCCCACCGCGGAGCTGCTGGTTGTCACCACCCCGCAGCTGGCCTCCTCGGAAGTGGCCGAGCGGGCCGGCGCGATCTCAGTGCAGACCCACCAGCGGATCACCGGGGTCATCGAGAACATGTCCGCGCTGGCCTGCCCGCATTGCGGGGAGCCGGTGGAGGTGTTCGGCTCCGGCGGCGGCCAGGCGGTGGCCGCCGCGCTGACCAGGGTGACCGGGGCGACCGTGCCGCTGCTCGGCCAGGTGCCGATCGACGTGCGGCTCCGTGAGGGCGGCGACCGCGGCGTGCCGCTGGTGCTCAGCGATCCTGGGTCGGCGGCCGCGCAGCAGCTGTCCGGGATCGCCAATGGGCTGCTGCGGTCCCGTGGGCTGGCTGGGCGGCGGCTCGGGCTGACCCCGGCCTAGGCCACGCTCAGGTCGCCTCGGTGTCGAACGGCGGGGGCTGCTCCTCGCGGGCCATCGTGGCCGTGGCCCGCCGGTCGGCCGCGTACTCCACCGGATCGGCGGCGGCCGCCGCGGCCGCCGCCGCGCTGCCGTCCATCTCGTCCTCGAACAGGTGCTTGCGCACGAAGTTGCCCGGGTGCAGGTCGCGCACGTCGAAGTCGGCGAACTCGGGCCCCAGGCCTTCCCGGATGTCCCGGGTCGCGCCATCCGCCAGCTTGCGCAGTTCGCGCAGCGTGCTACCGGCTTGCCGGGCCATCTTCGGCAGCTGCTCCGGGCCGAACACCACGATGGCGATCACGGCCAGGACCAGGATCTTGGTAAAGGACAGGTCGAGGAACACGTCAGTTCTCCACGCCAGGTGCGCCACGGTGGCGGCGCGCACGGTCTGGGTACCACTGTAGACCCGTTACCGCGGCCGCGCCGCCCCCCAAGCCGGTGCGGCCGGGGCCCGGCCCGGTCAGCGGAACGGGTTGAGCCACGAGGCGAGCCGGTGCAGGCCGCGGTCCATCCGGCCGAAGAAACCGGCCCTCCCGGCGTGCGGCAGTGCGCTCACCACCTGATCCACGGTCTGGGCCGGGGCGTCAGCGATCATCGTGTAGACGAAGCCGTGCGCCGACCAGGCCACGCTGCGCTGGTCCGGGTCGGCGACATAGACCTGCTGGCCGCGCACCGCCACCAGCTGCCAGCCACTCATCGCGGGCGGCAGGTGGCCACGCTGCAGGAACAGGGAGATCACCGACAGGCCGTCGGAGTAGGCGAGATCGACGACCCGGCCACCGGGGTTGCTCGTCTGGTCGGCCTGGACCAGGGTGAGGTTACCGGGCAGGCGCCCGGGCAGCGGCCAGCCGGCGGCGCGCAGCCGGGACAGCTGCGGCGTGGCCAGCGGCGCGCTGGACGGCATGCTGCCGGTGCGAGGAAACTTGGTGGCCGCCGGGACGCCCAGGGTCAGGGTGACGAACATGTCCTCGGTGACCAGCCCGGCGTGGCTGTCGAACGTCTCCCGGCGCAGCGGCAGCTTGGTCGCGCTGTCCAGCCAGAACCGCGCGGCCACCGCGCCGCCGCGGTGGTACAGCACCACTTCCTGGGCGGGCCGGCCCGCGACCCAGCCCAGCCTGCCCACCGCGGCCCGGTAGTTCGCCGCCAGCAGGCCGACCAGTTGCGGAGTCATGCTCATGACTCCCTCCGGGCCACGCTGAGCCGCGGCATCGGCGGCGGCCGGGTCCAGGTCGGCCCCGCCGGCCGCGCGGAGCGGCTGGGCGGCCTGGTCGGCTGGCACCGCCGCCGCCTGGATCAGCGTCTGGTGACCGCGCTGGTGCCACACGTTCACCACCGAGGTCAGGCTGCCGTCCGCGCCATGCCACTGGGTGACCTGTACACCCTGGTAGGACACCTGGCGGCAGGCGGTGGCCGCCTCGCTGAGCAGGCGCAGGCCGGCGTTGCCCATCCCGGCCGGGGTCAGCGTGGCCGACGGCAGCTTGAGCAGCGCCCGGTGGGGCGCGGCGCCAGGTCCGGCCGCCCCGGTCTGCAGCAGGCCGTTCCGGCTGGCCATGTCCTGCCACACCACGGCCATCCCGCCGGCGATCAGGCCGAGGACCATCACGGCGGTAGCGATGCGCAGGTGCAGCGGATCGTGCTCGGGGGCAGTCCGGTCACCCGGTGTCGTGCGGGAGAACATCCTTCAGCTCACGGTCCCGGGGTCGCCGACGGCCGGGCCGCCGGACCACCCCGGTGAATCGGCGCGGGGTGCACGGCCCGGCTGGCCCCGGCCGGCTGGGCCGGGGCCGGGCTGGCCGCCGCGGCGGCCGGGGCCACCGGCAGGTCACCGGTCACCACCGCGTGCTGCACCAGGAACGTGTCCACCGCGGGCGTCACCTTGGGCCCGGGCGTCTGCGGCGCGCCGCCAACGAAGAACGCGGTAGCGCCAAGACCGGTCATGGCGGAGGCCAGCAGTCCCGCGGTGAGCAGCTTGGTGGCCGGGAACGGGGACCTGGCCCGCCACGGCGCACGGCCCGGCCAGCCGCTGTCCTCCCCGGGCGCGGCCATCGCCATCAGCCGGCCGGTCAGCGCGGCGTCCACCATGGCCTCACCCAGCGAGTGCATCCGCTGCTTCAGCGCGCGCAGCGCCACCGCCTCCTGGCGGCACTCATCACAGCCCGCCAGGTGGGTGAGCACCCGGTCCCGTTCCGCATCCGTCAGCTCGCCGTCGATCAGGGCGGAGATGCGCTGCCCCAGATGACTCACCGGTCACCGACCAGCGGGACAGCGACCTCCCCCACGGGCGCCGGTGCAGTGGCGGCCATCCCGCTGCGCCGCGGGCGGCGGTGGTCAAGCGCGGTCCTGAGCTGTGCGCGGCCACGGTGGATCCGGCTCCGCACGGTGCCCAGCTTCACGCCGAGCGTGTCGGCGATCTCCTCATAAGACAGGCCCTCGATGTCGCACAGCACGACCGCGGCCCGGTATTCGGGGGCCAGCGCCTTGAGCGCGGCCTGGATGTCACCATCCAGATGCCGCTCGTCGAACGCCTGCGCGGGCGTGGGCTCGCCGCCGCGCAGCCGCTGCTCGGTATCGTCGCCCAGGCCCTCGAACCTGATCCGCTGCTTGCGCCGGGCCATGTCCAGGAACAGGTTGGTGGTGATCCGGTGCAGCCAGCCTTCGAACGTGCCCGGGGTGTAACTGGACAGCGAGCGGAACACCCGGACGAAGACCTCCTGAGTCAGGTCCTCGGCGTCGTGAGAGTTACCGGTCAGCCGGTAGGCCAGCCGGTACACCCTGGCCCCGTGCTCCCGCACGATCTCCTCCCAGGACGGGGGCGTCCACTCGGATGCCTCGCCCGGGCTGGCTGCCAGCTCGCCCACTGTCTCGCTCTCCTGACCCGTGCCATGTGCCTGTACCACCATGGTGCCCCAGGCAACCCTTCTCCGCACCAGCCACGGCCGGCCTCGCCGGCTCGCGTCAGTGTCAACGTCGCAGCCCGCCCGGGTAGTTCCCGGGTCACCGGCCACCCCGGTAGTTCGTGGGTCACGGGCGGTCCACGGCAGTGGGTGGCGATAAGCTGCCGGGACTGGGGAACGCAGGCACCGGGAAGGCAGCCGATAGTGAGCGCTGAGGCCAATCTCGCCTATGTCGAGGACTACCTCCAGGAGGACGAGCCGCTGCTGGCCGCGCGCCAGGCGGCCGCGGAAGTAGGCGGGGCCACCCCGGTCGGGCCGGCGGTCGGCGCGGCGCTGCGCTTCATCGCGGCCGCCATCAACGCCCGGTCGGTGGTGGAGATCGGCACCGGCTGCGGCACGTCGGGCATCTGGCTGCTCCGCGGGATGCGCCCCGACGCGGTGCTGACCAGCGTGGATGCCGAGCCGGAGCATCAGCGGCTGGCCCGCAAGGCGTTCACCGAGGCAGGCTTCCCGGCCAACCGTTTCCGGCTGATCAGCGGGAAGGCGCTCGACGTGCTGCCCCGGCTCACCGACGGCGGATACGACCTGGTGTTCTGCGATGCGGACAAGCAGGAATACCCGGACTACCTGGCCGCCGCGCTGCGCCTGCTGCGGCCGGGCGGCGTGCTGGCCTTCGACAACGCGCTGTACGGCGGCCGGGTCGCGGACCACAGCCAGGCCGACGCAGGCACGCTGGCCATCCGGGACCTGGGTGAGCAGGTCAGGCAGGATGAGCGCCTGGTGCCGGTGCTGCTGCCGGTGGGCGACGGGCTGCTGGCCGCGGTCAAGCGGTAACCGGGGCGCCTGCCGCCAGCCAGTGCAGCAGCAGCTGGGTGCCGAACCCGGTCGCGCCCTTGATGATGTCGCCGTCGTCGGCGGTGGCCCGGGCCGTCCCGGCGATGTCCAGGTGAGCCCAGGCCCGGCCGCCGGTGAACTCACGCAGGAACAGGGCCGCGTCGATCGACCCGGCCCGGCCGGTCCCGCCGGCCACGTTGGCCAGGTCGGCGACGGGTGAATCGAGCCCGGCCCGGTAGTCGTCGGCCAGCGGCATCCGCCATAGCTGGTCACCGCTGGCCGTCCCGGCGGCCAGCAGCCCGGCGGCCAGGCCGTCGTCGGTGGCGTACAGCGCGGCCATCACCGTGCCCAGCGCCACCCGCGCGGCCCCGGTCAGCGTGGCCAGGTCGACCATGACGTCGGGGGCGAGCTCGGCGTCGGCGTAGGCCAGCGCGTCGGCCAGCACCAGGCGGCCCTCCGCATCGGTGTTGAGCACCTCTACCGTCCGCCCGCCGTAGTGCCGGATCACGTCCCCGACCCGGAGCGCGGTGCCGGATGGCAGGTTCTCCGCCGCGGCCACCAGCCCGGTGACCCGGACCGGAACGCCCAGTGCGGCCAGCGCCGACATGGTGGCGATCACCGCGGCCCCGCCGGCCATGTCGGTTTTCATCAGCTTCATGCTGTCGTTGGGCTTCAGCGACAGGCCACCGCTGTCGAACGTGATGCCCTTGCCGATCAGCACCACATGCCGCCCTGGGCCGCCCGGGCTGTAGCTCAGCTCGATCAGCCGGGGCGGCCGCACCGAGCCTGAGCCCACCCCGAGCAGCCCGCCGAACTGGTCCCGGGCCAGTTCAGCCTCGGTCCAGATCCGGCAGGACAGGTCGCGGGCGGCAGCGATCCGGGCCGCCTCGTCGGCCAGCCAGGCCGGTGACTTGGTCATCGACGGGGTATTCGTGAGATCCCGGGCCAGCGCCACCGCCTCGGCCACGATCGCGGCCCGCTCGACCACGGCCGCCGCGTCCTGGCGCCCGGCCAGCAGCAGCTGGACCTGGGCCGGGCCGGTCTCCCCGGGGGCGGTGGATTTCAGCGTGTACTGGTACGAACCGAGCATGAGCCCGGCCACGAACGCCTGCACCGACTCGTCCGGCTCGGCCAGGACGGCGGTGCACACCGCGGCCCGGCCAGCCGGCAACCGCCGGGCCAGGGCCGCCCCGGCCCGGCGCAGCGCGCCTGGTGCGGCATCGCCGACGCCGAGGAACATGACCGTGCACGGACGCGCGCCCAGCCGGATGACGGTCTGGGTGATTTCGCCCGCCCGGCCGGTCACCTTCTCGCTGGCGATGATGTCGGCGGCCGGGACCGGGAGGTAGCTGTCCAGCTCGGCGGCGCCAGCGCCGGGAACGGGGACGGCGCCGGGCTCGTCCGGGCTGCGCGCCGGAATCGCGATGACCCCGGGCCCGGCTTCGCCTGCCGCCTGCAGGAAACTGCCCAGGGGTTGCTGGTCAGCCGCTGGAACAGCGGTAACCGTTGCCTTGACCGGCAAGGCTCAGCCGGTGACGGATTTGAGCGCGTCCGACAGCCGGGCCGCCTCGTCCGCGGACAGTTCGACCACCAGCCGCCCGCCACCTTCGAGCGGTACGCGCATTACGATGCCGCGGCCCTCTTTGGTGACCTCGAGCGGACCATCGCCCGTCCGCGGCTTCATCGCCGCCATTCCGCATCCCCTTCCTGCCCGGGGCCGCATGAGACCTCGCTGAGGCCTGCCGCGCCGGGATCCCGGCACCTGCGGCGGGTCCGGCCACCCACAGCCGAATGATCAGTACCTCTATTATCCAGAGTTCCGGCCTACAGTGGTAACGATCAGCACTCCCTTCCGCCCCCTGCCGCCGGTAACTAGGGTCTCATTAGCACCTCGTGCACCATCGGTCACGGGTGGTTAGGTTCACCCGCACCTAAAGGAGAGTCCAGTGCCGGACGCGGAATCAGAGCCACTGGCGGACGCCGGATCAGACACGGTGCCATCAGACACGGTTCAATCAGATACCGTGCGCTGGGACCTTACCGAAGCGGTCGGCACCATCCTGCTGAACCGGCCCCGGGCCCATAATGCCCTCACCACGGAGATGAAAACCGCGCTGCTGGCCGCGCTGCGCCAGGCCGCGGCCAGCCCCGAGGTCCGGGCGGTGCTGATCACCGGCGCCGGGCCGGCCTTCTGCGCCGGCCAGGACCTGCGGGAACACGCCGAGCAGCTGACCGCGGCAAAGGGTGATGCGGCAAAGGGTGATGCGGCAGAGGGTGATGCGGCAAAGGGTGGCGCGGCAGAGGGTGGTGCGGCAGAGGGTGGCGCCGCGATGGACACGGTCCGGCAGCACTACAACCCAATCGTGCTGGCCATCAGGTCCATGCCCAAGCCAGTCATCGCCGTGGTGAACGGGGTGGCCGCGGGGGCCGGCGCGTCCCTGGCGCTGGCTTGCGACCTGCGCATCGCGGCCCGTAGCGCCAGCTTCCTGATGGCCTTCGCCCGGGTTGGGCTCGCCGCCGACACCGGCGCCTCCTGGACCCTGCAGCGGCTGGTCGGGGCGGGCCGGGCGGCCGAATTGCTGCTCCTGGCCGAGCCACTGGCCGCGAAGCGGGCCCTGGAGCTGGGCCTGGTCAGCCAGGTAGTGGACGATGCGGATCTGCCCGCGGCGGCCAGCGCGCTGGCCGCCCGGCTGGCCATGGGCCCGACCGCCGCGTACGCGGGCATCAAGGCGGAGCTCGACTACGCGGCCGGGCATGGCCTGGCCGCGGCCCTGGAGCAGGAGGCCGAGGTTCAGGCCGCGCTGGGCCGCACCCAGGACCATCAGGCGGCCACGGTCGCGTTCGCCCAGAAGCAGCGGCCCACGTTCCAGGGGCGTTAGCCCGGAAGGAATGCTGGCTGGCCGGGCCCGCTAAGGCCTAGCCGACGTCCGCGCTGACCAGCTCCTCGTGCGCACAGACGATCTGCTCAGCCGCGTCGACCAGGTCGGAGAACTCACGCCACTCGCGTCCCCCGGTGCGGGTGGTCCAGGACACCACCCGGCTGCGCACCCACACGGTCAGACCACGCCGGATGGACAGCACCGACATGCCCGAGGCCGGCGCGTCGGCCCGTACGATATGCCCGAGGCCGCGGTCGGCCAGCATCCGCTCCAGGGTGGCGGCCGCCTGGAGCGAGCCGGGCAGGGCCTGCCGGAAGCGGTCCAGCGCGGTGCCGGCCGGCACCGGCTGCGCGAACCAGACGGCCTTGCCGGAGACCTTCCAGCCGCCGAGCCGGGCGCGGGTCAGATGATGGCCCCAGCGGCCCTGAGCGAGGGCATGCACGACGCACAGGCCGCGGCCGCTCTCATCCTCCTCGGCCGGCGTGCCGGCGGACAGCTGGTCCGGTGGCTGGCCGTTCTTCCAGCCGGGCAGCGCGTCGAACACCTTGCATACGAGTTCCTGCTGGCCAGCAACCCGGCGCAGGTACAGCCAGAGTTCCGGAGCACCGGCCACCGGGCAGCCCAGGACGCGGTCGAACTGGACCGCGGCCCGCGCGTGCATGCTGTTGGCGGCGAGTTCGCTGGCCATCGTGACGCCGTCGTAGATCGCCTCGCCCGGCAATCCGATTCCAGTCGCCGCCGCCCGGAATAGCTGCCGGGCGGTGGCCGCGCAACTCGCGTCCATCGGCAGCGGTGAAGCCGAACATCCCCCCGCGGATACGGTCACGGCCGGAGGACGCACCGCGTCGGAGGGGTGCGGTGCGTCGGCCGCAAGTGACCCTAACATGATCCTTCAGCCTTCCCGGGCCTCAATCTGTGAAACACAGATTATGAGTCGTGCCCCGGCCGCGCAACGACATCCGGGACGGAAGTGCCGGCTTGAAGCAGTCTTTACTTTTCCTGTCCGGACAGAAGCGTCCCAAAAAGGGACATTACGTAAAGTATTAGTGCTGTGGCTAACAGGTAACACAAGGCGGATGGCCTGGGTGTTTCCGCCCGGCCAGTCGCGCAGTACAGTCGTGCCGCGGCGACTGCCCGCAGTCGCCGGGCCTCGAGACAGGTCCTGATAGAAGAATCCCCCGGGTGGCGGCCCGGGGGATTCTTCCGTACGGAAACCTGAGTGGCTCAGCCTTCGCCGTCGAGGTCGAAGCGGCCCGCCTTGGTCTCGGCCAGGAACCGCGCGAACGCCGCCCGGCTGACCACGTGTGCACCGTCGCCGGGACGCGTGCTGTCCCGGACGGCGATGATGCCGGGCAGATTGGCCGCGATTTCTACGCAGCCCCCGTTGGAGGTGTTGCTCAGGCGTGCCTTACGCCACTCAGCTCGAGACAGGTCGATCATGTTTCACTCCAGTTGTTGCGCGAGGTGTTCTAGGTAGACCGCAGTTGGTCCAGGCTCCTGGGCCGAATCGCGGATCCGGCCGAATGCTTGGATGTACAAGCTCACCTCTTCGTGCCTGCTTACCTCCTGGATGGCCGTGTCGGTTTCGGTGAAGACGACGCTCGGCTCGTCGCCGGGCAGTTCGAAGATGTTGATCGCGGACGATACGCCCGGGCTCGGGCCGTCGGCGAAGCGCTGGATCCGCAGCTCCACGTTGGGCCGGCGGCTCATTTCGATGAGGTGCTCGATCTGCTCCCGCCGCTCGGCCCTGGTGCCCCACTGGTACATCAGCGACGCCTCGGTGATCACCGCTTCCAGGCGGGGCGCGGTGCCGTTGCTCCGGTCCAGGATCTCCTGGCGGCGCTGCCGGGTCTCCATTGCCCTCCGCCGCCAGGCGGGCGGCCGGGGGCCGGCCCGCATGAATGCCTCCGCGTAGTCCTGGGTCTGCAGCAGGCCGGGCACGACCAGCGGCATGCAGAGCTGGATCCGTTCCGCGTCGTTCTCGAAGCCGGGGAACTCGTTCTCAAAGATGTCGGTGTAGTCACGCCACCAGGGCCGGGCCCGGGCCTTGATGGCCAGTTGCTCGAGCTCTTCCGCGGCGGCGCTGTCCACGCCGTAGATCCGCAGCAGGTCCCGGATGTCGCTCATCTCGGGCCGCTTCCACTGGTTGGCCTCGAACCGGCCGACCTTGCCGCGACCCCAGTTGAGGATGTCGCAGACGTGGTTAGCGGTGTGCCCGCTGTTCAGCCGGAGTTCGCCGAGGCGGCGGGACAGCCGGCGCTTGGCCACGGTGGCCCCGTAAGCATCGTCGGTCATCCAGCCTCACCTCCTTGACAAGGCGCAGCATTAAGCATAGCGCTACCTAACTTGTGAATCGCAGATTCTCGGCCACTTTCCTGGGACTCTCAGGTTGCGTTCAGGGTCAGCACAATCCAGAGTCCGGTGTGGCATGCACTGACCGGAATGTCCCCCGTGGCCGCCGGCCGGGCGCGGGCTAGCTCGCGTCCTCGTCGAATTCGCCGTTCCGGACGCCGTCGAGAAAGCACTCCCACTCGTGACGGTCGTACACGAGCACCCGGGCCGCCGGGTCGCCAGCCACCCGCATCAGCACGTATTCGGTGCCCTCGGAAGCCGGTCCCGGGGCGGCCACGGCCGCGGCGGCCAGGGCATGCGCAGCCACGAACGCGATCTCGATGGCCCCGTCCCGGTCACCCGACCGCCGCCATTCCTGCGCGGCCAGGTTAACGCCGAGTTCCTCTACGGTCGGCTTCCCGGTCACTACTGCATCCTCCTCGGGCGGCACGGCGCCGCGTGGCAATCCCCACAGTAGAGCATGATCACTCGTCACTATCCGCAGTCACCGGATTCGCCGGACGCCGGCCTACCCCGCACCACAGCCAGCGGGAGCCATCGGTGTCGGCGGCAGCCGTGTCCTCGGCTCCCCACAGGCCGGCATAGGTCAGCTCGGCCGGACTGCCCTGGTACGGCGGCACCAGTTCCAGGCCGGTAAAGAACTGGGCCACCTCGGCCCGGGACCGGAAGTACATGTGCTCGGTGGCGGTATCGAAGACGGCGCGGAAGCCCGCCACCGCCTGATCGGACTTGTGATCGGCGCTGAGATGGGACAGCGACAGGTAACTGCCGGGAGCCAGTTCGCCGACGTACCGGGCGACGAGCTGGTGCGGGCCGGCCTCATCCGCCACGAACATGAGCACGCCGGTCATCAGCAGCCCGGCCGGCTCGCTGAAGTCGATCAGCCGGCGCAACTCCGGGTTGCCCAGGATGCTCTCCGGCTCGCGCAGATCGCCCAGGATGACGGTGGTCGAGCCGTTGCCAGCCAGCAGCGGCTCGCTGTGCTGCCGGACCAGCGGGTCGTTGTCCACGTAGACCACCCGGGCCTCCGGCACCAGGCGCTGCACGACCTCGTGGGTGTTACCGACCGTGGGCAGCCCGGACCCGATGTCGAGGAACTGGCGGATGCCCTGCTCGGCGATCCACTTGGCCGCCCGCTGGTGGAAGCCGCGATTGGACCACGCCGCGTCCCGTATCTCCGGGACAGCCTTGAGGATCTGCTCGGCGGCGGCGCGATCGGCCGGGAAATTGTTGCTGCCCGCTAACAGATAGTCATAAATCCGGGCCGGAGCCGGGACGCCGCTGTCCGCCCCGGCGGGGCCAGGCTGAGCCTCGGTCATGTCTGTCGCCCCCTCCCCCCACACCTGTCTGGTTAGCTTACCGTCAGGGCACCTTACCGCCAGGGCACTAGGCGCCACGGCACCCAGGCGTTACGGCACCCAGGCGTCACGGCACCTGGGCGACTCCGGCATAACCCCAATGCGACCCGTCACTATCGGCGGTTGCTGGGTCCTCGGCTCCCCATTCGCCCATGAACACCAGCCGGGGCGTCTCGCCCGCCCAGGGGGGAACCAGGTTCAGGCCAGCGAAGAAGCGCGCCACCTCGACCCGGGGACGCAGGTGGATGTTCTCGGTCGCCTTGGCGTACTCAGCCAGCCCGGTCCGCACCGCCTGCGGCGGCACATTGTCCGCGGTCACGTGAGACAGCGCCAGATAGCTGCCGGACGGCAGCGCGGCCACATACCGGGACACCAGGCCCCAGGGGTCGGCGTCGTCCGCGACGAAATGCAGCACCGCCGTCATCAGCAGCGCCACCGGCTCGGTGAAGTCGATCAGCGACCGCAGCAGCCGGTCCCCCAGCACGGCGTCCGGGTCGCGCAGGTCGCCGAACACGAAGGTGGTGAACCGGCCGGTCAGCAGTTCGCCGGCGTAAGCCCTGACCATGGGGTCGTTGTCCACGTAGACCACCCGGGCCAGCGGCGCGACCGCCCGCACGACGTCATGGGTGTTGCCCTGGGTGGGCAGGCCGGACCCGATGTCGAGGAACTGGTTTATCCCGCGGCTCTCGGCCAGCCACTTCGCGGCCCGCTGGTGGAAGCCGCGGTTCGCCCAGGCCATGTCCGAGATCTCAGGCAGGCCGGTGCGGATCCGCTCGGCCGCCTCCCGGTCGGCGCGGTAGTTGATCCGGCCGCCCAGGTAGTAGTCATAGAGCCGGGCGGGGCTGGGCACCTCCGGGTCGACACCCGGCGGAACCGGCGGGTCCTCCACGGGTCCGTCCGTCACTCCCCCTTCCAGCCAGCCACGCTCTGCTCACATTGTGACACTGTGTGTGTGTTTCACGAAGGCAGATCGGCAAACTGGCCATAGGCGCCGCGCCGGGAACAGTCCCGCACATGGTCATCGACCAGACCGCAGGCCTGGAAGGTGGCGTAAACCGTGACCGGCCCGGTGAACGTGAAGCCACGGCCGCGCAGATCCTTGGCCAGCGCAGCAGACGCCGGGGTCGACGCGGGCAGGTCGGCCAGGCTGACCGGGGGCACCGGCGCCGGATCTGCCGCGTAGCTCCAGACCAGGGCGGCGAGCCCGCCCGGGATGGTCAGCGCGGCACTGGCGTTCTGAATAGTGGCTTGGATCTTGCGCCGGTTCCGGATGATGCCTGGGTCGCCGAGCAGCCGGTCCACGTCGGGCGGGCCGAAGCCGGCCACCGTGGCCAGGTCGAAGCCGCGGAAGGCGGCCCGGAAGTTCTCCCGCTTGCGCAGGATGGTCAGCCAGGACAGGCCGGACTGGAAGCCCTCCAGGCACAGCCGCTCGAAGACGCCCTGGTCGCTGCGGACCGGCCGGCCCCATTCCGTGTCGTGGTAACCGAGATACTCCGGGCTGCTCATCGCCCACGGGCAGCGCAGCTGGCCGTCCGGGCCAGGCTGCGCGGTGCCAGGCCGGTCAGTCATCGCCGGGGGCGGCCGCCTCGCCGGAGGGCACCGCCGGCCCAGGCGGTGTGCCGTGCTGGGCCGTGGCGCCCGCTGCGGGCTCGGCCACCTCAGCCTCGGCCGCCGCGGGGTCAGCCGCCTCAGGCTCGGCCGTCACCGGGTCAGCCGCCTCAGGCTCGGCCGTCACCGGGTCAGCCGCCTCAGGCTCGGCCGTCACCGGGTCAGCCGCCTCAGGCTCAGCCGCCGCGGGCGCAGCCGCCGCGGGCGGCTCCGGCTCGGCCCGCATCGCACGAGCGGGCGGGGCAATCCCGGCGTGCCGGGGGCCGCCGGGGCCGGATTGCAGGTCGGCGAGCTGCTGGCGGAGCACGGCGATCTCGACATCGCGTTCGGTGACGATCTGCGCGATCCGGCTCAGCGCCTCGTCGGTCACCTGGGTGTTGTATCCCCACAGCGCGGCCGGTGGCCGGAGCATGGCCACGTCGGCGGCGGTGAGCAGGCCGCCCAGCGTGGGCGGGACGTAGTCGCTGGGGAATTCCGCCATCTCGCCACCGTGGCCCATGGCCACGGCGACCACGCCGGCGAGGATGACTGCCCCGGCAAGTAGCAACAGAACAGGCACAGTATGCATCGTGCCACGCGCGGCGGCCGCGCAGGCCATCCTGCGCGGGCGAACCGCTGGCTCAGCTCACCCCCGGGGCCGGGTCGGCGCCGTTATGCTGCGCATGCGCCCGCTGGATGATGCTGACCACCTCGGCCGGGTCGTCCACCACGGCCAGCAGGTCGTCGTCCCCCGGCGAGATCTTGCCGCCGTTCAGCACGCTCTGCCGGATCCAGGACAGCAGGCCGGACCAGTACTCGCCGCCCACCAGCACGATGGGGAACTTCGTGATCTTGCCGGTCTGCACCAGGGTCAGCGCCTCGAACAGCTCGTCCAGCGTGCCGAACCCACCGGGCAGCACCACGAACGCCTGCGAGTACTTGATGAAGACGGTCTTGCGGACGAAGAAGTAGCGGAACTCCAGGCCGATCTCGACGTAGTCGTTCAGGCCCATCTCCGTGGGCAGCTCGATGCCCAGGCCGACCGAGACGCCACCAGCGGTGGTGGCGCCCTTGTTGGCCGCTTCCATCACCCCCGGGCCGCCGCCCGTGATCACCGCATACCCGGCTTCGGCCAGGCCCTTCCCGATCGCCTCGGCCTGGTCGCACTCCATGCTGCCCAGCTGGGCCCGGGCACTGCCGAACACCGACACGGCCGGGCCCAGCTCGGCGAGCAGCCCGAACCCCTCCACGAACTCGGCCTGGATCCGCAGCACCCGCCAGGGGTCGGTATGCACCCAGTCGCCCGGACCGCGCCGGTCGAGCAGCCGCTGGTCGGTGGTGGTCTTCGGGATGAAGTCGCCGCGCAGCACGGCTGGGCCCTGACGGCGGACGCGGCGGCGTGATTCTGGTTGCACTCTCCCGATCCTGCCATGCACTCTGGGCTGCTCAGCGCAGCTGACGGCGGGCGGGCCAGCGCGCGCCACGGCGGCATTCCACGTCGGCTTGTGCACGTAATTCCGCACGCACGGGTAACTTCGGCATGTGCCAACAAGCCGGCCCACCGCGCGGCCCAGGAAAAGCCGCCGCCGGGCGCTCACCGCGACCATCCTGCTGGCCGTGCTGGCTGGGGGCGGTTACCTGGTGTGGCACGCGTTCGCGCCGGTGATCGCCCCGGTGCTGACCGGATCGGGCTGCGTGGCCACCGGCGATCACCAGAGCATCCTGCTCGACACCGAGCAGGGGTCGATCGCGGCCACCATCGCCGGCGTGGCCCACCGGCAGGCGATGCCGCGGGTGGCGGTCACCATTGCGTACGCCACCGCGATGCAGGAGAGCAAGCTGCACAACCTGGCCTACGGCGACCGGGACTCGGTCGGCGTCTTCCAGCAGCGGCCTTCCGAAGGCTGGGGACCGCGGAAGGACCTGGAGGACCCGGTCTACGCCAGCGCCAAGTTCTTCCGCGCGCTCAAGGCCATCCCCGGCTACCGGAAGATGCCCGTGTATCAGGCGGCGCAGGCGGTGCAGCACAGCGCGGACGGGACGGCCTACACCCAGTACGCGAAGATGGCCACGGCCATGACCCCGGCGTTCACCGGACAGCGCGGGCACGCGGTCTACTGCTGGTCCGGCCCGGCCAGCCGGGCACCGGCCAACGTGACCGGGATCACCAGCGGGCTGGGCAGCACGTTCGGCGTCGCGGTGACCCGGTCGGTGAGCGGCCAGGGGGACAGCCGGGGCAGCTCGGCCGACGGGACCAGCACCCGGCTGCAGGTCCGGATCGGGCAGCCACGGTTCGGCTGGGAAGTGGCCTCGTGGCTGGTGACCCACGCCAGCACCTACCACATCCACCAGATCCGCTACGGCGGGTTCGAGTGGCGCGCCGCCGCCAGCAGCAAGGGCTGGGCCCGCGACGCGGGCGCACCGCCGGCGGGCAGCCTGGAGCTGAGCTGATAGCCTGCGGCCGGCTGGGAATCTCACCGCCCAGGGGTGCGCCGGGGCCCGCCTGGCCGGGATACTTACCAGGACCCGGGATACTGGGAGCCTCAGTCCCCCGAACCGGGACAGCGCGGGAAAGAGGAGTTCGGAACGTGACGTACATCATCGCGCAGCCCTGCGTCGATGTGCTCGACAAGTCGTGCATCGAGGAATGCCCCGTCAACTGCATCTACGAGGGCGAGCGCATGCTCTACATACACCCGGACGAGTGCGTGGACTGCGGCGCCTGCGAGCCGGTGTGCCCGGTCGAGGCGATCTTTTACGAAGACGACGTGCCGGACCAGTGGAAGGACTACTACAAGGCCAACGTCGAGTTCTTCGAGGACCTCGGCTCGCCCGGTGGCGCGGCCAAGGTTGGCAAGATCAACAAGGATCATTCACTGGTCGCCGCGCTGCCGCCGCAGGCCGAAGAGAGCTGACCCTGGCCGCGCGGCTGCCGCGCTTCCCCTGGGACCGGCTCGCCCCGTACGTCGGCAAGGCACGGGCTCATCCCGGTGGGATCGTGGATCTGTCCGTCGGCACACCAGTTGACCCGGTGCCGCCGGTGGTGGCCGACGCGCTGCGGGCCGCCGCCAACGCCCCTGGCTATCCAGCCACTCATGGCACCCCCCAGCTCCGCCAGGCGGCGGCCGGCTGGCTGGCCCGGCGGCACGGGGTCACCGTGCCGCCGGACTCGGTGCTGCCGCTGATCGGCACCAAGGAGTTCATCGCCGGGCTGCCCATGCTGCTCGGCTGCGGCCCAGGCGACGTGGTGGTCTACCCGGAACTGGCCTACCCGACCTATGACGTCGGCGCCCGGCTGGCCGGGGCCCGGGGCGTCGCCACCGACGGCCTGACCACGCTCGGTCCGCAGCGGGTCCGGCTGGCCTGGGTCAACTCGCCGGGCAACCCGACCGGGCGGGTGCTGCCGCCCGCGCACCTGGCCAAGATGGTGAGCTGGGCCCGGGAGCGCGGGGCGGTGCTCGCGTCCGACGAGTGCTACCTCGGCCTGGGCTGGGCGGCCGAGCCGGTCTCGATCCTGCATCCCGACGTGTCCGGGTCCTCCGCGGCGGGTGTCCTCGCGGTGCATTCGCTGTCCAAGCGGTCGAACCTGGCCGGCTACCGGGCCGGGTTCGTCACCGGCGACCCGGACCTCATCGGCAGGCTGCTGGAGATCCGCAGACACGCCGGGCTGATGATGCCAGCGCCGGTTCAAGCCGCGATGGCCGCCGCGCTGGACGACGACGAGCACGCCGGCCGGCAGCGCGCGGTGTACGCCGCGCGGCGCGACCGGCTGCTGCCCGCGTTCCAGGCGGCCGGCTGGGAGATCAGCCACTCCGAGGCCGGGCTGTACCTGTGGGCACGGCGGCCCGGCCAGGACGGCTGGGGATCGGTCGAACTGCTGGCCGGCCTGGGCATCCTGGTCGCCCCGGGCGAGTTCTACGGCCCGGCCGGCCGCCAGCACGTCCGGGTCGCGCTCACCGCCACCGACGAGCGCATCGACGCCGCCGTGCAGCGGTTGGCGGAACTGTCGTAGCCCCCCGCGATCGTTGCCTCCAGGCAGAAAGAGGGACCATGACAGTCGTGACCACTCCCGGCGACGTCGCACACCCCTTCACGGTCAGCGACCTGGAGGAGATGCCGGATGACGGCCGCCGGTACGAACTTATCGACGGGGAACTCCTGGTGAGCCCGGCTCCGGGCTTGGTGCATCAGGAAGCAGCCCTGACTCTCTACATGGTGCTGCGGCAAGCCTGCCCGCCCGGTATGCACGTGATCGGGGCGCCGTTCGCAGTCCGCCCGGACCGGTACAACGAGGTACGACCAGACGTCCTTGTCGCCCGGCGGAGCGATCTGACCGAAGATGACTTGCCGCAGGCGCCTGCTCGCCGTCGAAGTGATCTCACCGACGAGCCGGCTTCGTGACGCCAGCCTTAAGAAAGCGGTGTACGCCCGGCTCGGCACACCGTCGTACTGGCTGGTGGATCCGGGGCGGCCCAAGCCGTGGCGGCCCGATCCGCGGAGTGTCCCGCCAACGCTGACCGTGTTTGAGCTAGCCGGCGGCGACTACAAGCAGATCGCGCACGTGACGGGCGGGCAGGCATGGACCGCCGGCCAGCCGTTCCCGGTGCGGGTGGTGCCTGCCGACCTGGTCCGCGGGCTGCGGCCCTGACCACGCGCCGCGGCCCTAGCCCCGCGGCCGCCCATAGGCTGGGGGCGTGCTACGGCTCTATGACACCCGGACCCGGCAGCTGGAACCAATCGGGCCAGCCCGCCGGGGCAGCCTGCGCGTCTATACCTGCGGGCCGACCGTGTACCGCTCCGCCCACGTCGGCAACCTCCGCTCCTACCTGCTGGCCGACCTGATCCGGCGGACCGCGGAACGCAGCCAGCTGACCGTCATCAGCTGCCAGAACATCACCGACGTGGGGCACCTGGCCGACGACAGCGAGACCGACCCGGATGGCGAGGATAAGATCATCGCCCAGGCCCGGGCCGAGGGCCGCGGCGCGCTGGACATCGCGCGGCACTACGAGGCGGAATTCGGCGCGGACTGCGCCGCGCTGAACATCCGCCCGGCTGATACCGCGCCGCGGGCCAGCGAGTCCATTGAGCTGATGATCGAGCTGATCAGCAAGCTGCTGGAGACAGGCCACGCGTACCCGACCGCGGCCGGCTCGGTGTACTTCGCGGCCCGCTCTTTCCCCCGCTACGGCGAGCTGTCCGGGAACCGCCTCGCAGACCTCCGCCCTGGGCACCGTACCGGGGGGGAAATCGACCCGGACAAGCGGTTCCACGCGGACTGGGCGCTGTGGAAAGCTGCACCGGACGGCCGGGAGCTGACCTGGGCGGCGCCCTGGGGCACCGGGTTCCCGGGCTGGCATACCGAGTGCTCCGCGATGTCCCTGCACTACCTGGGCGACACCATCGACGTGCACACCGGCGGGATCGACCTGCGCTTCCCGCACCACGAGGACGAGCGGGCGCAGTCGGACAGCGTCACCGGGCGCGAGGTGGTCCGGCACTGGGTACACGGCGAGCACCTGCTGTTCGAGGGCCGGAAGATGGCCAAGTCCACCGGGAACGTGGTGCTGCTCGGCGAGCTGACCGAGCGTGGGCTCGACCCGCTGGCGCTCCGGCTGGCGTTCACTGAGCACCGGTACCGGCAGCAGCTGAACCTGACCTGGAGCACGCTGGAAGCGGCCGACGCCACCGTCCGCCGGTGGCGGCAGCGGGTGGCCGAGTGGGCCAATACGCCGAGCCGGCCGATGTGCGCGCAGTACGTGACCGACTTCCTCGGTGCGTTCGACGACGACCTGGACACCCCGGCCGCGCTGCGGGTGCTGCGCACGCTGGAGAAAGACAGCGAGATCCCGCCGGGCGCCAAGTTCGAGACGTTCGTCTTCGCCGACCAGCTGCTGGGCCTGGACCTGGCCAGGGACATCGGCCGCGGGCCGGCCGCGCCGCCGCTGCCGGCCGGGGCGGCTGAGCTGCTCCAGGCCCGGGCGGCGGCCCGCGAGGCGGCCGACTGGCCGGCCGCGGACCGGCTGCGCGCCGAACTGGCCACGCTGGGCGTTACGGTGCGGGACACGGCACAAGGCCAGGCCTGGGCCGTCACGGCCTCCTGATCACGCAACGATTCGCCGTCCCAGCCAGATTTTCGCAACGAATCGACAGCACGACGCAGCTCCCACGCATTTATCTCATGGGATTCCAGCTCTTACGCTGGACTAACTGATCACCTGCACCCGGTACCTCATCTGCACCCCGTACCGAGAGGAGTTCGATGACCGCTACCTACCCAGCCCCGCTGACCGGGCCGGTGCCCAGCACCAGCGTGGCCGGCCAGCCCGTCTCCCGGACGCCGCGGCCCAGGTCCTACCTGATGTGCCGGCCAGAGCACTTCACTGTGCGGTACGCCATCAACCCGTGGATGGCCAGCGGCGAACCGGTCAACACGGCCCGGGCCGTCCGCCAGTGGCAGGGCCTGCTGGACGCCTACACCAGCCTCGGCCATGCGGTGCAGTTCATCGACGGCCATCCGGACCTGCCGGACATGGTGTTCGCGGCGAACGGCGCCACCGTGATCGGCGGCACCGTGCTGGGCGCCCGGTTCCGGTATCCCGAGCGGGCCGCCGAAGGCCCGGCCTACCTGGACTGGTTCCGCCGCCGCGGGTACCGTGCGGTGCACCAACCGCACCGGGTCAACGAGGGTGAGGGCGACATCGTGCCCGCGGGCCGGGCCATCCTGGCCGGGCACGGCTTCCGCACCGAAGCCGGCGTGCGGGACGAGCTCGAAGCGCTGTTCGGGCTGCCGGTGATCAGCCTGCGCCTAGTCAACCCGCGCTTCTACCACCTGGACACCGCGCTGTGCGTGCTCGACGCGCACACCGCCGCCTACTACCCGGCCGCGTTCGACGCGGCCGGGCGCGCCGCGCTGGCCGGGCAGTTCGCCGAGCTGATCGAGGCCAGCGACGAAGACGCCGCGGTGCTCGGGCTGAACGCGGTCAGCGACGGCCGCCACGTCATCCTGCCCGCCCAGGCCACCGGGCTGGCCGCCGGCCTGGCCGCCCGCGGGTTCGAGCCGGTCCCGGTGGACATGTCGGAGTTCCGCAAGGCCGGCGGCGGGCCGAAGTGCTGCACACTGGAACTGCGGCCATGATCGGGGGAACAGCCGTGCGAGGGGGAGGTACCGTGACCACATCGGCAGCAGACCTGCACGCCCTGGCCGAGGCGCACAGCGCGCACAACTACCACCCACTGCCCGTGGTCATCGCCGAGGGCGAGGGCGCCTGGGTGACCGACACCGAGGGCCGCCGCTACCTGGACATGCTGGCGGCCTATTCGGCGCTGAACTTCGGCCACCGCCATCCCGCGCTGGTCGCCGCCGCACAGCGGCAGCTGGACCGGGTCACCCTGGTCAGCCGGGCGTTCGAGCATGACCAGTTCGGCCCGTTCTGCGCCGAGCTGGCCGAGCTGGCGGGCATGGAGATGGTGCTGCCGATGAACACCGGCGCGGAAGCGGTGGAAACGGCGATCAAGACCGCCCGCAAGTGGGGCTACGAGGTCAAGGGAGTACCCCCGGACCAGGCCGTCATCGTGGCCTTCGAGGGCAACTTCCACGGCCGGACCACCACGATCGTCAGCTTCTCCACCGATCCCGACGCCCGGGCCTCGTTCGGCCCGTACACGCCCGGGTTCCGGGTGGTGCCGTACGGGGACGCGGCCGCGCTGGCCGCGGCCATGGACGAGGTCGTGGTCGGGGTGCTGGTCGAGCCGATCCAGGGCGAGGCCGGGGTGGTCGTGCCGCCGCCCGGTTTCCTGGCCGCGGTGCGCGAGCTGTGCACGGCCCACGGCGCGCTGATGATCGCCGACGAGATCCAGTCCGGGCTGGGCCGGGCGGGCACCACGTTCGCCTGCGAGGCCGAGCACGTGATTCCGGACATGTACCTGCTGGGCAAGGCGCTCGGCGGCGGCATCGTGCCGGTCTCCGCGGTGGTGTCGTCCCGGGACATCCTCGGCGTGTTCCAGCCCGGGCAGCACGGGTCCACCTTCGGCGGCAACCCGCTGGCCTGCGCGGTCGGCCGCGAGGTCATCGCCATGCTGGCCACCGGCGAATACCAGGACCGGTCGGCCAAGCTGGGCGCACACCTGCACGGCCGGCTGGCCGCGCTGCCGGCCGGCGTGGTCCGCGAAGTCCGTGGCCGGGGCCTGTGGGCCGGGCTGGAGTTCAGCACGCTGTCCGGCCGGGCGGCCTGCGAGCGGCTGGCCGCCCGTGGCGTGCTGGCCAAGGACACCCACGGCACCGCGATCCGGCTCGCGCCGCCGCTGATGATCAGCGAGCCCGACCTGGACTGGGGCATCGACCAGCTCGAACAGGCCATCCAGGACTGACTGGCCGGGACTGACTGGCCGGGACTGACTGGCCGGGACTGACTGGCCGGGCTGACCGGGACTGACTGGCCCGGACTGACCGGCCCGGACTGACTGGCGGCGTCAGCCGTCGCTGAGGGTGCGGTACCGGCCGCTGTAGTGGATCAGCGGCCGGCCGCCCGGCTTCGGCTCGGCCACCCCGATGACCTCGCCGACCACGATGCTGTGGTCGCCGCCGTCATGCACCCTGGTGGTCCGGCACTCCAGCGCGCCCAGCGCATCGGCCAGTACCGGCGCGCCGGTCACCGGGCCGGGGAAATGCCCGATCCCGGTCAGCTGGCCGTCCAGCGGGCGGCCCCGGGTAGCCAGCCAGCGGGCGGTCTTCTCCGCTTGCTCGTCGAGCACGGACACCGCCCAGGTCCCGGTGCGCAGCACCGTGTCGTGGAAACGGGCGATCTTCTCCGCGCAGAACAGCACCCGCTGCGGCCGCAGCGATACCGAGCAGAACGCGGTCACGGTCATCGCGTGGTCGGCCCCGTCCAGCGTGGTCGTGACGACCATGATGCCGCTGGCGAACTGCCCGGCCACCCGCCGGAAATCGGCGTTGTCGACCGGCGTCATGAGCGGCGCATCCGGGCCCGGCTCCGGCTGACGAACGCGTACACCACGCCGGCCGCGGCGCACACCGACCCGCCGTACAGGTACCAGGCGCCCGCGGCGGTGTTGGTCACGATTACGCTGCCGCCCGCCGTGGGCAGCGTGAGCGCCACCGAAACCAGCAGCCAGCCAGCCGCGGGGACCAGCGCGCCCGCCGCGGAACCCATGCCCACGGCGCCCAGCACGCAGGTCACCAGGATCAGCGCGGCCAGGATGAGAGCGGCCACCGGGATGGGCCCGGCGCCCCGGCTGAACTGGAAACTGCCGATCAGCCCTTGCGCGGCGCCGAGCAGGAACAGCAGTGCATACGCTCCGCCCGTCACGAAGGCCTGGCTGTCCCGCTGCGGGCGCGGCTGCGGCAAGCTGTCCACGGAGTGCAGGTTATACGTACGCATCCGGCAGCCCGGCGAGCAGATCGGCCTCCCGCCCGGCTGGGCCGGGCGGGCCGGGCGGCCCGGCCAGCAGCGTGTAGTACTCCCGGCCCAGGATGCGCTGGCCAACGCCGTTGGACAGGGCGAAGAACGGCTCGTGCACCGCGATCTGGGTGGCGTGCGCGCGCATGGCGGCGGTCTTGGCGGCCAGGTAGCCGGTGCCGTCTATCTCGGTCGTTACCTGCTCGTCGGGGACGCCGAACGGCAGTTCGTCGAGGGCGGCCACCTCGGTGAAGCCAGACGGCGGCGTGAGCCCGGCACCGGGACCGGCCGCCGGGCCGGTCAGCCGGATCGCACCGGCCAGCACCGACC
Source organism: uncultured Actinomycetes bacterium (assembly GCA_963834705.1). Taxonomy (GTDB): domain Bacteria; phylum Actinomycetota; class Actinomycetes; order Streptosporangiales; family Streptosporangiaceae; genus RYN-230. The sequence goes on from CAWICV010000012.1 coordinate 312,068, forward strand.
GGGGCAGCGCCGTGGCGTACAGCTTGGCCACCGGGCACGGGCCTGCCGCCAGCTGGAACGCCCGGCAGGCCACCCGGTGCGCCTGGATGTGGTCCGGGTGCCCGTAGAAGCCGTTGTCGTCGTAGCTGATCATGACGCTGGGCCGTACCTCGTGGATGACCGCGACCAGTTCGCGGGCGGCCTCGTCCAGGCCGGCCTGCCAGAAGCAGTCCGGGTCCGCGTTGCTGGGCAGGCCCATCATCCCGGAGTCGCGCCACCGGCCCGGGCCGCCCAGGAAGCGGTGCCCGGTCACGCCCAGTGCCGCGCAGGCCGCGGCCAGTTCGCCGATCCGGTACTGGCCCAGCTGGCCGGTCTGGTCCGCGGCCAGGTAGCCCAGCTCGGCCGGGATGACCTCGCCCAACTCGCCGAGCGTGCAGGTGACTAGCGTGACCGGGACGCCGTGGGCCGCGTAGCGGGCCATCGTCGCGCCGGTGTGGATCGATTCGTCGTCCGGATGGGCATGCACCAGCAGCAGCCCGCCACCGCGGTGAGCCATAGACGTTCAGGCTAGCTGGCCGCCGGGCGTGGCCCGGGCACCTGGTCACGCCGGGCCATGCCGCCGCACAACGGCGGGTGGCAAGATCGGGGCATGACCGAGAGCTTCCCGCGGCAGCAGGCCAGGACCCGGCGGTTCACGCTGGGCGTGCCCCGTTCGTTCCGGGTTTCGCCGGACGGCAGCCGGGTCGCGTTCCTGCGCAGCAAGTCTGGCACCGACCCACTGACCTGCCTGTGGCAGGTGCATCTGGCCAGCGGGCGGGAAGAACTGGTCGCCGACCCGGTCGCGCTGGACGCGGCCGAGGGTGAGTTGCCGGCCGCGGAGCAGGCGCGCCGGGAGCGCGCCCGCGAGCAGGCCGGCGGGATCGTCAGCTATGCCACCAACCGCGACCTGCGGCTGGCCGTGTTCACTCTGGGCGGCCGCACCTACCTGACCGAACTGGCCGACCTGGGCAGCCCGGCGGGGCCGCCTCAGGAGATCGGCGTGCGGCAGCCGGCCCACGACGCACGGCCGGATCCGGACGGCCGGCACATCGCCTACGTCTCCGCGGGCGCGCTGCACGTCATCGACGTCCGGACCGGCCAGGACCGGGTGCTGGCCGGCCCGGCCAGCGAACCAGACGGGCCAGGCGTGGTCTACGGGCTGGCCGAGTTCATCGCGGCCGAGGAGATGGGCCGGCTGCGCGGCTACTGGTGGGCGCCGGACGGCTCGGCCATCCTCACCGCCCGGGTGGACGAGCGCCCGGTGCAGCGCTGGCACATCGCCGACCCGGCCAACCCGGTCCGCCCGGCCGCGGACGTCGGCTACCCGGCGGCCGGCACCGCCAACGCGGACGTGTCGCTGCTGTTCGCCCGGCTGGACGGCAGCCAATCCGAGGTGCGCTGGGACCGGGCTGAATATCCGTACCTGGCCACGGTCAGCTGGGACCAAGCCGAGCCGCTGCTGGTGGTGCAGACCAGGGACCAGCGCCGGATGCAGCTCCGCCAGGCCGACCCGGCCACCGGCGAGACCATGCTGATCCGCGAGGACACCGATCCGAAGTGGCTGGACATCGTGTCCGGGGTGCCCGCCCGGACCAGCGATGGGCAGATCGTCTGGACGGCCGACGCCGGCGGAGCGCGCCGCCTGCTGCTGGGCACGGCAGCCGAGCACCAGGCCGGTGCCGCCGCCGCGATCACCCCGGCCACCCTGCAGGTGCGGGACGTCCTGGGCACCGACGGGAACACGGTGCTGTTCACCGCGTCCGGGGACGACCCGGCCGAGATCGGCCTCTGGCTCTATCAGAAGGAAACCGGTGCGCAGCAACTCAGCCCGGCCGGCGGCGTGCACGGCGGCACCCGGTCCGGCGGCAGCACGGTGCTGGTCAGCCGCACCCTGGCCGAGCCGGGGCCCACCGTCCAGATCTTCCAGGACACCACCGGCGAGAGCGACCCGGCCGGGCCGGCCGGGCCGCCCGGCCCGGCGGCCCGGGCGCACATCGAGGTCCGGGCCGAGCGGCCCAGCCTGCCGGCCCCGCAGCCGGACCTGTTCCGGGCCGGCCCGGACCACATACCGACCGCGCTGCTGCTGCCGTCCTGGCACCGGCCCGGCGCGGCCCGGCTGCCGGTGCTGCTCGACCCGTACGGCGGCCCGCACGCGCAGCGCGTTCTGGCCGCCCAGGGCGCGTTCCACACCTCGCAATGGCTGGCCGAGCAGGGCTTCGCGGTCCTGGTGGCGGACGGCCGGGGTACCCCGGGACGCGGCCCGGACTGGGACCGGGCGGTCTGGCACGATCTGGCCGGCCCGGTGCTCGAAGACCAGGTCACCGCGCTGCAAGCAGCCGCCGAGCGGCACCCGGCCGACCTGGACCTCAGCCGGGTAGCCATCCGGGGCTGGTCATTCGGCGGCTACCTGGCCGCGCTGGCCGTGCTGCGCCGCCCGGACATGTTCCACGCCGCGGTGGCGGGCGCGCCGGTCACCGACTGGGCGCTGTACGACACCCACTACACCGAGCGGTACCTGGGCCACCCGGCCGAGGACCCGGCGCCGTACCAGCGGTGCTCGCTCATCGACGGGGCAGCCAAGCTGAGCCGCCCGCTCCTGCTGATCCACGGCCTGGCCGACGACAACGTGGTGGTGGCGCACACGCTGCGGCTGTCCGGCGCGCTGCTGGCCGCCGGACGGCCGCACAGCGTGCTCCCGCTGTCCGGCGTGACGCATATGACACCGCAGGAAGAGGTGGCCGAAAACCTGCTGCTGCTCCAGGTGGACTTCCTCTACCAGGCCCTGGGAATGGATCCGGCTCAGGGGCAGGTCCCTGGTAACCAGGCGGTGTAGTGAGAGTCACACGGATGGAAACACCCTGACCGGCTTCGTGGTGGTATTCAGTTGACTAAAGTTTCGCTTCGCTTTCCGCGAAACCAGCCGGCCGGACAGCCGTTGCTGCGCCGCCGCGGCGCGAGACGACCTCACTGAGCTTCAAGGGCGGAGACGTCACCGATGACGCAGGTAAGCCAGGCGCCAGCGAGCACCCGGGCCCAGATCAAAGAAGCCACCCTGCGCAAGGACCCGTGGTGGCGGCAGCCCGCCATCAACGCCGCCGCGCTGGCCGTGGTGGTTGTGTACCTGACCTGGGCATCCCTGGTCAACGCGGACTACTTCTGGAAGCCGTACATCTCCCCGCTGTACTCGCCGTGCCTGGCCACCACGTGCACTAAGGGTGCCGGGTTCGACTGGATCCCCTGGCTGACCTGGCTCACCCCGGCCATCATCATCATCGGCGGGCCGATGGGCTTCCGGCTGACCTGCTACTACTACCGGAAGGCCTACTACCGTGCGTTCTGGCGGGCGCCCGCCGCCTGCGCGGTGCGCGAGCCGCACGCCAAGTACACCGGCGAGACCCGGCTGCCGCTGATCCTGCAGAACGTGCACCGTTACTTCTTCTGGATCGCGATCGTGTTCAACGTGATCCTGACCGCCGACGCGGTGATCGCGTTCCGCAATCACCAGGGCCAGTGGGGGCACATGGGCCTGGGCACGCTGATCCTCATCGTCAACGCGGCATTGCTCTGGCTGTACTCGCTGTCCTGCCACGCCTGCCGGCACGCGGTCGGCGGGCGGCTCAAGCACTTCTCCAAGCACCCGGCCCGGTACTGGATGTGGACCCAGGTCTCCAGGCTGAACACCAAGCATCAGCAGTACGCCTGGGTATCCCTGTTCTGGGTGCTGTTCACCGACCTCTACATCCGCCTGGTGGCCAGCGGCGCCATCTCCGACCCGCGGTTCTTCTGAGAAGGCCCCTATGAGTGACACTGACATCCAGCGGCTCTCCTACGACGTGGTAGTGATCGGCGCCGGCGGATCCGGCTTGCGGGCGGCGATCGAGGCCCGCCAGGCGGGCAAGAAGACCGCGGTGATCTCCAAGTCACTGTTCGGCAAGGCGCACACCGTGATGGCCGAGGGCGGCTGCGCCGCGTCGATGGGCAACGCCAACCCGAATGACAACTGGCAGGTGCACTACCGCGACACGATGCGCGGCGGCAAGTTCCTGAACAACTGGCGGATGGCCGAACTGCACGCCAAGGAGGCGCCGGAACGGGTCTGGGAACTGGAGGCGTGGGGCGCGCTGTTCGACCGGACCAAGGACGGCAAGATCAGCCAGCGGAACTTCGGCGGCCACGAATACCCCCGGCTGGCCCACGTCGGCGACCGCACCGGCCTGGAGATCATCCGCACCCTGCAGCAGCGGGTGGTGGCCCTGCAGCAGCAGGACGCCATAGAGCACGGCGACCCCGAGGCGATGCTCAAGGTTTTCGCCGAGACCACGGTCACCCGGCTGCTGCTGGACGGCGGCCAGGTGGCAGGGGCGTTCGGCTACGTCAGGGGGTCCGGTGACTTCCTGCTGTTCGAAGCCCCAGCGGTAGTGCTCGCGACGGGCGGAATTGGCAAGTCCTACAAGGTCACCTCGAACTCATGGGAGTACACCGGGGACGGGCACGCGCTCGCACTGCTGGCCGGGGCCAGCCTGCTGAACATGGAGTTCGTCCAGCTGCACCCGACCGGCATGATCTGGCCGCCGTCGGTCAAGGGCATCCTGGTCACCGAGTCAGTCCGCGGCGACGGCGGCGTCCTGCGTAACAGCGAGGGCCAGCGGTTCATGTTCAACTACGTGCCGGACGTGTTCCGCGCCCAGTACGCGGAGACCGAGGAAGAGGCCGATCGGTGGTACGAGGACCCGGACCACAACCGGCGGCCGCCGGAGCTGCTGCCCCGGGACGAGGTGGCCCGGTCGATCAACTCCGAGGTCAAGGAGGGCCGCGGCACCGAGCACGGCGGGGTGTACCTGGACATCGCCTCGCGCCGCCCGGCCGAGGAGATCCTGCGCCGGCTGCCGTCCATGTACCACCAGTTCAAGGAACTGGCCGACGTGGACATCACCAAGGAGCCGATGGAGATCGGGCCCACCTGCCACTACGTGATGGGTGGGGTCGAGGTGGATCCGGACAGCCAGGCGTCCGCCGTGCCCGGCCTGTACGCGGCGGGCGAGGTGTCCGGCGGCATGCACGGGTCCAACCGGCTCGGCGGCAACTCCCTGTCCGACCTGCTGGTGTTCGGCCGCCGGGCCGGGCAGAGCGCGGCGCAGCACGTGGACGAGGTCAGCGCGGCCGGGCGGCCCCAGGTCAGCCAGGCCGACGTGGATGCGGCCGTGGCCGAGGCGCTGGCCCCGCTGCAGCGATCCGGCGGCGAGAACCCGTACGAGGTGCACGCGGCGCTCCAGCAACTGATGACCGACCAGGTCGGCCTGATCCGCACCGAGGACGAGCTGAAGAGCGCGCTCACCGAACTGGAGAAGCTGCGGGCCCGCGCGGCACAGGTCAGCGTGCAGGGCGGCCGGGCCTACAACCCCGGCTGGCACCTGGCCCAGGACCTGCGCAACATGCTGCTGGTCTCGGACTGCATCGCGCAGTCGGCGCTGGAGCGGCAGGAGTCACGCGGCGGGCATACCCGCTCGGACTACCCGGACATGTCGCCGGAGTGGCGGAAGGTCAACCTGGTCTGCACGCTGCACAGCGAGACGGCCGGCCTGGCCCGCCAGCCGATGATCCCGATGCGGCCCGACCTGCTCGGCCTGTTCGAGGTCAGTGAGCTGAAGAAGTACCTAACCGAGGATGAGCTGGCCGGCCTGCAGGCCGGTGCGGCCGCCGCGCCGGAGGAGACGCGCTGATGAGTTACAAGGCAGCGCTGCGCGTGTGGCGCGGCGACCATGGCGACGGCGGCCTGGCCGACTACACCGTCGAGGCCAACGACGGCGAGGTCGTGCTCGACGTGCTGCACCGGCTGCAGGCGACCCAGGCCAACGACCTGGCCATCCGGTGGAACTGCAAGGCCGGCAAGTGCGGCTCGTGCTCGATGGAGATCAACGGCCGGCCCCGGCTGGCCTGCATGACCCGGATGTCGGTGTTCGCCGAGGACGAGACGCTCACCATCACCCCGCTGCGCACCTTCCCGGTGATCCGCGACCTGGTCACCGACGTCTCGTTCAACTACGAAAAGGCCCGCGAGATCCCGTCGTTCACCCCGGACCCGGCCATCGGCCTGGGCGAGTTCCGGATGCAGCAGGTGGACGTGAACCGGTCGCAGGAGTTCCGCAAGTGCATCGAGTGCTACCTGTGCCAGAACACCTGCCACGTGATCCGGGACCACCCGGAGAACGAGCGCGCCTTCGCCGGCCCGCGGTTCCTGATGCGGGTGGCCGAACTGGAGATGCACCCGGCCGACGAGGCGGACCGGCGGGAGATCGCCCAGGACGACTTCGGCCTCGGCTACTGCAACATCACCAAGTGCTGCACCGAGGTCTGCCCGGAGAACATCAAGATCACCGACAACGCGCTCATCCCGCTGAAGGAGCGCGTGGCGAGCCGCAAGTACGACCCGCTGGTCTGGCTCGGCAGCAAGATCGCCCGCCGCCCCCGCGAGGACACCCCCGCCATCCCCGGCAACAAGCAATAACCCTTCTTTCCTGAACGCCAGTACCCGCTAGCTGCCGTCGGCTGGCGCGCCGCCCGGGCTGGCGCGCCGCCCGCGCTGGCGCGCAGCCCGCGCTGGCGCGCAGCCCGCGGTGGGTCGTCATACCCGTCGTGATCATGACTTCAGTGTCGCTGGGACGACACCAATTTCATGATCACGACGCTGGGGCGGGTGGCGCGGCGTCCAGCCGGCTATCCGGGTGGCGGGCCGCTTTGTTCAGATTTGGTTCAGCAGCCACTGGACACGGGCCGGGCTTTACGTCCGGCCCGTAGCATGTCACCTGCGCACCAGCGGGATCGAAAGGCTGTCATGTCCCACATCACCTACCTTGAGGCGGCCGTGGTCGGCCTCGTGCAGGGGGTAACCGAGCTTTTCCCGGTGTCCAGCCTCGGGCACAACGTGCTGATCCCGGCGCTGATCGGGGGAAGCTGGGCCAGTGACCTGAACGTGGCCAGGCCGGAGTCGCCGTACCTGGCTTTCATCGTCGGGCTGCACGTGGCCACCGCGCTGGCCCTGCTCATCTACTTCTGGCGGGACTGGGTCCGGATCATTGGCGGGTTCTTCACCTCATTGCGGCTGCGCCCCGGCTTCCCGTGGGTACGGCTGGAGACCCGGGACCAGAAGCTGGCCTGGATGATCATCCTGGCCACGATCCCGGTAGGCATCGTCGGGCTGCTGGCCGAGCACGCGTTCCGGGTCCTCTTCGCCCGGCCCATCGCGGCCGGGTTCTTCCTGATCGTCAACGGGGTGATCCTGTATTGCGGGGAGAAGTTCCGCACCCGCCGGTCGGTGCAGGCCGACCAGGCCGCCGCCGCCGACCGCGAGCGGGAGCAGGAACTGGTGTCCGCCGCAGCCGGGTCCGCGGCCCCGCCCACCGCCCACCCGGGCACGTCGCCACCCACCCAGCGAGCTACGCGGCCACCCTCCCACCAAGTCGCGCGCCAGGAGGAGATGGCGCTGGCCGTGCGGGCCGACGAGCGGCTGGCCAAGGTCGGCTATGCGCAGGCGGTCATCATCGGCTCGGCGCAGATCCTGGGCCTGCTCGCCGGGATCAGCCGGGACGGCGTCACCATGGTCGCGGGCATGGCCCGCGGCCTGTCCCGGGAGGACGCGGCCCGGTTCGCGTTCCTGCTCGCCACCCCGGTCATCCTCGCGGCCGGCGTGCTGAAGGTGCCCGACCTGACCGGATCGCTGGGCAACGGAATCCATGGCCAGATCCTGCTCGGCAGCGCGCTGTCCTTCATCGGCGCCTATGTTTCGGTCCGATTCCTGATGAAGTATTTCCAGACGCGCACGCTGTACCCGTTCGCCATCTACTGTTTCGTAGTCGGGCTGGGCAGTGTGATCTACCTGGGCCTGATCAAGTAGGGTTACCAATCCGGCCGCTCGGACCGGCCGACCGGAAGGCCTTCATGTCGCACATCACGTACCTCGAGGCTGCCGTCGTCGGCCTGATCCAGGGCGTAACCGAGCTGTTCCCGGTGTCCAGCCTGGGACACAATGTGCTGCTCCCGGCGCTGATCGGCGGCAGTTGGGCCAGCGACCTGAACGTGTCCAAGACGTCCTCCCCGTATCTGGCCTTCATCGTCGGCATGCACGTGGCCACCGCGCTGGCCCTGCTCATCTACTTCTGGCGGGACTGGGTCCGGATCATCGGTGGGTTCTTCAGCTCGATCCGGCACCGCCAGGTGCAGACCCGGGACCAGAAACTGGCCTGGATGATCATCCTGGCCACGATCCCGGTTGGCCTGGTCGGCGTGGTCGCGGACAAGCCGTTCCGGGAGATCTTCGGCAAGCCCATCGTGGCCGGGGTGTTCCTGATCATCAACGGGGTCATCCTGTACTGCGGCGAGAAGTTCCGGCCGCGCGCCTCGATCCAGGCCGACCAGGTGGTGGCGGCCGAGCGGGACCGGGAACTCGTGTCGGCCGCTGGCCCGGCCGGGTACCAGCCGGCCGGGTACCAGCCGGCCGGTCCCGGGTACCCCGCTGGCCCAGGCGGGTACCCGGCCGGTCCCGGGTACCCGGCTGGCCCAGGCGGGTACCCGGCCGACCCAGGCGGATACCCGGCCGACCCAGGTGGATACCCGGCCGACCCAGGCGGGTACCAGGGCGCCCCGGGCACCCCGGCTGGATACGAACCGGTGCACGACCCGTTCGAAGCCCTGTACCAGCCGCCGCGCGAGGCCCCCTACCGGCCGGGACAGCCAGCGCCCCGGGCGCCCGGCCAAGTCCCCCGGGCCCGGCACCGGCAGGTCTCCAGTCACCAGGCGCTGCGTGAGGACGAACTGGCCCAGGCGCTCGCGGCCGATGAGCGGCTGATCCGGATTGGCTACCTGAAGGCCATCACCATCGGGGCGGCGCAGATCCTGGCCCTGCTCGCCGGGATCAGCCGGGACGGCGTCACCATGGTCGCGGGCATGGCCCGCGGCCTGTCCCGGGAGGACGCGGCCCGGTTCGCGTTCCTGCTCGCCACCCCGGTCATCCTGGCCGCCGGCGTGCTGGAACTGCCCAAGCTGACCGGACCGCTGGGCGACGGCATTCACGGCCAGATCCTGCTCGGCAGCGTGCTGTCCTTCGTCGGCGCCTACCTGTCGGTGCGCTTCCTGATGAAGTACTTCCAGACCCGGACGCTGTACCCGTTCGCCATCTACTGCTTCGTGTTCGGCCTACTCGCCGTCATCTACCTGGGCCTACTCAAGTAGGCCGGAGCACCAGAAAATTGGCGCCTTTCCTGCGCTTTGCGTGAGCCCGTTAGCCCGTTATCAACTCTGCAGAAAAATCCCAAATCGCTCGCTGGTATCTGAATTAACACGGGTAACCGCATCTTATGGCTGTATGCAGTGGGCCGATTACATACCGTGGAAAGAGGGTCAGCCATCCGACTCTTGACGCATCCCAGCTCGCTGGCAGAGCCACCACGGACCAGCTGTTAATACGAAGCGTTAAAAGTTGATCTCAAAAAGTAAAGATAACGAAAAGGTAACAGATGCTTCGGCGGTGTAGCTTTCTTTACGGCCCAGCGAGCAAGACTTGAGTAATCGTAAATAGGCACTTTGGCGCTGCGCCGGTCCCTAGGAAGACCGGCACCAGGTGCAATCGGGGGGCAAGTAGTTTTCCAGCAGTTCTACCTGCCCACGTTCTGGGCCGACCTAGTGCAGCGACAGGCGGGGGCAGCAATGGGGCTGGTGAGCGGAGCGTCTGACCGTGCACCCGAGCAGCACTTCCGGGAGATCTGCCACGATTTGCGGCAGCCGGTGGCGGCGGTGCTGTCTCTCGCGGCGGCCGCCTTGACGGTACCCGGCCTGCCCAGCGCCGCACGCGCCCGGCTGGACCAGATCGTCGCCGAGGCGCAGACGCTGGCCGAGCTGATCGAGCAGTCCCTGGATTGCGGCGATCCCGCAACTGGCGCCCCGCGGATCGATCTGGGTCAGCTCGCCAGCCAGGTAGCAGCCGGAGAGCGGCTGACCTACCGGGGCCGGCTCCGGGTGACCGCTCCCAGCGGCCCGGTACTGGCCGGCATCAACCCCGTCGACGCCCGGCGCATCCTCGCCAACCTGCTGAGCAACGCAACCCGGGCGGCTGGGCCGGGCGGCCGCGTCACCGTCCGGGTCGCCCGCGACCGCGATTGCGCCCAGCTCACTGTGCTGGACAGCGGGCCCGGCTATGCCAAGATCCCGCGGAGCACGGGGCTGGGCACTGGTGTGATCGCACGGTGCCTGGTCCGGTGCGGCGGGCAGATCGCCTACGGACGGAGCCCGGACGGCGGCGTCAGAGCTACGGTCTCACTGCCGCTGGCCAGCACCTGAACAGGGTGGCGGACCAGATGCGGCTCATCCTGTGCGACGACCATCTCATGCTCGCCGAAGCCCTGGGCGTCGTGCTGGCCGCGCGCGGTCATGACGTGCTCGCGGTGACCAGCACGCCAGACAGCGCTGTGGCCGCGGTACGCGCTCAGGAACCCGACATCTGCCTGCTTGATCTGTCCTTCCATGGCGAGCGGAGCGGGCTGGACGCGGCCCGGGCCATCTTCGCGATGCGCAACCGCACCAAGGTGGTGGTGCTCTCCGGAGTGTGCGACCCGGACACCCTTTCCGAAGCGGTGGAACTCCCGGTGGCCGGCTTCCTCCGCAAGGACCAGGATGTAGACGAGATCGCGGCGGCGCTGGAGATCATCGCGGCCGGTGACGTTCTCATCGCGCCGACGCTGCGGCGTGCCTGGGCCGCCCGGGAGAGCAGGCCGCGGCCACGGGGCCCGATGGATGAGCTGACCGCGCGCGAACATGAGATCGTCAGCCGGATCGTCAACGGTGAGAGCACCAAGCACATGGCGGCTGCGATGCATGTCACTCCGGACACCGTCCGCTCATATGTCAAGAACGTCCTGGCCAAGCTGGGGCTGCACAGTCGCCTGCAGATCGCGGCCATGGCCAGCCGCGACCGGGGTAACACGGACTAGCCCCGCGCGATTTACCGCCTCGTCAGTGCTGCGGATTGCGCGCCGCACTGGCCCGGCGCCCCCGCTCGCGCATCCGCTCCTTGGCGTCCAGCATCACCTTGCGCAGCCGGACCGTGGCCGGGGTGACCTCGGCGCACTCGTCGCTGGCGCAGAACTCCAGGGCCTGTTCCAGGCTGAGCGCGCGCGGCGGCACCAGGCGCTCGAGTTCCTCGCCGGTGGACTGGCGTACGTTGGTCAGCTTGCGCTCCCGGGTGATGTTCACGTCCATGTCGTCGGACCGGGAATTCTCCCCAACGATCATTCCCTCATACACCTCGGTGCCCGGGCCGACGAACAGCGTGCCACGCTCCTGCAGCGAGAACATGGCATAGGCGGTGGCCGCCCCGGACCGGTCGGCGACCAGCGACCCGGTTGGCCGCATGCGCATGCCGCCAGACCACGGCTCATAGCCCTCGAACACGTGATGCGCGATACCGGTGCCCCGGGTGTCGGTGAGGAACTGGGTACGGAAGCCGATCAGGCCCCGGGCGGGCACGATGAAGTCGAGCCGCACCCAGCCGGTGCCGTGGTTGGTCATGTGCTCCATCCGGCCCTTGCGCAGCGCCAGCAGCGAAGTGACCGCGCCCAGGTACTCCTCGGGCACGTCAACGGTGAGCCGCTCCACTGGTTCGTGCAGCTTTCCGTCCACCTCGCGGGTGACCACCGTGGGGCGGCCCACGGTCAGCTCATAGCCTTCCCGCCGCATGGTCTCCACCAGCACAGCCAGGGCCAGTTCGCCGCGACCCTGTACCTCCCAGGTATCCGGCCGGTCGGTGGGTAGCACCCGGAGTGACACGTTGCCGACCAGTTCGCGGTCCAGCCGGTCCTTCACCATCCGCGCGGTGACCTTGCTGCCCTTCTGCCGCCCGACCAGCGGGGAGGTGTTCACCCCGATCGTCATCGAGATGGCCGGCTCGTCCACGGTGATCAGCGGCAGTGGCCGTGGGTCGTCCGGATCGGCCAGCGTCTCACCGATCATGATGTCCGGGATCCCAGCCACCGCGATGATGTCGCCGGGCCCGGCGCTCTGCGTGGGCACCCGGTCCAGCGCCTCGGTCCGGAACAGCTCGGTGATCTTGACCTTCTCGATCGAGCCGTCCCGGCGGCACCACGCCACCTGCTGGCCCTTGGTGATCTCGCCGGACTCCACCCGGCACAGCGCGATCCGGCCCAGGTAGGCCGAGGCGTCCAGATTGGTGACGTGCGCCCGGAGCGGCTCGGCCGGGTCGTAAGCCGGCGCAGGCACGGTGTCCCGGAGCACGGTGAACAATGGCTCCAGATCCGGTGAGTCGGGCAGCGAACCGTCGGCCGGCCGGGTCAGCGAGGCCCGGCCCGCCCGCGCCGACGCGTAGACGATCGGGAACTCGATCTGCTCCTCGGTGGCATCCAGGTCGAGGAACAACTCGTAAGTGGCGTCCACCACCTCGGCGATCCGGGCGTCGGGCCGGTCCACCTTGTTGATCACCAGGATCACCGGCAGGTTGGCTTCCAGCGTCTTACGCAGCACGAACCGGGTCTGCGGTAGCGGCCCCTCGCTGGCATCCACCAGCAGCAGCACTCCGTCCACCATGGACAGGCCACGCTCCACCTCGCCACCAAAGTCGGCGTGCCCTGGGGTGTCCACGATGTTGATGGTCAGCCCACCGTGGGCCACCGCGGTGTTCTTGGCCAGGATCGTAATGCCCTTTTCCCGTTCCAGGTCACCGGAGTCGAGCACCCGCTCGGCTACCTGGGCGCCGGCCCGGAACGCGCCGGACTGCCACAGCATGGCGTCGACCAGGGTGGTCTTGCCGTGGTCAACGTGCGCGACGATGGCCACGTTGCGCAATTCATCTCGGCTGGCGAGCTGGGTCTGACGTGCGGGCATACCGGATCTCATCTGCTTGGTGGCTGGGGATTGCCGCGCACGCCGGCGCGGCGATCCAAGTGTATCCGGGCGGCCTGCTCACCCCGGTCCGCCGCCTTATCGCGGGGCGGCGCGGAGATAAGGCATTCGCCCGATGCGGGGTGGCCCGCCTTACGGCGAACCTCGATGGTGTACGGCCACGACCGGTGGCCGGCACCGAGGAGGAAGTCGTGCATCCGGTGATCCAGACCGCAGTCGCCACCCAGCACATCCTGGAGATGCAGGCCGAGGCGGCCCGGACGGCCAAGGCCCGGGAAGCCAGGACCCGAGTCGCCCGCCAGGGCCGCCCACCGCGCCTGGCCTGGCTCTTTGACCTGGCCGACCGGCGCGCCACCGCCCGCCAGGCCCAGGATGGCCCCGACTACTGCTGCCCCGACTACCTACTGACCGGCCAGTGCGCGGTGCACACCCGGGCGCACCGCATGGCCGCCGACAACAGCGGGCGGTCATGAGCCGCTGCTAAGGCCGGGCCCCGTGCAGAGATAAGGCGTTCGCCCAATGTGGCCGCCACCCCCTTAGCAGCAAGCTCGAAGATGTACGGCCGTGACCACGGCCGCAGGCCGAGGAGGACACCGTGTACTCAGCAATAGGCGCAGCAGTCGCCGCTCAGCACGTCAAGGACATGCTCGACCAGGCAGCACAGGACCACCGGGCCGCCGCCGTCCGGCGCGCCCGCCGGGCCCGGACCGCCAGCCGGCCAGCGTCGGCTGGCGCGACCCGGACCACCGGGCACGGCGCCACGACCGCCCCGTGCTGACGGCACCGTGCTGACGGCACCGGCGCTGGCCGCCCCCTGCGCTGCCCGCACCCCATGCTGACCTGCCCCGGAGTCCCCTCCCCGGGGCAGGTTGGTTATTTCCGGGGGTCCAGAACCTGCACCGGGTCGCCGAGCCGGACGGTGCCGGTGGCATCGGGGATCAGGTTCTGGCCGAACACCAGTTGCTGGCCGAACCGGCGACGCCGGCCGAGCATGGCCAGCGGCTGCCGCCCCCGCTCCGCGGTCTGCTGGTCGACCGTGGTGACCACGCAGCGCCCGCACGGCTTGGCCACCCGGAACGGCACCGGGCCAATCCGGATCCGGCGCCAGCCGTCCTCGGCCCACGGGGCCGGACCGGCCACCACCACGCTGGGCCGGAACCGGGTCATCGGCACGGCCGGCTGGCCGTCCTCGATCAGCCAATGGTTCAGCGCGTCCAGCGAACCCGTGCTGGTGAGCAGCAGCGGGTAGCCGTCCGCGAAGCTCACCCGGTCCTCGGGCGCACTGAACTCCGGATCGACCTGGCGGCGGGTCGGGTCGTCCAGGTGCACCAAGCGGACCGGCCGGCCGAGGAAGCCGGAGAACCACGCATCGGCCGCCTCGCCCGCGGCGGCGGCGCGGACCTTTGACCGCCACACGCTGACCCAGAGCATCTCCCCGCCACGGACCTCGGCCGGGGCGAGGACACGCAGCGGCGGCCGCCCGGCCGCCGACAGGTGCAGGCTCCCAGCGGCGTCGTAGCGGGCGCAGACCAGGGCCAGCGTCGGCTCGGCGCGCTGGGTGATGAACCCGCCATCCGGGTCGACCACCATCCAGCGGCGGTCACCGGCCAGGCCGCACGGCTCGACCTCGGCCTTGGTCAGGTCGATGGCCCGGCCGGCCTTGACTGGATAGATGTGTATCGAGGCGATAATCGCTTGTCCGGCCGAATCCATCGCAGGCTAGGGCTCCTCGTCGCGGTGGGCTCAGCCAAGGATATCAGCGTGACTGGTCCGGGCCCGATTGGGAACGCGTGTTCGATATTTGCTAATGTGGTGGAGTGGCAGAGTACGTTCCACCGGGCTGGCCGGCCGGGGTGCACCCGCCGGGTGGGCCAGATTTTGAGGCCACGGCGGTGGCCTGGCTACTCGACGTGGTTCCGCCGGACTACCGGCTGTACGGCGTGCTGCGGCGGCACCCGATCGCGCTGGCCACCATGGCCAAGCACCATCTGGAGGCCTGTGTCCGCGGGGCCCGCGAGGGCTACCGCAGCACCCGGACCGAGCTGGGCGGGACGCTGCCCGCGGCCGGAGTGGACGCGGTGCTCGAGGCGTACCGCGCCGAAGGACGCCGGCTGGTGGCGGCCGCGCAGGCCGCTGACCTGATCGGGCGGGCGCTGCGCGGCGAGGTGTTCCGGCCCCGCCTGGGAGCGTGATTCAGACCGGCTAACGAGCCCGGGCCGTCAGGTCCGGGCGAGCGGTCGGTGCGGGGTGTTCGCTGAATCACGCGAGCGTACAGACAGCACCGCGGGATAGGTAAGGTTCAGTTCTCGGCGCGGAGCACCAGCACGGCCATGCCGTCGGCGGCGGGGCGGCCACCGAAGCCACGGACTTCCTCGTGCACCTTGGACGCCACCACCTCGGCGGTCAGCCCGGCGCAGCCGGCCAGCAGCCGGGCCAGGCCGTCGTCGTCATCGAGCAGCCGGTCACCGTCCCGCCGCCGGGTCACCCCATCCGTGACGCAGAGCACCAGGTCGCCCGGGTCCAGCCGGACCGGCTGCGCGGTGAAACCGAGCCCGTCGATCACCCCCAGCACTGGCTGCGGCGCCGCCGCCGGCTCCGGAGCGCCACCACAGTCCCGCAGCACCAGCGGCAGCGGCTGCCCGGCGCAGGCCAGCGACAGCCGCACCACACGGTCCGGCCCGGCCTCCGTGATCTCCCCGTGCACCAGGGTCAGGAATGTCCCCGGCGCCCGCTCATCCAGGATGAGCTGATTGAGCCGGTCCAGCACGGCCGGGATGCCGAGCCCCTCGGCCGCCAGGATCCGCAGCGTGTTGCGGGCCAGCGAGGTCACCGCCAGGGTGGCCGGGCCGGTCCCGCACACCTCCCCAACGGCGAACCGCCAGCGCCCGGGCCCGGCTGGGAACACGTCGCAGAAGTCACCGCCGGCCGCGGCGGCGTCCCCGGCGCCGGGCAGGTCGTGCGCCACAGCCAGCTCAACCCCGGGCACCCGGGGCAGCTCGGCGGGCAGCAGCACGGCCCGCAGCGCCTGGCCGGCCGCCTGCTGCTGGGCCACGAGCCGGGCATTCTCCAGGGCGAGCGCGATCCGGCCGGCCAGATCCTCGGCCAGGCCGAGCACTTCCCGGGACGGCCGGCCGGTGTGCGGCCCGCCCAGCACCAGCAGTCCAAGCACACCGCCGGGGGTGGCCAGCGGGAAACACCACGCGCCGCGGGCCGCCAGCTCAGCCACCCCGGCCGGGGCGCCCGCCAGCCCAGCCAACCCAGCGGGGGTGTCGGCCACGGCGGCGGGCCCGGCGGCCGCCAGCGGCCAGCGCTGGGCGGTGCGCGGCGGTGCGCCACCGGCCCGGGCCGGATGCGGCCACGGCGCGCTGGCTTCCGCCTGCTCCAGCAGCCAGCACAGCGCAGCGGCCTGGCGCTCATCGGCGTGCCGGACGGCCAGCACGGTCAGTTCCCGGTCCGGGCCCGCGGCCAGCACCGCGCACCACTCGGCCAGCCGGGGCACCGCGACCTGCCCGGCCACGGCCAGGATCCGGTCCGCGTCCAGCGGCCCGGCCAGCAGCTCGCTGGCCTCGGCCAGCACCTCGATCCGGGCCCGCCGGGCGCGTTCCAGCCCGGCCAGCCGGGCGCGTTCCAGCGCCGCGGCCATGCTGTCCGCCAGTTGCTGCAAGCGCTGCACGTCGCTGTCGCCGAACCGGCCGGGCAGCACCGCGGCCACCGCGAGCACCCCGGTCACCCGGCCGTCCACGATGAACGGCACGGTGGCCACCGAGGGAGCGGTGCGGAGCAGCGCGCCCGGGCTGATCCCGGTCGCGGCGCGCACGGACAGATCCCCATCTTCGTCGGCTACCAGGGCGTAGGCCGCGTCACCGGCCACGATGACCCGCGCCGAGCCGACCGCCTGGCGGAGCAGGTTGTCATACGAGGGCTCGGCGGGCGGCTGGCCCGCCGCGGCCGGGCCGGCCGCGCGCACGGTCCAGCTCGGCGCAGGCGCGGCCGACTCGGCGGCGTCCGGGTCGGCGACCGGCTCGGTCAGGCTGGTTCTCTGGCCGGCCAGGCCCATCCGGAACCAGACGGCCTTGGCCTCGGCTCCATAGCTGACCCCCCACGCCGACGCCAGTGCGGACGGCAGCAGCAGCCCGCGGCCATGAGTGCGCTCGGCCGGAATGGCGTCGTCATGGCCCGGACCAGGCACCATCCGGGCCGGGTAGCTGTCCCGCACCACCACTTCGACGGCACTGCCCGCGAGTTTGCAGGTGACCTGCACCTGGGTACCCGCGTGCACCACGGCATTGGTGACCAGTTCGCTGGTCAGCAGCACGGCATCGTCGACCAGCTCGGTGTCGGGAGGCGCTAGCCGGGTGTCCAGCCAGTCCTGGAGGGTTTCCCGGACGAACTTGCGCGCCGCTGCCACGGCCGCCGGCTCGGGCCGGTACGCCGCGCTCACGACGAGATCGTTGCGCCCCTTCACATGCCCCCTCGGCTGTCCAGGCGGATACCGTCCGGCCGCTTCCCTGCGAGGTGCGGGATGACCAGCCATATCGAATAGTGGGCCGCCAGGGGGCGGGACCCCCCTCATCGTGACAGAGTCGTGACCCTGCTCCGGGCGATCAAGTTCGGTCACCCACCACCGGCGCCGACCGGGGCCAGCCATCGCCCGCCACGTACTCCCGCACCACCTTGGCGGGGACACCAGCGACCACACACCGGTCCGGCACCCGGCCGCGGACCACCGAGCCCGCGGCCACCACCACGTTACGGCCGATCTGCGCCCCGGGCAGCACAATCACGCCAGCTCCCAGCCATGTTCCCGGGCCGATGGAGACCGCGGTGTTGCTCGGCCACTGCCGCCCGATGGGCACGTCGGGGTCGGAGTAGCCGTGGTTCTGGTCGGTGATGTAGACGTACGGCCCGGTGTAGACGTCGTCCCCGATCACGATCGAGTAGTGCGCCACCAGGTGGCTGCCGCGGCCGATCACGCACCGGTTCCCGATGTGCAGCACGGAGGCGTCGCCGAGCTCGTGACCGGGCACCATGCCCGCGGACAGGGATACCTGCGCGGCGATCACCGTGCCGGCACCGATGTCGATCCACTTCTCGCCGTACAGCGCGCCGGTGGGGAACGCGATGATCGAGCCGGCGCCGAACCCGGCGAACCGCCCGGCCGGGGTGTCCGGGGTGATCGCGCCCGCCTGCTGGGCCGCCCGCCAGGCCCGGTGCACCAGCCACCAGGCCAGCCCGCGGCCCGCGCTGCTGAGAGCGTCCTTGCCCGGCATGGCCCGCTACGGTACCCGGGGCGTGACCGGCAGCGCCCGGCGGCCGGAGACCGGTGCGGCCAGCTGACCGCAGGCCCCGTCGATCTCACTGCCCCGGGTGTCCCGGACCGTGACCGGGATGCCCCGGACGGCCAGCCGGTCCTCGAACTCACGCATCGCGCCGGGCGCCGACGCGGTCCAGCGGGATCCGGGGGTCGGGTTCAGCGGGATCAGGTTGACGTGCGCCAGGTGCCCGGTGAGCAGTTCGGCCAGCAGGTCCGCGCGCCACGGCTGATCGTTGATGTCGCGGATCAGCGCGTACTCGATCGATACCCGGCGGCCGGTGGCGGCGGCATAGCCCCAGGCCGCGCCGAGCACCTCGGCCACTTTCCAGCGCCGGTTCACCGGCACCAGCTCGTCGCGCAGGCCGTCGTCCGGTGCGTGCAGGGATACCGCGAGCCGGACCGCGAGCCCTTCCGCGGCCAGCCGCCCGATGGCAGGCACCAGGCCGACGGTGGACACGGTGACCGACCGCTGCGAGATGCCCAGACCGTCCGGGACCGGGTCGGTGATCCGGCGCACCGCCCGCAGCACGCTGGCGTAGTTGGCCAGCGGCTCACCCATGCCCATGAACACGATGTTGGACACCCGGCCCGGGCCGCCGGGGATCTCGCCCCGGGCCACCGCCCGGGCGCCCGCCACCACCTGGGCCACGATCTCGGCCGCGGACAGGTTCCTGGTCAGCCCGGCCTGGCCGGTGGCGCAGAACGGGCAGGCCATCCCGCAGCCAGCCTGCGACGACACGCACATGGTGATCCGGTCCGGGTAGCGCATCAGCACCGACTCGACGAGCGCGCCGTCGAACGCCCGCCACAGCGTCTTGCGCGTCGTGCCCTGGTCGCAGGACAGCTCACGTTCCGCGCTGAGCAGCCGGGGCAGCAGCGCGCCGGCCAGCTTCTCCCGGGCCGCGGCGGGCAGGTCGGTCATCTCGGCCGGGTCGTCGGTCAGCCGGGCGAAGTAGTGCCGGGCCAGCTGGTCCGCCCGGAACGGCGGCCCGCCCAGTTCAGCGGCGGCCTGGCGGCGGTCGGCGGGGTCCAGGTCGGCCAGGTGCCGCGGCGGGCGGGTCAGGGTTCTCATCGCAGGCACCTGCGCTCCGTGGGACGGTCAGCAAAACGCTTAACAATATCCCGCGGGTGGCCACGGTGACCTGCACAGAATCAGTATCTTTTCGGGCATGCCGACGTTGCGCAGGGGCGGGAGGGACGCGAGTCCCGCGGCCTCGCCAGGGCGGCCCGAGATCCTGCTCAGCAGCGAGAGCCCCTACGGCAGCCGCCGCCTGGTGCTGGAGTACGACGGCTCGACCACCGCCGCCTACGTCTACGACCAGTCGGCGGTGATCGCGGCGGTGTGGATCGCCAACCACGGGCCCGCGCCGCAGGCGGCCGATCCAGCGCAGGTCACGGCGGGCCAGGCCCCGGTCATGCCGGCCGGGCATACCAAGCACCCGGACGGCTACCCGCAGCTGGACCGCCGGGTGCTGCGTGCGCTGTGGTTCGAGGAAGGCGACGGTGTGGCCGTGGTCGAGGGCGGCCGGCTGCTGGCCGTCATCCCCGGCTGGTCCGACGTACACCGTGGCATGCCCGGGTACAGCCGGGAGTGCATCGGCCAGACCCCGTTCGCCTGGGCGCTGGACGACGCGATGGAAGGGCTCGGCCCGCGAGCCGACCGGGCCACCGGCTTCTGGCGCTGGCGGGCCAGCGAGGGCGCCTGGGCCGGGTTCCAGCAGACGCTGCTCGGACACCTGCTCGGCCGGCTCGGCCCGGGCTCGCGGTACTGGGACGTGAGCGCGGGCAAGATGCCACTGGCCGGGGTGTCCGAGCGGCCGCCGACCCGGGACCGCCCGTTCACCGTGCTGTCCACCATCGGCATGAGCTGCCAGCGGATGCCCGTGGTCGAGCAGTACTCCGAGGACCCGACGTCGTCGGCGCGGATTGAGCTGGCCCTGGCCACCACCATGCCGAGCCCGGACGCGGCGCGCATCTTCCTGTGGCTGGCGCAATACCCGTGGCGGGCCGTCACGTGGTTCGGGCCGGGGCATACGATCCGCTGGTACCACGAGCCGGCCACGTTCCCGCTCGGCGGCGGGAACACGGCTGTGCTGCTGCTCGACGACCCGGCCCAGCTGATCGGCCCGGAGGTGCCGGACATGGCTGGGTTCACGTTCGGCGGCGACCCGGTTCGCTGGCTATGGGTGCTGCCGATCAGCGAGCGGGAGCGATTGTTCGCCAAGGAGCGCGGCTCGGCCAGCCTGGTCACCCAGCTCGCCGCCCACCGGCGCAGCTGGGTGGTCGCGCCGTAGCGCGACTACCAGTAGCCGGTGGTCGCGCCGTAGCGCGACTACCAGTAAGCAGGTAGCCGGCCAATAATTAACGCGGTGCATTGTGCCTCGCCCGTAGGGCACAATGCACCGCGCTAATGACGTGCTAGTGAATATGCAGGTTGACTCCGAGTAGCGCGAGCCACCAGAGGAAGATGGCCAGCAGGGCCGACAGCACGCCCTTCAGCAGGCCGACCGTGATGTAGTGCTTCTCCCAGGCCACCACGATCCCGATGATGATGTAGATCAGGAAAACGAGGCCGTATGGGCGTCTGAAGATCCGCATGCCAATTTGCTCCGCATCTCCCCCGTCGAGTACGTACGAGTCGCACGCAAAGTCCCCGGGGAATGCCGCGGCAAACGTTAATTGAGGAAGATGGTCAGCAGCAGCCAGACCACTGGCGCGGTAACGAGCAGCGAGTCGATCCGGTCCAGGATGCCGCCGTGTCCGGGCAGCACCCGGCCCATGTCCTTGATCTGCAGGTCACGCTTGATCATCGACTCGGACAGGTCCCCGAGAGTCGCCGCGGCAACCGCCGCCACCCCCAGCACGATGCCCTGCCACCAGGTGCCGTGCAGCAGCAGCGTGAGCACCAGCACGCCCGCCACCGCACAGGCGGCCACCGAGCCGGCCAGCCCTTCCCAGGTCTTGCTCGGGCTGATCACCGGCGCCATCGGATGCCGCCCCACCAGCACGCCGACCGCGTAGCCGCCGACGTCACTGCAGACCGGCAGGATGACGAACGCAAGCACGCGCCGCGGGCCATCCGGCGCGGCCAGCATCAGCCCGACGAACGACGCCATCAGCGGCAGGTAGGCCAGCGCGAACAGGCCGGCCGTGATGTCCCGCAGGTACCCGGCGCTGCCGCCGGGCATCCGCCAGGCCAGCACGCCGATCACCGTCACGGCCAGCGCGGCCACCAGCGGCCGGGTGCCGTTCGTGTAGGCCAGGGCCAGCATGAGCGCACCGCCCGCCGCCACCGGCGGCGACGGCAGCCGGATCTCCCGTTCGCCAAGGGCCCGGCCCAGTTCCCACAGGGCCAGCCCGATCACCGCGGCCATGTAGATCAGGAACGTCCACTTGACCGTGAACAGACTCGCGATGGCCAGCGCGCCCAGCCCGGCGCCGACCCCGATGGCCGCGGGCAGGTTCCGCCCGGCCCGGGACCTCTTCGGCGGCAGGTCCTCAGCTTGCGGCAGGTCCTCAGCTTGCGGCGGCGCGCCGGCTGACGGCGGCGCGCCGGGTACTGGCGTTCGGCTAAAAGATTCTTTGCTCGTCGGGTCAGGCCCCGGGCGGTCAGGTTCGGTGTGACCGGGGTCGTTGAGCTCGTCAGTGGCCAAGCTCAGACCTCAAGAAGCTCGGCTTCCTTGTGCCGCAGCAGGTCGTCTACCTGCCCCACGTAGGTGTGCGTGAGCTCCTCGAGATCCGCTTGCGCGCGGTGCACCTCATCCTCGCCCGCGTCGCCGGCCTTGGCCATCTTGTCCAGGGAGTCCTTGGCGTGCCGCCGGATGTTGCGGATGGACACCCGGCTGTCCTCGGCCTTGTGCCGGGCCACCTTGATGTAGTCCTTGCGCCGCTCTTCGGACAGCTCGGGAAAGACGACCCGGATGATGGTGCCGTCGTTGGACGGGTTAACCCCGAGGTCGCTGTTCCTGATGGCCTTCTCGATGGCGCCAAGCGAGGACTTGTCGAACGGCTGGACGATAACCATCCGGGGTTCCGGGATGTGGAACGAGGCCAGCTGGTTGACCGGCGTCTGGGTGCCGTAGTACTCGGCCGTGATCTTGGCGAACATGGCCGGGTGCGCGCGGCCGGTGCGGATGGCGCCCATGTCTTCCTTGGCCACCGCGACGGCCTTCTCCATCTTCTCCTCCGCTTCGAGGAGAGTCTCGTCTATCACTGCGGCTCCTGTGGTCCTGGTGCCTTCACGGGTTCGCGCCTGCCGGCCCTGGGTGTGCTGACCGTCAGTAGTCTCCTGACCGGCATATCAGTGTGCCGATCTTCTCACCGCGCACCGCCCGCGCGACGTTGCCCTCTTCCATCAGGTCGAAAACGACGATCGGCAGGCCGTTGTCCATGCACAGGCTGACCGCGGTCGCGTCCATGAACTTCAGCTCGCGGTGCAGTACCTCGCCGTAGTCGATCTGGGCGAACCTAGTCGCATCGGGGCTGCGCCGCGGGTCCGCGTCGTAGACCCCGTTGACCTGGGTTCCCTTGAGCACCGCTTCCGCGCCGATCTCCAGCGCGCGCTGTGCCGCGCAGGTGTCGGTGGAGAAGAACGGCGCGCCGAGGCCCGCGCCGAAAATCACCACGCGGCCCTTCTCCAGGTGCCGGATGGCCCGGCGCGGGATGTACGGCTCCGCCACCTGGCCCATCGTGATCGCGGTCTGCACCCGGGTCTCGATGCCCAGCTTCTCCAGCACGTCCTGCAGGGCCAGGCAGTTGATGACCGTGCCCAGCATGCCCATGTAGTCAGCGCGGGCCCGGTCGATGCCGCGTTCGGCCATCTGCCGGCCGCGGAACATGTTGCCGCCGCCGACCACGGCGGCCAGCTCGACACCATCGGCGACCACCGCGGCCATCTCCTTGGCCAGGTGGAACACCACGTCAGGAGAGATACCGAGCGGCTCGTCCCCGGAGAACGCCTCGCCGGACAGCTTGACCACCACCCGCTTCCAGCGGCGGTGCGCCTGCTCCCCGGGAGCCGCCCAGTAGCCGGTCGCGGCGGACGGGACGTCCTGGCCGGCGGCGGTGGCCGCTGTCTGGGTCACACCGCCGCTGGCCGGACGTTGTCCTCCGCCGACCGCCATCAGGCCTGGCCCACCTGGAACCGGGCGAAGGCCCGCACGGTGACGCCCTGCTCGCTGAGCAGCTGCTTGATCGTCTTCTTCGGCTCGCGCACGAACGGCTGCTCGGTGAGCACCACGTCCTTGAAGAACGCGTTCAGCCGGCCCTCGACGATCTTCGGCACGGCCTGCTCTGGCTTGCCCTCGTCCCGGGTGATCTGCTCCATGATGCCGCGCTCGTGCTCGACCACGTTGCCGGGCACCTCGTCCCGGGTCAGGTACTGCGGGCGCATCGCGGCTACCTGGTGCGCCACGTCCTTGGCCGCCTCGGCGGACGCCTTGTCCAGCTGGACCAGCACGCCCACGGTCGGCGGTAGGGCCGGGTCGGACTTGTGCAGGTAGGTCGCCACGTAGCCACCCTCGAACAGGGTGTACCGGCCGAGCTCCAGCTTCTCCTTGAGCGAGGCGCTAGCCTCCTCGATGAGCTGCTGGACGGTGACGCCCGGCCGGACCTCCAGGCCGAGCACGGTCAGCCGGTCCGCGGCCCGGTGCTCCAGCGCGGCCTTCGCGATCTGCGCGGCCACGTCCTGGAACACCTCGGTCTTGGCCACGAAGTCGGTCTCGCAATTGAGCTCCACGAGCACCCCGGCGTCGGTGCCGGCCAGTTCCGCCGTCACCAGCCCGTTCCCCGCGGTCCGCGAGGCCCGCTTGCTCACGTCCTTGGCCCCCTTGAGCCGGAGGATCTCGACCGCGGCATCGAAGTCGCCGTCCGTCTCCTCCAGAGCCTTCTTGCAGTCAAGGAATCCCGCAGCCGTCTGCTCACGCAGCCGCTTCACGTCCGCGGCGGTGAAGTTCGCCATGTCCTCATCTCTCGCTGTCTGTACTTGGTGGGTGGACGGAGCCCGCGCGCCGTGCTGCCCCCGGCCGTTGCCGGCCTCGGGTCAGGCCTCTGGCTCGGCTACGGGGGCGTCCGCCGCCTCAGTGGCCGCCGCCTCGGTAGCCGCCGGCTCGGTGACCGCCTCGGTAGCCGCCGGCTCGGTGGCCGAAGGCTCGGTGACCGCCGGCTCGGTGACCGCCGGCTCGGTGGCCGAAGGCTCGGTGGCCGAAGGCTCGGTGGCCGAAGGCTCGGTGGCCGAAGGCTCGGTGGCCGAAGGCTCGGTGGCCGAAGGCTCGGTGGCCGAAGGCTCGGTGGCCGCCGCCTCGGTGGCTGCTGCGTCGGCCGCGGGCTGATCAGCGGCGGCATGGCTGGCGCCGTTGGCGGCGCTGGTGCCGTTGGCGGTCCCGTTGGCGCTGCCGTTGGCCGCGGTGCCGTTGACCGCGGTGCCGTTAGCGACGGCCTGGGCCACGGCCTCGTCGTGGGCCGTCTTGCCCTCGAGAACCTGCAGCTCCCACTCGGCCAGCGGCTCCTCGGCGCCGATCTCGCCCGCGGCGGGCACGGACGGCTTGGCCTCGCCGTCCGCCGCACCAGCCCGCGCGATGAGCCCGTCGGCAACGGCGTCGGCGACCACCCGGGTCAGCAGTGCAACGCTGCGGATCGCGTCGTCATTTCCGGGGATCGGGTAGGTGACCTCGTCCGGGTCGCAGTTGGTGTCCAGGATGGCGATCACCGGGATACCCAGCTTGCGGGCCTCGCTGACGGCGATGTGCTCCTTCTTGGTGTCGACCACCCAGATCGCGCTCGGCACCCGGGACATGTCCCGGATCCCACCCAGCGACCGCTCCAGCTTGTCCCGCTCCCGGCGCAACTGGAGAAGTTCCTTCTTGGTCATCCCGGAACCGGCGACGTCGTCGAAGTCGATCTCCTCCAGTTCCTTGAGCCGCTGCAGCCGCTTGAACACGGTGGAGAAGTTGGTCAGCATGCCACCCAGCCAGCGCTGGTTGACGAACGGCATGCCCACCCGGCGGGCCTGCTCGGCCACGGCTTCCTGGGCCTGCTTCTTGGTCCCGACGTAGAGGATGGAGCCGCCATGCGCGACGGTCTCCTTGATGAACTCGTACGCCGTGTCGATGAAGGAGAGTGACTGCTGGAGGTCGATGATGTAGATGCCGTTGCGCTCGGCCAGGATGAATCGCTTCATCTTGGGGTTCCAGCGCCGGGTCTGGTGCCCGAAGTGCACGCCGCTCTCGAGGAGCTGCCGCATGGTGACGACCGGAGCCATGCCCGCGGTCCCCTTCCTGTTACGCGCCGCGCCCTGCTCGCGCCGACGCTCTCGGTTGTTCCTGGCGCCCGGGCGCACCCGCCGCGGCATGTCAGCCGCGGACCGGTGGGAAGCGTCCCGCCGGGACCTGCTCGGAACCCTGGCGGCAAGCGGACGCGCGAATTTGACCGTGAACCGCCTCCGGTATCGGCGGCGCTTCTGCGGCCTGTGCAAAGTCTACAGGCTCCAGCAAGACCTCTGGCGCTGCCTAACGCCAGTACCCGCCACCCGGAGCCAACTTGGCGCGCGGTCCGCCGCCGCCTCGTCAAGCCCGCTGCCGCGGGGCACGTGTTACCTCCGTGACAGATGCGCCAGCTGCGGCGTGACCGCCCCCACACTCGGCCTTGTTGATCACCCACGGGATGCGCGGAACCGGCCGGAATGATCAAACGTCTGGTGTTGCCCGGGCAGCACCAGACGTTTGATCACGGAGCTCGGGTCGCCCTGGGGAGTGGCTGGTGTGCTCAAGCGCGGGGGTGGGCCTGGTTGAACGCGGCGTGCAGCCGGGCCACCGACACGTGGGTGTAGATCTGCGTACTGGCCAGCGACGCGTGGCCCAGGATCTCCTGCACGCTGCGCAGGTCCGCGCCGCCTTCCAGCAGGTGGGTGGCGGCCGCGTGGCGCAGCCCGTGCGGCCCGCTGTCCGGCACGGCCGGTACCGCGGCCAGCCTGGCGTGCACCACCCGGCGCGCGGTCCGCGGGTCGAGCCGCCGGCCGCGCGCGCCGAGGAACAGCGCGTGCTCGCTGGCCGGGGTGACCAGCACCGGCCGGCCGGCTTCGGTCCAGCTCCGCACCGCGCGCTCGGCAGGCAGGCCCACCGGCACGGTGCGTTCCTTGCCGCCCTTGCCGAGCACCCGGATCGTCCGCCGGCCGTTGTCCAGGTCGCCCACGTCCAAGCCGCACAGCTCGCTGACCCGGATGCCGGAGGCGTACAGCAGTTCCATGATCGCGGCGTCGCGGAGCAGCACCGCGCGCTCCCGCGGGTCCAGTTCACCCGCTGCCGTGGGCGGGGCAGCCGTGCCATCCAGCACCGCGGCCAGCTGATCCGGCCGGGGCACCTCGGGCAGCCTGCGCCGGATGCGGGGGGTGCCGAGCAGCGGGCCCGGGTCGGTGGCCAGCAGGCCCCGGCTATGCGCGAACGCGGTGAACGAGCGGGCCGCGGCGGCGCGGCGGGCCAGCGTGGTGCGGGCCAGGCCGGCCCGGTACTGGCCGGCCAGCCAGCCCCGGAGCACCGTGATGCTCAGCCCGTCCGGGCTGGTCACCCCGGCCTGGGTGGCGTATTCCAGCAGGGCGCGGACATCCCCGAGGTAGGCCCGGACGGTGTGCGGCGAGGTGTTGCGCTCGGCCGCCAGGTGCCGCTGGAAGCTGTCCAGCGCCCGGCCCAGCGGCTCGGCCAGCTGGCCCTTATCCTGGCCCTGGTCTTGGCCCACCGCGTCCTGCGCTGGCTCAGCCATCCACCCAGTGTGGCACCGGCCGGCGGCTACTCGACCGTGACACTCTTAGCCAGGTTGCGCGGCTTGTCCACGTCGTTCCCGAGCGCGACGGCCGCGTGGTAGGCAAGCATCTGCAGCGGCACCGAGAGCAGGATCGGGTCCAGCTCCGGCTCGTTCTTCGGCACCCGGATCAGGTGATCGGCCAGCTTGCTGTCCAGGTCGGTGTGCCCGACCGCCACGATCTGGCCGCGCCGGGCGCGGATCTCACCCAGCGTGGACAGGTTCTTGTCCAGCAGGTCGTCGTCCGGCACGATCGCGACCGTGGGCAGCTCCGGGCAGATCAGGGCCAGCGGCCCGTGCTTGAGCTCGCTGGCCGGGTAGGCCTCCGCGTGCAGGTAGGAGACCTCCTTGAGCTTCTGCGCGCCCTCCCGGGCGACCGGGAAGCCGCGGACCCGGCCGATGAAGAACAGCCCACGGCAGTCCACCAGTTCGGCGGCGATGCTGGCGATGTGCTCCTCGCCGGCGAGTATCTCCTCGATCTGGTCCGGCAGCGCACGCAGCCCGGCGATGATCCGCCTGCCATCGCCGGGCGACAGGTCGTGAATGCGGCCCAGATGCAGCGCGAGCAGCGCGAACGCCACAGCCGTGGCGGTGAAGGTCTTGGTCGAGGTGACCGAGACCTCCGGGCCGGCGTGCAGGTACATGCCGCCGCCGCACTCCCGGGCGATCGCGCTGCCGACTGAGTTGACCACACCGAGCACCTGGCCGCCCTTGCGCTTGAGCTCCTGCACCGCGGCCAGCGTGTCGTACGTCTCGCCGGACTGGCTCACCCCGGCGTACAGCGTGTCCGCCTCCACCACCGGGTTGCGGTAGCGGAACTCCGAGGCCGGCTCGGCCGCCGCCGGGATCCGGGCCAGGTCCTCGATGAGCTGCGCGCCCACCTGCCCGGCGTAGTAAGCGGAGCCGCAGCCCAGGACCAGCACCCGGCGGATCTCGCGGAGCTGCCGCGCGTCCATGTTCAGCCCGCCCAGGTGCGCGGTGTTGAACCGGCCGTCGATCCGGCCGCGCAGCGCCCGCTCCACCGCCCGGGGCTGCTCGTGGATCTCCTTGCGCATGAAGTGCGTGTAGCCCTCGGCGTCGTAGGAGCCGAAGTCGGTGTCGATGATGGACGGCTGCTTGGTGGTGGTCCGGGCGTCCAGCGTGGCGGTGCGGAACCCGTCCGCGCGCACCGTGGCCACCTCGCCGTCATCCAGGTGCACCACCTGGCGGGTGTAGCGGACCAGCGCGGCGATGTCCGAGGCGACGAACATCTCCTTGTCGCCCAGCCCGAGCACGACCGGGCTGCCGTTGCGGGCGGCCACGATCCGGTCCGGCTGCCGTGCGTCCAGCACCACGATGCCGTACGTGCCGACCACCGAGGTGAGTGCCTGGCGGACCGCTTCCTCCAGGTCGTCGGCGGTGCTGGCCGCGATCAGGTGGGCCAGCACCTCGCTGTCCGTCTCCGACTCGAACGTCTCCCCGTCGGCGATCAACTTGGCCCGCAGCTCATCGGCGTTCTCGATGATGCCGTTGTGCACGATCGCGATCGGCCCGCAGACGTGCGGGTGCGCGTTCACGTCGCTCGGCTCGCCGTGCGTCGCCCACCGGGTGTGCCCGATGCCGGGACTGCCCTTGAACCGCGCGGGCAGCCCGGCGGTGAGGTCGGCGACCCGGCCCTTGGTCTTGTGCACCCGGATCTCTCCGCTGCGGCTCAGCACCGCCAGCCCAGCCGAGTCGTAGCCCCGGTATTCCAGCCGGGTCAGCCCTTCGAGCAGGACAGGGACGCAGTCACGACCCCCGATATGAGCGACGATTCCGCACATACGCTTCCCCCTGTCAGCCGTAGATGATGCGGCGCAACTTGCGCTGCGAATAGTCGGGCGGTGGTACCAGCCGTTGCCGCAGCTCAATGGCAATCTGCTGGAAGGCCCGGTCGTTGGTGAGGCCGCGAGCCTTCAGCTCGCCGTGACGCCGCCGGACGAACGTCTCCGCTGGCTCGGAGAAGTACCCGACCACTTCAGCGATCAACCGCTCCGCTTCTCCGATGCCCAGCGGGCTGCTCCGGGTTACATGGGCGATCAGGTCCTCAAACGGCTGCTGCACGCCTGCCACCGCCCCAGCATGAGCGATTCAGGCACAGAAGGCAAAGATCCTGCCCGGAAATGGGCAGGATCTCCCGGAATCAGACCGGAGATCGCAGCCGCCAGCCGCGCGCGCAGCGTTCCACGTAACCGCCCGCCGCGAGCTGGCCCAGGCATCGCATCACGGTATCGAAGTCCACCCCGGCCGATACGGCGATCCGGGCCGGACCCCACCCGGTGCGGGCCGGGACCGCCTCCAGCACGCCACGGGTCACCGGATCCAGCTCGTCGCGTGGCAGCACCGGGCCGCGGTCGCCCGGCTGGCTGGCCGCCTCATCCAGGCCGAACGACAACTGGCTGAGCACGTCGGCCGCGCCGGTCACACACTCCGCGCCCCACTCCCTGATGGCCAGATGGCAGCCGGCCGATGCGGCCGAGGTGACCGGGCCGGGCACGGCCATCAGCGGCCGGCCCAGATCCCGGGCGTGCCGGGCGGTGTTCAGCGCACCGCTGCGCAGCGCCGCCTCGACCACTACGGTGCCCCGGCTGAGCGCGGCGATCAGCCGGTTGCGCACCAGGAACCCGGGCCGGGTCGGGGGCCGGCCCGGCGGCCGCTCGCTGACCAGTACGCCGTGCGCCGCGATGGCCTGGAACAGCTCGTCGTGACCGCGCGGGTACGGGTTATCCAGCCCGGAGGGCAGCACCGCGATCGTGATGCCCTCGGCGCTGAGCGCGCCCCGGTGCGCCCAGCCGTCGATGCCGAACGCGCCGCCCGACACCACCGCCCAGCCGCGTTCGGCCAGGGCGGCGGCCAGCTCGGCGCAGACGTGGGTGCCGTAGCCGGTGGCCGCCCGGGTACCGACGATCGAGACCGACTGCAGGCAGGCGAACCGGAGATCGGCACTGCCGCGCACCCACAGCGCCCACGGGCTGGTGCCGCCGAGCACGGACAGCTGGCTGGGCCAGCCCGGGTCACCGGGGCACAGCAGCCGGATGCCGGCCCGCGCCCAGCCGTCCAGGATGTGCTGGGTGGGCAGGTCACCCAGCCGGGCCGTCCAGCGTTCTAGCGCGGTCTTCAGGCCAGGGATGGCCGGGCCGCGGCCGGCCTGGCGGGAGGCGGCCTGGCCGGGGCCGGCCTGGCGGGAGGCGGCCTGGCCGGGGCCGGCCGGGCGGGAGGCGGCCGGCCCGGGCCGCCCATCGGGCGGCCAGGTCCCGCCGGTCAGCGCGGTCACGATCGCGTCCGGCGGGTAGGTCTGCAGCAGCGCGCTGAGCTGCGGGTCACCCGGCTCGGCCAGCCAGCTCAGCGCGGCCCGGGCCAGCCGGTCCTCCGGCCCGGCGAGCCCAGCGGACTCCGGTTCCCGCACGTCCGGTCCGGCGGCCCCAGCGGGCCCAGGTCCGCGCACATCCGGCCCGGCGGCCCCCGCGGATCCCGGCCCGCGCACATCCGGCCCAGCGGCCCCCGCGGATTCCAGCCCACGCACGGCCGGCCCGGCGGCCCCGGGCCCACGACGATCCAGCCGGCGCGTCATCCGGGCACTCCCAGCCACAGCCCGAGCGCATAACTGGTGTGATCGGCAGTCGGGCGGGATACCTCAGCCAGGTCAGCGAGTGTCCAGGCCACTCTGAGTACCCGGTGGAGCCCGCGGGCACTAATCTGCCCGAGATCAATCGCTCGTTCGAGCGGCGCGAACGCACCTGGGGCCGGCCTGAATCGGCCGCGCAATTCGCTGCCAGGGATCTCTCCGTTGAGCTGCCACGGGGTATCTCGCAGGCGATCCGCCGCGCGCTGCCGTGCTGCAGCTACCCGGTCGGCGACCTTGGCGCTGGGTTCGGCGAATTTCCTGTCGCTGAGCAGCTCACTGCGGCTCACCGGGAGGAACTCGACCTTCACGTCGACCCGATCCAGCAGCGGCCCAGACAACCTGGCTAGATATCTGCGGCGTTCCGCAGGAGAGCATTCACAGGCGGCCCGCGGACCGGCCCCATTCGCACACGGGCACGGATTGGCCGCAAGCACCAGCGTGAACTTAGCCGGGAAGCGCGCAATGGTACCTAAGCGGGCCACTACGACCTCTCCCGACTCGAGAGGCTGCCGTAACGCATCGAGCACGTCCCGGCCGAACTCTGGGGCCTCGTCGAGGAAGAGGCAGCCCCGGTGGGCCAGCGACGCAGCACCAGGGTGGATCGTGCCGCTGCCGCCGCCGATGATCGCCGCTTTGGTCGCGGTATGGTGCGGTGCGCAGAAGGGCGGCTCGGTCAGCAGCGGGCTTCCATCAGGGAGCACGCCTGCCACCGAGTGGATCGAGGTGACTTCCAGGGCTGCCTTCCTGTCCAGGCGCGGCAGCACGGTTGGAATCCGCTCCGCGAGCATGGTTTTGCCTGCCCCTGGTGGCCCAAGCAGGGAGAGATGATGCCCGCCGGCCGCGCAAATCTCGGCGGCACGGCGCGCTGTGGGCTGACCCAGCACATCAGCCAGATCCAGCCTGCGGCCTGTCAACTGCCGGGTGCTCATCGGGCTGCGGCTCGGCTCGGTACTACCCTCAGTGATCGGCTCGGTACCACCCTCAGTGATCTGCACCGGATCCGCCCCGTCTGCCATAGGCTCACCGCGAAGCCAGCCGAGAAGTCCGCGTAACGACTTTGCGCTCAATACACGGAGTCCAGGTACCAGCGCCGCCTCAGCAGCATTGGCGTCCGGCACCGCAACCCGGCGGAATCCGCTGGCCGCCGCGGCCGCCATCGCGGGCAGCACTCCCCTAACCGGACGAATCTGGCCATCAAGTCCAAGTTCACCGAGGAAGGCCACACCTTCCAGGGCAGCAGACGGGATTGTGTCCGCTGCGCTCAAGATCGCGATGGCGATGCCCAGGTCGAATCCGCTGCCCCGCTTGGGCAGGCTGGCTGGGGACAGGCCGACGGTGATCCGGCGCTGCGGCCACTGCTCGTGGCTGTTGACGATCGCGGCCCGGATCCGGTCCCTGGCTTCGCGCAGCGCCGTGTCCGGCAGGCCGACCAGCAGCAGGCCGGGCAGGCCGTTCTGGATGTCGGCCTCGATTTCCACCTCATGACCTTCGACGCCGACCAGGGCGATGGCGTGGGTGCGGGCGACTGGCACGTCAGCCCACTCCCCGGACGTGGTCGATGGTGAAGTGCCCGGCCCGGTCCCGGACCAGCCCGATCACATCGATCCGCACCTCGTCGAACAGCACCCCGTGGGCCCGGATCCAGCTGATGGCCAGCCCGCGCAGCCGGGCCTGCTTGCGCCGGCTGATGGCCTCGAGCGGGCCGCCGAAGCCCAGCCCGGACCGGGTCTTGACCTCGCAGGCGACGAGCACCCGGCGCTCGGCCGCGACGATGTCCAGCTCGCCCTCGGCGCAGCGCCAGTTCTGGTCGAGGATCCGCATCCCGGCCTGCTGCAGGTACTCGGCGGCCAGTTGCTCGCCCAGCCGGCCCAGGTCATCCTTGTCCGCCATCCGGCATCACCTCCAATGCCGAACGCTGCCGGAGACGGCGCCGGGCGCCCATTGTCAATCACGGCGCTGTGGACAGGCGGCGCGGAACTGCGGACCTGTGGATAACGGGGCCGGATTTGTCGCCCCTGGATGCTTAAATCTGGCCGGGGCCGGCTACTTGTCGGGTACTTCGAGCTCGGCGCGGGCCAGTTCCTCGACATTGACGTCCTTGAACGTGACAACCCGCACGTTCTTCACGAACCGGGCCGGGCGGTACATGTCCCAGACCCAGGCGTCTTGCATGATGACCTCGAAGTACACCTCACCGTTCTCGGAGCTGTGCACGTTCAGCTCGACCTGGTTCGTGAGGTAGAACCGGCGCTCGGTCTCGACTACATGGGTGAACAGCCCCACGACGTCCCGGTACTCGCGGTAGAGCTGCAGCTCCATCTCGGTCTCGTACTTCTCGAGATCCTCTGCGCTCATCTGCTCCCCCTCCGTTCAGACGTCGGGAGGTCCGGTCTGGCTGGGATCAACCATAAGTCAATTCCCCGTCCAGCAATTCCCCGGACCTCATCTGCTCTGGAACGGCGACCTGCTCTGGAACCGCGACCTGCTCCGGAACCGCGGCGGCCAGCTCATCCTCCGCCGGGATGTCCTCCTCCCACCCGTCCGGCGGCTCATCGCCGCGCTGGGCCAGGCTCATGACGTTAGCGAACGAGGCCCGGTGCTCTGGGCAGGGCCCGTGCTCGGTCAGCGCGCGCATGTGGCTCCGGGTGGAGTATCCCTTGTGCCGCTCGAACCCGTAGGCCGGGTGGTGCTCCGCCAGTTCGGTCATGATCCGGTCCCTGGTCACCTTGGCCACGATGGAGGCGGCGGCCACGCAGGCGGCCACCTCGTCGCCCTTCCACATGGCCAGGGCGGGCACGGCGAGACCGCGTACCGGGAACCCATCGGTGAGCACGTAACCGGGCCGGGGGGTGAGCCCGGCCAGGGCGCGGCGCATGCCCTCGATGTTGCACACGTGCAGCCCGCAGGAGTCGATCTCGCGGGCCGGGATGATGACCCGGTGCCAGCCGAGCGCGGTCCTGCTGATCTCCTGATAGGCCTCTTCCCGGGCGGCCGGGGTGAGCTGCTTGGAGTCGGCGATGCCGGTCAGCCCGGAGAGCCTGGCCGGGTTCAGCATCACCGCCGCGACCACCAGCGGGCCGGCGCAGGCACCGCGGCCCGCCTCATCGATGCCGGCCACCGGGGACAGCCCGGCCCGGATCAGGACACGCTCGTATCCGGTCAGCCCGGCCACACGCCGGGGGGTGTAACCGGGATGCCGCCATTCTGGCGCTGCCATGGGCTCACCTGCGTCCGCGCCGGATACGCAGCCAGGTGGCCACCCGGGGCCCGTTCCGGCGGCGGAACCGTCGCTCCAGCAACAGCAGCGGTACGGCGGCGGCGCCCGCGACCGCGGCCGGGGCGGCCGGGCTGGTCATGACGGCGAGTGCGCCGTCGCCAGCGTTCAAATTGCTGAAGGTGCCGGGGATGGGCAGCACCCGGAACCGGCTCGGCGGCCAGAGGATCAGGAACGCCCGGCCGACCACCTGGCTCTCCGGGATGGTGCCGCCGCCTGGGTCGCCGATGTGCCCGCGCGAGTCGTAGGACACGTTGCGGTGGTCGCCCATCACCCACAGCCGCCCGGGCGGCACCCGGATGCTGAACTTGGTCTCGGACGGCGGGTTGCCGGGGTACAGGTACGACTTCTCGTGCACGGCCACCCCGTTGACCGTCACGTCGCCCTGCGCGTTGCAGCAGACGACGTGGTCGCCGGGCAGCCCGATGACCCGCTTGATGTAGTCGTGCACCCCGGGGGAGATGCCGAACAGCCCGACCACCGCGTGGCCGAACTCGCTGGCCCAGCGGACGATCGGATCGCTGGACTGGGGCGGGTTGGGCGGATCCCAGGAACCTTCCCCGTTGAACACGATGATGTCCCCGCGGTCGATCGGGCGGACGTGATAGATCAGCTTGTTGACCAGGACCTTGTCCCCGATGTCGAGGGTGTTCTCCATCGACGAGGACGGGATGTAGAAAGCCTGGATCACGTAGGTCTTGATGACCAGCATGATCACCAGCGCGAACGCGAACAGCGCGATGAGCTCCACCCACCAGGAGACGCGCCGCCGCCGCCGGGCCTGCGCCGCGGCGCGCCGGGTCGCGGCCGCTGTCCCGGTCCCGCTGGCCTGCCCGCCGTCGGCGGCCGCGGCGCCGTTAGCGGCCGGCCCATCCGCGCCCGCCATGCCGCGGTGCGGCGGCCCGGTGATCGTCTCGGTACCGGATGGGTCCTGGTCCGCGCCCACGGCGTCGCCATGGTGGCCAGGCCTGCCCGCCCCCGGTGCGCCGCTCAGCGGCGGATCGCCCATGCCCCGGTCATCATTCATCACGTCGACCCTAGCGCCGGGGCACCGGGAAGTGTGCTCGCAGGCTGCGTCGCGCCCGCGGCCGCCCTCCGGCTAGCCCGCCGTCGTCGCTGCCGCCCACCGAACGTGGCGGTCAGCGGGCCGGCTCGCGGCGCTCCCGGATCCGCGCGGCCTTACCACGCAGCGACCGGAGGTAGTACAGCTTGGCCCGGCGGACCCGGCCCCGGGTGACCAATTCGATCCTGTCCAGGGAGGGGCTGTGCACCGGGAACGTGCGCTCGACGCCCACGCCATAGCTGATCTTGCGGACGGTGAACGTCTCCCGGGCCCCGCCGCCCTGGCGCCGGATCACGACGCCCTGGAAGACCTGGATGCGCGACCGGGTGCCTTCCTTGACCCGCACATGTACTTTCAGCGTGTCCCCAGGGCGGAAGTCGGGGATGTCAGAGCGGATCTGAGCCTGCTCCAGCTCGGCGATCGCGGTGTGCATGGCTAAAGGTTCCTCAGTTGTCCTCACGCGCGCACAGGCCAGCGAACGCGTGGCATCGGTCTAGTCGGTGTCCCGGGCCGCGGCGGACGCCAGGACGCGCACCCGCAGCGTCGGCCTCATGTGGGTGGCGGACTCTCAGTGTGCCATATCTTTGGCGCTGACCGGAAAACCAGCGTCCAGGAGTACCTCCCGGTCCTGGTTGTCCAGCGTGCCGGCGGCCAGCCGGGCGACCAGATCCGGGCGGAACGCGGCGGTCCGGCGCAGCGCCTCATCGCGCCGCCAGCGGGCGATGGCGGCGTGGTCGCCGGACAGCAGGACGGGCGGCACCTCGCGGCCCCGCCACACCCGCGGCCTGGTGTAAGCCGGCCCTTCCAGCAGCCCGGCCATCGGCCCGGCGCCGCCGCCGAACGAGTCATCAGCCGCGGAACCGGCGTTGCCCAGCACGCCGGGCAGCAGCCGGGTGATCGCGTCGATCATGACCAGCGCCGCGGGCTCGCCGCCGGACAGCACGTAATCCCCGATGGACAGCTCGTCCACCGGCATCCGCTCCCGCGCGTCCGCGACCACGCGCGCGTCGATCCCCTCGTACCGGCCACAAGCAAAGACCAGCCATTCCGAACGCCCCAGCCCGGCGGCGGCCGCCTGATTGAACGGCAGTCCTGAAGGAGTGGGGACAACCAGCCGGGGCTGGCCCTGATCGGTCCCGGCCACCTCATCGAGGGCTTCGCCCCACGGCTGCGGCGCCATGACCATCCCCGGGCCGCCGCCAAACGGCGCGTCGTCCACCGTGCGGTGCACGTCGTGCGCCCACCGGCGCAGGTCATGGATCTGGAGCTGGATGGTGCCGCGGGCCGCTGCCCTGCCGAGCAGGGACACGCTGAGCGGGCTGAAGTACTCCGGGAAGATCGTGATGATGTCGATGCGCACCTGGGCCACCTCATCCGTTCCCGGGTTCGGTGGTGCCGAGTTCGAGCAGCCCCGGCGGCGGGTCGATGACCAGCCGCCCGGCGGCCACGTCGACCTCGGGCACGATCGCGGCCACGAACGGGACCAGAAGCCCGTCCGGCGGGGCAGGCCGGCCGGGCCGGAGGGGGCCCGCCGGCCCGGTGCTGGCCGGCCCGGTGCTGGCCGGCCCGGCTGGCTCGATCACCAGCAGGTCCTGGCCGAAGTGGCGGACGTCGGTCACCCGGCCGACCGGTTCACCGGACACGGTGACCACGGCCAGCCCGATCAGCTCGTGATCGTGGAACTCGTCGGGGTCGTCCGACGACCCGGCCTGGGCGGAATCCAGCGTCAGCCAGACACCGCGCAGGCCCTCGGCCTGGTTCCGGCCGGTGATCCCGGCGAACCCGACCAGCAGCCGCCCGGTGTGCCACCGGGCCGACGCCACGGCCAGCGGGCCGGCCTCGGCCGGGTCGGTGGCCAGCACCGACCCCACCGCGAACCGGCGCTCCGGCTCATCGGTGTGCACTTCTACCGACACCTCGCCGCGCACCCCGTGCGGCCGGGTGATCCGGCCCACGACCAGTTGCATGACGAGCTAGCGGACCTCGTCCACATCGAGCAGGTCGACCCGCACGTACTTGCCGCCGGCCAGTGAGCCGATGACCGTGCGGAGCGCCCTGGCGGTGCGCCCGCCGCGGCCGATGACCTTGCCCAGATCCTCGGGGTGCACCCGCACTTCCAGGACCCGGCCCCTGCGCAGCCCGTGGCTGTTCACCCGGACGTCGTCTGGGTGTTCCACGATGCCCTTCACCAGGTGCTCAAGGGCCTCTTCCAGCATGTCAGGCTCCGTTGCCCTGCTCCGTGGCCGCAGCCTCCGCTGCCTCGCCAGCGTCCGCCGGCTCGGGCTTCGCGGCGCTGTCCTTCTTGGCGCTAGCCCTGGCGGGCTTGTCCGCGCCCTTGTCCGCGGGCTTGTCTGCGGCCTTGTCCTTGTCCTTGGCCGGCTCGGCCTTGGCCTTGTCCGCCTTGGCGGTGTCGGCCTTGGCCTTGTCCGACTTGGCATCCGCCTTGGCCGCGTCCGACTTGGTGTCGACCTTGGCGCTGTCCGACTTGGCATCCGCCTTGGCGGTGTCGGCCTTGGCCGCGTCCGCCTTGGCCGTATCGGCCTTGGCGCTGTCGGGCGGGGTGTCCGCCTTGGCCGTGTCCGCCTTGGTGCTGTCGGCCTTGGCCGCGTCCGCCTTGGCCGTATCGGCCTTGGCGCTGTCGGGCGGGGTGTCCGCCTTGGCCGTGTCCGCCTTGGCCGTATCGGCCTTGGCCGTGTCCGCCTTGTCCTTGGCCGTGTCGGTCTTGGCCGTGTCGGCCTTGGCGGTGTCCGCCTTGGCCGTATCGGCCTTGGCGGTGTCCGCCTTGGCCGTATCGGCCTTGGCCGTGTCCGCCTTGTCCTTGGCCGTGTCGGTCTTGGCCGTGTCCGCCTTGGCGGTGTCCGCCTTGGCGTGTCGGCCTTGCCGCTGGCCTGCCGGCCTCGGCCGGCTGGCTTGCTCACCTTGGCGTCGCCCTCGGCCTGGTCGTCGGCGGACTTGCCGGCCGTCCTACGGCCGCCGCTCTTGCCCTTGGGGCCGTCGCCGGTGCCCAGCGCCTCGGCCACCGCGGCCGCATAGGCGTCCTTCTTGTCCGCCTTGGGCGCGGCCGTCTTCAGCGTCCCCTCGGCACCGGGCAGGCCCTTGAACTTCTGCCAGTCGCCGGTGACTTCGAGGATCTTGCGCACCGGGTCGGTCGGCTGCGCGCCGACGGACAGCCAGTGCTGGGCCCGCTCGGAGTCAACCTCGATAAGCGAGGGCTCACTCATCGGGTGGTACTTCCCGATCTCCTCGATCGCGCGGCCGTCCCGCTTGGTGCGGGCGTCGGCCACGATGATCCGGTAAAACGGCGCGTGGATCTTGCCCATGCGCTTCAGCTTGATCTTGACAGCCACGGGTGTGGTCTCTCCCAGAACGCTCGGATGCAGGCAACGCTCGCGCCGGGTGGGAACCACCGCGTCGGCCCGCTCGTATCCCGGGCCGGCGAGCGTGAGAGGGCGTCGCCAGACCGGGAGGTGTCGCAGACATTGTGCCAGACACACGAGGGTGGGGCGTAATCGCGACCAAATCGCAGTCCGCCGCTGCCCGCACAAACCCCCTGCCAGCTGGTGATCATGGCCTAAGTGGGGCTTTAGTAGGCTTTAGTACCACTAACGCCATGATCACGATTGTGGGCGCTACTCGTCGTCGTCCTTCTTGGGGCGGCGGCGGCCGAGCAGGCCGAAGCCGGCCGGGAGGCTGCCCGGGCCGGTGGCGCCGCCGGGCGTGCCGTCGGGGGACGGGAGCTTGCTGAGATCCGGCATGGCCCGGCGCAGGGCCGGGTTCGAGTTCAGCGCGTCCAAGCTGGCCGCCAGGTCCTCAGGTGAGCTGGGCAGCCCGCCGCTCAGGCCCTGGCCCGCCCCGTTGCCCGCGTGCGGCGAGGTGGCTGGCTTGCCGCCGGCCTTGCCCGCCGCCGGGTTGCCGCCGGGCCGGCCGCCCTTGGGCTTCTTCTTCGCCTTCTTCTTGGCACTCTTGCTCACCGCGCGGCGCATGCCCGGGATGGGCGGCATGCCGGGCATCCCGCCACCGCCCATCATCTGCCGCATCATCTTCTGGCCTTCGAGGAACCGGACGACGAGGTTGTTGACCTCGCCGACGGTGACCCCGGAACCGTTGGCGATGCGGGCCCGGCGGGACCCGTTCAGGATCTTCGGATTGCGCCGCTCGGCCGGGGTCATCGAGTTGACGATGGCCGCCGCCCGGTCCAGGTCCTTGTCGTCGATCTGATTGAGCAGCTCACGGTTCTGCGCGGCGCCGGGCAGCATGCCGAGCAGGTTTCCGATCGGCCCGAGCTTGCGCACCATGGCCAGCTGCTCGACGAAGTCTTCCAGGGTGAAGCCGTCGCCCGAGGCCAGCTTCCCGGCCATCTTGGCCGCCTGGTCCTCGTCGAACGCCCGCTCGGCCTGCTCGATCAGGGTGAGCACATCACCCATGTCGAGGATGCGGGACGCCATCCGGTCGGGATGGAAGACGTCGAAGTCCTCCTGCTTCTCACCGGACGAGGCGAACATCACCGGCCGGTCGGTGAGCTGCACGATTGACAGCGCGGCGCCACCGCGGGCGTCACCGTCCAGCTTGGTCAGCACCACCCCGTCGTAGCCGACGCCGTCGAGGAAGGCCTGGGCGGTGGCCACCGCGTCCTGGCCGATCATGGCGTCCACCACGAACAGGATCTCGTCCGGGTCGGTCGCGTCCCGGATGTCCGCGGCCTGGCGCATCATCTCCTCGTCGACGCCCAGCCGGCCCGCGGTGTCGATCACGACCACGTTCTGCTGGCGGCGGCGCGCCTCGTCGATTGACTGCCGGGCCACCTGAACCGGGTCGCCCACACCGTTGCCGGGCTCGGGGGCGTACACCGGAACGCCGGCCCGCTCGCCGACGATCTGCAGCTGCTGGACGGCGTTGGGACGCTGCAGGTCGGCCGCGACCAGGATCGGGGTGTTGCCCTGGTCCTTCAGCCACAGCGCCAGCTTGCCGGCCAGCGTGGTCTTACCGGAGCCCTGCAGCCCGGCCAGCAAGATCACGGTCGGCGGCGTCTTGGCGAACCGGATCCGGCGGGCCTCGCCGCCCAGGATCTCGATCAGTTCCTCATGAACGATCTTGATGACCTGCTGCGCCGGGTTCAGCGCCGCGGACACCTCTTCCGACGACGCGCGCTCCTTGACCCGCGCGATGAACTCGCGCACCACGGGCAGCGCGACGTCCGCCTCGAGCAGCGCGATGCGGATCTCGCGGGCCGTCGCGTCGATGTCAGCGGCGGACAGCCGCCCGCGCCCGCGCAGATTGGAGAAGACCTGAGTCAGCCGGTCGGAGAGAGTCTCAAACACGCATCCTAGGCTATCTGCTCAGGACCACCGGGTCAGTGCCGCTCGATCCTCCGGCGGCTTAGGCAGGTGGTGGCTGGGCTCACCTAGGCTCTCCAGGCGCCCTAGGCCAGCGCGGCCAGTACCTGGGCGGCAATCTTGCCGCGGATGCGGGACCCGCCGACCGGCCCACCGGACGCGTCCACCACGTAGAACACGTCCACCGCCTCCGCGCCCAGGGTCTCCACCCGGGCGGCCCGCACGTCCAGGCCGCAGTCACCGAGCGCCCGCCCGATCCGCCAGAGCAGGCCGGGCGCATCGTGCGCGCGGACCTCGACCACCGTCGCGGTGCGCGACGCGTCGTCCAGCAGGGTGACCTTGGGCGGCGCGACCGGGACCGGGAGCGGCGCCTCCCGGTAGGCGCGCATCCGCCGCTCCAGCCGCTCGGCCACGTCCAGCCGCCCCTCCAGGGCCCGGCGCAGGTCGCTGCTGACCAGGTCGGCGTCCGGCGGGTCACCGAACTCCGGCGCCACGGCGAACGCGGCCACCGCCATCGCGCCGTGCGAGGTGGCGTTGGCCGAACGCACCGCCAGCCGGTGCGAGGCCAGCACGCCGGCCGCCTGCCAGAGCAGCCCAGGGCGGTCCGGAGCCACCATGGTCACCTCGGAGCCGGTGACCCGGGCCGCGGGGCCGCCCTGCTCGGCCAGGGCGGCCTGATCGGGCCGCAGCGGCAGCGGCTCCGGCGGCGGCTCGCCCGCCAGCCGTGACTCGACCCGCCGGACCAGGTCGCCAACCAGGCCTTCTTTCCAGGCGTTCCACGCGGCTGGCCCAGTGGCCAGGCCGTCCGCGATGGCCAGCGCGTGCAGCAGTTCGAGCAGCGGCCGGCCACCGACCACGGCAGCCACCTGGGACACGGTGACCGGGTCGTCCAGGTCGCGCCGGGTCGCGGTCTGCGGCAGCAGCAGGTGGTGCCGGACCGCGCCGGCCACCAGCTCGGCGTCGGGCGGCCCCAGCCCGACCCGCCGGGCCACGTCCCGGGCCACCACTTCCCCGGTGATCCGGTGGTCCCCGGGCCAGCCTTTGCCGATGTCGTGCAGCAGCGCGGATAGCAACAGCAGGTCAGGCCGGGCCACGTCGCGGGTCAGCACGGCCGACCGGACGGCCGCCTCGACCAGGTGCCGGTCCACGGTGTAGGTGTGCAGCGGGTTGCGCTGCGGCCGGTTCCGCACCCGGTCCCAGTCCGGCAGCAGGCTGGCCACCAGGCCCTCCTGGTCCAGCGCCTCCCACACCGGGACGGTGGCCGGGCCGGCCCGAGCAGCGCGATCAGCGCGTCCCTGGCCTCCGGCGGCCAGGGCACCGGCAGCGGTGGGCAGTCGGCCAGCCGGGCCAGCGTGCGCGGCGCCAGCGCCAGCCCGGCCTGGGCGGCCGCGGCCGCCGCGCGCAGCGGCAGCGCCGGGTCGGTGGCCGGATCCGCGGCCCGGGCCAGCACCACCTCGCCGTCCTGCTCGACCAGGCCGTCAGCCAGCGGGCGGCGTTGCGCCTTGCCCCGCCGCCGGCCGCCCCGGCTGCGCTGCGCCTGGCGGAACGCCTGGTCCACCGAGTAGGCCACGGCCCGGCCGGCGGCGGCCAGGTGGCGCATGAGCGCGTCCGCGTCCAGCAGGCCGAGGACCCGGGCCACCTCGTCCTGCTCCTGCAGCACGAGCCGGTCGGTGGGCCGGCCGGTGATGTCGTGCAGCGCGTGCCGCGCGTCCATGATCGACTCGTAGGCGGCGCGGACCCGCGGCCCCGGTCCCGGTGCCACCCAGGCGGCCGCGATGGCCTGGATGGCGTGCACGTCACGGAGCCCGCCCCGGGCCTCCTTGAGATCGGGCTCGAGCAGGAAAGCGAGCTCACCGCTGCGCTCGGCCCGCTCCACGTGCAGCGCCTGCAGCTCGGCCAGCCGGGAGCCGGCCGAGGCGCGCCAGTCCTCCAGGGCGCCGACCCGCAGCGCGCTGGTCAGCTCCGGGTCGCCGGCCACGTGCCGGGCGTAGAGCAGGCCGAGCGCCACCTTGAGGTCTTTCCTGGCCACCTTGCGGGCTTCGCTGGTGGTGCGCACGGCATGATCCAGCCGGGTGCCCGAGTCCCAGATCGGGTACCAGATCCGGTCGGCCATGGCCGCGATGGCCTTGCGGTCCCCGTGCTGCAGTCCACTGTGCAGCAGCAGCACGTCCAGGTCGCTGCCGGGCAGCAGTTCCCGGCGCCCGTAGCCGCCCACCGCGACCAGCGCGACACCGGGCTCCGCACCGAGCAGGGTGGCCAGCCAGCGGTCCGTCTCCGCGCTGCGCCGGACCCGGTCGCTGGCGAAGGAGGTCAGCGGTGGCCCCGGGGAGTGGGAACGGGCAGCGGGCGCGGACATTACCCGGGCTAGAGCGCGCCCGGGCCGCGCTCGCCGGTGCGCACCCGCACCACTGTGTCCACCGCGGTGGCCCAGACCTTCCCATCGCCGATCCGGCCGGTCTGTGCCGCCTTGACGATCACCCCGATCAGGTCGTCCGCGTCCTCATCGTCGCACAGCACCTCCAGCCGGACTTTGGGCACCAGATCGACCTGGTATTCGGCGCCCCGGTAGACCTCGGTGTGGCCGCGCTGCCGGCCGTAGCCGCTGGCCTCGCTCACGGTCATCCCATGGACGCCAAAGGCCTGCAGCGCCGCCTTCACCTCGTCCAGCTTGAACGGCTTGATTACGGCAGTGATGAGCTTCATCCGTCCACCTTCTCGGGGCACCCAGTCCTGTGCCGACCCTCTGCCCAGGGCGTTTCGCCCGCCCACCCGCAGTGTTTCGGCGGCGTGAAAGACGGGGGTCAGATGTTACGGGGACGTTTCTGTCCTGGTGAACCGCTAGTCGGAGAGGATGGCGTCCACGAACGTGTCCGGCTCGAACGGAGCCAGGTCGTCCATCCCCTCGCCCAGGCCGACCAGCTTGACCGGCACGCCGAGCTCGCGCTGCACCTGGAACACGATGCCGCCCTTGGCCGTGCCGTCCAGCTTGGTCAGCACGATCCCGGTCACGTCCACCGCCTCCGCGAACACCCGGGCCTGGCGCAGCCCATTCTGCCCGGTGGTGGCGTCCAGCACGAGCAGGACCTCGTCCACGGTGGCCTTCTTCTCGATCACCCGCTTGATCTTGCCCAGCTCGTCCATCAGGCCGGTCTTGGTGTGCAGCCGCCCGGCGGTGTCCACGATGACGCAGCCGGCCCGCTGGCCGATGCCGGTGCTGACAGCCTCGAACGCCACGCTGGCCGGGTCCGCACCTTCCTTGTCGGAGCGGACGGTCGGGGCACCGATCCGGTTGCCCCAGGTCTGCAGCTGGTCGGCGGCCGCGGCCCGGAACGTGTCG
Source organism: uncultured Actinomycetes bacterium (assembly GCA_963834705.1). Taxonomy (GTDB): domain Bacteria; phylum Actinomycetota; class Actinomycetes; order Streptosporangiales; family Streptosporangiaceae; genus RYN-230. The sequence continues at coordinate 355,743 of CAWICV010000012.1, forward strand.
GCCGCGCCGAGCAGCACCGTCTCGCCCTCGCCGATCAGGGCCCGGCCGAGCTTGCCGCACACGGTGGTCTTGCCGGTGCCGTTGACCCCCACGATCAGTACGACCGCGGGCCGGTCGCCGTGCGGCGCGGTGTGCAGGGTGCGGTCGGTGTCCGCGCCGAGCTGGATGATCAGCTCGGCGCGCAGCATGCCGCGCACCTCATCGGGGTTCCGGGTGCCGGTCACCTTGACCTGGGTTCTGAGTTCCTCGACGACCTGCCGGGACGGCGCGACGCCCATGTCCGCGGTGATCAGCGTGTCCTCGATCTCTTCCCAGGCGGCGTCGTCCAGGACGTCCCGGGAGAGCAGGGCGAGTAGCACCGAACCGAAGCCGCCGCGGGAGGCGGCCAGCCGCCCGCGCAGCCGCGCCAGACGGCCGCGCAGCGGGGCAGGCGCGGGTTCCACCGGGGCCTGCCCGGCGGCGGGCGGCAGCACCTCCTCCACCCCGGGGGTCGCGGTGGGCACGTCCTGGCCGGGCGGCGCGGCGGTCCGCTGCCCGTCCGGCGGGCCAGGCGGCACGGTGGGCGGCGCGGGCGGCGCGCTGACCCGGCGGCCGCCCGGGCGCACCAGCAGCGCCGTCCCCGCCCCGGCGACGAGCAGGATGAAGATCAAGCCAAGGATGATCGCGAGTTCCATAACGGCCCCAGTCTGGCAGACACTCCAGCCGGGCTAATCCCCCGTCTGCGGTGGCTCATGCCGGTTCAGGCGGATTCGCGCTCACGCAGCCGCTGACTGACCACGGTGGACACCCCGTCGCCGCGCATGCTGATGCCGTACAGCGCGTCGGCGATCTCCATGGTGCGCTTCTGGTGCGTGATGATCAGCAGCTGGGAGACCGAGCGCAGCTCTTCAAAGATGTGCAGCAGGCGCTGCATGTTGGTGTCGTCCAGGGCCGCCTCGACCTCGTCGAGGACGTAGAACGGGGACGGCCGGGCCATGAAGATGGCCAGCAGGAACGCGATCGCGGTGAGCGAGCGCTCGCCGCCGGACAGCAGCGACATCCGCTTGACCTTCTTGCCCGGCGGCCGGGCCTCGAAGTCGATGCCGGTGGCCAGGATGTCGTCCGGGTCGGTGAGGATCAGCCGGCCCTCGCCGCCCGGGAACAGCCGGCCGAAGATCCCCTCGAACTCACGGGCGGTGTCCTCGAAGGCGGACGCGAACACTTCCTGCACCCGGTCGTCCACCTCTTTGACCACGGTCAGCAGGTCACGGCGGGTCTTCTTGAGGTCCTCGAGCTGGGTGTTCAGGAACGTGTGCCGTTCCTCCAGCGCGGCGAACTCCTCCAGCGCCAGCGGGTTCACCTTGCCCAGCTGGTCGAGCTGGCGCTGTGCCGTGGCGGCCCGGCGCTCCTGCTCGGCCCGGACGTACGGGATGGTCAGCTGCTCGGTGCCGGCCAGCACCGGCTGCTGCTCGCTCTGCGGCTCGCTGCCGTTGGCCGGCCCGCTCCCATTGGCCGGCCCGCTCCCATTGGGCGGCCCGCTGCCATTGGCCGGCCCGCTGCCATTGGGCGGCCCGCTGCCGTTCGCCGGCCCGCTGCCATTCGCCGGGGCGCTGCCGTTCACCGGGGCGGCCTCGTTACCGCGGCCCTCAGCAGCATCCTGGGCGACCGCAGGCGCGGCCGGGCCGGGACCACCTGCTGCCGGGTCGGCGCCGCTCTCAGCGCCGTTCGCGGGCCGGCTGGCGGGCGGCTCCGGCGCGGCCAGCGGGACCGGCACGCCCGGGCCGTACTCGGCGATCAGCGCCTCGGCGGCCACGCCGAACTCGTCGGCCGAGCGGGCGGCCAGCTGCTCCAGGCGCATCCGGCGCTCGGCCCGGGCCATCTCGGTGCCGTGCGCGGCGTCCACCACGCGATCGAACTCGGCGGCCAGGTCGCGGACCGCGGCCCGGACCTCCTTTAGCGCCACCGCGCGGCCTTTGCTGGCCTGCTCGGCCGCCTGGCGCTGCTCGGCCGCCGCGGCCAGCGACTCGGTGAGCCGGGCCAGGGCTAGGGCGGCGCCCTCGGCCACCGCCTTGGCCGTTGTGGCCTGGCGGGCCCGCCGCACCCGGCGGCCGGCGGCCTGCTGGGCCGCCTGGCGTTCCGCGGCGGCCGTGGCGACCAGGGCATCGGCCCGGCCGGCGATGGCCCGCAGCCGCTCTTCGGCCGTCCTGACCTCCAGCCGGGCGTCCATCTCGGCGTTGCGCCCGGCGCTGACTGCCGCGGCCAGCGCGTCCCGGTCGGCGGCGGGCTCGTCCCCGGCCGGCTCCGCGTCCGCCGGCCCGGGCTGGGCCGGCTCGGCCGGGCCGGCCAGCCCTTCGGCCGCGACCAGGCTGGTCTCGAGCTCGCTGACCGAAGCGGCCCCGGCTTCCTGCGCGCGCTGCGCCTTGGCGATGGCCGCCTCCAGCCGCTGCGCTTCCTCCCGGGCGGCGCGCGCCGCGCCACCTAGCCGGCCCAGCCGGCCAGAGATCTCCGCGGCGGCCGCGTCGGCCTGCTGGATCCTGGCCTGGGCCGCGGCCATCACCTCGCGGGCCTCGTCCTCGCTGGCCACCGCGTCGGCCAGGTCGGCTGCGGCCTGCTCGCCGCGGCGGGCCACCTCGTCCAGCCCGGCGGCGGCCTCGTCGGCCACTCCGCGCAGGGTGAACTCGCTCGGTGCCTTGGCCGATCCGCCGGACGCCCAGTGTGCGCCGAGCAGGTCACCCTGCCGGGTCACCACCCGCAGCTCCGGGTGGGCCCGGACCAGGTCCTGGGCCTGGCCGAGATCCGCGGCGACCAGCACGCCGGCCAGCAGGCTGGCCAGCGCGGCGGCCAGTTCCGCCGGGCCGCGCACCAGGTCGAGCGCGGGCTGCACACCGTCCGGGAGCTGTACACCGGGAGGCAGGGCCGGACCAGCGGGTAGCTCCGACGCGATGACCAGGGCGGCACTGCCCGCGTCCTGGCCCTGCAGCGTCTCCAGGATGGCCACCGCGGCGGCCAGGCCAGACACCGCCACCGCGTCGGCCGCGCTGCCCAGCGCGGCGGCGATCGCCTCCTGCGCCCCGTCGGCCACGGTGACCAGCTCGGCCACCGCGCCGAGCACGCCGCCGAACCGGTCCGGCTCACCGAGCAGGGCGGCCGACGCGTCCTTGCCGGGGCGCAGCGCGTGCACTCCCTCGCGCAGCGCCTGCACCCGGGCGGTCAGCGCGGCCTGCTCGGCGCTGGTTTCCCGCTCGGCCGCGCGCAGCTCGCTGACCCGGGCCGAGGCGGCGCTCAGCTTGGCCGCGGCCTGCTCGTGCTCCCAGGCCAGCCCGGTCCGGTCGTCGTCCCGCCCAGCGCAGGCGTCCTGCAGCTCCTCGTATTCGCGTTCCGCCTGGCCGGCCCGGTCCCGGGCCGACTCGAACGCCTCGGCCAGCCGGCCAGCCTCCTCGGCGGCGGCGGCCGCCTTGCTCCGGGCCGCCTCGACCTGGGCGCGCAGCCGGGCCAGCTGCTCCGCCCGCTTGGCCTCGGCCCGGGCGGCGAGGGCCAGCCGGCGTTCCTCCCCGGCCAGCGCGGCCTCGGCCGCGCCGCGCTCCGCGGTCGCGGTGGCCAGCTGCTCGCGCGCGGTCTCCAGCCGCTCGCCGAGCACCGCCTCCTGCTCGCGCAGCGCTTCCGCTTCCAGCTCCAGCTCGTCCGGGTCCCGGCCCGGGCGCACCGCGTCCGGCTGTGCCACCAGGTGGGCGTGCCGCTCCTGGGCCAGGCTGGCCACCCCGCGGAGACGTTCCGACAGAGCGGACAGCGCGAACCAGGCCTCCTGGGCGGCGGCCAGCCGGGGCGCGTGCTGCTGCTCGTCGCCGTCCAGCTCGGCCTCGCGCTGCCGGGCCTGGGCCAGGGTGCGCTCCAGCTCGGCCCGGCGGGCCAGCGCGGCGGCCTCGTCGGTCTCGTCCCGTTCCAGCGCGGCCGCCCCAGTGACGTAGTCGTCGGCGAGCAGCCGGAGCCGGGCGTCGCGCAAGTCGGCCTGGATGACCGCGGCCTTGCGGGCGATCGCGGCCTGGCGGCCGAGCGGCTTGAGGCGGCGGCGCAGTTCCGCGGTCAGGTCGACCAGCCGGGTCAGGTTGACCTGCATGGCTTCCAGCTTGCGCAGCGCCTTTTCCTTGCGGCGGCGGTGCTTGAGCACGCCCGCCGCCTCCTCGATCAGCGCCCGGCGGGCCTCCGGCCCGGCGTGCAGCACCTGGTCCAGCTGGCCCTGGCCGACGATCACGTGCATCTCCCGGCCCAGGCCGGAGTCGGACAGCAGTTCCTGTACGTCGAGCAGGCGGCAGTGGTCGCCGTTGATGAAGTACTCGCTCTGCCCGGACCGGAACAGCAGCCGGCTGATGGTGACCTCGGTGTACTCGATGGGCAGCGCACCGTCGCTGTTGTCGATGGTCAGGGTGACCTCGGCCCGGCCGAGCGGCGGCCGGGAGGCGGTCCCGGCGAAGACCACATCCTCCATCTTGCCGCCGCGCAGGGTCTTCACGCCCTGCTCGCCCATCACCCAGGAGAACGCGTCGACCACGTTGGACTTGCCCGACCCGTTGGGGCCAACGATGCAGGTGATGCCCGGCTCGAAGCGCAGCGTGGTGGCGGACGCGAACGACTTGAACCCGCGCAGGGTGAGAGTCTTCAGGTACACCTGCAGGCTCCCCTCCCCGCGATGGGCTCGATCCGCTGTGGTCCGGTCGGCGGCGGCCAGGCCAGGCGGCCGGCCGGGGCCGGCGGCGTCGCGGCGGCGCGGCGGCGCGGCGCCAGCCTGTCCGCACCTTATCGCGGTGTGCCGGCCAGGCCGGGCATTCGCGGGTTTCCCGGCAGTTCACGAGCCGGGTCCGGGCAGGCAGGCGGGCTGGGATCAGCCAAGTGACATAAGCGGCTAAAGCGACGTAACTGACGTACGAGCCGTAAGTGACCAGGCGCCAGACACACGAAGAGGGACGCCGGTGTGGCGTCCCCGTTTCGTGGTGGTAGTTCGGCGCGTCAGATCAGCGCCGGCTCGCGCTCCCGATCCGCAACGAGCAAGTCGTGGCCGGCTTCCGCAACCAGCGCGTCGTTCTTGTCCTGGAGCCTGACCAGCTCGGCTTCCAGGTCGCGTACTCGCTGCTGAAGGCGGCGCATCTCAGAGACCATGCGGGGATCTGGCCCGCCAACGTGGCCGAGTAGAGCCTTCGCCATTGTAGTGGGTCCTCCACACTGAGTGACCAGGGTGGGCGCACACGCGAAGACTCGCATGAGTGCGCGCAGGTGACACTCCTAGGGTCCCACCCCGCGGGATTTCGGTCAAGTTGAGCGATCATGCAGGTCACGATGGCGGCGCGCGGACCGTGGCCGGGGCTGGCAACGCGGGCAGCTGTAAGCGGACCTGTTCATGAACGGATCGCGCCGGATCGGCGTGCCGCATCGCGGGCACGGTTCACCCTCCCGGCCGTATACACACAGTGACCGGGAGAAGTATCCGCTTTCTCCGTTGACGTTCACATACAGGCTGTCGAACGAGGTGCCGCCGGATTTGAGCGCATCCAGCAGCACGGCGCGGACCTCGCCCAGCGTCCGGGCCGCTTCGGCCCGGGTCAGCGTGCCGGTGGCCCGGGCCCAGTGCAGCCGGGCCCGCCACAACGCCTCGTCGGCGTAGATGTTGCCCACCCCGCTGATCAGCGACTGGTCGAGCAGGGCCCGCTTCAGCCCGGTCCGGCGCAGCCGGAGCCGGGCCAGGAACGCCCCGTCGTCGAACGCGGCCTCCAGCGGGTCCGGCGCGATGTGCGCGATCAGCGACGGCAGTTCCGCGCCACCCTCGGTCCAGACCAGGTGGCCGAACGTCCGCTGGTCGCTGAACCTGAGGTCAGGGCCGGCATCGGTGAACGTGAAGCGGACCCGGACGTGGCTGGACAGCGGCCGGTCCGGGGCGCCCACCAGCAACTGCCCGCTCATGCCCAGGTGGGCCAGCAGCGCATCGTCGCCCATCGGCAGCCAGAGGTACTTGCCCCGGCGCCGGGCCCCGGTGATGGTCCGGCCACGCAGCACATCCTCGAAGTCGGCCTGGCCAGCCAGGTGCCGCCGGATGGCGCGCGGGTGCAGCACCTGGGCCTTCTCGATGGTGCGGGCCGCCAGGTGGTCCGCCAGCCCGGCCCGGACGGTCTCGACCTCGGGGAGTTCCGGCACCGGTCAGCTCCCGGCCGGCTCGTCCCCGGGTGCGGTGGCATTCCCCGGCCTGGCGGCGTCCCCGGACCCCGGCGCCGCCCCGGCGGCCGGGGTTACCCCGTTGCTGCCCGCGGCGGAGTCGTGACCGTTGCTGATCGCCTTCCAGGCCGCCTCGGCCGCCTGCTGCTCGGCTTCCTTCTTGGACCGGCCGGCCCCGGTCCCGTAGCTGCGGCCGCCCACCTTCACCGTGGCCCGGAAGAACTTCTGGTGATCGGGGCCGCTCTCCTCAACCTGGTACTCGGGCACGCCGAGGAACCCGGACGCGGTCAGCTCCTGCAGCGACGTCTTCCAGTCCAGCCCGGCGCCGAGCCCAGCCGACCGGCTGATCACCGGGTCGAACAGCCGGTGCACCAGGGCGTCCGCCTTGACCAGGCCCAGCTCGAAGTAGACCGCGCCGATCACGGCCTCCAGCGTGTCGGCCAGGATCGACGACTTGTCCCGGCCGCCGGTGCCTTCCTCGCCCCGGCCGAGCCGGACGTAGTGGCCCAGCTTGAGTTCGCGGGCCACGTCGGCCAGCGCCCGCATGTTGACCACGGCCGCGCGCAGCTTGGCCAGCTGGCCCTCGGGCAGATCCGGGTACGAGCGGAACAGGGTGTCCGTGACAATCAGCCCGAGCACCGCGTCGCCGAGGAACTCGAGCCGCTCGTTGGTCGGCAGCCCACCGTTCTCATATGCGTAGGAACGGTGCATGAGGGCGCGTTCGAGCAGCTCTGGGCTCAGCCCAGCGTCGATGGTGCGCAGCAGTTCCGCACCATCCGGCCCGCCTGCTGCACCGCTGCTTGACCCGCCTCGCACGCTGTGGCCCCTTCAGCGCATCAGGTGGGTGTGATCACCTGACGGCGGTTGTACGTCCCGCACGTCGGGCATGCCGTGTGCGGCAGCTTGGGGTCCCGGCACTGCGGGCAGCGCACCAGACCCGGGGCGGACGTCTTCCACTGCGACCGCCGTGACCTGGTGTTGCTGCGCGACATACGCCGCTTCGGAACTGCCACCTAACTCTCCTTCATCGTCTGCTCAAGTCAGTCACGTCATGCACCCGCCAGATCCGGCCCGTCCGGCCCTGACCCGCTGCGCTGCTGCAGGCCGGCCCACCGCGGGTCAACGGCCGGCGCGTGCCCATGGTCCGGGGCCGCCTGGGCGAGCAGCGCACCGCATTCCACGCACAGCCCCGGGCAGTCGTCCCGGCACAGCGGGGCCAGCGGTAGCGCCAGCACCAGCGCGTCATGCAAGGCCGGCTCAAGATCAAGCAGGTCCCCTTGCAGAGCGTACCCGTCCGCGGCGTCCTCGCCGTCGTCCGTCGCATATGCGAAAAGCTCTTGCACCTTAACGTCAACCTGCTGGTGCACCGGTTCCAGGCAGCGCGCGCACTCCCCGGTCACCGGCGCGTGTGCGGTGGCAGTGACCAGAACGCCCTCGGACACCGCCTCCATCCGCACGGATAGCTGCACGTCAGCACCCTCGGGCACACCAGCCAGGCCGGCCTGCACATACGCCGGGGCTGGCACGGTCAGGGTCTGGGTATGCTCCGAGCCCGGGCTGCGGCCCAGGTCAAGGATGCTGAAGACCAGCGGCTTGCGGGGATCGAGGCGCGCTGGCGAGTGCTTTCGTGACTGTGGCATGGCTAGGGACGGTGTTCGGCACGGTTGAGACGGTCAGCCTACCGGCCTGCAAGCGATTTCCCCAACTCAACGGGCAGTCCCCCGCCCGGCCGGTGGCCTCAGCGGCCGGCCAGCCGGGTCTTGAGCCGCTCCAGCACCGGCCCGGGCACCAGTGACGACACGTCCCCGCCGTACTGGCAGATCTCCTTGACCAGGCTGGAACGCAGGAAGCTGTACACCGGGTTGGCCGCGATGAACAGCGTCTCGACGTCGGCGAGACGGTAGTTCATCTGTGCCATCTCCATCTCGTACTCGAAGTCGCTGACCGCGCGCAGGCCCTTCACGATGGCGGATATGTCGTTCGCCTTGCAGAATTCCACCAGCAGCCCGCGGAACGTGCCGACCCCGACGTTCTTCAGGCCGGCCGTTACCTCGCGGAGCATCTCCACCCGCTCGTCCACGGTGAACAGGCCTTCCTTGGCCTGGTTGGCCCCGACCACGACGATCACCTCGTCGTGCAGCGCGGCGGCCCGCCCGATGATGTCGAGATGCCCGTTGGTCACCGGGTCAAAGGAGCCTGGACAGGCGACACGACGCACGCGGTCACGCCCTTCCTGGGGGACATCCACCTGCGGCGAGACCGTACCAGAACGTGGTATCGCCGTAGCGCCGGGAGCGGTCCGGGGTGTAGCCGGCCGGCCAGTCCACCGCGCCGGACCTGGTGTCCCGCTCCACCGCGACCAGCGCGCCCGGGGCGAGCCAGCCGCCGCCGGCCAGCGCGGCCAGCATCCCGCTCACCTCGCCGCCCGCCGTGACATACGGCGGATCGGCCACGGCCAGGTCGTACCGGCCCCGGCCCGGGCCGCGGGCCAGCACCCGGTCCACCCGGTCGGTGACCAGCTCGGCGCCGGGCAGGCCGACCGCCTCGATGTTGCCCCGGATCACCCGGGCGGCCCGCGCGTCGGCCTCGACCAGCAGCACGTGCCCCGCCCCGCGGGACAGCGCTTCGAGCCCCACCGCTCCGGACCCCGCGTACAGGTCGAGCACCAGCAGCCCATCAAGACTTCGGCAGAACGCCAGTACCGTGCCGAACAGGCCCTCCCGAGCCCGGTCGCTGGTGGGCCGGGTGGACCGGCCAGCCGGCACAGCCAGCCGCCGTCCCCCCGCCACCCCGCCAATCACCCGGGTCACGTCGCGCCCAGGAAGGGAGGCGCCATCGACCGGACTGACCTGCGCGAAAGGCACCCGGCGCCGACCGACGGACGAGCGAGGAACGAGCGAGGCAGGAAGGAGGCGGCCCGCGCCAACGGGGGCGCGCCGCCGAACTGGACTGAGGAGCGAGGGGAGCGAGGAACGAGCGACCCGAGCGACGAGGGAAGGAGGCGGGCCCAGCGCCCCCGGCGGCGCAAGGAAGCAGAGCGCAAAATAATCACGCTTTCTCCAGGAACTCGGCTTGCTCCTCGTCGAGCAGCGCGCTGATCGCGGCGGCCAGGGCCGGATGGCTGGACAGCGCCGGATCGGCGCCGACCAGCGCGGTGGCCTCCTGCCGGGCCTGGCCGATCAGCTCCTCGTCGGCCAGCAGGGTGAGCATCTTCAGGCTGGACTTGCGCCCGGCCTGGGCCGCGCCCAGCACGTTGCCCTCACGGCGCTGCTCCAGGTCGAGCCGGGACAGCTGGAAGCCGTCCAGCGTGCTGGCCACCGCGTCCAGCCGGGCCCGGGCCGGGCTGCCGTCGGGCGCGTCGGTGACCAGCAGGCACAGCCCGGGTTTGGCGCCACGGCCGACCCGGCCGCGCAACTGGTGCAGCTGGGACACGCCGAACCGGTCTGCGTCCAGGATGACCATGATGGTGGCGTTCGGCACGTCCACGCCGACCTCCACCACGGTGGTGGCGACCAGCACGTCCACCTGCCCGTGCGCGAACCCGCGCATGGTGTCGTCCTTCTCGTCCGCGGGCAGCCGGCCGTGCAGCACCCGGAGCGACAGCCCGGCCAGCGGCCCGTGCTCGAGTTCCGCGGCCATCTCGAGCACGGCCCGGGGCGGCCGCCCCGCGGCGTCGGCCTCGTCCTCGTATTCACCCGCGGCGTCGTCGGGGTCGGCCGGGCCGAGTTCGCCCGGCACTGGCGTTAGATCAGAAATGTCGTCGTCCAGGCCGATGCGGGGGCACACGACGTATGCCTGGCCGCCGCCGCCCACTTCCTCGCGGAGCCGCTGCCAGGTGCGCTCCAGGAAGCGCGGCTTCTCCGCCGCGGGCACCACATGGCTGGTGATCGGCGTGCGGCCGGCCGGCAGCTCGCTGAGCGTGCACACGTCCAGGTCGCCGTAGACGGTCATGGCCACCGTCCGCGGGATCGGGGTGGCCGTCATGACCAGCACGTGCGGGCGGCGGCCGTGGGCCTTCTCGCGCAGCGCGTCGCGCTGCTGCACGCCGAACCGGTGCTGCTCGTCGATCACCACCAGGCCCAGGTCCTTGAACACGACCTGGTCGTCCAGCCGGACCCGGTGGTAGAGCAGGGTGTGCGTGCCGATCACGATGCCGGCCGCGCCGGAGGCCACGTCGTCCAGCGCGGCCCGGCGGGCCTTGGCCCCCTGCGAGCCGGTGAGCAGCGCGACCCGGGTGGCCTGGTCGGCGCTGTCCAGCTCACCAGCCCGGCCGAGCGGGCCGAGCAACTGGCTCAGCGACCGGTAGTGCTGCTGGGCCAGTACCTCGGTCGGCGCGAGCAGCACCGCCTGGCCGCCGTCGTCCACCACCTGGAGCATGGCCCGCACCGCGACCAGGGTCTTGCCCGAGCCCACCTCGCCCTGCAGCAGCCGGTGCATTGGGTGCTCCCGGCACAGCGCGGTCATGATCTCCTCGCCTGCGGCGCGCTGCCCGCCGGTCAGCTGGAACGGGAGCTGAGCGTCGAATGCGTCGAGCAGCCCGCCGCGGCGCGGGATGCGCGGGGTGGCCGGCAGCGCGTCCTCGGCCCGTCGCCGCTGGGCCAGCACGGCCTGCAGCACGAACGCCTCGTCCCATTTCAGCCGCTGCTTGGCCGGCGCGATCTCGGCCAACTCGACCGGGCGGTGGATGCCGTGCAGCGCGGCCAGCTGGCTGAGCAGGCCGTACCGGTCGCGGACCGCGGCGGGCAGCGGGTCGTCCGCGATGTCAAGCGTGTCCAGCACGGTGCGGATCGCCTTGGCGATCTTCCAGGAGGCCAGCTGGGCGGTGGCCGGGTAGACCGGGATGATCTCGGCGGCGTGCTCGGCGGCCAGCTCGGTCCCGGGATCGGCCTCACCCAGCAGCTCACAGTCCGGGTGGATGAGCTGCCGCTTGCGGCCGTAGCTGGACACCTGGCCAGCGAACAGGCCGTGCAGGCCCGGCTTGAACTCCCGTTCCCGCCACGGCTGGCGGAAGAAGGCCAGCGTCAGCGTGCCCCGGCCATCGGTGACCGTGACCTCGGTCAGCTTGCCGCGCCGGTTGCGCATCGCCCGGGTGGTGACCGCCTTGATCTGGGCGAGCACGGTGACGTGCTCGCCATCGCGCAGATTGGCCAGGTCGGTCAGCTCGCCGCGCTGCTCGTACCGGCGCGGGTAGTGCCGGAGCAGGTCCCCGACCGTGTGCACGTCCAGCGAGCTGGCCAGGATCTTGGCCGTGCGGGGATCGAACACCCGGTCGATCCGGTCGTCAAGCCTTGCCATGGCCTCACAGGATAGGCGGCAGCAGTGTCTTTTTGCGTCCCGGCGCCCAACCCACCGCGCCATCCCTGTTCGCTTGCCTCCTTCCCGCCTCGCCCGGTCGCTCGTTCCTCACTCCTTTCCCGCCTCCCCCTTCCCCCCGGCACTGTCCAGTTCGGCGGCGCGCGCCCATGGCGCGGGCGATTCGCGTTAGCGGCCGGTGGTCGGATACTGTGTTCAGGCTGCCCTGGGCGTGGCTGAGTGGTGCCCGCCCCCAGTCAGGGCGCATCGGCTAGCGCAAACGCCTTCATGCAAGGGAGAATCCCGTGGCTGCTGTCTGCGAGATCTGCGGCAAGGGGCCGGGATTCGGCAAGAACGTCTCCTTCTCGCACCGCCGGACCCCGCGCCGCTTCAACCCGAACATCCAGATCCGGCGCACCACCGTGGGCGGCAACAGCCGGCGGATCAGGGTCTGCACGTCCTGCATCAAGGCTGGCAAAGTCACCCGCTGAGCTGTCCGGTCTGACCCGTACCGGGCTGCCGCCGTCAGGGCGCGCCCGGGCTGTTGAACGTGCACGGGTGGCCGTCGAAGTCGCAGCCCACCGGGGCCATCGGTGAGCCGTCCAGCACGACGGTGAACTGCACCCACGAGGACCCTCCCGGGCGGCCGTGCTGGCCGCCGTCGCCAGCTGGGCCGCCCGCCCGGCCGGGCTCCGGCTCGGCGTAACCCTCGGCCACGCCAGCATCCGGGCTGGTGGCCTGCCACTGCGCGCCCTGCACGTTGGCCACCCGGGCCCCGGGGTAGCCGAGAGCCAGGCTCCAGCTGCGGTGCCGGGCGTTCATCCCGGAAATGCTGATCACGTCCAGGAAGCCGCCCGGCCACTCGTGGGTCAGCTGATAGGTGATCGTGACCCGGGTGGCGTGGCCGCCCGGCCAGGCGGCTCCGCCAGCGCGCCGGTCCGCGCGGCCGCCTGAGGTGGATCCGGACGCGCGGGGCGAGGATGGCGAGATGTGCACGCCGGGACGGGCCGAGGCGAGCGTGCCGGTGTTCGGCTCCTCGGTCGCGCATACCCCGGCCGAGCACTGAATGCCGGGCACCGGGGAGCTGAAGTGCAGCACCGTCCGGGGCATGTTGACGGCCAGGCCGGCCGCGACCAGCACGCCCAGGCCAGCCGCGAACGTCGGGGTGACCATCAGACGGCGGATGGCCGGGCCGAGCTGGTGCCCGGCCGGCCAGCCCCGGCGGGTGCCGCCACCGTGGCCGCCGCGCCAGGCGCTGGCGAGCGCGCGCCATCCGCCAGGGCGATCCACCCCGTCCTCGGCAGCGCCGGATGGCGCCCGGTGGCGGGGCGCTGCTCTCTTGCCCGGTGATCGCATTTGGGGGGTTTATACCTAAGGACGGGGCAGGCTAACTATAGTGACAAGGCTGTAATTTACCGAACACGCTCAGTGAGGGGGGTCCGATCCACGAAAATGAGCCCATCCGGACAGCCTCTCGACTCGCCGTGAATCCACCCAGACCCCCTGGCCGTCACGGACCCGCCCGACGACCGTCCAGCGCCCGGACAGGGCTGCTCGCGGAGGGAAAGTTGCGGCCAGGGCATGATCCTCCCCGCCGCTGAGAATCCAGTCAAGCGAGTCCGGCCGGCCCACTGCCGCCGCCGCTATCTGGAGCGCGTCGGCGGGCGGCAAACGCACCGATTCCAGGTCAATGCGCACCCCGCTCTGCTCGGCCAGGTGTCCCACATCCTGGACCAGCCCGTCGCTCACGTCGATCATCGAGGTGGCGCCCAGCCGGGCCGCCTCGGGCCCGGCGGCGTAGTCCGGATGGGGCCAGCGGTGCGCGGCCAGCAGGCTGGCCGGCTGGTCCAGGCCGGCCTGCAGCAGCGCCAGCCCGGCCGCCGATTGCCCCAGCTGGCCGGCTACCGCCAGCACATCCCCAGGCCGGGCGCCGGAGCGGGTGACCGGCGACTGGCCGGCCAGATCGCCCAGGGCGGTCACGGCGAGCATCAGTACCGGCCCGGCCGAGATGTCCCCCCCGGCCACGGCGGCGCCGACCCGGGCGCACTCCTGCGCCAGCCCGGCGGCCAGGTCCCCGGCCCAGGCCACCGGCAGATCGCCCGGTGTGGCCAGGCCGATCAGCAGCGCGGTGGGCACCGCGCCCATGGCCGCGATATCGGCGAGACTCTGCGCGGCCGCCTTACCGCCAATTTCGGTGGCCGACGACCAGTCGCGCCGGAAATGCCAGCCTTCGACCAGAAGATCCGTGCTGGCGACCACCCGCCCGTCCGGTGCCCGGACCACGGCCCCGTCATCGCCAATGCCCACGAGCAGGGCCGGGGTGCCCGGCAGCCGGGCCGCCAGCGCCGCGATGAGGCCGAATTCCCCCAGGTCTGCGACGGTAATGGGGCCCTCCCAACGGCCGGCTTTGCTTTACGGTAGCGTGGCCATTCCGGCCGCAGGCGATGAGGCCCCCGGGAGGGATGCATGGTTCAGGCGTACATCCTCGTACAGACGGAAGTGGGCAAGGCCGCCGAGGTCGCCCGCCGCATTGCGGCCATCGAGGGGGTGACCCTGGCCGAGGACGTGACCGGGCCATACGACGTGATCGTGCGGGCGGAGGCGGCCAACGTCGACGACCTGGGCAGGCTCGTGGTCGCCCAGATCCAGGGTGTCACCGGCATCACCCGGACGCTGACCTGCCCCATCGTGCATATTTAGCGGCCACTCCCCGCGGATTAGCCTCCCGTTGCTGGGTAGCTGCATGCGCAGTCGAGCAACGAGCGGAGGGGCCATGTTCGAGGCGGCCGACATCCGGGAGTGGCGCGGCCACGATGTGGTCAACGACGCTGGCCGCAAGATCGGCACGCTGGAAGCGGTGTACGTGGACACCGCGACCGACGAGCCGGTGTTCGCCACCGTCACGGTTGGCATGCCGACCCGGCGCCGGCTTGTGTTCGTGCCCCTGAACGGGGCCACCGTGGGCCCGGGGTACCTGAAGGTGGCCCGGCCCAAGAACCTGGTGCGCAGTGCGCCATCCATCGACACCGACGGTGAGCTGCCGGCCACCCAGGAAGCGGCGGTCTTCGAGCACTATGAACTGGCCTACCAGCCCGGCGTGGGTGGCGAACGGCGGCTCGCCCGGCGCTGACTTCTAGATTCGGAGGGCGGCATGGCGCTGTTCCTGTTGTTCATCATCGTGGCCATCGCCCTGGGCATCGTGGGCGCTGTGGTCAAGGGCCTGTTCTGGCTGCTGATCATCGGGGTGGTGGTGGTCCTCGTGGACCTGATCCTGCTCGGTGCGCGCTTGGGCCGCCGCCGGGCCAACCGCACGACCCGCTGAGCGGCACCCGGCCGCCGCTCAGCCAAGGCGGGCGGCGAGCGGGGCGGTGCGCGGGCCGAGCCCGAGGCTGGTCGCGTGCTCCAGGTCGGCGGCCGTGTCCACGTCCGAGCGCAGGCTGGGCACGTCGGCCAGCAGGATCTCGACCGCCCCGCCGGCCCGGTACCGGCTGGCCGAACCAGCGCCGAACCGGGGCCGGAACGGCGTCCCGGGCCGCGCGGCGTACAGCGTGGTGCCGGTGCCCGCGGCGTCCGCGACGAAGGCCTCCGGCCAGCGGGCCGCGGCACGCAGCCCCCGGTCCAGCTCCGCGGGCCGCAGTGCGGGCAGGTCCGCGGCCAGCCCGGCCGTGCCCGAGCTGGGCCAGCGGGCGGCGGCCAGCGACGCGCCGTGGGCCAGTGCCGGGTTCAGCCCGGCGGCCGGCTCGTCCGGTACGATCACCGCGCCCAGCTCACCTAGTGTGCTCGCGGCGGCCGCGTCGTCGGTCACTACGAGCACGGCCGCCACCACCGGACAGGCGGCCGCCGCGCTCACCGTGTCCGCCGCCATGGCCAGCGCCAGCTCTTCCCGGGCGGGTCCAGCCAGGCCGGCCAGGCGGGATTTGGCGCGGGCAAGTACCTTGACGGGGATCACCAGCGACCAGCTGAGCGGGCTCTCGGTCACACCGGCGACCATACTGTGCCTGCGGCCGGGCGGGCCGGCCGGTGGTTGCGCAGGGTCATGGCCATGCCTCGACACGGCGATGGGCGGAACGGGAGACTGGCAGCGATGAGAAACCTCCTGAGCGCGGGCGGGAGAGCGGACCGATGAGCGGACAGCAGCGGGGCCGGCGCTACTCGGCCGCCTGGCGGACCGGGACCACGGTGTTCTTCCCATCGCTGATCAAGTCGGTGATGAAGCGGGACTGGCACGGTTACCAGCACTTCCCCCGGCAGGGCGGGATGCTGGTGGCTGGCAACCACTTGTCCTACGTGGACTGGGCGGCGATGGCGCTGTTCGTGCACGAGGCCCGCCGCTATCCGGCGTTCATGATCAAGTCCTCGGCGTTCGACGTGAAGGGCATCGGCGCGCTGCTGCGTGGCTGCGGCCAGCTGCCGGTTCGCCGCGGCGAAGCGGACGCGGCCAACGTGCTTGCGGTGGCCGAGCGGGCGCTGGCCGACGGCGAGTGCGTGATCATCTACCCGGAGGGCACCGCGACCCGGGACCCGGAGCAATGGCCGATGGTCGGCAAGACCGGGGTGGCCCGGCTGGCCCTGGCCACCGGGGTCCCGGTGGTGCCGGTGGCCACCTGGGGGGCGCAGGTCATCCTGCCGTACGGCACGACCAAGCCGCACCTGTGGCCGCGGCACACGGTGCGCATGCTGGCCGGGCCGCCGGTGGACCTGACCGAGTTCGAGGGCCAGCCGTTCACCCGGGACGTCCTGCGCGGCGCCACCAACGCCATCATGGCCGACGTGGCCACGCTGCTGGCCGAACTGCGCGGCGGCCAGCCGCCGGCCGAGCCGTACCACCCGGCGATCGCCCGCCGGGCCGCGCGCCAGGCGGCCCGGGAGGCGGAGTCCGCGACCGCCGCGGGCCCGGATGGGCCGCCGCCCAGCCCGGGCACCGACCCGCGTGAGGCGACACCGACATGAAAGCCGCGGTCATGGGGTCGGGCATGTGGGGCACCACGTTTGCCCAGGTGCTCTGCGACGCGGGCACCCCGGCGACGCTCTGGGGCCGGCGGCCCGGCGTGGTGGCGACGATCAACGAGCGGCACGAGAACCCGGACTACCTGCCCGGAATCACGCTGCCGCCTGGGCTGACCGCGACCGCCGACCCGGCCCGCGCGCTGCACGGCGCGGCCGTCGTGGTGCTGGCCGTGCCCGCCCAGACGCTGCGTCATCATCTCGAAGCCTGGCTCAGCCTGCTGCCGGCTGACGCCGCGTTCGTCAGCCTGATGAAGGGCATCGAGATGGGCACCCACGACCGGATGAGCCAGGTGATCGCCGAGGTCACCGGGGCCGGGCCGGAACGCATCGCGGTGGTGTCCGGCCCCAATCTGGCCCGCGAGATCGCGGAACGCCAGGGGGTGGCGGCCACGGTCGTCGCCAGTGCCGATGACACGCTGGCCAAACGGCTGCAGCAGGAATGCCACACGCCGTACTTCCGGCCGTACACCAACCCGGACGTGACCGGCTGCGAGCTCGGCGGTGCGGTCAAGAATGTGATCGCGCTCGCGGTCGGCATCGCGGTCGGCATGGGCTGCGGCGACAACACCCGGGCCACCCTGATCACCCGCGGGCTGGCTGAGATCACCCGGCTGGGTGCGGCGCTCGGCGCGGACCAGCACACCTTCGCCGGCCTGGCCGGCCTGGGTGACCTGGTGGCCACGTGCAACTCGCCGCTGTCCCGGAACCGGACGTTCGGCGAATTGATCGGCCGCGGCGTGCCGGTGACGGACGTGGCCGCGGTCACCACCCAGGTCGCCGAGGGCGCCAAATCAGCCCGGCCGGTGCTGGAACTGGCCAAGGAGCTCGGCGTGGAGATGCCCATCACCGAGGTCGTGGTCGGGGTGATGAGTGAGCGGATCGACGTCGGCCAGGCCGCCTCGCTGCTCACCTCCCGCTCCGCCAAGCCCGAGCGTTATGGCATCTGACCCGGCCGAGCGGGGGGAGAACACCCGGGCGGTGCACCTGCCCGCGCCTCCGCCGCCCGCGCAGCAGCCGCTGGCCGGGCCGGCCTACCGCAGCGCGGCGTTCGGGTCCAGCGCCGAGTACGCGGCGCTGCTACCCGGCAGCTCGGCGCAGGCCCTCGACGCACTCAGCGGGATACGAAAGGAGCGGGAGTGAACCAGCAGCGCAAGATCAGGGTGGCGGTCGTGTTCGGCGGCCGTGGCCCGGAGCACGCGATCTCCTGCGCGAGCGGCGGGACGGTGCTGGCCGCCCTCGACCGGGACCGGTACGAGGTCGTCCCGGTTGGCATCCGGCCGGACGGCCGGTGGGTGCTGACCGCGGACGAGCCGGAGCGGCTGGCCATCACCGAGGGCCAGCTGCCGTCGGTCGAGGCGGTGGCCGAACCGGGCGGGCAGGTGCTGCCCTGGGGCAGCGCGGAGCCCGGCACGCTGACCCCCGGCCCGCTGACCATGGCCGAGCCGGGGGCCATCCCCCGGGTGCTGGGCGACGTGGACGTGGTGCTGCCGATGCTGCACGGCCCGTTCGGCGAGGACGGCACGATCCAGGGACTGCTGGAGATGGCCGGCATCCGCTATGTCGGGGCCGGCGTGCTGGCCAGCGCGGTCAGCATGGACAAGGAGTACATGAAGCTGATCTTCAAGGCGAAAGGGCTGCCGGTGGGCCCGTTCGTCGTGGTCCGGGACCGGGACTGGTCGCCCGCCGGGGAGGCGGCTAGCGCGCCGGTGCCGGTGGCCGCGGAACGCAAGCGGGTGCTGGACGCGATCGGCGAGCTGGGCTGGCCGGTCTTCGTCAAGCCCGCCCGCGGCGGTTCCAGCATCGGCACGTCCAAGGCGGCCGACCTGGCCGGCCTGCACGAGGCCATCGAGAACGCGCGGCGCTACGACCGTAAGGTGCTGGTGGAGCGGGCCATCCCGGGCCGGGAAGTGGAGTGCGCCGTGCTGGAAGGCACCGGCGGTGGGCCGCCGGACACCAGCCTGCCCGGGCAGCTCATGGTGGACGGCGGCGAGGAGTTCTTCGACTTCGAGGCGAAGTACCTGGACGACGTCAACAACATGGTGATCCCGGCGCCGATCCCGGCCGAGCACCTGGACGAGGTGCGCCGCCTGGCTGCGGCCGCCTTCGAGGCGGTGTCCGGCGAAGGGCTGGCCCGGGTCGATTTCTTCTACACCCCGGACGGCGAGATCCTGCTCAACGAGATCAACACCATGCCCGGGATGACAGCCGCGTCGTACTTCCCCAAGATGTGGGCCGCGGCCGGGCTCTCCCTGCCCGGCCTGCTGGACCGGCTGATCAGCACCGCGCTGCGCAAGCGGCCCGGGCTGCGCTGAGCGGCCTTCCGGTGCAGGCGACCGTGCGCAGCTACGACGCTGGCACCCGGTCGGGCAGTGTGTTCACCGACGCCGGGACGGTGCTGAGCTTCGGCGCCGACGCGCTGGCCGCCTCCGGGCTGCGCCTGCTGCGCCCCGGCCAGCGCGTCCGGTTCCGAACCAGCGGTGACCCCCCACGTATCACCGCTCTCACGCTGGCCACATTCCCGCTGCCAGCCGAGGGGTTATCCGCGTGATCATGGGATTGGTGCGGCTAGAACGACACCAATCCCATGATCACGACTGGAAAGGCGTTACCGCTTCTTAGCGCCCGCGGCCTTCTTCTCGCCGTTGACGACGGCCTTGAAGTCGGCGCCCGCCCGGAACTTGGGCACCGAGGACTTCGGCACCCGGATGCTCGCCCCGGTAGCCGGGTTGCGCGCGGTGCGGGCAGGCCGGTTCTGCTTCTCGAATACACCGAACCCAGTGATCGAGACCTTGTCCCCCTTGGCCACGGTCGCCTGAATCGTGTCGAGCACCGCGTTCACGGCCTCGGTCGCGGTCTTCTTGTCCCCCAGCCGGCCGGAGATCGCATCGATCAGGTCACGCTTGTTCATGTATCACTCCTGCGGTTCCCCCTGACGGGAGGTCGCGCGGACAGGGCAGCCGTAACCGCGACCTCTGACCTGCCCGAAATTAGGCGATCCAGCGCGCTGGCACAATCACCTGAGCGTAAAAACACGGCGTGTCGCGCCCTGGACACCCAGATTTCCAGGCCTGCAAGCGATTTCAGTGCACCGGATCGGCTGTTGGCAGCCAGCCCGGCCGGTGCTCCTCGAAGCTGGTGATCTCATCCGCATAACGCAGCGTCAGGGAAATATCGTCGAGTCCCTCCATCAGCCGCCACCGGGTGTAGCCGTCGATCTCGAACGGGCCAGACAGCAACACCTGTCCGGTTCCGGGGTCGGCGACGCGCACCTCGCGCTCGGCCAGATCGACGGTTACCGTGGCGTCCGGGTTCTTCTCGATGACGTCCTGGAGTTCGGCCGCGAATTCGGCGGCTACCCGGGCCGGGAGCAATCCGCCCTTGGTTGCGTTATTGCGGAAAATATCGCCGAATCGCGCCGAGATAACAGCCCGGAAACCGTAATCACTCAGCGCCCAGACCGCGTGTTCGCGCGATGATCCAATGCCAAAATCGGGGCCCGCCACCAGTATCGTCGCGCCATCCGCGACGGGCTGGTTGAGGATGAATTCGGGGTCCGCCCGCCAGGCCGCGAACAGGCCGTCGGCGAAGCCGGCCCGGCTGACCCGCTTGAGGTACTCGGCCGGGATGATCTGGTCGGTGTCGACGTTGCTGCGGCGCAGGGCCAGCCCGCGGCCGGTGTGCGTGGTGAAGGGCTCCATCATCGATTCCTTCCAGCTCAGAGGTCTGCGGGGGCGGTCAGCCGGCCGGTCACCGCGGTGGCCGCGGCCACCTGCGGGGACACCAGATGGGTGCGTGAGCCCTTACCCTGGCGCCCTTCGAAGTTGCGGTTCGAGGTGGAGGCGCTGCGCTCGCCGGGGCCCATCGTGTCCGGGTTCATGCCCAGGCACATCGAGCAGCCCGCCGACCGCCACTGCGCACCGGCCGCGGCGAACACCTGGTCCAGACCCTCTTCCTCAGCCGCCACCTTGACCTGCATGGAGCCGGGCACGACCAGCATCCGGACCCCGTCAGCCACCTTCTTGCCGCGCAGCACGTCGGCCGCGGCCCGCAGGTCCTCCAGCCGGCCGTTGGTGCAGGAGCCGACGAACACTGTGTTCACCGCGATGTCGGTGAGCTGGGTGCCGGCCGTCAGGCCCATGTAGCTCAGCGCGCGCTGGGCCGAGGACCGCTCGCCCGGGTCGGCCATCACGTCCGGGTCGGGCACCGCCGAGTCCAGCGGGGCCGCCTGGGCCGGGTTGGTGCCCCAGGTCACGAACGGCTGGAGCGCGCTCGCGTCCAGGGTCACCTCCTTGTCGAACGTCGCGTCCGGGTCGGTGGGCAGCGACCGCCAGTAGTCCAGCGCCGCCTCCCAGTCCGCACCACGCGGCGCGTGCGGCCGGCCTTCCAGGTAACGGAACGTGGTGTCGTCCGGCGCAATGAGCCCGGCCCGGGCACCGGCCTCGATGGACATGTTGCAGACGGTCAGCCGGCCGGACATCGGCAGGCCGCGTACCGCCTCGCCGCGGTACTCGATGATGTGCCCCACCCCGCCGCCGGTGCCGATCTGCGCGATCACCGCCAGGATCAGGTCCTTGGCCGTCACCCCGTACGGCAGCGCGCCGGTCACGTCAACCGCCATCTGGGCCGGCTGCTGCTGCGGCAGCGTCTGGGTGGCCAGCACGTGCTCCACCTCGCTGGTGCCGATGCCGAAGGCCAGCGCGCCCAGCGCCCCGTGCGTGCTGGTGTGCGAGTCACCGCAGACGATCGTCATGCCGGGCTGGGTCAGTCCCTGCTGCGGGCTGATCACATGCACGATGCCCTGCCCGGCGTCGCCCATCGGGTACAGGCTGACGCCGAACTCAGCGCAGTTCTTGCGCAGCGTCTCGACCTGGACCCGGGATACCGGGTCGGTCACCGGGCTGCCCGGGCCGATCAGCGGCAGGCCGGGGCCGGTCACCCCCAGCGTGGGCACGTTGTGGTCCTCGGTGGCCACGGTCAGGTCCGGCCGCCGCACGCCGCGGCCGGCCAGCCGCAACCCGTCGAACGCCTGCGGGCTGGTCACCTCGTGGATCAGGTGCAGGTCGATATAGAGCAGGTCGGGCTCACCGTCGGCCCGGTGCACCACACGTGAGTCCCAGATCTTCTGCGCGAGCGTACGTCCCATCCTGTGCCCCTTTCCGCGGGCGCGTCATCGCGATCCGTCCAGCCGGGCGCCGGTACCTGCGTGGGCCAGCATAATGCCGAGTTGCGTCTCGCATTCCGAGACGGCAATATCGGACCATGGACAACTCTAGCGGAGTCGGGGTGCTGGACAAGACGGCGGCCGTGCTCAACGCCCTGGAATCGGGTCCCGCCTCGCTGGCCCAGTTGGTCACCGCGACCGGGCTGGCCCGGCCGACCGCGCACCGGATCGCGGTCGCCCTGGAGCGGCACCGGCTGCTGGCCCGGGACTCTCAGGGCCGGTTCATCCTGGGTCCGCGGATCGCCGAGCTGGCCACCGCGGCCGGCGAGGACCGGCTGCTCGCGGTGGCCCAGCCGGTGCTGGTCACGCTCCGGGACCTGACCGGGGAGAGCGCGCAGCTGTACCGGCGGCAGGCGGACAGCCGGATCTGCGTGGCCGCCGCGGAGCGGGCCACCGGGCTGCGGGACACCGTGCCGGTCGGCTCGGCGCTGCCGATGACGGCCGGCTCGGCCGCGCAGATCCTGCTGGCCTGGGAGGAGCCGGAACGGCTGCACCGCGGGCTGCGCGGGGCCAAGTTCACCGCCGCCGCGCTGGCCCAGGTGCGCAGGCGCGGCTGGGCGGCCAGCGTGGCCGAGCGCGAGGCCGGGGTGGCCTCGGTGTCCGCGCCGGTCCGCGGCCAGGGCGGGAAGATCATCGCGGCCGTCTCAGTATCCGGGCCGATCGAGCGGCTCACCCGGTCGCCGGGCCGGCTGCACGCCAACGCCGTGGTCACCGCGGGCGAGCGGATCACCAACGCCCTCCGCCGCGCCAGCTGACAGCCACCACTCAAGCCGCGCATCACCGTCCACCCGGCGGCTTGGTTCAGCGGGCCGGCACCCCACCACGGGCGGCCCTGTTTCAGCGCGCCGGCACCGCCACTCTGGGCGCCACTTTCATGATCGCGGTGACTTTGTGGTCACCGGCGACGCGAACTCACCGCGCTAATGGTTTTGGCGGGGCGGGGTGGGTGGTGGCGCGGGTGGTTTGGTGGCGATGAGGGCTTTTGCGGCGCGGCGGCGGCAGCGCGCAGCCCGTTCTCACCCGTGCGGGGGAGCTGGGGGGTGGGCTATATCGTCGATACTAGAGAGCAAAGGTGATCTTGTGCGATCATGCCCGAAGGTCCCCCGTGCGGCGGGACGGTGGCCCCTGACCGCCTCTTGCCGCGTGCGGACGAGGCTACTCAAGGCCACGCCCCTGACATCGTGAGGTCGCGTCCATGAAGGTAGCCGTGGTCAAGGAAACCGCGCCTGGAGAGCGCCGGGTCGCCCTCGTGCCGGAGCTGATCCCACGGCTGCGCAACGCCGGGCTCGAGGTGCTGGCCGAGTCGGGTGCGGGGGACGGTGCCTGGTTCGCGGACAGCGCCTACGCGGACGCGGGGGCGAGCGTGGTGAGCCGGGCCGAACTGCTGGCCGACGCCGACCTGATCCTGACCGTCGGGAAACCGGACCCCCAGCTCACCAACGCGCTGCGGCCGGGCCAGGCCATCCTGGGCATGCTCAACCCGCTGGCTGACCCCGGCCTGGCCGCCACCCTGGCGGCTAAGGGAGTGACCGCGATCAGCCTGGACGGGCTGCCCCGGACGCTGTCCCGGGCCCAGTCCATGGACGCGCTCAGCTCCCAGGCCAACGTGGCCGGGTACAAGGCGGTGCTGGTGGCGGCGGAAGCGTTCGGCCGGTTCTTCCCCATGCTGACCACCGCGGCCGGCACCGCGCGGCCCGCCAAGGTGCTCATCCTGGGCACCGGGGTGGCCGGCCTGCAGGCCATCGGGACCGCGCGGCGGCTCGGCGCCGTGGTGTCCGCCTACGACGTGCGGCCGCAGACCAAGACCGAGGTGCAATCGCTCGGCGGCACGTTCATCGAGCTCAAGTCGGTGGCCGACGCGGCCGGCGAAGGCGGCTACGCGCGGGCGCTGACCGACGAGGAACGGCAGGCCCAGCAGGCCGAACTGGCCGGGCACATCGCCCGGCACGACGTGGTCATCACCACCGCCCAGGTGCCCGGGCGCAAGCCGCCGTTGCTGGTCACCGAGGACGCGCTCAAGGAGATGACCGCGGGCGCGGTCATCGTGGACATGGGGGCCGGCCCACTCGGCGGCAACGTGGCCGGCTCGGTGCCCGGCCAGACGGTGGTGACCGGGAACGGGGTCACCGTCATCGGCGCCGGGAACCTGGCCGCCAGCGTGCCCGGCGCGTCCTCCGCGTTCCTGGCCCGCAACATCAGCGCGCTGCTGCTGCACCTGGTCAAGGACGGTGCGCTGGCCATCGACCCGGCCGACGAGATCCAGGCCGGGGTGGTCATCACCCACGACGGCGCGGTCATCCAGCAGGCAACCGCCGCCCTGCTCGCCGACACCAGCCCCAGTGCTGCCAGCCCCAGTGCTGCCAACCACAGTGCTGCCAACCACAGTGCTGCCAACGCCGGCGGGGACCAGCCCGGAGGTGCTACCTCGTGACCCCTGCACTGCTCACCGACATCACCATCTTCGTGCTCGCCATCCTGGTGGGCTTCGAGGTGATCAGCAAGGTGCCCGCTACCCTGCACACCCCGCTGATGTCGGCGGCCAACTCGATCCACGGCATCGTGCTGGCGGGCGCCATGCTCATCGCGGTGACCGCGCATGATGCGCTCGGCTACATCCTGGCCTTCGTCGCCTGCGCGTTCGCGGCGGCCAACGTGGTCGGCGGCTACGTGGTGACCGGGCGGATGCTGAAGATGTTCAAGCGCACCCGCACCCCGGTGCCAGCCGAATCCGGGCCGGCCGCGCCCGAGCCGGCCGCGGTCAGCGGCAACGGGCAGGCGCCGGCCACCACCAAGACCGGGACCGCGTCATGACCGCCTGGGACTGGGTGACCCAGCTGCTGTATGTGGCCGCGGCGGTCTGCTTCGTGCTGGGCCTGCACCTGATGAACTCCCCGGCCACCGCGCGGCGCGGCAACCAGGTGTCAACTGCGGGCATGACGGCGGCCATCGCGACCACGTTCGCGCTGGTCGTGCACTCGGGCACGATCAAGCCGGCCGGCTGGGCGGTGATGATCGCCGGCACGCTGATCGGCGCGGGCGCGGGCCTGTACCTGGCCCGCGCGGTCCAGATGACCGCCATGCCCCAGCTGGTCAGCCTGTTCAACGCGGTCGGCGGCGGCGCGGCCGCGCTGGTCGCCATCGACGACTACGTCCGGCTGGCCGGCGCGAGCAGTGGCCTGAGCGAGACGGTCACCATCTTCACCATCCTGGACGTGCTGATCGGCGCGGTCACCTTCTCCGGCTCGCTCATCGCCTCCGGGAAACTGCAGGGCGTGATCAATTCCGCGCCGTTCACGTTCCCCGGCTCGCGGATCGTCAATACCGCCGCAGCGCTGATCGGAATCGGCGGCGGCATCTACATGATCGTCACCCCGAGCGTCCCGGTGCTGATAATCATCATCCTGGCCGCGCTGGCGTTCGGCGTGACGATGGTGCTGCCGATCGGCGGCGCGGACATGCCGGTGGTGATCTCGCTGCTGAACGCGTTCACCGGCACCGCGGTGGCCATGGCCGGGTTCGTCATCGGCAACTGGGCGCTGATCATCGCGGGCGCGCTGGTCGGCGCGTCCGGCTCCATCCTGACCAAGCTGATGGCCGACGCGATGAACCGGTCGCTGGCCAACATCATGATCGGCGGGTTCGGCACCGGGGACACCGCGCCGGCCGTCGAGGGCCCGGGCGGGGACGTCCGGTCCATCCAGGCCGACGACGCGGCCATCCAGCTGGCCTACGCGCAGAAGGTCATCATCGTGCCCGGCTATGGGCTGGCCGCGGCGCAGGCCCAGCACCAGGTGGCCGAGCTGGCCGCCGTGCTGGAGGAGCGCGGGGTGGAGGTCAGCTACGCGATCCATCCGGTGGCCGGCCGGATGCCCGGGCACATGAACGTGCTGCTGGCCGAGGCCAACGTGCCGTACCCGCAGCTGCGCGAGATGGACGAGATCAACCCGGAGTTCCCGCGGGCCGACGTGGCCCTGGTCATCGGGGCCAACGACGTCACCAACCCAGCCGCGCGGCGGCCCGGCAACCCGGTCTCCGGCATGCCGATCCTGGACGTGGACGCGGCCAGGAGCATCATCGTGATCAAGCGGTCGATGGGCCATGGCTACGCCGGCATCGACAACGAGCTGTACGTCGACCCGAAGACCAGCATGTTCTTCGCGGATGCGAAGTCCGCGCTGGCCGAGCTGACCAGCGCGGTCAAAACCCTGGTCGGCTGACTGAACAGCGGGGCAGCTTCTGACCCGGATTGATAGCCCCGCCCGGAAAGGGGAAGTGTCGCGGTTCTTCGACGGCTGGACCTGATCGAACCGGGTGTGGTGGCGCTGCCCAACTGGCGGCCGGACTCCGCCGACGTCCCAGCCGAGTACGCCACCGGCTGGTGCGGCGTGGCCCGCAAGCCGTAACCGGGCCGGCTAGTTGTCCGGGCAGAACAGCTAGTCCGTGGCCTCCGCGCGGATCCGCAGCACCGATGCATAGCTGCGCGACTCCCCCGCGTCCAGCCAGGTCATGGTGCCGTCCGCGCGGGCCGCGGCCTCGCCGGTCACGGCGTGCGTGCTCGGCTCGAACCCGACCGCGTAGGCGCCCTCGCGCAGGTGCAGCCACTGGAAGAACGCCGGGAACTGGCGCTGGTCGTACTCCAGCTCGAAGGCCAGCCCGAGCCGGTCGTTGACCAGGGCCGCCCGGACCAGCCCGTCCGGGCCGGCGGTCAACTGGTGCTGGTACACCTGCTCCACGAAGCCGGGCTGTGGCGGCCCGAGCACCAGGTGCGAGGCACCCTGCCCGGCCACGCTGTCGCTGGCCCACAGCGTCCGCTCGATCGGCGCATCGAACCTGGCCCCGTCTTCGAGCAGCGGCCAGCCCACGTTGATGTGGTACAGGTACATGTGCGGGGTGGCGTCGAAGCCGGCGTTGCGCACCGTGTCGGTCAGCCGGATCTCCCGGCCGCCCAGGTCGGCCTCGATACGCCGGGTCAGCCGCAGATGCTCGGCGAAGATGGCCGCCTGCCGGATCTCCCCCTCAGCCCACAGCACGCACCGGTCGCCGTCCCACCGTTCGCCGTAGCCGTGCAGCCGGGCCGGGATGTTGGCCACCCGGCCGTGCAGCCCGTTCCACACCGCCGGCCGGAACGGGTAGTGGTAGTTCGACGCGTCCACCTCGGCGGTGAACAGGGTGTGGTCCAGCCCGGCCGTGACGGTCAGCCCGCAGAAACTGCGCAGCCAGGACAGCCCGTCCTCGTCCCGGTACTCGTGCAGGCTGGGGTGGCGGAACCCGGTCGCGGACCGCCAGCCGAAACCGACGCCCCGGTAGTCGGCCGCGCCGATGTCCATCGCCCGGTCGACCAGCACCTCGAAGCTCAGCCCGCCGCCGGTGCGGAACTCCAGCACCCGGATACCGCGTTCGGCGCCGTCGTCGAGCACCACCGAGCGCACCCCGCCCGCCGCGGGCAGGTCGCCCGCCATCCGGGCCAGCCCGGCCCGGTCATAGTCCATGCCGTGCAGCCGCACGTCCCTCACCTCCCGGTGAACCGGCCGGCCCGCTTCTGTTCGAACGCCGCCCGCCCTTCGGCAGCGTCCCGGGTGGCCAGGCAGATGGCCTGCATCTCCCGTTCGTACTGGATGGCCTGGGCCTGGCCCATGTTCCGGGCGGCCAGCAGGTTGGCCTTGGCCGACTGGGCCGCGATCGGCGGCCGCTGCGCGATGGTGGCGGCCAGCGCGAGCGCGGCGGGCAGCAGCTCAGCCGGCTCGTACAGCCGGCTGACCAGGCCCATCCGGTAGGCCTCGGCGGCATCCACCGGATCCCCGGTGAGCAGCAGCAGCGCCGCGTCGCTGGCGGGCAGGCTGGCCGCCAGCAGCGCGCTGACCCCGCCGCCACCGATCCAGCCCAGCTTGATCTCCGCGGCCGCGAACGAGGAAGTGGTGCTGGCCAGCCGGATATCGCCGCCCAACGCCAGTTCCAGGCCGCCGCCGTAGGCATAGCCATTGACTGCGGCGATAACCGGTTTGCGCACTTCGCGGAGCGTCGTGCAGTAATCGCGCCGGTTGCGGAACGGCCACGGACCGGCGTACTCGCCCACCTCCCCGATGTCGCTGCCCACGCAGAACGACCGGTCACCGGCCCCGGTGAGCACGGCCACCCGGATGTCCTCGTCGGCATCCACCCGGGCCACCAGGCCGGCCAGTTCCCGGCTCATCTCGTCGGTGACACTGTTCAGCTTGGCCGGCCGGTCCAGAGTGAGCAGTGCCACCCCGTCGTCGCGAACGTCGATGCGCACCGTGCCTGTCATGTCCTGCCCGCCTCCGCGCGCTCAGGCCGGGTGAGGTCCCGGTAATTGGCGTTAATCACATTGATGGTTTCGCGGGCGCGGACCTGGCCGGTGATGACCGCCCGGACCAGAGCCGAGCCGTGGTCCTGCAGGGCGATCCAGCCGTCAGCGCGGGGCCGGACCCAGGCCGCGTCCAGGGAGCGCCGGACGGCGCGGTAGTACCCGCCCCAGGCCTGGTCGACCGCGGCGCTGTCCCAGGCCGCGGCCTGGGCGGGCTGGCCGCCGTGCGCCGGGACCAGGCCGGCCTGCACGTCCGGGGCCAGGAACGCGGTCAGGAAGCCGCGCACCTCGGCCGGATCCGGGCGGCGCAGCGCGGACACGGCCAGGCCGGTGCCACCGAGCACGCTGCCCGGCCGCGCCGAGCCGAACGTGGGCGCGTCGGCCCAGGCCAGCGCGTGGCGGCCGGCCGCCGGGCGGGCGTAACTGGCGTAGCCGTAAGCCAGCGGGCAGTAGACCACGGTCCCGGCGGCCAGCGCCTCGTGCACCGCGATCGGGTCGGCTTGGCCTAGCTCCTGGTCGGCCGCGGCCCAGACGGCGCGCAAGATGCCGAGCGCGGCGGCCGCCCCGGCTGGGTCGAGCAGTTCACCGGAACCGGCCGGGGCGCACATGGCCAGCAGGGTGAGGAACGCGTGCGGGCCGCCCAGGCACAGCGCGGTGCGGTGCCGCTGGGCCAGCGCGGGCACCTCGGCCCAGTCGCGCGGCACGGCGTCCAGCCGATCGGGGCGGAACACGGAAACCTGGGTGGCCGCGTCGATGGGGATCGCCCACTGCCGGCCTGAAACGGTGTAACTGGCCCAGGTCGGGCCGGCCGAGGCCGCCTGCCACTCCGCGAGCTGCCCGGCGGGCACCAGCTGGTCCAGGGGCTGCAGCGCGTGAACGACGAGAGCCGCACCAAGACCGGGATGGTCGATGATCATCAGGTCGTAGTTTCGGGCCAGGTCGGCGATGGGGCGGCCCTCAAAGCCGGCCAGCGACTGCCGGTCCCAGGAGATCGCGGGCTCCGGATGATGCCGGGCGAACGCTTCGAGCGGCCGGTAGGCGCGCGGGTGATCCCAGGTCAGCCCGCGCAGCGTCATCGGGCGCCGATCACGCCGTCGGCCAGCAACTGGCCGATCTCGCCGCTGGGCAGGCCCGCGTGCGCGAGCACCTCGACGGTGTGCTGGCCGGCGGTGGGGGCGGGCCGGGTGACGGCGGGCGGCGTGGCGCTCATCGAGAACGCGAAGCCCGGCGTGGTGACCTGGCCTTCGGTGGGGTGCTGGTAGCTGACGAACGAGCCGTTGTGCTGGACCTGCGGGTCGGCCACCAGGTCGTCGTAGGAGTACACCGGCCCGGCCCAGATGCCGCGCTCGCCGAACTCGGAGAGCCAGTGGCTGGTCGGCTTGGTCTTGAGCCGGTCGGTGACGATGGCCGAGATGGCGTCGCCTTGCGTGAAGCCGTCCCGCTCCGCATCCCATTGCGCGAGCTCCGGGGCGTCCAGCGCCTCGGCCAGCCCGCCCAGGTCCGGGAAGGCCAGGGCCAGGTAGCCGTCGGCGGTAGGGAAGACCCCGTACGGCGCCCGGATGTAGCAGTGCGCGTGGATCTGCTGGCCGCGCCGCTGCGGCACGCCGCCCACGGTGCGCACGGTGAGCTCCTGCATCTGCATGGCGATCAGCGCGTCGAGCATGTTGACCTGGACCAGCTGGCCCTCTCCGGTCCGTTCCCGGTGCAGCAGTGCGGCCAGCACGCCCTCGAACGCGGAGTACGCGGTGACGGCGTCGACCAGGAAGTACGGCGCGGGCTGCGGCGGCTGGTCCAGCTGGCCGGAGCTGAACAGCGCGCCGCCCATGGCCTGCAGCAGGATGTCCTGGCCGGGACGCTGCGCATACGGGCCGCTCTCGCCGTAGCCGGACACCGAGACGTAGACGATGTCCGGCCTGATCGCGCTGATCGTGGCGTAGTCCGCACCGAGGCGCTCGGCCACGCCGGGCCGGTAGTTCTGCAGCACGACGTCGGCCTGGGCGACGAGCCGGTGCAGCACCTGCTGGCCGCGGGCGGACTTGAGGTCGATAGCCAGGCTGCGCTTGTTGCGGTTGAGCGACAGGAACGAGGCGTTGACCTCGTGCCCCCGGGCGCCCCCGGCCGAGGTGCGCCGCTGCCACTCGCCGCCGATCGGCTCGACCTTGATCACGTCCGCGCCCAGGTCGCCCAGCCGCATACTGGCCAGCGGGCCGGCCATCGCGATCGACAGGTCCAGCACGGTGTATCCGTCCAGCACGGGCATGGGCGTGCCCCTCCTTCGTCAGCGGGCCTGCTGGTGCCGGTCGCGGCGGATGTCGTGCTGAGCGCCGGTGACCAGCTTGCGCATCAGCGCGGCGGCCGCTTCGGGATCGTGGCCGGTGATCGCGTCCAGCACGGCCTGGTGCTGCAGCAGCGAGCGCTTGTTGCGGCGGACGTTGCGGGTGTGCACCTGCCGGGCGGCGGCCAGCGCGGTGTGCAGCAGGTCGGACAGCTGGGCCATCAGCAGGTTGCCGCCCGCGGCCACGATGGCCCGGTGGAAGGCCAGGTCGTGCTGGATGAACGTGTCCGGGTCGGCCACCGTCCCGGCCATCCGCCAGTAGGCCGCCTCGATCGGCGCGGTGGCCGCCTTGGTGCGGGCCCGGGCGGCCAGCCGGGCCGCCTCGGGCTCGAGTGCGACGCGCAGCCCGGCCAGGTCGTCGAGTTGCTGGCTGGTCGGCGCGGTCTGGTAGCGCCAGGCCAGCACGTCCGGGTCGAGCAGGTTCCAGGTGGCCTCGGGCAATACCACCGTGCCGGTCTTCGTCCTGGTCCGGACCAGCCCCTTGGCCGTCAGCACCTTGACCGCCTCGCGGACCGCCGACCGGCCCGAGCCCAGCTCGGTGACCAGCGCGGTCTCGGTGGGCAGCAGGTCGCCCGGGGCGAACTCCCCGGACACGATCCGGCGGCCCAGGTCGTGCACCAGCCGCCCGTGCACGCCGTCGCTGCGGTAGCTCCGGTCGTTGCGGTAAGTGGCCAGGTCAGCGGTCATCTCGGGTGTCGAGCATACGCTGACGATGTCGGCTGGACAAGGATTCGTCTGATAAAAGCCCTCATTTATCAGATAAATAGTTAGGGCCGCGATCGCAGTGCGCAGTACGACGCAGCCGATGCCCCAGGGTCCGGCCCAGCCGTCCCGTCCCACTGTCCAACCAATTGTTGATGTTGAATTTGGTCACCCCCAACGGGGAGCAATCTCAACATCAACAACCCAGCCCACAACCCGTGTGACTGCTGAGGTCTATGTGAGCAGAACGGGGAGGCTTTCCAGTTCGGCCCACAGCTCGTCGGGGACGGGGGTGGCGAGGCGGGTGAGGGTGGTCCCGGCCTGGGCGGCGGTGCGCATGCCGCTGACCACCGAGACGACGGCGGGGTGGCGGAGCGGGAACTGCACGGCCACCGAGGGCAGGTCCACGCCGTGCCCGGTACAGATCCGGGCCAGGTCGCGGGCGCGGTCCAGCAGGGCGGCCCCGGCCGGGCCGTAGTTGAAGTGGGCGTCGTCCGGCGGCCAGGGCTGGGCCAGCAGGCCGGAGTTGAACGGGGCCGCGGCCACCACGGACACGCCCCGGGCCGCGCACTCGGCCAGCAGCGGCGCGCCGGACCGGTCCAGCAGCGTCCACCTGCCCGCCAGCATGACCACGTCCAGGTCCGTCTCGCGGACCATCCGGAGCGGCGCCTGCCACTGGTTCATGCCCACCCCGGCCGCGCCGATGATGCCTTCCTCCCGCATCCGGACCAGTTCCGGGAGGGCCCCGGCGATGGCCTCGTCCACGTGGTCGTCGGCGTCGTGCACGTACACGATGTCCACCCGGTCCAGGCCCAGCCGGGTCAGGCTGTCCTCCAGGCTGCGCCGCACCCCGGCGGCCGAGTAGTCGAGCCGGCGGCGCAGCCGGTCCGGCACCGCGAACCCGCCCGCGGCCAGATCCGAGCCGGCCGGCGACGGGTTGTCCTCCAGCAGCCGCCCGACCTTGGTGGACAGCACGAACTCGGCACGGGGCCGGGACCGCAGCGCCTCCCCCAGCCGGCCCTCGGACAGCCCAAGCCCGTAGTGCGGCGCGGTGTCGAAGTACCGGATCCCGCCGGCCCAGGCCGCGTCCACGGCCAGAGCGGCCTCGGCGTCACTGGTCTCCCGGTACAGGTTGCCGGCCGACGCCCCGCCGAAGCCGGCCTCGGTGACCAGCAGCGGCGTCCTCCCGACCGGCCGCCGCGGCAACTCCGGGCCGGTCATGACCGGGGGCGGGGCCGCAGGTGGGACAGGCCGCCGTCGACCGCGAACTCGGCGCCGGTGGTCGAGGCCGCCCGCGGCGAGGCCAGGTACACCACGACCTGGGCCACCTCGTCCGCGGTGACCAGCCGCCCGTGCGGCTGCCGGGCGGCCAGCGCGGCCCGCTCGGCGGCCGGGTCGTCGGCCGCGTCGAGCAGCCGGGCCACCCACGGCGTGTCGGCCGTGCCCGGGTTGACCGCGTTGACCCGGATGCCCTCGGCCAGCCCGTCCGCCGCCATGGCCCGGGTCAGCGCGGACACCGCGCCCTTGCTGGCCGAGTACACGGCACGCTGCGGCAGGCCGGTGGTGGCCGCCACCGAGGACGTGTTCACCACCGCGGCGTGCGGCGACTCGCGCAGGCAGGGCCAGGCCGCGCGGGATACCCGGGCGGTGCCGATCACGTTCACGTCGAGCACCGCCAGCCAGTCCGCGTCGGTGCTGTCCACGACGCCGCCCTGCGCGCCGATGCCCGCGTTGTTGACCAGCACGTCCAGCCCGCCGAGCCGGTCCACGGCGGCGGCCACCGCGGCCCGCACGGCCGCGTCGTCGGTGATGTCCGCCTGCAGGTAGCCAGCCCCCGGGGCAGGCCGGCGGGCGGCGCGGCCGCCATGTCCAGCACCACCACGTCCGCACCCGCGGCGCGGAAGGCTGACGCGATCGCGGCCCCGATGCCGGAGGCCCCGCCAGTGATCAGGGCCCGCAGCCCGTCAAGCTCGCTCATCTCAGGCATCCCTCATCGTCTGACGCTGCTGGCCGAGGCCATCGATTTCCAGCTCGACCACGTCACCGGCCCTCAGGTAGGGCCGCCGCTCCGGGTCGCCGAGCGCCACCCCGGCCGGCGTCCCGGTGTTGATCACGTCGCCGGGGTACAGCGTCATGAACTGGCTGATGTACCAGACCAGGTGGTGCACGCCGAACACCATCTTGCTGGTGCTGCTGTCCTGGCGCACCGCCCCGTTCACCGACAGCCGGAGGCCGAGCTGCTGCGGGTCGGGCACCTCGTCCGCGGTGACCAGCCACGGCCCGAGCGGGTTGAACGTCGCGCAGTTCTTACCTTTGTCCCACTGCCCGCCGCGCTCGATCTGGAAGGCCCGCTCGGACACGTCGTTGCTGATCGCGTAGCCGGCGATGACGCCGGCCGCGTCCTGGGGGCCGTCCAGGTAGGCCACCTCGCGGCCGATCACCACGGCCAGCTCGACCTCGTAGTCGGTCTTCACCGAGCCGCGCGGGATGAGCACGTCGTCGGCCGGGCCGACCACGGTGTCCGGTGCCTTCATGAACAGGATCGGCTCGGCCGGCAGGTCCGCGCCGGTCTCGGCGGCGTGGTCGGAGTAGTTCAGCCCGACACAGACGATCTTGCCGGCCGGCGCGAGCGGTGGCCCGAACCGGGCCGGGGTCTCGGCCGGCGGCAGTTCGCCCTCGTCCAGGGCATCGCGGGCCCAGCTCAGCCCGTGGGCGGCCAGGAAACCAGGATCGATGTCCGCCGTGACCGGCCGGAGGTCGTGCCACCGGCCGTCCGGCCCGGCCACCACCGGGATCTCACCGCCGGGTGGTCCGCTTCGCGCGAGTCGCATGGGGTGCTGGCCGTCCTTCCTGGTGGGCGGGCGCCGTGCGGCAGCAGCGGCACCGGTGGCAAGCAGCGGTCAGGCTGGGCGCCAGGGGGTCCGCACCGACGGCGGGCGGACCCGGGTCCGCAGCCGCAGGGTCAGCGTAATCTCCGTCCCCGCGGCAGCACGACATCCAGCCACGGACCGCCGGCCGCGGCCTGCCGCGCGCCGGTCTCGACCGGATGCGCGATGCACTCGGTGTCCGGGCTGGCGCCGGCCGGCGTCGTAGTAGCGGTCCCGGGCCCGCACCGGGCCGCCGTTATAGATGACCTGCGGCGCGTCCCAGGTGAGCTGGGTCAGCGCCTCGGCGCACCGGCCGGGCGGCAGTGAGCAGGCACTGGCGTTCGGCAAAACAGGGGTTATGAGCACAGTCGACGCGGACGTGACGGTCCCGGTGGACCGGATGTCACTGCTGCGGCGGTGAGCCGCCCGCGGGCCCGCCGCTGGACGTCCCGCGGCGCCTGATGCTGTCGGCGTGCTCGGCGAACTCACTGATCAGGCCGCCGCGCCCGGGGCCGAGCATTTCCCAGGACCGGGCGATGCCGATCGCGAAGAAGATGGTGACCAGGCTGGCCCCGAACGCCTGG
Organism: uncultured Actinomycetes bacterium; assembly: GCA_963834705.1. Lineage (GTDB taxonomy): Bacteria > Actinomycetota > Actinomycetes > Streptosporangiales > Streptosporangiaceae > RYN-230. Next base: position 390,250 of record CAWICV010000012.1, read on the forward strand.
GCCTGGTCCGGCCGGCGCACGGTGGCGCCGATGATGCCCTGGGCCAGATACACCAGCATGATGAAGTCCCCCACCCCAGCTGGTCTTTCCTTGATCAATGGATCTGACACCCGGGACGTGCCAGCTCTCCCCTCAGGACGGGTGATGTCGGGGGCGGAACCACGGTCCATGATGGGACGCGTGGGTGAGAGGGGCTGGCCTTGGGTATTTGTACCTCCCGCAGCAGGACGCCGCGGTGATCGTGCCGGAGCCGGGCCGCCCGACGGACCTGCTAAGGGGGTGCCGCGCTGAATCAGGATCTGGCGCTGCCGCGCATCGTGGTGGGCGTGGACGGATCGATGGCCTCACTCGCCGCGCTGCGCTGGGCAGTTCGTGAAGCAGGCTTGCGGGGATCCGCCCTGCAGGTCGTCCGGGCCTGGGAGGACGTGGCCAAGCGGGTGGCACCGTACGCCTCACACACCCGGCTGCCGGCCGGCGCGGAGGACCACGGCCGCGCCGCCGACCGGCTGCGGGCCGATGTGACCGGGGCGCTCGGCCCGTCCCCGCTGGTCCCGGTGATGGTTCAGGTCGCGGAGGGACTCGCGGCCCGGGTCCTGCTCGACCACGCGGCCGGCGCGGACCTGCTGGTGCTGGGCAGCGCGACGCGCTGCGCGCCGGATGGCATCGGGCCGGTGGCCCGGGCCTGCCTGCGGCACGCGCCGTGCCCGGTGGTCGTGGTCAGCGACGCGATGACCGGCCTGCCCGTGCCCGCCTGAACTGGCCCGTGCCGGGCTGGGGCAAACGTCTCGGGATCGGCTGAGCGGCCGGCTCAGCGGTGGCTGTTCCAGCGCGGGCCGGTGGACCGCCAGTCGGCCGCCCAGGCGGCCAGGCGGCGCCGGTCCAGGATGTAGACGGCCAGCGACACCGCGCAGAACAGCACCGTGCCCAGCGCGAACGGGGCCAGCAGGGCGGCCAGCGCGGCCTGGCCGGTGTCCTGGCCCGGCCGCAGCGGCGGGCCGGTCTGCACGCCCGCCGCGTCGACCCAGATGCGCACCGTGCGGCCGGCCTCGGCGCTGGCCGGGGCGGGCACGTCACCGGTCCGGGCCGTCCCGTCCGGGGCGGTCCACCGGGCCGGCACCTCGGACCCGGCCGCCCCGCCGTAACCGATGTCCACCACCGGCTTCGCGTTAGCCAGCAGCACCGCGCTGACCTGATGCCAGGCCGATTGCTGGCGCTGCACCCGCAGCGCGGCGCTGTCGGCCCAGTGCCAGGAGAACAGCGCCAGCAGCGGCGCGCCGGCCAGGAACAGGATCAGCGCGGCAGCGACAACGGCCGCCTCGACCCGGTCCGAGGTGCGGCGCAGCGGGTTATGATCCGGCCACCGCCCGCGCAGCCAGAGCGCGCGCGGGGGCCGCGGCTGCGTCGCCCGGCTCTGCCTCATCGCGATCCCTCTCCCCCTACCAGTGTGCGCGCAGTGGGAGACAGGTTTGAGCGGCACCCGGCCTGGCCGGGCGGGACCTTCGCCTTAGCTGACAGCCAGCCCTGGCGCGCCAGGTGGTCAGCCCTTGACCGCGCCGCTGAAGCCGCCGACCAGATGCCGCTGGGCAAAGATGAAACAGGCCAGCGCGGGCACCATGGTCAGCGCGGTAAAGGCCAGGATGCTGGCCGTGTCCTGGGCGTACTGGGTCTGGAAGTTGGCCACCGCGAGCGGCAGTGTGTAGTGGTCGGTGCTGGTGAACAGCAGCAGCGGGAGCAGGTACTGGTTCCAGCTGTTGATGAAGGCCAGCACGGCCACCGTGGCCAGCGCGGGCCGGGACAGCGGGAGCAGCACGCGGATGAAGAACTGCAGCCGGCTGGCCCCGTCCACCACGGCCGCGTCCTCCAGCTCGCCGGGGATCTCCCGCATGAACGGGCGCAGGATGACCACGGTGAGCGGCAGCGCGAAGGCCGCCTCACAGAGCATTAGGCCGAGGATGCTGTCCACCAGGCCCAGCTTGTCCAGTAGCAGGTACAGCGGCAGCGCGGCCGCGTTCAGCGGCCACAGCAGGCCGATCGCGAACACCAGGAACAGGCCCTCCCGGCCGCGGAACGTGTACCGGGACAGCGCGAACGCGGCCATCGAGCCGAGCACCAGGACCAGCGCGGTGACCAGCACGGCGACCTCCGCGCTGTTGGCCAGCGGCTGCCAGAACGCGGCCGAGGTGAGCAGCCGGGTGTAGTTGTGCCACGCCCAGGGGTGCGGCAGCCCGGTGGCCGACGTGTTGATCTGCGCGTTGGTCTTGGCGCCGTCCAGGAACACGAACAGCAGCGGCACCACGGTGATCCCAACCAGCAGCAGGCCGGCCAGGTAGGTGACCATGGTGAGCGGGGACAGCTGGCGGCGGCCCGCGGGGGCCCGGACAGCGATCGCGGACATCGGCGTCACCCCACGGCCCGGGTCAGCGCGCCGGCCATATCCCGGCGCAGCACGAAGCGCTGGTACAGCAGCGCGAAGACGAAGCAGATACCGAACATGATCACCGCCACCGCGCTGCCGTAGCCGAACTCACTGCTCTGGAAGCCCCGCTGGACCAGGTAGGTGGCCATCGTGCTGGAACTGTTGGCCGGCCCGCCGCCAGTCATGATCCACACCTGGTCGAACACCTGCAGCGAGCCGACGATGGACAGGAACAGCCAGATCCGGATGGTCGGGCCGAGCAGCGGGATGGTGATCCGCCAGGTGGTGCGCCAAGCCGACGCGCCGTCCAGCGCCGCGGCTTCGAGCAGCTCGGCCGGGATGCCTTGCAGGCCGGCCAGCATCAGCAGCATGGCGAAGCCGAAGAACTGCCAGGTCAGCACCACGATCATGGTGTAGATCACCAGGTGCAGATTGGCCAGCCAGAGCTGGGTCAGCCCGCTCAGCCCGGTCAGCTTCAGCACCTGGTCCACGAACCCGCCCGGCTGGAGCAGCAGCAGCCACATCACCGCGGTGGTGGCGTAGGGCAGCACGAACGGGGCGAACACCAGGGTGCGCAGTGCGGTGCGGCCCCGGATCCGCCGGTTCAGCAGCAGGGCCATGCCCAGACCGAGCGGCAGCTGGATGAGGATCGACGCGGCCACGATGATCAGGTTGTGCCCGAACGCCTGCCGGAACACCGGGTCGTCCAGCACCAGCCGGTAGTTGTACAGCCCGGCGAAGCTGCCCAGCGGGCCGAAGCCGGTCCACTTGTACATCCCGTCGTAGGCGGCCAGCACGATCGGCAGCAGCGCGAAGCCGGCGAACAGCAGCAGGGCCGGCCCGAGCAGCAGGGTCAGCTCGGCCTTGCGGCGCAGTCCGGGCCCGCTCAGCCGGCCGCGCGCCCGGGCGGCCGGGCCGGGCGGGAGCGGCCCAGACTGGATATCGACGTCGGTGTCGCCGGCGACCGCCATCAGATCCTCCTCACGTTCCGGCGCGGGGCCGCGCCGTCCGGGCGCGGCACCGCGCCTGCCGGGGCGCGGGGCGGCGCCCGCCCGGGCCGGCTGCCTGGCCCGGGTAGGCGCCCGTTACCTCTGCACCGCTTACTGCTGGGACTTGGCCTGGCTCACCGCCGTGATGATCGACTGCGCGCTGCCCTGGCCGGCGAAGAAGTTCGCGATGGCCGCGTCGAGGGCCTGCCCGACGTTGGTCGGGAAGGCGATGTCGAAGTAGGTCTGGATGTATGGGGCCGCGTGGCTGTAGGTGAGCACCTGCTTCTGCGCCGGGCCCAGCGCGGACGACGCGGCCGGGTTGGCCGGCAGGCCTACGTTGGCCCCGACCACCTTGGTCTGCACCGGGGTGGAGTCGATGTACTTCAGGAATTCGGCACAGGTGGCCGCCGGGGCCACGTTGGTGCAGGAGAAGCCGTCGCCGCCGCCGAGCACGGTGGTGGCCGACCCGGAGGCGCCGGGCACGGACGGGAACGGGAACCAGCCGAGCTGGGAGTTGATGCTCTTGTTCGAGGTGAGCGGGGCCATCACGCCGGGGTCCCAGTCGCCCTGCAGTTCCATCGCGGCCTTGCCGTTGGCCACCATGCCCGCCGAGCTGCCCGCGCCGACCTGGGACGCGGTGCCCAGGAAGCCGGACTGGAACGGATGCGTGTTCATGAACGTGGTCAGGTCCTTGCTCGCCTTGGTGAAGCAGGCGTTGGACAGGTTGACCGCCTTCATAGACGCCTTGAGGGTGGCCGTCGGGCACTCCCGGATGGCGAAGTACTCCCACCAGAACGCGTCCGGCCACTTGTCCTTGCTGCCCACCGCGATCGGCACGATGTGCGCGGTCTTCAGCTTGGTCACGTCGGCGTCCAGCTCCGGGATGGTGGCCGGCGGCTTGCTGATGCCGGCCTTGGCGAACAGGTCCTTGCGGTACCAGAAGCCCACCGTGTGCAGGTCGTAGGGGACGCCGTACTGCTTGCCGCTGACCTGCCAGCCCTGCGCCGCGGCGCCGATCTGGCCGATCCAGCCGGACACGTACGGGCTGAGGTTGGTCAGCTTGCCCGACGGCACTTGGCTGGCTTCCTGGCCGCCGCCCCACTGCTGATACACGGCGGGCGGGTTGTTCGAGGCCAGCGCGGCCGGCACCTTGGTGGTGAACGCCTCGTTCTGGATGGGCACGACCTGGATGGTGACTTTCGGGTGCGCCTGGTGGAAAGCGGCCGCCGCCTGCTGCCAGACGGTCTTGAGCTGCCCGGTCGTGGCGTTGGTCCACCAGGTGAGGGTGACGTGCCCATTGCTTGACGTGCTGGCGGTCCCGCCACTGCTGCCGCAGGCTGCGAGGGCGAGCGCCGCTGCCGCGACCACGGCGGCAACGGCAGGCTTCCGGAGGCTGCGCATGTTGGTCATCTCCTGACGACGTTGGCTGAAGTGTGCCGAGCCTGGCCAACCTGGGCTTGCCGCCGAGTTTTGCGCGTCACATCGGCCCTGTCAATCGTTGTCGATAACGTTTTATACGCTATCCTCGCGGCGTGGACTCAACCCCTCGGGTGACCATCCGGGACGTCGCCGCGCAAGCTGGCGTTTCGGTCGCGACGGTCTCGAAGGTCATCAACGGCCGGTACGGCGTGGCCGCCGACACCATGGCCCGGGTCAACGCGGTCATCAGCGATCTGGGGTACCAGGCCAGCCTGGTCGCACAGAGCCTGCGCAATCACCGCACCAACGTGATCGGCATTCTGGTCGCCGACCTGGAGCCGTTCAGCGCCGAGCTGCTCAAGGGCGCGGCCGACGCGATCCGCGGCTCCGGGTTCGAGATGGTGGTCTACTCGGCCGGCGGCCTGGCCGATGATCACGTGGGCTGGGAGCGGCGCTACCTGTCCCGGCTGAGCGGCACGCTCATCGACGGGGCCGTGCTAGTCACGCCGACCGTGGTGGACGTGAACTACGGCGCGCCCATCGTCGCCATCGACCCGCACACCGGCCAGTCCGAGCTGCCCACCATCGACTCGGACAACCTGCGCGGTGGCCAGCTGGCCACCGCGCACCTGCTCGGGCTGGGCCACCGCCGGATCGCCATGCTCAGCGGGCGGCCCGACCTGGAATCCTCCCGGCTCCGCGAGCAGGGCTACCGGCAGGCCATGACCGCCGCCGGGGTGCCGGTCAGCGAGGAGCTGGTGCTGGTCGGCGGGTACGACGCGCAGGCCTCGGCCGAGTGCACCCGCACGCTGCTGACCAGCGCGCAGCCGCCGACCGCCATCTTCGCGGCCAACGACGTGTCGGCCATCGCCGCCATCCAGGCCGCGGTCGGCCTGGGCCTGCGGGTGCCAGCCGACCTGTCCGTGGTCGGCTTCGACAACATCCCGGAGTCGGCGCTGTGCGCGCCGCCGCTGACCACGGTCAACCAGCCCATCCGGCAGATGGGCGAGCGGTCCATCCAGCTGCTGCTCCGGCTGATGCGCGGAGATCACGTCGAGGACACCCACATCACGTTGCAGACCGATCTGGTCGTCCGGCAGTCGGCCCGGGCCCGCTAGGCCCGGCCACGGCCGGCGAGCGGAGGCTCACCCGCCGGCCGTGGTTGCTCTTAGCCCACGTCCCCGCCGCGTCCCGGCAGCACGAAGCTGACCATCGAGCGGGCGGGCAGCGCCATATCGAACGCTCCCCGGTGGACGGTGACGCCCGGCTGGCGCGCGGTGTCCCAGGTGGCGTCGGTCAGATAGGGGGTCGCCACCGAGCCGTCCCTGATCCCGGTCCCGGCCAGGGTGAACGTGACCGGGTCCGGGCCGCCGCCGTGTTCAGCGCGACGATGGCCACCGACCCGTCCCGGTTGCGGAACGCGGTCAGGTCGAGGCTGCCGTCGCTGGTGCTGGCCCCGATCCGGACCGCCCCGGGGCGGGCGAACCGGCCGGGGCGTTCATCACCGTCTCCGCCTGACCGAACGCCCCGGAGGCGCCGAACCCGGTGATGACCTGGTGCCGGACCGCGCCGTTGATGACCGCGGTGTGCCCGTCTCCGGCCTGGGCGGATGCGGGTGCGGCGGGGAGGGTGAGCGCGCTGGCGGCCAGCATGGCCACCACGGCGGCTAATGGCGCGCTGGTGTAGCGCCGGTTCGTTCTGCGCACTGGACTCGTTCCTTTCCTGGATGGTGCGGGCCTGCCCCGCGCCCCTGGAGGGAGAGGCGGGACGCAGGGCAGGCCCAGGGGAACGGCGTCAGGTCGTGCAGGTGGCGCCGTTCAGGGTGAACGCGGCCGGGGCCGCGTCACTGCTGGCCCAGGTGCCCTGGAAGCCCACCGAGGTGGACTGCCCGGCGGCCAGGGCGCCGTTGTAACTGGCGTTCGTGATCGACACGGTCTTCCCGCTCTGGGCGGCGGTGCCGTTCCACGCGGTGGTGATCTTCTGGTCGCCGGGGAAGGTGAAGCCCAGCGTCCAGCCGCTGATCGCGGACGAGCCGGTGTTGGTGACGTTGATCTGGGCCACGAAGCCGCCGGCCCACTGGCTCTGCGTGCTGTACACGACCTGGCAGGCCGCACCACCTCCCCCGCCACTGGATGAGATGGCCCAGCTGAACGTGGCCGACCCGGATGCCCCGGTGCCGTCGGTGGCGGTGACGGTGACCGTGGACGTGCCGGCCGTGGCCGGCGTGCCGGAGATCAGCCCGGTCGAGGAGTTGATGGACAGCCCGGCGGGCAGCCCGGTCGCGGCGTAGCTCAGCGTCTGCCCGGCGGCCGAGTCCGACGCGTGGACCGGCACGCTGGCCGCGCTGCCCACGGTGCCGGCCTGGCTGCCCGGGCTGGTGACGGTGACGGTGTTGCCGCCGCCGCTGCCGCTGCCGGTGCTGCCGAGCACATAGGTGACCAGCGAGCGGGCCGGGATGGAGGCGCTGAACGAGCCGCCGCTGACCGACGTGGTGGCCTGCGCGGCCACGTCACTGCCGCTGTTGGTCAGGTACGGGGTGACGGTGGCCCCGTTCGGCGTGCCGGTGCCGGACACCGAGTAGGTGATCGGGTCGGCACTGGTCCCGGTGTTCAGCGCGACGATGGCCACCGTGCCGTCGGTGTTCTTGAACGCGGCCAGGTCAACCGCGCTGCTGGGACTGGTCGCGGCGATCCGCACGGCACCGGGGTGCACATAGCGGCTGTAGTTGGCGAACGCCCACAGCCGGCCGGACGCGGTGACCGTGGAGCCGTTGATCTGGATCAGGCCCTCGTTGTCCCCGTTCTCCGATGGGGTGGTGGAACCCCACCAGTACAGGAACGCGTTCAGGCTGGCCCCGGTCAGCCCCTGGTAGATGTGCTGGGCCCAGGTCAGCCCGGACGCGTCGGTACCGTCGTCCCAGGCCGGGTCCCAGCTCTCGAACGTGGACCACTCGGTCTCCCAGGCCGGCTTGGACCAGCCGGACAGCGGGGTGGCCGGCGCCTCGGTGTAGCCATGGCTGGTGAACACCGCGGTGTCCGCGCTGGCCGTGGCGTTCGCCTCGATCGCGGCCGCGTACTGCTGGGCATAGTCCCAGCCCTCGGTGGCGCAGCACTCCATCTTGGTGGACAGCCCGGACGAGGCCAGCGTGGGGCCGAGCACGTCCAGGAAGCTGACCGTCTGGGCCGGGGTCAGCTGCATGCTGTCGTAGCTGGTGGACAGGTTGGCCTCGTTCTCCGGGCCGATGTAGCTCAGCGGCACCCCGGCCGCCGCGTAGTCCCTGGCGTACTGCACCAGGTAGTTGGCGTAGGCCTGGCGCCAGTCGCCGCTGGAGCAGGTGGCGCCGGGCGTCCCGCACAGCGCGCCGCCGTTGTCGGTCGCGTCGTTGGTTTTCATGAACGCGGGCGCGGTCCACGCGTCGGCGAACACGTTGGTCACGCCGTAGTCCGCCTTGATCTGCTGGGCGAACCACAACTGGCCCGCGTCCTGGCCGGTGGAAGACATCGGCAGGTAAGCCGGGGTGGCCGTTGGGCTGCCCGGCGAGTTGGGCTCGATGGTGCTGCCCGAGTCGGCGCTGATCCAGTTGCGCAGGATGTTCAGCCCGGCCCCGCTGGCCGGGCTGTAGAGCAGGCTGAGTGCCTGCTGCTGGACCGAGGCCGGGGCGTTCATCACGGTCTGCGCCTCACCGAACGCTTCGGAGGCGCCGAAGCCGGTGATGGTCTGGTACGTGGTGGCGCCGTTGATGGTGACGGCGTCCGCGGCCAGGGCCGGGACCGCCGGGGCCAGCAGGCCCAGTGCGGTGACTGTCAGTAATGCCGTTGCGGCGGCTAACGCGGCACCGGCCGGGCGCCTGATGCGGTCAAGCACGGTAACTTTCCTTTCCCGGATTTCGCGCGGCGCCCGGCTCCGGGGCGCCGCGTGTGGCGACAGGTGCTGGACTGCCCTCCTCTCGCTGCGCAGCCGTCGCGCCCGCCCGCCGCCGCCCGGCCTGGACGGCGAGCCGGGCCTGCCGGCTGGTGGTTCTGGCTGGGGTAGCTGTCACCTGGTGCTCTTCCGACAGCCACGGAGCCGGGTGGCGCTGGGCAGGCCGGCCAGGAGCGGCCCCGGCGCGGCGCTGATGGCTGCTGCGCATGGCTCATCTCCTGACGATGCCGCCCTGGTGTCGCCACCCGGGCGCCGCGCCGGCCTGCTCCGCCCGGCTCGCCGCAGAGTCTGACCCCGCGCCGGGGCAATGTCAATCGTTGTCGATAACGTTTTATAGCGCTATCCTCCCGGCGTGGAGTCAACCCTTTTCGTCACTATCAGCGACGGTGCGCGGTCCCGGTGCCCGCCACCGATGCGCCGCCCTGGCCTGACCCGCTGACCCATCAGGACGACGGACGGACCGCACGTGACCATTGAGCGCAGCCTCTCCACCGACACCTGGCGCGACCCGGCCGCCGCGACCGCGGACCGGGTGCTGGATCTGCTGGCCCGGATGACCGTCCCGGAGAAGATCGCCCAGCTCTCCGGCCTGTGGGTGAACATGGACGCGGCCAGCCCCGCGGTCGCGCCACATCAGCACGAGTCGGTCAGCTCGGCCGGGCCCTGGGCGGCGCTGATCAGCGACGGGGTGGGGCAGCTCACCCGGCCGTACGGCACCGCACCGGTCAGCCCGGCCGACGGGGCCCGCGCGCTGGGTGACCGGCAGCGCCAGATCGTCGCGGCCGGCCGGCTCGGCATCCCGGCCATGGTGCACGAAGAGTGCCTGACCGGGCTGGAGGCCTGGCAGGCCACCGTGTTCCCGTCACCGCTGTGCTGGGGAGCGAGCTTCGACCCGGCGCTGGTCGAGCAGATGAGCGCGCACATCGGCGCCGTCATGCGCCGCCTCGGCGTGCACCAGGGCCTGGCACCGGTCCTCGACGTCGTGCGCGACCTGCGCTGGGGGCGGACCGAGGAAACCATCGGCGAGGATCCGTACCTGGTCGGCCTGATCGGCAGCGGCTACGTCCGTGGCCTGGAGTCGGCCGGCATCGTGGCCACGCTCAAGCACTTCGCGGGCTACTCGGCCTCCCGGGGCGCGCGGAACATGGCCCCGGTCTCGATCGGCCCACGTGAGCTGGCCGACGTGCTGCTGCCCCCGTTCGAGATGGCGCTGCGGGCCGGCGCCCGCTCGGTGATGAACTCCTACACCGACCTGGACGGCGTCCCAGTGGCCGCCGACCCCACCCTGCTCACCGGCCTGCTCCGGGACGGTTACGGGTTCACCGGCACGGTCGTGTCCGACTACTTCTCGGTCGCGTTCCTGCACACCCTGCACGGTGTGGCCGGCACCCGGACCGGCGCCGCCCACCTGGCCCTGCAGGCCGGCATCGACGTGGAACTGCCGATGGTCAACTGCTACGGCGAGCCGCTGCGCACCGGCATCGAGTCCGGCGCCATCGACCTGGCCCTGCTGGACCGGGCGGTGGCCCGGGTGCTCAGCCAGAAGTGCGAGCTCGGCCTGCTCGACCCCGGCTGGGATGCCGGGCCAGGCCCCGCTGGCACCGAGGTGGACCTGGACGACGCCCAGTCACGTGCGCTGGCCGGCCAGCTGGCCCGCCGGTCGATCGTGCTGCTGCGCAACGAGGGCGTGCTGCCGTTCGCCCCGGGCCAGCGCATCGCGGTAGTCGGCCCGCGAGCCGACGACCCGGGCGCCATGCTCGGCTGCTACTCGTTCCCCCGGCACGTCGGCGTGCACTACCCGGACGTGGCGCTGGGCATCGAGATCCCCACCGTGCTGACCGCGCTGCGCGCTGACCCGGCCGGGTACACGGTCAGCTACGCCCCGGGCTGCCCGGTCCTCGGCGGCACCGGCGCCGATATAGCGGCCGCCGCGCGCACCGCCGCCGGCGCGGACGTGTGCGTCGCGGTCCTCGGCGACCAGGCCGGGTTGTTCGGCGCGGGCACCTCCGGCGAGGGCTGCGACGCCGCCAGCCTGCGGCTGCCCGGCCGTCAGGGTGAGCTGCTGGACGCCCTGCTGGAGACCGGCACGCCGGTCGTCCTCCTCCTCCTGGTCGGCCGGCCCTACGAGCTCAGCGAGCAGGTGGACCGGCTGGCCGCCGCGCTGTGCGGATTCTTCCCCGGCGAGGAAGGCGGCACCGCGCTGGCCGACATCCTCAGCGGCCGGGTCAACCCGTCCGGGCACCTGCCGGTCAGCTTCCCGTCGGCCGGCGCGACCCAGCCCAGCACGTACCTGGCCGCCCAGCTCGGCCAGCGCAACGACGTCAGCACGGTCGACCCCACCCCGGTGTTCCCGTTCGGCCACGGCCTCAGCTACGCGCCGGCCAGCTGGATCGATGTCGCGCTGACCGGGCCGGCCGAGTGGCCCACTGACGGCACCTGCCAGCTCGCCGTGACGCTGCGCAACGGCGCGGACCAGTCCACCACCGAGGTGATCCAGGTCTACCTGCATGACCCGGTGGCCGAGGTGGCCCGGCCGGTCCAGCAGCTCATCGCGGCCAGCCGGGTGGACCTTACCCCGGGGCAGACCCGCACCGCGCTGATCACCCTGCACGCCGACCTGACCTCGTACACCGGCCGGGCCGGCCGCCGCCAGGTCGACCCGGGCGCGGTCGAACTCCGGGTCGGCGCCTCCAGCGCCGACATCCGCGCCACCCTGCGCTGCACACTGACCGGCCCGCCCCGCCACCCCGGCCCGCACCGCACCCTGGAACCCGAGATCAAGCTGACCTGACGCGGCGACCGCCCACATCGGGCACGAAGCGGTGTCCCAACGGGGTAGCACGGCATGGGGCCGTCATCGGGCAAGGAGTGACCATGGCGAAGGTAAGTCTGGGCAACCATTCGGCGGTCCGGGTTCCCCGGACGGAACGGGACCGAATCCGCGCCTTCTACTGTGACGTCCTGGGATGTGAGATCACCCGGGTGGGTGACCGGAAGGACGACTTCCGGCTGGGCGACGGCTTCTATTTCGCGTTCCTCTATGAGGACGAGGGCGTCGCGCTGGCTGACAGCGGCTTTCTGCAGGCGATCTACCTGGAGCTGAAGGCCGGCGACGTCGAAGAAGCGCGGCAGCGGATCGTCGCCTTCGGCGTCAAGGTGCTGGACGTGCCGGATCCGCACCTGTACTTCCAGGCCCCAGGCGGGCAGGTCTTCCGGCTGGTCGGGATCGGCGAGGACCTGTCCAGATATGAGGGCACCGAGCACGGCGAACAGTTCGTCGGCCGGGTATTTGACTAGCCTGGCCGGGATGGCACGAGCCCAACCCCCGGCTGACGATCCGTTCGGTGGCCGGCCGCCAACTAGTCACGAACGGATGACGGCCTGCCCTGGGGCGCAGCTTCGCCACGGTGCTGGACTGCCTGCCCTGGGGCGCAGCTTCGCCACGGTGCTGGACTGCCTGCCCTGGGGCGCAGCTTCGCCACGGTGCTGGACTGCGGCCTGTTCCACACGTTCGACGGCGCCGAGCGACTGGGATACGTGGCGAGCCTCGCGTCGGTGACCGAGCACGACGGGACCCTGTACGTGCTGTGCTTCAGTGACGAGGATCCGGAAACCGGTCCGCACCCGGTCAGTCAGGACGACTTGACAGCGGCGTTCCATCCCGGCAGCGGATGGGCTGCCGCCGCCATCGAACCGGACCGGGTCCAGACCAGATTCCACGACGACCACGGCGCACCAGCCTGGCTCGCGACCATCAAACGCCCCTAGACCGCCAGCCGGCCGTGACTGCGCCGCCAAACCACCCAAGTCTTTCAGTCACGGCGCCAGACGCCCGGCACGCACCACATGGCTGAACCAGCCATGCGCACCAGACAACATGAATGATTCAGCCACGCGGTTGGCTGCGGGCGGCTGAGGGGCCGGGCGGGCGCGCCACGCGCGGGCACCGTCGTCAGCGAACCGGGGGTGGGTCGCTGTCGGTCGTGGCCACCAGGGCAGGATCCCAGGCGCTAGCCACGCAGACCTGGCGGAACGCGGACCGGGCGAACTCCAGCGCGGTCGCGAACGGGTCGCCGGCGGTGCGCACGTGGTCCCAGTCCAGGATGAATTCATGGAGCGAGACGTCCCAGCGGGCGGCGGCCGGGGACAGGGTCAGCGTGCTGCAGCCGTCCGGGGTGGGATGCGGGTAGGCGTAGAACGCGGCGTGCGGGTAGCGGCCGTCACCCGGCCACCAGCCGACCGCGACTTCCTGTGCGTCCATCGCGTTGCGCATGATGAAGTCGGTGGACGGCGGGTCGGCCGGTGCGCCGGAGAACAGGCTGACGGCCAGGTCGAATGAGCCCCACCAGGCATTGACCGGGGTGGACCGGCCCCGGAACGGCGCCCGGTAGGCGGCCAGTACCAGGGCTGCGTGGGTGGCGGCGGTGAAGTACGCGCCCACCTGGCTGGGGTCGTACTCGTGGTGCTCGGTGTCCTGGTCGAGCGGGATGGTCCAGGGCACTTCCTGCGGGGTGGGGTCGATCTCGACCGGGCCGCCGAGGCGGCGGACGGCGGCCAGGAGTTCCTGGGCGACGTCGCCGACCGGGCGGCTGGGAGTGAGCGGGATGCGGCCGGCCCGGCCGTCCGAGTGCTCCACGACCGCCTCGTGCCGGTGCAGGTCGAGCGCGGCGACCAGCGCGCCCGAACCGTCCGGGGCAGGTAGCGGGGCCGTTTCCCAGCCGCGCGCGGTCAGCCGGAGTGCGGCGTGCTGCAGTTGCGGCTCGGGCGGGGCCAGCCGGACGGCCAGCTTGCCGAGCACCTGGGTGTGCGCGTGCAGCGTGTCACAGGTCGCCTGCCAGTCCTCATACGAGCACGCGGGCCAGTTCGCGGGCATGGCAGCAGCCTAAGTCGGCCGCCACCACCAGGCCCAGCCGGGCCGCCTCGGCGGCGGCCGCGTTGCGGTCCGGCGCGCCGAGCTTGGCCAGCACGGCCGACACGTGGTGGTCCACGGTCTTGGCCGAGATGAACAGCTGGGCGGCGATCTCTGCATTGGTGTGGCCAGCGCAGATCAGGCCCAGGACCTCCTGCTCGCGGCGGGTCAGCCCGAGGGGGTGATCACGGGTGGTGGCGCGCGGGCCGGCCGGGATGGACCGGATGCCGAGCTCACGCATGCGCTGCCGGGTGAGCCGGGCCGTCGCGGTCGCGCCCAGCCCGGTGAAGATCTGCAGCGCGGTACGGGGCGAGTCCTCACCGCCCACGCCCAGCTGGGCCATTGCCGCCTCGTACGGGCAGCCCAGCTCGGTCCACAGCCGTGCCGCTTCCGCGAACCGGCCGTCGATCTCGGCCTGGTAAGGGGCGGCCAGCCGGCCGCGGGGCGGCCGGGCCGAGCCGGTGCGGCGCAGCCATACCGCGACCGCGCCGCGGTCCCAGCTGTCGCTGTCGGCGGCCACGTCGTCGGCCAGTTCAGCCTCGCGGATGGCTCCGGCGGTGTCGCCGTCCAGCCAGCAGGCTTCGGCGCGGTGCAGCCGGACCGGGACCATGCCCTGCGGCTCGCCCGCCGCGTCCGCGTAGCGGATGGCTTCGTTCAGGTAGGTCCAGGCCTCCGGCTCGCCACGGCGGGCCCGGAGGGTGCCCAGCCCGTTCAGCGGGCAGAGCCGGATCACGGGTGACGGGCCGCCGCGGGCCAGCAGTTCCGCGCTCAGCGACGCCACTTCGTCCCACCGCCCGGTCCGCTCCAGCACGCTGGTCCACTCGCTGCGCAGGAAGATGCCGTAGGTGGTGATGTCGTGGTCGTCGCAGTAGCGGACGCCGTCAGTGAAGTAGGCCTCAGCGTCCGCGAACAGGCGTTCCGCGTTGTGCAGCGACAATGCGTTCGTGTAGGCCCGGCCGACCTGCTCCTCGTGCCGTCCGGCCAGCGCGGTGTCCAGTGCCTCGCGGATGGCGGCGGCCCATTCCCCACCGGCGTTGTGGCTGGCGCACGCCTCGGTGTTGAGCGCGTCGGCCAGCACCCGGGTCAGGCCCAGCGGCCGGGCGATCGCCTGCGCCCGGCGGGCCAATTGGATCGCATCCTCGTTGGCGTTGGTCACCATGCGCTGTGCGGCCAGGCTGGAGTAGGCGGAGGCCAGCTCGGCGGTCGGGCCGAGCGGTTCGAGCAGGGCGATGGCCGTCTCGCCGGCCTCGCCTCCCTCGCCACCCCGGCACAGATAGCACAGACTGCAGGCCAGCCAGCGCAGCGTGTCACCCTCCCGCAGCCGGTCGCCGGCCTGCCGCCACAGTTCGAGCGCCTGCTGCCGGGCATCGGCCGCGTCCTGCCACCGGTCCAGCAGGCCAGCCTCATAGGCGAACGCGCCGTACAGCGCGGCCAGTTCGCGGGCCTCCAGGCGGCCGGCGAACCGGAGGGCGCGCTCGTACTGGACGGCGGCTTCGCGGTGCGCGCCCAGTCCGGCGGCGCGGCGGGCGGCGGCCGGGGCGTACCGGAGCACCGCCGCCCCGTCCCCGGCCGCCTCGCCGTGGAACGCGAGCCTGGTGTCGTCGTCGCAGCCGCCCGCCTGCAGGGCGGCCAGAATGCTGGTGTGCAGCGCGGCCCGGCGGTGCGCGGGGACGGCTTCCGCCACGGCCTGCCGGGCGATCTCATGCTGGAACACCAGTCCTTCCCCGTCCGCGGTGACCAGCCCGGACGCGGCCAGCTCATCGACGGCAGCGGGCGGGCAGCCGGTGACCGACTCCAGCAGCGCCGGCTCGGCCCGGGCGCCGGTCAGCGCGGCGGCGTCCAGCACCGCCCGGCCCGTACCGCTCAGCCGGGCCGCCCGGGCCAGCACCGCATCCCGGGCCGACGGCGGCACTTCGCCCATCCCGGACTGCACCACCTCAGTCACGTAGAACGGGTTGCCGCCGGTGAGCCGGTGCAGCGCGGCGGCGTCCAGCCCCGAATCCGCGGCCAGCACACCGACTGCCTGCTCGGTGAGCGGCGCGAGCCCGATACGCCTGGTGGAGCGCTGGGTAGCCAGGTCGCCGAGCGCGACCCGGAGCGGATGGTCCGGGCCCAGCCCGTCGTCCCGGTAGGTGACGATGAGCAGCACCCGAGCATCGCGCAGCCGCCGGCCGAGGAACCGGACCAGGTCTATGGTGGCCTCGTCGGCCCAGTGCACGTCCTCCATGACCAGCACGTGCAACTCACCCGGCTGGCTGACCTGGCGGAGCAGCGCGCCGAACAGGTCCTCACGGGGCGCGTCCGCCCGGCACAGCTCCAGCAGGTCGCCGCCGAGCTTGCTGGCGATGTCGAACAGCGGCCCGAGTGGCCGCGGGGTGAACAGCCCGTCACACGCACCCCAGAACCAGCGCGCCTCAGGCAGGTCCCGCTGCGCCTGCTCGGCCAGCGCCGACTTGCCGACCCCGGCCTCGCCCCCGACGAGCACCAGGCGGCCGTCCCCGTCGCGCGCTTCCCTGGCATAGCCGGTCAGCGATGCCAGCTGCGCGTCCCGTTCCAGCAGCCTCACCGTAACAGTGTCCATGACTAAACCCCTCAGCACTACCAGGCATAACGCCTCAACCGGGCAACTGGCTCAGATTGGGTCGCAGCGGTGCGGAATGTAGGTAGTGCGGACCGGAAACTGGGTAACCGCTCCCGATCCGGCGCGCGGGCCCGCCGCCATACGGTCACGGTGAACTCGATAACCACGACCGGGAGGCAACGTGCCGCTCTACATGGACGTCCACCACATCTCCGGGGGTGTCTCGTGCGACGACGTCGCCCAGGCCCACCTGGCCGACCTGCAGACCCAGGGCGAATACGACGTCCGCTACCTGCGGTACTGGGTCAACGAGCCGGAAGGCAAGGTGTTCTGCCTGGTTGAGGCGCCCTCCGCAGAGGCCGCCGCGGACGTGCACCGGAAGGCGCACGGACTGGTGGCCGACTCGATCTACCTGGTGCAGGAAGGCAGCTAGCCACGCACCGCCCGTTCACGCCGGCTGCAGCCGGCCCAGCCTGACTGGATGGAGAATCACCATGATCCGCATTCGCCGTTATGCCGCCTGCCTGGTGGCCATGCTGGCCGCCGCGGCGGCCAGTGCGCTGGCCGCGCCGGCCGCGTTCGCAGCTATCGTCCCGCCGGCTCCGCCGGGGCCGGCCGGGCCAGTCACTGTCCCGTTCAC
Organism: uncultured Actinomycetes bacterium; assembly: GCA_963834705.1. GTDB lineage: Bacteria > Actinomycetota > Actinomycetes > Streptosporangiales > Streptosporangiaceae > RYN-230. The sequence goes on from CAWICV010000012.1 coordinate 407,125, forward strand.
CAGGCACCCACCCGCCGTGCACACCGTCGTCGTCGGTGGCATGCCAGGCTGGCAGATCGCCCTCATCGCGGCGGGCGCCGCGGTGCTGGCCGCGGCGCTGGCCGTGGCCGTGGACCGGCTGCTGTCAGCCCGGCGGGCCGGCCCGGCCAGCCTGGGCCGCCGCGCGGCCCGGCTGGGCAGTGGCAGCGCCGCCTAACCAGCCGCGCAGCCCGGCTACGCCGACCGGCCGCGGGGACACCGGCGGACTCTCCGCCCGGTGTCCCCGCGTGTCTGCCTGGCCAGCGTGAATCCGCCGGCTTAGCCTGGTTTCGGGCCGGTTTAGCGGAGCTGAACTGCGGAGATACCGCAAAGAAGGCCCCCCGCGCCCACGCTCATCATCCGCGCTGCTTCGGGGGGGTGCGTTGGCCACGATGAGCCTGCAACCGCCGGATCGGCCGGAGCCTGAGGAGCTGCGGGAACTCAAACTCGTCTGCATGCGCAACCTGCTGTCCGCGACCGAGGAACGGGTCTATTTCAAGGACCTGATGAGCCGGTTCCTGTTCGTCAGCGAGGGCTGGATCGACGCGTACGCGCCCGGCCGCAGCGCCGAGGAGCTGATGGGAAAGACCGACTTCGACGTGTTCAGCAGCCAGCATGCGGCCGCCGCGTTCGCCGACGAGCAGCGGATCATCCGCACCGGGGAACCGATCGCGGGGCTGGTGGAACGGGAGACCTACAGCGGCCGCGAGGACGCCTGGGTATCCACGACCAAGATGCCGCTGCTGGACACCCATGGCCAGATCATCGGCACGTTCGGCATCTCCCGCGACGTGACCGCCCAGATCAGGGCGGAGCAGGCACTGGCCACGCAGGCGAAGGAACTGAGCGCGCAGAACGAGCAGCTGCGCGAGCTGGACCGGCTGAAGGACGAGTTCATCGGGCTGGTCTCGCACGAGCTGCGCACCCCGCTGACGTCGATCATCGGCTACATCGCGCTGCTGCGCGACGAGCGGTCCAAGGGGCTGAACGCGGACCACTTCGCCGAAGTGATCGAGCGCAACGCACAGCGGCTGCTGCGCCTGGTCGGCGACCTGCTGTTCCTGTCCCGGATCCAGACCGGGCAGCTGGCCATGGAACTGCGCAGCACCGACCTGGCCGCCATCGCGGCCGACACCGTGGCCGAGATGCGGCCAGAAGCCCAGCGCAAGAACATCAGCCTGGTCCTGTCCAGCGGCGACGCGCCCACGTTCGCCGCCGACCCGACCCGGATCGCCCAGTTGCTCGGCAACCTCATCTCCAACGCGGTGAAGTTCACCCCGGAGGGCGGCCGGATCGACGTCAGCGTGCGCACCGACGGCGACCACGCGGTGCTCGCAGTGACCGACACCGGCATCGGCATCCCCGCCCCGGACCAGGAGCGGATCTTCGAGCGGTTCTTCCGGTCGGCGTCGGCCACCCGGCAGGTGATCCCGGGCAGCGGGCTGGGGCTGACCATCACCAAGGCCATCGTGGACGCGCACCACGGCACCATCATGGTGGACAGCCAGGAGAGCGAGGGTGCCGCGTTCACCGTCCGGCTGCCGCTGCTGCCGGTGCCCGCCGAACCGGAGCGCGGGGTCACCCCGGCCGAGCCAGCCTGACCCAGCGCGGTCAGGCCTGTCCCGTGGATCTTGGCCGTCGCGAGCGGTCATCCGTGAAGGGGGCTGGGGAGGCGCCCTCCGGGGACCGCGCAGCAGGGTAAAGATCTACGGGGCAGGCCTTAACCGGAGGTGGTGACCTCGTGCCAGAGGCCGCCGTTCAGGTTGAGGTTGTTGCCCCGGGCCTGGCCGGCCGCCGAGTCGCCGACGTAGGTGTACAGCGGGTGGCCGTCGTAGGTCGCCTGGGTCGAGCCGTCGGCCCGCTTGATCGTGCCGAGCTTGCCGGGTATCCCCGGCCCGCCCGTGGCCGGGCCCTTGACCGGCGGCCAGTAGACGGCGCAGGACCCGTTGCACACCGACTTGGTGGCGGTGTCGGGCGCGAACCAGTACAGCGTGAAGCCCTTCGCGTTGGCCAGCACGCTCGCCCCGCGGATCTGCACCACTTTGAGGCCGTTGCTGGACGCCACCGTGCTGGAACTGCCCGCCGTGCCCGCCGCCACGCCGAGCAGCACCAGCGCGACGACGCACACCCCGGCGATCAGGGCCCCAACCGCCGGGATGGCGGCCACCAGCCGGTCCAGCGGCCCGGCCTGGCCGGGCTGGCCGGGCTGGCCGGCCGCCGGGGCCACGGTCATGAACGCGAGCACCGCGAACGCCGCCACCTCGATGATCCCGGCGACGATCCCGGCCGTGGTGCGCACCTCGGTGAACCCGAACAGCCCAACCCAGATCGACAGCAGGTAGCCGGCCAGCGTGGCCACGGCGAACCCGGCGCCCGCCGCCACGGCCAGCCGGCTGCCGGTGAGTAGCACGGCGACGGCCAGCCCGAACGCCGCGATTATCTGGAGCAGGAACAGCCAGCCAATGGTCGGGATCGTCCGGTAGCCGGTCAGGTACAGGTCCAGGTGAATAGCCCCGGTGGCGGCGAGCAGGCCTGCTCCCGCCACCCGGAGGATGAGGGGGTGCCACGACTGGGTACGTGGCCGGGACAGCGTTCGGGTCATCGGTCGCCCGCCTTCCGCTCAGGCCGGATCAGTACCCGCCGCCGCCACCGGATGAGCTGGAGGCCGGCGCGGCCGAGCCGGCCACCTTGACCGCGTACCACAGCCCGCCGGAGAGGTTGAGGCCGTTGCCCTTGTCCTGCCCCGGAGCGGTGTCGCCGACATAGGTGTACAGCGGATGGCCGTTGTAGGTGGCCTGCTTGGTCCCGTTGGACCGGGTGATCGTGCCCAGCTTGCCGGTGACACCTGAGGCGGCCGTGACCGGGCCCTTGACCGGTGGCCAGTAGCGCGCACAGGACCCGTTGCACTTGGACGTGGTGGCCGTGTCCGGCGCGAACCAGTACAGCGTGAAGCCCTTGGCGTTGGTGAGCACGGTGGCCCCCCCGATCTTCGCCGTCTTCAGCGCCGAACTGGACGACGTGGTCCCGGCTGAGGAGGAGGAACCGGCACCGGATCCAGACGAACTGGACGGCGCGGAACTGCCGCACGCGGCGGCGATCAGGGCGAGGCTGGCCAGACCAGCGGGCGCCCACCATCTACTACGCATCACAACCTCCGCGGCAACAGATCACGTACTTACTCTCTGCACGTAGCCGAGCGCAGGTCCGTTCAGGAACGGCGGGGGCTTTTAGGCTTCTTGACCTTCGGCGGCGCGCCGTGGTTCCCGACTGTCACGTACTGGCGTTAGGCGGATTCGGGCGGTGCGGGCTGGATGACGCTGAACATGGCGCCCTGCGGGTCACGGGCTACGGCGATCCGGCCCACTGGACTGTCGAACGGCTCGACCAGGATCGAGCCACCCAGCTCGGCGACCTTCGCCGCGGTGGCGTCCGCGTCGTCCACTGCGAAGTACACGTGCCAGTGGTTGGGCACGCCCGGCATCGGCGGCGGGGTGGTGCCGCCGACCATGTCGCCGCCCACGTGGAACAAGGTGTACTCACCGGTGCCCATGTCCATCTTCGACGTGGTCACGCCGAGCAGCCGGGTGTAGAACTCGGCGGCCGCGGGATCGTCGGTGATCAGCTCGTTCCAGATGAACGCGCCGGGCTCGTTGACCAGCGTGGCGCCGATGTGCTTGTTGGCCTGCCACAGCGCCACCGCGGCGCCGGACGGGTCGATGACGAAGGCCATCCGGCCGGCGTCCATGACGTCGAACGGCGCCATGGCGAGCTGGCCACCCGCGGCCTCGACCTGGGCCGCGGCCTGGTCCACCGAATCGACCGCGAGGTAGGTGTTCCACACCGGCGGGACGCCCGCCGCCTTCATCTCCGGTGACTGGGACGCGATCGCGGCTACCTGCTCGCCGCGCAGCGCGGCCATCGAGTAGGCCCCGCCCTGGGGCATGGACTGGTCGTCGTACTCCCAGCCGAACAGGCCGCCGTAGAACGCCTTCGCGGCCTGCGTATCGGTGGTTTGCAGGTCAACCCAGTTCGGCGTGCCCTGGGCATAGCTGGTGCGGTTAGGCATGACTCCCCCTGTAAGACCAGTGCTGGTGCTTCCCCCGGCGCATCATCGGCGCAGTCGCATTATTGATCGTCCTACCCACTCGACGAACATACTCGCCGGAAATCGACAGGCCGCCGGAGCCGGCCCTGGCCGCTACCGGCGGCAGGCCCGCTTGCCGTGCTTGCGGTGCACGGTCTGCTTGGTGACGCCCAGCCGCTCCGCGATCTCCTGCCAGGACCAGCCGAGCTTGCGCGCATTGTCCACCTGAAGGATCTCCAGGCGTTCGGTGAGCGCCCGGAGCGCCGCCACCGCCCGGAGCCCGACCTCCGGGTCGTTGCTGGCCGCGCCCTCGGCGATGTCTAGGACTGACTGCATTGCGTCAGCATATGCTGACGCAGACCCGGGCATCAACATGCACCGACGGCACCGGGGGCTAGCGTGGCGGTCATGGATGAGAACCAGACGGACGAGCACGGGCGGCCGGAGCCGCCGCACGACGCGGGCGAGGTAGCCACGCTGACCGGCTTCCTGGACTACCAGCGCGCCACGCTGGCGTGGAAGTGCCGCGGGCTGAGCGACGAGCAACTGCGGGTGGCGCGACCACCGAGCACGATGACGCTGGGCGGCATGCTCAAGCACCTGGCCTGCGTCGAGGATGGCTGGTTCACCCAGGTGGCGGCCGAACAGCCCGACCCCGAGCCGTGGGGCAGCGTGGACTGGAAGGCCGACCCGGACTGGGAGTGGCGCACCGCGGCCAGTGACTCCGGCGACGAGTTGCGCGCGTTGTGGGCGGAGCGGGTTGGGCGGTCCCGGGCGGTGCTCGAGGCCCTGCTCAGCTCCGGCGCGGACAAGGCGCTCAGCCAGACCCATCCGGCGTGGGAGGGCAGGGACCGTGTCTCACTGCGCTGGATCCTCACCCACATGATCGAGGAGTACGCCCGGCACAACGGTCACGCCGACCTGATCCGCGAGTCGCTGGACGGCGAGACCGGCGAGTGAGTCAGGTCACGGCCCGGGACCGGGCGGGACCAGCTGGACCTGGATGACCTCAGTCCGGGCCACGACCTGGTCCCGCTGGGCGGCCAGCGACGTCCGGCGGCCGTCCTGCATGTAGGCGTCGAGCGCGGCGGCGGACGGGAACTCCAGCACCTGGATCTCCAGCGGCTGCCCGTCCGCCCCGCTGCCCCGGGCCCGCTGCAGCACCCGGCCGCCGTGCCCGGGAACGAGGCTGAGGACCTCGTCCTCGTACGAGATCAGACCAGCTTCCGTGCCGGGTCGCGCCCACAGCAGTACACACAGCGTCAGGCTCATGGGACCGGGACCCATAGCTCGATCTCGTCGTGCCGCCGGTAGTACTCGACCAGCGGGCGGCCGGGGTCGGCGGGGAGGGCCAGCCGGGTCAGCGCCTGCATGGCCGGGCCGATGCGCGCGTACAGGGCGGGCGGGTCGCCGGCGATCAGCGCCCGCAGGTACCAGCCGCCCGGCAGCGTGCCGGTCTCCAGCCCGAGCCGGTCCGGGTCGTCGCCGTCCCGGACCGGAGTACACGCGGCATAGGTGCCGCCCTGGGTGTCGACCATGGCGTACATCTTGCGCCCGTCCAGTCCGACCAGTTCCTCGAACCGGGGCCACAGCCGCTGGATGGCGGGCAGCTCATCGCGGGTCCGGTCGAGCATCACCGGCACGTCGGCCTTCCTCGTCCGGGTGGGCCGTGAGTCGAAGAGGTCAGCTGCCACGGGCAGCACAGTAGCGGGCGGCACCGTCAGTCGCCGGTGGCAGCGCCGGTGACCAAGCACGGTTTAAGCATGCACCGTGCCCTGACTTTCGAACGTCATGGCCCGCTGCAGGGCCGCCGCCCGCATGTCAGCCGGGATTTCCGCCGGGCCGCCCAGCGAAGCGCTGTTGATGCCCGCCTGCGCCGCCTCCTCGACCACCCCGCCGATTAGGAGAGCCAGGTCCGGGGTGCGATGGAAGACCAGGACGCCGTGATTGGCCAGCAGCACGGCCGGGACGCCCGGGGTGACCGCGGCCCGGATGTTGGCAATGGCTTCGGCCGAGCCGCGCGGCCCGTAGCCGGCCACCGGCACGCCGGACGCCAGGCCGAACATGGCCAGCGCCTCCACCCAGCAGCCGATGGGCCGCTGGGCCACCGCGTAGGCGGTGGCGTAGGGCGAATGCGTGTGCACGACGCAGCCGACATCCTCGTGGTCGGCGTACATGGCGGTGTGCATGGCGACCACGGCGCCCTGGATGGGCGGCAGGTCGCCTTCCAGTAGGGTTCCGTCCAGCCCGACCCGCACCACCGCGGAGACCGGGTGATCCCGCAGCGACGGTCCCGCGGTGAAGTACATCTCCTCGGCGCCAGGCACCCGGAGGCTCACATTGCCGTGTCCGTTGGCCGAGATCGCGCCGCCGGCCACCACCCGCCGGGCAACCTCGACGACCTGCTGAGCCAGATCCTTGTCCATGGCCCCATCCCCCCTCTGGATCACAACGGGGCAACGGTATCCGAGCCGGAAGCCGGCGGCCAGCCAAGGGCAGCGGGCCGCACTAGGCCAGCGGGCCGGCCGGGGGATCAGCCGCGGTGCAGGCCGCGCAGCACGCGGACCGAGCGCGGGCCGACCGGGACCTGGTCACCGGCCCCGAGCGGCGTGCCCGCCCCGGACGCCCCCGCAGAGGTCAGGTCGTAGCTGTCCAGCACCGGCCGCCACTGCTGCCCGTCCCGGGTTCCAGCGGGGATGACGAAGTCCAGCGGCTCCCACCACGCGTTGATCAGCACCAGGAAGTCGTCATCCACCATCAGCGTGCCGTCCTGCGCCCGGTCCGGCGCGTCCGACCCGTCCAGGTAGATACCGAGCGACAGCGCGTCCGGGTCAGCCCAGTCGGCGCCGGTCATCGGCGCGCCGGCCACGGTGAACCAGCCGAGTTCGGCCGCCTCCACCCCGGCCAGGTAGCGGCGGCGGCGGAAGACCGGGTGGTCTTTGCGGAACGCGATCAGCCGCCGGGTGAAGTCGAGCAGCTCCTTGTCCTGACTGGACCAGTCGAGCCAGGTGATCTCGTTATCCTGGCAGTAGGCGTTGTTGTTGCCCTGCTGGGTGCGGCCCGCCTCGTCCCCGGCCAGCAGCATCGGCACGCCGAACGACAGCAGCAGCGTGCTCAGCATGGCCCGGGACTGCCGCCCGCGCAGCGCCAGCACCGCCGGGTCGGTGGCCGGGCCCTCCACGCCGCAGTTCCAGGACCGGTTGTCGTCGGTGCCGTCCCGGTTCGATTCGCCGTTGGCCTCGTTGTGCTTGCCGTCGTAGGAGACCAGGTCGCGCAGCGTGAACCCGTCGTGCACGGTGATCAGGTTGACCGACGCGGTGGGCCGCCGCCGGGCCAGCCCGCCGCCGCCGTACAGGTCGGATGAGCCGCAGAACCGGGTGGCGAACTCGCCGATGCCGATCGGATGGCTGCGCCAGAAGTCGCGCATGCTGTCCCGGTACTTCCCGTTCCACTCCCGCCACAGCGCCGGGAACCGGCCGAGGTCGTAACTGTCGAACTGGCCCACGTCCCATGGCTCGGCGATGAGCTTGACCTGGGACACCACCGGATCCTGGGAGACCAGATCGAAGAACGCCGATACCTGGTCGAAGCCGCCGTCCGGCCGGGCCAGCGTCGGGGCCAGGTCGAACCGGTAGCCGTCCACGTGCATCTCGGTGATCCAGTAACGCAGCGAGTCCATGATCAGCTGCAAGGTCCGCGGGTTCCCGGCGTTGAGCGAGTTCCCGCAGCCCGTGGTGTCGATGTAGCGGCCCGGGTCGGCCGGGTCGAGCCGGTAGTAGGCCGGGTTGTCCAGGCCGCGGAAGCACAGCGTGGGACCCATCGCACCGGCCTCGGCGGTGTGGTTGAACACCACGTCGAGCAGCACTTCCAGGCCTGCCTGGTGCAGCGCGCCCACCATGGTCTTGAACTCGGCCACCTGGCCGCCCGGCTGGCCGGCCCGGACCGCGGCGGAGTAGCCGTGGTTGGGCGCGAAGTAGCCGATCGTGTTGTAGCCCCAGTAGTTGGTCAGCCCGCGCGCGGGCAGGAAAGATTCCGGCACGTTCTGGTGCACCGGCAGCAGTTCGACGGCGGTCACCCCCAGGCCGGTCAGGTAGCTGAGCGACGCCTCGTGGGCCAGCCCGGCGTAGGTGCCGCGGAGTTGCACCGGCACCCCGGGGTGCCGCATGGTGAACCCCTTGACGTGCATCTCGTAGATGACCGTGTCCGAGTAGCGGCGCCACACCGGCGCGGCATCCGCCCAGCGGAACGCCGGATCCACCACCAGGCTGCGCGGCATGTGGCCGGCCGAGTCCAGCGTGCTGGCCGTGGCCAGGTCACCGCCGGAATAGCCCAATACCTCTTGGCCGAACGCCACTGCCCCGCTGATCGCTTTGGCGTAGGGGTCGAGGAGTAGCTTGGCCGGGTTGCAATAGAGGCCGCGGGCCGGGTCATATGGCCCAGCCACCCGGTAGCCGTAGGCCTGGCCGGGACCGACGCCGCGGACGAAACCGTGCCAGACGCCGGCGTCGTAGTCGCGCAGCGGGACCTGGGTCTCCTGGCCCGCGTCGTCGAACAGGCACAGCGTCACCGCGTCGGCGATGCCGGAGGCCACCGCGAAGTTGGTGCCGCCCGCGGCCGGGGTGGCGCCGAGCGGGAACTCATTGCCCGGCAGCTCATCCCGGGCCGGCGGGCTGGCCACCGCGGTCATCGCTGGGCCTGCTCTCGCATCTCGCGGATGATGTCGCCGGTCGGGCGGATGTCCCCGTGCCGCCGCCGGATCAGGTCGGCCACCACCCCGGTCCAGCCGGTCTGGTGCGACGCGCCAAGGCCGGCCGCGTTGTCCCCGTGGAAGTACTCGCTGAACATCAGGTTGTCCTTCCAGGCCGGGTCGTTGTTCAGCCGATCCACCCAGCCGAAGCACGGGCGGCGCCCGTCCGGGCCGGTCGTGAAGATCGAGATGAGCCGGGACTGCAGGTCGGTGACGATGTCGGTCAGTGGCTTGCGCTGCCCGGACCCGGCCGGGTACTCGAACGTGAGGTCGTCGCCGAAGAACCGGGCGTACCGCTCCAGGGACATGCAGATCAGGTAGTTGAGCGGGAACCACAGCGGCCCGCGCCAGTTGGAGTTGCCGCCGAACATGTCCGTGGCCGACTCGGCCGGCTCGTAGTCGATGGTGGCGTGGAAGCCTTCCACATCCAGTTCGTAGGGATGGTCCCGGTGATAGGCGGACAGCGCGCGCAGCCCGTACGGGGAGAGGAACTCGCTCTCACTGAACAGCTTGGTAAACAGCTTCTCCAGCCGGTCCAGGCCGACCACGCTGAGCAGCAGCCGCTGGGCGCCCGGGTCGCCGCGCATCAGCCCGGTCTCCTGCAGTTTCTGCCGGTCCTGCAGGCCGTGCCGCTCGATGTAGTCGGCGAACTGCTTGCTGACCATGAACGACCGCTCCAGCATGCGCTCGTCGATGACGGCCGCGGCCAGCATCGGGATGATGCCGACCATGGACCGGACCTTGACCGGCACCGCGCTGCCGTCCGGGGTGAGCAGCCGGTCGTAGTACAGCCCGTCCTGGTCATCCCACAGGCCCTGGTCGTCGATCGCGTCGGTGATGGCCGCGAAGTGCTCCAGGAACTTGAGCACCAGGTCGGTGTCCGGCAGGCCGCTCCAGTACAGCACGACCGCGATGGACGCCATGGCCAGCGCGTAGAACGCCATCCAGCCGGTGGCGTCGGACTGCTCCAGGGTGCCGACCACCGGCAGGTGCGACCGGTCGATGGGGCCGATGTTGTCCAGGCCGAGGAAGCCGCCCTCGAAGATGTTGTTGCCGCCGGCGTCCTCTATGTTCACCCACCAGGTGAAGTTCACCAGCAGCTTGTCGAAGACCCGGTTCAGGAAGTTCAGGTCCCGCGCCCCGTCGATGGCGAAGACTTCCAGCGCGGCGTACGCCTGCACCGGGGGGTTCACGTCGCTGAAGTCCCATTCGTAGGCGGGCAGCGCGCCGTTGGGGTGCTGGAACCACTCGCGGCACAGCAGGATCAGCTGGTACTTGGCGAACGCCGGATCCACGTGGGCCAGCGCGACGCAGTGGAAGGCCAGGTCCCAGGCGGCGAACCAGGGGTACTCCCACTTGTCCGGCATGGACATGATGTCGAAGCTGTTGAAGTTCCGCCATCGTGCGTTGCGCCCGGTCTGGCGGCTGGCCGGCGGGGGCGGCTGGGCCGGGTCGCCGTCCAGCCAGCGGGCCACGTCGAAGTAGTAGAGCTGCTTGCTCCAGAGCAGCCCGGCGAACGCCTGCCGCATGACCTGGGCCTCATCCTCGCTGGCCGTGCGCGGGGTCAGCCCGGCGTAGAACTCGTCGGCTTCCTTCCGCCGGGCCGCAATCGTCCGGCCGAACGTCTGGCCGAACGCGGCCGCGGCCCGGGCCTTGCGCGGCCGGAGCCGCAGCCGCAGCTCGACGGTGCCGCCCGGCGCGACCTCCACCCGGTACCAGGCGGCGCACTTGGTGCCGCGCCGGTCCGGGTTGACGGCCGGCGCGCCGTGCAGCACGTGGTCGTTGATCCCGTCCTTGGGATACGGCGTCTCGGGCTGCGCGCCGTACAGCCGGGCCACGTTGGTCTCGTTCTCGCAGAACAGCAGTTCCGGCTCGGTGCCGTCCGGCCCCTTGTCGGCCAGCAGCTCCAGGGTGCCCAGGTATGGGTGCTCCACCTGGACCGATGCGTTGCCGGTGGCGGTCATCTCCGGCTTGGCCGCGCCGGGGTCCCAGGACCAGGTGTTCCGGAACCACGCGGTCGGCAGCACGTGCAGCGTGTCGGTGCCGGCGCCCGCGTTGGTCACGCTGATCACCATCAGCAGGTCGGTGGGGGCGGCCTTGGCGTAGTGCACCTCGGTGATCCAGTAACCGGCGTCGAACACGCCGGTATCCATGAGTTCGTATTCCGGGTCGTGCTTGCCCCGGCGGCCGTTCTCGGCCCGCAGGTCCTCGTACGGGAACGCCTGCTGCGGGTAGTGGTAGCGCCATCGGTTCCAGGCGTGGCTGGGCAGCGCGTCCAGGTACCACCAGTACTCCTTGGCGTCCTCGCCGTGGTTGGCCTCGGCCCCGGTCAGCCCGAAGATCCGCTCCTTGAGGATCGGGTCACGGCCGTTCCACAGGGCCAGGCCCAGGCACAGCCGCTGCTCGACGTCGCAGAAACCGGCCAGGCCGTCCTCGCCCCACCGGTAGGCGTGCGAGCGGGCCCAGTCGTGCGGCAGGAACGCCCACGCCTCGCCGTCCGGGCTGTAGTCCTCGCGGACCGTGCCCCACTGCCGCTCGCTGACGTACGGGCCCCACAGGTACCAGTCGCCTGCCTGCCGCAGCCCGTCCTCAAGGCGCCCGAAACTGGCCACCCGGTCATTTTCAGCACTCATCACTCGCGTCCCGGGAATCTCGTGCTTTTCGGTAATCGCGTGCCGCTAAGTCTTCGCCGGTACCAGGTGAGTGCGCGTCACCCGGCAGGGATGAGGTCCCCAGCCAGGAAGATGCTGAATCAGGAATGACAAAAACTTCCGGCGTCTGTGATCTGGCTTTCCGGTGAACGCCGGCGCTGATAAGGCCGAGTCGCGGGCACTAGCGTTCGGCAAAGAGGTTGAAAAGGTGGCCAAAATAAGGTTGGCCAGCGAATTCTTGTCCGGGGGCACGCACCCCGCCCGCTGCCTTGTTGTGGCAGATGGTGTCGCGGGTGGGGATGGCGAGCTTGTTGCGCCCTCCCGGTAGCGTGCAGGTATGAGCAAGGGGACGCGCGCCAGCCAGCAGCGCGCGCGGGCCCGGATCGCCGAGCAGCGCGCCGCGGCCCGGCGCCAGCAGATCCGTAACCGGATCCTGCTCACCGGCGGCATCATCGTCCTGGTCGTCGTGGTGGTGGTGGTCTTCGTCGTGCTCAGCGCCGGGAAGAAGCCGGCCAAGACCAGCTCCCCGGGCGGCACGGTGCTGCCCGCCAGCGTGGCCCGGCTGGTGACCAGCGTGCCGGCCAGTGCGCTAGCCACGGTGGGCAGCGGCTCGGTCCGGTCATTTAACACGGATCCGGTCAAGGCGATCACCGGTACCCCGCTGGCCAGTAACGGCAAGCCGGAGATGCTGTACATCGGAGCCGAGTTCTGCCCCTACTGCGCCGAACTGCGCTGGTCGATGGCGGTCGCGCTGAGCCGGTTCGGGTCGTTCACCACGCCGCTGCGCGGCATCCACTCCTCCGGCACCGACGCCTACCCGGACACCGCGACGCTGACGTTCTACCGGGCGGGCTACACCAGCAAGTACCTGACGTTCACCCCGGTGGAGAACGAGACGGTGAACCGCACGCCGCTGCAGTCAACCAGCACGCAGCAGCAGGCCATCTGGGACAAGTACGACGCGAACTCCTACCCGTTCATTTACTTCGGCGGCAAATACATGATCACCTCGCCGATCTACGATCCGCAGGTGCTGCAGGGCAAGACCTGGGCGCAGATCGCCGCCGCGCTGCACGACCCGTCCAGCGCGATCGCTCAGGGCGCGCTCGGCGCGGCGAACTACATGACTGCCGCCATCTGCAAGATGACCAGCAACCAGCCAGCCAGCGTCTGCTCCTCGTTGCCAGTCAGCGCGCCCTAGGGACTTATGGCCCGGGCCGGTGCGCCCGGCGGGGCCGGGCCGTTAGGCATGGGCAGGCCCGGCCCGGTGGCAAACGGACCGGGCGGAATTCCCCGGCCAGGACAGGCCGCTATTCTCTGGGGCGCGGACGGCGATTTTTCAAGACTGTTGGCATAACGCACTGAGTCGCGCTAGCTAACAGGAGCTGTCATGCCTTCCACCTACACCAATTCTCATCACCCGAATTCCTCGCTGGCCCGTATTCGCGGCCGGCCGCCGCTGGCCACGATCACCGCCGCCGCGGGCGCCGCGCTGGTGGCCGGGGCCACGCTGAGCCTGCTGTCCGGCGGGGCCGCGAACGCGGCGGCCAAGCCGGCCTGGATGATGACCGGCAGCAACATCCAGTCGCTGAGCCAGACCGACTCGGCCACCGCCTCGCACTTCTCCAACACCCCGACCGCATTCGGAGCCGGGGCCAGCCTGGTCAAGACGCCGGTGCAGGCCGGATAGGCCACGACGCCGGTGCTGGACTACACGTCCTACGCCCAGTTCAGCTCGGACATCGCCAGCGGCGCGATCACCTACCCGTACAAGTGGGTCATGTACGACCCCGAGGAGTGGTCGCAGACGCCGGCCAGCGAGCAGCAGGACCCGGTCAGGTACATGGAGCTGTTCGGCACGCTGGCCCACGCACACGGCCTGAAGGCCATCGAGGCCCCGGCCATGGACCTGTGCTCGGTTGCGAGTGCCGGATGCCGGGCACGAACCTGGCTGCGGTGTCGTATCGAAGCAGCCGCACCATTGGCTACCCGGGACTACTCGGAGCTGCCGTCGCGGGGGTAGCGCAGCGCGCCGGTGTGCACAGCGTAATGCACCGCGCGGGCGATCCGCGCACCCCACAGCGAGCGCGGCCCGGCGAAGTCCGCGGGCTCGCCCGCTACCGGCGCGGCCACACAGATGGCGTCCGAGGCCGTGCCGGTAGCGCGGAAGCCTGCCGCCAGCACGGCCTGGGTTTTGGCCTCGGTCGCCGTCATGACGGCGTTGACATAGGCCGCGTCGCGCAGCGGTACCGGAACCGACACGATGATGTTGATGGTGCCGGGCGGCCTGGCCGCCGACGATCCGCGATCGGCCGGGCCAGCTGGCGCCGCGGCCCAGGTCGGGAGGCGCAGGCCGACCGTGGCCGCCACCCGGACCCCGTCGTCTTCGCGCTGCACTACATCGCGCACGCTGGCCGCGGTGAGCAGCCCGACGCCCTCGCCCGCCAGGCCCAGGCCGGCCGCCAGCTCAGCTAGGTGCACGGCCGGATCCAGCCGGCGGTAGGAGGCCGGTACCTGCGCGTTGAGCACCCATTCGCGTGGCCCGATCCCGCCGCCCGCGACGCCGCTGGAAATCATCCGGTAGCCGGGGCCGGGACACCACAGCGCAACCGGCAGCCGCACCCCGTCCTGGTGATACCAGTGCAGCTGCAGGCGCATGAACACAGGAGACTACCGCGACGCCCGGGCCAGTCCCGCGGGCGGCCGGATGGCGTCAGGGCCGCCGGGTCAGCGTGGCAAGGGTCTGCCGGAAGCTGGTCAGCACCGTGACGCCGTCCGGCACCGACCCGGGATCCCAGCCGGGTCCGCAGGCGGCCACGAGCGCCGGGCGTGGCCGGGTCCGCGCGACCGCGCCGATCTGCTCATAGTCGGCGGTGGCCGGTGCGTGGGCCCAGATCAGGACGGCGGCCGGGCCGGTACGGACCAGCGCGTCCCGCAAGGCGTTGGTGGGCACCCGGGCGCCCAGCATCCGGCTGCCGGCACCGCTCTCCGCGAGCGCGGCAGCGAGCGCTTCGAGCGGGAGGCTATGCTGTTCGGCCGGCGCGCACGCGAGCAGGATCTGGGGCCGGGTATGCGGCCGTGGCACCCGGGCCAGTGCGGTGGAGACCGCACCAGACAGCAGATGCTCAGCCGCGATATAGCGGCCGGCTCGTGAATATTGGCCGCCCAGGTCGCGCAGGGCGGGCGCGATGACCATGGTCCAGGCGCGCACCACCCCGTCGGATAGCGCGAGGTCCAGCAATCGGTTCACATCGGCGGGGTCGAGGGCGAGCGCGGCGCGGCGAAGGCCCTTGGCGGTGCCTGGCGGGTGCGCGGCCGTACGCCGGGCCGGCCGCTTGGCGGGACCCGGCGTGGCGTCGGGGGGCGGCTGGCCCGAGGGGGTGCGGGCCGCCTTGGCGATGCGGGCGGCCTCGGCCGGAGCGACCCCATCGACGGTGAGCCGGCGCATCAGTTCCAGCCGGGCCAGGTCGTGCTCGCTGTAGCGGCGGTGCCGCCCGGGCTGGCGGTATGACGGGCCGAGGCCGTATCTGCGGTCCCAGGTGCGGATGGTGGTGGCGGCGACGCCTATCCGGCGGGCGGCCTCCCCCGCGCTCAGGCCGGTATCCGGCACGGAGCTTCACCCATCCTTCCGGCCATGCTGCGGGCCGATCCGTTCGGCTGCGAGCCGGGCGGACACCAAGACCATCGGAACGCCAACTCCCGGGCGGGTCCCGGAACCGACGAACACCACATTGTCCAGTCCCGGCGCGAGATTACCGGGCCGCAACGGGCCCGACTGGAGGAATGTGTGGGCCGCGGCGAACGGCGTGCCGGCCGCCATCCCGGCCTCCGCCCAGTCAGCCGGTGTGACGACGTGCCGCACCTGCGCCGCCTCACCCAGGCCGGGGTAACCGCGGGTGGCCAGCACGTCCAGCAAGTCGTCGGCGTACGCCTGGCCTGCGCGTGACCAGTCGGGTCCCGCTTCCAGGTTGGGGGCTGGGGCCAGCACGTAGTAGACCTCGCTGCCCAGGGGGGCCAGCCCCGGGTCGGTGCGGGTGGGATTGGTAACCAGCAGCGACGGGTCGGACATGACCCGGCCCCGCCGGGTGATGTCGTCGAAGGTGGCACGCCAGGCGTTCCCGAAGTGGATGTTGTGGTGGCTTGCGCCGGCGTAGGCCCTCGCGGCGCCGAGGTGCATCACGACACAGGAGGGGGAATAGCGCAGTCGCCGCCGCAGCGGGCGGTTCAGCAGGTCGCGGTAGGCCACTGGCAGGTCGGGATTGAGCACTACGACGTCGGCCGGAATGCGGTCACCGTCGCGGGTGCGCACCGCCCGGGCCCGCGATCCACTGACCTCCACGGCCGTCACCTCGCGGCCGTAGTGGATGGCCACCCCGTGCTTGACGGCCGCGCCAGCGAGCGCGGTGGCGACCGCGTGCATCCCCCCGCGCGGGAAGTAGACGCCCGCGACCGTGTCCATATAGGAGATCACCGCGTACAGCGCCAGCGCGCGATGCGGCGGCACGCCGGCGTACAGCGACTGGAACGAGAACACCCGCTGGGTGCGCGGATCGTGCAGGAACTGCCCGACCTTGGCCGACAGCCGGCGGAATCCGCCGTACGCCGCCAGCCGGGCCAGGTCCGCGCTCACCAGATCCCACGGGTGGTCGAAGTCGCGGTCGATGAACCGCTTCCACTCCAGGTGATACAGCTTGCGTGCGTATTCGGCGAAACGCAGGTAGCCGTCGGCCTCACGTGGCCCGCACAGGCGGGCGATTTCTGCGGCCGTGTCCGCCGTGCTGGCCCGTATGTCCAGCGCCGACCCGTCGGCGAAGTGTGCCCGGTAGGCCGGGTCCAGCCGGATGAGATCCAGCCAGTCGGACATCCGCTCACCGGCGGAATCCAGCGTCTCCGCCAGCAGGTCCGGCATGGTCAGCACGGTGGGACCGGTGTCGAACCGGTACCCATCCAGGGTCAGGCACCCCATCCGGCCGCCCGGGCCGTCGGATTGCTCCAGCACCGTCACCTGCCGCCCGGCACCGGCTAGCCGCAGAGCGCAGGCCAGGCCGCCGAGCCCGGCCCCCACGATGACGACGTTGTCGGTAGGGCCAGTAACGGTCCGCATCGGGCACCTCCGTCCGGGCGCGTCCCGCCCGGTTGACTGCTGATTTGCGCCCAGGCTACTACCGAGCTAGTTTGAATCGAAATCTGCGTCGATTTAGTTGAGGCGGCGAACCTGATGACCGATTCCACGCCGCAGGTGTCCGGACTGGACGCCGCGTACGCCAGTTGCCGGGACCTGCACCGCCGGCATGGCCGGAGCTACTACCTGGCGACCAGGGTGCTGCCGGCCTGGAAGCGCCGGCACGTGCATGCCCTGTACGGCTTCACCCGCTACACCGATGACATCGTCGATGCGATCGGTGGCGCGGAATCCCCCCCGCCCGGGCCGGAACGCGCGCAGCGGCTCGGCCAGTGGGCCGGCCAGTTCTACGCCGCGGTCGAAGGCGGGGAAACGCCCACCGAGCCGGTCCTCCTCGCCGTGCAGCACACCATCGCGTCGTTCAACCTGCCGCTGGCCGACTTCGACAGTTTCTTCACCAGCATGCGGATGGACCTGCATGTCCGCAGCTACGCCGACTACAGCGCCTTGCTCGAGTACATGAAGGGGTCGGCGGCCGTGATTGGCACGATGATGCTGCCGATCCTGCTGGCCCCGGATGATGGGCCAGGGCCCGTGCCCATGGCGGCGTTCGCCGCGGCGCGCGGATCGGCCCGTCAGCTCGGCCTGGCGTTCCAGCTCACCAACTTCATCCGCGATGTCGCCGAAGACCTGGCCCGCGACCGGGTCTACCTGCCCGCCGCGGACCTGCAACGGTTCGGGGTGGACTGGAGTGATCTCGCGGCCGTGTCGGCGAGCCCGGCCGTGCGACGGCTGATCGCATTTGAGATAGCGCGGGCCCGCACCCATTACCGCAACGCCGTGCCCGGCCTGGCGGTGCTGCCGCCCCGGTCCCGCCGGTGTATCCGGCTGGCTTACGCCGTCTACGGGGCGATCCTCGACCGCATCGAGCAGGCCGGCTGCGACGTCCTGGCTGGGCGCGCCGTCGTCCCGCGCCGCCAGCGGGCGGTCGCGGTGGTGCGGGAACTGGCGAGGTCAGCATGACCGCGGCTGTGTACCAGGACGGCGCCGTCCCGGGCCGGTCCGACATTAGGTTCATCGACCGCGAGCTGCGGCCGTACCTGGATGATCTGCTGGACGGGGAGCGGACCGCCTGGAAGGAACAAGGCGCGCCATGGTCGGACCCGCTGCAGGCGCTCGCGGCTTACCTCGAAGGCGGCAAGGCGCTGCGGCCCCGGTTCTGCTACTGGGGTCATGCCATCGCCGGGGAGGGCGCCGCCCCCCTGCTGCTGCAGGCATGCGCGGCGCTGGAACTGCTGCACGCTTTCGCGCTCATTCACGACGATCTCATGGACAACTCGGAAACCCGCCGGGGGCGGCCCGCGCTGCACCGGGAGATCGCCGGGCAGCATCGCGGGCATGGCTGGGCCGGCCACCCGGACAGCTATGGCCGTGCCATGGCGCTGCTCACCGGCGACCTCGCGTTCGCTATCGCCGGCCGGCTCGCCGCAGCGCTGCCCGCACCCGCGCTGACCGTGTGGAGCGGGATGGTCGATGAGCTGGTGCTCGGCCAGTTCACCGACCTGGCCGGGGCGGCGCGGCAGGACCGATCCCTCGAGGTGGCGCGGACCACCACGTTGCTGAAGTCGGGGCGCTACACGGTCACCGGTCCGCTGCGCCTGGGCGCCGCGCTCACCGGCGCCCCCCAGCTGCCGGCCGATCTCACGCGTTACGGTGACCTGGTCGGTGAGGCGTTCCAGCTCCGCGATGACCTGCTCGGCGTGTTCGGTGACCCGCGGCGGACCGGCAAGCCAGTAGGAGACGACCTCACCTGCGGCAAGCCTACCCAGCTGCTCGCGTATGCCGCGGGCATGCTGCCGCCGCGCGGGCAGGCGCTGCTGGCCCTGGCCGGCACGCCCGCGCTCACTCGCGCAGACATCGCCGAACTCACCGGCGAGCTCATCCGATCCGGAGTGCGGGACCGTGTCGAGCGGAAGATCCGCCACAATGTCCACGCCGCTTGTGCCATCGTGGACCGCGCGGCTCCGCCACCACGGGTTGCGGCTGGCCTGCGGAGCCTGGCCATAACCGCCACGGACCGGCAGCAGTGAGCATCATGGTGCCGGTGTCCAGGCTGGTGGGACGCGTGGCGGGAATGCGCCCGTACCTGGCCAGCGCCCCATCGGGCCCCAGTGGGCCGGTAACCGGCCACCCGCGGGTCGTCGTGGCAGGCGGCGGCATCGCCGGGGCGTCGGCCGCCGTGGTCCTCGCCGAACGCGGTATCCCCGTCGTCATCTGCGAAGCCGCCGACCGGCTCGGCGGCCGGCTGAGCGCGCATCCGCGCACTCTTCCCGACGGCACCGTGCACTGGGTGGACCACGGGTTTCACGGCTTCTTCCGGCAGTACTACAACTGGCGGCAGATCCTGGACCGGATCGGCACCAGGGGGGCGCCTCTGCTGCACCCGCTCGGCAGCTACCCGGTTATCTCGGAGAGCTGGCCGGACGAAGAGTTCGACCGGCTCCCGCCCGCCCCGCCATTGAGCATCCTCGCGCTCACCCTCCGCTCGCCCAGCCTGCGGCTGCGCGAACTGGCCCGCGCCGACCACACGGTCGGCCTCAGCCTGCTGGGATTCGACGCCGAGCAAACCTACGCCCACCTCGACCAAATCAGCGCCGAGGAACTGCTGGCCGCACTGCGGTTGACGGAGCGCGCCCGGGTGATGCTGTTCGACGTCTTCGCGCACTCCTTCTTCAACGACGCCACCTCGATGTCCGCCGCCGAACTGGTGGCGATGTTCCACTTCTACTTCCTCGCCAATCCCGAGGGCCTCGGCATGGACGCGCCGCACGCCGACTACCAGCACGCCATCTGGACGCCACTGAGCCGCTACCTGCAACAGCGGGGGGCGAGGATTCAGGCCGGCACCCCGGTCAGTGCGATCGACCGCGATCCGGCCGGGCACTGGCGGGTGCACACCGCGGCCGGCGCCACCCTCAGCGCCGACGAGGTGGTGCTGGCCACCGACGCCGGGGCGGCGGCGCGGATCCTTGCTGCTTCACCCTGCGTCACATCCGGTGATCAGCGGCTGGCCGCCGTCGCGGTCCAGCCCCGGACCGGGCCGCCGTACGCGGTCGCGCGGTACTGGCTGGACGGCGACGTCCGCCCGGAACGCGCGCAGTTCACCAGCATCGCCGATCCCGGTGTCCTCGATTCGGTCACGCTGTATCACCGCTTCGAGGCAGGAGCGCGGAACTGGCACGAGCGCACCGGGGGATCAGTGATCGAACTGCACGCCTACGCCTGCCCGCCCGGCGTCGCCGCCAGCGAACTCGGTGCTTCGATGCTGACCGAACTGGGCCAGCTGTGGCCGGAGACCCGGACCCTGCGCCGGGTCGATGAGCACTGCCACGTCGGCACCGACGCGGCCGGGTTCCCGGTCGGCGGGCATGCCACCACCCCCGGCGCGCGCACCACCGTCCCCGGGCTGACGCTGGCCGGTGATTGGGTCGCGGCACCGTTCCCCGCCGCGCTCATGGAACGCGCCGCCGTCACCGGCATCGGGGCCGCCAACACCATCCTCGCCGCGCGGGGATACCGCACCGAGCCGGTGTGGTCCGTGCCGCCGCGGGGCATCCTGGCCAGCCGGTGGGCAGCGGCGATGCGCCGGGAAACCGCCCAGCCGGCCCGCGCACGGTGAAGGGAGCGCCATGGATGCCTGGCAGTATCTGCTGCTACTCGGGTTCTGTCTCGCGGTGACGCTGCCCCTGGAGATCGTCGGTGGCGCCCGCGTGTACCGCCGCCCGAAAGCACTGCTCAGCACCCTCGCGCCGGTGGTGGCGGTGTTCGCCGGATGGGACTTGATCGCTGTGCGCCACGGGGACTGGTGGTACAGCGAGCGCTACATCCTGGGGTTGCGGATGGCGGGCCTGCCCATCGAGGAGTGGCTGTTCTTCCTCGTCGTCCCGATCTGCGCGCTGCTCACCTACGAAGCCCTCGGCCGGAGGGCACGTTAATGACCGGCGCCTATACCATCGGCGCGATCTGCGTGGCGGCCGCGGTCGTGGCCGTGGAGCTCACGGTGCTGCGGACCGGGATCCTGCGGCGGGGCAGGTTCTGGGCCACGATCGCGATCACGCTCTCGTTCCAGGTCCCGGTGGACGGCTGGCTGACCAAGCTCTCCGCGCCGATCGTGCTGTACCACCCGGCGGCCATCTCCGGGCTGCGGTGGCCGTGGGACATCCCGGTCGAGGACTTCGGGTTCGCGTTCGCCATGATCACCTTGACCCTCGCGCTGTGGGAACGGGCAGTCGCGGAGCCCGCCCATGACTGAGGAAGCCCGCCGTTCAGTGCTGCTCGCCGCGCTACGGCTGACCGCACGCGGCGGGCTGGCCGGTGTTTGGGCGCGCGGCCGGCTGCCGGCCGGCCCGGTGATATGGGCCGCCAACCACCACAGCTGGTGGGATCCGTTCATCGCCGGCGAACTGATTACCGGCGCCGGGCGCCGCATGGTGGTGCTGGCCGATGCCGCCACCGTGCACCGGTACCGGTTTACCCGGCGCGCCGGCATCGTGGGCACCGATGAACTGCGTACCGCTCTTGCCGCGCTGCGCGGCGGCGCCGTGCTTGTCGTCTACCCGGAAGGCCGGCTGCTTCCCGCCGGGCCACCAGGCCCGCTCGCGCCCGGCGCGGCCTGGTTCGCGGCGCGGGCGCCCGCCCAGCTGTGCTCGGTGACGGTGCGGGTGCTGCTGCGCGGTAACCAATACCCGGAGGCCTACGTGGTGTTCAGCCCGATCGACGCCGGCGGCCCGGCCCCGGAGGTCACCGGGCGGCTGCGGGAACGGCTCCGCGAGGACCTGGCCGACCTGGGCCGGCTCAATGCGCGGTCACAGCCAGAGCGCCCATTGCCTGGCTTCTGCCCCGTGATGCCCGGGCGGCGAAGCTGGGATCAACGCGTCAACGCCGCGCGCACCTTGCTGCCATGGCGTCCGCACTAGCCCGCCTGGTCGTCGCGTTCCACGCCGTCAAGCTGGCCGGCGTGCTGGTCAACCTCATCGCGTTCCCTACGCTGCGGCACCAGACGGCCGGCCCGCACCCGCCGCAGGCACCGCCCGGATCGCCAGCCCGGCCGGCCACCTCCCTGCTGGTTCCCGCGCGCGACGAGGCAGGGCGGCTACCGGCCGCGCTGGCCGGGCTGCTCGCCCAGGACGCCGCCGAGATCGTGGTGCTCGACGACCAGTCCAGCGACGCCACAGCCGCGGTGGTGCGCCGCGCCGCCGCGGCCGACCCGCGGGTGCGGCTGGTCAGCGGCATGCCGCCACCGGCTGGATGGACCGGCAAGAACTGGGCCTGCCAGCAACTCGCCAACGCCGCGCGAGGCGACCTGCTCGCCTTCTGCGACGCTGATGTGCTGCTGGCCCCGGGGGCGCTGAATGCGTGCTGGGCGCAGACGTGCGCGCAGCGCGCCGACGTGTTCTCCGTGTTTCCCCGCCAGCACACCGTCACGCTGGGCGAACGGCTGCTCGTCCCGCTCATCGATGATGTCCTGCTGGCGTTCCTGCCCCATCACCTGCTGCGGCTGCCGGTCCCTTCGGCAGCCACAGCCAACGGGCAGCTGCTGATCTTCCGCCGCGCCGCCTACGACCGGCTGGGCGGGCACGCCGCCGTGGCCGGCGAACTGAACGAGGATCTCGTGCTAGCGCGCCGCGCCCGCGGCGCGGCACTCCGCCTCGGTCTCGCTCTCGGTGGCGACCTGGTCGGGGCGCGGATGTATAACGGGTACCGGGAGTCCGTGCACGGGTTCGGCAAGAGCCTGCGTGCCGCCCACGGCGGTCACGACCTCGCGCTGGCCGCGACCGCCGCCGGGCACCTGCTCGCCTACACACTGCCGTGGCTGGCCTGCCGCCGAGGCCAGACGTGGCGCACCGCGGCGGTCCTCGGCCTGGTGCAGCGGGTACTCGTCAATGCCAAGACAGGCCGGCGGGCCCCTGCCGAGGCCGCGCTCGTGCCAGTCACGCCGCTCGCGGCGCTGCCGGTGTACATGATCGCGTTCCGGCGCACCGCACGCTGGAAGGGCCGCCCTTACCCCAGCGACGACGCCGCGCCCGGCAGGCGCCGGTGAGCACACCCGTCCCGGCGCACCACCTTCCCGGGCCACCCAGCCTGCCGGTGCTCGGCCATCTGTGGCAGTGGACGGCCAGCCCGCTGCGGCTGCTGGAGGAGGGCGCGCGCACCGGCCCGGTGTTCCGGCTCAGCCTGTGGCGGCCCGCGATCGTCGGCTACCGGCCCGCATGGAACCGCGCCGTCTTGTCCGACCCAGCCACCTTCCGCAGCCACGGCAGCCTGAGCGGATTCAGCCCCTACCTGGCGGCCGGGATCGTGCACACCGACGCCCCGCAGCACCGGCCGCGCCGCCGCGGCCTGAACAAGCACTTCAGCGCGCGGGCTCTCACCAGCCTCGAAGACCGGCTTGCCGCGATGGCTGAGGCCAGCCGGCCCCACGGCGAATTCGAGGCCCTCGGCTGGTCCACCGCACTCGTCCAGGACATGCTCAACGTCGCGTTGTTCGGTGGCGCCCTGCCGGCCGGGCTGCTCAGCCAGTTCCTCGGCCCGCTGAACCACCGCCTGCCGGTGCCGATGCTGCCGCGCCCCCGGCTGTTTCGCCTGATGGACACCGCCATCGCCGCGGTTGTGGCCGACCCCGCACCGGTCAGCATCGCCGCCCACCTCGCCGCAGCCGCGCAGAATGCGCCCGCCGCGGACGGCCGCACCATCGCTCAGGAGACTGCCGAGGACCTGCGGGTGGCACTCGCCGCCGGATACGACACCACCAGCCACACCCTCGCGTGGGCCGCCTGGCACCTCGCCGCACACCCGCGCTGGCGCGACCCCCAGCTACTGCCGCTATTCCTCGGCGAAATCCTGCGGCGCTATCCGGCAGGCTGGCTCGGCAGCCGGGTCGCAGGCCAGGACACCACCGCCGCGGGCGTTGCCATCCCAGCGGGCACGCTCGTGCTCTACTCGCCCTACCTCACGCATCATGACCCGGCCCTGTGGCACAACCCGCGCCTCATCCGGCCGGAAAGGTTCACCGCAGGCCACCCAGCCTGGTCCTACCTCCCGTTCGCGGCCGGACCCCGCACCTGCCTGGGTGCCCACCTTGCCCAGCTGATCCTGCGCACCGCGCTAACCCCACTGTGCCGCGGCGGCCTAACTCAGGTGGGCGGTGACCCGGCCATCACGGTCGGCCTCACCCTGCGGCCGCGTGGCCCGCTTCATCTGCGCGCCGGCTGACCACCTCTTCTTCACCACCTCGCCGGCGGCCTCGCCGCCGTGCGACTTTCCAGCCCACCCTGTCGCCCTGGCGCAATTGCCCGGCCATATCCTCCACCTCCGCCTGCTGCCGCTCGCTGTTGCCGCCACCGTCCGCGGCGGCCTGGTTTGCTACTCTCTCATCAAGCTGATTAACTAAGGTTCATCACTATGACGAATAAATCGAGTCCAGCTGACCCGGCGGCTACCGACCCAGCGGTGCTGCCGATCCGTGAGGTCTCCCGCCGGACCGGGATCCCGGTCGCCGGGCTGCGGAACTGGGAACAGCGCTATGGCCTGCCCCGGCCGGAGCGCTCACCAAGCGGGCAGCGCCTGTACCGGGAGTCGGACTGCACGCTGCTACTCGAGGTCCAGCGCGGCCGGGCGAGCGGCCTGTCCCTGCCAGCAGCGATGGAGCGCGCCACCCGGACCACGGGTAACCGCGGAACCTCGATCTTCGCTGACCTCCGGCAGCAGCACCCCGAGTTGCAGACCCACGTGATGCCGAAGAGCATCCTGCTCGCCCTGACCCGGGCCATCGAGGACGAGTGCTGTGCCCGCGCGCAGCGGCCGATCCTGGCCGGGTCGTTCCAGCGTCAGGTTTTTTACCAGGCCGCCGAGCAGCGCTGGGCCGACCTGGCGCGCAGCGCGGAGTACACGATGGTATTCGCCGATTTCCGCACCACCCGGCGCCGTCCCGGCCCGCTAGCGGAGATCCAGATACCCGGGCAATCTCCCATGCTGCGCGAGTGGGTTCTCGTCTGCGACGCCCCCGACCAGCCGGCCTGCGTCGCCGGATGGGAGTACCCCGGGCAGCAGCACGCCCGCGACGCGGACCGGGTCTTCGAAGCACTGTGGTCCGTGGACCCGGTGGTGGTCCGGAGCGCGGCGCGGACCGCCACCCGGCACGCTGCCTCAGCCATCCCCGATCTGCCCGCCGGGCTTCATGCCCGGCTCAGCGAGCAACCTGACGCCAGCTCGCCCGATCTGCGCCGGGCCAGCGGCCTGCTCGAGCGCACCCTCGACTACCTATCCCGGCAAACCAGATAGCCGCACGCCGGCATCTGAGCACCGACATCTGAGCACCGGCGGCTAAATGAAAGGGAGAATTACCGTGTCTGGAACCGCGCTCCTGCTGGCCATCATCATCCCGGTCCTGGCCGTGGCCGGCTTCGGCACCTGGATAGGCATGGCCTTCTATGCGGGCAGCCATCCCCGCACCGGCGACCCGGCGGAACCCCTCAAGCACACGGTCCAGGGCGGCGCCTTCCAGGGCCGCGGCCGCCAGCTCATGCCGCGCCGCGACGCTACGCCGCCGGAAGCCGGCGACCACTGAACTGCCCGGCTCCACACCATGAGGACAGGATGGACAGCACCACGGACAGCGCGATAGCCGCTGCCTTCCACAAGGGGGCCCCGGACGCTCTTTCACTGGTCTACCAGCGCTATGCCCCGCTGGTCTACACGATGGCAGTGCGCTCGCTGGGCTCACCCAGTGACGCGGAGGACGTGGCCCAGCAGGTCTTCGTCGCCGCCTGGCGCCGTCAGAACTCCTTCGATCCCAGCCGCGGGGGCCTGTCCAGCTGGCTTATGGGCATCACCCGGAAAAAGGTCATCGATGCGCTCCGCGCGCGTCAGCGGGAGGCGAACCGGCTGCTCGCCGCTCAGCTGGGCGTGACCAGCCAGCGGCCTGACGCGGATGGCCGGGGCCAGGCTGATCAGCTCATCGACCGGATCGTGCTGACTGATGAGATCGTCCGCCTCGGGGAACCGCAGCGCCTGATCATGATGCTTGCGTTCTACACCGATCTCACCCATGAGCAGATCTCGGCGACGCTCAAGCTGCCCCTCGGCACGGTGAAGAGTCACATCCGCCGCAGTCTGCAGCGGCTCCGGACCAGGCTGGAGGCTGACCGTCTCACCCACGCGGCGGCCTAAGGCCTGGCCCCAGCAGCAGCACCAGCCTGGGCTATCGCTTCATCGATGGTGGGGCAGATCTGCAGCCAGTGGTCCAGGTCCATCAGGGCCAGGATGCGCAGCACGGCGCCGTCGGGTATCACCAGCCGCAGCTGAACTCCGCGCTCCATGGCGTCCAGGTAGGCGCCGGCCAGCATGCGGACGCCGGACAGATCGCAGTATCTGGTGCTGGTCAGGTCCGCGATCACCACCGTCGCAGACGTGGATACCGCCGCCAGTCGCCCGGCGAGGCGGTGGCAGTTGACCAGGTCGATCTCGGGCGGCATGGCCACGACCACTGGCGGGCCCAGACCGCTGGCATCCTGACTCTTGGCCATGAGCTCACCTCCGCGACCCTGGCCGCGATCCCGGAGCCGTCCGTCAACGGCATGAGTCAGCCAGGACCGCGGCTGGCTCAACAATCGTTTCAAATATTACGCATTGTCCGGCGTTCGTGGATGCAGACAGCCAGAGATGTCATCGGCCGAGCGGGCACAGCCGCGATCAGCAGGGCAGAAGGCGGGGATTCCCACCGCTCAGTTTGCGGCCGCCTCCTGGCACGCCTGTACCGCCTGGGCCTGGGTGTCGTAGACCGGGAGCACCTTGGTCAGCCCGGTGGCCTCCAGGACGGCCCGGCCCTGCCGAGACGGCGCGGCCAGGGCCAGGCACCGCTGGCTGGCACGGGCCCGGTGCCAGATTCCGACCAGGACACCCACGCCAGTCGAGTCGATGAAGCTCACGCTGGACAGGTTCACGACCAGGCCGCGATCAATTTCGTCGGTGATGACCCGCAGCAGTCCAGCCCGGAGTGAGGCGCTGGTGGACACGTCCACTTCCCCGGTCACCGTCACGACGGCGATGCCGCCGTCGAGCCGGTATTCCAGGGACAATCCGTCTGGGACGCCAACAGGGCTCATAACTTGATCCGCACTACCCCGGTGAGCACGAACTAACCACCGGACGGACGACGGACACAAGATCAAGGCCCGGCTCGCCGTGTGCGGCAACCGGGCCTGTTACCTACTGCTTCGTTTTGTAGCCCCGACCGGATTTGAACCGGCGCTACCGCCTTGAGAGGGCGGCGTCCTGGGCCGCTAGACGACGGGGCCAGGAACTGCGTTTGCCAGACACTGCATGGTAGGGCACCGCGAACAGTGACGCCAAACCGGGCGCGGCGGCCCAGCTCCGGGGCGGCGGCTTCCAGATTTCTGGAAGCTGCCGGGGCGACCGCATGCTGTCCACCTTTACGGGTACTTGGCAGCCCATGTTGGCATTCATTGTTGTTCTGCTGATCGTGGGACTGATCGCCGGTGCGCTGGCTCGCCTGCTGGTGCCCGGCCGCGACCCCATCGGGTTCCTCGGGACCATCGTCCTGGGCGTGCTGGGGTCCTTCGTCGGCGGGATCGTGCTGAACCTGATCGAGTACCACAAGATGTTCACGCACTCGATCCGGCTGGCCGGCATCATTGGCTCGATCATCGGCGCCATCATCCTGCTGATCCTGTACCGGCTGTCCGGGCATGAGCGGGGTCACCGGCGGAGCGGCTACCGGCGCGGCTACCGCCGCTCCTGGCGCTGACCCCCAAGCTGACCTACCCACCCAGCGTGCCTGGCCGTCGCGGGCGGCCAGGCACCGGACTGCGGCGGCGCGTTCCCGTGACGGCCGTGCGCCGGCGGGATGGACCGGCCACGGACTGGCGTTCGGCAAGTATGGATGTTGCCGAGGCGGTGCGGGCGTGGCAGCTGAAGCCGCACCCGGAGGGCGGGTTTTTCCGTGAGACCTACCGGTCAGCGCTGAACACGGCCCCGGCGGGCTGGCCGGGTGAGCGGGCGCTGGCCACCGCGATCCTGTACCTGCTGCCGGCCGGCCAGCGGTCGGCCTGGCACCGGGTGCGCGGTGACGAGCTGTGGCTGTGGCAGGGCGGCGCGGCCATGGCGCTGCGGATCGCCGGAGAGACCCGGCTGGTCGGGCCGGACCCGGCGGCCGGGCAGCAGCCCCAGGTCCTGGTGCCGGCCGGCGCCTGGCAGTCAGCCACGCCGTGCGCGGGACCGTGGTCGCTGGCCGCCTGCCTGGTCACGCCGGGCTTCGACGTCGCCGACTTCGAGCTCCGGAAATGAAAAACCGGCAGGCCGCTGACCTGCCGGTTTGGTACTGCTGGGGTACCAGGACTCGAACCTAGACTAACGGGGCCAGAACCCGTCGGGCTGCCAATTACCCCATACCCCATCGCGGTGGGCGACGCTCCGCCACGCGCCTGTGCAGTGTAGCCGAAACCGGGACCCTCCCGCGAAACACCTTTCAGGTGACCGGCCCGGTCGGGGCCGGGACGAGCAGCCGCCGGGTGGTCTCCAGGCCCCACGCGTCCAGGTTGCGCAGCCCATCGCCGGACGAACGCAGGCCGCCGTACCGCTCGACCAGCGCGGCCCAGTCCTCGCGGCGCTGCACCCCGGGCCGGGCCAGCAGGCAGTCCGGGTCGTTGACCCAGAACCGGCCCTGCTGCCAGGCCCGGGCCATCGTGTTCCGGGCCGCGTTGCGCTGCGCGGGCTGCGACGGGTTGCCGTCGGCTGGCTCGTAACCGGTGGCGATGTCCGGGCCGACCCGCATCGCGTCGACCAGGCCCACCGAGGGCAGGATGGGCGCGCCGCAGCCGACCAGCAGCGCGTCCGGGCCGATCGCGTCCCGGATCAGCCGCAGCCCGCGCCGGTAAGCCTGCACCCCGGTGACGTCGTCGTGGCGGCGCCCCTCACAAGCACCCGCGTACATGAAGTCGATCTTGAAGTAGTCGACGCCCCAGCCCCGCATGGCGCGCAGCACGCCGCTCAGGTACCCGGCCGCGTCCGGGTGGGTCACGTCCAGCGCGGTGCACTCCTGGCGGCACACGGTACCGGCGTAGACCGGGTCGCCGGACGTGTCCCGCACCACCCAACTGGGATGATCGCGCAGCAGGTCACTGGCCCGGCCGACCAGCATCGGCGCGATCCACAGGCCGGCCCGCCGGCCCGCGTCGCGGATCCGGCCGATCAGCCCGGGCAGATCCGCGAACCGGCCCGAGGACTGGAGCCAATCTCCCGGCGCGCGCTGGTACCCGTCATCAATTTGCAGAACGCCAATGCCTAGTTCGAGATCGTCCATGGCGCGCAGATTTGCCCGCACGTCGTCCTCGGTCGCGGCGTCGTAGTACTGGTACCAGGAGCACCAGACCGGGGGAACCGGGCGCAGCCCGCCCGGCGGCACCCCGGCCTGGGCGGCGAACTCGGCCGCCCAGCGGCCCAGCGCGCCGGTCAGGCCGCCGCCACCGGCGTCGGTGCGCCGGGTCACCGCGCCGTCCGCGGACACGATGAGGTAGCCGTCGCACACCCGGGCCTGGATCACCGGCACCTGCCCGGTCACGTTGACCGCGGCGAAGATCTCCACCGGGCCCTGGTCGCCCGGGTCAATGGCCAGCAGGCCCGCGCCCTGGTGCACGCCGGGCGGCGCGGCCGTGCCGTACTGGCAGTCGATGGCCACCGATTCCCGCGCCGTGACCTGAGGCGGCGTGGCCGTAGGGGGCAGCGCGCCGACCGTGCTCCAGGACTGCCAGCCCTCGGCGTACAGCGTGCCACGGCCCGGTTCCGCGGGCACACAGGCGATGTCGCGCTGCGCGCTGCCCAGGCTGATCATGCCGCCCCGGCCCGGGCCGCCGGGTCGTACAGCCAGCACAGCGCCCGGTGCCCGGGTCCGGCGGGCGCGTCGGGTGGCCTGGTCTGGCACACCGGCATCGCGTGCGGGCAGCGGGTGCGGAACCGGCAGCCCTGGCCGAGCGCGGTCTCCCTGAGTTCGGCGCTACGGGTGGCCCGGGCCGCCTGCCGCTGGCGCCTGGTGTCGGCCAGGGCCTGCCGGGACGCGGCCGGATCCGGGGCCGCGGCCGCCAGGACCTGGGTGTACGGGTGCGCCGGGCGCAGGATGACTTCATCGGCCGGGCCGTGCTCGACGATCTGGCCGCGGTACATGACCATGATCTCGGACGAGAAGTGCCGGGCGGTGGCCAGGTCGTGCGTGACATACAGCATGGCCAGGTTATGGTCCCGCTTGAGCCGGTCCAGCAGGTTGAGGATCTCCAGCCGGATCGACACGTCCAGCATGGACACCGGCTCGTCGGCCAGCAGCACGTCCGGGCGGGTGGCCAGCGCCCGGGCGATGGCCACCCGCTGCCGCTGCCCGCCGGACAGTTCGTGCGGGTGCTTGGCCGCCACCTCCTCGGGCGGGGTCAGGTTGACCGAGCGGAGCAGGTCATGGACCGCCTCGTCCAGCGCGGGGCCGCGCAGGTGGCTGTCGCGGAGCAGCAGCGGGCGGGCCAGGTGATGCCGGATGGTGTGCATCGGGTTGAGCGACGCGAACGGGTCCTGGAAGATCAGCTGCACCCGGTGCCGGTAGCCGCGCAGCCCGCGGCCGCGCCCGGCCGCGGGCTGGCCGTCCAGCAGGATCTGGCCCGCGGCCCGCTTCTGCAGCTGGGCCAGCGCGCGGACCACGGTGGACTTGCCGCTGCCGCTCTCGCCGACCAGGGCCAGCGTCTGCCCGGCCCGCAGCACGGCGGACAGGTCATCGACCGCCCTGAGCTTCGCGCCGCCGCGCTGGCCGAACTCCACGGTGAGACCGGTGACCTGCAGCACGGTCATGTGTCACCTCCGCTGCTCTCCGCCCCCACCTGTGTCTCCGTCTTCATCACGTCCGCGGCGGCCGCTCCGTTCAGCCCGGGCGGCGGGCCGTCTGGCCGGTACGCCGGGTCCTGCAGGTGGCAGGCCACCCGCCAGTCGCTGAGCTGCGGGCCCGCGGCGGCCGCGGCCCCGGCCGGGCCCGGGCCGGTCCGGTTGGCCGGTGCGCGGAGCACCGGGTGCACGGTCGGGCAGGGCTCGAAGCCGAACTCGCAGCGCGGCTGGAACGGGCAGCCCGGGAAGTCATTGCGCAGGTCAGGTGGATTGCCGGGGACGCCGCGTAGCTCGCGGCGGGCGCTGCGCATGTCCGGGAACGAGCGCAGCAGGCCCAGCGTGTACGGGTGCGCGGGAGCTTGCCCGGCCAGCTCGGCCGGGGCCCGCTCGATCACCTCGGCGGCGTACATCACGGCCAGCCGGTCGCTGATCTCCAGCAGCAGGGACAGGTCATGCGTGATGAAGATCACGCTGAAGCCGAGCTCCGCGCGGAGCCGCTCGATCTCGTCCAGGATCTCCCGCTGCACCACCACGTCCAGCGCGGTGGTCGGTTCGTCCATGATGATGATCTCCGGCTCCAGGGCCAGTGCCATCGCGATCATCACCCGCTGCCGCATCCCGCCGGACAGCTCGTGCGGGAAGCTGCCGATCCGGGCCGG
This sequence comes from uncultured Actinomycetes bacterium, assembly GCA_963834705.1. GTDB lineage: Bacteria > Actinomycetota > Actinomycetes > Streptosporangiales > Streptosporangiaceae > RYN-230. Next base: position 438,338 of record CAWICV010000012.1, read on the forward strand.
GTCGATGCCGACCATGTCGAGCAGGTCCCGGGCCCGGCGCTGCCGGGCCGCGGCGTCCAGGTCCGGGCGGTGCGCAGCGAACAGGTCGGTGAACTGCCGGGCCAGGCTGGTCACCGGGTTGAGCGCGTTCATCGCGCTCTGGAACACCATGGCGATCCTGTTCCAGCGGAACCGGCGGAGGTCCTCGCCGGCCAGGGCCAGTACGTCCACCGGCGCGCCGCCGGCCGGGAAGAACGTGATCGACCCCCCGGTCAGGTAGGCGGGCGGCTTGAGCATCCGGGTCAGCGCGTAGGCCAGCGTGGACTTGCCGCAGCCACTCTCCCCGGCGATGCCGAGCACCTCGCCGCGGCGCAGTTCGATGGTGACGTCGCGGACCGCCCGGGTCGGCCGGCGGCAGGCGTACTCGACGCTGATGTGCTCGGCGCGCAGCACCAGGCCGCCGTCGCTCATCGGGCCGCCCCGGGACGGCGCTCCCGGTGCCGGTCCCGGTGCCGGTCCCGGTACACCCGCAGCCGCGGGTTAAGCAGCTCGTCCAGGCTGAAGTTGATCAGCGCCAGGCCCATGCCGAGCAGCGCGATGCACAGCCCGGGCGGGATGAACCACCACCACGCCCCGATCGACAGAGCCTCGTCGTTGTACGCGATGTTGAGCATGTTCCCCCAGGTGAGAAGCGTCGGGTCGCCGAGGCCGATGAACGCCAGCGCGGCCTGAGTGAGGATCGCGAAGATCACCGCGAAGATGAAGTTGGACACGATGACGGGTAGTTCGTTGGGCAGGATCTCGACGAACACGATCCGCCAGGCCCGCTCCCCGGCGGCCCGCGCGGCCAGGATGTACTCCCGGTTGCGCACCGACAGCGTCTGGGCCCGGAGCACCCGGGCGGCGGCCGCCCAGCTGGTCAGCGCGATGACCACGATCAGCGGGCCGAGCCCGTTCGACTTCACATCGGCAATGATGATGATGACCAGCGGCAGCGTCGGGATGACCAGTACCACGTTGGACAGCAAGCTGAGCGCCTCGTCCACGAATCCGCCCGCGTACCCGCCGCTGATGCCCACCACGATGGAGATCAGCGTGGCCAGCAACCCGGCCCCGATGCCGATGGCCAGCGAGGCCCGGGTGCTGACCACGAGCTGGGCGAACACGTCCTGGCCGATCTGCGTAGTGCCCAGCCAGTGGCTGGCCGACGGGCCGGCCAGCTCGGTGTGGCTCAGCGCGTCCGGGTGGCCGGCGAAGAACGGGCCGATGATGCCGAGCAGTACGAAGAACCCGACGATGGTGGTGCCGGCCAGGAGGCGCGGCGAGCGGAACGCGGCGCGCAGCCCGGACAGCCTTCCGGCGCCGGGGGCGCCGGTCTCCGCCGCGACGGTGGCGACGACGTTGGTCGCGGTCACCGGGACAGCCTCGTCCGCGGATCGATGAAGCCGTGCAGCAGGTTGACCAGGAGATTGGCGCCGAGCACGGCAAACGTGATGACCAGGAAGATGCCCTGCATCAGCGGGTAGTCATTGTTGTTGACCGCCTGCACCAGCTTCTCGCCCAGCCCGGGATAGGAGAACACGTACTCCATGGCGATCGCCCCGCTGACCACGAAACCCAGCGAGATGGCGAATCCGGACACGCTGGGCAGGACCGCGTTGCGCGCCGCGTAGCCGATCATTATCCGGCGCTGCGGCAGTCCTTTCGCCTCGGCTGCCACGACGTAATCGTCGGACAGGGTGGACACCATCATGTTGCGCATGCCGAGCAGCCAGCCGCCGACCGAGCTGAGCACGATGGTCAGCGCGGGCAGGATCGCGTGCTGCACGGCCGAGCCGATGAAGGCCGGGTTCCAGCCCGGGGTCAGGTCGGAGTTGGTGTCGTAGCCCTGGCCCTGCGGCAGCAGGTGCCAGACGTTGCTGGCGAACACGTAGAGCATGATCAGCGCGAGCCAGAAGTACGGCATCGCGGTGAGCAGCGTGGTGGCCGGGATGATGCCGTCCAGCCGGGACCCCCGCTTCCAGCCGGCTAGCGCGCCGAGCACGATGCCGAGCAGGAAGCTGAGCACGGTGGCCGTGCCGACCAGGATCAGCGTCCAGTAGATGGACTGGCTGATTTCGGCGGCGACCGGGGTCGGGAAGTTGGCGATGGACAGGCCGAGGCGCAGGTGCACCAGGCCGTCCAGGTACTGCCAGTACTTCTGGGCGATGTTGCCGGTGCCCAGGCCGAGCAGCGCGGTCAGCACCTTGGCCTCACCGGCCGGCACGGTGCCGGACTGGTTCATCCGGCCGATCAGCGCTTCCACCGGATTGCCCGGGATGAGCTGCGGCAACAGGAAGTTGATGGTGAGCGCCACCCACGCGGCTATCAGGTAGAAGCCCAGTTTCCGGGCCACATAGCGCAATGCCCCTGCTCCTCTCTGCCCGGCGCCTCGGTGCCTTGCCGCCCGGTGCGGCCAGGCCGCCCGGCGGCCACCGGCCGCCGGGCGGCCCAGGATCACCTGCTCGCCGGGGTGAGCCGGGCGGCGATCCAGCCGATGTCGGGCTGGATGTACACCGCTGGGGCGCCGTAAGCGTTGGACACGGTCGGGATATTGCCGACGAAGTGCCCGTTGAACTCGATCTCGTTCTGCGACTCCCACATCGGGATGAGTGGCATGTCCTGGGCGAAGATCTTCTCGATCTTGTAGAAGTCAGGCTTCTGCACAGCCTGGTCGGTGGTCGAGCCGATCTGGGCGAGCAGCGCGTCCACCTCGGGGTTCTTGTACCGCTCGAAGTCACCGACGGTATCCGCCGTGCCGATCGGCCGGGTGACCTGGCTGTCGATGATCGAGTAGTAGTAAGACCACGGGTCCGGTGTGTAACCGAAGCTGTCCAGCAGTAGCTGGAAGTTCCCGTTGTCCTGGTCGGAGATGAACGCGGTGTAGGCCTCCTGGTCGATGGACAGGTTGATGCCGGCCGACTTGAGTTGCTGCTGCATGATCTGCAGGTCGCTGAGGTAGTCGGTGTAGCCGGCCACCATCTTGACCGTGAGGCTGAGCGGTGTCTTGATACCGGCCTTGGCCAGGATGGCCCGCGCCGCGGCCGCATTGCCCGCCGGGAACCTGGCGCCGGCCAGCGAGGGGTCGAGCACGGAGTTGTAGTTCGGCGTGATCAGCGCCTCCGGGTTGGTGGCCGGCGCGTAGCCGTTGTACACGGTGCTGCTGATGTAGCTGCGGTTGATGGCCGCGCTGATGGCCTGCCGCACGGCCAGCTTGGTGGTCGGCCCAGTGGCCATGTTCGTAACCAGGAACGTGGTCGCCAGCGGGATGTCACTGACCACGAACTTCGGGTCCTTGGCCAGGTAGACCCGCTTGATGTTCGGGATGTAGGCGCCGGTCCAGTCCAGTTGGCCGGCCTCGATGGCCGCGTCCAGCGTGGTGTTGCCGCTGTAGGAGATGAACCGGACCGTCTTGAAGTGCGGCAGGCCCGGCAGGTAGTAGTGCGGGTTCGCGGTCAGCTCGAATGCCTGCGGGGTGAACTTGGACAGCATGTACGCGCCGGTGCCGACCGGATGCTCGTTGAGGAACGTGGCCGGGTTCTTGACCGACGTCCAGATGTGCTCGGGCAGTATCTCCACCCGGCCCAGCGCGTAGTAGGCGTCGGTGTAGGCAGACTTGGTGAACGTGATCGTGGCCGCGTACGTGCCGTCCGCCTTGACCCCGGCCAGCGGCAGGCCGAACTTGTTCAGCGCCACGGTGTGCAGCGCCTGGTTGAACGTGAACACCACGTCTGCACTGGTGAACGGCTTGCCGTCGGTCCACTTCACGCCGTGGCGGAGTTGCACGGTGAGCGTCCTGCCGCCGTTGGACCAGGCGTAGCTGGTGCCCAGCCACGGCTTGACGTCGCCCGCCTTGGCCGTGTTGTAGAAGAACAACGGCTCATAGATCATGCCGTTGGTCGCGTCCTCGGCGTTCGGTGAGTACAGGTTGAAGTCATCGGGGTAGGCGGTCGCCCCGGTGGCGACGGTGAGCACGCCGGTGGGCCCGGACGCGGATGAGCTGGAACTGGAGCCACTGCTGCTGCCGCAGGCGGCCAGCAGACCCACCGCCACAATGGTGGCGCCGGCGACGATCGCGCGAACGCGCCAGGGTCTCGACGACATTGGAGATTCCCTTCTTTCCGTAATGCTCTGTTCCGAGCGCGCTGGAATACCGAGGCGAACCACGCGCAGGCTATGGAGGTCCTGGCCGCCACTGAATCGGCTTGCTGTTCGGTTATCGGCCCGGGCGTGGCATCAAGCGGCGGTTGCCCGGGATCACCGGTGTGTTGACTGAGCGAATCACTATACCGGTTAAGTGTCAACCCTCCGCAGGCCTAGGTGAAGATGCGGGCCGTCTCGGAAGAGTTTCGATATTGTGTCGGGCCGGTTACGTGCCCGGCGCAGCTGACAGTGCGCCTGATCAGGCCGCCTGAGCCGGGCGGGCTGATCAGACCGGCTGGGCCGGCTGGGTGGCCAGCCGGGGAGCCGGCCCGGTGCTGCCCCGGACGGTCAGCACCGCCATGGGCTGCTGCGAGCTGCTCACCTCGAGGCCGGCCGCCGCCCGCACCAGGGCCCGGGCGGCGTGCCCACCGTAGGCGGCCACGTCCCTGGTCAGCGCGCTCAACGGTGGATGAACAACCTCACAGAACGCGGAATCGTCCCAGGCCAGGATGGACAGCTGGGCTGGCACCTCGACGCCCAGCTGCTGGGCCGCGCTGAGCCCGGACACCGCCATCAGATCGTTGTCGTAGAGGATCGCGGTCGGCGGCGCACTGCCCTGGAGCAGTTCGCGGGTAGCCGCGGCACCCCGTTCCCCGCTGTAGTCGCCTTCCCACTGGACCGAATGCACCCCGGCCGCCCGGGCAGCCGCGCGGAACGCGTCGGTGCGGATCTTGGTGTGCCAGAGCCGGGGAATCCCGGTGACCCGCGCGATCCGCCGATGGCCGGCCGCGGCCAGGTACTCGACCACGTCCCGGATGGCGGCGGCATCGTCCTGCCAGATCGCGGGCAGTGTCCCGGCGCCGGCCGGGTCCCCGATCACCACGGCGGGCATCCGGAGTTCCTCCAGCACACCGACCCGCCGGTCACCGATCTGGAGGTCAACCAGGAACACCCCATCCACCCGGCGCTGCGCCCACCAGGACCGGTACAGGGCGATCTCCGCATCCTGGTCCTCGGCCATGGTGAACAGCAGGGCGGTGTGATCCCCGGACAGCTCGGCCTGAATGCCGGAAATGAGCTGGGTGAACCAGGGCTCAACGCCGATCGTGCTGGCCGGCCGGTCGATGATCAGCCCGAAAGCACCGGCGCGGCCGTCGGACAGTGCGCGGGCCGCGCTGTTCGGCTGGAAGCCGATCTCCTCGGCGATGGCCAGGATGCGCTCCCTGGTGGCGGCGGACACGCCGGGCTGACCGTTCAGCGCGAACGACACCGCGGCCTTGGTCACTCCGGCGCGGCGCGCGATGTCCGCGATGGTCGGGCGCTTCACGTGTGCCTCCCAGCGGCCGCCATCCGGCCGGCGTTCTGAGCCGGGGCCGCCCCACGGCACAGGCGCCCGCGGACGGCGCTCACATCGCCGCGGTCCCCCGGCTCCTGCGTTCGCCAGTGTAGCTAGCAGCCAGCTTGACGTCACCGCGACTCCAGCCCGGCTGGCGCCAGCCACCTGCAGAGTCCCATGCTAGGTAGTAATTAACGTTGACACTTAACCGGTATAGTGCTTCGATCACATTGATTCTCGGTGCGGGGCACGGAATCAGGAACGAGGAGAGGAGCCTTCCGTCATGCAGAGGAACGCCGCCAGGCTCACGGTGGGCGGGCAGCCAGCCAGTTGGCTAGGGGTCAACTTCTGGTCCCGCACAGGCGGCCCGCTGATGTGGCGGAACTACGACCCCCAGGTGATCCGCGACGAACTGCGGCTGCTCCACGAGCACGGGCTGACCATGACCCGGTCGTTCTTCTACTGGCCCGACTTCATGCCAGAACCGGACCGCATCGACGAGCAGATGACCGCCCGGTTCGCCGACTTCCTGGACCGGCACAGCGAGGCGGGCATGACCACGGTGCCCACCTTCCTGGTCGGCCACATGTCCGGGGAGAACTGGGACCCGGCCTGGCGGGCCGGGCGGGATCTGTACTCCGACGTCTGGATGGTCGCCCGGGAGGCGTGGTTCGCCGGCGAGATGGCCCGCCGGTTCGGCGGGCACCCGGCGGTGTGCGGCTGGCTGGTGTCAAACGAGATGCCTATCTACGGCGGGGAGGACCACTCCCGCGAGGTCGTCGCGGCGTGGGCGCAACTGATCATCAGCGCGGTGCGGGCAGCAGGCGCCACCCAGCCGGTCTCTCTCGGGGACGGCGGCTGGGGCCTGGAGGTGACCGGGGTGGACAATGGCTTCTCGGTCGCGGACAGCGCGCGCCAGTGTGATTTTCTCGGCCCGCACGTCTACCCGGTCGGCGATGACGTGATCCGGCAGCACTACGCAGCCGCCTGGGCCTGCGAGCTGTCGTCCACTTATGGCACCCCGGTGATTCTGGAGGAATTCGGGGTCAGCTCGGATTTCACCGCCGATGCGAACGCCGCCGCCTATTACCGGCAAGTCCTGCACAACTCGCTGCTGGCCGGCGCCACCGGCTGGGTGGCCTGGAACAATACCGACTACGACAACCTGCCCGGGCAGGACCCGTACCGGCATCATGCGTTCGAGATGCACTTCGGGCTGACCGACTCGGCCGGGCGGCCCAAGCCGCAGCTCGGTGAGATGGCCGCCTTCGCCACGATCCTGGGCCAGGTGGGCGCCTCGTACTGTTCCCGCGCAGACAGTGATACCGCCCTGATCGTGCCGTCCTACCTGGACACGGTCTATCCGTTCACCCAGCCGGCCGACCGTACTTACCTGGCCCAGGTGCTGCGGCAGGCCTATGTCTGCGCCCGCCTGGCCGATCTGCCGCCCGCGCTGACCAGGGAAAGCGACGGCATCGGCCACGACGCCCGGCTCTATCTGGTGCCCTCGGCCAAGCAACTGCTCAGCCCCACCTGGCACGAACTGGAGGAACTGGCGGCGGCCGGGGCCGTCGTCTACGTGTCGTACTCACCCGGATCGCACGGAGTGCACGCCGGCCCCTGGTACGCCCGGCTCAACGACATGTTCGGAGTCGAGCACCAACTCGGCTACGGCGCACCCGCCCGGATCGACGGCCCGGACGTGACGTTCACGCTGACCCAGGACTTCGGTGGGCTGCCGCACGGCGCACAGCTGACCTTCCCGGCCGCGGGCACCGGCCGTAGCCGTACCTACCTGCCGGTGCGCCCGGCCGGCGCCGAGGTGCTGGCCACCGACAGCGCGGGCCAGCCGGCCCTGCTGGTTCGCCGCACTGGAGCGGGCGCGCTCGTCTTGTGCAGCTACCCGGTGGAGTACATGACGGCGCTCACCCCCGAGGTGAACCCGTCCGCGGTCAGTACGCTCTACGATGCGCTGGCCACCTTCGCCGGGGTGCACCGCCCGCTGACCGTGGATGATCCCCGGATAGCCGCCGACGTGCTGGTGCACGCCGACGGGAGCCGGTTCGCCTGGCTGGTCAGCCATGCGGCGGAGCCAGTCACGGTCAAACCGCAACTCGCCGCGGGCACGCGGCTGTCCGATCTGGCTGGTGGGCCGGTGAACGGGACGATTATCCTGCCCCCGTTCGGGGTCGGTGTCTTCTGCATCGCGAGCGAGGTTGCCGGTCCCGGTCAGTGACATCCGTCCGGACCGAGATTCTGCGGAGCACCCATGCCCTGGTTCGACCTCCCGCTGGCAGAACTGCGCACGTACCGCACCGCGACCGAGGAGCCGCCCGGGCTGGATGAGTGGTGGCGGGGCCGGCTGGACCGGGCGCGGTCCCTGGCCAAGCCGCCCACGGTGACCAGGTACGAGGCCGCCGGGTACGGGCCAGCCGAGGTCTACGACGTGGCGTTCTCCGGTGCCCGCGGTGACCGGATCCGGGCCTGGTACATCCGCCCGCCGGCCAGCGGGAACGGCGCCACCCCCGTGGTGGTCAAGTTCATCGGCTACGGCGGCGGCCGGGGCCTCCCCGCGGACCACATGCTGCTGCCCGCGGTCGGCTACCCGCTGTTCGTGATGGACAGCCGCGGTCAGGGTGGCCGGTGGACCATCGGGGCTACTGGGGACCAGCCCGGCGGCGGCCCGGAATACTCGTCGGTCATGACCCGCGGGCTGGATGACCCGGATCACTACTACTTCACCCGGCTGTTCACCGACGCGGTACGCGCGGTCGAGACCGCCGCCGAGCTGGCCGGAACCGGCCTGGCCGGGACGGGTGACGGGACCGCCCGGTCACCAGTCGCGGTGACCGGCGTGAGCCAGGGCGGCGGCCTGGCACTGGCCACGGCCGGCCTGCTTGGCGACGCCGTCGCGGTCTGCCACGCCGACGTGCCATTCCTGTGTGACATCCACCGCGGTGTGACCGTCGCACCGGACATGCCCTACGCCGAAGTGGCCGAGTTCCTCGCCCATCAGGTCGACTACGAGGCCACCACCCTGGACACGCTGCGCTACGTGGACTGCGCCCTGCTGGCCCGCCGGATCACCGCCCGGTGCCTGCTCAGCGTCGGGCTGATGGACACGATCTGCCCGCCGTCCACGGTGTTCGCGGCGTACAACGAGATCACCGCGGCCAAGGACATCGCGGTGTTCAGCTTCGGGGTACATGCCGTACCGCCTGCCCACCTGGAGCGCCAGCTGCGCCACCTGCGCGCTCACCTCCCCGCCTGACCCGCGGCGGCCATGGCTTTGGCGTGGGCGCTGAGCAGCTGGGCGGCGGCGTTGGTGCTGTTACTAGGGTCGTTGTCCCAGATGATCCGGTAGCCGTCGTAGTCGGGATAGAACGACCCGTCATCCACCCGGGAGGTGAGCAGCCAGAACTGGTTCGCCCGCAGGTGCCGTCCGCTCAGCCGATCGACTTGATGGCCGCGGCCAGCCGGTGCAGCGTCCGCTCCCGGCCGAGCAGCTCGATCGAGACATACAGCGGCGGAGAGATCCGCCGCCCGGTGACCGCCGCCCGCACCGGAGCGAACGCCACCCGCGCCTTCAGGCCCAGCCCGTCCGGATCGACCAGGGCTCGCTTGAGGGCGTTCGTGATGGCGTCCTCCGTCCACGGCTGGACGTCGGCAAGGGAGCGCTCGGCGGCCAGCAGCGCCGGCGCCCCATCCGGGGTGAGCACGCGCTGCGCTTCGTCCGGGTCCACCTCGAAGTCCGGGTCGCGTGCGAACAGGAAGCCGAGCAGGCCGTGCGCCTCGGTGAGCCGGCTGATCCGGGTCTGAATGTGCGGCGCCGCCGCCTCGATCAGCGCCGCCTGGTCCGGGCTGGGCGGGCTGCTCACCACCGACGCCCGCTCCAGGAACGGCGTGATCCGGGCGACGAAGTCGGCCGGCTCCAAGGCGCGTATCTTGTCCCCGTTGATCGCCTCGAGCTTCTTGACGTCGAACTGGGCCGGATTCTTGTTCACCCTGGTCAGGTCGAACTCGGCGGCCAGGTCGGCCAGGCTGAACTCCTCCCGGTTGTCTCCGGGGGACCAGCCGAGCAGGGCCAGGTAGTTGTCGATCGCCTCGGGCAGGAAACCTTCCTCGCGGTACCAGTTGACCGAGACGACGCCGTTCCGCTTGGACAGCTTCTGGCCGTCCCTGCCCAGCACATAGGGCAGGTGGGCGAACACCGGGAAGTCGGCTTCGGCCACCCCCATGGCCCGGTACACCGCGATCTGCCGCGGCGTGGAGGACAGCAGATCGTCGCCCCGGACCACGTGGGTGATCTTCATCAGCACGTCGTCCACCGCCACGGCCAGCGTGTACAGCGGCGAGCCATCCGCCCGGGCCAGCACGAAGTCCGGCACGTGCGCGTGATCGAAGGTAACCTCGCCGCGGACCAGGTCGGTGAACGTGGTCGACCCCTCGGGCATCCGGAACCGCACCACCGGCTTGCGCCCCTCGGCCCGGTACGCCGCGACCTGCTCGGCGGTGAGCACCCGGCAGTGCGCGTCGTAGCCGCTCGGCCCGCCGCCGGACCGGGCCGCCTCCCGCCGCGCGGCCAGTTCCTCCGGGGTGCAGTAGCAGTAGTAGGCGTGCCCGGCGCGGAGCAGGTGATCGAGCCACTCCGCGTAGATGCTCAGCCGCTCGCTCTGCAGGTACGGGCCGTACCGGCCGCCAACCTCCGGGCCCTCGTCCCACTGCAGGCCGAGCCAGCGCAGCGTGCCCAGCGCGGAGGCGATGTACTCCGGGGTGACCCGGCTCTGGTCGGTGTCCTCGATGCGCAGCACGAACGTCCCGCCGGTGCGCCGGGCGAACGCCCAGTCATACAGCGCGGTCCGGATGTTGCCCACGTGCAGGTCCCCGCTGGGCGACGGGGCGAACCGGACCCGGACCCCGCCCGCTGGCTGCTCAGTCACGGCCGGCCACCGTGTTGGTCAGCGACCCGATGTTCTCGATGGTCACGGACACCTCGTCTCCGTCCTCCAGCGGCCCGACCCCGGCCGGCGTCCCGGTCAGCAGCACGTCCCCCGGCAGCAGGGTCATTACCGTGCTGACGTATTCCACCAGGGCCGGCACATCATAGAGCAGCTCCGACGTGCGGGCCCGCTGCCGCACCTCCTCGTTCACCGCCGTGCTGAGGGCCAGGTCGGCCGGGTCCACGTCGGTCTCGATCCACGGGCCGAGCGGGCAGAACGTGTCGAAGCCCTTGGCCCGGGTCCACTGCCCGTCCCGGGCCTGCAGATCGCGGGCGGTCACGTCGTTGGCGCAGGTATAGCCGAAGATGACGTCGGCGGCCTGGGCGGCGGGCACCTCACGGCACAGCCGGCCGATGATCACCGCGAGCTCGCCCTGGTAGTCCACCCGCTGGGTCAGTTTGACCGGGTAGGCGATCTGGTCCCCGTGCCCGACCACGGCGGTGGACGGCTTGAGGAACAGCACCGGCTCCCGGCCGGCCGGGACGCCCGGCTCGGCCCCGCTCTCCCGGCCGTTCCCGGCATAGTTACCGCCCACCGCGACGACCTTGCTGGGCAGTACCGGGGCCAGCAGGCGCACTTCGGCCAGCGGGTAGGTCTCCCCGGTGAACTGGACGCCACCCTGACCCGGGCTGAACGGGTGGCCGCGTAGCTCGGCGATCACGGCCAGCGGCGGCCGCGGTGCGGACTGGCCGCCCGCGGCCCCGTCGGCCCGGGTCTCCCCGACCACGCCGTAGGCGACGTCACTGCCTTTGGCGAATCTCGCGATGCGCACCGCTCAACCTCACCGATGAGTGTCCTGCCCGAGCCGTCCGGGCCCCCGGCCGCCCCGGCATCCCGCTAGAGCCTACTGAGCACGGCTCACCGCCGCGCCGGGCGCCGCTACTGCATGTACCCCTCGACCTCGGACACCGGCCGCTCCGCGCTGTCCCCCGGATTCTCGCCGAACTCGCGCCGGGCCCGGCGCTGCCGCAGCAGGTCCCAGTACTGGTCCAGTGACTCCTCGGCCGAGCGAAGCTGAGCCCGCTCCGCCTCGCTGGACAGCGAGCCGTCGGCGACCTTGGCCCGGAGCTCGTGCTCGGTCTTGATCAGCTCGTCGATGTGGCCCAGGATCTCCTTGTCGTCCATGGCTCCACCGTACGGGTCCGGAGCTGGTCCGCGGACCCTGGGTCCCAGCCAGCCGGCCCGCCAGGCGGTTATCGTTGGCCGGGTGCCGGAGCCTGTCTTCCTGATCACGGGGGCGTCCCGGGGCATCGGCACGGCCACCGCCCGCGCCGCGGCCGCCGCCGGGTACCGGGTGGTGCTCGCCGCCCGCCATACCGGCCCGCTGGCCGAACTGGCCGCCGAACTCGGCGGCCCGCCCCGGGCCACCCCGGTCAGCTGCGACGTCTCCGACTGGTCCGGCGTCCAGGACCTGGTGGCGACCATAAGGCACACGCTGGGCCGGCTGGATGCCGCGCTGGCCAACGCGGCCAGCGCGGTGGGCACGTCGTTCCTCGGCCACGGCGGCCGGCCGCCGTCCGAGTGGGCGGGCATGGTGCAGACCAACGTGCTGGGTACCGCGCTCACCGCGCGGGCCGTGCTGCCCATGCTGGCCGAGACCGAAGGGCACCTGCTGCTGACCGGCTCGGTGGCGGGCCGGGTGCTCGTCCCGGGCAGCCTGTACTCGGCGACCAAGTGGGCGGTCAGCGCGCTGGCCGCGAGCATCCGGGCCGAGTGCGTGGGCACCGGGGTGCGGGTCACCCTGATCCAGCCCGGGCTGACCGACACCGGCCCGGTCAGCCCGGGCCGCGAGGCCGACCCCAGGCTGGACCCCGGCGACGTGGCCCGGGCCGTGCTGTACGCGGTCAGCCAGCCGGCCGGGGTGGACGTCAGCGAGATCGTGATCCGGCCCACCGGCCAGGTTCCGTTCCGCTGAGCGGCGGCCGGTCCAGCAGATAGGCGAACCCGGTGACGCACAGCGCGAGCCCGGCCGGGATGTACAGCGCGTCGGTCAGCCCGGCCAGGCCGAGGATGACGAAGTAGGCCGCCGTTGCCACCCGGGCCCGGCGGAGCTGGGCAGGCCGGAACTGGCCAGACCCTGCCCCCTGACCGGGTCCGGCCCACGAAGCGCCGGTCCTGGGCTCACCAGTGCGTGCGGGTGGGGTGTGGATGGCAGGCGGGCCGGGAACTCGCGCATTACTTTCAGTACGCGAACTAATACCGCAGCCTACCGGCCGGTCCCAGCACACGACAGAGTGCGCGCGCCTGGTTCAGCCGCGGTGGGCCTGCTCGTCCCCGGGGGCCTGGTCAGGCTGGTAGCCAGCGCGCAGCAGCGCGTAACTGACCGCTTCCTCCAGCGCATGCCAGGACGCGGCGATGATATTTTCATCCACCCCGACGGTGCTCCACGTCCCGTCGGCCGCCCCGGTGCCGTCACCGGACTCGATGAGCACCCGGGTGACCGCCCCGGTGCCGTGCGAGCCCTCCACGATGCGCACCTTGTAGTCGGCCAGTTCCAGCATGGCCAGTTCCGGATAGAGCCGCTCCAGGGCCAGCCGCAGTGCCTTGTCCAGCGAGTTGACCGGGCCGTTGCCCTCGCCGGTGGCCACGATCCGCTCGCCCTTGGCGTGCAGCTTGACGGTGGCCTCGCTGATCACCTCGCCGCCGGGCCGCTGCTCGACGATCACCCGCCAGGACTCCACCTGGAAATGGCGCAGCGGCGCGCCGGCCAGCTCGTCGCGTAGCAGCAGCTCGAACGAGGCGTCGGCGGCCTCGAACGTGTACCCGCGGGCTTCCATCTCCTTGACCCGGCTGACCACCCGGCCGACGGTGCCCTTCTCGCCGGACAGGTCGTAGCCGAGCTGCCTGCCCTTGATCTCCACTGAGGCGCGGCCGGCCATGTCCGACACCAGCATCCGCATGTCGTTGCCGACCAGCACTGGGTCGATGTGCTGGTACAGCATCGGGTTGACCTTGACCGCCGAGGCGTGCAGCCCGGCCTTGTGCGCGAACGCGGAGAAGCCCACATACGGCTGGTGGGTGCTCGGCGTGACGTTGGTGACCTCGCTGATCGCGTGGGCCACCCGGCTCATCTCGGCCAGGCAGCCGTCGGGCAGCACCACCCGGCCCTTCTTCAGCTGCAGCCCGGCGACCACGCTGAACAGGTTGGCGTTGCCGGCCCGCTCCCCGTAGCCGTTGGCGCAGCCCTGCACGTGGCTGACCCCGGCCTCCACCGCGACCAGGCTGTTGGCCACCGCGCAGGCGGTGTCGTCGTGGCAGTGGATGCCGAGCCGGGCGCCGGTGGCCGCGGCCACCGCGCTGACCACGTTGCCCAGCTCGCCGGGGAGCATGCCGCCGTTGGTGTCGCACAGCGCGACCACGTCCGCGCCCGCCTCGGTGGCGGCCCGCACCACCTCCAGCGCGTAGGCCGGGTCCGACCGGTATCCGTCGAAGAAGTGCTCCGCGTCCAGGAACACCCGCTGCCCCTCGGCGCACAGGTGGCTGACCGTGTCCCGGATCATGGCCAGGTTCTCGTCCAGCGTGGTCCGCAGGGCCAGCCGGACATGCCGGTCGTGACTCTTGGCGACAAGAGTCACGACCGGCGCCCCCGACTCGCGCAGTGCGGCGACCTGAGGGTCGTCGGCTGCCTGCACGCCGGGCCGGCGGGTCGCGCCGAACGCGGCGAGCTGCGCGTGCCTGAGGTCCAGTTCGGTGCGGGCCCGCTGGAAGAACTCGGTGTCCTTGGGGATCGCACCGGGCCAGCCACCCTCGATGAAGCCGACGCCGAACTCATCCAGCCGCCGGGCGATGGCCAGCTTGTCGGCGACGGTGAGGGTCAGCCCTTCCTGCTGGGCGCCGTCGCGCAGCGTGGTGTCGTAGACGTGGAACTCGTCGTCAGGCATTGACCTGGTCCGTCTCTGTCGTGGGTGCAGGGCACAAAAAAGACCCCTCGCAACATGCGAGAGGTCTGCGCGCCGGCTGTGCTGCTGTTAGCCGACGCGCCTGCCGATAATGATCCGGCCGGACGTCATGGCCATAGTCTGCCACATCCCACCGGGTGCTACGCACCGTATCCGGGGATCAGCGGCTGGCACCGGCCGCGTGCGGGTCCAGCTCGGTTGCTTGCGTACCTCACATGTGTTGCTGATCGGGCCAGCCAACCGGGACCCCGCCGCCTTCGCCGACCCGGACCGCTATGACCTGGACCGCGACACCTCTGCGCTGATCAGTTCCGGAGCCGGCCGGCATTACTGTCTGGGCGCCAGCCTGGCCAGGCTGGCGGCCCTCGGCCCTGCCCGGGCCGCCTTGACTCCTGAGCGGCCCGGGCTGGCTCACGTCAGACCGCGAGCCTCAAGCCGTCATGGCGCGTCATAGGGGCGTGCCGACGTGGGTCCAGGTGCCGTAGCCCCGTAGGACGAGTCACGGTCACCGCTGGCGTATCCCTGGGCCTGGCCCGCGTACCGCTGGGCCTGGTCAGAAAGACTGGGCGCATTACGGGCGGCCGCTGCGATCCGTGGCTTCTCCTCGTCATACCGTGCCGCAACGGCTTCCCAGCGTTGCGACATGGTGCGGATGCCACCACCGCCAATGGCGACAATGGCGATTCCCACCAGGGCGGCCAGGCCCGCGTACAGGATGGCGTTGACCACGTTCGCGGCGATGTGCAGCTGGTCCAGCGCGGCGATGACGCCGAGGGCCAGGATGAAGCCCGAGGCCAGGTTGGCCAGGGTCCTCGCGTAGCTCAGGCCGCCCAGGGCGCCTTCCACCAGCCGCCTGGCGGCCGCGGCGATGGCGGCCGCGACCACCACGATGACGATGGCCACGAAAACCAGCGGCAGGTAGGCGATGACCGCGTGCAGATAGTCGCTGATCGGATTCCGGCCGAATACGCCGAATGCCGTGGACAGCACGAACAGCATGATGGCGTAGAAGACGAGCTTGGCCAGGATGTCCGACGCGTCGTACTGGGAACGGTCCAGCGCTCGCTTGATCCCGCCACGCTCGACGACCCGGTCGAACCCAACCCTGGTGAGGACCTTGGAGAGGATCTTGGCGATGGCCTTCGCGACCAGGTATCCAACGATCAGAATGATCAGGAATACAACAAACTTCGGAACGAAGGCGGCCACGTTCGACCAGGCATTGGAGATGCCGGTCCCGAAGTTAATAGATGCTTCTGCCATGAGAAATGCTCCTAGTGGTCGGCGGCGCCGGGATCGGTGTCCAGCTCGGGCTCGTCGATCTGCTCTTTGCGCACCTGCTCGCTGATCTCCTCTTCACCAGCGACCGTCTCGGTCGCCAGCCGGACCCGTTCGACCGGAACGGTCTCCTTTCTCACCACGGGGCGTTCGGCGTGCAGGGTGACCTCGTGCTCCTGCTCGCTGATGTCGGGGCCGGCCATAGCCGCGTCCCGGTTGGTGTCGGTGACTGGTTCCCGTTCCAGCCGGACTTCCTCATGGCTGACGGGCACGGTCGTGCTCACCTGCTCGGTGACGACGTACTTGCGCAGCCGGGCCCGGCCGGTCGGCACCTTCTCCGTCCCGACCCGCAGTCGCTCCTCCGAGCGCGTCATCGCGTCGTCGGTGGCAGCGGACGGGCTGGCGTCCGGCAGGCTGGCCGGGCCGTCCCCCTCGGCCTGCCGGTCACCCCGTCGTCGGCGCGGGCCATGTCGCGGTCATCGCCGGGCTGTCCCTGGCCGGGCTGAGCCGAAGGGTTCAGGTAATCGGCGTAGTGCTCGTAGAGCGCCCTGATTTCCGGCTCCGCCAGGTGCCCGTCATTCTCGATGCTGGGGGCCTCCTGGACCAGTTGCTTGGGCACGGCCAGGACCAGCTGATCGTTGCTGACCTCGCAGCCGTACAGCGGCGCGAAGCTCTCCCGGTTCCCGAACAGACCGGTGCTCAGCGTCACCCACTCCGGCTGATCGGTAGCGTCGTCGAGGTAGATCTGGCCCACTTTCCCGATCTTGTTGCCTTCGCGGTCGACGGCGGGCAGGCCGATCAGGGTTTGCCAGTGCTGTGGGGTGGTCATGCGCTTCTCCTCGCGAGGGTTGACACGGATTTTCTTTGTGCGCAGACAAGGCCGGCTCCCTGATGCCCCCGAGCATCAGGGCCCCCGGCCCAGGTCACGCTCCTGCTTCTGAAACCGCCAAGGGCGGCTGGCGTTACGCGGGCCGTCTGCGGCAGCCGGCCAACGGGCCACGCGGCGGCTTACCTTTGGCTGGCCCGGGTAGGCGTAACGGCCACGGCCCCGCCTGCTGCGTCCCGGTTTGGGGAGAAGCAATCACCGCCCTCCGGCCGGTCTCGCGGTGGGCAGCGGCCTGAGGCTGGAGGGGCAAGCAATGGGGAAGTCAGCGACCGCCGCTTCCGTACAGGAGGTGCTAGCGGTCGAGCCGGTCATCCGGCGAGTCGTGGCGGCCCGGGCCGCGAACTCCACGGACGTTGATGATCTAGTGCAGGACTGCCTGGAGCGCCTGCTGGCCGCGCATAAGCGTCTCGACGCCGAAGCGGTCCTTCCCTACGCCATCGTGACGGCGCGGAATCTCGTCGCCGCCCATGCCACGAGCGCCGCGCGGCGGTCCAGGACAGTGCACCGCATTCTCGACCTGCGCCAACCCGACCTGCCCGAAGATGTGGTGCTGACCGGCGAGAGCCGCCGGGCAATGCTCGTGGCGCTGTCCCGGCTGTCCCTGAAGAGCGCCGGGAAGTGCTGACCTACTACGGTCACGCGGTTCCTGCCCTGACGGGCGCGGGTGATCTTGCGGCGGGCGGCCCGGGCGCGGATGTCGGACCCGGGCGGTCGCGTGGCGCGCTGCGGGTGCAGATGGCCAGGACGCGGGCCAAACTTAGACTCGAATACCTGCTCGCGTTCCGGCACATCGAGCTGCCGACGCCTGAGTGTTACCGGGTTCTGCTGGCCATATCGAGCGGCGACACCCGCCGTCAGCGGGAACTGAACGCCGGCCAGCACCTGCTCGACTGTGAGACCTGCGACATGCTCAGCGAGCCGCTGGACCGGCGCAGCATCGCCCTGACCGCCATTACCCTGCCCGGCGGCTTGCTGGGCTGGCTGCTGAACAAGGTACGGGCCCATCCCGCGCACGCCACGGCGGCCACGGCCACCGCCACGGCGGCTGCCGTCGCGGTCGCAGTTCTGGTATCCCAAGCGCCTTCCGGCCCGGCCCAGCGCCGAAATCCGTCCCCGCCCGCACCCGCCTCAGTCAAGGTAATCAGCCATCTGACGATCGGCGGCCTGCCCGTGCCCCAGGCAAAGGCCCGGCATTCGATCCGTTCCATGATCGGCCAGGCAGCTCACGCCTCAGGCGCCACCGTGCAGTCGGTAGTCGCGCACAACGGATTCTGGGTAGGTACCTCCAGCGCGCGGTTGTGGGTGCAGCTAGTCGGGCCGCTGGAGCCGCTGCACGTCCAGCCCGGGGACCGGGTCCGGTTCACCGGCACGGTCATCGGCAACAAGTCCTCGTATCCCGCACACGCTGGCGTCGGCCGAAACCAAGGTGCTGGCCTGCTGGCCGCCCAGGGCGCCCATCTCGACGTCAAGACCACGAAGATCGTGGTCATCCGGGCACAGTGACCGAGCCAGGCCCACCGGACTACCGCTCACGCCGGCCTCGTCTATCCCGGCGATGGTCACCTCAAGCGGCAGCGGCTCCTCAAGGTGGCCCGGTACGCCTATCCATCGGCGCACGGAGTCGAACATCTCATGGCTGGAGTGGCGCAGAGCCGGAGGCTGCATCCACACATCGACGATGTCAGCGCTCATGGGCGACATTCTGGCTGACCGCGCGGGAGACATCGGGTCGCCGGCCGGGTAGCTCGGACCATATGGCTTCGGGTCTGGTCGGTTAGCGTCGTGAACGGGGTCTTGAATTCTCTTGCTAAACCGGTAAAGTAACGAGTCAGCCCAGTCCATGAGGGGGTAGCCATGGTCGCCCACGTCAGCCGTTTGCGGTCCCGCCCGGGCCTGGCCCGGCTGAGCAGACCGCGCGCGGTGCGCGGCACGCTCCGGGCCGGTGTGGCCGGTGCCGGTGTGGCCATCCTGGTGACCACTCTGGCGGCCGCCCCCACCGCGGCGGGGGCGAGCACGCAGCCGGGCCCGGCCTGGCGGTTAGTCTCCCCGGCCGCGCTCGGCCTCAACACCGCACCGTGGGACTACATCTATGCGGCCGGTACGTCGGCCGGTGGCGGTGTTGACGTTATCCAGCCGTTGCTCAAGGCGGCGGGGATCGGCCTGCTCCGCTACGGCGGCGGTTCCTACGCCGACTACTACGACTGGCAGACGAACTCGAACATCCAGAACTGCCTGCCCTATGACACGACCGCCTCGTTCGCGGTGACCCCCACCGGTTGCGCGAGCGGCGACTCGCTCGGCTTCGACCAGTTCTCCGCCCAGGCCCGGGCGATAGGGGCGGACAGCTTCGTCACCGTCAACTACGGGTCAGGCACCCCGGCCGAGGCCGCGGCCTGGGTCACCCATGCCCGGACCACGCCCGGTGACAGAGTGGCCCGGTGGGAGGTGGGCAACGAGACCTACGGGTGCTGGGAGGTGAACAACTGGCTGGCCGGGCCGCCGGAGAACTATGCCGGCTACAGCCCCAACACTTACTCCGACGTGAACGGGGTGTACGAGAACCCGACCTGCCCGCAGGTGACGCAGGGCAATGCGGCCGGAACGCAGACCCTGGCCACCTCCTACGCCGTCAACGCGCTCCCGTTCCTGCGGGCCATGAAGCAGGCCGACCCGGCCGCACGGATCGGCGTGCCGTGGGCGTTCGGCAGCGGTGTGGCCGGCGCGCAGGTGCCGGACAGCACCGAGTGGAACGACACCGTGCTGCGCACCGACGGCCGGGCCGTCAGCTTCGTGGACGCGCACTACTACCCGTTCTTTTTCGCCGGCGCCACCGGTGGCAGTAACCCGACCGACCAGCAGGTGCTGCAGTCGCTGATGTCCGTGCCATCGCTCTACCAGGGCATCCGCAGCGAACTGGACCGTTACGCCCCGCAGGCCGGGGTGGTGGTCGGCGAGACCGGCGTATCGAACAACGAGACCACCACGGTCTGCACCCCGGCCGGCGCACTGTTCGCCGCCGGGGACGTGCTGTCCTGGCTGGCGGCCGGGGCGCGGAGCGTGGACTGGTGGGACATGAACAACTACGGCAACACCGGCTCGGCCTGCACGGGCCCCGACTACGGGATGTTCACCTCCGGCTCGCCACCCGCCCCGGAGACCCCTTACTACGGGTACCTGCTGGCCTCGATGCTGGCCCAGCCCGGAGCCCGGCTGGCCACCCTGGCCACCTCCGATCCCGCCGACGTGCTGGCCTACCAGGCACTGCTGCCCGGCGGGAAGCGGGCCGTCGCGTTGCTCAACACCAACGCCAGCACCGCCGAGACACTCACCTTCCACCCCGCCCGGCCATTGACTGGCGAAGTGCACACCTGGACCTACAGTGCCGCCGGGCAGAACGCCACCAGCTCCGCCATCACCCAGGCCAGCCTGGGGTCCGGAGCATTGGCCCACGGCATCACCCTGGCCGCCGAATCCATGATGATCCTCGAAACCAGCTAGCCGCACACGAGGAAGAAGGCATCCGCTTAGGGGGAACGGTGCGGCGTTCCGGGGACCCGCCCCGCCGGGTCCGCCCGTATCCCGGCATCTGTCAGAACCCGGTGAGCGCCCCCAGGCCAGCTGGCTAATGCACGCGGTGACCAGCATGACTCAGCAGATCTTGTAGACCCAGCCGTGCGGGTCGGGACGCTGGCCGTACTGGATGCCGACCAGTTCCTCGCGGAGCCGCATGGTCACCGGCCCGGGGGTGCCGTCGCCGATCGTCCATTCGCCGTTGGCGCTCTTGACCGTGCCAACCGGCGTGATGACGGCGGCGGTGCCGCAGGCGAACACCTCGGTCAGCTCGCCCGAGGCGCACTCGGCCTCCCACTGGTCGGCGGAGATCTTCCCTTCCTCGGTGCGGAAGCCGAGACCGGGCCCGAGGGTGAGCAGCGAGTCCCGGGTTATGCCCGGCAGCATGGTCCCGGTCAGCGCCGGCGTCATGATCCGGGCCTGCGCACCCGAGCCGTAGACGAAGAACAGGTTCATCCCGCCCATTTCCTCGACCCAGCGGCGCTCCACCGCGTCCAGCCAAACCACCTGGTCGCAGCCGGAGGCGGTGGCCTGGAGCTGCCCGGCGAACGCGGCCGCGTAGTTGCCGCCGCACTTGGCCTCGCCGGTGCCGCCAGGCGCCGCGCGAGTGTACTCGTGCGACAGCCAGACCGAGACCGGCCGGACGCCGCCGGTGAAGTAAGCCGCGGCCGGCGACGCGATGACCGTGTACAGGTACTCCTGGGATGGCCGGTTCACGCCCAGCCCGCGCTGCGTCGCGATCATGAACGGGCGCAGGTACAGGCTGTGCCCCTCGGCGGCCGGGACCCACTCGCGGTCCTGGCTGACCAGCAGCTCGATGGACCGCAGGAACGCCGCCTCGGGCAGCTCCGGCATGGC
The DNA here is from genome assembly GCA_963834705.1 of uncultured Actinomycetes bacterium. Lineage (GTDB taxonomy): Bacteria > Actinomycetota > Actinomycetes > Streptosporangiales > Streptosporangiaceae > RYN-230. The sequence continues at coordinate 459,326 of CAWICV010000012.1, forward strand.
CAGCCGGGTGGCCGACCGGTTGAACCGGGCCGCGTTGGCCTGCGGCCGGAAGGCCACGATCGGCCCGCCGCCCTGCCGGTACGCTTTCAGCCCCTCGAAGATCTCCTGGGCGTAGTGGAACACCGCGGTGGCCGGCTCCAGCATGAGCGGCCCGTACGGCCGCACCGCGCCGTCGTGCCAGCCCTGGCCGGCCGTCCAGCGCAGGGTGACCATGTGATCGGTGAATACCTCGCCGAACCCCGGGCTGGCCAGGATCCGGTCACGTTCCGCCGCGGGAACGGGATCGGTGCTGGCACGCGCCGCAAACGCGATCTCAGGGTTCAGGCTTGCCGTCATCACTTGGTCCTTCCTCTGGCCCGGCTGAGCCGGGCTGGTCCCGGCCGGGCACCGTCGCCCGGCCGTTCGCTGCGCCTACCCGGCTACCCGGGCGGCGATGTCATCGCCGATCTCCGGGGTGACCCGGGCCGCCCAGGCACCCTGCCGCTCGACCAGGTCGTCGGCCACGGCCTGCTCGATCCGGGCCGCCTCCGCGGACAGCCCGAGGTGCTCGCAGAGCATGGCCGCGGACAGGATCGCCGCCGTCGGGTCGGCCTTCTGCTGGCCGGCGATGTCCGGCGCGCTGCCGTGCACCGGCTCGAACATGCTCGGCGCGGTCTGCTCGGGGTTGATATTCCCGCTGGCCGCCATCCCGATGCCACCGGCCACCGCGGCGCCCAGGTCGGTCAGGATGTCGCCGAACAGGTTGTCGGTCACCACCACGTCGAAGCGTTCCGGCTGAGTGACGAAGAACATCGACGCCGCGTCCACGTGGCAGTAGTCCACCGCGATCGCGGAGAAGTCCTTGGCCATGGCATCCACCGTCCGCTGCCACAGGTCCCCGGCGTAGGCCAGCACGTTGGTCTTGTGCACCAGGGTGAGGTGCTGCCGTGGCCGCTCGGCGGCGCGCTCGAACGCGTACCGGACCACCCGGGCCACGCCGAACGCGGTGTTCAGGCTCTCCTGGGTGGCCACCTCGGCCGGGGTGCCCTTGCGCAGCACGCCGCCCGCCCCGGCGTAGGGCCCCTCGGTGCCTTCCCGGACGACCAGCATGCTGATCGCCTCCGGCCGGACATCGGCCAGCGGGGTGACCACCCCGGGGTACAGCCGGACCGGACGGAGGTTCACGTAGTGATCGAGCTCGAAGCGGAGCCGGAGCAGCAGCCCACGTTCCAGCACGCCACTCGGCACGGTGGGGTCGCCGACCGCCCCGAGCAGGATCGCGTCCTGGGCGCGTATCTCGGCCAGCACCGAATCGGGCAGCGTCTCCCCGGTCCGGTGCCAGCGCTGCGCGCCGAGGTCATAGCTGGCCGGGTCGAGGGAGACGTTCGCGGCCTGGAGAACCTTGAGCGCCTCGGCGACGACCTCAGGACCGATGCCGTCGCCGCCGATCACCGCGAGCTTGATCGCAGAAGATGCCATGCGCGTACCCTACTGGTCGTCCGCGGCCGGTGACGCTCCTCCATTATCCCGCCGGTCCAGGGCCTCCTGGAGGGCCTGGACGGCAGGCCCGGACGGGGCCGGGCGGGCCGGTGGCACGGGCTGATTCCACGGGTACATGTCATACACGGCTAGGACTCCCTGACGAGGCTGCTCATCCCGGCAGGCCAGACGGCCTGACGCGCAGGATGGATTCGCTGGGCGGACTTACGGCCAGCACCACAACCCGCAGCGGGTGGCCGGCCTGCCCTGTCAGGCCCCGCTACGGCCGCTAAAGATAGATACGTAGCGCCGCATGTTGTTGGACATCCTAGTACCTGCACGCGATGCTGTCGCCGGTTACCGGGGATCCGTCTCTCATGCTGAGACTGATTCGCTCACCGGGCCGGGCGGCTAGTGTTGCCGGGGCTAGTGTTGCCGGGCTAGTGCTCGTCGAGGTCCACCGTCCGGCCCACCACCGCGCCGATGGTGGACGCGATGTCATCCAGCACGACCGCTGGGATGGCCGAATCCACGGTCAGCACGATGAGCGCGTGCCCGCCCCGGGCGTCCCGGCACACCTGCATGCCGGCGATGTTGATGCCCTCGCTGCCCAGGATCTGGCCCACCGTGCCGACCACGCCCGGCCGGTCAGTGTAGGTAAGGAAGACCATGTGCTCGGCGGGCGAGATCTCCATGTCGAACCCGTTGACCTCCACCAGCTTCTCCAGCTGGCGCCGCCCGCTGAGCGTGCCGCCGGCCGACACCACCTGGCCGTCCGGCATGATGCCGCGCAGCGTGACCAGGTTCCGCCAGTCCGGGCTGTCCGGGTCGGTGACCAGGCTGACCTCGACCCCGCGGTCCGCGGCCAGCAGGGGCGCGTTCACGTAGGTCACCGGATCCTCCACCACGTCGGCGAAGACGCCCTTGAGCGCGGCCAGCTGGAGCACCCGGACGTCGTGGCCGGCGATCTCGCCGCGCACCTCGACGTCGAGCCGGGCGGCCATCCCGCCGGCCAGCGCGGTGAAGATCCGGCCCAGCTTCTCGGCCAGCGGCAGGCCCGGCTTGACGTCCTCATGTACCGCGCCGCCCTGCACGTTGACCGCGTCCGGGACGAACTCGCCGGCCAGCGCGAGCCGTACCGACCGGGCCACCTGGGTGCCCGCCTTCTCCTGTGCCTCGGCCGTGCTGGCGCCCAGGTGCGGGGTGCCCACCACGGACGGGAACTCGAGCAGCGGATTGCCGGTGGCGGGCTCGGCGGCGAACACGTCGATGCCCGCCCCGGCCACCCGGCCTTCCTTCAGCGCGAGGGCCAGCGCATGCTCGTCGATGATGCCGCCGCGGGCCGCGTTCACGATCCGCACGGCGGGCTTGACCAGGCGCAGCTCCCGGTCGCCGAGCAGGCCGGCCGTCTCCGCGTTCTTCGGCAGGTGCACGGTGATGAAATCGGCCTCGGCCAGCAGCTCGTCCAGGCTGGCCAGCCGCACGCCGGCCTGCGCGGCCCGGGCCGCGGGCACGTACGGGTCGTAGGCGATCACCCGCATGCCGAACGCGGTCAGCCGCTCCGCCACCAGCAGGCCGATCCGGCCGAGCCCGAGGACGCCGGCGACCTTGCCGTTCAGCTCCACGCCGGTGAACGCGGACCGGCGCCACTCGCCGTCGCGCAGCGACGCCGCGGCCTGCGGCACGTTCCGGGCCACCGCCAGCAGCAGGCCGACCGCGTGCTCGGCCGCGCTCACGATGTTCGAGGTGGGCGCGTTCACCACCATGACGCCGGCCCGGGTCGCCGCCTCGACGTCCACGTTGTCCAGGCCGACGCCGGCCCGGGCGACCACCCGGAGCCGGGGCGCGTGGGCCAGCGCCTCGGCATCGACCCTGGTCGCGCTGCGCACGATGATCGCGTCGGCGGTGGCCAGCGCGGCGAGCAGCGCGCCGCGGTCGGTGCCGTCCACCTGCCGGACGTCGAAGTCGGCGTCGAGCTGGCTGACGGCGGCCGGCGACAGTTCCTCAGCGATGAGTACGGCAGGTGCAGGCACGGCGGTGGCCCCTCGTGTCGGTCAGCGGGCCCTTCAGTCTAGAGACGAGCTGACGCCCGCCCGCGGGCACGATGACTTGCTGCCCGCGGGCCGGCGCCAGCGCCCCCGACGAACGGTTCAGGAACCCCCCGCGTCATCGGCCGGGTCGAGCCAGCTCATCAGCGGCCGCAGCTTGGCCCCGACCTGCTCGATCTGGTCGGCGCGGGACGCCTCCCGGCGCTTGAGGAAGTTCGGCCGCCCCGCGTCGAACTCCTCGATGAGCTCCCGGGTGAACGTGCCGTCGCGGACCTCGCCGAGAATCCGCCGCATCTCCTCCCGGCTGCGCTCGTCGACCAGCCGCGGGCCCCGGGTGTAGCCGCCGAACTCCGCGGTGTCCGACACCGACCAGTACATCTTGGAGATGCCGCCCTCGTACATCAGGTCCACGATCAGCTTCATTTCGTGCAGGCACTCGAAGTAGGCGATCTCCGGCTGGTAGCCCGCCTCGACTAGGGTGTCGAATCCGGCCTTGATGAGCTCGGAGACGCCGCCGCACAGCACCGCCTGCTCACCGAACAGGTCCGTCTCGGTCTCCTCGGCGAACGTGGTGACCAGCGCGCCGGCCCGGGTGCCGCCGATCGCCTTGGCGTAGGCCAGGGTGAGCGGCCACGCGTTGCCGGTGGCGTCCTGCTCCACCGCGACCAGGACCGGCACGCCGCGCCCTTCGGCGAACTGGCGGCGCACCAGGTGGCCCGGGCCTTTCGGGGCGACCATGCACACGTCCACCCCGGCCGGCGGCCGGATGAGCTGGTAGCGGATGTTCAGCCCGTGCGCGAAGAACAGCGCGTCGCCGTCCACCAGGCTGGGCTCGATGGCTTCCGCGTACAGCGCGCGCTGCACATGGTCCGGGGCCAGCACCATGATCAGATCGGCCTCTTCGCATGCGTCCTGCGGGGTGAGCACCCGCAGCCCTTCGTTGACCGCGCTCTCCCGGCTGCGCGAGCCGTCCGGGAGCCCGACCCGGACGTCCACCCCCGAGTCGCGCAGCGACAGCGCGTGCGCGTGCCCCTGGCTGCCGTAACCCAGGATGGCGACGTGCCGGCTCTGGATGACGCTGAGGTCGGCGCCGTCGTCGTAGAAGATGTCTGCCATTGCCTGCCTTCTGTTCGCTTCGTACTTACTGGGCCGCGCGGTCCACCGGCCGCAGCGCCCGGTCGGTGATCGACCGGCCGCCCCGGCCGAGCGCGACCATCCCGGACTGGACGAGTTCCTTGATGCCGAACGGTTCGAGCACCCGGACCAGGGCGTCCAGCTTGTCGCGGTTACCGGTCGCCTCGACGGTGACCGCGTCCTGCGCCACGTCGACCACCTTGGCACGGAACAGCGTCACGGTCTCCAGCACGCGCGACCTGCTCTCCAGGTCGGCACGCACCTTGATGAGCAGCAATTCGCGCTGCACCGACGCGGACGGTTCCAGCTCAACGATCTTGAGTACGTTGATGAGCTTGTTCAGCTGCTTGGTCACCTGTTCCAGCGGATGATCCGCGCAGTCCACAACGATCGTCATCCGGGAGATCTCGGGGTGCTCGGTGGGCCCGACCGCGAGCGAGTCGATGTTGAACCCACGCCGGGAGAACAGGCCGGCGATCCGGACGAGGACGCCCGGCTTGTTCTCCACCAGCACCGACAGCGTGTGCCTGTTCATAGTTGGCTCCTGATCGCGCAGCCGGGCCAGTCCCTGGCTCATTCGGTCACATCCCAGTCCGGGGCCATGTTCCTGGCCACGATGATGTCGTCGTTGCTGGTGCCGGCGGCCACCATCGGCCACACCATGGCGTCACGGTGCACCACGAAGTTGACCACCACCGGCCGGTCGTTGATCTTCATAGCTTCCTCGATGACCGCGTCCACACCGGCCTTGTCCTCGCAGCGCAGGCCGACGCAGCCGTAGGCCTCGGCCAGCTTGACGAAGTCGGGGATGCGCGTGCCACCGCCCGCGGCCGGATCCCGGCGCGGCGCCTGCTCCCGGCTCAGCGCCTCGTCATAGGTCTGCGCCACCTTGTCCAGGTCGGTGTTGGAGTACCGCTCGTTGTAGAACAGCGTCTGCCACTGCCGGACCATGCCGAGGTTGCCGTTGTTGATGATGGCGATCTTGACCGGGATGCCTTCCACCGCGCAGGTGGCCAGTTCCTGGTTGGTCATCTGGAAGCAGCCGTCGCCGTCGACGGCCCAGACGCAAGCCGCCGGGCTGCCCACCTTGGCCCCCATGGCCGCGGGCACCGCGTAGCCCATCGTGCCGAGGCCACCGGAGTTGAGCCAGTGGCCCGGATGCTCGTGCCCGATGAACTGCGCGGCCCACATCTGATGCTGGCCCACGCCGGCCACGTAGACGGCGTCCGGGCCGGCGATCTCGCCGATCCGCTCGATCACGTACTGCGGCGCCAGCGAGCCGTCCGCGGGCTCGTCGTAGCCGAGCGGGTAGGTGCTGCGCCACGCGTCCAGCTGGGACCACCAGGCGGCCAGGTCGCCGCGGTGGCCGCCCTCGTACTCAGCGCCGACCGCGGCGATCAGCTCGGTGATCACCTCGCGGCAGTCGCCGACGATGGGCACGTCGGCGCGCCGGTTCTTGGAGATCTCGGCCGGGTCGATGTCCGCGTGCACCACCGCGGCACCGGGCGCGAAGCTGTCCAGCTTCCCGGTCACCCGGTCATCGAAGCGGGCGCCGAGCGCGACGATCAGGTCCGACTTCTGCAGCGCGCCGACCGCGGCCACGGTGCCGTGCATGCCCGGCATGCCCAGGTTCTGCCGGTGGCTGGACGGGAAGCCGCCCCGGGCCATCAGCGTGGTCACCACCGGGATGCCGGTCAGCTCGGCCAGTTCCAGCAGCGCCGGGCTGGCGCCTGCCTTGAGCACGCCACCGCCCACGTACAGCACCGGCCGGCTGGACCCGGCGATCAGCCGGGCCGCCTCCCGCACCTGCCGTGAGTGCGGCCTGGTCACCGGGTGGTAGCCGGGCAGGTCGAAGGTGGGCGGCCAGTGGAACTCGGTGCTCGCCTGGAGCGCGTCCTTGGCCACGTCCACCAGCACCGGGCCGGGCCGTCCGGTGGACGCCACGTGGAACGCCTCGGCCACCGTGCGGGCGATGTCGGCCGCATTGGTGACCAGGAAGTTGTGCTTGGTGACCGGCAGCGTGATGCCGGAGATGTCGGCTTCCTGGAATCCGTCCGTGCCGATCAGGCTGCTCGACACCTGGCCGGTGATCGCGACCACCGGCACCGAGTCCATGTACGCGTCGGCCAGCGGGGTGACCAGGTTGGTGGCGCCCGGTCCTGAGGTGGCCATGCACACGCCGGGCCGGCCGGTCACCTGCGCGTACCCGGTGGCCGCGTGGCCCGCGCCCTGCTCGTGCCGGACCAGGATGTGCCGGACCGAGGGCGAGTCGAACAGCGGGTCGTACAGCGGCAGGATGGCGCCGCCCGGGATGCCGAACACGACGTCCACGCCGAGTCGCTCCAGGGCCGCGACCAGGGCGGCCGCCCCGCTCATCCGGGTCTGTGTTAGCTCGGGGGGGCGACCACCCGGGTCCGGCTCCGCCGGGCCTGGGGCGGAGCGCCGATCGGGAGGCTGTGCGGAAGGGGCGGACCCAGCCCGGGCGGCCAGGTCGCGGGGTGACGGCCCGCTGCCTTTCCGGGATTGGCCTGCCCCGGGACCGGGGGTAGCCGCGGTCGTCTGGTCGGTCATCGCAAGCTTCCTCGTCTGCGGTGGGTAGGGGCCGGGCAACAAAAAACCCTCGACGCCGTACGGCGGACGAGGGTAGCGCGCTGGCAGCCGGCTAAGTCAGCTGCTCGCGCGCCTGGCAAGTACGAGAACCATGGTCCTTGACACGGATATCACTCTGGCCCAGACCCGGGCTGACGTCAACTTGAGAGCACATTCGTCTCAGCTGGCGAGATCGCGCCGCCGAAAGGGGGCTCCCTCCCCGTCCGGTCGCCGCCCGTGACCAGGCTCCGCACGCTGCCCGGCGGCAGCGGCCCGGCCAGGAAAGCGCCCATGCCAATCACACCACCCATCGCGGTGAGCAGGTCGCGCTGCTCGGCCCGCTCGATCCCGTCCGCCACGACCTCGATGTCCAGGTCCCGGCCGACCCGGACCATGGCCCGGATCAGCGTCTCGGCCGCGGCCCGCACGCCCAGCCCGGCCACCAGGGCCGGCCCGATCCGGATCATGTCCACCGGCAGCCGGCTGAGCCGGGCCAGCGCAGCCGCGTCAGCGCTGGCCGCATCCATGGCCAGCCGGACGCCGCGCTCCCGTAGCTCGCCGAGCCCGCGCACCGTCAGCTCCGCGCCCTCGGCCAGCTCCGGCCAGCCGACCTCCAGGATCAGCGCCCGCGGGGCGAGGCCGCTGGCGGCCAGCGCCTCCAGCACGGACTCGGTGAACCGGGGCGCCCGGACCTGCCGCGGTGAGCAGCGCAGCCAGACACTGGCCTGCCAGCCGCCGCGCCACCAGTCCGCCGCCCGGGCGCACGACTCGCGCAGCATCCAGTCGCCGAGCTCGACGATGACCCGGGAGGTCTCCGCGACGTCGAGGAATTCGGCGCGTGGCACCTCCGCCCCGTCACGGCGCCAGCGCGGCACCGCGGTCACCCCGATGATCTGCGACGTGGCCAGGTCGGCCATGGGCTGGTACATCAGCTCCAGCTGGCCGTCGGCCAGCGCCTGGCTCAGCTCCGCCGCGAGCTCCAGGCGGCGGCGCACGTCGGCGTGCGGCAGCGCCGCGTAGACCTCCAGCCGCCCGCCGCCGGCCTCTTTGGCCTTGGACACCGCGGCGTCGGCGTTCCGCCAGATGTAGCCGGCCGGGCTGCCGTCGGCCAGGGCCAGGCCAACGCTGGCGGACAGCGAGACGGCCCGGTCAGCCGCCCGGTACGGCTCGGCGGACACGGTGGCCAGGATGCGTTCCGCCAGCTCGGTGATTTCCTGGGCGCTGGCCGCCCCGGTGATCAGGACCGCGAATTCGTCCCCGCCCCAGCGGGCCACCGTGCCCCGCGGCGGCACGACCGCGCGCAGCCTGCGCGCGACCTGAGCCAGCACCAGGTCGCCCGCGCTCGGCCCGGCCGTGTCGTTCACTCCGGTGAAGCCGTCCAGGTCGACCAAGATGACGCCGGCCACCCCCGGCTCCCCGTCTTCGCCGTCGGGCCCGGTGGTGGCGGACCCCGTGCTGGCGGACCCCGTGCTGGCGGACAGGGCGCTGAGGCGGCCCAGGCTGAGCGCCTCCCGCGCCCGCTCCTCCAGGTAGGCCCGGTTCGGCAGCCCGGTCAGCCCGTCGTGGTAGGTGAGCTGCGCGACCTGCCGGCGCAGCGCGACCAGGTCGCTGACGTCGCGGGCGGTGATCAGCAGCCGGTCCGGCGCGCCCTGGCTCCGGTGCCTGGACATGGTTGCTTCCACGTACCGCCAGGTGCCGTCGGCCGCGCGGACCCGGCAGGAGTACCGGATCTGGGTGGCCGGCTCGCCGGCCGCCTCGCGGACCGCGCGCAGCCCCTCCGGCTGGTCCTCCGGGTGTACCAGGTCGGCCAGCGTCATCCCCTCGAGGGTCTCCGGCGCGTAGCCAAAGTCGTGCACCGCCGGGCTGGCGTAGCCGATCAGCCCGGAATAGTCGCAGACCAGCACGGCGTCGCTGGTCCGGTCGGCCAGTTCGCGGAACTGCTGCCCAGACTCGTGCCACAGCCGGGCCCGCACGCTGTCCCGGTGCACCAGGAGGATGATCCGGCCGGTGAGCGCGAGCAGCGCGGTGCCGCCGGCCAGGGCGAGCACCGGGTGCGCCACCGGCCCGCCGGCCAGTCCCGCGCCGATCACCACCAGCGCGGCCAGCGCGGCGGCCACGGCGGCGATGGCCGTCGGGGCGTGCAGCCCGGCCGCCGGGAACTGGCGGGCTTCCTGGTGCCCGGCGTCGCGGGCATCCAGCCACGGCGCACTGCCCAGCACGCACAGCCCGGCGATCAGCAGCAGCTGGGCCGCGGTGCCCGGGTGCCCGTTGCTGACCCGGGCGGCCACCGCCAGGGCATCGCTCAGCGTGATCAGCAACAGTGCGATCAGCGGCGCCACGCCGCGCCGCCCGGCGGCTACCGCGAGCGGCAGCAGGCCGCCCAGTACCAGCAGGTCGGCCAGCGGGTGGACCAGTTCGCCGGCGAACATGGCCGGGGCGTCCCCGGAGTGCGTGTACGCGGCGCTGAACACGGTGATCCAGCAGATGATGAACAGCGCACAGCCCAGCACGTAAGCGTCGGCGGCCAGGCCCAGCGTGGCCCCGAGCCGGCCGCGGCGCTGGGCCAGCGGGTGCCGGGCCGGTTCCCGCCGCGAACGCAGGCTGGCCACGCCCGCCACCAGGGTGGGCAGCGCGAGCAGCCCGGGCAGGTCGGCCAGGGTGAGCGGGATGGCCGCGCCGGCCGTCGCGCCGGCCAGCGCCTGCTGGCCGATCGCGCCCAGCCCGGCCAGCAGCGCGGCCAGCGCCAGCAGCCAGTAGCCGTGCCGGACCGGGCCGGCGTGGCGGCCCGCCCCGCGCCACAGGCCGGCCGCGCTGGCGGCAGTTGTTAGCGCTACCGCGGCGATAACCGCCTGTGCGGCCAGGCTCATCGCAGGCCACCCGATGCTTGCGGGGGCACCGAGTCTCCTTCCAACCGCGTCCGCCGACGGTGATGGCCAGCGGAGCCTTGTGAGCTCGGGGCTGGCGGTCCTGGGAACCGGGCTACGACGGTCGGTTACCCAGGGCAAACTGGACGCCCGCAGGGTGCGCTGCGAGAGCCGCGAATGGGCTGGTCGCGGTCATCGTCACTTCACGATGCTGCTCACTTTAGGGCCCTTAGGTCACACTTCGATTGAGGAAGAGCGTCCAGCGGGCGTCATCTGACTCTGAATCGCGCGCGGTCAGTAACTGCCTGCGATTACATTCTGCAGCGGCTGCCCGGTGAGGAACCGGGCCGCCTGGTCCCGCACATACGCCGCCATCCGGGCCAGCGACACCGGGGTGGACGCTCCCTCATGCGGGGTGATGAACACGCCCGGCAGGTCCCAGAGCGGATGGCCGGGCGGCAGCGGCTCCGGGTCGGTCACGTCCAGCGCCATCCGCAGCCGGCCGGAGCGCGCCTCCGCGACCAGCGCGCCGGTCACTGCCAGCGAGCCACGGGCCGCGTTGACCAGCAACCCGCCGTCCTTCATCCGGGCCAGGAAGGCGGCGTCCACCATGCCGATGGTCTCCGCCGTGACCGGGGCGAGCAGCACCACCACGTCGGCCGCGGGCAGCAGCCCGGGCAGCTCGCTAACCGGGGCCACGCCGCCCTCAGGGCGGCCCGCCCGGGCCACCCGGAGCACGCTCACTTCGAAACCGGCCAGCCGCCGCTCCACCGCCGCGCCGATCGAGCCGTACCCGACGATCAGCACAGTCTTACCGGCCAGGCAGTCGGTGAAGTTGTAGCTCCACCGCTGGGCCGCCTGCTCCCGGGCGAAGAACGGGAACTCGCGCAGCGCGGCCAGCATCGCCCCGACCACCCACTCGGCCGTGCTGGCGTCGTGCACACCGCGGGCGTTGCACAAGGTGACCCCGGCCGGGATCTCCGGCCGCAGCCGGTCCACGCCCGCGGTCAGCGCCTGCACCACGGCCAGCCTGGGCAGCTCGCGGATGGCCGCGATGGCCGGCGGGCCCGGGAAGAACGGCGGCACGTAGAACTCGACCTGGCCGGCCGTGGCGGGCAGCGCGGTACCGTCCGGCACCACCACCTCCACCTCGGGAGGAGGGACCCCAGGCAGCCCGTCCAGCCCGGCGGCGATCTCGGCCGTCGGCACCCAGATCCGGGTCATGCCCGGCCGAGCCGGTCCAGGATGAGCTGCTTGACCCGGCTGGCGTCGGCCTTGCCCTGGGTCGCCGTCATCACGACGCCGACCAGCGCGCCCGCCGCGGCGACCTTGCCGCCGCGGATCTTCTCAGCCACGTCCGGGTGGGCCGCGATGGCCTCATCCACCGCGGCGGCCAGCGCCGCGTCGTCGCTCACCACGGCCAGGCCGCGCCCGGCCACCACCTCGTCCGGGGTGCCCTCGCCGGCCAGCACGCCCTCGATCACCTGCCGAGCCAGCCGGTCGGTCAGCGCGCCCGACCCAGCCAGCGCGCTCACCCGGGCCACGTCGGCCGGGGTGATCCGCAGGGCGGCCAGAGTGCTCCCGGATTTTCTGGCCGACTGAGCCAGTTCGCCGAGCCACCACTTGCGGGCGTCGGCGGGTGACGCGCCGGCCGCCACCGTCTCAGCCACCAGATCCAGCGCGTTCGCGTTGTGCAGCGCGGACATGTCCTTGTCGGACAGGCCCCACTCGGCCTGCAGCCGGGCCTGCCGGGCGCTGGGCAGTTCCGGGAGCCCGGCCCGGATCTCCTCGACCCAGGCCGCGGGCGGGGCCAGCGGCACCAGGTCAGGCTCGGGGAAGTACCGGTAGTCCTGGGCCTCTTCCTTGCTCCGGCCCGGCGACGTGGTGCTGGTGGACTCCTGGAAGTGCCGGGTCTCCTGGACCACCCGCTGCCCGGCGTCCAGCACCACGGCCTGCCGCTCGATCTCGTAGCGGACCGCCCGCTCGACCGAGCGGAGCGAGTTCACGTTCTTGGTCTCGGTCCGGGTGCCGAGTTCGGTGGCCCCCTTGGGCATCAGCGACGTGTTCACGTCGCAGCGCAGCGAGCCCTCCTCCATCCGCACGTCGGACACGGCGAGGGTGCGCAGCAGGTCGCGCAGCTGCGACACGTAGGCGCGGGCCGCCGCCGGGGCCAGTTCCCCGGTGCCGGTCACCGGCTTGGTGACGATCTCGACCAGCGGGATGCCGGCCCGGTTGTAGTCGACCAGCGAGTAGTCCGCGCCGTGGATCCGCCCGGTGCTGCCACCCATGTGCAGCGACTTGCCGGTGTCCTCTTCCAGGTGCACCCGCTCGATTTCCACCCGCACCGCCCGGGGCTGCCCGTCCGGCGTGTCGTGCACGGTCACGTCCAGATAGCCGTCGGTGCACAGCGGCTCGTCGTACTGCGAGATCTGGAAGTTCTTCGGCATGTCCGGGTAGAAGTAGTTCTTCCGGGCGAACCGGCACCAGCTGGCGATCGAGCAGTTCAGCGCCAGCCCGATCCGGATGGTGTACTCGATGGCCGCCCGGTTGATCACCGGCAGCGAGCCGGGCAGCCCCAGGCAGACCGGGCAGACCAGCGAGTTGGGCTCGCCGCCGAACCGGTTCGGGCAACCGCAGAACATCTTGGTCACGGTGCCCAGCTCGACGTGCGTCTCCAGGCCGATGACCGGGTCGTACCGGGCTACCGCGTCCTCGAACGGGACCACGTCCGCCGCTGTCCGCACGCTCATGAAGGGTCTCCCGTGTCCAGGCCGTGCGCGGCGGCCAGCAGCGGGCCGCCGCGCCGCGAGTCCAGCGCGGCCTGCACCGCGGCCGCCACCCGGTAGCAGCGGTCGTCGGCCAGCACCGGCGCCATGATCTGCAGGCCGACCGGCAGCCCGTCCTCCGGGGCCAGGCCGCACGGCACGGACAGCGCCGCGTTCCCGGCCAGGTTGCCCGGGATCGTGCACAGGTCGGCCACATACATCGCCAGCGGGTCGTCGGCCCGCTCGCCGATCGGGAACGCGGTGGTCGGCGTAGTCGGCGAGACCAGCACGTCCACCTGCTCGAACGCGGCCTCGAAGTCCCGGGTGATGAGCGTCCGGACCTGCTGGGCCTGGCCGTAGTAGGCGTCGTAGTAGCCGCTGGACAGGGCGTACGTACCGAGCATGATGCGCCGCTTGACCTCGGCCCCGAAGCCCTCGGCCCGGGTCAGCGACATGACCTCCTCGGCGCTCCGCGTGCCGTCATCGCCCACCCGCAGCCCGTACCGCATGCCGTCGAAGCGGGCCAGGTTGGACGAGCACTCGCTGGGCGCGATGAGGTAGTAGGCCGGCAGCGCGTAGCCGAAGTGCGGACAGGACACCTCAACCACCTTGGCGCCCAGCGATTCCAGCAGCTCCACCGCTTCGGTGAACCGGGCCAGCACGCCGGGCTGGTAGCCGTCGCCGGACAGTTCCGGGACCACACCGATGCGCAGCCCGCTCACGTCGGCCTGCCGGGCGGCCGCCACCACCGGGGGCACCGGGGCGTCCACCGAGGTCGAGTCGCACGGGTCGTGCCCGGAGATGGCCTCGTGCAGCAGCGCCGCGTCCAGCACGGTACGGGCCAGTGGGCCCGGCGTGTCCAGCGACGACGCGAACGCGACCAGCCCATACCGGGACGAGCCGCCGTAGGTGGGCTTGGCCCCGACGATGCCGCACACCGCGGCGGGCTGGCGGATCGAGCCGCCGGTGTCGGTACCGATGCCCAGCGGGACCTCGAACCCGGCCACCGCCGCCGCCGAGCCGCCGGACGAGCCGCCCGGCACCCGGCTCAGGTCCCACGGGTTGCGGCTGGGCCCGAACGCGGAGTTCTCGGTGGACGACCCCATCGCGAACTCGTCCATGTTCGACTTGCCCAGGATGACCACGCCAGCCTGGCGCAGCCGCCGGGTCACGGTGGCGTCGTAGGGCGGCTGCCAGCCGTTCAGGATCCGCGAGCCACAGGTGGTCGGCATGTCCGTGGTGGTGAACACGTCCTTGAGGGCCAGCGGCACGCCGGCCAGCGGCCCGAGCACCTCCCCGGCGGAGCGCCGGTCATCCACCCGGCGCGCCACCGCCCGGGCCCGGTCCGCGGCCACATGCAGGAACGCGTGCAGCTGGGGCTCAACCGCGTCCACCCGGGCCAGGTGCGCGTCGGTCACCTCGACCGCGGACACCTCCCCGGCGGCCATGGCCGCCGACAGCTCGGCGGCGGTCAGCCTGGTGAGCTCAGTGTCCACGGCTCAGTCCTCCGAAAGGATGCGCGGCACCCGGAACCGCTGCTGCTCCACCGCGGGCGCCTGGGACAGCGCCTGGCCGGGCCCGAGGCAGGGCAGCTCCACGTCATCCCGGAACACGTTCGTCACCGGCACGGCGTGGGTGGTCGGCGGGATCTGGTCGGCGGCTACTTCCTGGACGCGGGCCACCGCCGAGATGATCTGGTCCAGCTGGGTGGCGAGGTGATCGAGTTCTTCCTCGCCGAGGGCCAGCCGGGACAGCCGGGCCAGATGGGCCACTTCCGCACGCGCAATGGGCATGGATGCCATCCTAGGGCCGCCCATGCGGCGGGCCGACGGCATTATCCGCCCGGTTAGCGGCCCGGCACCTCCGGGGCGGCGGCCGAGGTGACCGGGGCCGGCGCGGCCGCGGCAGGCTGCACTGGCGGCTCCCGGCGTGCGGCCGGCGCTGGCTGGACGGCCAGGTCGTCGGCGAGCCACCGGGTCGCCGCGGCGGCATTCAGCGGCCGGCTGAACGCGTGCCCCTGGGCGGCGTCGCAGCCCATCGCGAGCAGGGCCGCGGCCACGTCGGCCGTCTCCACCCCCTCAGCCACCGACCGGATGCCGAGCCCGCGCACCAGGTCCACCAGGGAACGCACGATGACCTGGCTGTCCGGGCTGCTGGCCAGGCCGGACACGAACGACGGAGCGATCTTCACTTCGGCCACCGGCAGCGCCACCAGCAGGGCACCAAGCCCGGCCGCCGTGACCACGGTGAGGTAGATCCAGAATGGAGAACCGATCCGCGGACCGATGTCCCTGGTGTCGCTCGGGTCCAGCATGGCGTCCTCGTGGCTGCCGCCGCCGGCCGGATGCACCTTCGCTCTCAGCAGCAGAGTACGGCGGAAACGTACTTCGCGAAGCCAATCGCACACTATCTGTTACGGTGCATCGTTCCGCGATTAAATTGCCGCAGGTCAGAGGCGTGCGGCCGGCTTCGGGGATTTTCCGGCTGAGGGGGGTGTCATTTCTCAGCTGGCGCAGCAGTCTCTGCCATCCCGGTGGCAACCGCGGGGCCCGACTCCAGCAGCACCCGGAAACCCGCCTCGTCGAGCACCGGCACGCCCAGCGAGAGCGCCTTGTCGTACTTGGACCCCGGCTTGTCGCCGGCCACCAGGAAGCCGGTTTTCCTGGACACCGAGGACGACACCTTGCCGCCCAGCGCCTGCACCGCCTCGCCCGCCGCGTCCCGGCTGAATCCCTCCAGCGTGCCGGTGACGACCACGGTCACCCCGGCCAGCGGCTGGCCCGGGTCGGCCGCCGCGGCCCCGGCGGCCGGGCTGGGCGGGGGCGGTGGCACCCAGTCCGGAATGGCCAGCCGCACCCCGGCAGCCCGCCATTTATCCACGATGGCCACGTGCCAGTCCACGCCGAACCACTCGATGATCGAGCTGGCGATCTTCGGGCCGACCCCCTCGGCAGCGGCCAGTTCCTCAGCCGATGCGGCCGCGATCGCGTCCAGCGAGCCGAACTGGGCGGCCAGCACCCGGGCCGCGGTCGGGCCAGCGTGCCGGATGGACAGGGCGACCAGTACCCGCCACAGCGGCCTGGTGCGCGCCTCATCCAGCTTGCCCAGCAGCTTGGCCGCGTTGACGGTCAGCCCGCCCTGCTTGTTCACGAAGAACGGGACGGTGACCAGCATCTTCTGGGTGAGCGAGAAGATGTCGCCCTCGTCGGTGACCAGGCCGGAGTCGAGCAGCGCGGCCACCGCCTCGTAGCCGAGCACCTCGATGTCCAGCGCGCCCCGGCCGGCCAGGTGGAACAGCCGCTCGCGGAGCTGGGCCGGGCAGGCCCGGGTGTTCGGGCAGCGCCAGTCCACGCCGCCGTCCTCGCGGACCAGCGGAGTGCCGCAGGCCGGGCACACGGTGGGGAACTCGAAAGCCCGCTCGGTGCCGGTGCGCAGGTCGGTGACCGGCCCGACCACCTCGGGGATCACGTCGCCCGCCTTGCGCAGCACCACCATGTCGCCGATCAGCACGCCCTTGCGGGCCACTTCGTCGGCATTGTGCAGGGTGGCCCGGTCCACCGTGGAACCGCTGACCACCACCGGCTGCATGACCGCGAACGGGGTCACCCGGCCGGTCCGGCCCACATTCACCTGGATGTCCAGCAGCCGGGTGTTGACCTCCTCGGGTGGGTACTTGTACGCGATCGCCCAGCGTGGCGCCCGGCTGGTCGCACCCAGCTGGCGCTGCAGGTCCAGCCGGTCGATCTTGACCACGACGCCATCGATCTCGTACGGCGGGTCGTGCCGGTGCTCACCGTAGTAGGCGATGTACTCGCGCACTCCGTCCAGGCCGGCGGTAACCCGGAACAGCTCGCTCACCGGCAGGCCCCAGCCGCGCAGCCGCTCATACCAGCCGGAGTGGGTGTCCGGCGCGCTGAGGCCGGCCGTGGCGCCCACGCCATGCAGGATGAGCGACAGCGGCCGGGTGGCGGTGACCCGCGGGTCCTTCTGCCGCAGCGAGCCCGCGGCCGAGTTGCGCGGATTGGCGAACGGCGGCCGGCCCGCCTCGGTGAGCCGCTCGTTCAGCTCGTGGAACGCCGCGACCGGGAGGAAAACCTCACCGCGCACTTCGAGCAGCTCCGGCACGTCCGGGCCGGCCAGCCGCAGCGGCACCGCACCGATCGTGCGGATGTTGGGCGTGACGTCCTCCCCGGTGACCCCGTCGCCCCGGGTCGCCGCGCGGACCAGGGCGCCGCCCCGGTAGACCAGGTTGACCGCCAGTCCGTCGATCTTGACCTCGCACAGGTACGGGCCGGCCCCGCCGAGCCGCTGCGCCCGGGCCGCCCACGCGTCGAGCTCCGCGGCGGAGAACGCGTTGTCCAGGCTGAGCAGCCGCTCCAGGTGGTCCACCGGGGTAAACTCGGTAGACACCGCGCCGCCCACCCGCTGCGTCGGCGAGTCCGGGGTGCGCAGCTCGGGATATCGCTCCTCCAGGTCGCGCAGCTCGCGCATGGCCGCGTCGTACTCGGCATCGGACAGAGTGGGTGAGTCGAGCACGTAGTAGCGGTGGTTCGCCTCGGTGACCTCCGCACTCAGCTCGGCATGCCGGTGCCGCGCCGCGGCGTCCACGTCCGAGCCGGGTATCCCCTCGGGCACGCTCACCGGGCTTCCTCCTCGATCAGTTCGGGCAGCATCCTGGCGGCTTCCCGGCAGCTGGCCAGCGCGGCCCGGGCGTACCCCGGCGGGGCGCCCGCCAGCCCGCAGGCCGGGGTGACCACCACCTGGGCGGCCACGCTGGCCGCCAGGCCGGCCGCCACGCCCGGCGGCCGGGCCACCGGCCAGCCCATCCGTCGCCACAGCTCGGTCACCCGGACGGCCGCGTCAGTGCCGGACGGCCGTGGGCGGTACTGGCGTTCGGCTGGCGGGGGGGTGGGCTGGCTGGCGGCCGCGGCGGCGGCACGGGCCGGCACCGGTTCGGGCGTGGCCGGTACCGCGCCGGCGAAGATGCCCAGCCCTGCCTCGACCGCCGCGGCCAGCACGTCTTCCTCCCCCGGGCGCAGCTGGCCGAGGTCGATCCCGGCGGCCGCGGCGCCCGCATCCCTGATCATGCCAAGGGGGACTGACGGCGCACAGCAGTGCACCAGCACCGGCGCGCCCGCCGCGCCCGCCGCGGTCAGCACGGTCCGCAGCCCGGACTCCGCGTCGGCCGGCTCGACCGCGCGGACCCGGTTCAGCCCGCTGGCGCTGGGCACGGCGCCGGCCAGCACCGCGGGCAGGGCCGGCTCGTCCAGCTGGAGCAGGAGCCGGGCACCGGGGACCCGCGCGGCCACCTCGGCCACGTGCCCGGCCACCCCCTCGGCCAGCGACGCGGCCAGATCGCCGGCCGCACCGCGGTCGGCCAGCACCGGCTCCTGGCTGCGTGGCAGCTCGGTCGTGGCCGCCATCGTCCACGGCCCGCAGGCACTTATCTTCAGCAGGCCGGCGTATCCCTCCGCCGCTTCTTCCAGCGCATCGAGGTCCCGGGCCAGCAGCGACTGCGCGCGGCGCAGGTCCCGCCCGGCAGGCCGGCCAGCCGCCAGCCGCGCGGCGTCGTCTCGGCGGCCAGCTCGACCAGCATGGCCGCGGTGCGGCCGGTCAGGTCGGCGCCGGGGCCGCGGCCGGGCAGCTCGGCCAGGAACGGCAGGCCGGGCAGCTCGCCGACGATCAGCCGCATCGTTTCGAGCGGGTCGGTTCCCGGCATAGAGCCGACCCCGGTCGCGCTCTGCGCGGGCCACGGGTAGGCGGCGGCGGAACTGGGCTCATCAGGCACGCAGCCGAGCTTAGGCGGCCCCACGGACGCGCCCTAGCACCCGGGCCGCACGGCCGGCCCGGATACGGCTACACGTAGATGCCGGTATCCCTGGCCGCCTCCGGGCCGGCGTCGGTCCGGCGCCGGACGTACAGGCCGGTGAGCCTGCGCGCCCCCGCGGACAGCGCACCTGGTGCCTGCTGGGTCAGCGAGTAGTTCCGTTCCTCGCGCTGGATCCCGTAGCTGGCCAGCAGGGTGATGGCGGTGACCGCCCCGGCGGCGAAGATGACTAATGCGATGATGACGACGGCGGCCATGCCGGCCCCCTGCTCCCCTGGCCCGCGGCGGCACCCGCCAGCTCCACTACGCTGCCCGTCCCCGGTAGGGGTGAGCGGTAGGAACGGGTCAGCCGGGCTGACCATTCCCGGACGCCTCAACAATGGCCCTGCCCCCGGATGCCCCCGCGGGCCAGTGCTCCCTATCGCGCCCCGGCTGCGATAGGGAGCACCAGCTGGCAGGCCGGCCCGGTGCCGTCCCCGCTGCCCGGGCCGGCCTGGCTTGGGGCAGCTAGACGAGCATTTCTTCCCGGGGAGCCCACAGCGAGTCGTCAGCGGGCCGGCGGACCCACAGGCCGGTGACCCGGCGGGTGCCCTGGGTCAGTTGGCCCGGAGCTAGGCGGCGGGTCAGGGTAAAATCCCGCTCCTCCCGGCGGATACCCCAGCTGACCAGGACAAGAGCTCCAGCGACGGCGCCGGCGATGAAGATCACTGCGATGACGACGATTGTGGCCATGACCGGTCCCCTTACTTCTGGCCTGCGGCGGGTGGTCCGCTAGCTCCGTTCTGTCCTCTTCCGGTACGGGTAGCCCGGGTGAGGTGGGCCTTCGGACTCATCTGGCCGGTTCCTGTACGCCCAAGCAGCCCTACTGCTAGACTCATACACATGGATCCAGTCATCCGAGTCATCCCAACCTTTAGGATCTGGTCCGGTTATACCCCGCTTAGCCCGGGTAAACCTGAACACGTTCTAAATACTTGGATGACATGGATGGCTAGAATGATCCTTTTGACCCCAGCAATGCCTCTGATCAGGCTGGTTGGGATGTCTGGGAGGTCTTGTGCCTGACCCGATGTACCGGCAGATTGCCGAGGATCTGCGCAGCAAGATCGAGGCTGGCGAGCTGGCTCGGGGGGCCCAGCTGCCGACCGAGATCGACCTCAGGGATCAGTACGCGGCGTCACGTAACACGGTCCGCGACGCGATCAAGTGGCTCATCACCCGCGGCCTGGTCGAGACACGCCCGGGCCAGGGCACGTTCGTGGTCGAGAAGATCACGCCGTTCGTCACCACGCTGACCGGGGACCCGAAGACCGGGTTCGGCGGCGGCGAGGACGACATCTACGACCTGGAGGTCAAAGCGACCCGGCGGGTGCCGACGGCCAGCGATCCGCGGGTCGAGATCCAGCAGGCGGACAGCGTGATCGCGGCTGAGTTGCAGATCGACGTGCGCAGCACGGTGGTGAGCAGGCATCAGCAGCGGTACATCGACGGCACACCGTGGTCGCTGCAGACCTCCTTCTACCCGATGCGGTTCGTCGAGGAGGGCGCCATCCGCCTCATCCAGGCCACCGACATCTCCCAGGGCACCGTGAGCTATCTGCGGGACACGCTGGACGTGGACCAGGTCGGCTGGCGGGACATGATCGTCGTGCGGGCTCCGGACGAGGTGGAGACCGCCTTCTTCAAGCTCCCGGACGACGGGCGGGTGCCGGTCATCGAGACCCGGCGGACCACCTTCGATCCGAAAAAGAAGCCGGTCCGGCTGACGGTCAGCGTGTACCCCGCCGACCGTAACCAGTTCGCGGTGAACGTAGGAAAGGTGCCCGACGAGATCGTTGCCCCGGGTGCCGCCGGCGATGACCAGCCGGACGCGTCCCCGGCGACCTCAGATTCGGCCGGGCCGGGTCAGCCGGCCGACGGTCCCGCGGCCACCTGACCTGACAGGACACCAATCTGATGACCCCTTTCGCCATTAACACGAGCCAGGCCGCAGCCGGGTTTCCGCTGCTGCTGCCCCGTTTCATCGTGCGCCGCGAGGAAACCCGCAAGAGCAGGATGAAGGACACCTTTCAGATCCGGCCGGCCCAGCTGAGTGACATGCCCGCCATCATCGGGTTGATCGACCAGGCGGCCGGATGGCTGCACGCCGAGAAGGGCACTGACCAGTGGCAGCGTCCCTGGCCGGATCTGGCGGCTCGGGACCAGCGGGTCCGGCGGGGCATCAAGAAGGGCCGGACCTGGATCGTCGAGAATCTCAGCGAGCCCAAGGCCAGCCGGCGCAGGCTGGTCGGTACGGTCTCCTGCGGCCCCGGCGGCAACCCGAAGCTGTGGACTCAGCGCGAGCGGAGCGAGCCGGCCGTGTACATCTCCCGGCTCATCGTCAGCCGGCAGTACAAAGGCAGCGGGATAGGCGCCGCACTCATCAACTGGGCCGGTCTCCGGGGCATCCGCCACTGGCGGGCCCAATGCGTCCGGCTGGACGTTTGGACGACCAATCTGGAACTGCAGGCCTACTACAAGGCGCAGAAATTCGGGCATGTCCGCACCTGTGATTTCGACGACCCGTGGGAGTATCCCTCCGCAGCCTTGTTCCAGAAGTCGGCCGCTGATGTTGACCCGAAGGACGCGAAACTGTTCCGGGAGGGAAGCCAGGCTGACCTAGCTTAGGGCGCGCCGCCGGCCAAGCCGACGCTGGTAGAGGGTCGCGTCGGCAGTGGGGTTTGCGCTGTCCAACAGGTTAGTCTTAACTAACCTCGTACTGCGGGTGCCGCACCGGGGCACGGGCCTGCAAGCAGCGCTGCAAGCTGCATAGGGCCTTCTCACCGGCGAGTTCTGCCCAGGCATCGCCGGTCCGCCCCCGGATCCGCCGGGCTCGTCACCGCGCTGACCACGGCGCTTTCCCCATCGCCCGGCCGGAGCGGCACGTGCGATACTCGTCACATCCTGCAGTAGGCACTGCTTGGATTTGCAGTCACGCCGAGCGGTGGAGGAGGTGTGATGGCTAAGCGGTTCGGTCGCCCGTCGCTCCAGTACCGTTACGAGCACTACGACCCACGGTGAGGATGCACCGCACCGCGCGCCCGGCCGGCAGCTGACCGCCCGGGACGCGTGGACGTAGTTCCCGCCGCGCAGTCAGCGCGCTATCGCACGAACCGAATCGCTGGCTACTTCCGGCCGCGCTCCTGGCTGGCCTGGCCGCTGCCGGGTGTCGCAGCATGGCTCAGCGGGTACCTTCGGCTGAAGTTATGGCGATGGTCGGTGGTGTGCGCGATGGCCTGGGTCCCCGCCGGGACGCGGGCCGGCTTGGCCGTGGCCGTGCTGGCGGCAGGCCCCCACGCCGCACCGGCGCCGGATGACCCGGGCCGAGCAGCGCACGGCCGGTGCGCCCCCTCTTCCGCTGGCGCCGCCGCGCCCGCTGGCGCCGCCGCACCCAAACGGGGACGCGAGGCGCCCGGACGCTGATCACGAGCCCAGTCTCAACCGCTACCGCACTCTGCTCGGCGCGGCCCGGCAGCGAGCCGACCGGGCCGCCCAGGCCCGGCGCCGCCGCCGCACGGCCGTCCGGCGGCTGATCTGGGTCGCCGCAGCGCTTTGCACTGCGGCCATCGCCATCGGGGTCGCGCTGCGCATCACTCCACAGCAGACCGTGACCGTGGCCGGGCAGGTCATCAAGGTGGGCACCACCGCGCCCAGCCTGAGCGTGTCCGGGCCGGGCGAGGTCGACCTGTTCGGCCAGAGCCTGGCCACCCAGGTTCACTTTCTCGGACCGGTCCGGCCCAGCCTGACGCTGACCCAGATCACCATCAACAGCCAGCTGACCAACTTCGTCCAGGGAGCCGGGCCCGCCGGGGCGGAACGCATCCTGGGCAACACCCTGGCCAGCGGCTGGATCCACTACTTCCTCTGGGAAATCGCGATTACCGCGGCGGGCGCGCTGCTGCTGCTCGGGGCGCTGGCGGGCTGGCGCCGGCTGCCGCACCGGACCACGGTGAAGCTGCTGGCCGGCGGCCTGGTCGCCACCGAGGCGATCAACCTTGGCGCGATCATGCTGACCGCCTACACCGCGCCCGGCACGCTGCGCCAGGTTCGCTCGCTGAGCCAGCTGGTGGGCAGCGAACCGCAATATCCGGGCAGCAAGAAGACCGTGCCGGTGCCGCCGGGGGTGCGGGTGGTGGTGCTGGGCGACTCGACCGCGGCCGGCGCCGGGTTGCCCTGGGTCCGGGATCCCTCGCACACCGACCAGATGTGCGGCCGCAGCGCGGACTCCTACGCCGAGGACCTGGCCCGGTCCAACGGCTGGCAGGTGATGAACCTGGCCTGCAACAGCGCCACGATCAGCCAGGGCCTGCTCGGCCCGGAGGGCCGTGGCGGGGAAATGGTGCCCGCGCAGATCGATGCCGCGCAGCAGGCCACCAAGGCGCAGGCGGTCATGGTCAGCGTCGGCGCGGACGACCTGGACTGGGCGGCCATGCTCCGGCTCTGCGCGGTCGCCAGAACGTGCAACGACAAGGCGACCACCGCCTACTTCCAGCAGCAGCTGGCCACGTTCAGCAAGCAGTATTTCCAGTTGCTCACCCAGCTGGCCAACCTGCCCAGCCACCCGCAGGTGATCATCAACCGCTACTACAACCCGTTCGACCTGCGGCTGAGCTGTCTGGCCAAGGTGGGCCTGACCCAGGTCAAACTGCGCACGCTGACGTCCCGGCTGGACACGCTGAACGCGGTGCTGGCCAAGGGCGCGGCCGAGTTCGGCTTCATCTCGGTCAAGCCGGACTTCGCCGGGCACCAGCTGTGCACGCCGCAGCCCTACGTACAGGGCCTGGGCGACCCGGCGCCGTTCCACCCCACGGCCGATGGGCAGCTGGCCATTGCCCTGGCCGACCAGGCCGCGCTGAGCCCGGCCATCATGCCGTCTTCGACCGCGGTGCAGACGCCGTCTCCGGCGCCCACCCTGCCCAGGTAACCACGGGACTCAGGTAAACCACGGGGCCGAGTGATTCAGTCTTCGCCCCCGGCCCGGACAACGATCCCGGACCATGGCGCGAGCACGCCCGCCTCCGCGGCTTCCCCGGCCGGCGCCGTGCCGACCAGTGCCTCGCCCAGCTCGGCCACGGGCCCGGCCAGCCGCACCGGCGACCCGGTGAAGTTGGTCACCACGGTGAGCGCGCCGGTCTGGTACACCCACAGCCCGGGCGGGCTGGGCAGCTGCGTGTAACTGGCCAGCTGGCCACCGGACTCGGCCCGGCGCAGCGCGAGCAGGTCCCGGCACAGGTTCAGGATGGACGCCGGGTCGGCGCGCTCCGCGGCCACGTTCACGCTGGCGTGCTCGCCAAGCGGCAGCCATGGCGTCACCCCCGGAGCGGTGAACCCGGCCGACGGCGCCGCGTCCCAGGGCATCGGGGTCCGGCTCCGGTCCCGGCTGAACTTGCCGCCCGCCCCGGCCCGCATCTTGTCCTGGACCAGCGCGGCCGGGACGGCCACGTCGGTCATCCCGATCTCGTCGCCGTAGTACAGCACCAGGGCGCCGGGCAGCGTGGCCAGCACCAGCAGGGCCAGCCGCACCTTGCGCTCATCGCCGCCGCACCAGCGGGTCGGGAAGCGGCTGATGTCGTGGTTGGACGCGGTCCACACCGGGCACTCCCCGGCGGGCAGCTTGGCCAGCGTTTCGGCCACCACCGCGGCCAGGCCGTCGGCCGTGAACGGGGTGAAGATGAACGGGAAGTTGAAGGCGAGCTGCAGTTCGTCGCCGTGGCCATGGAACGCGGCCAGCGAGCTGAGGTCGCCGACCCAGGTCTCGCCGAGCAGCAGCCGCGGCACCGGGTAGCTCTCCGCGATCTTCCGCCAGTCGCGGAACACCCCGTGCGACTCCGGCCGGTTGGCGCTATACACCTGAGCCAGTCCGAACCGGCTGGGGACCACGTCATCCTGGGGCGCCGGCGGGTCATCGCGGAGCTGCGCGTCCTTGTACAGGCCCTGCGCCACGTCGATGCGGAACCCGGCCACGCCGCGGTCGAACCAGAACCGGAGGATCTGCCGGAACTCCTCGTGCACGTCCGGGTCCCACCAGTTCAGGTCGGGCTGGCTGGGCAGGAAGTTGTGCAGGTAGTACTGACCGCTGGCCTGGTCCAGGGTCCACGCGGACTGCCCGGTGGCGGCGGCCCAGTTGTTCGGCGGCCCGCCGTCCGGCGCCGGGCCGGCCCACACGTAGTAGCCGCGGTGCGGCGCGTCCGGGCCGCTGACCGCCTCGGCGAACCACGGGTGCGCGCTGCTGGTGTGGTTCGGCACCAGGTCGAGCAGCACCCGCATGCCGCGCTGGCCCGCTTCGGCGATCAGTTCGTCCAGGTCGGCCAGCGTGCCCAGGTCCGGGTGCACGCCCCGGTAGTCGGACACGTCATAGCCCCAGTCATCGTCCGGCGACGGCATGGTCGGCGACAGCCAGATGCCGTCCACCCCGAGCCAGGACAGGTAGTCAAGCTGGGCGGTGATCCCGGGCAGGTCGCCGTATCCGTCGCCGTTGGTGTCCCGCAGTGACCTGACGTACACCTGGTAGAGGGTGGCCCCGTGCCACCAGCTTGACTGGGTTTCTGGCCTGTCCATCGTTCTCCCGTGTCCTGAGCTGCTGCCTGACTTGCCCTGCCAGGATGTCAGGCGGAAACTGGGAAGATGAGAGGGGTCATCGAACTGATCGGCATCGTGCTGCTGCCGACGGCGGTCGGGTACGCGGTGATCCTCAGCGTCCGCCTGAGTCGCTGGGCAGCCCGGCAGCGGCCGGTGGAGCGGCACATCACCCACCAGGTGATCGCTGAGCCGATCGAGCGGCTGGCCGCGCGGCTGTGCCGGCTGCATGCCGAGCTGGAGAACCTGGAGACGCGCAGCGACGTGCCGGCCAAGGGGGTCCGGCTGCGCGCGGTCCGCGGTGCCTATCTCGACCTGCTGCGGGCCGCCTGCGAGCGGCTGGAGGTCAGCCCGCTGCCACCCGGCGACCACGTATCGCAGGCCGAAATCTACCGCGCCGAGGCCGGCCTACGCGAGCGCGGGCTGGACGTCCGCGCGCCCGCCGCCCGCTGATCATGGTCCGGGTGCTGGCCGTCTCCGACGTCGTCGACGAGGCCCTGTGCGCGGACGTCACCGGGGTCCGCGACGCCGAGCTGATCGTGGCCTGCGGCGACCTGCCGTTCGAGTATCTGGGCCGCCTGATGAACCGGCTGGACGTACCGCTGGTCTTCGTGCCGGGCAACCACGACCCCGACGTGTCCGGCTACCGGGTGTCCGGGCCGGCCTGCCGCTGCGGGCCGGCCTGCCCGCCCGGCCGCCGTGGCCGGAGGGCGCCATCAACGCCGACGGCCAGGTGGTGGACGTGCTCGGCCTGCGCATCGCCGGCCTGGGCGGCTCCCCCCGGTACAGTCCTGGGCCCAACCAGTACACCGCCCGGCAGCAGGCTCGCCGCGCCCGCCGGCTGGCCTTCCGGGCCTGGCTGCGCCGTCCGCGCGGCGCGACCCGCACCGTAGACATCCTGCTTACGCATGCACCGCCGCGCGGCGTCGGGGACGGTCCTGACCCACCCCACCAGGGCTTTCCTATTTTGAACGCCATTACCCGGTGGCTGCGCCCGGCCCTGCTGCTGCACGGGCACGTGGATCCCGAGCCTGGGGGGCGACGGGACCACTGGCTGGACGGCACCATCGTGCGCAACGTGACCGGCTGGCAGCTCATGCTCATCGAGCCGGTCATCGGCCTCATATCGGCCAGCCGGGCCGGCCTCGGCGCGGAGCGGCGATCGGGGGGAGCCAGGGGGTCGTCCCCCCGGGCCGGCACCGACAAGGTGGACCATAACAGTGCCCGCTGACACTGGCTTCCCACGGGCCGACGTGGAGAACGACTTCCTCCGTGCCCGGCGCCGGCAGGTGCTGGCCCGGCTGGTCCAGCGGCTGCGCCGGGAGCCGGACGACGTCAACCTGATCCTGCCGTTCGCCGAGGTGGTGGCCGCGCTGGGCCAGGCCGGCGAGAAGCGGCTGGGGCTGCGGACGATCCGGCTGGACCGGATCGTCGGCACGGTGGACTCCACCCGGGACTTCGACCGCCAGTTCCGGCCCACCACGAACCGGATCCGGGAACGCTGGGAGCGGCTGGCACTGGCCCAGCGGCGCGGCGAGTCCATCCCGCCGATCGACGTGTACCAGGTGGGCGACCTGTACTTCGTCGTGGACGGCCACCACCGGGTGTCGATCGCGCTGGCCACGGGCCAGAAGGTGATCGACGCGTACGTGACCGAGATCCGTACCGCGGTGCCCGCGAAAGGCCTCCAGCACCGCAGCGACCTGCTGTTCAAGAGCTACGAACAGCTGTTCCGCTCCCGGGTCAAGCTGCCTCCGGAGGCGTACACCAAGATCAAGGTGTCCGATCCCTGGTCCTACGCCGAGCTGAGCGAGGCCGTGGAAGCCTGGGGATTCAGGCTCATGCAGCACGAGCACAAGTTCTGCGACCGCGCCGAGGCGTCCCGGCGCTGGTTCACCGAGGAATACACGCCGGTCGTGCGCATGCTCCGCGCCGCCGACCTGATCGGCACCAACACCGACGCCGAGGCCTACCTCATCATCGCCACCGAGCGCTACCGGCTGATCCGGACGCACGAATGGACCGACGAGGTCATCGAGGAACTCCAGCGGCAGTTCCGCTCACCGCGGCGGCGTAGTCGCTGACCCGGTGCCCTCCTGGCCGGCCGCGGAGCCATCGGGCGCGGTGGCCGGGGCCGTCCCGCCGGCCGCCGGCGTGGCCCGGGTGGCCGGAGCGCCGGAGTCGCCCAGGGTGAGGTTCCGCCCGCTCTGCGGGTCGAACACGTGCAGCGCCCGGACGTCCACCCACAGCGTCGCGTCCTGTCCCTCGGTGATCTGCGTGGCCGGATCGAGCCGGGCCACCACGGTCTCCGCGGCGCCACCGGTATCGGTCCGCCCGGAGTCCCGCGCCAGCTCCGCCAGTTCGGCCGTCTCCACCCCGCCGATCTCTCTGCTGAAGTAGACGAACTTCTCCGAGCCGAGCGACTCGACCACGTCGATGGTGGCCTGGAGCGTGATGCCCTTGTCCCGGTTCTCACTGCCCACCAGCGCGACGTCCTCGAAATCCTCCGGGCGGATGCCCACGATCACGTCGCGGCCGGCGCTGGAACCGCTCAGCGCCTGCTGCAGCCGCCCGGTCAGCGGGATATCCCCCAGCGGGGTGCGCATCTGGCCTTCTTCCAGGGTGCCAGCCATGAAGTTCATCGAGGGCGAGCCGATGAAGCCGGCCACGAACAGGTTGGCAGGCCGGTCGTACAGTTCCTGCGGCGACGCCACCTGCTGCAGCACGCCGGTGCGCATGACCGCCACCCGGTCGCCCAGGGTCATCGCCTCGACCTGGTCGTGCGTCACGTACACCATCGTGGTGCCGAGCCGTTTCTGGATCCGGGACACCTCGGTGCGCATCTGCACCCGCAGCTTCGCGTCCAGGTTGGACAGCGGCTCGTCCATCAGGAACACGGCCGGGTCGCGGACGATGGCCCGGCCCATCGCCACCCGCTGCCGCTGGCCGCCGGACAGGTTGGCCGGCTTGCGGTCCAGGTGCTGGGTCAGATCCAGGATCCGCGCCGCCTCCTCGACCTTCTGGTTGATCACGTCCTTCGGCGTCTTGGCCAGCTTGAGGGCGAACCCCATGTTGTCCCGCACCGTCATGTGCGGGTACAGCGCATAGCTCTGGAACACCATCGCGATGTCCCGGTCCTTGGGCGTCCGGTCATTGACGACCTTGCCAGCGATGCGCAGTTCGCCCTCGGTGATGTCCTCCAGGCCCGCGATCATGTTGAGCGTGGTGGACTTGCCGCAGCCGGACGGGCCGACCAGGATGACGAACTCGCCGTCCGCTATGTCCAGGTTGAAGTCGTCCACCGCGAGCGCGCCATCGGGAAAGCGCTTGACGAGGTGGTCCAGGATGATCTCAGCCACTGCAGGGTCCCCTTTCGCTCAGCCCTTGACCGCGCCGGAGGTCAGCCCGGCCACGATCCGGCGCTGGAAGAACAGCACGAAGATGATAATGGGAATGGTGATGACCACCGCCGCCGCGGAGATCGACCCGGTCGGCACGGCGAACTGCGAACTGCCGGTGAAGAAGGACAGCGCGGCCGGCGCGGTCCGCGAGGCGGTCGTCGCGGTCAGCGTGATGGCCAGCAGGAACTCATTCCAGCAGAACAGGAACACCAGGATCGCGGTGGTGACCATGCCCGGGGCGGCCAGCGGGGCGATGACCCGGACGAACGCCTGGAACGGGGTCGCCCCGTCCACCTTGGCCGCCTTCTCCAGCTCCCACGGGATCTCCCGGAAGAACGCGGACAGCGTGTAGATGCCGAGCGGCAGGCCGGTCGCCACGTACGGGATGATCAGCCCGGGCCAGGTGTTGAACAGGCCGAGGACCCGCTCGATGTTGAACAACGGCGTGGCCAGCGCGATGGCCGGGAACATGGCGATCAGCAGCGAGACCCCGATCAGCAGCGCCTTGCCCGGGAAGTTGAGCCGGGCCACCGCGTACGCCGCCATCGAGGCCAGCACGACCGCGATGAACGTGGCGATGACCCCAATGCCGACCGAGTTGAGCAGCGGGCGCAGGAACGTGGACGTGGTCAGGATGCCGGAGTAGTTGCTCCAGGTCCAGTGGGTCGGGAAGTAGGTCGGGTCGGTGATCGAGCCGGTCGTCTTGAACGACAGCGAGATGATCCATACCAGTGGGATCAGCACGAGCACGATCGTGACAATGTTCGCGACGCTCCAGCCAGCCTTCTGCGGTGTCGTGACAGCCATCAGCCGTGCACCTCTCTTACTCGCATCGCGGCCCTCATCGCTGCAGGCTCGTTCCCGGCGCGGCCGTGCCGAAGCCCCTGATGAAGACGAACGCGATGATCGCTACACAGATCAGGATCAGCACGGACATGGCCGACCCGAGACCGAAGTTCAGCCCGGTGAACAGGTTGTCGTAGTTGAGGATCGACACCGATCCGGTGCCGTTGTTGCCCTGGGTGAGAATGAAGATGTTGTCGAAGATCCGGAACGCGTCCAGCGTGCGGAACAGCAGCGCGACCAGGATGGCGGGCTTCATCAACGGCAGCATGATCCGGGTGAACCGCTGCCAGGCGGTGGCCCCGTCCACCATGGCCGCCTTGAGCAGGTCCTCGGGCACCAGGGACAGCCCGGCCATCAGCAGGAGCGCCATGAACGCCGTGGTCTTCCAGACCTCGGCCAGGATGATGATCGCGACCGCCTTGGGCTGCGAGGTCAGCGGCGCCGAGTTGTTGAACAGCGCGGACAGGTACCCGGTGCTCGGCGTCCAGGCGTACAGCCAGCTGAACGCGGCGGCCACGGTCACGATCCCGTACGGGATCAGGATCGTGGTGCGGATCCCGCCCTTGCCCCAGATCGTCCGGTACATCAGCAGCGCCAGGCACATGCCGAGGACGAACTCGACGGCCACCGACACCACCGTGATGATGACCGTCACCAGCAGCGCGTGCCACCAGAACGGTGAGCTGAGGATGGCCCCGTAGTTGCTCAGCCCGACGAATTTGGTCAGCTGCGGGGCGGACAGGATGTACCGCTGCAGCGATATGTAGATGGCGTAGCCAATCGGGTAGGCCGTCACCGCGACCATGACGATCACCGCGGGCGCGCACAGCAGCCAGCCCAGCCGGCGTTCCGCACGGGCGCCTTCGGACAGTTTGGCCCGGCCCCGGCGCCCGGTTACCGGTTCCTGGGCGGTGACCGGCGGAGTGGTGGTAGTCATGTGTCCGCCTCTCGGTTGGAATGCCGCGCGCTCACGGAGTCAGCCCCTTGCCTTGCAGGGCGTTGTTTATCTGCGTCCGCAGGCTCTGCTCCGTGCTCACCGGGTTGATTGAGGTCGGCGGGGACACCAGATGCGAGATGCTCACGGAAACGACCTGGTAAAGCGGGGTCTTGGGCCGCACCGCCCCGTCGTTGACCTGGGTCAGGATCAGATGCCGGAACGGGTAGGCGCTCTGCATCTTCGGGTTGCTGTACACGCTGGCCAGCGTGGGCGGCAGGCCGCCCACGACCGCGGCGGTCAGCTGGTTCTGCGCGTTGCGCAGGCACAGAATCGCCTGCTCGGCGAGCTGCGGATGCAGTGAGTACGAGCTGACCGCCAGATCGATGCCGCCGATCGTCACCCTGGCTGGGGTGCCCGGGATGACGCTCGGGTAGGGCGCCCACTTGAACACCTTGAACAACTTGGGGTTGTCGGCCTTCATCGACGGATACACGTACGGGTAGTTCAGCTCGAACGCCGCCGAGCCGGCCTCCATGGCCAGCCGGTTCTGGTCCTCCATCTGCACGCCAAGCGATGGGTCAGCGGCGGACGAGCTGGCCAGCGTCTTCATGATCGTCAGCGCTTTGACCGCGGGCGCGCCGAGCTTGGCCGCCGTTGAGGTCGCGTTCAGGATGCTGCCGCCCGCGCTGGCCACCAGCGTGTTGAACCAGACCACGGTGCCTTCGTACTGGGCGCCCTGGATCTCGATCAGGTGCGGCTTGCCCGCCTTGGCCAGTTGCGCCGCGTCCGCGAACATCTGCGCCCACGTCTTGGGCGGGGTCTTCACCAGGTCGGACCGGTACCAGAGCAGCTGAGTGTTGCTGTTGTACGGCACCGCCACCAGCTGGCCGTGCCATATTGCGGTCTGCAGCGGCCCCTTCAGCGTGCCGTTGATGGCCGCGGCCTTGTTCGCGCCGGTCCACGGCCGGATCCAGCCAGCCGTGGCGAACTCAGGTTCCCAGGTGACGTCGAGGCCGAGGATGTCCATCGTCGGGTCGTGCGCGGCCAGCCGCCGCGCCATCTGGAGCCGCTGCTGGTCGGCCGCGTTCTGCAGCTTGTTGTAGGCGATGGTGTAGCGCCCGTGGCTGGCCTTGCTGCAGTTGTTGGCCGCGCTCTGCACCGCCCCGGACGGGTCCGGGAAGTTGTAGAACTGCAGCGTGACCGGCCCGGTGCTGGCGCTGCTGGTGCCGCAGGCGGCCAGGACCGCGGAGGCCAGGATGCCGCCCCCGGCCGCGGCCAACAGCAGGCGGAGCCGGGGCCGGCCGCGCTGTCCCGGCCGCCGGGCCCGGATGCGCCCGCGTGAGCTGGGCTGCCGATCACTGCCACCGATCATGGCGCCTCCCGCGGCCCGGTGCTTCGTCGCACCTGTCACCCCTGCCTTGCCTGCCACGCTAGAGGCTTTCCCCAACCGCAACAAGGGATGCACTTCCCGCGAACGTTTGCTAACCTTCGCGTTCCGCAATGAGTGAGCCCTGACGCGGTTCAGGTGCCTTGTTGAGGTAGCTGTTGCCTTACGTGACCCCTGGGCATATCACCCACCAGACGGCCCTTAAACCGAGCGAACCAAGTCGATATCTGGATTTTTGGGCCCCACGACGGTCTGGGCTGCCTCACCCAGCGGCGCGGCTCAGCTGGTGGCGGCGATGGTGCCGCTGCCTAGCACGGTGTCGCCGTCGTAGAGCACCGCAGCCTGACCACGGGCTACGCCACGGGCGGGGGCGTGCAGCCGGATCCGGAGCTGGGCACCGTCGGGTTCCGCGGTCGCCGGGTGCACCTCGCCGTGCGCCCGCAACTGGGCCAGGCAGTCCCGCGGCCCGGCCAGCGGCGCGCACCCGGTCCACACCGGCCGCTCGGCCACGATCTCGCGCACGTCCAGGGCCTCCCGGGGGCCGACCGTCACCGTCCGGCTGACCGGCTCGATGTCCAGTACGTAACGCGGCCGGCCATCGCCAGCCGGCACGCCGACCCGCAGTCCCTTCCGCTGCCCGACGGTGAACCCGTACGCGCCATCGTGCCGGCCGACCAGCGCCCCGTCCTGGGTCACAATGCGGCCCGGCGCGTCACCCAGCCGGGCGGCCAGGAAGGCCCGGGTGTCGCCGTCCGGGATGAAGCACACGTCGTGGCTGTCCGGCTTGCTGGCCACCGCCATGCCGCGCGCCGCGGCCTCGGCCCGGACCTCGGCCTTGGTCGAGGCGCCGAGCGGGAACATGGCCCGGTCCAGCTGCTCCCGGGTGAGCACGGCCAGCACGTACGACTGGTCCTTGCCGTCATCGACGCTGCGGCGCAGGCGGCCACCGTCCAGCCGGGCATGGTGCCCGGTGCACACCGCGTCGAAGCCGAGCGCGACCGCCCGGTCCAGCACCGCCGCGAACTTGATCTTCTCGTTGCAGCGCAGGCACGGATTGGGTGTCCGGCCCTGGGCGTACTCGGCCACGAAGTCGTCCACCACGTCCCGGCTGAACCGCTCGGCCATGTCCCAGACGTAGAACGGGATGCCGATCACGTCGGCGGCCCGGCGCGCGTCCCGGGCGTCCTCCACCGTGCAGCAGCCACGCGCCCCGGTGCGGTACGACTGCGGGTTGGCGGACAGCGCGAGGTGCACCCCGGTGACGTCGTGCCCGGCCGCCGCGGCCCGGGCGGCGGCCACGGCGGAGTCAACGCCGCCGGACATGGCGGCCAGCACGCGAAGGCGGTTCATTGCGCTTTCGAGGGTAGCTGCTGGCGGGCGGCACGTGGCCTAGAGCGCGCTCTGGGTGCGAGTCTTGGTGCCGGCAGCGACGGAAAGGACATATCCGGCATGAGGGTGCTCGGCAAAAGCGGTATCGAGGTCAGCGCGATCGGGTTCGGCTGCTGATCGCCGGCCTGCTCGCGGACTAGTTCCCGGCCGCGCGCCGGGCCCGCTGGACCACCTCACCGAGCACCGCGCCGAGCGCGTCCACGTCCTGCTGGGTGGTGGTATGGCCGAGCGAGAAGCGCAGCGAGCCACGGGCCCGGGCCTCGTCCGCGCCCATGGCCAGCAGCACATGGCTGGGCTGCGCGACCCCGGCGGTGCACGCCGAGCCGGTGGAGCAGGCGATGCCCTTGGCGTCGAGCAGCATCAGCAGCGCGTCGCCCTCGCAGCCGGGGAAGGAGAAGTGCGCGTTGCCGGGCAGCCGGCCCGGCCCAGTGGGCGGGCCGTTCAGGATGGCGTCCGGAACCTCGGCCATGACCTGCCTGATCAGGTCATCGCGCAGGCCAGCCAGCCGGACCGCCTCTTCCTCGCGCCGCTCGGCCATCACCGCGGCGGCCACCGCGAAGGCACGGATGGCGGGCGCGTCCAGCGTGCCCGACCGGACCTCGCTCTCCTGGCCGCCGCCGTGCAGCACCGGGACCGGCTGTACGCCGCGGGCCAGCAGCAGCGCGCCCGCGCCGACCGGCCCGCCGAACTTGTGCGCGGTGACCGTCATCGCGTCCGCGCCGCTGGCCGCGAAGCTGACCGGCAACTGCCCGGCGGCCTGCACCGCGTCGGTGTGGAACGGGATGCCGTGCTCGCGGGCGATCTCGGCCAGTTCGGCGATCGGCTGGACCGTGCCCACCTCGTTGTTCGCCCACATGACCGTGACCAGCGCGACCGTGCCCGGGCTGGTGTCGATGGCGTCGGCCAGCGTGCCCGGGCGCAGCGTGCCCGCCCGGTCCACCGGCAGCAGGGCCTGCTGCGCCCCCTCGTGCTCGGTCAGCCAGTGCACCGAGTCCAGCACCGCGTGGTGTTCCACCGCGGTGGTCAGCACCCGGCGCCGCTTACCCGGGCCATTGGCTGGCGAGGAGGGGCGCGCCGAAGGCGTGTCCCCGTCCCCGCCGAGCGAGCGATCGCGGGGGCCGGGAGTTCCGGGGGTAGTCCCCCGGGGAAGCGGAGCGGGGGGTCGCCCCCCCGGGTTAGCAGCGCCACCCTGCCGGGCCCAGTACAGCCCCTTGACGGCGAGGTTGTCCGCCTCGGTGCCGCCCCCGGTGAAGATGACCTCGCTCGGCCGGGCGCCGAACACCTCGGCGACCTGCTCCCGCGACTCCTCCACCACCCGGCGGGCCCGGCGGCCGGCGTTATGCAGCGAAGAAGGGTTGCCGAGCTGGCCGAGTTCCTCGGTCATCGCGCTGAGCGCCTCGGGCAGCAGCGGAGTGGTCGCCGCGTGGTCCAGGTACACCACCCGGTCCGGTGCCTGTCCCGGGCGGCCGCCCGCGCTGTCCATGTACCCCATGACGGACTTCAGCCTAGTGTGCGTTCCGCCCGGGGCACACGTTCTGCACACACGGGCCGGACCTGACCCCGCACGCTAGTTCCCGGAGCGCTGCTCGATCTGCTCGGTGAGCTGGGGCACCACCTGGAACAGGTCGCCGACCACGCCAAAGTCGGCCAGTTCGAAGATGGGCGCCTCGGGATCCTTGTTGATCACCATGATGGTCTTGGCCGTCTGCATGCCGGCCCGGTGCTGGATCGCGCCGGAAATGCCCACCGCCATGTACAGCTGCGGGGACACCGTCTTCCCGGTCTGGCCGACCTGGAACTGGTGCGGGTACCAGCCCGCGTCCGTGGCCGCCCGGGACGCGCCCACCGCGGCGCCCAGCGAGTCGGCCAGCTTCTCGATCAGCGCGAAGTTGTCCGCGTTACCCACGCCGCGGCCGCCGGACACTACGATCGCGGCCTCGGTGAGCTCCGGCCGCTCGCCGCGCTCGGCGACCACCCGCTCGGTGACCCGGACCGCCTTGGCCGCGTCGCTCAGCTCGACCCCGGCCGGAGTGAGTTCGGCCGCGGCCGGGGCCGGCTCGGCCGCCACCGAGTTGGGCCGGACCGCGATGATCGGCGTGCCGGTGCGCACCCGGGACTGCACGATGATCGCGCCACCGAAGATGGACTGCTCGGCGACCAGGCCGCCGCCGTCGCCCGGGGCCAGGCCGACCGCGTCGGTGATCACTCCGGAGCCGGTCTTGACCGCCAGCCAGGCCACTTCCTTGCCCTCGCCGGTGGCCGCGATGAGCACCGCGGTCGGCTCGGCCTGGCTGACCAGCGCGGCCAGCACCTCGGTGGCCGGGGCGACCACCCCGTCCTCGAAGTCGCTTCCTTCGGCCAGGTACACCTTGACCGCGCCGAACTCGGCTAGCCGCTCCCGGCCGCCCTCGGCCCCGCTGCCCAGCCACACCGCCGACGGCTCGCCGAACTGGCGGGCCAGCGTGAGCAGTTCGCCGGTGACCTTCTTGACCGTCTCGCCGTCGTGCTCGGCGAGCACCAGAACCTCAGCCATGATGTCCTTCCCGGCTCAGATGAACTTCTGCGCGGCGAGGAACTCAGCGGCCTTGACGCCGCCGTCGCCTTCGTCCTTGACGACCGTGCCGGCCTGCCGCGGCGGGCGCTTCGCGAAGCTGATCACCTCGGTGGCCGCGGCGGCCAGGCCGACCTGGCCGGACTCGATGCCCGCATCGGCCAGGCTGAGCGTTTCCACCGGCTTCTTCTTGGCCGCCATGATCCCCTTGAACGACGGGTAGCGCGGTTCGTTGATCTTCTCGACCACGCTGATCACGGCGGGCAGGCTGGCCGCGACCTTGTCATAGCCGTAGTCGGTCTGCCGGTGGATGGTGAGCTGGCTGCCGTCCACCTCGACCTTGCTGGCCAGCGACACCTGCGGCACGCCGAGCCGCTCGGCCAGCATCGCGGCCATCACGCCCATCCGCGCGTCGGTCGACTCGGCGCCGACGATGACCAGGTCGAACCCGGCCCGGCCGAGCACCGCGGCCAGCGCGGCCGAGGTCTGCAGCCCGTCCGAGCCGGCCAGCCCGTCGTCGATCAGGTGGATGGCCTTGTCCGCGCCCATGGACAGCGCCTTGCGGATCGACTCGCTGGCCTTTTCCGGGCCCATGGTCAAGATGGTGACCTCGCCCCCGTGCGCCTCGGCCAGGCGCAGCCCTTCCTCGATCGCATACTCGTCAAGCTCGTTGATGACCCCATCGACCGAGGCCCGGTCCAGCGTCGAGTCATCGGGCCGCAAGGTGCGCTCGGCCCAGGTGTCTGGCACCTGCTTCACGCAGACGACGATGTTCATGCCGGTGGCCGACCTCCTGTCTCATTCACGTGCCACCCGGGCCTGGCCCAGGCATCTCAAGGGTGCCAAACCAGCCGCCGGGTCCTCCGCCCGGGGTCTGCTCCGGCTCCCCGGCCCGGCCAACCCCACGCCACGCTATGTTACTTGCTGGTAGCTTACCCTGCCTCGGCCGCCTCCACGACATTGGCCAGCAGCATGGCCCGGGTCATCGGGCCGACCCCGCCGGGCACCGGGGCCAGGTAGCCAGCCACCTCGCGGACCTCCGGGGCGACGTCCCCGACCAGCCCAGCATCGGTCCGGGTGATGCCGACGTCCAGCACGGCCGCGCTCGGCCGGACCATGTCCGCGGTGAGCAGCCCGGGCCGCCCGGCCGCGACGACCACGATGTCCGCGTTCCGGGTGTGCGCGGCCAGGTCCTTGGTGCCCGTGTGGCACTGGGTGACGGTCGCGTTCTCACTGCGCCGGGTCAGCAGCAGGCCCAGCGACCGGCCCACGTTGATGCTCCGCCCGATCACCGTGACGTCGGCCCCGGCGATCGGCACCTCGTACCGGCGGAGCAGCTCAACGATGCCGCGTGGTGTGCAGGGCAGCGGGCCGGGCTGGCCGAGGACAAGCCGGCCCAGGTTGAGCGGGTGCAGCCCGTCCGCGTCCTTATCCGGGTCGATCCGGCTCAGGATCGCGTTCGCGTCGATGCTCGCGGGCAGCGGCAGCTGGACGATGTAGCCGGTGCACGCCGGGTCCGCGTTCAGCTCGTCGACCACCGCCTCGACCTGTGGCTGGGTGGCGTCGGCGGGCAGCTCGCGGCGGATGCTGGCCAGGCCCACCTCGGCGCAGTCCCGGTGCTTGCCGTTGACGTAGGCCCGGCTGCCCGGATCATCGCCGACCAGTACGGTGCCGAGACCCGGCACCACACCGCGGCCGGCCAGCGCGGCGACCCGGACCGCCAGCTCGGCCTTGATCGCGGTAGCGGCCGCCTTCCCGTCCAGGATCTGCGCCGTCATACCCGCCCCCAACCACTGCGTGGATGTTTCATTCACGTTGTCCAGTGCGCATCGATGCTTCATTCATGTGGTTGCGAATCACCGGTCAGTGGAAGAAGTGCCGTACACCGGTGACATACATGGTGATCCCGGCCTGCCCGGCGGCCTCGATGGACAACTTGTCCCGGATTGACCCCCCAGGCTGCACCACGGCCCGCACGCCCGCCTGGATCAGTACCTCCAGGCCGTCCGGGAACGGGAAGTACGCGTCGCTGGCCGCCACCGCGCCGGCCGCCCGGTCACCGGCCCGGGTCACCGCCAGCCGGGCCGCGTCCACCCGGTTCACCTGGCCCATGCCCACGCCGACGGTGGCCAGGCCGGCCGCGAGCAGGATCGCGTTCGACTTGACGCTGCGGATGGCCCGCCAGGCGAAGGCCAGGTCGGCCAGCGTGTCCGCGGCGGCGGGCTGGCCGGTCTTCAGCTCCCAGCCGGCCGGGTCGTCGCCGGGCGCGTCGATCTGGTCCGGGGCCTGCAGCAGCAGCCCGCCGTCCACCTGCCGCCACTCAGGAGGTTTGGCAGTGCTAGCCCGGGGGGACGACCCCCCGCTCTGCTTCCCCGGGGGACTACCCCCGGAGCCCCCGGCCCCCGTCCGGCGCTCCGCGCCGAGGGATAGAGGCGGTGGCGGGCACTGCAGCAGCCGCACGTTCTTGCTGCCGCGCAGGATGTCCAGCGCCTCATCCGCGAACCCGGGCGCGACCACGACCTCGGTGAAGATGTCCTTGACCTGGGCGGCCATGGCCGCAGTGACCACCGCGTTGGCCGCGATCACGCCGCCGAACGCGGAGTCCGGGTCGCAGGCGTTCGCCTTCCGGTGCGCCTCGGCCAGGTCGGCGCCCAGCGCGATGCCACACGGGTTGGCGTGCTTGATGATGGCCACGCAGGGCTGGGCGAAGTCGTAGGCAGCCCGCCAGGCGGCGGCCGCGTCCACATAGTTGTTGTAGGACATGGCTTTGCCGTGCAACTGCTCGGCCCCGGCCAGGCCTGGCCTGCCCGCCCCGGTGTACAGCGCGGCCTTCTGGTGCGGGTTCTCGCCGTAGCGGAGCACGTCCCGCCGGGACCACACGGCCGCGATCACGTCCGGCCACCCGGTCTCCCGGGCCGTCTCGTCCGGGGTGTAGCTGGACGCGAACCAGGACGCCACCGCGGCGTCGTAGCGGGCGGTGTGCGCGTACGCCTGGGCGGCCAGCCGCCGCCGCTGTTCCAGGGTGAACCCGCCCGCCGCCACCGCCTCGGCCGCGGCCGGGTACATGGCCGGGTCGGTCAGCACCGCGACGTGCTGGTGGTTCTTGGCCGCGGCCCGGACCATGGCCGGGCCGCCGATGTCGATCTGCTCCACGCACTCCGCGGCCGGCGCGCCGGAGCCGGCCGTGGCCTCGAACGGGTACAGGTTGGACACCAGCAGCCCGATCGGCGCGATGCCCAGTTCGGCCAGCCGGGCCGCGTGCTCCGGCCGGCTCAGGTCGGCCAGCAGGCCGGCGTGCACCGCCGGGTGCAGCGTCTTGACCCGGCCGTCCAGGCACTCCGGGAAGCCGGTGACGTCCTCCACCGCGGCGACCGGCACCCCGGCCTCGGCGATGGCGGCGGCCGTGCTGCCGGTGCTGACGATCTCCACGCCGCACTTGTGCAGCGCCCGCGCCAGGTCGGCCAGCCCGGTTTTGTCGTACACGCTGATCAGCGCGCGCCTGATGGCTACTCTCGTCACCCGATCTTTGCCTTCCTGCCGGTAACGGCCCACCCGTCGCGGACCATCCGGCCCACAGTCTCCACGAGCAGCCCGCGTTCGGTCACCTTGACCCGCTCGTGCAGGGTGGCCTCGTCGTCGTCATCGAGCACCGGGACCGCGGCCTGAGCCAGCACCGGGCCGGTGTCCGTGCCCGCGTCGACCAGGAACACCGTGCACCCGGTGAGCTTCACGCCATGCTTCAGCGCATCCCGTACCCCGTGCATACCCGGGAACGCGGGCAGCAGGGCCGGATGCGTGTTGATCACCCGGCCGCCGAACGCGGCCAGGAAGTCCTTGCCCACCAGCTTCATGAACCCGGCCAGCACGATCAGATCCGGCTCGGCCCCGGCGCAGGACGCGGCGAGGGCCCGGTCCCAGTCCGCGCGGTCCGGGTAGTCCGCGACCCGGTGCACGAAGGTGGGCACCCCGGCCCGGCCAGCCCGGTCCAGGGCGGGCACCCCGGACCGGTCGGCGCCGACCGCCACCACCTGCGCGCCGAATCCCGGCTCGGCGCACGCGTCCAGCAGGGCCTGCAGGTTCGTGCCCGCGCCGGATACCAGAACGACCAGGCGTGCCCGCATGCTGGCCACCATAACCGCACCCGGGGGATGGGCCCGCCAACTGGCCGGCACGGGGCAGAATGGGAGGCTACGGCGGCTCGCACCGCCGGCCCCTGCCCAACCCGATGATCTTTGGAGCTTGCCGCCAATGCCCCCCAGCGTTCCTCCCCCGCCGTCTCCCGAGCGGGCTCAGGCGCAGGCGCAGGCCCGGCGGACCGGGCGCGCGGCCCCGGCCCACCAGCAGCGGGCGATCGCCGGGCTGCTGCTGTCCGTGCTCAGCCTGTTCGGCCTGCTGGGCGTGAGCAACTTCCAGCGCGGCGTGTACATCGTCGGGTTTGCCCTGGTAGCCGGGGTGCTGGCCATCTGGCTCGCGGGCACCGCGCTGGCCCGGACCCGGCGGGCCGGCACGGCTGGGCCACGCGGCTCGGTCACCGCCATCGTCATCGGCAGCATCGGGGTGCTGCTCAGCGGCATCCTGCTGCTCGGCTTCGTGCTGTTCGGCCAGCAGGCGAGCACGTTCTCCCGGTGCCTGAGCGGGGCCAATACCATCACCGCCCAGCAGGCCTGCCAGAACCAGTTCATCCACTCGGTCGAGCAGGTCACCCCGTAAGCCCAGCGGTCAGGGCAGTGCGGCCGGGCCGGCTGGCGCCGCGGGCCCCGGCGGCTCGCCGTCCTGGTCCCCGGCCCACGGATCCAGGTAGATGCGGTGCGGGTCATCCCGGCCTGCTGACCAGGCCGCCCGGCCAGCGCCACCCGCGGTCGCGGCGGCCCGGCGCGGCGCCCGGCGCATCCGCAGCCAGTTGACCACCCCCGCGGTCACCGCGGCGGCCACCCCCACCTCCAGCGCGGCCACCACCGCGGTCTGCCAGCCGGACGGCCCGACCGCGGCCAGCCGGCCGCTGCCCAGCGGGCCACCGGCGAACGCGGCCAGCAGGCCGGCCGCGGCGGCGGTGGCGACGCCGCAGCCGAACCCCCACAGCGGGGCCAGTTCGACCGCCGGTGTCGGCGCGGCCCGCGCGGTCAGCAGGCCGCCGAACGCCCCGGCCAGGTACGGCACACTGAGCATGGCGGCGGACGCCCA
This sequence comes from uncultured Actinomycetes bacterium, assembly GCA_963834705.1. Classification (GTDB taxonomy): domain Bacteria; phylum Actinomycetota; class Actinomycetes; order Streptosporangiales; family Streptosporangiaceae; genus RYN-230. Next base: position 500,318 of record CAWICV010000012.1, read on the forward strand.
GGCCGGGACGGCCGAGTGCGCGCCGGTGGGCAGTGCGGCCAGCATTGGCAGCAGCGGCAACGACCCCAGGGCCGAGCCGGTCGGAGCAACCACGGTGTGTGTCCCGAACGCGAAACCCGGACCGAGGGTGTAGCAGATCGACCAGACGATGGCGTTCGGCACATAGGCGATTTGGATGAGGAGCAGCAGCACGCCGCCGACGAAGCCGGGGGCGAGCGCTACGTCCGCGGCGCGGAAACCGGACAGGTGGGTGGCGAGCGACGCGCCGGCCAGGATCGCGCCCGCCCCGGTCAGCACGGTGAGCGCGCCGAGCGAGCCGAGGAATACCGACCGGGACCGGGGCGGCAGCAAATGGACCAGATGCCACCAGGGGGCCAGCGCCCGCGCGCCGCCCAGCCCGCCCGCGACCAGGCCGAGCAGGAAACCGGACAGTACTGCCTGGGCCAGCGACGGGGTGGCCAGCGAGGACTGGCCGAGCAGGGCCAGCGCGCCGGCCAGCAGCCCGTACGGCACGGCCAGGGCCAGCGCCGCGTAACCGACCTCGGGGAGCCGGGACACCCCGCCCTTCTTGACCACCCACCGGCCGGCCAGCCAGAGCAGCGCGCCGGGCAGCAGCACCAGGCCGAGCGGGAGCATGCCGATCCGGCCGCCAGCTTTGGCGGCGCCCAGGCCGCCCCCAATGCTGCCGGCAGAGTGCAGCGTGAAGCCGACGTGGTGGCCAACCAGCCACAGGTCCGCGGCGGTGCGCAGCACCCCGGGCAGCCCCAGGCCGGCGTGCGGCGCCGCGATCCAGCCGGCCAGCACCAGCAGGGTGATCAGCACCAGCCCGCCTCCCGCGGCGGCGCAGGCCGCGATGGCACCCGTGATCACCAGCGGCCGGGCCGGGCCGGAGGCCGGCCCGGGCGATCCGGCGCCGCGGCCCGCCCGCGCGGACGGCGGGGCAGAAGCGGTCACAACTGCCCATCCTGGCAAGCGGCCAGCGGGCCGTCGTGGAGGCGCGCCGGACTCAGCGGCGCGTCTGCATCACCTCACGGACCAGGACGGCCGTCTCGCTGGGCGTCCGGCCGACCCGCACGCCAACCTTCTCCAGCGCTTCCTTCTTGGCCTGCGCGGTGCCGGCCGACCCGGAGATGATCGCCCCGGCGTGGCCCATGGTCTTGCCCTCCGGGGCGGTGAACCCGGCCACGTAGGCGACCACCGGCTTGCTGACATGCCCCTCGACGTAGGCGGCGGCGCGTTCCTCGGCGTCGCCGCCGATCTCGCCGATCATCACGATCGCGTCGGTCTCCGGGTCGCCGGCGAACGCGGCCAGGCAGTCGATGTGCGTGGTGCCGATGATCGGGTCGCCGCCGATCCCGACCGCGGTGGAGAAGCCGATGTCGCGCAGCTCGTACATCATCTGGTAGGTCAGCGTGCCGGACTTGGAGACCAGGCCGATCCGGCCCTCGGTGGTGATGTCGGCCGGGATGATGCCCGCGTTCGACTTGCCGGGCGAAGCCACCCCGGGGCAGTTCGGCCCGACGATCCGGGTCGTGTTGCCCTTGGCCGTGGCGTAGGCCCAGAACTCCGCGGTGTCGTGCACCGGGATGCCCTCGGTGATCACGATGGCCAGCGGGATGCCGGCGTCGATGGCCTCGATCACCGCCGCCTTGGTGCCCTGCGGCGGGACGAAGACCACCGAGACGTCGGCGCCGGTGGCCGCCATCGTCTCGGCCACGGTGCCGAACACCGGCACCTCGGCGCCGCCGAGGTCCACGGTTTGCCCGGCCTTCTTAGGGTTGGTGCCACCGACCACCGTGGTGCCCGCGGCCAGCATCCGGCGGCCGTGCTTCCTGCCTTCGGAGCCCGTGATGCCCTGGATCATGACCCGGCTGTCGCTGGTCAGGAAAATCGCCATCTCATGCTCCTGTCGCGGGAGTGGTGGCCGCGAGTTCGGCGGCGCGCCTGGCTGCGTCGTCCATGGTGGCCACCTGCTCAACCGTGGGCAGCGCCGCCTCGGCCAGGATGCGCCTGCCCTCCTCGGCGTTGTTGCCGTCCAGCCGGACCACGATCGGGTGCCGGACTTCCTTGCCCTGGCTGGCCAGCATGCCGATGGCGGAAACGATCCCGTTGGCCACCGCGTCGCAGGAGGTGATCCCGCCGAACACGTTGACCAGCACGCTCTTTACCGACGGGTCAGACAGCACGATCTCCAGGCCGTCCGCCATCACCTCGGCCGACGCGCCGCCGCCGATGTCCAGGAAGTTGGCCGGCTTGATGCCGCCGAACTGCTCGCCGGCCAGCGCCACCACGTCGAGCGTGGACATGACCAGCCCGGCGCCGTTGCCGATGATGCCGACCTGGCCTTCGAGCTTGACGTAGTTCAGGTGCTTGGCCTTGGCCCGCGCCTCGAGCGGGTCGGCCGCCTCTTGGTCCTCGAACTGCGCGTGGTCCGGCTGCCGGAACGCCGCGTTGTCGTCCAGGCTGACCTTGCCGTCCACGGCGAGCACGTCGCCCTGACCGGTCAGCGCCATCGGGTTCACCTCGACCAGGGTGGCGTCCTCGTCGGCGAACACCGACCAGAGCCGCTCGGCCAGCACGGTGGCCTGTTCGGCCGACTCAGCCGGGATCCGGCCGGCCTGGATGATCTCCCCGGCTTTCGCCCGGTCCACGCCGGTCAGCGGGTCGATCGGGATCCGGGCCACCGCCTCGGGGCTGGTGTGCGCGACCTCTTCGATCTCCATGCCGCCCTGCACCGTGCAGATCGCCACGAACGTCCGGGCGGCCCGGTCCAGCAGGTAGGACAGGTAGTACTCCTGGGCGATGTCCACCGCCCCGGCGATCAGGACCCGGTGCACGGTGTGGCCCTTGATGTCCATGCCGAGGATCTGCTGCGCCTTGGCCTGGGTCTCTTCCGGGCCATTAGCCAGCTTGACGCCGCCCGCCTTGCCCCGGCCGCCGGTCTTCACCTGGGCCTTCACGACCGCGAGGGGTGAGCCCTCGGCGGCGAAACCGGCCGCGATCTCACTGGCCTCTTCCGGGGTGGCAGCGACCCGGCCGCGCTGCACCGGTACCCCGTACTCGGCGAACAGTTCTTTCGCCTGATACTCAAACAGGTCCACTGACGTCCGTCCTCGGGTGGCCTACGGGTGAGCAGGATTCCGCACGCAGCCTACCGGTGACGGCCCTCGCCCTCCCCTGCACCCCGCGCAACCCCCACCCCGCCGGCCGCGTAAGGATTAGCTGCCCTGCTGCGCGGGCTCGGAGGGCCGGCCGCCCAGGGTGGCGTGGACCCAGTCCACGATCTCGTGCGTCGATGCGCCCGGCGTGAAGATCCTGGCTACGCCTATCCGCTCCAGGTCCGCGATGTCGGCTTCGGGCACGATTCCACCGCCGAATACGACGATGTCACTGGCACCGCGTTCGGCTAGCAGGTCGAGCACCGCGGCGAACTGGGTCATGTGCGCACCGGACAGGATGGACAGCCCCACCGCGTCGGCGTCCTCCTGGATGGCCGCCGCCACGATCTGCTCGGGCGTCTGGTGCAGGCCGGTGTAGATCACTTCCACGCCCGCGTCCCGCAGTGCCCGGGCCACCACCTTGGCGCCCCGGTCGTGACCATCCAGGCCGGGCTTGGCGATGACCACCCGGATTGTTCCCATCCGTGCCTCCTGGCCCGCGGTGCTTGCGCTGTCCCTGGCAGGGTAACGCGCCGGTCCGCGCCGCTTATCCGGTTGCCGGCCCTGGGAGACTTGTCCCATGCAGCTGACCATCCCGGTCGACGGCGGGGTACTCGCCGCGGACGACAGCGGCGGCGACGGGCCGCCGCTGGTACTGGTGCACGCCGGGTGGACCGACCGGAGCAGCTGGGCCGACGTCGCGCGCCGGCTGGCCGGGCGGTACCGGATCATCTCGTACGACGCACGGGGATACGGCGCGTCACCGCCCCCGCAGCAGCCGTACACCCAGCTCGGCGACCTGGTGGCGGTGCTCGATCACGCCGGGGTGGCGCGGGCCGCCCTGGTCGGGCACAGCGGCGGCGGCGGCACCACCATCGGCCTGGCGCTGGCCCGGCCAGAGCGGGTCTCAGCGCTGGTGCTGCTGGCGCCCGGCGTGCCGGACTATCCGTGGCCGATGGATGATCCGTACAACACCGAGTTCATGGCCCTGGCCACCGCGGATGACCGCGCCGGGCTGGCCGAGCTGGGCCTGCGGACCTGGGCCGCGGCCAACCCGGCGGATGCCGCCGCCCGGGCGCAGGTCGAGGGCGCAGTCGCGGCCATGTTCGCGCAGCGCGACTTCGAGCAGCCCGGCCCGCCCGTCTATGACCATCTGGCCGAGATCACCGCGCCGGCCGTGGTCGTCGTCGGCGACCTGGAATACCCGATGGTGGCTCGCGCCGCGGGCAACATCGCGGACCGCATCCCCGGCTGCCGCCGGATCACCGTGCCCGGCGCCGATCACCTGATCCCGCTGCGCGCCCCTGACCTCGTGGCCGACGTGATCATGGACCAGGTGCGGTAGCCCCCCTACAGCTTCTCGATCGGGGCGTAGCGCAGCACCAGGTGCTTGATCCCGTAGTCACCGCCGAAGTCGATCTTGGCCTCGGGATCATCGCCGCGGCCCTCGACGGACAGCACGGTGCCGAGGCCGTAGGCGTCGTGGGTCACCTTGTCGCCCGGGCTGAGCGCGGGCACCCGCCGGTTGCCCGGGGCACGCACGCCCGGCCGCTGGGCCAGCCGCTCCCCGGCCGGCGCCCCCGCGGTCCGCTCATCGCGCCGCCATTCAACCAGGTTGCCGGGGATCTCGTCGAGGAACCTGGACTGCTTGTGAAACTCCGGCCGGCCCCACCAGGCCCGGGCCACCGCCCGGGTCAGGTAGAGCCGGCGCTCGGCCCGGGTGATCCCCACGTAGGCCAGGCGGCGCTCCTCCTCGAGTTCCTTGTCGTCGGTCATCGACCGCTGATGCGGGAACACGTGCTCTTCCATCCCGGTCAGGAACACCACCGGGAACTCCAGTCCCTTGGCGGTGTGCAGGGTCATCAGCGTGACCAGCCCGCCGTGCTCGGTGCCGGCCGGGATCTCATCCGCGTCGGCGACCAGCGACACCTGCTCCAGGAAGTCGGTGAGCGTCCCGTCCGGGCGCTGCGCGTCGAACTCCCGGGCCACCGAGACCAGTTCGTTCAGGTTCTCGATCCGGCTCGCGTCCTGCAGGTCGGTGGACGCCTCCAGCTCGGCCAGGTAGCCGGACCGGTCCAGGATCATCTCAGCCAGGTCGGCCACGGGCAGGCCGGCCGCGGCCTCGGCCCGCAGCCCGGTCATCAGGTCATTGAACGAGGCGATCGCCTTGGCCGACCGGGCGGCCATCCCGGGCGCGTCATCGGGCCGGGCCAGCGCGGCCGCGAAACTGATCCGATCCCGCTGGGCCAGCGCGGCCACGCACGCCTCGGCCCGCTCGCCGATGCCGCGGCGCGGCACGTTGAGCACCCGGCGGAGCGACACCTCGTCTTCCGCGTTGGCGGTCAGCCGCAGGTAAGCGAGCAGGTCGCGGACCTCACGGCGCTCGTAGAAGCGAACCCCGCCGACCACCTTGTAGGGCAGCCCGGCGCGGATGAAGACTTCCTCGAAGGCACGTGACTGCGCGTTGGTCCGGTAGAACACGGCCACCTGACCGGGGGTCGCCTCGCCCTCGTCGGTGAGGCGGTCCACCTCTTCCGCCACGAACGCGGCCTCATCGTGCTCGCCGTCCGCCACATAGCCGACGATCAGCGGCCCATCTCCGGCGTCCGACCACAGGTTCTTGGGCACCCGGCCGGTGTTGCGGGAGACCACCGCGTTGGCCGCGGCCAGAATGTTCTGCGTCGAGCGGTAGTTCTGCTCCAGCATGATCACGGTCGCATCGGCGAAGTCCCTGGTGAACTCCTCGATGTTCCGGATGGTGGCGCCGCGGAACGCGTAGATGGACTGGTCGGCGTCCCCGACCACGCACAGCTCGGCCGGCGGCAGCGGGCCCGCGTCGTCGCCGCCCGCCTGCCAGGCCGGTGCCGAGACCAGCTCCCGGACCAGCATGTACTGCGCATGGTTGGTGTCCTGGTACTCATCCACCAGCACATGCCGGAAGCGCCGCCGGTAGGTCTCGGCCACCTCGGGGAGGGCCTGCAGCAGGTTGACCGTGACCATGATCAGGTCATCGAAGTCCATCGCCCCGGAGGCGACCAGCCGGCGCTGGTACTCGGCATACGCCTCGGCCAGCGTCTTCTGCCGGTAGCCCTCGGCCCGTGCGGTGAACGTCTCGTAGTCGACCAGTTCGTTCTTCAGGTTGGACACCTCGGCCAGCATGGCCTTGGGCGAGTGGTTCTTGGTGTCCAGGTCGAGCTCGCGGCAGACCAGCGCCATCAGCCGCTGCGAGTCGGCCTGGTCGTAGATGGAGAACGAGGACGGGTAGCCGAACCGGGTGGCCTCCCGGCGCAGGATCCGCACGCAGGCGGAGTGGAACGTCATCACCCACATGGCCCGGGATCGCCAGCCGGTGAGGTCGGCCACCCGCGCGGCCATCTCGCCCGCCGCCTTGTTGGTGAACGTGATGGCCAGGATCTCGCCCGGGCTCACCTCGCGCTCGGCCAGCAGGTAGGCGATCCGGCGGGTCAGCACCCTGGTCTTGCCCGAGCCGGCCCCGGCCACGATGAGCAGCGGGCCGCCCTGGTGCACCACGGCCGCCCGTTGCTCCGGGTTCAGGTCATCCAGCGGGGAGTCAGCAGCCACCTCGGTCACCCATCAAGCGTAGGCGCTGCCGCCGACAGCGCAGCCGGATCGCCGCGCCCAGCCAGGCCGGCCAGGCCGGCCAGCCGACCGCGCCTGCGAGCCCCTCAGGCCCCAGCGGCCGGGGCCGCCGGCGGCGCCACGTCCGGGTCCGGCACCAGGGTGGGCGTGGACCTGGTCAGCGTTTCCCCGCGGAAGAAGGCCGGCCTGGTGGCCCGCATGTAGAAGAACCCAGCCACCCCGGCTACCGCGGCGAAGAACGCGATGAGGAAGATCCCGCCGATCTCCCAGTGCAGGCCCGGCACCGTCCAGAACGTGTAGCCGAACGTCGCGGTCCAGTCACTCTGCAGGCTGTAGATACCGGCGGCCCACATGATCGCCCAGCCCAGGCCGGGGATGATGCCGCGCATCCAGAGGTCGCGGGCGCTGCTGGTCAGCGTCTTGCGGTAATACCAGACGCATTCGAGGGCGGTCAGGCCGTAGTAGAAGGCGATGTAGATGCCGATCGCGGTCACCGCGTCGTAGATGACGTTGCCGCCGGAAATGTAATTCATCGGGACGTAGAGGGCGATGGAGACGGCGCCCATCACGAGCGTGGACACGGTCGGCGTCAGGTGCCTCGGGTGGATCTTGGCGAACGAGTCCGGCAGGGCCTTGTAGGCGGCCATCGACAGGGTAGTGCGGGCGGTCGGCAGGATGGTCGTCTGGGTCGAGGCCGCGGCCGAGCTGAGCACCATCAGGATCAGCAGCCTGGACAGCGTGGTGCCAAGCGCACCGCCGCCGAAGATCGCGCCGCCGAGCACCGACAGCACGTCCCCGCCGTGCGCCTGGTTAGACAGGCCGATCCCCTTGGCCCCGATGCCGGCGAACGACACCGCCGCATAGATGACAATCAAGTACGTGGCCAGCAGCAGCAAGGTCGAGATGACGGCCGCCCGGCCCGGCGTCTTGTTCTTGTCCTTGGTTTCCTCGTTGACCGAGACAGCGGTGTCCCAGCCCCAGTAGATGAACAGCATCAGGATGATCCCGCCGAGGAAGGCGGAAACCGACACGTTACTGGGGATCAGCCAGCTGGCGCTCGGGTGCACCGAGGTGGCCGCGTGGTGCCCGGTGCCGATCCTGATGAACGCCGTCACCGAGAGCACCAGGAGCATGACGAGCTCGATGCTGAGCAGGGCCTTCTGGAAGTTGGCCGAGACCTCAATGCCGCGGTAGCAGATGTAAGTCATCGCGACGATCCACAGGACGCCGACCAGCAGCACCCAGCCGCTCGCCGGGTTCGTCCCGATGGAGCTGTTCGGCCCCTGGATCAGGAGGAACACGTACTGCCCGGCGACCTGCGCCAGGCTGGCCATGACCAGGATGTCGGCCGCGACGATGCCCCAGCCGCCGAACCAGCCGACCGTCGGATTGAACGCCCTCGTGCCCCAGGTGAAGGTGGTCCCGCAGTCCGGGTCCGCCTTGTTCATCTCGCTGTAGCCGATCGAGCAGAACAGGATCGGGATGAAGGCCAGCAAGGCCACCGACGGCGCCTTGAAGCCGACCAGGACCACGACGAACAGCAGAGTCGCAGCGAGGCTATACGCGGGGGCCGTCGAGGCGACGCCCATGACAACGCTGGAGACCAGGCCCAGGGCGCCGGACTTCAGCCCCTTATCCCTGGATTCTTCGACTGGCTGAAGCTCTGGCGTCGCGGTCGCCATGGCTCCCCCTCCTGGCAACTACCTGAACGTCAGTCAGGTCAGGCTTCGGATACGGCAATGCTGGGCTTGGGCCCCCGGGCCGGGAAGATCCGGTGCGCGGTATAACGCCAACTATAAACACGTACGCTTGCCACGGTTCTAGCACGTATGCCCGCTCTCGGCAACGATTTCAGTTGTAACAGGTACGTATCACAACTGGTCCCGTGGCCCAGCCGCACTTAGACGGCTAGGATCGCCAGTATGCGCATCCTTCTTGTGGGGGCTGGTGGGGTAGGGACCGCGTTTGCCCGGACCGCCGCCCGGCGCCCGTTCGCTGACCTGATCGTGGCCGACTACGACCGGGCCCGGGCTGAGCACGCGGCAGCGGCCCGGGACGGCTACCGCGCCGTCCAGCTCGACGCGCGGGACGAGGGTGCCACCGCCGCCCTGCTCACCGAGCACCACTGCGACGTCCTGATGAACGCCACCGACCCGCGGTTCGTCATGCCGCTGTTCCGGGCCGCGCTCCGGGCCGGCGTGCACTATCTGGACATGGCCATGTCACTGTCCCATCCGCACGCCGAGCAGCCCTACCGGCGCACCGGCATCAAGCTGGGCGACGACCAGTTCGCGCTGGACGGGCAGTGGCAGCAGGCCGGCAAGCTGGCCCTGGTCGGGATGGGCGTGGAACCAGGCCTGTCCGACGTGTTCGCCCGGTACGCCGCCGATGAGCTGTTCCAGGAGATCGACCAGCTGGGCGTGCGGGACGGCGCCAACCTGGACGTGGCGGGCTACGACTTCGCGCCCACCTTCTCCATCTGGACCACGATCGAAGAATGCCTGAATCCCCCGGTCATCTGGGAAGCAGCCCAGGGCTGGTTCACCACACCACCGTTCAGCGAGCCGGAGGTGTTCACCTTCCCGGCCGGCATCGGCCCGGTGGAGTGTGTGAACGTGGAGCACGAGGAAGTGCTGCTGATGCCGCGCTGGCTGCAGGCGCAGCGGGTGACGTTCAAGTACGGGCTGGGAGCCGAGTTCATCGGCGTGCTGGAGACGCTGCACAAGCTGGGGCTGGACCGCACCGACCCGGTCCAGGTGGCCGGGGCCAGCGTGTCACCACGCGACGTGGTGGCGGCCTGCCTGCCCGACCCCGCCCAGCTCGGCGACAAGATGACCGGGGTGACCTGTGCCGGCACCTGGGTCACCGGAACCGGCCGGGATGGCACCCCGCGCGAGGTATATCTGCACCACGTGGTGGATAACGCCTGGTCCATGACGGAATACGGCTCTCAGGCGGTGGTCTGGCAGACCGCGGTCAACCCGGTCGTGGCGCTGGAGCTGATCGACTCGGGCGCCTGGTCAGGCACCGGGGTGCTCGGCCCCGAGGCGCTGCCGGCCACGCCGTTCCTCGAACTGCTCACCGACTACGGATCACCGTGGGCCTGCGAGGAGCGGGATCCGGCTTAACCAGACCACCCCTGAAATTCTGAACGGAGGCTCGTGGTGGAAGAACTGCGCAACTTCATCGGTGGCCGGTGGACGGACACCAGTTACGACCACCGGGCCGAGCTGATCGACCCGAGCACCGGGGAAGTCTTCGCCACCGCGCCGATTTCCAGCGAGACCGAGGTGGACGCCGCGTTCGCATCGGCCGCGGAGGCCTTCCCCGGCTGGCGGGACGCCGTGCCAGCCGAGCGGAGCCTGGCCCTGCTGCGGATCGCCGACGCGCTGGAGCGCCGCGCCGACGAGTTCGTCAAGGCGGAGAGCCAGAACACCGGCAAGCCGATCGCACTGACCCGGTCCGAAGAGATCCCGCCGATGGTGGACCAGATCCGGTTCTTCGCGGGCGCCGCGCGGATGCTGGACGGCCGCTCGGCGGGCGAGTACATGTCCGGTTTCACCTCGATGATCCGCCGCGAGCCGATCGGGGTATGCGCCGCGGTGACCCCATGGAACTACCCGATGATGATGGCGGTGTGGAAGTTCGCGCCCGCGATCGCGGCCGGGAACACCATGGTGCTCAAGCCCTCGGACACCACACCGGTGTCCACGCTGCTGCTGGCCGAGCTGATGAGCGAGTTCCTGCCGGCCGGCGTGTTCAACGTGATCTGCGGCGACCGGGACACCGGCCGGGCGCTGGTCTCGCACAAGACGCCACAGATGGTCTCCATCACCGGCAGCGTGCGGGCCGGCCGGGAGGTGGCCACCGCGGCCGCCGCCGACCTCAAGCGGGTCCACCTGGAACTGGGCGGCAAGGCGCCGGTGATCGTGTTCGACGACGCCGACCCGGCCAAGACGGCCGAGGCGGTAGCCATCGCCGGCTACTTCAACGCCGGGCAGGACTGCACGGCCGCGACGCGGGTGCTGGCCGGGCCGCGGATCGCGGCCGACCTGGCCGACGCGCTGACCGAGATGGCCCGCGGGCAGACCGTGGCCGGCCCGGACGTGCCGGACGCCGACTTCGGCCCGCTGAACAACGCCAGCCAGCTGGAGCGGGTCAGCGGGTTCGTCAACCGGCTGCCCGGGCACGCCGAGGTGCGCACCGGCGGGCACCGCATCGGCGGCAAGGGCTACTTCTTCGAGCCCAGCGTGGTCACCGGGCTGCGCCAGGATGACGAGATCATCCAGCAGGAGGTGTTCGGCCCGGTCATCACCATGCAGGAGTTCACCGACGAAGCCGAGGCGCTGGCCTGGGCCAACGGCACCGAGTACGGGCTGGCGTCGTCGGTCTGGACGAGCGACCACGGACGGGCCATGCGGATGGCCCGTGGCCTCGACTTCGGCTGCGTGTGGATCAACACGCACATCCCGCTGGTGGCCGAGATGCCGCACGGTGGCTTCAAGCACTCCGGCTACGGCAAGGACCTGTCCATGTACGGGTTCGAGGACTACACCCGGATCAAGCATGTGATGTCCGCGCTGGATTAAAACCTTCATATCGAACGCCAGTGACTGGCCGGTGCCGCGCTGCGCGGCCCGGCCGCCCGGGGCGTCCGTAGGATCGGGATCATGCTGAGTGACTCCGAGGTCCAGCGCGCGCTGATCATCGCCGCGCACCCAGACGACATCGATTTCAGCGCCGCGGGCACGGTGGCACTCTGGACGGACGCCGGCATCGAGGTCAGCTACTGCCTGGCCACCGACGGCGACGCCGGCGGCTTCGACGACTCGGTACCGCGCGCCGAGATGGGACCGCTGCGCCGCAAGGAGCAGACCGCGGCCGCGGCCTGCGTGGGCGTGCACGATCTGGCGTTCCTCGGCTACCCGGACGGCCAGGTGGAGCCGACCCTGGCGCTGCGCAAGGACCTGGCCCGGGTGATCCGGCAGGTCCGCCCGGACCGGGTGGTGTGCCCGAGCCCGGAGCGCTACTACCAGCGGCTGGGCATCAGCCACCCGGACCACCGCGCGGTGGGCTCGGCCGCGCTGGACGCGGTCTACCCGGACGCGCGCAACCCGTACGCGTTCCCGGAACTGCGGCTGGCCGAGGGCCTGGAGCCGTGGACGGTCCGTGAGGTGTGGATCACCACCGGCCCGGCCGCGGACCGCGCCAATCACTTCGTGGACATCACGGACACGTTCGGCCGCAAGGTCGCCGCGCTCAAGGCGCACGAGAGCCAGACCGGCCAGCGGGAAGGCCTGGCGGACTTCCTGCGCGCCCGGCTGGCCAGCCTGGCCGAGCAGGCCGGTTTCCCCGCGGGCCACCTGGCCGAATCGTTCCAGGTGCTCGACACCGCGTGAGCGTCAGTCACCGGCCAGGTAGGCCGTCCGGCCCGGCGGCGGGCTGCCCCCCGGATCCACCCAGTACTCGGTCCCGCTGGCCAGCAGACCGTCCCGCAGCCCCCAGAATGCGGCCATCCGGAACACGTCGCCACCCGGCGCCCGGATCTCCACCTCGGCCGCGGCCGACGAATCGTCGCCAAGTGCGCGGACCACCGCCAGTTCTCCCCACGGCTCGGGATACTCCCGCTGGAACCGCATCACCTGCTCCCGGCCGACCAGCCGCTCCCCGGTCGCGGGCATGTCCAGCACCGCGTCGGGGTGCAGGAACGTCTCCGCCGTGGCCCAGTCCCGGGCCTGGTAGGCGGTGTACAGCGCGCGAGCCAAATCAGCCGCAGTCACGGGGTAAGCCTGCCACGTAATACCCAGGTCAGCGAGACCGGGGACTGGTGCGGCGCGGACCGCCGTCCTAGGTTGGGCACCAGGAGCCACAGCCGTCTCCCGAGGAGGAGTTCGGATGACAAAGATCACCGTCGTGGTCAACGGCGTCACCTATGTCGATGACGTCGAACCCCGCCTGCTACTCGTGCACTACCTGAGGGAGCGCCTGGGGAAGACCGGTACGCCAGTCGGATGCGACACTTCCAACTGCGGCGCATGCACCGTGCACCTGAACGGGATGTCGGTCAAAAGCTGTTCGGTCCTCGCGGTCCAGGCCGACGGCGGGGAGATCACCACCATCGAGGGCCTGTCCAACGGCGAGTGGCACCCGCTGCAGCAGGCGTTCCACAGCGAGCACGCGCTGCAGTGCGGGTACTGCACCCCGGGCATGATCATGGCGGCCGCCGACCTGCTCCGGGACAACCCGCACCCGACCGACCAGGAGATCCGGGACGGCCTGGAAGGCAACCTGTGCCGGTGCACCGGCTACGAGAACATCGTCCGTGCCGTGCGGCGCGCTTCCGGATCCGAGGTGAAAGCGCAATGACCGCTGACATGCAAGCACCTCCGGTCACCGAACTGGGCCGGGCCCGTCCGCGCAAGGAGGACGCCCGCCTGATCACCGGGAAGACCAACTGGACCGACAACATAATTCTCCCCGGCATGCTGCATGTCGCGTTCGTGCGCAGCCCGTTCGCGCACGCCCGGATCAACCGGGTGGACGTCAGCGGTGCGCTCAAGGTGCCGGGGGTGATAGCCGCATTCTCCGGGGCCGACTTCGGCGAGGAGCAGGGCAGCCTGCCCTGTGCCTGGCCGGTCACGCCGGACATCGTCATCCCGGCCCACCCACCGATGGCCACTGAAGAGGTCCGGTACGTGGGCGAGGCGGTGGCCTGCGTGGTGGCCCGGGACCGGTACACCGCCGCCGACGCGCTGTCCGCCGTGGACGTGGACTACGGACCGCTGCCGCCGGTGCTGGACATCCGGACCGCGCTGGACGAATCCTCCCCGCGGGTACACGAGGCCGGCAACAAGAGCTTCGAGTTCCTGATGCAGAACGGGGATCTGGACGCGGCGTTCCGCGACGCTCCAGTGCTGATCGAGCGCACCTACCGGCAGCAGCGGCTGATCCCAAGCGCGATGGAGCCACGCGCGGTGGTCGGCTGGAACGAGGGCGACGAGTACACCCTGTGGTCGGCGACCCAGATCCCGCACATCCTGCGCCTCATGCTGGCCCTCACGACCGGCATCCCGGAGCAGAACATCCGGGTGATCGCGCCCGACGTAGGCGGCGGCTTCGGCTCGAAGCTGCAGGTCACCGCCGAGGAGGTGCTGGCCCTGCTGATCTCCCGCAAGGTGGGCCGCCCGGTCAAGTGGACCGAGACACGCAGCGAGGGCAACCTCACCGTGCATCACGGGCGGGACCAGTGGCAGCGGATCAAGCTGGCCGCCGACTCCGACGGCCGGATCCGGGCCATTGACGTCGACCTGCTGGCCGACATGGGCGCCTACCTGATGCTGGTCACCCCGGGCATACCGCTGCTCGGCGCGTTCATGTTCAACGGCATCTACAAGATGGACGCCTACTCGTTCAAGTGCACCGGGGTGTTCAGCACCAAGATGCCGACGGACGCCTACCGGGGCGCCGGGCGCCCGGAGGCCACGTTCGCCCTTGAGCGGATCATGGATGAGCTGGCGGCCGAGCTGAAAATGGATCCGCTCCAGGTCCGCGAGCGGAACTGGATCAAGCACGAGGAGTTCCCGTACGACACGATCTCCGGGCTCACCTACGACAGCGGCAATTACGAGGCGGCCACAGCCCGGGCCAGGGAACTGTTCGGCTACGACAGGCTGCGCGCCGAGCAGCAGCGCCGCCGGGACAGCAATGACCCGGTGCAGCTCGGTATCGGGACCTCCACCTACACCGAGATGTGCGGGCTGGCGCCATCCCGGGTGCTCGGGTCGCTGTCCTATGGCGCGGGCGGCTGGGAGCACGCCTCGGTGCGCATGCTGCCGACCGGCAAAGTCGAGGTAGTGACCGGGTCGAGCGCCCATGGCCAGGGCCACGAGACGGCCTGGAGCCAGATCGTCGCGGACAAGCTCGGCATCCCGTTCGAGGATGTCCGGGTGCTGCACGGCGACACCCAGGTCTCGCCCAAGGGCATGGATACCTACGGATCCCGGTCGCTGACGGTGGGCGGCATAGCGGTGAACGGCGCCTGCGAAAAGGTGATCACCAAGGCCAAGCGGATCAGCGCGCACCTGCTGGAAGCCAGCGAGGACGACATCGAGTTCACCCACGGCCGGCTGCACGTCCGTGGCGACCCGGAGAGTGGGCAGACCATCCAGGAGATCGCGCTGGCCGCGTTCACCGCCCACGCGCTGCCAGACGGCGTCGAGCCCTCGCTGGACTCCGACGCCACCTTCGACCCGGAGAACTTCTCCTACCCGCACGGCACGCATCTGTGCGCCACCGAGGTGGACACCGAAACCGGCCAGGTCACCATCCGCAGCTACGTGGCCGTGGACGACGTGGGCAAGGTGGTCAACCCGCTGATCGTGGACGGCCAGGTGCACGGCGGGCTGGCCCAGGGCATCGCCCAGGCACTCTACGAGGAGGCCATCTACGACGACGAGGGCAACCTGACCACCACGACGATGGCTGACTACCTGCTGCCGTCGGCCGCGGACCTGCCGCACTTCACCACCGACCGGACCGAGACCCCGGCGACGACCAACCCGCTGGGGGTGAAGGGCGTCGGCGAGGCGGGCACGATCGCGTCCACCCCGGCGGTGGTCAACGCCATCGTGGACGCGCTCCGGCCGCTCGGCATCCAGGACATCGTGATGCCGTGCACCCCGGAGCGGGTCTGGCGCGCCATCGAGGAAGCCCGCCACAGCGCTCCGGGCGCTCAGGTGACCGGCGACTCGGAAACCGTGGCGCACGGCACGATCGGGCACGTCAGCGGCGACGACGCCGCCGCGGCACACGGAGGTGCGGAATGATCCCGGCGGCATTCGAGTACACCCGGCCCGCCTCGGTGGACGAGGCGGTGCGCGCGCTGGCTGAGGGCGGCGAGGACGCCAAGGTCATCGCGGGCGGGCAGAGCCTGCTGCCGCTGCTCCGGCTTCGGCTGGCCTTCCCCGAGCTGCTGGTGGACATCGGGGATCTCGGCGAGCTGCGTGGCGTGCGCGACGAAGGCGACAGCCTGTGGGTCGGCGCGCTGACCACGCACGCCGAGGTGGTCCGCGACCCGCTGGTGCGCGAGCACTGCGGGCTGCTGGCCGAGGCAACCGAAACCGTGGCCGACCCGGCGGTCCGGCATCGCGGCACCCTCGGCGGCTCGCTGTCGCACGCCGACCCGGCCGGTGACCTGCCCGCGGTCGCGCTGGCCCTGGAGGCCACCATGACCGCGGCCGGGCCGGGCGGCAGCCGGGACATCCCGGCCGCCGGCTTCTTCGCCGACTACCTGACCACCACGCTCGGCCAGGACGAGATCCTTACCGGGGTCCGAGTGCCCAAACTCGGCGCGGCTTGGGGCTATCGTTATGAGAAGTTCCACCGGACGGCCCAGGCGTGGGCGATCGTGGGTGTGGCGGCCGTGGCCCGGCGATCCAACGGGCAGGTAGCCGAAACCCGGATCGGGCTCACCAACATGGGTTCCGTACCGGTCAGGGCCCGGGCGGCGGAGGAGGCGGCCGCCGGGGCCGCGGCTAACCGCAGCGCCCTGCGGGCGGCCGCAGCGCACGCCGACGAAGAAACGCAGCCGCCGTCAGATCAGCACGGCGCGCCCGACTACCGGCGCCACCTGGCGCGGGTGCTGACCGCTAGGGCGCTGGCGGTGGCAGCTGGAGTCTGAGCAGATGGAATTGGAGCACTCGTTCACCATCCCGGTCCCGCCTGAGCAGGCCTGGGGTGTACTCCTCGACGTCGAGAAGGTGGCGCCCTGCATGCCGGGCGCCACCGTCGACTCGGTGGACGGCGGCGAGATCAAGGGCCGGATCAAGGTCAAGGTCGGGCCGGTCGCGCTCACCTACGCGGGCACCGCCCGGTTCACCGACCAGGACGAGCAGGCCCGGAAGGTCGTCCTGGAGGCGTCCGGCAAGGAGACCCGGGGCAGCGGCACCGCCGCGGCCACGATCACCTCGACGCTGAGCGACGAGGCGGGCCAGACCCGCGTGGTCGTGCACACCACGATGACCGTGACCGGGCGCCCGGCCCAGTTCGGCCGGGGCGTGATGGCTGAGGTAGGCGGCCGGGTCATCGAGAAGTTCGCCACCAACCTGGCGGCACAGCTCTCTGCTGGTACGGCCGCTCCGGCCAGCACCGATACCGCACGCCAGTCCGCCACCGCGGCCGCCACCAGCCCGCCGGGAGAACCGGGCGCCGACGAGGCCAAGGTGCCGATCGAGGAGCTGAACCTCCCGGTGCGGTCGTACAACAGCCTGCGCCGGGAGGGGGTGCACACGATCGGGTCGCTGGCCGCGCTCAGCGAGCAGGATCTGCTGGCCATCGACGGGCTCGGCCCGGCCTCGGTCAAGGAGATCCGGGCCCGGCTGGCCGACCGGGGCCTCAGCCTGGGCACGGTGGCCGGGGCCAATGGTGCCGCCAGCGCCGCCCCGGTCAGCGACGCTGCGGCCACCCAGACCGCCCCGGTCGCGGGCCCGGGCCCGGTGGCGGGTGCGACGGCGGACCGGGATCTGGCCGCCCCCACCGGCCTGCTGCCGCCGCAGGGCGCCCGGCCGCCGGACGAGGACGCGCTGGACCTGCTGAGCGTGGCCGGCCTGCCGCTGCTCAAGCGGGTGCTGCCGGCCATCGGCGTGGCCTTGTTCGGCGCCGTCCTGTTCGGCCTGCTGCGCCGGCGGCGGCGGGCCCGCGGCTAAAACTACATATGTAGCCTGATCCTCACTCGCCCGCCCGGTTAGGGTGGGCGAGTGAGTGGGCTCCTGACCAACTTCTCCACCGGCCGCGCACTGGCCGAGGAGCTGGATGCGGCCGATCCGCTGGCTAGCCTGCGGGACCGGTTCGTCTGCCCTGAGCCGGGCCTGATCTACCTGGACGGCAACTCACTCGGCATGCTGCCCCGGGCGACCGCGCAGCGGATCGGCGAGGTACTCGATCAGCAGTGGGGAGCCGGCCTGGTGCGGTCCTGGGCGGGCTGGGTGAGCCTGCCGCAGCAGGCCGGTGACCTGCTCGGCGACGTGCTGCTCGGGGCGGCGCCGGGGCAGGTCGTGGTGTCCGACTCGACCACGGTCAACCTGTACAAGCTGGCCTGCGCGGCGCTGCGGGCCCAGCCCGGCCGCCGGGTCATCGTGACCGACGACGACAACTTCCCGACCGACCGGTACGTGCTGGATGGGGTGGCCGCCCAGTTCGGGGCCGAGCTGCGGATGATCCACACCGACCTGGACGCGGGGATCAGCCCGGCCGCGCTGGCCGGCGCGATCGGGCCGGACACCGCGCTGGTCAGCCTGTCGCATGTCGCCTACCGGAGCGGTGCGCTGGCCGACATGGCGACCCTCACCGCGCTGGCGCACGACGCGGGCGCGCTGGTGCTATGGGATCTGTGCCACTCGGCCGGCGCGGTCCCGGTGGAACTCGACGCCAGCGCGGCCGACTTGGCTGTGGGCTGCAGCTACAAGTACCTGAACGCGGGGCCGGGCGCGCCCGCGTTCCTGTACGTGCGGCGGGACCTGCAGGACCGGCTGCGCCAGCCGATCCAGGGCTGGTTCGGCCAGCGCGGGCAGTTCGAGATGGGCCCGGCCTACGATCCGCTGCCCACGGTGGCCCGGTTCACCACCGGGACGCCGAACGTCCTGGGCACGGTGGCGGTGCAGGAGGGCACCCGGCTGCTCGGCGAGGCCGGCATCGGCGCCTTGCGGGACAAGGGCATCATGCTGACCAGCTACCTGATCGGACTGGCCGACCGCTGGCTGGCCCCGCTGGGCTGTGCGCTGGCCACGCCGCGGGACCCGCTGCGCCGCGGCTCGCACGTCTCGCTGCACCACCCCGAGGCGTGGCGGATCAGCCAGGCGCTGATCCGCGCCGGGGTCATCGGCGACTACCGGGTTCCGGACCGGCTCCGGCTCGGCCCAGCCCCGATCTACACCCGGTTCACCGACGTCTGGGACGCGCTGACCATCCTCCGCGAGATCATCGGCACCGAGGCGTACGCCGACCTGCCCCCCGAACCCGCCGACGTCACCTGAGCTGTCAGTCCGGCAGCAGCCCCGCCACCAGCCGCGACGGCATCACGTCGACCCGGAATGGCCGCTCGGCGCAGAACGTCTCGTCCCCGCTCACGTCTGCGACCTGCTCATACCGCCCGTCGATCAGCTCGAACGCGATCAGTTCGGGCTTGTTCGCGTCAGGGACAACAATCCAATACGAACCAATGCCGAACCGCTCGTAGACGGCCTTCTTGATGTTGAGATCGACCAAGGCGGTGCTCGGCGACCGGATTTCGATCGCGAGCAGCGGAGGAGCAGTGATCCGTACCCCGCCGATGTCTTCGAAGCGTGCTACGACCAGGTCCGGAATCAACTCGGTGTCCATGGCCATCCGGACTCCCGGGCCAGGCAGGACGCGTATCCCCCGGGGCTGAGCCGCGCGGAGCAGGACAACGAGCTCGCTCAGTACCAGCTGGTGCTGGACAGCTGGCGCAGGGCTCACGAAAAGAACCCCGTCAACCAGTTCGTACCGGCGGCCGTCATCGGGCATCCGGTCCAGGTCGTCCACCGTGAACGGACGGCCGATCTCCGGCCAGGCTTCGGCGATGCTCACAACACTCATGGTGCCTCCATTTGGTCCGGGGGGACGACCCCCCTGGACCCCCCGATCGCCGCTTCGCGCCGAACGCCGACTCGGCGGGAACACGCCTCCGGCGCGCCCCGCCTCATCAGCGAGCCACCGGCCGGCGCCCCCGAATTCACTCCCATTCGATGGTGCCGGGGGGTTTGCTGGTGATGTCCAGCACCACCCGGTTGATCTCCGGGACCTCGTTGGTGATCCGGGTGGAGATCCGGGCCAGCAGGTCGCCGGGCAGCCGGGCCCAGTCGGCGGTCATGGCGTCCTCGCTGGTCACCGGGCGGAGCACCACCGGGTAACCGTAGCTGCGGCCATCGCCCTGGACGCCGACCGAGCGGATGTCGGCCAGCAGCACCACCGGGCACTGCCAGATCTCCCGGTCCAGGCCGGCTCCGGACAGTTCCTCGCGGGCGATCGCGTCCGCCGCGGACACGATGCGCAGCCGCTCCGCGGTGACCTCGCCGACGATGCGGATGGCCAGCCCGGGGCCGGGGAACGGCTGCCGCCAGACGATCTCCGGCGGCAGCCCGAGCGTCTCGCCGACCCGGCGCACCTCGTCCTTGAACAGGGTGCGCAGCGGCTCGACGAGCTGGAAGCTCAGGTCGCTGGGCAGCCCCCCGACGTTGTGATGCGACTTGATGCTGGCCGCACCGGTGCCGCCGCCGGACTCGACCACGTCCGGGTACAGCGTGCCCTGGACCAGGAACTCGACCGTGCCGCCGTGGCTGCCCGCCGCACTGGTGATCTCCCGCGCGGCCCGCTCGAAGGCCCGGATGAACTCCCGGCCGATGATCTTGCGCTTCTCTTCTGGGTCGGTCACCCCGGCCAGCGCGGCCTGGAACGTCCGGGCTGCGTCGGCCACCTTCAGGTCCACCCCGGTGGCGGCCACGAAGTCCTTTTCGACCTGCTGCGCCTCGCCCCGGCGGAGCAATCCGTGGTCCACGAAAACGCAGGTCAGCTGAGAGCCGATGGCCCGCTGCACGATGGCCGCGGCGACCGCCGAGTCCACCCCGCCGGACAGCCCGCAGATCGCTCCGGCCGCCCCGACCTGGTCCCGGATCCGCGCCACCTGCTCGTCGATGATGCTGCCCATGGTCCAGGCCGGGCGGCAGCCAGCCAGTTCGAGGAACCGGCGCAGCAGTGCGGTGCCGTGCTCGGTGTGCAGCACCTCGGGGTGGAACTGCACTCCGTACAGCCGGCGGTCCTGGTCTTCCACGGCGGCCGCCGGGGTGCCCGCGGTGCGCGCGGTGACGGCGAAGCCGGGCGGGGCCGCGGTGGCCGTGTCCCCGTGTGACATCCAGACCTGCTGCCGGTCGGACAGCACGGCGAGCAACTCGGCGCCGGGCACCAGGTCGAGCTGGGTGGCGCCGTACTCACCGGACCCGGTGTGCGCGACTTCGCCGCCCAGCCCGGCCACCAGCAGCTGGAATCCGTAGCAGATGCCGAGCACCGGGATCCCGGCGTGCAGCAGGTCCGCGCCGCCTGGCAGCGGCGGCGCGTCCGGCGCGTACACCGAGGCAGGGCCGCCGGACAGGATGATGGCGGCGGGCTTCCTGGCCAGGATCTCGGCGGCAGGCATGGTGCTCGGCACGATCTCCGAGTACACCTGGCACTCCCGGACCCGGCGCGCGATCAGCTGGGCGTACTGGGCGCCGAAGTCGACCACGAGGACGGTGTCGAAGTCCGTGCTGGCCTGCACCAGTCCCCCTTCCTCGGCCGCTGGAATCGCCAGTCTAGTTCCCCCAGCTTCCGGCCCGGCTCGCCCTTCGTGATCATGGCTTAGGTGGTGTTAGAGCCTGTTAGAGCCCTACCTAGCCCATGATCACGATTTCGTGCGGGAGATAGTTGGCGGCGGAGGTGGGGCGGTTGGTGCCGGAGAGACTGGTGGGGCGGGAGAGGGTGCCGCCGGGGGAGGCGACGAGGGTTCGGGGGCTTGCGGTGGCGGGGCAGGCAGCTGTTCGGCGGGCTGGCCCGTCGAGGCGGGCTGGCCGGCCGGGTCGACCCGCACCCGGGCGATCCGGCGGGCGTCCATCTGCAGGACGGTCAGCACGTGCCCGGCCACTTCGATCTTCTCGTGATCGGTGGGCAGCTGGCCCAGGGTGGCCAGCATGTAGCCGGCCACCGTCTCGTACGGCCCCTCGGGCAGCTCGATGCCGGTCTGCTCGGCGAACTCGTCCAGGTTCAGCAGGCCATCCACCTCGATGGCACCGCCGCGCAGCTGCTTGGGCTGGCCCTCGTCCACGTCGTATTCGTCCTGGATGTCCCCGACCAGCTCCTCGACCAGGTCTTCCAGGGTGACGATGCCGGCCGTGCCGCCGTACTCGTCCATCACGATGGCCAAGTGGGCCCGGTCGCGGCGCATCTCGGACAGCGCGGACAGCACGGTCTTGCTGATCGGCAGCAGCTTCACCGGCCGGTAGATCTCCCCCACCGTCAGCTGGCGGCTGGTCAGCTCGGGATCGATCAAGTCCCGGACGTGGATGAAGCCGATCACGTCGTCGTAGGACTCCTGGTAGACCGGGAACCGGGAGTACGGCTCCTTGGCCACCACGACCGCGGCCTCGCGCAGCGGCATGTCGGCGGGCAGGAACTCCACCTCGGTGCGCGGCACCAGCACCTCGCGGAGCTGGC
This sequence comes from uncultured Actinomycetes bacterium, assembly GCA_963834705.1. GTDB lineage: Bacteria > Actinomycetota > Actinomycetes > Streptosporangiales > Streptosporangiaceae > RYN-230. The sequence goes on from CAWICV010000012.1 coordinate 522,334, forward strand.
GTTTGCCGGCATCGAACACCTCACCCACGATGTGCCGCTCGTCGGCGCTGAGCGTCTGGGCCCCGGCCACCAGGTCGTGCAGTTCTTCCTCGGTCATCACGCCGCGGCCCTGCCGCGGGTCGCCGCCGAGCAGCCGGACGACCACGTTGGTGGACCGGGACAGCAGCCAGACCAGCGGCCGGGCCAGCATGGAGAACCGGTCCAGGGTCGGCGCGACGACCAGCGACACCTGCGCGGTCCGCTGCAGCGCGAGCCGCTTGGGCGCCAGTTCGCCGAGCACCAGGGTGAAATAGGAGATCACCACGGTGACCACGATCAGCGACACCACGGACGCCGCCCCGGACGCCACGTTGTGCGAGATCAGGGCCGACTTCAGGTGGCCGGACAGCGTCGCCTCACCGAACGCGCCGGACAGCAGGGTGGCCAGCGTCACCCCGATCTGCACCGCGGACAGGAACCGGTTCGGGTCCTGGGCCAGCTTGGCCGCACGCTGACCCCGCCTGCCGCGCTGGGCCAGGGCCCGGATCTGGCCCTCACGGAGCGAGACGAGGGCCATCTCCGCGCCCGCGAACAGCCCGTTGACGAGCACGATGAGCAGGACAACGACGATGTCCCAGCCAACCTCACCCACGTGCTGACCCCTGACCTCCGTGTCCGCACAGTCTAAACAGTGTTCCCACCGGTCACCCGGCATTACCCGGGGGGACGAGATGGGAAACCAGAGCCGGGGCAGATAGCGTATGGGTCCCGTGAGCCCTGGGGTATGGAAAAGCAGCGCCAAGCTCGCCGACGGGCGGGACATCATCTACTTTGACGAGGCGGCTGACTCCGGGCGGGCGGCGGTGCCGGATACCAGGCCACTGCCGCCGGAGCCCGGGTACGGTGCGCCGCCAGAGGCCGGCACGGCCGCCGATGGCGGGCTGCGCTGGGACGCGCTGCGCGGCGAGTGGGTGGTCATCGCGGCCCAGCGGCAGGACCGGACGTTCCTGCCGCCCACCGATCAGTGCCCGCTCGACCCGTCCCGCCCCGGACGGCCGACCGAGATCCCAGCACCGGACTACGACGTCGTGGTGTTCGAGAACCGGTTCCCTTCGCTGCGCGGCGCGGGCCATTGGGCAGTGCCAACCCGGGGGGACGACCCCCCGGAACCCCCCGATCGCCGCTCCGCGCCGAGCGGCGGCACGCCGCCGCGACCAGGGGGAGACGACCCCCCGGAACCCCCCGATCGCCGCTCCGCGCCGAGCGGCGGCACGCCGCCGCGACCAGGGGGAGACGACCCCCCGGAACCCCCCGATCGCCGCTCCGCGCCGAGCGGCGGCACGCCGCCGCGACCAGGGGGAGACGACCCCCCGGAACCCCCCGATCGCCGCTCCGCGCCGAGGCCGGCACAGCCGGCCAGCCCCACATCCCTACTCGAATACGGCGGCGTGGCACCGCAGCCCGGGTACGGGCGCTGCGAGGTGGTCTGCTTCACCTCCGACCACAACGGGTCGTTCGCCAAGCTGAGCCCGCGGCGGGCCCGGACCGTGGTGGAGGCGTGGGCGGACCGGACCGCGGCGCTTAACGGCATGGACGGCATCACCCAGGTCTACTGCTTCGAGAACCGCGGCGAGGAGATCGGCGTCACGCTGCACCACCCGCACGGGCAGATTTACGGCTTCCCGTTCGTCACGCCGCGGACGGCCACCATGCTGGCCCAGGCCGTCGCCTACACCGGCCGGACCGGCCGGAACCTGTTCGACGATCTGGTCGAGGGCGAGATCGCGGCGGGCACCCGGATCGTCGCCCGCAACGAGCACTGGACCGCGTTCGTGCCGGCCGCCGCCCGGTGGCCGTACGAGGTGCTGCTGTTTCCCGCCCAGCGGGTGCCGGACATCCCCGCCCTGAACGATGCGGCGCGCACCGCGTTCTGCCACCTCTACCTCGACGTGCTGCGCCGGATGGACGCCCTGTTCGACATGCCGCTGCCGTACATCGCGGCCTGGCACCAGGCGCCGGTGCGCGAGGTGCCGGGCGCCGCCGAGTTCGGCCTGCACCTCCAGGTGCTGTCGGTGCGCCGGGCACCTGGCAAGCTGAAGTACCTCGCGGGAACGGAGTCAGGCATGGGAGTGTGGATCGGCGACATCCTGCCCGAGGAGGCGGCGCTGCGGCTCCGGGAGGCCAGGTGAAGCTGCTGGTCACCGGCGGCGCCGGGTACATCGGCAGTGTCGTTGGCGCGCTGCTGGTGGCCGAGGGCCACCAGGTCACGGTGCTGGATGATCTGTCCACCGGGCACCAGGACGCGGTGCCGGTGGGCGCCGCGTTCGCCCGCGGCAGCATCCGGGACGCCGCGCCGCTACTGGCCGACGGCGTAGACGCGGTGCTGCACTTCGCGGCCAAGTCGCTGGTCGGCGAGTCGGTGGCCAAGCCCACCCTGTACTGGGAGAGCAACCTGGGCGGGACGCTGGCCCTGCTGGACGCGATGCGTGTCGCCGGGACCAGCCGGATCGTGTTCTCCTCCACCGCCGCGGTGTATGGGGAGCCGGAGCGGATCCCGGTGGCCGAGACCGACCCGCCCCGGCCGACCAGCCCGTACGGGGCGTCGAAGCTGGCCGTGGACACCGCGCTCGGCGAGTACAGCCGACTGCACGGCATCGGCGCGGTGAGCCTGCGCTACTTCAACGTGGCCGGGGCCCACCCGCAGGCCGCCGGGAGCTGGCTGGGCGAACGGCACCATCCGGAAACCCATCTCATCCCGAACGTCCTCGCCGTGGCCGGTGCCGTGGCCGGCGGTGCGGGCGGCCAGCTGGAGCTGTTCGGCGACGACTACCCCACCCCGGACGGCACCTGCATCCGGGACTACATCCACGTGGCCGACCTGGCCCGGGCCCACCTGCAGGCGCTGCAGGCCTGCCAGCCCGGCACGCACCAGGTGTACAACCTGGGCAGCGAGGCCGGCTTCTCCAACCGCCAGGTGCTGGCCGAGTGCCAGCGGGTCACCGGGGTGGACATCCCGGTCCGGGTGGCACCGCGGCGGGGCGGCGACCCGGCGGTGCTGGTGGCGTCCTCGGCGCGGATCCGGACCGAGCTGGGCTGGCAGCCCGAGCGTGACCTGCACGCCATGGTCCGCGACGCGTGGACGTTCACCCAGGCGATGACCGCGGCGGGCCAGCTCAGGTGACCGGGCTGGCCAGTGCGGATCAGGTCGCGCGGTGGTTCCAGGCCGAATTCGGCGGCCCGGCCGCCGGGGTCTGGCGGGCGCCCGGCCGGGCCAACCTGATCGGTGAGCACACCGACTACAACCACGGCTTCGTGCTCCCGTTCGCGCTGGACCGGGGCACGCTGGCCGCAGCCACGGCGGCGGGCACTGGCGTTCTGGAGCTGACCTCGCGGCAGGCCGGCCGCGGGACGGTCACCATCCCGCTGGCCGGCCTGGCGCCCGGCGCAGTAGACGGCTGGGCCGCCTACCCGGCCGGGGTGGTGTGGGCGCTCGGCGACGCCGGCTACCAGCTGCCCGGCGCGCGGGTGGCCATCGACTCCGACCTGCCGCAGGGCGCCGGGCTGTCCTCGTCCGCCGCGCTGGAGTGCGCGGTCGCGCTGGCGCTGACCCAGCTGGCCGGGCTGTCGGTACCGCGGCCGGAGCTGGCCGCGATCGCCCGCCGGGCCGAGAACGAGTTCGTCGGCGTGCCGACCGGGATCATGGACCAGTCCGCCGTGCTGCTCTGCCAGGCCGGGCACGCCCTGCTGCTGGACTGCTGCAGCAGTGAGTCGGACAACGTGCCGCTCAACCCGGCCGCCGCCGGGCTGGCCCTGCTGATCATCGACACCCGGGCCGAGCACCGGCTGACCGACAGCGGCTACGCCGCCCGGCGCATCGAGTGCGAGGAGGCGGCCCGGGCGCTCGGTGTGCGGTCGCTGCGGGACATCCCGGACCCCGCCGGGCTGGCCCGGCTGACCGACCCGGTGCTGCTCCGCCGGGCCCGGCACGTGGTCACCGAGAACCAGCGAGTGCTGGCCATGGCCGCGCTGCTGCGCCGCGGTGACGTGGCGGACGGTGGGCGGCTGCTGGACGAGTCGCACGCGTCGCTGCGCGACGATTTCGAGATCTCCTGGCCGGAGGCGGATGTGACGGTGGATACGGCGGTGACGGCGGGCGCGCTGGGCGCGCGGATGATGGGCGGCGGGTTCGGCGGATCGGTGCTCGCCCTGGTCCCGGCGGACTCGGCACCGGTGCGCGAGGCGGTGTGCGCCGCGTTCACTCGCCGTGGCTGGCCACCGCCCGGTTTCCTGGACGCGCCCCCGTCGGCCAGCGCGGAGCGGGTGTGGTGACCGGCATGGGTATGGTGCGCGAAGATGCCGCCGCGATCGCGGCCGACCTGGCCGAGCTCCGGCACCGGATCCACCGCGAGCCAGAGATCGGCCTGGACCTGCCGCAGACCCAGCAGAAGGTGCTCGGTGCGCTGGACGGGCTGCCGCTGGAAGTCACCCTGGGCCGGGCGCTCAGCTCGGTGACCGCGGTGCTACGCGGCGGCCGGCCCGGGCCGACCGTGCTGCTCCGCGGCGACATGGACGCGCTGCCGATCACCGAGCGGACCGGCCTGGACTATTCCTCCGCGGTGACCGGGGTGATGCACGCCTGCGGCCACGACCTGCACACCGCCATGCTGGCCGGGGCGGCCCGGATCCTGTCCGCCCGGCAGCGCGAGCTGCCCGGGAACGTGATCTTCATGTTCCAGCCGGGTGAGGAGGGGCACGGCGGCGCGCAGTACATGATCAATGAAGGCGTGCTCGACGCGGCCGGTGACCGCCCGGTGGCCGCGTACGCGGTGCACGTCGCCTCAGCCCAGTACGGCCACGCCCAGTTCGCCACCCGGCCGGGCCCGATGATGGCCGCGGCCGACGTGCTCGACGTAACCGTGCGCGGGCACGGCGGGCACGCTTCACAGCCGCACCTGTCCGCCGATCCGATCCCGGCCGCCTGCGAGATGGTGACCGCGCTGCAGACGCTGGTGACCAGGCGGTTCGATGTCTTCGACCCGGTGGTCATCACGGTCGGCAGCTTCCACGCCGGCACCACGGACAACGTCATCCCGGACGAGGCGCACTTCCTGGCCACGGTGCGCTCGTTCTCCGCGGCGGCCCGGGACCGGGTACGGGCGGAGAGCGTGCGGCTGGTCACCGGCATCGCCAGCGGGTACGGCCTGCAGGCCAGCGCGGAGTACCTGGACGGCTACCCGGTCACGGTCAACGACGCGGCCGAGGCGGCGTTCGCCGGCCAGGCGGTGGCGGACGTGTTCGGCAGCGGCCGGTTCCAGCCCGAGGAGCATCCGATGCCGGGAGCGGAGGACTTCTCCTTCGTGCTGGAGCAAGTGCCGGGCGCATTCGTCATGCTGGGCGCCTGCCCGGCCGGCCTGAACCCGGCCACCGCGCCGGATAACCACGCCGCGGACGCGGTGTTCGACGACGCGGCGCTGGCCGACGGCACCACACTGCTGGCCGAACTGGCCCTCCGCCGCCTGGCGGCGGCGGGCCAGGCCGGGTAGCCGGCTTAGCCGGGCTGGTTAGAGGCTGGCCACGTCGGCCTGCTTGGCCCGGACGGCCTCGGCCGCCTCGCCCAGCGCGGCACGCTCCGCCTCGGTCAGGTTGCGCTCGGCGACGCGGCGCACCCCAGCCGAGCCGATCTCGGCTTCCACCCCGAGGTAGACGCCGCTGATGCCGTACTCGCCGTCCACCCAGGCGCACACCGGCATGACCTGGCCGGAGTCGGTCGCGACGGCGCGGGCCATCCGGGCGGCGGCGGCGGACGGCGCGTAGTACGCCGAGCCGGTCTTGAGCAGCCCGACGATCTCCGCGCCGCCGTTGCGGGTGCGCTCCACCAGCGCGCCGATCTCCTCCTGGCTGAGCAGGCTGGCCAGTGCCTTGCCGCCGACCGTGCACGCGGACGGGACCGGGACCATGGTGTCCCCGTGCGAGCCGAGGGTGAGCGTCTGCACCGAGCCGACCGGGACACCCAGCTTCTCCGCCACGAAGTAGCTGAACCGGGCGGTGTCCAGCATGCCGGCCTGGCCCATCACCCGCGGCCGCGGGAAGCCGGACGCGTTGGCGGCCAGCGCGGTCATCTCATCCAGCGGGTTGGACACCACGATCAGCACCGCCTCCGGCGCATGCTTGACCACGTTCTCCACCACCTGGCGGACGATCTTGGCGTTGACCCCGATCAGGTCCATCCGGCTCATCCCCGGCTTCCGGGGCAGCCCGGCCGTGATGATCACGATGTTCGATCCGGCGATGGCCTCGTAGCCCTCCCCGGCGGGCCCGGTGGTCTGCCCGGTCACCCGGGTCTCGAACCCCTCGATCGGCCGCGACTGGTTCATGTCCAGCGCCAGCCCCTCGGGCCTGCCCTCGACGATGTCGGTCAGCACGACCTCGTCGAAGATGTCGTACTCGGCTAGCCGTTGCGCGGTGGTCGAGCCATAGAACCCGGCCCCGACGACGGTCACCTTGCCACTACGGGTCATTTCCAGCGATCTCCGTTCCGGCCTAGCGGTGCTCAGCGGACATCGCCTCGGCGAGGTTCTCGCTGAGCTCCTGCATGAATTCCTCGGTGCTCAGGAACGGCGTTCCCGGGCCCACGAGCAGCGCCAGATCCTTGGTCATCTTGCCGCTCTCCACGGTCTGCACGCACACCCGCTCCAGGGTTTCGGCGAACCGGATCAGCTCCGGGGTGTCATCCAGCTTGCCGCGGTGCGCCAGGCCCCGGGTCCAGGCGAAGATCGACGCGATCGGGTTGGTCGAGGTCGCCTTGCCCTGCTGGTGCTGCCGGTAGTGCCGGGTCACCGTGCCGTGCGCGGCCTCGGCCTCCATGGTCTTGCCGTCCGGGGTCAGCAGCACGCTGGTCATCAGGCCGAGGGAGCCGAAGCCCTGCGCGACGATGTCGGACTCGACGTCCCCGTCGTAGTTCTTGCACGCCCACACGATGCCGCCGTCACCCTTGATCATCTGGGCGACCATGTCATCGATCAGCCGGTGCTCATACCAGATGCCCGCCGCCTCGAACTCGGCCTTGAACTCGGCCTCGTAGATCTCCTGGAAGATGTCCTTGAAGCGGCCGTCGTAAGCCTTGAGGATGGTGTTCTTGGTGGACAGGTACAGCGGGTAGCCGCGGTCCAGCGCGTACCGCATGGTGGCCCGGCCGAAGTCGGCGATCGAGTCGTCGAAGTTGTACATGCCCATCGCCACCCCGCCGCCGGCGAACTGAGCCACCTCCAGGTCGAACGGCTGGCCGCCGCCCTCTGGCTGGTAGCTGATGCGCACCGAGCCGGGCCCGGGCACCACGAAGTCGGTCGCCCGGTACTGGTCACCGTGCGCGTGCCGGCCGATGATGATCGGCTTGGTCCAGCCCGGCACGAAGCGCGGGATGCTGGACACCACGATCGGCTCACGGAACACCACGCCGCCGAGGATGTTGCGGATCGTCCCGTTGGGCGAGCGCCACATCCTCTTCAGCCCGAACTCGCTGACCCGGCCCTCATCGGGGGTGATCGTCGCGCACTTGACGCCGACCCCGTGCCGCTTGATGGCGTTGGCCGCGTCCACCGTGACCTGGTCATCGGTAGCGTCCCGGTGCTGCACGGACAGGTCGTAGTACTCCAGCGTGATATCGAGGTAGGGCAGGATCAGCTGGTCCTTGATGAACTGCCAGATGATCCGCGTCATCTCGTCGCCGTCGATTTCGACGACGGGATTGATTACCTTGATCTTGGGCATGCCTGCCGACTTCCTTCCTTACCCACGCTGTGCTGCCGCCCGCGGGCTGTTCTCCCCGGGCGCTGTTATCCCGCCCGCGGGGTAGTCCCGCTGGCGGTGTACTGCCGCTGGCGCTGTGGTCAGGTCCCGCCCCCGCTACCACGGGATCGGCAGCACGAGGCCAGCGACCAGGAGGCCGGCAGCCAGGATGGCCAGCGCCGTGACGTCGATAGCGCGCCGTCTGCTGGCGAGCAAGCCCGCCCGCTGCTCCGGCAGGATCAGCCGGGCCGTGGCAGCGGCGAAAAGCGCACCCGCCACTGCCAACGTACCTGGCCGGACGTAGTGCGCGCCCTGCCAAATCAGTGCCAGGCCGGCGATCACGCCACAGAGCACGATCAGGTAGGGCACCTGGGCGGCCGCGCCCCCCGGCGGGCCGGCCCGCCGGGCCCGGCCGCGCCGGGACTGGCCGGCCGGCGGCCCCCGCAGAGGGCTGGCTGACGGGCGGGCCCCGCGGGGCTGGCCCACCGGCCGGCCCGGGCCGCCCGGCGGGCCGGCCATGCCGGTCAGCGCGGACGCCACCAGCCCAGTGCCGTCCAGCGACGCCGCCACGGTGCCGTTGTCTAGGTCGCGCACTGCCCGCGCTGCTCCGTTTCCGTCTGCCGTGCCATGCTGTATCCCCGACGCTACCGCGCCGTACCTCTGACGCTAGCGCTTCTGACCGCCGCTGGCCGCCTCACCGCTCGCTCAGCGCCACCCAGGTGAGGTTCTGCTCGCCGATGTACTCGCTGTCCGGGCGGATCAGCCGGTTGTCCGCGTGCTGCTCCATCACGTGCGCGGTCCAGCCCGCCATCCGGCTGACCGAGAACACCGGGGTGAACAGGTCGGTGGGGATGTCCAGGTAGTGATAGACGGTCGCGGCGTAGAAGTCCACGTTGGGATAGAGGCCTTTCTCCGCGAGCACGGTCTCCTCCATCGCCCGGGACATCCGGTAGTACGTGTCGTCGCCGGACCGGGCGGCCAGTTCCGCGGACATCTCGCGGAGATGGGTAGCTCGCGGGTCTTCGGTCTTGTAGACCCGGTGCCCGAAACCCATGATCTTCTCGCCCGCCGCGAGCCGGTCCCGGACCGCACCCGGCACCGCCGCCACCGGATCGGCGCCGGCCTGCGCCCGGATGGCTTCCAGCCCGCGCATCACCTGCTCGTTGGCCCCGCCGTGCAGCGGGCCCTTGAGCGTGCCCAGCGCCGCCACCACCGCCGAGTGCATGTCGGACAGCGTGGCCGCGCAGACCCGGGCGGCGAATGTGGACGCGTTCATCGTGTGGTCCGCGTGCAGCACTAGGCAGGTGTCCAGGATCTCGGCATCGCGGCCGGCCGGGGCCGCGCCGCGCAACTGGAGCAGGAAGTTCGCGGCCAGGCTGAGGCCGGGATCCGGGGGCGGGCAGTCCCGGCCGTGCCGCGCGGCGTGGTACGCGGCGACCAGGACCGGCTGCTGGGCGGTGAGCCGGGCCGCCTTCCGTGCGTTGGCCCCGGCCGCGTTGCTGTCCTTGTCCGGGTCGTCCGCGCTGGCCAGCGAGACCAGGCTGCGCAGCGCCTCCATCGGGCCCTGGGCCGCGGAGATCTCCGTCAGCGTGCCGCTGACCAGCTTGCCCAGGGTGCGGCCGCCGGCCAGTTCGGCCTGGTAGCCGTCCAGCTCGGCCGGGCTGGGCGGGCCGCCGCGCTGCAGCAGGTAGGCGATCTCCGCAAAGGTCGCGGCCCCGGCCAGCTGATGGATGTCGTAACCGCGATAGAACAGCCGGCCCGCCTGGCCATCGATGTCGCTCAGCGCGGTGGATGCGGCGACGACGTCAGCCAGTCCCCTGGACGGCTTGTCCGCCATTTTGGCTACCTCCCGATTGCTCGCTCGGCAGTGTACTTCTGGCTACTGCACGCGCCTGGGCCGGCCGGCCGGGTCCGTATCGTGGCTGGCCCTGGCCCGGTAGGGTGCCCGGGAAGACACGCTGCGCCCAGGGCCGAGCGCCGCCGGTAACCAGTTACGTAAAACGCGGGGTAGGAAATGAGGTACGGAACGGCCCCGGAAGGGTAACTGGACGGAGAGAGATCTGTGACCACCCGGGCAATCAGGAGGAACTGTTGTGGACGGGCCCTACATTCGCATCGAGGACAGCGGGGATGTTATCCAGCTGTGCGAGGCCGTGACGACGATCGGGCGCGGTGCCGGCGTCAACATCCGGCTCGGTGACGCGAGCGTGTCGCGGCTGCACGCGGAGATCGTCCGCCGCGGCCCTTACGCCTACGTCACAGATCTCGGGTTATCGCGTAACGGCACCCGGGTCAACGGACGGCTGGTAGCACGCCGCGTCCTGGAGGACGGCGACGTGCTCACGTTCGGCAACGCCCGCTGCCGGATCGGCGGCCTGCCCGCCGAGGACCTGACCGCCGAGGTTGAGCTGCGCCGCTCGCCGAGCCCCGAGCTGACCCGGCGCGAACTGGACGTGCTCACCTCGCTGTGCCGCCCGGCGCTGTCCGACGAGGCCTTCGTGGCCCCGGCCACTGCCCGCGAGATCGCCGCCGATCTGGTGGTGACGGAGGCGGCGGTGAAGCAGCACCTGCTCCGGCTCTACCAGAAGTTCCGCATTCCCGAAGGCAGCAACCGCCGGGTCAGGCTGGCCAACGAGGTAGTCTCGCTCGGCCTCGTCCGGCCGCTGCCCGCGACCGGCCAGGACAAGGTCCCGCCGTCCGCGGCCAAGGCGCCGGGGAAATCACCGGGCCAGCCGGTATCCGCCGGGGCCGGGCAGGTCACCCCGGACGGGAACCTGCCCGAACGGCGCGCCAGCTGACCCAGCCCCGTCCGGGTAAACCGGCCTGCCCGCGCTGCGGCCAGATCAGAGGTATGGCGCTCAGAGGTGGGCGCGCAGGAAATGCCGCGGCAGATGGCCGAACACGCCGGGCAGGCGGCCCACCCCCGGGAACGCGGGCAGGTGCACCAGTGGCCCGGTAGGCGCGCCAAGCGGCCAGAACGCGGCCGGCGAGGTCATCGCGGTAGCGACCGCCGCGATCGCCAGCGCACCGAGCACCAGCCAGATGACCGCTCGCACTCCTGGGCTGCGCGCCATCGCCGAGAACACCCGGTTGAGTTCCCGGCGTGCCTTGGCTGACCCCGGGCCGTACGCGTAGCAGGCGACCAATGCGCCAGCCGCGTACGACATCGCGTGGGCCAGCGACGAGCCGGGCACGGTCAGGTAGGTGACCCCGGCCGCGGCCGCGCCCGCGATCAGGGCCAGCGGCGCCTGCAGCAGCGTGCCGATCAGCGAGCGGATCACGAAGAACGGGAACGCGGCCACGTTCATCACCGCGCCGCGGGTGTCCGAGCCGCGGTGCGCCAGGTCGCCGGCCCGCAGCAGGGTCAGCATGGCCAGCGCGAGCAGGGTGCCGGCCACCGGCAGCACGACGGCCACGCAGACCGCGATCACCATCGCGGCCAGGACGAGCAGCGGCTGCCGCCGTGGCGCCGCCCAGCCGCGGTCACCGGCCGCGGCTGGCGGCCCGGCGGGGCGGGCGGATACCGGGCCGCGGCCGCCGGCGAACGTGTCACCGGGAACGGCCGGGTAGCCGTTGGCCCTGGCCGGCTGGTAATTCACCGGGGGCAGCACATCGGCGAAGTCATCGGGGCGTGGCTGCCCCACGGCCATCGGCTGGGTGCCGGGGCGGGCAGGGAGCACGGTGGCGGCGTGGCCGCCGGCGAACGCGTCCTGGGTCGGATAGCGCACCGGGGCGTCGGCCCGGGTGCCCGGGGCGAGCAGGCCGCCGGGCAGCCCGCCCGGCACCGGCACCGGCTGCAGCCCGGCCACGTCCAGCGCGGCGGACAGCGTGCACAGCTGGGCCGCCGCGGGCCGGGCCGCCGGGTTGCGGCGCAGCGCGCCGGCCAGCAGTTCGGCCAGCGGCGCCGGCACCCCGGCCAGGTCCGGCTGGCCGTTCACGATCCGGTAGAAGATCGTCTCGTAGGAGCCGGTGCCGAACGGCGGCCGGCCGGTGGCCGCGTAGGCGACCGTCCCGCCCCAGGCGTGCACGTCCGCGGCGGCCGAGGCGGACTGGCCCTCGATGACTTCCGGGGCCAGGTAACCCGGCGTGCCCATGAACATGCCGGTCTGGGTCAGCCGGGTCGAGTCCAGCGCCTGGGCGATGCCGAAGTCGATCACTACCGGATCGCTGTTCACCAGCATCACGTTGCCCGGCTTGAGATCGCGGTGCACCACCCCGGCCGCATGGATGGCGGCCAGCGCCTCGGCCAGCCCGCTGGCCAGCCGGGCCAGCCGGGCCCCGGTCAGCGGGCCGTCCTGGGTGACCACCTCGTCCAGGGTGCGGCCGGGCACGTACCGGGTCACGATGTACGGCGTGTCCCCGGCCACATCGGTGTCCAGCACTTCGGCCACGAACGGGCTGCGCACCCGGCGCATGGTCTCGACCTCGCGGGCCAGCCGCCGCCGCGCGTTCGGGTCACCGGCCACCGCGGGACGCAGCACCTTGATCGCGACCGAGCGCTGCTCAGGGTCACGGCCGAGGTAGACCACCCCCATGCCGCCCTCGCCGATGCGGTCGAGCAGGCGGTAGGGGCCGAGCCGGCCCGGCATCTGGTCCGCTGTTGTCATCGTCCCCCCAGCCTACGAACTCCCCTCGTGCCGCCCGAGCAGGACAGCCGAGAACGCAGGTAGAAGCGGTACCGGAACACAGCTAACGGACACCGCATGGGCACTGCTGTCACCGCCTAGGTGCCGGTGACCAGCCTGCGCAGCGCCTCGGCCGTCCGGGCATTCTGCTCGGCATAGCCGACGAGCGCGCGGGCCAGTTCGGCCGCCCATTCGTGCACGGGTACCGGCTGCCGGGACAGCACTACGCCGCGCACCTCACGGAGGATCTCCGCGCTCGGCTGCCCGGCCCGTACCGCCAGCGTCATGACCTGCTCCCCCAGCCGGACCGTGATCTTGGTTACCTTACCGGGCCGCCCGTGCATCCGGTCGGACACGGAGCGGTCCCGCTCTATGGTCACACATCCGGGCGGCAGTGACTCGCCCAGGGATTCGGTCAGCACCTGTGCGTAGATACTGGCATCGGCGCTGTCCGCGCGCAGCGCCGCGGTGACCAGGTCCAGGTCCGGGCTGGGCACCGGCTCAGTCATCGCTGCTCCTCAGGACGGATCAAGCTGCGGGCCATCCTCCCAGTGTCACCGGCCGGCGAAGGTGGCCTGGCCAGGACCATTCTCGATGAAACTGCGCATCCCGGTGCGCTGGTCCTCGGTCGCGAACAATCCGGCGAATTGCAGCCGCTCGATCTCCAGCCCGGTGACCAGGTCGGTTTCCAGGCCATCATCGATGGCCTGCTTGGCCGCCCGGAAGGCGAGGGCCGGCCCGGTCGCGTACCTGGCCACCATCGACCGCGCCAGGTCGTACACCTCGGCGTCCGGGGCCACCCGGTCGACCAGGCCAAGGTCGAGCGCCTCGGCGGCCTCGACGAACCGGCCGCTGAACACGATGTCCTTGGCCCGGGCCGGGCCGATCAGCCGGGGCAGCCGCTGGGTGCCGCCCGCGCCCGGGATCACGCCGAGCAGGATCTCTGGCTGGCCCAGCCGGGCGCCCTGGCCGGCGACCCGGAAGTCGGCGCACAGCGCCAGTTCCAGGCCGCCGCCCAGCGCGTACCCGCTGATGGCCGCGACTACCGGCTTGGGGATCTTCGCCACCGCGGTGAACGAAGCCTGCAGCCGACGTGAGTCCGCCGCCATCTGCGCGTAGCTGGCCTCGGCCAGTTCCCTGATGTCGGCGCCCGCGGCGAACACTTTCGGCCCGCCGTAGAGCACCACTGCGCGGCACGCCGGATTTGCGGACACTTCACCGGCGGCCGCCGCGATCTCCTCCTGGACCTGGGTGTTCAGCGCGTTCATCGGTGGCCGGTCCAGCCGGATCGTGGCGACAGCCTGATCGATCTCGACGGTGACGAACTCACCCATGACGCACCTCCGGCCGGGCCAGTGTCCAGCAGGACGGGCATCACGCTGCCCGCCCAGGGCCCAGGTGGAGGCTACTCTCCAGCTGGCCTGGGCAACGGCACCCCCTGCGACTCTTCCAGGAAGGCGTGGATCTCAGCCTCGCTGTAACGGCGGTGCCCACCGAGCGTCCTGATGGAGTGGAGCTTGCCCTGCTGCGCCCACCGGGTCACCGTCTTCGGATCAACCCGGAACAACGCGGCGACCTCGGAAGGCGTCAGGAGCTTGTTCTCGGCGTGCGTGTCTTGCTTCATGACGGGTTGTGTCCTCTCACGTGGTGGGGGCGCCAGTGTCCACGGGAGGAGACACGACAGCGTCATGCAGCTGCCATAACGTGTAGCGGAGTCTCATGGCCCCCCCGGGCTTTGCTGCTGCAGTGGCCGAACCCCTGCCCCTCCATGATGCGCCCGCAATGCGCGTTCCATGAAGAGCTCACGGGCACGTTGCCTAAAGTAGACGCACTGCCACGCACAGCGGTTTACGTACGGAACGTTATTTGACCACCACGTACCGCAAAGTTCAACCGGAACAGGCGGGAATGTTCCTGGCAAATCCCGGGTCACGCTGGGATCAGCGGAGGTCACCCGTGGTCAGGCCGGCTGGCGCCTCGGGCAGGGTCACCAGGCCTAGCTCGGCGTCCGAGGCCAGCAGCGGGTGCCGGGGCACGACCCGGAGGGTGTAGCCGAACGGGCCGGGCCGGCCCAGTTCGGCCTTGCCCGCGAACCGGGCCACTCCAGCCTCCGGCCCGCCTTCCAGCTCCAGCGAGCTGACCGCCGGGTCGATGATCTCGTCCTCATCGCCCACCCGGCCGTAGACCACCTCGACGTTCACGTCGTCCGGAGCCAGCTCGCCCAGCGCCACCGTGGCCCGCACGATCAGGCTGCTGCCCGGCCCCTGGTCGCCATCCTCGCTCTCCACGTGCTCGATCCGGACCCCGCCCCAGGCCCGGGTCACCCGGCGCTTCCAGGCAGCCAGATCGCGGGCGGCGGCGAACGGGACCGGCTGGCCGAGCGCGTCCGCACCGTCGCCCAGCGCCCGGGACGCCCGGGCGGCCGGCACGTACAGGCCCTCGACGTAGTCCCGCACCATCCGGGACGCCTGCACCCGGGGACCGAGCGCACGCAGCGTGTGCCCGGCCATCTCCAGCCAGCGCCGCGGCAGGCCGTCCTGGCCGGTGTCGTAGAACCGCGGCGCCACGGTGTGCGCGAGCAGTTCGTACAGCGCGTTGGACTCCAGCTCGTCGCGCCGATCCGGGTCCTCCACGCCGTCCGCGGACGGGATGGCCCAGCCGTCCGCGCCGTCATACCACTCGTCCCACCAGCCGTCCCGGATGGACAGGTTGAGCCCGCCGTTGAGCGCCGACTTCATCCCCGAGGTGCCGCACGCCTCCAGCGGCCGGAGCGGGTTGTTCAGCCACACATCACAGCCCTGGACCAGGGCCCGGGCCATGGCCATGTCGTAGTCCGGCAGGAACACGATGCGGTGCCGCACGGCCGGGCCGTCGGCGAACTCGACCATCTGCTGGATGAGCCGCTTACCGCCGTCGTCGGCCGGGTGCGCCTTACCCGCGATGATCAGCTGGATGGGGCGCTCCGGATCGAGCAGCAGCGCGGTCAGCTTGGCCGGGTCGTGCAGCATCAGGGTGAGCCGCTTATAGGACGGCACCCGGCGGGCGAACCCAATAGTCAGCACGCTGTCGTCGAGCACTTCGTCGGTCCAGCCCAGCTCGGCGTCGCTGGCCCCGCGCTGCCGCCATGAGGCGCGCAGCCGCTGCCGGGCCTGGGTGACGAGGCGCCCGCGCAGCGCGCGGCGGATCTCCCAGAGCCGGGCCGGGGCGGTGTGCGCGACCCGCTCCCAGGCGTGCCCGTCCTCGGGCAGCTGCGCCGCGGCGGCGTCCCCGGCCGGGCCGCCCGCCAGGTCGAGCACCTCGCTGGCCACCCAGGTGGGCGCGTGAACCCCGTTGGTGATTGAGCCGATCGGCACCTCGGCGGTGTCGAACCCGGGCCACAGGCCCGCGAACATCTCCCGGCTGACCTCGCCGTGCAGCTGGCTGACCCCGTTCACCCGCTGGGCCAGCCGCATACCCATGACCGCCATGTTGAACACGGCCGGGTCGCCACCGGGGAAGGTCTCCGCGCCCAACGCCAGTACCCGGTCGGTGGGCAGCGCTGGATCCGCGGCCGCCCCGCTGAAGTGCCGCTCGACCAGGTCCCGGCTGAACCGGTCGATGCCGGCTGGCACCGGGGTGTGCGTGGTGAACACGGTGCCCGCCCGGCACAGTTCGAGGGCATCCTCGAAACTGAGCCCATGCGCGGCGTACTCCCGGATCCGCTCCAGCCCGAGGAACCCGGCGTGCCCCTCGTTGGTGTGGAACACCTCCGGCTCGGCGTGCCCGGTCAGCTGGCAGAACGCCCGCACCGCGCGGACGCCGCCGATGCCGAGCAGCAGTTCCTGGCGCAGCCGGTGGTCGCCGCCACCGCCGTACAGCCGGTCGGTGACCTCGCGCAGGGCCGGCTCGTTCTCCTCCACGTAGGAGTCCAGCAGCAGCAGCGGGACCCGGCCGACCTGGGCCACCCAGATCTGCGCGGCCAGCGTCTTGCCCTCGGCCAGCGCGACGCTGATCCGGACCGGCGCGCCGGTGCCGTCGCGGAGCAGGGTCAGCGGCAGGCCGTTCGGGTCGCTGGCCGGATACCGCTCGGTCTGCCAGCCCTCCGGGGACAGCGACTGGGTGAAGTAGCCGTGCCGGTACAGCAGACCCACGCCGATCAGCGGCACGCCCAGGTCACTGGCGGCCTTGAGATGATCGCCGGCCAGGATGCCCAGCCCGCCAGAGTACTGCGGCAGCGCCTCGGTGATGCCGTATTCGGGCGAGAAGTACGCGATGGCGGCGGGCGCGCTGGGGCCGGCGCTCAGCTGATACCAGCGCGGGCCGGACAGGTAGTGCCGCAGTTCGCCAGCCGCCTCGTCCAGCCGGCGCAGGAACGCGGGGTCGGCGCCCAGGCTCTCCAGCTGGGGCGGCGGCACCTCGCCGAGCAGCGCGACCGGGTCGTGGCCGGACGCGTCCCAGCCCGCCGGGTCGATCGCCGCGAACAGGTCACGCGTCTCGGCGTGCCAGGACCAGCGCAGGTTCAGGGTCAGCTCACGCAGCGGGGCCAGCGAATCCGGCAGGGCGGCGCGGACGGTGAAGCGGCGGATGGCTCGCACAGGCAGGGTCCTTGTCAACAGTTGATCATGAAATCAGCAGGTCGGTATGCCGTTGTGATCGCGCACAGTTTGGCGGGGGACCTGCCCAGGTGCGACGGAGGGGCGTCCGGGGAGCAGGCGTGGCCAGCACCCGAGGGCGGAACGGCAGGCACATCGGACTGTACCGCGACACAGGGAGTAGGCAGCGATGACCGGGAAACGTATTCCAACAGGTGAGACGCTGACGTCCGTGAAGCGCATCACAGCGTTCATTTGGCGCCTCCGTCACGCTGGACCCGGGCACGCCTTTGGGGCGGAACCCCCCAGGTGAACCGGCAGCCGGCCGCGCATGCCTACGGCCAGACTGGGTAACGTTCACTGGTGATCGGACGCATCCCCATCCTGGACGTCGAGCCCGTCCTGGACTGCGGCCGCCGCCCGGCCAAGGCGGTTGCCGGCGAGACTTTCGAGGTCACTGCCACCGTGTTCCGCGAGGGACACGAGATGCTCGGGGCCGGCGTGCTGCTGCGCGGCCCGGGCGGCGAGCGGTCGGCCCTGGCCCTGATGCGCGAACTCACCCCCGGCACCGACCGGTACGGCGCCGAAGTGACGGTGGGCGCCGAAGGGCTGTGGCAGTTCCAGGTGGAAGCCTGGGGTGATCCCATCGCGCACTGGCGGCACGACGCCGAGATCAAGGTGCCGCGCGGCCTGGAGACCGAGCTGATGCTCACCGAGGGCGCGGTGCTGTTCGAGCGCGCCGCGCGCGGTGTTCGCAGTGCTAGCCCGGGGGGGCGACCCCCCGGGCCCCCCGATCGCCGCTCCGCGCCGAGCGCCGGCTCGCCGCCGCAGCCCCCCGCACCTTTCGATCGCCGTTCCGCGCCGAGCGGCGGCGCAGCCGCCGCAGTGGGCGAGCGCTGGCACAAGTCCGCAGTGGGCGAGCGCTGGCACAAGTCCACGGAGGGCGAGCGGTGGCACAGGTCCGCACTGGCCGCACAAGAGGCGCGCGAGGCCCGGGCCGTGCTGCGCGAGATCGCGGCGCTGCTCCGCGATCCGGCCGTGCCGCCGTGGGACCGGCTGGCGGCCGCCTCGTCGGGCCGGGTGCTGGCCATCCTGGCCGAGTACCCGCTCCGTGACCTGATCACCCGGTCGGCCCGGTACCCGGTGATCGTGCACCGGCCGCGCGCGCTGTACGGAGCCTGGTACGAATTTTTCCCGCGCAGCGAGGGCCTGGACGTCGATCCGCTGGGTTACCGGGAACCACGCAGCGGAACGCTGCGCAACGCGGCGGGCCGTCTGGACGATATTGCTGACATGGGGTTCGACGTGGTCTACCTGCCGCCGGTGCACCCGGTCGGGAGCACCGCGCGCAAGGGCGCGAACAACGTGCTGGTGGCCGGCCCGGGAGATCCGGGCTCGCCGTGGGCCATCGGCTCACCGGCTGGCGGGCACGACACGCTGCACCCCGACCTGGGCACGTTCGCGGACTTCGACAATTTCGTGGCCCGGACCCGGGGGCTGGGCATGGAGGTCGCGATCGACCTGGCCCTGCAGACCTCACCGGATCACCCGTGGGTGACCGAGCACCCGGAGTGGTTCACCACCCGGGCCGATGGCCGGATCGCCTACGCGGAGAACCCACCCAAGAAGTACCAGGACATCTACCCGCTCAACTTCGACAACGACCCGGAGGGCATCTACGCCGAGGTGCTCCGGGTGGTCCGGCTCTGGATGTCGCACGGGGTGCGCCTCTTCCGGGTGGACAACCCGCACACCAAGCCGCTGCCGTTCTGGGAGCGGCTGCTGGCCGAGATCGCCCGCACCGATCCGGACGTGCTGTTCCTGGCCGAGGCGTTCACCCGGCCGGCCATGATGCACGCCCTGGCCAAGATCGGGTTCCATCAGTCGTACACCTACTTCACCTGGCGCAACACCGCCGCTGAGATCACCGGCTACGCGCGCGAACTGGCCGGCCCGGCGGCTGCGTACATGCGGCCCAATTTCTTCGCCAACACGCCGGACATCCTGCATGAGTACCTGCAGCACGGCGGGCCGCCCGCATTCAAGATCCGGGCCGTGCTGGCGGCCATGCTGTCCCCGTCCTGGGGTATCTACTCCGGCTACGAGCTGTCCGAGAACGTCCCGGTCCGGCCGGGCAGCGAGGAGTACCTGGACTCGGAGAAGTACCAGTACCGGCCGCGGGACTGGAGTCAGGCACAGCAGGGGCCAGCGGGCATTGCGCCGTATATCGCCCGGCTCAACGCGATCAGAAAGGCCCACCCGGCGCTGCACTGGTTGCGTAATCTACGGTTCCATCACGTCAACCAGCCGGAGCTGATCTGCTTCTCCAAGCGCCTGCCCGACGCTGAGGACACCGTCCTGGTCGTGGTGAACCTTGACCCGCACCAGCCGCGAGAGGCTACCGTCTGGCTTGACCTGCCTGCGCTCGGAATGGAAAGCTCCGGCGACTTCGTTGTGGTAGACGAGCTTTCCAGCCAGTCGTACCGGTGGGGGCAAGCCAATTACGTGCGACTCGACCCGACCGAGCCAGCTCACATCTTTCAAGTTAAGACATCCCCGTCTGCCTGAATTACCCCGATACGTCCGCAGGAGCCACAGTGGTTACAGAGCCCGAGCCGGGCCGCCCCGCCCCTCCCGGCCTCCCGCTCCCGGAGCCCTTGCCCACGTTCTCGGCCCCGCCCGGTGAGCCGATACCGGACCCGTTCTCTTTCGAACGCCCGCGCGACCCGCAGTGGTACAAGCGCGCGCTGTTCTACGAGGTGCTGGTCCGCGGGTTCCACGACTCCAACTCGGACGGTACCGGTGACCTGCGCGGCCTGACCTCCCGGCTGGACTACCTGCAATGGCTGGGCATCGACTGCCTCTGGCTGCTGCCCATTTACGCTTCGCCGCTGCGCGACGGCGGATACGACATATCCGATTTCACCTCGGTTTTGCCGGACTTTGGCCATATCGGGGATTTCGTGGAACTGGTCGATCAGGCGCACGAGCGCGGTATCCGGGTGGTCGCCGACCTGGTGATGAACCACACCAGCGATGCGCATCCGTGGTTCCAGGCGTCCCGGGCCGACCCGGACGGGCCGTATGGGGACTTTTACGTCTGGTCCGATACCGATGACCGGTTCCCCGAGGCGCGGGTCATCTTCGTGGACCACGAGCACTCGAACTGGACCTATGACCCGGTGCGCGGCCAGTACTACTGGCACCGGTTCTTCTCGCACCAGCCCGACCTGAACTACGAGAACCCAAAGGTTCAGGACGCCATGCTGGAAGTGCTCCGATTCTGGCTCGATCTGGGTATCGACGGATTCCGGCTGGACGCGGTGCCCTATCTGTATGAGCGCGAGGGCACCAACTGCGAAAACCTGAAGGAAACGCACGAGTACCTGAAGCGGGTGCGCACCGAGGTGGACCGGCTGTACCCGGACCGGGTGCTGCTGGCCGAGGCCAACCAATGGCCGGCCGACGTGGTCGAGTACTTCGGCGACCCGGAGGTGGGCGGGGACGAATGCCACATGGCGTTCCATTTCCCGCTGATGCCGCGTATCTTCATGGCCGTCCGGCGTGAGCAGCGCTACCCGATCTCCGAGATCATGGCCCAGACCCCGCCCATCCCGGCCCACTGCCAGTGGGGCATCTTCCTGCGCAACCACGACGAGCTGACGCTGGAGATGGTCGCCGACGACGAGCGGGACTACATGTACGCGGAGTACGCCAAGGACCCGCGGATGAAGGCCAACATCGGGATCCGGCGGCGGCTGGCCCCGCTGCTGGAGAACGACCGTAACCAGCTCGAACTGTTCACCGCCCTGCTGCTGTCGCTGCCCGGCTCGCCGGTGCTGTACTACGGCGACGAGATCGGCATGGGGGACAACATCTGGCTGGGTGACCGGGACGGCGTGCGCACCCCGATGCAGTGGACGCCGGACCGGAACGCCGGCTTCTCGGCCTGCGACCCGGCCCGGCTCTACCTGCCGCTGCTGATGGACCCCATCTACGGTTACCAGGCGCTCAACGTGGAGGCGCAGCAGAAGAACGGCGGCTCGTTCCTGCACTGGACCAAGCGCATGATCGAGATCCGCAAGCGGCACCCGGTGTTCGGGCTGGGCGGCTATGAGGAACTCAGCTCATCGAACCCAAGCGTGCTGGCGTTCGTCCGGGAGTACACCCCGCCGGACGGCACGGACGGCACCGACCGCATCCTGTGCGTCAACAACCTGTCCCGGTTCCCGCAGCCGGTCGAACTCGACCTGCGCCGGTTCAAAGGCATCACCCCGGTTGAGTGCATGGGCGGGGTCACCTTCCCGCCCATCGGCGACCTCAGCTACCTGCTTACCCTGCCCGGCCACGGTTTCTACTGGTTTATCCTGCCCGAGCCACGGGGAGATCATCCGCGTTGATGGCCGCCCCCGGAGGCCCGGTCACTTGGTTACAGAAAGTAACCGGCAGGATGATGATCGACATGATGCTGCATGTTCGCCGGGGACGGGGTAGACCGGAAATATGACATTTGAGGAAACGCTGGCGGAGTGGATCCCGTCGCAGCGCTGGTTCGCCGGCAAGGGGGCCAGGATCCTCGATGTGGCCATCGTGGCCGACACCGAACTGGCCGGCGGCGACCCCGGGCTGCGGCACCTGATCCTGGCCGTGTCGCAGGGCGGCCGCCGGGTGGACACCTACCAGCTTTTCCTCGGCCTGCGCGCGGAGCTCCCGGATGAGCTCCGGCACGTGCTGATCGGCCGGGCTCCGGGCGGCCGGCGGGCCTACGACGCGCTGCACGACGCCGAGCTCACCAGGTGGCTGCTGCGCGCCATCGCCGGCCAGGCGAAGGCCGGCCCGCTCCGGTTTCGCCGCGAGCCCGGGGTGGACCTGGACACCGAGCTGGACAGCCTGGTGCTGACCAGCGAGCAGAGCAACACCAGCCTGATCTTCGGCGAGGAGAGCATCCTCAAGGTGTTCCGTCGGCCGTCCCCCGGGATCAACCCCGACCTTGAGGTAAACCGGGCCCTGGCGGAGCGCGGATCCAGGCACGTCGCGCAACCGCTGGGCTGGGCCGAGAGCACACTGGGCGGCGCCCCGGTAGTGCTCGGCATCCTGTCCAGCTACCTGCGCGCCGCCACCGATGGCTGGTCACTGGCGGCGACCAGCGTCCGTGACCTGTACGCCAGCGAGAGCGAGAGCGCGGCGGACGCGGGCGGCGACTTCGCGGGCGAGGCGTACCGGCTGGGCGAGGCTACCGCTGAAGTGCACCGGGATCTGGTCCGGGCGTTCGGCCAGGAAGAATTGCCCGCGGATTCGATCAGCAGGCTGGCCGATGACATGTTCCACCGCCTGGACGAGGCCATCGCCGCCGTGCCGGAGCTCAGCCAGCATGCCGACCTGCTCGGCGCGGCCTACTCCGACCTGGCCAAGCTGGACGTGTCACTGGCCGTGCAGCGGGTACACGGGGACTACCACCTGGGCCAGGTGCTGCGCACCCAGACCGGGTGGGTAGTGCTCGACTTCGAGGGCGAGCCCGCGACCCCGCTGGCAGTGCGCCGGGCGCCGGCCTCGGCGCTCCGCGATGTGGCCGGTATGCTGCGGTCCTTCGACTACGCGGCCCGGCACCAGCTGCTGGCCCACCGGGACGAGGAGTGGCTGCACGCTGCGGCCGTGGGCTGGGTCCGGCGCAATCAGGACGCGTTCTGCGCCGGGTACGCCGCGGCCGGGGGAACTGATCCGGGCACGCACGCCGTGCTGCTGCGCGCCTTCGTCCTGGATAAGGCGGTCTACGAGGTGATGTACGAGGCCAGGCACCGGCCCGGCTGGATTGCCATCCCTCTCGGCTCGATCGCCGACGCCTGAACCCGTGAGGACGCATTGACCATGGTTACTCAGCGTGACCAGACTGGGATCAGCCTGGGTGAGATCGACCGCGTCGTGGCGGGCACCCACCACGACCCGCACTCCATCCTGGGCGCACACCCGGGGCCGGACGGGGTGATCGTCCGGGTGCTCCGCCCGCTGGCCAAGACGGTCACCATCGTGCTGCCGGACGGCCGCCGCTTCCCGGCCGGCCACGTGCACGAGGGCGTGTTCGCCGCCACCGTGCCAGTGACCGAGCAGCCTGACTACCGGGTCGCGGTCAGCTACCCGGACAGCGATGACGGCGGGCCGCTGCCCGAGCTGCTCACCGACGACCCGTACCGTTTCCTGCCCAGCCTGGGCGAGATGGACCTGCACCTGATCAGCGAGGGCCGGCACGAGAACCTGTGGCAGGTGCTGGGCGCGCACGTGAAGGAGTACGGGCCGGTGACCGGCACCGCGTTCGCGGTGTGGGCGCCGGCCGCCCGCGGTGTCCGGGTCATCGGCGACTTCAACCACTGGGACGGGCGGGGCCACCCGATGCGCTCGCTGGGCGGGGCCGGGGTCTGGGAGCTCTTCCTGCCGGATGTCGGCGACGGGAGCCGGTACAAGTTCGACATCTGCGGCCCGGACGGCCAGTGGCACCGCAAGGCCGACCCGATGGCCAGCCTGGCCGAGCGGCCGCCGGCCACCGCGTCGGTCGTGTACACCTCGCGCTATGAGTGGGGCGACGCCGAGTGGGTCACTGCCCGCGAGCAGCGCCAGACGGTGAGCGAGCCGCTGAGCGTCTACGAGGTGCACCTCGGGTCATGGCGGCCCGGGCTGAGCTACCGCGAGCTGGCCCGGGAGCTGACCGAGTACGTGACCAGCATGGGCTTCACCCACGTGGAGTTCCTGCCGGTCGCCGAGCACCCGTTCGGCGGCTCCTGGGGTTACCAGGTCACCTCGTATTACGCGCCAACTTCCCGGTTCGGCAGCCCGGACGACTTCCGGCTGCTGGTGGACCGGCTGCACCAGGCCGGCATCGGGGTGATTCTGGACTGGGTGCCGGCCCACTTCCCGCGGGATGAGTGGGCGCTGGCCCGGTTCGACGGCACGCCGCTGTACGAGCACCCTGACCCGCGGCGGGGCGAGCACCCGGACTGGGGCACGCTGATCTTCGACTACGGCCGCACCGAGGTGCGCAACTTCCTGGTCGCCAACGCGATCTACTGGCTGGAGGAGTTCCACGCCGATGGGCTGCGGGTGGACGCGGTGGCGTCCATGCTGTACCTGGACTACTCCCGGCAAGAGGGCGAGTGGGCGCCCAACGCGCAGGGTGGCCGGGAGAACACCGACGCGGTGTCGTTCCTGCAGGAGGTCAACGCGACCTGCTACCGCCGGGCGCCGGGCACGATGATGATCGCCGAGGAGTCCACCGCCTGGCCCGGGGTGACGCGGCCGGTGCACCTGGGCGGCCTGGGCTTCGGCTACAAGTGGAACCTCGGCTGGATGCACGACACGCTCGGGTACATGTCGCTGAACCCGGTGTACCGCCAGTACCACCACAACGAGATCACCTTCTCGCTGATGTACGCGTTCAGCGAGAACTTCGTGCTGCCGCTGTCCCATGACGAGGTGGTGCACGGCAAGGGCTCGCTGCTGAGCAAGATGCCCGGCGACGAGTGGAACCGGTTCGCCGGGCTGCGCGCCATGCTCGGCTACATGTGGGCCCATCCGGGCAAGCAGCTGCTGTTCATGGGGTCGGAGTTCGGCCAGGGCAATGAGTGGTCGGCTGAGCGCGGGCTGGACTGGTGGGTGCTCGACTACGAGTACCACGCCGGGGTGCGCAAGCTGGTCGCCGACCTGAACCAGGGGTATCGCGGCGCACCGGCGCTGTGGGCGCTGGACAACTCGCCCGCCGGGTTCAGCTGGATCGACGCCAACGACGCGGCCGGCAACGTGCTGTCGTTCATGCGGCGGGCCGGGGACCGGGCCGGCCCGGTGGGATCAGGGACGCTGGTCTGCGTGGCCAACTTCTCCGGCGGGCCGCACTCGGAGTACCGGCTCGGGCTGCCCCGGGCCGGCCGGTGGCGGGAACTGGTCAACACCGACGCGGCCGACTACGGCGGCAGCGGGGTGGGCAACCTGGGCATGGTGGAGGCCACCGCCGAGCCATGGCATGGCCAGCCCGCCTCGGCCGTGCTCACGCTGCCGCCGATGGGCGTGCTCTGGCTGGTCCCCGACGCCGGTTAAGCGCCCCTGCTTAGTGATACACGCTCAGGCCGAGCTTGACCGCGAGCCCGATGCCGCCCAGCGCGATCACCACCTGGAGCAGCCGGCCCGGGATGCGGCGGACCAGCGCGGGGCCGATCCAGCCGCCGATGAGGAAGCCTGCGCCCAGCGGCAGCACGGCCGCCCAGCGGACCGGGCCGAACGCGGCGAAGCCCACCGCGGCCACCCCGTTGGCCACCCCGGTGAGCATGTTCTTGATCGCGTTGGTCCGGGCCAGCGGCTGGCTGAGCATGGGGACCAGCACGGCCAGCAGCAGGATGCCGCCCGCCGCGCCGAAGTAGCCGACATAGACGGCCACCAGGAACAGGCTGATGAGCCGGGGCCAGCTGCCGTCCCGGCTGGGGCCTGGGTCGGTGACGCTTGGCGTGGGCTGGAGCAGCAGCACCAGCGACGCCCCGCCGATCAGCACCGGGGCCGCCACCTCGAACGTCCGGGCCGGGCTGAGCAGCAGGACGGCGGCCCCGGTGGCCCCACCCAGCCCGACGACCAGGCCGAGCCGGCGCACCCGGCCTGCCTGGCCGGCCAGTTCCGGGCGCGACCCCGCCGCCGCGCCGACCCCGGCAAAGCACAGCGACACGGTGTTGGTCACGTTGGCGGTCAGCGGCGGCAGCCCGAGCGCGAGCAGCACCGGGTAGGACACCAGCGAGGCCAGCGCGGCCACCGTGCTGACGATGCCCGCCGCTATGCCCGCCGCGGCCAGCACCACCAGGTCGGCGACGGTCACTCACCGACTCAAGCAATAATTCGCCCGAAGCGCATCGTGAGCTGCCCCACACCGGGCCGGCCATGGCCCCGGTGCGGGAGGATGGCGGTGAGGGGAAGGTGGAAACGCTGTGATACAGGATGCTGATGTGCATACGAATACGGCCGCTCAGACGCCCGCTGCCGCGGTGCGCACCGCCTACCACGAAGAGCTCGACCCGGGCCAGCGCAGCGCGCTGCTCAGCTGGCTGGCGTTCACTGGGACGTTCACCGCGGTCCGCGGCATCACCTACAGCATCCGGGCGGGCCGCGGGCCGTTCCGCAACCTGAGCCTGGGCGGTGAGCACCTGCACCACTACATGTGGGGCATCGGCATGCTGGCCGGCATCGGCGCGATCGCGGTCCGCGGCGAGGACCGGGCCCGGCGGCACCCGGCGCTGGCACTCAGCTACGGGACGGCGCTGGCCCTCATCGTGGACGAGTTCGCGCTGCTGCTCGACCTCAAGGACGTCTACTGGGCCAGGCAGGGCCGGATCTCCGTCAACCTGGGGGTGGGCGGCAGCGCGCTGGCCGGCTCCTACCTCGCGGCCCGGCCGGTCCTCAGCCGGCTGGCCCGCGACCGCGCCGGGCGGGACGCCTAGCTGTACTGACCGGCCCTCCCCGCTGACCCGGTCAGCCCGGGTTACAGCAGGTTCAGCAGCCAGCGCGGGCCGGTCACGGTAGCGCCGGCCGCCTCGCACCGGCGGCGCAGCTCGCGGTCGGCGGTCACCACCACCCGGTGGCCGCGGACGCTGGCCGCCAGCTCGGCGATAGTGTCGTCGCCGGATGCGGGCGCGGCCACCACCCGCACCCCGTCGCTGTCGGCCAGCTCCGGCAGGGCCGCCTTGGCCTGCCCCTCCAGCACCAGGATGTACTGCGGGAACCAGCGGTCCAGGGCACCCGCCGCCGTCCCGGCCGGCAGCGCGGCGACACCGCGGGCGGCCAGCCCGGCCAGTTCACGCTGCAGCCGGGCCGCGGCCCCCGCCCGGTCCCGCCACCAGCCGTCGGCGCGGGAGCCCATCACGTTGGCCGCGTCCACGATGATGGTCACCGGCTCGACCGCTTCCCGGATGACCGGCCAGGTCACCGCGAACCCAGGATGCAGCGGCAGCGACCCGACCTGATCCACCGGCACCCAGGCCACCTTGGGCGCTTCCCGGCTGGCCGGCCGGACGCCGAACGCTTCGTCCGCGCCGGCCAGCAGGGTCTGGTAGGACCAGCCACCGTGATCGTCGTCCAGCAGGCCGTGGATGCGCGCCGCGCCCGGGGGCACGGCACACTCCTCGGCCGCCTCACGCAGCGCGGCGCCGGCCGCGGATTCATGGCTGTCCCGCGCGCCACCCGGCGGCCCCCAGGTGCCAGCGTGCTGGGTCCAGTCCGCGCGCAGGATGAGCAGCACACTGGGCTGGCCGTCCGGCCCGGGCGCGCAGGCCAGTAGTCCGGCCGCCCCATGCCTCCCCCAGTGACGGTGACCCTGAGCGCAGTCGGCCCAGCCATTGCCATCCCCTTCGGCCATTACCGTCCTTTCGGCCACCCCGACGATAGCGCAGCCCAGGCACCAGGCCTGTCCCGTGGATCTTGGCCGTCGCGAGCGGTCATCCGGGGGCCGCGCAGCAGGCTCAAGATCTGCGGGACAGGCCTTGGCTACCTGGCTCGCGGCCGGGCCGTAAGCTGCTCGCATGGTGACTTCCACGCTGACCGACCGGATCACCACGCTGCGCCAGCGGCGGACGGCTCCGCTGATCCTGGAACTCGACCTGAGCGACGGGATCGCGGAGGAACCGCCCACCGACCCGCTGTCGGCGCTGGCCGCGATGCGGCGGCCGCGGCTGGCCGACGTGCTGGACGGGCTCCGCCGGGCGCGCACCGACGACCGGGTCCGGGCACTGGTGGCCAAGGTGGGCGGGCAGCGGATGGGCCTGGCCCAGGTCCAGGAGCTGCGCGCCGCGATCAGCGCGTTCGCCGGCACCGGCAAGCCCGCCGTGGCCTGGGCCGAGACGTTCGGCGACTTCTCGCCGGGGAACGTGCCGTACTACCTGGCCACCGCGTTCGACCGGATCTACCTGCAGCCATCCGGTGACCTCGGGCTGACCGGGATCAGCGTGCAGAACTGGTTCTACCGCGGCGCGCTGGACAAGCTGGGCGTCGAGTTCCAGGTCGGCAAGCGGGAAGAGTACAAGAGCGCGGCCGAGCGATTCACCGAGCAGGGCTACTCCGGGCCGGCCCGGGAAGCGCTGCAGCGGATGGCCGCGTCCATCGTGGAGCAGATCACCGAGGCGATCGCGCAGCGGCTGGAGATCTCCACCGAGGCGGCCCGGGCGCTGATCGACAGCGGCCCGTTCATGGCCAGCGAGGCGCTGGACACAAGGCTGGTGGACGCGCTCGGCTACCGGGATGAGGTGTACGCCGCGGTCAAGAAGGAGGCCGGCCCGGACGCCCAGCTGCTCTTCCTCGGCCGCTACCACCGCGCCAAGGTCCTGGCCGAGCGGACCCGCACGCTGCCCAGACCGGGCGCGGACACGGTCGCGCTGATCTACGCGTCCGGGGCGATCCGGCGCGGCCGCAGCGCCCGCGGGCCGCTGCTGCGCGGCCCGATGGGCTCGGACACACTGAGCGCCGCGCTGCGCAGCGCCACCGCCGACCACCGGGTCAAAGCCATCGTGCTGCGGGTGAACAGCCCGGGCGGCTCGTATGTGGCGTCGGACACCATCTGGCGGGAGACGGTCCGGGCCAAGGAGGCGGGCAAGACCGTGGTGGTATCGATGGGGGAGGTGGCGGCCTCCGGCGGCTACTTCATCGCCATGGCCGCGGACGCCATCATCGCCCAGCCGGGCACCATCACCGGCTCGATCGGGGTGCTGAGCGGCAAGCCGGTGCTGGGCGAAGCGCTCCAGCGGGCCGGGGTGACCTCGGACGCCGTCACCGAGGGCGCGCACGCGGACATGTTCACCGCGTCCCGCCCGTTCCGCGAGGACGAGTGGGCCAAGATCAACACCTGGCTGGACCGCATCTACGCCGACTTCACCAGCAAGGTCGCGGCCGGGCGCGGGCTGACCGAGCAGCAGGTGCACGACGTGGCCCGGGGCCGGGTGTGGACCGGCGCGGACGCCACCGGCATCGGCCTGGTCAACTCGCTGGGCGGGCTGGACACCGCGCTGGCAGTGGCCCGGGACAAGGCGGCGCTGCCGGACTCCGCGCCGGTGCGGATCTACCCGCGCAGCCACCCGCTGGACCGGCTCCGGCCGCCCGCGTCCAGCGAGGAGCGCCCGGCCGCCCGGACCACTCTGTTCGCCGAGGCGTGGGGGCCGGTGTGGCAGCTGGCGGCGGACGCCGGGCTGCCGTCCTGGGGGCCGCTGCTGCTGCCCGGACGGTGGGTGATCCAGTGACCGGGGCGGCCGGCCGGAGGTGACCGCGCCCCCGGCCGGGCTGGCCGACGCGCTGTCCGTCTTCGCCACCGGCGTCACGCTGCTGACCGTCGCCGACGGCCGGGACGACGTGGGCACCACGGTGAGCGCGTTCTGCCCGGTGTCCCGGACCCCGCCGCTGATCCTGGTCTCGCTGATGGCCGAGTCCTACCCGGCGGAACTGCTCGGCCGGGTGGGCTGGTTCGCGGTCACCGTGCTGGCCGCCGGGCAGCGCACCCTGGCCGGCCGGTTCGCCGCGGCCGGGCGTCCCGGCGCCCGGCTGATGCTGGAGGGCGTGCCGCACCAGCGCGGCCGCCAGTCCGGCGCGCTGATCCCGGACGGCGGCCTGGCCGCGCTGGAATGCCAGGTCACCGAGCGGGTCCCGGCCGGGGATCACCTGCTGGCCATCGCCACCGTGCGGGATGTCCCGTACCTGGCCGAGGTGGGGCAGCCGCTGGTCAGGTTCGCCGGCCGCTACCTGGCCACCGGCCCCAGCTGACGACGGCCAGCCCCGGTTCCCGGCCACGCCCGGCCCGGCTGGCCAGCGGGCCGCCCGGCGACCGCGAGCCAGCCGGCGGCGCGAACCGGATGGTGGCGTTATGCAGAAGGTTGTGGATAGTGCTGTGGATGGGCGGTGGACGGGGCCGGTAACGCGGGGGAAAACGGCGGGCCGCCGGTGGATTGCCTGTGGATGATCAAAGAATCCGGAAATTGCCCGCGGCAGGGCCTTGTGCGGCCCGGGCCGGCCGCAGTACAACTGCTCTCACCACTGAAGACGGGCCAGCCGGGGGCAACCCCGGAACGCCGGGAGTTCTGGGTGACCGGAGCTGCTGGCGGGCACCAGTGACCAGTGGTCGCGAGGCCCCTCGATCTCATACATCGAGGGGCCTCGTCGTATTGTGCCCGCTGCCGGTTAATTTCCCCGTCAGCGACACGCCAGAACCGTACCTAACCCCGCCGCCCGGGCCGTAGCGTCCGGCCGGCTCCAGGGTCGTCACCTGGGCTGGCCCGCCGCCTGCCAGGCCAGCCGCCCGGCCTGCCACACCGCGGCCGCCAGCGGCACACCGGGCCGGTAGGCCAGGTAGGCATGCGACGGCGCGTCCAGCAGAACCAGGTCAGCCCGCGCGCCCGGGGCCAGCTGGCCGACGTCGGCGCGGCGCAGCGCACGGGCGCCGCCCGCGGTGGCCGACCACACCGCCTCCTCGGTGGTCAGCCGCATCTCCCGGACGGCCAGGGCCACACACAGCGGCATGCTGGAGGTGAAGCACGACCCCGGGTTGCAGTCGGTGGCCAGGGCCACGGTGACCCCGGCGGCGAGCAGCCGCCGCGCGTCCGGGTACGGGGACCGGGTAGCGAACTCCACCCCGGGCAGCAGGGTGGCCACCGTGCCGGAGTCAGCCAGCGCGGCGACGTCCGCGTCGCTCAGGTACGTGCAGTGGTCGGCCGAGGCCGCGCCGGCCGCCGCCGCGATCTGCACTCCGGGGCCCGGGCCGAGCTGGTTGGCGTGCACCCGCGGGGTCAGCCCGGCCGCCTGGCCCGCGGCCAGCACCGCGGCCGCCTCGTCCGGCCCGAACGCGCCCCGCTCGCAGAACACATCGACCCAGCGGGCATGCGGCGCGCAGGCGGCCAGCATCGGCCCGCAGACCAGGTCCAGGTAGGCAGCCGGGTCGGCGGCATACTCGGCGGGCACGACATGCGCGCCGAGGAACGTGACCTCGGGGGTGACCTCGGCGGCCAGCCCAGCCGACCGGGCCTCGTCCGGCACGGTCAGCCCGTAGCCGGTCTTGCACTCCAGCGTCGTGGTGCCCTGGCTGAGCATCTCACCGGCCAGCGCGGCCAGGTTGGCGCGGAGCAGCGCGTCCGGCGCGGCGCGGGTGGCCGCCACCGTGCTGCGGATGCCGCCCGCCTGGTACGGCCGGCCCGCCATCCGGGCCGCGAACTCGGCACTGCGCTCGCCGGCGAAGAGCAGGTGGGCGTGCGAATCCACGAAGCCGGGCAGCACGGTCCGGCCGCCCGCATCCACCGCGTCGTCCGCGGCGGGCGCCTGGGCGGCCGGGCCGGTCCAGGCCACCCGGCCGTCGTCGATGATCAGCGCCGCGTCGTGTTGCGCGTGGAACGGGCCGGGGCCGGCGCTGGGATCGTGCTCCGGCCCGGCGTTGCTGACCAGTTCGCCGATGTTGGTGATCAGCGTGCTCACGGCAGCTCACGCTACCGGGTTAGCTGACCTGGGCGGCCGCCGCGCTCCCGCGCGACAGGCCCTAGTTGACCTGGATGGACCGCTTGGCCAGGCCGAGCCAGAAACCGTCGATCACGCTGCGCGCGGCGGCCAGGTCACCGTCGGCGGCGCCCAGCGTGACGAACAGCGGCGCGAAGTGCTCGGTCCGCGGGTGCGCCTGCCGCGCGGCGGGCGCCTTGTGCTGGAAGTCCAGCAGGCTGTCCAGGTCGCCATGGGCCAGTGCCTCCTGGCCCCAGTGGTCGAATTCCGACATCACCGGCGATACCTGGCCGTCCAGGCTCATCGCGCGCAGGTTGTGCGTGAAGAACCCGCTGCCCACGATGAGCACGCCCTGGTCGCGCAACGGCGCCAGCTTGCGGCCGACCTGGTACAGCCCTTCCGGGTCCAGCGTGGGCATGGACACCTGGAGCACCGGCACGTCCGCCTCCGGGTACATCTCGACCAGCGGCACGTACGCGCCGTGGTCCAGGCCGCGGTCCGGGATGTCCTCGACCGGGGTGCCCGCCGTGCGGAGCAGCTTGCGCACGTCGGCGGCCAGTTCCGGGGCGCCGGGGGCGGGATAGCGCACGGTGTAGTACTTCTCCGGGAAGCCCCAGAAGTCGTAGACCAGCGGCATCGTGCTGGTCGCGCCCAGGGCCAGCGGGGCCGCCTCCCAGTGCGCCGAGACCATCAGCACGGACTTCGGCCTGGGCAGCTGGGCGGCCCAGCCGGCCAGCTGCCCGGGCCAGATCGCGTCGTCGGCCAGCGGCGGCGCGCCGTGGCTCAGGTAGATGGCCGGCATCCGCCCCGTGGCCGTCGGCTCGGTGTTCTCCGGCATCGTTTCCTCCCGCACGTGTTCCAGCCTGCCACAGTCGAGCTAGGAGATTTCCGGTCAGGGCGCCGGCGGGGGGGTGCACAGCGGCAGCGGCGGCGGTTAGCTGAGCAGCGGGGCGATCGCGGCGGAGAGGGCGGCGGGGACGTCGGGGACCAGCCGGTGCTGGCCGTCGCGCACCACGTCACGGCCGCCGATCACCACGTCCGACACGTCGGCGGCGGTGCCCGCGAAGATCACCGACGCCAGCGCGCTGGCCGCCGTGGCGCCGGCCAGCCGGGGCGTGTCCAGCCGGACCGTGACCAGGTCGGCCACGGCGCCGGGGACGATCTCGCCAGCTTCCGGCCAGCCCAGGCAGGCGTGCCCGGCGCCGCACGCCGCCGCGGCCAGGGCGGCCGCGCCGAAATGGCCGCGCTCGCCGCTGGCCAGCCGCTCGCCCAGTTCGGCCAGCCGGGCCTCGTGGAACAGATCCACGACGGCGTGGCTGTCGCTGCCCAGGGACAGCGGGCAGCCCGCCGACACGAGCGCGGCGGCCGGGCCGATCCCGTCGGCCAGGAACGCCTCGGTGCTCGGGCACAGGCAGGCACAGCTGCGGCTGCCGCCGAGCAGCGCGATGTCCTGCCGGGTCAGGTGCGTCGCGTGCACCATCGTGCTGCGCGGCCCGAGCGCGCCCGCGCCGTCCAGCACCTGGGCCGGGGTCAGGCCGTAGGCGGCCACGCTGGCCTCGTTCTCCGCGGGCTGCTCGGACAGGTGCGCGTGCAGCGGCGCGCCGAACCTGTGTGACCAGGCCACCACGGGGTGCATCTGATCCGGCGGCACGGCGCGCACCGAGTGGATGGCCGCGCCGGCCCGGGCGTGCGGCGCCAGCACGCCGTGCTCGTCACAGCCCAGCGCGGCCACCCGCTCGGCCCAGCGCTCCGCGGAACCATCGGAGAACCGGCGCTGCACCGGCCCCAGCGGCTCCGCGCGCCCGCTCGAAGCCAAGCCCCCGGACAGGTAGCAGGTGTCCAGCAGGGTGATCCGCAGCCCGGCCTGCTCGGCCGCGGCCAGCAGCGCGCGGCCCATCTCGTTGGGGTCGGCGTACCGCACCCCGTCCGGGCCGTGGTGCAGGTAGTGGAACTCCCCCACGCAGGTCATCCCGGCCAGCGCCATCTCGGCGTAGACGGCCCGGGCCAGCGCCAGGTAGCTGTCCGGGGTGAGCCGCCCGGCCACCTGGTACATCCGCTCCCGCCAGGTCCAGAACGTGCCCTGGCCCTGCTCGGTCACCCCGCGCAGCGCGCGGTGGAAGGCGTGCGAGTGCGCGTTGGCCAGCCCGGGCAGGGTGAGCCCGGCCAGCCGCTGGGTACCCGGCGGCACGGCGTCTGCCGCCACCCCGGGAGTGACCGTGCGCAGCACCGCCCCGGCCGCCTCGATCAGCACCCCGGCCTGGACCTCCCCGGCGCCGAGCCAGGCCAGTTCGGCGTGCCAGCTCCTGGTCTCCGTCATCCGGCCAGCTCCCGCAGCACGGCGGCCAGCGCGGTCACCCCGGCCGCACAGTCGGCCGGCTCGGCGTGCTCGGCAGGCGAATGCGACACCCCGGTGGGGTTGCGCACGAACAGCATCGCGGAGGGCAGCCGGGCGGCCAGGATGCCCGCGTCATGGCCGGCCCCGGTGGGCAGCACCGGCGCCGCGATCCCCTGGCCGGCCAGGGCGTTGGCCAGCCGTCCGCGCAGTCCCGCATCAAAGCTGACCGCCGGCGTCACCGACTCTGTCCTCCATTCGAACGCCACCTGCTGCGACTCAGCCGCGGCGCGCGCGGCCGCCAGCACCTGGCCGAGCGTGGCGTCCAGCGGCCCGGGGCCGGCCGCCCGGACATCCAGCCAGGCGGACACGGACGAACTGACCGCGTTGGCCGCCCCGGGCTCGGCCCGCACCTTGCCGATGGTGGCCAGCGTGCCCAGCTCGGCCGCGGCCTGCCGGGCGGCCAGCACGGTGCGCGCGTACGGCAGCATCGGGTCGGCCCGGTCGGCCAGCCTGGCGGTGCCCGCATGGTCGGCCCGCCCGGTGAAGTCCAGCCGCCACCGGCCGTGCGGCCAGATGCCTTCGGCCAGGCCGACCGCGGCGTCCAGGCCGGCCAGCGCCCGGCCCTGCTCGACGTGCAACTCGACATAGGTAGCTATGCCATCGAGCAGGTCGTCGTCCGGGCCGAGCCGGGCCGGGTCGTGCCCGGCCGCCCGCATGGCATCGGCGAACGTGATCCCGGCGCCGTCCGGCAGCCCGCGGGCGGTGTCCGGGCCGATCGCGCCGGTGAGCAGCCGGCTGCCCAGGCAGGCCACGCCGAACCGGCCGCCCTCCTCCTCGGCGAACGCGGCCACCACGATCGGCCGGGCCGGCTGGAAGCCCGCGGCCCGCAACTCGTCGATGGCGGCGAACGCCGACACCACGCCGAGCGGCCCGTCGAACGCGCCGCCGTCCGGCACCGAGTCCAGATGACTCCCGGTCGCGACAGCCGGGGCGCCGTTAGGCCCATCCCACCAGGCGAACAGGTTGCCGTTGCCGTCGGCCGCCACGCGGAGCTGGCGTTCGGCGGCATGGGTCTGGAACCATGCGCGGCATTCCAGCTCAGCCGGAGTCCAGCAGAACCGCCGGTAGCCGCCGGTAGCCGGGTCGCGGCCGATGGGCAGCAGCGACTCCCACAGCGTCGCGAACGTGCTCACGGCTGCATGGGAACCCGGACGCCGCGCTGGGCGGCCACGTCGGCGGCCTCGTCGTAGCCCGCGTCCACGTGCCGGATCACGCCCATCCCCGGGTCGTTGGTGAGCACCCGCTCGAGTTTCTGCCCGGCCAGTTCGGTGCCGTCCGCCACGCACACCTGGCCGGCGTGGATGGACCGGCCGATGCCCACCCCGCCGCCGTGGTGGATGCTCACCCAGGAGGCGCCGGAGGCCGTGTTGACCAGAGCATTCAGCAGCGGCCAGTCAGCGATCGCGTCGGAGCCGTCGGCCATCCCCTCGGTCTCCCGGTACGGCGAGGCGACCGAGCCGCAGTCCAGGTGGTCCCGGCCGAGCACGATCGGCGCACTGACCTCGCCCCGCTGTACCAGCTCGTTGAACCGCACCCCGGCCAGGTGCCGCTCGCCGTAGCCGAGCCAGCAGATCCGCGCGGGCAGGCCCTGGAAGTGCACCTTCTCCCCGGCCATCCGGATCCACCGGGCCAGCGGCTCGTTGTCCGGGAACAGGTCCAGGATGGCCCGGTCGGTGACCGCGATGTCGGCCGGGTCGCCAGACAGCGCGGCCCACCGGAACGGGCCTTTGCCCTGGCAGAACAGCGGCCGGACATAGGCCGGCACGAAGCCGGGGAAGGCGAACGCGCGCTGGTAGCCGGCCAGCTCGGCCTCGCCGCGGATCGAGTTGCCGTAGTCGAACACCTCGGCGCCGCGGTCCTGGAAGCCGACCATGGCCTCGACGTGCGCGGCCATCGACTGCCGGGCCCGCTCGGTGAAGCCGGCCGGGTCCTCGGCGCGCAGCGCGGCCATGTCCTCGAACGGCACGCCGCGGGGCAGGTAGGTGAGCGGGTCGTGGGCCGACGTCTGGTCGGTGACGATGTTGACCGGCGCGCTGGCGGCCAGCATGGCGGGCACGATCTCGGCCGCGTTGCCGAGCAGCCCGATGGACAGCGGCTGGCCCGCGTCCCGGGCCGCGGTGGCCCGGCGCAGCGCGTCGTCGGTGCTGTCGGCGGCCTCGTCCAGGTAGCCGAACTCGATCCGGCGGGCGATCCGGGACGGGTCGCAGTCGATGCAGATGACCACGCCGCCGTTCATGGTGACGGCGAGCGGCTGCGCCCCGCCCATGCCGCCCAGACCGGCGGTCAGCGTGATCGTGCCGGCCAGTGAGCCGCCGAAGCGTTTGGCCGCGACGGCCGCGAACGTCTCGTAGGTGCCCTGCAGGATGCCCTGGGTGCCGATGTAGATCCACGAGCCCGCGGTCATCTGGCCGTACATGGTCAGCCCGAGCGACTCCAGGCGGCGGAACTCCTCCCAGGTGGCCCACTGCGGGACCAGGTTGGAGTTGGCGATCAGCACCCGGGGCGCCCACTCGTGGGTGCGCATCACCCCGACCGGCTTGCCCGACTGGACCAGCAGCGTCTCGTCGTCGCGCAGCTCCTGGAGGGAGCGCACGATGGCGTCGAACGCGTTCCAGCTGCGTGCCGCGCGGCCCGAGCCGCCGTACACGATGAGCTGGTCAGGGTGCTCGGCCACCTCGGGGTCGAGGTTGTTCATCAGCATCCGCATGGCCGCTTCCTGCGGCCAGCCCAGACAGCTCAGGGTGCTGCCGCGCGGGGCGCGGACCGGGCGCGGGCCGGACGGGTCGGCTGTCATTCGCTGGCTCCTCGTCGAGTCGGCAGCGCTGATCGCCGCCACCGTTCATCATGCAGTACTGGTCCGGAGGGCTGCCCTCCGGACCAGTACTGACGGAGCCGGGCTAACTGACCCAAGCCAGCTAACCGGCCAAGCCGACCGCCTTGAGCCAGCCCTGGGCCACGGTCGAGTAGTTGGCGTGGTCCAGGATGACCGCCTTGTCCATGGCCAGCAGAGCGGCCGTAGTCAGCCGGAGCGAGATGGCGTTGAGCGTGGCCACCACGGTCGGGGTCATCGCCTTCTTGTAGACCAGCGGGGTGACGTTCTGCGCGGCGAAGTTGAACTTCGGGTCGGCCAGCGCCACCAGGTGGTAGGTGATGATCTGCGGCGTGGTGGTGAACACGTCGGCCGCCTGGACCTTGCCGTCCTTGAGCGCGGCCAGGGTAAGCGGCCCGGACTCGTCCAGCGGGTCGAAGCCCTTGAACGTGAGCCCGTAGTTCTTCTTGAGCCCGACCAGGCCGTCCTCACGCGTCTTGAACTCGGGCGGGCCGCCGATGATCATCTTCTTGGCCACCGGCTTGAGGTCCGCGATCGAGGTCAGGTGGTACTTCCTCGCGGTCGCCTGGGTGACCGTGACCGAGTCCTTGTCCTGCGCCGAGGAGGAGTTGAGGATCTCCAGCGTGGACGGGAGCTTGGCCTTCAGCGCCGCGTTCACCTCCTGGGTGGTGGCCGCCGTGCTGCTGGTGTCCACCGACGTGGTCAGCAGCGCGCCGTTGTACTCCGGGATGACGCTGATCGTGCCGTTCTTGACCTCCGGGTAGTAGACCTCGCGGGCACCGATGTTGAACTTCGAGGTGACCTTGACACCCTTCTTCTGCAGCGCGAGCACGTAGATCTCGGCCAGCAGCTCGTCTTCCGGGAAGTTGGCCGAGCCCACCACCACGGTGCCCTTGGCCGCCTTCTGGTCCAGCGGGTTGGAACTGCCCGAACTCCCGCCGCTGCTGCCGCAGGCGGCCAGGATCAGGCTGGTCAGGACGGCGACACCGCCGGCCATGGTGCCGCGCAGCCGGATGCCGCGCAGCGGGGTTGCGACCGCCGCGAAGCGCGAGGTCGGGAACATAGGTGTGTCCCTTCTTTGGAGGTAAGGCCCCATCACGTCTGGCGAGCCTGCTGGCGCAGGCCGGCCGGCACGGCGACCCGCCGCACACCGACAAACAGGAGCTGGACGGCCAGGGCGAGCAGGACGACGAGCGCCGCTCCCCCGGCCACCTCCCCGTAATTGTTGGTGGCGAGGCCGTCGATGATGTAGCGGCCGAGGCCGCCCAGGCCGATATACGCGGCGATGGTCGCGGTGGCTACCACGAAGATCGCCCCAGTGCGCAGGCCGAGGATGATCAGCGGCGAGGCCGCCGGCACCTCCACCTTGCGTACCTGCTCCCAGGACGTCATGCCCATGCCGCGGGCGGCGTCCTTGAGTTCGGGCTCCACCCCGGCCACGCCCTCGTAGGTGTTGACCAGGATGGGCGGGATGCCCAGCACGACCAGGGGGATCAGCCAGGCCAGCGCCGAGAAGCCGAGCGTGACGGCGAGCAGTGTGAGCAGGCCGAGGGTGGGGATGGCCCGCCAGGCGTTGGCCAGGTTGACCACCAGCACCGCGCCGCGGCCGGTATGCCCGATCAGGATGCCCAGCGGGATCGCAATCAGCGCGGCGATGAGCAGCGCCAGGCCGGTGTAGTAGAGCTGCTCCAGGATGCGGACCGGGATGCCGCCGGGCCCATGCCACTGGGCCGGCTCTTTCAGCCAGTCCCAGGCGTAGCTGAGGAAGCTCACCGGGCGCCTCCGGCCAGCGCCGGCACCGGGTCGGCCACCACCTCGGGCAGTTTCCGCCGGGCGCGCCGCGGCCGCCATGGGGTGAGCAGCAGGCGCACCAGCACCAGGATCAGGTCGCAGACGAGGGCGAGCGCGATGATCAGGCCGCCGCCGACCAGGATCTCGGTCAGGAAGGCCCGCTGGTAGCCGTCGATCAGCAGGTAGCCGAGGCTGCTCACGCCGATCAGCTGGCCGAGGGTGGCCAGGCTGATGCTGGACACCATCGCGACCCGCAGCCCGGCGATCACGATGGGCACCGAGATCGGCAGCTCCACCTGGGCCAGCCGTCGCATGGTGCCGAAGCCCATCGCGGTGGCGGCCTGCCGGACCGGGTCCGGCACCGAGCGCAACCCATCCACCACGTTCGGCACCAGGACACACAGTGAGAACAGGGTGAGCGGGATGATCACCGTGGTGTCGGTCAGCCCGGTGTACGGGATGAGCACGATGAACAGGGCCAGCGAGGGCAGCGCGTAGAGCACGCTGGTCACCGACAGCACCGGCGGGTAGAGCCATTTCCACCGGACACACACGATGCCCAGCGGCACCGAGATGATCAGCCCGAACAGCGCGGGCAGGATGCCCAGCTTGGCGCTCTCCCAGGTGAGCGTGGGGACCTGCGACCAGTCCATGGCGGTCAGGCCGTCCGGGTGCCCGAGGCTTCGGTGGCCGGCTCAGCCCGTTCGGCCCCAGCCGCCCCGTCCGGATCCGCGGCCGGGCCGGCCGCCTCCACCGCGGCGCCCAGCCGTTCGTACGAGGTGACGCCGACCACCCGGCCCTGCTCGTCCACCCCGACGGCCCGGCCGGCCGGGGACAGCAGGGTGGCGTCCAGCGCGGCGCGCAGCGAATCGGTGCTCACCCCGAACGTGTGCCCATACGGGCTGAGCTGGGCGTCGCCCG
Source organism: uncultured Actinomycetes bacterium (assembly GCA_963834705.1). Classification (GTDB taxonomy): domain Bacteria; phylum Actinomycetota; class Actinomycetes; order Streptosporangiales; family Streptosporangiaceae; genus RYN-230. The sequence continues at coordinate 561,709 of CAWICV010000012.1, forward strand.
CGGTGGCCTCCCGGGGCTGCGACCGCAGCTCGTCGCCGGCCACCCAGCCGCGGGGTTTGTGGTCCGCGTCGGTGACCAGCAGCCAGGGCTCGCCATTGCGCTGCGCCTGCTCGGCCGCCTCCCAGGCGGGCATGCTGGCGCTGATCACGGCGGTGTCGTCCAGGCTCAGCCCGGAGGCGGCCAGGAAGGACAGCCGCCGGATGCCGCGGTCGAAGCCGAGGAAGCTCTCCACGTAGCTGTCGGCGGGCGCGGTGAGCAGCCGCTCCGGGCTGTCCACCTGGGCCAGGCGGCCACCCGGGCGGAAGATGGCGACCTGGTCGCCCACCTTGATCGCCTCCTCGACGTCGTGCGTGACCAGCACGATGGTCTTGTGCAGCTCCGCCTGGAGCCGGAGGAGTTCATCTTGCAAGGTGGCTCTGACAATCGGGTCGACCGCGCTGAACGGCTCGTCCATCAGCAGCACCGGCGGATCGGCGGCCAGCGCCCGGGCCACCCCGACCCGCTGCTGCTGGCCGCCGGACAGCTGGTGCGGGTAGCGGCGGGCCAGGCTGTCGTCCAGGCCGACCAGCCGCATCAGCTCGCGGGCCCGGTCCCGGGCCTTGCTCTTGCCCCAGCCGGTCAGCAACGGCACCGTGCCGATGTTGTCCTCGATCGTCCGGTGCGGGAACAGCCCGGCCTGCTGGATGACGTATCCGATGCCGCGGCGCAGCGTGGGCGGGTCGGACTGCTGGATGTCCTTGCCATCGAGCAGGATCCGGCCGCTGCTCGGGTCGATCAGCCGGTTGATCATGCGCAGCGTGGTGGTCTTGCCGCACCCGCTGGGGCCGACCAGCACCATCGTCTGCCCGTCCGGGACCTCCAGGTTGAGGTCATCCACGGCGAGCGTGCCGCCCGGGTACCGTTTCGTCACGCCCTCGAAGGTGATCACGACGTGGCCTTCCGGTCTGGCCCCCACCTGAGTACCGGGGTCTGGCGCCGCTGGCTACCCGTGCCGCTGGGAGGCATGCCCGGCAGCCGCAGCAAGATCAGCGTAGCCGCGTTCGGCCAGCGCAGCCACGCCGCAGCGGCGAACCGTGTCCGAGACGAGACCAGCAGCGATACGGCAGATGACCGGGCGGCGGGCGGCCTGGGCTGGGGAAACGGGGAATAATGTTTCCTGGCCGGAGGTTTACCCCTGGCTCGCGGGCAAGGAAGCTCTGCAGCCTGCCAGCGAAGCACCAGCCAGCGATGTACCAGCCAGCGGTGCGCCAGCCAGCGCGCACCCGGACACACTCTGAGAAATCCCACCATGTCGGTCGAGATTAGCGAACAGCACGAAGCGCACGGGCACCAGCACAAGGATGTTTCCGGTGGCTGGCTCCGCCCGGCCGTGTTCGGCGCCATGGATGGCCTGGTCACCAACGTTTCGCTGATCGCTGGCGTGGGCGCCGGGGTGAGCGCCTCCGGCGGCTCGCCGCACCTCATCGTGCTCACCGGGCTGGCCGGGCTGGCCGCGGGCGCGTTCTCGATGGCGACCGGGGAGTACGTCTCGGTCTCGTCGCAGAACGAGCTGGTCGAAGCCGAGGTGCGCAAGGAACAGCACGAACTGGAGCACAACGCCGACTCGGAGCGGCGCGAACTGGCCGCGACCTTCCGCAGGCAGGGTGTAGAGCCCGACCTGGCCGACAAGGTCGCGGCGCAGATCTCGGCGCACCCGGAGCAGGCCCTGGACGTGCACGTCCGCGAGGAACTCGGGGTGGACCACCGCGAGCTGCCATCGCCGTACACCGCGGCGGGCGCCTCGCTGGTCACGTTCGCGGTGGGCGCGGTCATCCCGCTGCTGCCGTACCTGTTCCGGGTGCACAACCTCAGCCTGGCGCTGGGTCTGGCCCTCGGCCTGGCCGCGGTGGCCGCGTTCGTCGGCGGCGGGCTGGTGGCCCGGCTGACCGACCGGCCGTTCCTCCGCGGCGCACTGCGCCAGCTGGTACTGGGCGCGGCAGCGGCCGGCATCACGTTCGCGATCGGCAGCGCCGTCGGCGCCGGCGTCTCGTAACGCCGCCGGCCGGCCGCGGCACCCGGGCACCCGGGCAGCGCGTGGCACCCCAGGCAACCGGGCAGCGCGTGGATGTTGCAATCATGCGCACCCGACCGCCTGAATGAATCATCCATGCGGTCCAAGACGGGGCAGCCTTACCAGGAGTCGGCGCCGAACGCGTCGTCCTCGTGCCCGCCCGGGCTGGAGGACAGCAACTTGAAGTCGGACTCCACCATCATCGTGATCAGCTCGGTGAACCCGGTCTTCGGCTTCCAGCCGAGCTGCTGCGCGGCCTTGGCCGGGTCGGCGCACAACTGGTCCACCTCGGCCGGCCGGACGAACGCGGCGTCCACCGTGACGTGCTCCCGCCAGTCCAGCCCGGCCACGCTGAACGCCAGGTCGACGAGTTCCTCGACGCTGTGCGTGACCCCGGTGCCGACGACGTAGTCGGCCGGCTCGTCCTGGGCCAGCATCAGGTGCATGGCCCGGACGTAGTCGCCGGCGAACCCCCAGTCCCGCCGGGCCCACAGGGTGCCCAGCCGGAGCTGCCGCTCGTGGCCGAGCTTGACCCGGGCCACTCCCAGGGACACCTTGCGGCTGACGAACTCCGCGCCGCGCCGCGGCGACTCGTGATTGAACAAGATCCCGGACACCGCGTACATGCCGTACGACTCGCGGTAGTTCTGGGTCAGGAAGTGCCCGTACGCCTTGGCCACCCCGTACGGGCTGCGCGGGTGGAACGGGGTCCGCTCGTTCTGCGGCGACTCCCTCACCTTGCCGAACATCTCCGACGAGGACGCCTGGTAGAACCGGATCTGTGAGCCGCGCGGGGTGCGCGAGGCGCTGATCCCGCTGCACACCCGGATGGCCTCCAGCACCCGGAGCACGCCCAGGCCGGTCACCTCGCCGGTCAGCTCGGCCTGCTGCCAGGACATCGGCACGTAGGAGATCGCGGCCAGGTTGTAGACCTCGTCCGGCTGCACCCGCTCCACCGCGGAGATCAGGCTGCCCTGGTCGAGCAGGTCACCGCGGACCAGCCGGATATCGCCGAGCAGCTCACGGACCCGGCGGACCCGCGGGTTGGACTGGCCGCGGACCAGCCCCCATACCTCGTACCCCTGGGCCAGCAGGTACTCGGCCAGGTAGGACCCGTCCTGCCCGGTGATCCCGGTGATCAGTGCACGCCTCGTCAGCGGAGCCTCCATCTCAAATCCCCCTCAGGGGTACGTCGGCGCAGCTTACCGGGCATGACCACGGCGCCGCCGCCGGCCACCAGGCAGCGGCGCGTCCCGGCTCCCGGTGGCCGCTGTACCCGGTGGTAATGTTCGCTCCCTAACCGGCCACGCGGGCAGGGCCTCCCGGCACGGAACGCCAGCGGCGGGCGAAAGCCGGACGAACGCACGGGCGGCGCCGGACGAGCAGCGCCGAACAGGGCAGTGGCGAACGAAAGGTGCAAACCTGCGTGATGACCACGGAGCACCCGCTGCGCATCGCACTGCTTTCCTACCGCAGCAAACCGCATTGCGGTGGCCAGGGGATCTACCTGCGCCACCTGTCCCGCGAGCTAGCCGCGCTCGGGCACCACGTCGAGGTGTTCTCCGGGCCGCCCTACCCGGAGCTGGAACCGGGGCCGGTGCTCCGCGAGGTACCCAGCCTCGACCTGTACCGGGATGACGACCCGTTCCGCACCCCGCGGCTGGCCGAATACCGGGACTGGATCGACGCGCTGGAATTCGGCGTGATGAAGACCGGCGCGTTCCCCGAGCCGCTCACCTTCAGCCTCCGCGCGCTGCGCCTGCTGCGCGGCCGCCGGGCCGACTTCGACCTGGTGCACGACAACCAGGTGCTGGCCTACGGGCTGCTCGGCCTGCCGCGGATCGGCCTGCCGCTGGTGACCAGCATCCACCACCCGATCAGCGTGGACCGGCGGATCGAGCTGGCCGCGGCGCACGGCAAGCAGTGGCTGGGCAAGTGGCGCTGGTACTCATTCGTCCGGATGCAGGGCCGGGTCGCCCGCCGGGCCGGGCCGATCCTGACCGCCTCGCAGGCGTCCCGGGCCGACATCTGCCGGGATTTCCGGGTCGATCCGGAGCAGGTGCACGTGATCCCACTCGGCGTGGACACCCGGCTGTTCCATCCCCGCCCAGCGCCCCGGGTGACAGGCCGGATCGTGGCCGTGGCCAGCGCCGACTCGCCGCTCAAGGGGGTCGGCACGCTGCTCGCGGCGGTGGCCAAGCTGACCGTGGAACGGGACGCACAGCTGACCGTGGTGAGCAAGCCGTCGGCCGGCGGCCCGACCGAGCGGCTGGTCGGTGAGCTGGGTCTGAGTGACCGGGTCCGGTTCGTGCACGGGATCAGCGACACCGAGCTGGCCGAGCTGTGCGCCAGCGCCGAGATCGCCGTCGTCCCGTCGCTGTACGAGGGCTTCTCGCTGCCCGCGGTGGAACACATGGCCTCCGGCACGCCGCTGGTGGCCAGCCGGACCGGGGCGCTGCCCGAGGTCACCGGGGACGCGGCCCGGCTGGTCGAGCCGGGCAACCCGGACGAGCTCGCGGCCACCCTCCGCGACCTGCTCGACGCACCGGCCGAGCGGGATCGGCTGGGCGCGGCCGCCTGGCAGCGGGTGCAGGAACGGTTCGCCTGGGCCGCCGTGGCCCGGGCCACCGTAGACCGGTACCGCGCCGCTGTCGCCCAGCGGCCCGGCCCGGGTAACGGAGCCCAGGCGGACGGAGCCCGGGCGTGCTGACCGTCGACTTCCGGCGGCTCCCGGTCGGCCCGGGTGACCGGGTGCTCGACCTCGGCTGCGGGGCCGGGCGGCACGCTTTCGAGTCGCTGCGCCACGGCGCCACCGTGGTCGCGCTGGACGCGGATGCCGCCGAGCTGCGCGGGGTGGCCGAGATGGCCGCGGCCATGCACGAGGCGGGCGAAACCCGGGGCAGCGCGGCGGCCCGCACGGCGTGCGGGGACGCGACCGCGATGCCGTTCCCGGACGGGGCGTTCGACCGGGTGATCGCGGCCGAGGTGCTCGAGCACATCCCCGCCGACCAGCGGGCGCTGGCCGAGATCACCCGGGTGCTGCGCCCCGGCGGCCTGCTGGCCGTCACCGTGCCGGCCTGGCTGCCGGAACGGATCTGCTGGCGGCTGTCCGAGGACTACCACAACACACCCGGCGGGCATGTCCGGATCTACACCCGGGCCGAGATGGAAGCCAAGCTCACCGCGGCCGGCCTGCGGGTCGGCGGGCACCATCACGCGCACGGCCTGCACTCGCCGTACTGGTGGCTGAAATGCGCGGTCGGCGTGCACCGCGGCGACCATCCGCTGGCCCGCGCCTACCACCGGCTGCTGGTCTGGGACATCATGAAGCGACCCGCGGTGACCCGGCTGACTGAGCAGGCGCTGAACCCGCTGATCGGCAAGAGCCTGGTCATCTACGCGGAGAAACCGGGCGTCCCGCCCAGCGCGCAGCGCCCCGTCCCGGCCACCGAGCGGGCGCATGCCGCCGCCTGAGGCGCTGGCCAGCTCGCTGGGCCGCGGGCCGTCCGCCCCAGCCAGCCCGGGAGCCGGGCCGGCCGCTGGCCCGGGGGCCGGCCCGGGCGTGGCCGACCGGCCGGTACCCGCGCTGGCCGGCATCCTGACCGCCGCCGAGGTGCTGGCCACCGGCGAGCACATCGCCGCCCGGCAGGCGCCCTCCGGGGCGATCAGCTGGCCGGACGGGCACACCGACGCGTGGAATCACGTGGAGTGCGCGATGGCGCTGTCCGCGTGCGGGCTGACCGGCGCCGCCCGGCTGGCCTACGACTGGCTGCGGCACACCCAGCGCCCGGACGGCTCGTGGCCGAAACGGACCGTCGGCGACACGGTGACCGACGCCGGCGGGGAGAGCAACCAGGCCGCCTACGCCGCCGTGGGCATCTGGCATGAATTCCAGCTCACCGGGGACGAGGCGTTCCTGGCCCAGATGTGGCCCACGGTGCAGCGGGCGATCGGGTTCGTGCTCTCCCTCCAGGTGCCGCGGGGCGAGATCCTCTGGCAGTACGCGGCCGACGGCACCGCCGCCAGCTACGCGCTGCTCACCGGGTGCGCCAGCACCTACCAGAGCCTGCGCTGCGCGGTCTGGCTGGCCGATTACCTGGGCCAGCCCCAGCCCGCCTGGGAACTGGCCGCCGGCCGGCTGGGCCACGTGGTGGCCGGCCATCCAGAGGCGTTCGCGGACAAGAGCCGGTTCGCGATGGACTGGTACTACCCGGTGCTGGCCGGCCCGGTGCGCGGCCCGGCCGGGCTGGACCGGCTGGACGGGCAGTGGGCCGAGTTCGTGGTCCCCGGCCTGGGCGTGCGCTGCGTCCGGGACCAGCCGTGGATCACCGGGGCGGAAACCTGCGAGCTGGTGATGGCGCTGGACGCAGTGGGTGAGCACGCGCGGGCCCGCCAGGCGTTCGCCGACATCCAGCACCTGCGCGACGGCGACGGCGGCTACTGGACCGGGTGGCAGTTCGCCAACCAGGAGCATTTCCCCGCCGAACGGAGCAGCTGGACGGCGGCCGCGATGATCCTGGCGGCCGACGTGCTGTCCGGCGCCACCCCGGCCGCGGCCATGTTCCGCGACGTGCCGCCCCCGCCACCGGCCGAGCCCGGCTCGGCCATGCACTGCTTCTCGGCCCGCTGCCGCCCGTCCCGCGGCCCGCGCTAGCCGGTGCGCTCCAGCACGCGCAGCGAGCCGTGCACCGACACCTCAGTGAACTCGGCTGAGTCCAGCGCGCGCTGGTAGATCCGGTACGGCGCCTGGCCGCCGTCGGCCGGGTCGGGGAAGACGTCGTGGATGGCCAGCGCCCCGCCGGGTGCGACCCAGGGCGACCAGTTGGTGTAGTCGGCCTGGGCTGCCTCGTCGGTGTGCCCGCCGTCGATGAACAGCATGCCGAGCGGGGCCCGCCACAGCCCGGCCACCTGCGCCGACCGGCCGACCACGGCGATGACTCGGTCCTCCAGGCCGGTCGCGGCCAGCGTGGCGCGGAAGCCGGGCAGCGTGTCCAGCCGCCCGGTCCGCTCGTCCACCAGGGCCGGGTCGTGGTACTCCCAGCCCGGCTGGTTCTCCTCCGAGCCGTGGTGATGATCCACCGTGATCACCAGCTGGCCCGCCTGCCGGGCCGCGGCGGCCAGGTAGATGGTGGATTTGCCGCAGTAGGTGCCGATCTCCAGGATCGGGCCGCGGCCCGCGTAGGCGGCCGCGCTCGCGTACAGGGCCAGCCCTTCGGCCGGCGGCATGAACCCCCTGGCCGCCTCGGCTGCTGCCTGTAGTTCCGCTGGCATCCCCATCGGCACCCCAAAACCCAATTTTCCTGAACGCTCGCTGGTGGTACTGGGCGGCCCGTGCGCGCGGTGCCCACGGGGGCTGTCAACGAGCGGGCCGGGACGTACTGTAGCGCTGGACACTCTGGCGCTGGACACTCTGGCGAAGGAGGGCAAGGCGATGCGGGTGGTGGTCGATCGCGACCTGTGCGAGGCGAACGGGGTATGCGCCGGGCTGGCGCCCGGCGTGTTCGACCTCGACGACGAGGACTACCTGCACATCGCCCCCGGGGAGGTGCCCGCCGAAGCAGAGGATCTGGTCCGCCGCGCGGTGGCGTCCTGCCCGCGGCTCGCGCTCAGCCTGGCCGACTGAGCCAGCGGGCCGGCCGGTCAGAGCACGCCGGCCGCCAGCGCGACGCCGGCCGCGACCAGGATGGCCCCGCTGATCTGCTCGCCGCGGCGGCCGGCCGTGGCGCCGAGCCGGCCGCCGAGTTCCAGCCCGGCCAGCGACATCAGCACGCTGACCGTCCCGATGACGATGGCCGCCTCGGCCACGCTGACATGCAGCGTGCCGAGCGCGAACCCGGCGGCCAGGTTGTCCAGGCTGAGCGCGAACGCGGTGACGATCAGCTTGCCCACGCCCGTGGTGTATGCCGGGTGCACGCCCGGCGCGCCGCCGGCGGCCAGCCCGGCTGGCGCAGCGCCCGGAGCACCGTGATGCCGCCCACGACGATCAGTAGGCCGGCGCCGGCCCAGCGCGCCAGGTGGCCGATGCCGGTGGCCACCCCGGCCCCGATGACCAGGCCGATGACCGGCATCCCGGTCTCGAACGCGCCGAATACCAGCGCCACTCGCAGCCTGGTCGCCGTGGTGACCCCGGCAAAGCCGATACCGATGGCCGCGGCCAGGTTGCCCAGGCCAACCGAGGCTGCGACGAGCAGCAGTGGGAGCACCCGCACAGGTTAGGGCCACGGCCAGGTCAGTGCGCGGGTTCCTGCAGCTCGACCCGGTTGCCGGCCGGGTCCTCCAGGAACGATTGCCGTCCGGTGCCGACCGGCACCGGATCCGTGACCGTGACCCCCTGCCCGCGCAGTTCCGCCACCACCGCATCCAGGTCGGACACGGCCAGCGCGAAGTGCTGGCCGAGGGGCGGCGGGACGTCCGCCTCGATGAGGTGGATCTGCTGGCCGCCGGCGTCGAGCCAGGCACCGCCGAAGCTGAAGTCCGGCCGGTCGGTGCGCTCGGTCAGGCCGAGCACCTGCGTGTAGAAGCCGAGCGCCGCTGGGACGTCACGGACGTTGAGCGAAACATGGTGCAGCCCGTCAGGTCTCATATTTGCCAGTTTCGCAGGCAGGGCATTTTCAGGCCAGCCTGCGGCGGCTTGCCGCCGCTCGGCGCGCCGCGGCGATCGGGGGGCCCGCGGGGTCGTCCCCCCGGGCTAACACCGCAGGGTCGGTGACCCGGCCGAGGAACAGCGGCAGCCCGCTGGCCAGCTCGGTGATGGCGAACAGGAACGGCCGGTCCACGGTCAGCTCGACCAGTGGGTCGGGGATCATCACCCGGGCCGCCGCCCTGATCACCACGGCGGTGGCCGCGGCTGCCTCGGTGCCCTGCTCGGCCACGTCGAGATAGGCCTGGTGCACGACGCCGCTGATGTGCACCGGCTGGACGGTGGTGATGCCGGTGAAGTCGGCCCGGCTGGTGAACGCCAGCGGCATGCCCAGCGCGGCCAGCACGGAACCGAGGCTGAACTGGCCGGTCACCCGGAACCTCGGCAGCGCCAGGGTGACCTGGCGGGTGGCCAGCCCGGCCAGCAGGCCGCCCAGGCCGTCGCGGGCCAGCCGGGACTCGACCGGCGCCGGCGGCCCGTCGGGCAGCACGATGACCATGCCGAGCCGCTGCCCGGTGTAAGGCAGCTCCACCACCTGGTAGCCGTCGCCGCGCAGGTAGCGCAGCCGCTCCCGGAGCCGCATGGTGGGCACCGGCTGCCCGGTGCCGGGCGCCGGGTAGAACGGGGCGTCCTGGGTCGCGCCGGGCGGGAACGGGTACGTCCAGGCGGCCTTCAGGTACACGGCGCTGGCCAGCACGAGGCGGGTGGCCACGCTGATGGCGCCGGGCGGGATCAGGCCGGTGATCTTCCCTGCGGTCTGCTCAGCGATCAGGTCGTTGATCTGCTGCCGGGCCGGGCCGGCCGCCTGGATGAAGTCGGCCGCCCGGAGCTGGGCGCAAGCCGCCTGGGCCAGCGCCGCGGTGAAGTCCGGCTGCAGCGGCAGCCCGGACTGTACCCAGACTGTGTTCGGCGCGCGCAGTATGAGGTCGCCGGCGGCCACGCCGTCCAGCAGGGCGCAGGTCTCCAGCAGGCCGGCCGCCGCGTCCTGCGGCTTGGCCAGGCGCAGCGTGGCGGCGAGTTGCCCGGCCGTCTCCCCGCGCGCGCCGAGCAGCGTCATCCGCAGCGCGGTGCCGATGCTGGCCGGCGAGAAGACCAGGTTGCCAGCCCCGCCCAGTGCCGCGTACAGTCCCGCGCCGAACAGGTCGTCCGGCGCTCCGTCCGTCTCGGCGCTAGCCATTGTCTGCCCGGGGGGACGACCCCCCGCTCTGCTCCCCCGGGGGACTACCCCCGGACCCCCCAGCCCCCGGGGGCGCCGGCTCGGCGGGCACACCCCTGCGGGGCGCCCCGCCTCGCCGGAGCCAAGCCAGCCTAGCGATCGCTTCCCGCAGCACCTCGTCCCGCTTGCAGAACGCGAACCGCACTTGGCTGCGGCCGGCCGCCTCGTTGTCGTAGAACACCGAGCTGGGGATGGCCACCACACCCGCCTGGCTGGGCAGCCGGCGGCAGAAATCCATCCCGCCGGTCTCGCCGAGCGGCCGGATATCCGTGGTCACGAAGTAGGTGCCGGCCGGCTGGTACACCTCGAACCCGACCTCGGCCAGCCCGGCGCAGAGCAGGTCCCGCTTCCCCCGCAGGTCCTCGCTGATCGCGGCGAAGTAGGCGTCGGGCAGCGCCAGGGCCTGGGCCACCGCGTACTGGAACGGCCCGCCAGTGACGTAGGTGAGGAACTGCTTGACCGTGCGCACCGCGGTGACCAGTTCCCGGGTCCCGGTCACCCAGCCGATCTTCCAGCCGGTAAAGGAGAACGTCTTGGCCGCGGAGCTGATCGTCACGGTGCGCTCGCGCATCCCGGGCAGGGTGGCGATCGGCACGTGCTCTCCGTCGAAGATCAGGTGCTCGTACACCTCGTCGGACACCACCAGCAGGTCATGCTCGCAGGCCAGCCCGGCGATTTCGGTCAGTTCGGCCCGGCTGAACACGGCCCCGGTCGGGTTGTGCGGCGTGTTCAGCAGGAGGAGCCGGGTGCGTGGGGTGATGGCCGCGCGGAGTGCGGCCAGGTCAGGCCGGAAGCTGGGCGGCCGGAGCGTGACCGGCACCCGGGTCCCGCCCGCCATGGCCACACAGGCGGCGTAGGAGTCGTAGTACGGCTCGAACGCGATCGCCTCGTCTCCCGGCTCCATCAGCGCGATCAGCGCGGCCGCGATCCCCTCGGTGGCGCCCGCGGTGACCAGCACTTCGGTGTCCGGGTTCAGGTCCACCCCGTAGAACCGCTTCTGGTGCGCGGCCACCGCGTGCCGCAGCTCGGGGATACCCGGGCCGGGCGGGTACTGGTTGCCCCGGCCTTCCATGATCGCGGCCGCGGCGGCCGCCGCGATCTCGGCCGGGCCGTCGGTGTCCGGGAAGCCCTGGCCCAGGTTGACCGACCCGGTGGTCAGCGCCAGCGCGGACATCTCAGCAAAGATGGTCGTGCCCAGCCCGGCCAGCCGCTGGTTCAGCAGGGGCCTGTTCGAGGATGTTGCCACGCTGCCAGTATTGCGCCTCCGGGGGCGCTTAAAGCCGCCTCCTTCCCTCCTCGCTCATTCCTCGCTCGTCGGTCGGTCGGCGGCGGTCCCTGGCGGCGGTCCGGGGGTCCGCACTTGGGCGGCACTGCCGGTTCGGGCGGTTGATCGTTTAGCCTGCAGGCATGCGTATCGCGTTGTGTCAGCTGCCGGTTAGCCCGGATCCTGTGGTCAACCTGGGACGGGTGCGCGGGGCGCTGGAGAGTGCCGCGGGCCAGGGCGCGGAGCTGGCCGTGTTCCCGGAAGCGACACAGGCCCGGTTCGGCACCGACCTGCAGGCGGTGGCCGAGCCGCTGGACGGCCCGTTCGGCGCCGGGCTGGCCGCCGCGGCCCACCGCACCGGGGTAGCCCTGGTGGCCGGGGTGTTCGAGCCCGCGCCGGACGGCCGGGTGTACAACACCGCGGTCGGCTATGGCCCGGCCGGCCAGCGGTTGGCCGCGTACCGGAAGATCCACCTGTTCGACTCGCTTGGTGAGGCCGAGTCCAAGGTGGTCGCGCCGGGCGCCGAGCCGGTGCTGGCCGAATTGGCCGGGCTCCGGGTCGGCGTGCTCACCTGTTACGACATCCGGTTCCCGGAACTGGCCCGGAACCTGGTGGCCCGCGGCGCGGACCTGCTCGTCGTGCCGGCCGCCTGGGCCGCCGGCCCGTTGAAGGAAGAGCACTGGGTCACCCTGGTGCGGGCCCGGGCCATCGAGAACACGGTCTGGGTCGCGGCCGCCGGGCAGGTGCCTGACCCGGATTCACCACCCACCCGGGCACCCACTGGCATCGGCCGGAGCATGCTGGTGGACCCGATGGGCACCGTCCGGCTGGACCTGGGGTTGTTCCCCGGGGTCGGCTGCGGCGAGGTGGACCCCACGCTCACCGCACGGGTCCGGGACCGGCTGCCATGCCTGGAGCACCGGCGCGAGGATGTCTTTGGTCGGTTCTAGTCCGGGGGGCGGACCCCCGGACCCCCGGGCGCGCGGGCTGGCGGGTAGCGCGACCGGACCGGCGTGCTAGGACGCGGCGAGCTGCCCGGCCATGTCGAGCATGGCGCTGCGCAGGCTCTCCCGCTCCTCCTCATTGACTCGTTCTACGAACCGGAGCATGGTGATCCGCTGATCACCACCGGAGCGGAGCACCTCGGACATCAGCCGGGCGTCATGCTCCTCCCGGGACTCCACCGGCCAGTACCGCCAGGCCCGGCCGTGCTTCTCCCGGCACAGCACACTCTTGTTGTACAGGATGTTCATGACCGTCATCACGGTCGTGTACGCGACGGGCCGGTTGTAGGACAGCCGCTCGCGGACCTCCCGGACCAGATAGGCCCGGTCACCGGCCCACACCACATCCATAATCGCGGACTCGAGCTCACCGAACTCGCGCACTTTCCGCCACCTCCCGGTCATCCATGGTAGGCACGGGCGCTGGCCCGGCCCGGGGCCGTGACGGTGGCTGGGGGAGGAAATCTTCCCTGTGTGCTGTTTTCTCCACCCGGCCCGCGCGCGGCCTCTCTTGTCCACACCTGTCATGCGGTGCCTGGACTCACCGTGGCCGGCCGGGATGGCCCGAGACATCGGTCGGCTTACCTATGTCCTAAGTGTCGGAGTGGGCGCTGACCCGGTCCCTGCGGTGCCGCCGGACCAGCCAGAAGACCACCGCCCCGAGTACCGCGGCCGCGATCGCGATGGCCACGCCGGTGCCGACGGTGCGCTCGATGGCCGCGTACGCGGACCCGGCGGCATAGCCGAGCAGGCAGTACCCGACGCCCCAGAGCACCGCACTGAGCACGTTGTAGAGGACGAACGTGCGGTACGGCAGCCGGGTGGTGCCCGCGACGGCGGGCATCATGGCCCGCAGCACAGCGATGAACCGGCCGAGGAACACGGCCATCGCGCCCCGCCGGTGCAGCACCGACTGGGCCCGGTCCACCCCGCCCGCCACCCGGCGCAGCCGGGGCCGGGCCAGCAGCCGCCCGCCGAGATGCCGGCCGATCTCGTAGCCGACCAGCGGGCCGACGATGGCGGCCAGCACCACCACCAGCATTAGGAGGAGCAGGGACACCCGGCCCCGGCTGGCCAGCACGCCGCCGAGCACGGCCGCCGTCTCGCCCGGGATGACGAAGCCGAGGAAAATGGCTGTCTCACCGAACACCAGCGCGGCCACCAGCAGATAGGCCAGCGGACCGCTCAGCTGGGCCAGTTCGGTGGTGATCGACGTCACCTTCCGGCCCCTTCTGCTGCCACCTGGCCACTCCCTGTCGCCGGCCGGCCCGCCCTGATCCATTCCGGGATGACCTCGCACTATCCCGGAATCCGGGGGCTTTCGGATGCGATGCTAGCCACTGGGCCCGGGCGGTTTGCCCGGACACGGCCCGCCAGGCCGGCCTCTTCCCTCCAGCCGCCCGGCCGGCCATCATTTGCTGACAATTCGGACAGCACCAAACCTGCGCCCGCCGGGAAAGGAGGAGGATGCCAGTTACTCCCGAGACTGGTCCTGAAGTCCTGCCATCGGCCGGATTCATCCGCCAGGCGAACGTCTTCGCCACGCGGATCACGGGGGACGGATCGAGCGGGTACCTGGCAGAACCCGGGCGTTACCAGTTGTATGCGTCGCTGGCCGATCCGTGGGCCCACCGCGCGCTCATCGTGCGCCGGCTGCTCGGCCTGGACCGGGTGATCGGGCTCACCCTGGTGGACCCGATCCGGGACGAACGCGGCTGGCGCTTCCCAGCCAGCAACGGCGGGGTCGACCCGGTGACCGGTGCCCGGTTCGTGTCCGACCTGTACATGATCACTGATCCGGGGTACCGGGGCCGGTTCACCGTGCCATTCGTCTGGGACACCCGCAGCCAGCGGATCGTGGACAACGACTTCCAGCAGATCACCACGTCCTTCGAGACCGAGTTCCGCGGCTACCACCGGCCCGGCGCGCCCGACCTGTACCCGGTGCAGCAGCGCACCGAGATCGACGCGCTGAGCACGCTGATCTACCACGCGGTCAACAACGGCGTGTACAAGGCCGGGCTGGCCACCAGCCAGGCCGTGTACGAGGAGGCGTTCGACGCGCTGTTCAGCACGCTGAGCGCGCTGGAGGAGCGGCTGCTCCGGCGCCGGTACCTGCTGGGCAACAGCATTACCGAGGCCGACGTGCGGCTATACCCAACATTGGCCCGCTTTGATGCTGTCTATTACACGCACTACAAGTGCAACCTGAACCGGCTGGTGGACTACCCCGGGCTGTGGGGGTACGCCCGCGACCTGTACCAGACGCCTGGGTTCGGCGACACGACCGACTTCGTCCAGATCAAGCGGCACTACTACCAGACCCAGGATTGGATCAACCCAAGCCGCATCGTGCCTAAGGGACCCTATGTGAACTGGCTCTCACCACATGACAGGGAGCGCATGTCAGGGCGATCATGAGGTGTGGCCCGACCTCCGGGCTGTGCCGCGGCGGTAGCCTTGGTCGCCGGGGTAGGGACAGGAATCCACCATCGAAGAGGGCGATGTCCGCCGTGTCTTCTGAGTCACCGCAATCCGCGGACCTCAACGAAGCAAAGACCGCCGGCCCGGAAGTGGGCCGCAGCGGAGCCAGCCGGGCCGGAGCCAGCCATCCTGGCGGGGCAGCCGAGCATGCCGATGGCGCGGCCACCGACTTCGGGCCCAATGAATGGCTGGTGGATGAGCTCTACCAGCGCTACCTGACCGATCCCGGCTCGGTGGACATGGCCTGGTGGAATTTCTTCGCCGACTACACCCCGCCCGCGGGCACTGCCACCGCGGCCCGGCCGCCAGGGGACACCGCCGAGCCGGGCCAGCCGCCCGCCGCCGCGCCGCCCGCACCGGCCGCCCCTGCGGCCGCGTCTGGACCGCCTGGCCCGGCCGCGGGCACTCCGGCACCCGCCGTGGCGCCGGCCGCTCCGCCCGCCGCCAAGCCCGCCAGCCCGGCCGCCCCAGCTCCGGCGGCGGCCAGCACCGCCCGGCTGCGCGGCGCGGCCGCCCGCACCGCGGTCAACATGACCGCCAGCCTGGCCGTGCCCACAGCGACCAGCGTCCGCTCGGTACCGGCCAAGCTGCTCATCGACAACCGCATCGTGATCAACAACCACCTGGCCCGCGGCCGGGGCGGCAAGGTCTCGTTCACCCACCTGATCGGGTTCGCGGTGGTCCGCGCACTGGCCACCGCGCCGGAGATGAACTTCGCCTACGCCGAAGTGGACGGCAAGCCCGCCATGGTCCAGCCGGAACACGTCCACCTGGGCCTGGCCATCGACGTGACGGCCAAGGACGGGTCGCGGCAGCTGCTGGTGCCCGCGGTCAAGGCCGCGGAGAGCATGGACTTCCGCCAGTTCTGGATGGCCTACGAGGACGTGGTCCGGCGGGCCCGCAGCGGCAAGCTGGCTGTCGAGGACTTTGCCGGTACCACGATCACGCTGACCAACCCGGGCACGATCGGCACCGAGCACTCGGTGCCGCGGCTGATGGCCGGCCAGGGCTGCATCGTCGGCGTGGGAGCGATGGAGTATCCCGCCGCCTACCAGGGCGCCGCCGAGGAGACCATGGCCCGGCTGGCGATCAGCAAGGCCGTCACGCTGACCTCGACCTATGACCACCGGATCATCCAGGGCGCGCAGTCCGGCGACTTCCTCCGGCACATCCACAGCCTGCTGCTCGGCGAGGGCGGCTTCTGGGACGATGTGTTCCAGGCCCTCAAGATTCCCTACGAGCCGATCCGCTGGGTGCGGGACATCCCGGCCGGGCACGAGGACGACATCACCAAGTCGGCCCGGGTGCACGAGCTCATCCACGCGTACCGGGTGCGCGGCCACCTGATGGCCGACACCGACCCGCTGGAGTACAAGCAGCGGCGGCACCCGGACCTGGACATCAACCAGCACGGGCTGACCTTGTGGGACCTGGAGCGGACGTTCGCCACCGGCGGGTTCGGCGGCAAGCCGCTGATGAAGCTGCGCGAGATCCTGGGCGTGCTGCGCGACTCCTACTGCCGCACCGTCGGGGTGGAGTACATGCACATCCAGAACCCGGAGGAGCGGGCCTGGATCCAGGCCCGGGTCGAGCGGCCGCACGACCGGGCCGGGCACGACGAGCAGGTGCAGATCCTGTCCCGGCTGAACGTGGCCGAGGCGTTCGAGATGTTCCTGCAGACCAAGTACGTCGGTCAGCGCCGGTTCTCACTGGAGGGCGGCGAGTCGCTGATCCCGCTGCTCGACGCGGTACTGACCGAGGCCGCCCGGACGCACCTGGACGAGGCTGTCCTCGGCATGGCGCACCGTGGCCGGCTGAACGTGCTGGCCAACATCGTGGGCAAGTCCTACGCGCAAATCTTCCAGGAGTTCGAGGGCAACCTGGACCCGCGCAGCACGCATGGCTCCGGCGACGTGAAGTACCACCTCGGCGCGAGCGGCGTCTTCACCGCGAGCGACGGCGCGACGATCCCGACCTCGCTGGTGGCCAACCCGAGCCACCTGGAGGCGGTGGACCCGGTGCTGGAGGGCGTCGTCCGGGCTAAGCAGGACATCATCGACAAGGGCGAGCCCGGCTTCACCGTGCTGCCAGTGCTGATCCACGGGGACGCCGCGTTCGCCGGGCAGGGCGTGGTGGCCGAGACGCTGAACCTGTCCCAGCTGCGCGGCTACCGCACCGGCGGCACCGTGCACATCGTGGTGAACAACCAGGTCGGCTTTACCACCGCGCCCGCGGAGTCCCGGTCCAGCGTGTACGCCACCGACGTGGCCCGGATGATCCAGGCGCCGATCTTCCACGTCAACGGGGACGACCCGGAGGCCGTGGTGCGGGTGGGCCGGCTCGCCTTCGCCTACCGGGAGCAGTTCCGCAAGGACGTGGTCATCGACCTGATCTGCTACCGGCGCCGCGGGCACAACGAGGCGGACAACCCGTCGTTCACCCAGCCGCTGATGTATGACCTGATCGACGTCAAGCGGTCCACCCGCAAGCTGTACACCGAGTCGCTGATCGGCCGGGGCGACATCACCATGGAAGAGGCCGAGCAGGCGCTGCGCGACTACCAGCAGCACCTGGAGCGGGCCTTCACCGAGACCCGGGAGGCGGCCAAGCGGCCAATGGACCCGGGCGCCGTGGTCCGGCCGGCCACCACGGCGCAGTTCCCGATCGTGCACCCGGACACGCCGACCGCGATCTCCGAGGAAGCCATCAAGCAGATTGTGGACACCCAGCTCAACCTGCCGGACGGGTTCACCCCGCATCCCCGGCTGCAGCCGCTGCTGGCCCGCCGGGCGACGATGATCGAGCGCAGCGCCGTCGACTGGGCCACCGGTGAGCTGCTCGCGTTCGGGTCGGTGCTGATGGACGGGCACCCGGTGCGGCTGGTCGGCCAGGACACCCGGCGCGGCACGTTCGGCCAGCGGCACGCGGTCCTGGTGGACCGGCACACGGGCGCGGAGCACACCCCGCTGCGCGCGTTCAACTCGGCCACCGCCCGGTTCCACGTGTACGACTCGCTGCTGTCCGAGTACGCCGCGGTCGGCTTCGAGTACGGCTACTCGGTGGCCCGGCCGGACGCCCTGGTCTGCTGGGAGGCCCAGTTCGGCGACTTCGTCAACGGCGCGCAGACGATCCTGGACGAGTTCCTCAGCTCCGGGGAGCAGAAGTGGGGCCAGCAGTCCAGCGTGGTGCTGCTGCTGCCGCACGGTTACGAGGGCCAGGGCCCGGACCACTCCTCGGCCCGGATCGAGCGGTTCCTCGGCCTGTGCGCCCAGGGCAACATGACCGTTGCGCTGCCGACCACCCCGGCCAACTACTTTCACCTGCTCCGCTGGCAGGCGCTGTCCGGCCGGCGGACCCCGCTGGTGGTGTTCACGCCCAAGTCGATGCTGCGGCTCAAGGAGGCCACCTCCCCGGTGGCTGAGTTCTCCGCGGGGGCGTTCCATCCGGTGATCGGGGATGAAGCCGGCCTGGACCCGGCCGGCGTGCGGAAGGTGCTGCTCTGCTCGGGCAAGGTGTACTACGACCTGGCCGCGCGGCGGGACAAGGAGGGCCGGACGGACACCGCGGTCGTCCGGCTGGAGCGGCTGTACCCAGTGCCGGACGCGGACCTGCTCACCGAGCTGGGCCGCTACCCGGCCGGCGCGGAGGTCACCTGGGTCCAGGAGGAACCGGCCAACATGGGCGCCTGGCCGACCATGGCGCTCAAGCTCCCGGACATTCTGGGCCGCCAGATCGGCCGGATCTCGGTCCCGCCCAGCTCGGCGCCCGCGGTGGGCTCGGCCGCCGCACACAAGGCCGAGCACGAGCGGGTGGTGGCCGAAGCCGCCGGCCAGGGGTGAGCGAGCCATGTACTTCACCGACCGGGGCATCGAGGAGCTGCAAACCCGGCGCGGCGCCGATGAGGTCAGCCTGAACTGGCTGGCCGAGCGGCTGAGCGAGTTCATCGACCAGTTCCCCGACGCCGAGGCGACCGTGGACCGGCTGGCCACCTGGCTGGCCCGGCTCGACGACGAGGACGGTTAACGCCAGCGCCCGCTCGGTGAGTCGCGATACATCTTGACTTTGCGGGAACGCGATATATCGTTTGTGTGGACCCCCAGAGAGGACCACACCATGTCGCACTGGACCGTGGGCACACCGACCACGCTCGACTTTGACCAGGTAACCGCGCTGCGGGTGCGGGCGGTCTCCGGGTCGGTGGCCGTGCTGAGCACGGACGAGCGGGCCTGCCTGGACATCGACAGCATCGCCGGGCAGCCGCTGCTGGTCAGCCACGAAGACGGCGTGCTGACCGTCAGCTACGAGGACCTCACCTGGGACGGGCTGCTCGGCTGGCTGCGGCCGCAGCGGCACTCGGCGGCGATCACGGTCACCGTGCCCAAGGACTGCCCGGTCCAGCTGGGCGTGGTGAACGCGGGCGCGATCGTGTCCGGGATCGCCGCCAAGACGTCAGTGCGCAGCGTGTCCGGGAACGTCACCCTGGACGGCGTGACCGGCACAGTGGAGGCGAACACGGTGTCCGGCGACATCGAGGCCCAGGGCATCGGCGGCCGGATCGGCTTCAACTCGGTGTCCGGCGATCTCACCCTGGCCGACGGGTCGGTGGGGCGGCTGGACGCCAAGACGGTCAGTGGCCGGGTCACCGCGGACATCGACCTGGAGCGGGACGCCCGGCTCCAGGTCGGCACGGTGTCCGGCGCGGTCGCGATCCGGCTGTCAGCCGACACGAACGCCTCGGTGGCCCTGCGGTCCGCGGCCGGGCGGGTGCAGAGCGAGTTCGGCGGCCTCAGCCCCGGCGGGCAGCCCGGCGCGAACACGCTGAATGGGCAGCTCGGCAGCGGCGACGGCGTCGGCAAGCTCTCGGTGACTACCATGTCAGGCCAGGTCACACTGTTGCAGCGGGATGAGCCTGGGCGAGTCCGGCAGGCGGCCAGCACTCCGGGAGGGTCACGATGAGCCCTGTTTTCCGGCACGGCCGGCTCCGGCTCTACCTGCTCAAGCTCCTGGACGAGTCGCCCCGGCACGGCTACGAGGTGATCCGGCTGCTGCAGGACCGGTTCATGGGCGTCTACGCGCCGTCACCCGGCACCATCTACCCGCGGCTGGCCCGGCTGGAAGAAGAGGGCCTGGTCACCCACGACGAAGCCGACGGCAGGAAGGTGTACCGGATCACCGAGAAGGGCCGGGAGGAACTGCGCAGCCGGTCCGCGGACCTCACCGATCTGGAAGCGGAGATCACCGCGTCGGTACGGGACATCGCCCGCGAGGTGACCGAGGACGTCCGGGAAACGGTGCGTAACCTGCGCGAGGAACTGACCTGGGCGGCCCGGGACATGCAGCACCGCGGCGGCCCACCGCCCGGCCACCAGGACAGCCGGCCGGGCCGGGACGAGCCGTGGCGGGCCCGGGAAGCGGCCCGCCGGGAACGGGACGCCGCCCGGCGGGCCCGGGCCAGGGCCCGGCAGGAGAGGGGTCCGGGATCACGGGGTGACTCCTGGGCGGCCGCGGCCGACGATCCCGCCGACCGGCTGGCCGCCGAGCAGGACCGGCTCGATCAGCAGCAGGACCGGCTGAACGCCGAGCAGGCCCGGCTGGACGCGGAGCGGGCCAGGCTGGCCGCCGAGCAGGACCGGGTAGCCGCCGAGCAGGCCCGGCTGGACGAAGCACGCAGTCAGCCAGGCGCCCCGGACGAGGGCGCGGCGGCCGAGCGGCTGGAGGCCGAGCAGGACCGCCTCGGCGAAGAGCAGGACCGGCTGGTTGAGCAGCAGGACCAGCTGGACGAACAGCAGGACCAGGTGGACGAGGAGCAGGACCGGCTCAACGGGGAACGCGGCGAGCAGGACGAGGGCCAGCACGGCGGCTGGGAGCGCCACGGCCCAGGCCCGGGCGGCCCAGGCCAGGGCGGCTCAGGCCAGGGCGGCCAGCGCCGGGGCGGCCGCGGCCGGGGCGGCTGGGACTGGCAGTCCTGGGCCGACTGGCCCGGGCGCCGCGGCTGGCCGCACGGAGGCCCGCCCTGGGCCGACCCGGGCGCGCTGCCCGACCTGGAGCAACTGGCCCGGCACT
The DNA here is from genome assembly GCA_963834705.1 of uncultured Actinomycetes bacterium. GTDB lineage: Bacteria > Actinomycetota > Actinomycetes > Streptosporangiales > Streptosporangiaceae > RYN-230. The sequence continues at coordinate 582,430 of CAWICV010000012.1, forward strand.
TCACCCGGGAGTTGCGCGACGCGGCCGCGCACGCCCAGGCGGTCAGCGAGGAAGCCGCCACCGACCTGCGCGTCATCCTGGACGACGCGCTGGCCCGGATCAAGGCCGAGGTGTTCGGCGGCAAGACCAGCCGGCCCGGCGACGACCCGCCCCCGGACGAGGACAGCTGACCAGGTTCCCGGGGCGGCGGGGAGGCCGCAAACCAGTTCACGGCAGGTGTGCCGCTGCGCGAAGATAGGCTGCATCTCACTCCGTGACCGCCGCCGTGCCGACCGCCGGCCTGGGCAGGTCCGGGACCAGCCCGGGATCAGGAGGTTCGCGTGTCGGTGCCGCAGGCTAGCAGGCTCAGCAATGTCCGCTACGACATCAGGGGGCCGGTGCTGCGCCGGGCGCGGCAACTGGAGGCCGAGGGGCACCAGATCCTCAAGCTGAACATCGGCAACACGGCGCCGTTCGGCCTGCACACGCCGGAGAGCGTGGTGCACGACCTGGTGCACAACATCGGCGAGGCACAGGGGTACAGCGACGCCCGCGGGATTTACCCGGCTCGGCTGGCGGTAGCCCAGTACTACACCACCCTGGGCGTGACCGGGGTCGGGCCGGACGACGTCTACCTGGGCAACGGCGTGTCCGAGCTGATCGTGATGGCGCTGCAGGCGCTGCTGGACCCGGGCGACGAGGTCCTGGTGCCGAGCCCGGACTACCCGCTGTGGACCGGCGCGGTGCACCTGTGCGGCGGCCGGGCCGCGCACTACCGCTGCGACGAGCAGGCCGCTGGGCCCCAGACCTGGAGGACGTGGCCGCGAAGATCAACGAGCACACCCGGGCACTAGTGATCATCAACCCGAACAACCCTACGGGGGCCGTGTACTCACCTGACACGCTGCAGGGCCTGCTCGGCCTGGCCCGGCAGTATGGCCTGCTGGTGCTGGCCGACGAGATCTACGACAAGATCCTTTACGACGGCGCGGCGCACGAGTCCACCGCGGCGCTCGCCCCCGACCTGGTCGTACTCACCCTGTCCGGGCTGTCCAAGACCTACCGCGCGCCGGGCTTTCGGTCCGGCTGGCTGGTGGTCAGCGGGCCGCGCCGCGAGGCGGCCGGCTACCTGGAGGGCCTGGAACTGCTGGCCAACATGCGGATGTGCCCGAACGTGCCAGCCCAGTACGCGATCCAGACCGCGCTCGGCGGGTTGCAGAGCATTACCGCGCTGCTGCAGCCTGGCGGCCGGCTGCGCGAGCAGCGGGACTTCGCGTGGCGCCGGCTCAACGAGATCCCCGGCGTGGACTGCGTCAAGCCACAGGGCGCGCTGTACGTGTTCCCCCGGCTCGACCCAGACGTCCACAAGATCTCTGACGACCAGCAACTGGTCATCGACCTGCTGGAGCAGCAGCACCTGCTGCTCTCCCACGGCACCGGGTTCAACCTGGATACACCGGACCACCTCCGGCTGGTGTTCCTGGCCGGGGTGGACGTGCTGGACGACGCCATCACCCGGGTGAGCACGTTCCTGGACAGCTACCAGCAATAATTTCCGGGGGGACGACCCCCCGGACCCCCCGATCGCCCTTCGGCCGAGGCCGGCAGAGCCCGCCGGGACCGGCTCCGGAAGCTCAACAGTCCCGATCGCGCTGCGCGCGAGGGGCGGCGGCCAGCCGCCGCCCCGGATCCCGATCGCCGCTACACCTCAAATACCACCTTGCCGAACAGGTCGCCGTTGATCATCGCGGCGAAGCCGTCCCGCGCCTCGGCCAGCGGCAGCGCCCGGTCGATCTTGGGCCGAACCCCGGTCTGCACCAGGAACTGGGCCAGCCGGCCCAGCTGGGCCCGGGTGCCCATGGTCGAGCCGACGATGGACAGCTGCAGGAAGAACACCCGGCTGAGCTCGGCCGGCGGCACCGCGCCGCTGGTCGCCCCGGACACTACGATCCGGCCGCCGGGGCGCAGCGCGCGCAGCGAGTGCGCCCAGGTCGCCTCGCCGACCGTTTCCAGCACCGCGTCGACCCGTTCCGGGAGCCGGGCGCCGGCCGGGAAGACCTGGTCGGCGCCGAGTTCCAGCGCCCGCTCCCGCTTCTCCTCGCTCCGGCTGGTGGCCCAGATCCGGAATCCCGCGGCCCGGCCGAGCACGATCAGCGCGGTCGCGACGCCGCCGCCGGCCCCCTGGACCAGCACGGTGGACCCGGGCTGCAGGCCGGACTTGCCGAACAGCATCCGGTACGCGGTCAGGTAGGCGGTGGGCAGGCAGGCGGCTTCGGCGAAGGACAGCGCGGCGGGCTTGGGCACCAGGTTGCGCCGGGGGACGGCCACTCGCTCGGCGAACGTCCCGTCGTAGCGCTCGGAGAGCAGCGACCGCCCGGGATCGAGGGTCTCGTCGCCGTCCCCCTTGGCCGGGTCACCGATCACCGAATGGACTACGACCTCGTTGCCGTCCTGGTCGATCCCGGCCGCGTCACAGCCGAGCACCATGGGCAGCCGGTCCGCGGCCAGGCCCACCCCGCGCAGGCTCCACACGTCATGGTGATTGAGCGCGGCGGCCCGGACCGTGACCGTGGTCCAGCCGGGTTCCGGCGCCGGTTCCGGATGGTCGCCAAGCTCCAGCCCGGCCAGCGGGACATCGGGGTCGATGCGTGCGGCAGTTACAGCGAACATGGGCCGCACCTTAGCGTTCCCGGGTGACCGCTCCGTGGGCAGGGCGGCTGCACATAACCTGACCATCCGCTCTGAACGGCCGGCCGGATAAGTAAGTCTGTGCCATACTCGGGTGCGGGGAAGCGGACCCTGATGTCCCCAGCAGCCAAAGGACCGGAGTGGATCTCACCTCCTATGCCGAGCTGGCGGTGCGCTTGGTTAACACGGGCGACGCTGGCGACGGCCGTCAGGATGAGCCTGCCACCATCGAGGCGTTTCGTACCCTGACGGTGGACCGGGCCTATCCGCGTGCCCAGATCATGCCAGGCGACCTGGACGCGCTCCGGCAGTTGCGCACCGAGCTCCGGCTGATCTTCGCCGCCTGCATCGCCGGGAACGACGAGGATGCGGCGTCCCGGCTGAACGCGCTGCTGGCCCGGCATCCGATCCACCCGGAGATCGCCCGGCACGACGGCCAGCCCTGGCACCTGCACCACGCCGTGAGTGGCTCGGCGGCCGACCAGTACGCCGCGGGCGCCGTGCTCGGCCTGACCCGGGTGGTCACCGAACTGGGTACCGACCGGCTCCGCCGGTGCGAGGCCGCGTCCTGCGGCAACGTCTTCGTGGATCTGACCGCGGGCCGGACCCAGAGTTACTGCGGGGACCGCTGCGCGGGCACCGGTACGGTCACCCCGCTCCGCGACCGGCGGCGCAGCCAGGAATCCGGCCAGACCTCGCACGCCGCCATCTGAATTCCCGGTAACCGCCGGCCCGCTCGGCCGTGGATTCTGGTACTCCCGGCTACCTGCCTCTTACCTGCAGTTAGCCGTGGGCGGCGGGGCCGCCGCCAGGGACAGCAATGCGTATCTCGATGCGAACGGATCGTGACCCGCGTTACCGAAATGAAGCCGACGACTCCTTCTCAGCCTGTTTGACGATCATTACCATGAGCCCTACTCCACGGCCGTATGGCCCACGTATGCGGACCCGAAAGAAGGTTCGAGCATGGCAACCGAGCAAGTAGCCACCGCTACCAGACCGGCAGATGTTGGCCTCAAACGCGAGATGGGGCTGATCGGGGCTACCTGGGCGTCTGAGACCTCGATCATCGGCTCGGGGTGGCTGTTCGGCGCGCTGGGCGCCGCCGTGGCGGCCGGGTCCCAGGCACTCCTGGGCTGGGTCATCGCCGGCATCATCATCATCATCCTGGCCCTGGTACACGCCGAACTTGGCGCGATGTACCCGGTGGCCGGCGGGACGGCCAGATTCCCGCACTTCGCGTTCGGCAGCGGGGCTGGAATCTCGTTCGGTTTCTTCTCCTACCTGCAAGCGGTCACCGTCGCACCGATCGAGTGCTTCGCGGTGATGCAGTACGGGTCGTACTACTGGCACGGCTTGTACAACGCCACCACGGGGAACGTCACCACGACCGGTTTCATCATGACGATCGTCCTGATGGCCATCTTCACCGCCATCAACTTCCTGGCCATGCGGCTGTTCTCCAAAGTCAACGCGGGCATCACCTGGTGGAAGGTCGCGGTCCCGATCTTCACCATCATCGTGCTGCTGTTCAAGTTCCACAGCGCCAACTTCAGTGTGAGTGCCAACACCCAGAACGGTGGCTTCTTCCACGACGGGATCAAGGCCCTGTTCGGCGCGATCCCGGCCGCCGGCATCGTGTTCGCCTACCTCGGCTTCGAGCAGGCCGACCAGCTCGCGGGCGAGGTCAAGAACCCGCAGCGCAACCTGCCCCGGGCCATCATCATCGCAACCCTGCTGGGCATCACGATCTACGTGCTGCTGCAGCTCGTCTTCATCGGCGCGACCCCGTCCAGCCTGCTGCACCACGGCTTCGCGGGAATCCCCAAGACCAATGAAATCGTCATCGGCCCGTTCGCCGGGCTGGCGGGCGCGGTCGGGCTCGGCTGGCTGGCGGTGATCCTGCGCCTCGACGCGTTCATCTCGCCGTTCGGCACCGGCCTGGTCTACCAGACGTCCACCTCACGGGTCGGTTATGGCCTGGGCCGGAACCGGTATTACCCGCAGATCTTCACCAAGACGGACAAGAACGGCGTGCCCTGGTTCAGCCTGATTGTGGCGTTCCTGTTCGGCCTGGTGTTCCTGTTGCCGTTCCCGAGCTGGCATTCGCTGGTCAGCCTGGTCACGCTGGCCAGTGTGCTGATGTACGCGGGCGCGCCGCTGTCCCTGGGTGCGTTCCGGAGCCAGGTCCCCGAGACACCCCGGCCGTACCGGCTGCCGGCCGGCAACGTCATGGCCCCGATCGCTTTCGTCCTGGCCAACTTCCTCATCTACTGGACCGGGTTCGAGACGGTGTGGAAGCTCGGCATCTGTATCGTGATCGGCTACATCCTGATCGGCGTCTGCATGGCGTTCGATCAGAACCGGCCGCCGCTGGACTGGAAGTCCTCGCAGTGGCTGCCGGTCTACCTGATCGGCATGGGCATCATCTCCTGGCAGGGCCAGTTCGGCCCGGACAACACCGGCCGGATCCCGTTCTGGTGGGACCTGCTGATCGTGGCCGTGTTCACCCTGGTCATCTACTACTGGGCGCAGGCGGTCAAGCTGCCCAAGACCGAGATGCTCAACCTGGTCGAGCGGCAGTCCGGTGAAGAGCCGCCGGAGCGGATCCGGCACTGACCGGCTAAGCACTGCTCCTGGGAACCCCCCCCCCCCCGCCCGCTGGGCGGGGGGGGGTTCCCGCGCTTACCGGCCGGGGCCGCGCCGGTAACGGAGCAGCACCCGGCCGCCGATCAGGTCACCGGGCACGGCACCGAACGACCGGCTGTCCACCTCCCCGGCGCCCCGGTTGTCCGATTCCAGCCACCAGCCAGTCCCGGCCCGCCGCACCGCCCGCTTGACCAGAAGGAAGTCCAGCCGCCCGGGCTGCCAGGCGACGACCAGCTGGCCCGGCCGGACCCGGGGCGGCCGGCCGGGCCGCAGGCCGCGCCAGACGAGCAGCCAGTCACCGGGCCGCAGGGCCGGCTCCATGGACCGTTCCGCGACCGCAATCCGCCATACCGGCCAGCGCACAGCCATCTGCCCTCCCACGTTCGGGCGGAAGCCAACGGGGTAGTGTCGGTTCCCGGGTACCCATGATCCGACATGAGAGAAGGGGATCAATGAGACTGCTGGCACGTCTCCTTGAGCCGAAGACCACCGCACACGCACACTGCGACCTTCCGTGCGGCATTTACGACCCGGCCCAGGCCCGGATCGAGGCTGAGTCCGTCAAGGCCATCATCCAGAAGTACAACGACAGTTCAGACCCGGCGTTCCAGACCCGGGCGCTGCTCATCAAGGAGCAGCGTTCTGACCTGGTCAAGCACCACCTGTGGGTGCTCTGGACGGACTACTTCAAGCCGCCGCATTTCGAGAAGTACCCGCAGCTCAACCAGCTGTTCAACGAGGCCACCAAGCTGGCCGGCGGGGGTCCGGGCGGCACCAAGAGCAGCACCGACGTGGCCACCGCGGACGCGCTGCTGGGCAAGATCGAGGAGATCAGCAAGATCTTCTGGGAGACCAAGCAGGGCTGATCAGCGAGCTGGACCGCCGGGAATTACGGCGGTTCCCACACTGCCGGGGCCGCGCGGGCCAATGCCCGCGCGGCCTCTGGCATGCTGGCTGGTAGGCCGCCGAGATTGCGTGATCACTCCCCGGGGCGCCGCGTCCGGGCCGCCCGCCGCGGACGGTAGGTTGCAAGTCAACACAGCGACGGCCGCTGGCAGCGCGGGACGGCTGGCGGTACTGGAGGACGAACGTGACGGAAGAGACGACCGCACCGGCAGCTGCGGCCGTGCCCACCGCGGTACGCGGCGAACCGGCGGCCCAGGCGGCGGAAGACCGGGTGACGATCCGGATGCCGGCCGAGGGAGCCTACCTATCCGTGCTGCGCACGGCCACCGCTGGCCTCGCGGCCCGCCTCGACTTCACCCTGGACGAGATCGAGGACCTGCGTATCGCGGTGGACGAGGCGTGCGGCCTGCTGCTCAGCCAGGCCAGTCCGGGCGCCGACCTGGACTGCGACTTCACCCTGGCCGAGGACAGCGTGACCATCGCGGTGTCGGTGCCCAGCCAGCGGGCCCAGCTGCCCGCCCGGGACACCTTCGCCTGGACGGTGCTCTCCGCGCTGGCCGGCAGCGTGGACGCCTGGTCCGGGCCGGGCGGCCGGCTGACGGTCATGCTGCGGAAGACCCGCGAGCTGTCGAGGTCCGGGTGACCGAGGAAATCGAGGTCCGGGTGCCGCGGAAGATGGAGGCTCGGGTGACCGACGATATCGAGGCCGAGGTGGCCGCCGATATCGAGGTGCAGGTGGCCGAGCCCGGCCTGACCGCCACGGCCCGGATCCAGCACGCGGTCCCGGACCGGGGCCGGGCCCGGGATCTGTTCGAGCAGCTGGCCGTGCTGCCCGAAGGTGACGCGGAACGGCTGCGTATCCGCGGTGAGCTGGTGGAGCTGCACCTGCCGCTGGTCGAGTACCTGGCCCGGCGGTTCCGCAACCGCGGCGAATGGCTCGACGACCTGACCCAGGTGGCCACGATCGGGCTGATCAAGTCCATTGACCGGTTCGACCTGGCCCGGGGGGTGGAGTTCTCCACCTACGCCACCCCCACCATCGTGGGGGAGATCAAGCGGCACTTCCGTGACAAGGGCTGGGCGGTCCGGGTGCCCCGGCGGCTGCAGGAGCTCAAGCTCGCGCTGACCAAGGCCATCGGTGACCTGGCCCAGCGCGAGGGCCGGGCGCCCACCGTCGCGGAGATCGCCGCGCACCTGCAGATGACCGAGGAAGAGGTGCTGGAGGGCCTGGAGTCGGCCAACGCCTACTCGACCGTCTCGCTCGACGCGCCGGACTCCGGGGACGACGACGCGCCCGCGGTGGCCGAGTCGCTCGGCATGCTGGATGACGCGCTGGAAGGAGTGGAATACCGGGAATCGCTCAAGCCGCTGCTGGAACAGCTGCCGAGCCGGGAAAAGCGCATCCTGCTGCTGCGCTTCTTCGGCAACATGACCCAGTCGCAGATCGCCAGCGAGCTCGGCATCTCCCAGATGCACGTGTCCCGGCTGCTGGCTAGGACGCTGGCCCAGCTCCGGGACGGCCTGACCGCGGAGGATTGACCGCCGCGGATCAGCGTTGCGGCTGGCTGGGCGACGCCTGGCCGCCCAGCGCGCGCAGGCTCGGCGGGACCAGCAGCGCCGCGAATCCGCCGGCCGCCAGCACCAGGCACGGCACGCCCCACCCGTACCGGTGGCTCTGCAGCAGGTAGATGCCCACGATCCCGACGAACAGCTGGGTCAGCAGGGCGGGCGTCCGGGTCCACCGCCTGGCCCGGGCCAGCCCTACCGATATCCAGGCCAGCACGGCCGCGGTAAGCACCCCGATAATCGTCAGCGCGACGCCGCTGCCGGTCTGGTAAGACTTGCCAGCCGCCGTGTCCACCCCGGACATCACGCTGGCCACCAGGACGATGACAGCCTCGGCGGCCTGTACTCCCGCCGCACCAAGCAGGCTCGGCGGCCTCTCCCGCATCTCCAGCATCCTCCGTGCCTAGCTAACCTGAGCGCGTGCGTGCACTCCTCATTGTCAACCCGCGGGCGACGTCAACGACCCAGCTCCGCCGGGAGGTCATCACGCACGCCCTCGCCTCCCAGATGGATCTGGAAGTCATGCAGACACGCTACCGGGGCCACGCGGCCAGCCTGGCCGCGGCGGCCGGGGCCGACGGTCACGATCTGGTGCTCACGCTGGGCGGTGACGGCACGGTCAACGAGGCGGTCAACGGGCTGCTGCTGGACCGGAACGGCCGGCCGCCCGCGCTGGCCGCGCTGCCCGGCGGCAACGCCAACGTGTTCACCCGGTCACTCGGGCTGCCCACCGACCCGGTGGACGCGACCGGGCGGGTGATCGAGGCGCTGGAGGCGGGCCGGTCCCGGCGGCTCGGGCTGGGCCGCATCGACCCGGGCGGCCGGTCCGGCCGGTACTTCACGTTCAACGCCGGGCTGGGCCTGGACGCCGAAGTCGTCCGGGTCATCGAGGGCCTGCGGGCCCGCGGCCGGGCGGTCACGCCGCGGCTCTACCTCTGGACCGCACTGCGTCAGTTCTACACCGTCACCGACCGGCGGCACCCGGCGCTGACCCTGGAGCGCCACGGCCACCCACCGGTCGGCCACCTGTTCTTCGGCATCGTTTCCAACACCGCGCCATGGACCTACCTAGGCCGCCGGCCGGTGAACCCGAGCCCAGCGGCGGATTTCGATACCGGACTCGACCTGTTCGCGTTGCGCCGGCTGCGCACCGCGGGCACGCTGAACGCGCTACGGCAGATGTTCGCCAGCGGCCCGGATCCGCCCCGCGGCCGGGACGTCCTCAGCCTGCACGACCAGCCCGAGTTTGAAATCTCGGCCAGCAGGCCGGTGGCGCTGCAGGTGGACGGCGAGTACATGGGCGAGCATGAGCGGGTCCGGTTTCGTTCTGTTCCCGCAGCTCTGCGGGTAATTGCCTGACAGACCCGGAACGGGTACTGATGTGAGCCATCTGACACGGAAATCCGGCTGAACCTTTGCCAAATAGTCTTGCGTTTGATTGCTCGTCTTGACAGGCTAGAACCCGGTTCGGGTGAGCGGTGCCGTGCGCAATGCACTGGTGCGTCCTGGCGTTGTTGAAACAGCGTTATGGAACACGGGGCCGCGAACCAGAGTCCAGCGGGGGCGCTGACTCACCGCATAGCTATACAAACCCCGGGAGCTGCACAGCTCCCGACATATGGCCCGGCTCGTGAAACCATTCACAAGCTCGAGCCGAGACCGCTAACGAGGAGTGGTCGCATGGACTGGCGCCACGACGCCGCCTGCCGTGACGTGGACCCGGAGCTGTTCTTCCCGATCGGCAACACCGGGCCTGCGCTACTCCAGATCGACGAGGCCAAGCAGGTCTGCCACCGCTGCCCGGTCGTCGAGGACTGCCTGCAGTGGGCGCTGGAAAGCGGCCAGGACGCTGGCGTGTGGGGCGGCATGAGCGAGGACGAGCGGCGCGCCGCCAAGCGGCGGTCCACCCGGATCCGGGCCCGGGCGCACGTCTGACGCAGCGCACGTCTGAGACAGGGCCACCGGCTCGCCCAGGCCTGGCGTGCTACCGGCCGGTGCGTTGAATACCGCGCGCTGATAACGGTGCGGTGGGGTCCAGCGGCAGATCTACCTCCGCCTGGGTGCCGCCGCCCGCCCTCGGCTTGACCTCCAGCTTGCCGCCCAGCTCCGCCACCACCAGGGTGCGGACGATCTGCAAGCCCAGGCTGGTGGTGGAGTCGAGGTCGAACTCTTCCGGCAGCCCGACGCCGTTGTCCTGCACCGTGAGGGTGAGCCGGTCCGGCACCCGGGTCACCGCTACTTCGAGTGACCCGGCCGGGCCGCCTTCCGTGCACTGAGCCAGCCCGTGCTGCAGCGCGTTCTGCAGCAATTCCGCCAGCACCAGCGCGAGCGGCGTGGCCACCGCCGAGGGCAGCAGGCCGAAGCGACCGCGCAGCTCCGGCTTCACCCGGGCCTCAGCTGTCGAGACCTCGCCCGCCATGGCCGCCATCCGCTGTGCCACCTCGTCGAAGTCGACGATCTCCTCGGGTGCGTGGGACAGGGTCTCGTGCACGGTCGCGATGGACCCGACCCGGCGTACCGCTTCCTCCAGCGCGGCCCGGCCTTCCGGCGCATCCATCCGCCGGGCCTGCAGCCGGAGCAGCGCGGCCACGGTCTGCAGGTTGTTCTTCACCCGGTGGTGGATCTCCCGGATGGTGGCGTCCTTGGTCATCAGCTCGCGTTCCCGGTGCCGCAGTTCGGTCACGTCGCGGACCAGCACCAGCGCCCCGGTGCGCAGGCCGTTCACCACCAGCGGGATAGCCCGCAGCTGGACGACCGAGCCGTTCCCCTCCACCTCGGTCTCCCGTGGCGCCCGGCCACTGGCCGTCACCATGAGTGAATCGTCGGTGGCCCGGCCCGGGGCGCACAGCCGCGCGGTCAGCGGGCCGAGCTCGGCCCCGACGAGATCGGCGGCCAGGCCGAGCCTGCGGTAGGCGGACAGCGCGTTCGGGCTGGCGTAGCTGACCTGACCACTGCGGCCGACCCGGAGCAGGCCGTCGCCCACCCGGGGCGACCTGACCAGAGCCGGCTGCTGCCCCGGCCAGGGAAACATGCCGGACGCGACCATCTGGGCCAGGTCATCGGCGCCCTTGAGGTAGGTCAGCTCGAGACGGCTCGGGGTGCGCGCGGAGCTCAGGTTGGTGCTCCGCTCGATCACGGCGATGACCTTGCCTTCCCTGGTCACCGGGATGGATTCGCGGCGGACCGGCACCCCGCGGGTCCACTCCGGGTCGCCTTCCCGGCAGATCCGGTGCTCGCGCTGGGCCGAGTCGAGGAATGGCCGGGCCCCGGTGGACGCGAAGCTCCCCACCACGTCGTCGTGGAACGTGGTGGGCCCGGTCGTCGGGCGCATCTGAGCCAGCACCACCCAGCCGGAACCGTCCTGCAGTGGCGCCCACAGCACCAGATCGGCGAAGGACAGGTCGGCGAGCAGCTGCCAGTCAGACACCAGGGCATGCAGCCAGTCGATGTCGGCGCGGGTCAGCTCGGTGTGCCGACGGGCCAGGTCGTTCAGTGTGGGCACCCTGTCATCATCGCGCATGCCGCGTACCGGGCGGGCCGGCCGGAACTACGTTCTGCCTGCCCCGCTGCCTACCAGCCCGGCTCTAGCTGGCAGTATTCGGGCATGTCTGGTTACAGTGCGCGGCCTGGATGGTTGCGTGCTGGGCGCGGCACCGTGGACTGCGTCCACAATGCGGCATCATGTCCGGAACGCAGCTTTTGCGGGAGGAGATGACCGTGACCGTTTCCCCTGCCGCCCGCGATGACCAGCGACCCGAGCCAGACCCGGCCGCGCCGCCCCTCCCCCCGGGCCCGCGGCTGCCCAAGTACTACACGGTGAAGCAACAGCTGCTCGAGCTGACCCAGACCATGGCGCCGGGCAGCCCGGTTCCGCCGGAGCGCGAGCTGGCCCAGCACTACGGCACCTCGCGCACCACCGTCCGGCAGGCCCTGGCTGAGCTGGTGGTCGAGGGACGGCTGCTGCGCATGCAGGGCAAGGGCACGTTCGTGGCCAAGCCGAAGGTGGCCCAGCTGCTGGAACTGGCCAGCTACACCCAGGGCATGCGGGCGCACGGGCTGCACCCGCAGACCAGGATCCTGGACACCAGCTACATCCCGGCCGATGCGCAGCTGTCCGAGCTGCTGGCCATCTCGCCGGGTAGCCGGGTGCTGCGCATCCACCGGCTCCGGCTAGCCGATGGCGAGCCGATGTCCACCGACACCTCGCACCTGCCCGCCCGCCGGTTCCCGGGGCTGCGCCGCAACCTGGACCGGTACGCCTCGTTGTACGAGGCCCTGGCCACCGCCTACGGGGTCCAGCTGGCCGAAGCCGAGGAGACCATCGAGACCGTACTGGCCGACCCGACGGACGCCCGGCTGCTCGGGGTGGACGCCGGCATGCCGCTGCTGCTGCTGTCCCGGCAGGCCTTCGACGTGACTGCGGTCCCGGTCGAGTGGGCCCAGTCCAAGTACCGCGGCGACCGCTACAAGCTGGTCACCCGGCTGCGCCGGGACCGCTGACGTCACCGCGCCGGCCGGCCAGCCACCAGGCGGCCGGGAGCAGGCCAGCGGCCAGCGCGGCCTTGATGGCGTCGCCCGCCAGGAACGGGGTGAGCCCGTCCGCAATCGTGGCTGAGGCCCCCAGGTGCAGGTCGATGGCCAGCCAGGTCAGGCCGAACGTGTAGATGACGACCTCGGCGGCCAGCATGGCCGGCACCGAGCGCAGCACAGACCGGTCCGCGCCCCGTTCGGCCAGGTAGCCACAGAGCACGGCGGCGGCGAAGAAGCCGATGATGTAGCCGCACGAGGCGCTCGCGTAGCCGCTGGAGTGATCCGCGAACCAGGGCACCCCGGCCACCCCGGCCACCGCATACAGCAGCAGCGCGGCACCGGCCCGGCGCCAGCCCAGCGCGGTGCCGGCCAGCAGCACGCCGAGTGTCTGCCCGGTGATAGGCACCGGAGTGAAGGACAGGGGGATGGAGATCTGCGCCAGCAGCCCGATGAACCCAGCCGCGCCGGCGACCAGGAGCGCGTCCCGGGCCAGCGCGCCGGGCAGCAGGTCGGCCAGCACCAGTGGGGGACGCCGGCGCAGCGCGGCAGCATCGGACATAACACCGGCTCCTCAAGCTGGGGGTACTGGGGCACGCGGTCGAAGGGGACCATATCAAGGCAGGCCAGTGGGCTCCAGCGGGCCGTGGGTGACCGGGATCACTGACGGTGAGAATGGTGGCATGCGGGTGACCGGCTCAGGCGGAGCACGGCTGCGGCCCGGACCACTACCTGCTCAGCCACCGGGTACTCGCGGCTGACCTGCTGGAAGAGGAATGGTGGGTGCGCGGCCCGGCCAAGGATTACCTGGCCTTTACCCGACTCGCGCGCAAACCATTGCACGATGCGCCAACGTATCGCACCATGGACGGCAACAACGTGACATAAGTCACGCGCGCGCCCCCGCTCGCGGCTGGTGGCCTGATGGTGGCGCGTGGCCCACTCACGCAGGGAGACGACGCAATGGCGCACTCCGGCCCCGCACCCAGGCGCACCGCCGCCTGGGTGTTAATCACCGTCCTCGTCCTCATCTCCATCCTGGGCACGCTCATCGTGCCGATCTACGCGCGGAGCCGCCCGTACCTCGGCGCCTTCCCGTTCTTCTACTGGTACCAGCTGCTCTGGGTGCCGTTCGTCGCCGTGCTGATGGCCATCTGCTACCTGGTCTCCACCCGGGGCTCGCGCGGCACCGGAAGCGGCCAGGTTCCCCCGGCCCGTGACGGCTCCGGGGAGGCCAGGTGAGCATCAACTGGGTCTCGTTCGGCATCCTGCTGTTCCTGTTCACGGTCGTCGCGCTGGTCGGGTTCGCGGCAACGCGCTGGCGCCGCGCCGAGGACATGCTCCACCTGAACGAGTGGGGGCTCGGCGGGCGCGGCTTCGGCACGTTCGTCACCTGGTTCTTATTGGGCGGTGATCTGTATACTGCCTACACTTTCATCGCGGTGCCGGCCCTGGTCTTCGGCACCGGCGCGGCCGGGTTCTTCACCCTGTCCTACACGATCATGGTCTACCCGCTCGCGTTCATCTTCCTGCCCCGGCTGTGGTCGGTGGCCCGGGTGCACGGCTATGTGACCCCGGCCGACTTCGTCCGTGGCCGGTACGGATCGCGCGGCCTGGCCCTGGCCATCGCGTGCACCGGCATCCTGGCCGTGATGCCGTACATCGCCCTGCAGCTGGTCGGCATCCAGGCCGTGCTGACCGTGATGGGCATCGGCGGCAGCTCGTCGAACACGTTCATCAACGACCTGCCGCTGATCATCGCGTTCCTGGTGCTAGCCGGCTACACGTTCGTGTCCGGGCTGCGCGCCCCGGCGCTGATCGCGTTCATCAAGGACACGCTGATCTACGTGATGATCATCGTGGCCATCATCTACATCCCGGCCCGGGTCGGCGGCTGGCATCACATCTTCGGCGTGGCCAACGCCCATCTCAACTCTACTAACGCGGCCACGGGCAAGCCGTTCGGCAGCCTGATCCTGGAGCCGGCCGGTTACTGGGCGTTCGCCACCACGGCGCTGGGTTCGGCGCTGGCCCTGTTCATGTACCCGCACAACATCACCGGCACGTTCGCGGCCAGACGGCGCAACGTGATCCGGCGCAACGTCGCCGCGCTGCCCGCCTACTCGGTGGTGCTCGGCCTGATCGCACTGCTCGGCTACGTGGCGCTGGCCACGCCGGGCGTGGCCGCGTCGGTGAAGGCGCACGACTCCAACGCCCAGCTGGCGCTGCCGTTCATGTTCCGCTCGGTCTTCCCGAGCTGGTTCGCGGGCGTGGCGTTCGCGAGCATCGTGATCGGCGCCCTGGTCCCGGCGGCCATCATGTCCATCGCGGCGGCCAACCTGTTCTGCCGGAACATCTGGAAGGAGTTCTTCCGGCCGAACGCGAGCAACGCCGAGCAGACGCGGGTCGCGCAGACCGCCTCGCTGCTGGTCAAGTTCGGCGCGCTGATGTTCGTGCTGTTCGTCAAGCCGACCTACGCGATCCAGCTGCAGCTGCTCGGCGGGATCTGGGTGGTGCAGACGTTCCCGGCCATCGTGGCCGGCCTGTACACCCGGTGGTTCAATCGCTGGGCGCTGCTCATCGGCTGGGCGGTGGCCATGGTGTGGGGCACCATCGCGGCCTACAAGCTGCCCGCCCCGGGCAAGCCGGGCACCCACTTCGGGGCGTCCTCGGACACCCTCCCGCTGATCGGCCACACCGTGTACATCGGGTTCACCGGTCTGCTGATGAACCTGGTCGTCGCGGCCCTGCTCACCCTGCTGTTCAACGCGCTCAAGGTGCCGGGCGGCACCGACGAGACACAGCCCGGGCAGTTCGTGGCCGACCCGGAGCCGGAGACGGCCGCGCCGATCCCGGTCGTCGCCGGGGCGGCCGGCGGGACGGGGGCAGCCGGCAGCGGCTGACCCGGTACCGTGCCAGGGCCGGCCCCGCCCGGCCGGCCCCGGCACCATCCTGCCCGGGCGCCACCCCAGGACCGCGCCGGGCTACTAGCTGGTAACCTCGCGGCATGACTGAGCCGAACCCAGGGCCGGCCCGGCACGGCGGCACGCTGGCCCTGGCCGCGGCCCGCGCGCACGGCGCGCCGGCGATGTTCACCCTGTCCGGCGGCCACGTGTTCCCGCTGTACGACGCGGCCACCCAGGCCGACCCGCCGATGCGCCTGGTCAACGTGCGGCACGAGCAGAGCGCCGTGTTCGCCGCCGAGGCCACCGCCCGGCTGGCCCGTTCTCCCGGCCTGGCCGTGCTCACCGCCGGGCCCGGGGTGACCAACGGGGTGAGCGCCATCACCACCGCGTACTTCAACGGCTCACCGGTGGTGATCCTGGGCGGCCGCGCCCCGGACTACCGCTGGGGCTCCGGCAGCCTCCAGGAGTTCGATCACCCGGAGCTGCTCCGCCCGATCACCAAGCGGGCCTGGACCGAGCACGAGACGGCGAAGATCGGCGCCGGGGTGGCGGAGGCGTTCCGGCTGGCGACCACGCCGCACCGCGGGCCGGTTTTCCTGGACATCGCGCTGGAGGCCCTGTTCGGCCCGGCCGGGCCAGACGCCGGCGACAGCGCACCGGAGGCGGCGCCAGCCGGGCCCGGATCCGCCGACTCGGCGGCCATCCAGCGGATCGCCGATCTGCTGGCCACGGCCCAGCGCCCGGTGCTGGTGCTCGGCTCCGATGTCTGGGCGGGCCGCGCCGAGCAGGCAGCCCGGACCGCGGCCGAGGAACTCCGGCTGCCGGTGGTCGCCAACGGGCAGGGCCGCGGCATCCTGCCGGCCGGCCACGAACTGCTGGCCACCCGGGCCCGGGCGGCCGCGTTCCGGCAGGCCGACCTGGTCCTGGTGGTGGGCACCGCGCTGGACTTCCGGCTCGGCTACGGCATCTTCGGCGGGGCCGACGGCACCGGGCCGGCCGCCGTCGTGCACGTGATGGACGCCCCGGATCAGCTGGCCGGGCACACCCCGCTGGCCGCCTCGTACGCAGGCGACCTGGCCGCGTTCTTCGACGGCCTGATCGGCCCGGCCAGCTGGGCGGGCCGGCCCGCCCAGCTGCCCTGGGAGGCCGACTGGCTGCCCCAGCTCAGCGCGGCGGCGGCCGCGGCGGTATCCGCCGACGCCGCGCTGCTGACCAGCGCGGCCAGCCCTATCCACCCGATGCGCATCTACGGTGAGCTGGCCCAGTTCCTGGACGACGATGCGGTGGTGATCGGCGACGGCGGGGACTTCGTGTCATACGCGGGCAAGTACATCGAGCCGAAGCGGCCGGGTGGCTGGCTCGACCCGGGCCCGTACGGCTGCCTGGGCACCGGGCTCGGCTACGCCATCGGTGCCCGGATCAGCCGTCCTGCCGCGCAGATCGTGCTGCTGCTCGGGGACGGTGCGGCCGGGTTCTCGCTGATGGACGTGGACAGCCTGGTCCGGCACCGGCTGCCGGTCGTGATGATCTGCGGCAACAACGGTATCTGGGGCCTGGAGAAGCACCCCATGCAGGCGCTGTACGGCTACGACGTGGTGGCCGACCTGCAGCCGCAATGCCGCTACGACGAGGTGGTCCGGGCGCTGGGCGGGGCGGGTGAAATGGTCACCGAGCCGGACGGCATCGCGCCGGCGCTGGACCGGGCATTCCGCTCCGGCGTACCCTACCTGGTCAACGTGATCACCGACCCGGCGGTCACCTACCCGCGCGCCACCACCGGCATCTGACCACCACCGGCATCTGACCGCCACTACTCGATGATGGCGATCAGG
The DNA here is from genome assembly GCA_963834705.1 of uncultured Actinomycetes bacterium. Classification (GTDB taxonomy): domain Bacteria; phylum Actinomycetota; class Actinomycetes; order Streptosporangiales; family Streptosporangiaceae; genus RYN-230. The sequence goes on from CAWICV010000012.1 coordinate 599,483, forward strand.
TCGCCTTCCTGGACCACGTCGCCCTCGGCCACGGCCAGTCTGGTGACCGTGCCGGGCTGCTCGGCCAGCACCGGGATCTCCATCTTCATCGACTCGAGGATGATCAGGGTGGTGCCGTCGGAGACGTGCTCGCCCTCGGCGGCGACCACCTTCCAGACGTTAGCCACCATCTCCGCGCGAACCTCGGCCACGTGCCCGTCCTCTCCCTCGATCCCCATTGTGCTGATAACTGCTCACGGACGCAGCCGGCTCACCACCGACGTGTCGTAGCCGCCGCTGCTGAACACGTCGCTGTCCAGCAGGTCGGCGTGGAACGGCAGGTTGGTCTGGAGACCGTCGATCCGGAAGGACGCTACCGCGTCCCGGGCCCGGTGCAGCACCTGGTCCCGGTCCGCGCCGTGCACGCACAGCTTGGCCAGCAGCGGGTCGTAGAACGGTGTCACCTGATTGCCGGCCGTGTAGCCGGCGTCCACCCGGATGCCCGGCCCGGCCGGCTCGGCCCATTCGGTGATCGTGCCCGGGCTGGGCAGGAACCGGCGCGGATCTTCCGCATAGACCCGCAGCTCCAGCGCATGCCCGTGATACTGAACGCCGCCCGGGAAGAAACTGACGTCGCCGCCAGCCGCGATGCGCAACTGCTGCTCGACCAGGTCGATGCCGGTCACCAGCTCGGTGATCGGGTGCTCGACCTGGAGCCGGGTGTTCATCTCCAGGAAGAAGAATTCCTGGTCCCGGCCGGCTTCGCCGGCCCGGGGGGGCGACCCCCCGGAGCCCCCCGATCGCCGCTGCGCGCCGAGGCTGGCCCGGCCAGCCGGGCCGGCCGGGCTAGCACTGACATCGAGCAGGAACTCGACGGTCCCGGCGCCCCGGTAGCCGACCACCTGGCCGGCCCGCATCGCGGCGGCCTGCAGCCGGCCGCGCAACTCCGGGCTGACGCCGGGCGAGGGGGTCTCCTCGGCCACCTTCTGGTGCCGCCGCTGCACCGAGCAGTCCCGCTCGCCGAGCGCCAGCACCTGGCCGCTGGCCAGCCCGAGGATCTGCACCTCGACGTGCCGGGCGGCGACCACGTAGCGCTCCAGCAGGATGTCCGGGCGGCCGAAGAACCGCTCCGCGCGGGACCGGGCCGTGTCGAAGGCCGCGCGCAGCTCGGCGTCGTCCGCGGCGGCGCTCATCCCGATCCCGCCGCCGCCCGCGGCGGCCTTGACCATGACCGGGTAGCCGATCACGGCCGCGGCGGCCACCGCCGCGTCAGCGTCGGTCACCGGCTCGGCCGTGCCCGCGGCCACCGGCACTCCGGCCGCGGCCATCAGGTTCCGGGCGTTGATCTTGTCGCCCATCTGCTCGATAGCCGAGGCCGGCGGCCCGACCCAGATCAGCCCGGCGGCCACCACCCGCTGGGCGAACTCCGCGTTCTCGGACAGGAACCCGTAACCAGGGTGCACAGCCTGGGCGCCGGTGCGCCGCGCCGCCTCGATAATGGCCGCCTGGTCCAGGTAGCTGCGGGCCGGGGGCGGCGGGCCGATCAGCACTGCCTCGTCGGCCTCCCGGGCGAACGGGAGATCCGCGTCGGCTTCGGAGTAGACGGCGACCGTCCGGATGCCCATCCGGCGCGCCGTGGCCAGCACCCGGCGGGCGATCTCGCCCCGGTTGGCGACCAGCAGCGATTCGATCACCGTGGCAGCCTACCGGCGCCCTGGGTGGCACCGGTCGGTGACCTTGCTCAGCGCCTCGACCACGCCCGGGTCGTACTCGGCCGCGGTGCCCAGCCGGAGCCGTTCCAGCGCCGCCGCGGACCGGTCCCGGTCCACCGACCCGCCGGCCAGGTCGCCGAACGCGTTGGCGGCCCGGATGATCCGGCTGCCGACCGGTGGCTGCACCGGCCCGCCGCGCCACGGCAGGCTCTGGCAGCGGACGATCTCGGCCACCTCTTCCAGCACTCCGGCCTGCTCGATGATGCTGGCGCCCGGGAACCAGCTCGGCCCGGGCACCCCGACATGGCCGCCCAGGGCCAGGTACGCCTGGGCCGCCGCGAACGCGCTCAGCGCGTTCATCGCCCCGTTGAAAGCCCGCTCGCGCAGCCCGCCGCGGCGCAGGCTGAACAGGGACATGCCGCCGACCACCGCCGCGCCGCCCGGGCCGAACAGGACTACGGCGGCCAGCGCGGCCGAGGAACTGGGGCACCAGGCGGACTGCCGGGAAGTGAGCGTGGCCGGGGTGGAATCACAGATCAAGTACAGAATGGCCAGCACCAGCAGAATCTGGGCCATCTGGGCCATCTGGGCCATCTGGGCGGTGATATCCCAATTCCGATCGGCCAGCGCCACATAGGCGAACATGGCCCCCGCGGCCAGCACGACGATGGCCATGTAAAGCCAGGCAGCACGCGAGAGCTTCTGCACGCTCCCCCTCGCAGTCGCCACTCAGGGTAACGTCATCACCGCTATTCGCGTAGCCCTCATGACCGATATCGACAATCAGTGGAAACCACGGACAGAGAGTGACGCTTTTACTGAGGACTGCAATTGCCGCGGGAGCGGCGATTTACTCAGCGTTCGACTGCGCGGGTAACTCGGCGATCTCGATCGTCGCCCGGACCTCCTGAATCCTGGTCAGCACCTTGATCCGCAGGCCCTCGGGTACCGCGTCGTGGCCGCAGCTCTTGTGCACCAGCCGCTTGACCGCCTCTTCCAGGCCGTACTCGCGCAGGCAGGGCCCGCACTCGTCGAGATGCTGCCGGATCTTCGCCTTGCCGTCGTCGCCTAGCTCCCCGTCCAGGTAGGAGTAGACACGATCCAGCACCTCGGTACACGGGGTCTCGTGTGGCTTACCACAGCTCATGACCTGTCCGCCCCCAGTTCGCCGTTCGCCTGGGAAGCCTGCTCCTCAGGAGCCGGTCCGGTCCGGTTGACGCCGCGATCAGCCGCGTAGTCCTGCAGCATCTCGCGCAGTTGCCGGCGCCCGCGGTGCAGCCGCGACATCACCGTGCCGATCGGCGTGCCCATGATGTCGGCAATCTCCTTGTACGCGAAGCCCTCCACGTCGGCGAGGTAGACCGCGATGCGGAACTCCTCCGGCAGGGCCTGCAGCGCGCTCTTGATATCCGAGTCGGGCAGCCGCTCCAGCGCTTCCGCCTCGGCCGACTTCAGCCCGGCCGAGGTGTGCGAGGCGGCCCTGGCCAGCTGCCAGTCCTCGATCTCCTCGGCCCCGGACCGTTGCGGCTCCCGCTGCTTCTTGCGGTAGCTGTTGATGAACGTGTTGGTCAGGATGCGGAACAGCCAGGCCTTCAGATTGGTGCCCGGCTGGAACTGGTGGAACGACGCGTACGCCTTGGCGAACGTCTCCTGGACCAGATCCTCGGCATCCGCCGGGTTCCGCGTCATCCGCAGCCCAGCCGAGTAGAGCTGATCCAGGTAAGGCAGCACGTCGTGCTCGAAGCGCTCGCTGCGCTCCTCGAGTGTTTCAGTTACCGGACCCACCCCCTCGGAGATCACCCGCACCGGCTGTCGGACAGCATCGTATGGGCGGGAGAATACATCCCCGGGCAAGGCCGGCTCGAAGCGAGGCAGCTGGAGTGGATTGGCGCGCGGTGCGCAGTCGGCTACAACCACGCCGTGTGCAACAGGCCGCCCGCCGGCTTCATTCCGCCGCTGGACCTGGGACCTGGCCATCAGGTCAGGTGAGGCTGGGGCGCGGCCGGGGAACATCTCAGGAGGAAGGACTGCGCGGGCATCCGGCGCGGCACGGCGACAACGCCCGCGCTGGATGGAGTTATGGTGGCGGCCAGTATCACTCCGGCAACCAGTGCAACCAGCCCGCTCGGTGTTCTCGGTTCCAGCTCACTCACGGCCTACTGGCGGTTCCAGCGCGCGGTCGCCGCGGCTCAGCTGCGCGCCTGGCTGCCGCCCGGGGGGCAGGTCCTGGTGGATATCTCCGGCCCGCGGTCCAGCGTGGCCGCCCAGGCCGCCGACTCCGGTTACATGGTCGTTCGCGCCCTCCCGCCAGCCACCTATCTCGCCGGCGAGGCGGGGCCCGCCACAGGCGGGTTCCCGCCGAGCCGACGTTCGGCGCGCAGCGGCGATCGGGGGCCGGGGGGTCCGGGGGTAGTCCCCCGGGGGAGCAGGGCGGGGGGTCGCCCCCCCGGACAAATAGTTCCGGTAGTTGCCGACCCGGTCCGGCTCTCCTTTCTGGGTGACGGCACCGTGGACGGCGTGATCGCCGAGGACGGCGCGCTGTCCGCCCACCTGATGGCCGAGGACATCGCGGCCGAGATCAGCCGGGTGCTGCGGCCCGGGGGCCAGCTGCTGGCCTGCGTGGATTCGCTGGTGCTCGGCATGTCCATCCTGGCCGAGCAGCATCACTGGGCCGAGCTGACCGACCTGCCGCAGGCCGAGGTGGTGCTGATCCCCTGGCCGGATGGCCGGATCACCCGGTGCTTCGGCCCGGAGCAGCTCACCGACCTGCTCAGCGAGGCGGGGCTGGAGGTCAGCTGGATCCGCCCGCGCACCGTGCTGTCCCCTTCCATGGTGGATCATGTGCTGCGCAGGGAACCCGGCGCCATCGCCCGGCTGGTCCGCGCCGAGCTGGCGGCGGGCCAGGAAGACGGGCCCACGGCCGGCGGTAGTGGGTCGTTCGGCATGTACCTGCTGGCCGCGGCGCGCAAACCGGGCTGAGCTGCGGAGTCTGCTCAGCGGCGGAGTCTGCTCAGCGGCGCATCCGGTCCCGCTTGGACTGGCAGTTCACACAGCGGGCCGCCTCCGGGCGGGCCTCCAGCCGTCCTTCCGGGATCGGCCGCCCGCAGTCCGCGCACGTCCCGTAGCTGCCGTCCTGGATCCGGCCCAGCGCGGCCACGATCTCGGAGCGCTGCGACATCGCCGAGGCCAGGATGGCCTCGGCCCGGTCACCTTCGGCCAGACTGGTCCCGGCATCGACCTCGTCCTGGGGGAAGTCCGCGCGGGCCGCTGGCTGCTCACTGCGCAGCACCGCGATCGACTTGTCCAGCTGCGCACACGCGTCCTCCAGGCGCTTGCGTACCGTGACAGTCTCCATGAGTCCTCCCTGCTTGGTCAGGGGCACCGGCGGCGCAGCGGAACAGACCTTGGGGCCAGCCGCGCCCGGCAGCCTCAGAGCAACGTGCCGGGCGCCGAACCGGCCAGCGGCTCGATCAGCCCGGGCCCGTTGTGCCGTACCGAATTGACCTCCGTCGACACCGGATATGACGTCAGATGGCTGACCGCGGCCGGGGCCAGCAGCCCGTGCAGCGCGTCGCCACTGCTGGCCGCGGGGTCCAGCCAGTCCGCCCAGCGGGCCGGCTCGATCACCATCGGCATCCGGTCGTGGATCCGCCCGATCTCGTCTTCCGCCCGGGTCGTGATGATCGTCGCCGACCACAGCCAGGCCCGCGGACCGTCGTCGGGCACGCTCTTGTCCCGCCACAGCTCGTACAGGCCGGCGAAGGCCAGCACCCCGCCGTCCTCGCGGTGGATGAAGTACGGCTGCTTCTGCGGCTTGGCCGGGTCGCCGGTCTTCTCCCACTCGTAGTAGCCGTCCGCCGGGAGCAGGCAGCGGTGCCGGGCGAACGCGCGGCGGAAGGCGGGCTTGACCGCCACGGTCTCAGACCGCGCGTTGATCAGCCGGCTGCCGATCGAGATGTCCTTGGCCCAGGACGGGACCAGGCCCCAGCGCACTACGCGCAGCTCACGGAGCGTTTCGCCGCCGTCGGCACCGCCGTCAGGACTGGCGTCAGCCGGTTCCGCATCGTCTTTGGGCCGCCTGGCCAGCACCGCGTAGATCGGCTTGGTCGGGGCCACGTTGTAGTCCGGCCGCAAGTCGTCCTCGACACGGTCGCGCTGCACGCCGAACTCCTCGAGGAGCTCAAGGCGCTTGCGCGCCGAGGCGAAACGACCGCACATCAGTTTCTCCGTCCGCTGCTAGCCAGGCGTCAGTTCCCGGGCAAGCCGGAACCGGCGAAGCACGGAATGTGGCCTTTCTTAACCACAAATCCGGTTAACCAAACCTGCACCGCGAGTTCACCCGGGCCGCGCCGCCGCTGGCACAGCTCTCACCTGCGCGGCGCCCGCTGGTTCTTTCCCCGATTCGGCCGGTTCACTCTGCGCGGCCGGCCAGCCCACGCATTACGCTCACAGCATGGAAACCCCGCCAGCGGTCTGGCCGGCCCCGCAGGCGGCCGGACCGGTCCGGGCCCAGGTGCGGCTGCCCGGTTCCAAGTCGATGACCAACCGGGCGCTGGTGCTGGCCGCGCTGGCCGCCGGGCCGGCCGAGGTCCGGCATCCGCTGCGGGCCAGGGACACCCTGCTGATGGCCGCCGCGCTGCACGCCCTGGGCGCCCAGGTGGACACCGGCGACCCCCAGGCGTGGCTGGTCAGCCCGGGCTGGGCCAGCCAGGACACCAGCGTCAACGTGGGCAACGCGGGCACGGTGATGCGGTTCGTGCCGCCGGTGGCCGCGCTGGGCAGCGTCGCGGCGGAGTTCCACGGTGACCCGCGGGCCGCCCAGCGGCCAGTCGGCGCGATCATCGCCGCGCTGCGCGGACTGGGCGCCGTCATCGACGACGGTGGCCGCGGTGCCATCCCGTTCACCGTGCACGGCACCGGCTCGCTGCCCGGCGGCGCGGTGACCGTGGACGCGTCGGCCTCTTCCCAGCTGGTGTCGGGACTGCTGCTGGCCGCGCCCCGGTACGAGAAGGGCCTGGAAGTCCGGCACCGCGGCGGGCGGGCGCCCTCCGCCCCGCACATCGCGATGACCGTGCAGATGCTCCGCGACGCCGGGACCACGGTGGAGACCGGCTCAGCCGCCGCGCCCGCGGCCGGCGAAGCCGGCCACCCGGACACCTGGTTCGTGCACCCGGGGACGCTCAGCAACCAGGCGGTGCGCGTTCAGCCGGATGTGGTGAATTCCGCCCCGTTCCTGGCCGCGGCGCTGATCACCGGCGGGAGCGTGACGATCCTGGACTGGCCGGCCGTGACCAGCCAGGCCGGCCAGATCCGGGACGTGTTCAGCCAGCTGGGTGCGAGCTGCACGGACGGCCCGGCGGGGCTGACCGTCGCCGGCGCCGGCCGGATCCACGGCATCACCGCCGACCTGGCCGACTGCAACGAAATCACGCTCACCGTGGGGGCGCTGGCCGCGCTGGCCGACTCGCCGTCGGTGCTCACCGGGATCGGGCACCAGCGGCTGCAGGAGACCGACCGGCTCGGCGCGCTGGCCACCGAGATCAACGCGATGGGCGGCGCGGTGACCGAACTGCCCGACGGGCTGCGGATCGAGCCACGGCCGCTGCACGCGGCCCGGCCGTTCGCCACCTACGACGATCACCGGCTGGTGATGGCGGCCGCCGTGCTCGGCCTCGCGGTCCCCGGCCTGACGGTGGCCGGCCCGGAGGCGGTCGGCAAGACGTTCCCGCAGTTCCCCGGTACCTGGACGGCGATGCTGGAGCAGGCTCCCTGAACCGGCGGCCGGGCCACGCCAACCTGGACGAGGACGACGTCCGGGTCCGGCCCGCACGCGGCACCAGGCCGCGCACCCGGCGGCGGCCGGCGCACGAGGACGCGGCCGAGGCGTTCGTGGCCTCGGTGGACCGGGGCCGGTACGGCACCCTGCTCGACCACCGGATGGTCACCGCGATGCGCGCCCGCGAGCTGGGCCGGCGCAGCGTCGTGGTAGGCGACCAGGTCGCCCTGGCCGGCGACATCACCGGCGCGCCGGGCACGCTGGCCCGGATCGTCCGGATCGAGCCGCGGAAGTCGGTGCTGCGCCGCTCGGCCGACGACACCGACCCGGTGGAGCGGGTCATTGTCGCCAACGCGGACCAGCTGGTCATCGTGACCGCGCTGGCTGACCCGCCGCCGCGGCCCCGGCTGATCGACCGGTTCCTGGTCGCGGCGTTCGACGCTGGGCTGAGCCCGCTGCTCGTGCTGACCAAGTCCGATCTGGCCCCGGCCACGCCGATTCTCGACGTGTACGGCCCGCTCGGCATCCCGCATGTGGTACTCGGCCAGCCACTCACCCAGGCCCGGCTCGACCCGCTGCGCGAGGCACTGGCGGGCCGGGTCAGCGTCCTGGTCGGGCACTCTGGGGTAGGCAAGTCGACACTGGTCAACGCGCTGATCCCGGGGGCGGACCGGGCCGTCGGCGCGGTCAACCCGGCGACCGGACGGGGCCGGCACACGTCCTCGTCCGCGGTCGCGCTGCCGCTGCCGCCGCCCGGTGCGGGCTGGCTCATCGACACGCCGGGGCTGCGCGGGTTCGGCCTGGCCCACATCGCCCCGGAGCGGGTGGTGCGGGCCTTCCCCGACCTGGCCCCGGGCACGCTGGCCTGCCCGCGCGGCTGCACGCACCTGGAGCCGGACTGCGCCCTGGACGACTGGGTCCGGGATCAGGGCGGGGACAGCCGCCTGGTGATGCGGCTGGACTCGCTGCGCCGCCTGCTGCGCAGCCGGGAAGGCGACGACACCGGCTGACCGCACCCCGGCGGCGGCCCAGGGCAAAGCTGTCTGCCTGGGGCAATGGCCGGCGGGGGTCCTGATCCGCTAGCGTTTCGCGGCATGGCGGGCTACGACGACGACTTGCGTTTCGCCCACGTCCTCGCCGACGCGGCCGATGACATCACCACGCGCCGGTTCCGCGCGCTGGACCTGCACGTCGAGTCCAAACCCGACCTGACCCCGGTCACCGACGCGGACAAGGCGGCCGAGGAGATCCTGCGTAACGTGCTGCGCCGGTCCAGGCCCCGGGACGCGGTGCTGGGCGAGGAGTTCGGCCGCGACGGCGGTGGGCCGCGCTGCTGGGTCATCGACCCGATCGACGGGACCAAGAACTTCGTCCGCGGCGTGCCGGTGTGGGCCACCCTGATCGGCCTGATGGACGGAGACAAGGTGGTCACCGGGGTGGTGTCCGCGCCGGTACTCGGCCGGCGGTGGTGGGCGGCGGCCGGCACCGGGGCGTGGACCGGGCGCGGGCTGACTAAGGCGACCCGGTGCCGGGTTTCCGACGTGGCCCGGCTCGAGGACGCCTCGTTCTCCTACTCCGGGGTGGGCGGCTGGGCCGAGCACGGCCTGCTGGACGGCTTCCTCGGGCTGGCCCAGGCGGCCTGGCGGACCCGGGCCTACGGTGACTTCTGGTCGCACGTCCTGGTGGCCGAGGGCGCGGTTGATTTCTCCGCCGAGCCCGAGGTGAAGCTGTGGGACCTGGCCGCGCTGCAGGTCATCGTGGAAGAGGCCGGCGGCATGTTCACCGACCTGAGCGGGCAGGCCACCCCGCAGGGCGGCAGCGTGGTGTGCAGCAACGGGCGGCTGCACCAGGCGGTGCTCGCTCAGCTGACCGGCGCGTCCGCGGAGTAGGCCTTCAACCTGGACTTATAGGACGCCCAACCACCTGCGAACTTGGCCGGAGAACGCCGCCGGAAGGGCCTTGCCCTCGGGACGGCTTGCGCGGATGCTGGAATTCAGTGCCTGTCACAAGGGCACAAGCGCGATATGTCCGCACGAGGCGCCACCGCCGGCCCGGGTAGCCCATGGGACGGTGGTGGCGCTTCCGAAACGGCCCAGGGAGTGATCGATCGTGAAGGTGCGAGACGGCATGACCAGGCTGGTGCTCACGATCGGGCCGGCCCACACGCTGCGCGAGGCGGCCCGGCTGATGTCCGCCCGCCGGGTCGGCGCGGCCGTCGTGATCGATGATCAGCACGCCGGGATCGGCATCCTGACCGAACGCGACATCCTGGACTCGGTGGGCACCGGCGAGGACCCGGACACCGAACTGGTCGCCCAGCACCGCACGGTGGACGTGGTGTTCGCCGCTCCCGACTGGACCCTGCAGCAAGCCGCCGAGACCATGGTCCGGTCCGGGTTCCGGCATCTGGTCGTGGTCGAGGGCCAGGAGGTCACCGGACTGCTGTCGATGCGCGACATCGTCCGCGTCTGGGCCGAGTCCGACGAGCAGGTAGCCGCCGCCCGCGGCTAAGGCGCACGGCACGCACAGTCACGGCTAGTGACAGGGTCATGGTTACCGCAAGTGACCGAGACGGATGAGAGCCCTGTGCGCCTCCCCAGCCGGGCACACAGGGCTCTCCGCCCCCCGAATGGGCCACCAGTGCCGGAAACCCCCGCCCGGCCCGTGACCAACGGATACTAGTTCACCAGATTTCCCTGGTTAAGGACAGGGTCTAAGGTCCTATTTCGGTCAACTTGTTTTTTCTGACCCATCGTCACCGCGCTCCGGGCGGCCTGCTACCCGGGGTTCACCAAGAGCACAACACGGCGCCGGCCACCGTTCACCGGATGCACAGATGGTTGCTCAGCGTGTACATGTCACTCTCGCCTGGCGAGAGCGGCCGACTGCGCACAGTCATCCAGCGGCCGGCCGCCTTCCTGGCCGCCGGGCTCTGCCGGCCTCGCTGGCCGGACGCTCCAGCTCGTCCAGCACCTGCTGTCCGGTTAACCGATCAGGCCCATCCGGTACGGCACGCCGCCCGGCCCCCCGGCCAGCGACGGCCGGCCGGGCCAGACGCTCAGTCGGGCGAACTGGCGTTCAAAAGCCAATGCCTTTGCCAGGGGGTCTCGATCGCGGCACGGTGGTAGCCGGCCCGCACCCAGTGCAGCGCGTTCTGCGGGCTCAGCCCATCCAGGACGGCCAGCGCGGCCAGGGCGGTACCGGTGCGGCCGATGCCGCCGCGGCAGGCGGCTTCCACGCGCTCGCCCGCGTGCGCCCGGCGGTGCGCCTCGCGCAGCGCGTCCAGCGCGTCCGCGCGGTCCAGCGGGACCCAGAAGTCCGGCCAGCGGATCCGGCGGTGCGGCCAGGCCGGGACCGGCCCGGGCGCCAGCACCAGCGCGAAGTCGGCCGGGCTGGCCGGGCCGGCCAGGCGCCGGCCGCGGACCCGGATCCCGCTGGGCAGGGCGACCAGGCCGGCGTCATCCAGCCAGGCTGTGCTCATGGCGTCCGGGTCCAGCCGCGCCTGGTGGTGGTCAGCTCCTGGAAGCCGGCCGCGGCCAGGAACGCCCGGTAACCGGCGGCCGGCTCGTCCAGCGGCGCGTAGTCCAGCAGCCGGCTGACCTGGGCCAGCTGCAGCCAGCCCGCCGCCTGGCCGAGCAGCCAGGTGGCCACCCCGCGGCGCCGGTACGGCCCGGCCACCCGCAGGTTGCCGATGTCGGCCCAGCCGCCGCGCCGGGACAGCCGCTCCCCGTCGTCGAACACCTCGATCTCGACGTAGCCCGCCACGTCCGCGTCCAGTACCGCGGACAGCCTGGTCCCGTTCATTCCTACTGAACGCTGGACCGTGAGCCCGGGGACCGGCGGCGGCCCGGTCCGCGCCAGCCCATCAACCACGGCCAGGTACACCACCTCGGTGACACCGGTGTGCGCGAACCCGGCCCGCTCATACAGCGCGCTGATGTGCGGCCATTGCCCGGGTATCCCGTAGACGCCGCGCACCGGCAGTTCGCCGCCCGCGTCCTGGCTGGCCACCCCCCAGTCATCGAGCTGGCGGATACAGGCCGCCATGAGCTGGTCGGCGGCTTCGGTGGCGTCCGGCCAGCACGGGTTGCCGGCCGGCGCGACCGGCCAGAACACCAGCCAGTGGATCTCACCGGTACCGCGGTAAGCCTGCCCGGCGCGCTCGTCGGCGAAGTAACGGAGCAGGTGGGCGACGGCCACCACCCGGTCCAGCTGCTCCGCGACCAGGGTCAGCCGCTCCGCGACCCACGGATCGACGATGGCCTCGCCGGGCTGCCGCTCCAGATGGCTGAGCAGGGCGCTGACCGACACACCCTGTCCCGGGACGACGGCGGCGGCGTGCGCGTTGACCAGGTCGGTGAGCTGTTCCCGGTCGCGGCGGCGGAACGGCCGCACCTGGATGGACGACATGGGCAGGCCTCCTCGGCGCATGACGGCTCGCGATGGAAAGACCCGCTACCAGTGCGGTACGCCTGCCACTGTAACCCCGCCGCGGGTAATTGCCGGTCAGCTGCCCGAGCCACGCGCCCGCGAGAGCATGGTGCAACGGAGCACGGTCGCGACGGGCTTCGTCGGCCGTGCTGCGCCGGTCGGTCAGGTAGTACTCGCGGATCGGCCCGCCACCGCCAGCGCATCCTGGTGTACCGGCCAGCGCGCGTAGGCCCGGTCGATGTCGGTGTGCGGGCCGTGGTGCACGATCGTGGCCAGTTCGATGGGCGGCACGGTCAGCGGCGTCACCCGGCGGCCGGCCGCACCGGCGGGCAGCACGGCACGAACAGCGTGGCCTGGCCCTGATCGCGGGCGAACAGGTCGGTGGCGAAGATGCCGCCGCCGGGCCCGCCGGCCGGCAGGTTCTGCGCGTCCAGCGTCGCGTACAGCTCGCCGAACGCGCCCAGGAACCAGTCGTGCAGGTCGGCCTGGTCCACTACAGAGCTGATGGCGGCGGCCGGGGTGGCGGGCACGCGGCGCCGGCTCCAGCAGGCCGACCCGGTGGTAATAGCGCAGCGTCTTCACGCTCAGGTGGGTCGCGCGGGAGAAGTCCCCGATCGGCAGGCCGTTGTGCATGGGCTCAGTCTGCCGCCTCCCCTGGGGGGAGAGTCAGGGCTGTTGACCTTCCCCTCCGGGGACCGGTGAGGGTGGGCGCTGTGAGCGAATCCAATCGGACAGGAGCTGCTATGCACGCCACCGAACTAACCGGGTGGTCGCCGAGCACATCACCGCGGTCAACGCCCAGGACACCGACGCCATCATGGCCACGTTCGCCGACGACGCCTACGTCAACGACGCGCGCCGCGAGTTCGCCGGCCGGGACGCCATCCGCCGCTGGGTGGACCGGGAGATGGTCGGCGACAAGGTCACCATCGAGGTGCGCGAGGTGCTCGACCACTACGGCGACACGATTGTGCGCGGCGCCTACGAGGGCACATTCGACCGGGCCAACCTGCCGGACGACCTCGTGCTGTCCAACTACTTCAGCGTCCGGGACGGCAAGATCGTCAGCCTGGTGGTGATCTTCAACCAGCCCGCGGCGTACTGACCTGGTGCGCGGGGGCGGCCATGGCCGCGACGCTGGCACCGCGGGCGGCTGGCGCCGCGAGAGCATGGTGCGATGCGCACCGAGGCAACCTTGCTGCTGAGGTCCTCGTATTCCCCTGATGAGAGGACGGAGACCACAGGTGCAGTACGACGAGCAGAGGCACACCCTGGAGCGGTTTGTCGCCGAGCGGGGTGATCGGCTGCTGCGTACGGCGGCGCTGCTGGCGGGGAGCCGGTCTGATGGGGAGGACCTGCTGCAATCGGCGCTGGAGCGGCTGCTGAGACATTGGCGGCAGATCGATCGCGACCCGGAGAACTACGTTCGCCGCACCCTGTACAACCTGGCCGCCGACGGGTGGCGCCGCCAGCGGGTGCAGCAGCGGAAGGCGGTGCTGTTCGAGCCCGCCCCGCCGGCTGATCCGGCAACTGCGGTTGATCTGCGTGATGCCGTGGTCCGGGTGCTGGTGCGGCTCCCGCCACGCCAGCGGGCTGTCCTGGTGTTGCGCTACTTCGAGCAGCTCAGCGAGGCGGAAACGGCGGAAGCCCTCGGCTGCTCGGTGGGCACGGTGAAGTCGGCGACCGCACGCGGGCTGGCCCGGCTACGGGAAATGACCCTCTCCGCAGAGAGCGCGGAAGCAGCGGCGGCAAAGGAGCGATCATGAGTTCAGACATCGAGGAACTGGCCGGTGAGGGAATGCGGCAGTTCACAGCGACGATGCAGGTCTCGCCGGACCTGGCCGCCAGAACCTTCGAACGGCACCCAGCAGCGGCGGCGGAACGTCCTGCGCACAGGCCTGGCCCTGGGCGCGGCCGGGGCGGTGACCGCGGCCGCGGTGATCACGGCGGTAGCCCATGGGGCCCACCAAGACCGCGCTTATCACCGCACCCGCGCTGCGAACCCGCCTGCTCGCGGCCATCGACAGCGCCAGCGGCGACATCCTGTACACGCGCACACCCGGCCAGCCGCGGGGCGGTGGGCAGTACCCGGCGTACCCCCAGCCTGGCCAGGAGGTCCATGTCCGTGTCGGCCCGGCCGTCGGCTCGGACGGGAAGGTGTACAAAGACGGGGAGTTCTCCTTCACGATGCCTTCCAGGAGCGCCCTGCAGCACTACATCAGCAACTACACCGCCAACCTCGACCAGGGGGGGCTGCAGCTTTCCGGAACGGCCATGGATGTCAATCACTTCCAGCACGTCTGGAGTGAGTGTCATTCGACGTTCGTCCTCGGGTTCACCCTCGACGCGGCCGGTATCCGCGCCGAGATCGCCAACGGCCAGTTCACCGTCATCGGGCGGACTGTGCTGCACGGACAGCAGGCCATCGAGCTGAAGATCAATGTGCCGCCCAACAGCGAGGCGCCGCCCCACGTGACAGCGGAACGCATGTGGGTGAACGCCACGACCTACCTGCCAATGCGGGACTACACGCGCTGGTCCAACGGGCGGCAGAGCGTCTTCGATTATGTCTTCCTCCCGCCCACACCGGAGAACCTGGCGAAACTGCGCCCGGTAATCCCAGCGGGCTATACCCGGGCCAACTGCGCCCAGGGCCATTAGCCCAAGACCGAACGCATGGTGGCCGGGCCGCTCAGGCGGCCCGGCCACCATGATGCGGAAAAACGCACGGCCTACGGCTACAGGTGTTCTGACAGCCAGGCATGCACCTCGGGTACACGATTCTGCAGCAGCGTCAGATGCCCGTCCTGGTCGAGCAACCGGGCCTCGACGCCGGGAATGTGCGCGGCCAGCCATTCGCCGTGGCCGACCGGCACCATCATGTCCTGCCTGCCATGCAGCAGCAGGACCGGGATCGTGATATCAGCCAGGTCGAATCCCCACGGCCTGAGCGTGCAGTTATCGTCCCACCATCCCTGGCTGCCGTGCGCCAGGCCGCCCTGTCCCGAGGAGACCTGGTACCTGGCCATCTCGCCGGGCAGGACCGCGGCATCTGCCGGAGCGATGAGTGCACCCGCACGCAGCACATCAGCCCGGCCTTGCCGACACCCAGCGCCGCGACCCGCTCGATGATCTCCTCGTTGTCTTGCGTCCTGCTCAGCACCCGGGCCTCCTCCCATCATCGGGAGCGACCGCTGCTCGCAGGAGCCAAGGAGTACAGCTGGAGAAATCTAATCCTCGTGCTCGAAGCGACACTGAACGTCCCGTGAGACGGCTCCCAGCGCCCGCCTTAGAAACGACCTCAGCGATCAAGCAGCGGTCGGCGTCAGCGGGCAGCAGCCACCCCGATTTTCCGCCCGGAACGGGCATCCCGGCAGGGATATCAGGGGCTCAGGAGGTCGTCTCGGTCGCCGACGCTACCTGCGTAAAGCAGATCAATGGCCGTTCGCCTTGTCCGGGAGTGACCGCTGTTCGCCTCTGTTCGCTGTCCCATCGGGCACGTGAGCGGCCCGCGATTGACCTGCGGTTAGCCGCCCGGTTACCCTCGCTCGTGTTATGTGGACCCCCATACTGCGATACTCCGGAGGCGGCATACTCCTGCTAGGCATCACAGTTGCCCTGTTGATGGCCTGGCAGTCGAGCCATATGTTGTTCGCGATCGTCGTCGGTTCCATTGTCGCCATCGTGACGATGCTCTTGCTCGTCCGGGACGGATGGCGCCAGACGAGTCCGGAGATCCTCACCTCACGCGGTTTCAGGCCGGACCAGGATCCGAACGTGATGGATCCGGGCCTGCGCCGCGAGGTCGTGGCCGTAATTCCGGCCGCTGTATCCCGGCGGATTTCCGGTAACCCCACCTGGCGCCCGGCAGCCCGTTCGGCCTCCAGGACAAGGCCCGCCCGAAGCGGCCGGACTCGCCGACGGAACGAAACGCTGCAGCCGGGTGCCACTATCACCCTCGCTGATGAACGGCGGGCAGCAGACGTCGATGACCTGTTCATCGAGCTGGACCTCGAACTGGTCGGGCTCGTCCCGGTGAAGAAGAAGGTGGAAGAAATCGGTTCGCTGCTGCTGGTCGACCGGGCGCGACAGCGGTTCGGGCTCTCCGCGGCCCGCCCGAACCTGCACATGTGCTTCACGGGGGCGCCGGGAACCGGGAAGACCACGGTTGCGCTGATGATGGCCGACCTGCTCCGCCGGCTCGGCTACCTGGAGAAGGGTCATCTCGTGCATGCCATGCGCGATGACCTTGTGGGTGAGTACATCGGGCACACCGCGCCAAAGACCAAGCAGGTTCTCGAGCGCGCGATGGGCGGCGTGCTGTTCATCGACGAGGCCTACACCTTGTACCGCGCCCAGGACTCGAAAGACTACGGTCAGGAGTGCATCGACATCCTCATGCAGGTGATGGAGAACGAGCGGGACAAGCTCGTGGTGATCCTCGCTGGATACAAGGACCGCATGGATCACTTCTTCGAGTCCAACCCTGGTATGAGCTCACGCATCGCGCATCACCTGGACTTCGCCGAGTACGAGGTCGACGAGCTGCTCGCGATCGGACGGCTGATGCTGGACCGGTCGTCCTACTACTTGTCGGGCGAAGCGGAGACGGCATTTCGCGAACACCTGTCACTGCAGATGAGGCAGCCCCGGTTCTCCAACGCCCGTAGCGTCCGGAACGAGCTGGAAAGTGCCCGGCTCCGGCACGCGTATCGTCTCGCCGCCGATCCGGAGCGGCACTGGAGTAAAGACGACCTGATGCGCCTGGAGCCATCGGACATCCTGCCAGCCGCGACTCGCTAACCGGCGATCCGGAGCGGCATTAGTGGCTCTCCCGTCAGCGCGGCCGCGGCTGCGGCGAGCCGGGCCGGCCCGAAGGTCAGGTTCGTGAGCTCGGAGGAGTTTCACCAACGACTTCATCAACCTGATCCGGGACGGCGGCAGGACGGCTTCCGACGCCGGTACCGGCGACGCGGACGTGCTCCTGGTCGACGACGGGCACGGTGATCTTGGCTAGTGCCGCGTCAGGCAACGTTTTGCCTCGTTGGTGGCGTGACTCTGAGCCGGGCGTTAGGGGCGAGTCACTCGGCGTCCGATCAACCGTCGTCGGCTTCCACGTGGCCGGCGTCCAGACCGTCGAGGAATTCCCTGACCGCCCGCTTGGATCTGAGCACGTGAAGGGCCACATGCTGACCGTGCTGCGAAATGATTTCGCGTTCGCGCTCCGGCTCTGACCGGCGTTTTCGCCAGATGCGGACGGCCAAACGCCACTCATCGCGCAACCGCAGCCAGGCCGAATAGTCGCACCCTTCGGGCAACTCGCTCGGCATTCGGAAGCCGCGCAGGAACGCGCGTCCTGCGCAAAGCCACCAGGGCAGGTCGAGAAACACAACGGTGTCCGCGCGTTCGAGCCGGAGATCGAGTGTCTCGTGGTAGTTGCCGTCAGCGATCCACGCGTTGCCGGCGAGCACGCCACATTGCTTCTCGCGCCACTCGGTCTCCGACGGTGCAACCCAGCCGGGCTTCCAGAAGTGGAGGTCAAGATGAATGACCGGCAAGCCGGTCTTGGCCGCGAGCACGAGCGAGAACGTGCTCTTCCCGGACCCGGCCAGCCCAGTGACGATGACGCGGCGGCCTAGCGCCGACGGGGCTTCACTCATCGCAGTCAGTGTCCCGCACGTGCCGTTGCAGGGGAGGGCAAAGGTTGCCTGATACGGCACTAGGTGGGGCGGCGTACGACCGGGTTCCCCAGCGCTGTTGCGCGGCCTGGCGGGTGACGCCGAGCCGGGAGCCGATCTCGGCCCGGGAGTAGCCGCAGTCCCGCAGCCCGGTCACGGCGTCGCGGATGCTGGTGTCGACGGTGGCGGCCAGTTCGGCCATGAGCGCCAGGGCCTCGATGTCGCCGGTAGCGACCCGGCGCGCGTATGCCCTCAGGATGCGCGGGGCGAACGCGGCGTACTCGGGGTTCTCGACTGCCTGCCGCGGCCGGTTAGGTGTCAAGGGCTTGTTGACACTCCGCAACGGTCTGATGCCCGCCCAGCCTGGATGCCGGGCGTGTGGCCCCGTTCGGCTGGGGCGGTCATGCCGCCGCGTCCTTCAAGCTGAGCTGGAAGCGTTCCCCGGCCAGCCATACCGCGGCGGCCTCGTACTCGCTCAGCAGGAGGACGACGGGCTCGTCTTCGCTAGCCCGGAAGGTAAGCCGCTGCGGCACACCAACTTCCGGCGCCGGGTCTGGCTGCCCGCCCTCAAAGCGGCCGAGCTGCCCGCGATCCATTTCCATGATCTCCGACACACGGGAAACACCCTGGCTGCCAATGCCGGGGCCAGCCTGCGCGAGCTCATGGAGCGCATGGGCCATGACAGCGAACGGGCCGCGCTGATCTATCTGCACAGCAGCGACGAACGCCAGCACCAGATCGCGGACACGCTCAGCCAGCTCGCCACTGAGGAACTCAAGCGAGGCAGCAAGCGCCAGGGCGGCCAGTCGGCGAGACGATCGGGAACGCAACGGGCACGGAACCGGAAACAAGCCTCTTGAAGATCATTCGCAACTGCCAGCAAACGGGGGCTGACCTGCGGCGGAAGGTGAGCGCCCCGAGCGCGACTCGAACGCGCGACCTACTGCTTAGGAGGCAGTTGCTCTATCCGCTGAGCTATCGGGGCACGCCGCGCTGTGTGCTTAGTGATGTCGTACAGCGCAGGCGCGGTCTAGCCTAACTGGTCTGGCCGCGCATCGCGCGGGCCGCGATGCCGGGGCGGCCCCTGTGGCCCGCACGGCGGGCCGGGCTGACCGTAGGCTGGACCGGGCACAGGCCAGCGATGCAGGGGATCAAGGAGCGGACGCGGTGCAGGTACGAGACGTGATGACCCAGGCGGCCATGATGGATTCCGCGTCCGACACCCTGCGCGCCGCGGCCGAGCGGATGTGGCGGCTGCAGACCGGGTCGCTGCTGGTGTCCGAGGGCGGGCGGCTGTCCGGGATCATCACCGAGCGGGACATACTCCGCGCGGTAGCTCTCGGGGCCGACCCGGAGCGGAGCACCGTGGACGAGGCAATGACCACGGAACTGTTCACCGTTCCGCCGGACATGCCGCTGCACGAGGCGGCCCGGGAGATGGCCGCGCGCTGGATCAGGCACCTGCCGGTGGTGCAGGAGGGCGAACTGCTCGGCGTGATCAGCATGCGGGACATCACCGGCATCTTCGCGGCGCTGACTCCGGCCGGGGTGACCGTGGAGCACGAGTTCGACCAGCTGGTCCGGGAGCGCCGCCTGGCCCGCATCGAGCACGGCGACCTCGACTGAGCATTCCGACTCCATTTCACGTGGTTGGTACGGCTCCCGGCCGCCATGGCCGCGCGCCAAGCCCTAAGGCAGGTCGATGGGGAGCTTGATGCCGTCCAGGACATGCGGGCAGGGACAGCCACGGTCCGCCGGCAGCGCCCCGATAATCCCCATCACCAGCTCCCGCAACCGAACCACGTTGCGGCCGAAGACGCGGAACACCTCGTCCTGGGTAACCCCCTCACCTTCCCCCACCCCCGCGTCGGTGTCGGTGATCAGGGCCAGCGCGGTGTAGCACAGCGCCAGCTCCCGGGCCAGCACGGCCTCCGGGTGGCCGGTCATCCCGATCAGCGTCCAGCCCTGCGCGGCGAACCACTGGGACTCGGCCCGGGTGGAGAACCGCGGTCCCTCGATGACCACGAGCGTCCCGGAGTCGGACAGCTCCCAGCCGGCGGCGCGGGCGCCCGCGATGGCCTGGGCCCGGCCCACCGGGCAGTACGGGTCGGCGAACGGGATGTGCACCGCGCCGCCCGACTCGTAAAAGGTCTGCACCCGGCCGGAGGTGCGGTCCACCAACTGGTCCGGGATGGCCAGCCGCCCCGGCCCGTACTCGGCCCGCAGCGAGCCGACCGCGGTCGGCGCGAGGATCTGCCGCACCCCGAGCGAGCGGAGCGCCCACAGGTTGGCCCGGTACGGGATCCGGTGTGGCGGAAAGCGGTGATCCCGGCCGTGCCGCGGCACAAAGGCAACCGCCCGGCCGGCCGCCTCACCGGTCACGATGGGATCGCTGGGCGCCCCGTACGGGGTGTCCACCACTACCTCGGAGGCATCGGTAAGGAACTCGTAGAACCCCGAACCGCCGATGACGCCAATCTCCGCGCGCTGTTCCACGCGGATAGGTTAGCCAGCCTTACTGGCCGCGGGCGCCGCGGAAGACGAACTCTTCCCCGACTTACCGGACGAAGACGAACCGGACGAGGACGAGCCCGAGGAGGAGGAGGAGGAGGAGGAGGAGGAGGAATCCGACCCGGCGGACCCGGAGGATCCGCTGGCCGACGACTTGCCCGAGTCGGAAGACGAAGAATCCGAGGACTTCGCGGCCGCCGGCTCCTTGTCCTTCTTCGCCCCGTCCTTCGCCCCGTCGCCGGAATCGGAACCTGACCCGGCCCCGCTGCGGCTGTCGGTGCGGTAGAAGCCCGATCCCTTGAACACGATGCCCACCGGCGAGAAGACTTTGCGCAGCGAGCCCTGGCAGGCCGGGCAGACCGTCAGCGGCTCGTCGCTGAACTTCTGCACGACCTCCAAATCCTCGCCGCACTCGGTGCAGCGGTACTGATAGGTCGGCACGGTCCCCTCCGGTGAGCACTCAAGCATGGATCAGTTAGCACTCAGCATCAACGACTGCTAGATGGTAGCTCATTCCCGCGGCCGCCGGTCATTCCCAACATGCAGCAGCCTGGTCACCGCCGGTCATTCCCAACAGGCAGCAGCCTGGTCACCCCGGTCGACGGCCGGGCCACCATCCGGACCCGCCGATCATGCGGTCCACCGGGCACCACGGGAACCAGCTCCGCGTCATACACCAGCGCAACGGTGGGCACCTGCGCACCGACCCGGGCCAGCGCGCGGTCGTAGGAGCCGCCGCCCCGGCCCAGCCGCAGCCCGGACTGATCCACCGCCAGCGCGGGCACCAGCACCAGGTCCGCGCTGCACACGGCACCCACGCCCCGAGCGGGTTCAGCAGGCTCCAGAAGCCCGCGCGGCCCAGGCCGCAGCGAGTCCGGCCCCTCGTACGACGCCCAGTCCAGGTCGCCGTCCGGCAGCAGCACCGGCAGCAGCACGTACGTCCCGCGCTTCCACAGCGCGAACAGCAGCCCGTGGGTGTCCGGCTCGGCCCCGATCGACCAGTACCCGGCGACCGTCCCGGCCATCTGCGTCTCGGGCAGGTCCAGCACGGCGTCCCGGATCGACCGCCCCGCCGCGGCCAGCTCAGCCGGCCCCAGCTGCCGCCGCGAAGCCAGCAGCCTGCGGCGCAGCTCAGCCTTGTCCGCGGCCAGCTTAGGATCCACCGTAATCCGCCTCTGTGAGATCGGGGCCCGAGGTTTGCCACCCTCTGGGCGGGCTAGGGTACGAGGATGCCTGAGAATGCCGCGGTAACCAAAGCGGTCGTACCGGCAGCGGGCCTGGGGACCAGGTTCCTGCCCGCCACCAAGGCGACTCCTAAGGAAATGTTGCCCGTCGTGGACAAGCCCGCCATCCAGTACGTGGTGGAAGAGGCGGTCGACGCGGGGCTGGACGATGTGCTGCTGATCACCGGCCGGAGCAAGCGGTCCATCGAAGACCACTTCGACCGGAACTATGAGCTTGAGGAAGCGCTGACCGCCAAGGGCGACACCGAAGGGCTTGAGCTCATCCGGGAGTCCTACGAGCTGGCCACCGTGCACTACGTCCGGCAGGGCGACCCCCGGGGCCTGGGCCACGCGGTGCTCTGCGCGCAGAAGCACGTCGGCCGCGAACCGTTCGCGGTGCTGCTCGGCGACGATTTCATCCACCCCGAGGACGGCCTGCTGCAGCGCATGCTGGAGGTCCGGCAGCAGCGTGGCGGATCGGTCATCGCGCTGATGGAGGTGGCCTACGACCAGGTGTCCAGTTACGGCTGCGCCGCGATCGAGGAGACCGACGAGGACGACGTCGTCCGGATCACCGACCTGGTTGAGAAGCCCGCGCCGGACGACGCGCCGAGCAACTGGATCATCATCGGCCGGTACGTCTGCGATCCGGCGGCCTTCGACGTGCTGGAGCACACCCCGCCCGGGCGCGGCGGCGAGATCCAGCTCACCGACGCGCTCAAGGAACTCGCGCAGACCGACCCGGCCAAGGGCGGCGGGGTGTACGGCGTGCTGTTCCGCGGCCGCCGCTACGACACCGGCAACAAGGTCGACTACCTGCGCACCCTGGTCCAGTTCGCCTGCGAGCGGCCCGACGTGGCCCCCGAGTTCCTGCCCTGGCTGCGCAAGTACCTCGACGACCTGGGATGAGCACTGAGCGACCTCCGGCCCTGGTGCCGGTGGAGGCGCACCTGGCCGAGGCGCTGGCCGCGATCCGCCCGATCCAGCCGGTCAGCGTGCCGCTCGAAGCGGCCGAGGGCGGCGTGCTGGCGGCGGACGTCACGGCCAGTACTCCGCTGCCCCCGTTCGACAACTCGGCCATGGACGGCTACGCCGTGCAGGCCAGCGACCTCGCCGCGGCGGCCGAGGACAACCCGGTCCGGCTCCCGGTGCGCGGCGAGATCGCGGCCGGTGACACCGGGTCCTACCAGGTGGACGAGGGCAGCTGTCTGCGCATCATGACCGGTGCCCTGATGCCGGCCGGGGCCGACGCGGTGGTCCCGGTGGAGTGGACCGACGGCGGGTCGGCGGTCGCGGCGTTCAGCCGCGCGGTCCCAGTGGGGAACGCACTCCGGCATCGTGGCGATGACGTGGCGACGGGAGCCACGCTGCTGACGGCGGGCAGCCTGGTAACTAGCGTTCAAATAGCGCTCCTCGCGGCCGCTGGGCAGGGCGAGGTACTGGTCCACCCACGGCCACGGGTCGCGGTGGTGTCCACCGGAAACGAACTGGCCGAGCCGGGCGCGCCTCTGGTGCCCGGCCGGATCTGGGAATCGAACAGCTTCATGCTGGCCGCGGCGGCCCGGGCGGCGGGCGCGATAGCCCAGCGGCGGCGGCTGCCGGACGACCCGGACGCGGTGCTGAGCACGCTGGAGGCGCTGCTGCCGGACGCCGACCTGCTGATCACCAGCGGTGGGGTGAGCATGGGCGGTGAGCACGACGTGGTCAAGGCGGCCCTGTCCAAGCTGGGCACGGTTACCTTCCGCAAGGTGGCCATGCAGCCCGGCATGCCGCAGGGCTTCGGCACGCTCGGCCCGGATCGCACCCCGCTGTTCACCCTGCCCGGCAACCCGGTGAGCGCCTACGTCTCGTTCCTGCTCTTCGTCGCGCCCGCCTTGCGCAAACTTCAACACCTTCCTTCCGAACGCCAGCGCCTGCTCACTGCCGCCCTGGCCGGCCCGGTGCGCTCGCCCGAGGGCAGACGGTCGTACCTGCGCGGCGCGCTGGACGACGCGCGGGAAACGGTCGTCCCGCTGACCGGCCAGTCCTCACATCAGCTGGGCGCACTGGCTCAGGCCAACGCGCTGATCATCGTTCCGGAGCAGGTCACCCGGCTGGAAGCGGGCAGCGGGGTAGACGTAATGTGCCTGCCATGAGCGAGCACGCCCTGACCCATGTGGATCAGGCTGGGCACGCCCGGATGGTCGATGTGTCCGGCAAGGACGTGTCCGCGCGGGAGGCGCGCGCGTCGGGCCGGGTCCGGCTGTCGGCCGGGGCGGTCGCGGCGCTGCGCGCGGGCACGGTGCCCAAGGGCGACGCGCTCGCGGTGGCCCGGATCGCCGGCATCCAGGGCGCTAAGCGGACCCCGGACCTGGTCCCACTGTGCCATCCGATCGCGCTGCACTCGGTCACCGTCAACCTTGAGGTGCAGGACGACGGGGTGGCGATCACCGCGGTGACCCGGACCGCGGACCGGACCGGGGTGGAGATGGAGGCACTGACCTCGGTCACCGTGGCCGCGCTGGCGCTGATCGACATGATCAAGGCGGTGGACCCGGCCGCGGTCATCACCGACGTGCGGGTGGAGGAGAAGACCGGCGGCAAGACCGGGTTGTGGCGGCGGCCATGACCGCGGCGGACGGTGGGCCCGGGCCGGTGCCGGGGCCGCCGGGGATGATCCGGGCGCTGGCCATCACGGTGTCCAACCGCGCCTCGGCGGGCGTGTACGAGGACAAGTCCGGCCCGGTGCTGGCGGGCCTGCTGGCCACGGCGGGCTGCGCGGTGGACGGCCCGGTGGTGGTGCCGGACGGCGAGCCGGTGCAGGCGGCGCTGCGGGACGCGATCGCGGCCGGGTACCAGGTGGTGGTGACCACCGGCGGGACCGGGCTCACCCCCAGCGACCGCACCCCGGAAATGACCCGGAACGTCATAGACCGGGAGATACCTGGCATCGCGGAATCGATCCGGGCCGCCGGGGTGGCGGCCGGCATCCCGTCGGCCATGCTGTCCCGCGGCCTGGCCGGGCTGGCCGGGCAGGTGCTGATCGTCAATTTGCCCGGGTCCAGCGGCGGGGTTAAGGACGGCATGCGGGTGCTGGGGCCGCTCCTGGCGCATGCTGTTGACCAGGCCCGGGGCGGCGATCACCCGCGTACCGGCTGAATTCGTCCGGTGTCGCCATAGCGTCCTGATCGTGAACGGGGGAATGATGGGCCCCGTGGGACGTATGCGCGGCTGGCCTGTGACTCTGATAGAGCCCGCCCTGCTGGCCGAGCCAGTCGGGCTGCGCCCGGTGCGCGCCCGGGACGCGGGGATATGGCGCGACGCGCGGGTGCGCAACGCGGACTGGCTCCGGCCGTGGGAACCCACCAACCCGGAGACCCCGCTGTACCGGTCCACGATCAGCCCGTACCTGTCCATGGCCCGGACCATGCGCCGGGAGGCCCGGCAGGGACTGGCGCTGCCCTGGGTGATCACCTATGGTGGCCGGTTCGCCGGCCAGCTCACGGTGGGCAGCATCACCTGGGGCTCGGCCCGTTCGGCCCAGGTCGGCTACTGGATCGATGAGGCTTTCGCCGGCCTGAACGTGACCCCCACCGCGCTGGCCATGTCCCTGGATCACTGCTTCTTCGTGGTCGGGCTGCACCGGGTGGAGGCCAGCATCCGGCCGGAGAACCAGGCCAGCCGCCGGGTGGTGGAGAAGCTCGGCTTCCGCGAAGAGGGCCTGCGGCGGCGCTACCTGCACATCGACGGGGCGTGGCGGGATCACCTGTGCTACGCCATGACGGTGGAGGACGCGTCCGGCGGCCTGCTGCCCCGGTGGCGCAACGCGCTGTCCGCGGTCCGCCCGGGCGCCGTGCGCCGCCCGGGGCCACTGCCCGGGCCGCGCTAGCGCGTTCATCCCGGTTCCAGCCCGGCGATCTTGCGACACACCGGGCTTAGTGCTGTTCATCGCCGGCCCTGGCCCCTACGGTGCGTGACGTGAGCAAGCCCGCCACGCGGCTAGTCGCGCCTACCCTCAGGCGGCTTACCGGCGTGCCAGGGCAGCCACATGTGGAGGCGCGTTGAGCAGCGCGATCCTCTATTTCGCCATCGTCGCCATCTGGGCCGGGATCCTGATGCCCAGGTGGCTGCGCCCGTCGGCGCACCGGCACCGCGCCGACGAGGCGCCGCACGAGGCGGCGGCCCCGGAGGTCATGGCCACGTTCGCCCAGCCCGGCCTGGAAGCCGAGGACGAGCACGCCGCGGACAGGGGGCACGCCGTGGCCAGCGACCGCGCCGCGGCCCGGACTCCCGGGGAAGGCACGCACGCCGCGACGGCCCGGACCGCCGGGAAGGCACGCACGCCGCGACGGCCCGGACCGCCGGGGAAGGCACGCACGCCGCGACGGCCCGGACCGCCGAGGTCGCGGCCGCCCGGCGAGCCAACGTCCTGCGCGCCCGGCGGCGGATGCTCACCACCCTGGTGGTGCTCACGCTGGGCGCGATCGGTATCGCGGTGACGCACATCGCCGCGTGGTGGGTCATCGTGCCGCCCAGCGTGCTGCTGACCGGCTTCCTGCTGCTGCTCCGCGAGGCGGCCCGCAGCGACGCGGCCCGGGCCCGCCGCCAGGCCGGCTCCGCCCAATCCGGGCAGGCCGCGCCCGGGCAGGCCGAGGCTGGACAGGCCGAGGCCAGGCAGCGGCGGCGGCCGGAGGACCGGGAGGACGAGCCGGACGTGTTCGAGCGCATCGCCTCGACCCCCGAGGCGCCAGAGCCGGCGCCTAGCGCGGAGATCATCGACATCTCGGCCCGGGTCAGCGACCAGGTCTACGACCAGTACACCGACGCCGCCGAACGGGCCGTCGGTGACTGACCCGCGCCGCCGCAGGCGGCTCGGCGCGCGAGCAGGCCCCGGAATTTGCTACGCTGACTTGCCGGTCCAGGGGCTGTAGCGCAGTCCGGTAGCGCACCTCGTTCGCATCGAGGGGGTCAGGGGTTCAAATCCCCTCAGCTCCACCCGAAACCGCAGGCTGTAGCCATGATCACCAGGCGTGATCATGGCTACAGATCATTTGAGACCGGACCAACGGATGACTGGCCACGTGTGGTACGTCGCGTACGGCTCCAACCTGTCGGCCGAACGCTTCTCCTGCTATCTCCGGGGTGGGCAGCCACCCGGCGCGGCGTTCACGTATCCGGGAGCACGGGACCAGACTCCGCCGCGCGCCAGCAAGGCGGTGTGGCTGCCGGGCGACGTCTACTTTGCGACGGAATCGCAAGTCTGGGGAGGTGGCCGGGCGCTCTACGACCCGGACACCCGGGGGAAAGCGGCCGCCCGCAGCTATCTGATCACCACACAACAGTTCTCAGATGTAGCCGCGCAGGAAATGTATCGCGAACCAGGTGCCGACCTGGACCTGACGGAGCTGGCCACCTTAGGGCGCATCCAGGTGGGCGAAGGCCGGTACGAGACGCTGATATACGCGGGTCAAGATGAACAAATGCCGATGGTGACCTTCACTGCGCCATGGGGAATCGGTGACGTACCGTTGCTCAGCCCTAGCGGCGCCTATCTGCGGATGCTCGGGCAGGGTCTGCGGGAAAGTCACGGCTGGGACGCTCAGAGGGTGGGCGGGTACCTGGCCGGCCTGCCCGGGGCTCGCGGGTCCTGGACGGCCGGGGAGGTCGTGGATCTGCTCGCCCTCCGGCCGGCTAATTCGGCTCGTGACTGTCCGGGGCCAGTACGGCACCAGGCCCGCCCCGGATGCCCGGGGCGGGCCTGGTTATCAGCCGCTTCGTTCGCGCGGCACGGCCGCGCCGCCTGGCCTCAGGAGACCCACACGGTGGACGGCGGTGAGGCGATCCCGTTGGCTACCACGACCAGCGTGCTCTTGCCGGCCGGGGTGCCCGGCGGCAGGGTGAACCTGGTCGCGGATCTCTTCCCAGGAGCGACCGATACCGAGGTCCAGTCGCTGGTCCTGGCGTAGGTCACCACGCCGGTAGCCGAGTTGGTGATCCGGACCAGGGGGAAGTTGGTGTTGTCCTGGACGTCGTCACCGTAGGCGGCGCCCTGGTCCAGCCCGGCGAGCTGCCTGCCAGACAGGGCATAGGTGCCGCCTGGGGCCAGATGCGTGGAACTCAGGGACGGTGATGGTGGGCGCCCAGGACGGCTTCGGCGTCCCGCCGGCCGTGTATACCTCCATGTCACTGCTGCCGTCGTTGAACAGGACCTGCCCGTTCGGCAGCGCCAGCATCTTCGTGTAGTACGTGGAGTCGTTCGGCGCGTTGGGCACGTCCGGGATCTGGGTGATCGTGTTGGAGCTCGCGTTGTAGACGAAGAAGTGCGTCGGCGTGTTGTACACGCAGGCGCTCACGTCGAACA
The DNA here is from genome assembly GCA_963834705.1 of uncultured Actinomycetes bacterium. Classification (GTDB taxonomy): domain Bacteria; phylum Actinomycetota; class Actinomycetes; order Streptosporangiales; family Streptosporangiaceae; genus RYN-230. The sequence goes on from CAWICV010000012.1 coordinate 627,133, forward strand.
GCACGTTCCCATCTGGCAGGACCGACCCCGGTCCGTCGGCGGCGCCGAACTGCTGGTTATCGATAGCCGGAATCTCCGGTCCCGCGATCCACGTGCCCGCGGTCCCCGGCTTGTACTGATAGAGCGCGGTCTGCGTGGGCGCGTCCGTGGTGCACGCGGTGGGCGGCTCTTGCGTGCTCGTGCCGGCCCCGACCACGAACGTGTTGCCGCCCGGCATCTCGACCTGCGGCCCGATCTCTACCACCGGGAACGGGTTGACCGGATTGCCGTTGGCGGCTGTGTTTCCCGCGAACGACCAGGTCTTCGTGCGCGGGTTGAACAGCTGGGTCGCGGCCGGGATCCAGGTGTCAACGGTCAGCAACTGGCCGCTCGGCTCCAGAGTCCAGCCTTCTTCGTCGTTCGGATCGTTCTTGCCGGTCCCGGGGATCACCCTCCACTTGAGCGTCCGCGCATTGAGCAGCGCGTCATCGACGGTGAGGTTCGGATCCGTGAGGCAGGTATTGCACGGGTGCTGGAGCATGAAGGTGCCGTTGTTCAGCACGTTGCTCGCCGCGTCGCCAATGTTCGTCCAGCCCGGCGGCGGCGCGACCGAGGCCCAGCGGTTGGTCACCGGGTTGTAGATCGCTCCCCGGTTCGACCACACCGCGTTTTCGCCGATGTATTCGCCGCCCTCGACGATCATGCGCCCGTCGGGCAGGATCGCCGACGCGAAATACAGCGGCGTGTACCCGGCCGGCATCGACGCGATCTTGCTCCACGTCCCGTCGATGTAGCTGCCCTGCGAATCCGGCGTGAGCTTGTACCACGCGGTGGTGCCGCCGGTGGTGTTGTTGTCCGGTTCATCGTGCACGAGCACGGTCCCGTTGCTCTCCAGCAGCATCGTGCCCGGCGTGCCGAACGGCGGCGGGTTCTGCAGTGGCGTCCAGGGTGACGCCGTGTTCGTGTCGTTGGGGCCGAGGAATGCCTTCTCCCCCGACGCCTTGGCCCGGCCTATCGGCGGACGCGGGCCAATTTGGCGCTGTGTCTGTGCGGACGCCTGCGCGGTCAGGGCCGCGCTGAGCGGGCGCGCTGACGCCGCTGGCGTACTGGCGATCACCAGGCCGGCCACCGCGGCCAGGCACGAAGCCCCGCCGGCGAGTACGGCAGATCGGTGTCTTAATGACATGAAGGACCTCCACGTGTCCGTGTGGAACTACTTGGTGGCCCAGGCCAGCCACCAACATCTAGATCCCTGCGACGGTAACCCCGCGCCCACGGCCAGGTCACGCCTGACACGGGAACTGCTCTACCCGCGGTGGATCCCGTGGCGGTGCGGGCCTAGCCGTTGGCAGTCACTGTGATTGGCGTTGAATGGCTTCGGTGCACCAAGACCTTCCGGGGTCCATGCTGCGGCCCCGAGTGAAGCCGGAGCACGCGCCTTACCGCATCGCGGGAGGCAAGTTCCGCATCGGCGGAGTTTCGTACGGGCTGGCCGCAGAGATCTCGGACCCGGACGGCTGGGTGTAGACGATGCTGGCGGCGAAGGGCGGATGAACGAATGGCGGCGGGTGACCACCGGGCCGCCACGCGGGTGTCGTGCCGCCAGTAACTGGGCAAGGGTGCAGCGCTGGACAGCGTGCTCACCGAAAGGCATGGCGACCCATGTATCACGTCAACGCCGGAAAGCTGCCGGGCAATGACATCTCGCGGACCTTCGAGGGCGGCGCACACGGGCCATCGTCGGTATCGTTCTTCCTGGTGCATAATCAACCGGGCCAGGGCCCGAAGCTGCACCATCACCCGTACGACGAGACCTTCGTGATCCTGGCGGGCCGCGTCCTGGTCCAGGTGGGCGACGAATCCATCGAAGGCGGGCCAGGCGACATCGTGATCGGGCCGCCGGGTGTCCCGCACGGCTTCACCAACCTCGGCCCGGGTCAGGCCCAGCTCGTCTGCATCCATGCCGCACCCGCCATGCACACCGAGTTCGAGAACTGACAGCCACCGAGCGCTGGTGACCCGACCCGGGAGGGCGGCTATGGCAGGCATCGTGGCGGGGACGGACGGCGGAGTCGAGTCCGCGCCAGCGGCGGAGAGTGTGGGACGGCGCCGGGCGGCCGGCATCTACGGGGCCATCATCACCGCGGCCATCCTGGCCGCCGTGGGCGGCCACTTGCCCACCACCGCGCTGGTGGTATCGGTCCTGGTCACCCTCGTGGTGTACTGGCTGGCCGAGGAGTACGCCGAGTTGCTGGGCGAGCAGATCGCGGGCGGCCGGCTGCCGAGCCGGTCGTACATCCGGGCAGCGCTGCAGGCGACGTGGCCGATGGTCAGCGCGTCCTACCTGCCGCTGCTGGCACTGCTGCTGGCCCGGGTGGCCGGGGCGTCCGCGAACCAGGCCGCCAACGTTGGTCTGGTGGCGGCGGCACTGCTGCTGACCGGGCACGGCTGGTGGGCGGGCCGGGCGGCTCACCTGCACGGCCGGCAACTGCTGCTGGCCACGTCGGTGGCGGCGCTGCTTGGGCTGGCCATGATCGCGCTCAAGGACCTGGTCCTCATCCACTTGCACTGAGGTACGAATTACCTGTTATGCCAGGTCAGCGCCGGATGGTAACCTACGGTACAGATGTTAACGACCATGAGATTTTGAAATATCTATGACACATGTGGGGGACCGTGACCGACGTCGAGGTGGCGCCGTATGCCGGCTGGTGAGGCGCTGGCCGACGCGGCGCTGGCCGAGCACACCGCGACGGTTCCGCTGGTCGACCACCACGTGCACGGCGCGTTCACCCGCGAGCTGAGCCTGCCGGAATTCGAGGAGTCGATCAACGAAGGATCACCGGATCCGGTGCCGGACTGGATGAGCCAGTTCGACTCCCAGCTCGGCTTCGCCATCCGCCGCTGGTGCGCGCCGCTGCTCGGCCTGCCCGCACACGCCCCGGTCGCCGACTACTGGGCACGCCGCACCGAGCTGGGCGTCCAGGAGGTCACCGCCCGGCTGCTCAGCGCGGCCGGGGTGTCGGACTGGCTGCTGGACACCGGCTACGGGCCGGACGAGATCCTGAGTCCGGCCGGCATGTCGGCCGCGTCCGGTACGGCCGCGCACACCATCGTCCGGCTGGAATCCATCGCCGAGGACATCGCGGCCGGCGGCGGGCCCGGCCGCGACTACCCGGAGGAGTTCCGGTCCCGGCTGGCGGCGGCCACGGCCGATGCGGTCGGCGTCAAGACGATCCTGGCCTACCGGACCGGGCTCGGTATCGACCTGAGCCAGCCCGACGAGGCCGGGGTCCGGGACGCGGCCAGCCGCTGGATCGGGTCGGCCGGGGTGGGCCGGCCCCGGCTGACCGACCCGGTCCTGCTCAGTTTCGGGCTGCACGCCGCCACCGAGGCCGGCCTGCCGATCCAGTTCCACACCGGCTACGGCGACCGTGATCTCAACCTGGACCAGGCCAACCCGCTGTTGCTGCTGGACTTCCTCCGCGATCCGAGGACGGCCCGGGTGCCGGTGCTGTTGCTGCACTGCTACCCGTTCCAGCGCGAAGCCGGATACCTGGCACAGGCGTTCAATAACGTGTATTTCGATGTGGGGCTCGGCGTGAACTATGTGGGCGCGGCCGCGCCCACGCTGGTCGCGGAGTCCCTGGAGCTGGCCCCGTTCGCCAAGCAGCTGTACTCCTCGGACGCGTGGGGACCGCCGGAGCTGCATTATCTCGGGGCGGTGCTGTGGCGCCGGGCCATCAGCACCGTCACCGGCCGGTGGGTGGATTCGGGTGACTGGTCGGCGGCCGACGCCCGCCGGGTCATCAGCATGGTGGCCAGGGACAATGCGCTGCGGGTGTACCGGCTTGGCTGACCGCGGCACGGCCGGGCGGGCCGGGCTAGCCGGCCGTGCCCGGGCCGGTCAGCTGCTCGTAGCCGGCCAGCCGGCGGCGGGCGTCCGCCCCGGTCTGCTCGGTGACGGCCGCGACCAGGGTCTCCACCACGGCCATGGCGGAGACCAGCGAGTCGAACGGGCTGGGCGCCTCCACCCGGGCGGGCAGTACCACCTCGGCCACGTCGGCGGCGGGCGACATCCATGGATCGGTGAACAGGATGACGTGCGCGCCGCGAGCGCTGGCCTGGCCGGCGTAGCGCACGCTGGCCAGGTCGTACCGGCGGTAGTCGAACACGATCAGCACGTCGCGGCGGCCGAGGTCGAGCAGAGCCGCGGTGCGCTCCGGCTCGGTCTCCGGGACCAGCGACACATCCTTGCGGATGCGGACCAGGTAGGTGGTGAGGTAGGCGGCCAGCACCCGGCTCAGCCGGCCGCCCAGCAGGCGCACCCGCTTGCGCGGGTCGCTGAGCAGCCCGGCGGCCCGGCTGAACTCGGCTTCCGGCAGCGCCCCGAACGTGCCCGACAGCACCTGCTGGTAGGCCTCGGCCGCGGTGGGCAGCGTCCCGTCCGCACCGGAGGACGGGTGCGGTTCGCTGATCCGGCCCAGCGGCGAGCCGAGCTGCTCGTGCACCTCCCGGATCAGCGCCTGCTGGAACAGCGGGTAGCTGGGGAATCCGATCCGCGCCGCGAACCGGAGCACGGTGGGCGCGCTGACATGCGCCCGGTCGGCGAATTCGGCCACCGTGCCCAGGCCCGCGGCGGGGTAGGCGGCCAGCAGGGCCCGGCCGACCTTGAGCTCACTGGGGCTCAGCTCAGCCAGCTTGCGGTGGATGCGTTCGGCCACGGTCAGCGCGAGCGAGGACGGCGGCTGATCAGCCGCGGCCCCGGCCCGCCCATCCCGGCTGCCTGGACTGCCCTGGCTGCCCCGCCGCTGGCCCGATGCTGGCACGTACGCCCTCCTCTGCCCGGGCGCCGCACGCCGCTGCCACGCCGTACGCAGGCACGCGGCAACCCCCGGGACGCCGCTCTCCGGCCGGGCCTGGCAGGCTAGCGGCGACGTCTGACGAATGCCATTGAGCTAACAGATATTACATGCTAGCTCTGATTTCATATCCTAGTAACGTCTAGAACGGGGGACGGTGAACCGCGCCATGGCCGTTGTGGAGTTGCTGCGATGACCGTCATTCTCCCGCTGGAAGCGCTCGGCGCGTTGCGCGACGCGGTACACCAGGAACTGCCGGACGCGGAGCGCTTGCGCCGGGAACTGCATGCCCAGCCCAGCCTGTCCGGGCACGAACAGCCCACGGTTGACCAGCTGCTGGAAGCCCTGCCGGGCAGGACCGGCGCCGAGCGGCTGGCCGGCGGAGCCCGCGCCGTACTGCGGATCGGCGGGCCGGGACCCGCAGTGGGCATCCGCGCCGAACTCGACGCACTGCCCATCACCGAGGCCACCGGCGTGCCGTGGGCGGCCGGGGCGGGCGCCATGCACGCCTGCGGGCATGACGTGCACATGGCCGCGCTGACCGCACTGGCCCGCGCACTGCACGAGGTGGGCCCGCCGGTGCCCATGCTGGCCGTGCTGCAGCCGCGTGAGGAGGGTAACCCGTCCGGCGCGGTGGACATCATCAGCTCCGGCGTCCTGCAGGCGAACCAGGTCCAGGCCATGGCCGCCGCGCACGTTCAGCCGCTGCTGCAGGCGGGCGAGGTGGCCTGCGCACCGGGGGTGGTCAACGCCTCGGCCGACGAGTTCTTCGTGACCATGACCGGCCGCCCGGGGCACGCCGCCTACCCGCACCTCACCCGCGATCCGGTGCTGGCCCTGGCCCAGTTCGTGGTGGCCGTGCAGCAACTGGTCAGCCGGAACACGGACCCGATGCAGCCCGCGGTGGTAACGGTCGGCACGCTGGCCGCGGGCGACGCGTCCAACGCCACCCCAGGCACCGCGACCGCCAGCGGCACCATGCGGGCGGTGACGCCGGCGCACCGCGACCTGCTGGATGAGCGGTTCCGCGAAGTGGCCGACGGCGTCGCGCTGGCCCACGGCTGCACCGCGGACGTGACGATCGTCCGCGGCGAGCCGGTGCTGGACAACGACCCGGGCCTGGCCGCGTTGACGGCGGCGCTGCTGACCCGGCTCGGCGCCACCGTCACCGAGCCGCTGCGCACCTGCGGGGCCGACGACTTCGCGTTTTACGGCCGGGTGGCTCCCTCGCTGATGCTGTTCGTCGGCACCGGCGGGCAGCCGGGTTCGGGCTTGCACACCGCCACGTTCCTGCCCGCTGACCGGGCCATCGCGGACGTGGCCGACGCGCTGCTGGCCGGCTGACCTGGCCGGCTGCGCCACGATCACCGGCTGATCACCGCCCGGTCACCAGCCCCGCTAAGGAAGTTCGCAGCGGGCCCAGACGATCTTGCCGCCAGGGCTGCCGGGCCCATCCGGCGGGTAGTAGCCCCACTCCGCGCTCAGCGCCTGGACCAGCAGCAGCCCGCGCCCGCACTCGGCGTCCGGCCCCAGGTCCTGCGGGATGGGCTGGAGCCGGTCGGCGTCCCAGACCTGGATCAGCACGCTGCGCCGGTCCGAGGTGAGCCACAGCCGCATCGGCAACTGCCCGGCCCCGCGCTGCCGCGCGATCCGGGCCGACGCGCACACCGCGTTCGTGGCGATCTCGGAGACGAGCAGTTCCGTCGTGTCGGCCAGGGCAGCCAGGCACCACTCGTTCAGCATGGCCCGGGCATGCATCCGGGCGGTACGCACCAACGAGGGCAACGCCCGCAGTTCGAGGAAACTGCGCAGCGGCCACTCCTGCATCCGCGCCAGGTCCCGGTCAGGCAGCAGCGCGGGAACGGCGGACAGGGTGGCCACGTGGCCGGGGATGGCAGCGGCTGACCCGCAGACCGTTTCAGTCCCTGGGACGGTCATTGCTGCACACACGCCTCCGATCCGCTGCAGGCGTGGCCGCGGCGAGGGGTGACCGCACCGGCCTAGCGGGAACGATAAGCGCACGATGCCAGCAAAAGCTCACGAAACACCGTCAAGACGACAGCCGCCGATCACCGATTGCTCACCGACCCAGGTACGCTGCCGTCATGTCTGTGTTGCGACCGTGATCCGCTGGTGCCACTAACGCAACCGCACCACACAACAAGCGCAGCGCAGCGGGCCAGGAAGAGGTGCTGGGCGTGGAGTTCGGGCTACTGGGGCCACTGGTAGTCCGTGATGGCACGCGCACAGTAACCGTGTCGGCGCCGCAGCAGCGCGTGCTACTGGCCGCCCTGCTGCTGAACGCCGGCCGCGTGGTCAGCCTGGACGCGCTGGCCGAGGTGTTGTGGGACGGCGAGTCACCGGCCGGGGCCCGGAGCGCGCTGCACAGCGCCGTGCAACGGCTGCGCGCCACCCTGGGCCCGTCCGGGGCCGACCTGATCGAGACGCAGCCGCCCGGCTATCTGATCACGCTCGAGGACGCCGAGCTGGACGTACGGGCGTTCGGCATGCTGGCCTCGCGTGGCCACGCCGCGGCCGAGGCTGGCCGCTGGACGGAAGCGGCTGACCAGCTGCGCCAGGCGCTCGGGCTGTGGCGCGGCGAGCCGCTCGCCGACGTGGAGTCGCTGCTGCTGCGGGACCGCGAGGTGCCGCCGATCGTGGACCAGCGGCTGCAGGCGCTGGCCACCCGGATCGACGCCGACCTGCAGCTGGGCCGGCATGGTGAAGTGGTGGCCGAGCTGCGCCAGCTGGTCGCGGCGCACCCGCTGCAGGAGCAGTTCCACGCGCAGCTCATGCTCAGCCTGTACCGCAGCGGCCGGCAGGCCGACGCACTGGGCGCGTTCCAGGACGTGCGGCGGGTGCTGGCCGACGAGCTGGGCATCGATCCAGGTCCCGAGCTGACCGTGCTGCACCAGCGCATCCTGGCCGCGGACAGCGAACTGCTCCGCCCAGACGACACCGAGCCGCCCGGCCCGGCCGAGACGGACAGCACGCCGACCGCGGCCGCGGGCCGCCGGGACTCGGCGGCCGCGCAGGACCAGGTGGTGCCGCGGCAGCTGCCCGCGGCCACCCGGCACTTCGCTGGGCGGGCCGACGCGCTCAAGGCGCTGGCCGGGCTGGCCGGCGAGGCCACCGGGGGCAGCACGGCCACCGTGATCGCGGTCATCGACGGGACGGCCGGGATCGGTAAGACCACGCTGGCCCTGCACTTCGCGCACCAGGTCGCGGACCGGTTCCCGGACGGGCAGCTGTACGTGAACCTGCGCGGCTTCGACCCGGCCGGCCCGCCGATGCCGCCGGCCGAGGCAATCCGGCTGCTGCTGGACGCGCTGTCCGTGCCGTCCGCCCGGATCCCCTCCGGGCTGGAGGCGCAGTCCGGCCTGTACCGCAGTGTGCTGGCCGGCAAGCAGATTCTGGTGCTGCTGGACAACGTGCGCGACGTGGATCAGGTCCGGCCACTGCTGCCGGCCAGCCCCGGCTGCCTGGTCATCGTGACCAGCCGTAGCCAGCTGACCCCGCTGGTCGCCGCCGAGGGCGCGTTCCCGCTCACCCTGGACGTGCTGGCTGAGGCCGACGCGCACGAACTGCTGGCCCGCCGCCTCGGTGCGGAACGGGTGGCCGACGACCTGCCCGCGGCGGACGAGCTGATCCAGTTGTGCGCGGGGCTGCCGCTGGCGCTCAGCATCGCGGCCGCGCGCAGCGCCAGCCAGCCCGCGCTGTCCCTGGCCGCGCTGTCCGCCGAGCTGCGCGGCGCGGGCGGGCGCCTGGACGCGCTGGACGCCGGCGCACGCCGCGACCAACGTGCGGGCCGTGCTCTCCTGGTCATACCAGCAGCTGAACGCCAGTGCCGGGCGGCTGTTCCGCCTCCTCGGTCTGCACGCCGGGCCGGACATCAGCGCCGCGGCCGCCGCCCGGCTGGCCGACCTGCCGCCGGATGACGCACGGCGGACACTCAGCGAGCTGACCCGGGCCCACTTGCTGTTCGAGTACGCGCCGGGCCGGTTCGGCAGCCACGACCTGCTCCGGGCCTACGCGGCTGAACTGACCCAGTCCGAGGACAGCGCCGACGAGCGGCGCACGGCCATCGGCCGGATGCTCGACCACTACCTGCACACGGCGGCGTCGGCCGCGCTGCTGCTGCACCCCACCCGGCGGCCGGTCACCCTGGTCTCGGCGACCCCAGGGGCGACACCGGAGTACATCGGCGACGTCGCGCAGGCGCTGGCCTGGTTCCAGGCCGAACGCCGGGTCCTGATAGCGGCCGCCGCGAGGGCCGCGGAGACGGGCTTCGATGTGCACGCCTGGCAGATCCCGTGGGCCATATCCTGGTTTCTGGAAACTCAGGGTCGCTGGCACGAGTGGACAATCACTGAGCAGATCTCGCTGGCCGCCGCGCGGCGGCTGGGTGACCGGGCCGCCCAAGCGGGCGCGCTGCAGCGGTGCGGCTACGCCAATGCCCTGCTGGGCAACTATGACGACGCTCACGCCCAACTCGGGCAGGCGCTGCGCATCCACACCGAGAACGGGGACCAGGCCGGGCAGGCTTACGCGCACAACGGGCTGGCCGGCATGTTGAACTTCCAGGGCCGCTACGAAGAGGCGCTGACCCACGCTGAGCAGGCGCTGGATTCGTACACGGTCATCGGCGACCAGTCCGGCCGGGCCCTCGCGCTCAACTCCTGTGGCTGGTTCCACACCGTACTCGGCGACCAGCCACGGGCCATCAGCTACGCCAGCCAGGCCCTCGACCTGTTCCGTAAGCTCGGCAACCAGGACGGGGCGGCCGGTGCACTGGACAGCCTGGGGTACGCCGAACAGCAGGGCGGGCGGTTCACCGAAGCCGCTCGGTACTACCGGGAGGCGGTCGAGCTGAATCGCGAGATCGGCAACCGGTGGGGGCTGGCCGAGACGCTGAACCACCTGGGGGATTCGCAGCACGCGGACGGGCACCGGGCGGAGGCCCGGACGGCGTGGGAAGAGGCGTACGTGATCCTGGAGGACCTGGGCCACCCGGACGCCGGCCCGATCCGCGGCAAGCTCCGCGAACTCGACACGAGCCACGCCCGCTAACTACGCCCGGCTGGCGCTGGCCCCTCATATCACCCCGGAACATCGGTGAAATGCCAGTATTGCCCGGTATGCCCCAGGGCTCCCGGGTGATGCGTGCGCGCAGGCAGTCGGCTAACCCGCGGCAGCGGCGACTTGGCATGCGGTTCGTACGCCAGAACCGGGACAAACCGGAAGGCAGCCGCACCGCACGCATGCCAAGTCGGCCGAGAGCATGATCGATGCGTCGGATGGGACTAGTTGACGGTCTCGCCATCGCCAGCTTCGACAACGAACCGAGTACGGTGTACATCGAGTCGCCCGACAGGGGCAGACCACGCAGCTGCCGTCCGTGGTCAAGCGGCTCTCCCGCACCTTCGACACGTTGAGGGCTGACGCGCTACCCCGTGGAGCCTCACGAGACCTGATCGGAAAGGTAGCTGAGGAACGATGGGCCACCCCCTAGACAACGCCTGGCGCAAGAGCAGCTACAGCGGGAGCAACGGCGGAAACTGCGTCGAAGTCGCCGCACGCTCCGGTAACAGCCTCGCCGTCCGTGACTCCAAGAACCCCTGACGGCCCGGTACTGACGTTCAGCCGCGCCGAGTGCCGGTCGTTCACCACCGCTCTCAAGACCGGCGCGCTGGACCTTTCCTGACCGACGCATCGGGAGAGGAATGCCGAAAGCACCGCCCCGAGGAGGTACCCAGCAACCGGGCAGGCCGGCCGACCTGGTCGTCATCTCCCCGCTAAAGGACTGGACCTGCGCCGCCTGTAACGCTGCTGCCGGGACCGGGGACTTCCTGATCATGGCCGATGTCGGGCCGCTGTGCCTGACCTGCGCGGACATGGACCACCTCATCTTCCTCCAGTCCGGTGATGCCGCGCTGACCCGGCGCGCCAAGCAGGCCAGCAAGCTGTCGGCTGTCGTGGTGCGCTGGAGCCGGTCGCGGAAGCGCTACGAGCGGCAGGGCATCCTGGCCGAGGAAGCCGCCATCGAGCAGGCAGAAGACATGTGCCTGGCCGATGAAGATGTCCGGCTGCGCCGCCGGGACCGGGACCGGGAGCGCCGGGCCAAGGAAGACCTCGAGTTCCAGGCCCGCATGGCCGGCGAGATCCGGCGGCTGTTTCCCGGCTGCCCCAAGAAGAGAGCCACCGCGATCGCGCAGCACGCGGCGTTGCGCGGCAGCGGCCGGGTAGGCCGGTCCGCGGCCGCCCGCGCGCTGGACGAAAGAGCGATCACCCTGGCGGTGGTCGCCTCGGTCCGCCATGAAGACACCGACTACGACCGGTTGCTGATGTCCGGCATCCCCCGAGAGGACGCCCGCGACCGGGTCGGCCCGGCCATCGACCAGATACTCGATACCTGGGCCAACTGAAACAGGCCGACCGGAGCGGAAATTCTCCCCTTGTCGCACGCGCTGCGTGGCCGGACGATAGCGGTGTGCCGAGTGGCGCACATGAAGAGCGTTGTAAGCACGGCGAGGTGGCAGCCTGGTGCGGTGAGTCCGCATGCATGGCGGCCCGGACCGGGCTGCCTGAGCGGGTGTGGCGGACTGAGCGAGGCAATTCTTACCACCGCCGGGCGACGCTTCATGGCCCGGTTCGCCTGGCGCCATCGGCCAGAGGAACTCCTGGACCGCCTGCAGTCCGACGGTTAGTTGATCAAGCCGCGCCAAGGCCTCGGACAACTGGGCGCGCAACTCGCTGATCGCTGTCTCATTTTTCGTGGCAGCACTATCACGGCGTCCGTCAAGCATGGCCGAGACCTGCTTTTCAGTTCGCTTACGGAAAGATATGGCGAGCACCAGGGTTGCTGTTGCGACCGCCGCCACGGCGACCGCAAGGAAGAGCTCCATACAGACCGTCCAGGGAATTCGTGCTCAGCCGCGCAGCGCGGCGGCGGTCAGCACAACAGTGGCTATCGCTACGACGAGAGCCACCGTGCACACTAATACGATCAGCCAGCCGAACGTTTGTGGCGCTGATGCGGGCAGTGCGTTAGTGACGGTGATCGCCTGGTCCGCTGCGACCTGCGGACTTGAATCTGTTTGCCCACTGGTTGCGGGGTCGCTTTTACTAGCTGCTTGGGGACTCGGAGTGGATGTGGAATAAGCAGGGGCACTGGCAGCGGGGTCATTGTGCCGCCCGGTGTTTCCGGCGCAAAGGCCAGGCCCAGGAACGCGGCGACAACGATGCCTTTCTTCATGATCGAATTATCCTTGCTCGACAGGACGCGATCCGACACATATTGTCGCTGCCATCCCGCCGCATTACCAGAGCCGGAACAGAGATTTATTTACAGCCGAATACAGCCGGTGACCACTCCGCCCAACATGCAAATTTCCAGCGCAATTTCCGATCAAATTGCCCGGACGCTATCCCTGGTGCCAATGTGACATCCAGACGTCAGCGGGAACTCATCCAGGCCAGGGTTCGCCGATGATCATACGATTAGTGCCGCCTGGGGAACACTAATCGTTTGATCATCGAGAGGCAGCCTGCCGGTGGGACCGGCAACGGCCTACTGGTCCCGGAAGGCCTGCAGGGCCAGCGGGTGCGCTGCGCCGAGGATCAGTGGCTGGCCGGCCTGCTCGGCCGTATGCTTCTGCGCGGCCAGCTGCGAACCGGGCGTGGCATACAGCACGTGCACGCGGCCGTCCCCGCTGCCCCGGGGGGCCAGCGGTGCCACCGCGGCCGGGTTCCCTTGGCCGTCGGTCACCCAGAGCTGGAAGTCGTCCCGCTTGAACAGCTGGATATCCGCGATCGGGGTTGGGTAGTGATGCACCCCACCAGGCTCCGGGTCCGCGGCCGCGGCATTCTGCACGCCCCCAGCGGGCAGCACGCCAGTGTGGAAGGCGGGGTGCAGCGGGACCCCGGCGTTGAAGATCGAGTCGGTCCACTTCGCTATCCCATCGGCGTCTGTAATGGGCGTGTCCAGCACGCCATCCGGGTCCAGTTCCTGCTTGATCTCCGGCGCCAGCAGGTCGTACAGCCGCTTGGCGTTCTGCCGCAGAAGATCAACTTTGCTGGCGTCAGCGCAAAACTGGGCGGACCACTCGATGCCAGCACAGTTGCGGACCATGAACCAGCCCTGGGCGTCCTTCAGCCACAGCGCGCCGCCGTGGTGGTCCTGGAACGGCCCGGGCCCGTAGATCAGCCCGGTGGCCTGCCCGGCGATCTCGTTCATCTGGCGCCGGGCCGCCACGTACTCCGGGGAGTCCTGCCGTCCCGGGTGATCGGCGACATCGATCGTCCAGCCATGCGTCTCGGTCTCGGTGTGATCGGTACCGTCGTCGGCCTGAGGACTGGCGGCCTGAGGACTGGCGGCCTGAGGACTGGCGGCCTGGGGACTGGCGGCCTGGGGGCTGGGCTGGGGGCTGGGCTGGCTGTTCGGTGTATCCGTCATGGCTGGGCTCCATTCACCGCATAGGCATCTCGTTACGTGAAGAACTTGGCCCGTCCTGGGCGGCCACCGCAAGAGGCTTGCGTCCCTTGCGGCGCACGGCATGGGCTCCGCGGCCAAGGATCCCCCTTGGCTAGGACGTGACCGGACATTGACTACTTCATGTGCTTAAATGAGGACTTTGGGCGGGGGGATCCGGTCGGCCTGGGGGTGTGCTGACCGCTGGCCGGCCACCGGGCGCGCCGTTGGCGCCGGGCCGGTGATGGCCCGGGACCCGCTGCTCAGGCCCGGCCCAGGGGGAAGGTGGGGGCAATACATGAGGTCTCTTAAAGCTGGCCTGATCACGGGCTCGCTGCTGACGCCGCTGCTGGTAGCGGGGGCGATGCTGGCCCAGGCCGGCCCGGCCGCAGCCAGCACGGCCGGGCAACATCATGGGGCCGTGTTCGTGGCCAAGAACGCGAACCCGTCCGGCTCTGGCCGGTCGTGTAACTCGGCCAAGTACTCGACCATCACGGCCGGGCTCAAGGCGGCGCCGGCCTGGTCGACCGTCGTGGTCTGCCCGGGGAACTATCACGAGCAGGTCGTCATCAAGAAGCCAGTGTCACTGGTCGGGCTGCATGCGGCCATCAACCAGCAGGGCGTCACGCCCAGCCTGGTGGTGAACGTGCCGCACATCGGCAAGCTGACCATCTTCGCGGGCGTAGTGATCCTCAGCTCGCACGTCAGCATCCAGGGCTTCCAGGTCACCAACGCCCTGGGGGAGGGCATCCTGGCCGCCGGGATTCACGGCGACATCAGCAACGTCGCCATCAAGCACAACGCGGTGGTGCACAACGACCTTGGCGGTGGCGTGCCGCCCGCGTTCGACCTACTTCGAATGCCAGCCCGAGGGCGCAGTTCCCGGTGACTGCGGGGAAGGCGTGCACTTCATCGCCGTGGCCAACTCCACGGTGAACGGCAACTTCATCGCGCACAACTCCGGTGGGGTGCTGCTCACCGACGAGACCGGCCCGACGCACAACAACCTCATCGCGAACAACGTCGTCACCCGCAACGAGACCGACTGCGGGATCACCGTGCCTGGGCACAACCCGGCGGCACTGAGTGCCAGCGGCCAGCCGCAGCCGAGCGTGGCCGGTGTCTACGACAACGTCATCGCGCACAACGTGGTCACCTTCAACGGCCTCAAGGGCGACGGCGCGGGCGTCCTGTTCGCCAACGCCACGGCCGGCACGGCGTCGTACAACAACCTGGTCACCGGCAACTTCATCGCCGGGAACGGGCTGTCCGGCGTGACCATGCACGCGCACACGATCAAGCCCGGGCAGTTCGAGCTGCTCAGCGGCAACAAGATCATCGGAAACCGGATCGGCACGAACAACATCGACGGCGACCCGCTGGACTCGCCCGCCTCGCCGAAGGACCTGAAGACCACCGGTGTGCTGGTCTTCTCCGGCGGCCCCCCGGTCTCCGTGGTCATCGCGCACAACCACATCTCCAACAACCACTTCGGGATCTGGCTGAGCAAGCCGGTCACGGCGTTCGGGCTCGGCACCAACACGTTCCACAACGTGTTCAAGCCGATCTCGGCCGGCCACTGAGGAACCACGCCAGGGCCCCGGCCAGCGGGTATCAGCTGGCCGGGGCCGCTGCCGGGGCCGACTGCGGGCGGGCGCGGTCAGCTGAGCAGCAGCGCGCGGAGGTGCCGGACCGCGGGTGACCCGTGCGCCAGCACCTCGTCGTGCAGCTGCCGCTCGGCCCACTCCGGCCGCGCCGCACGCAGCCGGCCGACCAGGTCGCTGACCTCGCTGTACCCCACGTAGTAAGTGGACAGCTGGGTGGCGGTGAGCTGCGCGCGCCGCCACTTGCCCGCCGCCTCGCCTTCTTCCTGGAAGCCGCGGCCGGTCATCAGCGCCATCGCGCCGGCCTCGGTCAGCTCGCCGCAATGCACCTGGACGTCCAGGATCGTGTTGATGATCGTACGCAGCCGCATCTTGAGCTGCTGCATCCGCAGCGCGTCGGGATTCCCCTCGCCCGGGTAACCGTGCCGGACCATCAGCTCCTCGGCGTACACCGCCCAGCCCTCGACGAACGACCCGGACCAGAACGCGGCCCGCACCGGCGTGCCACCGTGGAACCGGCGGGCGTGCGCCAGCTGCAGCACGTGCCCCGGCAACGCCTCATGCACCATGAGGTCCTGCACCATGTGCCGGTTGTACTCACGGTAAAAGGACCGGACCCGGTCGGCCGGCCAGTCCCGCGGCGTCGGCGACACGGCCACGAACGTAGGCTGCCCGTCCGCCTCCAGCGGCCCTGGCGCGTCACAGTAGGCGACGGCCACGCCCCGGTCGATCTCCGGCATCTCGATGATGTCCACCGAATCCTCGCGCGCCGTAACGAAACCACGTTCTTTGATGAACGCCAGTGCCTGGTCATAGTCCCGCCCGACCAGTCCGAGGATCGTCCGGTCGTCGGGCGCGTCCGCGGCCAGCTCAGTCAAGACCCGGCCGACGCCGCCCGCCCCTAGCCGGGCCGCGGTCTCCGTGATCTGCACTGTCGTCTCGTCCAGGTCAGCCAGGGCGCGTGCCAGCAGTTCGTCCGGCGACGTGCCGGACTCCAGGGTGTGGAACAGCTTGCGGGCGAACAGCTCCGGCCCGATCCGCGGATCACGGAAGTTCTGCTCGCGGGCACCGTCTGCCAGCCGCTGCTCCAGCCAGCGGCGATGCTCCGCGATCGCGTCCAGCGCCGCGGCCCGCGCCGCGGCCAGGTCGGCTGGCACCGCGCCGTCCGGCGCGATGGCGAGGGTGCGGTCCAGCTCCGGCCCGACCAGCCGCTCGGTCCCCTCAAACTGGCTGATCGCGGTCTCCAGGTGCACCTGGGGCAGCCGGGCCGCCGCTATGGATCGTGCCGCCGCCAGCGCCTCCGGGATCGCCGCCAGCCGTCCGGCCACGCTGCTCAGCCGGTCCGGCAGCGGCGCGAACTCCCGGGCCAGCAGCAGGTAGATGGCCCGGCCAGGGTTGGCCAGCATCGGGTTCCACTCGTGCTCGCGCAGCTCCGTGGTGACGAACAGCACCCGCTCCAGCTGCGCGAACAGGATCTGCGCGTCCACCCGGTACTCGGCGGACAGCTCCCCCAGGTTCACCGCGGCCGCCTCGGTGAACCGGTCCGCGCACCAGCGGGCCAGCTCGTCGTAGTGCGCGGCGGTGCCGATGGTGAGCCGGTCGTCGTGCGCGTGCTCGCCGAGCAGCGTGGCGAGTTCCGGGCGGCGCTCCAGCAAGCCGTCGACGGTGGACTGAGCGAGCGCGGCGAACGCGACATCAGCATCAGGCATGAGCCCGACTATAGAGACCCGCACACCAGGCACCGCGCGCCGCGGATTGTCGGTGGCGGGTACTAGCGTTCGGCTGTGATCGAAGGCACGCTTCTCGCGGAGAGCCTCCGGGTCGGGACGAGCCTGTCGGACCTGAATCTGACCGTCCGCAAGATCAGCCGGTACCAGGTGCCGGGTGCCACCGCCGACCAGCCCGGCATCTGGACCGCGCTGGAATTCACCGCGGACGAGGGGCGAGCCGATGAGCTCGCCCGGACCTTCGCCGACGCACTTGACCAGCCCGGCTGGTATGTGAACTTCGAGTCGCCGACGGAGAGCTTCGTGATGTTCCCGGGCCGGATCTTCCGCTACCCGCGCGGTGATGCCGCGGGCCGGGCTGAGGCGCAGGCTTACGGACGGCAGCTGGCCATCCCGGAGCCGCAGCTGGACTGGACCGTCTGAGGTCAGCCGAAGAGCGTGCCCTGGCTCATCGGCTGTGGAAGCGGGCCGAGATCCTCCTCGCGGACCACGCTGCCGTCGCCCCGGATGTGCCGTTGGCAGCTGAGCCGTTGGCAACAGAGCCGGGCGGGCGTGGCGGGCGGTCCGGCTCGCCTGGCCCGGCGGGGCCGGGCTCACCCGGCTGGACCTGGTACTGGGTGGGGGCCGGCCCGTTCGCCCGCAGCGCCTCGAGCACGCCGGGGTAGGCCCAGTTCAGGTCGGCCTCCAGGCCGCCCGGGTAGATATGGGCGCCATTCCACTGGTAGAGGTGCGGCCAGCCCTGGGCCAGTTCGCCATCGTCCGGCGGCGACCCGCACAGCCACAGCCACTCGGCGTGCCCGCCCGCCTTGGCCGCCTGGATGAAGTCCCGGAACCCAGAGGCGCCGATCCGGTGCTTGCCCAGCACCGAGGCCGCGCCATCGAGGTAGGACATAGCGGTGTCCACCGGGATGCCCGCTAACGACAGCCAGCCGTCGGCGCAGAAGAAGATCGGCAGGGTGTCCGGGTAGCCGACCGACGCGGCATCGTCCACCGCCCGCTGCGCCATCGCGACACCGGCGTCGTGCCCGCCCGCCGGGTCAGTCGTGCCCTGCTCGGCGACGAGCAGCACTACCCGGCCGCTGCCGGCCAGCTTCTGGTATGCGCCCGGGTAGTGCGAGATGCACTTCGGGTTGTCGGCCACCCGATGTAGCGAAGTAGGAAGCGAAGATCGTATGTCGTGAAGCGGTCCAGTTCGGCTGGTGACAGCTCGCCCGCGGAGTAGTCCGCGCCATAGGTGACGTCCATCGCTCACTTCTCCACCCCGCGCCGAACGCGGCGCAACCGCGACGGCGCAAACCTGGCCAAAAGGTAAGCGAACGCAGTCCGCCGGCCGGTCCCCAGCGGCTACTTGATGAGCACGTTGTTCGCGGTTGACGAGATGGCGCTGACTCCGGTGGCGATCAGGACCGGAGTCAGCGTGGTGTTCAGGAACCCGTCGCCAAGCTGGCCTTCGTAGCTGACTCCCCACGCGTAGACGTTCCCTTTGCTGGACACCGCGTACGACGTGGCCGAACCCGTGGCCAGGCTCCGGTACCGCACCCCCGCCGGGGCGTAGAAGCGGACCGGGAGCGACCTGCGGTGCAGCCGTCCGTCACCGAGTTGGCCGGCCCGATTGTTGCCCCAGGCCCACAGCGAGCCAGTGGACAGCTTGGCCAGCGTCTGGCCGTTGTTCCAGATGGACCCGCCCTGGGCCACCTTGACTACCGGGTGCGGCAGGTGCACCCGGACCGGGACGTCCGATGCCTTGCCGGTGATCCCGTCGCCGAGCTGGCCGGCCCCGTTGTAGCCCCAGTCGTAGTACTTTCCGTTGGACAGCAGCGCACCCGAGTTGGCGAACGACGCCACCAGCTTGACCACGTCCCGCCCGTCGAACTTGGTCACCGCGACCGGCGTTCTGGTGTTGTGCCAGCTGCCGTCGCCAAGGTCGCCGTCGAGGTTCTGCCCGCAGGCGTAGACGGTGCCGGCCGAGTCGAACAGCGCGTGCGTGCTCGCCCCGGCGACCGCGGTCACGTCGGTCAGCGGCAGCCGGACCGGGGTGGTGTAAAGCTTCGAATTGCCCAGGCAAAGCTCTCCGCCGCCATTGTTGCCCCAGCCCCAGACATTGCCGTTGGTGTCCACGGCCAGCCCGGTGTCGAACGGCATCGCGTCGGCCGGGATGGACGCGATCCGCACCCCGGCCGGAAAGCGCACCTGCACCGGCACGTTAAGCGAGTTGCGCAGGCTGCCGTCGCCCAGCTCACCCTGGCTGCCCAGGCCCCAGGCGTACAGGCTGCCGTCGGTCAGCAGCGCGTAGTCGGTCGAGTTCGAGGTGCCGATCTGGGCCACGGTGCCGGGCAGCGTCACTTCGACCGGCGAGGCCAGCGTGTCCACATTGCCCGGGGTGTTGCCGAACAGCGAGCCCCAGTGCCGGAGCGTCGTCTGGGGGACCGGACCCCGCCCGGTGGCGACGGCGGCCGAGGATTGCACCTCGGTCACGGCGGATCCACGGTGATCCGCGTGACCCGGTGCCGGGCCTGCCGAGCAGCCGGCGGCGAAGAGCACGGCCGCAGCCGCCAGCAAAAGGCCAAACCTCACGGAAAGTAGTGTAGCCGCAACACTCTGCGCCGACTTCGTCACTTGCTCAATATAGGGACATCCGGACCCCTACTGGGGCCAATCCAAAAGGGAACCTTTACTTTTTCTTAACCTCAGGCCGGGTGAGCGGTGCTGCACGTGGACGTGACCGGGAGCCAACTGGTCGTCCGGGTGATGGTGCGGCGTTTGCGGCCGGGCAGTTCCCCATCACGTCGGCCACCCGGACGTCGATCCGGGGGTGCCGGGCCGCGAACTCACCAGCCTGGACGGCAACCCGGTCCGGCAGCACCCCAGCGAATAGGAAGTACGCGCGACGACCACCCGCTCGGCACCCAGTTTGCGGACCTTGTCCGGCGCGGCGGCCCGCCCACCGGCCCGGTCATTATTTGACAAGACCGATAATCTCAAATCTTGTTGTCCTTTTTCACGACTCGTGCCCGCGTGCTCGGGGCGGCCGGGGTGCTGGCCGCTGTGGCCGCCGCATCCGGTTGCAGCGTGCGGAGTTCACCCACCCCCGGTGCGGCCCAGCCCAGCGTTCCGGCCACCGCTGCCGCCAGCCCGGCTGGCACCGGGGCCACGGCCAGCGGCGCGGCCGCACCGGCCAGCATCCGGCCATCGTGTAGCCCGGCGACGGCGCTCAGCGCCTGGAGCCTGGCGCGGCGCGCGGCCCAGCTGGTGATCGCGCCGGCCGACGAGGACGACGTGCTGGCCGCCCGGCCGATGGTCGAGGCGGGGGTCGGCGGCCTTCTGCTGTTCGGCTCGGCGGCGCCGCCCGGCCTGCCCGGGCAGCTGGCCGCGCTGCGCCGGCATGCCCCGGGCGGGCTGCCGCCGCTGGTCTCGACGGATGAGGAGGGCGGCGAGATCCAGCGGATGGCCAACCTGGTCGGCAACCTGCCCTGGCCGCGGACCATGGCGGCTACGATGACCACGGGACAGGTCCGGGCGCTGGCCGCGCAGGTCGGCCGGCGGATGCGGGCGACCGGCATCACCATGGACCTGGCGCCGGTACTCGACCTGTCGGACAGTCCCGGCCCGAACGCCACCTACCCGGACGGGCCGCGCTCGTTCAGCGTGCACCCGGCCGTGGCCACCGCCTATGGCCTCGCGTTCGCCGATGGCCTGCAGGATGGCGGTGTGATCCCGGTGGTGAAGCACTTTCCCGGGCTGGGCCAGGCCAGTGCCAACACGGATTTCGGCCGGGCCAGCGTTCCGCCGCTGAGCACGCTGCGTTCCGCTGCGCTGCTGCCGTTCGCCGCCGCGATCCGGCATGGCCTGCCGGCCGTCATGGTGGGCGAGGCGTCCATCCCCGGCCTGACCCACGGGCTGCCCGCCACCTTGTCCGGGGCCGCCATCAAGGGCGTGCTGCGCGGTCAGCTCGGGTTCCATGGCCTGGTGCTGACCGACTCGCTGTCCGCGGTCGCCATCCAGGATGCGGGTTACGACATCCCGCAGGCCGCGGTGCGCGCCGTCGAGGCGGGCGCCGACATGGTGACGTTCGACGCTGACAACCCGCCGGTCACCACCAATCAGGTCATCACCAGCCTGGTCTCGGCCGTGTACTCAGGCCGACTGCCGGTAGCCCGGCTGGACAGTGCGGTGCAGGACGTGCTGCGGGCCAAGGGACGGCCAGTCTGCGGCTGATCCCGGCGCGCTGCATTTCCGCCTGCCGGCACCCTGGCTTTCCGCGGCTGGCACCATGGCGGGGCGGCCGCTGGTACCGTTGGTGGTGAAGGGGAGTAGTCCTTCGCCGGCTGGTCAACATACTGGCGCGCGGTGCGTGCCCGGCCACCGGGTCACATGGTTGTGACGGACGAGACCTTCGGCTGTTGAGCGCATCCGGCCGGAGGACCCTACCCAGCATCCGGTCCGGGTGAAACCCGACCGAAGGATTCCACATGCCCTATCTGGCCGCCGCGGGTATCGCATTCGTGCTTACCTTCCTCGGCGAACTGCCGGACAAGTCACTGTTCGCCTCGCTGGTCCTCGGCACCCGGTACCGGCCGCTGTACGTGTGGGTGGGAGCCGCCGCGGCGTTCACCGTGCATGCCGGGATCGCGGTGACCGCCGGCCGGCTGCTGGCCCTGCTGCCCCGGCACCTGGTGGACGGCGTGGTGGCCACGCTGTTCCTGGCCGGCGCGGTCTACCTACTGGTGAGCAGCTTCCGCCAGCGGCCGCCCGAGGACCTGGACGCGGCCCGGCAGGGCGGGCCGCCCGCGACGTTCGCCCGGGTCGCGGGGACCAGTTTCGCCGTCGTGTTCCTGGCCGAATGGGGCGACATCACCCAGCTCACCGCGGCCAACCTGGCCGCCAAGTATGACCCGCTGCCCGTGTTCGTGGGCGCCACCCTCGGGCTGTGGGCGGTCGCCGCCCTCGCGGTCAGCGTCGGGGCGAAGAGCCTCAACTTCATCCCGATGGCCTGGGTCCAGCGAATCACCGCGGTCATCCTGCTCGTGCTGGGCGGGTATACCGCGTTCGCCGCGCTCACTGGCTGAGCCGGGCACGGGCATCCTGGTCACCTGGCCGGCCGCCGGTGGCTACCCTCTCTTCTGATGCGCCGCGCCGCCTGGATCATGACCACTGCCACCGTTGCGCTGACCGCATGCGGAATCGCGCCCGCCGGCCATCAGCTCAACGCTGCGGGCCGGACGCCAGCCGCCAGCAGGCCGGCGAGTGCACCGCCGCCGAGCACGCCAGCCGCCACCGCCCCGGCCAGCACCCAGCCGCCCGCCGTGGCCGCGGCGGCGGATGCGACCGTGCCGCCGCGGCTGCCGCATTCGGCCGGCGGCGGCCCGGGCCGGTTCCGGCGCACCGCCCCGGGGGTGCTGGACGGCACGGTCGTCCTGGTCGACCCCGGGCACAACGGCGGGAACTTCGCTGCGGCACCGGTCATCAACCAGCTGATCTGGAACGGCCGGGAAAGCGAGGCCTGCGACACCACCGGCGCCGAGACCGACAGCGGCTACACCGAAGCCCAGTTCAACTGGAACGTCGCCCGCTACCTGACCGCCGACCTGCGCGCCGCCGGCGCCACCGTCGTGCTCACCCGCACCTCCAACACCGGCGTCGGGCCCCTGCGTCACCGAACGCGCCGCCATCGGCAACCAGGCCCACGCCAGCGCCGCCGTGTCCATCCACGCCGACGGCGGCCCACCCGGCGGCCGCGGCTTCGCCATCCTCGAACCCGTCGCCGACGGCATCAACAACGCCATCATCGGCCCCTCCGCACCGCTCGGCACCGACCTGCGCAACGCCTTCGCGGCCGGCACCGGCGAACCGGTCAGCACCTACGACGGCGTGGACGGCATCCAGCCCCGCGACGACCTGGGCGGCATCAACCTGTCCACCGTGCCCAAGGTGTTCATCGAATGCGCCAACATGCGCAACGCCACCGACGCCGCCCTGATCACCACACCCGCCTGGCAAGCCAAAGCCGCCCGCGCCATCGCAGCCGGCCTGACCACATTCCTCACCCACCGCTGAACTAGAGTCCGGCCATGACCGACCCGGTGCTGTACGTGATCGCGTGTGCCGCACCCCCGGCGCAGGACGTCGGCCAGCTGGTCCGCCTGGCGCAGGCCGCCGGCTGGGATGTCTGCGTGCTGGCCACCCCGTCCGGCCGGAAGTTCACCGATGTGGCCGCGCTGGAGCAGCTCACCGGGCACCCGGTGCGCAGCGAGTACAAGAATCCGGGCGAGCCGGACGTGCTGCCGCCCCCGGACGCGATCATCGTGGCGCCTGCCACGGTCAACACCATCAACAAGTGGGGCGCCGGGATCTGCGACACGCTGCCACTGGGCATCCTGGTCGAGGCGATCGGCAAGCGACTGCCCATCGTGGCCATGCCGGTCACCAACCCGGAGCACGCCGCGCACCCGGCCTTCGCCGAGAACATCGCCCGGCTGCGGTCGTGGGGCGTGACCGTGCTGACCCGGACCCAGCTGGACGAGGGCCCGGGCCAGCCGGGCTTCCCGTGGGCCCGGGCCCTGGCGGCGGTGTCCGCCGGCTAAGTCAGCCGACCTGGGACAGGCCCTTCTCCAGGTCGGCGCCGTTCATCGCGGGCGCCAGCTGGACGTCCGCGTTCAGTTCCATGAAGAACGGCTCGGCGAACGGTGGCATGTCCGACGGGTCCGGCATGTCGAACACCATGTACGCGGTGCGCTGCCCGTCGAACGTGGTGAAATACATCGCCTCCGGCTTCCACCGCTCGGCCACACGCTGCATCACGCTGCCTAGCCGGTGATCCCTGATCGCCTGGTTCGCCGCCTCGACGGGCAGGCTGATCTTGGCCATGACTCGCATAGGCCCCGCGGTTGTTATGACCCCCTTCGGGCAACGTAGCAGGTCACAGCGTTACCGAACAGATCCGCGGCTGGTCCCGGTCAGGCCCGGATGGTCTTTGTCAGGTGCGCGTAGACCACGATGTCGTCCACGTACTGCCGGGTGGCGGTATCGAACGGGCCGCCGCAGGTGATCAGGCGCAGGCCCGGGTACTTGACCTGGCCGTACACGGCCGAGGTGGGGAACGCGGTCTTGACCACCTTCTGCACGCCGTCCACGGTGAAGATCGCCATCGACCCGTTGGCTCGCACGATCTTGATCTGGTTCCCCCGGCGCAGCGTCTTGATGTAGAAGAACACCGAGATCCCGGTGAACGAGTTAACGTGCCCGAGGAGGACCGCGGTGCCCTTCTGGCCGGGGGTGACGCTGCCGTCGTACCAGCCGGCCAGGTTGTGGTTCCCCAGTGGCGGCACCGCCACCGTGTGGTTGGCGGCCAGGCCCAGCCGCATCACCGGGGCATTTACGTCCAGCTTCGGGATCTCGATCTGCACCGGCCGGGAGAACGCGAGCGGTTTCGCGACCGCGCCATCCAGGGTGGGCACCGACGATCCGACGTTGGCCGGGATCTGCTCAGCCGGGCCGTACAGGTGCCCGCGCTCCGCCACTGCCCGGCCGATCACCGCCGCGCCCGCCAGCACCAGCACGGATCCGAGGACCATGACGAGCCGGGCAGGCCCGCGCCGCCGGCGGCCACGCCGGGCGGCATAGTCCTCGTAGCCGGTGTAGTCCCGGGGGTCAATGCGCTGGGTTTCGTCGCGGCGCCGCCGGCGCCGGTCGTCGTAGCGCGGCTCCTCGTACTCTGGCTCGCTGAACAGGCCCTGGTGCCCGCGGCGCTGGTACCCCCGGTCCTGATACCCCTGGTCCTGGTAACCCTGGTCCTGGTAACCCTGATCTTCGTACGGCGACTGGTAGAGCTCGTCTGGGTAGCTGTCGTCCGGGTAGCTGTCGTCCTGGTAAAGCTCGTCCTCGAAAAGACCCTGGACCGGCCGGGCCTGCCCGTTGCGGCGGTTACGTCGCGGTAGCTCCATCCGGGTGATTCGCTTCCTGGGAGTAGGAGACGGCCGGCTGGCTCCCGGTCCGGGCCGCGGCGCGGCCCGGACCGGGGACCAGGCCCGATCAGGCGGACGTGTGCCGCCGCCGACGGCGCAGCCCGATGACCGTCAGGCCGGCTCCGGCCAGCAGCACGGCGATGCCCGCGGCCACCTCCGGCAGGATGTTGGCCGAGTGCAGGCTGCCGCCCACACCGGTGTTGGCCGAACCCGTCGGCATGGTGCCCAGCGTCGGGGTGGTACCGGTACCGGTGGTGGTACCCGCGGGCATGGTGGCCGCTGGCATCGCCGCGCCGGTGACGTTCACCATGGTGGACGCCGGCATGGTCGTGGTGACCGTGGTCTGCAGCACGCAGACCGCGACGATCGCGACCGCCTGCTGCACATGCACGATGACGGTGAACCGGCTGGGCGGCATGATGTGCAGCAGTCCGGCCGCCATCAGCGGCAGCGACGTCCGTATGACGAACATGCCACCGGTGAGGTTCGCCATCGCCCCACTGACCGGGATGCTGCCGGACTGCGCCCCGGCCAGCGGCAGGGCGCCGCTGAACGAGACGGCCGACGTGCCAGCCGGATACGACCCGCCCAGGCCGTTGGCTGGCGACGAGAGCATGACCGTGTCGGTCGAGCCGACCGTGTTCGGGCCGGACGTGCTCAGCGTCATCGGCACCCGGTCCATCTGGCGCATCGTGTGCCCGGCCACCGTGACGGTGCAGGCGTACATCGGCCCGGTGGTCGCGGCGGCCACGGTCGCTGCGGTGACCGTGATCTGCACGGCGGTCGCCGTCGTGGTGGTCCGCGTGCAGTTGAACGCGGCCAGCGTGGTCCCGGCGGCCAGGGTCACTGTGAGCGTGGTCGGCGCCATGATCGACGCCGTGCCCGCCGCCGACGGGACAGCCGAGCCGGTGATGGTGATCGCCGGGATCTGGGTGGCCGTACCGGCAGGCACGGTGGTCATCCCGGTGAGCGCGACGGTGCTGGCCGACATCCCAGTGGAATCAGCCGTCCCGGCCGCGGTGGCCCGGGTCAGCGACGGCAGCTGGATGCTGTCGGCCGCGGGCAGCGTCATCACCTGCGTGGTGAGCGTGATGGCCGCCGCGGTGCCGGTCATGCCTGAGGTTGGCGCGCTGAGCGTCGCGGTAAGGGTGACTGGTGTGCTGGTAGTGACACCGGACAGGGTGCATGAGTAGCTGACCGGCGTGCTGGCAAAGGAGGGGTTCGCGTTAGCCGGGATGACCGGACCAGTGAGAGTCGCGGCTGAAGCACCGCTCATCCCGGCAAACAACCCCGACACCGCCAGGATGAGTGTGCTGCCCGCCCACACCGCGCGGCGGATCACATTCCCTTGGTGGAACACGTTCTGGCCCTTCTTCAGATGGCCCGCTCCGTGAGTTGGCCCGCTCCAAGGGGGACGCGCGTTCAGCACACTAGGAGCAGCCCGGGAGCGCATGCAAAGGAATGCAGCCGTCCGTAATATGGCCGCAAGATGTGCCGCTGATTACCATCAGCTGGTGATCAATCCACCATTGCCCCGGTTCCCGGACGGGTTCCACTGGGGCGTCGCCACGTCCGCGTACCAGATCGAGGGCGCCGTGCACGAGGACGGGCGGGGCGTGTCGATCTGGGACACGTTCTGCCAGCAGCCGGGGAAGATCCGGAACGGGGACACCGGCGAGGTGGCCATCGATTCCTACCATCGCTGGGCCGAGGACGTCGCGCTGCTGGCCGGCCTGGGCGTCACCGCGTACCGGTTCTCCATCGCCTGGCCGCGGGTCCAGCCGGCCGGGACCGGGGCAGCCAACCGCGCCGGGCTGGACTACTACGACCGGCTGACCGACGCGCTGCTGGCCGCGGGCATCACCCCGGTGCCGACGCTCTATCACTGGGACCTGCCGCAGCCGCTGGAGGACGCCGGTGGCTGGCTGGCCCGGCCGACCGCGCAGCGGTTTGCCGACTACGCAGCGCTGACCGCGGCCCGGCTGGCCGACCGGATCCCGCTGTGGGTCACGCTGAACGAGCCATTCGTGGTCACCGCATTCGGCTACGCGCTCGGCGTGCACGCACCGGGTCTGGAGCTGATGCTGGGCGCACTGCCGACCGCCCACCACCAGCTGCTCGGGCACGGCCTGGCCACGGCCGCGCTGCGCGCGGCCGGCGGTGCGCCAGGTGATGCTGGCCAACAACTACTCGCCGGCCTGGGCGGCCAGCGAGAGCCCGGCCGACCAGGCCGCCGCGACCGCGTATGCCACCCTGCACAACTGGATGTTCACCGACCCGGTGCTGGCCGGCCGCTACCCCGACCTGAGCGCGTTCGGCCTGGCCAGCGACGCGGGCGACCCGGCCAGCGGCCTGGCCTGCGTGCAGGATGGCGACCTGGCCGTCATCGCCGCGCCGGTGGATGGCCTCGGGATGAACTACTACCTGCCGACCCGGCTGTCCGCGCTGCCGGACTCACCGCTGCCGTTCCAGATGCAGCCGATCCCCGGCTACCCGGTGACCTCGTTCGGCTGGCCGGTGGTACCCGCCGGGCTGACCGAGATACTCGGCCAGCTCGGCGCGCGCTACGGCAGCGCGCTGCCGCCGCTGTACATCACCGAGAACGGCTGCGCGCACGACGACCGGCTGGACGGCGACGGCCCGGTGGACGACCGGTTCCGCATCGACTTCATCGACAGCCACCTGCGGGCGCTGCACGCCTCGATCAGTGACGGCCTGGACGTACGCGGCTACTTCCACTGGACGCTGGCCGACAACTTCGAGTGGGGTGAAGGGTTCACCCAGCGGTTCGGCCTGGTGCACGTGAATCACGCAAGCCTGGCCCGCACGCCGAAGTCGTCCTACTCCTGGTACCGCGACGTGATCGCGGCTCAGCGCGGCCAGGGCTGACCCCGCCGGGCGACGTAGCTCAGCAGCATGGTCAGGCTCAGCACGATCAGCGCGGCCTCGACGAAGAGCGACACCGTGCCCACCCAGTAGCCCCAGTTGCCGACATCACCGTGATCACCCGGCAGGCCCACCGAGCGGGAGGCGAGGTAGCCGATCAGCGGCCCGGCGCCGAGCAGCAGGCCCGCCGTCCAGCCCATCCAGCCCCGGATCAGCCGGCGCGAATCCGGCATCAGCAGCAGCACCACGGTCAGCAGCGCGCCGACCTCGATGACCCGGTACCCCCAGCCGATCCAGCTCGGTGGAGCCAGGGCGGTGATGCCGCCCTGGTCGGCCACGTGCACGGTGGCGACGGCCAGCGCCAGCAGCGCCCCGGTAACCCGTACGGCGATCGCTGGCCGACGTCGGTGCGAACGATGACTGGCCGGACCGATGTGTCTGTGGTCTGCTGCACCACTTGCTGCTCCCCCCGTTGCTGGGCACCGTGGCCGGTGCCCTCCCCACTGTCAGCACGGCGGGTGGAGCAGTAATGGTTCAGTGTCCGGGCGGACACGCTGGTGTGACCATTCGCACATGAACCAGGTCCTGACCTGGCACGTTATGGCGCCGGCGCCGCCTTGGCGGCGTCATCCCAGGCGGCCCGCAGCGCGGCCAGGAACACCTCGGCCGGCTGGGCACCGGAGACCGCCCGCGACCCGCCGATGAGGTAGAACGGGACCCCGCCGATGCCGAGACGGCGGGCCTGCTTGGTGTCGTCGTGCACCTGCTGGGCCGCCTGCGGGTCGGTCTGCGCGGCCTGGGCCTGGTCCTCGTCCAGCCCGGCCTCGGCCGCCACCGCGGCCAGGCTGGCCGCGCCGAAGACCGGCCGTCCGGCGCCGAAGTAGGCGCGGTACAGCGCGTTCATCATGTCCGGTCCGTGCCCGCGGGCCTGGGCGTACTGCAGCAGCCGGTGCGCGGCCCGGGTATTGCCCAAGTCCCGGTGCACGGTGAAGTCCAGCCCGGCCGCCTGGGCCAGGCCCTGCACCCGGCCCTCGGCCGCGGCGGCCTGGGCCGGGGACATGCCGTACTTGGCCGCCAGCATGTCCAGCACCGGCTGGGTTTCCCCGGCGGGCGCGCCAGGATCCAGCTCGAACGAGTGGTAAACGACCTCGACCTCGTCGCGGTGCTCGAACTGGCTCAGCGCGGCGGCGAACCGCGCTGAGCCCAGGTAGCACCAGGGGCAGACGACGTCGGCCCAGACGTCCACGCGCATGTTGATCTCCGGGGGTTGGCTGGTCAGGTCAGCGGCAGCTCGGCCCAGACCGTTTTGCCGCCGTCGGCGGGCTGCACGCCCCAGCGCGCCGAGACCGCATCCACCAGGCCCAGCCCGTGGTCCGGCGAGACCGGCAGCGGCGGATCCCCGTATGAACCGGCCAGCGGGCGGGCGTCTTCGACCTGGATCCGGGCCGAGTCCATGGCCAGCATGAGGCTGACGGTGAAGCCGGACCCGGCGTGCCGCACCGCATTGGTGGTCAGTTCGCCGACCACGATGGCCACGTCGCTGGCCAGGTTCACCCCGCAGCGCTGCTCGATCTGCCAGCCGCGGAGCAGGTCCAGCGCGAAGTGCCGGGCCTCCCGGGGGGAATCCGGGTCCAGCGGGAAGGACCGGGTCGCCCGGGACCGGGCTGCCGCCGGGGCGGGCCGGGCCGGGCGGACCGTGCTGGCTGGCGTCCCGACCACGGCCGCGTGCAGGCGGCAAACCTCGGCCAGCGCGGCGCGCTGGTCCGCCCCGGTGGCCGGCGCCTCGGGGTAGCCGCAGTACAGCCCGAACGGGATATCCCGGGCCAGATCATTCCATAGCCCTTCGAGTTCCAGGGCGGCGTTGAGCTGGCCCGCTTCCCAGAGCAGGGCGACCATCTCGCCGTACAGCCGGACCGGCCGCCCGGCTGCGCCCGCTGTCCTGATCACCTGTCCGACCTCGGCCTCGAAGCTGGCCGCGTCCACCTGGCCGGCCGCGGTGAACCGGCGCAGCAGGGCGGCCGCGTCGATGGCCTGGTACCGGCCATCCGCCCGGGCGGCTGCGACATCGGCATCCACCCCGGCCAGGTACGACTCGAACGCCAGCTGGTGCGCCGGGGTGGCCACCACGACCACCGCGCAGCCAGCGTCCAGCGCCTCGGCCAGGTAGTCGCCCACACAAGCGGCGAGCTCCCACTCCCGCGCGTAGAACTGGACCACGTGCCCGCGCTGGGCCGCGCCCGCCAAGCCGGGTGCGACGGCCACCGTCAGCCTCCATTTGCCGACAAAGTCCCAGGACACACCTACTGTACCCGCAGAGTAATCAGTCATTCAGGGCTGACCGGCCCCGGCTGGGTCCCGGTCAGCCCGGCCAGGACGGGGTGTCCGGCAGGGCCGGGGAGAACACCCACAGCACCCGGGTCGGGCTGCTTCCGGGCGGGACCTGGAAGGTGTGCCCGGTGCTGCCCGGGAACGTGAACGCGTCGCCCTCGTCCAGCGTGATGAGCTGGGCGGCCACGGTGAGCTCCAGCTGCCCGGCCAGCACGAAGACGAACTCGACGTCCGCGGGCAGCGAGTAGGGTTCCGCGCCGCTGCCCCCGCCCGGCTCGATGTCGCTGAGGATGGCCTGCATCCGCTTCTCCCCCGCTGGGGTGAGCAGGTACTCGTGCACTCCGCTACCGCCGAAGTTGATCGGCGGGTAGGCGTCGTGCCGGATGACCTCGCCCGGCGACGGCTGGAACAGCGAGCCCGCCGAGATGTCCAGCGCCGCGCACAGCCGGATCAGCGACGCCACCGAGACGTTGGCCAGGTCGCGTTCCAGCTTGGAGACGAACCCCTTGGTCAGCCCGCTCTGCTCGGCCACCTCGGCCATGCTCTTCCGCGCGGCCAGCCGGGCCGCGCGCAGCTGGGGGCCGATGCCGACGCCAGCCGCCGTTGCTCCCGGCCGTTGGCATCCTTCCTCCTCCTAAGCAATCCCAGCACACCGACTCGCGGGCGACCCGGACGCGGTGCGCTATGAAACAAGGGTTGACAGTGAGGAAACCTGTGGTGATCATACTGCCACCGGCCACCGGTACTGGGCTTCGGCCCCTCACTTACCTGGAGGCGAGATGGCAGCGCAGTCCCGGGCACAGGCAACAGTGGACGAGCTGGAAAGCGGGCTGCTCGGGCAGATCGAGGTGCACTCGATCGACTGGATCCCGGACCCGGAGCGGCACGGCAAGAACTGGCAGCAGAGCATGCTGTGGTTCCTGGGCAACTTCCAGTACTTCACCATCCCGATCGGCTTCGTCGGCCCGTCGCTCGGCCTGTCGCTGGGCTGGACGATCCTGGCCGGCACGCTCGGCATCGCGGTCGGCACCCTGTTCATGGCGTTCCACGCCACGCAGGGCCCGATCTTCGGGCTGCCCCAGATGATCCAGACCCGGGCCCAGCTCGGCTACCGCGGCGTGGTCGTCGCGCTGTTCGCGGTGCTGTTCACCTACATGGCGTTCAATGTGGCCGACCAGGTGCTGATGAGCACCGGGCTGCACGGCGCGTTCGGCTGGAACGCCGGCCTGGTGGCCATCGCGACCGCGGTGCTGGCCGCCCTGCTGGCCATCTTCGGCTACGACTGGGTGCACCGGGTGTTCCGGTTCCTGCTGATCATCTCGTTCCCGTGCTACGCGATCATCTCGGTCGCCATCCTCATCGGGCACGCCGGCGGCACCGCCCCGCACCACCCGGGCGGCTTCCTGTTCGCCGCGTTCATGGCCCAGTTCTCGGTGGCGGCGGCGTACAACATCACCTACGCGCCCTATGTCTCGGACTACTCGCGGTACATGCCGCGGAACACCTCACCGCGCGGCATCATCGCGGCGGTGTTCTTCGGCGCCTCCGGCTCGGCTATCTGGCTGATCGCGCTGGGCGCCTGGCTGGCCACCCGGCTCGGCGCCACCGACGGCCTGGTCGGCTTGCAGGTCGTTGGGGACAACGTGGCCGCGCCGCTCGGCTCGGTGACCGCCGTACTGTCCGCCACCTGCCTGCTCGCGACGATGGGCATGAACGCCTACGGCGGCATGCTCACCGTGCTGACCGGGATCGACTCGTTCCGCACAGTCAAGACCAGCCGGCCCTGGCGGGTGGCCACCATCATCGGGCTGGCCATCATCTGGTACGCGATCGGGGCGGGCATCTCCACCAGCGCGGTGTCCGCGGTGCTCAACTCGCTCACCCTGATGCTCTACCTGCTCGTCCCGTGGACCGCGCTCAACCTGGTGGACTTCTTCTTCGTCCGGCACGGGCACTACGCGATCACCGACATCTTCCGGCCGGACGGGGTGTACGGAAAGTGGGGCTGGCGCGGGCTGACCGCGTACTTCGCCGGGTTCATAGCCGAGATCCCGTTCATGGTGCTGCCGCCGATCGCGGGTTTCTCCTACACCGGCTGGTTCCCCAACCACGTGACCAACGGCGTGGACTACTCCTGGCTGGTCGGCCTGGCCGTGTCCGGCCTGGTCTACTGGCTGGTGTCCCGGTCGCTGGACGTGTCGGCCGAGCAGTCGGCCATCGACGCCAGCGAGCGCGAACTGCGCGCGATCGACGCCATCGCAGCCCAGTCCGCCGAGTCGTGAGCCCGGTCGCCGGCTAACCAGCCGCGGCGGCCTCCTCCAAGGTGGCGATGTCGAGCTTGGTCATCTTCAGCATCGCCGCGAAGACCCGGGCCGCCTTGGCCCGGTCCGGGTCGGTGTTCAGGTCCATGAGCACCGCTGGGACGACCTGCCAGGACAGCCCGTACCGGTCGGTGACCCAGCCGCAGGCCACCTCCTGTCCGCCCTCAGCCAGCCGACTCCAGTAGTAATCAACCTCGTCCTGATCGGCGCAGATGATCATGAGTGAGATCGCCTCGCTGAATGCGCGCCCGGGCCCGCCGTTCAGCGCGAGGAACTTCTGCCCGTTGAGCTCGAACTCCACGGTCATCACCGAGCCGGCCGCACCGGGGCCCGCCTCGGTGTACCGGCCGATCCGGCCCAGCTTGCCGTCCTTGAAGATGCTCAGGTAGTAGTTAGCCGCCTCCTCACCGTTGCCGTCGAACCACAGGCACGTCGTCAGCCCGTCCCCAGCCATCATGTCCTCCTCACCTCGTTTCCCTAGTGACGTCCCGGTCCCCGCGAACTCACCGCTCCCGGTCGCTGTATCACCCTAAAAACTGCGAACTACGACAATGCCGTAAATTCTCGCAAAAGCCCTATTCGTCACCGGCCGGTGATTCTTAGCACTTTCCTTTCCGCGCGCCATTATGGTGGCCGATCAGCGGCGCCACGCCCGGATACAAGGTCAAGGTTTCGGTGTCGGTCAAGAGCGGCGCCCGCCGCGGCTCCTGTTCCACCTCATTCACCCCGCACGCCTGAGCCTGCGATGTTAGCGCGGTGAGTTTGCGGTCACCGGTGACCGCAAACTCACCGCGCTGATGAACGGACCACGCTCCGCACTCAGGCGGACTGGTACTGGCGGGTGGTTTCCTCGATCAGGGTCCGGCAGAAGGCAGGCAGGTCACCCGGATTCCGGCTGGTGATCAGCACGTTCGGGCCGGACCGGTCCACCTGGACCTCGGTGTCCACCCAGGTGCCGCCGGCGTTCTGGATGTCGGTCCGCAGGCTGGGCCAGGAGGTCAGCGTCCGGCCGCGGACCAGGTCGGCTTCGACCAGGGTCCACGGGGCGTGGCAGATGGCCGCGGCGGGCTTGCCCGCCTCGAACACGCCCCGGACGAAGCGCACCGCCGCGGGTACCGTGCGCAGGATGTCCGGGTTGGCCACCCCGCCGGGCAGCACCAGCAGGTCGTAGTCCTCCGGGTGCGCGTCGCCGACGATCTGGTCCACCGGGAACGTATCCGCCTTGTCCAGGTGGTTGAACGCCTGGACGTTGCCCACCTCGGGCGCGAGCAGCAGCGGCGTCCCGCCCGCGGCCAGGATCGCCTCCCAGGGCGTGGTGAGTTCTACCTGCTCCACGCCTTCGTTCGCGATCAGGAACGCGGCCGTCCGGCCGTTGAGTTCGTTAGCCATGACTGGGCTCCCTCCGTCGGTTGGCTCGCCCCGTCCTAGCCCCCTGCCCAGCCTGGCCGGGTTGACCCACCCGATTTGGGAGATTTCAGCCAAGCGCGGCCAGCGCCTGGAACGCGAGCTTGGGCTCCCAGCCCAGGCCCTGGTACCCGGTGCCCGGGCCGCCGGGCAGCAGCCGGACCAGGCCGTAGCTGGCCAGGTCGAGGTCCCGGCGCGGCACCGGGTCGTGTACCAGGCCGTAGCCCGCGAACGTGAACGCGAACGCGAGGTCAACACCCTCGGCCTCGAACACCTCGTTGAGTTCCCGCAGGTACCTGACCTGCTCCCCCTCATCGCGGACGTAATCGCCGTCCAGCCGGGGCGAGTCGCCGTCAAGCTCGATGATGGCCCAGCCCATGCCGCCACGGTCCGCGGCCCCGGCGTAGCCACAGCAGCCGTACTCAGTGACGGCCAGCGGCTTGCCGTACCCGAGGTATTTGCGCAGCTCGGACTGATAGGTCGCGGCGTTGCCCGCATCGCGGTAAGCATCTACCGCCACGATGTCAAACGGTGTCCAGTCGACCGGTTCCCACATCCCGGACGCGTACGTGACCGGGCCCGCGAACCGGCTGCGCAGCACTGCGGCGGTCTCGGCCAGGAACCCGTTCAGCCGGCTGGCCAGCGCGCCGAACGCGGCCTTCAGCTCCTGGTCCAGGGTGCCCAGCCGGCCCAGCCGCTCGTACAGCGAGCCACCAGGCAGGAAACCGCTGGCGAACAGGCTCAGCTCGCAGCCGGTCACCAGGACGACACGTGCGCCGCGGCGGCGCAGCCGCTCGGCCCGGTCCGCGCACTCGGCGAACAGCGGGGTCAGCCCGGCCGTGGTCAGTTCGCACGGGAACGGGGCGAACCAGACCTCCAGCCCGGCATCGGCCGCATGCTGCGCCGCCAGGCTGAGCCGGGCCGGGTCGCCGCCGGACACCCGGACCGCCGTGCAGCCCAGCTCATCCGCGATGACCTGCATCTCCCGCCGCACGATGGCCGGGTCGAAGTCTTCCCGGCTGAGCCGGCCGCCAGGCGAGAACCCGGTGTCGTAGTTGATCCCCCTGCCCCGCATCAGCGCGCTCCTTCCGGATCCACGGCCACCGCGGCCCGGATCATCCGCTCCATCGGCCTGGCCGCCACGCCAGAGACCGTCATGGCCAGGCCGATCGCCCCCAGGGTGAACACGGCGCCCAGCCACACCATCGTGCTGACCGGCAGCGTGTACGCGCCAGCTAGGCGGGCGGCGCACTCGGCCAGCAGCGCTACCC
Organism: uncultured Actinomycetes bacterium; assembly: GCA_963834705.1. GTDB lineage: Bacteria > Actinomycetota > Actinomycetes > Streptosporangiales > Streptosporangiaceae > RYN-230. The sequence continues at coordinate 661,946 of CAWICV010000012.1, forward strand.
CCCACACCGCGCTGAACAGCAACTCCAGCCTGCGGAACCGGGCCGACGAGGCGGCCAGCCGGTCCCACGCCGCGGTGCGGTCCGCGGCCCCCTTGGTCAGGAACGGCTTGAGCCCGGCCGACATGAGCGGGCGGCGCGCCGCCACCGAGGCCAGGATCGCGATGGCGATCACGCTGCTCACAATCGAATCCTTGGCGATCATGGCCCGCGGGTCGCCAGTCAGGAAGCTGACCGCGATGCCCGCGACATTGACCGCGAGCATGAGCATGGCCAGCAGGTTCGCCCCGCCCGGGCTCCGTAGCCCGGTGACCGCCCGTATCGCCGGCCCAATACTGCTGAACGCCAGTGCCAGCCACAGACTCAGCCCGAGCGCGCCGTGCAGCAGGTAGTAGGTGCCCAGCGGGGCGCCGACGTCGATGGCCAGTCCGCGGAGCGCGGCGCGCGGGCCGCCGGGCTGGCGGGCGGTCCCGGTGTGCTGGATCGTCGTCATGACATCGAACTTAGGTCGTACCTAGTTATGTGTCAAACCTAATTTTGGGTCGGTCCTAGATTGTGGTTATGATGGCTGGCATGACATCCGGGCTACGGGAGCGGCGCAAGCGGGAGACCAGGCAGGCCATCTCCGACATCGCGACCGGGATGTTCGCGGCGCGCGGCTACGACCAGGTCACCATCGCCGAGATCGCCGCGGCCGCCGGGGTGGCCAAGATGACGGTGACCAACTACTTCCCGCGCAAGGAAGACCTGGTCTTCGACCAGGCCGAGGGACTCATCCGGCACCTGGCCGAGGTCATCGCCACCCGCGCGCCCGGGGAGAGCCTGCTGGCCGCCGTGCGGCGCGATTACGCCGATGAGGTGGCCCGGGGCGATGTCAGCCTCGGCCTGTCCAGCCCAGCCTTCGCCCGGATGATCCAGGACGCCCCGGCGCTGGCCAGCCGGGCCCTGGAGATGCTGAACCAGCGCGAGCAGGCCCTCGGCGACGCCATCACCGCGGAGACCGGTACCGACAATCCCCAGCAGCGGGTGGTAGCCGCGCTGCTGGTCTCGGTGCCCCGGGTGCTGTCGGCCGAAGCCTTCCGGCGCAGCCTGGCCGGGCAGCCGCGCGATGAGATCCGGGCCGTGCTGGCGGAGCAGGCGGCAGCAGGGTTCGACCTGCTGGAACCGGCCCTCGGCGACTACCTGATCCGGCCTGCCTGACCGGATCCTGACCGGCAAGCCGGCAAATATTACGGAACGCGGACCCCATCCCGGTAGAGCTAGGGATACGCGCCATCCGTCACTAACCTCACCTGAGGTAATGAGCGAGGGACACCGTGATCACTATGCGCTGAAAGGGATCTTGGTGAGGACCAGATACGACGGGCACGGTGGCGCCGCTCATCTGCCCAGAATGGTGGGACAACGATGAACCGTCGGGTACTCGCGATAGCGCTCGGCATTACGGCTGCCGTCGGCGGAGTAGTCGGTGGCGTGGCCGCCGTGCACGGGTCCGGCAGCTCGAATGTCAGCCTGTCCGCCAACTCGCAGTCCGAGCACATGGCGCGCATGGGCCGGATGTCGCAGCTGAGCGCCAGCTCCGGCTGGACGTTCAACACGCTGAACAACAGCAACGACCCCACGTTCAACCAGCTGCTGGGCGTCAACAACCACGGTCAGATCGCCGGCTACTTCGGGTCCGGGGCCAGGCGCCACCCGAACAAGGGCTACGTGATCAACCTGACCGGGGCGAGCGCCTCGTTCCAGAACGAGAACTTCCCGGTCGGCAAGCAGACCCAGGTCATCGGAATTAATGACGTCGGGGTTACGGTCGGGTTCTGGTCCACCCAGAACAAGAAAAACCTGTCGGACAATAACTTCGGCTTCTACACGCTGAACGGCCAGTTCCACAACGTGGTGTTCCCCACCCGGAACGTGTCGAGTCCGCCGGTCACCCAGCTGCTCGGGGTGAACAACAGCGACATCGCCGTGGGCTTCTTCAATGGCAAGGCCGGCAATTCGCACGCGTTCGAGTTCAGCATCCGCGGTGGCTGGTTCCGCCGGCTGCACATCCCGGGCGCCGTGAGCAGCACCGCCACCGGGACTAACAACCGGGGCGAGATCGTCGGGTTCTTCACCAACAAGAAGGGCAAGACGTTCGGCTTCGTGATCACCCCGCGCGGCGCCATCATCGAGTTCAACATCCCGGGCGCCAGTTCCACGATGGCGTTCGGGGTTAACGACTTCGGCGCGGTCGTCGGCACCTTCATGCGGGGTTCCGGCAACAACGCCAAGTCGTTCGGCTTCGTCTGGCGGCCGGGCCGCGGCGTCAAGGTCGTCAACGACCCGCTGGGCCGTGGCGCGACCACGCTGAACGGCATCAACAACGCCGGTGACCTGGTCGGCTTCTACACCGCGGCCAACGGCAACACCGACGGGCTGCTGGTGGCCCGCGGCACGTTCACCGCGCTCACCGCCCCGCCAGTGACCGTCACCAGCACTGGCACCGGCACCGGCACCACGCCGGTGCCGACCGCCGGGCCGACGCACTTCTGATCGGCTCAGCACCTAGCGCAACCCCGCACAGCACAGGGAACGGGCGGCCGGGACAACCCGGCCGCCCGTTCCGTTTGCCCTTACAGCGGGATCAGTGCACCCCGGTGGGTTTCGTTACGGCGAGAGCGCCGGCACCCGGCCCGCGCTGGCGCTGCGGATCACGTGACGGCGGAACAGCTCGGCGGAAGGCAGCAGCCGCCGGTCCGCGGACCAGCTCAGCACCAGCTCGCGGGCCGCGCCCGGATCGGTGATCTCCAGGTAGCGCAGTGGGCCAGGCGGGGCCTCCGGTGACCCGGCCCGCGGTGCCGGGACGATGGCCACGCCCATCCCGGCCGCCACGAAGCCGCGTACGGTGGACAGGTCGTCGCCCTCGAACACCACCTCGGGGCGGAACCCGGCCCGCTCGCACAGCTCGTCGCCCAGCCTGCGCAGCGCGGACATACGGCCCAGGCTGATGAACGGCTCGTCGGCCACCTCGGCCAGCCCGATCTCGTCCCGCCCGGCCAGCGGGTGATCGGCGCGCAGCGCCAGCCGGAGCGGCTCGACGGCGATCAGCCTGGTGCGCACCGAGGGACTGCGCCCGCGCCGGGTGCCGATCTCCAGGTCGGCCCGGCCGTCGTCCAGCGCGACCGCCTGCGCCTCGTCCCTGACCTGGGTGAGCTGGAAGCTGACCTGCGGGTGCGCGGTGCGGAAACTGCGCACCAGGGCCGGTACCAGCCAGGTGCCGACCGACTGCTGGAAGGCCAGCGCCACCGTGCCAGTGTCCGGCTCGATCAGCTGGTTGACCGCGGCGATGCCGTCGTCCAGCTGGTGCAGCAGCGCGTCCACGTGCCGCTTGAACACCGCACCCGCCTGGGTCAGCCGCAGCGTGCGGCCGTGCCGCCGGAGCAGCGGCGTGCCCAGCTGCGTCTCCAGCCGGGCCAGCGCGCGGGACACCCCGGACTGGGTGACCATCTCCAGCTCGCTCACCTCGGTCACCGTGGTGCCGTCGGCCACCTGCTGGAACCAGCGCAGCGCATCCGTGTCCATATCCATGACCCTAGGTCATGAATTACCGTGACTCCATGACTGCGCAACCGGTGAACCTGACCGCCGCCCTGGCTTCGTTCGACGACATCTACAGCCCGCGGATCGTGGCCCGGATGAACGACTACGACGTGCGGGTCGCGCATGCCCGCGGCGAGCACATCTGGCACACGCACGACACCACGGACGAGTTCTTCCTCGTGCTGGACGGCCAGTTCGACGTCGCGCTGCGCGAGCCGGACGGCAGCGTGCGCACCGTCTCGCTGCGCCAGGGCGACACATTCGTGGTGCCGCGCGGCGTCGAGCACAAGCCGTCGTCGCCGGGCGGGTCGATCCTCATGTTCGAGCCGTCCGGCACCTCCACCACCGGGGACCGGCACCAGGGCGAGATCCCGGACCACGTGGACAGCACCACCGGCCACGATCTTGGTTAACGGCTTGACCCTCACGCAGCGTGAGGGCCGACAGTAGTGCCCGTGAGTGAGTATCCCGTCGGCGCGCTGGCCCGGCTGTCCGGCGTGACCGTCCGGACTCTGCACCACTACGACAGCATCGGGCTGCTCTCGTCCAGCGCGCGCAGCGCGGCCGGCTACCGGCTGTACAGCCAGGCCGATCTGCTGCGGCTGCGTCAGGTGCTGTTCTACCGGGAGCTGGGCTTCGGTCTGGACGAGATCGCCGAGATCCTGGCCAACGCGGACCGGGGCGAGGCTCAATCCGGCTGACCGTCAGCTTGGCTGACGGTCAGCCGGGCTGAGTGTCAGTGCGGCGGGAAGACCAGCGGCAGCTGGCGGATGCCGACCACGCCGGCCGGCCAGGTCACCCGCGGGGCGGGTCCGGGGGCCAGCTCGTAGTCCGGTATCCGCCGGTGCCACTCCTCGATCGCCACCCGCATTTCCATCCGGGCCAGGTGCGACCCGAGGCAGCGGTGCGGCCCGCTGCCGAACGCGAGGTTCCGCTCCTGGCGGGCGAAGTCGATCACGTCCGGATCCGGGTGCCCGGCCGGGTCCCGGTCGGCCACCGCCACCATGACCTGTACCAGCGTGCCGGCCGGGATGAGCTGGCCGGCCACCTCGACGTCCTGGGTGGTCACCCTCGGCACGAACAGCAGTGGGCCGTCCACCCGGAGCAGTTCCTCCACCGCGGCCGGGATCACCGCCGGGTCCACGGCGATCCGGCGGCGCAGTGCGGGCTGGCTAGCCAGCACGGCGAACGCGGTGCTCAGCGCCGAGGTGACCGTCTCCAGTCCGGCCAGCACGAACAGGAAGGTCAGCCCGTAGATCTCCTCGTCGGTCAGCCGGTCGCCGCCAGGGTCGGTCAGCAACTGGCCGAGCAGGCCAGTGCCGGTGCCGGCCGTGCGCCGCTGGGCCACCTGCTCGACCAGGTACTCGAAGAGTTCCGTGCCCATCCGGATCGCGTGCTCGCCGCGGGTCTCCCCGGGTTCGCCGGCTCTGGTCCGGACCAGGCCTTCCTTCCAGGTGTTCAGCCGGTCCCGGTCCTGGACGGGCAGGCCGAACAGGGTCAGGAACACCTGGGCGGGCAGCGGCACGGCCAGGTCGGCGACCAGATCACAGTGGCCACGGCGGGCCACGGCATCGATCAGGTCGCGGGCCAGCGCGCGTACCTGCGGCAGCCAGGCCGCGACGCCGCGCGGGCTGAAGAACGGCTGCAGGATGCGCCGGTACCGGGTGTGCTCGGGTGGGTCGAAGGCGATCGGCACCAGCGGCAGCGGGCTGCCGACCAGGTCGAACGCACGCCGCGAGGAGAACAGCCCGGGGTTGCGGAGGGCGAATTCGGCCGCCCCGGCCGAGGTGATCAGATAGGCGCCGAACGCGGTGCGAAGGACCGGGCCGGCCTCGCGGAGGAAGCTGTAGGCGGCGGTCCGGTCCTCGGCCATCGGCAACCGGTCCAGCCTGATCGGTTCGGGCGCTGCGGTCATCTTGGATCCCTCTCCTAAGGTCTGGCCCGGGCCGGGACCGGGCAAACCCGGCGCTACCGGGCGGCATAGGCTGGCGGTACAGGCACCCGGGAAGGGCCAGCCGGGTGGCTGCGTTGCTCACAGATGAGGCAGTTTCCAGCCGGCCCTGGTGTGGCGTGAGCCCCGGGGCGGACAGCAACGGAGGTGACGGCGCCCGTGACGCTGCCGCAGGACACGACGGCCAAGTTCCAGGACTATGCGCACCCGGAGATGCTGGTCAGCACCGAGTGGCTGGCCGACCACCTGGACGATCCGGGTCTCGTGGTGGCCGAATCCGACGAGGACGTGCTGCTGTACGAGACCGGGCACATCCCGGGCGCGGTCAAGCTGGACTGGCACACCGAACTGAACGACCGGGTGACCCGGGACTACGTGGACGGCGCAGGCTTCGCCCGGCTGATGTCGGACAAGGGGATCTCCCGGGACACCACGCTGGTGCTGTACGGCGACCGGAACAACTGGTGGGCGGCGTACGCGCTGTGGGTGTGCACCCTGTTCGGCCATCCGGACGTGCGGTTGCTGGACGGCGGCCGGGCCAAGTGGATCGCCGAGGACCGCCCGCTGACCACGGCGGTGCCGGACCGCCCGCGCACCGACTACCCGGTGGTCGAGCGCGATGATTCGCGGGCCCGTGCGTTCCGTGATCAGGTCCGCGCGCATCTCGGCCAGCCGATGATCGACGTGCGCTCGCCGGGCGAGTACTCCGGCGAACTGCTGCACATGCCGGACTACCCGCAGGAGGGGGCGCTGCGCGGCGGGCACATCCCGGGCGCGGTGAACATCCCGTGGGCCCGCGCGGCAGCCGAGGACGCGACGTTCCGCAGCCGCCAGGAACTGGAAGCCATCTACGCCGGCGAGGCCGGGCTCAGCCTGTCCGATGACGTGGTCGTGTACTGCCGGATCGGGGAGCGGTCCAGCCACACCTGGTTCGTGCTGACCCACCTGCTCGGCTACCCGGCCGTGCGGAACTACGACGGGTCCTGGACCGAGTGGGGGAACAGCGTCGGCGTGCCCATCACCCAGGGAGACAAACCGTGACCAGCGCCGGCACGCTGAACCCACGGCTGCAGGACATCGTGGACGACTTCGACGCGGTGTCCGGCCAGGAGAAGCTGCAGTTGCTGCTGGAGTTCTCCGGCGAACTGCCGCCGCTGCCGGAGCGGTTCGCCGCGCACCGCGATCTGCTGGAACCGGTGCCTGAGTGCCAGTCGCCGCTGTTCCTGGCGGTCGAGGTGGGCGACGACGAGACCGTACACCTGTTCTTCGACGCGCCGCCCGAGGCCCCGACGACCCGCGGCTTCGCCAGCATCCTGTACGCCGGGCTGGACGGCCTGAGCGCGCCGGAGGTGCTGGCCACCCCGGCCGAGTTCACCACGTCCCTCGGGCTGCAGGACCTGGTCAGCCCGCTGCGGCTGCGCGGCATGGCGGCCATGCTGGCCCGGATCAAGCGCCAGGTCCAGGGGCAGTCCGCCTGACCACGCGGAGACACCACAGCCCGTAGCTACCTGGAGTTCGTTGTTGCGAGTAAGTTGCAATAAGCCTACGCTGCTGACAGCGAATTGCTCGCATCGGAAGGGGACCAGATGGCTGACCCGCGCGCCCGGCTGGCCCGGATCCGAGCCGGGCTGACCCCGCGTGAGTGGTCCCGGGCGGCGGCGATGACGCTGACCGTCGTCGGCCTCAACGTGGCGGGCTGGGCCATGCTGGCCGCCGCCGTCAGCGGTCACTTCCACATCAGCAGGACCGAGACGTTCGGCTTCACCACTGGCATCCTGGCCTACACCCTGGGCATGCGGCACGCGTTCGACGCCGACCACATCGCGGCCATCGACAACACCACCCGCAAGCTGGTCAGCGAGGGCAAGCGGCCGCTGTCCACCGGCTTCTGGTTCTCGCTGGGCCACTCCAGCGTGGTGTTCGTGCTGGCGCTGCTGCTGAACTTCGGCATCCGGGCCCTGGACGAGCAGGTCAAGAACTCCAGCTCGCAGCTGCAGTACACGACCAACATCATCGGCACCTTGGTGTCCGGGGTATTCCTGTTCCTGATCGCGGCGATCAACATCGTGATCCTGGCCGGCATCCTCCGGATGTTCCGGGACATGCGTGCGGGCCACTACAACGACGAGCAGCTGGAAGAGCAGCTGAACAAGCGCGGCCTGATGAACCGGTTCCTGGGCCCGCTGGCCCGTCGGATCGACGCGCCGTGGAAGATGTACCCGATCGGGTTCCTGTTCGGCCTGGGCTTCGACACCGCGACCGAGGTGGCCTTGCTGGTGCTGGCCGGCACCGCGGTCATCGGCGGGCTGCCGTTCTATGCGGTGCTGTCGCTGCCGATCCTGTTCGCGGCCGGGATGAGCCTGTTCGACACGGCCGACGGCTGCTTCATGAACTTCGCCTACGACTGGGCGTTCGCCCGCCCGGTGCGCAAGGTGTACTACAACCTGACCATCACCGCGCTGTCGGTGTTCGTGGCCGTGTTCATCGGCGCCGTCGAAGTGCTCGGCCTGCTCGGCCAGGACGGTAACCTGACCGGTCCCGGCTGGTCCTGGGTGGCGGACTTCGACATCAACAAGGCCGGTTTCGTGATCGTCGGTGTGTTCGTGCTGACCTGGGTAGTCGCATTGGCCATCTGGCGCTTCGGCAAGATCGAGCAGAAGTGGGACCTCGCCGCCAGCACCCAGTGCAACGATTAGGCTCGGGGGGGGGGAGGGAGACCTCATGGACGAGAAGCAGGCGCGGCGGCGGCTGGCGGCCGAGCGCACCGAGGTGGAGCGCCTGCTGGCCGAGGCCACGGCCGCCGGGCGCGAAGACCGGGCGACCGAGGACGAGCAGGGCGTGGAGTTCGACGATCCCGCGCAGTCGCTGACCGCGCAAGGCGAGGACGACGCGATCGCGGAGAGCCTGCGCGACCGGCTGGCCAAGATCGGCCGGGCCGAGCAGCGGCTGGCCAACGGCAGCTACGGCCGCTCGGTGCGCAGCGGCCTGCCCATCCCGGACGCGCGGCTGGAGGCTGACCCGGCCGCCGAGCTCACCGTGGAGGAAGCCGCGGCGCGCTAACGCCGCGCTTCCCCCCCCGGCGGCCGGTGTACCGGCCTAGGCCTCCAGATAGGGCGGCAGCCCGAACCGGGCGAACAGGCTGGTGTCCAGGAAGTGGTGCAGGTGGGTGAAGCGGCCGTCGCGGAACTCCGGGACCTGGATGCACCACGGTTCGAACCGGCTGCCATCGGCGGCTGGCTTGTACTGGCCGAACGCCGGCCCGCCATTGGCCTCCACCGGCACCAGCCGTGACCCCGCGCAGGGACTGCCGTAGCCGGTCCAGAACCCGCGGATCTCATCCGCACCGCGCAGCCACATCTCGAACGGCGGCATGGAGAAGCTCGCGTCGTCGTGCAGCAGCGTGACCAGCTCATCGACGTCGTAGCGCTGGAACGCGTCCACGTAGCGGGTGAGCAGTTCCCGGTGCTGCTCGGCCAGGTCGGGGGCGGGTTCCTCGGCGTCCGGGCCGGTGGCCGCGATCGTGCTGCGGGCCCGCTGCAGTGCACTGTTCACCGATACCACGGTGGTGTCCAGCAGGTCAGCCACCTCGGCCGCCTGCCAGCAGAGCACTTCGCGGAGAATCAGCACGGCGCGCTGGCGCGGCGGCAGATGCTGCAGCGCGGCGATGAACGCGAGCCGGACGGTGTCGTGCAGCACCACCTGGCCGGCCGGGTCGGCGTCCGGGGCGGTCATAGCCGCGTCGCCGGGGATCGGCTCGATCCAGGCCGCCTCGGGCAGGGTCGCGACCGGGGCCGTGGTCGAGGGCACCGGGGCGGACAGGTCCATCGGCAGCGCGCGGCGCTGCCGGCTGCGCAGCATGTCGAGGCAGACGTTGGTGGCGATGCGGTACAGCCAGGAGCGCACCGCGGAACGCCCCTCGAACCGGTCGAACGCCTGCCAGGCCCGCACCATGGTCTCCTGCACGGCGTCGTCCGCGTCATGGGCGGAGCCCAGCATGCGGTAGCAGTACCCGGTCAGCTCCCCCCGGTGCATCTCCAGGTCATAGGTAACAGTGCCGGTGGTGGCGATGGTACTCACGCTCCTCCGTCTTCAGCCCGAACCTACCCACCTGGCCGGGCCGTGGCGAACCACGGACGGGCCCCACTCTGCCACCGGCCACCGACATTCCGGATGGAGAGCCGATGGAGGGGGCGGGGCCGCGGGGAGAGATCATCACCACACCGGCTTGCCAGACCGGGTACTGCTCATAGAAGGTGAGCATCGGCGGTTCGTTCCGTGCCCGGCGCGCGCTGCGCTGGGAAACTGGGGGCGGCCACGTGGCGCAGCATGGGCTGCGGGGAAGAGCATGGCGAGTCATCGGGACGGATCAGCACGTGCGGTAGGCATCCGCGATGTGGCCAGGATGGCCGGTGTCTCGGTCGCCTCGGCCAGCTTCGCGCTCAACGGCCAGCCCGGCGTGGCCGACGACACCCGGCGGCGCATCCTGGCTGCCGCGCAGGAACTCGGCTACCGGGCCAATGCGCAGGCGCAGGCACTGCGCCGCGGCCGCACCACCACGTACGGGTTCGTGGTGCGCAACTTTGCCAACCCGTTCTTCCTGGACGTGCTCAGCGGGGCCGAGGAGGTAGCTATCGCGGCCGGCGCCACCCTGCTCGCGCTGGACTCGCGCTACTCACTGGACCGGGAACGGGGTCACGTCCAGGAGATGGCCGGGCAGCGGCTGGCCGGGCTGGCCATCGCCCCGGTCGGCACCGGCGAGTCGATCCGGCTCTGGCAGGAACTGCGGCCGGGCGCGCCGGTGGCCGCGGTGAACGCGTCCGTCCCGCGGATCACCGGCGTCTGCCGGGTGCGGCCGGACAACCGCGCCGCTGTCGAACTGCCCATGCGCCGGCTGGCCGACCTCGGCCACACGTCGGTCGCGTTCCTGTCCGCCCCACGGCGGCTGATGGCCGACCCGGACCGGCTGCGCCAGTTCCGGCGGCTGTGCCGGGCACTCGGGCTGCGCGGCACCGTGGTCTACTCGCCGCTGACCATTACCGATGTGCAGCGGGGCGCCGCGGTGCTGCTGGCCGCGCCGGACGCGCCGACCGCGGTCATCACGAACTCGGACTACACCGCGCATGCCGTGTACAAGGCCGCCCGTGAGCTGCGGCTGCGAGTCGGCCCGGACGTTTCCGTGGTCGGCCACGACGACCTGCCCACCTCGGAACTGCTCGACCCGCCGCTGGCCACCATCCGGCTGGACCGGAAGGAAATGGGCCGGGCGCTCATGCGCCGGCTGCTCGGCGAGGTCGCCCCAGATGATTACATCGCACCAGTTGAGTTCATCAACCGAGCCTCCCTGCAGTCCCCAGCCGGAACACCCCGCACCGAGCAACAGGCCGACTCCAGTTCCGTGATCAACCGATTGGTGTCGCCCTAGCAGCAGTGATCGGTTGATCACGGAACGCGGCCTGGCGCACGAGACACGCTGGTGAACAGCAGTTGGCCCGCGCGCGTCAACTCGGTAACGACTCTTGACACTCAAGCTGCGGATACGTCAGCATACCGGCGAAAACTAAACGTTTAAGGTGTTTTATCTAGCGTCGTTCCGGGGGGGTCGGCCGACCTCCCCAGAGTTACTGCGCCGCGGGCTTTCGGCGTGCCGCGGCCCGTTCACAATTGGGGACGCACGAACCGGAGGAATGAGTGAGATCTCCCTATCGCTTTACCCTGGTGGGGGCCGCGGCACTGGCATTGCTGGCGGCCGGCTGCTCGTCTAGTTCCAACTCGGGTTCCGGCGGCGGGACCAACTGGTCCACCGTCTCGTCGGCGTCGGCCGGCGGCGGGATGAGCAAGCTGATCGCCGCGGCCAAGAAAGAGGGCACGCTCAACGTCATCGCCCTGCCGCCCACCTGGGCCAATTACGGCAACATCATCAAGACCTTCAGCACCAAATACGGCATCAAGGTGAATTCCGCCCTGCCGGACGGCACCAGCCAGCAGGAAGTGGACACCATCAAGCAGAAGAACGGAACCGCCGCCGCGCCTGACGTGGTGGACGTCGGCGTTTCCGTGGCGCTGGCGAATACCAGCCTGTTCACGCCCTACAAGGTGAGCACCTGGTCTGCCATCCCGGCCGCACAGAAGAACTCCAGTGGCCTCTGGTACAACGACTACGGCGGCTACATGGCGGTCGGCTACTCCAGCAAGTTCGGCACGATCACCTCGCTGAGCCAGCTGCTGGAGCCGAAGTTCAAGAACGCGGTCGCCCTGAACGGGAACCCCACCGCGGCGAACGCGGCCCTGAACGGCGTCATGATGGCGAACCTGGCCGAGGGCGGCTCGGCCGGCGACATCTCCAAGGGCGTCAACTTCTTCCACGAGCTCAAGGCGAAGGGTAACTTCTCCCCCGTGTCGGCAACCGGTGCGACGATCAAGTCCGGGTCCACCCCGGTCGTCTTCAACTGGGACTACCTGAACCTGCCCAGCTACGTCGGGGTGTCCAACTGGAAGGTGTTCATCCCGAGCAACGCCGTGCTCGGCGGGTACTACGCGCAGGCCATCAACAAGGGTGCGCCGCACCCAGCGGCGGCCCGGCTGTGGGAGGAGTTCCTCTACTCCCAGGCCACGGACGGCGGGCAGAACCTGTGGCTGCAGGGTGGCGCCCGCCCGGTCGAGGCGGCGGCGATGACGTCCAACGGCAGCATCGACAAGTCGGCCGCGGCCAAGCTGCCCCCGGTCAGCGGCACGCCCCTGTTCCTGACCGAGGGCCAGGCCACGAGCGCCGCCAACTACCTGGCGACTAACTGGGCCAAGGCCGTCAGCTAACAGGGGAGGACCGTGTCCGTCGCTGCGACGACCACGACCGGCGCCCGGCCCACAAGGGCCGGGCGCCGGCTCCGCGTCCCGGCCTGGCTGGGAACCGTCCCGTTCCTGGGCTACGTGGCAGTGTTCCTGCTCTGGCCCACCGGCATCCTGGTCGTCGACGCCTTCAAGAACCCCAGCGGGACCTGGAATTTCGGCAGCCTGCCCACCCTGTGGAGCCCGGTGGTCCGCGGCTACTTCATCGGGTCGTTCAAGCTGTGCATACTGTCCGCCGTGGCCGGGGCGGTGTTCGGGGCGCTGGTGGCCTACGCGGTGGCCTCCGGCAAGCCGGACGGCGTGATACGCCGGTTCGCGGTGGCTGGCTCCGGTGTGCTGGCCCAGTTCGGTGGGGTGACCCTGGCCTTCGCGTTCCAGGCACTCATCGGCCCGGCTGGGCTCCTGTTGCACGCCAGCTGGTACTACAACTTCCCGTGGTCCATCGCGCTGATCTACACCTACTTCCAGATCCCGCTCATGGTGCTGGTGTTCCTGCCCGCCATCGACGGGCTCAAGCTCCAGTGGCGCGAGGCGTCGGAGAGCCTGGGCTCGTCCACCTGGCAGTACTGGCGTTACGTGGGCGGCCCACTGCTCGCCCCGGCGTTCTTCGGCGCCTTTCTGCTGCTGTTCGCCAACGCGCTGTCCGCGTTTGCCACCATCCAGGCGTGGGAGAACCAGATCGCTTATACGGTGCCGCAGCAGATCAGCACCGCACTGTCCAGCGAGGTGGGCCTGGCTAACGTCAACGCGGCCGACCTGCTCGCGTTCGGCATGATCGTCATGGTGGCGGTCGTCATGACCGCCTACGCACTGCTGCAGCGGAGGGCGGCCCGATGGCTGCGCTGACCTCGATCGGCGAAACCCCGCTGACCAGCGAGGCCAGCCAGCGGCCATCAGGCATGCAGCGCCGCCGGCAGTGGCGGCTGAACATCTTCCGCTACCTGGTGTTCACCGTGTACGGGCTGTTCGTCGCGCTGCCGCTGCTGGCCCTGTTCCGCTACTCGCTGGAGGGCAAGAATCTCGGCACCTGGTCACTGACCGGGTGGAAGGACATCGTGTCCTACCCCGGGCTGGCCAGCGCCGTCGAACTCACCCTGGAGCTGGCGGTGATCACCAGCGCCGTCATGCTGGTGCTGCTGCTGCCGACGATGATCTGGATCAAGCTGCGGGTGCAGTGGTTCAGCCGGACATTCGAGTTCCTTTGCCTGCTGCCGCTCACCATCCCGGCCATCTCGCTGGTCGTCGGCATCGGCCCGGTCTACAACCTGCTGCAGCGCGTGGTGCTGTCGGCACTGCAGCTGTTCTGGGTCTATGTCATCCTGGCGCTGCCCTACGCCTACCGGGCGCTGGCCTCCGGGCTGGACGCCATCGACGCCAGCACGCTGGCCGAGGCCGCGCGGAGCCTGGGTGCCCGCTGGTTCACCGTGATGTTCCGGGTGATCGCGCCGAACATGGGCCAGGCCATCCTGAACGCGGTGCTGCTGACCTCGGCGCTGGTGCTGGGCGAGTTCACCATCGCCTACCTGCTGCTCTACAGCACCCTGCAGCCGACGCTGTACTCCATCAGCCGGAACACGCCCAATGCGACCGTGGTCTTCTCGACGTCCATGGCCTCGCTGCTGTTTACCTTCGTGCTGTTGCTGATCGTGTCCTACATCGGCGGCCGCCGCCGGCGGCGCCGCCGGGGATGAGGTTGAACCCGTGAGCTCACCTGTGACCAGCGCCGAGAGCGCCATCACCAGGGCCGCCGTCGAGGTCCGGCTGGACGGGCTGACCCGCCGCTATGGCGCCGTCACCGCGCTGGACGGCCTGGACCTGACGTTGCGGCCCGGCGAACTGGTGGCGCTGCTCGGCCCATCCGGCTGCGGCAAGACGACCACGCTGCGGCTGCTGGCCGGGCTGGAGGACGCGGACGCGGGCACGATCACCGTGGGCGGCAAGGACATCACCCGGCTGTCGGCCAGCAAGCGGGACATGGGCATGGTGTTCCAGGCCTATTCGCTGTTCCCGCACATGACCGTGATGCAGAACGTGGCGTTCGGGCTGCGGCTGCGCCGGATGGCCAAGGCCGACCGGGAGAAGCGGGCCCTGGACATGCTCGACCTGGTCGGGCTGTCCGAGCAGGCGGGCCGGTACGCGCACCAGCTCTCCGGCGGCCAGCAGCAGCGGGTCGCGCTGGCCCGCGCGCTGGCCATAGAGCCGCAGGTGCTCCTGCTGGATGAACCCTTGTCCGCGCTGGACGCCAAGGTCCGCGCGCAGCTCCGGGACCAGATCCGGCGGATCCAGCTCGAGGTCGGCATCACCACCCTGTTCGTCACGCACGACCAGGAGGAGGCGCTGGCCATCGCGGACCGGGTCGGCGTGATGCGGGACGGGCGGCTGGAGCAGCTGGCTCCGCCCACCGAGGTGTACTCCCGGCCGGCCACCGCGTTCGTGGCCGAGTTCGTCGGGCTGACCAACCGGCTGGCGGGGACGGTCAGCGGCTCGGCGGTGACGGTGCGCGGATGGGATCTGCCGCTGGTCGACACGGCCACCCCGGCGGGCCCGGTGACCGCGCTGGTCCGGCCGGAGGCGGTCACCCTGGCGGCCGGCGGCGGTACGGAGCACCGATGCGGCGGCCCGCTGACCGGCACCGTGATCGCGACCACGTTCCTCGGCGCGACCAGCCGGGTCACGGTGGACCTGGGCGACACCACGATCATGGCCCAGCTGCCCACGGCCGACGCGGCCGAGCTGACCGCGGGCAGCCGGGTGACCCTCTCCATCCGGCCGGATCCGGTCCTCGTCTCCGCCGCCACCACCCCCGTTGCGAGCGAAGCTTGACGCACGGCGCAGCATCCGCCACTTTCTACCGAACGCCGACTGGTGGCCGGTGCCGTCCTGCGCCGCGGGGCCAGCTCGGACTACCGGGCGATCGAGATCGCGGCGGGTGAGCCGCATGTCATGCGGGACGACTTCGGGGCGGCCGGGCAGGCTGGGCCGGCCGCCGCGGCCCGGCCGCTGGCCTGCCTGGTGCACATCACCGACCTGCAGCTGGCCGACGTGCAGTCACCGACCCGGTTCGAGTTCCTCAACCGGTACTTCGCGGACCCGCGCTACGCCGGGCTGGTGCCGGTGCAGCGGCCGCAGGAGGCGCTCACCCCGCACACGGTGGACGCCATGCTGCGCACGGTCAACCGGCTGTCCGGCCCGGCCACCGGGCGGCCGCCGCAGCTCGCGGTGACCACGGGGGACGCTATCGACAACGCGCAGTGGAACGAGGTGCAGACGTTCCTCGCGCTGTTCGAGGGCGGCCTGGTCCGGCCCGATTCCGGCGCGCCTGGCTACGCCGGGGTGCAGGCGCTGGACTGGCCGGACGACATCTTCTGGAAGCCGGACGGCGACGGGCCGGCCGGGCCGGACTTCTTCCGCCGCGAGTTCGGCTTCCCGTACTGGCCGGGCCTGCTGGACCGGGCGCTGCGCGAGTTCCCGGCGGACGGGCTGCGCCTGCCGTGGCTGTCCTGCTACGGCAACCACGAGGCGCTCAATCAGGGCGTCGGCGCGGCCACGCCGGGCCTGGCCGCCGCGCTCATCGGCGGCGAGAAGCCGGTCGGGCTGCCGGACGGCTTCGACAGCGACAAGGCGCTGGAGCTGTTCACGGTCAGTCCCGAGGCGTTCATGGCTGGCCCGGCCCGGGCCGTGCCCGCCGACCCCGGCCGGCGGCCGATCACCCGGCGGGAGTTCGTGGCCGCCCACTTCCGGCCGGACGCCCAGCCTGCCGGGCACGGGTTCACCGAGCAGAACCGGCTGGCCGGCACCGCTTACTACGTGCACGACACCCCGGCCGTGCGGTACATCGCGCTGGACACCAACTGCCTGGCCGGCGGGGCGGACGGCTGCCTGGACCGGCAGCAGGCCCGGTGGCTGGCCGACCGGCTGGCCGAGGTGCATTCGGTCTACCGGGATCCGGCCGGGCACGAGGTGCGCACCGGCGCGGAGGACCGGCTGGTCGTGCTGTTCTCGCACCATGGGCTGGACACGCTGACCAACACCCGGGTGGCGCACCTGGGCCCGGGCGGCGAGCCGCTGCTGCCCGCGGCCGAGTTCATGGCCCTGCTGCACCGGTTCCCGAACGTGGTGCTGTGGCTGAACGGGCACACGCACATCAACGCGATCCGGGCGCGCCGCGACCCGGCCGACCCGGGCCGCGGGTTCTGGGAGGTGACCACGTGCGCGGTGATCGACTGGCCGTGCCAGACCCGGATCGTGGAGCTGGCTGACGCGGCCGGGCAGCTGGCTATCACCTGCACCATGGTGGATCACCAGAGCCCGCTCGCCCCGGTGCCGCCGGCCGCGGCTCAGTTCAGCGGGGACGACCTGGCCGCGCTGCATCGCGAGCTGGCCGTCAACATCCCGTTCGACGGCCCGCACCCCGGCCGCAGTGGCTCGGTCACCGACCGGAACGTGCAGCTGCTGATCACCCCCCCGTTCCCGCTGTCCCGCCTGCCCGCGCTCTGAGCCCGGCCCCGGCGCGCCGCGGCCTGCTCACCGCGGCCGATGACGGGCAAGCCGCGGTCCAGGTCCGGCAGGCGCTGCGCGAGCTGCCGCACGGCCCGTGGTGGCCGCCGCTGGACGAGCTGCTCGGGTCGGCGCGGACGTTCTTCGCGGGCAGCCTGGGCGGTGCCCGGGCGGCGGTGTCCGGGTGGCCGGTAGCGGCACCCCCAGCTAGCCTCCGTTATTTTCCTGTTTTCTGGACATCGAGCTCATCGGGGCAGCAATAACGCGGATTTTCGGTCACACTGGATAACCAGACGCCGGCGCAGCAGAACCAGCCCGGCCCGCCCAGGAGGGGAGCCGCCGGTGGCCGTCATCGAGCCCACGCCAGCAGTGCCACCGCCGCCGCCCGCAGACCCCCCGGCCGCGGGCTGGTTCTACGACGCGCGGCGCGGTGTGCACTACACCAAGCCGGTCATGCGCGGCTGGCTGCACCTGCTCTGGTTCACCGCGTCGCTGGGCATCAGCGGCGTGCTGCTGGCCCGGGCGCACGGCGACGCCCGGGTGGCCAGCATCGCGGTGTACGCGGCCAGCGTGAGCGCCCTGTTCGGGGTCAGCGCGCTGTACCACTGCGGCACCTGGTCAGACACCTCGCGGCAGCGGCTGCAGCGGCTCGACCATGCGATGATCTTCTTCCTGATCGCCGGGACGGCCACGCCCACGTTCGTCGTGGCCACCGGCGGCGGCATCGGGGTGGCCGGGCTGATCGTGCTGTGGACGCTCACCGGAACCGCGGCGGTGATCCACATGGCCTGGATGAACGC
The DNA here is from genome assembly GCA_963834705.1 of uncultured Actinomycetes bacterium. Classification (GTDB taxonomy): domain Bacteria; phylum Actinomycetota; class Actinomycetes; order Streptosporangiales; family Streptosporangiaceae; genus RYN-230. Next base: position 679,616 of record CAWICV010000012.1, read on the forward strand.
CCCCGAGCGGCTGGTCGGCGGCACGTTCATCGCGCTCGGCTGGGTGGCCGCGCTGGCGCTACCTGCGGTCTGGATTCACTCCGGTGCGGTGCCCGGCGTGCTGATGCTGGGCGGCGGCCTGCTCTACCTCACCGGGGCCGTCGCGTACCACTTCCGGTGGCCCGACCCGTTCCCGTCGGTGTTCGGCTATCACGAGGTGTTCCACGTGTTCGTCTGCGCCGCCGCCGCCTGCCAGTACGCCGCGATCGCGCTGTACATCGTTTAATCCGGGCTGTACGGCACTGGTCAGCTAGGCACTGTGGCCAGGAAGCGGAACCGGTCGTCGTGCACCTCGACGACCGGGTCGGTGAACCCGGCGACGGTCAGCCGGGCGGCCAGGCCGCCCGGATCGATGGGCAGGTAGTCGTCCCCCTCATGCAGTTCGCGGCGGGCTGGCGTGGCCATCCCGTCGCTGCCCACCACCAGGCCGCCCGGGCGGACCACCCGGCGCACCTCGGCCAGCAGCTTGTCCTGCAGTTCCGCCGAGGGGACGTGATGCAGCATGGTGAACAAGGTGGCCGCGCTGAACTGGCCTGGGTCGAACGGCAGCCGGGTGCCGTCGCCGTGCACCACCTCGACGTTGCTGCCTGACATCCGCTCGGCCAGCGCGCTGGCCAGCCGCTCGTCGATCTCCACCGCGGTGAGCCGGGGCACCCGGCGCCGCAGCACGTCGGTGGTCAGCCCCGGCCCGGGCCCCACTTCGAGCACCTCGTCTCCGAGGTCGGCCTCCTGCAGCGCCCACGGCAGCAGTTCCGACTCGACGTAGGCCGCCCATTCCGGGCTGGCGCAGATGCGCAGGTGCGCCTCGTTCATGCTTTCCTCCCCGGCGCCGTCGGTCAGCTATTATACCGGTGGAAGAATTGCATGAACTGATGGCCTGCGCCCTCGTCAAGGCCATTCTTGCAGGCCCAATTACTCTTGATCCTGGTCGGGTCGGCCAGGTTGCCCGATTCCACCAGCACGTTTGGGGCCAGCGTCCAGGCCATGAGGCCCATATGGTGCTGCGCGAGATACGCGAGGAACCTCGGCACGGACTTCGGTGCGTTAACCCAGCAGGATCGGGTCGACGCGTAATTCGTCCACTCCGTCTCGATTATCGGCACAGCCGAGGCGCTGTCGCCGAACCGGGTGTTCCAGTACGCCGCGTTGTGCGGCGAGTTCACCATGCCAGGATGATTCTCCCCGTACTCCAGCGGCCCGGCCTTGGTCACCTGGTATTGCCTGATGTACTGCAGCGAACCGCCAGTATGTGGGCCCTCAATCCAGAACAGGTTGCGCGACCCGATCCGGCGCAGGTAACTGGCCAGGGTCTGCATCCCGATATATTTCGTGCCCCGGTACGTACCGCCGTTCCGCCAGTACTTCCAGATCGATGTCTCGTTGCCCGCGCCCACCCGCCGGGGCTCGTTGTACAGATCGAAGATCACGTCCGAATTGTGCCCGTATACGCCGTTCAGCACCTTCCAGAACGTCTTGGTTTGCGCTTCCGGCAGTCCTCCACTGTCCGGCGGGCCGCCTTCCGTCTGGTCGGTGATGGCCACCACCAGGCCCAGTCTGAGCGCCTGGCTGACTTCGGACTCAACCAGGCCGAGGAAGGTCGAGTTGACGCTCCCGTCCGCATTGAACATGGCGTACTGGAAGACCTCCAGTTCGACCGTGTTGGCGCACCACGAATCGGCCGAGGCGGTTATCTCGGCGGCATCCCCGGGCTGATGCTCGGCCCAGTTGGGATTCCCCAGCCCGGTGACCACGATCCCATAGGGGATATACCGCTGCCCGGTGGAGGTGGTGATTTCGTTTTTGTGCAGATGAAAGGGCCCGGTGACGTGACGGCACGTCCCGGCCGGGGTGGCGGCCTGCGCTAAGCTTGCGGTCACGGTCAGGCCCGCGAGGGCCATGACCAGGCTGCCAGCCATAGCTACCAGGCGCTTGAACATAAGACGTCGTCCTTTCAACGGGAACGGGACTGTGGCCAGGATTTTGTGGAGAACGGCCGGCAACTGTGATACCGCGGCGGGACCCGGGCGATGCGGGTAGGAGCTGCGCGCCGCAGCCGGTGAGGGACGGGTTGCCGGAATCGCCATTGCCCCGCATTATGCCCGCCCGGGCTCAGCTGGGCCAGCCCCCGATATATGCCCGGACCGAAATACGTTCGGGTGCCGGATCATAATTAAAGGGCCAGGACCAGCAGGACGACGGCCGCGCTCAGCTCGATGATCGCGCCGAACACGTCACCGGTCATCCCGCCCAGCCGCCGCCGGGCGGTCCGGGCCAGCAGGCCGCCGGCCAGCAGCCCGGCCAGCGCCGCGGCCAGCCCGCGCAGCATGGCCGGTACGCCGCCGACGGCGAGCCCGGCCGGCACCACCGCGGCCAGCAGGAGGAACCCGGTCGCTACCCGCCCGGCCTGCCCGGTCCGGCCCGCCACCAGGGCGCCCAGCCCACCCGGCCGCGCCGCGGGCACCCCGGTGGCCAGCACGGCAGCGACCCGGCCGGTCACCGCGGCCAGCACCAGGGCGGCCACCGCAGGCCAGCCGCGCGGCACCGCGGCCAGCGCGGTCACCTGGATCAGCAGCACCAGCACCAGCGTGACCACGCCGAGCGGGCCGATGTCCGGGCGGCGCATGATGGCCAGCGCGTCAGCCGCCGGGCGGCGGCTGCCCAGCCCGTCCCCCGTGTCAGCCAGGCCGTCCAGGTGCAGGCCGCCGGTCAGCGCGGCCAGCAGCGCCACGGCGACGGCCGCGCCGAGCAACTGCCGCGGTACGGACGGGCGGCCCGCCGCCGCGATGGCCAGCCCAGCCGCCGCGACCAGGCCGAGCAGCAGACCCACCGCGGGCAGCCAGAACATGGCCCGGGCCGTCGCGTCCGCATCGAGCTCGGCCGGTGCGCGGACCGGGATGACCGTGAACAGGCTCAGCGCGGCCCGCCACGAGGACGTGCGCGGGGCCCCGGTCACCACCGTCTCCCGGGTTACCGCAGCCGCCGGGCGATCCCGGCGGTGCACAGCCAGACCTGCTCGCAGTCGGCCGCGATCCGGGTGTTGAGCACGCCCAGCTCGTCGCGGTAACGGCGGCCGGACACGGTGCCCGGCACCACGCCCGAGCCGACCTCGTTGCTGACCGCCACCACCGGCCGGGCGGTGGCCCGCCACGCGGCGAGCAGCCCGTCCACCCGGGTGGCCAGGTCCTGGTCGGCACCGGGGCGGCCGGCCCACAGCCCGCACTCGTCCATGACCCCGGCCAGCCAGGTGGACAGGCAGTCCACCAGCACCGGGGTGGCCCGGTCCCCTGCGGTCAGCTGCGGCCCGGCCAGCACCTGCGCCAGGTCCAGCGTTTCCAGCGTGACCCAGTGCGCCGGACGGCGCTGCTGATGCGCGCGGACCCGGCCGGCCCACTCTGGGTCGCCCGGGTCCGCGCGGCCGCCGGTGGCCACGTAGTCCACCCGGTCCCGGGCGGCCAGCATGCGCTCCGCGGTCACCGACTTGCCGGACCGGGCGCCGCCGAGCACCAGCACCCGGTGCGGCCGGCCGCGCCCTGGCCAGCTCACCCGGGGCCGGTTAGCCCAGGCCCAGCGGATCATTCCTTCTCACCGGACACGCCGGCGCTGTCGAACGTGGCCACGTCGCGCAGCACCCGGGCGGCCGCGCCGACCACCGGCAGCGCCAGCGCGGCCCCGGACCCCTCGCCGAGCCGCAGCTCCAGGTCGAGCAGCGGGCGCAGCCGGAGCGCGTCCAGCGCCCGGCGCGCCCCGGGTTCGCTGGACAGATGCCCGGCGATCAGGAATCCGGTGACGTCCGGGGCCAGCGCGCGGGCGGCCAGCGCGGCGGCGCACGCGATGACGCCGTCCAGCAGCACCGGCACCCGCAGTGCGGCGCCGCCGAGCATGAAGCCGGCCAGCGCGGCGTGTTCCAGGCCGCCCACCGCGGCCAGCACGCCCAGCGGGTCGGCCGGGTCAGCGGCGTGCCGGGCCAGCGCCCGGCGCACCACGCCGACCTTGCGCTGCCAGGTCTCGTCGTCGATCCCGGTGCCCCGCCCGGTGACCTGCTCCGGGTCGGCCCCGGTGAACACGGCGATCAGCGCGGCCGACGCGGTCGTGTTGGCGATGCCCATGTCCCCGGTCAGCAGGCAGCGGTTGCCCGCCGCGACCAGGTCGCGGGCGGTCTCGATGCCCACCTCGACGGCCTGCTCGGCCTCGGCCCGGCTCATCGCCGGCCCGGTGGTCATGTCCGCGGTACCCGCCCGGATCTTGCGCGGCAGCAGCCCGGGGCCGGGCGGCAGGTCGGCGGCGACGCCCACGTCAACCACGCACACCTCGGCACCGGCCTGGGCCGCGATCGCGTTGACCACCGCACCGGAGGCCAGGAAGTTGGCCACCATCTGCGCGGTGACCTCCTGCGGCCAGGGCGTGACGCCCTGGGCGTGTACTCCATGGTCGGCGGCGAACACGGCCACCACGGCCGGTTCCGGCAGCGGTGGCGGGCACTCCCCGGCCACGCCGGCCAGCTGCACGGACACCGCTTCCAGCTGGCCCAGCGATCCGCTCGGCTTGGTCAGCGACTCCTGCCGCTCCCGGGCCTGGGCGACCGCCGCGGCGTCCAGCGGCCGGATGGCGGCCACCGTGTCGGCCAGCAGCCGGGCCGGCCGCTGGCCGGGCAACCCGCGGCGGCCCCACTGCCCGTCGTGCACCGCCCAGGCCAGCGGCCGGCGCTGGGCCCAGCCGCTGAGCACCAGCTCCGGTGCGGGCGGGAACTCGGTGACGTGGCCCACGCACAGGTAGGCGACGACCTCCAGGTGCCCGGGCAGCCCGAGGACCGCGGCCAGCTCGCGCTCGGCGAAGAAGCTGACCCAGCCCACGCCGAGGCCCTCGGCCCGGGTCGCGAGCCACAGGTTCTGCACCGCGCAGGCCGTCGAGTACGCGGCCACCTGCGGCTGCGCGTGCCGGCCCAGCACGTTGCGGCCGCCCCGGGTGGCGTCGCAGGTGACCACGATGTTGACCGGGGTGTCCAGGATCGCCTCGACCTTCAGCTGGCTGAAGGCCCGGGCCCGCGCGCCAGGCAGCTGGGCCGCGAACACGTCCTGCTGGCGGCGGGCCAGCGCGTGCACCTGGGCCCGGATCTCCCGGTCGCGCAGCACGATGAAGTCCCAGGGCTGGCTGAGCCCGACGCTGGGCGCCTGGTGCGCGGCGGCCAGCACCCGGGTTAGCGTGGCGTCATCCACCGGATCCGGTAGGAACCCGTTGCGCACGTCGCGGCGCTCGGCCACGACCCGGTACAGCGCATCAATATCCGCCTGCGGCAGCGAGTTGGCCTCGTCGGTCATCAGTATGTCCTCCTCCAGGCCACGATGGCCGCCAGGCCCAGTGCGGCCCCGCTGACCAGCCGGGACAGCCGGACGGCCCGGCTGATGTCGGCGGCGGCCGGTGGTGCGCCGTCGCCCAGCAGGCCACGCTGCTCAGCCCGGCCCTGATAGCTGTTCCGGCCGCCCAGCTGGACGCCCAGCGCGCCCGCGAACGCCGCCTCGCACTGGCCGGCGTTCGGGCTGGGATGGTGCCGGCCGTCGCGGAGCAGGGTGCGCAGCGCACGCCGGGAGCTGCCGCCGACCGTGGGCGCCAGCGCCACCGTGAGCAGACCGGTGACCCGGGCCGGGATCAGGTTGGCCGCGTCGTCCAGCCGGGCCGCGGCCCAGCCGAACCGCTGGTAGCGCGGGCTGCGCTGGCCGATCATCGCGTCCAGGGTGTTCACCGCGCGGTAACCGAGCAGGCCGGGCAGGCCGGCCACCGCGCCCCAGAACATCGGGGCAACCACCGCGTCCGAGGTGTTCTCGGCCACCGATTCCACCGCTGCCCGGGCCAGGCCGGCCGCATCGAGCTGGTCCGGGTCACGGCCGCACAAGGTGGGCAGCATCCGCCGGGCCGCAGCCAGGTCACCGGCGGCCAGGGCGCGGCCGAGGGCCAGCGCGGAGCCGCCCAGGCTGGTCGCACCCAGCACCGTCCAGCTGGCCAGCGCGGTGGCGGCCAGGGTGAGCGCTGGCCGGCCCCGGGCCACCCGCTGCGCACCCAGGCCAGCCAGGGCTACCGGGGCCACGCACGCGGCCACCATGGCCGCGCCCCGGCCCCGGCTGTCCGACCAGAGCAGGGCTTCGGCCCGGGAAGCCGCGGCACCGAAGATCGCCACCGGGTGCCCGCGCCGTGGGTCGCCCAGCACGGCGTCCAGCAGCCCGCCAGCCAGCAGCCCGGCCGCCCGCGCGGATCCTGGCCGCGACGGCACCATCATCAGCTGAGCCCTCCCCGGGGTAACCACGCCCCGCAGGCGTTGGACCGACAGCCGCAGTCTCCTGGCTCCCGGATCGAAGCTCCTCCCGGCCTTCCCACCGCTGCCGCGGTCGTGGCCGTCACGGGACTCGCTCCCCGGTCACAGTGGCGGGACCGCGCCGGAATCGCACCGGCTTCCTGCCCTGCCGTCGGCGGAACGCAAGACAGAAGATCACACCCCGCAACCCCCGTCAAGCAGTCACCGGGCCGCTCAGCCCGCCGGCCAGCGCGGTCGTTTTGCCGTGGGGCCGGCGGGTAACTCGGAGACATGGCTAGCGCAGGGCCCCGGGCAGGATGAGCACGGACAGCTCCCGGGAAGCCGCCGACAAGGCCCGGGCCGAACCGGCCCGGCCCGGGGAGACCGTGGCCGAGCGGGCCGACCGCAATGTCATGGAGCTGCTCAACGAACTCCGCGTGGTCGGCATCGGCATCCAGGTCATGTTCGGCTTCCTGCTGACGATCCCATTCGACAACCGGTTCACCAAGCTGGATCACACCGAGCGCGCCATCTACCTCGTCACCGTGGTGCTGGCCGCCCTGTCCACCGCGCTGCTGGTCGCACCGGTCGCCTATCACCGGCTGCTGTTCCGGCGGCACGAGAAGGAGAGCCTGGTCCGGGTGACCAACGTGCTGGCCATCGCCGGGCTGATCACGGTGGGGCTGGCGGTGTGCTCGGCGGTACTGCTGGTGACCAGTTTCGTGGCCCCCGGGCTGCGCGCCACCGTGATCACGGCCGGGCTGGTCTGCGTGTTCGCCGCGCTGTGGTTCGCGCTGCCGCTGTCCCGCCGGGGCCGGGACGACATCGACAACGAAGAAGACCCGGCTCAAGGCCGCTGACCTCCGGCTTGCGCGGTTTCTTACGATAGGCATATGAGGTGGCCAACACGCAAAACTGAGCCGTCCAGGGTGCGCGGATGACCACGCCGACGCAGGACACCCCCGCCCTGACCGCAATCCTGACCGTCGACGACGACCCCGGAGTGTCCCGGGCGGTGGCCCGCGACCTGCGGCGGCGCTACGGGGGCGAGTACCGGATCGTGCGGGCCGAGTCCGGCGCCGCGGCGCTGGACGCGCTGAGGGAGCTGAAGCTGCGCGGCGACCAGGTGGCGGTGCTGCTGGCCGACTACCGGATGCCGCAGATGAACGGCATCGAGTTCCTCGAAGCAGGCGATGGACCTCTACCCGGCCGCCCGCCGGGTGCTGCTCACCGCCTACGCCGACACCGACGCGGCCATCGAGGCGATCAACGTCGTCGACCTCGACCACTACCTGCTCAAGCCGTGGGATCCGCCGGAGGAGAAGCTCTACCCGGTGATCGACGAGCAGCTGGACGCCTGGCGGGCCAGCGACCACCAGCCGGTGCACGAGACCAAGGTGGTCGGGCACCGCTGGTCGGCCCGCTCGCTCCGAGGTGCGCGAGTTCCTGGCCCGCAACCAGGTGCCCTACCGCTGGTACACCTCCGACGAGCCGGAGGGCGAGCGGCTGCTGGCCGCGGCCGGGCGCCGACGGGCGGACGCTGCCGCTGGTGATCACGCCGGACGGCGACGGCGCTGGTCGCGCCCGACCGACACCGAGCTGGCCGGCCGAGGTCGGGCTGACCACCACCCCGGCCGAGGACTTCTACGACCTGGTGGTGATCGGCGGCGGCCCGGCCGGGCTCGGCGCGGCCGTCTACGGCGCGTCCGAGGGGCTGCGCACCGTGCTGGTCGAGCGGACCGCGACCGGCGGCCAGGCCGGGCAGAGCTCGCGGATCGAGAACTACCTCGGCTTCCCGGACGGGGTGTCCGGCGCGCAGCTCACCGACCGGGCCCGGCGGCAGGCGCCAAGTTCGGCGCCGAGCTGATCACCACCCGCGAGGTGGTCGGCCTCGAGGTCAACGGGTCGGCGCGCGCGGTCCGGTTCGCCGACGGCGGCACGATCGACGCGCACACGCGTCATCCTGGCCACCGGCGTCTCCTACCGGCAGCTCGGCGCGCCCGGCCTGGCCGAGCTGACCGGCCGCGGCGTCTACTACGGCTCGGCGCTGACCGAGGCCGCCGGCTGCGCCGGCGCAGGACGTCTACATCGTCGGCGGCGCCAACTCGGCCGGCCAGGCCGCGGTGTACCTGTCCACGGCACGCCAAGTCGGTGACGCTGCTGGTGCGCGGGCCGTCGCTGGAGGCGTCGATGTCGTACTACCTGATCCAGCAGATCGCGGCGATCGACAACATCACGGTGCGGACCTGCACCGAGGTCGTCGAGGCGCACGGCGACGGAGCACCTGGAGCGGCTGACCCTGCGCGACACGCGCGACCGGCGAGCACCGAGACGGTCGACGCCGGCTGGCTGTTCGTCTTCATCGGCGCCGCCCCGCGCACCGACTGGCTGGACGGCGTGGTGGTCCGCGACGACCACGGCTTCGTGCTGGCCGGCCCGGACCTGTCCGTCGACGGGCCAGCAGCCCGCCGGGCTGGCAGCTGGACCGGGCGCCCTACCACCTGGAGACCAGCGTGCCCGGCGTGTTCGTCGCCGGCGACGCCCGCGCCGAGTCGGCCAAGCGGGTCGCCTCCGCCGTCGGCGAGGGCGCCATGGCGGTCATGCTCGTGCACCGCTACCTGGAGAAGCTATGAGCGCAGAGCCGCGACTCAGCACCGAGGACCAGACCGGCCTGCAGCCACCCGCGCAGACGCTGCCGTGCGACGTCGACGAGCTGCGCACCCTGTTCCTGTTCGAGAAGCTGGACGACGAGCAGCTGGACTGGCTGTGCCGCGACGGGCCGGGTCGAGCTGTTCGAGCCGGGCCAGGTCTACCGCGAGGGCGACCCGGCGACCTGCTTCTACGTGCTGCTCGAGGGCACGCTGGTGATGTCCCGCCGGGTCGGCGGCGACGACGTCGAGGTGACCCGCAGCCGACCAGCGCGGCGTGTACGCCGGGGCGTTCCAGGCCTACCTGGGCGACCGGGTGCCGCAGGTCTACAGCAACTCGATGCGGGTCACCGAGCCGTCGCCGGTTCTTCGTGCTGGACGCGGACAAGTTCGCGGCGCATGATGCGCGACTGGTTCCCGATGGCGGTGCACCTGCTCGAGGGGCTGTTCTTCGGCATCCAGAACATCCAGCAGGCAGGTCGGCCAGCGGGAGCGGCTGCTCGCGCTGGGCTCGCTGTCGGCCGGCCTGACCCACGAGCTGAACAACCCGGCCGCCGCCGCGGTGCGGGCCACCGTCGACGCTGCGCGACCGGGTCGCCGGCATGCGGCACAAGCTGGCGCATGATCGCCGCCGGGCAGCTGGACCAGCACGGCGCTGGAGACGCTGGTCCGGCTGCAGGAGGAGGCGGCGGAGCGGGTGGCCAAGGCGCCCGAGCTGACCCCGATGGAGGCCTCCGACCGCGAGGACGCGCTCGCCGACTGGCTCGACGACCACGGCGTCGCCGGCGGCTGGGAGCTGGCGCCGACGTTCGTCCAGGCCGGGCTCGACGCCGGCTGGCTGGACCAGGTGGCGGCGGTCGTCGACGACGGCACCCTGGAGGGCGCCGTCCGCTGGCTGAACTACACGGTCGAGACCGAGCTGCTGATGAACGAGATCGAGGACTCGACCACGCGGGTCTCGACGCCTGGTCGGCGCGGCCAAGCAGTACTCGCAGCTGGACCGGGCGCCGTTCCAGGTGATCGACGTGCACGAGCTGCTCGACAGCACGCTGCTGATGCTCAGCGCGCAAGATCGGCGACGGCATCACCGTGGTCAAGGACTACGACCGCACGCCTGCCGCACGATCCCGGCCTACGCCGGCCGAGCTGAACCAGGTCTGGACCAACCTGATCGACAACGCGGTCAGCGCGATGGACGGCGCGCGGCACGCTGACCGTGCGCACCGCCCGCGACGACGACTGGCTGCTGGTCGAGATCGGCGACACCGGGCCGGGCGTGCCGGCCGAGATCCAGGAGCCGGATCTTCGAGCCGTTCTTCACCACCAAGCCGGTCGGCGAGGGCACCGGCTCGGCCTGGACATCTCCTGGCGGATCGTGGTCAACAAGCACCACGGCGACCTGCGGGTGGAGTCCGTGCCCGGCGACACCCGGTTCCAGGTCCGGCTGCCGGTGACCGCCTCGACCGAGGCAGGACTGAATGGCCTGACGTGGCCCCGGGCGTCAACCCGGACGCCAGCCCAGCGGCACCGGATGCGTGGAGTGCGACGCGGCCGGCGGCTGGTGGTTCCACCTGCGCCGGTGCGCGCAGTGCGGGCACATCGGCTGCTGCGACAGTTCGCCGTCCCAGCACGCCAGCGCGCACGCCAGCGGCGACCGGCCACCCGCTCATCCGCAGCTTCGAGCCGGGCGAGGACTGGTTCTGGAACTACCCGGACGAGGCAGTTCTACGACGGGCCCGCCGCTGGCCCCGCCCGAGCATCACCCGCTGGACCAGCCGACGCCCGGCCCGGCCGGCCGGGTCCCGCGCCGACTGGACGCAGCCACCTGCACTGAGCCCGGGGCGGCCCGCATGGCGTGACCGGGGGTGGCCGGAGATCCACTCCCGGCGCGCCGTGACAAGCTATGCGGATGGGGATCGTGTCACCCGGTTTCCACGGCCGGCGCCGCGGGGACCAGAAGCTTCCGCCGGGCCAGTACCTGGTCACCGACTTCCCGGTGCTGTCCGCCGGGCCCACCCCCCGGGTGGACACCGGATCGTGGCGGTTCCGGTTGCAGACCGAGAGCGGCCAGGTCCGCGAGTGGACCTGGGCCGAGTTCCGCGCGCTGCCGGACGAGGACATCACGGTCGACATCCACTGCGTAACGAAGTGGTCCAAGCTGACCACACACTGGCGCGGGGTGTCGCTGGACACCCTGCTGGCCGAGGCGGAGACCAGCGCGCAGTACATACTGGCGCACAGCTACGGCGGGTACACGACCAACCTGCCGCTGGCCGACGTGCGCGATGGGCAGGCTTGGATCGCGTTCGAGTACGAGGGCAAGCCGCTGACCGCCGAGCACGGCGGCCCGGCCCGGCTGCTGGTCCCGCACCTGTACTTCTGGAAATCCGCCAAATGGGTGCAAGGCATCGACTTGAGGGACAAGGACCAGCCAGGATTCTGGGAGAGCCTCGGCTATAACAACTACGGAGACCCATGGCGGGAGCAGCGGTACTGGGGCGACTGAGCTGGCAGGATGGCACAGTCCGGGATATCCGCACGGAGACCGCGGCCGCGGTCAGCATCGCGATCGACCTGCCCAGCTGGGCTGGGCACCTGCCCGGGCAGCACGTGGACGTGCGGCTCACCGCCGAAGACGGCTACTCGGTCGAGCGGTCCTATTCGATCGCCTCGGCGCCCGAGCCGGGCCGGGTGGAGCTGACCGTGCAGCGGCTGCCCTACGGCGAGGTCTCCCCGTACCTGACCGAGACGCTGATGCCCGGCTACCCGTTCGAGCTGCGCGGCCCGATCGGCGGCTGGTTCGTCTGGGACCCGGCCAGCACCGGCCCGGTGCTGCTGGTGGCGGGCGGCAGCGGCATCGTCCCGCTGATGTCCATGATCCGCAGCCGGGCGGCGGCGGGCAGCCACGCGCCGTTCCAGCTGCTCTATTCGGTCCGCTCTCCCGCCGACGCCCTCTACACCGCCGAGCTAGCCGAACGCCAGCGCCAGGCTGATGGCCTGCGCGTCGATTATCTGTACACCCGCTCAGTGCCAGCTGGGTGGCCGCGCCCGCCGGGCCGGCTCAGCGCCGCCGAGCTGCCCCGGGGCGATGACACCGGGGCGCCGCCCGCGGTGTTCGTCTGCGGCCCGACCGGGTTCGTGGAGGCGGCCGCTAACCTGCTCATCAAGGCCGGTCACCGGCCCGGTGCCATCAAGACGGAACGATTCGGACCTTCCGGAGGCTAACCGTGCAGACCTACCTGGACGGCAATGCGCTGGCTGGGCCGCTCGGCGAGGTGTTCGCCGTGGACCTGACCACCGCGATGGGCCAGTGCGCCTCGTGCGGCGCCCGGGCCGCGATGGCCCAGGCCCACGTCTTCATGGACGGCCCGGGCGCGGTGGCCCGCTGCCAGACCTGCGGCCAGGTGCTGCTCCGGCTGGTGCACACGGCGGACCGGGCCTGGCTGGATCTGCGCGGGATCACCTCCCTCGAGATCTCGCTGCCCAGCGAGTGAGGCGGCGGATAGATGACCACCCCCGACGGGCCGGCTGACCGCCGGAACCTCCGGGTATCCGACGCAGAACGGGAACACGCCGCCGAGATGCTGCGCCGGGCGGCCGGTGACGGGCGGATCACCTTCGAGGAGCTGGACGACCGGCTCACCGCCGCCTACGCGGCCAGGACCTACGGCGAACTGGCCGCGATCACCGAGGACCTGCCCGAGTCGGGCCCGCAGCCGCCCGCTACGGTGACCGCGCCGCTGCCGCCAGTCGATCCCACGGCCCCCCGGTTCCCGGAATCCCGGATCGGCGGCACGCCCGGGTCGGCCATCTCGGTCGGGGTGATGAGCGAGGCGCACCGGTCGGGCGGCTGGGTAGTGCCGCCCAGCTACACCGCGGTGGCCATTATGGGCGCGGTCAGCCTCGACCTGCGCGAGGCCCGGTTCAGCGGGCACGAGGTGACAATCCAGACGTTCGCGCTGATGGGTGGCATTGACATCATCGTGGACGAGGAGATCACGGTAGACGTGTCCGGGTTCGCGTTCATGGGCGGTTTCGATCACCGGGCGACCGGGCCGGGCCTGCCCGGCGCGCCGCGGCTCAAGGTGGTGGGCTTCGCCATGATGGGCGGGGTGAACGTGCAGCGCCGCCCGCCGCGGAAGAAGAAGCCGCGCGAGCTGCGCGGCGAAGCCCCGTCAATGTGATCCAGCAGACATTCGCGCCAGGGCATATCCGGAGGACCATTCCGGTTGCCCTGGGTGGGTCCGCGGGAAAGGCCGCGGCCCGACGAGACGGAATGGCCGCCCGATCGGCGTCCGTTCCGGCCCGCCGTAGCTAAACGGCTGGCGCCGCCATAACCGGCGTCAAGGAGGTACTCGTCATGAAGCTCAGCCTGCGGTTCGCGCTGGATAATCTGTTCGTCCTCGGCGCGGCCTTCCTGGCTGTCTCGGCAATGGCATTCTCGGCCCCGGTGGCCGGCTGGCTGGCGTTCGGCGTCTCAGCCGGGCTCCTACTGCTGGCCATGGCCAGCCTGGGCACCGCCCGCCGGGCGGCCCAGCGCATCGGGCACGGCCTGGTCGGCCTGGCCGCGCTGTGGTCGCTGATCGCCGCGCTCATCTTCGCCGGCCCGGCGCTGACCTGGCTGGTTCTGGCCGACGCGATCGCCCTGGGCGTGCTGGCCCTGGCCGATCTGGCCGCACACGAGGTCAGCACCGAGAACGTGGTGCACCGACTGGAGGTGACCGGCGACACCCGCGGCAGTGACCTGGCGAACGGGCGAGTCGCCGCCTAACAGGATTTATCCGCCCAGCCAGTGGCGGGGACGGCTCCGGCCGTCCCCGCCACTGGCATTTCCGGGCAAATCGCCGACCACCTCCGGGCAAACCCCGAACCCGACATACTGGCAAGATCCAGGGGACCGTCGCGCAGACAGGGAGCGATAGCATGACCGATTCCGGGGCCGATTCCTTTGTTCCGCTGCCGGGCAGCGAGCGCGGGCCAGTGCCCGCGGCCGAGCAGGCCGGGCCGGTGGACGAGTCGCAGCGGATCGTGGTCACCCTGGTGACCCGGCGCCGGTCCCCGCTGCCCCGGGACCTGGTCGATACGCCCGAGACGGTGACCCGCGAGCAGCTGGCCGAGCAGCACGGCACCGACCCGGCCGACATCGACTTCCTGCGCATCGTGCTGGCCCAGCACGGCCTGCAGGTCACCGAGGCCGACCCGGGCGCCCGGCGGGTCAAGGTCGAGGGCTCGCTGGCCGCGCTGAGTGAAGCGTTCGGCGCCCAGCTGAGCCTGGTGCGCAGCACGGCGCCGGGCTCGGATCAGCCGACCGAGCACCGGTACCGGCAGGGCGAGCTGCGCATCCCGGCCGAGCTGAACGGGATCGTGCTGGCCGTGCTCGGCCTGGACGACCGGCCGCAAGCCCGGGCGCACTTCCGCCGTGCGCCCAGCGCCACGGCCGAGGCGGCCGGGACAGGCGCGGCGGCGCCGGCCGCGGCCCCGGTGTCCTATACGCCGCCGCAGGTGGCCGAGCTGTACAAGTTCCCGGCCGGCACCGACGGGACCGGGCACACCCTGGCCATCATCGAGCTGGGCGGCGGGTTCGGTGCCAGCGACCTGGACTCCTACTTCGGCGGGCTGAACCTGCCGGTGCCCTCGGTTACCGCGGCCAGCGTGGACGGCGCGGTCAACGCGGCCGGCCAGGACCCGAACGGCGCCGACGGGGAGGTGCTGCTGGACATCGAGGTGGCCGGCTCGGTCGCGCCGGGCGCGACCCAGGTGGTGTACTTCGCGCCCAACACCGACCAGGGCTTCGTGGACGCGGTGAGCACCGCGGTGCACGCTAGCCCGACGCCGACCGCGATCAGTATCAGCTGGGGCCAGTCCGAGGACGCGTGGACCGCGCAGGGCCGCACTGCCCTGGACCAGGCGATGGCCGACGCGGCCGCGCTGGGCATCACGGTGTGCGTCGCAGCCGGGGACAACGGCAGCGGCGACGCGGTGAGCGACGGCCAGGCGTACACCGACTTCCCGGCGTCCAGCCCGCACGCGCTGGCCTGCGGCGGGACCGCCCTGCACGGGGATGCGGCGACCGGGACGATCAGCGCGGAGACGGTGTGGAACGACGGGCGCGGCACGGCGCCACCGGTGGCGGGGTGAGCGACACGTTCCCGCTGCCGTCCTGGCAGGCGTCGGCCGGGGTGCCGGCCGGCGCGGCGCCGGCGCCGCGCCCGGCCGCGGCGTGCCCGACGTGGCCGGCTACGCCGACCCGCAGACCGGCTACCAGGTGCTGGTGGACGGGCAGTCGATGGTGGTCGGCGGGACCAGCGCGGTCGCCCCGCTGTGGGCGGCGCTGATCTGCCGCATGACCCAGTCCACCGGGAAGCCGTTCGGCCTGCTCCAGCCGCTGCTGTACGCGGGCGTCACGGCGGGCACGGCCGCCGCCGGGTTCCAGGACATCACCGGCGGCAACAACGGCGCCTACTCGGCCGGCCCGGGCTGGGACGCGTGCACCGGCCTCGGCTCCCCCAACGGCACCGTCCTGCTCGGTGTGCTCGGCGCCGCACTAGCCAGCGCCACCCCACCCAGCGCCACCCCACCCAGCTCGTGATCATGCACCGCCCCCACCCAGCTCGTGATCTTGGCTTAGGTAGTACTAGAACCCGACCTAGGCCATGATCACGATTCCGGCCGCCGCGCGCCCCATCCCTACCACTCGTGATCATGAGTTTGCTGTCGCTAGAACGCGCTAGAACGACAGCAAACTCATGATCACGACCGGGGTGGCGGGGTTGGCCGAGCGCGGCGGCCCGGGGAGGGGCGGGCTAGACCGGTCGGCAGGGTGGCGCGGTTAGGGCCGGCGGATGATGGCTACGCCCTGGGACGGCAGGTCCAGGTGCTCACCGACCGCTGTGCCGGTGAGCAGGTCGGTGCCGCCGGGTGGGGCCGGCACCGTGACCGTGGCCCCGGAGTGGTTGAGCAGGAACTCGTAGCTCACCGGGCCCGCTTCGCGGACCACCCGCTCGACGCCGCTGGGTAGGGGCGACTGCTCGGCCAGCAATGGGCTGATCAGCTCGCCCATGTCCGCGTGGTCCAGCCGGGTGCCCAGGTAGATCACCCGGCCCTGGCCGTAGCGGTGGTCCAGCACGGCCGGGCGGCCCGCCCACGGCCCGGACGCGTACCGGGCCAGCACCTCGCCGCCCGCTGGCTCGATGATGTCCTGCCAGAGCGTGGCGGTGCCGCGCCGCCCGTCAGCCCAGGCCAGCTCGACCGTCTCAGCGGGCTGCAGTGGGGCCACGTCGAGCACCGCACCGCCGAACAGCTCGCCCAGCGGGCCGCCATAACTGCCCAGGTAGACCTGCTCGGACTCGTTCACGATCCCGGACCAGAACGAGATCACTGCCGTCCCGCCGGACCGCACAAAGCTACATATGTAGTTCGCCTCCCGCCCGGTCAGCAGGTACAGGCTGGGCACCAGCAGCAGCGGGTAGCCGGACAGGTCGGCATCAGGGCGGACGAAATCCGCAGTGGCGGCGGCCTCCCACACCGGGCGGTACATCCAGCGGAGCTGGCTCAGCATCTGGATCTCGGCCGACGGCTTCGAGCCCAGCTCCAGCGCCCACCAGTTAGGCCAGGAAAACGCGATGGCCACGGCACCGGCCACGCGGCTGGCGTTCAATTCAGAAAGGGGTTGCAGTTCGGCGCCCAGCCTGGTCACCTCGGGCCAGATGGGGGAGGCGGTACCGGTGTGCGGCAGCATCGCGCTGTGGAACTTTTCCGCGCCCGCCCGCGCCGCGCGCCACTGGAAGAACAGCAGGCCGGCGGCGTCCCGGGCCAGCGCCTGGTAGCAGCCCTTGCGCATCTCGCCGGGCGGCTTGGCCGAGTTGACCGGGCGCCAGTTGACCCGCAGCGTGGTCTGCTCCATGACCAGCCACGGGGTGCCCTTCTTGACCGAGCGGATCAGGTCGTAATGCATGGCGGTGAGCATCGGGCTGGCCGGGTCGGCCGGGTCCGGATAGTTGTCCGTGCTGCACACGTCCTCGGCGGCGGCCCACTCGAAGTAGTCCAGCGGCTTGAAGAAGCCCATGAAGTTGGTGGTGACCGGCAGGCCGGGGGTGATGGCCCGGACCAGATCCCGTTCCTCGGTGAATTCCTCCAGGTAGGAGTCGTTCATGAAGCGCTGGTAGTCCAGTTGCTGGGCCGGGTTCGGGTGCGTCGGGGGTGACCCGGGGTGGCAGCATCTCGGCGAAGTCCCGGTACCGCTGGCTCCAGAACGCGGCGCCCCAGGCCTCGTTCAGCGCGTCGGTGCTGCCATAGCGGCGGCGCAGCCAGTCACGGAACGCGGCCGCCGAGATATCGCAGTAGCAGGCCGGGACGTGGCAGGCGTACTCGTTGTGCAGGTGCCACAGCCGGACAGCCGGGTGGTCACCCAGCTCGCGGGCCAGCCGCTCGGTGATGCGCAGCGCGTGCCGCCGGTAGGCCGGGCTATGCACGCAGAAGTGCTGCCGGCTGCCGTGCGAGTAGCGCACGCCAGCCGCGGTCGACCGGCAGCATCTCCGGGTGACGGGCTGACAGCCAGGGCGGCGGGCTCGCGGTCGGCGTGGCCAGCGCCACGTCGATGCCGCCGCCATGCAGCAGGTCGAGCACCTCGCGCAGCCAGGCGAAGTCGAACTCGCCAGGCGCCGGTTCCAGCCAGGCCCAGGAGAACACGCCGACCGTGGCCAGGTTCACCCCGGCCTCGGTCATCAGCTTGACGTCCTCGCGCCACACCTCGGGTGGCCACTGCTCCGGGTTGTAGTCGCCGCCGTAGAGGATGTGCGGCGGCGGCCAGCTGCCCCGCGCCCAGGATGACGCCATCCGGTCGTGCCTCCTCGTGCTCGGTGGTTGGGGCTCAGTCACCCGCGATCGCGCCGAACGTCAGCCCGCGGGCCACGTACTTCTGCAGGAACGGGAACAGGATGAGCATCGGCAGCACCGAGATCAGCGAGCCGAGCAGCACCTCCGGGTAGAGCGGCTGCCCGGTGCCGGCCTGGTGCAGGTCGCTGGCCCAGCCGGACAGCCCGACGGTCAGCGGGAACTTGCTGTTGTCGCCGAGCAGCACCAGCGGCAGGAAGAAGTTGTTCCAGGTGCCAATGAACGACAGCAGGAACAGGGTGACCATGCCAGGCATCAGGATCGGCCGGCCCACCCGCCAGAAGATGCTCAGCTCACCCGCGCCGTCGATGCGTGACGCGTCGAGCAGCGTGTCCGGCACCGCGTCCAGCGAGTAGATGGCCATGAAGTACACGCCGAACGGGTAGACGGCCAGTGGCAGGATGACGCCCTGGTAAGTGTTGTTCAGGTGCAGGTAGGTCTCCAGCATGAAGATCGGCACCACCAGGGCGGTGGCCGGCACCATCAGCGAGCCGACGACCAGGCCGAACACCGTCCGGCGCATCCGGAACCGGTACTTGGCCAGGCCGTAGCCGCAGAGCGTGGCCACGCCGGTGGCCAGCGCCGCGGTGACGGTCGCGTACACGATCGAGTTGACGAACCAGTCCTTGTACTCGCCGCCGCCGTAGTTGAACAGCGAACTGAGGTTGCTGCCCAGCGACAGGTGGCTGGGCGGCAGGAACGTCGGGGTGCTGAACAGCTGGCCGCTGCTCTTGGTCGACGCGATCAGCAGCCAGTACACCGGGACCAGCACATACACGGCGGCCAGCAGGAGCAGGGCGGTGCCCACCGTGATCTTGATCCGGCGGGCCAGCAGCGGCCGGGCCTCCCGCCGCCGGGCTCGCCGCGGCGGGAGCGTCTGGGCGGCGCTCATCAGGAATACCTCCTCGTCCCGGCGAGCGGATCACTGCGGCGCCGGATGATGCCGTAGAACGCCACCGTGGCCACGATCGTGATCACGGCCAGCACGATCGACTGGGCCGCGGCCAGCGACTCGTTGCCGAACTGGAAGGCGGTGTTGTAGATGATCTGGTTCGGGGTGCAGGCTGTTGCCGATCGCCGCGATGTAGTTGAGCAAGACCGGCTCGTTGAACAGCTGCAGGGTGCCGATGATGGACAGGATCACGGTGAACAGCACGGTCCGGCGGATCAGCGGGAACTTGATCCGCAGCGCGATCGCCAGTTCCGAGCAGCCGTCGATCCGGGCCGCCTCGATGACCTGCCGTGGGCACGCTGGTCAGGCTGGTCAGCAGGATCGTCATGTTGTACCCGGCGAACTCCCAGGTGACGATCAGCATGATCGCGTACAGCGCCAGCCGGTAGTCCAGCGGATTGATCGGGCCGCTGGCCAGGCCGAGCTCGTGCGGGATGTTCAGCGCGCCGTTGAGGTCGGGTTCGAGCAGGAAGGCCCACATGATCGCGGCGATCACGCCGGGCACGGCATAGGGCAGGAAGTACACCAGCGCGAAGAACTTCCGGCCTTTGCAGTACGCGCTGTCCAGGAACAGGGCCAGCGCGATGGCTAGCCCGATCATCGCGGTCACCTGGATGACCCCGAAGTAGATCATCCGCTGCACGCCGCCCCAGTACTCGCCGTTGCTGATGACCGAGCGGTAGTTGAGCAGGCCGGCGAACTGGCCGGTGCCGCCGGCCGTTCAGGCTGAGCCAGATCGAGTAGACCAGCGGCGCGACGAAGAACACCGCGAACAGGGCCAGGAACGGGGCGGTCATCCCGGCCCCGGCACGGCGCTGCGCCGCGGCGGCCCGGCTCGGCCGGCCGGGGCGGCCCGGGCGGGTCACCCCGGCCGGGCGCGCTGCCCGGCTGACGTCTGGCTTTCCGGCTACGGTCACCGCTCATCCCCTTCCACGGAGTGCTGCAGTGGCCTGCCGGGCATGTTTCGCCCGGCAGGCCACTGGCTGGCGGTTATCCCTCGACCTGGTAGCCGGCCGTCTTGGCGTAGTTCAGCAGCTGCTGCTCGGTGACCTGGAGCGCCTTGGTCCAGCTCTCCTTGCCGGCCGCGGCCGCCGGCAACTGCGGGTCACGTAAGTGCCGAACTCGGTGTCCCAGGGGCTCCACTCGAAGTTCGTCGGCACGTTCGCGGACGCTGGAGAACTCCGGCGTTGACGTTGCCGGTGAAGTCGCGGCACGGGTGCGTTGAACGCGGATACCGACGACGCGGTTGCCACGTCGGCCGGGAACAGGCCGCGGCCGCCGCCGCTGGTGGTCGCGGGCTTCTCGTCCACGGTCAGCCCGCTCTGGCGAGGTGTTGATGTAGGCGGCGAACAGCGCCGCGTCCGCGACCAGGCTGCCGGCGCGTCCTTGGTGACCGCGTTGGTCGAGCCGCCCCAGTTGGCGTCGGCGTGCGCGCCCGCGGTCCACTGTGGCAGCGCGCCGACCGTGTACGCACTGCGGGTGCGACTTGGTCAGGTAGGCGTCGACCTCGTAGGTGGGCGCCCAGGCCGGCGCCCACGTAGGAGGCGTAATCGTCGTTGGCGATGTGGTGGCCCCAGTCGGCGGTGAAGTCGTTGTCGACGGCGATGGCCTTCTCATCGACCAGCTTGCCCCAGTAGTTCAGCACCTTCTGCTCGATCGGGCCCGTCTACGTCGATCTTCCAGGTGCCGTTCGGCTAGCAGCTGGTAGGGGCGCGCGCCGGCCTGCCAGAACAGCGCCTCCAGGTAGTCGCCGTCGTTGACCGGGAAGTAGGTCATGGAGATGGTCGGGTCGGCCTTGTGCAGCGCGACCGCGTCCGAGGCGTAGGTGGCCCAGGTGGTCGGCACCGGCAGGTGGTACTTCTTCAGCACGCCGGGCTGGTACATCAGGCCCATCGGGCCGATGTCCTCGGGCATCGCGTACAGGTTGGCTGCCCTGGGTGACCTGGCTCCACACCCAGGACGGGTAAGTCGCTCTTGTACTTGATGTCGTACTGGGCGATGTTCACCAGGTCGTGCGCCTGGGTGAACTGCGGCAGGTGGTCCAGCTCGACCTGGGTCACGTCCGGGCCCGTTACCGGCCGCAAGGGCGGTAGTGAGCTTGGCGTAGAACGTGCCGCCCGAACCATAGGACGGCGGCGGCTTGATGGTGATCCAGGGGTATTTCTTCTCGAAATTCGCGATGACGTCCTTCGGGTTAGCGGTCCACGTCCACCAGGTGAGGGTGACCTTCTGATGCGGCCCCTTCTGGCTGGTGGAAGACCCCCCGCTGCTGCACGCAGCTAGAACTAAAGCGGCTGCTGAGGCGACCGCACACGCTCTTACCAGGCTGAACTTTTTCTTACTCACTCGATCACGCCCTTTCGTCCAGACCAGTCATGATCACCTGGCAGTTACTTGCCTGTTACGGGGCGCGGCCATACGCGGTGGCGAGCCCACGAAATCGTTTGTCTTCGCCTGCTCCGGAGCCCTGGCTTTCTGGTGCGGGATCCACCGTTTCGTACCGCCTTCCCGGCGGCCTGCTGGGGTGCGGCGGATCCTTGTTAACGCTCTCACGTTGGATTCTGTTGGATCATGATCTGTTCGTGTTTGCGATGAACGTAGCCCATGTCGCAATCGCGATCAAGAGGTGAATTTCCGGTGATTCTGGGTACCCGGGCACGCTCCGCCGGGCCACCACACCGCGTCCCCGCACCGCGCGCCCGGCGGATCCGCCTCCGGCATCAGCGCGGTGAGTTTGTGGTCGCGGGTGACCACAAACTCACCGCGCTGATGAGTTGGGGCGCGCTGGCGCGCTGGGTTAGTCCTCGGGCGGAGTGCCGATGGTGGCAGGGGCGCCGTAGCGCTGCAGCACCTCGGGCACGGCCACGGTGCCCCGCTCGTCCTGGAAGTTCTCCATGATGGACAGCAGCGACCGGGCGGTGGCCCCGGTCCCGTTCAGGGTGTGCGCGAACTCCAGCTTGCCGTCCCGGCGGAACCGGATGTTCAGCCGCCGGGCCTGGTAGTCCGTGGTGTTCGAGCAGGAGGTGATCTCCCGGTACCGCTGCTGCGCCGGGAACCAGGCCTCGATGTCGTACTTCTTCGCGGCGGGCGCGCCCAGGTCCCCGACCGCGATGTTCATCACCCGGTAGGGCAGGCCCAGCGCCTGGACGATCTCCTCTTCGTGGGCCAGCAGCTGCTCGTGGAACTCGGCCGACTGCTCGGGCACGCAGTAGACGTACATCTCGACCTTGTCGAACTGATGCACCCGGAACATGCCCTTGGTGTCCTTGCCCGCCGCCCCGGCCTCGCGGCGGAAGTTGGTGCTGAACGCGGCGTACCTGGCGGGCAGCTCGCTCTCCTCCAGCCGCTCGTCGGTGTGGATGCCGGCCAGCGCCACCTCCGACGTGCCGGTCAGGTACAGGTCGTCGCGTTCCAGGTGGTACAGGTTGGATGCCTCGGTGGGCAGGAACCCGGTGCCGTACATGGCCCGCTCGCCGACCAGCACCGGCGGCAGCACGGTGAGGAACCCCTTGCTGGCCAGCCGGTCCAGCACGAACCGGTACAACGCCTGCTCGGTGACAGCCACGTCGCCGATCCGGTAGGCGAACCGGGACCCGGACAGCCGGGCGCCCCGGGCCATGTCGATCCAGCCGCGGGCCGAGCCCAGGTCGGCGGCGTCCTTGACCGGGAAGCTGAACGACGGCTGCTCGCCCCAGGTGCGGATGGCGACCGAGTCCTCCTCGAACATGCCGTCCGCGGCGGTCGGGTCGGGCAGGTTCGGGATCTGGGCCAGCACCGCCTGCCGGACCTGCTCGGCCTCGGTCTGCTCGGCCTCGGCCGCGTCCAGTTCCTTACGCAGCTGGCGCAGCTCGGCGATCTCCGCCGGGCTCGGCGCGCCCTTGGAGGAGCGCTTCTGGGCCGCGCGGAGCGTCTCGGCCCGCTCGGTCAGCTCGCGCCACCGCTGGTCGGCGGCGAGCAGGGCGTCGAAGTCATCGGCCGCGCCACGCCGGGCCAGTGCGGTGCGGTACCGGTCCGGTTCCTGGCGCGCGGCTTTGAGGTCAATCACCTGCGCGAGTCTAGTGGGCACAGCCGGTATCGCAGGCCCGCACGGCCTCGCCCGGCCTCCTGGCGGCCCAACCCCCGCCGCCTGGCGGCCCAACCCCGGCCGCCCAAACCGCACCAGCCTTTCAGCCACCGCCCCGGAGCCAGCCCAGGGATCGCATGGCTGATGCATTCAGGTGGTCAGGACCACCTGGGAGTTTCATCGATGCGGCCGGCGGCGGGGAGGGGTGCGTCAGGATCGGCCGGGGCGAGGGGGAGGTCCTGGCAGATGAGGGCCCAGGGGCGGTCCTCGGCGCGGGTCATGATCAGGGTGGCCCGGTGCGGGCCGGACAGCTTGAGCTGGCGCCGAATCTGGGCCACGTCGCCGGCCAGGCCACGGCGGCGGATGTCCACCGAGCCGATGCCCAGCGCGCGCAGCCGGACGGACAGCTCGCGCTGATGCCACCGGCCGGAATCGAGCACCTGGAGGGTGCGGGCGAACGGGGTGCGCACCGGCTGGCCGGTGCACAGGAACGCGATCTGCTCGTCGATCTGCCAGCCCCCGGCCGCCCGGGCCAGCTCGGCCACCAGGCCGGCCCGGGTGACAGCCGGATTGGGGTCGAGCAGGTACGGGCCGGGCGGGGCTACCGGGACCGGCGGGCCGGGCTGCGGGGTGAGGGTATGGCCGCCGGGCAGGATCGCCGCCCGGGTCGCCGACCGGGCCAGCGCGGGTGACCAGAGCGCGGCTTCCTTCAGCTCGCGGCCGACCGCGATGAACTCCATCTCCCAGCCCGGCGGCACCAGCTCCCGCGGGATCCCCGGGGCGGCCTTGATGCCCAGCTGGCTGATCTGGCCGGCCAGGTCCAGGCACCAGGCCAGCGGCGGCTCGCTGTCCCCGGGCCGGAGCGGCCCTGCCCGGTGCGCCGGGCCGGGTCGACGAACGCCGCCGTCACGCCGCTCAGGTCGGTGTCCCGGACGTCGCGATGCTCGAACCGCACCTGGGCCGCCACGCCATAGACCGCCGCGTTGGCCTCGGCCATCCGCAGGTGCACCGGGTCGGCATCCACCGCGCGGACCTGGTGCCCATCGACGAGCGCGATCAGGTCACCGCCGATGCCGCAGCACAGGTCGGCCAGCTGGCCGCCAGCTGGGTAGCGGCCGCGGCGGTGCTGGGCCACCACTTCGCCGGATGCCTGCTCCAGGCCGTCCCGGGTGAAGAACATCCGCATGGCCCGGCTGAACTTGGCCTGGGCCGCGATCCGCAGCTCGTGCTGGGCCAGTGCGGCGGCGACGAGTTCGGCCGGGTAGTCCGCGCGCAGTTCGGTGCCCAGCCGCAGCGCCTCGGCTGGGGACAGCGGCTGCTGGCCCAGCCGGGCCAGCAGCTCGGCGCCGGGTTGGGCCAGCAGCGCGGCCAGCTGCTCCCCGGGGGTCATGAGCCGGGGAACGTTGGAGGCGGGCAGCCGCCGGGGGCGGTCACGGGCGGGCAGCGGCCGGGGGCGGTCACGGGCGGGCAGCGGCCGGGGACGAGGCGCCCGGGTCGTCCGCCTCGCCGGGAGCCACCGGGCCATTGGGCAGCGGGCTATCGGGCAGCGCAGTACCGCGTCGCGCGTCGCTGGGCCGCGCGGCGGTCCGGCCGGACTGGGTGGCCAGCACCGACCCGGCCAGGATGAGCCCGAACGCGGCGATGATCTCCGGGGTGAGCGGCTCGCCGAGGACACCCACGCCGAGCGCGACCGCCACCGCCGGGTTGACGTAGGTGATCACGGTGGCCCGGGCCGGGCCGACCTCTGTGATCAGCTGGAAGAACAGCACGAAGGCGAGCGCCGTGCAGATCACCGCCAGCCCGGCCAGGCTGGCCAGCACCTTGGCCGACGGGACGGTAGACGGCCAGGTCAGCGCCGCGGCGGGGGCGTAGACTACGGCGGCGAAGCCGAGGCAGACGGCGGTCATGCCGAGCCCGGGCAGGCCGGCCAGCTTGCGGCTGGCGATCAGCGGGCCGGTGGCGTAGCCCAGCGCGGTGAGCAGGACCAGGACGACCGAGCCCAGGTCGCCGCCCAGCGCGCCCGGGCCGGCCAGCAGCGCCACGCCCGCCAGCCCGCCGAGCAGCCCGGCCCAGCGCAGCGGGGTCAGCCGCTCGGCGCCGCCGGTGAGCCGGGCCAGCACCACCCCGATGATCGGCACTGACGCGATGAGCAGCCCGCTCATCGAGCTGGACAGCCTGCGCTCGGCCTGGGACAGGAACAGCCAGGGCAGGATGATCTCCACGCAGGCGAAGATGGCCAGCCACCGCCAGTGCGGGCGGAGCACGCCGAGTTCACCGCGGCGCAGCGCGATCGGCAGCAGGATCACCGCGCCGCCCGCCACCCGGGTCAGCACCAGCACGGGCACCGGCACCCCGGCGTCATCCACGACCTTGATGAGCAGGTACGGCACACCCCAGACCAGGCTCATCGCCGTGAACAGCACCCAGCCGCGGCGGCTCAACCCCGTACCTCCCCATCCGTCCCCCGCAGGCTACCGGGCGGGACGGACATGAGCAGGGCTAGGCGGATCAGCCGGGCTACCGGGAGGCGCAAACACCGGCGAGGCGGGGCAGATCGGCCGGCACCGGGAGGCGCAAACACCGGCAAGGCGGGGCAGATCAGCCGGGCACTGGCGTTCGGTAAGAAAGGTGTGCTGCTGGGAGCTGGAGGATCCGGCTACGCTCGGGCCTATGCAGCTCGTCCCGGAGGGGAGTGCCCGGATGGCCCCCGCGGGCCAGCCGGCCGCAGCCGCGGCCCGGCAGCCCGCGGGGCCGCCGGGCGCACTGCCGCTGCGCTGGGCGCTGCCCGCCGCGGCGGCGGGCGGGCTGGCCCTGGCCGGGGCGTTCCCGCCGGTCGGGGTGTGGCCGCTGGCCATCGCCGGGCCGGCCGTGCTGGCGCTCACCCTCTACCAGCAGCGGCTGCGGGCCTCGTTCGGCATCGGGCTGGCCTTCGGCATCGCGTTCTTCGTGCCGCTGCTGTCCTGGCTGATCAACGTGGCCTGGTACGCGTGGGCCGCGCTGGCCATCGCCGAGGCGGTCATCTTCGGGCTGCTCTGCATCGGCCAGCGGCTGCTGTTCCGGCTGCCCGGCTGGCCGGTCGCGGTGGCCTGCTGGTGGGTGGCGGCGGAGGCGATGCGGGCCCGCTGGCCGTACGCGTTCCCGTGGGGCCGGCTGGCGATGAGCCAGTCCGGGTCGCCCGCCGCACACTGGGCCGCCATCGGCGGGCCGCCGCTGCTGTCCTTCCTGGTCGCGCTGGCCGGTGCGACGCTGGCCTGGGCGGTGCTGGCCGTCCTCGCCCGGCGGGCCCGGCCGCGGTGGGGCCTTATCCCGGCCGGACTGGCCGTGGCCGGGGCGTTCGCGCTGGCCCTGGGCGGTGCGCTGCTGCCGGTCAACCATGCGGCGCCGGGTGAGCGGAGCGCTGAGGTGGTGGCCATCCAGGGCGACGTGCCGCACGCCAGGAGCATCCCGGACCTGCTCCGCGCGAGCACCGTCACGCAGAACCACGCGGCCGCCACCGAGGCGCTGGCCGCCCAGGTCGCCGCGGGCCACCGGCCCGCCCCGGACCTGGTCGTGTGGCCGGAGAACTCGACCGACCTGGACCCCTCGCTGTACCCGCCGATCTACGCCACGATCGCGTCCGCGGTGCGCACCATCGACCGGCCGGTGCTGGTCGGCGCACTGCTGGAGAACCCGCTGCGGAACACCGGCCAGCTGTGGCTGCCCGGCCGGGGCCCGGTCGCCACCTACGTGAAGCGGAAGCTGGTGCCGTTC
Source organism: uncultured Actinomycetes bacterium (assembly GCA_963834705.1). Lineage (GTDB taxonomy): Bacteria > Actinomycetota > Actinomycetes > Streptosporangiales > Streptosporangiaceae > RYN-230. The sequence continues at coordinate 706,243 of CAWICV010000012.1, forward strand.
GGCGAGTCCATCCCGTTCCGCAGCCTGCTCAAGCACATCACCTCGCTGGTCAACCTGCAGCCGGTCAACTTCACCGCCGGCGACAAGGCGGTGGTGTTCCACCGCGGCCTCGGCGCGATCAGGCTGGGCGACGTGATCTGCTACGAGGTGGGGTTCGACGGGCTGGTCCGCTCCGAGGTGGCGGCGGGCGCCAACCTGCTCGCGGTGCAGTCCAACGACGCGACGTTCGAGGTGGACGGCCAGTCCGGTGAGTCCACCCAGCAGGTGGCCATGGCCCGGATCCAGGCCATCACGTCGAACCGCGCCGTGGTGTACGCGTCCACCACCGGGGAGAGCGCGATTATCAGCCCGGCTGGGGCGGTGCTGGCGCGCAGCGGGCTGTGGCAGCAGGCCGAACTGGACGCACAGGTGCCGCTGCGCACCGGGCTGACCCTGGCCGACCGGCTGGGCGGCTGGCCGGAAGCGGTGCTCACCGGGCTGGCCATCGCCGCGCTCGGGCTGGCCATCGGCCTGACCGTGCGGGACCGCCGCGCGGGCCAGCAGTCCGCGACGCCGGCTGGCGGCGAGTCCGCGACGCCGGCTGGCGGCGAGTCCGCGACGCCGGCTGGCGAGTCCGCGGCACCGGCCGGTGGCGGCACGGCCCACAATTGAGGCATGGCCACCAGGCGCCATCGACTGTGGCGCGCCCTCGCCCAGCCTTACCGGTACGCGGCGCTGGCCGCGGGCGCGCTGCCCATCCTCGCCTTCCCCGCGCTGAACGTGGAGTTTCTCGGCTGGTGTGGGCTGGTGCCCGGGCTGCTGATCATCCGGGCCGCGGCCACCGGCTGGGAGGCGGCGGTCCGCGCCTGGTGGCTGGGGGCGGGCTTCCTGCTGGCCGCGATGTACTGGCTGGCCCCGAACATCGGGCCCGGCCTGCTGCTGGTGGGCATCGTGTTCGGCGCGCTGTGGACCGGCTTCGGATACGCCGCCTGGCGGCTGCTCCGGGCGCCGCTCACCCCGGGCCGGGCTAGCGCCGCGCTGGCCGTGCTGCCCAGCTACTGGCTGTTCACCGAGTGGGCCCGGTCCTGGCAGGGCTTCGGCGGCCCGTGGGCGGTACTCGGCACCAGCCAGTGGCAGCACCCGGTGGTGCTCGCGCTGGCCTCGGTGGGCGGGGTCTGGCTGATCAGCTTCGCCCTGGTCGCGGCCAACACCGGCATCGTGATCCTGCTGCTCGCGCGGCGGAATCTGGTGCGGCTGGCCGGCGCGGCCGGGGTGGCGGTGGCGCTGGCCGCCGGGCCGGTGGTGTTCGCGCTGACCTCCGCCGCGCCTGCCGTCCGGCATGTCACGGTGGCCCTGGTGCAGCAGGGCAGCCAGCCCAGCCGGGCCAGCCGGGTGAACGCCAGCCTGCGGCTGTCTGAAGGCCTAGGCACGGCCCGCCCTGACCTGATCGTCTGGGGAGAGAGCAGCGTCGGCTACGACATCGAGCGGGCCGACACCGGCCTGCTCGACCGGATCGAGGCGCTGTCCGCCCGGACCGGCGCGGAGATCCTGGTCAACCAGGATTCGGCGCTGCCTGGCGGCGGCAAGTCCAAGGTGGCGCTGCTGATCGGCCCGCACGGCGTGATGGGGTCGTATGTGAAGACGCGGCTGGTCCCGTTCGGCGAGTACATCCCGTTCCGGGGCGCGCTCGGCTGGCTGACCAGCATCAGCAAGGCGGCGCCGAGCAACATGATCCCGGGCGACGGCGCGCACCTGATCCACGCGGTGGACCGGGCCGGGCGGCCGCTCCCGATCGGCGTGCTGATCTGCTTCGAGTCGGCGTTCCCGGACATGTCCCGGGTGGATGCCGACCTGGGCGCCCAGCTGATCATCTACCAGACCTCGGACTCGACGTTCCAGAAGAGCTGGGCGCCAGCCCAGCACGCCTCGCTCAGCGCGGTACGCGCCGCGGAAACCGGCCGGCCGGTGGTGCAGGCCGCGCTGACTGGAGACACTGTGGCCTTCGACACAAGGGGGCGGCTGCTGGCCATGATGACCAGCGCGCACCGCGGGGTGATCGTGCTGCGCATCGGGCTGCCTTCGGCCAGCGTGCGGACCCCCTACGACCGGCTGGGCGACTACCTGCCCTGGGCGGCCACCGCCGTTGTCGCGGGCACCGCCGTTGGCTGGCTCATTGTTTTCCTCCGCGACCGCCGGGGACGGGTACCTTTGGAGGGCAACTTCCGGCCCGCCGGATACGTCTCAGTATCGGGCGCGCCAGCCGGTTCCAGTCCTGGTTCCGGTGATGGCGGCGGCGCCGGCGCCGGGCCGGAAGCGGCGGACGACGACGTCCCGCGCACTTCCTGAGCGGACCGTTCCCCCCGGGCGGCCCGCTCACCGTTCTCCACGAGCGGGCCCAGCGCGTCCCGGGCAGGCGAGGTGCACCAGCAGTCAGCGGCTTAGGAGGATCCAGGGTGCGGGAGAACGACAACACGCGCGGCCAGCGTGGGGTGGGGTCAGGCGGCCAGGGCGGCACTACACGCAGATGCCGGATGACCGTGCTCGCCGCCCTGTCGGTTGTGGCCTGCCTGGTCGTCGCCGCCTGCTCGAGCGGCTCATCGTCCGCTACCGGGTCCGCCGGGCAGCCGTCTGGCAAGGCGTCCGCGCACGCCGTCACGGCGGCCAGTGCCGCGCTGTCCATCACCCCGGCCAACCGGGCGCGGCGGGCCAACCCGGCCAAGGGCGTCGTGGTCAAGTCCAGCGAAGGCAAGATCCAGAGCGTCACAGTGACCGCCGGGCACGACGCGGTGAGCGGGTCGCTGAACAGCGCGCATACGGTCTGGCGGAGTGACTGGGCGCTGCTGCCGTCGCGGAGCTACACAGTGCATGCCACCGCGGTCAACTCAGCCGGCAAGACCGTCAACTCGGTCAGCAGCTTCCGCACGCTGACCCCGGCCGCCACCAACACCGCGATGATCTTCGAGGGGTACAAGCAGAGCTATGGGGTCGGCATCCCGATCCGGCTGACGTTCAGCGCCCCGGTCAGCAACCGGGCCGCGGTGGAGCGTTCGCTGCAGGTGACCAGCTCCAAGCCGGTGACCGGGTCGTGGTACTGGGACGGCGACCAGACGCTGTACTTCCGTCCGATGAACTACTGGCCGGCTGGTACCACGGTCTCGTTCGACGGGCACTTGGCCGGGCTGGAGGCCTCACCGGGCGTCTACTTCACCGCCGACCTGACCCAGACGTTCGACATCGGGCCGTCGCTAATCGTGGTGGCCAGCACCAAGACGCACTACCTGAACGTCTTCTACAAGGGCAAGCTGTGGGGGCACTGGCCGATCAGCACCGGCCGGCCCGGCCTGGACACGGTGGACGGCACCTACATCACGCTGGAGAAGGGCAACCCGGTCCGGATGGTCGGCAACGGCTACAACGAGCTGGTCAACGACGCGGTCCGGTTCACCTACAGCGGCGACTACCTGCACTCCGCGCCGTGGTCGGTGGGTGAGCAGGGGTACACCAACGTCAGCCACGGCTGCGTGAACCTGTCCCCCGAGCACGCGGCCATGTACTACAACCTGGCCACCCCGGGCGACCCGGTGACGATCACCGGCAGCCCGGCCGCGGGCAAATGGGACGACGGGTTCACCGTGTGGTTCCTGTCCTGGCAGCAGCTGCTCAAGGGCAGCGCGCTGGGCATGGCAGTGCAGGCCGGGCCGTCGGGTAGCACGTTCGTCAGCCCGTCGTCAGTCACCGGGCAGCCGCTGACCACCCGGCTGGCCGGCCCCAAGCCGGACAACTCCGCCGCGCAGAGCTGACCCGGCGTTCGTGATCATGGGCTAGGTCGTATTAGAACCCTACTTAGGCCATGATCACGAGGATGGGTGCCGGACGGGGCGGTCTGCGGGGCTCGGGCTGGGGCTTGGGCGGGCGCGGCCGCGGTGTCCTCGGCGTGGTACTGGGCCAGCAGCCGATCCTCGGCCGCGCGCCGCGGGAACAGGAAGAACACCAGCCCGGCGCCGAGCAGCACGGCCACGGCGGTCGTGGCCAAGGCCCACTCCCCCCTCGGCCACCTGGTTACGAGCCAATCAGCTCCGCACTGCCGCGCGTCACCCGCGCGGGTGAATTGGGGCGCCGCTTACCCCCGGGGGGTGAATTCCGGCGCGGCCGGCGCCTCGCCCGGCTCCGCACCGCCGCCCGGTCCCGGCCCGCCACCCGGCTCCGCTCCGCCGCCCCGTCCCGCTCCGCCACCCGGCTCCGCCCGGCCGCCCGGTCCCGCCCGGCCCGGCTCCGCCCCAGCTAGCTCGGCCGCGGCCGGCTCGCCGGGTGCCGCGGCCAGCTGGCGGACCGCGGGCCAGCGCCTGCCCAGCCGCGAGGCCACCTGCTGCACCGCCGCGCCGGCCCACGCGGCCGGCCGCGGGCTGGCCCCGTCCACCAGCCCGTTCCAGTACAGCGACCAGGTCCCGGCGGCTAGCCGGCGCACCCCGGGTGCGGTCAGCAGCCGCACCGCGCCAGAGGCCAGCCGCGGCCGGCGCAGCAGGGCCGCCTGTAGTGCGGCGGCCCCCGGCATGTACCGGCCGAACGTGTCCGCGACCGCCTCGCTGTAGGCGGCCGCCGCTCCGGCCGACGCCGGGCCCAACAGGCACTCGGCGGCCAGCCGGGCGCTGACCATAGCCGGCCCGATGCCCTCGCCTTGCAGCGGGTTGATCAGCCCGGCCGCGTCCCCGGCCAGCAGCACGTTGCCGGCCGCGGGCGGGGTGCCGGTGCCGCCCATCCGCAGCCAGCCGCCGGTCACCTCGCCGTGCTCTGCGCCCGGGGTCAGGTCTCCGGCGCGGCGCAGCTGCGTGCAGAACCGGGCCAGGTCGGCGCGCAGGCTGGCGGCCCGGCGCCGGGTGCCCATCCCGATGCCGATGCCGACGTTGGCCTGCCCCGCCTCACCTGGGAACAGCCAGCCGTACCCGGGGTAGATCCGCCATGGAGCCGCGTCCAGCAGGACCAGCAGTGGCAGCGGCACCTCGGCCGGGACGTAGGCACGGATCGCGAAGCCCCACAGCGCCGCGTCCGGGTCGAGCAGGCCGGCCAGCCGGGCGACCGGGCTGAGCGCCCCGTCCGCCGCGATGAACCAGTCCGCCTCCAGCCGCTGGCCCTCGCTGGTCAGCAGCGCCCGCACCCGGCTGTCCGAGGCCGGGCCGCCGCCGTCCCGGTCCACCCCGCTGACCCGGCCCCGCACCGGCTCCGCGCCGGCCCGCAGCGCGGCCGACCGCAGCGCATCGTCCAGCGCGATCCGCGGCACCACCACGCCGTGCCCCGGGTAACGGCGGCCGGGAAACGCGGGCAGCCGGGACCGGTGCCCGGACGGCCCCACCGCCAGCAGGTCCGCGCCCTGCCCGGCGTCCGGGACCGCTACCGCCAGGTCGGAAAGGAGCCCAACGCCACGCGGCCCGACCAGGTCGCCACACGCCTTGTCGCGCGGGAAGGTGGCCTTATCCACCAGCGCCACCCGGGCCCCGCCGCGGGCCAGCACCAGCGCGGCGATGCTGCCGGCCGGCCCGGCGCCCGCCACCACCACGTCGAACCGCCCGGCGGGCGGCTCGCGACCCGTCATCGGGCCACCACCACGGCCACGGCCAGCGTGCCAGTGGCCCAGGTGAAGTAGCGCAACGCCCGCTCCAGCGGGGCCAGCAGGTCGGCCCGGCCCAGTTCCTGCTCGCTGCCGTCGCGCCAGGTGATCCGCACGCTCACCGCGCCGACCCGGCGGCGCAACGCCCGCGCCGGGGTACTCAGCGCACGCTGCCCCATGGACAGGAAGAACGCGAACACCGCGCCGATCAGCGCAGCCGGCGGTACCGTCCAGTGCTGCGCGTAGGCGCCGACGATGAGCGGGAACGAGCCCCAGGCCAGGCCGAACCAGACGTCGCTGTGCATCAGCCCGCCGAGCAGTTCGAGGTTGTACCCGATGACCAGGATCGCGCCGACGATCACGAATGGGACCATCCGCCAGCCGCCGTAGACCAGTCCGAGCACCATGGCCGCCACGACCGAGACGACTGCCACCCCGGCGAGCAGTTTCCCGTTGATGCCGGTGCCCAGCGGACGGCCGTTCAGCTCATCGAACGCGTGCGCGCCGATGCCGACGGCGAGGAAGAACGCCAGCAGCGTGCCGCCCAGCCGCCACAGCACCGGGTGCGGCACCAGCGCGGCCCCGATGGCCACGTAGGACAGGTGCCACATCGTGTACGGCGGGTGCAGCAGGGTGAGCCAGTCGCGGAACCCGCCGGTCCCGCGGCCCATGTCGTAGAACGCGGTCTTGCTGGCCTTGTCCGTCCGCGCGCTCACGAACCAGGTCCCGCGGCTTTGCGGCCCCACATGATCAGCCCGCCGCCCAGGCTCATCAGACCGGTGCCCACGTCGGTCAGCCCGGCCGCGTGCCAGGCCGCGACGTGGTCGTCCAGGGAGTACCGCCGGTAGTGGGTGGAGATGCTCGGCCCGAGGAAGCGGCCGACCCGGTACCAGGCCGGCCCACCGGTCAGCAGCCCGCCCAGCGGCAGCGCCAGCCGGGTGTACAGCCACCAGGCCGCCCGCCAGCCCGGCTGCGGCGGCACCATGAACTCCAGGCTGGCCACGGTGCCGCCGGGGCGCACCACGCGGGCCATCTCGGCCACGGTCGCGGCCGGGTCGTCCACGTAGCGCAGCAGGTAGGAGAAGCTGAGCGCGTCGAAGGTGTCGTCCGGGAACGGCAGCTGGTCAGCCGTGCCCACGGCCACCCGGACCCGGCCGCGCTGGCCGGGCCGCCGGGCCCGGGCCAGGCCGGCCCGCAGCATCGGCTCGTTGAGGTCCACCCCGGCCACGTTGGCGCCGGTCCGGCCGGCGATGGCCAGCGCGATCCCGGCCGGCCCGGTGGCCACGTCCAGCACCAGCCCGGGCTGGGCGGTCGCGATCCGGTCCACCACGGCCCGCCGCCAGCGCCGGTCCTGGCCGAATGACAGCAGGTAGGCGAGCCGGTCGTAGTGGGCGGGCAGGCCATCGAAGACGTCACGGGCCACCTGCTCACCGCGCCAGCGAGCATCCTGGGCCGGTGCTGCGGTCACCGCGTTCGGGGCAGAGCCAACGGGCGCTCCCTAGGAGGGGCTGCACGGTCGCTATCCAAGGATCGTCGCACGCGGGGCCCGCGCGGGCAAGAAACACCTACCCCAGCCATCACCTGATAACCGTCCGTAAACCCCGGTCCCGCCGGCCTTTCCAGGCCGCCGCAGACAGCTCAGCGGTGTACATCACTGCCCCGCTGAGGGCAGCGATGTACACCGCAAATGCTTTCCTTTGCCGAACGCCAGTACCGGGCCGGTCAGCTGGCCTCGCGCAGCGGCGTCCGGGGCCGCTGTCCCCGCCGCCGGCGGGGGCGCTGCCCGCCGCGACCCGCCGTCCCGGCACGCCGGGACGCCTCCGTCCGGGGAGCAGGCCTGGTGCGGGACGCAGACCCGGTACCGGGCGCGGCCGCCAGCGCCGCCACGGGCTGGGCCGGGACCGGGATCGGCGTGCCGGATTCGGCGATGTCCCGGACGGCCTGGTGCCCGGGCTGCACCCGATGCCGGACCGGGTTGATGCCGGCCGCGTCGTGCAGCCGGGCCACGTCCTTGACCTGGGCCGGATCGACGAACGCGACCACGGTGCCGGGTGCCCCAGCCCGCGCGGTGCGCCCGGAGCGGTGCAGGTAGTCCTTGTGGTCGTTGGGCGGGTCGAAGTGCACCACCAGGCCCACGTCCTCGATGTCCAGCCCGCGGGCGGCCACATCGGTGGCCACCAGCACCCGGGGCTGCCCGGCCGCGAACCCGTCCAGCGCCCGCTGCCGCTGGTTCTGGTTCAGGTTGCCGTGGATCGCGGCCGCGTCGGCCCCGGCCCGGGTGAGCTGCTTGGCCAGCCGGGCCGCGCCGTGCTTAGTGCGGACGAAGAACAGGGTGCGGCCGGGCCGGGTGGCGATCTCGGCCGCGATGGCCAGCTTGTCCTGGGCGGGCAGCACGAACACCTGGTGGTCGGCGACCGAGCCGGGCTCGCTGGCCGGCGCTACCGCATGCAGCGCCGGGCTGGTCAGGTACCGGGTGACCAGCCGCTCCACGTCACGGTCCAGGGTGGCGGAGAACAGCATCCGCTGCCCGCCGGCCGGGGTAGCGTCCAGGATCTGGGTCACCGCGGGCAGGAAACCCAGGTCGGCCATGTGGTCGGCCTCGTCCAGCACGGTGATCTCGATCGCGCCGAGGGTGCACACGTGCCGCTCCATCAGGTCGATCAGCCGCCCGGGAGTGGCCACCACGATGTCCACGCCGCGCCGCAGCCGGTCGATCTGGCGGCCGATGGGCGCGCCGCCGTACACCGCGGTGACGCTGACCCCGACTGGGTTGCCGAGCGGCCGCAGCACGTCGGTCACCTGCTGGGCCAGTTCCCTGGTCGGCACCAGGATGAGCGCGCGGGGCGCGGTCCGCTGCCGGGGTGCGGTCCGGCCCGCCGGGCTGGCCAGCCGGGTCAGCATGGCCAGGCCGAACGCGAGCGTCTTGCCGGACCCGGTCTGCGCCCGGCCGAGCACGTCCCGGCCGGCCAGCGCGTCCGGCAGCGCCCGGGCCTGGATCGCGAACGGCTGCTCGATGCCGCCCCGGGCCAGCGCGCTGACCAGCGGCTCGGGCAGCCCCAGTGCACCGAACGTGACCGGCTCCGGCGCGGGTGCGGCCATAGCCGCGGCCAGCGCCTGGTCCAGCTCAGAGCGCCGGTCCTGGCCTGGCCGCTGGCCCGGGGCTGGCCGCTGGCCCTGGGACGACCGCTGGCCCTGGGCCGACCGCATCCGCGGTGGCCGGGCCGGCGGCCGCGGCCGGGTGGACCGGGCGGGGCGCTGCCGGGCATGACTGTGTGGCAAGGAATCTCCATCCAAGCTTCGTGGGCCGCGCCGCGGAGAACGCATCCGGGGCAGCGGCAAAGCTCGGTGCCCACCTGGAGGAAAAACTGCTCACACACGCGACCGCGCGGGCCACTCGCCCGCGGGAGTGGCGGCTCAATCCGCCGCCTTATGCCTCAACACTACCAGTGGGGCTGGTGTTCCCGGCCTGCCCGGGATCCTCCTGATCCGGGGCAGCGGCGGCCGGTAACGCCTCGGCCTCCGGCCGCTCGAAGTAGCTGACCGCGAGGTAGGCGGCCACGAACGCGACCACCATGCCGAGCAGCAGGCCGAGTTCGGTGGGCGGGATCGTGTGCTCGTTGCTGAGCAGGAACAGGATCCTCCCTCCAGCCGGGAACCAGAGACAGCGATGCTAGCCCGCCGCGCCCCGGCCAGTCATCCCCTGGCTGGGTGGGCTTGCCGGGAGCTTACGATCCGCGCAGCGTCGCCGCGTGGTCCGGGACGAAGGTCTGCAGGTCCCTGGGCACCCGGATGTAGCCCTTGGCCGGTGGCCGCGGCGGCAGTTCCAGCCGCTGCCGCCGCACGTCGTGATAGGGGATGGTGGACAGCAGGTGGGCGATCATGTTGATCCGGGCCCGCCGCTTGTCGTCGCTTTCCACCACATACCACGGTGCCTCCGGCACGTCCGTGTGCAGCAGCATCTCGTCCTTGGCCCGGCTGTAGTCCTCCCAGCGGGTCACCGACTCCAGGTCCATCGGGGACAGCTTCCACCGCCGCATCGGGTCCTCCAGCCGGGACCGGAACCGCAACTGCTGCTCCTCGTCGCTGACTGAGAACCAGTACTTGCGGAGCAGGATGCCGTCCTCCACCAGCAGCCGCTCGAAGATCGGGCACTGGTGCAGGAACCGGGCGTACTCCTCCTTGGTGCAGAACCCCATCACGTGCTCGACACCGGCCCGGTTGTACCAGCTCCGGTCGAACAGCACGATATGGCCGCCGGACGGCAGGTGGTCCACGTAGCGCTGGAAGTACCACTGGGTCTGTTCCCGCTCGGTCGGCGCGGGCAGCGCGACGATGCTGGCGACCCGCGGGTTCAGGTACTGGCTGACCCGCTTGATCGTGCTGCCCTTGCCGGCCGCGTCGCGGCCCTCGAAGATGATCACGATCCGGGCGCCCTCGGCGCGCACCCACTCCTGGACCTTGACCAGTTCCGCCTGCAGCCGGTACAGCTCGGCCTCGTAGGGCTTCTTCGGCAGCCGACTGACCTTGTTCTTGGCCTTGCCGTCCTTGCTCGCCTTGACCTTGGCCGCGCCATTGTGCTGGCTCATCATCACGCACCCCCTACTACCAAGGAGTCAACCACGGCCCGGGGGCTGGTGACGAGACCAGCACCACGGCCCGGGGGCCGGTGACGAGACCAGCACCACGGCCCGCAGGCCGGTGACGAGACCAGCACCACGGCCCGCAGGCCGGTGCCGAGACCAGCACCACGGCCCGCAGGCCGGCCGCGACCGCCTCGCGCACCGCGAGCAGGCTGAGCACCGCGGGCCCGGCCCCGGCCCGTACCGCCTGCCGGATCGCCGTGGTCGTGGTCAGCCGCAGCGCGGGCGCGGCCAGCTCGCGGCCCGGGCCGAGGCGGCCGCTGAGCGCGGCGTGCAGCGCCTGCCGGGTGCCGGACCCTTCCTCCCGTTCCACCAGCGGGGTGGCGGCCAGCTCGGCCGGGCAGACCGGCGACCTGGTGGTCGTTCACGTTCCCGGTGGGCACGTGCGTGACCGGCACCATCGCACTGGCCAGGCACACCGGGGCGGACGCGTTCCGCTGGGCGGCGGTGGCGCTGTACCTGGGCCTGGTCGCCGCCTGGCTGCTGGTCAGCGTGCGCACGGTGCGCGGCGGATGGCAGGGCACACTGCTGCGGCCCGCCGGGTCGGCCGGAAACCATGCCGATGAGGTAGCCCGGCTCACCCTGGTGGCCGAGTGACAGCGGCCCGCTCCGGCCTAGCCTGATGACTCAGAAGACGGCCGGGAGCGGGAGAAGTCCCCGAAGGGGGGCGGGCGCCAGGACCGGTGGTCCCAGGGATGGCCAGGCAAAGGGGGGTGCCAGGCCGTCCGCACGGGTACCGGTAGCGCGGGTGACGCTGGCCACGTGGTAGGTCAGCACGGGTGGGGACAGCCGGCCTGGCGCACCGTCCCCGCCCAGGCTGCAGCAGCCAGCCCGGCCGTCTTCTGGCTGGCTATCCCAGTTCCAGGGGTAACCCGGTGTCCTCCTGGGGGATCAGCCCGGGCACGTCATCAAGCAGCCCGAAGCGGACCGCGTAGGAGGCGGCCTCCAGCCGGGAGTGCACGCCCAGTTTGGTCAGCACCGACTGGACGTGGGTGCGTACGGTGGCCGCGGACACGCCCAGTTTGGTCGCGATGCCGGACGTGTCCAGCCCCTCGACCAGCAGGTTGAGGCATTCCCGCTCCCGTGCGGTGAGGAAAGCGGCCAGCCGGCGCGCATCGTCGGACCGGGCCCGCTCCCGGGCTGGCCGCGGTTTCGGCACGTCCACCACGACCTCGCCGCGCTGCACCCGGTCGATGGCCCGGGTCAGTGCGGCCACCCCCCGGGTCTTGTGCAGGTAGCCGGACGCCCCGGCCTGCAGTGCCTGCCGGATGCCCTCGGTGTCCGGGTCGGCGCTGAGCACCAGGATCTTGGTCCGGCCGCTGGCCGCGAGCATCGGGCCGATCGCGGTGATCCCGCTGTCCCCGCCGAAGTGCCGGTCGATCAGGCACACATCGGGCTGCTTGCGGCGCACCGACTCGATCGTGTCCCGCACGCTGCGCGCCACCGTGACCTGGTAGCCACGCTGGATCAGCACGGCCGACATGGCGTCCAGGAATACGCTGTGGTCATCTCCGATGACTAGCCCGGTCATGTGCTCACCTGATTACCCGGTGGCCGGTCCGGGGCGGCGGGCGGGATCGGCTCAGCCGGTATCACGATGTGCACCAGCACGCCCCCGCCTGCCGGCGCCTCGACCTCCATGCTGCCGCTACAGGATTCGAGCAGCCTAGTCACCACGCCCAGGCCGAGCGAGGTGGCTCCAGGAGGCCCATGGCCGAAGCCGGGACCGTTGTCCTGCACCTGGAGGAAGGCCCGTGGTGGCGGTTCTGCCAGCATACCTACCGTGAGTTCCGCCCGGCGGCCTGCCCGGCGGCGCGGGCCGCGTTGTCCACCACGTTGGTCAGGACCCGCCACAGCAGCACTGGGCTGGCCCTGACCGTGACTTCCGGGCCGGGCCGCAGCGTCACGGCGGCCTCGTGCGCGACCCGGGCCAGCTGGGCCACCTGGCCGGCCAGCGAGCGCAGGCTGACCTCGCCGACCGCGGCCGCGTCCTCGTGGCCGGGAATCTCTTGTGCGATGACGTCCAGCAGCCGGGTCATCTCCAGGGACAGCAACTCCAGCCGGAAACCCGCGTCCTCCGGCAGGAGGACATCCCCGCGTACTGCTTCGACCAGATAGGACAGTGTGGTCATCTGATGTCCAAGGTCATGCAACAGGCCCCGCACGGCAAGCGCGTCCTGACCGTCAGACCGCCTGCGCCCGCGGCCCCGTCGCCGGTCCAACGACGGTTCCACAGTCTTTCCCCCCGATTTGGGAGGTCACGGGCCCGTCACCCCGTAGGCCTCCCAGCCCCCGATTTGTCACCGTCCGGTGCATATTCGTTACGGCGTGCCGCATTACCACCAGTTAATCATGTCCAGCCTAGGCAACGGCATACCCACCGGAGTAGGCCGCTACCAGGGCGCAGCGCAACGCCTGCTCGCCGAACCGGGTGCCGAGCCGGGCCCGGGCGGTGGCCGCCATCCGGGCCGCCGCGTCGGGCGAGTCGAGCAGGAACCCGACCGCCTCGGCCAGCAGTTCTGGGCGGCCCGGCGGGACGAGCAGCCCCGTTTCGCCGGGTATGACCACATCGCCGACCGCGTTGACCGCGGTCGCCACCACCGGGATGCCGCACACCATCGCCTCGACCACCGCGGTGGGCAGCCCTTCGTAGCGGCTGGGCAGCGCGAACACGTCGAATGCGGGCAGCAGGTCCGGCACGTTGCTGCGCTGCCCGGCCAGCACCAGCTGGTTTCCCGGCAGGCCGGCCGCCCGGGCCGCCACCTGCCCGGCCAGTTCCCCGTCGCCGACCCAGACCCCGGTCACCCCGGGCCGGCCCAGCGCGCGCAGCGCGGCCAGGAAGTCTTCCGGCGCCTTCTGGTAGGTCAGCCGGCCGACCGCGCCGACCACGATGGCGTCCGCGGGCAGGCCCAGTTCGGCACGGGCCTGGCGGCGCCGGGCCGGAGCCGGCGGCGGCCGGGCGGCGGCCTGGTCGGCGCCGTCGGCGACCACCCCGATCGTGTGCACCCGTTCCGGGGCGATCAGCCGGCGGCGGACCGCCTCGACCGCCACCCCGGTGCCGACGCACAGCGCGACGTCCGTTATCCGGCCCAGCCGGCGTTCGGTCTCAATGTAGGCGCGGCGGCGGACGGCGCCCTGGAACTCGTGGAACGGGAAGCCGTGGTAGGTGTGCACCAGGCGGGGCACCCGGGCCCGGTGCGCGGCCAGCCCGCCGATCGTGCCCCCCTTGGCGCAGTGCGCGTGCACCACGTCGAAGTCGCGGCGGCGCAGCAGTGCGGTCAGCCGGGCCAGCGCGCGCAGGTCGCTGCCGGGCGCGATGGGCGCGCGCAGCGACGGCTCCACGATGACCTCCAGGCCGGCCGCTTCGGCCTCGGCCACCAGCTCGCCGCGGCCGGTGATGATCGTCATGGCGTAGCCGGCCGGGTCCATGGCCCGCGCGCCACGCAGCGCGTGCCGGCCGGCACCGCCGTCCAGCCTGGTGATCACCGTGGCTACCCGGACCGGCTGGCCGTCGCTCATTCGGCCTGCTCCTCGGGCCGCCGCAGGCCGGCCGCCCGGGCCACCCGAACTGCCTCCAGGCGGCTGTGCACGTCCAGCTTGGCGAAGATGTTCCGCGTGTGGGTGCGCACCGTATCGGTGGATATGAGCAGGTCCTGGGCGATCTGCCGGCCTCGTTTGCCGTCCATCATGGACAGCAGCACGTCCCGCTCCCGCGGGCTGAGCACGTCCAGCAGGTCGTCGTGCTCACGGGCCCGGCTCACGTCGGCGCGCAGTTCGCGCAGGATCGCGCCGAGCATGTCCGGCGGGAACCATGAGTAACCCTGGCACACCCCGCGGACCACCGTCTCCAGCTCGGCGGCGCCCTGCTCCTTGGCCACCCAGGCGGCCACCCCGGCCCGGGCCGCCTCGACCGCGTGCCCGATGTTGTGGTCCGCGCTGAGCACGACCACCTTGGCCTCCGGGCGGGCCGCGACCAGCCCCTGCAGGACCTGGCCCGCGGCCGGGCCGAGCGGCTCCACCTCGATCGTGATGACATCCGGGCGCAGCCCGCGCACGATGTCCAGCAGGTTGGGGTCGGCGGTGGTGCACCGGCCGGCCACCCACAGGTCCATGGCAGCCGATAGCCGTGAGGCCAGCGCTTCGGTGACCATCAGATGATCATCGACGAGCAGGATCCGCACCGGGTCCATGAGCTCACTGTGCACCGTTGCCACGGGCCCGTCCTCACCCAGATACATGACTAGCCTCCGCCACCCGAGCGGCCTGCCCGGCTCATCCCTGGTCCCAGCGTGGTATGCGCCGCTGGCCGGCATGCCTGCGGCGGGGAGCGATGCCGTGGTGGCCCCGCCCACCGGGCGGCGGGCAGGGCTCTTCCAGCGGCCGTTGGACACCGACAACCAGGCCGCCGGGACCGAGTACAGCGAGATGGCGGCGTCCAGCATGCGCATGAACGGGAAGACAGCGAGCAGCAGCAGCCGGGGCTGGCGTTCCAGCACCACCGCGATGGCCCCGGCGAGCACGACGGCCAGCCACGCGGCCCCGGCCATGGGGTGCCGGGACCCAGCATGGCGGGACCGGCCGGGCACCGTTGCTGGCGCCCGCCCGTCAGTGGTGTACGCCGTTTTGGCTGCCCCCGCCATCCCCGTGTCTGCCGTCCTGTCGTGATCGGCACGTTTAAGCCGTCATGCCCGGTGTCGTCCTGATTACGCCGCCGCCTGCCGGGCGGATGACTGCGCGGCCGCGACCGCCTGGATGATCTCGTCCAGGTTCCGGGTCGCGGCGAACCCGACCAGGTCGGCGGCGAGTGAGCAGTCTGGCACCCGGCGCTCCAGGTCCTCGTAACCCGCGCCGTACGCCTCCAGGTAGGAGGCCCGGGTTATGCCGCTGGCCGACCCGGTCAGCCTGATCACCCGGCGGGCCAGGTCCTCGATGCTGACCTGCTCGGTGCTGCCCATGTTCACCGCCCGGCCGCAGGCCCGGTCGGCGGCGATCAGCCGGGGCAGCGCGGGCACCACGTCCCGCACGTCGCAGAAACAGCGCACCTGCTGGCCGGTGCCGAACACGGTCAGCGGCTGGCCGGCCAGGGCCTGCCGGACGAAGCGCGGGATGACCATCCCGTAGCGGCCGGTCTGCCGCGGGCCGACCGTGTTGAAGAACCGGACGATCACCGCGCGCAGGCCACGCTCCCGGACGTAGCAGTGGACCAGGCTCTCGTCGATGGCCTTGGCCTCGGCATAGCTCCACCGCGACTTGAGCGGCGAGCCGATCACCCGGTCGTCGTCCTCGCGCAGCCCGATCTTGGTGTTCTTCCCGTAGATCTCGCTGGTGGACGCGACCAGCAGCCGGGCCCCGCTGGCCTGCGCGGCGGTCACCACGTTCTCCGTGCCGTGGATGTTGGTGCGCAGGCTGTCCAGCGCCCGGTCCCGGATGACGAACGCGCCCACCGCGGCGGCCAGGTGGAACACCCAGTCCGCCCCGCTGGCCAGGTCGGTGACCGTGGCCGCGTCCAGGATCGAGCCCTCGACGAGGCGGAACCGGGGATGACCGGCGACCGGGCTCAGGTTTTCCAGCCGCCCGGTGCTCAGGTCGTCGAGCCCGGTCACGTCGTGCCCGGCGGCCACCAGTTCCTCGGCCAGATGCGAGCCGATGAAGCCGGCCGCGCCGGTGATGAAGCACCTCATCGCGATCCCCCCGTCGCCGCTCGCGGCCCCATCGTCCGGAGAACAGTCCGCCACCGGCGGCGCGCGGCCAGCTGCTCGTACAGGTCGTCAATCCGCGCGGTGACGGCCTCGATGCTGTACTCCTTCTCCACCGCAGGCTCAGCGATCCGCGGCCGCTGGCCCGCGGCCAGTTCCGCCGCCATGGCGTCGCGTATCCCGGCCGCGGCCTGCGGCACCTGGCTGGCCCGGGTCACCGCCAGGCCGTCCAGGGCCGGGCAGGCGGTGTACAGCACGGGCAGCCCGTTGGCCAGCCCTTCCAGCACCGACAGGCCGAACGTCTCCTGCTTGGAGGACGCCACGAACAGGTCCATCGCGGACAGCATGTCGGCGACGTCGTGCCGCTCCCCGGCGAAGATCACCTGACCGGCCACGCCGCGGTCGCGGGCGGCCTGCTCCAGGTGGGCCCGCTCGTTGCCCTTGCCGACGATGAGCAGCTTGACGTCGTCGCCGAGCAGCGGCGCCGCCGCCTCGATGACCATGTCGAACTGCTTGTTCGGGTCGAGACGGCCGAGCACGCCGATCAGGTAGACGCCCGCGCCGATGCCGAACTCGGCCCGGACCCGCTCCCTGGCGTGCTCGTCGAACGCGACCCGCTGCATGTCCACGCCGTTCGCGATGACGGTCATCCGGCGGTCCCGGACCCCCCACTTGAGCAACCGCTCGCGCACCGCCGGGGACACCGCGATCGTGATGTCGGACAGAAACTCGGTGCCCAGGTACAGCGCCCGGACACCCGGTGTCATCGGCCTGCGCTCCAGGTGCGTCTCGCCGATCGAGTGCTCGGTGCTCAGGATCACCGGGGTGGCGGCCAGCCAGGCCGCGGGCCGCCCGTAGATCTGGGACCGGTACAGGTGGGCGTGCACCACGTCGTAGCGGCCGGCCCGGATCAGCCGGCGCAGCCGGAACAGCGCCGAGATCTGCGTGTTGCTGGTCATCCCGAGGTCCCGCACCGACCCGCCGTCGGCCCGGATCATGTCCGCGACCGGCCCCGGGTTGTACAGCGTCACCACGTCGGACTCGTGCCGGGTGTGCTGCAGGATCGAGCGGAGCTGGTGTTCCGCGCCGCCGACTCCGAGGCCGGTGATCACATGCAGGACCCTCATGCTCGGCCTCCTCGGTGGGGGATCCGGTCACGCAGCTCGCCTGCTGCTTCTGCGGTCACACTGGTCACGGTGCGGGCCAGGATGACCAGATCGAGCCAGAACGACCAGTACTCGATGTAGGCGTTGTCGAACCGGGCCCGGTCGGTGATCGAGGTGTCGCCGTTGAGCCGGTGCACCTGGGCCCAGCCGGTCATCCCGGCCGGCATCCGTGCCGGGCCGCGTAGCCCGGGATGTCCTGGCTGAACCGGGCGGCGAAGTACGGCCGCTCGGGCCGGGGGCCGACCAGGGACATCTCCCCGCGCAGTACGTTGACCAGTTGCGGCAGTTCGTCGATGCGAGTGATGCGGAGGAACTGGCCCAGCGGGCCGCATTCTCGTCGGGGAACTGTCAGGCGGTGTCCGGGTCGCGATGCTGGCCGAGCGTGCGCAGCTTGACGATCTGTCAGCTTTCCCCGCCGATGATGCGGTACTGGTGGAACAGCACCGGGCGGGGTAGCCGGAGGCGCACCGCCACCGCGCCGCCGCGAGCACCGGCCCGGTGATGGCCAGCGCGGCGAGCGCGGCCCCGATGTCGACCGCCCGCTCGGCGACCGGCCGGGCCGCGCCGCCCGTGCCGGCGAACGGGATCAGCGGACCCCCCACACCTCGTCCAGGAGCCCGCTTGAGGGCGATGCCCAGCTCGCTGAGCTGGGGGAGCACGCACACGTCGCGCCGAGCGGCGCAGGTACGTGCGCCGCGGCCGCGGCGGCCTCATCGTCCAGGCCGCCGACGATGACCCGGCTGGCCCGGCGCCGCCGGGCCAGCCCGGCCAGGTCGCCACGAGGCCGAGCTGGTGCCGAGCCCCAGCTCGGGACGTCACGCAGCAACCGGGCCACCTGCTCGCTGGCCGGGTCGATCCGGCGAGCATGGCCCGCTGGGTCGGCCGGCACGGCGGTGCGCCGCGCGCAGCGCCGCGGCGCCGACCGTGTGGACCGCGATCAGCGCCACCGCGGTGACTGCGATCAGCGGGAGCAGCTGGACCGGATCGGCCGCCCAGGGCAGCACCAGACACCGGGCAGGGCCGCCGCCACCCGACGCGGCCGGCCTGGTCGGCCACCGCAGGAGATCCCAGCCGGTGCAGCCCCAGCACATATAGCGCGGCGAACACACCCACCGCGTAGCCGGCCACTAGCCAGCGGGGCAGCCCGTCAGCAGCAGCCGCCGCCGCCACGGCGGCGAGCGTCAGCAGGTCGGCCA
>CAWICV010000013.1:0-723667 GCA_963834705.1 uncultured Actinomycetes bacterium
TCCGCCAGCTACGGAACACGCCGCAGAAGTACCGGCTGGCCATCTCGGGACCCAGCGGGACCGGCGACGTCGCCCCGCTGACCGCGATGCTGCAACTGATCTGGCAGGGCCAGACCTCCCGCCACGGCGCCCAGACCGGGACGAGGCACGAGACGCTGGAGGAGGCCCGGATGGCTGTGCAGCTGGCGGTCACCCTCGTGCACTGGTTCACCACTGGCGCGGTCCAGCGTGTGCCCTAGTCCGAAGTTCCCCCGAGCCGATTGGTCAACGCGTAGTAACCAGGTGGTAGAGCCCTTGATCACGAAAATTACGTGTCTACGTAGTCATAAACTGAAGTTGTTTTACCTGGTCAGCGCCTATATTGGTTCGCCGCCGGGGGAACTACGGGCTGGTCCAGCCAGCCGCTGCGCAGACGATTCCTGCGGGCTAGCTCAGCCATGGCTAGCCATCACCGCCCCCGCCAGCTCCCGCCAGCGCCGCCCGTACCTCCCCACTCCCTGGCGCGTTCGGCCAGGGGTCAGTCGCGCCTCAGCCAGGTTGTCCAGCGCCGTTTAGTGCGATTCTGGCTGCGTCGTGGAGGCGGGCTCCGGCGCGGCTGACCCGGCCACGGCCTCCCCGGGCGCAGGCGCCGGCGTCTCCGGGCGGTCCATGGTCAGCTTCGATGGCCACCAGTTCCACCGGCCGAGCAGCACGACGGTGGACGGCACGAGCAGCGTCCGGACCAGGAAGGTATCCATCAGGATCCCGAGCGCGAGGCTGATCGCGATGTCGCGGAACTGGCTGCCGCCTGCCCCGCTGCCGGCCACGATGCCAAACACCACGAAGGTGCCGGCCAGTACCAGGCCGGCCGAGGTCACGGTCGTGCCGGTCACGCCGATCGCCTTGACGACCGCCTCACGCAGCGGCAGCTTGTGCGCCTCTTCCCGGATCCGGGTCATGACCAGGATGTTGTAATCCTCGCCGAGCGCGAGCAGGAAGATGAACATCAGGAACGGCAGGAAGAAGACCAATCCCTTGCTCCCCCCGATGTCGACGAACAGCAGCACCGAGAGCCCCAGCGCGGCCAGGTAGGACAAGCCCACCGACGCGATGAGGTAGAGCGGGGCGATCAGGCTCCGCAGCACGAGCGCCAGCAGGATCCCGATCACCACGATCGCGATGGGGATGACCCTGACCAGGTCACTGTTGGACACCGCGCTGATGTCGTAGAGAGCCGGCGCCTCGCCGCCGACGGCCGAGTCGGCGGCCCCGATGGATTTAGCCACCCTCGCGTTCTCGGCGCGGATCGCCGGGACGGCATCCAGGGCGGCCGTGCTGCCGGGATCGCCGGCCTTCAGCCCGACGGAGAACTGCACCGTCCGCCCGTCGGCGCTGACGAAGTTCGAGGTGCTGCGGTAGACCTGGTAGATGGCAGACGGCACCTTGCCGGCCAGACCCGGGGGCTCCACCGGCGGCAGGGCCTTGGCCGGCCCGAGCCCGGCGTACAGCTTCGCATAGTCGGCGGGCGGCAGCGCCAGCCCGCTCGGGTTGAGCGGCCCGGCCACCGTGGTGAACAGGCTGCTGGCCTTGAGCTCGCTGGTGGCCTTGGCCAGAACCTGAGGATCGGTCCAGACCGGCTGGCTGAACTTGAAGATCGGCGAGGTCGGGTTGGCCGCCGACTCGGGGAAGTACTTGGTCAGCAGCACCGTGCCTTTCGCGGAGTCGCTGCCGGCCGGCGGGGCCGTACTGCCCCCGAAGCCTGAGGCCGTATAGCCGAGTACGGCCAGGGCCAGGCCGCCGAACGCCAGCACGCCGATGGCCAGCGTGGTCGCGGGACGGCGCACGATGCGGCCGGCCACCCGGCCCCACACGCCGGCCCCGCCGCTGCCCTGGATGCTCAAGGGCAGCAGCTTGGGCTTGTGGAACATGGCCTGGAATAGCGTCCGCTTCATCGCCAGCAGCGACAGGCGGATCGACAGCAGCGCGGGCAGCAGCGTGAGGCCGGCCAGCAGGGTGACCCCGATCGCGATGGCGAACGGGATGCCGAGGTTGGAGTAGAACGGGAAGCTGGCCGCCAGCAGGGTCAGCACCGCCGCGATGACCGTGGCGCCTGAGAAGGTTATCGACTCGCCCACCCGCGTGACCGACTCGACCAGCGCGGTCCGCGCGGCCGGGCGGGGCCCGGCCAGGTCCGAGAGCAGGGACCGGAACAGGCCACGCTGGGGCGCCCCGTCCACGCCGGTCACGTCATGGCCGGCCGCCCGCAACTCCTCCCGGACCCGGAAGACCAGGAACAGTCCGTAGTCCGTGCCGGCGCCCAGCACCAGGACGATCAGCAGGAACTGGGCGAGCGGCGATACCTGCAGGCCATGCTTGGCCGCCTCGGCCACCAGCGGACCGGAGATGAGCACGGACAGCAGGGCGGGCAGGACCGTGGTGATGGCGAGCGTCAGCGACCGGAAGATGAGCACGAGCAGCACGATGATGAAGATCAGCGACAGGCTCTGCACCTTGTTGCCGGTGTTGCCGGACGCCTTCTGCTGATCCACCTGAACGGCGATGCTGCCCGCAAGGTGGACCCGCAACCCGGCGGGGAGCCCGGCGTTGGCGATCTTCGCGCGCATGCCGTCGATGAGGTCCTGCTGATAGTTCTGGTTGCCGCTGTTGTTGGCGGCAAGGGCGAGCAACTGCACGGCCTGGCCGTTGGCGGAGCGGCCGACATCAAGCACCCGGTTGACACCGGTCACGGAGTGGAGCTTGGACTGCAGGGAAGTCACTGCGCTGATGTCCGCTGCGGTCAGGGGCCCGGCGGTGGTCGCCGCGATGACGGGGATCGGGAGCAGGTTCGAGTTGCCGAACGGCGCGGACAGGTCGATCGCGTGCTGGCTCGGCACGCTCGCGGGCAGGAACTTGGAGTTGTTGCTCTGGGTCACGCTCGACAACGACGGCAGCTGCGTCACGGCCGCGATCGCGCCGACTACCCAGACAAGCAGGACCAGCCAGCGAAGGCGGACGGCCCACCGGCCGATGGCACCGAAAATCGCATCGACGTGCATGGACAACGAGCCTATTGCCCCGCCACTGAGAATTCGCTGCGAGATCCCTACTGCGGGACGGACTCATCCTCAGATCCGCCCTCGTCGTAGGAAGCAATCAGGCCGGCGATCGGCAGCAGCTGCCGGGCCGCGACGTCGTAGGCCCAGGCCGGATCGTGCCTGGGTGGCTGGTAGTTAATCGACCATTTTGTGTAACCGGCCTTGGGCGCTGGGTGCCTGTGTTAGGCCAGCAGGGGCCGCCGCGGACTGCTGCGCTGCGGCCGTTCCTCCTGGCTGGTGCCGCCCGGGATGGCCCGCTGCTGGCGGGCTGTGAGTGGGCTTGTGAGGGCCCCCGACCGGGCCGTTTCCGGTTATCAGCCGCCATCGGCCGCCCAGGCGCCGTTGCGGTAGGCAACGCCGAGCATGCCGAGGCGGGCCAGGTTGACTGCAGCGGCGAGGAGGGCGAAGTCGGCGGCGTCTTTGAGCTGCCCGCGGACCCGGGCGCGGCGGCCGCCGTGGCGGCGGCGTATCAGGTGGCCGATCTTGCGTTCCAACTTGGGCCGGGTGGCCTTGTAGTCAGCCTTCCAGGCCGGGTCTGCCTGGCGGATGCGGGCGGCGGCCAGCCGGATCTCGTGCGGGCCGATGGTGATCGTGCGGCCGCCTTTGGCGGTGGTGCACTGGGCGGCCAGCGGGCAGGTACGGCAGGCGGCGCCGAACTTGGCCTCGCCGGCGTGGCGTTTATGGCTGTGCGTGCCAGGCGCCGGACACCGGCGCCCATCCGATGGGCCGTGCGGCTCAAGAACGACCCGCCGTTCGATGCCGAGCGATGGCGCTACGGCTTCCTGGTGGACACCATCTTCACCCGCGACACCTGGATGCACAGACTCGACATCAGCCGGGCGACCGGGCACCCCATGGAGCTCACCGCAGGGCACGACGGCCGCCTCGTCGCCGACGTCGTCACTGAGTGGGCGCGCCGCCACGGTCAGCCGTTCACCCTCACCCTGACCGGCATGGCCGGCGGCCAGTGGTGCTCAGGGAAGGCTGGCGAGCACCTCCAGCTCGATGCGCTCGACTTCTGCTGGATCCTCGCCGCCCGGCAGCCCGGTACCGGGCTCATGGCCACCAAGGTCCCGTTCTGATTTCATCACCCGCGTTCGGCGCCGCCAGGTCCCGCGACCGTAGCCCGCTGGCTGACCGTGCGTGTTAACCGCACCGACCGCAGTGACTGGCCGGGCAGCTAGGCCAGGCCAGCGCCGCTAACGGCAGGAGGAGCCATGGCAATCGCAACCTACTTCCATCCTCAGTCACTCACCGCACTGCAGTACGACGAAGCTATCCGGGAACTCGAAGCCGCCGGAGCCGCAAACCCGGCAGGCCGGGTTCACCACTCCTGCTTCGGGCCCGACAACGCCCTGATGGTCTACGAGATGTGGGAGTCACAGCAGGCCTTCGAAGAATACGGACCGGTGCTCATGCCGATCCTGCAGAAGGCCGGGATTGACCCAGGAACGCCAGACGTCATGCCGGTTCACAATCTCGCCAGCTGACCAAGGGGCCGGTCCCGCAGGGGTCGCGGGACCGGCCTGGGGTAGCGGGCTCATCTCTGTGTCCCGAGTCTGGTTCCCAGGGCGCGCGATAGAACGGTGACGCGGTCATGGGCGCCACTCTTGGCGAAAATGGACTTGAGGTGATCCTGGATCGTGTGCTCGGACAGCGACATCTCGCGCGCCATCGATCGCGTGTCGCTGCCCGTGGCAAGCAGGCCGAGCAGTTCGTATTCGCGGGCACTCAGGCCGAAAGCGCGGCCGAAGAGCTCGACCCGCTCGGAGGCGGACGCCTCCTCGATAGTGACGACGATCGTTGCGGCTCCGCTGGCGGGAGGCTGGTCCGGCGAAAGCCTGGCGGCACGCAGAGCAAGCCAGAAGCCATCAGCCAGATGCGTGCGGGCGAACGCCGGATACGCGTCGACACCTTGCTCAACGGCCAGGAACTGGGCGGCGACGTTGTAGACGCTCGCCGGGATGGCCCTTTCGTCAGCCTCGGGCGGAAGCAGTGCATCCAGCCATCCGCGCGAAGCTGCCGTGCGGCTCGTGATCCGCAGGTCGTCGTCGAGTGTCAGAACGACCGGTCCGAGGTCCGGCCGATGCTGAGTCGCCGGGTCAACGAACGTTCTTGCCTGGCAGTGACGAAGCGCGGTGGCCAGCGGCGCGGCGGCCGCGGCGAGGAACCCGGCGTCGGCGGCGCTGAACGAGCCACGGGTGTTGTTGCGCCACAGGTCGAGGAATCCCCAGCAGCCGAACTGGTCTGCGAATACCGTCGAGGCCACGTCGCCGATTCCGTATCTGCACAGCACGTCGCGCCACATCAGGCTGCGATCCAGTTCTCCGCCGACGGCATCGCTCAGGGTTCCGGCGGGTGACTTCTGCAGTTGCAGGACCGTCCAGCGATTGACCGGGGTTGCGTACTTCGCCTTGATCAGGGCCGGGAGCTCGGGCAGGCAGGGGACATCGGCGACCGGCGCGACGCCGACCGTCGTAACGGGGTCAGTGAGCAGCCAGACGTATGCGTCGAAGTCGATAACCTCGCGGAGCGCCGCCAGTACCTGCAGGCGCAGCCTCCTGGCGTCGACGGGTTCCGAGACCACCGCCCCGATGCGCTCACGGGCGCGGGCCCGCACCCAGCTGTCGGCCACCAGATGAGCGTATGCCCCGGAACCCTGGCGCTTGCCATACGCGGGCTGCCCGCCGGAGGTGACCCCCAGATAGTCGGGATACCGCCGACCAGCCAGACGGCCTACCGTGCATTTCAATAGCAACACGCAACGCAACGGAGAAACCCGATGACGACGCTACGGATCGAGCACGCGATCACCGATTATCAGCTCTGGAAGAGGGCATTCGACGGATTCGCGGAAGCACGCACACAAGCCGGAGTTCGCAGCTTCGCCATCCGCTTGCCGGTGGATGACCCGCAGTATCTGATGCTTGACCTGGAGTTCGACTCGGCCGGGCCGGCGCAGACATTCGCCGATTTCCTGATACAGCACGTCTGGTCATCACCAGCATCTTCGCCCGGCCTGGCCGGCATGCCGCAGACCCGGATCCTCGACCTCCTGCCCACCAGCGAACGCTATCTACCCGGCGCCCCGGCGCCTGTCCCTGCAAGGCCTGCGATGCAGGCCGCCGGAGCACTTCAGCCGCCAGCGAAGGCGCAGAACGCCCAGTTATGCATTGCCCTCCACCGCAGCGAGTCAGCGCTCGGCAGCCGCGCCTATCGGCGGCTCCGGCGGGCACCCGGACCTGGTGGTGGTACACCTACGGGCATGCTCAGGCGCTGCCGGTGACCAGGAGGACACCCCTTGAGGCACGCACCTCGCCATCGTGGAGCCGGGCACGCAATGCTGTCTCGATGGCGGCGAGCGCTCGCTGACGAGTCTGGTCGTCGGCGTCCCGGAGCATCTGGCGGATCCCGCCCACCCGGACGCTGGTCACAGCGACCTCGGCAATCCGGTCCTCACTGATCACCACGTGATCGGCGTAGGGGGTGACCGCGATGGAGCCGAATCCGGCAGCGCCCAGCACGGCGCGGACCCGCGCGGGATCGGCCAGCGAAAACGGGCCCGGCTCGTCCGGGCCGGGCATCGGCGGCAGCGACCCGGTCACCTCCGCCGCCGCCGCCCCCGGGATGAGCATCCACTCGTTGTCGAACACGCCCTGCCAGCAGGCAAATGACAGCGCTCCCCCGGGCCGGAGCGCCCTGCAGACGTTGGCGAAGGCGGCCACAGGGTCGGTGAAGAACATCACGCCGAAGCGCGAGTAAGCGGCATCAAACCGGGCCTCGCCGAAATCGTGCACCTGGGCGTCGGCGTGCAGGAACTCGACGTTCCCGGCGCCAAGCCGCGCCGCCCGCTCCCGCCCCCGCGCCAGCATCTCGGCGGAGATGTCAACCCCGACAACCTCACCGCCGGGCCCGACCCGCGCCGCCAGCTCCAGCGTCGTCCTTCCCGAACCGCAGCCCAGATCCACCACCCGCTGGCCGGGCACCAACTCCAGCCGGTCCATAGCCAGCTCGCCCGGGGGCCCGCCCACCTCCTCCAGCTGATCTTCCAGCTCAAGCCACGCCGGCGCCAGCTCCGACCAGAACTCGGCCTGCTCGACGTTGGCGAACACCGGATCCCTTCCGTTCATGAGAACAGTATGCCCCGACCGCCGCCCGGACCCGAGCCGACGCGATGCCCAGGCGCCCGGCGGACCCCGATGTAAACGGCGATCACCGCCTGCCGCCAGCTCACGCCGAATGCCCAAGTCTGCATCGCCAGCGCCTTTGACCGGCATCGAGCCGAAAGCCGCGCAGATCGGCGGCGATGCGCGCACCAGCCAAGTCCAGCCCTAATCACCGACCGTGACAGATGCCAGGTGCCGATGAAGCAAGTCAGCGGCACCTGGCAGCCGGGCACAAGGCACGGCGACGCAGAGGGCGAGAGGCTGCAGCACGCGACGGTCCCAGCTCGTGCTAGGCCTGCGGCTGGCTGATGTTGACGAGCCAGGTGATGCCAAACTGGTTGACGACAATGCCGAACTCGTCGCCCCAGGGCTGCTTCTGCATCGGCATCGTGGTGTTCCCGCCGACGGACAGCTTCTCCCAGTAGCCGCGCAGGACGTCCCCGTCGTCGCCGCTCAAGCTGATCCCGAAGCCAGACGGGGGGTGATATTCCCCCATGTTGCTGGCGTGGTCGGAAGCCATGACCGTGTAGCCGGCGTCGGTGTCAAGCTGGCCGTGCATGACCTTGTCAGCGTCAGGCGAATCTTTGCCGCCAAAGTCAGCGTAGGTGCTGATGTTGAGGGTGCCGCCAAACACGCTCCGGTAGAACTCCAATGCCTGGCGGGCGTTGCCGTTGAAGTTGAGGTACGGATTCAGCCGAGACGACATCGTCTTCTCCTGCAACCACGTGATGGGCGGGACGCTCCGGTCCCCACCTCCCGGACTCGCCGATCGTATCAACCCCCGCTCCGCGGCCACCGCATCGCGGCGAAGGCCCATAGCAGTCGACAGCACTATCCAGGGCGCGCTGCTTTCTGGCTTCGGGCGTTGCCGCCATCCGCTGTGATCATCGGTAGCGTCGGGCCTGTAGGCACATAGGTCCGCGAGCGCGAGCTGCTCGAACGCCTGCTCCGCCGGCCGGTGGCTCGCGCTGCCCGGGCCGCGGGGGTCTCACCAGCCTCACCGACACGGTGACGCTCGCCGACGGCCAGCGGGCTCTCGTGCAGCGCTACCGCCGCCGGAGAGACGCCGCCTACCAGCTGCGGGTGAGGCAAGGGCAGCCGGGCCGGCCGCCGCGGCGGGGCATCCCGCCGCCGCGGGTGCGCGAGTCCAGCCTGGATGACGGCACATGACCGAGCGTCGGCGGTCCGCGCCGATCGCCCAGTTCTGTGCCAGGCGCGGGTGTCTTGCCCCGTTCCATCCTCTGCTTGAGCGCCGCCATGTTGCCTGGCATCTCCTTGCGTGCCTCGCGGCGGACCATCAGCGGCACCAGGATCTTGCCGATGCCGTGGCCGGTGAAGTCGACGCTGATGGTCAGCCGGGAGCGGGACCCGGTCACGGGCTCGACCACGACATCGACAGCCGCCCTGACCGGGCCGTCGATGCCCCGCACGCCCCAGGTCCGGGGCGGGTCGATATGCACCAGCTCGGACGTGGAGGGGCGGTTAGCGCCGCCGATGCGCCGCGTCGTCACGCATTTTGCGCCGACGGCCGCTGCCTGGGCGCCGTCGCCCGGGCCGTCCATGTGCCCCTCAACCACGCCCTGCTGCCACTCGCTGAACAGGGCCGGGTCGGTGGCGTAGGCGAAGACCTCCGCGGCCGGGCGCCCGATTTCGGTGCTGGTAACGATCGGCGCCATGTCAGTGGCCTTCCTTCACCAGCGCGGCGTAACGGTCCAGGTACAGGGGCCAGCCCTCCGGGCCGTCCACGCCGCCAGTGATCGCTTCCCAACCCGGGCCGTGCCGGTCGAGGTGCCGGTGCTCCAGCTCCACCCGTGTGCGCGCCGGTGACTCGGCGTAGAACCGCACCTCGACCTCGCTGGTCTGAGCCTGGTCGGTCTCGATCGTCCACCGCGGGCTGATATCCCAGCTGAACACCACCCGGTCTGGCGGGTCGAAGGCCAGGATCCGCGCCCACCGGCACTCGCTGCCATCCACTGCCCGGTCCACGATGGCGCCGCCGGCCCGCGGTTCGAACACCGTCTCGGCGATCGGCGCGCCGAGCAGGTTGTGCTCCGGCGGCTTGAAGTCCCCGAACCGGTCGGTGAACACCGTAAAAGCACGCTCGATCGGCGCGTCAACCACGATCTGCTTGCGGACTGCCGCTGTCTCGGTCTGAGCCATCACGCCCCCTGCTCTCTTTGTCCGGCGCCTCTGCGGCCGCGGCGTACCCGGCCAGCGCCCGCTGCCAATATGTGTCGAGCTGATCTCGCAGCGCGGCCAGCGCGACCGGATTGAGACGGTAGATCCGGCGCGTCCCCTCGGCCACGTCCTCCACCAGCCCGGCGTCCTTGAGAATCCTCAGATGCTGCGACACCGCCGACCTGCTCACCGGCAGCCCAGCGGCCAGCTTCCCCACAGCCTGGGGCCCCTCAGCCAGGCGCGCCACGATGGCCAGGCGCGTGCCATCTGC
This sequence comes from uncultured Actinomycetes bacterium, assembly GCA_963834705.1. Lineage (GTDB taxonomy): Bacteria > Actinomycetota > Actinomycetes > Streptosporangiales > Streptosporangiaceae > RYN-230. Next base: position 9,690 of record CAWICV010000013.1, read on the forward strand.
CAGGGCACCCCACCGGTCAGTATCTCGGTTAGCATTCACTAACCGTTAGGATCTTCTAACCGACACCTCTGTGTCAAGATGCCGGGCAGAGAAAGAAACCAGTGCCCGGCAGGCACCTCCGAAGCGGCAGGCCCCGCACCCGGGCTGGCCTAGGCGTGGCCGCCATTGCGATGAACATGATCGCTGATGGGAGGCTGGCTTTGCGCCCGGTCTGCTCTGCGCATGATGGATCACAGCAAACGCGGCGAGCCCACCCGATCCCGATTCCCGCAGCCAGTGGCCGTTCAGGTCACGGGCCGCGGCCATGACCCGCACCCGCAGGAGGAGCAGCTGATGGACCAGCATGACGGCGTGGCACCGGAGACCCTCGCCGCCCAGGCGCTGGGGGAGCTGGATCAGGTATCGGGCGGCCTGGTCCCTGTGATCAACCTGTCAACGAACTACGAGCAGCAGCCGGACGGCAGCTACCGGCAGGGCCGGGTCTACACCCGGGCCGACAACCCGACGTCCGAGCACGCCGAGCGGCTGCTGGCAGCGCTGGAGGGCGGCGGGTGCGCGTGCATGCTGTTCGGCTCCGGGATGGCCGCGGTGACCGCCGTGTTCCAGTCACTGCTGCCCGGCGATCATGTGCTGGTCTCGCGGGTCCTGTACTGGGGGGTGCGGAAGTGGCTGGCCGAGTTCGCGCTCACCTGGGGCCTGGACGTAGAGTTCACCGACACCAGCGATCTTGGCGCGGTGGCAGCGGCGATCCGCCCCGGCCGGACCCGGCTGCTGTGGGCCGAGACGCCGGCGAACCCGATGTGGGAGATCACCGACCTGGCGGCCATCTGCGAGCTGGCGCACCAGACCGGGATCCGGGTGGCCGTGGACAACACGGTGGCCACGCCGGTGCTAACCCGGCCGTTCGAGCACGGCGTGGACCTGGTGGTGCACTCAGCGACCAAGTACCTCAACGGCCACGGCGACGTGCTGGCTGGCGCGGTCCTGTCCGCCCGCCGGGACCCGTTCTGGGAGCGGATCCGGTCCTGGCGCCGCACCGCCGGGGCGATGCCCGGGCCGTTCGAGGCATGGCTGCTGCAACGCGGCATGCGGACCCTTTTCCTGCGGGTGCGGCGCGCCTCGGAGACCGCCCAGCTGATCGCCGGCCATTTCGACGGGCATCCCGCGCTGTCCGCCGTCCTGTATCCCGGGCTGGCCAATCACCCTGGTCATCAGATCGCCGCCCGCCAGATGCACGGCGGGTTCGGCGGGATGCTGTCTATCCGGCTGGCCGGCGGAGCCGGGCACGCCCACGCGGTGCTGCGCAATGTGCACGTGTTTGAGCGAGCCACCTCCCTGGGCGGGGTGGAAAGCCTGATCGAGCACCGGCGCGCCAGCGAGGGGCCATCCTCCCCGGTCCCCGATGATCTGCTTCGCCTGTCAGCGGGCATCGAGGCCCCGGAGGACCTGATCGCCGACCTGGAAGCCGCGCTCGAGGCGGCGGCCCGGGAGGCACGCCGGTGACCGCCCTGGCCGCACAGGTGAGGGCCGCGCTGGAACGCAGCGTCCTGCCCTCGGTCATCGCACGCGGCGCCGCCATCCGCGTCGCCGCCGCCGACAATGGCGTGATCACCCTGGAAGTGACAGGATCACCGGGCGCGGTGTTCCCGCTGGCCGCCCGCATCGAGGCGGCGATCCGCGCCGCCGTGCCGGAAGTCACCAGCGTGCGGCTGACCGCGCCCGCCGCTGGGACGCCGCGGTCACCGGCGGACGCCGGAGCCAGCCTCGCCGCGGCCGCCCAGCAGATCCTGGACACCGAAGTCAACCCCGCCATCGCCGCCCACCACGGCCACGTGACCGTCGCCGGTGCCGCGGAGGGCTGGATCCGGATCCGCCTCGATGGCGGCTGCCAGGGCTGCAGCCTGGCGGAAGTGACCCTCCGGCAGGGCATCGAACCGCTGCTGCAGGCACGCCTGCCCGCCATGACCGGCGTGATCGACGTCACCGATCACGAGGCGGGAACACAGCCGTTCTTCTCGCCGGAGAAGCGATGACCACGGCCAGGCCGGGCAGGAGGATCGGTCCGGCCCGCACGGACCCCGAGGTCGGCCCGGCGGCGCCGCGGGTGCTGCTGCTGGTGCCCGCCCGTACCTACCGCGCGGCCGATTTTCTCGCCGCGGCTACCCGGATGGGCGCCGGCCTCGTCGTGGGCAGCGACGGGGCGCTGCCACTCGGCGATCACCCAGTCGTGCACATCAGCCCCGCGGACCCCGACGGCACCACCGGCCGGATCATGGCTCTCGGTGTCCGGTTCGACGCGGTCGTGGCCGCCGACACGCCGATGCTGGCCCTGGCCGCGGTCGTGGCCGGCAGGCTGGGGCTGCCACACAACCCAGTGCCGGCCATAACCGCCGCTGCCGACAAGTCGCTGCAGCGGGCCGCGTGGGCAGCCGCCGGCGTGGCCCAGCCCAGATTCCGCATCGTGCCCGCGGACGCCCCCGAGGGGTTCCTGCGCCAGGCGGCCACGGAGACCAGGTTCCCCTGCGTTGTCAAGGCGGCATCGCTCAGCGCCAGCCAGGGAGTGCTGCGCGCCGATGACCCGGCCGCCGCGGTAACCGCAGCCGCACGCATCCGGCGGATCCTGGCTCAGGCCAGGCGGCCCGCGGACGAGCCGCTGCTGGTGGAAGAGTACGTGCCCGGGCCAGAGCTAAGCATCGACGGTCTCCTCAGCAACGGGACCCTGGCTGTCACCGCCGTCTTCGACAAGCCACGCACCCCCGACGGGCCCACCTTCGAGGAAACCATGCTCATCACCCCGTCCCGGCTGCCCGCACCTGTGCTGGCCGCGGCTATTGCCACCGCGGGACAGGCCGCCCGGGCCCTTGGGCTCACCCACGGCCCCATCCACGCCGAGCTGCGTATCGACGGACGCGCCGGCCAGCCCAGGCCGGCCATGCTGGAACTCGCAGCACGGTCGATCGGCGGCCTGTGCTCACGCGCCCTGCGGTTCGGCAGCGGGATGAGCCTGGAAGAACTCGTGCTGGCCAACGCCCTCGGCCGCCCCACCCCCGGCCAGCAGGCCACCCGGCCCGCCGGGGTGTTCATGCTCCCGGTGGCACGCCGCGGCGTGCTGGCGGCCGTCGAAGGCCACAGCCACGCCACAGCGGTGCCAGGCATCACTGGCCTGACCCTCACCATCCCGCTCGGCCAGCATGTCCAGCCCCTCCCCGGCGGGGACCGCTACCTCGGCTTCCTGTTCGCCGAAGCCGACACGTGCGAACAGGTAGAACAGGCACTTAGTGCCGCTTATGAGCGGCTCCACGTCGTGATCCACTGACCGCGGCGCTGGACAGGTGCCGGTGGCGCACTGGCTGCGTACCCTGCCATGGTCTTCCTGCCCCGTCTTGAAGCCGGGCCTGCCCGGCTGTAGAACCTTCTTATAAACCTGTATGACGCGTAAATAAGAAGGTTGCCACCCGGGGGAAGACGCGGCTGAAGGCAGTGAGGTGAGACCGTGAGTACGGTACGGAGGACGGGTGAAATGGGTGCACGGCGCAGGCGTCGGGTGGCCGCGCGGCTGCTCACCGTTCACCTCCTGGCTGCTGCCTGCGTGATTCTTGGCTTAGCGGCCCTGCCGGCTCTGGCCGCTCCCGCGTCTGGAGCCGTCCATGCCAGGCCCGGCTCCGGTTATCACGTGAGCCCGGTGATCGAGGTGAGCACCTGCGGGGGCGGCAACGCTGAGATCGTGCAGGCTGTGGCCAAGCCCGGCTACGTGTACGAGGCGTGGATCGGGTGCGGGGGCGAGGGTTTTGCCCGGTCCACCGACGGCGGGCTGCACTTCGGCAAGCCGGTAACCCTGCCTGACTCGAGCGGCTCCGATGACCCGGCCATGGCTGTGGCCTCCAACGGGGCCGTGTACGTGTCGTACCTGCGTTACCACAAGGGCTACGCCTACCCGGTGGTGGCGGCCTCCTTCAACCATGGGGCCACGTTCTCCCAGGTGAGATCCCTCATCCCACATGTGAAGGGCAACTGGGGCGACAGGGATTTCATCGCCGCCGGCCGCCACGGCGCGGTGTATGTCACCTGGGACTACGGGCCCAGCGCGGCCGATGTGAAGATCATCTGCAGTCCGGTCGGCAGCTGTGCCTACGAGGCAGTGGACGCGACCGCAGTGATCCAGCGGTCGGCCGACAGCGGGAAGACCTGGAGCAAGATCACTCCGATGCAGCCGGGCTTCCCCGCGGGCGGGGGTTACGACGCCTCCGTGCTGACACGGCCGGACGGACAACTCGACGCGCTGATCTGGGGGCACCACCTCAACCCTGTCACCTTCAAGGTGCACCCGGGCCATGAGTTCTTCACCTCCTCATCGGACGCCGGGAGGACCTGGTCACCCCTGCTGGAGATCGGGCCCATAGCGGGATCCATCGCAGTGCCCACCTGGTGGATCGACGGCGACCTGGGGATGGACCGGGCTGGAATCCTCTATGCCACCTGGGACACCCAGACGACCCGGGGTGATATCGGCTGGATCTCCTATTCCACCGATCACGGCAGGACCTGGTCGGCTCCCCTGCGGGTGACCAGCGACCGCGACAACGCCATGCACAACGTGGAGGTGGCAGGCGCAGGCCCCGGCGTCGCCGATGTCGCCTGGCAGGCCGACAACTCACCCCGCGGCTACGCCACACACCTGCGGCCCTTCTCCATCACGAGGGGCTGGCTGGCCCCGGCCACCCGGGTCTCCACCCAGTTCGGGAACAAGAAGATCTGGCCGGGTGACACCTTCGGGATCTCGGTCCTGTCCGCCGATCGGGCGGTGCTGAGCTGGGGCAGCGCGATCAAGAACCACAAAAACTCGCAGATATACGCCAGGGTGGTGCGACTGCCCCATCACGCGTAGCGTCTGCACCCACATGTCAGCGACGCGCGAGCCCGCCGCGGCGCCATGGCAGGAGAAGGCTGGCGAGTCACAGGGGAGTGGGGCCGTAGCTCCGCTGAGGCCTGGGAGATCTCCGCGTGTAAGCCTGGCTGGATGCTGATTCGCTTTACGGCGCCGCGGTAGCCTTGAGGCAGGTTGTGGATGGTCAAATGCCTGCTAGGCGCGTGGCAGGCTCGGTCCGCCGGTACGGCAGGAGTACAGCAGGAAAGTACAGCAACTCACCCGGACGCGGGCGGACTTGCGGGGACGCGGAAGGACGGTGACCTGCAGGTATGGACGCGGGTGGACGTCCTGCCGACAGATGGCATGCAAGAGGTCAGGAGTTCGAATCTCCTTAGCTCCACCTGGTAAAACACACGGGCAGAAGTTCCGAATTGGCCCGATGACACCCGCGATTGACACCAGTTCATGGTGTTTCCGGCGTGCTCTCGCCACGTAGGGCGTCGCTAATCCGGCTGAGCGCGTCGCGCTGGGCCTGGCGGTCCTCGTGGGTGTAGATCTCCAGGGTCACGGCCAGCCGGGAATGGCCGAGGATGAGCTGGGCGTCGCGGGCCGGGACGCCGAGATTCTTGAGCAGGGTCGCGGTCGTATGCCGCACGTGGTGCACGTTGATCACCCGCAGGCCGTGGGTGATGCAGATGCGGCGGAAAGACCGGGCCATGTTGCGCGGCTCGATCGGTCGCCCAGTCCTGGTCGTGAAGATGAGCCCGGTGTCCTGCCAGGCGCGGCCCAGCTCCAGGCGGTCGGCGGCCTGCGCGGCGCGGCGCAGCTCCAGGGCCTCGGCGGCCGGAACGAGCAGCGGTAGGTCGCGGCGGCCAGCGACGGTCTTGACCGGGCCGATGCGCAGCTCGCCGTGGACGCGCTGGATGTGCTGGCGGACCCGCAGCTCGTTGTCCTCTTCGTCCACATCGCGCCAGCGCAGGCCGAGGACTTCACCGCGGCGCAGTCCGTAGAGCAACAGGAGCATGAACGCGGGGTAGAGCGGATCACCCTTGGCAGCATCCAGGAACGCCCGAGCCTCGGCTGCGGTCCACGGGGTGATGGGCTTGCGTTCCCACGCGGGCAGCTCGGCCAGCCGGGCGACGTTACGCATGACTAGTTCCTCCCGCATTGCCCGGGTTAGCGCTGAGGACAGCACCGTCTTCATGACCTGGACTTTCCGGATCGAGTGGCCGTCGGCGAGCTGACCCGTCAGGAAGGTCTGGACCCGGGCCGCCGACAGGCGGGCTAGCGGGTATCTCCCGAGAGCTGGCTTGAGGTACAGCCGGACGGTGGTCTCATACAGGGCGTGCGTAGCGGGTCTGCGGTTCGCGGCGACTACGTGCTCTAGCCAGTAGTCGAGCCAGTCACCCAGCTTCCAGGCCCGGTCCGGGACCGGGATGCCCTGGCGGTTACGTTCCTGAGCCTCGCGCATCTTGTCGGCCGCTTCCTGGCGGGTGCGGCCATAGACGGTGACGCGCTTGCGGGTGCCCGCGCTGGTCCACGCGTAGTAGCGGCCCATCCAGCGGCCATCAGCGCGCTTGGTGAGCGAGCCGTCGCCGTTGACGCGGCGGCGGGCGGCCCGGGGCATCAGGCGACCTCGTCGGCCTGGTCCTCGAGCTGGCAGACGTAGTCGCGCAGGGCGTCGAGGGTGATGAACCGCATGTGGCCGTCTTTGACGGAGCGGATCTTCCCGGCGTGCATCAGGTCATACAGGGTGGCCCGGCCGATGCCGAGCACTTCGGCGGCTTCTTTCGGCCCGGTACAGCAGCTTTTCCATGGTCGTCCTTCGCGGTTGGGGGTCAGGCGGCTTGGGCTTCGTCGCGGGCGGCCTGGTCGTGCTCGCGGGCCCGCGCGGCGGCCGACAGGGCCAGGAGTGCGTCGCCGGTGGTGCGCCAGCCCATCCCGGCCCGCTCCAGGCTGGTGACGGTGATGACGGCGGCCTGGCCGTCCTGGCCGCCGGTGGTGGGTGCCGGGTGCTGGCGGCGGTAGTCGGCGCGGGCCTGGCGCAGCGCGCGCAGGGTGGTGGAGTAGCGGCGGCTCTTGGTGGCGAAGTGGCCGCGGTAGCCGAGCATGTGAGCTCAGCGCCGCAGGGCGCGGAAGTCGGGGGCGGTGTGGCTGCCTAGTGTCGCGTGGCGTTAGTTGTTTGACGGTTTGATTTTGGTGAGCAGTTCGTCGGCGTCTTTGGTCCAGGTGAATGGGAGGCAGCGGTCGTTGTAGGCGTCGATGAAGGCGCCGATGGCGGTGGTGAGCTCTTTGACGGAGCGGAAGGTGCCGCGGCGGATGGCCTGGCGGGTGATGATCCCGAAGAAGATCTCCACCATGTTCAGCCACGGGCAGCTGGTCGGGGTGAAGTGCAGGGTGATCCGCTGGTTCTCTGGCTTGGCGAGCCACTTGCGGACTTCGGGGTGCTTGTGCGTGGCGTAGTTGTCCAGCACGACGTGCAGGTCAGTGGCAGGGTGCGCGGCGGCGACCTTCTTGAGGAAGCGCAGGAATTCCTGGTGGCGGTGCCGCGGGTAGCAGGCATCGGCGGTGATCTTCCCGGTGGCGATCTCCAGGGCGGCGAACAGCGTGGTGGTGCCGTGCCGCTTGTAGTCATGGGTGCGCCGCGCGGCCAGGCCCGGGCGGAGCGGCAGCATCGGCGCGGTCCGGTCCAGCGCCTGCACTTGCGACTTCTCATCCACACTGACCACCACCGCGCCGTCTGGCGGCGCCAGGTACAAGCCCACGATGTCGCGGATCTTGGGTTCCAGTTCCGGGTCGGTGCTGAACTTGAACGTCTCGATCCGGTACGGCTGGATCTTCCATTTCCGCCAGATCCGGGCCACGGACGCGAACGAGATTCCCAGCTCCGCGGCCAGGAACCGGGCCGACCAGTGCGTGATGCCCAGCCGTTCCGGTGGCCGGCCGTCATCAGCCAGCGTCGCTATGACGACGTCCGCCTCGCTGATTTCCGGTGGCCGGCCAGACCGCGGCTCATCTTCCAGCGCGGCGATCCCGCCCTGCTGGTACCGGTCCCGCCAGCCGATCACCGTTGGCCGCGATACCCCGGCCGCCCGGGCGATCTGCGCGTTCGGCATCCCATCGGCGGCCAGCAGCACCATCCGGGCCCGTTTCGCCAGCCCCGCCGGCACACTCGGCAGCCGGGCCAGCTCAGCCAGCCGCTCACGGTCACCCTGGCGCAGGACAACAGCAGGAGCACCAGACATGCTCCATTATCCCGCTCAACCCACCGTAAAACGACTTTCAACACGCGACACTAGCGGGCTGCGGCGCAGATCAGCCTGCCCCGGTGACTGCGCGGGTTGCCGTAGAAGGCCACGTTAGCAGCGCTGATGCGGCAGGCGATGGTGCCGACCGCCTCGGTCAACTTGGTGGCGTACTTGGCCAGATAGGAGGCGACCGCGATGTTCGCGGCCTGGCCACCAGCGGCGGGCAGATGGACGGTGCGGGTGTCGAGCTGGGCACCCCAGCGGATATCCCAGCCTCTCGGCCGGGCCGGATGGGCGACGGTGGCGAACCACGTCGAGGCGGCAGCGGCCTGGATGGCGTCGAGCAGCTGCTCAACACCAAGCGCGGGCGGGGCGAGCTGGCCGTCTTCGGTGGTGGCATCCAGGCGGAAGATGGCGTGGAAGTGGACCAGGCCGCGGGCTTGGAACTCGGCCACCTTCGCATACGCCAGCTGCACGGTTCCGGCCCCGGCGGCCTTGGCCATCTTGGCGAGGTGGCGGCGGATGGCGATGGTGGTGCGCCGCCACAGCTCCGGAGCGTGGGCGTTCCAGACGACGGCGGCGGCGTAGTCGTAGCAGTCGGGGCACAGCGGACGGCCCAGCACGGGGTTGGTGGGTTTGTGGCGCTGGCCGCACGACAGCCGGCGGCCGTGCTTGCACAGGTCGGCTTTGCGGCGGGGGCGGCAGCGGGCGGCCCGGCCACCGGGCAGCTCGCGGCGGGTGTGCACTGGCCCGAACGAAGGAGCTGTGAAGGTGGCGAACACGCAGGGATGCGACCTGACCGTTTCGGGGACGTTCTTGCCGCCGGTGAGCCCGGCGCGGATGAGCTGGTAGGTGTCGCGGCGGTAGGTCTCGGCACAGGCGGGGCAGACCGAGGCACGGCGATCGCCGCATGGGGTGTAGAGCACCTTGTCCGGCAACTGCTCGGTGTCGAGGGTGCGGATGACTTCGCCGGTGGCCGGGTCGATGTCACGGATCCTGCCGTGCAGGCGGACCGGGCGGACGCACCCACCGGCAGCAGCAGTGCCCGCGAGCCAAGTGTGGTAGTCGTCGCGGGCCGCACGGTCGAGCAGCTCGTCGGTGAGGGTCGCGGTGTTCGCTCCGGTCCCCGTGCTGGGGTCGATGAGCACGGGGGCCAGGGCCAGCGCCGGGACACTCATCCAGCCCGCCTCAGCGCTTCCCTGATGGCGCGCGGGTCGGGTGGCGTGGAGGTCTGCATGATGATCCAGGTCACCGTGCAGGCCAGGCACTGGTAGCCGTAGGTTTCGGCGGCGCCGACGATCAAAGCGAACGGCTGGACCTCATCACTGCCGCAGGATGGGCAGCGGTCCTCGCGCCGTGCGGCGGTCATGGCATGCCGCCAGTGATCGTGATGTGCAGCCGGGTGGTGATGTGCTGGCAGGGTCGGCAGGTCACCAGGGGCGGGAACAGCCCGTCCGGGATGTCGCCCCATGGGCCGGGTGCCCCGCATAGGGCCTGGCCGGGCCTGCGGCGGATGACGCCGACCTTGAGAGCCTGGTCGGTGATGGCGTGGTAGGCCGCGCGGACCCGGCGACCGTCAGTGTTCAGCCCCGCGGGCTGGTAGTCGATATGAGCGCTGCGGGTGGGTGTTCGTTTCGGCTTCCGTACACCGCGCCGTGAGCTGGTGGTTTGGGTCATGCGGCATCACCCCCACGCAGCGGGATGACCGTGCCGCCATCACCAGGGAAGGCCGGTGACCTGTGCCGCATAGCGGCGGCCTGGCTGGCCAGCTCGATGATGTGAGCATCAGAGAGGTAGGCGGCCTTGACCCGGCGAGGAATACCGTCCTCGGCACGCAGCCAGGACACGCCGCGGGCCTGGGGGTCGATGTCCTCGGCGGTGTAACCCTTCGAGGCCCACCCGTGGCCGAGGATGGTGTCGGAGCTGGCTTCGGTGGAGCAGCGGAACGCCCACCGGTAGCCGAACAGGTCCCGCAAGCTGGTAGGGATGATGTCCGCGGAGGGCCGCTGGGTGGCTTCGATGGCGATGATGCCGGGGGCACGGTCGCGGGCCACGATGCCGCGGTTGAGGGCGTTGAACTCCTTCTGCTTCGGCCCAGTCCCCACCGTCGCGGAGAAGTAGGCGATCTCATCGACCGCCACCAGGTAGATGGGAAACCCCATATCTCGGGCTGGCGCAGGATATTTTGCAGCAAAAATTTCTGCGCTTGAAAGTCTTAAATTCAGCAGATGCCAGTTTACCAGCGGCGGTGTAATAACCTGCCGGACACGCCGTCTCTCCTTCGTTGAGTGTGATGCCAGGCAGCCGCTAACGGTAGCTTCGTTGGTGAGAGATGAACCAGCGAAACTAACTAGCTTCCCAAGCACAAATCTTGAGAATTTTGTGCTTGCGGATATTGATATGACCAATGCCATGTTCACTAGCGCTGTCGGAATAGATCGGCTGACGGTGGAAGGCGCCCCACGTTTTCTTCATTCGCCGGTCATGCTCGGAGCCAGCCGTCAGGTGGTTCAAGATGAGGTTATTGTAAGATCCCAGCGAAATTTGTGGCTGCTCGGAAAGTGGCGCGCTGGGCGTTGGCGGAAGTTGTTGGCAGACACGCCACCCGTCGCAACTGACTTGCATAAGGTTGCAGCAATATACCGAAGTTTGAGGAAGAGTCGTGAGGACAGCAAAGACGAGCCAGGCGGGGCAGATTTCTATTATGGTGAAATGGGGATGCGGCGTATCGCTGCAAGCCCAATCTCTGCAGAGCGATGGCTTCTTACGCTGTATTGGCTATTCTCCGGTTACGCTCTCCGGGCATGGCGCGCTCTTCTCGGACTGATTCTGACGCTAGCAGTAGGTAGCGTGCTTTTGCATCAGTTTGGATATGTAAAGCATCAAGTACTCAATGTCATTACGTCCGGGGCGCTACTGCTAGAGATCGTGATTGGAATTGCCAAATCCCCTAGCGGCCTTACACAGACCGGCATCCTTGTGCTGATCGGTGCAAGGCTCTTGATGGCCGCATTCTTGGCTATGACAGTGAGCGTTTTTCATCCTGTGGTCTCGCGGGTTTGGAGGACGTGGATGGCTTTGGCGAGCTGCCCGGCGCGCCAGGGGCAGCAGCGGAGCTTGCGCAGGATGCGCCAGGTTTTGAGCTGGGCGTTCGCGCGCTCGCCGGGAGCGCGCAGCCGGGCATGGGCACGGTTGGCCTGTTTCTGGGAGGCGGGCTTGTTCCGGCCGCGATAGGGCGTGTGCACCGGCTCGCCGGCGCCGTGGTAGCCCTTGTCCGCCAGGGTGATTAACCCGGCGGCGGCCAGTTCCCGCACGATGCCCCAGATCCGGGCGGCGGTCAGGTCATGAACGGCGCCGGGCAGCGGGCCAGATACCCACAGGATCTCGCCGTCTGGGCTGGCGATGACCTGCAGGTTCATGCCGTGGCGGCGGTGCTTGCCGGAGTAGAACGGCCGGTCGGCGGCCAGCCGGTCCACCGCAATGAGGGTGCCGTCCAGCACCACATAGGCGTGCTTGTGCGCGGCCTGCAGCGCGCCGCGCAGCTTCGGCGCCCGGGCCGCCAGCAGGGCCACCGTCTCGTTCACATACCGCCAGGCTGTGGCCGTGCCGATCCCGAACCCGGCCGCCAGCTCCGCGAACGTCTCGCCCTTGCGCAGGTGCGCCAGCACCAGCAGTGCCTGCTGGCCCGGGTTGCACTTGCGCCAGCACGAGCCGATCTGCCTGCGGTGACGGCGGATCACCCCCGCGACATAGGCGAGGGTTGAACGCGACAACGGCAGCACGGCACGGTAGAACAGCATCGAAGCCCCTGGGCGGATGAGGGATTGTGGTGATCGCTTCATCTACCAGGGGCTTCGCCGTACCCGAAGCCGACACGCCCACCCTGATCAGCCCTCTTCCGACACCCTCCCAAGATCAGGATGAAAAAGGCTCAGTGCTTGCGTTGCGCAACCGGGTCAAGCGGTAAGGTCCGGCAGGTCAACTATGCTGCTCTGTCATTCATGAAGGGAAATGAAGTTATAGAGTGCCTTGCTGTAGGATAGCAGGCAGGACCACGGTTAGTACGGTAGACCGACTGCGTACCGCATAGCTGCTCTGAGAGGCACTACTCCGATCGACAATGATTATGTGAAAGCCAAGCCAGCGACAGGACGAAAGGCATCAGCCGAAGTTCTAAAACTGGAGCAAGCCGTAGTCCGCTGTTGTCCGCTGTTGTCCGCTGTATGACTTCAGGTGATGCTTGACGGATCGGCTTCAGGTGATGCTTGACACCTGGCCTAGATCTCGTAGTTGACGTGTCCGCTTGTGCTGCCGCTGGTGACCTCCTTGATGACGTTCTGGGTAGGCGGACAGCCTGATCCCATCGTGCCGGAACCGGAACTGGCTGGTCCACGATGACGGTCATGATCTTCGCGGCGGGCGTGCCGAGGTGGATCTTTGTCCCGGCGGCGATCAGGCTGCCCGGCCTGGGCAGCCCGTCTGATCAGGCATGCAGCGAGAACACCACGCCACCAGCACGCTGCTACGATAGAAACATGATGTTACGATAAGTTGCTGATGTAACTACCGGAGGCTGACATGGACCAGGCAACGATCGAGCAGCTCCAACAGCAGATCGACGGTGAGGTGAAGAAACGCTTCCCCGGCGCGGTGCAGCGGGTCGCGGTGCTCCAGTACGGCGACGACCCGGTGATCGAGCCGGGAGAACTGATGGTCCGGCTGATCCTCGAGGCGGCGGAGGGACGCGAGGGCCAGCAGCAGGCCCTCAAGGCGTTCGAGCACGCGAACGGCCCGGCGATCAAGCAGTTCCGGAACGATCTGTGTGCCCAGCTTCCCGAGCTCGGGCGGCTGGAGTTCCGCGCCGGTACCGACACCGGCGACGGCCCCGGGCTGGTGCTGGGCGGCAAACCCCGCGGCTCGCTGGAGGCCCGCGCGGCCGAGGGCGGCGGCGATCTGACCCCGGTGATGGCCCGGCTCGGCCCGGTGGACCTGGAGACCCTGGACGCGCTGATCACCGCGGGCATCGCGGCCAGCCGCGCGGAGGCCGTCCGCTGGGCCCTGGCCCGCATCCGCGAACGGCCCGCGTATGCACAACTGCGCGAGCGGGCCCGCGAGATCGAACGGCTCAAAACCGAGTTCTGACACCCAGGGCCGCAGCCACCTCAGTGACCTTCGCACCGGAAAGAACAGCACGCACTGCGTCAAGCCGCTGCTCGACAACTGACAACGCAACCAGCGCCAATCTGGGCCCTCCTCACCAGCGACGTCCCGCGGAACGTAGCGGATCAGAAGGCCCGGGCACGGCCCAACGTCAAGCATCAGCTGGCGGGTGAATGTTCAGCATCACCCGGCACAAGACAATCCGCTGTTGTCCGCTGCGGTGAGTACTTTCCCTACGGTTTCAAGGGCGCGCGGAGCGCGCCGGACCCCGGCCGCCAGCTGGACGTTAGAGCAGCGGCACGCGAGGTTGCGCCGACCCAAGCGCGGCGCAACTCCGGGCTAGCACGGGCCGCGGCTAACGCACGGGAGTGGTCGGGCGCGGGGCACCGCCTGCCGCCCTTAGGCCCTTCGGGCCACGGCGGCGTCGGCGCGCTCCGGGCCTCCGGAACCGATGGCGCGATAGCTGGGCGACGCAACGAGTCACCGCAGGCAGGTGCCGCGCAAAAAGCTGCCATCCTCCCGGCGATCCATCCTTGAACCGCGCAAGATCACCGTCGAGGGCGCGCCTACGGCACGTCACATGTGATGCCCTACGGGCACCCTTGACACTGATCTTCCACGGCTCGATCGGCGCCTATCGGGAGGACGGGGGAGGAGACGCGGCGTTTCGATACCTAGGGTAAAGATCGCTTGGATCACGGGCAGGGCGCGGACGGGGAGGCGCTGGACTTCCTGCTGCGGCCGGGGCAACGCCGGGGCCAAGCCCAGGGCCGCGAGCAGGTCAGCGGCCGTATTGCTGTCGGCGCCCAACCAGCTGCCGCGCCTCTATTATGATGCATGTATGTATGGACACCATATATTGCACCTAGGTGCATGGCTGCCGATTATCCTTGTAATTGCTATATTGATTTTCGCTTTTGAAATATGGATGATTGTTGATGTGGCCATTAATAAAGAGATTACCGATAAAGCAAGAGTCTGGTGGATAATCGGCATGGTTATCATCCATCCATTTGTCGCAATTGTTTACTTTTTTACTGACCATCGTAAACGCTAAGCCCTGAGCTGCTGGGTCTGGCGCAGCGCCGGTGAGCGACTGTCTCCGACAGTCCGGGCGTACCTTGCAAGCGAGAGGTCATCTGGCCAACCCCGCTGACACCCGTGGCCGACACCAACGAGCCTGGTCCCCAGTGGCTCCCTGCGGATGAAGCTAGGATACTTGGCGAGGTCAGCCTCAGTGCTGGACAAGTTGGCTGGATATGGCATGCAAGAGGTCAGGAGTTCGAATCTCCTTAGCTCCACAAGAAGTCCCTGGTGAAGGGTCGGTTCTGAGCCCTCCAGATGCCTCGCAAGATCGTTTGACCGTCATCTGACCGTCGATATGGGCGGTGCTAGTTGGCAGCAGTTGGCACGGAACGGCTTTGGATAGCAGGCCTGGGCGGCGCGTCTGTCTGCCCGTTGAACGTGTCTCAGTGGCCAGGACCTGCGGTGGTCCGGGTCGTTTCCGGCGGAGCCTCCCGGATGTCAGATTGGATGGCGGCGGGAGGTGAGATCATGATCACCGCGCTGGTGGAGCACACCGGGCCCTGGACCCCTGGGATCCCTGTTTATTGGCGGGTGGAGCTGCATGAGACGCCGAGGATCGTGGCGTGTTCCCTGAGCCGTGGCCGGTATGTCACCAGCACCACGCTTGATGCGGGCACCTTGGGGCGCATTACCCGGCCTTTCCCAGTCGAACTGGACCCAGCTGACCTGACCCGCCGCACGCCCTGAATCGGAAGAGCTAAAGGCTGACCGCCTGCCAGGGCGCTGGGAAGAACACACGCAGAGAACCTTTACCCACGCCGCGCCACGACGGAGACCGATGGGGCTTATAGAGACTGGTCGGTCACCCGTAGGTCTCTCGGCCAGTGCCGCGCGCCCCCTGCACGTTGCCGGTCGCGTTGATGGCGTCGAGCTTCTCCAGTTCCTCTGCGGTCAGCTCGATGGAATCGGCTCCGATGTTCTCCTGCAGTCGCTCCAGCCTCCGGGTGCCGGGGATGGGCACGATCCAGGGTCGCTGGGCAAGGAGCCACGCGAGCGCGATCTGTGCGGGGGTGACATTGTGCGCGGCAGCGACTTCCCGGACTGTGTCCACGATCGGCTGGTTCGCCACTCGCGCCTCGGGGCTGAAGCGGGGAAACCAGCTGCGCACGTCAGAGTGAGCGAACTGCTGAGATTGGTTTACCGTGCCGGTCAGGAAGCCCTGGCCGAGCGGGCTCCAGGGGACGAACCCGATGCCCAGCTCGCTACAGGCGGGCAGCACTTCCGCCTCGGGGTCGTGGGTCCAGAGAGAGTACTCGTTCTGCACGGCGGTGACCGGCTGGACGGCGTGGGCCCGCCGGATGGTGTCGGCGCCGACTTCTGACAGGCCGAAGTGGGCGACCTTCCCCTGTCCGATCAGTTCCCGCACTGTTCCGGCGACGTCTTCGGTGGGCACGTTCGGGTCGACGCGGTGCTGGTAGAGCAGGTCGATCTGCTCGGTCTGCAGCCGCCGGAGCGACCCTTCTACTGCCTGCCGGATGTGGGCGGGGCTGCTGTCCAGGCCCCGCCGGTTGCCCGCCTCGTCGTAATCGAAGGCGAACTTGGTGGCGATCACCACCTGTTCGCGCACCGGGGCTAGCGCCTTGCCGACGAGCGATTCGTTGGTGAAAGGCCCATACCCTTCGGCCGTGTCGAAGAAAGTCACGCCGAGATCAACGGCGGCCCGGATCAGGGCGACGCCCGCGACCTCATCGACGGGCTCGCCGTAGTTGGCGCTTAGGCCCATGCAGCCGAGCCCGGTCGCCGAGACATTGAGACCGCTGCTGCCCAGTGCTCTCACGTGCATGTGTTATCCGTCCTGGTTCTTGAAAGCCGATGCCAACTCACCGGTGCGAAGCCGGTCACGGCAGCTACCGAACCGGTCGCAACGCCGTCACTCATCTGGTTCCTGCTGGCCTTGGTACTCGGCGTCTGTCACGTGCGGCCCCCAATGGGGAGCGCCCTCAGTGATGGACAGGTGCGTCATGAAGTGATCGGGCATGGCTCCGTGCCAGTGTTCTTCGCCGTCGGGTGCGAAGACGACATCGCCGGGCTGAAGTTCGGCGATCTGCTGCCCGCGCACCTGGACCAGGCCGTGGCCTTCCGTGACGTACAGGGTTTGCCCGCCGTCATGGGAATGCCAAGCGCTGCGCGCTCCGGGTGTGAAGCGGACCGCGGCGACGTTCAGCTGCGAGGTTGGCAAGTCCCGGGTGATGGGGTCGACCCACGTCACCGGTGAAGGTTTCGGCAGGTCCCTTCGCCGTGGCGGCGTTGCGGGAAATTTCCACCGTGTCTCCTAGGAAGGTTGGCATGATGTCGTTGTCATCGGTCAGGATGCGGACGCTTGTTAGGGACGAATGAGAATCTTGAGGGCCTACCTGCTGTCCATTTCTTTGTATCCCTCCGGGATCTGGTCGAGGGCGAGTTCGCGGTCGAAGACGCGGCCGGGGTTGACCTGGCCGGCGAGGATGCCTGGCATGAGCGTCTCGATGTAGGCGCGGGCCGGCGCGGGGCCGCCGGTGAGGGTGATGTTGGGCCCAAAGAGGCTGGCGAATCCGACGGGAGCGTTGTCGTATTGCGGCACGCCGACGCGGCTGATCACGCCGCCGGGGCGGACGACGCCGACCGCCTGTTCGTAGGCGGGCATGTGGCCGACGGCTTCGATGACGACGTGGGTGCCGGTGGTTCTTGCAGGCAGGAGCGGTGGCGGGCGACGGCCCGCTCGACGGCTTCGGCCAGGTTGTGCCACAAGTGCCATCGGTCGGCGACCTGGATGGCCAGGGGCGCGCCTTCCGCCGCGCCCTCGGCATAGCAGCCACCGCGGTCGCGGCAGATGATCTCCACTCCAGGGTGGGCGTCCAGCCAGGCACTGAAGGACTCCGCGGACCGCTCGGGGAGCACGTGGACGGGGCGATGGGTGTCGATATCGGCCAGCACCGTGCCGTAGACATGTCCTTTGCGCAGCGCGAAGTCATCGACGCCGAGGATCAGCGGGGTGCCGTTACCGGGGTCGGGGGTGGCGCGGATCAGCCGGATCAGCGTGGAGCGGCTCACCGCGCAGCCCAGCCGACCGGTCAGCCGCGCGCCGGCCCGGCCGCCCAGGGCCATGGCGACGGCCTGCAGCACCTCTTTCCAGGCCGCAGGTGCGCCGGGCATAGCGGGTCGTCAGACCCGGCACCTGCTCCGCGAACGTGCTCTTCGCGCACGCGTCGTTGCCGCAGAAGAACCGGCGTGCCCGCAGGTGAATGATCACTTCCTGGCTGCCGCTGGCGGTATCGGCCAGCCGCCGCTCGTAACGACTGTGCACCCGACGCGACACCTCGCCGCAGCCAGGGCAGGCCGCCTCACTGGCACCGGCCCGGGCCAGTACATGCACAGACTTGCCCGCTATCTCCACACCCTCGATGGCCAGGCCGCCCAGGTGAGGAGCTAAGACAGAGAGGACTTCAAGATCGCACGCCCGGCATGATCACAAACATGATGATCACGACGCCACCTGACACGCCGGGCGAATCACCTCACAGAAAGTGGGCCAGAGCCACTTTCTCATGGCCACGGACACGGTGGGTGTGGGCCGCTGCGAAGTCCTCCTCGCTCCTCATCGGCGACTGCCGGGATGTCCGACCGTTCGGTTAGCTTGACTTCATGTCTGTGGAGCCTGGCTGGTGCGGTGTGTGCGGGTTGCCGGTGCCTGCCGGGGAGACGTTTTGCCGCTGGCCGTTTGGCGCCCGGGCTGGTGATGGCCACGAGGGTGTGCCATGGGCATCGCACAGCCTGGCATTCATGACCGAACTGGTGGAGCTGCAGCGCTGGCGCTGCCCGTGGTGCGGGGATTACTTGCCTGACTCTCCGCGCGGAACCGCGATCGATCACATCATCCCCAGGGTTTACGGCGGCCCGCATCGCCGCTGGAATCTGCAGTTGCTGCACCAGGAGTGCAACTCGGCCAAGGGCAAAAAGATCACCGCCGAGGCGCTGGAGCTAGCCGATGCTCACAGCGTGACGATCGCCATGGACATCGGGCAGTACCGCGATGGAGTCCGGCGCCGGGCGGCCATATATGCCGTGCGGGCAACTCGCCAGCTCGGCGGCGAGGCCCGCGACCGGGCTCTGGCCGCGGCGAGGAATCTCACCGTGTTCTCCCCCGAGTCAAGAGTCCATGCCGTCATCCGTGCAGCGGCGGAAGGGAACCCGGCGCGCTGACAGCCCCGCTATTGTGCGGATGCCGCTGAGGTAACAGGTCCAGGTGATCTGCGAGTGCCGCCACACCCGCGAGGCTTACGGTTCGCGGGTCTGGCCCGGTGATCCCCGGGCAGCTGCTGGAGGTCCTATGTCTGGCTGGTGCTGGCCAGGCACAGGGTCCTCGCGGTGCAGCCCCGGCGTTTCGGCGGTTACCAGTTCAGCCTGCGGACATTCGCCCAAGTGATCATGGAGATCGCGCGGGGTTGCCCGTCCAGCGGCTGGCAGCTGTCCCTGGCCTCCGAGCACGCCGTCGTCATCGGCGGGCGTTTGGCAGACCGGCGAAAGAGGGCGAGTTAGAGCACTTTGTCTGCTTATGACCTTGGCTTTAGCAAGCCTTGACTCGGTGTGCTTT
The DNA here is from genome assembly GCA_963834705.1 of uncultured Actinomycetes bacterium. Classification (GTDB taxonomy): domain Bacteria; phylum Actinomycetota; class Actinomycetes; order Streptosporangiales; family Streptosporangiaceae; genus RYN-230. The sequence continues at coordinate 28,621 of CAWICV010000013.1, forward strand.
GGAGAGGATCGTGGGCCATTGAGGCCACGCGTGCTCTTTGGGGGCGGCTATGCCTGGTCATTTCACGCACATCTACACTGCCCGCCGGGTAGCCGATCTACTGGCCGGTGGCGAGTTCACAGATTGGCCGGACCTCGGTGCGGGCGGTGGCGCGGTCGCCCGCTACGACCCGAAGACGTGTGGTCAGTTGATGCAGAAGTGGGAGAAGTTCACGGCCATCGGTGCGATCGGTCCTGACCTGTTCTTCTTCTCCCAGGACTGGAGCAATGACATACTGGGCCCAATCTCGGACGACATCATGCTTGCCCTGGCCGTCTATTACTTCTTTGACGCCGCCAGCGAAGACGACTGGGAGCCTGTCCTCGCCATCCTCGGGGAAGTTAACTCGACGCTGGCCGGCATCATCCGGCTGCTAATCCGGCTGCAAAAGATCTGGAACGACTTCGTGGCCGTCTGGAATAAGACGGTCGGCCCGTTCGTCGAGGTGGCCGGCGAGCTCGCCGACGACCTCACCGGCGGGATCCTGAGCGAGTTCGGCGACGCCGTCCAGGAGCTGCTGAACGCGATCGAGACGGTGGGGGTCGAGGAAATCACGACGTACGCGGGCATCTGGAGCCTGATGAACACCGTCGTGGCCAAGGGCTACCAGGAGAACTCATTCCTGTGGAGCGACATGACGCATTACCGGCGGACATCTGCGCTCTGCCAAGCGCTTGTCCACCAGGCCGAGCTTCTGCTTGACGGCACCGATGGCGCGCAGGATCGGCACGATCAGTTCCTGGCCTTCGCGCTCGGCTACATCACCCACATCGGCACCGACACGATCGCGCACTCGTTCGTCAACGAGCAGTGTGGCGGTCCGTACCGTGACCACCCGACGCGTCATCATCTGATCGAGAATCACATCGACGCCTGGAACTACGCGCAAACCGGTCCGGGCGGCACGATTCCACCCGATCCGTGGGGGAAAACCGACGACTACCCGGAGCTGTCCTCGTCTGCGCTGTGGTTCGCCGTTCAGCTCACCCCGGACGATCCGCAGGGCAAGCAACGGCCCTCGCCTCTGTCGGATGACCCGGACGTGCGGAAGCAGCAGCTCGATGTCAACGGCGAGATGCCGGGCTGGATGGCCAATGCGATCGTGGCGGCCCTGATCGAAACCTTTACCGATCATCCGCATCCGCTGATCTACCAGGGCGACGCGTATCAGCAGCAGATCGATCAGGGCAAGCTGGCGTCGGCCGTGGAGTCAGTGACCGGGCACGGGCTCGACCGCCCGTTCAACGAGTTGCTCGATGACATCACGCCGCCTCCGCCCTTCCCGGTGCCACGGGGCTTCCCGCTGCCCTGGGAGGTCGCGACCGCGTACCGGGTGATGATCACGCTGTACAAGCTGAACTTCAACGGTGGGTGGGAACTGCCCAAGCCGCGCCGTCCCGACTTCGTGATCGTCCCGCCGCAGTCTGACTTCACTAACCTGTTCCAGCCACCCGATTTCTCGGGTGTGGACAGCTCCAACCCGATCGAAGACGCGTGTGACATCTTCATCGCGCTCATTCAGTGGATCGTCAAGGAACTCGCGGCCGTCGTGAAGCTGATCGGCGACCTGATCAAGATGGGGCTCAGCCCATGGACGTTCCCCGTACGAGCCAAGCTGTACGAGCTCGCCATGAAGATGTGGGATATCGCCACCAAGACTCACGACGTGATGGCGCACACCGGGGTGTTCATGCCGCACGAGGAGCAGCGCTACGCCGACAACGGCGAACTGAAGTGGCCGAACGAGATCGACCTGCCGTTGATCACTCTTGGTGCGACCATTGATGGGACGTTCAAGCAGGCGCTCGCCGACGCGATCGATCCGTTCGGCGCCGTCGATAGTAACCGGGACGTCGTCGTTAGCCATTCGGTGCGCGACCCGAATATGCCGTACTACCCAGTGCTGCAGTTCCACGCCGACGGCAGCCCCGCCGACGAGTGGGAGTACCACCGGCCGTGGGCGTATCCGGCGATCAGCGAGCGTGAGAGCGGCGGCGATAACACGGAGGTGCCGACTCCGACGGAGACGTATGACCCGAGCAAATGCCATAACCAACCCGGGCCTCCCGGGCCCTTCAGGCCGATGCGGCCGGGCCCCTACGCCGAAGGCACTACGCCGGACCAGGTGTTCTTCCGGACGACGGCCGGGTTCAACGCCGACGGACGCAACGAATACGAGAATTCGCAGTCGCCGTGGCAGACCGACGAGCTCAACGAGCAGTTCATCGGCAAGGCGCGCGCCCGGGTCAGCCCGCTCGGTGATCCGGTGCCGTTCTCGGCGTATCTCATCGGGCGCCTCGTTAACGACACGAACTATCAGACGCAGTTCAATCTCGATGCCGACCGCGCGTACGGCTACCTGACGTGGGACTGGATCCGACGCGACGACCATCCTCCGCATGGCCATACGTCGATGAACTTCTCCTACCAGCTGCCGGTGGTCCAGCCCTGGCTTGGCGACGACGGGCTTCATGAGGCAGCGGCTACGTGGAACCCCAACACTCCCATGCAGCTCGACTACGTCAACGCGCCACCCGTCATCATCATCGAAGAGCGTCCGCCTAGCGGCGGGCCAGCCAGCCCGGCCGGGCAGAGCGAGTCGCCTGGGGGTGGATCATGACTGATGCGTGGGCGGCCGCGGCCGCTGAATGGGGACCTCAGTCGGCCGTGATCGCCGCTGGCGTCGCCGATCGCGACTGTGCCGGTCGCACCGGAGGCGGCGGCCCTGGTGGCGGCGATGGCGGAGGCAAGGGAGACTACGGGTGCCACGGCCAAGGGCATCATCCGCACGGATGCCACGGACACGACAAGTGTGCCTGCCACTGTCATCCGCACGAGCACGCTGCGCACCAGTGCCATCACAACGATTGCGGCTGCCATGGACACGGCCATTGTCCCAGCGAGTGCCAAGTTCGTGAGCACAGCTACGACGACGGTGTGGGTACCTCGAGCGGAGTCAACACCCGCTCGGGCGGGATCACCCTCGGCTGGAAGAACCCGAACCGGCCGGCCCGCCACTATGGCACTTCCACCGGCGTGATCCCGAACGGCCAACTCGACCCGTGCGACTTCAGTACTCCGCCCTGGAACAGTTGGCCTGGCCCACGCGGGGACCTGTTCCTGCCGTTCTTGTTCCTGCGCGCCAACGCCGGCGATCTGGGCGCGCGGCCGGTCGTCGGCCCGTTCTGGGAGAGCCCGGACATCCTTCTGCTAGCCGACGCCGACCCGGCTGTCGCGCCACCCATCCCACCCGAGCTCGGCCAGACGGCGCAGGCTGGGAAGCCGACGACTCTCTACGCCCACGTCTGGAACTTCGGCATCGCCCAGGCGCCTAACGTCGTCGTCGAGTTCTACTGGTGCGACCCGGCGCTTGGCATCAATGCCACTGGCGCGCACCTGATCGGGGTCACGGTGGTGGCGCTCGGCGCCCGCGGCAGTGGCCGATCGCATGCCGTGGTCAAGTGCCCGACCCCGTGGGTCCCGACGTTCGTCAACGGTGGCCATGAGTGCCTTCTCGTCCGGGTGTGGGACGAGACGAGCGACGGGCTGGGTGACCCTCCGTGGGACGCATCGCTCAATCGGCACGTCGGCCAGCGCAACATCCACGTGGTCGCGGCTGGCGACCAAGCCCTGCTTCCCCTGGCGCGCTTGGCCGATGAGCTGCTGCTGCTGCCAGCGCCGGTGAACCTCCAGGTCGGGCAAGTATTCAGCGAACCTGCCCAAGTCGCAGTGACCCGTGCCGCTCCGAACGAGATGCCGTGGCTGCAACTCCGTACCGGGACGCGCGGCCAGTTCCCGGCACAGGCGGCGCCTACGGGGGACGTGCTGTTGGGGGCACCCACCACGATTGGCGGCGGCCCGTCGATAACGGGTGCCGCGACAACGCAACAAGTCCTTGGGGACGACCAACAGGTCACATTCACCACGGGCGACACCATGCCGCCGCCGGGTCAGGCGCACGTGTACCGCGTCAGCGCTAGCCAGCAAGGACAGGTCTTCGGCGGGTACACCATCGTCCTACTCGGCTGACCACACCGGCACTGCTTGCTTGTCTTCCCGCTGTTCCCCCCTGTGCGGAGCTAGCCTGGCGGACGAACGGAGGAGCGACGATGACCGATGGGGGCAACAGCATGGAACGGCGTCCGGTGGTGCTGGGACCAGGCGAGGGCCGGCCGTATCCGATGGGTCGCCTATCGGCGGTCTTCAAGGCCGACGGCTCGGAGACCCGGCAGATGTATTCGATCTCGGAGTGGTGGCTCGATCCGTACACGAAGGGGCCCGGCCCGCATTCACATCCAGAGGACGACGTGTTCTACGTCCTGGCCGGCACGATGAGCGTGCTGGTCGGCACCGAATGGATCGAGGCCGGCACCGGGTCGTTCGTCCTTGTACCGGGGAACGTAATTCATGACTTCGAGAACCGCGGGTCGGAGCGTGCCGGGATGCTCAACGTCTCGGCCCCCGGCAACTTCGAAGAACGCATGCCGGGTATCGCGCAGTGGTTCCTCCAGCGTCCCCCCGCCCAATCACGCGTCTGATCCGCCATGCGGGATCGAGACATGGTGGAACGGGTTTAGCTCTCGCGCCCTTGTCAACTCGCACGCATCGCAGTAGCGGATCGTCTAGCGGTTCTCCGCGACAAACTGGCTGGCGGTGAAGGACGCGCCAGCCGGGTCGGCAAGGACGGCGAATCGCACCCACGGCGCATTCTGCGGCTCGGCGAGGACTGAGCCTCCGAGTTCGCGCGTTCGCGCAGTGATCGCGTCCACATCGTCAACGGCGAAGGTCACGCTCCAGCGCGCTGGGCCGCCCTCGCGGGGCAAGGTCGTCGCTACGACGTCCTCGAAACCCTCGGGTGCGCCCATCTGCTTCATCCCCGCGCGCATGCCGGGGTTGAGCTTCTCGAGATGGTCGCCGTAGCCCGGCAGAGCCCACATCGGCGAGCCGGCGTCGATTGTCGTCCAGCCGAACACGGCGCCGTAGAAGGCCCGTGCGGCCTCGACATCGTCGGTGTGCAGGTTGTTGAAGTTCACAGCGCCATGCTCGTTGACCGCCGCCGAGCCGCGGTGCGATCCGGGCTGCCATACGCAAAAGGCTGCGCCCTCGGGATCGGCGAACACGCCCATCCGGCCCGCGTCAAACACGTCGAAAGGCTCGGAGAGCACCCGCCCGCCCGCCTCGCGTACTCGGGCTGCGGTGTCGTCAGCGGACTCGACGCGGATGTAGGTGTTCCACACCGCCTGCGGCGGTGCGCCGGGGGGCTGCGAGGAGATCGCGGCCACGTCCCGGCCATCGATGCGGGCCATGTAGTAGTGAGTCCCAGCGTCGGGGGGCATCGCGTCCTCGGTCTGCCACCCGAAGAGCCCGGAGTAGAACCGGGCGGCGTCGGCGGGGTCGGGCTGGCTGGTGTCAACCCAGCACGGCACCCCGGCTGGGTAGTCCTCCCGCGTGCTCATGCCGGCAGCCTACACCGGCTCTCATCGGGGATCTCAGCACCGAGCCGTGTCGCCCGCCGGACCGCGCCGATGTCATCGTGGCGCCGGACAGCATCACTCACCTCCGGTCCCCGATCAGGCGATGACGTCCATGAGTCACGCCGGCTGAGGCTGAAGGTCAGCGCGCGTCGTGCAAGCGGATGGTCTACCGGTACGAGTCGCATCGCACGGTCGGAGTTCAGTGCGGATCAAGCTAGTGTCGCGCTATGGAATGTCGAGCGGGCGACGTCGCGGTGCACTACGCCGAGCACGGTCAGGGTAAGCCCGTGCTGGTGCTGCATGGCGCCGGCGTCGATCACCGCGAGGCCGAGGCATGCTTCGAGCCTGCCCTTGGCGCGCAGGGCAGCCTTCGGCGCATCTATCCCGACTTGCCGGGCATGGGGCAGACGCCGGCGCCCGCGACATTGCGGAGCGCCGACGACGTCCTCGACACGTTGCTCGGCTTCACCGATGAGATCGTCGGTCAGGAACCCGTCCTGCTTATAGGCCACTCCGCCGGCGCTTACTACGGTCACGGGTTCGCCGTGCGCCGGCCTGACCGGGTCGCCGGGCTCGCGCTCGTCTGTCCCCTTCTGACCGGCGTGCGCGACGTCCCCGAGCACCGCCCTGTGGTCGCCGCGAACGACCTTGGCGACGAGGAGTTCCGCGGCTACTTCGTCGTGCAAACGCCCGCGATGTTCGAGCGCTACCAGCGCTTCGTCGCGCCGGCAATCCCCCTCACCGACGCGGCCGCGATGGAGCGGATCGGCGAACGCTGGGAACTCGCCTTGCCCGAGGGTCCGGCGTACGGCAGGCCCACGCTCGTCGTCGCCGGGCGGCAGGACTCGACTGTCGGGTACGCCGCAGCTATCGACCTGCTCGACCACTACCCGCGAGCGACTCTCGCAGTCCTCGACGGCGCAGGCCACGCGTTGCCCCACGAGCAGCCGGAGCTACTAGCCGGGCTGCTCCAGGAGTGGCTCGTTCGCACAGGTTCAAACGCCTGAGCGAAGCGGACGCCGCGGCCGGGTTGATTTGGCATCGGGACGTTGTGCCGTAGGCCGAACGGCATACGGGATGGTCAAGATCGTACGTCCCACAGCGCGTCAACGAGCAGCAGCAGCCGCGGACGTTCGTCTGCGAGACGCCACCTCGAAACCCGCCGGTCCCAGCAACATCCGGTCGCCGTGGTTGACTACCGAAGGTGCATCTTGAGCAGTTCTCATTGATCGTCGATGACTACGACGATGCGATCCGGTTCTTCGTCAACGCCCTCGGCTTCGAGCTCGTCGAGGATTCCCCGTCGCTGACCAACGACGGGCGTCCGAAGCGCTGGGTCGTCGTGCGACCGCCGGGTGCGACGACTGCGTTGCTGCTCGCACAGGCCGACGGTGAACGCCAAACGCGCGCGGTCGGCGACCAGTTCGCCGGCCGCATCGGACTGTTCCTGCGTCGATGACTTCGCGGCTGCCTATGACCGCATGCGCAAGGCCGGGGTCGCGTTCGTCACCGAGCCGCGGCGGGAGCCGTACGGTCACGTCGTCGTCTTCGTCAACGTCGCAGGCAACCGCTGGGACCTGCTGGGACCAGCCCCTGCCCGATAACGGATCGCTCAGCGTAGGGACCTGTCGTGGTTCGACGGTTGCCCGGTCAGCCCGCCGTGTGTGCCAGCGTGACGCGGGCGATGAACCGCCGGTCGCCCGGCGCCGTGCTCAAGCTGAGGCGATGTCTGGCGTGCCGCACCCGCCTCGCGGACCCGCTGCCCAGCGACCGCGCCGGATCGCGATGAGCGAGATACTGCACATGAGATGATCACCAGCCAAGGGGGACACGATGACCGAGCACCCGCCGACGGCCCTGGCCACCGCGCTGGCCTACCACCAGGCCTGGACCAGCAAGGACATCGACCAGGCCATGAAACTCGTCGCCGACCAGATCGTGTGTGAGGCGCCGGGCAGGCACGTCGCCGGAGCGGCCGCCTACCGGCAGTTCCTGGCCGGGTTCGCCGGGCAGCTCACCGGGGTGGAGATGATCGCCTCGTTTGGCGATAGCCAGACCGCGGTGCTGATGTATTACCCGCGCACCGCCACGGTCACCGACGCGCCCACCGCCGAATTCTTCGCCGTCTCCGCCGGGAAGATCACCCGGACCGTACTGGTCTTCGACCGACCCTCCTTCGCCCCGCCCGGCTCGTGACCATTGCCGGGTGGGCCGCCAGGTGATCCCGCAGCCGGCTCGTCGCGGCACCCGCGCGACCAATCACGCAAGCGTCGTGACCCCGGCAGCAGCACCTTACGCACCCGCAGCCACGATAGCCCCACCGGTGAAGATCGTCTTCGGGCCGTCTCCGGACGCCCAGAACCAGGCCGCGATCAACCGTTACAAGTGTTCCTCCCGCCTTATTCCGTTGTCGTCCGCCGACGGACAACGTGCTCCGCATTGGCTGCCCTACCGGTCACCCCTGATCACGCCAGCACGGCTCCTCCGGACAGCACAACGTCCCGCCGGTCACAGGGAGCGCGGACTCTAGAAGATGACAAGGACAAGCACCGTCAGCACCAGCCAGAACACGCCCAGCGTAAGCCCGGCTGTGGCGAGCGTGCCGCCGCGCTCGCCGGTCCGCCGGATCTGGCGGTGCGCCCCGATGCCCAAGATGATCGCAGCGAGCGTGGCGGGCGCCAGCGGGATGACCCCGCAAACCAGGGATGCGACCGCCAACGGGTTAGCCCGCGGGGCGACTGCGGCTACAGAGGCGGCTGCCTGGGCTGGCGGCGTTCCCTGCGGCCCAGCGGGCAGGTCGGCAGACAATGCCGCAAGCTCGGCGTAGGTCAGCGAGCCATAGGCTCGGTCCACCCGGGCGCTATGCTCTTCCTTGGTTAGGCGGCCTTCTGCGAACGCCGCGCTGAGCTTTTCGACAGTGCGTTCCCGGTCCGCATCCGAGGCCCGCGCCGCGCCGGAGCCGGCGACTGGTCTACCCGGCACTGGTCCCACTGTCACTCTTACCTACCTCCTACAGACTGTAACGGCGGGCGGGGGCGGCTGGTTCGGCCGCAGCGGAACCAGTCTCAGCGGTCGCTCACCAACGGCGGGCTGATGTAGCGGCAGATTAGCGGCGCGCCCGATAGCATCGTTTCAGCCGCTTCTGGGGTGCCACCTGGGCAAATTCTCGTTCCGCGAGAACTGTGACACTTGCCGCCTGGTCGTAACCTCACGGTCACGGTCGAGACACGCGGTGAGCACAGCCGGCCTGCCTGCAAGGTCTCACGGAAGGTCCCCGCACAAAGAGAACATGCGGTTCTGAAGGTGTGCCGTACGTGACCGCCGGCCCCCACGGTTCCGGTTTAGACGGGCTGCACGATGGTGGCCATGGTGCGGATCAGCCGTCGGAATCGCTGGACTGCCCCGGTTTCGCCGGTGATGTCGATGCCGGTATCTGACCCGGCAAAGATGAGGGCGGTGAGGGCTTGGGTGGGCGCGGTGATCGTGACGTCGGCCGGCGCGGTCGGGGCCCCCGCGGCGAGTGACCACTGGTGGCCGTCGCTTTCGACCAGGTAGTCCGCACCGTCGAGCCGGAAGTGCCAGCGGGCTGGTTCGTGGTCGCCGGCGGCGAGGTCGATGGCCTGGGTAACGGAACGGAGCAGGTGCTCGGCGTGCAGTGGCTCGCCGGCCTGGGGCCGCCGCCAGGCATGCTGTAGCCCCCACCGGCTGAGCGCGTCGAGGACGGGCCGCAGGTCGGCTCCGGCCGGTGTGAGGCGGTACCAGACCTCCCGGCGCCCCGGCTCGCGGTCGGGGGCAACGATCCCGGCATCCTCAAGCTCGCGCAGGCGCTGGCTGAGCGTCTTGGGGGTGATCCCGCCGAGGCGGTCCATCAGGTCGGTGAACCTCTTGGCTCCGGTGAGCAGGTCGCGGATCACCAGCAGGCTCCACCGGTCGCCGACGCGCTCCAGGGAGCGCGCGGTCAGGCAGAAGTGGCCGTAAGTGCGAACGTTCCGGGTCATGTCCCCATGATACGAGTTGACAGATACTAGTTACAACCTACTATCTTGTAGATATTGAATTCGATCAGGGAGGATGCCATGTACGACCCACCTGGGTATCTCTGGGCGATCACCATCGCCGGAATCATCGCGATCCCGGCCGCGACCTGCGTTGTGCTGTACGGCGGCGCGGTGCGCGACGGCCTGGGCCGGACGCGTGCGGCGCTGCTCGCCGGTGGCGCGGCCGTCGTGCTCGGCGGCTGGTTCACGGCCAGTGCGGTGATCGCGGGTCACGGCTGGTACCACGCGCGGCTCGGCCACGGGGTGCCGTGGCTGCCGGTCGCGGTGGCCGGCTTCTTTGGCACGCTGCTGGTGCTGCGCCGGATCCCGGTGGTGGCGCGCGCCCTGGCGGCGCCCGGCATGGTGAACCGCCTGGAGCTTCCGCATTCGTTCCGGGCGGTCGAGGGGACGGCCTTCCTGGCCACCATGGCCCTCGGTCATCTGCCCGCGCTGTTCGCCCTGCCCGCGGGCCTGGGCGACGTCGCTGCCGGTATCGCTGCGCCGCTGGTCGCGCGCAAGCTCGCGCAGGGCAGCGGCCGCCGCGCCGCCTTGTGGTTCAACGCGTTCGGTATGACCGATCTGGTCGTGGCGCTGACCCTCGGCGCCCTCATCGGATTCCAGCTGATAAACGTCACCCCGTCCGGTGCGCCGATCAGCGAGCTGCCGCTCGCGCTGATCCCGACAGCCGCCGTGCCGCTGCTGTTCGCCCTGCACATCACGTCTGTGTCTGCGCTGGTAAGGGCTCCGCGAACCCTGCGGCCGGCCTCCGTCCCGCTCACTGCCGCCGCGAGATAGCGGAGAAGAGAACGCAGCAGACTGAACGCCGGGCGTGGGCCCGGTCAACGGAAAGGAACGCAGTGAACACGCGCAGTACATACCCAGACGTGGAGGTCCCTGAGATCTCCCTGCCCAGGTTCATCCTTGACCGAGCCGATGAGCGAGGTACAGCGGTCCCACTCATGGGTCCCGCCGACCACGGTCGCGCCAGCCCGCTGATGGGCCCGGCCACCGCGGGCACCATTCCCCTGCTGATGGGCCGGGCCACCCCGGCCACCGTTACCCCGCTGATGGGTCCTGCTGATCGCAGCACGGCGGTCTCGCTCACGGGTCCCGCCGACCCGGGCGCAGTCACGCCGCTGATGCTCCCAAGCCGGTAATGCCTCGCGCGCGACAGTAGCGCTGGGTGTCGATCGCAGCCCTCACCGGCCGGCGCACCACCGGTAGCCCACTAAGGCGGCACTGCGCGCTCTGGTCGAACAGGAGAGCTTCAGCCGATACGAACGCCTGGGCGAGCAAGGGCTGGCGCGGCGGCCGCGGACGTCGCCGGAGCGGACTGGCGCGGACTGCCAGAAGTTCCGGTTTACGATGACCACGCGCACCAAGAGCGCGCCGGGCCGGGCTCAGACTGGGTGAAGGACATGTCGACTGTGAAGAATGCTGCCAAACGGCTGGAAGGCCGCGGCCAGCCGCTCAGTAACAGCGAGCCAGCGGACGGCCGGGTGGCTCGGTCGCACCGGTCCCGCCGAGCGATCGTCGACGCGATGCGCGCTCTGCATGCCGAGGGGGATCTGCGCCCGACCGCCCCGCGGGTTGCTGAGCGGGCGGGTGTGTCGCTGCGTACGGTCTGGCAGCAGTTCGCTGACATGGAGACTCTGCTGGTCGAGGCGAACCGCCGCGACAACGAGATTCTGCAGTCGCTGATGATGCAGATCGACCCGGACCAGCCGCTGGCCGCGCGGATCGCGTTGTTCACCGGCCAGCGTGCACGGATCCTGGAACAGATGACTCCCAGCTGGCGAGCGGCCCGCCTGCACGCGCCGTTCTCCGAGCAGCTCCGGCGCAACAAGACCCGGACGCTGGCGATAGCCAAGGCGGAGCTCGAGGTGGTCTTCGCGCGGGAGCTGGCCGAGCTCGCCGGACCGCGGCGTCAGCAACTGCTCGACCGTCTGCATGCGATCAGTATCTGGTCATTCTGGGAGTCGTTGCGGGACGAGCTCGGCCTGGACCCGGACCAGTCAACGCAGCTGCTGGGCTCGACATTCACCGCGCTGCTCGCCGAGGCCGGGTTCCGCTAACCCCCGGGGTATCCCTGCCGGTGACTCGATGTGGTAACAGCCTGGCATCGGGCCATTGAATTTGCACTCGTAGTGCAGATACTGTGACTTCGGCGCCCGGGGCCGCCGGGCATACGCCGGCAGTGATGATGGCGAGGTCAGCATGAGCGTGGTCACGGAAGGCCGGGGTGTTAACCGCTACTGGGAGCCGTCACGGCTGTGGCGCAGACAGCTCGACACCTACCCGGATACTCCGGCCAGGGTGATGTACCTGGCCCTCACTGTGCTGGCCACGATCACCTTGTATTACGAGCTCTATGTCGGCGGATCGGTGTCTACGCTGCTCTTGAGCAACCTGCACATGAGCTTCACGTTCTACGTGGTGATTCTGGCCTTCGCGAATCTGATCGGGGCTTTTGGCTCGCTGTTCGCCGGGCTGGCCGACCGTTTCGGCCGGGCCAATCTGGTGGTGTTCGGCCTGCTATTCACCGGGGTTTTCGTGGCGTTCATCCTGCCGACCGCCACCACCCAGTGGGCGTTCGGCATCGAGACTTTCGTGGTTGGCTTTGTTGAGGGCGTCTGCCTGGTCGCCACACCAGCGCTGATCCGCGACTTCTCCCCGCAGGTGGGCCGGGCCACCGCCATGGGCTTCTGGACCAGCGGGCCGGTGCTGGGCAGCCTGATCGTCGCAGTGGTCGGGAGCGCCACCATTCCCGCCGTCGTGACCAGCTCACGGTTCTGGACTCACGAGTACCGCATTTCTGGCATCGCCGGGATCGTCGTGTTCCTGATCGCCCTGGTCGGGCTCAGGGAACTGTCTCCGCGGCTGCGTGACCAGCTGATGGTGACGGTTCGCGACCGGGCGCTGGTCGAGGCCAGAGCCAAGGGGCTCAGCGAGGCGGATATCGAAGCCGCGCTCCGGCATCCGTTCCGCCAGCTGCTCAAGCCTGACATCGTCGTCTCCGCGTTCGCCGTCTCGGTCATGCTGCTCATCTACTACACGGCCGTCGGGTTCGCCGTGATCTACCTGACCACGGTGTTCGGGTTCTCGGTCAAGGACGCTAACGGGCTGGGCAACTGGAACTGGGGCTTCAATGTCATCGCGGTGATCCTGGTCGGTTTCATTTCCGACCGGTTCCGGGTGCGCAAACCGTTCATGGTGATCGGCGGGGTAGTGGCCGCGGTAATGACGGTGGTGTACCTGGAGCAGGCCGGCCATCATCCCGGCTACTACGCGCTTGCGATCATGCTGGCGGTGCTGTCGTTCGGCCTGGGGGTGGCCTACACCCCGTGGATGGCCAGCTTCACCGAGACCGTGGAGGCCCGCAATCCGGCGCTCACGGCGACCGGCCTGGCGATCTGGGGCTGGATCCTGCGGGTCGTGGTATTCGTTTCGTTCCTGATCATCCCGGTCGTGATCAACTCCGTGACCCCGCTGGTGGACTACGGTGCCACCGTCTCGGCCTACGCGGCCAGGTACAAGAGCGAACTGGCCTTCGCCAGCGCGCACCCAAGTGTCGTGGCGGCCGCACAGAAGGTGCCTCCGTCGGTGGTTGCCACCGCGTCGAAGATCCCGCCGGCAGTGCTGGCCACCGCGCAAAAGGACGCCACCCAGCTGGCGAACGCGTCGAAGTTCGCGCCTGAGCTCGCGGTGATCGAGGCCCACCCGGCGCTGTTCGCCAAGCTGGCCAGCTATACGAACCCGGCCAAGATCCCCGCCTCGCTGCAGGCGCAGGCGGTCGCCGCGGCCGGCGGGGGTGCCAAGGGTGTCAAGATTCTCACCACGATCTCGGCCAACAAGGCGGCCATCGACGGCGTGATCGCGGTCGCGCCCGCGCTGAAGGCCGTCGCCCCGTACGCGGCGGACCTGAAGACGATCGCCCCCTACTCGGCGGAGCTGACCGCCATGGCGCCGTATTCGGCGCAGCTGACGGCGCTGTCCAGGGTCCCGCCGTCAGCGCTGGCCTACCTGAAAGCGCATGGCGCCGCGGTGGCCAAGGCCGCCGCGCAGACCGCCGGGCAGTGGAAGACGTGGTACTGGATCTGCTTCGGCGGCATCGTGTTCTTCCTATTGTCCATCCCGATGCTGCGCGGCCGGTGGCGGCCGCGCGACGCCCGCCGGGACGAGGCCGAGCACGAGGTCATGGTCCAGGCCGAACTGGCCAAGCTCAACAGCTGAAGCCCAGTCCGCGCGATAGCCCGGGACTAAGCCGGGCGCAGTCCCCGCGCCGGGACTGCGCCCGGCCTCGAATAACCAGCCTGCTGAACGAGAGGACAGGTAATGCCGCGGTTCGGCACTAAGCAACTCGACATCAGGGACCAGAACGCCGCAGTTGAGCGGGTCCTGGGGGTTACCGAGAACCCTCGCCACCGGTATCTGCTCCAGTCCTATCTCCGGCACCGGTACCTGGAATCGGCGGGACGCTACCAGGAGATCTTCGCGCCCGAGATGACCGTTGAGCATCCCTTCTACCGGTTCAGCCTGATCGGGCAGCCGAGGTTCACGCTGGACGGCCGCCCGCAGGTGGAGGCGGTTTACCAGCACTGGACACAGACGGATCAGTGCGTCTTCTACGTCGAGGACGAGACCGTGGCAGTCGGCGACCATCTGATCGTGGGCCGGGGCATCGGCTACCAGCAACGGCTGGGCGCCGAGCTCGCGGCGTCCGGCGTCGAGGCCGACGCCGGCGCGATGTACCTTGAGCGTTTCCAGATGGTCATGGTCTGGCCGTATGACGACCAGTGCCGCCTGATCGGCGAGGACCTGTGGGAATTCGACGACGCCGAGCGTGCTCTCATCAAGCTCGATCCCGCCGACGTGCTGACCGCCAAGCAGGCAGGCGAGCTGCTCGAACCGCTGATCAAGCCGCTGCCGCCCTTCGACCCCAGCTTCCTGCCGCATGAGTGAGGCCGTGCGGTGAAGGCGGTCACCTGCCAGCATTCCGAGCTGAAGCTCGTTGACCTGCCGGATCCGCAGCCGGGCCCCGGCCAGGTTGTCATCAACGTCCTTGGCTGCGGTATCTGCGGTTCCGACCTGCACGTCCGTCATCACGCCGACGCGGAGGCCGAGGTGCTGGCGGAAATCGGCTACCAGGGTTTCATGCGTTCCAGTCAGCAGGTGGTGCTTGGCCACGAGTTCGTCGGCGAGATCGCCGATTACGGCCCAGCGACCCGGAAGAAGATCCCGGCCGGCACCACCGTGGTGGCGGTGCCGCTCACCCGCCGCGGAGACGAGTTGCACGCGATCGGTCTCTGTGCGGCGGCGCCGGGCGGGTATGCCGAACAGGTGGTGGTCGAGGAGTCGCTCATGTTCGCGCTCCCGAACGGCCTGTCATCCAACCTCGCCGTCCTCACCGAGCCGCTGGCCGTCGGCTGGCACGCGGTCCGCCGCGCGGAGGTCAAGAAGAATGACGTGGCCATCGTGATCGGCTGCGGGCCCGTCGGCTTGTCAGTCATCTGCATGCTCAAGGCCCGCGGCGTCCGCACGGTCGTGGCGAGTGATTTCTCCGCTGGCCGGCGGCAGCTCGCCAGTGCCTGCGGCGCGGATATCGTGCTAAACCCGGGCGAAGCATCGCCGTACGAGGCACCGGGAGACCGCGGCTTCCTGACGACTCTCCCGGCCGCCGTCGGGCTGGCAATCGGCACGATGGAGAAGCTCAGGCCCCTGCCGGTGCCATGGCAGCATGTCTGGCGCCTCGGTGAGACGCTGGGCGGGAAGCCGAAGCACCCAGTGATCTTCGAGTGCGTCGGTGTTCCCGGCATCTTGGACGGCATCATCGCAAGCGCGCCGCTGTTCTCGCGCGTGGTGGTGGCCGGGGTCTGCCTGGAACCAGACACCATCCGGCCGGTGCTGGCGATCAACAAGGAGATCGATCTGCGGTTCGTCGTCGGCTACACACCGCTGGAGTTCCGCGACACGCTTCATATGCTCGCCGAGGGCAAGGTGAACGCGGCGCCGATCGCCACCGGAACCGTTGGGCTGGCCGGCATCGAGGCCGCCTTCGATGCGTTGGCAGACCCCGGGAAGCACGCGAAAATCATCATCGACCCGGCGAGCCCGGCCACGGCGCCCGAAGCCGTACGCTGAGGCGGGCAGACGCTCCTGCCGACATCGCTCCGGGAACCGAAAGCCTAGGGCCGGGCCGTGCCAGGAGGGGCCTAATTCGTTTGGACGACCTTGCCGGTGGCGTCTTGAGCAGGCTCCCGGTCTCGGTCAGCCGCCGCATTGCGATCGGCCACAAGGGCTTCCTGGAAACCATTCAGGTATACCGTGGGATACGGATGCCTGAATGGATTTTGACAGGGCTTGAGAATGGGACGACATGGTCGCCCTTGTCGGCACGCGGACTCGGCAACGGATCCCCGAAGCGCTTCCTGCAGCCGAGCTGGCCTCACCGCTGCTGATCTGGCCGCGATCGAGCAGGCGGTACCGGTTGCAGCGGCCGCCGGTGAGCGTATCCCGGGCCCGGCGCGCGCGCGCCGACAGCGAACGCTGATCGCCGGCGCGGCTCATCAGGGTCTTGGCGTCCGCTCTCGCGGCTGTGGCCCGCCCCGGAGCGCCGACGCCCGGTTACGGCTGTCTCAGATTCTTCTTCAAGATCTTGCCGGTGGCGCTCTTGGGGAGGCTGTCGCGGAACTCGATGCTGCGCGGGTACTTGTAGGCGGCTACCCGCTGCTTGACGTAATCCGTGAGCTCAGCCGCGGTGGCCGTTTGACCGGGTTTGATCGTGACGATGGCGTGCACTTCCTCACCCAGCTTTGCGTCTGGTACGCCGACGACGGCGGCCTCGGCGACGGCGGGGTGAGCGTAAAGCACCTCCTCCACCTCCCGCGGGTAGACGTTGTAGCCGCCGCGGATGATCAGGTCCTTGATCCGGTCGACGATGAACAGGTACCCATCGAGGTCGAAATAGCCGAGGTCGCCGGTGTGGAACCAGCCGCCGGCGAAAGCCTGGGCGGTCGCCTCGGGGTTTGCGTGGTAGCCGGTCATCACGTTCGGGCCGCGGACCACGATCTCGCCGACATGATCGGGGCCGGGCGGCAGCGGGCGTCCCTGCTCGTCCCATATCTGCACACGCACAGACCAGATCGGCTTGCCCACGCTGTAGACCTTGCGCTCGGCGGCGCTGACGTTGAACGTGGTGGTGGAGGAGGTCTCCGACAGCCCGTACCCCTCCAGGATCGCCACCCCGAACCGGTGCTCGAAGGCGTCGATGACCTCCGCCGGTATCGGCGCCCCACCGGACACAGCGACCCGCAGCGATGACAGGTCATAGCGGTCCAGGCCGGGAGCATTCAGCAGCGCGACGTACATGGTCGGCACGCCCTCGAAGATGGTCACCCGGTCCCGCTGGATCGTCGCCAGGACAGCCACCGGGTCGAATCGCGGGACCAGCGACATGGTGCCGCCCAGCAACACGCAGACGTTCATGATGGATGACAGGCCGAAGATGTGGAACAGCGGCAGCACCACGATCACGACGTCGCTGTCATTGACCTCGAACAGCCGCCCGGACAGGTCAGCGTTCATGTACAAGGTGAAATGCGACAGCACGGCGCCTTTCGGGGCGCCGGTCGTCCCGGACGTGTAGATGATCACTGCCGGGTCAGCTGGGCTGACCGGGGTGAGCTGGGGGCTGGAAGGACCGCCGGCCAGCAGCCTCTCGAACGCCGCGGCCGATGGCACGCCGTCCGCGTCGCCGACGACATACAGCGTGCCCAGCCCGGCTGCCTCAGCGGCTTTCGCGGCCTCGCCCAGGGACCCGCCATGGGTGATCAGTGTGCGGGCCCCTGAGTCGCTGAGCTGGAACTCGATTTCCCGTGCCTTCAGCAGTGGGTTCATCGGCACGACCACCCCGCCGGCCTTGAGGATGCCGAAGTAGGCGACGACGAACTCGGTGATGTTCGGCAACTGCAGCCCTACCCTGTCACCGGCCTGCAGGCCGGCCACCGACAGGCCGGCGGCGGCACGATCCGACAGCGTGTCCAGCTCGCCGTAGGTGATAGTGGCCTCACCGAGGATTACCGCCGTCTTACCCGGAGCCCGGCGTGCTGATTCTGTGAGGATGACAGCCAGGTTGAAATCCATGATCGCTCCCAACAACTCGCCGCTGCATGGCCCGGAGGGGGCCCGCCGGGCCGCCCGCGAACGCGGTGTCGGCCCATCCGCGGACTGCGCCGGGGTTGGCAGCGTCTACGGCATGGGGCGGCGGCCGCGCCGCCGGCGGTGGCGATCTTCTTGACAACAGCTTCCGCACCGGCCCGGTTGATGTCGGCCGCGTGCACCGGGGCGCCCCGGGCGGCGAGTGCATGCGCGAGAGAGCGGCTGGTGCCGGAAGCTGCCCCGTGACGAGCGCCGCTTGTCCGGCCAGCCCTCGAGTGTCCACGCGCGCGGCTCAATGCCCCGTTCTCCATGGTCAGCGTGCGGTCTGGACCGGCGCAGGCGCGCGACCGAACTCCAGGTTGTGCTGATCGATGCGGCCGCGGTACAGCGCCGCGTCCTTGAAGTAATGCTGTCGCAGCCGCCAGGGTGCCCGGTCGCCCTGCAACGGCAGCGTGTGCCGGGACCGTTCGAAGTAGCCAGAGGTCATGTCGATGAACGGTGAGGTGCGCAGCCCAGCCGCCGGGGCCCGCGGAGTGACCGTCGCGTACCGCCGTTCGGCCATGAACCGCAGCATGCGGGTGACGTAACAGGCGACCAGGTCAACCTTCAGCGTCCACGAGGCATTGGTGTACCCGATGGCGAACGCCATGTTAGGCACGCCGTCGAGCATCATGCCCTTGTAGGCGACGCGGTCCGGCACCGTGACCGCATCGCCGTCGACCGTCATGGGGATTCCGCCGAGCGGGAGGAGGTTCAGGCCGGTCGCGGTGATGATCACATCGGCCGCGAGTTCGCGGCCAGAGCGCAGCCGCAGCCCAGTGGAGGTGAACTCCTTGATGTGGCCGGTGATGACGTCCGCCTGGCCGGACTTGATGGCGGCGAAGAAATCCCCGTCGGGCACCAGGCACATCCGCTGGTCCCATGGCTCGTAGCCGGGCGTGAAGTGGGTGCCGATGTCATAACCGCTGGGCAGCCGCCTGGCGGCGCCCTGCTGCAGCATCGCGCGGGCCCGGGCGGGGTGGTTGCGGCAGAAGCTGTAGATCGCCGTCGCGAGCCTCGCGTTCTTCCATCGCACCGCCGCGTACGCGCGGCGCTCAGGCAGGATTTTGCGCAGCAGATCGGCGACGGGGTCGCGGCTGGGGATCGGCAGCACATACGACGGTGAGCGCTGCACCATCGTCACGCTGGCCGCTGTGCCCGCGATGGCCGGCAGGATGGTCGCCGCGGTGGCGCCGCTTCCTATCAGGGCGACCCGCTTTCCGGTGAGGTCAAGGTCGTCCGGCCAGTGCTGCGGGTGCACGATCGCGCCGGTGTACTTCTCCTGCCCGGCCCATGGTGGCGTGTAGCCCTTGTCGTACCGGTAGTAGCCCGGGCACAGGTACAGGAACGCGCACGTGCGCTCGGTGCGGGTTCCGCTGCCGGTGTGCTCAACTGTCACTGTCCAGCGCGCGTCGGCGCTGGACCAGTTCGCGGCCACCACCTTGCTGTGGTAGCTGATCTTCTGGTCGATGCCGTAGGCCCCGGCCGTCTCGCGCAGGTAGCGCAGGATGTCGTCTCCGCGGGCAATCGCCTGCGCCCGGGTCCAGGGCCGGAACGGGTACCCGAGAGTGAACATGTCGGAGTCTGAGCGGACGCCGGGGAACCGGAACAAGTCCCACGTTCCGCCGCTGGCTCCGCGAGCTTCCAGGATCGCGTAAGAGATGCCGGGAGCACCGGTCTGCAGGCGGCAGGCGGCGCCGATTCCGGACAGCCCGGCACCGACGATGAGCACATCGGTATGCCCCATCGCGATATCCGCGGGAAGAGTTGATGGTGTGCGCATGGTGTTCCTGGTCACTTCCGGTGCCGTCAGGCCGTTGGCATCGAGGATGGCATCAGCCGGAAAGCTGTGCAACACTTCCGGGAGATGTATCACCCGTAATGGCCGCTTCCGCGCAGACCAAGGAGATCCCATGACTTCCCTTCTGCCGCCCGCGGTCACCCAGGCGGACGACGGCCCGGCCATTGACGAGCTGCATCGGCTGTATGCCGCGCAGCGCCAGGCCTTCCTGGCCGCCCCGTACCCAGCCGCAGCCGAACGCCGGGATCACCTGGAGGCCCTGGCCGCGACGGTGCTCGGTCACCGCGATGACATCCGGGCAGCGATGCGCGAAGACTTCGGTGCGCACCCGGACCTGTTCGCCGATCTGGTGGAGGTACTCGGGGTCGCCGGCCGCGCGGCCTACGCAATAGAACGACTCGACTCGTGGATGGCCGATGACGAGCGGGCCGCCGACCCCGCGCTGTATGGGACCGCCCGCGCTGCCATGCGATACCAGCCCAAGGGCGTAGTGGGCAACATCGTCCCGTGGAACTTCCCGTTCGACCTGTCGCTCGGGCCGCTGGCCGAGATGCTCGCCGCAGGCAACCGCGTGATCATCAAGCCCTCGGATTACACCCCGGCCTGCGCAGACTTGCTTCGCCGGATGGTGTCGGGGGCGTTCCCGGAAGAGCGGGTCGCAGTGTCAGTCGGTGGCCTCGCGCTGGCCAGGGAGTTCGCCGCCCTGCGCTGGGATCACCTGCTGTACACCGGCAGCGCAGCGATCGGCCGTGAGATCGCCAAGGCCGCAGCGGCCAACCTGGTGCCGGTAACACTGGAACTCGGTGGTAAGTGCCCGGCCATCCTGACCCCCGGCAGCGTGGACGCCGGGAGTGTGCGCAGCATCATCGGTACCAAGCTGGTCAAGAACGGCCAGATGTGCATCTCGGTCAACTACGTCCTGGTGCCACGGGCGCAGCTGGAGGACTTCGTCTCGCACGCACAGCGGTACGTGGCCCAGGAACTGCCGGGGTACGGGCGCTCGGCTGACTGCACCGGCATCATCACCGAGCGGCACCTGGAGCGGATCACCGCAATGGCCGATGAGGCTCAGGCCAGCGGGGCGCGGATAGTCCCGCTGGGAGGTGAGGGCGACCGGCCGACCCGCCGGCTGCCGCTGCTGCTGGTCATCGACCCGCCGGAGCAGCTGCGCATCATGCGGGAAGAGGTGTTCGGCCCGATCCTGCCGGTTATACCTTATGAGGATCTTGGGGAGGCGCTGGGAAAGATCAATGCTGGTGAGCGCCCGCTGGCGCTCTATGTCTACAGCGCTGATCCTGCACTCAGCGAGGAGGTGCTGCGGCAGACGACATCGGGCGGGGCGTGTGTCAATGTCTGTGCCGTTCACGGTGCCCTGCCGTCGCTGGGATTCGGCGGGGTCGGGCAGAGCGGCAGCGGCCGGCATCACGGCATCGAGGGTTTCCGGGAATTCTCCAATCCCCGGGGGGTGGTAGTGCGGGGCTCGGGGGACCTGGCTGATGCGTTCCTGCCGCCGTACGGGCCGGCTGCCCAGGCTATCGCGGACAGCGTGTTCAAACGCGCTGCGGAAACCAAGCCCGTCCCTCCCGGCGGTGCCTGATCTGGGTACCCGGCATCATGCCGCCCGATGCACTGACGCGCCGCCCGCGTGCCCCAGCCAGCCCGGGAAGCATGCGCGCTGCCCGGGCCGTGGTACTTGCCGCCCGGTGGGTGCAGGACGGCAGGCGCCTCGACATGCAGGGCCTCGCGGACGAACTCGGGATCTCACGGGTCACCCTGTTCCGTCGCGTGGGCAGCCGCGAGGAACTGCTCAGCAAAGCACTGTGGCTGCTCACCGAGCGCACCCTGGCAGCCGCCGCAGCCCGGTGGGAGGCCGAGCGGCCGGAGGGTGAGCTGCACACGCCCGGCACCGGCCGGCACATCAACGCGATCGTGGCCCAGTCACCAGGTCTGCGGCGGCTTCTTGACGACGAGCCGGCGCTGGCGCTGCGGGTGCTCACGGACCCGCGTGGCCGGGTGCAGACCGCGATCGTCGCCTTCGTCGAGGGCCTGCTGCGCCGCGACATCGCCGAGTTCGGCCTGGTGACCATGATCGAGCCGGGCGCCCTCGCCTATGCACTGGTCAGGCTGGGCGAGTCGTTCGTATATGCGGATGTGCTGGCTGCGCGCAAACCTGACGTCGCCACCGCCGACCGGCTGCAGCAGGCCCTGGTCGAGGGCATTCCGGTGATTTCCCCACCCGCCAGCCCGCGGCCGTAACCGCCCGGCGCGTGCCGCTCCGCCGCCCCCTGGCTCGCTACGCCCCGGCCCGGTCAGGCCCCGGCCCCTGCCGAGCTTGCCCAAGCTCGGCTCGCACCATGACCTCGTGCTCGGCCTGTGAGCGGCGGGTGGGCGTGGCCGCCAGCGGCCGCGCTTGTTGTTATCAAATATGTCAGATAGGCTGCGCGCCGTGATTCTGGTCACCGCCGCGTATGGCAACCAGGGGCGGCTGCTCGTCCCTAAGCTGCTCGCCGCGAACTTGCCGGTACGCGCATGCGTGCAGTCCGCGGAGTCGGCGCACCGGTTGCGGGCTCTCGGGGTAGCGGAGGTTGTTGCCGGCGACCTCAGCGAGCCGGCCGTGCTGGCCGAGGCGGTCAACGGCGTCGAGAAGGTTTATCACGTTGGCCCCACTCTGCACCCTCGCGAGCGTGCCATGGGAATCGCGCTCATCGACGCGGCCCGGGCCATGGGCGTCGCCCACTTCGTGTTCAGCTCTGTGCTGCATGCGATCACCACCGACCTGGTTCAGCACGAGATCAAGCGGGACATCGAAGAGCACCTGCTGTCCTCCGGGCTGGAGTTCACCATTCTGCAGCCGTCGAACTACATGCTGCCGCTCAAGCTGAGGCCAGTGTTCGAACGGGGCGTGTTCGAGCTGTCCTGGTCGCTGCACCGCCGCCAGTCGCTGGTCGATCTGGGCGATGTCACCGACGTCGCGGCGATGGTGCTGTCCGACGCTGACCGTCATGCCGGGGCCACGTATGAACTTGCCGGGCCGGGACGGTACACAGCCTACGAGCTCGGCGACATCATCTCGGCTGTCCTGGGCCGGGCTGTCCGGGTACGCCAGATCGACGCCGACACCTACCTCAGGGCCTGGGTCGGCGATGCCGATCCGGCGCAGGTCAGCCATCAGCTCCGTGTCCTCCGGGCGATCACCTCGCGCTACAGCAGCCACGACTTCGTCGGCAACGCCAACGTGCTCACCTGGCTGCTGCAGCGGCCGCCAACCGACTTTGAGACCTTCGTCCGCCGCCAGTACGACGCCTATCGCGAGTCCAGCCGGTGAACCTGACCGGAAACACCGTGCTGATCACCGGCGGCGGTTCCGGCATCGGCTGCGGGCTGGCCGAGGAACTGCACCGCCGCGGCAACCAGGTGATCATCGCCGGCCGCCGCGCCGGGGCACTGGACGCGGTCGCCGCCGCGAACCCCGGCATCCACGCGGTCCGCCTCGATGTCGCCGACCCGGCGAGCATCGACGATACGGTGCCGGCGGTCCTCTCGCAGTTCCCGGAACTCAATGTCCTGATCAACAACGCCGGCATCATGTTCGGCGATGACCCGACCCAGCCCCTGGACGACGCGATGCTTACCGGCATCGTCGGCACGAACCTGCTCGGGCCGCTCCGGATGATCTCGGCGCTGATCACCCACCTGCGCGCGCGGCCGTCGGCAGCCATCATCAACGTCACGTCGATGCTGGGCTACGCGCCGCTGGCCTCCTCGGCCCTGTATTCAGCGACCAAGGCCGCGCTGCACTCCTACACACTTTCCCTGCGTTACCTGCTGGAAGGCTCGCCGGTGGCGGTACTAGAGATCGCACCGCCCTACACCCAGACGGAACTGATGGCCGTCAACGCAACCGACCCGCGGGCGATGCCACTGGCGCAGTACCTGAGCGAGACGATGGAGATACTGGAGACCGGCCAGGCGGAGGTCCTGGTACAGCGTGCGGCCGCCCGGCGCGACGCGATGCGCCCCGACGAGATCGCCATCACCCGGCGCTTCAACGACATGATGCGCGGCGTGCGGGCCACCTGACCCGGCTAGATCCGCGGCCCTGATCGCCGTTTCCGCCACACTGATGCGGCATGCTGGCAGCGACCCCAGGATGACACGAGGGGCGGCTCAGAAGCCGAGGTCAGATGCGGATGACCTCCAATCCTGCACGCACCGCCCTGGCCGCGCAGCGCAACTTGCGTGCGCCGGGCCGGTCGCGGGCGGCCTGGCCGCTGATTGCCCCGGTCCAGCCATCCAGATGACCTGGTCACTGGGGATACCGGGTGACGCCAGCGCACCACACCTGGCGGATCTGGCGTGTCGCCCGGATGTCGGCGGTGGGGTCGCCTGCCAGCAGCACGAGGTCGGCCCGCATCCCTGGCATGATCGCGCCGCGGTCACGCAGGCCGAAATAGCCCGCAGGCACGACAGTCGCTGCCCGCAGCGCTGTCACGGGGGAGAACCCAGCATCAACAAGCAGTTCCATCTCATCGTGCAGGCTCTCCCCGAACGGTGGTGATGCGGGCACGCCAGCGGTCAGGTTGGCGTCACTTCCGGCCAGGATAGGAACCCCCGCCTGGTGCAGCGCCGCCACGGAGTCGCGAGCCGGCTCATAGGCCGGGCCGCCTGGGCCGGCCCGGCCGGCTTTACGCAGGTTGGCGACGACGGATTGCATCATGGTGAGCGTTGGCACAATGACCGTGCCGTCGGCGCGCATCTGCGCCACCGCTGCCTTTCCCAGCGGCGCGTCCAGCGGGGCGTGCGTCAGTACGTCAACGCGGGCTTGCTGTGCCATCTCGACGGCCGCGCAGGTGGTGACGTGGGCGATCGTGAGTCTCCCCCGGACGCGGGCGGCGGCCGCGAGCGCGGTGACGGTTTCCCGGTCGAAACCCGGAAGGTCGATGATGATCTTGATGTAGTCGGCACCCGCGGCGATCCGGCCGGCCACGAAGCGGTCCGCGTCGTCTGGCCCTTCGACGAGGCCTTCGGCCGGGCGGTCTGGCAGGGTCTGGCTGTGGCGGCTGGCGGGGGACGTCGCGCCCACGTGACTGCTGCGGATATCGGTGAGCCCCGGCTGCCCGCGAAGCGAACTGACCAGGCTGGCCGGCCAGCAGCCCATGTCGAGCGCAGTCGTCACCCCGAACCTGGCCAGCGTCTCGAGGGTCGTGAGGTCCTGCAGGTGAAGGTGGGCGTCGATGAGCCCGGGCAGCAGGACGCCGCCGTCACCGTCGAGCAGGCGCGCGCCGCGGGCCCCGGTTCCGATCCTGCCGTTCTCGATGACGACCGTGGACGGCTCCTGCAGGTTGCGTCCGTCGAAGACGCGGACGTTGGCCAGCGCTGTCTTGCTGGCGGCCGTGGATGCTTTTCCGGGCATGGGGTGAACCTCCTGAGCCGCTGAGGACGGGTCCCGCAAGCGGGCCTCGGATGCTGATGTTCACTCCGGGGTTCCGGGCGGGAGGCCCAGCAGGCGCTCGGCGTTGCCGTGGGCGAGCTTTTCCCGGTCTGGCTCGCTGATGGGCAGCGTGTCCAGGAACTGCCGGGCCGCGGCGTTGTCGGCGAACGGATAATCAACGGAGAACAGGAGCCTGTCGATGCCGAGCACGCTCATCGCGCACTGGAACGGCGGCACGGTGAAGTAGCCGCTGGTGGTGACGTAGAAGTTGGCTGTGAAGTACTCGCTGATCCGCCTGGGCAGCCCGGTGACCGGGTTGAGGGTTTTGTCCGCCCTGGCCAGCGAGAAGGGAAGATTCTCGCCCATGTGACCAATGATGATCTTCAGGCCGGGATAGCGGTCCATGGTGCCGGATGCGATCAGGCGCAGGGCGTGCAGACCGGTTTCCGCGTGCCAGCCCCAGCCCGACCCGGCCAGGGTGTGCGCCACCTCGCCGGGCAGGCCGCCGAAGTACACGCTCATCACCTCGGCGGGCGGCATGGTCGGGTGAATGTAGACCGGCACGTCCAAGTGCTGGGCGGCCTCCAGGATCGGCCGGAACTCCGGCGCGTCCAGGAACCGGCCCTTGGTATGGCCGTGAATCAGGGTGCCTTTGAACCCGAGCACCCGGACGCATCGCTCAAGCTCTGCGGCGGCGGCCTCCGGATCGGGAGTGGGCAGCGTGGCGAAGCCGGCGAACCGGCCCGGATGCGCCGCGACGGCCTCGGCCACCGCGTCGTTGGCGGTGCGCGCCACTGAGACAGCGTCGGCCGGATCCAGCGGGTTCGGGCCGGGCGCCGCGGCCGAGAGCACCTGCATATCGATGCCAGCCGCGTCCATGTCCGCGATTCTGCCCGCGCCGAGGTCGGCGAGCTTAGCCGCGATGGCCGGGTTCCGTCCGATGCCGACACGTTCCAGTCCCGGGATGGCGAATGCCTCTTCGAGGGCGATGACGCGCATGGTCAGGTTCCGTTCAGGTGATGGCCGTTTGGTGTCAGCTTTGCTGGCTGGCCCACAGCTGGCATTCCTCAGCGAACGCAAGCTGCCGCAGGTGCAGCGCGTGGCCCAGGATGTGGTGGTCGATGCTGTGGCCGGTGGCGCGGGCGATGCTGGCGTCGACGATGGGCGCGGCGGTGAGCAGTTTGGCGAAGTGCTCGACATTGGCCGGTGAGCTGTCCCAGAGTGCGTCGAATTCGGCGAGCTGGTTGTGCACTGGCACCGTGATCCGCGGCGCGAGTTCCGGTAGGTGTTCGTCGGGCCACTGCGGTGCCTGGATGAGCTCGCGGACGGGCGCCGGCGCGTAGGACGCGTGGGCTGCCCGGATGCCTTCTGCGGTGCGGGTGAAGTCGGGCCCGAACATCACCTGGTCCCGCTGCTCATACGGCAGGTCCACTGTCTCCTCGGCGGGCAGCGAGGCGAGCGCGTGCGCGGGGCCGCCCCGGCGGATGACTGCCCCCATCCCGGTGACTGACATGCCGGTGAGACGGAAGTCCGTGTCACTGGCTGCGATCATCATGGCGATCATGCCGCCGATCGAGTGCCCGGTCAGGAAGACGCTGTCCGCGCCGAACTGGGCTGCGGCCTGGGCGATCGCGGCCGCGAGCAGGCGTGCGTGGCGGTCGAAGGTGTTGTCCGCCGGATCGAGGACGGAGCTTCCGCCGTAGCCTGGCCGGTCAAAAGCCACGACCGGATATCCCGCGGCCGGCGCAAGGTCCAGGAACGATCCCTGGGCCGACCCGGCGACGTCATAGTAGCGCGCGGTATAAGTGCCGCCATGCAGGGCGGCGATCAGCGGCTTGCCGCCGGGGGCTGGCGGTCGTGCGGTCAGTGCCGAGATGGTCAGCCCGTCCATCGTAAAGTCGGTAATGCTGCGCTCGCCCGCCATATCAGGCTCCTTTTCGTGCTGGAACGAGTGTCTGAATTCTTCCGCGCGCCGTGGCTAGCGGGCGGGTTCGACGAAGTGGTGGCGCATCTCCCCGATCCCACTGACCCACGTGACCAGCTCGTCGCCGGCCTGGAGCAGCCGCCGTGGCGTCCGCGCCCACCCGATGCCGCTGGGCGTGCCGGTGAAGATCAGGTCGCCAGGCAGCAGCGGGACGACCGAGGACAAAGACTCGATCAGCTGCGGGATCGTGAAGATCATGTCGCTGGTCCGGCCCTTTTGCATCTGCTCGCCGTTCACCAGGCAACCGAGCTCGAGGTCACCGGGATCCGGGAATTCCTCAGCCGTTACCAGCGCCGGGCCGATGGGTGCGAAACCCGCGAACGACTTGCCCATGCTGAACTGCTGGGGCGGCGGGCCAGCGAACTGCAGTTCCCGCTCGGACAGGTCCTGTCCCGCCGTGAGCCCGGCAACGTGCTCCCAAGCCCGGCCGGCCGGAACGTGGTCGGCGAGGCGGCCGATGACCGCCACCAGCTCGGCCTCGAAGTCCACGGAGCCCGGGGGGCGTGTGATCGCGCCGTGCGGGCCGGTCACCGACGCGGGGAACTTGGTAAAAACCATAGGCCGCTGCGGCAGTTCCAGGCCAGCCTCCGCGGCATGGTCGCGATAGTTGAGCCCGATGCCGAACACCTGCGGCGGCCGGGGTACGGGCGGCCCGAGCTGGTCGTTTCCGACCGGGACCGGTGACGGCCCGGAGTAGGTGCGAGCCCAGCGGATGAATTCGTCCCACTGGCCGTAAATGGCCTGGACGTCCGCGCTGAACCGGCCGCCGCTGGCCGTCTCGACGTCGGCTCCGGCCCGCCCGTCCAGGCTCAGCACCAGCCGCCCCGCGACGTTGTAGATGCGCACATGCCCCTCCGCACCGAGTAAGGTGTTGCCGGCCAAGCTACTCGCTATATGTGATAACAGCAAGCGCACAAAGGCGCTCCGCTGTCCGCGCGGGCCCGGCGGCCCTCAGTCGCGGTGCTTCTCCTGGAGCGTTACCACAGGCGACCGCCGGGGCTGATCAGGCTGGACGGCCAGCGGCGGCAGAGTAGGTTTCGAGCGCGAGCAGGGCGGTCCGCTCGTTGCGCGACAGATGCTCCCGGATCGCGATGCCGGCGGCCGAGGGTTCGCGCTTCCGGAACGCGGCGACCAGCTGCTCGTGTGCGCGCTCCCGGCGCGTGTGCTCGTCTGGGTCTGGGTCCAGGAGGCCGAAGCCGATGCGCACGTAACGCTCGGCGGCGCGCCACAGTGTGGACAGAACGCGGATGTCCCAGGTCGTGGCGGCCGGCATCAGCAGGGCCAGATGGAAGGCATGGTGAGCTTCGTAGATCTCGTTCATGCCCTGCGTCTCCTCGCCGAACGCCGCGGCCTGCCGCTCAAGTTCGTCGAGATCGGCGTCCGACAGCAGCAGGCAGGAGCGCTCGGCGATCTCCGGTTCCAGCTGCTGGCGCAGGCGGTAGATGGCACGCAGCTCGTCGAGGTCCAGCGGCGCCACCAGCGCGCTGCGTCCCGGCCTCGTGACCACCAGGCCCTCGCCCTCGAGGCTGCGCAGCGCCTCGCGCACGGGTATGAAGCTCACCTGGAGCAAGTCGGCGATCTCACGGAGGGAGAACTCCTGGCCGGGCGCGAGCGCGCCCGACAGGATTGACCGCCGTAGCTCGGCGGTGACCTTCTCGGCCACGGACCGGGATTCGATCGGATGGATTGCCGGAGGTCCCGACACGTGATGATGCCTCGCTCTCATGCGGCTGCCGGGCAGCCCAGTGACAAGTGATATCAGCTATATCGCCCAGCGTAAACCAGGCGCCGCGGCCTGAGTGACGCCGAGCAGCGGCGCGATATATATGATAACAGCAGTGGTGCTTCCGGTGATGAGGTGAGCGGCGTGACGAGCACGATGGGGGCAGGGCAAGCGCGGACCGCGGGCACCGCGGTCCTGCGTGAGGTGGAGCGGCGGCTGCTGTGGCTGTCCACGGCAATGATCGATCACGCCAACCGGGTGCGCGCGAACCCGACCGGGCTCAAGGTCGGCGGTCACCAGGCCTCCAGCGCGTCCATGGTGACGATCATGACCTCGCTCTGGTTCGGGCACCTGACCGCGTCCGACCGTGTGTCGGTAAAGCCACATGCCTCGCCCGTGCTGCACGCGATCAACTACCTGCTGGGCAGCCTCAGCGAGGAATACCTCACCACGCTGCGGTCGTTCGGGGGCCTGCAGAGCTACCCGAGCCGTGTCAAGGATCCTGATCCGGTCGACTACTCCACCGGATCGGTGGGCATCGGAGCCACCGCGCCGGTCTGGGGGGCGCTGGCCCGCCGGTACGTCAACTCCAAAGGCGGCGTGGCCGGAACCGGACGCCAGTACTCGCTGGTCGGGGACGCCGAGCTGGACGAGGGCGCCTGCTGGGAGGCGATCGTCGACCCGATGGTGGCCGGCCTGGGTGAGGTCTGCTGGATCGTCAACCTGAACCGCCAGTCACTGGACCGGGTGGTACCCGAGATCGGCGCGGCCCGGCTCCAGGCCATGTTCGAGGCGGCGGGCTGGCAGGTCCTGACGGCCAAGTACGGCCGGCTGCTCGAGGAGATCTTCAACCGGCCCGGCGGGGACGCCCTGCGGCGGCGGATCGATGAGATGACGAACCCGGAATTCCAGCGGCTGCTGCGGTGCGCGCCCGCTGAGCTGCGAAGGCGCCTGCCAGGGAGCGGGCCCGGCGCGGCTTCGCTGCGGGCGCTGGTCGACGGGCTTGACGACGGCGTGCTGTGCTCGGCGGTGCGCAATCTCGGCGGGCATGACCTTGACGCGCTCGCCGATGTGATGACGGCGATCGACGACACCCGCCCCACGGTGATCTTCGCCTACACGGTGAAAGGGTACGGGCTGGCCACCGAAGGCCACCCGCAGAATCACAGCGCCCTGCTGTCCGCGGCGCAGCTGCGCGAGCTGGGCGAGCGCACCGGCATGTCACCGGACGCGCCGTGGGCGCGCTTCGATCCCGCATCCCCGGCCGGACGCCTGTGCGCGAGCGTCGCCCTCCGGCTGCGCCGCGAGCCGACGCCCGCCGGCCAGGTGCCGCATCTCCCGGCGGACCTCGGCCGCAGCCCGTCAGGCACATCCACGACCCAGGCCGCGCTCGGCCGGGTACTGCTGGACCTAACCCGTCAGGCGCCAGAGGCGGCTGCCCGGGTCGTCACGCTGTGTCCCGACGTGGCCTCCTCGACCAACCTTGGCGGCTGGATCAACAAGGCCGGCATCTGGTCATCGGTTGAGCGGCGGGACTGGTTCGACGACGACCCGGACACGATCCTGCACTGGCGGGAGCGGCCGTCCGGGCAGCACCTCGAGCTCGGCATCGCCGAGGTCAACCTCGTTGGCCTGCTCGGCGAGCTCGGCGCCACCTGGAGCCGGTGGGGTGCACCACTGCTGCCCATCGGCGTTCTGTACGACCCATTCGTCGGGCGCGCCCTCGAGCCGTGGTCGTTTGGCATCTACTCCGGGGGCCAGTCGATCCTGATCGGCACCCCGGCGGGCGTGTCGCTGGCGCCCGAAGGCGGAGCGCACCAGTCGGTCACCACCCCATCGATCGGCCTGGAGCAGCCAGGCTGCATCAGCTACGAGCCAGCGTTCGCCATCGACGCCGAGTGGGCGCTGCTCGCCTCACTAGCCCGCCTCGGCCACCCCCATGGCTGCTCGGCGTACCTCAGGCTGTCCACCCGCCCGATCGACCAGGCACTGGCCGCCGTGCCGGCCGACCCAGCCGGCCGCGAACGCCGCCGTCGGCAGGCTGTCGCCGGCGCCTACCTGCTGCGCCAGTCCGCCGGGACACCGGATGTGACCATCGCCGCGATGGGCCCGGTCATCCCCGAGGCGCTCGCGGCCAGCAGCAGGCTCGCGGGCCTCGGCATCCTCTCGGACGTCGTCTGTGTGACAAGCCCCGGCCTGCTGTTCACCGCCATCCAGGCCCGGGCGGGACATGACCCGGCCGACTCATGGATCCTCGGCGCCGCGTTCCCGCCGCACCGCGCCGCACCGCTGGTCACGGTGCTCGACGGGCACCCGCACACGCTCGCCTTCCTGGCCGGCATCCACCAGGTGCGGGCGAGCCACCTGGGCGTCAGCCGGTTCGGCCAGTCCGGCGACCTCGCCCAGGTATATCGCCACCACCGGCTCGACGCCGACAGCATCATCAGCGCAGCGCTTGACCTCCGCTGAGCGGCCGGGTCACCCGCCCACGCTGCCTCCGACGACGCAGTCAGCCACAACAGAAGTCCTGCTTGTTGTTATCACATATATCTGTTAACTTCACGTAGGGCAGTGGGCAGATGACGGGCGGCCTCCCTGGGCTAAGGGATGCCCGCGGCGGAGCACGCCCGGCCGGCTGGCCTGCCATGGCGGCCCAGGCACACAGGCAGGACCGGCTGACGCGCGGCGCGGCTTCCGGAGCCAGTGGCATCTGCCGCGGCCCGGACACAGCGCAGGGCAGGAGCACGATGGTGACACACGTGGCCAGTACGCGGGCCGGGCCCAGCTGCGGGTCCAGGCGACAGAGGGAGCACCGGAGATGAGCACCGAAACTGAGAGCAGCCGCCGGGAAGAAATCATTGCCAGGAACCTCGCGGCCGTAGAGCAGCATTTCCATAACGAGACGCCCGAGACCATCGACAAGGCCATCGCCGTCTACACCGACGACGTCGTGTGGGAGGTGCCCGCCCGCGGCCTCGTGCTACGCGACATCGAGGACGTCAAGCAGGAATACCTGAAGATCTTCGGCTCGATGAACATCCACAAGATCACCAACCTGTACCGCTTCGCGACCGAGGAGTGGGTGTTCGACGACAGCATCTTCGAATGGACGATCACCGGTGACGGCTTCCGGAACTGCCCGTTCCCACCGGGCACCACGGTGAGCATCCGGCTGCTGCACGCGTTCCAGTGCCGGGACGGGAAGATCTGCCGGGAGAACGGCTATGAAATCTGGCGTGACATCAACGACAAGGACCGGGTCCGCGACGACATTCCGGCCACCGCCACGGTGCAGGTATTCGACTGAGCAGCCCGCCGGGCCGGCGGTCAGGATCTGGAGCGTCCGGTGACTGTTCTGGTGGTGGGCTCGACCGGCACGGTCGGCCCGCATGTCGTCCGGGCTCTCGCGGCGCGCGGTGAGCCAGCCCGGGTACTGGCCCGGGACGCCACCCGCGCGAGCGCCATCCTGCCCGCAGGAACCGACATCCGGTGCGGCGACCCCGGCGACGACGATGACCTGCTGACCGCCGCAGACGGAACGCACGCGCTGTTCCTGCTGACCTCCCACGACCACGCCATGGCAGACCTGCAGCTGCGGATCATCCGGGCTCTGCGGCGCAGCGGCATCCGCATCGTCAAGCTTTCGGGGACCAGTTCGGCCATCAACCCGGACGGGCCGCACGCCTGCCGCCAGCACTGGGAGATCGAGCAGATCCTGGCCGCCAGCGGCCAGCGGTACGTCATCTTGCGGCCCAACGCCTTCATGCAGACGCTGATCGACCAGATCATGCTGCCCGCGGTCAGGGCCACCGGCGCGATACCCAACGCCATCGGATCAGCAGGCATCAGCTTCATCGACGCTCGGGACGTCGGCGAGTGCGCCGCCGTCGCGCTGACGGACCCGCTATGGGACAGCCAGACGCTGATACTCACCGGGCCGCGCCCGGTCACCTTCAGCCAGATCGCCGGGATGATCAGCGCCGGGACCCGCCGTCACGTCGATGTCATGGAAATCACGCCCGCCGACGTCCGGAGCCAGCTCGAGCAGCGCGGGATGCCGCGCTGGGAGGCCGAGCACTTCGAGGAGATGTACCAGCTTTTCCGCGACGGCCAGTCGCAGTTCGTCACCGGCGATGTGCAGCGTCTCCTGGGACGACCGCCCCGCAGCGTAGAGGAGCATCTTGCCGCCGAGCCGGATCTGACGGCTCCGCCTGCGGCGAGCACACCTTAGCCGACCGCGGCGAAACCGGCCCCGAGCGCCCGCAGCGCACGCGAGTCCCATACGGCATGCGAGTAGACAGGTGAAAGGACAGGCGCGCAATGGCGATCCTCGAAGCGCACGACCTGGAGATCCATGACCGGCACTAGCACGCGGGGCGGCTGCCTGATCTGCGAGATGGAGAACGCACCCGCAGGCGCAGTCATCTTCCGTGACGACCTGTGGGCAGCCGAGATCGCGCCCGGCTATGAGGTCCCAGGCTGGTTCTTCCTGCGGGTACGCCGGCACGCGGAGCTGCTGACCGGCCTCAGCGGCCCGGAACTGGCCGCCCTGGGCCCCCGGGCCAGGGACCTGGTTGCGGCGGTGACGCAGGCCACTGGCGCGCCCGCGACCTACCTGCTGCATTTCGGTGAGAACTACCGGCACTTCCACGCACTGGTCGCCGCCCGGGGTGCGGACATCCCCGCCGAGCTGCGCGGCGGCAACATCCTGCGGCTGCTTCCCGGCCAGATCGACCCCGAGGGCGCGCGGGCCCTGGTGCCTGCCGTGCGGACGGCCTATGAGCACACCGCGAGTGTCGGCCGCGAGCAGGCCGCGCCGCGATGACCACCACAGCCACGGCCGGCGGCCTGGCCCGCGACACCGACCTGTTCGGCGACCAGTTCCCCGCTGACCCGCTCCCCACCCTGGCGCAGCTCCACGTGGCCGGGCGGGCCGTTTTCCTGGCTCAGTACGACCTGCGGGCTGTGGTCAGGCACCACCTGGTGCATGCGGTGCTGCGCGTTCATGAGCGGTTCTCCTCATCGGCTGGAGCCGGGCTGGCGAATCTGCTGGCTCGATCACTGCTCTCCGCTCCTCAGCAGCGCCTCAGCAACAGCCTCCGCGGCCTAGCCGCACTTGCCGTCCGCGCTGGCCCGATTCCATGACCGTGACGCCTGGAGGCGCAAAGGTTGCGGAACTGCCTCGCTCGGTCCAGGTCGTGGTGGCGGGCGGGGGCCCGGTCGGACTGGCCGCTGCGGTCGAGCTCGGCCGCCGGGGGATCACCTGCCTGGTAGCCGAGCCACGCCCCGAAGTCAGCCATGCCCGGCCACGCTGCAAGACGGTCAGCGCCAGAACCATGGAGCACCTGCGCCGGTGGGGCATCGCCGGACGGTTCCGGGAACGAGCGCCGCTGCCGGTCTCCTGGTCGCAGGACATCGTCTTCTGCACCTCGCTGGCCGGTCACGAACTGTCGCGCTTCACCGGGGTGCTCGGCCTCGCGCTGGAAGGTGACCGCTTCCCCGAGCCCGGCCAGCAGGCCCCCCAGTACGTACTCGAGGAGCTGCTGCGCGAGGTCGTCAGCGGGCTGCCCACGTGCACCCTCGCCACCGGGATCCGCGTGTCCGCGGCCGGGCAGTCCCCGGCCGCCGTCCAGGTGGACATCACCGATGCTGCGGGCGAAAGGACAACCGTCGAGGCAGAGTACCTGCTCGGCTGCGACGGCCCGCGCAGCACCATCCGGGACCAGATCGGAGCCCGTTATGTTGGCGACTATGCCCTCCGGCCCAACTTCGGCATGGTGTTCCGCTCCAGTAACCTCTGGCAGCGCGTCCGGCACGGTCCGGCCGTCCAGTACTGGACCGTCAACGACACCACACCCGCCGTCATGGGCCCGATCGACCTGAACGGCACCTGGTGGATCATCGCCTTCGGCGTCGAGGCGGACGAGGGCCGGCGGGCGGCGAGGACCATCATCGACGGCGCGGCCGGCGCGCCCGTCGATGCGAGGATCCTGTCTGACGACCCGTGGACCGCGCGGATGCAGCTGGCCAGCTGCTTGCGGTCCGGCCGGATATTTCTCGCCGGCGATGCCGCACACCTGAACCCGCCATTCGGCGGCCACGGGCTCAACACGGGCATCGGCGACGCAGTGGACCTGGGCTGGAAAGTGGCTGCGATGCTCGACGGCTGGGGTGGCACTGCGCTGCTCGACAGCTACGAGCTTGAACGCAGGCCGGTCCAGGATCGCATCATCCGCGAGGCTCGCGAGAACATGCGGACGCTGTCCACCGACCTTGTAGCCCCGCACCTGGACGATGACACCGCGGACGGCGAGCAGGCCCGCCGCCGGGCAGACGAGATCATCCAGGAAACCAAGACGGCCGAGTTTCACGCTCTCGACCTAGTCCTCGGCATCGGCTACGACAACTCACCGCTCATCGCAGGCGAGCTCGCGCCACGTCCAGGTGCACGCCCCGGCGTGCGGCTGCCGCACAGCTGGCTGGGCGAGAACCGCTCGCTGTATGACACGCTGGGCGCCGGCCTGACGCTGATCGTCCTCGACGCGGCCACTGGCGCCTGGGAGCCGATGCTGACCGCAGCCAGCGCCCGCCGTGTCCCGCTGGACATAGTCGACTTGCGCCAGCGGAAGCTGCAGGACCGATACGGGGCCGCCCTGATCCTCGTCCGGCCCGACCAGCACGTGGCCTGGCGCGGTGACACGCCGCCCGAGTCGCCAGAACAGATCATCGACATGGCGCGCGGAGCATCAACCTGAGCATGCGAAGGTCGATGCCCGCACCACACCCGCAAGCGCCCGGATGAGCCGGTTGGCTAGCGTGACGTCATGGACATGAAGCTCGAAGTCATTCCCATCCCGGTCCGGGACATCGATGCTGCGAAGGACTTCTACACCCGGCAGGTCGGCTTCCACCTCGACCACGATGTCAAGCCAAACGAGACCATGCGGGTGGTGCAAATGACCCCGCCCGGCTCGGCATGCTCGGTGGTGATCGGCGAGGGCCTGCCACTGGGAGAACCAGGCTCGGTGAAAGGCGTCCAGCTCGTGGTCGAGGACCTCGACGCGGTCCGCATTGAACTGGCCGGGCGGGGCGTGGCTATCAGTGAGGTGCAGCAGATGGGTCCCGAAGGCACGCCTGGCTCCCGCTACTGCTTCTTCGAAGACCCTGACGCGAACATGTGGGCAGTCCAGGAATACAAGCCCACGTAGCTGATGGGAGAAGCTCCGGCAGCGGCTACTGCGCTCAGCCGCTGACCGCGCTAACATCCATCGGGCCAGCAAACCAATCGCGGCATAGAAACACGTTCTGCGTGTCGGTTCGTGACGTGGGAACGTCCCCCTGATGCGCTTCGGGCTTGGTGTCCCACGCAGCAGGAGGACGTTCATGGGTAACGGTAGTGGTGTGTCCCGCGGTGACCGCAACCGCAACGCTCGGCTGGAGCGGCTGCGGGCCCTGGTACCGGCGACGAACGCGATCGCCGGGATCGATCTGGCCGGTAAGAAGCAGATGGTCGTGGTGACTGACCATGACTCGAGGGTCATCGCCCGGCGGGTATTCCGGTGCCGGGCCTGGGATCTTGGCTCGGCGCTGGACTGGGCTGCCGGGCGCGCCGCTGCGAAGGGGTGGGCTGGGGTGACAGTGTCGTGCGAGCCAACCGGGCACCGGTGGCGGGTGCTGGGCCAGCTCGCGGCTGATCGGTCGATGCCGTTCGTGTGCGTGCAGCCGCTGGTCACGTCGTGGGCCCGGCGGACCGAGGACCTGACGTGCGATAAGACCGATGAGAAGGACGCGGTGCTGATCGCCCGCCTGACCGCGCAGCTGCGTTGCTATGTGCCCGAGCCGGTCGATGAGACGTGGGGCCGGCTGCGGCATCTGGGCGTCCGCCGGGAGCAGCTGATCACCGAGGCGGGC
This sequence comes from uncultured Actinomycetes bacterium, assembly GCA_963834705.1. Classification (GTDB taxonomy): domain Bacteria; phylum Actinomycetota; class Actinomycetes; order Streptosporangiales; family Streptosporangiaceae; genus RYN-230. The sequence goes on from CAWICV010000013.1 coordinate 65,217, forward strand.
AGCCAGGTGCAGCAGATGCGGGACCTGCTGGAATGCGCGTGGCCGGCGGCGCTGGACACTGCGCGGCAGCCATTCAGGTCCGGCACCTGGATCGCGGCGCTGCTGGTGATCGCCGGGCGGGACGGCGGGGACTTCGCCCGGACCCGGCGGCTCGGAGCGGCCCGGTTCGAGCACGCGGTGCGGCGTGAGATCACCCACCGCGGCGGGCAGAAGCCCTGCGGGCGGATCGTGCGCGGGATGTTCGCAGCGCTCGCCGATCCGGCCGGAGTCATCGCGCACCGGGCCGGAGTGCTGGAACGGGTGCAGCTGCTGCTGGAGGACTGGCAGCATGCCAGGGACCGGCTCGCCGGCACCGAGCAGCGGATGACCGCGGTCCTGGACGAGCTCGGACTGACCGCGCTGGTCACCTCGATGACCGGCATGTCCGCTGTGGGCGCGGCCGCGATCCTGGCCGAGACCGGTGACCTGACACGATTCGTCACCGCCCGCGCCGTGGTCAAGCACGCCGGCCTGGCACCGCGGGAGAACCTGTCCGGCGCATTCACCGGCCGGACCAGGCTGACCGGCCAGGGACGCCCCGGGCTGCGGCTGGCAGCCTGGCGCGCGGTCTGGGCCGCGCAGCGCGCCAACCCGGTCTACCGCGCCCGCTACCAGCACCTCACCAGCAGGGAGCACAACAAGCTCACGCCCACCCAGGCCCAGACCGTGATCGCGGCCGCGATTCTGCGGCAGCTGCACGCCATCATCACCACCGGCCAAGCCTGGGACCCGGTCACCGCGGCCCACGGCACCCGGCGGCAAAGCACAGCGCTCGCCGCCTGAGCCCGGTCCGCGCTGTCAAGCTGGCGGCTGGGGCGAGCCCTCCGCGGCATTGAGACACCCCGGTGATCTCGGCGCACATCATGGGCAGCCCCGCCCGTCGTCTCCTCAACCCGATCACGCGCTGCAGGGACCAACCCCATAACCGCTATGCAGGGACAGACGACGGACTGGGCACCGGCCCAAGCTTGACACAAACCAACTCACGCTGATGTGCGGGCGTTGGCTGTGCCTCGATGCGATGCATAGTCATGCACGATCGAGGCTCGGGCGGGGCAGCGAGACATTTATCAGCCGATGCGCAACACGCCGTATGACGCGCACGCGTAGCCGCCTGTCCTCCTGTCAGCATCGGCCGCCATCTTGCGCCATGTGCTTTGCGCGTCGCTCGTCGCCTGGGCTGGCGAAGCTCGGTGATGAGGTTACTTTCGAGCCGACTCCGGCAGTCTGACTGCCCAGCCTCCAGAATCCGGTTCAGCCGGATGCTGCCACCTGGCGGGTTGAGGCCCAGTTTCCTCAGGCTGTGACTCTAGGCTGCGGTATCGGGCAAAGAGAATGAGGGGGCGGCGCTCCGGATGGCTGGATGGGACCCGCGATCACGATGACGGTTCTGGTGCTGCCACTGATCTTCGTGTTCACCGCGCTGACCGTGCTGGTGTTTGCGTTCGGTGCCCGGCGGCTGCTGGGACTGCGGTTCTCGTTCCTGCGTACGCTGATCGCGGGAGTCCTGGCGTTCGTGATCGCCTCGCCAATAATCACGGCCATCAGCGGCTCGGTGACCACAAAGCGAGCGAGTGTCCTGCCCGAGCTGTGGTTCGTGATCCTGGGCGTGACGATCGCGCTAGTGGTCGGCATGGTGTTCCTGGTTGTGGCGGAGGCGCTGGTGCCGAGCGGATCGGTACCCGGGCCGGTCTTCGTGCTGCGCGGCCTGCGCAGACGGATGGGCCGGGCGGGGCGCTACTGGCAGATCAGCAGGATCTTGGTGCGGCGCGGCCTGATGCCGTACGTGCGTGGCGGACGCCGGTCGGAGCTGGCGACCCCGGAGGGCCGCGGCCGGCTGGCCCGCTCGGTGCGGTTGGCCCTGGAGGAGGGCGGGGTCACCTTCGTCAAGCTCGGGCAGGTGCTGTCCACTCGCCGTGATCTTCTTCCGGCGGAGTTCATCAGCGAGCTGAGCCGCCTGCAAGACGACGCGGCCGCAGTTCCCTGGCCCGTGATCGAGCAGGCGCTGCGCTCGGAGCTGGGAGGTGAGGTGGGTGAGCTGTTCGCCAGCTTCGATCGTGAGCCGATCGCCGCGGCGTCCATCGCCCAGGTCCACGCGGCGACTCTGATGTCCGGGGCCCGGGTCGTGGTCAAGGTGCGCAGGCCGGATGTCAGCCAGATCGTCGAGCGGGATCTGGACATCGTCGGCCGGCTCGCGGCCCGGCTGGAGCGCAGCACGAACTGGGGCCGGGCGGTCGGCGCGGTCGGGCTCGCCGCCGGGTTCGCCGCCGCCCTGCGCGAGGAACTCGACCTGCGGATCGAAGAGCGCAACATGACCTCGGTGGCCGCCGCGTCTGCCGGGCGGGGCGATAGCAGTGATGGCATCCGCGTCCCGCTGCCCTATCAGCCGCTGTGTACCGGGCTGGTGCTTGTGATGGAACGCCTCGACGGGCGGCCGCTGGCCGCGATCGATGTCAGCACACCCGCTGAGGTGCGCGCCGCGCTAGCCCGCAGCCTGCTCGACTGCCTGCTCCGCGAGGTCATGCTGGAGGGCACCTTCCACGCCGACCCTCACCCGGGCAACGTCCTGCTGCTCACCGACGGCGGGCTCGGGCTGCTGGACTTCGGGTCCGTCGGCCGCATCGACACCGGACTACGCTCGGCGCTCCAGCGGCTGCTGCTGGCCCTGGACCGGGGCGACCCGGCCGGACTCGCCGACGCGCTGCTGGAGGTGGTCGAGCGGCCCGAGGAACTGGACGAGCCGCGCCTGGAGCGGATGCTGGGCCGGTTCCTGGCCCAGCACGTCGCCGCCGGGATCACCCCCGACGTGCGCATGTTCACCGACCTGTTCCGTATCGTCACCAGCCAGGGGCTAGCGGTGCCGCCCGAGATAGCGGCGGTATTCCGGGCGCTGGCCACGATGGAGGGCACCCTTACCCAGCTCGCCCCCGGCTTTGACATCGTGGCCGAAGCCCGCCGGTTCGCCGCCAGCCAGCTCGCCGGGCAGTTCAGCCCGGACATGCTGCGCAAAACCGCGACCGATGAGCTGATCGCGCTGCTGCCCGCGCTGCGCCGCCTCCCGCGGCGCATCGACCGGATCGGCGGAGCACTCGAAACCGGGCGGCTCAGCGTCAACGTCCGGCTCCTAGCCGACGAGGGCGACCGCCGGGTAATCACCGGCCTGCTCTACCTGGTGCTGACTACCTTTCTCGCTGCGACCAGCGGCATCATGGCGGTACTTATGCTCGGTCTGCACGGCGGGCCGACCATCACCAGCCGGGTAACCCTCTTCCAGTTCCTCGGCTACTGCCTGCTGGTGATCTCAGCTATCCTCGCGCTGCGAGTGCTCGCACTCGTGTTCCGTCCAAACAGGGCCTAGCCAGATCTGGCCGTCCAGCTTCCCGAGCAGGAGCGACTCCGAGGGCTGTCTAAGAGCGGCTGCCAACGGTGGTGGGCTGCCTGGTCGGGACAGCACGTCAGAAGTAAGCGGCGAGGGTGTCGAGGACACGTCGGCGGTCTTGGTCCACGAATGGTTTCGGGTCTTTGCGCCGGGGGTTGATCCGCCGACGGATGTCAGCTGGAGTTCGGTGACGCTGCCGTAAGCGGAGCGGGGGACCTTGCGGTTGGCGAGTTCAGCGAACCATCGTTCCAACGAGCCATCCAGCTGGAGCTCGTGGGAGTGAAGTGCAGGTGGTGGATCATCCGCGCCGGGGTGGTCGGCCCGTTGTCCGTGGCCCCGCGTGGGTACGGGACGTGGACCCGGATGAGCGCAGATCCGGGTGAGCCGCGCCGATGCAGCGGACGGCTGCTAAGCCCGGTCGCGCCGCGGAACGCATGTTGTCCAGCGAATCATCCCAGGAGACGGTGGGCCGGGGGGTGGCTTGCGCTCAGGCCCTGTCCGGCCGACTGCCGGTGCTTGGACATCTAGCCCATGACGAGCTGCGCTGGCTGGAGCGGCGCTTCGAAGCCGCGATGCCGCCGAGGGACCTGGTCGAACCTGCGGGCGTGGATGAAACCCGGTCATGTGCGGGAATGCCGGCCAGCTTGCCTGATCTGGCCGGCATTTCGCGAATCCCTATCGCGTTTCAGCTGCTGTGTGCCGCGCCAGCGCCGTGGGCCGTGCCCGCGGCCGGCGTGCAGACTGTTGTTGTGAAGGCGAGCTACGGCCTCGTGCCGATCGGGTGGGTGCAGTCGGCCCTGCGGGTCCTCGACGATGCGCCGAACCAGCGCCAAGGCGCGCCCCGGGCGTGGATCCGCTTCGATGAGCAGGTCGCGGAGGGTGCCAAGGACCTGCGACCGGGCGACGAGATCGTGGTGCTCACCTGGCTGCACCTGTCGCCCCGCGACGAGCTGAGCACGCATCCTCAAGGCGACATGAGCCAGCCGCTGACCGGTGTGTTCAGCACCTGTTCGCCCAATCGGCCGAACCCCATCGGCCTGCACCGTGCCCGCATCGTGGCACGCGAAGAGCTCCGGATTGAAGTCGACGCTCTGGAGGCCATCGACGGGACGCCGGTGGTGGACGTCAAGCCGGCCATCGACCCGCCCGTATGACGCGCCGCACACGGCTGTCTGTCTCGTACGGCGGCTTATCGGCCCCGGAACCGCACGTCCCGGTAGGGGCCTGCCATCCGTCCCGGGCCGGACTCGCGCTCAGCTCATCGAGCAACGCCCGCCATGGGCTCGCCCACCAAGGTCTCGTAGAACACCTTGTGCGCGGCTCCAGTAGGCCTTGGTGTTGTCAGCCTGACGGCCCTTGAAGAACTGCACCGCTGCCGGGGACCAGCCCGAGAACCCAGGGCACGGCCGAAGAGGGGCCGGGGGGGCAGGAGCGAGTTCCGGACGCGTACGCGCCTGTGGTGTGGCCTCACCACAGGCCGGGCACCAGCCGATGAGTGCGGCTGGCATACCGCGTGTACTCGGGGCCGAGGGCGGTGGCGAGCTTCGCCTCTTCGACGTGGATGCGGACGAGGACCGCGAGCAGCGGGATGAACACGAGCGCCAGGACGCTCAGCCAGCTGTCGAGGGCGATGCCGGCGCCGAGGAAGGCAACCAGGCCGCCGGTATAGCTGGGGTGCCGCAGCAGCCGGTAGGGGCCCGAGGCGACTACCCGGTGGCCATCCTGGATGACGACGACGAATTTGAACAGGTGGCCGAGGGTCAGGATCGCCCAGGTCCGCAGCGCCACGCCCGCGGCGAGCACGACTACCCCGGCTGCCACCGGCGTCCACCCGCCGCCGAGGACCGCCGAGTGCACGTGCGCGCCCCGGAATCCCAGGTTGACTCCGGCGGCGACGGCGGCGATGACCAGCCCGAAGGTCCAGTCAAAGGTGGTCCGTCCGCCCATGTTGCGGAGCCTGAGCACGACCTCGATGGTGGCCCAGCTGATCAGCATGATCTGCAGCAGCAGGTGGGCGGCGCCTGGGTGGATGGCGAGCGGGTTCATGGCGTTCTCCCTGCGTGAGCAGTGGCTTCCTTATGGGGAAAGCCTGCGCCGCATCGCCTGGCCTGGTCGTCGTCCGCCGGTGTCGTCCCGGGGTGGTCCGAAGGTATGACGTTCGGTGCCGGCCGGGTCCGACGCTGGCAGCCGGTCAGCCGCGTCCTGGTTCTACCAGGCCGCGCTCGTAGGCCAGCACGACGAGCTGGACCCGGTCCCTGACCCCCAGTTTCATGAGTATCCGCCCGACGTGAGTCTTGACGGTGGGCTCGCTGAGGTACAGCTCGTTGCGTATCTCGGCGTTGGACAAGCCACGCACGACCAGCTTCATGACCTCGCGTTCCCGGTCGGTGAGCAGGTCAAGTCCGGCGGGCGGCGCCATGTTGGTGATCTCCGGGCGGGTCGCGAAGCGGTCAAGCAGCCGCCTGGTCACCGAGGGGGCCAGCAGTGCCTCACCCGCGGTGACCACGCGGATGCCCGCGATGATGTCGGCCGGCGGCGCGTCTTTGAGCAGGAACCCGCTGGCCCCCGCAGACAGCGCACCGACGACGTACTCGTCCAGGTCGAAGGTGGTCAGCACGATGACCTTGGGCCCACCCGCTGACCCGGCGGATCCGCAGATGCGGCGGGTGGCCTCCACGCCGTCCATCCGCGGCATGCGGATGTCCATGAGAACGACGTCAGGGCTGAGCCGCGCGGCCAGCTCGACCGCCTCAGCACCGTCGGCCGCCTGACCCACCACCTGCAGGTCAGGCTGGGCGTCGACCATCATCTGCAGGCCGTGGCGCAGCAGCGCCTGGTCGTCGGCGAGCAGCACCCGCGACCTGGTCATGCCATGCCCTCCAGGGGAAGGCGCGCGGCCACCCGGTAGCCGCCGTGCGGGCTGGGCCCGGCTTCCAGTTCACCGCCGAAGAGCATCACTCGTTCGCGCATGCCGACCAGTCCCTTTCCGCCGCTATCCGCACGTACTGGCGGGGGAACGGCGACATCTGCCACTGGGCCGTCGTCGCTGACCTCCACATCCAGGCGGTCCTGTGACCAGGACAAGCGGACCGTGGCATGCCCAGCGCCGGAGTGTTTCAGCGTGTTGGTCAGTGCTTCCTGGACGATGCGGTAAGCCGACAGCTCGACCCCGGCCGGGACCTCGCGCCGGGTTCCTTCTATCTCCAGGTCGACATCCAGCCCGGCACTGGCGAATCTCGCAAGCAGGGCGGGGATCTCGCCGACGGTCGGCTGCGGCGCGAGGGCGGCTGCTTCGTCGTCCTCCCGCAGCACGCCGACAAGACGGCGCATCTCCGCGAACGCCTGGCGGCCGGTCTGCTCGATGGTGGCCAGCACCGCCTTGGCGTCCGGCTCTTCGAGAACGGGGATGGTGCCGGCACCTCCGGCCTGCATGACGATCACCCCGAGTGCCTGAGACACGACGTCGTGCAGCTCGCGGGCGATGCGCGTGCGCTCGTCGGCGACGGCCTGCCGGGCCCGCATCTGTCGCTCACGCTCAGCCTCGAGCGCACCGGTCCGGACGGCGTCGCCCCGGAGCCAGACCACGGCAGTGACCCCGAGGAAGATCAGCACCGTCTGCCCGGTGTTGCTGCCTCTCGCGGGCAGGGCCAGGTGGGCGAGGATTGCCGCGACCCAGACAGCCAGCGGCCAGTAGGCGGCGCGCCGGCGTCTGTGAACGGCATAGGAGTAGACGGCCCAGTAACAGGCCAGCCAGGCCAGTCCCGAAGGGTAGCCAGCCGCGTCGTACCCGAGCAGCGCCGTTCCGCTGATCACCAGCACCAAGCCAGGGCGCTGACGCCGCCACAGCAGTGGCACCACGATAGCCAGCGTCAGCAGCACCCCGCCGGCATCCGGTGCCCGGTAATGTGCAGTCTTCGACCAGCTCACCAGCCACAGACCTGCGAGGGACACAGCTGCGAGGACGGCAGTGAGCACCCGGTCGGTAGCAACCGGGTGCTCACGAGCAAGAGCTACCACACCACGAGGCGATCGTTCGGCCGCCTCAGCCGCGGTCGCCGCGCCGGCTCGGATGTGGTGCATCCTGCCAGCCTGGCATGGTCTGCCCTGGTGGTCGAAATCTCGCGCGCTGCCGTGCGTCATGCCGTGGTGCGGTCGATCTTGCGGGCGGTGGGCCGGCGCCCACGCACCAGCCACAACAGCGCGCCGGCGTCCAGGATCGCGATCGGCAGGACATCGTTGATGTCATGGACTCCCATCGCGGCGTGCGGATGAGTGATGCTGAACACCGCTGAGAAGAGGCCGAAAGCGAGCGCGATGACCGCTGCCACCGACACGCCGCGTCGACGGCTGGGACCTGCCAGTGCTGGCACGAGGAAGACCATCAAGGCGGCCAGCGGGAGGATGTGGATCACGAGGGCGGTGACCCCCGTCACCGCGGGGTGAAAAGGTTGCGCCTGCAGCCCGGCGTTCCACCCGACCCCGGTCACCATCAGCAGGCCGGCTATCACGCCGCTGGTGCCAGGCGAGCCGGTTGTGCCTGCGTGAATGCCAGTGCGGGCAGTGGCGGGCGTCCGCTGCGGGCCGCGCGTGGTCGTGGTAGTCATGACGTTCTCCCTGGCTGAGTGGTGGATGCCTTTCATGCCGTAGGCCTCCGCCGCAGCAGCCCTCCGGTCGTCGTCCCCCAGTCGCCTTCGCGGATGATGCTTTGGTATGACGCAGCGGATCCTCTGCTGGAGCCGCTGGCGTCGCCGTCGCCAAGGACACGACAGCCAGGACCGCGGGTTAACCGGTTTCAGTCGGGCCCGTGCCCGCACTACGTTCGCAGAGCCCGTGAGCCGATGCGCCATCGAGTTCTTCAGGCGCATCTACCGGAGTTGCTGAGTGCCGGTGGCTGCGGGGTTTCTCGAAGTCTGTGTCCGGACGTGATCGGCTCGAGGAAACACCCACCCGGTTCCCCCGTACCCATCAATCGCTGCGCAGGCCCCGGCCAGGCCCGGTTGTCTGAGCCGGCGCGGCCCGCTGGCCTTGGCCCCAAACCGCGTGGGTGACCCCGAGGACGATGGTGTGCGGTGGTTAGATGCCTGTCATGGTGGATTCATTCGCGGCTGCAGATGTGCGGCGGCAGGCGGGCTGGTTGCCGGATAACCAGGAGGGCTTGGAGGCCTGGCTGGCCGGGCACCGGGACCGGGCCAGGGACGAGCAGGTCGTGCTGCACCCGGTGATGACCGAGTTCGCGGAACTCATCGACAGCGATCCGGTGGTGCGCATGTACCTCAACCAGATGATCGCTCAGGTGCCGCAGGGCAGGCAGTACCGCCAGCGGCACCTGGAGAACGTCCCGCAGATGCTACGGCTGATCAATGACGTGCTGACGATGGCTCCAGAGTTCAGCGACGACGCGATGGTGATGCTGCCGCTCGGCGCGATCCTCGACTGGACGATGGGAACGAGGGCTGGATTTGCTGCCTTCCGCGACCGGCGGATCAACGCGATGCTGAAAAAGATCCTGACCGCGTGGTGTGAGTTCCTGAGCAGCGGCGATTCGCGCTACGTGCTCAACGATTCACCGTCGGGCTGGAAATGCGCGGCGGCCCGGCGTGCGGTCGGCATTGAGCAGTACCAGTACGAGCCGGACGACGAATACTGGGGCTTCGCGTCGTGGAACGACTTCTTCACCCGGCGCTTCAAGAACGGACAGCGCCCGGTCCACTCGCCGGACGACGACAAAGTGATCGTCAGCGCGTGTGAGTCAACTCCCTACGGTCTTGCCACCGATGTCCAGCGGCAAGACCGTTTCTGGATCAAGAGCCAGCCCTACTCACTGCAGGACATGCTGGCCAACGACGAGTCAGTAGACCAATTCGTCGGGGGGACCGTCTATCAGGCGTTCCTGAGCGCCACCAACTATCACCGCTGGCACAGCCCAGTAGCCGGGACGATCGTGCGGGCCTTCGTCCAACCGGGCACCTATTACTCAGAGGCCGACTCCGAGGGCGCCGGCGCGGTCGAGCCGCAGAATTCTCAGTCATACCTGGCCCATGTGGCCGCGCGGGCGATCATCCTCATCGAGGCCGACGACCCAGTGATCGGACTGCTGGGCTTCGTGCCCATCGGCATGAGCGAAGTGTCCTCCTGCATGATCGACCCGAACATCCGGCCTGGGTACCACGTCAGCAAAGGCGAAGAACTCGGTTACTTCCAGTTCGGCGGCTCCACCCACTGCCTCCTCTTCCGGCCAGCGGCGATCGCCGACTTCAGCCTGCGGGCCATCCCCCAGCCGCGCGATCCCGGCCCACGCTTGGTGCCTGTCTGCTCCAAGCTGGCCACTGCTAATACGGCCAGCTAAACCAGACCGCCCGCGCCGCGGGCCTCGCCCAGCGCCCGGCGGCTTACGGGACCGATGGAAGCATGACCCGGCGGCCGGCAGAAGCCACCAGACCCGATCGAGGAGGCACTAGTGGCCAGCGTTAGCGCTCGGCCACCGCTCACGAAGCAGCATCAGCCACCGCAGCTGAGCTGAGCCGGACCCGGCCAGGCGCACCAAACCGCCCTAATTGCTAGTAGAACTAGCTTCGCGGAGCCGTCCAGTCCGTTGGTCCGTTTCGCGACCACCACCCGCTCCCGGGGGTCGCCACCGCCGGGAAAGTGGACGCCGGGTGGCGCTGCCGATCGCTGGCCATGCGCTGGTACCTGGCCTGTTCGCCGGATCCGGGCCCGCACACCACCGCATATCCAGCCTCCCGGTAGGCGGATGAAGCACGGAAGGCCTGCTCGCGGTGGACTGCTCGCGGTGAGCGGGCCTCCCGTGCTTGAAGCGGCGTATTACCGGATGGTGCCGGTGTCGCCTTCGGTTTCGGTTTCGATGTGCTCCTTGCGCACGTCGCCGGAGACGGTCTCCTGGTCGGTGACCTGCTCCTTGGCCAGGCGGACGCGCTCGACGGGCACCGTCTCCTTGGCGACGACCGGCCGTTCTGCGTGCAACGTGACCTCGTGTTCTTCGTCGGAGATCTCCGGCCCACCCATGGCCTGATCGATGTTCGCCTCGGTGATCGGCTCGCGTTCGACGCGAACCTCTTCGTGGCTGACCGGCACCGACTGCTGCACAGTCTCGGTGACCACGTATTTGCGCAACCTCGCCCGCCCGGTCTGGACGTTCTCGGTGCCGACGTGCATCCGCTCCTCTGAGCGGGTCATCGCGTCATCGGTCGTCGGCCCGGAGGTGTCGTAACCCTGCGCGCCCGGCCCGCTAAAGGTGTCTGCCGGGGGCTGCGCGCTGGTCTCGGGCAGGCCGCTGGGACTGCGCCGCTGGCTGTAGCCCAGCCCATAGTGCCCGAACAGCTGCTCTTCTTCGGCCTCGGACAGCTCCCCATCCGGGTCGACCTTCGGCGCGGCCGTGATTTTGTCTTTGTCGGCGGCGAACTCCACCTCGCTCTGGCTGCGCACCCTGGCCAGGGCCAGGGGCACGAACGTCTCCTTCATCCCGAATAGGCCGGTCTTGACCGTGACCCACTCCGGCTCGCCGGTGGCCTGGTCCTGGTAGACAGTCGCCACCTTGCCAATCTTCTGTCCAGCCTGGTCAAAGGCGGTGGCCCCGGTCAGGTTCCGGATGTCTTCCTGGGTGAACATAAGATTCCCCCCTACTGCTCCCCTCGTCAGAGAGCGTTGACGGCATGAGCTCGCGTGGCTACCCGGGGAGGGGTAAGCGATTCGTCATTAAGTTCAAAAATCATGACTCCACGTGTCGATCATGTCCTGGCCTGCGGAAACGCACCAGGATCTCCACCAGCCCTCTCAGAATGAGACGTCCGGGGAGCCCGCCGCTGCCGCTATCGGCTTGGCCGCCGCCGCACAGATCACCACCGGGGACGACGTCGGCAGGCCGAAAGCCTGACTGGACCGTGTCTGAAGTCGCCCTTCGAGTCCCCAGGTCAGCCTCGGTGTCGAGCATGACCGTTACGAGGGTGCGCTTATCTGCAGGCAGATCCGCGCGCTGGAAGCGGTCGGCTGCATATACCGTCGGGCAAGATCGCCAGCGAATAAGTACCGGCATTCCGCCTCAGGCGGGCGCCGGTCCGGCGCTGGGCCAGGCGGCGCGCTGCGCCGCTCAGACGCGGGGCCGCGCGCGGCGACGGCGGCCCTGCGATGGCGCGCCGCCAGGTCACCGTCCCCGCCAGCCGGGCTCGATCATGCCGAACACCACCAGCCCGGCGAACCCGCCGTCGATGCCGTACCTGCCCCGCTGGCCGGGTCGGCCACCGCGACCGGGCGCCGTGACCTCCGCGACTGGTTCAACGCCGCCTTCCCGTCCTGGTGGATCTACATCATCGGGCCGCTGGCCGGCGCGGCGTTCGGCGGCTGGATCTGGCAGTTTCCTCAAGCGCGGCCGCCAGCCGGACGAGACCGATCAGGGAACGGGGTAGCGCACGGAGGATGCGATGGCAAGGCGCTGCGGCTGGGCCCGAGCGGCAACTATCACTTCAAGCTGGTGGCGGGCAACGGGGCAGGTGATCGCCATCAGCGAGCCCTACGAGCGTAGGCAGTCAGCGCTGAACGGGATCGCGTCCCTGCTGCCCCAGCCGTAGCCTCCCGGGGCGTCCGCCCGGACGGTGCTGTGCTGACCACGGACGTACTGGGCCGGTGGGTGGCCGAGGAGAAGAGGATCGTCACTGACTACCTGGGTGAGGTCCTGCGCCCTGACCCGGCGGTCCTCGGGCCGGTCGGCCGCCTCGCCCGGCCGGGAGGCCAGAAGTTGTTGATCAGTTATCCGTGGCCTTGATCACGTGGCCGGAAATCGGCCATGCCGTGAGGGTTGACCAGGGATCTGCTGGGCAGCGGCGGCGCAGCGGGCCAGGCAGGGTGCCCGTGTCCGGGGGCTCGGCCGCTCTTTAACTGGGGGAGATGGCGGGTACCTGCCGATACCAATCGTGAGGCAGCACCATGTTCTTGTACACCAGGCGCCCGCAGTTCGAGTCCAAGCCGGACAAGCTTGATCCGGTGGATCCGCACGCGCTGCGCGAGCTGTTCGGCGGTGCCGACACCGAGGTGACCGTCACCATGCAGTACGTGTTCCAGGGCTGGGACTGCCGAAATGCCTGGCAAGTACACGGGAGCTGATCATGGACATCGTGACTGAGGAGATCGGCCACGTGCAAATGATCGCCACAACGGCGGCTTGGCCTCCGGTGCCCAGCCAGACGGCCAGCGCCAGTTCGGTTATCTCCCCACCCCGGGGCCGCTCGGCGACGCGGCCTCTATCCCGGTGCCAGCCCCGCTGCTGTATGCCACCTACGACGGCGCCAGGGACGAACCCAGCGGCCGGCCCTGGGCACCGAGCCTCGCCGGAAGGTTCAAGGTCGCGATCAGGCTGAGCGGCGGGCAGAGCCGTCATCCCGTGACGGAGGACTCTGTGCTGGCCGCTTAGCGGCCGCGCTGGCAGATCCTCAGCGCCTGCCTTCCGGCTGGCCTGGGATCAGCCGGGGACGATGCGCGCCCTGGCAGCGGCGGATGCAGTCGGTGAGCCTCAATGAGAAAGTGAGCAAAGGTGTACCCATCAGCACAAATGCGGACTTCGCAAGAGCAGCTACTTGGTACCACGACGGGAATGATTCTCACGGCGGTTGTCGCCGTCCTGGGTCTCACCGCATTGATCGGGTTGGCGTTCTGGGGCGGCGGCGGTCAGCCGGATACCCGGCGGCTGAAGGTCCGTCGCCGGGGCGAGCTCAGCGGTAGCGGCCCCACTGGCGAGATCTCTACTGGTCAGGGCGACCAGCCCTTGGAACGGATTGAGGACCGCCACGTCCCGGAGGGAGGCCACCCGCATGGCAAGCCCGCGTCATGGGTGCTTGTCGCGATGGTGACGGGCGCTTTCACCATCGGGGCAGTTGCGATCATCGTGCACACATGGTGGCTGTTCTGGGCATGCGTTGGCATTGTCGTGCTTGCCATTCCGGCCGGAAAGATGATCGGCATCATGGACGACACCGTTGCCTGGGGCAGTAGCCCAGCGGCCACCCATAATCCACGTGCCGACGAGAAGGCTGATCCCGGGCGGCCAGCACGTTCCGCCAGGAGATGAGCTCGCCTGCCGTCACGGTGAAGGAGAACTCCGGACTTGCCACGGTCGCGGCCGGGCAGCAGGTGCTCGAGGCTGCGGTTGGGCTCGAGGGTGATCAAGGTCCCGCCCAGCTGCGGGTGGAGATCGTTGCCGCTCATACGTGGTTGTTCTGGGCAGAGCGCTGTTCTGGTAAGTCGGCGTACTGCTAAAGCGGCCTTCAGCTATCTGGGCTCGTTGGCCCACGCGTTATGTGCGAACCCGGTAGCTCATGTTTCGCCTGGCTGCACGAAGCCGGTTTCGTAGGCAAAAATGACGGCGTGCACGCGGTCGGTCAGGTTCAGTTTCATCAGGACGCGGGCGACATGGGTCTTGACCGTCGCGTCGCTGATGAAAAGCTGATCGGCGATCTGGCTGTTGGACAGGCCTTTGGCCAGGAGAGTGAGGACTTCGTGTTCCCGGGCGGTGAGGTCGCTGATTCCGGTGGGGGATATGAGGGACCGGGCTGGCCGCCGGGCGAATTCCTGGATGACCATGCGGGTGATGGAGGGTGCCAGCAGCGCGTCACCGCCGGCGATGATCCGGGTGGCGGCGAGCAACTGGCCGGGCGGTGAGTCTTTGAGCAGGAACCCGCTCGCTCCGGCGTGCAGCGCTTGGTAGACGTATTCGTCTAGGTCGAAGGTCGTGAGGATGAGGACGCGGGTCAGTGCGGGATCGCCGCGCAGCAGCTGCCTGGTGGCCTCCAGCCCGTCCATGTCGGGCATCCGGATGTCCATCAGCACTACGTCAGGCTGGCAGCGGCGGGCGGCGGCGATCGCCTCCAGCCCGTTGCCAGCCTCGGCCAGCACCGTGATGTCGTCCTCGGCTTCAAGGATCTTGCGGAAGCCGGCCCGGACGAGCTGCTGGTCATCGGCGATGACGACCCGGATTGTCATGCCTGCGCCCGTCTGACGGGCAGCCGGGCGTGCACGGTGAACCCGGCATCGCCACGGCCTGCGTCCAGTGTCCCGCCGTAAAGCGCGACACGTTCACGCATCCCCGACAGGCCGGTCCCGGTGCCGTTGGCGTGCGCGGCGCTGCCCTTGCCGTCGTCGGTAATTTCAAGGTCGAGTTCGTGGGGCCGGTAGCGGATGCTGACCTGTGCTCGGGCCGGTCCGGCATGCCTGAGCGTGTTGGTCAGGGCCTCCTGGATGATCCGGTAAGCGGCTAGGTCAACACCTGGGGCGATATCGGCGAGCTCCCCTTCGACGCGCAGTTCGGTCGGCAACCCGGCTTCCCGCATCTGCTCGATGAGGACGCTGACCCGGGCCAGTCCGGGTACCGGGGCCAGGGCGGGCTCGTCGTCGGGGCGTCTCAGGACGCCGAGCAGCCTGCGCAGCTCAGCCAGCGCCTCCCGGCCAGCGGTCTCGATAGAGTGCAGCGCCTCCCGCGTCTCGGCGTCCGCAGACTCCAGGGTATGCCGCGCTGCTCCCGCTTGTATGACCATCACGCTGACGCTGTGTGAGATCACGTCATGCAACTCGCGGGCGATCCGGGATCGTTCCTCGACAGCCGCCCAGCGGGCTTTCTCCGCCTGTTCCAGCTGCAGCCGGTCGGCGTGGGCCTGCAGTTCCACCACGCGCAGCAGCCGCTGCCGGAACAGCAGGCCCATGACCCAGAAGATCCCCGCAGCTACCCAGAAGCCGTAATCGGTCCCGCGACCGCTCACCGCGCCATAAACCACCACGGCACCCAGGGAGGCCGCCATCACCACACCGCCGGCCAGGACCCGCAGGCCGCTCGAATATGCGCCGAAAGAGAACGCAGCCAGCAGCACGGCCAAGAACGCCGCGGCCGGCCCCTGCCCGTTCCCCAGCTGGCCCGCCAGCACGGCCGATCCGACGGTGGCCGCGAGGACCATTGTCAGGATCGTGAGGGGAGCCCGGCGCCGCCAGGCCAGCGGCATACCGATCAGGACCGCGAGGATCATCAGGGCCGTCAGCGAGCCGGCCCGGGTGTGCCGAGCCTGGCCTAGCAACTCGGCCCAGGTCGCCACGGTCGCGGCCACGCCGATGGCAACGTCCAGCCATGGGCTGGCCGATAGGCGCCTGAGCCGTTCGGCCGTCATGCCCGCACTGTAACCAGCAGGGCACGGCCGGAACATCCCCCGAGTGGCCGATACACGCAGGCCCATTGTCACCCGCACGGGGGATCCGCGAACCGCCCGTCCTGGCGACGACAAAGCACGCCGGGCCAGCCACCGTTGAGCTGTCGCCTTCAGCACGATGAGTAAAGAAGGATCGAAATGAAACTGGCCCGGTTCGCCTTCACCGCTACGTTGCTTATCGCGCTCGGTACGGCCGCATGCGGAACGGCCAGCAGCGCGCAGCCGCCCCAGGGCGCGGCCACGTCCAGGGTGCCGGCCGCCGAGCGCTTCGCGGCCGCAGCCGACCGGATCTGCGCCAACCAGAACCAGCTAGCAGCGGCCCTGGGAAACGGCCTGATCAACGCCGACATCGTCACCACGGCCCACCTGCCGAAAGCCGCGCGCTACCTGGAAAAAATCGTCAGCATCAGGCGCACCGGGCTGCCAGGACTGCGTCGGCTGGCCGCGGCCGGGCAGCCTGCTGACCGGGCCCGGCAGCAGGCGTTCATCCAGGCTTACCAGAAGGTGATAGCCGACTACCAGGACGCGGCCCAGGCAGCCAGCCAGGGCAATCTCGCCGCTTTCCGGACGGACTTCGCCCGGGTCGCGCCACATGGCTATCCCACCGGCCCGGACGCCAAGGCGCTCAACCGCGCTTCCGCGCCCTTTCCCTTCAAGGCCTGCGGCAGGGGCGGGAGCCTCTGATCCCGGCCAAACCCCGACCGCTCCCGGACGACATCCCAAAGGACAAATATGGGCCGACAGGGTGACTGGCGGCAGTGTATCAGCCAGATGGTGTATCAGCCAGATGGCTTACCTCCCTGAATAGATAGGAGGACGGCTACCCCAGCGGGGGTAGCCGTCTCGAGAAGAAAGGAAACCACGAACATGCCCACTATTCCCAGCTTGGAGATCACAGTCGGAACGGGTGACGACGATCTCCGCGACGACAGTTCCGCTACAGCTTACATACTCGTGCAAATGGGAAATGGATGCACGCCAACGCATCCGGCTATACGGCGATAGCTAAGTTTTCACCGTGAACACCGCATCGGGCACAATCTCTCGCTACGCAATACGGCCCAGCGGCGCGCTCAGGCTGCTCGGCAGTACACCGGTCAAGTCCGCCGGTGGTGTCGGTGCGGTCGGTGCCCGGCTGAGCCCCGACGGCCGGTCCTCTACGTGGACGAGAGCAAGATCGGCGTGGTTGGCGCGTTCGCCGTGCACGGCGGCAGGCTGACCGAACTGGGCAGTTCCCCAGTTTTGTGGCCGGCTGGCGCCACCCCCGCGGGCATCGTCGTCAGCTAACCCCGCAGCACCAAAGGCCGGGCCGGGGCACCACGTCCGGCCTGGCCTTGCCACAGGCGCTGAGCGGGTGCGAGTACCCGGGCGGTCACGGGCTCTGCAGGCGCAGCCAGGTGTCGATCTCGTGGCCGAGGGCGGCCTTCCGGTCGGGCGGCAGGAAGCTGGCCTCGACCGAGTTGTGGGCCAGCCGGGCCAGGTCGGCGGCGCTGAGAGCGAAGTGTGCGGCGACGGCCGCGTAGTTGTGCTCGGCGTACCCGCCGAAGTAGGCCGGGTCGTCGGAGTTGATCGTGGTCAGGACCCCGGCCGCGATGAGCTGTGGCAGCGCGTGCTCGGCGAGCGAGGAAACCCCCTTGAGACGCACATTGGAGAAGGGGCAGATGGTGAGCGGTATCCGCTCGGTCGCCAGACGTCGCAGGAGGACGGGATCGTGGACGGACCGGATGCCGTGGTCGACCCGCTCGACGCCAAGCAGGTCCAGGACGTCGCTGACGTACTCGGGGCCGCCTTCCTCGCCGGCGTGCGCGACCCGGTGCAGGCCGAGTTCCCTGGCCCGGGCGTATACGGCGGTGAACTTCGCGGCGTGGTTGCCGACCTCGGCCGAGTCGAGGCCGATCCCGATGATGGGCGCCTTCGCGGTGACCAGCTGCTCCAGCACGTCAAGCGCCTCTTCGCCGCTGCGCTCACGCAGGAAACAGGCGATCAGAGCGCTCGTGGTGCCGGTCTCGGCCGCACCGAGGCGGCACCCCTCGGCCAGGCCATCGACGACCTCGGGGAGGGGGACGCCGCGGCTCAGGTGCGCCTGGGGGTCGAAGAAGATCTCGGCGTGACGCACGCCGCCGTCCGCTGCCCGCCGCAGATAGGCCAGCGTTAGCTCGGCGAAGTCATCAGCGGTCCGCAGCACCACCATGTTGGCGTAGTACAGGTCAAGGAAGCTCTGCAGGTCGTCAAAGGCGTACCGGGCGCGCAGGTCAGCCAGTGACATGTACGGCAGGGTCAGGTTGTTCCGGGCGGCCAGGTCGAAGATGAGCTCCGGCTCCAAAGTCCCCTCGATGTGCAGATGAAGCTCCACCTTGGGCAAGGCTGTGATATCGCTCATGGTCCCCATTCGACACTCGGTATGGTCAGGCGCGGGGTCGCGTGTCGTACCCGTGACTGGCTGACCTCAGCGATCGAGGGTCTTTAGCTCTCTGCGCATCACTTTGCCAGTTGAGGTCTTAGGTAGATCGGGCACGAACTGGACGGAGCGGGGCAGCTTGTACGCCGCCAGGTGCGGCCGGCAGTGCTCGATGATCTGGGCCTGGGTGGCGGTGGCGCCGGGGCGGAGCACCACGTAGGCGCGGGCCAGCTCGCCGAGGGTCTCGTCGGGCACCGAGCCCACGGCGACCATGGCCACCGCGGGGTGAGAGGCGACCACGCGTTCGATTTCGGCCGGGTAGACATTGAACCCGCCCGTGATGATCAGGTCCTTCTTGCGGTCCACGATGTAGTAGCGGCCTTCGTCGTCGCGGCTGGCGATGTCTCCGGTGTGCATCCAGCCGTCGGGCTCGATCGCGGCCTTGGTGGCCGGCTCGTTGCCGTAGTAGCCGAGCATGACCAGCGGGCCCCGGATCATCAGCTCGCCCGGCTCGCCGTCGGGTACGGTGACGCTCGCATCGTCCAGCGCGGCCACCCGGGCCTCTGCTCCGGGGAGTGCGTAGCCGATCGAGCCGTGCACGTTGGGCATGTAGTTGCAGTTGCTGGTGCCCGCGCCGCCCAGTTCGGTCATTCCCCACAGTTCCAGCAGGGGCGCGCCGGACCGGCTCTCCCATTCCTCCATCTTGGCGGCCGGCATCGTCTGGCCGCCAACCGCGCAGATCCGCAGCGAGGATAGATCGGTACCGGGCATGGACGGGTCAGCCAGCATCATCGCGTACATGCTCGGCACGCCGTCGAACACCGTTGCATGATGCCGCTGGACCTCAGCCAGCGCCTGGGCGGGATCGAAGCGCTGCATCATCACCAGCGTGGCACCGGCCATGAAGGTGCCGTTCATCACCACGTTGCCGTAGACGTGCGGCAGCGGCAGAGCGTTGAGCATGACGTCGCGCTCGGTCCGCGCCTGGACCGCGAACAGCGCCGCGGTGTTGAGGAAAACGGCCCGATGGGACTGCATCGCGCCCTTGGGATGACCGGTGGTGCCGGACGTGTAGCCAATCGTCAACAGGTCCGCCGGCGCGGGCCTGGGTGTCTGCTGCGTGGCCGGCGGGCCGGCCAGCAGGTCCCCGAAGAGGGTCACATCGCCAGCCGCCGGGTCGAAGCTAATGACCCGGCGCAGGGTGGGTACGGCCCGGGTCAGGCCCGCGATCACCTCGGCTTTCTCGCCCGCCGTGAAGATCGCCGCCGCGCCGCAGTCGTTGAGCACGAAGGCCACTTCTTCCGGGGTGAGCATCACGTTGATCGGGTTGACCACGGCCCCAGCCCACAAGGCCGCGTGGTAGGCGACCACCCACTCCCACCGGTTAGGTGAGTACAGAGAGACACGGTCGCCAGGCTGCACGCCTAGTGCCCGCAGGCCGCCCGCCACCCTGTCACACAGGTCATGCAGCGTCTGGTACGTGAGAGTTCGCCCGTCCGCGACCAGGGCCGGCTTGGGCCCGTAACGCTGGGCGGACCGGGCCACGATCATGCCTAGGTCCGCCTGGATAGGGCTGACCTGTGCCAGCATCGCCTTGGCCATGATTTCCCCCTTGCCACACCCCGCCGGACCGGGCCGGCCGCGGCTGCCCCGGAATCGCGTTACGGCCATGTACCCCTCTAGCAGCTGGCATGTCAATAGCCACCGGCCATTCCGGGCGTGCCGGGACCGATGCCGGGGGGCATGGATTGCCGACGGAACCTCCCGGGCCTGGCCGTGACGCGAAGCAGGCTGGCGGTCAGTAAAGAGTGCCCGTCGCGTGCGGCATAGCGCGTTGATAGCGTCGGCTGGTGATAGCGACGCTGGCAGTGGAGAACTACCGGTCGCTGCGGCACCTCATCGTCCCGCTTGCTCCTCTGACCGTGGTTTTACGACCACATCAGGACCGACGCCGCAGCGCCCGCCCGCACCAGCCAGGTCGGCACGCGGACCCCGGTGATGAGCCACGACGGGGCAGATGTCGCCGCCGCGCTGCAGACGATCCGCGAGACCGGCGACGCCGCCGCCCTGGACCAGGCCATCGACCTGGCCTTCCCTGGTAGCCGCATCACCGTTGAAAGCGAAGGCGGGGGACGGCTCGGGCTGCGCCTGCACCAGCATGGCCTGCTCAGGCCGCTGGGAGCGGCCGAGCTCTCGGATGGCACGCTGCGCTACTTGCTGTGGGCCGCGGCCCTTCTCGCGCCCCGCCCGGCAAGCCTGCTTGTGCTCAACGAGCCGGAGACCAGCCTGCACTCGCAGTTGCTGGTCCCGCTGGCTCAGTTGATCACCGCTGCGGCGGCACGCTCGCAGATCATCGCGGTCTCGCACTCCCGCATCTTGATCAACGCGCTGCACCGCGCCACGGAGGAAGCGGGAACGCCCTCCAGCACGATTGAGCTGATCAAGGACTTCGGGGAGACCCGCGTGGCCGGCCGGGAGCCGCTCGACGGGCCAGCCTGGCGCTGGCCGAGACGATGAGCCGGGGCCAGGCCGCAGCCAGGTTGCCGAGGTCGCGGCGCAGCCGGTCCTGCTCGACCAGCATGATGGGACTTGCCAGTATTCCCCGCTATCGCTGGGCCGCAGAGGCGCATGTCCCGCACCGCTCCGACCAAAAGATCCAGGCAGTCAGCACTAACCCCTTTTTTACTGAACGCCAGTGGGCCGCCGGTGTGCACGCCACGCTGCGCCGCCTGCCGGGCTCGGCCTGACGGGCCTTTGCGCCGGTGACAGATGTCCCGGCGCGGCGGGACATGCCGCCCTGACCCGGTGGAGCACATCACGAGAAAATGATCATGAGGTTGAAGTGCGCCCGTTAACGGCCGAGGAGGCCGCCATGACCAGGCGAGATGAGGGCACAGAAAGCTTCGCCGAATCGCTGTCCTACTTCCCCCATGTGTCCAGCCTGGAGCCAAATCCGCACCGCTACCTGAGCCTGATCGAGCCGGCTGGCTGCGCGCTGGCCAGGGACTGCACCGGCTGCTCGCACACGCCGCGACCAAGTGGATCTTTGCCAGCCTCCATTCGCAGCCGCTGGAGGCCGCCGCGATCCAGTCGGAGATCCGACATCGCCTGAAGCTGCCTAGGACTCCCCAAATGCTGCTCCAGCTCGGCCTGTCCCGGACGACGCCGCAGACCCGGTTGGCGGGCTGACAGCGGCCGGGGACTGCGTCAGCTTTCCTGCAGCTTGGCATAGGCAAACTGCAGCATGTCCGAGGCAGTCAGCACGGCGAAGACGCTCGCGATCGCGCGGGTCGCGCGTGGGGCCGTGATCATCCCGAACACTCCCGTGGTGGCTACCCACTGGCCCAGGCAGAACGGGCAGCTGACCAGTTCGCCGAGTGCTTTGCGCATCCCCTCTCCGCGTACCTCCTCATCCAGTTCTGCCTCGCCACTGGTGCCCGAATAGCGGGTAAACGGAGCCCGCAGCGGGCTCGTCACCGGGTCTTTTGCGAGCTGCCTGGACGCCTTGTGCGTGGCGACTGCCAAGAGGGCCAGGTCGGCCCAGGAGAGCCGGTCCGGGAGGCGCCGTCCACTGGCCGCCAGGTACGCCGCCATGCCGGTGACGACCGTGCCGTAGGCACCCATGATGACCAGGAAGGATCCGAGCGGCCGGTCATGGCCGTGAGCGTATGAGCGCAGCTCAGCCCGCGCTGCGCTGGTGATCTGCTTGGTCTTGCTGCCTGCCGATGTCACTGCCGGCCTCCTTCGTCTCGCTCGCGGACCCGCGATCGCAGTCGGCAGCTACCCGGCTAGCGGGGATTCCACCTTCGCGGCACGTTTCAGCTGCTCGCCCCGGCCGGAAGCAGCGCATGAACGCCCCAGGACTGGTTCGCCACCTGCGTCACCCTCAGGTCGAGCACCGGGCTGGCCAGCGCCAGCGCCGTTGCCTTGCCAACTCCGTAGCTGGCCTGCAACCAGGCCAGCATGGCATCGAGCGCATCGCCCATCGCCGCATGTCGCCGGGGTTGACCGTCAGTACCGGCGGCAGGTCACGGGAGAACACGTGTGCTGTCGTCGCTGGTGACGGGTCGAGCTGGTGGCCAGTCATGCAGCGATCTTCCCTCAGACCGGTCCCAGCCCGGGGAGGGTCTTGGGCTGAGTACCTTGCTCCCGTAGCGTGGTCTCACTAGATCCGAACCGTAGTGACACCGGGAGCAGGCATGACGCAGACCCCGCCTTATCAGGTAACCGACCCGGCGACCGGGGAGGTGACCGAGACTTTCCCCTACGCCACCGACGCGGAGGTAGCGGAGGCGCTCGCCGCCGCGACCGAGGCGTTCGCGGCATGGAGGCTGCGCCCGGTCGCCGAGCGCGCCGCGGTCGTGAAGCGGATAGCCGAACTGTTCACCGAGCGCGCCGCCGACCTGGCCGCGCTGATCACCAAGGAGATGGGCAAGCGGCCCGCGCAGGCCGTCGGCGAGGCCGAGTTCTGCACCGACATCTTCAACTACTACGCCGACAACGGCCCCGGCCTCATCGCCGACAAGCCACTGCCCGGCCATGACACCGCGCGCGTCGAGTACCGGCCCGTCGGCCCGGTACTCGGCGTGATGCCGTGGAACTATCCGTATTACCAAGTAGCCAGGTTCGCCGCGCCCAACCTGATCGTCGGCAACACCGTCATACTCAAGCACGCAGAAAACTGCCCTACCTCGGCTCTGGCGATCGCGCAGATCATGAAGGACGCGGGCGTGCCGGACGGCGTGTACGTCAATCTCTTCGCCACCCACGAGCAGGTCGCCGCGATGATCGCCGACCCGCGGCTGCGCGGCGTGTCGCTGACCGGCTCCGAGCGGGCGGGCACCGTAGTCGCCGAGACGGCCGGCCGCAACCTTAAGAAGGTCGTCCTTGAGCTTGGCGGCTCCGACCCGTACATCATCCTCGACACCGACAGCGTCGAGGATGCAGCTAAGACCGCCTGGGTCACCCGGATGGAGAACGTCGGCCAGGCCTGCAACTCCAACAAGCGGATGATCGTCATGGACGACATCTACGACGACTTCGTGGCCGCCCTGGTCAAGCGGGCCACCGCGATGTCACCGCGCCAGCCGGGCGATGACTCCTCTCGCTCCTACAGCCCGATGGTCTCCCGTAAGGCAGCGGAGAACCTCCTCGCCCAGGTGAAGGATGCGGTATCGAAGGGCGCCACGCTGCACGTCGGCGGCACGCTCGACGACGGTAAGGGCGCTTACTTCGCCCCGGCCGTACTCACCGGCGTGACCCCGGAAATGCGGGCCTACCGCGAGGAGCTGTTCGGCCCGGTCGCCGTCGTCTACAAGGTCAGCACCGACGACGAGGCGGTCCAGCTCGCCAACGTGGTGGACTTCGGCCTTGGCGGCGCGGTCTGGTCAACCGACGAGGAGCGGGCAACCAAGGTCGCCGAGCAGTTGGAGGTCGGCATGGCCAACGTGAACACCCCGGCAGGCGAGGGCGCGGATCTGCCGTTCGGCGGCACCAAGCGCTCCGGCTTCGGCCGCGAGCTAGGCCCCCTCGGCGTCGACGAATTCGTCAACAAGCGCCTCTTCTACGTCGAGAAGTAGCGCTCGAGGAGTAATCGCCCGGTGCCGCACCGCAGGCCACTCCCGGTGGTCTGCGGTGCGGCACCCGCTCGGCTCGCGTCCACGGCACATCACGACGCCGGCGACCCGCCCCGGCATGGATTCGGGTACCCATCGGCCCCGCTCCCCACCGGGCTGAACATCGCGTCGAAGATCCTGGCTTTCATCACCGCCCTCACCCTGTTCCTGCCCCAGCGGCCCGCGCCCGGGCAGGAACCCCAGCCGGATAACCGCGAGCAGGCCCAGCCCGCCAGCCCGGCACTGCCCCTGGACTCGCCAGCCCGCCTGTCCCGCTAAAGGCTCGGCCGCACTTTCGGCCTCACCGGCCCCGACTCGCCGGCAGAAATCTCCCTCCCCGGGTTTTAGCTGCATCCAGCGCGGAAGATGGCAGCCACCGGATCGTTGGTGTGCCCGTCGGCGTAGAGGAGTCGGTCATGGGTGTAGCTAAGAAGGCAAAGCACGAGGCGAAGGCAGCCAAGGGCAAGACTAAGAAGGGTGCCGGAAAGGTTAAGCACAAGGGCAAGAAAGCCAAGAATGCTGCGAAGCACTGACCCTGCCCGCGTGCTGAACAGGATCACGCGGCAATCCGTAGGCCGGGCCGCCTAGCAGAGCCATGAGTTCCAGCGTCGACCCGGCCCCTGGGCCGCTTCAGCCCGGCACCGCTGTGCCGCTTCAGCCCGGCGCACCGGTCACGCCGGGCTGAAGCGGCGATCGTGCCCGGCTCTAGCTGGCGGTCAGTTGGTGGCGGCGGCCGGGGCAGTCGGCCGGCGCGCGACGAAGCGGACGGCGAGCAGGTAGTACAGCGGCACGGCGACGACCAGGCCGACGAGCCACGACAGGTCGGTTCCGTTCATGGCCTTGGCCGCCGGGCCGCGCATGCGGCGCCGATGCCGGAGCCACCGCCGGTGACGAGCGCCTTGCGGCCGGCCAGGCCGCGCATAACGCGGTCACCTCAGCGGGGCGCAGCGCGCGCTGGATATAGGACTCGGCCTGCGGCTGCCAGAGCTGCCATAGCCGGGCGAGCTGCGCTACCGGGTCGTCGTGCCAGTCCACCCGCAGGTCGGTCACCGGCCACGGCACCGAGCCGGCGATGAGCAGCCCAGCCGAACGCACCGGGGTGATCTCGCCGCCGGCCGCCAGCCCGGCCCGCAGGGCGGCGATGAGCCGGTCACCCAGGCTCTCGCGGCCAGCGTCCTGGAAGGCGGCGAGCATTGCCGCGGGCACGTCCGGGGTGGCCAGCAGGTTGCCCGCAGCGGCCGCGCCCGGGCCCCGGACGTCGGCCGCCTGGCCCAGCGCGAGCTCGCCGGAGTAGGCGGCCGACCCGCCGCCGGTGTCGACGGCGGCGAGCTGGCGCCAGGCCATGTCGGCGGTGCGGCCGGCCAGCGCCGCGAGCGCGCCGCCGGCCGCGGCGCCACCGGCCATCGCGTCCAGCATCGCCTCGCGCAGCCGTGGGTCGGTGGTGCTCTGGCTGCATACCGCGCCCGCGCCCGCCCGGACGGCCGCGCATCGCGCGGCCACCGCCATGCTGGCCGACGCGATGACGGCGCCGACCGCGCCAGTCCGCTCGCACCGGCCCACCAGGGAGAAAGTCATGGTCTCACCGCCACGACGGTGACCTCGACCAGCCACTCGGGCCGGGCGAGGGCGGACACGACCAGACCGGTGAACACCGGATAGACGCCCTTGAGATGCCGTCCGAGCACCCGGTACACCGGCTCACGGTGCCGGATGTCGGTGAGGTAGACGGTGCAGCTCACCACGTGCCCGATGTCCGCACCCGCCTCGGCCAGCAGCGTCTCGACATTCACCATGACCTGCGCGGCCTGCGCGGCCGGGTCCCCGATGTGCATGCTGGCGCCGGTGTCCAGGTCCTGGGCCACCTGGCCGCGCAGGTAGATGGTGTGGCCGGCCACCACGGCCTGGCACAGGTCGTTGTCCAGCCGCTGCTCGGGATAGCTGCCGGCGGTGTTGAACGGCCGGATCCGCAGGTGCCCACCGGCCACGATCGGCTCGCGCGCTGCTGCGCCGCCGCGCCCCGCCTCGCTCATTTCCGCACCGCATCCGCGACGCCCGAGTACCTGGACACCAGGTCCAGCGGGCCGCTGAAGTCGTAGTTGTTGTAGACGGCCAGCAGGTGCGAGAAGGGCGGTGACTGGGCGAACAGCTGGAACGTCAGCCGGTGCCCGGCGTAGTCGGAGTTGAGCAGGTCGCGGGCCAGCGCGAACAGCTTGCGCCGCTCCTCGGCGGGGATCTCCCCGATGGTGAAGTACTTGCGCAGCCAGTCGCCGGCGCCGGGGGTGTCGAACATGGTCTTGCTGGGCATCAGGCTGACCTGGCAGCCGCACAGGTCACGGACGGTGTGCATGATCGCCGGAAGCTGGGTCGAGGCGAACACCCGGCCGGCGTACATCATCGACTGATTGGGCATCAGCAGCCCGGCGGGGCTGGGCTCGGCCAGCTCGATGGCCGCGAGGAGGTGGGCGTTGATGCCCTCGCGGTAGCAGGCGATCTGGGCGATCTTTTCCCGCACGGCCTGGTGCATGGTCACCCCGGTTGACCGGGCGCTGGCGTAGGCGACGCCGAGCAGGAAGTCGGCGAACCGGGCGTAGCGCTGCACGTAGGGGAAGATGCTGTACCGGTGCAGGGTGGCGCGGATGAACGCGGCCGCCTTGGTGTGCCGGTAGAAGAAGACGTTCTCCCAGGGGATCTCCACGTCGTCAAAAACGATCATGGTGTCGATCTCGTCGTACCGGCTGGTCAGCGGGTACTCGTCGGGGTCGCTCTGGCCACCGAGGGCGGACCGGCAGATGTGCCGGACGCCCGGGGCGCCCATGTCGGCCAGGAAGCCGACGGCGTAGTCGCTGAGCACCTCGTTGTTCCACTCGCCGATGGTGGGCTTGACGAACGCCTGGTTGGCGTAGGCGGCCGCGGTCTCGAACTTCGCGCCGCGCAGGACGATGCCGTTGCCGGTCTCACCGACTACGTGCAGCAGCACATCCGGGTCCTGGTCCTGGGGCCGCAGCGAGCGGTTCCCCTTGGGGTCGGTGTTGGCCGAGACGTGGAACGGGTCGAGCAGCTGTGCGCGGCGGACGTGCCGGGCGATGTTGGCCGAGAACGCCGGATCGATCTCGTTCAGCACGCTGTGCCCGTCGAGCAGCGACCACATCTCGCCAACGGTCTCGTCGCCCACCCGGGTGACCACGCCGCCGGCGTCATCGAGGATGGCGTCGACCGTGGACCGCTTGGCCCGCCAGTCGTCACGAGTGTGTGGCGGGCGCGAGGTGGTCGCGCAGCGCTCGCCCGACTCCTCGTCGGCGTAGCTCAGCAGGTCTCTGGTGCCGTCCTCGTGAGCCAGGTCGTAGATCCGGGCGCGCAGCTGCACGATCGGCTCGAACGCCGGGTGGCTGGGCACATCGGTGACCCGCTCCCCGTCGATCCACACCTCCCGCCCGTCGCGGATCGACTCGAGGTAGTCCTGGCCGGTTCGCAGCACTGGTGGATCCTCCGCTTTCGGTAGGCCGGGGGGCGCAGCGTAACATCTTATTAGACCGTTGGTATAGTTCGTTGGCATGACAGATGACTATGGCGGGTGAGTCAGCGGACCGGGCCTTCCCGGACGTCGGCGACATCCTCGCGGCCAACCTGCACCGGCTCCGCATCTCCCGGCGGCTGTCGCTAGCTACCCTCGCGACCCGCGCTGACCTGGCCAAGGCCACGCTGGCGAACCTGGAGCAGGGCCGCGGCAACCCGACGATCGAGACGCTCTGGTCGCTGGCCATCGCGCTCGGCGTGCCGTTCAGCGACCTGCTGGAGGACCGGCGGGAGACCACCACCGTGCTCGTCCGGGCCCAGCAGGGCGCGCGGGTGCGCGGGGCTACTCCCGGCGGCCAGCTCGACCTGCGGCTGCTGGACCGGATCGAGCGCGGCGGTCTGGTCGAGGTCTTCGACATGTTCCTGCCGGCCGGGGCCGAGCACCTCGGCAGCCCGCACGGCACCGGCGTCGTCGAGCGGGTGCTGGTTCACGAGGGGTCGATCACGGTCGGCCCGGCCGCCGGGCCGCTTACCCTCGGCCCGGCTGACTACGCCCGGTACAGCGGCGACGGCCCGCACCTCTACCGAACCGGCGAGCAGGACTGTCACGGCGTTCTGATGGTCGCCTACCCGCCCTCTTGAGCGCCGGCCCGTAACAACCGCATTTCTTGCCCAACGCCAGTACCCGGCACTGGCGTTCGGCCAGAGAATGCGGGTCATCAGCCAGCTGCCAGGACGAGCACGAGCCGCGGGCCCGTTCGATCCGCCGCTGGGCCGAGATGCTGGAGCTCATGAAGACGCGAGAACCTCGTCGAGGGCCTGCAGCAGGAAGTCGGCGTGTTCGTGCCGGAACACCAGGGGTGGCCGGATCTTGAGCACGTTTCCGGCCGGGCCGGTTGCGCTGAGCAGTATTCCCCGCTCGAGCATCGCCTCGGTTACCTTGCGTGCGTTCCCGGCCGCCGGCCCGCGCGCCTCATCGATCAGTTCGACGCCGAGCAGGAGGCCTTCGCCCCGGACGTCCCCGATCAGGGGGTGGCGTTCCGCCAGTGCCAGCAGGCCCTGCCGGAGGTAGGAGCCGACTTCCCCGGCGCTGGCCACCAGGCCCTCATCGTCGATGACGGCCAGCACCGCGAGCGCGGCCGCGCAGGCTACCGGGTTACCGCCGAACGTGCTGAACAGCTCGACTTCCCCGGGTATGGCTTCGAGCAGCTGCGACTTGACTACCAGGGCGGCGACCGGGAAGCCGTTGCCCATCGGCTTGCCCATCACCACCATGTCAGGTGCGATCCCGGAGGCCTGGAAGCTCCATAGGTGCGTGCCGGACCGGCCGTGACCGGCCTGCACTTCGTCGGCCACCACGAGGCCGCCCAGCGCCTGCGCCCGCCGGGCGGCTTCCCGCAGGTAGCTGGGAGGGGGCGCCAGGATGCCGTCCGCGGTGAAGGCCGGATCCAGGTAGAGAGCGGCGAGGCCGCGGTCGCCGAGCGCCCGGGCGGCGTCATCGATGTGGGCGGCGTACCGCTGCACCCATCCGCCGTCTCCCCGGCGGTACCGGCCGCGGTACCCGTCCGGGGCGGGGATCGTCGCGACGTGGGCGGGCTGCTCTGCCCTGGCCCACTCCTCGGGGGACAGGGCGTGGGTGGCTTCAGTCAGCCCATGGTAGGCGCAGGTGGTCACGACCGCTCCGGCCCGGCCGGTGGCCGCGCGGGCGATCCGCCAGGCGAGATCGTTGGCCTCGCTGCCGGAGTTCAGGACCATGACGGCGTCCAACTCCGGTGGCAGGGTGGCCTGCAGCCGTTCGGCGAGCTCGACGATGGCCTCGTGCAGATAGCGGCTGTGCGTCGCGAGCAGCCGCTGCTGCTGGGTCACCGCCTGCACGACCCGCGGGTGGCTGTGGCCGACCACGGGCACGTTGTTGTAGCAGTCGAGGTAGCGCCGGTCGTCGGGGTCGAACAGCCAGACACCCTCGCCGCGGACGAGGTGCACTGGGTGGGAGTAGAACAGCGGCGATCGGGGCAGCGCCCGGCGGCGGCGCTGGAGCAGATCACTGGTGGCCGACCGCTGGTAGGGGAGCCGATGGCAGGCCTCGCGGAACCGCCGCGCGACAGTATCTATCCCCATCGCCTCGATGGCGTCGAGGAAATCGCGGGCGCCCGGCTCGCCACTCGCGGCATACGCGGCGTTGTCCGGGTAGAGCCCGATCCGCCAGGCGGTGACAGTGACCTCAGTCGCCAGCCTGGCGGCCACCAGATCCGCGAGCAGCCCGGCCTCCTCGTCGTCGAGCGGCGTCACCGAGACGTAGCCGCCGATCAGCGCGCCGGCCGCTTCGATGGCGTCGGCACGGCCGTGCAGCACGTCGGCGACCGCGATGGCGAGATCGCAGACCAGCGGCGCATGGGTCATGTCGCCAAAGTCCACAATCCCGCTGACCCGGAGGTCGTCGCCGAACAGGACGTTGTCCAGGCTCATATCGCCGTGGATCACCTGGGCGCGAAGCCCGGGCAGCACCGGCGCCACCTGGGCCTCGAACCGGTCCAGAATCCTTTCCACCTGGGCCCGGCGCGCGCCGTCAGGGATATGGGTGAGCCGCGGGCGCAGTTCGGGCAGGTGGGTGATATCCCACAAGATCCCGTAATCGGCCGCCGGGTGGAAGAAGCCACGCAGCGCCCGCCCCAGCCGGGCCGTGACCTGCCCATGGGACCAGATCGCCGCGGTGCTGAGCGCGGTGTTGGCGGTCACCTGCCCGGGCAGGAAGGTGAAAAGCCGGGCCGGGTAGGTCCGGCTGTCCGGCCCCGGCACGTCGATCCAGGGTTCCCCGGCCACGGCCGGGATGGCGCGCATCACCGGCAGGCCCGGATCCACCTGCTCGATATGGCGGAGAGCGGCGGCCTGCATGGCCAGGATGGGCCCGTCATCCGCCGGATTGGAGATCTTCAGCAAGAAGCGCTGGCCGCCGGCCGTGTCCACCCGGAAGTTCTGGTCCCGTTCGCCGGCCAGGGGGCCGAGGGACGACGGTTCGACACCGAAGCCTTCCCGCAGGATCTGCCGGGCCGCCGCCTCGCTGAAGGCGGGCGGCATGCTCTCCAGGGGGTCAGGGCGCTGCACCATAGGCCCGAAGGCTATCTTGCGGCCCAGCTCCCAGCCCCAACTAGGATCGGGCCATGCCCATCCCAGCGGCGTTCGACCTGTCCGGCCGGGTGGCGGTGGTCACCGGGGCGGGCAGTCCCGACGGCATCGGTTTCGCCACCGCCAGGCTGCTCGCCGAACTCGGCGCCGCCGTGATGATCAGCGCCACCACGGCCCGCATCCACGACCGGGTCAGCGAACTGCGCAGCGCCGGGTACGACGCGGCGGGGATCGTCGGGGATCTCACCGACGCGGACGTGGCGTCCGGGCTCGTGTCAGCTGCGCTGGCGCAATGGGCCCGGCTGGACATCGTGGTCAACAACGCCGGCATGATCTCCGCCGCTGACCCCGTGTTCGAATCCGGTTCCGTGGCCGCCATGGACGTGGCGACCTGGCAGGCTGCCCTCGCCCGCAACCTGACCTCCGCCTTTCTGGTCACCAAGGCGGCGCTGCCGGCCATGACCAGCCGCGGCTGGGGGCGGATCATCATGGTGTCCAGCGTGACCGGCCCGGTGATGGCAATCCGCTCGGACGCCGGTTACGCCACCGCCAAGGCGGGCATGGTCGGGCTCACCCGGGCCGCCGCCGTGGACACGGCGGGGCAGGGAATCACCGTCAACGCCGTCGCCCCAGGCTGGATAGCGACCGGCTCGCAAACCCCGGAAGAACGCGGCCAGGGGCAGGCCACCCCGGCCGGCCGGAGCGGCTCACCCGGCGAGATCGCCGCCGCCATCGCCTGGCTGGCCAGCCCCGGCGCGTCTTACATCACCGGGCAATACCTGGTCGTGGACGGCGGCAACTCGATCGCCGAGCAGCGCGCTGCACCGTTTGCCACACCCGCACCCGGGTAGCCGCGCCGGAGTCGTCGGCGAGGAGGCGCCATGGGGCTGGAACGGGCGTTGCGTGACCGGGTGGATGGTGAGGTCCGGTTCGACGCGGGATCCCGGGGCGCGTATTCCACCGACGCGTCCAACTTCCGGCAGGTGCCGATCGGGGTGGTGGTGCCGCGCACCCCGGAGGCCGCCGCCGAGGCGGTCGCGGTGTGCCGCGAGCATGGCGTACCGGTGCTGTCCCGCGGCGGTGGCACCAGCCTGTCTGGCCAGTGCACGAACACCGCGGTGGTGCTGGACTGGACGAAATACTGCCACCGGATCCTGGCGGTGGATCCGCAGGAGCGCACCTGCACCGTCGAGCCAGGCATTGTCCTCGATCAATTGAACGCCAGTCTGGCGCCGGCCGGGTTGCGTTTCGGCCCGGAGCCTGCCACGCACATGAACTGCACGCTCGGTGGGATGATCGGGAACAACTCGTGCGGGGCCACCGCGCAGCGGACCGGCAAGGTGGTGGACAACATCGCCGCCCTCGAGGTCCTGCTGTACGACGGCACCCGGTTCTGGTGCGGGCCGACCGGCGACGAGGAGTACACCCAGATCGAGCGGCGCGGAGACCGGCGGGCGGAGATCTACCGCCGGCTGCGCGGGCTGCGGGATGAATACGCGGACCAGATCCGGCAGCGCTACCCGGACATCCCGCGCCGGGTGTCCGGGTACAACCTCGATTCGCTGCTTCCCGAGCATGGCTTCGACATCGCCGGGCTGCTGGTGGGCAGCGAATCCACCCTGGTCACCGTGCTGCGGGCCAAGCTCAAGCTGATTCCGGTGCTGTCTGAGCGGAGCCTGGTCGTGCTCGGCTACCCCAGCGTGGCCCAGGCGGCCGACGCGGTGCCGGCCATCCTGCCGCACCAGCCAATCGCGCTGGAGGGTCTTGATCACCGGCTGATCCACGACGAGCAGGTCAAGCACCTCAACCCAGACGCGCTGGCTGACCTGCCCCAGGGGTCGGCGTTCCTCATGGTCCAGTTCGGGGCGGACAGCAAGGACGAGGTGGACGCGGCGGCGCAGCGGATGCTGGACGCGCTGCACGACACCGAGCATGACCCGGCGGTGGAGTTCCTCGACGACCCGGCCCGGGAGAACGAGCTGTGGCAGGTCCGCGAGGCCGGCCTGGGGGCGACCGCCCACGTCCCGCACCAGCGGGACACCTGGGAGGGCTGGGAAGACTCGGCCGTCGCCCCGGACCGGCTCGGTGACTACCTGCGTGACCTGGACAAGCTGTACGACGAGTTCGGCTACGCCGACGACGCGATGCCCGCCCTGTACGGGCACTTCGGGCAGGGCTGCGTGCACACCCGGATCCCGTTCGACCTGTACACCACCGAGGGGGTGGCGGCCTACCGGGCGTTCATGGAGCGCGCCGCCGACCTGGTGGCCAGCTACGGCGGGTCGCTGTCCGGCGAGCACGGCGATGGCCAGTCCCGCGGCGAACTGCTGGACCGGATGTTCGGCCCCGGGCTGGTTCACGCGTTCGGCGAGCTGAAGGACATCTTCGACCCGGGCGGCATGATGAACCCGGGCAAGGTGGTCCGCCCGGCCCGGCTGGATGAGCACCTGCGGTTCGGCGGCGACTGGGCGCCCGCTACTCCGCAGGACCTGTTCTTCCGCTACCCGCACGACGGCGGGTCGTTCGCGCAGGCCGCCAGCCGCTGCGTGGGCATCGGCAAGTGCCGCCAGCATGAGCATCCGTCCGGTGCGGTGATGTGCCCGTCCTACCAGGTCACCCTGGAGGAGGAACACTCCACCCGGGGGCGTGCCCGGCTGCTGTTCGAGATGCTGCACGGCCACGAGGACTCGCCGGTCACCGACGGCTGGCGGTCCACCGCGGTACGCGACGCCCTGGACCTGTGCCTGGCCTGTAAGGGCTGTAAGACCGACTGCCCGGCCAACGTGGACATGGCCACGTACAAGGCCGAATTCCTGGCCCACCACTGGGCCGGGCGGCAGTGGCGGCGGCCGCGCTCGGACTGGGCGCTGGGCTGGCTGCCGGTGGCCGCCCGCGCGGTGCACCGGCTGCGGCTGGCCCGCCCGGTCAATACGCTCAGCCACGCACCCGGCCTGCACCAGGCCGGTGCGCTGGCCGCCGGGGTGGAACCCCGCGAGGTGCCGCTGTTCGCCACGGAAAGCCTGCAACGCTGGTACGCGCGGCGCGGCCCGCGCGGCACCGGCCAGCGAGGATCCGTGCTGCTGTGGCCGGACACGTTCACCAACTACTTCCACCCGCACGTCGGGCAGGCCGCGATCGAGGTGCTGGAGGACGCGGGCTGGCAGGTCCGGCTTCCGTCGGAGCCGGTGTGCTGCGGCTTGACCTGGATCTCTACCGGACAGCTCAGCACGGCCAAACGGGTACTGCGGCGCTCCGTGAGCCGGCTGGCGGAGCACGTCCGCATGGGCGGGTACGTGGTCGGGCTGGAGCCAAGCTGCACCGCGGTGTTCCGCAGCGACGCGTCAGAGCTGTTCCCCGACGACCAGGACGTGCTGCGGCTCCGTGAGCACACGCTGACCCTGGCCGAACTGCTCACCGCACATACCCCGGGCTGGCAGCCGCCACCGCTGCACGGCCGCGAGGTGCTCAGCCAGGTGCACTGCCACCAGCACGCGGTGCTCGGCTGGGACGCGGAAACCCAGCTGCTCGACGCGGCGGGCGCGCAGGCGGAGCGGCTCGCTTCCGGATGCTGCGGGCTGGCCGGCAACTTCGGTTTCCAGCCTGGGCACGCCGGCGTGAGCCAGGCCCTGGCCGAGCAGGTGCTGCTGCCCCGGCTGCGCGGCGCCGACCCGGCCGCGGTGGTACTGGCCGACGGATTCTCCTGCCGGACCCAGATCCATGAGCTGGACAGCGGCGGCCGGGAAGCGATGCACCTGGCCGAACTGCTCGCGGCTGCCCAGGACGGCGGCCTCGCCGCGGCCCACCCGGAGCGGCACGCCGCGCCGCGGCCTGCGCCGCCCGCCCGTACCGGAAAGCTTGCCGCCGCCGCTGGGATACTGGCCGGTACCGCTGCCGCGCTGGCCGTGGTACGGGCACTCCACCGGCCCGGGTCACCCTCGTCGTGAGCGCATGAGCGGGCCGAGGGTGGCGGAAACGGGGCCAGATCCCCACCGTGGCGAGGTGGTCGCCGATCAGGTCGACTGGCACGAGGTGGCCAGACTGGTGCAGCACGGGTGCCCGGCCTCGCTGGCCGTCGCGATTGTCAGCTGAGCGGCCCTCGGCCTGGCCGGCCTGCTCAGCGAGCTACCGTCCCGGGCGCGCTCCAGGCAGGTGCAATAACGGACGTCCGGAACTTGCCTCCGTGCTGCTGTTGTCCGAAGTAGTCTGAAACGTCCTCGACGGGGTCCCGCGCCAGCGCGCCCGGGGCCAGATCAGAATCACAGCATGGTGGTTGACGTGCAGGAAGGTGGGCCATGGCCATCTTTAGCCCTGGCCTGCGGCCAGTGGAGGAGCCCAGGGACAAGGGCCTGAGGACAGGTGCCCTCGGCCTGGTGTCCAGCGTGGTCATGGGGGTGGCCTCGACCGCGCCGGCCTACAGCCTGGCCGCGACGCTGTTCTTCGTGGTGGCTGCCGTCGGGCTGAAGTCCCCGCTGGTCGCCGTGCTGGCGTTCGTGCCGATGCTGCTGTGCTCGATCGGCTTCAGCGAGCTGAACAAGGCCGATCCTGACTGCGGGACCACTTTCATCTGGGCTACCCGGGCGTTCGGTCCGAAAACCGGCTGGGCTGGCGGCTGGGGCGTCGTGGCGGCCGACGTTCTGGTCATGGCCAGCCTGGCCCAGGTGGCCGGGCAGTACCTGTTCTTCCTCTTCCAGGGACCGAACAGCACGATCGGTGGCAACCCCGCCAGCGGCTGGGTGCTGCTGGTCGGCATTTTGTGGATCGTCGCGATGACCTACATCTGCTACCGCGGCATCGAGGTCTCGGCCAACTTCCAGAAGGTGCTGCTGTCCATCGAGATCGTCATGCTGCTGGTCCTGTCGGTCACGGCGCTGGTCCGGGTGCTCGGCAGTCATCCCCCGGGGTCGCTGCACCCGAGCTTCAGCTGGCTGTCGCCGTCACACCTGCCCGTCTCGGCCTTTGTGTCCGGGATCATCTTGATGCTGTTCATCTACTGGGGCTGGGACACCGCCTTGTCGGTGAACGAGGAGACCGCGAACAAGTCCCGGACGCCGGGCCGGGCGGCCATCATCTCGACGGTCCTGCTGCTCTTCACCTACGTGATCGTGATCATCTCTGTGCAGGCGTTCGCCGGTGCCGGCGGCAAGGGCGTCGGACTGACGAATCCGGCGCACCAGTTCGACGTGCTCTCGGTCACCGGGGGTGCGATCTTCGGCACCTCCGGGTTCGGCACCGTCCTGTCCCGGCTGCTGATCCTCATGGTGCTCAGCTCGGCCGCCGCCTCGACCCAGACCACGATCTTGCCGACCGCACGCACGACCCTGTCGATGGCCGCCTACGGGGCGCTGCCCGAGTCGTTCGCCAAGATCCACCCCAGGTACCTGACCCCGACGGTGTCCACCCTCGTGATGGGCGCGATCTCGATCATCCTGTACATCCCGCTGAACTACATCTCCGGCGGCAACCCGATCGCTGACGCGGTCACCGCCATCGGGCTGTACATCGCGTTCTACTACGGGCTGACCGCGTTCTCCTGTGTCTGGTACTACCGGGCCACGCTGACCAGCAGCAGCTGGAATCTGTGGATGCGCGGCATCCTGCCCGGGCTGGGCGGCCTGATCATGTGGGCGGCCGGCTTCTACAGCCTGCAGAGCGACTGGGTCGCGTCCAACAGCTACACGACGTGGACGGTGCCCATCCTGCACTGGCAGATCGGCGGCATCTTCATCATCGCCTTCCTGGCCGCGCTGGCCGGCGTGCTCGGCTTCGTCTTCATGCGGGTCACCGCCCCCGCCTTCTTCGGCCGGGAGACACTCACCCGGAGCACCCCCGTCCTCGTCTTTGACCCGGACTCGCTGTGAGCCAGGCCTTCCCTCCCGGACACGGTCTGGGCATTGGGGGGATTGCCTATCCGCGCTGATCATTGGCAGGCTAGGGCAACGATGGCCAGCCTGGCCGCTAGCTGGTTCCGTCTGTGCAGGCGGACCCGGCTGTGCACAGCGGGGGGAAGGATCATGCTTCGTCAGCTCAGCCGGCCAGTGCCGGTGCGGATCGTGGACAGCGCGCCGTGAGCGTCGCGGCCCCCGGCCGGACGTGCTGGCCCATCCGGTCCGGGACGGTGCCGGCGCTGGCCGACGGTCATAGTGCCAGGCCGGAGACGGCCCCCGGTCTTGCGGCTGCGCTGCCGGCCAGGGCCGCAGTTGCGCTCGTCCCCGAGCGGGCGGCGGCACCAGCCGCCCGCCCTGGCCCGGAGGCGGCTCCCGATACGCAGGACTGGCTGAGGTCGTCCGGCAAGACCCAGCTCGCCGCGGCTTTCGCCGAGTCGCTGTGGCAGTCAGGCGGGATAGACCTGCTGGTCTGGATCGACGCTACGAGCCGGGCCTCGGTGCTGTCCGGGTACGCCGCGGCGACCGCCGCGGTGACCGGCCGGGACCAGGCGAGCAGCAGTGAGTCGGTCAGTGCCCAGTTCCTCAGCTGGCTGGGCGAGACCAGCCATTCCTGGCTGGTGGTGCTCGATGACCTGACCGATCCAGCGAATCTGGATGGCCTGTGGCCGGCGCCCGGCCGGCCGGATGCTGGTGACCGCGGCCGGCGCAGCGGCCCTTCCCAGCGGCGTACAGGTCCTGCCGGTCGGGCCGTTCAGCCTGCGTGAGGCCATTAGCTATCTGAGCGGACGCCTGGCCGCCGACCCGGATAAGCGGCAGGGTGTGATCGAACTGGCTCAGGACCTGGACTTGGAGCCGGTCGCGCTGGCTCAGGCCAGCGCGGTGATCGCCAGCGCCCCGGTGTCCTGCCGCGAGTACCGGGACCATTTCATGCGCAGGCGGGAGCAGCTGGCCGGGTCGTCCGGCACGCGACTGTCAGCAGCCGCGGTGACGTGGACGTTCTCGTTCGGGCGGGCGGGCCAGCTGGCGCCGGGCGGATCGGCCCAGTCGCTGCTGGCCCTGGCCGCACTGCTGGATGGGCACGGCATCCCGCAAACCGTCCTCACGGCTCCCGCGGCCGCCGATTTCCTCGCGCGCGGCGGTGACGTCCCGGCCAGCGGCCAGAGCGCCCACGGGGAGCTGGCGGTGCTGGAACAAGTCGGTATGCTGACCGTCGAACCGGGGACCGCACCGCCGCCGGTCCGGATCAGCCCAGTGCTGCAGGCCGCCTTGCGGACCACGATGCCCGAAGGCATGCCGGACCAGGCGGCGCGTTCGGCCGCTGATGCGCTGCTCCAGGCGTGGCCGGATCGGGAGCAGCCCGGCTGGCCTGCCTCCGGGCTGCGAGCTTGCGTGGCGAGCCTCCGGCGGATCACCGGAGACCGGCTGTGGGACGGCGGCTGCCATCCCGTGCTGGTGCGGGCGGGTGACAGCCTGGACCGCGCCCGGCTGACCGAACCCGCGGTGGAACATTGGCACGACCTTGCCATGACCAGCGGCCGCTTGCTCGGCGGCGGGCACCCGGACACGATGCTGGCCGGCCAGCGGCTGGCCGACGCCTACCTCGCGGCCGGGCGCGCGGCCGACGCCATCCGGTGGTTCCAGTGGGTACTCGACAGCCTGATCCACAAGCTCGGGCCGGATCATCGTGACGTGATCGAGGCCCGGCGCTGTCTGGCCCACGCCCACGTAGTGGGGCTCGAGTTCCCGGCGGCGATCACCGTCCTGGAACGCGTGGTCCCCCGATTCGAGCAGATCTGCGGGCCTGAGCATGCCGATACGCTCGGCGCGCGGGACGAGCTCGCCGCCGCCTACCTGGCTGCGGGCCAGTACTCCGACGCCATCAGCCTCTACCGGCGCACGCTGGCCGACCGGGAACGGGCCCAGGGAGCCCGGCATCCGCAGACGATGACTACGCGTCACGGCCTGGCCGACTCCTACCTGGCCGGCGGCCAGGCGAAAGAGGCAGTCGCGGCCTACAAGCGGGTCGTGGCCGACCGGGAACGTGTCCTTGGGCCCGATCACCTGGACACGCTCACGGCGCGGAACAACCTCGGCACCGCCTACCAGAAGACCGGCAAGACGGCGGCGGCGGAGCTGGCCTGCCAGCAGGCCTGGGCCGGGTTCGAGCGGGCGCTCGGCCCCCGTCACCCCGACACGCTGCGCAGCCGTGCCGGGCTGGCCCAGGTATACCGTCAGCTGGGGCGCTATGGCGACGCCCGCGCGCTGCTGCGCGACACGACCGACCGCCTGGAGCGCATCTTGCCCGATGGCGATCCGCTGGTCGCCGAACTGCGCCAGAGCCTGGCCGACATCGGTGAGGAGTAACTCCGGGTGGTAGCGCCGTCCCATCATCCTCTTGACCCGCTGGACGCAGCTGAGATCAGGGCCGCGGTTGACATTCTCCGGCGCGAGCACCTGGTGACACCTGCGGCGCGGTTCGTTTCGGTGAGCCTGCACGAGCCCGCCAAGGACCAGATCGGGTTGGCGGCAGCAGAGGGCAGTTCCGCCGCGGTGCCCCGGGAGGCGTTCGTCGTGCTGCTGGAACCGCAGCAGCACACCACCTACGAGGCGGTGGTGTCGCTGACCACTCGCTCGGTGTCTTCCTGGCGGCCGGTCCCTGATGCGCGTGGCCCGGTGACGCTGGCCGAGTACGCCGAGTGCGAGCGGGTGACCAGGGCTGACCCGCGGGTTCGCGCGGCGCTTGAGCGCCGCGGTATCACTGCGTTCGAGCAGGTCCTGGTGGAGGCGTGGGGGATAGGAACCTTCACGGCGGCTGAGGATGCGGGCCGCCGGGTGGTGTGGACGTTGCTGTTCTACCGCGAGCGGCCCGATGACAACCCGTACGCGAAGCCGGTCCATGGCCTGCATGCCATCGTGGACCTCGACGACATGGCAGTGGTGCGGGTGGAGGACTCGGGTGCCGTGCCGCTGCCGCCCGGTTCGGGCGCCTACGCCGCTGACCGCGTCGGGCCGCTGCGAGATGACCTAAACCCGCTCGGCATCGTTCAGCCGCAGGGCCCGAGCTTCGAAGTCCGCGGCTGGGAGGTCCGCTGGCAGCGCTGGCGCGTGCGCCTGGGCTTCACCGCTCGCGAGGGCCTGGTGCTGCACACCGTTGGATACGAGGACCAGGGCCGCCTGCGCCCGGTCATCTGGCGGGCGTCGGTGGCGGAACTGTTCATCCCGTACGCCGACCCGCGGCCGTTCCAGGGCTGGCGCAACGCTTTCGACATCGGCGAGTACGGGATCGGTGTCATGGCCAATTCGCTTCAGCTTGGCTGTGACTGCCTCGGGGAAATCCGATATTTCGACGTTGAGCTGGCCGGCCAGAATGGGGAGCCGTACACCATCCGGCAGGCAATCTGCCTGCACGAGGAAGACTCCGGCCTGCTGTGGAAGCATTTCGACGCCACCCTGCAGACGGCCGAGACCCGCCGCAGCCGCCGACTGGTGATCTCGTTCATCATCACCGTGGGGAACTACGAGTACGCGATCTACTGGTACTTCTATCAGGACGCCAGCATTGAATTCGAGGTGAAGCTGACCGGCATCGTCTTGACCAGTGCTCTCAGGCCCGGCGAGGCCAGCGACTTCGGCACTGTGGTCGCACCGCAGACGCTTGCCGCCCATCACCAGCATTTCCTCTGCGCCCGCCTGGACATGGCCGTGGATGGACTGCGTAACACGGTCTACGAGGTGGACACGGAGGCGATCCCGCCCGGTCCGGGCAATCCGCTGGGCAGCGCGTTCCGCCCGGTGAAACGGCCGCTGCGCCGGGAGTCAGAAGCCCAGCGGGTGATCGACCCATTGCGCGGCCGCCACTGGCTGGTCGCCAATCCGGGCACCCGGAGCGACCTCGGGCACGAGCGTGCCTACAAGCTCATCCCGGGCAGCAATGTTCTGGCCTTCAGCCACCCCGACGCCCCGGTAACCCAGCGCGCCGCATTCGCCACCAAGCATCTGTGGGTGACCCCTTACCGGCCGGATGAGCGGTTCCCGGCTGGCGACTACCCCAACCAGCACCCCGGCGGCGCCGGGCTGCCGTCCTGGACCAAAGCTGACCGTCCGATCGAGAACACCGACGTCGTGCTCTGGTACACCCTGGGCACTCACCACATCACCAGACCCGAGGACTGGCCGGTCATGCCGGCCGATCGGGCCGGGTTCACGCTGAAGCCGGCCGGGTTC
Source organism: uncultured Actinomycetes bacterium (assembly GCA_963834705.1). Classification (GTDB taxonomy): domain Bacteria; phylum Actinomycetota; class Actinomycetes; order Streptosporangiales; family Streptosporangiaceae; genus RYN-230. The sequence continues at coordinate 105,590 of CAWICV010000013.1, forward strand.
TTCGACCGCAATCCCGCGCTCGACGTCGCGCCGAGCCATGGCCATGGGCACATGGGTTAATAACGATCTGGTCGGCCGGGGGGAGCGCAGGTCTATACCGAGCACGGACCGGGCGGCACTGGCCGCGGTGTTCAGGTCTTCCCGTACCGATTCGGTGAGCGGGTGATGGTCCCCCAGCGCCTGCTCCGCGTCGGTGAGAGCGCGTTCGTACTGCGGGATCGACTCGCCGAACTTTCTCACGGACAGATAGGTGGCGGCGAGGTCGCACCGGGCCAGGATCGTGTCGGAGTGCTCAGGCCCGTGCAGGCGTTCCCGGTCGGCCAGGATGCGCTCGTACCGGGGAAGCGCGGTGTCCTTCGCGGGAACGAGCAGGGTCGTCTGCGTGGTGAGGCCCTGGCCCGGTCCGGGGATTACCGCGCCGCGGCGCGACGGGCCACCGCGTCCTGCTGGCGGGCCTGGCCCTCGTGCTGTGCGCCCCGCTGCTGGCCGCCGTGCTGCCCAGGGCCCAGGCCGCCGGGTGCGGCCCTACCGACGTCGAGCTGAACCAGCCGGCCACCGCCTCGTCGCTGGAAAACGCCTCGTTCCCCGCGTCCGCGGCCGTCGATGGGAACACCGCCACCCGCTGGTCCAGCGCGTTCTCTGATCCGCAATGGCTGCAGGTGAACCTGGGCTCCAGCCAGCAGATCTGCGAGGTCACCCTGGACTGGGAGACCGCCTACGCCACGGCGGCCTCGGTCGGCGACACCAGCGATACCACCGCGCAGATCTTTGGCTGCGGCGGCACGCTGGCCAGCAACCGCGGCGGCGAGTCAGGAGCCGCTGCCGGCGCCCGCCGCGGGCGAGCGTGAGTCGTACGCCGGGGCGAATACCACCAGCAGCGCCAGGTCCTCGGTCACGTCCGTGAACCGGTGCTCCTCACCGGCCGGCACAAAGACCACCGACCCGGGACCGACGCCGGCCGACGCGGCCGGCGTCACGATCGTGGCCCGGCCGGCCGTGACGACATAGATCTCGTCCTCGGTGTGCGGGGTCTGGTCGTCGAGCCCGCCGACCGGAATGCAGTAGGTTCCCACCGACAGGTCGGGCACCTTGAAGTGCTCCACCCAGTCGTTCGCCGCCGCCGCGACGGGCGGCCGCCACGCCCCCGCACCTTCGATGACCTCCATGGCGGAAGCGTACGCGGGCCGGTCCGGCCTGCCAGCACGCGCTGGCGGCCGGCTTCGACCGTGTCCCTAGGCGATATCTGACGGAGGGCTCTTTGTATTAACGAGGGTGTCGCGGGCCTCACGTGCGCTGGGTGGCGGTGTCACCTGGCCGTCCCGCCAGATGAGCCGGTGCACCGGGATCAGCCGGGGGATGTCCCGAAGGCCGGGGATGAACGGCACCAGCAGCAGCAGGAGGGTGGCCAGCCCGGTCATGTAGATGGCGATCAGGTCGGCGTTGGGGGAGTTGCCCCAGCTGGTCTGGTACCACAGCGTGTACAGCCACAGCCAGGGCTGGCCGGGGTAGCTGCCGGTCTCGTTCATCACGCCCCACTGGTCGCCGCCCAGGTGCATGGCCTCGGCCTGGTTGGCGAAGTACGCGCCGTCCTCGATGAACAGCAGGGGCCGGGTGAAGTTGGTGCCGTAGAAGGGATTGTGGGCGAGCAGGCCGGAGTCCAGCGCGCCGCTGCGCGCCATCGTCAGCTCGTTGGCCAGCATGACCGGGACCGGCCCGTCGGCCGCCGCCGGGACCACCGGGACGCCGCCGGCGAACTTGACCTTGGTGACCGCGTTGGCGTAGGCGTTGGCCCACGTGAGCTGCTGGGCCGCGGGCGCGGCGCGGTAGGCGGCCAGCGCGGCGGCCAGCCTCGGGTTGCCCACCGCGGCCGGACGAAGCGGGGTGAGCACGAAGTCGGCCGCCGTATTGATCGGCTGGGTCACGCCGGGGATGCTGGCCGGGGCGAAGAGGATCTTCTGCGGGGTCCCGTTGGTGTTGTAGGGCGGCCCATAGGTGGCCGTCTCGCTGGTGCCGTTGAGTTCGGTGGCCGCGGTGGCCAGGAAGTCGGCGGGCGCCACCCTGGCCCAGGTCTGCACGGACAGTTCCGGGACGTTGGGTGAGGACAGCAGGGCGGCCAGGCCGGCCACCAGCGCCAGGACGATCACGGCGGCGATGGTGCCTTCCTTGAGGATGTCGTAGCGGCGGGTCGCCCCTGGCCACGGCGCCGCATCCGCGGTGGCCAGCGCCTGGCGGCGCTGCCGGTAGCTGCCCCGCCCGGGGAGCCTGGCCCCCGCTGGCAGTGGGTGGGAGACGCCGCGGACGCGGACCAGCAGGATGTGCGCCCCGATGATCGCGGTCAGCGCGATGGGCACCAGCACGATGTGCCACATCAGCATCTGGCCGAAGTTCATCGCGTTCCAGATCGCGCCGATGCCCACGGCGTTGAACGCGTCCTTGCCGCTGGTCGAGATCCACTGCGAGTCGAAGTTCTGCTGCGACAGGTACCCGGTGAAGCACTCCACCACGGAGACCAGGAAGGCGACCACGCCGGTGATCCAGGTCATCGCCCGCCTGCCGCGCCAGGCCGCCATCCAGAACTTGCCCCACAGGTGGATGACCAGCAGGGCCATGAACAGTTCGACGCTCCATAGGTGCAGGCTGTTGCAGAAGTGACCAACTGGGTTGTAGCGCCACCAGTCGGGGCCACCCAGGGCCAGGGCCAAGCCGGACGCGCAGGCCACCGCGAACGCGGCCAGGCTGCCCACACCGAACACGTAGACCCAGGACCGCACGTAGGCGGGCTGCCGGTCGGGCAGCAGCTTTCCCGGCGGCAGCACCCGCAGGGCGAACCGCCGGGCCTTGTTCGTCCACATGTCCCGGTCCTCATCCGCGCCCTCGTCCGCGCCCTGGTCAGCGCGGGTGCCGCCCGGCCCGGCCTCGTCCGGGGCCGGCGGATAGGTGCGGCCGGTGGGGAACGGCAGGATCAGCGCCAGGCCGAAGATCATCACCATCACCGCGATGAGCACCAGGTTGGCCACCGACACGCTGAAGATCGACCAGTGCAGGTACGTTCCCGGCTGGTCCAGGTTAATAACTCCCGAAGCCATGTCTGCGGGCGGTTTCATCATTGTCTCCTAGTTGGCGCGCAGCACCATTCAGGGTTCAACGATGTCCGGTACGCGGCAGGGTGCGGCAGAGATATCGGTCCCCGGCCGGCCGTGACCTTGGCCGCAATTGGTCAGTGACCTTGGTCCACAATTAGTAAAGGCCTAGTTAAGATGGCGGCGGTCCACTGCCTTCTCTGCCCAGCCAGGGCTAACGGATGGCGAAGGCCAGCGCACCGCCCAGGCAGGCGACGCCGACCACGATCCAGGTGACGTAGTCGTTGACCACCCCGCTCTGGAACCGCCGGATCGGTGCGACCAGGCCGGTGCCCGGCTCGAAGCCGCGGCGCAGTACCGGCAGCCGCCGCCAGTACAGCGCCAGATAGGCGAGGAGCACCGCGCCGGCCGCCGAGCCCAGGCCGGTGAGCACGTCGCCGGTGCTGATCCCGGCGCTCTCCGCCGGGTACAGCGCGGCCGGGTGGGTGACCGGCGTGCCGGACAGCACCCGGGCGGTGTAGCCGCTCTGGTCCTGGAACCGGATCGCGGCCGCCTGGACGGCCGGGCCGAGCCGGGGCAGGAAGCCGATGACGGCCGCGGCGGCCACCAGCACGGCCGGCGGCACGATCATCGACAGCGGGGTGCGCTGCTTGCCCTCGTCGGTTTCGCTGGTCTCCTCCGAGGACTCCTCGGCCATCTGCATGCTCTCGCTGGGCGGGTCGCCGAGGCCGTAGAACACCCCGCCGGCCACCCGGAGCACGGCCGCGCCGACCAGCACCGAGCAGGCGATAAACACCACCGTGAGCCAGGTCATCCCGTGGCTGGTGGCGCTGTCCTCGATCCAGCCCTTGCCCAGGTAGGTGGTGAACGGGGGCAGGTCGGCCAGGCCAAATGCGGCCAGCGTGAACACCACGCCGGTCACCGGCAGGCGGCGGCCCCGGCCGTGCAGCCAGGGCTCGTTCACCGAACCGAGCCGGTGCAGCACGATGCCCACGCACAGGAACAGCGCCGCCTTGACCAGCGCGTGGCTCAGCACGTAGACGGCCGCGCCAGCCAGCCCGAGCGGGGTGAGCAGGCCGATGCCGGCCAGGAACATGCCCGCGTGGCTGATGGTGGAGAACGCCAGCAGCCGCTTCAGGTGCCGTTCCCGGAAGCAGAACAGCGCGCCGACCACCGCGGTGAGCACGCCGAGCGTGAGAAACACGGCGGTGATCACCGTCCGGTGGCCGAGCGCGGTGCCGAACATGGACCAGTACACCCGGGCCACCCCGTACAGGCCCAGTTCCACCATGACCCCGGAGAACAGCACGCAGACCGGGGTGGGCGCGACCGCGTGCGCGTCGGCCAGCCAGAAGTGGAACGGCACGATCGCGCCCTTGACCAGCAGCCCGGTGATGATGAGCACGAACGCCACCACGACCAGCCCGTCCGGCCGGTGGCTGGCGATGTGCCGGCTGATCTGGGCCATGTTCAGCGCGCCGGTCCGGCCGTAGATCAGCGCGATGCCGGACAGCGACAGGTAGGCGCCGACGCTGTTGGTGATGGCGAAGTTCAGCGCGCCCTGGATCGAGCCGCGTTCCTCCGGCCGGTAGGCGGTCAGCGCGTAGGCGGCCACGCCCATCAGCTCGAACCAGACGAACAGGTCGAAGACATCCCCGGTCAGGCAGAACCCGGTCATCCCGGCCAGGAAGGCCAGCATCAGCACGTGGTAGTAGCTGCCGACCCGCTCGAAGTACCGCCACGAGAAGATCATCGCCGCGGTGACCAGGACCGCGGCCAGCAGGGCCAGGCCCGCGTTGAGCGGGCCGACCGCGTAGTCGATGCCGATGGCGACGCCGTGCTTGGCCCGGAAGCCGGCGAACCAGTAGACCTCGTCCTGGTGCGCCACCTGGATCAGGATGGTGATCAGCAGGCCGGTCACGGCGGCGGCGGTCAGGATGGCCACGCCGTCCAGCACCCGCCGGCTGCGGCCCAGCAGTGGGTTCAGTGCCGCGATCAGCGCCGCCATCAGCAGCGGCAACACGGTGACGAGTGGGAGCAGTTGGTCCACGGGAGCCGCCGGTCAGCCCTTGAGCTGGACGAGTTCCTGCGGGTCCAGCGTGCCGAACCGTTTCTGGGCCTGCACCGCGATGGCCAGCAGCAGCGCGGTCACGGCGGCCTCGACCACCACATCGGTCAGGGCCAGCGCCTGCACCACCGGGTCCACCGCCGGGGTATGGAACGGGACATCGAAGAAGTAGGGCGCCACCGCCCCGGTCCGGTAGCCCACGCCGAGCAGCAGCACGTAGGTCGAGGACTGCACGACGATCAGGCAGACGATCTGGTGGACCAGATGGCGGCTGGTCACGATGCCGTACAGGCCGACGCCGAGCACCCAGGCCACCACCACGAACGGGAAGATGTGCATCACTGGTCTCCCTGCTGGACGAGGAGGGTCTGCTCAACCAGTTCGCCGACGATCAGGATGAACGCGGCGGCCACTTCCAGGCCGACGAAGAAGCTGATCAGCGCAATGGTGCCGGACGAGCTGACCGCGCCCGGCGTGACGCCCAGGCCGAGGAAGTTCTTCAGGTAAGGCAGTCCCAGCGCCACCGCGGTGAGCCCGACGGCGGCGAAACCGGCCGCGCCGACCGCCTCCACCGCGTCGATGACGTCGGCCGGGCTGATCCGCCGGAACAGCAGGAATTCGCCGCCCAGGTAGACCAGCATCAGGCTGGTGGCCAGCACCACCCCGCCCTGGAAGCCGCCGGACGGGGTGGTCTGCGCGTGCGAGGCGAGCCACCAGCCGAGTACGATGATCGGGCCGGTGAACAGCAGGGCGGTCAGCCGGATGGCATCGGTGGACGGCGGGACTGTCCAGTCCTCGCCCTGGTCATCCGGATCCTGCTCCCGTTCGCGGCGCAGGTGCCGCAGCACCACGCTCATCCCGGCGACGGCGATGAACAAGATGAATTCCTCGCCCACCGTGTCGAAGCCGCGGTATTCGAAGTTGACCGCGGAGACCACGCCGGTGGCGTTGGTCTGGGCGATCGCAATCCGGTTGATGATGTCGCCGTACGGGCCGGGGTAGCTGCCGAAGCCGGGCAGCCCGGTCAGGCCCCATAGGTAGAACGCGGCCAGGCCGGCCAGCCCGGCCAGGAAGACCCAGCGGCGCTGCCCGGGGCTCATTTCTCCCGCCGCCTGATCCTGGCCAGCGCGAGCAGCAAGATCATTGGCAACGCCACCGCCCCGATGGTCAGCTCGGACAGCGTGACGTCAGGCGCCTGGAACACCAGGAACAGCAGGGCCAGCATCAGGCCGTACCCGGACAGCACGATCACCTGCCGGGGCAGGTCGCGGGTGAGCACCACCGCGGTGGCCCCGGCGGCCACCAGAATCAGCACCGTCACCTGGAGCACATCCATCAGGGGCAGCGGGATCGTATACGGGGTGACCACGGCCACCAGGTGGGCGTCAGTCATCGCCGCCTCCCCGGGCCTGGCCCGCGGCGGCCGATTCCCGGGCTGGCCCGTTCCGGCCGCGGCGGCCCCGCCAGTCACCCTCCGCCCGGATCCGCGTGGCCCGGATCGTGGCATGGGTCAGCACCGGGCCGCCGACCAGCACGAACGCCAGCGCCAGCCAGGTCTGCACGGAGTTCTCGGTGAACCCCGAGTGGACCAGCACCGCCAGCCCGACCAGGACCGGTGCGACGACCGCGATCGGGGTGACGTAGTGCAGCTTCTGGTAAGCGTCCCGCATTACCAGGATGCCGACCGAGGAGGCGAAGACCATCAGCACGGCCAGCCCGAGCAGGATGTCGATGACGACTTCACGCGGGGTCATAGCCAGCGCTCCAGGAACCGGGCGAAGACCAGCCCACTGCCGAACAGCAACATGGCGAGCAGCACACCCAGCTCGAACTCGCTGGACCGCTTGAATCCCTCGGCCAGCAGGAGCAGCACCATCACGACGATCGAGCTGATCGCCTCATAGGCGACCAGTGCGGCCATCACCGAGCCCCGGACCACGGCGATGCCGCACGGGACGATAGCGACCAGCATGGCGATCGCGGCGATGACGAAGCTGTTCACTGCTCCGCCTCGCCCTGGTTGACCACGAGCTGGTGGATGATCATGACATCCCGGTCCCGGTCGATGCCGAGCACGAACGAGTTGGGGGCGACCGAGGTGCCGCCGACCAGCAGCGCGCGCCGGGTCTTCCCGGCGGCCGTGTTGTCCCCGTAACGGGCCGGCAGCTCGCGGAATCCGCTGGCCGGTTCCTCCCCCCGGGCCAGCCGCCGGTACAGCGCCGCGAACACGATCCCCGTGTCCTGGGCCACCTCGGTGGGTATACGCAACGCCTGTGCCGCCCACTCGGCCCGCATTCGCAGCCGGGTGGCCGCCTGGTAGGTGACCAGCTCGGCCACGAACGCCGCGAGGGCCGCCGCGCCCGCGCCGGCCAGGAGTTCGTCGGTGGCGATCGAGTTGTCCAGGATGACCCAGAACGACATGAGGAGAACCCACCAGGTCAGCCACGCGCCGACCCGGCGGGCTAGCGGGGCCTGATGCGGCGGCCGATGCCCGTTAGCCACCCGCGTGCTGCTACCCGGCGGGCACCCGGCAAACCATGCATGGGGGCCACCGCGGCGCTGTTCACCGCCGCCTCATCACGCACCACGGGACGCACTACACGGTGGGCACCGCGGCTGCGGGACGGTGACAGCTGATCAGCCGCGGGCGCGCCGGCTGGTGCTGGCGGCCGGGAGCCCGGCCAGGGCCAGCACGGTTTCCGCCGAGCTGCCGGGCTCCGCAATCAGGGTCAGTTCCCGGTGGTGGGCGTTCAATTGCTGGCTGATTTTGTACAGGACGCGGACGCCGGCGCTGGCCAGCAGCGTTACCTGGCGCAGGTCGACGGTGAGCGGCACGGTGCCGCCGCGGCACGCGGCCAGCAGCTGCCCGGCGAGCCGGCCGGCCGTGCCGCTGTCGAGCGGCCCGGACACGGTAGCCACGGCGGCCGGCCCGTCGAACTCCGCCTCCACCCGGAACGGCAGGCTGGGCGCCTGGGCGGCCGGCCCGGGGACGGCGGGGACGGCCAGGATGGCGGGCCTGGTCAGCTGATGCCGCAGCGTGACCACGGTGCCGCGGGTTCCGGCTGGGTCGGCGGCGTCCTGCGGCAGGTGCTGTACCTCCAGCTCCTCCACCACCTGGGCGGCGACCATCAGGCCCTGGCCCCGCCAGGGAATGCCCCGGCCGGGGGCGCGCCAGGTGCCGTGATCGACGATCCGGCAGCACAGTTCCCCGGTGCCGCTCACCGACGCGGCCAGTGCCACCGCACCGGACCGGCCGGACGGGTACGCGTGCTCGACGGCGTTGGTGATCATCTCGGTCACCGCGAGCAGCAGCGCGTCGCGGCTGTGCAGCAGCGGGTCCAGCTGGCTGAGCCAGCCGCCGAGCGTGCGCCGCATGGCACGCACGGTGCCGACCTCGGCCGGCCGCTCGATGCGCAGTTCCGGGGGCGGCCCGGGGCACCACTGCACGGCCAGCGTGGCGACATCGTCGTGGTACCCGGCCCCGGCTAGCAGGTCCACGGTCAGCTGGCAGAGCCGGTCGGCGGTGGTGGGGCTGGCCGCCGCGGGCACGGTCTGCTCGGCGATCGCGTCGGTGGCCACCTTGGCCAGGTCGGCCAGCCCTTCTTCCGGCGTCCGTGCGGGCCGCCTGGTCAGCCCGTTGCTGTACAGCAGCACCAGTTCACCTGGCTGCAGCGACGTGCGGGCCAGCACCGGTGCTGAGCCGGTGCCAAGCGGGCCGGTGCCGGTGCCGGGCAGGAACCGCGCGGGCTGGTCGCTGCTGACCAGCAGGGGCGCTTCGTGCCCGCAGGTGGCGTACTGCAGTGTGCCGTCAGCGGGATCAAGGACGGCCAGCACCAGGGTGGCCGCGCGCAGCTCCGGAAACCGGGTCGCGAACGCGTCCGCCCGGCCGAGCACGGTGGCCAGGTCGGGCTCGGCGGCGAGCAGATCGTTGAGCACGGCACGTAGCTGGCCCATCGCCGCCGCGGCGGCCACTCCATGACCGGCCACGTCACCGACGAGCACGGCGACTGAGCCGCTGGCCAGTGATACCGCGTCGAACCAGTCCCCACCCGCGGCATCATCCTCGGCGGCCGCCAGGTAGCGGGCCGCGATCCTGGCCTGGGGCAGCACCGGCAGCGCCCTGGGCAGCAGCGCGGCCTGGATCTCCAACAGCGCGGTCTGGATCTCTGGCCGCACGGGGCGGCCCCGCTCAGCCTGCTGCTGGCCGGCCTGCGCGGGCCGTGCCACCTGTTCCTGGCCCAGCCGCGGCGCGTCAAGAGACTGCTGTACGTCGCGGTATACCGGCATCGCCTGGTCCAGGCCGCTGAGCTGGAAGACGCGGACCACCGGTGAATCGCCGAGGGCGGCCCGCAGCTCGGCACCACTGGCGGCGCTCCGCTCGGCGGCATGCGCGATCGCCTGCACGCCGGCCGAATCACAGAATTTGGTGCTGGTCAGGTCGGCGGTGATCAGGTCCGGGCGTTCGCCGAGCACGGCGGACAGCTGGTCCGCCACCGCCGCGCAGTTGGCCGCGTCAATCTCGGCGGGCATGCTCACCACCACATGCCGTCCTGACCAGCGGACGGCCAGCTCCTCGACCGTCATGGCGCAGCCACCGGCCGGCGGAGCACGAGCAGCGCGACATCATCGCTGTGCGTCATGTAGCCGGCCATGGCCAGCATGATCTCGGCGCAAGCGGTCTCCGGGCCAGCCGCAGTGACGGCGGCGGACAGCCGCGCGATGCCGTCGTCGATGGGCCGGTCACGGCGTTCCACCAGCCCATCGGTGTACAGGCAGAGCACCGCGCCAGGCGGCAGGTCGATGGTGCGGACCCGCCGCGGCGCCGGGCTCGCCATGCCGATGAGGACGCCCGGCGGGACCTCGGCTGGCCCGGCTGGCTGGCCCGGGCAGGCGATCAGCGGCGGCAGGTGCCCGGCCGAGGACATGCGCACCTGGTCCAGGGACGGGCTGATCATGGCGCACAGCACGCTCGCCATCGCCTCCGGCTCGAAATGGCGCATCTTACGGCTCAGCCGTTCCAGCACCTCGCCGGGATCATCGGACTCCAGCGCGTAGGCACGGAGCGCGCTGCGCATCCGGCCCATGATCACGGCCGCGCTCAGGCCGGTGCCCGTCACATCGCCGATCACCGCACAGATCTGCCCGGAGGGCAGGCTGAACACGTCATACCAGTCGCCGCCGACGTTGCCGCTGCCCGGCACGTACCGGGCGGCCATCTCCAGGCCGCCGACGTCTGGCAGCGCGGACGGCAGCAGGCTGCGCTGCAGGACGGTGGCGGCCGCCCGGTCGAGCTGTGCGTACAGGGCCTGCACGGCCACCGCCGCACGATCGGCGGCGAGCTGCAGCAGATCCACGTCCTGCTGGGTGAAGACGCGGCCGGTCAGCGTGCCGACATGCAGAACACCGATCACTGTCCCCTCGGCCCGCAGCGGGGCACCCATCAGGGACCGGATTCCTTTAGCCAGCAAGATAGGGTTGACCACCTTGGTGTGATCCACCTGCCTCAGGATCACCGGCTGGCCCAGCTCGGCGATCCGACCGGCGAACCCCTGGCCCAGCGGGACACGGGTGCCCTGCTGCACCTCTTCTTCCAGGCCGCTTGCGGCCGTCGCCACGAGCTGGCCATTCGGCCGGTCGAGCAGCAGCACCGCCGCGGTGTCCGCCTGCAGGATCTGTTTGACCCGGTCGACCAGCGCATCCAGCACGCCCTGCGGGTCCAGCGCGGACAGCGCCGCATCGGTGATGGACTGGATGTCACGGAGCTTGTCGGCCAGCTCCGGCCCGGCGGCCAGCCTGGCTGCCGTGCCGCCATCCGCGTCCCGGCCGCGCCGGACCGGGACCTGCCCAGCAGCGCCGCGCTCGCTCTCATCCTCGCGCAACAGCCCGCACGCCTCTCTCCCGGTCAGGTCAGGGTCCACTAGGGGCGACATGCCTGCCTGATCACGTCCGCCCGGCCGTAACCGCTGACTCGGCCAACTCCCCAGTATTTTGCTCATTTAACCTGCCGCCGGCCCGGGGTGTTAGTGATTCGGCTGGCGGGGCTCGGTCACCCGTTTTCTCCGGCCCGTTCGGCGCCCAGCGTACGGGGCGCCCCTTTCTCAGCCCGCGATTGACCCGGCTGCGGCTACCCAGGGGTATGGCAGCAAACGGAGTCGCATGATCCGTACCGCACGGGGTAGCGGCCCGGCCGTGGTGGACCGCCCAGGACCAGCGAGTTCAATATCTGTTAACGGTGCCGCAAAGCTGTGTGGCGCGAAGCGGCTACGCAGGGCCGGCCGGTGGTAGGTTCCTGTCGTGTCCGCGCCTGATCTCCGCGCGCCCGGCCAGGCCGGGCCGGCCGGGCATGAGCCGCCAGCGCCGGGCCACGGCGTCCGGGACACGCTCGGCGGCCTGTTCCCGGCGCCGGCCGAGCCAGCCCCCCGGGCTGGCCTCCCGCGCTGGGCGTTCATCCTGGCCCAGATCGCGGTGATCGCCCTTGGCGCGCTGGCGATGCTGGCCCGTATCGGCGGCACCAAGCCGGCCTGGGAGCGGGTCTGGGCCGAAGACCCGGGCATCTACCTGCCCTGGGCACTCGCCCACCCCTGGCACCTGCTGCAGTCCTATGGCGGGTACCTGCAGCTGGCCCCGCGCCTGATCGGCCAGTTCGCCGCGCTGGTGCCGATCAGGGACGCCTCGGTGGTCTTCGCGGTGGGCGGCGCTCTGGTCGCGTCCGCGTGCGGGCTGTTCGCGTACCACGCCAGCTCGGGGCAGGTCAGCTCGCGCTGGCTGCGCGCGCTGATCGGCCTGTCCGTGCTGCTGCTGCCGGTGGCGCAGCTGGAGATCGCCGACAACGGTGTCAACACCATCTGGTACCTGATGGTCGCCCTGTTCTGGGCCACGCTGTGGCGGCCGCGCAGCGCGTCCGGCGCGGTGGTCGCCGCGGTGGTGGCCTTCTTCGCCGCCACCGCCAGCTCGCTCGCGCTGCTGTTCGTGCCGCTGTTCGTGGCCCGGGCCCTCGTGGTGCCCCGGCGGCTGCGTGAGCACGGGGTGACCGCCGGCTACGCGGTGGGCCTGCTGCTGCAACTCGCGGTCATCGCGATCAGCCACCTGTCCCGGCTGCGGCCGCATAACCCGGTCAACGCCGTGCTCTTCTACGCGCACGAGGTGCTGCTGCCCGCGCTGGGCTGGCACCTCTCCTGGCACCTGCGCGACCTGCTGGGGTGGAACGGCGCCACCGCGCTGGTCGGCGTGCTGATCCTCGTCGTGCTGGCCGCCGCGGCCATCGCCCAGCCCGGCCGGTGCCGCGTGTTCATCGTCACCGCCGTGGCCTACGGACTGCTGTTCACGGCGGTCACCTCGGCGCTGGCCTGGGGCGGGCCGGCCCAGCGGGTCACGGTCCGGTTCGAACACGGCGCCCGGTACTCCACGGTGCCCATCCTGCTGCTCGACGCGGCACTGATCGTGGCGGCCGACGCCTACGCGCGCCGGTGGTGGCCGCGCCCCAGGGCGATCTCCGCCGTCTGCGTGCTGGTCGCCGTGCTGGCCGCCGGCTGGGTCACGGACTTCCGGTACCCGGTCCGGCACTACGCCGGGCCGGCCTCGAACTGGGTGCTGACCGCTGACCGGTGGCTCCGGTACTGCCAGCACAGGCCGGCCGGGACGATCACGGTACAGTTCACCGACTGGTGGGGGATGGGGCCGACCAAGCTGGCCACCACGTTCAACTGCTCCAGCCTGCGCCGCTGAGCTGCTGGTCGCCGCCTGGAGCCAGCCGGGGAACGCCAGCACCTGGTGCGCTACCCCCCCGTAGACCCCGGTGAGCAGCACACCTTCGGGCTGACTCGCGTTCACCAGGCAAGGTTAGGCCGCCTGCTCCGCCGGTCGCCATTCCTGCGCCGCCGGCGGGCTGGCACTCGCTACAAGACGAGTGCCCGGAGACCCGTTTCATGGGGTTAGCTGGCCTTGTCCGGTGCTGACGCTCGGCTGGCCCTTTCTCCGGTTGGCGGGCTACGATCCGGGATAGGGGAGAAAATGGCTAGCAGACGGCGCCGGCTCGACCCCGTGGGGCCGTTTGGCAATCCGGACGGGTCACGAGCCGACCTCGAGGATGTCCTCAGCGAGTTTGTCAACTTCGCCGGCAACCCGGCATTTGGCCACCTCGCGACCCGGGCCAACGACTCCATGGTGCGGGTCATCGTGGGCAAGCTCGGCGCGGGCAAGACGGTCTACCTGCGGCGCCTGCAGGACTTCCAGTCGCATCAGGATTCGGTCTACGCCGACCTGCCGCAGCAGAGCCTGCCGAAGACCGAAGTCATCGTAAAGGCGTGCCAGTGGTTCTCGGACCGCGTCCTGGTCGAGAAGTGGATGCAGATCTGGGACCGCGCGATCATGCGATCGCTGGCCTCGCACCTGCTGCGCCGCCCCGAGTTGCGGCAGCAGTTGCGCGACGAGCAGGCTGACGAGATCGAGCACTCGTATGCGCGGCTGCTGGACGAGTTCCGCCGGCCCCGGACGATTTACAGCCAGGTCCGCGACATCATCAACCAGCGGCAGACCGCCCATCAGCTGTCCACTTACCTCGACGACCCGCTCTGGGACGATCTCGAGGACCTGCTCGGCGAGGTGGTCGGCCAGTGCCGGCCGATCTATTTCTACCTGGACGCGGTGGACGAGGAGTTCAGCCACGCGCCGATGTACTGGCTGAAATGCCAGGAAGGACTGTTCTACCAGGTCATGCGGTTGCTCCGGGACCCCAGGATGGGCGGCCGCCTGCATGTCGTGGTCTGCGTCCGGGACATCGTCATGTCGTCGGTGTACCGGTCAGAACACGCGCCGCGGTACTACAACGAACCGCACATCCGGGTGCTGACCTGGGACCGGGGGTCGCTGCTCTACCTGCTGCAGCAGAAACTGAGGCGGCTGCCGCCGGCACTGCTGATGCGCCGCCCCGCCACCGGCCCGCCCACGATCCGCGACTGGCTCGGCGTCAACGGCCACTGGCTGGGACCCGACGGCGACGGACCGATCGAGGATTATCTGCTCGCCCACACCCGGCTGATCCCGCGCGACATCATCTCTCTCGGCAACGAGCTGAATGAGGAAGTCCTGCGGCAGAAGCAGGCCGGAAGTGAGGGCATGCCACTGGCCGCACTCCAGGCCGTGGTGCAACGCTGCGCCAAACGGTTCGGCGACTCCCAGCTCGCGCAGTGCGCAAACCAGATCTCGTCAGACCTGATGCCGGAGAGTGCGGCGCTGCACGACTACTCCGAATTGTTCACCAGTACGCAGACCTACATCAGCGGCGTCCAGGACGACCTGCGCTCGTTCGTCCGGCTGATCGGCGTGGACCGGTTCTCCCGGGCCGACCTCGAAGCCTTGCAGGAAGTGGCGGATCTGCACTTCCAGCAGCCGACCGACCTCGCCGCGGTGCTCTGGCAGAACGGCTTGCTCGGGTATGTCGACGAGACCGGGCGGCGCCGGTTCTATTCCATGGGCGACGTCGAGGATTTTCATTTCCCGCCGAACGTGGCCACGTTCGTCCTGCACCCGTGCCTGGTGCACGCCGTTGGCGGAATCCAGCACGTGCCGGCCGGCACCGCCCGGCCTGACGGTGCGCGCACCAGCCAGCCCACCGCCGCCGACCCTGACGCCGTCCCCCGGACACCGCCCGGCGCACCGCCCTCAGACGGGAGCCGGGCGCTGCCGGAACCTGATCCAGCCGAGCTGAGCTCCTCGCCCGGAGCCAAGGCCGCGGACTACGTCATCGGTGACGTCCTCGAAGGCCGCTTCGAGATCATCGACATCATCGGCCGGGGCGGCTTTTCCAAGGTCTACCGGGTCCGCGATGAGGTGGAGGGCGAGGAGCGGGCGCTCAAGCTGTTCGACAGCGCGGCCGGCTACGCCGCGGTGCGCCGCGAGATCGGCGCCCTCCGGAACATCCATCACCCCAACGTGGTCGAGGTGTTCTGGGCGGGCAAGACCAGCGTCGGCGACTGGTATCTCGTCACCGAGTTCATTGACGGCGAGTCACTCGACGCGTTCGCCACCGGGCGCAAGCACCTGCGCGACCGGGAGGCGGTCGACGTCGCACTGGATCTGCTCGGCGCGCTCATCGCGTTCCACCCCGATTCGGCGCGCCTGCGGGAGCTGGACGCCAAGCGCCGCGAAGGCGAACTGCCGGAAGCCGAAGCGCGCGAGTGGCGGCGGCTGAAGGACAAAGGGCTGGTCCACCGGGACATCAAACCGCTCAATGTCATGCTCACCCGGACCGGGGCCAAACTGCTTGACTTCAACATCGCCTCGCGGGCCGGCGATCCGGTGCACACGCAGTCCGGCACACCGCCGTATCAGCCCCCGGACGCCGACCTCACCCGCTGGGACGTCTCCACCGACCTGTTCGCCGTGGGTGTGCTGCTGTACCAGCTCGTCTGCAACGGCCAGCACCCGTTCCCGCACGCGATGCCGATGATCGGCGAGCCCGTGATCGACCCGCGGACCATTCGCGGTGACCTGCCCCCTGAACTGGCCGAATTCCTCATCAAGGCGTGCGCCGCAAGCCGCGCCGGCCGGTTCGCCACCGCCGCCGATATGCGGCTCGCGCTGCGCAACGTCCGGGCCGACCTGTAACCGGGGACGCGGCCGTGGCAGGATGAGGCAGGTGGCGACGTACCGGATGGTCTACGGGGACAACGAGGAAGTTGTCCGTGAGACGTACACCGACATCACCAGCATCGAGCGCGAGGACGGCTGGGTGGTGCTGTTCCGCGGCCCGGAGGCGATCCTGCGTGTACAGGAGAAGCACGTGCAGGACCTGGAGTTGCTGGACAACAACTGACCGCGCGGCGGCCCACCGTGCTAGCGGTTCGGCTGGACCAGACGCCGCCGGAGGGCACGGCTGACCCATGTTGCCGCTGCCCGAGTGGGAGAACAGCCAGCCGGTCCTGCACACCGCGCACGGGGCTGGCAACTGGATCGGCGCGGCCAGCGCACTGATCCACGAGGACTACATCTACCTTGCCTACCGTGACCGGCACCCGGTCGAGCAGGGCCGCGGGAACCAGGCCTTCGTGGCCCGCTCCCCGATTGGCAACGGCGTCCATTTCGAGACGTTGTGCGCCATCGACAAAGCGGACATGGACGCGGAATCACTGGAACGCCCGGCGCTGGACGTGACCCCGGACGGCACCTGGCACCTGTACCTGAGCTGCGCCACGTTCCACACCAAGCACTGGCGCATCGAGCGGCTGCAGGCGAGCCACCCGGAGGACTTCAGCGCCCGCAACCGGGAAACCGTGTTCCCGGGCAGCGCGGCGTACGGCATCAAAGATCCGGTGCTGCGGCGGCGCGACGACGAGCTGCGCATCTGGGCCACGCTGCATCCGCTGACCGACGGCGACGACAACGCCGACCGGATGATCAGCGTGGATGCCGTCAGCGACCAGACGGTCATGACGCCCGAGCCCGATACGTGGTACAGCCGCGGCACCCGGATAACGGCGGTGGTGGGCGAGTACGCCTATTTCGATGGCCGGGCGTCGGCGGCCCAGAACTTCGAGGAACGAACCGGCGTCGCGCGGTGGCGCGAGTCGCGGTACGTGCCGGAGGCTGGCCCGGCGTACAGCCCGTTCGGTGGTGGTGCGCTGCGCTACGTTTCGGTGATCAACCTGCCGGACGGGCAGCACCGGCTGTACTACGAAAGCGCCTCCGAGTATGGCAGCCATGAATTGCGCACCGAATTGCGCGCGCAGCCTTAGCTGGCGGCCAGCACGGTGCCTGCGATGGCCCGGATATGACGGGCGTCGGTGCCGCAGCAGCCGCAGCCGGGGGATGATGCCAATGACAACGACAACCGACCGGCTGGAGGTGCAGCGGATCATCCCGGCCAGCCCGGCCGCCATCTTCAGCGTGCTGTGCGACCCGCAGGGACATGTGGCGATCGACAGCTCCGGAATGCTGATGGACGCCGACGGCGAGCCGGTGTCCGCGGCCGGGGACAGCTTCGTGGTGCACATGGACCGCGAGGCGCTGAACGACTACCCGCTGGGCCGCTACGACGTGACCGTGACGATCACCACGTTCGTACCGGATCGCGAGATCGCCTGGACGGTGCTGGGGCAGATCCGCCCGCCGATCGGCCACATCTACGGGTACCGCCTCGAACCCGCGCCTGATGGCACGCTGGTGACCTCGTACTACGACTGGTCAACCATTTCCGCCGACTGGAAGCAGGCCGGGATCTTCCCGGTCATCTCCGAGGCGGCCCTGCGGGCCACGCTGGGCATCCTCGCCCGGGCGGTAGCCCGGGGCTACCCCGGCCGCGCAGGATCGTGACCCGAGCTCACCCGCATCGTCGTGGAACAAGGCCGGCTCTAGCCGGATGTGGCTCAGGCCCGGGACCGAAGTCCCGGCCGGGCGGGACATCCAGCCCTGACCGGCTGGGCGCTACCAGGAGAAAATGATCATGAGGGTGCATTGCTTTGGTGATCTGTGCACTGCGCCCGTACCGACCGGAGGAGGCAGTGATGGCCGCCGGGTGCGCGGATGTCCCGACGCGGCTGGTCGCCGATCTGGTGGCTACGGCCACCCTGGCGCCGTCGATGCACAACACCCAGCCGTGGCGGTTCCGCTACCAGCCCACCAGCCAGACCATCGAGCTGTCTGCCGACCCGGCCCGGATGCTCCGGTTCAGTGATCCAGACGGCCGGGCCGCGCATATCGCGTGCGGTGCCGCGCTGCTCAATCTCCGGCTGGCCGCGGTGGTGGCCGGCCGCCAGCCGGTGCTCCGGCTGCTCCCGGACGCTGCCCAGCGGCTGCTGCTGGCCACGGTGCGGCTGGCCGGGCCGGTCCAGGCCCGGCCCGATGAGATCGAGCTGCACGCGGTCATTCCGGAGCGCCACACCAACCGGTTGCCGTTCAGCGGACGGCCGGTGCCGCCGGGCATCCTGGCCGAGCTCACCCAGGCGGCCCAGCTGGAGGGCGCCGTGCTGCATGTCCCCGGCCACCAGGAGGCCGCCCGGCTGCTCCGGCTGGCCCGGGAGGCCGAGCGCGACCTGCTGGCACAGCCCGGGTACCGCGCCGAGCTGGCCCGCTGGGCGGGCGGGGACCGGGACCGGGACGGCATCCCGGACGCGGCGCTGGCCCCGCACGACCCGGCGGGCGCCGCTCCGGTGCGGGACTTCGCCCCGGACCGGCCCGGGCCGGTGCGTTATGCCTGGTTCGAGGACCAGCCGCAGCTGGCCGTGCTGTGCACGCCGTCCGGCAGCCGGTCCGACTGGCTGCGCGCCGGGCAGGCGCTGCAGCGGGTGCTGCTCACCGCGACGCTCCGCGGTGTCGCCGCCAGCCCGCTGACCCAGCCGCTGGAGACAGCCGACGCCTGGCTCGTCCGCGATCCCCAGTCCGGCTTCGAATACCCGCAGATGATCCTGCGTGTCGGCTACGGGCTGCCGGTCCCGCGCAGCCCGCGGCGGCCGGTTTCCGAGCCGCTGGACACCAGCCCGGACCAGCGGAACGACTGAATGGAAGGAGACGACATGACCGAGCAGCCAGGCGCGGATGTGACGGATACCCAAGGTCCGGCCCAGGCGGTCATCCAGCCACTGGCTGAGGCGGAGTGCCTGCGGCTGCTGGCCGCGGGCGGCGTGGGACGGATCGGCTATTCAGGCCGGTTCGGGCCCACCATCCTGCCCGTCAACTTCGCGCTGCACGGGCAGACAATCGTCTTCCGGACCGGGCAGCACAGCCCGATGGGCGAGGACCTGCGCACCGGGATGGCGGACGCGGCGTACAAGGTGGCGTTCGAGGTCGACGAGATCAGCCCGGCGACCAGGGAAGGCTGGAGCGTCCTGGTCCAGGGCGCCGCCCACCACGTCGACTCCGCGGCCGAACTGGCCGGGGTGCGGCAAACGGGCGTGCAGCCCTGGCCGGGCGGGGAGAAGGAGCTGTTCATCCGCATCGTCCCGGACCGGGTCACCGGGCGCCGGATCAGCCGGACAGCCGGATAAGCCGCTACGGCGACCGGATCGCGGTCAGGCGCTGGCCGGGCTGGTGTGCACGGCCCTGCCGAGCACCTCGGTCTCGGCGGTGACCTGGCGGCCGTGGAACAGGCCGGCGATGGACAGGATGAGGATCAGGGCCGCCCCGGTGAACGAGGCGATCGCGGCGTACAGCGCGATCTGGCCGAGCTGCCAGAACCCGTACGCCCCCAGCAGCATCGAGCGCAGCGTGGTGCCGCGGAACACGGTCTGCACCAGGCCGGCCAGCGCCGTGTTCTTCGGCTGGGCCAGGGACTGCGCGGACAGCTGCGAGTAGGTCTGGCCGTGGCCCATCTGGGCCAGGTGGACCGCGATGAAGTGGTCGGCGTACGTCTTGGCCTGCGCGCCGGTGGTCAGGGGGAAGGCGTCTGGAGACATGGGCCGAACGTCCCGCTTAGTCGGGCCGATCAGCCGGTGCCGCGGCGGCCGGCCGCGGCCATGCTGGAGCGATGCGGGCGAAGGTTGGTGACTTGCTGGTCGTGCCGGGCTCGGAGAGCCGGACCGGCCGGGTCATCCGTGTCCTCGGCCCGGACGGCGCCCCGCCGTATGTGATCAAGTGGCTGAGCGACGGCCACATCGCCATGGTGACGCCCAGCCAGTACGCCCGGATCGTGCCGGCCGGCCAGAAAGGTGCCGCGGGTGGAATCAGCTGAGCCGCACCTGGTCCTGCCTCAGCTGCAGCTCGATGACCTGCTGTCTGAGCTGCAGAGCCGGCTGCAGACGGTGCTGGACACCCGCGACCGGGTGCGCGGCCTGCTAGAGGCGGTCATCGCGGTGGGCAGCAGCCTGCGGCTGGAAGCGGTGCTCCGCCGGATCGTCGAGGCCGCGGTCACCCTGGTCGACGCGCGCTACGGCGCGCTCGGCGTGATCGACCAGGACGGCCGGCTGGCCGACTTCATCCCGGTCGGGCTGGACGAGGCCGCCATCGCCCAGATTGACCACTGGCCGGAAGGCCGTGGTGTGCTCGGCCTGCTGATCAGCGAGCCCCGCCCGGTGCGGCTGGCCAACCTCGCCAGCCACCCGCAGTCGTCCGGCTTCCCGGCCGGGCATCCGCCGATGACGTCGTTCCTGGGCGTGCCGATCCGGATCCGCGACGAGGTCTACGGCAACCTCTACCTGACCGACAAGCGCGGCGGCGCGGCGTTCGACGAAGAAGACGAGACGCTGGTCACCGCGCTGTCCGCGGCGGCCGGCGTGGCCATTGAGAACGCCCGGCTATTCGACGAGGCGCACCGCCAGCAGCAATGGCTGACGGCCAGTTCTGAGGTGACCCGCAGGCTGCTGGCCGGGGCCCGGGTCAACGAGGTGCTCAGCTTCGTCACCGAGCAGACCCTGCAGATGACCGCGGCTGACCTGGTCGTCCTGGCGCTGCCCGATGCGGACCGCCAGCACCTGACGATCAGCCACGCGGCCGGCCAGAACGCGCAGGCCGCGGTGGGCCTGCGGCTGCCCGCCCGGGCGTCCATATCGGGTCAGGTGCTGGCCGACGGCCAGCCGATCACGGTGGAAGACTTCCGGCACGACCAGCGGACGTCGCAGGCCGCCCGGGCCGCCCTGGACCTGGGGCCGGCCATGCTGCTGCCGCTCGGCGACGCGGACAACGTCCGCGGGGTGCTCACCGTCGGCCGGGCCGCCGGGGCGCTGCCGCTGCCGCGGGCGGCCGGGCAGCTGGCCATGACGTTCGCCGCGCAGGCCGGGATCGCGCTGGAACTCGCCGAGCGCCGCCAGGACGCGGAACGGCTGTCGATCTACGAGGACCGCGACCGCATCGCGCGGGACCTGCACGATCAGGTGATCCAGCAGCTGTACGCGAGCGGGATGAAGCTCCAGGGCACGATCCCGCTGATCACCCGGCCGCTGGTCGAAGAGCGGGTGAACAGCGTGGTGGATGACCTGGACCAGACCATCACCGACATCCGGGCGGTCATCTTCAGCCTGCAGGCCCGTGGGAAAGGCCTGCCCAGCCTGCGCTCGAACATCATGGACGTGGTCGACCAGATGACCGAGGCCCATGGCATGAGCTCCGCCATGCAGCTGGATGACCAGCTGGATCAGGAAGTTCCCGGGGAGATCGGCGAGCACCTGCTGTACGCGCTGCGCGAGGCGCTGTCGAATGCCGCCCGGCATGGCCGGGCCAGCCACGTCAACGTCTCCGTGCACGTGGACGGCAAGCTGAGCCTGCGTGTGCTGGACAATGGCACCGGGATCACCCCGAGCCCGCGGCGCAGCGGACTGGCCAACCTGGCCCGCCGGGCCGAGCCGTACGGCGGCACGCTGATGGTCGGGCCGGCCAGCGGCGGCGGTACGGAGCTGTGCTGGCAGGTGCCGCTGCCCGCGGCGGCCGCCGCCAAGGTCTGACTACTCCGTGGCCTGACCGCCGGCCGGCCTGGTCAGCGGAGCTGCTCCCGCGGGCCATGGTCCTCGAACACCCGGGCGGCATACGCGGCGGCCTGGGTCCGGCGTTCCATACCCAGCTTGGCGAACAGCGCGGACACGTAGTTCTTGACCGTCTTCTCGGCCAGGAACAGGCGCTCACCGATCTGCCGGTTGGTCAGCCCTTCGCCGATCAGCTCCAGGATCCGGCGTTCCTGCTCGGTCAGCCCGGCCAGCGGGTCGGAGCGCGCGGCCTGCTCGCGCATCCGCCGCATCACCCGGCTGGCCGCTTCCGGGTCCAGCATCGACTCACCCGCGGCCACCGTGCGGACGGCGCCGACCAGGTCGGTCCCGCGGATCTGCTTGAGTACGTACCCGGCGGCACCAGCCATGATCGCGTCGAACAGGGCCTCGTCGTCGCTGAACGAGGTGAGCATCAGGCAGGCCACGCTGGGCATCTTCGACCGGATCTCGCGGCACACGCTGACCCCGTCCCCGTCCGGCAGCCGCACGTCGAGCACGGCTACGTCCGGCCGCAGCGCCGGGATCCTGGCCAGCGCGGCCGCGGCGGTACCCGCCTCACCGACGACCACGATGCCCGGATCGGCCTCCAGCAGGTCCTTCACGCCGCGCCGGACGATTTCGTGATCATCAAGCAGGAACACGCCGATCGGCCGGTGGGCCGGCGCCGACTCGTCCATGGGCCGCTGCTCCTTACGTCGCCGGATCATAACCTCAACCCTAGGCCGGCCAGCTCAGCCCGGACAGGGACGGTGGTCCCGTGGCCACGCGCCGAATGGCCCGCGTGCCGCGCTGGCATACCGTGAACCCGATGGATTCCGCTACCGCGCTGCGTGAGCTGGGGGTCACCGCCGGGCAGCTGACCGCGGCGGAGCGGGCCCGGCTGGACGAGGACGGGTTCCTCCCGCTGCCCGGCATCCTGTCCGCCGGGCAGCTCCAGGTCATCCGGCGGCGGCTGGGTGAGCTGTCCGCCGCGGAGGGCGACCGGGCGGGTATCGAGGTGCATCAGGAGGAGGGCACCGGCCGGCTGGCTGACCTGGTGAACAAGGATCCGGTCTTCGAGGTGTGCTTCACCAGCCCGCGGGTGCTGGCCGCGGTCGCCCACGTGCTCGGCGATTTCACGCTGTCCTCGCTGAACAGCCGGGCCGCGCTGCCCGGGTCCGGCCATCAGCGGCTGCACACGGACTGGGGCGAGCCGGTGGCCGCTGGCGGGTACCAGGTGTGCAACTCGATCTGGCTGATCGACGACTTCACTCCCGGCAACGGGCCGACCCGGGTGGTGCCGGGCAGCCATCGCAGCGGGCGGCTACCGGGCCAGGTGATGGCCGATCCCACGGAGCCGTACCCGGGCGAGATCAAGCTGCTCGGCCAGGCGGGCACCGTGGTGATCTTCAATGCGCACCTGTGGCACGGTGGCACCCGCAACACCACGCGGCGGCCGCGCCGGGCGCTGCACTCCTACTTCTGCCACCGCGGCCGGAAACAGCAGCTCGATCAGCGGGCCTACCTCCGGCCGGAAACGCTGGCCCGGCTCAGCCCGGCCGCCCGGCACATCCTCGGCGTCTGAAGCCACCACCTAACGCGAGCTGCCATGTGCCCAGTCCGGCGTGAGTTGTATCTTGCGGCCCGCCGTACGCGAACTGCCGCTAGCTCAGTCGTCCGGGGTCTCCTCGACGTCGGCCAGGACCTGGCGCGCCGCGGCTTCATCGTCGGCGTCAACCAGCACGCGGACACCCGATATCTGCAGCTGCGGGTCCTGGCCGCCGGCATCGTCGGCCAGCACCGCCGCCCGCAGGCCGTTACTGCGCAGCAGGCCGGCGACCAGTTCCGCCTCGGTACGGCTGGCCACCACCGCTACCGTCACCGTCGCGCCGTCCCCGTCCACGCCCTCAGATTAGTACCCGGAGCGGGTTTTCCAGCAGTTCCCTGAGGGCCGCCAGCCAGCGCGCCGCGATCACCCCGTCAACCGGGCGGTGGTCCACCGACAGCGTCACCGTCATCACCGTGCCCGGGACCACCGCGCCGGCCTCGACCACGGGCTCGTCGCGGACCGCGCCCACGGCGAGGATCGCGGCGTGCGGCGGGTTGATGATCGCGGCGAATTCCTCGACGCCGTACATCCCCAGGTTGCTGACGCTGATCGTGCCGCCGTCGAGTTCGTGCTGCCGCAGCCGCCCGTCCCGGGCCCGGGCGGCCAGATCCCGGGTCCGCGCCGCGACCTGCGTAATGGTCTGGGTGGTCACGTCGCGCAGCACCGGGGTGACCAGCCCACGGCCGGTGGCGACCGCCACCGCGACGTCCACCGTGGCGAACGTGCGCACCGCGTCCGCGGTCCAGATCACGTTCATCTCCGGCACCCGCTGGTGCGCGGCGGCCACGGCCTTGACCACCAGGTCGTTGAGCGACACCCGGGCGCTCTCACCGAGGCCGGTGTTGATCTCGGCCCGCAGCGCGACCAGCCGGTCGGCCCGGACGGTCGCCCGCAGGTAGAAGTGCGGGGCGGTCTGCACGCTCTGCACCAGCCGGGCCGCGATGGCCCGGCGCTGCCGGCTGTGCGGGATGTCGCCGCCGTCGCGGGCCGCCGCGGTCTCGGCGGCCGGAGCAGCGGCAGCGGGCGGTGCCGCAGCGGCCGGTGCGGCGGCGGGAGGTGCGGACGGGCGCGCGGCGATGGCCGCGTCGACGTCACGGCGCAGGATGCGCCCGCCCGGGCCGGTCCCGGTAATGGTCTCCACGGCCACCCCGGACTGCCGGGCGATCTTGCGCGCCAGCGGGCTGGCGAAGACCCGGCCGTTGCCGCCTGGGACGGCCGGCCCGGCGGCAGCCGGGGGAGCGGCTGCCGGGGCTGGCGTGGCCGTCTCGGCGGGCGTGGCGGCCGCGGCGACGCCCAGGTCGGCCAGTACCGCGCCGATGTCCGGCACCTCCTCGCCGGGCTGGCCCAGCACGGCGATCGGCGCGCCCACCTCGACGTGCGCCCCCGGTGCCACCAGCGCGGCGAGCAGGACGCCGGCGTCGTCGGCTTCGACGTCGACCATGGCCTTGTCGGTCTCGACCGTGGCCAGCGTGTCCGCGGCGGCGAACTCGGCCCGCTCCGCGACCAGCCACTCGGCCAGCACGGCCTCGGCCGCGCCCGCCGCGACCTCGGGCATCCGCAGCAGCCGGGGCATCTCAGTACCTCGCGATCTCGGCCAGCACGGCGATGACGTCATCCTGCTGGGCGATGGCGGCCCGCTCCAGCACCCGGCTGATGCTCGGCGACGCCTCGCCGCCGGTGACCCGCCACACCGGCGCGTCCAGCAGATCGAAGAACCGCCGCTGGATCTCGTCGGCCAGCCAGCCGCCGTATGACGTGCCCAGCGCGCCCTGCTCCGCGATGAGGATCTTGTTCGTCCTGGCCAGCGACGCCTCGATGGCGGCCCAGTCCACGCTGGCCCGGTCCAGCCAGCGCAGGTCGATCACCTCGGCATCGACCTGCCCGAACTCGTCCACCGCGGCCAGCACCTGGGGGACCATGCCGAGGTAGCTCAGGATGGTGACGTCCCGGCCGGACCGCCGCACCGCCGCCTTGCCCACCGGCAGGTAGTAGTCGTAGTCGTCCACCGGGCCGGGCCCGGTGGAGTTGTACAGATCGACGTGCTCGAGCACCAGCACCGGGTCCTGGCAGCGCAGCGCGGTGTTCATCAGCCCGACGTAGTCATACGGGGTGGACGGGGCGACGACCCGCCACCCGGCGCTGGTGGCGAAGATGCCGGCCGGGTCCATCGAATGCTGCGAGCCGTAGCCGGTGCCCATGGCCACCTTGCTGCGCAGCACCAGCGGCACGCCGGACTCGCCGCCGAACATGTGCCGCGCCTTGCCGATCTGGTTGAACAGCTGGTCCGCAGCGACCCACATGAAGTCGGCGTACATGAACTCGACCACCGGGGTGAACCGGCCGTCCAGCGCGATACCGCCGGCCAGCCCGGCGAACGCGTTCTCGCTGATCGGCGTGCCCAGGATCCGGTCCGGGAAGCGGGCGGCCAGGCCGCGGGTGGCGCCGTTGGTGCCCCCGTTGAGCCGGTGTATGTCCTCGCCGAGCACCACGATGCCGGCGTCGGTCTCCATCCGGCGGCCCAGCACCGTGGCCACCGCCTCGATGAACTTGGTCTCCTGGACCGGCACCGCGTGGCCGTCCGGGTCAGCCAGCGCCGTCCCATCGAACTCGCTGAGATCGCCGCGGAGGCCGATGTCCACCCAGCCGGGGTCCGGCCACTCGGACGGCCTGATCTGCCGCTGGCCGGGCTTGCCGCCGGCCACCGGCTCCAGCAGCACCCCGCCGATCTCGGCCATGACCGCCTGGGCCTGGGTCACCGCGGCCGCGGTCTCCTCGGCGGTCATGATGCCGCGCCGCTCCAGCTGGGCGGCGGTCTGCCTGACCGGGTCACGGTCCCGCCAGGCGCGTTCCTCGGCCTTGTCCCGGTAGCCGAACGCGCTGCCCGGGTAGCCACCGTTCTGATGGAAGTACCGGTACGTGTCCGCCTCGACCACGGCCGGGCCGCCGCCGCCCCGCATGTGCGCCACGGCTTCGGACATGGCCAGGTAGACGGCCAGCGGGTCCATGCCGTCCACCCGCCAGCTGGCGATGCCGAAGCCCGGGCCGCGGGCGGACAGCCGCGGCTCGCCGGTCGCCTCCTGCACCGAGGTGGACACCGCGTACTGGTTGTTCTCGATGAAGAAGCAGACCGGCAGCGACCAGGCGGCGGCCAGGTTCATCGATTCCAGCGTCGAGCCGATGTTGACTGCGCCGTCGCCGAAGTAGGTCACCGAGACCGCGTCGGTCCCGGCCTGCCGGTGTGACCACGCGAAGCCGGCCGCCTGCGGTACGCCGCCGCCGACGATCGCGTTGGTGCCCATCGCCCCGGCTTCGGCCCAGCGCAGGTGCATCGAGCCGCCCCGGCCGTGGCCCCAGCCCCGGTCCAGCCCGCAGATCTCGGCCAGCGTGCGGAGCAGCACCTCACGCACCGGCTCGGACGGCGCGGCCAGCGGGTCCAGGCTTTTCGGCTCGACGTGGCCGAGCGCCTTGGCCAGGAACTGGTGATGACCCCGGTGCGACCCGTTCACCGTGTCCTGGCTGGTGAGCGCCAGCACGCTGCCGACCGCGCCGCCTTCCTGGCCGATGCTGGAGTGAGCCGGGCCGTGGATCAGGCCCGCCCCGGCCAGGTCCAGGACGTACTCCTCGAACGTCCGGATCCACACCAGCTGGGCATAGATGGTGCGCAGCAGCGCCGGGTCGGCGGCGTCCCAGTCGGCCTGGCCGGCCAGCACCTCGACCCAGGGCGGCGCGGCTTCGAGAGCGCGGTGCTCGGGCACGGTGGCCTCCCTGACCGAAGACAGCATTCCGGAGGATTGGATCCAAAACTATACCGAACGCCGCCCAGGGGCTAGTCTTGAGCACCGGAGCCCGGTCTTACCAGGGTGATTGGATCCGAAAGAGGTACGCATGGGCCTGCCCGGGTTGCGCCGGATGGATCACATCGGCTTCACCGTGCCTGACCTCGACGAGGCTCACCGGTTCCTGGTCGACGTGCTCGGCTGCGACTACCTGTACTCGCTTGGCCCGTTCCGGCACGACGATTCGGACTGGATGGCCACTCACCTGAATGTGCACCCGCGCGCGGTGATGGTGGAGAACCGCTGGTTCCGCTGCGGCGACCAGGCCGTGTTCGAGGTGTTTCATTACGCCGCGCCGGACCAGCGGGACATGACCCCGCGCAACAGCGACGTCGGCGGTCATCACATCGCGCTGTACGTCGATGACCTGGAGGAGGCCATCAGCCACTTGCTGGCGTTCGGCATAAAGGTCTTTTCCGGTCCGACCGCCAGCGCCGGGCCGGCGGCCGGGAACCGGTGGATCTACTTCCTCAGCCCGTGGGGGATGCAGTTCGAGCTGGTCTGCTACCCGGGCGGGAAGGCCTGGGACCGGGAGCACCCGCGGCGATGACGGACGGCGACGTGAGCAGCGCCCGGGTGGCGGCGCAGCTGCGGGATGCGATCCTCGGCGGGCAGCTCCGGCCGGGGGACCGGATCCGGCAGGAGGAGGTGGCCGAGCAGTTCGGCGCCAGCCGGCTGCCGGTGCGGGAGGCGCTGCGGATCCTGGCCGCGGAGGGGCTCACCGAGCTGGAGCCACACAAGGGCGCCCGGGTGCCGCGGCTGACCCGCCGTGAAGTCGAGGTGATCTACCGGATGCGGGAGCGGCTGGAGCCGCTCGCCCTGGCCGAGAGCCTGCCCCGGCTGACCGCCGCCGACCATGACCAGCTTGGCCAGCTGCAGCAGCGCATCGAGGACCACGGGGATCTGGAGAAGTTCCTCGACCTGGACCGCGAGTTTCACCTGCTGACCTACCGTGGCTGCCAGGTGGCGCCGCTGAACTCGGTGGTCACCCGGCTGTGGAACTCCACCCAGCACTACCGGCGCAGCTACGTCGCGCTGGGCGGCCAGGACCGGATGTGGCTGGTCAACGCCGAGCACCGGCTGATCCTGGATGCCGTGTTGCGCCGCGATGCCGAGGACGGAGAGCGTTACCTGGCCGGGCACATCCGGCGCACCCGTGTCGAGCTGAGCCGCCATCCGGAGGTGTTCACGTGACGATACCGATCCCGCCCGCCCGGCCGCCCGCCGCGCCCGGGCACATGGGCGTCGACTACGAGGAGCGGGTGGACTTCACCCGGCTGCGCGCGTACCGGAATGCCCGGGCGCGGGCCGCGCTGGACGCCAGCGAGTGCGGCGCGCTGCTGCTGTTCGACTTCTACAACATCCGGTACACCACGCACACCTGGATCGGCGGCGCGCTCGGCGACAAGATGATCCGCTACGCGCTGCTGGCCCGGGGCCAGGACCCGGTGCTGTGGGACTTCGGTTCCGCGGTCAAGCATCACAAGCTGTACTCGAAGTGGGTGCCGGAGGAGAACTACCGGGCCGGATTCCTCGGCTTCCGCGGCGCGGTCGCGCCCAGCGTGGGGCTGATGCGCGACGCGGTGGCGGAGATCAAGTCCTTGCTCGTGGCGGCGGGCGTGGCCGGGCTGCCGGTCGGGATGGACATCGCCGAGCCGCCGTTCCTGTTCGAAATGCAGCGGCAGGGCATGCGGGTGGTGGACGCGCAGCAGATCATGCTGGACGCGCGGGTGATCAAGTCGCCGGACGAGATCATGCTGCTGACCCAGGCGGTGGCCATGGTGGACGGGGTCTACCAGGACATCGTCAACCGGCTCAAGCCAGGCGTCCGGGAGAACGAGATCGTCGCCCTGGCCAACCAGCGGCTGTACGAGATGGGCTCGGACCAGGTCGAGGCGATCAACGCGATCTCCGGCGAGCGGTGCAACCCGCACCCGCACAACTTCACCGACCGGCTGATCCGGCCCGGCGACCAGGCGTTCTTCGACATCATCCATTCCTTCAACGGCTACCGGACCTGCTACTACCGCACGTTCTCGGTGGGCAGCGCGACCCCGGCCCAGCGGGACGCGTACAAGCAGGCGCGCGAGTGGATGGACCGCGGCATCGACGGCATCCGGGCTGGGGTGGGCAGCGACGAGATCGCGGCGCTGCTCCCGGCGGCGCAGGACTTCGGCTTCGGCAGCGAGATGGAGGCGTTCGGCCTGCAGTTCGCGCACGGGCTCGGGCTGGGCCTGCACGAGCGGCCGATCATCTCCCGGCTCAACTCGTTCACCGAGCCGGTCGAACTGCAGGTCGGCATGGTGTTCGCGCTGGAGACGTACTGCCCGGCCGCGGACGGCTTCTCGGCCGCGCGGATCGAGGAGGAGATCGTCATCACCGAGACCGGGCCGAAGGTGCTGACCTTGTTCCCGGCCCAGGACCTGTTCGTGGCCAACCCGTACTGAGCGCGCGCCGCGTCGCTGGGCGATTCGTGATCAAACGTCTGCTGTCGCTCTAGCGACAGCAAACGTTTGATCATCAAGCCAGGGTGGGCTATGTGCGGGGTCTTCGCGCCCTGATCGGAATCGACCAGCACGGTGGCCATCCCGGCTTCCCGCGCGCCGTAGATGTCAAGCCGGAACACCCGGAACGCCAGCTGCCGCTGGACACCGCTCACTCAGACACCGTGGCCATCTGCGCGTCCATCGGACCCATCGGCCGTGGCTTGTCCGCGACCTCCATCCGGAGCGCCATCACCGCCGAGTCGTAGATGCCGGAGAAGCTGGGGAACGGCTGGATGGTGTCGCCCAGCACGTCCAGCGGGACATGTGCCCGGATGGCCAGCGTCGCCTGCTGCAGCCACTCACCGGCTTCGGGCCCGACCGCGTACGCGCCGGTCAGCCGCTCGCCGTCGCTGAGCAAGGTGAGGAACCCGTTGGATTTCTCCCAGTTGTGCGTGTAGGTGGCTGTCTTCGGCACGTCGGCCAGCCGCGCGGTCGCGCTGTACGGCGCCTCGGTCGCGCCCACCGCCGCGGCCTGCGGGTCGGTGTAGGTGACCCGGGGCACGGCCTCGTAGTTGGCCGGATGGTTCTCGCCCGCGATGTTCGCCGCGACCACGTCGCCCTCGTACTCGCCCACGTGGGTCAGCGGCCAGCTCCCGGTGACGTCGCCGATCGCCCACAGCCGCTCACCCACCCGCATGAACTCATCCACCTTGATGCCGTGCGGGTTGGGCTCCACGCCGACCGTCTCCAGGCCGATTCCCCCGACCCGGGGGCGGCGGCCGGTGGCCACCAGCAGCTTGTCCCCGCGCACCTCCGTGCCGTCGGGGAAGGCCAGCACATAGTCGCCGCCATCGCGCCGCGCGGCGCTGGCATGCTGGCCGAGTTTCAGCTCGATGCCGTCCCGGCGCAGCGCCTCGCTCAGTGCCTGGCCCAGCGGCGCGGGCTCGCGGGGCAGCACCCGGTCGGCGCCCTCGACGATCACTGCCTGGCCGCCGAACCGGCGGACCACCTGGGCCAGTTCGACGCCCGCGGGGCCGCCGCCCAGCACCAGCATGCGCCGCGGCACGGCCTTCATGCTGGTCGCGTCCCGGGTGCCCCACACCCCGTCCAGGTCAGCCAGCCCCGGGGTCGGCGGCAGGAACGGGTCCGCGCCGGTCGCGACCACGATGTGTTCCGCGGTGTGCCGGGTGCCGTCCACCTCCACCACGCCGGTGCCGGCCAGCCGGCCCGTGCCGCGGATCAGGTCGATGCCCCGGCTGGCCAGCCACCGCTCCTGCCCGGCGTCGGTCCAGTTCGACACCACGTAGTCCCGCCAGGCCAGCGCGGCGGCCACATCGACCTGCGCGGCCGCGCCGGCGTCCAGCGCGCCGTGCACCGCCTCGCCCGGCCGGAGCAGCGACTTGGATGGGATACACGCCCAGTACGAGCACTCCCCGCCGACCAGCTCCCGTTCCACCACGGCCACCCGCAGCCCCCGCGCGGCCAGCGCCCCCGCGCAGTGTTCACCAGGCGCCCCACCGCCGAGGACGATCACGTCATAATCGTTCGAGCTCATCGTCTACCTCCGTCGGACGGCGTGCGCGGCTGGCGTCCCCTCCACCCAATACCCAGCCCCGGCGACGGTCAGCTGCGGCCCCGCCTCTGATCACCCAATTCCCTGCCGAACGCCAGTACGTGGCGGGCCGGAGTCCAAGCCTGCCCCGGGTTCAGGCTGGCGGGAGACCGACCGCACCATCGGGATCACCTTCCCGGACCCCGGCGTGCAGGCCTACGGGTTCACGTTCGGCTAGCGGCGGGGCCGCTAGCCGGGCAGCGTCATGACCAGGATGGGCGTGGTGGTCGGCTGCCTGGTGCCGCCGGCCGGCTCGACCGAGACGCCGACCCGGTCGGCCGCGGTCAGCCCGGCCGCCAGCAGTGGGGCGGTCCGGCCCGCGGCCGGTGCCGGGAGCAGCCCGGCCGGGCGGATCCGGCCGGGGGCCATGAACCACACTTCGTAGACCCGGCCGCCGTGCAGCGCGGGCAGCCCGACCGTGCTGATGATCATCGCGTGCCGGGACTGCGAGGAGACCACGGTGGCCGTGCCGCCGGCCGTGGTGGCCCGGACGGTCAGCCGCGCGTCCGGCGCCGCCAGTACGGCAGCGGCCGACTGGATCTCGCCGCGGGCCTGGTCCAGCCGGTGCTGGGTGGTGGCCTGGACGATGCCGAGCGCGGCGGCCACGGCGACCGCGACCGCGGCCACGGCGGTGGCCAGCCGCGGCAGCCCGCCCCTCAACCCCCAGGCCCGGAACCCGCGCCGGGCCACCCGGTGGGCCGGCCCGTGGGCCAGCGGCGGGTCCTGCCGGGTGACCGCCACCGCCGCCCGGACCCGGGACCGGAGCTGGACGGGCGGCGCGGCCGCCACGGCCAGGGCCAGCCGGGCCGCGGTCTCACGGAAGCCGCAGACCTCGTGATCGCAGGCCGGGCAGCGGTGCAGGTGCCGCTCGAAGCGGTCGAGTTCTAGCCCGGCCAGCGCGTCCAGCGCGTAGGCCCCGGCCAGCATGTGCGGTTCGGGCCGGCGCAGTCTCAGCGACCCACCCCGCAGGCTCATCGGCCTACCCCCAGGCAGTCGCGCATCCGGATCAGGCCATCGCGGATCCGGGTCTTGATCGTGCCGAGGGCCGTGCCCAGCAGCGTGGCCACCTGCGGATACGTGTAACCGCCGTAGTAGGCGAGGGTCACCGACTCGCGCTGCAGGCTGGTCAGCGAGCCCAGGCAGCGGCGCACCCGCTCCGCGTCCAGCCGGGACTCCACCGTGTCGGCCACGCTCTCCGGCGGGGCCTCCCGCAGCGTGCCGGCCCGCTGTTCCCGCTGGACCTGCGCGGTGGTGGCGCGGATCCGGTCGATGGCCCGGCGGTGCGCGATCGTCACCACCCAGGCCATCGCGCTGCCCCGGCTGGTGTCGAACCGGGTGGCCGTCCGCCACACCTCCAGGAGCACTTCCTGGGCGACTTCCTCGGCCTGAGCCGGGTCCCGTACCACCTTGCGGACCAGGCCGAAGACCGGGCGCGCCAGCTGGTCGTAGGCCGCATCGAACGCGGCCTCATCGCCCCGGGCCACCTGGCCGAGCAGGGCGGCCAGATCGTCGGCGCGCGGCTCATCCGGGGAACCGGTCAGCCGCAACGTCACATCGGGTCCGCTCATGACCACGTATTCGGAGCACCCCCTCCGGGCGGATTGGTCGGGGCCACGGACCAATCCGCCGGCCAGGGAGCCACGAAGCCCCGGGCATGGGAACGCCACGAGGGCGTGTCCCTGTCTCAGGGAGGAACGTCCATGATGGGCATGAAAAAGTTCCGGCGGCCCGGGACCCGGGCCGTGGGCCTGGTCCTGGCCGGCCTGCTGACCGGCGGCCTGGCCCTCGCGTCGGGCACCGCGTTCGCCTCGTCCTCGGCCCGGTCGGCCGGCATGAGCAGCATGACCGGGATGGCGGCGGCTGGTTCGCATGGCCGGGTCGGCTCCACCAAGGGCTTCTACAACGGCCACACGGTGCGGTTCTACTACACGCGGAACTTCCGCTGCGCGCAGCCGCCGGCCAGCAACGCCTCGTCCCGGTGCGAGGGTGGCACCAACTACACCCAGACGCCGGCCAGCACGTTCGACCCGCTGTACGTGATCGTGCCGCTCGGCTTCACGCCGCCGGCCAAGACCCTGCAGTGCCCGGCCGGGCGCTGCATCGACCACCCGCACACGATCGACCTGACCTCGGTGCTGGGCGCCGGGACTGGGAACGTGCCGCTGCCCGCGCACAGCCACATCGTGGCCACCGCGAACAGCGGCCAGTCCGAGTGGTGGAACGTGGACGTGGTCGGGGTCAAGAGCCTTTCGGCCTGGGACAAGCTGATCTCGGCCAAGAGCGACCGTGAGCTGCAGTACCTGCAGCGGCACGACTCCGCCCAGGTCACCGGCAACATCACCACCAACCTGTTCCTGTACTTCGCGGTGCGCAGGTAGCTCCGTCCCGTACGTGCCGGCCCCCAGCCCGGGGGCCGGCACCGGACAGCTCAGGAAAGGGGCTCACCGTGGCATATCCCGTCCGTATGGTGCACGGCTGGCGCGTCCCGGCCGGGCTCGGCGCGGTGGCGGGTGGCGCCGTCCTGATCACCGGGGCCTTCCTGCCCTGGGTGACCACGTTCGCCGGGCTCATCGCCTTCCCCGGTGTCCGCGGCGGCAACGGGCGCATCCTGGCCGGGCTCGGCGCCATCATCGTGGCCGCCGGGCTGTATCACGCCCTGCGCGGCGGGCCGTGGTCGCGCTGGCTGGCCGGACTGGCCGGCTTCGCCGCCACCGGATTCTGCGGTTTCCTGCTGCTTCAGCTCGCGGCCAGCCTGCGCTCGCTGAGCACGGACTCGATGGTGGCCGCGCGCAGCGGTCCCGGGCTCTGGGTGTGCGCGGCTGGGTCGGTGGTTGCGTTCACCACGTTGTTCCTGCCCAGCTCCGCGCAGCAGGCTCTGGTCCGCCGCCCCAGCGGCGGCGCGCTGGCCTGGGCGGCCGACACCACCTCTGCCGGGCGCCGGCGCGGCCTCCAGATCGGGCTCGGCGTGGCTTGGCTGGCTGACGGCGCACTCCAGCTGCAACCCATCATGTTCACCCGGGGCTTCGTGACCCAGATCCTGATGCCGGCGACGATGGGGAACCCAGCCGGGGTCAGTGGCCCGGCACTGGCGTTCGGCCGGCTAGTGCTGCATGATCCGGCGGGCTGGAATGCCGCCTTTGCCGTCACCCAGCTGCTGCTCGGCGCGGGCCTGCTGTGGCGGCGCAGCGTGCGGGCCGCGCTGGCTGCGAGCATCGGCTGGGCACTGGCCGTGTGGTGGTTCGGCGAGGGCCTGGGGGGTGTGCTCACCGGCATGGCCAGCCCGCTCACCGGTGCGCCGGGCGCGGTTATCCTGTACGCGTTGCTGGCCGTGCTGGTCTGGCCCGGCCGCGCCGGGCCTTCAGTGGCCGCGGGCAGCCCACTGGGCCGCCGCGGGTCTGCCCTGGCCTGGCTCCTGCTGTGGGCCAGCTCGGCTTATCTCCTGCTGCAGCCCGCCAACCGAACCCCTCTTTCTCTGCATAACACCCTGGCCGGGCTGGTCACCGGCGAGCCTGGCTGGCTGGCGGCGGTGGATCAAGCCGTGGCCGGCGCGGTGGGCCGGCATGGCCCGGCCGTCTCGATCGCGCTCGCGGCCACCTGCCTGGCCATTGCGGCCGGGGTGCTGTGGCCAGCCATCATCCGGCCGGCCCTGCTGCTCAGCGTGCTCGTCGCGCTGGCCATCTGGGTGCTCGGGGAGAACTTCGGCGGACTGCTCACCGGCCAGGCCACCGATCCCAACTCCGGGCCGGTGCTCATCCTGCTGGCCGCGGCCTACTGGCCGCTCAGCCGACCTGGCTGGCCTGGCCGGCCCAGAACGGCGCCCGCAGCGTGCGCTTGAGCAGCTTGCCCGAGCCGGTGCGGGGGAGCTCGGCCACGAACGACACCGAGCGGGGGCACTTGTAGCCGGCCAGGTGCCGGTGCGCGAACTCGATCACATCCGCCTCGGACAGCGACGCGCCCGGGCTGCGCACCACGGTGGCATGCACCTGCTCACCCCACTCCGCGGAGGGGATGCCGAACACCGCGACGTCGAAGATGCCCGGATGCTGTTCCAGCGCGGCCTCGATCTCGGCCGGGTAGACGTTCATCCCACCCGAGATGACCATGTCGTTCTTCCGGTCGCAGATGTAGTAGTAGCCGTCCTCGTCCCGGTAGGCGATGTCGCCCACAGTGTGGAAGTCGCCGTGCGTGGCGGCCTGGTAGCTGTCCGGCTGCTTGTAGTACTCGTTGAACACCCCGGCGGACCGGACGTAGAGCTCGCCGGGATGCCCGGGCCCGGTCCCGGTCACCTCGTTGCCCGCCGCGTCGAGCAGCCGGATCTCGATACCCGGCGGCGGCTTGCCGCACGAGCCGGGCTTGCGCAGCTGGTCCTGCGGTTCCAGCACGCAGTTCACCCCCAGCTCGGTCGAGCCGTAGATCTCCCACAGCGAGCCGGGCGGGAAGTCGGCCAGGTAGGCCTGCTTGAGGGCCATGCTCCACGGCGCCGCGTTGGCCAGCATGATCCGCATCGATGACCGGTCATAGCGGGCCTTGACCTCGGCGGGCAGCGCGCACACCAGCCGGATCAGCGGCGGCGCGGAGAACGTGGACGTGACGCGGTAGGTGTGCACCAGCCGGAGCCAGTCCTCCGGCTCGAACTTGCGCTGCACGACAATCGTCTGGCCGAACAGCAGCCCGGCGCTCATGAACGCCAGCGGGCCGCTGTGATAGAGCGGCCCGGAGGTGAGGTAGATGTCGTCCGGCGTGTAGCCGATGAGGCCGAGCAGGGCGATGGACGTGCTCTGGTCGGTCACCTTGCGGTAGGCGCCCTTCGGCTTGCCGGTGGTGCCGGACGTGTAGATCATCGTCGCACTGGTGTCCTCGCCGGATCCGGGCGGCGGGTCAGCAGGAGCTTGGGCGACCACGTCCTCGCCGAGCATCCCGTCCGGCGCCGCCCCGCCGTAGACCAGCACGTGCCGCAGCCGGCCCAGTTGCCCGCCGCCCGGGCCCGCCAGCAGGTGCGCGTACTCCGCGTCCACGTAACCGGCGCTGGCGTCAGAATGGGCCACGATGTACTGCGCTTCGGCCGGGGTCAGCCGGTAGTTCAGCGGGACCGCGACCGCGCCGAGCTTCCTGGTCGCGTTGATGACCGCGACCACCTGCGGCGAATTGGGCCCGCACCAGATCACCTTGTCGCCGCTGGCCACGCCCAGCCCGGCCAGCGCGTTGGCCAGCCGGTTGGCCGCCGCCTCGAGCTCGGCGTAGGTCCAGGACACGACGGCCGCGCCGGGCTGGTCATCGAGCACGGCGAGCTTGCCGGGCTGCGATGCCGCGTAGACCGTCAGGACGTCAGGCGTGTCAGCTGTGGCCACGCCATCATCCTCGCTGGTGCCACCGCAGGCTGCAATGGACCAGTGGGGTGATCGTCGCGGCCCGGTCCCGGTTCCCGGCCGGCCAGGCCTGCTACGGGGCGTTCATTCCGTTAACCGGATGGTGCTGACGGCCAGGCTTAGCGTGTCCGGACCGGCCTGGCCACCGGGTCCCGGAGGAGCGCTGCTCTCCCCGGGCCGGTCGATGGCGAACAGCCGGAGCTCGGCCCCGCTGAGCTGGTGGCCGCGAGCCCACTCGGTCAGGGCTTGCACCATGTCGGACAGATGATCAGAACAAGCCTCCGCGCTCTTGCGCACTGGCCCAGTGCGGTCGGCGGCGTCCAGGTAAGCCCGAAAGCGGGGCGGCCGGCAGCAGGCACCGTCGGCGTGGCAGGCGGGTACCTGCGTCGGGTGCGGGTGCGGCGGGGAAGTCATGTCAGGTCCTTCTCAGGATTGTGGCCGGAATGCGCGACGGCCCCTGTTGCACCAGGGGCCGTCGCCATATTCATGAATGACGGCCTAGACCGGAGCGATGGATCCGGCCGGCGTGAGTCATGCGTTCGGACTCTCGAGTAACGTTTTTGACATCTGGGCCCGGTTCCGAAGTTCAAACCCCCGTCGAGTCTGTCCGTTCTGCTGGTCCGGGCCGTATGTCGGCGATCAGCGTAGCGCGCACCGGGAGTGGCCGCGCGATTCTGGCTGAAATCTGTGGTTAGTACATATCGGGTGCCTGTGCAATCGTCAGCACCGCGCTGTCAGCCGGGACGGCGCTTCCCGGTGCCTGCCCACCTGGCCGGCCAGCAACCTCGGGCGCACCCGCCGGCGCCTGCCGGGACCGGTCACCGGCTCCAGCCAGACTGTCGTACCGCCCACCGATAATCATGGCAGCGGCCGGTCCTACTACGAACCTTCTTCGTATCGAGCATTGCATTTCCCGCTGGCGGATGGCACGGACCCAGGAAATCGCGGTTCTGGTTTGGCGGGCAGGATTCACCGCGATAATCTTTCCATTGCCGTCAGATATAGCTATTTCCAAACGCGCCACAATGATAATTGTATTCAAACTAAATATGAGTTTCCCTCGATATGAAAGGAAGACATCTTGATGGCTGCGGAGACCACCGCCGGTCCCACCGTGCCCCGCCGGCAGCTCGGGCGGCACCTGCGCGCACTGCGCAACCAGGCCAAACTGACGACCAAGCTGGCCGCCCAGGCGCTGGAGTGGTCCGAGCCCAAGCTGTGGCGGATCGAGACCGGCCAGACCGCGCTGCGCAGCCTGGACGTGGAAGCCATGTGCCGCGTGTACGGCGCTGCCGCCGAGGTCACCCAGGGCCTGATGGTGCTGGCCCGGGAGACCAGGGCGCTCGGCTGGTGGCACCCCCACGACGACGTCATCCCGGACTGGCTGGACCTCTACCTTGGCCTGGAGGAAGCCGCCTCACGGCTGCAGCGGTACGACCCCGAGCTGGTTCCCGGCCCGCTGCAGACCGCGGCCTATGCCCGTGAAGTGATCATGGCGGAACAGCCGGACCTGGGCGCGGAGGAGGTGACCCGGCGGGTGCAAGCCCGGCTGGCCCGGCAGGCCCTGCTCATCCGGGTCACCGCCCCGCTCAGCGCCGAGGTGCTGCTCGGCGAGGCCGTGCTGCGCCGCCCCGTCGGCGGCCCGCAGGTCATGGCCGAGCAACTGGATGAGCTGGCCAATGCCGCGCTGCTGCCCAACGTCAGCATCCGGGTCGTGCCGCTGCGGGCCGGGCTGCACCGTGGCGTGCTGTCCGGCCCATTCGTGATCCTGCGCTTCCCGGTCAACGGGGACGGGCAGGAAAGCGAGCCGCCGGTCGTCTACGTGACCGGCTTCACCGGGGCGCTCTACCTGGAACGGCCCGCCGAGATCCAGCGGTACCAGGAGGTCTACACCGGCATCGGGGCGGCCGCCCTGGACGGACCCGCATCGCGGGCGCTGATCCGGGAGGCCGCCCTCGAGTACGGCGGGTCCTGACGGCTCGGCAGTGGCCGGCTGGGCGGCACGTACCGTGGTGGTCATGCCCACCGCTAACCTGGCGTTCCAGCTGCTGGAGGGGGCGCAGGCGGCGGCGCACGAGGACGACCTGCAAGCGCTGCACGCCGAGGTATACGCCGGCCCGCCCTATCAATACCGCCTGGACCCCGCGGAGTTCGGCCGCCGGTTCCGGGTGCAGCGCCGCCAGCCTGGCTTCGCCATGGCCGAGGCGCGACACGGCGGCTACCTGGTCGGTTATGCCGCCGGGATGCCGCTCCGGCCGGCCACGTCCTGGTGGCGGCAGCTGACCACCCCACTGGCCGAGGAGTTCACCACCGAGCACCCGGGGCGGACGTTCGCGCTGACCGACCTGCTGGTCCGCGCCCCCTGGCGGCAGCAGGGCATCGGGCGGGAGCTGCACGACCTGATCCTGGCCAGCCGCGGCGAGGAGCGTGCCACGCTGACCGTGCTGCCCGCGGCCACGCCGGCCCAGCACGCCTTCCGGTCCTGGGGCTGGCAGAGAGCCGCCCGGACCCGCGGGCCGGATCCCGGCGGCACCGTGTCCGACGTGCTCGTCCTAGCCCTGCCGGTGGCCGCGCCGGCCAGCCGCTAGGGGCGCTGCCGGGCGCTGGATAACTTCTCGGTGGACAGCCGCTGCGCGAGCTCGTCCCGGGAGTGGATCCCCAGCCGCTGGTAGATGTGCCGCAGGTGGTATTCCACCGTCTTGGGGCTCAGGAACAGCGCGGCCGCGGTCTCCCGGGTGGTCTTCCCGCCGGTGAGCAGCAGCGCGATCTGCAACTCCTGCGGCGTCAGCACGTCGATCGTGCTGGCGTCGCGCGGCTGGCGGGTCTCCCCGGTGGCGGCCAGCTCGGCGCGGGCCCGGTCGGCCCATGGCCGGGCGTCGAGCGCATCGAACGTGTCCACCGCCGCACGCAGTTGCTCGCGGGCCAGCACCCGGTTCCGGGCCCGGCGCAGCCGCTCGCCAAACGCCAGCCGGGTGCGCGCCGCCTCGAACACGTCCATGGTCTGCTCGTGCAGGGTGACCGCACGCCCGAAATAGTCCGCGAAGCCGGTGTCCGCGGCCAGCATGCCCTGGCAGCGCAGCGCCCGGGCCAGCGGCCAGGGCTGCCCCTTGGCCTCCGCGGCGGCGGTGAACGCGTCCGCGGCCCGTTGCGCGTCGGCCGTGCGGCCCAGCTTCAGGTAGCCGTCCACCAGTTCGGCGGCCGGGGACAGGTCCGGGTCGGTGATGGCGAGGTCCCCGAGCAGGTGCTGCTGGTGCTCGAAGTGCGCCACCGCACCGGCCGCATCACCGAGGCCGAGCTCCAGCTCGCCGAGCGCGGCGGTGGCCCAGATCTCATGGAGCCCCATGCCCAGTTCGCGGCAGCGGGCCAGCGCTTCGGCGGCCCCGGCCCGGCACTCCTGCTCCCGGCCGCGGCGCCCCTGCAGCCAGGCGAGACCAGCCATACCGAACGCCAGTGCCGTCTGCTGTCCGCTCTCCCGTGCGAGGTCGATCGCTTCTCGGTAGGTCGCTTCCGCGACCGCCCACTGATCGCTGGTGGCCTGGTCGCGGGCGATCAGGTTGAGCGCGAACGGGAGCACACCGACCGCGGCGCGCGCGCGGGCGGTCTGCAGTGCGTGGTCCAGCAGCGAGCGCCCGGTGCCGGAGTCCCGCAGGAACAGCGGCACAAGGGCCAGCCAGGGCAGCAGCCGGAGATCGTCGCGCACCTCGGCCGAGCTTTCGGCCAGCTTGACCGCCTCGTGCAGCGCATCGGCGCCCGCGGCCGCGTCGCCGCCGATGATCCGGGCCGTGCCCAGGGCCGCCGCGGCCAGCACGCGGGTGCGTACTGACGGGCTGGCCGGCAGGCTGGCTCGCGCCCGCTCCGCGGCGGCCAGCGTCTCGGCTGGCCGCCCCGCGTACAGGCAGGCGAAGGCGGCTTCGGCCAGCATCGTGACGGCCAGTTCCGGGTCGGCCCGGCCGGCCGCCTCGGTCAAGATCGCGTGGCCCTGCATCACCGGGCCGAGCAGCGTGGCGATGTGGCCGGCCAGCCGGTCGATCTCGACCTGGACCCGGGGATCGTTGACGGCCAGCGCCCGGGCCTCATCAAGGAGCGTCACCGCCCGGCTGGTCAGGCCGGCCAGCCAGGCCGTCTCGGCCGCCTGCCAGAGCAGCCAGGCCCGCCGCTCACCGTGGGCGGCCAGCCGCCCGGCCCGCTCGAACGCGGCCGCGGCGGTCACGTATGCGCTGCGGTCCCGGCTCCGCGCCGCCGCCTGGGCCAGCGCCGCGGAGGCAGCCTCGTCCGGGCCCGCCGCCGCTGCGGCCAGATGCCAGGCGCGGCGGTCCGCGTCCCGGTCGGGCAGCGCGGCGGCCAGCGCCCGGTGCGCCGCCCGGCGCTGCTCGGCTGGCGCGTCGGCGTACACGGCCGACCTGGCCAGCGGATGGCGGAACTCCACCGTGCCCGCGTGCAGCGTGAGCAGCCCGGCGTTCTCCGCGGCGGCCAGCGCGGACAGGTCGATGTCCAGCCGGGCCGCGGCCCGGTCCAGCGTGGCCAGATCCCCGGTGTCGCTGGCCGCGGCCAGCACCAGGGCCTGCCGGGCGGTCTGGCCGAGCTGGCCGGCCCGGTGCAGGAACGCGCCGGAAATCCGGGCCGGCACCAGGACCGGGGCACCCTCGGGAGCCAGCATCACGTCGGCGGCGTCCACCGCGAGTTCCAGCAGCGCGAGCGGGTTACCCGCCGTGGCCAGGTGCAGCCGCTGGGCCGACTCGGCGGGCAGCCCTGGCATCAGCGCGGCCGCCTCGTCGCTGGTCAGCCCGGTGAGCCGGAGCGCGGGCAGGTCGGCCCCGTCGAGCAGGGACGGCTCACCGTCGCGGACCGCGACCAGGACGGCCACCGGGTCGGCCATCAGCCGCCGGAACGCGAACAGCAGCGCCTGCGCGCTCGATCCGTCCAGCCAGTGGGCATCGTCCACCAGCACGGCCACCGGGCCCTGCTCGGCGTACGCGGCCAGCAGGCTGAGTGTGGCCGCGCCCACCGCGAACCGGTCCTGGGATGCTCCGGGCCGCAGGGCCAGCGCACTTTCCAGCGCCGCCGCCTGCGGCGGCGGGATCTGGTCCAGCAGCACCAGGGCCGGGCGGATCAGCTCGAGCAGCGACCCGAACGGGATCTGTGCCTCCGACTCGATGCCGCGGGCCCGCAGCAGCAGCATCCCGGTGGCCTGGCTGGCCGCGTAGTCGAGCAGCGCCGTCTTGCCGATCCCCGGCTCCCCGACGAGAGCCAGCGCCGCGCTCGCCCCCGCGCGCGCCTGCGCCAGCACCTGGCCGATTTCCTGCCGCTCATGGTCCCGCCCCAGCAGCATGCCGTGATTGTAGGCATTACCTGGTGCCACGGGGCAGAGGCAGGCGCCAGGACTAGGTGCCCCACCGGAAGCGAGCCCGGCCCGGGCGAACCTAGGCTCGCCGAGAACCACCCAGCTCAGCAAACCAGTTCAGCAATAACCAAGGGGAGGAAAATATCGTGAGCACCATCGAGCAGGTTCCGCAGATCGACGAGGACAAGCTCATGCAGTTCGTGTTCCGCGCCGTCGAGGAAGTCGGCGCGACGCTGAACACGGCCCTGGTGGTGATCGGCGACAAGCTGGGCCTGTACCGGGCGCTGGCGGGCGCGGGGCCGCTGACACCGGGCGAACTGGCCGAACGCACCGGCACCACCGAGCGGTATGTCCGGGAGTGGCTGAACGCGCAGGCGGCGGGGGGATTCATCAGCTACGACCCGGACAGCGGCCGGTACACGCTGCCGCCCGAGCAGGCGGTCGCGCTCACCGACCCGGATAGCCCGGCATACCTGCCCGGGTTCTTCCAGATCGCGTTCGGCTCGGTGGTCGACTCGCCACGGATCATGGAGGCGACCCGCAGCGGGGCGGGCTTCGGCTGGCACGAGCACGGATCCGACGTGCTGGACGGCTGTGAGCGGTTCTTCCGGCCCGGCTACAACGCCAACCTGACCTCGGCCTGGCTGCCCGCGCTGGACGGGGTGGTGGCCAAGCTGGAGCACGGCGCCCGGGTGGCCGACGTCGGCTGCGGCCATGGCTCGTCCACCATCCTGATGGCCCAGGCCTACCCGAACTCGACGTTCATCGGCACCGACTACCACGGTGGCTCGATCGAGACCGCGCGCAGCCGGGCCCGGGACGCCGGGGTGGACGGCCGGGTCCAGTTCGAGACCG
This sequence comes from uncultured Actinomycetes bacterium, assembly GCA_963834705.1. Lineage (GTDB taxonomy): Bacteria > Actinomycetota > Actinomycetes > Streptosporangiales > Streptosporangiaceae > RYN-230. The sequence continues at coordinate 148,228 of CAWICV010000013.1, forward strand.
CCCCGGCGGCGGCTTACGCCGGGGCCGGCTACGACCTGGTCACCATGTTCGACTGCCTGCATGACATGGGTGACCCGGTGGGCGCGGCCCGCCATGTGCACGGCACGCTCAAGCCCGACGGCACCTGGATGATCGTGGAGCCGAATGCCGCCGACCGGGTCGAGGGCAACCTCAACCCGGTGGGACGGGCCTACTACGCGTTCTCCACGCTGCTGTGCACGCCGGCCTCGCTGTCCCAGGACGTCGGGCTGGCGCTCGGTGCCCAGGCTGGCGAAGCCAGGATCAGGGACGTGGTCACCGCGGCCGGATTCACCCGCTTCCGCCGCGCCGCCGAGACCCCGTTCAACCTCGTCTTCGAGGCGCGCCCGTGACCAACACGGAGCCGATAGCGGCGCCCGCCGGTCAGGCTGACCCGGCGGGCGCCGCCCGGCGTGAGCAGACCCGGGCTCGCTACCCCGACAGTTCCGGCTACCTCGAGCGCGACGGGGTGCGCTTGTACTACGAGGTTTACGGCTCTGGCGGGCCAACCGTCTTCCTGCTGCCGACCTGGTCGATCATCCACTCGCGGCACTGGAAGATGCAGATCCCCTACCTGGCCCGACACTGCCGGGTCATCACGTTCGACGGGCGCGGTAACGGCCGCTCAGACCGCCCGGCCGCCGGATATGAAGAAGCGGAGTTCGCCGCCGACGCCCTGGCGGTGATGGATGCCACCGCGACCGACCGCGCGGTGCTGGTCTCGCTGTCGGCCGGCGCACAGCGCGCACTCATCCTGGCTGCAGGCCACCCGGACCGCGTGACCGGGGCGGTGTTCATTTGCCCAGCCGTGCCGCTCGCCTCGCCACCGGAGGACCGCACTCGTTACCCGTGGGATGAGGTGCTGCCCACCGACGAGGGCTGGGCCAAAGACAACCTCTACTACTGGCTACGGGATTACCGCGGCTTCCTCGAGTTCTTCTTCGCCCAGATGTTCACCGAGCCGCACTCGACCAAGCCAATCGAAGACTGCATCGGCTGGGGCCTGGAGACCACCGCCGAGACCCTCATCGCGACCGGAATTGGCAACGGCGTCGATGAGAAAGCCGTACCCGAGCTGTGCGCCCGGATTCGCTGCCCGGTGCTGGTGATCCAGGGCACAGCCGATGCGATCACCGGGCCCGGTCGCGGCCGCGCGCTCGCCGAGGCGACCGGCGGCGAGCTCGTCCTGCTCGAAGGCTCGGGCCACGGCCCCCACGTGCGCGACCCGGTCGCAGTCAACCTGCTGCTGCGCGAGTTCGCCGTCCCGGCGCAGACACGCCCGCGGTGGGTCCGCGGCACGGCGCGCGGCAAACGCGCCCTGTACATCTCCTCGCCGATCGGGCTCGGCCACGCCCAGCGGGACGTGGCCATCGCCGACGAGCTGCGCAAGCTGCATCCCGGGCTGGAGATCGACTGGCTGGCCCAGCACCCGGTCACCGCCCTGCTGGCCGCGCGCGGCGAGCGGGTCCACCCGGCCAGTGCGGACCTGGCCAGTGAGTCGGGGCACATCGAGTCCGAGGCGGCCGAGCATGACCTGCATGCCTTCCAGGCCATCCGGCGGATGGACGAGATCCTGCTGGCCAACTTCATGGTCTTCCACGACCTGGCCCGGGCCGAGGACTATGACCTGTGGATCGGCGACGAGGCCTGGGAGCTCGATTACTACCTGCACGAGAACCCGGAGCAGAAGCACGCCGCGTACGCCTGGTTCACCGACTTCGTCGGCTGGCTGCCGATGCCGGGCGGCGGCGCGCGGGAGGAGTTCCTGACCGCGGACTACAACGCCGAGATGATCGAGCACATCGCCCGCTTCCCCCGGGTGCGGGACCGGGCCATCTTCGTCGGCGACCCGGGCGACATCGTCCCGGCGTCGTTCGGCCCTGGCCTGCCGCAGATCCGCGAGTGGACCGAGCAGCACTACGACTTCGCCGGCTACATCACCGGCTTCGACCCGGGTGAGCTGGCCGACCGCCGGGCCCTGGGCTACCAGGACCACGAGCGGGTGTGCATCGTCACCGTGGGCGGCTCCGGGGTCGGCGGCGACCTGCTGCGCCAGGTGATCGCTGCGTTCCCGGCCGCCCGCGGCCAGGTGCCGGGCCTGCGGATGATCGTGGTGGCCGGGCCCCGGATCGACCCGGCCAGCCTGCCCGCCCAGGACGGCCTGGAGATCCGGCGCTACGTGCCTGAGCTCTACCGGCACCTGGCCGTCTGCGATCTCGCCGTGGTCCAGGGCGGGCTGACCACCGCCATGGAACTGACCGCCAGCCGGCGGCCGTTCCTGTACTTCCCGCTCCGCGAGCACTTCGAGCAGAACCTGCATGTCCGGCACCGGCTGGACCGTTACCGGGCCGGCCGGTACATGGACTACGGGACCACGGGCCCGGCCGAAATCGCGGCCGCCATCGCCAGCGAGATCGGCCGCGAGGTGGATTACCGGCCAGTGGCCACCGACGGGGCGGCCCGTGCGGCGGCCATGCTGGCCGAACTCCTCTAGCCAGGGTCAGCCTGACCCAGGCTCCAGGTAGAAGATCGCGGCGGAGCCGTCGTTGCGCACGAACCCGCTGGCTTCCCCGGCGGCCTGGCGCGGCGTTGCGTTTAGGAACGCGAGGGCGGCCTGCGCGCCGTCCGGGCCCGGGAAATCCTTGGACTGCCAGGTCTGCAGGGTGCTGTCACCCAGGCTGCCGGGCTCCAGCCAGAGCAGCCCAACCGCGCCGTTGCCGCGTGGCGTGAGGGTGGCCTCGCCGCGGCCCTGGCGCAGCGGCTCGTTCAGGAACGCGACCGCGGCCTGCTCCCCGTTGGGGGCGGGGAACTCCCGGGATTGCCAGGTCTGCGCGTCGCTCTCGCCCAGGCTGCCGGGCTCCAGCCAGAGCAGCCCCGCGGTGCCGTCGTTGCGCAGCGTCGCGGTAGCTTCGCCCGCGCCCTGGCGGAGCGGCTCGTTCAGGAAGTTCACCGCGTCCTGCTCCCCGTTGGGCGCCGGGAACTCCCGGGATTGCCAGGTCTGCGCGTCGCTCTCGCCCAGGCTGCCCGGCTCCAGCCAGAGCAGCCCCGCCGTGCCATCATTGCGCAGCGTCGCCGAAGCTTCGCCCGCGCCTTGGCGCAGCGGCTCGTTCAGGAACGTAACCGCGGCCTGCTCCCCGTCGGGTGCCGGGAACGCCCTGAACTGCCAGGTCTGATCGGCCATGTCGATACTCCCCCCGTTCGTGGTGGTGTCACCTACCCAGGGGAGCGGGCCGGCCAGTTGATACCGTCGTGGCGGAGATATTCAGTGCAGCCGGCCGGCCGCGCTGAGGTCGTCGAACAGGAGCTGGTCGACGGGCGGCACCCGGGGGCGGTCGGCGTAACCGAACCAGGCCAGCTCGGCGATTTCGCTGCTCGGGGTCAGCGTCCCCGAATAGTGGCCGGTGTAGCAGCTCATCCGCACAATCACCCCGTCCGGCTGGCCGGCCTGGTACGTGCCGACATGCCGCACGGTGCCGGGCAGCAGCGTGACGGTCAGCTCTTCGGTGATCTCGCGCAGCAGCGCCTGCAGGCCGGTTTCGGCGCCCTCGCGCTTCCCGCCCGGGACATAGAAGACGTCCTTCGCGCGCGGCCGGGCGCACAGGATCCGGCCGTTCTCCACCCGCACCCATGCCACCGTGTCGATCATCAGGGCCGACCCTAGCGGGATAATGCTTCGCGCGGCCGGCCGTGGGTGCGGGATCATCGAGGATGGCCGAGGTTACGGTGCGCGCGATAGACGCGAGCGCCTGGGGCACCATGCGTGACGTGCGGCTAGCCGCGCTGCGCGATGCGCCGCAGGCTTTCGGGTCGTCCTACCAGCGGGAGATTGGTTTCTCCCGGGAGGACTGGCTGGCCCGGATGGCCAATGGCGCGAATTTCCTGGCCTACGCGGCCGAATGTGGTACGGCGCCGGCCGGCCTGGTGGGCGGATTCGCGCCCCAGCCCGGGATGGCGGAACTGGTTTCCATGTGGGTGCATCCGCGGGCGCGCGGGCTGGGCGTAGGCCGGGCACTCGTCGAAGCGGTCGTGCAGTGGGCCGCGGATGAAGGCCACCGGTGCGTGCACCTCTGGGTAACCGAGACTAACGAGCCAGCGCGCCGACTGTACGAACGCTGCGGGTTCAGGCTGACCGGTGAGCGGCAGCCACTGCCGTCCCATCCGGAGCAGGCCGAGCTTGGCATGGCGCGCCGATGAGGATGCTGCTGGCCGCCGCCGTGGCCATAGCACTGGCCGCGGGCTGCAGCCCCGCCACCCCAGTCGCCCCGGCGCACCAGCACACCACCCCATCGGCATCGGCCGCCGGCAGGCTCACCAGGACCCAGGCCTGCCGGCAACTGCTGACCGACGTAACCCACCATCACGGCCGCTCCACCGTCCCGGGGCTCAGGCGCATCGCGGATCACGTTACCGACATCCGGATGGCGGGTGACGCGCGGACCGCCGTCCGGGATATTGATCACACGGGAGCCGCGCCAGTCGCCTTCGCCCTGCTCCGCGACGATTGCGCGCACGTCGGCGTGCGGATCCCAGCACCCTGAGCACGGTGCCTGGCCGACGAGGCTGCTAAGGGTTCACCGGCCTCACGTAGACGTTCCCGTTCGCACCAGCCCCTGACCAGCTGAGGACCTGACTTAGGGAACTCAAGCGCTGCATCGCCCCGCGACATCTATCCCGCCTGCTGAGCCCTACGAGCCTCGGAGGGCGGTAGCGGTGAGAAGATCGGCGAATGCAGCCATCTGAGATTCAGCGCGCGCTGGCTGCGGCCATGTCGATCGCTTCGGCGCTTGGCCTGCCCGTCGATGACGTGATCGTTCTTCACGACTCGAACAAGCTCACTGTGCGCCTGCTGCCTTGTGACATTGTTGCCCGCGTCGCGTCAATAGCGCATCAGGTCGCACAGTTCGAGATCGGGCTTGCCCGGCGGCTCGCCGAATCCCAGAGCCCAGTGGCTGCTCTGGACCCCCGGGCAGAGCCGCGCGTCTATGAGCGTGATGGCTTCGCCGTCACGCTGTGGGCCTACTGCAAACCTGCGGCACCTCCGGAGGTCTCACCAGCCGACTACGCGAATGCACTCGAGCGACTGCATGCCGGCATGCGCCAGCTCGATGTCAGGACGCCGCACTTCACCGATCGAGTGGAGGAGGCCCAGCGCCTTGTAGAGAGCAGCAACCTCACTCCGGATCTTGCCGACGCAGATCGGGAGCTTCTCATCACTACGCTACAGAGCCGCAAACAGGCGATCATCGACCGCGGCGGTGCCGAGCAGCTACTGCACGGCGAGCCGCACCCGGGCAACGTGCTCAGCGCAAAGTCCGGACTGTTGTTCATCGATTTCGAGACGTGCTGCCGCGGACCCGTCGAATTCGACCTCGCCCATGTCCCCGAAGATGTAAGCGAGCGCTATGCCGCCGCTGATGAAGACCTGCTGATCGAGTGCCGAGGCCTAGTTCTTGCCATGGTCGCCGCATGGCGCTGGGATCCGGGCGACCAGTTCCCGGATAGGCAACGAGCAGCTCACGCACTCCTCAGCGCTCTGCGACTGGGTCCACCGTGGCCGCCGCTCGACGTCGTGATGCGTGCCACGGGCCAGCCGGGACCTCACAGCTGTTCGCCGCCCTGGCCGCGGCCGGGTCTCGCTAGCCGGCCGGCAGCAGGGCCAGGGGGAGCCGGATCAGGGGAGGGCCGGGGGTGCGGGAGCTACCCCCGGCGAGGCGACTGCCTCGACCGCATGCGCCATTGCCTGCGACCCCTCCGCAAGGGGCGGCTGGAGGGGAGCCGCCCGGATTAGCAGCATCAAGTGCGGGACCGATGCAGACAGCGCAACCAATTCCCCCCTGATTGGGACACGGCTGGCAGCCCAAAACGGTTCAGCCACCAGGCCGGATGGCGGTGATAACTGGTGCCGTGACGACCCAGCCCGGACGCCCGCACAGTCTCCTGGCTTACGGCTGCTGGCCGGCCAGCCGCTGGATGACCCGGATCAGCGCCGAGTGGTCCAGGCCGCCGTCACCCTGCGCCCGGGCCGCGCCGGTCCCAGGAATCGCAGCGCTTGCCACCGTAGGGTCAGCAGGCCTCTTGAACAACGCCGGATGACTGCGCACACTCGTCGCGGGTGGCGAATTCATGCAGTCGGCATCCGGGAGGCGCCCAATGGCTACCTACGAGATTCGTATTGACCGGAGCAAGACGCTGCTGGAGGAACCGGCCACCGGCCACAACCGGTGGCACCCGGGCATCCCGCCGGTGGTCCGCTGCCAGCCCGGTGACGAGGTCGTGCTGGAGACCCGGGACGCGCTCGACGGGCAGGCCGCGCCCGGGGTTCCGGCGGCCGCGCTGGCCACCCCGAACCTGGACGTGATCCACCCGCTGACCGGGCCGGTCTACGTCGAGGGTGCGGAACCCGGCGACCTGCTGGCAGTGGAGATCCTCGGTATCGAGCCGGACCGGTACGGGTTCACCGTCCAGCTGCCCGGGTTCGGCTTCCTGCGCGCCGAGTTTCCCGAGCCGTTCAAGGTGGACTGGGACATCGCCGATGGCTGGGCCACCTCGGCCGGCCTGCCCGGCGTGCGCATTCCGGGCTCACCGTTCATGGGCACGATCGGCCTGTCGCCCGGCCACGAGCTACTGGCCGCGACGATCGCCCGCGAGCAGGATCTGCTGGACCGGGGCGGGCTGGTGCTGCCGCCGTCACCGGCCTCGGCGGTACCCGCCGACCCGGGCATCGCGGCGGAGGCGCTGCGCACCATCCCGCCCCGCGAACAGGCGGGCAACGTGGACATCAAGCAGCTCGGCGTGGGGGCCACGCTGCTCATACCGGTGGACACACCGGGCGCGCTGTTCTCGGCCGGCGACGCGCACTTCGCCCAGGGCGACTGCGAGACGTGCGGCACGGCCATCGAGATGGCGTGCACGCTGCGGGTGCGGTTCGGGCTGCGCAAGGGCGAGGCGGCGGCGCGGAACATACGCGACCTCCGGTTCACCCGGACCGACTACTACCTGCCGCCCGAGTTCGCCGCGCCGCGCCGGTTCTTCGCCACCACCGGCATCTGCGTGACCCGGGACGGGGTGAACCACTCCGAGGACGTGACGCTGGCCGCGCGGAACGCGCTGCTCAACATGATCGACCATCTGGGGGAGCGGGGCTGGACCAGGCAGCAGGCCTACGCGATCTGCAGCGTGGCCGTGGACCTGAAGATCAGCCAGGTGGTGGACGCGCCGAACATGCTGGTGTCCGCGTTCCTGCCGGAAGACATCTTCGCCTGAGGTCCGGGACGTTCCTGTTGGAGGCTCCGTGGTGACTACCCTGCCGTCGGCTGGGCCGCTGGCCGGGCGGTGGGTCCGGCTGGACCTGCTCGGCGAGCCGGACCTGGACGAGATGTACCCGATTCTGGCCGACCCGGCCGTCTACGCTCATGGCTACGTCATGCACCACCGGCCGGATTCGCTGGCTGACGCCCGCGACCTGGCCCGGTCGGTGTTCCTGGCCCAGCAGGGCGAGGCGGACGGCCGGGGCGGCGGCCGCACCACCTACGCGATCCGGCTCACCCAGGACGGCGACCTGGGCTCGGCCGGGACGCTGGTCGGCACGACGTCGCTGTCCGAAGCCGACCTGCGCAACGAGAGCATCCACATCGGCTCGACGCTGTACGGCTCCCGCTGGTGGGGCACCCAGGTCAACCCGGAAGCCAAGCTGCTGCTGATGACGTACTGCTTCGAGGACTGGGGGTATGGCCGGATCAAGATCCAGACCGATGTGCTGAACACCCGCTCCCAGGCCGCCATCGAGAAGCTCGGCGCACAGCGCGAGGGCGTCATGCGGCGGCATATGAAGCGCGAGGACGGCACGTTCCGCGACACGGTCGTCTACAGCGTGCTGATCGACGAATGGCCCGCCGTCAAGTCCCGCCTGGAGGGCCGCCTCGCCCGCTGATGCACGTCAGCCCGTGATCTTGAAGACGGCTAAGCCGGCTCTGGCGGGGCTAGCGCGTCGCGGAGTTCCGCGAAATCGCTGGTGACGATGACGTAGGGATGGGCGTCGGTGCCGCGGCGCCGCTGCGCCACGTATCTGAGCTGCGCCGTCCCGGGGAGCCGTTCGGCCCAGATGTCGTGCCCGGGCTGGGCGCTGGCCAGGTCGATGAGTTCTGGCGGGCACTCCGCGATGCGCAGTACCGTGACCCGGGGCGCGAGGTGTTCTATTTCAAATCGGAATTGTTCATCTGTCATTTTGTATTGAATCCTCTGCTGGGCGCCGATGTGCCGTAGATAGTTTTATCCGATCGCCGTATGCTGCGCTACAGGCCGGCCGGTTCCGGGGCGGCTGGTATGGTCAAGGCGAAGGAGGGAGAAGGGATGCCTGCGAAAAGTAAGGATGATGACGAGCCGGTTACCGGAGTGCAGGCATTCGCGGAGGAATTACGCGCACAGCGCGAATCGGCTGGCCTGACGCAGGCGCAGCTGGTGCTTCGGCAGCGCGTTGGTGACGCGATGGTGATGCGTGAGCAGTTCGGCCGTCTGGTCGAGGCGGCGGAGAATCCCAAGATCACCATTCAGGTCATGCCGTTTACCGCCGATGCCCATCCCGGCTTGCTAGGTTCCTTCGTAGTGGCGAGCTTTGATGATGGTCCCGATGCCGCCTACCTGGACAGCGTGCTGGATGGGCAAGTCAGTGAGCAGCGCAAGCAGATCGCCCAGGCCAGGCTGTTCTATGACACACTGGCTAGAGAGGCCCTTTCTCCAGGTGCCTCGATCAAATTGATCAAGAAGGTGATCCAGGAATGGACCTGACCCACGCCAACTGGCGCAAATCGTCCCACAGCAGCGGCAACGGCGGTGCCTGTGTCGAGGTGGCGGCTCTGAACGGCGTCATGTGGCGAAAGTCTTCCTACAGCAGCGCGAACGGCGGCAACTGTGTTGAGGTCGCGGCCGGTGGGCCGGGGGTTGTGGCGGTGCGGGACAGCAAGGACCCGGATGGGGCCGCGCTGACCTTCTCCCCGGCGGACTGGCATGCCTTCATAACCAGCCTGAAGTGCTAGTTGCCCGGATTCGGCCGCGAAGATGGGGTGGTTGCCCCATGCGCGGGTGAGCCGTGCCTGGCCATGCTCGGAACCAGTCAGCGGGTCCGCCGCCTGGCGACCCGAGCGTAGGGGAGCAGCATGGCCGGCAAAGCCGTGATCAGCCTGAGTACCGGGCTGGAAGACGCGGAGAAGGTGACGGTGGCCTTCCTGCTTCACCGCCAGGAACCTGGACGACGGGGCACTGGTGGTCAACGCCTCGCTGGGTGGCACGGTGCCGTTGTGGGAATGGATAGGCGATGAGCCAGCCACTACGTTCAGCTACTGAGCCCGGCGTAACGGCCCCGGTGGGGGAGCGGTTCGCCCAGGCACTGGCCAGCAAAGACCGCGCCACGCTGTGCGCACTGCTCACCGATCCGGTCGACTTCCAGGCGCTGACCCCCCGGCGGCACTGGCAGGCGACCGAGCCGGGCCAGGTGGGTGACGTGATACTCGGCACCTGGTTCGGGCCGGCCGACGGCATCGAGGCGGTACTGGCGTTCAGTAATAGCAGCCTGCCGGGGCGGGAACGGGCCAGCTATCAGCTCAGGGTGCGCAACGCGGACGGGGTGCACGTGGTCGAGCAGCAGGTGTACTACAACGCCGAGGGTGGCCGGATCAGCTGGCTGCGGATCCTGTGCTCGGGTTATCTGCCGGTGCCGGGGTAGCCGCTGGCTCCCCGATGAGGCCGTGCCGGGCGGCGTACAGGCTGGCCCGTGCGCGGTTCGCGGTACCGGTCTTGGCGTAGATGTGCTCGACGTGGTGGCTGGCCGTCTTCACCGAGATGACCAGCCGGGCCGCGATCTCGCGGTTGGACAGGCCCTGGGCGAGCAGCCGCAGCACCTCGATCTCGCGGCTGGTCAGGCCGTCCGGCCGGGCCTGCCTGCGGGCCACCCGGTGCCCGGCCGCGGTGAGCACGGCCGCCACCGCGTCGGCGTCCAGACGGCCCGCGGCGACCTCGGCGCGCAGCTGGGCGGCGGCCGCATCGGCGTGCTGGGCCGGGCGGTGCGGCCGCGGCTCGGTCCGTGACTGGTGGAAATCGGCCGCGGCGAGCAGCCGGCCCGCCGGAGTCACCGCGCCGCCGGCCAGCCCGCGTGGATAGCCGGAGCCGTCCATCCGCTCGTGGTGCTGCACCGCGATGGCGGCCAGCGGGGCCAGTGCCGCCGAGCAGGCCAGCATGCGTTCGGTGAAGTACGGGTGCAGCCGGACCCGTTCGGTCTCGGCGTGGCTGAGCGGGCCGGGCTTGTCCCAGATGGTGTTGGGCACGCCGAGCCGCCCGAGGTCGTGCACCAGGCCAGCCAGCTGGAGCTGCCGGGCGGCTGGATCGCTCAGCCCGTACGCGCGGGCGGCCTGCCCGGCCAGCTCGGCCACGTGCCGTGAATGGCCGATGGTGTACGGCGACTTCACGTCGGTGAAGTCCGCGATGGCGGCCAGCGCCGTCTCGGCCTGCTGGTCGTCCAGGGCGGCGCCACGGGCCGGTTCCGCGGTCAGCACCATGTCCCAGGTGCTGGTGTCGTCCAGCCCCGCGCACAGCGTGGCCGCCTCGGCGGCGAACAGATCCACGATGGCCGGGTCAAACTGAGTGCCGCGCCGCTGCCGGGCCACCTCGACCGCCGCGTCCACGCCACCCGCGCGGTGGAACACCTCGACCACGTCGGCCAGCGCGACCAGCCGGTGGCCAGCGGGATCTCCTTGCCCCGGGTGCCCTTCGGCACGCCCTTGCCGTCCCAGCGCTCGAACGTCTGCTCCACACTGTCCCGGACCTGCTGGGCCAGGCCGAGCTGGGCGGCCAGGCCGTCGGCCGCCATCCAGTGGTTGTCCAGCATGTCCTCGGCTGCCTGGCGGCCCGCGCCGAGGAACGTCAGCCCGAGCCGGGTGCGTTCCGCGATGGGCCGGCCCGCACCGAGATGACGGAGCATGAACAACGGCCTGGACGCCGCGGTCGCGAAGTCGGTGTGGCGGAAGTCGGTCTTCAGCGCAGTGTCGTCGCCGAACCACTTGGCCTGCTCATACGCGTCCACGTGGCAGCCGACCCAGGCGACCAGGGCGGTGTAGTACACGACTTCCCGGTCGGCCGCGGGCAGGCCGAGCCGCCCGGCCAGCCGGAGCGCGATCAGGCACTGGCGCAGTACGTGCTCCATCGGCTGGCCCATGCCCAGGTCGGTGGCGAGCGACAGGACGGCGAGCAACTCGGCCAGGGTCGGTCGCGCGCGGGCCGGTGCTGCCATGGCACGACTATAAGATCATCGTCCCTGATCGGGCGCCTGCTGACTGGCCGGGGTGGGCGAGAAGCTGCCCAGCCAGTCGATGTGCGCGTTGAACGGCTGTGCGGGCCGCGCCGCGTGGTAGCTGGACGCCACGTCCACGCGGCCGGTTCCGTTGTACGTGGCCATCAGCGGATAAGGGGAGGCGGGCAGTGACTGGACCGGGTTGGCCGCGGTCGGCGTCTGGGTGGTCAGCAGTGAGGCCGGCGCGGTGCCGTGCTCGACCCAGTTGATGATGGCAGTGAGGGCGTCGAAGGAGTTCGGGGCCGGCCCGCCGGTGCAGTGCGACATCCCCGGCGTCAGGAACAGCCGGGCGAACTTCTGGGTGGCGGTCAGCCCGCCCAGGCGATTCACCTGGTATGGCCGTCATTCGTCGCGGTGCACGGTATCCGGGCTGAACGCCGGCACGCAGACCGAGATGTATTCGGCGCCATCGGCGTCCGGGGTGCTGTAGCGCACCCATTCGCCCGGCCGGGCGCGCACCGCCTGGCCCGCCCGGACGCGCAGTTCGCCGGTCTCCGACTCGACGACCAGCAGCCCGCGCAGGACCAGCGTGTACTCGTCGAACTCCGGCCGCTGGCCCGGCTCGGCCCAGCCCGCCGGGCTGCGCATGTGCGCGATGCTCAGCCGCTGCTCCCCGGTGCGGACCCGGCCGGCGTACTCATCGATCAGTTTCGGCAGCGTGCCCGCCGCCTCGACCCGGACCGGCTCATCGATCAGTTCAGGCATGCGGCACAGTATGCCGCCCAGCCGGTCAGTACTGCCCTGGCTGCTCACGTGGCGGCCCCCATCGGCCCGCACCGCGCCCCGCCAACGTGATCAAACGTCTGGTGTCGCTGGAGTAGCACCAGACGTTTGATCACGATTTCTTGATTGCTTCGAGTAGTGGCGGCGGGCCTTCATCCGGTTGCCGCATACGGCCATGGAGCACCACCGGGCGGTGCCCGCCTTGCTGCGGTCGATGAGGAACAGGCGGCATTCGTCGTTGGCGCACGGGCGCAGCCGCCCGGGGCTGGTCTTGGCCAGCGCGTCCCAGGCCAGCACGGCCCGGACCGCCAGTTCGCGGTCCGGCGCGACCTTGAGCTGCCAGCTGATCTGGCCGTCGGCCAGGGCCGGGACGCGGACCGCGCCGTGCAGCACGGGCGCCAGCACGTCCGGCGGCTCGGTTCCGCGCAGGACCGCCTGCAGGCCGGTCCGGACCTTCCGCACCTGCCGCAGTTCCGCCTCGGTGCCCAGGCCGCCCAGGCTGGCCAGCCAGGCGCGGGCCTGGCCGGGGTCAGTCAGGCCGTCGGTGGGTACGTCATCGACGACGGGGGTGCTGTTCAGCAGAGCGAGCAGGAAATCAGCATCGGCGACCCGGTCTGTCATCCCATCTCCCTAACCGTCATCATACATTTGACAGGTTACAGGATCTGGTGCTTGACTGCCTCAATAACTAGTGAAGATTGGTAAGAGGGTTAGGTAATGACCAGGGCGCCGGTACTGCTGTCGGTCAACGTCGGGCTGCCGAAGGACGTCGCCTGGCAGGGCAAGACCGTGCACACCGGCATCTGGAAGAGCCCGGTCGCCGGGCCGGTGCAGGCCCGCAGGCTCAACCTGGACGGCGACGGCCAGGGCGACCGCAGCGGCCACGGCGGTGAGCAGCGCGCCGTGCTGGTCTACCAGATCCAGTCCTACCAGCACTGGCAGCAGCACTTCGGCCGGGACGACCTCGGCTACGGCCAGTTCGGCGAGAACCTAACCGTCAACGGGCTGCCCGACGACGAGGTGTGCATCGGCGACCGGTACCGGATCGGCGCGGCCGAGTTCGAGGTGACCCAGCCCCGGGTCACCTGCTACCGGGTCGGCCTGCGCCTGGGCCAGCCCGAGATGCCCGCCCTGCTGATCAGCCACCACCGGCCCGGCTTCTACATGCGGGTCATCCGGGAAGGGCCCATCGAGGCCGGCCAGCCGATCATCAAGACCCGGACCGGCCCGCACGCGCTCACCGTGGCCGACACCGACGCCCTGCTCTACCTGCCCGGCCGCGACCTGGGCAAGCTCAGGCAGGCGGTGCGGATCCCCGCGCTCAGCCCGGGCTGGCAGCAATCCTTCCATGACTTGCTGGCCGCACCGGAAGGGCCCGGCGCCACACCGCCGCCGGGCACCGAGCCGGCTCCGCCGCCCCCGCCCGCCTGGGCCGGCTTCCGCCCGCTGCGGGTGGCCCGGGTGGTCCGGGAGACCGCGGCGGTGTCCTCGATCTACCTGGCCGCCCCGGACGGCGCCGCGCTGCCGCCCGCCCGGCCCGGCCAGTACCTGACGCTGCGGGTCGGCGCGGCCGGCCAGCCCGCCCCGGTGCGCAGCTACTCGCTGTCCACCGTGCCGGACCCAGGCGGCTACCGGATCAGCGTCAAGCACGAGCCGCACGGCGCCGCCAGCAGCTACCTGACCGGCAAGCTGCGCCCGGGCGCGCTGCTCGACGTGGCCGCGCCGCGCGGCGACTTCGTGCTCGACGACGGCCCGGAGCCGGTGCTGCTCATCTCGGCCGGCATCGGCGTCACCCCGGTACTGGCCATGCTGCACCAGCTCGCGGCCGGCCCGCTCACCCGCGAGGTGTGGTGGCTGTACGGCGGCCGCCGGCCGCAGGAGCAGCCGCTGGCGGCCGAGGCGCACGCCCTGCTCGCCTCCCTCCCGCACGCCCACGAGCACGTCTTCTACAGTCAAGCCCCCGATATTGAACGCCAGCCCGGGGCCAGTGCCGGCCGCCTGACCAAAGACAAGCTGGCCGGTCTGGGCCTGCCGGCCCCCGCGAGTGCCTACATCTGCGGCCCGGACTCGTTCATGGCCGACATGCGGCAGGCGCTCACCGCACTCGGGATCAGCCCGGGCCGGATCCACACCGAGCTGTTCGGCGCGCTGCCGTCGGTCAACCCGGGACTGACCGGGCAGACCAGGCGGGCACCGCACCAGCCACCCGGGCCGCGCGGCACCGGGCCGATGGTGACGTTCGCGCGCAGCGGCGTGTCCACCCCGTTCGGCGCGGCCTGGCCCAGCGTGCTCGACCTGGCCGACGCCTGCGACGTGCCCACCCGGTGGAGCTGCCGGACCGGGGTGTGCCACACCTGTGTGACGCCGCTGCTCTCCGGCCAGGTCGGCTACCGCCCGGACCCGCTCGAACCGCCCGCCGGCGGACAGGTGCTGATCTGCTGCGCCCAGCCCAGCACCGATCTGGTCCTGGACATGTAGGGCACCGCGCCTACCGGCTACACCTGATACTCGTCGTCGGTGACGGGCTCGGCCCACTCGGTGGTGCCGTCGGACACGGCCAGGTGAACCAGGAACGCGCCGGGCGCCGCGCCGTGCCAGTGCCACTCGCCGGGCGCGGCGGTGACCGAGTCGCCGGCCCTGATCGCTTCGCGCGGGCCGCCCCGGGACTGGATCAGGCCCGCGCCCTCGGTGACATGCAGCACCTGGCCGCCGGGATGCCGGTGCCAGGCGGTGCGGGCGCCTGGGGTGAACAGCACGCTGCGCACCTCGGTGTGCGCGGTCCCGCCGATCCGGTCCATCCACACGTCACCGGTGAACCGTCCGTCCGGCGCCCTGGTCGCGTCGGTTAACTTCCGGGAGATCTCCATGTCCGGCAAGCGTAGCCCGCAGCCGCCCAGAGTGTCCTCGCCGTCGAGCTCCGGCTCCGCCGGTGACACCGCTGTCGCCGGCGCCCGGTCGGCTCGCTAGGCACGGTCTAACTGTCAGTGGCATACGTGACGATGAATCACGGGAGCCGGCATCGTCTCCTAACACATAACGGGGATCGACCGGCTGAGGAGATGTGATGTACGGGGTGATTGCGGTGGGCCTGGGGCTGGCCGCCGCGGCCATGTTCGGCGGGGCATCGGTGCTGGAGATGCGCAGCACCAAGCAGGTGCCGGAGCGGCCGGCGCTGTCCCCGCGGCTGCTGGTCGATCTGGTGCGGCGGCCGTTGTTCCTGGCCGCCATCGGAGTCAACCTGGCCGGTGCCGCGCTGCAGGTCATGGCACTGCATTTCGGATCGCTCACCCTGGTCCAGCCGCTGCTGGTGCTGAGCCTGCTGTTCGCCGTGGTGATCGCGGCGGCCGCCGTCCGGCGCCAGCCGCCGGATGCGGTGCTGCTGGCCGGGGTGACTTGCTGCGCGGTCGGCATCGCCGGTTTCCTGATGGTGGCCCGGCCGCACGGCGGGACCGGGACGGCCGACCCGGGTGCGGCGCTGCCGCTGGTGGCTGGGCTGGCGGCGGTGCTGGCCGGCTGCCTGGCCGCGGCCCGGTGGGGACCGCGGGCGGCGCGCCCGCTGTGGCTGGCGCTCGGCTGTGGCGCGGACTTCGGGGTGAACGCGCTGCTGCTGAAGGTCGTGCCAGGCACGCTGCCCGCCGGATTCGCCGACCCGGCGCGGCAGTGGCCGCTGTTCCTGATGGCCGTGGTCACCCCGGTCGGCTTCCTGCTGAACCAGAACGCGTTCCAGTCCGGCACGCTGATCGCCCCGGTGCTGGCCGTCATCACTACCGCCGACCCGCTGGTGTCTATGGCCGCTGGCGCCGCGTTCCTGCACGAGAAGATCGCGCTCAGCCCGCTGGCCCTGGCCGCCGAGGGCTGCGCGCTGGCCGTTATGATCGCCGGGATCATCGCGCTGGCGCACCGTGCCCCGCAGGCAGCTGCCCAGCGCCGCGGCGACTGCTGGGAGCTCAGCCCGGCCGCCTGACCAGTGCGGCGGCCAGGCCGGGCATCCGGTTGATGATCAGCAGGTGGCCCTCGCCGGGCAGCGGCGTGCCATCCTCGCCGCCCGCACCGGCCTCCACCCGGCCGACCCCATCTGGAAGTGCGGTCCGGGCCCGTGGTTAACCAGGTTTGGATCCGGCTAGGTAGGTGACCCGGCGGGCGATGTTGACCGCGTGGTCGCCGAGCCGCTCGTAACACCGGGCCACCATCGTCATCTCCATGATCACCGGAAGCGTCATCCGCCCGGCGGCCAGTTCGGCGGTCAAGCTGACGTGCAGGTCGTCCATCTCGTCGTCGCGTTCGCCCAGCACCGCGGCCACCGAGTGATCGCGCTGGTACCAGGCGTCCGCCGCCTGGCGCCACATGCTGGAGGCCAGTTCGCCCATCCGCTCGACCAGGTCGCGGGTGCGCGAGGACAGATCCTCGCCGAGCAGGTGACTGCCCGCGGCGGCGACCTGCACGACCAGGTCGTGCGAGCGCTCCAGTTCCGGCACGATGCGCAGCACGGAAAGCAGGAAACGCAGGTCGATCGCGGCCGGCGACTGGACCAGGATCAGCCGGTTGGCCAGTCCCTCGATCTCCAGGTAGAGGGCGTCGATGGCCTGCTCGCGTTCGGCCAGCACCTGAGCCGCCTCTTTGCTGCCGGTCAGCAGCGCCTGCGTCGCGACCGGCAGGTCTTCGGCGACCATGCCGAACAGCTCGATGACTTTGGCTTCGATGGCTTCTAGTTCGCGGTCAAACTGTTCGCGGCTGGCCACGGCCAGAGCCTATCCGGCCGGGGGTTAACCAGGCCAGCGGTAAGCTCGCCAGCATGACGCGACGGCAGACCGACGCCAGCATGCCCGCTGGCCGGGCCGCTGCCGTGCCGCAGCGGGACCGGTACGCGGCGGCGGCCCGCCTGGGCGGCGATGGCCAGCACACCCTGGCCGAGACCGAGCACGCGGTGGCCGAGCGGCTGCGTGGCCTGCCTATCGACGTGGCCGCGATGGCGGTAGTGAGCAACATCTACCGCGCCGCGGGCGCGGTCCGGAACCACTTCGAGCGGACCGTGCTGCAGCCGTCCGACCTCACCTGGACCGCCTGGGTCGTGCTCTGGGTGGTATGGATTTGGCGGGAGATCGAGACCCGGCACGTCGCGGCGGAAGCCGGCATCTCCAAGGGCACGCTGACCGGGGTGGCGAGCACGCTGGAGCGGCGCGGGCTGCTCACCCGGCGCGCCCACCCGGGCGACGCCCGCCGGGTGCTGCTGCGGCTGACCGAGGCGGGCGCGGAATTGATGGACAAGCTGTTCCCCGAGTTCAACCGGGCCGAGCAGTTCGTCACCGCCGACCTGGGCGACCGGGACAAGCTGCTGCTGGCCCAGTCGCTGCGGGCCATCGTCCAGCACCTGGAGGGCACGGATAGCGAGCCGCCCGGAGCAGCGCCCGCCCGCTGACCGCCGCGCGGTATCGTTTGGCTCCGAACGTTACCGGCGGGCGGAGGGTGGCTGATGATACCGGTGTCCAAGCCCCCGCGGCTGCTGCTCGTGCTGAGTGAGAACTGGACCATGACCTCGCCGCGCGACCTGCGGGCGCTGGTGCGGATCGCGGCCGAGGCCGAGCAGGCCGGGATCGACGGGGTCATGCTCAGCGAGCACATCGTGCTCGGCCCGGAGGCCGCCGCGGCCGGGGTGATGGCCAACCCGCGGGAGTACGCGGTGCCCGGCAACCAGCCGCCGGACATGCCCTGGCCATCCTCGGTGGTGCTGCTGTCCGCGATCGCGGCCGCGACCGGGCGGCTGCGGCTGGTCGCCGGGGCCATCATCGCGCCGCTCCGGCACCCGCTGCTGCTGGCCAAGGAACTGGGCACGCTGGACCTGCTGTCCGAGGGCAGGCTGGTGGTCATCCCCACGGTCAGCTGGCATCCGGACGAGTACGCGGCGCTGGGCGTGCCGTTCCGCCAGCGTGGGGCGCTGCTGGACGAGCAGCTTGAGGTGCTGGCCCGGTGCTGGCGGCCGGGGCCGGTGAGCTACCACGGCAAGCACTATTCGTTCGATGAGGTGTGGCTGGCGCCGGGGCCGTTCCGCCCGGACGGGCCGCCGCTGTGGTTCGGTGGCCAGCGGATGCACCCGGCTCTGCTGCGCCGGCTGGTGCGCTGGGGGAGCGGGTTCAACCCGCTCGGCGCGCCGTCAGAGGCCGACCTGGCCGCGCTGCGCGACGGGCTGCGGGCGGCCGGCCGCGACCTGGCCGAGCTGGAGCTGGTCGGCGGTATCCGCGGCCGGTTCCCGAGCCCGGATGCGCTGGCCGATCTAGACGAGGCGCTGCGCGACCTGCCCGGCCAGCTGGCCGCCGGGTTCGGCACGATCTGCTTCAAGCCGTCCATGTACCTCGACGATGCCCGGGACATCGGCCCGTTCTGCCGGCGGCTGGTGACCCGGGTGGGGGAGATCGTGTCATGAGCCGGGTCATGCTGGTCACCGGGGCCGGGAGCGGGATCGGCGCGGCGGTCGCGGAGCGGGCCGCCCGGGACGGCTGGCGGGTGACGATCTGCGGCCGCCGCAGCGGACCGATGGCCGAGGTGGCCGCCCGGACCGGCGCCCGCTCAGTGGTTGCCGACGTCACTGATCCGGCCGCGGTGCGGGCCCTGGTGGACGGGACCGTCGCGGACCAGGGCCGGCTCGATTGTGTGGTGGCCAACGCCGGGGTGATGCGCGGCGGCAGCGTGGCCGACCTCGACCCGGCCGACTGGGAGCTGACCCTGCGCACCAACCTGACCGCGCCGTACCTGCTGGCCCGCGCCGCCCTGCCGCACCTGCTGGGGAGCGCGGAGCCGGGCGCGGGGACGGCGAGCCGGGCGGCTGGCGGCTCGATCGTCGCGGTCGCCTCGATCGCCGCGCTGCGCGCCTCCAGCTCGGCGGCGGCCTACGCGGTGAGCAAAGCCGGCCTGGTCATGCTCACCCAGAGCCTGGCCGCCGACTTCGGCCCGGCCGGGCTGCGCGCCAACGTGGTCTGCCCCGGCTGGGTGCGCACCGAGATGGCCGATCAGGAGATGACCGAGTTCGGCGCGCCGCACGGCCTGGACCAGGAAACCGCCTACCGCGAGGTGACCCGGCTGGTGCCGCAGCGCCGCCCGGCCGAGCCGGCCGAGATCGCCGCCGCCATCACCTGGCTGGCCGGGCCGGACGCCTCATATGTCAACGGGGCCTGCCTGGTCGTGGACGGCGGCACGGTGCTGATCGACCCCGGCACGGTCGGCCTGGACTTCTCGGTCACGCCCCGGACCCCACCCGGCTGACCGCGGGCCTGACCACCCCGGCTGACCAGCGGCGGCCAGCCGCCCGCAGGCGTTAAGAAAGTTCGGTCCGAGGTGGTGACGTGCGCGGCCTGACCGGATATTGTTCGGTACCAATCGTTCGGGACCAAACAACAGTCTCTTCGCTGGAACCGCCCGACGGCCAGGAGGTGCAGGTCCATGGCGCACACAACCAGTTCCCCGCGGCAGCAGCTGGGCGGCAAGCGCAAGCTCACCCTGCTGGACGCGGTGGCCCAGTCGGTCGGCTTCATGGGCCCGGTGTTCTCGATCGCGTTCCTGGTCCCGCTGCTGGTCGGGCTCAACGCATCCGGCAAGGGCGCCGGGGTGGCCGCCCCGCTGGCCGTGCTGCTGGCCGCGATCGGGGTGCTCGCGCTGGGCTGGATCGTGGCCCAGTACGCCAAGCGCATCCATGCGGCCGGCTCGCTGTATGACTACGTGACCGACGGCCTGGGCGGCCGGACCGGCGCGGCCGCCGGGCTGCTCTACTACGTGGGCATCCTGGTCCTCGGCGCGGGGCTGCTGGTCATGATCGGCGGCACCATCCACGACACTCTGGTCGCCGAGTTCAACATCACCCCGCTGCCCACGCTGGCCTGGATGCTGATCGTGTTCGTGCTGGTAGCCGGCGTGCTGTACTTCGGCGTGGCGCTGTCCACCCGGGCCCAGCTGGTGCTGGCGCTGATCTCGATCACCGTGGTGCTGGTGTTCTTCATCCACGTCATCATCAGCGTCGGCGGGAACAACGACGTGGGTAAGGCGTTCTCGCCGTCCTCGTCGCCGCAGGGCATGGGCGGGGTGCTGTTCGGCGTGCTGTACGGCGTGCTGCTGTTCACCGGGTTCGAGACCGCGGCCAACCTGGGCGAGGAGACCGCGCACCCGAGGCGGGACATCCCGCGCGCCGTGCTCATCGCCGTGCTGGCCATCGCCGGCTACTACGTGGTCGGCGCGTACGCCCAGGTGGCCGGCTTCCGACTTCAGCCTGGCCGCGCTGGGCAAGAACGCCAGCGCCCCGCTGTTCGGGCTGGCCGGCCCGTCGAGCGGCGGCGGATTCGGTTCGGTCGCGATCCGGCGGCTGGTCGAGCTGGTCGTGCTGTTCGACATGCTGGCCGTGCTGATCGGCTGCGCGGTGGCCGGGTCGCGCGGCTTCTTCGCCATGGGCCGGGATCACCGGCTGCCCCGGGTGCTGGGCCGGGTGTCCCGCCGCGGCACCCCGCTCACCGCGAGCGTCTTCGTGCTCGCGCTGTACCTGGTCGTGGTGGCCGCCACCCAGTGGTGGACCGGGCTGTTCGCGCAGCACGGGCTGCCGCACTACGTGGCCATGTTCTCCTGGTTCTCCACCCTGGGCAGCTTCGCGCTGGCCTGCATCTACCTGCTGATGTCGGTGGGCGCGGTGCGCGGCCTGGCCGACCACCCGCGGCGCTGGGCGGTGCTGCTGGCCGCGGCGGTCGGCGTGCTGGTCACCGCGGCCGCCATCTACGGCTCGGTGTACGAGGTCAAGGCGCCGATCATCTGGGCGGCGTACGCCGGCCTCGGCATCCTGGCGCTCGGTTTCGTGCTCACCCTGGTGTTCCCCGGCCGGGCCCCGGCCACGTCCAGCTTCGACGACCTGGCCGCGGCCGAGCGCGGCCCGCAGAAGGCCTGACCGTGCGGGTCCTGTTCGTCAAGCAGGACCACGTGTCGCCGGCCGGCCCGGTGGCGGAAGCGTTCGCCGATCTCGGCTACGACGTGGCCGACCTGCTGGTGGTGCCGCCGGAGCGGTTCGCCACCCCGGACGTCACGGTGGCGTTCCCCGATCCGGCCGGGTTCGACGCGATCGTGCCGATGGGCGCGCCGTGGTCGGTGTACGACGAGGCGCGGATCGGGTCCTGGGTCGGCGCGGAACTCGCGTTCCTGCGCCGCGCGGTGGCGGCCGGGGTCCCGGTGCTGGGCATCTGCTTCGGTGGGCAGGCGCTGGCCGCCGCCCTTGGCGGCCGGGTGGAGCGCGCGGCCGGGGCGGAGATCGGCTGGCGGCTGCTGGACACCGACCAGCCCGGGCTGATCGAGCCGGGGCCGTGGTTCCAGTGGCATCTGGACCGCTGGCGGCTACCCGCCGGGGTCCGCGCGCTGGCCCGGACCCAGCTCGCCGAACAGGCGTTCATCATCGGCAGGTCGCTGGGGGTGCAGTTCCACCCGGAGATGACGCCGTGCACGCTGGCCGGCTGGCTGGATAACGGCGGGACAGCTCAGCTCGCCGAGCACGGCCTGGATGCGGAGCGGCTGCTGGATCAGACCCGGCGGCTGGCGGTGGCCTCAGCCGGCCGGGCCCGCGCCCTGGTGCACCGGTTCACCGAGCAGGTTGCCACCCGCCCGCCGGCCGGCTGAACCAGAGGTGGATCTGGCCGGTGCCGACGGAGTTCTCGTAGTCGCTGTACGCCCCGGCGGCGGCGGTGCACCGGTCTTCACCCAGCGCGCCCGCCATCATCAGGTAGTGCGCGAACCGGGCCTCCGGCCTGAAGCGGAGGAACTCCGGCATGGTGTCCAGCACCTGGGCGTGGTCACCCTTGCCGAACCAGCCGATCCGCTCCCGGTCGGCCTGGCACGCCTCCGGGGTGAAGATGTGCTCGGCCCCGGCGGCCTCGTGCTCGCGGAGCTGGCGCAGCGGCCAGAACGTGTGGCTCAGCGCGCCCGACGCGATCAGCACCACCTTCCGGTCGGTGGCCGCGATGGCGGCGCCGAGCGCCCGGCCGGCCCGCAGGTGATCCTCGGTATCACCGGTCTGGCAGGTGCTCAGCGATACCCAGCGCTTGTCCGGCCGCCCCCGGCCCAGGTAGTGCCACAGGTTGACGGTCGCGTACATGACCGGCAGGTACGGGTCGTCGATGGCGGTGATCCAGGTCTGCTGCGCGCCGGCCTGGGCCGCGGTCGCGTGGGCCAGTTCCGGGTCGCCGGCCCAGTCGTACGGGATCCGGCACATACCCCGGGGCAGCTCCTCCGAGGTGAACAGCCCGGCCCGGCGGTCCTGCGCGGAGATCACGTACTCGACCGTGGTGGCCCAGTGCGAGTCGAGCACCACCACGGTGTCGTAGTCGAGCCGGTCGAACACCTCGGCGCGGAGCCGCCGCAGCCCGGCGACCAGCGACGTGTCCTGGCCGTGGTTGAGCTCGCGGCGCTCGCTCTCGGGCAGCATGATCGTGGGTACGTGGGCCAGCAGGCCCGCTCCGACCACCTCACCCATGACCGCCGCCTTCCTGGCTCCGCGACGGATGCCAAGTGTAGCCAAACGTTCGGTTCCAAACGATATGCACCGGGCCGGTGCTGGTCAAGGGCTCGCGGGTGTTGCCGGGGCGAGCCTGCCCACGTATTGTTCGTTCCCAAACGATGCAGGAGGACGCCGTGGCCGACCAGCACCAGGCGCCGGACGAAGTGCTCGCCTCGCTGCGGGATCAGGGTATCGACGTCGTCCGGGTGTGCTACTCCGACATGATCGGCGTGGACCGCGGCCGGGACGTGCTCATCGACGAGCTGCCCGCCGCCCTCGACCATGGCCTGCCGTTCTGCCGCGCGATCTTCCACACCAGCCCGCAGGGCGACGTGGTCCCGGTGGCCGGCGGCCTGGACGCGGGCCTGCCCGACGTGCTGGTCCGGCCGGACCTGGCCACGGTCGCCGCGCTGCCCTGGGAACCGGGCACGGCCTGGGCGCTGGGCGACGTGACCACCCCGGACGGCGACCCGCACCCGGAGTCGCCGCGCGCGGTGCTGCGCCAGGCCGGGGCGCTGCTGGCCGGGCATGGCATCCAGGTGGTGGTCGGACCCGAGCTGGAGTACTTCCTGCTGGAAGCGGACGACAGCGAACGGGGCTGGCGGCGGTACGCGGACGCGCCCGGCAACGTGTACGTGGTCGGGGCCAAGGGCGACCCGCGCCGCCACCTGATCCGCACGCTGCGCGCGCTGCGCGACGCCGGCCTGGCGGTGACCGCGGCCAACCACGAGTTCTGCGGCGGCCAGTTCGAGATCAACCTGACCCACTCGGCCGCGCTGGACGCGGCCGACCGCTCGTTCCGCCTCAAGTCGGCCATCCAGGAGATCGCCCGGCTGGACGGGCTGATGGCCACGTTCATGGCCAAGCCGTTCAACAACGAGGGCGGGTCAGGCTTCCACCTGCACGTCTCGCTGGCCGACGAGGCTGGCCGCAACGTGTTCGGCGACCCGGGCGGCGAGCACGGCCTGTCCAAGACCGGGCGGCAGGCCATCGCCGGCGTGCTGGCCCACGCGGGGGCGCTGGCCGCGCTGCTGAACCCGACGATCAACTCGTACAAGCGGTTCGGGCCGGACACGCTGGCGCCGTGGCTGATCGACTGGGGCCTGGACAACCGCAGCGCGCTGGTGCGCATCCCGCCGGAGCGCGGCGAGGGGGCACGGATGGAGGTCCGGCTGGGCGACGCCACCGCCAACCCGTACCTGGCCATCGCGGCCACCCTGGCCGCGGTGTACCTGGGCATCCGGGACGCGCTGGAACCGCCGCCGGCGCTGGAGGGGTACGGCTACGACCCGGCCAGGTCCCGGCGGCTGCCGCAACGGCTGCCGGACGCGCTGGACGCCCTGGAAGCCGACGGCGACCTGCGCGGCGCGCTCGGCGAAGAGTTCTGCCGGTCCTTCCTCAGTTAC
The DNA here is from genome assembly GCA_963834705.1 of uncultured Actinomycetes bacterium. GTDB lineage: Bacteria > Actinomycetota > Actinomycetes > Streptosporangiales > Streptosporangiaceae > RYN-230. Next base: position 172,223 of record CAWICV010000013.1, read on the forward strand.
AAGCGGAACGAGGTTGAGCGGTTCGAGCGGCACGTCACCGACTGGGAGTTCACCGAGTATGCGTACCACCTGTAACGACCTGTCCGACCCCGGCCTGTTCGCGGCCGGGCCGCCGTGGGCGGTCTTCGACGAGCTGCGCCGGGACACGCCCTGCTTCTGGAACCCGGAGCCCGCCCCCAACCACGGCTTCTGGTCGGTTACCCGGCACGCGGACATCTGTGCGGTGGCCAAGGACGAGGACACGTTCTCCGCCCAGGTGGGTGCGGTCAACCTGGAGGAGCTTGACGCCGGTCAGCTGGAGATCCGCCGGTCGATGCTGGAGACCGACGGGGTGCGGCACCGGGCGCTGCGCCGCCTGCTGCAGCGCGACTTCAACGCCCGCTCGCTGGCCGGGTACGAGACGTTCCTGCGCGGGCTGACCGCCCGCACCCTGGACGCCGCGCTGGCCAGGCGGGAGTTCGACTTCGTCGCCGAGGTGAGTGCCGACTTCCCGATCCGGGTGCTGGTCCGGCTGCTCGGCATCGACGATGAGCACGCCGGGCAGCTCATCGCGTGGGGCAACCGGATGATCGGCAACACCGACCCGGACGAGGCCGACGTGCTGCTCGGCTCACCCGAGAGCGAGCAGTACCGGAACCTGCCGTTCCGCTCGCCGGCCGCGCTGGAGGTGTTCGCCTACGGCGACGAGCTGGCCCGGCAGCGCCGCGGCGGGGACGGCGAGGACCTGGTGTCCAAGCTGGTCAACCGGATGCCCAGCGACGGTGTGCCGCTGTCCGAGCGGGACTTCCACAACTACTTCCTGCTGCTGATCGTGGCGGGCAACGAGACCACCCGGCACACCATCACCAGCACCACGCAGGCGCTGATCGAGCACCCGGAGACATGGGCGCTGCTCAAGGAGCAGCCGGGCCTGCTGCCCGGCGCGGTGGAGGAGTTCCTCCGCTGGGCCTCACCGGTCTACCACTTCCGGCGCACCGCCACCCGGGACACCGAACTGCACGGCCAGGCCATCCGGGCCGGGGACAAGGTCGTGCTGTGGTGGGCGTCCGGGAACCGGGACGAGGCTGTTTTCGCTGATCCGTACCGCTTCGATGTCAGGCGCGACGCCAGCCAGCAGATGGCGTTCGGTAAAGGTGGTCCGCATCTGTGCATGGGCAGCCAGCTCGCGCGGATGGAGGTCAGGGTCATGTTCGAGGAGATCCTGGCCCGGGTGGACAGCGTGGCCGCGCTGGGCGAGCCGCGGCGGGTGCGGAGCAACTTCGTCAACGGGATCAAGAGCTATCCGGTGCGGATGATCGGCCGCTGACGGCCGGCTCAGCCGGTCCACAGCGTGCGGCCGCCGTTCCAGACCACGCCGACCTGGCGGTAGTAGCCGCCGATGACCTCGCGCACCGGCAGCGCGTCGGCCAGCTCCTCGGTGGGGGAGCACAGCAGGGTGATCTCGTCCACGTCGGCCGCGAACGTCAGGCCGGCCGCGAACTCGGCCACGCCGGACTCGATCAGCTCGGCGGTCGCGTCGCCGTGACCGTCGATCGCGGGCAGCCAGCGGTGGTGCGCCATCGGGTGGCCGTTGACGAACCCGTTCGTCTCGCTCGGCTCGCGCAGCGTGATCACGGCCTGGGCCAGCCTTCGGTCGGCGGCGGCCAGCGTCGCGCCGAACCGGCCGCCCGGGGCCAGTTGCGGCGCCGCGTGCGGCAGCGGGTGCGGCCGGGTCAGCTGGATCGAGCCCAGCTTCTTCGGATAGCCCTGGTGGATGCCGCGCAGCAGGGCGAAGTCCTTGTCCACCCAGATGAACGCGCAGCGCGAGTAGGTCCGGCCGCCGAACTCGCAGCGGACCACGGCGAACGCCTCCCTGTACTGGGCCCGCACCGGGTCCAGCAGTTCGTCCCGGGACGCGCCGCAGGACTGCCAGTCGGCCCAGATCAGCGCGACCGCGCCGGGGTCCTGCTGGGTGGGTGTCAGCGGGGGCGGCAGCAGCGCGGCGACGTTCTCCGGGTCAGTGCGGTACTCGACCGTGAGCAGGTCGCCGGAGTAGTACCAAGGTGGCGGCGGCAGCAGGCTGGCCTGCCCGGTGGCCGTCCGCGGGTAGAAGAACCCGCGGAGTTCCTGGCTGGTCATGGCGGCCTCCCAAGACGTTAGGATCCAAACGATATGGTGGTCGGGTGAACGGGTGCAAGGAGGCGAGGCCATGACGCGCGCGGCGGCCAGCACCGGCCAGGTGGGGGAGCACACGGCTGTCGTCGCCGGGGTGGCGGTGGACACCCGGCACTGGATCGGCGGGCGGCGGGTCGCCTCCCGGGCCACGTTCGCCGACATCTCGCCGATCGACGAGACCGAGATCGCCCAGGTGGCCAGCGGGCAGGCGGGCGACGCGGAGGCGGCCGTCAGCGCCGCCGCCGACGCCTTCCCGGCCTGGCGTGCGACGCCGCCGGCCGAGCGGGCCGCCATCCTGCACGCGGTCGCCGACGGCGTGCAGGCCCAGGTCGAGGACCTGGCCCAGGTGGAGACCACGGACAACGGCTCGCTGCTCCGCTCGCACCGGCGCGGGGTGATGCCGCGGGTGGCGGCCAACTTCCGGTTCTTCGCCGACCACCTGCTCCGGCTCGGCCACGACGACTTCGCCACCCGCGGGCACCGCAACCACGTGTCCTGGGATCCGGCCGGGGTGACGGCGGTGATCACCCCGTGGAACGCGCCGCTCATGCTGGCCACCTGGCGGGTCGCCCCGGCACTGGCGGCCGGCAACACGGTCGTGCTGAAGCCGCCGGAGTGGGCCCCGCTCACCGCGTCGCTGCTGGCTGGCATCGCCGCGGACGCCGGGCTGCCCGCCGGGGTGCTGAACGTCGTCCAGGGGCTGGGCGCCGAGGCAGGCGCGCCGCTGGCGGCCGACCCCCGGGTACGCCGGATCAGCTTCACCGGATCGGTGCCCACCGCGCGCTCGATCGGCGCCGCCGCGGCGGCCAACATCACCCCGGTCTCGTTCGAGCTGGGCGGCAAGTCGCCGCTGATCGTGCTGGACGACGCCGACCTCGACCTGGCCGCCAGCCTGGCCGCGGAGCAGTTCGACAACGCCGGCCAGGTCTGCCTGGCCGCAGTGCGCATCCTGGTCCAGGACGGGATCGCGGATGCGTTCCTGGACCGGTTCCTCAGTGCAGCCCAAGGCATCCGGCAGGGTGACCCGCGGGACGAGGCGACCGGCATCGGCCCGCTGATCTCCCGGCCGCACTTCGACCGGGTGTCCGGTTTCGTGTCGCGCGCGCTGGACCAGGGCGCCCGCCCGGTCCTGGGCGGGCCCAACCAGGATCTGGGCGGGCTGTACTTCGCGCCGACCGTGCTGGCCGGTGCGGCCGAGGGAAGTGAGATCCTCTGCGAGGAGGTGTTCGGCCCGGTCCTCACCGTGCAGACGTTCCGCACCGAGGACGAGGCCGTCGCGCTGGCCAACAACACCCGCTACGGCCTGGCCGCGACGCTGGTCACCGGCGACCCGGACCGGGCGGATCGGGTCAGTGCCCGGCTGTCGGCTGGGACTGTGTGGGTGAACTGCTTCTTCGTCCGCGACCTGGCCGCGCCGTTCGGCGGGAACGGCCGCAGCGGCATCGGGCGGGAGGGCGGCACCTGGTCCTTCGACTTCTACTGCGACGTGAAGAACACCTGCACCGCGCCGGCTGGCTGGACCACTGGCCAGCCGGGCTGGCTGGCGGAGGAGGCGTGATGGGCAGCCAGGTCACGCACCGGCGGCGGATCCTGCTCGACGGCGTTGTCACCGAGGTGCTGCTGGACGGCGGCGAACTGGTCGCCGGGGACGGCCGGCGGGTGGCCGCCGAGCAGGCCCGGCACCTGCCGCCGGTCACGCCCAGCAAGATCATCGCGGTGCATCTCAACCACCGCAGCCGGGTCGAGGAGTTCCAGGTCACACTGCCCCCGGCGCCCACCTACTTCCACAAGCCGACCACCTCGCTGAACTCGCACGGCGGCGCGGTGGTCCGGCCCGCTGGCTGCCAGTGGCTGAACTACGAGGGTGAGATCGCCCTCGTGATCGGCCGCACCTGCCGCAACATCGCGCCCGCCGACGCGGCCGGCTACATCGCCGGGTACACCATCGCCAACGACTTCGGGCTGCACGACTTCCGGGACACCGACGCCGGGTCGATGCTCCGGGTCAAGGGCGCGGACACGCTCTGCCCGCTCGGCCCCGGCCTGGTCTCCGGCTGGGAGTTCCCCGGCAAGAGCCTGCGCACCTACGTCAACGGCCGGCTGGCCCAGGACGGCTCGACCGACGAGATGGCCTGGGACATGCACTACCTGGTGGCCGACATCGCCCGGCTGATCACCCTGCTGCCCGGCGACGTGCTGCTGTCCGGGACGCCGGCCAACTCACGCCCGGTGCGGCCCGGCGACGTGGTCGAGGTCGAGGCCGAGGGCCTGGGCCGCCTGGTCAACCACATCGCCGAGGGACCGGCCGGGGTGCGCGGCGACGTCGGCGCCCAGCCCACCGAGTCCGAGGAAGTGCTGTCCACCGCGCTCGGCGGCGACTGGGAGTTCCGCGGCATCCGCCCACCCCGGCGCTAGGGTGGCACTGTGCTAGGCGGGCACGGTGGCGGTGGCCCTGGCTGGCACCGGGCTGGACCGCGACGGTCGCGTTCATCGGCTGGTTCGGCCCGCGCGGGCTGGCCTCGGTGGTGTTCGCGCTGATCGCCGCCGACACACTGGACCGGCCCGCCGCCAACCGGGTGCTGGCCGCGGTGGTGCTCACCGTGCTGGCCAGCGTGGTCGCGCACGGCGTCACCGCATCGCCCCTCGCGGCCCGCTATGGCGCGCACCTGTCAGCCGGCCGTGCCCTCGGCGGCGTCCCCGAGCCCACCGCCGCCCCGGAACTGCGCGCCCGGTCCCTGGGTGTCAACCGGCGCCGGGCGCGGTAAGCCGCGGGAGCGGCCGCCGAGGTTGCCGTGGCAGGTGCGCAGGTTGCGGCGCAGGCTGGCCACCTGCGGCTTGGTCAGCCCGGCCAGCATCTGCTCTTCCAGCGCGTCCACCTGATCCCGGTACCGGTCCAGCAGATCCCGCCCGGCCAGGGTCAGCGCGACGACCAGGCGCCGCCGGTCGGCCCCGTCCCGGTGCCGCTCGATCAGCCCTCGGCCCTCCAGGGCCGTGACCATGTCGGCCATGGACTGGGCGGTGACGAACGAGTCCCGGGCCAGCTGCGCGGTGGACAGGTCCGGATGGCGTTCCAGCACGGTCAGCGCGGTGTACTGCAGCGCGGTCAGCCCGGCCGGCCGGAGCAGGTTGTCCAGGTGCGACCGGACCGCGAGTTCGAGCTGCTTGACCAGGTACAGCAGCTTCGGCTCGGGCAGGCCGGGTTCGGCCTCGGCCTCGGCCTCGGCCAGGTCACCGGTCGTCGCCGCGGTGGTCAGCATAGGCCGAGGTTACCCCGGTGGCCCCCGGTCAGCGGTCCGCGCCAGGCCCTGGCCACCCCGCCCCGGTGGCACCAGTCAGCGGCCCCGGGCGGTAGCTGGTGAACCGGGCCGCGCCCAGGCCGAGCCCGCTGGCCACCCGGTCGAGCTGGGCTGGCCTGGCGACCAGGCCCCACCGGCCGGTGCTGACCCGGTGGCTGATGGCCAGCACGCCCGCGACGAGTTCCGCGGGGCTGAAGTTGCAGTGCCCGACGCTGGCCACGTACGCCTGCCGGAGCAGGTAACTGTCACCGGCCGCGGCCACCCGGTGCGCGTAGTAGTTCTCCTGCTGCACCGGGACCAGCTGGTCGGAGATCGTGTGCAGGTCCAGTTCCGGCACGGCCAGCCGCCCGGTCGGCACCGAGGTCTGCCGCAGCGACCGGACCGCGCCCGGGTCGGCGGTGATGTCCGCGTCCCTGGTCAGCGTGCCCAGGTCGGCGCGCAGGCTGAGCCCGGCCGCGTGGTACAGCGCGGCCACCTCGGGCAGGTATGGCGAGCGGGCCAGCAGCACGCCGAAGTTCACCCCGCGGGTCCAGGTCGCGCTGCCCCCGGCCGCCTGGTCGATCGACGGCCGCCCGGCCTCGATGAAGTCCAGCGTGGAGAACGAGCCGGTGAACTCCACCTGATACTGGGCCGCCTCCTGCGCTGCCGGGTCGCTGTCCGGCGGCGGAGCGGTCTGCCCGGCATCCCACGGCGGCACATTGATGAACGCCAGTGCCAGCGCCAGCCGGGCCCGCCCAGCCGCGGTCTGCTGGGCTTGAGCGGCCGCAGCTTGCAGTGTCGCCGCGGTGGCCAGCGCGTTGCTGGCGGTGGCAAACCGGACCAGCTGGACTGGCTGGCCGGGCAGCAGCAACTGGGCCAGCGCGTACTCGCCGTCGAGCTGGTAGTTGTTCAGGTTGATCGCGCCCGCCACGATGCCGCAGGTGGTCAGCGCGCCGTCGATGCGGCCCGCGCCGTCCTGCGCCTCCAGCGCGCTGACCAGGCCGCCCATCGAGGTGCCGAACGCGAGCACCTGCTGCGGGTGGCTGGGCAGCACGGTCGTCTCCACCGCCTGCAGGGTCTGAAACTGGTCCCGGATCGCGCTGTCCAGCGCCCACTCCGAGCCGTTCGGGTCATACGACGAGCCGGCCAGCGCGTAGCCGCGGGCCAGCAGCGCCGCCTGCGTGGTCGTGTCCGGGGCGTCGGCCGCGGTCAGCGGGCCGAAGCCGTGGCTGTACAGCAGGAGCGTGCCGTTCCACTGCGCGGGCAGGTCCGCCACCCAGCTGGCCCCATCCGGAAGCGTGCCGGTGACCTGCGGGTCCGCCGCGGCCGCCGGGACCGCCTCGGGTGCCGCGACGGCCGCCGCCGCGGCCAGCAGGCCCGCGCCCATGAGTGCAGTCAGTCGTCGCATCCTGGCCTCCTTGAGTCGTCGGCCTGGTCTTGCCTCCCTGCATCCAGGGACCAGCCGGCCCGACTGGATGTGAAGCGTGTCACACTCCTTTCAGATACACAAGATTCCTGTCCTTTTTTCACCAGAGATCCTGGTCAAGTGACGGTGCGATTGCCAGGTGCCGGCCGGGGCACGGGGCTAGGCCGGGCACGCCGGCTGCTGGCAAGGTAGGCGGAAGATCACTGCGCGGCGGGAGCCTGCCATGACCGAGATTGACGAGACTGAGCTCATCAGCACGCTCCGGGCCGGCGGTGTCGTCGCCGGCGGCGGCCAGCGCTCCGTCCGGGCCGACCTGCTCCGCCGGTGCTGCCACGAGCTCCAGGACCAGGTAGACCCCCGCGGGATGCGGCTGATCAAGATCCACGTGACCGGTGCCCTGGACCTGGCCGGGCTGACCGTGCCGTTCCCGATCCGTTTCGACGGCTGCGAGTTCGACGTGGCGCCAGTCGTGGAAGGTGCCCGGCTGTATGAGCTCTCGCTGACCGGCTGCCCCCGGCTGCCCGGCCTGCTCGGCAACGGGCTGAGCGTGCGCCGCGATCTGGACCTGTCCCGGTCCCAGATCAGCGAGGCGCTGTGGACCAGCGCGAGCACATCCCGGTCCGCGGCCGTCTGGCTGTGCGAAGCAGACATCGGCGGCCGCCTGCTCTGCGTGGGCACCGTGCTCGACGGGCAGGGCTACCGGGCCCTGCAGGCTGACCGGATCCGCGTGGGCGGGGCTGTCCGGCTGATCCAGGGGTTCCGCTCGGCGGGCGAAGTCCGGTTCCTGGGTGCCCGGATCGGTGGCTCGCTCGACTTCGCCGCCGCGCGGATCGAGTCGGCCGACGGGCCAGCCCTCGACCTCGAGGGTGCCGTCATCGGCGGCAGCGTGTTCCTGATCGACGACCTGGCCGGGCGGAAGCCGGAAATCCTCGGCCGGGTCACCATGGCCAGTGCACAGCTGGCCGGCCGGTTCATCATCCGCAACGCCATCATCCAGGTCGATGCGGACAGCCAGACCGGCAGCATCTACGAGCGGCCCACGTCGGCGGGCACCGCGCTGGACGCACCGCGGCTGTCAGTAGGCGCTGAGATGGTGCTAGCTGGGCGGTGCGAAGTGATGGGGCGCATCGACATGTCGATGAGCGACGTGAGCAGCGTGTCCATCGGTGCCGACTGCATCCTGCGCTCGCCTGGCCGCACCGCACTGGACCTGACCAACGCGCAGATCCGCGCGCTGCTCCGGCTGGACGAGCGGGCCACGGTCGAAGGCACCATCAGGCTGGCTGGTGCGGTTATCCGCGGCACGCTCGCGCTGCACGGTGCGCTGAGCCATCCGGAGCATGTGTCGCTGGTCGGCGGCAGCGCGATGACGGTGGACGGCGATGTTTTCCTCGATGGCCTGCGCACCGACGGCGGTGCGGTCACCCTGGTCGGGGCCCGGCTGGGCAGCCTCAGCGCGCGGAACGCGCGGCTGCACAATCCCGGCGGCTACTCGCTCCGGCTCAGCCAGGCCGTGGTGAACGGGCCGGTCCGGCTGATCAGCGGATTCAGCTCAACCGGGCTCGTCGTGCTGAACCGGGCCACGGTCGAGGGCCGGCTGCACTTCACCGGCGGCTCGTTCCGCTGCGATGGTCCATCCGCCGTCAGCGAGCCCGGCCACGCGATCGAGGCGATTTCCGCCACCGTCCGGGGCAGCATCGACCTCGGCTGGGCGGCGGTGTCGCCCAGCGTCGACTTCACCGACGTGACCACCACGTCGCTGGCCGACGACCCGGCGACCTGGCCGGAACGCTTCGTCATCGCGGGCATGACCTACGAGCGGTTCGAGCGGCCGCAGGGCGCCGGGCCCGGGCGGGTCTGGGACCAGGCCGCCCGGTGTGCCTGGCTGCGCCGCCAGACCGAGTTCGACTCCGGGCCCTATGAGCAGGCGGCCCGGGTGTTCCGGCAGCACGGCTACGCCGGGGAGGCCGAGCACATCCTGATCGCCCGGAGCCAGCACGCCCGCCAGACCGGGGGGTCGCACATCGGCTGGCCGGGCCGCGTGCTGGACATGATCTACGCCACGATCGGCTACGGCTACCGCCCGGCCCGGGTGCTCTGGCTGCTGGCCCTGCTGCTCGTGCTGGTCACCGTCTCGCTCGAAGTGCCCGGCAACCGGGTCGCGCTGCGGGCCAACAACGGCAACGGCGACGTCTACACCACCAGCGGCCTGCTCACCGCGTCCAGCAACGGCGCGCCGGGGGCGGCCGCCCCCGGCCACCCGGTCCGGGATACCTGCGGCGACGGCGAAGTCCGCTGCTTCAGCCCGGTGCTGTACGCGATCGACACGGTCATCCCGCTGATCTCCCTCGATCAGCGGGCCACCTGGTACGCGGATCCCGACGTGCCCAACGGGGAGTTCATGCTGTGGTGGCTCAACCTGGCCACGCTGCTCGGCTGGGTGCTGTCGTCCATCTTCGTGCTGTCGCTGGCCCGGCTGTCCCGGAGCACCTGACCGCGCCGCCGCCGAGCCGGGCGCTTCCGGGCGGATCGCTAGTTGCACCTCGCCACCTTGCCCGGGGGATCCGGCCATGCCTCACGCTATGTTTTACGCTCGCCGCATGGCCAGTTCCCTGCCGCGCAGCACGCCAGCGGATCAGCGAGTGGATCCGGCCGCCATCCTCGGCTTCCTCGATGCTCTGGACCGCCATCCCGGCATCGAGATGCACAGCCTGATGCTGGTGCGCAATGGGCAGGTGGTGGCCGAGGGCTGGTGGGCGCCGTACAGCGCCAGCCGGCCGCAGTTGCTGTATTCGCTGAGCAAGAGCTTCACCTCCACCGCGGCTGCGTTCGCGCAGGCCGAGGGCCTGCTCGAGCTGGGCGACACGGTCATCTCGCACTTCGCCGAGTTCGACGCGGACATCACCGACCCGCGCAGCCGGGCGATGAAACTGCGCCACGTCGCCGCGATGGCCAGCGGGCACACCCGGGACATGCTGCTGGAAGCGGTCAGCCGGGACCGCGACGAGCCAGTTCGCGGCTTCCTGCTCAGCCCGCCCGACCGGGAGCCGGGCACGGTCTTCGCCTACAGCCAGCCGTGCACCTACACGCTGGCCAGCATCATCCAGCGCAACGCCGGGATGCCGCTCACCCAGTACCTGCGTCCCCGGCTGTTCGACCCGCTCGGTATCGGGCCAGTCGGCTGGCACACCTTCCCGCCCGGGCGGGAGCAGGGCTTCAGCGGGCTGCACGCCCGTACCGAGGACATCGCCAAGCTCGGCCTGCTGTACCTGCAGCGCGGCCGCTGGCAGAGCGCCCAGCTGATCCCGGAAGCGTGGGTGGCCGAGGCGACGTCGAAACAGGTCAGCAACCCCGACGGGGTCAATCCGGACTGGACCCAGGGCTACGGCTTCCATTTCTGGATGTCCCGGCACGGCTACCGCGGCGACGGGGCGTTCGGGCAGTTCTGCGTGATCCTGCCCGAGCAGCAGACGGTGATCGTCACCACCGCGTACACGACCGACATGCAGGCCATGCTCGATGCCATGTGGACCCACCTGCTGCCCGGCCTCGGCACCGCCGGGCCCGCGCCCGGCCCAGCCCAAGACCACCTCGCCACCCGGCTGGGCGGCCTGGCCCTGCCCGCCTGCCGGGCGCGGCCGGCGCCCGCCAGCTGGGCCCCGTGGGCCAGTGCGCCGTTCGCCGTCACCGACCACGGCCCGGACGGCCAGATCCAGCCCGCCCTCACCGCCGTCGAGGTGGCACCCGGCGACGCGGGCTGGCAGCTCAGCCTGGTCGAGGCGGGCAACGCGCTGACTGTCCCGGTCGGTTCCGGCGCCTGGACGGTGTCTCAGCCCACCGACCACCGCGGCGACACCATCCCGGTGGCCGCCTCCGGCGGCTGGCTGGACGACGGCACGCTGCATGCCGAGATCATCTTCCTGGAGACCCCGCACCGGATGGACATCAGCTGTGCCCTGCCCGGCCGGACCGCCGCGGCGGTGTGGCGTCATCCACCACTCATGCCCTGCAAGCTGCAGCACCTGCACTGTCCCCGCTAGCTGACCTGACTAGCTGACCTGACTAGCTGACCTGACTAGCTGACCTGACTAGCTGACCTGACTAGCTGACCTGACTAGCTGACCTGACTAGCTGGCCCGGCTAGCGCCAGTGCTCCAGCGGCAGCGGGCCGCGGCTGAGGACGGTGCGGATCGCGAACGTGCTCTGCGCCTCGACCACCGACGGAATGGTCAGGATCTGCCCCAGCAGCAACTGCTCGTAGCTGGCCAGATCGGGCACGGCCGCCTCGACCAGGAAGTCGTTGCTGCCGGAGACCAGGTAGCAGGCGACGACAGCCGGGATGGCCAGCAGGTCCTGCTCGATCCGCGACGAGGTCTCCTGCGAGTGCCCCTCGACCTTGATGCCGATGAACACGGTCAGGCCGAGCCCGGCCCGCACCCGGCTGACCTCCGCGCGGTACCCGGCGATGATGCCGCTCGTCTCCAGCGCCTTGACCCGGCGCAGGCAGGCCGAGGGGGACAGCGAGATGGCATCGGCGAGATCCACGTTGGCGATCCGGCCGTCCCGCTGCAGCCGGTCCACGATGGCACGATCCACTCTGTCTGGTTCATGCTCTGGCATGATGTGTACTCTATTCGCTTAATCGCACAACTCTGTTGCGTCAAGGGAACGCACAGGCGTCACATTTGCCATCGCGTGCGGCCCGATTTCGGCCATCGTGAAGGCATGGCGCTGACCTCCACGAACCAGCCAGCTGCTGGCCCGAACCTGACCACCGCGCGCGGTGCCGCGCTGTACATCGGGGCCATCCTCGGCCCCGGGCTGCTGCTCCTGCCCGGCCTGGCCGCGGCCGAGGCCGGACCCGCCTCGATCCTGGCCTGGCTGGGTCTGCTCGGCCTGTCCGGCCTGTTCGCCGCCGTGTTCACCGCGCTGGGCCGGCGCATCCCCTCGGCCGGCGGGGTGATGGGGTACGTCACCGCCAGCCTGGGCGCCCGGGCGGGCCGGGCGACCGGCTGGATGTTCCTGGCCGGTGTGGTTGGTGGCGCCCCGATCGTCTGCCTCATCGGCGCCAGCTACGTCACCGAGCTGACCGGTGGCGGCCAGCTGGCTCGGTCGGCCGTCGCGGCCGCGCTGCTGCTCACCGTCATCGGCCTGGCGGCCGGGGGGCTGCGGGCCAGCGCCGCCGTCCAGGTCATCCTGGTCAGCCTGCTGACGGCCGTGGTGGTCGTGGCGGTGGCCGGTTCAGCCCCGGCCGCCCAGGCCAGCAACTGGACGCCATTCGCCCCGCATGGCTGGCTGTCGCTCGGCAGCGCAGCGGCCACGCTGATGTTCTCGTTCGTCGGCTGGGAGGCCGTCGCCCCGCTGACGACCCGCTTCGCCAACCCGGCCCGGCAGCTGCCGCGCGCGGTGGCCATCGCGCTGGCCGTCACCACGGCGCTGTACCTGGGCCTGGCCGTGGCCACCATCGGCGTGCTGGGCCCGCGGGCGGCTACCGACGTGCCGCTGGCCGGCCTGCTCAGCCAGGCCATCGGCCCGGCCGGCCCGGCCGTTGCCGCGGTGGCCGCGATGGTGCTGACCCTGGGCGCCACCAACGCCTACATCAGCGGCGCGGCCTCCATCGCCGGCCAGCTGGCCCAGGCCGCGGACGGCCGGCGCCGGCCCGCGCCCATGCGCCAGCTGCTGACCGCGATCGCCGTGGCCGGGCTGCTGCTGATCGTCCTGTACGGGCTGCGCATCGTCGGCGCGGCCGCCCTGGTGGCGGTGCCGACCGCGCTGTTCCTCACCGTCTACCTGGGCGCCATGGCCGCGGCCATGCGGCAGCTCCGCGGTCCGGCCCGGCTGGCCGCCGTGCCCGGCGCGCTGGCCGTCACCGTCATGCTCGGCTTCTGTGGCTGGGCGCTCGCGCTGCCCGCCGTTATCGCGCTGGCCAGCGGTGGCCGGGCCTGGGCCGCCACCCGCCGTCAGCGCCGCGGCGCCCGTCTGCTGAGCTACCCGTCCGTGGCTGGCGGCACCGCATTTGACGGCACCGCATTTGACGGCACCGCACTTGGCGACACCGCACTTGACGGCACCGTTCCGCCGCTGCGCCAGTACACCCCGCCGGACCGGGACAGGAACTGCTCATCGACCAGGTGCCGGCGCAACGTCGCATAGTCCGGGTAGATCGCGCCGAGGAACCGGCTGACCTGCTGCTCGGGATAGCGCACTCCGGGCTCGAAAGCCTGGGCGATCACGTCGAGCAGCCGCCGCCGCCGCGGCTTGCGGGCCGGCATGGTGGCGACCCGGCCGCCGCCGACGAACACCCGGAGCTGGGGATCGCTGGCCAGCGCGGCGAGGACGGTGGCGGGATCTAGCTTTGGCCTGGTCACCATTGTCGGCCAGAGTAGTCGGCGGGCCAGACCCTGCTCCCTCCTCTTGCTGTCACACCAGCGCCGGCCAGGCGCCGTCCGGCAGCGCGCGGGTCAGCATGCAGTCTGGCCAGCCGCCCGCGTGACCCGGCGACCAGCCGGCCGTGCGACGGCCCGGCACCAGGTCAACCGGTGTCGTCCGGATCGTCCAGCCCGAAACTGATGATCCGGTCGGGATGGATCCGGATGATCGCCCCCTGGACCGGCGCCGCCGAGCCGGCCGGAGCCGCGATCGCCTCGGCGTGCCCGCGGATCTCCACGCAGCGCACCCGCCACGGGTCGACCGAGACGATGTCGTCCACCACGAACGCGGCCCGCGCGTTCTCGGCCACGTTGCGGAACTTGCGGCTGGCGGTCATGTTGAACCCGCCGATGTCGATCGTCCCGGTCGCCGGGTTGTACCCGAACCCGACCGGGTTGGCCTGGAGCGTGCCGTCCGGCTGCATGGTCGCCAGCCGTCCCAGCCGCTGCCCGGCCAGGTAAGCGAGTTCAGTGTCGCTGAAGGACATAGCCTCAGCCAACAACCTCAACCACACTTCAAGTCAAGCGGCGGCCCGCGCCCGCACCGCCAGCACTGGCCGCTGCTGGCCGGCCCGCAGCGCCGCCCTGATCTCCGCCCCGACCCGGTCCGGCTCGGTGTGAACCTGATGCGGGGTGAAGTGCAGCACCATGATCCCGCGCGCGGTCATCCGGCTATGCCGGGCCAGCGTGCGCTCCCAGTCCTCCGGCGACAGGTGCCATTCCCGGGAGTCCACTTCGGCTGCCACCCCTGCGTCCGGCCACCACGCGTCCGGCATACCCAGGAACTCGTCCCCCGCGAACAGCCGTGCGTTGAACATCGGCCTGGGCAGCCCGGCTTGGATGATCAGGTTCCGCAGGTCTCCCTCGGCCACCGACCGCACCCCGTCCGCCACCTCGCCCAGCGCCCGCCGCAACCACCCCGACTGTTTCCGCGGTGTGTCCGCCAACTCCCTGGCCAGCACGTCCAATTTGCAGAACCGGCCCTGCACGGAATGCGCCACCAGCGCCCGGAACTCACGGAAGCTGCACAGTTCGCGCGCGGCGTCCGCAATCGCCCGGGGTGCCATGGTGAAGTGCACCGGCCCGTCCACGCAGACGTATTCCGGCATCCGCGTCGTCGGCCACACCTGGACAAAGGCGCGGTCCTGACGGGCGCGGCCGCGGCGGACCAGTACGGTGATCACCGAGTGGTCCGGCACTCTGAGCCCAAGCCGCCGTAACGCGGCCAGGCCAGTGATCGCGCTGCCCCGGCCTGCATAGCGCAGCGCGGCAATCTCGAGCTGCCGCCTGGTCGGCGTCCCCGTGACCGTCAGATAGACCCCCGGCAGCAGCCGCTGCCACGGCCCACCATCCGGCTGAATACGGCGTTCTAACTGCCGTCTCGTCAGGCCAGTGCCGAGCGCCTCCGCCCGGGACACCACCTCGTCCTGCTTCCGCAGCAAGGCCGCAAGAGCGTCTGGTGAGTCTCCCATGCCCGCAGCCTGCCAGCCCACGGCGACAATTCCGGCCCCGCCCATGTTGATGTTGACGTAGGCCACCTCCAGCGGTGACCTAGAACAACATCAACATGGGAGCTGAAAGGGATGTGACTGGTGGGGGCAGTGTGACTCGTGCCCGCGGGCGGCGGCGGTGCGGGCAGCCCGGGGCCGGGGGCGGCGGCGGTGCGGGCAGCCCGGGGCCGGGGGCGGCGGCGGTGCGGGCAGCCCGGGGCCGGGAAACGGGGGAGGATGGAGAGGTGGAGTCCGGGGTGGCTGAGCAGCTGGTGCGGACCCGGTGGGGGCGCTTTGAGCTGGGCACCGGGTATCACGGGGACGTCTGGCTGGACCTTGATCCGCTGTTCCTGCGGCCGGCCCTGCTGCAGCCGCACATCGAGCGGCTGCAGCAGGCGTGGCCGGCCGCCGCCTGCCCGCGGTGCGCCAGCGGCACCCCGGTCGAGAAACCCCCATGAGCGGTACGCAGCCAGATGGCTACGCTGAGCGGCTGGCCGCGTTCGGCCTTGGCCACGAGGATCTGCGCGCCTGGCACGACAGCGGCCTGCCCGGCGCAGCGTTCGACGACTGGCTGACCGACCGGGTCGCGCGCCGCCCGAGCGGTGCCCGGGCCCGGCGGGTGTACGGCGCCGAGGACGTGCATGACTTCGCCCGGCGGGCCATCCTCGGCGCGCTCGCCCTCCAGCCCGGCGACCGGCTTCTGGAGATCGGCTGCGGCGGGGGACTGCTGCTCCGCGACGCGCTAGACACTGGCGTTCAGGCGGCTGGATTGGACCACAGCCCGGACATGGCCGAGCTGGCCGCCGAGCGCGCGCCGGGCGCGGCGGTGCTGCTGGCCACGGCGGAGCGGCTGCCGTTCGCCACGGGCGCGTTCACCGCCGCGGCCATGTCCGTGGTCTTCTTCTTTTTCGCCGAGCCGCTCCAGGTGCTGCGGGAATGCGACCGCGTCCTGCGCCCCGGCGGCCGCCTGGCCGTCTTCACCACCGGCCCGGAGCTGCGCGGCACCCCGGCCGCACCGGAACCGCTGGCCGCCCGCGGCCACTTCCACTCCGATGCCGAGCTGGCCGCGCTGGCCCGCCAGGCTGGGCTGGCTGAGGTAAAGGTGCACAATGACCGTGGCGGGCAGCTACTGACCGCACATATTTAACGCCACTACCCGCTGGCGGGCGTCCGCTGCGCCGCGCGGAACAGGCTGGCCAGTTCGCCGGTGGTGGTGGCGTCGGTGGCCGCCTTGTCGTCGCGATAGCGGCCGGTGAACCGCGGGAACCGCATGGCCAGCCCGGCGTCGTCCTGGATCTGTCCCCAGGCGGCGGAGTAGTTGGGCGACAGGGTCAGCTCGGCGCTCAGGATCTCCAGCACCAGCCCGGGCTCGAACCAGAAATCGGCCTGCTGCCGGGCGTCCACCCGGGCGGGCCGCTCGGCGCGGGCCAGCGGGGCCAGCCGCTCCGGCAGCGCGGCCAGGTCGGCATCGGAGAACCCGGTGCCGCACTTGGACACGGTGCGGAACACCTCGGCGTCCGGGTCGTACGCGGCCAGCAGCAGCGCGCCGTACACGCCGCGGCGGCGGCCCCGCCCGGCGAACGCGCCCACCACGGCCAGGTCCACGGTGTCGGACAGCTCGGTGCGGTAGTCCCGCTTCAGCTTGATCCACTGCCAGCCGCGGGCGCCGGCCCGGTAGCTGGCGTCCGGGCCCACCGACTTGCACACCAGCCCCTCGCAGCCGTCGGTCACCGCCTGCTCGAACCAGGCGTCCAGCGCGGCCGGCTCGGTCATCTCGCTGGCCGTGGTCAGCCGGAGCTGCGGCGCCGGGGTGATCGCGGCGGCCAGCCGGGCCCGGCGCTCCGGGTACGGCAGCTGGGTCAGGTCCGCCCCGTCGGCGTACAGCAGCTCGAAGCAGAACAGCCCGACCGGCACATCGCGGACCGCGTCGCTGATGCCGTACTTCCGCCGCCGGAACATGACCTCCTGGAACGGGCGCAGTTCGCCCGCGGCGGCGTCGAACGCGACGACCTCGCCCTCCAGGATCGCCTCGGCCGGCCGGAGTCCGGCCCGGAGCAGCTCGACCACGTCGGGGAACTGGCTGCTGACCCGCTCCAGCCGCCGGGTGTACAGCTCGATCGACCCGTCCGCGGTGCGGTGCGCCTGGACCCGCACCCCGTCGTACTTGTACTCGGCCGCGCACTCGCCGCCCAGCTTGGCCAGGATCTCGGCCGCCTCGGACAGCCGCTGGGCCAGCATGACCCGCACCGGGCTGCCCGGCTGGACCTGCAGTTGCTCGACCGCGGCCAGCCCGCCCGCCACCAGCACGGCGGCGACCCGGCCCAGGTCGCAGCAGATGTTGTAGCCGCGTTCCAGCACCGGCCGGTCGGCCTTCCCGCCCGCGTACACCTGGGCCAGCGCGTCCAGGATGGTCGGCGTGCCGATGCCCAGCCGCAGCCCGCCGGTGACCAGCCGGAGCAGGTAGCGGGCTTCCAGCGGGGTGGCCCGGGTGAGCAGCCCGGCCAGCAGGTCCAGCTTGCGGCCCTGTGAGCCGGGGCCCTCGGCCGCGGCGATCTCGTGCAGCGTGCCGACCACGTCGGTGACCAGCAGGCTGGCCGGCCGCCCGGCGGCGGTCTTGGTCAGCAGCTGGTCGGCGGCCTGGCCGAGGTCACCGGTCTCCCGGACGCTGCCGGCCACCTGCTCCGGGGTGCAGCCGGTGGCGGTGCCGACGGCGCGGACCGCGAGCTTCTCGGCCAGGCCCAGGTCGATGCCGGCGAACTCGGGCGCGATCAGCCCCTGGCACAGGTAGCAGACGGTGGGCAGCAGGCCGGCCGGGGTCGCCGCGAGCAGCTCGGCCAGCCGGGCGGTGAGTGCCAGCCGGCCACTGGCCTGCTCCAGATCGCGGTACGCCTCGGCGATGGTCTGGTACTGCACCGTTCCCCCTTCTTGGGCCCCTTCCTGGGCCCCTTCGTCCACCTGATCATTACACGCCGTACTGGCGTTGCTCACTGACCAGGTAACCGTCCAGGTCCGAGCGTTTGGTAACAAGTAGGTAACGGCAGGGTTGCAGAATCTTCTGTCCAGGGCCCCTCGTGCCGGAGAATCGGTGCGCACTCACCATGCACGCCGGAAAGTTTGGCAACGATGCCAGGAGGGGCCTTAGGAATGAAGAGACTGCTAGCCATAGCCGCCGCAGCCAGCACGCTGGTAGGCGTGCTGACCACCGCCGGAACCGCGTCGGCGGGCACCGCGGCACCACCCGCGGCGCACGCCCTGGCCTGGGGGAAGTGCGCCGAGACCGACCTGCAGCAGGCTGGCGCGCAGTGCGCCCTGCTGACCGTCCCGCTCAACTACAGCCACCCGAGCCAGGGCACCATCCAGATCGCGGTGTCGCGGATCAAGCACACCTCGAGCGCGAAGCACTATCAGGGCATCATCCTGACCAACCCGGGCGGCCCGGGTGGCAGCGGGCTGGACCTCAACGTCTTCCTCATCGACCAGCTCAAGGCCGAGGGCTCGGCCGCGGACAAGGCCGCGGTGGCCGACTACGACTGGATCGGCTTCGACCCGCGCGGCGTCGGCTCCAGCGTCCCGGCGATCACCTGCGCGCCGTTCTACTTCGCTGGCCCCCGGGAGAACTACAACCCGCGGACCAAGCAGATCCTGAACTACTGGCTGAGCCGGAGCGCCCGGTATGACAAGCGCTGCGCCACGCACAGCGCCGCGCAGTCCGCGCTGCTGGACAACATGACCACGGTCGACTCCGCCCGGGACATGGACAGCATCCGGGCCGCGCTGGGCCAGCGCCAGATCACCTACTACGGGTTCTCCTACGGCACCTACCTGGGCCAGGTCTACTCGACGCTGTTCCCGTCGCATGTCCGGCGGCTGATCATGGACAGCAACGTGGACCCGCGCAAGGTGTGGTACCAGGCCAACCTGGACCAGGACATCGCGTTCAACCGGAACATCAAGATCTGGTTTGGCTGGCTGGCCCAGTACCACTCGTTCTACCACCTCGGCCGGACCGAGCAGGCGGTGGAGAAGCGGTTCTACGCGGAGAAGGCCAGGTTGTTCAAGCACCCGATCCAGGGCGTGGTCGGGCCGGACGAGTGGACCGACGTCTTCCTGGAGGCCGGGTACTACGAGCAGACCTGGCTGCAATGGGGCAGCGCGTTCGCGAACTGGGCCAACACGCACAGCAAGAAGGCCGGCGCGGCGATCGTGAACCTCTACAACGGGGTCGACACGCCAGGCAACGACAACTCGTTCGCCGTCTACAACGCGGTGCAGTGCACCGACG
The DNA here is from genome assembly GCA_963834705.1 of uncultured Actinomycetes bacterium. GTDB lineage: Bacteria > Actinomycetota > Actinomycetes > Streptosporangiales > Streptosporangiaceae > RYN-230. The sequence continues at coordinate 191,278 of CAWICV010000013.1, forward strand.
TGCAGTGGCCGACCAGCTGGGCCGTGTGGCAGCGGGACAACGACCGGGTCAACAAGATCGCCCCGTTCGAGACCTGGGACAACGCCTGGTTCAACGCCCCGTGCCTGCACTGGCCCGCGCCCGCCTCGCGGCAGACCCCGATGCAGATCAACGGCAGCGGGATCAAGAGCGCGCTGCTGATCGACGAGACGCTGGACGCGGCCACCCCATTCGAGGGCAGCCTGGAGGTCCGCCACCTGTTCCCGAACTCGGTGCTGCTGGCCGAGCCGGGTGGCACCACGCACGCCGACTCGCTGTCCGGCGACCTGTGCGTGGACAACACCATCGCCAACTACCTGGCCAATGGCGTGCTGCCACCACGCAAGCCGAACGCGCCGTGGGACAAAACCTGTAAGCCACTGCCCAGGCCGGTCCCGAGCAGCAGCAGCGCCAGCTCGGCAGGTGCGATCATCGGGATGGTCCCTGCCCTGCGCTAGCGCGCACGGCCTGCTGAGTACACCGGGCCGCCCAGCCACACCAGGCTGGGCGGCCCGTCGCTGTATCAGCGCTGCGGCCAGGTGCTCCTACTCAGCGACGGCGGTTGCCGCCGCGAACGGGGGGAAGAGTCATGGACAGCGTGGTGGAGTTCCTGGACTGCCCGGCCTACCTGGATAGCCGGGGCGCGAGCCGGTGCGGGCTGCCGGCCGAGGTGCAGGAACGGTATACGGTCCGCTCGACCGACGGGCCGCTGGAGAGCGCCCGCATCCGGTGCCCGCGTGGTCACTGGTTCAACGGCCCGGTCGAGTCATTGACCTGGGACAAGGTGCCGCAGGCAGCGGCCAGGCTGGCCGGGCTGCTGGGCACGGTGCACGGGACGGATCGGCGCTAACTGGCCAGGTAGGCGACGCCGGTCTCCTGGGTGCCGAACCGGACGACGGCATGCCAGGTACGACGGCTGGCCCCCGGCCGGCTAACCGGTGGCAGCCACCCGGGCGACAGCCCGAGCCTGGCTGGTCAGATCCTCAGGTGGCGCAGCGCGCCGCCGACGATCCGGGCACCGACCGCGCCAGCGGCACCGGTCAGCACGCCGCGGGTGATCACCGGCCCGTGCTCGGCGCCAAAGTTCTTGCCGGCCCGGATCACCGGGGTCGCCGCCTCGCTGAACCCGTCGGCGAAAGCGCCGTTGTTCGTCGAGGCGTCATACATGCCTTTTGCCAGTCCAGCACCGATAGCCACTGGCGAGACGACAACCACGCTGACGTTCGACCAGAACTCGCTCGAATTCTCCACCTGCTGTGTCCTCCCATGAGGCCTCAGGAGACGTACATCCATTATGAGTTATCCGCTGCCCAGCCCGCGCCAGCACGCAGCCGCGTATCTCATCCTGGCCGGCCTGGCCCACCGCCCACCAGGGTGCGGGCTCCACACCTGTGGTGGGCCTGGCACCACCGCGCGGGGTCAAGGCAGCATCACTCCGGCCAGGGTGAGCGCACTGCCAGCACGAACAAGGCCGCCGCCACGGCCAGGAACGTGATGCGCGGGCGGCCCGCCGAGGCGGCGGGCCCAGAAGATCACGGCCGGGAACGCGATCAGCAGCATCCGCGCGTGCTGGGCCCCGACCAACCAGGCTCTGGCTGTGACGTTTCTGACAACTGAGCGGGTTGTGCAATCCTTTGCAGGCGCACCCGGTAGCCTCTCTCCTGGCCAACAGCAACGTGACCCAGACCCGGGAAGCGGGGGGACTTCAGCGCCGAAGGGGTCACCCGGCGGGAGGGTGTATCCATGGCATTGATTGGCGGTCCGAAGGTCATCGCCCGGGTCAGCAGCAGTTCAGCCAACGCCCTCGCGGTGATGTCCTTCGAATGGATCATGCGGGCCGACGGGCAGGTGTGCTATCGGCTGACCAAAGTCGACGGCCGTTCGGAACGGAACCCATGGACGCCGGTCACCCAGTTGCAGCCGGCCGAACTGCACACGTTGGGGCGGGACAAGAGCCGGGCCAAAGCCCTGCTCGATGATCTCGCCCAGCGTCAGGGCCACAGGCTCGGCTGAGCCATTTGGTATTGGCAGCCGGGCTGACCCGGCTGGCCTCCGGGCCGCTGCATAGGCTCGGCCAGGTGACTCCTGATGAACGCTGGCTGGCCGCGGTCTGGCCGGCGGTCCGCGCCGGGCTGCCAGCTGGCCCGGCCCGGGTGACCGAGCTGGGCTGCGGCCCGCTGGGCGGGTTCGTCCCGATGCTGCGCGCCGCGGGCTACCAGACGGTCGGCGTCGATCCGGCCGCGCCGCCGGGCACGTGGTACCACCAGGTGGAGTTCGAGGACTACGCCCCGACAGCGCCAGCCGACGCCGTGCTGGCCTGCACCTCTTTGCACCACGTAGCCGACCTGGACCGGGTCCTGGCGCTGATCCAAGCGGCCCTGGTGCCCGGCGGCACTCTGATGATGGTGGAGTGGGCCCGGGAACGATTCGACGAGGCCACCGCGCGCTGGTGCTGCGCCCGGCTGCCGTCGGCCACCCGCCAGCCCAGCTGGCTGCAGGAATTGTGTAGCCAATGGCGCGAATCCGGGCAGCCCTGGGACGCCTGCTGCCGCTCCTGGGCGGCGGCGGAACGCCTGCACGCCGCCCAGGACATCCTGCGGGCGCTCGACCGCCGGTTTGCGGCCACCGCCCCGGTCAGCTACGGCCCGTACTTCTTCCCGGACCTGGCGGACACGACGGACCAGGACGAGCAGGCCGCAATCGATAGCGGCCTGATCCAGCCCGGCCGCATCCACTACACCGGCCGCCGCCGCTGACCGGCCGGGGCCGGGCGATGATGTGAGCATGGACGTGCGCCGGGGCGACGGCAGTGTGATCGCGTGCGAGGTGGTCGGGGCGGCGGACGCGACGCCGGTCCTGTTCTGCCACGGGCTGGCCGACTCGCGGCTGTCCGCATACCAGCTCGCGCCGGTGGCGGGCCAGCTGGGGCTGCGCCTCTGCGCGCCGGACCGGCCCGGGACCGGCTGCACCGATCCGCGTTACCTGCACCGGCTGGCCGACTGGGTGGACGATGCCGCCCTGGTCCTGGACGCGCTCGGCGCGGACTCCGCGGCGGTGCTCGGTGTCTCCGGCGGCGGCCCGTTCGCGGCCGCCTGCGCGGCCGGGCTGGCCGGCCGGGTGCGCAGCCTCACGCTCATCTCGCCGCTCGGCTCGCCGGGCTGGCCCACCCGCGGCATGGCCACCGGGGAGCGGCTCTCCCTAGGGCTCGCCCGGCAGGTCCCGGCGTTCGGTGGCTGGTTTCTCGGCCGGCTGGCCACGCTGGCCCAGTACTCACCCCAGCTGTTCCTGCGGCTGGCGGCCAGCGAGATGCCCGGCGTGGACCGCCGCGCACTGGAGCAGCCCGGCACGCGCGACCCGTTTCTGGCCAACTACCTGGAAGCGTTCCGCCGCGGCAGCGGGGGAGTGGCCCAGGATCTGCGGGTGCTCACCCGGCCGTGGGGTTTCGAGCTGGGCGCGGTCCAGGTGCCGACGTGGGTGCATCACGGGGACGCCGACACCACGGTGCCGGTCCAGCACGCCGAGCTGTTCGCCGCGGCCATCCCGGGCGCCCGGCTGCAGCTGCACCCTGGCCACGGGCACTTCTCCATCCTGGACGCCACCCGGGACATCCTGGCCGCGGTGGCCGGCTGAGCTTCAGCCGGCCGCTGACGGGTCAGAAACTGGCGGCCCCCGGCGGGCCGCCGCCATCGCGCCGTGGCGGCCGGGGCGCTGTGGCAGGCTTACCGCATGCCCGAGCGATGGGAGTACGGCTCCCTGATGACCATTGCCCTTGCCCCCAGCGAGGCGCAGTCCCCCGAGCACATGGTCGGCATCCTGATCACCGCCATGCAAGCCCGCCTGATCGCGGTGGTGGAGCTGGGTGCGTTAATACCCGGCGAGCGCTACGCGGTGCTGAACGCGGTCGGCGAGGAAGGCTGGATCATCACCGGCCCGCCGGTGCGCAACGACTTCAACCGGGGCACCGCGGTCACCCTGGACAGCATCCGGCTCGATCCGTGGATCGGGGAAGTGCTGTCCGGCAGCCCGGTGGGCAACTGGGCCCGCGGCTACTTCGACTACCCGCTGCGCCGCCCGTTGCCAGGCCGACTGGGCCCCGTCAGCCGCCGGTGACCGCGGTCACGAACCAGGCCGCCTGGGCCAGCGCGCTGTCCGCCGCCGCCAGCATCCCCGGCTGCAGCGTGAAGTCGTGCCACATGCCCGGCCACCGGGTGTAGCTGACGTCCACCCCGGCGGCGGACGCGGCCGCGGCCAGCGCGGCGGCGTCCGGCGCCAGCAGCTCATCATCACCGGCCTGGATGAGCAGCGGGGGCAGGCCGCGGTGCGCGGCGTGCAGCGGCGACACCGCGGGGTCGGCCCAGTTCGCCGGGTCGGTGTAGGCCCGGGCGCAGGCCGCCAGCCAGCCTGGGCTGAGCAGCACATCGCGGCGCACCAGGTCCGGGCGGCCCCGCCGGTCCCGGCCCAGGTCGAGCCAGGGCGACAGCAGGATGCAGCCGGCCGGGAGCGCGCAGCCGCCATCACGGTCCCGCAGGCCGAGCAGCAGCGCCAGGGCAAGGCCGCCGCCGGCCGAGTCACCGGAGACCACGATGCCGGCCGGGCTGTCCGGCCCGGTGAGGGCGTTCAATATCTGGTGTGCGTCGTGCAGCGCGGCCGGATAGCGGTGCTCCGGAGCCAGCCGGTATCCGGGCAGGATGACCTGGCAATCGGCCTGTGCGCTGAGCTGCGCGGCCCAGCCGCGGGCGAGCAGGGCCGAGCCGACGCAGTAGCCGCCACCGTGGAAGTGCAGCACGGTCCGCTCCGGGTCGGCCTGGCCGGCCGTCACTACCTCGGCCGGCACGCCGCCGATGATGGTCCGGCGCACGGTCGTGCCGCGCGGCACCGGCGAGGCCTGAAACACCCGGTCCAGCCGGCGCCGCTGCACCGCCCAGGGCAGCGCCGGGTCGAGCACCCAGCGGCCCAGCTGGCGCGCCCCGAGCCGGCCGGCGGCCGGCGGCAGCCGCGCGCTCACGCCGCGGCGCGCTTCGGCATGACCCGGTAGCTGGCCAGGTCGAAGTGCCGGACGCGGTACCGGTAGCGGAACGTCTGGGCCGGCCAGTTGTTGGTGTTGCGCCCGTCGGCGGTGGTGTACCAGCTGTCGCATCCGCTCTGCCACACCGAGCTGCGGCTGGCCTTGACCACCCATTTATTGAACGCCAGCTGCACGTCGGGCCGCACGTCCAGCCAGTCGAGCCCGTCCGACTCAAGCGCCCGCAGGGCGCCGAGCACGTAGCCGATCTGGCTTTCCAGCATGTAGATGATGGAGTTGCCGCCGAGGTTGGTGTTCGGCCCGTAGAGCAGGAAGAAGTTGGGGAAGCCGGACACGGTGATGCCGAGGTAGGCCTCGGCGCCGTCGCGCCATTCCGAGCGCAGCTCGCGCCCGCCCAGGCCGGTCACCGCCATCGGCGCCAGGAAGTCGAGGGTCTGGAACCCGGTGGCGTAGACGAGCACGTCGGCCGGGCGGGTGCCGCCCGCGGTGACCACCCCGCCGGGCGCGATGCGCTCGATCGGGTCGGTGACCAGCTCGACGTTGGGCCGGTTCAGGGTCGGATACCAGTCGTCCGAGAACAGCACCCGCTTGCAGCCCAGCCGGTAATCGGGCACGCACTTGCGCCGCAGGCCCGGCTCGCTGATCGCGCGGAGCTGGCGGCGCCACAGCGCCATCGGCGCGGCCTGCAGCCTGGGGGACAGCACGAAGCCGCTGGTGAGCAGCTCGCCATAGAGGAAGATGCGCAGCCGGTCGGCCTTGCGCAGCACCGGCAGCCGGTCGTACAGGGCCAGCTCGCCCGGCCGGTAGGCGCGGTCCGACTTGGGCAGGATGTACGGCGCGCTGCGCTGGAACACGTCGACGTGCGCGGCGGTCTTGGCGATCTCCGGCACGAACTGGATGGCGCTCGCCCCGGTGCCCAGCACGGCCACCCGCAGGCCGGCCAGGTCCACGCCGTGGTCCCAGCGGGCCGAGTGCCAGGACGGCCCGGCGAACTCGTCGCGGCCCGGGATGTCCGGCAGCCGGGGCCGGCCGAGCTGGCCCACCGCGGACACGACGGCGCGAGCCCGCACCGTGCCGCCGCCCTCCAGGGTGAGCGTCCACACCGCGCTCCGCTCGTCGAACTCGGCGGCCGCCACCCCGGCGCCGAACCGGAAGTGCTGGCCGAGCCCGCGCTCGGTGCACAGCTCGCGCAGGTAGCCCAGGATCTCCCGGCCCGGCGGGAAGCGGCGGGTCCAGCGTCCCGGCCGGCCCGCATACGAGTACAGGTTGGACGGGATGTCGCAGCTCAGGCCAGGATAGGTGTTGTCCCGCCAGGTCCCGCCCAGGTCGGCGGCCCGGTCCAGGACCAGGAAGTCGTCCAGGCCCGCCTGCCGCAGCGCGCTGGCCATGCCGATCCCGCCGAACCCGGCGCCCACCACCACCACGCGATACACCGACTGTGCTGGCATGGGCGCAGAATAATCGCCGCCCGTGCCGCCGTCACCTGCCGCGGGCTGACATTTCGTTCTAGCGCTAGGCCGTAAATCGTGGGCCCGGGACTCATCTGGCGGGCAGAAAACAACGCCATAGCGAAGGCATACGTTAGCAAAATATAGCTAATATGCGTATAATGTATACAGAATTCCTGCGGGGGTTTGCCCCTGATGTGCGGGACGCTGCCGCCGAATTGGTGACCGGGCCGATGCGCGGGGTGAGAACGCGTCATTGGTAAATGAAACCAAGCGGTCTGCCTGCTATGCTGCGCAACCAAAGAGGGAGGGGGTCAGGATGGCTCAACAAGTCAGCGTTCTGCTGCTGTGCGACCTTCATGGCGGCGATGTCGAGGCGGTGGAGACGGTCTCGTTCGGGGTTGGCAACTCCGCGTACGAGATTGACGTCTGTGCGGCCGATGCTAAGGAACTCCGCAGCAAACTGGAACCGTTCATTGAGCATGCCCGGCGCCGGACCGGCGGTACCGCACGGAAGCCTGGGCGGCGCGCGGCGGACCGGGCGCACACCGCTGAGATCCGGTCCTGGGCCAAGGAGCAGGGCTACCAGATCAGCGAACGCGGCCGTATCCCGGCTTCGGTAGTCGCGGAGTACGAGCAGAGCCACGGACCGGGTCGCCAGCCGTTTCCCGCGTCAACTCACGATAGGTGAGCTGACCCCTGCGGATCGGTGTGCGAATCCACTGGCGCCTATCTCCGTGGCAATGTGCGCAGCCGAGCCGGCGCGCTAACTGGTGAGCAGGCGGTTAGCGGGCTCGGACGGCTGGGCATGACCTGGGTCATGCTGCGGCGGATCCTGGGCCACCATGTTGACCGGGACAGCCATCCGGTGACGGTCACCATCGAGGACGGGCCGCCCGGGCCGGTGGTGCCGGACGACTTCGCCGGGCTGAGCTTCGAACGCGGGCCGCTCAACGCGGGCAACGCCGGGGTGGACGGCTACCTGTTCCGCCCGGACAACGACTCGCTGGTCACCCTGTTCCGCAACCTGGGGCTGCGCAGCCTGCGGATCGGCGGCGGCTCGGTGGACTTCTACCCGCCCGCGGGCACCGGGCCGGACGGCTTCACCGGGGTGGACAACCTGTTCGGCTTCGCGGCCGCGGCCGGGGCGCAGGTGATCTACTCACTCCGCCTGCTCAGCCCCAGCGGCAAGCCGGTCGCCGGGCTGAAATCGGCCGACGCCGAGGCGGCCCGGTATATCTGGGGGCGCTACCGGGACAGCCTGGCCAGCTTCGCGATCGGCAACGAGCCGGACTGGCACGCGTTTCACAGCTACCCGGGCCATCCGCACGACCCGGCCATTTACGAGGAAGTAGGCGGCGTCCCGGGCAGCGCCTACCCGTCGTTCCTGGCCACCTGGCAGGACTTCGCCGGCGCGGTGCGGGCGGCGGCGCCCGGGGCGCCGCTGGCCGGGCCGGACACCGGGGCCTACACGCCGCTGACCTACACGCCCGACCCGGAGCAGGGGGTGTCCTGGACCGAGCGGTTCGCCCATGACGAGGCCGACGCCGGCCGGGTGGCCGACTTCACCCAGCACTACTACGTAGGCGGCAGCCCCGGGAAGACCACCGCCGGGCAGGCCATCGGCAACATGCTGTCCGCGGACTGGGTGACCGGCACCGAGATCGGCAGCCAGCCCGCGGGTACCGAGTACATCCCGTATCCGTGGTTCTACGCGCACAACCTGGCGCCGGTCCGTTCGGCCGGCCTGCGCTACCGGCTCACCGAGTCGAATGACTACCTGACCGGCGTGCCCGGCGCGAGCAACGCGTTCGCGGCCGCGCTGTGGGCGCTGGACCACCTGCACTGGTGGGCGGCGCACGGCGCGGCCGGGATCAACTTCCATAACAAGCAGTGGCTGTACACCGACACGATCGTGCCCGACCCGGCCGCGGCCGGCCGCTACGCGGTCACCCCGAAGGGCTATGGCATCAAGGCGTTCACCCTGGGCTCGGCCGGGCCGGTCCGGCCGGTGACGCTCAGCGGCGTGGACGGCCTCAACCTGACCGCTTACTGCATCGGGGATTACCTCACGCTGATCAACAAGACGCACGGGCGGACCGCGGCGGACGCGGCCGTGACGATCAGGCCGCCCGGCCCGGCCGCCCAGGGGGCCGAGGTCATGACGCTGGCCAGCGCCGAACCGGGCCATCCGGGGGCACGCGGCGCCACGCTGGGCGGGGCCGCGATCACCGGTGACGAGCCGTGGGCCGGGCAGTGGACCGCGCTGCGTGCCCCGGACGACGGCATCGGGATCGGCCTGACCGTGCCCGCCACCAGCGCCGCCGTCGTGCGGATCCCGGGCGCCAGTTAAGAGCTACGGCTTCCGGCCCACCCCGCCCTAGCTGGCCAGCTCATGGTCCTGCTCCGGGCCGGCCGGCTAGAGCAGGGCGGATTGCATCGAGGGCAGCCAGGGCAGCAGCACCGCGGCCAGGACCAGCGCGCCGCCCACCGCATAGCCGAATGCCTGGCCGGACCGCCAGATCTTCTCCACGAAGACCACCGCGGTCAGGCCGATCATCCAGGCCCAGTTCATCAGGCCGACCGCCACCAGGATGAGCATCAGGCTCCAGCAGCAGCCGACGCAGTAGGCACCGTGGTACGCGCCGGCCCGGACGTCCCGCAACCGGCCCGAGTAATTGCCGAAATGGAGCAGGAAACCGAGCGGCGACCGGCAGTGCCGCAGGCACCGCGCCTTCAGCGGGCTGAATTGGTACAGCCCGGCCACGGCCAGGATGATGGCCGCGCTCCACACGGTCCGGGTTGAGGGGCCCATACCCATACCGCTGCCCATGGGGGCCAGCGTGCCGAGCGCCCGGGACAGCCCATAGGCCAGCACGCCGAACCCGGCCCAGGCCAGCAGGTACCCGCCGAGCAAGGCGGCGGTGTGCGCAGCGGCCGGCCCGTTCCGGCGGGCCCGGACGACTCGCAGATACATCGAGGCGACCGGGGTCACCGACGGCAGCATCATCGCGGCCATCATGACCAGCCAGAGCAGTAGGAACTCGCCGAATACCAGCCAGGGGCCGGCCATCGCGGCGGGCATCCCGGGATGCTGATCGATGAGTAGCAGCCAGGCGGCGGCCGCGACGATTAGCAGCCCAGCCCACAGAGCCAGGCTGCTACGCCTGCCAGGCGAACTCGCGGAAGTGACCATTTTTCCCGGTGTTGTCGAAGGACAGGTCGTAGTCGGGATCGCGGTACCAGCCGGTGATGCTACGCGCGATGGGCAAGTTGCTGCCCATCGGGTGGAAGACGTTGACGATCTCCATCACCGCAGTGGAGTTCGGCGCGTGCAGCCCCTCGACCTCGAACTCCATGATGCCCGGCACTTCGACCCGCTTCCGGTCGCCGTCGGAGCTGAAGCTGATCGGCACGAACTTCACGCCGAGCTGCTCGCCGATCAGGCCGGCCAGCATCTCCGGCGGGCCGCCCTGGGCGCCGGACAGCACGGCACCGAGGGCCGCGCGCTGCTGATCATCCGCCCGGACATCGAGGTAGACCGCCACCCGCCAGCCGCCCGCGCCCATCACCGCGGGCGAATCTACGACCAGCACGGCATTCAGCCCGTCCAGCCGCACGCCGTCACAGTCTCCTTCGATGATGTGCATGGCGAGCGGAAGGTAGCAGCGCTCGTTGTCCGCCGGCCCCTGCAGCGAAGACGTGATGCAGGGACAGAGAATGTCACAATTGCAGTTCTCCAGGTACTCGCCGCGCAGCTGCCAAGCCATGGCGGTCCTCCTTCGACGCCCAGCTAGAACACCGACTGTAATCCGGCCGCACCGGCTGCGGAAGAGAGGATGACCGGCGTGCACAGGGACTCGACCGGGCCGGTGAACCAGTGCCCCTGCGGGCAGCGGATCTTGGCACACTCCAGCGGCCCGTCGGTGGATGCCATCCGGTAGCGGTACAGCACCTCGGCCGGCAGGCCGCAGCGCACCGTGCCGCGCTCATTCAGGTAGGCCGGGCAGTCCATGAACATCACCCCGGTATCCATCAGCGGCCCCCAATCCGCATGCGTTACCCCGGCCACGGTAGAACCCGCTACGTTCCGGCAGCGTTCGACGGCTGCGTTCGGTGACCGTTCGGCGGCCCCCGCCCGCTGGGCCGGAAAATGAAACTAGCTACCTTGGGGATATGGGCAGGACCGGCGCGATAGAGGCTGATCGTGTGCCGGGCCACAACCGAACTAGGTGACGCGGTGCAGGATGCTGTGCTGCTGACCGGATCACTGGGCCTGGGCCACGAGATGATGGCCCGCTGCTGCGCCAGCCTGCTGGACCAGTCGGGCTGGCGGACCCGCAACGTGGACAGCATGTCCCTGCTCGGGAGGCGCAGCGGCGGCGCCGGGGAACGCGTGTTCGGCCGGCTGGTCGCCATGCCCGGCGTGTATGACGGGCTGCACTTCGCCCACCTGCGCACCGGGAGCCGGCTGGCCGGGCTGATGGCCCGGGCGGCCAGGGCCCGGCTGGTGCCCGCGCTCCAGGCCGAGCTGGACCGGCAGCCAGCCGACCTGGTGCTCAGCGTGTTCGCCACCGGGGCAGCCGCGGCCGGCCAGGTCAAGGCACTGCGCCCAGCGGCGCTGCGGACGGTCGTGCTGTGCACCGACGTGACCGTGCACCGGATCTGGGCCGCCCCTGGCACCGACCTGTTCCTGGTCACGTCGCCGGCCGCGGAAGCCTCGGTCCGGCGCTATCTGCCCCGGGCCACGGTGGCGGTGGTGCCGCCACCGGTCCGGGCCGAGTTCTACGCCGCCCCGTCCCAGGCCCAGGCGCGGGCGGCGCTGGGCGTGCCCCCGGGGGAGTTCTGCGTCCTGGTCATCGACAGCGGCTGGGGCCTCGGCCCGCTGACCGCGACCGTGGCCGAACTGGCCGCGGCGGGGGTGCACGTGCTGGCCGTGGCCGGCCGGGACCAGGCGGTCGGGCAGCGGTTCCGTGCGCTGGCCCGGGAGACGCCCCGGGTCATCCCGTTCGGCTTCACCGACCGGGTACCCGAGCTGATGGCCGCGGCTGACCTGGTGGTGGCGCTGCCCGGCGCCACCACCTGCAGCGAGGCCCGGGTCGTCGGCCGCCAGTTGCTGCTGCTCGACGTCATGCCCGGGCACGGCCGGGACAACCTGCTGCACGAACTGGAGCTGGGCCGGGCCCACGTGGCCCAGCCGACGGCCACCGGGCTGACCGAGAACGCGCTGGCGGTCCGGGACCAGGTGATGAGCACGCCAGAGCCCGCCAAATTCCCGCCGCGCTGGGAGCCGGCCTACGCCGCCGCCCTGGGCCAGATCGGCGTGGACCTGCATCCGCTGGCCCCCGCCCCGGCGCCGGCACCGGCCACCGTGACCGAAGGAGCCGCCCGGACATGATGCGCACCCTGTTTCTCAACCCGCCGTCCTTTGCCGGTTTCGACGGCGGGGCGGGTGCGAGATATCAGGCAAAACGGGAAATACGCTCATACTGGTATCCGACCTGGCTGGCTCAGCCCGCGGCCATCGTGCCCGGCAGCCGGCTGGTCAACGCCCCGCCGGCCGGGCTGACCGCGGCCGACGTCATCCCGCTGGCCCGTGACTACGAGCTGATCGTGCTGCACACCAGTTCGCCCACGTTCGGCGGCGACGTGGCGCTGGCCGAGGCGTTCAAGGCGGCCAACCCCGGCGTGCTGGTCGGCTTCGTCGGGCCCAAGGTGGCCGTGCAGCCCGGCCAGTCGCTGCGCGCATCCGCGGCCATCGACTTCGTGGCCCGGGAGGAGTTCGATTTCACCATCGCTGAGGTGGCCGACGGCCGCCCGCTGGGCTCCATCGACGGGCTCAGCTTCACCGCCCCGGACGGCCGCATCGTGCACAACGCCAGCCGGCCGCCGGTCCCGGACATGGACCTGCTGCCGTTCGTCACCCCGGTCTACCGGAGGGATCTGCGGGCCGAGGACTACTACATCGGCTATCTGAAGCACCCTTATCTGTCGCTGTACACCGGGCGGGGCTGCCGGTCGCGGTGCACGTTCTGCCTGTGGCCGCAGACCGTCGGCGGGCACCTGTACCGGACCCGGAGCGTCGAGCACGTGCTCGCCGAAGCGAAGCTGGTTACCCAGCTGTTCCCCGAGGTCAAGGAGCTGTTCTTCGACGACGACACGTTCACCGACGACCGGCCGCGGGCCGAGGCCATCGCCCGCGGGCTGGGCCGGCTGGGCATCACCTGGTCGTGCAACGCCAAGGCCAACGTGCCGCGGGAAACGCTCACGGTGCTGCGCGAGGGCGGGCTGCGCCTGCTGCTGGTCGGATACGAGTCCGGCAATCAGCAGATCCTGATCAACATCAAGAAGGGCCTGCGGGTGGACCGGGCCCGGCGGTTCGCCCGCGACTGCCACGATCTCGGCATCACCGTGCACGGCACGTTCATCCTCGGCCTGCCGGGGGAAACTAAAGAAACGATTGAGGAAACCATCCGGTACGCCCAGGAGGTGAACCCGCACACCATCCAGGTATCGGTGGCGGCACCCTACCCCGGCACCCGGCTCTACCAGCAGGCCATGGAGAACGGCTGGCTGCCGGACGACGAGGACGGGGCCACGCTGGTCAGTGCGGACGGCACCCAGCTGGCCGCGCTGTCCTACCCGCATCTGGGGCACACCGAGATCCTGGACTCGGTGGAGACCTTCTACAAACGCTTCTACTTCCGCGCCGGCAAGATCGCCGAAATGTCCGCCGAGATGATCCGCCAGCCCGATATGGCCGCCCGCCGGCTGCGCGAGGGCGGGGAGTTCGTCCGCTTCCTGCGCCGCCGCCCGCGTAACGCCGCCGCCCGGTGACCGCCTGATACGGAGGATCTGATGCGAGTCCTGCTGGTGCACCCCAGCGCGCTGATGTACTCGGAGATCTTCCTGCGGCTGGAGCCGCTCGGCCTGGAGCGGGTGGCCAGCGCGGTGCTGGCCGACGGCCACGACGTCCGGCTGGTCAACCTGCAGGTCTACCGGCAGGACGAACTCAAGCGCCAGGTGGCCGAGTTCCGGCCGGACGCGGTCGGCTTCAGCCTCAACTACCTGGCCAACGTGCCCGAAGTGGTGAACCTGGCCAAGTGGATCAAGACTCTGCTGCCGGGCTGCACGGTGTTCGCCGGCGGCCACAGCGTGTCGTTCGTGGCCGAGCGGGTGCTGGAGCACGCCGGCGGCGCGATCGACGCCGTGCTCAAAGGCGAAGGCGAGGTCGGCGCGCCCGCGCTGCTGGCCGCGCTGCCCGACCGCGCGCCCGGCGAGGTCCCCGGGATCGTCACGCTGGACGGGCCCGGCCGGCCACCGGCCATGCTGCACAGCCTGGACGGCCCGCTGCCCGCCCGGCACCTGGGCGGCCGCCGCCGCAAGTACTTCATCGGGGTGATGGACCCGGCCGCGTCCATCGAGTTCACCCGCGGCTGCCCGTGGGACTGCTCGTTCTGCAGCGCGTGGACGTTCTACGGCCGCAGCTACCGCAGGATGTCCCCGGAGGCGGCGGCCGACGACATGGCCCGGATCGCCGAGCCGGGCGTGTTCATCGTGGACGACGTGGCCTTCATCAAGGCCGAGGAGGGCGACGAGATCGCCCGCCAGCTGGAGCGCCGCGGCATCCGCAAGCAGTACTACCTGGAAACCCGGTGCGACGTGCTGCTCCGCAACGAGGAGGTGTTCCGCCGCTGGCGGCGGCTCGGGCTGAACTACATGTTCCTCGGCCTGGAGGCGCTGGACGAGGACGGGCTGAAGGCGTTCCGCAAGCGGACCACGCCGAAGATCAACAACAAGGCGCTGGAAGTGGCCCGGTCGATGGGGCTGAGCGTGGCCATCAACATCATCGCCGACCCGGACTGGGACGAGGCGCGGTTCGCGTTCGTCCGGGAGTGGGCGATGAGCGTGCCGGAAATCGTCAACATCACCGTACAGACGCCGTACCCGGGCACCGAGACCTGGTTCACCGAATCCCGCCGGCTGACCAGCCTCGACTACCGCCTGTTCGACGTGCAGCACGCGGTGCTGCCAACCCGGCTGCCGCTGCACCGGTTCTACGAGGAGCTGGTCAGAACCCAGTCGGTGCTGGCCCGCAAGCACCTGGGCGTGGCCGCGCTGGCCAAGACCACCGGCATCGTGGCCCGGCAGCTGCTGCACGGGCAGACCAACTTCGTCCGGATGATCTGGAAGTTCAACCAGGTCTACAACGCGGACCGGCAGTACGGCGAGCACCAGCGCCCGGTCGAGTACCTGCTCCCGCCGCCCGCGCCGCCGGTGCAGGCGCCGGACCGGAAAGAGCTGTATATCCACGCCCCGCAGCGGCGGAGGGCCTGACCATGTCCGGGCCGGCCTGCACGGGATGCGCGCCCTGATCACCGGCGGGTCGAGCGGCATCGGGGCGGCCACGGCCCGGGAGTTCGCCGCGCACGGCATGCGGCTGGCCATCGCCGGCCGCAACCTGACCGCGCTGCACAGCGTGGCGGCCGACACCGGCGCCGTGTGCATCCCCGGTGACCTACGCGACCCGGGCTGCCCGCGGCGGACCATCGACGCCGCCCGCGGCGAATTGGGCGGGCTGGACCTGATGGTGTCGAACGCCGGGATCGGCTGGGCCGGCTCGTTCGCGTCGATGACCGAGGCCGACATCGACGCGCTGATCGACGTCAACCTGCGCGCCGCGGCCCACCTGGCCCACGCGGCCATCCCGCATCTGGAACCGAGGGGGCGGATCGTGTTCGTCGGCTCCATCGCCGGGCTGGTCGGCGTGCAGGGCGAGGCGTGTTACTCGGCGACCAAGGCCGGGCTCAGCTGCCTGGCCGAGACGCTGCGCGATGAACTCCGGCCCCGCGGGGTCGGCGTCACACTGGTCAGCCCGGGGGTGGTGGATACCGCCTTCTTCGAGCGCCGCAAGGTGCCCTACCAGCGGCAGCACCCGCAGCTGATGAGCGCGCAGGCGGCCGCGGCCGCCATCGTGGACGCGATCCGGCGCGGCCGGGACGAGGTGGTCATCCCGCCCTGGCTGTCCTTCCCGGCCCGGCTGAAGGTAAATTTTCCCGGCCTGTACCGGCTGCTCGCGGCCCGCTTCGCTTGACCGGTAAGGATTTCCGGGCCGGGTCCAGGGCCCCAGCGTAAAGCGTTTGACTCCTCCCGTGAGCAGGGTGTATGTCCTGGTCTACACTCAGGCAGATGGCCGACCACCTCGAGCTGCCCCGGCCACTGTGCCTGGTGCGCACGGTGGGGTGGAGCGTTCTTGAGTCCCTCGGGCTGCCGCTCGCCGCCTACGTCGTCGGCGCCTGGCTGGCCGGGCGCACTGCCGGCCTGGTGGCCAGCGTCGCCGTTATCTGGCTCACCGCCATCGGCCGCAAGGTGGTCTCCGGGTCGGTGCCCGGGCTGCTCGTCATCTCGGCCATGGTGCTGACCATCCAGACCGTGGCCGCCATCGCCACCGGCGACTTGTGGATCTTCCTGCTGCACTTCCCGATGGGCAACCTGGCCCTGTGCGTCCTGTTCGCGCTGGGGGCACGTGGGCCTAATCCGCTGTGCGCCAAGCTGGCCGCCGAGGTCATCTCGCTGCGCCACCCGGGTCATCTGCCCGGGCTGCACCGCTTCTTCCAGCGGGTGACCCTGGTCTGGGCGGGCATCTTCCTGCTGCTGGGCGCGACCCTGGGCGCGCTGCTGGCCACCCAGTCGGTGCCCAGGTTCCTGGAGCTGTCCACCGTGGCCACGGTAGCCCTGCTGGCCGCCGGGGCGGTGGGCTGCGCGCTGTGGTTCCGCGTCGTGCTGCGCCGGCTCGGCCTCG
Source organism: uncultured Actinomycetes bacterium (assembly GCA_963834705.1). Classification (GTDB taxonomy): domain Bacteria; phylum Actinomycetota; class Actinomycetes; order Streptosporangiales; family Streptosporangiaceae; genus RYN-230. The sequence goes on from CAWICV010000013.1 coordinate 207,569, forward strand.
GGCTGCGCTTCGCACCCGCGGCCTGACCCGGCAGCCTGACCTGTGCCCCAGCGGCTAACGAACTAGCTGCCTGGGGGGTATGGCCTGGTCGGCGGCCGGGCAAGCTAACCCTGTGTCCACCGCGGTGGGGGTAGCGGCAGCGGTCGGGGCCGCGCTGGTTTTCGGGGTCACGTCCGTCGCCGAGCAGCGCAGCACGAAACGGGTCAAGAAGGAGCGGACCGGCTCCCCGAAGATCCTGCTCGACCTGGTCCGCCAGCCGCTGTGGGACATCGCCATCGTCGGCACCATCATCGGGTTCGCCCTGCAGGTGGTGGGGCTGAAGTACGCACCGCTGGCCGTGGTCGAGCCGATCCTGGTCTTCGACCTGGTGTTCGCGGTGCTGATCGCCGCCTATCTGCGCCGGTCGGCGGATCCGGTCATGCTGGCCGGGGTCGGGGCCTGCGTGGTCGGCGTGGCCGGCTTCCTGGTCATCGCCCGGCCCACCGCGGGCACCGGCACGGTCGGCCTGGCCGAGGCGATCTGGCTGGCCATCGGCGTGGTTGCGGCGGTGACCGGCTGCCTCATCGTGGGCCAGCGCAGCGAAACCCTGCGGCCGCTGGGCATGGCCCTGGCCACCGGCGTCTGCTACGGCCTGTCCGCCTTCCTGATCAAGCTGGTCACGTCCGAGGCCAGCCACGGCGGCCTGACCCACGTGCTCACCAACTGGCCGGTCTACGCGCTCGCCGTAGCCGGGCCGGTCGGCTTCGTGCTCAACCAGGACGCCTTCCAGTCCGGCACGTTCATCGCGCCGGTGATGGCCATCATCGTCGCCTCCGACCCGCTCATCTCCATCCTGCTGGCCTTTGTCCTGCTGGACGAGAAACTGACCAGCAGCCCGGCGGCCATCGCGGGAGAGATCATCTGCCTGATCCTGATGGTGGCCGGGATCATCGAAATCGCCCGGCATTCGCCGCAGGCCATCAGGAACCGTCCCCCGGCCGAGGCGGAAGTCTAGAACTCCACCCGCTCATCCGGATCACTGGGCCGGGCTGGCCCAGCGCAGCGGGCCGGTGAACTCATGCGCCCCGGACCCCACCTCGAACACCGCCTCCCGCACCCCGGGCCGCCCCGGGTACGGCGCGATCCCGGCGGGACGCTCACCTGTCCCGTCGCGCACCGCCTCCGGGTCGGAGCTGGGCACCCGGATGCAGGCACTGGCGTTCGGTGGAATCTCGATGGTGAACCGGAACGTGCCGCCGTGGTGCTGCCATCCGCTGGAGATCAGCCCGCGCACCGAGCGGTAGCTGCCGCGGGCGGCGCGCAGCGAGCCGCCCGGGTGCGGCCGGGCCAGCAGCCGCCGGAACCCGGCGTCGCCAGGCGCCTGGTCGATGCCGAGCACGAACCGGTACAGCCATTCGCCGACCGAGCCGAGCGCGTAGTGGTTGAACGAGTTCATCCACGCGGACTGGAAGCCGCGCTGCTCGGTCCAGCCGTCCCAGCGCTCCCAGATCGTGGTCGCGCCATGGTCCACCATGTACCGCCAGGACGGCGCGGAATCCTGCTCCAGCAGGCGGTAGGCCACGTCGGTGTGCCCGGTGCCGCACAGCACCGGCAGCAGGTAGCCGACCCCGGCGAACCCGGTGGACAGGTGCCAGTCCGCGCGCCGGATCGCGTCGATCAGGTGGCCGGCCGCGGCCGGGCGCAGCTCGTCCGGGATCAGCTGCATGTGCAGGCCGAGCACGTACGCGGTCTGGGTGCCCGAGGTGAGCCGGCCGTCGGCGGCCAGGAAGGCGCCCGCGAACGCGGCCCCGATCTTGGCCCGCAGCGCCCGGTACCCGGCGGCCTGGTCCGGGTAGCCGGCCGCGTCCGCGATCTCGGCCATCAGCGCGGCGTCGTAGGCCCAGTACGCGGTGGCCAGCAGCTCGGGCGAGGTCTCGTCCACGCCGGGCGCGAGCCAGTCGTTGTAGGAGTTGCCCAGGTTGCGGGTGCGCAGGTAGTCCGGGTTGTCGCGTTCCACGAAGTCCATCCAGCGGGTCATCGCGGCGAAGTGCCGCCGCAGCACCGCCGTGTCCCCGTACATCGTGTGCAGCGTCCACGGCACGACCACGCCCGCATCCCCCCAGGCCGGAGCGCCGGCCCAGGGCACGTTCAGACGGGGGGCAATATCACTGAACGCTCCCGACGGGTACTGTGCGTCGGCCACGTCATCGAGCCACTTGTGGAAAAAGGCGGCCACGTCGCGGTTGTAGCAGGCGGTGCGGGCGAACACCTGAGCGTCGCCGAGCCAGCCAAGCCGCTCGTCGCGCTGCGGGCAGTCCGTCGGCACGCTGATGAAGTTGCCCCGCTGGCCCCAGTCGATGCTGCGGAACAGCTGGTCGAGCCACGGCGCCGAACTGCCGAACGAACCGGTGGCCGGGGTGTCGGAGTGCACCACCCGGGCCACGATGTCGTCCTTCCCGGGGTGGCCCGGGTAGCCGGTGAGCTCGGCGTACCGGAAGCCGTGCAGGGTGAACCGCGGCTCGAACGTGGCCGGGCCGGACGGGGCGGCGAACTCGTCGGTCTGCCGGGCGGTGCGCAGGTTGTCGGTGTACAGGCTGCCGTCGGCGGCCAGCACCTCGGCGTGCCGGATCCGCACGCTGGCGGCCGGGCCTTGTGTGCTGACCCGCAGCCAGCCGGTCAGGTTCTGGCCGAAGTCGGCGATCAGCCGCCCGGTTGGGCCGGCCGTGACGCTGGCCGGCTGGATCTCCTCGATGACCCGGACCGGCGGACCCGGGTCGGCGACCAGGGGCCGGCCGTCCCGGTCCCGGACCCGGACGGGGCGCCAGCCGGCCGGGTCGAAGCCGGGCCGGTCCCAGCCGTGCGGCTCGCGGGCCAGGTCGTGCCGCTCGCCCATGAGCAGGTCGGCGTGCCGGATGGCGGCCAGTGTGGCCTGCCAGGTGCCGTCGGTGACCACCCACTGGGTCGTCCCGTCGGCCAGCCTGATGACCAGCTGGGCCAGCAGTTCCGGGGCCGGGCCGTAGTGTGCGCCGGCCCGTTTGGCATCGAAGCCGAAGAAGCCCGCGTACCACCCGTCGGCCAGCAGTACGCCGAGCGCGTTCTCGCCCGGCTGGACCAGCGCGGTCACGTCGTATGTCTGGTACGGGATGCGCTGCGCGTAGTCGGTCCAGCCCGGGGCCAGCACCGCGTCGCCGGCCCGCTGCCCGTTCAGCCGGGCCTCGTACAGGCCCAGCGCGGTCACGTACAGCCGGGCCCAGGACACCGGCTGGCCCACGGTGAAGCTCCGGCGCAGGTAGGGGGCGGGACTCAGGGCGTGCCGTAGCGGGTCGGGCAGCCCCGCCTGAGCCGGCGGCTTGAACTCCTCGCGGATCGGGCCCAGCCCGACCCAGGACGCCTGCCAGCCATCGGCCGGGTCCAGCTCGACTTCGAATCTGGCCGGCTCGCTCCAGTCCGACACTGCCTGGTTCTCGTCCCACACCCGGACCCGCCAGGTGTACCGGCCGCCGCGGGTCAGCGGATGACCCTGGTAGCCGATATCGGCCTGGTCGCTGGACCGCACCCGGCCGCTGTCCCAGGCGGCCGTCCCCTCCTCCTGGGTGACCACCACCTGGTAGCTGGTCTGCGCCCGGCCGTGCCCGGTCCCGGCCAGCAGCCAGCTGAGCGAGACCCGGTCCGGGGCCACGCCGAGCGGGTCGGTCTGGTGGGCGCAGCGCAGCCCGCCCAGGGTCAGGGGGGTGGTCACAGTTTCAGGGCTCCTTCGGTGAGTCCGGCGACGAAATAGCGCATGGTGAAGCCGACCAGGACGAACATGGGCATGGTGGCGATGACGAACGCGGCGAACACCGCCCCACCCGCGGACACGTTGATCCCGAGGCCGCCGACGAACTGCTGCACGCCCGCCGAGATCGTGGTGTGGTGCGGGTCCTGGATGACGATCGTGGGCCACAGGTAGTCGCCCCACACGTTGATGGTGACCAGGACCGCCCCGGTGAGCAGCACCGGCCGGGTCAGCGGGGCCACGATACGCAGCAGCACCCGGATCTCGGAGCAGCCGTCAACCCGGGCGCTCTCCAGGATCTCCGGCGGGATCTGGTCGAAGAAGCCGCGGAAGATCAGCACCAGCAGTGGCTGCGCGCTGGCCGCGTACGGCAGCACCAGGGCCCACCAGGTGTTGAACAGGTGCAGTTTCTGGATGGTCAGGAACAGCGGGATCAGGGTCAGCGTCCACGGGATCATCAGCAGCCCGATGTAGGCCAGGAACAGCAGGCTCTTGCCGCGGAACGTGAGCTGGGAGAACGCGTACGCGCCGAGCGCCGCGGCGGTGACCCCCGCCGCGATGGACAGCGCGGCCACGATGACCGTGTTCAGCAGCGTTGCCGAGATGCCGGACCAGGCCTGCACATAGTTCTCGTAGTCGAACTGGGTGAACAGCGAGAACACGCCGCTGGTGAAGATGTTGCTCCCGGTCTTCAGCGAGTTCGAGACCACGAAGATGATCGGGAAGTAGGTCATCAGCACAATCAGCACACCGGCCGCCACCGCGATCCAGCGGTAGCCGCGCCGGTGCCGGGAGACGGGGCGGCCGGCCCGCCGCCCGGCTGGGGCCGGGCGGCGGGCCGGGCTGACCCGGGGCCGGTCAGTACTTGCTGAGGTCGACATGATTCGCGGTGGCCCAGGAGTTCGCCGCGCCGGTCAGCAGGGACTGCCACGCGCTGGCGAACGAGGTGTAGGACATCGATCCGTTCACGTAGTCCTGCACCAGCCGCAGGCCCTGGTTGGTGGCCGCGGTGGACAGCACGTCGTCGAGCACCACGTCCACCACGGTGGGCACCTTGCCGCTGGGCACCAGGCTCTTCAGCCCGGGCAGGTTGACGACCGGCGCGGCTGTCTCGGCCGCGATCTCGCCGCCGGAATTCTGGATGTTGATCCAGTAGCCCAGGTGCTGCGGGGTGAACAGCCAGGCCAGGAAGTTCATTACCACCTTGGTCTTGGCCGGGGTCATGGTGTGGTCGGCCTGCTCGGAGGTGACGCCCCACTGGCCGTTGCCGTTCGGGCCGCCGATGATGCCCTTGGTCGAGATGCCGGTGGCCAGCGGGGTGCTCGCGGTGGTGATCGGCGGCTCGGGGAACACACCGAACTTGCTGGTCGAAAAGCCCGCCGAGCTGAGCTGCGGGATGTACCAGCTGCCGCCCCACAGCACGCCGACCTTGCCCTGGGCCAGCAGCGACTGGGTGCTCAGCGGCGGCTGGGTGGCGGTCGGAGCGGAGCAGGCGTCGTAGCCGCTCTGCCCGGTGGCCGAGTACCGGACGAACTGGCCGAGCAGCTTCCACACCTCGGCGTAGCGCGGGTTGTGCATGCTGATGATGCCCTTGTGGATGCCGACCGCGACGTCCAGCGCGTTGGTCACCTGGGCGTGGTTCACGTTGAACTGGCTGACCTGGTTGGCCAGCAGCGATGAGGTAGCCAGCCGCTCCCACCAGGACGGGTTACACGGGCCGCCGTCGGCGAAGATGATCGGGTTGACCCCGGCCGATTTGAGCTTGCCCAGGTCGGTCATGAAGTCGGCCCAGGTGGCCGGGGCGGTGGTGATGCCGGCCTTGGCGAACGCGGCCTTGCTGTAGAACATGCCGGTCTCGACGTCCGAGCCGAGGATGATGTCGATGTTGCCGTTCGGTGAGGTCATGTACGGCACGGTGGAGGGGGAGAACAGCGACAGCCAGCTCGTGTTGCCGGGCACGTACGGGTTGGGCTTCTCCAGGTAGGGCTTGATGTTCTGCAGCAGCCCGTTCGGCAATGCGCCCGAGGTGACCGGGCCGTACTGCTCCCAGACCAGGTCTGGCGCGCTGCCACCGGACGCCTGGCTCTGCACGGCGGCGTTCGCGGTAGTGATGCTGGAGCTGTTTTCCGGCAGCCACTGCACGGTCACATTCTTGTGCGCGGCCTCGTACTCGAGGGTCAGCTTCTTCATCCCGGCGTTGGCCTTGGCGTCGATCGTGCCGGTGTTGGGCGGGAGTACTGCCTTGATGACGATTGCGCCGTTGCTGCCGGACCCGCTGGATGAGCAGCCGGCCGCCAGTCCGCCGGCCAGCAGCAGGGCCCCGGCCGCGGTCAGCGGTCTTCTGATGGGACGTGTGTGCACTCGTTCCCACCTCCTGGTGAGGGTTTGGGTGAATTCGGGGATGCGGCGGTCCCGGCTACGCGGTGGTGCGTGGCCGGAGCAGCCGCAGGGCGATGAGGGTGAACACGAGCATGACCACGAAGAGCAGGGTGCCGATGGCCATGCCGTAGCCGTACTGGTCGTTCTGGAACGCGGACTGGTACATGTCGAGCCCGGGCACCAGGGTCGCCGTGCCCGGGCCGCCGTTGGTCAGCAGCAGGATCGGGATGAAGTTCTGCACCGCGTAGATGCCGGACAGGATGACCACGATGCGGAACTGGGGCAGCAGCAGCGGGATGTCGATGGCCAGCACCCGCTTGAGTGTCCCGACGCCGTCGATGACGGCGGCGTCGAGCACATCCTTCGGCAGGTTCTGCAGCCCGCCGAGGAAGATCAGGAAGCCCAGGTTGGAGATCCACGGGAAGCCGATCAGCAGGATGCTGACCAGGGCCAGGTGCGGGCTGGCCAGCCAGGTCGGCTCGGGCAGCCCGGCCGTGCCGAGGAACACGTCGATCAGCCCGTACTGCGGCTGCAGCAGGTAGGCCCAGACCTCGATCAGGATCAGCGGCGGCAGCACGATCGGCAGCACCAGCAGGTACTTGGCCACGGTGCCGGCCCGGGGCGGCATGTGCGTGACCACCTCGGCCGCGGTGAACTGGGACACCAGCGTGATCAGGATGCCCCCGCCGACCAGGATGGCCAGGTTCTTCGCCTCGCCGCCGAACGTGGGCGACTGCACGTACTGCCTGAACTGGGTGATGCCGTCATAGGTGGGCGGGGTGAAGCCGTTCCACTGGTAGAACCCGCCGATCAGGCTGCGCACCGCCGGGTAATAGCTGAACAGGCCGATCAGCAGCAGGCTCGGCAGCAGCATGGCCGCCAGCACCGGGTGATACCGCTGGCGTAGCTGGGCAAGGCTTGTCATGCTGGCAATCTCCTGGATGAAGTGGCCTGCGTGGTTTAGGATCATTCGCCGTCCGCGCTGGCCAGCGCTAGGCCGAGATGAACTGTTGGTAGCACGAAATTAACTTTGGCGTGATCTGAGCGGTACGCTTCGCGGGTGGAAGATCCGGGCATTGAGGACATGCCGCTGGACACCAGCCGGGACCAGCTCTACTTCAACGAGGGGGCATTCGCCTACGCCGGGTACCACCGGCACCACCGGGTGCAGCCGCTGCACACGCACAGTTTCATGGAGATCGCATTCATCATCGGCGGCGCTGGTGTGCACCAGTCGCTGGCGGGCCCGCAGCGGCTCGCGGTCGGTGACGCCATCCTGCTCCGCCCGGGCGTATGGCACGGCTACTACGACTGCACCGACCTGGAGCTGTACAACTGCTGCTTCAGCAGCGAGCTGCTCCGCCGTGAGCTGATGTGGACTCGCGAGGACCCGCTGCTCGGCTACCTGCTGTGGACCGGCCCCTACCTGGGCCAGGGCTACGGCATGCTGACCATGCACCTGGCGCCGGACACGTTAGCCGAATGCCGCAGCCACCTGGCCGCGCTGGCCCTGCTCTGGCACCAGCCGGCCAGCACGCACCGCGGCGACATCGTCGGGCGGCTGGCCCTGCTGCTCAGCCAGCTCGGCCGGACCGTGGCCAGGACCTCCGCGCTGGCCGACGCCGGCCCGGCCCATCCGGCGGTCGGCCAGGCCATGCGGCTGCTGGAAGCCGCGCCCGCACACCGCTGGACCCTGCCCGAACTGGCCGATCAGCTGCACCTCGCACCCGGCTACCTGGTCCGGGTATTCAAGTCCGGCACCGGCCTGCCGCCCATGGCCTACCTGGCCCGGCTGCGCGCCGAGACGGCCGCCACCCTGCTGCTGCATACCGACCAGCCGGTCACCACGATCGGCCGGGCCGTCGGCTGGCCGGACCAGAACTACTTCGCTCGCCGGTTCAAGGCGCATTACGGGCTGAGCGCGACCACATACCGGGCCCGCTTCGCCGCCCACGCCGCCCGGCTCCGGCCCGAGCTCAACCCAGGGCCGGGTGAGCTGGTCGGCGACGATAACTTGACTCATTCCAGATAGTTCGGAAGGGGCGGCTGCCCCGCGTGCCAGGCGGCCGCCCACCGGCCGGCCCGGCCACTAGCTTGCTTTAGCGTCGAGGGCATGGCACAGGCACGGCGGGCTCTGGTGCTGCGCGCGGCCGCGGCGCTGGCCCTCAGCATGGGCATCGGGCGGTTCGCCTATACGCCGATCCTGCCCCTGATGCATGCCCAGGCCGGGCTGTCCGCGCAGTTCGGCTCGGCGCTGGCCACCGCCAACTACCTCGGCTACCTGATCGGCGCGCTGGCCGGCATCGCCGCCCCGGCGCTGCTCCGCTCGCTGCTGACGCTGCGGGCCGGGCAGGTCGTGCTGATCGGCACGCTGCTGCTGATGGCCGCAACCGGCAGCCACGCCCTCTGGTTCGCGCTCCGGCTGGCCGCCGGGGTGGCCAGCGCCCTGGTGTTCATGATCGCGGTGACCGCGATGCTGACCCGGCTGCCGGCCCGCGACCAGCACCTGGCCGGCTGGGGCTTCGGCGGCGTCGGGGCGGGCATCACACTGTCCGGGGCCGTGGTGCTCGTGCTCCCGGCCACTCCCGGCTGGCGCGCGGCCTGGGTCAGTTGCGCGGCACTGGCGTTCATCCTGATGGTTCTGGCCTGGCCGTTGCGGCCCGCGCCGGCTGCCGCGCCCGCCGCGGCGCAGCGGCCGGCGGGCCAGCCCAGCCCGCACCGGTGGTTCGCCGCGCTGCTGGCCAGTTACTCGCTGGAGGGCGTCGGCTACATCATCGCCGGGACGTTCCTCGTCGCCGCCATCAATGAGCACGCGCCGGCCTGGGCCGGCAGCGGCGCCTGGGTGCTGGTCGGGCTGGCCGCGCTGCCCGCCCCGGCGCTGTGGGCGCGGCTCGGCCGGCGCTGGGCCCGGCCTACCCTGCTGCTGGCCGCGCTGCTCATCCAGGCCGGCGGGATCGCGCTGCCCGCGCTGGCTCCCGGCGTCGGGCCGGCCCTGGTGTCCGCGGTGCTGTTCGGCGGCACCTTCCTCGGCATAGCCTCACTCGCGCTGGCCCTCGGCGCGCATCTGCAGTACCCGCGGGCGGTCGCCGTGCTGACCACCGGCTACAGCACCGGCCAGATCCTCGGACCACTCGTGGTGACCCCATTGCTAGCGCATGGTTACCGGGTCGCGCTGCTGGTCGGCGCGGCGGTGGTGCTGGCCGCCGCGGCCGCGGCCGCGGTGCTGCGGATCGGTTTCCCGCACCGGGTCGGCGGCATGGTCGAGCCGTCCCGGGCGCCCGGTCAGGCTAGGGTCTGAGGGGCGAGGAGGGTGGCTATGGCAGAGGAAACGTTCACGATCGGGTCCGAGGTCAGCTGCACCGACGGGGACGCCGGCGAGCTGACCCGGGTGGTCGTCGATCCGGTGGCCGGCGTGCTGACCCATCTGGTGGTCGAGCCGAAGGGGCGGCTGGGCCTGGCCCGGCTGGTGCCCATCGACCTGGTCTTCGCCGGGGCAGCGGGTGAGCCGGTCCGGCTCGGCTGCACGCTGGCCGAGTTCGCGCACCTGGACCCGGCCGAGGAGACCCAGTTCGTGCCGGGCACTCAGGGCTATGGGGCCTACGGCCCGCAGCAGGTGCTGACCTGGCCCTACTCCACCATGGGCGGCGGCCATGGGGTACCGGACCGGCTGCTCGACGGGGTGTCCGAGACCGTCACCTACGACACGGTCCCGGTCGGCGAGGTGGAGGTGCGCCGCGGCGAGCACGTGCACGCCACCGACGGCCCCATCGGTCACGTCGAAGGCCTGGTCATCGACCCGGGCAGCCACCATGTAACGCACGTGCTGCTGCAGGAAGGGCACCTGTGGGGCCGCAAGGAGGTGGCCATCCCGGTCACCGCGGTGACCAGCACCGATGACGGTATCCGGCTTAGCCTGAGCAAGCACGAGGTGGGCGCGCTGCCGGCGGTCGACGTGCACCACCCCGGCGGCTAGCGCAGCCGTCACCGGCCGCGCTAGCCGCTGCCGGGGTCAGCCGTTGGCGCCGCAGACCGGCCAGGCGCCGATGCCCTGCCCGGCCAGCACCCGCTCGGCCACCGCGATCTGATCCGCCGGGGAGGCCAGGTTGGCCGACGGCGCGTACTGGCCGCCGCCGTAGCCGAGCCAGGTCCCCTCGGTGAACTGCAGGCCGCCGTAGAAGCCGTTCCCGGTGTCCGCGCTCCAGTTGCCGCCCGACTCGCAGGCGGCAATGGCCGACCAGTTCACCCCGTCCGCGGAACTCACGGCCGGCGCGGGCGCCGGGGCCGGGGCCGGGCCGGCCGGTGCGCTGCTGGCGGCGGAGGTGGCCGAGGCCGGCTCGGCCGGGGCGGGCGCCGCCGCTGGCGCCGCCGGGATGGCCGCGGTGGCCGCGCGGGCCAGCCACGGCGCCACCGCCCCCGAGGCGGGCAGGGTCAGCCGCTGGCCCGCGGTGATCAGCGACGGGTTCTTCACCTGGTGCCGGTTGGCCCACCAGACCGCGGGCCAGTCGGCGGCACGGCCGTACTCGTGCGCCGCGATCGCGGACAGCGTGTCACCCGCCTGTACCGTGTAGCTCTCCGCGGCGTGGTGCGTGGCCGCGGGATGCAGCGAAATCGTGACCGCTATCAGGCTCTTCGCCAGCCCGGCAGCTGGAATACTGAACATGTCGGGGTTCCTTCCTAAGGGCTGATCCGACATAGGTCCCGGCCGGGTGCTGCAACACTCTGGCCGGGACCGCCTCGATTAACAGATGAGAGAGGTGCGGGCCACCTCCCGCCTCCGCGGGCCGCGGGTACGCGTGAATATCACGGGGGATTGCCTCCTCTGGCTGGTGTCGCCGAGTCGGTGTGCATGGTGAATGCGGCTGAAATGCGCCCCGGAGCCGCAGCAGGCGTGCTTATTCAGAAGCTCGGTACTGGCGCGGTCGTTGCTCCCATCTGTGCTCAGGCATCGAGCACGTCCTTACCCTGCCGCCCCAGGACCGGTGCTGGCCGGCCTGGGTGGGGGGCCGGTAATGCGAGCCGAGCAAGGCCAAAACTGGCTGGTTCATCAACCGCAGACCAAGGTACGCCCCCAAAGTGGGACAGTCCAGGCATTGGCCACCCCGGGCGAGTCTGGGCGGCCCGAATTCGCTTTCCGCACGGCCGCATGTGACCTTCTGCTCCACTTTATCCGGGTGATAATTGAGCGCACCGGGGCGGGAGATTACTGCTGGGGCCGGCTGCGCCCGGGCCGGGACGGTCTGGCCATCGGCGGCGCGGAGGCATAATCTGCGCGCTAGCCCGATCGATTGGCGCCAGGCCGGGAAGGGAAACATCATGACTCAAGCAGCTGCGCAGCAGCCCGAGCCGCCCGCGGCGGCCACCGTGGCGGACGTCATGCACCCCCCGGTGACCACGGTGGAGCAAGGCGACCACGTGGCCGCGGCCGCCTACCTGATGAAACACGCTGGCGCCACCGCGCTCATGGTGGTGGACCCGCAGACCAGTCAGCCCCGGGGCATCATCACCGAGGCGGACATCGCCCGGGTGGTCGCGGACGGCAAGAACGTGAACGACGTCCGGGTGCACGACCTGATGACCGAGGAGCCAACCGTCATCCAGGCCACGACCAGCATCAGGAGCGCGGCCCGGACGATGACCAACGGGCATTTCCGGCACCTGCCGGTGGTGGACGACACCGGGCTGATCGGCATGGTCAACATCAGCGACGTGTGCGCCGCGCTGCTCGGCCCGGATGACTAGCGGGCTGTGCCGGTATGGCTGATCGCAACGTGCTGGGCGGGGAGCTGGAGCCGTGCGGCACCGACCCGGTCACCGGGTTCTACCGGGACGGGTGCTGCCACACCGGCCCGGAGGACCTGGGCAGCCATACCATCTGCGCGGTGGTGACGGCGGAGTTCCTGGCCCACCAGCGCAGCATCGGCAACGACCTGACCACGCCGGTGCCGCAGTTCAACTTCCCCGGGCTGGTCCCCGGCGACCGCTGGTGCGTGACCGCGCGGAACTGGCTGCGCGCGCACCAGGACGGCGCGGCGGCCCACGTGGTGCTGGCCTCCACCCATGAGGCCGCGCTGCAGATCGTGCCGCTGACCGTACTGCAGCAGCACGCCGTTGAACGTGCCGGCCGATCCGGGCGCGCTCGGCCCGTGATCTACTGACATCCGTGACGGATCTGGCCGAAGACAGTTACCGGCAGACGGTGTCGCTGGCGTCCCGGATCCTGGCCGCCTCCGGCGCCAACGATCTGATCTGGGGACACGCCTCGGTACGTGACCCCGGCGGCCGTGGGGTCTGGATAAAGCAGGCGTCGTGGGGCCTGGAGGAAGTCACCGCCGACCTGGTCCACCTGGTCAGCCCGGACGGCAACGTGCTGGCCAGCGCCGGCCCGCGGCACAGCGAGTACCCGATCCACACCGAGGTCATGCTGGCCCGTCCCGATGTCGGCGGCGTGGTGCACGTGCACAGCCGGGCCGCGGTGGCGCTCGGCGCCAGCGGGCAGCCGCTGCGGCCGGTCAGCCACGAGGCGAACTACTTCGTCCCGCCGCCGGTGCCGCGGTTCACCCAGACCTCGGACCTCATCCTGACCCGCGAGCTGGGCGCCGCGGTGGCCCGCACGCTGGGCGAGGGCGCCGCGCTGTTCCTGGTCAATCACGGGATCGTCTGCACCGGGCCGGACCTGGAGACCGCGACGGTAGCCGCCATCCTGCTGGAGCGCGCCTGCCAGCAGCAGATCCTGACCCAGTCGCTGGGCCCCGGCTACCAGTGGACCCCGGAAGACGAGTCGCTGGCCAAGCGCGAGCACATCTACAGCCCGCGTCAGGTCCGGCAGGCCTGGGACTACCTGGTCCGCGCGCTACCGGGCCCTTTCGGCTCCCGGCCCGGCTAGGCCGCGCGGTGGCCGGCGGCCGCCGGGGCCAGCTGGCGTTCGTGCTGCTGCGGGAGTAGCTGGATCTGGACGGTCACGCTGTCCGCGGACCGGTCGGTGCGCGCGGCCGCCCAGTGGTTGGTGATCATGGCCAGCACTGCGCGGTTGCTGGGCAGCACGTCCATGCTGACCGCGGTCACACCGCGGGCCTGGGCCCGGCCGATCAGTGCGCGCATCAGCGCGGCGCCGACGCCCCGGCCCTGCCAGGCGTCGGCCACCACCACGCCGATGTCGGTGATCAGGCCGGCCTCCGGGCTGGCCAGGTCCACGGCCACGGCGTGGCCGATGATGACGCCACCGCGCACCGCGACCAGCACGTCGGCCTGGCCGGCCGCGCCGCCCAGCCGGCCCAGTATGGCCGGCCCCGGGCTGACCGGGGCGAAGAATCGCTGCACCCGGGTGCGCAGCGACAGCCCGGCGAAGAACGCGCCGAGCGCGGCCAGGTCGGCGCAGCCGGAGGGCCGGATGGTGGCAGCGGAGCCGCCGGGAACCTGATCCCCCTGAGTTCGGTTCACAGACCCAGCTTGTCCCCGGATTGCTGAGTCTGTCAACTAGACTTAGCATACGATCATGGGACGGCCCTGGATTCTGGACTACGACTCGGCCAACTGCGCGATCGGCGCGACCGTGGCGATCATCGGCGAGCGGTCGACGTTCCTCGTGCTCCGCGAGGCGTTCAACGGCGTGCGCCGGTTCGATGACATGCGGCGCCGCACCGGCATACCACGGCAGGTGCTCAGCGACCGGCTGGCCCGGCTGGTCCGGGAGGGGCTGCTGCGCAAGGTGCCCTACCAGGACGCGGGCCAGCGCGCCCGGTGGGAGTACCGGCTGACGGGCAAGGGGCTGGACCTGTACCCGGCGCTGGTCGCGCTGCTGGAGTGGGGCAACCAGTACGCGGTCGGCCCGGCGGGGCCGCAGGTCGAGCTGCGGCACCGGGACTGCGGCGAGCCGGTGCACCTGCAGCTGGCCTGCGAAGCGGGACACGTGCTGGACGATGCCCGCGAGGTCACCCCGGTGCCCGGCCCCGGCGCCCGCAAGATCGCCTGACCGGCGCGCCTTAGTCCGTCAGGGCCAGGCAGAAGGGGTGGCCGGTCAGTCGTAGTGCCGCTGCTGGGGCCACATCTGGGCCCACGGGTGCCGGGGCCCGGTGCACACGTACACGTGCCCGCCCCATTCCTGGTTGTGGATGCGGTACGGGTTGGAGAACGTGGCCGCCACCCGGACGCTGGTGAAGAACTGCCGCAGGTAAGCACCGTAACCGGTGACGTCCATCGGCCCGGGCGCGACCGCCACCACGGTGGTGGCGTGCGGCTTGCCCGGCCCCCACCACCAGAGCGTGTTGTGCCCGCTGACCGCGGTGGGCAGGCCGGTGCCCCGGCCCAGCTCGTTGATGGCCCCGGCCTCGCCGTAGTCAGCGGTGAAGATCACCGCGTTGGCCCGCTGGCTGGGCGGCAGGGATAGCCACACGCCGCGGACGGTGCTGACCAGCTGCGGCCAGCCGATGGACTCGCCGCTCTGCTGGTTGACCGCGTAGGTCCAGCCGACGTCGCTCGCGGGCAGCACCGGCAGCGTGAGCGGCAGCCCCGCCACGACGGTGATCCCGATGGCGATCAGCAGGTTGCGGAACCGGCCCGGCCGGGCCGCCAGCCAGCCGTCGATGGCCACCGCCCCCGCGGCCAGCAGGTAGATGTACGCCCCGGCCAGGTAGTAGATCTTCGAGCCGGAGGTCAGCATGAAGAACACGAACAGCAGCCCGTAGGCCCAGGCCAGCGACTTCCACAACGGCCGGCCGGAGCGCCACAGCCAGCGCAACCCGATCAGCCACACCGGGACCAGGGCGATCGCCGACATGATGAGCTGGCCGATGATCCAGCTCGGGATGTTGCCGAGGCCGCCATTCTCCTGGTTGAGCTGCTGGGTCATGGCGATCGTGGCCCACCCGTGCGTCGCCTGCCACCAGATGTCCGGGATGGTGAACAGCGCCGCGATCAGGAAGCCGGCCGCGAACCAGCGGTTCAGCACCAGCCGGCGGCCGCCGCTGAGCAATGCGCCGATGAACACCGCGAGGCCGAAGAAGCCCACGCTGTGCTTGTTGGCCAGCCCGAGGCCGAGGACCACGCCGCCCAGCAGCCACCAGCGGGTGTCGCTGGTCCGCCCGATGCGGGCCACCACGAAGGCCAGGCCGGCCCAGGCCAGCACGTCGAACGCGGTCGGCCCGAACTGGTGGTCGATGGCCAGCAGGGCCGGCATGGTGGCGGCGATCCCGGCCAGCAGCTGCGCCCGCCGGCCGCCGCCGAACTCCCGCGCGGTCAGCCCGGCCACCACCACGGTCGCCCACGCCGCCAGCGCGGGCCAGACCCGCAGCCCGGGCAGCGACACGGCGAACAGCTTCAGCGACACCCAGCCCAGCAGTGGCGTCAGCACCGGCTGGTCCACGTAGCTGGCCTGCAGGTGCCGGGCAGAGTCCAGGAAGTACAGTTCGTCGCGGTGAAAGCCGTACCTGGTGCACAGGGCCATCTCGACGGCGAAGGCGGCGCCGCCCAGGGCGATTACCCACCGGTTGACTGGCGTGGTCGCGATGACCGGCGGGGCCGCCGCCGTATCGGCCGCCGGTTCGGCGGCCACCACATCGGCCGCCGGCGGGCTGGCCACGTCCCGCCGGAACCCCGGAATCCGCATCGGGCCCGCCATAATGCCCCCTTGGCTGGGTCTAGTGGCTCAACTATGGCGGTTACCCGGCTGTTCGGGGAATCGAGGTCCATTCAGGCGGCGTGCGGGTGGCAGCACGCTGCCCCGGCGGGCGCGGCCGTCGCGGCGGTCCTGGCGGTCCCGGCCGTCGCGGCCGGCTCGGGCTGGCCTGGCCCGGCGAAGGCGCCGCCGGCGAGCCGCAGCGCCCAGCGCATCCGCGCCGCGGCCAGTTCCGGGTGCTCGCCGAACTCCTGCGCGACCAGGCCGATGCAGCCCCGTCCGCCGAACTGGTGCACGGCGGCCGCCACGGCCTGCCGGACCTGGCCGGTGCTGGGCCGGTCGGATCGCTGCAGCGACGACACGAACAAAGCGTCGGCCCGCACTGCACTGATGCTGAGGTGATTCATCGTGGGCCTCCTCAACTTCTCCGTCTGACTACATCACGGGTGTACGACACTTTCGGTTCGCCCGGTTCAGGGCGGCTTGCTTACCCACTAAGGCGCGTTATGTGGGTTGATATCCCGGCCTCGCCTTGACCATGAGGTGGCCTGTGCGAGAGACGAGAGGTTGTCGAAGTCCCTTGTATCGCAGAGGCCATCCCCATGCTGCGCCGGGTCGACAGCGCCGATCCGCACGGGATCCCGTGCGGATCGGCGAGTGTGCGGGCTACTGCGATGTCGTGGCCGGGTGCCGGACGGCGAGTCCGGCGAGCGCGCCGAGAGCGGCGAGCGCGGCCAGGGCCAGCAGCGCGGGCCGCAGTCCGTGGACGAAGTCGCCGGGGCTGAGGTAGCTGCCGGCGCCGGCGAAGACCGCGGCGGCGGTGGCGACGCCGAACACGCCGCCGATGTTCTGCAGCGTGGAGCCGACGCCGCTGGCCAGGCCGACCTGCTGCGGGCCGACGGCGCGCAAGGAGGCGGAGACCGTGGTCGGCACGGCCAGTCCGACGCCCACTCCGGCGAGCAGTAGCGGGGCCGCCACGGTGAGGTAGCCGCTGGTGGCGGTGACGGTCAGGCCGAGCAGGGTGAAGCCGGCTGCGTCTAGGGCAAACCCGGCCATGATCGGCCCGCGCTCGCCGAAGCGGTCGGCGATTTTGCCGGCGATCGGCGCGATCAGCATCATCGGGCCGGTGAACGGCAGCAGGCCCAGGCCGGTCCGCAGCGGGCTGAAGCCGTGGGCCAGTTGCAGGTACTGCGGCACCATGAACGCTGACCCGAGGATCGTGGCGAACAGCAGGAACCGGGTGCTCGCTGCGGCGCGCAGCATCGGGTTGGCTAGCAGGCGGGGCGGCACCATCGGGTGCGCCGAGCGGCGTTCGGCGAGCACGAAGGCGGCCGCCAGGGCGGCGCCGATCCCGAACAGGCTCAGCACTTCGGCGCTGTGCCAGCCGGCTTGCGGGCCGCGCAGCAGCGCATCGGTGATCGCGAAGACGGCTCCGATGGCCAGCAGCAGGCCGGCCGGGTCGAGCCGGCGGGACGGGCCGCGGCTTTCGGCGAGCAGCCGGCGGCCGAGGGTGACCAGGATGATCCCGATCGGGACGTTCACCCAGAACACCCATGGCCAGGCGATGCCCTGCACGATCGCGCCGCCGATCACCGGTCCGAAGCCGACGGCGACGCCGGTGATCGCGCCCCAGGCGCCGACCACCGCGCCGCGGCGCTGCGGCGGGAACGCCTCGGTGATCAAGACCAGGCTCAGCGGGGTGGCGATCCCGCCGCCGGCGCCCTGCACCGCGCGAGCGGCGATCAGGGCGGTCGCGCCGGGGGCGAGCGCGCACGCCGCCGAGGCGAGGGTGAACACCGCGAAGCCGGCCAGGAACACCCGGCGGCGGCCGAACTTGTCGCCCAGCGCGGTGCCGGTCATGATCAGCGCGGCGAAGGCCAGGCTGTAGGCGGACACCGTCCAGCCCAGCGCCGACGCGCTGGCGTGCAGCGTGGCGTGAATGGTGGGCAGCGCCGTGGCCACCACGGTGGCGTCCAGGCCGATCATGAAGCCGGCCAGCGAGCCGACGATCAGCGTCACCCGCGGGCGGCGGGGCGAGCCGGTCTGCGATTGTGGCGTGCCGGCCCTCGCCGCCGGCGGCGGGTCGGTGGTCAGGGCAGTCATCTCGTCCTCCTCGATGCCTCATTTCCTGTTCCACATCGAGGACGAAGACGCGCGGCGGGACAGGACACCGGCGACGCCGAATCGTCAGCGCGGCGGCATCTCGGCGAGGCGGCGGGCCAGGAGCCTGCGTTCGGGGGCGGTCGGCGCCAGCTCCACCGCCTCCCGCAATGCGTCGCGTGCCGGCCCGGTTTCGCCCAGGCGGCGCAGCTCCTCGGCCCGCGCGGCGTGCCACAGGTGCGAGCGCGTCATCCCGGCGATGGCGTCCACCGCCGCCAGCCCGGCGGCGGGTCCGTCGCGTTCTCCGACCGCCACGGCCCGGTTCAACGCCACGGCCGGGTTCGCGGACAGGCTCAGCAGCAGGTCGTAGAGCCCCACGACGCGGTCCCAGTCGGTGTCCTGATAGCTGGGCGCGGTGCTGTGACAAGCTGACAGGTGCGCCTGCAACTGGTACGGGCCGGCCACGCCCGCAGATCGCCGCACCGCCTCGGCCAGCAGGCGCGACGCCTCGCCGATCGCCGCGTGATCCCACCGCGACCGGTCCTGGCCGGCCAGCGGAACCGGGTCCCCGGCCGCATCGGTGCGCGCGGGCCGCCGCGCGGCGGTGAACAGCAGCAGCGCCAGCAGCGACAGCACCTCCGGCTCGCCGGGCATCAGCTCGTTCAGCAGCCGGGCCAGCCGCACCGCCTCGGCCTCCAGATCGACCCGCGCGACCTGCTCGCCCGCGCTCGGCGCATGCGCTTCCGTCGCGATCAGGTGCACCACCGCGAGCACCGCGGCCAGCCGGCCGGGCAGCTCGGCATCCGGCGGCACCCGGTACGGGATCCGCGCCTGGGCGATCTTCTGCCTGGCGCGGGTCAGCCGCTTGGCCATCGTCGCCTCCGGCACCAAGAACCCGCGCGCGATCGCCGCCACATCCAGTCCCGCCAGCGTCCGCAGCGCCAGCGCCACCTGCGCCTCGCGCGCCAGCGCCGGGTGACAGCAGGTGAAGATCAGCCGCAGCTGGTCATCACGGACCACGGTGTCGGGCTCGACCATATCCAGTACCTCCGGCGCCAGATCGGGCGCCACCGGCGCAGCGCCCCCGGCGGCCGCCAGTTCCTTGCCCGGCCGGGCCGCCTCGCGCCGCAGCCCGTCATACGCCTTGTGCCGGGCCGTGACGGTCAGCCACGCCCGCGGGTCGCCGGGAATCCCATCGCGTGGCCAGGTCTGCAGCGCGGCCACCGCGGCGTCCTGCACCGCGTCCTCGGCCAGCTGCAGGCTGCCCAGCGTGCGGACCAGCGTGGCCAGCACCCGGGCGCCCTCAACGCGGACCGTCTCGGCCAGCTGCTCGGCCGGCGTCACTGTCAAAACGGCCTGCTGCCGATCGGCAGCACCGGGCGCACCTCGACCTTGCCGTGCCAAGCGGTCGGGATCCGTGCCGCCCAGCCGATCGCCTCGTCCAGGTCGGCCGCCTCGAGCAGGTACAGGCCGATGAGGATCTCCTTCGCCTCTGCGTACGGGCCGTCGGTGATCATGACGTCACCACCGGGACCACCGGCGACGGTAATCGTGGTCGCCGAACCGGCCGGATACAACGCCGCCGCACCCCGGATCACCGCCGAGGCCGCCGCCCCGAAACCGCGATGCTCCTCACGGACCTCCGGCGTCATCCAGTCGCTGCCCTCCGGCATATACAGCAGGGCCGCATATACAGCCATGACTATTCCCCTTTCGCATGAGGGCGTCCCATGTTCACCGTTAGGACGAATACCAGACCCCTCACAGGACCGGCTGCCCATTCAACCTGCGTGACATACATGGGCGCGCAGCGTCGCGGTAAAACCCGTACAGGCTCAGCCCTGCCGCCCCCGCCGCCGCGGTGGCTGCGATCCCAGTTTGGAACCGGCACCCTCCCGGGGCCACCGCCCCAGATCGTGGCGAAGCACAGGCGCATGAGGGTATGGGCAGCGATGGTCGCGGCGACCCGGGTGAGCAGGCCCCAGAAGGTGTGAGCGCCGTGCCGCGCCAGCTCCATCTGGCCGGTGATCTCCTTGAAGGTGGTCTCGACCCGGTTGCGCCACTCGGCGATGATCTTCTGCAGGATCGGGGGCATGCTGGCGCGCTGGTGCTTGCCGGGCGGGATGAGCACGGCGGTGCCGCGGCCGGCCAGGGCCTCGGCGAAGTCCGTGCCGTTGAAGCCCTTATCGGCAAGGAGGTCGCGGGGCGCCGGCCCGGCCTGGAGCAGGTCTTCGGCGACCTCGCGCTCATTCACCGCGGCCGGGACGATGCTCCAGGCGCGGACGATCCGCGAGCCGAGGTCGGTCTTGATGGCCAGCCGGAACCCGTAGAACCATTCGGCGTGCGCGGCGTCGCGGCCGAACCGGGCGGCCAGGTCGTTGCCCGGCCCGGTCCAGCCGTCCGCGCCGCGGACCCGGGAGGGGTGCTTGACCGGCAGCGCGGTCGTGTCGACTTGCTGGCAGTCATCCTCGGGGACCAGCCCGGCCAGGTGGGCGCGGAACTGCTCAAACGTGCCCCACAGCCAGCGGATCCGCCGGTTGGCCTCGCTTTGGTGCGGCAGCCGCGGGAACAGGTGCGCCCAGTCCCGGGCCACCTCGGCCAAGAACCCGGCCTCGCTGCGCCGGCCCAGCAGGTGCCGCACCAGCGCGATGGCCAGCAGCTCGGCATCGCTGCAGGCCGGTTCCGGGCCCGGCCGGGCCGGGATGGCGATGGCCCCGGCCATGATCAAGTCGTGGATCAGCACGTAGACGTAGACGAACAGGTCTTCGGTTGGCAGCATGGGGATGGCCTCTGCGACACAAGGGACTTCGACAACCTCTTGTCTCTCGCAGAGGCCACCTCACGGTCAAGGCGAGGCCGGGATATCAACCCACATAACGCGCCTAAGGGGCCGCAGCTCACCGGTTGAGACGCCGCCGCGGCAGAAAATTAACCGGCCGGGCTAGCCGATCAGCTCGAACCAGGACGACACCAGGTTGTCCGGTGCCCCGGGCGAGCATTCCGGCTGGGCCGCCCCGTGCACCTCAGCCACGGCCTCGCCGCCCTCCCAGGCCACCCGGGCCCGGCCGCCCGCCCGCCGCCCGCACCAGCTGGCCCAGCCCACCGGTGCGGCGGCCCGCTGGCCCGGCCGCAGCAGCACGTAACCGGGGGACCGCCAATCCAGCGTGATCACCGTCCGGGCGGCCAGCGGCGTGCCGTCCCCGGCCAGCGGGGTGACCTCCGGCTTGCCCGGCAGCCGGCATACCCGGCCGCTCACGTTCTCCGCCAGCACCTGCCCGCGCAGTCCGGTGCCGTCCCGCTCCCAGCGCACCACCACCGCCAGGTCCGCCGCCTCGCACAGCGGCGCCCCGGCCGGATCGCCGCTGGCCGGCCCGCCCTCACTCATGCCTCCGGACCCCTCCTTCAGAACGCCAGTACGGTCGTGATGTCGCCGGGCTGCCGAGTGTACGCGTCGGCCCACTGGGCCGGCGGCACCTGCCGGGTGATCAGCTGGCTCGGCGGGCGGTGGCGGTGATTTCCACCACTGCGCCGCCGAGCAGGGCCGCGCCCACCGTGGTCCGCACCGGCCGTGGCTCGGCGAAGTGCTGCTCGTACACCGCGTTGAAGCGCTCGAAGTCGGCCAGGTCGGCCAGATGGACCAGGCACGACACAACGTCAGCGAGCCCGGTCCCGGCCGCGGCCAGCAGCGCCCCGACCTTGCCGAGCGCGTCCGTGGCCTGCTCCTCGATGGTGCTGCCCGCGCCAGTCTGGCCAGCCAGGAAGACCCACTCACCGACGACCAGGCCGGGTGAGTACGGGCCGCCCGGCGGGGCCGCCGGCAATGCGACCGGAACCTTGTCCGTCATAGCTCCTCCGCGACTTTCTGTTTCAGGGCCGTGAGGCCCGCCTCGTTGCGCTTGTAGAACGTCCACTGGCCGATCCGTTTGGCGGTGACCAGCCCGGCGCGGGCCAGCGCCTGCAGGTGTGCGGTGGCGGTCGGCTGGGCGACGCCGAGTTTGTTCGCGATGAACAGCACGCAGACGCCGTCCTCGACCAGGTCGCCGTCACGCTGCGGCGGGAAGTGCGCCACCGGATCGCGCAGCCAGTCCAGGATCTGCAGCCGTTTCGGGCTGGCCAGCGCGGCCAGCACGGTGGCGTCAAGCATCCAGTTCACCGCGGGCGACGACGACCGCCGCCCCGGCGACCTCGACCGAGTCGATCCGGTCACCGTCCCCGGTGGCCCGGGCATACAGCATGGACGGGCGGCCGATCTCGGCACCCTGGCTGATCTCGATCTCCTGGCCGAACGCGATCCGGCCGTGCCGGGCCAGGTGCACGGCGAGCGGCCCAGCCGCCGAGCCGGTGGCGGGATCTTCGGGCACGCCGAGCCCGGGCGCGAAGTTCCTGGCCTTCCAGTGGCGGCCGGTGCCGGCGAAGCAGACCGCCCCGATGGCGGGCAGCCTGCCCAGCGCGCCCAGATCCGGCTGCAGCGCGGCCACTTCCTGCTCGCTGGCCAGCGCCACGTAGACGTGCTGCGGGCCGTTCCGGTATGCCTCCACCGGCAGCTCGGCAGACTTCACGCCCAGCGCCGCCAGCAGGTCAGCGGTCCGGTCGTAAGGCACCCGGACCGGGATCGGCTGCCGCATCCGGCCGGACACGATCCGCCCGTTCTCCCGGGTGAGGTCGACGCGGATCACGCCCGCCCCGGTTTCCAGCCGGATCGTCTCCTGAGCTCCGGCCGCGCCGAGCACGTACGCCGTGCCGAGTACCGGGTGCCCGGCGAAGGGGAGTTCGGCGGCCGGGGTGAAGATGCGGACCCGCGCGTCCGGGCCCTCTCCGGCTGGCAGCACGAAGACGGTCTCGGACAGGTTGAACTCCCGGGCGATCTGCTGCATCCGTGCCGGCGGCAGGCCATCGGCGTCCGTGACCACAGCCACCGGGTTGCCCTCCAGCGGTGTGCTGGTGAACACGTCGGCCACCACGTATTGGTACATAGCTAACAAGCTATTTCCCTATGGGCGGCGCTGTCAACGAGGCGGCCCGGTGGGGCTCAGGCTGGGGTGAGGCGGAGCAGGCAGGCGGCTGGGGCCGCGGCCAGGTGCACGGTCAGCTCGCCGGAAGCCGGCGACCACCCGGCCTGCCCCGCGCCGAACAGCACCTCGGCCTGGGCCGGGCCGCCGCGCAGGTGCGGCACGGGCAGCGTGGCCTGGCCTGGGTGGCCGGCCTCCGGGCCAAGCAGGCTAACGACGACCTGGCCTCGGCCGGCTGACGCGGCCACCCGTCCTACTACGCGCCGGACATCGGCAAGATCACGGCTGCTCCGGCGGTGCTGCGGTAACCGCCGCCGGGCCGGCGGACTCCGCCCGGGTCCGCCGGCCCAGCCACCAGAACAGCGTGCCGATCACGATGAAGATCAGCACCGGGGTGAGCTCGGTCCACAGGTAGGTGAACCGCTGGCCGTACGTCCAGCCTTCCGGGCGGAAGTCGCTGCCGAACCACGAGCTGCCCAGCCCGGGCGCGATGAGCTGCACGGTGGCGATCGCGACCAGGATCATCAGCACCACAGTGATCGGCCGGTGCCACCGCATCCGGAACGGCCGTGGCGTCTCCGGATGGCTGCGGCGCAGCTTCCACAGCGCCGGGTAGATGAGCAGGTAGCTGATCAGCGTGGTGGAGATGGTCACGCCGAGCACCGCGTCGAAGTACTTGGCCGCGTTGCCGCTGGTGATCTGGTGGGCCAGCACGACCACGACGCTGGCCACGATGCCGCTGACCACATTGACCCGGACCGGCGTGCCATAGCGGGCGTTGATCACGCCCAGGGAACGCGGGCCCGAGCCGTCGTAGCAGGACACGGCCAGCGCCCGATCCGAGCCCATGATCCAGGTCGCGCCGGAGGTGATCAGGCAGATGATGAACAGGATGGCCATCGCGTCGCCCAGGATCAGGCCACCGCCGGTCAGGGTGGCCGCGCCGGACGCGTTGACGTGCCCGCCGTACACGGTGAACACGTCCTGGATGGCGCTGACGAACCCGCTGAAGTTGGTCACCGCGCTGGCCGGCAGCACGACCAGGATGCCGAGCACGGGCAGCGCGTACAGGGCCACGCTGAGCACGGTGGACCGGGCGATGCCGAACGGCACGTCACGCTGCGGGTTGACCATCTCCTCGCCCGCGCTGTTCGGCAGTTCGAAGCCGACGAAGTTGAACAGCAGCACGCCGACCAGCAGCACAAAGCCGCTTGTCGTCGGCTTGTACCCGCTGGCGCCCAGCCCCTGCGCGCCGTGCTTGATGGCGAAGATGACGACCGAGACGGTGAACAGGGCGAGCAGGACGAACCGGGCGAACGCGCCCGCCGTGGGCAGCCACTTGCCCACGCTGAACGACGTGATGGCCGCGACGATGGACAGCCAGACGAAGGCCAGCGCGATGATGAACCAGACCGCCGTGGGCACGGCGGCGCCGTGGTTGAAGAACACCTCGACCGCGCCGATGCAGCTGATGGTGAGCGTGCCGCCGATCCACACCGGGTTGGTGATCCAGTACAGGAAGTTGTTCACCGCCCCGGCCAGGTGCCCGAACGCCAGCCGGGTCCAGTAGTACGGCCCGCCTTCCTGCGGGAACGCCGCACCCAGCTCGGCGAACAGCAGCGCCTGCGGGACGAAGAACACCACCGCGAAGATCATCATCCAGGTGAACGCCTGGCCGCCGCCCTGCGCCACGGTGGCGATGGTGTCCACCCCGACGATCGTGCAGACCAGGAAGAACAAGATGTCGAACCGGCCGAAGTGGCGCTGCAGCTTCCGCCGCTCTTCGACGGCGGCAACGGTCATCGGTTCCAGCGTGTCGGTCATGCTTAATGAGAGCGTAGTTAGTGATCTGTGAGCAAGACCACAATGCCCTTTTTGTGTGCTGCGACTACACGCCGGTAGGTGTCCGCTACCTGCAGTAACGGATAGCCGGTATCGATGCGGCGCGGCCAGCCGGTCAGGGCAGATCGGCCAGCAGGCCGCGAAGATCGCCAGGCGTCTGCGCGGTCAGCGCGGCGCTGAGCCGCTCGTCCAGTTCCGCGTGGCTGAGCCGGCCCACCGCGAAGTGCTCGCGGAGCCGGGCAACGGCCAGGTCCCGGTCGGCGTCCGAAACCCAGCCGACGAGACCGTCCGCGGTGTCCAGCCACCTGATCACCGAATCCAGCCGGTACAGCTCGGCGTAACTGGCCAGGGCCAGGCTCAGATTCTGAACGCCAGTACCCCGGTTGATCCGGGTCCGCCGCTGCATCGACTCCATCAGGCAGCGGCGGTGCGACTGGATCACGTCATGCACGTCGGTGCCCGGTACCTGCCTGGCCAGCAGGACCTTCATGAGCAGGTCATGGCCGGAGACCGGATCCGGGGTAGTGCGCAGCCAGCCGGCCAGTTCCCGCTGCCCGCCGGCGGTGATCCGGAACTGGCCCGGATCGTGCCCCCGGTTGGCGGCCACCAGCCCGGCCCGGGCCAGCCGGCCCAGCGCCGCGGACACCTGGCCGGCGCTCGGTGCGGGCGGCCCGGTGCGGCCAGTGGCCAGTTCCTCGCCGAGCCACGATCCCGGCCGCGGTCCGTTAGCCAGCACTGCGAGCAGGGCAAAATCAACCGTCATGACACCGCACCCGGACCGTGTGCCGCCGAATATACCGAGTATAACGGGACCGGTGCGGGGGGCGCGGGCAGGTGGAGGGGGCGGCCCGGCGCCGGGCTTGCCAGCCCGGCTAGCCCGCCCCGCCGACCGCGATCAGCGCAACCGACGCCGCGGCCAGGCCCAGCCCGGCCAGCCGGATCCTGGTCAGCCGCTCGCCCAGCAGCACCCGGGCCAGCAGGATCGTCGATCCGGGGTACAGCGACGTGATGACCGCGGTGACCGCGAGCAGGCCTTCGTGCGTCGCGACGAAGTAGCAGGCCGTGCCGGCCGCGCCGGTCGCCCCGGCCAGGACGGCCAGCCAGCCGGCCCGCCGCGGCGGCGGCTTCAGCTGGTGGCTCACCGCCCCCACCAGGCACAGCGCGGCCAGCCCGATCAGCTGCGCGATGACCGGTGGCCACAGGTCATGCCCGGAACCGGACCGGTTGAGGGCGATGAACAGTACGGCGAAGCCGGCCCCGGCGGCCAGGCCGTAGCCCGCCCCGGCGGCCTGGTGGCCCGGTTCCCCGCTTCCCGGCTCGCCGCCCGGGCCGGCCGATACGGCGACGATGGCGGGCAGCGCCAGCGCAATCCCGGTCAGCGCGAGCGCGCTGGGATGCTCGCCGAACAGGAGCCCGGCCAGCACCGAGAACCCGGCCGACGCCACCGCACTGAGCGGCGCGGCCACGCTGAATGCCGCGTGCCGGAAACCCAGGTAGAGCGCCATCGCGCCGGTCACACCGCCCAGTCCGGCGGCCGCCGCCCAGGCCACCGAGGGCCACGACGGGAACTCGGTGCTGACCCACGGCACCACCAGCAGCAGGGTCGCCACGCTGGCCGCCTCGCCCAGGATCGTCACCCGGATGACGCTGGCCGCCCGGGTGGCCAGGCCGGCCGCGTAGTCCGACGCGCCGTACCCGAGGGCCGATGCGAGCGCCCAGACAATGGCGAGCACCGTAGCGAGTATGTCACCGGGCATGCTGGGGGGATGAGCGGGGAGCAGGCCGCCGTGACCGCGGCGGCCTGCTGGATCGGATCATCGCGGCTGCGACCCGGACGGCTGGGGCGCCCGGTCCGCGTTCTCCCTGACCAGCCGCGCGATCTCGGGCCACAGCGGGGCGGGCAGGTCGTGCCCGACGCCGGGCAGGATGACCAGGCGGGCGCCGTCGATGGCCCGGGCCGTGGCGCGCGCCGCGCTGACCCGCAGGATAGGGTCCTGGTCGCCGTGCAGCACGAGGACCGGCTTGTCCAGCTCGCGCAGTTCCGGGCCGTGCCATGGCGCACCGACCTGCCTGCTCTGCGCCTTGGTGTCCCGGGGGCCGCTGTCCACCTCGCGCTCGATCCACTCCCGCGCGGCGGTCTCGTCGAACGGGTAGGCGGGCGAGGCGATCTCGCGGGCCACGGCCAGGGAGAGCTGGACGTCGCCATCCCGCCCCGCCGGGACCTTCATCCGGGCCAGCTTGGCCAGCAGGCCGAAGCGCACGTACCGGCCGCCGCCGAGGCCGGACACGTCGCTGGGCAGCGCTGCGGCCGACACCACGCTGAGCACCCGGTCCGGGTGCCGGAGCGCGATGCGCTGCGCGAGCTGCCCGCCGAGCGAGGCGCCGAAGATGTGCGCCCGGTCCCAGCCGAGCGCGTCCAGCACGGCCACCGCGTCGTCGGTCATGTCCTCAGCCGAGTACGCGCCGCGCTTGCGGGCCACCGCGGCGAACGGGTGGCTGGCCCCGGTGTCCGGCATCCGGGTGGACTGCCCGGCGTCCCGCTGGTCGTAGCGGGCCACCGCGAAGCCCTGGCCGGCGAACGCCTGGGCCAGCCCGGCCGGCCACCAGAACCGGGACACGGCCAGCCCCATGACCAGCAGCAGCGGGTCACCGGCCGGGCCGTCCAGCGTGTCGTAGGCGATCCGTACCTGGGCGTTGTGCGCGTACTGCGTCGGGGTCCAGGGGCCGTCCTCGAAACTGCGATCGTTGTTCGCCATATGTCCAGGCTACGTCACTGAGTACAGTGTTCGCAATGATGGCGAAGCAGCAGAGCATCTGGACCCGCCCGGAGCGGGCGACCCGCGGGCCGGCCCGGAGCACAGCCGGGCCGAGATCGCGGCGGCCGGCGTCGCGCTGGCCGACAGCAGCGGCCTGGCCGCGGTGACCATGCGCTCGGCCGCAGCCGCCGTCGGCACCGCGGCCGCCTCGCTGTACCGGTACGTCGCCACCCGGGATGAGCTGGTCGAGCTGATGGCCGATCAGGTGTACGGGGAGTACCGCTATGCGGGGCCCGAGCCGGGCCGCCCGGTGGCCAATCTGCTCCGGCTGGCGCACCAGGGCCGGGCCATCTACCACCGGCACCCGTGGCTGCTCGACGTGCCGGCCACCGGCGGGCTGCCCGGGCCGAACGCGGTGGCCTACATCGAGCACACGCTGGCCGCGCTGGACGGCACCGGGCTGACCGGGCCGGAGAAGCTGGAGACGATCGGCCTGTTCTCCGGTGCGGTGCGGCTGCTCGCGGAGACCGAGATCAGCCAGCAGCGGGCCGGCCAGGACACCGGGCAGTGGCAGGGCTCGCTGGCCAGCTACCTGATCAACATCGCGGCCGGGGGGCAGCACCCGCAGCTGGCGGCCGCGCTGGCCGAGTCGCGCGCCCCGGCCGAACTGCTGTTCGACCGGGCGCTGACCCGGATCCTGACCGGCCTGCTGCGCTAACCGATGCCGCACAGCCGGAGCAGCCAGCTGAGCTTCCGGCCGCCCGGCAGCGCCGCGGCATCCATCACCGGCTGGCCGAGGACCGCGACCCAGACGCCCTGCGGGCCGGCGGCCACCGCGTACGGCCGCTCGCCGACCCGCACCGTGGCCAGCACCGCCCCCCGCGCGTCGATCCGGCTCAGTGTGCCGGCCCCGGTGCTGGCCACCCAGACCGAGCCGCCCGCGGCGGCCAGGCCGGTGGGCTGCCCGCCGACCGGCACGGTGCGGACCTGGCGGCCGGGGCCGATGACCAGCACGCCGTCCGTCCCGCCGGTCGCCCACAGCCGGTCACCGGTCGCGGCCAGGTGGGTGGGCGCCGTGGGCAGGGTCAGCACCGCGTCCACCCGGTCGCGGGCCGGGCTGATCCGGGACACGGTGCGCGCGTCCGGGTCGGCCACCCACACCCCGCCGTCGCCCACGGCCATCGGGCCGGCCGTGCCGCCCACGCGGACCGTCGCGGCCAGCCGCCCGGTGGCTGCCGCGTACCGGTACACCGTGCCGTGCACCGTGTCGTCCACCCAGACCGCCCCGGCCGCGGTGACCACGTCGCCGATCAGGCCATCAAGCGGCAGCGTGGCGAACGGGTGGGTCACCGCGGTGCCGGACAGGCCGGGCACGACCCGGTACAGGCTGGCCCCGACGGCCACCCAGACCGCGCCTGGCCCGGCGGCCAGGTCACCGGGGTTGATGACCTGGCGGGACGGCAGCGTGACGGTGGCGTCGATCCGGCTGGTCACCGGGTTCACCGCGTAGAGCAGGTGGTTCTGGGTGCCGCTGCCGCCGGTCAGCCACAGGCTGCCGATGCCATCGGCCAGGCCGTTGACCTCGGCCAGCCGCGGGCCGCTGACCACCCGGTTGCCCTGGGGGAGGACATGCACCAGCCCGGCGCCGCCTACGGCCGGAGTGGCCGCCGCACGGGTCACGGACAGCCCGCCGGCCAGCACGATCAGGCAGGCGGCCGCGCCCAGAGCTGGCACGGTCAGCAGCAGCCAGCGTCGCACGCTAGCTGACCCGGACCCAGCTGGCCACCGACGGCACGCCGGCCGAGTTCACCAGGAACAGCATGTACCAGCCGGGCGGGGCGTGGTTGCTGTCCGGCGGCGCGGTCGCGCTGAGCGAACTGCTGCCCTCGGTGAACGTGCAGTCCACGTAGCGCTGGTCGAAGTTGTTCGAGTGGGTGACCGACCCCGCCTTGACCAGTGCCACCCGGACGATACTGGTCGCGTTCGGGGTCGAGATGGTGAACCGCTGGCCGTAACTCACCGCTGACGGGGCGCTGGAGATGGTCGGCCGGGCGCCCTTGAACAGGTAGGGCGGGGAGAAGATCTCGCCGGTCTGGGCCAGGCTGCCTTGGCTCTGCCCGGCGGACAGCACCCGGCCGTCCGGGAGAAGCACGGCGGTCGAGTGGTAGATCCGCGGCGCGGTCTGCGCCGCCATCTCGGTCCACACGCCGGCCGCCGGGTCGTAGATCTCGGCGGTGAAGATCGGGCTGCCGTACGAGCCCGACTGGCCGCCGCCGACCACCAGCACGGTGCCGTCGGCCAGCAGCACCGTGTTGGCCCACACCCGGGCGAAGTTCATCGAGCCGGTCGGCGTCCAGGCCAGCGTGCTCGCGGACGTGTCCAGGATCTCGCAGGTGGCCGTCGGCCCGGACGCGGTCGACCCGCCGATTTCCATGATCTTGGTGAGCCCGGGCAGCAGCACCGAGGTGTCGGTCACGCCCCGGCCCGCGGAGTTCAGCTTGGGTCCCTTGGTCCAGGTCGCGGTGGCCGGGTTGAGGAACCACGTGGTCGCGAGGTTGGTCCAGGCCAGCAGGCCCTTGGTGGTGAGCTTCATCCGGGGATAGGTGGACATCGCCTTGCTCGCGCTGCTGGGCAGCGTGGTCAGGGTGCCGCCGGCCGGGTTGTAGTGATCGATGGTGGTCGCGTTGGCCCCGGTATTGATCGTGCCCGCGCAAACGATCACCGTGCCGTCACCGAGCAGCATCGTGGTGGGGTACCAGCGGGCCTGGGACATGATCGGGCCCTCGGTCCAGGCGCTGGACGCCGGGTCGAACACCGTCGTGTTGGCCACACCCTGGGTGTCGTTGATGGCGCCCTGATAGATGTGCCCGCCCCCGATGAATACCCGGCCGTCCGGCATGACGGTCATGCCACCGCAGAAGATGTCCCGCTGGTAGCTGAGCGCGATATTGGTGACCGTGCCGGACGCCGGGTTATACAGCACCGCGTCGCTGCCCACCGTGTTGTTCGGCCAGGAGAACAGCAGCACGTTCCCGGTGTGCAGGACGACCGCGTGGATGGAGACCAGGGTCAGGTTGAATGGTGCGGTCCACGACCCGGTAGTGGCCGGAGCGGCCGCGGCCCTGGCCCGGGCCCGCCGTGGCGTGGCTGCCGCGGTACGGGCGGCTGGCGCGCCGAGCAGGAAGGCGGCCGCGCTCCCGGCGGCCAGGAACTGGCGTCGATCAAGTTGCATCGCTACCCCCGAAAGCGCATGACTCAGCCCGGCAAACGGGCAGCAGAAATGCACTGTGCGGGCAGCTCACAATGAGGCTGGGAACCACAGCCTGCGTGCAGCGAACACGGACCGCGGCCAGCCTCCCCACCTGTTTGCTGGCGCTCTCCTAGACGCAGCTCGGACGTTACTACCACGTAGCTTTGTCCGGCAAGGGAATTCTGGTAACGGATCTGTATAAGCCTGGCGCCTATTCGCGCATTGATTAGTCCGCTCAGGGGCTGGCCGGCGTACGCCATTTCAATTAGCCGACCCGCACCCAGTGCGCCACTGAGGGCACCCCGGCCGTGTTTACCAGGAACAGCATGTACCAGCCGGGCGGGGCGTGGTTGCCGTTGGGCGGTGCAGTCACGTGCAGCTTGCCGCCCCCGGCCGAGAACGTGCAGTCCACGTAGCGCTGGTCGAAGTTGTTGCCGTGGGTCACCGCGGACGCCTTGACCAGCGCCACCCGCCTGATGCCGGCCGCGTCCGGGGTGCCGACGGTGAACGCCGCGCCGTAGCCCAGCGTGACCGGGGCGCTGGAGATCACCGGCCGGGCGCCCTTGAACAGGTACGGCGGTGAGAAGACCTCGCCGGTCTGCTTCAGACTGCCGTAGCTCTGCCCGGCGGACAGGACCCGGCCGTCCGGCAGCAGCACCGCGGTCGAGTGGTACATCCGCGGCGCCCGCTGGGCCGCCATCACGGTCCAGGTCCCGTGGGCCGGGTGGTAGATCTCGGCACCGAAGACCGGCTCGCCGTAGTCGTCCTTCCGGCCGCCGCCGGCCACCAGTACCGTGCCGTCGGCCAGCAGCACGGTATTGGCCCACTCCCGGGGGTGGTGCATCGAGCCAGTGGACTGCCAGGCCATCGAGGTGGCCGACGTATTGAGGATCTCGCACCCGGCCGTGGCACCGGCCGCGGTCGTCCCGCCGATCTCCATGATCCTGGTGAGCCCGGGCAGCAGCACGGACGTGTCGTTCCGGCCCCGCCCATCGGGAGTCAGCGCCGGCCCGGTGCTCCAGGTCGAGGTGGCCGGGTCAAAGAACTGCGTGCTGGCCAGGTTGGTCCAGGCGAGCAGCCCGCTGGTGGTGAGCTTCATCCGCGGATAGGTGAGCATCGCCTTGCTGACCGAGGCAGGCGCGGTCTGTATCGAGTCGCTGGCCGGCTGGTAACGATCGACCGTGGTCGCCTGGGCCGCTGGCCTGGCCAGGCCGCCGAAGATCATGACCGAGCCGTCGCCGAGCTGTGCGGTCGTCGGGTACCAGCGCGGCTGCGACATCATCGGGCCCTCGGTCCAAGAATTGGCCACCGGGTCGAAGATGGTCGTATTGGCCACGCCGCCGCCGAACGCGCCCTGGTACAGGTGGCCGCCGGCGATGAACACCCGGCCGTCCGGCAGCACGCTCGTGCCGGAGCAGAAGATGTCCCGCTGGTAGCTGAGCGCGATGTTGGTGATCTTCCCGGCCTCCGGGTTCCACAGCACGGCGTCGCTGCCTACCGTCCTGTTTGGCCAGGAGAACAGCAGCACGCTCCCGGTGTGCAGCATGACCGCGTGGATGGAGACCAGGCTCAGGCTGAATGGCTTGGTCCACGATCCGGTCACCGCCGGATCGGCCGCTACCGGGCGGGCCCGGGCCGAGGACGCACCGAACAGGACCGCGGCGGAGCCCCCGGCGATCAGGAACTGGCGGCGGTCCAGTTGCCTGCCGGTGAATTTAGCCGTCATTTGCTTTTTCGCATACCTAATAAAAGGCTTCAGCCGCAGCCAGCGTGCAGCGAACACGGGCTACGGGCGGCCTCTCCCACCTGTCTGGCCGGCCCCCTACCGGACGCAAATTGGGACGATACCTGACATTGCACGCTTTTGCAATAGTGTCTCAACGTCCGGCGTACGCCATTTAATTCTTAGTGGATGGGATCAGCTGGTCGATTTCGGCCAGGACGGCGCGGCGCATCGGCTTCGGGCAGAACGCGGCCCGCGCCCCGGCCGATGCGGACCGTGCCCGCGAGCCAGCGCGCGGCCGTCGGCCAGCGCCTGGGCCAGCTCATCGAAGCCGATCCCGGCCGTCCGGGTGCCGCCGGGCCAGCGTCAGCACCGTCTCCGGCGCGGCCGAGCCGACCAGGTGCAGGTGCAGCTCGGTCTTGGGCAGCGCGGCGACGAACTGGGCGATATTCACTGGGTCCCGAGTCACTGTGCCAGGATGGCGTCACCTGCCACCGGCACAGAAAGGGCCCCGCAATGAGTCGCGTGGTTGTCATCGGCGCCACCGGGCACATCGGCACCTACCTGGTGCCGCGGCTGGTCCGCGGCGGTCACGAGGTGATCGCGATGAGCCGCGGCACCCGCGAGCCCTACCAGCCGAGCGCGCAGTGGGCCGAGGTCAGCCGGGTCACCGTGGACCGGGACGCCGAGGACGCGGCGGGCACGTTCGGCGCCCGGGTGGCGGCGCTGCGCCCGGATGTGGTCATCGACCTGGTCTGCTTCACCGCGGCCTCAGCTCAGCAACTGGTCGATGCGCTTCACCCGGCCCAGCCGCTGCTGCTGCACTGCGGCACGATCTGGGTGCACGGCCCGGCGCTGCGGGTGCCGGTGACCGAGGACGAGCCACGCACCGGCTACGGCGAGTACGGCGCGGGCAAGGCGGAGATCGAGGCGCTGCTGCACCGCGAGACGCGGTCCGGCGGGGTACCCGCGGTGGTGCTGCACCCCGGGCATATAAGCGGCCCGGGCTGGCCGGTCATCACCCCGGCCGGCAACCTGGACCCGGACGTGTGGACCTGCCTGGCCACCGGCAAGCCGCTGGCGCTGCCGGACCACGGCCTGGGCGTGCTGCATCACGTGCACGCCGACGACGTGGCCCAGGCGTTCGAGCGGGCGCTGACCCGGCCCGCCGCCATCGGGGCCAGCTTTCACGTGGTGGCCGAGCAGGCCATGACGCTGCGCGGGCTGGCCGAGGGGGTGGCCCAGTGGTTCGGCCGGGAACCGGTGCTGGACTTCGTGGACTGGCCGGAATTCGAGCAGCGGGCCGGCGCCGAGCACGCCGAAGCCACCCGCGAGCACACCTTCCGCAGCATCACGGCCAGCATCGACCGGGCCCGCGAGACGCTGGGTTACGCGCCCCGGTACAGCACCCTCCAGGCGCTGCATGAGGCGCTGGCCTGGCTGGTCGCGAACGGGCAGGCGGACGTCGGCGGCGCGCCGCTGGGTGCTTAGCCGCACAGCCGGACCAGCCAGCCCATGGTGCTGCTGGCCGTTCCGTGGGCGGGTGTGTGCATCATGACGGCCCGGCCGAGGACGGCGACCCAGATGGCCTGCGGGCTGGCCGCGACCGCGTAGGGCCGTTCGCCGACCCGGACCGTGGCCGTGACCGAATCCCGGTCGGGGTCGAGGCGGGTGAGTGTGCCGGCAGCCGTACTGGCCACCCAGACGGAACCACCGCCCGAGGCCAGGCCGGTGGCCTCCGCCAACCGGGATAGTGCGGGTGTGGCCACCGGTGCCGACCACGGTGACGCCGTCGGTACCGTCGGTGACCTCAGAGGGGGTGGCTGGCCGTGGCGAGGTGGGTGGCCGGCCCCGGGTAGGCACCACCTCGTCGACCCGGCCGCGACTGATCCGGGACACGGTGCTTGTGTCGGAGTCGGCCACCCACGCGCCGCCGTCGCCGACGGCCATCGCGCCAGCCGTGCGCCCGATGGTGATGGCCGAGTCGGGGCGGCCGGTGGCCGCCGCGCGCGGCCCGCCGGGTACCGGTAGACCGTGCCGCGGGTGGTGTCATCCACCCAGACCGCGCCCGGGCTGGTGACATCGGACATGCGGGGGCCGCTGAGCACCCGGTCACCCGCGGGCAGCACGCGCACCAGCCCAGCGCCGTCCACGGCGCGGTGCGTCCCAGCGGCGGCGAGCGATGGCAGCCGGCCGGCCAGGGCGGCCGCGCAACCGGCCGCTCCGAGAGCCAGCAGGGCCAGCAGCCCGCGGCGCAGCCATCGCACGTCAGCCGACCTGGACCCAGCTGGCCACCGAGGGCACCCCGGCCGCATCGACCAGGAAGAGCAGGTACCACCCGGGCGGGGCGTAGTTGGCGCTGGCGGGGCCACCGCGCTCAGCTTGGTGCCGCTGGCGGTGAAGCCGCATGCGACGTAGCGCTGGTCGAAGTTGCTGGAGTGGGTGACGGCGCCCGGCTTGATCAGCACCAGCCGGGGCGATGCTGGCCGCAGCGTCCTCTGACTCTACTGGCGGGGGACGCCATTACCCGCAAGTAATTCTTTTAACACGTTGTATATGCTTAATGGCGATGTACTCCATTTTGATCGAGCGTTTTCCGGCCAGGTCCGGGGCAGCCAGCCGGGCACGGCCGGCAGCACTGGCGTTCAGAATGAAAGGCATGAAGCTCAGCCGGGCGGCCGCCCTGGCCGGGATCGCCGGGCCGGTACTGTTCACCGCGGGCTGGCTGGCCAGCTCGCTGCGCCAGGCCGCGCCCATGACCGAGGTGCAGCTCAGCGGGCTGGCCGCGGAGCATGCGCGCGACCCGCAGCTGATGATGGCGGCGTTCATCGTGCTCGGCGGGTGCTCGATCGGGCTGGGCGCGGGCCTGCGCCGGGTCTGCCCACGGTCGGCGGGGCCGTGGCTGGTCATGCTGGCCGGCGGCGCGGGGATGCTGGCCGTGTGGTTGCTGCGCTACCGGGGCGCCAGCGCGGGGCCGTTGGCCACCGCCCACTTGGCCGCGAACGAGGCGAAACCGTCTACATCTGACTCCAGTACGAACAGCCCGCGCACCGGCACCGCCGCGCCCAGTTCCAGCAGCAGCGGCGCGAAGTGCAGGTCCACCGCGAGCTGATGGTTGGGCGCGCCGCCGAGCAGGATTGGCACCGCCGCCTGGTCGGCCAGGCTGCCGGTGCCGAGCCGGTCCAGGAACGACTTGAGCAGCCCCGAGTAAGTCGCCTTGTACGTCGGGCTGGCCAGCACCAGCACGTCCGCGTCCAGCACCTGCGCGACGGCCGCGCTGGCCGCCGGGTCGGCCGGGTCGAGCACGGCCGGGCCCAGCCCGGCCAGGTCCACGTCACTGACCGTGCCGTCCAGGACGTGACCGAGTTCGGCGGCCAGGGTCCGGGCCAGGCTGTGCGTGCGCGACTCTGGGCGGGGGTTGCCGGTGATGGCGGCGATCCGTACTGAGCTCATGCTGGGCTACCTCCAGGCTCGTCGGCTGATCTTTAATCCTACTATGCTGATCGATAAAAAAGACTTATAAGATGATCGGGATCAGTGTGGTCATGGTCGTGAGGAGGCGGGTGATGACGGGCGATCTCTGGCACCGGCCGCTGACCCTTGTCCGGGCCAGTGAGTTGCGCGCGGACACCGGGCAGACCGGGGGGATGACCCGGCGCGAGGCCATCTCCGGAAAGAACGCTGGGTCGGAACAGATCTGGATGGGCCAGACGCTCGTGGCGCCCGGGGCCAGCTCCGGCGATCACCACCACGGTGCGACGGAGACCGCGATCTACGTGCTGTCCGGGCACCCGGTGTTCGTGTTCGCCGAGCGCGACCAGGAGGTCCGGCTGGAGACCGAGCCCGGCGACTACATCTTCGTACCGCCGTACGTGCCGCACCGGGAGGAGAACCCGGGGGGCCAGGAGGCGGTCGTGATCATCGCGCGGAACAGCCAGGAAGCCGTGGTGGTCAACCTGGACAGCCTGTGGCCGGGCCTGAAGCCAGGGGGCGGCTGACGTCGTGGTGGGGGCGCAGGGCCACTGGAGCAGCGGGTACGGGGGAACATCGACAGCCGTTGTGCCCCAGGGCATACTTGTTGCTTATCTGTCCTGGTCAAAATCGACTAAGTCAATCGAGATAGTGGAATGCCCGGCCCGTGGGTGGGGAGGATGGCCGGCTGCCCGCTCTGGCCGGCGCCGGGGCAGCGCAGCATGGACACAACACGACTCGGAGGAGAGCATGGCGCTCGCGCTTGGGGAAACCGCCCCAGACTTCACTGCGCAGACCACGGAGGGGCCGATCAGCTTCCACGACTGGATCGGTGACTCGTGGGCGGTGCTGTTTTCGCACCCGAAGGACTTCACGCCCATCTGCACGACCGAGCTGGGCTACATGGCCAAGATCAAGCCTGAGTTTGACAAGCGGAACGTGAAGATCATCGGGCTGTCGGTCGATCCGACCGACAAGCACGAGCAGTGGGCCAACGACATCGAGGAGACGCAGGGCACCGCGCCGAACTACCCGATCATCGGGGACGGCGACTTCAACGTCTCGAAGCTGTACGGGATGCTGCCGGCCAGCACGTCCGGCGACTCGGCGCAGCGGACCCCGGCCGACAACCAGACCGTCCGCAACGTGTTCGTGATCGGCCCGGACAAGAAGGTCAAGCTGATCCTCGTCTACCCGATGACGACCGGCCGCAACTTCGACGAGGTGCTCCGGGTGATCGACTCGTTGCAGCTCACGGCCAAGCACAAGGTGGCCACACCGGTGAACTGGCAGCCGGGCGAGAACGTGATCATCTCCGGCTCGGTGTCCAACGACGACGCCAAGAAGCTCTGGCCGAATGGCTGGGAGTCGCCGCGGCCGTACATCCGCATCGTGCCGGACCCGACCAGCTGAGCTGACATTTTTGCTGACCTCCCGGCCCATTGCGGGCTGGGAGGTCAGTTTTGTCGGTGGCTTCCGCTATTGTTCGAATAGACCTTCGAGATACGGGCTGGGCCTGTGAGGAGGTGGCTAGCATGTGCGATGGGCAATCGCCGTCCAGCGTGGCTGAAGCGCTGGCCGCCGTGCGGGCCGGGCTGGCGTACCTGAACCAGGTGCCGGCCGCTGAGCTGCCCGGCGTGGTGCAGGCCGGGTGCTTACGGGAGCTGGCCCGGGCCGAGTCGGCGTATACGGCGGCGCATGCCCGGATGCTGGGCGCGTTCGCGGCCAGCGGCGCCCATGAAGACGACGGGCAGCAGTCCGAGCGGGCGTGGCTGAAGTGGCAAACGCAGATCACGAGGGGCGCGGCTGCCGGGGCGGTGGGCTGGATGAACCGGCTGGCCGCCCACCCGGCGGTGCGGGCCGCGTTAGCTAAGGGTGCGGTGTCGCCGTCGTGGGCGCGGCACATCTGCACCTGGACCGATCAGCTGCCTGAAGACGGCCGCGATGACGCGGATCAGATCCTGCTGGCCGCGGCGGCCGGGGTGCGGTGCTGCCGGATCTGGCCGCGCTGGCAGGAGGAGATGCGCCGCCGCACCGCGGTTGCGGACCGGGACGGCCCGGGTGGCCCGCCCGGCGGTGAGGGGTTCGATGAGCGGCGGGTCCGGCTCGGATTGACGTTCGGCGGCGCCGGGGTGCTGGAGGGCGACCTCACTCCGGCGTGCGCCGCCGCGCTGCAGGCGGTGTTAGAGGCGCTGGGGAAGAAGGGCGGGCCGGAGGATGTGCGGACCGCGCCGCAGCGCCGCCACGACGCGCTGGAGGAAGCCTGCCGCCGCCTGATCGGCGCGGGATGCCTGCCCGGCCGGGCCGGGCAGCCCACCCACATCCAGCTGCACCTGACCTTAGACCAGCTCCGCGACCTGCCCGGCGCCACCGGCGCGGAGGCCGCCTGGATCGCGGCCCAGACCGGCGCGGCTGCTCAGGCCGCTTCCGCTGACGCCGCCGCGGCCACCCCGCAACCAACCTCCGCCGCTCACGCCGCGCAGACGGCGCGGGCTGCAGCCGAGGGACAGCCGGGCTGGCTGGCCGGGCGGGCCGCCCAGGCGTACGCGTGTGACGCGGCCATCGTCCCGATCGTCACCGGAACCGTGGACCAGCGGGCGCTGGCCGCCCTGGCCGGCCAGATCCGCGCCGCCACCCGCACCGGGAGCGCCGGGCAGCCACCGTCGCCGGCCGCGCTGGCCCGGCTGCACCAGACTCTGCTCCGGCACGCCGCCGACGTCTTGTCGGGGCCGGGCGGGCTGGCCGCGTTCCTGCGCATCCGCCTCACCGGGGACCAGTTCCCCTCGGTCAGCCTGCCGCTGGACACCGGCGCCCCCACCAGCCTCATCACCGGGTCCCTGCGCCGCGCGGTCATCACCCGCGACCGGCACTGCGCGTTCCCCGGCTGCGACCAGTCACCAGCGGCCTGCCACGTCCACCATCTCAAACCCAAAGCCGACGGCGGCCAGACCAAGCTGTCCAATCTAGTCCTGCTGTGCGCGTTCCATCATCTGATCGCCGTGCACCAATGGGGCTGGACCCTCGCGTTGTACGCCGACGGCACCGCCACCGCGGTCAGCCCCGACCGCAGCCGCACCCTGCACAGCCACGGCCCGCCGCAGCGAGCCGCCTAAGCGCGGCTGGCCAGCTGGAGCAGTTCGTCCACCGGCCAGTGGTCGCTGGCGTGCCGGCCGTACTTGACGGCACGGATCCGGCCGTCCGGTTCGATGAGGAAGTCGGCGGGCAGGCCGAGCGCGGTGTCCCCGCGGGCCGGGGCCGGCGAACCGCCGTGCCGCAGGCCGCGGGCCACCGCCGCCCAGGATTTCGGGTTCAGCGGGGCGGACAGCGGCCGCTGGTGCAGCACCGCGCGGATCGAGGTTTCCACTCCGAACGCGGCGTACAGTTCCCGCTCCGGGTCGGCCACCACCGGGAACGGCAGATCGGCCTGGTGCGGCCGCAACTGGGCCGCGGAGGAGTGGAACACCGCCACCTCATGCAGGCCGGCCGCGGTGAGCTGGTCATACCGCCGGGCGATCGACCGCAGGTGCACGTTGCAGATCGGGCAGCCGGCGAACCGCCGGAACTGCAGGTGGGTCAGCCCATCCGGGCGGGCAGCGGGATTCGCTGGGACTGGATCGTGGTCAGCTTCCGGGCCGGGACTACGGTGCCCGGCGTGTAGTGCGTCATCACAGTGCTCCTTCGCGTCTCACCCCCCTGTCGGAGCGGCGGGCGGGAATGTGACGACCGAGGCCAGCCGGGCCGGATCCAGGATCAGCTCCATGGCGGTGATGCGATCGCCGGCGATGCTGAGCAGGCCGATCGCGATCGGGCCGGAGGGGGCGGGCACGATGATCCCTGGCCCGCCGTTGACCAGGGCTGGCTGGCACAGCACGGCGAACCGCCGCCCGTCGGTGACCGCGAGCCGGGCCACCTCGTCCGCGCCATGCAGCGCAGCCGGTGCGAGCCAGGGCCGGTCACCCGTTTCGCTCCGGAACGCCACGTCGGGGTGCAGGATCGCGACCAGGGCGTCGAAGTCCCCGGCCCGGGTGGCGGCCAGGAACGCCGCCACCACCTCGCGCTGCCGGGCCAGGCCGGGCTGGGGTTGCGGCGCGCCACGGACCCGGCGCCGGGCCCGGCTGGCCAGCTGGCGCGCGGCCGCGGGGGTTCGGTCCACCAGCGGCGCGATGTCTTCGAACGGCACCCCGAACATGTCGTGCAGCACGAAGGCCAGCCGCTCGGCCGGGCTGAGCGTGTCCAGCACGACGAGCAGGGCCAGCCCGACCGAGTTGACGAGCAGCGCTTCGTCTTCCGGGCTGCTGGCGGCGCCGGGCGGTTCCCAGGTGCCGACGTAGAACTCCCGGCGGGACCGGCGGCCCCGCAGCATGTCCAGGCAGACCCGGCCGGTGACCGTGGTGAGCTAGCCGCCCACGTTGCTGATCGCGTCGTCCGACCGGCTCAGCCGCAGCCAGGTCTCCTGCACCGCGTCCTCAGCCTCGGTGGCCGAGCCCAGCATCCGGTAGGCCACCGCCCGCAGGTGCGGGCGGTTCCGCTCGAACTGTTCCGCCGCCCAGGCTTGATCGGACACCGGCAGCACATCCTTCCGTCATCACGACACTGACGGCTGCGCCCCCCGCGATGTGACCGAGCGGGACACCAAGCTGGCCTGCGCCCGGGCCCGGCGGCGGGTGCGGCGGATCTGCCGGGCCCGACCGGCCGCGGCGGCCGCGGCACGGTGCTGCCTGATCTGATCGGTGGCCATGGCCTGGATCACTGGTGCGTACATGACGTCCTCCTCTGGGGCCCGGTGGCGGCCCGCTATGAGTTGGACGGCCCTCCGCCCGGCGTTCTCATCGGCCCGGCGCGGACGAATATTTCCAGACCGGAGAGCGATGAATCCGGGCCGCCCGGCACGTCCTGTACCAGAGATGCCGTGCCCTCAGGGGGTTGAGATGGCTGCCCGCCGAGCTACCTTAGACCGGTGTTCGAGCATGAGGTCACCGTCCGCTGGCGGGACGTGGACGCGCTGGGTCATGTCAACCACGCGGTGTTCCTGACCTACCTGGAGGAGGGCCGGGACGCGTTCTACACCCGGACGCTGGGCGCCGACCCGATGTACGTGGTGGTCCGGCTGGAGGTCAACCTGCGGGCCGAGGTCCGCTACCCGGACCGGCGGGTGACGGTGCGGATCGAGGTGGAGCGGATCGGCACGACCAGCCTGACCACGCGGGAAACCATCGTCACCCCGGCCGGGGAGACCGCCGCCCAGGCCCGCGTGGTCACCGTCCGCTGGGACGCCGGGCAGCGTAAGCCGGTCCCGTGGGGCGCCGCGGAGCGGGCCCGGCTCAGCTAGCCAGGTGGCGGGCGAAGAAGCGCGCCGAGCTGTCCACCTCGAAGGCGGGCACATCCGGGAGCCTGCGGGCGCTCCCGGGGCGGTCTATGCCGGCAGCCGCGACGGAGGGAGCACCCAGCCTGATCGAGCGGAAATGGGTCTCACCTCCTCGGGTTGGACCTGCGCGGCCAACGTATCAGAGGCCCAGGATGTGTGCCGCGTTGCGGCGCAGCACCGCGTCCAGCACGTCGGCGGGCAGTTCCAGCGCCTCCAGTTCGGCCAGGCAGCGCTCCGGGGTGAGGAACGGGAAGTCGCTGCCCCAGACGAACTGCCCGGACAGCCGGCCGCGCAGTTCGCGGATCACCTCGGGTGGGATCCGCTTCGGGGACCAGCCGGAGATGTCGATGTACACGTTGGTCTTGTGCAGCGCGACCGCGATCAGGTCCAGCTGCCACGGCCAGCCGAAGTGCGCGGCGACCACGGTGAGCCCGGGGAAAGCCGCCGCCACCGGGTCCAGCTTGAGCGGGTGCGCGTAGTCGATCCTGATGCCCTGCCCGCCCGGCTGCCGGGCGCCGATCCCGCTGGTGCCGGTGTGGAACAGGGCGAGCAGGCTGTGTTCCTGGCAGGCCGCGAAGATGGGCCAGTAGGCCGGGTCGTCCGGCGCGAACGCCTGCAGCGAGGGGTGGAATTTCACCCCGCGCAGCCCCAGCGCGGCGATGTTGGCCACCTCGGCCACCGCCGCCGCGCCCTTGTGCGGATCGACCGAGCCCAGGCCGGTGAACGTGCCCGGGTACTCGGCGCAGGCGGCGGCGACCGTCTCGTTCGGCACCCGGGGCCGCCCGGTGGCCGTCTCGGCGTCCCAGGCCAGCAGCACCGCCGTCACGTCCAGCGCCTGGTAGCGGAGGGCCAGGCCGGCCAGGGACAGCCGCTCGACTGGGGACCGGAAGTAGGCCTCGGCCGCCTCGACGTAGCCGTCCATGCTGCCGTCCAGCCAGTCCGGGGTGGGCAGGTGAACATGGCAGTCGATGGCGCGCAGCGGCTCCGTCATCTGGCTTCTCCCTGCGCAACGGCGCGCAGCGCCTGCCACACCCGCTGCGGCGAGGCCGGCATGTCGATGTGCCGCACGCCGAGGTGGCTCAGCGCGTCCACGATGGCGTTCTGCACGGCCGGGGTCGCGCCGATCGTGCCGGCCTCGCCGATGCCCTTGGCGCCGAGCGGGTTGTAGCTGGTCGGGGTGGCCATGTCGGCCAGCTCGAAGCTGGGCAGCTCGGCCGCTGACGGGAATGCGTAGTCGGCGAACGTCGAGGTCAGCGGGTTGCCCTCGGCGTCGTAGCGGATCTCCTCGAACAGCGCCTGGGCCGCCCCCTGGGCGATCCCGCCGTGCCGCTGCCCCTCGGCCAGCAGCGGGTTGATCACCGTGCCGGCGTCATCCACGGTGACCATCCGGCGCAGCACCGCCTTGCCCGTCTCGGTGTCCACCTCAGCCACGGCCAGGTGCGCGCCGAACGGGAACGTCGGCCCGGGCGCCCGGAACACCGCGCGCACCAGCAGCGGCTCGGTGGCGGCCAGCGTGGTCAGCGGGACCGCGGCGTCCGGGTCGCCGGCCACCGCGAACGCGCTCCGGGCCGGCTCGAAGACCAGGTCGGCCGGGTTGGCCTCGAGCTCGCTGGCGGCCCGCTGCCGGGCCACGTCGAGCAGTTCCCGGGCCGCCTGCTGCACCGCCGCGCCGCCCTGCTGCAGGCTGCGCGAGCCGCCGGTGCCACCGCCCTCCGGGACCAGGTCGGTGTCACCCCACTTCACGGTGATCTTGTCCACGTCGATGCCGAGCTCGTCGCTGGCCAGCATGGCCCACACCGTGGCGTGCCCCTGCCCGTGCGGCGAGGTCCCGGTCAGGATCGTCGCGGTGCCGTCCGGATGCACCTCGATCTGGGCGTTCTCCCGCGGCCCGCCCGCCTCCGCGCCCGGCCCGGTGATCTCCACGTAACAGGCCAGGCCGATGCCAAGCTGCCACACATCACCGGCCGCGCGGCGCCGCTGCTGCGCCGCGCGCAGCTCCGGATAACCCGCGGTGGCGAGCGCCCGATCCAAAGCTGCGGCATAGTCACCGCTGTCATACACGGCACCGAACGCTGTTTCGTGCGGCTCGGAGAACTTGGGCAGCAGGTTTTGCCGGCGGACGTCAGCCGGGTCGAGTCCGGTCTCGGCCGCGAACAGGTCCATGGCCCGCTCGATGGCGGCGGTGGCCTCCGGCCGCCCGGCACCCCGGTAGGCGCCGACCGGGGTGGTGTTGGTGACCACCGACCGGGCCACCGCCTCGGCCCGGTCGATCGCGTACGGCCCGGGTGTCATCATCCGGGTCATCATCGGCAGGAACGCGCCGAACCGCGGGTAGGCCCCGGCGTCCTGCAGGACCTCCAGCCGGTACGCGGTGACGGTGCCGTCCCGGCGGCCGCCGATCGTCACCGTTTGCCGCTGCCCCCGGCCGTGCGTCATCGCGACCAGGTTCTCGCTCCGGCTCTCCGCCCAGCGCGCCGGGCGGCCCAGCCGGCGGGCCACCCAGCAGACCACCGCGTGCTCCGGGTCCGCGCCGAACTTGGCGCCGAACGCGCCGCCCACATCCGGGGTGATGATCCGGACCGTGTCCGGGTCGATGCCGAGCAGTGCGGCC
Organism: uncultured Actinomycetes bacterium; assembly: GCA_963834705.1. Lineage (GTDB taxonomy): Bacteria > Actinomycetota > Actinomycetes > Streptosporangiales > Streptosporangiaceae > RYN-230. Next base: position 251,439 of record CAWICV010000013.1, read on the forward strand.
AGCGCGCCCCGGGTGTTCTGCGCGCCCTGGTTCGGTATCCACGCGGTCAGCCGGCCGTTCCACACCGCCGCGGCGGCCCGGGTCTCCATCGGGGCGGGTGCGATCCGCTGGTTGACGATGTCGGCGCGGACCACCACCTCGCAGCCGTCGAACAGGCCGGGGTCGAGCTGCCCGCCGAACGTCGCCGCGACGTTCGTGCCCGCCTCGGGGAACAGCAGGTCCGCATCGTCCGCGGCCTGCGCCGGGTCCAGCACGGGCGGCAGCGGGCCGTAGTCCACGTCCACCAGCTCGGCGGCGTCCTCGGCCTGGGCCCGGGTCTCGGCCACCACCACGGCCACCGCCTCGCCGACGAAGCGGACCACGTCGCGGGCCAGCGGCGGCTGGCCCATCTGGTCGTTGATCAGGCCCGGGATCGGGGCGCCCAGCAGCGGGAGGTCAGCCAGGTCGGCCCCGGTGAACGCGGCGATCACACCGGGCACGGCCAGCGCGCCGGTCACGTCGATGGCCCGGATCCGGGCGCGCGCCAGCGGGGACCGGACGAAGAACACCTGGCAGGCGCCGGCCAGCTGCGGGTCCAGCACATCGTCGGTGTAGGTCGCGCCCAGGGTCAGGAAGCCCGGATCCTCGGTGCGCTGCACCCGCGTGCCCAGAATGCTCATGGCTTGTAAATTACACGCCCGGCCCGCCGCCGCGGTGCCTCCCGGATCGGTGCGGGTCCGGCCGTCATTGCCGGGCTGAACTGCACGAAAAGCGCTTCGACGGGGGCCCGGCCCACGGCCACCCGGCCGGCCCGGCCACCGGCCATTGCGTCCGTCGGCGCGGCGCTGGACATTGGGGCAATGCCAGTTCGCTACGGACACTTCGACGACGACCGCCGGGAATACGTCATCACCCGCCCGGATACGCCGCTGCCCTGGATCAATTACCTCGGCACCGAAGCATTCTTCGGCATCATCTCGAACACGGCGGGTGGTTACTCGTATTACCGCGACGCCCGGTTACGCCGGATCACCCGGTACCGCTACAACAACGTGCCGGCCGACAGCGGCGGCCGTTATATCTATCTCCGGGACAATGCCAGCGGTGCGTACTGGTCCCCGTCATGGCAGCCTACCCAGCGGAAACTCGACAGCTACGAGTGCCGGCACGGCCTTTCCTACACCCAGATATCGTCCACCTATTTGGGTATTCACGCGCAAACCCTGTACTTCGTGCCGATGGGCGAGACGCTGGAAGTCTGGCGGCTGAGGATCCGCAGCGAACGGGACCAGCCGGCCCGGCTGTCGGTGTTCTCGTCGGTCGAGTTCTGCCTGTGGAACGCGCAAGATGACGGGGTCAATTTCCAGCGTAACTACTCGACCGGCGAGGTGGAGGTTTTCGTTCTCGGTTACCAGGAGAACCCGCCGGACGCGAAGTTCGACCCGCCCGGCTCTGGCGTTCTGGATAAAAAGCGGGTGGAGCAGACGCTCAGCCGGTGGCTACGGCCGGCCACCGTCGCGGACGGGTTCGAGCGGCTGCACGACTCGTGGACCGCGCTGCTGGCCACGCTGCGGGTGGACACCCCGGACCCGGACACCAACCGGATGGTGAACATCTGGAACCCGTACCAGTGCCTGGTCACGTTCCTGATGAGCCGGTCGGTGTCGCTGTTCGAATCCGGCGTGGACCGGGGCATGGGCTTCCGCGACTCCAACCAGGACCTGCTCGGCTTCGCGGCGCTGGCGCCGGACCGGGCCCGGGCCCGGCTGCTCGACCTGGCCAGCACGCAGCTGCCCACCGGCGGGGCGTACCACCAGTTCCAGCCGCTGACCAAGCGGGGCAACAACGACATCGGGTCCGGCTTCAACGACGATCCGCTGTGGCTGGTGCTGACGGCCGCCGCGTACCTCAAGGAGACCGGGGACGCGGCCATCCTGGACGAGCCGGTGCCCTACGACAACGAGCCGGGCAGTGCCACGCCGCTGTACGAGCACCTGGAGCGGGCGGTGCGGTACACGCTGGACCGGCTCGGGCCGCACTCGCTGCCGCTGATCGGGCGGGCCGACTGGAACGACTGCCTGAACCTGAACTGCTTCTCCGACACGCCGGGCGAGTCGTTCCAGACCACGGCCAACCGGGCCGACGGCAGCGCCGAGTCGGTGTTCATCGCCGGGCTGTTCATCCTGGCCGCACGGGAACTGGCCGGCCTGGCCGAGCTGCGCGGCCAGGCCGGCAGTGCCTACCTCGCCGCGGCGGACAAGATGGCCGCCGCGGTGGTCGAGCACGGCTGGGACGGCGCCTGGTTCCGCCGCGCCTACGACTACTTCGGCAACGTGGTCGGCTCCAGCGAGAACGACGAAGGGCAGATCTTCGTCGAGCCGCAGGGCATCTGCGTGCTGGCCGGGGTCGGGGTGGAGAACGGCATCGCCACCCGGGCGCTGGACAGTGTGCGGGAGCGGCTGGCCACCGAGCACGGCATCGTGCTGGTGCACCCCGCCTACCGCCGGTACCACGTGGAACTGGGCGAGATCTCGTCCTACCCGCCCGGCTACAAGGAGAACGCCGGCGTGTTCTGCCACACCAACCCGTGGGTGATGATCGCCGAGGCGATGATCGGCCGCGGCGACGCGGCGTTCGACTACTACCGGCGGATCAACCCGTCGGCCCGTGAGGATCTCAGCGAACTGCACCGCTGCGAGCCGTACGTGTACGCGCAGATGGAGCCGGTCAGGGCAGCGCGTAGGGGATGCGCGGGCGGGGACGGCGGAGCAGCCACTGCCAGAACGAGCGGCGCGGCGGGCGGGGCGGGCGCACCGCGAGGGCGCCGCTGCCGACCTGGCCGGACACCCGGATATGCAGGATGGCCGGGGCATCCGGGCTCCACTGGGTCCGGTCCCTGACCGCGCCGCTGCGTACCGCCACGTCGTCCAGGTCCACGGTGATGCCCGGCTTGGTGATCAGGACCAGCACGCCGCTGCGCACCTCGGCCTCGATCTCCAGCGTTGGCTGGGTGATCACCGCCTCGGTGAAGTCGAGCCTGGTTGAGCCGCTCCGCACCCGGACCTCCATCCGGCGCGGCACCACCCACCGGCCAGCGCGCTCGGCGTGCCCCGACCCGGTGTCGATACGGACCAGTTCCCGCGGCGGGGCGGCCGTGCCGCCCACCGCGGGCAGGTCCCTGGTCAGCGCGGTCAGCTCGGCGTAGGTCCTGGCGGTCAGCGCCCTTTCCAGCCGCTGGTCGAGTTCCTCGGCGTCCAGCCGGCCGTCACCGGCCGCGATCCGCAGCTGCTCGGCCACCCGGTCCCGGTCCGCGTAGGAAGCTCGTAGCTCGCCCGGTGGCACCAGCTCGCCGCCGTCACCGGACGGTTCCAGCTCTCCCGTCATGGGCACACTCTAGAGGCTCAGTACGGGACTGGCTGCTGATCACCGAGCGGGCGGTCAGCACCGACGGCCGGCACATCCTGTTCGCCCAGGGCTACCACCGCGGCAGCCTGTTCGCGTTCAACGTGCTGCGCCGTTAGGCTCAGCCGCCCTAACCCCAGCCCAGCCGGGCCGCGGCAGCCGCCCAATCCGGGCGCCCGGACGGCTCGAAGCGGCGCAGCCGCTGGGTCGCGCGCACCAGCCCGCGCAGGCCGGCCAGGTCACCCGGGGCCGCGCCCAGCGCCCGGGCCTGGACCAGGATGTTGCCCAGTGCGGTCGCCTCGGCCGGGCCGGCCACCACCGGCAGCCCGCAGGCATCCGCGGTGAGCTGCAGCAGCAGGTCGTTCCGCGACCCGCCGCCGACCACATGCACGGTGCCTATCCGCCGCCCGGACAGCTCCTGCACCTGGCGCAGCGCCCGCCGGTAGGCCAGCGCCAGGCTGTCCAGGATGCACCGGACCAGCGCGGGCCGGCCGTCCGGCACCGGCTGGCCGGTCCGCCGCGCGGCCGCGGCGATCCGGGCGGGCATGTCGCCCGGCGGCAGGAACACCGGGTCGTCCGGGTCCACGACGGTGACCAGCGACGGCTGCCGCGCGGCCGCGCCGAGCAGATCGGGCAGCTCCACCGGCTGCCCGGCCTCGGCCCAGCCGCGGACCGACTCCTGGAGCAGCCACAGCCCCATCACGTTCCGCAGGTAACGGACGGTTCCGTCCACCCCCGCCTCGTTGGTGAAGTTGGCCGCCCGGCTGGCCTCGCTGAGCACCGGCGCGTCCAGTTCCACCCCGACGAGGGACCAGGTGCCGGACGAGATGTAGCCGAAGTCCGGCCCGCCGGCCGGGACAGCCACCACCGCGGACGCGGTGTCGTGCGAGCCCACGGCGATGACCGGCACTCCGGCCAGGCCCGGCAGGGTGTCCGGCCGCAGCGCGCCAATGATGCTGCCCGGCCGGCGCAGCGGCGGGAACAGCCGGCCGGGCAGGCCCGCCGCGCGGATAACTCCGTCCGCCCACGCCCGCGTCCTTGCGTCGAGCAGCTGGGTGGTGGACGCGTTGGTCAGCTCGGCGCCGATCTGCCCGGTGAGCCAGTAGGCGAGCAGATCGGGGATCAGCAGGATGGTCTGCGCGCCCGCCAGCTGCCCGGCCCGGGCCGCCGCGGTCAGCTGGTAGATCGTGTTGAACGGCAGTTGCTGGATCCCGGTGACCGGGTACAGATCCGGGACGCGGGCCAGCACCTCGCCGGCCACCCCGTCGGTCCGGTCGTCGCGGTAGTGCACCGGGTTGCCGAGCAGCGCCCCGGCCGCGTCCAGCAGGCCGTAGTCCACCGCCCACGAATCGATGCCCACGCTGGCCAGCTCGAACGAGCGCGCAGCCGCCCGCAGCCCATCCAGGATGTCCTGGTAGAGCCGCAGGATGTCCCAGTACAGCGTGCCCGCCACCCGGACCGGCACGTTGCCGAACCGGTGCGCCTCGTGCAGGTCCAGCCCGGCCCCGACCTGCCCCACCATGACCCGGCCGCCGGACGCGCCGAGGTCGGCCGCGGCCACGGTTGTCATCGCGCCCACTCAGCGCAGGAACGCGGCGGCCACGCCGGCGTCCACCGGGATGTGCAGCCCGGTGGTCAGCGGCAGGTCACCGGCGGTCAGCGCGACCACCGCGGCGGCCACGTGCTCCGGTAGCACCTCGTGCTTCAGCAGCGTGCGCTGCGCGTAGAACGCGCCCAGTTCCTCCTCGGGCACGCCATACACCGCGGCCCGCTGCGCGCCCCAGCCGCCGGCGAAGATGCCCGAGCCGCGCACCACTCCGTCCGGGTTGATCCCGTTCACCCGGATGCCGTGCTCGCCGAGTTCCGCGGCCAGCAGCCGGACCTGATGCGCCTGGTCGGCCTTGGCCGCCCCGTAGGCCACGTTGTCCGGCCCGGCGAACACCGAGTTCTTGCTGCAGATGTAGATGATGTCGCCGCCCATGCCCTGGTCGCGCATCACCTTCGCCGCGGCCCGGGCGACCAGGAACGACCCGCGCGCCATGACGTCGTGCTGCAGGTCCCAGTCGGCCACCGTGGTATCCAGCAGGCTCCTGGAGATGGACAGGCCGGCGTTGCTGACCACCAGGTCCACCCCGCCAAAAGCCAAACTCCCGGTATTGAACGCCAGTGCCACGCTGGTCTCGTCGGTCACATCCGAGGTGACCGCGATGGCCACGTCCGCGGAACCCAGTGCCTCGGCCACCTTCTGCCCGGCCGCCGCGTCCTTGTCGGCCACGATCACGCAGGCGCCCTCGGCCGCCAGCCGCTCCGCGGTGGCCCGGCCGATGCCGGAGCCGCCCCCGGTGACCAGCGCCACCCGGGTGGCCAGCGGCTTCGGCTTGGGGCGGCGGCGCAGCTTGGCTTCCTCGAGGGCCCAGTACTCGATGCGGAACTTTTCCCGCTCCGGGATGGGCGTGTAGGTCGACACCGCCTCGGCGCCGCGCATCACGTTGATCGCGTTGACGTAGAACTCGCCCGCCACCCGGGCGGTCTGCTTGTCCGCGCCGAAGCTGAACATGCCCACCCCGGGCACCAGCACGATGGCCGGGTCGGCGCCGCGCATCGGCGGCGAATCCGCCGACGCGTGCCGCTCGTAGTAGGCCCGGTAGTCGTCCCGGTAGGCGGCGTGCAGTTCGCGCAGCCGGCCGAGCACCTGGTCCAGCCGGGCCGACGGCGGCAGGTCGAGCAGCATCGGCCGCACCTTGGTGCGCAGGAAGTGGTCCGGGCACGACGTGCCCAGCGCGGCCAGCGCCGGGTGCTTCTCCCGGGCCAGGAAATCCAGCACGACCGGGCTGTCGGTGAAGTGACCGAGCTGGGCCCGGTCGGTGCTGGCCAGGCCCCGGAGCACCGGCGCGAGCAGCGCCGCCCGGTACTGGCGTTCGGTATCAGGAAGGGGTTCGTAGCCGGGGAGGTGGGGGCCGAACGGATCGGCCGCGCCATGATCGTCGAGGTAGCGCTGCGCGCTCGCGATGATCTCCAGCGAGTGCGCTTCGCACTCGTCGCTGGTCGCGCCCCACGCGGTAATGCCGTGGCCGCCCAGGATGACGCCGATGGCCTGCGGGTTGTCCCGGGCCACCGCGGCGATGTCCAGGCCGAGCTGGAAGCCGGGCCGCCGCCACGGCACCCACCGCACCCGGTCACCGAAGCAGGCCCGGGTCAGCGCCTCGCCGTCGGCCGCGGTGGCCAGCGCGATGCCGGAATCGGGGTGCAGGTGATCCACGTGCGCGGCGTCCAGGAGGCCGTGCATGGCCGTGTCGATGGACGGCGCGGCGCCACCTTTGCCGTGCAGGCAGTAGTCGAACGCGGCTACCATCTCGTCCTCGCGGTCCACGCCCGGGTAGACGCCGGCCAGCGCGCGCAGCCGGTCCAGCCGGAGCACGGCCAGCCCGGCCGCGGTCAGCGTGCCCAGGTCGCCGCCGGAGCCCTTGACCCACAGCAGGTCAACCGGGGCGCCGGTCACCGGGTCGGTGACCTGGCCCTTGGCCGAGGCGTTGCCGCCGGCGTAGTTGGTGTTGCGCGGATCCGAGCCGAGCCGGTTGCTGCGCGCGAGCAGCTCGGCAACAACCTCGGTCATACCTGGCTCCTCCGGTTTTCACTGTTCCGATTCAGTTGCCCCAGCTGGCCGGGGTGCCGCCGACCCGGTCAGCGACGATCTTCTCGGCGTACCCGGAGCGGGCGTAGCCAGCCATCGGGTCCGGGTCCAGGCCCAGCTCTTCGCGCACCTCGGCGAGCAGCGGGCGGACGTCGGTGTTGTACGCGTCCATCAGCACCGCGTTGGCGCCCAGCACGTCACCGGCCTGCTGCGCGGCGGCCAGCGCGGCCGCGTCCACCAGCAGCACCTTAGCCGTGGCTTCCTGCACGTTCATCACCGAGCGGATCTGCGCCGGGATCTTCGGCTCGATGTTGTGGCACTGGTCCAGCATGAACGCGATGCCCACCGCCGGGTCGAACCCGCCCGCCGCGTTGACCTCGTGCAGGATGCGGAACAGCTGGAACGGGTCGGCCGCGCCCACCATCAGGTCGTCGTCGGCGTAGAATCGGGAGTTGAAGTCGAACGCGCCCAGCTTGCCCGCGCGCAGCAGCATGGCCACGATGAACTCGATGTTGGTGCCGGGCGCGTGGTGCCCGGTGTCCACGCACACCTTGGCCCGGTCGCCCAGCCGCATGCAGTTCAGGTAGGCGGTACCCCAGTCGGGCACGTCGGTGCTGTAGAAGGCCGGCTCGAACAGCTTGTACTCGAGGATCAGCCGCTGGCGGCCGGACAGCCGCTGATAGGCGCCGTCCAGCGCCTCGGCCAGCCGGTCCTGCCGGGCCACGATGGAGTCCTGGCCGGGGTAGTTGGTGCCGTCCGCGAACCACAGCTTGAGGTCCTGCGAACCGGTGGCGTCCATGATGTCCACGCACTCCAGCAACGCGGCCAGCGCCTTGCGGCGGATCCGGGGATCCGGGTGGCACACGCTGCCCAGCTTGTAGTCGTCGTCCTGGAACACGTTGGCGTTCACCGTGCCGATGGCCACGCCCTGGTCCCGCGCGTAGCCGGCCAGTTCGGCGTAGTCGTCCACCGTGTCCCACGGGATGTGCACCGCCACGGTCGGCGCCACCCCGGTGAACTTGTGCACCTGCGCCGCGTCGTCGATCTTCTCCTGGACCGTGCGCGGCACCCCGGGCGGGGCGAACACCTTGAACCGGGTCCCGGTGTTGCCGAACGCCCAGGAGGGCAGTTCGATCCGCTGCGCCCGGAGGGCGGTCTTCACGGCGGTCAGGTCGGGCATCTCTCGTCATCTCCAGGCAGCGGCTGTGGCGTGATCATGCGGGCTGGGCCCGGGGCAGCGCCCCGGGCCCAGCGCAGGTCAGAAGCCCCAGGAGTTGTAGTTGTTGATGTTGGACTTGGTGAACACGAGCGGCGGGCCGAGCAGGATGGTGTGGTCCGCGCCGATCGTGAAGTTGCCGAGCTTGCCCGCGGTGAACGACTGCCCCTGCGCATTGGTGATCTTCTTGGACGCGAAGTTCACCGCCGCGTAGGCGGCCAGGTAGCCGAGGTTGGCCGGGTTCCACAGCTCGAATTTCTGCACCGTGCCGTCCAGGACGTACTTCTTCATCGCCACCGGGGTGCCCAGGCCGGTCAGCGCGACCTTGCCCTTGTACTTGGACGTGTCCAGGACCTGGGCCGCGGCCAGGATGCCCACCGTGGTCGGCGAGATGATCCCCTTGAGGTTCGGGTAGTGCTGCAGCAGGCCCTGGGTGACCTGGGTCGCGGTGGTCGGGTCGTCGTTGCCGTAGACCGTGGAGACCAGCTTCATCTTCGGGTACTTCTTCAGCTCCTGCTTCATGTACCCGATCCAGGTGTTCTGGTTGGTGGCCGAGGCGGCCGCGGACACGATGCCGATCTCGCCCGACTCGCCTATCTCCTTGGCCAGCAGGTCCACCTCGGTGGCCCCGATGGCCTGGGACGACGCCTGGTTGATGAAGATGTCCCGGCAGGCCGGGGCATCCGAGTCATAGGTGACCACGGTGATGCCCTTGGCCATGGCCGACTTCAGCGTGGGGCACAGCGCGGACGGGTCGGTGGCCGACACGATCAGCGCGTTGGCGCCCTTGGTGATCGCGGCCTGGATAGCCGGAAGCTGCGAGGCCGGTGTGGCCGCGGTACCGCTGGTCTCCGAGCCCGACTCACCGAGGTGGCCCAGGGCGGCCAGCGCCCCGTCGGTCTTCACGCTGTCGGCCAGGGTGAAGTACGGGTTGCCCAGGTTCTTCGGGACCACGAAGACCTTGAGGCTTTTCTTCAGCGCCCCCGACGAGGTCGACCCGGAGGACGAGGAGCCGGAGGCCGAGTTGGACCCTCCGGAGCTGCTGCACGCGGCGAGCACGGCGGAGGCGCTGAGAAGCACGACTGGCCCCCACAGCGCGCGTCTGACGGTACGTCTCATACCTGAATCCTTTCAATTAGTTGTCGGCGAGCGATGAGGCCGGGGGCGGTGGGGCCGCGGTGCGGCCAGGCCGGCCGCGCGCCCACCGGGGCAGGCCGTGGCGCAGCGCCGCGGCGTTCGGGGCGAATACGCTGACCAACAGCAGTACCCCGATGACGATGCCGGTGGCTTCCTGGTTGAAGTTGGTCAGCAGCAGCGCGTTCTGCAGCGCGGCGAACGCGATCACGGCCAGCACCACGCCGGCCAGCGTGCCCTTGCCGCCGAAGATGGACACCCCGCCGAGCAGCACGATGGCCACCACGTCCAGTTCCAAGCCGAGGCCGTTGTTCTGCACCGCGGTGGCCAGCCGGAACGTCCACAGCACCCCGGCCAGCGCGCAGACGAGACCAGACACCACGTACAGCATGGTCTTCACCCGCTTGACCCGGATCCCGGCGAACAGCGCCGCCTCCGGGCTGGCCCCCATCGCGTAGATGGACCGGCCGGTCGCGGTGAAGTGCAGCACGATCCCGAAGATCACCGCGAGCACCACGAAGATGGCCACGTTGTACGGGATCTGGGTGCCCGGGAGTGGGTTGATGCCAATGTTCGTGTAGCCGGCCGGGAAGCTGGAGATGGTGTTCGGGCCGAGCAGGATCAGCGCCACCCCCCGGTACAGCGCCAGCGTGCCGATCGTGACGGCCAGCGACGGCAGCCCGACCCGGGTCACCAGCAGGCCGTTGATCAGGCCGGCCACGATGCCGAGCAGCGCCACCATGACGAAGATGGCCAGCATCGGCCAGTGCCGGGCCCACAGGTAGCCGAGCAGCGCGCTGGACATGCCCAGGATCGAGGCCACCGACAGGTCGATCTCGCCGCTGATGATGATCAGCGTCATGGGCAGCGCCATGATCGCGATCTCGCCTGAAGTGACCCCGGTGTTGAAGAAGTTGACGCTGGTCAGGAACTGGGGCGAGGTGGAAGAGCCAAAGATCAGGATGGCCACGACCAGCAGGCCCAGGCCGGTCTCCCAGCGCAGCGAGGCCCGTGCGGTGCTGCTGAGCCGCTGGGTCAGGTTAAGTTCCAACGCCAGCACTCCTTCGCCGCAGCGCGGCCTGCAGCCGCAGGGAGATGACCCGGTCCAGGGTGATGGCCACCAGCAGCAGGAAGCCGGAGATGGCCTCCAGCCAGAGCTGCGAGATGCCCAGCACGTTCAGCGCCGAGGTGATGCTGGACAGCAGCAGGGCGCCGATGGCCGCGCCCACCGCGCTGCCGCTGCCGCCGAAGATGGCCACGCCGCCGACTACCACCGCGGAGATCACGGTCAGCTCGTAGCCGGTGCCGGCCGTGGAGTCAACGGTCTGGTACTGGGCCGCCCACAGCACCCCGGCCACCCCGGCGATGGCGCCGCTGACCGTGAACGCGGTGAAGATCCGGCGGCCGGTCGGGATGCCGGCCAGCCGGGCCGCTTCCGGGTTCGACCCGATCGCGTACAGCTCCCGGCCGGATCGGAAGGACCGCAGGTAGTAGGCGCCGATGCCGATCACCACCGCGACCACGATGGCCAGGTAGGGCACGCCGAGGACGTTGGCCCGCGGGATGTTGGAGAACGAGTTCGGCAGCGTCTGGGCGGTCACCTCGTTCCCGCCGACGATGAGGATGTCGATGCCCCGGATGATGTACAGCGTGGCCAGCGTGACCACCAGGCTGGGCACCCGGCCCAGCGCCACCATCAGCCCGTTGGCCATCCCGCAGGCCAGCCCGATGCCCAGGCCGGCCAGGAAGACGACCGGGATCGGGATGCCGGGATGCGGCTTGAACAGGCCGGCCGACACGTACGCGGACAGGCCGAGCACCGAGCCGATGGACAGGTCCACGTTCCGGCTGATCACCACCATCGTCTCGCCCAGCGCGAGCAGCGCGTAGACGACGGTGTTGACCAGCAGGAACTGGATGTTCGTCTGGTTCAGGAACTCCGGGTGGATGGCCGTGGTGACACCCACGAAGACCAGGAACACGGCGATGATGCCGGACTCGCGGATCCGGAACACCCGCTCGGTCAGCCTGCGCGAGCCCGACCCGGGGGCGGATCCCGCGCCGGCCCGCTCGGTGACGGTGGACGTCATGGCGCTTGCTCCTGCAGCTGGCCGGTGGCCGCGGCCATGATGTTCTCCTCGGTCGCGTCCTCGTGACGCAGCTCCGCGGTCAGCCGTCCCTCCCGCATGACCAGGACGCGGTCCCCGACGTTCAGTACCTCGGGCAGCTCCGAGGAGATCATCAGGATCGCGACGCCGTCCGCGGCCAGCTGGGTGAGCAGCCGGTGCACCTCGGCCTTGGTGGCGATGTCGATGCCCCGGGTCGGCTCGTCCACGATCAGCAGCGTGGGCTGGCGGCCCAGCCACTTGGCCAGCACCACCTTCTGCTGGTTCCCGCCGGACAGCTGGGACACCGGGTCGATGAGCCGGCCGTACTTGAGGTTGAGCCGGACCGCCCAGTCGGCCGCGAACGCCCGTTCCGCCGCGGACCGGACCAGGCCGCCCTGGCGCAGCCGGCCGAGCGAGGCGAGCGCCACGTTCTGCTGCACCGACATGTCCATGACCAGGCCCTGCTGCCGCCGGTCCTCGGGCACGAAGCCGATGCCCGCGGCCATCGCGCCGGTCGGCGACCCGCGGCGCAGCGGCTGGCCGCGCATCAGCACCCGGCCGGCGTCGTACCGGTCGATGCCGAACATGGCCCGGGCCACCTCGCTGCGGCCCGAGCCGACCAGGCCGGCCAGCGCGACGATCTCGCCCGCCCGGACCTCGAACGAGATATCGGTGAACACGCCTTCCCGGGTCAGCCGCTCCACCAGCAGAACGCGCTCGCCGGGTTCAGCGCGCTGCCCGGCGGCGCGTTCCGCTACCTGGCGGCCGACCATCGCGCGCACCAGGTCGTCCGCGGTCAGCCCGGCCAGCTCGCTGGTCAGCACCTGCCGGCCGTCGCGCATCACGGTGACCCGCTGGCAGATCTCGAATACCTCTTCCAGCCGGTGCGAGATGAACAGGACAGCGGCCCCGGCCGCGCGCAGCGTGCGCACCACGTCGAACAGCCGGGCCACCTCGGCCAGCGACAGCGCGGCGGTCGGCTCGTCCATCACGATGACCCTGGCGTCGAGCGACAGCGCCTTGGCGATCTCGACGATCTGCTGGTCGGCGATGGACAGCCCGCGGCTGATCCGGCCCGGGTCGAGCCGCACCCCGAGCCGGCCGAACAGGTCGGCCGCGTCGGCGTTCATCCGGCGCCGGTCGATGCGCCGCCCGGCGGCCAGCGGCTGGCGGCCCATGAAGATGTTCTCCGCCACGCTCAGGTCGGGGAACAGCGTCGGTTCCTGGTAGATGACCGCGAGGCCGGCCTGCTGGGCGCCGGCCGGGCCGTGCAGCGTGACCGGCTGGCCGTCGATGAGCAGTTCCCCGGAGTCCGGCTGGTGCACCCCGGCCAGGATCTTCACCATGGTGGACTTGCCCGCGCCGTTCTCGCCGACCAGCGCGTGCGCCTCGCCCGCGGACAGCTCGATCGAGCCGTCGATCACCGCGCGGACCGCGCCGAACGACTTGGTCGCGTGGCGCAGCGCCAGCACCGGCACGGCCTCGGCGGCAGTGGGCGGTACGCCCTCGGGGCCAGCGGTCACGGCCTGGTCCTTCCTCGGGGGTGGGGCTACGAGGTCAGGTCTGCTATAACGTTTCAAGTAATGTGCAGCAGTGTCGAGCCAAGTAACGGTCGTGTCAATAGCGGCCGCCGCTGGTGGCCGGATCGTTACCGGGGATTTCGAGCGGTCTGGCCCGCGGTGGCGCGCGGCTGGTTGACGCGTCGCCGCAGGCCGCACGAGGATGACCGGACAGGAGGAGCCCGTGGCGGACACGCCGGTCAGCATCAGGGAAGTCGCCGCGCGTGCCGGCGTCTCCCTCGGCACCGTGTCCAATGTGCTGAACCGGCCCACCGTGGTGGCCGAGCCGACCCGGATCCGGGTCCAGGCGGCCATCAGGGAACTGGGCTTCATCCGGAACGAGTCCGCGCGCCAGCTGCGGGCCGGCCGGAGCCGGACCATCGGCCTGGTCGTGCTGGACGTGGCCAACCCGTTCTTCACCGACGTGGCCCGCGGCGTGGAGGACGAGGCCAGCGAGGCCGGGCTGGCGGTCATCCTGTGCAACAGCGACGACCAGAAGGCCAAGGAGTCCCGGTACCTGGAGGTGCTGGAGGAGCACCGGGTGCAGGGCATCCTGATCACCCCGGTGGCCGGCGCGGACAAGCGGCTGGCCCAGCTGCAGCGGCGCGGCACCCCGGTGGTGCTGGTGGACAGCCGGTCCGCGTCCCGCGGCCAGTGCTCGGTGTCGGTGGATGACGTGCTCGGCGGCGACCTGGCCGTGTCCCACCTGCTGGACGAGGGGCACGAGCAGATCGCGTTCATCGGGGGCCCGCTGAGCATCCGGCAGGTCGCCGACCGGCACGAGGGCGCGGTGCGGGCCCTGCAGCGGGCCGGGCGCAGCCCTGATGACCTGCACACGTTCGAGACCCCGGCGCTGAACGTGGCGGCCGGGCAGCGGGGCGGCGCCCAGCTGGCCGGGCTGCCCGCCGCGACCCGGCCGACCGCCGTGTTCTGCGCCAACGACCTGCTCGCGCTGGGCGTGCTGCAGGCCATGACCAGCCACCGGATCCGGGTGCCGGACAGCATCGCGATCGTCGGTTACGACGACGTTGAGTTCGCGGCCGCGGCCGCGGTGCCGCTGTCCTCGGTGCGCCAGCCGCGGCATCAGCTCGGCCGGGCCGCGGCCCAGCTGCTGGTCGAGGAGGCGCTGGGCGACGGCACGCACCGGCACCGCCAGGTGGTGTTCGAGCCGGACCTGGTGGTCCGGGCGTCCAGCCAGGGCCGGCCGCGCCGCGCCCGGCGGCCGCGCCCCGTCGCCGAGACGGCGAGCTGAGCATGCGCATCGCGCTGTTCGTGACCTGCCTGGCCGACACGCTCTACCCGCAGGCTGGGGTGGCCACGGTGCGGCTGCTGGAACGGCTCGGTCATCAGGTGGACTTCCCGCCGGCGCAGACGTGCTGTGGCCAGATGCACGTGAACACCGGGTACCAGGCGGCGGCACTGCCACTGATCAGGCGTTATGTAGAAGTTTTTGAGGGTTATGAGGTGATCGTGGTGCCGTCCGGCTCGTGCACCGGGTCGATCCGGCACCAGCACGCGATGGTGGCCCGCCGGGCCGGGGACGAGACGCTGGCCCGCCGGGCGGAAGCGGTCGCGGCGCGCAGCTATGAGCTGTCCCAGCTGCTGGTGGACGTGCTCGGGGTGGAGGACGTGAGCGCCTACTACCCGCACCGGGTCACCTACCACCCAACCTGCCACTCGCTGCGCATGCTCGGCGTCGGCGACCGGCCGCTGCGGCTGCTCCGCAACGTGACCGGGCTGGACCTGGTGGAGCTGCCGGACGCCGACGTGTGCTGCGGCTTCGGCGGTACGTTCGCGGTCAAGAACGCGGACACCTCGACGGCCATGCTGGCCGACAAGATGCGCAACGTGCTGGCCACCCGGGCCGAGGTGTGCACCGCGGGGGACAGCTCCTGCCTGATGCACATCGGCGGCGGGCTGTCCCGGCTCCGGGCCGGCACCCGCACGGTGCATCTCGCCGAGATCCTGGCCTCAACCCAAGAAGCGGATGCTGCCCCATGAGCACACCGGTCTACCTGGGCATGCCGACCGCGCCGCGCGGGGTGGGCCACCTGCGCGGCGCCGACCCGTTCCCGGTCGCGGCCCGGCGCGCGCTGGGCGACAGCCAGCTGCGCCGCAACCTGGGCCGGGCCACCGCGACGATCCGGGCCAAGCGGGCCGCGGTGGTCGGCGAGCTGCCGGACTGGGAGGAGCTCCGCGCGGCCGGGTCGGCTATCAAGGCGCACACCATGGCCCACCTGGATCAGTACCTGGAGCAGCTGGAGCAGCAGGTCACCGCGCGCGGCGGGGTGGTGCACTGGGCCCGGGACGCGGTGGAAGCCAACCGGATCGTGGTCGACCTGGTCCGCGCGACCGGGGCCACCGAGGCGGTCAAGGTCAAGTCGATCGTGACCGACGAGATCGGGCTGAACGAGGCGCTGGCCGCGGCCGGCGTCCGGGCCCGGGAGACCGACCTGGCCGAGCTGATCGTGCAGCTCGGCCACGACCGGCCGTCGCACATCCTGGTGCCCGCCATCCACCGGAACCGGGCCGAGATCCGGGACATCTTCCTGCGCGAGATGGCCGACGCGGACCCGGGACTGACCGACTCGCCCGCTGCGCTGACCGAGGCGGCCCGGCTGCACCTGCGCCGCGCGTTCCTGTCGGCCAAGGTCGGCATCAGCGGGGCCAACTTCGCCATCGCCGAGACCGGCACGCTGTGCGTGGTCGAGTCCGAGGGCAACGGCCGGATGTGCCTGACCCTGCCGGACACGCTGATCACCGTGATGGGCATCGAGAAGGTGCTGCCCAGCTGGGCCGACCTGGGCGTATTCATGCAGCTGCTGCCGCGGTCCTCGACCGGGGAGCGGATGAACCCGTACACCTCGATGTGGACCGGGGTGACCCCCGGCGACGGCCCGCAGCAGTTCCACCTGGTGCTGCTGGACAACGGGCGGACCGCGGCGCTGGCCGACCCGGCGGGCCGGTCCGCGCTGCACTGCATCCGGTGCTCAGCCTGCCTGAACGTGTGCCCGGTGTACGAGCGGGTCGGCGGGCACGCGTACGGCTCGGTGTACCCGGGCCCGATCGGCGCGGTGCTGTCGCCGATGCTGACCGGGATCGAGGACAATGCCTCGCTGCCGTATGCGTCCTCCCTCTGTGGCGCCTGCTACGAGGCCTGCCCGGTGAAGATCGACATTCCGTCGCTGCTGGTCCATCTGCGGGCCCGGCACGTCGAGGAAGGCGCGGGCCGGCTGCCCAGCCCGGAGGCGGTGACGATGGCCGCGGCGTCCTGGGTGCTGGCCAGGCCTGCCCGGCTGCGGGCCGGTCAGCGGGCCGGGCGGCTGGGCCGGCTGCTCAGCCGGGACGGCCGGATCCGCCGGCTGCCGCCGCCGCTGGCCGGCTGGACCGCGGCCCGGGACGCGCCCGCCCCGCCGGCCCAGACGTTCCGCGAGTGGTGGCGGTCCCGGTGACCGCCAGGGACGAGGTGCTCGGGCGGATCCGTACCGCGCTCGGCGCGGGCCGTAACGAGGCGGCGCCGGTCCCGGACGGCTACCGCCGGGACGCCGGGCTGAGCTCCGCGCAGCTTCTCGACCTGCTGGCTGAACGCCTGTCCGACTACCGGGCCGTCGTCCGGCGCGCGGCGCCCGCCGCGTTGCCGGAGACCATCGCCGCGGCACTGGCCGGCCGGGGTGCGCGGCGGCTGGTCATCCCGCCCGGCCTGGACCTGCCCCCGCTGGACGGGGTCGAGCTGGTGGTGGACGACGGGCTGTCCGCGCGGGAACTGGACGGGTTCGACGGGGTCATCACCGCCGCGGCGGTGGCCATCGCGGAGACCGGGACGATCATCCTGGACGGCTCGGCCGGGCAGGGCCGCCGGGCGCTCAGCCTCATCCCGGACTACCACCTGTGCCTGGTCCAGGCCGGGCAGGTGGTCGGCCTGGTCCCGGAGGCGGTGGCCCGGGTGGGCCCGGACCGGCCGCTGACCTGGATCAGCGGGCCGTCCGCGACCAGCGACATCGAGCTGGACCGGGTGGAAGGCGTACACGGGCCGCGCACTCTGGACGTCATCCTGATCGGCCCATGAGGCTGGCCCGGCAGCGCCGGCCGCCCTGGGTAAACCTCCTCTTCCCGGGCAGGGGAGAGTGGACCACAACACGTCAGTACGCGGAGGAGAACGAGTTCGTGAGCGCAGTACCCGAAATCATGCTGAACAACGGCCGGACCATCCCGCAGTTCGGCTTCGGTGTCTTCCTGGTCGAGCCGGATGAGACGGTGGCCGCAGTGAGCACGGCGCTGCAGACCGGCTACCGGCACATCGACACGGCCGAGGGGTACGGCAACGAGAAGGAGGTCGGCGAGGCCATCCGCAAGTCCGGCCTGGACCGGTCGGACGTGTTCGTCACCAGCAAGCTGGACAACAGCGCGCACCGGCCGGATGACGCCCGCCGCGCGTTCGAGGCCTCGCTGGAGGCGCTGGGCTTCGACTACCTCGACCTGTTCCTGATCCACTGGCCGCTGCCCACCCGGTACGACGGCGACTTCGTGTCCACCTGGCGGACGCTGGAGGAGTTCTACCGGGACGGCCGGGCCCGGTCCATCGGGGTGTCCAACTTCCAGGCCCACCACCTGCGCCGGCTGCACACCGAGACCGAGGTCCCCCCGGCCGTCAACCAGTTCGAGTGTCACCCGTACCTGACCCAGGACGACCTGCGGGTGTTCTGCGGCGAACACCAGATCGCGGTCGAGGGCTGGGCTCCGCTGGCCCGGGGCGGCGAGCTGCTGGCCGACCCGGAGATCGGCACGATCGCCGAGCGGGCCGCCAAGACCCCGGCCCAGGTGGTGCTGCGCTGGCACATCGAGCGCGGCGACATCATCTTCCCGAAGTCGGTCACCCCGGCCCGGATCAAGGAGAACTTCGCCATCTTCGACTTCGAGCTGTCCAGCGAAGAAGTGGCGATGATCTCCGCCCTCAACCGCAACGAGCGCACCGGCCCCGACCCCGACACCTTCGACATGGTGTAACGCCGGGGCCGCCTGCCCCCTACTGCGCCGTATGCGCGAGCACCGCCGCGGCCACCTCCGCGTGTGCCCGGCTGGGGAGCTCCGCGCCGACCCCGTCGAGGATCAGCAGGGTTGCGGCGGGGATCTCCTCGGCCAGCGCCTTCGCGTTACCCACCGGGAAGAACGGGTCGGCTGCGCCGTGCACCACCAGTGTCGGTGCGGTGATCTCCGGGAGCCGTTCCCGCCAGCGTGGCGTGCAGTCCAGCTTCGAGAACACCGTGCTCAGCAGGCCGTTGCGCGCGGACGCCGGGTGCGGACCGGAGCGATCGAGAACCCCGGCCGCGTGGACGCGGGCCTCGGCGGCATCGAACTGTGGCGAGCCGGAGAACACGCGGGCCGCGGCCACCGCACCGTCCAGGATCGACGTGCGGTCGGTCCAGTCGACTGGTGGAGCGCTGCCGAAGTAGGCCATGATCGCCGGGGAGTGCCCGGGCAGGTCGTCGTCGACGGGGCCCGGCGCGACCGGGCGGGTGCCGGCCAGCACGAGCGAGGCGACCCGCGACGGGTGGTCCAGCGCCAGGAGCTGCGCGATGAAACCACCGGTCGCGATGCCCACGACGTGCGCGCGGGCGATGCCGAGCCCGTCGAGTACACCGACGGCGTCGGTGACGAGGTCGCGCAGCGTGTAGCCGGGCGAGTCGGGGTTGACGGTGGTCGATCGGCCGGTGTCCCGCAGGTCGTAGCGGATGACGAACCGGCCGGTGAGCCGCTCGACGAGCTCGTCGTCCCAGGTGGCGACGGTGGTGCCGATCAGCAGCAGTGGGATGTCGGCCGGCGAGCCGGCGGTGTCGACGCACAGCTCGACGTCGCCGACCGGAAGAAGAGTCTCCATACCTACGAGACCGTCCGAGATGGCAGAACTCATCGGGCCTGCCACCCCGGCCCGTTAGCTGGCGCAGAAGTCGCGGAGCACCGGAACCAGGGCTTCGGGGGCGACGCCGTGGTCGGCACCGGGGAAGGTGTGCCGGCGGGTGTCGGGGAGGAGGTGGGCCAGGGCAGCCATCGAGCGGTGCATCCAGGCCGGGCTGTTCTCGCCGTCCATGATCAGCGCCGGGATCGTGACCTGGGTGGCCCAGGCGGCGGGCAGTGGGTCGCCACGCTCCTGGTCGGCCATGATCTCGGCGTCGTAGGCGGCGGTGTGCACGATCGCTTCCATGCCGGGCCATCCCGGGCTCTGGCGCATCTGCTCGATCGCCTCGTCGGGCAGCCGGATGGTGTCCTTCATCCAGAACTCCACTGCCTCGCCACGGCGGCCCGAACTGGCCAGCTCGGTGATCCGGGCGGCCAGGTCGGGCGGTGCGAGCGGGTCGCTCTTATCCACCATGTACGGCGGCTCGTACAGGGCCAGTTTGCTGATGGCCACGCCGTCGGCCGCGGCCAGCACGGCCAGGCCGGCCCCGGAGGAGTGGCCGAACACGCAGGCTGGCCCGCCCGCCGCGGCCAGCACCGCGGCTAGGTCCTCGATCTCCCGGGCCACCGCGTAGGGCGGCGTGTCGCTGCTGTCGCCGCGGCCGCGCCGGTCGTAGCCGAGCACGGTGAAGTACGGCGCCAGCGCCTGGGCCAGCGGACCAAGCGCCCGCCGGTCGGTGAACGCCCCACCAACCAGCGCGATCGGCGGCCCGGAGCCGTACCGGTTAACCGCGATCTTGGTGCCGTCGCGGGACACCACGGTGCTGGTCATATCCGCCCCCTTGGCTGGTGCCGGTGCTCGTGTTAGGTATAACGCGGGGCACCGACAGTACTGGCGGAGGCAGATGCGCGTCGAGCTGGCCACCGAGCCCGGCACCCCGGGCTGGCCCAACGAGGATTTCGCCGCCGCCGCCCCCGGTGCCGTGGTGCTGCTGGACGGCTGCACCACCACGCCGCCCGGGGCCAGCACCGGATGCCTGCACGGGGTGGCCTGGTACGCCCGGGCCCTGGGTGGCATCCTGCTCGGCCAGCTCAGCGCCGATCCGGCGATCCCGCTGCCCGAGGCGCTGGCCACTGCCATCGAACAGGTGACGGCCAGCCACGCGGATCGCTGTGACCTGGCCAATCCACGGACCCCGGCGTCAACCGTGCTCGCGGTCCGGGCCGGTCCGGCCGGTGTCGAGCTGCTCGCGCTGTCCGATTCGGTCATCGTGGCTGATTACGGGAAGGACCGGGCGCCGCTGGTCATCACCGACCGGCACCGGGCGGCCAGCACCAACCCGGCCGCGGCCCGGCAGGCCCACACCGCTAGCCTGCCGCGCGACGGCCTGCAGGCCATCGCGCTGCTCAGCGACGGCGCCACTCGCGTCGCCGAGCAGTACGGCCTGCTCGGCTGGCCAGAACTGGCCGGTGTGCTGCGTGCGGAAGGCCCGGCCGGGCTGCTCGCCCGCGTCCGCGCGGCCGAGGACGGCGACCCGGACGGCGCCCGCTGGCCCCGGCCCAAGCTGCGCGACGACGCGACCGTGCTGTACTGGCCACAGCCCGGCTGACCGGCCCCAGGCCCGGTTACGGCACAGCCGCAAATAGTAGGATGAGGTGCTTCTGAGACGGCACGTTACGGGATGATGCTGCTCTCATCTCCCGCATCGAATGGAGCCAGGAATGCTGCCCTGCGCACCCGTCGCATGACTGGGCCGCATCTCGTCGCGCGCGGCGGTGCGGCCGGCGGCGCGCCCGGCACCGGCAGCAAGGACGGCACGCCGGGCCGCGGCCCAGCGCCCGCCCGGGCCTGGCTGACCCAGCTGCCCGGCCTGCTCCGGCGGCACTGGCTGGTGGCGGTGCTGCTGGCCGCCGGGCTGGTGCTGCGGGTGCTGGCCACGGTGGCCTACCAGCCCGCGCTGATCTACGTGGACACGCTCAAGTACCTGTACGGCGCGTCGCCCGGCTCCGACCCGCTCGGCTACATGTACATCCTGCGGGCCATCCTGGCGGTGGGGAACCTGACCACGGTCGTCATCGTGCAGCACCTGGCCGGGCTGGCCATGGGCGCGGCGCTGTACGCCGTGCTGCTGCGCCGTGGCCTGAACCGGTGGCTGGCCGCGCTGGCCGTGGCCCCGGTGCTGCTCGACGCGTACCAGGTGCAGATCGAGCAGATGATCATGCCGGACCTGTGGTTCGAGGCGCTGGTGGTGGCCGGACTGGTGGTGCTGCTCTGGCGGCCCGCGCCGCCGCTGCGGCTGACCGCCGCGGCCGGGGTGCTGCTCGGCGGCTCGGCCACCGTGCACCAGCTCGGCGAGGTGCTGGCCGTGCCCGCCGTGCTCTACCTGCTGGCCGCGGCCGGAACGCTGCGCCGCGCGCTGACCACGGCCGGCGTGCTGATCGTGGCGTTCCTGGTGCCGATCGTCACCTACTGCACGGTCTCCTACGTCAGCAACGGGCATTTCCGGCTGGCCCGCGGGCAGCAGGACACCGGCCGGGTGGTGGCCGCGGCCGACTGCGCCACGCTCAAGCTGCCCGCCGGCGTGCGGCCGTTCTGCCCGACCCCGCGCCAGCAGTCGTTCGGCCCGGACTGGATCGAGCACTCCAAGTACTCGCCGCTGCACACCGTCCCGGTTCCGGCCGGGACGACCCGGGCCGCGCTGACCAGGGAGCTGACGTCGGCCATCTGGAGCCAGCAGCCGCTGCGCATCGCGGGCGCGGTCGGCCTGGACTCGCTGCGGCTGTTCGCGGTGACCCGGACTTCGGACCCGTTCACCACGCCGCTGTGGCGCTGGCAGTTCCAGACGCACTACCCGGTCTACCCGAACTGGGTCACGCTGAGCCATAACCGCACCATCATCGTCGGGGTCCAGGTCAAGCTGTTCGGGAAGCTGTTCCAGAAGCCGCTCAAGCCCGGCTACGGCGGCCCGGCCCAGGTGAACGTGCCCATCGCCAGCTTCCTGCGGTCCTACCAGCTGGACGGCGGGTACACCCCGGGCCCGCTGCTGGCCATGGCGGCCCTGCTCGGCGTGGCCGGCTCGGTGGCCGCGCTGATCCGGCGGTCGCAGGCCGACCCGCGCACCCGCGCGGCTGGGCTGGCCTGCCTGCTGTTCACGCTGACCGCCGCCGTGATCCTGCTGGCCCCGGACGTGTACGAGTTCTCCTGGCGCTACCAGTTGCCTGCGGTGCTGACCCTGCCGCCCGCCGGCCTGCTCGGCCTGACCGCGCTGCTCGGCCTGCGCCGCCGGGCGGCGGAACCCGCTACGCCGTCGGCCGGGGCAGCGGGGCCGGCCGCGGACTGACCGGCCCGGGCAGCTCCGCACCGGCCGCGGCCAGCACCTCGGCGGTCGGCCGCGGCCCGCTGCGCAGGCCCGCGGCGACGCCCTTGACCAGGCAGGACCGCAGCGTGCCGCGATCGGCCGAGCCGCGGAACGTGCGCACCCAGCGGCGCAGCGTCGCGCCGCCGTACAGCACCCGCTCGGCGGGCGACAGCGCGCCACGGGCGCGCAGCGTCCAGATCTTGTTCCGCACCTCGTAGAAGAAGCGTGCCCCCGGGTCCGCGTCGGTGCTGCCGAACGTCCTGGTCTTGTGCACCACCACGCTGGCCGGGCAGAGCCAGCCGGCCTGGCCGCGCAGCAGCCGGGTGGTGAACTCGAAGTCGTCGTTCCACAGGAAGTAGTCGGCCTGCGGCAGGCCGCGCTGCCGGGTCACCGCCGCATCGACCAGGATCGACACGAACGAGGCGGACCGGATCGGCAGGCAGCCGGCCGCGGCCGCGGCGCGCTGCTCCGCCCCGGTGGCGAACGGCTTGGCCCGCGGCGTGTTCATCGGGTGGGCGCGGCCGTCGGTCCACAGCACCCGGCTGGCCAGCAGCACCGGACGGCTGCCCGGCGCCTGGTCCCGCGCGGCCAGCAGCGCGCGCAGCGCGCCCGGCTCCGGCACCGTGTCGTCGTCCATCAGCCAGACCAGGTCGGCGCCGTCGGCCAGGGCCAGCGCCAGGCCGTAGGCGAACCCGCCCGCCCCGCCGGTGTTCTGCGCCAGGGTGGCCAGCCGGACCCCCGGGAACCCGGCCCGCACCGCGTCGGCGGTGCCGTCGGTGGACGCGTTGTCCACCGCGATCACCGCGTCCGGCGGCCGGTCCTGCCCGAGCACCGCGGCCAGCGATTCAGCCAGCAGGTCGCGCCGGTTCCAGGTGACCACCACGGCGGCCACCCGGGGAGCGGGGTCAGGGCCCGCCATCTGAAGACCGGCTCCCCGTCCGGGTCCGCTCCAGCGCCTGCCAGGCCATGATGCGCAGCTTGCGCACCGCGGGATAGCGGCTGCTCAGCTCACGGACCGTCCGCTTCAGCCGCGGCGACGCGCCGACCGCCGACTCGACCCGGCCGGCCAGCCCGCCGGCGCGCGGGCCACCCGCCGGGCCGCGCTTAGCGCCGCCGTGCTCCTTGCGGTACTGGTTGACGACCAGCGCGGCGGCCGCGTCCACCGCGGCGTCCAGCACCTCCGGCTCCGGTGGCGGTTCACCCGCAGACCCGTCTTTCATAACGCCAGTGCCTGCCCGGGGGCGCAGCTCGTCCAGGTCTCCAATCACCTGGTAACCCGAGCCGGCCAGGCCGGCGATGAGTTCCTCGGCCTGCTCCTTGACCCAGGTCTCCCGGCCGGCGGGCAGCACCAGCCGGCCGTGCCGCGGCCGGTCGGCCAGCGCGCGGTGCGCGACACCTTCCTTGACCGTCCACATGTAGAACCAGTCCGGGACCTCGTCCGGCAGCTTCTCGTTGAGCCGCCGGAGGAACTCGATCTCCGGCAGGCCCAGCGACGCGTTCGGCCGGGCCCGGGCCAGATCGGCGGCCGACACGTCGATGCCGAGCAGACCGGCGAAACGTTCCCACAGCACGCCGGGGCCAGCGTTCAGAGAAGGCATGGTTATGACGTGCAGCCGCTCCGGCGGGACGTGCTGGCTCCACAGCGCCAGCAGGGCAAGCGTGTCGTGTACTCGCCAGAACCAGAACTGGCGCCGGCCGGGGTCGGCGGCTTCCCGGTCGATCACGTCGCCCAGCCAGTCCGCCCAGCTGCGTGCGTTGCGGTGCTTGATGGTCTCCTGCCATTCGGCGGGCAGCAGCGAGGCCATGTCCCGCACGGTCAGCACGACGTGCACCTCGGCGGGCTGCAGCGAGCTGACCGCCCGGGCGGCCTGGTCCGCGTCGGCGGCGGAGAACAGCTCGTGCGAGATGACCGCCAGGTGCGGTGCCTGCCGGGCCTGGGTGGCCACGATGTCCCATTCCCCGGTCCAGGCCCCGGCCGGGTCGCTGGGCAGCTTCTCGATGCCGCGCAGGTCCTGGCTGGCCCGGAAGTGATCTTGCGCGTGGTGGCCGGGCAGCACGACACCCTGGGCGGCCAGTTCGGCGCGGTTGCCCCACATCACCTGCTGCAGGAAGGTGGTGCCGGTCTTCGGCTCGCCGATGTGCAGGAAGACCCTGCCGTTCGATGCCATCCGGGTACCTTATCCGTCGTGGGTGAGCCGGTCGCACGGCCAGGGTAGACCAGAAAACAACGACACGGGGGAGTCGGCGGTATCGGGGTAACTCCGCCTATAGCTGCCGTAAAGTACCGTGGGACCTGGGCGGCTGACCCCCCTGGAAGCCCTCGCCGTAGCCACCGCGCAGCCATATACAGAGCGCCCGCTCCGACAGACCTGGAAGGCACATTCGGCATATGCATGAGCCCTTCACGCTCCTGCTCTCAGTATGGGATGGCGACCAGCCTGATCACCTGCTGCAGGCGTTCTGCAGCGCGGTTGATGAGCAGACCCTGCGCCCGGCCCAGGTGGTCATCGTGCGGGACGGCCCGGTCCGCGATGAGCTGGCCGCCTGCCTGGCCGACCTGCACAAGACCAGCCCGGTGCCGGTCGCGCTGGTGCCGCTGGAGAGCAACCGGGGCCTGGGGCCCGCGCTGGATGCCGGGATGGCGGCCAGCCAGTTCGACGTGGTCGCCCGGATGGACGCCGACGACGTGGCCATGCCGCACCGGTTCGAGGTGCAGATCCCGCTGATCGCCGGGGCCGACATCGTCGGCGCCGGGCTGCTCGAATTCGTCGGTGATATCGGCAACGTGGTCGGCCAGCGGGTGCCGCCGACCGACCCGGCGCAGATCCAGCGCTACGCGCGGATGCACGACCCGTTCAACCACCCGACCGTGGTCTACCGGCGGCAGGCGGTGCAGGCCGCGGGCGGCTACGGCGACCTTCCGCTGATGGAGGACTACGCGCTGTTCGCGCGGATGCTGCAGAACGGCGCCCGGGCGGTCAACGTGGCCGAGCCGCTGGTCTACTACCGGGTCGGCGCGACCGCGTTCAAGCGCCGCGGCGGCACCGATCTGCTCCGCTCCGAACTGCGGCTGCAGCGCGAGTTCCGGCGGCAGGGATTCACCACGCCGGCCGAGTACGCGCGCAACGTGATGGTGCGCGGCGGATACCGGCTGATCCCGTGGTGGGCCCGCCGCGCGGTGTACAAGCCGATGGTCGCGCACTACACGGATGGTCCGGGAAGCACGGGTAATCCGGATGCCGAGGCCGACGCCGCGGAGGGTGAACCCACGGCCCCGCCGATGCAGGTGGGCCAGTGAACATCGACCTGGCCATCGTCGGCTCCGGCTTCTTCGGGCTGACCGTCGCCGAGCGCTGCGTGAATGATCTTGGGCTGCGGGTGCTCATCCTGGACCGCCGCCCGCACATCGGCGGCAACGCGTACAGCGAGCCCGATCCGGAGACCGGCATCGAGGTGCACCGGTACGGCGCGCACCTGTTCCACACCTCGAACACCCGGGTGTGGGAGTACGTCAACCAGTTCACCAGCTTCACCGGCTACCAGCACCGGGTGTTCTCGGTGTACAAGGGCCGGGTCTACCCGCTGCCGATCAACCTGGGCACGATCTGCGAGTACTTCGGCCAGGTGATGTCGCCCGACGAGGCCCGGGCGCTGATCGCCGAGCAGGCCGCAGAGATCGACCCGGACCAGGTGGCCAACCTGGAGCAGAAGGCCATCTCGCTGGTCGGCCGGCCGCTGTATGAGGCGTTCTTCCGCGGCTACACGGCCAAGCAGTGGCAGACCGACCCGGTCAACCTGCCGCCTGAGGTGATCTCCCGGCTGCCGGTCCGGTACACATTCAACAACCGGTACTTCAGCGACACGTACGAGGGCCTGCCGGCCGGCGGCTACACCAGGTGGCTGGAGCGGATGGCCGACCACCCGAACATCGAGGTCCGGCTGAACACCGAGTTCGCCGGCCTGCGCGGCGACCTGGTCGGCCAGCTGCCGGTGGTGTACACCGGGCCGCTCGACGCGTACTTCGGTTACGCGGCCGGTGACCTCGGGTGGCGTACCCTCGATTTCCACACCGAAGTGCTGCCCACCGGCGACTTCCAGGGCACCCCGGTGATGAACTACGCCGACGAGGACGTCCCGTATACCCGCATTCATGAGTTCCGGCATTTCCACCCCGAGCGCGACTGGTACCCGAAGGACAAGACAGTGATCATGCGTGAGTATTCGCGCTTCGCCGAACACGGTGACGAGCCGTACTACCCGATCAATACGCCGGACGACCGGGCGCGGCTCCGCACCTACCGGGAGCTGGCGGGCCGCGAGGACGGGGTGCTGTTCGGCGGGCGGCTGGGCACGTACAAGTACCTGGACATGCACATGGCCATCGGCTCCGCGCTGAGTATGTACGACAACCGGCTGCGGCCGTTTTTCACCGAAGGCGCAGCGCTGAAGGGGCTGGCGGATGACTGAGCAGGCGACCGCGGCCCGCACCCTGCGGGTGCTGCAGCGGGTGGTGTTCCCCGGTGACGACCTCGACGTGGTGCCGCTGTACGTGGAGACCAAGATGGACCGCGGCGCCGCTGAGCTGGCGGCCGAGATGGCCGCGGAGGAACTCACCGGGCGCAAGGTGACCGGCGGTACCTCGACCGGCAGCGCCGTGGTCGGCGAGGCGCAGTCGAGCATCCGCTTCGGCGTCAACGTGCCCGCGCACCTGGTCGAGGAGGCGGGGCCGCGGCGCAGCGCGCTGATCACCAATGGGTGCCGGGTCTCGTTCGCCACCTACTTCAACGCGTTCCCGGCCAGCTACTGGCGCCGGTGGACCACCGTGGACGCGGTGACCCTCCGCATCCGCCTGGCGGGCGAGTCAAAGGTCATCCTGTACCGTTCCTCGGCCCGGGGGCACAGCCACCCGATCGAGACCATCAACGTCGAGTCGGACGACCCGGAGACGATCGAGCGCACGCTGCCGCTCGCCCCGTTCATCGACGGCGGCTGGTACTGGTTCGACATCGTGGCCGGGCCGCGCGGGACGACGCTGATCGACGCGGACTGGCTGGCGCAGGTCGAGCCCATGCCACCGGGCCGGTTCAGCATCGGCATCACCTCGTTCAACAAGCCTGACGAGGTGGTCCAGAAGCTGCGGTCGCTCGGCGACGCCGCCGACGTCCATCACCTGCTGGACACCGTCTACGTGGTCGACCAGGGCACCAGGCGGGCCAGCGACCACCCCGGTTTCGAGGACGCGGCCAAGAAGCTGGCCGGCCGGGTGCAGGTGATCGAGCAGCCCAATCTGGGCGGATCGGGCGGGTTCTCCCGGTCCATGGACGAGACGGTGCGGGCCGGCAAGAGCGACTACGTGCTGCTCACTGACGATGACGTCGAGATCGATCCCGAGGGGATGCTCCGCGCGATCACCTTCGCCGATCTGGCCCGCAAGCCGACGATCGTCGGCGG
Organism: uncultured Actinomycetes bacterium; assembly: GCA_963834705.1. Lineage (GTDB taxonomy): Bacteria > Actinomycetota > Actinomycetes > Streptosporangiales > Streptosporangiaceae > RYN-230. The sequence goes on from CAWICV010000013.1 coordinate 279,170, forward strand.
CCACATGTTCAGCCAGTATGAGCGCTCGGTACTGCACGCGCTCGCCGAGGCGGTCGCGCCCTACCGGTGGTGGTGGGGGAACGCGCCGAACACCAAGAGCCGGCACGACTTTGGCCGCCGCAACCTGCGCAACACCCCGTGGCTGCACCGCCGGGCCGACGGCGACTACAACGGCTGGTGGATGTGCCTGATTCCGGTCCGGCTGATCAAGGAACTCGGCCTCGCGATCCCGGTCTTCATCAAGTGGGACGACGCCGAATACGGGGTGCGGGCCCGGGACCGCGGCTACCCGACCGTGTCGCTGCCCGGCGTGGCCTGCTGGCAGGCGCCGTGGACGGACAAGAACGACGCCCTGGACTGGAACGCCTACTACCACCTGCGCAACCGGCTGGTGGCCGCGCTGCTGCACTCCAAGGAGCCGCACGGCGGCCAGCTGATCGCGGAAAGCCTGGAGCGGCAGCTGCAGGCCCTGCTGTCGATGCAGTACTCCACGGCGGCGCTGCGCGCCCTGGCCATCGAGGATGTGCTGCGCGGGCCGGCCCACCTGCACGCGGAGATCGGCACCAAGCTGCCGCAGCTCCGGGAGTTCCGGCTGCAGTATCCCGACGCCCGGGGCCAGGCCGACCTGGACAGCTTCCCCCCGGCCCGGCGGCGGGCCCCGGAGGCGGTCAAGTCGTCCACCACGCCGACCAACCGGCGCAACCTGCTGACCAAGGCGGCGTCGGGCACCCTGCATCAGTTCCGGCGGCCGAGGCCGGGGGCCAAAGACCGGCCGCAGATAGCGCTGCCGGGCCAGGACGCGGCCTGGTGGGTGCTGGTCAAGCTGGACAGCGCGCTGGTGTCGACGGCCGACAACACGACCGCGTCGTGGTATCAGCGCGATCCCAAGCTGTTCCGCTCGCTCGGGCGGCGCAGCCTGATCCTGCACCGGCGGCTGCGCCGCCAGTGGGCCAAGCTGGCCGCTGAGTACAAGGCCGCGGCACCCGGGTTCACCGGGCCGGAGCAGTGGCGGCAGACGTTCGGCGTATCCACCAGCGAACCGCCCACTGGGAAATGAGCTCCACCGGGCAGCGCGGCACGCCGGTCGCGGCTCGCCGCGAGCAGAGCGGGGGGTCGTCTCCCCGGGCTGGCACTGCCTGGTACTGGCCCGCACTGGGCGCGGCGCTGGTCATGGCGGTGCTCGGCGTGTGGGGCCTGGAGCGCGACTCCTCGATGGGCAACGACGAGGTGGCCACCCGGTGGGCCGCGCTGCTGCCGCTGCACCAGCTGGCCCACCTGGTGAACAACGTGGACGCCGTGCACGGCCTGTACTACCTGCTGATGCACGGCTGGATGGCCGCCGGGACCAGCCCGGCCGTGATGCGGATTCCGTCCGTCATCAGCATGGTCGTCGCGGCCGGCCTGATCGCCATCCTGGCCCACCACCTCACCGGGTCCGGCTGGGCCGCGCTGTTCGCCGGGCTGATCATGGCGCTGACCCCGACCATCACCTACTACGCCCAGACCGCGCGGTCCTACGCGCTGGTCTATCTGTGCGTCGTCGGCGCGACACTGCTGCTGGTGCGTGCGTTGCGGGCCGAGCATAACGGCCGGCCGGTGGTGTGGGCGTGGCTGAGCTACGGCGGGCTGATGCTGCTGGCCGGCTACCTGAACGAGATGGCGCTGCTGGCCCTGATCGCGCACGGCGTCACCACGGCGCTGGCCCGGTACGGGCGGCCCGCGTTCCTGCACTGGGCGGTGGCGGCGGTCGCGGCGGCGGTGCTGGTGCTGCCGCTGGCCGTGGTCAGCGCCCGGGAGGACGCCGCGGTGGCCTGGATTCCGCGGCCCGGCCCGGGCAGCGCGTGGATCCTGTTCCACGACTACTTCGGCGCGGCCACCGGCCTGGCCGTGCTGCTGCTCCTGTGCGCGGTGCTGGCCGTGCTGCCCGGCCGCGGCCAGGGGCCCTGGCCGGAGCCGTCCGGCGGGCCGGGCCCGCCGTGGTGGCGGCGCGGCGGCCTGTCCGTGCAGTCGGTCGGCGCGCCGCTGCTGGTGCTGCCCGGCCTGGTGCTGGCCCTCGAATCGCTGGTCGCCCACCCGCTGTACGTGGACCGTTATGTGCTGTACGGCGAGGCCGGCGCGGCCCTGCTGGCCGGCGCCGGTGCGTACCGGGCTGGCGTGTGGCTGTCCGGCCGGGCCCGGCAGCCGGGGCTGGCCTGGGTGGCGGGCGCGGTGGTGTGCGTGCTCGCGTTGGTGCTGCAGCTCGGGCCGCAGCAGCGGGTGCGCGCCCCGCAGAGCCGGCTGTACGACTTCGGTGGCCCGTCCCGGTACCTAGCGGCGCACGCGCACCAGGGTGATGGGGTGCTGTTCTTCAGCGCGTTCTTCCGCAAAGCCCGGCTCGGCTACCCGGCCGACTTCCGCAACGTCAGCGACTTCGCGATGGCGGTCTCGCCGGCGCAGGCCGGCAACTTCCAGGGCACCGGCAAGCCGTTTCCGCAGGTCCGCCCGCTGATGCTGGCCCACCAGCGGATCTGGGTGGTCGGCCGGTCCCCGTTCGCCCAGCTGACCGCGCCGGATATCCGGGACGAGGATGCCCTGCTGCGCAGTGACTTCACGCTGGTGGCCAGGCACCACTTCCGGCACATCTGGGTCACCCTCTGGGTCCGCCGCTGACCGGCTGATTGTCGGCAGCCCTGGTTAGCCTGCCCGGCAGGGCAGGCGATGAGTCGGGGGCGGCTGTGGCGTCATACCTGTGCGATGACACGGGGTCGCGCGCGGTCCCGTGTTCGAGATATAACTTGACAGCCCTTGGTTAGACGCGATACATCGTGTATGCGGCTCTGGTGGGCGGTTGGCAGGCGGGAATATGCATTCGCGATCGCGGCGGCGCGGCCGGTAGGTTCGGTGCCGGTGTCGAGGGGTGAACGGGAGGAATTGGTGACAGACAACGGCTCCGGGCCGGCCATCCTGGTCGAGGGACTGACCAAGTCGTTCGGGGAGGTCCGCGCGCTGCGCGGCATCGACCTGTCGGTGCCGCGCGGGACGGTGCTCGGCGTGCTCGGCCCGAACGGCGCGGGCAAGACCACGGCGGTGCGCATCCTGACCACGCTGCTGCTGCCAGACGGGGGACGGGCCCTGGTCGAGGGGCGCGACGTGGTGCGGGAGGCGGCGGCCGTGCGCCGGCTCATCGGGCTGTCCGGCCAGTCCGCGGCCATCCAGGAAGAGCTCACCGGCCGGGAGAACCTGGAGATGATCGGGCGGCTGTACCACTTGCGCAAGGCGGACGCCAAGACCCGGTCGGCGGAACTGCTGGACCAGTTCGACCTGACCGACGCGGCCGAGCGGGCGGCCAAGACCTACTCCGGTGGTATGCAGCGCCGCCTCGACCTGGCCGCCAGCCTGGTCGGCCGACCGCAGGTACTGTTCCTGGACGAGCCGACCACCGGCCTGGACCCACGGTCCCGGCTGGGCATGTGGGACATCATCCGGACGCTGGTCGCCACCGGGACCACGATCCTGCTCACCACCCAGTACCTGGACGAGGCCGACGAACTGGCCGACGAGATAGTGGTCATCGACCACGGCCAGGTCATCGCGGCCGGCACCTCCGAGGAGCTGAAGAGCCGGGTCGGCGGGGACGTGCTCGAGTTCGCGGTGCCGGACCGGAGCCAGATACCGGACGCGGTCACCGCGATCATGAAGGTCGGCGAGGGTGAGCCGCACGTGGATGCGGACACCGGGATGGTCGGCATCGGCGTCGGCGGCCGTGGGTCCGACGCGCTCATCGAGGCGGTGCGCGCCCTGGACGCCGCGGCCGTGCCGACCCAAGGCCTGGCGCTGCGGCGGCCGTCGCTGGACGACGTGTTCCTCGCGTTGACCGGGCACGCGGCCGAGGACGAGACGTCCGGCAAGCCCAGGCGGGGCCGCCGTCAGGGCAGGAAAGACCAGGCCAAGCAGGATGCGAAGGTGTCGTCATGAGTACCGCCGAGATCACCGCCCCCGGCGCCGTCAGCGGCGAGCCCGGCCTGCTCACCCGGGCCCGCTGGGCGGTCAGCGACACGCTGACCATCACCCGGCGCGGCCTGCTGGTGTGGATGCGGGTGCCCGCCTACATCGTGTTCACCGTGATCCAGCCGGTGATGTTCGTGCTGCTGTTCGCGTACGTGTTCGGCGGCGCGATCCCGGTCCCGGGGACCACCTACGTCAACTACCTGATGCCTGGCATCATCGGCCAGACGGCGGCGTTCGCCAGCTTTGGCACCGCGATCGCGCTGGCCCAGGAGCTGCAGAAAGGCGTGATCGACCGGCTGCGGTCGATGCCGATGGCCCGGTCCGCGGTGCTGTCCGGTCGGCTGGTCGCCGACTCACTGCGGATGCTGCTCACCATCCTGATCATCGTCGGGGTGGGCTACATCGTCGGGTTCCGGTTCCAGAACGGGTTCGGGCTGGCGGTGGGGATGATCGCGCTGGCGGAAGTGTTCGGCATCGCGATCTGCGTGATCGCGGCGTTCACCGGGCTGGCCATCGGGGATGAGGAGTCGGTGCAGGCGTTCGGCCTGATCTGGCTGTTCCCGCTGACGTTCGTCAGCTCGGCGTTCGTGCCTATCCCGAGCATGCCGGGCTGGCTCCAGGCGTTCGCCAAGAACCAGCCGGTCACCCAGGTGATCGACGCGATGCGCGCGATGGCGCTGGGCGGCCCGATCTGGGATCCGCTGTGGAAGAGCATGGCCTGGCTGGCCGGTATCTTCCTGGTGTTCATCCCGCTCGCGGTGCGCGCCTACCGCCGGGCCAGCTGACGCCGGAACTGGTGCTGGCGGCGCCTGGTTATTAACGGCTCATTCATTGACGGTGCCTTGGCCCGGCGTTATGGTCACGTTACCAAATAGGAAACTTTCCTAAAAGAACTGTTAACGAGACCAGGAGGTTGCCGACGATGTCTGGTTTACCGCGCAGGATCCTCGCGTTAGCCGCGGCCGTCGCGCCGGGTTTGGCGCTGCTGACCGCCGTGTCCGCCGCCGGGCCCGCGACCGCGGCCACCAGCGCCGTGCCGGGGCCGCCGGCGGCTGGTCCACGGTGTTCAGCGACGACTTCAACGGGTCGGCGGGCAGTGGGCCGTCGCCGGCCTGGATGTACGACACCGGCCCAGGGCCGAACTTCGGCACCGGCGAGATCGAGACGATGACCAACTCGTCCAGCAACGTGTACCTGGACGGGAACGGCGATCTGAACATCACCGCGCTGGGCAGTGGCAGCTCCTGGACGTCGGGCCGGATCCAGACGACCAGCGCGAATGTGGGCGCGCCGGCCGGCGGGGAACTCGAAGTCACCGCGTCGATCAAGCAGCCCAGCCCGGCCAGCGGCACCGGCTACTGGCCGGCGTTCTGGATGCTGGGTCCGGGGCAGTGGCCGGAGAACGGCGAGATCGACATCATGGAGGATGTCAACGCGCTGTCCGAGCTGTCCGGCACGGTGCACTGCGGGACCGATCCGGGCGGGCCGTGCAATGAGCCGGACGGCATCGGCAGCGGGCTGCAGGCCTGCTCCGGCTGCCAGTCCGGCTACCACACGTACACGATGATCCTGAACCGGACCAACCCGTCCGACGAGTCGGTCACGTTCTACCTGGACGGCAACCAGTACTTCTCGGTGTCCGAGAGCCAGGTTGGCACCGCGACGTGGCAGGCCGCGTTCGACCACAACATGTCGATCATCTTCGACCTGGCCATGGGCGGCGGTTACCCGGACGGGGTGTGCGGCTGCACGTCGCCGACCAGCGCGACCACCTCGGGCGGCACGATGAGCGTGGCCTACGTGGCCGCGTACCAGACGACCGGCGGCGGCTCGACCGGGACCAGCGGTGTGACCGGCCCGATCACCGGCTACGGCGGCCTGTGCATCGACGACCGCGCGGGCAGCACGGCCAACGACAACCCGGTCCAGGTGTACACCTGCAACGGGACCCCGGCCCAGCAGTGGACCGTGGTCGAGGCGGGCAGCACGCTGCACGTGCTGGGCAAGTGCATGGATATCAATGGCGGCGGCACCGCGGACGGGACCACCGTGGACCTGTACGACTGCAATAACACCGCCGCGCAGGTCTTCATCCCGGAGTCCAACGGGTCGCTGTACAACCCGCCATCCGGTAAGTGCCTGGATGATACGAACTGGTCCACCACACCGGGGACGCAGTTGCAGATCTGGGATTGCACCGGCAACGCCAACCAGCAGTGGTCGCTGCCGTGAGTTAGCCGGCGGCCGGGTCCCTGCGCCAGGCCCGGCGCCAGGCCCCGGCTGCTCAGGCCCACACGGTACTGAGCAGCCGGGGCCAACTGCCTGATGCGGCCGGGCTACGCGGACCGGCGGCCAGCGAGGATGCGGCGGATGTCCGCCGTCTCCTCGTCGCTGTGCCGGTCGAGGATCGCGTCCAGGTCGTTGAGGTCGGCTTGCGTGCGGTAGCTGGCCAGGTCGCGCTCCAGGGCCTTGCGGGCGGCGCGCGCCTCACGCGCCTCACGGAGCTCGTCCCGGATGGCCGCAAGACGCGGGCTGCGGGTCATGCTCTCCATCGGCTCCTCTTCCTTGTCTTCGTTGGTCTATACCAATAGTCGGTCATTACGATCTATGCGTCCAATGACTCTTTGGCAAGGGATCCATGCATCACTGTCATGGAATGGGTGGCTCAGTGGGTGGCTCAGCGCCACGCCGGGTCCTCGGCCAGTTTCTCCGCGATCCGGTCGTGGAAGCTCTTGCGCCGCAGCGCGTGCTCGAGGTCGGTGACGGCCCGGCTGAGTGGGTAGGGGATCTCGGCTTCGAGTTCGGCCAGCGCGGCCTCGGTGGCCCGCCATTCCGCCGCCAGCCGGCCGGCCATCCGGGCCGCCCGCGCGGTGAGATGCACGGTCTTGCTCCGCGCATCGGCCCCGGCGGTGGTGCGCACCAGGCCGGCCGCGCGCATCGCGGCCACCTTCTGGCTCATCGCCGAATGGGTGCGCTGCACCGACTCGGCCAGTTCGGTGATGGTCATCGGGCCGCGGGCGTGCAACCGGAGCAGTTCCATCACGTAGCTCGGCTTGAGCCCGTCCACGCCCGCCTCCGCATACACCCGGGCGATGTCCGCGTCCATGGCCGACTGCAGCAGCCGCAGCGCCCGCCAGCGGCTGTGCTCGCTCGGATCCCCAGTCACGGCCTTAATTGTAACAGCACTTGTATAAGTACTGTTACGATAACCGGGCGGCCCGGTCGGGGCCGGGAAGCCCCGGTGGGCCGCTGCGGGCGGGCCGGGAGAAAGGAGCGGGCATGCCGTGGGGGAAGCGGCTGCTGGCCGACATCGGCCCGCTCCGCGAGTCCGCGGCGTTCCGGCGGATGTGGGCCGGGAGCACGCTGTCCTCGGTGGGCACCGCGCTGACCTACTTCGCCGTGATGCTCCAGGTCTACGACCTGACCCGGTCCCCGCTCGCGGTCGGTCTCCTCGGCGTGGCCCAGGCGGTGCCGACACTGGCGGTGGGCCTGCTCGGCGGCCCGCTCACCGACGCGCTGGACCGGCGCAAGCTGGTGCTGGTCACCAGCTGCTGCCTGGCCGCCGTGTCCGCGACCCTGGCCGCCCAGGCGTTCGCCGGGCTGGGCCAGCTCTGGCTGCTCTACCTGCTGGTCGCCGTGCAGTACGCGCTCGGCGCGGTGGACCGTCCGGCGCGTAACACGTTCACTCCGGCGCTGCTCCCGGCCAGCCAGATCACCGCCGGACTGGCGCTGAACCAGATCAGCTTCCAGCTCACGCTGATCGCCGGCCCGGCGCTCGCGGGCGTCATCGCTGCCGCCCCGCACCTGGGCCTGCGGGCCTGTTACCTGGTGGACGCGCTGAGCTACGCGGGGGCGCTGTACGGGGTGGGCCGGCTGCCCGCGCTGCGGCCGCCGGGTGACCGGCCGCGGCTGGGCACCCGGGCGGTGGCCGAGGGAATCCGGTTCATCCGGCACAGCCAGGTGCTGGCCGGCGCGTTCCTGGCCGACCTGTCCGCGACCGTGTTCGCGCTGCCCGTGGCGCTGTTCCCGGCCATCAACGCGGAGCGCTTCGGCGGCGATCCGCGCACGCTCGGGCTGTTCACCACGGCCATCGGCGTCGGCGGCCTGGCCAGCTCGGTGCTGTCCGGGCCGCTCGGCCGGATTTCCCGGCAGGGCCGGGCCATGCTGGTCACGGTGGCCGTGTGGGGCGCGGCGTTCGCCGGTTTCGCGGTCGCGCCAGCCGTGCTGTGGCTGACCCTGGGCCTGCTGGCAGTGGCCGGGGCGGCGGACACGTTCACCGTGGTGTTCCGGATCAGCATCGTGCAGGCGGTCACCCCGGAGGCGCTCCGCGGGCGGTTGCTGGCCGCCGACTACGTGGTGGGCGCGGGCGGCGGTCAGCTGGGCAACCTGGCATCCGGCGCGCTCGGCTCGCTGACCTCGCCGGTCATCAGCGCGTTCAGTGGCGGTCTGCTGACTCTCGCGGCAGTGACCGTGCTCGGCCTGGCGCTGCCCGCGTTCCGCCGGTACCGGCACCGGGCCGCCCGGGCGGCTGATCAGCCGGCCGAGCCGCCGAGCACCTTGCGGAAGTAGCTGGCGGACTCCTGGTAGCCGAGGGCGCGGTAGAACACCCGGTCGGTCAGGTGGCAGCGGGCAGCAGCACCTGGTCCGCGTCCGGCGCGGACGGTGGCGGCCCGGCCGTATCCGCCGGGTTCCACCGGCCGGACCAGCACAGCACGACCAGGCCGACCGCCGCGCCCAGGATGACCAGCGGCGCGATGGCATGCACCGCGTAGTGGTCGAGCAGGCTCAGCACGTGGCCATGCGGGAGCAGCGGGTTGCCGGGCATGTTGGCGATCGTGCCGGCCGTGAGCCGGGCCAGCACCAGCCAGTCCAGCCGCGTCGCCGGGTACAGGACCAGCACGCAGATGAGCATCGCGTCGTACCAGGGCAGCTGGTAAGGCCACAGGAACAGCCAGGCCGCGGCCAGCGCCACGGTGGGCCGGATGGCCGGCCGGGCCGGGTCGCCCGGCGGGAGCCGCCGGAGGGTGAGCACCGCCATGGCGATGACCAGCAGAGCGGCGATGACGCCGACGAAGTGGGTCGTCGGCATCACGAGCCGGTAGAAGTTGTCCGCGCTGGCCGAGTTCCGGCGGCCGAGCAGGGCCCGGACGGCCGGCGTCCCGAAGTAGGCGTAGCTGGGCGCCAGCACGGCCAGCGCGGCGGCCCCCGCGACCGCCAGCGCGGCCGGGGAACGGCGCAGCGCCCAGGCCGCGCCCAGGCCGAACAGCGCGTAATTGATCTTGATGTCGGCGGCCACCCCGAGCAGCCCACCGGCCGCCAGCACGCGGGCCAGCCCGGGCCGCTCACCATGCACCGTCCGGCCCAGGATGAGCAGGCCGGACAGGCCGGCCGCGGCCGCCAGCACGTTGACGTGCCCGGCCTCGACCAGGTCCCAGAGCAGCAGCGGGTTGAGCGTCCAGAGCAGGTGGCCGCGCAGCCGCTGCGCCGGGTCGCTGCGCAGCAGCCGGTGGATGGTGACCGCGACCGCGGCGAACCCGGCCGAGTTCCACAGCTTCAGCCAGAACACGATCAAGGCCGGTGACGAGCCGCCCAGCTTGGCCGCCAGCAGCTGCTCCATGCTGGCCAGCGGCCCGTACACGCTGACGTACTTTGACCAGATCAGCGGGATGGACTGGGCGAACGAGTCGTGCAGGTGGCGCAGGTAGTGCGGGGTGTAGACGTACGGGCTGTGGCCGAGCAGCAGGAGCCGGCCGTAGGTGGCGTAGTCCAGCGGGTCGGTGGAGCCAGCCGGGGGCAGCACGGTCAGCACCGCCACCGTGATCAGCCCGACGATGAGCAGCGGCCGCGCGTTCAGCCGGACGCCGCGGCGCACGGCGAGCAGGCCGGACACGGCGCCGCCCGCGCTGGCCACCGCGGCGAACCAGAGGAGATAGGTGATCACATCGGCCGAGACGTGCCGGACCGGCAGTTCCCAGGGTGGGCCGCCGGCCGGCCAGACCAGCGGCGGCCGCATCCAGCCGCCGCGGACCAGCGAGACGGCGACCATGATCACGATGGCGGTGCCGATCCCGGCCCAGGCGAACCAGATGAGGCGGCGCGCCGCGGGGGAGCCCAGCCTGGGCGGCGCGGTGACCGGCGCCGTGGCCGGGGCGGGACCGGGCGGTGGCGCAGGAATTTTCCCGGCCGCGCTGATATCGCTGCTCATTGTCCCCAGGTCGTCGGTCTCCGGATGAACCCCGCATCGGGGTGCGGGCGCATGCGGCCGGCAAATCGAGAGAATAGCGCAGCGAATGTCCTGTTCGTGACAAGAATCGCCAATGACACGAAGTCATGAAATATTCTGTGTCAGTACTATATTAAAACTCTGCGCAGGCCTGTAGGAGCTTGTGACGTTGCGTGTCTGACCAGCGATGACCGGGTGAGTATGGCCAGGGGGAAACACCTGGGCCAGACGCGGGCCACACCGCTGGGAGATAATTAATTAACATCCAGAACTAAAGCGCTTGACCGGGCCAATACGACGGGGTCATCCGCTTTAACGTCAAGGGCCAGGTTAGCGCGACGGTCTATCACGATCACGTATCGAGGGGGTATCTGTCAAATCGCGACGCGCCGCGAGACCGGCTCGTCTGCAGCTAGCCGAGCGCGGCGTACGCGGCCGCCTGCACCTCATCATGCAGCGGGTGCCCGCCCGGGCCGTCGAACGTCCGCTGGGTCAGCACCAGCACGGTCAGGTCCCGCGCCGGGTCAGCCAGCCAGGTGGAGCCGAACCCGCCGGCCCAGCCAAACGCGCCGGCCCGCTCACCGGCGGTCACCACCGACACGGAGTATCCCCAGCCCACCGCGTCGAAGAAGCCCGGGCCGAGGCCGCCGTGCGCCTTCTGCTCCGGGGTGAGCTGATCCCGGGTCATCTCGGCTACCGCGTCCGCGGACAGCACCGGCGCGCCACCGCGCAGCAGCATCCGGCTGAACGCCAGCAGGTCATCCGCGGTTGATAGCAGGCCCGCCGCCCCATCGCCGAACGGTGGCGGCTGGCTGAAGATGCCGGCCGGCTCGTCCCACACCTGCAGGGCGCCTGCCGATGGCTTGTACGCGGTGGTCAGCCGGCTGGTCTCGGTGGTCCAGAAGCCGGTGTCCCGCATGCCCAGCGGGCCGAACACCCGGCTGCGCAGCACGTCGCCGAACGGCTGCCCGGTGGCCCGGGCGCACAGCACGCCGAGTACCGCCGCGCCGGTGTTGTAGAACCAGCGTTCGCCCGGCTGGGCCAGCAGCGGCAGCGAGCCGAGCCCGGCGATCCAGGTGTCCGGGTCGGGCTGGTGGGCCAGGTCGGGCGGCCCCAGGGTGGCCAGCCGCAGCCGGCTCTGTTCGGCGACCACCGGCCACGGCTCGGCCGCGCCGAACATCTCCCACACGTCACCAAACCCGAACGTGTAGGTGAGCACGTCCCGGACGGTGATCGCGCGGTGGGCCGGCACGGTGTCGTCCAGCGGGCCGTCCATCCGGCGCAGCACCCGGCGGTTGGCCAGCTCGGGCAGCAGCCGGTCCACCGGCTCGTCCAGCCGGAGCAGCCCTTCGGCGGCCAGCGCCAGCGTGGCCACCCCGGTCACCGGCTTGGTCAGCGACGCGATCCGGAACAGCGAGTCACGCTGCATCGCGGGGCCGCCGATGCGCAGCGAGCCGAGCGCTTCGGCGTGCACCTGCCCGCCTCGCGCGACCACCACGACCAGGCCCGGTATCTGGCCGGCGCCGACGTGGCCGGCCGCGATCTTGTGCAGCCGGGCCAGCCCATCCGCCGTCAGCAGATCAGCCATCCGCAGTCAGCTCCCAGGGTCGGAGGGGATCGGTGGTTGTCTACTCCAGACGACCCGGCGGCGGCAAACTCATCGCCCCGGCGCGGCTCAGCGGCGGAGCTGGTCCAGGGCCCGCTCGATGCGCTGCTCGGACACTGGGCCACGGGTGCCCAGCAGCTGGGCGAACAGGCTGACCCGGAACTCCTCGATCATCCAGCGCACCGCCTGGGCGTCCGCCGTCTGCCGCCGGGACGGCGGCAGCTCGGCCACCAGGCTCGCGTAGTCCCCGGCCACCCGGTGCACGGCCGCCATCCGCTCCGCGTCCCGGGCCGGCGACTCCGGCGCCTTGTCCAGCCGGCGGATGATCGCCTGCAGATAGCGCACCAGGTCAGCCAGCCGCCGGGCCCCGGTGGCGGCGATGAATCCCGGGTAGATCAGCGCGGCCAGCTGGCCGCGCATGTCGTCGAACGCCGCGGCCAGCGCCGGGTTCGGCCGGCCGCCCAGACTGGCCTCCGCGGCGTGCGACTCGGCCAGCACCTGCGCGACCCGGGACACCACGCTGGCGGTCTCGGCGGCCAGCCGCTCCCGGGCGGAATCCAGCAGCCGGCGGTAGCCGGCGGCGTCCCAGGCCGGGCCGCCCGCGTCCCGGATGATCTGGTCCGCGGCGGCGGCCGCGCAGTCGTCGAGCAGCGCGTCGGTGCTCCGGTACGGGTGCCGGCTCATGGCCAGCTTGGCGCTGACCGGCAGCCAGGCCACCGCGCGCGCCCCGGACGGCACCGCGAGCAGCAGCAGCCGCCGGGTGCCCTGGAGCATGGCCGCGTCCGCTTCGCCCTCGGTCTCGAACAGCCGGATGTCCACCGCGTCGCCGGTGTCGGCCAGCGCCGGATACGCCCGGGCCTGGCCACGCTCGAACACCCGCGGCAGCGACTCGAAGTCCCAGTCACGCAGCCCGGTCCGGGTCAGCCCGCGGGCCGCCTCGCTGAGCGTGGCCTGCAGCCGGGGCCGGAGCTGGCGGCGCAAATCGGCCAGGTCCTTGCCGGCCGCCAGCACGGTGCCGCCCGCACCGGGCCCGTCGTCGGCCAGCACCCGGAACGTGATCCGCAGGTGCGCGGGCAGCCGCGACTGGTCGAACGCCGACCGCGGCACCGGCACGCCCCCGAGCCGGCCGAGCGCCGTGCTCAGCGCGTCGAGCAGGTCCCCCTGCGGCGCGCCGAGTTCCGGCAGCAGCCTGCGGGCGGTATCCGGCACCGGCACGAACAGCGTGCGCAGCTGTTTCGGCAGCGTCCTGATCAGCTCGGTCACCGTCTCCTCGCGCAGCCCCGGGACCTGCCAACCGAACTCGGCCGGGTCCAGCTGGCTGAGCTGGGCCAGCGGGATGTCCACGGTCACCCCGTCGTCCGGCGCGCCCGGCGCGAACTCATAGGACAGCGCCAGCTCACCCCAGCTGGCCGGGTAGTCGGCCGGGCCGATCTCCCCGGCGGCCGGCCCGACCAGGTCGGCCAGCGACAGGTCGAGCAGGTCCGGCTGCTCAAGCCGGGTCTTCTTCCACCAGCTGTCGAAGTGCCTGGCCGACGTCACCGAGGCCGGGAGGCGCCGGTCGTAGAAGCCGAACAGCACCGTGTCGTCGGCCACGATGCCGCGCCGCCGGGCCTTCTGCTCCAGGCTGGCCGCCTCGTCCAGCACCCGCTGATTGCGGGCGAAGAACCGGTGGTGGGTCTGCCACTCGCCGTCCACCAGCGCGCGCTGGATGAACAGCTCACGGGCGGCGGCCGGGTCGATCCGGGCGAAGTTGACCGTGCGCGCGGGCACGATCGGCAGCCCGTACAGGCTGACCTTCTCGGTGGCCAGCACCGCGCCGCGCCGGGCATCCCAGCGCGGCTCGCTGTAACTGCGCCGGACCAGGTGCTCGGCCAGCGGCTCGGCCCAGGCCGGGTCGATCCGCGCGGTCACCCGGGCCCACAGCCGGGAGGTCTCGACCAGTTCGGCCGCGACCACCCAGGACGGCGGCTTCCGGGCTAGCACCGAGTCCGGGAAGATGGCGAACCGTGCGCCGCGTGCCCCGGAGAACTCGGCCGGCCCGCGCCGCTTGCCGCCCGGCGTGGCCCTGGCGTCCTGCATCCCGATGTGTGAGAGCAGGCCGGCCAGCAGCGACATGTGCACCCGGTCGGCCAGCTCGGCCGGGAACCGGTCCTCCGGCTCGGCCGGCCCGGCCGGCCGCGGGCGGCGCCGGTCCCGTCCGATCACCACGCCGAGGTCGGCGGCAGCCTGGCGCAGCTGCCCGTACACGTCCTGCCACTCCCGCACGCGCAGGTAGTGCAGCCACTCCCGGCGGCACATTCTTCTGAACGCTGATGCCGACAACTCGGCCTGCTTTGCGCGCAGGTAGTCCCACAGCGCGAGAAAAGCGAGGAAGTCCGACCCGGGCACGGCGAACCTGCGGTGCATCGCGTCGGCGGCGTCGCGGGCCTCGGCCGGCCGCTCCCGCGGGTCGATGATGGACAGCGCGGCCGCGATGATCAGCACTTCGCGGACGCAGCCGTGCTGGCCGGCCGCCAGGATCATCCGGCCCAGCCGCGGGTCCACCGGCAGCCGGGCCAGCTTGCGCCCAACGTCGGTGAGCCGTCGCTGCGACTGGTTGCCGGGCCGGCCCGGCGCGAACGCGCCGAGTTCCTCCAGCAGCCGGGTGCCGTCCGCGATGTTCCGCGCGTCCGGCGGGTCGATGAACGGGAAGCCGGCCATGTCGCCCAGGTCGAGCGCGGCCATCTGCAGGATGACCGAGGCCAGGTTGGTGCGCAGGATCTCCGGGTCGGTGAACGCGGGCCGGGCGGCGAAGTCCTCCTCGGTGTACAGCCGGATGCACACGCCGTCCGCGGTCCGCCCGCAGCGGCCCGCCCGCTGGCTGGCCGACGCCTGCGAGATCCGCTCGATGGGCAGCCGCTGCACCTTGGTGCGGTGGCTGTACCGGGAGATCCGGGCCGTGCCCGGGTCGATCACGTAGTGGATACCCGGCACGGTCAGCGAGGTTTCCGCGACGTTGGTGGCCAGCACCACCCGCCGTCCCAGCCGGGAGTGCGCGAACCGGGAAGGTTCGCTCTGCTTGCTTCTTTCGCCTCCGGCAAAAACCCGGTGCTGCTCGGCCGAGGACAGCCGGGCGTACAGCGGCAGCACGTCCAGGTCGTCCTGGCCGGCCAGCGCGTCGGCGGTGTCCCGGATCTCCCGCTCGCCGCTGAGGAAGACCAGGATGTCGCCCGGCCCGTCCCGCTTGAGCTCGGCCACCGCGTCCAGGATGCCCTGCACCTGGTCCCGGGGCTCGCGGTCCGGGTCGTCCGGGTCGGCCAGCGGCCGGTAGCGCACCTCGACCGGGTAGGTCCGCCCGGACACCTCAAGGACCGGCGCACCGTCGAACGCATCCGAGAACCGCTGCGGGTCGATGGTGGCCGAGGTGATGATGACCTTGAGGTCGGGGCGGCGCGGCAGCAGCCGCTTCAGGTAGCCCAGGATGAAGTCGATGTTCAGGCTGCGCTCGTGCGCCTCGTCGATGATCAGCGTGTCGTAGCGGCGCAGCTGACGGTCCCGGCGCAGCTCGGTGAGCAGGATGCCGTCGGTCATCACCTTGAGCAGCGTGCCGTCGCTGGACGTGTCGTTGAACCGCACCTGGTAGCCGACCGCGCGGCCCAGTTCGGTGCCGAGTTCGCTGGCGATCCGCTCGGCCACGCTGCGGGCGGCGATCCGCCGCGGCTGGGTGTGCCCGATCTGCCCGGTCACCCCGCGGCCCAGCTCCAGGCAGATCTTGGGCAGCTGGGTGGTCTTGCCCGAGCCGGTCTCCCCGGCCACGATCACCACCTGGTGCTCCCGGATGGCCGCGGCTATCTCGTCCTTGACCTGGCTGACCGGAAGCTCGGCCGGGTACGAGATGACCGGGGCCACGGCACGCCAGGTCCCGGCGCGCGCGGCGGCGCGCGGCGCGACAGGCGGGGAGGTCACTGGTGGTCCAACGCTTTCCTGCTCGGCCTGCTTCCCCCGGCGGCCGCGGCCCCGGGTCAGCATAAGGTGGAGCATCCAGGCCGGGCTCACTTAGGAGGATGCCAGTGCCGGAGCCAGCGTCGGAGGAGGACTTGCTGACCAGCTTCGATACCACTGTGGCGCACCCGGCCCGGGTGTGGGACTTCCTGCTCGGCGGCAAGGACAACTTCGCGGCCGACCGGACCGCGGGCGAGCAGGTGCTCCGGATCATGCCGGAGATGGGGCTGGTCGCGCGGGGTGGCCGCGAGTTCCTGGCCCGGGCCGTGCATCACCTGGCGGCCGAGGCGGGCATCCGGCAGTTCCTGGACATCGGCACCGGGCTGCCCACCGCGGACAACACCGGCACCGACACATACAACGAGCACTCCGCAGTGTCCATCATCCCGCGCACCGAGGCGCAGATGAACCAGTTCTTCGCCGGGCTGGAGCTGGTTTCCCCGGGGCTGACCCCGCTGGGGCACGGGCGGACCGGGGCGGTCAGCGTCGGCGCGCTGCCGCTGCTGCCGACCTACACCGCGGTGGGCCGCAAACCGTAATCACGGTGCCCAGTGACTCCAGCCCTGACTCCCGCGCTGGCTGACGCGCTGGCCGCGCTGCGCTGCCCGGTGTGCGGCAGCCCGCTGGCGGCCTACGCCACCGCGCTGTGCTGCGCCCAGGGTCATGCCTACGACATCGCCCGGCAGGGCTACGTCAGCCTGGACACCGGCGGCGGCCGGCCGCATCAGGCCGACACGGCCGCCATGATCGCGGCCCGGGAGGCCTTCCTCGGCCGAGAGCACTACGCGCCGATAGCCGGCACGCTGAGCGCGCTGGCGGCCCGGCTGGTGCCGGCCCGTACCGCCGGGCCGGGCATCGTGCTGGAGCTGGCCGGCGGGACCGGCTACTACCTGGCCGCCGTGCTGACCGCGCTGCCCGGCCGGACCGGCATCTGCCTGGACCTGTCCAAGCCCGCGCTGCGCCGGGCGGCCCGGGCCCACCCGCGGGCGGTCGCGGTGGGCAGTGACGTCTGGCGGGGCTTCCCGCTCGCCGACCGGTCGGCCGCGATCGTGCTGAGCGTGTTCGGCCCGCGCAACCTGGCCGAAACGATCCGGGTGCTCGGCCCGGCCGGGGTCTTCCTGCTGGTCACCCCGGGCCCGCGGCACCTGGCCGAGCTGGTCGGGACGCTCGGCCTGCTCAGCGTGGACACGGCCAAGCCGCAACGGGTGGCCGCGGCCACGGCCGGCCTGGAGCGGATCGCCGGGGACGACCTGACGTACCCGCTGCGGCTCGGTCACGCGGCCATTTACGACCTGGTCGGCATGGGCCCCAGTGCGCACCACATCAGTGCCGCCCAGGTGGCGGACCGGCTCGGCGCGCTGGCTGACCCGCTGACCGTGACCGTGTCGGTCACGGTCGCGGCTTATCGCGCGCGCTGACCGAACTACCGCCCAGTACAGGGTTGCGGTCTGGCCGCAGTCATTGTGAGGTGGTCTGGGGGAGGCCGCGATGCGTGAGGGCTTGTGGGCGCCGCCGAACCGTGCGCTGACCGCTGGCCTCGTGCTGGCCATCACGTTCGTCGCGGCCGAGGCGCTGGCCGTGGTGACGGTCATGCCGGTGGTCGCGCGTGACCTCGGCGGGCTGTGGCTGTACGGCTGGGTGTTCAGCGCGTTCATGCTGGGCAGCATCGTCGGCATCGTGGCGGCCGGCCGGGAGGCGGACCGGCACGGCCCGGCCGTCCCGTTCCTGGCCGGGCTGCTGCTGTTCAGCGTCGGGCTGGCGGTGGCGGGCCTGGCCCCGTCAATGCTGATCCTGGTGGCGGGCCGGGCGCTGCAGGGCATCGGCGGCGGCGCGGTGCCCGCGGTGGCCTATGCGTCGATCGGCCGCGGCCTGCCCGGCCGGCTGCGGGCCCGGATGATGGCGGTGCTGTCGACCGCCTGGGTCGTGCCCGGGCTGGCCGGGCCCGCGCTCAGCGCCGAGGTGGCGCACCTGTTCGGCTGGCGCTGGGTCTTCCTCGGCCTGCTGCCGCTGGTGGCCGTGGCCGGGCTGATCGCGGTGCCCTCGCTGCGCCGGCTCGGCCCGCCGGGCATCCAGCATGCCGGCGGGCACCGGCTGACCGATGGGGTCCGGGTGGCGGCCGGGACCGCGCTGATCCTGGCCGGCCTGACCGTGGCCGCGGGGGGCTGCGCGCTGGCCGGCCTCCGGGCTGGCCCGGTCAGCGGGCTCGCCGGGGCCGTGCTGATCATGGCGGGCGGGGTGACCGGGCTGCCCGCGCTGCGCCGGCTGGTCCCGCCCGGCACCGGGCGGGCCCGGCCCGGGCTGCCCGCCACCGTGCTCACCCGGGGCCTGCTCACGTTCGGGTTCTTCGGCGCCGACGCGTATGTGACGCTGACCATCACCGTGCTCCGGCACCACAGCCCGGTGCTGGCCGGCGCCGCGGTGACCAGCTCGACCCTGGCCTGGACCGCGGGCGCCTGGATTCAGGCCCAGCTCAGCGCCAGCTGGCCGGGCCGCCGCCTGGTGCGCACCGGGCTGGTCATCATCCTGGCCGGCATCGGCGGGATGGCCACCGTGCTGGACCCGGCCGTACCGGTGACCGCCGGGCTGGCCGCCTGGACGCTGGCCGGGCTGGGCATGGGCGTGGGCTACGCTCCGACCACGCTGATGATGCTGCGCGAGGCGCCGCCGGGCCGGGAAGGCTGGGCGTCCGCCTCGCTGAACCTGGCCGACGTGCTCGGCACCGCGACCGGCATCGGGGTCGGCGGCGCGGCCGTGGCCGCCGCCGAAAGCCTCAGCAGCGGCCACGGCCTGCGCGCCGGGGTGGCCGTCGCGTTCGTGTTCAGCGCGCTGGCCGCGCTGGCCGCGCTGGCCCTGGCGGGCCTGCTGCCGGCCGGGCTGATCAGCGCGGTGCCGGCCGGCCAGCGGCAGCGGGCCGCGGTGCCGGAGACGGCGGACGAGCTCAGCTGATCTGGGTCACCTGGAACGTGGTGATGACGCCGCGGCGAACCACGTACTTACCGAGGAAGTTCTTGACCGACCCGTCTGTTTGCTGCGCGGTCAGCCGGGCCGTCACCACGTCCCCGGCGTGGCTGAGGATCGTCACCTTGTCCGCCTTGGTCGTGCTGAACCCGTCCTCGAACTGGCTGAACGTGAGGCCGCCGCCGCTGCCGCCGCTGTGCTTCCCGCCGAGGTCCCAGGCCCGCAGGTACTGGTGGTGGCTGATCGCCGCGTAGTAGGCCCGGACCGTGCCGGCCGGGGTGGCCGGGGCCGCGCCGGACGAGGCGCTCTGTCCCTTCGACCCGGCCGAGGCCGGCGTCCCGTTGCGCAGCGCGGAGTCATGCAGCACCGCGTACACACCGCCGCCCAGCGCGAGCACGGCCACACACGCGGCCGCGGCAAGTGCCGGCGGCGTTTCCTGGCCGTCCGGGCCGGCCGGTGCGGCACCGGCATCGGCGTGGTCGCGGGGCGGGCCGGCGCGTCGGCCGGGGCGGCCGGGGCGGGCGGGGCAGTCGCGGGCGCCGGCACCGGGTCGGCGGCGGTTGGCGCGGCGGGCCGGGCGGCCCGCGGCGGTGCGCTGCCCGGCACCGGCCCGGCCGCCCCGTCCAGCACCGGCGCGCAGGCCTGGTGCAGCGCCGCACTGAACGCGACGCAGCTGGCGAACCGCTCGGCCGGGGACTTGGCCAGCCCGCGCGCCAGCACCCGGTCCACGGCGGGCGGCAGGCCGGGCCGGAGGCTGGTCAGCCGGGGCGGCGCCGCGTTCAGCTGGGCCCACATCACGGCCATGTTCTCGTCCCGGCGGAACGGCGGCGAGCCGGCCAGCAGCTCGAACGCGGTACAGGCCAGCGCGTAGGCGTCGGCGCGCCCATCCACCTGGCGGCCCTCGATCTGCTCTGGCGCCAGGTAGTTCAGCGTGCCGAGCACCTGGCCGGTCATCGTCAGGCTGGACGTGGCGTTGAGCATCTTGCTGATGCCGAAGTCGGACAGGTACACGTGGTCGGCCCGGCCGGTGTCGGCCACCCCGCCGAGCAGCATGTTGGCCGGTTTCACGTCCCGGTGTACCAGGCCGCAGGCGTGCGCCGCGTCCAGCGCGGCCGCGACCTGGCCGACGATGCTGAGGGCCCGGGCCACCGGCAGCGGGCCAGCCGAACGCAGCAGGCTGTGCACATCCTGGCCGGCCACGTAGCGCATCGCGATGTACAGCACCCCGCCGGCCTCGCCCGCGTCGAAGATCGGGATGATGTTGGGGTGGTCGACCGACGCGGCCGTCCTGGACTCCCGGATGAACCGCTGCCGGAACGCCTCGTCCTGGGCGTAGTCCTGAGCCAGCACCTTGAGCGCCACCCAGCGGCCGAGCCGGACGTCGCGGGCCCGGTAGACGGCCGCCATGCCGCCCTGGCCGATTTCCTCTTCGAGCTGGTAACTGGCTATCTGCGCGCCCGCGCTGAAATCGATTAACCCCGCGGTCAGGTCCTCAGCCACCAGTGCCTCCAGCGTCAGTTCCCCGTAAGCTCACCGGCCGCCGCTGGGCCGAACCGGGAGCGAATACCGTAGCAAGAGCCTAAGCCAGCCGGCGCTCGGTAGCCCAGCGGGTGAGCTGATGCCGGGTGGACAGCTGCAGTTTGCGCAGCACCGACGACACGTGGCTCTCTACCGTCTTGGCCGAGATGTACAGCTCGCGGGCGATTTCTTTGTAGGTGTAGCCGCGGGCGATCAGCCGGAGCACTTCCCGCTCCCGGGGAGTCAGCTGGTCCAGCTCCGGGTCTTGCGACGGCTGGCCCGCGCCGCCGGACGCGAACGCGTCCAGCACGAAACCGGCCAGCCGGGGCGAGAACACGGTGTCCCCGGCGGCGACCCGGCGGATCGCGTCCACCAGGTCCGGGCCGGAGATCGTCTTGGTCACGTAGCCGCGGGCGCCGGCCCGGATGACCGCGATGACGTCTTCCGGGGCGTCCGACGCGGACAGGGCCAGGAACCGCACCCCGGGGTGCGCGGCCCGGATCGCGCTGACCACCAGCTGGCCGCCGCCGCCCGGCAGGTGCACGTCGAGCAGCACTACGTCCGGCAGCAGTTCGCCGATCAGCTCGATGGCCGGGGTCACGTCGCCCGCCTCGCCGACCACGTCCACCTGGCCACCGAGCTCGGCCCGGACACCGGACCGGAACAGGCCATGATCGTCGACGATCATGACCTGGGGGAGTGCCCGTGTGCTCATGTCCGGTGTGCTCATGTCCGGCTCGGCTGCCGTTCCCCGGCCACCCGGGGCATCCGCAGCGATACCTCGGTGCCGTCGCCCGGCGCGGTCCGCACCACCGCGGAACCGCCGCGCCGGGCCATCCGGGCGTGGATCGACTCGGCCAGCCCCTTGCGGTCGCCGGGCACCGCGGCCGGGTCGAAGCCGCGGCCGCGATCCCGCACGTACACCGCCACCTCGGCCGGCTCGACCTCGGCGAACAGTGAGACCACGTCGGCGCCGGACCACTTGACCGCGTTGACCGTGGCCTCGCGGGCCGCGGCCAGCAGCGCGGCCAGGTCGTCGTCCAGCGGGCAGTCGCCCACGGTGATCGCCTCGACCGGTATCCCGTGCTGCGCCTCCACCTCCTGCTGGATCAGCCGGATGCCGTCGGCCATGGTGGCGGCCTGGCCGTCCAGCGAGCCGGGGGCCCGGTCGTCGAACAGCCAGCTGCGCAGCTCCCGTTCCTGGGCCCGGGCTAGCTGGACCACCTGCTGCGGGTCATCGGCCCGGCGCTGGATCAGGGCCAGCGTCTGCAGCACCGAGTCGTGCACCCGGGCGGCCATGTCGGCCCGTTCCTCGGCCCGGACCCTGGCCTGCCGCTCCACCACCAGGTCGCGGGCGATGCGCAGCCACCACGGCCCGAGCATGATCACCACCGCGGCCAGCAGCAGGGCCACCCCGGCCAGCCCACGCAGCGCGTAGCCGTCCGGGTGCCCGGTGAACACCAGGCCCATCCCGGTGCCGATCAGCACGATGGCGATCAGCACCCGGAGCACGATCCGGGTCCGGCTGCCGCCGCCGGCCAGGCCGAGCAGCGGGTCGGTGAACCGGCGCAGCAGCGCCTGCTCGCGTTCGGGAGCGTTCCGCCAGATGAGCACCAGGCCGGCCATGCTGACCACCAGCGGCCAGGCCGCCGTGCCCAGCCAGGTGGCGCCGAGCGCCGAGCCCAGGATGAGCACGATGGCCAGCAGCGAGCCGAGGCCGGCCGCGAGCCCGATGCCGCGCCGGTCGGCCAGCGCCCGGGTGGCGATGTTGCTGCTGGCGCCGGACTCCGGGATGAGCAGCCAGCTGACCACGTAGGCGGCCAGGCCGAAGCCACTGAAGATGGTGGCCACCACGAACGCGGTGCGGACTAGCGTGGCGTCCAGGCCGAGCCGGGCGGCCAGCCCAGCGGCCACCCCGGCGGCCAGGCGGCCGTCCTGCGGCCGCCGCAGCGGGCCACTGTCCCGCGGCCCACGCAGCCAGCGGCCCCGCGGGCGGCGGCCGGCCCAGCGGTGCTCCCAGGGCGCCGTCATGGTGTCGGTTCGATCCCGCATCCCCCCATCATCCCGCGCCTGGGCCGGGGTGGCCATCAGGGACAACCCTGATCCCGGCCGGGACAACATCAGGGCCGGGTCAGGGTTGTTCCGAATGGTCCGCGGCGGCCGGTGCGCGCAGGCTGGAGCCATGGAAACAACCACGAACCCAGGCGCCAGCGACCAGACCTGGCAGCAGCCCACCGCAGCGCGCCAGCCGCGCGTGCTGTGCCGTCCCCGGGACGACCGGATGCTGGCCGGTGTCGCGTCCGGCATCGCCCGGTACCTCGACGTGGACCCGACCCTGATCCGGGTCGCGTTCGCCGTGCTCACCCTGTTCGGCGGGGCCGCCGTGCTGGTCTACCTGGCCGGCTGGCTGCTCATCCCGGAAGAGGGCAGCGACCAGTCCATCGCCAGCGGATTCGCCCAGTCCCGGCAGCACTGAGCCGGGCCAGAGCCAGAAACGGGGAGGTCCTTCCAGATGCCACGGCAAGGGAGGCGGGAATACGACACGCGCCGCCGCGCGGCCGCCGACCCCCTCATGCGGGTGTCCGATGCCGACCGGGCCGAGGTGGCCGACCGCCTCGCCCACCACTATGGGGACGGCCGGCTCGACCAGGCCGAGCTGGACGACCGGCTGGGCCGGGCGATGAGCGCCAAGACCCGGGCCGACCTGGACGGCCTGCTGCACGACCTACCTGATACGGGGGTGACCCGGATGGAAACACCAGCACCGCGGCGCCAGCCGCCGCCACTCCGGCCGCGCGAGCCGCGCCGGCACCACTGGCTGCGCATCGTGCTGGTCGTCGTGCTCGTCCTGGTCGGCTTGCGCGTGCTGGGCGCCATCGGCGCCCTGTTCTGGCCGTTCGGCTGGTTCTGGGGCTGGATGTGGCCCGGCCCGTGGCTGCTGATCGCACTGCTGGTCTTCCTCTGGCTGCGGTTCGGCCGCCGCCGGGGCTACCGCGACTGACCGGCGGGGGAGCCTGCCGCGCCCGCCGCCTGGATGGCCTCACTCGGCCAGGCGGCGGGCGCGGGCGCGCCGTTTGCCCTCGTGCATGGCCTGCACCCGGGGCACCGGGATGGTGTGCCCCTCCGCGATCAGCTCCGCGCTGAGCGGCTGCGGGCCGGGCAGCAGGCCACCCCAGCGGCCGGCCGGGCCGAGCTGCCGAGCCGCGGTGCGCAGCGTGAAGTCGGCCGGGGTGACCTGGTCGAGCTGGTCCCACGACACCGGGAAGGACACCGGCGTGCCGGGCCGGACCCGCGGGCTGTAGGCGGCCACCACGGTCGCGCCGCCCGCCCGGGTCGGGTCGAGGAAGACTCTCCCCTCCCGGTCGGCCCGGATGAACGCGGTGGTGGCCAGCGCGGGATCAAGCCGTTCGGCCCGCGCGGCCAGCGCCCGGGTGGCCGCGGCCGCGTCGGCCAGCGTGACCGATCCATCCAGCGGCACGAACACGTGCACCCCCTTGGCCCCGCTGGTCTTGACCGCGCCGGCCAGCCCGGCCTCGGCCAGCGCCTGGCGGACCAGGCCGGCCGCGCGGACCGCCAGCCGGAACTCGCCACCCTCCGGCGGGTCGATGTCCAGCACCAGGTACTCCGGCTGGTCCCAATGGCCGGCCCGGATCAGCGTCGGGTGGTACTCGATCGCCCGCTGGTTGCCGAACCAGAGCAGCGTGCGCCGGTCGTCGCACAGCGCGTAGCACACCTCGCGCCGCGAGCTCTCCGCCCACAGCGTTACCGTGTGCACCCACTCCGGGGTGTACTTGGGCAGGTTCTTCTGCATGAACGGCGGCTGGCCGCGGAGCACCCGGATCACCGACAGCGGCCGGTCGCGCAGCTCACCGAGCAGGTGTGCGGCGGCCGCGTCCAGGTAGTCGACCAGGTCGCGCTTGGTCGCCGCGGCCCCGTCGAACAGCGGCTGGCCGAGGTTGGTCAGCGGTACCCCGGCCCGTTCCTCATCGACGCCGATTAGGGGTCACCTCCCGATCGCTTTTCCCCGATACCGTTTTACGGTGAGCGAGCAGTCGTGGGACGGGCCGGCCGTGCTGCTGGTGGGTATCGATGGCTCGGATACCTCCCTGCGGGCCGGGGCCTACGCGGCCGGGATGGCCCGCCGGCAGCACGCCCGGCTGATCGTCCTGTACGTCCGGCCGCTGCGCGCCATGGCCGGCATCGGCGCGGGCGCGGCCATCTCCATGAACGAAGCGTACGACGAGGTGGCCGAGGATCTCCGGCAGCAGGTCGAGACGCAGACCACCCGGCTCGGCATCGACGCCGAGTTCGTCGAGCGGGCCGGCAACCCGTTCCACGAGATCGTCCGGCTGGCCGACGAGGTGCGCGCCGACGCTGTGATCGTGGGCGCCTCGACCAAGGCCGGGCACCGGTTCGTCGGCTCGCTGGCCGTGCACCTGGTCCGGGCCAGCCGCTGGCCGGTCACCGTGGTCCCATGAGCGGAGCCCGGTAAGCCGCCCTCAGCAGCCGGCCGCGATCGCCGCCACCACGTGGTAGGGCAGGTGCCGGGGGTGCACCAGCAGGGCCCGGGCCACCTGGCGGATCTGCAGCCGCAGCGGGGTCAGCACGGCCTCGCTGCGCCGCCACGCGGAGATCTCGTCCCGGCGCCCGATGGCCCGGCGGAAGCGCCGCGCGTCGCCGCCGTCGCTCCTCCAGGTGGGCAGCCAGGCGCGCAGTTCGTCATCGCCGTCCAGCATGGTCCAGTCGCGCAGCCGCTGGCCGATCTGCCCAGCCGCGTCGATCACGAACGCATGGTCGCGGCGGCCGCCGCTGATGCCGTGCACCCGGCCATCCGACGTCCGGCTGTGATGAATGCTGGCCGAGCTGAACTGGGCCCCCACGGCCAGCGCGGCGACCGCGTGGCCTGCCTCGTGCCAGGCCGTCTCGACGGTGGCCCACCGGGCCGGGATCAGGCTCGGGAAGCAACCGCAGTCGTACCGCTGCCGGATCCACTTGTCGTGCACGATGGACTCGTCGTCATACCGGATGACCTGATCGAGCCGGGCCTGGACGGCGGCGAGCAGGGGGTCGTGGGCTGGCCTCATGGTTGACTAACGGTATGCCGATCGAGGGTGAATATGAGCCCAGTCCGCGAGGCTGGGTGCGCGAGCAGGTCGCGGAGTACGAGAGTTCCGGCGGTACCCGGGGCACCACACTGCGGGACACCGGGCTCCCAGTCGTCGTCATCACCAACCGCGGGGCGCGCACCGGGAAGGTGCGTAAGACCCCGCTGATGCGGGTCGAGCACGACGGCCGGTACGCCGCGGTCGGCTCGCAGGGCGGCGCCCCGGACGATCCACAGTGGGTGTCCAACTTCCGCGCCGAGCCGCGGGTGGAACTGCAGGACGGCGCGCGGAAGCAGCCGATGACCGCCCGCGAGGTGACCGGCGCCGAGCGCGATGAGTGGTGGGCCCGGGCCGTGGCGGCCTACCCGCCGTACGCCGAGTACCAGCAGAAGACGTCGCGGGTGATCCCGGTGTTCGTGCTGGAGCCGGCCAGCGCGGGCTGAGCGCCCGCGACAGCAGCCAGCAGGCAGTAGCGTTCGGCACCATCCAATTTCATACTAAACCGATCGTTATTCTTGACATAGCCTGACCAGGCGGCGCAGGCTGCTGGCAAGAGAACCGAACGCCGTCCGAAAGGTGCCTCGCATGACCAGCGTCCAGGATCGCCCGGTGGCTCTCCACGGCGAGCCGCCGTACCAGCAGATCTCCGTCACCCAGGTCGGTGGCGTCATCGGCGCCGTCGTCGGCGGCATCCGGGCCGGCGGCGGCGTGGATCCGGCCGCGGTGGCCGAACTGCGCGCCGCGCTGCTCCGGCACAAGGTGGTGTTCCTGCGCGACCAGCAGCACGCCACCGACGCTGACCAGCGCGCGTTCGCGGAACTGCTCGGCCCGCTGACCAAGCCGCACCCGACCGTGGCCGGTGACGGCACCGCGGTGCTGCCGATCGACTCGGAGCAGGGCAAGGCCAACAGCTGGCACACCGACGTGACGTTCGTGGACCGGGTGCCGGCCATCAGCGTGCTGCGCGCGATCACGCTGCCGCCGTACGGCGGCACGACTGTGTGGGCCAACACCGCCGAGGCCTACCGGCGGCTGCACCCGGCGCTGCAGGCACTGGCCGGCCAGCTCCGCGCGGTGCACACCAACCTGTACGACTATGCCGCCGACCGGCCGCAGATCGGCGGGGTGGACGTGAAGGAAGAGGACTACCGCGCCGAGTTCCGGCACCTGGAGTTCGAGACCGAGCACCCGGTGGTCCGGATCCACCCGGAGACCGGCGAGCCCACCCTGCTGCTCGGTCACTTCGTGCGCTCGCTGCGCGGGCTGAGCACCGCCGACTCCGCCGACCTGTTCGCCCTGCTGCAGCGGCACATCACCCGGCTGGAGAACACGGTGCGCTGGACCTGGCGGGACGGCGACATCGCGATCTGGGACAACCGGGCCACCCAGCACTACGCGGTGGCCGACTACGACGACCTGCCCCGGCGGCTGCACCGGGTCACCATCGCCGGCGACATCCCGGTCGGCATCAACGGCGACAGCAGCGTGGTGCGCAAGGGCGACGCCAGCCACTACTCGCAGCTCGCCGCCTAGCCCGGGCGCGGGCACCTGCCACCACCTGACCGCATGGCTGCACCAGTCATGCGGTCAGGTGCGCCTGGCTGAAACATCCATGGGCTGCATGGCCGGGGCGGCCCGTTTGCCTGTTAGCACCGCAATTGCTCTGCAATGCTTTGCCGATGGCAGACCCTGACGTACTGGCCGACTTTGACCAGGCGCTCGCGGACACCGACCGGATCGTGTCCGGCATCAAGCCCGGCCAGTGGTCGGTGCCCACGCCGTGCCGCGGCCTGGATGTCCGGGCTGTGCTCGGCCACCTGGTCACCGGCCATCTGGTCTTCATCGCCCGGGTGCAGGGCCTGCCAGTCCCGGACCGGGCTGCGGACCACCTAGGCGAGGACCCGGCGGCCACGTTCCGGCGCAGCGGGCAGGCGCTGCGCCAGGCGTTCGGCCGGCCGGGCGTGCTGGCCGAGACCTACCAGGGCCCGCTCGGACCGGCCGACGGGGTGTTCCTGGTCCAGGTGCGCATCGTGGAACTGCTCGGCCACGGCTGGGACCTGGCCCGGGCCACCGGCCAGCCCGCCGAGTACCCGGACGGCCTGGTGGAGCGGGCGCTGGCCCAGGCCCGCCGCGGGCTGGCCGGCCGGCCAGACGGCCCGGGCGCGCCGTTCGCGGCCGAGGTGCCGGTGCCGGCCGGCGCGCCCGCGATCGACCGGCTGGCCGGGTTCCTGGGCCGCCAGCCCGGACCGGCCGGCCGCCGGGCCAGCTGGCACAGTGGACGGCATGGCGACTGACTCAGCACACCGGGCGGTGACCATCGAGCGCACCGCGCCCGGGCGGTTCGCCGCGATCAACAGCCGCGGCGGCCAGATCACCCTGGGCACCGGCGGCGACGAGCGATTCACCCCGACCGAGCTGCTGCTGGCCGCGATCGGCGGCTGCACCGCGATCGACGTGGACATCCTGGCCTCGCGGCGGGCCGAGCCGGAATCGTTCCACGTCTCGGTCGACGCCGGCCAGGTACGCGACACCAGCGGCAATCACCTGACCGGCATCGAAGTGGCGTTCAATATCGTGTTTCCTGCTGGTGCGGACGGTGACGCGGCGCGGGCGCTGCTCCCGGATGCGATCCGGAAGTCGCACGACCGGCTGTGCACGGTGGGCCGCACGGTGGAGCTGGGCACGCCGGTCAGGGAACGGGCCGGCGGTGCTTAGCTGCCCCCGGCCAGCTGCCGGTCGCGCTGCTCCCGGCCCAGCTCGCCATACGGGTAGTCGGGCGGCCGCGGGTCGCTGGCCGCGTCCAGTTCGGCGGTCTCCGCCGGGCTGAGGTGCAGCCCGGCGGCCCGCAGGTTGGTGTCCAGCTGGCTGGTGCTGCGGGCGCCCAGGATGGTGGCCGTCACCCCCGGCCGGTCGGTCACCCAGGCCAGCGCGACCTCGGCCATCGACACGCCACGCTGGCCGGCCATCTTGTGCACCGCATCGATGACATCCCAGGTCCGCTGCCCGCCGCGGCGGTCGTAGGCCTCCATGCCGCGGCCCGGGTCCTCGCCCAGCCGGGTGGCGCCCGCCGGGCGCTCGCTGGGCGAATACTTCCCGGACAGCCAGCCGCCGCCGAGCGGGCTCCACGGCAGCACGCCCAGGCCCGCGTCCTGGGCCGCGGGCAGGATCTCCCACTCGGTCTCCCGGACCAGCAGGCTGTACTGCGGCTGCACGGTGACCGGCGGGGCCAGGTTCAGCTCCCGGGCCAGATGCACGGCCTTGGTCAGCTGCCAGCCGGTGAAGTTGGAGAACCCGTAGTAGCGGATCTTGCCCGCCGCCACGAAGCCGTCCAGCGTGCGCAGCGTCTCGTCCAGCGGGGTCCACGGGTCGAACGCGTGCACCTGGTACAGGTCGATCTCCGCGCCGCCCAGCCGGGCCAGCGAGGCGTCCAGGGCCCGGGTCAGATGGCGGGCGGACAGCCCGCCGCCGTTGGGCGAGCCGTCGGTCGGGAAGCGGCCCTTGGTGGCCAGCACCATCGGCTCGGTGACGGCGGCCGGCCGGCTCGCGAACCACCGCCCGATGATCTCCTCGGACCGGCCCTGGCTGTACACGTCGGCGGTGTCGATGAACGTGCCGCCCGCCGCCGCGAAGTGGTCGAGTTGCTCGTGCGCGCCTGGCTCATCCGTTTCCGTGCCGAACGTCATCGTGCCCAGGCAGAAGCTGGAAACCGCGCAGCCGCTGCGGCCCAGAGTGCGATAGTCCATCCAACGACCCTACGTGGGGTGGCCCGGGACCCGGCCGGCCGCGGTGCGCAAGACTGGGGCTGGCCAGTTAGCGGGATGGGAAGGTCAGCAGATGGCGAAGGGTACCCGGATCGGCTCCGCGGTCATGTTCGTGCAGCGGCTCGACCGGTCGGTCAATTTCTACGAAGACGTGCTGGCGCTGCGGGTCGCGGATCACAGCCCGACCGCCGCGCTGCTGGTCAGCGAGGCCGGCTCGGAGCTGATCCTGCGGGCCATGGGCACTGCCGGGGGGCACCCGCTGGGCGCCATCGGCGTGCAGTACGTGATCTGGACCGCGGCCGACCAGGACGACCTGGACCGGTGCGAGCGGGCGCTCAAGGAGCGCTCGGCCTACCGGGACACCCGGAGCACCGACGGGATAGCCCTGGTGGAGGGGCATGACCCCGACGACACCGTGGTGATGATCACCTACCCGGGGCCGGAGGACCGGCCGCTGCGCCACCTGCCGCCGCGCATCTACGGCTGGTAGGCGCCGTCCCCGGTGGCGGCGTGGCCCATGGCTACGGCGCGCGGCGGGGCCAGGCCGGTCTTGGTGCCCGTCTGCCACTGGCCGAACAGCACCGACAGCACCAGCAGCAGTACCAGCACCGCGACCAGCCAGAGCAGCCAGGTGAGACAGCCCCGGCGCCGCCTGGACCGCCTGTTACGGCGGGGGCGTTCCCGCAGTAACCAGCCGAACATGACTCCTCCACTCGCTGACCGGCCCTCTGTACCCGCCAGCCGCGCCGATTAACCGGCGCATGCCGGGTACCTGAACTAGAGCGCGCGGGCGGCTGGCCGTCCGCGCCCGGCGCCAGGATGGAGGCACCATGACACGCACCGCGCCCGGTCAGGACGTGACCCGCAGTGCCCCCGGGCGGGGCTTGACCGGCCGTCTGGGGGTGGCGGCCGGCGCGGTCGCGGCGGTCGCCGTGCTGATCATCGCGCTGTCCGCGATCCACCTGCTGCCCACGCTGCGCAACCCGTTCGCGGAGAGCACCTCGGTACGCAGCCAGCCGGTGCTGCTGAAGTCGATCACCGCGCTCAGCCGGTACCAGGCGGCCAGCGGATCGTTCCAGGTCGTGGTGGACCTGACCAGGAAGACCGCCTATCTGCCGTCGTTCCTGGAGGGCAGCCAGACGCTGTTCATCGGCCAGGGCAGCGAGATCGCCTACGTGAACTTCGGCCAGCTCAAGGGCTCGGCCATCAAGGTGTCGGCGGACCGCCGGTCGGTCACCATCCGGCTGCCCCGGGCCCAGCTCGAGCCGGCCGTGCTCAACGTCCGGCAGTCCTACGTGGTCGCCCAGCAGCAGGGCCTGCTAAACCGGATCGGGAACTTCTTCTCCGGCAACCCGAACAGCGAGCAGCAGGTCTACATCCTGGCCCAGCAGAAGATCGAGTACGCGGCCCGCCATAGCGCGCTGCTGGCCCAGGCGCAGCACAACACGGCCGGCATGCTGACCGGAATGCTGCACTCACTGGGTTTTCAGCAGGTTACGGTCACCTTCAGCTGACCACGGGGAACGTTCAGCCCGCCACCCTGGACAGGAATGCCTTGGCCACCGGCCCGGCGCTGTTGGCGCCGAACCCGCCGCCCTCGACCAGGACCGCGAACGCCAGGTCGCCGCGGTAGCCGATGAACCAGCCGTGCGAGTGCGTGCCGTTGCCGTACTGCGCGGTCCCGGTCTTCCCGTACACGCCCGGCCCGAAGCCGACGCCGGCCGCGGTGCCGCTGGTCACCACGGCCCGCATCATCGGCCGCAGCGTGTTCAGGATGGCCGCGCTCAGCTTGCGCGGCGTGGCGGTCTGCTTCGGCATCGGGTCGGTCACCAGCAGCGGCGGCCGCCAGGTGCCGTCCGCAATGGCCGCCACCACGGTGGCCTGGCTGAGCGGGTTGACCAGGTCGGTGCCCTGACCGAACGCGTCCGCGGCCAGGTCCACCGGCTGGTGCGGGGTGGTGAAGTGGCCGAGCGTGGCCGGGATGCCCAGGTTGGCCTGCGCGTTGAAGCCGAAGGTACGGGCCATCGCGGCCAGCGCCGGGCCGCCCAGCCGCTCCGAGGCGAGCATGGCGAACGTCGTGTTGCAGGACACCGCGAACGCGGTCTGCAGGTTCGTGGTGCCCAGGTGCTCGTTGTCGTCGTTGTGGAACACCCGGCCGCCCAGGTCGGCCGTGCTCGGGCACTGCACCGTGCTGGACGGTGTCATCCCCTTCCCGGCCAGCCCGGACGCGGTGAC
This sequence comes from uncultured Actinomycetes bacterium, assembly GCA_963834705.1. Lineage (GTDB taxonomy): Bacteria > Actinomycetota > Actinomycetes > Streptosporangiales > Streptosporangiaceae > RYN-230. Next base: position 310,544 of record CAWICV010000013.1, read on the forward strand.
CACCTTGAACGTGGAGCCGGGCGGGAAGATGCCCTCCAGCGCGCGGTCGAAGCCGCCGGGCTGCTCCACCACGGCCAGGATCTTGCCGGTGGACGGCTGGGTGACCACCATGTCTACCGGCTTCCTGGTGCCCGCCGACGACACCGCGGCCGACGCGGCCATCTGTGTCTGCATGTCGATGCTGGTCCGTACCGGCTTGCCAGGCACGGCCGGGAACCGGGCCGCGGTCTTGTCCACGTGCGTGCCCGGGCCTTCGACCGCGATGGTCAGCGACGGCCGCCCGGCCAGCTGGCCCTGGTAGGCCTGCTCGATGCCGCCCGAGCCGATCTGGTCGCCGGCCTGGTACGGCGCGCCCAGCGCCTTGGCCTGCGCCTTGGTCGCGGCCACCACCGTGCCGGTGAGCAGCTCCAGCGAGCCGGACTGGGCCTGCATGGCGGCCGAGCTGAGCTGGGTGGTGCCGTCGGCGGCCAGGATGGCGGCCCGGGTGGGCCAGACCGCGCTGAGCGCGAAGTGCTGGCCGGCCCGCAGCCCGGGATACACCGCGGCCGGGCTCCAGCTCACCCACCAGCGCCGGTTCCGGTCCACCAGGCTGAGCTGCCCGTGGTAGGTCCAGGTGTGCCCGCTGGCCATGGTGACCGCGGCGGTGAACTGGGCCTGGGCGGTACCGCCGGACGACGTCACCGAGCCGAGCCTGGTGTGCAGGGTGCGTTGCCCGAGCTGGGCCGCGTACTGCCGGAGCGACCGGGACAGGCCGCCGTGCGGCACGTTCACGCTGATCTTGTCCATGGCCGGGTAGTCGCCGCGCTGCCAGCCGCTCAGGTAACTGGCCGCGGTCTGCTGCGGGCTGCCGGTCGTGCGCGTCAGCAGGTACCCGGCCGCGCCGCCACCCAGCACCACGACCAGCGCGGTCACGGTGACGACCACGATGATCGTGCGCCGCCGCCGGCGCTTGGGCCGGCCGGGCGGCGCCGGCGGCCCGTAGCCCGGGGCTGGAATGCCGGCGGATGGAGGAGTCCTGGCATGGCTCACGGGCCCTAACGATAGCCGCGGCCAGCAGGCAGCCGGTCCGGAACGGGGCTAGCCGGGTGCCGGCCGGCGGATTGCCTGGGTGCCGGCCGGCGGACTGTCGGTGCCGTCGGGCACGCTTGTGCCATGGCGGAGAATCTCACCCTGATGGCAGTGCACGCGCACCCCGACGACGAGGCGTCGAGCACCGGCGGCGTGCTGGCCCGGTATTCCAGCGAAGGCGTCCGCACCGTGATCGTCACCTGCACCAACGGCGAGTTCGGGGACACGCCGGGCGGGGTCAAGCCGGGCGCTGACGGGCACGACGAGGAGCAGGTGGCGCAGATCCGGCTGGCCGAGCTGCGGGAGTCAGCCAAGCACCTCGGCGTCACCGACCTGGAACTGCTCGGCTATCACGACTCCGGCATGGTGGAGTGGGAGTATAAGGACCGGCCGGACGCATTCTGCAATGTCCCGCTGGCCACCGTTTCGGCCCGGATCGGCGGCCTGATCGAGCAGTACCGGCCGCAGGTCGTGGTCACCTATGACGAGAATGGCGGCTATCAGCATCCGGACCACGTGCACGCGGCCCGGTGCGCCGCCGCTGCGGTGGCCGGTACCGGCATCCCGGCCAAGCTGTACCTGACCGCGATGCGGATCAGCGACTGGGCCAGGCTGTGGGCCGCGCTCCGCGAGGCCGGGGTGGACGTGCCCGATCCCGGCGGCGATTTCCCCGAGGAGACCCGGCGCCAGATGGAGGCGGCCGAGGCGCGCATCACCACCACGGTCGACATCCGCCCGGTGCTCAGCCAGAAGCGGGCCGCACTGCTCTCGCACGCCAGCCAGATCAATGACTCGTGGTTCAGCAAGATCCCGCCGGACGTCGCGGAGCAGGTGTTCGGCCAGGAGAGCTTCATCCGGGCGGTGGACCGCAGCGATGCCCCGGTGCCCGAGGATGACCTGTTCGCCGGCCTGCGCTGACCGGCTGACCGCCGCGGCGGAAGGTCATTTACGAATTATTGCCACGGCAGCCCATTGGCAGCCCACCCGGGCAGGGGTTTGACTGTGCAGTGCGGCACCGGGCGTGCGCCCCCGGTCGCGCCGGGGCTGCCGGGGCCGTCATTCGCCGTGGCAATGGAGGCCGTTCCATGTCAGATTTCACACATATCAGCAGCCGCCGCAGGTGGCGTGGCCGGGGCATAGCGGCGGCCGCCGTTTTGCTGGCCGCGGCCCTGGCGCCAGCCGTGGCACTGGCCCCGGCAGGCGCCGCATCAGCCCGCCGCGGCGCGAGCTTAACCAGTTCCAGCGCGAACTGCCCCTGGCTCAACCAGTCCCTGCCGATCAGCCAGCGGGTGCATCTGCTGCTGGCTAAGATGACGCTGGCCGACAAGATCAACATGGTCACGGGCGGCGGCACCAGCGAGCCGTACGTGTTCTACATCAAGGCCATCCCGAGCCTGTGCATCCCGGCCATGGGCGAGGAGGACGGGCCGCTCGGGGTGGGCGACGGGCTCACCGGGGTGACCGAACTGCCGTCCGCCGCTACCCTGGCGGCCACTTTTGACCCGTCGCTGGCCAGCCAGTATGGCCGGGTCATCGGGTCAGAGGAACGCGGCAAGGGGGCGATGGTCAACCTCGGCCCCACGGTCAACATCGACCGCGACCCGCGCTGGGGCCGCGAGTTTGAGGCGTTCACCGAGGACCCGTTCCTGAACAGCTCGATGGCCGCCAACGAGATCGACGGGGTGCAGAGCCAGGGAGAAATGTCCCAGGTCAAGCACTACGCGGTCTACAACCAGGAGACGAACAGGAACACCCCGGCCGACGACGCGATCATCAGCAAGCGGGCCATGCATGAGATCTACCTGCCCGCGTTCTGGGCCGCCACGAAGATAGCCCGGGCGTCGTCAGTGATGTGCTCGTATGCCACCATCAACGGGCAGTACGCCTGCCAGAATAAGTACCTGCTGCGCACCACGCTGGACCAGCGCTGGCACTTCCCCGGCTTCGTCACCTCGGACTACGACGCCACCCACTCCACCGTGGCGTCCGCCGAGGCCGGCCTGGACCAGGAGATGCCCGGGCCCGTCTACTACGGCCCGGCGCTGCAGGCGGCCGTGCAGTCCGGCCAGGTCAGCGAGGCCACACTGAACGAGATGGTGTCCCGCATCCTGACCGAACTGTTCCGCTTCAACGAGTTCAACAACCCGCCGAGCGGGGCGACCACCGCGACCGTGACCACGCCGGCGCACCAGGCGCTCTCGGCCACGGTGGCGGAGACCGGCACCGTGCTGCTGAAGGACAACCATGGCGTGCTCCCGCTCCGGGCGGCCGGTGGCGGCTCGGTGGCGGTGATCGGCCCGGCCGCGTCGGCCGCACCGGTCTACACTGGCGGCGGCAGCGCCTACGTCACCGCGCCGTTCCACGTCACGCCGCTGCAGGGGATCCAGGCGGCCGCCAAGGCGGGCACCTCGGTGTCCTACCGCCAGGGTCTGCCCACGGACACCTCGCTGACGCCGATCCCGGCCTCCGCGCTGAGCCCGCCTTACACCGGCACCAGCTTCGGCGGGAGTTACACCGGCACGCTGACCGCCCCCGAGACCGGCACCTACGTGCTGGCTTTCACCAACCCAACGCCGTACAACGTCACCTACCTGTACCTGGACGGCCATGAGATCCTGGCCAACCCGGGCACGCCGCCGGTGTCCACCTACTCGGTGGGCGTCAACCTGGTGGCCGGGCAGACGTACAAGCTGCAGCTCAGCGGGTCCGGCGCGTCGTCCGGCCTGAGCTGGGCCACGCCGTCCGACCTGGCTCCCTACATCAGCCAGGCGGTCAGCGCGGCCAAGGCGGCCGCTACCGCGGTGGTCGTGGTGTCCGATGATACGGAGACCGAGGCCGCGGACCGGGCCAGCCTGAACCTCCCGTCCGCGCAAAACGAACTGATCTCGGCGGTGGCTGCGGCCAACCCGCACACGGTCGTCGTGATCGACGCGGGCGCTCCCGTGGTCATGCCCTGGCTGAGCCGGGTCGCCGGCGTGGTCGATGCGTGGTACCCAGGCGAGAGCAACGGCACCGCGCTGGCGAACGTGCTGTTCGGCCAGACCGACCCCAGCGGGCACCTGCCGGTCACCTTCCCGGTCGCACTCTCCCAGGTGCCAGCGGCCAGCCCGGCCCAGTTCCCGGGCGTGAACGGAAAGGTGCTGTACTCCGAGGGGATCGACGTGGGTTACCGGTACTACGACGTCCACAACGAGACGCCGCTGTTCCCGTTCGGCTACGGGCTGTCCTACGCGCGGTTCTCATTCAGCCACCTGGTGGTCGCGCCATGGCGCGATGGCCGGGTCGCGGTGTCCGCGACGGTCATCAATACCGGCCGGGTGGCGGGCGCGGACGTGGCCCAGCTCTACCTGGGCGACCCCGCGGCTGCTGGTGAGCCGCCCCGGCAACTTAAGGGGTTCTCCCGGGTAAGCCTGCAGCCGGGCCAGTTGACCACAGTGCACTTCTGGCTGACCCGCCACGACCTGTCCTACTGGAACAGCGCGGCGAACGGCTGGGTGCTGCCCGGCGGCCGGTTCACCGTCTACGTGGGCGACTCCTCGGCACGGGCCGGGCTGCCGCTGCGCACCGGATTTACCCTGGCGGGCGGGCACTGACCACCGTCCCGGGTCCGCGGCCACCCTAGGCCGCGGACCCGGGAGGTCAGCGCCCTCTCACCCCCCGGGGGTGAGGCGGGCCGGCCAGGCCGCCCGGCATCGTGGCGTGATGCCGGCTGATCCTCTGGCTTTGCTGCGCAGCCGCAGCTACCTGGTCTTGCTGGTGCTCGCCGGGCTGATCGGCGCGCCCATCTCGGCGGCCGCCTACTTTTTCCTCGCGCTGGTCAGCAAGCTGCAGGGGTGGGTCTTCTCGTCGCTGCCGCACGCGCTCGGCTTCCATGCCGAGCCGATGTGGTGGCCGGTGCTGCCGCTGCTGCTGGCCGGGGTGCTGGTGCCGCTGGCCATCAAGTACCTGCCGGGTACCGGCGGGCATTCCCCGGCCGACGGGTTCAAGGCCGGGGGTGGCGGCCCGCAGCCGATCGAGCTGCCCGGTGTGGTGCTGGCCGCGCTGGCCACGCTCAGCCTGGGCGTGGTGCTCGGGCCGGAGGCGCCGCTGATCGCGCTGGGCGCGGGCCTGGGCATCTGCGCGATGCGGCTGGTCAGACGGGACGCGCCGGACCGGGCGACCGCCATGGTGGCGGCGGCGGGCAGCTTCGCGTCGATCAGCACACTGTTCGGCTCGCCGCTGCTCGGGGCGTTTCTGCTGATGGAGGCGTCCGGGCTGGGCGGCGCCACGATGGAACTGGTGCTGGTGCCCGGTCTGCTGGCGGCCGGCATCGGCTCGCTCATCTTCATCGGCCTCGACTCGGCCACCGGGCTGGGCACGTTCTCGCTGGCCATCCCGCACCTGCCGCACCTCGGGCCGCCCACCGTCGGCGAGTTCGGCTGGGCCCTGGTGATCGGGGTGGCGGCGGCCGTCGTCGGCACCGGCATCCACCGGCTCGCCGTGGTCCTCCGGGATCACACCGGGCGGCGGATGCTGCTGGCCATGCCGCTGATCGGGCTGGCCATCGCCGGGCTGGCCATCGCGTACGCGGCGGGCACCGGAAAGGGCTCCAGCGAGGTGCTGTTCTCCGGGCAGGACGCGCTTGGCCCGCTGATCATTCACGGCAGCGGCTACACGGTGGGCGCGCTGCTGCTGCTCCTGGTGTGCAAGGGCCTGGCCTACGGCGGGTCGCTGAGCTCGTTCCGTGGCGGCCCGGTCTTCCCATCCCTGTTCCTCGGCGCGGCCGGCGGGATAGCGCTGTCCCACCTGCCCGGCCTGCCGCTGGTGGCGGGCGCGGCCATGGGCATCGGCGCGATGAGCGCGGCCATGCTCCGGTTGCCGCTGACCTCGGTGCTGCTGGCCACGCTGCTGCTGTCCTCCGACGGCCTCCAGGTCATGCCGCTGGCCATCGTGGCCGTGGTGGTGGCCTACGTGGTGTCGGTCCGGCTGACCCCCGCCCCGGCCCCGGCCGAACCGCCGGAACCCGCCCCGGCGACGGCGGACACCGCGGCTGGGCGCGCCGCTAGCTGATCTCTGCTAGCTAATAGTGGGCAGGGTCTGGTCTCCGTCCAGCACGGTGGCGAACAGGTCGCCGCGCGCGGCCAGCCGGGCCGGCATGTCCCGTATCGTGATGCCGTCCGGCCGCAGGTCCGGGTCGTCCAGCTCGTCCCAGCCGATCGGTGCGGACACCGGCGCCCTGGCCGCGGCCCGCGGGCTGTACGGCGCGACCAGCGTCTTGTTGTGCACGTTCTGGGTGTAGTCCAGCCTGGCCCGGCCGCCCCGCTCCCGCACGTCCCACTTCCAGCTGACCAGGTCGGGCACGACCGCGCCGATCGCCTTGGACAGCTGCTCCACCCAAGCCCGGGTGTCCGCGAAGCTGGGCCCCCGGGTTACCGGGATCCAGATCTGCAGGCCCCGCCGGCCGGTCAGCTTGGGCTGCCCGCGCACCCCCAGATGGTCCAGGGCGGTGCGGTGCAGCCGGGCCAGCACCAGGATGTCGGCCCAGGACGTGGTTTCCCCGGGGTCGATGTCGATCAGCGCGTAGTCCGGCTGGTCCGGCTGGTCGGTCCGGGCGGTCCAGGCGTGCCATTCCAGCGCGCCGAAGTTGGCCGCCCAGATCAGCGCGGCCGGCTCGTCCACCACCAGGTAGGTGCTGGTCTTGCCGGGTTCCGCGGCCGGGTCGGTCCAGCGCGGCAGCCAGCCGGGCGCGTGGTCGGGGAGCTGCTTGTGCCAGAACCCGGCGGTATCCGCGCCGCCCGGGAAGCGGTGCATGTTCAGCGCCCGGCCGGCCAGGTAGGGCAGCGCCACCGGGGCGATCTGCGCGGCGTACCGGATCAGCTCCCGTTTGGTCACCGGCGCCGCACCGTCGCGCGCCGGGAACAGCTCCTTGTCCAGGTTGGTCAGCTTGAGCTGCCGCCCGAACACGGCCCAGCTGCCGCCGTTGCCGAGCGCGTCCAGGCTGGCCAGTTCGCCGGGCTCGGGCCCGGCCGGCGCCGGCGGGCGGAGCCGCACCGACGCCTGGGCGGCGGGCAGGTCGGACCGCCACATCCGCTCCGGGTCGGCCTTGACCTCGTCGTTGGTCCGCCCGCTGAGCACCGAGGCCGGGTAGTCCTCCGGGTTCCAGCCCTTGACCGCATACTCGTCGTGCTTGTGCAGCAGCAGCCACTGGTCGCCGTCCCTGCGGATCAGGATGAACCGGCCGCGCAGCTTCTCGCCGAGCAGATCGGCATGGAAGTCGCCGGCCCGCACCGCGGCGGCCGGGTCGTCGGTGGCGTGCGGTTCCCAGGTGCCGCGGTCCCAGACGATCACGTCACCGCCGCCGTACTCGCCGCGCGGGATCACCCCCTCGAAGTTCAGGTACTCGATGGGGTGGTCCTCGACGTGCACCGCGGTGCGCCGGACGTCCGGATCCAGCGTCGGGCCCCGCGGCACGGCCCAGCTGACCAGCACCCCATCGATCTCGAAGCGCAGGTCGTAGTGCAGCCGCCGGGCCCGGTGCCGCTGCACCACGAAGCGCGGGGCTCCGTCCGGCGGGCCGGGCGGCCTGGCCTGCCCGGCCGGTTCCGGGGTCCGGCTGAAGTCGCGCTTGTGCTGATAACCGGCCAGCTTCCCGGGCATCCGGCACCTCCCGTCACCAGATGGGACCTACCCGCCTGGGCTGGGCTGGCACACGCCAGGCATCCGGTGGCGGTGCGGGCGGGGCCTGGGCGCTGGGTAGCCTGAGGGTCCGGCTGCCCGCGCTGCGTAGGCCGGGCTGAGGGGGGTAACGGGAGCGCATGAAGATACCGGGCCGGGGCCGGCGCCGCCGGGCGGGCCAGTTCAGCGAGTCCGCCGTGGCTGCGCCACCCGTGGCGGCACCAGACGGGGATGCACTGACCCAGGAGGTGGCCCGGCTGGCCGGCGAGCTGGCCGAGGCCGAGGAAGTCACCCCGTCGCGATGGCGGCGGTTCCAGGCCGCGGCCACCCGGCTGGTGCACCGCAGCGGGCGGGCCGGCCGGGCGGGCCGGGGCCGCGCCGTCTCGTGGGGCCGCTGGCTGACCGCCCAGGTGCTCGCGATGGCGCCCCGGCTGCCGGTGCGCACCCAGGCCACGCTGCGCGCCCAGTTCCCCGGGCTGACCCCGGAGGAGCTGGCCGACAAGCTGATCCAGGGCTCGTCCCGGGCGGCCGCGTCGGTCGGCGCGGCGGTCGGCGCGGCCATGTTCCTGCCGCTGCCCGCGGCCCCGGTGGAAGTGCTGGTCGAGACGCTGGCCGTGGTCGGCATCGAGGTCAAGCTGGTGGCCGAGCTGCACGAGGTGTACGGGATGCGGGCCCCGGGCCCGGTCACGGAGCGGATGCTGGCCTACGTGGCCGCCTGGGCGGACCGGAGCGGGGTGGCGCTGGTGCCCGGCGGGCTGGCCCTGGCGGTGGGCTCGCCGCTGCGGCACCGGCTGCAGCGCCGGCTCATCGCCCGGGCCGGGCGCAGCGCCGCCTCCCTCGGGCCACTGCTCACCGGGGCGGCGGCGGGCGCGCTGCTGAACCGGCACGAGACCCGGCGGCTGGGCCAGGACGTCCGGGACGACCTGCGCCGCCGCTCGCCCTATGCGGCCGGCTGGCCGGACCGGCCGGCGCCGGTGGCCCGGCCAGCTAGCCCGGCCAGCTAGCCCGGCTCGGCTACGGTCAGTCCGGGGACGGCGTCCCAGCCGATGATCTCTAGCACGTCCCGGAGCTGATCCGGGACCTTGTGCAGCACGACCGGCCGGCCGGTGCTCGCGCCGCCCGGGCTGGCCAGGCGCACGATCGCGCGCAGCCCGGCCAGGTCGCAGTAACCGACGTCGGCCATGTCGAGGTGCACCTCGGGCGGCGTGTCCGGAAGTTCCCGCAGCGCGCCGAGCAGCGCCGGATAGGTCGATTCGTCGATCTCCCCGGCGATGGCCAGGCCGGGCGGGTCCGCGGTACGGCTGATCCGCAGTACCCCGTCGTCGTACACAGCGTGGCTGGTGACTATCGCGGACCCACCTCCCCTCGCCGCAGGATCACGTCCGGTGTGGTCCGGGCAGCATACTGGCACTGCCTCAGACCGTGGTGAGCCTCTGCCCCAGTTGGAATATGGGCTACGCCGGTGCGGCGGGCGCGGGCCAGGGCCGGGTCAGCCGGGCCGCGGATTCGAACATGACCGCATGCACGAAGGCCTGCGGGAGGTTTCCGCGCAGCTGATGCTGGTGGGTGTCGAACTCCTCGGTGAACAGGGCCGGCGGCCCGCAGGCGGCCCGGTTCCGCTCGAACCAGCCGACCGCCTCGGCGGACTGGCCCTGCTGGTGCAGGGCCAGCGCCATCAGGAAGCCGCACAGCACGAACGCCCCTTCGGCCTTCTCCAGTGGCCGCTCGTCGTGCCGGAACCGGTACAGGTAGCCGTCCCGGGCCAGATCATCGGTGACCGCACGCAGTGTGGCCAGGGTGCGCGGATCACCGGCCGGAACGGCATCCCGGATCGCGGCCAGCAGCAGCGCGGCATCGACCCGATCATCATCCGGGGCGCGCTGCCACCGGCCGCTCGGGTGCACGCTGTCCGCGGCCACGTCGGCCAGGATGGTGTCGGCCAGCGTCTGCCACGCCGCGGCCTGGGGCGGCGCCGCTCCCGCCGTGGCGATGGCGCGCAGCCCGGCCACGCACATCAGCCGGGAGTGGGCCCAGTGCCGGTTGTCCAGCTCCCATACCCCGGCGTCGGGGTCACGCCACCGGGCCTCGATGGCGCGCACCGTCGCTTCCACTGCCTGCCAGTGCCCGCCCTCCAGGTGGTCATGGCCCGCCGCGGCCGCGAACAGTTGCAGGGCACCACCGAGAGCATCCAGCTGGAACTGCTGGTTGACCCAGTTCCCGGCCTTGTCCGAGCCACCGGGGTAGCCGGCCAGCCTGCCCAGCGAGCGCTCGTCCGGCACCGGCCCGCGGCGCACCGTGTAGGCCGGCTTCAGCTCCGGCCCGTCGGCCAGCACCTGCTCGGCGACGAACGCGACCGCGTCGTCCAGCAGCCGGTGCGGCCCGTCGGCGGCCACCGCCTGGCCGGCGAAGCACTGGTCCCGGATCCACACGTACCGGTAGTCGTAGTTGCGGCTGGCCAGGGACCGTTCCGGCAGCGACATGGTGGCCGCCGCGACCATCCCCCCGCTGGCGCTGGTCAGCCCGGTGAGAACCGCGTAGCTGTGCCGGCTCTCCGCCGGGGCCAGGCTGGTGCCCAGCTTCGGCACGGCGGCCGCCCAGGCCCGCTCGGTGGCCTGCCACGTGGCCTTCGGGTCCGCGGGGCGGCGCGGGAGTGACTCGCTGGACAGCTCGAGCACCAGGTCGTGCTGCTGGCCGGCGTCCAGCGTCAGGATGAGCTCCAGCGCCCCATCGGGCCGGACCCGGGCGCCGGCCCCGCCGGACCAGCGCACCCGGAGCGGCCCGCTACGTGCGGTCCAGATACCCTGCGCGGACTTGAGCTGAGACATCCGGTACCGGCCGAAGCCGGCCCGCAGGTCCAGCACGACCTTGACCCGGGCCGGGCCGTCCACCGCCACCACCCGGCGGAGCAGCACCGCGGTGTCCGGGTCACCCGGGTAGGCCAGCGCCTCCCGGCATTCGGTGAAGCCGGTGCTGGTGACCCACCGGCTGCGCCAGATCAGCGTGCCGTCCTCGTAGTAGCCGCCCCAGACGAACCGGGTCCGGTCCGGGGTGATGGCATAGATACCGCGCCCGCCGATCAGGCAGCCGAACACCGCGTCGCTGTCCCACTGCGGCGCACACATCCAGGCCACGTCGCCGCGCGGGCCTACCACCGCGCCGCGCTCCCCGTCGGCCAGCAGCGCGTACTCACGCAGCACGTGCGGCGGGAAGTCCGCCGCCGCGCCGAGTCGCGGCGCCCTAGGCACCGGCGGCTTCGGCCGGCTCCCCGGCCGCCCGGGCCGTGCGGTGCACGGCCGTCTCGTACACGGCCATCGTCTCCGTGCCGATCCGCTCCCAGGAGTACCGGTCCCGGGCGCGGCTGGCCGCGGCGATGGCCATGCCCTCGCGCAGCGGGCTGGCCAGCAGCTGGCGGATCCGGCGGGCCAGCGGGGCCGGCTGAGTGCCGGCCATCAGGTAGCCGGTGGTCCCGTCGAGCACGGCATCCCGGTGCGCGCTGGTGCCGATGGCGATGACCGGCACGCCGCAGGCCATCGCCTCGATCGTCACCCGGGCCAGCGGCTCGCCCGGGCTGAGGTTCAGCAGTAGGTCCGCCGAGCGCATCAGGGCCGGCATGCCAGCCCGGGTGAGCTGGCCAGCAATGGTCACCCGGTCGGCCACGCCCAGCTGGCCGGCCAGCTTGCTGAGCGCCTGCTGGCCCGGGTCATCGGCCAGCGCGGCGACGGGCGGCCCGCCCGCGATGAACAGCTCGGCGCCCGGCACGGCGGTCAGCGCGTGCAGCGCGGCGGCCGGGCCGCGGTCCGCGGCCAGGCTGGTCACCACCATCAGCACCCGGGGCCGGTCGCCCCGGTCCGCGGCCGGCCCGTCCGGCTGGAACAGGCCGGTGTCCACGCCGGGCGGCACCACCCGGATGGCGGCCTGTGGCACGCCGAGCCGGGCCAGCGTAGTGCTGTCCGCCGACGCGCCGACCAGCACGGCCTGGGCGCTGCGGGCCAGGGCCAGCTCCAGCCGGGCCCGCCGGGCGCCCGCATGGGGGCCGTCCTGCACGGCCAGCGAGTAGAACGTCTGCACCTGCGGCAGGCTCAGCGCGCGGCCGCTGGCCTGCGCGGCCAGGCCAGCCGCCCAGGAATGCGCGTGGACCAGATCTGGCGGGCTGTCCTGCCAGCGGGCCGCGAGCTGGTCGGCCAGCTCCCGGATGCGCAGCGCGGTCAGGTCGCGGTCGCCAGTACCGCCGCTGGCCGGTTCCGCCGCCTGGACGCTCAGCGGCTCCAGCACGGCGCCTGGGCACAGCTTGCTGCGCCGCGGCCGGGCCGCCGGGCCCGCCCGGCCGGCCGGGACCGGCATCCCGGCGTACATCGTGACCTGCGCGCCCAGCCCGGCCAGGGCGATAGCCAGGGCGCCCAGACCGGCGCCTGAGGCGGCCGGGTAGACGTCCTCCGCGGCAGCCAGCGGGCTGGCATGGTCGGTGATCAGGGCGACTCGCATGGGGTACAGTCCTCCGGCTCGCCCGATGGGTCAGCCCGCTTTCGCTGCCCGCCACGCTGACCGGTAAACGCCCTGGCCGCACCTAGGCCGGCACCCAGGCGGACCTGTGTAGGCCGCCGCACCGTGGGTAGTCCGGCGGCACGGATGACGCAGGTAAGCCCGGCTGAGCAGGAAGGGGGACAGGCCCGCGCTGATAAGCTCCATCCCGCTCTCCACGGACAGGCGGACGGCGCTGGGCCGCATTGCCGGCAGCAGGAACAGTTTGGCTGCGGAAAAGTGTGAACCGGCTAGGGCGGGTAGCCGGACCATGGTGCCGCGCAGAAACCGGGAGGTGACGCGTGCTGGCTTGGGCTCGGTGGCGGTTGCGTGGCGGCACGCGGCGTGCTGGCCGGGCGGTGATTCCGGATGGGTGCTGACATGATCGGGGGAGCCGGGCACAGCAAGCTCGATGCGGGTTCGGCGGAACGTGGTCTCACCGCGCTGGTCGAGGCGGCCGAGCGGGCCGTGGAGAAGATCAGCTCATCGGTTCCCCCCGCTCAGCTGCGCGCGCTGCTGATCATCGACCGGGTGGGCAGCCTCAACCTGAATAAGCTGGCCGCCCAGGTCGGTGCGTCGGCCTCAGCCACCAGCAGGCTGTGCGACCGGATGGAAGTAGCCGGCCTGCTGACCAGGGACCGGGCCGTGGGCAGCCGCCGGGAAATCGTGCTGCTGCTCACCGAGTCCGGACGCCGGCTGGCGGAGTGGGTCCGCGAGCAGCGCCGTGCCGCGCTCGGCGAACTGCTCCAGGCGATGAGCCCGGAGGGTCGCGAGGCGCTGGTGCGCGGCCTGGGCGAGCTGGCCGCCCAGGCTGGTTAATTACGTATCCCTGGCCTAGCCGAATCCCCAGCCGGCCTGGCTGGCTGAAACTGGCTCCTAAACAGCGGAAACGGCCGTACCGGCCCGTTCGCTTGATGTCCTCAAATTTTTTCCGCGTGGAAATACTTGTCACGCGGACGACGACCGTGGCACTCTTTCCCCATGGAAACATTTGCAGTCCACGGCGGGATCGCCGAGCACACCGATGCGGACCTGCGCCCGGCCCGGTCCGGGGGCCTGGAGCAGTGCTCAGACGACGAACTGCTCGGCATGATCCGGTCGGAGCCGCAGGGCAGCGCCCAGCGGTCGGCCGCATGTGAGGTGCTGGTGAACCGGTACCGGACCCTGGTCCGGTCCTGTGCCAACCGGTACCGCCGCAGCCCCGAGGCGCCCGAGGACCTGATGCAGGTCGGGTACGTGGGCTTGCTCAAGGCGATCAACAACTTCGACCCGCAGGTCGGCCGGAGCCTGGCCGCCTACGCACAGCCGTGTATCACCGGCGAGATCAAGCGGTACTTCCGGGACAAGCGGTGGCAGGTGCACGTGGAGCGGCCGCTGCAGGAACGACTGCTCGAACTCCGCGAGGGAATCCGCCAGCTCACCCAGCAGTTCGGCCGCCTGCCGAGCGACGCCGAACTGGCCAGCCACCTCGGCTTCACCGAGGCCGAGGTGCGCGAGGCGCGCAGCGTGGACCTGCTGCTGCAGCCGGCCTCGCTGGACGCGCCGCTGGCCGGGCAGCCGGAGACGGCCAGCCTGGCCGATCTGCTCGGCGACGAGGACCCGCAACTGGAGCACACCCTGTCCATGCAGGCGCTGGCCGTGCACTGGGATGAGCTGCCCCGCCGCGAGCAGCGCATCCTGCTGATGCGGTTCTACGGCGACATGACCCAGGCCGAGATCGGCAAGTCGCTGGGCATCTCCCAGATGCACGTGTCCCGGCTGCTGGCGCACGCCCTGAGCTACCTCCGGGAGCGCATCATGGCCGAGCCGGAGGCGAAGACCACCGGGATGGCGGCCTGAGCCGGCTGCGGTCCGGCGGGCTGGATTTCCCCGGATCCTGCCCGCCGGGCTGACCTGGATGGACCGGGGCGCCTGCCGGTCGGCGGAGCCGGAGCTGTTCTTCCCGGTCTCCGCGGCCGGGCCTGCGGTACCCCAGGTGGCGGCCAAGGCGGTCTGCCGGGGCTGCCCGGTGCGCGCCGCGTGCCTGCATTACGCCATGGAGCCGGCCCAGGATCACGGCATCTGGGGCGGCACCACGGAGGAGGAGCGGCGGCTGGCCCGCCGCGGCCAGACGGCGCGGCTGGCCGGCTGAACCAGCACCAGGCGGTGCGGTCTGTCCGGGCCGCGCCGCTTCGCTATGTTTCGGCCGCGGGAAACGTGGAACATGGCAGCGGCGGGCTTCTCCCGCGTGCGGCTGGTCGCGGTTTCATTCCGGCTGCGCCGAAACAGCGACAGGCCAGTAGATATGGCCGATTATTGTGTCGCCAGATTTTGTCGCCAGGCCAGGCCACGGCCTGGGTCCCGCCGGGTAGGTGGTCAGTCAGCTGGAGGAGCGGGTTCGTTGGGTGCACGTCACGTGGGTGGGCGGTGACCGTGTCGGCCCGGCCTGGCCGGCCGGTCCCGCACCGGCCCGCAGAACCACCCGCCGACGGCAGCGGCGCCGACCGGGACAGCCCGGAATGGCTCGGCGAGCCGGAGACGGTGCTGCTGGTCGAGGATGACGCGGGGGACGCGCTGCTGGTCGAGGAGCTGCTCGCCGATAGCGGCATGCGGGCCTCGCTGACCTGGGTGCGCTCGCTGGCCGAGGCCAAGGAGGTGGCCGCCCGCGGGCCGGCCCCGGGCTGCGTGCTGCTTGACCTGCACCTGCCCGATGTGCAGGGCATCGAGGCGGTCACCCAGCTGCTGGCGGCCGCGCCGAGCGCCCCGGTGGTGGTGCTCACCGGGCTGGCCGAGGAGAGCGCCGGACTGGCTGCGGTCGCGGCCGGCGCCCAGGACTACCTGATCAAGGGGCAGGCTCCGCCAGATGTTGTCGGCCGCGCCATCCGGTACGCCGCGCAGCGCAAGCAGGTCGAGCAGGCATCCGCGGAGCTGCAGGTCAGCGCGCTGCGCGCGGAGGAGAACGCGCGGCTGGAACGGGCCCTGCTGCCCACCCCGCTGATCCGCACCGGCGATCTCGACGTGGTGACCCGGTACCGCCCGGGCCGGGCCCACGCGCTGCTCGGCGGCGACTTCTACGACGTCGTGGAGACCTCGGATGGCACCGTGCACGCGGTCATCGGCGATGTCTGCGGGCACGGGGTGGCCGAGGCGGCGCTCGGTGTCTGCCTCCGGGTGGCCTGGCGCTCGCTGGTCCTGGCCGGGGCCACGCCGCTGGCCATGATGCGGCTGCTGGAGCAGTTGCTGATGGCCGAGCGGGAGGATGAATACGTCTTCGCCACCCTGACCCATCTCGCCTTCAGCGCCGACCGCGAGCATGTCCGGCTGATCCGGG
This sequence comes from uncultured Actinomycetes bacterium, assembly GCA_963834705.1. Classification (GTDB taxonomy): domain Bacteria; phylum Actinomycetota; class Actinomycetes; order Streptosporangiales; family Streptosporangiaceae; genus RYN-230. Next base: position 326,094 of record CAWICV010000013.1, read on the forward strand.
CCGGGCATCCGGGCCTGCTGCTGCGCAGCCACGCCGGTGTCGAGCTGGTCGAGGGGGCGGCCGGCCCCGCGGTCGGCCTGGTGCCCAGCCCGCAGTGGACCGAGACCGAGCTGACCCTGCCGCCCGGGGCGGCCCTGGTGCTGTTCACCGACGGGCTGTTCGAGGGCCGGACCGGGCCGGGCAGCGAGCGGCTCGGCGAGCATGGCCTGGTCGGCGTGGCCGCCAGCCTGGCCGCGCTGCCGCCGGCCGCGTTCGTGGACACCCTGCTGGAACGGACCGAGACGGTGGCCGGGCAGTACGGCGGCCTGGCCGACGATGTGGCCATCGTCCATCTGGGCTGGAAGGCGCCGTGGTGAGCCCGCTGGCCACCGCTGACCGGGGCCGGCTGCGCGAGCTGACCGCGGAGGGCTGGTTCCGGCTGGCCCTGCTGGTGCTGGGTGTGCTGGTGGTGGCGGCCGCGCTGCTGGTGCTGGCGCTGCTCCGCCAGAACCGCACGGCGGTGAACAACCTGGCCGGCTCGATCGAGCCGGCCCAGGCCCAGGCGTACCGGCTGCAGGGTGCGCTGGTCGACCAGGAGACCGGGGTGCGCGGCTACGCGATCACCGGCGATGCCGGGTTCCTGCAGCCTTATACCGCCGGCCGGATCACCGAGCGGCAAGCCGCCGCCCGCATGCGCGCGCTGGTCGGCGGCGCCCAGCCGATGGCCGGCGATCTCTCCCGGCTGGAACGGGCGGCCAACGCCTGGCGGCACACCTACGCGCTGCCGCTGATCAACCTGGCCGCCCATGGCCCGCTCAACGGCCACGACCTGGTCCAGGTCACCGCCAGCAAGCAGTCCTTCGACCATCTGCGGGTGCTGTTCGCAACGCAGAACGCCCATCTGGCCGCCGCCTCGGCGGCGGCCTCGGCCACCGTGTCCCGGGACCGCACCCTGCAGAACTGGATCTATGGCGCCATCCTGGCCGCCTTCCTGCTGGTGGCGGCCACGCTGGCGGTGGCGCTGCAGCGCGCCGTGGTCCGGCCGCTGCGGCGGCTGAACGCGGCCGCGCGGCTGGTGGCGGACGGCGATTACAGCCACCGCATCGAGCTGGGCGGCCCCGCCGACCTGTGGGCGCTGGCCGTCGCGGTGGAAGGGATGCGCAGCGAGCTGGTCAGCGCGCTGGACAGCAGCCGGGAGGCGGCCGAGGTGACCGCCCAGCAGGCCGCCGACCTGGACGCCCAGGCCGGCGAACTGCGCCGGTCCAATGCCGAGCTGGAGCAGTTCGCCTACGTCGCCTCGCACGACCTGCAGGAGCCGCTGCGCAAGGTGGCCTCGTTCTGCCAGCTGCTGGAGAAGCGGTACGGCGACCAGCTGGACGAGCGCGGCCTGCAGTACATCGCGTTCGCAGTGGACGGGGCCAAGCGGATGCAGGTCCTGATCAACGACCTGCTCACCTTCTCCCGGGTCGGCCGGTCCAGTGAGCTGACCGAGCGGCTGCCGCTGGAGCAGTCGCTGGACGCGGCGCTCAACGCGCTGTCGGTCGCGATCGAGGATGCCGACGCGGTCATCGAACGCCCGGAGCAGCTGCCCGAGGTGACCGGTGACCCGACCCTGCTGGCCATGCTGTGGCAGAACCTGATCGGCAACGCGATCAAGTTCCGGGCCCCGGGCCGGGTGCCGGTGGTGCAGATCACCGCCGGCCCACAGCCGGACGGCGGCTGGCAGTTCGCGGTGACCGACAACGGCATCGGCATCCCGCCGGAGTTCGCCGAGAAGGTGTTCGTCATCTTCCAGCGGCTGCACGGCCGCGGGGTGTACCCGGGCACCGGGATCGGCCTCGCGCTGTGCAAGCGGATCGTCGAGCAGCACGGTGGTGAGATGCACCTGGACACCACGTACCCTGACGGCACCCGGATCGTCTTCACCCTGCCCGCGGCGGACCCGGCCCCGGACAGCGGGACCAGTACCGACAGCGAAGCCCCCGAAGGGATCACCGCATGATGATGTCCGAGCTGAGGCCGATCGAGGTGCTGCTCGTCGAGGATGACCCCGGCGACGAGCTGATGACCCGGGAGGCGTTCGAGGACAACAAGATCGGTAACCGGCTGCACGTCGCGCACGACGGCGAAGAGGCGCTGAATTTCCTGTACCGGCGTGGCGAGCACACCGAGGCTCCCCGGGTCGACCTGGTGCTGCTCGACCTCAACCTGCCCAAGTACGACGGCCGGCAGATCCTGGAGCAGATCAAGTCGGACCCAGACCTGTCCCACGTGCCGGTGGTGATCCTGACCACGTCCTCGTCCGAGGAGGACATCCTGCGCAGCTACCGGCTGCACGCGAACGCGTACGTGACCAAGCCGGTGGACGTCAGCCAGTTCATCTCCGCGGTACGCCAGATAGACGAGTTCTTCGTCTCGGTGGTCCGGCTGCCGCGCCGGTAGCCACACCGCTAGCCAGCACCGGTGGCCAGCACCGCTCAGCTGTCGGCCAGGGTCAGCCGGGCGGCGGCGTCCCAGCCCACGATGTGCAGCACGGTGCGCAGCGGATCTGATACCTGGTGCAGCACCACATGCTCGACCGCGCCGCCCCCAGCGGCCCGGTCCGGGCTGGCCAGCCGCACGATCGCGCGCAGCCCAGCCAGGTCGCAATAGTCCAGGCTGGCCAGGTCCAGGTGTACCTCGTCATGGTGTGCCGCGGCCCCGGTGAGCGCGGCGACCAGCCCGGGATAGCTGGATTCGTCCACCTCGCCGGCCAGCACCATGATGGGCGGCTCGCCGCTGCGCCAGGTGATCCGCAGCGTTCCGTCGTCAAGGACCAGGCCGCTGCCGCGGCCCGGCTCGCCCGGCGTGCGGTGCTCGCCCACCGCCGCATCCTATCCGCCCGCCCGCGGCCCGCGCTGGTCAGCCGCGGCCGGTCAGTTCGCCCAGGGTGCGCCGCACTGCGCCCAGGCCGCCGTCGCGTGGTGCCTTGAGCCACACGTAGGCGCCCGCACCAGCCGGGATGGGCAGCCAGAAGTTGACCAGCCGCCAGCCCAGCACGCCCAGCGTGGCCACGCTCCGGGTCAGCCCGAAGCTGACCAGCAGCACCGGGGTGACCGAATCGATGACGCCGAGGCCGGCCGGGCTGACTGGGATGGCGCCCAGCACGTTGGCGATGCCGTATGCGGCGAACAGCTCAACCGGGTGGACGAAACTGCCGAATGCCGCGACGAAGCACCACAGCGACGCGGCGTCGAGCAGCCAGTTGAGCGAGGCCCAGGTCAGCGCCCAGACCAGGACCCGCCGGTCGGTCGCGAGCTGGCGCAGCGAGTCGCTGGCCTGCAGCACGATCTTCTCCAGCCGCTCGCCGCCGACCCGGGGGATCTTGTCGCCGACGGCGCGCAGGATGCGTGCGGCCCGGGCGCCGCCGCGAGTGAACGCGATGACCAGCGCGGCGAACCCGGCCAGCAGTACCGCGCCGACGATGGCCACCGTCCCATACAGCGGGCGGAAGCCGGCCAGCGCGATGGAGATCACCAGGGCCATCCAGAGCAGCACATTCAGCACGACCGTGGAGCCCATGCCTTTGGTCGCCATCATCACGCCGACGTCGGTGCCGTGCACGCCTTCCGAGGTGAACAGCTGGTAGCCGACGCCGGCGCTGCCGATCGTGCCGGCCGGGATGACGTGCGCGACCGCCGCGGCGGACAGATCGATGCCGAACAGCCGGCCGATGCCGGGGCGGCCCTCGGCGGGCAGCAGGACCCGGGTCAGCAGGGCGTAGCAGAACAGCGAGGCGGCCTCGAGCAGCACCCCCGCTATCGTCCACAGCACGCCGATCCGGCCCAGCAGGTACAGGTCCTTGCTCGCGCCGACCAGTTCCGGGATGACCAGGTACTCGACGATCAGCGCGAGGATGAACAGCAGCACTAGCTTCCGTACCGGCCGCCGCTTCACCCGGTCCCACAGCGACGGCCGGGGCGCCTGTTCCCCGGTCAGCTCGCGTCCAGTCGCCGGAACGTCACCTCTTGCAACAGCAGGCGGAGCGCAGCGGCGGCCGGGATGGCCACCAGCGCGCCGATCAGCCCCATCAGCGCGCCGCCGAGCAGCACCGCGACCACGGTCACCACGGCCGGGACGGCCACGGTCCGGCCCATGATCCGGGGCACGATCAGGTAGTCCTCGGCCAGCCGGTAGCCGATGTAGAAGGCCAGCGTGGCCAGCGCGACCGGGAGCGACACGGTCAGTGCGACCACCGAGACGATGGCGCCGCCGATGGTCGAGCCGATCATCGGGATCAGATCCAGCAGCGCCACCAGCAGGCCGAGCAGCAGCGGGTAGGGGACGCCGAAGATATCCAGCCAGGCCCAGGTGCCCAGCCCGGCGATCAGCGACGTGACGAAGTTCCCCAGCATGTAGCCGCCGACCTTGACGAAGATCTCGTCGCCGATCAGGATGACCCGGGCCCGCCGGGAGGCCGGCGCGAGCCGGTAGAAGAACAGCTTGATGTGCGGCATGGCGGCCAGGAAGTAGACCACCAGCACGATCACCACGACCATGGCGCTGGCCGCGCTGAGCACCAGCTCGCCGGCCCCGAGCACACCGCCGACCAGCGCGGTGCCCTTGCTGGACAGCAGTTTGCTCAGCCGCTGCTCGACGTGGTAGTGGTCGTTCAGCCTGCCCAGCTCCGAGTTGTGGTTCTGCAACGTGTGCATGTAGTGCGGCAGCTCGTGCACCAGCGCGCTGACCTGGGCGGTGAGCGGCGGGATGGCGGCGGCCACGAATCCGGCCACTATGCAGGCCACCACCAGCAGGATCACGATCACGGCCGACCAGCGGGGCAGCCGGCGCCGGGTCAGCCAGCTGACCGCCGGGTCGAGGCCGGCTGCGATGAACAGGGCCAGGCCGATCAGCACCAGCACGGACCGGGCCCGGATGACCAGCTCGACCAGCCCGTAGGTGACGGCCACGCCGGCCGCCGCGGCCATGCCGACGAAGAACGGCGACCGCCGGTTCATCGGCCGGCCAAGGCGGCCCAGCCCACCGGTCTCCTCGGCGATGGCCGCGGCCTGGTCAACGGCCTGCTGCATCCGGTCCGGAGGATTGGACCGGAGGGCAGGGTCGGACTGGAGGTTGGGGTCCGGGTTGCGGGCCGGGTCCGGCTGGCCTGACGACTCGGTCAGCCGGGTGTCGCTACCCACGGCTAGCCGCCGGCCAGGCCGGAGTGCGGTGCGCCGCCGTGCGTGCAGCCCGGGCCGGTATCAGCGAGCCGGACCGGCGCGGTGAACAACGTCGTCTGGGCACAGCGGCTGGAGCGGACCGGGCTGGTGGTCAGCACGGTGAGCAGCAGCAGGCTCAGCGTGGCCGCGAGCAGCAGCGGCACCAGCACCAGCGCGCCGAGCCGGTTGTGGCCGGTGCGCGCCCAGGGCGAGCCACCCCCCCGGTGGCCGGGGCGGCGGCAGCCCGCCAGCGTGCAGGTGCGCTGCCGCCGGGCCGTCCGGCCCGACCGGGTCCACCAGCGGGCCGGCTGGAACGTCTCGGCCAGCGGCATCTTCTCCAGCCGGGTCAGTTCGGTGAACACGCGGAACATGCTGGCCAGCCGGGTGTCCGCGACGCGCAGGTCACTGTCGATCGCGTCCAGGGCGCGTTGCTGGCTGACTGGCAGGCTCATCCGTGGTCTCCCGCGGTTTAGGCGTGGACGCTGTGCTCAGGGGCACTTGTGCTCGGGGGCGCTGTCTCAGGGCACTGGCCTGTATCACTTCCCGCTACCCGCGGGCCGTGGATTAAACGGTGTCACGCACCCTGGCCCGCTGTCCCGGGCGCTGGCTGGGCCGGCGGCTGCAGCCCACCGGGCGTCGGGTTGACGAACACATACGGGGTGACCGGAAGCCGGTCGGCTAGCCGCCGGTCGATGTCGTCGGCCAGGTTCTCCACCTCGCCGCCGCGTGTGTCGTCGGACAGGTCCACCCGGGCCGCGACGATGATGCTGTCCGGGCCGACGTGCATGGTCTGCAGCTCGAGCAGCCGGTCCACATAGGGCGTGTCCTCGATCTCCTCGCGGATGAGCTGCTGCAGCTTCGGGTCGGCGGCCCGGCCGATGAGCAGCTCGCGGCTGTCCAAGGCGAGCCGGACCGCCACCACGATCAGCAGGACGCCGATCGCGATCGACGCGGCCCCGTCGAACACCGGGGACCCGGTGAGCTGCTCCAGCAGCAGGCCCCCGGCGGCCAGGGCCAGGCCGATGACGGCCGCGGTGTCCTCGAACAGCGCCGCCTTGACCGTGACGTCCGGGCTGGTCTTGACGTGCTCGAGCAACTCGGTCTGGTCCCGCCGGGCCTCGCCGCGCAACTGGTGGGTGGCCCGGAGGAAGGAGGCACCCTCGGCCACAGCGCACACGCCCAGCACCACGTAGGCGATGACGTAGCTGTGCGTCGGGGTGTGCAGCGACAGGATGCCCTCGAACACCGAGAACCCGGCCCCGGCGACGAAGATGCCGAACGCGGCCAGCAGCGACCAGAAGTAGCGTTCCTGGCCGTAGCCGAACGGGTGCTCGCGGTCGGCCGGGCGCGCGCCCTGGCGCACCGAGGTGAACAGGAAGACCTGGTTGAGTGTGTCGGCGAACGAGTGCGCGGCCTCGGCCAGCATCGCGCTCGATCCGCTGAGCACGCCGGCCACCAGCTTGGCCAGCATGACCACGATGTTGGCCGTCCCGGCCACCACAACCGTGCGCTGGGTTTCGCCGCCTGACTTGGGCTCGGCCATGGCTAGCTGGCCAGCGGAGCAGGTGTCATAGTGCCCGCTGAACTGCCCCGGGCCCCGGCGGCTAAACCGGGGCCCCAGCGCCGGGCCCTTCGGCCCTACCATATGGTCGTGACTTCCCCTGTCCAGGCCGCGGTCCCCGTCCAGCGCCGCATCGCCGGCGAGCTCGCCGTCCGGGAGGGTCAGGTGGCGGCGGCGGTCGAGCTGCTCGACGGCGGTGCCACGGTGCCGTTCATCGCGCGCTACCGCAAGGAGGCGACCGAAGGGCTCGACGACGCGCAGCTGCGCACCCTGGAGGAGCGGCTGCGCTACCTCCGCGAGCTGGAGGAGCGACGGGCCGCGATCCTGGACTCGATCCGTGCCCAGGGCAAGCTGGACGACGCGCTCACCGAGCGGATCATGGCCGCGGACTCCAAAGCCCGGCTGGAGGACATCTACCTGCCGTACAAGCCGAAGCGGCGGACCAAGGCGCAGATCGCCCGGGAGGCCGGGCTAGAGCCGCTGGCCGGCCTGCTGCTGGCCGATCCCGGCCGCGAGCCACCCGGTGCGGCGGCCGGTTTCGTGGACCCGGAGCGGGGCGTGCCGGACGCGGCCGCCGCGCTGGGCGGGGCGCGGGCCATCCTGGCCGAGCGGTTCGCCGAGGACGCCGACCTGATCGGCGAGCTGCGCGAGCTGATGTGGTCGCGGGGCCGGCTGGTCTCCCGGGTGCGCGAGGGCGGCGAGCAGGCAGGCGCCAAGTTCGCCGACTACTTCGAGTTTGACGAGCCGTTCACCGCGCTGCCCTCGCACCGGATCCTGGCCATGATGCGCGGCGAGAAGGAACAGGTCCTGGAGCTCACCATGGACCCTGGGGACGACGCCGTGCCCAGCGAGTACGAGACCCGGGTCGCCGGCCGGGCCGGGATCGCCGACCGGGGCCGCCCGGCCGACCGCTGGCTGGCTGAGACGGTGCGCTGGGCCTGGCGGACCCGGATCGCCGTGCACCTGAGCGTGGACCTGCGGATGCGGCTGTGGCAGCGGGCCGAGGACGACGCGGTGGCGGTGTTCGCGGCCAACCTGCGCGACCTGCTGCTGGCCGCGCCGGGCGGGACCCGGCCCACGATGGGCCTGGATCCCGGGTTCCGTACCGGGGTCAAGGTGGCCGTGCTGGACGGCACCGGCAAGCCGGTCGCCGCCGGGACGATCTTCCCGCACGAGCCGAAGCGGCAGTGGGACCAGTCCATCGCCACGCTGGCCCGGCTGGCCGCGGCGCACCAGGTGGAGCTCATCGCGATCGGCAACGGCACCGCGTCGCGGGAGACCGACCGGCTGGCCACCGACCTGATCAAGGCGCACCCGGAGCTGAAACTGACCAAGGTCATGGTGTCCGAGGCGGGCGCGTCGGTGTACTCGGCATCCGTGTACGCGTCCCGGGAACTGCCCGGGATGGACGTGTCGCTGCGCGGTGCGGTGTCCATCGCCCGGCGGCTGCAGGACCCGCTGGCCGAGCTGGTCAAGATCGACCCCAAGTCGATCGGGGTCGGCCAGTACCAGCACGACGTGGCCGAGATCAAGCTGTCCCGGTCGCTGGATGCGGTGGTCGAGGACTGCGTCAACGCGGTCGGGGTGGACGTCAACACGGCGTCGGTCCCGCTGCTGGCCCGGGTGTCCGGGGTCAGCGAGGGGCTGGCCACGGCCATGGTGGCGCGCCGGGACGAGGCCGGGCCGTTCCGCAGCCGGCAGGCGCTGCGCGAAGTGCCCCGGCTCGGCCCGAAGGCGTTCGAGCAGTGCGCGGGCTTCCTGCGTATCCCGGGCGGGGACGACCCGCTGGACAGCTCCAGCGTGCACCCGGAGGCGTACCCGGTGGTCCGGCGCATCCTCAAAGCGGCGGGCACCGGCATGCCCGGGCTGATCGGCAACACCGCGGTGCTGCGCGGGCTGCGGCCGGGCGACTTCACCGACGACCGGTTCGGCCTGCCCACGGTCACTGACATCCTCCGCGAACTGGAGAAGCCGGGCCGGGACCCGCGTCCCGCGTTCACCACCGCCACGTTCGCCGAGGGCGTGGAGACGCTGCAGGACCTGGTTCCGGGCATGGTGCTGGAAGGCGTGGTGACCAACGTGGCCGCGTTCGGCGCGTTCGTGGACGTGGGCGTGCACCAGGACGGCCTGGTGCACGTGTCCGCGATGTCGCGGGATTTCGTCAGCGACCCGCGGCAGGTGGCCAAACCGGGCGACGTGGTCCGGGTCCGGGTGCTCAGCGTGGATATCCCGCGCCAGCGGATCGGGCTCAGCATGCGGCTGGACGACGAGCCGGGCGGCCAGCCCGGCCGGGACCGGCCGCGCCGGGATCAGCCGCGCCCCGATCAGGCCGGGCGGGACCGGCCGCGCCGGGAGCAGCCGGGCCGGGATCAGCCGCCGGCCGGCGGCGCCATGGCCGACGCGCTGCGCCGCGTGGGCCTGGCCGGCGGCCGGGCCGCGGAGCCCCGGGAAGCTCCAGCCCCGGAAACCAAGAACCGCCGGTCCCGCTGACCCGCTGACCAGCAGTTCAGCACAGCCTGAATGCGTGCTGTTACGCTCTGTTTAATACTTGGTAGAGCAGAGTCATGCGCGCCGGCTGTGGCAGTTGTGCCTGCGCCCCCGCGGGCCTGCCTCGGCGGCACGCCAGGGGTAGCGGTGCAGCGTCGGCAGCGGGGCATGATGGCGGGTTACGCCGCCTGCCTGCTGCTGCTCGCCGCGGCCTGCTACCTGCTGCCCGGGCTGCGCGCCGTGGCCTGGGGCCTGCTCGGGCTGACCGGGGTGGCCGAGGGGATCGAGAGCGAGGTGCAGCGGGACCTGCTGGTGTCGATGGGCTGCCAGTTCGGGCAGGTCTACCTGCTGTCCGGGCCGCTGGACGCGGCTCAGGCCGCCGAGATGACGGCGCCCGGGCGCAGCCTGCTGCCCAGGCTGACCGCCTAACCCCAGACCAGGCATAACTGGCACCCGGAAGGACCCGCTCGGTACAGTTATCACACGGTGAGAATGCTCGCATTGAGCAGAGGAATCGCAGGAACGCTGGGGAGGGGTCATGCCCGCAGACGCCGCAGTCACCGCGGTCCACGACGGCTACCGGTACCAGCCCGGCTTCGGGAACGAGTTCGTCAGCGAGGCGGTGGCGGGCGCACTGCCGGCCGGCCGGAATTCCCCGCAGCGGGCGCCGCTGGGCCTGTATGCCGAGCAGCTCAGCGGTACCGCGTTCACCCAGCCCCGGGCGGCCAACCGGCGCACCTGGGTGTACCGGATGATGCCGTCCGCGGCGCACCCGCGGTTCAGCCGGATCGGCAACGGGGCGCTGCGCGCCGGGCCGTTCGATGAGATCGAGCCGGACCCGAACCGGCTGCGCTGGGACCCGCTGCCGCTGCCCGGCGGCCCGGCCGACTTCGTCGCCGGGCTGTACACGATGGCAGGCAACGGGGACGTCAGGACGCGCAGCGGGATGGCCATCCACCTGTACGCGGCCACCGAGTCCATGAGCGACCGGTACTTCGTGGACGCCGACGGCGAGCTGCTGTTCGTGCCGCAGATGGGCCCGCTGGCGCTGCACACCGAGCTGGGCCCGCTGCGGCTGGCGCCGGGGGAGATCGCGGTGATCCCGCGCGGCATCCGGTTCCGGGTCGAGCTGCTGGACGGCCCGGCCCGCGGCTACCTGTGCGAGAACTACGGCGCGCCGTTCACCCTCCCGGAGCGCGGCCCGATCGGCGCCAACGGGCTGGCCAGCGAGCGGGATTTCCTAGCCCCGACGGCGGCCTTCGAGGACCGGGGGCCGGGCGGGCAGCAGGTGCAGGTGGTGCAGAAGTTCGGCGGCAACCTGTGGGCCGCCGACTACGACCACTCACCGCTGGACGTGGTCGCCTGGCACGGCAACTACACGCCGGTGAAGTACGACATGGCCAACTTCATGGTCATCGGCACGGTCAGCTTTGACCACCCCGACCCGTCCATCTACACCGTGCTCACCTCGCCGAGCGAGCTACCCGGCCTGGCCAACGTGGACTTCGTCATCTTCCCGCCGCGCTGGCTGGTCGGCGAGGACACGTTCCGGCCGCCCTGGTTCCACCGCAACATCATGTCCGAGTTCATGGGCCTGGTACACGGCGCGTACGACGCCAAGGCCGAGGGCTTCCTGCCCGGCGGGGCCAGCCTGCACAACACGTTCAACGCACACGGGCCGGACCTGGAGACGTTCACCCGGGCCAGCGAGGCCGAGCTCGAACCGCAGAAGATCACCGGCTCGCTGGCCTTCATGTTCGAGAGCCGGTGGATGATCATTCCGACCCAGCAGGCGATGCAGGCCGGGCACCGGCAGGCCGACTACGACGCGGTATGGGCCGGCCTGCCCCGGCGGTTCAGCGCTGGCCCGGGCGCCGCCCAGTGACGGCCGCGCCACCCACCTCGCCCGGCCCGGCCCGCCCGGCCGGCCCGGTCACCGGGCAGACCCTGCTGGCCATGACGCCGCCACGGTTCTCCGGCAGCCTGCCGCTGTGGTACCAGCTGGCGCAGAGCCTGCGCACCGCCATCCTGGGCCTGGGCCGGGACGGCCCCACCCGGCTGCCCACCGAAGTGGAGTTCGCCCGGCACTACGGGGTCAGCCTGACCACGGTGCGCCAGGCGCTCGGCTCGCTGGCCGCCGACGGGCTGATCACCCGGCATCGCCGCCGCGGCACGTTCGTCAACCCGGCGGCGCTCCGCTCCCGGGCGCTGCGGGTGCTCGGCTCGGCCGACGCGGTGATGGCCCAGCAGTCCAGCGAGGAGGTGCGGGTGCTCGGCCGGGACCAGGTCGCAGCGAGTGCGGCCCCGGCGGCCCGGCTCGGCATCACCGGCCACGCGGTGCTGATCCGGCGGCTCCGGCTGGACGGCGGTGAGCCGGTCAGCTACGCGGAGAACTACCTGCGCCCCGAGCATGCCGCGCGGATCAGCGACGCGGACCTGGCCGCGGCGCCGGTCACCAAGATCCTGCGGGACGCGCTGGCGCTGCCGCTGACCAGGATCGACAACGAGGTCTCCGCGTGCACCGCGCCCGCCGAGCTGGCCGCGCTGCTGCGGGTGGATGTGCTCAGCCCGGTCTTGCGATCGGAAAATGTGACCTATGCGGCTGGTGGGACTCCAGTGGACATCGCCCGGATCCACTACCGTGGCGACCGCTTCACGTTCGCGATCTCACTGGACATTCCCTGACGTTACCGACCGGCCAGCGAGGTGGATCAGCCCGGCGCCGTCATCCAGGCGTGGCGTGGAACGCGGCCAGGGCCGCGCCCGGGGTGTCGTAGAACCCGTCCGGGCCGTCGCCGTCACTGATCCCGTAATGCTGGAGCTGGTCCCGGACCGGGCCCACCAGGCTGGTCATCATCACCTGGATGTGGGCCTGGTGCAGTTCCCGGATGGCTTCGCGGAGCACCGTGGCCGCGGAGTAGTCCACGTCCCCGATGGCCGCGCCGTCCAGTACCAGCCAGCGCAGCGGATCACCGTACCGGGTGAGGGTAGTCACGTCCTCCACGAACCGGCTGGCGTTGGCGAAGTACAGGCTGGTGCCGAACCGGTAGACCGCCAGTCCCGGCCCGGTCCGCGCGCCGGGCCGCACCGGGGCGGGCATCCAGTGCCCGGCGGCCGACTTGACCAGCACATAGCTGCGCGGCCGGTAGCTGTGCCGTAGGTGGTCGATGATCGACGCGGCGATGGCCACCCCGATGCCGTACTGCACGTTCAGCCCGATCACCGCGGCTGCGGTGACCAGCGCCACCGCGAACTCGGTGCGCCGGACGGCCCAGATGCGGCGCAGTCCGCGCAGGTCCACCAGCTCCGCGCCGATGAGGAACACCACCGCGGCCAGCGCGGCGATCGGCAGGTAGCGCAGCGGCCCGGTCGCGACCAGCAGCACGGCCACCGCGATCGCGCCGGTGGCCAGCGAGGCGAGCTGGCTGCGGCCGCCCGCGTCGTCCACGATCTGGGTCTTGGTCGGGCTGCCGTTGACCACGAACGTGCCGGTGAACGCGGCCGCCACGTTGGCCGCGCCCAGCCCGGTCAGGTCGGTGTCGGTATCCATCGGCTCGTCGTGCCTGACCGCGTAGGCACGCGCGGTGGCCGCGCTCTGGGCCAGGATGACGATGCCGATCGACGCGGCCGTGCCGAGCAGCGCCACCGTGTCGTGCTCCGACAGCGTGGGCAGGCTGAACCCGGGCAGCCCACGGGGCACCCGGCCGAGCACGGCCACCCCGTGCCCGGTCAGGTCAGCGGCCCGGCTGACGACGATCGCGCTCACCACCGCGAGCAGGGCGCCAGGGATCCGGCGAGTGATCATCTTGGCCGCCAGCACCACCGCGATCACGCCGAGCGAAACGGCCACCGTGGCCGGGTGGGCGTGGGGCAGCGCGGCCACCGTCTCGGCCAGTTTGATCACCGTGTGCGAGCTGGCCGCGTGCACCCCGAGCATGTCCGGCAGCTGGCCGATGGCTACCTGGATGCCCACCCCGGTGAGGAAGCCGAGCAGCACGGTGCGGGACAGGAAATTGGCCAGGAAGCCGAGCCGGGCCAGCCGGGCCAGCAGCAGCAGCCCGCCGGTGAGCAGCGCGGCCAGCCCGGCCAGCCCGACGTAGGCGGCCGGCTGCGGGGCGGCCAGCCGGACCAGCGCGCCGGCCAGCAGCGCCGCGGTGGCCGAGTCGGCCGCCACCACCAGATGCCGGGACGCGCCCAGCACGGCGAACACGGCCAGCGGCAGCAGCAGCGTGTACAGGCCGGTCACCACCGGCATCCCGGCGATCCGCGCGTAACCGAGCACCTCGGGAATGCCCAGCGCGGCCAGGGTGGCCCCGGCCAGCACCTCACGGGTCAGCGTGGCCCGGCGGACCGGCAGCACCCCGCGCAGCACCGGCCAGTCCCGCATCCACCGCGTCCCCTCATCATCCCCGGTCCCAGAAACCACACGATCGCCTTAACGCCAGTGCCCGGCCGATGTCCTTGGTTGCCGTGCCGCCGTGCACCGCGCTGCGGGAGATCGGCGTGGCGTTGAACCTGTGGTGCTGGTGTGATCAGTGGTACTCACCGGCGGGCGGCGCGGTGTTGATGTTGGAGCAGGTCACCCTGGAAGGTGGCCATTTTCAACATCAACAACTAAGTGATCAGGCCGGGGGCGGCAGCCGGGGGACCGGGGGAGGAGAGAGCTGGGTCAGCGGGGGCGGATCCGGGTGTTGTCCGGGTCGAACGGGGGGCGCAGGGTGACCGTGGCCGGGTACCGGTCGCCGCCGACGTTGACCTGGTAGCGGCCCGCGGCGACGAAGTCCCGGCTGACCACGCCGCCGTCCGGGTCGCGCAGGTAGCCGAGGCCGACCGGGCCGCCCACCGTTTCGCCCCAGGCGGCCGAGGTGAGGTGGCCGGCCGGCACCCCGTCGCGGAGCAGCAGTTCGCCGCCCCACAGCATGGGCCGGCCCAGGCCACCGGCCCCGGCCGGGTCGGCCAGCACCGACACCAGCCGCCGCCGCGGCCCGGACACCCGCGCCTTCTCCACCGCTTCCCGGCCCAGGAACGGCACCGGCGTGCCCAGCTTGCAGGCGAACAGCAGGCCCGCCTCGATCGGGTTGTACTCCGGGGTCAGCTCGCGGCCATAGGCCCGGTAGGCCTTCTCCAGCCGCATCGACTCGATCGTGTAGTAGCCCGCGTTGACCAGCCCGAACTCCGCCCCAGCCGCGGTCAGCGCGGCGAACACGCCGGCCGCGCACTCGGCCGGCACGTACAGCTCCCAGCCCAGCTCGCCGACGTAGGTGATCCGGGTGGCCCGGACGGTGAAGTAGCCCAGATCCACCTCGCGGCTGGTGCCGAACGGGAAACCCGCGTCGCTGAAGTCGGCACTGGACAGTGCCCCGAGCAGCTCCCGCGATCGCGGTCCCATCACGCCCAGCACGGCATACGCCGAGGTCACATCGACAAGGCGGGCGGCCGTCCGCACCGGGAGGCGTTCAGAAATATGGGCTTTGTCCCGCTCGGTGGTCGCGGAGCTGCTGACCAGCAGGAACTCGTCGGGGGAGAGCCGGGTCACGGTGAGGTCTGACTCGTAGCCACCGGCCGGGCCGAGCATCCCGGTGTACACCACCCGGCCCGGCGGCACGGCCACGTCCGCGGTGCACAGCCACTGCAGCGCCTGCTCGCTGTCCGGCCCGGTCAGCAGGTACTTGGAGAACGACGTCTGGTCGAACAGGGCCACGTCGCGGCGGGCCGCCCGCTGCTCGGCCGCGGACCAGGGCAGCCAGCTGGGCGCGTCCCAGCTGTATTCCAGGACCGGCGCCGCGCCCGGCGGGGCGAACACGTTGGGCCGCTCCCAGCCCATCCGGCTGCCGAACACGGCGCCCGCCGCGGCCACCAGGTCATGCACCGGCGAGACGCGCTGCGGCCGGGCGGAGACCGGTTCCCGGTTGGGCCAGGGCACCGCGTAGTGCAGGCCGAGGATCTCGCCGACCCGGTCGCGCAGCCAGCGCGTGTTGCCGTGGAACGGGGCGAACCGGCGGATGTCCACCGCGGTCAGGTCCAGCCCCGGGTCGCCGGCCAGGATCCACCGGGCCAGCGCCCGGCCCGCGCCGCCCGCGGACGCGATGCCGACCGAGTTGAAGCCCGCGGCGACCCAGAAGTTCCGCAGCCCGGCCGCCTCGCCCAGGATGAACTGATTGTCCGGGGTGAAGCTCTCCGGGCCGTCGTAGAACTTCTTGATGCCCGCCTCGCGCAGCGCCGGGATGCGCCGCTGGGCCTGCTCCATCAGCGGCGCGAAGTGCTCCCAGTCCTCGGCCAGCAGCTGGAACTCGAACGGCTGCGGGATGTCCTCGGGGGACACCCACGGCTTGGCGTCCGGCTCGAAGCCGCCCACCACCAGCCCGCCGACTTCCTCCTTGAAGTAGGTGTAGCCGTCCGGGTCGCGGAGCACCGGCAGGTCACGGTGCACCCCGTCGATCTGCTCGGTGACCACGTAGAAGTGCTCGCAGGAGTGCAGCGGCACGGTCACCCCGCACCAGGCGCCGACCTGCTTGGCCCACTGCCCGGCGCAGTTGATCACGATCTCGGCCTCGATCTCCGCCCGCTCCGGGTCGGCGGTACGCACTCCGGTCACCGCGCCGCGGCCGGTCACGATGCCGGTGACCCGGGCCCGCTGCCGGATCGTCACGCCGCGGTCCCGCGCGCCCCGGGCCAGCGCGTAGGTCAGGTCGGTGGGGTTGGCCTTGCCGTCGTCCGGCAGCCACAGCGCGCCGGCCAGGTCGGAGGTGTCCATCAGCGGGTACCGCTGGCCGGCCTGCGCCGGGCTGAGCAGCTCGGCCTGCAGCCCGAACGCGTCGGCCGCGGCCGCGGTCCGGCGCAGCTGGGTGAGCCGGTCCGCGGTGCGCGCCACGATCAGGCCGCCGCAGCGGCGGAACCCGGCGGACAGCCCGGTCTCCGCCTCCAGCCGGGCGTACAGCTCGGTGGAGTACTGCACCAGCCGGGTGCCGCTCTCCGACGCGCGGAGCTGGCCGACCAGCCCGGCCGCGTGCCAGGTGGTGCCGCAGGACAGCTGGCCCTGCTCCAGCAGCAGCACGTCGGTGCAGCCCAGCTCGGCCAGGTGATAGGCGACGCTGGTGCCGATCACCCCGCCGCCGATGATGACCACCCGGTATCTGTCAGTCATCCCGCACCACGTCATCCAGCAGCGTGCCGAACTGCGGGCTGGTCAGCCCGGCGGCCGCCGATTCGAAACGTTCCATGGCCCAGGCCCAGAAATCGAACTGGATCGGGCTGCTGGCCTGCTGGATGGCCCCCCACAGGGTCCAGCCGTACTTGCCTGCCAGGCCGAGGAGCTGGGCCCGGGCGATCTTGTTCCGCAGCACCCGCCCGTAGTAGTGCCGGACCAGTTCGGCCAGGCCGTCCGGGGGCAGGTGGCATTCGGCGGCGATGTTGCCCAGCTCGAAGCACGGGTCGTTGTTGCCGGAGTACTCGTAGTCGATCAGCCAGATGTGCTCGCCGTCGTCGATGAAGTTGGCCGCCAGCAGGTCGTTGTTGCACGGCACGGTGCCCTCATCGCGCACGGCCAGGGCGCGCCGCGCGGCCTGTATCTGCGGGGCGAGCGCGGCGTAGCCGTCGGGGATCCTGAACCCGTGCTGGGTGGCCACGGCCAGGTAGCGGCGCTGGACCTGGAACATGTCGAAGTTACCGGCGAACCGCGGCCCGGCGTGCAGCAGCCGGCAGGCCGCGGCGATCCGGGGCAGCATGGCCGGGTCGGCCACGTCCGCGTTGCGCAGCGTCCGGCCGTCCAGGTAGCCGAGCACCAGCACGTGCTCGGCCGGCTGGTAGGCCAGCACCGGCGCGCCGACCCCGGCGGCGGCCGCCGCTACCGAATTGTGATGCTCGAGATCCCGGTCGATGGCCAGCAGATCGCCGTCCGCCCAGACCCGGGCCACGAAGCAGCCGTCCGGGGTGGTCACCTTGTAGTTCCGGTTGGTCAGGCCGCCGGGCAGCGGCGTTATCGTCCGGGGCGCGCCGGCCAGGCAGGGCACCCGGTCGAACAGCATGGACGGCTCAACCAGATCTGTCATCGGTCGCAGGGTACTGGGCTGTCTCGAAAGGGTCTAGACAGTAAGTTGGCCGGGCTTTTACGATTCGCCTCAACTTGTGCGGCTCATCGCAAGGGGAGGCAGCCGATGAGTACCGAGATCCCCGCCGACCAGCACGCTCAGCGTGACGCCGCCGACCTGGCCCGGTTCGGCTACAAACAGGAACTCAGGCGCTCGCTCGGGCTGTTCAGCTCGTTCGCGGTCGCGTTCAGCTACATCTCTCCGTCCACCGGCATCTTCACCCTGTTCGCGCTCGGCCTGACCACGATCGGTGGCGTGTTCATCTGGACCTGGCCGGTGGTGGCGCTCGGCCAGTTCCTGGTCGCGCTGAACTTCGCCGAGGTGTCCAGCCACTACCCGGTGGCCGGCTCAGTGTTCCAGTGGACCAAGTACCTGTCCAGCCGGACCTACTCCTGGTTCACCGGCTGGATCTACCTGTTCGCCGGCATCCTGACCGTCACCGCGGTGGTGGCCACGCTGCCGATCGCGCTGATCCCGGCGCTGAACGGGCTGGGCTGGCACAGCCTGAACGCGGCCAGCCTGCACACCCAGCTGGTGGTCGCGCTGATCACCCTGATCGTGATCACCGTGCTGAACATCTATGGGGTCAGGCTGGTCGCGCTGATCAACAACACCGGGGTCATCTTCGAGATCCTCGGCATGTTCGTGTTCGCGCTGGTGCTGGCGATCTTCCACAACCACCAGGGCATCAAGGTGGTGACGAACAGCGCCGGGCTGCACGTCGGGCCGGCCTCGTTCCTGGCCGCGATGTTCATGAGCCTGTTCGTCATCTACGGCTTCGACACCGCGTCCACCCTGGCCGAGGAGACCAGGGACCCGCGCCGGGCCGCACCCAGGGCGGTGCTCTACGCGGTCATCGGCGCGTTCATCATCGGCGGCGTGTTCCTGCTCGGCACGCTGCTGGCCATCCCGAACCTGCACGACGCGATCACCGGGAACGGCGGGCTGGGCTGGAACCCGGCCAACGTCATCGAGGCCAACTTCCCGTCCTGGCTGGCCACCATCTACCTGCTGGTGGTGTCGGCGGCCATCTTCGTCTGCTGCCTGTCCATCCTGGCCGCCACCATCCGGCTCTGCTTCGGCATGTCCCGGGACAACACGCTGCCGTTCTCCAAGACGTGGAGCCGGGTCTCGCCGACGCTGCACACCCCGGTCTTCGCGTGCATCATCATCGCGCTGCTGGCCGCGGTGCCGTTCCTCAAGTACTCCGGGGCCGGCATCATCGCCATCGCGGCCACCGGGCTGATCTACTTCAGCTACTTCCTGGGCAACCTGGTGGTGATGCGGGCCCGGGCGCGCGGCTGGCCGAAGGTCAGCGCGCCGTTCGGGCTGGGCCGCTGGGGCATCCTGGTCAACGCGGCGGCGCTGCTCTATGGCGGCGCGATGATCATCAACTTCGCCTGGCCCCGGGTGGCCAGCAACCCGAAGCCGAACCAGACCGGCGGGCTGCTCAGCTTCGGCATGTCCTGGCTGGACGGCATCCCGATCCTGTGGTCGGTGTTCGCGTTCATCGTGATCATCGGCGTGCTGTACTACCTGGCCGTGGGCCGGCGGAAGGAGTTCGCCCCGGTGGTCGCGCCGGAGGGTGATGACGCGCCCCTGGTGCCCGGGTCGGCGCTGCCCTCTGACTGATACCTGAGCTGACTCATGGGCGGACAGCCGCGGCCGGACCTGCCCGCGCTGATGGACCTGGCACCGCCGGTGATCGTCCGCGAGCCGGGCAGCACGAGGCACGGGCAGATCGAGGAGTGGCTGGCCGACGCGATCGCGGCCGGCCAGCTGCTGCCCGGCGACCGGTTGCCCACCGAGCAGGCGCTGGCCGGCTGGCTCAAGGTCAGCCGGATGACGCTCCGGCACGCGCTGGCCAGCCTGGCCCGGCGCGGCCTGGTCGTCCGCACGGTGGGGCGCAACGGCGGCACGTTCGTGGCCGAGGGCAAGCTGGAGCAGGACCGGACCACGCTGGCCGGGTTCTCCGAGCAGCTGCGCCGGCACGGGCTGGTGGCCGGGGCCCGGGTGCTGTCCGCGACGGCGCGGACCGCGGGCCCGGCCGTGGCCGCGGCGCTGGAACTGGCCGACGGTGACCCGGTGACCGAGATCCGCCGGGTCCGGCTGGGCAACGGGCGGCCGATCGCGGTGGAGCGCTCGGTGTTCCCGGCCGCGCTGTGCCCGGGCCTGCTGCAGTGCCGGCTTGACGGGTCGCTGTACGAGCTGCTGGACGAGCAGTACCAGCTCCGGCCGTACCGGGCCCGGGAGAGCCTGGAGCCGGTCACCGCGGATGCCCGCGAGGCCGAGGTGCTGGAGGTGGCGCCGGGCGATCCGCTCATGCTGGTCGAGCGGATCGCTTATGTCCGGGACGGCCGGCCGGTCGAGTACGCCCGCGACCTGTTCCGCGGCGACCGGACCCGGATCGTCATGTGGACCTCGGACCTGGCCGACGTCCGCTGATGGCCGGTACCCCGGCGCGGCTGCTCGCGGTCAGCGACCTGCACGTCGCCTACCCGCAGAACCGGGAGATCGTGCGGAACCTGCGGCCCGCCTCGGCCGCCGACTGGCTGCTGCTGGCCGGGGACACCGGCGAGTTCATGGCCGACATCGAGTGGGCGCTCGGCACGCTCAGCGAGCGGTTCGGCCGGGTCATCTGGGTGCCCGGCAACCATGACCTGTGGACCCACCCACGGGACCCGGTCCGGCTCCGCGGCGAGCAGCGGTACCAGCGGCTGGTCGAGGTGTGCCGGAATCTGGGCGTGCTCACCCCGGAGGATCCGTTCTGCGTCTGGCCCGGGCCCGGCGGGCCGGCCGTGATCGCGCCGCTGTTCCTGCTGTACGACTACTCGTTCCGCCCGGCCGGGGCGCGGACCAAGGCGGAAGGACTGGCCCAGGCGTACGCGACCGGCGTGGTGTGCACCGACGAGGAGCGGCTGCACCCGGACCCGCACCCGAGCCGGGAGGCCTGGTGCGCGGCCCGGGTCGAGCTCACCGAGCGCCGCCTGGCCGCGCTGGACCCGGAGTTGCCCACCGTCCTGGTCAACCACTGGCCGCTGGTCCGTGAGCCGACCCGGGTGCTGCGTTACCCGCCGTTCGCGCAGTGGTGCGGGACCACCCGGACGGCGGGCTGGCACCTCAGGTACCGGGCCCGCGCGGTGGTCTACGGGCACCTGCACATCCCGCGGGCCACCGAGTATGACGGGGTGCCGTTCCTGGAGGTGTCACTGGGCTACCCGCGGGAGTGGCAGCGGCGGGGCACGGTGACGATCCCGCGCCAGGTTCTGCCATTTGCTGAACGCTGAGCGTCAGTATAGGGTGGCTGTTATGCGGGTGACCGGGGTGGCCCAGCGGGACGCCTGGCAGTCCGCCGCGATGCCGCTGCCCGAGCAGGTCCGCCCGGGCCTGTGGTCGATCCCGGTGCCGATCCCGGGCAGCCCGCTGCGCTACACGCTCAGCTACCTGATCGCCGGCGATACCGGCCTGATCCTGGTCGATCCGGGGATGAATACCGAGCCGACCTGGCAGGCGCTGCAGGCCGGGCTGGCCGCCGCGGGGGCGGCCATGACCGACCTCACCGGCATCGTGGTCACCCACGTGCACCCCGATCACCACGGCCTGTCCGGGCGGGTGCGCGAGGCGTCCGGCGCGTGGATCGCGATGCACCCGGTGGAACGGGACTCGCTGCCGGCCCGGCTCTGGGACGAGACGCGCGCCCCGGCGTCCGACCGGGACTGGCTGCGGTCCTGCGGCGTGCCGGACGACGTCGCGGCCGAACTGGTCATCTCCCCGGAGGGGATCCGCTGGGTGCTGGACATGGTCGAGCCGTCGGTGCTGCTGACCGACGGGGACCTGGTCCCGCTGCCCGGCCGCCGGCTGCGCGCGGTGTGGACGCCCGGCCATACCCCGGGTCACCTGTGCCTGCACGAGGAGACCGAGGACGTGCTGCTGACCGGGGACCACGTGCTGCCCCGGATCAGCCCGAACATCGGGCTGCAGCCGCACGCGGCGGAGCCGCCGCTGGCCGCCTACCTGGAGTCGCTGAAACGGACCGCCGGGTACGACAGCGCCGAGGCGCTGCCCGCGCACGAGTACCGGTTCCACGGCCTGGCCGACCGGACCCGGATGCTGCTGGCGCACCACGACCGCCGGTGCGCCGAGGTGCTGGCCGTCACCGACCGGCTCGGCAGCGCCACCGTATGGCAGATCACCCAGGAACTGTCCTGGTCCCGGGGCTGGGGCGCGGTGACCGGCATGATGCGCCGGGCCGCCGTGGCGGAGACGGCCGCGCACCTGGAGTACCTGGCCGGCAGCGGCCGGATCGCCGCCGTCGCGGACGGTCCTGGCCCGGTCCGCTACCTGCGCCCGCCCAGCAGCAATTGAGAACGATTGCGGATATCGCCGAGAACGATTGCAGATATCGCCCAGCCATTGCGCGCTCTTAGCAGAAAAGCGATCGAAGGCGCTCAGCGGAAATTGAGAGCGCTCACAAATTCTCCGCCGCGCCAACTGTTCCGGGCAAACGCGAAAGCAGCAAGCCCGGGACCGGCCGGGGCTCGGTAAAGCGCACCGAGAATAGGGCCCAGACTGCCTTGCCAGCGTCGGTCGGCGTGGTGCAGCCCCAGGTGTCGCTCAGCGCGTTGATCACATGCAGCCCGCGGCCGCTCTCGGCCAGGTAGTCCGGATCCCGGAGCACCGGCACCTGCCGTCCCGGATCGGCCACCACGACCAGCACGTACTGCGCGGGCTGGACCAGCGCCACCCGGACCGGGCGGGCCGGCCGCTCCGTGCCATGCCGCAGCGCGTTGGTCAGCAACTCGGACAGCACGATCGCGATATCGTCGGTCCGGTCGGCCACCGTCCAGCGGCGTAGCGTGGCCAGGCCGAAGTCGCGGGCCGTGCCGACCGACTGCGCGGTGCCGCGCGGCGTGCGGGTGGCCACCCGGGGGTAGCAGGTCCACTCCAGGGCGGCCCGGTCCGCGGCCAGTGGATGGATGCCGTGCACCGCCGCGGCCATCCGCACGGCCGGCGCCAGCCAGTCCCAGCGCACGTCACGGCCCATGGTGCTGGCCAGCCGCAATGGGTGCGCGCTCATCGGCTTGTGGGGGATCCTGTCGTCGTCCGGGAGGGCTATCTCGCTGGCACGTATCCTGCCTCATGCACGATTCGTTTGCAACGTCTACTGCACGTTCAAGTGCACGTGCATTTGATCTGTTAGGCTGCCGTGTGCACGGGGTCACCTCGGTGCCGGAAGATCTGGTGCAGGCGATTCCCCGCGCACCAGAACGTATGGCGGTAAGCGTTTCCCCGGTGGCTCAGGAGGAACAGTTGCAGATTCGGAGCGGCATCCCCGCTGGTGAGCTCGACGTGCGCTGGCGTAAGAGCAGCATCAGCAACCCCAGCGGGAGCTGTGTGGAGATGGCTGAGCTGCCGGACGGCGCGGTCGCGATGCGGAACTCCCGGCACCCGTCCGGGCCGGCGCTGGTCTACCCGCGGCCGGCCCTGGCCGCCTTCCTGGCGGCCGTCAAGTGGGGCGAATTCGACGACCTTTGACCGGCCGCGGGGCCGCAGAAAATCGCGCCATTCTGACCCGGGACAGCATGCGGGCTCGGTGATATTGTGCTCTGTGTGTCCCGCCCCGGGCGGCGGGCCACGCTGCTGGCAGATCTGCGCGCCCTCGCTCTCGGGCACGGGGTGTCTGGCATCGGCCGGGGGGTTATAGGTGTGATGGCCGTGATTGCATCGGGTCTGGAGCTGGTATGAACCGGGAGCTGCGATGAGTGCTGTTCATCCGGCTGACGACGACCCGGTCGGCGCGCTGGCCGGCAGCCGCGCTGGTGGCACCGTCGTCCGCATGATGCTCGGTGCCCAGCTGC
Source organism: uncultured Actinomycetes bacterium (assembly GCA_963834705.1). GTDB lineage: Bacteria > Actinomycetota > Actinomycetes > Streptosporangiales > Streptosporangiaceae > RYN-230. Next base: position 349,264 of record CAWICV010000013.1, read on the forward strand.
GCCGTCTCCGCGAGGCCGCCGGCATCACCCCGGACGAAGCCGGCTACGAGATCCGGGCCTCCCGGTCCAAGATCAGCCGCCTGGAGCACGGCCGGGTCGGCTGCAAGCTGCGCGACGTATCCGATCTGCTCACCCTGTACGGGGTGACCGACGAGCAGATGCGGTCTGGGCTGCTCTCGCTGGCCCGGCAGGCCAACAACCAGGGCTGGTGGACCCAGTACGGCGACATCCTGCCGGACTGGTTCGAGACCTACCTGGGCCTGGAGGCGGCTGCCTCCCTGATCAGAACGTTCGAGCTGCAGTTCGTGCATGGCCTGTTCCAGACCGAGGGCTACGCCCGGGCGGTCACCATGCTGGGCCACCGGGCCGCACCGGAAACCGAGATCGACCGCCGGGTCAGCCTGCGGATGGCGCGCCAGGACCTGCTCAGCAGCGCGCAGCCGCCGCGGGTCTGGTCGGTGATGGACGAGGCGGCGCTGCGCCGGCCGGTGGGCGGCCGGGACGTGATGCGTGGGCAGCTCAACCGGCTGCTCGAGGTGGCCGGGCTGAGCCAGGTCACCCTTCAGGTGGTGCCGTTCCGCCGCGGCGGCCACGCGGCCGCTGGTGGCTCGTTCACCGTGCTCCGGTTCGGCGAGCCGGACCTGCCCGACGTGGTCTACATCGAGCAGCTGACCAGCGCCCTCTACCTGGAGCGGCGCAGCGACGTGGACCACTATATGGAGATCATGAACCGGCTGAGCGCGGAGGCACTCACCCCGGCCGGGACGACAAAGCTGATCAAGGAGATCATCCGGGACACCTGACGCAGCCCGGACCGGACCAGCCCGAACTCCACTGTCCCTGTCACCACAGTTGTTTGACCGTGCCCGCCGGGGGCACGTCACGTCCGGTAACCAAGCCGCGTTATGGTCGGGCGGCCGGGGGAGTGCCGAGGCGGGGCGGGCGGCCACCTAAACCAGGGACGGAAACCTGTGACGCAGGAGGCGTTGGTCTGGCCGGGCGGCAGCTATCCGCTCGGCGCTACGTATGACGGGGTGGGCACTAATTTCGCCCTGTTCTCCGAGGTAGCCGAGCGGGTGGAACTGTGCCTGTTCGACGAGGACGGGACCGAGACCCGGGTGCCGCTGCACGAGGTGGACGGGTTTGTCTGGCATGGCTACCTGCCCGGCATCGGCCCCGGCCAGCGCTACGGGTACCGGGTGCACGGGCCCTATGACCCGGGCCGCGGCCAGCGGTGCAACCCGGCCAAGCTGCTGATCGACCCGTACGCCAAGGCCATCGAGGGCAGCGTGCGCTGGGATCAGGCCGTATTCGCCTACCCGTTCGGCCAGCCGGACGAGCGTAACGACACCGACTCGGCGCCATACGTGCCCCGATCGGTGGTCATCAACCCGTTCTTCAGCTGGGACAACGACCGGCACCCGCGCACCCCGTACCACGAGACGGTGGTCTACGAGGCACATGTGCGCGGGCTGACCAAGCTGCACCCCCTGGTGCCGCCCGCGCAGCGCGGCAGCTATCAGGGGCTGGCCCACCCGGCCGTCATCGAGCACCTGCAGGGGCTGGGCGTCACCGCGATCGAACTGATGCCGGTACACCAGTTCGTCAGCGACGCCATCCTGGCCGAGCGCGGGCTGGCCAACTACTGGGGCTACAACACGATCGGGTTCTTCGCCCCACACAACGGCTACGCGGCCAGCGGCGCCCGCGGCGAGCAGGTGCAGGAATTCAAGTCGATGGTGCGCACCCTGCACCAGGCCGGCATCGAAGTGATCCTGGACGTGGTGTACAACCACACCGCGGAAGGCAACCACCTCGGCCCGACGCTGTCCTTCCGTGGCATCGACAACCGGTCCTATTACCGCCTGGTCAGCGACGACGAGCGGTTCTACATGGACACCACGGGCACCGGCAACAGCCTGCTGATGCGGCACCCGCACGTGCTCCAGATGATCATGGACTCGCTGCGCTACTGGGTCACCGAGATGCACGTGGACGGCTTCCGGTTCGATCTGGCCGCCGCGCTGGCCCGGCAGTTCCACGAAGTGGACCGGCTGTCCGCCTTCTTCGACATGGTCCAGCAGGACCCGGTGGTATCCCAGGTCAAGCTCATCGCCGAGCCGTGGGACGTCGGCGAGGGTGGCTACCAGGTGGGCAACTTCCCGCCGTTGTGGACCGAATGGAACGGGAAGTACCGGGACACGGTGCGCGATTTCTGGCGCGGCGAGCACGCCACCCTGCCCGAGTTCGCGTCCCGGCTGACCGGGTCCAGCGACCTGTACCTGAGCGACGGCCGCCGGCCCGTGGCCTCAGTCAACTTCGTCACCGCGCACGACGGCTTCACGCTGGCCGACCTGGTCTCGTACAACCGCAAGCACAACGAGGCCAACGGCGAGGACGGCCGGGACGGCACCGACGACAACCGGTCCTGGAACTGCGGCGCCGAGGGCCGCAGTGACGACCCGGCGGTACACGCGCTGCGCGACCGGCAGAAGCGCAACTTCCTGTGCACCGTGCTGCTGTCCCAGGGCATCCCGATGCTGCTGGCCGGCGACGAGATGGGCCGTACCCAGCGTGGCAACAACAACGCCTACTGCCAGGACACCGAGATCTCCTGGGTGCACTGGCCTCCTGATCACGGACCTTCTGACCACGCCGAAGAGGTGCCCGGCTACGCCGGCGACCAGGACCTGCTCGACTTCGTCCGGACGCTGATCCGGCTGCGCGCCGACCATCCGGTGTTTCGCCGCCGCCGGTTCTTCCGTGGCCAGGAGGCGGTCCGCGGTCGCCGCGGCGCGCCCAATCAGCCCGCCGACATCGCCTGGTTCACCCCGGCCGGCGAGGAGATGACCGACGACGACTGGGCGGTCGGCTTCGCCAAGTCGCTTACCGTGTTCCTCAACGGCGACGCGATCACCGAGCCCGACCCGCGCGGCGAGCGGATCCGGGACGACTCGTTCCTGCTCCTGTTCAACGCGAGCGAACTGGACCTGGAGTTCACCGTCCCGCCGGAGCGGTACGGGCAGCAGTGGGCCAAGGTGCTGGACACCGCGCTGCCGCTGAGCGCGGTGCCCGACACGGGAGCGGTCAAGCCGGGCGACGCGGTGCCGATCCCGAGCCGGTCCATGCAGGTCCTCGCCCGTGCCTGACCCCCTCGTGCCTGACCCGCCCGTGCCTGACCCCCTGGTGGCTGGGCCAGGCAGCGTGCCGGTGTCCACCTACCGGCTCCAGCTACAGCCGGGCTTCGGCTTCGCGGCCGCCGCGGCCAGCGCGGACTACCTGGCCGGACTAGGCGTCAGCCACGTCTACCTGTCGCCGATCCTGCAGGCCACGCCGGGCTCCCGGCATGGCTACGACGTGGTGGACCACACCCGGATCTCGGCCGACCTGGGCGGCGAGACCGCGTTCCGGGAGATGGCCCGCCGGTTCCGCACCGCCGGCCTGGGCGTGATCGTGGACATCGTGCCCAACCACATGGCCATCCCGGTGCCCGAGTCGCTGAACCGCCCGCTGTGGGGGGTGCTCCGGGACGGGCCGGACTCGGAGTTCGCGTCCTGGTTCGACGTGGACTGGACGGCCGGGGACGGCCGGCTGCTGCTGCCGGTGCTGGGCGGCCCAGTGAAGGAATGCCTGGGCGACCTGACCGTGCGCGGCGACGTGCTGCGTTACTTCGACCACGTGTTCCCGCTCCGTCCCGGTACCGAGACGCGGCCCCTGCCGGGCCTGCTGGCCGAGCAGTATTACCGGCTGGCCGACTGGCGGCTCGCCGCCACCGAGCTGAACTGGCGGCGGTTCTTCGACATCAGCTCGCTGATCGCGGTCCGGGTGGAAGACCCCCAGGTGTTCGAGGCCACCCACGCGGTGATCCTCGGCCTGGTCGCCGACGGGCTCATCGACGGGCTCCGGGTGGACCACCCGGACGGGCTGGCCGATCCGCGCGGCTATCTGCGCCGGCTGGCCGAGCGGACCGGCGGCCGGTGGGTGTGCACGGAGAAGATCCTGTCTAGCGGCGAGCGGCTGCCCGCCGACTGGCCGTGCGCGGGCACCACCGGCTACGACAGCCTCGGCGCGGTGGGCGGCCTGTTCCTCGACCCGGCCGGGGCGCAGCCGCTGGCCACTGGCTACGCCGACTTCACCGGCGGCCCGGCGGCCTTCGCCGGGGTGGCTGAGACGGCCAAGCGAGCCGAAGCCGGGCAGTCCCTGGCCGCCGAGGTGGCCCGGCTGGCCCGGCTGGTCAGCGAGACCGCACACCCGGCCCTGCCCGGCTACCTGGCCCAGGACCTGACCACCGTGCTCACCGAGCTGCTCACCGCGATGCCGGTCTACCGGGCCTATGTCGTCCCCGGCGAGCCCGCGCCGCCGGAGTCGGCCGCGGTGCTGGGCCAGGCGGTCACCGCCGCCCGGGCCCGCCTCCCGGCCCACCTGCATCCGCTGCTGGCCGCCGTGACCGACCTGGCGCTGGCCGGGCCGGCCCCGTTCGTGACCCTGTTTCAGCAGGTCTGTGGCCCGGTGATGGCCAAGGGCGTGGAGGACACCGCGTTCTACCGCTGGTCCCGGCTGGCCGCCCTGAACGAGGTCGGCGGCGACCCGGACCGGTTCGGCTGGGCGCCGGCCGAATTCCACCGGTTCGCCGCGCGGCTGGCCCAGGACTGGCCGGGCACGCTGACCACGCTGTCCACTCACGACACCAAGCGCCAGGAGGATGTCCGGGCCCGGCTCGCGGTGCTGGCCGAGATCCCGCAGGCCTGGCTGGCCGAGGTGACCCGGTGGCACGACCGGGCCGCGGCGCTGGCCAATGGGCTGGTCCCGGACCCGGACACCGAGTACCTGATGTGGCAGACGCTGGCCGGGGCCTGGCCGCTGGACCGGGAGCGGCTCACCGGGTACCTGGTCAAGGCGATGCGCGAGGCCAAGACCCGCACCTCGTGGACCGACCCGGACGCCGGGTACGAGGCGATGGTGCTCAGCTTCGCCGAGCAGGCGCTGGATGACGACGAGCTGACCAGCCAGCTGGCCGGCTTCGTGGCCGCGCTGGGCGAGGACGCGCGGGCCACCTCGCTCGGCATGAAGCTCGTGCAGCTCACCATGCCCGGGGTGCCCGACACCTACCAGGGCTGCGAGCTGGTGGGCCTGGCCCTGGTCAACCCGGACAACCGGCGGCCCGCCGACTTTACCCAGGGCCGCGAGCTACTGAACGCGCTGGCCGCGGGACGCCGCCCGGCCGGCCTGGACGGGGAGAAGCTGCTGGTGACAGCGACCGCCTTCAGGCTCCGCCGGGCCCACCCGGACTGGTTCGCGGCCGGCTACCAGCCGCTGGCCGCCGAGGGCCCGGCGGCCGCGCACGCCGTCGCGTTCGCCCGCGGCCAGGCCATCACGGTGGCCACCCGGCTGCCAGCCGGCCTGCGCCGCGGCGGCGGCTGGGCCGGCACCGTGCTGCCGCTGCCCGCCGGCACATATCAGGACCTGCTCTCCGGGACCACGCATACCGGCCCGCGCCCGCTTCTCGCCATGCTTACCGAACGCCATCCCGTGGCACTGCTGATCCCAGCCGGATCACCCGGGCCGGATCTCGACGCGGCGGCGTCGCCGGCTGATGATATTTCCTGAGGTGCCGACGTGAGCGTGTTCCGGGTGTGGGCCCCAGCCGCCGGGACGGTCGAGGTACAGGTCAGGCTGGCGGGTGAGGCGGACGGCGCGGAGAAGGCGCTGCCGATGCGCCCGGCCGGGCCGCCCGGCTGGTGGGAAGCCAGCGTGCCGGGTGCGGCCGACGGCGCCGACTATGGGTTCCGGCTGGACGGCGGGCCGCCGCTGGCTGACCCGCGGTCGCCGCGGCAGCCGTACGGCAGCGACGGGCTGAGCCGGAGCTACGATCACGCCGCGTTCGGCTGGACCGACCAGGGCTGGCGCGGCGGGCCGCTGCGCGGTGCGGTGATCTACGAGCTGCACGTCGGCACATTCACCCCGGACGGCACGTTCGACGCCGCCATCGCCCGTCTCGACCACCTCAGCGAGCTGGGCGTGGACATGATCGAGCTGATGCCGGTGGCCAGCTTCCCCGGCCGCTGGGGCTGGGGCTACGACGGCATCCACCTGTGGGCGGTGCACGCGGCGTACGGCGGCCCGGACGGGCTGAAGCGGTTCGTGGACGCGTGCCACAGCCGACGCCTCGGGGTGCTGCTCGACGTGGTCTACAACCACGTCGGCATCGGTAACCACCTGGACGCGTTCGGCCCCTACTTCACCACCGCGCACGTGACGCCGTGGGGCCCGGCGGTGAACCTGGACCAGCCCGGCTCGGACGAGGTGCGCCAGTTCCTGGCGGGCAACGCGCTGATGTGGCTGGGCGACTACCACCTGGACGGGCTGCGGCTGGACGCGGTGCACGCGTTCGAGGACCACCGGGCGCTGCACTTCCTGGAGGACCTGGCCGTCGAGGTGCAGGCGCTGGGCACCCGGCTCAACCGCGAGCTGGTGCTGATCGCCGAGTCCGACCTGAACGACCCGCGGCTGGTCAGCTCGCGGGAGGCCGGCGGGTACGGGCTGACCGGCCAGTGGAGCGACGACTTCCATCACGCGGTGCACGCCGCGGTCAGCGGCGAGCGGCAGGGCTACTACTGCGACTTCGGCTCGATGCGGGCCCTGGTCAAGACGCTGACCCGGGTATTCTTCCACGACGGCACATGGTCGGAGTTCCGCGGCCGCAGCCACGGCCGCCCGGTGGACCTGCTGCGCATCCCGGCCTTCCGGTTCGTCGGCTACCTGCAGGATCATGACCAGGTCGGGAACCGGGCCACGGGGGACCGGATCTCCGCCGGGCTGGCCCCTGGCCTGGTCAAGATCGGCGCCGGGCTGGTGCTGACCGCGCCGTTCACCCCGATGCTGTTCATGGGGGAGGAGTGGGCCGCTGGCACGCCGTGGCAGTACTTCACCGACCACACCGACCCGGAACTGGCCCGGGCCGTCGCGGCCGGCCGCCGGCAGGAGTTCGCCGCGTTTGGCTGGGGCCCGGCCGACGTGCCCGACCCGCAGGACGAGGCCACTTTCTACCGGTCCAAGCTGGACTGGGCCGAGCTGGACCAGGCCGGGCACCAGGACATACTGGCCTGGTACACCGAGCTGATCGCACTGCGCCGGGCCTGGCCGGAGCTGACCGACCCGATGCTGGACCGGGTCCGGGCCGAGTACGACGAGATCAAGCGCTGGCTGGTGCTGTACCGCGGCCGGCTGCGGGTGGTGGTCAACCTGAGCGAGCGGGACCAGCGGGTGCCGCTGGGCCAGCCCGGCGCCGCCGTGCTGGCCGCGTCCCGGACCGGGGTGACCCTGGACGGCGCGGACGCTAACCTGCCAGCGGTATGCCTGGCCGTGCTCAGCACCTAACCGCTCAGCACCTAACCCCGGAGGAGAAGCCATGGAGCAGCGCGTCGAGCAGGTGCCGGCCGACGGCGGGACGTTCGACCTGTCCCTCTGGGTGCCGGACCGGGGCAGCGGGCCCGGCCTGCTGCTGATTCAGGAGATCTACGGGGTCAGCGGCTACATCCGGGCGGTGGCCAGTGATCTGGCCGGGCTGGGCTACCTGGTCGCCGCGCCGGACCTGTTCTGGCGGATCAAGCCGCATCATGAGGCCGCGCACGACCAGGCCGGGCTGGAAGAGTCGCTGGCCCTGGGCCAGCGGTTCGACGCCGCGCAGGGCGTCCGGGACTGCCTGGCCGCGCTGCGCGCGCTGGCCGCGCTGCCCGAGGTGGACGGCGGCCTCGGGGTGATCGGGTTCTGCCTGGGCGGCTCGATCGGCTACCTGGTCGCCGCGCAGGCCCCGGTGGACGCACTAATCTCCTTCTACGGCTCGGCCGTGCCGGACAGTCTCGACCTGCTCAGCCAGATCAGCGCCCCGGTGCAGTTCCACTTCGGCGGCAGCGACTCGTACATCCCACGAGACCGAGTCCGCGCGGTGGAGGAAGCGGCCGCCCGGTACCCCAACGTGGAAATGCACGTCGAGGAGGACGCGGGGCACGCGTTCCACAACCGGATGGCGCCGATGTTCTACCAGCCAGACCCGGCCGCCCGGGCCTGGCAGCAGGCCGAGGACTTCCTCCGCCGCCACCTCCCAGTGCGCAGCGGGGTCAGCTAGCTAGCGCAGCGGGGTCAGCTAGCCGGCTTACCGCCCAGCCGGGCGACGATGCGCCGGATCTGCTCGCCGTAGCGGCTGAGGAACTCCTCGCTGGACGGGTCGATGCCGAACAGTTCCCAGGCCACCTGGGGCATGGCCAGCGGGGCGGCGATCATGCCCAGGCCGGCCAGCAGCACCGCGGCCGGGTCCAGGTCGGTGGCTATCTGGCCGGAAGCCTGGTGGGCCCGGACCTGGTCCAGGTCGGGCTGCCGGCTCCGGTTGCCCCTGGGCGCGCCGTCGTGGGCCAGCCCGCGCCACAGCAGCAGCCGCAGCGCGCGGGGGTCGCGCACCGCGTCGGCCAGATAGCGGACGACCAGGTCGGCCAGGGGCAGATCGGGCGGGGCGACGTCCGCCTCCCGGTCCAGCCAGGCCTGCTGCACGGCCAGGTACAGCCCTTGCTTGGAACCGAAGTAGTAGTTGATCAGCTGCTTGTTCACCCCGGCGCGGTGGGCGATGTCGGCCACCCGGGCCCCGGCGTAACCGTGCTCGGCGAACTCGTCCAGCGCGGCGTCGAGCAGTGCCCGCCGGGATCGCTCCGCGTCGCGCTGCCGTTCCCCTTCCGCGGGTGAGCGGCGCGCCATCATGTCCGCAGGTTATGTGCTAATCGCCTGACAGAGCTAGTCAGCTATATGGCTGACAAAACTTGACACCTGATTGATAGTGACTCCACGACATATTACAGCGGCAGCCTATACACGCTGTCGTGCAACGGCGGGAACTACCCGGGTGCGGTGCGCTGCGGCTAGGGCGTGATCCAGCGCTCGGTCTGTTCCTGCCAGGTGGGGGCCCGGCCGGGCAGCTGCGTATGCTTTCCCGGGCGCAGTCCGTCGATGATGACCGTCAGGTGGCGCTGGCGGAGTTCAGCGGTGCGGCTGGCGTCGCCGAGCTTGACGCTGGCCAGGAACTCGAGCAGGAACTCGATGTCGAGGTACGTGATGTCATCGCGCAGCCGGCCGGTGCTGCGGGCACGCTCGAACAGTTCGATGCCCAGCGACTGCATCTGTTCGGCCAGGGCCAGCTGCTCATCGCTTGGCTCGAATGTCCCGGCGAGCCGGACGGTCAGGCCGTGCGTGTTGGCGGCCACGATCCGGCGCAGGAAGCTGGTGAACGCTTCCCAGGGCTCATCGCTGGCGGCTAGGGCCTGCCTGATCTCGGCGAGATAAATCTCCTGTCCGGTCCGGCACAGGGTGCGCAGCAGATCCTCCTTACCCGCGTACCGGTGGTAGAGGGCGCCAATGCCCACCCCGGCCCGCTCGGCCACCGCCGCGATCGGGGCCTGCGGATCATCAAGGAACACCTCGCGGGCCGCCCCCAGGATGCGCTCGTCGTTGTGCACCGCCTGTGCCTGCCGGCCGCGCAGCGGGGCCGTGCCCTCCACCATGTGCCCTCAGCGTCCCTCACTCGGCTTGAACAGATCATTCAGTTCTGCTAGGGTTGAACTGAACGCTTCGTTCAGATTAACGAGCCGCGGAGGACCTGGCAATGACGAACTCAGCCACCCACGACATCAGGGAATTCCGGATCAGCATTCCCCAGGCCGACCTGGACGACCTAGCCGACCGTCTGGCCCGGACCCGGTGGCCGGCCAGCCTGCCCGGGGCCGCCTGGGAGCGCGGCGTGCCGCTCAGCTACCTGCGCGAGCTGGCCGAGTACTGGCGCACCAGCTTCGACTGGCGGGCAGCTGAGGCGCGGCTGAACGCCTACCCGCAGTTCATCACCGAGATAGACGGGCAGCAGATTCACTTCCTGCACGTGAAGTCACCGGAGCCGGACGCCACCCCGCTCCTGCTCATCCACGGCTGGCCTGGCTCGGTCGTGGAGTTCCTGCACGTGATCGCCCCGTTGACCGACCCGCGTAACAACGGCGCCGACCCGGGCCAGGCGTTCGACCTGATCATCCCGTCACTGCCCGGGTTCGGGTTCTCCGGCCCGGTCACCGAGCCGGGGTGGGGCAGCCGCCGGATGGCGAGCGCACTCGCCGAGCTGATGCGCCGCCTTGGATATCAACGTTATGCCGCTCAGGGCGGGGACTTCGGCGCCTTCGTCGCCCCCGACCTCGGCCGGGTCAACCCTGATCACCTGATCGGCATCCACGTCAACGCGGCGACCATGGGCTTCGTCCCGTTCGGCGACGTCCCCGAAGAGGAGCAGGCAACGTTCAGCCCGGCGGAAAAGGAGCGCCTGCGGCGGATGCAGAACTTTCTGGCCGAGGGCAACGGGTACTTCCAGATCCAGGCCACCCGCCCGCAAACACTGTCGTACGCCCTCACCGACTCGCCAGCCGGGCAGCTCGCGTGGATCGTGGAGAAATTCCAGGAGTGGACCAGCTCCGCCCACGAACTCCCCGAGGACGCGATCCCGCGAGATGAGATCCTTACCGACGTCAGCCTGTACTGGTTCACCGGGACCGCAGGCTCGGCCGCGAACATGTACTACGAATCCATGCACGGCAGCGACTGGCCGACCCCGTCCGGGGTGCCGACCGGCGTGGCCGCCTTCGCCGAAGACATCCCCATCCGCCGCTACGCCGAGCAGACCAACAACATCGTGCACTGGAGCGACTTCGACACCGGCGGTCACTTCGCCGCCCTCGAAACACCCGGCCTGCTCGTCCACGACATCCGCGCCTTTTTCGCCGCCCTGCCTGCCTAGCAGCCACGCAGCCAGCCTCTGCCCTGGTGGGCCACCACCGTGGTGCGCAGGCCGTTGCCTGATCAGCCGCCCGGCGTGACGATGCCGTACTCGTGAATCTTCCGGTAGATGGTGGCCCGGGACATGCCCAGCGACTTGGCCGCCTTGACCTTGTTGCCCTGGTAGTCGAGCAGCCCCTGGACGATCGCGTCGCGCTCCATCGACTCCAGCGGGGAGAGCAGGCGCCGGCTCACCGTGTAGCACTCCGGGGGCAGGTCGGAGGGCTGGATGGCGCCGGTGCGCCGCTTCTGCACCACCCGGCGCATGGCCTGCCAGAGCTGCTCGATGTTGCCCGGCCACTTGGCCCGGAGCAGCAGCTGCATCGCCTCTGGCGAGCAGGTCAGCCGGCCGTGCTGGCCCAGCTTGGCCACGAAGAACGGCACCAGCGTGTGCAGGTCCTCGATGTGATGCCGGAGCGGGGGCAGTTCCACCGTGCTGGGGAAGTGCCGGAGCAGCTTGCTCAGGTCACCGTGCGCCTGGCTGCGGTTGAGCGTGATGGCCACCCACAGGTCCTGCCGCCGGCCGGCCGCCCTGGCCTCCTGCAGCGCGCTGGCCAGTGCGTGCTGCTGCCGCGCGGTGAGCAGATGGACATGCCTGATAACCAGGGTGCCCTCGTCGTCGAGCAGCTCACGGCGGGCGCGCAGCAGCCAGTCGGTGTCGGTGGCCTCGGCCGCGTCCATGACGTAGAACCGCTCGGCCGCGTTGCGCCGCTGGTGCACCGCGCGGACCACGGCCAGCTTGCCCGCCCCGGGCTCGCCCTCCAGCGCCAGCCACTCCCCGGAGTCGTAGACCGCCTCCACCTGGCGGCAGCCGCGCAGCCACAGCGCACCGCTGCCGACCAGGCCGGGCAGTGACATGGCGGGCTTGGCCGCGGTGTCCGCGGCCGGGCGGCCGGGCGGCTCGATCAGCTTCACGTGCACCACGCCGCCGGCGATCCGGTCGTCGCCGCGCACCGGGCGGCAGTACATCCGGGCCTGCACCCCGCTGGGCAACTGCACGGACACGGTGCAGGGCTGCCGGGTGGTCAGCGCCTCGGCGGCCTGGCTGAGCAGCAGGCTCTGGTCGCCCGGGTCGAGCACCTGCCGGGCGTGGTCGTTCATCATCACCACGTCGTGGTTCAGCGCCAGCACGATCCCGCTGGTCCGGCGGCAGGCCCGCAGGTACTCCTGCATCAGCTGCAGCTCACGGGCGCTGGCGTCGGCCAGCATGGCCTGGGTGATCTGGGCGGCGGTGGTCTTGGCCAGCGCGATGAGCAGCGGGTCCGCGTCCTTGCGCCAGCAGGTCAGGTCGACCGCGCCGACCGCCTTGCCGGAGATCGGGTCGTGGATCGGCACCCCGGCGCAGGCCAGGTCTTCCAGGTCCTCGGCGTAGTGCTCGTGCCCGAAAACGTGGGCCGGCTGGCCACCTTCCAGCGCGGTGCCGATCCCGTTGGTGCCGACGTACTCCTCGGCGTAGCTGAACCCGGGTGCCAGCTGCACCCCGTCCAGGTGCCGCTCCAGGTCGTGATCGGCGGTCATCCTGCTCAGCACCACGCCCGCGGCGTCGGTCAGGATGACGCTGATCGGCTGGCCCTCCAGGTGCTCGCGCAGGCTGCGCAGCACCGGCATGGCGTTGCGGGTCAGCGGAGTGTCCAGGTTGGGGTCGCGGACATAGGACAGCTCGACCCGGTCCGCCGCCACCTTGAACTGCCGGGAGCGCCACCACGACGCGAGGATCGGTTCCCGGACTTCGTCCGCCTGGACCGGCTCAGCCGTCAGGAACCGCTCGCGCGTGCTGGCCAGCCGCCGGCTGGCCGAGGCTAGGTGCACTCCAGTGGGCACGATGGGGCCTCCGTACCTCCCCGGGTTCAGGGACCTACGTACCCAAAATAAACGCGACGTTATCTGCGCCTGTCTCAAGTTGAGACCGAGACGCACAGGGCCGCGGAGTTTTGATGGCAGCAACGCCGGATCGGCTGCGATGACTCGATGCAGGAACCGGAGTTGCCCTATGGATCAGGCAGGCCGGCCCGCTCCTGAGACGTTCAATCCGTGGAGCGTGGTCAACCTGGTCTTCCATCACCTGGCCGACCAGGGGCTGCATCCGGTCCTGGGCGAGTCCGGCGACCCGGGCCGCCCGGCCGCCGATCTGCTGCGGGCGCTGGGGGTCGAGCCGGCCGCCGAGGGCAGCCAGCAGTCATCCCGTGATGTCCACGATCACCTGGCCGGGCTGCGCGACGCGTTCTTCGGTGAGCGCTGATCACCGGCCGTCTCATGTTGGGACGCCGGCCCCCGTTTTGGCAGGTTGTTATTCCGCACAAGGACTTTCGTAGGGGAAGGGGTGACCATGAGTCGCCAGAGTGTGGCCAAGGCCCACCAGAAGATCCAGGAACTGTCCTGGGAACCGATGTACCACGAGCCGGTATCGCAGTACGGGACCGACTACTCGTTCCGGAAGGCACAGAAGAAGGATCCCCTGAAGCAGGTCCTGCGCTCCTACTTCCCGATGCAGGAAGAGAAGGACCACCGCGTCTATGGAGCCGAGGACGGCGCCATCCGGGGCAACATGTTCCGCCAGGTACAGGAGCGCTGGCTGGAGTGGCAGAAGCTGTTCCTGTCCATCATCCCGCTCCCGGAGATCTCCGCGGCCCGGGCGATGCCGTTGCTGTTCCGCACGGTGCCCAACCCCGAGCTGCACAACGGCCAGGCGATCCAGATGATCGACGAGGTCCGGCACTCGACGATCCAGCAGAACCTCAAGCGCCTGTACATGCAGAATTACATCGACCCGGCCGGCTTCAACAACAGCCTCCGCAACTTCCAGAACGACTACTGCGGGACCATCGGCCGGCAGTTCGCCGAGGGGTTCATCACCGGTGACGCGATCACCGCGGCCAGCATCTACCTGACGATCGTGGCCGAGACCGCGTTCACCAACACGCTGTTCGTGGCCATGCCGGCCGAGGCCGCGGCCAACGGCGACTACCTGCTTCCGACGGTGTTCCACTCGGTGCAGTCGGATGAGTCGCGGCACATCAGCAACGGGTACGCCACGCTGCTGATGGCGCTGGCCGACGAGGAGAACCACCAGCTGCTCGAGCGCGACCTGCGCTACGCGTGGTGGAACAACCACCGGGTGGTGGACGCGGCCATCGGCACGTTTATCGAGTACGGCACCAAGGACCGGCGCAAGGACCGGGAATCCTACGCCGAGATGTGGCGGCGGTGGATCTACGACGACTACTACCGCAGCTACCTGGTGCCGCTGGAGAAGTACGGCCTGGTCATCCCGCACGACCTCATCGAGGAGTCGTGGAACCAGATCTGGAACAAGGGCTACGTGCACGAGGTGGCCCAGTTCTTCGCCACCGGCTGGCTGGCCAACTACTGGCGGATCGACCCGATGACCGACAAGGACTTCGAGTGGTTCGAGGACAAGTACCCGGGCTGGTACGACAAGTACGGTAAGTGGTGGGAGAACTACAACCGGCTGTCAATGCCGAACGGGCACAACCCGATCGTGTTCGAGGACGTGGACTACTGGTACCCCAACCGGTGCTGGACCTGCATGGTCCCGTGCCTGGTCCGCGAGGACATGGTGTACGACGAGGTCGACGGCGTAGTCCGCACCTACTGCCACGAGGCCTGCCGGTGGACCGATGTCGAGGCCTTCCGGCCGACCTTCCAGGGCCGGGCCACGCCGAACATGGGCCAGCTCATCGGGCACCGTGAGTGGGAGACCCTGTACCACGGCTGGAACTGGGCCGACGTGGTCTCCGACATGGGCTACGTGCGGGACGACGGCAAGACGATGACCGCGCAGCCACATCTGAACCTGGACCCGAAGAAGATGTGGACGCTCGACCACCTGCGCCGCTGCCCGCCGCTGCAGAGCCCGAACGTGCTGTTCAACGAGATGTCGCCGGAGGAGCGGCAGGCCTACCACGCCAAGTACATCCAGGCCTGCCCGGCCCGCCGGTTCCCCGCCGACGCCTGAGCCGACTGGCCACCGTGACCGGGAGGTGGGCCGCAGCCAGGCGCTGCGGCCCCCTCCCTCCACTAGCCCTGCTGACCACTAGCCCACTGACCACCGGGCGCGATCACGAGGGAGCCATGGCGGACAAGCATGTCGTCCGGTTCGAGCCGGTCGGCATCGAGATCGAGGTCACTGAGCAGCAGACGATCCTGCGCGCCGCGTTCGAGCAGGGCTACATGCTCATGCACGGCTGCAAGGAGGGGCAGTGCTCCGCCTGCAAGTCGTTCGTGCTGGATGGCGAGGACATCGAGCTCGACAAGTACTCCACCTTCGCGCTGCCCGACTTTGAAAAGGAGGAAGGCTACACGCTGCTGTGCCGGGCGCACGCGTACGAGGACGTGACGATCGAGCTGCTCAACTACGACGAGGAGATGATCCGCTCCGGGCTGCCGATCGTCACGGGTGCCGCGGAAGTGGTGTCCAGGGACGCGGTCACCCACGACCTGGTGCACCTGGTGCTCCGGCTGATCGAGCCGGCCGAGATCAAGTTCTTCCCGGGGCAGTACATGGACATCGCCATCCCCGGGACGGACGACGTCCGGTCGTTCTCGATGGCCAACATCACCAGCCGGGATGGCGGACTGCTGGAGTTCGTCATCAAGGTCTACCCGGACGGCAAGTTCTCCCGGTTCCTGGCCGACAAGCTGGCCGAGGGAGACCGGCTCGACCTGACCGGGCCGTACGGTGTCTTCACCCTGCGTGATGGCGACACCGACCTGGTCTTTGTCGGCGGCGGGGCGGGGATGGCGCCCATCCTCTCCCTGCTGCGCTCCATGGCCGACCGGGGCCTGACCCGCAAGGCCACGTTCTTCTACGGCGCGCGTACCCAGCAGGACCTCTGTTTCGAGCCGGAGCTGCACCGGCTGGAGCAGACCCTGCCGGGCTTCCGGTATATCCCGGCCCTGTCCCACGCGGACGGCGACCAGGACTGGGACGGCGAGCGCGGCATGATCACCGACGTGGTCCGGCAGCACGCCAGCGACCTGTCCGGAGCGCACGCCTACGTCTGCGGGCCGCCGCCCATGGTGGAGGCGGCCGTGCCGCTGCTGCAGCAACTGGGCGTCGAGGAAAAGCGCATCTACTTCGACAAGTTCACGACCACCGGGGATCCCGAAGGAGAGACCTCATGACAACCGCGACAACGCAGCGCAGTGTGCCCAAGCCGGTCTTCACCGACGCGGAAGCCGGGGCCAAGGTATTCCCGGACTCGGACTCGCGCCGGTTCAACTACTACAACCCGGCCAAGCGCAAGCAGACGCACTACGAGGACGTGACCGTCGAGGTGCAGCCGGATCCGCGGCACTACCTCAGCCAGGGCTGGCTGTACGGTTTCTCCGACGGCCGGGGTGGGTACCCGCTTGACTGGACGGTCCTCAAGGCATGGGGATCGGACCGCCCCGAGCCGGAGCGGTACCCGGGCTCCGGCGGCAAGGGGTATGACTGGCCCGCGCTCGGCTGGCATGAATTCCGCGACCCGAACGAGGAATGGGAGCTCACCCTCTACCGGTACAACGCCAACGTCGTGCGCCAGCTCAACCAGAACATCGACGCAGCGAAGCACACGAAGGCGTTTGACCAGTGGAACTCCAGCTGGGTGCGGTTCGTCGAGCGGAACGTCGGCGCCTGGATGCATGTCAACCACGGGCTTGGCCTGTACCTGTACGCCAACGCCAACCGGCGCGCGCCGACCAACATGCACAACAACGCGATCTCGGTGAACAGCATGCACCGGATCCGGGCCGCCCAGGACCTGGCGCTGTACAACCTCACGCTCAGCGAGGAGATCGACGGCTTCGACGGCAGCGCGCACATCGAGACCTGGAACCAGGACGAGTCCTGGCAAGGGGTACGGGAACTGGCCGAGGCGCTGACCGGGATCAACGACTGGTGCGAGGCCATCTTCGCGGCCAACGTCGTGTTCGAGCCGCTGGTCGGCGAGCCGTTCCGGAGCAGCCTGGTGCAGCACGCCGCGCCACGCAACGGCGACTTCGTCACACCGACCCTGGTCGGCGCGGAGGAGTTCGACTTCTCCGAGCGGGACCTCCGCTACACCATCCCCATGTTCCAGCTGCTGAGCAATGACCGTGAATTCGGCGACCAGAACGTGCGGATCATGCAGCAGTGGCTGTCCGACTGGACGCCGCGCGCGATCACCGCCATGCGCAAGCTGCAGCCCCTGTGGTCGCAGCCGGAGGCCAAGCCGCCGCGGTTCGAGGACGCCCTCGATGCGGCCAAGGCCCGGTTCAGCGGAATCCTGGAAGATCTCGGCCTGGACACCCCGAAGGAGCTGGCGCAGTGACCACGTTCAAGACCGCGGAAAGCCCGTTCAAGTCCGACAACACCGCGTCCAACAAGTGCGGCTTCACGCTGATGAACAACCAGGTCGGCGTGGTGCTCGCGGAGTACATGGCCAGCAAGCCGAACGTGACGGTGACCTACCTGCCGTCCATGATCCGGGTCAACGCGACCGGCCGGATGGACGTCGTCTACGACGAGGTGTCCGAGGCGCTCGGCGAGGAGCCCGGCTTCTTCGACGCGGCCGAGTTCGAGGAGAGCATGTCCACCCACTACGGCCGGATGATCCATGAGGACGACCGGACCATCATGTTCGCCAACCCGGAGGACGCGGCCGAATACATCGGCTTCGACCTGGTGGCGTCGAAGTAGCCCCTGCCGGAAGCACTCGATCCGGCCCCCATCCAGCATCCGTCCATTCAGGAGACATCGTGTACGAGAAGAATGGCGAGAAGTATTTCGTGGTGGATAGCCACATGCATTACTGGAACGCTGCTCCCGACAACTGGGTGCCCGGTGCCGAGCAGTACGCCAAAGGCTGGATCGAGTGCTTCCACGCGTACCAGAGCCTCGGGCCGCCCGAGACGCACTGGCCGATCGAGCACTTCCAGAGGTACTCCGAGGACGACCTGATGAAGGACGTCTTCGAGGACGGCCACGTGGACGTGGCCATCTTCCAGCCCACCGACCTGAAGGAGTGGTACAAGGAGGGCTTCAACACCACCAAGCGCAACAACGAGATGGGCCGCAAGCACCCCGGGAAGTTCATCTACAACACGAACTTCGATCCCCGGAACGGCGACGAGGGCCTGGAAGAGCTCAGGCGCAACGTGGCGGAGTACGGCGCCAAGGGCGTGAAGCTGTACACCGCCGAGTGGAACAACGGCTCGCGCGGGTACAAGCTCAGCGACCCCGGGGCGTACCGCTTCCTGGAGGCCGCGCAGAACCTCGGCGTCAGGAACATCCACGTACACAAGGGCCCGACGATCTGGCCGCTGGACAAGGACGCCTTCGACGTGGCCGATGTGGACCACGCGGCCACCGACTTCCCGGAGCTCAACTTCATCATCGAGCACGTCGGGCTGCCGCGGATCGAGGACTTCTGCTACATGGCCACCCAGGAGCCCAATGTCTATGCTGGCCTGTCCGTGGTCATAGGGGCCCACCTGTACGCCCGGCCGCACTTCTTCAACAAGGTCATGGGCGAGCTGCTGTTCTGGGTCGGCGAGGACAAGATGACCTTCGGCAGCGACTACGCCATCTGGGAGCCGAAGTGGCAGGTCGAAGGCTTCGTGGACTGGGAGATGCCGGACCTTCCGGAGTTCGCTGACTATCCTCGGCTGAACACCGACGGCAAGAAGAAGATCCTCGGCCTGAACGCGGCCAAGCTGTACGACATCGACGTGCCGGCCGAGTACCAGCTCAAGGACGGCGGCGCACCCGCCGCCCAGGAGGACGCGCAACTGGTCAACGACGCGCACGCGGCCTCGGGAGCATGACCGCTCCAGCCACCAGCCGGGCACCCGCACCGTCTCCCGCGCGACTCCTGGCCGCGCTGGAGACGGTGCGCGACCCGGAACTGGACGAGCCGATCACCGCGCTCGGCTTCGTCGCCTCGGCCACCGTGTCGGCGGCCGGGTACGCCCAGGTCCGGCTCCGGCTGCCGACGTATTTCTGCGCGCCCAACTTCGCCTACCTGATGGTGGCAGACGCCTACGACGCGGTGACCGCGCTGCCCGGGGTACGCCGCGCGGAGGTGGTCCTGGAGGAGCACTTCGCGTCGGACGCGATCAACGGGGGGGTGGCGGCGCAGGCGGGGTTCGCCAAGTCGTTCGACGGGGAGGCGGTCGGCGAGCTGCACCAGTTGCGCGCCGACTTCTTGCGCAAGGCGGTCATGGCCGGCACAGACCAGGTGTGCCGGCCTCTTGCTGCCGCCGGTACCAGCCCGGACCGGCTTCGCACGCTGACCCTCGGCGAGCTGCCGCCATCCGCGCCGCTGGACCGGCTGCGGCAGCGCCGCGCCGAGCTCGGGCTGCCCGCCGGGGACGACGCCGCACTGCTCATCGACCCGGCCACCGGCGGCCCGGTGCCCGCCGACGCGGTGCCGCTGCACCTGCGCAAAGCCCGGATCACCCGGGTCAGCTTCGATGCGAACGGCGGCATCTGCCGCGGCATGCTGCGGCACCGCTATGACTCTCCCGCAGTGTTGCCACGACCGGAAGGCGAGGAGGAACAGCAGTGAAGGCTGTCCGCTTGCACGAGTTTCACGCCCAGCCGCAGATCGACGACGTCCCCGACCCGGTGATCAGCGGCCCGCTGGACGTCATCGTCAAGATCGGCGGGGCCGGGGTCTGCCGCACCGACCTGCACATCATCGAGGGCCAGTGGGACGAGCGGATGCACACCCCGCTGCCCTACATCCTCGGCCACGAGAACGCGGGCTGGGTGCACCAGGTCGGCTCGGCGGTGACCAACGTCGCGGTCGGCGACACCGTCATCCTGCACCCCACGCCGACCTGCGGGCTGTGCCGGGCCTGCCGGGCCGGCGACGACATGCACTGCGTGAACAGCGAGTTCCCCGGCCTGTCCCGGGACGGCGGGATGGCCGAGTACCTGCTCACCTCGGCCCGGGCCTGCGTCAAGCTGGACCCGTCGACCCAGCCCCAGGACGTGGCCGCGCTGGCCGACGCCGGGATCACCGCCTACCACGCGGTGCGCAAGGCCATCCCGCTGCTCTACCCCGGCACGACCTGTGTGGTGATCGGCGCGGGCGGGCTCGGCCACATCGGCATCCAGTGCCTGGCCGCGCTGACCGCCACCCGGATCATCGTGGTGGACCGCAACCCGGACGCGCTCAAGCTGGCCGAGCAACTCGGCGCGCGGCACACCGTGGTGGCCGACGGCGGCCAGGTGGCCGCGGTGCAGGAACTGACCGGCGGGGCCGGCGCCGAGGTCGTGCTGGACTTCGTGGCCGAGCAGGGCGCCGAGATGGACGGCTGGAACATGACCCGGCCGGCCGGCTGCATACTTCGTCATCGGCTACGGCGGCACGCTGACCATCCCGACGCTGGACATCATCTCCACCGAGCGGAACATCATCGGCAACATCGTCGGCACCTACAACGACCTGGCCGAGCTGATGGACCTGGCCCAGGCGGGCAAGGTCACCCTGCACACCAGGACCTACCCACTCGACGGTGCGGTGGAAGCGTTCGCCGACCTTGACGCGGGCCGGGTCCGCGGCCGC
This sequence comes from uncultured Actinomycetes bacterium, assembly GCA_963834705.1. Lineage (GTDB taxonomy): Bacteria > Actinomycetota > Actinomycetes > Streptosporangiales > Streptosporangiaceae > RYN-230. Next base: position 369,675 of record CAWICV010000013.1, read on the forward strand.
GCCATCCTCGTTCCCTGACCACGCGACCGCACACTGTATACCTCAAGCGGGCGGAGGAGGCCCTGATGGCTAAGGAACTGCGCTTCGGTACGGACGCTCGCGACCTGCTGCTGGCCGGCGTGGACAAGCTGGCCGAGGCGGTGAAGTCCACCCTGGGGCCCAAGGGCCGCAACGTCATCCTGGAGAAGATCACCGGCTCCCCCGTGGTCACCAACGACGGGGTGACCATCGCCCGGGAGATCCACCTCAGGGACCAGTTCGAGAACATGGGCGCCCAGCTGGTCAAGGAAGCCGCCATCAAGACCAACGACATCGTCGGTGACGGCACCACCACCGCCACCGTGCTGGCCCAGGCGGTGGTCCGGCAGGGCATGCGGGCGATCAGCGCGGGCGCCAACCCGGTGCTGCTCAAGCGGGGCATCGACATCGCGGTGGACCGGCTGGTCGGCCACCTGCAGCAGGCCGCGCACCCGGTGGAAAGCGAGGAGGACTACCGCCGGGTGGCCGCGATCTCGGCCAACGACGACGAGATGGTCGGTGCGGTGATCGCCAAGGCGCTGCACACGGTGGGCGACGACGGGATCGTCACCGTGCAGGAGTCCGCGGCCAACGGGATGTCGGTCAACTTCATCGAGGGCTTCGAGTTCGACAACGGCTACCTGTCGCCCTACATGGTGACCAACCCGGCCAGCCTGGAAGCCATCGTCGACGAGCCCTACCTGCTGCTGTGCAGCGAGAAGATCACCAAGGTGCAGCAGCTCATGCCGCTGCTCGACAAGATCATGCGGGCGCCGCGGCCACTGGTCATCCTGGCCGAGACGGTGGAGGGCACCGCGCTCAGCATGCTGGTGCACAACCACGTCAACGGGATCTTCCAGTGCGTGGCGGTGCGCGCCCCCGGCTTCGGCGACCGGCGGCTGCACAAGCTGGAGGACATCGCGACCATCACCGGCGGCGCGGTGTACAGCCGGCACTCCGGGTTCACCCTGGAGACGATGACGGTCGAGCAGCTGGGCCGGGCGGCCCAGGTCCGGGTCACCGCGGACAAGACGGCCATCATCGGCGGCTACGGCTCGGCCGAGGACCTCGATTTCCGGCTCGGCCAGCTGCGCGCCGAACTGGACCGGGCCACCTTCGGCGTGGACGAGGACGTGCTCACCGAGCGGATCGGCGCGCTGTCCGGCAAGGTCGCGCTGATCAACGTCGGCGCGCCCACCCCGGCCGAGCTGAAGGAACTGCAGCACCGGGTCGAGGACGCGCTGGCCGCCACCCGGGCGGCGATGGCCGAGGGCATCGTGGCGGGCGGTGGCGCCGCCCTGATGCATGCCCAGGCTGCGCTGGATGACCTCGACGTCAAGGACGACTACGCCACCGGGGTGCAGATCGTCCGCGACGTGCTGACCGAGCCCGCCTACCTGATCGCGGCCAACGCCGGCTACTCCGGCCAGGAGGTGGTGGCCCGGCTGGCCCAGCTCGGCCCGGACGAGGGCTTCGACGCGCTGCAGGGCCGCTACGGGAACATGATCGAGATGGGCATCATCGACCCGCTGCGGGTGGCCCGGTCCGCGCTGCAGAACGGCGCGTCCGTGGCCGGCCTGCTGCTCACCACCAACACGCTGGTGGCCGAGGAGCAGACCCCGTGGGGCGGCAGCCGGGCGCTGATGACCGAGTTCGGCCCGCTGGACGAGGGCCTGAACCAGCCGTCGCCGGATTCCAGCACCCCGCAGTCGCTCGGCCTCGGCCCATCGGTCGGCTGAGGCAGCCCGCCCATGGCGGCCGACCCGGCGCTCCGCCTGCCCGCCAGGCCGCCCGCCGCGGGCGCGCACACGCTCCAGTGGCTGCGCTCGCGCGGGCGGCTGCGCGGCGTGGCGGCGCTGCTCGGGCCGGCCTTCGTGGCCTCGGTCGCCTACATCGACCCGGGTAACTTCGCCACCAACTTCACCGCGGGCGCGCGTTTCGGCTACGCGCTGGCCTGGGTCATCGTGGCCGCCAACCTGATGGCCATGCTGGTCCAGTACCTGTCGGCCAAGGTGGGCGTGGCCACCGGTCACGATCTGCCCGAACTGTGCCGGGTGCTGCTGCCGGCGTCGGTGTCCCGCGGGCTGTGGGTGCAGGCCGAGCTGATCGCGATGGCCACCGACCTGGCCGAGTTCGTCGGCGCGGCGCTCGGCCTCAACCTGCTGTTCCACGTGCCACTGCGCGCCGCCGCGCCGCTGACCGCGGTAGTGGCGTTCGGCATCCTGGGTATGCAGCAGCGTGGCTACCGCCGGTTCGAGCTGGCCATCGCCGGCCTGCTCGGGGTGGTCTTCCTCGGGTTCGCCTACGATCTCGTCGCGGTCAACGTGGCCCCGGCCGCGCTGGCCCGCGGCCTGGTGCCCGGCTTCGCCGGGCCGGGCGGCCCGCTGCTGGTGGCCGGCATCATCGGGGCCACGGTCATGCCGCACGTCATCTACCTGCACTCGGCGTTGACCAAGGGCCGGGTGGCCTGCCGCGACGACGCCGAGCGCCGCCAGCTGCTCCGCTTCCAGCGGCTCGATGTGATCATCGCGCTCGGCGCGGCCGGGGTGATCAACCTGGCCATGCTGGTGGTCGCGGCCGCGATGGCCAGCCAGGCCGGCGGCCTGCACCTGGACTCGCTGACCGCGGCGCATGCCGGGCTGGGCCGGCTGGTCGGCGGCGGGGCGGCGCTCGCGTTCGCCGCCGCGCTGCTCGCGTCGGGGCTGTCATCATCCAGCGTGGGCACCTACGCCGGCCAGGTGGTCATGCAGGGCTTCATCGGCCGGCGCATCCCGGTGTTCCTGCGCCGCGCGCTGACCATGCTGCCCGCCCTGCTCGTCCTGGAGCTCGGCCTGCCCACCACCGGCAGCCTGGTCATCTCCCAGGTCGTGCTGGCGTTCGGCATCCCGTTCGCGCTGGTCCCGCTGGTCCTGCTGACCCGCCGGGCGGACGTGATGGGCCCGCTGGTCAACCGGCGGCTGACCACGGCGGTGGCGGGCCTGGTCACGGTGGGCATCGTGGCCCTGAACGGGTTCCTGCTCTACGCCACGTTCCGCTGAACCGGTACGCTCACCGGCATGGTGACCGAGCCGCCGCCCGAGCAGGACTGGGCGATGATGACGGCCGCGCTGGAGCAGGCGCGGGCCAGCCTGGCCGCGGGCGGGGTCCCGGTCGGCGCGGTGCTGGCGGCCGGCCAGGAGATCGTCGCGGCCGGTTACAACGAGCGGGTGCAGCGCGGCGACCCGGTCGCCCACGGTGAGATCGCCTGCCTGCGCAACGCCGGACGGCAGTCCTCCTACCAGGCCATGACGCTGTACACCACGCTGTCCCCGTGCCCGATGTGCACCGGGGCCATCCTGCTGTTCCAGATTCCCCGGGTGGTCGTGGGGGAGGCCGAGACATTCGGCGGTGACCTGGACTTCCTGGCCGCCCAGGGGGTTTCGGTGACGCTGCTGGACGACGAGCGCTGCATGGCCGTGATGCGCGAGTTCCAGCTGCGTTACCCGGCCGTGTGGAGCGAGGACATCGGCGGCCGGTAGGACGGCGGCACGGGCGGGTGCGGTCTCGTTCAGCGGCCGAAGTCGACGGCGGTGGTGTTAGCCCCGCTGATCACGACGGTGACCAGGCCGTCCGGGCCCGGCGTGAACCGGCCGGACAGCACGGCGGCCAGCGCCGCGCAGCCACCCGGCTCGGCGGCCAGCCGGAGCCGGTCCCAGAGCAGTTCCTGCGCGCTGCCGATGTCTGCGTCGCTGACCAGCACCATCTCGCGGACCGCGGTGCGGAGCACGGCGAAGGTCCGCTCGCCGACCCGCCGCGGGGCCAGCGAGTCCACTGCCACGCTGCCTACCTCGGCGTCCACCGGGGCGCCGGCGGCCAGCGCCTGGGTCAGCGTCGGCGCGCCGGCCGGCTCCACCCCGATGATGGCGGCCTGGCCCGCGTAACCCGCGCAGATCCCGGCCAGCAGCCCGCCGCCGCCCACGCTGGCCAGCACGGCCGTGCTCTCCGGCAGCTGCTCACGCAGCTCGATGGCCAGCGAGCCGGCCCCGAGAATGGTCTCTTCCTGATCGAACGCCGGCACCTGGAGTGCGCCGGACGCGGCCGCCCAGTCCTCGCTGGCCGCCCGGGCCTCGTGGTAGCTGGCCCCGGTGACGACCAGGTCGGCGCCGTAGCTGCGGATCCGGCTGATCTTGGCCGGCGAGGAGACTTCCGGGACGAAGACCTTGGCCGGCACCCCGACGGCCCGGGCCGCGTAGGCCACCGCCGCGCCGTGGTTGCCGCCGGACGCCGCCACCACCCCGGCCGGCGGGATCGTGCGCAGCAGCAGGTTGGCGAACGCCCCGCGGACCTTGAACGACCCCGAGTGCTGCAGCTGCTCCAGCTTGAGCGCCAGCGGCCCGGGGGCGAGCCCGAGTTCGGCCCGGTCGATGGTGATCACCGGGGTGCGCCGGACGTATGGCCGGATCTGCTCCGCGACCGAGGCGACCGCGGCGGCCGTGATGTTGACGATCATCGCGCAGCAATGGTACGCACCGCGGCCGGGCTAAGCACTTGGTACCCCACCGGGGCTCAGCTCCCCGGGGGCCCTACGCCACCAGCCGGTCGCCGGTGAACACGGCCCACAATTCGGCGTACAGGCCGTCCCGGCCGAGCAGTTCCTGGTGCGTGCCCTGCTCCGCCACCCGGCCCTGGTCGATCACCACGATCCGGTCGGCCCGGGCCGCGGTGGTCAGCCGGTGCGCTACCAGCAGCGTGGTGCGCCGCGCGGTCAGCCGCTCGGTGGCCTCGATCACCGCCGCCTCGGTGGCCAGGTCGAGCGCGGCCGTCGCCTCGTCGAGCAGCAGGATGTCCGGGTCGACCAGGTAGGCCCGGGCCAGCGCGATCAGCTGGCGCTGCCCAGCGGACAGGTTGCGGCCGCGCTCGGTCACCTGGTGCTGGAAACCACCCGGCAGCCCGGCGATCATGCCGTCCGCGCCGACCGCCCGGGCCGCGGCCGCCACCTCGGCGTCGCTGGCGTCCGGCCGGCCGTAGGCGATCGCGTCGCGCACCGTCCCGGCGAACAGGTACGGCTCCTGCGGCACCACGCCGAGCCGCTTCCGGTAGCTGCCCAGGTCGTAATCACGCACGTCCACCCCATCCACCAGGACCGCCCCGGCGGTCACGTCGTAGAACCGGGCCACCAGCTTGACCAGCGTGGACTTGCCCGCCCCGGTCTCGCCGACCAGCGCCACCGTCTCGCCCGGGCTGATGGTCAGGTCCACCCCGTCCAGCGCGGGCCGCGGGCTGCCCGGGTACCTGAGCCGCACCCCACGGAACTCGATCCGGGCCTGGGCCCGGCGGGCCGCCCGCGGGTGGCTGGCCTGCGGGGTACTGGTCGGCGTGCGGAGCAGGCCGCCGATCCGGCGCAGCCCGACCGCGGCCTGCTGGTACCCGTCGAACACCTGGGACAGCTGCTGCACCGGCGAGAACAGCATGTCGATGTAGAGCAGGTAGGCGACCAGCGCCCCCGCGCTGAGCAGGCCGCTGCGCATCTGCCCGGCCGCGGCCAGCAGCACCAGCGCACTGGCCGCGGTGGACAGCGACTGGACGAACGGGAAGTAGACCGCGATGTACCGCTGGGCGCGCAGCCGGGACCGGCGGTAGGCCGCGCTCAGCGCGGTGAACCGGGACAGGTTGACCGCCTCCCGGCGGTAGGCCTGGGCGACTCGCAGCCCGGCCACGTTCTCCTGCAGGTCCGCGTTGACCGCGGCCACCCTCTCCCGGGCTTCCGCGTAGGCCCGGGACGACCGGGACCGGAACACCAGGGTGGCCACGGCCACCGGCGGGATCAGGATGAGCACGGTCAGCCCGAGGTGCAGGTTGATGAACAGCAGGGCGATCAGCACGCCGAGGAAGGACAGCCCCGAGTTGACCATGGTGATCAGCCCGGTCTGCAGGAACGAGGACAGCGCATCCACGTCGGTGGTCATCCGGGTCATGATCCGCCCGGACATCTCGCGCTCGTAGAAGTCGAGGCCGAGCCGCTGCAGCTGGGCGAAGATCTTCACCCGCAGCGCGTACAGCACGCGTTCCCCGTTGCGTCCCACCACCACGGTCTGCACCGCGTTGATGGCCCAGTCGGCCGCCGTGATGACCAGCGCCAGGCCGGAGATGGCCAGCACGGTGCGGAACACCCCGGTCTGCACGCCATGGTCGATACCGCCGCGGACCAGCGCGGGCATGGCGATGCTGGCCAGCGCGTCGAGCGCGTCCAGCACCAGCCCGATGATCAGGCCGATGGCGAACGGGCGGAGCGCCGAGCGCAGCGTGAACCGCGGCCCGGGCTGGCTGGCCCAGCCGACGTCGACACCTGGCGTCTCGGTGGCCGGCGGCAGCGCGTCCACCCGGGCCAGCAGCTCGGGCGAGGCCGGGACACCCGCCATCATGCTGGTCAGCCCACTCCCACCGCCGCCCGCCCGGGCCCCAGTACGCCCGCGCGCCCCAACCCGGCCGCCCGCCCGGGCCGCACCAGGCAGCCCGGTTAGCTGCGTCGGCGCAGTGGGCCCTGCTACGGCGGGATGCGGCTGCTGTATGGGGACCGAGAGCACCGGTACGGCCGGCTGTGCTGGCCCGGGGGGACGACCCCCCGGGACCCCCCGATCGCCGCCCCGCGGCGAGGCGGCTGCCGCCGCCGGGTCCGGCCCAAAGGCCTCCAGTTCCGCCGAGTCGGCGGCTTCAGCGTCGTCGTCAGGGCCGGCGATCAGGAGGCGGTAGAGCGGGCAGCGTTCTTCCAGCTCCTCGTGCGTGCCGGTGTCGACCAGGCGGCCGGCGTCCAGCACCGCGACCCGGTCGGCGAGCTGCAGGGTGGACCGGCGGTGCGCGATGAGCAGCGTGGTGCGGCCCGCCATCACCTCGCGCAGCCGGGCATGGATCTCCGCCTCGACCCGCGGGTCCACCGCGGACGTCGCGTCGTCCAGCACCAGGATGCGCGGGTCGGTGAGCAGCGCGCGGGCCAGCGCCACCCGCTGCCGCTGGCCGCCGGAGAGGGTCAGCCCCTGCTCCCCGATGACCGTGTCGTAGCCCTGCGGCAGATCGGTGATGAACTCGTCCGCCTCGGCGGCCCGGGCGGCCGCCACGATCTCGGCCTGGCGGGCGCCCGGCCGCCCGTAGCTGATGTTCGCGCTCACCGTGTCGGAGAACAGGAAGCTGTCCTCGCTGACCAGGCCGATCGCGCCGCGCAGGGACTCGGTGGCCAGGTCACGGACGTCCTGCCCGCCGACCCGCAGCGCCCCGCCGGTCACGTCGTAGAACCGTGGCAGCAGCAGCGCGATGGTGGACTTCCCGGACCCGGCCGTGCCGACCAGGGCCACCGTCTCACCGGCCGCTACGTCCAGCGACAGGCCGCGCAGCACCGGCTGGCCCGGCTGGTAGCCGAAGCTGACTTCGTCCAGCCGCACCCCGGCCGGGCCGGGCGGCAGCGGCACCGCGCCGGGCCTGTCCTTGATCACCGGCTCGGAGTCGATCACCTCGAAGACCCGGATCACGCTGGCCCGGGCCTCCTGCCCCGTGGTGACCAGGGCGGCCAGCGCCCGGACCGGGCCGACCAGCTGGATCAGGTAGGAGGAGAAGGCCACGAACGTGCCGAGCGTGATGGATCCCTGGATGGCCAGCCAGCCACCCAGCGCGAGCACGCCCACCTGGCCCAGGGCCGGCACCGACTGCAGCGCCGGGTTGTACCGGGCCATCAGCCGCACCGCCCGCACCCGGGACGCGTACAGCAGCCGGCTGGCCTGTTCCAGCCGGCTGGTCTCCTGGTCCTCCTGGCCGAAGCCCTTGACCACCCGCACCCCGGTGACCGCGCCATCCACCACCCCGGCCACCGCCGCCGCCTGCTGCTGCGCGTCCCAGCTGGCCGGGAACAGCCGGCGCCGGGACGCGACCGAGATGAACCACAGCGCCGGGCCGACGGCCAGCGCGATCAGGGTCAGCGTGGGGGACAGCACCGCCATGATGACCAGCGACGCGACGAACAGCACCGCGTTGCCGAGCAGCATCGGCACCATGCTGAGCAGCGCCTGCACCATGGACAGGTCAGAGATGGACCGGCTCACCACCTGGCCGGTATGCAGTTCGTCCTGCCGCGCGCCGTCCAGCCGGGACAGCGCCTGGAACATCTCGGTGCGCAGGTCGTGCTGCACGTCCAGGGACAGCTGCCCGGCCCGGTACCGGCGCAGGTACAGGCCGGCGAAGTTGATGACGGCTGCGGCGGCCAGCGCCACGGCCAGCGGCCACACCGCCTGGTGCCCGGGCCCGACCAGGTCATCCACGATCTGCCGCTGGATCAGCGGGATGCCCGCGGTGACCCCGGTGACGGCCAGGGTGCCGCCCAGGGCGAGCAGCACGATGCGCGGGTAGCGCCAGCAGTAACCGGCCAGCCGGCGCATCCAGCCCGCGCCGGTCTCGGCGTGTTTGGTCAAACCTTCCCGTCCTCGTTATTCCTGGCCCGCCGGATCTCGGTGAGGGCCGAGTCGAGCAGGCCGAGCGCGGCCAGCACGCTGGCTGGCTGGCCGGTCGCGGTGAGCAGGCCGGTGAGCCAGGCCGCGTACGCGGCGTCCGCCCGGTCCAGCGCGGCCCGGCCGGCCTCGGTCAGCGTCAGCCGGACCACCCGGCGGTCGCCCGGCTCCGCGGCCCGGCTGGCGTAGCCGGCCGCGACCAGGCCGTCCGCGAGCGCGGTCAGCGTGGGCTTGGCCACCGCCAGCCGCTGGGCCAGCCGGGTGGAGCGCTCGCCGCCCGCGCCGGCCAGCTTCATGATTCGGTACTGCGCGGGGGTCAGCCCCGCATCGACGCAGTCCAGGCCACGATTGAGCCGGAGGATGACCAGGATGGCCTGGGTCACCTCGTTCACGTCGAGTATGTCGTGCGTGCTGCTCACAGTTAGGCATTCTAACCAAATGCGCCCGGTAGCTATTCCGGCTCGGCGCCGGCCCGGGCTGTGTGATACTCACCGTGGTTAGCCCCGGACCAGAGGTACCGCAGCGGGCAGCTCAGCCGGGCCTCGGCCCGGGCCGCGGTGGCCCGGATCGTCGCCCTCCGGGAGAGCGTTGGTCAGGCCCGGTCCGGGTTACGGAACCCGTAGCCGACCGCCGCGCTGATCAGGATCAGCACGAACAGCAGGAACGTGATGACATGCACGCTGGTGCACCACAGGCAGATGTGATCCAGGGTGAACAGCTCGGTGTAGAGCAGGTAGAGCACGAAGCCGATGCCGACGATCATCGACGCCAGCCGGACCATGGCGACCTGCGGGTACCTGGATCGCCACGCCCACGGTGAGTTGGCCACGGCCAGGAACACGTAGAAGGCCAGGCCGAGCACGGCCACCGGGAAGATGCCGAACACCATCGACTGCGGGCTGGTGGTCACCAGCCCGCAGTTGACGACGCCCTTGTCCGAGCAGGCCAGCGTGACCGCGGTGTCGTAGTGGGTGATGGTCAGGTACACGGACACGCCGAGCCCGGTGAACGACAGGATCCAGGTGGTCAGCTGCAGCCAGAGCGGTGCGATCCGGGTGGCCGGCTCCGCCGCGGTCGCGGTGGCCGTGGCGGTGGCCGGCCGGGTCACGCCGCGCGCCCGGGCCGGCTGGGCCTGGCTGCGCCGGGCCACGGCGGCCGGCGCCGGCTCCGGCCGGCCACCCCGGGTGCCCTTGTCCCGCTTGGCCCGCGACGCGGCCTGCTTCGGCGCGGCCATCAGAGCTTGCCCTGCAGGCTGCTGATGGTGGAAGTACTGCACACGCTGCCCGGCTGGTTGCTGGTCACCTTGCAGATCGCGGCGGTCAGGATGTTGGCCGCCCCGTCCGCGCCCTGTGCGATCGCGCTCGTTTTGTCACTCAGCGCGGCGGCCACCTCGGACCAGGTCTTGTTCTGCAGCACCTGCGGGTTGTACTGCGCGCCGTGGATCAGGTACTTGCCGCCTATGTCCAGGAACGGGATCGCGCCGTCCTCGCTGGACGACACGTACGGTGCGTAGTCGTACTTGGCGAACAGCTTGTTCTGCGCACTGGTCGGCGTCTGCAGGCTGGTGCCCTCGGTCAGGCCCTGCGTCTCGACCGGGGTGAAGGTCAGGTACTTGCTGGTGTAGTGCGAGCCGAGGAAGGTCAGCGTCGGGGTGCTCGGGTCCACGTCGGTGCTGGACGAGTGGATGCCGTGCAGCCCGGAGAACGTGCCGAACCGGCCCAGCGCCTGCACCATGGCCCATCGCTCGGTCGCGCAGTACGGGCAGTACTCGGCGCCCATGTACAGGATCTCCGGCTTGCCGCCCGATGTCAGCGGGGGCGCGCTGACCGGGGACACGGTCTTGGCATAGGCGCCGCCGCCGCCGATGGAGGCCAGCGTGGCGGCCGGCACCGAGGTGATGTCCTTGGTCACGCTGGCTGGCAGCGCGGTGCCGTGCACCCCGCCGGACCCGCCGGACGAGCCGCCCTTGTGCAGCGCCTTGATGAAAAGAAAGGCGACCACGATGATCACGACGCCAGCGATGCTGCCAATGGTCAGGAACATCCGGTTGCGGATTTCCTGCTTCCGCTGCGCGGCCCGCTGCGCCGCAATCTTCTCGCGGGCGCTTGCTTGCTTGACTCTGCTCGCCTTACCCATGTCCCGTCCTCGTGCGTGCGGCGAATGCCGGCCGGCCAGGCTCCATCGTAGGGCGCATCACGGGGTGAGGCTGCCTCGTTGGCGGGCCGCTGGCATGCTCGGTAACGATCCGTTCCCCGCAGCCCAGGCGGCTATCTGGGCCCGCGAGGTGAAGCCCAGCTTGGCCAGGATATTCGCAACGTGCCGGGCTGCGGTAGCTGGGCTGATCACCAGCTCCCCGGCGATGGCCCGGTTGCTGTACCCCTGGGCGATGAGCGCGGTTATTTCCCGCTCCCGCGGCGTCAGCGAGGATTGCGGGGCCAGGCTGGGCAGGCCGTTGGGCGGCGCCGCCGGCACGCCGTTCACCGGCCCGGACAGCCCGGGCCGCCGTGGCCTCAGCACCAGCGCCACCGCGTCGTCCGCGGTCAGCCCGAGGCCGCGCTGCCAGTGCCGGCCGAGCAGTTCCGGGCCCAGGCTGCGCGCCGGGTCGAGCTGCCGCTGGGTCCGTTCCGCGGACAGCGCGGGCAGGCCGGCCGCGGCGCGGAGTGCGGCGGCCGCCGCGGTGAGCTGCACGGCCAGCCCGGGGTCGCCGGCCCGGGCGGTCAGCGTGGCCACCGCCTCCAGGCCGCGGGCCACGCCGATCCGGGCGCCGGTCAGCCAGCTCAGCCGCAGGCTCTCGCTCAGGTGCTCGCGGGCCACGTCGAGGTCGCCCTGATCCAGCGCGACCCGGCCGATGCCGGCCAGCGCGCGGGCGATGTCCGGCCGGGAGTCGATCTCGCGCAGGATCGGCAGCGCCTCCCGGTAGCACTCGATCGCGCCGGCCGGGTCGCGGCGCAGCCGGGCCAGCGCGCCCAGGCCGAGCAGGGTACGGGCCACCCCCCACTGCTGGTCGATGCCGCGCATCACGGCCAGCGCGGCCTCACCGAGCTGGCCGGCTTCGCGCAGCTTGCCGTGCGCCGCGGCCAGCGTCGCCTGGGTGCCCAGCGCATAGCCCTCGTTCCAGCCGTTGCCCGCCGTGCGGGCGGCGGCCAGCGCGTCGGCCGCGCAGCGCTCCGCCTCGTCCAGCTGGCCCGCGTGCAGCGCGGCCTCGGCCAGCACGTTGTACGCGGTCGCGGTCCAGATCAGCTGGCCGGCCGAGCGGCACAGCGCCAGGCCCTGCCGGGCCCAGTCCTGGGCCGCGGCGGGCTGGTTGGGCATGATCAGCTGGGCCCGGCCGACCAGCGCCGCGCCGAGCACCGCGGGCGGCAGCCCTCCGTGGTCCAGGGCGCTGTGATCCAGGGCGAGGAACCGGGCGAACCACTCCTCACCTTCGGCGAAGTGGCCGCGGACGATCCAGCATGGCCGGACCGCGGTGCACAGCCGCAGCCCGCTCTGCACGTCCCCGGTGGCCTGGCAGCGGCCGAGCACTTGGCGCACGTTGCCGCTGTCCACGTCGTAGCGGCGGAACACGTCGACCGCGGCTGGCCAGCCGGCCGGGATCACCGCCATGCCGACCGCCTCGGCGTGCTCGCACACGATCAGCGCGTAGTCCCGCAGCCGGAGCTGCACGGCCGCGGCCTCGCCCGCGTCGGCCAGCCGCTGCGCGGCGTAGGCCCGGATGCTGTCCAGCATCCGGTACCGGGCCTGGCCGAGCACCTCCGGCTCCACCACGACCAGGGACTTGTCCACCAGCCCGGCGGTCAGGCCGATGATCTCCTCGGCGGGCAGCAGCCGGTCCGCGCAGACCTGCTCGGCCATCTCCAGCGACCAGCCGGCGAACGCGGACAGCCGGCGCAGCAGCACCTGCTCCGGGCCGGACAGCAGGTCGTGGCTCCAGTCGATGGTCGCGCGCAGCGTGCGCTGCCGCGGCGGCGCGGTCCGGTCACCGGGGCCGAGCAGGGTGAACCGGTCGGCCAGCCGGGCCGCGATCTGCTCTGCGGACAGCACGGTGACCCGGGCCGCGGCCAGCTCGATGGCCAGCGGCACGCCGTCCAGTTCCCGGCAGATGGTGGCGACCGCGGTGGCGTTGCGCTCGGTCACCGCGAACCCCGGCCGGGCCGCCGCGGCCCGGTCGGCGAACAGCGCGACCGCCTCGTAACCCATCAGCCCCGCGATGCCGGGCGCTGGGCCGGGCGTCGGCACGGCCAGCGGGGCGACCTGCCAGACCGCCTCCTGCGGGATGCGCAGCGGCTCCTGGCTGGTGGCCACGATGCGGACCCCGGGACAGCCGGCCAGCAGCCGCTGGCACAGCGTGGCGCACGCGTCCACCAGGTGCTCGCAGTTGTCCAGCAGCACCAGCACCTGCCGGGCGCCGAGCGCGCCGGCCAGCGTGTCCAGCAGGTCCCGGCCGGCTTCGCCGTCGATGCCGAGCAGCGCGGCCATCCGGGACACGATCAGCTCCGGCTCCCACAGGTCGCCCAGTTCGACCATGAACACGCCGTCCGGGTACTCCTGGCGGACCGCGGTGAGCAGCCGCAGGGCGAGCCGGGTCTTGCCGATGCCGCCCGCGCCGCACAGGGTGAGCTGCCGCGTCTGGCGCAGCGCCAGCCGCAGATCGCTAAGCTCCCGTTCCCGCCCGATGAAACGGTTCGGCTCCCCGGGCAGATATGTGGAAAGTACCGCCTGCTCCATTTGCCGTTAACCGGGTAATTACCGCCCTGGAACAGTCTCCCATCAAGCGCCGCCAGTGTCCCGGCGAGCCGGTGACCGGGCGCATGTGTTGCACGATCTTGATGTTAGATCTTCTTGCGCCGCGCAAGTCACGGTAGCTAGTTTCACAGTCATGGCGCACACCCGTACAGCCATGCTGCTGGTGACCATCTGCGCGGCGCTCGCCGCGGCCGGCTGCGGTTCTTCGTCAGACTCGTCCGGCTCGTCGTCCGGTTCGAGCCCGGCCGTCACGGGCACGGCCAGCGTGGCCTATGCCTCGTCCCTGCAATTCCTGAACGAGAAGGTGGCGGCCCCGGCCTTCACCAAGGCCACCGGCTACCAGTACTCCGGGCGGGGCGCGGCCTCCGGCGAGCTGGAGTCCGACATCGCGGCCAAGGAGATCACGCCGAACGTGTTCGAGAGCGTGGGCGGTGACAACATCACCCCGCTGGAGCCCAGCTTCACCAAGTGGTACATCCCGTACGCGGGCACCCAGATGGTGGTGGCTTACAACCCGAACAGCAAGTACGCCAGCCAGTTCAAGGCGTACGCGGACGGGTCCAAGCCGCTCAAGGGCCTGTTCACGCTGCTGGAGACGAAGGGCCTCAAGCTCGGCCGGACCGACCCGAACATCGACCCGCAGGGCCGCGACTTCATCTTCATGCTCGAGCTGGCCCAGATGTACTACCACCTGCCCAAGGGCACGGTCAGCAAGATCCTCGGCACGTCGGACTACGGCACGGCCAGCTCGTCGCAGATCTATGCCGAGTCCGCGCTGGACGCCACCCTGCAGTCCGGCCAGCTCGACGCGTCCAGCGCGTTCATCACCCAGGCCGTGGAGCTGCACCTGGCCTACATCAAGCTGCCGCCGCAGATCAGCCTGGCCGACGCGAGCATGGCCGACCAGTACGCCAAGGCGACGGTGACCATCAAGCCGCCGGGCAAGCCCAAGACGACCAAGAGCGGCTCGCCGCAGGTGATCGACATCACCATCGTCGGCAAGCCCACCCCGGCCGGGACCGCATTCGTCAAGTACACGCTGTCCCAGGCCGGGCTGGCCCAGTACAAAGCAGGTGGGTTCACGCTGATCACGCCCACCGTGGTCGGGGACAGCAGCGCGGTCCCGGCGGCCATCCGGAATGAGCTGGGCGGCTAGCCCGCCGGCCCAGGCCGCGGGGTCGTCCGTCCGCCGGACCCTGGGCTCCGCATCGGCCATCGCCTCGGTGGCCGGTGCGGGCCTGGTCTGGCTGGCGCTGCTCGGCCCGCTGATCGCGCTGCTCGCCCACCTGTCCTGGCACTCCATCGATGCGGCGCTGACCATCCCGGGCGCGCTCGACCCGCTCATCGTGTCGCTGCAGTCCGGGGCGATCACGCTGGCCGTGCTGCTGCTCCTGGGCACCCCGCTGGCCTGGAAGCTGGCCCAGGGCACGCTGCCGTTCCCGCGCATCTGGGAGACCGGCGTGCTGCTCAGCCTGCTGCTGCCGCCGCTGGTGATCGGCCTGCTGCTGATCTTCATGATCGGCCCGTACACCCCGATCGGCGAGGTTCTCGGCCACTTCAACCTGTCCGCCACCAACACGTTCCTGGCCCTGGTCATCGCCGAGGTGTATGAGTCCGCGCCGTACTACGTGCTGGGCGCGCAGGCGGCGTTCAGCGCGGTCAACCCGGCCATCCGGGAGCAGGCCGCGCTGCTCGGCGACCGGCCGTCCCGGGTGACCCGCCGGGTGACGCTGCCGCTGGCCGCGCCCGGCCTGGCCATGGCCCTCGCGGTGGCCTGGGCCCGGGCCATGGGCGCGTTCGGCGCGGTTGTGATCATCGCGTACCACCCGTACGGGATACCGTTGCAGATCTGGACCACGCTGCAGGAGACTGGCCTGCCCACTGCGCTGCCATACGCGCTGGTCCTGCTCGTGGTGGCGCTGCCGCTGCCGCTGGCCGCCTACATCTGGAGCGCGCGTGCTCAACGCCGACGTCGAGGTTGACCGCCGGGACTTCACGGTCCGGGTGGCCTTCGCCGTCGCGCCCGGGGAGCGGCTCGCCCTGTTCGGCCCGTCCGGGGCGGGCAAGACCACGATCCTGGAGGTCATCGCCGGGCTGGTGCCGCCGCGGCGGGGCACCGTCGAGCTCGGCGGCCGCCACCTCACCCAGACCGCGGCGCCGCGCATCGCGGTGCCGCCGTGGCGCCGCCGGGTCGGCCTGCTCCGCCAGGATCCGGCCCTGTTCCCGCACCTGTCGGTCCGGCAGAACCTGACCTACGCGCCCGGCGCGGCCAGCCGGGGCGACGAGATCGGGCAGATCGCCAGCAGGCTCGGCATCAGCGGGCTGCTCGGTGACCGGCCGGCCCGGCTGTCCGGCGGCCAGGCGCACCGGGTCGCGCTCGGCCGGCTGCTGCTGGCGCACTGCGACGCGCTGCTCCTCGACGAGCCGTACACCGGGCTGGACGCCTCGCTCCGCCGTGACCTTACCGACCTGGTCCGTGACCTGGTCGCGGCGCGCCAGGTACCGGCCGTGCTGGTGGCGCACGAGCTGAACGCGGCGCAGGCGTTCGCCGACCGGCTCGCCGTGCTGGACCGCGGCCAGATCCTGCAGGAAGGCTCGCCGTCCGAGGTGGTCACCGGGCCGGCCAGCCGCCGGGTCGCGGAACTGGTCGGCTACCGGTCTTTTGTGCCGGTGCCGGCACCGGCCGAATCTGGCACGGTGGCCGGCGTGCACCCAGATCGGGTGACCGCGGGGAGCCAACCCGGCCGTGGGCTGGTGGTAACCGGCCAGGTCCAGTCCTGCCGCCCGGCCAGCGCCGGCTGGGAGGCGGCCATCGACGTGGCCGGTACCGTCCTGACCGTGCGGCTGCCAGACCAGCCGCCGTCCGGCGCCGGGTACGGCGACGGCGACGGCAGCGGAGCCGGTCAGATCGTGCTCACCCTGCTCGACCCACCGTACTTCGGCCCGGACGGCGCCCGGCTGACCGCCCAGGTGGCCGGATGACTGGCCCGCCCGCACAGCGACCTGTTCCGGCGGCGGTGAGCCTCGACGGCGGGATGCGGCTGCGCGCCGCCCGGCAGGCCCGCGGCTACTCGCAGCAGCAGCTGGCCGGCATGGCCGGGGTGTCCCGGCAGGCCGTGTCCGCGGTCGAGGCCGGGCATTCCGATCCGTCGCTGCGGGTGGCCCTGGCGCTGGCCGATGCGCTGGGCATGACCGTGGAGGAGCTGTTCGGCCCCCGGATGCCCACCCCGGTGGTCGGCGCGCGCCCGGTCGCGCCGCTCGGCGGGGCCGGCGCCCGGGTCAGCCTGGCGCCGGTGGGAGAGTCGTTCGTCGCGCTGCCCATGCTGGCCGACGCGGCCACCCGGACCGGGTTCCGCCCGGCCGGCGGCGTGGTCGCGATGCCCGCCGAGACGGCTCCGGCCACCCCGGTCCGCCCGATCGGGCCGCCCCGGCCGACCCTGGTGGTGGCCGGCTGCGACCCGGCGCTGCCGCTGCTGGAGACGCCGCTGGCCCAGCTCGACCCGCCGGTCGCCTTCACCTGGTGGCCGTGCGGCAGCGCCGAAGCGCTCCGGCTGGCCGCGGCCGGCCTGGTGCACGCCGCCGGCGCGCACCTGCTCGGCCGGTCCGGCGAGTACAACACCGGCCCGGCTGAGGAGCAGCTGGCCCGGACCGGGGCCGAGGTGATCGGGTTCGCGTCCTGGCGGGAGGGCCTGGTGCTCCGGCCCAGCCTGGCCGGGCAGGTGCGCGGCGTGCGTGACCTGGCCGAGCAGGGACTGCGCGTGGTCAACCGGGAAGAAGGCGCGGAGGCCCGGCATGTGCTGGACCGGGAACTGGCCGCGGCTGGGCTGCAGCGGGGCGCGCTGCGCGGCTACGGCACCCGGGCCGGCGGGCACCTGCAGGTGGCCGCGGCCACCGCGGGCGGGCTGGCCGACGCGGGCGTCGCCAGCGAGCCGGCCGCGCTGGCCTACGGGCTGGCCTTCGTGCCGCTGACCGCGGAACGCTTCGACCTGGTCATCCCGGCCAGCCACGCGGGCAGCCGGGAAGTGGACGCGCTGCGCAAGGTGCTCACGTCGCCGTGGCTGCTCACCCAGCTCGGCACGCTGCCCGGCTACGACCCGGCCCGCTGCGGGGAGCACGTCGCCTCACTGTGAGGCGACTGCCCGGTCAGTGCCCGTACACCGGGATCAGCAAGCCCCGGGCGATCGTGTGGAAGCGCAGGTTGAACCCGGCCACCGCGGGCGTCACGTCAGAATCCACGCCCAGCTCCGCCACATCCAGCGCATGCACCGCGAACACGTACCGGTGCGGCGGGTCACCCTCCGGCGGTGCGGCGCCGCCGAAGTCCTTGGTGCCGTAGTCGTTGCGCACCATGAACGCGCCCCCGGGCAGGCCGGCGCCGCCGGCCGCACCGGCACCGGCCGGCAGCTCGGTGACCGAAGCCGGGATGTCCAGCACCAGCCAGTGCCAGAACCCGGACCCGGTCGGCGCGTCCGGGTCATACAGCGTGACCGCGAAGCTTCTGGTCTCCGCCGGAAAACCGGACCAGCTCAGCCCGGGGGAAATGTTGTCGCCCGACATCCCGAAACTGTTGTAGACCTGTGCGTTGCTCATCTGCTCGCCAGCCGCCACGTCGGTGCTGGACACGGTAAAGGTGGGCACCTTGGGCAGGAAGTCGTACGGAAGCGGTGCGCGATCAGTCATCTTTTCCCTACCTTCTTCAGTGGGCTCAGCGATGAGCTGAATTCTCAGAAGACCTTAACCGTCCCCCGGATCGGAGGCACCGGAGTGCGGCCGGCTTCGCTGACATGGCTGCGCCGGGGCTGCTTCGCCGCGATCCTGCTCGGCCTGGCGATCGCCCCGGGACCGGCGTCCGCGGCCCGGCCGTGCGCCGATCGGCTGTGCCAGGCCGCCGGGCAGGCCCGGTGGACCGAGCCGCTGCCCGGCTCGTGGGTGGCCGAGCCGGGGCTGGCCGGCACCACGCCGGCCCGGGGTGAGGCGTACGCCGCCATCGGCCGGCAACTGGCCGTCGTCGGCCTCGGCGCCGTGGTGCAGGCCTACCGGGCCAGCACCGGCGCGCCGCTGTGGGTCAGCTCGCTGGCCGGCTTCGGCGCGGGCGCGCAGATCGTGGCGGTGCGCAGCTGGCCGAAGGTGATCACGGCCGGGGTGACCGTGCCCGGCCGGTCACCCGGCGCGGCCAGCACCCGCCGTGAGGTGGTGCTGTCCGCGGCCACCGGCCGGCTGATCCGGTCCTACCCGGCGGCCCCGTTCGGCGGCGCGGTGAGCGCCGACGCGGCCCGCACCGTGATCGTCGGGACCACCGCGGTGACCTGCTACAGCAACCGGACCGGCGCGGTGCTGTGGAGCCGGCCGACCGGGCCGGCCGCCCAGACCTGGAAGACCGACGGCAACGAGGTCTACCTGACCGTGGCGGCCGGTGGTTACCTGAGCGGGGCACCGGTACGCGCGTTGCGAAAGATAAACCTGCGCACCGGGACGCAGCGGCTGATCCGCCCGCCGGGCCGGTCGTTCCAGGGTGTGCTGACCCGGGCCACCGGCGGCGTGCTGGTGTTCACCGGCGCGCGCGGCAGCATCGCCTACAGCGGGTCAACCGGGGCGTGGCTGTGGCGCCGGGCCGGGGCGCTGCCGGCCGAGGTGGACCCGGTAGCCGGGCTGCTCTACCTGTCGCAGGGCAGCGCGCTGTCCGGGGTGGACCCGTGGACCGGCCGTACCGAAGCGCATGTGCCCAGCGGGTCCGCGCCGGGGGTGTCCGGGTTCTACGCGGTGCGCGACGGCACCCTGCTCGGCCTGGACCCGGGCGCCACCGGGGATGCCTGGGGCTTTGACGCCACAGCCGGGCGGGTGCTGTGGACCGACCCGGCGGTGCCGTGGCCGCACTTCTTCGTCAACCTGTCCGGCATCGGCGGCAGTGCCGGGCCGTGGTCCACCGCGGTGCTGCTGGCTACCTGCGGGCGGACCGGCACGGCCGTACCGGGCGGGCCGGGCCAGGTCTGCATCAAGCCGGAGCTGACCGCGCTGAACTGGTGAGCCAGGACCCTGGTGAGCAAGACAAGGGGTACCGCCAGGCCGGCCCGCAGCGGCCGGCCCGGCGGTCCCGGGTGTTCCGCCGGGACCTGGTTCACGGGGAACCAGGCAACGGGGCCATCCCAGCGGAACTGGCCTGCCGGGCTACTCCTGGCGGAATTCCTCGACGGTCTCGACCGGGGTGAGTCCCAGTTCCTCGGCCTCCGCCTTGCTCAGCTGACGGCCCGGGTACACCGCGGGATCCACGCCCGCCATCGGCACCTCGTCCATCTCCTCGGTGGTCACCACGGAAGCGGGCACGGCGGCCGGCACCATCCTGCCGCCGCGGCGCACCATGGTCCGCCCGGGGATGACCATCCGGCGGCGCAGCCAGCCGTAACCGCGCCGTGGCACGAACATCCCGGCCAGCCCGATGACGATCAGGACCCAGCCCGCGGCCTGCAGATTCAGGCCGCTCGGGTGGGCGGTGACCGCAAAAGCGAGAATGGCCCCAACGGCCACGAGCCCAAGACCTGCGCCCGTCTTCATCCCTGTCTCCTTGTCTGCGTCACCACCGGGAGCACCCGGCACGTCCCCTTCGGTGCCCTCCGGGACGAATCGAAAACATGCGCCGTTGAATTAACCCCGGTCAGCCGGGAACCGGCGGCATGTTCAGCCCGGCACTGGCGTTATGCAGAAAAGGGGTTGATAAGGGTGAGGAAAATGTGGCGGCACCACGAGCGCCAGGCGGCCACCCAAGGCCGGCCCCGGGTGATCGTGGTCGGGGCCGGCTTCGCCGGGCTGGCCGCGACCGGAAAGCTGGCCCGTGGCGGCGCCGACGTACTGCTGATCGACCGGAACGCGTACAGCACGTTCCAGCCGCTGCTGTACCAGGTGGCCACCGGCGGGCTGAACCAGGGCGATGTGTCCTACCCGGCCCGCGCGTTCACCCGGCGCTGTGGCGCCCGGTTCCGGCTCGGCGAGCTGGCCGGGGTGGACCCGGCTGGCCGCCGGGTCACGCTGGCCGATGGCGCGCAGGTCGGGTACGACTATCTGGTACTGGCCACCGGGGTGTCGGCCGCCTACTACGGCGTGCCCGGCGCGGCCGAGCACAGCCTCGGCCTGTACACCCGGCGGGACAGCGTCGAGCTGCGCAACCACATCATGGCCCGGCTGGAGCGGCTGGACATCGCCGGCCCGGATGCCGAGGTGAACTTCACCGTGGTCGGCGGCGGTGCGACCGGGGTGGAGCTGGCCGGCGCGCTGGCCGAGCTGCGCAGCACCGCGCTGGACGCCGCGTTTCCCGAGGTGGACCTGGCCGCGGTGCACATCCGGCTGGTCGAGCAGGCGCCTGAGCTGCTGCTGCCGTTCCATCCCCGGCTGCGCGAGTACGCCCGGCAGCAACTGGCCGGCCGGGGCGTCGAGGTGCTGGCCGGCACCGCCATTCAGCAGGTGCGCAGCGACCGGGTGATCCTGGCCGGCGGCACCGAGCTGCCCAGCGACGTGACCGTGTGGGCGGCCGGCGTCAGCGGGCCCGCCGAGCTGGCCGGCTGGGGCCTGCCGCAGGGCCCGGGCGGCCGCATCCCGGTCGGTCCCGACCTGCGGGTACGCGGCCAGGACCGCATCTTCGCGCTCGGCGACATCGCGCTGATCGACGGCCAGCCGCTGCCGCAGCTGGCCCAGCCCGCGCTGCAGACCGGGCGGCACGCGGCCGGGCAGATCCAGCGCCTGGCCGCCGGGCAGCCGGCCGTCCCGTTCCAGTACCACGACAAGGGGATCATGGCCACGATCGGGCGGCGGTCGGCCGTGGTCGAGCTGCCGCGCCGGATCCGGATCCGCGGCACGCTGGCCTGGCTGGCCTGGCTCGCGCTGCACCTGGTCACCCTGCTCGGCCACCGGAACCGGATGTCCGCGCTGCTCAACCTGTCCTGGCGCTATCTGACCTGGGGACATGGCGGCGGTGTCATCGCCGGGGACGACCCGCTGCCGCTGCCGGAGAGCCTGCTTACTATGAACCATGTCCCCAGCCAGTGAGACGATCCCAGCCGGGGCGAGGCCAGCCGAAGAAGTGCGTTCCGAGCACCTGGTGCTGCGCCGGGTGCAGGAGGACGATGCCGATGCCATCGCCACCGCGGTCGGTGCCAGCCTGGACTACCTGCGGCCGTGGATGCCGTGGGCGACGCTGGAGGCGGCCGAGCCGCGCACCCAGCGGATCCGGGTGGCCGAGGCGGACGAGCTGTGGGAGGCGGGCAGCGACTTCATCTACTCGGTGCTGCTCCGGCCCGAGCTGACCGTGATCGGCGAGATCGGGCTGCACTGGCGGACTGGGGATGGGCGGAACGGCGATGGCGGCATGGAGATCGGCTACTGGATCGACACCCGGCATTCCGGCCGCGGCCTGGGCACCGAGGCGGCGGGCATGCTGACCGACCTGGCCCTGGCGCTGCCCGGGGTGACCCGCACCGAGATTCATTGCGACGTGGCCAACCAGGCCAGCGCGGCCATCCCCCGCAAGCTCGGCTATGAGCTGGACCGGGTGGAGCAGCAGCCGCCGGAGGCGCCCGGTGAGCAGGGCCACCGGATGGTCTGGGTCCTGCGGGCCGCCGGATGAGCCGGATGAGCCGGATGGGCCGGTCGGCAGGCAGCGGGGACAGCTGGTCCTGGGTGGCCTGGCACCGCGACTACGACGTGCCCGGCTCGCCGCTGGCCCAGCGGCTGGCCGCGGTGCAGGCACAGATCGCGGCCGTGCTGGACCAGGCGTCCCCCGGCCCGCTCCGTGCGATCAGCATGTGCGCGGGCCAGGGCCGGGACCTGATCGGCGTGCTGGCCGGGCACCCGCGCGGCGCCGATGTGACCGCGCGCCTGGTGGAACTGAACCCGGACAACGCGGCCACCGCCCGCGAACTGGCCGCCGCGGCCGGCCTGCCGCAGGTCGAGGTGGTGCTGGCGGACGCCGCCGAGCCAGCCGCCTACGCCGGCCTGGTCCCGGCCGGCCTGGTGCTGGCCTGCGGCGTGTTCGGCAACATCCCCGATGAGGACATCCGGCGAACCATCGGATACCTGCCGCAGCTGTGTGCCCACGGCGGCACCGTCATCTGGACCCGGGGCCGCTGGGCGCCGGACCTGATCCCGCAGATCTGCGACTGGTTCGCCGAACTGGGCTTCGAGCCGCTGTGGGTGTCCGACCCGGCGCTGCCGTTCGGGGCCGGCGCGCACCGGTTCACCGGCACCCCCGCGCCGCTGGCCACCGGGCCGCGGATGTTCACCTTCATGACCGACGCGGAGATCAGGCGGAGCCGCGGGCTGCCGCCGGCTGACGCAGGCCCAGGCCCCGACTCAGACCCGGCGGAGCCGGACCCGGGCTAGTGCCCGAACAGCGGCGCGTGCACCAGATGGAAGTTGAGCCGGCACTGCCGCGCCTTGACCACCAGCTCGGTGGCGGGCATCCGGACGCTGGTCGCGCAGCGCTGCATGGCCGGCCCGCTGGCCCCGACCAGCAGGGTGACGACCATCACGGCCAGCGCGGCGGGGAAGAACAGAATGGCCTTGGCCCGGGTGGACAGGTGCGGCATCCGCCGCCGCACCGGGAACGTGCGCCGGGCCAGCCAGCCGGCGAACCGGGCCAGCCGGGCGCGCACCTCCTCGATCCGGGGCATTTCCTCATCCCAGGTGAGCCGGGTGAAAATGGCGAACCAGGAGTGCAGCACCGGGTCCGAGGCGATCAGCTTCCGCTCGATGCGGTCCAAACTGCGCTGCTGTCGAGTGGGCAGGCTCACGGCTGATCTCCCAATCCGGGCTGGGGGTTTCCATCAGGTTACCGGCCGGTCCAAGCGGCCGGCCGGGACCTCGGCAGGTCGTAAGCACAGTGTCAGATGGTTGACCGGCTCCGTGGTGCCAGCCGGCCCGGCGCGGCACGGCCCGGCGCGGCACGCCCGGCACGGCACGGGGGCACGGCGTCGGGCAGTGACTCGTCCTGCCCCGCGGCCACTCCCGCTGCGGCCGGCTCGGCCACTGCTACGACCCCGCGCGGTGCGGGGACGTCTGTCAGGAGCGGCGGCGGCTGAGCCGCCAGAAGCAGTACCCGGCCAGGGCCAGGGCGAGGGCGAGGAACATCCCGGTCTCGGACCACTGGAGGGGCCAGTAGTGGCTGGCGGGCTGGTAGCTTTCGGCGACCCGGATCCCGTGTCTGGCCACGCAGTTGTTCAGCGCGGTTGAGCCTGGACCCACCGTGGTTCCTCGGTGCGAGCCCAAGGAGCCCGATACCGCCTGCTCGCAGGCCGCGGGAATGATTCTGACCGGCTGCCCGGCGGCGTTGACGCCCTGGCTGGACATGATCCAGGCTCCCGGCTGGCCGGGGACGGCGCTGGCGGTGACCGCCAGCTTGGGATTGGCGCTGAGACTGACGTTGGCTCCCACGGCCGCCATCGTGGCGGTCGTCTGGTTGGTCGGGAACAAGTGCGGGCGGAGGAACAGCGGGGTGATGAACTGGACGGCGGCGAAGATGGCCAGGGTGATGGCCATGGCGGGAATCGGGCGCCGGGTGAGCAGCCCGGCGGTGACGCCGAGCGCGAAGCCGAACGCGGCGTAGCCCAGCGGGGTGATGCCGTGGGTGGGGAAGACGAACCAGCCGAACCGGCCCTCGCTGAATATCGAGGAGCTGCCGCCGAGCCCGACGGCCTTGCCAATGGGGGCCGCCCACCAGGCCTGGATGAGGCTGAACGCCTCGGTCACGGCCATGGCGGCCGCCCCGGTCAGCGCGAGCTTGACCGCCAGCCACCGGGTCCGGGTGACGCTCTGATTCCAGGTTAGCCGGAAGGTCCCGGCCTCCAGTTCGCGGGCGATCAGCGGAGCACCCCAGAAGACGCCGGTGATGGCGGGCGTGATGAGGATGACCAGGACACTGAGGAAATACAGGATCATGTAGGTACTGGCTGCGGGGATGAGGAAGCCTCCTCCGTTGGACAGCTGGCCCAGGAACTGGCTGGCCAGCCCCGCGCAGGCATTGCCGTGGCAGGTAAGGAGGCCACTGCTGCTGTACGTGCTGGACAGGTGCGATTCGGTGGCGGCCAGCAGGATCGCGAACGCCGCCAGCGCCACGGCCGCGACGGCGGCCTGGGCGCGGAACTGGCGCCAGGTCAGCCAGATCATTTCCGGACCTCCAGGTGGCGGTGGTCGTTGCGGGGCGCGGGTCGGGCGGCCTGCTTCATGTAGGCGAGCACCAGGTCTTCCAGGCCCACCTCGGACACCGTCCAGGCCGGGTCGAGGACCGGGCCGCTGGTGCGGACCAGCAGCGTGGTCTGCACGTCGGTGTGGCTGGCTGCGATGACCTGCAGCCCGTCCGGCAGCGAGGCTGGGTCGCGGCGTGGGCCGGACAGCAGGTGATGGGTGGCCAGCAGTTCGTTGACCGGCCCGGCGACCCGCACCCAGGAGTCAACCAGCACGATCACGTAGTCGCAGGCCCGTTCCAGGTCGCTGATCAGGTGTGACGAGAGCACGACGCTGACCTGCTGCTCGGCGACGGATTCCATCAGGTCCTGGAGGAACTCGCGGCGGGCCAGCGGATCGAGGCTGGCCACCGGCTCGTCCAGGATCAGCAGCTCGGGCCGCTTCGCGACGGCCAGGGTGAGCGCGAGCTGAGCGCGCTGCCCGCCGGACAGCGTCCCGGCCTTCTGCTTCGGGTCCAGGCCCAGCCGCCCGGCCCGGCGGCGCGCCAGGTCCGCGTCCCAGCCCGGGTTGAGGTGCGCGCCCAGCCGCAGGTGATCGGCGACCGGCAACCCGGCGTACAGCGGCGCGTCCTGGGCCAGGTACCCAACTTTGGCAGTTGCGCCGGGCCGGCCGCGGGCCGCCCGCCGAGCACCTCGATCGTGCCGGCACTCGGCGCCAGCATCCCGGTGGCCAGGTTGATCAGGGTGGTCTTCCCGGCCCCGTTCGGCCCCACCAGGCCGACGACGTGCCCGGCCGGGACAGACAGCGTGCACCCGGCTAGCGCCCACGTGCTGCGGTACCGCTTGCCGAGATCCCTGGTTTCGATGACGGTCATCACGCTATGTCCCCCTCAGCTGCGGACCGAAAAGTGCTGGCGAACAGGGCCTCGATGGACTCATCGTCCAGCCCGGCGCGCCGGGCCTCGCCCAGCCACCGCTGCAGGTCGCGGCGCAACGGCTGGTGCGCGGCCAGCGAGCCGCCGTCCAGCGTGCCGGTCACGAACGTGCCGATCCCCGGCCGGGCCGCCACCAGTCCCTCGTACTCCAGCTCCCGGTACGCCTTGAGCACCGTGTTCGGGTTGATCGCCAGCCCGGCGACCACGTCTTTGACCTTCGGTAGCTGGTCACCCTCGTGCAGCAGGCCCAGCCGCAGCGCGTGCCGCACCTGGTGGATCAGCTGCCGGTACGGCGCGACCCCCGAGCGGGCGTCCAAGTGAAACTCGATCACCACGGACCTCACTTTAACTAGGTACCTAGGACTATAGGTGTTTAGTTACCTGGTCTGTCAAGAAATGAGACGACGGCCCGCTCAGACGCGAGGCGGATGGATGTTCGCGCTCGCACCCTCGCAACGGCGCGCGTGCGTCAGCGTCAGCGTCAGCTCGGCTCGGCGTAGCCGTGGGCGTAGGCGTAGCG
Organism: uncultured Actinomycetes bacterium; assembly: GCA_963834705.1. GTDB lineage: Bacteria > Actinomycetota > Actinomycetes > Streptosporangiales > Streptosporangiaceae > RYN-230. Next base: position 395,524 of record CAWICV010000013.1, read on the forward strand.
CATGGCCTGGGCGCGGTCCCGCGAGCCTGTCTTGGCGAAGATCCGGTTCACGTGCGTCTTGACCGTGGCTTCGCTGACGAACAGCGACCGGGCGATCTCCCGGTTGGACTGGCCGGCCGCGATCAGCCGGAGCACCTCGGCCTCGCGCGGCGTCAGGTCTCCGTCGGCAGGCGCAGTGTCACCCGGGCGGGCAGGTTCGGGGGCACGTGCCGCGGCCGATGCCAGCCGCCGCTGCACCCCCGGGTCGAGCACGGCCTGCCCGGCCGCGGCGGCCAGCACCGCCCGGCCGATCTCCGCCCGGGTCGCGTCCTTGGTCAGGTAGCCGAGCGCCCCGGCCTGCAGCGCGCCGATGATCGAGTCGTCGTCCGCATACGTGGTCAGCACGACGACCCGGGTCCCCGGGTGATCGGCCGTGATCCGCCGGGTCGCGGCCACCCCGTCACAGCCCGGCATGTTCAGGTCCATGAGCGCGACCTGCGGGTGCACCATCGCGACCAGGTTGACCGCGGCGTCACCGTCCGCGGCCTCACCTGCCACGGCAATGCCGGGCAGCGTGCCGAGCAGCAGCACCAGGCCTTCGCGGACCGCAGACTGGTCGTCCGCGACGACGACGGTGACCGGTTGGGCGGCGGGCTCCTCCGGGCTCATGCCGGAATTCTCAGGCTTACCCGCCATTCCCCGCCGGCCGGCCCCGCGGTTAGCGTGCCCCCGCTCAGGGCGGCGCGTTCCCGCAGGCCGGTGAGTCCGTAGCCAGCGCCACTGGCGGCCAGCGGACGTTCAATTTGGGGGGTGGATAGCGGATTGACGACCTGCAGGGTGAGCTCGGCCGGGGCATAGCCCAGGGTGAGCCGGACCGGCTGGCCCGGCGCGTGCTTGCGCGCGTTGGTCAGCGCCTCCTGCGCGGTCCGGTACACGGCCAGCCCGGCCTCGGCCGGGACCGGCCGCGGCGAGCCGGTGCTGACCAGGTCAACCGGGACGTCGCCGTCGGTGCCGTACTCCTTGACCAGCTCCGCCAGCTGGTCGGCCAGCGGCGCCGCGTCGTCGCGCAGGGCCAGGATGGCCCGCCGGGCATCAGCCAGGCCCTCCTTGGTGAACACGCTGGCCCGGCCGATGCACTCGATCGCCTGGCCGAGTTCCGGGCGGCCGGTGGGCAGCGTGCCGAGCAGTGCCTCGGCCGCCTCCAGGTTGACCGACACCGCGGCCAGCGAGTGGGCCAGCACGTCGTGAATCTCCCGGGCGATCCGGGCCCGTTCGGCCAGCGCGGCCGCCTCGGTCTCGGCCTCGCGGGCCCGGCGGGTCTCGGCCAGCGCCTGCTCGGCCAGTTCGGCCCGGATCAGGTAGGCGTGCCGGGTCAGGCCGAGCGCCCACAGCCCGATGAACGTGAGCGGGTAGCCCAGCAGCGCCTCGGCCGGTGTCCCGGTGGCCAGCCCGGCGACCAGGAACGCGGCCACCGTGGCCGCGGTGATGGCCATCGAGATCTCGGTGTTCAGCCGGGCGCCGACGGTGGCGGTGACCACGCAGCCCACCGCGATGGCCGTGCTGAGCGGGGACAGCCCGGCCAGCGTGCCGCCGGCCACGCCGAGCACGGCCAGCGTCACCACGGTCACCCGCTCGCGGCCCCGGGCGAAGAACCAGACCACCCCGCCGGCCACGCACACCCCGAGGGCGACGGCCAGCGCCGTGCCCTGCGCGCCGGCGCCGAGGCGCGGCTCGGCCAGCGGCACCGTGACCAGCACCATCACCAGGACGATGCTGCGCACCGCGACCAGGATCGGCGAGACGTCCAGCGCGCCGGGGGCGGCGGCCAGCGCCCGGTCCGAGAACAGGGAGCGAAGCACGCACTCAACGTATCCGGGCCAGCCCACGGCGGTCATCGGCGCGCGGGTTGACGCCGGGTGGAGATGCCGGTCTCCACCCTGCCCTCCACCCAGCCCTCCACCCAGCCTCGACCCGGAGTCAAGCCGCGGGCCGACGCGCCGGGCGAGGCCGGCTGCCTAGCGTTCTGGGCGTAACGAAAACGAACCGACCAGCTCAGCTAGGAGCCCTCCGATGACCGCCAGCGTCCTGATCCCCAACCTCATCATCCTCGCCGTGGTGCTGATCTCCGATCTGGGCCAGCGCAGGGTCACCCCGCTGCGACTGATCCGCCCGTTCATCGCCGCCGCGATCATCGTCCCGTTCTATTTCAAGGGCGTGGCCACCGCCGGCAGCGGCCTGGCCCTGGAAGCCGCGGCCACCGCGGCCGGGCTGGCGCTGGGCGTGCTGGCCGCCGCGTTCATGCGCGTCTCCCATGACGAGCAGGCCGGCCGGGCCAGCACCTGGGCGGGCGCGCCCTACGCGCTGATCTGGATTGTGGTGGTCGGGGCCCGGATCTTCTTCAGCTACGGCTCGACGCACCTGTTCGGCGCGCAGCTGGGCCACTGGATGATCACCAACCAGATCACCGTGGCCGCGCTGACCGACGGCCTGATCTTCCTGTCGGTGGCCATGCTGCTGGCCCGCACCGGCTCGCTGGCCGTCCGGGCCCGCCGGATCGCCGCGCGGCGGGGCAGCCGCCAGGCCGTCCCAGCCGCCGCGCACCAGGAGATGGCCGCGCACGAGTAAGAGGCGCCGCCAACCGCTGCCCCGCCGTCCCCGCAACGCGACGACGGGGCAGCGCCACGTACTGGGGCTACAGCAGATGAAGGCCGGCCAGATCGGACGGGTGCGGGTGGCCCTGCGGGTCGAGGCCGCGGGCCGTGTAGTACCCGTCGATCATCGTGCGCAGCCGGTCCGCGGTCAGCGTGGCCACCCGCCCCGAGCCGAGCGGCACCGGCTCGGACAGCAGCCGGTCCGGCAGCCAGTCGTCGGCCGGCTGCCAGCCCTCCCGGATGTTGAACCAGCGCTTGGCCAGCACGATCCGGCGCGCGGTCGCGCGCAGCTCGGCTTCGTCCACCGGCCAGCCGGTGACCGCGGCGAGCAGCGCGGCCCACTCGGCGAACGGCTCGGTGAACACGCCGCGGAGGAAGTTGCACAGGATCAGCGAGTCCATGACCGCGGCCCGGTCCTCGGTCTCGATCGCGCCGGCCACCTGGGCCGCGCCACCCGCCAGCCGGTCATAGTCACCGGACAGGTCGGCGGCGTAGGCGCCGGACCGGTTGTGGTCCGCGCCGCGCGCGTTCACGGCCAGGCCGAGGGCCATGGCCTGCAGCGTGCGCGGCTCGTAGCCGGGCAGCTCCAGGCCCTTGACGTGCGGCGCGAACGCGGCCGACCCGCCGCCGATCCGGGCCGCGGCCCGCCGCGAGCCGTCGGCCAGCAGGTCGCCGAGCGGGCTGCTCCGCTCGCCGATCTCGGTCAGCGCACGGAGCAACGCCGACGGGTCACCAAACCGCAGCCACGGCGCGTCGATCAGCCCGCGCTCGGCGCACTCCATGGCCCAGGCGATGGTGCCGCCCGCCGAGATCGTGTCCAGGCCCAGCTCGTCGCAGCGCGCACCGGCCGCGAGCACCGCGTCCGGGTCGGCCACCCCGCACATCGGGCCGAGCGCGAACACGTTCTGGTACTCGGCGCGCATCTTCTTCCCGCCGCGCGCCTGGTAGATGTGCTCACAGCCGATCGTGCAGGACGCGCAGCTGTGCCGGGCGACCTTGCGCAGCCCGGCCAGTTCCTCGGCGGCCAGTTGCGGCGCGGCCTCGAAGCTGGCCGCCTGGAAGTTGCGGGTAGGCAGTGTGGCCAGCGCGTTGAAGGCCAGCAGGTTACCCAGCGTGCCCAGCTCGCGGTACTTGGCCGTGGCCGGCCCGAACGAGCGGGCCCGCAGGTCGCGCGCGGCGGCCAGCAGCGCGTCCGGGTCGGCCGGGCTGATCTTGGTGGCGGCGCGGACCGCGACCGCCTTGACCCGCTTGGCGCCGAGCACCGCGCCCAGGCCGCCCCGCCCGGCGTGCCGCCCGTCATGCGAGATCGTCGCGTACCGGACGGCGCGCTCCCCGGCCGGCCCGATGGCCGCGATCCGCCAGCCCTGGCCGAGGTGGTCCCGCAGCTGCCGCTCCGCCTCCGCCGCGGGCAGGCCCCACAACTCCGCCGCGCCGATCACCCGCGCGCCCGTGCCATCCACCAGCACCGCAGATGGCTGAGCACAAGCACCCTTCAGAACGATGGCATCCTGGCCGGTCAGCTTGCCCGCGATGGCGAACTGGCTGGATGAGAGGGCGTCGTTCAGCATGCCGGTCAGCGGCGACTTGGCCACCACGGCGAACTTGGCGCTGGTGGTCAGCGGGGTGCCGACCAGCGGGGAGAACACGAACGCCAGCGGGGCGGCCGGGGCCAGCGGATCAATGCCGGGCGGGCCGAGCCGGTGCATCAGCCAGGTGCCGAGACCGGCCCCGCCCAGGTAGGCGCGGAGCACCTCATCGGGCAGCGGCAGCCGGGAGGACGTGCCGCCGCCGACGTCGACGACGAGTGCCTGGCCGAAGTAGCCGCCTGCCGTCATTGGGCCCTGCCGTTAGCCGACATCTGTAGCTCTAGCCGCCGTCGTGGGCATCACCGCTCAGCCTCCCGCGTCGGCCGTCATGAACAGTACGATGTCCCCGCCGACGAGCGGGGTTTCACCGTCCCGGGTGACCTGGTCGCCGTTCAGCGCGGCCACTATGTGCCCGTCGAAGGGGACCCCGGCGGCCGCCGCCGCCTCGGCCACGGTGGCGGCGTGGGCCGGCTGCGGGCCACGCTGCCCGTCAGCCAGCGTGCCAAACCGCTGAATCGTCACCTGGGGCGCGGGCGCGGCCAGGGCCTTCTGGTAGTCGGCGGGCTCGTTCACGTTGACCACCGAGTCCAGCGCCGGGTCGGCCGCGGCCAGTACGGGGTCGGCGCGCAGCGCCGGCTCGTCCAGCCGGACGACCGCGCACTCCGCGAACAGAAACGCCGGGCGCTGGCGTTCGGCAATAATGAGCCGTTCCACGGCGGGAGCGAGCGCGGTGCGGTACGCGGCGGCCAGCGGCTGCGGGTAGCCGCGCGCTACCGGCAGCGCCACGTCGGCGCGCTCCGAGTCGAGCGCACGGAGCACCCGGGCGACGAACGCGGGATGCAGGAACGGCAGGTCGGTAGCGCTGACGAACGCGACGTCGGACCGGCCGGCCAGCGCGGCCAGCCCGGCCGCGATGCCCTGCAGCGGGCCGACGCCGTCCCGCGGGTCGTCCACCACCTCGACGCCCGGCGGCAGCGCGGGCAGCGGCTGGCCGGCCGCCCGGACCACGACGACCGGGCCGCCGGTCACCCGGGCCAGGATGCCGACGGTCCGGCGGAGCAGCGTCGAGCCGTGCCACTCCAGGGCCGCCTTGGGCGTGCCCATCCGGGACGACCGCCCACCGGCCAGCACCACACCCGCGGAACCTGGCATGCTTTCATGCTAGGCGCCTCCTCACCGGAACCTGGGCTGCGGTGGCTGGGACCGGAGTGGTTAGCTAGGGGCTGGCGGGGAAACTAACCGGGCCGGGACGGTGATGCTATGGGCAAGCGCACCTGGATCGACTCCTGGCCGGTGTACCGCCAGCTGACCGGCGCGGACCGGCTCGGGCTCGGCGCGGCGGCCAAGAGCGAGGTCAGCGACGGGCTGCGGCCGCGGACCGCCACCGCGGACCGGGTGGTCAAGTCGGTCTGCCCGTACTGCGCGGTGGGCTGCGGGCAGAACGTCTACGTCAAGGACGAGAAGGTCACCCAGATCGAGGGCGACCCGGACTCGCCGGTCAGCCGCGGCCACCTGTGTCCCAAGGGCTCGGCCAGCCTGCAGCTGACCACCGGGGACAGCCGCCAGTACCAGGTGCTTTACCGCCGGCCGGGCGGCACCGGGTGGGAGAGCCTGGACCTGGACACGGCCATGGACATGATCGCCGACCGGGTCATCGACGCCCGGCGTAAGGGCTGGCAGGAGGAACTCGACGGGCGGCGCACCCGGCGCACGCTGGGCTTCGCCAGCCTGGGCGGGGCGACCCTGGACAACGAAGAGAACTACCTGATCAAGAAGCTGTTCACTGCCCTGGGCGCGGTGCAGATCGAGAATCAGGCCCGGATTTGACACTCCTCCACAGTCCCCGGTCTGGGGACTAGCTTTGGCCGCGGCGGCGCAACCACGTTCCAGCAGGACCTGCAGAACTCGGACTGCATCCTGATCGAGGGCTCGAACATGGCCGAGGCCCACCCGGTCGGGTTCCAGTGGGTGATGGAGGCCAAGCGGCGCGGCGCCACGATCATCCACGTCAACCCGCGGTTCAGCCGGACCAGCGCGGTGGCGCACCTGCACGTGCCGATCCGGGCCGGCGCGGACATCGCGTTCGTCGGCGGCCTGATCAACTACGTGCTGCAGCACGGCAAGTACTTCCACGAGTACGTGGCCAACTACACCAACGGCCCGACCATCATCAGCGAGGACTTCCGGGACACCGAGGACCTGGACGGGCTGTTCTCCGGGTTCGACCCGGAGCACCGCACCTATGACTGGGAGTCGTGGAGCTACCAGGGCGACGAGGCGATCGCCCCGGCCAGTGGGGCGCGTGGCATGCAGCGGCAGCACAAGCGGGAAGTGCGCGAGGCGGCCCGCGGTGAGGCGCACGGCTCGGGCGGCGCGGCCGCGCACCCGGAGCCGGACACCGACCCGACCATGCAGCACCCGCGCTGTGTGCTGCAGATACTCAAGCGGCATTTCGCCCGGTACACGCCGGAGGTGGTGGCCGAGGTGGCCGGGGTGCCCGAGGAGCAGTTCCTCGAGGTGGCCCGGCTGGTCACCGAGAACTCGGGCCGGGACCGGACCACCGCGTTCGTGTACAGCCTGGGCTGGACGCAGCACACCGTGGGCGTGCAGTACATCCGGACTGCGGCCATCCTGCAGGCGCTGCTCGGCAACATGGGCCGGCCCGGCGGCGGCATCCTGGCGCTGCGCGGGCACGCGTCCATCCAGGGCTCGACAGACATCCCGACCCTGTTCGACCTGCTGCCCGGCTACCTGCCGATGCCGTTCGCGCACCACGACCGGCCGGACGACCTGGACGCCTATGTCGAGGCGGAGCGGACGCAGAAGGGGTTCTGGGCCAACACCAAGGACTACATGGTCAGCCTGCTGAAGGCGTACTGGGGCGACGCGGCCACCGCGGACAACGAGTTCTGCTTCGACTACCTGCCCCGGCTGACCGGCGACCACAGCACCTACCCCACGGTGCAGGCGCAGATCGAGGGGACCTGCACCGGCTACTTCCTGTTCGGGCAGAACCCGGCGGTCGGCTCGGCCAACGCGCGGATGCAGCGGCTGGGCCTGGCCAACCTGGACTGGCTGGTGGTCCGCGACCTGGTGATGATCGAGAGCGCGACGTTCTGGAAGAACGGCCCGGAGATCGAGACCGGCGAGATGCGCACCGAGGACATCAAGACCGAGGTGTTCTTCATGCCGGCCGCGGCGCACACCGAGAAGAGCGGCAGCTTCACCAACACGCAGCGGATGCTGCAGTGGCACCACACCGCGGTCGAGCCCGCCGGCGACGCGCGCAGCGACCTGTGGTTCACCTACCACCTGGGCCGCCGGATCCGGGCCAAGCTGGCCGGCTCCAGCGCCGACATGGACCGGCCGGTGCTGGACCTGACCTGGGACTACCCGACCGAGGGCGAGGTCGCCGAGCCGAGCGCCGAGGCGGTGCTGGCCGAGGTCAACGGCTGGGACGCGGACGGGAAGCCGGTGTCCTCCTACACTCAGCTGAAGTCCGACGGGTCCACCAGCAGCGGCTGCTGGATCTACTGCGGGGTGCGGGCCGACGGGGTGAACCAGGCCGCCCGGCGCAAGCCCGGTCAGGAGCAGAACTGGGTCGCCCCGGAGTGGGGCTGGGCCTGGCCGGCCAACCGGCGGATCATCTACAACCGGGCCTCAGCCGACCCGGACGGCAAGCCGTGGAGCGAGCGCAAGAAGTACGTCTGGTGGGACGCCGAGCAGGGCAAGTGGACCGGGTACGACAACGCCGACTTCATCGCCGACCGGCCGCCGTCCTACCGGCCGCCGGCCGGCGCGGAGGGTGTGGCCGCGATCTCCGGCATCGACCCGTTCATCATGCAGGCCGACGGCAAGGCGTGGCTGTTCACTCCGGCCGGGCTGGTCGATGGCCCGCTGCCGGCGCACTACGAGCCGCAGGAGTCGCCGCTGGCCAACCTGCTCTACGGCCAGCAGCGCAACCCGGTGCGGGAGATCCTCAAGAGCCGCGATGACCGGTTCCAGCCCAGCGGCCGCGAGCCCGGGTCCGAGGTGTTCCCGTACGTGACCACCACCTACCGGCTGACCGAGCATCACACCGCGGGCGGGATGTCCCGGTTCCTGCCCTACCTGGCCGAGCTGCAGCCCGCCATGTTCTGCGAGGTGTCCCCGGAAATGGCCGCCGAGCGCGGGCTCGAGCACATGGGCTGGGCCACCATCATCAGCGCGCGCAGCGCGATAGAGGCGCGGGTGCTGGTCACCAAGCGGATGAAGCCGCTGCAGGCGGGCGGCCGGACGGTGCACCAGATCGGGCTGCCCTGGCACTGGGGGCCGAACGGGCTGACCACCGGCGACGCGGCCAACGAACTGTCCCACCTGGCCCTGGACCCGAACGTGCACATCCAGGAGGTCAAGGCGATGGCGGTGGACATCCAGCCTGGCCGCCGGCCGCGCGGGCCGGCGCTGCGCGACCTGATCCGGTCTTACCAGCAGCGGGCGGGCATCACCGACGAGACAGGGACCCAGGTGTGAGATGAGCAGCCAACTCGAAGACCCGGCGGCCTACGCCGGGTACCACGAGCACCCGCCCCGGATGGGCTTCTTCACCGACACCTCGGTGTGCATCGGCTGCAAGGCGTGCGAGGTGGCCTGCAAGACGTGGAACGCGGTGCCGGAGGACGGCATCGAGCTGACCGGGATGTCCTACGACAACACCGGCGGCCTGGGCGCCTCGACCTGGCGGCACGTCGCGTTCATCGAGCAGATCCAGCGGCCGGGCGACGGCGCTGGAGGTGATGGGGCCGCGGTGGGTGGCGCGGACGGGTCCCGCTGGCTGATGTCCAGCAACGTGTGCAAGCACTGCACCGAGTCGGCCTGCCTGGACGTCTGCCCGACCGGGGCGCTGATGCGCACCGAGTTCGGCACCGTGGTGGTCCAGTCGGACATCTGCAACGGCTGCGGGTACTGCGTGCCGGCCTGCCCGTTCGGCGTCATCGACCGGCGCGAGGGGGACGGCCGGGCGTGGAAGTGCACGCTGTGCTACGACCGGATCGGGGACGGCCTGGAGCCGGCCTGCGCCAAGGCCTGCCCGACCGAGTCGATCCAGTTCGGCCCGGTGGACGAACTGCGCGAGCGGGCCGCGCTGCGGGTCGAGGAGCTGCGGCTGGCGGGAGAATCCGGGGCCCGGCTGTACCTGGATGACCCGGCCGACGGCATCGGCGGGGGAGGGGCGTTCTTCCTGCTGCTGGATGAGCCGGAGGTGTACGGGCTGCCGCCGGATCCGGTCGTCACCACCCGGGACCTGCCGCGGATGTGGCGGCACGTGGCCACCGCGGGTGCGGCGCTGCTGGCCGGCGGGCTGGTCACCGCCCTGGGCCGGAACCTGCGGCCATGACCGGGGCCCGGGACCTTTTCGGCGTGCACGGCCGGGGCCAGCACGAGCGGGACCGGCGGGCCGGGAACGGCCAGCGGCATGGCGGGCGGGGGGATGGCGGCAGGCGCCGGCGTGGCGAGGAGCTCATGGTGCCGCGGGCCCAGCCCGACTCCTACTACGGCAAGCCGATCATCAAGGAGCCGGTGTGGAGCGCCCGGGACGTCGGCGGCTACCTGTTCTTCGGCGGCCTGGCCGGCGCCTCGTCGGTGCTGGCCGGTTTCGCCCACGCGACCGGCCGCGATGAGCTGGCCCGGGCGTCGAAGGTGTGCGCGGTCGGGTCGATCGGCTTGTCGGCGGCCGCCCTGGTCGCCGACCTCGGCCGTCCGGCGCGCTTCGTCAACATGCTCCGGGTGGCCAAGGTCACCTCACCGATGAGCGTCGGGTCCTGGCTGCTGTCCGCGTTCGGTGGCGCGGCCACGGTCGCCGCGGCCAGCGCGGTGACCGGCCGGCTGCCGCGGACCGGCGCGGCCGCCACCGCCGCGGCGGCCGCCACCGGCGCGGGTGTCTGCACCTACACCGCGGCACTGATCTGCAACACGGCCGTGCCCGCCTGGCATGAGGCGTACCGCGAGATGCCGTACCTGTTCGCCGGGTCGGCCGCCTCGGCCGCGGGCGGCTTCGGCATGATCGCCGCGCCGTCGGACCAGGCTGGCCAGGCGGTCCGGTTCGCGGTGCTCGGCGCGGCCACGGAACTGACCGCGAAGAACCTGCTGCTGCGCCGGCTGGGCGAGACGGCCGAGCCGTACCAGTCCGGGCGGTCCGGAAAGCTGATGGAGGCGGCCGAGGTGCTGACCGCAGCCGGGCTGGCCGGGGCGGTGCTGTCCGGCGGCCTGCGGCCGGGCCGCGGCCAGCGGGCGGCCGCCGCGCTGTCCGGCGCCGCGCTGCTCGCCTCGTCCGCGCTGACCAGGCTGGGCATCTTCGAGGCCGGCCGCGCGTCGGCCCGCGACCCGAAGTACACCGTCCGCCCGCAGCGCGAGCGTCTCCGCCAGCGCGCCGCGAACGGCCAGCAGCCGGGGGACGGCCAGCGCCCGCCCGCCCACGCCAAGTCCAGCACCTGACCGCCGGCCCCACCAACTCAAGCACCAGCGGCCCCCGCGCCCAAGCTCACCGCCTCGCCCGGCCGCACCAGCCCCAAATCGCCCGGCAGGCCCCGCGCCCGGCAATCCCACCAGCCCGAGCGACTCGCCCCGGCAACGACATGGTTGTTTCCGCCATGCGGCTGGTGCGCATGGCTGTTTCATTCATGTGGTTGCCGGCCCGGGCGACCAGGATCACAAATGACGCTCTGGGCACATCAGCCACATCACCCACGGGCCACGGCGGATAGCGGGAAGACTGGGGGCGTGGATAGCGCGGACACGCTGCCGGCCGCGGCGAGGCCCGCGGCCAGCCCGCGGTGGCGTCCCAGCCGGGCCGGGCTGGCGGCGGCGGCGCCGTATGCCGCCATGGCGGCGGTGTCGGTGGTCATCTCGCTGTACCTGACCTGGCGCCTGCTCGGCGGGTTCGGGCAGCGCATGATCGCCGGAAACCCGGACGACGTCCGGCTGTTCGAGTGGTACCTGGTGCACGGGCCGTGGGCCGTGCTGCACGGGCACGATCCGCTGCTGTTCGCCACGATGAACGCGCCGGCCGGGGTGAACGGGATGTGGAACACCCCGCTGCTCGTGCCGGCCCTGATCATCAGCCCGGTCACCGCGCTGGCCGGCCCGCTGGCCGCCTACAACGCGCTGTTCGTGCTCGGCCTGGCCGCCGGGCCGGTGTGCGCGTTCGCGCTGCTCCGCCGGATCGTCTGCAGCGACTGGGCGGCCGCGGTGGGCGGGCTGGTGTTCGGCTTCTCCCCGGCCGTGCTGGCCGCCGGGCTCGGCCACCTGGACCTGGTGCTGATCGGCCTGCTGCCGGTCATCCTGCTGCTGGTGCTCGACCTGGCTGCCGGCCGCCGCGCACCGCTGGGCGGCGGGCTGGCCCTCGGCCTGGCCGCCACCGGGCAGCTGTTCATCGACGAGGAGATCCTGTTCCAGGCCGGCCTGGCCGTCGTGGTGTGCGGCGCGCTGCTGCTGCTCACCGCACCACGGACCATCACCCGTGCCGGGCTGGCCCGGCTGGGCCGCGGCGGCGCGGTCGCGGCCGTGGTGTTCCTGGTCATCTGCGCCGGCCCGCTCTGGCTGCAGCTGTTCGGGCCGCTGCACCAGCACGGCAGCCCGTTCACGCTGTCGTTCTTCGAAGCCGACCTGCGCGGCTTCATCGAGCCGTCGCACCGGTTCTGGCTGTCCACCCCGGCCAGTTCGGCGTTCGCCGCGCATTACGGCGGCGGCCCCGCCGAGTACCTGGCCTACCTGGGCCTGCCGCTGCTGCTGGCCGCGCTGCTCACCGGGCTGCTCCGGATCACCGGGCTGTATCCGCGGCTGCTGCTCGGCACCGGCCTGCTCTTCGCGCTGTTCTCGCTGGGCAGCCCGCTGCTGGTGAACGGCCGGCTGACCGCGGTCCGGCTGCCCTGGGAGATCGCCGAGCGCTGGCCGATCTTCGGCTCCGCGCTGCCCGACCGGTTCGCGTTCGTGGTTGCGCTGGCCGCGGGCGGGCTGCTCGCGCTCGGCCTGGACTGGCTGGCCACGCACTGGGACCGGACCGGCCGGGGGCTGGCCGTGGCGCTCGCTCTCGTCTGCCTGGCACCGCTGGCCGCGCGGCCCTACGCGGTCACCCCAGCCAGCAAAACCCCACTTTTCTTTAACGCCAGCACCCGCTGGCTGCCGGCCGGCCGGACCGTAGTCGTCCTGCCGTACCCCACCGCCACCCAGACTCAGCCGCTGGCCTGGCAGGCCGCCGCCGGCCTGGCGTTCCAGATGCCGGGCGGTTACTTCATTGGGCCGGCTCCCGGTGGGGAGGCGTTCATGGAGGGCCCCGGACCGGTGCCGACGGCCAGCACGTTCATCCAGGTCGAGCAGGGCCAGCCGGCGCCGCAGGTCACTCCGGCGCTGCGCGCCCGGTTCCAGCGGGACATGGCGTACTGGGGCGCCAGCGCGATCGTGGCCGGCCCGGGCACCCGGCCCTCCCTGGTCCGGCTGGTCCGGGAACTCACCGGGCGGGCGCCGATCCGGACCGGCGGCGTGCTGCTCTGGCGGCAGCCCTAGGAAGGCGACGGCCGGGTCGGCCCGGCTGGCTTGGCTGGCTGAGCTGGCGTGGCTGGCTGAGCTGGCGTGGCCACCCCGTTCGGCGTGAAGTGGGTCTCGATATCCTGCTCCGGCCGGCGCTCCTGGCTCTTCGCGTACATGCTGAGCGCGACTTCGTCCGCGTGGGTCAGCGGCGGCGGGGCCAGGCTGCGTGGCCACAGCCGCCGGGCCGCGACCACGTTCGCCTCGATCGCGTACAAGATGAGCTCCGCGCCCAGATAGAGCCAGGCCAGCAAGCCGATGACCAGGCCGAACACGCCATACACCGAGGAACTGCCGGCCAGCCGGTGGACCAGGGAGGTGCCCAGCAACTGGAGGATCTGCCAGATGACCGCGGCCACGGCGGCACTGGGCAGCATGGTGCGGGTGCCGATCTCCTTGGCCGTGGCCAGCCGGAAGGCCAGCCAGAACACGCCCACGTTCAGCACCAGCGAGACCACGATCGCGCCCGCCTGGGCGGCAGTGCCGCTCAGAAACGGGACGTTACCGGCCAGCCCGGAAATGATGGTGCTCGCGATCAGCCCGATCCCGACCACCAGCATCAGGCTGATCTGGCGCAGCAGCGACCACGGGAAACCGGGGCGCTTGTACATCGGCACGCCCCACACGGTGTTCAGCGCGTTCTGCGCCGCCCCGGCCACGCCGCGCGCACCCAGGAAGGTCAGGATGATTCCGATGACCAGCGCGGGCCCGGTCGCCTGCAGCGCGTGCGGATCGGTCTTGAGCTGCGATCCGATCACCGGGAACTGGCCGAACGCCGAGTCGAGCACCTGCTGCTTGAGGTGCGGGTTGCTGCGCAGCACGATGTCCAGCACGGTGACCAGCACCAGCAGCAGTGGGAACAGCGAGGCGAACGCGTAGTAGGCGATCAGCGCGGCCAGGTTGCCGGCCTGGTCGTCGCCGAACTTCTTCCACACCCCGATCGGGAAGGCCAGCCAGGGGTGGTCCTGCTGGGCGTGGTCCACCCGGCTGACCAGCCGCTGCACTGCGTTCACGTCACGGTCAGTACCCCGCAGGCGACGACCTAAGAGGCGGAACCATGCCTCTGCGGAATCCGTGGCTACAGGCTGGTCACGGCACGGATCCAGTCGTATGTCTAGAGCTTGACAGGCGCGCAGAACACACTGCCGCTGTGGATCTTCGGCGCGATCCGGCTCGGCCAGCAACTGCCCGAGGTGAACGTGGTCGTTGTCGGGGTGCTGCTGCTCACCGTGATCCCGGTGATCATCGCGGCCCGGCTGACCGGGGGCGGCGGGGTCACCCGTGGGTCAGCGGCGGCCGCCATCCCGGGAGAGTAGGGGCACTCAGTTCGCCGGCCTGAAGCTGGCCACCAGGTACATGACGCCGAACGGATCGCCGGCGTACCGGACGTCCGCGGTTGGCGCCGTGTCGGCCAGCGCGCCCGCCAGCACCTGCCAGGCCGGACGGCCGGTCGCCATCAGGTCGCGGGCCAGCGCCGGGTCAACGGCCAGCAGCGCGTCCAGGTCGGCGTCCTGGACCGCGCGCTGCACCCCGGCGTCGAACCCGGGCGCCCGCTCGTCGAACGCGCCGGGGGCTTTCGGCCCGCGCCGCGCGCTGCCGTCGCCCACCGCCAGCAGCGCGGTCCGCTGGCCGGCCGCGGCCAGTTCCGCGCCCAGCTTCCGGCAGCCGGCCGGCGTCTCGTCCTCGCTGACCGTCCAGATCACCCGGGGCCCCCGGTAGGCCGCCTGGTCCAGCAGGTAGGCCCCCATCCCGGCGGCCGGTGGCAGCGCAGGCCTTTCCGCCCGAACGCCAGCGCCCGGTGGCAGCCTACATATGTCGGATTGGGTGTCGCCCGGATGTGGGCTACGTGGGCCGGATGTGGGGCTGGCCGGCAGGCCGCCGAACGCGGCGGTGTTCAGGCGGCCGTCGGCGGGCCAGGTGGTGGTGTCCGGGGCCGGCGCGACCACGGCGACTACGTCGGGGCTGTCGGTCAGCAGCGCGGCGACGGCGGCGGCGCACGCGTCGCGCAGCTCGGGGAGGACGGGATCGGCGCCGGTCAGTTCGCGGACCAGCAGCGGCGGCCACGGGCACAGGGCAGCGGCGGTGATCATGGCGCGGCGGCGGTGTTCACTCAGGCCAGCCCGCGGACGGTGCGGGCCGGTGGCTGCTCGCCCCGGATGGCCGAGACCATCCGGAGTACCTGGCGGGTCTCGGCCACCTGGTGCACCCGGAACACCCGGGCGCCCAGCCAGGCGCAGATCGCCGTGGTGGCCAGCGTGCCGGTCAGCCGCCCGGCGGGCGGCTGGTCCAGCGTCTCGCCGACGAAGTCCTTGTTGGACAGCGACACCAGTACCGGCCAGCCGGTGCCGGCCATCTCGTCCAGCCGCCGGGTCACCTCCAGCGACTGCCAGGTGTTCTTGCCGAAGTCGTGCGCCGGGTCGATCAGGATCCGGGCCGGGTCCACCCCGGCCGCCATGGCCCGCGCGGCCAGGCCCAGGGTGCGGTCCAGCACGTCGGCCATCACGTCGTGGTAGGCGACCCGGAACGGCCGGGTCCGCGGCGCCAGCGGGCCGGCGTGCGCGCAGACCAGCCCGGCGCCGAACTCGGCGGCCACCCCGGGTAGCGCCGGATCCTGTCCGCCCCAGGTGTCGTTCAGCAGGTCCGCGCCTTCCTGGCAGACGGCCCGGGCCACCTGGTGCCGCCAGGTATCCACGCTGATCACCAGGTCCGGGTAGGCGGCCCGGACCGTGGCCACGAACGGCACCACGCGGCGGATCTCCTCGGCCACGTCCACCGGGGCGCCTGGGGCGGCGGCCACCCCGCCGACGTCCAGGATGTCCGCGCCGTCCGCGACCACTTCGTGCACCCGGTCCAGCGCGGCGGCCTCGTCCCAGGTCGCACCCTTGTCGTAGAACGAGTCCGGGGTCCGGTTGACGATGGCCATGACCAGCCGCCGGTCCGGCGGGAACGTCCGCGCGCCGAGGTGCAGCGGGTGGGGGGCACTGGCGTTCGGCATACTAGGTCGCCGGCAGGCCCGGGGCGGCCACGGCGCTCCGGACGGTCACCAGCGGCGGGCGCTCGCGGGTTGGGATCGGGCGGAAGCGCGGCCGGGCGGTGCCGTTTTCCCGGACGAACTGGCGCAGCGTCGCGTCTGCCGGGGGCCCGGCCGGGGGGTCGCGCCGGGCCTCGGCTACCACCAGCAGTTCCGCGGCCATCACGGCCAGGTCGTGGTCGGCCTGATGCTTGTGCGCCCGGGAGCCCAGGTCCACCTGGGCCAGCGCGTCCAGGCCATGCTGCGCGGCGGTGTCCAGCAGGGTGGACAGCTCGACCCCGTAGCCGACCGGGATGCTCAGCGACTCCATCAGGCCGCGGCGGGCCGCCCATTCCCCGGCCAGCGGCTGCACCACGCCGGCCAGTTCCGGCCACCACAGGCTGAGCAGCGGGCGGGCGACCAGTTCGGTGACCCGGCCGCCCTCGGTCGAGGTGGAGCCGTCGTCTTCGGTGCGCACCCGCTCGTAGAACCCCTTGACCAGGCGGACCTGGGGATCGGCCAGCAGCGGGCCGAGCAGCCCGGTGACGAAGTGCGGGCCCCACCGGGTCAGGTCCGCGTCCATGAAGACCAGCAGGTCGCCGCCGGTGACCAGGAGCGACTTCCACAGCGCCTCGCCCTTGCCGGGGAACGTGCCGAGCTCCGGCGCGACGTCCTTGGCCCGGTGCACGGTGGCCCCGGCCCGGGCGGCCACGCTGCCGGTGGCGTCGGCCGAGTCGGAGTCCATGACCACGATCTCGTCCACCAGCGGCAGCTCGGAGACCAGGGCCTGGCGCAGCGCGGCGACCACCCGGCCCACCGTGCGCTGCTCGTTCCGGGCCGGGATCACCACACTGATCCGGGTACCGGCTTGCTGCTTGGCGGCCAGCAACCGGGGGGCGGGCCAGTCCTGCCAGCGCGAGGTGCGCACGACCCGGATGCTACCCGGTGTGGGACCACCAGGATGGGGCCGGGATGTGGCAGCATGCGTGTCCGGCTCGGCTGCCCCAGAAAACCCCCAGCTGTAACCGGTCTGTGGCCAACCTGCGCCGATGATTAGACGTCTGGATAAGTGGTCAATATTTCCCATAAGGGAATGAAGTGTGCAGAAGGAGCCGTGGATGAGGCGAACGGTGCGGGGATGGCTGGCGGCCCTGGGCGCGGTGGCCGCGCTCGGTGGCGGGCTGCTCAGCCAGGCAGGGTCAGCGGGTGCGGCGGTGGCTAAGCCGGCCGCGCGCAGTGCCCCCGCGGTTGGTGCTACCTACGTGCCCCCGAAGGGGACGCTGGGCCCCGGGTCGAGAGGGGCAGCCGTCAAGCGGCTCCAGGAGCGGCTGAACTACCTGCACTACTACTCGGGTAAGCCGGACGGCCAGTACGGCCCGAACACCGAGGAAGCGGTGTGGGCGTTCAAGGAGGCCCAGGGCGTCCAGACGAAGGTCAACCCGGACAACCTGACCCGGGCCATGAAGCGTGCGCTGGTGCACCCGAGGCAGCCGATGGTGCTGGTGCCCAAGGGCGGCAGCTGGCGGGTCGAGGTGCACCTGACGCTGGGCTACCTGGTGGTGTACAGGCACAACGTGCCCGAGCTGATCAGCCACATCTCACCCGGTGGCGGCTATTACTACCCGTGCCCGGGTGACCCCACGGCGACCTGCGGGCCGGCCATCACCCCGGACGGCAACTACCGGGCGCACTGGTTCGCGCCGGGCTGGGTGAAGGTCCCGCTGGGCGAGATGTACAACCCGGTGTTCTTCATCGGCGGGTCGTACGCCATTCACGGCGACACCATCGTCCCGCTGTACGCCGCCTCGCACGGCTGCGTGCGGATTCCGATGTTCATCGCCAACTTCTTCCACAAGCTGGTCTACGTCAACGAGGCCAAGGGCACGCCGGTCTACGTCCGGGGTCACGTTCCCGGTACCTGAACCAGGCGATTTCGTTGCCATCCCTGGGGGGACGCCCTGCGTTTCCCCAGGGATGGCAAATGTTGCGTTAAGGCAGGTAAAGGCGTTCAGGTGGATATGGCATCCTGTCGCGGTGGCCACGCGTGAGATCCGGCAGCGCGGGTTGACCGCGCCGGCGCAATACAGGTTCAGCAAAGTCCCGCAGATCACGATTTTCTTCTGGATTATCAAGATCCTGACTACCGCCATGGGCGAGGCGTTCGCCGATTTCATGGCGCTGAATTACAGCCCGGTGCTGGCCGGCGTGGTCGGCACCACGTTGTTCGTGGTGGCCATGGTGCTGCAGTTCCGGGCCAAGCGGTACCACGCCTGGATCTACTGGTTCGCGGTGTCCATGGTGGCCGTGTTCGGCACGCTGGCCGCCGACGGCATGCACATCAAGCTGGGCGTGCCGTACTCGATATCCAGCTGCTTCTTCGCGGTCTGCCTGGTCATCGTGTTCGTGGCCTGGTACCTGACCGAGGGCACGCTGTCCATCCACAGCATCAACACCCGGCGCCGGGAACTGTTCTACTGGGCCACGGTGTGCGCCACGTTCGCGCTGGGCACCGCGGTCGGCGATCTGACCGCGGTCACGCTGGGGCTGGGCTTCCTGGCCTCCGGGATCATGTTTACGGTGGCCATCCTCATCCCCGGGCTGGCGTACTGGAAGTTCCGGCTGAACGCGGTGGCCGCGTTCTGGACCGCCTACGTGCTGACCCGGCCGCTCGGTGCCTCGTACGCGGACTGGATGGGGGTAGCGCACCGCTACGGCGGCCTCGACCTGGGCCGCGGCCATGTCGCCCTGTACCTCACCGTCGTGATCATCGGCTTCGTCGCCTACCTGGCGGTGACCAGAGTGGACGTGGACAACAGGGAATTCACGCGCGCTGCCCGGCAATCACCCGCCCACGCGGCCGCCCGGCACCGCCGCTAGCAGGCACTACACATCTCCGGGTTAGGATCGCTCTGCTGGCAGCCATGGTTGCGGCTGCCGCCGTCGGCCGGCTAGCTGGGAGGTTGTGATGGGGAGCGACGGGCTCGCCCGGGCCCTGCTCGACGCCCTTCCTGACTCGACCGCGGTGCTGGACCACTCCGGGGACATCCTGGCCGTGAACCGGGCCTGGCAGATGTTCTCCGTGGACAACGGCGGCCGGACCGGGGCCACCGGGGTGGGCATGAACTACCTCTCGCTGTGCGAGCGGGCCGCCGCCGACGGCTGCTCGGACGCGGCTGACGCCGTGGCCGGGCTGCGGGCCGTGCTGGACGGCGCGGCGGTGTACCGCGAGCTCGAGTACGCCTGCCCGTCGCCGGCGGTGGACCGCTGGTACCTGCTCCGCATCTCCCCGCTGGCCGGGGACAAGACCGGCGCGGTGGCGTCCCACGTCAACATCACCCGGCGGAAGCTGGCCGAGCGGGAACTGGCCTGCCGGCCCGCGACCGACCCGCTCACCGGCCTGGCCAACCCGGGCCTGCTGCGCATCCGGCTGGACTCGGCGCTGGCCCGCCGCCCGGAACTGGTGGCCAGCCTCCAGGTGGGCGTGCTGTACCTGGCCGTGGACCAGCTGCCGGTCATCAACGACAGCTACGGTCGGGGCGCTGGGGACGAGGTGCTGCTCACCATCGGGCACCGGCTCCGGTCGGAGGTCCGGGCGCAGGACACGGTGGCCCGGCTGGGCGGCGGCGCGTTCGCCGTGGTGGCACCGCGGCTCGGCGGGGCCGCGCTGGACGCGCTGCGCTGCCGGATCACGGCCGCGCTCGGCCAGCCGCACCTGATCCACGGCCACCTGGTCCCGGTTCCGGTCCGGGTGGGTGCGCACCTGGCCGCGCTGGGTGACCCCGCCGACCGCGTGCTGCGCCAGGCCGAGGTAGCGTGCGGGCGTGCCCTCATTGCTCAGTCAGGCTGACTGGTACGCCAGCCTGCCCACCGTGTACGTGTCGGCCGGCATGCTGATCACCGATACCGCGGACCGGATGCTGATCGTTAAACCGAACTACCGGTCACACTGGAGCATCCCGGGCGGCATCGTCGAGGACGGTGAGGCGCCGCACGAGGGTGCGGCCCGGGAGGTCGCCGAGGAAGTGGGCCTGGACCTGGCCGCCGGCGACCTGCTGGTGGTGGACTGGGTGGCCGCCGAAGGGACCCGGCCGCGGGCGGTCATCAGCTACCTGTTCGACGGCGGCACGGTCGATGGCGACATCCCCATCCGGCTCCAGGAGGAGGAACTGGACGACGCCCAGTTCGTCAGCTGGGCCGAGGCCGAGGCCAGGATGCCGGCCCATACCGCGGCCCGGGTGCCCGCCGCCCGGCAGGCCCGGCTGCAGGGCCGCACGGTCTACCTCCCGGCGTTGCGGGCGGCGTTAGATCCAGGCGGCATGAGATCCAGGCGGCGGCTAGATCCAGGCGGCGGCTAGATCCAGGCGACGGCGGCTAGGCCGCCGCCCAGTTCGCGCGGCCGGGCGCCGTTCTCCGATACGTACAGATCGGTGGCCGCGATGTACAGCAGCCACTTACCGGACCGGTTCACCGCCAGGCTGGTGTGCTGCAAGCCCGGGAAGCCGATGGCCACCAGGTGCCGGAACCGGCCCGCCGTGGTCACCTCCCAGAGCAGCTTGGACGTGTTGCGGACCGGGGTCCCGGCGCAGCAGGCCCGGCTGACGAACAGGTTGCCGTCCGGCAGGAACACGCCCTCGCGCCAGTAACTCCGGTGCGCCTGGGCCCCGGTGACCGGCACGAACGTGTCGCCCGTGCCGGTCATGTAATCCTGCGCGGTCGCGGTGTCCAGCAGCACGATCTGCCAGCCCTCGTTGTCCTCGATGGCCGAGATGGACACGGCCAGCCGGGTGCCGTCCGGCGACCAGGACAGATGAGAGATGGGGGCGGGCAGCGACGAGGTCTGGCCGGACGGCAGCATCGGGTAGACGTGCTCGACTCCGCTGCTCAGCGTATGCACGACCAGGCTGAACTGGCTGGACATGTCGCTGCCGGACATGCAGTGCGGGGTCAGCGTCGGCTGCCGGGCGAACGCCAGAGCCGAGCCGTCCGGGCTGATCGCAGGCAGGCTGCCGGTGGAGATCAGGATGGGCTTGCCCCCGGTGACCGGCACCGAGTACACGTCGTCAACGCAGCCGTGCCGCCGGCTGAAGTAGATGAGCTGATGGTCCGGGGAGACCGAGATCTCGTCGCCGAGCACCCCGCTGGGCACCAGGGTCCGGACCGGTTCCCCGGTGACCGAGCTGAGCACGACCAGTGCGCCCCGGGTGGTCACCCCGGCCATGGCCGGCGGCCGGGCGGTGGTCTGGCTGACCGAGTGTGCCTTGGGCGTGCCGGACCCCTTCGGGGTAGCTGGCGTGGAGGCCTGCGCGGCGCCGGTGTGCCCGCCACCGCCGCACGCCGCCAGCAAGGTCAGTGCCGCCAGTGCGGCCGGCCCGGCCAGTGCCCTGAGCAGTGCTGAGCGCAGTGCTGGGCGCATCGTGCCTCCGTGGGGACGCAACAGCCGGCGGGGTGACCGCAGGCGGGCAGAGGCTGATGGTGGCAGGACGACCGGCTGGCGGCAAGCGACCGCAACACAATCGTTGCAACTAGTCCTAATTACTATCAAATACCCGCAGGTCGGCCACGGGTAGGGTAGGTGATCAACGGTGACCTACCGGGGGAGCGGTGCAGCCACCCTGACCTGGCTGCGTATCGGCCACTGGCAGCGCCACAGGGGGCGTAGTGGGATCGATGACGGGTACGCGGGGCGGCGGCGGCCATCTGCTGGCCCCGCTGCAGCCGATTTTGGACGGCGCGCCAGCCGCGGTTGCCTACCTGGCCGCACCCGATTTGGTCTACGAGTACGTCAACGAGGAATACCGGCAGCTGTTCGGCCGCCGCGACCTGCTCGGCCAGCCTTACCAGGCGGCGTTCCCCGAGCTGTCCGGCCAGGGCCGCTCCGACCAGCTCGGCGAGATGCTGGCCTCCGGGCAGCCGTGGCGTGGCCACGAGGTCGAGGTGCAGATCCGCCGGGACGGCGAGCTGGACCGGGTCTTCATCGACTACGCGTGCCAGCCGGTGCGCGATGATCATGGTACGGTGGCCGGCCTGCTGATCTTCGTGTCCGACGTCACCACGGACGTCGTGAACCGCCGTGGCCAGGCCGCGCTGGAGGCTGAGCTGGCCGTCAGTCAGGACCGGTTCCGCACGCTGTTCGAGACCCTGCCGTACGGGATCGTGCACTATGCCGCCGACGGGCTGGTCACCGGGATGAACCAGGCCGCTCACGAGCTGCTCGGCCCGGACCTCGGCGCGGCGCTCGGCGGGGTGCCACCGCCCGCCTGGGACGCGATGCACGAGGACGGCACGCCCTGCCCGGCGGACCAGTTCCCGGTGGCGGTCGCGCTGCGCACCGGCACGGTGGCCGGCGAGGTGGTGCTGGGCGTGCCGGCCGGCCCCAGCCAGCAGCTGCGCTGGCTCGGCATCACCGCGGTGCCGGACGCGCGAGACGAGGCGGGCCCGCCGCCGCGGGCCTATGCAATCGTCCGGGACGTGACCTCGCAGCACCGAGTCGAGGTCAACCTGCGCGAAGGCGCCGAGCTGATGGGCCGGCTGCGCGAGGCCAACGTGCTCGGTGTGGTCCTGGTCGGCGAGGACCGGGTCTATGACGCGAACGACGAGTTCCTGAACCTGATCGGCTATACCCGGGACGACCTGGCCGCCGGCCGGATCAGCTACCAGAACGTGACGCCCGAGGAGTGGGGGCCGAGCGACGCCGAGGCGCAGCGGCAGCTCCGGCAGACCGGCGCGGTCCGGCCGTATGAGAAGGAGTACCTGCACCGGGACGGGCACCGGGTGCCGGTCCTGGTCGGCGCGGCCATGGCCGCCCACCATCCGCGGCGCTGGGTCACTTACGTGGTCGATCTGTCCGCCCGGCAGCGGGCCGAGGAGGAGCGTGCCGCGCTGCTGACCCGGGAACGGGCCGCCCGGGCCGAGGCTGAGCGGGCCCGGGAGCAGCTCAGCTTTCTGCTCCGGGCGGGCGACCTGGTGGCCGCGGCCCAGGACCGGGACGAGCTGCTGTATCACGTGTCCTGCCAGATGGTGCGCAGCCTGGCCGACTACTGCCTGGTGTTCCTGCCGACCCGGGACGGCGCGCTGCAGGCCAGTTCGATCGCGTACCGTGACCCGGCTGGGAAGATCGCGTTCGTCGATCTGCGGGACGAGCCGGTGCCCAGCTTCGGGCAGCTCACCATCCAGGCCGCGTACGCCGCCGGGACCAGCACGCTGCTCCGCGACGTGGCCGCCCAGCTATCCCGCAGGACCGAGCCCAACCCGCTGGTCCGCGACGTGTGGTCCCGGCTCAAGCCGGAGAACGCGCTGGTCACCCCCCTGATGGCCGGGCAGCGGGCGATGGGCGTGCTGACCCTCGGCCGCAGCGCCAGCCGGCCCGCGTTCACCGAGGCAGATGTGGCCGTGGTCGAGGAACTGGGCCGCCGGATGGCGGTCGGGCTGGCCAACGCGGACACGTTCGCCCGCGACCACACCGTGGCCGAGACCCTGCAGCACTCGGTGCTGCCGGACAGTCTGCCGAATATCCCGGGCCTGGATCTGGCCGTGCGCTACATTCCGGGCGCCGACGGTGTCGAGGTCGGCGGGGACTGGTACGACGCGTTCCCGCTCGGCGACGACCTGGTCGGGCTGGCCGTTGGCGACGTGGTCGGGCACAGCATCACGTCGGCATCGATCATGGCCCAGGTGCGCAACCTGCTCCGCGCCTACGCCGTGGACACGATCCAGCCCGCCGAGGTGCTGCACCGCACTAACACCGCGATGGCCCGGCTGCTGCCGGACGCGATGGCCACCGTGGTCTACGCGGTGCTCGACCCGGCCACCGGCGAGTTCAGCTTCGCCAACGCGGGCCACCCGGCGCCGGTCTATGCCCCCGCGTCCGGCCAGGTCGAGTACCTGGAGACGAGCAGCGGGGCCATGCTCGGCGCACCCGGTGATGGCACCTTCAGCACCAGCCACCGGCAGCTCGCGCTGGGCAGCGGGCTGCTGCTGTACACCGACGGGCTGATCGAGGACCGGCGGCGGGACATCACCGAGGGGTTCACCGCGCTGGCCGAGGCGATGGGCCCGGCCGCGTCCCGCAGCGCGGAGCAGACCTGTACCGAGGTGCAGGCCGCGCTGCTCGGCTCGGCCGCCCGCGCCGATGACATCTGCCTGATGGCCGCGAGGCTGGCCAGCTAGAGAGTTTTGACCAGCTAGCGAGGCTGGCCACCTAGCGAGGCTGGTCAGCTAGAACTGGGACCTGAGCTCTTCCAGCTCACGGGTCCGCTCGAGCAGCCGCTGGTAGGCGGGCCGGTCCCGGATCCGGGCCAGCGCCCACCGGACGGCCTCCGCCCGGGTCGGCGCGATGCCCGCGGTGATCAGGGTGTCCAGCGTCTCCAGGTCGGCCTGGCCCAGCCGCGTCATCACCGGCGTCAGCGGCCCGCCGCCGGACCGTGCGCGTTCTTCCATGTCGGCGTTCTTCCATGTCGGCCAGCGAGGGGCCGCCGCTCATCCCGACCCGGGCTCGCTGGCCATCGGCGCCGGCCATCACGAACTCGAGCGCGGTGGCCTCAGGGAGCTTCCGGGCCAGTTCGTTGCGCAGCTCCCGGACCGGGACCCGGTGCGTGTGCTCCCAGTCCTCTATCGGAATGTCATCACCGCCGGGCTCGGCTGGTGCCGGCACGTACACCCGGACCAGCAGCTTGCCTGGCTCGATGGAAGGTTCGTCGCCGTATCGCAGCAGCTCGACCCGGTCGATCGAGCCATCCGGGAACCGCTCCTTTATCTGCCCGTCGAGCAGGGCCTGGAGCCGGTCGCCCGTGGTTTGGCCCATACCGGCCTCGTCCTGCTCCATGTCAGCCCTCTCCACGTTTCGCTGGTAACTAGAGTAACGCCAGCTACCGTCGTAGCGGAAGAATATTTGTTTGGGTCGGCCGGTACGCTGGCCGCAGGGGCAATGGAAGTAGTCATGTATGAGCCGTATCCGTCATCGGGGGCTCCGCGGGCAGAGTTAGCGCCCGAGCCGGTCCAGCAGCCACGCTCGGTGCGCACCGCGGTCAGGCTGATGTGCCTGGCCGCCGGCCTTGAGGTGGTCGCCCTGATCGTCGCGCTGCTGACCCGCAGCGCTGGCGGCAGCCGGTTATCCGCGGGCCTGGGCGGCCGCCGCCTCATCCTCGCCTGCCTGCTGCGCCTCCGTGGCCAGCCCGGCGTCCACCTCGCGGTACAGCGACCGGTGCAGCCCGGCCGCCAGGATGCCGCCGGCCAACGGCGCCACGATGAACAGCCACACCTGGCTCAGCGCGGTGCCACCCACCACCAGCGCCGGCCCGAGGCTACGGGCCGGATTCACCGAGGTGCCGGTGACCGGGATGCCGACCAGGTGGACGACGGTCAGAGCCAGCCCGATGGCGATGGCCGCGGTGGCCGCGTTGGCTGTGGCCGAGGTCACCCGGAGCACCACGAAGACGAAGACGGCGGTGAGAATCACTTCGAGGATGAACGCTCCGCCCACCCCGATGTGGATCATCGACGCGCTGCCGTAGCCGTCGGTGCCCAGGCCGGTCACCGTGCGGCTGTATTGCGGCGAGGTGCTGAACGTGCCCCATAGCGCGAGCGCGCCGACGATCCCGCCCGCGAACTGTGCGATCCAGTAGCCGGCCGCCTCGGTCAGCCCGATCCGCCCGGTGAGCAGAGCGCCCATGGTGACGGCCGGGTTGACGTGGCAGCCGGACACCGGCCCGATCAGGTACACGAGTGCGAGCAGGGTCAGACCGAACGCCAGCGCGGTGGCCACCACCCCGGCCGCCACGCTGCCGCCGGCGAACTTGAAGCCGAACATCAGCGTGGCTACTCCGACGGCGAAGAACACCAAGATCGCCGTGCCGAGGAATTCAACCGCGAACTTGCGGATCATTATCTGCCCCCCCGAGGTATTTGGTGGTGTCTGTACCAAGTGGTACCTACTTGCGCAGTACGATCCCCGGACGACCCTAGGGGCAGGATAGCGGGCTGAGTGTCCCAATTTGCTGCACCGGCGACCAGCTCGACGGCGCTATTCCACTGTTTGCAGCGCCCGGCTCGTGTTGTTGAGCCGCTGAACGCCGTCCTCGGTAACCGTGACGATGTCCTCGATTCGGACACCGAACTGCTCGGCGAGGTAGATTCCGGGCTCAACCGAGAAGCACATTCCCGGGACCAGTGGCTGCGCTTCACCCGTAACGATGTACGGGGGCTCATGCGTGGTCACCCCGATGCCATGCCCGGTGCGGTGGATAAAGTTGTCGCCGTACCCCGCCTCGGTGATAATTTTCCGCGCCACCAGATCAATGTCCGCACAGGTCACGCCCGGCCGTACCGCGTAAACCGCCGCCTCTTGCGCCTGCCTGACGATCTCATGGACCGCACGGGCATTGGGTACGGGCTCGCCGACCGACACCGTGCGGGTCGTGTCGGAGCCGTAGCCGAACCTGAGCCCGCCAAAGTCGAGCACCACCGTGTCCCCGGGCTGGATCACCCGGTCCCCGGCCTCATGGTGTGGGTTAGCACCGTTCGGCCCGGACCCGACGATCGTGAAGTCAACCTGCTCGTGTCCATGCTGGCGCAGCAGCGCGGCCAGGTCGGCGGCCACGTCGGTCTCCCGCCGGCCCGCGAAGCGCATCCCGATGATGTCCCGGTACGCGGCATCAGCCGCGGCCCCGGCGGCCTCGAGCCGGGCCAGTTCACCGGCGTCTTTGACCGCGCGGAGCATCGGGAGAGAGTCAGACAGCGCCCGGTAGCTCACGTCTGGCATTGCGTGCTGCAGGCGGAGCAGGTGCAGAGCCCAGGCAGAGTCCGAGATGCCAAACTCCCCGTCTGGGCGGAACAGGGTGCTGGCTGCCTCGTAGGGATCGCTGCCGTCCATCCAGTCCACGAAGGACAGCAGCGGCCCAGCCGTGGATTCCTCCCCGTCGCCCCGTTCGAGCCGCGGCACGACCAGCGTCGGCTCCCGATCGGGCGACAGCACCAGCATGGTGAGCCGCTCGGTGATGTGCGGCTGGTATCCGGTCAGCCAGGCCAGATCCGGGCCCGGGGTGATGATGACCCCCGCCAGGCCAACCTTGACCGCATCGTTCACCACCCGGGTGATCCGGGCCGCGTAGTCGTCCGTGGTGAACGCCGCTGGCGCTTCTTGCGCGGTCGATGGCATCGAAAGCCTCCCTCAAGCTTTGGCGGCCGGTGACGCCTACCTTAGTCCCGCCCTACCCCACGATCACCAGGGGTGACTCCACGGCGGACCGTGTATAACGTCGAGCTTGGGGGTCAAAATCTCCGGTGTCGGGCTGTCGATTCCCGGCTGTCAGCGAGCGTCCGGTTGTATGGGCATCCCTGGGTGATGGGGGAATACTGGCCCATGATCGCCCCATGTTTCCGAGTGCGGGCCACCGATGAGGCCGGGCACGAGTACACCGGAACTTGAGCTGCCGCGATAACTGCCATCTGCGCCGCCTTGACCAGCCCGAATGGCAAGTACTGCTCGATCGGATACGCCGCCGCAAGCAGGCGTCATGACGGTCAGCCTGCAAGATCGCGCGGATACGCTGCGGCCTGGCGGAAGGTCTGAAATTAGGTGAGCGCGCCGGGCGTCGGTGCGCGCCGAGGGCTGGGCCGGAAACTATCGTGGAGCACCTCGGCGGCTGCCTGACTCCTTGGCCCTGCGTTCAGCCCACGTCCGCTTAGTGCTGGGACTTGTGTGGAACAACTGCACGCCCCACCGGCGGTGTCGTGACTGGCCTCCGCAAACGGTGCACGCCCGGAATGACCAAGGAAACATTGCTCCGCTATGTCTACCTGTGCCGCCACATGCCCTGCATGTCCGGAATGGATGTCTATGCAGTGAGACCCAATAGCATGCGAAGAAACCCCCTCCGAGGAGTGCGCCGGTTACCAGTAGATTGCCGCGACCCAGGATAATCGCCGCGATTATCACTAACACCCATCGCACCACGTCCCTGATGGTGACATGACCCTGGTGCAGTTGCAACCGCTATGGGTAACGAAAGTGACACGTTTACCCGGAAAGTGGGACTGCTAAGTGGCTGGGAGCTAATTTACGAAGATGCGACATAATTAAGTGGTTTAGCACAATTTGCCGGTCCGTCGAGTTAAGTCGGTTGCTTGGCCGATTTCTCGTACCTGGTCGAGGAACGATTTCGTGGCTTTGTCGGCCGAGTGGCGCTCTCTTAGGACTTCTTCAACGTTACCTTGACGTGCTGCCACGACGCCGAGGGTGGCTCTTGCTTTGGCTTGTCGCATCCATGCGCGCTCAGTGCCATCGAAGTCGGTTGCGCTGCGGATTACCTCATCGGCCAAGGTCTCGGCCATAGCGATGCCCAGGCCGCCGACCGCAAGGAACTCGGCCGGGCTGTTCCCTCTGGGAGTTTTGGCTGGCGCGCCGGGCAGGACTCGAACCCGCGACCCGCTGCTTAGAAGGTGCCGCACAGCTGTCCGAGACAGTCCCTCACCTGCGCGGACAGCCTGGCCCAGTCCCACACGGGACTACGACGTCCGGCCTTGTTGGTGTCAGCCGTGGGAGTCAGCGGCCATCGGGCCACCACTTGACCCCCAGGACGGGGGACTAGGCGTTCTCGCTAATCAGCCCGGCTGTGCCGGGAGAGCGGTCGGTGTGCCGACATGGAAGTTGTCCAGCCGCACGCATGACGTGTGGTCCCCAAGTGGTCCTCAGCGTGGCCGCGACCAGCTGACCGCCCGTACGCCGTGTCTACCTCGGGCAAGAGTAATCTGGCGGCACGAGATCGGGGGGAGCATGATCACGAGGGCGGCCTTGGTCAGCGGCGCCAGTACCTGTGCGGTCACAGTAGCGGCGGTTCTGTCCGGGTGCGGCAGTAGCGCTGCGCACCATCCAGCGGCTGGCTCATGCGCCGCGTGGAGGCAGGCAGCAGGCGGGAAAGACCTGGCTGCGGTGCGAACAGACCTAGCGCAGACCGTTACCCCCGGTGGAGGCGTGTGGGAGAGCGAGGGAACCACGCTTATGAACGATGCCAAGGCTGCCGCACTCAATCCGCCGCCGACCGACGCCGCGCCTTACCGGGCTGCGATGAACGACTATGCAAGGTCTGGCGCCGATCAAGCCGCTGACAACGTCCGCGGTTCTAGCGCGGCAAAGAAGCGCGGCAATGCGCAGATGGCGGCTCTTAACGCGGACCCGGGCGCGTGCACGGAATAGCAGTGGACCAGGGATCCTTCGCTTATAAGGTACGTCCAGCCTGTCGGATATGGTCTGTGAACTCTTCGGGTCGGCCACGTCTACTGCAATCGGGCTGTGTCAGGTGTCGTCGTGGTCAGAAATAGTGGTCAGGTTCGCCTGGTCGTTGGTGGGCAGCTGATCGCTTGCATGCCATATCCAGCCGACCCGTCCAAGGCCGGGGCTGACCTCGCTAGTCGTCCTGCCCCTGTCCGCGCTGAACCACTGCAGGTCAGGTTCGTTGGTGGCGGTCACGGGTGTCAGCCGACCCGGCCAGACGACCGTTCGCTTGTAAGACCGGCATGCTGTCGGAAACCGTCGCTAGCCTGGGCATCTGCCTCTCCGCCGGTCGGCCGAGGTAGGCCAGATTCCGATTCGCTATCTGACGCCTGCCTATTCGCGTCCTCGATTGCGAGACTTGAGTACCGCGGTCACAGCCAGGGCGATGACTGCCAGAATTAGCCAGACGGTGATCACCACAGGTTCGACCCTTGCGTTCCCACTGGCGGCCACCCCGGCCGCGATGCCAGTGATCCCCGCGCCGATCCCCGCTCCGAGCACACCGCCTGTCCACACCGTCATCTGCCCGGCTGACCGGCCAATTTCGGCGGGTGAGCGTGGACTGCGGGGACTAGTGCCCAGTCTGGCGTCCACCCGCTTGTCGATCTCGTCGCTTATCCGCTCGATCAAACCCTCGGCCACGGCTGCGTCGTAGTCGGGGCCGAGTTCACGATGGGCTGCCGCCGCAGCGGCGATGTCGGTCCTGGCGGCCTGATCCATGAGGTCACGATACGTCTTGACCATCCGGGGGTCCACTACAGTCGTGCGGGAAGCCTGCCGAGGAATGCAGCCAAAAGGGATCCTCAGACCTCTTCCTTATCCGTTGCAGCGCAATCCCCTGTGCACGGCAGCTTGGCTGCGTGGCGCGGGTGCAGGGTAGTGAATGCAGTAACCGGTAGCGGGACGCGTTGTTGTCTGCCGGTGTTGTCAGCGAAGCACTACGGTATCTCTGTGACGTCACAGTCTTCGCCAAAACGTCCGCGTCGAGACCCAACGATCGTTTTGGGTGTGCTGAGCGGAGTGTCGGCAGTGGTGGGAGTTGTGGTGGCCCTGCTAGCGACATCCGCCCCTCACAACCATGTTCCTGGGGTAAGCGTGTCCACAACACCAACGGCAACGGCAACCACAACGCCGGGGGGGGGTGGGGTGTGTGGGGGGGGGGGGGGGGGGGGCTGGGGTGGGTGGTGGGGTGTGGTGGTGTGTGTGGGGGTGTGTGGATAAACAAAAGACGCCAACGGTGGGCTCGACTTCCACTGCTCATGCTCTGCCTACACCACCTATACAAGTGATCCTTCCATCGTCGATTGCCATCACTGTCAACGGTGGAAGCGGAGGCTTGCCAGCTTGGGCAAGCTGGCTGGGACCGATCGGCGGCTTTTTGACAGGAATCGGTGCTCTTGGGGGACTTGTTGCCTTTCGTCGCCGCAAGGAGCAGCGAGAAGAGGAGCAGACCGCTTCTCGCCCATCCTCCGGATAGGCGCCAAACGAGCCCGGGCGAGATCACGGTCAAGAGGGCCCGTAGGGCCTCACGTGTGACGCGAAGCGCTCTTGACCGTGATCTCGCCCGGGTCAACACTGGAACGCCGGGAGGATGGCTCGGTCCGGGCGCGTGCCGCACATCTGTGTTCGTCTCGACGGCCAGCTGCGGCAGGCGCGGCTCGGGGAGTACGGCTGCGCGGCCGCCCGCTGTGCGCCGAAGGCGCTAAGGCGGAGTGGCCGCGCCCATCGCGACGGGTTCCCCTGGGGCGCTTCGCGTCCAGCCTGACCGGCCGGGCCGCCCGTGCGATCACCAACACCTATTGTGCGGCCGCGCGCGCAGCTGATCCGCTCCACCAGGCGTCCGGCGCGCTCCGCGCGCCCTTGACTACTGGTTGGAAAACGTCGTGCTGCCCAACCGGCGCCCGGCCACATACCGGCTCACGAGATGACGGTCCGCCTATACCTCAAACCTGGGCTCGGCAAGAGCCCACTCACCCGGTTGTCAGCGTCCCGGGTACAGGCCTATTTCAATGAGCAGCTGGCGGCGGGCCATTCAATCCGGACGGTCCAGGTGATGCGCACCGTCCTGTCGTCAGCGCTGAGCCGCGCCATGCGCGAAGAACTCATCTCCCGCAACGTTGCCCGGCTGATCGAACTCCCCGGATGGGAACGTCAGCCCATCACGCCCTGGTCGGCCGCCGAAGCCCGGGCCTTCCTGGAAGCGGCCAAAGACGACCCGCTCTATCCCGCGTTCATGCTGCTGCTGGTTTACGGGCTCCGGCTCGGAGAAGTCCTCGGCCTGCGCTGGCACGATATAGACGAGCACGACACCGAAGTGCGCATTCGCCAGCAAGTCCAGCGGGTCGGAGGCCAGCTGCGGCTCTATCCAGTGAAGACCACCGCAGGCCGCCGCGACTTGCCCCTGCTGCCTGTAGTCCGCGAGATGCTGACCCTGCGTGGCGACGCCCAGGCCGCCGACCGCAGAGAGCTCGGCCGGGCCTGGGAAGATACCGGGCTCGTTTTCACGACCCGCACCGGCCGTCCTATCGAGCCGCGCAACGTGGTGCGCTCATTCCGGCGCATCTGCGACCACAATCACCTGCGGCGGATCAAGGTGCACCACCTGCGGCACACCACTGCCACCCTGCTGAAGAACCTCGGCGTCCCGGCCCGCGATGCCCAACTGATCCTCGGCCACTCACGGCTGGCCGTCACCTTGGAGATCTACTCCCATGAGGACCGCCAGGCGCAGCGCGACGCACTCGGCCGCATCAGTGACGCCTTGGGCTATAGCGACGGCACCAGCGACGAATAGGTGTCAAACGTGGGTGTCAATGCGCTGCTGGGGCTGTTCTCGTTGGGGGTTTTGGCTGGCGCGCCGGGCAGGACTCGAACCCGCGACCCGCTGCTTAGAAGTTACGCGTTTGACGGCACGTACTTGATGGGCTGACAGTGTTGAGGTGATCCCTTGGATCGTATGGTTGGTGTGATTGCTACACGAAGTGGCTACAGACAAGATCATCGGAGGTTGATAGGTTGATCGTCTCACGCTTGAACGCTCTTTTAGTGTCAACAACTCTTGACGACGGAGGGGCAGCGGCGGGGAGGTCAACGCTCGGACCGAGCCATCCCTCCGATAGGCGCCGCTGAATCCCTGACGAGTGCACGGTCCGGGGTGCCGAAGGCATCGCTAGCGACGCGCCGCTTGGGCGTGCCCTTGACCGTGAGCGCGCAGGGCTTCAGGATCGGGCGCCGGAGGGGTGGCCAGCTCTTGCAGCTCGCGCGCCAGCGCTGACCGTACGGCGGGATGTCCGCACGGTGGGCTGCGGGGACTGAGTGTGCGCCGACGCCGACGTGGCCCGAAGGGCCTAAGATCGGCAGGCGGCGCCCGGCGCGTCACGGTTTCCCCGATGACGGCGAGCTGGTGACGGACGGGTCGTTGCGCGGTCGCTGCGGTTAGCGCGACCGGCGTGCGGCGCTACCCAAGATCGAAGGCTAGCCCGATCCCGGCGCGCGGAGCGCGCCCTTGAAGACGTAGAGAGAGTTCTCAACAGCATGTATGCGCACTATGTGTCTTGTGCGGGTGATGCTGAAATTCACGAGATAGCTGATGCTTGACGTTGGGCTGTGTTAGGACTGACTGATCTGCTACGTTACACGGGACGAGGCTGGTGAGGAGGAAGGGATAGGCTCTGGTTGTGTTGTCAGTTGTAGAGCAGCGGCTTGATGCAGTAAGTGCGTTCTTTAGGTGCCAAGGTCACCGAGGTGGAAGAGGCCTGGGAGTGTAGAGGCAGTGGGTATATTAGTGGATCACTAGCTATCTGGCAGAGGGGCTGCAGGGTTAGCTGACGTTCACATCGTACAGACAGTTGATAGCATCAGGTGGCTGCAGAGATAGAGGTGGTGATTGCGGAGATGAGGCGATAGCATCTGAAGTGGGGCGCTAAGCGGATATGGCTGGAACTGCTGCGCTGCTAGCGAGCAGGGCTAGTAGTGCGTCGGAGCGGACATTAACGGATATTGGCTAGGCAGGGGCTTATGTCACGAGGCAGCGCAAGAGTCAAGGGACAGTTACGCTGCTGGCAGCGATAAGGGCAGATGCAGCTGTGGCAGATAGACATAGTCGGCGGTGTCATGATCGCTGATCACGCAAGGGAGAGTTGAGAGAGGCCAAGGTAGAGACTGGAGTGGATGACCACTATAGCTTCTGCGTGATAGACACTGTCACAGAGAGGGCTACCAGCGGGGCAGTGTGATGGCTCTGGCGCTGCGCTGGCTAGCTACGGGGTGAGAGAGGAAATCTAGTCAGATAACGGCAAGCAGTTCACTGATCGTTTGGCAAGGGCGGGGAGGTGCTGTTAGACAAGATCTGCCGCAAGAACGGCATCACTCACCGCCTCACCGCTAAGCCTCGCTGACCACCACGGGCAAGATAGAGCGATTACACGGCACGCTGCGCTGAGAGCTGCTCAACGACCACTACTGCTTCTCTTCGGTGGCAGCGGCACAGGCCGCTATAGATGACTGGGTGGCTGAGTACAACACCGACGTCCTCACCAGTCTCTGGACGGCCACTCGCTGGTGACACGGCTGAGCGGTTCGCTACGGTGCCACTCGCTCAGCGGGACCTGGTCGAGATATGGCTGCCACTCACGCTCATCTCAGCGAGCAGCACCGATGACACATCGCAGCGCACGGCACCTGAGGGCTCACCGCCAGCGACAGCGAGCTGGCAAGGCGGCTAGGTGGAGTTCGACGGGTAGTGCCTGCCTCGGGGAACATGTGGGTGGCAGGCTAGCAGTTCTGGCTCGGCTCCGCTAGGGCTAGTATGATGATCTGGTTCTGGGCGGGCACACAGCTGATCCACCTGTCCGCTGGTGGCGCTCGGATCAAGACTGCTCCCACCTGTCCGTGGCAGACCTGGCCAAGCTCGCCGCTAACGGGGCTGTTCGAGAAGGCTTTGCTACGCTGCCACCAGCTGAGGACGGCCAGGAGATAGAGGTAGAACGTCTGGTCTATAGCGGCGGCCTGGTCTGCCTTGGCTCACACCGCTTGCTGGCAGCGGAGATCCTCGGCGGGCAGCTGGTCGGTATCTGCATCGAGCTCGCCACACTCATGTTCTTCGACTAGGCCACTAGGGAGCTGTTGCGCACCAGGGCTAACTCGCTCACTGCGGCTCAGGTCGCTCGCCTGCGCGGAGATAGGCTCGCCGGGCCACCCCCGCGCGCTGTCTGAGCGCGTCTGGGTGCAACGCTGCGACAGCGACACCGGCGTGATCGTGGTCTGCGGCCAGAAGATCGCTCTAGGCCGCGCTCACGCCGGGCAGACTCTCGCAGTGGCTGTCTCCGATACCACTCTGGCTATCGAACTAGACGACGCTGAAACGAGCGTAGTCCGCCGCACTACCACTACGCCAGTCCGTAACATCAAAGCTGACTGGCTGTGGACGGTCCCTACAGTTTCCTAGGGACAGCGACAAGCATCACCTGGCACGAAACTGTACAGCCTTACCTGGCACACGACAGTATGCCGCACTATGCGAGGCTCCGCTTAGGCGACACGAAGCCTCTACTTGATGCGCGCTGCTACTGCGTTAGGTAGCGCATGATGCCTTAGAGGACTCAAGCTCGGCGTCGCCTAAGTTAGTCATATGGCCTGGAGCGATTAGGGCTCTTTGCACTTGCTTAGGGCTATGTATGTAGGTAGTGCGTAACAGTACGTTCAACTAGTGCATAGTGCAATACGGACTGCATGAGCTGGATACGCTCAGTCTGTGTGTGCTACAATGCTATGGCTAGGAGGTCACAGACAGCTATCAATTCATTTACCTTTTCAAGGATACGACGTTGCTCAGCAAGTGGGGGGAGAGGTATAACAATCCTCTGGATTTTGCTAACACTTAGGCTATAGAGTACTGCAGAAGTTATGGCCAGGCTGCGCATAGTTTCGGTGCCGGATGGTGAGTTAAGATATAGAAGAACGAAGTCTTCAATATCTTCATACAGCGGCAGACAGCGAATAATGTGATTTTGATGGACGCAGTCAGCTATCTCATCGTTCCAGCGCGCACATCGGCCAATCTCTGTTGGGCTTCCGTTTCCTTCAACGACCAAAAGATCGCCAGCTTCCAGCGCAGCTTTTCAAGCTCACTGGGAAGAGTTCGAAGCGGGCAACTGAGCTCAGGTCCAAGCGCCCGCGCTGGACATTGGAAACGCCCAGATATGGAAACGAGTTATCTGCCGGAATCCGCTTAGGTTGCTTCTGGATTCCTCCTGTAACTTTGAAAATCTGCGACATTCGAACGCGTACCCATCCGTTAGGAAGATCTTCATCTGTCAGATCACTCTGCCTGACCGGATGAAGCCCGTTCTGAACTAGATCTTCCGTAGGATGGCGCTTCCAGGTTCTTCGCCAGTGATTTGTGGCACCAACCTGCTCTGAACAGCAAGATCCGCAATTGCTCCGCGAAGAGCCTCAATATGATCCGCCTTTGTGAGCAGTAGAGCAGGGTCACTAAGGAAGTCTGCGGTGCTCTTTGCGTACGCGTCGGAGCCAACGGTCTTGACTGCCGTTAGACGTTGTAGCGATGCATTCCGCAAAACATCGCGCCGCGCTTCACGCTCTTCTTGGCTCGATTGCAATTCGTCGCATTCGCGCATCAACCTTCCAACAATACTGATGATACGTTCTTGTTCAGCCAGAGGTGCCAGTGGAATCACTAGCCTCGGAGGCCCCTTAGCGATACTGTCTTTTGTGCAATCTCTGTTGCACAATCTGTCGCCTGCTGGAAGCTGAACGAGCTGGCCAATACAAGTTGCAGATACAACTGTGCAATTTCTGGTTCTGGCCGAATAATGCCTATATGACGTTGAACACAGAACGACTCATCGCCGTGCACGGCAACCGGAATACCTAAGAGCCGACCAGTGTGTACAACACATCCACCGCTGCCGGGCGATGAGCGTCATCGAGATCTAGATAGTAATCGGGAGACACGTATCGGGATCCTGTGAAATCAATCTTTCCGGATCGAATGTTTCCAATGACAAGGAAAGGAATACCCGATTCGGACTTGGGTGGAGGCTGATGGTCCCCATCAGTTATAGATACGCAAACGTCTTCTAGCCTAACCCATCGCCAACTAGCAGGTAGAGCATCCAGGTCGTCTTGTCGCGAGTTGTTCTGGAGGCTCTGTCTACGAGAAGTTGATGGCAGCTCTTTACGACGCTTCTGGATTTCCGTGACCAGGTCCGCGGCTTCGCCGTCCTCCCTGTCACGTTGTGTTAGCTGTCCCCGAACGGCCAAGTCTCGAATGAACTGACGCAGTTGTGGTACCGCACGTGGTGCCTCTGTGATGCGTTCGAACTCCTTAAGCAGCAGGTTGACACTCATGGAAGAAGCGCCTCTTCGAGACTTGCTTTCAGTTGGGCTTGAAGAGCATGCGCCTTGGCCTCAGCTTCGTCGAGCTTTGCCAGAAGGATCTCTGGATCTTCATACTCCTCCGCTGTGACATGCGGGTTCTTTATGTCAAGATTATAACGTCGTTCTATAATCTCCTCGATCGTGACCGGCCATGCCAGTTCTGTTTCGATACGCCCTTGACGTTGAGGTCCACCCCACCAGTCAGCACAGGCTTGAAAATGTTCGATAAGGATGGGTTTGGTCATAGAATAAGCTTTTTGATTTGCCGGGACCCGCTGCTCGTAAAACCATGTTTCTTTCGTCGGGCTGCCCTTTTCAAAGAAGAGAAGGTTGGTTCCGATGGAAGCGTAAGGTCTAAAAACACTATTCGGCAACCGTACAATCGTGTGTAGATTGCATTCGCTCGTCAACTGCTCTTTTAGGCGAGTCTTAACTCCCTCCCCGAAGAGCGATCCATCTGGGAGTACGACTGCTGCCCGCCCAGTGGGCTTCAGCAGTCGAATGATGAGCGCGAGGAAAAGATCTGCTCTCCCTCGTCTGAAACTGTGACGGGAAGTTAGACTAGATCCCCCGTTCCTCGCGGCCGCCGAATGGCGGATTCGTCAATACTACGTCAACTCGATCCTTATGGGTGTAGCTAACATATGGCCGGGCCAGTGTGTTGTCGTGACGCACGAAACTGGGATCTTCGACACCATGGAGAAGCATGTTCGTCGTACACAACATGTGCGGCAATGGCTTCTTCTCCACAGCGCGGAGCGTCCCCTGCATCATCTGCTCACTACCAGGGTTCTTGACATACTTTTCACGCATATGCCGAATAGAAGAAGTGAGAAAGCCTCCAGTCCCACATGCGGGATCGAGCAAAATCTCACCTGGTCTGGGATCGATTCGTTGCGCCATAAAGGTTGTTACGGCACGAGGAGTATAGTATTCTCCTGCGTTGCCTGCGCTCTGTAGATCATTAAGTATCTGCTCGTAGACGTCACCGAAGTGCTGCTTGTCCGCGAGGTTGTTAAAGTCGATCTCGTTAATTCTGTTGATAACCTGACGAAGCAGCTGTCCTGATTTCATGTAGTTGTAGGCATCTTCGAACACACCGGCAACCACGCGACGCCGGTGGTCCTGCAGTCCTACGGGGCTCAACGACTTAAGTTTCGGGAACAGTGTACTGTTGATGAAGCTAAGTAGTTCATCACCAGTCATACCTTCGGGATCAGCGGCTCAAGCGCACCACCTTAGCTTGCTTGGTACAGGCGAGACATAGTCGTCATCCAACTCTTCTAGCTGGGCATCCTGATCATCAAGAATTTTTAGGAAGAACATCCAACACATCTGCGAAATCCGCTGTGCGTCACCGTTGACCCCTGCATCTTGACGCATGGTGTCCTGGATCGCTTTGACGATAGTGCGTACAGACATTAAGCCCCCCGGTACCTATGCAACGTCATAAAGTGCGTTCTGCAATTCGTTAATGGCTTGCTTATAGTCATCCCGAGATCCGAATTTACGAATCAGCTCTATAGGAGTCCCAATCTTATCGAATGGTGCGATCTGTAGTATACGAGGATCGCCAATGTCTACAATTCCATCATCCTCGTACTTCTGCAACAGGGTGTCGAGAACTGCGCGTGCCTGAGGACCATATTTTCCATATACATTGCGCTTACGCACAACGTCCGCACGCTCGCGACGAGTACGTGGCGCACATCCGTAAGCAACGTGGCAGATAAGGTCAAACGGGTCGAGGTCTGGATTCACCTCTTCGGCTAGTGGCTCCAGGCGGAGACCCTCTTCCTCCAGCTCGTCTATTATTGCTTGTTTGCGTTCAGCCGATTTCCATCGCTTTAGAAAAGTGTCGAGAGATGCGAAGTGGTTCGTAACTGCACGCTTTGAGTAGTCCCGGAGGCTTTCGGTTATCAACTTACCATCGGCGTCCAAGTACTTCACGCGCTCTGCAATAATTGTGACTAGGACACCATTGACGTAGAATTTACGAACATCTGGCTCATCATCGTTGATTGATATATCGTTGCCTGGATCGAGGATGACAACCTCTTCTTCTTCTTCTTCTTCCAATTCTTCCCCGCTGTCCAGTTCTGGAGGAGTCATTGGGTCGTCGTCGTCCGGGTCGTAGATTTGTACGGGCTCTCCATCAAAGTCTGGGTCGGCAAAGTGACGAGTGGCCCCGCGGAAGTCCATCAAGGTGAAATAGAACTTGTGGGTGTCTTCATGAATCCGGGTTCCTCTGCCAAGGATCTGCTTGAACTCGGTCATGGATTCCACAGGCCGATCCAGAACTATGAGACGGCAGGTCTGGACATCCACTCCTGTGGAAAGTAGCCGTGATGTTGTGACAAGAACAGGAAATGTTGTTTCAGGATCGATAAAGTTACCCAGCTGATCCTGACCTTCGCGATCGTTTCCTGTAATACGCATGACATATCGCCGATTGTCTGCGGCTAGATCCGGATTTTCGTTTACTAGGGCTTGCCGCATACGCGCAGCGTGTTCTTGGTCAACGCAAAAGACAATAGTCTTTTGGAAACGATCATTGCTTTCTCTTAGAAATTGCGATACGCGTCTCGCGACGAGTTTTGTGCGTTCGTCGATCACGAGTGTCTTATCGAGATCAGCTGAGCCATAGATGCGGTCCGGTATCAGCTCGCCGAAGCGATCGGTCTTTCCCTTTGGTGGCCTGTAGCCCTCAATATCGACATCTAGATGAACATTGATGACCTTGTATGGTGCAAGGAATCCGTCTTGGATGCCCTGTTTCAGAGAGTATGTATATACAGGCTGTCCAAAGTAATGGATATTTGAGATGTATTTGGTTTCCTTGGGCGTGGCAGTCATCCCTATTTGGGTGGCTGATGAGAAATACTCTAGAATCTCGCGCCAAGCGGCGTCCTCGTCGGCACTTCCGCGATGACATTCGTCGACAACAATAAGGTCGAAGAAGCCTGGGCTGAACTCGCGGAATAGCTTTTGTTTTTCTTCCGGTCCTGTAATTGCTTGATACAGTGACAGGTATATCTCGTAAGAGGTATCGATGCGACGCTTACTATCCACGGCCCCGACGATGTTGGCCGTATGGCCGTCATCTGATTCGATGGTTTTGGCGCTGTACTGATTTTTGCCATTGCACCCTTGAAAGGACGGAAGTCGTTCACCATTGTCTGATCAATAAGTACGTTTCGGTCAGCGAGGTAGAGCACTAGTTTCTTTTGTCCGGCCTTCCAGAGACGCCATATGATTTGAAAGGCTGTATATGTCTTGCCTGTTCCGGTGGCCATTACCAGAAGGATGCGGTCCTGGCTCTTCGTTATAGCTTCGATCGTGGTATAGATCGCGTTTCTTTGATAATAGCGAGGTTGACGTCCACTCCCGTCGTCGAAGTAATCTTGTAGAACGATGGGATCGTCTTCGGGGGCTAGTCCTTTCCATACCCGATACACGGGCCACAATACCTCGGGTCGCGGGAATGCCTTCAACGGTAGAGTCGTTTCTATCGTGCCGGTCTGTCCCGTCCTATCGTGGAATAGGAACGCGTCGCCGTTGGAGATGAAGACGAAGGGAATGTTGAGGATTTCCGCATAGTCGAGCGCTTGCTGCATGCCATCACCGAGTGAATGATTATTATCTTTCGCTTCGATGATTGCTATGGGGATATTTGGTTTGTAATATAGAATGTAGTCTGCAAACTTAGACTTTCCGCGTGTTACCATTTTACCTCGGACATGTATATGACCTTTGGTAAAGTGAACCTCGCGTTGAATCTGAGTCTGCTCACTCCAGCCTGAATCGATGACAGACGGTGTGATGAACTTTGCGCAGATATCGGCTTCGCTCAGGCCTTTCTTATTCATGAGAGAGTCCAAGCCGGGGCCTGGTTGAATACAGTGGTGCTCTGGGACGCGTCGAGCGGGGGAGAATGCTTCGCAAAGTTCACGAGGCAAGGGTAGCGGGAACAGTCAAACCTGCATGCTTGTGCCGTCGTACGACGGTACGTCTAGCGTGATGTCTCAGCAGTGCGCGGAGCCGCTCTAGGTAGGGTCGTGTGGTTCGTTCACTGGGGTAGCGGTCCCGGAGCACCCTGGTTAGGTCGCGGCTGACCATCAGCAACGAAGGCAAGGACTTGCGCTGACCTGCGAGAGCTTCTGCGCCATGATGTATAGCTTGCTCGACGTCACCTTGACGAGCAGCGACAACACCAAGAGTGATGCGAGCTTCAGTAAGACGCATAGGTGCGCGTTCAGTGCCATCAAAGTCTGTGCTGGCACGTATGACTTCGTCGGCCAAGGTTTCAGCCAGCTTGTCTTCTGACAGCATGCGGTAGCAGTCCATGGCGTAGAAGTCGAACTTAGTTGGATAGACAACGAAGTGGTGATCGAGGTTCTCAGGGTAGGGCAGGGAGTCGAGAAGGCGACGTCCTCGGTCAAGAGCGACTTCGGTCTGGCGGCGGTCTCCGATCCGTGCCCATGCTTTCGCCTCTTGGGCAGCGAACTGCACGGCCACGCTGGTGTGCGGAGCTGCGTCGTCCCAGCCTGAGCGGCGGCGACAACGCCGTGGTAGTCACCGGTTGTCAGAGACATCCAGGCGCGGATTTCGTGTGCCCAGCCTGGATGTCTGCGTGGTCTGCCTCTGGCCGAGAGACAGCGCGGCCTGACGGGTGGTCTCGGCGGCTTGGCGGTTGCCGCTGTCGTACTCGACACAGCCGAGCAGGAGAGTGATCCAGCCTGCTTGTACCAGGATCTCGCGGTGTTGCTTGAGAGTGATACGCTGCCCGAGGGCTTGGGTGATCTGACGTATCCAGCTGCGTCCCTCGATAGAGAGCTGTTCGGCGGGCATGTATGGATACTCCCGGCATAGACGGTCGGCGATGATCCGGAGAGCATCGATGGTAGCGACGTCGAGGTCGGATCGCTGGAGGCGACTGACTAGTTCTAGTGTGTCCATGCCGCTCATGGCCAACACCTCTGAGCCACGTCGTGGCGTGCTGGCGCGGGGAACATGGCAGTGGTGACGGTGCCGAAGGTGGC
This sequence comes from uncultured Actinomycetes bacterium, assembly GCA_963834705.1. GTDB lineage: Bacteria > Actinomycetota > Actinomycetes > Streptosporangiales > Streptosporangiaceae > RYN-230. The sequence goes on from CAWICV010000013.1 coordinate 437,019, forward strand.
GGCGATGATCGGCTGGTAGAACTCGTTTGGCGTAACTGGCCAGACTCCCAGCGTTTCCATGAGCGCAATAGGCTGGATTCAGCGGGTAGCTCCTCAGGGGCGTGCAGGCGCATCGCCTTTACCACGTCGGCTTGGCTCCAGCTGCGGGCCTCGCGTTCCTTGGTCATCCGGCGTGCCCACGGCGGCCGGTCTTCGGTCATGGCCACTCAGCTCCCTGCCACTCAACTGTCTTCCGAGTGTCGCAGATCAGCCTATGGGGACACGCATGGTGACACGAAGGTGTCATGCGGCTGTCCCATGCTGACCCCGTCTCTGTCACTAGACGTACACGCAGCGTCGCGCGACCCTTTCTGCATGGTCAATCCCGGCCATTCTCCGAATAGTCCTAGTAATTGGGGCAGGAAAGGAAGTGTTGATCATGCGTCTGATGCTCGACACGACGGCGGTTGCCTTCACGGTGACCAAGGCACCTGAGACGCGCAGAGACTTCGGCAAGACGGAGCAGAAGGTGGATCGCGACACTGGCCGCCCGCAGTGGGTTGTGGAGGTGCTCGCTCTGGACACCGAACGCGGAGAGGTGATCTGGGTCACGGTGGCTGGTGATCAGCCGAGGGTGAACCAGGGTCAGAGTGTCCGCTTCGACGGTCTGGAGGCGATCGCCTGGAGCAACAACGGCAAGTCGGGTGTGGCTTACCGTGCCGCATCGGTCCAGCCTGCGAGCGCTCCGAAGGCTGCGTGAGTTCACGCGCAACTGCTCAGGTATGCCTGCATTGGCACTGGCGGAAGGTGTGCCGACCGCATCTGTCCGTATCGCATCGAGTACCGAAAGGATCACACACTGCCATGAGTGACAGCACCGCGACCAAGGCCACCGGCAACGGCGGGCCGCTGAGAAGCGCATTCCCATCCAGCGGGAGCACGGCATCAACCGGCTCCGTGAGGAGGAGTGCTACCAGATCACCAACCTGATCACGAACTGCCTCAACGAGGCTGAGCACTTGGTCAGGAAGGTGAACGGCAAGGTCTAGGACCGAATCCTCGACTACGACGGCAGCAAGGGCACCAAGCCGCTGGATCGTGACGAGGCTCGGAAGACACTCAATGAGGCGTACGACTGCGCATCGCTGGCGCTGACCTACCTCTTCGAGGTCTGCCAGCACTGCAGCCGCAGCCTGACGACCCGTGGCCCGAGGAGGCACCGTTCTGATCAACTAATGAGTGCCGGGCCTGGAGGAGTAGCAATCCTCAGGCTCGGCCACCACAGCAAACACAGTCCGCATCGCTCAATCCGGAAAAGGGGTACGTGGCATGTCTCACGTTAACAGCAACACGTGGCTGAAAAAGAAAGAAAAAAAGAGAAGCTATAAAGAAAGGGAGGAGGAAGCTGATGTGAAAGATAAAATGCTGCTACAGCAATGACAGTGACGGTCTCGGCATCGCCGTTGCCTTCTTGAACGGCATCGTCGTCATCTCCGCCATCGCGCGTCCATCTCCACGCGGAAGAGGACATACTCACATAGAGATCATAGCTGAAGGAGAAAAGACGGCTCTGGAGATATAGAAAGAAGAGACATAAGAGGAATAAAGGTAAAGTCGAAACAGGAGGACTGTACTAAAGACTGTGTACCACATTCGACTGCACCAGGTATCAGAGACAACGTAACTCACTGGAAGGCAAAGGAAATAGAACAAGGCATCTGGGCCTGCGATAACTCGCAGCTAAGATTTCAGTCGGCATGCAGTCAGGCTACTGGATGTAGGCTGCGCTTTACCGAAAGATCTAGGCCGCTCTACTGAGAGTCAGGAGGTAATCTTCATAGACGGCAAGACCGGGACGTGATCGTGATGCCTTCCAAGAACAACTTCCGCAACCACCGAAATAACCCTTACATGATCGATGACCTGGACATGAGGATGCACCGCAGCGCAGCTGGAGTCATCTGGCGGATGCGCACCGAACTAGCCACTCTGGCAGCCTCGGCATCCGCGTTCGTGACTCTGGACATGGCTATCACCGTCGTGTGGGCCGTCATCGTACTGGCCGTAGTCTTGACTGCCTTGTTCGCCCTGCCGTGGACGAGGCGGTTTATGATCAGGCGAGCCTGGTGCGTGATCTCACGTCACCGTATGCAGCGGGTGTTCTTCGAGACGCGTATGCACACCCGTTCGGGACGGCTGTCCCTCATACTGCGCATACACCCCACCGAAGTCGGGGAACGCGCTCTCATCTGGTGCCGCGCCGGTATCTGCTTCGAAGACTTCGAAGCCCACACCGGTGAGATCGCCGCTGCCTGTTACGCCCGCGAAGCCCGAGTCGAGCGCTCCAAGCGCTGGGCACAGATCGTGGTCGTCAACATCGTGCGCCGCGACACCCTCGCCGCGCACAACGTCATCACCTCCGGCCTGGCGCCTAAACGCACCAACCCAGCTCAGCCGGATAACCAAGTCACTGCCTGATTCAGGCAGCCGGGATGCCCCCGGACACCTACACCGTGCCCGGGGCACCCCTACCCGCACCCGGAAGAAGGTGAACCACTCATGACCATGCACACGGGTTTCCCGGTCGCCTCTCTGTCGATCTGGGACCCGATCCACCTGGGTACCGACGAAACCGGCCACCGCGTCGAGGTGAACCTTGCAGAGCGGAACATGCTCATCGGCGGGGAACCGGGAGGCGGTAAGTCTGTCGCTCTGCAGCTGATCGTTGCGCACGGCGCTCTGTCAGCTGACTGCAAGCTCATCCTGATCGACGGCAAGCGCGTCGAGCTCGGCCTGTGGGCCGAATGCGCGAGAAGTTCATCGGGCCGTCAATGGACGACGCCATCGACGTTATGCACTGGCTCCAGGGCCTTATCGACGAGCGCACCGACCTACTGCTCCAGATGAAGAAGCGCAAGGTCACTCCTGATCTGGGATGGCCGTTCTATCTGGTGCCCATCGACGAAGTGGCCTACTTCTCCGCCACTGTCGGTACTCCAGCCCAGCAGAAGGAATTCAACGCCTGCAACCGTGACGTGGTTGCCCGCGGCCGGGCACCTGGCATCATCCCGGTGGAAGCCACTCAGCGGCCCTCGGCCGACATCATCCCGACCTCGCTGCGGGACCTGTTCGGCTACCGGTGGGCTTTCCGCTGTTCCACCGAAGCATCCTCCGACACCATCCTCGGTCACGGCTGGGCCGACAAAGGCTACTCAGCTACTGAGATCGATCCCCAGGCACGCGGTGTGTCCTGGCTGCGTGCCGAAGACGGTATCCCTCGTCGCATCAAGGCCGCCTATCTGTCCGATGAAGAAATTATCGACCTCGCTTCCTTCGCCGCTAGCGCCCGCACCAGGGCAACCCCAGACAGCGGCAATGTCATCGACCTGCGCCGGAAGGGCGATGCCGCATGACCGGCCGGGTCGCATATCTCGATGGTCTCCGCAGTAACGGCATCTGGCCCGAGTTCTACGACCCAGACGGGCAGCGATACGGCCTGCCTACCTATCCCTGGCGATTCGCACCCGATGGCCTGCTGACTCTCCGCCAGTTGCGGGCTAAGGGACTACGCCCAGGCGGCCAGGCTATCGTTGCTCAGATCCTCTGGCGTCACCACAAGCAGCGCCGCGTCGCCTACCTCTATCGCGAGGTCAACAGCAAACCCAAACGGCACGCCACCCCGGCGCAACTGGCTGCCATCGCCAAAGCGCTCCAGGCTCGCCGTACCTGCCCGACCTGTGGCACCGAGAAGCCGTACTGCATACCGCGCTCAGTGGGTGAATGCAACGACTGCGCCCGGGGGTGGGCATCATGACTGCCTTGCCGCACGAACGGCCTTTCACTGTCAACCAGTCCTTGACAAGAAACCTGCGGCGCCGGGTCGTCGAGAACGATGAGTACGCCGCCTTCCTTCGGCGCGTCATCCGCGCGTACAGCCGCCGCGTGGCGGCCGGAGACATCGAAGCTGTCGCAGACATGGCCACCGTGGCCGACGAGATCGCTACCGCCATGCGCGACGCCGTCAACGGCCTGCGGAGCAACGGCTACAGCTGGGCCGATATCGCGCTCCGCCTTGGCATCACCCGGCAGGCCGCCCAGCAGCGCTGGGGCTCTGCCACTCACGACTAACGCCGGCGTCCATCGCGTGATCACCAGGCGCAGCACGGCCCTGGACACGCGGTGACACCGTTACACCTCACATGCGAAAGGAAGAACTGTCATGCCAGCAAACGTCGAGTCGATGTTCTCCGTCCGGGAAATGCCCTGGCATCAGAGAAGGCATCGTCCTGCCCGACTACCCGGGTAACTGGGATGAAGCCCGTAAGCTCGCCGGGCTCGACTGGGACCCCATCACCACGCAGGTCTACGCACTTGCTGACCTCGACGTGGATGGCTCGCCCCGGCTACGAGCCGATCGACGGCTGGAAGTGCATTGCCCGCTCCGACAACGGCGCGGTGCTGTCCCTGAACCGGGACACCTACACCGTGATCGACCACAGCGGAGATGGGCGAGATCGTCGAAGCCGTCCTGGCCCAGCCCAACGTCAAGTGGGAAACTGCAGGAGTCTTGGATGGCGGCCGCTCCGTCTGGTGCCTCGCTCTGCTCGACGAGCCTATCACCCTGCCCGGTGACGCCAGCCCCGACCTTGCCCTACCTGGCCATCACCAACCGGCACGACGGCACTGCTGCCTGCGCGCTGCGTGCCACCGCTGTCCGCATCGTGTGCGCCAACACTTCCGCGCCGCCGAACTCGAAGGTGAGCGCACCGGCACCACGTTCTCGTTCATCCACAAGTCCAGCTGGCGCAGTCGCATCGACGAAGCTCGCGACGCTGTCACTGGCGCCCGCCGCGAAATGCGCCGCTACAGCGAACTCGTCGCCGAACTCCTGAACATCCCGATCACGCGCAAGCAGCGGGAATTGTTCGTCACCGAGTTCATCCCCATGCCACCAGACGGCCTGGTCACTGACCGGGTGGCCCGCAATGTCGAGGAAGCCCGCAAAGCTGTGCGGCTGCTGTTCGACTCGACCACCAACGAGCAGATCGCAGGTACCGCTTATGGCCTTGATCCAGGTCGCTGGTGAATATCTCGATCACGTCCGCAGCGCTCGGTCAGCTGGGAAACCAAGCTCAACCGGACCCTGATCCGGCCCGAGCCGCTCAAGCACAAGGCACTGACTCTCGTCCGGGAAATCGTCGCGTCATGAACATGCAAGGAGAGCCAGTACCGCTGGCCGAGATCATGATGCCGCTGACGTCGCTGACGCTCAGTGCTATCCAGGCGGAAGCGCTCCGCGCTCACTGCCGCCACTCCGACCGTTCGCTGCTCAACAAGCAGATGCCCGACAGTGAACGCCTCGCCATCCTCGTCGAGGAAGTCGGGGAGGTCGCCCACGCGCTCACCTACGACGGTGACAAGGAACGCCTCGAAATCGAACTGATACAGGTAGCCGCCGTTGCTGCCACATGGATCGAGGCTCTGACCACACGATGACCGTTCCGGCCGTCGCTCTCACTCCCAGGCCCGATGATGACGGCCTGGGGGTGGGGGCATCAGCCGGACCGGGCACAGACCACCGTTATCGCGCGCCGCGTGAGAACACGGATGGAAAGGAAGGCAGGGAAGCGGGGCGCTCTTCGGCGCCAAATGCCGGGGGGCGCTCCCTTCCCCCTTCTGACGAACTACTCGACCTCGCCAGTCGGGAGGACTTCCATCGCTGGGAAGCCCAGCTCACTGCCACTGGCAACTGCGCTAGCCCGGTCCGCCTGCAAGGCCGCATTGACGCCATCGACCGTGCCACTGGCCAGGCCCGTGTCATGTACGACACCGACCATGAACCCGGCAGCGTCCTGCTGATCGCCTGCGGCAACCGCCGCGAGCACGTCTGCCCGGCTTGCTCTCAGGTCTACAAGAACGACGCTCGCCAGATCATCCGCTCCGGCCTGACCGGTGGCAAAGGAACCCCGGCCACCGTGGCCACGCACCCGTGCGTCTTCACCACTCTGACTGCTCCCGGCTTCGGGCCGGTCCACACCACCCGAACCGACCGCCGTGGCCACCAGCTGCCCTGCCGTCCCCGCCGCGACGCCAGCCAGCGCCGCTGCCCGCACGGCCGGGACATTTCCTGCCCGCGCACTCACCGGGCTGACGATCCCCGTCTCGGGCAGCCGCTCTGCCCGGACTGCTATGACTACATCGGACACATCCTGTTCAACGCCTACGCCCCGGAACTGTGGCGCCGGTTCACGATCTACCTGCCCCGCCAGCTGGCCCGGCTGACCCGCCTGACGCAGAAGGCCCTGCGCCAGCAACTCCGGGTCCGGTTCGTCAAAGTGGCTGAGTACCAGGCCCGCGGAGTCGTCCACTACCACGGTGTCATCCGCCTCGACGCACCCGGTGACGACTGCCTCCCACCCCCGGCCAGCTACACCGCAGTGCTGCTCACCCAGGCCATCCGCCAGGCTGCCGCTGCCGTCTCCTGCGACACCAGCCATCTGCTGGCCGAGGCCATCCGTCGTGCATCCGGCGACACGAACGTCATCGTTGCTACAGATCCCAGCCTGCGGCGTATCCTTCAATTCGGGACACAAATCGACACCCGGATCATCCGCTCAGGTAACGGCGGCTTGCCGGGAACTGGATCGGCGCTGTCTGCTCAGGCGGTCGCGAACTACATCGCGAAATACGCCACCAAGACCATAAGCGCCCCCGGACTACCCGACCGTCCCGTCCGTGGGCCTGCCGCCATTGCCTCGCTCCGCTGCGGCTACCACTACAAGCGACTCATCTCAGTTTGCTGGGAACTGGGTAAGCACCCGGATGCTGCCTCACTTGGCCTGAACCGGTGGACCCACATGCTCGGCTACCCGGGTCACTTCCTCACCAAATCTCGTCGCTACTCCGTCACCTTCGGTCAGCTGCGCCAGGCCCGCATCGCCCATCGCAAAGCTGAACGCTACCCGGACGGCGAGAAGGACCCTTGGGGCCGGGACCTCGACGAACGCACTGTCCTACTCATCACCGGCTGGCACTACGCCGGAACCGGTCACACGAACATCGCAGAACGCCAGCTGGCCCTTGCCGCTGCTGCACGCGCTCGTGAGCACGACCAGATCGCACGAGAGGAGACCTGGACGAACTAGCCATAAAGGAGACCAAACGTCATGGAGAAACTGCTCTACCGACCCCGTGAAGCTGCCGCAGTGCTCGGCATTAGCAAAACCGTCCTCTACGGGCTCATCCGTGCTAACCGGATCCGCTCAATCAAGGATGGCAAATTCCGGTTCATCACCGCTGATGCCTTGCGCGAATACGTACGAATACTTGAACAGGAATACGAGGAAGCGAGTTAAATGCCAGCAAATCAGCCAGCGCGAAAGCGGCGCCGTCCCAACGGCGAAGGCACGCTCTATAAGCGTCAAGACGGTTATTGGGTCGGCGCGTTGGATGTACCTACCACCTCTGGTGCTCGGAAGCGTGAGGTCGTCTACGGCAAGACTCTCGTAGAGGCGCGCGACAAATTGAGGAAGCTTCAGCGGGAGGTGAACTCCGGAATGCGTGTCCCTGACAAAGTGTGGAAGCTCGGACCTTACCTGGAGTACTGGCTGGAGAACTTCGTCCGGCGCAACCGGCGTCCAGCCACCTACAACCTGTACGAGATGATCGTCCGCCTCTACCTGGTCCCCGGCTTGGGGAGCACAGAAGCTCACCAGCCTGACAGTCCCGATGATTCAGGGATTCTTCAACGAGCGCCTTGCCATGGGTGACTCAGTCCGCAAGGTCCAGATCATGCGCACCGTGCTCAGCGCTGCGCTTACTCGGGCAGTTCGCGAAGAACTGGTCACGCGAAACGTTGCCCGCTTGGTCGAGCTGCCACAGTGGCAGCGCGGCACCATCCGCCCATGGGCTGCTGGTGAGGCACGCGCCTTCCTGGCCGCTGCCAAGCCCGATCCGCTATATGCGGCGTTCGTGCTGCTTGTCTTCTACGGCCTGCGACGCGGTGAAGCGCTTGGCTTGCGCTGGGATGACATCGACTTCGATGGCGGGACCATCCACATTCGCCACCAACTACAGCGAGTCCGTGGCGAACTATTCCTCGCACCGGTCAAGACTCAGGCCGGACAACGGGGCCTGCCGCTGCTTGACACGGCTGCGCCAAGCGCTAAAACTCCAGGGCGAACGCCTGGCCGCTTATAGAGCCGACATGGGCTCGGCATGGCCGGAGACTGGGTTCGTGTTCACCACTCGGACTGGGCGGCCAGTGGAACCGCGTAACTTCGTCCGCTCCTTCCGCCGCATCTGCGACGACAATCAGATTCGGCTGATCAAGGTTCACCATGTCCGGCACACGGTCGGCTCGCTGCTCAAAGACCTCGGCGTGCCAGCGCGGGACGCGCAGACCATCCTTGGCCATACCCGGATCAGCACCACGCTGGAGATCTACACCGACACTGACGAGCAGGCCCGCCGCGAGGCGCTGACCCGGCTACAGAGGTTGCTCGATGAGGGCCAAACCTAGGGCCTTGGCTACAAATCTGGCTACAGACGGTCAGTCTACGGCCCTGAAATTTGGTGTTTTGGCTGGCGCGCCGGGCAGGACTCGAACCCGCGACCCGCTGCTTAGAAGGCAGCCGCTCTATCCAGCTGAGCTACCGGCGCCGGAGATCCCATTGTGCACGTCCAAGGTCACGTGCTGGACACATCGATAGGGTCATTGCGATGACACTGAGCCTTTTTCATCCTGATCTTGGGAGGGTGTCGGAAGAGGGCTGATCAGGGTGGGCGTGTCGGCTTCGGGTACGGCGAAGCCCCTGGTAGATGAAGCGATCACCACAATCCCTCATCCGCCCAGGGGCTTCGATGCTGTTCTACCGTGCCGTGCTGCCGTTGTCGCGTTCAACCCTCGCCTATGTCGCGGGGGTGATCCGCCGTCACCGCAGGCAGATCGGCTCGTGCTGGCGCAAGTGCAACCCGGGCCAGCAGGCACTGCTGGTGCTGGCGCACCTGCGCAAGGGCGAGACGTTCGCGGAGCTGGCGGCCGGGTTCGGGATCGGCACGGCCACAGCCTGGCGGTATGTGAACGAGACGGTGGCCCTGCTGGCGGCCCGGGCGCCGAAGCTGCGCGGCGCGCTGCAGGCCGCGCACAAGCACGCCTATGTGGTGCTGGACGGCACCCTCATTGCGGTGGACCGGCTGGCCGCCGACCGGCCGTTCTACTCCGGCAAGCACCGCCGCCACGGCATGAACCTGCAGGTCATCGCCAGCCCAGACGGCGAGATCCTGTGGGTATCTGGCCCGCTGCCCGGCGCCGTTCATGACCTGACCGCCGCCCGGATCTGGGGCATCGTGCGGGAACTGGCCGCCGCCGGGTTAATCACCCTGGCGGACAAGGGCTACCACGGCGCCGGCGAGCCGGTGCACACGCCCTATCGCGGCCGGAACAAGCCCGCCTCCCAGAAACAGGCCAACCGTGCCCATGCCCGGCTGGCGCGCCCGGAGGACTCGAACCCGCGACCCGCTGCTTAGAAGGCAGCCGCTCTATCCAGCTGAGCTACCGGCGCCGGAGATCCCATTGTGCACGTCCAAGGTCACGTGCTGGACACATCGATAGGGTCATTGCGATGACACTGAGGGGCGCGTTGCTGGTCGCCGGGACCGCGTCAGACGTGGGGAAAAGCGTGCTCACCGCCGGTCTGTGCCGGGCGCTGGCCCGGCGCGGCGTCCGGGTCGCGCCGTTCAAAGCGCAGAATATGTCACTGAACTCGTTCGTCACGGCCAGCGGCGCGGAGATCGGCCGGGCCCGGGCCATGCAGGCGCAGGCGGCGGGTATCGAGCCGGACGTGCGGATGAACCCGGTGCTGCTCAAGCCGGGCAGCGACACGCAGAGCCACGTCATGGTCCCGTACTCGGCGTGCTGCCGTGGCGCGAAGGACTGGCCCTGGACATGGAAGATTCACTGGCCCTGGACGCGGCCCGGCCCGCGATGGCCGCGCGGGCGGCGGACGGCGAGCAGGACGAGCGGGCGTTCGGCAAGGAGATTCTCCGGGTGAGCGTGCTGCGGACGCCGCGGATCAGCAACTTCACCGACGTGGACGCGCTCGCCGTGGAGCCAGGGGTGCTGGTCCGGTTCGCGGTCAGCCCATCCGAACTGGCCGACGCCGACCTGGTGATCCTGCCCGGGACCCGGGCCACCGTGGCCGACCTGGGCTGGCTGCGCGAACGGGGGCTGACCGCGGCGGTCGCGGACCGGGCCCGCGCGGGCCGGCCGTGCTCGGCATCTGTGGCGGCTACCAGATGCTCGGCGTGGAGATCGACGAGCCGGTCGAGTCCCGGGCCGGGCGGGTGGCTGGCCTGGGACTGCTGCCGGCCCGGGCGGTGTTCGGCCCGGACAAGGTGCCCGGCCAGGCACGGCACGCTGGAGTGCGACGACTTCCGGCGGGCGTTCCTGGCCGACGTCGCCGCGCTGGCCGGGCGGGGCTGCACGCCACAGCCGGATACCAGCTTCGCGGCCATCCGGCAGGCCCGGCTGGACACGCTGGCCGATCTGGCCGCCGACCACCTCGACCAAGCGGCCGTGGACCGGCTCATCGAGCACGGCGCGCCACCTGGCCTGCCGGTGATCGCCCGGGCCAGCGCCGGCCCGGTCGTGACTGAGGGCCGGTGACGCAAGCGCCTCATGTGACCCCGGTGCAGGAGTGGCGTTTCCCGCCGCGTTCACCATGCTCATCCGGCTGGCCCTGGTCCCGCTGAGCTACTACGCGGTCCGCAGCGAACGGGCCCGCGGCCGGCTGCTGCCCCAGGTCCAGGAGCTGCGGCGGCGGCATGCCAAGGACCCGGAACGGCTGCAGCGGGAACTCAGGGCGCTGCAGCGCGCCGAGGGCACCACCATGTACGCCGGCTGCCTCCCACTGCTGCTGCAACTGCCGTTCTTCAGCGTGATGTACCGGCTGTTCCTGTCGCATTCGGTGGCCGGCGCGCCGAACGCGCTGCTCAGCCACCGGCTGCTGGCCGCGCCGCTGGGCAGCTGGTGGCTGGGCGGGGCAGGCCCGCTCAGCGCGCAGGGTGCGGTGTTCGCCGGGCTGTTCGTGCTGCTCGCGGTCATCGGGGTGGCCGCCCTGCGGACTGTGCGGCGCACGCAGGCCCAGGCCACGGCCCAGACCATGGCCAAGGCCCAGACCATGGCCCAGGCCACGGCGGCCGGCGTGCCGACGGCGACCACAACCACCGGCCGGGCCGGCCCGCCAGCCCCGGCCACCCAGACGGCCGCCCAGACAGCGACCCAGACAGCGGCCGCGGACCGTGCCGCCGGCCTGCTCAGCAGAGTCATGCCGTCCGGGTCGCTGCTGATGGCGGCCGTCGTGCCGCTGGCCGCGGGCCTGTACCTGGTCACCACGGCGGCCTGGACGCTGGCCGAGCGGACGGCGATTAACCGCTGGAGCCGGTTGGCCCGACTCCGGTAAACTAGCCGTATGCAGGTCAGTACGCAGCACTACGTCAGCGCCGCCGCGCGAGCTATCGGCTCGCCGGTTGCCGCTGCCTGACCTCGACTCTCCCGCCCCTGGCGACCGGAAATGGTCGCCGGTGCGTTTCCTGGCTGGTTCATGGCCGCGCCACGGCGCGCATTTCCGGATGCCGCTAACCGAACCTCCGGAGGCCGGTCATGAACTACCAGCAAGTCATCCAGACATTCACCGATTTTTTCACCGAACGCCAGCACCAGCTCATCCCGTCCGCCTCGCTGGTGCCGCCGCCGGGTGACCCGGTGCTGTTCACCAGCGCGGGGATGCACCCGCTGACCCCTTACCTGGAGGGGCGGCCGCACCCGGCCGGGAGCCGGCTGGTCAACGTGCAGCGCTGCCTGCGCACCACCGACCTGGACGAGGTCGGCGACCGGAGCCACCTGACCGTGTTCGAGATGCTCGGCTCCTGGTCGCTCGGCGACTACCCGGGCACGCAGAGCGTGCGCTGGGGCCTGGAACTGGTCCGGGATGGGTTTGGCATCCCGGTCAGCCGGCTGTACGCCACCGTGTACGGCGGACCGGATTACGGCGGCACCGAGCCCGGCGTGGGCCCGGACACCGACCTGGCGGACACCTGGGCTGGCCTGGGCGTCCCGGTTGAGCTGAGCGGCACGGACAATTGGTGGTCGAACGGCCCGTCCGGGCTGTGCGGCACCGACTCAGAACTGTTCGTGTGGACCGGGGACGGCCCGCCGCGGGGCACGCCGGGCAGCGACAGCCGGTGGCTGGAGCTGTGGAACCACGTGCTGCTCCGCTACTGGCGGCTCGACGACGGCCGCCTCAAGCCGCTGGACCAGCGTAACGTGGATACCGGGATGGGCCTGGAACGGCTGCTCACCGTGTTGCAGGGCGCGGACTCGGTGTTCGGCACCGACCTGCTGCAGCCGTGGACCAGCGCGGTACGCGACCGCTGGCCGCTGGAGAAGACCAAGCTGCGGCTGGTCACCGACCATCTGCGGTCCAGCGTGGTGGTCATCGGCGACGGGGTGCGGCCGTCCAACACCGGCCGCGGTTACGTGCTGCGCCGGCTGATCCGCCGTGCGCTCACCGAGGTATGGCAGGTGGATCCGGACGGGACGCTGGTCAGCCTGCCGCCCGGGCTGATCACCGGCACGCTGTGTCACTTCGGCCAGGACGGGCCGGGCGTGGGGCCGGGCGGCGGGCCGGGCGAGGGGCCGGGCGAAAAGCAGATCCGCGAGGTGCTGCTGACCGAGCAGCAGCGGTTCGGCGACCTGCTCAGCCGGGGCCGCGAGGTGCTGCGGCGACGGGGCGGCACCGGCCCGCTCACCGAGGAGGACTACCGCTACCTGCACGAGACGCACGGCCTGCCCCGCGAGTTCGTCACCGAACTTCAAGAGCGCGGTTAGTTTGCGGTCACCGGCGACCGCAAACTCACCGCGCTGTGGAAGGACGGATAGCCGGTGACGCGGCCGGGAACGAACGACTGCCCGGTAACGCGGCCGGGGACTGCTGGGTAACGGGCGTGATCACCATGGCCGAGCAGGGCGCGCAGCAAGGCTGACGTGTAGCCTCATCACCGGGAGGTCAGCATGCACCAGCCGCCAATTCCGCACGTCCACCGCACGGACCCGGACATCGCCGATCTCATCGAGGCGGAGGCCCGCCGCGAGTACGAGAAGATCCGGCTGATCCCATCGGAGAACTACGCCTCGGTCGCCGTCCTGGAGGCCACCGGCTCGGTCCTGAACAACAAGTACTCCGAGGGCTACCCGGGCCGCCGGTACTACGAGGGCCAGCAGGTCATCGATCCAGTTGAGACGATCGCCCGGGACCGGGCCAAGGACCTGTTCGGGGTGGATCACGCCAACATGCAGCCGTACTCCGGCTCGCCGGCCAACCTGGCCGTCTTCCTCGCCTTCCTGCAGCCTGGCGACACGGTGATGGGGATGGCGCTGCCGATGGGCGGGCACCTCACCCACGGCTGGTCGGTGTCCGCGACCGGCAAGTGGTTCCACTCGGTGCAGTACGGGGTCCGCGCCGACACCGGCCGCCTCGACCAGGACCAGGTCTGGGACCTGGCCCGCCGGGAGCGGCCCAAGGTGATCTTCTGTGGCGGCACCGCGATCCCGTGGATCATTGACTTCCCGTTCTTCGCCGAGGTCGCGGCCGAGGTGGGCGCGATCCTGGTGGCCGACATCGCGCACATCGCCGGGCTGATCGCGGGCGGCGTGCACCCGTCCCCGGTCGGCTACGCGCCGGTGCTCACCACGACCACGCACAAGACGCTTCGCGGCCCCCGCGGCGCGATGATCATGTCCACCGCCGAGTACGCGTCGCCGCTGGACAAGGCGGTGTTCCCCGGCCTGCAGGGTGGCCCGCACAACCACACCACGGCCGGCATCGCGGTCGCCCTGCACGAGGCGGCTCAGCCGGAGTTCCACACGTACGCCCAGCAGGTGGTGGGCAACGCCAAGGCGCTCGCGGCCGCGCTGCTGGAGCGGGGCTACGACCTGATGTCCGGCGGCACCGAGAACCACCTCATCCTGATCGACCTGACCAGCAAGGGGATCGCGGGCAAGCCCGCGGCCAAGGCGCTGGACCGGGCGGGCATCGAACTGAACTACAACACGGTGCCGTTCGACCCGCGCAAGCCGTTCGACCCGTCCGGCGTCCGGCTCGGCACCCCGGCCATCACCACCCGCGGCCTGCGCGAGGAGCACATGCCGCAGATCGCGGCGTGGATGGACGAGGCGATCACCGCGGCCACCAAGGACGATGAGGCCGCCATCGAGCGGATCGCGGGTGAGGTCCGCGATCTGCTGGCCGGCTTCCCCATGCCCGGCTACGCCGAAACCCCTTAAACCCCAGCCTTATGAACGCCAGTACCCGCGCACTGGCTCAGCCGGCCGCGTGGAGGCGGCAGCCTTATGAACGCCAGTACCCGCGCACTGGCTCAGCCGGCCGCGCGGAGTCGGCAGCCTTATGAACGCCAGTACCCGCGCACTGGCTCAGCCGGCCGCGCGGGGTCGCCGCCGCGCCCGGCCCGGCGGGCGTGAGCCTGCCCGGCCGGTCCCGGCTGGTCGGCGCGCGGTGCCGGGACCTGGCCGATGGCCTGCCGCGGAGCCCGGTCTGCCGGGAGGCCAACTGGGCCGCTACTGAAGGCCCGGCAGTGTGCCCGCTACCTGCTACCCAGGCCCGCGCTGGGTCAGTGAGCGGCCGGCTGACGGCGGCCCGGCGGCGCCGGGTTCGGCTGGCTGGCCGGTGCCCGCCAGCCATCGGCCGGACCGGCGCCGGTCCACCCCGGCCAGCGTGATCAGCACGCCGGCCAGGAACGCGGCCCCGGAGACGGCCAGGGCCAGGTGCAGCCCGGGCAGGAACCCGGCCCGGCTGGCCAGCAGCGACCCGGCTATCGCGACACCGAGCGCGCTGCCGACCTGCCGCGCGGTGTTCAGCAGCCCGGCGGCCGCGCCGCCGCGGTCGGCCGGCGCCGCGTCCATCACCGCGGTGGTGGACGCGGGCATGGTCAGCGCCATGCCCGCCCCGGCGGCCAGCATGGGCGCCGTCAGCAGCCAGTACGGCGTGCCGTGCCCCGACACGAGCAGGGCGAACAGCCCGGCCGACCCCAGGCTCAGCCCGGCCACCATGGTCCGCCGCGGCCCGCCGCGGCTGGTTATCCGGCCGGACAGCACCGAGGCGACCGGCACGGCGCACGCCTCCGGCAGCAGCGCCAGCCCGGCGATCAGCGGTGAATAGCCCCTGACCTGCTGCAGGTACAGGCTGTAGGCGAACAGCTGGCCGTAGAAGCCCAGGTTGATGAGCAACCCGACCAGGCTGCCCGCGGACAGCGTGGGCCGCCGCAGCAGTGGCAGTGGCAGCATCGGCGAGCGGACCCGGTGCGCCGTCGCGGCGAACGCGGCGGCGGCCAGCGCGGCCACGATCAGGCCGCCCAGCACCGGCCAGGAGGCCCAGCCGTGCGGGCCCGCCTCGATCAGGCCGCCGGTCAGCGCGGTCAGCGCCACGATGGCGGTGAGCTGCCCGGCCGGGTCGCCGCGGCGGTCCCGCGCACCCTCGGGGGCGGCTACCCGGCGGCGGGTCAGCCACCAGGCGAACACCCCGACCGGGATGTTGATCGCGAACACCAGCCGCCAGCTGGCCGCCGTGGTCAGCGCGCCGCCCAGCACCGGGCCGGACGCGGCGGCCAGCCCGCCGACGCCGCCCCACAGCCCGACCGCCCGGGCCCGCCTGGCCCGGTCCGGGTAGCTGGCCTGCAGCAGAGCCAGCGAGGTGGGCACCAGCAGCGCGGCGCCGATGCCCTGCACCAGCCGGATGCCGACCAGCACGCCGATGGCCGGGGCCAGCGCGCAGCCCGCCGAGGCCGCGGTGAACAGGGCCAGCCCGGCCAGGAACACCCGGCGCGGGCCGAACCGGTCACCGGCCACGCCCGCGGACAGCAGCAGCGCGGCGAAGGCCAGCGTGTACCCGTCCACCACCCACTGCAGCCCGGTGACCCCGCCACCCAGGTCCCGGCTGATCGCGGGCAGCGCGAGGTTCACCGCGGTCGCGTCGAGGATCACCATGAAATAGCCGAGAGCCACCGCGATCAGCGGCACCCAGGAGGCGCCGCGGGCCGCCGGGCCGCGCCCAGTTGAGGTGTCCATGGATGCACTCTGCCCGCCAGAATGTTCGGTCTACGCCGAAGCATCCCGTTGCTAGCGTGACGTGAGCAGGAGCCGATGCGCGGCGACGCCGATATCGAGCCGATCGGCGCGCTGATCGGCGATCCGACCCGGGCCCGGGTGCTGATGGCGCTGACCGACGGCCGGGCCCTGCCGGCCAGCCGGCTGGCCGCCGAAGCCGGGGTGGCCCCGTCACGGTCAGCGAGCACCTGGCCCCGCTGCTGGCCTTTGATGCTACGCACCGGCTGGGTGGTGGTGCGGCGGATGACCCGGGTGTCGCCGTCGGTGAACTCGACGGCGAGGGTTGTCTCGGAGACCAGGACGGTGAGGGTCTGGTGCTTGTGGATGCGGCCGAGGACGATGTTCTGCCCGACGACCATGATCACGCCGGTGTTGCTGGCCCGGCGCTGGACCCGGATCAGCTCGGCGCACGGACATGGTGGCACCCCGGCCGGGCGGGCACCCCGCAGGTCTTTGACCTGCTCCGGTGTGGCGATCTGCCGTGTCAGTTTAGTTTGACAAATCAAGGATGTCAGCCCAAACTGACAGGCATGGACATCGAAAAGCTCAGCGTGGATGCCTCGTCGGATGACCCCGCACTTGGGCTACGCGCCTCGTTGGCGCTCCATCGCCTGGCTGAACGGGTCGAAGCGAACCACGTCGCGTCCGCCCGGGGAAAGGGCTGGTCGTGGCAGCAGATCGGAGACGCCTTGGGCATCACCCGCCAATCCGTGCACACCAAATACAACAAGGAGTCGTCATGACCACCGAATCCGTTGTGCCGGAAGTGCTTCACGTCTGGGCCATCTATCTGCGCGCCAGCGAGGAGGCTCGTCGCCGAGGTGATCGCCGAACCGGCACCGATCACGTCTTGCTCGCCTTGCTGGAGGATCCCTCGATCGAAGTCGTGCTGGGCGTGAGCCTGCAGCAAGCTCGCCAGGCCCTTGAGTCGCTCGATCACGAAGCCCTGGGTGCCCTGGGCCTGGGGTCCGGTACCGACGCTCCCCCAATCCCGATGCGCGCCGTGCCGAAGAAGCCGAGGCTCAGAGACGTCGCGCAAAAAGATCGCCTCCGCATGACGCCCGCGGCAAAGAAAGTGCTCGAGGAAGCGTCCAAGCCCAACCGCCGGAGGCTCCAGGTCACGGCCCAGCAGGTGCTAGCCCGGATCCTCACTCTCCAACCACCAGATCCTGCGGCAGTGCTGCTGGGCGCTCTCAGCGTGAACACGCCGGAGGTCCGGCGCCGATTGGACGCGGTCACGCCCGACAGCTGAGTCCCCAGCGACATTCACCACTTCGAGGGCCACCGCGTCTAGGTCGCCCAGGTGCCCACATCCTGATCGCACAGCGTGCGTGCCAGATCCGTGCCAGAACGAGCAGTCGTTGACGGTCCCGGGCGGTCACTCACGGGAAGCGTTTAACCGGGCTGGACTGGGCCAGCGCAGACCAGCGGAGGAGCCGAAAGCTCTTCCAATCAGCGGGTCGCGGCGGGACCGCACCCGTGGGGGTCACTGCTCCGTTAACGCGATGATCGAAACTCAGCCCAGCACCCGGCACAATCCTGCAGCCCGACCCAATCTCTGTAATCTGGTAATCGGTAGTCTGACCGCATAATCAGCGGACGGAAGTGTGATCGTGGCTGAGAACGCGCGTCCTCCAATCGATCGCGGCACCGTCCTGGTCACCGGCGCCTCGGCGGGGATCGGCCGTGAGCTTGCCGTGTGGCTCGCGCCGCGGGCCAGGACGCTCATTCTGCTGGCCCGCCAGTTGTCGCGCCGCCAAGCCGCCCGATCCGCCACACGACTCCGCCGCACAGCCGAGAGCACAGCCAGCGCCCCGGACTGGCCGGAAGGACAAGTACGGGCATGAGAATCTCCCGCCTGATCCTCAGCGGCGCGGCGATCGGCACGATCATCGGCACCGGCCGGGCCGATCTCAACGCCACCCATGTGTTCAACCCGGCCTGGCCGCCGCACGCACGGTTCCACAACGCCACCGGATGGGGAACCGTGACCGGATCCCAACTCCTTGCCCTATGGCTGCTGTGGCGGCCCGGCCAGCAAGCACGCGACTGCGACACGGCCGTGACCACCGCCGCGCTGCTGTCCACGATCGCATGGGTGCCATTCTTCCCCGCCCTAGCCATCTCCGGCGCCGACGTCGAAGACGAGCCAGGCCACCTGCCTCGCGTCGCCGGGGTGCCCCTCAACCTGATACCCGCCGGGCTGATTCCCGCCAGCTGTGCACTCGGCTACCTCCTGCACCGCTACGGACGATAACGCGCTCCCACTCTGGCAGGCGCGAGACGGGCAGCCCGGCCAGCGCGGGATATATGCGGGATGATCTTGCTTGGCGAGTCGTCCCTGGGACCCAGCAATGCAGGTAGCACAAGTGGGCGGGTCCTAAACTACGGACGGCGCTTGAAAGCCATCAGGTGCTAGGGCAGCGCACTGGCACGGCGTTGCGATCTGCGTGCCCCGGTTGCTTCGGCGGGAACGAAATGTGAGTCTCCTAGGATTGCTGTGTGGGACAGATCCGTGGAGACACCGATATTGCTGCGGTCGCGGCGGTGCTGGCCGACCCGGGCCGGGCCAGGATGGTTCTGGCTCTTGGTGATGGCCGGGCGCTGGCTGCCACCACCCTGGCCGCCGAGGCCGGAGTGGCCGCCTCCACCGCGAGTGCCCACCTGGCCAAGCTCGTCCAGGCGGAGCTCTTGCAGGTGGAGCGGCATGGCCGTCACCGCTACTACCGCCTGGCCGGTCCCGACGTGGGCGAGCTGCTTGAGGCGCTGGCCCGGCTGGCCCCGGCCGCCGCGGTGCGGTCCTTGCGCGAAGGCAGCCGCGCGCACGCTGTGCGGTCGGCCAGAACGTGCTATGACCACCTGGCCGGGCAGCTCGGAACGGCCATCATGGCCGCCCTGATCGGCCAGGGCATCCTGGTCGGCGGTGACGGGACCTTCGATTCGCGCGGCAGCGGCCATGACCGGCTCTCCTCCCCAGGCTGGGACTGCGCCTACCAGCTCAGCGCTAGCGGGCAGGCATGGATGGACGACTTCGGGGTCAAGGTCGCCACGGGCAGCCGCCGGCCACTTATCCGCTACTGCGTTGACTGGAGCGAGCAACGCCATCATCTGTCCGGCGCCCTCGGCGCCGCGCTCCTGACCCGACTGATCGACATTGGCTGGGTCCGGCGTGCCCCCGCCAGCCGGGCCGTCCACATCACCAGCGACGGCCGCTCAGGCTTGGCCGCCACCTTCGGCATCACGACACCCCAGCCGGCCGCAGACGAGGCCTGGCTGAGCCGCCGGGCGGCGTCCTAACCCGTACAGGACGGACTGGGCGAGGCGGCCGGCACGGCACTGGCGTTCTGCCGGGGAGGCGTGGCCTGGCTCGGGGCCGGGCTGGCGGTGCCGCGGATGCGAGCACGGCGCCGGTGCTGGTGTTTCGCCCTGGCCTTAGCCCTGGCCGCCGGGCTGGCCGGGGCCATGGCCGCGGCCGTGCCGTACATCGGCACGCTGGTCGGCTGGACCGCGCCGGGGGTGAGCGTGATGCCGGTCAGCGTGGCCTGGTGGCCGGCCGTGTCGGTGAGCCGCACCGTGAACGGGCCCGCGCCCGCGCCGGTGGCGGCCAGCCAGTAGCCGTAACTGGTCCGGGTCAGCGCTTGCCAGCTGTGCGCCGGGCTGCTGACCTGCACGCTGGCCACCGGGTTGCCCGCGCCGATCGGCAGCAGTGCCAGGTAGTACGGGTTCGAGCCCGTCTTGACCAGCACGGACAGCGGTCCGGGCAGCGGCGGGTCGGCGATCGTGTGGTAGGTCACCGGGACCTCGCCGGCCGCGAGCGGGGCGATCCGCTCGAACGCCTGCTCGCTCAGGTCGACGTGCCCGGCCTGGCACGGCGGCCACTGGTCCACCACCTCGGCGGTGACCGACCCGTCCGGCCCGGTCACCTCGATGAAGCTGCCGCACGCCGCGGACCCGTCGTATTCGCCGGGGGACAGCGCGACGAACAGGCCGCCGTTCGGCAGCCCGGGGTAGGAGCAGTTGCCGTCGCCCGGCGTCAGCACGTAGTGCGTGGCTTCGCCGCTGGCCTGCACGGCGCTGCCCCGACTGAGGCGCAGGCCGGGGACGCGGTGGCCTGCGAGATGCCGACCGCGATCGCGACCACCGCCGCGACGCCTCCGGCCGCCGCCGCGCCGAGGTGCCACGGGCGCAGTCGGCGGCCGGCTGGGTGGCTGCGGTGGCTGCGGTGGCGATGGACACCCCGGCCAGGCTGGCCACCTCGGCGATGGTGGGGGGCTTGCCGCTGCCCGGGCCTGGGCCGGCCGGATCTGTCATGGTCAGGAGCATATTGCCCGCGTCCCGCCCGGCAATTGCAAGAGCGATGCTCTCTTTTTGTTCGGGCGCTCTGATATGATCGTGGCGTGAACGCGAGCCGAACCGCCCGGGAGCGGGTCCGGGCCGAGCTGACCCGGGAGATCACCGAGGTGGCCCGGCGCCAGCTGGCCACCGAGGGCGCGGGCCAACTGTCGCTGCGCGCGGTGGCCAAGGAGATGGGCATGGTCTCCTCGGCCATCTACCGCTACTTCCCGAGCCGGGATGACCTGCTCACCGCGCTGATCGTGGACGGCTACAACGCGATCGGCGAGGTGGCCGAGCAGGCCGACGCCGGGTGCCCGGGCGGCGACTACCCGGGCCGGTGGCTGGCCGTGAGCCGGGCCATCCGGGACTGGGCGCTCCGCAACCCGCACGAGTATGCGCTGGTCTACGGTTCGCCGGTGCCCGGCTACCAGGCGCCGCAGCAGACCATCGGCCCGGCCGCCCGGGCCGCCACCGTGTTCGGCGCGATCCTGGGCGAGGCGTACCAGGCCGGTGCGCTGCGGTTGCCCGAGGGCGGCCCGGCGGCGCCGGAATCGCTGCGCGCCGACGCCGCCGCGCTGCGCGAGTCGATCATGCCCGGGGTGCCCGATGACGTGATCGCCGCTGGGGTGACCTGCTGGGCCGGGCTGTTCGGCCTGCTCAGCTTCGAGCTGTTCGGCCAGTTCGAGAACGTGATCACCGACCGGGACGCGTTCTTCGGGCACGCCGTGCGCGGCCTGGGCCGGATGACTGGGTTGCCCGGCTGAGGCCGCCGGCTGGCCCGCCCGGATGGTCCCGGCCAGGCGGAGATCCCGAGCAGGACGTTCAGCAGGATGAGGGCCGCGGTGACGACGATTGCCGCCAGCGTGGTGGCGGGCCGGTTCACCAGCGGTCCCATGTTCCGGCGGCGGCAGCCTGACCCTGAATAAGGGGGCTGGCCGGGGTAGGGCTGAGGTATGGATATGCGGCGTGGGGTGTTCGCGGTCGGCCCGGTCGTGGTGGCGGCGGGCCTGGGCGGGGTGGGCGCGCGGCGCGCACCGCAGACCTACCGCCGCCTGCGTAAGCCGCGCTGGGCGCCGCCCGGCGCGGTGTTCGGCCCCGTATGGTCAGCGCTGTATGCCGGTATCGCGGTGGCGGGCTGGCGGCTGCCGGGCCGGACATCGCGGTGGGCCAGATCGCTGCACCTGGTGCAGCTGGCGCTGAACGCGGCATGGCCGATAGCGTTCTTCGCCGCCGGTGACAAGCGCGCCTCACTGGTGATTATCGTGCTGCTCGACGCTGCCACCACGGCAGAGGTCCTGGCGTTGCGGGACGAAGACCGTATCGCTGCGTTCCTGCTGCTGCCCTATCTGGGCTGGAGCGTGTTCGCCACGGCGCTTAACGCCGCGGTAAGCGACCCTGGGAAGCAGAGCTGATGGATGTTAAGGGGTTGAGGCCGGCGCAGGTGTAGCACGCACCGCGGCTAGCTTCCGCCGGGCTAGCCCACGCACCAGCATCACACCTTCCTGGATCTTCCCCGGGCTGTGCGCCGAGCAGGGCTATCTCATCAACCTCTGAAGTCCCGGCTGGGACACAAGCTTACTCTTGTCCCGAATCTGTGTTCGAGATATGATCGCTGCCTGCTTCCCCGGGAATTTGTCCAGGTACATGCAGGGAGGACGGGCCGTCGCGGTGAGCAGGACCTACGGGGAGCCGGTGGATGTCTGGGTACAGGACGGGAAGCCAGCCCGGTTCGCCTGGCGGGGGCGCCTGTACACCGTGCGCGGGGTGCTGGACCACTGGGTGATCAGCCGGGAGTGGTGGCGGCAGCAGAACCCCGACCTGGACACCCCGGCGGAGCGCGAGTTCTGGCGGGTGGAGGCGTCGGCCGGGCGGAACACCCGGGCCAGCGCGTACGAACTGCGCCGTGACCTGGCTACCGAGCAGTGGATGCTGGCCCGGGTATGGGACTTACCGGACTGAGCTGGGCCCAGGACTTCGTCCACCTGCATGTCGCCTCGGCCTACTCGCTGCGGTACGGGGTGGCCGCCCCGGCCGCCCTGGCCGCCCGGACGGCTGAGCTGGGGATGCGGGCGCTCGCGCTGACCGACCGGGACGGCCTGTACGGGGCGGTGAAGCACGCGGTGGCGTGCGCGGACGCGGGCATCGCCCCGATCCTCGGCGCCGACCTCGCGCTGGCCGGCCCTGAGGGGCTGGACGGCCCGGAACGGATGCTGAACCCGTCCGCCCCGGCCCGGCTGCACAGCGAGGACGCGGCCCGGGTGACGCTGCTGGCCGAGGGCAGCCAGGGCTGGGCGTCGCTGTGCCGGCTGGTCAGCGCGGCGCATCAGGCCGGCCAGCGCGGCGCCCCGCTGATCACCCCGGAACTGGTCGCCGGGCACGCCGCTGGGCTGATCATCATGCTCGGGCCGGGCAGCGACCTCGGCCGGGCGGTCGCCGCGCGGCGGCCCGGCCTGGCCGCGGCCGCGCTGGCCCGCTGGCGGGACTGCGGCGAGGTGGTCATCGAGATCGTGGACCAACGCACCCGGGGCAGCGGCCACCGGGCCGCCCGGATGCTCCGGCTGGCCGCCGACGCCGGGGTGCCGGCCGTGCTGAGCAACGCGGTCCGCTACCTCGACCCGGCGGACGCCGCGGTCGCCCAGGTGCTCGACGCGGCCCGGCAGCTGGCCCCGCTGGGCGAGCGGCATCTGGCCCGGCGCAACGCCCGGGCACACCTGGCCAGCGGCGCGGACATGGCCCAGGTGGCCGCGCGGAGCTGCGACGACGCCGGCCGGGCCGGGCTGCTCCGGGCGACCGCGGCGCTGGCCGCCCGGTGCGCCCTGGAACCCGGCCGGGACCTGGGCATCGGCGGCCGGTTCATGCCGGAGATCACCGACGGCGAGCCGCTCACCCTGCTCCGCGCCCGGTGCGCCGAGGGGATGCACCGCCGGTACCCGGCCGCGGGCCGCGGCCGGGGCACCGGGCCACGGACGGCGCGGCGCCGCGCCGCCGAGCGGCTGGACCATGAGCTGGCCATCATTGCCAAGACCGGGCTGGCCGCCTACTTCCTGACCGTGGCCGACGTCACCGCGCTGATCAGGAACCGGGGCATCCACTGCTCGATCCGCGGGTCCGGGGCCGGCTGCCTGGTCAACTACCTGATCGGCATCTCCGGCATCGACCCGCTGGACTACGACCTGATCATGGAGCGGTTCCTGTCCGAGAGCCGCACGGGCCTGCCGGACATCGACCTGGACGTGGAGTCGGCCCGCCGGATCGAGGCTTACCGGGCCATCGTGGACGCCTACTCCGAGCAGCGCATCGCCTGCGTGTCGATGATGGAGACGTACCGGGCGCGCAGCGCGATCCGGGATGTCGCGGCCGCGCTGGGCCTGCCGCCGTACGAGATCGACGTGATCGCCAAGGCGTTCCCGCACATCCGGGCGCGCAGCATCCAGGGTGCCCTGACCGAGCTGCCGGAACTGCGCGGCAGCGGGCTGGCCATCCCGCAGCTGACCGGGATGTTCCGGCTCGCCGAGCGGCTGGACGGGCTGCCCCGGCACGTGGCCATGCATCCGTGCGGCGTGGTGCTGTCGGACACCTCGCTGCTGGACCGGACCCCGGTGGAGCGGAGCTTCGAGGGGCTGCCGCTGAGCCAGTTCGACAAGGACGACGTCGAGATCGCCGGCATGATCAAACTGGACGTGCTCGGCGTGCGGATGCAGTCGGCCATGGCGCACACGCTGGCCGAGGTGGAGCGGACCCGGGGCGAGCAGGTGGACATCGACGCCGTCGGCTGCGCGGACGAGCCGACGTTCGAGATGATCCGCCGCGCGCAGACCCTGGGCTGCTTCCAGATCGAGTCGCCCGGGCAGCGGGAGCTGGTCGGCAAGCTGCTGCCCCGGGACATCGCCGACCTGATCGTGGACATCTCGCTGTTCCGGCCGGGCCCGGTCAACTCCGACATGGTCACGCCGTTCCTGGAGATCCGCCATGGCCAGCGCGCGGCCAGCTACCCGCACGAGGATCTGGCCGCCACGCTGGCCGAGACCGGCGGGGTGGTCATCTTCCACGAGCAGGTGCTGCGCATCATCCACGCGATGACCGGCTGCGGCCTGTCCGCGGCCGAGTACGTCCGCCGCCAGCTGACCGAGGAGCAGTCCCGGGACCAGGCCGGGGAGTGGTTCCGCGGCATCGCCCGGGACCGGGGCTACGACGCCGGCGCCGTGCGGCGGGTGTGGGACGTGCTGGAGTCGTTCGGCGGGTTCGGCTTCTGCAAGGCGCACGCGGCCGCGTTCGCCATCCCGACCTACCAGTCGGCCTGGCTGAAGCGGCACTACCCGGCCGCGTTCTACGCCGGGGTGCTCACCCATGACCCGGGGATGTACCCCAAGCGGGTGATCGTGGCCGACGCCCGGCTGGCCGGCCTGCCGATCCTGCCGGTGGACGTGAACGCCTCGGCCGCCGACTGGCGCGTCGAGCCGGTCGGCCAGCTGCCCGGCGAGGGGCTGCGCCCCGGGCTGCGCGAGGTCAAGGGGATCAGCGACGCCGAGGTGGCGCGGATCGTCGCCGGGCAGCCGTACACGTCACTGCGCGACCTGTGGGAGCGGGCCGCGGTGTCCCGCCCGGTAGCCGAGCGGCTGGTCCTGGTCGGCGCCCTCGACGAGATGTACGGGATTGCCGAGCCGCCGACCGTCGGCCGCGACAGCGGCCTCGGCGCGGAGCGCCGATCGGGACCTCAGCCCGCACGGCCGGCTCCGCCGGCCTCGGCCGGAGGGCGATCGGGGGGTCCGGGGGGTCGCCCCCCCGGGATAAGCCGCCCCCCCGGGCTGACACGGCGGGACCTCTTGGCCCGGGTGGGGGTGCTCGACCGGCGGGCCCGGGTCCGGGCCAGCGGCACCGGCCAGGCCGCGCTGGGCTTCGCCGGGGACGGGTTCGCCGAGCTCGTCCCGGCCGGTGAGCTGCGCGAGCTGACCCCGGCCGAGCGGGTGGCGGCCGAGCTGGAAATCCTCGGCATCGACCTGAGCCAGCACGTGCTGAGCTTCTACACCGCCCTGCTCGATCAGCTCGGCGTGACCCGCTCGGCCGGGCTGCACAACTGCCCGGCCGGCGACCGGATCCTGGTGGCCGGGGTGAAGATCGCTACCCAGACCCCGGCCATCCGGTCCGGCCTGCGGATCATCTTCACCACCCTGGACGACGCGACCGGGCCGGTGGACCTGGCGTTCTTCGAGTCCGTCCAGGACCGGTGCGCAGCCCGGGTGTTCGGCTCCTGGCTGCTCGTGGTGCGCGGCCGGGTGCGCCGGACCGGCGAGTCGGTATCGATCAACGCGGAGGAGTGCTGGGACCTGGCCGCCCTGGAGGAGATCCGCGCCGGCCGCGGCATGGCGGCGGTCCGCGCGGCCATGGCCGCGGGCGACGTGCCCGCATCCGGTGCGCCGGGCAGCCGCCGGGCCGTCACCGGAGAGGGCACCGGCGAGGCCAACCCCAAGATCATTTATCCGAGCGGATTCGTCCAGTCTCCGTATGCGGAAACCGGCTCGCCCGGCGGGGCGCTGAAAGACCCGCCACGCACCCTGTGGCATGCCAGCCCGGGCAGTTCCGGGCCGGTCTTACCGGTGGCGCGGCCGGCTATCTCGGCAGCGTCCCAACCGCGTCCGCGTAGAACGCCGAATCGGCCAGGTGGAACGCGAGCTGGCGGAGCGTCCAGGCGCCGCCGTCCTGCTTGTCCAGCTGCCCGGCGGACAGCGAGCGCAGCCGCACGTCCCAGATCAGCGCCAGCCGCCGCAGCCGGCTGTGCGCCTCATCGAGATCCTCCGGGGTGAACAGGGCCAGATCGGCCGCGGTGGTGATGGCCGAGGCGTGCCACCGGTCCGGCTCGGTAGGCCGCCCGGCCAGCCGGGCTTCCAGCTCGGCCAGGTGATCGACCAGATGATCGGCCACCCGCCGGATGGCCTTGTGCGGGGTGTACAGCCGCGGCGGCTCGCCTTCGACGGGTGTCTCGGCCGGGACGCCATCCCACTCCGGCCAGGTCTCCGCCATCAGCAGCACGTAGTCCACCATGCCGGTCACCACGTCGGCGGGATGCCGGTCGTCGACCTCGGGCCCGGGATCAGTCATGGCACCATCATGCCGCCTATGGCCGACATTCTCTGCTTTGGGGTTACCAGTAGTGCGTTTACGGAAAATGGCGGACGAATGGCATGCCACTCTGGTCATCCGGGAACCGGGCATTTAAACTCCTGCTAACGATGAAGAGCCGCGTAACTCAGATGACCAGCGGAAATTGCTGGGTCATCCCCGAGAATGGGGGCTAATGCGGCGATCCGGGGGGATTCATCATGTGCCGTGCCATTGCCATCTATGACGCACTGTGGAATGGTGCGGCAGATACCCTGGACCCTGTCGTGCCAGCCACTGAATGGGCCCAGCATCAGCGCGTTCATCAGTATCTGGGCGGGCGGAGCGTCAGCCACGGCGGCGACATCATCAATATCGACCAGGACTATCTCGACGTGCAGCGGCAGGCCCTGGCCGGCGGCAGCGCGCAGGCGTCGCCGGCGGTGGCCCAGCCGGCCGGGGCGGTGAACGCGTTCTTCCGCGGCTCGGACGGCCAGCTGTGGCGCGATTCGTTCACCCCCGGCGCGGGCTGGCAGCACCCGGCCAGCATGGGCGGCTCGCTGGCCACCCGTCCATCCGCGGTGACCTCGGTGCCGGGCACGGTAGCGGTGTTCGCCAAGGGCACCGACGGGCGGCTCTGGGAGGCGGTCAGCCAGCCGGGCCACGGCTGGCCGGCGCTGCGCCCGCTGCACATGGGCCGGCTGGGCAGCAGGCCCGCCGCGGTGGCGCAGGCCGACGGCGTGATCGACATGTTCTGGCGCGGGCCGGCCGACCACCACCTGTGGCAGGCCCAGTACAACCCGGGCCGCGGCTGGGGCAAGGCGCACGACCTGGGCGGGCAGCTCGGCTCGGCACCGGCCCCGGCGGTGTCCGGCCGCGGCACGCTGGCCGTGTTCTGGCAGGGCCGGGACGGGCATCTGTGGTGATCCGGCGGCAGCCCGGGCTGGTCACGTCCGGCTAACCTGGGCATGGGCAGGCTGGGCGGCGCACCCGCGGCCACCGGCCTGGCCAGCGGCGAGGCCGACGTGTTCTGGCCAGCCAAGTCGCACGCCAGCGTGTGGCAGCTCAGCTACCTGCCCGGCCACGGCTGGGGCACGGCGCACAACCTGCCCGCCGGCGTGTCGGCCGGGCCGGTGGCGGTCGCCACGCCGGCCACAGGTGTAGATGTGTTCTGGAAGGGAAGCAACGGCACATTGTGGTGGACGGCTGGTCACGGGGCCAGCTGGGCTCAGCCAGCCGCCGCCGGGATGGGGGTGCTGGGCAGCGCGCCATTCGCGGCCGGGCAGCCTGGCGGTGTGGTCAACGTGTTCGGGAAGGGCTCGGCGGACGGGCACCTCTGGCAGGCCAGGTACCGGCGCGGCGCCTGGTCCGGGCCGGCCGACCTGGGTGGCGCGGTCAGCTGACCGCCCTGGGGGAGCGCGGGGGACGGTGTACACGGCTGATGCTGGGGGATTACTGAGAAGAGGCCCGGACCAGGGACATCTACGTGGTTCCGTACGGTATACCTGACTGGATGGCCCGTCGGTCTCCAAACCATCTAGGACGCTTAATGACACTCATCACGCCCCGGATCTCCGACGCCTTGTGGCGGATCGTCCCTGGGCCGCTGCGGGAGAAGGTACGCAGCAACGTCGTCAAGCGTTTCGTCCGGTTCGCCCCGGCGGCCGTGTGCGCGGTGGCCGCCACCCAGATCACGTACATCATCTGCATCGGCCCGGCCAACCTGACGGCCGGCATCTCCGGCGCGCTGGGCTGGTTCGCCGGCGCGGCCGTCAGCTACGTGATCAGCCGCTGGGCGTGGGAGCGCAAGGGCCGGCCCAACGTGCTGCGGGAGACCATCCCGTTCGCCATCGTCTCGATCTGTGCGGGCGTCATCCTCACCCTGGCCAGCAAGTTCGGTAGCTCGGTGGCCGCCTCGATGGGACTGCACCACGGCGTCGGCAAGGTCCTGGTGGCGGATGCTTTCTACTTCGCGGCCAACTGCCTGACGTTCGCCGGGCGCTTCCTGATCTTCCACTTCGTGCTGTTCCGCGACCGCAGTGCCGGTGAGGCGCTGGCCGTGGTCGAGGGCCGCGAGCCGCTGCTGGCCGAGCCGACGGACGACGGGATCGAGGTGCAGCCCCGGCCGGCCACCAGGCCGGACCCGGCGCACGTCGGCAGGGCAATGGGATCGGCGCCGGTCAACGGCGCGGCGGGCTGGCGGAACGGCACCGGCAATGGCACCGCGGGCCAGATCCCGCCGCGGGAGGCCGGCGCCGACGGGCGGGTGGCCTCCGATCCAGGCCGCCGCCGGTAGCCCCATCCGGGCCGGGCGCGGTAACCTATCCGGGCCGCCGTTGGCAAATGCTTAGTTTGCAGATAGCAAAATCTTGAAAAGAATCCCGGCCGGGCGTGGCCCCAGCCGGGATTTCCTGTCTTCAGCCGTCTGTGCGATTAGCTCCGCGGCTCGCTGGCGTGCTGGTTCGGCGCGGACTGCGGGGCGGCCGTGGCTGTGCTGGCCGGGCCGCGGCGCCGCTCCCGCCACCAGGTGCCGCCGACCACCCGCGCGTAGTGCAGGCCGTAGATGGCGTTGTGGCCCTTCTTGCTCTGCCCGACCTGCCGCTTGTGGATCGTGGCCGGGACCTCGATCACCCGGAAGCCACGGGCCAGCACGGCGATCAGCAGCTCGGACGACTGGTACTGAGGCTGTTCCAGCCGGACCGCCCCGGTCACCTCGGCCCGCATCGCCCGCAGGCCGAACGAGGAGTCGGTGATGTGCGTGCCGGTCAGCAGGCTGATCGTGGTGGCGAACACCCAGGTGCCCAGGCGGCGCACCGGGTCTTTGGTCTCCTGGCTGCCCAGCTTGCGCGACCCGGTGACGAAGTCGGCGTCGCCCGCCACCACCGGGGCCAGCACCCGCTCCATCTCGGCCGGGTTGTACTGGCCGTCCGCGTCGGTGGTCACGATGTACTGGGCGCCGCCCTCACGGGCCAGCCGGTAGCCGAGGCGCAGCGCGGCCCCCTGGCCGCGGTTGACCTGGACGTCCGCGACCAGGGCACCGTGCTCGCGGCCCTCGGTCACGGTGCCGTCGCGGGAGCCGTCCGACACCACCACCGCGGCGGTGCTCAGGCCGCAAAGGGTCGCTGGCAGCGCATCCACCACCGAGCCGAGCACGCCCTGCTCGTTGTAGGCGGCAATGACGACGGCCACCGGCGGCAGGTGTTCCGCCCGGTCGCCATATTCGGCCAGGAATGCCTTGGCCGCCGCGTCGTCGATGGCCTCGTCCGCTGCCCACTGGGAACGCTCCACAGCGCCCATCAACTCTCCATTCGCAACTCACGCCGATCAGTTGCCACCCGGCTGTACCGGGCCGCACCGGATTCCGCCACCTGACCGGCTGAGAATTACCTGACGGCAGGGCCGGGTGATTCAGATTGTGCCCAGGACCGTGCCAGTGACCGCCCGCTATTCGCGGGTTCGCGTGGACAGTGTAGCCGGGGCGCGCTGACTTGGTTCCGATGACGAGGCGTCTGAGCCCCTGGTTGTGCCATCCTGGCTGGATGGCGGAGGGTTTGGCAGCGGAAGATGAGTCCTACCGGATCCTGCGATCCCGGATCGACCTGAGCCGGCTCCCGCCGCTTTGCCGCGCGGTGACCGAGCACGTCATCGCGGTCAGCGCCGACTTCGACTACGCCACTGACCTGCTCTGCGACGAGCAGGTACTGGCCGCCGCCAGCGCGGAACTGGCCGCCGGGGCGGCCGTGGTCGCGGACAGCGCGATGGTCGCCGCCGGGATCAGCGGGTACCCGGTGATCTGCAAGAGCGGGGACGCGCTCACCGCGCGGCTGGCCCGGACGGCCAGCATCAGCCCGCCCGCGGCCGGGGTGCGGCTGGCTTTCGGCCAGGCCGGCCCGGGCGCGATCTGGGTGGTGGGCTGCGAGCCCGCCGCGCTCGCCGAGATCATGGCCAGGAACGTCCAGCCGTCGCTGGTCATCGGCCTGCCTGCCGGGCTGGCCGGGGCGGCGGAAGCTAAGGACGCGGTGCGGGCCAGCGGGCTGCCGGCGCTGACCAACGTGTCGGAGAAGGGCGGTGCGGCGGTCGCGGCGGCCGCGTTCTGCGCGCTGGCTACCGCGGCTCTGGCCAGCGGCGGGGCAGATGCCACTACGCTCAATAGCCGATGATCCGGACACGGCTAGGCTGACCTGCTGAACTGTGCGTGACTTGGCTGACATGCTCGACCCGGGCGCAACCCCAGCCCGGTTCGCTGCTCGTCCCTTACCCGACCTGCTGCCCGACCCGTTGCTCGATTCCGTGCTGAACGTTGCTTCCGAAGGAGGGCGGAGCGCCTTGGTCGCCGACGCGGCTGCGCCGTACCTGCTCGCACTCCGGCTGACCGGGCGCCGGGTGCTGGTCGCTGGCGGCGGCTCGGTGGCTGCGCGGCGGGTGCCCGGGCTGCTCGACGCGGGCGCCGACGTGCTGCTCATCTCGCCCGAAGTGACCCCGTCGCTGCACGACCTGATCCTGGCCGGCCGGATCGGCTGGCAGTCGCGGGAGTACGCGCCGGGCGACTGCGCAGGCGCCTGGCTGGTCTGCGCGTGCACCGACGACCCCGCGGTGAACGCCGCTGTCGCCGCCGAGGCTGAGGCGGCCGGGATCTGGTCCGTCCGGGCCGACGACGCGGCCGCGTCCGCGGCCTGGACCCCGGCCTCCGGGCACGCGGGGGATCTGCGCTTCGGGGTGGTCAGTGGTGACCCGCAGCGCAGTGCCGGGATCCGGGACGCCGTGCTGGCCGGCCTGCAGGACGGGACGCTGCGCACCCGGCGCCGGCGGCGGGCCGGCCGGGTCGCCCTGGTCGGCGGCGGCCCCGGCGACCCGGGCCTGATCACCGTGCGCGGACGGCAGTTGCTGGCCGAGGCGGACGTGGTGGTGGCCGACCGGCTCGCCCCCCGGGCGCTGCTCGACGAACTGGCCCCGGACGTGGAACTGGTCGACGCGGGCAAGATCCCGCGCGGCCGGGCGATGACCCAGGAAGACATCAACGCGCTGCTGATCGACCGGGCGCAGCAGGGCTTGGCCGTGGTCCGCCTCAAGGGCGGCGACCCGTTCGTGTTCGGCCGCGGCGGCGAGGAACTGCTGGCCTGCCTGGCGGCAGGCGTCCCGGTCACCGTGGTGCCCGGGGTGACCAGCGCGACCGGAGTGCCCGGTGCGGCCGGCATCCCGGTCACCCACCGCGGCATTACCCAGGAATTCCGCGTGGTCTCGGCGCATCTCCCGCCGGGCGATCCGCGCTCCACGGTGGACTGGGCTGAGCTGGCCACGTCTCAGGCCACGGCCGTACTGCTGATGGGTCTGGAGCACCTGAGCCAGGTGGCGGAGACGCTGATCCAGGCGGGCCTGGATTCGCGGACGCCAGTTTCGGTCATTGTGGACGGTACCCTGCCCACGCAGCACATAATTACCACAGGGCTTAGCGCCGTAGCCGCAGCGGTCAGTGAGGCCGGCCTGCGCCCGCCAGCAATTGTCGTGATAGGTGAGATAGTGCAGGTCGGGGCGCAGATCGCCGAACTGTCCCGGAATGTGCTGAGCAAAGACCGGAGTGTAGCTGTGCCCACGTCACCGGGGGGATCTGCCCGAGCAAGGCCGACGCGGGAAAGGCAGTGACGGAGAACCATGACGGAACGGCCGGGCCTCGCTGCCACCGGCGCGCGCGCCGCCGGGGCGGATGCGGCCGTCTCACCTGACCCCGTGCCCCCGGGGCAGCCGCCGGTAAGCCCGCCCGGGCAGCCGGCTACCGATGCCGAGCGCCAGGCGGCCGGTGGGGGGCCGGCGGTTAGTACTGATCAGCCTGCGGCCGGTGCGGAGCCGCCCGCCGCCGATGCCGGCGCCGGGCCGCCGCCGTCGGCCGGTGCCGGGCCGCCGCCGGCCACCTGGGCCGGCCCCGCGGAGTCCGGGCGGCATCGCCGGGTCGATGCCCGGCTGCTCGAAGCGGCCCTGCTCGAACTGCGCCGCCGGATCGTGGAGGTCAGCCTGGTCTTCGAGACCACCGGCGCCGAGGCCGCCCGGGCCGAGCGGGTCAAACTGCTCAGCCAGATCGACGACTACCTGCTGCCCCGGGTGCGCCAGTCCGGCGCACCACTGCTGGTGGCCCTGGTCGGCTCCACTGGCGCCGGAAAGTCCACGCTGGTCAACAGCATCGTCGGCGCCCAGGTGAGCAACACCGGCATCCGCCGCCCGACCACCAACAGCCCGGTGCTGGCCTGCCATCCGGACGACGTGGACTGGTTCGCGGAGAACGTGTTCCTGCCGACCGTGCCCCGGGTCCGCCAGGAAGGGCTGGCCCGGTCCGGCCGGGATGGGCTGCTGGTGCTGGCGGCCAACGAAGGCATGCCCAAGGGCGTCGCCCTGCTGGACACCCCGGACATCGACTCGGTGGTACAGGCGCACCGGGAATTCGCCCACCAGTTCCTGGACGCCTCGGACCTGTGGCTGTTCATGACCACGTCGAGCCGGTATGCCGACGCCGCCGTGTGGGAGCTGCTGGAGTACGCCAAGGAACGCGGCGCCGCGCTGGGCATCGTGCTCTCCCGGGTGCCGCCGTCCGGCAGCGCCGAGCTGACCAAGCACTTCGGTTCCATGCTGCGGGCCAACGGGCTGGGCGACAACCAGCGGTTCGTGATCCACGAGACGGTGATCACGGACGCCCGGCTGCCCGCCGAGGTATCCGCCCCGGTGCGCGAGTGGCTGCAGGAAATGGCGGTCAAAGCCGACCGCCGGGTGGCCATCCTGACCCAGACCATGGCGGGCGCGCTGGACACGTTCCGCAACCGGGTGCCCGCGCTGGCCGCCGAGGTGGAAGCCCAGCTGGCCATCGGGTCCGAGCTGACGGCCACGGTGGAAGGCGCCTACGCGGCCGCGCTGGCCGAGGCGGACCAGACGCTGGCCGACGGCTCGCTGCTCCGCGGCGAGGCGCTGGCCCGGTGGCAGGACTTCGCCGGCACCGGCGAGCTACTCCGCGGCCTGCAGGCGCCACGCGGCCGGCGCCCGGTTCGGCAGCGCAAACGGGGCGCGCAGGCCCGGGCCCGCGCGCTGAAGAGCGCGCTGCGCACCGGCATCGAGTCGCTGGTCATCTCGGTGGCCAGCCAGGCCGCGGAGGAATCGGTCCGGCGCTGGCGCAACGACCCGGCCGGGGCCGCCCTGCTGGAGCGGGTCGCGGCCGAGGAAAACGGTGACGGCTG
The DNA here is from genome assembly GCA_963834705.1 of uncultured Actinomycetes bacterium. Taxonomy (GTDB): domain Bacteria; phylum Actinomycetota; class Actinomycetes; order Streptosporangiales; family Streptosporangiaceae; genus RYN-230. The sequence continues at coordinate 470,823 of CAWICV010000013.1, forward strand.
GGCCGGATCGCAGTTCGCTGCGGATGCCGGGCTGGTGTTCGGCCTGACCAGCGAGCCCGCCCTGGCCGACGACGCGCCGGACACCGGGGACGGGCAGCTGCGCCAGGCGGCGCTGTCGCTGGCCCGCTGCTCAGCCGACCTGCCGATCCGGGCGGCCCGCGCGGTCAGCGGCTGGCAGGACCAGACGATGCGGCTGGTCCAGGCGGAGAGCGTGACCAAGCGGTCGATCGCCCGGGTGATGTCCTTCGACGACGACTCGCTGTCCACCGTGCTGGCCGTGGCGATGCTCGGCCAGCGGGACGGTGAGGGCGGCGCCGAGGGCACCGGGGCCGTCCCGCAGCTGCTGCTGACCTCGCTGTTCGGCGCCGGCCCGGTGCGTGACATCCGGGTCCGGGCCCGGGCTGACCTGCGGGACCGGATGCGCAGGCTGTTCGATGAGGAGATGCTGCGCTTCGTCCAGGTGGTTGACTCGGCCGGTGAGCTGGACGCTGCCGTCCCGGTTCGGCTCTACCAGGCAACCTATTCACTTGAGATGGCGCGATGAGTATCGGCGAATATCGGTCGGCCTGGCTGGCCAGTCCCGCGCTGGCCACCGCCAGGCCGGGCGGTGCGGTGGCGGCCAGCCCGCAGCCTGACGAGGCGGCCGGGGCGGACCTGTCCACCCGGCTGACTGCGCTGGCCCGGATGGTCCAGATCGGGTCGGCCCGGAGCGGGCCGGATGGCTTCAGCCTGGCCCTGCTGAGCGACGCTGAGCATCTGGTGGGCCGGGCCGGGGAGCGGCTCCGGATGTCCGCCAACCACACCGTGGCCGTGCTGGCCGGTGGCACCGGAAGCGGCAAATCGTCGCTGTTCAACCGGCTGGCCGGGGCCGACTTCTCGGCCGTCGGCGTGATCCGGCCGTTCACCAAGGACCCGCACGCCTGCGTGTGGGGCATGGACGGTGCCGCCCAGCTGCTGGAATGGCTGCGCATCCCGTCGCGGAACCGGTACGCGCGGTCCAGCGCGCTGGGCGAGGGTGAGGCGTCGCTGCGCGGCCTGATCCTGATCGACCTGCCGGACCACGACTCAGTGGCGGCGGCCGCGTCGGACGAGACGAACCGCCTGGTCGGCGTGGCCGACCTGATGGTCTGGGTGCTGGACCCGCAGAAGTACGCTGACGCGGCCGTGCACAGCCGGTACCTCACCCCGCTGGCCAGCCACTCCTCGGTCATCGCGGTGGTGCTCAACCAGTCGGACCTGCTCACCGCTGGGCAGGTGGAGGACTGCGAAGCCGACCTGACCCGGCTGCTCGACTTGGAGGGCCTGCATGACCCGCGGGTGCTGGTCACCTCGGCGCGGACCGGCGCTGGCGTGGACGAGCTGCGCAAGCTGCTGGCCCGCACGGTGGCCGAGCGGGAGGCGGCCAGCAACCGGATCGCGGCCGACCTGGAGGTCATGGCCGTGCGGTTCCTGCCCTATGCCGGGGAGGGCCGCGGCCCGGCCGAGGACGACGACTTCTCCGAGGTGCCGCTGAACAGCGCGGCCACGCTGGCCGAGGCGTTCGGCCGGGCGGCCGGCGCGGCTGGCGTAGGCCAGGCGCTGCAGAGTGCCCGCGAGCTGCGTGCCATCGACTACGTGGGCTGGCCGGTGTCCTGGCTGGTGGACCGGGCGCTGGGCCGGGACCCGGTGCGCAAGCTGCGGCTCGGCAACCTGTGGGAAGAACTGCGCGGTGTGGCCGCCGGGCCGGCCGGCGCGCAGCAGGCGGAGATCGACAACGCGCTGACCGTGCTCGGCGACCAGATCGGCCCCACCCTGCCGAAGCCCTGGTCGCAGACGGTCCGGGCGGCAGCCCGGTCCCGGCGCGACGAGATCCCCGGGGCGCTCGGCGCGGTCATCGGCGGAACGCTGCCTGCGGAGAACAGCGTGGAGCCGTGGTGGCGGATGGTGGCCGTCTGGCAGGGGCTGCTGCTCGGCTGCGTGGTGGCCGGCCTGGCCTGGGTCGTCGCCCTGGTCGTCATCGGCGTCTTCCATGCCACCCGGCACGCGGTGGCCATCTTCAGCGACGCCGCCCTGCTGCCCTGGGTGATCCTGCTGATCGCCGCCATTCTCACCCTGGGCTGGCTGACCGCGTCCGGCTGCATGAGCATGGTCAATTCGGCCGCGATACGCGAACGCAGCCAGATCGAGCAGCAGATGCGCGCGGCCATGGAGCAGGTGGCTGAGCAGTACGTGCTGGTCCCGGTCAAGCAGGAGCTGTCGGAGTACGCGCGGTTCTGCGCCGCCCTCCGCGCCGCCCGCCAGTAGCTTCCGGCCTCGCTCCGGCTGCCAGCCCGCACCGTTAGCTCGCGGTCCCAACCATCGTGATCAAACGAGGCTCTTCTGCCGGTTATGTGGGTAAGCGGCGTTCCAGGGTGGGGCGCGTTTTAAAAAGCCTGAGTGGATCCCGCTGGGCTCTGGCTCAGTCGGCGGCTACTTTCGACCGTGAATCAGGTGATTCACGGTGCCACGCCGAAGTCGAGGGCCTGCGGTTCGTCTGGGAGCGGACCTGACCTGTGCGGCTCGGCCGTGACCGGGATGTTCTTGTCGGCTTCGCCGAATCGGGGCCGGGTGAGGTCGACGGCGCCGACTCCGCTCAGCAGTGCGCCGAAGTGCAGTTCGGCGGCCTGCTCGGGCACGTCGAGCACGATGTCGGCCTGGGTCCAGTCGGTGGTCTGGCGGAGCGGCCGGTCCTGCATGTTGTCGAGCAGCAGGGGGCCATGAGGGCCGTCGATGCGCAGCCAGAGCCCGGCCCAGCCGTTGACCTCCTGGGCCCGCACCGTGGCGTGGAATCGTATCCGGCGGCCGAGGTAGCGAGTGGCTGCGATGCTTTGCATCAGCGCACCGAAGCCGTCTGGTTCACGGACCGCAGACCGCAGCTGCACCACCCGGTGCCCGTCGCGGGTCTCGGGCAGCAGCCCCACCTTGTAGTCGGGCGCCCGGCTTCCGGTGATAAACCACGGGGCCGGGAGCGGGTCGAGCGTGGTCAAGCTCAGCACCTGGGTCAGCGCCTGAGTGTAATGCTCGCCGGTCTCGGCCATGCGGGCACGGACCAGCCGCTTGAGATCCTTGTTCTGCGGCACGATTGACCAGCCTCCGTCTCGATGGCCGCCCCAACGCTCCGCGGACAGAGCCGGCCCGATGCCGACGAAGGTTCGCCACACCTGAGGAGATGGTCCGGGAGTGTGCCCCCCTTCGCGCCTGACATGGCCCCGTTGGGGACGGGCCGCCGGGCTCGGCGTCGGACCGCGCCGTTGCGGTCATCATGAACCCATGCCCGGCGCCAGGTCAATCGCGCCCCCGCCAGGGACAGGGGTAAGAACCGTCAGGGCCGTGCGGCCGAAGGCCAGCCTGACGCGACCGTGCACACCGAGCATCAAGGCCGACGGTAACTGTCACGTCATGTGAGCAACAGCCACTCGTTGATCGCGGCAACGTGGAGGGTGGCTTCGTAGCGGACGGCCAGCTTGTCATAGCGGGTGGCGACGTGATCACGAGAGTGAGCGGGCCCGTCCCTGTCCGCTGGGGGCGTAACGCGGGGGGAAGAGGTTTCCGGTCCGGCGGCGTTAGCCTGATTCATCAAGTGGTGTAATCATGTAATTGGTGAATGAGCTGATGGGGCAGACAGCATGACCGATCCTCAGCCGCTCGACGCCTACTCGCAGATCGTGGCGGGGGTGGCGGCCGAGCTCACGCCAAAGGTGGCCAGCCTCCGGGTGCCCAGGACGGGCCGGCAGGGAGAAAGCCTCGGCTCGGGCGTGGTGTTCACCGGCGACGGGTTCCTGCTGACCAACGCACACGTGGTGGGCAGCGCCAGCGCGGGCACCGCGGCGTTCTCGGATGGCTCTACCAGCCCGTTCCGGGTGGTCGGCGCGGACCCGCTGTCCGACCTGGCTGTGCTGCGCACCGCCGGGCAGACGCCGCCGCCCGCCGTGCTGGGTGAGGCGGATGATCTCGTGGTCGGCCAGCTGGTGGTGGCCGTGGGTAACCCGCTCGGACTGGCGGGGTCGGTGACCGCGGGCGTGATCAGCGCGCTGGGCCGGTCGCTGCCGACGCGCAGCGGCACCGCGGCCCGCCTGGTGGAGGACGTGATCCAGACCGACGCGGCGCTCAACCCGGGGAACTCGGGCGGTGCGCTGGCCGACAGCCATGCCCGGGTGGTCGGCATCAACACCGCGGTGGCGGGCCTGGGCGTCGGCCTGGCCGTCCCGGTCAACGCCACCACGCGGCGGATCATCTCCGCGCTGATGAGGCACGGCCGGGTCCGGCGGGCCTACCTGGGCCTGGTCAGCGCGCCCGCACCGCTGCCCGCTGGGCTGGCCGAACGGGTCGGCCGGGCGACTGGCCTGCGGGTGGTCGAGGTGGTCTCCAGCGGGCCGGCCGACCGGGCCGGGCTGCGGGCGGGGGACCTGCTGGTGAGCGCGGGCGGCAGTCCGGTGAGCACGGCTCAGGACCTGCAGCGGCTGATGTTCGCCGAAGCCATCGGCCGCCCGATGGCAATCACCGTGATGCGCAACGGGGCCCTGGTCAACGTGATCGCCGAGCCGTCCGAGCTCGTCGCGGCCTGACCCCCGCGCCAAACGGGCGGATCTGAAGCGCCCCCGGAGACGCAAAGAAGCAGAGCATTCTTGCATTGGGTACCGACAATCCCGGCCTGGTTATGCACAGCCCGGCCGGATGAGCCCGGGTATCCACAGAACCGCATTCGCCATGGGGCCGCCCCAGCCGGCCCGGAGATCGTGGACTCACCCGGCGGCATCGGGCCGCCGGGACAGCCCAGATGACGGGATGGTCCACGATGAACGAGGCGCAGGTGGTCCTCGCGGGTTATGTGGCCCGCGAACCGAGATACCGCAAGACACACAACGGCTACTCGTACACCTCACTCCGGGTTGGGTACACCCCGCGCCGGATGGACCGGGACAGCGGCGAGTGGTCGGACGGCGGCACGTCGTTCGTGAGCGTGTTCTGCTGGCGAGGGCTGGCCGAGAACGTCGCGATGTGTGTCCGCAAGGGCGATCCGGTGCTGGTCAAGGGGAAGCTGCAGGTCCGGCCGTATACCGACAAGGCTGGCGCCTCCCGGGTGGCGGTAGAGGTGGAGGCCAGCTCGATCGGGCACGACCTGACCCGGGGAGTGGCGATGTTCCAGCGTGCCCTCCGTCCAGCGGGGGAGACGGCGCTGGAGCGGGCGGCCGCCGTGGCCCCGCCCGGCGAGCCTGGCGCCGGGGAGCCTGGCGCCGGGGAGCCAGGCGCCGATGAGGGGGGTCCCGATGCGGCGCGGCCCGCCGGGGACGGCATCGAAGGCACGCCACCGGCTGGGATGTTCGCCGAGGACGCGGTGGCCGCGCTGGCCGGAACCGAGATGCCAGACGGCCCGGACGGTCAGGACGGTCCGGGCGACGACGGCGACGGCGAGCAGGCGGCTCCGGCGGGGCCCGGGCCAGGCGGGGAGCCGGTGGGGGCGGCAACGCCATTCTGATCGGGATCCGCGGAAAGCGCCGCCTGGCGGCCCTAGCCCCTCTACGCTGTTACCCAGCGTTATAACTCGGCCGCTTCTCGAACACGGAATGTGACCGGGCGGGGGCACTCAGAGGTACCAGGGGCCCGCCAGCGGTCATGGACAGGTGGCATGTCGGCAGTCCAAGGCACGATGCACGCTGACCCCGGTAGCGCGCGGCGGCACGGACCGACGCCAAGACCGGCCTGCTCAACGCCGTCGCCTGGCAGCGGGAAGCGTACGGCTGGGTGCGCCGGGCCCGGCGGGCCGGGGTACCTGCGGCGGTCCTGCTGCTGGATATCGACCACTTCAAGCGGGTCAACGACCGGTACGGTCACCTGGCCGGGGATGAGTTGCTGGCCGCGACGGCCAGCACCCTGATCAGCCACGTGCGGGCGGGCGACGTGCTGGGCCGGTTCGGTGGTGAGGAGTTCATCGCCCTGCTACCCGGGCCGGCCAGGAGCAGGCGTGCTGGATCGCGGAACGGCTCCGCGAGCGGGTCCGGGTCATCGCCATCCCGTCGCTGGGCGCGGCGGCCACGGTCACCGTATCGATCGGGGTGGCCGAGCTCGGCCGGGACGGGAACGAGCTGTTCGAGCTGCTAGCGGCGGCGGACGCCGCGCTGTACCGGGCCAAGCAGTCAGGCCGGGACCGGGTGGCCACGCTGCCGCTGGGGGCATGCCCGTCCGACCCTCGGCACCGGTGCCCCTAACCTTGAACCATGCCTGAATTTATCTATCAGATGCATGCCGCCCGGCTGGTCAAGGGCGACAAGGTGCTCCTTGACGATGTGACGCTGGCGTTCTTCCCCGGAGCCAAGATCGGCGTGGTGGGGCCGAATGGCGCGGGCAAGTCCACGTTGCTGAGGATGATGGCCGGCCTGGAGCAGCCGTCCAACGGCGACGCCCGGCTGTTCCCCGGCTTCACGGTGGGGCTGCTCAGCCAGGAGCCGCAGCTTGATTCCAGTAAGAACGTGCTGGAGAACGTGCAGGAGGGGGTGGCCGAGACCAAGGGACTCCTGGACCGCTACAACCAGATCGCCGAGCAGATGGCGACCGACTACTCCGACGAGTTGCTGGAAGAGATGGGCCGGCTCCAGGAGGAGCTCGACCGCCGCGAAGCCTGGGATCTGGACAGCCAGCTTGAGCAGGCGATGGACGCGCTGCGCTGCCCGCCCGCGGACGCCGACGTGAGCACGCTGTCCGGTGGCGAGCGGCGGCGGGTGGCGTTGTGCAAGCTGCTGCTGTCCCAGCCGGACCTGCTGCTGCTCGACGAGCCCACCAACCACCTGGACGCGGAGAGCGTGCAGTGGCTGGAGCAGCACCTGGAGAAGTACGCCGGCACCGTGGTGGCCGTCACCCACGACCGGTACTTCCTGGACAACGTGGCCCAGTGGATCCTCGAGCTGGACCGCGGCCACGCCTTCCCATACCAGGGCAACTACTCCACCTACCTGGAGACCAAGGCGGCCCGGATCAAGATCGAGGGACAGAAGGACGCCAAGCGGCGCAAGCGGCTGGAAGACGAGCTGGAGTGGGTCCGGTCCAGTCCGCGGGCCCGCCAGGCCAAGAGCCGGGCCCGGCTGCAGCGCTATGAGGAGATGGCGACCGAGGCGGACAAGTACCGCAAGCTGGACTTCGAGGAGATCCAGATCCCGCCGGGCCCGCGGCTGGGCAGCCAGGTCGTCGAGGTGGACGACCTGGCCAAGGGCTTCGGCGACCGGCAGCTCATCGAGGGGCTGAGCTTCTCGCTGCCGCGCAACGGCCTGGTCGGCGTCATCGGCCCGAACGGGGTGGGTAAGACCACCCTGTTCAAGATGCTGGTCGGCGACGAGAAGCCGGACTCGGGCAGCATCCGGGTCGGTGACACGGTCAAGATCTCCTACGTGGACCAGCTGCGGTCCGGGATCGAGCCGGACAAGACGGTCTGGGAGGCCATCTCCGGCGGCGACGCCACCATCCGGGTGGGCAACGTGGAGATCCCCAGCCGGGCCTATGTCGCCGCGTTCGGGTTCAAGGGCCCGGACCAGCAGAAACCGGCCGGGCTGATGTCCGGCGGCGAGCGGGGCCGGATGAACCTGGCGCTCACCCTGCGCCAGGGCGGCAACCTGCTGCTGCTCGACGAGCCCGCCAACGACCTGGACGTGGAGACGCTGGCCTCGCTGGAGCGGGCGCTGCTCGACTTCCCCGGCTGCGCCGTGATCACCAGCCACGACCGGTGGTTCCTGGACCGGATCGCTACGCACATCCTGGCCTGGGAGGGCGGCCCGGACTGGTTCTGGTTCGAGGGCAACTTCGAGGCGTACGAGAAGAACAAGATCGAACGGCTGGGGCCGGACGCGGCCCGCCCGCACCGCGTCACCTACCGCAAGCTCACCAGAGGCTGAACGCCACTGCCCGCGGCTCGCCCGCCTGGGATCCCGGTCTCAGGCGGGGCTGAGCCCCAGGTCAGGGCGCCTCGGCTCGGTGGGCGCGTTGACCAGGCTGTGCGCGGCCATCACCAGGTAGTCCCACAGCTGCGTGTCCAGCGCGGGTGGCAGGCCGATCTCGTCCAGCGCGGCGCGCATGTGCCGCAGCCAGGCGTCCCGCTCGGCCTCGCCGATGACGAAATGCCGGTGCCGCATCCGCAGCCGCGGGTGGCCGCGCAGTTCGTTATAGGTGGCCGGCCCGCCCCAGTACTGGATCAGGAACAGCCGCAGGTGTTCCTCGGCGGGCCCGAGATCCTTGCTCGGGTAGACCGCGCGCAGCTCGGGGTCGGCGGCCACGCCCTGGTAGAAGAGGTGGATCAGGCGGCGGAACATCTCCTCGCCGCCGACCGCCTCGTAGAAGCTGATCTCTTTGCTGTCGTCCATGGCAGCTCCAGGCTAGTAGCCCACCCGGCTAACTCTGATCCTCGGTGGGTATGGCGTCCTCGGCGTGGCCGGCGGCGTGCGCTTGCGCCTCGGCCTGGGCGGCCGCACCGGCGCCGATCGCGGAGGGGATCGGCTCACCGGGCACGGCCGCCTCATCCAGCGCCGTCTTCAGCCGCTCGCGCAGTTCGCGGGCCACCTCCCACTGGCGCAGCGGCAGCGTCCGGGCTACCAGCCGCATCACGATCGCGTCGCTGGTCACCGACTCGACGCCCCAGACCTCCGGCTCTTCCATGATCACGTCATGCCAGCGCGGCTCCTGCCACAACTCGGTCGCGGTGTCCTTCATGGTTTCCCGGACCCGGGGGAGGTCCTGGTCGTAGGCGACCGGGAAGTCGATCACCGCGCGGGCCCAGCCCTGGGACTCGTTGCCGATCCGGTTGATGGTGCCGTTGCGCACGTGCCAGACCACACCGTTGACGTCGCGCAGCCGGGTCACCCGCAGGCTGACCGCCTCAACCGTGCCGGTGGCGGCACCTGCGTCGATGACGTCGCCGACGCCGTACTGGTCCTCGAGCATCATGAAGATCCCGGACAGGTAGTCACGGACCAGGCTCTGCGCACCGAAGCCGATGGCCAGGCCGAGCACCCCGGCGCTGGCCAGCACCGGGGCCAGGTTCAGCCCGAGATCACCGGCGATGGTCACCGCGGCGATGCCGAAGATGAGCACCGACGCCGCATTGCCCAGCACCGACCCGAGGGCCTGGGCGCGCTGCCGCCGCCGCTCGCCCATCAGCACATGCGCCGGGTCGGTCTTGCCGTTGCCCGCCTCGGCCGCGTGCTTGGTGATCTTCCTGATCAGCCGCAGCGTGATCAGCCGGATCACGATGGCGACCAGCACCACCAGGATGATCTGTAGCAGCAGGGTGACCGGGCGGGCCAGCCACACGTTGACCAGCTGGGCGGCCGTCTGGCTGTGCGTCACATTCCAGGTGAGGCGGCAGGCGATGCCCGGATCCGCGCCGCAGGCGTCCCGGAGGGACTTGTCGGGGTGGGCGGCGAGGCCGAGCGCCGTGACGAGCGCTTGCGAGGTCACCGGGATAATCCTTTCGCGGATCGGCAGGGGCTGGGGCCAGGGGCCGACTCCCCATAGTGGCCGGCCCGCCCGGGTGACTTGGCCAGCTCGGAACAGCAGGTGGCGGGCGCCTGCGCCGGCCGGGTGCCGGTGAGCCTGGCGTGCCTGGTCAGGTGATTGGGATCCGTTGATCCGCCCACCCTTTGCCCGGCCAGCCGTACCTGGCCTAGTCAAACCTGCTCCAAGGGCGGTCCTGGGCTGTCATCCGGGCAGTTTTTTGAGATCAGTCAGCGCGATTGCCATGACGGAGCCAGGTAGACCGTGCAGTATGCAACGTGTAGAGAGAGAATTGCAGGTTCTACTTCGTAGTTAGTGCGCATAATTCGGATATTTCTCGAAATTGATCTACGGAGAGTAGTTACTTAATAGCTTTAACTGGAAATCCGGGCCGGGCGGTCGCGGGGGCGCGCCCAGAGGAGGGATGAGGATGGGAGCACGACGCGCCCAGTCAGTCGCTGAGCTTAGAGACACGCGACGCATGGTGCCCGGTGGCGAAATCCGTCCTGGCGCCGAGGCGGACGCCGACGCCGACGGCGACGGCGCGGCGGGACCCGTTACCGGGGCAGCACGCCAGGAAGTCTTCATGGCCCGGGGCATCCGGGCGCAGTGCCTGGCTGACGGGCTCCCGCCCGCCGAGATCGCGCTCGCCATCCACGAGCGCTGTGCGCCCACGTTCGGCACCACGCTGATCCGGGCCCACCGGCTCGCGCTGGGTATCGCGCTGGCCGATGTGGTCGCCCAGGTCCGGGCCAGATACGTGACCGAAGGGCGGCTGCCGCCCCGGTTCAGTGAGACGCTGCTGTCGTCGTACGAGAGCGGGCAGAAGCGGCCGGGGCCGGAGTACCTGCACTATCTCTGCAACGTGTACCAGGCCGAGCCGGCCGATCTCGGCTACCCCGGGCAGTGCCTGTGCGGCCGGACGCACCGCGCGCCGGCCGCAATGCCGGCCGCCGCCGGGACCGGGCCCGGCCCGGCGCCGGCCGGGCCCGTACCGCCGCCGGGCGGCCCCGCGCCGCCGCACGACGCGGCCGGGGCGGCCGCGGGCGCGGGCCAGGCCGGCCAGCCGGCCGGGGTGGCCATGCCGGTGCCGGAGTCCAGCCCGGGCGAGGCGGACGACGACCTGGTCCGGCGGAACCTGCTCCGGCTGATGGCCGATCCCGGCGCCGAGGCCGAGGGGCGCTTCTTCGGCGCGGCCGAGCGGATCCGGCGGCGGCTGGACGACGCGCTGCTCGGGGCCACCGTGTCGGTCACCATGCTGGATCACTGGGAGGAGATGGCCGCCGAGTACGGCCGGCTGTACATGACGGTCCCGCCGATGCGGCTGCTCTGCGACGTGCTGCTCGACCTCGGCGACGTGCGCCGGATGTGTGAGCAGCGCCAGCCGCTGGAGTTCGTGGAGCGGCTCTGCCAGCTGGCCGCCCGGCTGGCCGGGCTGGCTGGCATGACCATGATCGACGTGGGCGACCAGCGGCTGGCCCGGTCCTTCTTCAACACCGCGCGGACGGCGGCCGACGAGACCGGCGACCGGCAGCTCCGGGCCTGGGTCGCGGTGCGCGAGGCGCTGGTCCCGCTGTACTACGGCGACCCGTCGCAGGCCGCCACGGCCGCCCGGGCCAGCGCCGACCTGGCCGGGCAGCGGCCCTGCGTGGCCAGTGCGATGGCGCCCATCGTGGAGGCACGGGCCCGGGCCTGGCTGGCCCGGGCCCGGGGCAAGAGCGGGCCAGGCCGGCCCGCGGCCGGCGGCGCCGGTGGTGTGGCCGCCAGCGCGGTGTCCCGGGTCAACGCGGCCCTGGAACAGGCCCAGCAGGCACTGGACGGGCTGCCTGCCGAGGAACGCCGCGGCACCGCGTTCGGATACACCGAACGCCAGCTGCTGTTCCACTCCGGCGACGCGCTGGTCACCCTGGGCGACTACCGGGGCGCGGACGACGCGTTCGGGCAGGCCCTGCGGCTGTACTCACCGGCCGAATTCCTGGACCGGTCGCTGGTCATGCTGGGCCAGGCCCGGTGCCGCCTGTCCGCCGGTGAGCCGGAGGAGGCGCTGCGGCTGAGCCGGGACACCCTGGCCCGGCTGCCCAGCCAGCACCGGCCCGGGCTGGTGCTGCGGGCCGCCTACTCGCTGGGCGAGACGGTGGCGGCTCAGCATGGCGACTTCCCGGCCATGCGCGACTACCGGGAGGCGCTGGCCGGCGCCTGAGGCCGGGGTAAGTCCTTCACCAGTGGAGGCCGGGGTAGGTCCTTCACCAGTGGAGGCCGGTGTGGAAGGCGAGGAAGGCCAGGCTGTCCGCGGACAGCGCCACCGAGCGGCTGACGCCGCGGGCGCCATGGCCCACCTCCGCCTCGCGGCGCAGCACGACCGGCCGGTCCGGCCAGCGGGCCGGGGTGGCGTACTGCATCGCCGCGCACATCTTGCGGGCGTGCACCGGATCCACCCGGGTGTCGTTGTCGAACACGGTGAACAGCGTGGCCGGATACCGGGTGCCCGGCCGCACATGGTGGTAGGGGGAGTAGCCGAGCAGCCAGCCCAGCTCGTCCGCCTTGGCGGCGGTGCCGTACTCGTCGTTCCAGGTCTGGCCGAGGCCGAACCGCTCGTAGCGGACCATGTCGAGCAGCGGCGCGGAGCAGGCCGCGGCGGCGAACTGGCCGGGCCACTGGGTGATGGCCGCGCCGACCAGCAGGCCGCCGTTGGAGCCGCCGGAGATGCCGAGCTGGCCTGAGGTGGTCCAGCCGCCGGAGATGAGCGCCGCCGCGGCCGCGTGGAAGTCGTCGAACACGTTCTGTTTGCGCTCCCGCATGCCGGCCCGGTGCCAGTCCTCGCCTTCCTCGCCGCCGCCGCGCAGCCCGGCGATGGCGTACACCCCACCGGATTCCACCCAGGCCAGGATCGACGCCGAGTAGGCCGGCGACATGCTGATGTCGAATCCGCCGTAGCCGTAAAGGATCGTGGGCCGTGGGCTGGCCGGCCCGGCTCCGCCCGCCTCCTGGCTGATCACCAGCATCCGGACGTCGGTGCCGTCCTTCGAGGTGAAGGCCAGCTGCCGGGTGTTCACGTCCGGTACCTGCACCGCTCCGGGCGCGGTCGCCCAGACCTGCACCGAGCCGTCGCGTGCGTCGTAGTGGTAGATCATCAGCGGCGTGGTGTTGTCGGTATAGCCGAACCAGGCTTCGTGGCCGCCCTCCGGCCGCTCGCTGATCCCGCCCAGGGTGCCCAGGCCGGCGCCGGGCAGGGTGAGCATCCCGGTCCGCTCCCCGGTGGCCAGGTCGTGCACGCTGATCTCGCCGATCGCGTGCCTGGTCCACGAGACGAGCAGCACCGGGCGGGCCAGTTCGGGGCCGTCCAGGATGGCGAAGTCGGTCAGGTTCGCGGCCGGGTCCTCGCTGATCAGGTCGCGCCAGTTCGGCGCCTCCGGCTGCGCCGGGTCGGCGACCGCGAGCCGGCCGCGGGGTGCGTCCGCGTCGGTGAAGACGTAGAGCCGGCCGTCCCGGCCGACGTGCACGCCGGTCCGCGCGTCCACGCCCTGCTGCACCACGCGCAGCACCGGCGCGGCCGGCCCAGAGCCGCTCAGATCAGCGCCGGTGAGGTCGGCCAGCCACAGGTCGTTACGCGGCGCGGTGCCCTGCGCCGCGCTGATGCTCAGCCAGCGGCCGTCCCGGCTGACCGAGACGCTGTAGTAGTTGGTCTTGTCCAGGCCGGCCCCGAAGATCTCCACGTCCGACTCGTCCGGCGTACCGACCGTGTGCAGGTAGACCCGGCGGTGGAACTGTTCCTCGCCGCCCGGCACCTGGTCGGGGGGGAGCCTGCGCACGAAGTAGAACGCGGCCCCGCCGGGCAGCCAGGCGACCGGGGAGTAACGGGACCGGCTGATCGGGCCGTCCACCGCCGCGCCGGTGGCGACGTCCAGCACCCGCAACTCCGACTCCTCGTCCCCGGCCTGGGACAGCTGGTAGGCGAGCAGCCGTCCCTCCTTGTCCGGCTGCCACGCGTCCAGCGTGGTCAGGCCGGTGGGATCGACGGACATCGGGTCGACGAGCACCCGTTCTGGGTCCCCGGGAGCGGCGGTCAGCAGCACGCCGTGCTCCTGGCCGGCCAGGCGGCGGAGGAAGAACTGGCGCTCGCCCCGCCAGACCGGGGTGCCGATGAATCCGGCCGCCATCAGCTCCTCGATCCGGCCCGCCAGCGGCGCCCGGGCGGGCAGGTCCGCGGCGTGGCTGAGCCACAGCTCGTCCTCGGCGGCCAGCCAGTCCTTGGTCTCCTGGCTGGCCGGGTCCTCCAGCCAGCGGTACGGGTCGGCCACCTGATAGCCATGCAGGGTCTCGGTGAGCGCGAGGCGCTCGGCGCGGGGGTAACCCGCAGGCGGCGGGGGGACGGCGGAGGGTGTGTGCTGGCCGGCTTCAGTCATGAGCCGCACTCTAAGCGATCGCCGCGGCGGCCCCAGCCGGTGCGTCCGCGTCATCCAGACGGTCTCCGTTCACCAGTCTTTTTACCTGGCACGCCTGCCGACGTTATGGCTAGCCGGGGCCGGCCGGTTAGGCTGTCCTTGGCCACGGCACTCTGTGCTTATCTGGCACACGGTGCTCGCCTACCGCATCAGGCAGGAGGCGCGTGTGCGACGGGTGCTGCTGCTCAACGTGACGTATGAGCCGCTGACCACGGTCGGCCTGCACCGCGCCGTGTGCCTGGTGCTCGGTGAGAAAGCCGAAGTCGTGCATGACGATTCGGAGGGTGCCTTGTTGCGCTCCTCCTCGATGGTCATCGTCACGCCCTCGGTGATCAGATTGCGCCGTTATGTGCGGGTTCCGCGCCGCAGCCGGGTGCCGCTGACCCGGGGCGCGCTGATGCGCCGGGACAACTACCTGTGCGCCTACTGCGGCCGGAAGGCCGAGACCATCGACCACGTCATCCCGCGCAGCCGCGGCGGCGCGCACGCCTGGGAGAACTGCGTCGCCTCCTGCATGCGGTGCAACCACACCAAGGCCGACCGGCTGATCGCGGAACTCGGCTGGACGATGAACCGGGTGCCGGTCGCACCGCGCGGTGCGCACTGGCGGCTGATCGGCGCGGCCCACGACGGCGATCCGCAGTGGGCGGCCTACCTGCCGGAGTCCACCGCCGCCTGACCGCCGGACCGCAGGCCCGGCTGCGGCGCGCGCCGATCAGCCGGGCTCTGGCGTTCGGTAGCTGGTTCTTCGCCGTGAGGTCACCACGCGCTCCCCGTCCGGGGTGGTCAGCACGTGCAGCCCGGCGCCGAAGGGTCCGGTCAGCACCTCATCGCGGAGCACGCTGGCTGGGGCGCCGGCCGCCGCGGCCCGGCCGCCGTCCAGCAGCAGCAGCCGGTCGGCGAACTGCCCGGCCAGGGTGAGGTCGTGCACCACCGACAGCACGGTCAGCGTCTGCTCCCGGCGCAGCTCGTCGACCAGTTCCAGGGCGGCCACCCGGCGGCCGAGGTCCAGCGCGCTGGTCGGCTCGTCGAGCAGCAGCACCGGGGCCTGCTGGGCCAGCGCCCGGGCCAGCACCACGCGCTGCAGTTCGCCGCCGGACAGCGTGCCGAGCGGCCGGGCGGCCATCGGGGCCAGCCCCATCCGGTCCAGCAGCCCGGCGCAGATGTCCCGGTCGGCCGGGGTCTCCATCCGCAGGTAGCCGATGTGCGGGGTCCGGCCGAGCAGCACGTAGTCGGCCACGCTCATCTCCGGCGGCAGCTCGGGCAGTTGCGGGACGTAGGCCAGCCGCCGCGCCAGCGCCCGGCGGCGCAGCCCGGCCGCGGGCTGCCCGGCGATGCCGATCGAGCCCTGGTACCGGACCAGGTGCGCCGCCGCCCGGAGCAGCGTGGTCTTGCCCGCCCCGTTCGGCCCGATGACGCCGAGCCATTCCCCGGACTCGACCTTCTCGCTGATCCCGGCCAGCGCCACCGCATCGCCGTACCGCACCGTCACCTGGTCAAAGACGATCACGACAGGTCCTGCCTGGCCCGGCGGGAACTGAGCACGACGAGGAAGAAGGGCGCGCCGGCCAGGGCGGTGATCACGCCGATCGGCACCTCGGCGGGTGACGCCGCGGTGCGCGCCGCGATGTCGGCCAGCACCAGGAACGCCGCCCCGCCGATCATCGACACCGGGAGCACGATCCGGTAGCTGGGGCCGGCGGTCAGCCGCACGGTGTGCGGGACGATGATGCCGACGAAGCCGATCAGCCCGCTCACCGACACCGCGGCCGCGGTGCCCAGGGTGGCCGCGATGACCACGGTGAGCCGCACCCGGGCGATGTCCACGCCCAGCGTGCTGGCCTCGGTCTCGCCGACCCGGAGCACATCCAGCAGCCGCCGGTGGGCGAGCAGGATCCCGGCCGAGACGATCACGTACGGCAGGATCAGCAGCACGTCGGTCCAGGTGGCCAGCGACAGCCCGCCCAGGATCCAGCTGTACACCTGCTGCAGCGTCTGGTAGTGCTGCTGCTGCAGGTAGGTCTGCACCGCGGTGAGCAGCGCGGCCACCGCCACCCCGGCCAGCACGATGGACGCGGCCGCGCCCACCGAGCCGGGGCCGCGGCCCACCCGGGTACCGGCGCCCAGCACGTAGGTGACCGCGACGGCGGACGCCGCGCCGAGGAAGGCGGCGGGCGGCAGCAGCTCCGGGCTGCCGCCCGCGATGATCACTATGGTGGCGCCGAGGCCGCCGCCGGCCGCCACCCCGAGCAGGTACGGATCGGCCAGCGGGTTGCGGAACACCCCCTGGTAAGCCGCGCCGCCGCCGGCCAGCATGGCGCCGACCAGCGCGCCGAGCAGGACCCGGGGCAGCCGGAGCTGCCAGACGATGCCGGCGTCGATGGCCGGCACGCCGAGCGCCGGGTGCCACGGCAGCAGCTCGGTGAGCAGCGCACGGACCACGATCGGCAGGGACAGGCCGGCCGGGCCGATGGCCACCCCGGCCAGCAGGGCGGCGATCAGCACGACGGTGGCCACCGCGATCGCGCGCCCGGCCCGGACCCGGGGCAGCGTGGCCAGCACGGCCGGCTTTCTGCCCCGGCCCGGCGCGGCCTTGCGCGCCGCCAGTCTCACCGGTCCACCAGCCTCACCGGGCCACCAGCCTCACCGGGCCGAGTCCCGGGCCATGGCGGTCTCCACGGTGCCCAGCAGGTCGGTGACCCGCGGCCCCCAGCGCGACGCGATGTCGTCGTTCAGCCCGATGACGTGGCCCGCTTTGACCGCGGTCAGCGCCGACCAGCCGGGCCGCTTGGCCACCGTGGCCGCGTCCTGATGGCAGCAGATGGTGTCAGCCAGGATGATGTAGTCCGGGTTCGCCTTCAGGATGTACTCCGCGGACAGCTGCGGGTAGCCGCCCGAGCTGGCCGCGCCCTTGGCCTGGTCCGCGATGCTCTTCATGCCGAGCAGGCCGAGCAGCTGGCCGACGAACGTGCCCGAGGTGACCGAGTAGTACGTCTGATCCAGTTCGTAGTAGTAGGTGACCGGCCTGGCGTGGTGCGGCGCGGCCGCGACGATCTGGCGCAGCTGGCCGCGGATCCGGGCCACTTCCTGTTCGGCCTGGGCCAGGTGCCCGGTGGCCCGGCCCAGCTCGCCGAACTCGGCGTACTCACCGGCCAGGTTGGCCGGCGCGGACAGGTCGAGCACCGGGATGGAGAACGCGGCCAGCTTCTTGGTCAGCTGCCCGGTGTCGCCGGACTCGATCACCAGGTCCGGCTTTTCCGCGACGATCGCCTCCACGTTCGGCTGGAACGCGGACAGCTTGGTGCGCGGTGCCTGCGGCGGGTAGTCGGACAGCGAGTCGACCGCCTTCACCTGGCCGCCCGCGCCGATCGCGTACAGCATCTCGGTGCCGGTGGGGGACAGCGACACGATCGCCGTCGGCCGGCCTGGCACCCGGACCGTGCCGTTGGCCGCCTTGACCGAGACCGGGAACGCGCCGCCCGCGCTGCTTGCCGCGCTGCTCGCGGTGCCGCTCGCGGTGCCCGCCGAACCGGAGTTGCTGGCCTGCGTGCTGCCGCACCCGGCGGCCAGCGCGGCCAGGGCCAGGACGAGGGCAGGGGGGGCCAGCCGGGTAGGAATCCGCATGATCATCCTCCGTCAGCCTGGAGGACGAAGTGCGCCCGCTGCGGTGCCGCGGGACCCGGCACCGGAACGAACCGCCCTTCCTCCGAGGACAGTTACGTTGGCCTGGGCCAGGCGTCCGGGCTCGTCCCCGGGCAGGGGCATCACCGTTGCGGGACAGCGCCGGAATCACACCGGCTTCGCTGGGCTCCACGCCATCCCGGGCTCCCCGGGACACGGGTACCTTACCGCAGCGTGGACCGGGCCCAGTGGGCACAGCGGCTACGGGAACGAGCTTGGCCGGCCGTAGGCTATGGCCAGTTGCCTGGACCGCGGACACCAGCGGCGCGGGCAGCCTGGCAATAGTCCGGCGATCCTGGACGGAGTCCTATGGTGACGCAGCACGATGGCGGCCTGGTCGTACCCGAGGATGGGTTCTGGCCGGCCCCGGAGATCCCGCAGCCGAACATCTACCCGATGGAGTGGCGGGTCGAGACCGAGAAGCTGGCCGCGATCTACGAAAAGTCGAAGGCCATGCTGTGGAACCCGGCCGACCTGCCCTGGGACGGGCTGCGCGCCGAGGACTTCACCGCCGAGCAGCGGCTCGGCATCATGTACTGGTTCGCCGTGCTGGCCAACTTCGACGCCTCCGGGCCCGCGGTGTTCGCCCGGGCCACCATCCACGCGTTCGAGCAGCACGAGGAGGACCCGGTCCGCAAGTGCTTCTTCTCGATCACCCGGGACGAGATGAACCACGAGGAGTGCTGCCAGCGGACCATCGCCAGGCTGTGGCCCGGCGGCCCGCTCGACTGGCAGCCGCGGACCACGCTGGAGCGCGCCGCGCACAACAACATCGGCTGGCTGTACCACAACGGCGGCCGGTACTGGACCGGCTACACCAAGGCGGTCGGCAAGTACTCGCTGGCCGTCCTGTTCACCAGCTTCATGATGGGCGAGATGGCCGCGTCCACCCTGTTCCGCGGGATGGCCACGGGCACCACCCACCCGGTGTTCTCGGAGATGTTCCACCGCATCGGCCGGGACGAGTCACGGCACCTGCAGATCTGCATGACGATCCTGGACAACGAGTGGCCGGGGCTCACCGACGACCTGAAGAGCCTGATCACCCGGCAGCTCCGGGCCGGCTTCGTGTTCCTGTCCATGATCTTGTGGGAGCCGCCGGGCGGCGCAAGCGGCTTCTGGGAACTGCCGCCCTACTTCCTGCCCAACCACCGGGTGCTGATGGCCCACGCCCGGGAGGCCGGGCTGGGCGTGCTCAGCTACGAGGAGCAGGCGGAGAACTGGCGGGTGGCGATGGCCCGGGTGCGCGCCATCGTGACCCGGTGGGGGATCGAGTTCCCGGCCATCCCGGAACTGGACATCGAGGGCGTGGACGTGGCCGACGACATCAACCCGGACGACATCATCCCCGTGTTCTAGAGCGCAGTGTTCTAGAGCGCGGTGTTTTAGCCAGGACATTCCCGTAACGGTTGCCGGAACGGTCGGGGTCAAAGCTGGCCCCATGACAGCAAAGACGGAGCAACCGCCGGCCACCGGCCGGCCGCTCAGCGGGCTGCGCCGCGGCGCGGACCTGGCCTACGGATACCTGGCCGCGTTTTTCGTGCTCGGCGTGCTGTTCCAGGTGTACCTGGCCGGGGTGGGCGTGTTCGGCATCAACGCGCGGAAAGTGGCCAACGCGAGCAGCCTCGACCCGCACCGGGCCTGGGGCAGCGTGCTGATGCTGCTGGCCATCATCCTGCTCGTCCTGGCCCTGGCCGCCTGGCGGTCGGCGGCCGTCGTGCTGAGCACGCTGCTGCTGGCCGTGCTGGTCACGGTGGCTCAGGTCGGGCTGGCCGCGGCGGGCGACAGCAACAAATGGCTGGGCGGCGCGCACGCGCTGGACGGCATGATCATCCTGCTGCTCTCGCTGTGGCTGGCCATCGGCGCATGGCGACGGCGATCACGCAGCAAAGAATCTTGATAACCCTGCGTAACGCCAGTGCCTGCTCAGCCGATAGCCAGATAGACGCGGTTGACGTGGGTACCCCCGAGCTCACGTCACCGCGTCTTTAGCATGCTCGCCGGGTAGCCAGCCGGGTAGCCAGGTGGCCCTGGCGCGGCCCGGCCCGGTAGCGTTCGGTTCATGACAGGAACCCAGCCGACCACCGCGGAGGCCCCGTTCGGCCGGATGCTGACCGCGATGATCACGCCGATGACAAGCGACGGCGCGGTGGACTACCCGGGCGCCGCCCGCCTGGCCACCTACCTCGTCGACGAGATGCGCAACGACGGCCTGGTGATCAGTGGGACCACTGGTGAGTCGCCGACCACCAGCAACGACGAGAAGGACCGGCTGCTGCGGGCGGTCATCGAGGCGGTCGGGGACCGGGCCGCGGTCGTCGCGGGCGTCGGCAGCTACGACACCGCGCACACCTGCGAACTGGCCCGGCAGGCCGAGCGGGCCGGGGCCGACGGGCTGCTGATCGTCACGCCGTACTACAACAAGCCGCCGCAGGCCGGGCTGGTGGCGCACTTCACCGCGGCCGCGGACAGCACCGGGCTGCCGGTGCTGCTGTATGACATCCCGGGCCGGACCGGCACGCCGATCCGCACCGAGACGCTGATCCAGCTGGCCCGGCACCCGCGCATCGCCGGGGTCAAGGACGCCAAGGGCGACCTGTTCGCCGGCTCGCAGGTGATGCAGGCCACCGGCCTGGTCTACTACAGCGGTGACGACACGCTGAACCTGCCCTGGCTGTCGGTCGGCGCGGCCGGCTTCATCAGCGTGATCGGGCACGTGGCCGGGGACCGGCTGCACGACATGATCGGCAGTTACCTGGCCGGGCGGGTGGCCGAGGCCCGGCAGATCCACCAGGACCTGCTGCCGGTGACGGCCGGCATCATGACCCGCACCCAGGGCGCGATAGCCACCAAGGCGGCGCTCAACCTGCTCGGCCTGCCCGGCGGGACGCTGCGCGGCCCGCTCCTCGACATGACCCAGGCCGAGGTCGAGCAGCTGCGGACGGACCTGGTCGCTGGAGGCGTGAAGCTTAAGTGAGTTACCCGCACCCGGAGCTTGGCGCCCCGGCGCCACTCCCTACTGGCACGCTGCGCATCGTCGGCCTGGGCGGCCTCGGCGAAATCGGCCGGAACATGACCGTGTTCGAGTACGGCGGCCGCCTGCTGATCGTGGACTGCGGGGTGCTGTTCCCCGAGCCGGACCAGCCCGGGGTGGACCTGATCCTGCCCGATTTCAGCAGCCTGGAGGGCAGGCTGGACGATATCGAGGCGATGGTCCTGACCCACGCGCACGAGGACCACATCGGCGCGGTGCCCTACCTGCTCCGGCAGCGGCCGGACATCCCGCTGATCGGCTCGCGGCTCACCCTGGGCCTGATCCGCAGCAAGCTCACCGAGCACCGGATAAACCCGGTCACGGTGGAGGTCGCCGAAGGCGAGCGGCAGGCGTTCGGCCCGTTCGGGCTAGAGTTCTTCGCCGTCAACCACTCGATCCCGGACGCGCTCGCGGTGGCCATCACCACCCCGGCCGGGGTGGTGCTGCACACCGGCGACTTCAAGATGGACCAGCTGCCGCTGGACGGCCGGCTGACCGACCTGGGCGGTTTCGCCCGGCTCGGCGCCGAGGGCGTCAACCTGCTGATGGCCGACTCCACCAACGCCGAGGTGCCGGGCTTCGTGACCAGCGAGCGGGACATCTCGCCGGTGCTCAACGAGATGTTCGCCGAGACCCAGCAGCGGATCATCGTGGCCTGCTTCGCCTCACACGTGCACCGGGTGCAGCAGGTGCTGGACGCGGCCGCCGCGCACGGCCGCAAGGTGGCGTTCGTCGGCCGGTCGATGGTGCGCAACATGGGTGTCGCGCGTGACCTGGGCTACCTGCGGGTGCCCTCGGTCCGCGGCGGCCTGCTGGTCAACCCGCGGGAGGCGGAAGGCCTGCCGCCCGGCGAGGTGGTGCTGGTCAGCACCGGCTCGCAGGGCGAGCCGATGTCCGCGCTGTCCCGGATGGCGGGCCGGGATCATCCGATCCGGATTGCCGCCGGCGACACGGTCATCCTGGCCTCCTCGCTGATCCCGGGCAACGAGTCGGCGGTGTACCGGGTGATCAACGAGCTGACCCGGTGGGGCGCCCGGGTGGTGCACAAGGGCAACGCGCTGGTGCACGTGTCCGGGCACGCCCCCGCGGGTGAGCTGCTCTACGTGCTGAACCTGGTCCGGCCGCGGAACTTCATGCCGGTGCACGGGGAGTGGCGGCATCTGCGGGCGCACGCCCGGCTGGCCGAGCTGACCGGGATCAGCGACCGGAACATCGTGATCGCCGAGGACGGCGTGGTGGTCGACCTGGCCGGCGGCCACGCGTCGGTGGCCGGCAAGGTGCCGTGCGGCTACATCTACGTGGACGGGCTGTCCGTCGGCGAGGTCACCGAGACGTCGCTGAAGGACCGCCGGATCCTGGGCGAGGAAGGCTTCGTGTCCGTGGTGATCGTGGTCAACTCGACCAGCGGCAAGCTGGTGGCGGGCCCGGAGATCCACGCCCGCGGCTCAGGCATCGACGACACCTCGTTCGAGGAGGTGCGGCCGCGGGTCGAGGAGGCCCTGGTCCGCGCCGCGGCCGACGGGATCAACGACGCCCACCAGCTCGGCCAGCTGGTCCGGCGCACGGTGGGCCGCTGGGTGAACGAGAGCTACCGGCGGCGGCCCATGATCATCCCCGTGGTGATCGAGGTGTAGCTAGCGGGCACGCTGCAGGACCAGCTGGCGGAGCAGCGGCTGGTAGTAGCCGAACGCCGGGACCCTGGTGTGCGGGTCCCTGGCCGCGTCGTCCCAGCGGCGCAGCCGCAGCGCGGCGGTGCACCAGCGGCTGCCCTCGAATCCGGCCGTCTCCACCGGGTTCATCGGGCCGCCCTGCATCCGCAGCGTGTGCACCGAGGCGTCGGACAGCGAGCCGAAGTAGCCTGGTTCCACCGTGCACAGATACCGTTTCGCCGCCACGTGCAGCCGGACCGGCTCGGTCACCCCGGGCCCGAACCACTGGGCCAGCCAGTCCGCCCCCGCGTCGCTGTGCCGGCTGTCCCGCGCCCCGCTCATCAGCTCGTGGCCGGGTACCGCCCCGGTGAAGTGCCCCACGTCGTGCAGCAGGCCCGCCGCCACCAGTTCCGGCCCGGCGCCGGCGCCTTCGCCCAGCGCCGCGGCCTGCAGCATGTGCGCGGCCTGGCTCACCGGCTCGCCGGGATATTCGCGGGCCCCTTCGGTGGCGAAGAGGTCCGCGATGACCCGCACCGGGTCAGCAGATGTCATGACCGGTCCCTTCTCCGCCCATGATCAACATGACCGGGTTTTCTACAGGGTGGCGCGCCGGACGGCGGCTGCCAATGGGAACGGCCGAGTATTCGCGGACCCGCCAGACCGGCGATAGCCGCTGTTCACCAGACCCGCCCGGCGGACCGGGCAGCACCGCGACACGCCCTACGCTTCCGGCGGACGGTCCTGGGATGCGGGGGACTGGCTGAGTACGTTGGGCATCATGGCTACTCGTGTCCCTAAGGACACCACCCAGCCGAGGGTCGGCGCCCCAGCCCGCCCGGCGCGGCCGGCTGCCGGTCAGGGTCGTTCCACCGCAGGTCAGAGTCGCCCGGCGCGTCCTTCCGGCAACGGCGGGCGGGTGCGCAGTGAGAACCCCATGCCCGCCCGGACCAGTTCCGGCCGGACTGCGCAGCGCAGGCCCAGCCCGGGCCGCACCGGTTCGGGCAAGTCCGGTAACACGAAAAAAAGGCGCCGCCCGGCCAGTAACGGCCGCCGCCGGGGCCGGCCCGCCGCGCAGCCGAAGACGGCTGACCCGATCCTGATCTTGTTCGGCTGGCTGGGCAGCCTGATCGCTGGCGTGTGGATGGTCGCCGCGCACGCGGTCGGCGGCGCGGCCCGGGCGTTCGGCAACCACGCCCGGGACATGGACCCGCTGCACCGCCGGGACGGGGTCGGCCTGGCCTACCTGGCCGGCGCCATCGTGGTCGCCGCGGCCACCTGGTTCCGGATGGACAACCTGATCGGCCGGGTCCTGTCCAACGTGATCCGCGGCCTGTCCGGCTCGGCGGCCTGGCTGCTGCCCATCCTGCTCGGCCTGCTCGCCTGGCGCTACCTGAGGCATCCGGAGCGGAACGCGCAGACCGGGCGGATGGTGATCGGCTGGACCGCGTTCATGCTCGGGGCGCTCGGCCTGATCCACATCGCGGCGGGCACCCCGCACCCGAGCGCCGGCGCCATCGCCATGCGCTCCGGCGGCGGGCTGATCGGGTTCGCCGTCTCCGCGCCGCTGGTGGCCGCGATCACCCCGTGGGCGGCCGCCCCGCTGCTCGCCCTGGTCAGCGGGTTCGGGCTGCTGGTCATCACCGGCACACCGCTGCACCGGGTGCCGGACCGGCTGAACGAGCTGCGCGCCTTTACCCTGCGCCCGGAG
The DNA here is from genome assembly GCA_963834705.1 of uncultured Actinomycetes bacterium. Lineage (GTDB taxonomy): Bacteria > Actinomycetota > Actinomycetes > Streptosporangiales > Streptosporangiaceae > RYN-230. The sequence goes on from CAWICV010000013.1 coordinate 494,829, forward strand.
CCGGGCATGGACGAGGCGGCCGGGGCCGGGGACGCGGTCGGCGGCCTGACCCGGCCGCTGACCAGGGGCCGGAAACGGCCGCAGGCCATCGAGGCAGGGGACCATCACCGGCCCTACGACACCCCCATCGTGGCCGACGGGCCGGGCGGCCGGCCGCGCCGTGGCGGTGCCGGGACCAAGCCGGAGGAGGACGGCGCCGAGCCGGCCGCGGACCAGGACGAGCCGCTGCTGGAGGCGCTGGGCTTCGGGCCGTCGGCCGACGCCGCCCCGGCCGTGGGCCCGGGCGGGCCGGCCACCCCGGCGCCCCCACCGGCCGGGGCTCCGGCCGGTCACGGCAGGCCGGGCGAGCAGCTCACCCTGGCTGGGTCGGCCGAGTCGAGCTACGTGCTGCCGCCGGTGGCGCTGCTCAAGCCGGGCACCGCGCCCAAGACGCGGACGCAGGCCAATGACCGGGTGGTGAACGCGCTGACCGAGGTGCTGGAACAGTTCGAGGTAGATGCCCGGGTAACCGGGTTCAAGCGCGGGCCGACGGTGACCCGGTATGAGATCGAGCTGGGCCCGGCGGTCAAGGTCGAGCGGGTGACCCAGCTGACCAAGAACATCGCGTACGCGGTGAAGAGCGCGGATGTGCGGATCATCTCGCCGATCCCGGGCAAGTCGGCGATCGGGGTGGAGATCCCCAACGCGGACAAGGAGATCGTCAGCCTGGGCGACGTGCTGCGCTCGCCGGCCGCGGTCAACGACCACCACCCGATGGTGGTCGGCCTGGGCAAGGACGTCGAGGGCCGCACCGTGGTGGCCAACCTGGCCAAGATGCCGCACATGCTGATCGCGGGCGCGACCGGCGCCGGAAAGGCTCTGGCCCTCGGCACGCCCCTCCCCACGCCCGGCGGCTGGACCACGATGGGCGATGTCCGGGTAGGCGATCAGGTCTTTGACGACCGCGGTCAGCCGTGCACAGTGGTAGCGGCAACCCCAGTCATGCATGGCCGTCCCTGCTACGAGGTCGAGTTTTCTGACGGCACGGTGATCGTGGCTGACGCCGAGCACCTATGGCAGACGGAGTCGGTGGCGGGGCGCCAGCAGCACACTCGACCAGCGCGCGGGAGACCGTACTGGCCGTCGGCCGATGTCACCCGCGTTACCCAGCGAGCGACCGAGGTGCTGAGTGAGCCAGACCGGCTGACCGGGACTGCTGAAGTGCTGGCCGAGGTCGGCAGTCAGTTCCGCAACGTGCTGTACCGGGTTGTCAACGGCCTGCCCAAGGAAGGCCGGGCCGTCCGGCCAACCTATCGCCGGGGCGGACGTCAAGTCGGGTTCTGGGCTCAAGCTTACTCGCGGCACCTGGTCTACAAGGCGCTCGCGGAACGGGTCAGTGCCGCCGTCGGAAGTGGCCGGGTACGGCACGCCGACACTGAGCCGGTTACGACCCGGCGGCTAGCCGAGTCGCTGCGTCATCGAGGGCGGCTGAATCACTCGGTCACGGCAAGCGGGCCGCTGCAGTACCCCGAGCGGGACCTGCCGGTAGCGCCGTACACCTTTGGCTGCTGGCTCGGCGACGGGGCGACTATGAGCGCTGGCTTCACCTGCGCCGACGAGGAAATCCTGAACCACATCCGTGCGGACGGGTATGTCGTCAGCCACCATGCCAGCACCCGGATGCAGTACACGATCTCGAACCGGCCTGTGCGCACCCGGCGTATCGCCAAGGCGCTTGAGCTAGCGGAGCAAGGCATGAGCGTTGCTCAGGCCGCTCGCCACTGCGGTGTTGGGCTTTCTGCTGTGCTCCAGGCGGCGGGAGGCCGGTTCCCGCCGGGCCGCAGGGGTGCTGCTGGCCCATCCTCGCCTGCACTGGACCGTTACCAGACGCTTCGTGAGATATTCCGGGAGGTTGGAGCCAAGCACATTCCCGACGCGTACCTGCATGCTTCAGTCCCACAGCGCCGTGCTCTGCTCGCCGGGCTGCTCGACACCGACGGCTACTGCAGCCCCGGCGGAACGGTTGAGTTCACCGCCACCAACCGTGATCTTGCGCACGGCGTACTGGAGCTGGTGCTGGGCCTGGGGTACAAGGCCACGCTCCGCACTAAGCCCTGCGAGGGTCGGCGGGAGGAGACATCGACTGTTTTCACCGTCGGCTTCACCCCGCACGAACCGGTGTTCTGGCTCGGCCGGAAGCTGGCCCGGCAGCGCTCAGTCAACCGGTCCAGCCCAGCACGGCGGCGCTACATAGTGGATGTGCGGCCGGTCGAGTCCGTACCGGTTCGGTGCATTCAGGTTGACAGCCCTAGCCGCCTCTACCTGGCCAGCCGCTCCTGCATCCCCACACACAACTCGACCTGCATCAACGGGCTGGTCACCTCGGTTTTGCTGCGCGCGGCGCCGGAATACGTGCGGATGGTCCTGGTCGATCCCAAACGAGTGGAACTCGCGATTTACCAGGGCATACCGCACCTTATTACGCCGATCATCACGAACCCGAAGAAGGCGGCCGAGGCGCTGCAGTGGGTGGTCGGCGAAATGGACCGCCGTTATGACGACCTGGCCGCGTTCGGTTTCCGGCATATCGACGACTTCAACAAGGCGGTGCGGGCGGGCAAGCTGACCGCGCCGCCTGGCAGCGAGCGGGTGTTCACCGCCTACCCGTACCTGCTGGTGATCGTGGATGAGCTGGCCGACCTGATGATGATCGCGCCGCGCGACGTCGAGGACGCCGTGGTGCGGATCACCCAGCTGGCCCGGGCGGCCGGGATCCACCTGGTGCTGGCCACCCAGCGGCCCAGCGTGGACGTAGTGACCGGCCTGATCAAGGCCAACGTGCCGTCCCGGCTGGCGTTCGCCACCTCCAGCCTCACCGACAGCCGGGTCATCCTGGACCAGCCCGGCGCGGAGAAGCTGGTCGGCCAGGGCGACTGCCTGTTCCTGCCGATGGGCGCGAGCAAGCCGATGCGGCTGCAGAACGCGTTCGTCACCGAGAAAGAGATCCGCGAGGTCGTCAGGCACTGCAAGGAGCAGGAGCAGCCCATCTACCGGGACGACGTGGCCGCCCCGGAAGGGGCCAAGCGGGAGATCGACGCCGATATCGGCGACGACCTCGAATTGTTGCTGCAAGCTGCTGAGCTGGTAATCCGTACCCAATTCGGGTCCACCTCGATGCTGCAGCGCAAGCTGCGGGTCGGCTTCGCCAAGGCGGGCCGGCTGATGGACCTGCTGGAGAGCCGCAACATCGTCGGGCCGAGTGAGGGCTCCAAAGCCAGGGACGTGCTAGTCCGGCCGGAGGATGCGGACAGCGTGATTGATTCGCTCCGGGGCGGGCAAGACTGACCGTGGGTCACGGCGACCATGCCGTGTGCCAGGGGGAATGTCTACACTTGTAGTGGCCCGGCGCGGCCGGTGCTGCTCACATCCGGTTACTGCTCCCGCACCCCGGGGCGGCCGCAGTGCAATATGGCAGTGGAGGCGCGGCGTGAGCATTGGTGACACCCTGGCGGAGGCGCGGCGCCAGGCGGGTCTCACCATTACGCAGGTAAGCCAGCGAACCTGCATCAGAGAGACAATCATCCGGGGGATCGAGCGCGGGGATTTCTCTGCCTGCGGGGGCGACTTTTATGCGCGCGGCCATATCCGGAGCATTGCCCGGGCGGTGGGTGCGGACGATGAGGAGCTGATCCGCGAATACGACGCGCAGCACGGCGCGCCGCAGGCCATCCGGGCGGCGGATGTCTTTGAGCCGGCCACCCCGATCAAGATCAAGGAACGGCGGCGGCCGAACTGGAGCCTGGCCATGATCCTGGTGCTGGCCGTGGTGGCCGGGTACGGGATCTACCACGTGGTCAGCTCGCCGGGGTCGCACTCGGCCAGCAACACGGCGGCCAGCGGCATCGACCACTCGCTGGCGTCGCACCATCACCCGAAGTCCAGCCACCCGGCGGCCACGCCGTCGGCCACCCCGTCCGTGACCCAGCCGCAGAACGTGGTGATCAGCCTGACCGCCATCCAGGACTGCTGGGTCGAGTTCACCAAACCGGACGGCCGGTTCCTGACCCAGGCGTACATCGTCGGCGGCAGCACGAAGACGTGGACGTTCGACCGCTCGGTGGACATGAACATCGGCAACCCCGGCGGCATCGTGCTCACCGTGAACGGGAGGAAGCTCGGCTCGCCAGGTTCCGCCGGGCAGCCGGTCACGCTGAGCCTGGGGCCAGGTAAGCCTGTCACTGGCTAGTACCCGTTAGTCCGGGGGGACGACGACCCCCTGGGCCCCCGATCACCGCTCCGGGCCGGGCTGCCGCTAGTCAGGGCCGGGGCCGCGTGCCTGCGGACCAAGAGGGCAGCCCGCTACCGTAGGCTTCTGGCGTGCCGTCGAAAGAGCGTACTGTCAGCCTGGTCACCCTGGGCTGTGCCCGTAACGAGGTGGACTCCGAGGAACTCGCGGCCCGGCTGGAGGCGGCCGGCTGGACGCTGGCCGACCGCGACACGGCCAGCGTGGTGCTGGTGAACACGTGCGGGTTCATCGAGGCGGCCAAGCAGGAGTCGGTCAGCGAACTGCTCGACGCGGCCGACGGCGGCGCGACGGTGGTCGCGGCAGGCTGCCTGGCCGAGCGGTACGGCGACTCGCTGGCCGCCGAGCTGCCCGAGGCCCAGGTGCTCAGCTTCGACGACTACGGCGACATCGGGGCCCGGCTGGACGAGGTGCTGGCCGGCCAGCGGCGGCCCGCGCACCAGCCGAGGGACCGGCGCCGCCTGCTGCCGATTTCCCCGGCCAGCCGGCCGGGCGGCACGGCGGCCCGCCCGCCGGGGCACGGCGACGCCGCCCGCACCCCCGCCGTCCAGCCCGGCGGGGGGATCCCGGACCTGCCGCCGGGGGCCGCGCCCGCGTCCGGGCCGCGGACGCTGCGGCGCCGGCTGGCCGCCGGGCCGGTCGCCCCGCTTAAGATCGCTTCCGGTTGTGACCGGCGGTGCAGCTTCTGTGCTATCCCGGCGTTCCGCGGCGCGTTCCTGTCCCGCCCGCCCGAGGACCTGGTGGCCGAGGCGCACTGGCTGGCCGGCCAGGGCGTCCGGGAACTCGTCCTGGTCAGCGAGAACTCCACCTCGTACGGCAAGGACCTGGGCAATCCCCGGCTGCTGGACGAGCTGCTGCCCGCGCTGGCCGCGGTGGGCGGCATCCGCCGGGTCCGGGTCAGCTACCTGCAGCCGGCCGAGATGCGCCCGGCGCTGATCGACGTGATGACCTCGACCCCCGGGGTGGCGCCGTACTTCGACCTCTCGTTCCAGCACGCCAGCGGGCGGGTGCTGCGGGCCATGCGCCGGTTCGGTGACCGGGAGCGGTTCAGCGGGCTGATTGCGGAGATCAGGCGGGCCCGCCCGGACGCGGGCGTCCGGTCCAACTTCATCGTGGGCTTCCCCGGCGAGACCGAGGCCGACGTGGCCGAGCTGCACCGTTTCCTGTCCGAGGCCGGGCTGGACGCGATCGGCGTGTTCGGCTACTCCGACGAGGACGGTACCGAGGCGGCCACGCTGGACGGCCAGCTGGACCCGGCCGAGATCGCACGCCGGGTGGATGACCTGGCGGGCCTGGCCGACGAGCTGATGGCCCAGCGGGCCGCCGACCGGGTCGGCGAGGTGGCCGAGGTGCTCCTGGAGGAAGACCTCGGCGATGGCCGCTACCTGGGCCGGGCCGCACATCAGGCACCCGAGGTGGACGGGACCACGACCGTGCTCGGCGAGCCGGGCCTGGCCATCGGCGAGATTGTCCCCGCCCGGGTCACCGACGGCGACGGGGTGGACCTGGTGGCCGGCGCGCTCGCCGCACCCCGGGCGCGGCCTGGGTGTGCGGGCGCGCATTGAGCCAGCCCGCCGCAGGCACCAGCGGCGGAACGCCGCCGCGGCGGGCCGCGCCGCCGGGCGTGGTGCCGGCCCCGGGCGTGCTGAACCTGGCCAACGCGCTGACCGTGCTCCGGCTACTGCTGGTGCCGGTGTTCGTGCTGTTCCTGCTGGCAGGCGGCACCGGCGCCCGGGTCACCGCGCTGCTGGTGTTCCTGGCCGCGTCGGCGACCGACATGCTGGACGGCCGGATCGCCCGGAGCCGTGGCCTGATCACCGACTTCGGCAAGATCGCCGACCCGATCGCGGACAAGGCGCTGACCGGGGCGGCCCTGGTCACCCTGTCCGCTCAGGGCGAACTGGCCTGGTGGGTCACGGCCGTCATCCTGGCCCGCGAGCTCGTGGTCACCGGGCTGCGGTTCTGGGTGCTCCGGCACGGGGTCATCGCGGCCAGCCGGGGCGGGAAGGTGAAGACCATCCTGCAGGTGCTGGCGATCGCGCTATACGTGGTCCCCGGGCCACCGGCGCTGCTCCGCGAGGTGGTGATGGGCCTGGCCGTGGCCGTCACCCTGGTCACCGGGGCGGACTACGCGATCCGTGCGATCCACTTGCGCAGCCGCAGCCGGGCCGCGCACGAGCCCGCCGGGGACGGCCGGTGACCGGGCCGGACGGCGGGCTGCCGGGCGCCGCGGCCGCCGCGCAGCAGGTGGTGGCCGGGCTGACCGCGCGGCGGCAACTGGTCGCGGTGGCGGAGTCGCTCACCGGCGGGCTGCTGGCCGCGGCGCTGGCCAGCGTGCCGGGCGCCTCGGTGGTGCTGCGCGGCGGCATCGTCGCCTACGCGACCGACCTCAAGGCCAGCCTGCTCGGGGTGGACCAGGCCGTGCTGGACGCGTGTGGCGCGGTCTCGGCGGAGACCGCGCTGGCCATGGCCGAGGGGGTGCGGGCCCGGCTGGAGGCCACGTTCGGGGTAGCCACCACCGGGGTGGCCGGCCCTGATCCGGCCGAGGGGAAGCCGGTGGGCACCGTGTACATTGCAGCTACCCGGGGGGACACCGGGCCGGGCGCCAGGCAGACTGGCCAGCGTGACCACCTCATCCGGCGGCTGGACCTGGCTGGGAGCAGGAACGACATCCGCGGCCAAACTGTCACCGATGCCCTGGCGTTGCTCCTTGTCATGATGCGGGAAGAGACCCGATGATTACAGTGTTACGTTAGCAGCGAACACGGCACCGGGCGCTGTCCCTACTGTCGGTAAGGACGGGTACGGTGGTGCTAATGAAGGAGACACTTCGCGGAAGGGAGTGCGGCGATGGTCCTGCTTCGTCACTTGCTTGGTGACGTGCTGCGGCGGCTACGTCTGCGGCAGGGTCGCACCCTCCGCGAGGTGTCTGCCGCGGCCCGGGTGTCTCTCGGCTACCTGTCCGAGGTGGAGCGCGGCCAGAAGGAAGCATCGTCCGAGCTGCTCGCGGCGATCTGCTCGGCGCTGAACACCCCGCTGTCCCACGTGCTCGGTGAGGTCTCGGACAGCTTCGCCCTGGCCGAGCTGCAGAACGAGTCGGCCGTGCTCACCCCGGCGGGGGCGGCCCCGGCCAGCGACGGCGAGCGCAGCCTGGACGCGCTCCCGGCGGCCCGCGCATTCGCCGTCCGGCCCCACCTGCGGGTGCCGGCCGGGCACACCCGTGGCATGGACTCCGAGACGGTGCTCCGCCCGGTCGGCGTGAACGAGGACCACCCGGCCTTCGAAGAGGTAACCAGGCGGGTCCGCGACATGACCGACATGGTGCCCGCCTGATCGCTAGCGGCCGACCAGATCGAGTAGCTGCCAGGTGAGATACAGGCAGATTTCGTCACGCAGCTCTGCGTCCGTGCTCCGGCCGAGACGCGTTCTGCTGCTGCCGCTGACCCCGTTGTCCCCGGAACTGCTGGTCTCGAGCCATCCGGAACCATACCAGGACGGGCGGCGCAGGGTGGCCCGGATCGTGCCCCGTGACGTGTCGATAGTGGCCGTGCCCGCCGTCATCAGCTGCTCGGTCGCGGCCTGCGCCCAGGCGTCCACCCAGTCCTCCACCCGGCTCACCGGGTCGTCCGGGCTGGCCGGCAGCGCCTCCATCCGCGAGTCGGCGAGCACCTGCTCGATCAGCCCGGCCGGACCGCCGACGTAGCTCCAGCCCAGGTCGATCTCGCTGGCCACGCACCAGGCCTGGTCATCAGGCCACCACAGGTTGGCCGTCTGGTCCTCGCCGGGCAGGCCGTCACCCAGCCGGGCGGGGGCCGTCACCTCCTCGGCCGGCCCGGTGTACAGCAGGTATTCGCGGTTGGGCAGCCGGACCCGGGCCCCGGAACGGACCTCGGCGGGCAGCGGGCCGGGCACCGGCTCGGCGGGCTGGCCGGCCGGGGTGAACCGGACCGCGGTCTCCCAGCCGTAGCCGTCCCAGATGCAGAACCAGCACCGGTCCGGCGTGGCCGTCCAGTCCCGGGTCAGCCCGGCCAGCACGAGGGCGTCCGGCGGGTACAGGCTGCCCTGCCGCGGTCCCTGGCTGGACCACGGAGCGGGCCCGCTGGGCCGCACCGGCGGCAGCGCGATGGAATGGAACTGGGTGGCCGGGCGCAGCGGCTGCCCGCTCCACGCGGCCACCTCGGCCCAGCGGACCAGGCGGTGGCCAGTACCGGGTTCCTCGGCCGGATGCAGCACCCGTGCGTACGCCTCGAACCCGCCAGGCACGACCGATGCGACCCGGTGGACGTCGAACGGCAGCAGCCGGGGACCGATCCAGCCGGCCGCCCCGACCGCGTCACTCCAGGCTAGTTGGCTCACCCCTGGATGTTCGCAGCCTGCACCGGCCCGGCCAACTGGATATCGGCGCGCTCAGGCCCAGGCGCGCGGGTCGTTGGTCAGTTCGAGGACCCGCTCCGGCAGCCGCCCGGTCGCGATGTGTTCCAGGGTGACCTCTTCCAGGATGGCCCGCTCGTTGGCGCGCAGCGCGATCCAGACGCTCTGCAGCGGCTCAGCCACCCCGATGTAGCCGATATTTTCCGGGCGCTCGCCGCGCACCCCGACCAGCTGCCCATCGATGGCCCGGATGATGTCCGCGAGCGCGATATCGGCAGCCGGCTTGGCCAGCCAGAAGCCACCCTCGGGGCCGCGCTGGCTGCGCACCAGGCCCGCCCGGCGGAGCTGGGTCAGGATCGCCTCCAGAAACTTCCCCGGGATGTGCTGGGAACGCGCCAGTTGCTCGGCGGTGACATGGCCGCCTTCGGCGGCGGCCAACTCGACCGCGGCGCGCAGCGCGTAGTCAGCACGAGCAGACAGCCTCATGTCCAGCATTATGCAGCTTGCCGAGGGGTGACCGGGCCAGGCGGGGCCGATTGCGCCCCCGTTTGGTAGGGAATCGCACAGCTGGCCGCGTCCTTCCGGGCCGCTCCGCGGGTGCCTGCCGAGCGGGCCGGGACGTTCTATGGGCAGGCGATGACGGCCGGGGACATCTACACCGTGGCCGGCGATGGCACGGCCGGTTACGCCGGGGACGGCGGCCCGGCCGCGGCGGCGGAGCTGTCCAGCCCGGAAGGGTGGCGGTGGACCGGTCCGGAGACCTGGTCATCGGCGACAGCGGCAACGGGCGGGTGCGGATCATCCGCAGTTAGGCCCGTTGCCGCCGCGCCGGGGTCTCAGCGCCGGGGGCTCAGCTGAACGCGGACGCCGGCACCGGCACCGGGCTGGCCGGCACCAGCGTGGCCACCGAGACATGCGGCCAGGTCAGCCCGTTGAAGTTGAGGAAGACCTGCTGGGCGTACTGGATCTGGGTCGCGCTGACCGTGATGGTGCGCGGTGCGGTGATCGCGACCGGCGGGTTGACCAGGAACTCGGGCGCCGGCTGCCCTTCGGCACCGGTCTCGGCCGCGATGGTCAGCGGTGGCTGGCCCGGAGTGAAGACCGGCACCTCGATGCTGAATTCGGCGGTCTCGATCCAGAACGTCGCCTCCATCTTCAGCGTCTGGGCGTTCGGCGCGCTGGCTTTCTTGTCACCGAGCAGGAACGCGATGTTGTCCGTGCCGCCGCCGAACAGCGGGGACGCCGGGTCGGTGGAGATGGTGATCACCTTGGTGGAGGTGATGGTCTGCGACGCGATGTGGTTGCGCAGCAGCGTGGTCGGGTCGGACAGGATCTTCTGCGTGATGGTGCCGGCCGTGATGAACGGGGCCAGGTCCTGCGGGATCCGCGCCGTCTTCTCGCTGGTGGCGGTCTGGCTCGGGAACGGCACCTTGGATGTCGGCTGGCCGGTGGTGAACGGGGTGATGTCGATGGCCTTGATGTCCGGCTTCCCCGTGACGTTGGCCGACGTCCCCTGGGCCTCGATCGTGGTGCCGTGCGGAATCGACGCCATCCGCACCAGCGTCCCGCCCTCGTGCGGGTCGGTGGTGGCCGGGACGGCCATCCACAGGCCCGGCTCGAAATGGATCCCGATGGGCTGGCTGGGCACCGTCACGTCAGTGATCGTCTGCAGGTACGGGACGCCATTGAGGAAGATGTCCCCCTGCACCTCACCCCGGTTGGGTACCGAGCCCAGGCTCGGCGAGAACGACAGGGTTTCGTGAGTTAAATTCAGCTCCAGCACGTTGTCGCTGCCGGATACCGGCGAGGGCAGCTGCGTCGGCGTTTGCGAGCTGTCCGGCCGGAAGATGGTGTTGAAGCCGTTCCCGCGGAACGTGCCAGTGAACGCGGCCAGCGGGCCCAGACCCGGCACCTTGGAACTGACCGCCCGCACCGTGGTCAGGCTGGAAACATCCCCGAACCGGAATCCGCTGGGAATGGACAGGGCGGTTTCGAGGCGCACGTCAGTCATGATTTTCCTCCCGTACTTTCTCCCCGTTTCGACCGCTATCGTCGCAGAGTCTCGCGCGTGGGTCGAATGGTTGCGAAGAGCCGCTGGCCGGCGGGCTAGCGCCCGGCCAGCCCCAGCACCTCGGCGGCGGCCTGGGCGCTGGCCCGGGCCGCGCCGTAGGTGGCCACGTGCACCCCGCCCGGCGGCTGCCAGAACGGCAGGCCCATGTCCAGCACCACCATGTCCGGCCGGGCCGCGAGCAGGCCGGTGACCACGGCCCGGGCGGCCGGGTACCGGTGCGCGTCACGGACCACCACGATCAGCGGCCGCCCGGCCGAGGCGGTCAGCGCCGCGTCGATGACCGGCACCGTCTCGCCGTCGGCCAGGCTGGCCGGGGCCAGCTGCAGGCGGCTGGCCGGCACCCACGGCGCCAGGCCCCACGGCACGCTGCCCACCGCGATGTTCTCCGGCGCGCCGAGCTGCAGCACGGCCGGGTCGGGCAGCGGGCCCGGCGGGCCGGACACCCGGACGGCCCGGCGCGCCGCGGCCAGCCCGATGCGGGCCCGCCCGGCCCGGCCGTCAGCCCCATCCGCCCCGGTCATATCGTCCCCCCGGGCCGCACTGGCCGGCCCGGCCAGCCAGCCGCGCAGCCGGGCGACGCTCTGCTCGGCTTCCTCCAGCCGCTGCGCGGGCAGCCGGCCGCTGGCCAGCGCCTCGGCCAGCGCGGCGCGGACGGCCAGGTAGCCGTCCTGGCCGGTATCCCGGCCCAGGCAGAGCAGGTCAGTGCCGGCCGCCACCGCGCGGACCGCCGTCTCGGCCAGCCCGTACGTCTCGCTCACCGCGCGCATCTCCAGCGCGTCGGAGATGATCACCCCGGTGAAACCCAGCTCGCCGCGGAGCAGGCCGGTCTGCGCCGCGGCGGACAGCGTCGCGGGCAGCTCGCCGGTCAGCTCGGGGACCCGCAGATGCCCGGGCATCACCCCGTTCACCCCGGCCGCGATGGCCGCGGCGAACGGCACCAGATCCCTGCGGCGCAGCGTGTCCAGATCCGCCTCGACGGTGACGATCTCGTGGTGGGTGTCCGCGCTGGTGCTGCCGTGCCCGGGGAAGTGCTTGGCACACGCGGCCACCCCGGCCGCCTGCAGCCCGCGGACGGCGCCCGCGGCGTGCCTGGCCACCAGGTCCGGGTCGGAGCCGAACGAGCGGATGCCGATGACCGGGTTGTCCGATGCGGTGTTCACGTCCACCGACGGGGCCAGGTCCACGGTGATGCCCAGCTCGGCCAGGTCCTGGCCGAGCGCCCGGTGCACGGCGGCGGTCAGCGTCACGTCGTCCACCGCGCCGAGCGCCGCGTTGCCCGGGTACGGGCTGCCGGTCAGGTGGTCGATCCGGGTGACGTCGCCGCCCTCCTCGTCGATGGCCACCAGCGGCTGGCCGCCGGCCCGGCGGAGCTGCGCGGTCAGCGCGGCCAGCTGCTCCGGCCCGGCGATGTTCGGGCCGAAGATGGTCACCCCGGCCAGCCCGCGCTCCAGCGCGTCCAGCACCCAGCGCGGCGCGTCATGCCCGGGGAACGGCGGGATCAGGACCGCGTCGGCCAAGCGCTCCAGGACCGGGTCAGAAAGCCCTGCGCTCACCCCTTCACCGCCCCAGCCACCAGCCCTCCAGTCATCTTGCGCTGCACCAGCAGGAAGAACACCACCACCGGGATGGTGTACAGGGTGGACGCGGCCATGATCGGCCCCCACTGCGCGCCGCCGCGGCCGAAGAAGTAGGTGACGTAGATCGGCAGCGTGTACGTGCCGTGCGCCTGGCCGAGGAACGTCAGTGCCACGATGAACTCGTTGTACGCGGTGATGAACGAGAACACGCTGGTCGCGATCAGGCCCGGGACGACCAGCGGGAACAGGATCCGCCAGAACACCCGCAGCGGCCCGGCGCCGTCCACCGCCGCCGCCTCCTCCAGTTCCCGGGGCACGGTGGCGACGAAGTTGCGCAGCATCCAGATCGACACCGGCAGCGCCTGCGCGGCGTAGACCAGGATCAGCCCGGGCAGGCTCTGCAGCAGGTTGAGCCGGTTGAAGTCGAGGAACAGGGCGATGATCAGCGCCTGCGCGGGAATCATCTGCACGATCAGCAGCATGATCAGGTACGCGGCGCGGAACCGGAACCGGTGCCGGGCCACCGCGACCGAGGCGAGCAGCGACACCAGCGAGGCCAGCACGACCGTGCTCACCGTGACCAGCATGCTGTTCCGGAAGAACAGCCAGTAGGACCCGATCCCGGATGCCTGGCCGCTGAACACGGAGTGGAAGTTGCCCAGCGTGGGGTGGGCAGGCCACAGGCCGGGTGTCAGCGAGTAGATCTCCTGGGATGGCTTGAACGCGGTTGACACCATCCAGAAGATCGGGAACAGCGTGAGCAGCGCGACCAGCACGGCAATGGCGTTCAATGAGAAGGTCTTGGCGTGACGGCGGGTCACGTGGCGCCGGGGGCGCGGGCGGGGACGAGCCCGTGGTCCGGAGATGGGCGCGGCGGTCATGACAGCGCTCCCTGCCGGACCGAGGCGCGGACGTAGCCGACGGTCACGATGAGCAGGATGATCGTGAGAATCAGCGCCAGCGCGCCGCCCAGGCCGTAGCTGGGCGGGAACGTGAACGCCTTGTCGTACAGGTACAGCGACAGGTTGTACTCGTCCCGGTTGCCCAGGGCGCCGGTGAGCAGGTAGGTCTGGGTGAACACGTTGAAGTCCCAGATCACCGAGAACAGCAGCAGCACCAGGAAGATCGGCTTGAGCAGCGGGTAGGTGATCTTCCAGAAGCCCTGCCAGGCCCCGGCGCCGTCCACCCGGGCCGCCTCGAGCAGTTCGGCCGGCACTGTCTTGAGCCCGGCCAGCACGGCCACCGCCACGAACGGGAACGCCTGCCACACCACCAGCAGCGTGGCCACCGTGTAGGCGGGGAGCGCCCCGCCGGTCGTCCAGTTGAAGCCGGCCCAGTCGGTGCTGCCCACCAGCCAGTGCGGCAGCCGGGCCAGGCTCCAGTCCACCAGCCCGCCATCCGGATTGAACAGCCAGTAGAACAGAACGCTGGCGGAAACCGGGGGGGTGGCCCAGGCCAGCAGGGCCGTGGTGCTGACCACGGCCGCCATCACCCGGCCGAGCCGGTTCAGCAGCAGGCCGATCAGCGTCCCGGTGAGCAGGGTGAGCGTCACCGAGGCCGCCGCGAACGCCGTGGTGATGCGCAGCGCCAGCCAGAACTCGGGGTCGGTGAACGTGGTGGTGTAGTTGCTCAGCCCGACCCACTGGGTGGGCGCGGCCCCATCGGTCTGCGGCAGCCCGTAGTTCTGGAACGAGTACAGCGCCACCTGCACCACCGGCCATAGCAGGACCAGGGCGATCGCGGCTACCGAGGGGAGCAGCAGCAGGTAGGGCACCAGCTTGTGGCGGCGGATCAGCGCCATGACCCCGGCCCGCCCGGCCCGGCGCCCGGGTGGCCGGGCCGGGCTGGGCGCCCGCGCGGACGGCTGGCTGGTGACGATTTCAACCATTGTTCGCGGCCCTCTCCTCGCCTGAGTGTCGCCACAGTTGGCCCGGCCGGCCGGCGCCGAGGGAAGCGCGGCCGGCCCGGCCTGTCGGGGGGTGCTCAGCCGTTCTCGTTACCGGTGTTGAGCACGTTCTGCAGTTCGGTGTTGGCCTTGGTCACCGTGCTGCTGAAGTTCGCGCCCTGCATCAGTGCCTTCATCATGGTCGGGATGATCGCGTCGGTCGCGTCCGCGGTGGCCCAGTTCTTCGAGTTCAGCGGGGAGATCTGGGTGTAGGCGGCGGCCTTGGCGAAGCCCGCCATCACCGGGTTGCCCGCGTACGCGCCGCCCTTGAGCTGCGCGGTGAACTCGGGGAAGAAGCCCTGCGAGTTGGCGAACGTGGTCGCGTTGGACGGGCTGTCCATCACCGAGATCAGGTTCCAGTCGGCCTGCTTGTACTTGCTCTTGGCCCAGACACCGAGGTCGGAGCCGCCGGAGAAGGCCGGGGCCGGGGTGGGCCCGTTCTGGCTCGGGATGGGGAAGGAGGCCCACTCTGACTGGTACTTCTTGCTCACCGCGGTCAGCTCGGACTGGGCCCACGGGCCGTCGATGTACATGTCCAGCTTGCCCAGGGCGAAGTCCTCGTTGGATCCGCCCGAGGTGGCGCCGGGCGCGCCCAGCTCCGTCTGGCCGATGTACTTCGACGGGGACAGGTGCTGGGTCAGGTACAGGTCGGCGTAGAACTTGATGCCCGCCTCGGCCTGCGGCGTGGTCAGCTTGGCCGTCCACTTGCCGCCGCTCTCGGTGGCCACCTGGCCGCCCGCGCCCCAGATGAAGCTGACGATCGCGTTGGTGTAGTTGCTCGGTGCGCCCAGGCCGTACGTGCCCGGGTACTTCTGCTGCAGCAGCTTGGCGTCGGCGATCAGCCCGGCCCAGGTGGTGGGGGGCGAGGTGATACCAGCCTTGGCGAACTGGTCCTTGCGGTACCAGACGCCGCGCACGCCGCCGAACCACGGCACCGCGTAGTTCTGCCCGTTCACCGTGTCGTTGGCCAGGTTGCCGGCGATGATCCCGGACCCGTAGGACCACGCCTTCACGTTGCTGGTCACATCGGCCAGCCCGCCCTGGGCGGCGATCCCCGGGGTGTCGGTGTTGCCCAGCTCGGTGATGTCCGGGCCGCCCTTGCCGCTGGACAGCGCGTTGGTCCAGTCGGTGACCCGGCTGGTCCACGGAATCCAGTCCACGGTCACCTTGGTGTTCTTGTACTGCGGGAACTTCTTGTGGAACTCGGCGACGACCCCCTTCATCCAGGTGACCTGGGAGGGCACTGACGCGCCCATCCGCCAGACGACGATCTTGCTGGGCACCGCGCCCGAGCCGCTGGAGGAACTGCCGCTCCCTGAGCCGCAGCCCGCCGCCGCCCCGGCGAGTATGGCGGCCGCGCCGAACGCGGCGGCCGATCTGGTCAATTTCACTGCTGGATCTCCCTTCCGGCTTCGACCCTGAGCACTTCTCGCAGCTACGTAGTGGTCTCAGGGCGCTCCGCCGCCGTCGGCCGTCTAGGCTGGCGGTTATCTGGGGTCGGCCCTGAGGGAACTCTGCGCCGAAACTAACAGTAAAGTTTCCTATTAGACAGACCTTGTTGCCAGATTGAGACAGAATTCAGCCCAGGAGCCTGCTGCGCCCCGGTCGGTGCTGGGGGGACTGTCACGGAGGCGAGGACACGGTGGAACAACGGCCCGGCACACCACGGCTGCTGCGCGAGCTGAACGACCGCGCGGCGCTGGAGCTGCTGCTGGCCGGCGGCCCGATGACCCGGGCCCAGATCGGCGAGCGGACCGGGCTGTCCAAGGTGACCGCGTCGCAGCTGCTGGCCCGGCTGGAAGAACGCGGCCTGGTGGCCACGGTCGGCGAGCAGGCCGGCGGCCGCGGGCCGAACGCGGCCCTGTACGCGGTCGTGCCGGCCAGTGCCTACGTGGCCGGGCTGCACGTGGAGCAGGACGAGGTCAGCGCCGGGGTGGCCGACATCACCGGCCAGGTGGTCACCCAGGTCAGCGTGGACCCGAACGGGACCAGCAACCCCGTCGAGCTGGTCCGCGGCGCGGTGGCCACCGCGTGCAGCTCGGCGGGGGTGGCGATATCCCAGCTCAGCGCGCTGGTCATCGGCACGCCTGGCGTACTGGACCCGCGCACCGGCGACCCCTGGCTGGCGGTCAACCTGCCCGCCTGGCACGAGGGTGTGCTGGACGCGCTGCGCACCGACCTGGGCCAGCCGGTGACGATCGAGAACGACGTCAACCTGGCCGCGATGGCCGAGCGCGCGGTCGGCGTGGCCGAGGGCGCCGACGACTTCGTGCTGATGTGGATCGGGGTCGGCCTGGGGCTGGCCACCATCATCGGCGGCCGGGTGCACCGCGGCGTCGCTGGCGCGGCTGGTGAGATCGGCTACCTGCCGGTGCCCGGGGTGCCGCTGCCGCAGGACATCGGGCACCCGGCCACCGGCGCGTTCCAGTCCCTGGTCGGCGCGTCGGCGCTGCGGCCGCTGGCCGCCGAGTACGGGTTCGCCGCGCCGGCCGCCTCGGCCGCGGTGTCCGCCGCGGTGGCCGCGGCCGAGGCCGGCGACGAGCGGGGCAGCGCGTTCCTCACCGAACTGGCCGGGCGGGTGGCGACCGGGGCGGCCGCGATCTGCGTGGTGCTCGACCCCGGCCTGGTCGTGCTGGGCGGCGAGGTCGGGCTGGCCGGCGGCACCGCGCTGGCCAGCCGGGTCGCGGCCGAGGTGGGCCGGATCTGCCCGGCCCGGCCCACCGTGGTGCCGACCGGGGTGACCGGCCGGCCGGTGCTGCGCGGCGCGATCCTGGCCGCGGTCGAGCAGGCCCGGGCGGGCCTGCTCGCCTCCGTCGCCAGCTCATGATCCGGCCCTGGGGCTATTGTCCGCAGCCAGCAGCAGGACGTTGAGGTGCACGCGGCGGAAGGTGGCTGGAATCGCGGCGCGCCTGATCGCGGCGTGCAGCGCGGCCAGGTTCGCCTTGGTCGGCGGGAGGAAGCGGAAGTCATCGACCAGTTGCTGCCCCCGGCCCGGGCCGGACAGGGTGAGCAGGCTCATCCGCACCGGCAGGTAGGTCGCTGGGTCAACCCAGATGGTGGACCGGAACACCCCGCCCCCCAGCTCTGGCTTGGACACCAGCCGCATAGCGTCCACCCCGTCCACCCGCTGCCGCCCGCTGAGGTAATACCGCCCGCAGGACAGTGCCTTGGAGATGGTCGCCTGCCAGCTGGGGTACTCGGCCGGGACGGCCTGCTGGCAGCTCAGCGCCGGTGCCGGGCCCAGCCCGGATACCCCGCGGATCACCGTGCGCCAGCGGACCCGCACCGGGTATGCGGCGCCGTAGTTTTCCGCCGACTGCCGCTTGGTCAGCCCGCCGGTGCTGTTCACGAACACCAGCCGGCCGGCCGCGGACAGCCCCTCCTGCAGGTACAGCCCGTGATAGGTCCAAGAGGTCAGGTACCGGGCGGTCAGCTGGCTGAGCACCCGGGGCAGCACCGGCGTGGGCGGCGGGTGCTCCAGGGAGCCACCCATGCCCAGCGCGGTGAGCCCGAACGTCGTGCCGGGGCCGCTTTCCCGGATCATCTGGATGGCGTTGCCGTGGTCGGCCGCGGCGGCCAGCGCCCGCTCGGTGCGGCTGGCCACGTCGGCGATGGTCTGGGTACGCACCGGGGTGCTGCTGGGCTTGTTTCTGGCAGCGGCCAGGCTGACCGTGACGGCGGCGGCCGCGGCGGCCATCGCGGTGCCGGCCGCTATGGCGGCCCGGATCTTGGTGCGGCGCTGCCGGTTGTGCCGCTGAGCCCGCCCGACCAGCCCGTCCGGCGCGGTCGCGCCGGCCGTCAGCCGGTCCAGGCCCTCTCGCAGCGCATCCTGCAGATCGGTGCTCATGACGTTCCTTCCGCCAGCTCGAAGCCGAGGTCGGTGCGGGCGCCGGCCAGTTCCCGGAGCTGCCGCAGCCCGCGGGACGCGGCGGACTTGACGGTGCCTTCCGAGCAGCCGAGCAGGGCAGCGGTCTCCGCCTCGGTGCGCTGCTCCCAGTACCGCAGCACGATCACCGCGCGCTGCCGGGGTGGCAGCTGACTGAGCAGCCGGATCAGCGCATCGCGCAGGTCGACCACGTTGGCGGCGTCGGCTGCCTGGCTGGCGGCCTGCGCGGTGGCCTGGGCACGGAGCAGCGGCAGCCGCTGCCGCCACCGACCGCGCCGCCGCCAGCCGTCTGCGGCCAGGTTGTACAGCACCTGGCGCAGATAACCCTCGGTGTCCTGATGCACCTGGCGCGGTTTCCTGAGCACCCGCTCCAGGGCGGCCTGCAGCAGGTCCTCACCGGCCTCCCGGTCGCCGGCCAGCGCGATGGCCACCCGCATCAGCTGGGTACCGCGCTCGGCGAGCAGCCGCTCCAGGTCGGCTCCGGTCGGCGTGCCGGCCATCGCACCGCCTCCTCTGTCGCCCGCTCATGACGAACGAGCCGCGCCCGGGGTTGCCTCTTCGGCTTTGCTCCCCATGCCTTCTCTCTGGCTACTCCGTTCCGGCCGCGGCGACCAGGGCGTCGCCCACGGCGGTCCGCCGGTACAGCACGGAGCGGCCGGACCGGGCCCGGGTCAGCAGGCCGGCCCGGCGCAGGACCGCGAGGTGGCCGCCCAGCCCGCCGAGGGACTGGCCCAGGATGGCCGCGAGCTGGGTGGTGCTGGCCGGCTCGTCGAGGGCGCGCAGGATGGCGGCGCGGGACGTGCCGAGCAGCGGGCCGAGCGTGCCGCTCGGCACGTCGCGCGCGGTTGGGCGGCAGCCCGGTGCGGCCGTCTCCCACAACGCGGCCACCCCGCGCGCCGGGTAGATCAGGGCCGGCGGCCAGGGCGGCTCCAGGCTGACCGCGAGCCCGGGCCAGATGAAGACCGACGGCACGAACAGCAGCCCCCGCCCGGCCAGGCTGGCATCCGGCTGGCCGGGCCAGTGGGTGAGCTTGAGCTCGATCCGGCCCGGCTGCCAGGCCAGCCGCGGATGCAGCCCGTCCAGGGCGGCGGCCCAGCCTTTGGAGGTGAGCTGGCCGGCGCGGTGGATCACGTCGCGTTCCAGGATGGCCCGCAGCGTGGGCCACTCCGATTCGAGCAGCGCCTGCCAGGCCGCGGCCAGGATGTCCGCGCAGTAGGCCGCGGCCTGGCCACCGGTCAGGATGCGCCGCACCCTCGTGCTGATGTCCGGCTGCCGCCGCAGCGCCTCGTCGACCTCACGCTGAACTTCGTCGATGGGCGTGGCCCTGACCTGGGCGAGCAGGTCCTCGATGGTGGTGGACACGCTGGCCGGCACCGGAGAGAGGAAGTCCGCGCCCCAGTTCGGCGGCTGCAGCGCATGCAGCACGGCCAGGTCGGCGTCGCGGGACAGCCGCTGATAGCGGTCCCGGACCCGGGCCAGCCAGGGCCGGATCGCCGCGTCGCCGCGCGACGGCGGGCCGGCCAGGGTGCGCAGCGCCTGGGTCAGCTCCCACAGCGGGGAGATGGCGAACCGGCTGGTCACCACGTCCTGCTGGGCCACCTCGATGCGCAGCGTCATGACCGCGTCCTTCCCGCGCCAGGCCGGCCGATCTTTCGTCCTGGAACGAAAGAGTACTGTCCCGGGTTGGCGATCCCGACGATGGCGGCATGACCACCACGGCCGCCGCGCCCGCCCCCCGCACCACGTACCGGTCGGTGTTCGCCGTCGGGCAGTTCCGGGTGCTGTGCGCGAGTATGTTCCTCTACGTCCTGGGTTTCGAGTTCGAGATCCTCGGCCTGTCGGTCGTGGTGTACGCGCAGACGCGGTCGGCGTTCCTGGCCGCGCTCGCGTTCGCGATGGGGTTCGGGCCGCAGGCCATCGGCGGCGCGCTGTTCACCTCGCTGGCCGACCGGCTGCCGCCGCGGGCCGTGATCACCGGCGGCATGCTGCTCCGCGCGGTGCCCGGCGTGCTGATCGGGCTCGCACCCGGGCTGCCGGTGGCCGCGATGCTGGTCCTGGTGGCGCTGGCTGCGATGGTCGCGCCGGTGTTCAGCGCGGCGGTGTCCCGGATGCTGCCCGACGTGCTGGATGGTGACCGGTACGTGCTCGGCCGCTCGGTACTCAGCCTGACCGCGGCCGGCACCCAGATCGTCGGGCTTGGGCTGGGTGGCGCGGTCCTGGCCGTGCTGTCCGGGCGCTGGCTGCTGCTGTCGGCCGGCTGCGCGCTGGTGCTGTCCGCGTTCGTCCGGCTCGGGCTGCGGCCCGTCGCGGCACCAGGACCCGGTGCCGCGCCGTCGGGCCCGGCACCCGGCCCGGGCCGGCCATCCGGCCCGGCCCGGGCGGCCAGCCGGGGCGCGGTGCGCGCCACCCTGGCCGGCCACGCCGAACTGCTGGCCAGCCGCCGGGTGCGGGCGCTGCTGCTGGCCCAGTGGCTGCCGGGCATGTTCGCGGCCGGTGCGGAGTCGCTCATCGTCCCGTACACCGAATCGCTGGGTCACCCGGCCGCCGCGGCCAGCCCGCTGCTCGCCGCGGTGCCAGCCGGCATGCTCGCCGGTGACGTGGTCATCGGCCGGTTCTGCCGCCCGGTCATGCGGCGGCGGCTGGTCTTCCCGCTGGCCCTGCTGACCGGGGCGCCGCTGCTGGTGCTTATCCTGCACCCGCCCTGGCTGGTCGTGGCGGCGGCCCTGTTCGGCTGCGGGTTCGGGTTCGGGTATCAGCTCGGGATCCAGCAGGCGTTCCTGGACAGCCTGCCGCCGGGCCTGCGCGGCCAGGGCTTCGGCCTGCTCGCGACCGGGCTGATGGGCGGCCAGGGAGTGACTCCGCCGCTGGCCGGTGCGCTGGCCGCGGTGGCCGGCCCGGCCGCCGCCATGGCCGCTACCGGGGCCGCCACCGTGCTGGCCACCTGCTGCCTGCGCCGCCCACTGTCTGCCCGCCAGCTGACCGCTGAGCCCGGCTAGGCCCGCGGAGAATCCCCGCCTGGTAGCTGCCTTAGGCCGCCTCGTCAGGACATCCGCCGGTATATCTCGCGGCGATGCCCTACCCCCACGATCAGGATGACGAGCTGCTGGTCTATGACCTCGTAGATGATCCGGTAGTCTCCGACGCGCAGCCGGTACCGGTCCTCATATCCGGTCAGCTTCCTGATGTTGGCATCTGAGCGGCGCGGATCGTCCCCGAGCGGCGTCAGTGCCTGCAAGATCGTTAGCGCCGCTGGCTGGGGGATAGCCCTCAGTTGCACGACCGCCCGCTCCCGCCACCGGAAGGCGTACTTCACGCGACACCCGTGCCCGATTCTTCCTCGAAGATGGCCGCGACTACTTCGGACATGCTGTACGTCGGCGCATCTGGGTCCTCGGCCAGGTCGCGGTCGGCCTCCCGGGCGAAATACCGGTCGATCGCGTCTTCGAGGGCGTTGAAGTCCTCGATCGGGACGATAGCGGCCACGGCTTGGCCGTTGCGGGTGATGACGGTGGGTGTTCCGTCCTGGGCCCGGGTAATGACGCCCGCGAAGTGCGCGCGGGCGTCCCGGACACTGAGCTGGCCCTGGCTGTCATCCATGCCCATAGTGTACGTCAAATTGTGTACACAGATAGGGGCGCTCGATTCAGCTAAGTTCTGATCGGGCATCACGTCCTCCTCGTTCTGTCTCCGGATGCGTGCCACGGTACGGGCAGCTTCGAACATTCGGGGCTGCCTCGGTGCTGCTGCGTTACGGGCATGACCGGGTAGCGTCGGCTGGGTGACTGGCCTTTCCCGGGACGTGCCCGCGGCGGGCCGCGGCAGCTACCCGGTCGGCCAGGCGGTCCGGCTGGACGAGCTGGCCGGCCCGGGCCTGCACCAGGTGCTGGCCCGGCTCCGCGCGGCCGAGCCGGTGTCCTGGCTGCCGGGTCTGGACGGCTGGCTGGTCACCCGTTACGACCTGGCCGTGCGGGTGCTGCGGGACAGCGCGGCGTTCACCGTGGATGATCCGCGGTTCTCCACCGCCCGGGTAGTCGGCCCGAGCATGCTCTCGCTGGACGGGACCACGCACGACCGGCACCGGCGGCCGTTCGGCGGCCCGTTCAGCCCGGCCGAGGTGCGCGGCCGGCTGGCCGGGTTCGTCACCGCCGAGGCGGCCCGGCTGGTCGCTGTGGTCCGCCCGGCCGGGCAGGCCGAACTCCGGCGCAGCCTGGCCGGGCCGCTGGCCACCGTCGTGGTGGCCCGGATGCTGGGCCTCACGGCCACCCCGCCTGAGGTGATCCTGGCCTGGTACGACGCGATCGTGGCCGCCGTCTCCGAGCTGGCCGGCGCGCCGGGGGCCGCGCCGGGCGCACCGGGCGTGGCGGCCTTCAGCCAGCTGGCGGGCGGCCTCCGCGAAGTGCTCACGGCCGGCGACCCAGACCAGTCGCTGCTGGCCGCGGCGGCCCAGCATGTCGGCCGGTCCGGGGCGCTGAGCACCGACGAGGCGGTGTCCAACGCGGCGGTACTGATGTTCGGCGGCATCGAGACCACTGAGGGAATGATCACGAACGCGGCCTGGCACCTGCTCAGCCACCCGGGCCAGCTCCAGCTGGTCCGCGACGACCCGGAGCTGATGACCAACGCCATCGAGGAATCGCTGCGGCTGGAGCCGGCCGCTGCCGTGGTGGACCGCTACGCCACCCGGGACGTGATGCTCGGCGACGCGATGGTGCGCCAGGGCGACCTGGTCACCGTGTCGCTGGCCGGTGCGGGCCGTGACCCAGCCGTGTTCGCCGACCCGGACCGGTTCGCCGTCCGGCGGGAGAACGCGAACCGGCACCTGGCCTTCGCCCGTGGCCCGCACTTCTGCCTGGGCGTGCACCTGGCCCGGCTGGAAGCCAGCGCCGGGCTCGGCGCGCTGTTCCGGCTGCCCGGGCTGCGCCTCGGCCAGGACGGCACCGGCCCGCCGACGGGCCTGGTGTTCCGCAAGCCCGCCGCGCTGCCGGTGCGCTGGGACGCCGGATGACGCTCAGGAGACCTGGTAGCTCACGTTGACGTCGCCGGCGTCCAGGCGCTGCACCGAGACCACGGACGTGGCCGAGGGCTTGCCGAACTTGATCACGGTCTGGCCCTTGGCGCTGTCCACCTGCACCGAACTGTGCACAGTCCAGCCGCCATCAAACACCGCGACCCGAAGCTTCGCCGTGGGCAGCTTCTGCAGGCCGTTGTCACAGGCAAAACCGATCTCCTTGGCGCTGCCGAACGGTACCGAGATCGGCGTGACCGCGTCAGCGCCGTTGACGAGGGTTCCGGTCTGCACTTCTTCCTCCTGCTTAGCCGCCGGGGCTGGGTTGGCGAACTTCTTCAGCGCGGCCCCGTCCCCGTTGAACACGTCCCGGTCTACGAGCGTGGTCGCGTACTGGTGAAAGGTCCACGTCGTCCACGGTCGGGGGACGGTGGGATGCCCTTCCGGGCTGGACGGGTCGGCGATCCACAGCGGGTGGCCGCCGAGCCCGGCGCAGTTGCCTTCCTGGGCGAAGCTGATGAACGTGTAGACGATGGGCTTGCGCCCGGTAGCCGCGGCGACCTCCGCACACCAGTTCCGCGCGAACGTGGCGACCTGGGCTGGGCCCAGCCCGTCCGTGGTCTCCAGGTCAAGCGCGAGCAGGTCGCCACGCTCCAGGCCCTGAGCGCGGACCGCGGCCAGGAAGGCCTGGGCACTGGCGCCCGCGCCGTCCTTCGGATGCCCGAAGTGGTACGCGCCGCGAACGAACCCCATGGCTTTGATCTGCTGCCAATTCCGGGCGAATTCCGGGTCGGTGATCGTCACCCCCTCGGTCGCCTTCGCGAAGCCAAAGGAGATCGAGCCCCTTTCCGCCGCCCAGTCGAACGTGCCCTGGAAGCTCGACACGTCAATGCCTTGCGCGTTGGCCACCGCATCCTCCCGTTCCGTGCCCGCCCTGCTGTGGCAACGGTGTGTCGGAGGATAGTGCCTGGTCACCTGGCATTGGCAGGAAACGCAAGGTAACCCGGAGGGACTCGTCAGCGTTATTGGCAGTTTGTGACTACTGTCCGAATTGGGCCAGTCGTTTAGCGGCGCAGCCGCAGGCCACGCGGGGTGGCCCGGAAGCCGGCCTCCTCCAGCGCGTGCGCCAGCGGCGAGCCGTGCACGGTGCCCCCGTCGGCGCGCTCGATGGTCAGCCGGCCCAGCGCGCCGCCGCGCGCCACGCTGGCCAGGGCCGCGGCCGCCGGGCCGAGCACGGCCGGGTCGCTGGTCCAGGACAGTACGGTCTTGCCACCGCGCTCGACGTAGAGCACCAGGTGGCCGCCGGCCAGCACAACCAGGGCCCCGGCCTTGCGGCCCGGCCGGTGCCCGCCCGGCGTCTCGTCCGGCCGGTCCGGCCACGGCAGCGCCGCACCGAACGGGTTGGCCGGGTCGCCGGCGGCCAGCACGACCGGGCTGGGCCCGGCAGGCCGGCCGCGGCCGGCCCGGCCCGGCTGGCCGGGTCCGGCCTGGTTTCCGGGTCCGGCCAGGTCGCGGGCGGCGGTCAGGGTCCACGGGTCGGCCTGGTACCCGGGTCCGGCCTCGTCTCCAGGTCCGGCCTGGTCCCTGGGAGCGGGCCGGCTCCAGAGATCGGGCTGCCCGCTGGCAGTCGGCCGGCGCCACGGGTCGGCCGGCTCGCCCTGCTCGGCGTCCGCCGCCAGTGCGCGCATCCGGTCCACCGCGCCGGCCAGCGCGAACTGCGCCGCGCCCAGGCCCTCGACGAAGTAGCCGCGGCGGCACTGCCCGGCGTCCTCCATCGCGCGCAGCACGGGATAGATGGCGGCGAAGCCGCCCGGCACCCGCTCGCTGGCCACCGCGCCGCGGATCAGGATGCCGTGCCGGTCCAGCAGGGTACGGGCCACCGCGTGCAGCCGCCGGGTCGGGTCCGGGTCGGCGGGCGGCACCAGGAACCAGCGGCCGGATACGGTCGGCGGCCCGGTCCGGCTGGGCATGGCCGGGCGGCCGGAGCCGGGCCGGCGCGCGCCCATCCGGCCCGTGCTTGGGCGGCCCGTGGTTGGACGGCCAGTGCCTGTCCGGCCCGCGCCGCGACGGCGCGGCCCGGTACCGCCGAAACCAGCGCCGCCAAAGCTCGGGCGCGCAATCCCCGGGCCATTCAGTCCGGCCCCGTCCAGCCCGGCACTGTCCAGCCCAGCACTGCTCAGCCCGGCCCCGTCCAGTCCAGCGCTGCTCAGTCCAGCACTGCTCAGTTCCGCGCCCGCAGGCCCGGCACCCGGCTGGGTGGCGGCGGGCCCGTCGTCGGGCGCGACCGGCCGGCCGGTGCTCAGCACCGTGCGCAGCGCGGCCAGTGTGTCGTTGCTCAGCCGGCCCGCCCAGACCAGGTCCCAGATGGCCGCGGCCAGTGCGGCGTCGCTGGCCATGGCCCGCTCCGGCTCCGGCAGCAGGCTGATGGCCCGGTCCGCGAGCATCCGGAAGAACAGCCCGCCGCCGCCGTCCAGCGCGGCCAGCACCGCCTGGTGCAGCGGGGTCAGGGTGATCTCGCCGGGCGCGGGCAGCAGCAGCGGCGCGGTGTCGGCGGGCGCCAGCACCAGCCACCCATCGCCGCCGGGCAGGCCGCCTGCCCCGGTCCAGACGATCTCGCCCGCGGCGGTCAGCTCGTCCAGCATGGCGGGCTGGTAACCCGGCACCCGGCCGGGCAGGATCAGCGTCTCCAGCGCGGAAGCGGGCACCGCCGCCCCGGCCAGCTGGTCGATGGCCTCGTACACCTGGTCCGGGCCGGCCGGCGGCCGCCACCCGGCCCGGCTGCCCGGCGCCGTGCCTGCCCCGGCCGGCGGCCGGCCTGCTGCCAGGCGGCCAGGAACCGGGCCAGCGCGGCGGCCGGCACCGGCTCCGCTTCCTTGCGCAGTTTGGCCAGGCAGCGGCGGCGCAGCAAGCGCAGCACGCCGGTGTCGCACCACTGCGTGCCGCGCCGCCCGGGCAGGAACTCGCCCTCGGCGATCCGGCCGTCGGCGGCCAGCCGGCGCAGCGTCCCGGTGATCACGGCCACGCCGAGCCCGTACCGGGCCGCCACGTCGGCCGTGGTGAACGGGCCGTGGCCACGGGCGTACCTGGCGGTCAGGTCGCCGAGCGGGTCGGCCACTGGCTCGGTGAACGCGGCCGGCACGCCGGGCGGCAGCGGCACACCGAGCGCGTCGCGCAGCCGCCCGGCGTCCTCGACGGCGGCCCAGCGAGCCTCGCCCGCCACCCGGATCTGCAGCGCGCGGCGCTGGGCCAGCAGGCTGGCCAGCCAGCCGTCCGCGGCCGCCGGGTCCTGGCACCGCTCCGCCACCTCGGCCGCGGGCAGCGGCCCGATGCCACGCAGCAGGTCAGCCACGCCCTCAGCGTCCCGGCAGGCCCGGCTGGGCAGCAGCCGCTGCAGTTCCCGCTCGGTCTCAGCGACCACCGCCGGGTCGAGCAGCTCGCGCAGGTCGGCCTGGCCGAGCAGCTCGGCGAGCAGAGCCGAGTCCAGCGCCAGCGCCTGGGCCCGGCGTTCCGCGACCGGCGCGTCCCCCTCGTACATGAACGCGCCGACGTAGCGGAACAGCATTGACCGGCCGAACGGGGACGGCGTGGCCGTCTCCACCTCGACCAGCCGGATCTGCCGGGTAGCCAGCTCCCGCATCAGGCCGACCAGGCCGGGCACGTCGAACACGTCCTGCAGGCATTCCCGCACCGTCTCCAGAACGATGGGGAACGTGCCGTACTTGCGGGCCACCGACAGCAGCTGCGCGGACCGCTGCCGCTGCTGCCACAGCGGGCTGCGGCGGCCCGGCGTGCGCCGGGGCAGCAGCAGCGCGCGGGCCGCGCACTCGCGGAACCGCGACGCGAACAGCGCCGAGTTGCCCAGCTCGGCGGTGACCAGCTGTTCCACGTCCTCCGGGACCAGCTCGGCCAGCCCGGCCGGCGGCGGCTCGTCGCTGTCCGGTACCCGGATCACGATCCCGTCGTCGGTGTGCATGGCCTGCACATCCATGCCCTGGTAGCGCTCGCGCAGCCGGGCCGCGATGGCCAGCGCCCAGGGCGCGTGCACCGGCGCGCCGAACGGGCTGTGCAGCACCAGCCGCCAGTCGCCCAGCTCGTCCCGGAACCGTTCCAGCACCAGGGTGCGGTCGTCCGGCACGTACCCGGTCGCCTCGCGCTGGTCGGCCAGGTAGCGCACCAGGTTGGCCGCGGCCAGCTCGTCCAGGCCGTCCGCGCGCAGCCGGCCGGTGGCGTCCTGCTCGGTGGCGCTGGCCAGCTCCCGGCAGTAGGCGCCGAGCGCGCGGCCCAGCTCCACCGGCCGCCCGGGCGCGTCACCGTGCCAGAACGGCAGCTTGCCCGGCTGGCCCGGCGCGGGGGAGACCAGCACCTGGTCGGCGGTGATGTCCTCGATCCGCCAGGAGCTCGCGCCGAGCACGAAGACGTCGCCGACCCGCGACTCGTACACCATCTCCTCGTCCAGCTCACCGACCCGGTGCGAGTTGCGGCCGTTGGCCTCGCGCTGCGACGCGGCCAGGAACACGCCGAACAGGCCGCGGTCCGGGATGGTGCCGCCGCTGGTCACGGCCAGCCGCTGGGCGCCTGGCCGGCCGTGCAGTGTGCCCGTGGTCCGGTCCCAGACCAGCCGCGGGCGCAGCTCCGCGAACTCTTCGCTGGGGTAGCGCCCGGCCAGCATGTCCAGCACGGCTTCCAGCACCGGCCGGGTCAGGCTGGCGAACGGGGCGGCCCGCCGGATCACCTGCTCCAGGTCGCCGACCGCCCAGTCATCCATCGCGGTCATCGCCACGATCTGCTGGGCCAGCACGTCGAGCGGGTTACGCGGGACGCTCAGGGCCTCGATCTGGCCGTCCCGCATCCGCCGCGCCACCACCGCGGCCTGCACCAGGTCCCCCTGGTACTTGGGGAAGATCACACCGCGGGACACGTCGCCCACGTTGTGCCCGGCCCGGCCGGTGCGCTGCAGCCCGCTGGCCACCGACGGCGGCGACTCCACCTGGACGACCAGGTCCACCGCGCCCATGTCGATGCCCAGCTCCAGGCTGGACGTGGCCACCACCGCGGGCAGCCGGGCCTTGAGCGCCTCCTCGATCTGGGCCCGCTCCTGCCGGGACACCGACCCATGGTGGGCCCGGGCCACCTCGGGCAGCGCGCCGTTAGCCGCCCCGGCCTGGGCCATCACCTGGGCCGGCGGTCCCGGTGCGGCCGCAGCCGGGCCACCCGGCTCGCCGCCGGCCCGCAGTTCGGCACGCTCGGTGGCGAGCTCGTTGAGCCGGGCGCAGAGCCGCTCGGCGAGCCGCCGCGAGTTGGCGAACACGATCGTGGACCGGTGCTGCTCGATCAGGTCGAGCACCCGTTCCTCCACGTGCGGCCAGATGGACCGGCGCGGCGCCTGCCCGTCCGGGGTCTCCGGGCCGGCCGCCGTCTCCAGGTCGGTCATGTCCTCGACCGGCACCACGATGCGCAGGTCCAGCCGCTTGCTGCTGGGCGGGGCGGCCACCGTGACCGGCCGTGCCCCGCCGAGGAACGACGCGACCACCTCGGCCGGCCGGACGGTGGCGGACAAGCCGATGCGCTGCGCGGGCGGGCGGCCCGGTTCCAGTGCGTCCAGCCGCTCCAGGGACAGCGCCAGGTGCGCGCCGCGCTTGCCGCCGGCCAGCGCGTGCACCTCGTCCACGATGACCGTGTCCACGCGGCGCAGCACGTCCCGTGCCTTGGAGGTGAGCAGCAGGAACAGGGATTCCGGCGTGGTGATCAGGATGTCCGGCGGGTGAGCGGCCAGGCGGCGGCGCTCTTCCGGGCTGCTGTCCCCGGTACGCACAGCGACCTGGATGTCCGGCGGGCTGCTGCCCATCGCCCGCGCGGTGTGCCGGATCCCGGTCAGCGGGGCGCGCAGGTTTCTCTCGATGTCCACCGCAAGCGCCTTCAGCGGCGAGATGTAGAGCACGCGGCAGTGGCGTTCGGTATCGGTGGGGGTTGGCCCTGACGCCAGCCGGTCCAGGGCCCAGAGGAATGCGGCCAGCGTCTTGCCGGAGCCCGTCGGGGCGATCACCAGCGTGTTCTCGCCCTTGCCGATGGCCGCCCAGGCCTGGGCCTGCGCCTCGGTGGGCGCGGCGAAGGCGGCCGTGAACCAGTCGCGGGTGACCGCGCTGAATCCCTCCATGGGATCCCGGCCGGGGGGAGCGGACATGCCTTTAATACTGCCTGCCGGTACCGACAGGATTGACCGCCCGGGCCCGGGGCTGGCCGGGTCAGCCGGGGACGTCCCGGACCGAACCGGTGAGCTGGCCGGACGCGCTGCGCACGGTGCAGACCACGGTGCGCTCGCCAGCCGCCCAGGCGCCCGCGTCCGGGTAGATGTATGACTCCGTCAGCGAGGACAGCGAGAGCTGCGGGTTCAGGTAGCCGCTCAGCCGGGCGGCGCAGCCCTGGTCGGCTTGCTGCCGCACCGCGGGGGCGCCCGGGTAACGGTGACCCGCCAGCGGGAACGTGCCGAACACTTCGGCCTCGTGCGGCTGGTTGCAGGACACCACGGCCGGGCTGCTCATCCCGCTGCGCCCGGGATCGGCACACTGCCCGGTGCGCAGGCTGAACACGCCGGGCAGCGCGGCGGGGCGGGCCGGCTGGTGGTGCCGGGTCAGGTACACGGCGCCGCCGAGAGCCGCGGCGATGGTCCACAGGCCGGCCAGCACCAGCCCGGTGATGGCCAGCGACCGGCCCCGGGCGTGGGTCCGGCTGATCCGGATCAGCGCCACCGGGCCGAGGATCAGGGTGACCGGCACGGCCGGCACGATGCCGGAGGCCAGCGTGGCCACCGCGAAACCGTCGGTGTGCCGCGGCTGTCCTGGTGCGGTCCCGGACCCAGCTGGCTGGCCGGTGCCGCGCGCCACCGCGGTGGGCCGGCCGCCGCTGCCTGCTGGGTCCATCTGCGCTCCAGGCGGGTCCAGGCCGGCCGGGGTCAGCCGGCCTGCCGAGCCAATCCGAAGTGCCCAGAGACCTAGCTGAATCCACTCACGCGATTGCCCGGGCACCGCTTATGACCCTTCCCCACCAGGCTTGTCACATACCTGCGAGTTGCTCCGTATTCGCGCTCAGGTTGGGCCGTCCGGCCCGCCGCCGGTAGCCTCACCGGCAGGCAGTGGATGGCAGGGGAGGACCGTGCGGCTCAGCGAGTTCTGGGAGCGGATGCGGGCGCAGTTCGGCGACACCTATGCGAGCAGCGTCGCCAAGGACCATGTCCTGGCCGAGCTGGGCGGCCGGACGGTGGAGCAGGCGCTGGCCGACGGGGAGGACGCCAAGACGGTCTGGCGGGCGGTCGCCGAAGAGTTCGACGTCCCGCCGTCGCTGCGCTGAGCCCGCGGCAGAATTTCGGCACGGATCCGGCGTGTTGGGTTCATGGTCGAACAGTTGTTCGCCTAAGGTAGGGCTCTGGGCGGCGTAGACCACCCCCCTGCGCGGCTGCACAGCCAGCGCCGCACCAGTGTCATGAGCCCGGCGCGTCGGTGCGGCGAAACTGTCGGTGCTGCCGCGTAGCGTCTGACTCGGCGATTGAACCAGCAAGCATCCCTGAACCCGGACGGGAGTTCCCATGGCAGGCAGCGACAGGGCGGTCAGCAGGACCGGCGGTGACAGGGATAAGGCCCTGGAGACCGCGCTGGCCCAGATCGAGCGGCAGTTCGGCCGAGGGGCGATCATGCGGCTCGGCGAAGAGGGCCGGGTCCCGATGGAGGTGATCCCGACCGGAGCCATCTCGCTGGATATCGCGCTGGGCATCGGCGGCCTGCCCCGCGGCCGGGTGGTCGAGATCTACGGGCCCGAAGGAAGCGGGAAAACTACTCTCGCGCTGCACGCCCTGGCCAGCGCGCAGAAGGCGGGCGGGATCGCCGCGTTCGTCAACGCCGAGCACGCGCTCGATCCGGAGTACGCCAAGAACCTCGGGGTAGACACCGACGCGCTGCTCGTCTCCCAGCCGGACACCGGGGAGCAGGCGCTGGAGATCGCGGACATGCTGATCCGCTCCGGGGCGATCGACGTGGTCGTCATCGACTCGGTAGCCGCGCTGGTGCCCCGGGCCGAGATTGAGGGCGAGATGGGCGACAGCCACGTCGGCCTGCAGGCCCGGCTGATGTCCCAGGCGCTGCGTAAGCTCGCGGGCGCGCTGAACCAGACCAAGACCACCGCCATCTTCATTAACCAGCTGCGGGAAAAGGTCGGCGTCATGTTCGGCTGCATGTCGTACTCGACCAGGGTGACCCTGGCCGACGGCACGCAGGAAAAGATCGGCAAGCTCGTCAACCAGCGCCGGGATGTCGAGGTCCTGTCCTACGACCCGGACAGCGGGCGGGTCGTCCCGCGCCGCATCGTCAACTGGTTCGACAACGGCCCGGCCGAGCGCTTCCTCCAGTTCACCGTGGCCAAGCCGGGCGGGAACGGCAAGGCCCAGTTCGCCGCGACGGAGAACCATCTTGTCCGGACGCCCGGCGGCTGGCACGAGGCAGGCGAGCTGATCCCCGGTGACCGGGTCCTGCTGGCCGAGCCGCGGCGGCTGAGCGGGCAGCAGGTACAGCTCATCCTGGGCGCGCTGATGGGGGACGGGAGTCTCTCGCCGAATCCCCGCGGCCGGTCAGGTACCCGGTTCCGGATGGGGCACGGCGCCGCCCAGGCGGACTACCTGGACTGGGAGGTCAGCCTGCTCGGGAACATTGGGTGCACCCAGACATCCAACGCCAAGGGCGCGGTCTTCGCCGACCTGAGCCCGCTCCCGGAACTGGCGGAGCTACGGGAAACGGTGTACTTCGGGGACGGCAAGAAGCACCTCAGCGGGGAGTACCTGAAGGCGCTCACCCCGTTCGCGCTCGCGGTCTGGTACATGGACGACGGGTGCTTCACGCTCCGGTCGAAGGGGGTCCAGGAGCGCACCCAGGGTGGCACCGGCCGGATTGAGATCTGCGTGCAGGCGATGAGCCCGGGGTCCCGGGAGCGGCTGGTGGATTACCTGCGGGACACGCGCCGGCTCGACGTCAAGCTCACCGAGCGGGGCGCGCGGGGCATGGCTGTCCTCCAGTTCAGCACCGAGGCCTCGGCGAAGTTCCAGCGGCTCATCGCGCCGTACGTGCACCCGTCGATGGAGTACAAGCTGCTGCCGCGATTCCGGGGCCGGTTCCGGGTCGAGCCGGAGTTCGCGGCGCCCGAGACGCACTTGGCGCCAGCCAGGATCCTGGACGTCCACGTCAAGCCGCCCACCAGGTCCATGCACCGGTTCGACATCGAGGTCGAGGGATCGCACAACTACTTCGTCGATGGCGTCATGGTGCACAACAGCCCGGAGACGACCAGCGGCGGGCGGGCGCTCAAGTTCTACGCCTCGGTGCGGCTGGATGTGCGCCGGATCGAAACACTCAAAGACGGCACCGAGGCAGTGGGCAGCCGGACCCGGATCAAAGTCGTCAAGAACAAGGTGGCGCCTCCCTTCAAAGTCGCGGAATGCGACATTCTGTTCGGGTTCGGGATTAGCCGGGAAGGCGGGCTCATCGACCTCGGGGTCGAGCAGTCGATCGTGCGCAAGTCCGGTGCCTGGTACACCTACGAGGGTGACCAGCTCGGGCAGGGCAAGGAGAACGCGCGGAACTTCCTGAAGGACAACCCCGACCTGGCCAACGAGATCGAGAAGAAGATCAAGGAGAAGCTCGGCGTTGGGCCGCGCCTGGACGCGGAGGCGGCCAAGGACGGCGCCCCGGCCCCGGTGGCGCCAGCCCCTGCCCCGGCCGGCAAGGCCGGGAACGGGAAGGCCACCGCGGCGTCCGTGACCAGCATCACCGGCGTACGCGGTGGTGCCTGACGGGGAGGCCGAGCGGGCCGGACGCCAGGCGGCGGCCCGCGCCGCGCTGGCCGCTGCGCTGGCGGCGGCCGGGCAGCCTGCGGATCCCACGGATTCTCCGGACCCGGTAGACCCGGTAGACCCGGTGCAGCGCGCCCGCGAGCTGTGCCTGCGGCTGCTGGCCAGCCGGCCGCGGACCAGGACCGAGCTGGCCGATGCCATGCGCCGTCGCGGCGTGCCGGACGAGGCGGCCGCGGCGGTGCTGGCCCGGTTCACCGAGGCAGGCCTGATCGACGACGCCGCGTTCGCCCGGGCCTGGGTCGAGTCCCGGCACCACAACCGGGGACTGGCCCGCCGCGCGCTCTCCGCGGAGCTCAAGCAGCGCGGCGTGGACGGCCAGGACATCGAGGCGGCGGTCAGCGCGCTGGACCCGGCCGAGGAACTGGCGACCGCCCGGCGGCTGGTGGCCAAGGCGATGCGGGCCAGCCGGGGCAAGCCGCTGCCCACCCGGATCCGGCGGCTGGTCGGCCTGCTGGCCAGGAAGGGCTACCCGGTCCCGGTGGCTTACCGGATTGTCCGTGAGGCCATAGAGCAGGAAGGGATCGACGCGGCCGGTGCCGGAGCCGATCTGGATGAGGCGGCGTGGGCAACGCCGGACGCCGATCAGGATGCAGGGTAACGAACTAGTTGCTCTGGGTAAGACTTGAGAAGATCGCAACGGATTGCTTGCCCAAACTGTTATCTACGCTTAACCTCACGGCAGCGAGGTGTTACTCCGTGCCAGGCGGATCGAAACGAGTCTTAACGGCCTGTGACCGGCGGGAGCTGGGCACAGATTTGGGATGGTAGCTGGTCAGGGCGGGGACGCCCGCTCTCGGCTGATAGGCCTGACCAGGCCCGCGTTCGCGGGCCGGGGAGCCATGCGGGACGGCTGGGCGCGAGCCTGGCCGGGACGAAAGTCCAGCGTGCCTTCTGGCGCGCGGGCGGTCGCGAACGGTGCGGCTGACCCGGGCTGGACGGCGCGTTAGCTGGCCGCTGGAGAGCAGCAGCCGGGCAGCCAACGGTGCCCGGCGGATGCGCTCAGCAGCTGGTGACTGGCGGGCATGACCCCTCGCTGCAGGGCTTATCCCTGGCACCACACCTAGGTGCCGGGACCAGCGAGCAGGATTGGGGTGTGCCATGAGCAGCACAATCTCTCTCGTGATCGGGGCCATTGGTTTGCTGGCCGCCGTTTTCGCGCTGGTGGTTGTGCTGCGCAGGTCGCCGGGCCGGAATGCGGCCGTGGCCGACGACGGGCCGGACCGGGCCCACCTCACGGCCGGGGCGCAGCGCGCGTTCGAGGACGCCAGCCGGGACGCCGACCAGGTCCGGACCCGGGCCGAGACCGATGCCGCGGCCATGATGCGCGAGGCCGGGCTGGCCGCCGACAAGGCCGCGCAGGCCAGCCGGGACGCGGACGAAGAACTGCGTGCGGTCCGCGACGAAGCCCGGGAACTCCGCGCCGACCTGGAGCGCCGGGAAGCCCGGCTGGCCGAGCGGGAAGGCCGGCTGGACACCGAGTTCGGCAAGCTCGATGAGCGCGCCAACGGGCTGGACAAGCTCCGCCAGGACCTGGACGGCCGCCGGGCCGATCTGGACCGGCTCGATGAGGATCGCCGTGCGGTGCTGGAGCAGACCGCCGGGCTGACCGCCGACCAGGCCAAGGCCGAGCTGGTGGCCAGCATCCAGAACCAGGCCAAGCGCGAGGCGGCACTACTGGTCCGGGAGACCGAGAACACGGCCCGCCGGGACGGTGAGCAGCGCGCCCGGCGGATCGTCACGCTGGCCATCCAGCGGGTGGCCAGCGAGCAGACCAGCGAGTCCGTGGTCTCGGTGCTGCATCTGCCCGGCGATGAGATGAAGGGCCGGATCATCGGCCGGGAGGGGCGGAACATCCGCGCCTTCGAGTCCGTCACCGGGGTGAACCTGATCATCGACGACACCCCCGAGGCCGTCCTGCTGTCCTGCTTCGACCCGGTCCGCCGCGAGGTCGGGCGGCTCACCCTGGAGCGGCTCGTGCTGGACGGGCGGATCCACCCGCAGCGGATCGAGGAAGCCTACGAGCGGAGCAAGGGTGAGGTGGAACAGCTCTGCGTCCGCGCCGGCGAGGACGCGCTGGTTGAGCTGTCCCTGACCGACATGCACCCAGAACTGGTCACGCTGCTGGGCCGGCTGCGCTACCGCACCTCATACGGCCAGAACGTGCTCCGCCATCTGGTCGAGTCCGCGCACATCGCCGCCATGATGGCCAGCGAGCTGGGCATGGATCCCGGGCTGATGCGGCGCTGCACAGTGCTGCATGACATCGGCAAGGCCCTCACCCATGAGGTGGAGGGCAGCCACGCGCTGATCGGCGCCGAGATCGCCCGCCGCTACGGCGAGTCGGCTGACGTGGTGCACGCCATCGAGGCGCATCACAACGAGGTCGAGGTGCGCACGGTCGAGGCGGTGCTGACCCAGGCGGCGGACGCGATCAGCGGCGGCCGGCCGGGCGCCCGCCGTGAATCACTGGAGGCCTACGTCAAGCGGCTGGAGCGGCTGGAGCAGATAGCCACCGCCCAGCCCGGCGTGGAGAAGGTGTTCGCCATGCAGGCCGGCCGGGAGATCAGGGTCATGGTCAAGCCGGAGCGGGTGGACGACATCCAGGCCCAGGTCATCGCCCGGGACGTGGCTAAGCAGGTCGAGGAAGAGCTGACCTACCCGGGGCAGATCCGGGTCACCGTGGTCCGGGAGTCCCGCGCCACCGAGTTCGCCCGCTGAGCTCGCCCGCTGAGTTCGCCCGCTGAGTTCGCCCGCTGGGTTCGCCCGCTCGCTGGCTGCGCCCACCCGCGGTTCGGCCGGTCAGCTGGAGGCCGCGTTGGCCGGACTGGACGTCCCGCCCTGCGTACCCGCTGAGCCCCCATTCGGCAGCACCGTGACGTTGCTGCCCGTACCACGCCCGGCCGGCTCGGTCAGCTTCAGCCGTGGGATGCCGGGCGGCGTAAAGCCCAGCACCTGCCCATAGAAGGACAGCTCCGCCTCCAGCGCGGCGGCGATCGTGTCCGCGCGGCGGAACCCGTGCGACTCGCCCTTGAACATCAGCAACGCGTGCCGGATGCCGTGCGCGGTCAGGTCGGCCGCGATGCTCCGGGCCTGGGCGGGCGGCACGATCGGGTCATCCAGGCCCTGGAGCAGCAGCACCGGGGCGGTCGCGCCGGTGACGTGGCCCGCCGGGGAGCGTTCGGCATAGACGTACTCGAAGCCGGGCAGCGGGCCGATCAGCCCATCCAGGTAGTGCGACTCGAAGTCGTGCGATTCGGCGGCGAGCTGGCGCAGGTCGGTCACGCCGTAGTAGGACGCTGCCGCGCTGAACACCCGCTGCCTGGCCGCGAGCGTGGTCACCGCGGCCAGCGCGGTCCAGCCGCCCGCCGAGCCGCCGCGGATGGCCAGCCGGGCCGGGTCCGCGTCGCCGTTCGCGGCCATCGCCTGCGCGGCCGAGGCCACGTCCTCCACGTCGGCCACGCCCCACTGCATGCGCAGCCGCTCGCGGTAGGTGCGGCCGTACCCGGTGGACCCGCCGTAGTTGACGTCGATGACCCCGATGCCGCGGCTGGTGAAGTAGGCCTTTTCCAGGTCGAACAGCGCGACCGCGTGCGAGGTCGGGCCGCCGTGCGCCCAGACCACGTAGGGCGGCAGCTCACCGTCCGGAGCGACCGCGTCAGGGTGGGTTGGCGGGTAGACCAGCGCGTGCACGCTCCGCCCGTACAGCCCGTCCAGCCGGACCTGGCTGGGCAGCGGCAGGTACCCGGCGTCCGGCACGTCCTCGGTCTCCGAGCGCAGCACCTCGGATGTGCCGGAGGCCACGTTGATCCGCACCACGGCCAGCGGTGTGGCCGGGCCGCCGGCCACCGCCACCACCGTCTCGCTGTCCGCGGCCAGCCCGGAGGTGAACTCCTGGACCGGCAGCTTGAGATCGGCCAGCTCCCCGGTCTCCGGGTCGAGCAGGCCGAGCCGCATGCCGCCCTGGCCGTGCAGCACCGCGAGCCGCCCGTCACCCAGCCGCGCGAACGGCCGGTCACCGAGCTGCCACAACGGCTCGGCGAACTCCTCCTCGGCCGGGTACAGCGCCTGGGCTGGCTCGCCGAGCAGGCCGACCTGGTACAGGTTCCACCAGCCGGGCCAGTCCGACACCACGTACAGGCTGGTGCTGTCGCGCCACACCGGGGCGAGCACGGATTCCCGCATGCCGCCCTTGACCAGCCGGCCCACGCCGGGCACGCCGTCGGCGATCAGGCCGACCCGCAATTCGGTGCCATCCCACGGCATCCGCGGATGATTCCAGCAGATCCAGGCCAGCCTGCTGCCGTCCGGCGACAGCGTGGGAAAAGCGAAGAAATCCGCGCCGGTGACCAGTTCCCGGATACCGCCCGGATCGCTGGCGGCGCTGCCGTCCAGCGGAATGGCGACGATAGCCCGGCTTATTTTGCCGTCTTCGTGCCGTTCCTGGACGCACCACACCTCTTTTTCATCGGCGGAAAGAATGAAATCGGCAAAGCGCAGCGCGGCGTGCCCGGACTCCCCGGCCGGCTCCGGGGTAAGCGGGCGCGGCGCGGCCGCACGGCCCACAGTCCCGGCTGCCGGGCTCTCAGTCGCCGGGCTCTCAGTCGCCGGGCTCTCAGTCGCCGGGCTCTCAGTCGCCGGGCTCTCAGTCGCCGGGCTCCCAGCCTCCGGGCCAGCGGGCCCGGGCGGCGAAACCGGCATCAGGTACAGCCGCTGGTCCACGTAATTGGCGAACACGACCGCCTGGCCGTCCGGGTCCTTGCCATCCGGGCCGGGCAGCGGAACCGGCAGGTAGGACCGGCCGCCGTACTCATGCACCCGGGTCCGCGCGTTCCACGGCGAGGGCAGCAGGGCGCGCTGCTTCCCGGTCGCGTCGCAGTGCACCACGGTCACCCGGCCGCCCTCCCCGGGACGGCCCTCCTGCCACCACACGTCCGTACCCCGGACCAGCGGGAAGGAGACGGTCACCTGGCCCTTGGCCACGTCGGCCGCGGAGATCGGGGAAGGCCAGGCGCCGTAGGGGATTCGCGGAGCTGCCACGCTGTCTGTCATAGGGGATATCGTCTACCATCCGCGGGTCTGGCCACGGGAGATTCCGGACATGGCCCGGACACGCCGAGACCTGCGGGGAGACATTCCGGACCGGCCACGGATCTGCGGAGGGAGATTCCGGACATGACGCGCACTGCGCGTACCCTCGGAGGCGACATGAGCGCCTCCCGCACGTACCAGATCCGCACCTACGGGTGCCAGATGAACATGCACGATTCGGAGCGGCTGGCCGGCCTGCTGGAGGACGCGGGCTACCAGCGCGCACCGCAGGGCCAGGACCCGGATGTCGTGGTGTTCAACACGTGCGCGGTCCGGGAGAACGCGGACAACCGGCTGTACGGGAACCTGGGCCATCTGCTGCCGGTCAAGCAGTCCCGGCCGGGCATGCAGATCGCGGTGGGCGGCTGCCTGGCCCAGAAGGACCGGGCCGGCATCGCGCAGCGCGCACCATGGGTGGACGTGGTGTTCGGCACGCACAACATCGGCTCGCTGCCGGCCCTGCTGGAGCGGGCCCGCATCCAGCAGGCCGCCCAGGTGGAGATCGTGGAGTCGCTGGAGCGCTTCCCGTCCGTGCTGCCCGCCCGCCGGGAGTCGAGTTACTCCGGCTGGGTGGCCATCTCCGTCGGCTGCAACAACACCTGCACGTTCTGCATCGTGCCCAGCCTGCGCGGCCGTGAGGAGGACCGGCGGCCGGGCGACGTGCTGGCCGAGATCCGCGCGCTGGTCGCCGACGGCGTGGTCGAGGTCACCCTGCTCGGCCAGAACGTGAACTCCTACGGGGTCGGCTTCGGCGACCGGCAGGCGTTCGGCAAGCTGCTCCGCGCCTGCGGCGGCATCGACGGCCTGGACCGGGTCCGGTTCACCTCGCCGCACCCGCGCGACTTCACCGACGACGTGATCGCGGCCATGGCCGCGACGGCCAACGTCATGCCGCAGTTGCACATGCCGCTGCAGTCCGGCTCGGACGCGGTGCTGCGGGCCATGCGCCGCGCCTACCGCCGGGACAAGTACCTGGGCATCCTGGACCGGGTCCGCGCCGCGATCCCGGGCGCCGCCATCACCACCGACATCATCGTCGGCTTCCCGGGCGAGACCGAGCAGGATTTCGAGGACACCCTGGGCCTGGTCCGGCGGGCCCGGTTCGCTGGCGCGTTCACGTTCCAGTACTCGCCCCGGCCCGGCACCCCGGCCGCGGCCATGGAGCAGCAGGTCCCGCCGGCGATCGTGGCCGAGCGTTACCAGCGGCTGACCGCCCTGGTCGAGGAGATCACCCTGGCCGAGAACGAGGCCTTCACCGGCCGCCAGGTCGAGGTGCTGGTCGCCGAGGGGGAGGGGCGGAAGGACGGGGCCACACACCGGCTGTCCGGCCGGGCCCGGGATAACCGGCTGGTGCACTTCGCGCCGGGCGGCGCCGCGCCGCGCCCGGGGGACCTGGTGACCACGCTGGTGACCCGGGCCGCCCCGCACTACCTGGTGGCCGACGGCGAGCCGCTGGCCGTCCGCCGCACCCGGGGCGGCGACGCCTGGCAGGCCCGCCAAGAGCAGCCCGTCCCGGCCGCTGCCGGGTCGGCCGGCGCACCGGCGGCCGTGCCGCTAGGCATGCCCACCGTCGGCCGCCCCGCCTAGCCGCGCACCCGCGCCCGCCCCGGAACCGCACCAACCCTTCACCCGCGCCGCGCGCCGCGCCGTCCGCACCACGTGAATGCTTCATCCATGCGCACCCGACTCACAGGCTGATTCAGCCACACGGTCGCGGGCCAGCACATCGCCGCGGATCACGTGCTCCCGCGAGCCGGCCGGCCGCGACATCTCGTTCCGGCCGCGCCTGGTTCTCCTGCGCCGCGGCGCCACCGCGCACGCGCTGCTGACCATCACCGAAGCCGGCGACTTCCCGGCCCGGCAGTGCCGGGTACGCACCGCAGTGGCGCTGCGGGTCATCCCGCCGGGCGGCGCCCACCCCGCGTTCGTCCCGCGCAGCTTCGCCGCGTGCTCCCGGAAGGGCCCCCTCTACCTGCATATCCGCGTCGTCCGGCCGGGTGTGGGCATCCCGGGGGTCAGCCAGTAGGAAACACCCGTTTAGCCGAACGCCAGTACCCGGCACTGGCGTTCGGCTAGATGAAGGGTTTACCGGCAGAACCCGGCACACTGGTCAGCGTGGCAGAACGGGTGATCGCGGTGCTCGGGCCGACCGCGGCCGGCAAGTCCGAGCTGGCCCTGCGGCTGGCCGAAGACATCGGCGGCGAGATCATCAACGCGGACTCGATGCAGCTGTACGCGGGGATGGACATCGGTACGGCCAAGCTCACCGCGGCGGAGCGCCGCGGCATCCCGCACCACCTGCTGGACGTGTGGGATGTCCGGCACCCCGCGAACGTGGCCGAGTACCAGCGGCTGGCCCGCGCGGCCATCGCCGGGGTGACCGGCCGCGGCCGGGTGCCGATCCTGGTTGGCGGGTCCGGCCTGTACCTCCGCGCCGCCCTGGATGAACTGGACTTCCCGGGCACCGACCCGGCCGTGCGGGACCGGCTGGAACAGGAACTGGACCAGCACGGCCCGGGCGCGCTGCATGCCCGGCTGGCCGCGCTGGACCCGGTGGCCGCGCGCGGCATCCTGCCCTCGAACGGGCGGCGGATCGTCCGCGCGCTAGAGGTCATCGAGGTGTCCGGGCGGCCGTTCACCGCCACACTGCCCCAGTACGAGTCGCTCTACCCGGCGGTGCACCTCGGGCTGCGGGTGCCCCGGGCCGAGCTGGACGAGCGGATCGCCGCGCGGGTGGACCGGATGTGGCAGGCCGGTTTCGTGGCCGAGGTGCGCCGCCTCGACCAGGCTGGCCTGCGCGGGGGCCGGACGGCCAGCCGGGCGCTCGGCTACGCGCAGGTGCTGCGCTTCCTGGCCGGCGAGTGGACCGAGCAGCAGGCCCGCGACGAGACGATCAAGGCCACCCGGCGGTTCGCCCGCCGCCAGGAAGCCTGGTTCCGCCGTGATCCCCGGGTCACCTGGCTGGACGCCGGGCGCGCGGTGGATCCGCACCAGCTGGCGCTGGCTACGATCAGCACATGCGGTTCGGCAAAGGGCATGGCACCGAGAACGACTTCGTGATCCTGCCCGACCCCGGCAACCGCGTGGAGCTGCGGGCCGGCCTGGTCACCCGGCTGTGCGACCGGCGGGCCGGCCTGGGCGCCGACGGGGTGCTGCGCGTGGTGCGCACCGCCGAGCTGCCCGATGAGCGGGGCGACGCCCCCGAATGGTTCATGGACTACCGCAACGCGGACGGCAGCATCGCCGAGATGTGCGGCAACGGCGTCCGCGTGTTCGCCCGCTACCTGCTCGAGCACGGCCTGGCCAGCGGGCCGGACTTCGGGGTGGCCACCCGGGGCGGGAACAAGCAGGTGCACGTCGAGCCGGACGGCCGGATCACGGTGGACATGGGCCCGGTCCGGGTGCTCGGCTCCAGCCACGCCGTGCTCGGCGGCGCGGTGCTGGAGGGGCTGCGGATCAGCGTGGGCAACCCGCATCTGGCCTTTCTGGTGGACGGCAAGCTGGACAAGTTCGACCTGTCCGTGCCGCCCGGGCTGGACCCGGGCGACTTCCCGGACGGCGGCAACGTGGAGCTGGTCCGGGTCACCGGCAGCTCCGCGATCAGCATGCGGGTGCACGAGCGGGGCAGCGGGGAGACCCGGTCCTGCGGCACCGGGGCGGTCGCGGCGGCGGCCGCGGCGGCGGCCCGGTTCCCCGCCCCCAGCGGCCCCGGCACCGGCAGCTGGCAGGTCACCGTGCCGGGC
Organism: uncultured Actinomycetes bacterium; assembly: GCA_963834705.1. GTDB lineage: Bacteria > Actinomycetota > Actinomycetes > Streptosporangiales > Streptosporangiaceae > RYN-230. The sequence goes on from CAWICV010000013.1 coordinate 536,686, forward strand.
GGCGAGCTGACCGTGCGGCTGGAGGCCGGCACGAGCTGGCTGACCGGCCCGGCCGTGATCGTCGCCGAAGGCGACCTGGACCCCGGCTGGCTGACCGGCAGCCCGGTCGGTTAACCCCGCTCTCCCTGCCGAACGGCCTATGCCCGAGGGCATAGGCCGGCGGAAAGTGTGGTCTGCGGGCAGATGCCCGCCGGTGGCGGGCTCCGTAGCGTTCGGCTTGTCAGTAACCGCAAGCCGACTGGAGAAGTCAATGAATAACGCGACCCAGATACGTCAGCGGGTGCTCGCGCTCTTCCTACCCGTGGCCGCCGTGCTGTACATCGGGGGTGAGGCGCTCAGCCCCAAAGGGACCGACCAGGTGCCCAGCACCACGGGCACCGCGTTCAAGCTGCTGCCCATTGCCGCGCAGCACCCGGCCCAGCTCTATCTGGCCAGCTCCCTGGTCCTGCTCGGGCTGGGCACGCTGGCCGTATCGTATGGCGCGATCGCCACGCTGGTCAGGGACCGTGGTTCTACGCTGGCTACCGTCGCCGCGCTGATCGGCGGACTCGGCGCTTTCTGCGGGGCCATCGTCAACGTCGTGATCTATCCCGTCCTGGCCGCCACGGCCACCGCCCATGTCTCCCGGGGCGCGGCCGCGAAGTTGCTGGTGACGGCGTTTAATTCCGAGTTCGGCCATGTCTTCTTCTACGTGTACTTTGCCAGCGAATTTCTCGCGCCGCTGCTGATGGCGATTGCCCTGTGGCGCAGCCGCGCTGTTCCTCGCTGGCTGGCGGCCCTGTTCTTCGTCGGCCTGGAGGTCGCCCAGCAGATGGGTTCCTACGGCCCGATCGTCGTCCTGTACATGCTGCCGTTCGCGGCCGCTATGGTCCTGCTGGCCATCCAGATCTGGCGGGCCGGCACCGCGGCGGACGACCGGAGCCGCACCCTGGAGCCGGTCACCGTACCGGGCTGAGGATTCCTCCTCCGCCGAGGGCGCTTCCCAGCAACTGAACTGCGAGGATAAGACGTGGCCTTCTGGAAGCCGGCCGAGGACCCGAGAACGCGGTCACCGCGTTCCTGGGCCTTCGACATCGGATGCGCCATCGTGGCCGGCGGCGCATCCCTGGCCACCTTCTCCTTCGGCCAGACGGTGCACTCTGCTCACCTGGCCCTGGCGGCGAGCCTGATCGTCGCGGCCCTGACGGCCGCGGCGCTGCCGCTGCGCCGGGTGTGGCCCGGCCCGGTGTTCCTCTGGACTCTGCTGGCCGTGGCTGTCCTGGCCCAGTGGCCAGCTCACGGGGCACTGTTCCCGGTTGCGCTGGCCATCGCGCTCTACACGGTGGCCGCCACGATGCGGTGGGCGGAGGCGCTGGCCGCGGCGGTGCTGGTGGCTGGTGTCCTGGTCCTCGTGGTTGCGCAGGACGGCACGCGGCACTGGGCGCTGGCCAGCACGGACGCGGCCGGCCTGGCCGCTGCTGTCCTGCTGGTGGGCCTGTACGTGGGCATCCGGCGGGCCTACCTGGCCGAGCTGCGGGACCGGGCGCAGCGGATGGAACGCGAACGCGACGCCAGCAGCGCACTGGCGGCAGCGGAGGAGCGCGCCCGTATCACCCGGGAGATGCACGACAGCGTGGCCCATCACCTCACGGTCATCGTGGCGCTCTCGGACGGTGCCCTGCGGGCCATCACTCGCTCACCCGCCGAGGCCTGCGATGCGATCCGGGACGTTTCGGGCACGGCCCGGCAGGCGCTGGCCGAGACGCGCCGCCTGCTCGGCGTGCTCCGGGCCGGCTCCGGCCAGGAACCCCGGCAGCCGCTGCCGGGCTTCGCCGACCTCGACGATCTCGTCGCCCGGGTCCGTGCGGCCGGCCTGCCCGTCCGCTATGAACGCACTGGCGCTGCCGCGGACCTGCCCACCGGCGTCCAGCTGGCCGTGTTCCGGCTCGTCCAGGAAGCCCTGACGAACACGATGAAGCACGCCGGCCCGCGCGCGAGCGCGGCGGTCCGGGTGCAGGTGTCACCGGGCGAAGTGCGGGTGGACGTCGAGGACGACGGCACCGGAGGCACCGCCGAGCCCGGCGCCGCGGGCGGCGGCCTGACCGGCATGCGCGAGCGGATAAGAGCGTTCGGCGGTGAGCTGGACTGCGGTCCCCGTGATCCGCGGGGCTGGCGGGTCAGTGCCCGGCTCCACCCGGACACGGCGGCCGCATCATGATCACTGTGCTGCTGGCGGATGACCATCCCCTGATCAGGAAAGGTTTCCGGCTGATCCTCGACGCCGAAAGCGATATCGCGGTGGCCGGTGAGGCGGGCGACGGGGCCACCGCGGTTTACATGTGCTCCGCGCTGTGTCCCGACGTGGTGCTCATGGACGTCCGGATGCCCGGCCGGGACGGCATCGAGGCGACCCGCGACATCGTGGCCGCCGGGCTGCCGTCGAAGGTGCTGATCTTGACCACGTTCGACCTGGACGAGTACGTCTACGCTGGGCTGCGCGCGGGGGCCAGCGGTTTCCTGCTCAAAGACACGCAGCCGGACGACCTGGCCGACGCGATCCGCACCATCGCGGCCGGCGACGCGGTCCTCGCGCCGGCCGCCACCAGGCGGCTCATCCGCGAGTTCACCACCCGGCCGCCCGAGCTCCCCAACAGCCGTCGTGCCACCCAGATTCGGCAGGCTCTCACCGGCCGTGAGCAGGACGTCTTCGCCCACATCGCCACCGGCATGTCCAACAGCGAAATCGCGGCCAGCCTGCACCTGTCCGAGGGCACCGTGAAGGTCCACGTCGGGCGGATATTCGCCAAGCTCGGCCTACGTGATCGCGTTCAGGCCGTCGTCCTCGCCTACGAATCCACGCTGGTGACCCCCGGGGCGACCGGGCCGAACAGACCAGGCGACCCGCTTTGAGGTGTGCCTGAACGACTCACTCATGCGGTTGGCTGGTGAGGCTGGAGACCGGCAGGCCGCGCAGCGACGCGTCCAGCACCTCGGCGATGTGCACCACGGCCGGTGGCTGCCCGGCGCCGGCCGCGGCCATGGCCGAAGCGATCTGCAGGCTGCACCCCGGGTTGGCCGACACGACCAGCGGCGCGCCAGTGGCCAGCACCGCGGCGGCCTTGCGCGCGCCGAGTTCCCCGGCCGCCTCGGGCTGCAGCAGGTTATACACGCCGGCCGAGCCGCAGCAGGTGCCGCCGTCGCCCAGTTCGGCCAGCTGCAGCTCCGGGATGGCGCGCAGCAGGTCACGCGGCTGCTGCCTGATCCGCTGGGCGTGCCCCAGGTGGCAGGCGTCGTGGTAGGCCACGGTGACCGGCAGCGGGTGCCGGGCGCCCCGCGCCCCCTCGTCGCTGGTGGCCAGCTCGGCCAGGTACTCGCTGAGGTCACGGACCTTGGCCGCGGCCCGCGCCGCCCGGTCCGGCCAGTCACCACCATCGGGGCCTTCCGCGGCGGTCCGCAGCAGCTCGCCGTACTCCTTCATGGCCGACCCGCAGCCGGCCGAGTTCACCACGATCACGTCCACGTTGGCGGCCTCGAACGTGGCGATGGTCCGCTTGGCGAACCGGGCCGCCTCGGCCACCCGGCCGCTGTGCAGGGACAGCGCGCCGCAGCAGCCCTGCCCGGCCGGGATGACCACGTCACACCCTTCGGCCGCGAGCAGCCGGGCGGTCGCCTCGTTCACCCCGGGGAAGAACACCTGCTGCACGCAGCCGGTCAGCATGCCCACCACGGTGCGGCGCGGGCCTTCCGCGGGCACCCGGCCGGCCAGTCGGTGCTGCCCGTTGCCCGGCGCCGGGGCCACCCTCAGCGAGGCGACCAGCTCCGGCGCCAGCCGGGCCAGCGGGCTGCGGCCGATCCGCCCCTTCAGCCCGGTGCGCTGGGCCAGCTTCAGTGGCCCGGTGAGCAGCCGGAGGCGGCGCGGGTAGGGGAACGTCGCGAAGATCGCCGCGCGGGCGGCCCGCTGCCGCGCCGACCGCGGCGGCACCAGCGGCCCGGCCGCCGGCCGCGGCGGCACTGGCGGCCGGTTCGCCGGAGCAGCGGCCCCAGCGCTCTCAGTCCCACCAGGCGGCCCGTCCACCCCAGCAACCTCGGCAACATCAGCGGCGCCACCACGTGCCCCAGGGGCGGCGGCAGTGCGCGGCGGCTCCTCCTGCCAGCTGCGCGCGGCCTCGATGAGCCGGTCGTAGCGCACCCCGGACGGGCAGGCGGGCACGCAGGCCATGCAGCCCAGGCAGCGGTCCAGGTGGCTGGCCGCCGCCTCGCTGGCCTGCCCGCCGTCCAGCAGCTGGGTGATCAGGTGGATCCGGCCGCGCGGCGAGTCCATCTCCTCGCCCCACAGCTGGTAGGTCGGGCAGGCGGGCAGGCAGAACCCGCAGTGCACGCAGTCGGCGGCCAGTTCGCGCAGCTCACCGGTGGGATCGATCGGCGATGCGGTCATCTACAGCCCTCCGGCGAAGCGGCCGGGCGCCATCAGGTACCCGGGATCGAACTGCTCCTTGACCGCGCGCATCAGGCTGAGCGAGGACACCGGGCCCCACATGTCCACGGTGTCGCGGACCGCGGCCGGCGCGGTCAGCACCACCGCGCTGGCCCGGCTGGGCGGCGCCTCGCCACCGGCGGGGTCCTGGCCCGTGCTCTGGTCAAGGCGGCTCTGGTCAAGGCGGCCCTGGTCAAGACGGCCCTGGTCAAGGCGGGCCTGGTCGAGGCCGTCCCGCAGGCCGGCCACGAACCGCGCCACGGCGGCCGGGTCGGCGTCGCCCTCCAGCGCCGCGTACAGCACGCCCGCGCCGGCCGAGCCGCTCACGGCGGGATCCAGCCCGGCGTCCTGGCCCGCCGCGTCGATGGCGGCCAGTACGCCGGGCAGCGCGGCGGCCCAGAAGCTGATCCGCAGCACGGTGGGCTCGGCCGGGCCATGCGGCCCGGTGACCAGCCGGGCCGGCCGGGCCGACCCCCACCACGGCGGGGCACTGTCCGAGCTGGCGGTGCCCGCACCGAGCACGTCGCGGAGCAGCGCGGACCGCTCGGCCACCCCGGCCGGGTCGCCTTCCAGCAGCACCGCCACCCGGACCAGGCCGTCCCGCCCGGGCCGGTCGAGCTCCACCGCCACCGGGGCGAGGTCGGTGCCGGCCGCGGCCGTGACCGCGTGGCTGGCCGCCGCGGTGTCGGCGAAACCCGCGGTGACGAACATGGCCGCGGCCGGCACCGGGTGCAGCCGGAACACGGCCTCGGTGATCAGGCCGAGCGTGCCGTACGAGCCGGCGTACAGCTTGCCCAGGTCGTAGCCGGCCACGTTCTTGACCACCTTGCCGCCGGACTTGGCCACGGTCCCCGGCGGCCGTACCACGGTGATGCCGATGACCAGGTCCCGTGGGGTGCCGTAGCGCAGCCGCCGCGGCCCGGCAGTGCCGGTGGCCAGCATCCCGCCGATGGTCGGCGAGCCGCCGGCCGAGCCGTTGGCGCTGGCCAGCGCGGGCGGCGGGTCTAGGGCCAGCTGCTGCCCGGCCGCGCCGAGCACACCGGCCAGCTGCCCGAGGGTGACCCCGGCCTGCACCCGGACCACCAGGTCGCCCGCGGCGTGCTCGAGCACCTGGTTCAGCCGCTGGGTTTCGATGATCAGGTCGCAGCGGCGTGGCGGCGCGCCCCAGCCGACCCGGGTGCCGCTGCCCCGGGGCACCACGGCCAAATCGTGCTCGGCCGCCGCCGCCAGCAGCGCGCTCGCCTCGTCCGTCCCGGACGGGGCCGCGACCCAGTTCGGCACGACCCCGGCGACCGCGTCCCGTGGGCCGGCCGGCCGGACCGTGTGGCACGCCTTGGCCAGCGCCGCCGGGACCGAGGCGCTGCTCACTTTGCGCCTCCGGCGTCCGCCTTTGGCGCGGTCAAAACTGCTCCGCCAGGCCCGCTTTGACGGCCGGGTGCACGCCGCGGCGCGGCCCGGGCACCTCGCCGCACAGCCGCGGCGTGGGGAAGATCTTGCCCGGGTTGCACAGTCCGGCCGGGTCGAACGCGCAGCGCAGCAACTGCATCGTGTCCAGGTCCTCGGGACTGAACATCTTCGGCATGTACTTGGCTTTGTCCGTGCCCACGCCATGCTCGCCGGTGATCGAGCCGCCGTGCTCGATGCACAGGTCCAGGATGGCGCCAGACACCTTCTCGGCTGCCGCTTCCTCACCCGGCACACCGTCGTCGTACAGCACCAGCGGGTGCAGGTTGCCGTCCCCGGCATGGAACACGTTGGCCACCCGGATGCCGGACTCGCTGGACAGCGCGGCGATCTTGTCCAGCACCTCGCCCAGCGAGGACCGCGGCACCACGCCGTCCTGCACGATGTAGGCCGAGCTGATCCGGCCCACGGCGGCGAACGCGGACTTGCGCCCGGCCCAGATCGCAGCCCGCTCAGCCGGGTCGTCCGCCGCCCGGATCTCGGTCGCGCCGGCCTGTTCGCACAGCGCCCGCACCGCGGCCACGTCCCGCCGCACGTCGGCCTCGGGCCCGTCCAGCTCGACCACCAGCACCGCCCCGGCCCCGGCCGGGTAGTTGCAGGCCACCGCGGCCTCGGCCGCCTCGATGGCCAGCGCGTCCATCATCTCGATGGCCGCGGGCAGGATGCCCGCCCCGATGATCGCGGACACCGCCGCGCCGCCCGCCCCGGTGCTGCGGAAGCCGGCCAGCAGCGTGGTGATCACCTGCGGGATCCGGGTCAGCCGGACCACGATCTTGGTGACGATGCCCAGCGTGCCTTCCGAGCCGGTGAACGCGCCGACCAGGTCGTAGCCGGGCGCGCTGCCGGTGCCGTCACCCAGCCAGGTCAGCTCGCCGGCCGGGGTGACGATCTGCAGCCCGGTCACATGGTGCACGGTGAAGCCGTTCTTCAGGCAGTGCGCGCCGCCGGAGTTCTCCGCCACGTTGCCGCCCACCGAGCAGATCACCTGGCTGGACGGGTCCGGCGCGTAGAAGTAGCCGTACGGCCGGGCCGCCGTGCTGACCGCCAGGTTGGTCACCCCGGGCTCCACGATGGCCCGCTGGCTGACCGGGTCGATCGCGATGATCCGGCGCATCCGCGAGGTGACGATCAGCACTCCGTCGGTGCGCGGCAGCGCGCCGCCGGACAGCCCGGTGCCAGAACCGCGGGCGACGAATGGCACCCCGGCCCGGGCACACTCGGCGACCACGGCCGCGACCTGCTCGGCCGTTTCCGGCAGCACGGCCAGAGCGGGCGCCGACCGGTGCGAGGTCAGCCCGTCGCATTCATAGGTGCGCAGCTCGGCTGGATCCGAGACCACCCCGCCGGGGCCGCAGATCTCGGTCATCCGGGGCACCAGCGCCTCGACCGTCATCGCGCCTCCCATCAGGGGCCCGCCCGACCGCGGCGTGCGCCCTTACTCCCAGACTGCCTTCCCGGCGGCCGGGAGTCCATGCTGCCCGCGGGCCGTGTCGCGCCGCCCCGGCGCTGCCACGAGGCTGCGACGGCGCGGCCAAGACGCCGCTAAGGCGCTGCCACGAGGCTGCGACGGCGCCCCCAAGACGCCGCTACGGCATCTCCTCGTAGGCCGGCAGGGTGAGGAATTCAGCGTAGTCATCGGCCAGCGCGACCTGGCTGAACAGCGCGGCCGCCTGGTCGTAGCGCGCGGCGTCGTAGCCGTCCCCGGCGGCCGCCCGGATGGTGGCCAGCTCCTCGCCGATGATTCGCTGCACCAGGTCGGTGGTCACCGGCTGGCCGTCGTCCAGCCGGATGTTGTTGTGCAGCCACTGCCACACCTGGGACCGGGAGATCTCCGCCGTGGCCGCGTCCTCCATCAGGTTGAAGATGGCCACCGCCCCGTTACCGCCCAGCCAGGACGCCAGGTACTGCAGCCCGACGCTGACATTGTTGCGCAGCCCGGCCTCGGTGATGCTGCCCGGCGTCTTGCTGACCGCGAGCAGGTCGGCGGCGGACACGCTGACCTCCGGGCGCTGCTTGCTGAGCTGGTTCGGCGAGCTGCCCAGGGTGGCGTCGAACACCTCACGGCACAGCGGCACCAGGTCCGGGTGGGCCACCCAGGAGCCGTCGAAGCCGTCCCCGGCCTCGCGGGTCTTGTCGTCCCGCACCTTGGCCATGGCCACCGCGTTCACCTCCGGGTCACGGCGGCTCGGGATGAACGCGGCCATCCCGCCCATGGCGTGCGCGCCACGGGCATGACACGTCTTCACCAGCAGCTCGGTGTAGGCCCGCATGAACGGAGCGGTCATCGTCACCGAGTTGCGCTCCGGCAGCACGAACTCCTGGCCCCGGCTGCGGAACTTCTTGATCACACTGAACAGGTAGTCCCAGCGGCCCGCGTTCAGCCCGGCGCTGTGCTCGCGTAGCTCGTAGAGGATCTCCTCCATCTCGAACGCGGCCGGGATGGTCTCGATCAGCACCGTGGCCCGGATCGTGCCGCGCGGGATGCCCAGCCGGTCCTGGGCCAGCCCGAACGCGTCGTTCCACAGCCGGGCTTCCAGGTGGCTCTCGATCTTGGGCAGGTAGAAGTACGGCCCGGAGCCCTTGTCCAGCTGGCGCCGCGCGCAGTGGAAGAAGTACAGCGCGAAGTCGAACAGGCTGCCGGACAACCGCTGCCCGTCCACCAGGACGTGCTTCTCGTCCAGGTGCCAGCCGCGCGGCCGGACCACGATCGTGGCCAGCTCGCTGTCCGGGCCCAGCCGGTACGACTTGCCTTCCTCGCTGGTGAAGTCCAGCGTCCGGTCCAGCGCGCTGATCAGGTTCAGCTGGCCGGTGATCATGTTCTCCCAGAGCGGCGTGTTGGCGTCCTCGAAGTCAGCCAGCCACACGTTGGCCCCGGAGTTGAGCGCGTTGATGGTCATCTTCCGGTCGGTCGGGCCGGTGATCTCGACCCGGCGGTTGACCATCCCGGGCGCGGGCGCGGCCACCCGCCAGTCCGGGTCTTCCCGGATGGCCCGGGTGCCGGGCAGGAAGTCCAGCATCGCCCCGGCGGACAGCTCCTGCTGCCGGGCCGCCCGGGCGGCGAGCAGTTCGGCGCGGCGGCCGCCGAGCTCCCGCTGCAGCGTCGCGACCAGGTCGATGGCCTCTGGGGTGAGTATTTCGTCGAAGCGGTCTCGCCGTGGGCCGGTGATCTGCACACCGGTTGTCTGCCCACCCTCGCTGGCCATGCCGCGCTCCTCCCGGTCGTCGGCTGACCGTCATGTTACTGGTTAGTAACGACGGCGCGCCCAAGTATTCCTATGTTCCCGGCCACATCCCGGCCGCGTCCGGGGCACAACCCGCGCGGCCCGGGTGTTTATTGAGGTGAGCGTAACCCGGAGGCATGACAGCATTGGCAGACCAGTACACCGAAGTCCGTGGACCCTACCGTGAGCAGGCCATGACCCATCCCGCCGAGCAACCCGCCCGCCCCGCCGACCAGCCGGACGGCGCCGGCGGCGACGCGGCCGGGCCTAGCGCCGCCGACGGAGGCGAACTGGATCTGCTGGACCGGCACGCACTGCGCCGGGTCAGCGGGCTGTCCACCGAACTCCAGGACGTCACCGAGGTCGAGTACCGCGCGCTCCGCCTGGAGCGGGTCATCCTGGTCGGCGTGTGGACCGAGGGCACGCTGACCGACGCGGAGAACTCGCTGCGTGAGCTGTCCCGGCTGGCCGAGACGGCCGGCTCGGTCATCCTGGACGGCCTGGTGCAGCGGCGCGGCCGCCCGGACGCCGCCACCTACATCGGCGCGGGCAAGGCGGCCGAGGTGGCCGCCCTGGTCGCCGCGACCGGCGCGGACACAGTCATCTGCGACGGCGAGCTGACGCCCAGCCAGTTGCGCCGGCTGGAAGGCGTGGTCAAGGCGAAGGTCATCGACCGGACCGCGCTGATCCTGGACATCTTCGCCCAGCACGCCCGGAGCAAGGAGGGCAAGGCTCAGGTCGAGCTGGCCCAGCTGGAATACCTGCTGCCCCGGCTGCGTGGCTGGGGTGAGTCGCTGTCCCGGCAGGCGGGCGGCCGGGTGGCTGGCGGTGGCGGCATCGGCACCAGGGGCCCTGGCGAGACCAAGATCGAGACCGACCGGCGCCGGATCCGGACCCGTACCGCGCGGCTGCGCCGCCAGCTGGCCGAGATGTCAGTCGGCCGCCAGGTGCAGCGCCAGCAGCGGCGCACCCGGGCCGTGCCGGCGGTGGCCATCGCCGGCTACACCAACGCGGGCAAGTCGAGCCTGCTGAACCGGCTGACCGGGGCGGGCGTGCTGGTCGACGACTCGCTGTTTGCCACGCTCGACCCCGCAGTACGCAAGGCGCGCACCCCGGCCGGGCGCTGGTTCACCCTGACCGACACCGTCGGCTTCGTCCGGCATCTGCCGCATCAGCTGGTCGAGGCGTTCCGGTCCACGCTGGAGGAAGTGGCCGAGGCCGACCTCATCCTGCACGTGGTGGACGGCAGCGACGCGGACCCGCAGGCGCAGATCTCGGCCGTGCGCGAGGTGCTCGGCGAGATCGGCGCCGGCAACGTCGCCGAGCTGGTGGTGATCAACAAGGCCGACGCGGCCGATCCTATCGAGCTCAAGGCGCTCCAGCTCCGCGAGCCGCACAGCGTGGTGGTCTCGGCCCGGACCGGGGCCGGGCTGGACGGCCTGCTGGCCGCCATCGAGGACGCGCTGCCGCAGCGCGACCGCGAGGTCTGCGCGGTGGTGCCCTACGTGCGCGGCGACCTGGTGGCCCGCGCCCACCAGGAGGGCGAGGTCCTCGCGCTGCACCATGGCGCGGCCGGCACCGAGCTGACCGCCCGGGTCCCGCCCGACCTGGCCGCCGAGATCGACAGCATCGCCGTCCCGGCCACCAGCTGACCCTCTTTCCGAACGCCAGTGCCGCTGGCCGCCGTCTTGGTGGCCCGGTGCCTGAAGCTGGATTTCGAAGCGCTGCAATTTGCACGGCCTTATCCGGTAAAGCGAACGGTGTTGTACGCAGTAAATGCAATGGTTTGCATTGTCCGCCTCGGCCGCTACCTGACATGTTTTACGCAGCTGTCCGACAGCAGCCCGGCCGTGCGGCATTTCCCCTGGTGAGCGCCGGAGCAGGCGGTCCGGCCGCCGGTTCTGTCCCGGTCTGGGGGGGTTCCGGCCGGGACCGGGACAGGCCGCCTCGGAGCGGCCCGCGACGGTCGTGCGGACCACTGCGGGGCGGCGCCGGATGGCGTCGCGGGAGCCGCCGCTGGGGCGGCCGGCCGGGCCCGGCCGGATCGCCGTGCCCGGGCCGCCGGACCCGGCCGGACCGTGCTTGTCCACCGGCCGCACCCGCGCTGAACAGCACGTGAACGGCGCGGAACGAGCGGTTGACGGGCGCCCGGGCAGATGACTGACGGGTGTCCAATGGGCTCGTGCCGGGTCCACCCGGCCCGGTCATGCGGCGTGGCCGGCGGCGTGGCCACCCGGGCCCGCGGGGGCCCCGGCGGCCGGTTTCCGGCGGTATTACGTCAACAGAAGTTACCAACACGTACGGAAGTCAGCGCAACTCAGACCGCCACCCACGGTGAGATCCGGGAAAGGCGGTTAATTTCTGGTCTGACTTCTTTGTGATAGTGCCTGTACAGGGACCCTGATGTGCAATACCGTAACTGAACCGATATGTTGGTGGCCGCATCCGTACAGCACCAGCTGTCGGTCGCCGTGCGGCCCGTTCGACCGGGCGCCTGGCGGGGGGGGCCAGTAGGGAACGAGCTATGGCAGGTGACCGCGGATGACGCAGGTACGCCCCATCATGCACGCACCCTTCTGCCTGCTCACGGCGGAGTTCGCCACGATCGGAGCATTGATGCTGGCCAGGAACGCGTCACCGGGGGCGCGCCGGTGACCGTACGCCTGCTGACAAACATTGGCCGTCTCTGGACCGGGTCCGAGATCTGGAGCAACGCGGCCATCCTCACCCACAACGACCGGATCGCCTGGGTCGGCCGGGCCTCAGAGCTGCCCGCCAGCCTGCCCGGCGTGGTCGAGGACATCGTCAACGTCAACTCGGTGGAAAACCTGGGCGGCGGCCTGGTCACGCCGGGCCTGATCGACGCGCACACCCACCCGGTCTACGCCGGGAACCGCTGGGCTGAACTGGCCATGGAGGCGGGTGGCGCGTCGCCCACCGAGATCGCCGCGGCCGGCGGCGGGATGGCATCAACCGTCACGGTGACCCGGGGCACCGATCCGTGGACCCTGTGCAACGGGGTGCGGGCCCGGCTGCGCGAGTGGCTGCGGTGCGGCACCACCACGATCGAGGCCAAGACCGGCTACCACCTGACCCGCGACGGAGAACTGGCCGATGTGCGCATGCTGCGCTCGCTGGAGGGCGAGCCGGGCATGCCGCGGGTGCACGTCACGTTCCTGGCCGCGCACGCGGTGCCGCCGGAGTACTTCGGCCGCCGCCACGACTACATCGACGCGGTCGGCACCTGGTGCTCGGACGCGGCCGCGGTCGGCGCGGACAGCGTGGACGTGTACTGCGAGGAGGGCCGGTTCACCGAGCGGGAGGCGCGCTGGATCCTCAGCGCCGGCCGGGCCGCCGGGCTGCTGCCCCGGGTGCACGCCTGCGGCGAGACCCGGACCGGCGCGGCGCGGCTGGCCGCCGAGCTCGGCTGCGCCTCCGCGGATGTGCTGCACCAGGCCGGTGACGAGGACGTGGCCGCGCTGGCCCGGGCGGGCGTGGCCGCGGTGGTCTGCCCCGGCACCGCGCTGCGGGTGGGCAAGAACCCGCCGGTCCGGGCACTGCTGGACAAGGGCGTGCCGGTTGCGCTGGGCTCCGACCACACTCCCGGCGGCACCGGGATCACCTCCATGCCGCTGGTGGTCGCGCTGGCCGTGTCCCAGTTCGGGCTGAGCGTGGCCGAGGCGCTCCGCGCCGCCACGCTGGGCGGCGCCCAGGCGCTGCGCGCGCCGGACCGGGGCGGCATGGTCCGCGGCCGGTTCGCCGACATCGTGCTCTGGGACGCCGACCACGAAGGCGCGTTCGCCTGGTCCTACGGCCTCAAGCCGAGCCGGGTGTGGCTCGGCGGCGAGCCGGTAGCGCTGAACTAGCGCCAGCCGGGCTGTCCGAGGCATGTGCTGAACTGAGCGGCATGGAGAATTCCCGGTACCTCGACTGCCTCGCGGCCGACTTCACCCGGCTGCGGGCCGTCGTGCCAGCCACCCTGACCGCGCCGGTGCCGACCTGCCCCGGCTGGACCGTGGCCGACCTGACCCGCCACGTCGGTGCCGTATACCTGCACAAGACCCTGGCCATGCGGGACGGCGCCGAGCCCGAGAAGTTCCCGCCGGAGGGCGTGGCCGATGAGGAGCCAGTCGCGCTGCTCGACCGCAGCTACGCCGGGCTGCGCGCCGAGTTCGCCGCCCGGCGGCCGGAGGATCCGGCCGGCTCCTGGTACACGCCCGACCAGACCGTCGGGTTCTGGATCCGGCGGATGGCCCAGGAGACTGTCATCCACCGCATCGACGCCGAGCTGGGCGCCGGGCAGCCGGTCGCCCCGGTGCCGGACGATCTCGCCATCGACGGTACCGACGAGCTGCTCAAGGTGTTCGTGGCGTTCAGCGTGGCCGAGTGGGGCGAATACTTCACCGGCGTACTGGGCAGCTCGCCCGGCCACACCTACACGGTGCGCACCGACGGCGCGGCCTGGCAGCTGCGCACCGGCCCCGGGCGGGTCGACGTGACGGACGGGCCCGGCGGCGGCGCGGCCGACGTGACCGTGACCGGGCCGCCCGAGGCCGTGCTGCGCTGGGTGTGGCACCGGGAGACCCCGGGCGCGCCCAGCCAGGTGTCCGTGCAGGGCGACCCGGAGGCCGTGGCCGAACTGCACCGCTGCATCGTCACCGCCACGCAGTAAGGCGAGCCCGCCGCGGCACAACCACCCGGCCGGTCATGGCATGCTGCCGCTATGCCCTCAGCCACGCCCCGTGCCTCCCGTGCTGGTTCCACCGCCCAGGACCGCCCCACTGGGCCGGTGACCCTGGTCGTGGGGGAGGAGGAGCTGCTGGCCGAGCGGGCCGTGGCCCGGCTGGTCGCCGCGGCCGGCCCGGCCGGCAACGTGAGCCACGTGCGGGCCGCCGAGCTGCGGCCCGGCGAGCTGGCCACGCTGGCCGCGCCGTCGTTGTTCGGTGACGGATGCGTGCTCGTGCTGCACGGCACCGAGGACGCGGTCAAGGCGGTCGCCGACGAAATCACCGCCATCGCGGCCGACCCGCCGCCGGACACCGTGCTGGTGCTCACCCACGCGGGCGGAGTCAAGGGCAAAGCGCTGCTCACCGCGCTGGGCAAACGGCGGGTGCCCACGGTGGACTGCCCGAAGATCACCCGGATGGGGGAGCGGATGCAGTTCGTCCGCGGCGAGTTCCGCACGGCCGGCCGGACCATCGAGGACAGCGGGGTGCGCGCCCTGCTCGACGCGCTCGGCAACGACCTGCGCGAGCTGGCCGCCGCGAGTTCCCAGCTGGCCGCGGACACCACCGGGGTGATCGACCAGGCCGTGGTGGCCCGGTACTACCGGGGCCGGGCCGAGGCCAGCGGGTTCAGCGTGGCCGACCGGGCCGTGGAGGGGCGGCTGGCCGAGGCGCTGGAGATGCTCCGCTGGGCGCTGGCCATCGGCGTGTCCCCGGTACTGATCACCAGCGGCCTGGCCCAGGGCGTCCGGCTGCTGGGCCGGGTGGGCAGCGCCGCCCGCGGCCAGTCCGACGCGGCCATGGCCGCCGAGGTGGGCGCGCCGCCGTGGAAGGTGGACCGGGTCCGCCAGCAGCTCCGCGGCTGGACCCCGGAAGGTGTGGCCCGCGCCCTGGCCGCGGTCGCCCAGGCCGACGCGCAGGTCAAGGGCGAAGGCACCAACGCGGCCTACGCCCTGGAGGTCGCGATCAGGGAAATAGCCGCCAGCCGGGCCAGCCGCTGAACGTCAAGAAGGTCGTGATCATGGCGTTGGTGGCGTTATTGCGCCACTCAGGCCATGATCACGACTGCCGAGTGGCTTAAGCGGCCAGTTCGGCGGCGCGCTTGGCGATGGCGGACTTGCGGTTGGCGGCCTGGTTCTTGTGGATGACGCCCTTGCTGGCCGCCTTGTCCAGGCTGCGGCAGGCGGCCCGCATCGCGGCGGTGGCCGCGTCGGCGTCACCGGCGTCGGCCGCCTCGCGGAACTTGCGCACCGACGACTTCAGCTCGGACTTGACCGCCTTGTTGCGCATCCGGGCCTTCTCGTTCTGCCGGTTGCGCTTGATCTGGGACTTGATGTTCGCCACGCGAAAGCCTCGCTCGGGATCTGGTCTGGGTGCCGGGGGCCGGTGCGCAATCGCCCCGGCAGCGCCTCCGCACAGCGGCGGCAGCGCGTACGCTCCGACGAAGCAGGATAGCCTACCCGTGGCCAAGGCCCCAAACCGGCGCGGTTAGCGCAGGGCCGGGGCCGGCGGCCGCGGGAGCGGGCATCGGCGGCCGCGGGACCGGGCATCGGCGGCCTCATGCGACCATGGAGAACCAAGCCCGATTCGAACCAGGCGGATTTCTGTGCCAGCAGTGCCCGAGCAGGTCCTCCCGGATGGCGCGCAGCCCGCGACCAGCCCCGGTCATACCGACCTGAGCGTGATCCGGAACTTCTGCATCATCGCGCACATCGACCACGGCAAGTCGACCCTGGCCGA
Organism: uncultured Actinomycetes bacterium; assembly: GCA_963834705.1. Lineage (GTDB taxonomy): Bacteria > Actinomycetota > Actinomycetes > Streptosporangiales > Streptosporangiaceae > RYN-230. Next base: position 552,288 of record CAWICV010000013.1, read on the forward strand.
CCGGATGCTGCAGCTCACCGGGGTGGTCACCGACCGGCAGATGCGGGCGCAGTACCTGGACCGGATGGACATCGAGCGGGAGCGCGGGATCACCATCAAGAGCCAGGCGGTCCGGCTGCCGTGGACCGGCCCGGACGGCCGCCGCTACGTGCTCAACCTGATCGACACTCCCGGGCACGTCGACTTCACCTACGAGGTGTCCCGGTCGCTGGCCGCCTGTGAGGGCGCCATCCTGCTGGTGGACGCGGCCCAGGGCATCGAGGCGCAGACGCTGGCCAACCTGTACCTGGCGCTGGAAGCGGACCTGCACCTGATCCCGGTGCTGAACAAGATCGACCTGCCCGCGGCCCAGCCGGATCTGTACGCCGAGGAGCTGGCCGGCATCATCGGCTGCGCGCCCGCCGACGTGCTCCGGGTCTCGGCCAAGACCGGTGATGGGGTGCCTGACCTGCTCAACGCCGTCGTGCAGCAGGTGCCGCCGCCCACCGGCGACCCGGACGCGCCGGCCCGGGCGCTGATCTTCGACTCGGTGTATGACACCTACCGGGGCGTGGTCACCTACGTGCGGGTGGTGGACGGTCGGCTGACCCGGCGGGAGAAGAGCCTGATGATGTCCACCGGGGCGGCGCACGACACGCTCGAGGTGGGGGTGATCTCGCCAGAGCCGGTGCCGTCGGAGAACCTGGGCGCGGGTGAGGTCGGCTACCTGATCACCGGGGTCAAGGACGTCCGGCAGGCCCGCGTCGGCGACACGGTGACCAGCGCCGCCCGGCCCGCGGCCGGCCCGCTGCCCGGCTACGACCACCCGCGGCCGATGGTGTTCTCCGGGCTCTACCCGGTGGACGGCGACGACTACCCGGAACTGCGCGACGCGCTGGACAAGCTCCGGCTGAACGACGCGGCCCTGGTCTACGAGCCGGAGACGTCCACCGCGCTGGGCTTCGGGTTCCGCTGCGGCTTCCTCGGGCTGCTGCACATGGAGATCGTCCGGGAGCGGCTGGAACGCGAGTTCGGCCTGTCGCTCATCTCCACCGCGCCCAACGTGGTCTACCGGGTGATCATGGAGTCCGGCGCCGAACTGCGGGTCACCAACCCGAGCGACTTCCCCAGCGGCACCCCCGGAGCGGCCGGCGGGGCCTCGTCCGGCAAGGTGGCCCAGGTGTTCGAGCCGGTGGTCCGGGCTACCATCCTGGCCCCGGCCGAGTACATCGGCACCATCATGGAGCTGTGCCAGGGCCGCCGTGGCGCGCTGCTCGGCATGGAGTACCTGTCCGCGGACCGGGTCGAGATCCGCTACACGATGCCGCTGGCTGAGATCATCTTCGACTTCTTCGACCAGCTCAAGTCGCGCACCCGCGGCTACGCGTCGCTGGACTACGACCCGGATGGCGAGCAGGAAGCCGACCTGGTCAAGGTGGACATCCTGCTGCAGGGCCAGCCGGTGGACGCGTTCAGCCAGATCGTGCACGACGACAAGGCCCGGGAGTACGGCCTGGCCATGACGTCGCGGCTGCGCGAGCTGATCCCGCGGCAGCAGTTCGAGGTGCCGATCCAGGCGGCTATCGGCTCGAAGATCATCGCCCGGGAGAACATCCGCGCGCTGCGCAAGGATGTGCTGGCCAAGTGCTACGGGGGTGACATCACCCGGAAGCGCAAGCTGCTGGAGCGGCAGAAGGAAGGCAAGAAGCGGATGAAGACCATCGGCCGGGTCGAGGTCCCGCAGGAAGCCTTCGTGGCCGCGCTGGCCACCCAGCCGGACCGGCAGCGCTAGCCGGCCGGGTTACCCGCTCAGCCGCCCGGGCCGATGTGCCCGGTGTGCGCGCCGCTGTACCCCATGCTCAGCCCGGCTATCAGCACGCCGGCCCAGAACAGCAGCCACAGGCCGATGGCCAGCCAGCCCAGGATGAGCCCGGTCATGGCCAGGCCGGCGCCGGCCTCCCCGGTCCGCCGGATCTCGCCCCGGGCCATATGGCCGAGGATGACCGCCGGGATCGAGGTCAGGCCGAACGTGAAGAACTCGGCCACGCCACAGATCATCGCGGCCACGGCCCTCGAGTTGGTCTTGGGCGGGCCGGCCGGCACCGGCAGCAGCGCCGTCCCGCCGCCGGGCAGCTGGCTGGTCAGCGTGACCAGGTCGCCGACGGTGCGCGCGGAGTACAGCTGGCCGAGCAGCGTGTCGTATTCGTCCTTGTCAACCCGGCCCTCGGCGTAACCGGTCTTGAGCACCTCGGCCGCGCGCTCCCGGTCCTGGTCGGATGCCCGCAGGTTGCCGTGTGCCGCGGCCGCCATCCGGTATCCCGGTCCCGGGTAGTACGTCATCGAAGCCTCCCGCCGCCGTGCCTAGCTTTCACGGTACCCGCGGCCAGCCGCGGCAGGGTCACCCGCGCAGCAGGACGAACACCACCAGGGCCAGGACGGCCAGCACGACTTGCGCCCAGCCGAGCACCAGCCCGGCCAGGGCCAGCCCATTGCCCTTCTCCCCGGTCCGGCGGATCTGGCCGCGCGCGATGTGGCCGAACACGATGGCCAGGATCGAGGTCGGCAGCGGGATGATGAACTGGGCGATGCCGCACACCAGCGAGGCCACGGCCAGGCTGTTGCTGCGGTCCGCGGGCGCCGCGTACCGGGCCGGCGGCGAGACCTCCGCCGGGAACAGCAGGCTGCCGCCGCCGGGCAGCTGCTGAGTCGCCGTGGCCAGCTCGGCCCGCGTCTTGGCCGAGTACACCTGGCCGAGCAGGCCGTCGTATTCGTCCTTGTCCAGCCGGCCCTCGGCGAACCCGGTCCGGAGCACCTCGGCGGCCCGCTCCCGGTCCGCGTCGGAGGCCCGCATGCCGCCGGGCCCGCCGGCCGCCAGCCCGTACCCGGGACCCATGCTCATCGCAGCCTCCCCGTCGCTACCCGTTTGCCAGGATAACCGCGCCGGAGCCCGGTCAATATCGTTCGACCCGGTGCGCCAGGTCCATTAGCGTGCAGGGGTGGCGAACGCACTGGTCATCTCGGTGAACACCGGCCGCACCCAGGCCGCGGGCTGGGCGGGCCGGATCCGGCGCACCGCAATCGACAAGCGGCCGGCCGCCGGGCCGCTGGCCATCGGCCCGCTCGGTGTGCAGGGCGACGAGCAGGCCGACACCAAGTATCACGGCGGCGTGGAGCAGGCCGTATACGCCTACGCCCGGGAAGACCTGGACTGGTGGGTGGAGCAGCTCGGCCTGGAGCTGCCCAACGGCACGTTCGGCGAGAACCTGACCACCACCGGGCTGGACGTGTCCGGCGCGTTGCTCGGCGAGACCTGGCGGGTCGGCACCGCCGTGCTCCAGGTCCGCTCGGTGCGCATCCCGTGTGGCGTGTTCGCCGGCTGGATGGGCGAGCAGTACGCGGCCCAGCGCGGCTGGGTCAAGCGGTTCGCCGCGGCCGGCCGCCCCGGCGCCTACCTCAAGGTGCTCACCGAGGGCACCGTCGCGGCCGGCGACCCGGCCGAGGTGCTGCGCCGGCCAGCGGCCAGCGTGACCGTGGCCGAGGCGATGCGCGCCTACTACGGTGACGTGGCCCTGATGCGCCGCCTGGTCGCGGCCCAGGACCGCGACCCCGCGTGGGACGATGTGGCGGCGGGAGTGCTAGCCCGGGGGGACGACCCCCCGCTCTGCTCTCCCGGGGGACTACCCCCGGAACCCCCGGCCCCCGAAGGCGTCCGCCCCCTGGCGGCTGGCTGACCATGCCTGGGGCGCTGCCGGCTGGCCAGCCGGTGCCGGCCGACGGACGGCTGCCGGGCAGCGCACTGTCCGGCCTGGCCGGCCCGGACTTCGGCATCTACGTGCACGTGCCGTTCTGCCGCACCCGGTGCGGGTACTGCGACTTCAACACCTACACCGCCGCCGAGCTGGGCGGCGGGGCGTCCCGGGACAGCTATCCGGGTCTGGCCGCGGCCGAGCTCCGGCTGGCCCGGCAGGTGCTGGGGGACCGGTGCCCGCCGGTGCGCACCGTGTTCTTCGGCGGCGGCACGCCAACGCTGCTGGCCCCGGGCCAGCTCGGTGAGCTGCTCCGGGTCATCGACGGCGAGTTCGGCCTGGCCCCGGGGGCCGAGGTGACCACCGAGGCCAACCCGGAGAGCGTGGACGAGCAGTCGCTGGCCGGACTGCGCGCGGCCGGCCTCACCCGCATCTCGCTCGGCATGCAGAGCGCCGCGCCGCACGTGCTGGCCGTGCTGGACCGCGAGCACCGGCCGGGCCGGCCCGCCCAGTGCGCCCGGTGGGCCCGGCAGGCTGGCTTCGAGCACGTCAGCCTGGACCTCATCTACGGCACGCCAGGCGAAACCGACGCGGACTGGCGGGCCTCGGTCGAGGCCGCGCTGGCGGCCGGCCCGGACCACATCTCCGCCTACGCGCTGATCATCGAGGAGGGCACCCGCCTGGCCGCCCGGATCCGCCGCGGCCAGGTGGCGGAACCGGACGACGACATCATGGCGCAGCGCTATCTACTGGCCGATGACCTGCTCTCCAGCGCGGGCCTGACCTGGTACGAGGTATCCAACTGGGCCGCCGGGCCAGCAGCCGCCTGCCAGCACAACCGGCTGTACTGGACCGGCGGCAACTGGTGGGGGATCGGGCCTGGTGCGCACAGCCACGTGGCGGGCACCCGGTGGTGGAACGTCAAGCACCCGGCCGCCTACGCGGCCCGGATCTGCGAGGGGGCCAGCCCAGGCCAGGCCCGGGAGGTGCTGACGAGCGCGGAGCGCCGCCTCGAGGAGATCATGCTGCGCACCCGGCTGGCGGAGGGCTGCCCGGTCGGTCTGCTCAGCCCGGACGGCCAGGCGGCCGCGCGGACCGCGGTGCGGGACGGGCTGGCCGGCGGCGCGGCGTACGCGGCCGGCCGGCTGGTGCTGACCAGGCGCGGCCGCCTGCTCGCCGACGCGGTGATCCGCGGCGTTACCGGCTAACCCGCAGCCAGCGCGGCGCTGGCTGCTGCTCGCCCCGGCTGGCCGCGCTGGCCGCGCGGACCAGCACGACCAGCACCGAGATCCACAGCACGGCCAGCAGCGGCACCGCGATGAGCGTGGCCACCTGGACCGAGTCGAGGGCCAGCACGCCGCCCACGATCAGCCCGCACACCGTGTACAGCAGGGCCGTGACAGCCACGTTCAGCGCCTGGGCGGCGTGCCACCGGGCGAACGAGTGGCCGCGGAGACTGGCCAGGTACAGGGCCAGCGGCAGCAGGCACAGGGTGAACGGCACGCCCAGGTAGGCCAGCATGGCGCGGTGCACCTCACGGCGGCCGGCCGGGGCCGCCCCGGGCGGCGGGCCGGCGTCGAGCTGGGCAGCGGGCTGCATCTACTACACGTTAGTCAGTACCCGGCCCGGTGACGAAGTCGATCAGCTCTTCCACCGGGCCGAGCAGTTCCGGTTCCAGGTCGGTGTAGCTGCGTGCCGCGGCCAGGATGCGCTTCCAGCCGGCCGCGGTGTCGGTGCCCCAGCCCAGCCCGCGCAGCACGCCTTCCTTCCACGGCTGGCCGCGCGGCACCTCCGGCCAGCGCGGGATGCCGAGCGCGGCCGGCTTGACCGCCTGCCAGATGTCCACGAATGGGTGGCCGACCACGAGCACGTATGGCGAAGTCACCCCGGCCGCGATGCGCTGCTCCTTGGACCCGGCGATGAGGTGGTCCACCAGCACGCCGAGGCGGCGCTGCGGGCCGGGCGCGAAGTCGGCCACCGTGGCGGGCAGGTGATCGACACCCTCCAGGTACTCCACCACGACGCCGACCTCACGCAGATCGTCGCCCCAGATCTGCTCGACCAGCTCGGCGTCGTGCCGGCCCTCGACGTAGATCCGGCTGGCCCGGGCCACCCGGGCCCGGCTGGCCGGTGCGGCCACTGACCCGGAACGGCTGCGGGCTGGCGTGGCCGACCGGGCCGGGGCCGGCCTGATCAGCGTGACCGGCTTGCCATCGAGCAGGAACGCAGCCGGCCGCAGCGGGAACACCCGCTGCCGGCCCAACCGGTCTTCCAGCGTGACCGCGTCCTTCTCGCAGGCCACCACCGCGCCGCAGAAACCCTGGCCGCCCGCTTCCTCGACGACCAGCCCACGGGCCGCCTCGACCCGCGGCGGATCAGGATGTTTCCGCCAGTCCGTGGCCAGCACATCTCGCCCGTACATAAGCCCCGGACGCTACCGTACGATCACGCTTTCCCCCGTGAGGCAGGGCTGCCCAGACAAATACTTCATGCTTGTATGTCACGGTACCTGGACCGCCTAAAATTGGCACTCAGGACGGTAGAGTGCCAGGGAGGTGGGACATGCTTGACGACCGTAAGCTCGCGGTGCTCCGCGCGATCGTGGAAGACTTCGTGTCCACCACCGAGCCGGTGGGCTCGAAGTCCCTGGTCAACCGGCATCACCTGGATGTCTCGCCGGCCACCATCCGGAACGACATGGCCGTGCTCGAAGAGCAGGGCTTCATCGTGCAGCCGCACACCAGCGCGGGCCGGATACCCACTGACAAGGGGTACCGGCTGTTCGTGGACCGGCTGTCCGGGATCAAGCCGCTGTCCTCGGCCGAGCGCCGCGCCATCGAGACGTTCCTGGCTGGCGCGTACGACCTGGATGACGTGGTGATGCGGACGGTGCGGCTGCTGGCCCAGCTGACCCGCCAGGTCGCGGTGGTGCAGTACCCGTCGCTGACCCGGTCCTCGGTGCGGCACGTGGAACTGGTCCCGCTGACCGCCAAGCGGCTCATGCTGGTACTGATCACCGACACCGGGCGGGTCGAGCAGCGCATGGTGGAGCTGCCGGACGAGGCCGAAGAGGATTCGGTCATGCAGCTCCGGGCGGTGCTCAACGCCTGCCTGGACGGTCGCAGGCTGGCCGAGGCGGCATCGGTGATCGCCGACCTGCCCACCCTGGTCGAGGCGGCGGAGCGGCCCAACGCGGCTGCGGTGTTCTCGGTCATCCTGGAGACTCTGGTCGAGCGGACCGACGAGCGTGTTGTCGTCGGCGGCGCGGCCAACCTGACCGCAACGGACTTTTCCAAGGGCCTGCGCGAGGTCCTGGAATCGCTGGAGGAGCAAGTGGTGTTGATGCGGTTGCTGGGCGAGTCCGGCGACCACCCTGCCCTCACCGTCCGGATCGGCGCGGAGAACCCTGTCGAAGGGCTGCACAGTACCTCGGTGGTGGCGGCGGGGTACGGGACCGGAGACCAGATGCTGGCCAGGCTTGGGGTGCTCGGCCCGACACGGATGGATTACCCAACGGCGATGGGAGCAGTGCGCGCGGTGGCACGATACGTGGGCCAGATCCTGGCGGGGTCGTAGTGGCTACTGATTACTACGCCGCGCTCGGCGTACGGCGGGATGCGCCGCCCGACGAGATCAAGAAGGCCTACCGGCGGCTCGCCCGTGAGCTGCACCCGGACGTCAACCCGGACCCGCAGACCCATGAGCGGTTCAACGAGATCACCCGGGCCTACGAGGTGCTCTCCGATCCGGGCAAGCGGCAGATGTACGACCAGGGCGTAGACCCGCTGGCGCCCAACGGCGGGGGCGGCCCGGGCGCCGGGCCGTTCGGGCCCGCCGGGTTCCCGTTCAGCGACATCATGGACGCGTTCTTCGGGGCCGGGGCGGGCGGCGGCCGGGGACCGCGCAGCCGGGCCCGCCGCGGCCGGAACGCGACCATCCGGGTCGAGCTCGACCTGGCCGAGTGCGCCTTCGGCACCACCCGGGAGCTGACCGTGGACACCGCGGTGGTCTGCCCGACCTGTTCCGGTGAGGGCTCCGCGCCGGGCACCCATCCGGAGACCTGTGACGTCTGTGGTGGCCGCGGTGAGGTCAGCCAGGTCACCCGGTCGTTCCTCGGCCAGGTGATGACGTCGCGCCCGTGCCCGCACTGTGGCGGGTTCGGCACCGTCATCCGGCGGCCGTGCCCGGAGTGCGACGGGGACGGCCGGGTGCGGACCCGGCGCACGATGAAGGTGCGCATCCCAGCCGGGGTCGAGGACGGCACGCACATCCAGCTGGCCGGCGAGGGTGAGATCGGCTCCGGCGGCGGCCCACCCGGCGACCTGTTCCTGGAGATCCTGCAGCGTCCGCACCCCATCTTCGAGCGGCAGGGCGATGACCTGCACTGCACGGTCACCATCCCGATGGTGGCCGCGGCGCTCGGCGCCAGCCTGTCGGTGGAGACCCTGGATGGGCCGCGGGATCTGGACATCCGGCCTGGCACCCAGTCCGGGCAGGTCGTCCCGATGTACGCGCTGGGCGTGCAGCACCTGAACGACTCCGGGCGCGGCGACCTGATCATCCACATCGCGGTGGAGACCCCGACCAAGCTGGACGAGCCGCAGGAGGCGCTGCTCAAGCAGCTCGCCGCGCTGCGTGGCGAGGAGACCCCTCCGGGCCGGTTCGCCCCGGGTCAGCAGGGCTTCTTCTCCCGGCTGCGGGACGCGTTCAACGGGCGGTAACGCCACCCCCCCTATGTTCCTGGCCGACCCGGCCGAGCTGGCCGGGGACCAGGTGGTGCTGTCCGGGCCGGAAGGCCGGCACGCGGCCGACGTGCGCAGGCTCACCGCGGGCGAGCGGGTGGACCTGACCGACGGCGCCGGGCAGCTGGCCGAATGCGTGATCACCCGGGTCCAGCGCGGGACGCTGGAACTGGCCGTACGGGACCGGCGCACGATCCCGCCCGCCGACCCGGCCGTGGCCGTGGCCCAGGCCATTCCCAAGGGGGACCGCGGCCCGCTGGCCGTCGAGCTGATGACCGAGGTCGGCGTGGACGTGGTGATCCCCTGGGCCGCCCAGCGCTGTGTGGTGCGCTGGTCGGCGCAGCGCGGCGACCGGGCGCTGGGCCGGTGGCGGTCCACCGCCCGGGAAGCGGGCAAGCAGGCCCGCCGGGCCCGGTTCCCCGAAGTGACTGGGCCGGCCGGGCTGCCCGGCCTGACCGCCCGGGTGACCGCCGCGGCCTGCGCGATCGTGCTCGACCCGGCGGCGGAGACCGCGCTCGGCGCGCTACCGCTGCCCAGCACCGGCGAAATCCTGCTGATCGTCGGGCCGGAGGGCGGCATCGCCGCAGCGGAGATCAGCGCACTGGCCGCGGCCGGCGCCGTCACCGCGCACCTCGGCCCCACCGTGCTCCGTACCTCGACCGCCGGCCCAGTGGCCGCCGCCGTCCTGCTCACCCGGTCAGGCCGCTGGGCCTGACCATTGGCGGGCGAGACGGGCCGCGCCGGAGGCGTGTTCCCGCCGAGCCAGCGATCCCGGGGGGTCCGGGGGTCGTCCCCCGGGTCAACACAGCCGCTGGGCCTGGCCATTGGCGGGCGAGACGGGCCGCGCCGGAGGCGTGTTCCCGCCGAGCCAGCGACCCCGGGGGGGTCCGGGGGTCGTCCCCCGGATCAACACAGCCGCTGGACCTGAGCCGCCTACGACGAGGCGTGCGTCTTTGCGGTGGCCTTCTTGGCCGCGCTGCCGCAGCCGACGCCGGTGTCCGGGGCGAACATGACGTCGTTCGTGGCCTTCGTGACGTTGGCCGAGGCGCTGGCCGTGCCGCCACCGGTACCGCTGGTCGGGGTGTTCGTGGGACTGCCGCTCCCGCTCGGCGTCGGCGACGGGCTGGTCGTCGTGGTGTCGCTCGGCGTGGGTGTCGGGCTGGCCGGGGCGCTGGCTGTCGGGTCCGGCGTCGCGCTGGGCGTGGGCGTCGGGGTGCAGGCCACCGCGGGCGTCGCAAGTGTGGCCTTCTTCTTGGACAAGCTGGGCGGCTGGCTCGTGCTCACGCCGATCGGCACCGTCCATGGACCCGGGGTGGCCAGGCCGGTCGCGGCAGCCGGCGCGTGCTGGTGGCCTGGTGAGGTGACCGCGTTGGTCGGCGTGATCACCGCCGCCTGCATCCGGTTCAGCGTGAGGACGCCGATCACCACGATCGCGACCACGGCCGCCACCGCGGATGCGGGCTTGAGCCAGGCAGCGGCCGGGCCGAGCCGGGCGGCCGTCTTACCAGCTGGCGTTCGGCCATCATGGTCTGGGCCGGTGGGCGGCTGGCCGATGCCGCGCTGGCTCAGCTCCCAGCGAAGGGATTCGAGCCGGACAGACAGCCGGATCCGGTACAGCCTGAGCCAGTCCGCGGCTCTGGCCAGCATGGTGCGGGCAGACCGTCGCGAATGCGACCGGCGACGGATCCGCTCTAGTCCGTTACCGGCAGGCTCGATGGACTCCGCCGCCGCGCGCAGCGCGCCGCGGAGGATGTCCTCGAAGTCCCGATCCTGTGAAATCATGCGTGCCGCCGGAGGCTCTCGCCCCTGCTGGCCCTCCCTACGTGTCCCGCTCGAGCACGGTCCGCAGGGCCGACATGGCCCGGGCCGTGTGACTCTTGACTGCTCCCCTGCTGATACCCATCATCGAGGCGATCTGGGCTTCTGACATATCGCCGTAGTAACGCAGTACCAGGGCCTCCCGCTGCCGCTCCGGGAGCGCCCGCAGGGCGGTGACCACCGCGGAGCGCTCCAGCTGGATGATCGCGCCGTGCTCGGCGCTCGGCATGTCCGGAGGTGGCTTAGGGGTGTTCTTATCCACCACGATCCGGTGCCGGAGAACTGAACGTGACCGGTTGACTACGGATTGCCGGAGATAGGACAGTGCCTTGTCTGTATCGCGTAGCCGCCGCCAGGCCCCGTGCATGGCGACAAAGGAGTCCTGGACCACTTCCTCGGCCGTCGCGTTGTCGCGGACGAGGAAGGCGGCCAGGCGCACCAGCGAGCGGTAGTGCTCGCTGTAGATGGCCGTGACAGCCCGGTCTGCATCCCACTCGAGTGGTGCTGCAGTGAGCCCATTGGCCACCAACGTCTCGGTCACATCAATGGGACGCGTTACCACGCCGTCAGGTTCACCTGGCATGTCGAGTGCGTGCACGCGACCCGCCCCCGCCGCTTGCCTTCACGAATCATTCCCCCCCAAGGGTCTGAGTCCGTGTGCTCACCCCAGTGCGCCCGGCTGGGCCGGGTAGGCGCAATTGCGTCGCTGTGCACGCTAGGTTGTGCACGAGGCGGCGCCGCGGGGGAAGCACCATCGCAACCATATATGTCATGACTGTTACCGGAGGGAGACAAGCTAAGATCCCTCTGTGCCGGAGTGTCTATTCTGCAGGATCGTGTCGGGCGGTGTCCCGGCATCGCGGGTGCTCGAGTCGCCGCGGACCGTTTCTTTTCGCGACATCAACCCGCAGGCGCCCACCCACGTGCTGGTGGTCCCGAAGGAGCACTACCCGGACCTGGCCGCGCTGTCCGCGGACGGCGGCCTGCTGGCCGAACTGACCGGGCAGGCGGCCAAGGTGGCCGAGGCGGAGGGAATCGCCGGCCGAGGGTACCGGGTTGTCTTCAACACAGGGGTGGACGCTGGTCAGACGGTGCCGCACGTGCACGCGCATGTCCTGGGCGGACGAGCGCTCAGTTGGCCCCCGGGCTGACGTCGGGTGGATAGCATGACGGGGTACGGGCGCGGCCAGGCGCCTGCGCCCAGGCGGAGAGTAGGAATTGGCAGATAGATCTGGCGAGTCGTCCGGCAGTCAGCCGGCCGGCGACGGTGACGCGCAGGTCAAGATCGTTATCCCGGATGACCGCTCAATGGTCAGCCTGCTGGGCTCCCGGGATGAACTCCTGCATGTGATCGAGAAGGCATTCGACGCCGATATTCATGTGCGCGGGAATGAGATCACGATTACCGGCCCGGCTGCGGAGATCGGGCGGGTGGCTGGCCTGTTCGAGGAGCTCACCGAGCTGCTGGCGGGCGGGGCCGAGCTGACCACGGACTCGGTGGAGCGGGTCGTGGCCATGCTGCGCCGCAAGCACGGCGTCCGGCCGGCCGACGTGCTGACCCTGGACATCCTGTCGTCCCGGGGCCGGACGATCCGGCCCAAGACGCTGAACCAGAAGCGCTACGTGGACGCCATCGACGCGCACACCATCGTGTTCTGCATCGGGCCGGCCGGCACCGGCAAGACCTACCTGGCCATGGCCAAGGCGGTCAAGGCGCTGCAGGCCAAGGAGGTCAACCGGATCATCCTGACCCGGCCGGCCGTGGAGGCGGGGGAGCGGCTCGGCTTCCTGCCCGGCACGCTGTACGAGAAGATCGACCCGTACCTGCGGCCGCTGTACGACGCGCTGCACGACATGATCGACCCGGAGTCGATCCCGCGGCTGATGGCCGCGGGCACCATCGAGGTCGCGCCGCTGGCTTATATGCGCGGCCGCACGCTGAACGACTCGTTCATCATCCTGGACGAGGCGCAGAACACCTCGGCCGAGCAGATGAAGATGTTCCTCACCCGGCTCGGCTTCGGCTCGAAGATCGTGGTGACCGGGGACATCACCCAGGTGGACCTGCCGGCCGGGCAGGCCAGCGGGCTGCGCATCGTGCAGGACATCCTGGACGGCATCGAGGACATTCACTTCTCCAGGCTGACCAGCCACGACGTGGTCCGGCACCGGCTGGTCGGGGACATCGTGGACGCGTACGAGCGGTACGACACGAGGGCGCGGGGGTCCACCCCGGCCCCGCAGCGGCGTAAGCGAGCGCAGTGAGTATCGAGATCGCCAACGAGTCCGGGGTCGAGGTGGACGAGGCCGACCTCGCCGCGCTGGCCCGGCACGTGCTCGATGACCTCCGGATGCATCCGCTGGCCGAGCTGTCCGTGCTGCTGGTGGACCGGGCCACCATGTCCGACCTGCACGAGCGCTGGATGGGTGAGCCGGGCCCGACTGACGTGCTGGCCTTCCCGATGGACGAGCTCCGCCCGCCGCCGCCCGGCAGCGGCCACGCCGACCAGGGCGGCAGCGCCGATCCCGAGGAGGAACCGGGGCTGCTCGGCGACGTGGTGCTCTGCCCGGAGGTGGCCGCCGGCCAGGCCGCCCAGGCCCGGCACGAGCTGCGCGACGAACTCGAGCTGCTGTGCACGCACGGCATCCTGCACCTGCTGGGCTACGACCACGCCGAGGCGGCCGAGAAGGCCACCATGTTCGGCTTGCAGGACGAGCTGATCCGGTCCTGGCGCGCGGCCCGTGACCAGGAGCCTGGGCCGGCCGTAAAACGTCAGGACGAGCGGGGATGAGTCCGGTATGGCCTGGCTGATCGTCGCGGCCGTCGCGCTCGCGGGGCTGGCCGGGCTGTGCGTCACCGGCGAGGTCGCGCTCACCCGGATGTCCGGGTCCGGGGCCGGGGACCTGGCCCGCGGCCGGAAGGGCAGCCGCGGCCGGGCAGTCACCCGGCTGCGGGCCGTGCTGGCCGAGCCGGGGCGCTACCTGGCCGTGCTGCTGCTGATCCGGATGGCCTGCGAGACCGGGGCCATCGTGCTGGTCGCCGCGGCCCTGGAGTACTACCTGGGCCACGGCTGGCGCACCTTGCTGCTGGTCCTGGTCATCATGATCGCCGTGCTGTACCTGCTGGCCGGGATCGGGCCGCGGATCCTCGGCCGCCAGTACGAGCGGGGCGCCGCGCTGGCCGTGGCCGACGTGCTGTATCCGGTGGTCCGGCTGCTCGGCCCGATCCCGCGGCTGCTGCTGGCGCTGGGCAACCTGCTCACCCCGGGCCGGTCCGCCCGGGACGCGGCTGGCTCGGAGGAGGAACTGCGCGGCCTGGTCGACCTGCTGGAGCAGCGCCAGGTGATCGAGCCCGGCGCCCGGGCCATGATCCACTCGGTGTTCGAGCTGGGCGACACGATCGTCCGCGAGGTCATGGTGCCGCGTACCGAGATGGTGTTCGTCGAGCGGCACAAGACCCTTCGCCAGGCGCTGTCCCTGGCGCTGCGCAGCGGCTTTTCCCGGATCCCGGTGGTCGGCGAGAACGAGGACGACATCATCGGCATCGCTTACCTGAAGGACCTGGTGACGATCAGCCAGGAACACCCGGAGCGGGAGTTGGTCGAGCCGGTCACTACGGTGATGCGGCCCGCCACGTTCGTGCCGGAGAGCAAGCCGGTGGACGAACTGCTCAAGGAGATGCAGCAGCGCCGGACCCACGTGGCCATCGTCATCGACGAGTACGGCGGCACCGCGGGCCTGGTCACCATCGAGGACATCCTGGAGGAGATCGTCGGCGAGATCACCGACGAGTACGACCAGGAACAGCCGGCGGTGGAATGGCTGTCCCCGGACCGGGCCCGGGTCACCGCCCGGCTGCCGGTCACCGACCTGGAGGAGCTGTTCAGCACCACGATCGAGGCCGAGGACGTGGAAACCGTCGGCGGCCTGCTGGCCCATGCCATCGGCCGGGTGCCGATCGCCGGCTCGGTGGCCACCGTGGCCGGGCTGCGGCTGACCGCGGAGAGCCTGGCCGGGCGGCGGAACCGGATCGGCACGGTCACCGTCGAGCGGGATGGGGCGCCGGCGCCTGCAGGTGAGCCTGCGACAAAAGAGGCAGCCGGGGACTGATGTGATGGTGCGCCGCGCACCACTACACTCGGCCAGGTGAGCGCGGTGGAGCCAGGCCCGGAAGACCTGAAAATCATCACCCTTGCCCGGTCGGCGCGGGCCCGGGTGGCCGCGGCCGAGGGTGCGGCCGTCCGGGACGAGACCGGCCGGACGTACGCGGCCGCGGCGGTGGCTCTGCCCTCGCTCAAACTGTCCGCGCTCCGCCTCGCCGTGGCCATGGCGGTGTCCAGCGGCGCGTCCAGCCTGGAAGCCGCCGCGCTGGTCAGCGACGCCGACGCGGCCGATCCGGCCGACCTGGCCGTGGTCCGCGAGGTCGGCCCTAGCGCCGTCGTGTTCCACGCCGGCGGCAACGGAGTATTGCGCGAAACGCTGCTTCCCTGACCAGGGCGGCCACCCAACTACAATCACGGGGTGGAATTCCGATCCGGCTTCGCCTGCTTCGCGGGCAGGCCCAATGTCGGCAAGTCGACATTGATGAACGCGCTGGTAGGCACGAAGGTCGCGATCACCAGCAGTCGGCCGCAGACCACCCGGCGGGCCATCCGGGGCATCGTGCACCGGCCGGACGCGCAGCTGATCATCGTGGACACTCCCGGTCTGCACCGGCCGCGCACCCTGCTCGGCGAGCGGCTGGACAGCCTGGTCCGGTCCACGCTGACCGAGGTCGATGTGATCGGCTTCTGCGTGCCCGCTGGCGAGCGCATCGGCCCGGGCGACAGCTACCTGGCCAAGGAGCTGGCCGGGCTGGCCAGCAAGACGCCGGTGGTGGCCATCGTGACCAAGACCGACCAGGCCAGCCAGGCCGAGGTGGCCGCACAGCTCACGGCGGTGGCCGGGCTCGGCGACTGGGCGGACATCGTGCCGGTCGCCGCGGTGACTGGGTTCCAGCTCGACGTGCTGGCCGACGTGCTGGTGTCGCATCTGCCGCCGGGCCGGCCGCTGTACCCGGACGGGGAGCTGACCGACGAGCCGGAGCAGCGGCTGGTGGCCGAGCTGATCCGGGAGGCCATCCTGGAGGGGGTCCGTGACGAGCTGCCGCACTCCATCGCCGTGCTGGTCGAGGAGATGGGCCCGCGGGCGGGCCGCCCCGGCCTGATCGACGTCTACGCCGTCATGTACGTGGAGCGGCCCAGCCAGAAGGCCATCGTGATCGGGGCCAAGGGGGCCCGGCTTAAAGAAGTGGGCAGCCGGGCCCGGCAGCAGATCGAGGCCCTGCTCGGCACCAAGGTGTACCTGGATCTGCGGATCAAGGTGGCCAAGGACTGGCAGCGCGACCCCAAGCAGCTGCGCCGCCTCGGCTTCTACGACTGACCCGCCCCATCCCACATGGCGGACGGCGGCTTGGAGTCCGGGCGCGGGTGTCTGCTAGTGTCGCTTCTGCCATGTGCGGACTGCTCCTGCTTATCCGCCGCGGCGGGGGCCGTTAAGGCCGGCTCCCTCGCCGCGGGTTATTGGCGTGACTGCTGGCCGCCGCCCGATCGGCACAGGAGCCAATCTTCCCATGCAACCCCAGCAGGACTCTGTCCAGCCGCACGTACCTCATGATCAGGTGCCGGGCCAGGAACCACACCATGGCGTCCGGCAGCAGCCGAGTGGCATGCCCTGCCAGCGGTACACGCCGTTCCGCCCGGTGCACCTGCCGGACCGGACCTGGCCCGGCCAGAGCATTACCAGGGCCCCCCGGTGGCTGTCCACCGACCTCCGGGACGGCAACCAGGCCCTTATCGACCCGATGAGCCCGGCCCGTAAGCGGACCATGTTCGACTTGCTGATCCGGATGGGCTACAAGGAGATCGAGGTCGGCTTCCCGTCGGCCAGCCAGACCGACTTCGACTTCGTGCGCAGCCTCATCGAGGACGGCCGGATCCCGGACGACGTGCAGATCTCGGTGCTGACCCAGGCCCGGGACGAACTTATCGAGCGGACCGTCCAGTCGCTGGCCGGAGCGCCGCGGGCCACCGTGCACCTGTACAACGCGACCGCGCCGGTGTTCCGCCGGGTGGTGTTCGGCAACGACCGGGCGGAGACCAAGGCGCTGGCCGTGGAGGGCACCCGGTCCGTGATCAAGTACGCCGACCAATACCTGGGCGACTGCGACTTCGGCTACGAGTACTCGCCCGAGATTTTCATGGACACCGAGCTGGACTTCGCGCTCGACGTGTGCGACGCGGTGATGGACGTGTGGCAGCCCGGCCCCGGCCGGGAGATCATCCTCAACCTGCCGTGCACCGTCGAGCGGTCCACCCCGAACGTGTACGCGGATCAGATCGAGTGGATGAGCCGCAACCTGTCCCGGCGGGAACACGTGTGCCTGTCCGTGCACACGCACAACGACCGGGGAACCGCGGTGGCCGACGCCGAGCTGGCCGTGCTGGCCGGGGCCGACCGGATCGAGGGCTGCCTGTTCGGCAACGGGGAGCGGACCGGCAACGTGTGCCTGGTCACGCTCGGGCTGAACCTGTTCAGCCAGGGCATCGACCCGATGATCGATTTCTCCGACATCGACGAGATCCGGCGCACCGTCGAGTACTGCAACCAGCTGCCGGTGCACCCGCGGCACCCGTACGCGGGCGACCTGGTCTACACCGCGTTCTCCGGGTCGCACCAGGATGCGATCAAGAAGGGGTTCGAGGCGCTGGAGCGGGACGCGGCGGCGGCGGGCACGCCGGTCCGCGACTTCCGCTGGGAGGTGCCCTACCTGCCGGTTGACCCCCAGGACGTGGGCCGCAGCTACGAGGCGGTCATCCGGGTCAACTCGCAGTCCGGCAAGGGCGGCGTCGCCTACATCATGAAGGCCGGGCACCAGCTCGATCTGCCCCGGCGGCTGCAGATCGACTTCTCCCGGGTGGTCCAGGCGCGCACCGACGAGGAAGGCGGCGAGGTGACGCCGGCCGAGATGTGGCAGGCGTTCTCCGACGAGTACCTGGCCGACGGCCCGGTGGCGCTGCTCACCCACCAGACCTCATCCGTGGTGGACGCGAAGCACGCGCTCAGCGTGGAGATCCGGGTGGATGGCGAGCCGCGTCAGGTGGAGGGCACCGGCAATGGGCCCATCTCCGCGTTCTGTGACGCACTGGCCAGCGTCGGCATCGACGTCCGGGTGCTCGACTACGCCGAGCACGCGCTCTCCGCGGGCAGTGACGCGCAGGCCGCCGCCTACGTGGAATGCGAAATCGGCGGCCAGGTCTGGTGGGGAGTGGGCGTCGACTCGAACACGGCGACCGCCTCGATGCGCGCGGTGCTGTCCGCGCTGAACCGGTCCCGGCGGGGTTAAGCAGAGCCCGGTCATGCCCTGCGGCGCGTCCGCGGCAGGGCATGACCCGGCGTGCGCGAGAATGGCTGGGTGAGCCTGTACCGGGATGACGGGATTGTGCTGCGCACCCAGAAGCTGGGTGAGGCGGACCGCATCATCAGCATCTTGACCAGGCGGAACGGGCGGATTCGTGCGGTGGCCAAGGGGGTGCGCCGGACCAAGTCGCGGTTCGGTGCCCGGCTCGAGCCATTCACCCACGTGGACCTGCTGCTCTACACCGGCCGCTCGCTGGACGTGATCACGCAGGCCGAGACGGTGCGGCCGTACGGCGAGCCACTGGCCGCGGACTACCCGCGGTACACCAGCGGTACCGCCATGCTGGAGACGGCCGAGCGGTTCACCCCGGTCGAGAAAGAACCGCTCATCCGGCAGTTCCTGCTGCTGATCGGCGGGCTGCGGGCGCTCGGCGAGGCGGAACACGACCCGCGGCTGGTGCTGGACGCCTATCTGCTGCGCACCCTGGCCGTGGCCGGGTACGCACCCGCACTGGACGAGTGCGCGGTCTGCGGCACGCCAGACAGTGTTGATCCGGGGGGGCGACCCCCCGGGCCCCCCGATCGCCCTCCGGCCGAGGCCGGCGAAGCCGGCCGGGAGCAGCTGGGGACGCTCAACAGTTCCGGTCGCGCTCCGCGCGAGGGGCGGCGGCCAGCCGCCGCCCCCGGGCCCCCCGATCGCCCTCCGGCCGAGGCCGGCGAAGCCGGCCGGGACCAGCTGGGGACGCTCAACAGTTCCGGTCGCGCTCCGCGCGAGGGGCGGCGGCCAGCCGCCGCCCCCGGCCCCCCCGCCGCGGCGGTGGCAGCGGAAAACGAAACCGCGCAGCGGTCCGGATCGCGTGCGTTCGCGGTGCCCGCGGGCGGGCTGACCTGCCGGTCCTGCCGGCCGCCCGGCGCGGCCACCCCCGCGGTGGCGACCATCGTGCTGATGCGCGCGCTGCTCCGTGGCGACTGGGCGCAGGCCGACGCCAGCCAGCCCCGGCACCAGGTAGAGTGCAGCGGCCTGGTCGCGGCGTACGTGCAGTGGCACCTGGAACACTCGATCCGTTCGCTTCGTCACGTGGAGCATGTGTGAGCAAGCTGGTCCGTCCTCCCTACCCGCACCCGGACGGCCTGCGTCCGCCGGCCATCCCGGCCGATCTGGTGCCGCGGCACGTCGCGCTGGTGATGGACGGCAACGGGCGGTGGGCCAAGCAGCGCGCGCTGCCCCGGACCGAGGGGCACAAGATGGGCGAGGCCGCGCTGTTCGACGTGATCATGGGGGCGATCGAGCTGGGCATTCCCTACCTGTCGGCCTATGCCTTCTCCACCGAGAACTGGCGGCGCTCTCCGGAGGAGGTCCGCTTCCTGATGGGCTTCAACCGGGACGTCATCAGGCGGCGCCGCGATCAGCTCAACGAGGTTGGCGTCCGGGTGCGCTGGGCGGGCCGACGGCCCCGGCTGTGGCGCAGCGTCATCAAAGAACTGGAGGACGCCGAGCAGATGACCGAGCACAACTCGGTCCTCACCCTCCAATTCTGTGTCAATTACGGCGGCCGAGCCGAAATTGCCGACGCGGCGGCGGCGATAGCGGCGGAAGTGGCGGCCGGCCGGCTGCGACCGGACAAGATCGACGAAAAGGTCGTGGCCCGATATCTGGATGAGCCGGGAATTCCTGACGTGGACCTTTTCGTCCGGTCATCCGGTGAGCAGCGGATCTCGAATTTCCTGCTTTGGCAGTCGGCCTACGCCGAGCTGGTGTTCCTGGACACGCTGTTTCCTGACTTCGACCGCCGGCACCTGTGGCAGGCCTGCGAGACATACGCCAGCCGGGACCGCCGCTACGGCGGGGCACGGCCGAATCTGGTGCCCGGGCTGGCCGGCTAGCCGCTCAGCGCCGGCCCGGCCAGAGGGCCAGGCGGCCAGGCGAGCCACAGTCACAAACCATCCCATAGCCGGCCCGCGCTGGGAATCCGGCCACGATTTCACCGTGTGACGGCAAAGTTACGCTCTTTCGCCGGCGCGCCGCGCGGCGCTGTGCATGCCAACTTAATGCGCAGGGAACGGCACTGCCCGAGGCCCCTCGCCAGCTTGCGAGCTGCGGGGGCGCCATCGCATTCGGGGGGATCCAAATGCGCCGGGCTATCACTATTGCCGTGGTCGTGGCCGTCACTCTTGTGACATTCGCTGAAATTGCACGGTCGCGGGCCGGGACAGGGGCCATCCCGGCGCGGCTCACCGCGGCCGGCTGCAGCAGGTCCGGTTCGGCGGATACACGTTCCGGGTGCCGGCCAGCTGGCCGGTCTACCGGCTGGGCCGCGGTCCCACCCGGTGCGTCCGCTATGACCGGCACGCGGTCTACCTCGGCCGCCCGGGCGCCGATCAGCAGTGCCCGGCGCACCTGGTCGGCCGGACCACGACGATCAGCGTGCAGGCTGCCCCGGCCGGAGCTGCCCCGGCCCCGGCGTTCGCCGCGCTCTGGGACCGCGGCCGCAACCTGGACGGCGGGCCGTACCTGCCGGAGGACTGGTGGCCCGGGGCGCACCGGATCAAGCAGTATCTCGGCCCGCACCTGCGCACCGTGCACCAGCGCACCGTGGACATCGACTCGGACCGGGTCTATGGACTGGTGTACCGGTAATAGGCTTGGCTAACGCGCCTGCTGCAGGTCCCCGCCCGCTGAGCCCGGGCGGCTGGGTCCTGCCCGCCACGCTGAGGCGCATGGCAACCCGCCGACCGCCAGCCGGATGGAGTACCGATGGCCCGCAATGACCGGATAGAAGCGATCGTTAGCCTGGCCAAGCGCCGCGGCTTCGTCTACCCGTCCAGTGAGATTTACGGCGGGCTGCGCGCCGCCTGGGACTACGGCCCGCTGGGCGTGGAGATGAAGAGCAACATCAAGCGGCAGTGGTGGAAGTCGATGATCCAGGAGCGCGACGACATCGTCGGCCTGGACTCGTCGGTCATCCTGGCCCGCGAGGTCTGGGAGGCCAGCGGGCACGTCACCGAGTTCGTTGACCCGCTGACCGAGTGCCAGAACTGCCACCACCGGTACCGTGCCGACCACCTGCTCGAGGCGTACCAGGAGAAGCACGGCCACCCGCCGGAGCACGGCCTGCACGACATCGCCTGCCCGTACTGCGGGACCCGGGGCGCGTTCACCGAGCCGCGCATGTTCAACGGGCTGCTGCGCACCTACCTGGGCGCCACCGAGGGTGAGGACGGCCTGGCCTACCTGCGGCCGGAGACCGCGCAGGGCATCTTCATCAACTTCCGCAACGTGCTGCAGACCTCGCGGAAGAAGATCCCGTTCGGCATCGGGCAGATCGGCAAGTCGTTCCGCAACGAGATCACCCCGGGCAACTTCATCTTCCGCACCCGCGAGTTCGAACAGATGGAGATGGAGTTCTTCGTCAAGCCGGGCACCGACGAGGAGTGGCACGAGTACTGGATCGCCACCCGGATGGGCTGGTACACCGATCTCGGCGTGCGCAAGGAGAACCTGCGGCTCTACACCCACCCGGCGGAGAAGCGGTCGCACTACTCCAAGGCGACCGTGGACATCGAGTACCGGTACGAGTTCGCCGGCAGCGAGTGGGGCGAACTGGAGGGGATCGCCAACCGGACCGACTACGACCTGAGCACGCACGCCAAGGCGTCCGGGCAGGACATGTCCTACCTGGACCAGGACTCCGGCGACCGGTTCGTGCCCTACGTGATCGAGCCGGCCGCCGGGGTGGACCGGTCCATGCTCATGTTCCTGCTCGACGCCTACGCCGAGGACGAGGCGCCGGACGCCAAGGGCAAGCTAGAGAAGCGCACCGTGCTGCGGCTCGACCACCGGCTGGCGCCGGTCAAGGTCGCGGTGCTGCCGCTGTCCCGGAACGCCGACCTGTCACCCAAGGCCCGCGACCTGGCCGCGCGGCTGCGCAAGCGGTGGACCACCGACTTCGACGACGCCAGCGCGATCGGCCGCCGCTACCGGCGGCAGGACGAGATCGGCACCCCGTTCTGCGTGACGGTGGACTTCGAAACGCTGACCGACCAGGCGGTGACGGTGCGGGCGCGCGACTCGATGCAGCAGGACCGGGTCGGCGTCGATCAACTGGAGGCCTATCTTTCTGAACGGCTAGCTGGCTGCTGATCGGGTCACCACGCGGCCTCGGTGATCCGGCGGGACCAGGGCAGCGGGATGTACCGGTGCCCGGTGTACACGCCCAGCCCAGTGTTGGCCTGATTGGCGCCCGGCCCCTCGGCGGCTGGCGAGGCGATCAGGACCTGCCCGGACGGGCTGGCCCACCATACGGTGGCCGGGCCCATGGGCTGGTGGCCGCCGTGGAACGGCTGCCGGTGGAAGATGCGCACGGTCTTCCCGGTGGTGGCCGAGAACTCGGCTACCAGCCAGCCGGTCACGATGTTGTGTGCGCTGGCAACGTCCGCCGCACTGGCGATCAGCCGCCCGCCGTCGGTCAGGGTCAGGATGCCGGTCAGGGCGGCCCACTTCGGGAACTGCACGATGCGGCTGTTGGCCAGCAGGTTCGTGCCCGGGCGGGTGACGTCGAGTAGCGCGGCCCCGTTCCCATGGAGCGGGTAACTGACTTCCAGCGTCCGGCCGTCCGCCGCCCAGGACATGAAGCCGATCACCGGGGCCGCGCCCGGGCGGTTCGTGTTCACCCCCCACTCCCGGAGCAGGGCCCCGCTGGTCATTGAGAACAGCTGCAGCCGGGGGCGCTCCGCCCCGGGCGGCTCCAGGGCCACCGCCACCCGGGTGCCATCCGGGCTGACCGCGAGCGCGTTGACCCGCCAGCGCTCCGGTATCAGCGCGATCGGCAGCCGGCTGAGCCGGACCGCGCCGGTGGCCGGGTCGAGCCGCAGCGCGTACAGCTGGGTCACCGACGGCTGGCCTTGCGGCCCAATCGCGGCCAGCACGAACGTGTGGTCATCGGGTGCCGCGGCCACCTCGGAGAACCGGGTGAACGGCAGCGGTGGCGCCGCGGTGCCGAGCACCTTGCCGGTCACCGTGTTCCGCACCTCAGCCCACCACGGACCGCTGGGCTCCTGGACCAGCGCCGCGTAGTACCGCGGCAGGCCGCCGGGCAATGGACCCGATGAGACGGGCAGGCCGGGCTGGCCGCCGCGCTGTAGCAGCAGGCTGCCCAGTACCACCACGGCCACCGCCAGTGCCGCCGCGGCCGGGGTGAGCCAGTGCGCCCAGCGCCGCGCCCGGCCCAGCGCGCCCGGCGGGCCCGGGTCGGCGGGCAGCTGGAGCGGTGGGACGCTGTCCGGGGCGACGGTGCCGGCGATGGCCTGGGCCGCCGCCCGGACGCGGTCTTCGAGCGTGGTCACGGGACCTCCTGGACCAGCCGGCCGAGCGCGGCCAGCGCGCGGGATGTCGTGGACTTTACGGTGCCTGGGCTGATGCCCATGGACCGGGCGATCTCCGGCTCGGGCAGGTCCAGGTAGAACCGCAGCACTAACGCCTCCCGCTGCCGAGCGGGCAGCCGCCGCAGTGCGCTCAGCACCGCGCGGTGCTCAGCGTTGACCAGGGCCAGGGCTTCAGCCGACTCGCTGGTCTCCAGCCACCCATCCAGCTGGGCCGACCGGGACTCCCGCTGCAGTCGGCGCAGCGCCGAGCGGCAGCCGTTCAGCACCGCCGACCGGACGTAGCGTTGCGCGTTGCCGGGATCGTCGAGCTGGGCCCAGCGCCGGTACAGGCCGCAGAACGCCTCCTGAACCACATCCTCGGCCGCGGGGCGGTCGCCGAGCATGACGACGGCGAGGCGGATGAGACCCACTGCGTGCGCCTCGTACAAGGCGGACACCGCCTGCCGGGCGTCCTGCTGCCCGGCGTCCGCGGCTCCGTGCACCGCGCCATCGGCCCCGGTGCTGCCCGGCGCCACCGACCCGCCCAGGGCGGGAAACCGCGACGAGGAATTATTGCCCACATTCCAGAGACGCCCGGGCGGCCGGTCCGTTGCTCGCCAGCCGCCACTGATCTTCTTAGGACATTGATTCTCTACGACACTGATTTTCTACGACACTGTGTAGTAGCCTGGCCGGGGTGGCGGTGTGTCCGTGGCCGCCTCGCATGGCGACATCGACCATGAGCCCGCCGTATCTGATCGATGCCCAGGGCCGGGAACGCACGCTGTACCTGACCCGGCTGGCTTAGGGCTGTCCGGTAGGCCCTAGCCGTCCAGGATCGTCCGCAGCACCTGCTCGGTGCTGTCCGCCGCGCCGGGACTGGTCCGCCGGAAGATGTCCGCCGCGGCCAGGTGGAAGCCGTCCGGCAGCCCGGCGGCAGCCATGCTCGCGGCGATCTCCGTCATCTCCCCGGTCCAGCGCCAGCCCTTGCCCGCCGCCGACCGGGCGGCCGCGGCTGACCGGCCGGCCAACTCCGGCTGGGACAGTTCCCACTCGTCGAGCAGTGTGTCTTCCACCCCGCCGGCCCGGGCCAGCGCGCGCACCGCGAGGATCAGCGCGGCGGTGCCCTTGGTCCACCCGGCATAGGCCATCTTCACCGCGGAGGCGGCCACGCTGCCCGGGCCGGTGTCGATGACCCGGGCATCCAGTCCGGTGCCGGTGAACAGGTCCCGGACCTCGGCCGCCCGCGGGCCGGACAGGTACAGCCGGGTGCCCCGGCCGGCCCGCCGGGGGGCGCCCCGATGATCCCGCCATCCACGTAGCTGGCCCCGGCCTGCTCCACGACCGCGCGGACCTGACCGGCGGTGCCTGGCGAGATGGCGTTCGCGTCCACGAAGATGCCAGCAAAGCCGCCCGGGGCGCCGGCCACCGCGCGGGCCACGTCCAGCGCGGCGTGCGGCGGGCAGATGGACAGGATGACGCCGGCCCGCGCGGCCAGTTCCGAGACCGCCAGCACCGCGGTCAGACTGGCCGCCGCGGCCCGCCCGGCCGTGGCCGGGCTGCGCCCGTCGGGCACCCAGCCCACCTCGAGCCCGCGGGCGGTCAGGCAGCCGCCTACCGCAGCGCCCATCTCGCCGGGATGCAGCAGCCCGATCACCGTCTCACCCACCGCGCCCCTCCGTTCCCGCCGACGACCGCCATCTCCCTTAGTGTCGCCGGTCCGTGGAGGCGTGACGGCTACCAGGTCGGCCAGACGCTCAGCTGGTTAAGATTGGGCGCGCCGGGCAGCGGCGTGTACCGGTTGCCGCGCAGTATGCCGAACTGGATCGGGAAGTCGCCCTGTGAGCTGGCGGCCGCGCCCGGCCGGTGGGCCACCACGATCAGCGTGCTGCCGTCGGCGTTCGACCACAGCACCTCCTCCTCCTGCTCTGGCCAGTGCCCGGTGAGCCGCCAGCGGTCGCGCTCCGCCAGCACATGCCCGGTCCGGGCGGAGAACTCGGTGAAGGCGAGTTCCGCGCTCGGTGGCCGCAGGGTCTGGGTGTCCGTCGCGGAGACGATCTTGCTGCCGTCCGGCGTGAGCAGGGCGGCGAACGTCTGGGCGTCGTTGACCGCCTGTACCACGTCCTCGGCGGCGGATGCGTCGCCGAGCATGAGGTAGGCCAGCCGGATCAGGCCCAGCGCGTGCGCCTGGTAGAGCGCGGTCACCGCGGCGTCGGCCGGTTCGGTGCCGGCCGGCTGGCCGGGATGCACCGCGGCATCGGATTCCATATCTCAGAGACTCCCCGGGCGGCGATCCGCTGCTCGGCCCCGGCCGGAAATTTCCGCCGCCGCCCGGGCCGGGCCGCCTGGCACCGTGCTTTGGGTGCACCGTGCTTTGGGTGCACCGTGCTTTGGGTGCACTGGGCTGCCGTGCTCGGTAGAGTCGAAGCACCGGGCCGAAAGGCCGTCCATTCCCAGGCCGCCGCACGTCCATGGCCGCGGCGTCACTCCGGCGGCACCTCATAGGAGAGCATTTCAGTGCCGAAGCTCGTATACGACTTCACCGAGGGAAACAAGGACCTCAAAGACCTGCTTGGCGGCAAGGGAGCCAACCTGGCCGAGATGACCAACCTCGGCCTGCCCGTTCCGCCCGGTTTCATCATCACCACGGAAGCCTGCCGGGAATACCTGCAGCACGGCGACGTGCCCGCGGGACTGGACGCCGAGGTATCCGGGCACCTGCGGCAGCTCGAGGAGAAGATGGGCCGCCGCCTGGGTGACGCGGACGACCCGCTGCTGGTCAGCGTGCGGTCCGGGGCCAAGTTCTCCATGCCCGGGATGATGGAGACGGTGCTGAACATCGGGCTGTCCGACCAGTCGGTGCACGGCCTGGCCAAGCAGTCCGGCAGCGAGCGGTTTGCCTGGGACTCCTACCGGCGGCTCATCCAGATGTTCGGCAAGACCGTGCTCGGCATCGAGGGCGAGGCGTTCGAGCAGGTCATGGAGGACGCCAAGACGGCCAAGGGAACCAAGAACGACCTCGACCTGGACGCGGGGGACCTGCGCGGGATCGTGGACCGCTTCAAGGGCATCGTCCGCGAGCACGCTGGCCGGGACTTCCCCCAGGACCCCCGGGAGCAGATGGACCTGGCCGTCAAGGCCGTGTTCAGCTCGTGGAATGCGGACCGGGCCATCCTGTACCGGCGCCAGGAGCGGATCCCGGCCGATCTGGGCACCGCGGTGAACATCGTCGCGATGGTGTTCGGCAACCTGGGCATGGACTCCGGCACCGGCGTCGCGTTCACCCGCGACCCGGGCAGCGGCCAGCAGGGCGTCTACGGCGACTACCTGCAGAACGCGCAGGGCGAGGACGTGGTGGCCGGCATCCGGAACACGGTCCCGCTGCAGGACCTGGAGCAGATCGACGCCGCCTCGTACCAGCAGCTCATGGACATCATGCAGACCCTGGAGAACCACTACCGGGACCTGTGCGACATCGAGTTCACCATCGAGCGCGGCAAGCTGTGGATGCTGCAGACCCGGGTCGGCAAGCGCACCGCGGGCGCCGCGTTCCGCATCGCCACCCAGCTGGTGGACCAGGGCCTGATCGACATGGACGAGGCCGTTACCCGGGTCACCGGCGACCAGCTCGCCCAGCTCATGTTCCCCCGGTTCGATCTGAGCCAGGAGCCGAAGCGGATCACCAAGGGGGTCAGCGCCTCGCCGGGCGCCGCGGTCGGCCAGGCCGTGTTCGACTCGGCCAAGGCGGTCGAGCAGGCCGCCGCGGGCAAGGCCGTCATCCTGGTCCGCCGCGAGACCAACCCGGACGACCTGCACGGCATGATCGCGGCCAAGGGCATCCTGACCAGCCGGGGCGGCAAGACCAGCCACGCTGCCGTGGTGGCCCGCGGCATGGGCAAGACCTGCGTGTGCGGCGCCGACGAGCTCGACGTGGACACCCGGACGGGCCGGTTCACCGCGCCCGGCGGGGTGACCGTCAGCGAGGGTGACGTGATCTCCATCGACGGCACCAGCGGCGCGGTCTACCTCGGTGAGGTGCCGGTGGCCGACTCGCCGGTGGTCGAGTACTTCGAGGACGGGCTGAGCGCGGACGCCGACGACCTGGTCAAGGCGGTGGACCGGATCATGCGGCACGCCGACGAGCGGCGCCGGCTGGGCGTGTTCGCCAACGCGGACACCGGCGACGACTGCGCCCGGGCCCGCCGGTTCGGCGCCGGCGGCGTCGGCCTGGTGCGCACCGAGCACATGTTCCTCGGCGAGCGCCGGCAGAAGGTCGAGGACCTCATCCTGGCCGACGACGACGCGGGCCGGCAGGCCGCGCTGGACGCACTGGAGCCGCTGCAGCGCGGCGACTTCATGCAGATCCTGGACGCGATGGACGGGCTGCCGGTGACCATCCGGCTGATCGACCCGCCGCTGCACGAGTTCCTGCCCGACCTGACCGACCTGTCGGTCAAGATCGCGCTGGCCGGCGACAAGGCGACCGAGCACGACCGCAAGCTGCTCGACGCGGTGCGCCGCCTGCACGAGCAGAACCCGATGCTCGGGCTGCGCGGCGTCCGGCTGCTGCTGGTCATCCCCGGCCTGCTGGACATGCAGGTGCGGGCGATCGCGCAGGCGGCGGCCGAGCTGAAGAAGGCGGGCAAGGACCCGAAGCCGGAGGTCATGATCCCGCTGACCGCGTCGGTGCAGGAGATGGAGATCTCCAAGGAGGCCACGGCCAAGGTGCTGGCCGAGGTCGAGGAGGAGACCGGGGTGCACGTGCACACCCTGATCGGCACGATGATCGAGGTGCCACGGGCGGCGATGATCGCCGGCGAGATCGCCAAGTCGGCCGAGTTCTTCTCGTTCGGCACCAACGACCTGACCCAGATGGGCTGGGGCTTCTCCCGCGACGACGTGGAAGGCGCATTCTTCAGCCGGTACATCGAACTGGGCGTCTTCGGTGTGTCCCCGTTCGAGACCATCGACCCGGACGGGGTCGGCCGGATGGTCAGCATCGCGGCCGAGGAAGGCCGGGCCACCCGGCCCGAGCTGGAACTCGGCGTCTGCGGCGAGCACGGCGGAGACCCCGACTCGGTGCACTTCTTTCACCAGGTCGGGCTGAACTACGTGTCCTGCTCGCCGTTCCGGGTTCCGGTCGCCCGGCTGGAGGCCGGCCGGGTGGTTGTCCTCGAGTCGTCAGGTGGCAGCGACAGCAGGTGACCGACCAGCATCCGGGTTACGACGACCACGCCACGGCCCGCTGGGTGACTGAGCCGCCCAAGCGGGCCGTGGCGCCCGGTGTCGACGTGGGGCGGTTCCAGCGCACCGCGTTCGAGCGGGACCGGGCCCGGGTGCTGCACACCTCGGCGCTGCGCCGGCTGGCGGCCAAGACCCAGGTTGTGGCGGTGGACGCGGGGGACTTCCCGCGGACCCGGCTGACCCACTCCCTGGAGTGCGCGCAGATCGGCCGGGAACTGGGTGCGGCGCTGGGCTGCGACCCGGACCTGGTCAACGCCGCCTGCCTGGCCCATGACCTGGGCCACCCGCCGTTCGGGCACAACGGCGAGGCGGCATTGGCCGAGGTCGCCGCGCCGTGCGGCGGGTTCGAGGGCAACGCGCAGAGCCTGCGCCTGCTGACCAGGCTGGAGCCCAAGGTACCCGGGGCCGGGCTGAACCTGACCCGGGCCACCCTGGACGCGACGCTCAAGTACCCGTGGCTGGCCGCCCCGGGACTGGCCAAGTACGGCGCCTACGCCGCCGACGCGGAGGCGTTCGCATGGATCCGGGACGGCGCGCCCGCGGACCGGCGCCGGTGCCTGGAAGCGCAGGTCATGGACTGGGCCGACGATGTCGCCTACTCCGTACACGACCTGGAGGACGGGCTGCACGCCGGCCTGATCACGCTGGCCGCGCTGGCCGACCCGGTGGAGCAGGCCGCGGTGGTCAAGCTGACCACGGCCGAGTATTGCAACCCGGGTTCGGTCACCGAGCCCGAACTGGCCGGGGTGTTCACCGATCTGCTGGCGCTGGCCTGCTGGCCGGCCGGGTACGACGCCGGGCTGTACGGCCTGGCCGCGCTCAAGAACCTGACCAGCGAGCTGATCGGGCGGCTGTGCGGGGCGGCGCACACCGCCACCCTGGCCGCGTCCGGCGGGCAGCCGGTGACCCGGTATGCCGCCGACCTGGTGGTGCCCAGGCGGCAGCGGCTGGAATGCGCGCTGCTCAAGGGGGTCACCGCGCACTACGTGATGAGCCGGGCGGGAGCGGCCGAGTCGCAGGCCCGGGAACGAGAATTGATCATGGAGCTGGCCGCGGCGGTGCGCATCGGCGCGCCGGGCACGCTCGATCCGGCGCTGCGCCCCGCCTTCGCGGCGGCCAGCACCGACACAGCCCGGCTGCGCGTCGTGGTGGACCAGGTCGCGTCGCTCACCGACACGTCCGCGGTGGCCTGGCATGCTCGGCTGTGCCGCTAAGTGGTAACTCTGTTGCTGTCGTTAGCCATGTTGCCAGCCCTGTGGGTAGTCACCTGGTTAGCTCAGTGCAGGCCGTGACGAAGGAGTCCAGATGCCCGGGGAACCGTCCTATGTGATTGTCGGCGCCAGCCTGGCCGGCGCCAAAGCCGCCGAGACGTTGCGCGAGGACGGGTTCACCGGGAACGTCGTGCTGCTCGGCTCGGAGCTGGAGCTGCCCTACGAACGGCCGCCGCTGTCCAAGAGCTACCTGCTGGGCAAGGCGGACAAGTCCTCGATCTACGTGCACGACGAGCACTGGTATCCCGCGCACCACGTGGATCTGCAGCTCGGCGTCACGGCCCGGGCCATTGACCGCGGCGCCAAGCGGGTCGAGCTGGCCAGCGGCGGCTCGATCGGCTATGACCGGCTGCTGCTGACCATGGGCGCCCATCCGCGGCGGCTCAACCTGCCCGGCGACGACCTGGACGGGGTGCACTATCTGCGCACCGCGGCCGATTCGGAGGCGCTGGCCACCGCGCTGGCCGTGCCGCCCGGCGAGGAGACCCGGGTGGTCATCGTGGGCGCGGGCTGGATCGGCCTGGAGGTAGCCGCCGCGGCCCGGGAGAAAGACTGCACGGTCACCGTCATCGAGCCGGAGCCCACCGCGCTGCACCGGCAGCTCGGCCCGGAACTGGGCGACTACTTCGCCGACCTGCACCGGTTGCACGGCGTGGAGTTCCGCTTCGGCGAGACCGCCACCGGGCTGCACGATGGCCAGGACGGCCGGGTGACCGGGGTACGCACCTCCGGCGGGGACGACCTGCCCGCCGATGTGGTCGTGGTGGCCATCGGCGCCGCGCCGTCCGTGGCCCTGGCCGAGGCGGCCGGGCTGGAGGTGGCTAACGGGGTGCTGGTCGACGCGACCATGCGGACCAGCGATCCGGACGTGTTCGCGGCCGGTGATGTGGCCAACGTGGCCCACCCGCTGCTCGGCCGCCGGGTCCGGGTGGAGCACTGGGCCAACGCGCTGAATGGCGGCCCGGCCGCGGCCCGGTCCATGCTCGGCCAGGCGGTGTCCTACGACCGGGTGCCGTACTTCTTCAGCGACCAGTACGACCTGGGCATGGAGTGCTCCGGGCTGCCCGAGCCGGGGTTCTATGACCAGATCATCTACCGGGGCGAGCGCGGATCAGCCGAGTTCATCGCGTTCTGGCTGCAGGATGGCTGCGTGGTGGCCGGGATGAACGTCAACGTGTGGGATGTGACGGACGGCATCCAGGCGCTGATCCGCGCCGGGTACGCGGGGCAGCGGGCCGACCCGGCCCGGCTGGCCGACCCGATGGTGCCGCTGGACGCTGTGCTGGGCTAGCCGTCAGCCGCTGCGTCCTGGGCCGGTGCATCCTCGGCCGGTGCGTCCTGGGCCGGTGCGTCCTGGGCGGGCGGGAATGGGGCCAGCACCACGGTGATGTTGTCCCGGCCGCCGGCCTCGATCGCGAACTGGACCAGTTCCTTGGCCGCGCCGAGCGGGTCGGTCAGCGCCCGGGGCAGCGCCAGGCTGGCCAGCTCGGCCGCGTCCGGCTGGTAGTTCCACAGCCCATCCGAGCACAGCAGCAGAACCCCCGGGCCGGGTGGCTCGAACGTCGCGACGTGCGGCGGCGCCTCGGCCGGGTCGGCGCCGACCCAGCGGGTCACCACGTGCGCGTGCGGCGAGGTCAGCGCCTCCGACTGCTGCAGCAGCCCGGCGTTGACCATCTCCTGGGCCAGCGAGTCGTCGGTGGTGAGCTGCTCGGCGGCCGAGTCCTGGGCTGCGGCCAGCCAGTAGGCCCGGCTGTCGCCCAGCCAGCACAGCGTGGCGGCCTGGCTGGTCAGCACGGCCGAGATGAACGTGGCCGATGGGACGCTGGCGCCTGGTTCGGCCAGCTGGGCCACGGCTTTCCCGGCTGACTGGACCGCCCGGGTGGACGCCTCGACCAGGTCCGCCCCGGACTCCGCCGCCGTGGTCAGCACCTGCTCGGCGGCCTGCGCCGCGGCCAGCGAGGCCTCGTCCGGCCGGGTCGAGGTGGAGACCCCGTCACAGACCACGGCCACGATGAGCGGGCCGTCGCCGGCTTGGGCGACGGCCAGTTCCATCGCGTCTTCGTTCCGGTGGTGCCGGAGCCCGCGATCGGTTACGCCGGCCAGCAGTCCGAGGTCGACTTCCTGGTGATCACGCGTCATCACGACACCGTCCGAGGCAACGACCCAGGTTCCGCTCCGACCTGGGCCGCTGGCCATTCTATGCCCGGCCAGGCTGCGCTCAGGCCGGTCTCGTGCCGGTGCTTGGTGCGCCCTGGGTGAACATGCGCGGCGGGCAGCGGCCGACCGCACCCGGGCAACCCTTGCCGGGCGTTCGCGCCGGGCCGGGCTGGGTGCCGAGTTGGCCCGGCGGCCTGGGTGGGCCGGCCCCGGGCCTCCCAGTGTGACACGCATGACCGCGGTGCATCCTGCCCCGCCCGGGGGGCACAATGAACCGCGCCGATGCGGTAGTCCGTTAGGTTTTGCGCGGTTCGCCGCGGTAGGTGCCGAACGACCAGCGGTTGCCCTCCGGGTCGCGCGCGGCGAAGTCGCGGGAGCCGTAGTCGGTGTCATGCAGCGGCGCGATGATCTCCGCACCGGCCGCGCTGGCCCGGGCGAACAGGCCGTCCGGATCGTCGGTGACCACGTACGCGCCGAACGAGCCCGGCGGTACCGGCCAGCTGCCGTCGTCCCGGACCGAGCCGAGCATGACGCCGCCGCCGGGCGGCCAGGACAGCTGGGCGTGGTCAACGCGCTCGCCGTCGCCGTACACCACCGTCTCCTCGAAGCCGAACGCGTCGACCAGGAAACGGATCAACCCGCGTGCGTCGCGCGCCCGGAGGGTGGGCCAGACCTGGGGTGGTGGGCTGTTATCTGTCATGCCGCCCAGTCTCCGCCGGCGTCAGGGCCGGTGGATTGGACGTTTCGGAACTCGTCCGCCAGCCAGGCCGCGGCCGGGCAGCCGGCCAGCGCGCGGAAGTCACGGGCCAGGTGAGCCTGGTCGTAGTAGCCGCAGGCGGCCGCGACGTCAGCCAGCGTCGCCGCCCCGCCGCCAGCCGCCGCACCCACCGCCACGGCCGCCTGGCGCTGCAGGATCCGGCGGGCCCGGTCAAACCGGGTGACCCGGGCCGCAGCCTTGGGGGTCAGCCCGGTCTCGGCCAGCAGCCGCCGCTGCAGGTACCGCGGGCTCCAGCCGACGTGGCTGGCCAGACCGGCCGCCCGGACCTGGCCGCCGCTGCGCAGCAGCAGCCGCCAGGCCTCGGCGATATCCGGGGTGACCTGCTGGTCCAGGTCGGCCCGGTCCAGCAGCAGCTGGTCCAGGATGGCGAACCGGGCGGGCCAGTCGGCGGCTGTGCGCATCCGCTCGTGCAGCTCACCGGCCAGCCGGCCGAGCACGTCGTCCGCGGCCAGGTCGCGGCCGGCCAGCTCCCCGGCGGGCAGGCCGAGCAGGGCCCGTGCGCCGAGCGGGCTGAGCTGCACCTGAACCCCGGATTGCCGCCCCGGGTGAGTGATCAGCGCGGGCGTGGTGTGCAGCCCGCCGAGCAGGGTGCGGTAGTCACCGGGCGGGTCGGCCGGCGAGGGATGCCGGGCCACGGTGAGCGGGTCGTCCAGCGTGATGATCAGGGTGAGGTAGGGCGACGGCAGCCCGCGATGCCGGGCTGGCGGCACACCGTCCTGCCGGTACCCGCTGTACCAGCCGATCAGACCGCGCAGCGGCGCGGCCGGCGCCGCCCGCACCGACTCCGACACCGGCTCACCCACAGCACCAGTCTGCCTGATCGCTCAGCCGGCGTTGTCGCTGGCCACGGGGTGCGGAGGGGTAGCCGCCGCGCTGGCCGGCCTGGACCAGCCCGGCCTGGAATGCCAGCACCACCAGCAGCGCGGCGGCCGGCGGCAGCGCCGCCACGTCCCCGGTCACCGCGAGGCTGACCGGCGTCCCGGCCGCCCGTACCCCTCGGCCAGCTCCCACACCCGCGGGCTTGCCGGGCAGGCGCTAGCCGAGCTGGGGGAGAACCTCGGCGGCCAGCCGCTCGGCCTGGGCGGCCTGGTCGAACAGCGCGGTGCACAGGATCAGTTCCGCGCCCGCGCCGGCCACCGCGCGCAGGCCGGCCGCGCATTGATCTGGGTTCCCGGCGATCGCGGCCGCCTCGATCTGCTCGGACCGCCGGCCGTAGACCCGTTCCAGCGCGGCGTTCATCCGGCTCCGGGCCCGCTCCGCGTCGTCGTCCACCGCGATGTACACCCGCTTGGCCAGGCCGAACTCCGCGGCTGGCCGCCCCGCTGCGGCCAGCGCCTCGCGCACGGTTGTGACCTGCCCGGCGAACGTCGCGGTGGGGGTGGAGCCCGCGCCGAAGAACCCATCGCCCAGCCGGACCGCGCGGCGCAGCGCGGCCGGGCCGTTGGCGCCGATCCAGACCGGCGGGTGCGGTTTCTGGGCCGGCTTGGGTTCCATCGCGGCCTCGTGCAGTTGCCAGAACTCGCCGTCGAAGGTGACCCGCGGCTCGGTCCACAGCGCCTTCATTAGCTCCAGGCCTTCGGTGAACCGGGTCACGTACCGGTGCGGGTCCACCCCGAAGGCGGCGAACGGCCGCCCGGGGCCGCCGGTGCCCACCCCGACCTCGGTCCGGCCCTGGCTGAGCTGATCCAGCGTGCTCAGGCTCTTGGCCAGATGCACCGGGCTGTACAGGGTGGACACGAACACCACGCAGCCGAGCCGCAGCCGCTCCGTGCACGCCGCCGCGTAGGTCATCGCCTCGACCGGCGCCAGCTGCGGCCCGGTGCCCAGCACCGACTCCTGGGCCCAGGCGCTGTCGTAGCCCAGTTCCTCGACCCGGGCGAAATAGGCCCGGAACGCGACCGGGTCGAACTCGCCGTCCGCGAAGAACTGCGGGATCGCGATAGCAAACCTCATGCGCCGCATCGTAACCAGTACTGCCATTCCAGTTGTCAACGCCGTCTCAGAGCGGGTCGATCTCCTGCAGATGACGGTCGAGGTGTAGCCAGCGGGTGAGCCCGAGCTGGCGCAGGAACGGCGTGTCGTGGCTGGCCACCAGCAGCGCTCCGCGGTAGCAGCGCAAGGCCTCGGTGAGCTGGCGCACGCTGGGCAGATCCAGGTTGTTGGTGGGTTCGTCCAGCATCAGCAGCTGCGGGGCCGGGTCGGCCAGCAGCAGCGCCGCCAGGGTGGCCCGGAACAGTTCGCCGCCGGACAGCGTCGCCACCGCCTGATCGGCGCGGCGGCCGCGGAAAAGCAGCCGGGCCAGGTCAGCCCGGATGGTGTTGCGGCTGGCCCGCGGCGCGAAGCGGGTGACGTTGTCGGCGACGGACAGGGTCCCGTCCAGCACGTCCAGCCGCTGCGGCACCAGCCGGGCTGGCACTGCGAGCCGCAGTTCCCCGGAAGCCGGCGGCAGCTCACCGCTGATGGTGTGCAGCAGGGTGGTCTTGCCCGCACCGTTCGGGCCAGTCAGGGCAACCCGTTCCGGTCCCTTTATCTGGACGGTCACGGCGGGCCCGTAGCGCGGCTGCAGCGCCCGCAGGCCCAGCACCGCCTGGCGCGGGTGCACCGCGGTGGCGGGCAGGTCGAGGCGGATCTCGCCGTCGTCGCGTACTGCGTTCTCGGCTATGGTGAGCTGCTCCTCCGCCTGCCGCACCCGATCGAGGTGCAGGTTGCGATGCTTGCCCGCCGAGACCTGGGCTTGCCGTTTGCGCTCGCCCATGACCGCCTTCGGCTCGCGCTTGTTCGCCCACATCTTGCGGCCATAACGCTGCCGGCGGTCCAGCTTGATGCGGGCATCGGCCAGTTCACGCCGCTGGCGGCGGACATCCGACCCAGCCGTCCGCACGGCTCGCTGGGCGGCTTCCTGTTCGGCCGCTATGGCTGCCTCGTAGCCGGCTACCGAACCGCCGAAGCTGCGCGCCTCGCCGTGGTAGAGCTCCACCGTGGCGTCCACCCGCTCGAGCAGCTCCCGGTCATGGCTGACGATCACCATCACCCCGCGCCAGGTGTCCACCGTGTCGTAGAGCACCTTCCGGGCCTCGAGATCGAGGTTGTTGGTCGGCTCGTCCAGCAGCAGCACGCCGGGCCGCCGCATCAGCTGTGCGGCCAGCGCCAGCAGTACCGACTCGCCGCCGGACAGGCTGCCGGCCTGGCGATCCAGGGCGATGTGCCCCAGGCCCAGCCGGTCCAGGGCGGCCTCGGCCCGGGCCTCGGCGTCCCAGTCCGCGCCAATGGCGCTGAAGTGCTCGGGGGCGGCATCGCCCGCCTCGATGGCGGCCAGTGCGGTGCGGGCCGCGGCGATGCCGAGCACGCCGTCCACCCGCAGGTCCCGGCGCAGCGTGATGTCCTGCGGCAGGTAGCCGAGCGCAGGCCACGGTGACCGAGCCACGGGCCGGTGCCAGCTGGCCGGCCATCAGCCGGAGCAGGGTGGACTTGCCGGATCCATTGGCGCCGACCAGCCCGGTACGCCCGGGCGATATGACGAGATCGAGACCGTCGAACACGGACGACCCGTCCGGCCAGGCGAAGCAGAGATCGGAAAGCACGATCGGGGTAGACATAACCGGAACTCCTGAGGGTGCGGGGTCGCGCGATGGTGCGCGGGGCCGGGGCAACCTCAGCTGAGCAACGGCCTCTCCGATCAGGCGGCAGCAGGTGCGGCTGCCACGTTACCGGCACCGCAGCCGCATCTCCAGTGCGTTTCTAGCGGCCGGTGCGGTCCTGCGGGGTGTGGCCGCGCCGCGGCTGGGCGTCCTGGGCCACGGCGGCCAGTTCCGGCTTGCCCACCCTGAGCGGCGCCGGCGCGGTGAGCACCGGGAGACAGGTCAGCCGCAGCACCCGTTCGCGGACACCGCGGCTCAGCACCCGGCGCATCCCGTGCCGCCGGCACGAGCCGAGCACGATGACATCCGCCGACCAGCGGCCGGCCTCGGCCACCAGGTGGTCGGCCACCCCGAAGCAGGTGGACACGGCGGCCAGGCCGGAGGCCTGGATACCCGACCGGTGCAGCTCGGTGACAGCGTCCGCGACCAGCGCGGTCGCCTCGTCCGCGGTCTCCACGGTCAGCCCGCGCCCGCCGAGCTGGAACTCGTTGACGTGCACCACCCGGACCGCCGCACCCGGGCCGGCCAGCGCCAGGGCAAAACTGAGCGCGACCTGCCCAGAATCGGAGCTGTCCAGCGCGAGCAGGATCCGGTTGAGCATGGCGCGGCCCCGTGGCTAGTTCGGCTGCCTGGCACCCAGGCCTGATGTTTCGGTCAGATTACTGACCTAGCACGCAGATCAGCAGAGCACAAGGTCACACGTCACCGGACGGCAAGGTATCCCGCACCCCGGGCACGATGGCGGCCAGCACCCGGGCCGTGTCGGTCAGGTCAGGCAGCACCGTGCCGGCCCCGGCGGCGGCCAGCTCGGCCGCGCTGAAACCCCCGCTGGCCACGGCGATGCAGCGGGCGCCGGCCAGCCGGGCCGCCTCGACGTCCAGCGGGGTGTCGCCGATCAGCACGGTGGCCTGGCCCGCGAAGTCGCCGCCGTAGGCGGCGGCCGCCCGGGCCCGGGCCAGCGGCACCAGGTCGGCCCGGATCTCGTGCGCGTCGCCGTACGCGCCAACCCGCAGGTCCAGGTACCGGTCCAGGTCCAGCGCGGCCAGCTTGGCCGCGGCGGTGGCCTGCATGTTCCCGGTCAGCACCGACTGCACCAGCGGCCCCCCGTGGTCCAGCCCAGCGCGGTCAGCCAGCGCGGCCACCGCGATGAGCGCCTCGGAGGCCCCGGGCAGCGCCCGGCCGCTCTCCCGGACCAGGCCGCCGAGCTGCGGGGCGAGTCCCGCGATGAGCTCCTGGAACACGGGCAGCTGAGCGCGCGGGTCAGGCACCCCGGACAGCGTGAGCACCTCGAGCTGGATGGCCCGGTCGGTCCGCCCGGCCAGCGCCGGGGTGTGCGGGAAGTCGCGGCCGAACATCTCGGTGAACGCGCGCCGGATCAGCTGGATGCCCGCGCCTCCCGCGTCGAGCAGGGTGTGATCCACATCCCACAGCACCAGCAGGCTCACCCGAGGAACGTACCGTGTTGGCCCGGCGGGACGCCCCCCGGGCCCCGGTCGCCGGCCCGCGCCGGCCGCTGCCGCGGCCGGGCTCACCGCCGGGGAGTCCGCCGTGTCTGGCGGCAAAACGACCTAACCGGCGATTAGACTCGCGCCGACAGCAGTGGTGGCGGAGCGGGGGTGCCAGGTGGCCGGCCGGATCCGGGACGAGGACATCGCGCTCGTCCGGGAGAGATCAGCCATCGATGAGGTGGTCGGCGAGTACCTCCAGCTGCGCAGCGCGGGCGGCGGCTCGCTCAAGGGACTGTGCCCGTTCCACGACGAGAAGACCCCCTCGTTCAACGTCACCCCGGCCCGTGGCCTGTGGTACTGCTTCTCCTGCGCCGAGGGCGGCGACGTCATCAAGTTCGTGCAGAAGATCGACAGCCTGTCGTTCGTCGAGGCGGTGGAACGGCTGGCCGCCCGGGCCGGCCTCGAGCTCCGCTACGAGCAGGGCGGCCAGGTCCCCGGCCGGGAGCACAGCCAGCGGCGCAGGCTGACCGAGGCAAACCAGGCGGCGGCGGAATTCTTTACCGAACGCCTGCACGGGGCCGGTGCCACCGCGGCGCGCGCGTTCCTTGCCGAGCGGGGTTTCGAGCCGGCCGACGCCGAGCGGTTCGGCGTCGGCTACGCCCCGGCCGAGTGGGAGGCGCTGACCAGGCACCTGCGCGGCCGTGGCTTCACCGAGCAGGAACTGCTGGCTGGCGGGCTGGCCACCCAGGGCCGCCGCGGCGCGATGGACCGGTTCCGGAACCGGCTCATCTGGCCGATCCGCGACCTGACCGGCGACGTGATCGCGTTCGGCGCGCGCAAGCTCAACCCGGACGAGGACGGCCCGAAGTACCTGAACACGCCGGAGACCCCGCTGTTCCGGAAGAGTTCCGTGCTGTACGGCGCCAACCTGGCCAAGCGGGACATCGCGCAGCGCCGCCAGGCGGTCATCGTCGAGGGCTACACCGACGTGATGGCCTGCCACCTGGCCGGGGTGACCACCGCGGTAGCCACCTCCGGCACCTCGTTCGGCGAGGACCACGTCAAGATCCTGCGCCGGCTGCTGATGGACGCGGACTGGCAGGTCGCCGAGGTCATCTTTACGTTCGACGGCGACGCGGCCGGGCAGAAGGCGGCGCTGCGTGCGTTCCACCTGGAGGAGCGGTTCGCCACGCAGACCTTCGTGGCCGTCCAGCCGGACGGGCTCGACCCGTGTGACCTACGGCTGAAGCAGGGTGATGCGGCGGTGCGCGAGCTGATCGCGCGGCGGCAGCCGGTGTATGAGTTCGCCGTCCGCAGCGAGCTGGCCCGGCACAACCTGGACACCAACGAGGGCCGGCTGGCCGCGCTGGACGCGGCCGCGCCGATCATCGCCCGGATCAAGGACCGCGGCCTGCGCGACCGGTACGCGGTCAGCCTGGACCGCTGGCTCGGCCTGCTGAACGAGGAGTTCGTCCTGTCGCGAGTGCGAACCCACGCCGCCGGGCGGGCCGGCCCGGCCCGGCCGGGTTCGCCGGGCTCGGCGCGAAGCGGCGATCGGGGGGTCCCGGGGGGTCGCCCCCCCGGGTCAGCACAAGCCGGGCGTGCGGGCTCGGCCTCGCCGCTGCGCGGCGAGAATGGCCAGGCTGAGGCGGAGGGGCCGGTGTACAACGCGAGCGAACCGGTGGTCAACCTGGAACGCCAGGCACTCAAGCTCGCTGTCCAGCGGCCCGCGCTC
Organism: uncultured Actinomycetes bacterium; assembly: GCA_963834705.1. GTDB lineage: Bacteria > Actinomycetota > Actinomycetes > Streptosporangiales > Streptosporangiaceae > RYN-230. The sequence continues at coordinate 591,603 of CAWICV010000013.1, forward strand.
TGCGGTCCAGTATTCGACGCGCTGCCGCCCGAGGCCTTCTCCGTTCCGGCCCACCGGGCGGTCCGCGAGATCATTTCGAGCTGCGGGGGAGTAGCCGGCGCCAAGTCGGCCCGGGAATGGGCCGCGCGGTTGATCGATGCTGCCCCCAACGACCGGGCCCGGGAGTTCCTTACCAGACTGGCCGTGGAACTCATCGAGACGCCCCGCAAGGATGGCGAACCGGACGCGCGGTTCGCCGAGGCCGTACTTGCCCAGGTGGAAGATCTGGCGGTGAGCCGCCAGATCACCGAACTCAAATCGCGGCTGCAGCGTCTCAGCCCCGTGGACACCAAGGATTACAACCGCACGTTCGGCGACCTGGTAGCCCTTGAGCAGCGGCACAAAGCCCTGATGAGCCGGGCTTCCGGGGCGGTCTGAGCCGTGGTCGGCGGCCGCGACATTATCGGCCTGGCCGCCGCACACGCTACTTACCTGAAGGTGACAAAATTATCCCCCCCGTTACCTAGGCTTCGTGGCGCACACTGGTCTGCGTGACCCTTACGTTACTTCCCAGTGGCGGTCTGTCAGCGGAACAGGTGGCGGAACTGGTCGCACGGGCCAGGGAGCGCGGCACCGTTACCGCGGCTGACATCACGGCCGCACTAGATGCCGCCGAGCTCCCGGCCGACGCCTTCGACAACGTGGTGCGCATGCTCACGGACGAGGGCGTGGAGATCACCGACCCCCCCGTTGACGAGGTGGCGGATGCGCCCCGCGGCGCGGCCGATCCAGGTCAGCGGGCCGGTACCGGTGACCTGGTCCGCATCTATCTGCGTGAGATCGGCCGGGTGCCGCTGCTCACCGCATCGGACGAGGTCGAGCTGGCCAAGTCCATCGAGGCCGGGCTGTTCGCCGAGGAGAAGCTGCAGGGCGGCTTCCCGCTGCTCGACGCGCACCGCGCCGAGCTGGGCGAGCTGGCCTCGGACGGGCTGCGCGCCAAGCAGCGGCTGATCGAGGCCAACCTGCGCCTGGTCGTCTCCATCGCGAAACGGTACATCGGCCGGGGCCTGGTCTTCCTGGACCTGATCCAGGAGGGCAACCTGGGCCTGATCCGCGCGGTGGAGAAGTTCGACTACACCAAGGGCTACAAGTTCTCCACCTACGCCACCTGGTGGATCCGGCAGGCCATCACCCGGGCCATCGCCGACCAGGCGCGCACCATCCGGATCCCGGTGCACATGGTGGAGACGATCAACAAGATGGCCCGGGTGCAGCGCCAGCTGCACCAGGACCTGGGCCGGGAGGCCACCCCGGACGAGATCGCCGCGGAGATGGGGCTCAGCCCAGCCCGGGTGGCCGAGATCCAGCGCATCGCCCAGGAGCCGGTATCCCTGCAGTCGCCGATCGGCGAGGAAGACTCCGACCTGGGCGACTTCATCGAGGACGCGGACGCCGTGGTGCCGATCGAGGCGGCCGCGTTCATCATGCTGCAGGATCAGCTGGAGCAGATCCTGGACACCCTCAACCCACGCGAGCAGAAGATCATCCAGCTCCGGTTCGGCCTGATCGACGGCCACCCGCGCACGCTGGAGGAAGTCGGCCGGGAGTTCGGCGTGACCCGGGAGCGGATCCGCCAGATCGAGTCCAAGACGCTGGCCAAGCTGCGCCACCCCAGCCGCGCCCAGATGCTCCGCGAGTACCTGGGCTGACCACCGCATCGCTGAAAACAGCCACGCGGTCCAGACCGCGTGGCTGTTTCAGTCACGCGGTGCGGCAACTGCCGGCGCCGCTGGGTCAGGCCTGGGTGTCCGGGCCTGCGGGCGGCGGGCCTGCGGGCGGCGGGCCTGCGGGCGGCGGGCCTGCGGGCGGCGGGCCTGCGGGCGGCGGGCTGGCAGGCGGCTCCGCGTTCGGCCACGGGGCGGTGCCGGTGCCGGTCTGCGCGTCCGGCCCGGCGGTCTGCCCGCCCGGCCCGGCGGTCTGCCCGCCCGGCCCGGCGCCCGGCCCGGCCGGCGGCACATCCGGTCCGGGTCCGGGCTGCACGGGCCAGGCCGGCTCGGCCGCCGGCGCAGTGTGCGCGGCGGTGAGCCGGTAATAGACCAGCGTCACGACCAGGGCCAGGAACGGCGCGACCAGCGTGCCGGACACGATGTTGCTGATGAAGTTGCGGGCCACGATGGGCAGCGCCAGCAGGATGATGCCGAGCACGATGTCGAACACGATGAGGATCAGGAACACCAGCACATAGGTGCCGAACACGTGCCAGGCGTAGCCGCGCACGGTCCGCCAGCTCTTGCTGAACGAGCTGAGCACGCCCGCACCGCCGATCACGATGCTGGGCACGATCAGTGACCAGAACGTCAGCAGGATCAGCCCGGGCACGATGATCAGTGCGAAGCCAATCGCGATGCCGATACCGGCCAGGATGGACGCGGCGATCACCCTGGGCAGGTACGGCACCACCGCCGACACTGTCTCGCCCAGATTCAGGTCCGCCCGGCCGTCCCGGACGTCCTGTACCGCCTTGACCAAGGCCGCCTGGACCAGAAAGGCCGCGATCACCCCAATGATCAGCCCGATGAACGTGCCGACGGATCCGGCCAGGGATAGCAGTGCCACGATCGCCGCGGCCACCAGGTAGATGACAAACGCGATCAGCAGGAAGTGGCCTGCGAACCGCTTGTAGTACGACCAGGACTCGCCCAGTACCCCGGATAGTGGACTCATGCGCTGGTTATACCGTGACCTTTAGTGATCAAAACAGCACGACACGGCTAGTTCACCGGGTTGTTGCGGGCTGGCCGCGGCCCCGGCCCATATCGGGGCCGGGGCCGTCAGATCACCGCGGCGGTCAGCTTTCTGAGCCCGAGGAGCCAGGGCTGGGGGTGTAAGTGCTGCCCGGCTCAGACCGGCCGTTGCCATCATGGCCGCCGGCCCCGGGAAGGCGGTCGCCAAGCGAACCAGGCATCTTGCTCTTGGCCTTCTCGGTCAGCTGCGGCACCCGCTGCGCCGCCTGGTCCTTGGCCTTACTGGCCAGGTTAGCCGCCTGAGCCTGGGCCGCGCCGGCTGCCTGCTGCACCGCCGGGTTGTCCTTGGCCTGGCTGGCCAGATTCTTGATCTGCTCATAGCGTTCCCGGCCCGCCCGCGCGCCGACTACGAAGCCAACGCCGAATCCGGCCAGGAAAGACAACCGGAACCCCATCTGACACCTCTTTCCGCAGAAGTTCACTGCGCCGTATACCCAGCGCGGAAGTTGACCTTCCCCGGTTGCCGGGGTGTACTCACCCGCACGGCCACCGCCGCAGGTGCGCTACCCTTATCCCCGCGGCGGGAGCAGCCCGGGACCCCAACCCGGCCCGCTGATCGCCGCCGGTCCCGCGTAGCTCAATCGGCAGAGCGTCCGGCTGTTAACCGGCAGGTTACAGGTTCGAGTCCTGTCGCGGGAGCTTGCCTATCAGCGCAGGTCAGCCCCGGCCCCGGCCGGGGCTGTCGCGTTTTGTGCCGTCCTGGGTACGACAGTGATGCAGGCCAGGACGACAAGGGAGCCGCCATGTCTGACTTCACCGAAGAGCAGGAGCCGAAGTTCGGCTTCCCGATCCCGGACGACTGGTCACCCTCGCTCCGGCTGCCGTTCGCCGAGCTGATGGATAAAGCCCTGGCCGACGGCTTCCCGGTGGTCATCCCGGTGCGCAGGGACGCGACGCCCGATCAGATCGAGGCGGTCATCGCAGACATGCGGGCACTGGTCAAGAACGCCGGCCTGGCGGTCCCCCCCGGCGCCTGAGCGGGCACCAGGCATGGCCGATTCGGGCAAGCGGTACCGCGTGGTGGTTGTCGGCGCTGGTTTCGCCGGCTTCAACGCAGCCCGTGAACTGGTCCGGCGGGCCGGGGCCACGACCGAGGTCGTGGTGATCAACTCGACCGACTACTTCCTGTACCTGCCGCTGATGCCGCAGGTGAGCGGCGGGGTGGTCGAGCCAGCCCACATCCGGGTCTCGCTGGTCCGCCGGCTGCGCAAGATGCGCTTCGTGCTCGGCACGGCGAGCCACGTCAACCCAGAGCGGAAGGTGGTGCACTGGACCGGCCCGGAGGGCTCGGCCGGCCAGGTCGGCTACGACCGGGTCATCCTGACCGTGGGCAGCGTCAACAAGCTGCTGCCCATCCCCGGGATCGCGGACTACGCGCACGGGTTCCGCAGCATCGCCGAGGCCATGTACCTGTACGACCAGATCATCCGGCAGCTCGAACTGGCCTCGGTGGCGGCCGATCCCGGGGAGCGCCGGGCGCGCTGCACGTTCGTGGTGGTCGGCGGGGGCTACACCGGCACCGAAGTCGCCGCCCAGGGTCAGCTGCTGACCACCCGGCTGAGCCGTACCCTGCCGGGCCTGGCTGGCCAGCCGATCCGGTGGCTGCTGCTGGACACCGCGCCGCGGCTGCTGCCAGAACTGGATCCGCGGCTGTCCCGCACCGCCGATCGGGTGCTGCGGCGGCGCGGTGTCGAGGTGCTGACCGGCCAGTCGGTCGCCGAGGCCGGGGATGGCTATGTGCAGCTGACCACCGGCGAGAAGGTGCCGACCCACTCGCTGATCTGGTGCGTCGGCGTGCGGCCCGATCCGTTTGTGGACAACCTGAATATGGCCACCAACCGCGGGCGGCTGGTGGTCGACGAGTACATGGCCGTGCCGGGTGCGCCGGACATCTACGCCTGCGGCGACTGCGCGGCGGTGCCCGACCTGACCCGGCCCGGCCAGATCTGCGGCATGACCGCGCAGCACGCGCAGCGGCAGGGCAAGCTGGTGGCCCGGAACGTCGCGGCCTCCCTCGGCATGGGCGCCGCGCAGCCCTACCGGCACCACGACCTCGGCTTCCTGGTCGACCTGGGTGGCCTGGCGGCCGCAGCCAACCCGCTGCACATTCCGTTGTCCGGGCCGCCCGCCAACGCGGTGACCCGGGGTTATCACCTGTCCGCCATGTCCGGGAACCGGCTGCGCGTGGCCACCGACTGGAGCCTGAACCTGGTCACCGCGCCGGAGCCGACGTCGCTGGGCATGATCAGCGCCCGGTCGGTCCCACTCGACGTGAACAAGCCGCCAGCCTGAGCGCGGATCGATAGGTTCATGCCTGGGTCATGACGTGACCATCTGCCCTCGTTGCGCGCCTCCGCTCACTATGCTGGCCGCCAGAAATGATCAGATTGGTAGGTATATGTGGCGGCAGCAAAGCCCCCTGGCCCGGGTCGCATACATCACCAGCACGATCGTGGTGGTTGCCGTCGTGCTGGTCAGCCTGGGTGCCTACGGCATCTACCGGCGGCTGGACGGCAACATCAGCGTGGTCAAGGTCAACGGGCTGAGCCACCGGTCCGTCTACGGCGCGCAGAACATCCTCATCCTCGGCTCACAGACCAGGGCTGGCCAGCGGCCCGGTGACCTGGGCTCCAACCCCAGCCTGAACACCAGCAACTCGGACAACCTGATCCTGGTCCACCTGGACCCCACGCACACCCACGCGCTGGTGCTGTCCATCCCGCGGGACACCATCGTCTACGAGCCCGGCTGCAAGGCCCGGCGCAGCGTCGGCACCGGCATCTTCGGCCCCTACCAGCAGGCGATCATCGACGGCGCGATGAACATCGGCGGCCCGTCCTGCGCGGTCAAGACGGTGGACGACCTCACCGGGACCACCCTGGACCACTTCGTCATGTTCAACTTCAACTCGTTCCGGAGCATGGTGGACACGATTGGCGGGGTCGAGGTCTGCGTCCCGCGCAGCGGCTACCACGACCCGTTCAGCGGGCTGAACCTCAGCGGCGGCAAGCACCTGCTCACCTATAACCAGGCGCTGGCCTACGTGCGCACCCGGCACGGCGTGGAAGCCGAGGGCGACGTCGGCGGGGACCTGCCGCGGATCGAACTGCAGCAGGCGTTCATGTCCTCGGTCATCCAGAAGGTGAACAGCTCCGGCCTGCTGACCAACTCGGTCCAGCTGCTGAACGTGGCCGACCTGGCCACCCGGGCGCTCACCGTGGACCAGGGCCTGGATTCGGTCAGCAAGCTGCTCGCCCTGGCCAAGAGCCTGACCGGGCTGCACGCCAAGAACGTCAGCCTGCTCACCATGCCGACCGTCACCGACCCGGCCAACGTCAACCGGCTGCTGCCCGAGGAGCCGGAGGACGACGTCATCTTCCAGATGCTGGCGGACGGCCAGTCATGGACGGGCAGGCTGCCGGTCATGCCGGCCGGCCAGGTCAAGGTGCAGGTGCTCAACGGCACCGGCACGCCGGGCCTGGCCAAGCAGGCCGCCACGCAGTTGCGCTCGCTCGGCTTCGACGTGACCGGCACCGGCAACGCCGCGATCACCACTACGACCACGGTGAACTACGCGGGCACCGCCCAGGCGGACTCCGCGTACACACTGCTGACCCAGCTGAAGGGGGCCCCGGCCGCGCAGAACACGCTGGCCGAGCCCGCCCCGCAGACCGGCGTCGCGGGCACGGTGACGCTGACCCTGGGCACCGACTGGGCCGGGGTGTCGGCCCCATCCGCACACCACGCCCGCACCGGCCAGGCGGGCAAGGGGACGGGCAAGGCGGGCGGCGGCAAATCCGCTGGGGCCGGCCAGGGCAACCAGGCCTCGGTGCAGTCCCGGAACGCCGGGGCCAGCATCTGCTCTGGGCTGCCGCAGGCCAATCCCAACCCCGGCGCTCCCTAAGTTCGCTGGCCCGGCACCTGGGGCTCGGCCAGCACTGCGCCTGCCAGCACCGAGACCGGACAGCACTGCACCGAGACCGGACAGCACTGCGCCTGCCAGCACTGGGACCGGACAGCACTGCGCCCGGCCACCCATGTTCCGGGTGGCCGGGCGCGCCCTGCGCTGTGGGCCGGCCGCCCGGGCGGCCGGCCCGTGATCAGTCGGCCTCGGCCAGTTGCACCTCGGCCTCGAGGTCAGCCGGGCTGGACATGGTGGCCTGCGCGCCGGACAGGTCCTGGCGGGTGACCCGGATCGCGGCGATCGTGATGATCAGCGCGAGCACCATGATCCCGGCCGACACCACGAAGCCGCGGGAGAAGCCGACCGACAGCGCGTGGTCGAAGATCGCCGTCTGGGCCGCCTTGGCCTGCGCCGCGGTCACGTGCACCGGATGGCCGGCCGCGGCCGCGTGGGCCGCCGCCGCCTTGGCCACCGTGACCGAATGGTGGATGGTGTTGGACACCACGGTCCAGGCCACCGTGCCCAGCAGGGCCAGCCCGATCGAGCCGCCGACCTGCTGGCCGACGTTCGGCAGGCTGGCGGCCAGGCCCGCGTCCCGATCCGGCACCCGGGACAGCGCCACCAGGGTCAGCGGCATGAACAGCATGCCGAGCCCGGCCGCGGTGACCAGGAGCGGGCCGAGCAGCCCGCCGGCGTACGTGCTGTGCTCGCTGATCCGGGACAGCCAGAACATCCCGCCCGCGGCGATGGTCGACCCGGCGAGCAGCAGCGGCCGGGCGCCGATCCGGCCCACCAGCTGGGCGCTGATCCCGGCCATGGCCATGATGACGGCGACCATCGGCAGGTAGGCGATGCCGGTCTTCAGCGCACTGTAGCCCCAGACTGTCTGCACGAACACGGTCAGGAAGAAGAACAGCCCGAACATCGCGGTGCCGATGCACAGCATGATCAGGTTGGCCGCGGACCGGTCCCGGTTGCGGAAGATGCGCAGCGGCATCAGCGCGTGCGGGCTGCGCGCCTCGATGACCAGGAACGTGGCCAGCAGCACGACCGACGCGGTCAGCGACACGATGACCTTGGTGTCGCCCCAGTGCGAGATGCCGTTCGAGGTGGTGGCTGCGCTGGTCAGGCCGTAGACCAAGGCCGCGACGCCGAGTGTGCTGGTGATGGCGCCAGGCAGGTCGAACCGGCCCGGGCGGCGCTGCGATTCGGTGAGTGCCCGCGGCGCGATGAGCGCGGTCAGAATGCCGATCGGCACGTTGACGAACAGCACCCAGCGCCAGGACAGGTAGGTGGTGAGCAGGCCGCCGGAGATCAGGCCGATGGCCAGGCCGCTGATGCTCATCGCCGCATAGACGCCCATCGCGCGGTTGCGCGGCGGCCCTTCCGGGAACGTCGTGGTGATCAGCGACAGGGCGGTGGGCGCGACGATCGCGGCGCCGGCTCCCTGCACCGCCCGGGCGGCTAGCAACCAGGCCTCGGAGGTGGCGAAGCCGCCGAGCAGCGAGGCCAGCGAAAACACGATGATCCCGGCGATGAACACCCGGCGTCGGCCGAGGATGTCACCGGCCCGGCCGCCGAGCAGCAGCAGGCCGCCGAACGTCAGCGTGTAGGCGTTCACCACCCACTCCAGCCCGGTGCCCGAGAACCCGAGCGCGTGCTGGATGTGCGGCAGCGCCACGTTCACGATCGATGCGTCCAGCACCACCATGAGCTGCGCGGTGGCGATGACCACCAGGGCGAGCCCGAGATGGCGCCCGGCCGCCCCGCCGGGTGCGGCCTGCCGGGTGGCAGGCTGTGTGGTACTCATGCGTCTCCTTGTCAGGGCATAGGTGTACTCAGCCGCGGCGGTCGTGCCGCACGCGGAAGCTTTATCTGGGATGACGAAGTGAAGCCCCGTTAATCACCGCTCGGTGGGAGCGGCGGCAGCAGCCAGCAGGCTGGTCACCTCCCCGGCTGGGCAGTCGGCGTCGAGATCGCTCATCGGCGGTGTCATCTTGTGCAGCAGCGAGGTCAAGGCTGCCCGCTCTTCTTGACTGAGCGACCCCTGCCATGGCATCCGGGCCAGCATCGCCTTCTCGACCTGGCACTTCATGTCCAGGCCGGCGCTGGTCAGCACGAGCCGCTTGACCCGGCGGTCGGCCGGATCGGGCTCCCGGACGGCCAGCCCGCGCTTCTCCAGCATGTCCGCGACGCCGGTGACGAACGAGGGATCACAGTGCATCCGCAGGCCGAGTTCCTTCATGGCCAGCGGCGCGTCGATCAGATGCAGTGCCTTCAGGAAGAACGCCGGCACCTCGAACTCCTTGGCCAGCTGCTCAGCCTCGGCCAGCATCCGGGCGAAGAGGCCAGCCACCGCGTCTAGCAGGTCGATGTCGAGCTGATCCTCAGCCGAACGCGGGTCCATGGTCCTTCCTCCTCCCCGTAGGTCTGGGCGGCAACACCCCTGAGCCGCTCAATAGTTGAGTAGCTCAAACATAACTGGGATGGTTGAGTAGGTCAAATTCTTTTTTGCCGACGGATCCTCCGGCCACCTGCCCCGCTCGGGTGCTTTTGACGCATAGGTATCGGGGAATCACATTAAGTGCACAACCGGGGGGCCTCCTCTGCCGTCTGAACTGGCAGCAGCGGGCGGGGCTGCCCGGGGTGCCGAGCGAGAGTGCACCAGGTGGGGTCGGGGAACCGGAGGCAGACACGATGGACGGGGCAGTACGGCCTGGGGACGGCCGGGACATCAGCCAGCAGGGCAGCGAGCAGGACGGGGACGGGGTGGCCGCACCGCAGCGGCGCCGGTTCCTGGCCATGGCCGGGCTGGCCGCGGGCGCTGTCCCGCTGGCCGGGACACTGGGGGGAGGCCTGGCGGCACCGGCCACCCGCCAGCGTTCAATAGGAAAAGCGGAACCACAGGCCGGCCCGGGCGCTGGCGACTGGGAGGCGCTGCGCGGGGCGCTGTCCACCCACAAGCTGATCCGGCCGGGCGGGAAGATGTACCCGGCGGCCAAGGAACTCTTCGACCCGCGGTTCGACTACAAGCGGCCGGCCGGCATCGCCTACTGCGCGACCACGCGGGACGTGAGCGCATGCGTGAACTTCGCCCGGAAGTTCGCGCTGACCATCTCGGCCCGGTCCGGCGGGCACAGCTACGGCGGCTGGTCCAGCAACAACGGCGGCCTGATCGTGGACGTCACCGGGATCAGCTACTTTAACGTGGGCGCGGGCTCGGTCACCGTCGGTACCGGCATCCACCTGATCGACTTCTACAACCGGCTGGCCGCGCGCGGCCTGGCCGTGCCCGGCGGGTCGTGCGCCACGGTGGGCATCGCCGGCCTGACGCTGGGCGGCGGGGTCGGGGTGCTGTCCCGCGCGTTCGGGCTGACCAGCGATAACCTGGAATCGCTGCGGATCGTCACCGCCGACGGAACGATCCGCACCGCCAGCGCCACGTCCAACCCCAACCTGTACTGGGCCAGCCGGGGCGGCGGAGGCGGCAACTTCGGCATCGCCGTCTCGTTCACGTTCCGCACCCGGCGGCTCGGCTCGGTGGTGCTGTTCTTCCTGACCTGGCCGTGGTCGGCCGCAGCCCGGGTGTTTACCGGCTGGCAGAACTGGGCGCCGTACCAGCCGGACGCGCTGTGGTCCAACCTGCACATGTCGGCCGCGCCCGGCGGGGGCACCCCGGTGATCCAGGTGGGCGGCACCTACCTGGGCAGCGTGGCCGGCTGCAAGGCGCTGCTGGCCAAGCTGTACAGCCGGGCCGGGTCGGCCCCGCTGAACCCGGGCAACGTGTTCCTGACCTCCTACCGGAACGCGATGATGATCGAGGCGGGCTGCGGCAGCTACTCGTTCTCCGAGTGCCATCTGCCGTCGCAGACCCCGGACGGCAAGCTGGCCCGGGTGCCGTCCTACGCCAAGTCGGACTTCTTCACCACGAAGATCCCGCCGGCCGGGATCGCCAAGATGGTGGCCGGGATCGAGCGGATGCGCGGGGTGCGCGGCGCGGCGGGCGGCGTGGGCGCGATCGCGTTCGACGCGTTCGGCGGCGCGCTCAACAAGGTGCCGGCCGACGCGACCGCGTTCGTGCACCGCAATTCGCTGTACCTGGCGCAGTACTCGACCAGCTGGAACGAGGGCGCGGGCGGCGCCGGGTCAGGCCGGCAGAATGACTGGCTGAAGTCGTTCTACGGGTCGCTGCACCCGTACGCGAGCGGCCAGGCCTACGTGAACTACCAGGACCCGGACCTGACCAACTGGCAGGCCGCGTACTACGCGACCAACTACACCCGGCTGACCATGGTCAAGACGGCCTACGACCCGAACCAGCTGTTCAAGTTCCCGCAGAGCATCCCGCCGGGGTAGGCCTCAGGCCGCCGCCTTGATGAGCACCAGGGCGACGAGGAGCAGCCCGATCACCATCAGGCCAGCCCGGTTCCGGTTGCCGCGGAACGCGGGCACCCGCGCCTTGTTCACCTTCATGTCCCCGTGCATGCCGTACGCCCGGCGGGCGAACCACCGATGACTGCCCCGAGGAAGAGGATGACGATGCCCAACCCCGCCGTCATGCCGCCCCCTTTCTGACCGATCACTCCGAGTAAGCGCCCCGGGCAGAGCATCTCGCATCGTTGCGGGGTCTTCCACCGGTTTACTGTTGTTCCCGGGCTTAGCAGCTCAGCGTGGCCAGTCAGCTCTGGCTGGAGGCGGCCCAGATGTTGATCCCGGCCTCCACCGCGTGGTCGTCGATGGCTTGCAGTTCTTCGGTGCTGAAGTCGGACCGGCCCGCCGCGGCCAGGTTCTCCTCCAGCTGCACCGTGCTGCTCGCCCCGATCAGCGCCGAGGTGACCCGGGTGTCCCGGAGCACCCAGCTCAGTGCCATCTGGGCCAGCGACTGGCCGCGCTCGGCGGCGATCTGGTTGAGCGCCCGGACGTGGTTGAGGTTGCGCTCGGTGATCTGGTCCTGAGTCAGCGAGTCGTTCCGCGCGGCCCGCGAGCCGGCGGGCACCCCGTCTAGGTACTTGGTCGTCAGCAGGCCCTGGGCCAGCGGCGAGAACGCGATGCAGCCAATGCCCTCGTCGTCCAGCACGTCCAGCAGGTCCTCCTCGACCCACCGGTTCAGCATGGAGTAGGACGGCTGATGGATGAGGCACGGGGTGCCCATGTCGCGCAGCATGGCCGCGGCCTCCCGGGTGCGCTGCGCCGAGTACGACGAGATGCCCGCGTACAGCGCGCGGCCGGAGGTGACCGCAGTGGCCAGCGCGCCCATCGTCTCCGCCAGCGGCGTGTCCGGGTCGGCCCGGTGGCTGTAGAAGATGTCCACGTAGTCCAGGCCCATCCGGGCCAGCGACTGGTCCAGGCTGGCCAGCAGGTACTTGCGCGAGCCGTGATCGCCGTACGGCCCGGGCCACATGTCGTAGCCGGCCTTGGTCGAGATGATCAGCTCGTCCCGGTACGGGCGGAAGTCCTCGCGCATCAGCCGGCCGAAGTTGATCTCCGCGGTCCCGTACGGAGGTCCGTAATTATTTGCCAGGTCGAAGTGCGTGACGCCGAGGTCGAAGGCCCGCCGCAGGATGGCCCGCTGGGTGTCGATGGGCCGGTCGTCACCGAAGTTCTGCCACAAGCCGAGAGAGATTTCGGGGAGGTCGATACCGCTCCGCCCGCAGCGGCGGAAGGGTGTCTGCTGGTAACGGTCTGATGCGGCGGGATACGTCATGCCCGGGAGTCTCTCATTACCTGACCGGCAGGACCGCAGCCGGTGCTGGGCTGGCAGGATGTGAGAGTTACTTGGCCTTAGCAAACGAATGCACGGGCCAAGGGGCGCACCGCCGACTGGACAGCGACTGGACAGCGAAGGGGATGGGAGGCGGGGGAGAGGGCGGGGAACGAGCGATCGAGCGATGCTCGGCGATCTCAGCGCCCCGGAGGCTCAAAGCAGGCAGGGAGACACCTATGTACGACGGGATCATGGCGGAGACGATCAGCCTGGCCGGACACGGCGGCGACCAGATCGAGGCATACCTGGCCCGCCCGCTCGGGCCCGGCCCGTTCGGCAGCGTCGTGGTGATCCACCACATGCCCGGGTACGACCCGCAGACCAAGGAGATCACCCGGACGTTCGCGGCCAACGGCTACACCGCGGTGTGCCCGAACCTGTACACCCGGGAGGCGCCCGGCGCCAGCCCGGACGACGCCGCGGCCACCGTGCGGGCGGCCGGCGGGGTGCCGGATGAGCGGCTGGTCGGGGACGTCGGCGGGGCGGCCGCGTACCTGCGCGCGATGCCGAACTCCAACGGCAAGGCCGGGGTGATCGGCTACTGCTCGGGCGGCCGGCAGTCGTTCCTGGCCGCGTGCAGCCTGCCGCTGGACGCGGCGGTGGACTGCTACGGCGCGTTCATCGTCGGCACGCCGCCGGAGGGCATGCCCCTCAAGGTCGGCCCCATCGTGGACCTGGCGCCCAACTTGTCCTGCCCGCTGCTCGGCCTGTTCGGCGAGGACGACCAGTACCCGTCCCCGGAGCAGGTGGCCGAGCTGGACAAGGCGCTCGACGCGGCCGGCAAGCCGCACGAGTTCCACCGCTACCCCGGCGCGGGGCACGCGTTCTTCGCGGTGAACCGGCCGGCGTACCGGCCTGAGGCGGCCACCGACGGGTGGCAGAAGATCTGGGACTTCTACGGCCGCTACCTGGCCTCGAGCTGAACGGAGCCCTGTTATGTGCACGTACCTCACCGAGAACGTGGACGTCACCGGCAGCGGCAAGGGCGCCGCGGGATGGTTCGCGCTGCGCGAGGCCACCGTCTACTTCGACCACCCGGTGCACGCCGCCGCCGAGCACACGCTGAACATCGATTTCCGTGACCCGGCGCTGGGCCCGTCGGGCCGGGTAGCCGTGGAACTGACCGCAGAGTCGGCCCGGGCGCTGGCCGAGGCGATCACGTCAACGCTCGCCTCCCCCCCGCCCGGACTCGCGTAACCCTGGTTTCCGGCTAGCGCGGTGAGTTGCGGGCACCGGTGACCGCAAACTCAGCGCGCTGATGAGATCGGCCGGCCCGGGCGGATTGTCGGTGGCTGGTGCGAGGATCGGCGTGTCGGACAGTGGAGAGGCGAGTGGCATGAAGTTCCAGGTTGGCCGGGATGCGCTGGCGGAGGCACTGGCCTGGGTGGTCCGGGCGCTGCCCAGCCGCCCGGTGGTCCCGGTGCTATCCGGGCTGCGGCTGGAGGCAGCCGACGACGGCCTGACCCTGTCCTGCTTCGACTATGAGGTGTCCGCTACCGCGCAGATCGACGCCGAGGTGGCCGACCCGGGCACGGTGATCGTGCCGGGCCGGCTGCTGGCCGAGATCACCCGCAGCCTGCCCGCGCTGGCCGTGGAGTTCAGCACCGACGACGACGTGGTCAACGTGATCTGCGGGAGCGCGGAGTTCGCCCTGTTCACGCTGCCCGCGGACGAGTACCCGGCGCTGCCGGCCGCGCCGCCGGTGGCCGGCACGATAGACGGCGGGCTGCTCGCCGCGGCCATCAGCCAGGTCGGCCCGGCGGCCAGCCGGGACGACACGCTGCCCATGCTGACCGGCGTGTGCCTGGACATCGACGGTGACACGCTCACCCTGGCCGCCACCGACCGGTACCGGCTCGCGGTGCGCGCCGTGCCCTGGCATCCGGGCCGCCCCGGCCTGCGCGCGGCCGCCCTGGTCCCGGCCCGCACGATGGCCGACGCGGCCCGGGCCATGACCTCCGGGACGCCGGTGGAGATCGCGTTCGGCACCGGCCCGGACAGGAAACCCAGCCAGCCGCGGAGCGGTGACGCCGAACCCAGGCCAGCCGAAGGCATGATCAGTTTCACCATCGGCGGGCGCCGGCTGACCACCCGTCTCATCGGCGGGGAGTTCATCCGGTACCGGTCCCGTTTCCCGGCCGAGTTCGGCGGCCGGGCCGAGGTGCCGGGCGCCCTGTTCACCGACGCGGTTCGCCGGGTGTCGCTGGTCGCCGACCGGGCCAGCCCGGTCCGGCTCCGATTCAGCCCCGGCTCAGTGCTGATCGAGGCGCAGACCGAGGGCCGGGCCCGCGCGGTGGAGACGGTGCGCGCCGAGTTCGCTGGAACCGAGCCGGTCATCGCGTTCAACCCGCACTACCTGCTGGATGGGCTGACCGCGGCGCTGGTGCCGACCCCCGCCGACCCGGCCGCCGCGGCGGCCGCGGACCCGGGCGGCGCCGGGGACGACGATGAAGGCGGTGCGGCCAGCCACGCCGACGCCGCCGACCCGGGGCTGGTCAGCATCGAGTTCACCAGCCCGGCCAAGCCCGCCCTGATCACCAGGGTGCCCGCACCCGGCCGGGATGATGGCCCGCCGGGCCAGCCGCCGGACTTCCGTTATCTCGTGGTGCCGCTGCGGGCGGTAGCCCGGCCCTGACCTGGCGGACGGCTCACCCTGGCTCGTCCCGCGGCCATTTTTCGTGCCCGGACGAGGCGATCTAGGTCATGCATAGGTAAAGTAAGCCTCATTGAATGGTCAGCGGACATGACCGCGGTCTGGGGGGCCCGGTCATGGGCGCCGCGGGCGCGTGACGCTGGCCGCCGGGAGCAGGCCGGTGTGGGGGTCACGCCATGCTCGAAATCTCGCTGCTGGGGGAGCAGCGTGTCGCGCTGGACGGCTCGGTGGTGGAGCTGGGTTCGCCACGGGCCGCCGCCTTGCTTGGTTTCCTGCTGCTGCACCGGGACGTGCCGCAGCGCCGCGAGTACGTCGCCGCCCAGTTCTGGCCGGACTCCAGCGCGGCCCAGGCCCGCACCAACCTGCGCCGGGAACTGCACGCGCTGCGCACCGGGCTGCCCCAGGTGGCCGGGTGGCTGGCCGCGGACCGGGGCACGCTGCTGTGGCGGTCCGGCCCCGGCTGCCGGCTGGACGTGGCCGAGTTCGAAACCGCGGCCGGCGCCGCCGCCACCGCACGGGCGGCCGGGGACGACGCTGGGTTCCGGCCGGCCGCGGTAGGCGTGGTGCGCGCCTACCGCGGTGAGCTGCTGCCCGCGCTGTACGACGACTGGGTGGCCAGCGAGCGGGACCGGCTGCACCGCACGTGCCTGCTCGTGCTCGACCAGCTGATCGCGCTGGACCGCGCGGCGGGCGCGCACCAGGACGCGATCGAGTGGGCCCGGCAGCGCATCGGCCTGGAACCTCTCGAGGAGGTGGGCTACCGCACCCTGCTTCAGGTGCAGGCCCTGGCCGGGGACCGGGCCGCTGCACTGCAGACCTATCACCGCTGCGTGTCGGTGCTGGAACGCGAGCTGGGCGTCGGCCCGGACCAGGCCACGGTCGCGGAGTATGAGCGGCTGACCGGGCCAGGCGCGGGCCATGGGCCGGCCGCGCGGGGCCGGGCGGTGCGGGCGGCCACCGCGGGGCCCGGCCCCGGCCCGCCGCAGCAGACCGCCCCCAGCCTGGAGCCGCTGGTCGGCCGGGACCGGGAATTCCAGCTACTGCAGCGCAGCTGGCAGGACGCGCTGGCCGGCACGGCGGGCTTCGCCGTGCTGTCCGGTGAGGCCGGCGCGGGGAAGACCCGGCTGCTCGATGAGCTGGCGGGCGCGCTGCGGCGGGACGGCTACCTGGCCCTGCGGGCACGCTGTTTCGCCGCCCGGGGACGGCTCGCGCTGGCCCCGGTGTCCGAGTGGCTGCGCAGCCCGCCGCTGCGATCGGCGCGCACCCAGCTGGCACCGGTCTGGGCCCGAGAAGTCAACCGGCTGGTGCCGCCACGGGATACCAGGCCCACGGCGGCGCCGCGCCCGATGGCGGACGCCTGGCAGCGGCACCGGTTCTTCGAGGGGCTGGCCCGGGCCGTGCTGTCGGCGGCCCAGCCGACTCTGCTCGTGCTGGACGACCTGCAATGGTGCGACGAGGACACGCTGGCCTGGCTGCAGTTGCTGCTGCACCTGGGCCAGCACCATCCGCTGCTGGTGGCGGCCGCGATCCGGCGTGACGAGGAGACGGCCAACACCGAGCTCAGCGCGATGCTACGGGTGCTCCGCTCCGCGGGCCAGCTCACCGAGATCGGCGTCGCGCCGCTGGACGCAGCCCGGTCCAGCGAGCTGGCCGGGCAGCTGCTGGGCCGCCCGCTGTCCGCGGCGGAGGCCAGCCTGCTGCACGCCGCCACCGGCGGCTACCCGCTGTTCGTGATCGAAGTGATCCGGGCCGGGATCCTGGACCGCCCCGGCCCGGCGATCCAGCCCGGACGGCCGTCCGGCCAGCGCGCGCCGGAGGTCCGTTCCGTGCTGGCCGGGCGGATCCGGCAGGTGGCCCCGGCGGCCCGGGCCACCGCGGAGCTGGCCGCGGTGATCGGCCGTGACTTCACGCTGGAGCTGCTGACCGAGGCCAGTGACCTGGACAGCGACGCCGTGATGACGGCGGTGGACGAGCTGTGGCGGCGCCGGATCATCCGCGAGCATGCCCCGGCGCGCTACGACTTCTGCCACGACCTGCTCCGCGACACCGCCTACGCCGAGGTCAGCCCGGCCCGGCGGCGGCTGCTGCACCGCCAGGTGGCGCAGGCGCTGGAGGCGATGCACGGCGCCGACCCGGACGCCGCGGCGGCTATCGCCTACCAGTACGAGCGGGCCGACCGGCCGGCCCGGGCGCTGCCGCACCACGTCCGCGCGGCCGAGGCGGCCAGCCAGGTGTTCGCCAACCAGAAAGCCATCCGGCACTACCGCCGGGCCGCGGCCCTGCTCCGGCACGTGCCCGCGGGCCACCGGCGGGACCGCGCCGAGCTGGACATTCGCAACGCCATGGCCGCGCCGCTCAACGCGCAGTACGGCTACGCCAGCACCGAGCTGCAGGAGGTGCTGGCCCGGGCCGGTGAGCTGGCCGGGCAGCTCGGCGACAGCCGCGTGGAGGTGCTCAGCCTGGTCGGCCTGTTCGCGGTCCATTACGTGCGCGGCGACATCAGCGAGTCGCATGACATCGGCCGCCGTGCCCTGGCGCTCAGTGCGCGGTACCCCGACGAGGCCGGGCAGGCGCACCTGGCGGTGGGCGGGAGCGCGACCAGCCTGGGCCGGCACGAGGCGTCGCTGCCGCACTTCGCGCTGGCCCACGAGCTGTGCGCCGACCAGCCGCCGGCCCTGGTCGGTACCCGGATGGAGGTGCACGCCCGGGCCTGGTCGGCGCACCCGCTGTGGCTGGTCGGGCGGGAAGCGGATGCGCTGCACTGGTCCGAGTGGGCCCTCACCCGGGCCAGCGAGATGGATCATCCCTACAGCCTGGCGCTGGCCCTGTCCTACGCGGCCATCACCCACCAGTTGCGCGGCGACGTGCCGCGGACCGCGGAGCTCGCCCGTCAGTCGCAGGAGATCTGCGCCCGCTACGACTTCGCCTACTACGGCAACTGGGGGCTCATCCTGGATGGCTGGTGCCAGGGCGGCACGGACGGCGCCGGGCGGATCCGGGCCGGCCTGGCCCGGCTGCGCGACCAGGGGGCACTGGCCCGCCAGCCGTACTACCTGGGCCTGCTGGCCGACACGCTGCTGCGGTCCGGGCAGGGCGATGCCGCGGGTGTGGTGCTGGACACCGCGCGCGCCGCGGCGGCCATGCACCAGGACCAGTGGTGGCTGCCCGAGCTGTACCGGCTGGACGCCCGGCGCCAGCCCGGCCCGGCCGGGACCGGACTGCTCCGCCGCGCGATCGCCCTGGCCGGGCAGCACGGCAGCCGCGCACTGGCCGCCCGGGCCGCCTGCGACCTGGCCGACCGCCCGGACAGCACCGGAACGGAGCGCGAACGGTCGCCGAACGCGGCGCTGCCTAGCCTGCTGGTCATACCAGGCCGATCAGCCGGCCTGCCCGATGGCGGGGGAGACGCATGACCACCACAGCACAGCATGCCCTGTTCGACACGCTGCAGGCCGAGATGCGCGGTCCGGTGATCCAGCCGGACGACGCGGGCTACGACGAGGCGCGCGCCGTGTACAACGGAATGATCGACCGGCGGCCCGCGGCCATCGCCCGGTGCGCCGACGTCGCGGACGTGATGACGGCGGTCCGGTTCGCGGGCGGCAACGGTCAGACGGTCTCGGTGCGCGGCGGCGGGCACAACGCGGCTGGCCTGGCCGTGTGGGACGACGCGCTGGTCATCGACCTGTCCGCGATGCGCGGCGTGACCGTCGACCCGGTAGCCCGGACGGTACGCGCCGAGGGCGGCTGCGTCTGGGGCGACGTGGATCACGCCACCGGCGGGTTCGGCCTGGCCACCCCGTCCGGGTTCCTGTCCACCACCGGGGTGGCCGGGCTGACCCTGGGCGGCGGCATCGGCTACCTGGCCCGCCGCTACGGCCTCACCGTGGACAACCTGCTGGCCGCCGACGTGGTGCTGGCCGACGGCTCGTTCGTCACGGCCAGCGAGGACTCGCACCCGGACCTGTTCTGGGCGCTGCGCGGCGGCGGCGGCAACTTCGGCGTGGTCACCTCGTTCCAGTTCCGCTGCCACCAGGTGGGCACCGTGGTGGCCGGCCCGGTGCTGTACGACCTAGCCGACACCGGCGACGTCATGCGCTGGTACCGGGAGATCCAGCCCAGCCTGCCGGAGGAACTCAGCGGCTGGCTCGGCCTGCTCACCATCCCGCCCGCGCCGCCGTTCCCGGAGTCGCTGTGGCTGCGCAAGGCGGTCGGCATCATCTGGTGCTACACCGGGCCGGCCGAGCGGGCCGACGACGTGCTGGCCCCGGTCCGGTCGTTCGGCACCCCGCTGCTGGACGGGATCCAGCCGATGCCGTTCCCGGTGCTGCAGAGCGTGTTCGACGCGCTGTACCCGGCCGGGCTGCAGTGGTACTGGCGGACCGACTTCTTCCGCGAGATCAGCGACCAAGCGGTGGCGGTGCACGAGGAGTTCGGCGCGGCGCTGCCCACCCCGCACTCGACCATGCACCTGTACCCCATCGACGGGGCGGTGCACCGGGTCAGCCCGGACGCCACCGCGTTCGCCTACCGGGACGCGGGCTGGGCCGGGGTCATCGTCGGCGTCGACCCCGATCCGGCCAACGCGGGCAAGATCAGGGACTGGGCCGTCCGGTACTGGGAGGCACTGCACCCGACCTCGGCGGGCGGGGCGTACGTGAACTTCATGATGGACGAGGGCGCGGACGGGGTGCGGGCCTCCTACGGCCCGAACTACGACCGGCTGGCCCGGATCAAGGCGCACTACGACCCGGGGAACTTCTTCCGGGTCAACCAGAACATCGCGCCGGCCGGCTGACCGGGGCGTGGGGCGGCGCCGCGCCCGAACCCCATTCCTGGCGCGGTGGCCGTCCCGCGCCCGCTACCCGATGGGCGGGCTGGCCGCCAGCAGGTACTGGTCAGCCGCGGGACGCGAACCGGGTGCGCAGCCGCCACAGCGCGCGGCCGGTGAGCAGCCACCGGGCCATCCGGGCCACCCGGCCCAGCCACGGCTGACCGGTGGCCAGCGGCACCGCCTCGATCCAAGCGTGCCGCAGCCACAGCCGCCGGGCCAGCCAGACCAGGCCGGCCACCGCCACCACACCGGCGGCCAGGATGGCCAGCAGCACGCCGACCACCACGCCCAGCACCCCGCCGTGCACCATGAACGCCGTGACCAGCAGGCCGAGGAGCACCAGCACCCCACCGGTCATCAGCGCGAACGCCAGCATGATCCGGCGGCCGGCCCGGGCCAGCGCGGCCCGCATCTGCTCGATGTCGAGTGAGTAGCTGCCACCCTGGTAGCCGCCCCATGGCGTCCCCGGCGGAAGCACCGTGCCCTGGTGCGGCAGGCCATCGGTCACCATGTTCAGCTCACCGGCGACCTGCGCCCGGTACACCGCGTCCAGCCGGTCCTGGAACTCGTCCAGGCTGAGCCGGCCCGCCGCGTAGTGTTCGCGCAGCCGGGCGGCCACCGCTTCGCGGTCCACGTCGCTGATCCGCGTGTCGTTCTGCATCACTCCAGGACCCTCCGCAAGGCCGGCTTAGTGATACCCCTGTGCCAAACAAGATATGTCGCGAAACCCGGCACCGCAAATGTGCCCCGCCGCCCGGCCCGGGCGGCTGCGTCACGACGCAGGGAGGGCGGTGAACTTGCCGGAGTCGTCGCGGGGCAGGGGGAGTGCCTGGCGGACCGCGTGTACCGGCAGCGGGCCGTAGATGTGCGGGAACGGGCCGGCCGAGCCGGGCACCTGCGCCCAGCGGATCTCCGCCCCGATCCGGGCCGGGTCCAGCACCAGCAGCAGCAGGTCGGCTGGCTCGTCCCGGTAGTACGCGTTGGCCACCGGCAGCACCTGGCGGGCCGTGCTGGCGTGGATGTAGCCCTCGTCGGCCAGCGTGCGGCCCCGGGTGGACATCCGGTACTGGCCGTCCCGCTGGGCCTGAGCCCAGTCCGGGGCGGTAGCGATGTGGTACAGCATGTCCATCTAATTGAGGAAGTAGCTGCTGCCGCCGGTCTGCGGGTTCGTCACCTGGGCGGTCACCGACACGTTGCCGGCGTGCGCGAACCGCAGCGTCAGCGTGACGTCCTGGCCGCCGCGCATCCGGCCCGCCCCGGTGATGAGCAGCCGCAGGCCATCCGGGTTGAGCCGGACGACGGAGTCCGCCGGGATGGGGACCGACGGGATCAGGTGCACCGCACTGCTGCCGCTCCGCACCGGCTCGGCGAAGGTGACCCGCCCGCCGGCGCTGGTCCGCGCGCTGACCAGCCGGTCCCGGCCGCCGTTGTTCCGGATGAGCAGGTAGCCGACGGTCCGGCCCGCGGTCGGCTGCGGGACGAACGCGGTGGACAACGCGATGGACGGGGCCGCGCTGGCCCGCGCGTAGCAGCCGGCCAGGCCCGCCGCGGCCAGCACGGCCAGGCAGGCGGCCAGCCCGGTCCGGCCCGCCCGGCGGGCGGGCGCGGCCAGCGGCACGGTGCGATCGGTAACCCCGCGTTCGGTAACCCCGCGTTCGGTAACCCCGCGTTCGGTAACCCCGCGTTCGGTAACCCCGCGTTCGGTAACCCCGCGTTCGGTAACCCTGCGTTCGGTAACCCTGCGTTCGGTATCCGGCATGATCCTCTTGCTCTAGGTGTCTGGCTCTTAGCCGTGTCCAGCTCCCAGGCCCACGACGATGCTAGTCCCAGCCGGCCGCCGGGGTGCCCGCCGGGTCCGTCCGCCGGGCACTCCGCCGGTGGGCGCCGTCAGACGAGCGGCAGCCGCCAGTTCTGCCCAACCAGATCGTGCCCGAAACTGTGGTGCTGACCGGAGTCCACCAGCTCGAAACCGGCCCGCTGATAGATGCGCCGGGCCGCGGCCAGCACGTCGTTGGTCCACAGCACGATCTCGGTGTAGCCCGCCCGGCGGGCGAAGGCCAGGCACTCGTCTGCCAGCCGGCCGCCCAGGCCGCGGCCCCGGGCCCGCGGCTCGACCAGCAGCAGCCGCAGTTGCGCGGTGGTCGCGGACTTCCGCATGCAGAACACGCAGCCGGCCGGGCTGCCGTCCAGTTCGGCGATCCAGCCCGCCTCCCCGGGATCGTCGCGGCCCGCGTAGTCGGCCACGATCCGGGCGACCAGCGCCTCATAGCTGGCATCCCAGCCGTACTCCTGCGCGTACAGTGCGCCGTTGCGCTGGATGACCCAGCCGAGATCCCCGGGCTGCGGGGCGCGCAGCACAAACGCGGCGGGTGGGCCGGCCGTCACGATGTCCCGGATCGTGCCCATCGCCGCGGTCAGCTGCTGCTGCTCCGGATCGGTGAGCCGGCCGAGCAGCCCGGCGATGCCCGCCGCCGCGCGCTGGTCCAGCCGGGCGAAGACCTGCCGCCCCGGCCCGGTCAGCGCGATGACCCGGCGGCGCGCGTCCGCGGCGGACTTCTCCCGGGTGATCAGACCGTCCGACTCCAGCCGGGCCAGGATCCGGCTCAGGTAGCCGGCGTCGATGTCCAGCGAGCCGCGCAGCGCGCTGATCTCGCACTCGCTGCCGTGCGCCAGCTCGAACAGCACCCGCGCCTCGGTCAGCGAGTACGGCGAATCGAGGTAGCTGCCGTGCAGCAGGCCGATCAGGTTCGTGTACACCCGGTTGAACTCCCGCACCGCGCTGATCCGCCCCGGGCTGACCCCGTCCGCCATCGCGTTGTCTGACGAAGTCAAGTAAGTATTTGACATAGTCAAATACTTGCCCACAATCCTCGTCCGATCAAGGGCTTTATCCGCCGCGCCCGGTATCAGATGGGGTCTCCGCTGGCTCCGCCTAGATGGGAGAGAGAGGCGCCGGTCATCGACCCGCTGTGGCGCTGGCCCAGCCAGCACAACCTGCTGCCGGGCCACGTGGTCTGCTCCAGCCTGGCCGCGAGGCTCTACGACCTGCCCTCGGTCGGCTGGGCTCATCCCGATCTTGGTGATGAACGCCAGTGCGGGCCAGCCGGCTGGTGGCGCTGGTCCGAGGCCCACAGCTGGGCAGTGCCCGTTGTAGTGGGCCGGTGTCGCGGCTGGTCAGGCATCGCGCCACCGGAGCAGCAGGCCGCCGGCCAGCAACGCGGCGGCGGCCCAGGCGGCCAGTACGCCCAGGCCGGCCCACGGGCTGAGCGGCAGGCTGCCCAGCCCGGTGGTGGCCTGGATGTCCAGCCCGGCGCTCATCGGCCCGATCTGCTCCAGGTGCCGGGACCAGGCTGGGCTGACGGCGCTGGCGACGATCGGGAACAGGTAGAGCAGGCCGAGCACCGCGCCGATGGACCCCGCGGAGTCCCGCACGGCCGTCGCGGTGCCGAGGGCCAGCAGGGCGATCAGGGCCAGGTAAAGGACCGACCCGGCCGCGGCGCGCAGGTCCGCCCCGTGGGCCAGGGAAAAGGCCGGGTAGCCGTGCCCGGCGGTGAACCCGCGGCCGGGCAGGATGAGCCGGCCGGCCAGCGTGGACGCCAGCACGCCGAGGGCTCCTGCCACCAGTACCGGGCCGGTGAGCACGACCGCTTTGGCGGTCAGCACGGTGATCCGGCGTGGCATCGCGGTGAGCGTGACCCGGATCATGCCGGTGCTGTACTCGGCGCTGATCGCGAGCACGGCCAGGATGGCCACGGTGGCCTGGCTCAGATCGATGCCGCTGAGGATGGTCCTGGCCGGATCCTGACCGCAGCCCGCGGCCGGGCAGGTCACCGCGGCCGCGGCGGTGCTGCCCACCGCCACGGTCAACGCCACGGCCGCGAGCAGCAGCCACACCGTTCCGGGCAGCGTGCGCAGCTTCGTCCACTCCGCGCCCAGGGCGCGCCGCATCATGCGTCCCTCCGGTTCAGCAGGTAGGCCGCCAGGCCCAGGGCAACCGCCGCCCAGGCACACAGCACGGCGAAGCCGGCCCACGGGGCCAGTGGCCAGTAGCCCCCTGAGGGCGCGTAGATGTTACTGACCTGCGGGTACTGGATGAGGGTCTGCTGGACGGCGAACGCGGCGGCGGGAGTGACCCGGGCCACCCAGTTCGCCGGGCCGAGCGAAAGGATGGGCACGGCCACGGTGAGCAGGTAGGGCAGCACGATCACCACGATCACGATGGCGACCGCCGCCGCGCTGCGCCGCGCCGCGGTCGCGATGGCGAGCGCGATGACGGCGGTGACGGCGAGCACCGCCGCGGTGCCGGCGATCACCCGCACCTCGGTGAGCACGGTCACCGGCCAGACATAGACGCCGTTGCCACGAAGCACCCGCTGCCCCAGCGTGACCACGATGGCCGAGGCCACCAGCCCGGCGGCGAACGTGACGGCGCCGATCACGACCGCCTTGGCGGCCAGCACCCGGCCGCGCCGCGGAGTGGCCGCGAGGGTCACCCGGATCAGGCCCCGCCGGTATTCCGCGGTCATGAACATCACGCCCACCACGACGATTATGATCAGGCCGGCGAACACGCCGATGAGGGTCTGCGCGATTGTGACGCCGTTCCCGTTCGCCCCGGACACCGACGGGGCGATGTCGCCGGTCCCGGTCACGGTGAACCGGCCGGCCGCCGCGCCGAAGCCTCCGGGTGAGCCAGCCGCGGGCCCCTGGGGGGCCCCGATCGCGGTGCCGTCCCATCCGCCGCCGGACCAGCCGCCATGCAGGCCCGGCTGGCCGAAAACGCCGGTGGCCCGGCTGAGGCCGCCGTACACGCTGGTCAAGCCCACGGACGTCTGTGCGTACTGCGGGGAGGTGGCGAACAGGCCACCCGGCACGGTCGAGGGCAGCCCGGGCAGCGTGACCGTGCCCACCTTGGTCCAGCGGGTGCCGTTGGCCGAGTCGTAGCCGGTGAGCGTGCGGCCGGACCGGTTGAGCCGGAGCCAGCGCGGCGACGCCGTGGACACGGAACCGGCCAGGCCGGGCAGGTCGCCGGTGTAGTCGTACTGCATCCGCACGCCGTGGCCGCCGGTGACCATCATCGCCGCGTACGCCGATCCCGGCCGGGTGCTCGCCTTGATGATGATCCCGGCCTTGGCCCACGGCGCGAGGCCGCTGCGCATCGCGCCCGAAATGGCGGGGATCTGCCCGGTCAGCGAGGTCACCTTGACAGTGATCTCCCCGTTGCCGGTCAGCGGCCGGTGCACGAAGTAGAAGCTGTCCGTCACCTGCTCTCCGCCCGGCCCCAGCGGGCCGGCGCAGCTTGCGGCCGGGCCGTTCTTGCCGCAGGTGCCCGTCCTGCTGGGGCCCAGCCCGAGCGCCACGATGGCCAGCGCCGCCACGATCATCGCGACGACCCAGCCGCGGACCGTCCGGAACTTGACCCACTCCGCCCGGAGCAGGTGCGCGAACCCAGCGGGCCCGGCTTGCACACGAGGGCGGTACATCATGTCTGTCATCGCGCCGCCTCCCCGCCCGCACGGAACTCCACCGCGTCCTGGGTCAGCCGCAGGTAGGCATCCTCCAGCGAGGCGCGGTGCGCCGACACCTCCGCGAATGGGATCGCGTTCTCGTTAAGCAACACCACCACCTGTCCGGCTGGCAGGCCCGTGATGATCAGCGTGCCGTCAGCCGCGGAGGTCACGGTGGCCCCCGTGCGCCGCAGTGCCTTCGCTGCCTGCTCCCGGGCAGTGCTGCGCAGCATGACCTGATTCCCGGACGCGGCCGCGATCAAGTCACGCATGCTGGTGTCCGCGATCACCCGGCCACGGCCGGCCACGACCAGGTGGTCCGCCGTGTCCTGCAGTTCGCTCATCAGGTGGCTGGAGACCAGCACGGCGCGGCCCTGGGCGGCCAGGCCGCGCAGGAAGCCGCGCATCCAGATGATGCCCTCCGGGTCCATGCCGTTGAATGGCTCATCCAGCATGAGGACGGGCGGATCGCCGAGCAGCGCGGCGGCGATGCCGAGGCGCTGGCGCATGCCGAGGGAGTAGCCACCGGCCTTCCGCCGGATAACGGAGCGCAGGCCCGCCTGGTCGATCACCTCGTCGACCCGGCTGGCGGTCAGCCCTTGCGAACAGGCCAGCCAGAGCAGGTGATTGCGCCCAGACCGGCTGGGCTGCAGCGCGCCCGCGTCCAGCAGCGACCCGACGTGCCGCAACGGCCGGTCCAGGCTCTGGTATCGCCGCCCGCCGATCAGCACGGTGCCCGAATCGGCCGCGTCCAGGCCGAGGATGACCCGCATCGTGGTTGATTTGCCGGCGCCGTTGGGCCCGACGAAGCCGGTGACCTGGCCGGGCTGGACGGTGAACGACATCCCGTCCAGGGCCAGCACCGGCCCGTACCGCTTGCGCAGCCCGGCCACTTCGATGGTTGCTTCACTCATGGGGCAGGTTCTACGCCGGGACCGGTGACAGCCCGGTGCCAGCCGCTGGCACCTGGCTGTCACCGGCGACCTGGCATCCTGGCCCGGGAGGGCGAGACCACATGCGAGTGCTGGTGGTGGAGGATCACGGGATCCTGGCCGCGACGATCGGGACCGGGCTGCGCCGTGAGGGCATGGCCGTCGACGTGGTGCTGGACGGCGCCGGTGCGCTGGAACACCTGGCCGTGACCCGGTACGACGTGGTGGTGCTGGACCGGGACCTGCCGGAGGTGCATGGCGACGACGTGTGCCGGCAGATCGTGGCCAGCCGGCCGGGCAGCCGGGTGCTGATGCTGACCGCGGCCAGCACCGTCCGGGACCGGGTGGACGGCCTCGGCCTGGGCGCGGACGACTACCTGCCCAAGCCGTTCGACTTCGCCGAACTGGTGGCCCGGGTGCGGGCGCTGGGCCGCCGGTCGGCCGCCGCGCTGCCGCCGGTGCTCGAATGCGGCGAGCTGACCCTCGACCCGACCCGGCGCGCCGCGTTCCGGGCCGGGCGGCGGCTCGAGCTGAGCCCGAAGGAGTTCGCCGTGCTGGAGTGCCTGCTGTCCTCGGCTGGCCGGGTGGTGCCCGCGGAGGAACTGCTGGAACGGGCCTGGGACGAGGCGGCCGACCCGTTCACCACCACGGTCAAGACGACCATCCGCCGGCTGCGGGCCAAGCTCGGCGACCCGCCGGTCATCCATACCGTCCGGGAGGGCGGGTACCGGATCGGAGGAGACTGATGCCCCGTCCCGGCTACCGGAGCACGCTGCGCAGGCGGCTCGCCTTGTTCTACGCGGCGCTGTTCTTCGCCTCGGGCACCGCGGTGCTGATCATCCCGCTGCTCAGCATCAAGAACGTGGCGCACGTCAGCCACGCCGGCGCCCCGGGGAGCGTCACCGCGGTGGCCCAGCATGACACCGACGTCCGCTCCCTGATCTTCAGCTCCGTGTTCGGCCTGGTGATCATGGCTGTGCTGTCGGTCGTGTTCGGCTGGCTGCTGGCGGGCCGGCTGCTCCGCCCGCTGCGCACGATCATCGGCACCGCCCGGGACATCTCGGCCAGCAACCTGAGCCGGCGGCTCAGCCTGGGCCGCCGCGACGACGAGTTCGCCGAACTGGGGGAGACGCTCAACGACCTGTTCGGCCGGCTGGAGGCGGCGTTCGACTCGCAGCGGCATTTCGTCGCCAACGCGAGCCACGAGCTGCGCACCCCGCTCACCGCGGAGCGGGCCCTGCTGCAGGTGGCGCTGGCCGACCCGGACGCCCCGGCGGCCGAGCTGCGGGCCGCCTGCACCCAGGCGCTCGCCCTGGGCGCGCAGCAGGAGCAGCTCATCGACGCGCTGCTCACCCTGGCCAGCAGCGAGCGCGGCATCGAGCAGCCGGAGCCGTTCGACCTCGCCCGGCTCGCCGGGTCAGTGCTCGCGGCCCGCGCCGGGGCGGTGCAGCGGGGCCGGATCCAGCTGACCGCCACGCTGGACCCGGCCCCGGCCGTGGGCGATCCGGGCCTGACCGAAAGCCTGGTCAGCAACCTGGTGGACAACGCGCTCCGGCATAACCTGGCCGGCGGCCAGGTGGAGGTGTACACCGGCCAGGCCGCCGGCCAGGCCACCATCTCGGTCCGGAACACCGGGCCGGTGGTCCCGCCCGGCCAGGTGGACCGGCTGTTCCAGCCGTTCCAGCGGCTCGGCACCGGGCGGACCAGCCAGGCCGCCGGGCACGGCCTCGGCCTGGCCATCGTGGCCGCCATCGCGCAGGCCCATCAGGCCACGCTGTCGGCCCGCCCCCGCCCAGCCGGCGGCCTCGACATCACGGTCAGCTTCCCGCCGCCCCGGGTCCCCGCGCCGCAGCGCATGAATGAATCGCTCATGCGCACCGGTGCGCATGAATGATTCAGCCACGCGGTTGATCATGGGGGCGGGTGGGATAGCCAGTTTAGTAATGGGGCGGATGGGACAGGCGGTTGATCATGGGGCGGTGGGATAGGCGGCCGGCCATGGGACTGGCGGGCTGGCCGCGCGGAGCGGGGCAGGCAGCTAGCCGCGGTCCAGGGCGGTGCCCAGCAGGCCGAGCGGGGGCGAGCCCAGGCTGAGCAGGGCGGTGTGGAAGCGGAGCAGGCTGAAACCGTCGCCCCACTCCTGGCGGGCCCGCTCCCGCAGGTCCATGATCAGCAGCTTGCCCCAGGTGTACCGGCCGTAGGTCGGGTCGAAGGTGGCCCGCCGGGCCTCGGACAGCGCGGCCGGGCCGGTCAGGTGGGTATCCGCGGCGAACCGGCGGGCGCCCTCGGCCACCGTCATGCCCGCGGTGTGAACGCCGATCGCGCAGGCCAGCCGGGTGACCCGGACCAGGGCCTCCAGCCAGACCCCGATCGCGAACCGGGGATCGTCGCCCCGGAAGCCTTCCTCCACGCACAGTTCCTCGGCATAGTGCGCCCAGCCTTCCAGGAACGCGGCCGAGTGCAGCACCGGCCGGACCGGCCCGGTGACCCGGCGCAGCGCCCGGCCGTGCGAGAAGTGCCCGGGGGCGACCTCATGCACCGCGATCCCGGGCAGCGTGGTCGCGCTGAACACCTCCAGCCACTGCGCCACCTCGTCGGCGGGCCAGTCCGGCTCGGGCGGCGTCACGTAGAACCAGGACGGCGCGTCCGGCTCACCGGGCGCCGCGGCGGAGATCATCGCCATCGCCCAGCGGCGCGACTCCGGCGCCGGGGCGACCAGGCACACCCCGTCGTGGTACGGCACCAGGTCGCGATCCCGGGTGAACTCGATGGCCTGGCTGGTCCAGTGCTCGGCCGCGCCGATCACCTCGTCCGGTCCCGGATGGTCGCGGACCAGGTCCCGGCACACCTCCAGCGATGGCCGGCTGCCGTCGATCCGGGCACAGTCCTCGGCCAGCCGGGCCAGCAGCCGGTTCCGCTCCGCGTCGGCCCGCTCGGCCAGCCGGCCCAGGTCGACGGCGATGCTCTCGGCCCCGCCCATCAGCGCGGCCAGCCCGGCCGCGCCCAGCGCCGGGTCCGGGTCACCCTCTTTGGCGGCCTGGGCCACGTGCCCGGCCAGCCGCTTGTGCGCGTCCCGGGCGGCCGCGGCCACCGGCGGCGGCGCATCGGCCGGGATGCCCGCGGCCAGCCCGCGGATCCCGTTCAGCAGGGCGGCCGCCACCGGCGCGCTGACCTGATCCAGCGCGGCCAGCGCCGCGTCCACCGCCTGCGGCCAGGCGGCCAGCTGGCGCAGCCGGGCCGCGGCCCGCTGCCCGGCCGGGGCGTACTCCCGGCCGTAGCAGGCCAGGTCCAGCCCGGCCAGATGGAGCAGTGGGTTGCGCCGGTGCAGCTCCAGGTCCCGGAACGCGACCCGCGCCTGGACCTCGAACGCGGCCAGGTGCGCCTCGTCGTGCGGGTCCGGCAGGGCCGGGCCGGCCGTCCGGGCCCGGTCCAGCCGGGCCAGGCCGTCCCGCACCCCGGCGGGGGACAGGTCCTGGATCCGGCCGTCGTACTCGTGGCGCCCGGCGTACTCGCGGGCTTCGGCCACGTCCAGATCGCAGACGGCCCGGACCCGGGCGGGGAGTTCATCCATAGGCCAGGACGCTATCGCGCCTGGCCGCCCCAGGTCACAGGCCCCCGCCGGCCTTGCCCTGGCCGGCCTTGACCGCGTCCACGGACAGCGGGCTGCCGAGCTTGCTGGGCAGCTTGGCCGAACAGGTCTGCGCGGAGAACTTGACGTACAGCGCGGTGAACTGGCCGGGCGGGAAGATCTTCAGCCAGTGCGCGGTCACCGGCTGGCAGGCGGACTTGTCGTAGTTGCCCGCGTCCACCACCTGGATGGTGACGTGCGCGGTCTGGCCCGGGGCCAGCACCACGGTGGCCGGGGGGATGACCGGGTTGCGGGTCGCGGGCCGGCCGATCTGGCTGCCGGACGGGCCGCTGACCCAGGAAACCCCCGGGTAGCCGAACAGGGAACACGAGCTGCTGCCGGTATTGGTCAGGTTCAGCGGGTAGTACGTGCTGCCGGCCGCCGCGCCGCCCTGGCCGGTGACTACGGCGGCCTTCAGGTTGCCGGTGGCGCAGGCCGCCGTCCCGGCCGACGGGGTCGCGGCCGCGCTGCTGCCGCTGGTGGCCGCGGGTGAGCTCGACGTGACGGCCTGTGCCGGGGTGGCGGCCGCGCTGGACGAGGACGGTGCACTGGCGGCCGAGCCGCCGCCGTTGTTGGACGCGCAGGCGGCGGCCAGCACGGCGGTGCCGAGCAGGACGGTGGCGATGCCGGTCCGCCGGGCCACCGGGGCGGAGGGTGTCATGGTCGGGTAACCCCTCTATGTGGTCGGGGCACTGGGTCCTGCCCCGTGGTTGTCTTGACTCTTACGACGCACCCCCAGGCACGCTGGTTGCGTCCAGCTTGCCGTGGCCGCCAGGCCCCAGCCTCAGGAGTCTCAATGTTCCCGCAAGGATCATCTTTTACTACCCGGCCACAGCTGGCGGGCACGTTCGGCATGGTGGCCTCCACCCACTGGCTGGCCTCGGCCGCGGGCATGGCCGTGCTGGAAGCCGGCGGCAGCGCGTTCGACGCCGCGGTGGCGGCCGGGCTGGTGCTGCAGGTGGTCGAGCCGCACATGAACGGGCTGGGCGGTGAGGTGCCCATCGTCGGCGGCACCGGCGACGGCGAGGTGTTCGTGCTGGACGGCCAGGGACCGGCCGGCGGCAGTGCGCGGGTACTGGCGTTCAGTGACATGGGTCTTGACCTGATCCCGGGGAACGGCCTGCTGCCGGCCTGCGTGCCCGCGGCGTTCGGCACCTGGCTGCTGCTCCTGCAGCGGTACGGCCGGCTGCCGCTGCGCGCGGTCATGCAGTACGCGATCGGCTACGCGCGGGACGGCTACCCGATGACGGCCGGGGCGAGCGCGGCCATCGCCTCGGCCGAGCAGCTGTTCCGCCAGCACTGGACCAGCTCGGCCGGGGTGTACCTGGGCGGTGGGGTGCCCGCGCCCGGGTCCCGGTTCGCCAACCTGGCGCTGGCCGCGACGTACCAGCGGATCCTGGACGAGGCCGAGGCGGCCGGCCCGGACCGGGACAAGCAGATCGACGCGGCCCGGCGGGCCTACTACCAGGGCTTCGTAGCCGAGGCCATCGACGGCTACCTGGCCCGGGCCGAGGTGATGGACCTGACCGGCGAGCCGCACCGGGCGCTGCTGTCCGGGGCCGACCTGGCCGGCTGGCAGGCCAGCGTGGAACAGCCGGCCCGGCTCGACTTCATGGGCCTGACCGTGTGCAAGACCGGCCCGTGGGGGCAGGGCCCGGTGTTCCTGCAGCAACTGGCGCTGCTGGACGGGCTCGGCCTGGACGGCCTCGCGCCGGGCAGCGCGGACCACCTGCACGCCGTCATCGAGTGCGCCAAGCTGGCGTTCGCCGACCGGGAGGCGTGGTACGGCGATCCGCGGTTCGCCACCGTCCCGCTGGACGGGCTGCTGTCCGCGGGCTACGCGGCGCAGCGCCGGGCGCTGGTCGGCGCGGAGGCGTCCCTGGAGCTGCGGCCGGGCCGCCCGGGCGGTCAGCCGCCGCGGCTGCCCGGGTACGCCACCGGCGCGGCGCGGCCGCCCGGCGGGGCCAGCCCGGTCGCGGCCGAGCCGACCGCGGAGGAGTCCGGGGCGGGCACCGCGGCGCGCTGGGAGGCGGCCGGGCCGGGCGTGCGGGCCGCCGCCCGGCCGGCCACCATCCGGCCGGCCACCGTCCGGCCCACCACGGGCGACACCTGCCACCTGGACGTGGCCGACCGGTTCGGCAACCTGGTGTCGGCCACGCCGAGCGGCGGCTGGCTGCAGAGCTCGCCGGTCATCCCCGGTCTCGGCTTCTGCCTGGGCACCCGGGCCCAGATGTTCACCCTGACCGAGGGGCTGCCCAACACGCTGGCCCCGGGCAAGCGGCCGCGCACCACGCTGACGCCCAGCCTGGCGCTGCGCGACGGTCAGCCGTACCTGGCGTTCGGCACACCCGGCGGGGACCAGCAGGACCAGTGGACGCTGGCCTTCTTCCTCAACCACGTGGTGTTCGGGATGAACCTGCAGGAGGCCATCGATGCGCCCGCGTTCCACACCCGGCACTTCCCGTCGTCGTTCTACCCGCGGCAGGCCGCGCCGGGGGAGATCGACGTGGAGAGCCGGGCCGGCCAGCGGGTGATCGGGGACCTGGCCGCCCGCGGTCACCGGGTCACCGTGCGCGCCCCCTGGTCGCTGGGCCGGGTCAGCGCGGTGGCCAGGGACGGCGGGATGCTGTACGCGGCGGCCAACCCGCGCGGCATGCAGGGTTACGCGATCGGCCGCTGAGCCCGCTTCCGGGCCGGCGCCGCCCCAGGTCAGACCGGCGCGGCCAGCGCGCAGGCGAGCAGCGCGGCGATGGCCGCCGCGGCGCGCAGCCCGGCGCCGGCCGGGCCGGTCCCGGCGCCCGGCAGCAGCGCCGAGCCCGCCGCCAGCACCAGCAGGCCGAGGCCCGCGGCCAGCACCGGAGCCTGGCTGCGCAGGATGGCCGCGGGCTCGCCGCGGCCGCTGCCCGACTCGGCCAGGTGCACGGCGAACAGGTAGCCGGTGAGCGCCACGCCGAGCAGCGCGGTATGCCAGGCCCGGGCCGGGTGCAGCGCCTCCAGCGCGAGCGCGCCCAGCAGCGCTCCCTCGGCCCAGGGCACCCGGCGCAGCGTGTCCAGGCTCCAGGCGCCCAGCCGGCCCAGCGGCCCCGGGTAGCCCGCCGTGTCCGGCCGCGGCACCCCGGCCAGGGCCAGCCTGAGCACGCTCCCGGCCAGGGCGCAGGCGGCCAGCACGAGGATCGCGGGCGCGGCCGGCCCCGCCGAGCCGGGCGGCGCCGCGGCCCAGGTCAGGCAGGCCGCACCGAGCAGCGCGGCCGCCGTGACCAGCCGGGCCGTGCTGCGCCGCCACCAGGCCCGCCACGGTGCCGTGCGCCACGGGGCCGTGCGCCACGGGGCCGCCCGCGGCGGGGCCGACCGCGGCGGCTGTTCCGCGATCACCGGCGGGTCACCAGGGCCCGCCGGGTGAACGGGGCCAGCGGCAGGTCCAGGCTCTGCTCGCCGTCCCACTCCACCACCGGGACGCCCAGTTCCCGCAGCGAGAACCGGATGGCCTGGTGCTCCAGCCGCCACAGCCGGTGGGCCAGCCGCGCGGCCCGGCCCCGGCCCAGCCACGGCTCGCTGGCCAGCACGTTGACGATCAGCACCGCGAAGCCGCGCTGCCGCAGGTCGCGCAGGGTCTCCACCAGGCGCGGGTCGGCCAGCGGGCTGAACACCAGGATCAGCGCGCCGGGCGGCAGCGCGGCCCGGGGCAGCCGGGCGAATCCGGTGTCGTAGGAGTACTCGCGGTCCACGGTCAGCATGGCCTCGGCGATCCGGTAGTACTGCCGCTGGCCCAGCCCGGGCACCAGCCAGCGGGCCTGGGACCGGTAGCTGATGTAGCCGACCCGGTCCCGGGCGGCCAGGTAGGCGCGGGCCGCCCCGGCCGCACCGCGCAGCGCCCGGTCCACCACCGTGTCGCCGGGTTCGCCCTCGTCCCACGCCGCGTTGACCAGGATGATCACGTCCTGGGAGCGTTCCGCCTGGAACGTGTTGACCTGGAGGCGGCCGCGCCGGGTGGTGGCCGGCCAGTTGATGCTGCGCTGCCGGTCGCCGGGCACGTACTCGCGGACGCCGCCGAACTCGGCGCCCTCGCCGGCCGCCCGCGCGGTGTGCTCGCCGAGCCGCTGCGGCAGCCGGCTCAGCACCACCCGGGTCTGCTGCACGGCCGGCCGCGGGTAGCAGTCCAGCGGGGGCAGGCCGACCACGGCCCGGCCCTCGGCCAGCCGCCACCGGTCGCGCAGGATGATCTCGGCCGAGCCGGTCCGCCGCCGTCCCCAGCGGCGCACGGTGAACGGCAGCCTGCCGTCCGGGCCCGCGGCGTGCCCGGGCCGCTGCCCGCCCGGGCCGGGCAGCGGCACGATGGCGTGCGCCGGCCGCAGCACCAGGTGCACCATGTACCCGTCCGCGCCGCGCACCGCCAGCGTCACCGCGGCCCGCTCGCCCTCGACCAGCCGGGCCGCGGTCAGCCCGGCGCTCACCTGCACCTCCGCGGGCCGGCCCCGGCGCCCGGCGGCCAGCAGCAGCAGGGCCGGGGCGGCCAGGCCGGCGAACTCGGGCCGCCCGGTCCCGACCGCGATGGCTAGCGCGGCCACGGCGAGCGTCAGCAGCCGGCCCGCGTGAGGCGAAATACTCCAGCTCAACGCCAGTGCCGTGGCCGGTGCCGGTGCGCCGGGGGAGTGGTCAGGCATGGCTGGCCGACGGGTCGGTCCGCGGGGTGCGGACGCTGCCGAGCAGGCTGGCGATGACGTCGTCCGGCCGGACCTGCCGCACCCACAGTTCGGGCCGCAGGGTGATCCGGTGCGCCAGCGCGGGTACGGCGACGCCCTTCACGTCGTCCGGGATCACGTAGTCGCGCAGCTGGAGCAGGGCCTGGCCGCGGGCCAGCTGGATCAGCGCCAGGCCGCCGCGCGGGCTGGCCCCGACCTGGATCTGCCGGTGCTCCCGGGTGGCCCGGACCAGGGACACCACGTAGTCGAGCACGTCTGGGGCGACCGTGACATCCTCCAGCGACGCCCGCATGGCCAGCAGTTCGGCACTGTCGGTGACCTGCTCCACGGCGGCGTTCTCGGCCCGCCGGTCCAGCCGCCGCTGCAGCATCGCGGCCTCGTCCGAGCTGTCCAGGTAGCCCAGCCGGAGCCGGAGCAGGAACCGGTCGAGCTGCGCCTCCGGCAGCTCGTAGGTGCCTTCGTACTCGATCGGGTTGTCGGTGGCCAGCACGACGAACGGCTGCGGCAGCGGGCGGGTCTGCCCGTCCATGCTGACCTGGCCTTCACCCATCGCCTCCAGCAGCGCGGCCTGCGTCTTGGGCGGCGTCCGGTTGATCTCGTCGGCCAGCAGCAGCTGGGTGAACACCGGCCCGGGCCGGAACCGCATCTCCCCGGTGCGCTGGTCGTACATGGGCGCGCCGACCACGTCGGAGGGCAGCAGGTCCGGGGTGAACTGGATCCGGGCGAAGTCCAGGCCGAGCACCCGGGCGAAGGACCGGGCGATCAGCGTCTTGCCCAGCCCGGGCAGGTCTTCCAGCAGGATGTGCCCGCCGGCCAGGATGCCGGTCATCACCAGTTCCAGGGCGCGCCGGTGGCCGACCACCGCGCGCTGCACCTCGGCCAGCACCCGGGCGCAACGCTGCGCGGTCTCGTCCGGGGTCAGGGTGCTATCAGTCACAGCCGCTCCAGTCGGTCGATGATGCGGGCCAGCGTGCGGAACGGGATCCCCGGCAGGTCACCGGCCTGGCTGGTGACGGCCGGCCGGGCCGGGTCGATCCAGGTCCACAGCACGGCACAGCCGGGCTGGCCCCCGGTGAACGCGTCCCGCGCCGCGTCCGGGTCGTCATACAGGCTGATCCCGTGCCGCTCAGCCAGCCGGGAGGCCAGCAGGTGCTCCAGCTGCGGGCGCAGCCCCGCCTCGTACGCGGGCCGCGAGGCCTGTGCGTCGGCCAGCCGGGACTGCCGCCGCCAGGTGCCGGTGAACGTGGACAGCACCGGCGGCGGCACCGCCGGATCGGGCCCGCTCAGGTCCCCGCCCGGCGCCGCCGGGGGTGCGGGCGGCAGCAGGAAGCGCAGCAGGATCAGCCCGGCCACGCCGCTGACCATGGCGACCAGCGCGATGGCCATCGGCCCGGCCAGCGCGTACCCGGCCGCCGCGGCCGCCGCGGCGCCGATGGCGGTGATGGTCAGCTCGGGCCCGTACCGGGTGCTCATGGTGTTCCCCCAGCCAGGTCGGCTGGTGTGCCCGTGGCCAGGTCGGCATCGAGCTGGCGGAGGGCGCGCTGGGCGGCGCTGCGCTCGGTGCCGGTCAGCTCGTGCCGGGAGAACCGGGCCTCGTAGAACAGCCCGGTCAGCTGGCCGGCCGCGGCCGTGCGGACCAGGCCGGCCGCCGCGGCCCGGTCCAGGAACTCGGCTGGCGTGTCGGCCTCGGTCCGGTCCGCGCCGGCCGCGGCCAGGCTCCGCTCCATGGCCAGGTAGCAGGCGATGATCGCGGCCCGGGCGTCGTCGAGTCCGGCCAGCGCGCGCTGGCCGGACTGGACCGCGGCACGCAGTTCGGTTCGCTCGCCCTCGGCCAGCGAGGCGTCCTCCGGGGGCAGCTCCTCGCGGCCTGCCGGGCGCCGCCGGAGCAGCAGCACGCAGGCCACGATGGCGGCCAGCAGCACGATGCCGAGCAGCGTATAGAGCAGCGCGGTCACCGGCAGGTGGACGGACCCCGGCTGGGTCAGGTGGCTGGGCCGCGCCGACGGGGCAGCGGGCAGCCGGGGACCGGTGGGGGCGCGGGCCCGCACGTGGCCGCGCAGTGGCGCGTCGGCTAGCAGGACGACCGGGATCGCGATCAGCCCGGCCAGCAGCACGCCGCGGAGCACGGTACGCAGCCGCCGGGTGGCGAAGTCGGCCGCGGGCTGCCGCCGCTGCCGGATCAGCAGCGCGGTGAACAGCACGGCCAGCACGGCTTCCAGCGTGATGCCGACCCCGATCCCGTCGTGCCGCAGCGGCCCGTGCAGCCTGGGGGGCGCGAACCCGCCGCGCAGCCCGACCAGCACGCCCACAATGAACAGCCCGGCCAGGACAGGGGTGAGCCCGGGGGGCCGGCCGCGCTGGATCCCCGGCTCGCCGGGCGCGCGGGCCCCCTGGCTGGCGGTCATGGGATGGGCGCGGCCAGGCCCGCCTGGTAGGCCAGGATGACCAGGTGGACGCGGTCGCGCGCGTTGAGCTTGGTGAGCAGGTGCCCGACATGCGTCTTGGTGGTGGCCGGGCTGATGTCCAGGCGGCGGGCGATCTCGGTGTTGGACAAGCCGCCGGCCACCAGAGCGAGCACCTCCCGCTCCCGGGCGGTGATCACGTTGAGCGTGCCCACCGGGGGCTGGGCGGCCGGCGCGGCCGGTGGCCGGCGGGCGAACTCCTCGACCAGCCGCCGGGTGACGGACGGTGCGAGCAGCGCGTCACCGGCCGCGATGACCTGGATCGCGGTCAGCAGCTCGGCCGGGGAAATGCTCTTCAGCAGGAAGCCGCTGGCCCCGGCGCGCAGCGCCGAGTACACGTACTCGTCCAGGTCGAACGTGGTCAGGATGAGCACCCGCACCCCGCTGGTGGCGGCCGTCCGGGTGATCTGCCGGGTGGCCTCGATGCCATCCATTTCCGGCATCCGGACGTCCATCAGCACCACATCCGGGATGTGCCGGCGGGCCAGTTCGACCGCTTCCGCCCCGGTGCCTGCCTCGCCGACCACCTCGAAACCCGGGGTGGCCGCGACGATGCCGCGGAAGCCCGCCCGCACCAGGGCCTGGTCGTCGGCGACCAGCACGCGCAGCGTCATGAAGCTCTGCCAGCCCGGGGGGACGACTCCCCAGCCGGCTTCGCTGGCTTCGGCGCGGAGCGGCGATCGGAAGGCGCTGCGAGAGGCAATCTGGCCCGGATCACGAAACCGCCACCGGGACGCGGCGCGGCGCTGAACTCGCCGCCGCACAGGCTGACCCGCTCCCGCATGCCCACGATGCCGTGCCCGGCCCGCTGAGCCGGGCCGGCAAACCCGGGGCCCGCAAACCCGGGCCCGGTAGACCCGGGGGTGCCGTTCATGCCCGCGGCGCCCACGGCGCCCGCCGTGGCACCGACCGTGGCCGGCCTGGCCGCGCCATGGTCGGTGACCTCGATGAGCAGGCCGGCGGCCCCGTAGTCGAGCCGCACCTGGCAGCGGTCCGCCCCGGAGTGCTTGACCACGTTGGTCAGCGCCTCCTGCACGATGCGGAACGCGGACAGATCGAGGCCGGCGGGCAGCGGCCGGACGGTGCCGGTGCGCTCGACCGTGACCGTGACGCCGGCCCCGGCGGTGCGCTGCACCAGCCGGTCCAGGCTGGCCAGTCCGGGCGCGGGCGCCAGCGGGGCCTCCGGCCGTGGCCGGCGGCCCCGGGCTGGCCCGTGGTCCGCTGGCCCGTGGTCCGCTGGCCTGTGGTCCGCTGGCCCGTGGTCCGCTGGCCCGTGGTCCGCCGCCCCGTTCACCTCCGCCGTCCCGGCCGTGCTGGCCGCCGGCGTAGCCGGCGGCCCGGCCGGCTGGCCCGGGTCCCCGGGCGCGGTGTCGGCCTCCGGCTGGCGGAGCACGCACAGCAGCCGCTGCATCTCGCCCAGCGCCTCCCGGCTCACCGCCTGGATCGCGCCCAGCGCGGCGCGGGCCTCGGCCGGCTGGCTGTCGAACACGTACTCACCGAAGCCGGCCTGCACGGTGACCACGGTCATGCTGTGCGCCACCACGTCGTGCAGTTCCCGGGCGATGCGCAGCCGCTCCCGGGTGACCGCGTCGCTGGCCGCGCGGTCCCGCAGGTGGCCCAGGTAGGTACGGCGCTGCTGCACCGCGTAGCCCACCGTCCAGACGATGACCAGGATCAGCGCCGCGCCCACCGAGTCACCCGGGCCGATCCCGGCGTAGTGCGAGAGCGCACCCTGCGCCGCGAGCAGGGCCAGCGCGCCGGCCAGGGCGGCCACCGCCACATTCCGGCGGCAGGTAGTGGCGACCACGTACAGCACCAGGCACAGCGGGAGGAACGGGCCGGTGGTCAGCGACGCCCCGGCGGCCAGCAGCACCACGCAGCCAGCCAGCACAATGGCCAGTGC
This sequence comes from uncultured Actinomycetes bacterium, assembly GCA_963834705.1. GTDB lineage: Bacteria > Actinomycetota > Actinomycetes > Streptosporangiales > Streptosporangiaceae > RYN-230. The sequence continues at coordinate 630,673 of CAWICV010000013.1, forward strand.
CCGGAGCGGGGCCTTGCGCCGGATCGTGACCGGGAACGCCAGGCCGAGGGCGAGCAGCAGCACCAGCGGCCAGGCCGCCGCCCGCAGGCCCACCCCATACTGGGTGTGCTGAGTATGGGTCAGCACACCGAAGACGATGACCGCGCATATGGCGGCGGCGGTCCAGTCCAGCACCGTCCACAGGCGGCGCAGCCGCCGGAACAGTGGGGACACGGGTTCTGCGCTCACTGCTTCACCGTAACGCCGCAGGCAAGCCCGGGACGTCCGCCCGCGGTCGTACGCTGCCGGGTGGACCTGGGCCCGGCCACCTGGCGGATAGCTCCATGGGGGGAGCCGGAAAGCCACTCCTGAGGCTGATGACGCGGCGGCCGTCCGGCCGGCATGCTTAGAGCCGCGGTGCGACGCTGCACCGCGCTGCTGCACCTGAACACGAGGCGAGGCCAGGAGACATCGTGACCGCTCAACTGCCGCTGCGCGCTGGGCCGCCCGGCGGGCCGGGCCCCCTCGGGGCCGGCCCGGCTGTCATCGAGACCACGACGCTGACCATGCGTTACCCGGGACCGGTCACCGCGCTGGACGGGCTGACCGTCCAGGTGGCACCGGGGATCACCGGGCTGGTCGGCGCCAACGGCGCGGGTAAGTCCACGCTCATCAAGATCCTCCTCGGGCTGCTGCCGGCCAGCAGCGGGCAGGCGGCGGTGCTCGGCCTGGACTGCGCCCGCGAGCCGCTGCAGATCCGCATGCTCACCGGCTACATGCCCGAGCACGACTGCCTGCCGCCGGACGTCACCGCGACCGAGTTCGTCACCCACCTGGGCCGGATGTCCGGGCTGCCGCCGACCGCGGCCAAGGAGCGGGCCGCCGATTCGCTCCGGCACGTTGGCCTGTATGAAGAGCGGTACCGGATGATCGGCACCTACTCGACCGGCATGAAGCAGCGGGTCAAGCTGGCCCAGGCGCTGGCCGGCGATCCGCGCCTGATGCTGCTCGACGAACCGACCAACGGGCTGGACCCGGCGGGCCGGGCGTCGATGCTGGATCTGGTGGCCCGGATCGGCTCCGAGTTCGGCATCTCCATGCTGGTGTCATCGCACCTGCTCGGCGAGATCGAGCAGATCTGCGACCACCTGGTGGTCATCGACGGAGGCCGGCTGCTCCGCGCCGACTCGATGACCAGCTTCACCCAGGTCAGCCAGGTACTGCTGGTGGAGGTGGACGAGGGCCTGGCCGAACTGGAGGCCGGGCTGGCCGCGCGGGGCCTGCGGCCGCGGCCGGAGGACCGCGGCCTGCTGGTCGAGATCGTCTCGCCGGCCACCTACGACGAGGTCCGGGACACGGTCGCCGACCTCGGGCTGCCGCTGCACCGGCTGGAGCAGCGGCGGCGGCGGGTGGAGGAACTGTTCCGGGAGGAGCCGGCATGACCGCGGAGAACAGCGCGCTGCCCGCCTCCGGCGGGGTCATCCACGACATTGGCTACCGGCGCTACACCGGGACGCGGCTGGGCCGGGCCGGCATCGTCCGCGCCCTGATCTGGCACAGCCTGCGGTCGTCGGTGGGTATCGGCCGGGGCGCCAAGGCCAAGATCATCCCGGTCATCATGTTCGTGGTGATGTGCCTGCCCGCGGTGGCCAACGCGGTCGCGATAGCCCAGGGCGGCCCCCGCCTGGTGCCGTACGACACCTACCTGTTCCAGCTCCGCGTGCTGGTGATGATCATCTTCGTCGCGGCCCAGGCGCCCGAGCTGGTCTCCCGTGACCTGCGCAGCCATGTGCTGCCGCTGTATTTCTGCCGACCGCTGCGCCGGCTGGACTACCCGCTGGCCAAGCTGGTCGCGTTCATCCTGGCCTGCCTGGCGCTGATCGAGATCCCGCTGCTGCTGCTCTACCTGGGCACGATCACCCAGGCACACGGGCCGGGCGCGATCTGGGATCAGACCAGAGCGCTGATCCCTGGCCTGCTCGTCGGGGTGCTGTGGGCGGTGCTGCTGGCCGCGATCGGGCTGGCGCTGGCCTCGCTGACCGGGCGGCGGGCGTACGCCACCGGGTCCATCGCCATCTACTTCTTCCTCACCTGGATCCTGGCCGGGCTGCTCGACAACATCGGCGGCGGCGGCAGCCATGGCCCGCTGACCGGAGGAGCCGGCACAGCCGCCGCCGGGGCGCGGCTGTCCGGCCTGGTCAGCCCGTTCACCACCGTGGACGGGGCGCGGCAGTGGCTGGGCGGCACCTCGCGCGGGCCGATCCCGCCGCCGGGCGGCTACGGGCCGCTGTACGGGGTGATGTTCCTGCTGCTGCTGGCGGCCGCGCTCGGCATACTGGCCGCCCGGTACCGGAAGGCGGCGATCGCATGAGCACGATCGAGCTGCGCAACGTGTCCCGCTGGTACGGCAACGTGGTGGCGGTCAACGACATCACGATGACCATCGGCCCGGGAGTCACCGGCCTGCTCGGCCCGAACGGGGCCGGCAAGTCCACCCTGCTGCACCTGATCTCCGGCTTCCTGGAGCCGTCCCGCGGCGAGCTGACCGTGGCCGGCGTACCCAGCTGGCAGAACCCGGACACCTACCGCCAGCTGGGCCTGGTGCCCGAGCGGCCCTCGGTGTACGGCTTCCTGAGCGGGCAGGAGTTCGTCCGGGCCACCGCCCGGCTGCACAAGCTGCCCGACCCGGACCGGGCCGCCAACCGGGCCATCGGGATCGTGGAAATGGCCGACGCGCAGCACCGGCGGATCTCCACCTACTCCAAGGGCATGCGGCAGCGGATCAAGGTGGCCGCCGCGCTGGTGCACGATCCGGAGCTGCTGCTGCTCGACGAGCCGTTCAACGGGATGGACCCGCGGCAGCGGCTGCACATGATGGATCTGCTCGAGACGCTCGGCGACGAGGGCCGGACCATCTTGTTCAGCTCGCACATCCTGGAGGAGGTGGAGCGGCTGTCCGGCACCATCCAGGTGATCGTAGCCGGGCGGCTGGCCGCGTCCGGTGACTTCCGGGCCATCCGGCGGCTGATGACCAGCCGGCCACACGTGTTCCTGCTGCACACCTCCGACGACCGGCGGATCGGCTCGGCGCTGATCGGCAGCCCGGCGGTGACCGGGGTCGAGATGACCAGCGGCGGCCTGCAGGTCAAGGCGTCCGACTACGGCGCGTTCAGCCGCGAGATCGCCGGGCTGACCCGGGAGCAGGGCGTGCAGCTCCGCGTCCTGCAGCCCGAGGACGAGTCGCTGGAGAGCGTCTTCGCCTACCTCGTGGAATCCTGAAAGGACCAGCTGACGTGTTCTCCAGTCAGGGCGGCACGGTCGCCTCGATCACGGTGCGGGCGACCATGGGCCGCAAGCGTGCCTTCCTGTTCGCCCTCCCGGCGGTCATCCTGGTGCTGGTCACCGCGCTGCTCAAGCTCGCCCACCCAACCGCGCCGCACTGGCCCAGCACCATCCTGGGCATCTTCGGCTTCTCCGTTGTGCTCCCGCTCACCGCGCTGATCATCGGCACCAGCGTGCTGGGCGCGGAAATCGACGACGGCAGCGTGGTCCATCTGCTGGCCACGCCGGTCCGCCGGTTGACGGTGATCCTGAGCAAGTTCGCCGTCGGGTCCGTGCTCACCATGATCTTCGCGGCGGTGCCGGTGCTCATCGCGGCGGTGATCGCCACCGGCGGGCTGACCCGGCTGGCCGGCGGCCTGTTCGCCGGCGCGCTGGCCGGCTCGGTGATCTACAACGCCGTGTTCGTGATGATCTCCGTGCTGACCACCCGGGCCATCGCCGTGGGCCTGCTCTATCTGCTGGTCTGGGAGTCGCTGCTGGGCAACTTCGTGAGCGGCGCCCGGATCCTGTCCGTGGAGCAGTACTCACTGGGCATCGCCAACTCGATCGCCTCGGACAGCAACCTGAACGCGCACCTCGGCGTCGGCACCGCCGTGATCATGGGCGCGATCGTTACGGCCGGCACGCTGATCCTGGCCGCCCGCCGCCTGGCCGCGTTCTCCCTCAAGGGCGACGCCGTCTGACCGTTACGCGCTGATCCTCACCCCGTGGCCAGGCCGCCGGAGGGGCGGAACGCGGGGCCGTGGCCGGGAACGATCACCGTGGCCACGGCGAGGATCCGGCGGCGGCTGGCGTCCAGCGCGGCCTGGTCGGTGGCCAGCGGATCCTGGTCCGGGCCGTCCGGGCCCCACCAGGCGTGCGTGCAGGCGTAGACGCCGTCCGGGGTGGCGGCCAGCGTGGTGATGTCCTCGGCGGTGTGCCCGGGGGTGGCGATCAGCCGCACCGACGGGGTGAGCTGGAAGTCGCCCGGATCCCGGCCGATCCACAGGTCGCCCTGGTAGCTGGCCCAGTGATCGTGGATGGTGGCCCGCGGGAACAGGGCCGCGTTGACGGTGTGGTCGGGGTGGTGATGGCTGAACACCACGTCGGTCACGCCGTCCGGGCCCGGCCCGCGGGTGGCGAGCGCACCGAGCAGGGCGTCCCGGCCGGACACCATGCCCGGGTCGACCACGATCACCCGCCCGGCGTCCATGATCAGGGTGACCGTGCTGCCGACCCGCTCACCGCCGGTGTCCTCGCGCGCGTACCCCTCATGCAGCACCGAGACCTGGGCGCCCCCGGCCGCCGCGAAATCTGCGTCTGTCACGACGGCAGACTAGACCACGCGACGGCTGGCTAGCTCAACTGTGCCCGCGCCGCCTTGGCCGCCGCCTTGATCCGCTGCTTGTAGGCGCGGACTTCGGCCAGCGAGTCGTCGTCGGTGATGTCCGCGACCGACACCCGGGAGCCATCCTGGCCGAACGGGCCGGCCGCCTCCCGCCACCCGGGCGGCCGCACCCCGAGCTGCTTGCCCAGCAGCGCGGCGAAGATCCGCGCCTTGGCCGGGCCGAAGCCGGGCAGTTCGGCGATCCGCCGGACGAGCTCCTGGCCGGTGCCCGCGCCCTGCCACAGCTGCGCCGCGTCGCCGCCGTAGTTGTCCACGATGAGCCGGGCCAGGACCTGCGTCCGGGCCGCCATGGCCTTCGGGTAGCGGTGCAGGGCCGGCCGTTCGCTGAACACTGCGGCCAGCGCCTCCGGGTCGTAGCCGGCCAGTTCCGCCGCGGTCGGCTCGTGGCCCAGCCTGCGCACCAGATCCCGCGGCCCGCTGAACGCCTTCTCCAGCGGTACCTGCTGGTCCAGCAGCATGCCGATGAGCAGCGCGAGCGGGTCGCGGGACAGCAGCTCGTTGGCGTCCTGGTCGATGGGCAGCGAAATGCTCATGGTGGATCCTCCTGCTCACTGCGGCCATCCTGGCCGGCCCGGGCCGGGCCCGCGACGCCGGGGCCGCGAGCCAGCTAGCCTGGATGCGGTGCGCGGTGCCCCCGGCGGCAGGCAAGCTGGGCGCCAGCACGGAACAAGCCGGCCACGGAACTACCTGCGGGCCGGCCAGCGTTCTACATGGCAGGCACGGATGTGGTGCGGCTGGGTCGCTCGAGCCAGCCCGGGAAGCACAAACGGTGCCGCCCTAGGAGGCAGAAGTTGTCCGGTCGGATGAAGCTGGCGATCGCTGGGATCGTGCTCGGCCTTATCTTGTTCCTGGTCAGCCCGTGGCTGGCCATCGCGGTCATCGTGCTGGCCATCGGTATCCCGGTCGGGATGTACCTGGCCCTGGACCCGTCGCAGCGGCGCCGGGTCAGGGGGATCCGGCGCCGCCAGATCGGCGGCTGACCCTCGCCCGCCCCGGGCGGCCTGATCAGCTCAGGTACCCGGGGTAGAGCAGCGCCAGCTGGTGCGGGTAGCTGCCGATGAACCGGAGCTCGTCGTCGGTCAGCGGCTTGCCGGTGGCCGACGCGCACAGCTGGACCAGGGCGAACACGAGGTCCTCGGCGCCGGCCTCGATCTCGATGCCGAGTGAGTGCAGCACGTGCCGGAATCCGGCCTTGCCGCCGTACTCCCCGGTCAGCACCACCCGCCCGGCCTGAGCGAACCAGTCATCCGGGAACGGCCCGAGCGTGTCGTCGTCGTACAGCTCGTAATTGTTCCGGTCCTTGAGCGCGCCGTCGGCGTGGATGCCGGACTCGTGCGCGAACGCGTTCCGCCCGCTGCCGGGCTGGTTCGGTGGCAGCGGCTGGCCGAACGCGTAACTGGCCCACAGCCCGAACCGGCGGGCCCAGGACAGGTCGATCGGGTCGCCGATGGCGGCCTTCCCGGCCAGCCCGAAGCCGTGCCGCAAGGCCAGGATGCAGGACAGCAGGTCCGCGTTCCCGGCCCGTTCGCCGATCCCGTTGACGCAGGTGTTGACCCAGGCGTCCTGGCCCGCGTCCAGGTCGCCAAGCGCGCCGGACACCGAGTTGGCCACGGCCATGCCCAGGTCGTTGTGGCAGTGCGTCTCGACCGGGATGCGCACCGCGGCGGCCAGCTTGGCGAACCGCTCCCGGATCCGCTCCGGGGTGTCGCCGCCGATCGTGTCGCAGTAGCGCACCCGGTCCGCCCCGGCCTCCCGGGCGGCGGTGGCGAACTCGAGCAGGAACCCGTCGTCGGTCCGCGACCCGTCCTCGGCGTTCACCCCAATGGTCTGCGCGCCGCCGTCCCGGGCCGCGCGTACCGCCGCGGTCATCTCGCGGATGATCGACGCCCGGTCCAGCCGGCCGCGGAACTTGTGCGCGATCATCTGGTCAGAGGTGGAGATGGACAGGTTGTAGTGCCGCAAGCCGAGCGGCACCGCCTCGGCCACATCGCCCGGCACCGCCCGGCACCAGCCCGACAGCCGCATGGTGCCGAACGCCCCTGCCTCGGCCAGGGCCACGTTGGCCCGGATGTAGGGGGCCTCGTGGAACAGGAACGGGAAGCCCAGCTCGGACTGGGCCACACCGAGTTTGCCCAGGTAGAAGTGGACCATTGTCTTGCCGAACTTGGACAGCCCGGTCCGTGCCGTCTGCACGCCGTCGCGGTTGGTCACGTCGAGGAAGTGAATGGCTGGCATAGCACCACGATGACAGCTCCGTCCATGCGTATCAATGTCGATTATAATCAATGTATCGAGGTGGCGGACCGCCACCGCGACAGGGCAGGGGAGTGACCGGTGACGGAGTGGATCAACGCGGCCGAGGCGGCCCGCCAGCTCGGCGTCAAGCAGGCCACGCTGTACTCCTACGTGAGCCGGGGCGTGCTCACCCGGCGCCGCGCCCCCGGCGGCAAGATCAGCCTGTTCGACGCGGCCGAGGTCGGTGAGCTGGCCCGGCGCGGCCGGCCGCGCCAGCCACCCGGGCTGACCGGGCTGGTCATCGAGTCCGGGCTGACCGAGATCACCGATGACACGCTGCGGTTCCGCGGCCTCGACGCGCTGGAGCTGGCCCAGGACCGGGCCTTCGAGGAGGTGTGCACGCTGCTGTGGACCGGGTCGCTGGCCGCGGCCAGCGAGGCCGGCCCGTGGCGGGCCACTCCGGAGGCGGTCCAGGCGGGCAGCGCGGCGCAGGCCGCCCTGCCGCCGGGCACGCTGCCGCTGGAGCGGCTGCAGGTCGTCGTGCCCGCACTGGCCGCGGCCGATCCGCTGCGGCTGCACCTCGACCCACCCGCCGTGGTTGCGGCCGGGCGGGCCATCATCGGCGGCATGGTGGACTGCCTGCCCGCCGCCGGGGATCCGCAGACCGCCCCGGGGGACACCATCGCCGGCCGGCTGTGGCCCAGGCTGTGCCCGGACCCGCCGCCGGCCCGGCTGCTCGCCGCGCTGAGTGCCGCCCTGGTGCTGCTGGCCGATCACGAACTGGCCGCGTCCACGCTGGCCGCCCGGGTCGCCGCCTCGGTGCGGGCCGACCCGTACGCCGTCGTCGGCACTGGGCTCGGTGCGCTCGGCGGCGCGCTGCACGGCGGCGCCTCGCTCGGCGCCGAGGCCATGCTGGCCGCCGCGCGGCACCCGGCGGATGCCCCGCGGGTGGTCGGTGACCTGCTCCGCCGGGGCGAGCGGGTGCCTGGGTTCGGGCATTTCGTGTACCGGTCCGGCGACCCGCGGGCCGGGCTGCTGCTGGCTCTGGTCCGGCGGGCCGTGCCGGCCTCACCCCGGCTGGCGGTGGCCGATGCGGTGCTGGCCGAGACGCACCGCCGGGCACTGCCCGAGCCGAACATCGACTTCGCCCTGGCCGTGCTGGCCAGCTGCGGAGGGATGATCACCGGCGCGGGCGAGGCGGTTTTCGCCATCTCCCGCACGGCCGGCTGGCTGGCGCACGGCCTGGAGGCGTACGCCGCCCGCACCCCGCTCCGACCGCGCGCCGTCTACACCGGCCCGTGACGAACGGTCAGCCGCCCGGGGGACGGTTGCGGACCCGGATCATGCCCTGGTAGCTGAAGCCGCGCACGTGCACCACTGGTGCGTCGGCCGGCAGCACGGCGCCTGCCCCGGGCGTGCCAGGATCGGGGGATGCAGGACGAAGCTGCCGCGCGGGCGGCCGTGCTGGCCGCCGCCCAGGGCATGCTCAGCCACGGGCTGAGCTCCGGGACCAGCGGCAACGTGTCGGCCCGGCTCGGCGACGGGCGCATCGTGATCACGCCGTCCCAGCTGCCCTACCCGGAGCTGGGCCCGGCTGACCTGGTGGTGATCACTGCCGACGGCGAACCGGCCGGCCCGGCCGCAGCGGGTCGGCTGCCGTCCTCGGAGAGCCTGCTGCACTCCGCGTGCTACCGGGCCTTCCCGGAGATCGGGGCGGTCCTGCACAGTCATCCGCCATTCGCCACCATGTTCGCGGCCGCCCGGCAGCCGGTGCCAGCCGTGCTGGACGAGGCGGTGCTGTTCCTCGGCGGCGACATCCCGGTGGCCGACTACGCGCTGAGCGGCTCGGCGCAGGTCGGCGGCAACGCGGTCCGGGTGCTGGCCGACCGGGCCAGCGCGCTGCTGGCCAGCCATGGCCTGGTCACCATCGCGGCCAGCCCGGCCCAGGCGCTGCAGTGCGCCGTGATCACTGAGCACTGTGCCCAGGTGGCCTGGGGTACGCGGGCGCTCGGCGGGCACGCCGCGCTGCCCGCCAGCACGGTGCACGCGTTCAGCCGGGTCTACCGGCAGGCCCGGCGGTCAGCTAACGGCTGACTTCTCCGCCTTGCCCGACCGCCGCATCCGCCCGCTGGCCGCCCGGATGGCCAGCACCCGGGCCACCGCCACCACCACGCCCAGCGCGATGGCCCAGCTGAGCGCCTCCGCGGTGCCCACCGCCGGGTCATTCGGGTCGTCCGGGGGTTCCTTCCCGGTGACCCGCTTCCAGCCCAGGTTCATCAGCTTGCGGACGGCGAATGCCGTTCCGAAGGTCGCGGCACCGATCAGCGCCTTATTGGCGCCCTCTCCCTTGTCTGCCATGTACCCGATCATCCCACGGGCGTGCCACCGGCCCGGGCAGCAGGACGCGCCGCCTCGATCGCGGCGGCCAGCTCGGCCGGCCGCCGGGTGCCGATCAGCCAGTATGGGACGACGCTGTCCGGGTCGGGCAGCGCGATAAACACGGAACACGGCAGGTACGAGCGGGCCAGCAGAAGCGCGGCCGGGTCGGCCCGGGGTCCGCGCAGGGCCCGGGTCTGCTCGGCGTCCAGCGGCGTCACCTGCCCGGCCCGGGCCAGCGGCAGAACCGCTTTACCCACCTTGAGCTCGCGGCCGGTGACCTCGATGCTGAGGCGTCCCCAGGTGACCAGCCGGGCGGCCACGAACGCGGTCAGCACTCCATACACGACCAATGCGGGTTCCCAGTCGAAACCGGCCAGGAAGCCGCCACCTAGCAGGAGTACCGACACCATGCCGAGCAGCCAGTAGCTGACCGGAACATGCAGCCGTTCGTGGTAGACACGCATAGGTCCACCGTAGTTGGTTACATGAGGTCATGACTGGGCGACGCATGTGGCACGGCCTCCGTTCCGGCTCCGCCCGTGTCCCGGAGGCAGATGCCACCGAGCCAGCCGGGCCTGGCAACGGGGCGGGGGTCATCAACCAGGAGACCGACGGGACCACGGGGGTCAGCGCGGCCGGGGAGAGCAGCGCCGGACGGACGGCCTCCCCGGGCGGGCAGGTGCCGAGCTGGCTGCAGCGCGCCGCGGGCTGGGCCTGGCGGCTGCTGCTCGTCGGCATCGCCGTCTACCTGGCCTTCCGGGTGGCCAGCATGCTCAAGCTGGTGGTGCTGCCGTGCGTGGCCGCGCTGCTGCTCACCGCGCTGCTGCAGCCGGTGCAGTCCCGGCTGCGCCAGGCCGGGCTGCCCGCGCTGGCCGCCACCTGGTGCACGGTGCTGTGCGCGGTGGCCGTGCTGGGCGGCGCGGTCACCCTGGCCGCGACCCGGGCCACCGCCGACTACCCGACCCTGGTCCGCGAGCTGACGCACACCGGGAACGAGCTGCAGAGCTGGCTGGCCGGCCCGCCGTTCCACATCCGGCACGGCGGCATCGAGGGCCTGGCCAACCGGGGGCTGACCTATCTCAAACAGCATCAGTCGCTGGTGGCGGGCACCGTGCTGTCCGGTGGGCGGATCTTCCTGGAGATCCTGGCTGGCCTGGTGCTGATGCTGTTCATCACGTTCTTCCTGCTCAAGGACGGTGCCCGGATCTGGGCCTGGCTGACCGGGTTCCTCGGCGGGGAGAGCAGGCAGCGGACCCGGCTGGCCGGCGCGGCCGCCTGGCAGGCGCTGGTGTACTACGTGCGCGGCACCATCGCGGTGGCCGCCATCCACGCCGTGGTCATCGGGTTCTCGCTGTGGATCCTGGGCGTGCCGCTGCTGGTGCCGCTGACCATCCTGGTCTTCCTGGCCGCGTTCGTCCCGCTGGTCGGCATCCTGGTGGCCGGCACGGTGGCGGTGGGCGTCACGCTGGGCACCAAGGGCTGGATCGCCGCGGTCATCCTGGTCGTCATCTTCATCCTGGAGAACCAGCTGGAGAGCCATCTGCTGCAGCCGCTCGTGGTGGGCCGGATGGTGCGGCTGCACCCGCTGGCCGTCATCCTGGTGCTGGCCGTAGGCGGCGTGGTGGCGGGCATCCCCGGGGCGATCGTCGCGGTGCCCACGGCCGCCGCGCTGACCCGCGCCGCACCGTACCTCAGCGGCAGGCAGACGGCTGTAAGGTCACCTGAGTGAACAGGCACCTGCGGACCTGGAGTCCCTCATGTCACCGGTGAACCCGGGCGCGGACCCGGTGGACGTGCTCATCAAGCGGCTGGACCCCGGCCTGCCGCTGCCCGCCCGGTCCCATCCGGGTGACGCCGGAGTGGACCTGGTCGCCGCGGCCGGTGTGGACCTGGCGCCCGGCGCGCGGGCGGTGGTGCCCACCGGGATAGCCATCGCGCTGCCCGACGGGTACGCGGCGTTCGTGCACCCGCGGTCCGGGCTGGCCGCCAGGCACGGGGTGACGATCGTGAATGCGCCAGGCACGGTCGATGCCGGGTACCGTGGCGAGATCAGGGTGACACTGCTGAATACCGATCCGGCCCAGGCAGTCTCGTTCCAGCGAGGCGACCGCATCGCGCAACTCGTCATCCAGCGCGTGGCATCGCCGGTATTCCACGAGGTGGACAACCTGCCCGGGTCAGCCCGGGGGGAGAACGGGTTCGGGTCCACCGGGGGACACGCCAGCGCCGCCGCGGCTAGCGGATGACCAGCGCGTACCGCCCGGCAGCAGCCCACCACCCCACGATCGAGAGCAGGGAGTACAGCAGTGTTCCGTCGGCGTCGCCGCGAGGAAACCGAGTCCGAGCCCATCGAGGACGAGGTGCCCGAAGACGCGGAGGACTGGGCAGCAGCGGACGAAGACCAGGCTGACCCGGATGATCAGGAGCCGGCTGGGGCCGCGGGCTCGGGCCCGTGGGACGCGGCCGGCGACATCCCGGCCGCCGAGCGGGTCGATTTCGGCAGCCTCCAGGTGCCGATGGCCGAGGGCTTCGAGATCCAGCTCAACATCGCCGATGACCAGGGCCCACTGATCGCGGTGGTGCGCGGGGACAGTTCGCTGCAGCTGCAGGCGTTCGCCGCGCCCAAGAGCGGTGGGCTGTGGGAGGACGTGCGGCAGGAGATCGCCACCGCGGTGACCCAGGCCGGCGGCAGCAGCCAGGAAGCCGGCGGGCCGTTCGGCGCCGAACTGCACGCCCGGGTGCCCGGGGACCCGTCGCTGGGCCAGGGCGGGCTGCAGCAGGTCCGGTTCCTCGGCGTGGACGGCCCGCGCTGGTTCCTGCGCGGCGTGATCACCGGGCCGGCCGCCAGCCACGCCTCGGCGGCCGGGCCGTTCGAGGAGGTCTTCGCCGGGGTGGTGGTGGTCCGCGGCGACCACCCGGTACCGCCCCGCGACCTGCTGGAAATCCAGCTGCCGGAGGAGGCCCGGCGGGCCATGGAGGAGCAGATGACCGCCGAAGAGCAACGCTTCGGCGGCCCGCTCAACCCGTTCGACCGCGGCCCCGAGATCACCGAGACGCGGTAATCACCCGTGGCCGTCGGCCAATAGGGCGGCCAGTTCGTCCTCCACATCCTCGCTGGTCACGAACAGGAGTTCGTCGCCGGTCTCCAGCGGGTCGTCCTGGGCGGGCACGATGACCCGGCCGTCGCGCAGGATGGCGACCAGGGCGGTGTCGGCCGGCCACTGGATGTCGCCGATCCGCTGGCCGGCCAGCGGCGCGTCGTCCGGCATGGTCAGCTCGACCAGGCTCGCCTCGCTCTGCCGGAACGTCATCAGCCGGACCAGGTCGCCGACGCTGACCGCCTCCTCGACCAGAGCGGACAGCAGCCGCGGGGTGGACACCGCGACGTCCACCCCCCACGACTCGTTGAACAGCCACTCGTTGTTCGGGTGGTTGATCCGGGCCACCACCCGGGGCACCCCGTACTCGGTCTTGGCCAGCAGCGACACCACCAGGTTGGCCTTGTCGTCCCCGGTGGCCGCGATCACCACGTTGCACCGTTCCAGCGACGCCTCATCCAGCGAGGCGATCTCGCACGCGTCCGCTAGCAGCCACTCGGCGCGCGGCACGCTGTCCACCGCGATCGACCTGGGGTTCTTGTCAATGAGCAGGACTTCGTGCCCATTGTCCAGCAGTTCGGCGGCGATGGACGTGCCCACCGCGCCCGCTCCCGCGATGGCGACCCGCATCAGCGGCCTCCCTTGCTCGCCTTGCCGCCTGGGGCCCGGCTGGACAGGGCGGCCGAGATCCGCTCCAGGTCCTCTTCCCTGGCGATCATGTGCAGCACGTCACCTTCCTGGAGCACGGTGCCCGGCCCGGGCATGACCACCTCACCGAGCCGGGACAGGAACGCGACCCGGGCCCGGGCCGCCTCCTCCACCGCGCTGGCCTTCTCGCCCACCCAGTCCTCGGCGTAGGCCACCTCGGCCAGCACCACCGCCCCGGTCGGGTCGCGCCACAGCGGCTCGCTGCCCTCGGGCAGCAGCCGGCGCAGCATCTGGTCCGCGGTCCACCGGACCGTGGCCACGGTCGGGATGCCGAGCCGCTGGTAGACCTCGGCCCGGCGCGGGTCGTAGATGCGGGCCGCGACCCGCTTCACCCCGAACGACTCCCGGGCCACCCGGGCCGCGATGACGTTCGAGTTGTCGCCGCTGCTGACCGCCGCGAACGCGTCCGCGTGCTCGATCCCGGCCTCGCTCAGCACGTTCTGGTCGAACCCGATGCCGGTGACCTTCTTGCCCTTGAACGTCGAGCCGAGCTTGCGGAACGCATCCCGGTCCTGGTCGATGACCGCGACCGAGTGGCCCTGGTCCTCCAGGATGTGCGCGAGGGTCGAGCCGACCCGCCCGCAACCCATGATCACAATGTGCACGACCACCCCTTGGATGAGTACAGTGCGTCCGGCCAACGCATGACAGATGTGCCCGCCAACGGTATTCCCTGTCCTGGCTAGGTGAGACGGCCGGCCAGGATACTCCCTCCAGCTGAACGCGAGGAGCCGCGTGGACCTGCTTGAACTCGAGGTAGGCGAGGCCGCCCAGGGCGGCTGGTGCGTGGCCCGGGAACCGTCCGGGCGGGTCGTCCTGGTCCGGCACGCGCTGCCCGGCGAGCGGGTTCTGGCCCAGGTCACCGAGGCCACCGCCCGGTTCGCCCGGGCCGACGCGGTGCGGGTGCTGGCCGCGTCGCCGGACCGGGTCGAGCCGCCCTGCCCGCACGCCCGCCCGGGCGGCTGCGGCGGCTGCGACTGGCAGCACGCCAGCCCGGCGGCGCAGCGCCGGCTCAAGGGGGCGGTGATCAGCCAGCAGTTGCGCCGGATCGCCGGGCTGGACCGCGAGGTGACGGTGGAACCACTGCCCGGCGACCCGGCCGGGCTGGGCTGGCGCACCCGGGTCCGGTTCGCGGTCGGCCCGGACGGCACCGCCGGGCTGCGCAAGCACCGGTCGCACGAGGTCATCGACGTGGGGCACTGCCCGATCGCGCACCCGCTGGTGGACCAGGCCGAGGTGACCGCGCGCCCGTGGCCGGGCGCGGACTCGGTCCAGGTGGTCTCCGCCCCCGACGCTGGCCAGCGCGCCATCATCGTCACGCCGCTCTCCCGGCCGGCCCGGTCGGCTGTGCTGACCCGGGGGGGCGACCCCCCGGAACCCCCCGATCGGCGCTCTGCGCCGAAACCGGCCAAGTCGGCCAAGCCGACCAGACCGGCCAGAACCGCGCGGCGGCCGGGGCAGGGTGGCGGGCAGGAGCGTTATGCCAAATGGGTTGCGGAAGGAACGGACCCGGTGCTGGCCGCCGGGCGGGACGGGCGGCTGACTGCGCTGCGCGGGGGGCCATTCCTGCAGCAGGCCGCGGCCGGCCGGAGCTGGCGGGTCAGCGCGGGCGTGTTCTGGCAGGTGCACCCGGCCGCGGCGGACGCGCTGACCGAAGCGGTCCGCGGCGCGGTGCGGCCCCAGCCCGGTGAGGTGGCGCTGGACCTGTACTGCGGCGCCGGCCTGTTCGCCGGCCTGCTGGCCGGGGCGGTCGGGCCGTCCGGCGCGGTGATCGGCATCGAGTCGGATCAGGCCGCGGTGCGGGACGCGCGGCACAACCTGCGCGCCACCCCGTGGGCCCGGGTGCACCGCGGCGACGTGGCCGAGGTTCTGGCCCGGGCCGCCTGGGCGCAGGCCACGCTGGCCGTGCTCGACCCGCCGCGGGCCGGCGCCGGGCGGGCCGTGCTGGACCAGCTGCTGGCCCCCGGCACCAGCCTGAGCCGGGTCGGCTACGTGTCCTGCGACCCGGCCACGCTGGCCCGGGACATCGGGACGTTCCGCCAGGCCGGCTGGCAGCTCGGCGAGCTGCGCGCGTTCGACGCGTTCCCGATGACGCACCACGTGGAGTGCGTGGCCACGCTCACCCGCGGCTGAGCCCGGCGGACCGGGCCTCAGGGCTACTCCTCCTTGCGCAGCACCGCCTCGGCCTCGATCTCCAGCCGGACGTTCTCGCTGATCATGACACCGCCGGGTACCGGGGCGTTGAAGCTGACGCCGAAGTCGGTCCGGTTGATCTCGCCGCTGGCCGAGAACCCGGCCCGGGTGCCGCCGAAGGGGTCCGGGCCGAACCCGTTGAGCTCCACGGTCAGCGACACCGGCTTGGTCACACCCCGGATGGTCAGCTCGCCGTCCACGATGAAACGGTCGCCGTCCGGCCGGATACCGGTGGACGCGAACGTCATCATCGGGTGGGTTTCGACGTCGAAGAAGTTGGTCGAGCGCAGGTCGTTGTCCCGCTGCTCGTTCCCGGTGTCCACCGAGGACAGGTCGATGGCCGCGGTGGCGGTGGACTCCAGCGGGTTGGGCGCGGTGACCACCTGTGCCTCGAACGTGGTGAACTTGCCGCGGACCTTGCTCACCATCAGGTGCCGCACCACGAAGCCGATGCTGGAGTGAACCGGGTCGAGATCCCAGGTCCCGGCGACATAGCCGGGGATCTGCGCAGCCGGGGATGCCATTGACACTCCTAAATGGTTACGGGGGTAATTATTCTGACCATATCCCCGCCCCCCGCGGTGTTCCCGGTGGGGTGCGGGAGGATGGGATCATGCAACTGAGGATCTTCACCGAGCCACAGCAGGGCGCGGACTACGGGCGGCAGCTGGCCGTCGCCCGCGCCGCCGAGGAGCTGGGCTTCGACGCGTTCTTCCGGTCGGATCACTACCTGAAGATGGGTGAGACAAGCGGGCAGCCCGGGCCGACCGACTCCTGGCTGACGCTGGCCGCGCTGGCCGTGCAGACGTCCCGGATCCGGCTGGGCACCCTGGTCAGCTCGGCCACGTTCCGCTACCCAGGGCCACTGGCCATCGCGGTGGCCCAGGCCGACGAGATGAGCGGGGGGCGTATCGAGCTCGGCCTGGGCGCGGGCTGGTTCGAGGCGGAACACGCCGCCTATGGGATCCCGTTCCCGCCGGTCGCCGAGCGGTTCGGCCGGCTGGAGGAACAGCTCGCGGTCATCACCGGGCTGTGGGACACGCCGGAGGGCGAGACGTTCTCGTTCGCCGGGGACCACTACCAGGTCCGGGACTCGCCCGCGCTGCCCAAGCCGGTGCAGCGGCCGCATCCGCCGGTCATCGTCGGCGGGCACGGGCCCAAGCGGACCCCCCGGCTGGCCGCCCGCTACGCAGCCGAGTTCAACGTGGGGTTCTCCACCGTGCCAGAAACCGGCGCCCAGTTCGGCCGGGTACGCGAGGCCTGCCAGGCGGCCGGCCGGGACCCGGGAACGCTGATCTATTCGGCGGCCCAGGTGACCTGCTGCGGGCGGGACGAGGCGGAGCTGGGCCGCCGGGCCGCCGTCATTGGCCGGGACGTGGCCGAGCTGCGGGCCGACGGGCTGGCCAGCTCGCCGGCCGAGATCGTGGACCGGATCGGGCAGTTCGCCGGGCACGGCGCCAGCCGGATCTACCTGCAGATCCTGGACACCCGCGACCTGGACCACCTGGAACTCCTGGCCAGCGAGGTGCTCCCGCAGGTGCGCTGAATTCAGAGTGCCCTGAGAAAGAACACGCAGCCGGCGGGCAGGCTGCGCGCACCGGCAGCTCACCCTGCGCGGGCACAGTGTGCCGGTGACCTTCCCGCTCAAGGCCGAGCGCACCACCAGCGGGATCGAGGTGCAGGGCTCGATCCCGGTGCTGTTCAGCAAGTGGGACATCCCGAACCCCAACTTCACCGGGTTCGTGACCACCCAGAACCACGGGGTCATGGAGTTCCTGCTCGACTTCAAGCCGGGCTGATCCGAGTCCGCGGCCACTAGCCAGGGCCTGGGCGCGGAGTAACGTTATGTTATGGATGGTGCTCTTGTCGGCAGGGAGTACGCAGACCACCTCACGGACCAGGACCTCAAACTACTGATCGCCGCGGTGCCGGCGGGCACCGTGCCCGCCGGGGCGGGGGCCGCCTTCCTGCGGCACGACCCGGCGGCCATCCCCGGTCTGCTCAGCGACCCGCGGGTGTTCGACGCCGTATTCGGCTGGGGGGAGGGGGCCCGCGCCAGCCAGGGCGGGCTGGCGCGGTCTGGCTTGCTGGCCGGGCAGGCCGCGCCGGTGTCGCCATTCCTCACCTTCGCGGTGGCCGTGCACCGGTCCGCGGCCGAGCTGGCCTCGATGGACCACGTCACCGAGCGGACCGGGCCCCGGCAGCGGGTCCCGCTGTTCGACGCGCCCGCGCTGCGCGACTTCCTCGGCTCGCCCGCCCGCCGGTTCTTCCTGGCCGAGCTGCTCGGCTCGTTCACCCGGGTGGCCAGCGGCCGGTACCGGGTCCGCGGCGCCGGCCGGATGCGGACCAGGCGGTTCAGCGAGCTGGACCCGGTGCGGCTGGCCGGGCTGCTGGACAGCGTGCCGGACGCGGAGCGGCCCGGCGTGTACCGCAGGCTCGGCGACGTGTCCCTGTTCCTGTCCGGGGTGTTCCCCGACTACGCCACCCGGTACGGGGTCGGGCCGGCCCAGCTGGCCCGGCTGCTGCGGGCCGCCCGGGTGCCCGCCGCGCAGCACGACCAGCTGGCCACCATCCCCGCCATCGACCTGCTGGAACAGCTCGGCGCGCGGTGGTACCGGGCGGCCTGCGGGCTGGCCCCGGTGCGCACCGCCCGGCTGGACGTGGTGGCCGAGGTGGCGGGCAGCTTCCGGCAGGGCCGCCGGGTGCTCAACCACATCGCGGACCGGTACCTGTTCAGCACCGAGCATCCCTGGTTCGCCCCGCCCACCCCCTGAACCATCCCTTTACCGAACGCCAGTACCGGCCGCCGCCGTCACCCGTCCCGGGGGCTGGCGGCGGGGTAAGCGGGCTGCGCCGGCCGGGGACGGTACTGGCCCGGGGGGACGACCCCCTGGACCCCCGGGATCGCGGGCTCGGCGGGAACACGCCTCCGGCGTGCCCCGCGTCGCCAGCGAAATGCCATGATGTGGCGCGTGGCAGTCGTCGTCGCCGCCCTGATCGCCGTCCTGCGCTGGGGCATGCTGGCCGGGCTGGCCGGTGCGCTGGGCGGCCTGGCCGGCCGGGGCCTGGCCCGGCAGTACCAGGGTGCCGCCCCGGCGCCGCTGCCCACGCCGTGGGCGCTGCGCTCCGCGCTGCTCGGCGCGGCCGCCACCGCCGCGCTGACCGCGGTGGTGTTCGCGGCCCGTGGGCTGCTGACCCTGGCCGCGCACCCGGCGGTGGCGGCGCTGGTGAGCACCGGCCAGGGCGAGCTGATCGCGGCCGAGTGCGCGGCGTTCCTGCTGGCCGCGGCCGCGCTCCGGCTGCGCCAGCCCGGGCTGAGTGTGCTGCCGCTGCTCGGCGTCGTCGTCCTGGAGGCCATCCGGGCCCATCCGGAGGGCATCGTGCCGGTCGGCGGCGCGCTGCTCACTATCTGCCACGTGCTGCCCGCGGTGATGTGGGCCGGGATGCTGCTGTACACGCTGCGCGCCGTGGTGGCCTGGCGGCGCGATGGGGTGGCCGTGCGCGGCCTGATCCGGCTGTACGCCAACGCCGCGTTCTGGCTGTTCGCTGTGGTGGTGATCACCGGGGTGGTCACCGTGCTGGTGCTGGTGCCGCTGCACGACCTGCTGGACACGGCGTACGGCATTGTGGTCATCGTGAAGGCGGTACTGGTGGCGATGGTCGCCGGGCTGGCCATCGGGGGCCGCTTCTGGCTCGGTCCGGTGCCAGCCCGGGGGGGTGACTACCCGCTCTGCCCGCCCGGGGGACTGCCCCCGGAACCCCCGGCCCCCGATCGCCGCTCCGCGCCGAGGCCGGCGCAGCCCGCCGGCGGCCCGGCCACTGCCACCGTCCGCGAGTGCGGCGTGCTGGTCGCGGTGCTGGCCATCACCGCCGTGCTGACCGTGCTCACCCCGCCGGCCTCGCCCGCCCGGGCGGCCGGGCCGGCCCGCGCGGTGCCGGTGGCCCGGGGACCGGCCGGGCACCCGCGGTCAGGCTGAGGCGGCGGACGGCACCCGCACCGCCCGGGCCCAGTCCGGTCCGTCCGGCGCGTCGTCACCGAGCAGCGCGACCACCACCCGGATACCCCGTGGCGGGCGGTCCGGCCACGGGGTGTAGCCGTCGGTGAGCACCACGGTCACCGCGGGGCGGGGCCGCAGCGCCGCGGCCGCGGCGATCCCGGCGCCCATGTCGGTGCCGCCGCCACCGACCAGCTCCACCTGCCGGGCCGAGGTGATCCGGCGGGCCGGCGCGACCGCGGTGTCGCAGGCCAGCACCCGCAACTGGCGGGCCAGGCCCAGCGACCGCAGCAGGCCGTCCACCTCGGCCAGCGCCGCGGCCAGCAGATCCTCGGTCATGCTGCCCGAGGTGTCGCAGACCACCGCGACCTCGGGTACCGGCCGGCGCAGCGCGGGCAGCACGACCGGGCCGGCCACCGAGGCGCGCCGCGACGGCCGGCGGTAGGAGTAGTCCACCGCGCCCGCGGTGTCCGCCACCGCGCGGCGCAGCTCGGCCGCGAGCAGCCGGCGCCAGTCCACCTCCGGCCGCAGCACCTGCTCGGCCCAGCGGAGCAGGCCGGCCGGCACGGTGCCCGGCTCCCTGGCGTGCCGCACGCAGTCCTGGGCCACCTGCCGGCACAGCAACTGGGCCTGCCACGGCGACAGGCCGGGCTGGCTCGCCTGGTCCCACGGCCGGCCCAGGCCGTCCGCGCCGCTGCCGCAGTCCAGATCCCAGCCGTCCCCGTCATGCTGCGGCTGGCGGGGGGTTCCGGGGGCCGGCCCCAGGGCCAACACTGAAGTACTGCTCGGCGAGCAGGCCAGCGGGGGCGCCCAGGTCGGCGGGCAGCACCGGCCGGCCGGGCAGGGCCAGGCCCGCCGCCACCAGGTCGTCGTTGATCTCCGCGTCCGCGCCGCGGACCCAGGCCCTGGTGTCGTCGTCGCTGACCCCGGCCGCCGCGGCCCGCTCGCCGTGCGCCCGGAGCAGGTGCGACACGTGATGCACCAGCACGCTGCCCAGTTCGGCCGGGGTCCAGCCCGCGGTGAGCTCTGGATCGGCGTGCAGCCGCCAGCTGTCATCCACCGCCACCGTGCCGATCCCCTCCTTGGCCAGCACCTGGGCGCCGAACAGTCCGCTGGCCAGGTAGGGGAAGTGGGCCGCAGCCCAGAGCCGCCCGGCGGCCAGGCCCGGGAGGTCGCCGTCGCCGTGGCTGGTCATCCGCGGAGCAGCCCCGCGTCCCGCAGCACCGGGGCGAACAGCCGGACCTCGGCGGGCAGCGCGACCCCGTCGGGACGGCACCGGGCCAGCGTGCGGGCGGCCACGGCGGCCACGTCGGGCGCGGTTTCCGCGGCCTTGCCGAGCACCTGCCAGCCGGCTACCCAGCGCTGCGGCGTCGGGTCGGCGGCGACCACGGCGGCTACCGCGGCCACCGCGGCATAGGCCCGGTCACCCCGGCTGGGCAGCAGGAACGAAGCCGGGTCGGCCAGCACTGCCTCCGGGTCGGGCAGGTCCATCTCGGCCAGCCAGGCCAGGAACTCCACCCCGGCGCCGTCGCCCACCGCGCCGCGGACGAGCGCCGCCCGGGCCTCCTCGCCACAGCCGGCCACCCCGCTGGCGGCCCACAGCCGGGCCGCCATCTCCCAGGTCCGTGGGCTGGGCCAGCCGCGGCCGGCCGCGTCCGGGTCGGACGGCGGGGCGCAGGCCAGTGCGGGCCGGGCGTGCAGGAACGCCGCCACCAGGGCCAGCGCCAGGCCCAGCTCGGCGACCCAGTCGCCGGGCAGCTGGGGCACCTGCGGCGCCGTCCAGCCGGCGGCCAGCCCGTCGGCCACCGCGCGCGGGTCGATGTCCCAGGCCAGGTGGCACAGCCGGTTGGCCAGCGGCGCGGACAGGTCCCACCCGTCGGCCGCCTGGTCGGGGGGATTGGCCGCGGCCACCACGGCCACCTCGGCGGGCAGGTCCAGATCGCCGACCACCCGTTCCAGCACCACCCGGAGCAGCGCCGCCTGCACCGCGGGCGGCGCGGTGGACAGCTCATCGAGGAACAGCAGGCCGCGGCCGGCCTCGGAGAGGCGGCGGGCCCAGGCGGGCGGCGCGAACCGGACCCCGTCACCCACCACGACCGGCAGCCCGGCGAAGTCGGACGGCTCGCGGATCGACGCGATCACGGTCTCGCACGGCCAGCCGAGGGCCTGCGCCATGGCCCGGATGACCGACGTCTTGCCGGTGCCCGGCGCGCCCCACAGCAGTACCGGGACCCGCGCCGCCACGGCCACCCCGAGTGCCTCGACGGCGGCGGCCTGCCGCTCGCTTCCTGCCCCGGCGAACCGCCGGCCGTCCTCAGCCACCTGCGCTCCCAGTGTCGGCTCGGTGCTGCTCAGTCCGTCCCTGCTACAGACCAGTGTTCCCCGTCATACCGGATGCTCTGGACAACCGGCGGCGCGCCCGGCCGGGTCAGCGCGCGCACCTGCGCCTGCGGCCACGCGGCCGCCAGCACGTCCACGACCAGATGCCCGTCCACGACCGGGCAGCCGGCCGCCCACACCGCGGCCAGCCAGCGCAGCGGGAGCGCGGCCCGCAGCGTGCCCCCGGCCAGCTCGACCGCTCCCCAGCCGGGTCCGTCGTGCAGTTCGGCGCGCACGGCCCCGGGGTCGATGCCCAGCCAGCCGGCAGCGGCCGGGGCCAGCCGCCCGGCGAGCGCGGCGGCCAGCGCGGGCCGGGCCGCGGCCGGTTCCCGGCCCGGGGCCGGGCCGGCCGACCAGGCGGCCGCCACCGTGCCGGACAGCGCGAGCTGGAAGTCGCGGCCCAGCGCGAACAGGCCGATCAGCTCGGCCCGGCGGGCCTGGGCCTGGCGTACCTCCGGTGGCGCCGGGCGCATTGGCAGCGACCTGGGCCGCAGCCGCCCGGCGGGGAGCCGCCCCGGCCGCTGGGCCGGCCTGGCTGGCTGGCCGGGCTGCGGGCTGATCGTGGACCGCAGGCTGCGCACCAGGTCCCAGGTCACCGTGAGCTGATCGGCGGGGGAGCGCGGGCCGAGCGCGAGCACGTCCAGGTCTTCGGCGTGCGCACCCCACGCCTCGACCAGGGTGACGCACTCGGACTTGTCCCCGCCGAGGGCGGCCAGCACCAGCTCGCCTTCGGCGTCGGGGTGGTCGGCCGCGGTCAGCTGGCCATCCGCCCAGCGCAGCACGTGCTGCCCGGCCCCGCAGCTGATCTGGCTCTGCGCCGGGCGCATTGCCGCCCACCATGGCACGCTCACGGCGTCTCCTGAGTTGTTCGCGCCGTCCGGAAGTTAACCCCAAACCGGACGGCGCTCACCGGGTGTTCCCCAGCGGCAGCCAGTCCAGCGGCACAGTGGCGGATACCTGCCGGTGGCTGTCGCTGACGATGACGTCGAGCGACGTCGCCGCCGGGTGCAGCGGCGGGACCAGCCGCATCTGGATCATGCCCTGCTGGCTGCCCCAGTGCATGGCGCTGATCAGATGCCAGCGCCCGGCGGAGTCACGGGCCCGCCAGGTCAGTGCGATCTGGCTGGGATCGCTGTGCGAGCCGAGACCGTGCACCACCCACCCGTTGCCCTGCGGTGTCCAGCCACTGGCCATGACATGCAGGGTCGCACCGTCGCGGTCCGACCGCAGCCCGGCCAGCGAGAACCACGCGCCGCCGATCTCCGGCAGGTTGGCGGCGAACGCCGCCGCGCCGGCCGGCCCGTCGGCGGCATCCCCGTCGGCCAGCATGCTGTGCCAGGTCTCCGGCAGGGCAGCGCGCGGAACCCGGCCGTCGGCGGCCAGGCCCAGGTCCATCCCGAGCCGCCAGCCGAGGCCGAGCAGCCGGGCCACCGCCGCGTCGTCGGCGGCCAGCTCGCCGCTGCCGGTCAGGTCGGTGATGAGCAGGGCGACCCGGGCCGCCAGCGACAGGCCGGCCGCCCGGCTGGCCGCGCCCGCCGCCAGCAGCTCGTCACCGGCCCGGTCGAGCAGCCGGGCCGCGGTCGCGGCCGGCGGGGCGGGATGCGTGGCGATGCCGCCGGCCCAGTCCGGGGTGGCCAGCTCGACCCGGACGTAGCGGCCGCGGGCTCCCGGGCCGATGTCCAGCCAGCGGACGCCGTCCGGTGGTGCCGGGGTCAGCCCGAGATGGCAGTCCCACCAGTCCCGGCCGTCCTCGATGCCCATGTCCCACAGCGCGGCCCGGTAGCTGACCCCGCGGTCGTCGACGGCGGCGACCTCGTGAAACGGGGCGTGCCGCGGCCGCGGCCCGGCCGACCGGCGGGTCTGCCCCGCCCACCGGGTGGCCAGCGTGATGGCCGCCTCGGTGCCAGTGCGGGCCAGTGCGAGCAGTAGCAGTTCGCCATACCAGCCCTCCCGCTCGGCGGGCAGCGGCAGCGTGGTCCCGATCGGCACCGCGGCCGGTGCTTCCGGCTCGTCGGGCACTGGCGCGGGCGGGATCCAGCCCGGCTGCGGCGAGCTGGTCGCGAACGTCACCGCCGCGCGCCGCGCCGCCATCAGCTGGCCGGACGGGCCGCCCCGGCCCAGCTGCCGGGCCTGCCAGCCGGGCGGGCTCAGGGCCAGCATGGCCGTCGGCGGCCCGCCGGTGCGCAGCGCGCAGGCGGCCTGGAAGTCGGCCACCACCCGCCAGGCGGTGTCCAGGCTGAGGGCGCCGGCCGAGACCAGCGCGGTCGCGGCCAGGGCCACCCGGTGCGGCTGTGACCCCGGGCCGGGGAACACTGGCGCCCGGCGCAGCTCGGCCTCGGCCAGCAGCCGCAGGTACGTTTCGGCCTGCCCCGCACCGCCTGCCGCCATGCACGCCTCCATCGCGCCCCGTGCTCCCAGCAGACTAGCCCGATGCCCGGCTGGGTTTGCCCGGCCAGCGGAGCGGTACCGAGACGGTGACCCGGGCGGCCGAGCCGGTCACGCTGATGTCCAGCGAGGTTGCGTCAGGGGGCAGCGGCGGCGTGAAATCAACCTGGAACGTCCGGGCGACCAGGTGAAACGGGCTGGTCCGGCCCACATGCCAGCGCCCGGTGTCGTCCCTGGCCCACCAGGAGAACGGCTGGGCGGGGCGGAACACCCGGGGCCGGGGCTGCCAGCCCCACGCCGCTACCTGCATGCTCACCTGGCGTTCCCAGGAGGAGAGGCCGGCCACCACGAACCTGGCCCCGTCGATCTCGGGCAGCACGGCGGCCAGCGGCAGGACGCCGGTCCGGCCCTCCCCGGGCCCCTCGCGGTGCTGGGCCAGCACGCTGGCCCACGGGCCGGGCAGGCCGGCCGTCTGGGCCCGGGCAGCCAGGTCCCCGCGCACCTCGATGGAGCGCTGCTGGCACAGCGCGGCCAGGTGCGCGGCGGCCAGACTGCCGGCCGGCAGCGCGTGCACGGCACGCAGCGCGCACTCCACTTCGGCCAGGCTGGCGGCCAGCGCGGTGGCCGATATGCCCACCATGGTGCCGCCGCCCAGCATGGTGTCGGCCACCGCGGTGAGCAGCTGATCACCCGCCGCCGCCGGCGGCGTGCGCTGGCTGGTCACCCGGACCGGCGGCGCCGGCCGGTTCAGCTCGATGCGGAGCACCGACCCGGTCCCGGTCGGCAGGTTCAGCCATCGGGTGCTGGCCGGCGGGACCGGGGAGATGCGGAGTACGCCGTACTGGTGCCAGCCGCCCTCGCCGGTCTCGTAGTCCAGCCGGTAGCGGCGGCCCTGGTCGTCGGTCAGCCCGTCCGGGCCGAACGGGGGGAAGCCGGGCTGGCCAGCGGTCCCGTCCCCAGGCAGGCTGGCGGCTGCCCGCCAGCTGCTGACGAACGTGGTGATGATCAGCGCGCAGTCTGGGCCCAGGATCAGCGTCTGCAGGTGCACCTCACCCCGGTAGCCGTCCAGCTCGGCCGAGACCGCCGCGGAGACGGGCATGGCCCGGTACACCCCGCCGGGAGGTGGCGCCGCGGGCTGGGCCGGATCCGGCCCGGTGCTGTCCGGCAGGCTGGGGGCCAGCAGGATTTCCGGTGCGGCCAGCCCACGGGCAGCCAGCGCGGCGGCGAACTCGCTCAGCACGGCCGAGGCCGTCGCGCCGCCGATGGCGCCGACCCGGTGCAGCGCGTCCAGCACGGCTTTGATCCGGAGCAGGCCTTGCTCTTCCGGCGGTGAGCCACCCAGCTTGAAGTCCTCGTCCAGCCACAGGTAACGGGGGGTGGTCACGGCCCGGCGGAGCTGGGCTTCGGCCAGCAGCCGGACGTGGGTCTCGGCGGCCGCGCTAGGCACCGGCCCGGCCGCCGCCGCGGGCCCACGGGTCGTAGTCCACCTCGAGCGGTTCCTGGGGCGGCCGCTGGCCGGCGGGCACGTTGCGCAGGTTCAGCCGGATCCTGGTCCAGGTGGAACTGCGCCCCCGCATCGAGTCGACCAGCACGTCGGATGGTTCCAGGTAGGGCCAGACCGCGGGGTGCCGTTCCTTCCACCGGTCCAGCCCGGCCATCGCCTCGTCCTTGGTCGCGGCCCGGGCCACCTCGATCAGTGGCATCGTGGACTGGCGGCGGCCGGTGCCCCGGGCCGTCGTCCCGCCCGGCGCGGGCGTGGCCCGGCGCTTGGACGGCTGCACCCGCGGTGGCTCACCGGCCTGCTTGTCGTAGTGCGGCGGCCACGGGGCATCCGGCACCCCGGCCGCCTCGTCGCGCGCGGCCAGGTCGAGCAGCCCGGCCAGCGAGCCCGCCGCGTCGTCCATGGCCGCCCACGGGTCACCCAGCCTTGTGTACCGCTCCGGCACGGTGTCCAGGGTGAACGCGCCCGGCTCGCAGTCCGGCACCTCATCCCAGGCCAGCGGGGTGGACACCCGCGCGTCGCGGGTGGGCCGGACCGAGTACGCCGAGGCCACCGTGCGGTCCTTGGCGTTCTGGTTGTAGTCGAGGAAGACCCCGTGCCGTTCCTCCTTCCACCACTTGGCCGTGGCCAGGCCGGGCGCGCGCCGTTCCACCTCCCGGGCCAGCGCCACCGCGGCCCGCCGGACGTCGGTGAATTCCCACTGGGGCTCGATGCGGGCGTAGATGTGGAAGCCACGGGAGCCGGATGTCTTGGGCCAGCCGGTCAGCCCGAAGTCGGCCAGCACGTCCCGGGCGACCAGGGCCACCTGCCGGATCTGTGGCCACTCCACGCCCGGAACCGGGTCCAGATCCACCCGCAGCTCATCCGGATGGTCCAGGTCATCGGCCCGCACCGGGTGCGGGTTGAGGTCGATGCAGCCGAGATTGGCCATCCAGGCCAGCGCGGCCGCGTCGTGCGGCACCACCTCCACCGCGGACCGGCCGGACGGGAACCGCAGCTCCACCGTGTCAACCCAGGCCGGCCGGGACTCCGGGGCCCGCTTCTGGAAGAACGCCTCGCCCTCGGCCCCGTTCACGAACCGCTTCAGCACCACCGGCCGGCCGGTCACCCCGCGCAGCGCCCCCTCGGCCACGCTCAGGTAGTACCGGACCAGGTCCAGCTTGGTGTGCCCGGTATGCGGGAAGTAGACCTTGCCCGGGTTGGACACGCCCACCTCGCGGCCTGCCACCTCGACGATCTCCTTGCGCTCCGCCATGGCGCCACCATAACCGCCGGCCGCCGCCCCGGCTCTTGTCCGCCTATCACGCTGGTGTTTGACTGGCCTGGGGCGTTCCGCTGCGGAGCGGCGCGGGGGTGAAGACCATGCACGTCCGGATGTACATGCTGACCGGCGACCCAGCCCGGCTCACGCAAGCCACCCAGTACCTGGAGGAAACGGTCCGGGGGAAAGTGGAAGCCCAGCTGGGCAGCCGCGGGCTGGCCGTGCTGAGCAACGCCGACCTGGGCGTCTGCGTGATCGCCACCTATTGGGACTCGGTGGACGCGATGATCGCCAGCGAGCGGACCGTCGAGTCGTTCCGCGAGGACGCGACCGGGCTGATGGGCGGGACGGTATCGGCCGAGCAGTATGAGGTCCCGGTCTTCATCCGGCAATCCCGCCCAGGACCCGGCGCCGGGGTCCGGATGACCAGGATCGACGGTGACCCGGCCCGGATGAGCGTGGCCATCGAGGAGTTCCGGCACAGCGCCGGCCCGGCGCTGCTGGACATGCCCGGGCTGTGCAGCGCGCAGTTCCTGGTCGAGCGCGGGACGGGCCACTGCGTCGCGGTGTCCACCTGGGAAGACATGGACGTGATGGCAGACACCCGGTCCCCGGTAGCCACCTTGCGCACCGACCTGTCCGAAGTGACCCGCGCCCGGGTCCGGACAGTCGAGGAGTACACGCTGAACTTCTCCACGGTCCGCGAGGGGGACAACGTCAGCCTGATCGAGCGCGAGATCACGCTGTGGAACGAGCGGGACCATGCGGGCTGGCTGGCGCTGTCCGACCTGCACCGGCTGGAGGCCACCGCCCCGGGCGGCCTGCACCTGTCCGGCCGGGAGGCGGCCGACGCGATCTGGGATACCTGGAACGAGGCCTTCCCGGACAATCGGCTGACCACGGTGAGCATTCACGCCGACGAGCGGGGCGGCGTGTACGAGGGCCGGTTCGTCGGCACCCACTCGGGCAGCCTGCGCGGCCCAGCGGGCGACATCGGCCCGACCGGCCGGATGGTGGATACCTGGTTCGCGGTCGTACATGAGTGCAACGACGGGAAGATCACCAGCACGCACATCTACTACGACCAGAGCGATCTGCTGGCCCAGCTCGGGGTGCCGGCGGGCCCGGCCGGCCCACGCTGACCCAGAGCCGATCAAGAAATCGTGATCATGGAGTTGGACTCTAATGCCACTCAGGCCATGATCACCATCGCCGGAACGGGCTGAGGCCCTGGGCGGGAGCCGGGGCGGACCCGGGCCGGGCGAGCCGGGCCGGAGCAGGCTGGGCCGGAAGCGGGAGGCCGGGGCGGGGAAGGGGGTGGGGCGGGCAGTATGGGCGGGTGAGAGTGATCGTGCTGGCGGACACGCACGCGCCGCGGCGCTGGCGGTCCTGCCCGCCCGCGGTGGCCGCGCACCTGCGGGGGGCAGACCTGATCCTGCACGCCGGCGACGTGTGCACCGCGGCCACGCTGGAGGAGCTGGCCGGGTACGCGCCGGTCCGCGCCGTGCGCGGCAACAACGACGGCCCGGACGTGGCCGCCTGGGGCGCGCCGGACACGCTGCAGCTTGACCTGGCCGGGCTGAGCGCCGCCATGCTGCACGACTCCGGCCCGGCGGCCGGCCGCCCGGCCCGGATGCGGCGCCGCTTCCCCGGGGCCGACCTGGTCATCTTCGGCCACTCGCACATCCCGCTGGACCACACCGAGAACGGCCAGCGGATCTTCAACCCGGGCTCACCGACCGACCGGCGGCGCCAGCCCCGCGGCACCATCGGCATCCTGCGGATCGAGCACGGCCGCCTGCTGGCGGCCGAGATCGCCCCAGTCACCCCGGCGCCGGAAACGGCCGGCTGAACAGGCACCGGCCACCAGCTGGCGTTCGGTAAAGGCGGGGTTAGCGGGTTGACTCCAGCGGGCGGAGCAGCGGGAAGATCTGGCACTCGCGGACGCTCTTGTCCATGAAGAACGCGAACACCCGCTCGCTCATCCCGAACCCGCAGGCGGGCGGCATGCCGTACTCCAGCGCCTCGACGAAGTCCGGGTCGGGCATCTGTGCCTCGGCGTCCCCGGCCTCGCGCATGGCCTGCTGCTCCGCGAACCGGCGGGCCTGCTCCTGCGGGTCGTTCAGCTCGCTGTAGCCGTTGCCGAGTTCGCTGCCCGCCACGATGACGTGGAACCGCTCCACGATGCCGGGCCGGTCCGGGCGGCCCTTGGCCAGCGGGGACACGTCGAGCGGCTCGTTGATCAGGAAGCCCGGGCCGGCCAGGCCGCGGCGGCAGTGCTTCCACAGCGCGTCCATCGCGCGGGCCCGGTTCAGGCCGGCCCGGTCCACCACGATGTTCAGCTCGTCGATGGTGGCGACCAGCTTGTCCAGGCTGGCTGAGGACACGTCGAAGCCGAGGCCCTGGCTGATCGTCTCGTAGTAGTCGTACCGCGCCCACGTCCCGCCCAGGTCAACCCGGTACTCCCGGCCGTTCCGGTGCAGGACGGCGGCCAGCGTGCCGAACGTGTCGCTGATCA
This sequence comes from uncultured Actinomycetes bacterium, assembly GCA_963834705.1. Classification (GTDB taxonomy): domain Bacteria; phylum Actinomycetota; class Actinomycetes; order Streptosporangiales; family Streptosporangiaceae; genus RYN-230. The sequence continues at coordinate 660,033 of CAWICV010000013.1, forward strand.
CCTGCCGGAACAGCTCCTCGACCAGCCGCATGCCCGCCTCGTAGTTGGCGTACGCCCAGTAGAACTCCATCTGGTCGTAGTCGTTGAGGTGCTCCCGGCTCTGGTTCTCGTTCCGGAACTGCCGCCCGATCTCGAACGTCTTCTCCAGCCCGCCGACCAGCAGCCGCTTCTGCCACAGCTCGCCCATGGAGATCCGCAGGCACACGTCGGTGCCCAGGTAGTTGTGGTGGGCCACGAACGGGCGGGCGTCGGCCCCGCCGGTGGTCAGCTCCAGCGCCGGGGTCTGCACCTCGATGAAGCCGCGGTCCTCGAAGAACCGGCGCATCGAGCGCCAGAACCGGGCCTTGGCGTAGATCATCTCCTGGATCTCCCGGTGCAGCAGGATGTCCAGGTAGCGCTGGCGGAGCAGGACCTCCTCGTTGGTCAGCCCGGAGTGCTTGTCCGGCAGCGGGCGCAGCGACTTGGTCAGCACCCGGACCTGCCGGGCCGCTACCGAGCGCTCGCCGGCCCTGGTCTGCAGCCGGTAACCCTCGACCGCGATGAAGTCACCGATGTCGAGCAGCTTGGCCAGCGCCTTGTACCCCGGGACATGATCCTCGGGCAGGTCCCGGCGGGAGATCATGAACTGCATCTCGCCGCTCTCGTCGTGCAGCTGGCCGAACGTCAGGTTGCCCATCGGGCGGAGCAGCATGATCCGGCCGGCGATGGTCACCGGCTCGCCGTCGGCCAGTTCACGGGCCTCGGCGACCGGCGTCCGGGCCACCGCGTCCGGCGGGTACGGGTTCAGGCCGAGCTCGCGCAGCTGCGCCACCTTGCCGATGCGCTGCTGCCGGATCTCACTCAGCACGTCGGCCCGGTCGGCCTGAGCGGCCTGATCCTGGTCCGGGCCGGTGGTCGGGTTGCTCGTGCTGTCCTCGGCTGACACTGTCCGCTGGTCCTTCACCGTGGTTTGTCTGCGTGGCCCGCCCGGGTGGGCCGCCCGGATGGGCCGTTCGCCCGTCGGCACAGTATCCCGCACCGGACGGTATGACCGAATTCGGCGAGCCAGTGATTCCGGCCAGTCCACCGTCGAACAGTTGCTGGCCGCGGGCGCGGCTGGATTCCTGGCCAAGCCGTTCACCGTGCCGGAGTTCATCGCGATGCTGGACCGTTTCGTGGCACCGCCCGCAGGATAGGCGGCATGCGCCTGGATGCCGGGGCGGCCCGGCGGCTGTTCGCCGGCACGGCGGTGGCCCGGCTGGCCACGGTCACCCCAGCCGGCCATCCGCACCTCGTGCCGGTCACGTTCGTGCTGGACAGCCGGCCCGGCCAGGGCGACTGGGTGTACACCGCGGTGGATCACAAGCCGAAGAGCACCGCCCGGCTGCGGCGGCTGCGCAACATCCAGGCGCACCCCCGGGTCGCGCTGCTCGCCGACCATTACGCGGACGACTGGGACCGGCTGTGGTGGGTCCGGGCCGACGGCGCGGCGGCCGTGCTCGACCCCTCGGCCGGGGCCGACGTGGCCGGCCCGCTCCGGCTGCTCGCGGCACGCTACCCGCAGTACGCCGTCCAGCCCCCGGCCGGCCCGGTCATCGCGGTTCGGGTGGACCGCTGGACTGGCTGGGCGTCGGCCGCGGTGCCGAGCTAGCCCCGGCCATCGCCAGGCGGCGGTGCTCGGCGCCGCGCAGCGCCGTCCGCCAGTGCGGCTCCTTGACCGGCACGGTGAGCAGCGTCTCCAGCGCGAAGTACGTCACGATCAGCCGGAACACGATGTAGCTGGGCAGCGAGATGACCCGGGCCGGGCCGCCGAGGATGGACACCACGACCGCCATCACCAGCAGCTGGGCGCCGAGCGCTATGGCGCCCGCGGCGGCGATCTCGTGCAGCGGGAAGAACGAGTCGTCCAGCAGGATCAGCCCCAGCACGGCCACCGCGAACGGGATCAGGATCAGCTTGCGGAACATCACGAAGCAGGCCCAGGGCATGATCCAGATGCCGCGCAGCCCGTCCAGGCCGAAAATGGCGTCCCGGTTCCGGCTGATGCTGTGGAACAGGCCGAACGACCAGCGCATCCGCTGCTCGCGTAGCTCACGGAAGTTCTGCGGCTGCTCGCTGTAGACCTTGATGGCTGGGTCCGAGATGATCTGGTAGCCGAGCCGGCCGACCCGCATGGTGATGTCCGCGTCCTCGCCGAGCATCCCCTCGGCGATGCCGCCGAGCTGGACGACCAGTTCCCGCCGGTAGGCCACGGTCGCGCCGGGCAGCACCGGGATGGCATCCACGGCGCCCTGGGCGGTGCGCTTGAACGCCGCGCCGTAGTACACCTCAACCGCCCGCATCCGCTCGATCCAGATGGTGAGCTTGTGCGGGAGCGGGAGCCCGCCCACCCCGCCGACCCGGGGATCCCCGAAGTACGGGGCCATCAGCGGCAGTATCGAGCGGGAGACGAACGTGTCCGCGTCCACCCGCACCACGACGTCCTCGGTGGCCGCGAACAATGCCGTGTTGAGGGCGTGCGCTTTGGCGTGCATTTTGGATTCGGTGGCCGAGGTCAGCAGGACGCCGCGGGCATGCCGGCAGGCGTCCAGCGCGGCCCGGGCCTCCGTGTACGTATTGTCGGTCGAGCCGTTCTCCACGACGTAGATGGTCGTGCCGCCGGGCCATTCCCCGGCGGCCGCGTCGATGGCCCGGACGCAGTGCCCGATGCGGCCCTCCTCGTTGTGCGCCGGGACCAGGAAGCCGAACGTCAGCGGGATGCCCGGGGCCCCGCCCGGGCCCGGCGCCGTCTCCAGCTCTTCCAGGGTGTGCCGCCGGGCCCGCTCGGTGACATATCCGCACAGGCAGAGGTAGGCCGGGAACAAGGCGAAGAACAGGACCACGACGGAAAGCAGCCCGCCGAGCAGCGGGATATGCGAAAGCCAATGCAGGCCGCGCGACTCGTAATGGAACAGGGCCCAGATCGTGACCACCGCCGCGGCGATGCAGCCGATCAGCACCACGGCGTAATAGCGCGGGCGTTTCAGCACGGCCTGCACTATCGCCTTGGGCGGCAGCCGGACGTCGGAGAACACGGCCAGCGCGGCGGCGATGATGCCGACCACGCCGTCCAGGATGTTGCCCCGGGTGCTGAACGGGCTGGGGCCGCCGTACCGGGCCAGCCGGGCCAGCAGGATGTCGAGCAGCACCATCAGCGGCAGGTAGATGAGCAGCGCCCGGCCGGCCAGCTTGGCCCGGGCGGGCACCGACCCGGCGGAGAACGCGGCGAACAGGATCAGCACCACCACGGTGAGCGGGCGGATCGCAATCGACGCCTGCTTGGCCAGTTCGAAGGAGTGGATCCCGGCCAGGTTGCTGATGAAGCGCCCGTAGCGGAAGGTAATCCGGGGCAGGATGGCCTGCACGCCCAGCGCCGCCCCGGCGAAGCACAGCAGCATGAGCGGCGTGAGCCAGCGCGGCCGCGGCACCCGGAGCCCGGGCGGGGCCGAGTAGGGATTGATGTCACCATGGGCCGGGCAGTGGCCTATTTGGGCCGGCTCCCGGCCTTTCCTGGGCCGTCCCGGGACAGGCAGTTTACTCACGGATCAGCACTGTAATACGCTGCTCCCCGTTCTTCCAGCGGGGTCGCTGATAATCGTCCGTCCCGGACGTGCTGACTTTGCCTCGTCATTACCAATTGGCCTAGTCCGCCCGCCAAAAAGGTTGATTACCCCGCCCGGTACCTCCCCAATATGGCCTAGCACAGTACCGGAAAGTTGATTACGCTACGGCGGATAGGACGGTTGCAGAGGCAAGTTTTCCCACGTAGATGGTGGGAACGCGGACCCTGTATTTGTCGAACGTATATTTCAAACTAGACCACAGCCACGGATCGCGGTAGTATCCGAACCGGTGCAGCCAATGGCTGGAACGGACCACCATCAGCCATCACAGCAAGGGGCTTCATGAGATCTTGATCAGGGTATGCCAATGTCCTTGGTCTAGGCTGCCCAGTTACGGGGCACGGGCAGATTTCTTCACCATACGCAATTCTCGGGGGTGGGATGCGCATAACCTTCCTTGGTCATGCCGGTTTTCTGGTCGAGACCGAATCTGCCATCCTGATTGCCGATCCGTGGCTGTCGCCGTCCGGGGCATTCGACTCCTCGTGGTTCCAGTTCCCGCGCAATCATCACCTGGCCGCGCTGGTCCAGGAGAAGCTGGCCGACGGCTCGAAATCGCGCTACCTGTACCTCAGCCATGAGCACAAAGACCATTTCGACAAGGCCTTCCTGGACAGCATCCAGTGCCGTGACTTCACCGTGCTGCTGCCGCACTTCCAGCGGAAGGCGCTGGCCGAGGTCATGGCCGGCTACCAGTGCCACGATCTCGTGCTGGCCGATGACCAGGCCGAGATCCCGATCAGCGGCGGCACGGTCAAGCTGTACCTGGACGACTCCGAACTGAACCGCGACTCGGCCATCCTGATCAAGGCCGATGGACAGACCTTCCTCAACCTGAACGACTGCCGGATCACCGACGCGCTGCCGGTGATCCGGCGTACGGAAGGCGCCATCGACGTCCTGGCCATGCAGTTCTCCGGGGCCAACTGGCACCCGGTGTGCTACGACTATCCGGCCGAGCGCTACGCGGCCATCTCCACCAGAAAGGTGATGGCGAAGTTCCATTCGGTGGCGCGGGCGGTCAAGACGGTGTCCCCGACGTGGTTCCTGCCCTCGGCGGGCCCGCCGTGCTTCCTCGACCCGATGCTGCTGGACATCAACTTCCAGCCGGTCAACATCTTCCCTTCCGCCTGGGCGCTGACCCGGTTCCTGGACCGGCGGTTCCCGGCCGCGAACACGGCGTGGCCGGAGCTGATGCCGGGCGACGTGCTGGACCTCACGTCCGCCGTGGTGCGGGCGGACAGGGCCGAGCGGGTGGACGAGGCCGGGTTCCGCAACTATGTCCAGGGCTACGCGGCCGAGTACGCCGGGTTCTTCCAGGCCCGGCAGCAGCTCTATGGCCACTGGGAGCCCGCTGACCTGCTACGCCGGCTCAGCGAGGACCTGCGCGTCAAGCTGGCCGCGCTCGACCTGCATGACCGGATCCTGACCAACCTGTACTTCGGTTTCACCGACGCACCGGGGTCGATGCTCCGCGTCAACTTCCCGGACCGGGAGGTCAGCCCGTGCCAGCAGGTCAGTGAGCCCAGCTTTTACCGGATCGAGGCACCGTCCTGGGAGGTCGCCCGGGTGCTGGACGGCCGCCTCTCCTGGGAGGACTTCGCGCACACGTTCCGGATGCGGCTGTCCCGGGAGCCGGATCTGTACCAGACCGCCATCAGCGCGTTCCTGCGGCTGGACGCCGAGGACCTCAACCGGTTCTGCGCCAAGATCCTCAGCATCGAGAGCTGTCAGGAGCGGATCGTCAAGGAAGCGAACGGAAGCCGGTACGCCGTCGATCGGTACTGCCCGCACCAGGGCGGTGACCTTCTGTACGGGTGGGTCGAGGAGGACCGCTACCTGACCTGCCCGCGCCACGGCTGGAGATTCGACCTGGAAAACGACGGAAGCTGCCCGGACAACGTCGGCAGCGTTCATGCCACCTGCCTGGAAGAGGACTAGCCGGGCACGGCAGCGGACTTACAGCCGCCCGCTCGGGGGGTGGGCTGAGCACACGGGATGCGACAGACAGGGGATAGCCAGCAATGCGAGTTCTGATCCTTGGCGGCGACGGATATCTGGGCTGGCCGACCGCCATGCACTTCTCCATCCGCGGCGATGAGGTGCACGTCGTCAACAACTATCTGCGGCGCAAGATGCACGCCGAGGCGGGCACCGACTCCCTGACCCCGATCGCGCCGAACCTGGTCAGCCGGGTGAACGCCTGGCGCGAACTGACTGGCCACACCATCCTGGCCACCGAGGGTGACCTGGCCGACTGGTCCGTGGTGGAGCGGCTGTTCCGGGACTGGACTCCGGACGCCATCATCCATTACGGCGAGATTCCCTCCGCGCCGTACTCCATGATGGACCGGCATCGCGCCGCATTGACCCAGTACAACAACGTGATCAACACGCTGAACGTGCTGTGGGCCATGCACGACTACGCGCCCAACGCGCACCTGGTCAAGCTGGGCACGATGGGGGAGTACGGCACCCCGAACATCGACATCGAGGAAGGCTGGATCGAGATCCATCACGGCGGCCGGTCCGACCGGATGCTCTACCCGAAGATGCCGGCTTCGCTCTATCACTGTTCCAAGGTGCACGACTCGACCAACATCGAGTTCTGCTGCCGGGCCTGGGGGCTGCGCGCCACCGACCTGAACCAGGGCGTGGTCTACGGCATCGAGACCGAGCAGACCCTGATTGACCCGCGGCTGATCACCCGGTTCGACTACGACGACGTACACGGCACCGTACTCAACCGGTTCTGCGTACAGGCCGTGATGGGCCACCCGCTCACCCCGTACGGCAAGGGCAACCAGACGCGCGGGTTCCTCAACATCGAGGACACGCTGCGCTGCGTCGAGCTGGCCTGCCGGCACCCGGCCGCGCCCGGTGAGTTCCGGGTCTTCAACCAGTTCACTGAGCAGTTCTCGGTCAACGAGCTAGCCGAACTGGTCCGGGTGGCCTGCGTGGAGTACGGGCTCAAGCCCGCCGAGATCTGCCATGTCGATAACCCGCGGGTGGAGAAGGAAGATCACTACTACAACGCCAAGCACACCAAGCTCATCGATCTTGGGCTGGAGCCGCACCTGCTGTCCGAAACCTTGGTCGGGCACGTGTTCGAGGTGATCGAGCGGCACCGGGACCGGCTGATCAAGGACCATATCCTGCCCCGGACCACCTGGCGCGGCGGCTACCAGACCGCCGTCCAGCCGGTGCCGTCCCAGGCGCCGCCGGACGGGGCGGCGGCCCAAGCGGCCGCCGCGGCCCAGGCGGCTGCGGCGTCCGGGCTGGGCCGTTAGCGAAAGCACATGTGATGGCCAGGCGGGCAGGCAGCGCATTCGGCAGGTTGCTCCTCAACTGGGGTGTCCTGATCGCGGTCGTCGGCACCCTGCTGCTTGCCCGCCAGCACGCCAGCGCGGTCAACCAGGCGCCGCTTCCGGCGCCCCCGGCGCGGCTGACCACCGCGGCCACTCAAGAGTGGGCACACTTCCCGTCCTACACCGGGAGTGTGCCCGTGCTCGCCTACCACGGCATCAACGACTCCGGGAAGAACTACGCCGTCACGCCGCAGCTGTTCGCGGCGCAGATGCTGGCCCTCAAGACGGCCGGCTTCCACGCCATCACGCTGGCCCAGTATGCCGCGTGGGTGCACGGTGACCGGCGCGGCCTGCCGTCCAAGCCAATCCTGCTCACCTTCGACGACGGCCGCCGGGACGCCTACCGGGCGGCGAACAACCTGCTCGCCAGGTACGGCTTTCACGCCACCATGTTCACCTTCGCCGCGTGGCCGAAGACCAACCCCGGCTTCAGCCTGACCTGGAACGAGCTGCAGCGGATGCAGCGCAGCTCGATCTGGTCGGTCCAGGAGCACGGGGGCCGCGGCCACGAGTACGTGCCGGTAAACGCGGCTGGCACCAAGGGCGGCGACTATGCCGATCTGCGCTACGTGCGGAAGCCGGACGGCGGCCACATGGAGACCTTCGCCGAGTTCCAGAAGCGGTTCACCACCGACGTCATCTGGGGAATGCAGCAGTTCTCCGGCCATGTCCCTGGCTACCAGCCCATCGCGTTCGCGGTGCCGTACGGGGACTACGGGCAGATGCACACCAACGACCCGCAGATCCCGGCCTTCACGCTGCCCTGGCTGGACAGCCACTTCTCACTCGTGTTCGGCGGCGACTACCTGAACAAGGTGCCCGGGCAGCGTGCTGAGATCCCTGGGCGCTTCTCGCCGAAGTTCTCCTACCGGATGACGATGCGGCAGGTCATGACACTGCCCGCGCTGTACTGCCGGCTCCGGGACTGGGTCACCAACGTGCCGATATACCGCGAGTACCAGTGCATGCACCTCGGCGCGGCGGCCTGGGGCCCAGTCATGAGCCAGGGCCGTGGCCTGTACGGCTGGCATCCGCCCGAGATGAAACCCCCGAAAGGCCCGAAGGGGCATGGCTATGCCGCGCCGCCCTCGGCGGCCTAAGGCCTGGACAGGCCTTAGCCTGGCATAGCGATGGCGTTTGGACGGGTGGCACGCCTGCGTCTCGGGACAGCTGGGCTTCTCGGGGCGGTGCTGGTGCTGGCCGGCTGCCAATCACCCCAGACGTGGCCGCCGGTCCCCGAGGGCACCGGGCCGCCCGCGCCGATCATCGTGCTGAGATCATCCATCCTGCACTCGGTCCTGGCCGAGCACGGGAAACTGGCCGGCACCTTCGCCGGCCGGATGACCTACCTCGTCGCGCCGGCCGCCGGGCCGGGCCAGGCCCAGGCGCCGGCCTGGCTGGGCGGCACGTTGGCTGGCACGGTCAAGAACACGTACATCTACAAGAGTTACGCCGCGTTCGCCGGCGACGCGGCGGCCGGTCGGCTGCCCAGCTCGGTGCACGCGGTGCTGTACGACATCGAGAAGTGGCCCGGCACCCCGCTCAACGAGCAGCGGAATCCCCAGGTCTACATGCGGCGGTTCAGCGCGCTGGCCCGGGCACACGGGCTGCTGCCCATCCTGGCCCCGGCCCGCGACCTGGCCCTGGTTCCCGGCGGCAGCTGCGCCAAGCGGGGCAGCGAGAACCTGTCCGAGGCGTTCATCCGGTGCGGGCTGGCTGGTGCCGACCAGGGTGCCGCCGCCCTGGTCGTGCAGTCCCAGGCCGAGGAATTCAACGTGACGGCCTTCCGCCACTTCGTGGCGGCGCTGGCCCGGCAGGCGCGGGCCGGGAACCCGCGAATCGCCGTGCTCGCCCAGCTGGCTACGGCGCCGCTCGGCCAGCCCGCCTCGGTCCCGCAGCTGGTGTCCGCGGCGCGCAGCGTGCACCGGCTGGTCGACGGGTTCAGCCTGACCGCACGGAACGTGGACACCGAGACCACCGCGGGCCTGCTGTGGGCGTTTAGCCGGCTGAAGCAATTAGCCGGCTGACAAGCAGTGAGCTCTGGCTGACTGGCCAGTGGTGAGCTTGGGTCAGACCCCGGCGGGCAGCCCGCTCAGCGCGCTCTCCAGCGTGGCCGCGGGCAGCTCGAAGTCGGTGACCTGGCCCGCCAGGTAGCTCTCGTAGGCGGTCAGGTCGAGCAGGCCGTGGCCGCACAGCGCGGTCAGGATGACCTTCTCCTCGCCGGTCTCCGTGCAGCGCAGCGCCTCCTCGATGGTGGCGGCCAGGGCGTGGGTCGGCTCCGGGGCCGGCACGATGCCCTCGGTCTTGGCGAACCGCAGGCCGGCCGCGAAGCACTCGGACTGCGGCTTGGCCACCGCCTCGAACAGGCCCAGCTCGTACATGTGCGACAGCAGCGGCGACATGCCGTGATAGCGCAGCCCGCCGGCGTGGATCGGGTCCGGGATGAAGTCGTGGCCCAGCGTGTGCATCTTGAGCAGCGGGGTCATCCCGGCGGTGTCGCCGAAATCGTAGGCGTACACGCCGCGGGTGAACGATGGGGCGGCCGCGGGCTCGACCGCCCGCAGCACCGGGTTCATCCGGCCGGCCAGCTTCTCCCGGAGGAACGGGAAGACCAGCCCGGAGAAGTTGGATCCGCCGCCGGTGCAGCCGATGATCAGGTCGGGGGTGTCGCCCGCCTGGGCCATTTGCTTCAGCGCCTCTTCGCCGATCACCGTCTGGTGCAGCAGCACGTGATTGAGCACGCTGCCCAGCGAGTACCGGGCTTCCGGGTCCCCGGCCGCGACCTCGACCGCCTCGCTGATCGCGATGCCCAGGCTGCCCGGCGAGTCCGGGTCGGCGGCCAGCACCGCCTTGCCGGACGTGGTCACGTCGGACGGGCTCGGGTGCACGGTGGCCCCGTACGTCTCCATCAGCAGCCGGCGGTACGGCTTCTGGTCGTAGGACGCCCGGACCTGCCAGACCTCGCACTGCAGGCCGAACGTGGCCGACGCGAACGCGAGTGCGCTGCCCCACTGGCCGGCCCCGGTCTCGGTGGTGAGCTTGGTAACGCCCTCGGCCGCGTTGTAGTAAGCCTGCGGTACCGCCGTGTTGGGCTTGTGCGACCCGGCCGGGCTGCCGCCCTCGTACTTGTAGTAGATCCGGGCGGGCGTGCCGAGGTCCTTCTCCAGCCGCCGGGCCCGCAGCAGCGGGGTAGGCCGCCACAGCCGGTAGACGTCGAGCACGTCCTCGGGGATGGCGATGTACCGGTCGCCGGACACTTCCTGGGCGATCAGCGCGGCCGGGAACAGCGGCGCGAGGTCGTCCGGGCCGACCGGCTGGCGGGTGCCCGGGTGCAGCGGCGGCGGCGGGGGTGACGGCAGGTCCGGGATCACGTTGTACCACTGCTGGGGGAGTTCGGACTCTGGCAGCAGGTACTTCACTTGGTGGTCCATGGCGGCCTCCCTGTCACCCCGGACGGCATTGAGCCAGCGTAAGGGGCATTATTCACTATGGGGGCGTTAAGCAACATGGGGTGTGCGGCGCGGCCGGCGGCCCTGCGCCTGCTCTGCCTGGCCCTGCTCGGCTTGGGCTCGCCCGGCTTGGGCCCGCTGCTGCAGCGCGGCCAGCGTGGTATCGATGTCCCGGCGCATCCGCGGCGCGGCCAGCACCCGGAACAGCCCGGCAGAGCCGCCCTCCACCTGCACGATCTTGGCCACCCGGACCTGGCCGCCGGGCAGCGGCTCGACGATGTGGTCGAAGATGACCCGGCCGAGCGGCAGCGGGCTCTCGCTGATCCAGCGCCGGCCCGGCTCCACCGAGGTGATGGCGAACGTGCCGCCTAATGCGTTGTGCTTCTTGACCCAGCCCGAACTGCCGGGCTGGAACTCTCCGTCCATCTGGGCGATCTCTTTGCTGGCATCCCACTCTGGCCAGCGGGCCACGTCGGTCCAGATCCGCCAGACGGTGGCCGGTTCGGCCTCGAACGTCACTGCACATTCAAATAAGAACATGACGGAACCCCCGCGAAGGAGCGCGGACAGCGGAACTCCGGTACTAACGAAACTAGGCTAACGGGCCGGCTGGAACCCGTTGCGGGAACTCGGCACACCGCTCGCCGCGGCCGCACTCCTTCGCCGCGACGCGCCCAGTTCAGCTGCGTGGGGTAGCGCGGTGACGGGAGCTATGTAATGTGACGTCATAGCCGGTAATTCACCGGAGATCCAGATGTGGCCCGCAGGTTCGTCCCGCCCGCGGCCCCTCCCCAGTGCGGCTCCGCCTGCCCCCAGGCCCGGCCGGAAGGACCCCCGATGAAGCGCCCCCGCCTCACCTCCGGCCGCTCTGGCCGCGCCCTGCTGGCCCTGCCCGCCCTGGCCGTGCTGCTGGTCGGCTGTGCCATCGGCCCGCCCGCGCCCGGCGGCGCGTCCCACGCCCAGCCGGGCCGGACGACCCAGGCGGCGGACAGCGCCCCGCTGAGCGCTGCCCGGCCGGACAACCCGAACGCGCCCGGCTTCTGGTACGGCACGGACAGCTCGACGATCGCCATCACCACCAGCCCGCCCTACCGGGAACCGGTGGTCAGCGGCCGGCCGCCGTACGGCGGGTACATCGGCATGGCCGGCAACTGGGCCCGCTGGTCCGGGTGTGGCGGCGTGCTGGTCTACTCGACGCAGGACAGCAAGGCCGCGAACACCAACTACAACAGGTACCACAAGGGCATCGGCACTGGCGTTTACTGGTTCATGGCCGGGCCCGGAGTGGACCCGCACTACAACGGGACGACGTCCGAGGCGTCCGCCTGGGGCGCGGCCCAGGCAGCCAAGACGCTGCGCGCGATCGGCGGCCTGAACGTCACCTACAAGGTCGTCTGGATGGACATCGAACTGCCCGGCGACGCGCCCAACTACACGCCCGCCCCGGACAACGGCTGGAACAACGTGTACACCTCGACGTGCAGTGGCAGGGTCAGGACGGTCGGGGTGGCGGCGTCCCTGGACCGGGCCGACCTGGACGGCTACGCGTCCTACCTGACCGCGCACTCGTCCTACACGCCGGGCGTGTACTCTTCCCCGGCCATCTGGAGCTCGATCTTCGGCACCGGCAGCGCCTCGTCCATCCCGACCATCGACGAGTGGACCTACACCGATGGCACCAGCCACATCTCGCCGCCGCCGATCGGCTGGTGCGTGCCGAACACCTCGACCTGTGCCCGTTTCTTCGGCGGGGTGACGGAATCCAGCGTGCACGCGGTGATGTGGCAGTGGTCCGGCGGCGGCGGGATCACCAACGGTGTCGGCGACTTCGACCAGATCAACACCAACACCGTGAAATGACCTAACCCCCGCTCACCCCAGCGGGCCCCCGCCACCCGGCGGGGGCCCGCTGCGTATGGCCAGACCGGGCGACAAGTCTTGACAACCGGTCAACATCAATCCAAGATCAGTCAACAACGGGCATGTGGCTCACGTCACACCGGCCCCAGCCCGCCGCACACCTGCCCGCACTGAAGCCGCGCCGAGCCCACACGAACCGAGGTCCGGGATGCTGCCTACCCAGCGCCGCCAGGCGATCCTGGCCGAGGTCCGGCAGCGCAGCGCGGTGGCCGCCGACGACCTGGCCCGCGAGTTCGACGTGTCGGTCGAGACCATCCGCCGCGACCTGCGGGACCTGCAGCAGAAAGGCCTGCTGGACCGGGTCTACGGCGGCGCGACCCAGCCCGCTGGGCGGTCCAGCGAGGGCAGCTTCGCGGCCCGCAGCACCCGGCACATCGAGGCTAAACGCGCCATCGCCCGGCTGGCCGCGTCGCTGCCCGAACCAGGCGAGACGATCATCATCGACGTCGGCACCACCGCGCTCGAGGTGGCCCGGGCCCTACCGGAAGCATTCCACGGCCGGGTGCTGACCAACTCAGTCCCAGCTGCGCTGGAACTGTCCGCCCGCGATCACGTCGAGGTCATGCTGTCCGGTGGCCAGGTCCGCGGCGGCGACGCGGCCTGCTCGGGCGCCACCGCGCAGGCGTTCTTCGCCGAGTTCTACGCCGACCGGGCATTCCTCGGCTCCGGCGGGGTCCACCCGCAGGCCGGCCTGACCGACTACTACCCCGCCGAGGTGGTGGTGCGGCGCACCATCATCGCGCACACCGCGGCCTGCTACGTGCTGGCCGACTCCAGCAAGCTCGGGGCCATCGCGGTGCACCGGGTCTGCCCGCTGGACCGCGTCACCGCGGTCCTCACCGACGACGCCGCCGGCCCGGAGGCCTGCCAGGCCCTCCAGGAGGCTGGCGCCGAGCTGCGCCTAGCCAGCGCCGATCAGCCGAGCCGCGCCTAGCCCGCGCGGAGCAACAGCAAGGGATGTGAGGCCGGTGACTACTATCACCCAGCACGACGACGACGCCCAGCTCAGCCGGTATGGCTACCGGCAGCAGTTCGTCCGTTCGCTGCGCAACTTCGAGTCGTTCGCGGTGGCGTTCTCATTCATCTCGATCACCACCGGGATCTTCACCACGTTCGCCTTCGCGCTGACCACCGGCGGCCCGCGGAGCATCTGGACCTGGCTCATCGTGGTGGCCGGCCAGGCCCTGGTGGCGCTGGTCTACGGCGCGCTGGCCGCCCGGGTGCCATTGTCCGGCTACTCCTACCAGTGGGCCTCCCGGCTGGCCAACGTGCACGTCGGCTGGTGGCTCGGCTGGATGTCGTTCGCGTTCCTCACCATCGTCACCGTGTCGGTGGACTACGGCCTGGTCCAGGTGGCGTTCCAGCCGCTGATCGGCGAGACGTACACGCCGACCAGCGCCGCGCTGGAGACGCTGGTCGTGCTGGCCCTGCAGGCGGCGCTGATCATCGCGTCCACCCGGGCCACCACCCGGGTCAACAACACCGCGGTGGCCACCGAGGTGATTGGCATCGTCGGGCTCACGGTGCTGCTGGTTATCGTGGCCGCGATCCGGTCCAAGGGGCACTGGTCCAACCTGGGCTCCACCGGGGTGGTGCCGCACGCCGGCTACTACGCCTGGCTCGGCCCGTTCATGCTGGCCACGCTGCTCGGCGCGTACACCATCGTGGGGTTCGAGTCGGCCAGCAACCTGGCCGAGGAGACCGTCGAGCCGCACCGCACCATCCCCCGGGCGATGATCCGCGCCGTCCTGCTGTCCGGCGTGGTCGGCTTCGCGTTCCTGATCGCGCTCAGCTACTCGATCAGCGACATCAAGGGCGCATCCGCCAGCACCGCGCCGGTCGCGTTCATCGTCCAGGACGTGCTGGGCAGCGTGGTGCAGAAGATCTTCCTCATCTTCGTCTGCGTCTCGATCTTCGCCTGCGGCCTGGTCATCATGGTCACCAACGGCCGGCTGATCTGGTCCATGTCCCGGGACAAGCGGCTGCCTGGCTACCAGCTGTGGCGCCAGGTGCCCCGGGCCACTGGCGGCCCGGCCTGGGCCACCGTGCTGGCCGCCGTGCTCGGCGCGGTCATCACCCTGGTGCTGCGCACGCACACCGCCGCCCTGGTCACCCTGTTCACCGCGTCCACCATCATGCCGGCCCTGCTGTACGGCTCCACCGTGCTGCTCTACCTGTTCGCCGCGCGGCGCCGGCGCGGTGAACGCGGGCACTTCTCGCTCGGCGCCTGGGAGATCCCGGTCGTCGCGGGCGCGCTGATCTGGATCGCCTACGAGCTGATCGTGCTGATCGGGCCGGGCGAGTTCCGCGACGCCCAGTACTACGTGCTCGGCTCGCTCGGCCTCGGCCTGATCTTCTACGCCGGCCAGTGGCTGCTGGAACCGGGCGCGATGCGCCGCGAGGAAGGCGCGCACGGGGCGGCCGCGCTGACCGGGGAACCAGGCTCCGGCGGGGAAGGCGCGCACGGGGCGGCCGCGCTGACCGGGGAACCAGGCTCCGGCGGGGAAGGCGCGCCGGGCGCCGGGTGAACACCCTCGCCATCGACCAGGGCACCTCGGCGACCAAGGCACTGCTCGTCGGCCCGGGCGGCGAGGTGCTCGGCGCCGCCGAGGTGCCGGTGCACCCGCGCAGCCTGCCCGGCGGCGGCGTCGAGCAGGACCCGGCCGAGCTGCTGGAGTCGGTGCTGGCGGCTGGCCAGGGGGCGGTGGCCGCCGCCCGGGCCCCGGCGCACGCGCTGGCCCTAGCCAACCAGGGCGAGACCGTGCTGGCCTGGGACCGGCGTACCGGGCAGCCGCTCACCCCGGCCATCGTTTGGCAGGACCGCCGCTCGGCCGGGGTGTGCGCCCGGCTGGCCGGCCAGGCGGACACGCTGGCCGCGATCACCGGGCTGCCGCTCGACCCGTACTTCGCCGCGCCCAAGATGACCTGGCTGCGGGAGAACCTGACCCGCGACGGCGTGGTCACCACCACGGACAGCTGGCTGCTGGCCCGGCTCGGCGCCGGCTACCTGACCGACGCCAGCACCGCATCCCGGACCCTGCTCCTCGACCTGGACACGGTGGCCTGGTCACCGGCCGCGTGCGCGGCGTTCGGCCTGGATCCCGCCGGGCTGCCCAGGGTGGCCGACTGCGCCGGGATCAGCGGCGAGACGGCCGCGTTCGGCCGCGCAATCCCGGTGGCCGGCCTGGCCGTGGACCAGCAGGCGGCGCTGCTGGCCGAGGGCTGCTTCGCCCCCGGCCAGGCCAAGTGCACCTACGGGACGGGCGCGTTCCTGCTGGTCACCACCGGGCCCACGGCGGTGCGCTCGGGGCACGGGCTGTCCGCCTCGGTGGCCTGGCGGCTGCCGGAAGAAAAGGCCTACTGCCTGGACGGGCAGGTGTACACGGCTGGTGCCGCGGTGCGCTGGCTGTCCGAGCTCGGCCTCCTCGACGGCCCGGCCAGCCTGGACGCGCTCGGCGGCAGCGTGCCCGACACTGGCGGCGTGACGTTCCTGCCCGCGCTGGCCGGGCTGGGCGCGCCGCACTGGCGGCCGGACGCCCGCGGCGCGTTCCTCGGCCTGGGCCTCGGCACCACCCGCGGGCACCTGGCCCGGGCCGTGGCCGAGGGCATCGCCGCCTCGGTCGCGCTGCTGGCCCGGGCCGCGGCCGCGGACCGCGGCGCGCCGCTGCAGGTGCTTCGCGCCGACGGCGGCCTGACCCGGTCCCGGCTGCTCGTCCAGGCTCAGGCCGACCTGCTCCAGGTGCCGGTGCAGGTGTGTGCCGCGGCTGACGCGACCGCGCTCGGCGCCGCGGCCCTGGCCCGGCTCGGCACCGGCGCGGCCAGCACGCTGGCTGAGGCGGTGAGCCAGCTACCGGTGGAAGCGACCATCGACCCGTCCATCCCCGCAGACCAGGCCGCAGAACGACTAGCATCCTTCGACTCGGCCCTCGCTGCCGCGCTGCCGGACCGGGCATGACCGGCCCGGGCGGGCTGGACGGCGTGGCCGACGTGCTCATCGTCGGGGCCGGTGTGGTCGGCACCGCCATCGCCCGGACGCTGGCCGGCTATCAGCTGAACTGCCTGCTGGTGGACGCGGCCAGCGATGTCGGCACCGGGACCAGCAAGGCCAACACGGCGATCCTGCACACCGGGTTCGATGCCGAACCGGGCAGCCTGGAGAGCCGGCTGCTGCGCCGGGGCAGCCGGCTGCTGGCGGACTACGCGCGGCAGGCGGGCATCCCGGTGGAGCGGACCGGAGCCCTGCTGGTCGCCTGGAGCCCGGAGCAGGAGGCCGCGCTGCCCGGCATCGCGGACAAAGCCCGGCGCAACGGGGTCACCGACGTGTGCCTGCGCAGCCGTGCCCAGGTCTACCAGGCCGAACCGCACCTCGGCCTGGGCGCCCGGGCCGGCCTGCTGATCCCGGGGGAGAGCATCATCTGCCCGTGGACCACCACGCTGGCCTACGCCACCGAGGCGGTCCGGGCCGGGGTGCGGCTGCTGCTCCGCACCCAGGTGCTGGATGTGCGGCCCGGCCCGGAGCAGCACGAGGTGCGGACCTCGCGCGGCCCGCTGCGCTGCCGCTGGCTGATCAACGCGGCCGGCCTGTACAGCGACCAGATCGACCGGATGCTCGGCGGCGAGTCGTTCACCATCACGCCGCGGCGCGGTGAGCTGATCGTGTTCGACAAGCTGGCCCGCCCGCTGCTGTCGTCCATTCTGCTGCCGGTGCCGACCGCGCGGACCAAGGGCGTGCTCGTCGCGCCGACCGTGTACGGGAACGTGCTGCTCGGCCCGACCGCGGAGGACGTCGCGGACCGGGCCGACACGGCCACCACGGCGGCCGGGCTGGCCGCATTGATGGACGCCGGCCGGCGGCTCATGCCGGAACTGGTGGCCGAGGAGGTCACGGCTACATATGTAGGCTTGCGCGCCGCCACCGAGCACCGTGACTACCAGATCCGGGTGGAGGAGAAGCTGCGCTACGCGTGCGCGGGCGGGATCCGGTCCACTGGCCTGTCCGCCTCGCTGGGCATCGCCGAGTACCTGGCCGGCCAGCTCGGCTCAGCCGGGCTGAAGCTGGCTGGCCGGGACACCGCCGGGCCGCCCGCCATGCCGTACCTCGGCCAGGCTGGGCCGCGGCCGTACCAGGACGCGGCGCGGATCGCCGCCGACCCGGAGTACGGCCGGATCGTCTGCCACTGCGAGCGGGTCAGCCGGGGCGAGATCCGGGATGCGCTGGCCAGCACGCTGCCCCCGGCCGACCTGGACGGGCTGCGCCGCCGCACCCGCGCCTGCAACGGGCGCTGCCAGGGCTTCTACTGCGCGGCCACGGTGTCCGGGCTGCTGGGAGCCGCCGCTGCTGCCCGGCCGGCGAGTGACGCGCCGTGAACGTGGACGTGCTGGTCGTCGGAGCCGGGCCGGCCGGGCTGGCCGCCGCCATCGAGCTGCGCCGGGCCGGGGTGGACCGGGTCCTGGTGGCCGATCGCGAGCAGTCGGCCGGCGGCGTGCCCCGGCACTGCCAGCACACCGGGTTCGGCGCGCGCGACCTGCGCCGGGTGCTGACCGGCCCGGCCTACGCGCGGCGGTACGCGGCAAACGCCGCCCGGCTGGGTGCGGAGATCCGGACCGAGACCGCGGTGACCGGGTGGGCCGGGGACCGCGAGCTGACCCTGACCAGCCCGCACGGCATCGAGAGCGTGCACGCCGCCGCCGTGTTGCTGGCCACCGGCTGCCGGGAACGGCCCCGGCCCGCCCGGCTCGTTCCGGGCAGCCGGGTACCCGGCATCATGACCACCGGTGAGCTGCAGCAACGGGTGTACCTGTACGGGCAGCGGCTGCCCGGCCGGGCCGTCATTGTCGGCGCCGAGCACGTCAGTTTCTCCGCCGTGGTCACCCTGGCGCACGCCGGGGCTGAGGTGGCCGGGCTGGTCACCGGATACCCGCAGCAGCAGAGCTACCGGGCCTTCGCACTGGGGGCCCGGCTGCGCTGGCGCGCTCCGGTCTGGGTGAACCGCACCGTCAGCCGGGTGGCCGCGACGCCGGATTCCCGGCTGGCGGGAGTCGAGCTGACCGACGTGGTGTCCGGGGCGACCCGGTTCGTGCGCTGTGACCTGCTCGTCTTCACCGGCGACTGGATCCCCGACCACGAACTGGCCCGGGCCGGCGGTGTCCCGCTCGACCCGGCCACCCGGGGGCCGGCCGTGGACACCACGCTGGAGACCGGCACGCCGCTGGTGTTCGCGGCCGGGAACCTGATCCACCCGGCCGAGACCGCGGACGTGGCCGCGCTCACCGGGCGGCACGCCGCCCGGCACATCGCCGCCGCGCTGGCCGCCCGCCCCGTGCCCGCCAGCCCCGTGCCCGGTAACCCCGTGCCCGGTAACCCTGTGCCCGGTAACCCTGTGCCCGCCAGCCGGGTGCCCACCCCGCCGCGCGTCCCGCTGGCCGTCGAGCCCCCGCTGCGCTGGATCTCACCGAGCGCGGTCCGGCCCCCGCTGCTCCCGCCGCGCGGCCGGTTCCTGCTCCGCTGCGACTCGTTCCACCCGGCCGCCCGGCTCGAAGTGCGCCAGGGCGGCCGCCTGCTGGCGGCCGCGCGCACCGGCCGGCTGATCCCGGGCCGCCCGGCCCACCTGCCCGGCGGC
This sequence comes from uncultured Actinomycetes bacterium, assembly GCA_963834705.1. Lineage (GTDB taxonomy): Bacteria > Actinomycetota > Actinomycetes > Streptosporangiales > Streptosporangiaceae > RYN-230. The sequence goes on from CAWICV010000013.1 coordinate 679,031, forward strand.
TGGGCCGCTCACGCCGACCCGGTGGCCGGCCCCATTCAGATCCGGCTCGCCTGACGTAGCCCCCATTCAGTCAGCGCGTCAGGTGAGAAACGGGCCAGAAACCCGCTGGCAACCCCTGCACCCCAATTCTCACTGGCGAGAAAGTGGTCACCGGTGACCACTTTCTCGCCGCGCTCTTTGATTCACTGTTTCTCGCCGCGTCCGGGCCGGTGATGCGCCGCAGCAGCGGGATCGTGGCCACGATGAGGCCGAGGGCCAGCACGATCCAGGGGCCGTGATGGTACCGCGTTCGGCCTGGAACGTGCCTCAGGCGGCACATATTGCACTGTTCTCACACAAGGCAGCACAGACGGCCAGGCTGAGCAGGAGCCGGGCAAGCCGGGCCGAGGTCCCGTATGGTGAGCCGGGTGGGATCTGCGTTGATTGACCGCCGCACCGCCCGCACTGCGGTCGCGCTGGCGGTCGCTGGCGCACTAATGCTGACGGCCGGGCTCGGCATCTGGGCGGTCAGCGCGCTAAGCCACGCGATCCCGCACTCCGCGCACACCGCGGCCTGGCTGGCCGCGGTAGCCCTGATCACGGCGGGTGTCTGCTGCGGTGTGCTGATGATCGTGGTACTGCTCGGTTCGGGCGGCCGGACCGCCCACCCCGGCGAGCCGTCCTGGTCTGATCCGCAGCTGCGTGGGCCGCTCCCGCCGGGCGCGGTGCCGGCCGGCGCCCAGATGTCCGGCCCGTCCCGGCCGGGCCCACGCCTGCCGGAGGGCCATCCGTCCGGTCCGCTGCCCACGGCCCCGCACCGGCCGGCTGGGCCGCCGCCCGCCCCTGCCCCCCACCCTGGCCCGCGGCCTGGCCCAGGTGCGCGGCCCGCGGCCGGCTCGCCGCCGGAGGCTGGGCGGCTGACCGGCGCCTGGCCGCCTGGGCCGGGTGTGCCACCCGGTGCGGGCTCGCCGCCGGAAGCGGGGCCGCCTACCGGGCCCCGGCCCGCGCCGGGTCCAGGGACGCAGGGTCGCCTCGAAGTCGCCCACGGCGATGAGCCGAGGCTGGGCAGGTGGACCGGGCCGGGCTCGCGGCCGGCGTCCGGGCCGGACGACTGGCTGGCCGGCGCCGAACCGCCCGCGGACGACGAACCCGTGCTGGGCAGGTGGCCGTCCGCAGAGCCCGAGCACGGTCCAGACGCCGGACCGGAGCCGACGACCTGGCCGGAGCAGCCGGCTGGCCCGGGATCCGCGTCCGCCCAGCGGTCCACGGCGCCCGCCGAGTCAGCGCCGGCCGACTGGCTGGCCGGCGCCGAACCGTCCGCGGACGACGAACCTGTGCTGGGCAGGTGGCCGTCCGCAGAGCCCGAGCACGGTCCAGACGCCGGACCGGAGCCGACGACCTGGCCGGAGCAGCCGGCTGGCCCGGGATCCGCGTCCGCCCAGCGGTCCACGGCGCCCGCCGAGTCAGCGCCGGCCGACTGGCCAGGCCCGGATGACGGGTCCCCGGCGCAGGCTGAATCGGCTCCGGATGACGGGGCCTCGTCGCACGCCAGTCCGGCTGCGGCTACTTGGCCCGGGGCGGGCGACGAGATCTCGGGACCGGCTGAACCGGCCGTGGATGATGGGTCCTCGCGCTACGCCGAGCCGGCCGTGGATGACTGGTCCGGGGACGGTGCCGGACTTCGGCCCGGGGCGGTGCTCGGTGAGGGCGAGTGGGTGGTGCGGGCGGCCGAGGCCGACCCAGAGCCCAGTGACTTGCCCGCCGCGGACTTGGCGTCGCCGGGTGCCGGTGAGCCATCGCTGAACCTGTGGCCCACGCCGGCCCCGGCGCCGGCCGCGGCCGCGCCAGCGGCCAGCCCGGTGGCCGGGCAGCCAGCCCTGGACGAGGACCCAGATGACGGGCCGGTGCACCGGGTCGAGTCGGCGTTCGACGTATGGCAGCGGCCCGACCAGGATGCTGGGCTGGCGGCAGCGCCCGCCGACGCGGCTGCCCCCGGCGCCGCGCTCCCAGAATCCGTGCCCGCGGAATCCGTGTCCCCAGCGTCCGCAGCCGCAGAGTTCCGCACCGCGGAGCCCGCGGCCCCAGCGCCCGTGGACCAGGACCAGCCGGACGCTACCGCAGCCAGTACCCGGGACTGGGTGCAGCACGCGGCCGCCCGACTGCGCGACGCGGACCTGCTGCCGGACGCCGGCTCGCTGCCCCCCGGGGATCGGGGCCGCCTGCCCACGAGCGGCCGGCCCACGAGCGGCCGGCCGGCGTGCCCGGCCCGGCCGATGACGAGGCCGAACTGGATCCCATTACCCGGCCGTCCGCGCCGCGGCGCAGCGGGCCCGCCCCGGGATGGAATCCGGACTCCGAGGAAGACTGGCTGCGTGTGCTGCGCGGGCTGCGCGGCTCAGAAGACAGCTAGCTCGGCGGCCCGGCTAAGCACCGCCAGGGGGGCCGGGACCCCAGAGCAGCCGGTGCCAGAACCGCCGGGTGCCGATCAGGCGCAGCCGGGTGCGCAGCGGCATCCGCGGGAGCGGGCGGTGGATGCACAGGCCGCTGTCCCCGGGCAGCAGGCACTCGCCAGAGCAGTTGCCGGCGCAGTGGCGGCAGTGCCGGTCCACAGGCATCCGAGATCAGCACCCGGCAGGCTAGCCGGAGCGGCCGTAGTCGTCTTCCAGCCGGATGATGTCATCCTCGCCGAAGTAGTCGCCATGCTGGACTTCGACGAAGACGAGCGGCCTGGTGCCGGTGTTGTGCATCCGGTGCGCCACACCCAGCCCGACGTCGATGGTGCTGCCCCGGTGCACCGGTACTTCCACCCCGTCCAGGGTGACGATGCCCGCACCGGTCACTATGAACCAGTGCTCCGCGCGGCGGGCGTGCTTCTGGTAGCTGAGCCGCTGCCCGGGGTGCACCTCGATGGTCTTGACCTTGAAAGAGTCGCCCTCGGTGAGAACCGTGTAGCTGCCCCACGGGCGCTCGGAGTGTTCAGTCACCGGCACATCCTGCCCGATCCGCCGCCGACTGGCACCCCCACCGGGTAGCTTGACGTCGAGATAAGCGCATCATAACGTGGGATATGGAACTTAGCTCGATATCAAGATACCTGTGATCGGGAGGCGGACCCTGATGACCGCGAACAGCTTCGGCAGTCTGGCCCCGCTGCGGGTGAGTGGGACCGAGTACCAGATACACCGGCTGGACGCGGTGGACGGGTCGGCGGCCCTTCCGTTCAGCCTGAAGATCCTGCTGGAGAACCTGCTGCGCACCGAGGACGGGCGCAACGTCACCGCCGACCACGTCACCGCGCTAGCCCAGTGGGACCCCACGGCCGAGCCGTCCACCGAGATCCAGTTCACCCCGGCCCGGGTGATCCTGCAGGACCTGACCGGCGTGCCGGCCGTGGTCGACCTGGCCACCATGCGGGAGGCCATGCGGGACCTGGGCGGCGACCCGGCCAAGATCAACCCACTGGTGCCGGCCGAGCTGGTGATCGACCACTCGGTGGTGGCGGACATCTTCGGCCGCCCGGATGCCTTCGAGCGGAACGTGGAGCTGGAGTTCGGCCGCAACCGCGAGCGGTTCCAGTTCCTGCGCTGGGGCCAGGAGGCGTTCCGCCAGTTCAAGGTGGTGCCGCCGGGCACCGGCATCGTGCACCAGGTGAACATCGAACACCTGGCCCGGGTGGTGATGGCCCGCGACGGCGCCGCCTACCCGGACACCTGCGTCGGCACCGACTCGCACACCACGATGCAGAACGGCCTCGGCGTTCTCGGCTGGGGCGTCGGCGGCATCGAGGCCGAGGCGGCCATGCTCGGCCAGCCGATCAGCATGCTCATCCCGCGGGTGGTCGGGTTCCGGCTGACCGGTGAGCTGCCCTCTGGAGTGACCGCCACCGACCTGGTGCTGACCATCACCGAACTGCTCCGCAAGCACGGCGTAGTCGGCAAATTCGTCGAGTTCCACGGCGACGGGGTGAGCTCGGTGCCGCTGGCCAACCGGGCCACGATTGGCAACATGAGCCCGGAATTCGGCTCCACCTGCGCGATCTTCCCGATCGACGAGCAGACGCTGGACTACCTGCGGCTGACCGGCCGCCCGGACGAGCAGGTCGGGCTGGTCGAGGCGTACGCCCGGGAGCAGGGCCTGTGGCACGACCCGGGCACAGAGCTGCACTACTCCGAGGAACTCGAACTCGACCTGGCCAGCATCGTCCCGTCGCTGGCCGGCCCAAGCGGCCGCAGGACCGGGTCGCGCTGGCCGACGCCAAGCAGTCGTTCCGCGCGGCGATCGGCGACTACGTGCAGCTCGACCGGCTGGACGAGAACGTGGCCGATACCTTCCCGGCGTCCGACCCGTTTGTCCCCGACCGGGAGAACGGCCAGGAAGACCAGCCTGCGGGGCGGCCCACGGCCGCCAGCGGCGGGCGGCCGTCCCAGCCGGCCGAGGTCACCCTGGATGACGGGACGAAGACCGCCGTAGATCACGGCTCGGTGGTGATCGCGGCCATCACCTCGTGCACGAACACCTCGAACCCGTCAGTCATGGTCGGCGCCGCGCTGCTGGCCAGGAAGGCGGTCGAGGCCGGGCTGTCCCGGAAGCCGTGGGTGAAGACCACGCTCGCGCCCGGCTCGAAGGTGGTCATGGACTACTACGAGCGCGCCGGGCTGCTGCCTTACCTGGACAAGCTGGGCTTCAACCTGGTCGGCTACGGCTGCACCACCTGCATCGGCAACTCCGGGCCGCTGCCCGAGGCGATCAGCGAGGCGGTGGCCGAGAACGACCTGGCCGTGGTGTCGGTGCTGTCCGGCAACCGCAACTTCGAGGGCCGGATCAACCCGGACGTGAAGATGAACTACCTGGCCTCGCCGCCGCTGGTGGTGGCGTACGCGCTGGCCGGCACGATGGACTTCGACATGAACACCGAGCCGCTCGGCTCGCGGGCTGACGGCAGCCCGGTGTACCTGGCGGACATCTGGCCGACCGCGGCCGAGATCGCCGCGGTGGTGCAGGACGCGGTCGCGGCCGAGATGTTCAGCCGGGACTACGCCGACGTGTTCGAGGGCGACGACCGGTGGCGCGCGCTGGACGTGCCCACCGGGGACACGTTCGCCTGGGGCGCCGACTCCACCTATGTGCGGAAGCCGCCCTACTTCGAGGGCATGCCAGACAAGCCTGCGCCGGTCAGTGACATCCACGGCGCCCGGGCGCTGGCCATGCTGGGCGACTCGGTGACCACCGACCACATCTCGCCGGCCGGCGCGATCAAGACGGACAGCCCGGCCGGCCAGTACCTGACCGGGCACGGGGTGGAGCGGAAGGACTTCAATTCCTACGGCTCGCGGCGCGGCAACCACGAGGTGATGATCCGCGGCACGTTCGCCAACATCCGGCTGCGTAACCAGCTCGCGCCGGGCACCGAGGGCGGCGTCACCGTGCACCTGCCGGACGGCGACGAGATGTCCATCTACGACGCGTCCCGGAAGTACCTCGACGACGGAGTGCCGCTGATCGTGCTGGGCGGCAAGGAATACGGCTCCGGGTCGTCCCGGGACTGGGCGGCCAAGGGCACCCTGCTGCTCGGCGTGCGGGCGGTGCTGACCGAGTCGTTCGAGCGGATCCACCGGTCCAACCTGATCGGCATGGGCGTGCTGCCGCTGCAGTACCGGCCGGGGGAGTCAGCCGCCACGCTCGGCCTGACCGGGCGCGAGGTGTTCGAGATCACTGGCATCGAGGAGATGAACCACGGGCCGGTACCGCGCGAGGTGACGGTCCGGGCGGACGGCACCGAGTTCCAGGCCGTAGTGCGGATCGACACCCCCGGTGAGGCCGAGTACTACCGGCACGGCGGGATCATGCAGTACGTGCTGCGCTCGCTGCTCGCCCGGGACTAACCCGACATATGTAGACCTGGCGTGCGGCCACGTGAATGCTGCACCCATGCGTACCTGACCGCGTGGGTGCAGCATTCACGCTGTTAGCGTGGTCGGGAGATGGCCGACCCTGCCGCCCCAGTCGCCCCGCCCGCATCCGCTGGCCGCCGCCGCCGTGCCCAGCGCACCGCGGTGTTCGTCCTCGGCGTGGTCGCGCTGGCCTTCAACCTGCGCGCCGCCATCACCAGTCTGCCGCCGCTGTTCCCGGAGCTGGCCGCCAGCCTGAACCTGTCCAACGCGGCGCTGTCCGCGCTGGCCGCGCTGCCGGTGCTGGCCTTTGGCGTGTGCTCCGGGGTGGCCGCGCCGCTCAGCCGCCGGTTCGGCGAGGAACGGGTGCTCGGCGCCGCGCTGGTGCTGCTGGCCGCCGGGCTGCTGCTGCGCGGCGCGCTGCCCGGCCGCCTGCTGTTCCCGGGTACGGCCATCGCGGCCGCCGCGATCGCGCTGATGAACGTGCTGCTGCCCAGCCTGGCCAAACGGCGCCAGCCGGAGCAGGCCGGGCTGCTGATCGGGATCTACCTGCTCAGCCTGTCGGCCGGGTCGATCGCCGGCTCGCTGATCGCGGTCCCGGTCTACAAGCTGTCCGGCGGCTCGGTGCCGTTGTCGCTGGGCCTGTGGGCGCTCCCAGCGCTGGCCGCGGCGCTGTGCTGGCTGCCGCAACTGCGGTTCCACACCCGGCCCGGGGGCGGCCTGGCACCCACCGCACCGCAGCGCGGCCTCAAGGTGTACCGGCACGCGCTGGCCTGGCAGGTCACGGCGTTCATGGGACTGCAGAGCCTGACCTTCTACGCCACGCTGTCCTGGCTGCCGACCATGTTCCGTGATCGCGGGGTCAGCCCGGGGGGCGCGGGCACCCTGCTCGCGCTGATGTCGCTGGGCGGCGTGCCCAGCGCACTGGTCATCCCGGTGCTCGCGCACCGGGCCAGAAACCAGCGGGCGCTGATCGCCTGGACCGTCGCGGCCAGCGTGGTGGGCCTGGCCGGGGCCTGGTTTGCCCCGCTCGGCGGCGCCGCCGCCTGGGTGCTGCTGCTCGGCCTGGGTCAGGGCTCCTCGCTCGGCGTGGCCATCTTCTTCACCATGGCCCGGGCGCCCGACCCACGCGCGGCCGCCTCGCTGTCCGCGTTCGCGCAGGGCGTCGGCTACCTGGTCGCCACGGCCGGCCCGCTGGCCGTCGGGTTCCTGCACACCGCGAGCGGCGGCTGGACCATCCCGGTAAGCTGCCTGCTGGTCATCACCGGGCTGGAGCTGACCGCGGGGTGGCAGGCGGCCCGGGACATCACGCTGCCGGTGGATCAGCCGGCCGCCGCCACCGGCTGAGCCAGTAGCCGAAACCTTTCCGAAACTTATTGCCTGACTGGACGGCAGGTCATAGCGTCCGGGATTGGAGGCAGCAGCCAGTGCAGGCAGATAGCGCGGCGCCAGTCCGCATCGCGCTCGCCGGGACCGGCAACATCGCCGAGGTGCACGCCGCCGCGCTGCGCGGGCTGCCCGGCGCCGAACTGGCCGGCTCGGCCGACATCGACCGGGGCCGCCTGGCCGCGTTCGGCGCCGGGCACGGCGTCACGGAGCTGCACACCGACCTGGCCGGGCTGCTCGCCGCGGCCCAGCCTGACCTGGTTCACCTGTGCACCCCGCCGGCCCTGCACTTCGAGCAGGCCGGGGAGTGCCTGGCGGCAGGCGCGTCGGTGCTGGCCGAGAAGCCACCCACGCTGAGCCTGCGCCAGCTTGACCTGCTCGGCGATCTGACCAAGCCGGGCGGCCCGTGGTTCGCGACCGTGTTCCAGCACCGGTTCGGATCGGCCGCGGGCCGGCTGCGTGCGCTGGCCGGCTGGGGGTGCTCGGCCGGCCGCTGCTGGCCATCTGCCACACCACGTGGTTCCGCGACCAGGCCTACTTCGACGTGCCGTGGCGCGGGCGCTGGCAGACCGAAGGCGGCGGCCCGACCATGGGGCACGGCATCCACCAGATGGACCTGCTGCGCTACGTGCTCGGCGACTGGGCGGAGATCTCCGCCATAGTCCGGCGACAGGCCCGCCGGACGGAGACCGAGGACCTGTCCATGGCCCACGTGATCTTCGCCAGCGGCGCCGCGGCCAGCGTGGTGAACAGCGTGCTGTCCCCGCGGGAAGAGAGCTACCTGCGCTTCGACTTCGAGCACGGCACGGTCGAGGTCAGCCACCTGTACGGATACCGGGACGAGGACTGGCGGGTCACCCCGGCCCCGGGCCACGAGCAGGCCGTGCTGGCCGCCTGGGAGCAGCCCACGGCGGGCACGCCCAGCGGGCACCGGGCCCAGTTTGCCGCCGTGCTGGCCGCGCTGCGCGCGGCCGCCGCGCCGCCGGTCACCCTGCCGGACAGCCGGGGCACGATGTCCCTGGTGGCCGGCCTGTACGCGGCCGCGTTCGGCGGCGGGGTGGTGCGCCCCGCCGATCTGGGCGCCGGGTCCCCGTGTTACGACCGGATGGACGGGCTGGCCCCGGGATGGGAACAATGGTGAGAGTGCCCTCCACTGACACCGACCTCACCGACGCCGACGGCCGCTCGCTGCGGCTGAGCCACGCCGGCACCGAACTGTTCCGCTACGTATACCGGCCGGACGACCCGCAGGTGGAGTCGCCGCGGCCGTACTTCCACCCGGTGCGCACGCTGCGCGGCGACCCGGTGACCGGCTACCGGCCCGCGGATCACGTCTGGCACAAGGGGATCGCCTGGTCGCTGCCGAACGTCGGGCCGGAGAACTTCTGGGGCGGCCCGACGTTCCAGCGCGGTTACGGATACCGGCAGCTGCCCAACAACGGGCGCATCCGGCATGAGGAATTCACCACCACCGCGGTGAGCGACGGCGTGCTCCGGGTGGATGAGCAGCTGACCTGGATCACCCAGGAAGGCGAGACCTGGCTGCAGGAGCTGCGGCAGATCGGCGCCCGGGTGCTGCCCGGGACGGAGGCCTGGCTGCTGGCCTTCCGCACCACGCTGCGCAACGTGCGCGGGGCCATCATCCCGTTCGGCAGCCCGACCACGGCGGGCCGGGACAACGCCGGCTACGGCGGGCTGTTCTGGCGCGGCCCGGCCTCGTTCAGCCCCGGCCGGGTGATCACGCCCAGCGGTACCGGCGGGGATGAGTACATGGGCTGGCGCGGCCGGTGGCTGGCGTTCGCCGGACGGCACGACGAGGACCGGGCGTCCACCCTGGTGTTCCGCGACGCCCCGAGCAACGTCGGCCACCCGACCATGTGGTTCGTGCGCAGCGAGCCGTTCGCCTGCGTGTGCCCGGCGCCGTTCTTCGCGGCCGAGTTCATGCTGGCCGACGGGCAGCGCCTGCACCTGCGCTACGACCTGGCGGTGGCCGACGGCGAACTGCCGGCCGAGCGGTGCGCCGAGCTGGTGGCCGAGATGGAAGCCAGCGACCTGCTCGGCGTGCCGGGAGCGGTGGCGTGACGGCGGCCCAGGCGTTCCCCGGCGCGACCGGCGTCACCCTGCTCGACGTGTACGACTGGCCGACCGCGGACGGTCTGCGCGGCGGCTCGGCGCACATCCACCTGGCGTCCACCGAGGGGTACGTGGTGCTACGCGGCGCGGGCCGGCTGCAGACCCTGGGCCACCAGGGCTACCAGGAGACGCCGCTGCGCCCGGGTGACTGCCTGTGGTTCACCCCCGGCACCGTGCACCGGCTGGTCAACGACGACGGGCAGTTGCAGATCCTGGTCGTCATGCAGAACGCCGGCCTGCCCGAGGCGGGCGACTGCGTGCTGACCTTCCCGCCCGACGTGCTGGCCGACCCGGCCCGGTACCAGGCGGCGGCCACGCTAAGCCCGGCCCCGGACGGCGCGGCCATGGACGGCGCGCCCACGAACGGTCCGGGCGGCCCGGCACCAGACGATCCGCTGGCAGCGGCCGCGCGGCGCCGCCGGGACCTGGCCATCGAGGGGTTCCTGGCGCTGCGCGACCAGGTGCTGGCGGACGGGCCGGCCGCCCTGCAGCCGTTCCTGGACGCCGCGGTCGCGCTGACCGCGGGCCGGGTGCCGGACTGGCGGCGTCGCTGGCGCGGTCAGGCCGCCGCGGTATCCGAACTCACCGGCCAGCAGCTGGACGGCATCGAGACCCGGGACGCGGCGCACCTGCGCGGCGCGGGCCTGGTCCGGGTGGCACGCCCGGGCGGCCCGCGCAGCTACGGGATGTGCGGCCGGCTGACCCCGTACCCAGCCGCCCCGCCGGCGGGGATTGACCGGCCCAGCGGCCGATAGGTTACGATACCCCGCGCCGAAAGTTTCGACCGGGGAGTGGGTTGGCGGGCACCGATGGGCAGTGGGTCGGCAGGCACCGATGGGGCAGTGGGTTGGCAGGCACCGATGGGGCAGTGAGTTGGCAGGCACCGAATGGGGCTGGCCGGCACCGATGGGGGAGTGGGTTGGCCGGCGTCGATGAGGAAGTGGTTGGTAGGCACGATGGGAGTGGGTGGCAGGCAGCCACGGGAGAGGGGCTGGCGAGACTGGCGGCCGGCGGGGAGAACGTGATGGGTGAGCATGCCGGGTGACGCCGCGCCCACCGGTGGCCCGCACGGCACTGGCCCGCACGGCACTGGCCCCCGCGACACTGGCCGCGGGCGGCCCACCCTGGCCGCCGTCGCCGCCGAGGCCGGGGTATCCCTGCCCACCGTGTCGAAAGTGGTCAACGGGCGCCCCGATGTGGCTCCCGGCACCCGCGCCCGGGTGGAACGCCTGCTCGATGAGTTCAACTACCAGCGGCCCGGGCCGCGCCGCGGCCGCCGGGCCGGCCTCATCGACCTGATCTTCAACGGGCTGGACAGCCCGTGGGCGGTGGAGATCCTGCGCGGCGTGGAGGACTGGTGCGCCGGGCACGGCATGGCCGCGGCGGTGTCCGCGGTGCGCCACGGAAGTGCCCGCCCGGCCAGCTGGACCAGCGCGCTGGCCAGCCACGACACCGAAGGCGTCATCCTGGTCACATCGGAGTTGCCCGCCGGGCAGCTGGCCCAGCTGCGCGCCGACGGCATCCCGCTGGTCGTGGTGGACCCGGTGAACCTGCCCGACCCGGCGCTGCCCAGCGTGGGCGCGACCAACTGGGCGGGCGGGATCGCCGCCACCGAGCATCTGATCGGCGCCGGGCACCACCGGATCGGCGCCATCACCGGTCCGCCGGACTACATCTGCAGCCGGGCCCGGGCCGACGGCTACCGGTCCGCGCTGGAGCAGGCTGGGCTGCCCCTGGACCCGGCGCTGCTGCGGCACGGCGACTTCCGGCACGAAGGCGGCTTCCGGCGTGGCAGCGAGCTGCTCGGCCTAGCCGACCCGCCCACCGCGATCTTCGCGGGCAGCGACCAGCAGGCGCTCGGCGTGTACGAGGCGGCCCGGCAGCGCGGGCTGCGGGTGCCGGAGGATCTCAGCGTGGTCGGCTTCGACGACCTGCCCGCCGCCCGCTGGGTGTCCCCGCCGCTGACCACCGTCCGCCAGCCGCTGGCCGACATGGGCCGGGTGGCCGCCGAGATGCTCGGCGACCTGATCGGCGGCACCCAGCTGCGCAGCCAGCGGGTCGAGCTGTCCACCGAGCTGGTGATCCGGGACTCCACGGGCAGTCCGAGCACGGGCAGTCCGAGCATGGGCAGTCCGAGCATGGGCAGTCCGAGCATGGGCAGTCCGAGCATGGGCAGTCCGAGCATGGGCAGTCCGAGCATGGGCAGTCCGAGCACGGGCAGTCCGAGCACGGGCAGTCCGAGCACGGGCGGGCCGGGCGCTGGCCAGCCGCGGTCCGGTGAGTAGGTTCATGACCGTCGCCGCGGGAGGTATCGGATGCTGGTAGCCGGGGTGGATTCGTCCACGCAATCCACCAAGGTGCTGCTGTGCCAGGCCGAGGACGGCACGGTGCTGGCCCGGGGCAGCGCGCCGCACCCGCCCGGCACCGAATGCGACCCGGCCGCCTGGTGGTCCGCGCTGGAGCAGGCCGGGCAGGGCCTGCTGGACCGGGCCGACGCCGTCGCGGTGGCCGCGCAGCAGCACGGCATGGTGGTGGTGGACGAGGACGGCCGGGTCATCCGGCCGGCCATGCTGTGGAACGACCTCAAGTCCGCCGCGGCGGCCCGCGCGCTGATCGCCGAGCTGGGCGGCCCCGCCTGGTGGGCCGAGCACACCGGCAGCGTGCCGAGCGCGTCGTTCACCGTGACCAAGCTGCGCTGGCTGGCCGAGCACGAACCGGGCAACGCGGCCCGGGTGGCCCGGGTCATGCTGCCGCACGACTGGCTGACCTGGCGGCTCGCCACGACGGGGCCAGCCGGGCCAGCGGCCGGCCCGGTCACCGACCGCGGCGACGCGTCCGGCACCGGCTACTTCTCACCAGCACAAAGCCGCTGGCTGCCCGAGGTCGCCGCGGCCGCGCTGGGCCATGAGCCGGGGCTGCCGCGGATCGCCAAGCCGGCCGAGGTGGTCGGCGAGACCGCCGCCGGGGCCGCGCTGGCCCCGGGGACCGGCGACAACATGGGCGCCGCGCTTGGCCTCAGCCTGCAGCCGGGAGAGCTGGTCACCTCGATCGGCACGTCGGGCACCGCGTACGCGGTCACCGAGCGGCCCGCGGCCGACGAGACCGGCATGGTGGCCGGATTCGCCGACGCCACCGGCCGGTACCTGCCGCTGATCGCCACGGTCAACGCGGGCCTGGTGCTGTCCGCCGTGGCCCGGCTCATCGGCACCGACCTGGACGGCCTGTCCACGCAGGCGCTGCAGGCCGAGCCAGGCGCGGGCGGCCTGGTGCTGCTGCCCTACCTGGACGGCGAGCGCAGCCCGAACCGGCCGGACGCCACCGGCGTGCTGCGCGGCCTGACCACGCAGAACATGACCGGGCCCAACCTGGCCCGGGCCGCGATCGAGGCGGTGCTGGGCACGCTGGCCGAGGCGGCCGACCTGATCGCCGCGCAGGGCGCGTCCCGGCAGCGGGTGCTGCTGATCGGCGGCGGGGCCCGGTCCGCGGCGGCCCGGCGGATCGCGCCCACCATCTTCGGCGCACCGGTGCTGGTGCCCGCGGCGGAGGAGTACGTGGCGCTGGGCGCGGCCCGGCAGGCGGCCTGGGCGCTGGCCGGCACCCCGGAACCCCCGGCCTGGCCACGGCACCTGCCCGAGGAGTACACCGGGGCGGCCGACCCTGGGATCCGGCAGCGGCTGGCCTGGCTGCAGAAGGCCACCGCGGAGTGGGACACGGCCGCCTGGGACACAGTCGTCTGAGGCAAACCAGGTCTGGGAACGATAAGGGAGAGGACCAGCTCATGGCGTACGAACCGACCCCCGAGGACAAGTTCTCGTTCGGCATCTGGACGGTGGGCTGGCAGGGCGTGGACGTGTTCGGCGGCGCGGTCCGGCCGCCGATGCCGGCCGACCGGGCCGTGCGCAAGCTGGCCGAACTGGGCGCCTACGGGGTCAACTTCCACGACAACGACGTGTTCCCGTTCGAGGCCAGCGACGCCGAGCGGGACCGGAAGATCGGCGACTTCAGGCAGGCCCTGCACGACACCGGCCTGGTCGTGACCACCGCCACCACCAACCTGTTCGGCCACCCGATGTTCAAGGATGGCGCGTTCACCGCCAGCGACCGGGACGTGCGCCGGTTCGCGCTGGCCAAGGTGATGCGCAACCTGGACCTGGCCGCCGAACTGGGCGCCAAGGTGTACGTGTTCTGGGGCGGCCGGGAGGGCGCCGAGTCCGGCGCGGCCAAGGACATCCGGGCCGCGCTGGACCGCTATAAGGAGGGCCTCGACCTGCTCTGCGGCTACGTCAAGGAGCAGGGCTACGGCCTGCGCTTCGCCATCGAGCCCAAGCCGAACGAGCCACGCGGGGACATCCTGCTGCCGACGGCCGGTCACGCACTGGCGTTCATCAAAGAACTCGAGCACGAAGAGATGGTGGGCATCAATCCGGAGGTGGGGCACGAAGAGATGGCCTCACTCAACTACGCGCACGGGATCACCCAGGCGCTGTGGCACGGGAAGCTGTTCCACATCGACCTGAACGGGCAGAACGGGCCGCGCTACGACCAGGACCTGCGGTTCGGCGCGGGCAACGCGCGCGGCGCGTTCTGGGTGGTGGACGCGCTGCAGGCGGGCGGCTACGACGGGCCGGTGCACTTCGACTACAAGCCGCCGCGCACCGAGGACGACGAGGGCGTCTGGGCGTCGGCCGCGGCGTGCATGCGCAACTACCTGATCCTGCGGGACAAGGCCCGGGCGTTCCGGGCCGACCCCGAGGTCAAGGCGGCGCTGGCCGCGTCCGGGGTGGAAGACCTGGCCACGCCCACCATGGCGGCCGGCGAGACCTGGCGGGACGTGCAGGGCTTCACCCCGGACATCGAGGCGCTCGCCGCCCGCGGGCTGGGCTACGAGCGGCTGGACCAGCTCGCCCTGGAGCACCTGTACGGCGTGCGGTAGGGCCGGCCGAATAGACTCGCCACTGATTCCCCCCGCGTCCGCGACAAGGGAGCAGTTCAGGTGACCCTGCTGGAAAGCCTCGCTGGCCCGCGTGATCTCCGGGAGCTGGCGCCAGATCAGCTGCCCGCCCTGGCCAGCGAGATACGTGACCTGCTGATCGAGACGGTGTCGCGGACCAGCGGCCATCTCGGGCCCAACCTGGGCGTGGTCGAGGTGACGATCGCCCTGCACCGGGTGTTCGACTCCCCGGTGGACAAGATCGTGTTCGACACCGGGCACCAGTCCTACGTGCACAAGCTGCTCACCGGGCGGGTCGCCGAGTTCGGCACGCTGCGCCAGCGCGGCGGTCTTTCCGGCTACCCGAGCCGGGCCGAGTCCGAGCACGACCTGGTGGAGAACTCGCACGCGTCCACCAGCCTGTCCTACGCCGACGGGCTGGCCAAGGCGTACCGGCTGCGCGGCGAGACCGACCGCACCGTGGTCGCGGTGATCGGGGACGGCGCGCTGACCGGCGGGATGGCCTGGGAGGCGCTGAACAACATCGCGGTGGCCAAGGACAGCCGGCTGGTCATCGTGGTCAACGACAACGGCCGGTCCTACCAGCCGACGATCGGCGGGCTGGCCAACCACCTGACCATGGTCCGGGTCAACCAGCGCTACGAGAACGTGCTGGACTACATCAAGACCACGCTGACCCGCGCCCCGGTGGTCGGCGGGCCGCTGTACGGCACGCTGCACGGGATGAAGAAGGGCCTCAAGGACGTCTTGCAGCCGCAGGTGCTGTTCGAGGACCTGGGCCTCAAGTACCTCGGCCCGATCGACGGGCACGACGAGCAGGCGGTGGAGCACGCGCTGCGCCGGGCCCGGGACTTCGGCGGCCCGGTGCTGGTGCACGTGATCACCCGCAAGGGCTTCGGCTACCAGCTGGCCGAGGACAACGAGGAAGACCGGCTGCACCAGGTGCCCGCGGCCGCGCCCGCGGGCACGCTGCCCGGGCTGCCCAAGCCGTCCTGGTCCGAGGTGTTCGGCGACGCGCTGCTGGCGACCGGCGCCAGGCGGCCGGACGTGGTCGCGATCACCGCCGCCATGCTGCACCCGACCGGGCTGGCCAAGTTCGCCGCCGCCTACCCGGACCGGGTCTTCGACGTGGGCATCGCCGAGCAGCACGCCGTGACCAGCGCGGCCGGGCTGGCCATGGGCGGCCTGCACCCGGTGGTGGCCATCTACGCGACGTTCCTCAACCGGGCCTTCGACCAGGTGCTGATGGACGTGGCGCTGCACCGGCTGCCAGTCACCTTCGTGCTGGACCGGGCCGGGGTGACCGGCCCGGACGGGGCCAGCCACAACGGCATGTGGGACGGCTCGATCTTGCAGGTCGTGCCGGGCCTGCGGATCGCCGCGCCGCGGGACGGGACGCGGATCGCCGAGCTGCTGGCCGAGGCGGTCGCGGTCAGCGATGGGCCGACCGTGGTCCGGTTCCCCAAGGGCACCGTGGGCGCCGAGGCGGAGGCGATCGGCAAGGTCGGTGGCATGGACGTGCTGGCCCGGCCGGACGGGCCAGCCGCCCCGGACGTGCTGCTGGTCGGGGCCGGGCCGATGGCCGTGACCGGCCTGGCCACCGCGAGCCGGCTGGCCGCCCAGGGCATCCGGGTAACCGTGCTGGACCCGCGCTGGGTCAAGCCGGTGGACCCGGCGCTGGCCGATATCGCCGCCCAGGTCCGGCTGGTGGCCACCATCGAGGACAACGGCGTGGCGGGCGGGTTCGGCGACGCGGTCTGCCGGCTGCTGCGCGACGCGGACGTGCGGACCCCGGTGCGGACGTTCGGCCTGCCGCAGCGGTTCCTGGACCACGGCAGCCGGGACCAGGTGCTCGACGAGGTGGGCCTGGTGCCGCAGCACCTGGCCCGGCAGATCACCGAGGCCGTGGCCCGGCTCGACCCCGAACTGGCCGACAACCCTCAGGGATGAGACCCCAGTGACCACACTCCAGGTGGCCGTCGTCGGTTCCGGCCCGGCCGGGATCTACACCGCCGAGGCGCTGATCAAGCAGGCGGCCAAGCTGGACCCGCCCGTCATCGTGCAGGTCAACGTACTGGACCGGCTCCCCACCCCGTACGGCCTGGTCCGCTACGGGGTGGCCCCGGACCATCCGTCGATCCGGTCCATCGCCGACTACCTGCGCAACGTGCTGGAGCACGCCGATGTGCGCTTCCTCGGCGGGGTGCACCTGGGCGGCGACGTCACCCGGGAGGACCTGCTGGCCAGCTATGACGCGGTGGTCTACGCGACCGGCGCGATGCGGGACCGGCGGATGGGCATCCCCGGCGAGGACCTGCCCGGCAGCTACGCGGCCACCGACTTCGTGAACTGGTACTGCGGCCATCCGGACACCGAGGCGGGCGCGTTCACCCTGGACGCCGAGTCGGTCGCCGTGGTCGGGGTGGGCAACGTGGCGGTGGACGTGGCCCGCATCCTGGTCCGGGACCCGGCCGAGCTGAGCCGGACCGACATCCCGCAGGCGGTACTGGAAGGGCTGATGGCCAGCAAGGTCCGCGAGGTGCACATGATCGGCCGCCGCGGCCCGGCACAGGCCAAGTTCACCACCAAGGAACTGCGCGAGCTGGGCGAGCTGTCCGGGGTGGACATCGTCGTCCACCCGGATGAGCTGGACCTCGGGGCGTTCGACCCCACCGGGCAGAGCGCGGAACTGGCCGAGAGCGACCGCCGGGTGCGCGGCAACCTGACCGTCATTCAAGACTGGGTCGCGCGGCCGGCAGCCGGGAGAGCCGGGGCCGAGCGGAGGCTGACCGTCCGGTTCTGGCTGCGCCCGGTTTCCGTCGACGGCACCGACCGGGTGTCCGGGCTGACAGTGGAGCGCACCCGGATCGACGGGCAGGGCACGTTCACCGGTACCGGGGAGCTCGAGACGATCCCGGCGCAGATGGTGTTCCGCAGCGTGGGCTATCAGAGCGTGCCGCTGCCCGGGGTGCCGTTCGACGAGCGCAGCTACACGGTGCCGAACGCCGACGGCCGGGTGCTCGGCCCCGGCGGCGCGCCGTTGCCCAGGGAATATGTCGCCGGGTGGCTCAAGCGCGGACCGACCGGGGTGGTGGGCACGAACAAGTCCGACGCGGCCGGCACCGTCCGGTCGCTGCTGGCCGACCTGGCCGGTGACGGCGCAGCCGGTGACGGCGCGGCCGGCGCCAGTGCGGCCGGGGATACCGGCGCGGCCCGGCAGCGGTCCCGGGATGAGTTCGAGGCCGGGCTGGCCGGGCGCGGGGTGCGGCCGGTCAGCTACGCCGACTGGCTCCGGGTGGAACAGGCCGAGGCGGAGCTGGGTGTCTCGCTGGGCCGGGGGGAACGGGTCAAGCTTGGCGACCGGGTCGCCATTGAGGCACTGTGCCGCCCGCCGTCCGGCTGACCCGTCCCTCATTCGGGCTCGCCGCGGCGGGCCTGCGCAAGCTGATCCCGCCCGCCGTGTACGGGCTGACCGGGCTGGCGGTGCGCGGAGTTGAGCTAGGCGTGCTGCCGCGACCGCCGCGACTACTCAGCGAGTTCGCGATTCGTACTGTTTTGCAGGTGAATGACCTGGTAATGAACTGGTCAATTACGGACTCTGGCCAGGATGAAAACACCCGTCCCGGGTGTCTTGGCCGGCCGGACACTGGGGACAATGACGGCATGAGTGTGGGTGAGGTGCGCTATCAGACGGGCGAGGGGGAGATGAGCGCGGGGACCGCGCCGGAGGGCACGGCGGCCGCATCGGCCGATAATCTGCCGCCAGACCGGTATATCGAGCGTGAGGGAAGCTGGCTCCGGTTCAACCAGCGGGTGCTGGAACTGGCCGAGGACGAGAACGTGCCGCTGCTCGAGCGGGTCCGGTTCATGGCCATCGTCGCCAGCAACCTGGACGAGTTCTTCATGGTCCGGGTGGCCGGCCGGATGCGCCGGATGGCCACCGGCCTGCCGGTGGAGGGGGTCACCACCGGGATGCCCCCGGACCAGGTGCTGGAGAACACCCTGGCCACGGCGAGTGAGCTCAGCCTGCGGCACGCGGAGTACTTCAGCACCACGATCCGGCCGCTGCTGGCCGACGAGGGCATCGAGATCCTGCGCTGGAAAGAGCTGTCCGAGGACGAGCAGCGCGAACTGCAGCAGTTGTTCCGGGACCGGATCTACCCGGTGCTCACCCCGCTGGTGGTGGACCCGGCCCACCCGTTCCCGTACATCTCCGGCCTGTCACTCAGCCTGGCTGTCATGATCGCGGACCCGGAGACCGGGGCGACCAATTTCGCCCGGGTCAAGGTGCCGCCGCTGCTGCCCCGGTTCCTCAGCGTGGGCCGGTACCGGTACGTACCGCTGGAAGACGTGATCGCCGCCCACCTGCCCGAGCTGTTCGTCGGCCTGGACATCCTGGAGCACCACGTGTTCCGGGTGACCAGGAACCGCGAGCTGGAGATCGACGAGGACGTCACCGAAGACCTCATGCAGTCGATGGAGCGGGAACTGCTGCGCCGCCGCTTCGAGCCCGCGGTGCGGCTGGAGGTCGAGGAGACGATCTCGGCCGACGTCTTGGAACGGCTGGTCACCGAGCTGGGCGTGGACCGGCGCGCGGTGTACCACCTGCCCAGCCCGCTCGACCTGACCGGGCTTAACGCGATCGCCGACCTGAACATCCGGCGGCTGAAGTACCCGTCGTTCGTGCCGCGCGAGTCGGCACTACCGCAGGACAGCGACGTGTTCACCACCCTGGACCGCGGCGACGTGCTGGTGCACCACCCGTACGACTCGTTCAGCGCGACGGTGGAGCGGCTGACCGTGGAGGCGGCCGCTGACCCGCGGGTGCTGGCCATCAAGCAGACGCTGTACCGGACCAGCGACTCCTCGTCGATCGTGGACGCGCTGATCGACGCGGCCGAGGCCGGCAAGCAGGTCGTGGTGGTCGTCGAGCTGAAGGCGCGGTTCGACGAGCGGGCCAATATCATCTGGGCCCGCAAGCTGGAAGAAGCGGGCTGCCACGTGGTGTACGGCGTGCCCGGCCTGAAGACGCACTGCAAGATGGTGCTGGTGGTGCGGGAGGAGTCAGACGGGTCGCTGCGCCGCTACTGCCACATCGGCACCGGGAACTACAACCCGTCCACGGCCCGGCACTACGAGGACTTCGGCCTGCTCACCGCCGACCCGACCGTGGGCGGTGACTCCACCGATCTGTTCAACCACCTGACCGCGTACAGCCGGAAGAACGACTACCGCCGCTTCCTGGTCGCGCCGCACGCGCTGCGGCCCGGCCTGGTGGACCGGATCGAGCGGCAGACCGCGCTGCAGCAGCAGGGCAAGCCGGCCCGGATCCAGCTCAAGTGCAACGCCATCATCGACGAGGAGGTCGTGGACGCCCTCTACCGGGCATCCCAGGCCGGAGTGCCGATCGACATCTGGGTCCGCGGCATCTGCTCGCTGCGCCCCGGGGTGCCCGGGCTGTCCGAGACGATCCGGGTGCGCAGTATCCTCGGCCGGTTCCTGGAACATTCCCGGATTTACGTGTTCGGCGCCGGGGAGCCGGAGGAAATTGAGGTCTGGATCGGCAGCGCCGATCTGATGCACCGCAACCTGGACCGCCGGGTCGAGCTGCTGTGCGTGGTGAAGGAGCGCGAGCAGAAGAGAGAGCTACGGTCGCTGATTGAGATGGCCATGGACGAGACCACCAGTTCCTGGTGGCTGGCTGGTGACGGTGCCTGGACCAGGCATCATCTGGACGCGGAGGGTAAGCCGTTGCGGGACTTGCAGTCGTACCTGCTGGAGCGGCGTGGCCACCTCGCCGATAGCTGATGCTGGCGGACGGGGGAGCTGACGGAGGCGAGATCCGGGCGGCCGGCGCCGTGCTGTGGCGACCCGGCCCGCAGGGTCCGCAGGTGGTTATGGTGCACCGGCCGAAGTACGACGACTGGAGCCTGCCCAAGGGCAAGACCGAGCCGGGTGAGCCGGCCCTGCTGACCGCGGTCCGCGAGGTGGCTGAGGAGACCGGGTTCCGGGTGGTCCTCGGCCGGCGGCTGCCGTCCACGCACTACCCGGTGCGCGGCCGGCCCAAGGTGGTGGACTACTGGACGGCCACGGCGGCCGACGGGCCGCAGCCCGGGTTCACCCCGAACGCCGAGGTGGACAAGCTGGACTGGCTGGACGTGCCGGCCGCCCAGGCCCGGCTCAGCTACCAGCACGACGCCGAGGTCCTGGACGAGTTCGCGGCCGGGCCGCCGGAGACAGCGCCGCTGATGCTGGTCCGGCACGGCTCGGCGGTGAACAAGGACGAGTGGCGGGCGGACGGCCACCCTGACGACCTGGCCCGGCCGCTGGCCCCGGCCGGCCGCGAGGAGTCCGCCTTGCTGACCCGGCTGCTGCACTGCTACGGCCAGGCCCGGGTGTTCAGCTCAGCCGCCGAGCGGTGCGTGGCCACGGTGCGGCAATACGCCACCGAGGCGGCCATGTCCATCCAGGCCGATCATGCGTTCACCATCGGCATCGGCGTGGCCGGCGAACTGCGGCGGCGGACCGACGACATCCTGGCCGGCGCACTGCCCGCGGTGATCTGCGCGCACCGGGAGAACCTGCCGCAGATCCTGGAGGAGGCCTGCGCCGTGCTCGGGACGAAGCCACCGGACGGGCCCACCCTGCCACCCGCCGGGTTCTGGGTGCTGCACATCGGCTGGAACGCACTGACCTGCGCGGAGCGGCACGACGCCGCGGCCAGCTAGGAGGCTCCGCCGGCCCGCCCTGGCCGGTCAGAGGCCGGCCGCGGCCCAGTCCAGCGTGGCGGGCAGCGCCCCCTCGTAGATGAGCAGCCACCGCTTGACCTCGATGCCGGTGCCCCCGCTGTACCCGCCCAGCCCGTTGCCGGCGACCACCCGGTGGCACGGCACGATCACCGGGATCGGGTTCGAGCCCATGATCCCGCCGATGGCCCGGGCGGGCAGCGAGACCCCGTCCGGCCCGGCCACCGCGCGCTGCGCCAGTTCCCCGTAGGTGACCGTGTCGCCGTAGCCGACCGTGCGGTACAGCACGTCCAGCACCTGGCGCTGTGCCGGTGACGTGCCGGTCCAGTCGATGGGCAGATCGAACTCCTGACGCTGCCCGGCGAAGTACTCGGCCAGCTGGTCCCGGGCCGCGGCCAGCATTTCGTCCCGGCCCTGGGCCTGCGGGCCGCCGTCCGCGGTGGGCGGCGCGCCCAGCCCGGCACTGGACCGGCCAGCACTGCGCCGGTCCCGGGGCGAGGTCCGGAAGCGCACCTGGGACAGCCCGCTGGCCGTGCAGCCCACCGCCAGCGGCCCGACCGGCGAGCTCAGCGTGGCCCAGGCCAGCTCGGCCGGGCTGAGCCGGTCCCGTCGCGGGCTGGGCGGCGCAATTCCGGGCATGCTCACTCCCGCCTGTTCGCCGGCCGCTCTGGCCGGAACACACCTCATGCCAAGTGTGACGGTACGCCTGGCCACTGACATTCTTAGGCGGCCTAGCCGGGTGGGCTTTCCCGGCCGCCAGCGGCGGCCCGGAACCGGGGTACCGGGGCCGCCTGCAGGCACTGGCGTTAAATATCCAGGGGGTTAGTGCTGGGCGAAGCGGGCCAGCAGCGGGACGAGCCACTGCGCGTCCGGGGCTTCCGGCTGTCCCCGCTACCAGCTGGTGAACGGCTCGAAGATGTGGCTGAACTGCCAGGTGGCCTGCTTGAGGCCGGAGCAGGTGTTGCTGCCCGCGGTGCCCGGGCAGCCGCCGTTGTCCCGCTGCAGCGCCCAGAAGGACAGCTCGCCGAGCCCCTTGGCGGTGGCCCAGTGCAGCACCACCGGCGCGTCCTTCAGCTTGAACACCTCCGGTGGGCCGAAGTCGTCGATGCCGATCATCTCGGTCACGCCGATCATGTGCCAGAGCTGAGCGGGCGACTTCATCGGGTAGAGCTGGTGCAGCGTGCTGTACAGATGCCCGGCGGCGGTCATCGTGTCCCGCGCCATCTCGTGCGGCTTGTTGTCGTAGTAGTCGAACGTCATGATGTTCACGATGTCGATCCGGGCCTGGTGCGCAACCGCGCTGCGCAGCACGTTCACCCCGGCCGGGTCGAGGCCGGCCACGTTGGTGGGCACGGTGTAGACGAACTGCACCCGCCGGTGGCACCGTGCGGCCCACCGCTCGACCAGGTGGATGGCGGCGTTGCGCCGGTTGATGCCCGCCGTATTGGTCAGCGAGTTGTCCTCGGTGTCCAGGTCGAGCCGGGTCACGTGGTAGGTCGTGATCACCTTCTCGTAGGCGGCGGCGATCTTCGCCACGCTGTGGCAGCTGTCCGCGATCTCGGTGCCGTCATGGTCGGCCGAGTAGCCGCCGAACGACGGGATCACGCCGCCGCCGGCCGCGCGGATCGCGGCGATGTCGCTGCCGTACACCGACCAGGAGATCGGCGTGGACGTGTCGCCGTTCCAGTCGATGGTGCACGCCCCCTTCTTCGGCGTCTGGATGAACGCGAGCGTGAGGTACTTGGCGCCCGACTCGGCGGACAGTGCCGCCGGGCTGCCGGTCAGGTAGGCCTCGAAGTACGGCGCGAACAGGTGCGCGGGCAGCCCGCCGCCCCAGGCCGAGGAGCGGGCTTGCGTGGCAGCGGCCGCGCCGGTGGCAGCCGAGGCGCTGCTGGTGGCGGTGACCAGCGGGAGGGCGAGCGCGGCGGCGGCGAGTGCGGCGGCCGTGCGGAGCGAACGCAACCGGGACATAGAGCCAGCTTTCCTGGGAGTAGACACCGTGGGGCGTTTGACACCGTGAACGTAGACACCGTGAACGCAGGAACCGTGCGCTCGTTAGGAAAGTTTCTTATCAATGATGGGCAAGCTAGACCTGTCCCAGGGTCCTGTCAAGGCGGCCGGTACTGGCTACTCGGTGAGGATCAGCCAGGTCCGGCCGTCGATGAGCTCGCGCACCGCGTCCAGGTGCCCGGCGTGGCAGGCGGTCTCGGTGATCACGTGCAGCACGGTGTCGCGCAGCGGCCGGGACGGCAGCCCGGGGAAGATCTCGGATGGCCACCAGGCGGGCGCGGCATCCGGCGCCCGGGCCGCGATGATGGCGTCGGCCAGTTCCGTCTCCTGCCGGTACATCCCGATCACGTCCTCGGCCGGCATCTCCGGGCCGACCTGCCAGGCGTCGGCGCCGGATTCCAGCTCCACCGGCTCGCCCGCCACCACGGCGCGGAACCAGAACCGCTCCACGTCCAGGGCCAGGTGCCGGATCAGCCCCAGGCAGGTCCACCCGGACGGCAGTACCGCCCGGCGCAGCGCCTCGTCCGGCAGCCCGTCCAGGACGCCGAGCACATGCCCGCGCTGCGCGTCCAGCGTGGCCAGCAGCGCCCCGATCTCCCCGCCCGGCTCCGGCTCGGCCATCTACTCGTCGTCTTTTTCGGCCAGGCGGAGCAGGGCGCCGGCGATGGGGACCGAGACCAGGCCCACCTGCCACGGCCGGGCGCCATAGCCGGACAGGCCGGCGGCGATCTGCTCGGCGCTGACCGGTTCCGGCGGCTGCCAGGACAGCCGGCGCACCGCGTCCGGCTGGACCAGGTTCTCCGCGGGCAGCGAATGCTCGTCGGCCAGCGCCGCGACCACGGTGCGTACCGCGGCCAGCCGCCTGGCCGCTTCCGGGTCCCGCTCGTGCCAGCGGTGCGCGGGCGGCGGCCCGTCCGCGACCTGGCCGGACGGCCGGGGCAGCTCCTGGTCGGCCTCCTGGTTGGCCCGGTGGATGGCGGCGAACCACTCGCCCGTGTGCCGCTTGGCGCCGCGGCCGCGGAACCCGGCCACCGCGGT
The DNA here is from genome assembly GCA_963834705.1 of uncultured Actinomycetes bacterium. GTDB lineage: Bacteria > Actinomycetota > Actinomycetes > Streptosporangiales > Streptosporangiaceae > RYN-230. The sequence continues at coordinate 703,162 of CAWICV010000013.1, forward strand.
CAGCTCGGCCACGGTGACCGGCGCCGCCCGGGCCGCCTCGATGATGGCCGAGTCGGGCAGCACCCGGCCCGGGGACAGGTCGCGGCGCTGCGCGATCCGGTCCCGTTCCAGCCACAGCTCGCGGACGATGGCCAGGCCGCGCCGGGTGCGCACGCGGTGGATGCCCGAGGTGCGCCGCCATGGGTCGGGCCGGGGGCCGGCGGCCCGGCGTTCAGCACGGCGCTGAACTCCTGCCGGGCCCACTCGTCCTTGTCCTGCTCGACCAGCTGGCCGGCCAGCGCGTCGCGCAGGTCGACCAGCACTTCCACGTCGAGCGCGGCGTACCGCAGCCAGTCCTCGGGCAGCGGGCGGGTGGACCAGTCCGCGGCCGCGTGCCCCTTCTCCAGCGACAGCCCGAGCACCGTCTCCACCAGCGGGCCGAGGCCGACCCGCGGGTAGCCGAGCAGCCGCCCGGCCAGTTCGGTGTCGAACAGCGCCTTGGGCCGGTACCCAAGATCAGCCAGGCAGGGCAGGTCCTGCGACGCGGCGTGCAGCACGGCCTCGGTGCCGGCCAGCGCGACGTCGAGCGCGGACAGGTCGGGGCAGGCCACCGGGTCGATCAGCACGGTGCCGGTGCCCTGGCGGCGGAGCTGGACCAGGAACGCCCGGTGCCCGTACCGGAAGCCGGAGGCGCGTTCCGCGTCCACCGCGACCGGGCCTTGCCCGGCGCCCAGCGCGCGGATGGCCTCGTCCAGCGCGGCCGCCGTCTCGACCAGCGGCGGCAGCCCATCCCGGGGCTCCAGCAGCGGCACGGCGGCGGGCACGGGGGCCGGCGCAGGCCGACTCTCCCCGGGCAGGCCGGACTGGCCGGGCGGCTGGGCGGGTGGCTGATGCGGCGCCGTCACCGCCGCCGCCGGGTGGTCGAAGCCGGCTTGCGGAGCGCGGTCACGCCCGGGGCCAGCGGGGGCAGCCCGGCCGCCGCGCACAGCGCGTCGCACCACGCGGCGAGGTGCCCGTCCAGCGCCCCGTCCTCGTCCGCCACGGCCGGCGACCATGACGCACGCAGCTCGAAACCGGTAACGGCCGGCTCGCTCTCCTTGGCCCCGAACCCCTCGGTGACCACCCGGGTTACCGTGCCGCTGGGCTGCCCGTAACCGGCCGTCCGGTTGTCCAGCGCCTCGGTCAGCCAGTCCCAGCCGACCTGGCCGATCAGCGGGTCGGCGGCGATCTCCGGGTCGAGGTCGGCCCGGACGTACACGATGATCCGCAGCGGGCCACCCCAGCCGTCCTGGCCAGCCGGGTCGTAGAGCAGCACCAGCCGGCCGCTGGCGATGTCGGTATCGCCGTCCAGCACGGTGGCCGCCACCGCGGTCGCGTACGGGGCCAGTGTGCGCGGTGCCGGGACATCCTCGAAGCTCAGTTCCGGGCGCAACGTGGATACCTGGTCGCGCTGCTCACGAAGCCCGGCCACCAGGGCATCGAACCCGGCGGCCGCGTCTCCTGGCTGCATCGCCTCAGCGCGCGTCATGGTCTGAGCGTACGTCGTCCCTCCTCACCTGCGGCCGCAGCCGTTGCTGGTTCGGGGTGCCGCGGCGCCAGGCTGCCCCCGATCGTGGCACGCGGACCGCGCGGATCGGTGGAACCCGGACGGCGTGTCCCTAACGATGTCACCTGGTCAGATGCCCCGGCGGGGCGGCCGTCGTGTGAGACCATCGCTGGTGTGACGCAGCAGAATCCCCCGCTCGCGGAGTCCCCGTTCCTGCTCGCCTGCCGCCGCCAGCCCGCGCCGTACACGCCGGTCTGGTATATGCGCCAGGCGGGCCGCTCGCTGCCCGAATACCGCCGCGCACGGGGTGGCATGCCGATGCTCAAGGCGTGCACTATCCCGGATGTCATTACCGAGATCACCTTGCAGCCGATGCGCCGGTATCCGGTCGACGCCGCCATCCTGTTCAGCGACATCGTGGTCCCGCTGCGCGCGGTGGGACTGGACATCGACATCAAGCCGGGCGTTGGCCCGGTGCTCGGCGAGCCGATCCGCACCGAGCGGGATCTGGCCCGGTTGCGCCCGCTGGAGCCGTCCGACGTCAGCTATGTCACCGAAGCCGTCACCGCGCTGGTCAAGGAGCTGGGCCCCCGGCCGCTCATCGGCTTCGCCGGGGGGCCGTTCACGCTGGCCTCCTACCTGATCGAGGGCGGCCCGTCGAAGGGCCACGACCGGACCAAGTCAGTCATGTACGGCAACCCGCCGCTGTGGCACGCGCTGCTCGGCCAGCTGGCCGACATCGCGATCGGCTTCCTGCAGGTCCAGGTGGCCGCCGGGGCGTCCGCCGTGCAGCTGTTCGACTCCTGGGCGGGCGCGGTCAGCCCGGAGGACTACCGGGCCGGCGTGCTGCCGCACAGCAGGCGGATCTTCGACGCGCTGGCTGGCACCGGGGTGCCGCGCATCCACTTCGGCGTGACGACCGGCGAACTGCTCGGCCTGATGAGCGAGGCCGGCGCGGACGTGGTCGGGGTGGACTGGCGGGTGCCGCTGGACGAGGCGGTGCCCCGGGTGGACCCGGGAAAGGCGCTGCAGGGCAACCTGGACCCGGCCATCCTGCTGGCCCCGTGGGAAGTGATCGAGAGGCGGGCCCGGGACGTGCTCGGCCGCGGCCGGACCGCCGAGGGTCACGTGTTCAACCTGGGGCACGGCGTGCTGCCGGACACCAACCCCGACGTGCTGGCCCGGCTGACCGAGCTGGTGCACGAGGTGTCCGCCCGCGAGGCGGCCGGGTAGCGGGCTCATTCGGCCGCGGCCGAGCCGGGGCTGGCCGGCCCGGTTCCGCTGGCCGCGGCCCGGTGCCGGAGCAGCCAGCGCCGCCCGCGCCAGCCCAGGAAGCCGGCCGCGGCCAGGATCACCGCGAACGGCAGCACCGCGCCGGCTGCGGTCAGCACCGCGACCACTACCCGCACCAGCCCGTGCCAGCCCGCGGCCAGGCCGCGCAGGAAGCCAGCTGACTGCCCATGATTTTTCTTAACGCCAGTGCCTGGCTTACTCACCAGCAGCAGGTTCACGGTGCCGTAGGTGGTCTGGTGCGCTAGCGCGCGCTGCTGTGCCTGGAGCGCCTCCAGGCTGGCTTCCTCGGTGTTGATCTGGTTCTGCACGTCCAGCAGGCTGCTGACTGAGCCGGCCCGGGCGAGCAGCTTGCGCAGCTGGGCGATGGCGGCCTGGGCCGAGGCGACCCGGCTGGTCACGTCGGCCACGGTCTGGGTGACGTCCTGGGCGTGCTGGGACTCGGCCTGCCTGGTGCCGAGCCGGGTGGACAGCTGGCTGAGCACGCCGGAGTAGCTGGCCACCGGGATCTTCAGCTGCAGGCTGACGCTGGACCTGGCCGGGTGGGCCCGGTTCAGCGCGGCGTTCTCCGCGGCCACGTAGCCGCCCGCGGCCCTGGCCAGCTGGGTGGCCGCGGTGGCGGCCCGGGTGAGGCTGGCGGCCCGCACGGTCAGGCTGGCGGTGTAGATGATGGATTGGGGGCTGGGCAGGGCGGTCAGCGCGGCGCTCCCGCGGGCCGCGCTGGACATGCCGTGCCCGGCCGCCGCCGGGGCCATCGCGGCGGCCCGGGGCGCGCCGGCTCCGGAGGCGGAGGACGCGGAGTTGCCGGCCGCCGAGCATCCGGCCGCCAGCAGGCCGGCCAGAGCGGCCAGCAGAACGCTGGTGGTGCGGGTAAATCTGGGTGCTCCCACTGTCATGCCGGTCGGACGCGGCGCGGCGCTGGCCCGGTTCCGGCGCACCGGTCACAAGTTCACAACGCAGGAATCACGCTCTGCTTTCCAGCCCGGCTGGACCCATTCAGTGCGTCGCACCGGCTCGGTCGCCGCAGCCTGCACCCGGCCGCTCGCGCAGGTCCTCCGGACCCGCGCTGACTAGTCGGTCTGGATGGGGCTGCCGGTGGCGGCCGGCCGTTCTTCCGTGGCCGCGTCGCTGGCCGGGGTCCACGGCCGGAGGAGCAGCGCGGCCGCCGGGAACAGCAGCACGGACAGCAGCGACGCGCCGATCAGCGCGGCTGCCGCGGCCGCGCTGAGCAGGCCGAGGTCCAGCCCGAGCGCCGCTACCACCACCGGGAAGGTGAGCGTGGTGGCCTGCAGGAAGCCGGCCGCCAGCGCGGGCCGCAGGCCGAGCCGGCCCCGGTACAGCAGGGCCGGGCCGCCGCGGACCACCATGATCGTCAGCACCAGCAGCGGCATCAGGGCCAGCGCGGAGGGGTGCGCGAACAGCGCGCGGACGTCGAACTGGACCCCGGTCATCACGAAGAACACCGGGACCAGGAACCCGTACCCGATCGCGCGCAGTTTGGCCTGGTAACGCTCCCGGCTGGGCCGCTCGTCACCATCGGACACGGCCACCACCATGCCGGCGATGAACGCGCCGAGCAGCGAGTCCACGCCGAACTCGTGGGCCAGCGCGGTGAAGATCAGCAGCACCACGAACGCGGCCCGGACCCGCAGCTGGGTGGTGTCGTTGTCCGAGTCGGCGAACGTCCGGGCCATCCACCTGGTCCGCCACAGCGCCTTGAGCGCCACGCCGAGCACAACCGCGGCCACGCCCATGGCCACCACGTACAGCACCTGGACGGTGGTGGACTCAGGCTGGGCGGAGAACAGGATGGTGAGCAGCAGCAGCGAGCCGAACTCACCGACCGAGCCGGCCACCACCATCAGCTGGCCGAAGTCGGTGGTGATCTCCCCGGCGTCGCGCAGCACCGGGACCAGCACGCCGAGCGTGCTGGCCACCAGGGTCAGGGCCAGCAGCCGCACGTCCGCGCCGGAGGTGATCGCCCGCAGCCCGAACGCGGCCGGCACGGCCAGCGCGCCGGAGATCAGGAAGGCCGCGGCGGCCAGCCGGAACGTCGGCCCGCGGAACCGCTCCGGCCGCACATCCTGGCCGGCCAGGAAGAGCAGGAAACCCAGGCCGAGCAGGTAGAGCAGCTCGGCCGCGCCGCGCGGCTGGACCAGGCCCAGGCCCTGCGGCCCGACCGCCAGGCCGGCCAGTACTTCGAGCACCACCGGCGGCACCAGCCGCCGTGGTATCAGCCGGGCCAGCAATGGCGCCACGAAAGCCGCCACCGCCAGCACCAGCAGGCTGCCGAATTGGATTGTCACCCCGGCCCCCCTGTAGATGGGGTACCCGCAGCACGCGTCCGGCACCCATAGGGTGAACGGGTGGAACAATACGGGACCCGGCCGGTCATCGCCATTGTCGGCGCGGGTATCGCCGGCCTCGCCGCGGCGTTTCTCCTGCGCGACGAGCCGGCCCAGGTCATCGTGCTGGACGGGGCGGCCCGGCCGGGCGGCAAGCTGGCCGTGGCCGAGGTGGCCGGCTGCCCGGTGGATGTGGGTGCCGAGGCGCTGCTCACCCGCCGGCCCGAGGGCACCGGGCTGATCGAGGCGGCCGGCCTGGGCGGCGAGCTGGTGCCGGCCGGCACGACTGCGGCGCGGATCTGGAGCCGGGGCGAGATGCGGCCACTGCCGGCCCGGCAGTTCATGGGCGTGCCCGCGGACACCGCCGGGCTGGCGCAGGCCGGCCTGCTGTCCGCGGCCGGGCTGGCCCGGGCCCGCCAGGAGCCGGACCTGCCCAGCACGCACCGGGACGGCGACGTGCCGGTGGCCAGCTACGTGGCCGCCCGGTTCGGCCAGGAAGTGGTGGACCGGCTGGTCAACCCGCTGCTCGGCGGGGTGTACGCGGGCCGGTCCGAGGAACTGTCGTTCGACGCGACGCTGCCCGCCCTGGCCGATGCGTCCCGGCGGCATGCCACGCTGACCGCGGCGGCGGCCGAGCTGCTGCCACCGCCGCCCGGCTCTGCTGACCAAACCGACGGCGGCGCGGCCAGCGCGCCCCGGCCGCCGGTGTTCAGCTCGCTGGCCGGCGGCCTCGGCACCCTGCCGTCCGCGCTGGCCGCCGCGTCCGGCGCACAGGTGCGGACCGGCGCGATGGTGCGGGAACTGGTGCCCACCGGTCGCGGCTGGCGGCTGACCATCGGCTCGGCGCACGCCCCCCAGAGGCTGGACGCGGACGCGGTCATCCTGGCCCTGCCCGCCCGGCCGGCCAGCCGGCTGCTGGCCGGGGTGCCCGGCGCCGCGGTGGCCGCGGCCGCGCTCGGTGAGATCAGCTACGCCAGCATGGCCATCGTCACGCTGGCCTACCCGGTGGCGGCGTTCCCGCGGCTGCCGGACACCAGCGGGTACCTGGTCCCAGCGGTGGACGAGCAGCCGGTCAAGGCGGTCACGTTCTCCTCGGTGAAATGGCCGCAGCTGCGGCAGCGGGCCGCGGACCTGATCTTCGTGCGCTGCTCGCTCGGCCGGATCGGCGAGGAGCAGGTGCTGCAGGCCGGCGACGCCGAGCTGACCGCGCTGGCCGCCGCCGGCCTGGCCGCGGCCACCGGCGTCCGCGGCGCCCCCGCGGCCAGCCTGGTCACCCGGTGGGGCGGGGCGCTGCCGCAGTACACCGTGGGGCACCTGGACCGGGTGGCCCGGATCCAGGCCAGCCTGGCCACCCAGCCACGGCTGGCCGCGTGCGGCGCCGCCTACGCCGGAGTGGGCATACCCGCCTGCATCGCCACCGCACGGGCTGCGGTAGACCAGGTAGTGGCGGAACTGCAGAAGGACGGGAGCCATGTCAGCAACTGAGGAGACCCCCACCGAAGCCACCCCGGAGGCCGCGCCGCAGCGGCTGCGCGCCCGGGACCTGAACGACATGATCCGGTACACCATGTGGTCGGTGTTCCGGGTGACCGGTTCCGGCGCGCTGGAGGCGGCCGGGTCGGTGGCCGGCCTCAGCCGGGACGGGCTGGCCGACGAGGTCGCCGAGCTGTGCCAGCAGGCGGCGGGCAAGGGCGTGGTCACCCGCGGCTGCTACGACCTGCAGGGCATGCGGGCCGACGCGGACTACATGTTCTGGTGGATCGCCCCGTCCGCGGACGACCTGCAGGAGATGTACACCCGGTTCCGGCGGACCGCGCTGGGCCGGGCCAGCGAGCCGGTGTGGTCGGCGATGGCGCTGCACCGGCCCGCCGAATTCAACAAGGGCCACATCCCGGCGTTCCTGGCCGAGGAGGAGCCCCGCGGGTACGTCTCGGTGTACCCGTTCGTCCGGTCCTACGACTGGTACCTGCTGGACCCGCAGCAGCGCCGCGAGCTGCTCGCCGAGCACGGCATGATGGCCCGCGATTACCCGGACGTGCGGGCCAACACGGTGGCCTGCTTCGCGCTGAACGACTACGAGTGGATCCTCGCGTTCGAGGCCGACGAGCTGCACCGGATCGTGGACCTGATGCGCCACCTGCGCGGCGCCCGGGCCCGGCTGCACACCCGGGAAGAGATCCCGTTCTACACCGGCCGCCGCAAGCCGGTGCACGAACTGCTCGCCGGGCTGGCTTAATGCCTGTCCCGTCCGGCCCGGCCCGCGCTCACTCGCCGGCCGGGTCGCGGGCGCCGTACACCGTGGTGACGGCCAGGCCGGCCAGGAACACCAGCCCGGCGCACAGCGCCCCGCCGAGGTCGTGCGGCGGGCGGGCCGGCCACAGCCACGGGGTGCGCAGCGCGGGCGGGTGCCACTGGGTGTACAGCGCGTACACCCCGGCCAGCAGGTAGGCCACCGGGCCAGCCCAGGCCAGGCCGCCGCCCAGCACGGCCGCGCCGAGCAGGCCCAGGCCGGTGATCCCGGCCACGTTGCGCAGCACGTCCAGCGGGCCGCCGGCCAGGTGCGCGCCCACCCCGGCCGCGGCCAGCAGGCCGGCCGCCAGCGCGGTCAGCGCCAGCGCGGCGGCCAGCCGCAGCACCGGCAGCCACCGGCCGGCCACCCGTTCCGGGTCGCCGAACGGGCTGGCCGTGCTGACCGCGATGGCCGCCGCGGCCACCGCCTCGAAGACCAGTGGCAGCTGCAGCGCGCCGTAGCTGTCCCAGTGCCCGGCGGCCAGCGCGATGCGCAGCGCGACGGCGCTGGCCGCGAGCACCGCGACGGTAGCCGGGAGCCGCCGGCCCCTGGCGTACAGCCAGGCCAGCCGGAAGACCGGCCACCGCCCGCTCCCTCCGTCGGCCCGCTGCGGCCCGCTCGGCTCCCCGGCTGGCTGCGGTCCGCTCGGCTTCCCGGCTGGCTGCGGTCCGCTCACCCCGGTGGCTGGCTGCGGGTGGGCGCGGATCCGGCCCGCGGTCATGGCAGCTCAGCCAGGGTGAGCTGGCCGGCCCGCAGCGCGGCCAGGTGCCGGGTCAGCCAGGCGTGCCGCACCGCAGCCGGCTGCGCGGCGAACCGCTGGGCGGCGGCATAACCCGGCGAGCCAGCTGCCGGCAGCGGCCAGGTGGGCGCACCGCTCAGGCCCGGCCCGCTCCCGGGAGGCGGTTCATGCCGCCGGGCCGGCCCCCGCCCGTGGGCCCGTACCCGGCCAGCGGCCGGCGCGCGCCCGGTAGCCGGCACCCGCTCGGCAGCCGGCGTGCTCCCTTGCCCTGGGGGCGCCAGCCGAAGACCGGCCGCCAGCATGATCGCGGTCGCGACCGCGTCCTGGGCCGGGGACGCGCCGGGGCCGGCGCCGGTCACGCTGGCCACGATGGCGCTGCCCTCGCCGGTCCGCAGCAGGGCCGCCGACTGCTGGGCGGTCGGCGCAGGCCCCAAGAGCTGGACGGGCAGCAGCAGCCGGAACACCGGCGGCGTACCGGTGAGCCGTGGCCCGGCCAGCCCGATCGCGACCCCGTTGCCGGTCTCCTGGCGGTAGACGGTGGCGGCCTGGCCGACCCGGGCCGGCGCGCCCGGCAGGCCGGCCAGCTGGCTGAGCACCGGCCACAGCGCGGCCGCCGCCGCGGGCAGGTAGCTGGCGTAGGCCGGGTTCAGGCAGACCGGGATGGCGGTGCGGCTGCACACCGGGGTGAACCGGAGCGGACGGTCGCTGGCCGCGTCGTGCAGCGCCGGGATGGTGATCATGCCGTGCCGGCCTAGCGTCCCGGTCCCGGCCAGCCCGGCGCCGGTGCCGGCCGCCAGCAGGCCGGCCGCCGCGACCGCCGCGGCGGGCCGGCGCAGCCGCCGCCACCCGCCGGGGCCGGCCGCCACGGCCAGCAGGCCGAGCACGGCCACGGCGAGGCCGGCCAGGAACAGCACCTGGACGATGGCCAGGTCCGGGACGTACGGGTAGAACGTCGCCACCCCGGCGTCCGACCCGATATCCCACGGGGCGGAAACGATGGGGGAGACGTTCCAGTACGACTGGCTGCCGACGATCAGCTGGGTACTGAGCGCGACCACGAAGAACGCCGCGATCGCGGTCACCGGCGCGGTGAGCCGGCTGGGCAGCAGCGTCCCGGCCGCGAACCCGAGCGCGGCCAGCGCGGCCAGCGCGGCGGCGGTCACCGCGGCGGGCCACCACAGCGGGCCGCCCCAGTGCACCTGGTGCGCGGTCACCCCGTACACCACGGCCAGGCAGATCAGGTAGCCCACGATGGCCCAGCCCGCGGTGGCCGCCCAGGTGGTGAGGTGGCGGGCCCACCGCGGCCGGGCGGTGACCGCGACCAGGTCGGCGACGTGCCGGCGGGCCTCCCGGGTGCCCATCCAGGCCGCCGCGCCGGCCACCGGGGCGGTGAAGACGGCCACCGCACCGGTCTGCAGGCTGCTGGCCCGCAGGCTCCACAGCGGCGGCTGGGCCATGGTCTTGCGGTAGGTGGTCAGCCAGAACAGCGCGAAGACCACCGGCACCAGCCACATCATCGCGTTGTGCCGCAGTTCCAGCCCGAGCAGCCGGGCCGCCGCCAGGCCCGGCCGGCGGGCGGCGGGACCGGGCCGGGACCGAGGTGGCCGGGTGATCGCCGGGGTCATGACCGGGCCGCCGCGAGAACCGCGCTGTAGCCGCGCTCCAGCGGCGCGTCGCCCACGTCGTGCCCGGCGCCGCGGGCGGCCAGTTCGTCCGGGGTGCCGGAGAAGACGATCTTCCCCTGGTCCAGCAGCGCGACCCGTGCGCAGGCGGCCCCGACGTCCTCGACCAGGTGCGTGCTGACCACCACGGTGGCGCGCTGGCCCAGGTCGCGGAGCAGCGCGCGGAACGCCACCCGCTGCTCCGGGTCGAGCCCGGCGGTCGGCTCGTCCAGCAGCAGCAGGTCAGGCTGGTTCACGATGGCCTGCGCGATGCCCACCCGGCGCAGCATCCCGCCGGACAGGGTGCGCAGCCGGGCCCGGGCCTGGGCGCCCAGCTCGACCCGGTCCAGCGCGGCCGTCACCGCGGCCGGCACCCGTGCCGCGGGCACCTCCTTGAGCAGCGCGAAGTACTCCACGAACTCGGCCGCGCGGAAGCCGGGGTAATAGCCGAGCTGCTGCGGCAGGTAGCCGAGCCGGCGCCGGATCTCCCGGCGCGGCCCGGGGCGGCCCGGGTCGCGGCCGAGCAGTTCCAGCCGGCCCGACGTCGGCGGCACGGCGGTGGCCATCATCCGCAGCAGGGAAGTCTTGCCCGCGCCGTTCGGGCCGAGCAGCCCGAACACCCCCGGGCCAGTGTGCAGGTCCACCCCGGCGACCGCCACGGTGCGGCCGAAGCGCCGGGTCAGGCCGGTTATCTCGACGTTCATCATGCGGCCAACGCTGCCCCGGCCAGCCCGGCCGCGTCGTCACACCACGGGGCCGTACCTCCGGTCATACCGCAGCGGCAGCCCGGCCGCCCGGGCCGCGGGCGTGATACCTGGGTATGACCACGCTGGCGTGACGAGTGGGTGGGCCCGGGCGGCCTACGCTGAGCACGTGACGCAGACGCCGGGCAGCGCACCGGCCGCGGGCAGCGCCCCGCGGGCCGGATCTGCCCTGGCCAGGCGCTGGTCGGCGGAGGCGGTGCAGGCGCTGCTGCAGGTGCTGGCCCGGCCGGCCCCAGCCGCGGCGTGGCGGTGGCGCTCGGTCCAGGAGCGCCGGGCCGCGTACGCCGCGCTGGTCCTGGGCACGGTGGCGCTCGTCGTTCTGAACGCGGGCACGGTGCACGGGGTGCCCGCGCTGCACGGGCCGCCGGTCCCGGATACCAACCAGCTGGCGCCGGCGATGGGGCAGCGACTGCTGGCCGCCGTCCTGGTGGTGCCGCTGCCGCTGGCCGCCCGGTACCCGATGCTGGCCTGGCGGGCCGGGTGGCTCGCCCTGCTGCTGTCCCCGCTGGTCCCGGCGGCCTGGTGGGGTGGCTGGCCGTGGGGGCCGCCACAGGTGGCCGCGCTGCTCGCCGCGTTCGTGCTGGCCGGGATCCGCCAGCCGCGCCCGGTGCTGGCCTGGATGTGGGCGCTGAGCCTCATCCCGTGGGGGCTGTGGCTGGTCCTGCGCATCCCGGACCTGAACGGCCCGGCCAGCGCCACCATCGTGTTCACCGCCACGGCGATCGCGGTGGACAGCGCCTGGTCCCGGCTGCGCGCGCAGCGCGCGCTGGCCGCGCAGACCCAGCGCGCCGAGGCCGCCCAGGCGCAGCAGGCCGTGCTGGAGGAGCGCAGCCGGATCGCACGGGAGCTGCATGACGTGGTCGCGCACCACATGTCGCTGATCGCGGTGCAGGCGGAGACCGCGCCATACCGGCTCAGCGGGCTGCCCGAGCCGGCCCGGGACGAGTTCGCCGCGCTGAGCACGGCCGCCCGCGAGGCGCTGGCCGACATGCGGCGGCTGCTCGGCGTGCTGCGCCACGATCATCCCGCCCCGCGGGCACCGCAGCCGCAGCTGGCTGACCTGCCCACGCTGGTCGATGCGGCCCGCCGGGCGGGCATGCCGGTCGAGCTGTCGGTGGCCGCGGCGGTGGGCCAGGTGCCATCCGGGGTGGCGGTGTGCGCGTACCGGATCGTGCAGGAATCGCTGTCCAACGCCAGCCAGCACGCGCCCGGCGCGGCGGTCACGGTCTCGGTCGGCCAGGACGGGGACGCGGTGCTGCTCCGGGTGGCCAACGGCCCATGCGGCGCCGGGAACGGGCCGAACGGGCTCAAGCCGGGGCACGGGCTGACCGGCATGCGGGAGCGGGTGGCGCTGCTCGGCGGCTCGCTGTCGGCGGGCCCGGCGCCCGGCGGCGGGTTCGTGGTGTCGGCCCGGCTCCCGCTGGGCGGGACGGCGTGACGGCCGGCCGCGTGGCCGGCGGCGGGCCGACCCGCTGCCTGATCGCCGACGACCAGGCCATGGTCCGCGAGGGTTTCGCCGCGGTGCTGACCGCCCAGCCCGGCCTGGTGGTGGTGGGCCAGGCCGCGGACGGCGCCGACGCGGTCCGGCAGGCCGGGCAGCTGCGCCCGGACGTGGTGCTGATGGACGTCCGGATGCCGGTGCTGGACGGGCTGCAGGCCACCCGCCAGCTCCTGGCCCCGGGACCGGCGGCCCGGCCGCGGGTGCTCATGCTGACCACGTTCGACCTGGACGATTACGTGTACGAGGCCCTGCGCGCCGGGGCCAGCGGGTTCCTGCTCAAAGACGCCACCGCCGCCGAACTGGTGCACGCGGTCCGGGTGGTGGCGGACGGCGACGCGCTGCTCGCCCCATCGGTGACCCGGCGGCTGATCGCCGACTTCGCCAGCCAGCCGCGGGCGGGCGCGCCGCTGCCGCGCCCGCTGACCGTGCTCACCCAGCGGGAAACCGAGGTGCTCCGGCTGATCGCCCGCGGCCTGTCCAACACCGAGATCAGCGACACCCTGGTCATCGCCGAGCAGACGACCAAGACCCACGTTGGCCGCATCCTGGCCAAGCTGGACCTGCGCGACCGCGCCCAGGCGGTCGTGCTGGCCTACGAGTCCGGCCTGGTCGCGCCGGGCAACCGGCCGTGACCAAGGGCGCTCTCAGGCCTTGACCTCGCTGGGCGCCGGGGCGGTCTCAATCTGGGCGCTGCGCCGGGACAGCGGGGACGGCCACCAGTTCCAGCGGCGGCACAGCACCACGATGGCCGGCACCATCAGCGTGCGGACCAGGAACGTGTCGATCAGCACACCCAGCGCGATGGCCGTGCCGAGCTGCTTGATCTGGGTGGTCGCACCGGTCACCCCGGCCACCCCGAACGTGGCCGCCAGGATCAGGCCGGCCGACGTCACGGTGGGGCCGGTGTGGTGGCAGGCAGTGCGCACCGCCGCGCGCAGCGGCGTGGTGTGCGCCTCCTCCCGGATCCGGCTCATGACCAGGATGTTGTAATCCTCGCCCAGCGCCATCAGGAAGATGAACAACAGGAACGGCAGCACGAAGTTCAGCCCGGACTGGCCGCCGGCCACCTGGAAGATGAGCACGCTGAGCCCCAGCGCGGCGAAGTAGCTGAGCAGCACGGTGGCGACCAGGTACAGCGGGGCGATCACGCTGCGCAGCAGCAGGCCGAGCAGCAGCGCGAGCAGCACGATGACCACCGGCACGATCTTGGTTAGGTCGTTCTGCGAAACGCTGCTCACGTCGTACGAGGACGGGGCCAGGCCGGCCGCGCCGCTGTCCACCGCGCCAGCCGAGTGCTGCACGCTGGTCACCGCGTCGCGCACCGCCGGGGTGGCGTTCAGCGCCGGGGTGCTCGACGGCGAGCCCGCCTTCAGCGACGTGTAGTACTGCACGGTCTTCCCGTCCGGGCTGATGAACTGGGCCTCGGCCCGGTACAGCTCGTACTGGTCGGCGGGCACCGGGGTGCCGGCCGGCTCGCTGGCGGGCAGCTTCCCGGGTGGCCCCAGTTCGCTGTACAGGCTGCTCAGCTGGCTCGGGGTGAGCTTGGTGCCGTTCGGGTCGAACGGGCCGGTGACCGACGCGAACACCGACTTCTTGCCCAGGTCGTTCTCGGCGGTGTTGGCCTGGCTGAGGTCCTTCCACACCGACGACTTCCAGACCATCAGCACCTGGGTCGGGTTGGCCACCGCGGGCGGGTAGTGCGCGTTGATCACGTTGGTGCCGTGGGCCGACTGGCTGCCGTCCGGCCCGCTGGTCTGGCCGCCGAACCCGCTGGACGTGTAGCCGAACGTGAACACGCCCAGCGCGACCAGGAACACCACCCCGGCGGCCAGGGTGATCACTGGGTGCGCGATTACCGCGTCGGCCAACTTGGCGTACGTCCCTTCCTCCTTGGCCCGGCGCACCGGGCGCGGCCAGAACACGGCCCGGCCGAACACGGCCAGCAGCGCGGGCAGCAGGGTCAGTGCGGCCAGCAGCATCAGGAACACACCGAGGGCCAGCGCCGGGCCGAGCCCGGAGTACAGCCCGAACGAGGCCAGCAGCAGGGTGACCAGCGCCACGATGACGGTGCCCGCGGAGAACGTGATCGACTCGCCGACGTAGCGCCCGGCCTGCTCGATGGCCCGGTGCGGCGACGCGCCGTCGGCCATCTCCTCGCGCACCCGCATGATGAAGAACAAGCCGTAGTCGGTGCCCGCGCCGAGCAGCAGCACGGTGAGCATGGTCTCGGTGATGGTGGATACCTGCAGCCCCGCCTTGGATACCTCGGCGATGATGCTTCCGGACATCTCCAGTACCCAGATCGCGGGCAGCAGGGTGACCAGCGGCGCGGCCACGGCGCGGAGCACGATGATCAGCATGATGAGGATGATCAGGATGGACAGGTCGGCGGTCAGCTTCTGCGCGTGCGCCTGGGAGTTCTGGTTGTCCACCGCGGCGGGCAACTGCCCGGTCAGGTAGCTGGTCAGCCCGGACGGCAGGCTGAAGCTGCTCATCGTGGACCGGACGGCGGACACGGTGGGGGAGGCGTCGGTGCTGGACGTCTGCACGTTGAAGATCACCTGGGCCTTGTCCACCCGGCCGTCCTTGGACAGGCCCTGGTCGGACACCGAGACCACGTGGTCGTCCTTGGCGATCTTCTTCTGCAGGTTGGCGACCGCCTGCTGGTCGCTGCTGGACAGCTTGGACTTGCCCAGCACGACCAGCGTGCCAGTGGTGTCGTTGGTCGGCTGGAACGGGGCGGCCAGGTTGAGCGCGTGCACGCTCGGTTCGCTGGACGGCAGGAACGAGCTGTTGTCGGTGTTCACCGCGCTGCTCAGCGACGGGAACAGCGCGATACACAGCGCGCCGGCGATGATCCAGAAGGCGATGATGAAGTAGCGGAACCGGATGGCGAACCGCGCCAGCCCGGCCATGATGTTTTCCACAGCGCCCCCCCTGTGCAATGCCCCCACACTGCGCTACCGGGGACATTACCCCCCGGTGAGAGACACTAAAAGGCGCCGGCCTGGCCGGTCACCGTTCGGGCGGCTCCAGATTGAGCGAGACGGAGTTAATGCACCAGCGCTGGTCGGTCGGCACCTGATAGCCCTCGCCCTCGAACACATGTCCGAGATGCGAGTCGCAGGCCGCGCAGCGCACCTCCACCCGGCGCATGCCCAGCGAGTCGTCCTCGATCAGCGTCACCGCGCCGTCCTCGGCCGGCTGATAGAAGCTGGGCCAGCCACAGTGCGATTCGAACTTGGCATCGGACCGGAACAGTTCCGCCCCGCAGGCCCGGCACCGGTACACGCCCTCGGTCTTGGTATCGGTGTACTCACCGGTGAACGGCGCCTCGGTGCCCGCCTCGCGGAGCACCCGGTACTCGTCCGGAGTGAGCTGTTCGCGCCATTCGGTATCGGTTCGGCGCACCTTGTCCATGCGGGTGAGACTAGCCGGCCTCACTCCGCTAACCTCAGTCCGGGGAAAATCACGGAGGCAGGGGTAGATGGAGTGGCTGAACGAGCCGGCCAGCTGGCAGCGGACCGACGATGTGCTGCAGGTCAACGTCGATCCGGGCACTGATTTCTGGCGGGTGACCGGCTACGGCTACATCCGGGACAGCGGCCACGTCTACGGCGAGGTGCTGGCCGGCGACCTGGACGTGGCGGTCCGGGTCCGGGGCAACTGGGCCAGCCAGTATGACCAGGCCGGGGTGATGCTGCGGGCCGACGAGCGCACCTGGCTGAAGACCGGGGTGGAGTACTTCGAGGGCAAGCCGCGGCTGTCCACCGTGCTGACCCTGGGCCTGTCCAGCTGGGCGGTGTCCAGCCTGCCGGGGGACACCGACGAG
Organism: uncultured Actinomycetes bacterium; assembly: GCA_963834705.1. Classification (GTDB taxonomy): domain Bacteria; phylum Actinomycetota; class Actinomycetes; order Streptosporangiales; family Streptosporangiaceae; genus RYN-230. The sequence continues at coordinate 719,109 of CAWICV010000013.1, forward strand.
ATCGCGCTGCGGGTGTCCCGCCGGGGCGACGCGGTGGAGGTCCGGTACGCCATCGGCGAGGACCGCCCGGACCTGGCCGCGCTCGTTTATATGCCGCCGGACAGCGAACTGCTGGCCGGGGTGATGTGCGCCGCCCCGGAGGGCCCCGGGTTCAGCGCCTCGTTCCACGAGGTGCGCATCGCCGCCCGGGAGCAACCCCCCGCCTGATTCGCCGGGGACGCGGGGCCCGCCGCCGGCGGGTGCTCGCCGAGCCGGCGTTCGGCGCGAAGCGGCGATCGGGGGCCCAGGGGGGTCGTCCCCCCGGACATTAGAGCGTGATGTGGTGAACGGGGTCGGGGCAGGCTGACGGGACCAGCACCACCTGGTCCACCTTGCCTGCCGCCTGCACGTCGCCGAGCACCGCGCGGATGCCGGGCAGGCTGTCCTCGGCGGCCGAGATGACCAGCTTGCGCGCCGGCGCCCGCATGGACAGCCGGGCGGCTGACTTGGCCCCGCGCACCGCCCGGATGGCGGCCGACGCGGCGTCCAGCGCGCCCGGGTCCACCCGGCCGGCCAGGGCCCGCAGCTCGGCGGGGTCCGGCCAGGCGGCCCGGTGCACCGACTCGTCCTGCCACCAGGACCACACTTCCTCGGTGACGAACGGGAGCACCGGCGCGAACAGCCGGAGCAGCACGGACAGCGCGGTACGCAGCGCGGCGATGGCCGATCCGGCGGCCGCCGTCCCGTGCTCCCGGTAGGCCCGGGACTTGACCAGCTCCAGGTAGTCGTCGCAGAAGAACCAGAAGAACGACTCGGCCTCCTGCAGCGCCCGGGTGTGCTCGTACTCCTCGAACGCGGCCGTGCACGCGGCCGTCACCTCGGCGAGCCGGCCGAGCATGGCCCGGTCCAGGACCTCCGTTGTCTGGCCCGGGGCAGCGGCGGCGCCGGGGTCAGGCAGCGACAGGATGAACTTGCTGGCGTTCAATATCTTGATCGCGAGCCTGCGGCCCACCCGCAGCTGTGCCGGATCGAAGATCATGTCGGTGCCGAGGCGGCCGCTGGCCGCCCAGTAGCGCACCGCGTCGGAGCCGTGCTGGCGCAGCGAGTCCATCGGGGTCACCACGTTGCCGCGGGACTTGGACATCTTCTTCCGGTCGGGGTCCAGGATCCAGCCGGAGATGGCCGCGTGCCGCCACGGCAGCACACCGTCGGCCAGGTGCGCGCGGAGCACCGTGTAGAACAGCCAGGTCCGGATGATCTCGTGCGCCTGCGGCCGCATGTCCATGGGGTAGATCTGGTCCAGGCTGGCGCCGGCCGCCGACGCGGCCGCGATCTTTGGGGTCAGCGACGACGTGGCCCAGGTATCCATGATGTCCGGGTCGGCCACGAAACCGCCCGGCTGGCCGCGCTGCGCCGCGGCGTACCCGGGTGGCGGCTCGGCCGCCGGGTCCACCGGCAGCATGTCCGCCGCGGCCGGGATGGGCTGGTCGTAACGGGGCTGCCCGGCCTGGTCCAGCGGGTACCAGACCGGGATCGGCACGCCGAAGTAGCGCTGCCGGCTGACCAGCCAGTCGCCGGTCAGCCCGGCCACCCAGTTCTCGTAGCGGGCCCGCATGTGCGCCGGATGCCAGCTGATCTCCCGGCCCCGGGCGATCAGCGCGGCGCGCAGCTCCGCGTCCCGGCCGCCGTTGCGCAGGTACCACTGCCGGGTGGTGATGATCTCCAGCGGGGTGTCGCCCTTTTCGTAGAACTTAACCGGGTGGGTCACCGGCTCCGGCGCGGCCAGCAGGTCACCGGCCGCGCGGGCCAGCGCCGCGATCCGCTGCCGGGCCTCGGCCAGGGTGGTCCCGGCCAGCTGCCGGTACACGGACCGGCAGGCCGGGCTGGTGATCCCGGCCGGCGCGGCGGCCAGCAGGCGGCCGTCCGGGCCGAGCACCGGCCGGACCGGCAGGTCCAGGTCCCGCCACCAGGTCACGTCGGTGGTGTCGCCGAACGTGCAGACCATCGCGATGCCGGTGCCCTTGGCCGGGTCGGCCAGCGGGTGGGTCAGCACCGGCACCGGCACGCACAGCAGCGGCGTGGTCACGGTGGACCCGGCCAGCGCGGCGTACCGCCCGTCGTCCGGGTGCGCGACCAGCGCCACGCAGGCGGGCAGCAGCTCAGGCCGGGTGGTGGCCACCGGCACCTGGGCGCCGTCCGGGCCGCGGAACGCCAGCCGGTAGTAGTGCCCGGCCACCTCGCGGTCCTCCAGCTCGGCCTGGGCCACCGCGGTGCGGAACGACACGTCCCACAGCGTCGGGCCCTCGGCCAGGTACGCTTCACCGCGGGCCAGGTTGTGCAGGAACTCGCGCTGTGACGTGGCCCGGGCCACCTCGCCGACGGTCCGGTACTGGGCGGACCAGTCCACGGACAGCCCGAGCCGCCGCCACACCTGCTCGAACGCCTGCTCGTCCAGGTCGGTCAGCCGCTGGCAGAGCTCGATGAAGTTGCGCCGGGAAATCCGCACCGGCTCGCCGGCGGGCTGGCCCGGCGGCACGAACCCGGGGTCGTAGGGCAGCGTGGGGTCGCACTGCACGTGGAAGTAGTTCTGCACCCGCCGCTCGGTGGGCAGCCCGTTGTCGTCCCAGCCGATCGGGTAGAACACGGCCTGGCCACGCATCCGGTGGAACCGGGCCACCGTGTCGGTGTGGGTGAACGAGCAGACGTGCCCGATGTGCAGCGCCCCGCTGACGGTCAGCGGGGGAGTATCGATGGAGAAGACGCGCGTCCGCGGCGCGCTCGAATCAAACTTGTACTACGCCCCGCTCGTCCCACCGGCGCGACCACTTCTCCTCGATGCCGTCAAGCGTCGGCTTGGCAGGCATCGCGGGGCTGGCGTGCCGCTGCGCCGGGTACCCGGAAGAATGGGCAGCGGGGTGGGAGTCGGTGCTCATGGCGCACAGGGTAACGCATCCCGGGGGCCTGCCGCGCCCGGGTTTGTGTGCCGCCGCTACTTCCCCTGGGTCCAGTGCGGCCTCCGGAACATCCGGCCGAGCCGGTCGTGCAGCGAGTTGCCGATGTCCTCCAGCGAGTTGACCCGGTAGACCGGTGGCCCGTCCGGCGGCGGTAGCTTGCTGGCCTCGGCGTCGTCCAGGCTGGACCGGACGTAGCGGATGGTGATCCGGTCGATCTGGTCGGCGTCGACGAACCGGAGCCCCCAGTCGGTGGCGATCACGATCCCATCGAACAGGTCGAGTTCCGGCACCTGGAGCACATGCTCCACGGTGCCGATCTCGGTGCCGCTGCGGGTGAGCACCGGGGTACCAGGCACGGCGGCCAGGTAGGAAACAGCCGGGTCCTCGCCCGGGCTATCGCTTCGGCTGTCCATGTATGCAGTATCCTCCTGCCGCTTCCGGGCCGGGAGCAGGATCCCCGCGAGTTTCGTGCCGGGCCGGGCTCGCCGCCGATCTGCGCCGTTCGTCCTCCTGGGCCGGTATCTGAATAACGCCCTTGCCTGGCCTGTGATACTTGATTGGTGCTCGGGGCGTCAGCGGGACGGCTGGTCGGCAGGGACGGTGAACTCACCCGCCTGCTCGGCCTGCTCGACGATGCCCGGGCCGGGCGCCCGGCCCACGCGCTGATCAGCGGAGATGCCGGGGTAGGCAAGACCCGGCTGGTCGCCGAGCTGGCCGCGCGGGCCGCCGAGCGGGGCTTCCTGGTGCTGTCCGGCCGGTGCGCAGAACTCGGTGACAGCATCCCGTACCTGCCGCTGGCCGACGCGCTGCGCGAAGGCAGCACCGGCCCGGCGGCCGGGCCGGTGGCCGAGGCGCTGGCCGCCCGGCCGGTGCTCAGCCGGCTGCTGCCGGACCGGGCCGCCGGCCCGGCCGACGGGGAGATCTCCGGGCTGGCCCAGCAGCAGCTGTTCGGGGCGGTGCTCGGCCTGCTGGCCGAGCTGGCCGCCGACCACCCGGTGCTGCTCATCCTGGAGGACCTGCACTGGGCCGACCGGTCCACCCGGGACCTGATCACGTTCCTCAGCCGGGTGCTGCACCGGGAACGGGTCGCCGTGGTGGGCACGTTCCGCACCGACGACCTGTACCGTCGGCATCCGCTCCGCCCGGTGGTGGCCGAGCTGCTCCGGCTGCCCAGCGTGGCCGCCATCGAGCTGGGGCCGATCGGCTACGAGGACATGTCGGACCACCTGACCGCGCTGGCCCCGGCCCCGCTGGCCCCGGCCGCGCTGCACCGCGTCGTGGCCCGGGCCGAGGGCAACCCGTACTACGCCGAGGAACTGCTGTCGGCCAGCGCGCGGCCCGCTGCGCCGCTGGCCGCCGAGCCGCTGCTGGCCGACCTGGGCGCAGCCGACCCGCCGCCGGGCACCCTGGGCCCGCCGCTGCCCAGCGGGCTGGCCGGGCTGCTGCTGGCCCGGGTGGAACGGCTGTCCGCCGCCGCGCAGCAGGTGCTGCGCGCGGCCGCGGTGGCCGGCCGGCACATCGACGACGACATGGTGCGCGAGGTGTCCGGCCTGGACGAGCCCAGCTACGAGGCTGCGGTCCGCGAGGCGGTGGCCGACCAGCTGCTGCTGGCCGGCCCGGACGGGT
>CAWICV010000014.1:0-224875 GCA_963834705.1 uncultured Actinomycetes bacterium
CCGGGTCCGGCTGAACCCCCGACCTCCTCCGTCCCCCTAAGATCACTCAGTTCGTGATCATGGCTTCAGTGTCGCTAGGACGACATCAATCTCATGATCACGAACCGGGCACGGTGGCGGCCGCCTGTGGTCTGTGACCCGGGCCCGGGGCCGGTTACCCTCCCGGTGGATAACCGAGATGCTGCATGACCTGTGCCAGCAGGCGGCCCGTTCCGGGCCGGGCTGGCTCGGGGCCGGCTGGACCGGGCCCGGCTGGCCCGGCTGCTGCACTCGGGCACCGCGGCCCGCGAGTTCGGCGAGCTGATCGCCGGCCTGGCCTGAGTCAGCCGGGCGCCAGCCCGCCCACCGCCGCGCCGGCCAGTTGCCCGCCCAGCCTGGCCGGGACCGTGACTGGCTCGCCTGGCGTGCCGAACACCACCCGGGGCAGCACCTGGCCGTGGATCGCGCCGACGATCAGCATGCTGGCCGCCTCGACGTCCGCCGCCGGGTCGATCCGGCCCAGCCGCTGCTCGGCCCGCAGGTACCGGGTGAGCACGTCGGGCAGCCCGGCCGGCCCGCCGTCGTCTGATCTGGGCTCGTCTGCTCCCGGTCCGGCCGGCCCGGCATCCGCCCCGGGGGTGCCGAACGCGGCGCCGCCGCCGGCCATGTCATGGAACCGGCTGAGCACCTTGGGCTGGGCCAGCAGCCCGGCGAACGCGGGCACGACCCGGATGAGCACGGCCAGGCCGCGGTCGATGAACGAGGCCAGATTCTCCGCCACGGTGCCGGTGCCCGGCTCCGGGGCCAGTTGCGGCGCCTCGGTCATCACCCGGGCGACATGCGCCAGCAGCGCCTGCGCCAGCAGGTCTTCCTTGTCCTCGAAGTAGTTGTACAGCACACCGTCGGCCACCTGGGCTTCCCGGGCGATGTCCCGGACGGCCAGCCCGGCGCTGCCGCGCTGGTCGATCAGCCGCGCGGCGGTGGCGATCAGGTGTTCGCGGAGGTTCTCCCCGTCACGGGCGCGAAGCACGGCCGGTTTCCTGGGTGACATCGCGGCTGAGTGACTCCCTCCGTGAACAATACTTCATGAATGATATTTCATGAAGCGTCGTTCACACCAGCGCGGGCTGATCTCGGCCGCACCGCGCCCGAGCCGGTCAGGAATCGAGAAGCGTCAGGGCTGCCGCCGGGCCTAGCCTTTTCCCAGGTAGCCGGCGTCACGCCGGATCGCAAGGCCGGAAGGAGACCCAGAATGCCCGCGAAGAATTCCAAGACCGAGTCCGAGGGCTTCACCGCTGAGGAGCGCGCCGCGATGAAGCAGCGCGCCGCCGAGTTGCGCGCCGAGGGCAAGAAGGGTGCCAAGAAGGCCGACGGGCTGGAAGCGGTCCTCGCCAGCATCGCGAAGATGGCGCCGGAGGATCGTGCGCTCGCCGAGCGCGTGCACACGACGGTGACCGCTACCGCCCCGGAGCTGTCGCCGAAGACCTGGTACGGGATGCCCGCCTACGCGGACGCGGACGGCAAGGTCGTCGTCTTCTTTCAGGACTCGGGCAAGTTCAAGTACCGGTACTCAACCCTGGGCTTCCAGGAGACCGCCCATCTCGACGACGGGGATCTGTGGCCAGTGGCGTACGCACTCCAGAAGTGGACCCCCGTGGTGGAGAAGAAGATCGCCGGGCTCGTGCAGGCCGCCATCTCCTGACGCGTCAACTGCTGACGTTCGCATCGGTCGTCTGGCGCTCCCGGGAGACCGGGCCCGGCAGGTGCCGCAGGCCCCGGAAGGCCACGACTCCGGCGATGGCAAGAATCGCACCGGCCAGGAGCAGGGCGAACTCGAAGCCGCGGAGAAATGCGGCCACCGCCGACTCGAGGGCGTGCTCGCTCACCTGGGCGGCGGCCGCATGGACCTGGCCACCGGCGACATCGGCCCCGACGTGGGCTGCCCGCCGCCGCTCCGCCGGGGGGAACGATCCCGCCTGGCGGTGCCAGTCAGCCAGGACCACCGCGGTGCCGATGGATCCCAGAATGGCCAGGCCCGTCGCGGTGCCGATCTGGCGGCAGGCGTTGAACAGGCCCGACCCGATTCCCGATGATCCCTCCGGAACCTCGGCCATGGCCGCGGCCGAGACCGCCGGGACCATCAGGGCGAAGCCCACTCCCACCAGGATGTAGCAGGCGGCCGGCCAGGCAAACGGCGTCGCCGACGTCAGCCGGCTCATGCCCAGCACGCCCGCGGCGGCGACGAGGCAGCCCCAGCCCACCGCCGAAGCTACCGGCAGCCGCCGCTCCACCCACCTGCTGAGCTGGGCTACGGCAAAGTACGGAAGGCAGAAGAACAGCCAGGACAAGCCGGTACGCAGGGCCGGCCAGCCGTCGATGTTCTGAAAGAAGAGCGTGACGTAGTAGATGAATCCCGAAAATGCCAGGTAAGCCACGAGGTACACGGCACACGCCCGGCCGAAGCTCGGGGTTCGCAGCAATGCCGGGGGAACCATAGGGAACGTGGTCCTGTGCTCCCACACGAAAAAGAGCACCAGGACCGCTACGCCAGTGACGATACAGGCGGCCACGACCGGCGAATGCCAGCTGGCGTCCGAGGAGTAGACGAATCCGAAGGTCAGGAGGAAGAGGCCGGAGGCGCTCAGCGCGACGCCGCCGGTGTCCAAGGGACGGGGTACCCGCTCCCGGGACTCCGCCACCGCGATCCGCGAGATGACCAAGGTCACCACCGCAATCGGGACGTTGACCCAGAAGATAGATGACCACGGGAACACGCTGAGCAGCAAGCCGCCAACCACGCTGCCCCCGGCGACGGCGAGCCCGCTGACCGCGGCCCACAGCCCGATCGGGCCGGTCCTGGACTCCGGGGGATAGGCCTCGGCGATCAGCGAAAGGGTCAGCGACGACATGACGGCGCCGCCGATTCCCTGGAGCACCCGGAAGCCGATCAGCATTCCACCCGAAACCGAAAGAGCACAGCCGGCTGAGGCGAGCATGAAGAGGGCGACCCCGCTGATGAAAATGCGCCTGCGCCCGAAATGATCGCCCAGCGCACCGCCCATTGGGATCAGCGCGGCCAGGGCCAGTGCGTAGGCACTCACCACCCACTCCAGGCCCGCGGGCGAGAGGAGAAGCTCGCGCTGCAAGGACGGAAGGGCGACGCTCACGATCATGACATCGAGCACCATCATGACCTGAGCCGTGCATGCCGCGGCCAGGGTAAGCCGCTGCCTGGGCCGTGTACCCAGAGTCATGACTCAAGCCTGCCCGGCCTGACCAGCAGACACACCGGCACCGCCCGCGGCCGGCTGTGCCGCCACGCTATGAGCGGTGCTGGTGCGGAGCCCGTACCGGATAGTGGCCGCGCTGGCGGGCTATCCGGACCAGCAGGTCATTGGCCCGGTCGGTGTCGGTGCCGATGAACCGGCGCTCGGTGGAAGTTAACCGGCAGACCAGTTGCCAGTCGTTGCGCTCGGCGCGGCCGTCCACGTGACTCAGCCGGTACATGACCGTGCCGTCCGCGCGCATCACCCAGGTCCAGGACAACTGTCCCAGGGCGCTGGTGTAGCTGGTCTCGATGTGGCCGATCTCGCGCGCGCTGAAGCCAGGCATGTGACATCCCCTTTGTGGGCTGACCTGATCCGATCCGGCCCCCGGTTCCGATTGGTCACACACTGTCGCACTATGACAACCTATAGGAAGGCCGCCCGCACAGAACTGCGTCTCGCAAAGTTAATCTCACAAAGTGAGAAGAGGTGCGGGCGGACAGTCGGTGCCGGTGGTGATACTGGAGATATGACAGTGCAAGACGCGGCGGACACGCTGCGCCGCCGGATCGGGGCGTCGATCTTCGAGCGGGTGGCGGGCGCTGAGGGGCGGCAACGCCGGACGGTGATTCACCAGCCCGGAGGCGAGCGGTGGTTCACCGCGGACCGGCCGATCCGCCGGGTGCACGGCGACTCGGCCATGTTCATCGGCGGCATCCGGGCGCTGCTGCTGCAATCGCTGCACCCGCTGGCCATGGCCGCGGTGGCGGCCCATTCCGGATACCAGGGTGATCCGTGGGGCCGGCTGCAGCGGACCAGCTACTTCCTGGCCGTGACCACGTTCGGCCGGGCCAGCGACGCCGAGGAAACGATCAACCGGGTCAAGAAGATCCACCAGCGGGTGACCGGCATCGCGCCGGACGGCCGCCGCTATGCGGCCTCCGATCCGCACTTGCTGACCTGGGTGCACATCGCCGAGGCGGACAGTTTCCTGCGCGCCCACAGCCGGTTCGGCGCGCAGCCGCTGGACCAGGCCGGCCGGGACGGTTACGTCGCCGACATGGCCCGGATCGCGGTCGAGCTGGGCGTGCCCGACCCGCCGCGCACCGAAGCCGAGCTGGCCAGCCGGATCCGCCAGTACCAGCCGGAGCTGCGCGGCACCGCCCAGTCCCGGGCCGCGGCCCGGTTCCTGCTGCTCAACCCGCCGCTCCCGGTCATCGCCCGGGCGCCGTACGGGCTGCTCGCCGCGGCCGCCACCTCGCTGCTGCCCGGCTGGGCCCGGCGCCCGCTCTACCTGCCGAAGCTGCCGCTGACCGAGGCCGCGCTGGTCCGCCCGGCCGGGCACGCGGTCATTCACGGCATCCGCTGGGCGACCAGCTGACCGTCAATCGAGCAGCCCGGCCGCGATCCGGGCCACGTGCCCGGCGGGCGATCCGAACAACTGGGCCGCCGCATGCGCCCGCTTCAGGTAGCGGTGCGCGTCGTGCTCCCAGGTCACCCCGATCGCGCCGTGCAGCTGGATCATCTCGCCCGCCGCGGCGGTCAGTGTCTCCGCGCAGTAGGCGTGGGCCGCGGCCGCCCGCAGCGCATAGTCCGGCTCGTCCGCGGTCGCGGCGGCCGCGTAGGACAGCGACCGGGCCGACTCGACCAGCACGTACAGGTCGGCCATCCGGTGCTGCAGGGCCTGGAAGCTGCCGATGGCCCGGCCGAACTGCACCCGGGTCAGGGTGTACCCGACGGTCTGCGCCAGCGCCTGCTGCGCCGCGCCCACCTGCTCCGCGCTCAGCGCGACGCAGGCCAGATCCCGGGCGCGGGCCAGCGCGCCGGCCAGCACCCGTCCCGATCCGCTGCCCACCAGCCCCCTGCAGCCGAACGCTAGTCACCCGCAGGCTCATATCCATGGCGATCCCGGCCGTCCGGGTCACCCCGTCGCCGTGCGGGTCCACCTCGAACAGCCCGATGCCGTCCGGGGCCCGGGCCGCGACCAGGAGCAGGCCGGCGGCGTCGCCGTACAGCACGTAGTGCGCTTCGCCGTTCAGCCGCCATCCCTCCTCCACCGCCGCGGCGGTGCAGGCGGCCTCGGCCGGGTCCCAGTGCCCGGCCGGGCCGGCCCACGCCACCGCGGCCAGCACCGAGCCGTCCGCGATCCCGGGCAGCAGCCGCTGGCAGGCGGCGTCGTCCCCGCTGGCCAGCAGCAGCTGCCCGGCCAGCACGGCCGAGCCGAGCAGCGGGGTGGGGATGAGGTCACGGCCGAGTTCCTCGGCCACGATGTGCGTCTCCACCGGTCCGGCGCCCGCGCCGCCGTACCGCTCGGGCAGCGCGAGCCCCGCCACCCCGATCTGCTGGCACAACCGCCGCCACAGCTCCGGGTCGTACCCCGGCCCGTCGTCGCCGCTGGCCTGTTCCGGGTGCCGGGCCAGCAGGCTGCGCACCGCGTCGCGGAGCGCGCACTGCTCCGCGGTCAGCTCGATGCCAGCGCCCGGCGCCATCATTGGCCGCCGCCGTCCAGGTCGGCCCGGGCAGACGACCCCCCGCTGTGCTGGCCCGGGGGACTACCCCCGGCCCCCGCTCGGCCCTCCGCGCGGCCAGTGATGGCAGCCAGCACCACGGCCCGGTGCTCGGCCTGGCTGCCCCAGGCCGGGACCAGCGCGCGCACCTTGGCCAGCCACAGGCTGAGGTCGTGTTCTTCGGTGTAGCCGATCGCCCCGTGCACCTGCAGCGCGGTCCGGGCTGCCCGGTACGCCGCGTCGGCACAGGCCACCTTGGCTGCGGACACGTCCCGGCGGGTGGTGGCCCAGCCCTGGCCGGCCGCGACCGCGGCCGCGTCCAGCAGCGGCTGGGCGAACTCCAGCCCGATAGCCACGTCGGCCAGCTGATGCTTGACCGCCTGGAACGCGCCCACCGGCCGACCGAACTGGGCCCGCTGGGTGGCATGCCGGACGCTGGCCTCCAGCAGCGCACGGCCCGCGCCGAGCAGCTGGGCCGCGCTGGCCAGCGTGCCGAGCAGCACGGCCCGGCCCACCGGCCCGGCCGTCGCGGCGCAGTCGGCCAGCCGCTCGGCCGGCTGTGCCTCGGCCAGCCAGCGGGCCGGGTCCACCGAGCGGTGCTCGGCCCCGGCCCGGGCCAGCCAAACCGACCCGGCCGAAACCAGCAGCACCAGGCCGGCCGCGTCCGCGTCCACCGCGTACGGCAGCCAGGGCGGCGCGGCCAGCGTGCCGACCACCTCACCGGCCGCCAGCCCGGCCAGCCAGCCCGCACACCGTCCGCCCAGGTCCAGCTCGGTGGCGTCCCCGCCCAGCCCCGGCTGGGCGTGATCCGTGGCCGGGGAGGTGGGACGTGGCGCGGCGCGCGGGTCTGGCTGGTAGCGGTCGATGGCGGGAGAGGTGGGACGTGGCGCGGCGCGCGGGTCTGGCTGGTAGCGGTCGATGGCGGGAGAGGTGGGACGTGGCGCGGCGCCCGGGTCTGGCTGGTAGCGGTCGATGGCAGGAGAGGTGGGACGTGGCGCGGCGCCCGGGTCTGGACCGGCGTGGTCTGCGGTGAGTGGCACGGCGGCCAGCTTGCGCCCGGCGCGGTCCCCGGCGGGGGAGGCGGAGTGCGACGGTGCCTGATCCAGGGCCGCGGCCAGGCCGGCCAGCAGGGCCGGGACGGCCGCCAGCGACTCGGCCACCGGTCCCGGCACCGCGTGATGCCCCAGCTCCTGGCACGCCACGACCAGGTCGAGCGGGCTGGCCCCGGCACCGCCGTGCCGCTCTGGCACGGCCAGCCCGGTGACGCCGAGCCCGGCCAGCTGCCGCCACACCGCCAGTCCGGGCGCCCGGTCCCCGGCCGCCCAGGCCCGCGCCGCGCCCGGCACGTCGGCCGCGCCGAGCAGCTCGTGCAGGGCCGCGCCGAACTGCTCCTGCTCGGCCGACCGGCCCAGCCCGGGCTCCTCGTGCAGCACCGGCTCGTCGTGCAGCACCGGCTCTTCGTGCAGCACCGGCTCTTCGTGCAGCACGGGCGGCTCGCTCATCGCGGCAGGCCGAGCAGCCGCTCGGCGATCACCGTGCGCTGAATCTCGTTGGTGCCCGCGTAGATCGTCCCGGCCAGCGCGAACAGGTAGCCATCCAGCCAGCGGCCGTCCTCGCCGGGCAGGTCGCGCCGTTCCGCCTGCGGGCCGAGTAGATCCAGCGCGGTCTCGTGCAGCGCCACGTCGAGCTCGGACCAGAACACCTTGCCCAGGCTGGATTCCGCGCCCAGCCGGCCGCCCGCGGCCAGCCGCTGGGCCACCCCCAGGGTGTGCAGCTGGTAGGCCCGGGCGCCGATCCAGGCGTCGGCCACCCGGTCGCGCAGCGCGGTGTCGGCCGGGTCCGCGGTGCGCTGCCACAGCCCGGCCAGCCGCCCGGCCGCGGCGCAGAACCGGCCCGGGCTGCGCAGCGACAGGCCGCGCTCGTGGCTGGCCGTGCTCATCGCGACCCGCCAGCCTTCGCCCGGCGTGCCGATCACGTCGGCGTCCGGCACAAACACGCCGTCCAGGAAGATCTCGGCGAACCCGGTGCCGCCGCCGAGCTGGCGGATCGGCCGCACCGTCACCCCGTCCGCGTGCAGGCCGAACATCAGGTAGGTCAGCCCGTGGTGCCGCTCCGCGGTGCTAGCCCGGGGGACGACCCCCGGAGCCCCCCGGTCGCCGCTCCGCGGTGCTAGCCCGGGGGACGACCCCCCGGCGCCCCCCGGTCGCCGCTCCGCGTCGAGGCTGAGAGGCTCGCTGCGGAACAAACCGAAAGCCTTGTCGGCGAACGCCGCCCGGCTGCTCCACGTCTTGCTGCCGGTCAGCCGCCACCCTCCGGGGACCCGCTCGGCGCGGGCCCGGATCGCGGCCAGGTCGCTGCCCGCTTCCGGCTCCGACCAGGCCTGCGCCCACACGTCGTCGGCCCGGGCCATCCGGGGCAGCAGCCGGTCCCGCTGCTCCGGCGTGCCGTGCGTGAACAGCGTCGGCGCGAGCAGGAACAGCCCGTTCTGGCCGACCCGGACCGGGCCGCCCGCCGCGTGATACTCCTCCTCGAACACCAGCCAGTCCAGCAGCGGCAGATCGCGCCCGCCGTACTCGGCGGGCCAGGACACCACGGCCAGCCGCGCCGCGAACAGCTCCCGCTCCCAGTCCCGGTGCCGCTCGAACCCCTCGGCGGTGTCCACCGACGGCAGCGGCGTGGCCGGCAGGTGCGCGGCCAGCCAGTCCCGCACCTCGGCCCGGAAACTCACGCTGCCCCCCGAGATGTTCGTGCCGGCCAGCGAAACGCGGGGACGGGCCCTGCGGCCGCGCCAGCGCCCGACTCGGCTCGCAGGGCCGATCGGGAGCCGGGGGTTCCGGGGGTAGTCCCCCGGGGAAGCGGAGCGGGGGGTCGCCCCCCCGGGCCAGCACCGGCGCTCACGGGTTACCCTGCCTCATGCTCCGGGCGTCCTGGCCGGCCAGCGAGTCGCCGGCCGTCTCGGCGTTGTGCGCGTGCGCCAGATGGTGCAGGCCGAACACGCTGTCCATGCCCGCCCGCATGCCCATCTGGTCCTCGCACTGGTTCACCGCCCGCTTGGCCAGCATCAGCCCGAACGCCGGCATGGTGGCGATCTGCCCCGCCAGTGCGAACGTCGCCGTGGCCAGGTCGCCGCGCGGCACCACCCGGTTCACCATGCCGGCCTGATACGCCCGGGCCGCGCCGAACCGCTCCCCGGTGAACAGCACCTCCTTGGCGAACCGGGGGCCGAGCAGCCACGGGTGCGCGAAGTACTCCACCCCGGGGATGCCCATCCGGACCACCGGGTCGGCGAAGAAGGCGTCGCCCGCCGCGACGATAAGGTCACAGCACCAGGCCAGCATCAGCCCGCCCGCGATGCACGCGCCCTGCACCATCGCGATGGTGGGTTTGGGCAGCTCCCGCCAGCGGCGGCACATGCCCAGGTAGACCTCCATCTCCCGGGCGTACCTGGCGTCGGCGCCGGCCTTGCCGACGTGATCCCACCAGATGACCGCGTGCCGGTCGAACGACTGGCCCACGTCCCGCTCCGGGGTGCCGATGTCGTGCCCGGCGCTGAAGTGATCACCCTCGCCGGCCAGCACGATCACTGTGACCTCGTCGTCGTTCACCGCCCGGGTGAACGCCGCGTCCAGTGCGTAGGTCATCGCGGAGTTCTGCGCGTTCCGGTAGCGCGGCCGGTTCATCGTGACCACGGCGACCGGCCCGCGCCGCTCGTAGCGAACCGGCTCATCAGGTTCGGTCATCCAGTCTCCTTCCTGAGCAGCCGCTTCAGCGTCTTGCCCGCGGCGTTCCGCGGCAGCGCCGAGCAGAACTCCACGTACCTGGGCACCTTGTAGTTGGCCAGCCGCTGGCGGCAGTACACCAGCACCTGGTACGCGTCCAGGGCGTAGCCCGGCCGGGTGACCACGAACGCCTTGCCCACCTCACCCAGCCGCTTGTCCGGCACCCCGATCACTGCCGACTCGACCACCCCGTCCAGCCGGGCCAGCGCCTGCTCCACCTCGGCCGGGTAGACGTTGAACCCGCCGCACACGTACATGTCCTTGAGCCGGTCGGTGATGGTCAGATAGCCGGCCGGGTCGAGGTGGCCGATGTCGCCGGTGTGCAGCCAGCCGCCGGGGTCGATGGCTTCCTTGGTCGCGGCCGGGTCGTCCAGGTAGCCGGCCATCAGGTTCGGCCCGCGGAGCAGGATCTCGCCCGGCTCACCCGGCCGGGCCCGGCCCTGCCCGTCCGGGCCGGCCACCCGGACCTCGAACCCGGCCGCGGCCCGGCCCGAGGTGCGGGCCACCGTCTCCGGGTCATCGCCCGGCCGGCACATGGTGGCCACCACCGCCTCCGTCAGCCCGTACGCGGTGAGCACGGTGCCGAAGCTCAGCTCCTGGCGCATCCGCTCGACCAGCGCCACCGGCACGATGGCCGCGCCGGTGACCGCGAGCCGCAGGCTGGACAGGTCGCGGGCGGCCCGGTCCGGGTGGTCCAGGATCGTCTGGTACAACGTGGGCGCGCCGGGCAGCACGGTGATCCGCTCCGCCTCGATCAGCCGCATCGCCTCGCCCGCGTCGAACACCGGCTGCGGCACGATGACCGCCCCGGTCAGCAGGCAGACCAGGATGCCCGCCTTGTAGCCGAAGCTGTGGAAGAACGGGTTGATCACCAGGTACCGGTCCGCGCTGGTCAGCCCGCCGCAGTCGGCCCAGGCCGCGGCCACGCCCAGTGCCTGCCGGTGGCTGCTCATCGCGCCCTTGCTCTGCCCGGTGGTGCCCGAGGTGAACAGGATGTCGCTGATCTGGTCCGGCTCTACCGCCGTCGCCCGGGCCGCGGCCTGCGCGGCCGGGACATGCCCGGCCCGCCGCAGGAACTCGCCCCACTCGATAACCTCGCAGCCGACCCGGTCGGCCGCGTCGACCTCGGCGCGGAGCGACGATCGGGGGCCGGGGGATCCCGGGGTGACAGAGTCGGCCGGCGGCCCCTTCTCGACCGGAACGCGGACAACCAGATCCAGCCGGGCTAATGATGGCGCGGTACTGGCGTTCAGAATGCTGGGGGTTTCGCGGGCCGCGGCCCGCAGCTCGGCGAGCCGGTCGGTGCCGAGGAAGCGGCCCGCTACGAACAGCACCCTGGCCCCGCTGCGGCTGATCACGTCGAGCGCCTCATGGCCGGTGAAGCGGGTGCTGACCGGGACCAGCGTGCCGCCGGCGCCGAGCGCGCCGAGCGCGGCCAGCACCCAGTGATGCGTGTTCGGCGACCACACCGCCACCCGGTCGCCCGGGCCCACCCCGGCCGCGATCAGCGCCCGGCTGACCTCGGTGGCCTGCTCGTGCAGTTCGCGCCAGCTGAGCCGGGTGCCGCCCGGCTCAGCCAGCGCGGGCGCGCCGGCGTACTGCGCAGCCGCGCGGGCCAGTGCGGCCGGGATGGTCTGCTCCACCAGGCGCCTCCTGAGCCGCTCCGCCGAAGACCAAGCCGCTCCCTAGAGCAAGCAAGTGCTTGGTAGGCTGAGCCTACTTGCGGGCACAGCCGCTGGCCAACCGCCTGGGCCGAGGGAGCCGCCAGTGCAGGTCAACTCCGCGCAGGTCACCTCCGCGGACGAGGAGTTCCGGCGCACCGTGGCACGGTGGCTGGCCGAGCACCTGGCCGGCGAGTTCGCCGGCCTGCGTGGCGCCGGCGGCCCGGGCCGGGAGCACGAGGCGCCCGCCGGGCGGGTGGCCTGGAACCGGCGGCTGGCCGCGGCCGGCTGGACCTGCCTGGGCTGGCCGGCCGAGCACGGCGGGCGCGGCGCCACGCTGGCCCAGCAGGTCATCTTCCACGAGGAGTACGCCCGGGCCGGCGGCCCGGCCCGGGTCGGCTACCTGGGCGAGGAACTGCTCGGGCCGACGCTGATCGCCTTCGGCACGGCGGTCCAGCAGCAGCGGTTCCTGCCGCCGATCCGGGCCGTGACCGAGCTGTGGTGCCAGGGCTACTCGGAACCGGGCGCGGGCTCCGACCTGGCGTCACTGGCGACCCGGGCGGAACTGGACGGGGAGTCCTGGGTGATCACCGGGCAGAAGGTGTGGACCTCGCTGGCCGCCGACGCCGACTGGTGCTTCGTGCTGGCCCGCACCGAGCCCGGCTCGCGGCGCAGCGCCGGGCTGTCCTACCTGCTGGTGCCGATGCGCCAGCCCGGGGTGACGGTCCGGCCGATCCGGCAGCTGACCGGGACGTCCGAGTTCAACGAGGTGTTCTTCGACGGCGCGCGGACCGGCCGGGACAACGTGGTCGGCGCGCCCGGCGACGGCTGGCGGGTGGCCAAGGCCACGCTGGCCATCGAGCGGGGGGTGGCCACGCTGGGCCAGCAGGTCGGCTTCCGCCGCGAGCTGGACCGGCTGCTGGAGGTGGCCCGCCGCGGCCCGGCCCGGGATGACCCGCTGCTCCGGGACCGGCTGGCCCGGGCCTGGATCGGGCTGGAGGTGATGCGCGCGCACGCGATACGCACCCTGGCCGCGCCGGATGGGGACCCGGCGGCGTCGTCGGTGCTCAAGCTGCTCTGGTCCCGCTGGCACCAGGAGCTGGGTGAGCTGGCCATGGACGTGCTCGGCGCACCGTCTCTGCTGGCCCGCGGCGCGCCGTACGACCTGGACGACTGGCAGCGGCTGTTCCTGTTCAGCCGGGCCGACACGATCTACGGCGGGTCCAGCGAGATCCAGCGGAACATCATCGCCGAGCAGGCGCTCGGCCTGCCCCGGCAGGCCCGCGGATGAGCACGGTGCCGCCGGGCCGGCCCGGCCCGTTCCCCCACCAGGGCGGGACATGCTGGCCGGCAAGGTGGTCGTGATCACCGCCGCGGCCGGCACCGGCATCGGCTCGGCGGTGGCCCGGCGCTGCCTGGACGAGGGCGCCCAGGTGGTGCTCAGCGACCATCATGAGCGGCGGCTGGCGGACATCCATGCCGAACTGGCCGCCGCGCACGCCGACCGGGTCTGGTCGCACCCGTGCGACGTCACCGCCGTGGACGGCCCGGACGCGCTGGTGGCGGCCGCGGTGCGCCGGTTCGGCCGGATCGACGTGTTCATCAACAACGCCGGCCTGGGCGGCACCGCCTCGGTGCTGGAGATGACCGACGAGGAGTGGCAGCGGGTGCTGGACGTCACGCTGACCGGCACGTTCCGCGGCACCCGAGCCGCGCTGCGCCAGCTGGTGGCACAGGGGCACGGCGGGTCGGTGGTGAACAACAGCTCGGTGCTCGGCTGGCGCGCCCAGCCGGGCCAGGCGCACTACGCGGCGGCCAAGGCGGGTGTGATGGCCCTGACCCGGTGCGCGGCGCTGGACGTGGCCGAGCATGGCATCCGGGTCAACGCGGTCGCGCCCAGCCTGGCCACCCACCCGTTCCTGGCCAAGGTGACCAGCGCGGAAGTGCTGGCCGAGCTGGCCAGCCGGGAGGCGTTCGGCCGGCCCGCCGAGCCGTGGCAGGTAGCCACCGTGATCGTGTTCCTGGCCAGTGATTACGCGTCCTACCTGACCGGAGAAGTGATCTCGGTGAGCAGCCAGCACCCGTGACTTGGTATCTAGAAAACGAGAACACGTTCTAGTAGCTTTTACGGCATGAAGACCAAGGCTGCGGTGCTGTGGGGCTTGAACGAGAAGTGGCAGGTCGAGGACGTCGAACTCGATCCGCCCAAGGAGACCGAGGTCCTGGTCAAGCTGACCGCGAGCGGCCTGTGCCACTCCGACGAGCACCTGGTCACCGGGGACATCCCGATGCCGTTCCCGGTGGTGGGCGGGCACGAGGGCGCGGGCATCGTGCTCCAGGTGGGGGCCGAGGTCAAGCATGTCGCCGAGGGCGACTCGGTCGTGCTGAGCTTCCTGCCCGCGTGCGGCCACTGCTCGTACTGCGCCCGGGGCATGCAGAACCTCTGTGATCTCGGCGCGTTCCTGATCAACGGCCCGCAGCTGGACGGCAGCTACCGGTTCCACGCCCGCGGCCAGGGTGTCGGCCAGATGTGCCTGCTCGGCACGTTCTCCGAGTACACGGTCGTGCCTGCGCAGTCCGTGGTGAAGGTCGACGACGGCACGGCGCTGGACAAGGCGGCGCTGGTGGGCTGCGGCGTGACCACCGGCTACGGCAGCGCGGTGCGCACCGCCGAGGTCAAGGCAGGCGACACGGTCGTGGTCATGGGCATCGGCGGCATCGGCATCAACGCGGTGCAGGGCGCCCGGATCGCCGGCGCGCGGAACATCATCGCGATCGACCCGGTGGAGTTCAAGCGGCAGAAGGCCATGGAACTCGGCGCCACGCACACCGCGGAGAGCGTGGCCGAAGCGGGGCCGATCATTGGGCTGCTGACCCGCGGCCAGATGGCCGATGCGTTCATCATCACCACCGACACGGCCGAGGGCGACTACATCGGCCCCGCGCTGGACGTGGTGGCCAAGCGCGGGAAGGTCGTCGTCACCGCGGTCGGCCACCCGGCCGACACGCAGATGAGCGGCAACCTGTTCCTGCTGACCATGATGGAGAAGCAGATCCGCGGCTCGCTGTACGGCTCCTCCAACGCCCAGCACGACATCCCCCGGATGCTGGAGCTGTACAACAAGGGCCAGCTCAAGCTGGACGAGCTGATCACCCGGGAGTACGCGCTGGAGGATGTCAACCAGGGCTATGCGGACATGCGCGAGGGCCGCAACATCCGTGGCCTGATCCGGTACTGATGGCCGGGCCGGCTGCGTCCGGGACGGTCAGCTGGGCCGCCCCGGACGGCGAGCACCCGGCCCGGCGGGCCGGGCAGCGCTCGATGGCCGCGGTCGCGGCCGGGCGCAAGAGCGACTGGCTCAGCTTGTTCGCGCCGGGCGCCCTGATCGAGGATCCGGTCGGCCCGTCGCTGCTCGACCCGGCGGGGGCCGGGCATCGCGGGCCGGACGGGATCAGCCGGTTCTGGGACGAGCAGGTCAGCTCCGTTCGCCGGTACGAGTTTCAGATCACCGACTCGTTCGCCAACGGGCCGTGCTGCGCCAACATCCTCAGCCTGGCCATGACGCTCGGCTCCGGCCACCACATGACGGTGGACTGCGTTGTCATCTACACCGTGGACGATGCCGGGCTGATCACGTCGATCCGTGCGCACTGGGAGCCGGACCGGGCCCTGGCCACCCTCCGGTAATCCCGCGCCGGGACAGCGCGGTGGCCGCAGGCCGGTGACTCCGGTATGGACGGCGCGCACCGTCAAAGCCGGATCTGGCGTAACCAGCGGCTGCTAAGGCTTGCGCGCCGGGACAGCACCAGGTAGCTGCCGCCCGGCACCGCGTCCAGCACCGGCAGGTGGGGGTAGGCCGCGATGGCCTGCTCGGCGGCCGCGCGGTCGGCCGGGTAATTGGCGCTGCCGCCGAGCAGGTAGTCATAGATCCGGGCCGCGGTCGGCACCGTCGGGTCCACCCCCGCGGGCCCCTGGTCATCCTGGTCATCGGGCCATTTCATGTCTGCGCGCCGTGGTGCTCCCGGGCGTACGCGTCGAGCCGGCTGAGTTCGTCGTCGTATATCCGGTGCAGTACCCGCGGCGCGAACAGCCGCTCGAACACGCCGCCGACCCCGCCGGCCCCTGCCACGTGGTGGAGATCCGCACCTGGCAGGCGTTACCTTCGGCGGTCACCGTCCAGGTGGTTACGGACGACGACAAGGTGTCCGATTCGACGAGCACCCGGCCTGGCTCGGGCTCCGTGACCTGCGTCCGGAGCTGGCGGCTGCGCCGCCCGCGGTCAGCTTGAACCGGGTGATGGTGCCCGCGCCAACGCCGCCCGACTCCACCTGGAAGTCGGAGAACGCGGGTGGGAGAAAGTTCGCGTGATGCTCGCGATGGTCCGCGATGTAACCGAAGACCTCGGGCGCCGGTGCGCCCACTGTCCGCTCGGCGGACACGGAAATCGGTGCCATGCCTGCCTGTCTACCAAACCGGTGCCGCCGCGCCGCCGGCAGGCTGGCCCGGATCCCCTGACCGACCCGGACTGGCGGGTCCGTCAGGGTCCAGGCGGGCCCGGTCAGCCGGTCATGTCGAAGACGCCCAGCACCTTGTGCGGGCGGATCCGGACCACCAGCTCGCCCGGCACCCCGTTCCGCTGGCCGAACTCCGCGGCCCGCTCCGGCCCCATGTACCGGGCCGCGATCGCGGTCGCGGTGCGGACCAGCTCGGCCGGGTCCTCGGACAGTTCGGCCACGCCCTGCACCTGGATGAACGCATAAGGCGGCCGCTCCAGATCGACGCAGATCGCGGTGCGTGGGTCGCGGGCCAGCGCCCTGCCCTTGGCGGTGTCCTTGCCGGTGTTGAACACCAGATGCCCACCGTCCAGGATGAACCACACCGGGGCGACCAGCGGCTGACCACTGGCCGAGGTGAAGCTCAGCTTGCCGGTCCTGGTCCCCTCGGTGAGGAACGCGCGTACCTGTGGGTCGGAGAATGACAGCACCCGGCCAAGTCTAGGTACGGCCGGGGCGCTGGCACTCCGGTCAGATCGGGTCCCAGGGCACCGACTCGTAAAGCTCGCCGACCGCCTTGGCCAGCGCCGCCGAGCCGGGCAGCTGCACCGGGCCGATCCAGCCGACGGGCGCGACACCGTGCGAGTTCGTGACGATCGACGCGCGCTGCGCGGGCAGGTCGGCCAGCCGCACCGGGGCGCGCCGGGTGGGCAGCCCGGCGCCGGCCAGCCGCGGCTCCACCAGCTGCCAGGTGATGCCGGCCAGGCAGGGCGCGTCCGGCCAGGTGAGCACGCTGCCGTCGGAGAAGGCGATGTTCGTGATCGCGCCCTCGGCGATGGTTCCGTCCGGCCCGGTGAGCAGCGCGTCGTCGAAGCCCTCGCGCACCGCGGCCCGGCCGTAGTAAGCCTGGCCGACGTCCCCGGTGTGCTTGATGTGCGGGACCGGGCGCTGATAGCGGACCGGCATCAGCCGCTGCGGGTTCGCGGCCAGGTGGGCGGGCGGCCGGACGGTGACCATGATGGCGGGGTCCGGGTCGGTGGCCGGCCAGTAGACGATGACGCGCACCGACGCGTCCTGGACATCGCCGAGCGCGTGCCTGATGTGCGCCCGGACCTGGTCGCCGTCCAGGTCACGGCCGAATACTTCCCGGGTGGCCACGTCCAGCCGGGCCAGGTGCAGTGCCAGGCCGCGGGTCCGCGCCGACCGGACCTGCATGGCGGTGAAGTGCCCGTAAGGCCCGAGCACGTAGTCCCGCAATTCCTCGGCGGTCGCGGTGCTCCCGTTGACGTCAACCCGGGTCGGTGTACCTGGCACGGTCCCTACGGTAACCGCGGCCCGGTCAGACCCGCTCGATGATCGTCGCGGTGGACATGGCCCCGCCCGCGCACATGGTGACCAGCGCAGTACTGGCGTTACGCCGCTCGAGCTCGTGCAGTGTGCTGGTGATCAGCCGGGCGCCGGTGCTGCCGACCGGGTGGCCGAGCGCGATCGCGCCGCCGTTGACGTTCACCCGCTCCGGGTCGGGCTGGTGCACCTGCTGCCAGGACAGCACCACCGACGCGAACGCCTCGTTCACCTCGAACAGGTCGATGTCGCCGATCGTCATCCCGGCGCCGGCCAGCACCCGCTCGGTCGCCGCCACCGGCCCATCCAGGTGGTAGTACGGCTCCGCGCCGATCAGGCACTGGGCCAGGATCCGGGCCCGTGGCCGGAGGCCCAGCTGGCTGGCCCGCCCCGCGTCCAGCAGCAGCACGGCGGCGGCGCCGTCGGAGATCTGCGATGAGGTGCCCGCGGTGTGCAGCCCGCCGTCCAGCACCGGGCGCAGCCGGGCCAGCGCCTCGGCGCTGGTCTCCCGCAGGCCCTGGTCCCGGTCCACCACCCGGGTCTCCCCGGTCGGCTTGCCCTCGCTGTCCAGCACCGGCGCCTTGACCGGCAGCACCTCCCGCTCGAACCAGCCCTGCGACCAGGCGTGGGCGGCCCGCGTCTGCGAGCGCAGCCCGAACTCGTCCAGGGCCGCCCGGGTCAGCCCGCGCCGCTCGGCGATCCGCTCCGCCGCGATGAACTGGTTCGGCAGGTCGATGCCCCACGACGCGGGCCGGGGCGTGCCGACGCCGGTGCCCCGGTTGGCGCCGAGCGGCACCCGGCTCATCGCCTCCACCCCGCAGGCCAGGCCGGCCGTGATGGCGCCCGCCGCGATCAGGCCGGCCACCACGTGCACCGCCTGCTGGGCCGAGCCGCACTGCGCGTCCAGGGTCAGGCAGCCGGTCTGGTAGGGCAGCCCGGCGTGCAGCCAGGCGGTCCGGGTCACGTTGCTGGACTGCTCACCGGCCTGCGTCACGCACCCGCCAGCCACCTGCTCGACGCCGGCCGGGTCGAGACCCGCCCGGTCCAGCAGGCCGGCCTGCGCCGCACCCAGGATCTCGGCCGGGTGCAGCCCGGCCAGCACCCCGCCCCGCTTGCCGATCGGGGTGCGCGCCGCAGCTACGATCACCGGGTTACCCACGGCGTTCCCTCCCGGAAGCTTGATCACTAGTAGAACGTGTTCCCAAATGGGTGCTCGCGGCTGTTCACGTCTTCAGCCGTGCGTGATTGAATCCAACTAGAACACGTTATAGCGGAGGCAGCAATGGCCGAGCCCAGCATCCCGCCAGGTTTCGACTTCACTGACCCTGACCTGTACATGCACCGGGTGCCCAGCGAAGAGCTGGCCGAGCTGCGCCGCTCCGCGCCGGTCTGGTGGAACGCCCAGCCGCGCGGCGCCTCCGGCTTCGACGACGAGGGCTACTGGGTGGTCAGCAAGCACGCGGACGTGCTCGAGGTGTCCCGGGCCAGCGACATCTACTCCAGCCAGCGCAGCACCGCGATCATCCGGCATGGCGAGCCGGTCACCGACGAGGCGCTGGCCATGATGCAGCTCATCCTGCTCAACCTCGATCCGCCGCTGCACACCAAGCTGCGCGGCATCGTGTCCCGGGGCTTCACCCCGCGGGCGATCAAGAACCTCCGCGAAGCGCTGACCGCCCGCGCCGAGGCAATTGTGCATAACGCCCGTACCAGCGGTTCGGGTGACTTCGTCTCGGATGTCGCCTGCGAACTGCCGTTGCAGGCCATCGCGGAGCTGCTCGGTATCCCGCAGGAGGATCGCCTTAAGGTCTTCAACTGGTCGAACGAGATGGTCGGCTACGACGACCCGGAGTATGAGGGTGACCCACAGGCCGCCGCGGCCGAACTGGTCGGCTACAGCATGGCCATGGCCGAAGACCGCCGCAGCTGCCCGCGTGACGACATCGTCACCAAGCTGGTGCACGCCGAGGTGGACGGCGGCCAGCTGTCCCCGGACGAGTTCGGCTTCTTCATGATCCTGCTCTCGGTGGCGGGCAACGAGACGACCCGGAACGCGATATCGCACGGGATGCTGGCCATGCTGGACCACCCCGAGCAGTGGGAGCTGTACCAGGAACAGCGGCCGGAGACCGCGGGGGACGAGATCGTCCGCTGGGCCACCCCGGTGACCGTGTTCCAGCGCACCGCGCTGGCCGACACCACGCTCGGCGGCCAGCAGATCAAGACGGGCCAGCGGGTCGGCCTGTTCTACCGGTCGGCCAACTTCGACGAGGACGTTTTCGACCACCCGGCCCGGTTCGACATCCTCCGCGACCCCAACCCGCACCTGGGCTTCGGCGGCACCGGCACGCACTACTGCCTCGGGGTGAACCTGGCCAAGCTGGAGATCGAGCTGATCTTCAACGCGATCGCCGACGCCATGCCGGGCATTCACAAGGCCGGTACGCCGGAGCGGCTGCGGTCCGGCTGGCTCAACGGGATCAAGCGGCTGCCGGTCGCCTACGCGTAATGTGCCACTGATGCCGACGCCGAACATCCCGCCCGGATTCGACTTCACCGATCCCGATCTGTGCGCGCAGCGGATCCCGGCCGAAGAACTGGCCGAGCTGCGCCGGGCCGCGCCGGTCTGGTGGAACGCCCAGCCGCGCGGGGCGTCCGGGTTCGACGACGAAGGCTACTGGGCCGTCACCCGGCACGCCGACGTGCTGCATGTGTCACATCACAGCGACATCTACTCGAGCGAGGCGCAGACCGCGCTCATCCGGTACGCCCTGCCGGTCACCGAGGAATCCCTCCAGCTGTCCCGGCTCATCCTGCTCAACCGCGACCCGCCCGGGCACACCAAGCTGCGCGGCATCGTGTCCCGGGGCTTCACCCCGCGGGCCATCGGCAGCCTGCGCCAGGCGCTCACCGACCGGGCCAGGCAGATCGTGGCGACGGCGGCGGCGGGCGGCACCGGCGACTTCGTCGCCGACGTGGCCTGTGAGCTGCCGCTGCAGGCGATCGCCGAACTGCTCGGCGTGCCGCAGCAGGACCGCCGCAAGATCTTCGACTGGTCCAACCAGATGGTTGGCTCGGACGATCCGGAGTACCACACCGAGACCATGACCGCCGGGGCCGAGCTGGTCGGCTACAGCCTGCAGCTGGCCGAGCAGCGCCGGGCCTGCCCGCGCGACGACATCGTCAGCACGCTGGTGCAGGCCGACGTGGATGGGGAGGCGCTGACCTCGGACGAGTTCGGCTACTTCATGATCCTGCTGGCGGTGGCGGGCAACGAGACGACCCGGAACGCGATATCGCACGGGATGCTGGCGTTCCTGGACCATCCCGAGCAGTGGGAGCTGTACCGGGAACAGCGGCCAGCGACGGCGGTGGACGAGATCGTCCGCTGGGCCACCCCGGTGACCGTGTTCCAGCGCACCGCGCTGACCGATACCACGCTGGGCGGCCAGCAGATCAGGGCCGGGCAGCGGGTCGGGATTTTCTACCGGTCGGCCAACTTCGACGAAGCGGTCTTCGACCACCCGGAGCGGTTCGACATCCTGCGCAGCCCCAACCCGCACCTGGGGTTCGGTGGCATGGGCACGCACTACTGCCTGGGCGCCAACCTGGCCCGGCTGGAGATCGAGCTGATCTTCAACGCGATCGCCGACGCCATGCCGTCGATCACCAAGGCAGGCGAGGCCGAGCGCCTCCGCTCCGGCTGGCTGAACGGCATCAAGCACCTCCCGGTCCGCTACCGCTGACCGGTATCGCTGAGCCGCATATGCTGGCCGCCCCGTCAGCCGGGGGTGCTGGCCACCACCCACATGGAGAAGTACTGCGAGCCGCCGCCGTAGGCGTGCCCGAGTGCGGTACGGGCGTCCGGTACCTGATGGTCGCCGGCCTTGCCCATCACCTGCAGCGCCGCCTCGGCGAAGCGGAGCAGGCCGGAGGCGCCGATCGGGTTGGAGCTGAGCACCCCGCCGGACGGGTTCACCGGCAGACTGCCGCCGATCTCGGTCTCGCCGGCCTCGGTCAGCCGCCAGCCCTGCCCCGGCTCGGCGAAGCCCAGGTTCTCCAGCCACATCGGCTCGAACCAGGAGAACGGCACGTAGATCTCGGCCGCGTCGATCTCCCGGGCCGGCTGCGTGATGCCCGCGTCGCGCCACAGCGCGGCCGCGGCGTCCGCACCGGCCTGCGGATTGACGTGGTCCTTGCCGGAAAACATGGTTGGCTCGGTGCGCATCGAGGTGGCCCGGATCCAGGCCACCGGGCGGCCCGCGGCCGCGGCATCCCGGGCCGCGGCGGTGTCCCCGATCACCACGGCGCACGCGCCGTCCGAAGATGGGCAGGTCTCGTCGTAACGGACCGGGTCCCACAGCATCGGCGAGGCCTGCACCTTCTCCAGCGTGATGTCCGCCTGCTGCAGGTGCGCGTAGGGATTGCGGGCCCCGTTCCGGCGGTCCTTGACCGCGACCATGGCCCCGATGTGCTCGGGCGCGCCGCTGCGCCGGATGTACGACCGGACGTGCGGCGCGAAGTAGCCGCCCGCGCCGGCCACCAGCGGCATGCTGAACGGCGGTGCGATGGACAGCGCCCACATGGCGTTGGACTCGGATTGCTTCTCGAACGCCACGGCCAGCACCCGGCGGTGCACCCCCGCCTCGACCAGGCTGGCCGCGACGTTCCCGGTGGCCCCGCCAACCGAGCCCGCGGTGTGCACCCGGAGCAGCGGCTTGCCGACCGCGCCGAGACTGTCGGCCAGGTACAGCTCGGGCATCATCACGCCCTCGAACAGGTCGGGCGCCTTGCCCAGCACGACCGCGTCTATGTCGGTCAGGGTGAGCCCGGCGTCTGCCACCGCCCGGTCCACCGCCTCGCGGCACAGCCCGGCGATGGACACGTCGGCCCGCCGGGACCGGTGCCGGGTCTGGCCCACGCCGAGCACCGCGGCCTGCTGCTTCATCGCTCTGTTGCTCACCCCTTTGCCTCCATGACGCAGACGAGGTTCTGCTGCAAGGCGGGGCCGCTGGTGGCGTGCCCGAGCGCACGGTCGGCCTGGCCGGCCGTGATGGCCCGGGCGGCCAGGCCGATCCGGGCCAGGCCGGCCGCGAACATCGGGTTGCCGCACAGGGCCCCGCCCGACGGATTGACCTGGGTTTCCTCGCTGAGGCCGAGCGCGGTGCGCAGGATCAGCTCCTGATGGGTGAACGGGGCGTGCAGTTCGGCCACGTCAATGCCTAGGCCAGCGCCGGCCGCCTGGCCGGCCGCGGTCGCCGACGGGGCCGTGGCCAGGTCGCGGCCGCCCAGTTCGGCGGTGTCGATCCGGTGCGCGAAGCCGGTGATCCAGGCGGGCCGCGGGCACAGCTCGCGGGCCCGCTCGGCCGAGGCCAGGATGACCACCGCGGCGCCGTCGCCGACCGGGGCGCAGTCGTGCGCCCGGAGCGGGTCGGCGACGTAGGGCTGGCCCAGCAGGTCCTCGGCTGACACGTCGCCGGACAGCTGAGCCTGCGGGTTGCCGCGGGCGGCGGCCCGGCTGCGCGCGGCCACCCCGGCCATGTCCTTCTCGCTCCACCGGCCGGCCTCGATGCCCAGCCGGGCCTGCAGCGCGGCGATGCTCACC
Organism: uncultured Actinomycetes bacterium; assembly: GCA_963834705.1. Taxonomy (GTDB): domain Bacteria; phylum Actinomycetota; class Actinomycetes; order Streptosporangiales; family Streptosporangiaceae; genus RYN-230. Next base: position 22,636 of record CAWICV010000014.1, read on the forward strand.
GAGTCCGGCCACAGCGGCGCCACCAGGTAGGGGTCGAGCTGCAGGGCCAGCACCCGGCGCAGCAGGCCCGCGGACGACTTGCCGAACCCGTACACCAGCGCGGTGTCCGCCGCGCCGGTGAGGATCTTCACCCAGGCCTCGTACAGCGCCCAGGCGCCGTCCATCTCGACGTGCGATTCCATGATCGGCGGGACGGCGCCGATCGCGTCCACCGCCGAGACGAACGAGAAGGCCCGGCCAGCCAGGTAGTCCGACGAGCCGGAGCACCAGAACCCGATGTCCGCCTTGGTCAGCCCGGTGCTGGCCAGCACCTCGGCGAAGATCGGCACCAGCATCTCCACCCCGCTGGTCGTGCCGTCGCCGTACCGCACGCACGGCGACTGGGCGAAGCCGATGACGGCGACGTCGGTCACGGTTCCTGTCCTTCAGAGATGGTGGGCATAGGACTCATACGGTGCGTCCGGCTCTCCGGTCGGCCGGAAGTGGTCGATGTTCTCCGGGCTGGTGGCCCATTCCGGACGTGGTTTCCAGACCGCCGCCACGCGCATGCCCATCCGCACCTCGTCCGGCGGGCAGCCCAGGATGAGGTGCTGGAACGCGATGTCGGCCCCGTCCAGCAGTACCGAGGCGGCCACGTACGGCGGCGTCACCCGCTGTCCCTGGTAGGGCACGTTCACCACGCAGAACGTGGTCACGATGCCGGTGTCGGGCAGTTCCACCTCGTCGGTGGTGGGCACCCCGTCAGCCGGGCAGGTGCCGCGCGGCGGGATGTACACCTTGCCGCACGCCGGGCAGCGCTGCCCGAGCAGCCGGCCCTCGGCCAGCCCGCGCAGGTAGCTGCTCTCCCCGGCCGAGGTGGTGTGCTCGTAGCGCAGCCGGACCGGCGTGGTGATCATGGTTACCGGCTCGCCGGCCTGGCCCGTCCCCGATTGGCCTGCCCCGGATTGGCCCGCGCCGTCGCCGTCCGCCGCAGCGCTGGCGTCACATGGCTCGAAGCAGGCGATGTCCTGGATGCTGCCGACCGGGCTGGCCGCCCAGCGTGGCCGCACCCGCAGCCCGGTGTGCAGTGCCGCGGCCGACCCGGCGTCCACCGCGTGCAGCATGGCCGTGTCCGCCCCGTCCAGCCGGATCAGCGCCCAGCCGAACGGGTGGGCCAGCGGCTGCCCGTCCAGGGGCTCCGCCACCCAGGTCCAGCTGATGACGGTGCCCTCCGGACCGACCTCGACCAGATCACCCGGTGGCTCGCTGGTATCTGGGTCATACTCGAACGGTGGGGCGTGCACCCGCCCGTCGGCCGCCTGCGCGCCGAGGATCCGCTGGCCGGCCAGCGCGGTGATGAACTGGCTGAGCACCGGCCCGAGCGAGCGGGTGTAGTCGAAGCCGATCTCCAGCGGGGCACGCAGCGGCTGACTCACGCAACAGAGTGAAACACGTTCCGGCTCGGCCCGGCAAGACGGGCCGCCGAGCCAAGTGCGCCTGCCTTGTCCGTCCATAGAACCTGTTCTAGATTTACCCAATGGACAGCATCGGCCTATGGGCCATTGCGGCAGACTCCCCGGACCTGGCCGCGGTCATCGAGCCAGACGGTCAGGTGGTCAGCTACGCCGAACTGGCCGCCGCGGCGGACCGTTACGCACGCGGTCTGCGCACGCTCGGCCTGGCCACCGGGGACACGTTCGCCACGCTGCTGCCCAACAGCGCAACCGCGCTGGCGCTGTACTTCGCCGCCATCGAGACCGGGCTGTATGTGGTGCCGGTCAACTGGCATCAGCTCGCCCCCGAGGTCGCCTACATCCTGACCGACAGCGAGGCGCGCGCGTTCGTGGCCGACCAGCGATTCGCCGCCGTGGCTACCGAGGCCGCCGACCTGGCCGGGATCAAGGCCCGGTTCGGGGTCGGCCCGCTCCCCGGCTTCGAGCCGCTGACCGCGCTCGGCGACGACGGGCTGACCAGCCGCCCCGAGCCGCGCACGCACGGCGCGCCGATGCTGTACACCTCGGGCACGTCCGGCCGCCCCAAGGGAGTGCGCCGCCCGCTGACCGGCCTCGACCCGGATGCCGCCACCGGGGCCCAGTCCACCTGGTTCTTCGGCCTGTTCGGTCTGGCCCCGTACGACGATCACGTGCACCTGTGCGGCTCGCCGCTGTACCACACCGCGGTGCTCAACTTCGCCGCCATCTCGCTCCAGCTCGGCCACACCGTGGTGCTGATGGACCGCTGGGATCCGGAGCAGGCGCTGGTCCTCATCGAGCGGCACCGGGTGACCCACACGCACACCGTGCCCACCCAGTTCCGCCGGATGCTGGCACTGCCCGATGAGGTGCGCGGCCGGTACGACACCAGCTCGCTGCGCGCGGTGATCCACAGCGCGGCGCCCTGCCCGGCGGAGATCAAGCGCCGCATGATCGACTGGCTGGGCCCGGTCATCGTCGAGTACTACGCGGCCACCGAGGGCGGCGGCACGCTGATCTCGTCCGAGGAGTGGCTGCGCAAGCCCGGCTCGGTCGGGCTGCCCTGGCGCGGCTCGCAGGTCAAGGTGCTGGACCGGGCCGGCCACGAGGTCGCCCCCGGCCAGCAGGGCCTGATCTACATGAAGATGGGCACTTCCGACTTCGCCTACTACAAGGACGAGGAGAAGACCCGGGCGGCCAGGTCGGGCGGCCTGTTCACCGTGGGCGACATCGGCTACCAGGACGAGGACGGCTACCTGTTCCTCTGCGACCGGAGCAGCGACATGATCATCTCGGGCGGGGTGAACATCTACCCGGCCGAGATCGAGGCCGAGCTGCACTGCCACCCCGCGGTGGCCGACGTGGCCGTGTTCGGCATCCCGCACGAGGACTGGGGTGAGGAGATCAAGGCGGTGGTGCAGCCGGCCGAGGGCGCCGAGCCCGGCCCCGAGCTGAACGGGCAGCTGCAGGACTTCCTGGCTGGCCGGCTGGCCAGGTACAAGCTGCCGCGCACCATCGACTACGTCGCCGAACTGCCCCGCGACCCGAACGGCAAGCTGTACAAGCGCCGCCTCCGCGACCCCTACTGGGCCAACCGCGACCGCGCCATCTAACCCCACCTTCCACCCAACTCGCCGTCCTGCCCCGCGCCACCTCTGCTCGTCCTCGCGCTTCCGCCTCGCCGGCGACGACTGACCGGAAAAATAGGGTCCCAGCCCGACGCCGCGCCCGGCATAATCGCAGGTGGCTTATCTAAGGGCCGCCGTGTCCCCGCCCCGCGCCACGGCCTCGTACGGGGTCTCGGGCTGTAGGTGTGCCCATTTTCAGCCCCGCGACCGCCCTGCCGGGCGAGATGGCTTATCACGGATCCGGTGCGCTGAGACCGGGGACAAAACGGGCACGAGCCGCACCGAACGCGTGAAATGACGACGGCGCTCGGGAGCAATGTGACTGAGGCGGGGTGTAACGCGGGGGTGCGGGCCGGTGGCCGGGCCGGGCGGCAGCGGTGCGGCCGGCCGGTTAGCGGTCGCGGAAGTTGGGCCGGCGCTTCTCGGTGAAGGCGCGCGGGCCCTCCTTGGCGTCCTCGCTGCGGAACACCTCGGTGCCGATCTCAGCCTCAACCCGGAACGCCTCGTTCTCCGGCATGCCCTCGGTTTCCCGGATCGTGCGCAGGATGCCGCGCACCGCGACCGGGCCGTTGGCCGCGATCAGGCCGGCCAGGTCCAGCGCCTTAGCCAGCGCCTGGCCGTCCGGCACCACGTGGCCGATCAGCCCGATGTCCCGGGCCTCGGCGGCGCCGATGTGCCGGCCGGTGAGCAGCAGGTCGGCGGCGACCGTGTATGGGATCTGCCGGGTCAGCCGTACCGCGGAGCCGCCCAGCGGGAACAGCCCCCAGCGGGCCTCGGAGATGCCAAACCGGGCGCTCTCCCCAGCCACCCGGATGTCGGTGGCCTGCAGGATCTCGGTGCCGCCCGCGATGGCCGGGCCTTCCACCGCGGCGATCAGCGGCTTGGTCAGCCGGCGGCCCTTGAGCAGCGCCGGTATCGCGGACATGTCCGGGCCCCCGGGGCGGAATGACTCGCCCGGATGGGACCGGGTCATCGCCTTCAGATCGGCGCCCGCGCAGAACGCGCCGCCCGCGCCGGTCAGCACGCAGACCCGGATGCCCGGGTCGCTGTCCACCTGATCCCACGCCTCGCGGAGCAGGGCCATCATCGGCCCACTCAGCGCGTTGCGCACCCGCGGCCGGTTCATGGTCACGATCAGCACGTGGCCGCGCCGCTCGAGCAGCGCGTGCGGCGGCTCGGTGCCGTCGCCGGGCGCGCCGGACGCGGGCACGGAGGTCGATGTCATCGAGCCGGTCACTCCTCAGTTTTGGCCCGCCGGAGGCTTGCCCCAAAACGGTAACACGTTCTAGTTTCATCCCATGGGCCTGAACATCGCCGACCTCTTCGAGCACGCGGCGGATGCCTTTCCGGAGCGCACCGCGCTGGCTTGTGGTGACAAGCAGTTCACCTTCCAGGAGGTCGATGAACGCGCCAACCGGCTGGCGCACTACTTAACTGACATCGGCGTGCGTCCCGGCGACCACGTGGGCGTGTCCGCGCGCAACTCGGTGGAGGCGGCCGAGACGCTGATCGCGGTGTGCAAGCTGCGCGCGGTCGCGATCAACATCAACTACCGCTATGTCGAGAACGAGTTGCGGTATCTGCTCACCGACTCGGACCCGGTCGCGCTGGTACACGACCGGCAGGACACGGCCCGGGTGGCCGCGGTCGCCGACGGGGCGCCCCGCCTGCTCGGCACCGTCATCATCGACGACGGCAGCGATGCCGGCGGCCCGGGGTCCGGGATCAGCTATGACGACGCGCTGGCCGCCGGGTCGCCGGACCGCGACTTCGGCGAGCGCAGTAGCGACGACGTGTACATCATCTACACCGGTGGCACGACCGGGCTGCCCAAGGGCGTGATGTGGCGGCACGAGGACATCTGGCGCACGCTGGGCGGCGGCATCGACTTCATCACCGGTGAGGTGCTGGCCGACGAGTGGGAGCAGTCCCGCCGCGGGCACGAGTCGGCCGGGATGGTCCGGTTGTGCACCGCCCCGCTGATCCACGGCGCGGCGCAGGTGGCCACGCTGGGCGCACTGTTCAGTGGGGACACCGTGGTGCTGATCCGGAAGTTCGACCCGCACGAGGTCTGGCGCGAGATCGAGCGGCATAAGGTCAACGTGATGATGGTGATCGGGGACGCGATGGCCCGGCCGCTGATCGAGGCCTACCACGAGGCCAGCTACGACGCGTCCTCGCTAGTGTCGCTGTCGTCCAGCGCGGCGCTGTTCTCCCCGGTGGTCAAGGACGCCTGTGCCGCCGCGCTGCCCAACGTGTTCATCACCGAGGCCATCGGCTCCACCGAGACCGGCTTCGCCGGCATCGGCCTGGTCCAGGCGGGCGCCGAGCACCGGGGCGGCCCGACCGTCAGCATCGGCCCGGAGGTCGTGGTGCTGACCGAGCAGGGCGGCCTGGCCGGACCGGGCGAGGTCGGCAAGCTGGCCCGCGGCGGTCACGTGCCGCTCGGCTACTACAAGGACCCGGTCAAGACGGCGGCGATGTTCGCCGAGGTGGACGGGAAGCGGTACGCCGTGCCGGGGGACTGGGCCCGGATCGAGGCGGACGGCACCATCACCCTGCTCGGCCGGGGCAACACCTGCGTGAATACCGGCGGCGAGAAGGTGTTCCCGGAAGAGGTCGAGGGTGCGCTGAAATCGCACCCCGCCGTGTTCGACGCGGTGGTCATCGGCGTGCCGGATGAGACGCTGGGGCAGCGGGTGGCCGCGCTGGTACAGGCCCGCGAGGGCATGCCCATCGACCTGGACGAGCTCGCCGTGCACGTGCGCAGCGAGCTCGCCGGGTACAAGGTGCCGCGCAGCATCTGGCTGGTCGGCGCCATCGGCCGCACCGCGGCCGGCAAAGCCGATTACGGCTGGGCGCACCGCTATGTAGCGGGGCACCCGCCGAGCGCTGGCCGGCCAGCCAGCGCCAGCCAGCCCGCCCACTAAGGAGCCCCGTGCGGACCCCACTGTGCGACCTGCTCGGCATCGAGTACCCGATCGTCGGCTTCACCCCGTCCGAGCGGGTGGCCGCCGCGATCAGCCGGGCTGGCGGCCTCGGCGTGCTGGGCTGCGTCCGGTTCAACGACCCGGCCGAGCTGGACGCCGTGCTGCACTGGCTGGACGGCAATACCGGTGGCCGCCCGTACGGCGTCGACGTAGTGATGCCCGCCAAGGTCCCCACCGAGGGCGCCCCGGCCGACCTGGGTCAGCTGATCCCGGAAGGACACCAGGACTTCGTCGAGCAGACCCTGGTCAAGCTGGGCGTGCCGCCGCTGCCCGACGGCTCGCCCGCCGGGGCCGGCGTGCTCGGCTGGCTGCACTCGGTCGCCCGGCAGCACGTCGAGGTGGCGCTGGCCCATCCGGCCCGGCTGATCGCGAACGCGCTCGGGTCACCGCCCGCGGACATCATCGAGCAGGCCCACGACCGCGGCATGCTGGTGGCCGCGCTGGCCGGCAAGGCGGACCACGCCCGCAGCCACGTGGCCAGCGGGGTGGACATCGTGGTGGCCCAGGGTTACGAAGCGGGCGGGCACACCGGCGAGATCGCCAGCATGGTGCTCATCCCGGAGATCGTGGACGCGGTCGGCGGCCAGGTGCCGGTGCTGGCGGCGGGCGGAATCGGCTGCGGCCGGCAGATCGCCGCGGCCCTGGCACTCGGCGCCGTCGGCGTCTGGATGGGCTCGGCCTGGCTGCTCACCGAGGAGTACTCGCTGAGCACGGCGCTGCCCGCACTGCGCGAGGCGCTGCTCTCGGCTACCTCGTCGGACACGGTGCGGTCCCGGATCTACAGCGGCAAGCCCGCGCGGCTGCTCAAGAACCGCTGGACACAGGCCTGGACCGAGCCCGGCGCGCCTGATCCACTGCCCATGCCGCTGCAGAATCTGCTGGTCAACGAGGCGCATCAGCGGCTGATGCGATCCGGCCAGCCCGACCTGCAGCCGATGCCGGTGGGCCAGATCGTGGGCCGGATGAGCGAGGTCCGCCCGGTAGCCGACCTGGTCAAGTCGCTGGTGCAGGAAACCGCCGAAGCGCTCAGCCGGCTCGACCAGATGCGCTGAACCAGGCGCGCCCGCCGGCCGTTCTCCTGACCGGAGACCCTTGATGGCCGGGGTGGGAGGGCTTGGCATGATCGTTGGATTGCGAGCCGGCGATCCTCGGCAGGTGGGGCCGTATCAGCTGCTTGGCCGGCTGGGCTGCGGCGGCATGGGCTCGGTGTTCCTGGGCCGCCCCGGCGCCGGGGGGCTGGTCGCGGTGAAGGTGATCCGGGCCGATCTGGCCGGGGATCCTGGGTTCCGGGCCCGGTTCGGCCAGGAAGTGGCCGCAGCCGGGCGAGTCAGCGGGCAGTTCACCGCCGCGCTGGCCGACGCGGACACCACCGGGCCGGTGCCCTGGCTGGCCGCCAGCTATGTCCCCGGGCCGTCCCTGGCCGAACTGGTCCGCATGCATGGCGCCTTACCGCTGTCCTCGGTCCTGGTGCTGGGCGCCGGGCTGGCCGAAGCGCTCGCCGCGATCCACGCGGCCGATCTGGTGCATCGCGATCTCAAGCCGTCCAACGTGCTGGTCGCCGCGGACGGGCCGCGGGTCATCGACTTCGGCATCTCCCGGGCGGCCGGTGCCGCCTCGCTGACCCTGGCGGGCATGGTGATGGGCTCGCCTGGCTTCATGTCACCGGAACAGGCCGAGGGCGGCCCGGTCGGCCCGGCCAGCGACGTGTTCAGCCTGGGGACGCTGCTCGCGTTCGCCGCGACCGGGCAGGGCCCGTTCGGCGCCGGGTCGATGGCGGCGCTGCTCTACCGGGTCGTGTACGGCCAGCCCAGCACGGACACGCTGCCCGGGCGGCTGCGCCCGCTGGTCGAGCGCTGCCTGGCCAAGGACCCCGGCGAGCGGCCCAGTCCGGCTGAACTGCGGACCGAACTCGGTGCGGCCCGCCCGGCCGAGGACTGGCTACCGGCCCCGGTGGTCGCGACGCTGGCCCGGTTCGCCGCGCCCGAGGCGGCGCTGGCCGAGGCGGTACGAGCTGAGGCGGCGCTGGCTGAGGCGGTACGAGCTGAGGCGGCGCTGGCTGAGGCGGTACGGGCTGAGGCGGCGCTGGCCGGCGCGGTCGGCGCCCACGCGGCAGACGAGCAGGCAGTACACGACCCGGCTGCACAGCACGAAGCGGCGGCCTTGCCCGGCTGGGATGCGCCCGCGGACCAGCCAGTCCGGGCCGAGGACAGCCCGGTGTGGCTGCCCAAGACGGGCAGCCACATCCCCGTGCCGCCTAGCGCTGGGCCGGCGGCCCAGCTCGCCGTGGCCAGCCGCGGGTGGGCTGAAGTCGGCTCAGCGCGTCCCCGGGCAGCTAGCCAGCTGGCCGGGATGGGCGGTGAGATCCCCCAGACAGGTATGGAGCTGGCCGTGGTGGGCGGCGAGCTTCCCGTGCCGGGCCACCAGCCGGCGGCCACCGATGACGAACCGACGGTGACCGCGGCCGGGCCGCGTCTGCTCAGGAACGTGCCGCGTCCGCGCGCCGCCGCCGTCGCCCCGCCACGGCACCCGGGGCGACGGCGGCGGTCCCGGCTGTGGGCCGCGGCCGGCGCCGGGACCGGCGCGGCTGGCGTGCTGGTGGCCGTCATGCTGACCGGCGTGCTGCAGCCCGCGGTCCGGCACGCTCCGCACCCGGCCAGGGCGGCGGCCCGGCTGCCTGACCCGGCCTCGGTGCTGAAGGCCCGCGGCACGCATCCGCCCGCCGCACACCGGCACCGGCACCGGGCCGCATCCGGGTCCGGGTCCGGGATGACCATGGCCGTGGCGGCCTCCTCGTCGCCGTCGCCGGGCCGTACCCAGCCCGCCGGGTCCGGGGGCCCGCCGCCACCCACCGCAACACCCACGCCCAGCGCCGCCACCCCGGGCAGCACGTACGCCAGGGCCGTGCCGGGCAGCCAGGAATGGGCCGACACCGGCATCACCGTGCCGGGCGGCCAGCAGCTGACCATTACCGCGGCCGGCGAGATCTACATCGGGGCCACGTCGGCGAGCGAAAGCCCGGCCGGCATGGGCGGCTGCACGCCCGCGACCAGCTATCCGGCGCAGAGCGCGCAGTTCCCGGCGCCCAGCCTGACCTGCTGGTCGCTGATTGCCCGGATCGGCGACGGGGCGCCCTTCGAGGTGGGCAGCTCGGCGCAGCTGAGCGCGGCCAGCGGCCGCCTGTACCTGGGCGTCAACGGCGACAGCTTCACCGGCAACTCGGGCAGCTGGTCAGCCACGATCACGGTGCGCAGCCGGCATCCCGACCAGGCCGGGTAAGCCCCGCACCGCCTGCTCCAGCGCGGCGCCCGCGGCCAGCAGCCGGTCCTCGGCGCCGGCCGGGCCAATCAGCTGGATGCTCGCGGGCAGCGGGCCGCCGGACGGCACCGGCAGGGCCAGCGCCGGCACCCCGGCCAGGTTCACCGCCGAGGTGATCCCGCGGATCTGCACCATGTCCCGGGAATGGTCCAGCGTCGGCGGGAAGCCGAGCAGCGTGGGCAGCGCGAGCAGGTCCACCTGCTCCCACAGCGCGGCCACGGTGGCCCGCCAGACTGCGGCCCGCTGCCAGGCCGCGCCGAGTGCCGCCTCGGTGGTCGTGCTCGCCTGGCGCAGCCGGGCCAGCACATCCCGGCCGATCTGGTCCGGGGCGGACTCGGCCAGCGCACCGTCGGACGCCCATGCCTCAGCGTCGAGGATGGTCATCGCCGCGCTGGTGGCGGCGTCCAGCCCGGCCAGTTCGGCCTGGATTACCGGCCAGCCGACGTCGGCCAGCGCCGCGTCCACCGCCGCGTCGATGACCGGGTCCGCGCCGATGTCCACCCGGCCGACCCGGGGCGGTGGCCCGGCGGTCACCGTGAACCCCGGTTCGAGCAGCGCCATCCCGGCCACCAGCCCAGCCACGTCGCGGGCCATCGGGCCCACCGTGTCCAGGCTCGGTGCGAGCGGCCACACCCCGGTCAGCGGTATCCGGCCCCAGGTCGTCTTCAGCCCGGCCACCCCGCAGCAGGCGGCCGGGATGCGGATCGAGCCACCGGTGTCCGAGCCGAAAGCGACATCGGCTTCGCCGCTGCCCACCGCCACCGCCGACCCGCTCGACGAGCCGCCCGGGACCCGCGCCGGGTCGAGTGGATTGACCGGCGTGCCGAACGCCGCGTTGATCCCGCTGATCCCGTAGGCCAGCTCGTGCAGGTTGGTCTTGCCGACGAAATGGGCCTCGCCGCGGGCCGCCGCGGCGCGCAGCCCGGCCAGGCAGGGGGCGTCGGTGGCCGCGGGGGCCGCATGGGCCGCGACCGCCCGGGACCCTGCCGTGGTGGGCAGCCCGGCAACGTCGATGAGATCTTTGACCGCGACCCGGAGGCCGGCTTCGCTGCCGTCCTCCTTGAAGATCCACATGGACATAGCCGCCAAGTATGGCACCGCCGGATGGAAACAGCATTGAGCTTTCCGGCGCGTCCTGGTGATGTTCGTTAAAAACGAGTTGCGACTTATCGCTTAAACGGTTGAGTGTTCTGCTGTGCCGAACAACGGCCGCACGACAGCCGTTTTGCCGGAATAGCTGAACGGCTGGCGCCTAATAATGCCGAATTCCCCCGGCGTGGCCATCCGGGGGAATGGCGGGAACTACGCGGTGCGGCTGGACCGGGCCCGGAGTACCGCGGCGGCCAGTGGGGCGACGGCCACGATCGCCGCGGCCAGCCCGATGAACGCCCCGAAGTCCCAGCTCACCTTGACCAGCGACGAACCGCCGCCGGGCATGATGAGCATGCCGATGAGCACCAGCAGCAGGTTGACCGCGGCCGCGCCGCCGAGGGTCTGCTCATGGCGCAGCGGCAGCGCCGGCCTGGTGTCCAGGGCCGCCGACAGGACCAGGTAACCTAGCATGCCCAGGGCCAGCAGCAGCACCAGGTACAGGTAGCCATGCGCGGTCAGCGCGTCCACCGACGAACTCGAGCCGAAGTCGCCGAAGCTCGCACTGACTGAGAACCAGGGCAGGAACAGGCTGATGAACAGGATCAGGGTGGCGCCCCCGGCGACCCGGTCGGCGGTCGTCCAGCGCGCGGCGTCGAAGCGGAACGCCAGGCCGCCTCCGCCCTGGGTGAGGGTGGCCGCCTCGGCCGCGGTGGGTATCGCTGCCCCACACCCCGAGCAGGTGCCGGCCCCGTGGCGGCATCGCTGCCGCACTGCAAGCATTTCATAGGTCTCCCCTTTACTGAAAAGCGGGGATTCCCCCCCGCCCCTCATTTCACGTATAGGCGCCCCCGTCAGTTCACGGATTGGACTTCCGGTCAGCTGGACTGGGCCAGGGCCGCGCCGATGTGGCGCAGCTGGGTGGTCGCCCCGCCGAGGGCGAACTCGGCACGCTTAGCCGCGGTGAAATACCGGTTCAGCGGGTAACTCACGTCAATGCCGACCCCGCCGTGCAGATGCACCGCTGTGTGTGCGACCCGGTGCCCGGCGTCGGCCGCCCAGAACTTGGCGGTGGCGATGGCGGTGCCGGCGGGCAGCCCCTCGGCCAGCTGCCACGCGGCCTGCCACATGGTCAGCCGGACCGCCTCCACGTCGGTGTACGCGTCGGCCAGCCGCTGCCGCACCGCCTGGAAGGTGCCGATCGGCCGGCCGAACTGGACCCGGCTCTGGGTGTACCCGGCGGTCATCTCCAGCGCCCGTTCCAGCACCCCGAGCTGGACTGCGCACAGCCCGACCGTGCCGTGCCCGGCCAGCCAGGCCGCCGCCCGCTGGCCGTCCGGGTCGCTGCCCAGCACCTGGTCCGCGGGCACGGCCACGTCAGCCAGCACCAGCTGGCCGGTGCTCAGCCCGCCGGTGGCCTGCTGCCGCTGCACGGTCACGCCGGGCGCGCCCGCGCCGACCAGGAACACTGCAGTGCCATCCGGCGTGGCCGCCGGCACCAGCAGCCAGTCCGCCTCTGGTGCCGCCGCCACCATGGTCTTCACCCCGGACAACACCCAGCCTGCTGGCGCCCGCGCGGCAGTGGGTGAGGGGGGAGCCGCGGGCGGAGCGGTGGGTGAGGGGGGAGCCGCGGGTGCGGCGGTGGAGGGGGAAGCCGCGGGTGCGGCGCTAGATGAGGGGGGAGCCGCGGGTGAGGGGGGCGCGGCCGGTGTCGCGGTGGTGGTCGGCCGCGCTGGGTCGTCGCCGTCCGGCTCGGCCAGCGCGGCGGTCAGGACCACCTCACCGCGGCCGGCCGGCCCGGCCCAGCGGCGCTGCTGCTCCGGCGTGCCGAACCGGGCCACCGCGCCGGCGCCGAGCACGATCGTCTCCAGGTAGGGCACCGGCGCGATGACCCGGCCGATCTCGGTCAGAACCGCGCACTGGGCCAGCAGCCCGGCATCCGCGCCGTCCAGCGACTCGGGCAGCCCGGCGGACAGCACACCCGCCTTGGCCAGGTCGGCCCAGAGCCCGTCGTCCAGCCCGGCCGCGCCGGCCGTGCCGTCGGCCGCCGCACCGTTACGCCGTCCGCCCGCCAGGATGCTTCTGGTCAGGGCGGCGAGTTCGAGGGCACTGGCGTTCAGAAGGAAATCCATCAGGGGTGCCTTCCTGGGTTCAGCGGCGTGCGGCGGGCAGCCCGAGGCCGACCGTGGCGATGATGTCCCGCTGCACCTCGTTGGTGCCGCCGCCGAAGGTGAGGATGAGCGCCGAGCGGTGCAGCCGCTCGATCCGGCCGGCCAGCGCGGCGCCGGGCGAGCCGGCCTGCACGGTGGCCGCCGCGCCGAGCACCTCCATCAGCAGCCGGTACGCCTCGGTGGCGAACTCGGTGCCGAATACCTTGCAGGCCGATGCCGTGGCCGGGCTCAGCCCCTGGCCGGCCTCGGCCGCGATCCGCCAGTTGAGCAGCTTCAGGAACTCGGCCTTGGCGTGCACCCGGGCCAGGTTGACCTGCACCCATTCGGCGTCGATGACCCGCTGGCCGGACGCCTGCTTGGTCGCGGCGGCCCAGTCCCGCACCTCGCGCAGCGCGGTGCGGATCGGCGCGGCCGAGGTGAGCGCGACCCGCTCGTGGTTGAGCTGGTTGGTGATCAGCGGCCAGCCCTGGTTCTCGGCCCCGACCCGGGCCGAGGCGGGCACCCGTACGTCCGAGAAGTAGGTGGCGCTGGTGGTCGGGCCGGCCATGGTGGGCACCGGCGTCCAGGAAAAGCCCGGCGCGTCGGTCGGCACGATGAGGATGGACAGGCCGTGGTGCCGGGGCGCGTCCGGGTCGGTCCGGCAGGCTAGCCACACATAGTCCGCGTACTGGATCAGGCTGGTCCACATCTTCTGCCCGTTGATCACGTAATCCGTCCCGTCGCGAACCGCGCGGGTGCGCAGGGCGGCCAGGTCGGTACCGGCCTCCGGCTCGGAGTACCCGATCGAGAAGTGGATCTCGCCGGCCGCGATCCGGGGCAGGTAGTGCGCCTTCTGCTCCGGGGTGCCGAACCGCATGATGGTCGGGCCCACCGTGTTGATGGTGAGGAACGGCACCGGCACCCCGGCCGCCGCCGCCTCGTCGGTGAAGATGAGCTGGTCCAGCATGGCCGCGTCCCGCCCGCCGTACTCCGCGGGCCAGCTCAGCGCGAGCCAGCCGTCCCGGCCGAGCTGCCGGACCACCTGCCGGTACGCCTCGCCGGTGCCGTAGTCGCCGCCGCTGTCCAGCGCGGCGCGGACGTCCGGGGTCATCAGCGCGGCGAAGTACCCGCGCAGTTCCTGGCGGAGCTTCTCCTGTTCCGGCGTGTAGCTCAGGTCCATCCGCCCTCCACTGGTGCCCCGCGGCGGCGGCCCACTGGCGATCCGCGGCCCCGACGGTAAAGTAGAACGTGTTCTAGCCAGTGTAGGCCCGGGGCCAGCGGGGCGTAAGCCGGCCAGGCGGGCAGGGCTGAGCCGAGGAGGCCCGGTGACCGAGGCGTTCATCATCGACGCGGTGCGCACCCCGGTGGGCCGCCGCGGCGGCGGGCTGGCCGCCGCGCACCCGGCCGATCTCGGCGGGCACGTCATCCGGGCCGTGCTTGACCGGGCCGGGGCCGACCCGGTGGCCGTGGACGACGTCGTGTTCGGCTGCGTGGACACCATCGGGCCGCAGGCCGGCGACATCGCCCGGACCGCCTGGCTGGCCGCCGGTCTGCCCGAGGCGGTGCCCGGGGTCACCGTGGACCGGCAGTGCGGCTCGTCGCAGCAGGCGGTGCACTTCGCCGCCCAGGCGGTGCTCAGCGGCACCGCTGACCTGGTGGTGGCGGGCGGGGTGCAGAACATGAGCATGATCCCGATCGCCGCCGCCATGCTGGCCGGGCAGGCGTACGGCATGGCCGACCCGTTCGGCGGGTCGGCCGGCTGGCAGGCCAGGTACGGCGGCGAGGAGATCTCCCAGTTCCGCGCGGCCGACCTGATCGCGGCCAAGTGGGGGCTCGGCCGGGCCGAACTGGAGGCGTACGCGCTGCGCAGCCATCAGCGGGCGGTGGCCGCGATCGACGGCGGCCTGTTCCGGGATGAGATCGCCGGCTATGCCGGGGTGACCGAGGACGAGTGCCCGCGCCGGGACACGTCGCCGGAACGGATGGCCGCGCTGGCCCCGCTGCGCCCCGGTGGGACGGTCACCGCCGCGCTGTCCAGCCAGATCGCGGACGCCGCGGCCGCGCTGCTGATCGCCTCGCCCCGGGCGGTCCGAGAGCACGGGCTGCGGCCGCGGGCCCGGATCCATCACCTCAGCGCGCGCGGCGACGACCCGGTGCTGATGCTCACCGCGCCGATCGCAGCCACCGGGCACGCGCTGACCCGGGCCGGGCTGACCCTGGGCGAGATCAACCTGATCGAGATCAACGAGGCGTTCGCCCCGGTCGTGCTGGCGTGGCAGCGGGAGACCGGGGCCGACCTGGCCCGGGTGAACGTCTCCGGCGGCGCGATCGCGCTCGGTCACCCACTCGGCGCCACCGGCGCCCGGCTGCTCACCACCCTGCTGCACGCGCTGGACCGGACCGGCGGCCGGTACGGCCTGGTCACCATGTGCGAGGGCGGCGGCCAGGCCAACATCACCATCATCGAGCGGCTCTGAGCCTGCGGAGGTAGGCGGCGGCCCCGGGTAGTGGCGGCCCCGGTAGTGGCGGCCCCGGGTAGTGGCGGTGCAGCCATTACCCGGGGCCGCCGGGACGTCCCGCCGTTACAGTGCGGCGAGAATCTGGTTCAGCAGGGCGACGATCGAGTTCAGCAGGGTGCTCAGCGAGCCGCCACCATTAAGCAGATTGGCGACCGCGCAGAGCAGGTTGCCGAGCAGATTGCCGACCCCAGGGATGGCGGTGATGTTCAGCACCACCTGGTTGAGGGACACGTTCAGCCCGAGCAGATTCAGGTTCAGCGGCCCCAGCACCAGGTTGAGAATGCTGCACGACGGGGCGGCCACCGCGTTGGCCGCATTCGGCGCACCGGTCGCGCCGGTGACGCCGGGGATGCTCACCGGCATGGTCACCGTGCGGCTGACGGTGCCGAGCGAGTTCCCGTTGGCGTCGGTCAGGGTGCCGCTGAGCAGCCCGGTCGCCTCCACCGTGCGGCCCACCACGCTGAACCGCTGCGGGGTGAACGTCCCGCTGAACGTGCCCTGGCCGGCCGAGTTCGTGAACGTACCCGTCACCGGCACGGTGGCACGGCTTGCGGTGGCGTGGCTGGCGGTGGCGGCCGACTGGGCGCTGCCGCGCACCGGGGCCGCACTCGCCGCCTCGGCGGCCGCCACGGACAGGCCAATGGTCATGGCCAGGGCTCCCGCCGTTGCGGTGATAAAACGATGAACCTTCATACTTCCTCCCGCTCATCCGGTTTTAGGATGAAGCGTGAAGTGGCCACAAGAGCGATACGTAAACCGATCTGAATGAAAATTTTCTGATCTGAGAGGCCGGACGCCCATCTGTCAAGATCATTAATAGGCATCGTACCTGGTAATGGCCGATAATGGCGGGTGGGGTCAGACAATAATAACGGTCAGTCTATTGAATGATTGGCTCAGAGGCGCTACCCTACGCGGCTTTGGGACGGCGTGGCCCCATGGCGGCCGACCGGATAGCGGCGCGCGTCATTGGCCGGCTTGGTTCGCCGGCGCGCTGAATCACGGGTTCGGGGGCGCCCACCCACGGCCCCGGGCAATGGTCAGGGGATGCCATTGCCCGGGACGACTGTGGGCCGGCCAGGCCGCCTGGCCAGGCCGGGACGTGTGCCTAGCTAACCCAGCCGCCGACCGCTAAACACATCCCCGCCATTTCGCCCAACGGCCCGTCACCGAGGTGCGGCCATAGCCGCCGCCACCGGCATCGCCACAACATGAATGGTTCAGCCACGCGGTCTGGACCGCCTGACTGTTTCAGTCACTCGGTTGGCCCGGGGCCCGGGCCTGCCCCGGGGCTGGGGCTGAAGCTTGGGTTGGGCCTGGGGCTGGGGTCAGTAGCGTGGGCAGCCGGGCCAGGATTTGCTCGGCTTCGGCGGTGATCCGCGTGATCAGCTCGGCGCACGACGGCAGGTCCCCGATCAGCCCAGTGACCTGGCCCGCGGACATCAGGCCGAGGTCTGGCCGGCCGTCCACCATGGCCGCCCGGAGCAGCATCGGGGTGTTCGCCGCCATCAGCACCTGGGCCCAGCTCAGCTCGCTGCAGCGGCGCATGGCCCGGCCCTGCCGGAGCAGCTCGGCCCAGCTCAGCCCGGACAGGCCGCGGAACGCGGCCGCGTTGCGCACCGACCGGGCCAGCCCACGCACGCGGCCGGCCTGCTCCAGCCGCTGCACCAGCGGCGTGCGCAGCACCCGGTGCGGCACTCCGTCCACCCGCGTGGTGACCACCGTGCCGGTCACATCGCTGGCCAGGTACACCTGCTTGACCTGGTCGGCCACCGGGCTGTCGCTGGTCAGCAGGAACCGGGTGCCCATCGCGATCCCGGCCGCACCGTAGCTGAGCGCGGCGGCCAGCCCGCGGCCATCGAAGAACCCGCCCGCCGCGATCACCGGCACGTCCACCGCGTCCACCACCTGCGGGATGAGCAGGCTGGCCGGCACCGCACCGGTGTGGCCGCCACCCTCGGCACCGGTCGCGATCACCGCGTCGATGCCCCAGGCGGCCACCTTTTCCGCGTGCCGCCGCGCGCCGACCGAGGCGATCGTGATCACCCCGGCGTCGCGCAGCCGGCCGATCAGCTCTGGCCGCGGGGCGAGGGCGAACGAGGCGGCCGGCACCCGCTCGTCGATGATCAGGTCGGCCCGCTCCGCCGCGTCGGCCGCGTCCGCCCGCAGGTTCACCGCGAACGGCGCATCCGTTCGTTCCTTAACTGCCTTTATTGCCGAACGCAACTCGCCGGGACTCATCGTCGCCGAGGCGATCACACCCAGCCCGCCCGCGCGTGAGGTGGCCGCGGCCAGCCCAGCGCCGGACACGTAGCCCATACCGGCCTGGACGATCGGGGCGCTGATCCCGAGCAGGCTGGTCAGCGGCGTGCGGATCATGAGTCTGGCACCTCGCGGTCGCGGCTCGTGCCCGGGTCAAGCCGGTCCCTGATCAGGGCCAGTTCGGCTGGGGTGGGCTCGCGGGTGCGGGCGACGCCGGCCGGGATGACCAGCGGGAAGCCGGTGGCTTCGGTCACCTCCTGGACGGTGACGCCGGGGTGCACCGAGCGCAGCCGCATGCTGTGCTCCGGGGTCTGGAAGTCCAGCACGGCCAGGTTGGTCACCACCACCCGGAGTTCGTGGAACCGGGCCTGTTGTGCGGCGAGGCCGGCCGCCCGGTCGTAGCCGACGCCGCTGACCATGTCCACCGCCGGGACGAACACGCGGGACGAGTGCCTGGGCACCCAGTAGCTGACCGGGTGGTTGATGGTGTTGCCCGGGCCGCCGCGCACCCCGAGCAGCTGGGCTCTGGGCCGGGCCCAGTCGCCGATGCAGGAGATGTTCTGGTTACCGAACCGGTCCAGCTGGCTGGCGCCCATCATCACGTGCCGGCGGCCCGCCGCGACCATGGTGAACACCGCCCGGTACGGCAGCCAGCCCTCGACCGCCTGGTCTGCGTCGAGCAGGCACGCCTCGCCATCGGTGAGCAGCAGGTCCGGGGCGGAGGTGAGCCGGGCCAGCCGGGCGCCGAGGCTGGGGATCAGGCCCATCGGGCTGGCCAGGATGGCGCCGTCGCCGCGCCACGCGTCGGCGCACGCCGCCACACAGATCTCCGCCCGCGACGGCTCACTCACCTGGCCGCCACCGCTCTCTCGTCGTGGAACTCCTTGACGGCCTGGTGGTAGGCGGCCTCATCGCCGGACAGGTAGCGGTCCTGGAACTCCGCCCATGCCTGCGGGCTGGCCGCGGCGGCCGCGTACCCGGCCTGGAATGCCTCGTCCCGCGGATAGTCCGGGACGCAGCTGGTGAAGTGCGCACCGCGCGGGGTGGGCGCCACGCCGTGCACCATGGCCCGGTTGATCAGCAGGCTCTGCGGCGGGCCAGTTTCCAGCAGCTGCCCGGTCGGCACAATGTTCTCGCACGAGACGAACGCACGCTCGGCGGCCAGGCAGAACAGGTCGTCGAAGTACGGGTCCGGCCCCAGGTACTGTGCGTTCCCGTGCTCGTCGGCCCGGTTGAGGTGGACCAGCGCGGCGTCCAGCCGCAGGGCCGGCATGGCGACCAGTTCCTCCCCGTCCGGGTAGGGCGAGCGCACCGTGCGCAACTCCGGGTTCACCCGCATCACGTCCGAGCCCAGGCCGGCCCGGATCGGCAGGAACGGCAGCCGGTGCGCGGCGGCCTGCAGGCCCAGCTGCAGCATGCCCTCATCCAGCTCCATCAGCCGGATACTGGCGTTCTGCCTGGCCTGCCGGAAGTGCGGTTCGAGCGGGATGCTGTCCAGCGACGCGAAGCCGGTGACCACCTTCCGGACCCGCCCCGCGGCCAGCAGCAGGCCGACGTCCGGGCCGGCGTAGCTGACGATCTCCAGATCGGTCAGGCCGGCCCGCAGGATCGCCCGGACCAGCGCCATCGGCTTGCGCCGCGACCCCCAGCCGCCGATCCCGATGGTCATCCCGGAGCGCAGCTCCGCCGCGACGTCGCCGGGGCTAAGCACCGTCACTGTGTCTCCAGGGATGTTCGCGCCGTCCAGCGGAAACCTCTGCTGGCCGCGTCAGCGGCCGGCTCGGCCCGCAGGGCCGATCGGGGGGTTCCGGGGGGTCGGCCCCCCGGCCAGCATCGGCGCTCACCGTTGCCCGTCCACGAACGCCTGGCGGGCCTGCTCGGCCACGCCGGCCAGGTTGAGCTGGAACGTGAAGCCCTGCTCGTACCGGTAGGACCGCTGCACGTCAACCGGGTCGATGCCGTTCAGCGACTGCTTGGCCAGCCGGATCACGGCCGGGTCCTTGGCCGCGATCTGCTTAGCCAGCTCGTGGGCGGCATCGCGCAGCCGTGTCGTGGGCACGACATCGAGCACGGTGCCGAAGCTGAGCAACTGCTGGGCGCTGACCGTCTGGCAGGTGTACACCATGGCCCGCATCAGCGGCTGCGGCACCAGCCGGGCCAGGTGGGTGGCCGCGCCGAGCGCGCCCCGGTCCACCTCGGGCAGGCCGAAGCTGGCGTCCTCCGCGGCCAGCACGATGTCCGCGTTCCCGGCCAGCCCGACGCCGCCGCCCAGGCAGAACCCATGCACCGCGGCGATCACCGGGACCGCGCAGTCGTAAACCGCGCCGAACGCCGCGTAGCAGCCCCGGTTGGCGTCGATCAGCGCGGTGTGACCCGGGGTGCGCTGCATCTCCTTGATGTCCACCCCGGCGCAGAAACCGCGGCCCTCGGCGGCCAGGATCACCACCCGGGTGGCCGGGTCGGCGCCGGCCCCGGTCACCGCGTCGGCCAGCCCGAACCAGGCCTGCGCGGGCAGCGCGTTGACCGGCGGGAAGTTGATGATCACCTCGGCGATGCCGTCCCGGCTGCGCAGCTCGATGCCCATCGCCACCTCGCTGATGTTACCTAGCGCTTGCTTGGTGGCCAACCTAACATGAGGGCATGTGCTCACCGGAGAGCCGCACTATTCACGCCCAACCCGCACCGGCCGCCTGGGCAGATCCTCCGGGCCTACGCTCACTAGCCGGTCTTGAATAGCGCGGCTGGGCCCGGAGCCGAACACGCGGGCCGGGCCGTGCTGGTGACCGGTGGCACCCGGGGGATCGGTGCGGGCCTCGCGCGCGCGTTCCTCGCGGCCGGCGCCGACGTGCTGGTCTGCGGCCGGTCCGAGCCGGCCGAACCGCTCGCGGCGGACGGCCGCGCGGCCGTGTTCGAGCCGGCCGACGTGCGGGACGCCGGGCAGGTACAGCGGCTGATCCGCACCGCCGCCAGCTGGTTCGGCCGGCTGGACCTGGTGATCAGCAACGCGGGCGGGTCGCCGCCCGCGGCCGCCGCCACCGCGTCGCCGCGGTTCCACGCCAAGGTCGTCGAACTGAACCTGATCGCGCCGCTGTACGTGGCCCAGGCGGCCAACACGGTCATGCAGGACCAGCCCGGCGGCGGGTCGATCATCATGATCGGCAGTGTCAGCGGCACCCGGCCGTCGCCCGGTACCGCGGCTTACGGCGCGGCCAAGGCCGGCCTGCACAACCTGGCCGCCACGCTCGCCGTCGAATGGGCGCCCAGGGTCCGGGTGAACACGGTGATCCCCGGGCCGGTGGCGACCGGCACCTCCGCCGCCGGTGCGCACTTCGGCGACGCGGCCGGGGCGGCGGCGGTCGGCGGCACCATCCCGATGGGCCGGATGGCCACCCCGGCCGACGTGGCGGCTGCCTGCCTGTTCCTGGCCTCCCCGGCCGCCGCTTACCTGACCGGCTCGGCCCTGCTGGTGCACGGCGGCGGCGAGCGCCCGGCTTTCCTGGCCGTAACCGACCCCCCGGCCTGATCCCCGGCGGCCCTCGGCTGCGAACGCTGGCCGCGGCCAACCCCCCGGTGTAATCTGACCGCAGAACTAGAACGTGTTCTATTAAGGGGCAGGCCAATGGTGGTATCCATCAAGCCGAAACGCGACGAGCTCGGCCTCAGCGACGGCCTCATGCTGATCGACGGGACCTGGTCGGCAGCCCAGGATGAGCAGGCCTGGGAACACCGGCATCCGGCCACCGGGGAGCCGGTAGCCGGGTTCCCCATCGCCGGCCCCGCCGACGTGGACCGCGCGGTGCGGGCCGCGCGCCGCGCCTTCGACGAGGGGCCGTGGCCGCGGGCCCGGGCCACCGAACGGATCCGGGTGCTGCGCCGGATCGCCGACCTGGTCCGCGAGCACGGCGATGAGCTGCTCGGGCTGCAGGCGCTGGACAACAGCGTGCCGCTCACGTTCGGCTCGGTCTACGCCACCTCGCCGGCCTTCCTGGCCGACGTGTTCGATCACCACGCGGGCTGGGTGGACAAGCTGGCCGGCCAGACGCTGCCGGCCTACCAGGGCGGCGACCACCTGGTCATGACGCTGCGCGAACCGGTCGGCGTGGTCGGCGCGGTCATCCCGTGGAACGCCCCGCTGATGCTGGCCGCGCAGAAGCTCGCCCCGGCGCTGGCGGCGGGCTGCACGGTGGTGGTCAAGCCGTCGGAGTACGCCACCTTCGCGGTGCTCCGGCTGGTCCGGCTGATCGAGGAAGCCGGCCTGCCCGGCGGGGTGCTCAACGTGGTCACCGGTCCCGGCGACCCCACCGGGGACGCGCTGATCAACCACCCGATGGTGGACAAGCTCTCGTTCACCGGAAGCCGGGCCGTCGGCCGCCGGATCATGACCGCCGCGGCGGGCACGTTCAAGCGGGTCACCCTGGAGCTGGGCGGCAAGAGCCCGGCCGTGGTGTTCGCCGACGCCGACGTGGGCACGGCCGCCGCGATCACCATGGGCACCGTGACCATGGGCCTGTCCGGCCAGGTCTGCCTGGCGCAGACCCGGGCGCTGGTGCACCGGGATGTGGCCGACGAGTTCCTGGCCATGGCCGAGATGATCGGCGGCCTGGTCAGCTACGGCAACCCGTTCGACCCGGCCGTCACCGCGTCACCGCTGATCAACACGCGGCAGCTGGACCGGGTGCTCGGCCTGATCGAGCAGGGCCAGGCCGAAGGCGCCCGGCTGGTCTGCGGCGGCACCCGCAGCGACGGTGAGCTGGCCGAGGGCAACTTCGTCGCGCCCACGGTGTTCACCGACGTGTCCAATGAGATGGCGATCGCCCGGGAAGAGATCTTCGGCCCGGTGCTGTCGGTCATCCCGTTCAGCGACGAGGACGAGGCGGTCCGGGTGGCCAACGACACCGAGTACGGGCTGGCCGCCACGGTGTGGACCAGCGACCTCAAGCGGGCCATGCGGATGACCAAGGCCATCCGGGCCGGCACCATCGGCATCAACGGCTACCAGCTGGAGCCGCACGCCGCGTTCGGTGGCTTCCAGCAGTCCGGCCTCGGCCGGGAAGGCGGTCAGCCCGCCATCGAGGCCTACACCGAGCTGAAGACCGTCCTCCTCCCCTTCACCGACGAGATGATGTAGCGGCATTGGGCCGGGCCCGCACCACCGCTCCCACCACCACCAGCCACGAGCTGCCGTCAGTGCGGTGAGTTTGCGGTCACCGGTGACCGCAAACTCACCGCGCTGATGTGATTCCGGGGGCGGCGGGTCAGCTGGTGGCGACGAGTTTGCGGTGGTCCCAGGAGACGACGCGGGTGGGCTCGACGATGAAGCCGACCCGCTTGCGGGCGGCGTGCGCCACGTAGTCGTCCAGTGCGGCGGCGGGCACGCCGCCCAGCCCGGCTGCGATCCGGCGGCCGATGTCCAGCACCCCGGCCTGGTCCGCCACGAGGCGCACCGTGCCGGTGACCTGCACGCCACGCAGCTCGAAGTAGTCCTCGCCGTCCTCGACCAGGCAGGCCAGCCGCGGGTCGCGGGCCAGGTTGCGGGCCTTCTGCGAGGTCCGGTAGGTCCAGAACGCGATCCGCTCATCGATCAGGGTGTAGAACATCGTCACCAGATGCGGCGTGCCGTCCGGGTTGATGGTGGCCAGCTGGACCTTGCGCGAGGTCCCGAGCAGCGCGGCTACTTCCGCGTCGGTCATGGTCACCACGTCACGCTGCTTCACCGGCTGAATCCGATCGTCTCGCTGGCCAGGGCGATCGTGTCCTCGCACGCGAACCCGGCCGGGGGCGGCCCGGCACCGTCCGTCTCGGCAGCGCCGGCGCCGCTGAATGCCGGGCCCAGCGCGGCGTGCACCGCGTCCAGCGACCACATGCCGTCCGCCGAGCCGTGCTCGGCGGCCTGGAACGTGGCCCGGATCCGCGGTGGTTCCATGACGGCGGCGACCCCGCCGTGCACCACGAACACCTCGCCGTTGATCCCGGCCGCCGCCGGGCTGGCCAGGTAGGTGACCAGCGGGGCGACGTGTTCCGGGGCCATCGGGTCCGGCCCGTCGCCCGGAGCCTCGCCCATCAGCTCCGCGGTCATCGCGGTCCGGCCGCGCGGGCAGATCGCGTTGGCCCGCACCCCGTACCGGGCGCAGCCCCGCGCGGTGGACAGGGTGAGCGCGGTGATCCCGGCCTTGGCCGCGGCGTAGTTGGGCTGGCCCGGCGAGCCGAGCAGGAACGCCTCCGACGACGTGTTGATGATCCGGGCGTAGACCGGGCCGCCCGCCGCCTTGCTGGCCGCGCGCCAGTGCTCGGTGGCGAACCGGGTGGTCACGAAGTGACCGCGCAGGTGCACCCGGATGACCAGGTCCCACTCCGCTTCGGACATGGAGAACACCATCCGGTCCCGGACCAGCCCGGCGTTGTTGACCAGGATGTCCAGCTGCCCGTACCCGCCGAGCGCGGCCGCCACCAGGTCCTGCCCGGTCTGCCAGTCGCCGATGTCGCCCGGGCAGGCCACCGCCTGGCCGCCGCCGGCCCGGATCTCGTTGGCGACCGCGCCCAGCTCATCCGCGGCCAGGTCATTCAGCACCAGCCGGGCGCCGGCCCGGGCCAGCCCGCAGGCCTCGGCCCGGCCCAGCCCATTCGCCGCGCCGGTAACGATGGCCACCCGGCCGCCCAGCGTGAGCGCGTCGTTCATCACCGCTCCCTAGTAACCAGGGCCGGACAGCAGCCCACCGTCGGCAATGAACTCGCTGCCGGTCGAGTAGGACGACTCGTCCGAGGCCAGGAAGATGACCAGCTGGGAGATCTCGGCCGGGTCGGCGAACCGCGCGATCGGCATCGACTTCAGCAGCGCTTCCGGGTCTACGTGGTCGAACGTGTCGGCCCGGGACAGCGTCATGCTGGTCAGCACCCCGCCCGGGTGCACCGAGTTGACCCGGATGCCCAGCCGGCCCAGTTCCTGCGCGGCCGCCTTGGTCATCCCGCGCACCGCGAACTTGCTCGCGCTGTACGCGGACAGCCCGGCCGCGCCGGTGAACCCCTCGACCGAGGAGATATTCACGATCGACCCGCCGCCCGCTTCGGTCATCGGCCCGATGACCGACTTCATGCCGAGCCAGCAGCCCACCGCATTGATCTCCAGCACCCGTTTGAACTCCGCCAGCGGCATGTCCGCGATCGGCGCGAACGTCAGCACTCCCGCGTTGTTCACCAGAACGTCCAATTTGCCGAACGCCGTCAGCGTGGTACTCACCGCCGCCGCCCATTCGGCCTCGCTGGTTACGTCGTGGTGCACGTAGCGGCAAGAGCCTGCGGGCAGTTTGGCCGCCACGAACTCGCCCTTATCGTCCAGCACGTCGCCGAACACCACCCGGGCACCCTCGGCCACGAAGTGCCGCACATGCGACTTGCCCATGCCACGCGCGCCGCCGGTGATCAGCGCGACCTTCCCGTCCAGCCGCCCCACACGCACCTCCCGGCCCACCAAACGCTTGCTTGGTACTGAGCTTAACAGCCGGCTGTCGATTTGCCGGGGGGCCATTCGTGTAGCTGGTAGACAAGCCCACGACACGAGGAGGCGTCATGCCTGCACCAGAGGTCCTGCTGAGCGGCCTGGGCATCCCGGAATCAGCCCGCTGGCACGATGGCCGGCTGTGGTTCGCCAACTGGGTCGCCCAGCAGATCGGAGCCGTCGCCCCGGACGGCACGGCCGAGTTCCTGCCCACCCCGGCCGAGCAGCAAATGGGCTGGTCCATCGACTGGCTGCCGGACGGCCGGCTGCTCACCACGGGGGACAAGCTGCGCCGCCAGGAGCCGGCTGGCCACTGGGTCACCGTCGCGGACCAGGCGGCCAACGAGATCGTGGTGGATGGCCGGGGCAACACTTACATCAACGGCGCTAAGCTCAACTTCGACCCCGCGACGGGCTGGGCGCCCGAGCCGGGCTGGATCGAGCTGGTCACGCCGGACGGCCAGCGCCGTCAGGTGGCAGGCGACATACAGTTCCCCAACGGCATGGTCATCACCCCGGACGACCGGACGCTGATCATCTCGGAGTCGTTCGCCAGCCGGCTCACCGCATTCGACATCGAAGCCGGCGGCGGGCTGGCTAACCGGCGGGTGTTCGCCGACGGAATCGGCCCGGACGGCATCTGCCTGGACGCCGACGGCGCGGTCTGGGCCGGCAGCGGCGGGCACGGGGTGGTCCGGGTGGCCGAGGGTGGCCAGATCCTGCAGCGGGTCGAACTGGCCAAGAACCGGGCCCCGTTCGCGCTGGCCCTGGGCGGCGCGGACCACAAGACGCTGTTCATCCTGACCGCCGAGTGGCGGCTGGCCGACGGCGCGGCCGGCAATCTGCCCCGGCTGGCCAGCGGGCCGCGCACCGGGGAGATCCTGGCTGTCCCGGTCTCAGTCCCCGGCGCCGGCCGTCCCTGACCGTCAGCCGGCCAGGTCAGGGGTGCTGAGCAGCGACGCCGTCGAACAGCAGCCGGAGGAAGCCGTCCACCACCTGGTCGGTGCTGTAGCCGCTGGCCTGCCGCCACTGCGACGGGATCCACAGCACGTCACGGAGCAGCCGGTAGGTCAGCCGGACATCCAGGTCGGCGCGGAAGTCGCCGCTCTTCTTGCCCCGGTCCAGCTGGGTGATCCAGGTCCGCTCGATCTCGCGCACCGCCGTGCGCAGGTAACCGAACCGGGGCTGGCCCGCGAAGTAGGTCCAGTCGTTCTGCAGCATGGCCAGCGCCGCCCGGTGCCGGGACAGCGTATGGCTGGTGGACCGGACGATCTGCTCCAGCACGGCGCGCGGGCTGCCCGCCGAGGCGGCCGCGGCCCGGTAGTCGGTGAGCACCTCGTTCAGGAAGCTGGCCAGGATCTCGTCCGCGATCGACTCCTTGGAGTCGAAGTGGTGGTACAGGCTGCCGGACAGGATCCCGGCGGCGTCCGCGATCTCCCGTACCGTGGTGGCCCGGAACCCCTTCTCCGCGAACAGGTCACCGGCCAGCTCGACCATCTGGGTACGCCGCTCGGACCGGGGCGCCCCGTCCGCGGTGATCGCGGTGGCCACGCCGTTCCGGCTGCCACCCTGGGCTTTCCTCGTGCTCACCAGCTCATTATCGCAGGGGTCTGCCTAGCGCTTGCTCGGTCAGGGCCGCCGGGGCGGATAAGCCGCGGCGCAGCGCCCCGCCGAGAGCACCGCCGAGCACGTCCTCGGCCCGGTGGCAGGCCACCAGCCGGCCCGGCGGCCCGGCCGCGCGCAGCGCCGGCACCTCGGTCCGGCACCGGTCTACCGCCAGCGGGCAGCGGGGGTGGAACACGCAGCCCGGCGGCGGGCTGGCCGCGTTGGGCGGCTCGCCCGGCAGCACCAGCCGGGACCGGCGGGCCGCCGTGTCGATCTCCGGCACGGCTGACCGCAGCGCCTCGGTGTACGGGTGCGCCGGGGTGCGGAGCAGCTCCCCGGTCGGGCCGCTCTCGGCCACCCGGCCCAGGTAGAGCACGGCGGTCTGCTCGCACAGTTCACTCACGATGGCCACGTTGTGCGTGATCAGCAGGTAGCCGAGTGCGCGGTCGGTGCGCAGCCGGCCGATCAGGGCCAGGATCCGGGCCTGGGCCCGCACATCCAGCGCGCTGGTCGGCTCGTCCAGTACCAGCAGCCGGGGCTGGACGCTCAGCGCCCGCGCGATGGCCACCCGCTGCCGCTGCCCGCCGGACAGCTGATGCGGGTACCGGGACGCGAACTCCGGGTCCAGCCCGACCTCAGCCAGCAGGTCACCGGCCCGCGCGGCCCCCTGCCGCCGCTGCGGCGCCAGGCGGTGCGCGGCCAGTGCCTCCCGGATCGAGGTGCCGACCCGCATCCGCGGGTCCAGGCTGTTGTCCGGGTCCTGGAACACGATCTGCGCGGCGCGCCGGTAGTCCTTGAGCGCCCGGCCGCGCAGCGCGCCGATGTCGGCGCCCTCGAACCGGATCTGCCCGCCGCTGACCGCGGGCAGCAGCCGGACCACGGCCCGGCCGATGGTGGACTTGCCGGATCCGCTCTCGCCGACCAGGCCGAGCCCGGCCGGCCCGGCCGCGACCTGGAGGCTCACCCCGTCCACGGCCCGGACCGGCCCAAACCGGACGCTCAGCTCATCGATTTCCAGCAGCGCGGTCATCCGGGCACCTCGCCGTCGGTGGGTGTAGGGGGTGCTGGCGCGGCGGGTGGAGTGGAGGGTGCTGGCCCGGCGGGTGGAGTGGAGGGTGCTGGCGGGGCGGGTGGAGTGGAGGGTGCTGGCGGGGCGGGTGACGGTGCGCCGGACGGGGTGGCGGGTGCCGGAGGCGCGGGCAGAATGGCCGCGGCCGGCGCCGCGGCGAGCCGGGGGACCGCGGCCAGCAGGTCGGCCGTGTACTCGTGCTGCGGCGCGGACAGCACCTGGCTGGCCGGGCCCTGCTCGACGATCGCGCCGCCCTGCATGATCGCCACCCGGTCGCACAGCTCGGCCACCACGGCCAGGTCGTGGCTGATCAGCAGGACCGACATGCCCTCTTGCTCGCGCAGGCCGCGGAGCAGGTCGAGCACCTCGGCCTGCACGGTCACGTCCAGCGCGCTGGTCGGCTCGTCGGCCAGCAGCACTTCGGCCCGCAGCGCCAGGGCGAGCGCGATCGCCACCCGCTGCAGTTGCCCGCCGGACAGTTGCGCCGGGTACCGGTCCAGCAGGTCCGGCGCGAGCAGCACCTGGCGCATCGCCCGGGCCGCCGCATCCGCCGCGTCCGCCCGGCTCATCCCGTGCAGCCGCAGCGCGCGCAGCACCACGCTGCCCACCTTGAATACCGGGCTGAACGCCATGGCCGGGCTCTGGAAGATGGCCGCGATCCGCCGTCCGCGGATATCCCGCAGCGCACGCTGCGACAGCCCGGTGAGTTCGGTGCCGTCCAGCCGGATGCTGCCGCGGACCGTGGCGCCCACCGTGTGGGCCAGGCCGAGGGCGGCCAGCGTGGTCATCGACTTGCCGGAGCCGCTCTCCCCGGCCAGCCCGACGATTTCGGCCGCCTCCACTCCGAAGTCGCTGATGTCCACGACCTGCCGGTCGCCGAACCGCACCTGGAGATCCCGGATGGCCAATCTCGTCGTGGCGGGCCTCATGGCAGCAGGCTCCGCCGTGGGTCGAGCAGGTCGCGCAGCCCGTCGCCGAGCAGGTTGAACGCGAACGCAGTGACCATGATCGCGATTCCCGGGAACGTGACGACCCACCAGGCGGTGGTGAAGTAGTTCTGTCCCTCGGCCACCATCAGCCCCCAGTCCGGGGTCGGGTCCTGGGCGCCGAGGCCGAGGAAGGACAGCGCCGACGCGGTCAGGATGACCCCGCCCACGTCCAGCGATACCTGCACGATCAGCGGCGTGACCGAGTTGGGCAGGATGTGCCGGACGATGATCCGCCAGCGCGGGATACCCAGCGCCCGGCAGCTGTCGATGTAGGGCCGGCCGGCTACCGAGGCGGCCTGGCCGCGGATCAGCCGGGTGTACCACGGCCACCAGGTCACCGAGATCGCGATGGTCAGGCTGGTCAGGCTGGTCGGCAGCACGGCGGCCAGGGCCAGCGCCAGGAGCAGCGACGGGAAGGCCAGGAAGATGTCGGTCACCCGCATGATCACTTCGTCAACCCAGCCGCCGAAGTAGCCCGCCGCGATGCCCAGCGGCACGCCGATCAGGCCCGCGATAATTAGCACGATGACCGCGATCAGCGGTGAGATCCGGGCTCCGTACATGACCCGGGACAGCACGTCCCGGCCCACCTGGTCGGTGCCGAACCAGTGCGCCGCGGACGGCGGCTTGAGTACCGCGAACGGGTGGGTGGCCGTGCCCGCGTCGCCGGGGAACGGCGCCAGCAGCGGGGCCAGTACCGCGACGACGACGATGAACAGGACGGTCAGCGCGCCCGCCAGCAGCAGCGGGTTGGCCCGCAGGCCGCGGCGCAGGGCCTGGCCCCGGGGCAGCACGGCGGCCGGGATGCCGGCCGGGGTGGGCGCTTCGATCATCGCAGCCTGATCCGCGGGTCGAGGGCCACCTGGACGATGTCCACGACCAGGTTCGCGGCCACGTACACCAGTGCGATGAACAGGGTCACGCCGAGGATGGCGGGGGTGTCCAGGGTGGCGATCGAGGCGGTCGCGTAACTGCCCAGCCCGGGCCAGTCGAAAATCGCCTCGACCAGGAACGTGTTGACCAGCGAGTAGCCGAACACCAGGGCCACCGCGGCGGCCACCGGGTTCCAGGCCAGCTTCATCGCGAACCGGCCATACACGGCGCGCTCCCGGAAGCCGAGCGCGCGGAGCATCTGGATGTGCGTCTCACCCACCGTGTCCAGCACCTGGGCCCGGACCATCCGGGCGATCAGCCCGGCCGGGTAGGCGGCCACCACAATGGCGGGCAGCACCAGGTGGGCGAGGATGCTGCCGAACATCGGCCAGTTCCCGGTCAGCAGCGCGTCGATCAGGCTGAATCCGGTGAGATGCGCGAGCGGATGGGTGAACAGCAGGCTAGGTGAGTACTCCCCGGCCGCGGGCAGCCAGTGCAGCTGCTGGGAGAACACCAGCTGCAGGATCAGCGCCATCCAGAAGACCGGCATCGACACGCCGAGGATCGACCCGGCCCGGATGGCCTGGTCGGCCAGGCCGCCTGGCCAGCGTGCGGACACCAGGCCGAGCGGCACCGCCACCAGCAGCGCGATGATCAGCGCGGCGGTGACCAGTTCCAGCGAGGCCGGGGCGGCGGTGCCGATGTCGGACAGCACTGGCTGGTGGGTGTGCACCGACAGCCCCCAGTTCCCGCTGAGGATGCCACCGAAATAGGACAGCAGCTGGACGGCGGCCGGCCGGTCCAGGCCGAGGAACCGCCGCGCGGCGGCGACCTGGGCCGCCGAGGCGTGCGGGCCGGCCCAGGTCGCCGCCGGGTCGCCCGGGACTACGCGGGAGATCACGAACGTGGCGATGACGACGCCCGCGACCACCAGCGCGGCCAGGGCGACCCGGCGCGCGACGTAAACGGTCAACTGCCAGTCGGCCTGAGGTTGTAGACGAAGACCACGTTCGCGTAGGCCGGGTCCGGCTGGAAGCCGGTGAACGACGTGCGCATCGCGTACTGGTAGTTCATCGTGTAGAGCACGTCCAGCGGCGCCTGCTGCAGCACCTCGACCTGCATCGTGCGGTACAGCTGCTCACCCGCGGTGCGGTTGGTCGCCAGCAGCGACTCGACCGAGTTGATCTGCTTGTCCAGGCCCGAGTTGGAGTAGTACGAGAGGTTGAAGTACGGCTGCTTCTCGGTCAGCAGCAGGTTGTTGAACCAGGTGTACGGGTCGGCGTAGTCCGGCCACCAGTACTCGAAGAAGATGCTCTGGTGGCTGGCCCCGTTGCTGGACTTGGCCTTGGCCCACTGCGTCGGCCAGGCCAGTGACTGGGTGGACAGGTTGATGTTCAGCTTGGCCAGGCTCGACTTGAGCAGCGTCGCCACCACCTGCTCGTTGGAGTCGCCCTGGGTGTAGGTCAGGCTCAGGTTGAGCGCCTTCTTGCCCGGGCCGTACCCGGCCTGGTGCAGCAGCTGCGTCGCCTTGGCCGGGTCGTAGCTGTAGTTGGGCAGGTTGGTGTAGTGACCCGGCAGGCCGGCCGGAACCAGGCCACTGGGCTGCACGGCCGCGCCCTGCAGCGCCGCGACGATCCCGGGGTAGTTGATCGCGTACGAGATGGCCTGCCGCTCCTTCAGGGTGAGCGTCTTGGTGTTGAGCTGGCCGAGCAGGTTCTGAAAGGACGGCACGCTCACCGTCTTGATGCCGGACTGGCCCTGGAACGACTTCCACAGCGACGGGCTGATCTGCTCCACGAACGAGACCTGGCCGGCCCGGAGCAGCTGAGCGGCCGTGGTGTCCTGCGACACCACCCGGAACACGACCTTCTTGAAGTGCGGGCCCGACCAGCCGCCCCAGTAGCCGGGGAAGGCCCTCAGGATCACCTCGAACTCCTGGCCCTTGTTCCAGGTCTGCAGCTCATACGGGCCGGTGCCTGCGTCATGGGGCGTGTTGAACCACTTGGACAGGGCGCTGCTGCTGGGCGCCGCCTTGGTGTCGTAGATGTAGGCCGAGTAGGACGCCGCCGCCTCCAGGTCCAGCGGCGACGGGTACTTCAGGTGGAACACCAGCGTGTATGTGCTGGGCGTGCTGATGCTCTTCACCGCGTCCCAGACGTAGGCGGCGCCGCCGCCCAGCTTCTCGGTGCGCAGGATGGCCGCCGCCGCGGCCTGCGCGGTCATCAGCCGGCCGGTGTGGAAGTGCACCCCCTGACGCAGGTGGAACGTCCAGGTCAGACCGTTGGCCGAGGACGACCAGCTGGTCGCCAGCAGCGGCTTGACGGTGTGCGTGGCACTGTCGTAGCGGGTGAGCGTCTCATACATCTCGCTCATCGCGATGATGCCGTCGGAGTACTCGGTCGCGGGGTCCCAGCCATCGACCATCACCGGAGCGGTGGTGTCGTACGTGAACACCTGGTTGCCGGCCGACTGCTTGGCGGTCGGCTGGGATGAGCCGCCGCAGGCGGCCAGTACCACCAGCAGCAGCGCGCAGCCGGCTGCGCACAGCCCGGCGCGGTGGGCCTTCATGGATTCCTCCGTGCTCCTAGGGGTGACTGAGCGGCGTCGGTTGGCTCGCGCCGCGAGCCGGGCAGGCCACCGAGGGTGCCGGCCGCCTTGGCCCGGATGCGCACCGCGGGGGAGGTGAGGTACGCGAGCGGAATCTCTTCCATCTCGACGATCCGCACCGTCCCGGGCTCCGCGCCGGCCGCCACCGCGCGCTCGCGTGCCTCGCCGCACGCCTCATCGAGCGCGGCCTGCCGGCCGCCGGAACCGAGGTGGAAAATCCGGTCGATCTGGCCGCTGACCGAGGCGATCGCGGCGCCCACGGCGTTGGCCGTGTCGTAGTGCTCCGGCCGGATGACCTCGCTGACGCCAGGGATCCGGTCCGGGATCAGGATGCTGCCGCCGCCCACCGCGATCAGCGGGCGGTCGTCCCGGGACGTCTTCATCCGGTCGATCGCGTCGGCCAGCGTCACGTCCGCCTGGGCCAGCGCTTCGGCCAGCAGTTCCTGGTGGCAGGCGGCCAGCCTGGGGTCGCCCAGCCCGGCCCGGCCGGCCATCACCGCGCTGTCGGTCAGCGTGGCCGTGCCGCCACCGAACACCAGGGACTCCTGCTGCAGCCGGTAGCCCACGCTGCGCGGCCCGATCCGGGCCCCGTCCGGGCCGGCCGCCACCACCGTCCCGCCGCCGAGCGCGATCGTGACCAGGTCGGGCATCCGGAAGTTGGTCCGGATGCCGCCGATCTCGACGCCGTACGACGACTCTCGCGGGAAGCCGTTGACCAGCACCCCCACGTCGGTGGACGTGCCGCCGACGTCGATCACCAGCGAGTCGTCCGTGTCGGTCAGGAACGCCGCGCCGCGGACGCTGTTCGCCGGGCCGCTGCCAATGGTCAGCACCGGATAGCGGAGCGCCTGGTCGAGCGCCATCAGCGTGCCATCGTTCTGCGCGAAGAACGTGACCGGCCGCAGGTCGTGCGCGGCCAGCGCCTGGTGCATGGCCAGCGCCACGTCGTTGGCCACCCCGGCCAGCGCCCCGTTCAGGATCGTCGCGTTCTCCCGTTCGATCAGGCCGAGCGAGCCGATCTCGTGGCTGAGCGACATGTGCCGTTCGCCCAGCTCGCGCTTGACGATCTCGGCCGCAGCCAGTTCGTGCCGGGCCGACACCGGAGCGAACACACTGGTGATGGCGACGCCGTCGGCGGTGCCGGCCACCTCGCCGAGGAACCGGGTGATGGCCTCGGTGTCCAGCGGAGACAGGTCGCGGCCGTCGAACTCGATGCCGCCGCCCACGATCACCGCACCGGCCGACACCGCCTCGGTCAGGTCACCCGGCCAGCCGAACATCGGCCGGATGCTGTGCGTGGCCGGACCGCCGATCCGGATCACCGCGATCCGGCGCAGGTGCCGCCGCTCCAGCACGGCGTTGGTGGCATGGGTGGTGCCCAGCATGACGTGGGTGATCCGCTCCGGCGTGGCCTCCGGGGAGCGCAGCACGGCGTCGACCGCGGCCACGATCCCGCTGGTGATGTCCGGCGTCCCGGGCACCTTGGCCTTGGCGATCACCCGGTCCGCGCCGTCCATGATCACGGCATCCGTGTTGGTGCCGCCGACGTCGATACCGAGGCGGCAGTCAGGAGCGGGCACCGGCAAGCTCCTCTACGGGCCGGTAATCGAAGTCGTAGCCGAACGCCCGTGGCCCGGTGAGGTCGAGACCGCCCGCGGTGCGCCAGATCGGGTCGCAGCCGAACGCGATCACGACCACCCGCTGCCCATACCTGATCCGCTCGGTGGCGATCGCGTCCGCGGTCTCGCTGTCCAGCACCGAGATCAGATCGGGCACCGAGGCGAGCACGTGCCCCCGCTCCAGGGCGACCAGGTTCTCGTTCTGCAACTCGAGCCGGATGAGCCGGCCCGCGTCGGCACCCAGTCCCTCGATCACCACTGAGCCGCGGACGAAGCCGCTGGTGGTGTGCCGTTCCACGTCGGCGACCTTCCCGCCGACCAGGCGGAACGCGCCGATCTCGGCGATCAGCGCGTCAACCGGGCTGCCGGTGGCGTCCAGCACCGCGCCGCCGATCCGGATGGCCAGCGAGAGGGAGTTCCGCACCGTGGCGGTGCGTGCCTGCGCCGCGGTCAGGGTGAACTCGGTGGACGAGGCCGCTCCACCGAACTCGACCGCGGCCGCCCGTTCCAGGCGCTCGATCCAGTGCCCGGAAATGGCCTGGAACAGGACCAGGTTGCCGCGCTCGTCGGTCATCACCGCCGGGCTCGGCGAGATCCCGGCCAACTGCATGGTGACTTGTGGGACTTCTGGGAAAGCCCGGCCCATTCCGTCCGCGTCCACCACCGGCACGCCCATCCGCGCCGCCCAGGTGACCGGCAGCACGCCGTTCCCGCCGCCAATCTCGCTGGACATCAGCGCCGCCACCGGGCGGCCGGTCAGAAACTGCAGGTGGTCGCGGAGCCGGTCGCCTTCGTCGCCGTTCTCGATCTTCTCGATGCTGACCGTGGGCGCGCCGATCCCGCCACACGGCATGATCAGCGCGTCGTCCGGCAGTTCGTCCACGTCAACCAGGGCGACCGGGCCAAAATCCTCGGTCGCCTGCAGCGCCTGGAGCAGCGGCAGGTAGGTGTCGCCTCCCCCACCCGCGCCCAGCACCGCGCAGCCGCGCGCTAAGGCACGCAGCGTATCCGGGACGAGTAGTTGCTTCATCGGTAAGGCCGTCAGGTGATCAGAGCATGCAGCGGATGAGCTTGTTACGTACATGTTCCCGATCGGACCGGGTTAGACGCAACTTTTCCGGCGAACAGGCAGCTACCGGCGCAGTTCCGCCTGCATGATCTGCTCGCGCAGCTCAACCGGATC
Source organism: uncultured Actinomycetes bacterium (assembly GCA_963834705.1). GTDB lineage: Bacteria > Actinomycetota > Actinomycetes > Streptosporangiales > Streptosporangiaceae > RYN-230. The sequence goes on from CAWICV010000014.1 coordinate 57,477, forward strand.
CTGGCTGCGTACTACGCGGGGCGGGCTGGACATCAGCCGCCGCGCGTAGAGCAGCCCGGCGATCCCCCGCCACACGTGCCAGTACGGGAACTCATGGGCATAAGGCCACCAGTCGGGGGCCTCTCCGTCGGCGGTCACTAAATCGATCGCTGATTCGTTGTCCATCTGCTCTCCCTGGGAGCACCAGTTACCGCGGGCCCGGGCCAGGCCGGTGCGGAAATCCGGATGCAATGACATGCTTGCATCTGGTGCAGGCCGGGAGAATGGGCGGAATGCACTGTGATCGCGACTGAAGTGTGCGCGACGCACCCGTGCGCGTCATTCGGGACAGACTGAGGGGGGCGGATGCCGTCGGTTAACGAGCTCCTGGCCAGCTCGACGCTGGCCGGGCTGCACCGGGTCAGCCGCGGCGGCGGTGACCGGCCGGTCGCCCTGATACGCCTGGCCGAGCGCTTCGCCGAGCTGGACGAGGCGCCCGCGGGCAGCCTGGTGCTGCTGTCCCGGGCCGCATCGGCCGAAGTCACCGACTACCGGCTGGACATGGCATTGCGCTGGGCCACGGTGAACCGGGTCAGCGCGGTGGCGGCGTTCGCCGCCGAGCAGTGGGAGCCCACGGTGACCGCGATGGACATCGCCGGCCGGGCGGACATCGCGCTGCTCTCCATCCCGGCCAACGCCGATCTGGCTGGGCTGGTCCAGGCGCTGGTCCGGGAGATCAGCGGCGGTGCCGACCTCGCGCTGGGCCGGGCTCAGCAGGGCCTGGACGCGGTGCTCCGCGCCGAGATCGCCGGGGCCAGCCTGGACAAGCTGCGGGACTCGGTCAGCCGCGCGCTCGGCACACCGGTCGAGTTCCGGCCCCGGTCCACCGGCAACGGCAGCCCGGCGCTGACCGCGGACGGGAACGGGGTGCTGGACCCGGAGGGGAACGGGGTGCTGGACCCGGAGGGGAACGGGGTGCTGGACCCGGGCGGGAACGGGGTGCTGGACCCGGGCGGGAACGGGGTGCTGGACCCGGACGGGAACCCGGCCCTCGTGGCCAGCGCCGCGATGCCCGGCCCGGGCACCGCGCTCACCGAGGTCACCGTGCCGGTGCTGGTCGGTGAGACGATGATCGGCCAGTTCGCCGCGCCGGAGGCACATGGTGACCTGGCCGTCGCGGCCCGGCTGGTGCTGCACAACGCGGCCGCCGCGGCGGGCCGTCTGCTCGACCTGGCCCGCCAGGCCCGTGAGGTGCCGGCCCGGTCGCGCAGCGAACTGCTGGCCGAGTTGCTGATGTCCGACTCGGCCATTAACGAGGACCTGCTTGACCGGGCCCGGCAGCTGAACATCACTCTGGCTGGCTGGCACGTCGCGGTCCGCATCGAGGCCGACGACCTGGACGGGTCGAGCCCGGACGAGGTGCGCCGGTTCGAACTGCTGGAATCCGCCGGGCAGATAGCGCTGCAGGCGGCTGCGGCGGCCGGCGGCACCTGGCACCTGTCCCGGGTGGCGCGGGCCATCGTGCTGATCCGGGTGACCGCGTCGGACCCCGGGCCGCAGGCTGGTGCGCAGGCCGCCCGGTCGGCCACCCGGGCACTGCAGGCGCTCAGCGGCCGGATGCCCGCGGTGGCGTTCCGCGCTGGGGTGGGCGCGCCGCACGAAGGGCCGATGGGGCTGCGCGCCTCGGCGGCTGAAGCCCGGGCCGCGCTGTTCGCCGCCCGGGCCGCCCGCAGGCCGCCCGGCGTGGCCACGCACGACGCGGTGGGTGTGCAGCGGATGCTGATGGAGTGGTACGCGTCCGACACGGCCCGCGCCTCGGTACGGGACCAGCTCGCACCGCTGGAGAAGCTGGGCCCGGGCCGGGCCGACACGGCCATCCGCACCCTGGCCGCCTACCTGGACCAGCAGGGCTCCATCATCAAGACCGCCCAGCAGCTGCACCTGCACCGCAACGCGGTGGCCAACCGGATCCGCACCATCACCGACCTGCTGGACATCGACCTGGAGGATTCCGACCAGCGGCTCGCGCTGCAGCTAGCCTGCCGGGCCCGGCTCATGGGCTGACCGTTACCCGCCTGCCGCGTGCAAGGCCCGGAGCACCTCCGCATAGCTGGCCACCAGGTTCAGCTCGCGGTAGGGCAGCTCATGCTGCGCGCAGAACTCCAGCACCAGCGACCGGCAGCGGCGCAGGCTGGGCCGCGGCATGGACGGGAACAGGTGGTGCTCGATCTGGTAGTTGAGCCCGCCGAGCAGCGTCTCCACCAGCGGGCCGCCGCTCACGTTGCGCGAGGTGAGCACCTGGCGGCGGAGGAAGTCCAGGTTGTCCTGCTCACCGAGCACCGGCATGCCCTTGTGGTTGGGCGCGAAAGCACAGCCCAGGTAGACGCCGAGCAGACCCTGCTGCACCACGATGAACGCCATGGCCTGGGCCGGCGACATGACCAGCGCGACCACGGTGAGATACCCGGCGAAGTGCACCAGCAGCAGCGCGCCTTCCAGCGCTCGGCGGTCAGGCCGGCCAGCACCGTGCAGCACGGCCCAGATGCTGATCACATGCATGCTCACCGCTTCCAGCAGCAGCATCGGGAAGAACAGGTAGGCCTGGTAGCGGGCCAGCAGCCGGCGCAGCCCACGGCGGCCCGCGGCCTGTCCTGGGGTGAACGCGATCACCGGGATGCCGATGTCGGGATCCTTGCCCTCCTGGTTGGGGTGGGCGTGGTGCCGCCTGTGCTTGCCGGTCCACCAGTCGTAGCTCAGCCCGATCAGCAGGTCGCCGGCGACTAGCCCGGCGGCGTCGTTGGCCCGCCGGGACCGGAAGATCTGCCGGTGCCCGGCTTCGTGCCCGAGGAAGCCGAGCTGGCCGAAGATGGCGGCCAGGTACACCGCGGCCAGCAGCTGGTACCAGGAATCGCCGAGCACCACTACGGCGGCCCAGCCCGCGGCGTACAGCAGCCCGAGGATGGTGATCCGCATCGCGTAGTACCGGGGCCGCCGGTTGAGCAGCCCGTCCCGGCGGATCTGCCGGGACAGCTCCGCGTAGTCGCTGCCCCGTCTGGTGCTCCTGCTACCCGCGTCCGTCACGGCATATGTAGCTCTAGGCGGCACACTCAGGCTCATCCAGGCTCCCCGGGGTCGAGCGCTATCAGCTCGCGGCCGGTGTCCCGGCCGTGACGGTCGTGCCACCATTCTCTCGCGGCCAGCTGGAGCAGCCGGGGGACCAGGTCCCGGGAACAGCTCGACCCGGTCCGGCGAGAGCATCACTGACACGGATTCCCGGATCTGTAACTCAACGTGACAGCTGCGCGAACCTTGGCCGGCAACTGGCCTGACCCGCCACCAGCCCCAGGTGCCGCCCTGCGCCGGTGCGGGCAGATGTTCGGGTCCAACCATTCTGGGTGGATTGCCGTCTTAGAGGACGCAGTAGCTGATTTCCGGCGCGCTGGGCGACCGGAGACGCGGACCGGAGGAGACCCCCCCATGCAGTTAACCAATCGTGCGGCGCGGCGCGGCCTGGCCGCGTTCGCCATTACCTGCGCGGCCGTCCTGGTGCCCACGGCCGCCCTGGCCGCCCCCGGCGGCCGGGCCGCGGCGGCCCGGCCCGCGGCCGGCCGCCAGGCCGCGGCGGCCGTCGCGCCACGGTGCGCCACCGGCGCGCTCACCGTGTGGCTCGGCATCCCGGGCAACGGCGCCGCCGGGAGCACGTACTACCAGCTCGAGCTGTCCAACACGGCCGGGAAGACCTGCACGCTGTTCGGCTTTCCCGGGGTGTCCGCGCTCGGGCCGGGTGGTCACCAGCTGGGCAGCGCAGCCGGCCGGGACAACGCCGATCCGGTCCACCTGGTGACGCTGCGCCGCGGCGCGACCGCGCACGTTCTGCTCCAGATCACCGACGTGGGCAACTTCCCGCCCGCTTCGTGTCACCCGGCGAACGCAGTGGCGCTGCGCGTCTACCCGCCGAATGACCGCCGCTCGGTCCAGGTGCCGTTCTCGTTCAGCGCCTGCGGCAAGAGCGGTCCGGTGTACCTGCACGTGCGGACCACGGTCGGCGGCACTGGTATCCCGGGCTTCAGCCACTGACCAGAAGGCCGGGGATTACCACCCAGCGCGGGCGGTAATCCCCGGCGACGGCTACGAGCCGGGAATCTTGGCGATCAGGTCGGCCGCGTTGTAGCCCTGGTTCATCAGGCCGAAGTCCACCATCAGGGTGATCAGCCGCTGCAGCGGCCCGGCCTGGGTGTTGGTCGGGAACCCGGGCGACGGCAGCACCGACGCGGCCAGCTTCGGCACCCCCGCGAACGCGGTCATGGCCTTCTGCACCGCGTCCTGGTTGGTGGCCGCCACGGCCTGCGCCTTTTCCATCGCGATCTTGAACGCCGCGGCGGTGTGCGGGTACTTGTTCAGCCAGGACTGGGTCACCACGTAACCCTCGATCGGCAGGCTCTCGGCCGCGCCCTGGTTGGCGTCGGCCAGCGGCTGGACGCCGTACTTCTCCTCGTCCTCGCTGATGAACGGCTCGGGCATCCAGGCCGCGGTGAGCTTGTGCTGGAACAGCATCTGGCCCATGGCCGGGAACGGAATGGAATTGAACTTCGGCTTGCCGGGCACCGCGTTGTCCTGCAGCATCGACTTGACCAGCAGCTCGCCGATGTTGCCTTTCGCGTTGAGCGTGATCGTCTTGCCGGCGAGCTGGGACAGCTTGGTGATAGTGGATCCGGGCGGGACCACGATCTCCTGGATGTTCGGCGCCATGGTCGACCCGGCCACCAGCACCTTGAGCTTGAGGTTCGCGTTCCGCTGCTGCTCGTCGGCCGTGATGTAGGACGGGTAGGCGCCCGCCGTGATATCCCACTGGCCCGCCTGCTGCTGCTTGATGACGTCGGCGCTGCTGATGGCGGGCACGATCTGGACGTGCAGGCCTTCCTGAGCGAAGTACCCGCGCTGCTGCGCGATGTACAGCCCGGCCGAGTCCATCGCGGGCACCGCCGCGACCTTCAGGGTGGTCTTCTCCAGCGGCCCCACCGAGCCGTTGCCGCCGCTGCTGCTGCATCCCGCCGCCAGCAGTGCGGCCGCCGCGGCCACACACAGGACACGGACGCGACCGGGTAGACGAGGCATGGGAGGGCTCCCTGATAACAGTGGGTAACAGAGGGAGACTAAGCGATGGATCGGCGCGCCTCAACCGAAACGTCCATGTTCATTCGTAGTCTGGCCGGCTGGCTGAGATAAGGCCCCGGTGTCACCGGGCGGGCGGGGCGGTGCTGTCCCGGATGACCAGCGTGGTGGCCAGTTCGACGTGCTGCGGCTCGTCCACCCGGCCGCCCGGCCCGCTGCGCAGCATCTGGAACGCGGTGGCGGCCATCGCGGCCAGTGGCTGCCGGATCGTGGTCAGCGCCGGGGTGGCCCAGGACGCGACCGGCACGTCATCGAAGCCGATCAGGCTCAGGTCGGCCGGGGCGCGCAGCCCGCGCTCGGCCAGCGCCTGCAGCACGCCGAACGCCTGGCTGTCGTTGCCGGCCACGATCGCGGTGGGCGGCTCCGGCAGGTCGAGCAGGTGGCCGCCCTCGCGGCGGCCGTCGTCGATGCAGAAGTCGTCGGACCCGCGGACCAGTTCGGCCGCCGTGGGCAGGCCGGCCGCCTGCAGCGCGGCCCGGTACCCGGCCAGCCGGGCCCGGCTGGACCAGAGCCGGTCCGGGCCGCCGATGATGCCGATCCGGCGGTGGCCTAGCTCGATGAGGTGCCGGGTGGCGGTCAGCCCGCCCTGCCAGTTGGTGGTGCCCACGGACCGGATGCCGGCCCCGGGCTCCCCAGGCGGGTCGATCACCACCAGCGGGATCCGGGCCGCGGCCAGCCGCTGCAGTTCGCTGCTGTCCGGCAGGTGCAGCACGCACAGCGCCCCGTCGGTGCCCCGGGCGGCCGCCCGGTCCAGCCACCGGGTGAACCCGGCGGGCGAGTCCACCACGGCGACCACCACGCTGGCCGCGGACTCGTCGGCCGCCTGCACGGTGCCGTGCAGCAATTCCTCGGCCCACGGGCTGTGCACGTTGGCGATCAGCAGGTCCACCACGCCGAAGCCGAGCCGGGACGCGACCCGGTAGCCGTTCTCCCGGAGCAGGGCGGCGATCCGGGCCCGGGTCCCGGCGGCCACGTCGGTCCGCCCGTTGAGCACTTTGGACACGGCCGAGACCGAGACGCCCGCCCCGGCCGCGATGTCGGCCAGGGTGCTCCGGCCGGTGTCACGTGCCACGGGCGGCCCTCGCTTTTCGAAAGGATGCGGCACTCATCGTAACCGCATGATGCCTATTGACCGGGGTGGAGGGCCAATTTAGCCTGAACTGGCAGGCGAATAATTTTCGAAAACTCCCCGCCTTCGAGGAGCCGGTTCGCGTGACTACCAGCAACCCGCCCGCCGTCCAGCTGTACACCGTCCGCGACCAGCTCACCGGGGACCGCCAAGGCGTCCTGGAACGGATCGCGGCGTTCGGCTACGGCGCGGCCGAGCCGTTCGGCATCCTCGACGACCCGGCCGGGCTGGCCGCCGACCTGGCCGCCGCCGGGCTGGCCGTGTGCAGCGTGCACGCGATGCCCGCCGGGGACCAGGCCGGCGCCGTGATCCAGGCCGCCCGCACGCTCGGAGCGGGCACCGTCATCGTGCCTTATCTGCCACCAGCCAGGTTCGCCGACGCGGCCAGCGTGCTCGAGGTGGCCGCCGAACTGAACGGCATGGCCGGGCGGCTGGCCAGCGAAGGGCTGCGGCTCGGCTACCACAACCACGACCACGAGCTGTCCTCGCTCATCCGGGGCCGGCCAGCGCTCGAAGTGCTGGCCGACGGGCTGGACGACGCGGTCATCCTCGAAGTGGACACCTACTGGGCCGCGGTCGGCGGCCAGGACGTGCCCGCGCTGCTCGGCCGCCTCGGCGAGCGGGTCCGCTACCTGCACGTCAAGGACGGGCCGGTGACCAGGGACGACCCGATGACCGCGGTCGGCTCCGGGCGGATGCCGGTGGTCAGCATCCTGGCCGCGGCCCGGTCGGCGGAATGGCACGTGGTCGAGCTGGACCGGTGCGCGACCGACACGATGACCGCCGTCGGGGACAGCCTGGCCTGGCTGGCCGGGCATGACCTGGCTCAGCCGGTGGTGCGCGATGGCCGCTGAGCCGGTCGGGGTGGCCGTGATCGGCTGCGGCACCATCAGCCACCAGTACCTGCACAACCTGACCGCGTTCCCCGACCTGCGCGTGCTGTTCTGCGCCGATCTCGACCTGGAGCGGGCCAAGGCCCAGGCGGCCAAGTACGGTGTGCCCGGTGTCGGCAGCGCCGCGCAGGCCGCCGGGCACCCCGACGTGGAACTGGTTGTCAACCTCACCGTGCCGGCCGCGCACGTGGAGGTGACCAGCCAGGCAGTGGCGTTCGGTAAGAGCGTGTGGGTGGAAAAGCCACTGGCCATGGACACCACGGCTGGGCGGAAAGTGCTCGCCGAGGCCACCCGGGCTGGGGTGCGTATCGGGTGCGCGCCGGACACCGGGCTGGGCGCCGGGCTGCAGACGGCGCGGCGGCTGATCAGCGACGGCGCCATCGGCGAGCCGCGGACCGCGCTGGCTCTGATGCAGGACCCCGGCCCGGAGCGCTGGCACCCCGACCCGGAGTTCCTGTTCCAGAAGGGCGCGGGCCCGCTGTACGACATGGGGCCGTACTATCTGACCACGCTGGCCAGCGTGCTCGGCCCGGCGGTCACGGTGGCGGCGCTCGGCCGGCGTAGCCAGGACCGCCGGGTCATCGGCCGCGGCCCGCGGGCCGGGACCAGTTTCCAGGTGGACGTGCCCACCCACGTCGCCTCGCTGATCAGCTACGCGGACGGCGGGGCCGCCTCGGTGCTGTTCAGCTTCGACTCGCCGCTGCGACGGCACGGCTTCGTGGAGATCACCGGAACCGAGGCGACGCTGGCCCTGCCCGACCCGAACGGGTTCGGCGGCGAGGTCCGGATCCGCCCGGCGGGCAGCGCCGAGTGGGCCACCATCCCGGCCACCGGGGTCACCGCGGGCCGCGGCATCGGCGCCCTGGACATGGCCCGTGCGCTGCGCGCCGGTGTCCCGCACCGGGCGTCCGGCGAGCTGGCCCTGCACGTGCTGGACATGCTGGAGGCCATCACCAGCTCGCTGGCCGGGGGTACCTTCGAGCCGGTGCGGACCACGTTCCCGGTGCCCGACGTGCTGCCTGCAGACTGGGACCCGCAGGCCCGCACCTTGGCCTAACCACGGGGGCCTAACCACGGGGGCCTAACCACGGGGGCCTAAACCACGGGGTTCTGACCGCTGGGAGGACATGTGGATCAGCCACCGCTGGGTGTGGGCATGGTCGGCTACGCGTTCATGGGCGCGGCCCACTCGCAGGCCTGGCGCACCGCTCCGCACGTGTTCGACCTGCCGCGCAGGCCGGTGCTGGCCGCGCTGTGCGGCCGGGACGAGGTGGCCGCGCGGGCCGCCGCGGAGCGCTACGGCTTCAGCAGCGTGGTGACCGACTGGCGCGCCCTGCTGGACCGCGACGATGTGCAGCTCATCGACGTGTGCACGCCGGGGAACTCGCACGCGGAGATCTCCATCGCCGCGCTGGACGCGGGCAAGCACGTGCTGTGCGAGAAGCCGCTGGCCAACACGGTGGCCGAGGCGGAGGCGATGGCCGCGGCGGCGGAGCGGGCCCGGGCCCGCGGCATCCGCGCTATGGCCGGCTTCAACTACCGGCGGGTGCCGGCCATCGCGCTGGCCCGCCAGCTGGTGGCCGCGGGCCGGATCGGCACCATCCGCCACGTCCGGGCCAGCTACCTGCAGGACTGGCTGGCGGACCCGGCGTTCCCGCTGACCTGGCGGCTGCAGCGCGAGCAGGCCGGCTCCGGTGCCCTGGGTGACCTGGGCAGCCATATCGTCGACCTGGCCCAGCACCTGACCGGCCAGCTGATCACCGGCGTCTCCGCGGCCAGCACCACCTTTATCACGCAACGCCAGCTGGCGGCCGGTGAGCCCGGCCGGACCGGGGCCGTCACCGTGGACGACGCGGTCACGTTCAGCGCCCGGCTCGGCCCCGGGACGCTGGCCACGTTCGAGGCCACCCGGTTCGCGGCCGGCCGGAAGAACGCGCTGCGCATCGAGCTGAACGGGGAGTGCGGCAGCCTCGCGTTCGACCTGGAGCGGCTGAACGAGCTGGAGTTCTACGACCGGGCCGAGGACGCCGCCACGGCTGGGTTCCGCCGCGTCCTGGTCACCGAGCCCGGCCACCCGTACCTGTCCGCCTGGTGGCCACCCGGGCACGTGCTGGGCTGGGAGGACACGTTCGTGCACGAGGTCCGGGACGTGGTGGACGCGATCGCGGCCGGCGCCGACCCGGCGCCGTCGTTCGCGGACGGCCTGCAGGTGCAGCGGGTGCTGGCCGCGGTGGCGGACAGCGCGGCCAAAGACAGCCAGTGGACCCCGGTCGCCGTGGCCGGGCACTAAACCGGGCACTAAACCACAGTGCGCTAAGGAGCCGATCATGTCCCGACCGTTCACGCTGTTCACCGGCCAGTGGGCTGACCTGCCGCTGGAGGAGGTCTGCCGGCTGGCCCGCGACTGGGGGTACGACGGCCTCGAGCTGGCCTGCTGGGGTGATCACTTCGAGGTGGACCGGGCGCTGGCCGAGGACGGTTACCTGGCCGGCCTGCACGCGCTGCTGGCCAAGTACGAGCTGAGCTGCTGGGCCATCTCCAACCACCTGGCCGGCCAGGCGGTCTGTGACCACCCCATTGACCAGCGGCACCAGGCCATCCTGCCCGCCCGGATCTGGGGCGACGGCGAGCCGGAAGGCGTCCGGCAGCGGGCCGCGGCGGAACTGGCCGACACCGCCCGGGCTGCGGCCGCGTTCGGGGTGCGGACCGTGGTCGGCTTCACCGGCTCTTCGATCTGGCACCTGGTGGCCATGTTCCCGCCGGTGCCGCCGGAGATGATCGAGCGGGGCTATGCCGACTTCGCGGAGCGGTGGAACCCGATCCTGGACGTGTTCGACGCCGAGGGCGTCCGGTTCGCGCACGAGGTGCATCCCAGCGAGATCGCCTATGACTTCTGGACCACCCGGCAGGCGCTGGACGCGGTCGGCAACCGGCCCGCGTTCGGGCTGAACTTCGACCCCAGCCACTTCGTCTGGCAGGACCTGGACCCGGTGGCCTTCCTGGCCGCCTACCCGGACCGGATCTATCACGTGGACTGCAAGGAAGCCCGGAAGCGGCTGGACGGCCGGAACGGCCGGCTGGGCTCCCACCTGCCCTGGGGTGATCCCCGCCGGGGCTGGGACTTCGTCTCGGCGGGCCGTGGCGAAATCCGCTGGGAGGACATCTTCCGGATGCTGAACTCGATCGGCTACCGCGGCCCCATCTCGGTGGAGTGGGAGGACGCCGGGATGGACCGGCTGGCCGGCGCGCCCGAGGCGCTGAGTTACCTGCGCCGTTTCGACATCGAGCCGCCGCGGGCCTCGTTCGACGCCGCGTTCAGCCGCGAGTAGGCGCTGCGGACGCGCACCGCGCCCGGTTCTTCCCATTCGTGGTCATGGGCTAGGTGGTATCAGAACCTGTTAGAGCCCTACCTAGCCCATGATCACGATGCGCCGGCGGCCAGGATGCGGAGGCGCTGGGGGTCATACAGCGGGGCCAGCTGCAGCCGGGCGGGCAGGTCCCCGGCCGGGGTGCGGACCCGGAATCCGCCCGCCTTCAGCCACTCCGCGGTCACCCCGTCCGGGTGCTGGACCTGGGCCAGCCCGACCGGGCCGCCGACCGTGTACCCGTACGCGGCCGCCCGCACGTAGCCGGCCCACTGATCCCCGAGGAACACCGGCTCGTTGCCGAACAGGTCCGCGGCCGGGTCGTCCACGATCAGGCTCACCACCCGGTGCTCCGGCGGCCCGGCCGCCCGGGCGGCCAGCAGCGCATCCCGGCCAGTGAAGCCGCCGGGCTTGTCCCAGGCCACCGCGAAGCCGAGCCCCGCCTCCAGCGGGTTGTCGGTGTTGTCGATGTCCACCCCCATGTCCCGGTAGCCCTTTTCCAGCCGCAGGCTGGACATGGCGGACAGGCCGACCAGCCGGAAGCCGAGATCCGCGCCCGCCGCGACCAGGTCGTCGTACACGCCCGCCGCGTACTCCACCGGCACGTGCAGCTCCCAGCCCAGCTCGCCGACGTAGGTGACCCGGATGGCCAGCACCGGCGCGTAGCCGACATAAATCGGCCGGGCCGACAGGTAGGGGAACGCCGCATTCGACAGGTCGGCCTCGGTGAGCCGTCCGATCAGCTCACGCGACGCCGGGCCCTGCACGGTCAGCAGAGTGCTGCCGGAGGTGATGTCCGCGACCGTCACCACCTCGCCGGGGCGCACCGCCCGCCGGATCAGCGGCTCGATCCGGCGATGGATCAGGTCGCTGGCGATGACCAGGAACTTGTCCGGCTCCAGGCAGGTCACGGTGACGTCGGCGACGATTCCGGCCGCCTCGTTCAGCCACTGCGTGTAGACGAGCCGGCCAGAGCCCTGCAGCACGTCGTTGGCCGACAGCCGGCTGAGCACGGCGCCCGCGTCCGGGCCCTGGACCAGCAGCTTGGCCATCAGGCTCATGTCGATCATGCCGACCGCCTCGCGCACCGCCGCGTGCTCCCGGCCGACGATGTCGTGCGCGGCCGGGCGGGCGAAGTCCAGCCGGGGGGCGGCGCCCCGCCGTCCGGATCGAACCACTCGGTGAACTCCCAGCCCGCGGACGTCGCGAAGTGGCCGCCCGCGGCGGCCAGCCGGTCATGCAGCGCCGACCGGCGCACGTTCCGCCCGGTGGCCGGCTTCCACGACGGCCAGACCGCGTCGCCGAACAGCACGCCCAGTTGCTCCACGGTCCGCTCGGCGCGGAACCGCCGGGAACTCTCGTACAGCGCGGTCCGGTCGACGGCCACCGCGGTCGCGTCTACCGGCGGCACGCCGTTGACGATCCAGTGCGCCAGCATGCAGCCGACGCCGCCGCCGGACAGGATGCCGAGCGAGTTGAGCCCGGCGGCGACGAAGTACCCGTCCAGTTCCGGTGCGGGCCCGAGCAGCGGCCGGACGTCGGCGGTGAACGACTCAGGCCCGCAGAACAGGGTGCGCACTCCGGTCTCGGCCAGCACCGGTATCCGGGCCAGGGCCGGCCCGAGGAACGGCTCCATCCGGTCCCAGTCCGGGCTGATCTTCCCGAACGCGAACTCGCGCGGCACGCTGTCCACCGACCAGGGCGCGCCGACCGGCTCGAACAACCCGACCAGCATGCCGTCCCCCTCGGGCCGGTAGTAGCCGTAGTTGTCCGGGTCCTCGATGACCGGCAGATCCGGGTCCATCCCGGCCACCGTGTCAGTCAGCAGGTAGTAGTGCTCGGCAGCCTGCAGCGGGACGCTGACCCCGGCCAGCGCGCCGAACTGCCGGGCCCACATGCCCGCCGCGTTCACTACCACCTCGGTCTCGATCCGGCCCTGCTCGGTGAGCACGGCACGGACCCGGCGGCCGGCCAGCTCCACCCCGGTGGCCGCGACCCCCTCGATGATCCGCACGCCGCGCTGCTGTGCGCCCTTGGCCAGCGCGGTGGCCACGCCGACCGGATCGGCCCGCCCCTCGTCGGCCACGTAGAACGCGGACAGCACGTCGCCGGTCCGGGCCAGCGGCCACATGCGCGCCAGTTCCTGCGCGGAGATCTCCACGTCCTCGACGCCGAACCCGTGCATCCAGGCCGCCTCCCGGCGCAGCGCCTCCTGCCGCTCCGGGCTGGTGGCCAGCGACAGGTGCCCGACCGCGCGGAAACCGGTGGAGTGCCCGGTCTCCGCCTCCAGCTTGGTGTACAGGTCGCGGGAGTACCGGCTGAAGAACAGCGCGGTCTCGTCGGTCATCCCGGCCGAGGTGATCAGCCCGGCCGCGAGGCGGACGTGGTGCTGCTCGACCTGGACCTGGGCGATGGCAGCACGGCCGAGCAGAACGTGGCCGAAATCCGGGCGGCCGGCCCAGCCGTCCTGGTGCTCTCCGCCTCGGACCGGCCCGGCACGGTCCGCGACGCGATCCGGGCCGGCTCGCTCGGCTACGTGCTCAAAAACGAGGAGACGGCCGAGGTTCGCGCGGTGATTAGGGTAGCGGCCGCCGGAAAGGACTGGATCTCGCCCCGGCTGGCCTACATCTTCGCCACCGACGACGCGCCGGACCGGCCTGGGTTAAGTGCCCAGGAAACGCGCGCCCTGCGTCTTTACGCCACCGGTATGCCGATGAAGCTGGTTGCCCGGCGAATGTGCATTAGTGAAGAGACGGCTAAACAGTACGTAGGCCGGGTACGGGAGAAGTACGCTCGCGCCGGACGGGCGGCACCCACCAAACTCGACCTGTACTATCGAGCCGTCGAGGACGGGCATCTCCCCCTCACCCCTAACCGCGGACCCCCCCTCCCGGCGACAGGGGCAACAGGAGATACCCGTCCTCGACCTTTTTCTTACGTGACGAGAACCTAAGCGGGTCATCTCGGTCACGTCATGACCCCATCTCGGGGGTCACGACCGGCTGCTAGCAGCCTGGCCATTCGGCCGAGCCTTTAGGCAAGCATACTCTTACCGTCCGACTATAAGGCCAGCTCAGCGCCGGATAATCGGCAGTTCCGGCGATTAGATGACCGGTTTAGTAGAAAAAGTTCGGCTTGCCGCCACCGGCCGTGACTAGCGCTCGCCACGCCCGCGCCGTTCTGCGCGGCCACTCCCGGATCGCCGTCCCGCAGTCGTGATCATGACCTCGCTGTCCTAGACGCAACGCCGCTGACTCAACGGTCTGGACGCGCCATATCGATCGTGTTCCGGCAACTCTTCACGGATCTGGTGCGGTCATTGACCGGTTTGTCCCGGTCTCAGCGCACCGGATCCGTAATAAGTCGCCATCCCCACGGTGACCGTCTCCTTGACCGACCCGCTGACCGGGCAGTTGCCGTCCTGCACGCACTGGGCCACCACGCCCGGCGGGTCCACGTCCTGGCCCGCCGAGATGTTGACGGCCAGCCGCACGAACTGGGCTATGGCCCACATCAGCGGGGTGGAGGAGTTGTCCGGCTGGCCGAACGTGAACCCGCCGGTACCGGTGCTGCCGGCCCAGACCTGCTCGGAAATCTGATCGCCGGCGTTGGCCGCGCCGGCCATGGTTGGCAGCATGGACTGGGCGCCGGTCAGGTCGCCGTCGGCCACCTCGCCTGGGCGGGCCCCGGTGGCTGCTGACCGCTCTCCGGATTTCACCGATCCACAAATGAGCAACAGCGATTCCGGTTATGGGCTGAACCTATTGTTCATCCGGGTATCTCGGCGTCGATAGCGCGGCCACGTGCTCCGGGGCTGTCACAGGCGGCCGTCCTGCTTCGTCTCAGAGACTGCCTGGCCCGGCGCGGGCCAGGCAGTGAAGCTCTCGGAGGGAGCAGGACATGCGTATTTTCGTCGCCGGCGCGACCGGCGTCATCGGGCAGCAGCTGCTGCCCCAGCTGGTGGCCCAGGGGCATCAGGTCGTGGGCACCACCCGGAGCCCGGCCAAGCTGGACCGGCTGCGCGCGCTGGGCGCCGAGCCAGTAATCCTGGACGGCCTGGACGGCGCGGCCGTCGGCGAAGCCGTGGCCCGGGCCGAGCCGGAGGTGGTCATTCACCAGATGACCACGCTGGCCGGGGCCAGCCTCAGCAACCTGCGCCGGTTCGACCGCGAGTTCGCCGCCACCAACCGGCTGCGCACGGCCGGCACCGACCATCTGCTGGCCGCGGCCCGGGCGGCCGGCGCCCGGCGGTTCATCGCGCAGGGCTACGCGGGCTGGCCGGGCGACCGGAGCGGCCCGCCGGTGCAGTCCGAGGACGACCCGCTGGACCCGAACCCGCCCGCCGGCCAGCGCGAGACACTGGCCGCGTTCCGCCACCTGGAGCAGGTGGTCCCGGCGGCGGCTGGACTGGACGGACTGGTGCTGCGGTACGGATCGCTGTACGGCTACGGGGCCAGCGCCGAGTACTTCGACCTGGCCCGGAAGCGCAGAGTACCGGTCATCGGCAGCGGCGCGGGCATCTGGTCGTTCCTGCACGTGGCCGACGCGGCCACGGCCACCGCGGCCGCGGTGGAGCACGGTAGCCCGGGGCTGTACAACGTGGTCGACGACGAGCCAGTTACCGTGGCGGAATGGCTGCCGTACCTGGCCCAGGCCCTGGGGGCCAAGCCGCCGTACCACATCCCGCCGTGGCTGGGCCTGGCTGGCCGCGGGCGAGGTGGGCATCTCGATGATGACCCAGGTCCGCGGCTGCGCGAACGCCAAGGCCAAGCGCGAGCTCGGCTGGCAGCTCCAGTTTCCGAGCTGGCGGCAGGGCTTCACCCGCGGGCTGGCTGCCCCGGCCAGGTCCACCGCCGCCGATGCCTAGCCGGACGGCTGGTCCGCCGGTGACCAGCAGTACCGTATATCAGCAGTACCGGCCGCTGATGTTCTCCATCGCCTACCGGATGCTGGGCAGCGTTACCGAGGCCGAGGACGTGCTGCAGGAGGCCTTCCTGCGCTACCACCGGGCGGAATCGGCCGGGACCGGCATCGAGTCGCCCAAGGCGTTCCTGTCCGCGGTGACCACCCGGCTGTGCATCGACGAGCTGCGCTCGGCCCGGGCCCGCCGCGAGGCCTACCCAGGTGAGTGGCTGCCGGAGCCGCTGCTCACCGCGGACGCCGCCGTGCTGGCCGGGCCGCCGCCGGACGATCCGGCCGCCGCGGCCGAGCAGGCCGACACACTGTCGATGGCCTTCCTGCTGTTGCTGGAGCGGCTGTCCCCGGTAGAGCGGGCGGTGTTCCTGCTGCATGACGTGTTCAGCTACGGCTACGACGAGGTCGCGTCCATCGTGGGCAAGAGCGAGGACAACTGCCGCCAGCTGGCGCTGCGCGCCCGGCGGCACGTGGCCGACGGCAAGCCGCGCTTCGAGGCGTCGCGCGGCAAACGGGACGAGCTGGCCGCGACGTTCTTCCGCGCCGTGCAGCACGGGGATCTCGATGGCCTGGTCGGCATGCTGGCCGCGGACGTCGTCGTGGTCGGCGACAACGCTGGCGTCCAGCCGCGCTGGCCGCGTCCGATCATCGGCCGGGACCGCGTCAGCCGGCTGCTGGCCGGGCTGGGTCAGCAGATTCAGCAGGCCGGCCTCCTGATCCGCCCGGCCGAGGTGAACGGGCAGCCGGGCGGGCTGTGCGTGGACTCCGGCGGCCGCATCGCCAACGTGTTCGTGCTGGACATCGCGGACGGCCAGGTCCAGGCCATCCGCTCCATCATCAGTCCCGGCAAGCTGCGCCACCTCGGCCCGCTGGCCGACCTGGATCAGCTCCGCGACCAGCGCCGGGCCAACCGCCCGTGAGCGCCGTGGTTCCTGCCGGACGGCGGGAACAGCTGACGAGACGGCATTGACCTTGAACCGGCCTGCCGCCCGGCTCTGCGGCTTATGCTCGAATCCCAGAGCGCGGGCGGAGGCTTGGGTGAGCGATTTCGACGAGATCCTGAAGCGGCTGGAAATCCTGGAGACCCAGGTTGCCGCGCTGGCCGACGCGCAGAACGAGGGCCGCCGGGCGGCCGACCTGTTCGCCATGGTGGACCGGGACGTGGCCGACCTGAACACCGCGTTCGGCACCCAGCGCAAGCTGATGCAGGCGCTGCGCGATGAGCAGGTTGGCCAGGGACGCAGTCTCACCGAGTACGGCCAGGCCCTGGACGGCATCATCGAACCGGTGGACGGCAGATATTCGATCGTGCGCTATTCGGTCTCTCGCGCCCTCAACGTCACACGCCAGTCGCTGCTTGGCACTGCGGATCCCGGCACGATATAGTCCGCCGCCCTGCAACGCGTGACGTGGGATTGGGTCCCGCCATACCGTTGACCGAGAGTCAGTCAGTCCGCAGGGCGTCCAGCGCACTGTGATTGATACTGCGATGTCGTCACGGACCGTTACCAGCGGCGATGCGCACGACGCACGATATCCGCCCAATTGCACGGCTGTTTGATCATTAGCCTGGTCGTTGGCTTCGCGCCCTAGCTGGGCGATCTGCGCGCCCTGCTTGTCCCGTGCCAGGCTCTGAGCTGCGGCCTGTCTGCGGCCTGCTCTGCCTGGATTAGGCCGCAGGCCGGCAGCCTGGCCTGCAGCCCGATCTGAGGCAACCTCGCCATGCACGGGCAGGCGGGGAGACGTCCCCGCGGCGATCGGGCGGTAAACGACGTGCCCTGGCGCTCACTCGCGCAATATCAGCGGACCGGCTGAGCTGGGCTAGTTCGAGGGGTGCAGCTGTCCTTGCTGCGGGTGTTGGTCCCGAGTATTGACACTCCGGTTAATACCAGTAGCATACTGAGTATGAACCAAGTAGAGCCTGTCCTGGCATGAGCGTTCGGTATGCCCTGCTCGCCCTGCTGGCCGAGGGGGCCAAGTACGGGATGCAGCTGCGGGATGAGTACGAGGCGGCGACGGGGGACGTCTGGCCGCTGAATGTGGGCCAGGTCTATACGACGCTGCAGCGCCTGGAGCGGGATGGCCTGGTGGAGTCGGACGGTGCCGGGGACGACGAGCGGCAGAAGAGTTTCCGGATCACCGCCGGGGGCCAGGCCGAGCTCGGCGGGTGGCTGCGCACGCCACCGGGCCCGGCGCCGCCGCCGCGCGACGAGCTGGTCACCAAGGTGCTGGTGGCGGTGCGGGTGCCGGGCGTTGATGCCCACGAGGTGATCCAGGCGCATCGCCGCCAGATGGTGGAGCTGATGCAGCAGTGGACGCGGGTGAAGGAGGAGCCGGCCGAGTTCGACCTGTCCTTTGCCTTGGCGGTCGACGCCGAGCTGACCCGGCTCGCGGCGGTTGTCCGGTGGCTGGACCTGGCCGACGAGCACGTGCAGCGCGCCGCCGCCGAGCCGGTGCCGACCGCTGCCCCGAAGCTGCGGCGCAGGGTGGTGGTCCGGCAATGAGCGTGGCTTGGAACGTCACCCCGTCCCGGGGGTGGGTCGCTGGCGGGAACACCGGTCATCGGCCGCCGAGGCAGCGGCGGAGAGTGGGAGCAGGCAGATGAGCATGCTGGAGTTGCGGCAGGTGTCGAAGGTCTACGGCCGCGGTGCCACCGAGGTGCACGCGCTGGCCGGGGTCAGCCTGTCGGTGGACGCGGGCGCGATGGTCGCGGTGATGGGGCCGAGCGGGTCGGGCAAGAGCTCGCTGCTGACGATCGCGGGCAGCCTGGAAGAGCCGACCGAGGGCGAGGTGCTGATCGGCGGGGCGGCGCTGTCGGGGATGTCGCGGAACGCGAAGGCCCGGCTGCGGCGGCGCACGGTCGGGTATGTGTTCCAGGACTTCAACCTGCTGCCCGGGCTGACCGCGGCCGAGAACGTTACGCTGCCGCTGGAGCTCGACGGGTTGCCCGCCCGCAGGGCCCGGGCCGCCGGGCTGGCCGCGCTGGAGCGCCTGGGCCTGGCCGGGCAGGCTTCCCGTTACCCCGACGAGCTGTCCGGCGGGGAGCGGCAGCGGGTCGCGATCGCCCGGGCGACGGTAGGGGAGCGGCGGCTGCTGCTGGCCGACGAGCCGTCGGGCGCGCTGGACTCCGGCAACGCCCAGGCGGTCATGCGCCTGGCGCACGAGGCGTGCAAGAACGGCGGGATGGCCGCGGTTGTGGTCACCCACGACGCACAGCTCGCCTCGTGGGCCGACCGGGTGGTATTCCTGCGTGACGGCCGGGTCACCGACCAGACCGCCCCGGCACCGGGTCTGGAGTCCCTGCTCACACCCGGACGGCCCCAGTGAGCGCCACGGTAGACGAGCGGCCCGCGCGAGTGGCTCCCAGAAACGGGGGCGTCCCCGCGCGGCGGGCGGTCATTCGCTGGGCCTGGCGACTGCTGCACCGCGAATGGCGCCAGCAACTGCTGATCCTGGCGCTGATCACCATCGCGGTCGCGGCCACCTTCGTCGGCTCGGCGGTGGCCACCAACACGCCGCCCCCGGCGAGCGCCGGCTTCGGTACCGCGACCGACATGGCTACGTTCCCTTCCATGAGCCCGTACGTTACTGCCGAGATCGCGGCCATAGCGCACAGGTTCGGCCGGGTCGAGGTGATCAAGAACGAGACGATCCCGGTCCCGGGCTCGGTCGCCACCTATAGCCTGCGCGCGCAGAACCCGCACGGCGCGTTCGGCCAGCCGATGCTTTCGCTGGTGAGCGGCCACTACCCCAGCGGGCCGGGCCAGGTGGCCCTGACCGGCGGAGTCGCATCGGAACTGCACCTGAGGCCAGGTGACACCTGGCGCGCTGGCGGCTCAGCCCGGCGGGTGGCCGGCATCGTGGCTAACCCGCAGAATCTGCTCGACGAGTTCGCGCTCGTTGCACCCGGCCAGGTCAGTGCGCCCTCGCAGGTCACTGTGCTGTTTGACGCGCCGGGCGTGAATCCCCGCGCGCTGGGCCGGGACGTGACGTCGCGGCAATCCGCCGCTTCAGCGAACGCGCTCAACCCGGTGACTATCTCGCTCGCAGCGGCCACGCTGGGGATGCTGCTCATCGCCCTGGTCGGCGTGGGCGGGTTCACGGTGCTGGCGCAGCGGCGGCTGCGCTCGATCGGCATGCTCGGCGGGCAGGGTGCCACGAACGCCAACGTCAGGCTTGTGGTCAGCGCCAACGGCTTCGCGACCGGGGTGACCGGCGCCGTTTGCGGGTTCGCGCTCGGCCTGGCGGCCTGGCTGGCGTACCGACCACGCTTGGAAGCCAGCGCGCACCACGTCATCGGAGCCTTCCAGCTGCCCTGGCTGGTGATCTTGGTTTCGATGGCGCTCGCCGTGCTGGCGGCGTACCTGGCGGCCGCCCGGCCCGCGCGGGCGATCGCCCGGGTGCCTATCGTCGCCGCGCTCGTGGGGCGGCCACCGGCCCCCCGGCACGCTCGCCGCTGGGCCGGGCCGGCCGGCGCCGGACTGCTGGTGGTCGCGTTCTTCCTGATCGGGCTGGCGAGTGAGCAGGCGACGACGGCCGCCGCCGAGAACGGGAACAACTCGACGCTGTTTCTCGCCCTGGTCGCAGGTCTGATCGCGCTGTGCGCCGGGGTGGTGCTGGCCGCCCCGACATGCCTGGCGCTGCTGGCCAGGGCCGCCCGGCGGGCCCCGATCGCCGTGCGGCTAGCCCTGCGCGACCTGGCCAGGTACCGGGCCCGCTCCGGAGCGGCCCTCGGGGCAATCAGCATCAGCGTGCTCATCGCCGTCATCATCTGCATCGTCGCCGCCGCGCGGTTCGGCAACCCCCTCGACTACGTCGGGCCCAACCTGGCATCGAACCAGCTCATCGTCTACCCGCACGGCAGCAACGCTCAGTTCGCCGGGCCGCGCGCAACGCCGCAGGGCACGCACTCGCCGGCCAAACCAAACAGCCGGCTGCCGAGACACCCGGCACCCACCCCGGGCACAAGTGTCTTCTTCCGCAACGGGACCCAAGCCGGGGCGTTCCGCGTGACCCGCGCCAGGCTTGCAGCGATGGCCGCCGAGGCCCGGGTCATCGCGGCCGCACTCGGCTCCGGGGACATCCAGCTCGAGGCGACTGACTCCTTCCTGCAGCGCGCCGCATCCGGGCGAAACTTGTCCGGAACCCTGTACGTGGCCACTCCGCAACTGCTGCGCGCGTACGGCATCACCGGCGCGCAGGCCAGCCGAGACGCCGACGTCCTCACCATGCGGCCCGGCCTGTCGAGCCTGACGAACATGCAGCTCCTATACGGCGGTTACAAATTCGGCCCTCCGGGGCCCAACTCGCCCTGCCCGCCGGGCCACTGCCTGGCGAATCCGCAGATCCAGGAGGTCAGCGCGCTGCCGTCCGGTACGTCAGCGCCGAACACCGTGATCACCGAGCACGCGGTGCGCCAGTTGCACCTGACGACCAGCGTGGCCGGCTGGCTCATCCAGGCCCCGGACGCCCTGACGGCAGGTCAGATCAGCACTGCCCAGCACGCCGCCGCGGCGGCCGGGCTGACCGTGGAGACGCGCAACAGCATCCCGACGTCCGCCGACATCCTCGACGTCGCGACCGTCACCGGCATCCTGCTTGCCCTCGGCATCCTTGTCATGAGCGTCGGATTGCTCCGCAGCGAGACCGCCAGCAGCCTCCGCGCGCTCACCGCGACCGGCGCGAGCAGCACAGCCCGCCGGGCCATCTCCGCCGCCACCGCGGGCGCGCTCGCGGTGACCGGCGCGGTCGTCGGCACGGCCGCCGGGTACATCGCAGCGATCGGCTTCTTCCGGGCCAGCCAGCTGGACACCCTGTCCTCGCTGACCAGCATCCCGGTGGGCAACCTCCTGCTCATCCTCGTCGGTATGCCGCTCATTGCAGTGATCGGTGCCTGGCTGCTCGCCGGGCGCGAGCCAAGCGCGATCGGCCGCCGACCCCTCGAGTAACCGGCCGGAACTACACCCCCCGGTCACTGCAGAGGCGAACGGCCGAGCACCAGAATGGAGCACGTCATGATCAAGTCTCCCGCGGCCATCCCGCGCGTCCGGCGGCTGCGACTGCTGGCCGCGGCCATGCCGCTGGCAGCCCTGCTCGCCACGGCCTGCAGCCCGGCCCAGACAGGCGCAGCCAGCAGCGGCGGACCAGCCCGCCAGCCGGCCGCCCCGCCGCCCAGCTCGACCGCCGACTGTAACTCGCTCACCACCTGCTACACGCCGCAGCAGTTCCAGGTGGCCTACGGCATCAAGCCGCTCCTCGGCCGCGGGATCAACGGCCGCGGCGAGACCGTCGTGCTGCCCGAGCTCGCCGAATCGCGGCTCAACCCGCCCCTGGTCACCGACATGCGCCAGGACATGGCGGCCTTCGACAACATGTTCCACCTGCCGGCCGCGCGGATGCGGGTCGTCACCGCGCTGGCCGGCGCCGGTTCCCCCTGGCTGGCTTTCGGCGAGGAGGTGCTGGACGTCGAGATGGTGCACGCGCTCGCCCCCGATGCCAGCCTTGTCATCCTCCTGGTCCCGTCGACATCCCTGGACAACACCAGCAACGCGGTCTCCGCCGCCGTCGCCTCGCTCCGTCTTGGCAGCACGGAAGGCGGCGTCATGTCGATCAGCGCCGCGGGGCAGATCGGCGGCGAGCACTGCGTGAGCCGCGCCCAGGCCAGCAGCGTGAACGCGGCACTCCAGGCGGCCGCCAGCCGCCACGTGACGGTGGTCGCCGCCTCGGGCGACATCGGAGCGGTGGCCGAACCGTGCGATGTCTACGGGGCGCTGACCGGCGGTGGCACGTTCACCCCGGTCAAGGAGGTCAACCTGCTGGCCTCCGATCCGCTCGTGCTCGGAGCCGGCGGCACCAGCCTGACCGCCAGCCACACCACCGGCGCCTGGCAGGGCGAGACCGCCTGGGGCCTGCCCTACGGCGGCCCCGGATCGGCCTTCCAGGCATCCGGCGGCGGGTTCAGCCGCCTGTTCCCCCGTCCCGGCTACCAGGACGGCGTCCCCGGCATCCGGGCCACCCGGGGGGTGCCCGACGTGTCGGCCGACGCCAGCGGCCACACCGGTATGGCGATCGTCCTCAGCGCCCGCGGCAGGACCGTGATCCGCGACAGCGGCGGTACCAGCGCTAGCGCCCCGATCTGGGCCGCGCTGATCGCCCTGGCCGACCAGTACGCCGGGCGGCACCTGGGTCTCGTCAACCCCGCCATCTACCAGATCGCCCGCGGCCCCCGCTACCACCAGGCCTTCCACGACGTCACCCAGGGAAACAACACCGTGCAGTTCCCGCCCACGACGATCACTGGCTACCAGGCGGCATCCGGCTGGGATCCGGTTACCGGCTGGGGCAGCCCCGACGCACAGGTGCTCATCCCGCTGCTCGCACGCTACGCGGTGCCTTAACATTTGCACCCCAATGTCCCGGCCCCGGCGTCCCGCCGGGTCCGGTGCCATCGCTCCACCAACCCTTCGGTAACCCGCAGGTCGTGCGCGATCCGGCTGATCCCGTGGCCGCGGGCGAACCGCTCAGCTGCCCCATACACCACTCCCGTGGACGGGAACCCGTGCTCAACGAGCTGCGGGCCGCTTGGGTGCTGCCGTGTAATCGTCGCGGATGACGCGCGTACTGTAACAGTCCCTCGTCACCTGCCATCTCGTTCTGGTGGGGTGTTCTGGCGGCCACATACTCAGTCCAGTCGCGGTGGGTGCTGCGTGTCCAGCGGGTGGCCGTGGAGATGTGCAGCCCCGTTATCCCCGCCAGGACGGAGGCGGGCAGCTCGGCGGCGAGCGCGCCAACCGCGGTATTGCGTGCGGCTTGAGTGGTGATGCCGTGTCGGCGCAGCCCCGTGCGGAGGTGAGCGTGGCTGGCCGGCCGGGTGGAGTCGTTGCCGGGAAACAGCCAGCTCGGCGGCCCGGCGAGGCGGGTGAGAATGGTGCCAGGGGCGGGCTGGAGCGCGAGCTGGCCGATCAGGGCGGCGAGCCGGGGCGGCAGGAGGATCAGGCGGCCGTGACGGCGTAGCCAGGTCTGGCCGTCATGGCGGGTGATGTCGTCACGGGTGAGGTGGGCGATCTTGCTGAGCGGCAGGCCGTAGACGAGCACCAGCGCGCCGGCGACGCGCAGGTCCAGCGGCATGCCGGTGTCATCCAGGCAGGTACGCAGCTGCCGGGCTTGCTCACGGTCGTCGAGGAAGCCGGCCGGCACGGCGGCTGGACGGCCTTTCACGGCGACGTCGCGGGTGATCTTGTGCCGGACGGTCCAGCTGACGAACGGCTGGATCGGGGTGTGCCGGCCGGGCCCAGCCAGGAGCCACTGGTCAAGCTGATCCTGGGTCAGGGCGCTCAGGTCGGTGCCGTGCTGGCTGAGCCAGTCCAGCAGGGCAACGGCGGCGGTGATACGGGCCCGGATGGACGCGGCGGCGGTGGAGCTGGTCAGCCCGCCGTGGTTCTTGCGACGGGCACGCTGAAGGAGGAACCAGTGCGCGTAGGGCTGGATCAGGCGCGCGTGGCCGGGCGGCCGGGTGGCGAGGAGCTGGTCGAGCCAAGGCGTGATCCGCTCGAGGTGCTCGTCGCGGGAGGGCAGGACGCCGGCGCCGACCAGGACGTCGCGGACGTAGTGCACGGCCTTGGACGGGGGCACGGCATCCAGGTGCTGGTGGGTCAGCGGCCCATCGTGCTCCAGGAGCCGGTGCACCAGGCCGGCAGAGTGCCCGTAGGACAGCCAGCGCAGCACCGTGACCGGGCGGCCTGCCTGGGCCAGCGCCTGAGCAAGCACGCTGATCTGCTCGCTGCCTGAGCGGTTCCGCGCCCGATCGGTCAGCTCGGTGAGCCGGTCATCCAGCACGCAGCCGGCGCAGCGGCCATAGCTCAGCAGGAAGCCGGCCGCGCCGCAGCGGCGGCAGCCGTAGTCAACAGCGAACCCGCCGCACGGCCCGCAGATCAGCTCGCCACTGCTGGCCCGGGCGATCAGGGGCTGGGCGGTGCCACAGGCATGGCAGGACGCTGGATGGGAGCGGATGTAGCCGTAGCAGGGGGCACAGACAGGGCCGATCGGCCAGCTGGCCTTGACTGGGCGCTGTTTCGCGCAGCGGCAGCAGAGCCGGGCCGGGCGGGGCGCGCAGCCCAGGCAGACCGGCTTGCCGGCGGCGTAGCTACACGGCCGGATGCGGAAGCACACCGAGCACACGGCGGCCGGGCCGCGGTAACACGCCGAGCACAAGTCCGGGCTGCCCGGCCCGGCGCGCTTTTTCACCGGCCGGACCTGGCCGCAGTTTCCGCACGGCCGCGCCGGGCTGCGGTAACAGCGGTGGCAGACGGGCCCGTCGCCGGTGATCGCTGCCGCGGGCCGCGCGGCACCGCAGGAATGGCAGGTGCGGGCGGGCCGGCCCTGACAGCGGGAACATAGCGGCGTGCCGTCGGCGGCGTGCCCGGCGATCCGGGCGGGCTGCCCGCACTGGCCGCACGGCTGGATGCGGGCCGGTTCCCGGTTGTAACAGGCACCGCAGATCAGCCCGTCCGGCCGGCGGGCGGCCGGGACGGCGATCCGGCCGCATCGCGCACATTCGGTGCGGCGGGCCCGGGCCTTGCAGGTGACGCAGATCCGCCCGGCGGGGCTGAGGCTGTTCAGCGCGGCGGTGATCTTCCCGCAGCCCGCGCACCGCGGCGGGATGACCCAGTCGTGTCCCTCGGCGTGCAGCCGCCAGGCCAGCCGGATCAGGCCGGGCGGGATGTCCTGGCGGTGGGTGCGCAGCGGGTCCGGATGCCCGGCCAGGTGCGCGGCGATCTGCCGCAGCGATCCCTGCCCCGCCGACCCGGCGCGTTGCAGGACACCGGCAGCGCCGTCACGGTCCAGGCCGGGCACCGCCGCGAGAAGATACGCAGTGACCGCGTCCCGGTCAGCAGCCAGCCTGGAAGACGGTCTCATGAGCTGCCCGGCCGGCGGATCGCAGAGCGCCGCACCGGCGGCGGGGCCGTGCCGGACCCGGCGGCCTTGCGGACGGGGCGGCTGACCTTCTTGACCTCGATCAGGTCACCGGGCTGGCACTCCAGGATGTCGCACAGCGCGGCGAGGGTATCCATGCTCAGCCGCTGCGGCGGCCGGGTGACCAGCCGGAACACCTGCTCGCGAGACAGGTCGACGCCGCGCTCGGCCAGCAGCGGCACCAGCTCTGAGGTGTGGTAAAGGCCCCGCTCGGCCATCCGCAGCCGCAGGTGCCAGTCGATGCCCATCTTGCGGATCACCGCGCGTCCTCCTCCTGCCACAGGTCACCGTGCCGCGCCTGCAGCGCCCGGGTGAGCAGCCGGTTGCGGAACTCATCCCCGACCCCGGAGTAAATCGCCGTGGTCGAGGCATGCGCGTGGCCGGCCTGGTCCTGGACGAACCGCTCGGGGTAGCCGAACTCCAGCAGGTGAGTGATGTAACTGTGCCTCAGGCAGTGCAGGTCCAGCTCGCCCGGCAGCCCGGCCGCGGCGCGGGCCCGGGCGAACGCCACGTCAGCGCCCCGCAGCCCGATCCGCGCCCGCCGCTCGGTGACGAACAACGCCGGGTGCGCGCCGGGCACCAGCAGCGGGCGGATCTCATCCTGCCACTGGGCCAGGACCTCGATGACCCAGTCCATCTCCGGGACCAGCAGCACGGTGCGCCGCTTGGGCGGGCTCCCGGCCGAGGACTTGCCCCACCGCACGAACAGCGCCCCGTACCGGCCGAACGCCGGAGCCTTCGGGTTGCGCCGCAGGTCGGCCAGGTCCAGGCCACACGCCTCCCGCCGGCGCAGCCCGAACGCATACACGCACTTGAGCAGCGCCGCGTCCCGCCGGGCGGTCAGCTCACCCTTGCGGCCCCGCTCCCGGGCCTGCCCGGCCAGCCCGTCGGCGGCATCCAGCAGCGCCTGGACCTCGTCATAGGTCAGCGGCCGCCGCCCCCGCCGTCCCTCGTAGTCCAGCCGGTGCGCCACCGTGTTCCACGCATCCAGCACCTGGGACGGCGCGGCGCCGAACCGCTGCTCGCACACCGCGGCCCACCCGTAGCGGGCGTCGGTGAGGTAGTCCAGGAACAGCCGCAGCGTCACCTGATAGCCCCGCGCCGTCGACGCCGCCGCCGGACGGCCGCCGCAGCGGAGGGAACCGAAGAACGCCTCAATCTCGGCAGCGTTCCACTGCCACGGGTACTGCCCGGAGAACTCCGCCAGCCGCCGCACCAGCCGGGCCCGCGCTGCGATCGTGCGGTCCTGCAGGAACCGGGCGCGCTGCTGGCGTCCCCAGCCTTCCAGCATCGCCGCCAGCACCGCAGGCTCGGGATCCAGCGGCACCACGTTGCCCGCCAGCACCAGGCCAGCCGCGCCGGGCAGCTCAGGAACCGCATCCATGACGTTGTATCTAACACAACATTGATGCACTGGCGCAAGGACACCGGCCCAGCCTTCGTGACGGCGCAGGGAGGCGGGCCGAGTCCGCTAGTCTCAGCCTGCTGACCGGCCCAGACCGGTGTCACCTGCAGGCACCGAATGTTGCATCAGATGCAATAGATCCCGTTCCCACGCTGCGCGTGATCCACGACACCCAGCTCAAGCAGGCCGTCATCTGACCGAACAGGGCCGCGTGCTGGCCCGGCTCGATCCCGGCCACTGAACCACTGGCCACTGAGCCACTGGCCACTGAGCCACTGATTCTGATCTGCTGATACGGGGGTATCCGGATGCTCGATCACGTCGCGATGCAGTGCGAAGATCCGGCCGCGAGCGCCGCGTTCTATGACGCCGTGCTGGGCACCGTCGGCGGCGGCCGGGTCATGGACTTCGGAGATGTCATCGGCTATGGCATCGGCGGCAAGCCCGATTTCTGGATCGGCCCGCACAACACCGGCACCGGGTTCCGCGAATCCCACCTGGCCTTTGCAGCGCCCAGCCGGGCGGCGGTCCGGGAGTTCTTCGCGGCCGCCGTCGGTACCGGCGCCGAGGTGCTGTACGAGCCCCGGGTCTGGCCGGAGTACCACACCAGCTACTACGCCGCGTTCGTCCGCGACCCGGACGGCAACAACGTCGAGGCCGTCTGTCACCTGCCCGAGGACTGATTTCAGCCCGCTGGCCCGTGCCGCCACACGGTGCCGCCACACGGTGCCGCCACACGGTGCCGCCACACCGTGCCGCCACACGGTGCCGCCGCACTGTGCCGCCACACCTTTGCCAGCACGCATTGGTGGACGGCGCATCTGGCGCCCGGCCACCCCATCAGCTAGCTGAGGCCGCGATCAGGTCGAGGGACGGCCCGGGGTCCAGCGCCTCGGCGCGCAGCCGCTCGAACACGGCGGTATAGGCCCGCACCTCGCCCGGATCGTCCAGCACCAGGCTGCCGGTCAGGTGCTCGGTGTACACCACCGGAGGGTCGGCGGGATCGGCGAAGTCGAGAATGGTGAACGGGCTGACCGCCTGCACATGGGCGGCCGCACCGGCCGGCAGTACCTGTAGCGTCACCTGGCCGCGGTCGGCCACCTCGGCCAGCTTGCGCAACTGGGCCCGCATCACCTCCGGGCCGCCCACCTGGACCCGCAGCGCGCCCTCGCTCAGTACCAGGCGCAGCTCCGGCGGCGCGGCGCCGTCCAGCACCGCCTGCCGTTCCATCCGCAACGCTACCTGCTGCTCGATGTCGCGGGCCCGGCGCTCGGCGCCCGGCGCGGCGCGCAACATCGCCCTGGTGTAGTCCTCGGTCTGCACCAGGCCGGGCAGCACCATCGACTGGAAATCGTGCAGCCGGGCCGCCTCGGCCTCCAGCCCCAGATAGGGCTCCAGCCAGCTTGGCGTGACCGGGCCGAAGCGGTGCCACCAGCCCTTCCGCCGGGCTTCCCGGGCCAGTTCGACGAGCGCGTCGGCCTGGCCCCCGGTGACGCCGTAGACGTCGAGCAGCTCCCGTACGTCGCCGGGCCGGACGCTGATCCGGCCGGTTTCTATCCGGCTGATCCGGGTGCCCGAGCAGTCCAGCCGCTGGCCCACGCTCTCGCAGGTTAAGCGGGCCTGCTCACGGAGGCGGCGCAACTCGGTGCCGAGACGCTTGCGCCGGACGGTAGGGCTGGGGCTGACGGGCATATCGTCTCCGTGCTCGTACTAAAACCAGCCCAGTGACCCTACATGAGCAGGGCAAAAGGCGCATAATGCCGGTAGGTGCCGCGCGTGTTGCTGCCGACATGTGGTCAGCTCACGCACGATACTGAGACGTATGATACGTTGCCGCATTTGCCGGGGCCGGAACCGGCACGCGCGAGGTAGCCGAACTCCGGGGAGGTGATCCCCGCGATGCACCGGTTCAGCACCGGTCCGTACTCGGTGGTTGCCGCCGAGGACCTGGGGCCGGCTCACCCGGATACCGGCTGGCTGCTGCGCTCTCAGCTGGTATTCGGCGCGCTGCCCGGGGCGGTCCCGTGCGCGCGGCTGCATGCCCGGCTGGTGCTGTTCGAATGGGGCCAGGGGGGCCTGGCCGACTCGGTGGAACTGGTTGTCTCCGAGCTGATGACGAATGCGCTGCGCGCGGCCGCCCCGACCAGCCGGGGCTGGGCGGGCAGCCAGGGAATCCTGGCCGGCCCGGCCGGCGGGCTGCCGCCCATCGGGTTCCGGATGGCCTCGGACGAGCGGCAGGTGCTGGTCGAGGTGTGGGACGGCAATCCGGCCCCGCCGCTGCAGGGCTCGGGGCCGGTTAGCCAGGAGAGCGAGAACGGCCGCGGCCTATTAATGGTGCAGCAGATCAGCCGCCAGTGGGGCTACTACTATCCGGCCGCCGAGCCAGGCGAGGCCGCCCCCGGCGGG
Source organism: uncultured Actinomycetes bacterium (assembly GCA_963834705.1). Lineage (GTDB taxonomy): Bacteria > Actinomycetota > Actinomycetes > Streptosporangiales > Streptosporangiaceae > RYN-230. Next base: position 86,712 of record CAWICV010000014.1, read on the forward strand.
CATCCGGTCAAGGTGGTCTGGGCGCTGGTCGCCGCCGTCCGCTGAGCGGCCAGCCGGCTGGTTCAGCTGGCCGGGGCCCGCCCGGTGCTGCCCCGGACGGTGAGTTCCGGCGGCAGCAGCGCCACCTCGCTGGCCGCGCCGTCGGCCAGCCGGCGGGTCAGCATCTCGACCGCCCGGTGGCCCATGTCCTCGGCCGGGATGGCCACCGAGGTCAGGTGCGGTGCGCTCGGCCACCTCGTCCGGGCAGATGGCCACCACGGACATGTCCTCGGGCACCGTCCGCCCGGCCGCCCGCAGCACGCTGAGCAGCGGCGAGATGATCGCCTCGTTCTGCACCACGAGACCGGTGGTGCCCGGGCGGTCCTGCAGGATCCGGGTGATCGCCCCGGCCGCCGCCTCGTGGCTGGCCTCGCACGGCCGGTGCACCAGCCGGATGCCGCGCGCCGCCGCGTACTCGGCCGCACCGTGCATCGTCCGCTCCGCGAAGCCACTGCGCCGCTGGTACACCGCGGGCGCCTCGCCGATGAACGCCACTTCCCGGTGACCGAGCCCGGCCAGGTGCTCGACGCACAGCTGGCCGGCCGCGGCAAAGTCCAGATCGACGCAGGCCAGCCCGGCGGTGTCGGCGGGCACGCCGATCAGCACCGCGTCGATGCCGGTCTCCCGCAGCATCGCGATGCGTTCGTCGGCCATGCTCACGTCCATCAGGATCATCGCGTCGGCCCGGGCGCTGACCGCGACCCCCGGTGTTCAGCATGTGACCGAGAGTAACATAATTAAAACGGTAAGTTACGGAGATGCTTTGCCTCGCCGTGGGCAGTGCTGCTGCCATAATCTCCGGGCTGAGCGAATGGTCAGCTGAATGCCGAGATGGGAGCGACGGTGCCCGACGACTGGAACAGCAAGATCATCGAGGAGTTCCGGGCCAACGACGGCAAGGTCGGCGGCCCATTCGAGGGTGCGCCGCTGCTGCTGCTGCACACCACGGGCGCGCGGAGCGGCCAGGAACGCATCAACCCGGTCATGTACCGCGACCTGGGCAACGGCAGCTACGCGGTGTTCGCGTCCAAGGCCGGCGCGCCGACCAACCCGGACTGGTACCACAACCTGGTGGCCAACCCCCGGGTCAGCGCGGAGATCGGCACCAGGACCGGGCAGTTCACCGCCCGGGTGGCCCGCCCCGGCGAGCGGGAGCAGATCTGGGTCCCGCACAAGGAGCAGAACCCGGGCTTCGCCGACTACGAGCGGAAGACCACCCGGCAGATCCCGGTGGTGATCCTGGAGCCGGTCAGCTAAGGCCGGTCACGCCGGGGTCACCACCAGCAGCGCGATCTTCCGGCTGGTCCTGGACTGATAGCGCTGGTACCGGCCGTGGTTGCCGGCATTGACCAGCTGCCACAGCCGGGCATAGTCCGGGTCACCGGGCGGCACCACCCGGGCCGTGCCGAGCCAGTGCGCCGGGCCGACCTGCACCTGTACCTCCGGCTTGGCCGTGGCGTTGAGCAGCCAGGCGGGCGGCCGGTCGCGGCCGTTGTTCGACGCCACGAACACGTAGCCGGCGCCGTCCCGGGCATAGACCAGTGGCACGGTCCGGGACTGGCCGGTCTTCCGTCCCGTCGTGGTCAGCAGGGCGGCCCGCACGCCGCCGCCCATCCGGTGGCCGATCCGGCCACCGGTCAGCTCGTATGCCCAGCGGTGCAAGACAAGCGGATTCATAACGCTAGTGTCCCGGTTCGCGCCGCCGCCGCGGCCCGGTTTGAGGGTCCACTTTGCGGTTAGTTGACGATCCTCAGCTCGAGAAGGTTGGTCAACGATGACGCAGACCGAAACCGGTGGCCGGAACGTCCTCGCCGAACTCGACAAGCGCCCACCTACCGCGTTCTACTGGCGGCTGACCTTGCTCGCCTGCCTGGGCGGCTTCCTGTTCGGGTACGACACGTCGAACATCGGCGCCGCGCTGAACTTCGTGCCCTACCACCTGAACGGTTTCTGGACCGGTTACCTGGTGGCCGGCGCCTCGCTCGGCGCGGCGGCCGGAGCGCTCTGCGCCGGGCCGATCGCCGACCGGTTCGGCCGGAAAGCCCTGCTGATCGTGGACGCGCTGATCTACGCGGTCGGCGCGATCCTGTCCGCGGTCACCCCGGACGCGGCCGTGCTGCTGTTCGCGCGGACCCTGATCGGGCTGGCCATCGGGGCCGACTCGGCCATCGCTACCGCCTACATCGCCGAGTACGCGCCGAGCAACCGCCGCGGCGCGCTCAGCATGCTGCAGCAGTGGATGATCACCGTCGGCATCCTGGTCTCCTACATCGTCGCGCTGATCATCCTCAAGATCGCACCGGGCGCCGCGGGCACGGCGGACTGGCGGCTCATCCTCGGCATCGGCGCCGTCCCGGCGCTGATCGGCCTGGCGCTGCGGACCACGATGCCGGAATCACCGCGCTGGCTGATCCGGCACCAGAACTATGAGGGCGTGCAGAAGGCGATGGCCACGTTCGGCGCCGAGGTCTCGCTCGAGGATGTCGAGTACACCGCCCGGGAACTGGAGGAGGCCGACCGGCGCGCGCAGCGGCGCAGCAACTGGACCCCGGGTGTGCGCCGCGCGCTGATCGTGGTCTGCGTATTCTTCATCTTCCAGCAGATCACCGGGATCAACGTACCGCTGTACTACGGTCCGCACCTGCTCGGCCCGCTGTTCCAGGGCAGCAACTCGCTGGTGGACAAGACCATCTCCGGGGTCGAGGTCACGCTCATGCTCACCGCGGTCAACGTGGCCGCCACCTACTTCGCGTTCCGCTGGATCGACCGGAAGGGCCGCCGCAAGCTAGCCATCGGCGGGTACATCGGGATGGCGCTGGCTGCCCTGCTGGCGGCGGCCGGGCTGACCTGGTTCACCGCCACCCCGCGGATCGTCGTGGTGATGATCGGCCTGGCCGCGTTCATCGCCTCGTTCGCGATCGGCGTGGGCGGCACTGGCTGGCTGCTGCAGGGTGAGGTGTTCCCCACCTCGGTGCGCGGCCGGGCCGCGTCCACCGGGGCCACCGTGGACTGGCTGGCCAACTTCGCGCTGGTCGAGGTGTTCCCGGTGTGGCAGACCGGCATCGGCCTGGGCTGGGTGCTGGTCTGCTTCACCGCACTGTGCGTGATGGCTATCGGCTTCGTGTACCGGTTCGTGCCGGAGACCAAGAACCGGTCGGTGGAGGAGATCACCGAGATCTTCGAGCACGAGGCGCGGACCGGCCAGACCGCCGCGGCCACGACGTAACCGGGCGACCCGGCCGGGCCCCCGCCGCGCCCGGCCGTCACCCGGCGTCCCTCTAGGATGCGGGGTGATGACCGGGCGCTGGGAATTCTGGATCGACCGCGGCGGCACCTTCACCGATGTGGTGGCCCGGCGCCCGGACGGCACGCTGGCCGTGCGCAAGCTGCTGTCCGACAACCCGCGGGCCTACCCGGACGCGGTGCTGGCCGGCATCCGGGAACTGCTCGGCGTGCCGCCGGGCCAGCCCATCCCCGGGGAGCAGATCGGCTCGGTCCGGCTGGGCACCACGGTGGCCACCAACGCGCTGCTGGAACGCCGCGGCGAGCCGACCGTGCTGGTCATCACCCGGGGCTTCGGCGACGCGCTGCGCATCGGGTACCAGAACCGGCCGCGCATCTTCGACCGCCGGATCGTCCTCCCCGAGCGGCTGTACGACCGGGTCATCGAGGTCACCGAGCGGGTCGGCGCGCACGGCGAAGTGATCACCCCGCTGGACGCGGACGCGGTGGCCGCCGACCTGGCCGCGGCGTACGCGGACGGCTTCCGCGCGGCCGCCGTGGTCTGCCTGCACGGCTACCGCTACCCGGCGCACGAGGCGCGGATCGGCGAACTGGCCCGGGCGGCCGGGTTCACCCAGGTGTCCGAATCCGCCGCGACCAGCCCGCTGATGAAGCTGGTGTCCCGCGGCGACACCACGGTGGTAGACGCCTACCTGTCGCCGATCCTGGACCGTTACGTGGACCAGGTAGCGGCCGAGCTGCCCGGGGTCCGGCTGCTGTTCATGCAGTCCAACGGCGGGCTGGCCGACGCGCGCCGGTTCCGCGGCAAGGACTCCATCCTGTCCGGCCCGGCCGGCGGCATCGTCGGCATGGCCCGGAGCAGCGCCGCGGCCGGGTTCGGCCGGGTCATCGGCTTCGACATGGGCGGCACGTCCACCGACGTGTCGCACTTCGCCGGGGAGTTCGAGCGGCAGTACGAGACCGAGGTGGGCGGCGTCCTGATGCGGGCGCCGATGCTCAGCATCCACACCGTGGCGGCGGGCGGCGGCTCGGTCCTGCACTTCGACGGCAGCCGGTACCGGGTCGGGCCGGACTCGGCCGGCGCCAGCCCCGGGCCCGCCTGCTACCGGCACGGCGGCCCGCTCACCGTGACCGACGCCAACCTGATGCTGGGCCGGATCCAGCCCGGTTACTTCCCCCGGGTATTCGGCCCGGCCGGCGACCAGCCGCTGGACGCCGACGTCACCGCGCAGCGCTTCGCGGAGCTGGCCAGCGAGATCAGCGCGGCCGACGGCCAGCCGCGCGGCGGCGCCGAGGTGGCGGCCGGCTTCCTGGAGATCGCGGTGGCCAACATGGCCAACGCGATCAAGAAGATCTCGGTGCAGCGCGGCTACGACATCACCCGGTACGTGCTGGCCACGTTCGGCGGCGCGGGCGGCCAGCACGCCTGCGCGGTCGCCGACCAGCTCGGCATGACCACGGTGCTGATCCACCCGCTGGCCGGGGTGCTGTCCGCGTACGGCATGGGCCTGGCCGACGTCACCGCCATGCGCGAGTCAGCCGTGGAGGCCGAGCTGTCCCCGGGCACCCTGGCCACCGCAGGCGACCTGGCCCAGCAACTGGAGTCCGCGGCCCGGGATGAGCTGGCAGTCGATGGCGTTCGGCAAGAGGATGTCCGGTCCGCCCGGCGCGCGCATCTGCGCTATGCCGGTACCGATACCGCGCTGGCCGTCCCGCTGGGCGGCCAGCAGGAGCTGGTCCGCGCGTTCGAGGCGGCCTACCGGCAGCAGTTCTCCTTCCTGATGCCGGACAAGCCGGTGCTGCTCGAAGCGGTCTCGGTGGAGCTGACCGCGGCCCCGGCGGCCGACCCGGCGGTCAGCGTAGCCGGGCCGGCCGGCGCGGACGGGCCGGGCGGCCCGGACGGCGAGCCCGGCCCGGCGCGGGTGCCGATGTTCACCGGCGGCCAGTGGGCCGAGGTGGACCTGGTGCCGCGCAGCGGGCTGCGGCCCGGCGCGACGGCGACCGGGCCGGCCATCATCACCGAGGACTTCGCCACCACGGTGGTCGAGCCGGGCTGGCAGGCCGAGCTGACCGGCCGGGGCGACCTGCTGCTCACCCGGGCCGGCCCGGCCCCGGCCCGGCGCGCGGCCGGGACCGGTGCCGACCCGGTGCTGCTGGAGATCTTCAACAACCTGTTCATGTCGGTGGCCGAGCAGATGGGCGTCCGGCTGCGCAGCACGTCGCACTCGGTCAACATCAAGGAGCGGCTGGACTTTTCCTGCGCCGTCTTCGACCGGGCCGGCCAGCTCATCGCCAACGCGCCGCACATGCCGGTGCACCTGGGCTCGATGGGCGAGAGCATCAAGATGGTCATCGCGCGTAACCCGGGCGCCATCAAGCCCGGTGACGTGTTCATCCTGAACGACCCGTACCACGGCGGGACCCACCTGCCGGACATCACCGTGGTCACGCCGGTGTTCGGCGAGGGTCCGGATATTCGCGGCCCAGCGGCCGGGGACATCCTGTTCTTCGTCGCCGCCCGGGGGCATCACGCCGAGATCGGCGGGATCACCCCGGGCTCCATGCCGGCGTTCAGCCGGCGGGTCGAGGAAGAGGGCGTGCTCATCGACAACTGGCTGCTGGTGTCCGGCGGCCAGCTGCGTGAGGCGGAAACCCTGGACCTGCTGGGCTCGGCCGAGTACCCGTCCCGTGACCCGGCGGCCAACCTGGCCGACCTGCGCGCGCAGGTGGCCGCGAACGAGAAGGGCGTCGCCGAGCTGCGCCAGCTGGTCGGCGACTTCGGCCTGGACGTGGTGACCGCGTACATGGGGCACGTGCAGGACAACGCCGAGGAGGCGGTGCGCCGGGTGCTGGCCGGGCTGCCCGGCGGGTCGTACCGCTACGAGCTGGACAACGGCGCGGTGATCCAGGTCGCGGTGCGGGTGGACCAGGCCGCCCGGACCGCCGGGATCGACTTCACCGGAACCTCGGCTCAGCTACCGGGCAACTTCAACGCCCCGTCGTCGGTGGCCATGGCGGCCGTGCTGTACGTGCTGCGCACCCTGGTGGACGACGAGATCCCGCTGAACTCCGGCTGCCTCAAGCCGGTGAGCGTGATCATCCCGCCGGGCTGCCTGCTGGCGCCCGGCTATCCCGCGGCGGTCGCGGCCGGGAACGTGGAGACGTCGCAGGCCGTCACCGGCGCGCTGTACGCCGCGCTGGGCGTGCAGGCCGAGGGATCCGGCACGATGAACAACGTCACGTTCGGCAGCGCCAGCCATCAGTACTACGAGACGGTGTCCAGCGGATCCGGGGCGGGTGATGGCTTCGACGGGACATCGGTCGTGCAGACGCACATGACCAACTCCCGGCTGACCGATCCCGAGGTGCTGGAGTGGCGTTACCCGGTCCGGCTGGAGTCCTACTCGATCCGCCGGGGCAGCGGCGGCGCGGGCCGCTGGCGCGGCGGGGACGGAGGCCGGCGGCGGCTCCGGTTCCTGGCCCCGATGACGGTGAGCATCCTCAGCGGGCACCGGCGGATCGCGCCGTACGGCATGGCGGGCGGCGCGGCCGGCGCACCCGGCCGGCAGTGGGTGGAACATCCGGACGGCCGGGTGACCGAGCTGGGTGGCTGCGACACCGTCCAGGTGGCCGCGGGCGACGTGTTCGTGCTGGAGACCCCGGGCGGCGGCGGCTACGGCCCGCCCGAGGGCCGCGCTGCCGCTGACGGCCCGGTGTGAGTATCCCCTCGATGACCGAGACCGCGGAACGCTGGCGCCAGGTCCGGCGCATGGTCAACCAGAACCGGGTGGCGCTGGCCGCCCAGGCCGCCCGGCTGTACCCCAGCGCGGCCCGGGCGGCCGGCACCGACCTGCTGTGCCGGCCGGAATGGCTGCCCGCCGCCCCGGTCGACCTGGCCCGGATAGCGCTGCGCTGGACCGGCCAGCCGCCGGCCCCGCGCGCCGACGCCACCGCGGCCGCGGCGCCGCACCTGCTCCCGCAGGACGCCCCGGGCGGCCCGTTCGCCAGCTACGCGGCGGCGGTGGCGGCGGTGGACCCGCCGGCCCTGTTCCAGAACCGGGTCTGCTACCGGCTGCTGGACGCCACCCTGCGCGCCCCGGCCCAGCTCACCATGGGGCCGGCCCGCTACTTCGACGCGATGAACCTGGGCCACGCGGTGGCGCACGAACTGGCCGCCGCCCAGGGCCCGGGCCCGGCCGGCTCGGCGCCGGCCCGGGCCCGGTCAGCCTGGCGGACCTGCCGCTGCGCGCCGCGCTCGGCGACCCGTGCGCGCTGAGCCGGCGCACCACGCTGACCGCGGTCACCACGCTGACGCTGCGCCGGGCCGCCGACGGCACCGCGTCGTTCCCGCTGCACTGGCGCGACCCGGCCCGGGTCAACCACGCCGGCGGCGCTTACCAGGTGATGCCGGCCGGCATCTTCCAGCCGGTGACCGATGGCCCGGCCGCGCAGCAGGCCGACTTCAGCCTGTGGCGCTGCATGACCCGGGAGTTCAGCGAGGAACTCCTCGGCGGCTCAGAGGACTACCTCACCCACGATGGGGTGCTGGACTACGGCCAGTGGGCGTTCGCCCGCGAACTGGCCGCGGCCCGGGACGCGGGCACGCTGCGGGTGCACTGCGTCGGCCTGGGGGTGGACCCGCTCACCCTGGCCACCGACCTGCTCACCGTGGCCGTGTTCGACGGCGCCGTGTTCGACCGGCTGTTCCGCGACCTGGTCACGGCGAACGCGGAAGGCCGGGTGGTCACCGAGAACGGGTCGGCGGCGATCCCGTTCACCGCGGCTACCGTGGCCCGGTTCACCGGCGGCGCCGAGCCGATGCAGACCGCCGGGTCGGCGCTGCTCCGGCTGGCCCGGCAGCACCGGCACGCCCTGCTCGGCTGACTCCGGCTGACTCCGGCTGGCCCCGGTGCGGCCAGGCGGCCCCGGCTGACGGCCCGGGCTGGCCCCGGCTGACGCCGGCTGGCCCGGGCTGGCCCCGGGCTGGCCCCGGGCCGGCTCCGGTTGGTCCCGGAGATGCGGGCACCCGCCGCGCGAAGGCCCAGCGGGGCGCCGGGACCGGGCGCCGCCCTTAGGCGGTGGGCGGGGCGGTCCCACGAGACCACCCTGTCCCGGCCCGCCCCCAGCAGGCCTGCCACCGCTCTGCACCCGCGCGGCGGGTGACACAGCACCCAGGCTGCGCGCCCACCGCAACCGGCCGACAGGGACTTTAGGCCCGGGACCCCGGGACCCAGGTCCCGGCCCATGGGCAGGTATCACCGGCCAGGGTGGGTATCAGCTACACCAGGAATGGCCGGGCTGAGGAGGGACGCATGGCAACGAAGCCAGTGGTCGCCGGGGCGGACGGCTCGCCGGAGTCGCTACGGGCGGTGGAGTGGGCGGCCCGTGAGGCGGCGCTGCGCGGCACGTCGCTGCGCGTCGTGGCCATCGCGTCAATGCCGCCGCGGATGAGCACCAACCCGGCCACGCACGACACCGTGGCCGGCCACATCGAGCAGGCGGCGTCCGACGCGCTGTCCGCCGCGGCCAGCCAGGCCAGCACGGCCGCCCCGAGGGTGGCCGTCGAAACCGCGCTCGTCGAGCACGAGGCCCCCGCCACCGCCCTGGTGGAAGCCGGCCAGGACGCCCTGATGCTGGTGCTTGGCTCACGCGGCGCGGGCGGGTTCACCGCGCTGATCCTCGGCTCGGTGAGCCGGTACGCGGCCACCCACGCCGCCTGCCCGGTGGTGGTGGTGCGCGAGGAGACCGAGTCGTCCAGCCGCGAGATCGTGGTCGGCGTGCACGACCCGGCGCAGGCCACGGCCGCGCTCGGCTTCGCGTTCGAGGCGGCCGCGCTGCGCAAGGCCAGGCTGGTCGCCACGCACGCCCGGTCCCGGTCCCCGTTCGACCGGCACGACGAGCCGGACGGCGAGGAGCAGCGCACCCTGGACGCGCTGCTGGCCAGCTGGCGGGAGAAGTACCCGGACGTACAGGCCAGCGCCGAGATCATGCACGCCCATCCGGGCCGCCTGCTGGCGGGCGCGTCAGCCCGGGCCGACCTGGTCGTGCTCGGCCGGCACGGGCCCGGCTCGGGGCATGGCCCGGGGGTGGGCTCGATCACCCACTCGGTGCTCAGCCACGCGCACGGCCCGGTGGTGTCCGTCCCCGACCCGTGATGCCCCAACCTGCCGTCAGGGCCGGACACCGGGCACCCGGCGGCCGTTCTCCAGGTAGCGGATCCCGCTGCCGCGCAGCGCGGACCGGACCCGTCGCCGGATCGGCTTGCGCAGCAGGTCCAGCGCCTTGGCCGGTGGCAGCAGCCGGTACTCGGAGATTTCCTCCGGCTGCAGCACCAGGCTGGCCAGGCTGCGGTCGGGCAGTGCGCCGCAGTCGAACAGGAAGCGCAGGCCGCCGGGCTTGCCGGGCCGCGGCGGCCGGAAGTCCACGCAGGCCAGCCGGCCCCGCTGCACGTCCAGGCCGCACTCCTCGCGGACCTCGCGGCGGCAGGCGGCCCACGGGGTCTCGCCGTCCGCCTCCATCACCCCACCGGGGATGGTCCAGCCCGACTTATAGACCGGGTTGAGGATGAGCAGCCGGCCGGCCTGGTCGAAGATCAGTGCCCCGGCCGAGGCCGGGATGGCTGGCAGCGGCAGACCAGCATCGGCGGGCTGTGCGGCAGTCACGCCAGCCACGCTACGGGGTGCCTGTCACGGCTGCCCAGCCCAGCCCGCCTAACCACCCCCTCTCCCCAGCCGGCCGCCTGGACTCTAAGCTGATCACGTGCCTGCGAGCAGAAGAAGTGATCTTGGTATCCCGGAGCACAGCCGGGCCTGCCTGTTCGATCTCGATGGCGTACTCACCCAGACGGCCGTGGTGCACGCGGCCGCCTGGAAGGAGATGTTCGACAGTTTCCTCCGCCAGTGGGGGGAGCGGACCGGTGAGCACCAGGCCCCGTTCGACCCGGTGGCTGACTACGACACCTACGTGGACGGGAAGCCGCGGGCCGACGGCACGCGGTCGCTCCTGGAGTCCCGGGGGATCGAGCTGCCCGAGGGCGGCCCGGACGACGAGCCGGGCAAGCTGACCATTGCCGGTCTGGGCAACCTGAAGAACCAGATCGTGCTGCGCCGGATCGAACAGGATGGCGTCAAGCCCTACCCGGGCTCGGTCCGCTACCTGGACGCGGTCACCGCGGCCGGGCTGCGCAAGGCCGTGGTCACCTCCAGCGCGAACTGCGCCAGCGTGCTCGCCTCGGCCGGGCCTGGCCGGCAAGTTCGACGCGATCGTGGACGGCGTGGTGGCCGTGCGGCAGCACCTGGCGGGCAAGCCCGCACCGGACACCTACCTGGCCGCGGCCCGGGCCCTCGGCGTGCCCGCCGGCGCCGCGGTGGTCTACGAGGACGCGCTGGCCGGGGTGGCGTCGGGCCGGGCCGGGCACTTCGGCTACGTGGTCGGCGTGGACCGGGCCGGCCAGGCCGACGCGCTGCGCGCGTCCGGCGCCGACATCGTGATCAGCGACCTGGCCGACTTGATGGCGGACCGATGATCAAGCACCCGTCGTTCCCGGTCAACCCGTGGTGCCTGCGCGAGACCGAACTCCACCCCGGCCTGCTGGCCCAGACCGAGTCGCTGTTCGCCCTGGCCAATGGGCATATCGGCTGGCGTGCGAACCTGGACGAGGGGGAGCCGCACGGCCTGCCCGGGTCATATCTGAACGGGTTCTACGAGCAGCGCCCGCTGCCCTACGCGGAGGCGGGCTACGGCTACCCGGAGTCCGGCCAGACGCTGATCGACATCACCAACGGCAAGCTGATCCGGCTGCTGCTCGACGACGAGCCGTTCGACGTGCGCTACGGCCGGCTGCTGCGGCATGAGCGGGTGCTGGACCTCCAGGCCGGCACGCTGACCCGCCGCGCGGAGTGGGAGTCCCCGGCCGGCCGGCGGGTACGGGTCACCTCGGTCCGGCTGGTCTCGTTCACCCAGCGCTCGATCGCGGCCATCAACTACCACGTCGAGCCGCTGGACGGCCCGGTCCGGGTGGTGCTCCAGTCCGAACTGGTGGCCAACGAGCAGCTGCCCCCGCTGGGCGGCGATCCCCGGGTCGCCGCCATGCTCGAAGCGCCGCTGGAAGCGCTGGAGCACGGCAGCACCAACAGCCGGGCCGGGCTGATGCACCGGACCCGGAACAGCGACCTGACCATGTGCGCCACCATGGAGCACCGGGTGGTCTCCGACGCGCACCTGTACCAGTCCTGCGAGACCCGGCCGGACCTGGCCCGGCTGACCGTCGGCGGCCGGCTCAACCAGGGCCAGCAGCTCAACCTGATCAAGTTCGTCAGCTATGGCTGGTCGGCGGTCCGGTCCCGGCCCGCGCTGCAAGACCAGGTCGAGGGGGCGCTGTCGGTCGCGGCGGAGTCTGGCTGGGACGCGCTGCACGAAGAGCAGCGCAGTTACCTGGCCGACTTCTGGCACCGGGCCGACGTGGAACTGGACGGCGACGACGAGATCCAGCAGGCGGTCCGGTTCGGCATGTTCCACGTGCTTCAGTCGGGGGCGCGAGCCGAGGGCCGGCCGATCCCGGCCAAGGGCCTGTCCGGCAACGGTTACGACGGGCACACGTTCTGGGACGCCGAGACCTACGTGCTCCCGGTGCTCATCTACACCATCCCGGACGCCGCCGCGCATGAGCTGCGCTGGCGGCACAGCACGCTGCCCCGGGCGAACGAGCGGGCCCGCCAGCTCGGGCTGCGCGGCGCCGCGTTCCCGTGGCGCACCATCGCCGGCCAGGAATGCTCCAGTTACTGGCCGGCCGGCACGGCCGCGTTCCATGTAAACGCGGACATCGCCGCGGCTGTGACCCGCTACGTGGACGCCACCGGCGACGACCAGTTCGCCCGCACCACCGGGCACGACCTGCTGGTCGAGACGGCGCGGCTGTGGCACTCGCTGGGCCACCTGGATGACTCCGGCACGTTCCGCATCGACGGGGTCACCGGGCCGGACGAGTACAGCGCGATCGCGGACAACAACGTGTTCACCAACCTGATGGCCCAGGAGAACCTGCGGGTAGCCGCGGACGCGGCCGAGCGGTACCCGGCCCGGGCCCGGCACCTGCACGTCTCGGCCGACGAGATCGCCGCGTGGCGGGCCGCGGCCGACGGCATGCTGCTGCCCTATGACGAGAAACTCGGCGTGCACCCACAGTCCGAGGGCTTCACCCAGCACGAGGTCTGGGATTTCGACGGCACGCCGGCCGACGAATACCCGCTGCTCAACCACTTCCCCTACTTCGACCTGTACCGCAAGCAGGTGGTCAAGCAGGCGGACCTGGTGCTGGCCATGCAGCTGCGCCCGGACGCGTTCACCGCCGAGCAGAAGGTGCGCAACTTCGTCTACTACGAGGCGCTCACCGTCCGGGACTCCTCGCTGTCCGCGTCCGCCCAGGCCGTCCTCGCGGCCGAGACCGGCCACCTCGACCTGGCCCACGACTACCTGGCCGAATCCGCCCTGATGGACCTGGCCGACCTGGAGCACAACACCAAAGACGGGCTGCATCTCGCGGCGCTGGCCGGGGCGTGGATGGGGCTGGTGGCCGGCTTCGGCGGGATGCGCTGCCGGGTGGGCCAGCTGCCCAGCTTCGCGCCACGGCTGCCGCCCGCGCTGACCCGGCTCAGCTTCACGATCATGCTGCGCGGCGGCCGGGTGCAGATCAGGGTGCTGCCCGGCGAGGCCAGCTACCTGCTGGACGAGGATCCGGAGAGCCCGGGCCTCGAGATCCAGCATTACGGCCAGCCGGTCAGCCTGACCGGCGGTGCGCCGCAGACCCGCCCCATCCCGGACCAGCCGGTCCGGGAGCGGCCCGCGCAGCCGGCCGGCCGGGCGCCGGACCGGCGCGCCCCGGAGCGGGTCCGCGGCCGCCCGCCGCGCAGCCGGGCCCGGGTCAGCCGGAAACCCGCCGCCGGCCGCGGATAGCGCTGGTCCGGGAACCGGGCTTGGCGCACGGTCCGGACCGGTGTGGTCATCCCCCGGTCCCGCCGCGCCCGGCACGCTGGTCCTGGCCCATCACACCAGTGCTGGTCAGCCCCGTTCGTTAAGGAGGCTTTTACCGATTAGCGGGCTTTCCGTCTAGCGCGCTGGCCAGGACTGAGTCAGGCTGTGAGCCGGGAGTAAGCAGACCGGTGCACACCGGGAGGGATGGCGCGATGGGACGCACTGCCGCGGCCGCGGCATCGCGACGGATCGTGGTTGGCGTGGCTGGGTCGGCCGCCTCGGCGGCGGCGGTGACCTGGGCGGCCCGGGAAGCTGAGCTACGGGGGGCGGTGCTGCACGCGGTACACGCCTGGGAGCCGGCCGACCGGGGCCGGGCCCCGTACGCCCCGGATCCGTACCGCGGCGACCGGGATGATGAGCGGGCCGCGGCGGCGCTGCTCCGGACCGTGGTCCAGGAGGGGCTGGGCACCGCGGCGCCCGGCCCGCCCAGCTCGCTGCCGGGCACCGCGGAGCCGCTGCTGGAAGTGTCCGAGGGGCTGGCCGTCCAGGTCCTGCTGCACTCCGCGGCCGGTGCCGAACTGCTCGTGCTCGGCGGCAGCCAGCCCGCTGGGGATGCCGCGGCCCGCCCGTCCGCCGAGCTCGGTCCGGTGGCCCGGGCCTGCCTGCGGTCGGCGCCCTGCCCCGTGGTCACGGTCAGCCCGCAGCACGTCCGGCGGCCGGGCCCGCGCGTGTTCCGCAGCCTGGTCGCAGCGCTCAGCTAGACCGCACCCGGCCGAGGGCGGGCCTAATGACCTCTGGTCACAGCAGGCCCGGAAGCCTACCGTTTTGCATGTCAAGGCCGCGGCGGTGGGCCCGGCCAGGCGATGCGACAGGAGGCAGCGATGCCTGGAATAGTCGTGGGGTTTGACGGATCAGTTCATTCCGAGCGGTCCATCGAGTGGGCGTTGAAAGAGGCCGCGCTACGGCACGCTCCGGTTACCGTGCTGGCCGTGCACCCGGTCGCGATCAGCGCCTGGACTCGTAGCCCGATCACCTACCCGGCCGACGAGGGCGAAGTGGACAAGGCCCGCACCGCGGCCCAGGAGAGCGTGGACAAGGTGGCCAGCCAGCTGGGTGGCGAGCGCCCGGCGGTGACCGTCCGCGCGGTCAGCGGGGTGCCGGCCGAGGAACTGATCAAGGCGGGTGAGGACGCGGACCTGCTGGTGGTCGGCTCCCGGGGCAGCGGTGGCTTCGGCCGCCTGCTGCTCGGCTCGGTGAGCAGCCAGGTCACTCATCACGCGCTGTGCCCGGTCGTGATCGTGCCCGCGGCGCCCAGCAACTGACCTGCCCGCGGCCACCGGCCAGCCCACCGAATGATTCAGCCACGTGGTGCGGGCCTAGCTGTACAGGCTGCCGCCCTCGGGCACCGGGGTGCCGCGGCCCTCGGTCCAGCCCACCACGCGGTTGCGCAGCAGGCCGACGTGCTCGATCTCGGCCTCGACCACCTCGCCGGGGCGCAGGTAAAACTCGAACGGGTCGGGCTGCACGGCGGCCACCCCGGAGATCGTCCCGGTGGTGATGATGTCGCCCGCGCTGTACCCCTGCGGCGAGTGGTAGGCGACCAGTTGCGGCATGGACAGTACCATCCGGCCCGATGATCGCGTCCACGTTCTGGAAGAACACGATGCCCTTGTGTACCGGGTGCGACCAGTTGACCTTCTGCAGTTCCTCGTGGTGCTCGGTGAAGTTCCCGGCGGTGTGAAAGAACTTCTTCGGCACGATCGGGGCCCGCAGCCGGACGTCCGCCAGCTTGGGCCGCTCGCCGGTCTCGCCGACCGCGCCGCCGCGCTCGAAGTACTCCCGCATCGACCCGCAGTCCAGCTCGACCACCACGTCGCCGTCAGTCCGCCCGACGCGGCCCTGATCGAACGTCACCAGCTTCATCGCGCCTCCTCCGTTCTCATATCCCGAAATCTACTCTCATGCCCCTCGGTGGGAAGGAGGGGACCGGGCCGTACGGGTCTTGCGACCGGACTGACGAGCGAGGAACGAGTGAGGAAGGGAGGGCGCCCGCGCCAGGGGGCGCGCCGCCGAACTGGACTGAGGAGGGAGGGAGCGAGGAACGAGCGACCGAGCGACGAAGGAAGGAGGCGGGGATAGCGCCCCCGGAGGCGCAGAGAAAGCAGAGGGCGGGGCCGCCCGTACACCAACCCGGAGGCCAGAACGAGCTGAGTCTGCGCTGGATAATGTGGGCTGCCTAGCTGGGCGTCTCTACTCGGAAGACGCGGAGCTGCAGGGCCAGGGTGCTGTAGTAGCCGACCAGGGTGGTCAGTTCGAACAGGCCGGCCTGGCCCAGTTCCGCCTCGGCCGTGGCGTACTGCTCGTCGGTCAGGTCGCCGGTCCGGGCCACCGCCCACGCCGCGCGGACCAGTGCGCGCTCGGCCGGATCGGCCAGGTCCGGCTCCTGGCCGGCCCGGATCGCGGCCAGGTCGGCGTCGGTCAGCCCGGCCCGGCGGCCGGCCGCCTCGTGCGCGTAAATCTCGAACTCGCACCTGGTATGCGTGGCCACGATCAGGATGGCCAGCTCCCGGGCCCGGTCCGGCAGGCTGCCCCGGTACCGCAGCGCCGCGCCCAGCGCCTGCAGTGACTCGCCGACGGCCGGTTCGAGCAGCATTGCGTTGAACGGGCCGGTGAGCGCGCCGGTGTCATCGACCAGCCGGAACGGCTGGTTGCCGCCACCCCGTGGCCCCCCGGTCAGGGCGGCGTACAGTTCCGCCTGAGCAGCGTTCAGCATATGGGGTTGAAGTTTGGTCAGCCGCGGCACTCTGTCGCTCACTTCCCGTGGTAGCCGAGCAGGCGGGAGATCTGCGCGCAGGTGTCCAGCACCTGGGGCTTCAGCTCGCGGGTGATCCGGGCGGCGGGCCAGTCGCGGGACTGCACGGCCAGGTTGGCGCCGGCCACCACGTCGCCGTTCTCGCCGCGCACCGGGGCGGCCACCGAGCGCAGGCCGTAGGCCAGTTCCTCGTCCTGGGTGGCCCAGCCCTGGGCCCGGATCGCGGCCAGCTCGGGACGCAGCTCGTCCACGCTGCGCTTGGCGTTCGGCCCGGCGGTGCCGGTGAACGACTGCGGATTGATGGCTTTTTCCAGGTCTTCGTCGTCCAGGTAGGCGAGCAGCAGCTTGCCGATAGACGTATGCACAGCGGGCAGCAGCGAGCCGACCCGGATATTGGCCGTGACCAGGTCAGAGTTGCGCAACCGGACCAGGTACAGCACCTGGTCCCCGGTGCGCACGGCCAGGTTCACCGTCTCGCCGGTGCTGTTGGCCAGTTCCCGCAGCCGCGGGGTGGCCAGCTCGACCAGATCGAGGCTGCGCAGCGCGGCGGTGCCCAGGGTGAGCACCCGCACGCCCGGCCGGTAATCGCCGGACGGCAGGTGATCCAGGTAGCCCTCTGCGGTCAGCGTCATCACGATCCGGTACGCGGTGGGCAGCGGGAGCGAAACCTCGGCGGCGATGTCGGTGATGCGCCAGGTAGGGCGCTGCTCGGTGAACACCGACAGCACCCGCAGCCCTTTGGCCAGCGCCTCGACCCGGTAGTCAGGCGGCGCGCCGCCCTCTCCGCTGCGGGTGGGACTCGCAGACGCAGGCATGTGGTGTCCCTCTTGGGCTAGTTGATGAACGTGCAAGCTGGTGGGCCTTCTGGACATGCGTAGCCGCAGGCCTCTATGGTCTAAGGACTAGAGCAGAAATCGACTTTCACATCTCGAAAGTACCACGGTGGGTAGACCGTGAATAGCCAGGTAGTGGAGCGACCGCGGATGAATGACTGGCTTGGGTTGCGCGGCCGGACCGCGCTGGTGGCCGGGGCGGGTGGACTGGGTTCGGCGAGCGCTGTCGCGCTGGCCGGACTGGGTGCCCGGGTGCTGGCCGTCAACGTGGACCAGGCCCGGCTCACCCAGTTGGAGGAGCGGGTTCGCGAGCATGGCGGGCACCTCGAGGGGCTAGCCGCCGACCTGACCGATCCGGAGGCGTGCCGGCGCATCGTCAAGGAGGCGGCAGGGCGGCTGGGGTCGATTCAAGTATTCCTGCATGCGGTTGGCCGGAACAACCGGCTCCCCATCCTGGAACTGGACGACGACGCCTGGACCGACCTGGTCAGCCTGAACCTGTCCAGCGCGTACTGGACCGGGCAGGCGGTCGGCCGGGAGATGTGTGCGGCAGGCTACGGGCGGATGATTTTCCTGTCGTCGGTGTCCGGGCTGCTCGCGCATGCCCACCACGCGCCGTACGCGGCCACCAAGGGTGGCCTGAACCAACTGGTCCGGGTGATGGCCCGGGAGTGGGCGCCGCACGGTGTCACGGTGAACGCGGTCGCGCCCGGCTACATCGAGACCGGCCTGACCCGGGATTACCTGTCCCAGCCCAGCATCCGGGAAGACCTGGTCAGCCTGGTCCCGGCCGGCGCTGGGCACCTCAGCTGAGGTGGCCGACGTGGTGTCGTTCCTGGCCTCGGACCGGGCCACGTTCGTCACCGGCCACATCCTGTACGTCGATGGCGGACGGATCCTCATCTAACCCCCTCTCCACGGAGCCCTTCTGATGGCAGACGAGCAGAACGCCGCAACCTTCCCGCAGCGGTTCATTGGCCAGACGGTCCTGGTCACCGGGGCCGGAACTGGGTTCGGGGCCGAGATCGCGGTCCGTGCGGCGCAGGAAGGCGCCCGGGTGGTGGTGCATTACAACCGATCCCGCGAGGGTGCTGAGGACACGGCCAAGCGGATCGAGCAAGCGGGCAGTGAGGCCGCCCTGGTCCAGGCGGACATCACCAGCTGGGACCAGATCCGGGCGCTGGCCGACGCGGCGTTCGGCGCGTTCGGCGGGCTGGACGTCGCGGTGAACAACGTGGGGGACGTGGCCCGGAATCAGATGTCCTGGCAGGACATCACCGAGGAATCGATCGACCACGTGCTGGCGTGGACGTCAAGGGCACGCTGCTGTGCCGCAGGAGTTCGGCTCCCGGATGGTCGGGGCGGGTGGCGGCTGCGTGATCAATATCGGGTCCACCGTCATCGTCCGGGGCAGTGCCCGGGCACCGCAGTACGCGGCGGCCAAATACGGCATCCTCGGCATCACCAAGTCCTACGCGCAGGCGTTCGCGCCCACCGTCCGGGTCAACACGTTCGCCCCGGGCTTCATCGAGACCCAGGCCACGCTGAATCGGCAGGACTGGAAGAGCGGGCGCGGCGATCAGCTCCGCTCGATGACCCCAATGGGGCGGATCCCCGGGCCGGCTGAGGTCGCGGGCACCGCGCTGTTCCTGGCCACGCCGGACGCGTCGCACATGACCGGCGTGTACATGGTGGCCGACGGCGGCTACAACATGGTCGGCGCGTGACCATAGGTCCGCGAACTGGTCCGCGCGCTGGTCGCCAGGGGCCGTGCGGTGGCCGACGCGCTGGGCATCACCTTGATAGCGACCGGTGGAGCTGCTCGATGACGCGGGCCAGCACGCGGCCGGCCATCAGCCCAGCACGCTGCAGGATGTTCTGGGGCGGCGGCCGACCGAGATCGGCATGCTCAACGAGGGCATCGTCCGGCAGGCCCGCGAGGTGGGTGTCCCGGTGCCAGCCCACCAGGCCGTCACCGCCCTCATCCACGGCCTGGAGCGCTCCTGGCCCGACCCGGCCCAGGAATCCAGCCCGCGCTAGGCTGATCGGCCCGCAAAGGATCAGCCGTCAGCCGGCACCGGCACCGGGACCGGGACCGGCACGTCTTGCCCTGGGAGCAGGGGGTGCCTGCCGCCGTCCGGTACCCAGACGCGCGAGCCGGGACGTCAGCAGGGGTATTCGGTGGGGCTGGTGCGGTAGCTCCGGCCGCTGGGGGCAGTCCAGATGAAGGTGCCAGGCCTGGTCTGGATTAGTCCCCAGCCGGAGGCCTGTTTGCACTGGTGGTGCCAGCGGCAAAGCGGCCCGAGATTGCATTCGCACGTTCTGCCGCCCAGGCGGTGCGGCGTGGTGTGGTCCAGGTCGCTGCAGGTGGCTGGGCGCCGGCAGCCGGAAGCGGTGCAGGTCGCGTTGCGGATCTCGATGAGATGCCGCAACGTGCGGCCAGGCTGGTACCCGGAGAACTCCCGGTTGTGCGTACAGATGCCCGTCTCCAGTGGCTTGATCGTCACGTGGCGATCCCAGCGTGCGTATCTCCGCGGTCCGGCACCTGCTCGGTCGCGGCCCAGTGGCTGCCCGCGCGGCGCCGGTGGACCGGTGCCCGGTGGGGCGGGGGCGGTGCGTTGTGATGACGGTCCGGCGCGCGCGCAGCCATGGGCGATGGGACGGTCGGCCGGATCGGTCAGGGTAATGCACCATCTGTTGGCCGGGTCGGCGCCGAGCATGGCGGCGATGGCACGGGAGTCATCCGCGTCCAACGGCCCAAACCCGGCTATCTGGCCTGGCGCCGCGGACCAGCCGAGCCAGGTCATCAGCGGCAGGGTGAGATGCACGCTGCCGCGCAGCACGGGCCGTCCGTCCTTGCCAGGGGACGGCGGGCGGGCTGCCCCGCAGGGAGGTTCGCCGGGCTGTTCGTCTCCGCGATGAGCCGGGCTGAGTGGAGAATGCGCGGCGCTGGCCTGGCCGGTGAGCAGGTCAAGGTAAATGCGGGCGCGAAGCTGGTCCAGCGTGCCTTCGGCGCCGGCCTTGCGTAGCTCCAGGGCGAGGGCGGTCAGGTTCCGGTCGGCTGCGAGTACCCCGGCGGGAGACAGGTCCCGGCCTGCCAGGGCCGCGGTCCCGTGAGCCTCGGTGAAGGTCTCCACCCGGGCGTCCAGGAGCGCCCTTTCCTTACGGCGCTTAGCCGCGGCCGGATCGGCGGCGATGACCGCGCGGTGCGCCACCCGCCGTAGTTCGGCGCTGGTCTGGCCAGCTGCCTTGACGATGATCAGTGCTTCGACCTTGGCCGCGTGCGCGTCGTTCAGCCCGGTCAGCTCATCCATGATGATCTCGGCACGGCGCTCGTCGAGCACCCCGGCGGCTAGCGCAGTCCGGGTCCGCGGCAGCCGGTCCAGGCCGACCGCGAGGCTGAGCACCCGGTCGGCGCTCCACTTGGTCAGCGTGAGCGCGGCAGCTACCTCGTCGTTCACGTGTTCCACGCAACGCCAGTCGCCATTGGCGCGGGCTTCGGTGCTCCGGCGGGCGGCGAGCTGGGATATAGCCGACAGCTTCAGCTCCGCCGCCCATGCGGCCAGCCGGTGCGCGGCTTGTAGCAGCCCGGTGAGCTGGTCGTCGTCCAAATGCTCCGGGCCGGCCTGGCGCACCTCGTCGGCCAACTTGGCCAGCAGCGCACCTGGCAGCATGACCTCGGCTGGGGAGCCCGGGGGTGGGAGATGGTGCGGGGGTGGCATCTGAGCACCTCCCGCCCCCGGGCTGGGGAACTCCGGCTACTCGACCACAGTAGCGAAGCCTGACGCACATGTCCACACTATTCGAATACTTTCTCGAAGGCCTTCATCGCCCGGCGGCGGCCCGGGCGACTCCCGAAAAATATCGACCCTCCGTTGAACCGGCCGCTGAGTCGGTACGTTGGTAACCGTAACGAGTTAGCGATCAAGGAGGCCGCCGTGCGGACGCGGCGGGGCGCGACGGGCTCGCCTGACGGCCCGCGCGGCCCGCTAGGTTCAGCCGCTGGGATAAGTTTGCCGCGAGGTAGTTCCGTACCATCCTTTGGAGGCTTGCCTCGAATGGTAATGGAGCCTTCTGTTCTGCGGCTGTCCGCACCTTCTCCGGTTACTAAGCACCGCGTGGGTTAGCGCTGAGGTCTCCTGTTGACCTGGTACGACGGCTATTCGTAGTCAGCCTCTCCTGGTTCGCCGCTCAGGCTGAACTTCGCCCGGGAAATTTCTGAACGAAGTATGTCGATTCGGTTACAAATGCCGTACTGCCGGTCTACTGTGATCGGCCGGGAGCGGAATCCGGGAGAGCGGAAAGGGGGCCATACGTGGCCTACCCAGACAGTTGGGGTTCCGGACGGTCGCGGCGAAGACTGATCGCGGTCGTGGGCGTGGTAGCGCTGGTGGTCGGCCTCGGTATGGCCTTGATCGTGCCACGACTAGTGTTTAGTACTGCCAGCAACGCGGCCAGCGTGGCCGGGAGCTGTGCCACCGCGGCCACTTCGGCGGCGCCCACTTCGGCGGCGCCCACTACGAGCACGCAATCCAGCACGGCGTCCGCCCAGGCGGGGACCCAGGCCAACGCGGCCGCGCCGCTCAGCACCACACCGGCCACCACGGCCGCGGGCACCACCAGCACGGCCGCGCCAGCGGCAACCGCGCCAGCGGCCACCGTGCCAGCCGCGGCCACGCCGGCCGCCACTACGCCAGCAGCGACCGCACCAGCCACGGCATCCGCCACGGCCACCGGGACGGCGCCCACGGCAGCGGCCACCGCGACGCCGTGCCCATCGGCCACGGCGACCGCCACTGCGGGCACGGCCAATGTGTCGTGTGACATCGTCGTGCCGCCCAACCCGCTCAGCGCCCAGGGCCTGGCCACGCCGTACCAGCTCACCGGGCCGGACGGGATGTCGGCGGCCGCCTCCGGCTGCACCATGGCCAACGTCGCCAACCTGGGCGCGTTCGTGCAGGCCACAATCCTGAACCGGAGGACCGGGCAGCTGAGCGTGTACGAGCCGCTGGTGATCACCCAGGGCACCCAGCCCGCGGCGCCCCCGGTGCTGCCCACGCTGCCCCGGCACGCCGTGGTGACCATCGACTTTGGCTTCAATGGCACTAACCTGACTCAGGTCGGCGCCACGCCGGACGCGCTGCGCCAGGGCAACTGCGTGAACGGGCTGCCCGGATCGATCTTCGGGCAGGTGTCGTTCTGCAACGGGATCCGCTTCTTCCACGCCGCGTTCCGGGCCGAGCGGGCCTGGCTGCGCGTCCCGGGCACCGGCGTGTCGCCGAAGACCGGTCTGCCCTGCCCGACCACGCGCAGCTTCAGCGTGGTCAACCAGGATCCGAGCGACAACGTCACCTCGACCTACCTGCTGACCGCCAATGGCCAGACCGCGCAGTACAACGCGGCCAACAAGACCGCGCTGGCCGGGGCCACCCCGATCAACAACGGGAGTGACAACGAGTTGCTGGACGCGTTCCTGGACCCAACACTCGGCTGCACCCCGTTCGAGGCGCCGGACCTGTCCCAGGACTCCACGCCCGGCACCTCGCAGGCCCTGGACGAACTGTCCGCGTCCAGGAACCAGCGGTCGCCGGCCGCCCTGGTCCCGGAGAACGACGAGATGGTGCTGGACAGCAACGGCGCGTCCAGCGTGCAGAAGACCGACCTGTACCGGGCCGAAGTGGGTCAGCCTCCAGTCTCGCCGTTCACCGCCGCCAGCAGCCCGGCGATGTTCTGCCAGGACATGGTCAACATCCAGACCGCGTTCCTGGCCAGCAACCAGACCTTGCTGGCCACCGGCACATCGCCAGTGCCGGCCGTGGGGGACAACCTGCTGACGTTCATGGCCAACCGGCTGAACATGTCGTTCACCAACCTCGGCTGCCAGAACTTCGGCCTGACCAACCCGGTGACCGTGACCGCCGATGGGAACGGCGCGGCCACCGCGGCCACCTTCAGCACCACCCAGCAACAGGCGACGAACCAGGGCCGGACAGGAATGCCCCGCCCAGGTCACCGTAGGGGCCGGTGGCATCACCGGTTCCAGGACCCGTCCGGGATGTAGTCACCCGGCGGCGGCAGCACTGCCAGCGAGCGCCCGCAGGCCACCCGGCCCGCGGGCGCTCGCTCACGTCGGACGGTCGTCGGCGAGCTGGCTGGCTCCTGACGGGCGGCCGCCAGCCGATCGTGCGCGGCAGCAGCCAGCCCAGGTCGTGCCGCACGACGGCCAGGCCGCGGGCCGTGGTGGGCAGCCGGCGCTGACCAGGTGCTGGCGTTCTGAAGGAAGGTGCCCAGCACGTTCACGAACCGTTCCAGATCACGGGCGCTCCGCCCGATGGGGTTATTCGGGAAGCCATAGTCGCCGCCGGGCAGCCCCGGATGCCGCGCTTGCGGATCTCCGGTATACCGCCATCCCCTCCAGCGCGGCGACCGAGCCCATCTTCGCCGCCGGCGCCCGGCCGACGCCGTACTCCTCGCCCCTCGTAGACGTTGGCGTAGATGATGCCCGGGGCCGGGGACACGAACACGGTGTCCTTCACCGACTCCAGCAGGTCCCGGCGCATCCTCGTCGGCGTAACGCGCCCAGACCTTGTCTGGCAGGATGACCTCGGTCGGCAACGGCAGCAGTGAGCCGGCCGAGTAGACCGAGATGAACCTGGCGTCCAGGATGATGCGGGCGTTCCGCTCGGCCCGGGCCAGTTCGTCGTCCATGCCCTTGATGTTCCGGAAGAAGCTGACGTCCACCGGCGGCTTGAAGGCCGGGTCGATGTGCCGGTGAGCCTTGCCTGGCCGGTACCCGGGTGTCAACAGGTTCCACCGGCCAGGTAAACCGGACGGGTGCCCAGTCTGGTCGTCGACGCGCATACGCACCTGCTGCCGCCCCGGCTGCAGGCCGCGATCCGCGGTTTCTTCTACGCCCGTGGCTTTCCTGGTGACGGGTTCGCCTACCCGGCTGACCCGGGCGAGGCGCGCGACCGGCTGGCCGCCGAGG
Source organism: uncultured Actinomycetes bacterium (assembly GCA_963834705.1). Taxonomy (GTDB): domain Bacteria; phylum Actinomycetota; class Actinomycetes; order Streptosporangiales; family Streptosporangiaceae; genus RYN-230. The sequence goes on from CAWICV010000014.1 coordinate 110,596, forward strand.
GGATCGGCGCGGCCTGGTCGCTGCCCTACGCGCGGCGGCCCGGCTCGGCCGCCGAACTGAACCGCGCCATGGCCCGGCTGGCCACCGCGCAGAGCGGCAGCGGTGCGCTGCGAGTGATCGGCGGCTGCACCGTGCACCCGGCCGACCGCCGCCCGGCCGACCTGGTCCGGACCGCGGTGGAAGACCTCGGCCTGCGGGTGCTCAAGCTGCACTGCTCGGTCGGTGACTTCGCGGCCGACGACCGGCGTCTCGACCCGGTCTGGGAGTACGTGTCGGCGGTGGCGCTGCCGGTCGTGCTGCACGCCGGGCACGCGCCGGACGGGCACACCGAGGCGGCCGAACTGGCCCCGGTCGAGACGGTAGCCCGCCGCCACCCGGAGGCGCGCATCATCATCGCGCACTGCGGCCATGCCGCCAGCGACGTGACGCTCCGGCTGGTGGCCGGGCATCCCGGGCTGCACGCCGACCTGACCCCGGTGCTGCACCAGCCGGTCCGGCCCGATCCGGCCCAGGTGGCCGCGGTGGCGGGCAAGGTGCTGTTCGGCTCGGACGCGCCCAACACCGGGCTGAGCGTGTCCAGCCTGCTGGCCGGCCTGGCCGCGGCCGACGGCGGCGGTCTCTCAGCTGAGGCCAGGACGGCCATCACCGGCGGCACGGCCCAGCGGCTCATCGAAGATGTGCGGGCCTGACGCCACAAGAGCAAAAGAGCCGCCGCCCGGTCGGTGGACCGGACGGCGGCTCTCGGCTGAGACGAGCCGGCCTCAGGCGGCGATGGGCGCCTGCGACCTGGCTGGCTCCAGGGCCAGGCCGAGCACCTCGCGGACGTCGCTCACCGTGTGCACGGTCAGCTGGTTCCGCACGTCCTCGGGCACATCCTCCAGGTCGGGCTCGTTCCGCTTCGGGATGAGCACTGTGGTGAGGCCGGCCCGGTGCGCGGCGAGCAGCTTCTGCTTCACCCCGCCGATCGGCAGCACCCGCCCGGTCAGCGAGACCTCACCGGTCATGGCCACGTCCGAGCGGACCAGCCGGCCCGACAGCAGCGAGGCCAGCGCGGTGGTCATGGTGACCCCGGCGCTCGGCCCGTCCTTGGGCACCGCGCCCGCGGGCACGTGCACGTGGACGCCGCGCTCCTTCAGGTCGCCGACCGGCAGCTCCAGCTCCGCGCCGTGCGAGCGCAGGTAGGACAGGGCGATCTGGGCCGACTCCTTCATCACGTCACCAAGCTGCCCGGTGAGCGTGACACCGGTGGTGCCGGTCTCCGGGTCGGCCAGCGACGCCTCGATGAACAGCACGTCGCCGCCGGTGCCGGTGACCGCCAGCCCGGTGGCCACACCGGGGACCGCGGTCCGCTCGGCCGACTCCGGGGTGTGCCGGGGGTGGCCCAGATACCCGTGCAGGTCGGCCACGTCCACGGTGATTGGCAGCGTGGTCTCACCCGTCGCCACCTGGGCCGCGACCTTCCGCAGCACCTGGGCGATGGTCCGCTCCAGCGACCGGACGCCCGCTTCCCGGGTGTACTCGGACGCCAGCCGGTGCAGCGCGGCGCCGGTCAGCGTCACGTCGGGCGCCTCCAGGCCGGCCCGCTCCAGCTGACGCGGCAGCAGGTGACCCTGGGCGATGGTGACCTTCTCGGCCTCGGTGTAGCCGTCCAGCTGGATCAGCTCCATCCGGTCCAGCAGCGGGCCGGGGATCATCTCCAGCGCGTTCGCGGTCGCGATGAACAGCACGTCCGACAGGTCGAGCTCGACCTCCAGGTAGTGGTCGCGGAACGTGTGGTTCTGCGCCGGGTCCAGCACTTCGAGCAGCGCCGCGGTGGGGTCGCCGCGGTAGTCCGCGCCGAGCTTGTCCACCTCGTCCAGCAGGATGACCGGGTTCATCGAACCCGCCTCGCGGACGGCCCGGACGATCCGGCCGGGCAGCGCGCCGACGTAGGTGCGCCGGTGACCGCGGATTTCCGCCTCGTCCCGCACGCCGCCCAGCGCGACCCGGGCGAACTTGCGGCCCATGGCCCGGGCCACCGACTCACCCAGCGAGGTCTTGCCCACGCCAGGCGGGCCGGCCAGCGCCAGCACCGCGCCGCTGCGGCGGCCACCGACCAGGGTCAGGCCCTTGTCCGAGCGCCGCTTGCGCACCGCCAGGTACTCGATGATCCGGTCCTTGACGTCGTCCAGGCCGGCGTGGTCCGCGTCCAGGATGGCGCGCGCGCCGGTGATGTCATACGCGTCGCCGGTCCGCTCGTTCCACGGGATCTCCAGCACCGTGTCCAGCCAGGTGCGGATCCAGCTGCCCTCGGGAGACGCGTCGCTGGACCGCTCCAGCTTGGCCGCCTCCTTCATCGCCGCCTCGTGCACCTTCTCCGGCAGAGCGGCCTGCTCGATGCGGGCCTTGTAGTCCTCTTCCTCGGTGCCCGGCTCGCCGTCCAGCTCGGCCAGTTCCTTACGGATCGCGGCCAGCTGCTGGCGGAGCAGGAACTCGCGCTGCTGCTTCTCCATGCCCTCGCGGACATCGTTCTGGATGGTCTCGGCCACGTCCAGCTCGGCCAGCTGGTCCCGGGCCCACCCGGTGAGCAGCTCGAGCCGCTGCTCCGGGTCGATCGTCTCGAGCAGCTCGGTGCGCTGCTCCATGGTCAGGTACCCGGCGTAGCCAGCGCTGTCGGCCAGCGCGGACGGGTCGGTGATCCGCTGCAGCACGTCGACCACCTGCCAGGCGCCACGCTTCTGCAGGATGGTCGCGGCCAGCCCACGGTACTCGCGGGCCAGTTCCTGGGCCCGCTCGGAGGCGGGCGGCTCGTCTATCACGGTGCCCTCGACCCACAGCGCCGCGCCGAGGCCGGTCGTGCCGACGCCGATGCGCACCCGGGACAGGCCACGGATCACCGCGGCGGGCTCACCGCTGGGCAGCCGGCCGGTCTGCTCGACCGCGCCCAGCGTGCCGATCGCGGGGTATTTACCATTCAGCCGCGGCACCAGCAGCACCTGCGGCGTCTTGTCTGACCCACCTGGCACCGCCGCGGACATCTGCGCGGCCTGGATCGCCGCGCGGGCCTCAGTAGCGGAGGTGTCCAGCGGCACCACCATCGTCGGCAGCACCACTGAATCGTCCAGTGGCAGCACCGGCAGGCGGAGTGTTTCGCTCATGGTCACTTCCTGATAATCGGGCTTGTCGTTTCCCTTCAACAAGAGCCTGCGTGGTTTGTTTCCGGAATCCGTTCGCCCTCAGCGGACGTGCATTTAGGCAGCTCAGAGGGGTGGCCGGAGTGGCGTGCACAGAACCCTGCCAGAAGAGGGCCGCCATTGCGCACGGCCCATTGAGCCCGGGGCCGGGGTTAGCGACGCTGGCAATAACCATGCCCTGGGCGCAGCTATTCCCAGGGGCCCAGCCGGGCTGGATGCGGGCCGGGCGTAGCTTGTAGCAATGAGCGAGCTGCCACCGGAACCACCGCACCAGCCGTCCGAGTTCCACCGCCGCCGGACCGAGCACGGCGGCGAGATCGACCGTCTCGACGACGACCAGCTGGCCGAGCTGACCGAAGAGGAACGGGTAGACGCGGGGCTCGATTCCTACGACCCGGACGAGGTGCCGCCGGCCACCGACGACCCGGTGCCCACCGACGTGTCGGACAGCCCCGAGTACCAGGACGCGCGGGCCGAGATCGACAAGGAAGAGGCCGAGGGCGAGCTGCGGCCGGGCCAGGACGGCTTCCCGCCCACCCGGTACGACGAGTCGTAACCCCCCAGAGTTTCAGCAGGCAGAATCCAGCAAGCAGAGTTCAGCAGGCAGAGCTCAGTCAGCAGAGCTCAGCAGGCAGAGTTCAGCAGGCAGAGCTCAGTCAGCAGAGCTCAGTTGGCGAAGTCCTGGGTCAGCCACACCGTGCCGGAACTGTCCCGGAACACAGCGATGCCGATGTGCGTGAACGCCGAGCTCAGGATGTTCAGGCGGTGGCCGTCGTCGGGTGGCTTCTCGTCCAGCATGCTCTGGGTCAGCCCCACCGCCATTTGCGCGATGGCCGCCTCGGTACCGGCCACCGGGCCGCCCTCGCCGACGTTCTCCCCGGCCGCGGTCCAGTGCACGCCGGCCGCGGTCTCCCGCGCGCCCGGGGCCGGCTCGCCCGGGCACTGGTGGGACAGCCCGCAGCCGGCCGCCATCACCGCATTGTGCCGGCCCGCGCTGGTATCCAGGCCGGCCAGCACCGCATAGGCGGGCAGGCCGGCCTGGGCACGAGCTTGATTAATCAACGCCAGTACCTGCTGGGCCGCCGCATCCAGGCTCGCGGTCTGCCCGGCCGGGGGGTCCCCTGCCGGGGTGGCGGCCGGGGTGGGCCGATGTGACGCGGCAGGTACTGGCGTTCGGTGGTGATGATGGTGGTGCCGGGCGGCTGAGGTGCGCGGCGCTACGGCGGGCTGGTGGTAGCCGGTGGCCAGGGGCCGGACGCATGGGGTGGCCGCGGCCACCCCGGGGCAGCCCGCCGCCGTCGCGGTGAGCCGGGCCGGCCCGGTGGCGTCGGTCATCCGCGCCGCGCGGTTGGGCTGATGCGTGATGATCAGGGCCGCCACGACGACCGCCGCCACCGCGAACAGGGCGCTGAGCACAAGGGACCGGTTGTGCCGCCTGGATCCGTGCGCTGGCATCGCGCCACCTCCAACCCGCCGATGATCGTAGCGGCGGCCGGGCGGCCAGATGCCCGGTTTGCCGGGCCTGGTGGCCGGCGGCCGGGAGCGTCCAGGTGATCATGGCAGGGAGCGGAGGAGGCGTGCCGGATGTCAGAGCGCATCGTGATCGATGGCTCGTCGCTGACCTGCGCGCAGGTCGCGCGGGCCGGCCGGGGCGAGGCGCCCGTCGAGGTGGCCCCGGCGGCCGTTGCCGCGGCCACCGCGGCCTGGCAGGTGGCCCGGGAGGTGGCCGCGGCCCGGCCGGTCTACGGCTGGACCACCGGGGTCGGCGCGAACCGCACCGTCCAGGTGGCCGCGGCTGAAGCGGCCGAGCACGGGCTGAACCTGCTGCGCAGCCACGCGGCCGGGGCCGGCCCGCTGCTCGCCCCGGACCTGGCCCGGGCCATGCTGGTCGTCCGGCTGAACCAGATCGGGGCGGGCGGCTCCGGGGTCGACCCGGGGGTGCTGGACGTGCTGGCCGACGCGATCAACCGGGGGTTCGTCCCGCCGGTGCCGCGGTACGGGGCGATCGGCACCGGTGACCTGACCGCGCTGGCCGCGACCGGGCTGTGCCTGCTCGGCGAGCGGGACTGGATGGCGGGCAGTGGCCCGCCGCCGCGCTTCGCGCTACGCCCGGCCGAGGTGCTCGGCTTCCAGAGCAGCAGCGCCGCGACGCTCGGTGAGGCCGCCCTGGCCTGCGCCGACCTGGACAGGCTGAGCCGGGCGGCGGTGCCCATCGCGGCGCTGTCGCTGCTCGCGGTGCGCGGGTCGGCCGAGCCGTTCGCGGCCGCCGTGCAGCGGGCCCGGCCGCATCCCGGCCAGCAGCAGGTCGCCGCGGCCGTCCGCGAGCTGACCGAAGGACAGCCCGCGGTGTCGCCCCGGGGGGACGATTCCCTGCTCTGCTCCCCCGGGGGACTCCCCCCGGAACCCCCGGCCCCGGAGCAGCCGGCCCGGCTGCAGGACCCGTACGGCTACCGGGCGTTCCCGCAGGTGCACGGCGTGGCTGTGGACGCGGCGGCACAGGCGTCACACGTGGTCACCGTGGACATCAACGCGGCCAGCGAGAACCCGCTGGTCGACCCGGCCGGGCACACCGTGTGGCACAACGGCAACTTCCACGCTACATATGCCGGGCTGGCCCTGGACGCGGCCCGGGCGGCGCTGTTCCAGACCGCGGCGCTCGGTGCGGCCCGGCTCGGCACGCTGGTCGAGCCGGCCTTCACCGGCCTGGAGGCGTTCGCCGCGGACACCCCGGCCAGCTCGGGGATCATGATCCTGGAGTACGTCTGCCAGTCCGCGGTGGCCGACATCCGCCGGCTGGCCGCCCCAGCCGCGCTGGGCAGCGCGGTGCTGTCCCGCGGCGTGGAGGAGCACGCCGGCTTCTCCACCCAGTCGGCCCACGCCAGCAGCGAAGCGATCACCGCCTACCGGGCCGTGCTGGCCTGCGAACTGGTCGGCGCGGTGCGGGTGCTGCGGATGCAGCGCCGCGGCCCAGCGGACGGCCCGCTGCGGGCCGCGTTCGACACGGCCACCGCGGTGCTCGACCCGCGCACCGCGGACCGTCCGCTGGACGGTGACCTGGCCGCCGCCGACGGGCTGCTCGACGGGTTCGCCAGCCTGCTGCCCGGCTGACCGGCCGGCCCGCGCACGATCACACCAGCATCTTTAATCACGGCTGCCTCAGCCGGGGCGCACTCCTGCGGTGCCCAAACGACATGGCTGTTTCATTCAGACGGTCCGGTGCGGGTCCGGTGCGCATGGCTGTTTCATTCATGCCGTTGCCATCCTGGCCGGTAGGCCACGTCCAGGCGTGCTCTATGGTGGGCCGGTACCGACCGGTAGCAGTAAGGAGACCTGATGAGCATTCTGGGAACCCGGGTGGTGCGGACCGAGGACCCACGATTGCTCACCGCGGGCGGCACCTATACCGACGATCTCCGGCTGCCGGAACTGGCCGGCGCACTCCGGGTGACGTTCGTGCGCAGCCCGGTGGCGCACGCCGAGATCACCGGCGTCGACGCCAAGGCGGCGCTGGACAGCCCCGGGATGGTCACGGTGCTGACCGCCGCGGACGCCGACGATCTACCGCCCGGCGGGGACCGGCCGACCACCGAGCCGCTGCTCGCCACCGACCGGGTGCGCTATGTCGGCGAGCCGGTCGCGATCGTGCTGACCGAGGACGGTTACCAGGGCGAGGACGCGGCCGAGCTGGTCAGCGTGGACTACCAGCCGCTGAACCCGGTGGCCGGGGTGGACGCGGCGCTGGCCGATGAGTCGCTGCTGTTCCCGGCGGCGGGCTCCAACGTGGTCCGGTCCGGCGGCGGCCCGGCGCCGGATGACGCGTTCGACGGCTGCGACGTGGTGGTCGAGCGCACGTTCCCGAACCAGCGGCTGGCCCCGGTCCCGCTGGAGGTCCGCGCGGCCGCCGCCACCTGGGTGGACGGCCGGCTCACGCTATGGGCCAGCACACAGAACGCTCAGCAGGCCCGGGATCAGGTGGCCGGGGCGCTCGGCCTGGACGCGGCCGCGGTGCGGGTGATCACCCCGGACGTCGGCGGCGGCTTCGGCGCCAAGATCGCCACCGACCGGGACACGCTCGTGGTGGCCTGGGCGGCCCGGCGGCTCGGCCGGCCGCTGCGCTGGGTGGAGACCCGGAACGAGAACCTGCTCGGCATGGTGCACGGCCGGGCCCAGCGGCACACGATCCGGATCGGCGGCACCCGGGACGGCCGGATCCTGGCCTACCACCTGGACATCGTCCAGGACTGCGGGGCCTACCCGCGGTTCGGGCTGTTCCTGCCCAACCTGACCCAGCTGATGGCCAGCGGCGTGTACGACCTGCCGTACTGCGGGTCCAGCTTCCAGGTCGTGGTGACCAGCACCACGCCGATCTCGGCCTACCGGGGCGCCGGGCGGCCCGAGGCCACCGCGGCCATCGAACGCGCGGTGGACCTGTTCGCCGCCGAGATCGGCCTGGACCCGGCCGAGGTGCGCCGCCGCAACCTGGTGCCCCCGGACGCGTTCCCATACACCACCCCGGGCGGGGCGGTGTATGACACGGGCGCTTACGAGGCGGCGCTGGACAAGGTGCTGGCCGCGGCCGGGTACCCGGAGCTGCGCGCCGAGCAGGCCCGGCGCCGGGAACGCGGCTCGGTAGCACAGCTCGGCATCGGGGTGTCCTGCTACGTCGAGATCACCGCCGGGGACTACTCCGGCGGCGAGACATCCCGGCTGGTGGTTGACGGCACCGGGGGCGCCACCGTGTACACCGGCAGCTCGCCGCACGGCCAGGGCCACGCCACCGCGTACGCCATGCTGGTGACCAGCGAGCTCGGCATCCCGATGGACCGGATCACGGTGCGGCACGGCGACACCGACGAAGTGCCCCGGGGCGTCGGCACCTATGGCTCCCGCTCGCTGCAGCTCGGCGGCAGCGCGGTGCACCAGGCCGCGGTCGAGGTGCGTGACCAGGCCCGCGGGCTGGCTGCGGGCCTGCTGGAGGCCAGCCAGGCCGACCTGGAGCTGGACCTGAGCCGGGGCGTCTGGCAGGTGCGCGGCGACCCGGACACCGCGCTGAGCTGGGCCGCGGTGGCTGGGCAGGCCGGCCCGGCGGGGCTGGCAGCCGACGTCGAGTTCAAGCCGGACAGTCCCACGTTCCCGTTCGGCGCGCACGTCGCGGTGGTCGAGGTGGACACCGAGACCGGTAAGACCACTCTGCTCCGGCACGTCACCGTGGACGACGCGGGACGGGTGCTGAACCCGGTGCTGGCCGAGGGACAGCGGCACGGCGGCATCGCCCAGGGAGTGGCCCAGGCGCTGCTCGAAGAGGTGCGCTACGACCCGGATGGCAACCCGCTGACCGGCACGCTGGCCGACTACGCCGCGATCACCGCCACCGAGCTGCCGTCGTTCGAGCTGGTCTCGCTGGAAACCCCGACCACGGTGAACCCGCTCGGCGTCAAGGGCATCGGCGAGGCCGGCACGATCGGCGCCACCCCGGCCGCGCTCAGCGCCGTGGTGGACGCCGTCGCCCACCTTGGCGTCCGGCACATCGACATGCCAGCCACGCCGCTCCGGGTGTGGACCGCGATCAGAGAGGCGCGCTCGTGAAGGTGACGATGACGGTGAACGGCGCTTCCGTGGCGGCGGACGTGGCGGACCGCACGCTGCTGGTGCACTTCCTGCGCGAGGTGGCCGGGCTGACCGCGACCAATGTCGGCTGCGACACAACCTCCTGCGGCGCCTGCACGGTGCTGCTGGACGGTGAGTCGGTGAAGTCGTGCACCGTGCTGGCCGTCCAGGCCGATGGGCACGACGTGGTCACCGCCGAAGGGCTGGCCGGGCCGGACGGTGAGCTGCATCCGGTGCAGCGGGCGTTCCGCAGCGAGCACGGCCTGCAGTGCGGCTTCTGCACTCCGGGCATGGTGCTGGCCTCGGTGTCGCTGCTCCGGGAGAACCCGCGGCCGACTGAGGAGCAGGTCCGGATGGGGCTGGAAGGCAACCTGTGCCGGTGCACCGGCTACCACAACATCGTCCGCGCGGTGCTGGCCGCGGCCGGGGAGATGTCCGCCGGGGAGTTGGCGGCCGAGTCCGCTGAGCCGGCCGCCGGGAAGCCTGGCCGGGAGCTGGCCGGCGGGGAGCTGGCCGGCGGGGAGCTGGCCGGCGGGGAGCTGGCCGGCGGGGAGCTGGCCGGTGGCGAGGTGGCCCGGTGATCCCGGCGCCATTCGCCTACCAGCGCGCATCCTCGGTGGACGAGGCGCTCGCACTGGTGGCCGAGTACGGCGACGAGGCCAAGTTCCTGGCCGGCGGGCATTCGCTGCTGCCGCTGATGAAGCTGCGGCTGGCCACGCCCGAGGTGATCATCGACCTGGCCCCGCTGCGCGGCGAGCTGAGCTACGTCCGGGATGGCGGCGGGCACATCGCGATCGGCGCGCTGACCCGGCACCACGACCTGGAACACTCCGCGCTGCTGGCTCAGGCCGTGCCGCTGCTGGCGCACGCGGCCGGCCAGGTGGGCGACCCGCAGATCCGGCACCGCGGCACGCTCGGCGGGTCGCTGGCGCACGGTGACCCCGCGTCCGACCTGCCCGCCGTCATCCTGGCCCTGGACGCGGTCATGGTGGCCCGCGGCCCGCGCGGGGAGCGGGAGGTCGCCGCCGCCGACTTCTTCCAGGGTCTGTTCGAGACCGCCCTGGAGCCGGATGAGCTGCTGGTCGAGGTCCGGGTGCCCAAGCCGGCCGCGGCCGGCTGGTCGTTCCAGAAGTTCACCAAGCGGGCCATCGACTGGGCCATCGTCGGGGTCGCGGTGCAGGGCACCTCGGTCGCCCTGGTCAATATGGCCAGTACCCCGGTCCGCGCGGCTGGGGTGGAACAGGCGCTGGCCAGCGGGGCCGGTCCGCGCGATGCGGCGGCGCACGCCGCCGAAGGGACCAGCCCGGTCGAGGACATCAACGCCACCCCGGCCTACCGCGAGCACCTGGCCCGGATCCTGACCGGCCGGGCCCTCGCGGAAGCCGCCGGGCGCGCCGGATAACACGTCAAGGAGTCCGCATGAGTGCCCGCACGGTTCCCCCGTTCCGCGCCGATCACGTGGGCAGCTTGCTCCGGCCGCCTGAGCTGCTGGCCGCGCGGGGCGAGCACGCGGCCGCGGCTCAGCGCCGGGGAGCTGCGGGCCGAGGAGGACGCGGCCATCGCGGCCGCGGTGGCTATGCAGCAGCGGGTGGGGCTGCAGTCGGTGACCGATGGTGAGTTCCGCCGGGCGTCGTGGCACATGGATTTCATTTACCAGATCGGCGGGATCAGCCAGGCGCCCGGGAACCTGGCCGTCACGTTCCACCGCCCCGGCGGCGATATCGAGTGGACGCCGGCCGCGCTGCACGTGGGCAGCAAGCTCCGGATGGACAAGACGATCTTCGGCGAGGACTTCCGCTATCTGCAGTCGCTGGCCGGCCCGTCGGTGGCCAAGCTGACGATCCCGTCGCCGAATATGGTGCATTACCGGGGTGGGCCGGCGTCGATCGACCGGTCGGTGTACCCGGATGTGGAGGAGTTCTGGGCGGATCTGGCGGCGGCGTATGCCGATGAGGTGGCCCGGCTGGCCGCCCTGGGCTGCAGTTACCTGCAGTTTGATGACACCAGCCTGGCGTACCTGAACGACCCGGCGCAGCGGGCGGAGATCGCGGCCCGGGGTGAGGATGCTGATCACCTGCATCTGCGGTATATCCGGCAGGTGAACGCGGCGCTGGCGGGCCAGGCCGGGCTGGCGGTGACCACGCATCTGTGCCGGGGGAACTTCCGGTCCTCGTGGGCCGCCTCAGGTGGGTATGACTTCGTGGCCGAGGCGCTGTTCGGGGGGCTGGCGGTGGATGGGTTCTTCCTGGAGTTCGACGATGAGCGCAGCGGCGGGTTCGAGCCGCTGCGGTTCGTGCCGCCGGGCACGATGGTGGTGCTGGGCCTGGTCACCACCAAGCGCGGGGAGCTGGAGGACCCGGACGTGCTCAAGCGGCGGGTGGAGGAGGCGTCGCGGTTCGTGCCGCTGGAGCAGCTGGCCCTGTCGGGGCAGTGCGGGTTCTCCTCCACGGCCGAAGGCAACGAGCTGACCTACGACCAGCAGGTCGCCAAGCTCGACCTCATCGTCAGCGTCGCCCACGACATCTGGGGCTGACCCACCAGTCGGCTCCGCTCGGGGGCACTGGCCCCTAGACGCGTCCAGCTAGACGATGGCTTTGCCTTAGTGATTCCTCTGTCCGATTTCGGAGCTTTGGGCGGTCCCTGATGCGGAGTCCTGTGGGTAAGGCGGCACGCGCCACCCTCATGGTGAGCCTGGCCATGCTCGGCTTGGCCTTGATCCTGATCTCGCCCCTCGGGCTGAAGGCAATCGCCGTGGTCAAGGGGCTCGACTGGGTAAAGCTGGGTAATGTCGGCCAGGCGTACGGCGCGATATCGGCTGTGATTTCAGGAGTTGCTCTCGCCGGGGTGACTCTTTCTCTTTTCTTGCAGGCCCGAGACTTCAATCTCTCTCGTATGCAGGTTATGCGAAACCACCATTCGGATCTCATGCGCTTCAGTATTGAGAACCCATCATTTATCTCGAGCTGGGGTTTCGTGCCAGCTCCAGGTTCCGACCTGGAGCGCGTTCGCAGGATTGGCTTTACGAATACGATAGCGAGCTTCTGGAAGGATAGTTACGAAACGAGAATGCTCGATGATGGCGAGACCCACTTCAACTTTTATCAGCTGTTCCAGGGAGAGGCGGGACGGGAATACTGGACGAATTCTCGCCTCGCGTGGGCCGAGACAGCCAGAACCCGCCGGAGCCGACGCTTTATACGGATCGCCGAAGAGGAATACGGTAAGGCCATCTCGTCCGGCCCCCCAGTTGTCCCAGCTGACCTAGCCTCCTATCTGAGAGCCGACGGTTCAAGAAGGCTACGCAAACGGCTACGGTCAGGCCGGGTAATCCCAATTGCCGGGGGATTCGCCATAGGAATCATGGCTGCACGCTTTATGTTACGCCGACGCTAGATTCGGACGTGGGACCGGGTATGCCGCCCTGCTCCAAATTTGACGCCTCGCCACGCGGACTGGCCTACTGCCCGCAGGAAAGGGCCGGGCGGGTTGCGCCCAGTCTCCGGCGGTTCGGAAGACACTTCGGCGACCTCTGCTGCGAATGGCGTCTAGGGCGCCGCTGCGCTCCGGGCGTGACGTGATTCTGTGCTCTGCAACCGGCATTCTGCCGGGTCGATTGCCGCTGTGCCCCGATCTGACGTATGCGGTGGACGCCAGTCGACTGCGCGACCGTATGCCGAGCGGGCAGATTGTTAAGGACACAATTGGTGCGCCCTGACGGCACTTGCGAGACCGGATGGCCGTGAACCATGAATACCTCGCGCTTTATGATGGACCCGGGATCGGGTCGCCGGTGACGTACGGCGGGTGCCCGCGCACGCTGCGTCGCTGGCGGCACAGATACCGACGCGGCGTTGTTGTGCCCGGCAGCCGCCACCACGCGGTTGGGCCAGCCTGATCTCCCGCGGGGCTCGTGCCAGAGCACCGCTCCCGAGCAAGGGCCTGGCGGCGAGTGCTGTGACTGCTGAGGCCGGTGTGCATCCTGCGGATGACGTGGGCGTATCTACCTGGCGTCATCCAGTTTGGGGTTATCTTGTGGGGCACGTCCCCCTTGGTCTCCGCGGAAATCACACGGCAACTGACCGGTCTTTAGCTGAAGGCAAGCGCGATGGGAGTGCCAGGTATTACAGTTTTACCGCACGAACGGCCGCCGCTGGTGGGGCATTAAGTTCCCTCAGTGTCTGCCTGCTGGTGCATTACCCCGTAACGCCATCTTTTACCCCAGATCCGCTCGTCCGTCGGAAGTCTGCCGGCGGACTTAGGTTAGTCGCGAGGTAGCAGTGGTTGACGCAGATAAGTCAAGTCAGCGGCGCTTCATCCGGAGTGCCCGAAATCGCCGTAACAGTGGGTACAGCCCGCAGCCGACCGATTCCGTCCAGTGGCGGAAGAGTTCGCACAGCGCGGCTAACGGTAACTGCGTAGAAGTAGCCGAGCTGGACGCCACGATTGGCGTGCGTGACTCCAAGGCCGGTGGCGCAAGTCCCGTGCTCCAGTTCCCCCCGGCCGACTGGGCCGCCTTCCTAGCAGACGTGAAGAGCCACGGGTACTGACCGTCTGTCCTGTGACCAGCCCGGCCGACTGTCGGCCGGGCTGCCAGGCTGGCTAGGTCCATAGCTCGCGGGCCGTCCGGAGGAGGAGATCCCGACACGTTGCTGCGTCCAGGGATCTCTCCCGCAGGGCATCGAATGACACCCGGTACCGGAACGTTTCCTCTCCGTTTTCGAGGTAGCTGCTTCCGGTTAGGTTTTCGACACTTACGATGTCTGCCAGTGGCACATCGTGCACTTGTGAGAACTGCATGTAAGTAAAGGCACCGGTGCCGATGGGGTGCTCGCCGCCAAGCGGGAGGATCCAGACGTCCACATTGGGCATTTCGGAAGCTTCGGCTACTCGGAGCAATTGCCTATGCATGCCAGCGTTATCTCCAAATCGCCGCCGGAGCACTGACTCGTCTATGATGACGGCTAGCTCCAGGGGTGGCTCACGGGTGAGCCGCTGCTGCCGCATGTGCCGGAGGGCGATTCGTCTTTCCCAGTCTCCTGGCGCCAGCCGGAACATTGACTGGTAGCCGACGTGGATAGCCCGGGCGTAGTCCTCGATCTGTAGCAGGCCAGGCACCACAACCGGCTCCCAGTTCCAGATGGAGCGGGCTTCGTCTTCTGCGGACAGATAGTCGGCGTAGTCAGGGGGCAGGCCGGCTACCACGGCCCGGAGCCGTCCGGGCCTGGTGGACTCGCTGGCCAGAGCCTGAAGATCCTCGCGGTAGGGGCTCTCCACCCTGTACAGCTCGAGCAGCTTGTCCAGGTCGTCACGCTTCAGGCCGATCCGATGATGCTCGATGCGGCTGATCTTGGACCCAGACCAGCCTAGCTTCGCAGCCGCTTCGTCGCCGGTCAGGTTGGCGCGCTCCCGCAGCCGGCGTAGCTCCTCGGCGAGTCGGCGGCGCCGGACGGTCTGGGTGCCATGGTCAGGCATGTATCCGCCCCCCGAGCTGGCGGTTCAGTCGCTGCTGCCGGTCGGTGTCGGTGGCGTTGGTATCACCCACCAGAGTAATGCTTGGTAAGCACATGCGTGAAGTTTGCGTGATCAATAGTAGTGCAATCTGCACTGCATCTTGTTGACTACTGAATGGTGCCGTTGAATTTTAAAAGCGCAGGAGGCCTGCTCCCGTGGAGCGGAGGAGGGAACGCGGATGATTGGCAGGCAGATTTACCCGGACGCTCTCTCGCCCAGTGCCTGCCCCGGCCACCGGTCTCGGCGGCCGCCCCGGCACGGACGGCGTACCAGGTCAGGGCTCGGTAAGCCCGGGACCGAGGGCGCCACGATCACGGGTATCTCTCCATCAACGCCACCATCAGGGAGTAACTGGGATGAGCTATGCCCGCGGCGCGCGGTGCCGCAGGCTCTCAGCGGTGCACAGCGGCCAGCAGGGCGGCATAGGACCGGACCAGGGTGGCGTGCTCCAGGGCGAGCAGCGGGCTGTCCGGCTGGCAGCCCTCGGCCACCCACCGGTCGGACAGATCCATGGCCTGCGTACGGTACGCGGCGGCCGGCCGGACCGCACTGGGCTGGACCTGGTACAGGAACGCGTACAGCCGGGCCACCGCGTCCACCAGCGCGTCGGCCGGGACCGGGCCATTCTGGTGCTCCCGGTGCTCCCGGTGCACCCGCCACCACTCCACTTCGAGCCGGGCCGCCTCGGCGATGTCCGCCGGCAGCCCGTAGACCGACCGGACCAGGCCGTAGAACCGCTGCATGCAGCGCCGCGCGCCGTCCGGATCGTTGTCCATCGGCGCCCACAGCTGGATGGCCCGCAGCGCCAGCCAGGCAGCATGCAGGGTGCGCGGCCAGCTCATCCCGAAGCCGGCCCGGACCAGGCCCACGGAGGCGCCCAGCACCCCGGCCCAGTCCCGCCGGTAGTACCCCACCCAGGCCCGGAACTCCAGATCGGCCACCCGGGCCGGGTCGAACGACCGCGGCCCGCCCGGCCGCCGGCCGCGGATGCCCGGCCGCCGGGCGCGGCCCGTCGGCCGCGCCGGTCTGGTCAGCGCCGCGCTGCCCAGGGCGGTGCTGCTGACGACGGTGCTGCTGACGACCGCTCCGCCGACGACGCCGTTGCCCAGGGCGCCGTTGCCCAGGGCGGTGCTGCCCAGCACGGTGTTACCCAGCACGGTGCTGCCCAGCACGGTGTTACCCAGCACGGTGTTACCCAGCAGCCTGCCGCCTGGGATCCGGTGGTTCCGCGCGACCAGCCGGACGCCGAAGCCGTGCACGGCCAGCCGGAGCAGCACCTGGCCCGGCCGGACCAGCTGGGCGACCCGGGCGGCGCTCAGCGCCTCGAGATCACCCAGCCGCTCCGCATAGGCGTCGGCGCCCAGCGACCGGGCAGCGTTCAGCTCAATCGTGTTTTCCCACACCTTGGCCCGCGCCTCGCGCAGGAAGCGCCGGCTGGCGGCCTGGTTCAGTGGGGCGAGCGCGGCGTCCACCGCGGACCGCGGCCCGGCGGCGGCCAGTTCGGCGTCCTCGGCGCCGACCCGCTGGCTGAGCACCTCGTCGATGCGCTGGTGGTCGGCCCGGCGGCGGGCGAGCAGCGCCGGATCGGTGAACTCGGGGCTGCTGATCACCACGAGCAGCGCCTGCGGCAGGTCGTAGTTGATATGCGCGTTCATGCCGAGCAGCACATGCCGCAGCGCGGGTGCGGACGGCTGCTCCCGTCCGGTGCGGAACGCCATCGCCCACGGGCCGGGCACCGGCGCGCCCGCCGAGTCGGCGTCCAGCGCGTCAAGATAAAGCGCCGCGAACGCGACGTCCCACCGCTCCACCCAGTCCGGGTCGCTGAACCGGCCGGCCCGGAGCGCGTCCCGGATCGCCCGGGTGGTGCGCAGATACGTGGCGTGGAAGAAGCGCCGCGGGTCACCGGCCGCCTGCATCGGCCTGAGCAGCGCCTCCATCCGCCCGATGAGCGCATCGATGCTCACCTACCGCCTCCCCCTGCCCCTGCTGCCGCACCGGCCAGTTCGCCGGCTGCTACCTCAATACACTCTGCTACCTCAATACACACGGAACTGGGTGGACGAAACATCCACACAGAGTGATCACGTTGGCGGCGATGCGTGCTGCACAACCCCGCGGCGCTGGGTGCACCCGCGGCCAGCGGTAAAGGAGATCATCTCGTAAAGCAGCGCTCCGGGCACGTGAACACTGGCCGGCCGGGTCGGTTCCCTGGTGGCGGACGAGTAGCGTCATTCACCATGGCGTAGCAAAAACAAAGTAAAGCCAGGCTTTAGCCCGACCGGCTGATGGCCGGCCGGGCTAATCAGGGTTACCCCAGATCACCCTGCGGATGGGGTAGAGAAAACCAGCCGAAGAAAGGAGGCATCCGCCCTGCTCTGCCCCTTACTCTGCGGTTATAGCGCAGGTGGGGGAGTGCGAGTATGGAGCGGGCGATCCATGATCGCCAGGCTACGGGGAATGGCCTGGCTACGCGGGGCATGCCGATGGTGCTGATGTACCACTCGGTGCAGCCGTACACCGAGGATCCCTATCTGGTGACGGTCGGGCCGCCGCGCTTCGAGCAGCAGATGCGCTGGCTGAGCCGGCGCGGGCTGCGCGGGGTGTCGATAGCCGAACTGCTCGCCGCGCGGGCGGCGGGCGCCGGCAAGGGACTGGTCGGGCTGACTTTCGACGATGGCTACGCCGATTTCGCCGAGTACGCACTGCCGGTGCTGCGGCGCCATGACTTCACCGCGACCGTGTTCGTGATCGCTGGCCGGCTGGGCGGGGACAACGTCTGGGACCCGGCCGGTCCGCGCAAACCGCTGCTGGACGCGGCCCAGGTCAGGCGGCTGGCCGAGGCTGGGGTGGAGATCGGCTCGCACGGGATGCAACACGTGTCGCTGCCCGCGGCACACGACGCGCTGGCCGCCGAGACCGGAGGCAGCCGGCGCATCCTGCAGGACATCACCGGCCGGCCGGCCAGCGGGTTCTGCTATCCATACGGCCACCTGGACGCCGAGGTGGTCAGCGCGGTCCGCGCCGCGGGCTACGACTACGGCTGCGCGATCTGGCCGTCGGAGTACGCCGGGCGGCATGCGCTGCCGCGGACTTACATCGGTGATGCAGACACCTCGCCCCGGCTCTGGGGCAAGGCGGTGCGGCACTGGCTGGCCCGGGCCTACCCCGGTCCAGGCGGTGCTCGATTTTGGCCAAGGGTGTGAATATCCCGCACTCTGCGTAGGCCGCCTACCCCTGTTGAGTGAGCCGGAGGAGTAAGTCGGCTGGCACAGTCTGAATTCGAGAAGAACTGGCTAGGCGCGTCGGTGGATTTTCGCCTAGCCCACGGGGCAAGGGGGCATAGTGGCCGAGCAACGGCTTTCGCTAGCGGTCAACGGGCAAGAGGACCTGTTCCGCAAGAAGCTGATCACTTACCGTGCCGTGAACCGCGCGGGGGCCGCCCAGGGAAATGGCCGGCAGGTGACAGCGGGCTCGGTCGCCATTGTCGGGCTGGGGTACGTCGGACTGCCCACCGCGGTGGCGCTGCACGGCGCGGTCCGGCGCATCATCGGCATCGACCTCAATGAGCAGCGGCTACGGGACATCCTGGCCCGCCGCGCCGACCTCGGCCGCCCGGACCTGGAGCGGCTGGCCGGGGCGCTGGCCGACGGCAGCCTGGAACTCACCATCGACCCGGCCGCGGCTAAGGCGGCCGACGCCGTCATCATCTGCGTGCCCACCCCGGTGGACAGCGAGCAGTCCCCGGGCCTGTCCGCGCTCCGCGCGGCCTGGGGCGCCGCGGTCCAGTACGCCCGGCCCGGCCAGCTCATCATCCTGACCTCGACCAGCTACGTGGGCACCACCCGGGACCTGCTCATCGAGCCACTGGCCGCCCGCGGGCTGGTGGCCGGGGCCGACTGGGACCTGGCCGTGGCACACACGCTGCACCCGGGGACGGACTACTCCTGGGCCTACAGCTGCCCGCGGGGGCTGGATGGCACGTACCAGTTCTTCGGCGCGGCCCACCGCGCGGTGGTGTGAGGGCAATCATGCTCGAAGAGCTGCGCGCAGCGGACGTGACCACCCCGGCGGTGGTGCTCAAGCTGGACCCGAACATGCTGCACCACGGCGTGCTCGGGGTGATCCGCAGCCTGGGCCGGCTCGGCGTGCCAGTGTATGGGGTGCACGAGGCCCGGTGGGCGCCCGCGGCCAGCTCCCGTTACCTGGCCGGCCGGGTGTTCTGGCAGCCGCCGCCGGACGACGTGGACCGGATCACCGCCGGGCTGCTCGGCCTGGGCCGCCGGATCGGCCTGCCCGCGGTGCTGCTGCCCACCGACGACGCGGGGGCGATCTTCCTGGCCGAGCACGGCCGGCCGCTGCGGGACAGTTTCCTGTTCGCCGACCCGCCCGCGGAGCTGCCCCGGCGGGTGGCCGGCAAGTACTCGCTATACCAGCTGTGCCGCGACCTGGGGGTGCCCAGCCCGCGGACCACGATGGCCTGGTCGGCCGGGGAAGCCGCGGACCTCGCGGCCGCGGCGGGTTTCCCGGTTATCGGCAAGCTGACCACCCCGTGGCGCGCGGCCGGGTGCCCCCACGGGCCGCTGCTGCGCAGCACCACGATCATCCCCGACCGGGCCGGGCTGGCCGAGGTCTGGCGGCGCTGCACCGAGGCCGGGCTCGGCCTGATGCTGCAGGAGTACCTGCCCGGCGGCCCCGGCCAGGACTGGTTCTTCCACGGCTACTGCGACACGGCCGGCCGCTGCCAGCCCGCGTTCACCGGGGTCAAGGACCGGTCCTACCCGGCGTATGCCGGGCTGACCAGCCTAGGCCACGCGGCGCCCAACACCGAGCTGCGCGATCAGCTCACCGGGCTGCTCGGCACCATCGGTTTCCGCGGCATCGTCGACCTCGACCTGCGGTTCGACCCGCGGGACGGGCAGTACAAGCTACTCGACTTCAACCCTCGGCTGGGCGCGCAATTCCGGCTGTTCGAGGACACCGCTGGGCTGGATGTGGCCCGGGCCGCGTACCTCGACCTGACCGGCCAGCCGATGGCCGGGCGGCCCATGGTGGCCGGCCGCCGGTTCCTGGTGGAGAACTACGACCCGCTGGGCGCGGCCGGCTACTGGCGTGCCGGGCAGCTGCGGCTGACCTCGTGGGCGGCCTCGCTGCGCCCGGTGGACGAGCTGGCCTGGTTCGCCCGGGACGACCTGCGGCCGTTCGGCCTGATGTGCCTGCGGATGGGCTGGCGGGCGGTCAGCCGGCCGTGGACCCGGGGCTCGCCCGCGCAGCCACGCGCCGCGGGCGAGCCCCGCTATAGCAGGGGGCGCCAGAGAGTCTCAGCCGCCGCGCACGAGCACCGATCAGAAGGCAGGTTTCTTCAAGTGGGGGGTAAGGCATGACCGATAGCGCTGACGTAGCCATCGTGGGGGCGGGGCCGTATGGCCTGTCCGTCGCGGCGCACTTGCGCCGCTCCGGGCTGAGCGTCCGGCAGTTCGGGCTGCCGATGCACCTGTGGCGAGCGAACATGCCGCGCGGTATGTACCTCAAGTCGCAGGGCTTCGCGTCCAACCTGTCCGACCCGGACGCCGCGTTCACGCTGAGCGCGTTCTGCCGGTCAACCGGCCGCCCGTATGCCGACTACGGCCTGCCGGTGCCGCTGGACACATTCGTCGCCTACGGCGCGTGGTTCCAGCAGGCCGCCGGGCTGGAGGTGACCGAGATCATGGTCACCAGCGTGGCCGCCGCGGCGGGCGGCTACCAGCTCACCCTGGCTGACGGCGAGATGCTGACCGCCCGCCAGGTGGTGCTGGCCATCGGCGTGGAGCACTTCGCCTACCTGCCCGCGGAGCTGGCCGGGCTGCCCGCCGCGGCGTGCACGCACAGCTCGGCGCACACCGACCTGACCACGTTCCGCGGCCAGCGGGTGCTGGTCGTCGGGGCCGGCCAGTCGGCGCTGGAATCCGCCGCGCTGCTGCACGAGAGCGGAGCCGACGTGCGGATGGTGATGCGCAAGCAGCAGGTGGTGTGGAACGGCGCCCCGCTGGCCCTGGACCGGCCGCTGCTGCAGCGGGTGCGGGAGCCGGAGGCCGGGCTCGGCTCCGGCTGGAGCACCTGGTTCTACTCCCGGCAGCCGGCCATGTTCCGGCACCTGCCCGAGTCCACCCGGATCTACCGGGCCCGGACCGCGCTCGGCCCGGCCGGGGCCAGCTGGCTGCGCGGCCGGGTGGAGGGCGAGTTCCCGATCCTGGCCGGCCACTCACTGGCCGAGGCGGCGGACGGGCCAGACGGGGTACGGCTGACCGTCACGGACAGCACCGGGGAGCACACCGAACTGGCCGCCGACCACATCATCGCGGCCACCGGCTACCGGCCAGACCTCGCCCGGCTGTCCTTCCTGGACCCGGAGCTGCAGGCCGGGTTGCGTACCGTGGCCCGCACCCCGGTGCTGGACCGCGATTACCAGGCCAGCGTGCCCGGGCTGTACATGGTCGGCCCGGGCGTCGCGCCGACGTTCGGACCGGTGATGCGGTTCGTGTACGGCACCGATCACGCGGCGCGGACCGTGGCGCGGCGGCTGTCCGCCGCAGCGGGCCAGCGCGCCAACCTGACAGTGGGGACGCCCCAGTGAGCGCCGGTGCTGGCCCGGGGGGCCGACCCCCCGGAACCCCCCGATCGGCCCTGCGGGCCGAGCCGGCCGCTGACGCGGCCCGCAGGGAACGGCGCCGGGCGGCGCGAACATCTGGGGAGACACAGTGAGCATGACACCGCAGCTGGCCGGGCGCCGGCCGGCCAGGACAACCCAGGCCGGCGGCCCGGACGTGGGCCAGCCAGACCCGGACGTGGGCCAGCCGGACCCGGACGTGGGCCAGCCGGACCCGGGCGGCCCGGGCCGGGGCCGCCCGGAGCCGGGCCGCGGCGCCGCAGCTGGGGGCGGCGCGCTGCTGGCCTCGGCTGGCCTTCCGCTGGCCGACCTGCTGACGCTGGCCGCGTTGCTGGGCGGCGAACTGCTGCTCACCGGGCTGTCCGGCTGGCTGCTGGCCGGCTATGCGGTGGCCGTGTTCACCGCACTGTACGTGCTGGGACTGCACCGGCTGCGGATCTGCCTGCGGGTGGCCGACCAGGCCGGCCGCATCACGGTAGCGGCGGCCCTGCCCGGGCTGCTGGTGCTGCCCTGGGCGGCCGATCCGGTCCAGCTGCTCCGGCTGATCGTGGTCACCGTAGTGGCGCTGATCGCGGTCCGGATGGCCGGCGCCGCGGCGCTGCGCGCGGCGCACCGCCGCGGCCGGCTGACCGAGCGGGCGGTGCTAGCCGGAGCCGGCCCGGCCAGCGAGCAGCTGGCCCGGCTGCTGGGTGAGCATCCCGAGCTGGGGCTGCGGGTCATCCGCTGCACCTCGGTGGCGGACCTGGCCGGGCTGGCCGGGCGGCACCGGGCCAGCCGGGTCATCGTGGCCGGCCTGGACGGCGGCCAGCCCGGCGCGGCCGCGGCGCTGCGGGCCTGCCGCCAGCTTGGCGCGGACGTGTGCGTGCTGCCCCGGCTCAGCGAGCTGGGCATGGCCGTGCCGGCCGGCTGCCTGGACGAGGTATGGGGGGTGCCGCTGATCCCGCTGCGCCGGGCCGGCGGCTCAGTCCCGGCCGGGTGGCCAAGCGGGCGGTGGACATCGGGACCGCGCTGGCCGCGCTGGCCATCACCGGGCCGGTGCTCGCGGCGGCCGCGGTGGCGGTACGCCTCCGGCTGCCCCGCCCGGTGCTGTTCCGCCAGGTCCGTGTCGTCGGCGGCGGAAGGCTGGCCGAGATCGTCAAGCTGCGCACGCTGGGCCAGTACGGCGACCCGGACACTGCCTGGCGCGTGCCCGACGACAAGTGCGGCCCGCTGGGGCGGTTCCTCCGCATCACTCACATCGACGAGCTGCCGCAACTGGTCAGCGTGCTGCGCGGGGACATGTCCCTGGTCGGCCCGCGCCCGGAGCGGCCGTACTTCACCCGCCAATTCAGCCAGGACATCCCGGGCTATGCGGCCCGGCAGCGGATGCCGGCCGGGATGACCGGCTGGGCCCAGGTGCACCGGCTGAACGGCGACACCTCGATCACCGACCGGGCCCGGTTCGACAACGCCTACATCGAGTACTGGTCGTTCTGGCTCGACCTGGTGATCCTGGCCCGCACCATGACCAGCGTGGTGGCAGAAGCAGCAGGCGAGCTGCGTGACCGGAGTTCCCACCGAGGAGGCCGAGCGTGAAGGTCCTGCATGTGATCACCGGCCTGGGGGTCGGCGGCGCGGAACACCAGCTCCGGTCGATCCTGCAGCACACCCGGCACGAGTCCGACGTGGTGACCCTGTACAACCCGGGGCCGGTCGCGGACATGATCCGGGCCGACGGCGGGTCCGTGCGGGACCTCGGGATGACCAGCAACACGCAGCTCTCCGCGCTGCTGCGGCTGCGCCGGCTGATCCGGGCCGGCCGCTACGACGTGATGCACGCCCACCTGTACCGGTCCCAGATCTACGGGCGGACCGCGGCCTGGCTGGCCGCCACCCCGGTGATCCTGAGCACCGAGCATTCCATCGGCGAGACGCACCTGGAGCGCAGGCCGATGACACCGGGTGTCCGGGCGCTGTACCTGGGCACCGAGTTCCTGTCCGACATCACGATCGCGGTGTCCCCGGCGGTCCGCGAGCGGTTGCTCAAGTGGGGCGTCCGGGACCACCGGATGACGGTCATCCCGAACGGTGTGGACATGCAGCGGGTCGCGTTCGACGAGCACGCCCGGGACCGGGTCCGGGCCGAGTTCGGCATCGGCCCAGACGTGTACCTGATCGGGGTACTCGGCCGCCTCGACCCGAACAAGCAATTCGACATGGTCATCGAGGCGGCGGCGGCGCTGCTCAGTGACGAGGTCAAGCTGCTCATCGTGGGCAAGGGCAACGAGCGAGCCCACCTGGAGCAGGTCGCCCGCGACCGCGGGGTGGCCGGCCAGGTGATCTTCACTGGGGAGCGGCACGACGTGGCCGACATGCTGTCCGCCATGGACCTGTTCGTGGCCTCGTCCAAGCAGGAGACGTTCGGCCTGTCCGTGCTGGAAGGGCTGGCCAACGGGCTGCCCGTGCTGTACACGGCCTGCCCGGCCCTGGATGGCCTGACGGTGACCCAGGCCAGCCAGGTGCCGCAGGCCGCGTCCGGGATGCGCGCCGCCATGGCGGCCGAACTGGCCGCGGGCCGGCGGCCGCGGATCGCCGAGCCCGCGGTGGAGAAGGAGTACAGCATCGAGGCCGTCACCGCGCGGATTGACGACCTGTACGAGCAGCTAGGCGCCCGCCGCCGGTGGCGGACTGTTCTCCGCACCACCGGGCGGCGGACGGGGGGATCGCGATGAGGTGCTTCATCACCGGCGCGGCCGGCTTCATCGGCTCGCACCTGGCCGAGGAACTCGTGGCCGGCGGGCACGACGTGACCGGGCTCGACGATCTGAGCACCAGGCGGCTGGACAACCTGAGCCCGGTGGCCGGCCATCCCCGGTTCCGCCTGGTCGAGGGGTCGATCCTGGACGCGGCCACGGTGACCGAACTGGCCGGCCGGGCGGACTGGGTGTTCCACCTGGCTGCCGCGGTGGGCGCGTTCGTCATCCGGGACCGGGCGCTGGACAGCCTGCGCACCAACATCCACGGCACGGAGAACGTGGTGACCGCCGCGCAGGCCAGCGGGGCCCGATTGCTGGTCGCGTCCACCAGCGAGATCTACGGGAAGAACACCAAGGTCGGGCTGCGCGAGGACGACGACCGGGTGATCGGCTCGCCGCTCAAGTCGCGGTGGAGCTACGCCGAGGCCAAGGCCATCGACGAGAGCCTGGTCAACTGCTACGTCCGGGAGCGCGGCCTGCGCGGTGATCGTCCGGTTCTTCAACACAGTCGGCCCGCGGCAGACCGGCCGCTATGGGATGGTCATCCCGCGCTTCGTCCGGCAGGCCCTGGCCGGGCAGCCGCTCACCGTGTTCGGCACCGGCCAGCAGGTGCGCTGCTTCTGCAACGTGCGGGATGTGGTGCCCGCGCTGCCCCGGCTGATCGCCGCCGACCGGGCCTGCGGCCGGGCGGTGAACCTGGGCAGCACCGAGCAGGTCGGCATCGAGGATCTGGCCCGCCGGGTGATCAGGCTGACCGGGTCGGCCAGCGGCATAACCCGGGCCTCCTACCTGGCGGCGTACGGCGCGGGCTACGAGGACATGGAGCGCCGGGTGCCGGACTGCACGCTCGCCGCCGACCTGGTCGGGTTCGCCGCGACCCGGAATCTGGACGAGATCATCCAGGCGGTCGCGGCCGAGCAGTCATCCGCCGCACAAGCAGCGGCGTAATCAGGACGATACCGGGCATGAGGGCTTAAAAAGTGCCGATCGCGGCAGGACGGCAGACACGGGGATGGCGGGGGCAGCGAAAACGGCGTACAGCACTAATCACCGGGCGCCAGCGACGGTGCCCGGATGGCCCCGGCATCGCGAGTCCCGACGTCCTGAGTCCCGAAACGCTGGGACCCGAAACGCCGGGCCCCGAAACGCTGGGTCCCGAAGCCCCATGGCCGGGGCGGCGTGGCTGGCCGTCGTGCTCGCCGGGGCCATCGCGGTGGTGGTGACCATGTTCAGCCTGCGTGGCGGCCCGGCCCGGCATACCACGGTGGTGGCGTCCATGCCGTACTGGAACTTCCAGCACGGCACGGCCGCCGTGCTGGCGCACCGGGGCGCGGTGACCGAGGTGTCGCCGTGGATGTACGGCCTGGCCGTGGACGGCCAGCTCGACACGCAGTACCCCGCCGGGCAGGCGGCCGCGGTGGCCCGGGACATCCAGCGGCTGCGTGCGGCCGGCCTGCGGGTGGTGCCGACGATAGCGAACATCACCGGCGGGAAGTGGGCCTACCAGCCAGTGGGCCGGATGCTGCACTCAACCACTCTGAGGACCCGGCAGGTGGCCGCGATCGCGGGGCTGGTGCAGCGCCATGGCTACGCCGGGGTCGATATTGATTACGAGAACCTGCCCGCCGGCGACCGGCAGGCGTTCAGCACGTTCGTCCGCCAGCTGGCGGACGCACTGCATGCCCGCGGCAAGCTGCTCTCGGTCGCCGTGTTCGCCAAGACCAGCAACGCGGGCAAGGACCCGCGCAACGTGGCCCAGGACTACGCGGCCATCGGCCGGGCCGCCGACCAGGTGCGGCTGATGGGCTACGACTACCATTGGGCCACCTCACCGCCGGGCCCGATCGCCGCGGTGGGCTGGATCCGGGCGGTGCTGCGCTACGCCAGGACGCAGATCCCGGCCAGCAAGATCATCCTTGGCATCCCGCTGTACGGCTACGACTGGTCTGGCGGGCACGGCACCGCGATCAGCTGGCTGCAGGCGCTCCGGCTGTCCCGGGAGTACCACGCGCCGCCGCGGTACGACGTGTCCAGCCAGGCGCCGTGGTTCAGTTACACCGACCGGGCCGGGCACCAGCACGCCGTGTGGTTCGAGAATGAGGCCAGCTCGCGGGCCAAGTTCAGCCTGGCCCAGGGGGCCGGCATCGCCGGGGTCTATCTGTGGATGTACGGCTACGAGGACGCCGGCACCTGGCCGGCGCTGAGCCAGGTGCTGCCTACCTCCGGGCCGCACGCGCTGAGCACGGCCAAGGCGGTGCCGTGATGCCGTGGTGGGCGCTGGCCGTGCTGGAACGCCAGCCCCGGTTGCTGCTGCTCGCCGTGTTCTTCCCATTCATGCGCATGCTGGACGCCGCCATCTCGCTGTACTCGGTCCCGGTGGCCTGGTTGTCGGTGTCCAACGGCCGCCGGAAGAGCCCTGCCCGCCGCCCGGTGGGCGGGGCCGCCGCGGCGGCGCTCCCCGCGGCCGGCGGGCAGGCCGGCGGTGCTTTCCTCGACGGGACCAGGGATGAGCCGGGCAGGCCGGCTCGGGTGGCGGAGGCTAGTCATGTATCTGGGTGAAGATGGGCCAGTGGCGACCGTGCACAGCGAGCTCATGGACCCGGTGCGCATCTTGCTCGTCGATGATCATCTGATGGTCACCGAAGCGCTAGCCTCGCGGCTATCCGCGGCCATGGACCTGTGGGTAGCCGGCCGGTGCACCACCGCCGACCCGAACCTGCTGGACATCGTGCGCGGGCTGCGGCCGGACGTCATCACGATCGAGGTGGAGCCGCTCGGCCCGGCCGCGGGCCAAGTCCTGCAGGGGCTGGTCGCGGCCCGCCCGGAGGCCAAGGTGGTGGTGCTCAGCGCGGACCACAACATCGGCCACGCGGTCGAGGCGGCCCGGGCCGGGGTGGCGGCCTGGGTGGCCAAGGAGCAGGGCGCCGCCGAACTGGAGACCGTGGTCCGCGGGGTGTGCCAGGGCTACTCCTGGTTCCCGCCGGACATGCTCGGCGCGATCCTGCGCGAGCTGCGCGCCGACGTGAACCGGGCCCGCGAGCACGACGACCTGCTGGACGTGCTCAGCCCACGGGAGCGGGACGTGCTGTTGTCCATGATGGACGGTAAACGGGGCCGTCAGATCGCCCAGGACCTGCTCATATCCACCGATACGGTGCGCACCCATACCCGGAACATCTTCGCCAAGCTGGACGTGCACAGCCGCCTGGAGGCGGTCCGGGTGGCCCGGGCGGCCGGCCTGCGGCGCCCGGAGGAGCAGGCCGAATGAGCGACGGCCGGCCGGTCCGGGTAGCCACGGTCATCACCAGGCTGGACGGCGGCGCCGGGCAGCACGCGCTGCGCGGCGCGCGGGCCATGGACCCGGCCAGCTACGCCATGACGATCATCACCGGCGGTGGTGAGCTGGTGGCCGAGGCCGAAGCGGCCGGCCTGGCGGTCATCGTGGAGCCGTCGCTGCGCGCGCCCATCGCGCCCGGCAGTGACCTGCGCGCGCTGGCCCGGCTGACCGCGCTGCTGCGCGGCGGCGACTTCGGCGTGGTGCACACGCATTGCGCCAAGGCGGGCGCGGTCGGCCGGCTGGCCGCCCAGCGCGCCCGGGTGCCCCGCCTGGTGCACACCTACCACGGCTTCCCGTTCCACGAGTTCCAGGGACCCGTCCGCCGCCGCGCTTACATTTCTATCGAACGCCGGCTGGGGCGCTTCACCGACGTCGCGCTGTGCGTCGGCACCGGGGTGGCGGTCGAGGCGGTCCGCCGCCGGCTGATCGCCCCGGAACGGGTGCGCACGATCGGGGTGGTCGCCGACGGCGCCGACCAGGCCGCCGCCCGGCCGCCACCGGCCCCGGCCCGGCGCCGCCAGGCCCGGGCCGAACTGGGCCTGCCCGCGGACGCCACCGTGGTCGGCGCGGTCGGCCGGCTGACCTATCAGAAGGCTCCGGACGACTTCCTGGCCGCGCTGCGTGCGCTGGGCCGGCCCGGGGTGACCGGGGTCTGGGTCGGCGACGGGGAACTGGCCGGGCAGGTGGCGGCCCGGGCGGCAGGCCTGCCGGGGAACCAGGTGGTGCTGGCCGGTCAGCGCAGCAACGTGCCGGACCTGCTGCCCGCGTTCGACGTGTTCGCGCTGCCCAGCCGCTACGAGGGGCTGCCCACTGCGGTGGTCGAGGCGATGGTGTGCGGCATCCCGGTGGTGGCGACCGCGGTCAACGCGGTCGGCGATGTGGTCATACCCGGCGAAACCGGGCTGCTCGTCCCGCCGGGCCGTCCGGAGCTGCTGGCCGAGGCGGTCGGCTTCCTGCTCGACTCGCCCGGTGCGGCGGCCCGGATGGCGGCCACCGCCCGGGCCCGGCTCGGCACCCGGTTCGGCGAGCAGGCGCTGCGCGGTGCCCTGGTAGCGGCCTACTCCGGTGGGTATGCCGTTGCCTAGGCTGGACATGATTAACTGGTTGTAATGCGGCACGCCGTGACGAATTCACATCGGACGGTGACAAATCGGGGGTGGGAGGCCCACGGGGTGACGGGCCCGTGACCTCCTAAATCGGGGGTAAACGCTGTGGAGCCGTCGTTGGACCGGCGACGGGGCCGCGGGCGCAGGCGGTCTGACGCTCAGGACGCGCTTGCCGTGCGGGGCCTGTTGCATGATCTTGGACATCAGATGACCACACTGTCCTACCTGGTCGAAGCAGTACGCGGGGATGTGGACCTGCCGGAGGATGCGGGTTTCCGGCTGGAGTTGCTGTCCCTGGAGATGACCCGGCTGCTCGACGTCATCGCACACGAGATTCCCGGCCGCGGGGACGCGGCCGCGGCCGGCGAGGTCAGCCTGCGCTCGCTGGCCGGCCAGGTGACCCAGTTGGCCCGGGTCGCGCACGAGGCCGAGGTCGCGCTGCGGCCCGGCCCGGAGGTCCAGGTCATGGCCAGCCCGGTGCTGTTGTGGCGGGTACTGACCAACGTGGTGGACAACGCGGCCCGCGCCGCCGGGCCGGGCGGCCGGGTGGAGATCACCGTGGCCATGATGGCCGAGCCGCCACCGCGCGCGTTGCTCGAGGTGCTGGACAACGGCCCCGGATTCGGCCACGGGCCGCCTGGCGCCGCCTCGCTCGGCCTGGGCGTGGTGACGTCGCTGCTGGAGTCCTGTGGCGGCAGCATGCAGGTCGGGGCCCCGGCGGCCGGCGGCGCACTGGTCCGGCTGCTGATCCCGGTGCTGGCCCGGGGGGAGGACCCCCCGCTCCGCCTTCCCGGGGGACTACCCCCGGAGCCCCCGGCCCCCGATCGCCGCTCCGCGCCGAGCGGCGGCAAGCCGCCGCGGACACGAGGGCCCCATCCTCCGGCCGCACCGGGCCGCCCACCGACTAGCCAGGTGAGCACATGACCGGGCTAGTCATCGGGGACGACCACAGCGTGTTCCTGGACGCCATGTCGGCGGTGCTGATCCAGCGTGGCTACCAGGTCACCGTGGCCCGCAGCGTGCGGGACACGATCGAGTCCGTGCGCCGCAAGCAGCCCGACGTATGCCTGATCGACCGGCACTTCGCCGGGGATAGCGGGATCACCGCGATCGGCCCGATGCTCGCGGCCAGCGGCCGGACCAAGATCCTGGTGCTCAGCGCCGACCCGGACACCGAGGGCATCCGGCAGGCGCTGCAGGCCGGGGCGTCCGGCTACCTGCACAAGACCCGCGGTGTGGCCGCGCTGACCCGGGCCATCGACCGGGTGCAGCGCGGCGAGGTCGTGGTGGACGTGCCGAAGCCCCGGCCGGCCCGGGAACGGGCCCGGTCCGACGATGCGCGCCGGCTGGCCGCCTTCCTCACCGCCCGGGAGCGGGAATGCCTCACCCTGCTGGTGGAAGGGCTGGACACGTCCGGCATCGCGACCAAGCTGGGCGTGTCCGCGGCTACCGTGCGCACCCACGTTCAGTCGGTACTGACCAAGCTGGGCGTGCACTCCCGGCTGGAGGCCGCCTCCTACGCGGTCCGTTACGGGCTGCTCGATGACAGCCCCGGGCTGATCCCCCAGGAGGACACCGGATTACTCCCGGAATGGGGATAACCAGCCAGAACACGGCCGGGCTGGCCGGTGCAGCCGGGGCGGGGACGGAGCGCGCCAGGCCGGCTGGCCCACCGGTGCTGGCCCACCACGCGGCCAGCGTCACCCGTGCTACCGGTACCCGGTGCAGACGGCCCGGCACCCCCCTTTGCCTGGCCATCCCTGGGACCACCGGTCCTGGCGCCCGCCCCCCTCGGGGACTTGCCCGTTCCCGGCCGTCTTCCGGGAGTCATCAGGCTAGGCTGGGACCGGCCGCCGTCACTCGGCCGCCGGGCTGAGCCGGGCTACCTCATCGGCATGGTTTCCGGGGCCCTCGTCACCGGCCCTGGGCCGTGGTTGACTCGTTGGTAGCAGGGGGTGAGTGACGATGAGCCAGCACAATGGCGCGGCCAAGGTCAAGGCGAGCAAGGACGGCAAGGCCAAGAGCAAGGCAAGGCAAGCGAGCAAGGTCGAGCGGCTGCCGAAGAAGGCCTACGAGGCCGAGCTGTACCGGCTGCAGGCGGAGCTGGTCAAGGTCCAGGAGTGGGTGCGCGCCGAGAGCGCCCGGATCGTGATCATCTTCGAGGGCCGTGACGCGGCCGGCAAGGGCGGCACGATCACACGGGTCGCCCAGTACCTGAACCCGCGGGTCGCCCGCATCGTCGCGCTGCCCGCGCCGACGGAGCGGGAACAGACCCAGTGGTATTTCCAGCGCTACGTGGACCACCTGCCGTCCGGCGGGCAGATCGTGCTGTTCGACCGGAGCTGGTACAACCGGGCCGGCGTCGAGCACGTGATGGGGTTCTGCACCAAAGAGGAGTACGCCCGGTTCCTGCACCAGTGCCCGATCTTCGAGCGGCTGCTGGTGGAAGACGGCATCCTGCTCCGCAAGTACTGGTTCTCGGTCAGCGACGCGGAGCAGCAGTCGCGGTTCCGGTCCCGGCTGGAGGACCCGATGCGGCGGTGGAAGCTGTCCCCGATGGACCTGGAGTCGATCACCCACTGGGAGGACTACAGCCGGGCCAAGGACGAGATGCTGCTGCACACGGACGTGCCGGAGGCGCCGTGGTACGTGGTGGAGAGCGACGACAAGCGGCGGGCCCGGATCAACATGATCGCCCACCTGCTGTCCAGCCTCCCCTACCACGACGTACGGCGGCAGCGGCTGGAATTGCCGCCGCGGCCGCCCGCCAAGGGCTACGTCCGGGTACCCAGGGACATGCAGACCTACGTCCCGGACCACGCCGCGACGCTGAGCTAACACCACGGGGCTGAAACCACCGGGAGTCACCCGGCCGGGGGATGGCTGGCCCCGCACGGGCCAGTTAGTATCTCGGTTCTCCGGCTGGAGGTACCTCGTGCCAGACACCACTGACCCGGGTGCGGGGCGGCCCGCGCCGCGGCCCGTCGTGGCCGGGTCGATCTGGGTCCTGGAGCATGCCCAGGACATCGTCACGGTGACCGTGGGCGTGGTGCTGATCGTGCTGGCCGCCACGCTGGCCGTGTCCGGCGTGGTCAGCTTCGTCACCGACGTGCGGCACCAGCCGGTCGGCACGGCCGCCATCAACCTGCTGGACCGGGTGCTGCTGGTCCTGATCCTGGTCGAGATCGTGCACACGGTGGTGCTGTCGCTGCGCGCGCACCGGCTGGCCGCGCAGCCGTTCATCGTGGTCGGGCTGGTCGCGGTGATCCGGCGGATCCTGTTCCTGCTCAGCAACGAGCACACCATCCCCAGCACGGAACTCGCGCTGCTGCTCGGCATGGTGGTCGCGTTCGTCATCGCCTACCTGCTGGTCAGCCATTTCGAGCGGCCCGAGGATGACGCGTTCGCGGCGGCTGCCCCGGACCGGGAGGATCCCGGGCAGGCCGGGAACACCAGCCCCACTGGTAGGGTTGAGGTGTAAGGCGGCGGATCGAGCCGCCACTCCCGCGGGCGAGCAGCCCGCTTCTTCGTGCCTACGCGCACGTCCTGCTGGAGCTTTCTTGCCCGACACTCATGCCCGGCGTCGCCCGTCCCGGGCCGCCCGGCCCCGCCCTGCCCGCTCGTCCCGGCCGGCCCGGCCACCGCGGCCGTCGGGACCACCGCGACCGGCCCGGGAGCAGCGGTCCGAGCTGGACCGGGCGCTGGCCGCGGCCATGGCCGCGGCCGCACCGGAGCCGGTCACGTTCGGTGCGCTCGGCCTGCCCGCGCCGCTGGTCAGCGCGCTGGCCGGGGGCGGCATCGGGCAGCCGTTCGCGATCCAGGCCCGGGCGCTGCCGGACGCGCTGGCCGGCCGGGATGTGCTCGGCCGGGCGCAGACCGGGTCCGGCAAGACGCTCGCGTTCGGCCTGGCCATGCTGACCCGGCTGGCCAGCCCGGCGGGCCGCACCGCGACCCGGCAGCCGACCGCGCCGCGTGCGCTCGTCCTGGTGCCGACCAGGGAACTGGCCCAGCAGGTGACCGACGTGCTGCGGCCGCTCGGCAACCCGGTCGGGGTCAGCGTCACCGCGGTGTACGGCGGCGCGGCGATCGGCCGCCAGATCGACCGGCTACGGCGCGGCGTGGACATCGTGGTGGCCACCCCGGGCCGGCTGATCGACCTGATGGAGCGGCACGCCTGCACCCTCGGCGCGGTCGAGATCACCGTGCTGGACGAGGCCGACCACATGGCCGACCTGGGCTTCCTGCCCGCGGTGACCCAGATCCTGGACGCCACCCCGGCCGGCGGCCAGCGGATGCTGTTCTCCGCGACCCTGGACCGGGACGTGGAGCGGCTGGTCACCCGGTACCTGACCAGCCCGGCGCTGCACGCGGTGGCGCCGGCCAGCGAGCCCGGCGCGGCCGCCGACCACCAGGTGTTCGTGCTGCCGGCCCAGGACAAGCTGGCCATCGCGGCCGAGATCGCCATCCGGCCGGGCCGCACCCTGTTCTTCGTCCGCACCAAGCACGGCGCGGCCCGGCTGGCCAAGCAGCTCATCCGGGCCGGGGCCGAGGCGGCCGCGATCCACGGCAACCTGAACCAGAACCAGCGGCAGCGCGCGCTGGACGGGTTCGCGGCCGGGCAGCCCCGGGTCCTGGTCGCCACCGACGTGGCCGCCCGCGGGCTGGACATCGAGGACGTGGACCTGGTGGTGCACTTCGACCCGCCCAACGACCACAAGGACTACCTGCACCGTTCCGGGCGCACCGCGCGGGCCGGGGCGCCAGGCACGGTAGTCGCGTTCGTCAACCCGGCCCAGGCCAAGGACGTGGCCCGGCTGCAGGACAGAGCCGGCATCACCCCGGTCCGGCATCGGGTGCAGCCTGGGCACCAGGCCGTCCGGGACATCGCCGAGTCCGGCACACCGATCCCGGTCCCGGCCAAGCCCGCGCCCCGGCTGGCGGCCGCGCCCGGCACCGGTTCCGCTCCCCGCACCGGTTCTGCTCCCCGCACCGGCTCAGCTCCCCGCACCGGTTCTGCTCCGCGCACCGGTTCTGCTCCCCGCACCGGGACGGGCCGCCGGGCCGGGACCTCGGCCCCCGGCGGGCAGCGCCCCCGCCGGAGGCGGGGACACCAGCCGCGTACCCCGCTGCGCGAGGCGAGCTGACCGGGCGGGCACTGGCGTTCGGCACAAGAGGCCGGAGCTGGAAGGCCGGCGGGACCGCGGTTTACGGACGGTTACCACGTGATGGCTGGGGTAGGTGTTCCTTGCCCGCGCGGGCCCCGCGTGCGACGATCCTTGGATAGCGACCGTGCAGCCCCTCCCATGGAGCGCCCCGTTGGCTCTGCCCCGAACGCGGTGACCGCCGCACCGGCCCAGGATGCTCGCTTGCGCGGTGAGCGGGTGGCCCGTGACGTATTCGCCGACCTGCCCGCCCGCTACGACCGGCTCGCTTACCTGCTGTCGTTCGGCCAGGACCGGCGCTGGCGGCGGGCCGTGGTGGACCGGATCGCGACCGGCCAGCCCGGGCTGGTGCTGGACGTGGCCACCGGGCCGGCCGGGATCGCGCTGGCCATCGCCGGCCGGACCGGCGCCAACGTGGCCGGGGTGGATCTCAACGAGCCGATGCTGCGGGCCGGGCTGGCCCGGACCCGGCGGCCCGGCCAGCGCGGCCGGGTCCGGCTGGCCGTGGGGACGGCCGACCGGCTGCCGTTCCCGGACGCCACCTTCGACGCGGTCAGCTTCTCCTACCTGCTGCGCTACGTGGACGACCCGGCCGCGACCCTGGCCGAGCTGGCCCGCGTCGTGCGCCCCGGCGGCACGCTGGCCAGCCTGGAGTTCATGGTGCCGCCGCAGCCGGGCTGGCGGGCGGCCTGGTGGCTGTACACCCGGCTGGCGCTGCCGCTGGCCGGCGGGCTGACCGGCGGCCCGGCCTGGTACCGGGTCGGCCGCTTCCTCGGGCCGAGCATCTCCACCCACTACCGGCGGTACTCGCTGGACGATCACATCGCGGCCTGGCAGGCGGCCGGGCTGACCGACGTGGGGACCGGGCTGATGAGCCTGGGCGGCGGGCTGATCATGTGGGGCCGCAAGGCCGCGGGACCTGGTTCGTGAGCGCGCGGACGGACAAGGCCAACAAAACCGCGTTCTACGACATGGGCCGCGGGACCGGCGGGTTCCGCGACTGGCTCACCCTGCTGCACCCGCCGTACACGTTGTGGCACCTGTCCTACGTGGCCATCGGGGCCGGGCTGGTGCCGCACCCGGTGCTGTGGCGGCTGGGCGGCACGCTGCTGGCGTTCTTCCTCGCCGTCGGCATCGGCGCGCACGCGTTCGATGAGCTGAACGGCCGGCCGCTGGGCACCGGCATCAACGGCAAACTGCTGGCCGGGGTGGCGGTGGTCTCGGTCGTGGCGGCCATGGTGCTCGGCCTGTTCTACGGCGGCTGGCGGATGGTCCCGTTCGTGATCCTCGGCGCCATCCTGGTCATCGGGTACAACCTGGAACTGCTCGGCGGCCTGATGCACAGCGACGTCTGGTTCGGCCTGGCCTGGGGCTCGTTCCCGCTCATCGTCGGCGCGTACGCGCAGCACTGGACGGTGCCGCCGGCCGCGCTGATCGGCGCGGTGTTCGCGTTCTTCCTGTCTATGGGGCAGCGCGCGCTGAGTACCCCGGCGCGGGCGTTGCGCCGCCGGGTCAGCGCGGTGACCGTGCGGGTCACCTGGCGCGACGGCAGCGAGCAGGAACTGGGCCGGGCCGACCTGCTGGCCCCGCTGGAGCGGGCGCTGCGCTACTTCACCTGGGCCACCGGCACGCTGGCCGTGGCCGTGGTGGTCGCCCGGTGACTGTGCTAGCCCGGGGGGGCGACCCCCCGGACCCCCCCGATCGGCGCTCCGCGCCGAGGCCTGCCGGCCGGAGCGGCTCGCGGCCCGCCGGCCGGTTTGACGTGGTGGTGGCCGGCGCCGGGCCGGCCGGCAGCATCGCCGCGCTGGTGCTGGCCCGCGGCGGGGCCCGGGTCGCACTGGTGGACAAGGCCACGTTCCCGCGCGACAAGGCGTGCGGCGACCTGGTCGGGCCGCGCGGCGTCGGGCTGCTCTCCGACCTGGCCGTAGCGGTCCCGGACGCCGGGCAGGGCGCGGACCTGCTGGCCGTGGGCCCGTCCGGGCACCGGTCCCGGCTGCCCGCGTTTCCCGGCCGCCGCTACCCGGGACACGGCGTGGTGGTGCCGCGGGTCACCCTGGACGACGCGCTGCGTACCGCCGCGCTGCAGGCCGGCGCGGAGCCGGTGCAGGCCCGGATCAGCGGGGTGGACCGGGACGGCGGCGGCCCGGACGGCGTGGGCCTGAACGGGCGCGTGCGCGCGCTGCTGACCAGCGACGGCCAGCGGCTGGCCGCGGACTGGTTCATCGGTGCGGACGGGGCGCTCAGCCCGGTCGCCCGGCTGGCCGGCCTGCTCGACCCGGACGCGGCGCTGTGGGGCTTCGCGATCCGCGCCTACATCCCGGCCGAAGTGCCGCTGCCGCTGCTGGTCCTGCTGGACGCGGCCCCGTGGCGGATCTACCCCGGCTACGGCTGGCTGTTCCCGGGCGAGGCCGGGCAGGCCAACGTCGGCATCGGCATCGGGATGGGCACCCGCCGCCGGGCCGCCAGTCTGCGCGCCGACCTGGCCTCGTTCTGTGCCATGCTGCGCCGCACCGGGGACCTGACCCCCGGCGCGCAGCACGGCGCGGTGACCGGCGGCTGGCTGCGGATGGGCGGCACCGGCGCCCCGCCAGCGGCCGGCAACGTGCTGCTGGCCGGGGACGCCGCCGGGCTGATCAACCCGCTGCAGGGCGAGGGCATCGGGCCGGCCATGGTCAGCGCCCGGCTGGCCGCGGAGTGCCTGCTGGCTGGGGCTGGCCCGGCCGCGGCGGCGGCCATGTACACCGACGCGGTGCGCGACACGTTCGGCCGGTATATGCCCGGTGCGGCCGCGCTGCAGGCGGCCCTGCTGCGCCGGCCGCGGCTGGCCTCCGGCGCGGTGCGGCTGCTGACCGCGCCCGGGGTGAGCCGGCTGGTCGCCGGGACCTGGTCGCTGTACTGGAACGGGCTGGTGGACGGGGCCAGCCCGCGGCCAGCCGCGTGGGCCGGGGCGGCCGTGCAGCGGGCCGCTTCCCGGCTGGGCCGGCGCTGGCCAGCGGTCCGCCAGCTGGCCGCGGTGCCCGGCGAGCCGGCCGCGGCGGAACCGGGCGAGGCGTCGCCGGTCGCGGAGTTCACCGCGGGCGGGTGAGCGGCGCCGTCGTTCACCCGCCGGGGTGAGCGGCGCCGGCGTCCACCGCCGGGGTGAGCAGCGCCGGCGTCCACCGCCGGGGTGAGCGGCGCCGGGCTGGTGTTCTTCCTGTTCCCGCGGCGCGCGGCCGAGGAGCGGCTGCTGGCCCGCTACCACGCCGAGGACCGCGCGGCCGCCGCCCAGCCCACGGCCGCTGACCCCGCCGTCCGCTTAGCAGAGGGTCAGCTCTGCGCGGCGGAGTTGCCTGGCTTGGGGCCGGCCAGCCGGGAGGTCAGCGGCTGCGCGGTGACCGAGGACGGGCTGACGAACGTGCTGCCGGACGGACCGGCCTGCACCGCCATGCCCAGCGCGCTGCCCTTGAGCAGCTGCTTCCAGGACAGGAACCAGACGGTGAACCCGTCGTCCCACTTGCCCGCGTGCGGGCTGCCAATGACCGTCACCGGGTCGCCCGGGGTGGCCAGGTTGTAGTACATGGCCGCGTGCCCGGGGGACAGGTTGACGCAGCCGTGGCTGACGTTGGTGACCCCCTGCTCACCCACCGACCAGGGGGCTGAATGCAGGTAGTCGCCACTGTAGGTGAACCGGACCGCGTCGTTGACCAGCTCGTTGTAGCCGTTGCCCACCATCCGGACCGGGTTGCCCTTCTCCAGCGTGATGTACGTGCCGTCCACCGTGTCCAGGCCGGGCCGGCCGGTGCTGATCGGCCAGTGCCCCCACAGCTTGCCCTTGTAGAAGACGTTCAGGTAGTGCGTCTTGGTGCTGGCCACCACGATCAGCGACGGCCCGATGTCGAACGTCTGGGTCAGGTCGGCGGTGAAGTAGACGCCGGGCGAGGCCTGCAGCCCGGCCAGGTGCCCGTCGAACGAGACCGTGGTGCCGGCGGTCCAGTAGTTCATCGGGCGGAAGTACAGCGTCTGGTCGCCGTCCCAGTACCACGCCCCGGTCACCGGCTTGGAGCTGGTCACCTGCAGTGACCGCTCCACCGCGGCCTTGTTGGTGACCGGCGAGCTGAACGTCAGCCGGATTGGAATGCCAACGCCGTAGCTCTGCTTGTACCCCTCGAAGATCATCGCGGTGTCGGTCGAGGCCGGGGTCAGCGTGCGGAAGCTGCTCACCGACGTGACCGTCTTGCCAGCCGAGTTCACCGCGGTGGCGTGCACGGTGTAGCTCCGCGACGGCTGCAGTGCCCAGTCGCTGCGCCATACCGTCTTCGCCTGGTTCAGCGAGCCGCTCACCGCGTCGTGCCCGGCGGTCACCGTGACGCTCTGGATCCGACCCTCGCTGGCCTTGACCACGACGCCCTTGGCCGGGTTGGCCCGCCGCCCCCCGTTGGCCGGGGTGATGGACAGCGCGGCGCTGGCCGCGGTGACGGCGTGCGCGGACGCCTTGCCGGACGGCTGCCCGGCGGATCCGCTCGAGGACGGCGAGCCGCTCGAGCAGGCGGCGACGACCAGGCACGCCACGGCCGACAGGGCGGCGAGCACGGTCATCCGGCATCTGCGTGTAATGACGCCCTGGCCGCCTGACCCCACCCCACGCTGGCCGTGCGTGTTGTCGCTCTCCCGCACCCTGGATCCTCCTAAGCCGCTGCCTGCTGGTGCACCTCGCCTGCCCGGGACGCGCTGAGCCCGCTCGCGGAGAGCGGTGAGCGGGCCGCCCGGAAGGTGCGGTCCGCTCAGGAGGTGCGTGGGACGTCGTCGTCTGCCGCTTCCGGCCCGGCGCCGGCGGCCTCGCCGGACCCGGCCCCAGAACCGGAGCCGTCCGGCGCGCCCACTACTGAGACGTATCCGGCGGGCCGGAAGTTGCCCTCCAAAGGTACCCGTCCCCGGCGATGGCGGAGAAAAACAACCAGCCAGCCAAGAGCGGTGCCCGCGACCACCGCGGTCGCCGCCCAGGGCAGGTAGTCACCCAGCCGGTCATAGGGGGTGCGTGCGCTGGCCGGGGGCAGCCCCAGGCGCAGCACGGTCATCCCGCGGTGTGCCGAGGTCAGCACGGTCAGCAGCCGTCCCCTGCTGTCGAAAGCCACGGTGTCCCCGGTCAGCGCGGCCTGCACCACCGGCCGGCCGGTCTCCGCGGCGCGCACCGCGCTGAGCGAGGCGTGCTGGGCCGGCGCCCAGCTGTCCTGGAACGTCGTGTCCGAGGTCTGGTAAATGATCAGCTGGGCGCCTAGGCCGGCATCCACCCGGGACATGTCCGGGAACGCGGATTCGAAGCAGATCAGCACGCCGATCGGGAGCGGCCGCCCGGCCCGGTCCACCGCGTGGATCAGGTGCGCGCCGTCGCCCGGAATCATGTTGCTCGGCGCCGCCTGGCTGATGCTGGTCAGCCAGCCGAGCGCGGCCCGGAACGGGATGTACTCGCCGAACGGGACCAGCCGCGTCTTCACGTACGATCCGGTCACGCCGTGCGGCCCGATCAGCAGCGCCACCTTGGACTTGCCGCCGCCGGGCAGCGCCGAGTCCTGGTTGACCAGGATCTTCGCGCCGGTCCGGTCGGCCAGCGCCTCGATCCGGTGCAACAGGCCGGTGTTGGCCCGCTCGATGTCGTAGCCGACGCTGCTCTCCCCCCACACGATCAGGTCCGGGCGGGCCGCGCCCAGCCGTTCGGACAGCCGCAGGCTGGCGTTCACCCGGCTGGCCCGGCTGGGCTGGATGCCCTGCTGTACCAGGGCCACCGTGACGTGCCGGACGCTGGGCGTGCCGGGGGTCAGCGCGAATACCACCGGGCCGGCGGCCAGCGCCACCGCGACCCCGGCCGCGCCGGCCAGCCGGACCAGGTTCCGCCGCGCGATCAGCAGGATCACGATGCCGGTGTTGGCCGCGACCAGGGCCAAGCTGATCAGCCAGACGCCGCCCGCCGAGGCCAGCGCGAGCACCGCCGGGTGCTGCCACTGGCTGGTGCCGAGCACCGCCCACGGCCCGCCGAAGCCCTGCCAGGACCGGGCCCACTCGGTGAAGAGCCAGTAACTGGGCAGCACGGCCAGCGCGGCGCTGGCCCGGCCCGGGGTGAGCGGTGCCCGGAACAGCTTCCAGGTGGCGAACCCGAAGCCGGTCCACAGCGCGCCGAACACGATGCCCACCAGCAGCAGGCCAGGGCCGATATTCGGGGCCAGCCAGTACAGTGCGGCCAGCAGGAAGCCGGCCCCGAGCCACCAGGCGCGGACCGCCGCCTCCCAGCCGGTGGCCGCGGCCCGGATGATCAGCAGCCCGGGCACCAGCCCGCACCAGCCGAGGAACTCCAGGTTCAGCGCGGGGAAGGCGAGGATGGGCAGCGCCCCCGCGGCCAGCGCCGCGTACCGGTAGGGCCGGGTGAGGGCGCGCCACAGTCGATGGCGCCTGGTGGCCATGACCTCAATTGTGGGCCGTGCCGCCAGCCGCTGGCGCCGCGGACTCGCCGCCAGCCGGCGCCGTCGACGGCTGGCCCGCCCGGCGGTCCCGCACGGTCAGGCCGCTGGCCACGGCCAGCGCGGCGATGGCCAGCCCGGTCAGCACCGCCTCCGGCCAGCCACCCAGCCGGTCGGCCAGGGTCAGCCCGGTGCGCAGCGGCACCCGTGCCTCCAGTTCGGCCCGCTGCCACAGTCCGCTGCGGGCCAGCACCGCCCCGGCCGGGCTGATGATCGCGCTCTCCCCGGTGGTGGACGCGTACACCACCGCCCGGTTCGACGTGATGGCCTGGATCCGGGCCATGGCCACCTGCTGGGTGGACTCGCCGGACTGGCCGTCCACCTCGAACGTGGCGTCGTTGGACTGCACCGCGAGCAGATTGGCACCCGCCGTCACCTCGGAGCGGACCAGCCCGTCGAACCCCACCTCGTAGCAGATCACGTCGCCCAGCCTGACCGGGCCGAGGCCCCGGTGGAACACCACGGCCTTGTCCCCGGCAGTGAAGTTCACCGGCTGCAGGTTGACCAGCGGCGTGATGTGCTTGAGCAGGCTGCGGAACGGAATGGACTCGCCAAACGGCACCAGCTTCCGCTTCACGTAGGTGGCCACCGGGCCGCGGCCGGGCAGCCACAGCTGCCCGGTGTTCCGCAGCGGGTGGCCCAGCAGCGCGCCGGCCAGCACCGGCCGGTCGATGCGGCGCACCGCGGACTGGATGGTGGCGTAGATCGGCGGATACAGCGAGGGATCCAGGTCGGTCGAGTTTTCCGGCCAGACGACCAGATCTGGGGCGGGCCGGGCGCCCGCGGCCACCTGCGCGGCCAGCGCCTCGGTGGCGGCCGCGTGGTTCTGCGTGACGGTGGTCGCGCGGAGCAGGTCCGGAATGCTCCTGGCGTGCGGCACGTCGCCCTGGATGGCCGCCACCTGGGCGCTCCGCTCACCGGGGGCCGACCGGTCAACCGGGAGCAGCGCACCGCCCAGGGCCAGCGCGAACGCCCCGGCCACGGCCAGCCCGGCCAGGATAAGGCCCCACCGCGGCCGGGGCCGCCGGGACGCCGCGGCCAGCACTGCCCAGGCCAGCGTGGCACCGGCCAGCGCGACCAGGAACGACAGCAGCGGCGGTCCGCCGATGGCGGCCCAGTGCGCGGTGGGCGACCCGGACTGGCTCATCGCCAGCCGTCCCCATGGGAACGCGTACGGCCAGCGGGCCCGCATCGCCTCCGCCCCGACCCACCAGCAGGCCACCGCGACCGGCCAGCCGGGCAGCCGGAACAGCAGCCGCTGGCCGATGCAGAGCAGCCCGAAGATGACCGCCTCCGCGATGGCCAGCGCGGCCCACGCGTACCAGGCCACGTTGATCAGCCAGGACAGCAGCGGCACGAAGAACGCGATACCGAAGGCCAGCCCAATGCCGAACGAGGCCCGCAGCCGCTGCCGGACCAGGGTGAGCGCCAGCACGGCCGGCCCGGCGATGGCCAGCGGCCACACCCCGACCGGCGGGAACGCGCCGGCCAGGGCCAGCCCGCCTGCCGCTGCGGCGGGCAGCGCCCAGCGCAGCGGCAGTGCGCCCGGCGGCCCCGCGGGCGGCCGGGCCGCGGCCGCGGCCGGCTGGCCCGCGGGGGCCATCCGGGCACTCCCCTCCGGGACGAGCTGCATAGGCCCGAGCGTAGCCGGATCCGCCCGGGCCCAGCATCAGACCTTTCCTGCCTAACGCTAGTACCGTGCCAATCTGCCCAGCCCGCTGGTGTCCGTGCCGGGGGCAACCCGGGAGCCTGCCACCCCCTTCGCCTCGGCTGACCTGCCTCGCCCCGCTGATGGCGGCGTGGCGCACAACCCGAGAGCCGCGCCGCCCCTCCGCCGTCCCACTGGCGGGCTGCTCATGGTGGCGGCGTGTCCCGGTAGCCTGCGGGGGACGAAGCGGGAGGTGCGGGGTGAGCCGGCGCGGCTGGATGCTGTTCGCGGCGATGAGCCTGATCTGGGGCGTGCCGTATCTGCTGATCAAGGTCGCGGACGGCGGGGTGTCGGTGCCCGTGCTGGTGCTGGCCCGGGTGGCGGGCGGCGCGGTGATCCTGCTGCCGATCGCGCTGCGCCGTGGCGAGCTGGGCCTGCTCCGCCCGCACTGGCGGTGGCTGGCCATCTTCGCTTGCGTCGAGATCATCCTGCCCTGGCTGTTCCTGTCCCAGGCCGAACGCAGGCTGACCAGCTCGATGAGCGGGCTGCTGATCGCGTCGGTGCCGATCATCGGGGTGGTGCTGGCCCGGCTAACCGGCGGAGCCGAGCGGCTGACCCCGCTGCGCTGGGCTGGGCTGCTCGGCGGGCTGGCCGGAGTGGCCCTGCTGGCCGGGCCCGGCGCGCTCGGCGGCGATCTGGGGTCGGTCGTGCTGGTCCTGCTCACCGCGCTGGGCTACGCCACCGGCCCGCTGATCGCCAGCCGCAAGCTGGCCGGCCTGCCCGGGCTCGGCATGACCGCCGTCTGCCTCGGCTTCGCCGCCGTCGTCTACGCCCCCGCCGCCGCGCTGACCTGGCCGACTACTGTGCCGTCGGCCAAGGTGCTGGCCAGCCTGGCCGGGCTGGCGGTGATCTGCACAGCGCTGGCGTTCGTGCTGTTCTTCCAGCTGATCGCCGAGGCCGGCCCGGCCCGGGCCACCGTGATCACCTACGTCAACCCGGCGGTGGCGGTCGCGCTCGGCGTGAGCGTCCTCGGCGAGCCGCTGACCCCGGAGATCATCGCCGCGTTCGGGCTCATCCTGGCCGGATCGGTGCTGGCCACCCAGTCCGGCCGGACCTCAGCCCGACCCGGCGACGCACGCCCTGATGCCCCGCTGCCTGCTGGACCCGGGGCTCCCGGGGAAGCGGACGAGCCGGGCACCTCGTCCCCGGCCGCCGCCCGCCCGTGACTCGCCCTGCCCGCCCCCGGCCACCGGTGATCCTTCCCGGCTCTGCCCGCCCCCGGCCACCGGTGATCCTTCCCGGCTCTGCCCGCCCCCGGCCACCGGTGATCCTTCCCGGCTCTGCCCGCCCCCGGCCACCGGTGATCCTT
The DNA here is from genome assembly GCA_963834705.1 of uncultured Actinomycetes bacterium. Lineage (GTDB taxonomy): Bacteria > Actinomycetota > Actinomycetes > Streptosporangiales > Streptosporangiaceae > RYN-230. The sequence continues at coordinate 153,375 of CAWICV010000014.1, forward strand.
CCCGGCTCTGCCCGCCCCCGGCCACCGGTGATCCTTCCCGGCTCTGCCCGCCCCCGGCCACCGGTGATCCTTCCCGGCTCTGCCCGCCCCCGGCCACCGGCGCCCCTCCGCGGCTCATGACCCCCGGGAAGCAGCTGTCCGCCCTGCTGTCCGGGCCCGGCGCGGAATTGCTCGCCCGGCTGGGGCAGCAGCCGCTTTCCGCGGACGAGGCGCTGCGGCTGGGCACTGACCTGCGCGCGGACTACCCGGCCGAACTCGTCGCCGCCGCGCTGGCCCAGCACGAGCTGCGGATCGCGGCCCAGGCCAAGTTCACCCGGGCCATGCGGATGTTCTTTACCCGGGACGGCCTGGAGCAGGCGTCGGGCGAAGTGGTGGCCCGGCACCGCCGCGGCCGTTACCCGGCAGGCGGCCAACTGGCCGACCTGTGCTGTGGCATCGGCGGCGACCTGGTCGCGCTGGCCGCCGGGCACCAGGTCCGTGCGGTGGACGCCGACCCGGTGCACCTGCGGATGGCCGAGGCCAACGCGGCGGTCTATGGCGTGGCCGGCCAGATCCGGTTCGAGCCCGGGGACGTCCGCGACACCGACCTGAGCGGCGTGCCGGCCGCGTTCATCGACCCGGCCCGGCGGACCGGCCGGGGTCGGCTCCGGCCCGGGGCCAGCGAGCCGCCGCTGGCCTGGTGCCTGGGCCTGGCCGGCCAGGTCAGCCAGCTGGGCATCAAGGCCGCCCCGGGAATCCCGCGCGAGCTGGTGCCGCCGGGCTGGGAGACGGAGTTCATCGCGGTCGGCCGCGAGCTGAAGGAAGCCGCGCTCTGGTCGCCCGCGCTGGCCCGGTCCACGACCCGGGCGACGATCCTGCCCCGCGGCCATACCCTCACCCCGCAGCCGGGTCCGGCGGTCCCGGTGGCCCCGCCCGGCCGGTACCTGCTCGACCCGAACCCGGCCGTCACCCGGGCCGGCCTGGTGGCCGAGCTGGCCCGGGCGGCCGGCGGCTGGCAGCTCGATGAGCAGATCGCCTTCCTGTGCACCGACCAGCCGGTGCGTACCCCGTTCGCCCGCACCCTCCAGGTGCTCGATTCCGGCCGCTGGCATCAGCGCGAACTGTCCGCCCGGCTGCGCGCGCTGGGCATCGGCTCGGTGGACATCCGCCGCCGCGGCCTGGCCGGTGACGTGGCCCAGATCCGGCGCCAGCTCAAGCTGTCCGGCCCGCGCCGGGCCACCCTGATCATGACCCGCGCCGAGGACCGCCCCTGGGCCCTCATCTGCCAGGATCTGCCACCCACCGGACCGCTCCCGACGCCCCTCCCGGCCGCTCCCGCCGCGCCCCTCCCCACCGCCAACCGCATGGATGAATCCTTCATGCGGTCCTGACCACTTGACTGCATCAGTCATGCGGTCCTCGGGTTGCCGCCCCGCCGGTGGGTGAAGGGTTGCTGCGGCTGGCGGGCCTGCGGCACCGGCTGTGCCCACTAGACTCGCGCAGGTGATTGACCTCAAAGCCGCGCGCCAGGAACCGGACCGGTACCGCACCGCACTGGCCCGGCGTGGCGCGGCCGATGACTTCGACGCCCTGCTCGCCGCGGACCAGCGGTGGCGCGAGCTGACCGAGCGGGCCGAGAAGCTCCGCGCGGCCCAGAAGCGCTCCTCCAAGGGTGCACCGCCCAGCCCGGAGGAGATCGCCGAGCTGCGCCAGCTGCGCAAGGAACTGGACGCGGCCGAGGCCGAGCAGGCCGAGGCCGAGCAGGCCCGGCAGGCGCTGCTGGCCCAGATCCCCAACCTGCCCGACCCGACCGCCGCGGATGGGATGCATGAGGAAGACTCGGTCGCCATCCGCACCTGGGGCGAGCAGCCGTCGCTGCGCTTCCCGGTCAAGGACGCCGCCGACCTGGGCTCGGCGCGCGGCTGGATCGACATGGCCCGGGGCGCCCGGCTGTCCGGATCCCGGTTCGCCTACCGCATCGGCGACGTGGCCGTCACCGAGCAGGCGCTGTACCGGTTCGTGCTGGACCGGCTGGCCAGCAAGGGGTTCCTCACCGTGCTGCCGCCGGTGCTGGTCGGCGAGCGGGCCATGTACGGCACCGGGTTCCTGCCCACCGAGGAATCCAACCTGTACCACCTGGAACGCGACGACCTGTACCTGACCGGCACGTCGGAGGTGGCGCTGGCCGGTATCCACACCGACGAGCGGCTCGAGGAGAGCGAACTGCCGGCCAAGTACGCCGCGTTCAGCACCAACTTCCGCCGCGAGGCCGGGGCGGCGGGCAAGGACACCAAGGGCATGTTCCGGGTGCACCAGTTCGACAAGGTCGAGATGTACGTCTACTGCGTGCCCGAGCAGTCAGCCGAGTTCCACGAGCAGTTGCTGGCCCACGAAGAGGAGATCGTCCAAGCGCTGGGCCTGCCCTACCGGGTGATGAACATCGCCGTCGGCGACCTGGGCGCGCCCGCCGCGAAGAAGTACGACATCGAGGCCTGGTTCCCGGCCCAGCAGCGGTACCGGGAGATCACGTCCTGCTCGAACACCACCGACTACCAGGCCCGGCGGCTGAACATCCGGTTCCGCCGGGACGGCAAGCTGGAGTTCGCACACACCCTGAACGGGACCGGGGCCACCGCCCGGTCGCTGCTGTCCATCATGGAGAACTTCCAGGACGAGCGCGGCACCGTAGCCGTGCCGGAGGTGCTGCAGCGCTACGGCGCCCCCGCCACCATCGGCACCCCGCCCGAGGCCTAACCCAGCGCGCCCCAACTCATCAGCGCGGGGTCACCCGCGACGCAAACTCACCGCCTTGATGCTGCAGGCGGGACGTCCAGTTCGTGATCATGACTTCAGTGTCGCTGGGACGACAGCAAATTCATGATCACGATGTGAGGGCGGGGCCAGGCCGGGGGTGCGGATCCCCTAGGCGGACCGACGGGCCGTGGGCCGGCTACCCAGCCGTGCTGGACCACCACTACGGTGCTGGCCGGGTGATCTACCTGGGCACCCGGCTGGACCAGGCGGCCATGCGCGACCTGATCGCCCCCCTGCTGGGCGAACAGCCGTCCCTGCCCAACGGCGTCGAGCGGGTGGTCCGCACGGCCGGCCCGGTGAGCTACGAGTTCCTGCTCAACCACACCGGCCAGCCGGTGCCGGTGCCGCCGGGCGGCACCGACCTGCCCACCGGCACAGCGGTCGGCGAGCAGCTTGACCTGCCCCCGCAGGGCATAGCCATCATCCGCCGCCCTTGACCGCGCCACCCCGTGCCCCCGTCTAGCCCCCCGCCCGCGCCCCGTCTAGCCCGCCCATCCGGGCCCCGCGCGCCGGCCAACCCTGGCCACTCCCGCTCGTGATCATGGGCTTGGTTGGGTTCTAGTAGGTTCTCGTACTACCTAAGCCATGATCACGAGCTGGGTGGGGCGGCGCTGGGTGGGGCGGCGCTGGCTAGTGCGGTGCGCAGCATCGTGAGCAGGGCGGTACCGTCGGGGGAGCCGAGGCCGGTGCACGCGTCCCAGCCCGGCCCGGCCGAATAGGCACCGTTGCTGCCGCTGGTGATGTCCTGGAACCCGGCGGCGGCCGTGCCCGCCGACACGCCCGCGTACAGCAGCGGCTGGAGCAGGCCGAACGGCTTGCCGGTGGACTGGGCCATGCGGCAGACCAGCGCCGCCCACAGCGGGGCGACCGCGCTGGTCCCGCCGATCACCATCGACTGCCCGTCCACCAGCACCTGGTAGCCGGTCTGCGGGTCGGCGCAGCCGGCCACGTCGGGCACGCCACGCCCCGGCGCGGTGCCGGCGGCGAACCGGCCCGGGCCGGCACTCCGGCCGGCGCCTGCCAGGGCGGCAGCGGGAACGTGTCGCTCACCCCGCCGCCGGTGGCACCGTGGCCGGCCCCGTCGTTCCATACCGTCTCCGAGCTGATCGTCCCGCTCGCCGCGTCCCCGTGCAGCGCGGTCCCGCCGCAGGCCAGTGCGTGTGGGCTGGAGGCCGGGAAGTCGGCGTGCGGCTGGCCGTCGGTCACCGCGTCGCCGCTGCCGTTGTCCCCGGCCGCGACGCACACCGTGATCCCCAGCGCGGCCGCGTCGGCCATCGCCTGGTCCAGCGCGGTCCGGCCCTGGGCGGTCCACGCGTCCTCGGACTGGCCCCAGCTGATACTGATCGCGGTCGGCGTCGGGCTGGCATGTACCGCGGTGGTCAGTGCGTCCACGAAGCCCTGGTCGGTGTTAGGCGCGAAGTACACCACCTGGGCCGCGCCCGGCGCGATCGAGCCGGCCACCTCGATGTCCAGCAGGACCTCGCCGTCCGCCCCGTTCGGGTCCTGGCCGGCCGCGTTCACCGCACCGTCCACGCTGGCCGCGGTGACCGAGGGCACCGGCAGATTCAGGCCGCCGAAGTAGGTGTCCAGGTCGCTGGGACCGAACCCGCCGCCCAGTTCGATGATGGCCAGCGTGAGTCCGGTTCCGTCGGTGCCCGCCGGGAACTTGTACAGCTCAGCCACCTGCGGCGGCGGGTAGGACACCGGGGCCGCGGCCGGTGCCGCCGCTCCTGTTCCCGCCGCCTCGGACGTGGCCGCGGGTGCCCGGCGGAAGTGCGCCCGGGCCTGGGGCCGGTTGTCCAGGCCGAGCACGGCCAGCACGATCCCGTTCAGCTCGGCCGGGATGCGCAGCGCACCTTCCCGGTAGCGGTGCTCGGTCGCCTGGCCGGAGCCCGGCACCGTGCTGCGCACCATCTTCAGCTCGGCGCCGAACGTTTCGCTCAGCGCGGCCAGCGAGCCCTCGACCTTGACCCGCCGGGCGCCCGGATCCGCGTCGGTGACCTGCAGGCCGTACAGGGCCAGCACGATGCGCAGGAAGTCGATGTCGGCCGGGTCGGTGCCGTGCTGCTCGGCCAGCTGCTCGCGGGTCACCGTCTCGGGTGTTTCGACCAGGTCACGGGGCAGTGCGGACCGGCGCCGGGTCACCAGGGTGACTGTGATCCGCTGCGACTCGTCCACCGGCCCGGCCTGTTCGGCCGCGGGCAGCGGCCCGCGCTCGCTGCCCGGCAATGGCACGAACGAATCGGCCCCGGAATTGGTCATGCTGTGGCTCCTTAAGCTGGCCGGTCCCCGGCTCGGCACTGCAAGTATGTCGGGTAAGCGGCCCACCGGAAGGGGGTCGGCGATTTGCCCGGAAAATGGCAGTGGCGGGGAACGGCCGGAGCCGTGCCGGGTTACAGCGATATATGCCGGGTTGGCGGGCTACATATGCCGGGGTTGGTCAGGTCGAGGGGCTTCGCCGCCGTCGCTGAGTTCCCACGGGCTGCGGCCGGGCTCACCCAGCTGCCGGTCGCTCCGCTCCTGGTCGTCCCGCTCCTGGTGGCTCCGCTCCTGGCCGCGGAGTTCACGCGGCTTTTTCTTCCGCGGCGGGCGGCGCTGCACGTTCACCCCGCCCATCAGGGCGAAGCCCATCACCTTCAGCCGCGGCGCGCCGGGCAGGCCGGGGCCGGTGGCCCGGTGATCGAAACCGCCCATGAATGCGAAGCCGGACACGTCAACCGCGATTTCCTCGTCCACGATGATGTCGATGCCGCCCATCAGCGCGAACGTCTGGATGGTCATCTCGTGCCCGCTGAATTGCGCCTCGCGCAGATCCAGGCTGACCGCGCCCATGACGGCCACCGCCGTATAGCTGGGCGGCACCACCCAGCCGCCGGACCGGTGCGCCTCGCTCATCACCGCGACCGAGATGGCCGACCCCGGGGTGCCGCCGACCCGGGACTCCGGGAACCGGGGGGCGGCGGGGTCGACGGGCGGCAGCGGCGCTGTCACGGTGGCGGGCGGCTGCGGGCCCACCTCGGGCAGGTCCGCGGTGACCGCGGCCAGTTCGCCGTAGGTCCTGGCCGCGTAGGCGGCGGTGAGCCGGTCGTCCAGTTCCTCGAACGTGATCCGCCCGTCACCGGCCGCGCGGCGCAGCACCTCGGCGGCGTGCTCCCGTTCGGCGTCGGAGACCCGGAGGTTCCGGCGGTCAGCCGGCCCGTCGGGGGTGGTCATCTGGCGGCCGCCTCACTCACTGGGCAGCGAGATCTCGAGGGAGGTGATTCCGCGCAGGTCCAGCCAGGCCCGGTCGGCCGTGTGGACCAGCCGGAGCAGCACCTGGCCGCAGGTCTGGCAGCGGGCCACCGCGCCCGGGCCGTCCATGAAGACGTGGGCCTGGGCCATGGCGGCCCGGGCGCCGCACGAGGCGCACTGGCCCATCGCGCTGGTCAGGTCCACGGCGAACACCTCGCCGAGCGGCCCGGCCAGCGCATTGCCGTCCAGATAGGTCTGCACGGTTAGCCTCCGGAGGGTCCGAATCGTTCTGTCTTGATCGCAGCGGGCCGGTGACCGGCCTGGATGAGCAGGTTAGCGGCCGCTTCCACGAACCCGGTCGGGCCGCAGACGAACACGGCGGGCGGCTGCGCGGTGGCATCCGCCCGGGGCAGCTCCGCAGCGTTGAGCCGGCCGGGCGGGCGTGGCCACCCATCTGGCACGGAGCGCGTATACAGGTAATCGATGGTCAGGCCATCGGCCTGGCGCTGGCGTTCGGCTAGCTCGGCGGCGTACAGCACATCGGCGGGAGAGCGGACCGAATAGAGGAGCTGGAACGGAGCGTGGCTGCCGGCCGGGGCCCGGCTGCGGATCATGGACATCAGCGGGACGACGCCGCTGCCGCCCGCGACCAGCAGCACCGGGCCCGGGCGGGCGGAGTCCCAGACGAACCAGCCGCCGATCGGGCCGCGCAGCTCGAACGGGTAGCCGGGCTGCAGCGTCCCGGCCAGGTAGGGGGAGACTTCACCGCCGGCCAGCCGCTGCACGGTCAGCTCCAGCCGGCCCGGCTCGGGCGCCGAGGCGATCGAGTAGGACCGCTCGGCCGAGTAACCGTCCTCGGCGGTGAGCCGTACGTCCACGTGCTGCCCGGGCCGGTGCCCGGCCCAGCCGGGCAGGTCGATCGCGATGCTGACCGCGGCCGCGGTCTCCTGGCGGATGTCCTGGACCGTGCCGCCTTGCCAGCTCAGTCGCCCCAGTACCGCTGCTCCCGCCATGGGTCTCCGTAGTTGTTGTAGCCGAGGCTCTCCCAGAATCCTGGCTGGTCTTTTTCCCTCAAGTCGATGCCTTGCACCCATTTGGCGGATTTCCAGAAGTACAGGTGCGGGACGAGCAGCCGGGCCGGGCCGCCGTGCTCGGCGGTCAGCGGCTTGCCCTCGTACTCGAACGCGATCCAGGCCTGCCCGTCGCGCAGGTCGGCCAGCGGCAAATTGGTCGTGTACCCGCCGTAGCTGTGCGCCAGCACGTACTGCGCGCTGCTCTCCGCCTCGGCCAGCAGGGTGTCCAGTGACACCCCGCGCCAGTGCGTGATCAGCTTGGACCACTTGGTCACGCAGTGGATGTCAACCGTTATGTCCTCATCCGGCAGCGCGCGGAACTCGGCCCAGTTCCACTGGCGGACCTGGCCGGTCTCGGTCTTGAGCCGGAATCGCCACGATCCGGTGTCCACCCGGGGGGTGGGCCCGGCGGACAGCACCGGGAAGTCGGTGACCAGGTACTGACCTGGCGGAAGCTTCTGGTCTCCGCGGCGCCGGCCGTGGAAACCGGGTGACACGATGCCCATCCGCTTAGCTTGTCATGGGCGGCCAGAGATGGATCTCCGGCCACCCCCGGTCACTCCGTGCGGGCCGCTCCGCGGGATCAGTGCAGGTGATGCTGCCAGTCGGCGGGGACCCGGCCGGCTGGGCCGGGTACCGGCTGGTCCAGCGGGTGATGCTGCGGTGGGGCCAGCGGCGGCCCGTCGTAGAACGCCTCTTCCGGGTAGTTCCAGAACCAGTCCTCGCCCGGCTCGAAGCTGCGGATCATCGGGTGGCCGGCCGCGCTGGCGTGTGCGCTGGCGTGCTGTGACGGCGAACTGTCGCAGCAGCCGATGTGCCCGCACTCGGCGCACCGCCGCAGGTGGAACCACCAGCCGTCGGCCTCGTTGCACTCCTGGCAGCCGGTGCCGCTCGGCTTGACGTCCGGGTTGACGCCCGGGGCCACGTCGGCCATTCAGTCCTCCTGTGAGGCGGTCACCGGCAGCCGGACCTGGAACCGGGTGTTCCCGGGCTCGGACTCCACCCGCAGGTCGCCGTGGTGCCGGTTGACCACGATCCGCCACGAGATGTCCAGCCCGAGACCAGTCCCCTCACCGACCGGCTTGGTGGTGAAGAACGGCTCGAAGATACGCTCCTTGATCTCGGGTGGCACGCCCGGCCCGGTGTCGCCGATCTCCACCAGCACCCAGTCGTTGTCCCGGGCGGTGCGCACGGTCAGCGTGCCGTGCCCGTCCATCGCGCTGACCGCGTTGTCGATCAGGTTGGTCCAGACCTGGTTCAGCTCGGCCGGGTAGGCCGGGATCGGCGGCAGGCTGCGGTCGAAGTCCTTGACTATCTTGATCCCGTCGCCGATCTTGGCGGTGAGCATGAGCAGTGTGCTCTTCAGCAGCTCATGCACGTTCACCACCTGGAACGGGGCCCGGTCCAGCTGGGAGTACTGCTTGGCCGCGGTGACCAGGCTGGACACCCGCTTGGTCGAGTCCTCGATCTCGTTCATCAGCAGTTCGGTCTCGACCGTGTAGTTCAGCCAGCGGATGGCGCCCTCCAGGGTGCCGTCCTCGACCACCGCCGCCACCTTGTCCAGCCAGCCGGCGTCCAGCCCGGCCTGGACGAACGTGGGCGCCAGCTCCCAGCCGTGGTCGCAGCCGTGGTCGGCCAGCCAGTCGGCCACCGCGTCCTCCCGGTCGGAGGCTTCCATCGGAGTCAGCTCGGGCGCCTTGGACACCCGTTCCGCCGCCTCGTCCTGCAGCCGGACCAGGGTTTCCAGGCCGCGCTGGTCCCAGTGGCCGGAGGCGATCATGCCCAGCTTGTGCCGCATGCCCGCCACCCGGTCGCGCAGCGTGGCCGTGGCCCGCACCGCGGCCGCGGCCGGGTTGTTCAGTTCGTGGGTCAGCCCGGCCGACAGCGAGCCCAGAGCGAGCAGCCGCTCCCGCTGCCCGACCTGCTGCTGGACGTTCTTGATGCCGAAGAACAGCCCCTCCAGCATGTGCACCGGCATCGGGAACCAGTCCCGCATCATGGCCGCGAACTTGTCCGCGTCCAGCACGTAGAACCGGCTCGGCTCGGTGACCCGCATCGAGTTGTCGTATACCTGCGGCACCCGGTCGCCCAGGTAGGCCCGGAACGCCCCGGTGTACACGCCGCGCCCGGAACTGCGGTTCACCTCGACGTCGTCGCCGCCGATCCGGCGGGACATCACCAGGGTGCCCTCGATCAGCACGTAGAAGCAGGTCGCCGGGTCACCCTCGCGGTACACCGGGCCCAGGTCGAACAGCTCCACCCGGCCTTCCCGGCACAGCCATTCCAGCTGCTCGTCGTCCAGCTTCTCGAACAGGAACAGGGTGCGCAGCTCAGCCACGTCACACGGCAGCGTCTGCCGGCCGGTGGGCTCGAAGGCCGGGGCCTGGGCCGGGCCGGCCTGGGGCGCCGGTGTCTGAGATGACTGGGTGGCTGGTTCTGCGCTCATACTTTCTCCAAATACCGGTGCACGAGCATGACCGCCATGGCTCCCTCGCCGACGGCGGAAGCGACCCGTTTGGCGGAATCGGCGCGGGCGTCCCCGGCCACAAACACGCCGGGCACGCTGGTTTCCAGGTGATAGGGCGCCCGGTCCAGCTGCCAGCCGGGTGGCTTCTGGCCCTCGACGGACAGGTCCGGGCCGGCCACCACGAACCCGTGGTCATCCCGGACCACCACCCCATCCAGCCAGTCGGTGAGCGGGGCGGCGCCAATGAATACGAACAACATCCCGGCGTCCACTGTTTCCGTGCTGCCGTCGGCGGTGTTCCGCAGCGTGAGCTGCTCCAGGTGCCCGTCCCCGTCGGCGCGGATGACCTCGGTACAGGTACGGATGGACAGGTTGCCGATCGCATCGCACTGCTGGATCAGGTAGTACGACATGGACCGCTCCAGCGACGGCCCGCGCACCAGCAGCGTTACCGACTTGGCGTGCTTGGACAGGTACACCGCGGCCTGCCCCGCCGAGTTGGCCCCGCCCACGATGTAGACATCCTGGTCGATGCACGCCGCCGCCTCGGTCAGCGCCGAGCCGTAGTACACGCCACGGCCGGTCAGCTCCTCCAGGCCGGACGCGCTGAGCTGCCGGTAGGTCACCCCGGTGGCCAGGATGATGCTGTGCGCGCCGAGCGTGCCGCCGTCGGCGAACCTGATGCCGCGCGCCGACCCCTTGACCTCCAGGCCGACCACCTCGCGGGTGGTGAGCAGCTCGGCGCCGAATTTCTGCGCCTGCATCCGGGCCCGGAGCGTGAGCTGCGCCCCGGACACCCCGTCCGGGAAGCCCAGGTAGTTCTCGATCCGGGAGCTCTGGCCGGCCTGGCCGCCGGTCGCGGTCCGCTCAACCAGCACGGTCTTCAGCCCCTCGGACGCGCCGTATACGGCCGCGCCGAGCCCGGCCGGGCCACCACCGATCACCACCAGGTCGTAGAAGTCCTTGGCCGGGGTGGTGCTCAGCCCGACCTTGCCGGCCAGTTCGGTGTCGCTTGGTCCGATCATCGTCTCGCCGTCCGGCGTGATGATCAGCGGCAGCGTCCGCCCGTCGGCGCCGGCCGCGGCCAGCAGCCGCTCCCCGTCCGGCTCGTCCGAGTTGAACCAGCGGTAGGCCACCTCGTTCCGGGCCAGGAACTCACGCACTTCGGTGCAGCGGGCCGACCAGCGGTGCCCGACCACCTTGGTCACGTGCACCGGCTGATGGTCGCTGGCCCGCCAGGCAGCCAGCTGCTCGTCGATCACCGGGTAGAGCTTCTCCTCCGGCGGATCCCACGGCTTGAGCAGGTAGTAGTCGAGATCGACGACGTTGATCGCCTCGATCGCGGCGTTGGTGTCGGCGTAGGCGGTGAGCAGCACCCGGCGGGCGGCCGGGTAGAACCTCATCGCTTCTTCGAGGAACTCGACGCCGTTCATCTGCGGCATCCGGTAGTCGGCCAGCAGGATCGCTACCTCGTCGCCGCGCAGGCGCAGTTCCTTCAGCGCGTCCAGCGCCGCGGCGCCGGATTCGGCTCGCACGATACGGTACTGGCCCCCGTATCGTTGCCGCAGGTCACGGGCTACCGCCCGGGACACTCCGGGGTCGTCGTCAACGGTCAGGATCGCGGTCAGAGCGGAGCTGTCCGATGCTGGCGTGGTCATCCGCGCACCCTGGACGGCTCAGTATTGCGTGTTGGCCACCTCATCTCCCCATGGTAAGAAACCGCGCAAACCGGAGGTCAGCGGCGTCGGGCCTGGTCGCGCTGGTCGTCGATGTCATCCCGGCCGCGGCGGGACAGTGGCAGCGCGAACCACAGCCCGGCGAATACGCAGACCAACGCGCCGGTGATCAGATTGGCGCGCAGCCCCGGGGCGACAAACGTGGTCACCAGCAGCACCGCCGAGCAGACGGCCAGCCCCACCGTGACCAGCCCTCCGATGGCCAGCACGTTGGTCACCCGGACCAGGCTCTCCTTCTCGTGCCGCCGGAACAGCAGCCGGTGGTAGGCGACCGGCGCGACCAGCAGCGCGGTGGACAGCGCGGCGAACACCAATGTGGCCAGGTAGATGCCGCGCTCGGTGTGGTCCAGCCGGGGGAATCCTTTGGCGAACGGGATCGACAGCAGGAAGCCGAACAGCACCTGGACGCCAATGCCGACCACACGGAGCTCGTTGAGCAGCTCCATCACGTTGCGGTCGGCCCGCTTGGCCAGGGTCTCCCCGGGCCGGTCCGGCTCGGTCTGGGCCGTGTCGGCGGCTTCCCGCGAGGCGTCCGTGCTCATCCCATCCCCCGGCTCACGCTGGCCATGCACCCGAGTTACCCGCCGCACCCCAGCCAAAACGGCGGCCGGACGCAGCTGAGGGCGCTGCTTGACGCAGGTAGTGGGGTGTGATCTTCTGTCTTGCGTTCCGCCGACGGCAGGGCAGGAAGCCGGTGTGAGTCCGGCGCGGTCCCGCCACTGTGACCGGGGAGCGAGTCCCGTGACGGCCACCACCGCGCAGCAGTGGGAAGGCCGGGAGGAGCTTGGATCCGGGAGCCAGGAGACTGCGGCTGTCGGGTCCAACGCCTGCGGGGCGTGGTTACCCCGGGGAGGGCTCAGTGATGCCGGCTCAAGTAACGGTGCCGTCGCGGCCGGGATCCGTGCGGGCGGCCGGGCTGCTGGCTGGCGGGCTGCTGGACGCCGTGCTGGGCGACCCACGGCGCGGGCACCCGGTGGCGGTCTTCGGCGCCGCGGCTATCCAGGCCGAAACCCGGCTCTGGTCGGACAGCCGGGGCCGGGGCGTGGCCATGATGGCGGCGTGCGTGGTCCCGGTGGCGCTGGCCGGGCTGGGCGCGCAGCGGGTGACCCGGGGCCGTCCGGCGCTCACCCTGGTCGCCACCGCGCTGGCCAGCTGGACCGTGCTGGGCGGCGCCAGCCTGGGCGGCTCGGCGCTGGCCCTGGGCCGTGCCCTGGACGCCGATGATCTGGCTGCGGCCCGGCGGATGCTGCCCACCTTGTGCGGCCGCGACCCGGACCAGCTCGATGCGGCCGGCCTGGCCCGGGCGGCCGTGGAGTCGGTGGCCGAGAACACGTCGGACGCGGTGGTCGCCCCGCTGCTGTGGGGCGCGGTGGCCGGCCTGCCCGGCCTGCTCGGCTACCGGGCGGTGAACACCCTGGACGCGATGATCGGCCAGCGCAGCCCGCGCTACCAGCGCTTCGGCTGGGCAGCCGCCCGGCTCGACGACGCGGCCAACCTGATCCCGGCCCGGGTCACCGGCCTGCTCACGGTCGCGCTGGCGCCCACCGTCGGCGGCAGCTCCCGGCGTGCGCTGCGCACCCTGCTCCGCGACGGCCGGCGTCATCCCAGCCCGAACGCTGGCCCGTGCGAGGCGGCGTTCGCGGGCGCGCTGGGCGTCCGGCTGGGCGGCCGGAACAGCTATCAGGGCCGGGCCGAGCAGCGTGGCCTGCTGGGCGACGGCTCACCACCGGCGGCCGCCGACATCAGCCGGGCCGTCCGGCTGTCCCGGCTGGTCAGCGCGGCCGCGCTGGGCCTGGCCGCGACCGTGGCCTGGAGGAGGACGTAAATGAGCGGTGAGCCAAACGCGCTGCCACAGGCAGACATCGACGCGCTGTACCGGGTTGTGGCCGAGCGCCGCGACGTGCGCAACGGGTTCCGGCCGGATCCGGTGGACGACGCCACGCTGACCCGGGTGCTGGCCGCCGCGCACCAGGCGCCCAGCGTCGGGCTCAGCCAGCCCTGGGACTTCATCGTGCTGCGCGACCGGGAGATCCGGGCCGAGGTGCAGGCCGTGGCCCGCCGCCAGCAGGACGTGTTCGCGGCCCAGCTGCCCGGCGCGCGGGCCCGGGCCTTCGGTCAGCTGAAGATCGAGGCGATCCTGGACACCCCGGTCAACATCGTGGTCACCTGCGACGCCACCCGGGGCGGCCGCCACGTGCTGGGCCGGCACGCGCAGCCGCAGGTGGCCGCGTACTCGACGGCCTGCGCGGTGCAGAATCTGTGGCTCGCAGCCCGGGCCGAGGGCCTCGGCGTGGGCTGGGTCAGCTTCTTCGCCGAGCGCGAGCTGGCCGCGACCCTGGGGCTGCCCGGGCACCTGGAGGTCGTCGCCTACCTGTGCCTGGGCCACGTCACCGAGTTCCCGCCCGCGCCGGAACTGGTACTCAGCGGCTGGGCCCAGCGCCGGCCGCTCGCCTGGGCGGTGCACGACGGGCAGTGGGGCCGCCGCGGGCTGCCCGGCCAGCCGCCGGCCCGGCTGCTGGCCGACACGGTCTCCGCCATCCGGGCGCTGGACGCCGCGGCGGTCGCCCAGGCCCGGGAGCGGCAGGCGGCGCTGACCAAGCCGAGTGGCTCGCTGGGCCAGCTGGAAGGGGTGTCCGTGCAGCTGGCCGGGGTGGCCGGGGAGTGCCCGCCGCCGCTGCCCGAACCCGCCGTGGTGGCCGTGTTCACCGCCGACCACGGGGTGCACGCCCAGGGCGTCACGCCCTGGCCGCAGGAGGTCACCGCCCAGATGGTGGCCAACTTCCTGGCCTCCGGCGCGGTGGTCAACGCGATCGCGGCCCAGGCCGGCGCGGAGGTGTGCGTGGTCAACGTGGGCGTCGCCGCCGACCTGCCGGCCGGCCCTGGGCTGCTGCCGCGGAAGATCCGGCCCGGCACCGCGGACATGACCACCGGGCCGGCGATGAGCCGGGCCGAGGCCGAGCGGGCCGTCGAGGTGGGCATCGAGACCGCCCGCGACCTGGTCGCGGCGGGCAACCGCTGCCTGCTGACCGGGGACATGGGCATCGCCAACACGACCGCGTCGGCCGCGCTGATCGCGGTGTTCACCGGGGCCGACCCGGAGCAGGTCACCGGGCGGGGCACCGGGATCGACGACGAGACCTGGCAGCGCAAGGTCGGCGTGGTCCGCCGGGCACTGGCCCGGCACGCCGCCGACCCGGCCGACCCGCTGGGCGTGCTGGCCGCGGTGGGTGGCCTGGAGCACGCCGCGCTGGCCGGCTTCATGCTCGGCGGCGCGGCGCTGCGGGTGCCGGTGCTGCTGGACGGGGTCATTGCCTGCGCCGCCGCGCTGGCCGCCCGGGCGCTGGCCCCGGACGTCACGGCGTGCCTGATCGCCGGGCATCTGTCCAGCGAGCCCGGAGCCCGCCGGGCGCTGGACGCGCTCCGCCTGCGCCCGCTGCTCGACCTGGGCCTGCGGCTCGGCGAGGGGTCCGGGGCCGCGCTGGCGCTGCCGGTGGTCGGCGCGGCCGCCCGGGTGCTGCGCGACGTGGCCACGTTCGACAGCGCCGGTGTGTCCGGCGAGAAGGAATGATCCGCTGGGCCTGGGCTAACCGGCCCGTTGCTAGCTGGCCGGGGCACGGCCGGCCGTCCCGGGTGCTGGTGCTCGGCGGCGCGCGGTCCGGCAAGTCGGTGACCGCGGAGCGCATGCTGATCGCCCGGGACCGGGTGGACTACGTGGCCACCGGCGGCCGCCCGGACCCGGCTGACCCGGAGTGGGCCGAGCGGGTCCGCGCCCATCAGCGGCGCCGCCCGGCGCACTGGGTCACGCTGGAAACGCTGGACCTGGCCCAGGTGCTGGCCGGGCCCCAGCTGACCGCACGGGACCGGGCCACTCCGGTGCTGGTGGACTGCCTGTCCACCTGGCTGGCCGGGGTCATGGACGAGTGCGGGCTGTGGGCCGGCCGTCCCGGCGCCGGCCAGGACCTGGCCACCCGGGTGGACGGGCTGCTCGCCGCGTGGCGGGCCACGGGCCGGCCGGTGGTCGCGGTCAGCAACGAGGTCGGCTCGGGTGTGGTGCCGGGCACCGAGTCCGGCCGCCGCTACCGCGACGAGCTGGGCGTGCTCAACACCCGGATCGCGGCCGACTGCGAACAGGTCTGGCTGTGCACCGCCGGTATCGCCCGGCGGCTGCGGTGACCCGGGAGACGGAGATGACCCGGGTCCCGCGCGCCGCCTCGTGGCGGGCCGCGCTGAGCCTGTTCACCGTCATCCCGGTCCGCGCGCCGGCCGAGCTCGATGCGGACACGACGGCCCGGGCTATGTTCTGGCTGCCCGCGTTGGGCCTGCTGGCCGGGCTGGCCGCGGCGGGCGGGCTGGCCATCGCGGCCGTGGGCGGCCCGTCGGTGCCGCGGCAGCTGCTCGGCGCGGCCGTCGCGGTGGGGCTGCTGGCCGCGCTGACCGGCGGGCTGCACCTGGATGGGCTGGCCGATACCGCGGACGGGCTGGGCAGCCGCCGCCCGGCGGCCGACGCGCTGGCCATCATGCGCCGCCCGGACATCGGCCCGCTGGGTGTGGTCACGCTGGTGCTGGTGCTGCTGATCCAGGTAGCCGCGCTGGCGGCGCTGCCGCGCGGCTGGCCTGCGGTGGCCGCCCTGGTGCTGGCCGCGGTGACCGGCCGGGTCGCCGCCGTGCTGGCCACCGGGGTGCCCGCGGCGCGGCCGGGTGGGCTCGGCGCCCTGGTGGCGGGCCGCACCGGGCGGGCCGGGCGGGCGGCGGCCGGCTTCATCCTGCTGGCGGCGGTGGTGCCGGCCGGACTCGCCGTCGGCGGCGGGCCGGCCGCGCTGCGCGGGCTGGCCGCGGCGCTGGCCGGGCTGCTGGCCGGCGGGCTGCTGGCCCGGACGGCCCGGCGGCGGCTGGGCGGGATGACCGGTGACGTGTTCGGCGCGATCATCGAGCTGAGCACGGCCGCCGTCCTGCTGACCCTGGCCTTTTCGTTATGATCCTGCACTCGAACGTATTCCGGTCCGGGCGGATATCGGGGGCTGGCCCCGGCTGGGCCCGGGCAGGCATAATGCGGGGCAATGGCGATTCCGGCAACCCGTCCCGCACCGGCTGCGGCGCGCAGCTCTTACCCGCACCGCCTGGGTCCCGCCGCGGTGCACAGTTGCCGGCCATGCTGCCAGTTTCCTGGCTATTGTCACGTTTCCCGTGGAAAGGACGACGTCTTATGTTCAAGCGCCTGATAGCTATAGCTGGCAGCCTGGTCATGGCCCTGGCGGGCCTGACCGTGACCGCGAGCTTAGCGCAGGCTAGCACCGCGGCCGGGACGTGCCGTCACGTCACCGGGCCGTTTCACATGCACAAGAATGAAATCACCACCTCTACCGGGCGGCAGTATATTCCCTATGGGATCGTGGTCACCGGGCTGGGGAATCCTAACTGGGCCGAGCATCAGTCCGCGGATGCCGCCGAGATCACTGCGTCGGCCGTTTCGTGGTGCGCCAATTCGGTGGAACTCGAGGTCTTCCAGTATGCGATGTTCAATGCGGACGGAAGCGTCAACTCGACCTTTCTCAGGCTGGTCGAGTCCGAAGTGACCCAGGCACTCGGACTGGGCCTGGTGGTGGCCGTCACCGACCAGACCGAAGGCGGGCCGCCGAACAGTGGAGGGCTGCCGGAAGCACAGACCAAGACATTCTGGAATGTACTGAACGGTATATACGGGCAAAACGCGGACGTCATCTTCGACCTGTACAACGAGCCCCGCCGGGTGGGCGCGGGCAACGAGACATCGATCTGGAAGTACTGGCGGAACGGCGGTAAGTACCAGGGCACGAAATACATCGGCATGCAGACCCTGGCCAGTTACCTGCGGCGCATCGGGTCGCGGAACCTGTTCTGGATCGAGGGGCCGCACACCGGCGGGTCGCTGCAATACGTCAGGCAGTATCAGGTAACCAAGGCCGGGCCGCTGGAATACGGGGAAAATCATCCTGGCATGGTGAACTCTCCACACACCGCGGCGTACTGGAACACCCGGTTCGGCAACAACGCCTCGGCGGTGCCGATGACCGACACGGAGTGGACGAATTACGCGTCCACCCGGTCCTGCTGGTCCAACGCGCCGAAGTCTGTACCCAGGTTCCTCGCGTATCTCGCGCAGCACCACATGGGCCTCATGGCCTGGACGCTGAGCCTAGGCGTGCTGGTGGAATCGGCTAACCTGGCCGACCCGACCCGGATCAAGAGTAATTGGGCCTGCAAGAATGGCCTGGACCAGGGCGCGGGTCATCAGATCATGCAATTCTTCCGCCGGTATAATAGCTGAGTGACGGTGCCGGGGAGGAAAGCGTGAACGAGGCGCACCTGCGCATCTGCGCCAGCCCGGAATGGGCGGCCTACGTCGAATCGGAACTGCTGCCGTGGGCGCTGCAGGAGGCCGACCTCGGGGACGAGGTGCTCGAAGTGGGACCCGGGCCCGGGCTGACCACCGATGTGCTGCGCCGCCGGGTGCCCCGGCTCACCGCGGTCGAGATCGACGAGCGGCTGGCCAGCGCGCTGGCCGAGCGGATGTCCGGCAGCAACGTCGAGGTGGTGCACGGCGACGGCACCCGGCTGCCGTTCGACGCGGGCCAGTTCAGTGCGGCCACCTTGTTCACCATGCTGCATCACGTGCCCTCGGCCGAGTTGCAGGACAGGCTGCTGGCCGAGGTGCGCCGGGTGATCCGCCCGGGCGGGCTGGTGGTGGGCAGCGACTCTATGGCCACGCCGGCCCGCCGGGAACTGCACCAGGGCGACGACTATCTGCCCATCGATCCGGGCGGCCTGGCCTGCCGGCTGACCGCCGCCGGGTTCACCGATCCGGCCGTCGAGGTGCACGACGACCGGTTCCGCTTCCTGGCCACGGTTCCTGGCTGACCAGTGCCCGGCCCGGACTACACGATATAGAGGGCGATGGCGGCGTACTGGCAGGCGGCGGCGGCGCAGACGAACACGTGGAACACCTCGTGGTAACCGAACACCGAGGGGTACGGGTCCGGCCACCGGAAGTGATACGAGATGGCCCCGGTGAGGTAGAGCAGGCAGCCGCCCAGCATCAGCGTGCCGGGCACCGCGCCGGAATGGACCCAGACCGCCGGCAGCGCCAGCGCGGCCACCCAGCCGAGCGCGATGAACGTGCCGCCGACCAGCCGCTCGGGGGCGTTCATCCAGGCCATATGGATGCCGGCCGCGGTTCCGGTGAGCATCCACAGCACGATCAGCCCGGCCACCCCGATGCCGCCGCCGGTGGCCACGACGAACGTGGGCGTGGCCGTCCCGGCGATCAGGAAGAAGATCATCGCGTGGTCAAGCCGCTGCAGCCGCCGCCGCCAGGTATCTGACCAGGTCCCGCAGTGGTACAGCGCGCTGACCCCGAACAGGGCGCTCACGCTGGCCGCGTACACCGCGACGCTGGCCACCCGGGCGCCGCCCTGCGCGCGGGCCAGCAGCACGCCACTGATGCCCAGCGAGGCGGCGAACCAGAGCAGGTGCAGCCAGCCACGCATGACCGGTTTGGTGTAGTGGACACCGCGCCGCGCGTCGTAGAACCAGCCCGGGGCCGGGGCGTCTCCCGGCACCGGCACTGCTGGGGACGCGGGCACGGCTGGGGTTGGTTCGATGACGGCCACCGGCGGCTCCCTCTTGGGCGGGCCGGGCTGGTTCTGCTGCGCCGGCATCTGGTTATTCAGTGTGACCGAAAACTGGCGTATTTGCTGCCCCGATGAGCTAGATGTCCGGCAAAGAGAAGAGTAACGGCGGCTAGCTGGGGGCGCTGCTACCGGGTACCCGGATACCGCCGCCTGAATCACCGCCAAGACGGCCGGCGAAACGTCCGTAGGTCGCGAGCAGCTCGTCCAGCGGCGGCCACCACGGTCCGTGCGGCAGCTCGCGCAGCGCCTGCCGCACCTGGGCCGCCGCCGCCCGTCGTCCGCCGCGGTGAGCTGGCTGGGGGGCGCCGGGGCCGGGCTCAGAGCCCAGGTAGGCGGGAGAGGGGGAACGGGGGAGTGATCAGGAGCTGCACGTTCCGGTCGGTGACCGAGCCGCTGCGGCCGGGGTGCGGCCCGTCGAACGGGATGTTGACCGCCAGCTCACGATGCAGCGCGGCCAGGTCGTCCCCGCTGAACTGGGCCGCGGCCGGCGGCACCGGGGCGAGCGGGCTCTGGTGATCCACCATGGTGCAGGTGATGGCGAGCTGCCCGGCCGCGTCAGCCAGCTCCACGATCCGGGTCTGGCACGGCCAGTCGATGACCGCGCACGTGGTCACCTCCCATACCCCGCGGCCCGGGTCGGCCGGGTCGCGGCGCGCCCGGATCGCGTTGATGTGCGTGTGCCCGTTCAGCCACAGCACCACGTTCGGGAACCGGTGCAGCAGGCCCATGAACTCGGCCGCGGGCAGCAGCGGCTCGCCGCCCGGGCCCAGGTGCGCCATCCGGGTGTTGGTCAGCGTGTCCAGCCCATGGTGCGAGAACAGCACGACCAGCCGGTCCTCGGCGCCGGTGCGCACCTCGTGCCCGGCCGGGTCCCGGTAGACGGAATGCACCTCGGCCAGCCGGTCGGCCAGCCACCGGGCCTGCTGCCGGTCCAGGCAGCCGTCCGCCCCGCCGGCCAGGCAGTTGGTGTCCAGCGCGATGTACCGCACGGCCGGGGTGTCGTGCACGTAGTAAGCGGTGCCGGCCAGCCGGTTCTGCTCGGTGAACCCGTGCCCGGCGGGCAGGGCGTCCGGCCGGAAGTGGGCAGCCACGAACTGCCGCCGGGTGATCGGCCGCCGGCCGGGATCGGCGGGCACGGCCCGGGCCGGGCCAGCCATGAACGCCTCGGGACTGACCGTGAACAGCTCCAGCGCCTTGTCGCTGTCGAAGCCGTCCGGCAGCCCGACCGGCTTCTCGCCGCCGATGAGCGCGGCGGCCAGGCCCGGCGTGGCTGCGCCGACGCCCTGGTTGAGGGCCTCGTGGTTGCCGTAGCAGGACAGCCAGGGCAGGCGCAGCCCGCCCGCCGGGAACTCGCGCAGCGCCCGGTCCAGCAAACCCGGCCAGTGCGGGAAGCCGAACTCGCGGCGGAAGAAGTCCGGCCCGGCCGGCCCGTCGCCGTCCGGCTTCCAGAAGATGTCGTCCGGCCAGTCCAGCGCCTGCACCCCGGCGTAGCCAGGCGCGCCGGAATCGGGCCGGACCAGGCCGCCCTCGAACAGGGCGAGGAACGTCTGCACCTCGTTCCACTGCGCGTTGTCGATAGCGTCCCCCGTGGTCACCGCGAGCTGCGGCGGCCGCCCGGTGGCCGGGCCGGACAGCCGGTTGACCGTGCGCAGCATGGCGTCCACGGTGTGCGGGGTGAGCGCCTCCTGCGGCCGCTGCACCGGCACCACCCCGGCGTAGCGCGGGTCGGCGAAGTACCGGTTCAGGAACTCGAACCGGGTCGGCGACTGCACGTCGGCCAGCTGCAGGTCGGTGATGTGCACCAGGCAGGCCAGCGGCCGGGCCGCGGCGGCCGGCCCAGCCTGCCCGGCCGCCCCGAAGTCGTCCCGCATGACATGCGGCTCACCGGCCGCGATCTCGATGGCCCGGTAGTCCCAACTGGCCCCGCGGCGCAGGACGGCACCGGCCACCAGTCGGCGTTCGGTAGAAAGGGGCGGATGCTGCGGCGCTGCGGTCAAGCTTCGCTCGCTACGGGTGCGGCGGAGACGAGGACCGGATCCGGCCGGATGGAGAGGGTCACCCGGCTGCCCGCGGTCAGCTCGGCCGCGTCGGCCGTGGGCAGCTGGGCCATGATCGTGGTGTCGCCCAGGTCCACCGTGACCCGGCTGGTCGCGCCGAGGAACGTGGTCGCGATCACGGTGCCGGTCAGCGGGCCGCCGTCATCGGTGCTACCGGTACCACCGCCGCCGGCGGCCAGGGTGACCGCCTCCGGCCGGACCAGCGCGGTCACCGGGCCCGCCGGGGTGGCCGTGTTGACCAGCGGCAGGTCCCATCCGCGCACCGTCACCGCCGAGCCGGTGACCGTCCCGGCCAGCTTGTTGGTCAGCCCGACGAACTCGGCCACGAACGCGGTGGCCGGCCGGGAGTAGACCTCCGTGGGCGGAGCCAGCTGCTCCAGCCGCCCGTCGCGCATGACGCCGACCCGGTCCGCGATGGCCAGCGCCTCCTCCTGGTCGTGCGTGACGAACAGGGTGGTGATGCCGACCTCGAGCTGGATCCGCCGGATCTGGTCCCGGAGCTGGGCGCGGACCTTGGCGTCCAGCGCGGACAAGGGTTCATCCAGGAGGAGCACTTGCGGCTGTATCGCCAGCGCCCGGGCCAGCGCGACCCGCTGCTGCTGGCCACCGGAGAGCTGGTGTGCATACCGGCCGGCCTGCTCGGACAGCCCGACCAGGTCGAGCATGTCCAGGGCGCGCTTCTCCCGGTCGGCTTTGGCCATCCGGCGCAGCCGCAGCCCGAACGCCACGTTCTGCACCACGGTCATGTGCGGGAACAGCGAGTAGGCCTGGAACACCATGCCCATGTCCCGCTTGCTGGCCGACAGCCGGGTGATGTCCTTGCCACCCACGGTGATCGTGCCCGCGTCCACGTCTTCCAGGCCGGCCAGCAGCCGCAGCGTGGTCGTCTTGCCACAACCGGATGGGCCGAGCAGGGCCACCAGTTCGCCGGGCTGCAACGTCAGGTCGAGCCCGTCCAGTGCGGTGACGGTGCCATAGCGACGGGTCAGCCCGGCCAGCCGGACCTCGACGGCGGTCCTGCTGGTGGCGCTCTCGGCGCTGGTCACAGGGGAGCTCACGGGTTCAACCTCATCCCCGGCGGCGCCGCCGGCGGCGGCCGCCGATGTAGGACACGATCAGCAACAGCAGGAAGGTAAACAGCAGGGAGGCCATGGACGTCGAGAAGATTACGGTCGCGTTGGGCGTGTTCCGGCTGATGGAGTACAGCGTCGGCTGCAGGGTGCTGTACAGGAGCAGGTAGGCGATGGTGAACTCGCCCAGCACCAGCGCCGAGGTCAGCAGCACCGCGTTCAGGATGGCCTGGCCCATGTTCGGCGCGATCACCCGGAACATCACGGTGAACCAGCGGGCGCCCAGGCTCCGGGCCGCTTCGGACAGCGTCCGGGCGTCGATGGCATCCAGCCCTGAGGCCAGCGCCCGGTACGCGTAGGGCAGGGCCAGGATGACGTAGACCCAGAACAGCTGCAGTGCCGACAGAACCACGCGCTGGAGCAGGTTGTAGACCGGGCCCAGGCCGACCACCAGCGAGATGGCCGGGATGGTGAGCGGCAGCAGGCAGAGGAACTCGAATGTCCGGCTGAACCACTGCACCCTCAGCTTAATCCAGATCATCGTGGGCACCAGCAGCACCAGCATGACGACGCTGGTGATCACCGCCAGTTCCAGGGTCAGTTCCACCGCGCTGGCCAGCCCGGGGTAGGACACGATGTCCTTCCACCCGGTCAGTGACCAGCTGCCGAGATTCTTGCCCTCCAGGGAGTAGCGGAACAGGGCCAGCAGCGGCAGCGCGACGAACAGCCCGTACACGGTGAACACCAGGTAGCGGAAGATGTTCAGCCGCCACTGCCGGCGGCGCTGCATGCCTGATGGCCGCTGGCTGGCCTCGCCGGTCAGCGGGGTTTCGCCGATCGAGGTCACCGCAGCCATCGGGCCGCCCTCCGCTGCAGCAGTGCGTAGGCGGTCATGACGACCGCGACCATGACAATCATGCCGAACGCGAGCAGGTCGGCCGCGTTGACGTTGGCCAGGCCTACCTCGCTGGACAGTGCGGTGCCGATCTGCTGCGGCACCGTGTACGCGATCTGGTTCTCCCACGCCTGGATGGTGGCGAACGCGGATAGTGCGTTGGCGAACAGCAGCAGAAAGGCGCCGAAGAACGCTGGCGCGAGCAGTGGGCCACCCACGTACCGCCAGTACTGCCAGGTGGACGAGCCCAGGCTCTCCGACGCCTCGCGCCACTGGAGCTTGAGCCCGTCGATGGCGGGCAGGAACACCAGCACCATGAGCGGGATCTGGAAGTAGGTGTAGATCAGCGCGATAGACCAGGGGAAGTCGTAGTACCAGCTGGCGTGCAGCAGCAGCCCGGCCGGGCCGATCAGCGCCTGGAACGCGAACGCCAGGGTCACGCCGCCGAACTGGGCCAGCACGCCGGAGCCGGCCAGCGCGAACCGGCGCACCGTGCCGTCCGGCTTACCGGAGGCCACCGCGTAGGCCACCAGCGCCCCGAACACCGCCCCGGCCACGGCGGAAAGCACGCACAGCTTGAACGACCCGATGAAGTAGTCCCGCACGGCCGGGCTCCACAGCACCGGCAGGCTGCCGAAGTTCCAGGTCCCGTTGGGGTTCTTGAAGGCGTCGACGACGAGGATGCCGGTGGGCCAGAGCAGGAACACCGCCACGTAGCCCAGGAACGGCACGGTTCCCAGCCAGGCCGGGACGCGGAGCCGGCGCCCGGCCCGTGCGGGCCGGGCGCCGGTCGTGGTCGTCGCAGCGACGGACACGCTCCTCCTCTGCTAGCCGACGGCCTTGGCCCAGTTAGCCGCCAGGTAGTTGGCCGCGCTGGTGGCCTGGCCCTCGGTCAGGAACACCGGCGTGCCGCTGACCGGGGGCAGCTTGGCCGCGGCCGACTGGTCAATGCTGCCGTTGGCCTTCATCGCCGTTTCCTCGACCGGGTGGGCACCACCCTGCAGCCACAGGTTCTGCCCGCCGTCGGCGGCCTGGGAGTAGAGGAACTCCTCCCACAGCCGGGCCGCCGCCGGGTGCGGCGCGTTCTTGTTGATGGCCTGGGCGTAGTACCCGCCGAGCACGGCGTTGCCCGGGATGAACACCTTCCAGTTGGACACCCCGACATAGCTGGGCAGGTTCAGGTAGTCCCAGTTGAAGACGACCGGAGTGGACCCAGACTTGATCGTCGCACCGGTGGCCGACACCGGGGAGAAGTTACCCTTCGCCTTGAGCTGGTGGAAGAAGTTGACGCCCTTGGAGATGTCGCCGGCCGAGCCACCCTCGGCCAGGTTGGCCATCATGACTCCGTTCAGGGCGGCGTTGGCCGCGGTGGGGTTCCCGTTCAGGGCGACCGCGTTCTTGAACTTCGGCTGGAGCAACTGGCTCAGCGAGGTGATCGTGCCGAACTTGCTGGAGTACCCGACCGCCATGTAGCCGCCGTAGTCGTTGTACCAGAGCGCGCTGGAGTTCTTCTGGGCCGCCGGGATGGCTGACCAGGTGGCCACCTTGTAGGGCGCGAACAGGCTTGTATTAGCCAGCGCGACGGAAACGCCGACGTCCACCACGTCAGGCGCGGCGGCGGTTCCGTTCTTCTGCTTGATGGTGTCCACTTCCTGCTGGCTGGTGCCGTCCGGCAGAGCGGAATTCACCTTGATGCCGTATTTGGTGCTGAAGGTCTTGATGATGTTGCCGTAATTGGCCCAGGTGGGCGGCAGGGCGATGACGTTGAGCTGGCCCTCTTTCTTGGCCGCGGCGACAAGCTTGGTCATCCCGCCGGCGGCCGACGCCGACGAGATGGTGGCCCAGTTGGTCCCACCGCTGGATGAGTTGGAGCCAGACGAGCAGCCAGCCGCCAGCAATGCCAGCGCCGCGACTCCCATCAGGGTAATGCGATAGGGAGATCTCACTCATTCCTCCGGTTCGTGCGTCCCCAATTGTGAGCGGGCCGCGGCGTGCCGAAAACCCCGCGGCGCAGTAAGTCTGGGGAGGCCGGCCGACCCCCCTGGAACGACGCTAGAAAAAACACCTTAAACGTTTAGTTTTCGCCGGTATGCTGACGTACCCCGCGCATGGGTGTCAAGAGTCGTTACCGAGTTGACGCGCGCGGGTCAACTGGTGTTCACTAGCGGATCCTGTGCGTCAGCGGGTCTTGTGCGCCGGCCGCGGTTCGTGATCAACCGATCGCTGTCGCTGGGGCGACATCAACCGGTTGATCACGGAGCCGGAGCGGGCCGGCTGCGCGGTGCGGGGCGCCGCGGCCGGGGGGCTGCAGGGAAGCGCGGCTGACCAACTCGACCGGTGCGATGTAGTCGTGGGGGGCGGCCGCACCGAGCAGCCGCCGCATCAGCGCCCGGCCCATTTCCTTCCGGTCCAGCCGGATGGTGGCCAGCGGCGGGTCGAGCAGTTCCGACGTGGGCAGGTCGTCGTGGCCGACCACGGATACGTCCGGCCCGACCCGCAGCCGCAGCTCACGCGCCGCCTTGTACACCGCGTGCGCGGTGTAGTCCGAGTTCGTGATGACCGCGGTCGGCGGGTCCGGCCCGGCCAGCAGTACCGCGGCGGCCTGCTGCACATCGGTGATGGTCAGCGGCGAGTAGATCACGGTGCCGCGCAGCCCGGAGGCCCGGCACAGCCGCCGGAACTGGCGCAGCCGGTCCGGGTCGGCCATCAGCCGCCGCGGTGCGGACAGGAACGCGACCGACGTGTGGCCTAGGTCGGCCAGCCGGCGCATGGGCAGTTCGACGGCGGCTCGGTTGTCCGGCCGGACCCGGCAGACCCCGGTGATCCGCGCCACCGACGCGTTGACCGCGGCCACCGGCGCGCCCGGCCGCAGTTCCTGCCAGAGCCGGATCGACTCGCCGGTGCCGACCGGGGCGATGGCCAGCCCGGCCAGCCGCTGCCCGGCCATCTCCTGGACGTGACCCCGCTCCCGGTCCAGTGAGTAGCGCGAGTCCACCGCGAGCAGGGTGGCACCGGCCGCGATGGCGACTTCCTCGGCCCCGCTCAGCACATCCAGGAAGAACGGGTTGGCGAAGTTGCGCACCACGAACCCGTACGTGGTGGTGCGGCCCCGGCGCAGTGCCTGCGCCTGCGCGTTGGCCCGGTAGCCGAGTTCCTGCGCGGCGGCCAGGATGCGCCGCCGGGTGTCGTCGGCCACGCCGGGCTGGCCGTTGAGCGCGAAGCTGGCCGAGGCGACCGAGACGCCGGCCATCTTGGCCACATCGCGGATGCCTACCGCGCGTGCTGATCCGTCCGGATGACTCGCCATGCTCTTCCCCGCAGCCCGTGCTGCGCCACGTGGCCGCCCCCACTCTCCCGGCGCACGCCGGGCACGGGACGAACCGCCGATGCTCACCTTCTATGAGCAGCACCCGGTCTGGCAAGCTCTGCTTGCTCTGCGCCTCCGGGGGCCCCGCCCACCTCCCCATCCCTCTTCGCTGCCTCCTTCGGCGCGGGACTGTCGGT
Organism: uncultured Actinomycetes bacterium; assembly: GCA_963834705.1. Lineage (GTDB taxonomy): Bacteria > Actinomycetota > Actinomycetes > Streptosporangiales > Streptosporangiaceae > RYN-230. The sequence continues at coordinate 179,868 of CAWICV010000014.1, forward strand.
GGCTGGTGGCAGAGTGGGCCCGTCCGTGGTTCGCCACGGCCCGGCCCTGGTGGGTAGGTTCGGGCTGAGGACGGGAGGAGCGTGAGGACCATCGCCACCACCGGCACTGTTACTTATGACCTGGAGATGCACCGGGGGGAGCTGACCGGGTACTGCTACCGGATGCTGGGCTCCGCCCATGACGCGGACGACGCCGTGCAGGAGACCATGGTGCGGGCCTGGCAGGCGTTCGACCGGTTCGAGGGCCGTTCCGCGGTGCGCTCCTGGCTGTACCGCATCGCCACCAACGTCTGCCTCGACATGCTGCGCAGCCGGCAGCGCCGCGCGCTGCCGATGGACCTGTCCGCCCCGGTGCCCTCGACCACGGCCCCGGTGGCGACCCTGCCCGAGGCGGCCTGGATCGAGCCGATCCCCGGTGACGCGGCCATGACCGCCCCGGACGCCGACCCGGCCGGCCAGGTGGTGCTGCACGACACCGTCCGGCTCGCGTTCATCGCCGCGCTGCAGCACCTGCCGCCCCGGCAGCGCGCGATCCTGATTCTCCGCGAGGTGCTCTGCTGGCAGGCCGCCGAGGTGGCTGACCTGCTGGACACCACCGTGGTATCGGTGAACAGCGCCCTGCAGCGAGCCCGCAGCACGATCGCCGCCACCGGCCCGGACGCCGAGGAATCCCCGCCTGGCCTGGCCGAGCGGCACCGGGAACTGCTCACCCGCTACGTGGATGCGTTCCAGCGCTACGACGTCGATGAGCTGGTCACGCTGCTGCACGAAGACGCGAGCTTCTCCATGCCGCCGTTCGAGATGTGGCTGCGCGGCGCGGATGAGATCCGCGGGTTCTGGACCGGCTATGGGAGCGCGTGCGCGGGGTCACGGCTGATGCCGGTGGTGGCCAACGGCGGACCCGCGTTCGGCCAGTACAAGCCGGCCGACGAGGGCACCCGGTTCGACCCGTGGTGCATCCAGGTCCCGGAGTTCCGCGACGGCCGGTTCACGCACCTGCACCACTTCCTGGACACCAGCCTGTTCGCCCGGTTCGGGCTGCCGCCCTACCTGGAGGCCTAGGCCGGTACCCGGACCGCCGGCGTCAGCGTGCCGCGGCTTCCTCCACGGTGAGCTCGGCGGCCGGGTCAGCCTCCAGCCGTGCGTCCGGGATGGGCAGGCCGCTGCGCACTGAGCGCCCGTACGTGCCGTTGGCCAGCCGCTGCTCGGCCCGGCCGATCGCGGCCAGCCGGTCGCGCAGGCTCTCCGCGATCGCGTCGTCCTCGCCTTGGGCGGTCAGTGACTGCGCGGGATCGTCGAACTCCACGCCCTTCTCGTCCTCGGTCTCCCGGTCTTCCCGCCCGGCCTGCACGGTCTCGGCCAGGAGGCGCTCCACATCGGTGCGCTCGGCCGCCAGCCGCCGCCGTGCTCGCTCCTCATCCATGGATGTCTCCCTGCCCCCGGCGGCACGAAGTTAGTCGTGGCAGAAGTTAGTCGTTGCACTGGGTGCTGGCAGCGAGGTCCCATTTCTGCTCGATCTTGCCGAAGCGCCAGATGGCCAATGCGACTACCCAGGTCAGCACGAACACACCGACGATCACGAAGCCGGCCTGGTTGATGTCGAAGTCGGCCACCCAGGACCAGCCGGGACCGGTCAGGCTGCCGTCCTGGCCGAGCAGGCCGAGCACTTCGACGGCGCCGATGAACACGGCTACGAACACCGACAGCGCGGTGATGGTCAGGTTGTAGTACACCTTGCGCACGGGGCGGGCGAACGCCCAGTCGTAGGCGAAGTTCATGAAGCAGCCGTCGGCCGTGTCGAATAGGCTCATCCCGGCCGCGAACAGGATCGGCAGCGACAGCACCGCGTAGAACGGCAGCCCGCCGATGACCGCGGTGCCGGCCAGCACCAGCAAGGCCACCTCGGTCGCGGTGTCGAAGCCCAGGCCGAACAGGAACCCGATCGGGTACATCTTCCACGGCGAGTCGATCCGCCGGGCCAGCGGGCCCAGGAACCGGTTCATCAGGCCGCGCTTGTTCAGCTGCTCTTCCAGCTGCTCGTCGTTGTACCGGCCCGCGCGCATGTCGCGGAACATCCGGACGATGCCGGCCAGGATCACCAGGTTGATCGCCGCGATCAGGAACAGGAACACCCCGGACACCAGGGTGCCGATGATGTTGGTCGTGTACTGCAACTGCGAGCTGGAGTTCTTGACCTGCTCATCCAGGGCCCGGATGCCGAAGTTCAGCAGCAGCGCCAGCACGAATACCACGCTGGAGTGGCCCAGCGAGAACCAGAAGCCGGTCGACAGCGGCCGCTTGCCGTCGCTGACCAGCTTGCGGGTGGTGTTGTCGATGGCCGCGATGTGGTCGGCGTCGAACGCGTGCCGCATGCCCAGGGTGTAGGCCAGGATGCCGGTGGTGAAGCCGAACGTTTCGGTCTTGCTGATGTGGAAGTGACCGCTGACGGCGGCGGCCAGCATGGCCCAGCCCACCACGTTGAGGCCGACGACGGCCAGCGTCATCGCCGCCGCCCGGGACCACTCGCGCGGGGTCAAGCCGTTGCGGATCCGGGCCAGGCGGGCGCGCGGGTCAGCCATCTGGTCCCCTTCCGGTGCGAGCAGTCCGCCGCTAGCAGCGTAGCTTATTGCAACTTACTCGCAACAACGAAAGCCAGGTGGCTGCGCCGTCCTGCCAGCGCCGCGGGCTCAGGCGGTCTGTTTCTGGACCTGGCGCTTGATCCGGGCCAGCATGGCCGCCATGCCACGCAGCCGCAGCGGGCTGACCAGGTCCTGCAGCCCGAGGGATGTGGTGAACCCGGCCGGGGTGGCCAGCACCTCCGGCGCGCTCAGCCCGTCCAGCCCCGCGTACAGGATGCTGGCGAAGCCGCGGGTGGTCGGGGCCTCGGGCGGCGCGTCGAAGAACAGGTGCACGGTCCCGTCGCCGCCCACCTCGACCGCGAGGAACAGCGGCGACTGGCATTCGGGCACCGCTTCCAGCCGGTCCCGGTGCTCGGCCAGCCGTTCCGGCAGCGGCGGCAGCTCGCCCGAGAACTCCAGCAGCAACTGCAGCTTCTCCTGGCCGGACACCGCGTCGAAGTCGTCCACGATGTCCTGCAGCCGCGGGTTCAGCGTGCCGGCGCTGGTCACGGCCTGTCTCCCTGGGTGATGGGCACGCCAACGCTGTTCCCCCACTCGGTCCAGGACCCGTCGTAGTTCCGTACCGCCGGGTAGCCGAGCAGGTGAGTCAGCACGAACCAGGTGTGGCTGGACCGCTCCCCGATCCGGCAGTACACGACCACGTCGTCGGACGGGCTGAGTCCGGCCTCGCCGGCGTAGATGGCTTCCAGTTCCTTGCGGCTGCGGAACGTCGCGTCCTCGGCCGCCGCGCGGGCCCACGGGATGCTCACCGCGCCCGGGATGTGCCCGCCGCGCAGCGCCCCCTCCTGCGGGTAGTCCGGCATGTGCAGCAGTTCCCCGGAGTACTCACCCGGCGAGCGCACGTCGATCATCGGCTGGCCGAGATGTGCGCGGACCTGGTCGCGGAACGCCCGGGCCCGGGAATCATCGCGCTGGACCACCGGGTAGTCGGTGCGCGGGCGGTCCGGCACCGCCGTGGTCAGCGGGCGGTCCTCGGCGATCCACTTGGCCCGGCCGCCGTCCAGCAGCCGCACGTCCGGGTGGCCGAACAAGGTGCAGACCCACAGCGCGTACGCCGCCCACCAGTTGTTCCGGTCGCCATATAGCACCAGCGTGGTGTCCCGGGAGATCCCCTTGCCGGACATCAGCCGGGCGAAGCCCGCGCCATCCACATAGTCCCGGGTCACCGGGTCGTTCAGCTCGGTATGCCAGTCCAGCTTGACCGCACCTGGGATGTGCCCGGTCTCGTACAGCAGCACATCCTCGTCGGACTCGGCCACCACGAGACCCGGATTATCCAGGTGGTCGGCCAGCCATTCGGTGCTGACCAGCATTTCCGGGTGCGCGTAGTCCTGGAACTTGGCCGTCGTGTCCTGCGGCAGCGTCACGGGCGCCGTCACCTCCATTGCTGTCCGCCCGGGGGCTCACGCCACGCCAGGGCCGGGCTGGAACCTGCCTCGTCTGTGACCAACGCAGCCACCCGGCTGGCCCTTCCCGGCTGCGCCTTACCGCCAGACTAGGCCGCCCGGTAGCGCCGGGTTTGGCCGGTCCCGGACCAGGCCAGACCTAGGAGGGGAAGGACCGGTACCCGAGATGACCGCAGCACCCGAACCGATCAGGCTGGACCGGCTGCCGATGGCCGAGGACCGGACCGCCGCCTACAGCTTCCTCCGCGAGGCAGGCCCGGTAATCCGCACCGCGTTCGGCTCGTACCTGATCACCTCGGCCGGGAGTGCCGAGTTTGCGCTCCGCACCCCTGGGCTGTTCTCCTCGCGCCGCGCGTTCGACCTGGTCGGGAGTCCGCTGCCGCTGGTCCCGATCGCCTTCGACCCGCCCGAGCACACCCGGTACCGGCGCATCCTGCAGCCGTTCTTCAGCCCGCGCGGCGTGGCGGCCTGGCTGCCGCAGGTACGCGCGCTGGCCCGCGACCTGATCGACGCCGTAGCCCAGCGGGGCCACTGTGACCTGGTCGCCGACCTGGCCGTGCCGCTGCCCGCGCAGGTGTTCCTGACCCTGTTCGGCCTGCCCGTCCAGGACCGCGACCGGCTGAACATCTGGAAAGAAGGCCTGGTCCGGACCAGGGACGGCGCACCCGGGGAGACCCGGGGCGAGCACGCGATCCGGATGGGCACCGAACTCTTCGAGTACCTGGTCGAGCACGTGGCCCAGCGGCGCCGGGATGGCACCGGTACTGGCCTGCTCGGCCAGTTGCTGGCCGATCCGGGTGGCGACCGGCTGACCGACGAGGAGATCTACGGGCTGACCTTCCTGTTCGTGCTGGCCGGGCTGGAGACGGTCACCTCGGCACTGAGCACCGCATTCGCCGTGCTGGCCAGCCAGCCCGTACTGCGCCGCCGGATCGCCGCCGGCCCGGCGGTGATCCCGTCAGCGGTGGAGGAACTGCTGCGGGTGGATGGCCCGCTGCTGTTCGTGCCGCGGGTCACCACCCAGGACGTGAAGGTGGCCGGCCAGCTCATCCCGGCCGGCACACTGGTGCAGATCATGGTGGCGGTGGCGGACCGGGACCCGGCCGGGCACCCGGATCCGGACGTGATCGACTTCGGCCGCCAGGAGCGGAACCTGGCCTTCGGCGGCGGTCCGCACCGCTGCCTGGGTTCGCACCTGGCCCGGATGGAAATGCGGGTGGCGATCGAGGAATGGCACCACCGGATACCGGACTACGAACTGGCTCCCGGCCCCGCCCCCCGGGTGACCTGGCCGGCCGGCGTGGTCGGCATCGGCCACCTGCCGCTGGTCTTCCCGCCGCGCTGACGATCAGGCGGATTGAGCCTCGGTTGTGCAGTCATGGAGCTTCGGTAATTCATGACCTACGGTCATGGATATGGACACAGATGCGCTGCGCTGGTTCCAGCAGGTGGCCGACGGCACCACGGTGACCGAGGTGAGCGAGCTGGAGATGGTCACCCAGTCCGGGGTGTCCCGCGCCCTGGCCCGGCTGGAGGCGCAGCTGGGCACGCCGCTGCTCCGGCGGCACGGCCGCACGTTGCGGCTGACCCAGGCGGGCGCGGTGTTCAAGCGGCACGTGGACGCGCTGCTGCACCAGCTTGACGACGGCGTCGCCGCGGTCAACCAGCTCATCGAGCCGGACACCGGGACGGTGGCGCTGGCCTTCCAGCAGTCGGTCGGCACCTGGCTGGTACCGGCCCTGGTACGCAGCTTCCGCGCTGCGCACCCGCAGGTCAGCTTCCAGCTCACTCAGGTCAGGGACGAGGCACAGGCGGTCGCGCTGGCCGACGGCCGGGCCGATCTGGAGATCGGCACCCGGCGCGGGCGCAGCCCATCGGTGCGCACCCGGCTGATCGCCGTCGAGCCACTCCGGCTGGCGCTGCGCGCCGATCACCCACTGGCCATCCAGGATGAGATCGCCCTGACCGAGGTGGCCGACGAGCCGTTCATCAGCCTGGGCCGCATGTCCGCGCTGCGCCGGCTGGGCGACGAGCTGTGCGAGCGGGCCGGGTTCCGCCCCGAGGTGGTATTCGAGGGTGACGACCTGTCCACCGTGCGCGGTTTCGTGGCCGCCGGACTGGGCGTGTCCATCGTCCCGGCGCCGCGGACCGGGTCGCCGGAGGCCGCGCCCGGCCCGCTGCGCTACCTGGAGATCACCGACCCGGGCGCGGCCCGCGAGCTGGTGCTGAGCTGGTCCGCGGACCGGCGGCTGCTGCCCTCCGCCGAGCTGTTCCGCCGCCACGTGATCAGGAGTGCCAGCGCGGGCCGCGTGCCAGCGCTCTCGCCGTGACGAAACCCGCCCTGTATTCCTAACGCCAGTGCCGGGTCACTCGCACCGGCTGTTCGCTGGGTCACCGGGCCGGCGGCCAGGTCAACCCGGGCACCCGGGTCCACTGATCCCGCTGTCATGGCAAACGGAACGGGCGGCCGGTTGTCCCGGCCGCCCGTTCCCGGTGCTGTGCGGGTTTGCGCTAGGTGCTGAGCCGATCAGAAGTGCGTCGGCCCGACACCGGCCGGCGCCGTCGTGACCGGCGTGGTGGTAGTGCCGGTACCGATGCTGGTCACAGGTGGGGCGGTGGCCGCGCTGACGGTGCCGCGGGCCACCAGCAGGCCGTCGGTGTTGCCCCTGGCGTCGGTGTAGAAGCCGACCAGGTCACCGGCGTTGTTGATGCCGTTCAGCGTGGTGGCGCCACGGCCCAGCGGGTCGTTCACCACCCGGACGCCCCGGCCTGGCTGCCAGACGAAGCCGAACGACTTGGCGTTGTTGCCGGAGCCCCGCATGAAGGTGCCGACGACCGCGCCGAAGTCGTTGACCCCGAACGCCATCGTGGAGCTGGCGCCTGGGATGTTGAACTCGATGACGGTGCCGCGCGGGGTGATCACGAAGCCGAACGTCTTGCCCCTCTTGTTGCTGAAGAAGCCGACGATCTCGCCCCGGTTGTTGATCCCGGTGGCCGTGCTGCTCATCGCGCCGGGGATGTGCAGCCGGCGGAACCAGCCACCGCGGATACTGAATTCGAACGCGTGCGAATCCCCGGCGGCCCCATTGAAGAAGCCCACGGCGATGTCGCGGTTGTTCACCCCGAGGAGCTGAGTGACCGGCGGGCTCGACATGTTCCTGGTGGGGTACACCACGTTGTGGAACTGGCCGTTCAGCGTGTAGAAGCCGAAGTTATTGTCCGACAGGTTTCGCCTGTTCTGGCTGGACCAGAACCCGACCGTAACCCCAATGTCATTAATTCCGATGACCTGGGTCTGCTTGCCGACCGGGAAGTTCTCGTTCTGGAACGTGGCGCTCGCCCCGGCCAGGTTGATCAGGTAGCCCTTGTTCGGGTGGCGCCTGGCCCCGGATCCGAAGTAACCGGCGATCTGGCCCCGGTTGTTGACCCCCAGGAGCTGGTTGAACGTGGGGTCGTTGCTGTTGTTCAGCGTGTTGAACGTCCAGCCGGCGCTCAGCTGCGACATGCGGCCCATGCGCGCCATATGCTCGTGCTCGAAGTGCGAGTTAGCGGACAGGCTGACGTTCGAAGCGCCAGATCCATGTACGGCGACCACGCCACCGACTACTCCGCCCACGGCAGCGGTAATGCCGAGCGCTATCGCGAGTACCCGACGGTTCATCGTTGTCCCACCATTCTGGGCCGATGAGCGCCGCCACCGTGCCCGTCGTATCTCGTCCTCACCAAGATCCCTTTCAGCGCATAGTGATCCGGTGTCCCTCGCTCATTACCCAGGTGAGGTTAGTGATGGACGGGCCGCGTCCCTAGCCCTACCGGCATGCGGTCCGCGTTCCGTAATATTTGCGCCGGCGGCTCGGCGTTCCGGTCCCCCTTCGGTTACCCGGACCCGAGCTCGCCTCCGGGCGCTGGCCGGGCTGAGCTGAGCGCCGCGCAAATTTAGATGCGTCAACCGGTCGTAGCTGGGCAGCGGGTCCTGCACAGCCATCGAACGGAGGGAACGCGAGTCATGGCTAACGAGCTTGACGGCCGCCGGGTAGCATTCGTGATCGCCAACGAGGGCGTGGAGCAGGTCGAACTGACCAAGCCCTGGGAGGCGGTGCAGGCCGCGGGCGGGACGCCGATGCTGCTCGCCCCGGAAGCGGGCACCGCCCAGGCGTTCAACCATCTGGACAAGGGCGACACCTTCGACGTGGACGAGGCGATCGGGGACGCCAACGCGGACGACTACGACCTGCTGGTACTGCCCGGCGGGGTGGCCAATCCCGATCAGCTGCGCACCGTGCCCGAGGCGGTGCGGTTCATCCGGGCCATGTTCGAGGCGGGCAAGCCCGCCGCGGTCATCTGCCACGGCCCGTGGACCGTGGTCGAAGCGGACCTGGTGCGCGGCCGGACGCTGACCTCCTGGCCCAGCGTGCAGACCGACATCCGGAACGCCGGGGGCACCTGGGTGGACGCCGAGGTCCAGGTGTGCAAGGAGGGCCCGAACGTCCTCATCACCAGCCGGAAGCCGGACGACCTGCCCGCCTTCTGCCGGACCCTGATCGAGGAGACCGCCCGGCAGTACCAGTCCGCCTGACCCGGCCAATCCATCAGCGCGGTGAGTTTGCGGTCACCGCTGACCGCAAACTCACCGCGCTAACGTCGCGGGTGCATTGCTTCGGGTGGCTGTTACTCATCCCCGGTGAGTTCGCCGTGGCGGGGACGTCACTAGAGCAGACGCAGACCGAGCTGAGGAGGACGTGATGGCGGGCGATGGGCTGACGACGTGCCTGTGGTTCGACACTGAGGGGGAGGAGGCGGCCACCTACTACCTGAGCATCTTCAAGGATGGCAAGCTGGGCCGGATCGGCCGGTACACCGAGGCGGGCCCCGGTGCGGCCGGCTCGGTAGCGACCGTGGAGTTCGCGCTCAACGGGCAGAAGTTCCTGGCGCTGAACGGCGGGCCCGGGCGCCCGTTCACCGAGGCCATCTCGATGGTGATCACCTGCGCCGACCAGGCCGAGGTCGACTACTACTGGAGCCGGCTGGCCGAGGGCGGGCAGGAGGTGGCCTGTGGCTGGGTCACCGACCGGTACGGGCTGTCCTGGCAGGTCGTCCCCGCGGTGCTCATGGACCTGATCACCGGCCCGGACCAGGCCACGGCGGCCCGGGTCTTCGCGGCGATGCTGAAGATGACCAAGCTCGACGTCGCCACCCTGGAGCAGGCGGCCGCCGCCGGTTAGTCGGCCGCCTGGGCCGCGATGGCGTCGATAGCGCGCAGTTCCCGCTCGCTGGCATCGATGGCCGACTGCTCGGCCGACACGTCCAGCGACCGGGACACCAGCCAGTAGACCAGGCCGGATACGGCCAGGCCGACCAGCCAGGAGTAGTCCACGCCGTTGGTCACGTGGCTGGGGAACCAGCCGGTGTAGGAGAAGCCCGCGATCGGCGGCAGCACCATGAACGGGATCTGCTCTGCTGCCAGTTCTTGCCGTGCCGCTCCGGGTCCGGGATCCAGTCGATCGAGTGCACCTCGATCTGCGCGAGCAGCCCGCTGTCCAGCTCTTCCGCCGTTGCCTGTGCCCGGGACTGTGCCGCCATCTCGCCTCCAGGTAGGTGAGGGGCCGAAGCCCAGTGCCGGTGGCCGGTGGCAGTATGATCACCAGAGGTTTCCTCACTGTCAACCCTTGTTTCATGAACGCCAGTACCGGGTGCTGGGATTGCCTCAGGAGGAGGGGCCGGTGGCCACCGCCAGGAGTGACAGCCCGGCTGGCGTCGGCATCGGCCCGCAGCTGCGGGCGGCCCGGCTGGCCGCCCGGAAGAGCATGGCCGAGGTGGCCGAGCAGAGCGGGCTGACCAAGGGGTTCGTCTCCAAGCTGGAACGCGACCTGGCCAACGTCTCGGTGGCGTCGCTGATCCGGCTGTGCGCGGCGCTGGACATCTCGGCTGGCTCGCTGTTCCAGCCGTCCCGGGGCGAGGTCATCCGGCGCGACGCCTACCCGGCGATCAACTTCGGCGGCAGCGGGGTGCGCGAGTACCTGCTCACCCCCGCGGGGGAGAAGCGGATGCAGGCCATCCTCAGCGACATCGAGCCGGGCGGGGGCAGCGGCGCGGAACCCTACTCGCTGCCCGCGGACGTCGAGTTCGTCTTCGTGCTGGCCGGGCAGCTGGAGATCACCGTGGCCGGCCAGCTGGTCACCCTGGACGAGGGCGACGCGTTCACGTTCCCGGGCAGCACCGGCCACACCTTCCAGGTCCGGCCCGGGAACGGGCCGACCCGGGTGCTGTGGGTATTCTCTCCGGCGCTGCCGGACACCCCGTCCTGGCCCGGCGGGCCGGGATCCGGCGAGCCCAGCACGTTCTGAATGACCGGTTACTCGGTGGGTAGAGTAGGTGTGTCCTGGGACTTTGTCGGCGAATGGAGGCACTGACGGTGGCCGTCTCACCCGGTTTGGCGGGAGCGGCCCAGCGCGGGCACGTGGTCCAGTTCTACGCCAGGGACTGTGAACTCGCCGCGGGGGTGGGAGAGTATCTGGCCGAGGGGCTGGACGCTGGCTGTGCGGTGGCCGTGGTGGCTACCCCGGCGCACCGGCTGGCGTTCGAGTCTTACCTGGCCGGGGTGGATGCCGATATCGCGGCCGCCCGGGCGGATGGCCGGTACCAGGCCATCGACGCGGCCGCCCTGCTGAGCCGTTTCGCCAGCGCTGGCGAGATAGATGCGGCCAGCTTCGAGGCCGAGGTCGGGCAGGTGATCAGGGCGGCGGGCGCGGCTGGCCGGCCGGTCCGGGTGTACGGCGAGATGGTCGCTCTGCTCTGGGAGGCGGGACAGCTCAACGCCGCCCTGGAACTCGAAGGACTGTGGAATGACCTGGGCCGCGACATCCCATTCGGGCTGTACTGCGGATACCCCGAGACACCCGCCACCGGGACGGCCGAGCGCGCCGCGCTAGCCGAGGTGTGCCGCCTGCACGCGGCCGTGGTCAGCACGCCATCCAGCACCGGCCAGGCCCGGGCCCGGGCGACCCGGTCCTTCCCGCTGGACCCGGACGCTCCCCGGGAGGCCCGGCACTTCGCGCTGGACTTGCTGCGCAGCTGGCGGATCGAGGAACGCTGCGGCGTGAACCTGGTCAGCGACGTGGCTATCGTGGTCGGCGAACTGACCACCAATGCGGTGCGGCACGCCGGGTCCGGGTTCACCGTCAGCCTCATGCTGGCCGCGGAGGCGGTCCGGATCCAGGTCGAAGATGCCCGCCCGCTGGCCGGCTCGCCCGGGGATCCGCCGCTGCCGGTCTCGCTGAACCACGGGCTGCGCCTGGTGGACGTCGTCTCGGCCCGCTGGGGTGTGCAGCCAGCCGACGGCGGCAAGACGGTCTGGGCCGAGCTGCCGCTGACCTGACCAGCAATCCACGACGACGCGCGGCAGGCCCGCCGTCTCGGCATCGGCGGGGCCCCGTTCTACCTCATCGGTGGGTCGCGGGCGGTCTCCGGGGCCCAGCCGGCCGAGGTGTTCCTGGCCGCGCTGCGGGCCGCCTGGGACGACGCCGCTGAGGCGGCGCTAGCGCCATAACGTGCCAGGTCAGAACCTGGTTCATGTGCCGCGCTGAGCCGCGATCACGTCGCGGTACCAGGAGTAGGACGACTTCGGCGTGCGGGCCTGGCTGGCGTGGTCCACGTGCACCAGGCCGAACCGCTGGGTGAACCCTTCGCCCCACTCGAAGTTGTCGGCCAGCGTCCAGTGGAAGTAGCCGCGCACGTCCAGGCCGTCGCGGATCGAGGCGTGCAGCGCGCGCAGGTGGCTGTCGATGAAGTCGACGCGGAACTGGTCGTCCACCCGGCCGTCGCCGTCCACCTGGTCGTCGTGCGCGCAGCCGTTCTCGGTGATGTACAGCGGCGGCAGGGCACTGCCGTAGCGCCTGCCGAGCTGGCCGAGTATCTCGGTCAGCCCGGCCGGCACCACCGGCCAGCCGAACGAGGTGACCGGGTAGCCGGGGATCGGCTGCATCTGGAACGGCAGCGGTGAGTCCGGCAGCGCGGACAGCCGGGTCGGCAGGTAGTAGTTCATCCCGAGGCCGTCCACTGGTGCGGCGATGACGGCCAGGTCGCCGTCCTGCACGCAGGCCAGCCCGCTGGCTGGGTCGGCGGCGTCGCTGGCCAGGCCGAACGCACTCAGGTCGGGGTAGCGGCCGGCCAGCACCGGGTCGGTGAACAGCCAGTTGTGCAGGGTGGCGTACGCGGCCGTGGCGGCCCGGTCGGCCGGGCTCTCGCTGGCCGCCCAGGCCGGCGTGTAGTTGTTGGCCAGCATCACCTGGCGCACGCCGGCCGCGCGCAGCGCCGCCGTGGCCAGGCCGTGCCCGAGCAGCTGGTGGTGGGCGGTAGGCAGCGCGCCCAGCATCAGCTCCAGGCCTGGTGCGTGCACGCCGAGCGCGTAGCCGAACGCGGTGACCACGAACGGCTCGTTCAGCGTGACCCACAGCGGGATGCGGTCGGCCAGCCGGGATGCGGTCAGCGCCGCGTAGTCGGCGAACCGCTGCGCGGTCGGCCGGGCCAGCCAGCCGCCGGCGTCCTCCAGCGGCTGGGGCAGGTCCCAGTGGTAGAGCGTTGGCACCGGGGTGATGCCCGCGGCCAGCAGCGCGTCGGTCAGCCGGTCGTAGTAGTCCAGCCCGGCTTCGTTGGCTGGCCCGGTGCCGGCCGGCTGGACCCGCGGCCAGGCGATGGAGAACCGGTACGCGGTGACGCCCAGGCCGGCCAGCAGCGCGACGTCGTCGGCCCAGCGATGGTAGGAATCGATGGCCACCTCGCCGGTGTCCCCGTTCCTGATCTTCCCGGGTTGCTGGCAGAACGTGTCCCAGATCGACACGCCCCGCCCGTCCTCGTGCACGGCGCCTTCGATCTGGTATGCCGACGTGGCGACGCCCCAGTGGAACCCGTCCGGGAACCGGGGCAGCGGTGGATTGATCACCAGCTGATGGTAATCAGCGGCACATCTTGCGGCCATATTACGGGCGGCTGCATTCCTTTGCCTGCGCTCTAGGGCTGCTCCTAGTGTGCTGAACGCGCGTCCCTCTTGGAGCGGGCCAACTCACGGAGCGGGCCATCTGAAGAAGGGCCAGAACGTGTTCCACCAAGGGAATGTGATAGGCCGCGCGGTGTGGGCGGGCAGCACACTCGTCCTGGCGGTGTCGGGGTTGTTTGCCGGTGTGAGCGGTGCTTCCGCCGCGACGGTCACCGGTCCGGTCATCCCGGCTAACGCGAACCCCTCCTTTGCCAGCACGCCGGTCAGCTACTCATGCACCCTGTCCGGCGTCACTACCAGCACACCAGTCACCCTGACCGCGACACTCAGCGCGCCGACCTCAGGCATGGCCGGCACCGCGGCGGCGGTCACGCTCACCACCCAGGTGATGCAGCTGCCCGCGGCCGACAGCACCCAGCTGCCGTCGCTGACCCGGGTCACCGCGGCCGGGACTGCCAGCTCCACCGGGATGTCCGCCAGCACCGTCGCCCTGACCGGCATGACCACCATGCCTGCCGGGGCGGCGTCGCAGATTCGGGCCATCACCAGCACCGGCTCGGCGATCCCGTCGGCGGCGGGCACGGCGTCGATCATGGCGCCGGCCACGCTCAGGGTGACCCTGGTCGCCGGGACCATGCTGGCCGCGTTCAACTGCACGCGGACCGCCATGACCGCCACCGCCGTGCAGATCACGGTGGCCGCAGCGACCGTGGCGGCGGCGACCACCGGGCCGATGTACGCCTGCACGGTCACCGTGGCCGGGCAGACCATGCACCAGATGGACCGGGTCCCGATGACGCTGAGGACGTCCGGCCCCAACACGGTCGGCTCGACCGACACGGTCATGCTCTCGTCGCCAGCCAACGGCCTGGGCGGGTCGTACCCGGCCGGCACGTCGGCCGTCTCGTTCAGCGGCGCGCTGCCGCTGGCCGGGGCGCAGTCCGGCAGTGTCCCGCTCAGCGGGGCGATGGCGAACCTCACCGGTGGCATGTTCGTCGTGAAGACGTCGCTGCCGCTGATGGCGGCCGGCCTGCTGCACATCATGCCGCCCAGCCGGTTCACCGTCATCGTGCATGTGCAGCAGGCGGTCGCGGTCGTCGCGGTCTGTGTCCTGCAGACCACGGTCGCCACGACCATGCCGGCGTCCACCATGGTGAACGTCACCGGCGCGGCGATGCCAGCGGCCACCATGCCCGCGGGCACCACCACCGGTACCGGCACCACCCCGACGCTGGGCACCATGCCGATGGGCTCGGCCAACACCGGTGCCGGCGGCAGCCTGCACTCCGCCAGCATCCTGCCGGAGCTGGCTGCGGGCATCGCCGTGCTGCTGGCTGGAGCCGGCCTCACGATCATCGGGCTGCGCCGCCGGCGGCGGCACACCTCCGCCTGATCGGGCCTGGTTCCCGGTCCGGGCCGCGCCACGGCCCGACCGGGAGCCAGCCGGCCGTCTCCGACTCCCAGGAAGCGAATCACCCGGATGGAGCTACCGCGACGTCGCCGCCGCAGCGGGCCGGCCCGGCCGGTCCGGGGCCTTTTCGAGGACGAGCTTTACCAGGACGACTACCCGGACGAGCTGTATCAGTCGCCCTACTATGACGATCAGGGCTGCGAAGATCAGGATTACCAGGATCAGGGGTACCAGGATCGGGGGTACCGGCCCCGCGCCGCGCAGGGGCTGTTCGATGAGCCCGAGTGCGAGGGGCCACGCTACGACGACCGGCGCCGGCGTCGGCGGCGCGGGCCGGCCCGGCTCGTCATGGTCCTCGGCTCCGTGCTGGTGCTGGCCGGCGCGGCGGTGGTCGCCCGGGCGGTAGCCGAGCGCGGGCACCTGTACGGCGCGGCCGAGCAGATCCCGGCCAACGTGGGGACCAGTGTGCCCGGCCTGGATGGCGGGGTCGCCAAGCCGCTGGCCTTCTCCCGGCCGGTGCAGATCGAGATCCCGAAGCTGGACGTGAACGCCCCGGTGATGCGGCTGGGCCTGGCCGCGAACCACACGGTGGCGGTGCCGCCGCTGGGGAACCACAACCTGTCCGGCTGGTACGACGGCAGTGTCACCCCCGGCCAGGACGGCACCTCGGTCATCCTCGGGCACGTCAACTCGTTCACCGGGATCTCGGTGTTCTACTACATCAAGACACTGCACCGGGGGAACCAGATCAAGGTCATGCGGGCCAACGGCTCGACCGCGATCTTCACCGTGGATGGGGTGCAGAAGGTGGTCAAGACCGCGTTCCCCACCTCCGACGTGTACGGCATGGTCAAGTATCCGGGCCTGCGCCTGATCACCTGTGGTGGCCCGTTCGATACCGCCACCCGGCAGTATCTGGACGACATCGTCGTGTACGCGCACCTGACCAGGACCGTCCGGGCCTGAACCGGGACGAGTAGGGCCTGTCCCAGATCGGCTGAGCAGCGCGCGGGCCGGTCCCGTGGCCCGGGCTTAGTGGCTGGTGAGGAACCTGGTCAGGCCGGCCGCGATGGCCCGGGCCGCTCTGGCCTGCCAGGCCGGGGAGACGAGCAGCGCGGCGTCGGTGACGTTGCGCATGTTGGCGCATTCGATGAACACCTTGGGCACGGTGGACAGGTTGGTGCCGCCCAGGTCGTCCCGGGGCTGGATGCCGTCCACCCCGTCGTAGCTGCTGGCCGGCTCCCCGGTGCCGCCCTCGAACGCGTTGCGCAGATCGGTGCCGAGCCGGGCGGACGGGCCGATGATGGCGTTGTTGATCCCGTCCGCCACCGGCTCCAGGACGGCGAAGCCGCGGCCGCCCGGTGGCCCGCCGTCGGCGTGGATGGACACCGCCGCGTTGGCGTGCGCCTGGTTGCCAAGGGCGGCGCGCTCGGTGACACACGGGCCGGCCCCGGTGTTGGAGGTGCGGGTGAGCACCACGGTGGCGCCCGCGGCGCGCAGGTCGGCGGTCAGGTAGCGGGCCACGTTCCAGTTGAACTGGGCTTCGGTGTAGCCGCCGTCGGTCTCGGCGCCGGTGGTGTCGCAGGTTTCGCTTTCCCGGCCGTTCCAGATCAGCCGGTTGATGACCGGCGCCGCCGCGAAGTTGCCGCCGTTGTGCCCCGGGTCGACCAGCACGATCTTGCCGTTCAGCACACCGGAGCCGGTGGGCGGGAACCGGCCCGGCCCGCCGTGCGGCGAATGCGGCAGCCGCGGCGGCGCGGTGGCGTCGGCCGCGGCCACGGCGGCCGGCTCGGCCGTGGCCGGGGCGCTGGCGGGCGTGCTGGTGGGCCGGGCCGGCGTGGCCGCCGGGCGGCTGGCCGGCGGCGTCCGGGCCGCGGCGCCCCGGTGGTGGCTGGCTGGCGCGGCGCCGCACCCGGCCAGCACGACGGCGGCAGCGGTAACGGTAACGGTCCAGATGGCACGGGACATCAGGAGAAGAGGGTAGCCACCGATGGCGCCCGGCGGGCCGGGTTGCCGCCGGAGGATCAGCCGGTGAGGGCGGCGAACGCGGTGTAGCCGCCCAGGGCAAGCAGGATGGCGGCGGTGATCCGGCGTACCCACGCCATCGGGATGAGGCTGAGGCTCTTCGCCCCCACGTTGATCGCGATAGCGGCCACCGCCCACAGCCCGAGCGTGGCCCCCACGAACACCGACAGTGGGTCGTACTTGGCGGCCAGGTTGGCTGCGGTGAGCTGGGTGATGTCCCCCCATTCGGCCAGGAATATGACGGCGAAGCTGGTGCCCGCGACCCGGGCGAACGTCGGGGGCGGCCCGCCCTGCCGGGCCGCGTCCAGATCTTCTGGCGGCTGCTGGCGGAAGCTGCTCACGAACAGGTAGGCCGCGCCGGCCACGAACAGCCCGGCCACCACGCCGTCCACCAGGTGCCGCGGCAGCAGGGCCAGCAGCCGCCCCGCGGTTACCGCGATCCCGGCGTGCACGGTGAACGCGGCGGCCACCCCGGCCCAGACATACAGCGGCCGGTACCGGGTGCCGAGGACGAGCGAGGCGAACAGCGACTTGTCCGGCAGTTCACCGAGGAACATGAGCACGAACGCGATACCCGCGGCGGCGAGATAGGTCATGCGGATTCCTTCGGTCGGGTTTCACCCGGACCGGAAGCTGTACAGGGTCCTCCGGCCGGATGTGCTCAACAGCCGAAGGTCTCGTCCGCCACAGCACCGTGATTCGGTGGCCATGACCCGGTGGCCGGGCACGCACCGCGCGCCAGTATGTCGACCAGCCGGCGAGGGACTACTCCCCTTCATCACCAACCGTACCAGCGGCCGGGCCAGCCAGCGCGCCAGCGGAAGCCAGGTGCGGCGGAAGCCAAGGTGCCAGGCCGGCGGGAAGCCAAGGTGCCGGCGGAGCCAAGGTGCCGGCGGGAAGCCAAGCGGGCCCGGATCAGCCGCAGACGGGCCGGCCCTTGGCCCGCAGCACGTGCTGCACCGCGCTGTCCAGCCGGGCCTGCGGGAGCCGACCGGAGCGGACCGCCGCGACCAGGCTGGCGATGACCGCGGCCGTGGTGGCGGGCGGGTTGACGGCGTCGAACGTGACCATGTCAGCGCCGGCCGTGATGGCGCGCACCGCCGCCTGCGGGATGCCGAAGCCGGCCCGCTGGATGGCGGCCGCGGACAGCGAGTCGGTCAGCACCAGGCCATGGAAGCCGAACTGGTGGCGCAGCACGCCGGTGATGGCCGGGCTGGACAGGGTGGCGGGCAGCCCGTGGGTCAGCCCGGGGATGGACGCCTCGCCCACCATCACCGCGGGCACACCATGTCTGATCGCGGCCTGGAACGGCCGCAGCGCCCGCTGGGCCAGCACCGGCAGCGGCGGATCGGTGGCCGCCCCGAAGTCCGTGTTCGCGCTGGCCTGGCCCAGCCCGGGAAAGTGCTTGACCACCGGGATCACGCCGCCGTCCTGCAGCCCCCGGGCGAAGGCCAGGCCGTACGCGGTGGCCACCGCCGGGTGCACGCTGAACGAACGCGGGCCGTCCGGGTAGCTGGCGTTCGGGCCCGGGCTGTCCGACAAATCGAGCACCGGTGCCAGGTCCATGGTGATGCCGGCCGCCCGCATCCGGCGGCCGACCCGCGTGGCCAGCGTCTGGACCTGGGCCCGGGTCATGGTGGCGGCCATCGTCCGCGGCCAGGGCAGGTTGCCGACCAGGTTGGCCATCCGCTGGATCTCGCCGCCCTCCTCATCCGTCGAGACCAGCGGCGGCAGCCCGCCCGGGGCGTGCCGGCGCAGCGCGGCCAGCTGCCTGGGCAGGCCGGGCGGCGCCGCCGAGCCGAACAGCAGCAGGCCGCCGACTCCGGCCTCGACCATCGGCCGGGCGGCCAGCACGTCGTCCTCGTCAGCCGGCGCGACCACCAGCTGGGCCGCGCGCCGCGCCGGGCTCCAGCTGGCCAGCACCGCGGCCGGATCGCACGCGGCCTGGGTGCTGGACGGTACGGCGACGCTGCTAGCCGGGGCGGCGGGAACGCTGTGCTGGGCCGCCCCGGGGGTGGGCGTATCCCGCACGCTGCAACCGGATGCGGCGGCCAGGGCGGCCAGCACTCCGGCCGCCCCCAGCACACGGGTACGAATCGGGAAAAAGGACAACAAGATCTGAGATTATCGGTTTTGTCAAATAGTGGCCGGCCGCTGGCCGCCCGGGCCGAGGTACAGGCGGCCACCCAGGCCGAACCCGGCTGGGTCTACGGGATGGTGATCGGATTTCTCGGCGCTGCTGGCGCTGGTGAAGGGCGACGTCAGCCTCCGGTAGGCCCGGCGTAGCCTCGGACGTGGGATGACGATCTGGACCGTGGGCCACTCCAGGCACGAGCTGCCGGCGCTGCTCGCCGTGCTGCGCGGGCCCGGGATCGAACTAATCGCGGATATCCGTTCGCGGCCGTTTTCCCGCTACAACCCGCAGTTCAACCGGGAGCGGTTCGGCGCGGCGCTGTCCGAGGCCGGGCTGGGCTATCTGTTCCTGGGCGCGGAACTCGGCGGGCGGCCGCCGGAGCCGGAGTTCTACGACGGTGACGGTCACGTTCGCTACGGCGCGCTGGCCCGCACCGAGCGGTTCACCGCCGGGCTGCGGCGGCTGCTGGCCGAGTCGGACCGGCAGCGGGTGGCCATGCTGTGCAGCGAGGAAGATCCCCGGCGCTGCCACCGGCGGGTGCTGGTCGGCCGGGTGCTGACCGCACGGGGGATCCCGGTGCGGCACATCCGGGGTGACGGCAGCGTGATCCGGGAGGAGGACCTCGGCCCGCTGCCGCAGCCGATGAGCCAGGGCACTCTGTTTACCTGACCTCTGTTTGCCTGACCTCCGTTCGCCTGACCTCAGACTGTCCAATCCAGCTGCGGTTCTGGGATGGCCAGCTGCCGTCCGTACGCCTGTGCCTCAGCCCGGCCCGCCGCATCGCCGCGTGGGTACCGGAAGATCCGGCCCGGGAACATCACGAAGCTCTCCGTCGGCGACTCGAAGTTCACGTACCAGCCGGGCTGCTCCAGCGCACCGGCGAACGCCCGCGCGAGCTCGTCGGCTTGCCCCTCGTCCGCCGTGAAATCCAGCGCGGTCCAGACGCCGGGCTGGTCGGAGGTAGCGCCCGGCACCCGGTACCGGCTGATCTTGCGGACGGTCAGGTTCAGGTCCGCCAGGGTTGTCCCGATCCGGAGGCTCTCCGCCAGCAGCGTTCCCTCGATCACAGCCGAACGCTACTGCCTGCCACCGACACTCTGCGGCGCGCGGCCGCCAGCAGCACGGCGCGACCGTGTGGGCTGCCCCGGTAAGGACGGCTCGCACGGTCATATCCGGCTGAGTCAGAACCTGCCCGCCTCGACGTTGGCCAGCGTTACCCGGGAGACCTGGTAGTTCTCGATTGATGTCGGCACGTGCGCCCCAGGTCACTCACCACGGAACTGATCGGCATCCCAGTCGTGGCGTCGATCGTCAGTACCTGCTTGCCGGTGCCGCCGAACACCTCCGGTCCCGCCGTGAGAGTCAGCGTGGGCTGCCCGCCGGTCGTCGAATTCGCGACGGTGACCCCGGAAATGGTGGAGATAGCGGTGCTGGCCGGGTCGATAGCTGCCGCCCGGTCACGGGGGCGGCTGCGTTCCCGGCCGGTGCCCATTGCCGTCACCGGACTGGCGCTGCTGGCGGTGTCGTTCCTCGCCGCTGCGGTCGTGGCTGGCGTGGCCTTCGGTACGCTCAGCGCCCTAGGTGCCGCCCTCGCGATCGTCACCGCGGTCGAGTTGGCTGGCGTCGCGGCCCTGGGCCTGGCGGCATGGACCCGGGTGCGGGAACTGTACCGTCATGGAGCGTCTCTATAGTCGGGCTCATGCCCGACGCTGACGCCGCATTCGCCGCGCTGGCCCAGTCCACCGTCGGCGGCTTGCTGGAGCGGCGGCCGGAACTCGCCACGCTGCTCGGCGAGCACGCGCACGACGGCCGGCTCACCATCGGCACCGCCGCGTACTACGACGAGCTGGCCCGCTGGTGCGCGGACCGGTTCGCCGAGGCGGCCGCGGTGAACCTGGGCCAGCTGTCCGCGGAGTACCGGGTGGACGCGCAGATCCTGTTCGCGCAGCTGGAACGGGTGCTGTTCGTCACCACGGAGTTGCGCGAGCACGAGTGGAACCCGATGCTGGCCAACCCCGGCCGGGCCATCTACCTGCTGCTGGCCCGGGACTTCGCGCCGCTGCCGAGCCGGCTGAGCAGCCTGGCCAGGCGGCTGAGCGCGGTCCCGGAAGCGCTGGCGGCGGCGCGGTCGATAGCAGTGGCCAGGCTGCCCCTGGTACACCTGGACACCGCGATCAGCCAGTTCGAGGGGACCGAGCGGCTGATCGGGCCGGAACTGGACCGCACCCTCGCCGCGGCGCCGGACGACGCGGTGCCAGCAGACCTCTCCGCCGCACGGGCCGCGGCGCTGGACGCGATCACTGAGCATCGCCGCTGGCTGGAGCAGCGGCTGGCGGACGGCGCCCGCGACCAGGACTTCCGTGATCCGCGGATCGGGCCGGAGCTGTTCGCCCGCAAGCTGTTCCACACCCTGGAGTCCGGGACGTCGCCAGAGGAACTGCTGGCCCGCGCCGAGGCCGACCTGGATGAGACGACAGCGCAGATCACCGAGACCGCGGCCCGGCTGGGGGCGGGCGGCGTCGGCCGGGTCCTGACCGGGCTGGCCGCGGACGCGCCCGACGACCGGACGATCCTGGGACTGGTCGGGCAGGCCTATCACCAGGCACTGGCGTTCAGCCAAGAAAGCAGTTTGCTGACGGTGCACGACGATGCGGTGGACATCATCGAGATGCCGGAGATCGACCGTGGCGTGGCCATCGCTTACTGCGACGCGCCCGGGCCGCTGGAGGCGGACGGGCAGCCGACGTTCGTGGCCGTGTCGCCGACGCCGCGGGACTGGCCCGCCGGCCGGGTCCGGTCCTTTTACCGTGAGTACAACCGGCACATGGTGCAGAACCTCGTGGTGCATGAGGCGGCGCCAGGGCACGTGCTGCAGTTGGCCCACGCCCGCCGGTTCCGCGACGGCACGCCGGTGCGGGCCGCGTTCAGGTCCGGGTCGTTCGTCGAGGGCTGGGCGGTGTACGCCGAAGAACTGATGGTCCGGCACGGATACCCGGGCGAGGGGAATCCCGCCGCGCTGCGGATGCAGCAGCTCAAGATGCGGCTGCGCACGATCATCAACACCATCCTGGATGTCCGGGTGCACGCCGGTGACCTGACCGAGGCCGGCGCGATGGCGCTGATGACCGGGCGTGGCTTCCAGGAAGAAGGTGAGGCGGCGGGCAAGTGGCGGCGCGCGCAGCTCACCGCCACCCAGCTGTCCACCTATTACGTGGGATACACCGAGGTCAGCGACCTGGTGGCGCGGCTGCGTGCGGCGCGGCCGGGGTGGAGCGAACGCGAGTTGCACGACGAGGTGCTGGCCCACGGGTCACCTGCGGTACGGCACCTGCGCTCGCTGCTCACGCCGCCGGGCCGCGAGCCGCCTCCGACCTAGACGGTGTTGACCGGCGACAGCGGCGCTTTGCCGGTCAGGACGCGCACCATTTCGCTGGCCGCGAAGTCACGTACGGTGTGGATCGCTTCTTCGGAGTAGTACGCGGCGTGCGGCGTGATGATCACGTTGTCCAGGCGCAGCAGCGGCGGGGCGCTGCTGGCCGCGGCCACCTCGTCGCTGCCGGAGACGCCCGGCGGGGAGCGTAACTACGACTACCGCTCATCAACGCGGTGATGCACCTGATCAACGCCGACGAGCAGCTCAGCGCCAACGGCCTGGCCGTGTTAGTGCCCGGCTCGGTGGCCGGGGCATAAGTGGCGGCCCAGCGGCGGTCCCGGCCAGGCCGGGACCGCCGCTGGTAATGGATCAGCTGGTTATCGGTCAGTGGCCGGCCGAGATCGGCTTGAACACGTTGTGGAACGAGTTCGTGCCGAGCCCGAACGCGGTGACCGGCTTGCTCAGCCAGATCCCGAAGTGGTTGTTGAAGATGCGGTTGTGCGCGACGATCACGGAGACCGGGGTGCCGCCGGAGAAGACCAGCACACCGGTGGTCTTCAGGTCCTTGGGCGAGGCCGGCGCGTCCAGCGTGTCGCCGTCGATGTTGTTCGTGCCGATCCGGTTTCCGATGATCTTGTTGCCGCTGAGCAGCTCGAACTGCCCGGGCTTGATCGTGTGCGCGTGCATGGTCACGCCGGACAGCCCGTTCCCGGCGATGAAGTTGCCGATGACCAGGTTGTTGTACGACGCCGTGCCGGCCGAGGCGTTGGCGAACAGGACACCCGCGCCGTCGCCCTTGAGGCCGTTGAACGTAACCACGTTGTGTGCGATGACGTTGTCATATACCCCGGCCACGCTCGGCTGCGGCTGGCCGCTGGCGCTGACCGCGGCCGGGTTGTGCCCGGGCACGGTGATCCCGCAGTCGCTCTCGTTGCGGGTGACGACGTTGTTCGCGATGAGGTTGTTGTGCGTCGGCCCGGTCTCGTCGGTGAGCAGCACCCCGCCGGAGTTGTGCGCGATGAAGTTGCCGTTCACCGTGGAGTTGGCCACCGCGATGAAGTGCACGCCCTCCCCGCAGTCACCGGGAATCGGGCCCGATGGCTGGCATTCGAAGTAGGCCGACGCGGGCGGCACGCCGCCGCCGAGGTCGTTGTGCACGACCGCGTTGTGCCGGATGGCGACGTTGCTGATGTCGCCGTGAATCCCGGCGGCCAGGATGCCCTCACCCAGGGGGTTTCCGTCAGCAGGCCTGAGGTCACCTTGATCTTTACTGCCCTCCGGCACTCGGCTCTGTCCGGTGAGGGAAACTCCAGCTCGCCGGGCCGCCACCTGGCTGGCCAGCCGGGCGCAGTTAGCGAGCGTCGCTTGCGTCGAGTTCGCGGAGCTTGCGGCGGATTGGGGGAGCGTCGGGGTGGCCTAGGTCATCAAGGATCGCGCCCGCCTCTTCCCAGGCTAGCCGGGCCCCGGCCAGATTGCCGGCGGCATGCTGCGAATCGCCCAGGTGGTCGAGTGTCTCGGCCAGCCCCCACCGGTTGCCGATCTCCCGGTTCAGCTCGACCGCCTCCCGGTAGTACCGAATGGCATCGGTGAACCGCCCGCCCTGCTGCTCGGCATACCCCAGGCTGTCCAGTGCCCCGGCCGCCCCGTCCATGTTGCCGAGCTTGCGGAACAGGTCGAGCGCCTGGCTGGCGTAGCTGATGGCCCGGGGCTGATCCCCGAGCACGGTGTGGAACCAGCCACAGGAGTTGAGCGCGAGGGCCCGGCCAGACTGGTCGCCGATGACCGTGTACGAATCCAGCGCCTGCTCGGCGTGGGTCAGTGCTTCCTCGTAGCGGCCCTGGAAGTTCAGCATGCCGGCCAGCCCGTTGTGCGCGTAAGCCTGCCCGGCCTGGTCCCCGTTCTCGGCGTGGATGTGCAGCGCCTGCCCGAGTTGTCTGTGAGCGTCGTCATAGTTGCCCAGCAGAGCATTGGCGTAGCCGCACCGCTGCAGCGCGCCCGCCTGGGCGACCCGGTCACCCAGCCGCCGCGCGGCGGCCAGCGCGATCTGCTCGGTGATGGTCCACTCGTGCCAGCGGCCCTGAGTTTCCAGGAACCGGGACATAGCCCAGGGAATCTGCCAGGCGTGCGCATCGAAGCCCGCCTGCGCGGCCTGGGCGGCGGCCGCGATCAGGACCCGGCGTTCGGCCTGGAACCAGGCCCGGGCCTGGGCGACGTCGGCGATGTGCTCAGCCGTGGCTCCTGGCCCGGCTGCGGCCAGAGTGACCGGCCGGCGGGTGGGATGCAGCAGCAGCCCGGCTGAGGCCGCGGTGTGCAGGTAGTGGTCGAGCATCCGGCCGACGGCCGCGCGCCGCTCGTCGGCACTGTCCTCGGACTGGGTCAGCTCGGCCGCGTAGGCCCGGAGCAGGTCGTGGCTGGCGAACCGGCCTGGCGCGTACTCGAACAGCAAGTGGGCCCGGGTCAGTTCGCTGAGTGTCCGCCGTGCGTCCTCCGGCGGCAGGTCGGCCAGCCGGGCGGCGGCCGCGGCGCTGATGTCCGGCCCGGCGTGCAGACCGAGGAGGCGGAACAGCCGCCCGGCACTGGCGTTCAGCTGCTGGTATGACCAGGAGAGCACGGCCCGCACGTTGGTCGCGACGTGGCCCGCGTCGAGCGCGTCCAGCCGTCCGCCGGCGCCGCGCAGCTCGGCGGACAGCGCGGCCAGGGACAGCCCGGGCTGGCTGGCGCTGCGCGCGGCCGCGATGCTCAGCGCGAGCGGCAGCCCGGCGCACAGCTGGATCAGCTCGTCCGCCGCGGGCAGGTCGCCGGCCACCCGTTCCGCGCCGAGGCGGCGGGCCAGCAGTTCGTGCGCGTCGGCCTCGTCCAGCACGTCCAGGGTGAGCGGGAACGCGCCCTCCGCAGCGACCATCGCGGTCAGCTGGCTCCGGCTGGTCACGATGACCAGGCAGCCAGGGCTGGCCGGCAGCAGCGGCCGGACCTGGTCCACGTCGCGCGCGTTGTCCAGCAGCACCAGGATCCGCTTGCCGGACAGCACGCTGCGGTACAGGCCGGACTGCGCTTCCAGCCCGGAGGGCATCCGGGCGGACGGCACGGACAGCGCATCCAGCAGCAGCCGGATCGCCTCGGCCGGCGGCATCGGCGGGCCGGCCGGGTCGAAGCCGCGCAGGTTCACGTACAGCTGCCCGTCCGGGAACCGGTCCGCGACCTGGTGCGCGAAGTGCAGGGCCAGCGTGGTCTTGCCGATCCCAGCCGTCCCGTCGATGACCGCGATCACGGTGGCCGTGCTGCCCCCGGTGGCCTCGCCGGCCAGCCCGGCCAGCGCCTTGAGCGCCTCGGCCCGGCCGGCGAAATGCCGGGTGGCCGGGGGCAGCTGCCGGGGCACCACCTGGTCCTGCGCGGCTGCCGAGCCCCGCCGGCCCGCGGCCGCGGTTGGCGTGCTGTCCGTCTCCGCCGGGCCGGGCGGCTCGCTGCCGTCCGGGCGGAGCAGTTCGCTGTCCGCGGCCAGGATGCGCTGGTGCAGCGCGGTCAGCTCGGGACCCGGATCGATGCCGAGCTCGTCGGCCAGCACCCGCCGGACGTCCTGGAACGCGGCCAGGGCGTCGGCCTGCCGGCCGCTGCGGTACAGGCTGAGCATGAGCTGGGCGTGGAACTGCTCCTGCAGCGGGTGGGCCGCGACCAGCTGGCGCAGCTCGGCGACCACCTCACCGTGCCGGCCCAGCTGCAGGTCGGCGTCGATGCGGGTGGCCAGCGCCTGCAGCCGCTGATCCACGATCGGCGGCACCTCGCGGTCCCGCAGCAGCAGCGACGGCACGTCGGCCAGCGGCTCGCCGCGCCACAGCCCGAGCGCCTGGCGCAGCTGGTCGGCCGCTTCCGTCCACCGGCCAGCCTCCGCCGCGGCGTGGCCACGCGAGGCCAGCATGCCGAACGCCCGTACGTCCAGCTCGCCGTCCTCGACCGTGATCAGGTAGCCGGGTGGCTGAGTCTCGATCAGGTCGGCCCCGGACGGGCCCAGGGTGGCGCGCAGCCGTTGCACGGCGCTGTGCAGCGCGCTCCGTGCCCCGGCTGGTGACTCGCCATCCCACAACACCTCGGCCAGCGCGTCCAGGCTGACCACGCGGCCGGCGTTCAGCAGCAGGGCGGCCAGGAGCACGCGCTGCTGTGGCGCCGACACGGTTACCGTGCGCGTGCCATCACGGACTACCAGCGGCCCCAGCAGCCCGAACTCCACGCCCCAGCACCTCTTCCTGGCCTGCTGCGCTGCGCTTGTTGGTGTGCTCTTGTGTTGTGTGGTTACGTTAGTGGCACCAGCGGATCACGGACGCAGCACAGACATGACGGCAGCGTACCCGGGTCGGTGAGCAATCGGTGATCGGCGGCTGGCGTCTTGACGGTGTTTCGTGAGCTTTTGCTGGCATTGTGCGCTTATCGTTCCCGCTAGGCCGGCGCGGTCCCCCTCGCCGCGGCCACACGCCTGCAGCGGATCGGAGGCGTGTGTGCAGCAATGACCGTCCCAGGGACTGAAATGGTCTGCGGGTCATCCGCTACCATCCCCGGCCACATGGCCGCCCTCTCCGCTGTTCCCGCGCTGCTGCCTGACCGGGATATGGCGCGGATGCAGGAGTGGCCGCTGCGCAGTTTCCTCGAACTGCGGGCGCTGCCCTCGTCGGTGCGTACCGCCCGGACGCATGCCCGGATCATGCTGAACGAGTGGTGCCTGGCTGCCCTGGCCGACACGGCCGAACTCCTCGTCTCCGAGATCGCCACGAACGCGGTGGGCGCGTCCGCCCGGATCGCCCGGCAGCGGGGGACTGGGCAGCTGCCGATGCGGTTGTGGCTCATCTCGGACCGGCGCGGCGTGCTGATCCAGGTCTGGGACGCCGACCGGCTCCAGCCCATCCCGCAGGACCTGGGGCCGGAGGCCGAGTGCGGGCGGGGGCTGCTGCTCGTCCAGACGCTGAGCGCCCAGTGGGGCTGCTACGCGCCGGACGGGCCCGGCACCCCAGGCGGCAAGATCGTATGGGCCCGCTGCGAACTGCCGTAGCCGGCTGATGAGCGGGCGGTGATCAGGCGGTGATCGTGGCGCAGCCGGCCAGGTAGCCGGCCAGCAGCGCGTCGGCCACGTCGCCGACGGCCCGGTCACTGGGCAGGAATGTGGCGGTGTGCAGGCCCGAACCCGGCTGGCCACCAGTGCCGGCGAACAGCATCAGCGACGGAGCCAGCGCGCCGTAGAACGCGAAATCGTCCGCGCCGCAGGTGCGCAGCGGCTGGGTGACCGTGGCGCCGAGCCGGGTCAGCAGCGCCGCCGTCGAAGCGGCCAGGCCCGGGTCGTTATCCAGCACCGGCTCGCCACGGACGATCGTCACATCCGCGGTGCAGCCGTGCGCCAGTGCGACGCCGCTGGCCACCTCGTGCAGCCGCTCGGCCAGCAGGTCGCGATGCGCCGCCGTGACCGACCGGATGGTGCCGCGCGCGGTGGCCGTGCCCGGGATCGCGTTGGACACCTCGCCCGCGGCCAGCGTGCCCACCGTCACCACCGCGGGCTGCATCGGGTCCGTGTTCCGGCTGACCAGTTGCTGCACGGCCACCACGAACTGGGCCAGGCCGAGCACCGGATCGCGGGTCAGGTGCGGGTAGGCGGCGTGGCCCGGGCGGCCGGTCATGGTCACGAAGAACTCGTCGGCCGAGGCGTTGACCACGCCGGGGGCGCAGGCCACCTCGCCTGCCTGGAGCAGCGGTTGCACGTGCGCGGCGGCCATGGCCCCGACCTGGTTCGCCTGCAGCAGGCCGGAACTGATGATGTCCAGTGCGCCGGACGGGTTACCCTCCTCGCGCGGCTGCAGCACGGCCAGCATGGGCACCGGCGGCCCCACTTTGTGCAGCGCACGGGCCAGCGCGGTCAGTGCGGCCATGTGCACGTCGTGCCCGCAGGCGTGCATGGCCCCGGGCCCGGCCGCCCACGGCACGCCGGTGGCCTCGGTGATGGGCAGCGCGTCGAGTTCGGCTCGGACACCCACTGCGGGTCCCGGGCCGCCGATCCGCAGCACGGCCCCGGCGCCGTCCGCCGCCCGCTCGGCGCCGGCCCCGCCCGGCAACGCGTCCAGCAGCCGGTTCAGCGTGGGCTGCTCGTGGCCGGACAGGCTGGGCCGGGCATGCAGTTCCCGGCGCAGGCGCTGCGCGTCCGGCAGTTCCCGGTGCACCGCATCGCGCAGCGTGCCGAGCGCTTCCAGCGGGAGTAGGAGGGTCATCGCGGCAGCTCGATAGCGGTCATGGCACGGCTCACCATCCCCCGTGATCAACATTCGCCTGTCGCCGCTAGCCTGCCAGGCCAGACGGGAGGCCAACGTTCGGGGGTCGCCGCCCGGCCGCGAGGCGCCCGTGCAGGGGTTCAGTGTCTGTGTCGTGCATGGACGTGATCGTCGGGCTCGGGTTACCGTCCAAGAGGTAACTCCCGGGGGAACCGCCCAACCGCTTGACCTGGAGGCAAATCGAGTCCCTTATCACATTCGGCTTGAGATTTTTGCTCGCTGATGACCTGCATGTGGTGGCTGGCCTGGGCCACCATCCCTTTGAAGATGCCGGGGTAGACGCCGTCGCCTCAGGCAAGTCCTGTTCTGGCGTGATTTCGCGCTGCCGGAAATAGTTCCAGACGAAAACACAGGAGGGGTCGTTATGTCATTAGGGCACCGATCTGCTGTCCTCGCCGGGGGCGCTTCGTGCCTGGCCGTGGTCGCGGGACTGGTGATGGCCAGCACGCCGGCCGCGTCCGCGCACCCGCTGAGCGCGGGCCTGACCGCTCAGTCGTCCGTGCGGGCACAGCGGGCAATCGTCCCGCGTCCACCGCTGGGGCGGCCCAAGGCGTCCGGAGAGAAACCGGATTTCGGCCCCGCGAACACGGCGTCACCCTGGACGCCGCTGACGAACCCGCCACCGATTTCGACGCCCGGCACGATGCTGCTGGAGAGCAACGGGACCGTGCTCGTGCACGATGAACCGGACAACAACACCACCGGCGGCACGACCGCGTGGTACAAGCTCACGCCGGATTCACACGGCAGCTACATCGACGGGACGTGGAGCAAGATCGCGTCGATGCCGGCCGGGTATACGCCGCTGTACTTCGGGTCGGCGATCCTGCCCGATGGGCGCATGATCGTCGAGGGCGGCGAATACATCGGGGAGAACGCGGTGTGGTCGAACCGGGGCGCGATCTACAACCCGGTGACCAACAGGTGGGCTTCCGTGGCACCGCCGCCGGGCTGGACGAACATCGGGGACGCGGCGAGCGACGTCCTGAA
The DNA here is from genome assembly GCA_963834705.1 of uncultured Actinomycetes bacterium. Taxonomy (GTDB): domain Bacteria; phylum Actinomycetota; class Actinomycetes; order Streptosporangiales; family Streptosporangiaceae; genus RYN-230. The sequence continues at coordinate 209,137 of CAWICV010000014.1, forward strand.
CAACGGCACCTTCATGCTCCAGCATCCGTGCAACACCTGCCTGACGAATCCGGATAACACCGTCAACGACGCGCTGCTCAACGCGAAGACCCTGACATGGAAGGTGATCCCGGCAACGGGCAAGAACGATCCCAACGACGAAGAGGGCTGGACCCTGGAGCCGAGCGGCCAGCTGCTGACCGTCGATACCTGGGTACCGGGTCAGACCCAGCTATTCAACCCGCGCACGAAGACCTGGTCGTTCGCGGGAAACACGGCCACCAACGGCAATCCGCTCAATCCGTGGCCGGTCGTCGAGATCGGGCCGCAGGTCGAGATGCCGGGCGGCAACACGTTCGTGGTCGGGGCCGGCACGAGTACGCAGGAGCCACCCACGGCGTGCACCACGGACGCCAGCACGCAGACCGCGCTGTACAACTACAAGGCCCGCACGTGGACCGCCGGGCCGCAGATCCCGGCCATCGGCGGGCAGCAGTTTGACAGCACTGACGGGCCGGGGTCGGTCCTGCCGGACGGGAACGTCCTGTTCGACGTGAGCGCGTGCGTGTACAACACGCCGACCCACTTCTTCGTCTACAACGCCAGCTCGAACTCGCTGACCCAGATCCCGGACGTGCCCAACGCCCCGAACGACACGTCTTTCGCGACGCGGATGCTGGCCCTGCCGAACGGGCAGGTGCTGTTCAACGACGGCAGCAGCCAGATGGAGGTCTACACGGCGGGAGGTACACCGAAAGCGTCGTGGGCGCCTTCTATCACGTCGCTGAGTTCCAGCAAACTCGCCCCGGGCGGCAGCTACTTCCTGACCGGCAGGCAGGTCGCCGGGCTGGACCAGGGCGCCACCTACGGTGACGACGTCCAGGACAACACCAATTTCCCCCTGGTACGGATCACCAACTCGGCCACCGGTGTGGTGACCTACGCCAGGACCAGCGGCTGGACCTCGGTGTCGGTCGCTCCTGGCGCCAGATCCGCGACCAGATTCACCCTGCCGCCGGGCACCCCGGCCGGCCAGAGCAGGCTGGTCGTGGTGGCCAACGGGATCGCCTCACCGCCGTTCACGGTGTGGGTCTCCTGAGGCCGGGTGGCGCGGCCGCTGCGCGCGAACGACGCGGCTGATATCCAGGGCCGCCCCGGGCATCCCGGGGCGGCCCTGGCGCCCGTAGCTAGCTGTTGCCGATCGTGGATTGGTCCTGCGCCGCAGACCCTCGTGCCCCGTTCGCGGAGCTTGGTGACGAGTTTCGCGATGGATGGTCTATGGCTGCTCGTGTCCGTCGCCATGCGGCTGATCAGCCGGCCGCAACGAGCAGACGCCGCAGCCGGTACTCCCAGCCGGCACGGTGGCTGCCGATGTGAGTGGAGGGCAGGCCGCGGTGCGTGAGTACGACGGTCGTGCCGTCGCCGTCGGGGGTCAGCACGACCTCGACGGACGATCCGCTGGGCGGCAGCGTGTCGCTGCCGGGGATACCCCAGGTGAACGCGACGCGATAGGGCGGCTCGACGGTGACGTAGGCGCCGCGGGCGGCGACCTTGCCCATGTCGAGTGAGAACATGCCGCCGGGCTGCGGGTCGAGCTCGGCCCGGTCGCCGATCCACTTGACGATGAGCGCGGGGTCGGTGAAGTACGGAAAGATAGCCTCGGGCGGTGCCTTAATGTGCTCGGTCGCGACGATGACGTCGTTGCGGATCTCGGCGTTCAACGGCTACCTCTCCGGTGGTGTGGGATGGGCCGTCTCGACGGCCTTCTTCAGGCGGCGCAGGGCGTCGGGCCAGAACTCGGAGAGCAGTTCGCGCACTGGCTCGAGCGACTCGTGGCGCAGCGTGTAGAGGCGGCGGGCTCCCTCCCGGCGCTCGGTGAGGAGACCGGCCTGCTTGAGCACGCCGATGTGCTGGCTGACTGCCTGCTGGGTGAGGGTGAAGCTCGCCGCGATCTGGCCCGCAGGCAGCTCGGTGTGCTGGACGAGGCGCAGGATCTGCCGGCGGTGTGGGTCGGCGAGCGCCCGCAGCACCGCATCGGGTGCCGCGGGCGCCGGCTGCTTCCGCTCGGCCATCGGGCTAGTGTCTCAGGCCCCGAACGGCGTGCCGGTGCCGGTCTTGGCGAAGGTCTCGATGCTGGCCATGAAGGACGTCCAGGCGGCGGCGCAGGAGTCCCAGCACTCCAGCTGCGGGGTCAGGCCGGCGTGCCGGAAGCGGAGTTCAGTGCCGGCGCCGGCGGGGACGATGTCGAACTCCATCGTCGTGCCGAGCCACTCCTGCGTGTGCCCGGTGGGCGTGGTCCCCTCGGGCGCGATGGACTCCCAGACCACGCGAGCGGGCCCGGCTTCGAGGACGCGCATCGCGTTGACGCCGTAGTCGCCGAAGCTGGTGACGAGGGTGCCGCCGACTGCTCCATCGCCCTCGGTCGGGCCCCACCAGCGGCTGACACCGGCGGCGGAGGTGAAGAGCGCCGACACGGTGTCGGGGCTGGCGGGGAGGTTCAGGACTGCGGTGAAGTTCTCAGCCGGCGTGCTGGTGGTGCTGGTCATCCCGGTCTCCTCTCGTGTGTACAAGTCGATTCTTGTACAAGTAGATACTTGTAAAGTTAGACAGATTGTGGCTGCGCGTCAAGAGGTCTGCCTAGCCGGTCCAGCCAGGCCAGCGATGAGCGGCGGCTGGGGTAGGTGGCCAGCCGCCTGCGAGACGCAGGTGGCGGCTGGTCTTATCCGGGGGTTAGCGCACCTGCATGCCAGTGTGTGCTGCGTGGCGTCGTCCAGGATCGTGCGTTGCTGTTGCTGTCAAGCGCCATAGCAGTGCAAATTCCGCTTGCTAACGCAGTTCCCCGGCCACATGCTGGAACGGTGTCGGCTTGACCTCAATGCTTCCGCTGAAGGGATATTCTAGCAAGAGGCTCAGCACCAAAATTGCGCTAATCACGGCGACCACTGCTGCAACCATGAAATAGCGCAGCCGGGCGCTCTTAATCTCGAACAGCAGGCAGAACGCGATCGTCACAACGCTTGTCAGGATGACAGCAAGCCACATGGGCGCCGGTATCTGCGGGCCGCTGAGCTCCAGACGCCGCTGCCGCTCCCTTGCGGCCGCATCCACCTGGGCCAGCATGTTGCCGAGGACTTCCTGCTGCGCTGGGCCGCGTACGCGCAGACCCTGAACGGCGGTTATCAGTCGGTCGAAATCCATCTGCGCCGCTGGGCTATCCTCCCCGTGGGCCATCGCCTGCCATTCCATGGTGGTCACGGACTTCGCATACTGAACCACCTGGCGGCGGATCTCGTTCTGCGCGGCCGGGCCGAACGCGCCGCTAAACTGCACGACATCCCGGAGGCTCGACGTCTCATTCTCGACGGTATCACCGGCGGCGACGTAATTTTCCCACAAGGTGATAACCATGAACCCAACAATGATCGCATAAACGACAGCCGCTGTCGCGCCCAAGAAACCCACCGCGTCATTATTTTCCCCACTGGCCAAGCTGGGCGCCCGCCGCCGGATCAGCCACTGGATCAACACCGCCAAGGCGGGCAGCACAACCACAGCAAGAACCACCAGCCACCAAGCCGGGACGTTCTGCACGATCCACCGCGACATAGTCCTCTCATTCCCCACCACAGCAGCGTGGGACCGTCGAGTGCCCGGGCATCGGCCAGCAGGGCTGCTGCGTGTGCCCCCGGCTGGCTTTGCGTTTCCTGGGCCCGCCCGGCCGCAGTACCCTACACGCCGGTTTGGGCGATCAGCCGTCCGGGAGTTCACGGCCGCGGCGAAGGCCTGGTAGTCGCGTTCGTTCTGGTCGGCGTAGGCGGCGGAGAACTCGGCGATCGCCTGGTCGAACTTGCCGCCCGGGCCGAGGTAGGAGGCGATCGCGATCCGGTCGCCCCAGCGGGCGTGCGCCCGGGCCAGCGTCGCCCCGCAGAACCGCGCGTATTGCGCGGCGCCGGGCATTGGCCGTTCCACGTCCGCGCCGCCCTTCCAGTCGGGTATAAGCCTGGGCCACGTGCTTTTCCGCACGCCGGGCGGACTTCCTGTCCAGCTGCTTGAGGCGGACCTGCTGGCGGACCATCCTCAGCAAAACGTCGGTGTCCAGCTGGTCATACCAGGCACCCAGGGTCGGCATTCCGGCGGCCCAGCGCATCCGCTCCCGGTACTCCCGCACCCCCGGCGGTGACGATGTCGCGCCGGTCGCCGGGGGAGAAGCCGCGGAAGCGTCCCATGATCTCAAAGCTGGCCGCCATCCGCTTGACGTCCCACTCCCACGGGCCGGGCAGGGTCTCGTCGAAATCGTTGATGTCGAAGATCAGCTGCCGTTCCGGGGTGCCGAAGACCCCGAAGTTCGACAGGTGCGCATCCCCGCACAGCTGCACCGTGATGCCGGACACCGGGGTGGGCGTCAGGTCGGACGCCATGATCGCCGCCGCCCCCCGGTAGAACGTGAACGGCGACGCCAGCATCCGCCCAGATTCGTACAGTCAGATCGCCATGACGATGGAGATCTATAGCGAGTGCCGACAGCCAAGGCCAGAAGTGCGCTCAAGCGGCTGGGCAGGAAGCTCGATAGCTAGGGTTGCTGTACGGAGACCGAAAGGGCCGATATCGTGTTCGAAACCGGCTCTTGACGTGGAGCTGAGGAAATTTGAACCCCTGACCCCTCGATGCGAAAGGGAATCCGGCCGTCGCTGGGCGCTGCGGATCGTGGCTGACTACTAGGTCACGGGGAAGATCGAACGCTTGAGTGGTCTGGGAGTGGCCTGGAGTCGGCGGAGAATGGCTCCCCACTTGGCTCCCCACGCCTGCCGTGGTTGGCAGCCATAGGCCATCGAGCGCAAGGTGAGCTCGCACCCGCTCTCCCAGTGGTCGTGGCCTGTTAGGCAGCTTGATGTGGCCCCCAGGGACTGCCATCGCGCACCCTCTCGGTGATGGGCGGAAGGACTTCCGCGTCGGCCGGGCTCGGCGGTCCGTCAGGGTTTGTCTCCCCCCAGGACCCGGTGCAGGGCGGGGACGGCGTCGGAGGGGTTGCGGACCAGGATGATCTTCGCGGTGGGCGCGTGAGCGTGGATCAGGTTCAGGACGCGGTTGAACCACAGGGTGGTTTCCTCGGTGGGAGGCTGGTTGGGGTCCTGCCCGTTGACGAAGCCGCCGATGGCGACGCCGTCGTAGGTGGCCTGCTGGAGTTCGCGGGTCAGGCGGGCGTCGCCGTCGGGGTCGTTGGTGAGGGCGAAGTTGGTGGCCTGGAAGCCGAGGGACCGCAGCCTGGCCTGGATGGCCGCGGCGACCTCGGGCTGCCGGCCGAAACCCAGAATTTGCCAGCCCGCTGCCGGGGCGGGTGTGGGGGTGGTGGTGGCAGGCTCGGGGTGGTGGCTGTGCGGCTGGCTCACTTCGGGGTCTCCGGTTCTGGCCGGGCGCGGCCGTTGTGGTTCAGGGGCTGGGCGGTGGGGGTGGCCGACGGGCCGAGCAGTTCGATGACGTAGTGGGTGGCCGGCTCGGGGCCAGCGTTGGTGATCTGGTGCGGGCCGATGCCGTCGGTGCCGACGGTGACGTAGCCGACCAGGCCGGGCTCGGCGTGCTGGAGGCCGAGATGGCCGTGCCGTCGCATGGTTGCTGCATGCGGGTAGAGCAGGAGATGGTCGTGGCGGTGCCGGTGCGGGGCGCAGGTCTCGCCGGGCTGCAGGGTCATTTCCCAGACCCGGATCCGGTCGTTGGCGAATAGGACGCTGGTGCCGACCGGGTCGGCGGGCGGCTGGGCGGACAGGGGGTTGAAGCGGAACAAGCCGGCCGGGTCGAGCTGGGTCTTAAGTGCACTCAGCCGGGCCAGGTTGGGGCCGTAGGCTGCCGCGGCGAGGTCGGTGCCGTCGCCGGGGGTGGCGGCGTTGGCGTAGATGGCGCCGGTGGTGTAGGGGCGGATCTGGGGGCCCCACGCCTGCACCCACTCGACGTACTGCCCGCCGGTCTGGCAAGGCGGGGTGAAGCCTTGCAGGTGCAGGTGGTGGGTGGCGGTGCGGTGCGGGAATGCCGTCGTGCCAGGGCTGATGCGGGCCATGGCGCCGCCGCCGGGCTGCAGCGCGATCATCCACATCGTAGGGGCGTCGTCGGCGGCGTCGAGCAAGACGTCGATCAGGCCGCCGCTGAGGCCGTCGAGGAAGTGGCCACGGGCGCTGGCGCGGACCCGCCCGGGGAAGCCCTGCTCCGACAGCTGCTGCAGCCCGAGGTAGCTGATCGGCTGCGCGGATGTCCCGCCCAGGTCCCGCAGCGGGCGCAGCCCGGTCTCAGCGCTGGCCGGGTCACCGATCCAGGCCGCCGCGAGCATCAGCACCGGGCGCCCCCGGAGCGGCTCGGGCACGAACGGCGCCGGTGGGGCGGGCATCAGCATGGCGCGGGCGAACAGCTCATCGGGGGCGCCGGCGGTCAGCTCCCGGTAGGCGGCCAGCCCGTCGCGGGCCTGCTCAAGCGGCAGCAGCGCCGCGGCGGTGTGCACTGGCGGCACTGGGTGCAGGGCCAAGGTCAGCGAGGTGACCACGCCGAACGCCCCACCGCCGCCGCGGAGCGCCCACAACAGATCCGGGTTGGATTGGGCGTCGGCTGTCTGGACTTCGCCGGTGGGGGTGACCAGCTGCGCGGTGAGCAGGTTGTCGCACGACAGCCCGAAACGGCGGTGCAGCCAGCCGAACCCGCCGCCCAGCGTGGTGCCGGCCACGCCCACCGCCTGCACGTCGGCACCGGTGGTGGCCAGCCCGGCCTGCTGGGCGGCTTGGTCGAGGTCAGCCCACGTGGCGCCGGGCTGCACCCTGACCGTGCGGGCGGCCGGGTCGACGCTCACGTCCCGCCAGCCTGAGAAGTCCACCATCAGCGCGCCGTCCCCAGCCGCATATCCGGCATGGTGGTGACCGCCGCCGCGCACCGACACCGGCACGCCGTGCTCGGCGGCGAACCGCACCGAAGCCTGCACATCGGCCACATCCGAGGGCTGCACGATCGCCGCGGGATGCCGGTCCACTGCGGCGTTCCACACCTGCCGGGCCCGGTCATATCCCGGCTCGCCGGGCAGCAACGTTTGTCCGTCAACGCGGCGGCGCAGACCGGCGCAGCCAGTCGCGGTAGCAGTCATCAAAGCTCCTTGGGTTCAGTGCACGCAACCTGACGGCCAATCCCCGCCAGATCGCCCAAGGGTGCAGGCGGTCTGGTTGCCGCGGGATTCGTGCGGGATGCACACGTGCGCGGCCGGGAAGCCAGCCAGGACGCGATCGGTCGTGCCTGTCAGCCTGCCCGCTGCGGCCAGGCGCGGGAATCCCACGACCATGGGGTTCTGCGGTAGCACCGGAGCGCCATCCCCCCGGGCCTCCTGGCCCCGGGGGTCAGCGGGAGATGCCCGCCAGCCGCTGGGCCAGCTCCGCGCGGGTATGCACCCCGGTCTTGGCGAAGATCACTTTGAGATGGTCGGCGACGGTATGGCGGGACAAGAACAACTGCGCGCCGATCTGCCCGGTGGACCGGCCGGCCAGCGCCAGCCCGGCCACCTCCCGCTCCCGGCCGGTCAGCGCAAAGGCTTCCATCAGCAACTCGGTGACCGCCGCCGGGCTGGCCTGCTGGATAGTGATCGCGATCGACCCGCCGCCCGCCGGGGCCTGCAGCCGGCTGGCGTCCAGCTCGATCCAGCCGCCGTCTGCCCCGCGGACCAGGCTGCGGACCGAATCGGCCCGCCCATACGGGCCCCCGGCCGCGCCAAGCCGCGCCACCACCGCGTAGATCAGCACGCCGCAGTCCCGCAGGTGCGGGTCCAGCCGGTCCAGCCACCGCCCGGCCGCCGCCGTCGCACTCACCTGGCGGCCGTCGCCAGTGACCAGCACCGTGCCCGGCAAATCCTCACCCGGGCATCGCCCCTGCCGGCCAGCGGTCCACGACGCCCGGGCCGCCTCCGCGACCGGGCCGGCCAGCCCGGCCAGCACCGCCGCGTCCTCGCCGGTGAACCGCGGCGCCCGCGTCTCCCGGTACAGGCTGAGCGAGCCCCACCACCGCCCGCTGGCGACCAGCGCCACCCGCAGCTCATCCCCGATCCCGCCCGGCCGCAGCAACTCATCCCAGCGGGCACTGCGGGCCAGATCCCCGCCAGTGGCCTCACTCAGCACCGCCACGGGGCAGCCCGCGTGCACCAGATGGCAGGTCTTGTTGACATCCGGCAGCTGCATCTCGATCTGCCAAAACCGCTGCTGTCGGCTGCTGACAGCGTCGTTGTCACCCAGCGCCGCCGCTGGCATCGGCGCCCGCGGGTCGTTCTGCGAGGCGCAGAACGAGTCGAACCCCACCACCCGGCGCAGCTGCGCGATCACCTCACCAGCCACCGCCGGCCACAGCCCGTCGGCGGCCGGCAGCGCACCGATCCCCCGCCGGGCGCGTTCCACAGCAGCACTCCTGCGCACCAGCCCAACCCTAGGCACCCATCACGCGGGCCGCACCCCCATATTCGCGGGGTGCGGCCCGAGCTCAGGCACCGAATTCCATGGCCATGGCCAGCCATCCGCGCACCGTGTCATGGTGCGCTGACCAGGCCGCCCACGCCGAGGTTGCCCACTCCTCCACGATGGCCAGCCTGACATCCTCACCGGCCTCGGTGACATCACGGACGGTCACCGGGTAACCGGCAGCCGACGGAGCCAGCTGCGGGTAGTCGCGGTGGGCCCAGGCACCGATCATGATGGGGAGCCGGGCGCCGCTGACGCCGTGCTCGATGGACGCGCACAAGCTCATCAGATGGCAGGCGACCGACTGGCGGTTACGCCGGTCCGGGTTGGTGGCGTGCTGCACCGCGTAGGTGTCAACGATCCGTTGTGCGGCGGTGAGCTCGCCGCGCGCGGCCAGCCCGGCCCGCCACGCCAGGACCGAGCCGTACAGCGCCCAGCATCCCGGAGCGGAGAGCATGTAGGCGTGGGTGGGGCCCGCCAGGTCGGATACCTGGGCGCTGCAACCGAAACAGCGGACCTCACCCACCAGGCCAGGGTAAGCCGCTGCCCGGCGCCGGTGATCAGCGGCTAAGGCGGGCATGGGGTTCCGCGCCGCCGCGGGTGATCACCAGCCGCAAGACAGCCCGAAATCGGTGCTATCGGCTTTCACTCCGACACGCCAGCACCCCCGCACATGCGGGATACCCCGGACGCGGTGCCAGCGGGCATCATTGTTTCCGCCGCGGCCTGGACAAGCCACGACCGGTCAGCCGAGCCTCAGGTGCTGCGGCCGTTCCGCATAGCGGGCGGCGACCCAGGCTGGCTGGCGCTTCGCCCGGTGGCAGGCCTTACCGGCCAACGACACAAACATGGAGGTGATCATCATGCCGTTGCGGGTGATTGGCGCCGGGCTGGCCCGGACCGGCACCGCCTCGCTGAAACTGGCCCTGGAGCAGCTGCTGGGCTGCCCCTGCTACCACATGTTCGAGGTGTTTGCCCATCCCGCGCACATCCCGGCCTGGCGGCTGGCCGCCTGCGGTCAGGCCCCGGACTGGGATCGGGTCCTGGGCGGTTATGCGGCCGCGGTCAACCTGCCCGCCGCAGCGTTCTGGCAGGAGCTGGCCGCGGCCAGCCCGGGTGCGTTGATCATCTTGTCGGTGCGTGACAGCGCCGGGCAATGGTGGGACAGCATGTCGCAGACGGTTGCCGCCCAGCCTCCGCCCGCCCTGCCCCCGGGGATCCTGGAAGCCGGGTTCCTGGACATGGTCACCGCAGTGTTGTCCCGGGTGGGCATGACCGACCTAGCCGACAAGGACGCGATGATCTCCGCCTACCAGCGGCACAACGACACCGTCCGCGCGCTGGCCCCGCCCGGCCGGCTGCTGGAATGGCGCCCGGGCGATGGCTGGGCGCCGATCGCCGGCGCGCTCGGCCTGCCCATCCCCGACCGGCCGTTCCCGAAGGTCAACACCCGGAACGAGTTCCGCGCCCGGTTCACCGCAGGTGGCGCCGCACCTGAACATCCGGCCGTATCCGGCGCGCTGACCCTGCACTGAGTGATGAAAAAGCAATGACCGCAAACGCCTCCCGAGCGCAATCACCGGCCCGGGCCGGCCAGCGCAGTCGCCTCCGGCGTCGGCGAACTTGCGGACCTCTGCCAAGGCGAGGGCTTCATCGTCACCGATCCGGAGGTTGTCGCGGATCACGACGGGGTTGCGGTGGATGATCCCGAGGATGCCCATCTCCACTGGTGCGTTGGGATCTACGGCGACGCTCGCCAGGCTGGTGGTCTGCTTCGGGTCTTCCTGCCAGACGGTGAAGTCGCCGAAGATGTGCTCGTGCATGGTCGTCGGGCCCACCTGGCCCGCCTCCACGTCTCCGGTCACGGTTCTAACAATCGCCATCCACCCTCACTCAAGGTCGTACGGCAGGCCGGCTGCCGTTGCGGCAGTTGCACCGCAGCGCGCTTCAGGTAGCGCGTAAGGCTGCGAATCTGCCATTAACCTAATCCTCTTCGCCCGTTGCCCTTCGTGACCACCTCCAGGGGGTTAACCGTCAGGTGCCTTCACTCGTGGCGTGCGGATAGCAGCCTGGCGAAGCGGTCGCGGGGCAGGGCGGGGGTGCGGTGGCCATCGCGGCCGGTCATTTCCTCGTTGGCGACCAGGGCGTTGAGGACAGCCTCCTCCGTTGCCTGCACGACCGCGGTGTAGAAGGGGTCTAGGTATCCCCATGGGATGAATCGCAGCTGGTCATACTTGCCTTCGGCGCCCGGTCGGAAGGTGGTGACGCCGGGGGTGATCCCTCCCGGGCTGGCGGTGGAGAAGGCCAGGAAGAGGTCGCCGGAAAAGTGGGAGCCGGTAGTGCCGGTCCGGGCTAGGCCGAGGGTGACGCGGCGGGCGAGTGCGGTGCATTGGTGAGGCAGCAGCGGGACATCGGTGGCGACGACCGCGATGACAGATCCGGCGCCCTCGGGGGTAGCGAAGTACTCCGCCATGGGGTTGTCGTCGGCTAGCAGCTGGCCAACTGGCAGCCCGGCGATGGTGAGTTCTTCCCTGCTGCCGAAGTTGGCTTGCACGAAGACGCCTATCGAGTACGTGGTGCCCGCGTAGCCGACCAGCCGGGAGGCGGTGCCGGACCCGCCTTTGAACTGGTAACAGTTCATGCCGGTGCCGCCGCCGACCGATCCCTCCTCGACCGGCCCGCTGGCGGCCGACTCCAGCGCGTCGATCGCCGCCTGCTCGGTCACGTGGTGCCCGTTGATGTCGTTGAGGTAGCCGTCCCAGGTCTCCGCCGCGACCGGCAGCAGCCACGCCTCGGCCAGCCGGGGGTGATGCTTCACGGTCCAGGCGATGATCGCGGCGTGAGCGATCCCGACTGCGTGGGTGTTGGTGATCGCCACCGGTCCACTGAAACTGCCGGACTCTCCGACCCAGGACACGCCAGTCATCTCGCCGTTGCCGTTCTGGGAGAAGAAGCCCGCCGCGACCGGATCACCGGCCCCGCCCGCCCCGCGAGGGTGGATGGCGGTGACCCCGGTGCGGACGGAGTCGCCCTGGATCAAGGTGGTGTAGCCGACCTCGACGCCGGGGACGTCGGTGATCGCGTTCCACTCGCCGGGCGTGCCCCCCACGGATATGCCGAGCGCCCGAGCGCGCAGCTTACCCGCCGGTGTTGCCGCGTGCGAGCCGGGCAGGTCGGCATCGTGAGATAGCAGGTCTGCCACGCTCTCAGCCGTCCTGGCCGGCGGCCGCCTCGTCGATCGCGGCCTCGCGCAGGTTCCACGCCCGCCCGCGCTGGGGGAAGATCACCACCAGCCAGTACAGTAGGCCAATCCCGATCGTGACCAGGGTGACCCACAGCAGCAGCGACGTCTGTTTGGTGAAGATGTAGCCGAGGCTGATCAGGGCCAGCAGCGGCGGAAGCGGCCACAGGGGCATCTTGTACGGGCTATTGCGGGTCGCCCCAGTGGGACGGGCGAATAGGGCGGCGATCGCGATCAGTGCGTAGTCCGCGACCAGGCTCGCCCCGGTCAGGTTGACCAGCGTGTTCAGCGAGACGGTCAGGCACAGGATGGCACCCAAGATGCCGACCACCGCGGTGGCGAACCAGGGTGACTGGAGCTGCGAGCGCAGCGTCATCCAGCTGTTGACCGGGCCGGGCCAGGCCCGGTCCCGCCCAGAGCTGAAGAAGATCCGCCCATAGGACAGGATGATCGCGATGACGGCGTTGAGGATGGCGATGACCACACCCAGGCTGACGATCGTGTAGACGGTCTTGTTCGAGGTGGCCTCGATGAAGTACTGCATCGGCACCGGGGAGGTGGACAGCTTGGCGATCGACGGTGAGCCGACGATCGTGAAGGTCAGCGGGATCAACTCGGCCGCGACCGTGATCACCAGCGACACCAGGATGGCGCGGGAGATCCGCCTGCTGGAACCGGTCGTCTCTTCGGAGAAGTTGACCGCGTTGGCGTAGCCGTTGTAGGAGAACACGGCCACCGCCGTCAGCGCCAGCACAGCCGTGAAGGGAACCGATGTCAGCCCGCCGTGCGAGTTGCCCACCACCGGATGGACCAGCGAGCTCCAGTTCTTCGCGTGGATGATGCCGAGGACCGTCACGACGGCCAGCGCCGAAAGCTCGATCGCCAGGAAGATGCCGGTGATCACCGCGTTCAGCCGGATGTTCAAGATCGCGATGCCGGCCGCTATCAGCATCACGACGGCGCCGATGACCTTCAGGTTGACGTTCCAGATCACGGCCAGGTAGGTGCCGGTGCCCAAGGCGATCACCGCCGGGATGAAGGCAATGAAGTCCACATACAGCGCGAACGTGACGAAGCTGACCGGACCAGCCAGCCATGACGTCCGCCCCTTGAACGAGTGCCAGACCAGCGCATAGTCGCCGGCCGCGATCGGGAACGCCGCCGACAGCTCCCCCCAGCAGAAGGCCATGAACACGCCCACGATCGCTGCGAACACGAACGCCAGGAACGAGCCGCTGCCCGCCGCCACCAGCGCCACCGGCACGATGATGAACACCGACGACGCCGGGGTCACCCCCGATAGCGTGATGAAGACGTTCCCGAGGATGCCGATAGACCGGCTCAGGTCCTGCTCATACCGTGCGGCTTCCGGTGCGCCTGCCGCAGCCGCCAGCGCCGCGCCCTCGGGCACCTTGGGAGCATCGTCCATGGCCAGACCTCCCGCCAAGCGTGCAATTCGCTGCATGGTACGGATTTCGCAGCCCGGCACTCAATGCACAGAACATGCATGAATCTAGTCTTGTGGTTCCTATTATGTGCATTATGGGCATGAGCGTCCGGGAGGTCCTCGCGCTACCCATATTCCGCGAGGCCCAAGCTTGCGTGCTGGGCGGCGAGGCCAACCTGGACCAGAGTGTGCGCTGGGTGCACGTGGCCGAGCTGCCGGATATCTCTTACCTGCTCAAGGGCGGCGAGCTTCTGCTAACCACCGGGTTGGGCATCCAGCACGACGAGACTATGCGCCGCCGTTATGTGAATGAGCTGGCCGACGCCGCGGTGGCCGGCCTGGTGGTGGAACTGGGCCGGAACTTCTCCCAGATGCCAGCTGAGATGATCACGGAAGCCCGGCGGCGCGGCCTGCCGCTGATCGCGCTGGAACGTGAGATCCGTTACGTCGAGGTGACCGAGCAGGTGCACCGCGCGATCATTAACCGGCACTATGAGATGCTCGACATGGTTGAGGCGATCAGCCGTGATTTCACCGACACGATCCTTGGTGGGGCCAGTATCGGCCAGGTCGTGCGGCAACTGGCCGACATTGTGGGCAACCCGGTGATCCTAGAGAATTCGGCCCACCAGGTAGTCGAGTTCGCCGCGGATAACCCGGCCCAGGCAGGTACCATCCTGCCCGGCTGGGACGGCCACAGCCGGGCAGGCCACGCCGAAAACGAGCCAGGCCGGGTACACCGCGAGGACGGCTCGCCGCAGTGCACCTGGGCAAGCATCTGGCTGCGACACGAGGCGTGGGGGCGGGTGCACGTGCTGGAATACCATGAGCAGCCCAGCGAGATGATCAGCCTGATCATGGACCGGGCGGGTGCAGCGCTTGGCCTCGCGCTGCTATCCCAGCGGGACGTCGCATACCTGGCTGACCGGGCCGGCAGCGCGCTGATCGCCGACCTGCTCGCCGGGCGGTACACATCGGCCAGCGAGATCCTCCAACGGGCGCTGAGCCTAGGCGCCGACCTGTCCGGCGGCAGGCTCGCCGCGGTGGTCGTAGACCTGGCCAACCTGGCCGCAATGGCTGAGCGGCGCGGCCTGACTGAGGCAGAACGTCAGCGGATCCGGCTGCGTGTCATGGAACTCCTGCGCGAGGCCATCGCCGAACAGGGCTGTACGGCGCTGACGGGCATCGAGGGAGACCGGGTGCTGGCGGTCGTGGCCGGCCCATCGGTCCGACGCCCGCAGGCTGGCGGGCCGACCGAGGTGCTGACCCGGATCGCGGGATCGCTGCGGCAGGCCGTCGCGGCCGCCGACCCTGAGCTTTCCGTGGTGGTGGGGGTGAGCCGCGAAACCGCGCCTGACGCCCTCCAGCAAGCTTTCGAACAAGCCGCCGAAGCGGCCGCGTTCGGACGCCACGGTGCTCGCGGCGGGCCGGCCTACCACTTCGGCGACCTCGGCACGTACCACCTGCTGGTTCGGCTGGCCCAAGGACCAGAACTCGCCGCATTCGTCGAGTCGGAACTGAGCCCGCTACTGGAGCATGACGCCCGCAGTAGCGCCAAGCTGGTGCCCACCATGCAGGCATACCTGGACAACGCATGCCGCAAAACGGATGCTGCACGGGAATTGTGGATTCAGCGACGCACACTGTACGGGCGACTGGCGCGCATCGAGCGACTGCTTGGCCGCAGCCTGAACGACCAAGACACCCGGACCAGGCTGACGCTCGCCCTCCAAGGCCTCAGCCTGCTGCGCCAACGCGGGTCCGCTGAGCCTATCCGCTGATGAACCACAGAACACAGCATGCGAAGGACCAAGGCTCTCAGCGCGACTGCAAACACGGGCCGGATCAGCGACTGCTCCTCGCCGGCCGTGGGTTAGCAAGACTGACTGCCTCAGCACCTCGGCGGGACAGAGCATCGTGCCTCTCGGGAGTGGCGGGCTTGTCCTTGCGCGTGCAGTGCACCCCAGGCGCAACACGGGGTGTGCAATTACGGCACGTGGATCCTAAGACGATGCCGGTTGCGGGATGACCTGGACGTTGACGACGTGCCTGTTCTCGAACGCAGCAGGTCACCCGACAGTGGCAGGCCAGCGGCGCTCCCGCTTTGTTTCCAGTCGGCCGGTGCAGTGTTCCCCGTAACTGACTCCACGCTCACCCAAAGCCGCTCTGGCCGGCTAGCCTTCGGCGCGAAGTCGAGCTGGACGTGCCAGTGACGGCGGAGCATCACGCCCGGTCCCAAGGCAGGCGGGTCAGCCAGGTTCAGGGAGCAGCCGGTCGGAGCAGGCATGAGCTGTACCATAGCAGCAGATCAGAGAGGTAAAGCGAACTAGGTTCGACAGATAATGAAAGTCCCGGTCCACCATCGACACGGCAAGCCCTTCATGATCCAAGGCCAGGCCTTGCGCAGTGGTCCGGGCTGCGAGCCGTACTCCTAGGCCAGTGACACCACGGATGATGGCGGAGAGGTGTCAGCACTTGACGGGAGATCCGTTTGGGGCCGGTCGGTGTCACCTGTGCCCGCTCTGTCCGGGTGACATCTCAGTGACAAATGACCTTCACAGTAGAGCAGGTCAGGACTAATGTAGTCCTGACCTGCATTTCCTAGTG
>CAWICV010000015.1:0-342749 GCA_963834705.1 uncultured Actinomycetes bacterium
GGCATCACCAGCCTCCCGGGGAGCCGGGACCGGAGTGGCGTAGGCGGCCGTCATGGCCTGGATGTCGTCGTCGGAGACGAAGGCAGCCCGGACGCGCACGGGATCGGGCGCCGCTTCGAGCCGGACGAACCCGACCCCGGCCCCGATCAGCGGATTGGACGAGATCTCCTCGCACCGCGCGCCCCGGTCCCGGGCCCCGTCGCCGAGCACCATGTCCACCTGGGACGGTTCATCGAGGCGCAGCGCGATCTTGTCCGGGAACAGGTTGCGGATGTTCAGGACCTCTTTGCGCGGATCTTGCAGCGCCGCCACCACGCAGTAGCCGACCGCGCGGCCCTGGGTCGTTAGCGTGGCCAGCGCCGCGAGCGTCCGCTCCCGCAGCTTGCGGTCAGCCTGGTAGGCGGTCAGGAACGCGATCTCATCGACCATGATCACGGTGAACGGGAACTCGGCCGACGCGGTGTGGTCGCGCTGGCGTCCCGCGAACCGCCGGGCCCGCGCCTGCATGTCGGCTACGGCCTCTTCGAGTAGCCCGGCGATGTCGGCCGGGTCGGAGGCGTACCGGCCGTACCTGTCGAGCACCGCCCGGCCAAACGCGAGCTCCATGAGCTTCGGGTCGCAGGCCTGTACCCGGACGAGCCCGGACGCCATCGCGGGCAGCATGGCCCGCACCAGGCACCACAGGTACGAGCCCCTTCCCGGCCCCGGTCGCCCCGGCGATCAGCAGGTGCGTCCCCTGTAGTCGGATCAGGAACGCCGCCCCGTCCTCACAGCGGCCCACTGGCAGCGCGCGCAGGTCGGTCTCCTCGGGCACCGGGAGCGCCGGTATCGGCTCGGCCAGCGCATCCTGGCGGACCAGTTCGAGGACGATCCTCCCGGGGACGCCGCCGCGTACCCGGCACACGTGTGCCCGGAACCCGTGGGCCAGGCCCTCGGCCTGGTCGGCGAAGTCAGCGGGGGACTGGCCGGATACCAGGCGGACCGACACCCGGTCGGTGCACGGGGTGGCCGTCACCCGGCCGAGCACCGCCAGCATGACCTGGCCGCGGTACACCGGGGCCAGCCCGGCGATCGTCATCACCGGCCGCCAGTGCCGCCGGTAGAACCACCACCGCCAGCGGCAGCGCAGCGGGACCGTGACGAGCCGGGCGAACCAGTTTGGCCGCCAGATCCGCAGTGTCAAGAGCGCGGCAATGGTCACGTTGGCCAGGACGACCACACCGGGCCACCCTGCCTTGGCCCACGTGAGGATGGCCACGCCCGCCGCCGCGTCCAGCAATGGGTGGCGGATCAGGAACCAGATCACCCGGACCAGGAGCCGGATAAGCTGAACGAGCCAGATGATCCATTCGGGAGTGCGGTGGACGGGGGAGCGCCAGACCGGACTTGCGAACGGATCGGCGTTGTCCACCTGGGCGTACTGCTCGCCCGTTACGTCTCGCATTAGGCTTGAGACCTCTCTATGGTTTGCTGACCTGGGGAGACACCCGGGGCGGCAGGAATGCCCGTTCCTGCCGCCCCACCCGTGCTGATCACGCCGCGTTCGTCCCGGCGCTGCTGGCCTGCTGTGCGTCGTGCATCCGCGCGCACTCGGCGGCGAACTCCACGGCGGCTTTGGCCAGCTCCTCGGCGAAGCGGACGTGATCGGCAGTGATCGTTTCCCCGGACAGGTACACCGACATGCCAAGCCGTCCGGCATGCACGTACAGGCTTGGCAGGCTGGCGCCGCTGTACGTGCTGCAAAGCGCCCAGCCGTCCGGCCCCACATGCACGCTCGCGCCACCGAACGAGTCACCCTTGGCGCCGGTCATGCTGCGGTCTCCCGCCCGTCCGGCGCAGCCCGCCCGGAGCGACCCGGGCCCCTGACCCCCGCGGCCTTGAGCGAGTAGGCCAGCCGCCCGGCCTGGTTGACATAGGGCGTTACTGTGAGCCCGGCGAACTCCACCGGCACGAACGGCATCCCGGCCGGGGCAGTCGGCAGCGTTGGTTGGGTACCCGCCACCACTTTGATCTTGACTGTCTTGTCCCGGGCGGCCGGGTCGGCGTCGATCACTTCCACGACCCACACCGGCTGGCCGGTGGCCTTGTCTTTCGCCTGGACGAAGCGGTCACCGCTCGATGCGTCGAAGTCCCGCATCGGCTCGAACCCCCCGGCCGCGAACGCGCCGTGCGGGAACACGTGCGCGAACTCCACCGGGATCGGGCCCTGTAGTGCCATCTGACCTCCTCTTCTGTCGCCAGTCGTACTGACGACAACTCGACTTATCAAGTGGAGCGTACCGAGATGGCCGCAGCTTGACAAGACGAGTTATCGAGAAGGTTCAGGAGAACGGGTAAAGATCCTCTAGCTCGTGCACATCACCCGGGAGCACGGCATCCACCACTTCCAGCGGCCGGTCGTCGGCGTCGTAGACGGCCAGGAGCAGATTCAGCACCGCTCCGCGCTTGGCCATGTTGAGCAGCCGGGATTCCTCGGCCGTCGCCAGGCGGGCACGGATGCGCTCGGCGACGTGATCGAAGCGGACCCGCTTGACCGCGTGCAAGTGTGCGTGAACGCCGCCAGGGATCGGCTCAGCCTTGGCCAGGTCGGTGCCCTCGGCCACATCGAGCGGGAACCATGACGACACCAGCTCGGACGGTTCGCCGTCGCGCTCGATGAGCTGGCGGCGCACCAGTGCGGGAGTGTCCGGCGGGGTGCGGAGCAGCATGGCGACCGCAGACGGTGCGGCAACTCGCCCGACGTCCAGGATCGTGCCCTGCCCAGCCGCCCCGGCCTCATCAATGATCAGTTTGCCCGGCTGCGTGCGGTCGGCCAGTGCGGTCCGGTTCCGGACGTAGGAGCCCCGGCCGTGCTCGCGGTCAATCCATCCCTGGCTTCGCAGCACTTCGAGTGCGCGCACCACCGTGGGCCGGGACACGGCGAACTCGCGCACAAGCTGCGTCTCCGAAGGCAACAGTGCCCCCGGAGGGTAGGTCCCGTCACCGATACGCCGTTGGATCGCATTCACGATCTGCGCATACTTCGGAGGGGAGAATTCCAGGTCAGTCATGACGACCGCCTAACAACTCATCGACTCGACTTGTCGAGAAGCTTAGCTCTTGGTATCACTCCGTGTCACGGGGTCCTCCAGAATGACGGCGGCGATCGTTGCGGGCGGCTCCCCGAGTGCGGCGGCGATCCGGGTCAGAGTCCGCGTCCGGCATGCGGTCCGGTGCTGCCGTTCGAGCTGGCCACAGTATCCGGGCTGACACCGGCCAGACCAGCCAGCTCGGCCTGGGCCAGCCCGCACTGGCGCCGCAGTTCGCGAATGCGCTGACCGTTCGCGATGGTGGTCGACCGCTGGGTCCGGTGGCTGGGCATGGTGGCCGTCACGGGCTGGGCCATTCGAAGCGGGCCCAGACGGTCCGGCCGTCGTGATCGCCTTCGATACCCCAGTCGTCGGCCAGGGTTCGCATGATGTCGAGTCCGTGGCTGCGCTCAGGATCGGCAGCCGCCGGAGTCCACGGGCCGCCTTCGTCTTCGACTTCGAGCCAGAAGTAGTCACCCAGACTGAACTTGCCGCGGACGGTAAACGTCCCGCCCGGCAGCCGGGAATGGCTATGCAGTACGGCGTTGGTGGCCAGCTCCGAGGCGCACACGAGTACGTCGTCGGCCAGCGGGCAGTCGTCCAGTAATGCCCGCAGGTCGGCCCGGACGACCCTGATCTGGTCGGCAGTGCCCGGGTAGGTGGCCCCGGTAGTGCGCAGGGCGAGAGCCCGGGGCGCCGGTGTTGGCATCACTGCGGCCCTGCCAGTCCGGTTCCGGCACAGTCCAGGCAGACGATCCGGATGGCGCTGTCCGACATGCCCCGGACGAGCTGGCTCGCGACCCAGCGCCGGGGCCCGCTGTACTTCCATCCCCGCCCGCGGCACGACGGGCAAACCTCGTGCTCAGCAACCTCTGCGGCCTTCATGCCGCCAAAGGTCGCGCAATTGCCGAGCCGCTCCCATAACCGCGCGATATCACCCGACGGGATATAAGCTCGCAGTCAGTAACGCCGCATGGACTCTCAGGAACAATCGCCTGACCGAGAGGGATCACGGCATGCCAGGCCGCCCAGTCTTTGATCTTATCGAGATCCCGGACGAGTTGTGGCAGCGTGCCGATGTGCTCGAAGCGCTGAGTTCCCGTGATATCGGCCGCCTGTTCGTCCTCTTACATCGCTACACGAAGGTTAGCCAGACCCGCCTGGCCATCGCCTGTGACACCACCCAGCCCAAGATCAGCGGGTACATGCGCGGGATCGCGAAGGTCGAGGAACTGAGTGTCTTCGAGCGGATCGCGGACGGGCTGGACATGCCCGACCCCGCCCGCATCGCCCTCGGCCTAGCCCCGAAGGCCGACCACACGAGCCTGATGGCGGCCTCGTTTATCCCGCCACGGGATACCCGCCCGGCCTTGCCTCCTCCTGCTGTATCCGGTCTGCTCAGCGCAGATGCGGGAGACAGTGAGGAGGATGACCCCTCCGTGAGACGGCGAACCTTTGTCGGCCTGACCGGCGCCGCCCTATTCGGTGCGGTCCTGGCCGACCCCACCCGCAGCGGCCAGGCCGACGCCATCGAGTCCTTCGCGGCCGTGCTGGCTGCCTATGCCCCTGACACGGCCGGTTCCACTCTGGACGAGCCCCCTGACCTGCCGTCGCTGGCCGCCGCGGTCGCCCGTGCCAAGCGCGATTACCAGGCGTGCCGGTACTCGGAGGTGACCGAGAACCTGCCGGCTCTGCTCGGCTGGTTGCAGTCTGCCTGCGCCGTGCTCGACGGCGAGGCCCGCTCGCAGGCGTACACGCTGTCAGCCGAGGCGCACCACGTCGCGGCCAGCATCCTGTTCAAGGTCGGCGATCCGGGCCTGGGCTGGCTGGCCGCGGATCGCAGCATGCAGGCCGCCCGGGCCAGTGAAGACCCGGTAACCGTCGCGTCCAGCGCCCGGATCGTCACCCACGCCCTGATGGGCAGCAAGCACTACAAGGCAGCAACCGACACGGCGAGCACCCTGGCCGCCAAGTTCGACCACGACGTGTCCGCCCACGATCCCGAGTCGCTGTCGGTCTACGGCTCGCTCCTGTTGCGGGGCGCGATAGCCGCCGCCCAGCACGACAACCGCCGCGGGGTCGACGAGCTGCTGACCGAGGCCGAGGAAGCCGCCGCCCGCCTGGGCGACGACAGAAACCTGCGCTGGACGGCGTTCGGCCCAACCAACGCCAGCCTGCACCGGGTCAACATCGCCGTCACCCTGGGGGACGCGGGCACCGCGATCGACGTCGCCCGTACCGTGGATCTAGGCCGGATCGACGTCACCGAGCGGAAGGCGAACTTCCTCATGGACACCGCCCGCGCGTTCCTGCAATGCGGCAGGCACGAACGGGCCTACCTCGCGCTCCGCGCGGCCGAGGAGATAGCCCCCGAGGAGATCACCGGCCGTCCCGCGGCCCGCCGCCTGGTTCGTGACCTGATGACCACGGCCCCGCTCAGCGTCCAGCGCCAGGCCGAGGACTTCTCCCGCCGGATCGGAGTCACCGAGTGAGCCAGGACGGCCGTGTCCTGACCGTCATCGTCTGCGGCGCTGGCCCCGCCTCCGAAGTCGGCCAGCTCGTCAAGCTCGCCCAGGAGCACGGCTGGGCCGTCCAGGTCGTAGCCACCCCCGCGGCGCTCGACTTCCTCGACGTGCCCGCCATCGAGGCCCTGACCGGCAGCCCGGTCCGCAGCCAGTACCGCAAGCCCGGCGAGCCAAGGTCCCGCCCGGCCGACGCCATCATCGTCGCCCCAGCCACCTACAACACAATCAACAAATGGGCTCAAGGCATCAGTGACACCTACGCCCTCGGCATCCTCGCCGAAACCACCGCCCTCGGCGTCCCGATCGTCGTTCTCCCGTTCGTCAACTCAGCCCTTGCGGCCCGTGCCCCCTTCCGCCGCAGCGTCGAGGATCTGCGCCGCGAAGGCGTCCACATCCTGCTCGGCCCCGGCGGCGTCGAAGCCCACGAACCACACACCGGCGGCAACCTCATCGCCAGCTACCCGTGGGACGTCGCCCTCAGCCAGGCGGAACGCCTCGCTGACCTTGCCAGCGCTAGGTGACGGCAGCACCAAGAACAGCGAGCCTTCTACGTTGCCGAATTAGGCCGTACTAGATCAAGGCGGCGCCTCCCGGCGCCGCTGGCCCGGCGTCAGCGGCGGGCTCTGCCGTTGGGCGGCCCGCCCGCCGCACGCCGGGCCACATGCCGGTAGAACAGGCAGATCAAGACGGCTCACTGCGGCCCGACGATTCGGGTGCGCCATCGATCGGGGGTCTCGGTCCGCCGCCTACGTCTTCGCGGACTGGGGAATCCGCTGCAACGTCATTCAGCCCCGGTGGATCGAGGCCGACCTGACGGCATCGATGAGCTCCAATCCCCTCATGAAGAGGATGACGAAACACACCATGAACAACACCGTCCTGCTCCGCCGCAGCGGCAAAGCCGAGGAGATCGCCTACACGGCACTGTTCCTGGTCAGCGACGAATCGTCCTACATCACCGGGACCGACATCGTGGTCAACGGAGGCTGGTTCTCCTCAGCTCCCTACCTCACCAACTAACGAACCCACCACATGCTGACACTGCTGAACGCCAAGGAGGAAATGCACGAGAAGAAAGAAGAGGTAAAAGGATTCCTCGACCGCTTCCTGTGAAGCCCTCGTAATCAGGAAAGCGAGAGCCGTCGCGAGGCCACGCTCCGGGATGGCCCGCTCAGTGTCCGGGGGCCCCCTCGGGGCCCCCTCCAGCATCCAAGGGCGGAGACCACTGCCGATCCTGCGGTCCTGACGGCAAGGGCCCAGGCCGAAGGCCAGGCCCGAAGCGTTGCGGCGAACCTCCGCGAGGCATTGACACACTGTCCGCATGGTCCCAGTTCATCAAGAGGATCCCCATCAGGCTGGAACGTGAATCTACGCCTGGCCATCGATGCAGACAGCGCGGATGAAGCCCGGGCCCATCGCTGAAGAAGTCTGGCCGAGGATGGAGGTGACAGCAGGGGCCGAACCGCAGATCACCCGATCGGCCGGGCGTGCGCCGTACTGGAATATCATCACCGACCTGGACTTGTCCGCCCTGGAGTCGATCACGCCTGATGACGCAGCGACCCGTTTTAAGTACGCGATCCGCAACCTGCCGGGAGTGGTCAGCAAAAGTAGATAAAGATGCCGTCAAGTGAAAACCAGCAACCGTGGAGGTATTCATCGCGCCGGACGATTGGTCTGAGTAAGCGCGGGCGGGGAAGAAAGGAAGCCGTGACCAGCCTTACGCATGTTGACATCGAGCGGATGCGCGGCCAGTTGTTCTTCGAGGAGCCGGAACGCAAGCGCCGCCTGAGCCGTTACTGGCTTTTGCTGCTGCTAGCCGCAGTGATCGCATCGGCGGGGGTGGTGAGCGACTCCACGGCCACGGTGATCGGAGCCATGATCGTAGCTCCGCTCATGACCCCGATCCTGGGGGTGGTGCTAGCTGTCGTGCTGGCCGATGGGGCCAACCTGCGCCGGTGCTTGGGGCTGCTCGTCGCCGGTGCTGCCACCGTGGTCGCGGTCGGCTGGCTGATGGGCCACTTCGTCCCCTACCCAGTGGTGGCCGCTACGAACGGGCAGGTAGCCGCCCGGGTCACGCCCCGGATCGTGGACCTGGTGGCCGCGCTGGCTACCGGATCGGTGGGCTCTATCGCGCTGGCCCGGTCGGATATCTCCGACACCCTGCCCGGCGTGGCCATCGCCATCTCGCTGGTGCCGCCCCTGGCCGTGGCCGGCCTGGCCCTTCAGTCCGGGGCGCCCCGTCAGGCCCTGGGGGCGCTGTTGCTGTTCGCCACGAACGTTGCTGCCATTCTGGCCAGCGGCATCGTAGTGATGGCGCTGTACCGGGTCAGCTGGGTCTCCGGTCAGATGACAGCCCCGGCTTTCCACCGTCCGGTTGCGGTTGTCCTCATCGCCGCCTTGCTGGGAGCGGTGCTCGTTCCCCTGTGGATCAACTCAGAGCAGCTTGACAAGACCATGGTCCGGCAAAACGACGTGCAGGCGGTGGCGGAGCACTGGGCCAGCGACGCGGGCTGGTCAGTGGTGAGCGTCACGGCCACGGGTAACCGGGTGCTGGTCGACGCGACAGGGCCGGATCCCGCTCCCAGCCTCGCTGCTCTCCGCCAGGACCTTGACGCTGCCGGGCTGGCTGTCCTCGACGTCCGGGTCAGCCTGGTCACAGCCAGCTACCAGCCCTTGCCGAAGTAGACGAGCAGAGGTCCCATCGCGGCACTGGAGATCTAGCTTTGCGGTGACGCGCCGGATGCCAGACCCGGAATGCCGCGCATTGTCCACGTCACGGGGCAGGCCCGGTACGCGCTCGGCGATCCTCTTTGGGTCCGGGCTCAGCGGCCAGCAGAACCGGATAGCAGCGGGCATGGTGATCAAGATGGCTCGTTCTTTTGCATCCCGGGTCATGGGCCTGGATCGCGGGACGCCGGATCGTCTGAGTGATCTGCGATCCATCCCCGGGCGTCGGTCATGGCACGGTTCAGGGCGCCGAATACTTCGTCGGTGGCAGGGATCACGTTGTCTTCTCCGATGAGCGCCGTGAGGCCGCTGCGGTCAAGGATCCGGGCGACCTCGGGGATGACCCCGACGATCATCAGCTTGCCGCCGTTCGCTGTGAGGGTCCGTATTCGTTTCTCCAGTGCCTTGATGACCGTCGATGACGGCACATCAGGCACGGTACGCATGCTGACGATCAGCACAGCATTGCGGGTTTCGCTCAGGTCGGGCCAGCGCTCGTCGAGCCGGGGCACCTCGGCGAACAGCCCGACCCCGCCGTAGTAGATAACGGTGATTTCCCCGCTGGGGCAGGACGCGGGGACGTCGGCGAGCCTCCACCCGCCCGATCCGGTGGGTTCCAGCGCCATGAGGTCGGCTTGCCGGGCGGCCTGGACGCAATACAGCAGGAGGGACAGCACGGCCCCGAGGAAGATCGCATCCTGAAGGGGGAACTGGGTGGTGGCAGCGAAGGTGACCACCATGGCGGCGGCCGACAGCGGGGAGGTCCGGGTCACCAGCATGATGTCGGGAACCCGCCCGGCGACCAGTTCCGCGCCGATCACCAAAACCAGCCCGCCGATGACAGGCATGGGAATGATCTCGGCCTTAGAGCCAAACAGCACCACGACACCGATCAGCCAGGCACCGGCGAAGATCCCGGCCCACCGGGTCCGCGCCCCCGCCGAGACGGCCACGCCGGTGCGCGACAAAGACCCGCCGGTGGGCAGCGCCCCGAAAAACCCGCCCGCCAGGTTCGCCAGGCCTTGGGCGAGGAAATCGCCGGAAGCGCTGGCCTTGCTGCCGTCGGGGTTCGGCACCGCGGCCGAGATACCCGCCGCCTGGGCAAGCGCCACGAGAGCTACCGCGAAACCCCCGGCCAGCAGGCTCGGCATCGCCGACCAGTTCGGAATCGTCGGCGCGGGGAAACGGCTGGGAATCGACGCGATGTCGCCCACCGTCTCGACGCTGACATGGAAAATCTTGACCGCAGCGGTGACGATCACCAAAGCGAATAGCGTCGCCAGCGACGCGACCGGCTTGACCCACCGGAACAGCGCCCACACCGCGACCGTGGCGACGGCAACCGCGACCGTGGCACCATCCCACGAGCCCAGGTGGGCCAGCGAATCGATGAGCTTGCCGATGGTATTACCACCGACTGGCATGTAACGGGTTGCGTCGCCCAGAACGCCCACCATGATCTGCAGGGCGATGCCGGTCGTGAACCCGGTCATGACCGCGTTCGAGACGAAGTTCATGACCGACCCGGCGCGCAGCAACCCCATGACCGCCATCACCGCCGCCACCACGATGACCAGGGCAGCGATATTGGCGGGGCGGTGCGGGTCGAGGTGAGCGCTGGCCAGAACACTGTGGGACGACAGCGCGATCGCGCTGGTCAGCGTGGTGACCATCAGGACAGCCCGGGCGAACACCGAACCGGCCAGCGTCGGCAGCATCCCCGAGTACAGGCCGGCGACCGGGTTGAATCCGCCGATGCTGGCGTATGCCATCCCTTCAGGGATGGAAAACAACCCGGTCACCAGGCCCGACACCACATCACGGCCGCTGGGCCGCCCCAGCCGCGTAACCGCCGTCCCCAGACGGGCGGTCCGGGTGACTCCGGAAGCCTGCGCCGGGCTCCGTGCCATGTCAGTGCCCTTCCGGGTGCTCGCTGCTGGCCGCAGAGCGGACCGAGGCGATCACCAGCGTCATCCTGCCGAGCCGTCCCGATCGGACGGTGACCAGCGGTGAACCACAGTCATCCACGTGGTCGGTCGCATGATCAACAAGCACCTCGCCCTTGCGTGCACCGGCTTCCGCGCGGGTGCCGTTCTTGGCCTGCTGGCCATCCCGGCCTATCGCGCGCCCAGGCGCGCCTCGAGGAGGCCTGGGCGCACTCCGGGCCGCTCACGGCAGGCACGCTGGTCACGATGGCGCAAGCCGGACCCCTGGTCAGGGTTCGATGATGTTGAAGTCCGGGTTGCCGGGTTGCAGGACGGTGAACAGTGCGGTCAGCTGGCCCTGGTCGCCGCCTGCGGTTAGCCCGTTGCTGCGGGCTGCTTCCATGTCGCCTCCGGCGAGGGCGGTCAGGGCGGCTGCCGGGACGGTGAGGGTAAGGCCTACCGGCTTGTCGCTGTTCTTGACGTAGGTCAGGACGCCGTTGTGCAAGGTGGTGCGGTATGAGGTGCGGTGGTCGGGGAGGTCCCAGCGGATGGCCAGGTCCAGATCCCAGGCCTTCGGTCCGTCAACCTGGATGGCCAGGGCGTCGAACAGCATCTCCGGGCTGAGGTGGGCGACGATGTCCGCCGATGCCGTCGCGACCGGGGTGCCGAAGTTACCGGTCCGCAGTTCCGTGGCGGCGGACAGGAACTCACAGCGCCAGGTGCCGTTCTCCGCGCCGTAGCCGAGCTGCTCCAGCACGTCGGCCAGCAGGGCCTTGGCTTCGGCGTGGCCTGGCTCGGCGAACACCACGTGGTCGAGGACCTCGGCGGCCCAGCGCAGGTCGCCGTCGGTAAAGGAACGACGGGCCTTGGTCACCACCTCGTCCGCGCCGCCCATGAACTCCACATACCGCTTGGCCTTCTCCTGCGGCGGGTGCTGCCACAGCCGGGCCGGGTTGCCGTCGTACCAGCCCAGGTACCGCTGGTAGATGGCCTTGACGTTGTGACTGACCGAGCCGTAGTAGCCGTGCGTGTGCCAGGCCTGCTCCAGCGCCGGGGGCAACTCGATCATCTCCGCGATCTCCGGCCCGGTAAAGCCTTCGTTTAGCATCCGGAGCGTCTGGTCGTGCAGGTAGGCGTACAGGTCACGCTGCACGGACAGGAACTCGATGATGTTCTGCGTGCCCCACGTCGGCCAATGGTGTGAGGCGAAGACCACATCGGACTCGGCGGCGAACATCTCGATCGCCTCAGTGAGGTAGTGCGCCCAGATGTGCGGGTCGCGGACCTGAGCGCCGCGCAGGGTCAGCAGGTTGTGCAGGTTGTGGGTGGCGTTCTCGGCCATGCACAGGGCCCGCTTGTCCGGGAAGTAGAAGTGCATCTCGGCCGGGGCCTCGGTGCCCGGAGCCATCTGGAAGACCATCCGCACCCCGTCCACGGTCAGTTCCTGCCCGGTGGCCGTGATGGTCACGGTCGGGTCGATCAGCGTGATGGTGCCGGTCGAGTTCGTCTGGCCCAGCCCAGCTCCCAGCCCGCCCTGCGGGCTGCGGGACAGCGCCGCACCGAACATATACGCCGACCGGCGGGCCATCGCCGTCCCCGCATAGACGTTCTCCGAGATCGCATGCTCCACGAAGCCCTCGGGCGCGATGACCTGGACCCTGCCCGCATCGACATCGGCCTGGGATACCACGCCCTTGACCCCACCGAAGTGATCCACGTGGCTGTGGGTGTAGATGACCGCGACGACTGGCCGGTCGCCGCGGTGCTCGCGGTACAGCGCCAGCGCGGCCGCTGCGGTCTCAGCCGAGATCAGCGGATCGATGACGATGACCCCGGTATCGCCTTCGATGATGCTCATGTTGGACAGGTCATAGCCGCGGACCTGGTAGATCCCGTCCGTCACCTCGAACAGGCCCTGCCTGGCCACCAGGGAGGACTGGCGCCACAGGCTCGGGTGCACCGTGTCAGGTGCGTCCCCGGTCAGGAAACTGCTGTAGGACCCGTTGTCCCACACCACCTCGCCCGCCTCGTTGCGGACCACCGGGTCCCCAGCATCGACCAGCCCCCGTTCGGTGGCCTCGAAATCGGCAGTGTCCCCGAAAGGCAGCCCTGTACGGTCCGGCATCCTGAACCATCCCTTCCATCACACGATCCGGGTAATCCCAGATCCACGAGGTCAAACCCTGGTCCCGCCAGCGCACCACACGCCGCCGCCCGCGGGCTCACCCCCCAAGAACTAGAGAACGCCAATCCCGCTACCCGGCCCAGCCGACATGGTCGTGCCATCGCGAGATTCACAGCTGACCCGATGATGGACATGATCACCCCCTCGGGGGAGCGGAAGCTGCTGTTGGCAGCCAAGCCGAGCACCGTACAGCCGCGGAGTACAGCAACACCGGCGCCCGGGAAGGGACGCCCCCGGGGCTGCTACCAGACAAGGGGCTCGGCCCCACAATCCGCAATGACTGAGTCCAAAGGTTCGCCTCGAGCGGCTGGGCGGTGAGCTGACGCTCGTGGCTGACACCAACGAGCTTGGCATGGGACAGGCTCTGATGGACTCCAGCGGGACGCAGGCCGGGTGACGGCAGTCCCTCCCTGCAGCTCGGCGCGAGCCCAGTCGGCTACCGCAGCGGCCAGGGCGCGCTGCCAGTCGTCGGTTGAGCGCAGGCCGAGCTGCGATGCACCATGTGCCCGGAGGATGTGCGCAGTTCGCATGATCTGCACGTTGCGAATCGACTGCCTGGAAGCGAGCAGGTCGCGAATTGGCCGGATTTTGCTAGGCGCGCACTGGAGATGCTTAGCATCGAGGTGCGCGTGCGTCGGGCTCGGGGAGGTCCAGGGATGTCGGCGAGCGAGGCCGCTGGTGATAGTTCTGTGCACCTCTCTCAGAACTCGCCTGCCCGGTCACGCCCACCTCGGGTCCCTGAGCGCCTTGTCGCACGGTACAACGACCTTGCTAGCAGGCATGGGTTCGGCGATCGCCCGGTGTCGTTGGTCTGTGCTCCCGCGGGTTACGGGAAGACGACGGTGGCGGCTCAGTGGGCCCAGCGGCCTGAAGTGGATGGCCGCGTCGCCTGGATAACGCTGGACGAGAGCCATAATGAACCGTTTCGCTTCTGGACGGCAGTGATCCGGGCATTGGCGAGTGTGTCGGAAAGCGACACCGCGCAGGTTCTGATGCGGCTCCGGCCACCGCAGCAGGCGTCCGAGAGCGGATTCGCCTCGGCGCTGGTGGATGTCCTGGACACCATCCCCGACCTGCAGTGGCTGGTTCTTGACGATGTGCACCACCTCCGGTCGCGTGCCGTCCTCGCGGATCTGGACGATCTGCTGACCAGCCGGACGGATAATCTGCGGTTCGTCCTGACCGGCAGACATGACCCGACACTGTCCTCGGCCCGGCTTCGGGTGTCCGGTGAGCTTTGCGAACTGCGGGCTGCGGAGTTGGCGTTCAGCCTCGAGGAGTCCAGGTCGCTGCTGGCGATGCATGATGTCGTCGTCGATGATGCCGATCTTGCCGAGCTCTACCATCGCACCGAGGGATGGGCAGCCGGCTTGCGTCTTGCCGCCCTGTCGCTGGCGGATACGAAGGATCGTCATGCCGCGGTCACCTCGTTCGCCGGTGACCAGCGGGCGGTAGCCGATTATCTGTTCGCCGAGGTGCTGCGCCAGCAGCCAGCCGAACTGCGCGAGTTTCTCCTGGCAACCTGCGCACCGGAGGAACTGAACGCGGAGCTGGCACAGCACCTATCGGGGCGCGCCGACGCCGGTGCGGTCTTGGACCGTCTCTGCCAGGCGAACGCCCTGGTCATTCAGCTGGGCGACCGGTCGCGGTACCGGTATCACAGTATGTTGCGCGGCTATCTGACGGCGGCAGTGGTGCGGCTGGACCCTGCTTCGATGGCGGAGCAGCATGGGTCTGCGGCTGAGTGGTTCGCGGCGGGTGGGCGCTACCGCATCGCGCTCGGGCATGCGATCAGTAGCCGGGATCGGCACCAAACCAGCCAGATCATCGAGGCTGGCGGGCTGAACCTTGTGCTGTCCGGGGCTGCCGAGCTGCTCCTCCGGGCGGTAGCGGCCGTGCCGGAGGTTGCTGACGTCCCTGCGGTGGCCACGCTCGCAGCGCTGGCCGCCCTGGACACCGGTGACCTGATACGCGCCGATGAGTTCATTGCGCTGACTAAGGCAGACACAGCGCCCGGTGACCAGGCGGCGATGCTGACCGGTTCCGCGCGTCTGCAACGCGCTCTGCTCGGCGGTGATGTCCTGGAGACGCTCGCCACCACCAGCCTCGCCGGGTGGGTGCGCACTGGTGACCCGGACCTCGATCTGCTTGTGCTCGTTTGCCGCGGTCCGGCCCGCTTGCGCGCAGGCCAGTACGAGGAAGCCATCGAGGACCTGACGGCTGCGCTGGGTCTGGCCCGGCAGGCGGGCTATGACGAGGTCACTCTCGGCGTGCTGTCCCAGCTGTCCGGCGCGACCGGGTCAGCATGCGACTTCACAGCCATGAAGCACTGGTCGGACGAGGCCATCGCGTTCGCGCGGCCACGCGGGTGGGCCGACTCGCCGCAGCTGGCCTATGCCTACCTTCTCGCGGCCTGGACTGGTTTCCAGACGGGAGACGTCGCGGCACAGTCCAGGTATGCGGGCCGCGCCGTGGAGTGCCTGGATGCCGTGACGAACGTCGAGGTCGAGCTGGGGGTCCGCAGCATGGCCGCGCTGGCCAGGTTCGAAGCCGCAACCGAGCGGGACCGCTACGAGGCGGCGCGGGAGTTCCGCAATCTGTGGCGAGGGCCTGCCGCAGACCAGGTGTCCCCTGCCCTGGTCGGATTCGCCACACCGCAGGAAGTGCGGATGGCATTGAGCGTCGGGGAGTACGCGTGGGCCGCCGAAGCCGTCAAGCGGGTTGAACGTCAGCTGCCGCATAGCGCGGAGAGCCTCACGCTGCGCGCCACGGTGTCCGCGGCACGGGGCCGGGAGCGGGACGCGCTGCAAATTCTCGGCCCGGTGCTGCGGGATGAGGTCACCGTGCACGTGCGGACCACGGTGGTGGCCGCGGACCTGCTAGCGTGGCGACTGCACGCTCGGCGCGGCGACATGACGCTCGCCCATGCATCGCTGCAACGAGCCCTGACCTGGGCCGCGCCACGCAACTTCAGACGCCCGTTCCTGGAGTCCCCACCGGAGCTGTGGGAGACGTTGGCTGCGAACATCGGCCGTTTCGGCCGGGCAGACGAGTTCGCCAACGACCTGCTCGCCTACCGTGCGCAGGACCCGGGCCGACGCTTCCACGTCGTCCCACTGGCGGAGATGCTCAGCACCCGGGAGCTTGAGGTACTGCATGACCTGCCTTCCCAGCTCAGCATTGCCCAGATCGCAGCAGCCCGCACGATCAGCCCGAACACGGTTAAGACTCATCTCGCAGGGATCTACCGCAAGCTGAGTGTGCCCGGACGCCGGGAGGCCGTCCTCGAAGCCCGCCGGATCGGACTGCTCTGACCGGCCCACGACGGCAAGCGTCCGGCCCCGATCACCCCTCAAGTGGGATGTGCGCCCACCCTCGGCAGGGCACGCTATGTCCTGGCGGGCGATGGGAGCAGCTAATGCGGTACCAGATCCAACTTGATGCGCCAGTGTCCGACCAGGTACTGGCCGCTTTCCCCGAGTTCACGGTAACCAGCGTCCCGGAATCACCACTTCCCGGGACGGTACTCGTAGGCGAACTCATCGACCAATCCCACCTGCACAGCATTATCGCAAGAATCCAGACTTTCGGGCTCGGGCTGGCGCAGATACAAAGGCTTCCTGACTAAGCTAAGTACCCAGCTGAGCACGTAAATCCAGACGACCATGAAGGCTCTCGGAACTAGTCTTCTGAGGTTGCCCCTGACGTCGGGGCACCCCCACAACGTGCAGATCAGCAACCCCGGATGTGGCGGATCCACCATCAGTACATCAAGCCTGCCAGCCGGGCTGAACAGCTAGATGGAGCGCAGTCACCGAATCAATGCCTAGGATTGTTACCGGCTGCCGGATGAGAGTCATGATTGACGACACAAAGCTGTTCTTGGACAAGCTCTCTGAGTGAAAACTTCTGCAACTACCATCTCCCCGCCGACGGCCTCGTCGGACAGATTTCCTACGAATTCTGCAGGCGGAAAACGCAGATCTCATGCCAGCTTGCCGCCGAGGGATATATGCGGGATGCGCGGCCCTCCGCCGAGCACGACCCTCAAGTCTTTCCTGGTCAGGCATGGCGCACCGGTTGAAGCAGCGGTGGCCTGTAAAACCGTCGGCCCGTCCGAGCCTCGGCTACCGCGAACGGACCAAGTAACCCGTCCCCCTCGCTTGGACATGATCTTGGCCCAGGCCGCCGTGTCCAGGCCGTACGGCTACGCCGTCGCTTCGCGAGCCTGGACACGGCGGCCTGGGCCAAGGGCGGGCAGCTACGAGGGGACGGGGGAGGAGGAGGGCGCAGAGCGTCCCAGTCCACGGCCTATCGACCGATGATCGCCGTGCCATTAGCGTGCCATTAGCCAGGGTGACGAGGGGTCAACAGGGGTCACTCAGGACTGCCAGGAGCGCCAGGTCAGCGCCCTGGCAGCCGTAACCGCTGAACTTCCCAAGCTGATAGTGCGAGTTCGATTCTCGTCACCCGCTCCACGCACGAAGGCCCAGGCCAGGGCATGAATCCTGGTGCTGGGCCTTGATCGGTTCCAGGCACTGGATGATCTCCCGTGCAATTAACGTGCACTTAGCCCACCGGGACCAGCGCGTCCGCCTGGCCGTCGTCATCGTCCCGGCCTTCGCGCTCGCTGATGATGTGCGCGTCGATCGCACTGGTGATCGTCTTGTCCGCGCCCCGCCCGGTGCTGGTAGATCAGCGCGGCCCGTTCGCTGTCGTGGCCCATCCGGGCCATCAGATCCTTGATCCCGGCCCCGCCGGACGCGGCGAACGTGTTCCCCGTACGACGTAGATCGTGAACGTGCAGGTTTGGTGCGCCGATCGAGCGCACCGCGTAAGGCCAGGCCGACATCTTGTTGAAGTTGCTGCGGCGCAGCGGACCGCCCTTCGCTCCGGGGAAGACCAGCGCGCCCGGCTCAGGCTTGCCGAAGGTCAACAGGTGCTCGTTTAGTGTCGGGATGATCGCGGTCGGGATGCCGACGACGCGGCGGCCCGCCTTGGACTTGGGCGGCCTAAGCAGGATTTCCCCGGTCAAGCGCTCCACGAACGCGGCCCGGACCCGCACGGTGCCTGCGGCCAGGTCCAGATCGCAGTGCCGCAGCGCGGCGACTTCGCCCCAGCGCAGGCTGGCGAACGTGGCCAGCAGGACCAGAGCGCGGAACCGGCGATCGTGATTGCAGCCGGCCCGGCCATCGTCGGCCATCTTCCAGAGCGCCTGTTCGGCCCCCGGCCTCGTGCGGAAGACCTCGGGAGCGGTGCGCATCAGCCCGTGCCGCTGGAAGCGGAGCCGGTAGCCGCCCGCCGGGAGCTTGCGGATGTTGCCGACCGGCCGGCGGCCGACCCGCTCGGCCAACTCGAAGACCTGAGCCACGGTCAGCACCGGACGTTCCGCGGCCTCCTCGTCTCCCGCGCCGCGGATACGGCACGGATTCCGGGTCAAGGCGGCGCCTGCGGCGCCGCTGGCCCGGCGCCAGCGGCGGCCTCCAGCCTTGGAAAGCCCGGCCGCCGCGCGCCGGGCCAGTTCGCCACTGATCAGCCGGGCTCACCCGTCACGCAGCGGTGCTGAACGCGGCCGTGTTCCCCACCTGGCCATTGTCCGGCTTGCGGGCGGCGCGCCGGGGGAGCCATGGCCGCGGGCCCGATAGACGGGCCGCGCCGAAGGTGAACACGGCGGCGAAGATGAGGTCGATGGGGACAAGTCCCGGCCGCCCCGTGGCGATGGCGGTGACGGCATCGAGGAACTGGATGAGCGCGGTGAGGATCATCAGGGCTGCCAGGACGCGCCGGGCCCGCAGGGCCAGCGTGACCAGCAGCATGACCGCCACGGCCATGTTGCGGGTGATGAAGTAGTCGGCGTAGTTGTGCCCGGCGGTGTTCAGATGCTCGCCGGAGGCGAAGATAGCCAGGACAGCGCCGGTGGCGGTGAGCACGGCACCGAGGATAACGATGACGGTCAGCCACCACGGCCACGTTCTGGCGGTGGCCACCGGCGAGGTTTCAGCGGTGACGGGGCGGGCGGATTCTGATGGCTCTTGCATGACGTACGCTCCTTGCCTGGCCAGGCTGGCCTGATTGGCGCCTGGGCTAACCGGACAGTGCTACCGCAGATGTCCGCGACGGCACCGTGGCCGGTGGAACCGTACGGCGGGCGACAAGCGGGCGGGTGGCTACACCACCTGCGAAGATGGCGTCGCGCGGCCGAGAGTTCCGCCGCGCTGGCCACGCCGACCTGGCGCTATCCATGCCAGAACCGTAAGCCCGCTCCGGCATGCCAGTCGTCGTCTCCCGGATGACAGTTCACCTACTCCCGGGGGTGTAGACACGGCACAAGGCCGGGTGGCAGAGGACACCATCAGGAGGCGCGGCGGCCCGGGATCTGACGGTGACCGCCTGGTCCATGGCGACATGACCAAGGAAGGTGCAAAGACCCGCCACCAGACTGCCGCTGGATTGTGATACGCCTCCGGTACGGCATCAAGGGCGGCTGTGACCGCCGGGCAACGAGCACAGGCAAAACTGCCTGGTTGACGTACACGCGAGGCCGCCCTTGACACCTCCCCTCCAGCGAATAGGGCGGCAGCAGTCAGTCTGACGGGGAAGAGGGCGCACAAGAACCGCAGCCGGGGAGCCAGCCGTGCCCGCCTGCCCGGCACCTGGGATCCGGCAGGGATTCCGGCGGATCATGCCGTCATCAAAGGCGGTGTCCATGATGGCCTTAAGCAGCCGGTCTGCCTTGGCCACAGTCACCGGACCGACCCGGGCATCGAGCAGGTTCTTTCTCCACCTCGCACACGCGGCTCGGTGATGTCCTGCACGGTCAGCGTGCCGAACGTCGGGATCATGTGCAGCCGGTGCCCTCATCGATCGGGTGCAGGTGGCATACGTGGGTGTGCTGCCTTCGAGGCATGTCGATCGTGTCGGCCATGGCGGGGTCGTCCCGGAGCGTGGGTAACCACGAGAGCCTGATCAGCTGGGTTGTCGGGACGGGTCGTGGATCATGGCCGAAGGATCATCGGTTATTTCTGCGAGTTTTGCTGAGCTGCAGGCGCTGCTGCTGGGTACTGAGAGTATCGACGGGTTCCTGCGTGAGCTGGCTGTCCTGGCGGCTGATTCGCTGGGTGAGGGCCTGTCGTGCGGGATCACGCTGCAGCCTAATGGCAGGCCGCTGACGGTGGCCAGCTCGGATGGGTCCGCCTCCCAGGTTGATGAGCTGCAGTACGGGCTGGATCAGGGACCATGCCTGACGGCGTTGCGGACCGGCCAGATCATCCGGGTTGATGACCTGGCCGGTGATCGCCGGTGGCGTAGGTATGCGGTGCGGGCACTTGCGCATGGGGTGCGGTCCTTGCTGTCTTTTCCGCTCGGCTCGCGGGACAGCCTGGTCGGGGCGCTGAACTTGTACTCGCGGGAGGCAGGATTCTTCGGTGAGGCCCTGGAACGCCAGGCTGAGGGGTTCGCGCGGAACGCATCAGTCGCGGTGGGCATCGCGGCGCGGATGGCCCAGCAGGCGGTGCTGACCGAGCAGCTGCGCACCTCGCTGGCGTCCCGGTCGGTGATTGACCAGGCCCTCGGGATCATCATGGCCGAGCAGCGGTGCAGCGCTGCGGACGCATTCGCGATCTTGCGCGGCGCGTCGCAGAACCGCAACATCAAGCTCCGCCGGGTAGCGGAGGACATCGTGAGGTCTGTCTCCGGGGCAAAGCCCCAGCCGCCGCTGTTCGACCCCCCCGGATGACCGCGCTGGTCTGGCGAGCAGCCGGTTGCCGCTCCTGGCGGATCCGGGGCATAATTAGTTCGCAGGTGAGCGCTCTTCTGGGCGCTGCCGGGGTCCCGAGACGTGGCCGCAACCTTTCTTCGCATGCCTGGGGGTTAGTTGTGGACACCTACGACCTGCACTCCCCCCAGCGTCCCGGTAAGAACATGACGTCGCCGCCTGACGCCGCGGCCGACCTGGCCGATACTGCGTTTCCGCGGAGCCTTCCCGATCGGACGACGAAGACGCGGCACCCAGCCGCCGGGTCACACGCCACTCAGATCACTGTCGGCGACGGGGCGCTGCGGATCGACCGCGCTGGAAGCAAGCTCCATCTCGCAGGAGACATCGACGAGTTCACTCATGCTGGCCTGCTCGCCGCGCTGTCCAGCCTGAGCAGTGAGCCCGGGGATATCCACATCGACCTAAGCGATGTTGACTTCTGCGACGTCGCGGGCCTGCGCGCTCTTATGGTCCTCAGCAGAACCCGCCCCCCAGGCGATGATGACCACGACAGCCGCGTCATCCTGCACAGGCTCCCGCCGCACCTGACAGCCCTCCTGCAGATCCTCGACTGGGACTGTGTTCCCGGCCTGGTGGTCGCTGAATGACCGATACCCGGAGCTGCGCGCAGTGCGGCGCAGCGTTCGCGCCGCGCCGTGAGCACGCCCGGTTCTGTTCAGTTCGCTGCCGAGTCGCATGGAACGCCCGGAATACCAGCGCTCCGACGCGCCGGGCAGATCCAGCGGTCGAGGCGCAGGCGCTGCAATGGTCGCTCGCCGCCATGCGTGAGGCGACGATGCGCCTCTGCCTGCATCGGGCCGCAGACGTTACGCAAGCGCTCGCCATAACCGGTGAGGCAGTGTGGCGGGTGACTATCGTCGATGCGCGCCTGGTCCGCCAATACCTGGCAGATCACCAGATTCACTCCCGCTGCCTAGGTCCCACCTGACCGCTGCCTCTTACAGGCGCCTACAGAACGCTTCCAGAATGTGATGTGCCAGGTGAGGCTGGACGCTTCCAGAATTGCCTAGGTTCAGGTGATCGTTGACGGGCTCGGCTTTCAGGTGATGCTTGACGGTTTCTGGGTCTGGCGACTGTGTTAGGGGGCTGGGTGATTCTCCCCGGATGAGTCCCAGTAAACGCCGAGGCTGCGGCGGGCGCCAATGGAGACCGAGAGTAGTTGCTGGCACGGCGTAAGGTGGGTACCTGTCGAGATAACACTCAGGATCCCACCTGTGGCGAGGCTATTCCGGTGACCCATCCGCTGGGCGATACCGCGGAGGACGCGGAACGGTGGTGGCAGGCTTACCAGCTGGCCGGAAACGACCGGGCTGAGGAGCTTCGGGAGCGCGCCGTCTTGGGGGACGAGCATGCCCGGCGGCAGCTGGCCAGCTGGTTGGCCGACCGGGCCAGGACCGGGGACGCCATCGAGGTCATCCGCCCGATGGCCGACGCCGGGGATGAGGTAGCCGAATTGTGGCTAGCCCGCTGGCTGGCTGACGCTGACCACCTCGGTGAACTGCGCCAGCGCGCCGCCAGCGGGAGCTACCCTGCCCTGCACGAGCTGGCTGAGTGGCTGGCCGGGCACGAGCGCCTCGATGAGTTGGGTGAACTCGTTGCCGGGCACCGGGAGCTGCTAGCAGGCTGGCTGGCCAGGGACCATGGCATGAGGGTGGGCCGCCTGCAGGCCGAGCTGGGAGACGGCCAGGCCCGGCGGCGGCTGCGGGGGTGGCTGGCCCCGCTGCGCGAGCGCGCCGAAGCGGGAGATGAGCACGCCCGGGGGTTCTTGGCCGAGAACGGACTGGGGGAATCCGGGCGAGTGGGCTGATCAGGGGTGGGAGGGGGGGGGAGGAGGGGATGCGAGGCGGAGGGGAGCACGGCCTGCAGAGCGGCTGAGTGGCTGGCGGGCACGAGCGCTCGATGAGTTGGGTGAACTCGTTGCCGGGCACCGGGAGCTGCTAGCAGGCTGGCTGGCCAGGGACCATGGCATGAGGGTGGGCCGCCTGCAGGCCGAGCTGGGAGACGGCCAGGCCCGGCGGCGGCTGCGGGGGTGGCTGGCCCGGCTGCGCGAGCGCGCCGAAGCGGGAGATGAGCACGCCCGGGGGTTCTTGGCCGAGAACCCGGACTGGCGGGAATTCCGGGCCGAGTGGGCTGATCAGGCCGGTGGTGAGTTCCCCGGATAGGTGCCTGTGACCGCCAGTGCCGCAGCGGGGGGTCAACGTGGAGGCATCCTCTGTCAACCCTCGGGTGACGATGATCTTGAGTTACCGTGACCGCCTGGCTGGGTGGGGTCAGGCTGCGGTGGAGATGGCTGCGCTGAGGGCCC
Source organism: uncultured Actinomycetes bacterium (assembly GCA_963834705.1). Classification (GTDB taxonomy): domain Bacteria; phylum Actinomycetota; class Actinomycetes; order Streptosporangiales; family Streptosporangiaceae; genus RYN-230. The sequence continues at coordinate 22,516 of CAWICV010000015.1, forward strand.
GGTTGCGGTTGGCGGCGTGGACGGTCTCGTCGTAGGGCACGTTCTTGGTGAGGCAGTGCCAGAGGACCTCGAGCCAGCGGTTGCCGAGCGCTCGCAGGGCTGAGTGGTGGTTCTTGCCGCGGGCGCGCTGGGCGTCGTAGAACTCCCTGGCCCAGGCGGAGCGGCGCAGGCTGGCGAACGCCCACTTGTGCACGGCGTCGGCCAGGTAGCGGTTGCAGGCGAGCCGGTGGGCCACGACCAGGTCACGCTTGCCGGAGCGGCGGGTGACCGGTGCGCGCCCGGCATAGCATTGCAGTGAGTTCGGCGTGGTGAACTGCCCGATGTGCTCGCCGATCTCTCCGGCGATCCTGGCGGCGAGACGGTAACCGAGGCCGGGAAAGCTCAGGTAGATCTCGCCGCCAGGAAACGCTTGCCCCGGCTGGTCCTCCGGCAGCTGGCCGGGGGTGCCGAGCAGAAGCCCGCCCATCTGTTTCTCCCAGGCCCGCCGTTGCGCGTCGATGAGCAACAGCTGGCGGGCGGTGAGCCGGATCGTGTCGATCTTGGCCCGGACCAGGTGCTCTGGCGCGGTGAAGTGGTCTTCGGCGAGCGCTGCGGCGATCCGGTCGGCGAAGCGCTGCAGGTAGCCGGTGCGCTGCGCACGGCCGAATTCGATGATCTCCTCGCGGCTGGCCGCGGCCAGTGCCTGGGCGGTCGGCCAGCGTTCGAGCAGCCGCAGGATCCGGGTTGCGCCCAGATCCTCGCCAGCGATGGCCAGCGCCGCGGGAAAGGTGACGATCAGGTCGGCGCGCAGCCGGTTGAGCAACCGCCGTTCGTCGCGGCAGGCCCGCTCGTCGTCACGGGCGATGGACCGGAGCTCGCCGCCGGCCTGGTCATGAGGGATCAGCTGCCTCAGCCCGGCGTGGCGGTCCAGGGCGAGCAGGCAGCAGATCCGCGCGTCCTCGGCGTCGTCCTTCTTGCGGGCCGGCCCCGCCGGCGCGACACCAGCTCCGGGTTGACCGGCAGCACCGTATACCCGGCTCCCACCAGCGCCTCAACCAGCAGGCCGTGACGGGTCTCGATCACCACCCGCACCTCAGCCGGGTCGGCCTCCAGCCCAGCGATCCGCTCCATCAAAGCCGACACCGCCGCCGGGCGGTGCTCCACCCGCAGCACCGAGATGACTCCCGCACCCGGGCTGCCGAGCGCCACCAGATGAAACTCTTCCGCCCAGTCGATCCCTACTCCCAGCACATCACCCTCCCCTTGTCCTCGACTGCCGGTAACACACCACGTGCGGGGAGAAGCGCGGATCCAGGCAGCGCCGGCCGCGCAGTCCGCGGGAGGCGCCGCGCCGTGCTGATAGACAGTCCTCAGGGGACGGCAACCTCGTGGGCGTCAGGCCTCCAGGGCCATCCCCCGGGGACGCCGTCTCCATTAAGTCCTCGAAGGACAAGCGCCCGAAGCGTTCCCCAGGGGAAGACTCTCACCAGGAGGGTAGAGGTATCAGCGCCCGCAGCGCGCCAGCGGGACGTTGAGGCCCGGTAAGGCCCGGCGTATCGTCGGCTGACCGGGGAGCCTGGCGGGGCTTATGGCGGCGGAGGGCCGAACAAGGGCTCGCCGTCGCTGCCGCCGAGCAGGAAGGCAAACGCTCCAGGTCCTGGCCCAGCTGCGCGAGGCCGTAGCCGGTGGCCAGCGAACTCCCTGTCGCCTTTGTCTGGCCCTGGCCGCCTTCTAGAATAAGTGTCTAGCGGATTGACAGTTGTAGTGTCTAGTCGTTAGATATATTCTCGTGAAGGCGCGCGAGGTGAACCGGAAGATCGAGCGGCTGGGCGGTGTCATGGTCCGCCAGGTCGGATCGCATCGACGTTATGTGGTGTCCTTCACTGATAACGCCGGGGCGGCGGTGCAGGCGGCAACCACGGTCCCGCAGCATGCGGGTGACATCCCCATCGGGACCCTGCGTGCTATCGAGCGGGATCTAGAGGCGGCGTTAGGAAAGGGGTGGCTGCGATGAGCGGCGATACGTATCGCGTTGTCGTCACCCGCGAAGATGGCCACTGGCTGGCTGACGTCCCCTCCCTGGAAGGCGCCCATACCTACGCTCGCAGCCTCCCAACCCTAGATCAGGCGGTGCGAGAGGTCGTGGTCCTGGCCGCCGACCTGCCCGATGAGGCGATGCCCAGTCTCGCGCTGGACTATGACTACCACACTGGCGATGCCAGTCTCGACGCCGTCGCCCGGGAGGTTCGCCAGCTGCGCCGCGAGGCCGACGAGCTCGCCGCTGCAGCTGCCACTCGCACCGGCCGGGCCGCGGCCGAACTGGTGGCCAGGGGCCTGTCAGTCCGCGATATCGCCACTCTGCTCGGCATCAGTCCCCAGCGCGTCTCCCAGCTCACGGCCCGGGCAAGCTGAGCTGCGCGACCGCTCCGTGTCATACCAAGATCGCCGGGCAATTAGCGTGCAATTAGCCACGGTAACGAGGGGTCAGTCACGGGTACTGCGGGGTTCCCCTGATCGTGGCCGGTCAGCGGCGCTAGCAGCGTGGGTGGGTAGGATTCCCAAGCTGATAGTGCGAGTTCGATTCTCGTCACCCGCTCCAGCGTTATGCGCATATTGGCGACCGTAGCTCGCGCATAGCGGCACCATGTTTGGCTCCCCCCGCGTGGTGTCGAGCCCAGCCAGCGCCAGGATGTCGGTGAGCCAGTAAGTTTGGTCCGTTTAGCTGACGAGAAGAAGGCCGTCGTGTTCGGTGAAGTCGGCGAAGTCTTTGGTATTGAAGGTGGCCAGAGGTAGGCCCTGGACCAGGCAGCATGCAGCGATCCAGCTGTCGTTTGTGAGGTCGATTCTCGTCGCTGCTCAGATCGCGCGAACCTCGGCGAGCCGCTTGACTGCGAACTGGTCGGTCCCGCTGGGGTCCCAGCAGACGGCGGCTTCCCATGCGGCGCGCGCTTGCGCGGCGATGTCATACGCGTCGTTGCCGAGACCGGCGGCGTTGTGCGGCAGCGCCAGGTCGAGGTCGGGGACGTCGACGTGCGACTCGTCCCAGTCGATCATTGCGGCGCGATCCGCGGTCATGCGGATGTTGCCCGGGTTGGGGTCGCCGTGGACAACGCACGTCGTGCGACCGGTGAGTCGCGCCCACGCTGCTCGGCATCGAGCAACACCGTCGGGCGGCATCGCGCCGAGGTCGACCCTGGTCCCGGTCTCGGCACGCAGGAGGTCAGTCGACGATCGCCAGCCCGGGCGCTGTGGCCAGCCCTGTGTCAGCCGATGCAGTTGGCGGAGTGTGTCGGCGACGCGACGCCAGTCGGCTTCAGTCTCGGGCGGTCCGCCCTCCACGTAGGTCATCACCACCAGACCGTCGACGAAGTGCCGGCCGTCCGTGGTTGGGATCGGCACCGGCACCGGCATCCCTTCTCGGTGGAGGTGGCGCAACAGGTCAGTCTCCCATGCGAGATCAGCGTCGCAGCGTCGGCCGAGACGACCGACCGCGAGGTGCCCGTTGACGCGCACGCTCCACACCCCGTTGACGCCAACTCCGCCAGTGAGCCGTTCGCTGCGAACGACGTCGTCACCCCACTGCTCGAGTGCCTCCCATCCCACCGGCCACATCTTCGCAGGGGGTCATGAAGCGCTCAACGAGATTACGAACCGTTGCCAGATCATCGTGCCATTAGCGTCATTAGCCAGGGTGACGAGGGGGCAACCACGGCCACTACCGGACACCTGGACTTGCAGGTCAGCGCCACCAGCGGCCGTGATCGCTCCGCTTCCCAAGCTGATAGTGCGAGTTCAATTCTCGTCACCCGCTCCAGGTAAGCCCCTGGTCACGATGCGATCCGAGGACTCAGACCGGGCTCCAGGCCGCTCGCTGTGTGCTCGTGCCCTTAAGCGCTTAGCGCGCTTCAACTGTGCTTCCTAAGCTGTCCCGGCGGGTAGTCAACTCATTCCAGCAAGTCCGCGGGCCAGGCGATCCAGCTGAGTGGCTCGTCGCGCTTCGCCCAACTGGGCAGCAAGTGTCCCGGGGCCGCGCTCACGGCGTCTCCTGGCACGGCATGAGTTCCTGTCGGCGGCCGTGGGTACCCTTGAGAGCAGGACGGAGGTGGGGCAATCTCCGAGCCGGAAACGCGAAGGCCAGTCTCCTGCGAGCCAAGCCGAGAGCGGAGCAGAGACGACGTGTTCGCTGCCGCACGTCCCCTGCCGTGCGACGAGGGTGTTCTCATCGATGACCTTACTGAAGATGAGGATCGCCTCTTCAGCGCGGCCGTGCTCGACGCATGACTTCCCGCGTCCGAGGCCCGGTCGTAATCGACACAGGGGTCTTTGCTGCACGCCTCACCAGATCCGGGTGAAGTTGCTGCTGGAATGCTTCGACTCGGAGCACACCGGCCGTCAGGTCGATGCGGCGGCGGCGGAGCGCGGCCAGTTAGCCCATCGCAGGCTGCAGAAGACGGCGAGCAGGGTCAGTGCCCGGTAGCGCGGAGCGATAGCGTCGGGCAGGTCGAAGACCTGGCGCAGCGGTCACGAGCAGTGGTTGCACGATCAGTGCCGCTGCCCGGCCGCGACCTGGGCAAATCGCCTATGGATCGCAGGCGTCACGGCGACGATAGTGGGGCTTGGAGGCTGGATTGCCATCGTCACTCGAGGACATGATGGTGAACATGCGGCGATACCTGCTCGTGCTGGACACGGACCTGCTGGCCCTGGATGAAAAACTCAACCTTGAACCGATCAACTACCTCGTGGGGCAGCAAGGACAAGAACCATGTGAAGTAGTGGTGCTGTCCCTGGTGGATACCGCGCAGGCGAAGGAGCGCAGACGCGAGTTCATGCTCTGGGCTGGCGCCAGCTCGATTTTTCCGGCTCCGGCGCCGGTCCCGACTGCGTCGCGGCCCGGCCACGATGTCAATGCCGCTGCTGAGCACCGGATGAATCTCACCGTACGGCACTTGAAGGCCATCGGCTATCAGGCCAGCGGCCTGATTAGCGACGAGGACCTGGTGACGGCGGTGGACGCAGAAACCCGCAGCCATCGCTACGATCAGGTGATCTTGACGATCAGCAGCCAGGATGGCAGTTGGCTAGGGCGCTCGCTGCATAGGGATCCGATCCATCACCTGCAGCGCCGGTGGGGGAAAGAGCTGACTGTGTTTACCACCGGCCCAGGCAAGCCGGATCACTGATCGAAGGGCCACCGTACCCTGACGCCGTGGCTGGTGGGCATCGGCGGGAGAGCGGGTACGCACGGTCACCGGAACCCCGACGACGACTTCGAGGACGGCTCGGTATCTCGGCTCGGCCACACTGGGCTCCTGCAGCATGAGCCGAGTGTTAAGCATCAGCCGAAGTTCTGCATGCTACAGACAGCAGCTGGTATCAGCGCGAGCGGGTAACCTTCCCTCACTAGGGCGAACGCGGGGGCCCGAGCAGGACGGGGGTGAGGCTGGCCGGTAATCAGGCCGTACCCCAAGTCTCCATTGAGCCTTTTTTCATCCGCCGAGCTCGTAGGCCTGCAAGACGTGAATGGCCTTGGCGAGCTGACCGGTTTTCCAGGCGCAGCAGCGGAGTTTGCGCAGGATACGGCAGGTCTTGAGCTGGGCGTTGGCGCGTTCGCCGGGGCTGCGTAGCTTGGCGTGGGCGCGGTTGGCGGCTTTCTGGGACTCCGGCTTGTTGCGGCCCTTGTAGGGGGTGCGGATGTGGTCACCGGCGCCGTGGTAGCCCTTGTCGGCCAGCACGACCAGTCCGGCGGCGGCCAGCTCGCGCAGGATGCCCCAGATCCGCGCGGCGGTCAGATCATGGACAGCGCCGGGCAGCGGCCCCGACATCCACACGATGTCACCGTCGTGGGTGGCGATGACCTGGAGGTTCATGCCGTGGCGGCGGTGCTTGCCGGAGTAGAACGGCCGGTCGGCGGCGACGCGGTCGATGGGGATTAACGTACCGTCGATCACCACGTAGGCGTGCCCGGCTCCCGTGGCGCCGGCCAGCGCCGTGCGCAGCTTCGGGGGGCGGGCGGCCAGCAGGGCCACGGTCTCGGTGACATACCTCCAGGCGGTGGCGGTGCCGGTGCCGAACCCGGCGGCCAGTTCGGCGAACGTCTCGCCTTTGCGCAGGTAGGCCAGCACCAGCAGGGCCTGCTGGGCCGGGTTCAGCTTGCGCCAGGGCGAGCCGATGTGTTTGCGGTGCCGCCGGATGACCCCCGCGGTGTAGGTGAGGGTCTGGCGCGACAATGGCAGCGCGGCAGGGGTAGAACAGCATCGAAGCCCCCCGGTGGCAGATGCGGATCTTGGTCGATCGCGTCATCTACCGGGGGCTTCGCTATGCGATCAAGCCGACACGCCGTACCTGATCAGGGCATGCGCGAGCCAGCCCTCCAGATCAGGATGGTGTGTGCCCAAGCTGGCTACACGTTCGAGGACGACGGCGCGGGATGTGCTCCGGTGGCTTCACCAGCTTGGCGACGGTGTGGACGAGCTTGCCGGGGGCGCCGGGGGCAAGTCGCTGGAAGACGTGGCCGGGCCTCTGGCGGTGGTGGCCAGGCCAGCGGAGGCAATCTTCGGGTCCGGAGCACACCCAGGTATCTGATCGCCGCCCCGGCGGCGGAGGCGGCAGGCGGCGCGGCGCAGACCATTGCCCCGGGCGCGGTGGGCGCCCGGGGCAGGTGCGGGTGGTTGCGGTGATCAGCTGGTCACGACCCGGACGGGCCGGGGCCGCCGTAGAGCAGGCTGATGCCGTCATCTTGGCCGTGGCCGCTAGGCATGCCGTTGGGGTCAGGCGGCGTGTTGCTGCAGGTGTAGGAGTTGGTGTCGATGAGCACGAAGTCGGCCTGCTGCGAGCCCGAGTACTGGCCCGAGCTGAGCTGGAAAGCGCCCACGCTGAGCTCGGTGCCCGCGGGGATGGCCGACGGGTCGATTGTGATGGTCGGCTGGTCCCCGCTTTGCGGCGTGCCCTCGCCGGTACCCGTCGGCGCCGTCACGGCCTGCGAGAAGCCGGCCGGCGCGGGAGCTGAGGTGCACAGGCTGCCGGTGGTGACGACCGCCGGGATGCCGTACTGCTGGAAGTCGTTCTGCAGGGCCGTGGGGTCCAGCAGTTCGGTCGGGTTGAGGGTCAGCGTGTCGGTGCCGTTGGAGTAGCTGGTGAGGGTGAAGGCCTGAGTCCGGATCGTGCCCGTGGCGTGGGCAGCGGAGGCGCCGAAGGCGCCCGACAGGCCCAGGCCGAGCACCACTGCCGCGGAGGCTGCGGCGGCGGTGATGCCCGCGGCGAGCCGGTGGCCGCTTGCTGGGTGGTAGTTGCGCTGGGTCAGTCTGCGGCGCGCTTGCTGCGGATCTCCGAAGTCCGCCGCCGCCCGGGTGAAGGCGCTGCGCAGTTCGTTTTCAAGGTCTGGGGTGGGCATCGGAGGGGTCCTTTCAGGCTTGCCGGATCATGGGGTCGGTCGGTGGCGGCCGGGTCACCGTGGGCAAGGGCCTGGGCCAGGCGGGCCGCCGCCCGGGATGCCGTGCTGGTGACCGTCGCCGCCGAGCAGCCGAGAATGTCCGCGACCTCGGCGACCGGCAGGCCGGCCCAGTAACGCAGCACCAGCACGGCGCGCTGCCGGGCAGGCAGCTGCGCCAGCGCCCAGCGGAACTCGGCCACGTCCTCGACCACCCGCAGCGCCCGCGCCGCGGTTTCGTCGCTCGCTTCGAACGCGCCGTCCCCCGGCTGGAGTTCGGCTCGCTGCCGGGACCGGCGGTCGCTGTCATGCAGTACGAGGTTGATCAGGATGCGGCGGGCATAGGCGGCCGGGCGGTCCATCGACCGCACCCGCTTCCACCGCCGCGCCACCCGCAGCAGCGTTTCCTGGGCCAGGTCCTCAGCGTCTTTGGCATCGCCCGTCATCAGGTAGCCGGTGCGTAGCAACAGGTCGGACACCTCGGCCGTGAAGCGGTCAAACTCGTGCTTGACGGTCGCGTTCGCGACCCAGTCCATGCACACCTCCCTGGTCCTGTCCTCGTCTCATCCTGTATAAGTCCCGCCAGCCCGCCGAGACTGAGCCCAGCCAGCGCGTTTTTGTATTGGCGTCGGCCAGCCAACGTGTGGCACGCCGCGAAAGGGCCGCTTGCCTGCTCGGCCTGCCTGCGCTGACGAGCATCCCGACTCAGCGATCACCACGCGGGACGTAGCCGCCTCAGGGTGTCAGATGCTGACCGCGAGCACGTGATCGATGTGCTCAAGGCCGCGTTTGTGCATGGTCGGGTTACAGAAGAAGAGTTTGAGGCGCGGGTTGGCAAGGCAATTGTGTCGCGAACTTACGGCGAGCTCGCCGTGGTCACCGCCGACATTCCCGCCGGGCAGATCGCAGACCAGCCGCCGGGCAAGCCGGTGCAGGCGCAGGGCCGGCGGCCGATAAGCCATGCAGCCAGGGCCCGCAGATGTGTGGTCCTTGCGCTAGCCATGATGACGATGGCCACGTTCGCCCCCGGTAGTCCCGCACTCCTCCTATTCGTGCCTCTCTGTCTAACGGCTTTGATGGCTGCCGCTGCCCAGATACTCGCCTCACGGCACGAGAAGCGCTCCCGCCGGCGGCTTAGCGAAGCTGCCAGGGCCTAGCGCAGCGCGGTAAGCACCCCGGCGCCAGCGTCTGCCGCCGAGGCCTAATTCCGGCGCGTCAACTGCTCCACGAGTCCAGTTCATCAGGGAAGACTGTCATCCAGTAGTGCGGAAGGGCCTCTTTGAGAGGCAGCCATTGGACGCGCGTGGCGTCGTCCTCGTCGGCCACGGCGACGAGGACATCCGGTCCGTGCACCGTGAGTCGCTCCCTACATACACCGCAGGGGCTCAGCACGAGAAACCGCCGCTCGGGCGTTCGGTGCAGGCAGACAGACGCGACGATCGCCTGTTCCAGCCGGAATGCCCCGCAATAGGGCTCAATCTCATGGCAGACCGTGGTGCTGGGATTGATGAAGTCCGGGCTCGTCCCGGTGAGGATCGTCCCGTCGGTAAGCAGTACGGCCGCCGCGCCCCTGTGGGAGCCGTCAGGAAACCGAGTTTCGATGAGGTCCCGGCACGCGGCGACCGTTGCGTCCAACGCCTTCGTGTTCACGCCATGAACCTATCCGGCCGGTTGGCGTCGCGTGACGGCACAGCACTGCCGAACACCTGCCCCGCGCATCACCGGCGTGCTGCAGCGTGTCCCGACATGTCGTCAACAGCCAACGGCCGCCACCAGCAGTCACAGTCACTCGCGGGCAAGAGCCATCCCAGCCTGCGCGTATACAGGTCACAGCCCGCGTAGTCGCAGCCTTCCAAGCGGGTGCTCTGGTAGGCGGCTGGGTATCGATCCTGAACGGCGCCGTGTTGCCAATCACTGATGGCACCGGCGCAGTTGAGGAGCGCGCCATGATCAAAATCGCAGATATCAGCGAGCCGGCCAGCGACCTGGAACGACTGATCGCGGAGCTGTCGGGGTCCGGGCTGCTGGTCTTCGTCTTCGGCGTCGGCTGGTGGACCGCGCACCTGACCGGAATGACGGCTCCGGTATTCCGCGGACCGGCCGACCGGCGCTGGTGGCACGTCGAACTCGGCGACGGCGCAGCGAGCTGGACTATGGACGTGCGGGTCGATGAGATTACGGGAGTCCGCTTCGTGCGCGAGCCGTACCCGTTTCCCTCCTTTCCCGGACGGGAGGTCCTGACGGTGCAGTTCCTGGGGCCAGACGGGGACACTGTGCTCTACTGCTATGTGCACGATCTGTATGACGGCCAGCGGATGCGCCCGGAGAAGGTGGCGGCCTGGCGGGCGCTACGCGAGCGCTACGGCAACCGCGACGAGTCAGCAGTCCATCAAGGTACCCTCCTGGACCCCGCCGCCTAACTATCCGGACCATCAGCACCAGAAATGGCAAGCCGCAACGGGTGGCCTGCGAGTTCCAGCGCCCTCCCGAGCGTCCGATCATGGGAACTCCCGATGCCGCCATCCGAAACGGGCCGGCATCGGGGGCGTGAGCCAGCCCGAACCCGCGGCTGGCTCGTCAACCGTCGGCTGGATTACCCCTCAGGCAGCGCTCCGGCAGCCAGCCCCCTGCCAGGGCGCCGTGGCCAGAGGCGCTAGCGGCGGACTCGGTAGCGCAGGTGCAGCACCCGGTTGCCCTGGATCACTGTGTGCGGATCTTCGAGCAGATGCTGGGCATCGACCGACCCGAAGTACCGCTTGCCAGAGCCGAAGACCACGGGCGCGACGTCCATCGCCACCTCGTCTACCAGGCCGAGGGCGAGCGCCTGGCCGCCGACGTCGCCCGCCGCCACGGCGACGGTGCGCTCCCCGGCGAGCTCCCTGGCCGTTGCGATCGCCTGGGCCACATCGCTGATGAAGTGGTACGACGCCTGACGCTCCCGGGGATGAACGGGGTTAACCCCCTGGGGATGCCAATCGCTGGGCTTGGGCCGGTGCGACACCACGACCACGTGATCCCCCGCTGGCGGCACGCCGTCCCAGCCGTTGGTGATGTCGAACAGGTGGCGCCCGATCACCATCGACCCTATGCCCGCCCACATCGCCTTGACGTAGCCGGCCGACACCTGCGAGACCTTGATCTCGCCGCCCTCGATGATTTCCACGTCGCCGTTGACAAGCCAGTCGAACAGCGGGCCGACCTGATCGTCCGCGTCGGCGATGAAACCGTCCACCGACACGACGCTGTGCATGATGACGGTGCTCATTACATCTCCCAGCTGGCCGGGGCCTGAGGTCCTCAGCGATCACCCAGATACGACGAAGCCCAGACCAGAACTCATCGGTCCGGCGCTGGTCAATCGCTTCGGGAGGTTCGCCGACCCCACCCGACCCCGGCGACCCGCCGACCCCGCGACCCCGCCGACCGTTACCGAGGATGACAGAAGCATCTGGCAGGATGCCGGTAGCCATCCGGGCGGCCTGAGGGGGAAACCGGTGCCTGTCCGCTTTCAGCTGGTCATCGACTGCGCCGACCCGGACCGGCTGGCCCGGTTCTGGGCCGCCGCGCTGGGCTATGAGCTCGCGCCGGCCCCGCCTGGATTCGCTACCTGGAACGACTTCTACCGCAAGCTGGGGCTGCCCGAGGAGGAGCTGATCGACGGGGCGGACAGGATCAGTGACCCGGAAGGTCACGGGCCGAGCATCTGGTTCCATCCCGTCCCGGATGCCAAGACGGTCAAGAACCGGCTGCACCTCGACATTCACGCCAGTGGCGAGTGGACGGACCCGATCGAGACGCGCAGGAAGCGAGTGGACGCGGAAGCCAGCCGGCTGGCCGGCCTGGGTGCCACCAGCACTGGCGCACTGCCCGGGGAAGGGCTCGATCACTACGCGGTCGGGATGAAGGACCCGGAAGGCAACGAGTTCGATATCAACTGACCGAAGCAGCCGGGGCCCGGATCACTTAAGGTGCACGGCGCGGACCGTGCCATTAGCGCGCGCACACGAAGGCCCAGGCCAGGGCAGGAGTCCTGGTGCTGGGCCTTGATCGTCTTGAACCTTGGTTGATCGCGATGTGGTTCTGGCTCTCACACCTCAGCCACCGGCCACCCTTTGCGGGCGGTGTTGAACACCCAGAGGGCAATCGCAAACACGGCCCCAGCGGCAGGGAGCAGAGTCAGGCCCCAACCAGTGCCCGCCGCCGTCAACGCCGCGCCGAGGAAGAGCAGCCACAGCACGACCAGCAGTCGCACGATCAGGACGGCGATCCGGACGGCCGGGATGTATTCCCACGACCGGATGAGTGCGCGCTGGATGCGCGGGCGGGTCCGCAGCGTGGCGCGCGTCGGCCGTGCGGCGGACGACTCCGCCGCGGGAGCGGTGCGGTCAGTCAGTGCATACATGGGATGCCTCCTGCGTCCTACGGTGCCCGGTCGTTCCGGTCACCTATCAATGTGATATCACTTTGATACGAGGCTGTCAAGAGTCGTCGTCGAAAGGACCGGCTGGGCACGGCCAAGGGCAGGTAGCTACCCGGAGGGCGGGGGTGGTCGGCGGCGCGTCACCGCTCGGAACCGGCCAGCGTGTGGCCGAGGATCGCGTCGATCACCTGGCTGAGGGGTTGCCGGGCGTCGATGGGGATCGCGCCGGATGCGCGCAGCTGGGCCTGATATCCGGGCAGAAAACGGCGTAGGTGCTCGCGGGTGTCCCCGATACGGCCCCAGTCGTTGTCCTCGCGGGCATCCACTCGGGCCAGCATGGTGGGTTCGTCGATTTCCAGCAGGAACACGTGCGTGAAACGGCCGGCCAGTTCCAGTTCGTTGGCCGCTCCGCCGCAGACATATAGCGTGGCTGGCGCGGCCGCCGCGATCAGTTCGTCCAGGCGGCCCGGATCCCATGCCCAGTAATGCCGGGCCAGCCAGGCAAGGTCCGGCGCTTCCGGTTCTTCCACCACGTTGCCGGCCGCGTCGACGGACCGAGCCAGCAATGGGTCATCGTCGGCGTCGATGCATGTCAGGCCCCGGCGGCCGAGCTCGGCGGCGATCGTCGTCTTCCCGGCGCCGGAACAGCCGGTGATCTGAACAGCACTCATCGGTGCCTATCGTCGGCCAGCCCTCAAGGCAACGCAAGCGAGTTTTAATTTCGTATGGAACGTCCATTGCAATCTGCGGCGGTCTATCTCCGGATCGTTCGCGGCGGTACCATGCCAAAAGGAGATGGCGGGAGGCAGGATGGTCTGGATCGGTGGCCCGCGAAGACGCGGAAGGGCCGGTAGGGCCAGTGGAATCTATCTGCACGATCCTCCCCCCGGTTATCATCCGCCCCGGTTCAGAGTGCCATTGAAGGCACAGCGGCGGAAGCTGCGCCAGGAATATGTCCTCATGCGTGTCGCCACCGTGGTCGTGGTGCTTTTGGCCACCGCGTTCCTGGTGATGATGCTCATGATCATCGCGACGCATCGCTAGCCTGGGCTCAGCCGGTGCCGAGCAGTGCGGGGCGAAGGTAGCTATGCGCCCAGGCGGCCAGGGTGGTCGGCGTCGTGCTGACGAAGCTGCGCTTGTCTTCGGGCACGAAGTCCGCGCGCGTTACCGCTGTCATCCCGGAAATGCCGTCGACCTGCTTAGCGCTGAATCCCGCCGCGCGCAGCGACTCGCGCCACGTCTCGTCGGAGATCGTCTCGGCTCGTACCGGACGGCCGACTGCCTCGCTGATGATCGCGGCGACCTGGGCCAGCGTGAGGTCTTCGGGACCGTGCACGGCCTGGACCTGGCGGCCTGACCAGGCCGGCCCAAGCAGCCGGACCGCGGCGATCTCGCCGATGTCGCGCGGGTCAACCCAGGGCTGCGCGAAGTCCAGCGCCATCGGCGCCCGGATCACCCCGGCCCGTATCGAGTCGAGATCGTCCACGTTGGTGAAGAAGTAACCGCAACGCAGGTGCAGCACCGCCGCACCGGTGGCGTCGAGGTACTCCTCGGTCCGGGCCAGCCCGTCGATCTCGCCCGCCCCCGACCGCTTCTCCGCGCCAACGCTGCTGAGGAAGACGGTATGGCCGATCCGGTTCTCGGTCACCGCGCGGGCCGCGTTGGCACCCAGCTGGGTATACCAGGCGACCGGATCGGCGGCTGGGTCAAAATTGGCCGGGCTCACCCAGAACAGAGCGTCGGCATCCCGGGACGCCCCCAGCACGGTCGCGGCATCGCTCACATCAGCTTCGACAACGTCGGCGCGCTCGCGCACGGCCGGATCGAGCCGGGCCGGGTGGTGGGCCAGCAGCGTGGGCCGGACCCCAGCCTGGATGAGCAGTTGCACGACTCGCGTTCCGACGTGGCCGGCAGGGGTGCTGACGACGACCTTCATGAGCCGTGCCTACCACGAAGGTCTGTCAGTCAGGCCGGGGCGGCCGGCCGCACCCTCGCTGGTCATACCGGTGTACCTGGAACTCGCCAGGAAGCAGCCGGCCAGCGGCCCTGGCCCTGCTGGGGGGCGGGCAATTGATTGCAGTGACTTTACTAATCAAACCCGGCCTGAGCTGCCCGAATAAGGGTGACTGGTACCTATCGGGTGCACTTTGTCCGACATCACAGCCGTCGCATCCTAAAGCTGCTGAAAATGGACATCATCAGCAGAGCGCGCGGCCTGGCGGTCGCGATCGCGGCCTGCCGGAATGGTAGCGATAAGGCCGCCGCGGCTACGCGCGGCTGCGGGCGGGGCGCATGAGCACCCGCCAGATCAGGATGCGCAGCCGCTGGATGGCGGGCCGGTGGCTGGCGCCACGGAGCACCCGCTTGGTGGCAGGCCCGTTCAGCAACGTCCATTCCCACTGGACGAGCAGCCGGCGGAGCGCGCCGGGGGACAGCCGGGGCCGCCGCGGTGCGGCCGCCGGCGGTCCGCCCACCGGCGGCCGCACGATCCCGCCGCTCTGCTCCAGATGCATGTGCTGCAGCAGCGCGGCGGTGGCGTGCACGGCGGCATCCAGCAACTGCTCGGCTGGCTGGTCCGCGGGCCCGGTATAGGCCCGGGAGGCTGGCCGCGGAACCAGTTCATCAAGATCACCCACGATGTGGTACTTGGCGTCGCGCAGCCCGGCGATGAGGTTCTCTGATTGTTGCTGAGCCCAGGTGGTCCGGCTGGGCGGCAGCGTCAGCACCTCTCGCTGCGGCCGGGACCGCAGCAGGTCGAGCGCCAGGATCCGCTTGATATCCCGGGTGTAGAACCAGTCCGGCACCTCGGCCGGCAGGGCCTGGTTCACCTGGCGCAGAAACTCGGCTTCGGTGGGCCCGAGCGACGAGTTGGCCCGCGTCCCGGTCAGGTCGAAGCGGCCCGGATCGACGCCGAGCACGGACGCGAACCGGATCCAGAGCAGGTCGGTGGGACCCTGCGGCGGCACGGTGATCACGTGCACGTGGTCCGGCGGGATGTGCTGCGACCACATGTCGAGGATGGCCAGCGTGTCATGCACGGCCCAGAACCAGGACTGCCGGCGGCGGTCGGCGGCCGGGGTGGCGCCGGCCACGCTGCCCAGCCATTCCTCCCATCCCGCGGTTTCGCGGCACTTGACCCGTTCCTGCCATTCAGCGGGCAGCACCGACGCGAAGTCGCGCACGGTCAGGATGACGTGCGGGTCGGCCGCGAGCAGGGACCGGACGGCGCGATCGGCCTGGGGCGGGTTGCAGGCGGCCAGGATCTCGTCCGAGATGACGGCCGCGCTGGGGGCGCGCAGCGCCTGGCCGGTCAGCACGGCCCAGTCGCCGGCCCACGGGTCAGTCGGGTCGGACGCCTCCCGGGGCGCCTCGCGCAGATCCCGGCTGGCCCGGTTATGGTCCCGGTGGCTGTAGCCCGGCAGCGTCACACCCTGGGCGGCCAGCCGGGCCCGGTTGCTCCACAGCGAGCGCTGCAGGAACGACGTGCCGGTCTTCGGCTCGCCGATGTGCAGGTAGATGCGTGGCCGCGAGCCACTCAGCACCCGGCTCGCCGGGGCGGCCGGCTCCCGGCCTGGAGTGTCGCACGATGTCAACTGGCACCTGTTTCGGGTCGGCGCACCAGTACCACGCAGTCACGACGCTGTTAACGACAAGCAAAGCAGCGGTAATGATAGTGCTGCGCATCCGTTTCAGGAGACGAATTACGTAACGATTCCGAGTGCGTGTCGTCAAGCTCCGGTCAAATTTGAGCTAACTGAACTAAAGGCTTGATAATGAGCAAGCCTGACGGCATGTGATACTTCGGTCGTGGCCAGCCAACAGGTGGTGCGGCGGCTGCGGACCCGGTTATGCGGGCAGCGGTCGGTCCTGCACGATCCGCTTCATGACCAGCGTGGACGTCATCCGCTGCACCCCGGGCAGCGCGGACAGCTGCTCGTCCTGCAGGCGCTGGTAGGCGGCCAGGTCGGTGGTGACGATGCGGAGCAGGTAGTCCGGGTCGCCGAACAGCCGCTGGGCCTGGACAACGTCCGGGATGCCGGCCACGCCCGCCTCGAAGCCGATCAGGGTCTCCCGGTCCTCCTGGCGCATGGTGATGAACACCAGCGCCTCGAAAGACAGGCCGAGCGCGTCCGCGTCCACCACCGCCCGGTAGCCGCGGATCGCGCCGCTGCGTTCCAGTTCGCGCAGCCGCCGGTGGCATGGCGAGATGCTCAGCCCGACCTGAGCGGCCAGCTCGGTGATGGTCAGCCGGCCGTCCTGCTGTAGTGTGGCAAGAATCTTCCGATCGATCGCATCCACGTGGAATATTCTTCCACCAATGACCGCCCAGGCAAGAAACTTGGAAACACATTGCGGCTGTCCGGGGCTAGTTTTCTCGTATGGCCGCTAGCTCTGTCGCCACGTTCTGGCTGATCGCCATCCTGCTGATCATCGTGCCCGGCCCAGACTGGGCGTTCATCCTCAGCGCGGGACTGCGCGGCGGCTCCGTGGCCGCCGCGGTCGGCGGCCTGGCCATCGGCTACGCCGCGATCACCAGCGTCGTCGCGGCCGGCGTGGGCACCCTGGTGACCCGGACCCCGGGCATCCTCACCGGGCTCACCGTGGCCGGTGGCCTGTACCTGGTGTGGCAGGGGGCGCGCACGTTCGCCGCCCCGGCCGCCCCCATCGCCGTCGCCGGGGCGCCGGCCGGCCGCAACCGGGCCCTACTGGCCCGCGGCATCGGCGTCAGCGGCCTCAACCCCAAGGGCCTGCTGGTCCTGCTCGCGCTGCTGCCCCAGTTCGCCAGCCCGCACGGCAGCTGGCCGCTGAGCGCCCAGCTCGGCCTGCTCGGGCTGGTCTTCACGCTCAGCTGCGCCCTGTTCTACCTCGGCCTCGGCTCATCCGCGCGCAAGGTGCTGCACACCCGCCTGCGCGCCGCCGCGGCCATCTCCCGGGTGTCCGGCGCGGCCATGTTCGTTATCGGCGCACTTCTTCTTATTGAACGACTAGTGCGCTAGGGCGTGTCCCGTGGATCTTGCCGTCGCGAGCGGCCGTCCGGGAAGGGGGCTGGGGAGGTGGGCGGGGGATCGCTAGGCGGAGGAGGAGCCATAGCGGAGCTATGGGTGACGACAACGCCGCGAGGCGCCCGCCGGGGGCCGCGCAGCAGGCTGAAGATCTGCGGGACAGGCACTAACCGCCGCCCGCTGGATCAGGCGGCGTCGTGCATGACCAGGCCCAGGGTGAACCGCAGTCCGGACCGGATCGCGGACACGCCGTGCCGGACCGGTGCGGCGGACCAGCCGCGGGCCGACCGGACCGGCCGGTCCCGGGTGGTGAACACCAGACCGCAGCCGTGCGGGATGAGCACCGCGGTACCCCGGGACTGGGCCCGGGGCCGCTGCTCGACCAGCAGGAACTCGCCGCCGGTGTGATCTTCGCCGGGCCTGCTCAGGTTGACCACCACTTGCAGCGGGAACACCAGGTCGCCGTACAGGTCGCGATGCAGCGCGTTCCAGTCGTGCTGCTGGTACTTCAGCAGGATCGGGGTGGGCTTGCGCTGGCCCGCCGCGTGGCACATGGCCAGCCACTCGCCCAGCGAGCCCGGCCACGGGGCCGGGCGGCCGAGCTTGCCGTACCAGTCCCGGGCGATCGGCAGCAGCCGCGGGTAGAGCGCCTGCCGGAGCTGCCCGACCGGTTCCGGGAACGGCGGCCGGAAGTAGCGGTACTCGCCGGACCCGAACCGGTGCCGCCCCATGTCGATGGTGGACCGGAACCGGTCGTCCTGGTCATACAGCGCGGCGATCTCGTCGGTCTCGTCCGGGGTGAGCAGCGGCGGGGTCAGCGCGCAGCCGTAGTCGTTGAGCTGCCCGGTGATCTCGTCCCAGTCGGCTGCGCCCACCCGCTGTTCCCACGACCCGCTGATCGTCAGGGCCGCGGACAGATCGCTGGCTGGGCTGCGCGTCATGCCGCCGCCTCCAGGTTGAGCAGCAGTTGCTTGGCCGCCGGGCCGCCGCGGTAGCTGCCCACCGATCCGTCCGACTTGACCACCCGGTGGCACGGCACGACGACCGGCAGCGGGTTGGTGGCGCAAGCGGTGCCGGCCGCGCGGACCGCGCGCGGGCGGCCGGCCGCGGCCGCGATCTGGGCGTAGCTGGCCGTGTGGCCGTAGCCAATGGTGGGCAGCTGGCTGAGCACGGCCCGGCGGAACCCGGCCGACAGCTGGAAGTCCAGCGGCAGGTCGAACCGGTGGCGGGTGCCGCTGAAGTACTCGTCGAGTTCGCGGGCCGCGTCGTCCAGCCGCTGCGGGGCGTTCAGGATCCGCGGGCTGATCTGGCTGGCCAGCGCGGCCAGCACCTGATCGTGGTCTTCGCTGGCGAAGGCCACCCGGACCAGGCCGGCCGGGGTGGCGGCCAGCAGCAGGGTTCCCACCGGGCTGTCGATGGTGCGATAAGCCAGGTCGAGCAGGCCCGCGGCCTCAGCCCGCGCGGCCAGCTGAGCGTGCAGCGCGCGCAGGTCGGTCTCGCTGACCGGGTAGGCACCGGGCAGGCCGGGTGGCGATGGGGAGGTACTGGCGTTCATCAAAACTCTCCGGTTTTGGGGTAGCTGTGCCGCAGCTTGGCGATGCCGTCGGATGCGGCCCGGCGGGCGGCCTCGGCGCTGCCGCCGATGATCGCGGCGATCTCCTGGTAGGGGAGGCCGGCCAGGTAGTGGTAGGCGACCGCTTCCCGCTGCTTGCGCGGCAGGGCGGCCAGGGCGTCCCGCAGGTCCAGGTCGGCCGGGCCGTCCTGGTCCGCGGCCAGGTGCTCGGGCAGTTCGGCGACCGGGACGGCGCGGCGGGCGGTGGCCCGGGTGACGTCGATCGCCTTGCGGTGTGCGATCGTCACCAGCCACGCCTCGACGTTGGCGTCGGCGGGCAGGTCCGGGTAGGCGCGCAGCGCGGCCAGGAACGTTTCTGACCAGGCGTCATCGGCGTCGGCCCAGCCCAGCACGGCCCGGCAGACCCGCAGCACCATCGGGCCGTGCTGGCTGACGATGGCCTCGAACGGCGGCTTGGTGATCACCAGAGCTGGTCGGCCCGCTGCTCCAGGTCCAGCAGGAACCGTTTCCGGGGCAGGCCGCCCGCGTAGCCGGTGAGCTGGCCGTCCTTGCCGACGACCCGGTGGCAGGGCACGATCACCGACAGCGGGTTGCGGCCGACCGCCTGGCCGACGTCCTTGGCCGCCGTGCCGTCGCCGAGCTGCCGGGCCAGGTCGCCGTAGCTGGTGGTCTGCCCGTACGGGATGCGGCTGATCAGTTTCCAGACCAGCTGCTGGAATCCGTCGCCGCGCGGGTCGAGCGGCAGGTCGAACTCGGTCCGCTCACCGGCGAAGTATTCGCTGAGCTGGCGGGTGACGTCGCCGAACCCGGTGTCGTCCCGGGTGCCGAAGCTGGCCGGGTCGGGCCGGTACCAGTGATGACGGAAATACAGGCCGGTCAGGCTGCCGTCGCCGGCGACCAGGGTCAGGTCCCCGAGCGGCGAGCCGGTGACCGTGTGCGTGGTGCTCATCAGGTTCCTCTCGGTTGGCGCTGCACCAGGAAGACGCCCCGGGCCGCCCGAACGTGAGGTCCGGCTAGCCGCTCTTGTCCACCACGCAGAACCGGTTGCCGTCCGGGTCCTCGAGCACGACGAAGTCGGCGTCGTCCGGATACCCGGCCCAGTCCTCGACCACCCGCGCGCCCAGCCCGGTCAGCCGGCTGATCTCGGCGGGCAGGTCGGCGGCGTACAGGTCGAGGTGCATCCGCGGCCGCGGCTGCGGCGGCGTCTCGCTCAGCATCAGCGACAGCTGGGCACCCACGCCGTCCAGCGGGACCAGCACCATGAAGGTGTCATCGGGCTCTGCGTCGCGGGGCCGGTAGCCCAGGGCGGCCGTCCAGAAGTCCCGGGCCCGCGCCACGTCGGCCACGCCGAGCACGGTCGAGCCGATGGTCAGCGGCTTGCTTGCCTCGCCCATCTGGCTAGCCTGGCACAACTCCGCCGGAGCCGTAGTCCTGCCAGTACTGGCCGATGAGCCGGGCTTTGCCGGCGAACTCCGGATCGTCCTGCGTGGAGGTGACCACCGGCGCGGGCAGCAGCACGGGCCGGCCGTGACGCCGGATCACCCGGATCGTGGCCAGCCTGGCCCGGTAGCCGCCCTCCGGGGCCAGATAGGAACCCGGCTGCCGGACCGGTGAGTTCCACGGCTGGCCGGTGACGCCCAGCTGCCTCGCGGAGGTCAGCTCATGGCCCCCGACGTTCAGGCCGGTTACCTCGGACCACGGGATCGTGCGGGTGCGGTAGCCGCGGGCCTCGATCCCGGTGGCCGTCAGCCGGGTGCGGAACCGGCCCTGGCCGAGATACAGCACGGCCTCGGCCAGCGCGGCCAGCGCGAAGGCCGCGGCCACCGGCCCGGTGACCACCGTGAGCACCCCGAATCCGGCCAGCAGCGCCAGCAGGCCGGCCACGGTCAGCGACACCGCGCCACGGCGCACGACCGGGGCCCGGTAACCACGGCCGGGCGTGAACACCACATCTGCGCCGGTTAATCCGTGCCCGGCTGGCGTACCGCTGGCCATGCCGGTCAGGGTACCCGCGGGCGGCACGCGAAGGCCCAGGCCGGGGAGCGAGTCCCGGTCTGGGCCGTGGCGTTCTGCTGGGGCCGGCCGCCGATCAGGCGGGCAGCCGTTCGGCTGGCTCGGGCCCGTGCCGGTAGTAGGGCGCGGACTGCCTGGCCAAGATGAGCAGCACCGCGGTCAGCTGGAGTAGCCAGACCAGCACGCCCGCGGCGAAGTCGGCGGGGGCGGCCACGGCGGCGCCCTCGGCCAGCGCGGCGATGATGCCCAGCGTGCTGAGGCCCCAGAAGATGAGGAACACGACGCGGGCCCAGTCGTGCCGCCGGCCGGCCGCCCAGGCCAGCCAGACCAGCAGGACAACCCCGATGGGGCCGACGATCTCGTCCTTGGTCAGGCTCAGCGCCGCGAGGTGCGCGGCCGATGGGGCCGTCCGGTGCACGTAGTTCAGGACCGCGGCCGATGTGACGACGATGGTGACCACGGCAGCCAGCTCGGCCAGCGCCGCCAGGTAGATCAGCGCGACCGCGGCCCGCACGGTGCGGGCGGAATGCGGCACGGTGGGCCGCAGCCGCATCAGCAGCCCGCTGCGGATCAGGTCGGCGGAGATGACCAGCCCGGGCCGGCGCTGGTTTTGGCCGGCCGTGGCCAGTAGCACCGCGAGGATCTCGTCTTCGTTCTCCCGGCGGAACGCGCGGGGGTAAACGGCCAGCAGCCGCCGGTAGCCGCGCTCCAGGCTCGCGGAGCTGTTCATGTGACCACCCCCCGGGGGTCCAGCCGCCGCATGGCCGCGGTGGCGTTGGCATGCAGCCGCGCCGCCTCGGCGGCCAGCAGCTTAGTTCCGGGCGGGGTGAGCTGGTAGTAGCGGCGAAGCCGGCCTTCCACCACCTCTTCCCGGTCCACCTCGACCAGCCCGTCCACCCGGAGCCGGTCCAGGGCCGTGTACAGGGTCCCCGCGCGCAGCCGGACCCGGCCGCCGGAGATCTCCGCGACGTCGTTGATGATCCCGTAGCCGTGCTGGGGGGTCTCCGCCAGCGACGTGAGGATCAGGAACGTCGCCTCTTGCATCGCCCGTGCGCTCATACCAACTTTATATACCGATGTAATGACTATAGCAAGGCCTGATTGCCCTACCGCTCCGGAAAGCCTGATACGTCCCGGGTTCGGGTGCACTATGGACTCTGCACCGCTTCGTGCAAACCTTTGCGTGCGGCGGCCAGGGGGGTGTGGGGAACTGATCAGACGATTGCTGCTGCTCCAGCGACACCAAACGCTTGATCACGAACGTCGCGGCTGGCCGGCGGGTCAGATGTTCTGGGCTAGGCGTTCCAGGAGGGGGACGGCGGCGGCCAGCGGTGAGCCCCCGGCCAGTGGCCGGGGGCTCAGGGTGAAGCAGGCCGTGCTGACCTAGACCCGGCGCCACCGGGCTTCGGCCAGGCCGTAGATGCCGAACGCGATCAGTCCCAGCGCGGCCAGGATGAGCAGGAACTCGCCGAACGGCTGGCTCCGCAGCGTGTACAGGGCCTTGTCCAGGCCGCCCGCCTTCGACGGGCTGAATGTGACGGCCGCGTCGATCACGAGCACCCCGGCCAGCGCGAAGACCAGCCCACGGGCCGTGGTGCCGACCATGCCGAGCCGCCGGACAGCCTGCCGGGTCCGCGCGCTCATCTGCGAGGTCATCAGGTGCTTCATGAACTTCTGCCGGATGCCCTCGATGACCAGCGCCGCGCCGACGATCACAATGATCAGGCCGATGAGGCCGACCAGCCACTGGCCGCCGGTGTGGTGCATCAGCGACGCGGTGAAGTCCTGCTGCTGCGCCTTCTGGTTGGTGTGCTTCCCGGTGACGACCTTGAAGGTCAGCACCGCGAAGCTGGCGTAAACCAGCCCGCGCACCAGCGACTTCAGCCGGGGACCGGCCCCGTTGCCCTCGCCGGGCACGCCGGACAGGACCTGGCTGAACCGCCACAGCGCATAACCGATAAAGCCAATGAACAGCAGCCAGAGCGATACCAGGCCAACTGGCGTACCCGCGAGCAGTTGCAGCGCACCCTGCTGATCCGCCTGGTGGCCCTTGCTGCCCACGGCAACCAGGATCGCGACCCAGCCAATCAGTATGTAGATGACCCCGCGGGCAACCAGCCCGGCCCGGGCAAGCCACTGGATCGGCCTGCTGTCCGCTGCGCGCCGTGCGTTGCCCGACATCCGCCCTGGTGTCGTTACCGATCTCATCCCGAGCACTACCTCTCGGCTCTCGAAGGACCCGGTTGATTCGCGCCACAAGTGCCCGTGTATCGGGCTTTCATGCACGCGCCTGGTCAGCGGCGGCGGCGGCGGAGCAGCAGGATCCGGCGTTCGGCAATCTGGTGGGTGTGGTAGCTGAGCCATAGGCACAGGCTGGCCAGCGGAAGCTCCACCAGGAAGCAGAGCACGAAGGATTGCCACCGCTGCGACGCGGGGGTGGTCATGCAGTCGAACCAGGCGTCCACGACCAGCAGCGCGGCGGTCGCCGCAGCCGCGGTGGACAGATAGCGCGACCGGCGCAGCGCGAAGTACGCGGTGCTGGCCAGCAGGCCGAGCAGGATCAGGTCGAAGCCCGCCCAGGTGACGTCATAGTTCGACGACAGCTGGCGGGACGGCAGCGTCCTGGCCAGGTACACCGTCCAGGGCAGCAGGATCAGTGAGAACAGTGCGAACATCGGCCCGGTCCAGCGGACCACCCGGGCGTTGTCGGTGAGTACCGCGTTCTCCGGCTCGGGGGCCGCGTCCACCAATTCGTCGAGCTTGTCCAGCGGATCCTCGGCGCCGCGGGAGGGCTTCACGGGCTTCAGGAGTTTCACGGCTCTGCGAAATGCCCGCCGGACCGGACCGCAAACCGCGCCGGTGGCCGGTGCCGGCCAGGCCGCACCGGGCGGCATATTCTTTCGCTAAGGCCTGAACCTGAACCTGCGGAGGTCAGTCAATGGGACTCATGGACAAGGTCAGGGCGCAGGGCAGTCAGCTGGCCCAGGTCGCCCAGGACGCTGCGCGCGAGGGCAAAGTCAAGCTCGACCAGGCCCAGGCCAAGCGGCGGGCCGACGCGCTGTTCCGTGACCTGGGCGCCGCGGTGTACGCCGAGCGCACTGGCCGGGGCAGCCCGGACAGCAAGGAGCGGATCGACCGGCTGGTTGACGCGCTGTCCCGGCAGGAGGCCGACCAGGGGCTCGGCGACACCGACGGCAAGGGCTCGTCCGCCGAAGGCTCGTCCGCCGACAGCCCGCCCGGCGAGAGCCCGTCCGGCGAAAGCCCGTCCGGCGAAAGCCCGTCCAGTGAGGGCGGGACCGGCGGCGCCGACGGAACCGGCCGCACCGGCAGCCACGGCGGCACCGCGCACGGCGGCACCGGCGGCACCGGCGGCACCGGCGGCACCGGGAAGGCCTAGCCCGCGGTTACGAGCAGGCGTCCTGGGCGGCGGTCCGGGACGGGACGGCCGACGACGCCGGCCCGCTGCCGCCGGATGTGCTGCCCCCGGCCGAGCTGGTGCCGGAGGTGACCGCGTAACCGCTGGTGCCGAGCAGAATCCTGATCTTGGCCAGCCCGGTCACCTGCTGCATGGTGGCCCCGGGGATGTACCGGTGCACCAGCGTGGCTGCGGTCTGGTGGCCCGGCGGGTACTGGATCACCGTCTGGCTCAGGTCCTGCACCTTCCAGGTCAGTCCGGACTGCACCGGGAAGCCGAGCTTGGCCAGGTCCGCGCCGGTGCCCGCGGACAGGCCGCCGATCAGGGTTGCGTTCCACACTGCGACCGGCACCTGAGCCGGGCGCAGCTGGGCCGCCGCGCGATGCCCGGTCGCATGCGGGTGCGCGGGCTTGGCCGCCACCTGGTCGTGCTTCAGCTTGCTGAAGAGCGCCTGGGCCTGGCTGGTGTCCCACAGCACGGCCGACTCGCCGGTCGGCGTCTGGTAGTTCAGGTTGGCCAGCGGCACGGTCATGAACTGCACATTGCGCGGCGAGATGCCGCGCAGCTGGTCGGCCAGCGCGGACACGTTGAGGCCCTGGTCCACCTTGACCGCGGCCAACGCGGCCTGCAGGAACCTGGTCAGCTTCACCGGGTCGGCCAGTGTCCCAGAGCTGATCGCCTCCTTGAGCATGGATGACATCAGCCGCTGCTGGTCCTGGATCCGGGCCAGGTCGGACAGCGCGAACGAGTGCCGGTCCCGGGCGTACTCCAGTGCCGTGATGCCGTCCACATGGTGCATCCCGGCCGACAGGTGCAGCCCGCTGTACGGGTCATCGACCGCGTACGGCAGGCAGATGTTCACCCCGCCCAGGGCGTCGATGACCTTGACGAAGCCGAGGAAGTTGACCTGGATGAAGTCGTTGATGGTGAGCCCGGTGAGCTGCTCGACGGTCTGCACTACCAGCCTGGGGCCGCCCAGGCCGTAGGCGGCGTTGATCTTGCTCATGCCGTGCCCGGGGATGTTCACCCAGGAGTCCCGGGGCAGGCTGACCACGGTGACGTGCTCGCGGTCGCCGGACACGTGGATCAGCATCAGCGTGTCGGAGTTGGAGCTCACCGTGTCGCCGACGTGCAGCTGCAGCTGCTGGTGCCGGGTCAGCCCGGAACGCACGTCCACCCCGGCCAGCAGGATGTTGAGCGGGCCGCTGGCCGGGGTACCCGCAGTGCCCGCGTTGACCCGGCCGATGCTGTCGTTGATGTAGCTGGTGAACCCCCAGGCCGCGCCGGAGGCGAACAGGACAACCGCGGACATGGCAGCACAGATGACCAGGTAGGCCCGGCGCTGCCGGGCCCGGCGGCCGGCCGCGATGCGGTTCATCAGCCGCTGCTGCGCGGCGGACGGGCCGGGCCGCCGGCGGGTGGCGCGGGGCGGGGCGGGGGCCGGGTAATAGCCGGGCCGCGGCGGCGGCAGGTCGCCGCCGGCTTCCGTCCCATCGTCACTGTCGGTCATCGGCCCCCCGTATGCCGGTTTCCCAAGTAGGCTAGCGCGGCTCTGCTGAATTACCGCCGACCTCGGGCGTGTCCCGCGGAATACTGTCAGTCCGGGCTACCTGCACATCGGGCTAACCTCCCTCTGTAGCAGGTATTCGGTGAACATTAGGAAAGCCAGATGAGGGAGCCAGAGCAGGCCCGCGGTAACGGAGCCCAAGATCAGCCGTCGGCCCCGGATAACGAGTCGCCGGCCCAGAATGAGAAGCGGCCGCTGGGCGTGCCCTCGCACAGCGTGCTGGCCGTGTGCAATTCGGTCTGGTATGGGCTGATGACCCGGGCCGGCGAGGTGCCGCGGCCGTCGAGTGTCCATCTGCCCGCCTGGCGGCGCAGGACCCGGGGCGAACTGCGCTGGCCGGTCAGCGTGACCGTGGTAGTAGCCATCGTGCTGCAGATCTTGCTGCCCGATCAGCTGTCGTTGCGCCCGCTGCCTGCCTGGCTGATGCCGGCCCTGGAGGGCGGCCTGCTGCTCGGGCTGGCCATCTCCAGCCCGGTCCGCATCGAGCACCGGGCCCGGTTCGTCCGCTGGGCCAGCCTGGTGCTGGTCTTCCTGCTCACCGCGGCCAATGCCACGTCGGCTGTGCTGCTCGTCAAGGAGATCCTGAGCGGGCACGCGGGTAGCTCGGCGGGACCGCTGCTGGCCTCCGGCGCGGCCATCTGGGGCACCAACGTGATCGCGTTCGCGCTCTGGTACTGGGAGTTCGACCGGGGCGGTCCGGTGCACCGCGCGCACGGCACGTTCCAGTACCTGGATTTCCTGTTCCCGCAGATGACGGTCAACGACCTGACCCCGCCGGACTGGGAACCATACTTCGTGGACTACCTGTACCTGTCGTTCACCAACGCGACCGCGTTCAGCCCGACCGACGTGATGCCGCTGGCCCGCTGGGCGAAGCTCACCATGCTGGTCCAGTCCGCCGTATCGCTGGCCCTGGCCGCCCTGGTCATCGCCCGCGCGATCAACGTCCTGCCCGGCTGACCGCGGCGTCCGGCCCGGCTGACCCGCAGCGTCCGGCCCGGCTGACCCGCGGCGTCCGGCCCGGCTGACCCGCGGCGTCCGGCCCGGCTGACCCGCAGCGTCCGGCCCGACTGCCCCTCAACCCCCGCCCTCGCCAACTGGGTTACTTGCCGGTATCATAGAGTTTGTTACTCACCGGTAGCACGTCTGCCGCGGCATCGACTTTCCCACCACAGACGGGGGCGGCCATGGGTCACTACAAGAGCAACGTCCGGGACCTCGAGTTCAACCTGTTCGAGGTGCTGCGCCGCCAGGACCTGCTCGGCCGCGAGCCCTACCCGGAGGTTGACGAGGACACCGCGCGCGGCATCCTGGACGAGGTGAACCGGCTGGCCAGCGGCCCGATCGCGGCCTCGTTTGTGGACGCCGACCGGAACCCGCCGGTGTTCGACCCGGCCACCGGCGACGTGACCATGCCGGAGAGCTTCAAGAAGTCGTTCAAGGCGTTCATGGACGCCGAGTGGTTCCGCCTCGACCTGCCCGCCGAGCTTGGTGGCACCGGCGCGCCGCGCACCCTGGCCTGGGCGGTGGCTGAGCTCATCCTGGGCGCCAACCCGGCGGTCTGGATGTACTCCGGCGGGCCCAACTTCGCCCAGGTGCTGTGGCTGATCGGCACCCCGGAGCAGCAGCGCTTCGCGGAGCAGGCGATCGAGCGCAAGTGGGGCAGCACGATGGTGCTGACCGAGCCGGAGGCAGGCTCGGACGTGGGCGCGGCCATCACCAAGGCCATCGAGCAGCCCGACGGCACCTGGCACATCGAGGGCGTCAAGCGCTTCATCACCAGCGCCGAGCACGACATGGCGGAGAACATCTTCCACCTGGTGCTGGCCCGGCCGGAAGGCGCCGGGCCCGGCACCAAGGGCCTGTCCATGTTCCTGGTACCCAAGTTCCTGGTTGGCCGCCGCGGCGAGCTGGGCGAGCGGAACGGCGTCAGGGTGACCGGGGTCGAGCACAAGATGGGCCTGAAGGCCTCCACCACGTGCGAGGTCACCTTCGGCGCGGACCGCCCGGCGGTGGGCACCCTGGTCGGCGGGGTGCACGACGGCATCCGGCAGATGTTCATCATCATCGAGCACGCCCGGATGATGGTCGGCACCAAGGCCATCGCCACGCTGTCCACTGGGTACCTGAACGCGCTGGAGTACGCCAGGGAGCGGGTGCAGGGCGCGGACCTGACCCAGCTGGCGGACAAGACCGCGCCGCGGGTCACCATCATCCATCACCCTGACGTCCGCCGGATGCTGATGATGCAGAAGGCGTACGCCGAGGGGATGCGCGCGCTGATGCTGTACACCGCGTCCTACCAGGACACCATCCAGCAGGCCCGGGCCCGCGGCGAGACCGACGACCTGGCCGCGCGGGTCAACGACCTGCTGCTGCCCATCGTCAAGGGCGTCGGCTCGGAACGCGCCTACGAGCTGCTCACGCTGTCCCTGCAGACGTTCGGCGGCTCCGGTTTCATCCAGGACTTCCCGATCGAGCAGTACATCCGGGACGCCAAGATCGACAGCCTGTACGAGGGCACCACCGCGATCCAGGGCATGGACCTGTTCTTCCGCAAGATCCTCCGGGACGAGGGCGTCGCGCTGCGCACCCTGCTCGGCGAGATCACCGAGTTCGCCGACGGCCAGGCGGGCAACGGGCGGCTCAAGGCCGAGCGGGCCGCGCTGGCCGCCGCGGTCAGCGACGTACAGCGGATGGTGACCGCGCTGACCGGCTACGCGGTCGGCTCGCTGGAGCAGCCCACCGAGGTGTACAAGGCCGGGCTGAACACCACCCGGCTGCTGATGGCCCTCGGGGACCTGATCATCGGCTGGCTGCTGGCCCGGCAGGCCGAGGTCGCGCTGGGCGCGCTGGACCAGGGCGCGCCGGGCCGGGACGAGGCGTTCTACCAGGGCAAGGTGGTCACGGCCAAGTTCTTCGCGCAGACCGTGCTGCCCCGGCTCGCGGTGGAGCGGGAGATCGCTGAGACGGCCACGCTGGACCTGATGGAGCTACCCGAAGCCGCATTCTGAGCCGCCGGGCGCCGGTGCGGCCTGGACCTTCATTGAGGCCCGGGCCGCGCCGGTGTCAGCTCTCGAACTGGACCGCCGCCCGGCTGGCCAGGATCGGCCGGAGGTCCTCGGCGATGATCCTGCGGTGCTCCGGGTCATCCCGGTACACCAGGTACCCGGCCTCGTCGTCGAACTCCGCGACCACCGCGAAGTCGGCGTTCCCGGTGTTCAGCCCGGCATCCGGGCCGATGTGAAAGCCCCGGATGGTGCTGATCGCGCCGGGCAGCTTGCGTAGCTGCCCGGCCAGCGCCAGCCGCTGCGCGCCGGTCGCCTCCGGCTTCCAGGTGAACAGCGCGACGTGCCGGAACATGCGGGTCCCTTCTGTCGTGATCCTTCGTCAGCCCCAGGCCAGCATCCGCGCCG
Organism: uncultured Actinomycetes bacterium; assembly: GCA_963834705.1. Taxonomy (GTDB): domain Bacteria; phylum Actinomycetota; class Actinomycetes; order Streptosporangiales; family Streptosporangiaceae; genus RYN-230. Next base: position 51,331 of record CAWICV010000015.1, read on the forward strand.
GGTCGTGCAGCATGTCGCCCACGTCGCGCAGCACGGCGGAGCCCAGGTCGCCGTCCACGATACGGTGGTCGAAGGACAGCGACAGCGTGGTCACCGGGCGCACTGCGAGCTGGCCATCCACCACCCACGGTGCGTCCTTGACCTGGCCGAACGCCAGGATGGCCGCCTCCGGCGGAGTCAGGATCGGGGTGCCCGCGTCGACCCCGAACACGCCGACGTTGGTGATGGTGATCGTCCCGCCGGTCAGGTCGGCCGGTGACGACTTGCCCGCCCGGGCCGTGGCCACCAGGTCGGTCAGGGCGGCGGCCAGCGCGGGCAGGCTCAGCGTGCCCGCGTCCTTGACGTTCGGCACGATCAGGCCGCGCTCGGTGGCGGCGGCGATACCCAGGTTCACGTAGTGCTTGACCACGATTTCCTGGGCCGCCTCGTCCCACGTCGAGTTGACCATGGGGTGCCGCTTGACCGCGATCAGCAGCGCCCGGGCCACCATCAGCAGCGGCGAGACCCGCGCCCCGGCGAACTCGGGCAGTTCCCGCAGCCGGGCCACCGCGTCCATCGTTGCGCCGACCTCGACCTGGAGGAACTCGGTCACGTGCGGGGCGGTGAACGCGCTGGACGAGACCGCGGCCGCGATGTGCTTGCGCACCCCGCGGACGGGGATCCGCTCCTCCCGCCCGGCCAGGGTCAGCGCGGGGGCCGCAGCGGCTGGCTGGCCGCCGGCGGCCCGCTGCACGTCGTCCCGGGTGATCGAGCCGGCCGGCCCGGTGCCGGCCAGCCCGGCCAGGTCCACGCCGAGGTCGCGGGCCAGCTTGCGCACCGGCGGCTTGGCCAGCACTGGTGCTAGCCCGGGGGGACGGCCCCCCTGGCGCCTCCCGGGATCGCTGTCTCGGAGTGACCCGCCTTCGGCGGGCCTCCCCTCGCCAGCCAATGGCTGGCCACCGCCGTTCACGGCCGGGTTTGTCCCAGCAGAAACCTCTTCAGCTGAACGCCCCTGCCCGGCCGGAGTCTTGCGCTGCCGCCGGGTCGTCGCGCCCAGCTTGACCCCGTAGCCGACCAGCACGGCCTGCCGTTCTTCCGCGGGGGCCGGAGCCGGCTCGGTGGCCACGGGGGGCACCAGGTCATCCGGGCCTGGCCGGGGGCCGGCGGCGGCGATGGCGGCCGGGTCAACCGGGCCGACCGTGGCCGGGACTGACGGCTCGCTGGGCGTGGCCGGTTCTCCCTGGCTGGGGGCCGGGCTGGCCTGGGGACCGGCGTCGCCGGTCACGTCCACCGCGATGATCGGGGTGCCCACGTCCACCGTGTCGCCCTCGGTGACCAGCAGGCTGGCCACCGTGCCCTCGAACGGGCAGGGCAGCTCGACGACCGCCTTGGCCGTCTCGATGTCCACGATGATCTGGTTGATCTGCACACTGTCGCCGGGCTTGACCCGCCAGCTGACGATGTCCGCTTCGGTCAGCCCCTCGCCCACATCGGGCAGCCGGAACTCACGTCGTTGTGTCATCTGCAGTCCCCTCAGACAGCGAACGTGCGGTCCACGGCGTCCAGCACCCGGTCCAGGTCGGGGAGGTAGTGATCCTCGAGCCGGGACGGCGGGTATGGCGCAGAGAACCCGGCCACCCGCAGCACTGGCGATTCCAGCTGATAGAAACATCGCTCGGTGATCCGCGCCGCGATCTCAGCGCCGAGGCCGCCGGTCACCGGAGCCTCGTGCACCACCACGCAGCGGCCGGTGCGGCGTACCGAGGTCATGATCGTCTCGTCGTCCAGCGGGGACAGCGAGCGGAGATCGATCACCTCCACCGAGCGCCCGTCGGCCCGGGCCGCCACGGCCGACTCCACGCAGGTGCGGACCATCGGGCCGTAGCACAGCACGGTCACGTCGGTGCCGTCGAGCACGGTCCGGGCCCGGTCCAGCGGGACGGCGGAGCTCAGCCCGGCCGCGGCGTCCACGTCGGCCTTATCCCAGTACCGGCGCTTCGGCTCGAAGAAGATCACCGGGTCGTCGCAGCGGATCGACTGCTGGATCATGGTGTAGGCGTCGGTGGCGTTGCCGCAGGCCACCACGCGCAGCCCGGCGGTGTGCGCGAACATGGCTTCCGGTGACTCGCTGTGATGCTCGACCGCGCCGATCCCGCCGCCGCACGGGATGCGGATCGTCACCGGCATGGTCAGCTGGCCCAGCGACCGCATCCGCATCTTGGCTAGCTGGCTGACGATCTGGTCGAAGGCGGGGAACACGAAGCCGTCGAACTGGATCTCACAGACCGGTCGGTAGCCGCGCAGCGCGAGCCCGATCGCGGTGCCGACGATGCCTGACTCGGCCAGCGGGGTGTCCACCACCCGGCTCTCGCCGAAGTCCTTCTGCAGCCCGTCGGTGACCCGGAACACGCCGCCCAGCTTGCCCACGTCCTCACCCATGATGAGCACTTTGGGGTCGTCTTCCAGTGCCTTGCGCAGGCCAGCGTTGAGCGCCTTGGACAGCGTCATCGTCGTCATCGGGCCACCTCCGCCGAGTCGAACGTGTCCAGGTAGGCCGCGTACTGCTCGCGCTCCGCGTCGAGCAGGGCGCTGGGCCCGGCGTACACGTTTTCGAACATGGCCAGTGGCTGCGGGTCGGGCATCTCCTGGCAGGTCTTCCTGACCCGCCGGCCCAGGTCGTCGGCCTGCGCGTCCACGTCGGCGAAGAACGCCGCGTCGGCCGCGCCGCTGCGCACCAGGTACGCCTTGACCCGCTCGATCGGGTCCTTCAGCTTCCACGACTCCAGTTCGCTGGCCAGCCGGTACCGGGTCGGGTCGTCGGTGGTGGTGTGCGCGCCCATCCGGTAGGTGAACGCCTCGATCAGCATCGGGCCCTGGCCTTCCCGGGCGGCTTGCAGGGCCTTCCTGGTCACCGCCAGGCAGGCGAACACGTCGTTGCCGTCCACCCGGACCCCGGGGAAGCCGAAGCCGCTGGCCCGCTGGTAGAGCGGGATACGGCTCTGCCGCTCCAGCGGCTCGGAGATGGCCCACTGGTTGTTCTGGCAGAAGAACACCACCGGGGCGTTGAACACCGAGGCCCAGATAAACGCCTCGTTCACGTCGCCCTGGCTGGTGGCGCCGTCGCCGAAGTAGACGATGACCGCCTCGCCGTCCTCACCCACCGCGCCGTCCCGCTGGATCCCCATCGCGTACCCGGTGGCGTGCAGCGTCTGCGCGCCGATCACGATCGTGTACAGGTGGAACTGGTGCGCCTTGGGGTCCCAGCCGCCGTGGCTGACCCCGCGGAACAGTTCGAGCAGCCGGCTCGGGTCCAGGCCGCGGCACCAGGCCACGCCGTGCTCGCGGTAGGTGGGGAACGCCATGTCCCGCGGCCCGAGCGCGCGGCCTGAGCCGACCTGGGCCGCTTCCTGGCCGAGCAGCGAGGCCCAGATGCCCAGCTCACCCTGGCGCTGCAGGGCGATGGCCTCGGTGTCGATCCGGCGGACCAGGACCAGGTCGGTGTAGAGGTTCTTGACCTCGTCAGTGGTCAGCTCCAGCGGGTAGTCGGGGTGTTCGACCCGCTCACCTTCTGGTGTCAGGAGCTGGATTGTTTCGACGGCCACGTGCACTCCCTTGGGTGGTGGGGTTCACTAGCCCCCATGGTGGTGGGGTTCACTAGGGCCATCGTGACAGACCAAGCCGCGCCCCGGGAAACCCGGCGTGAATCTACGGAAGGCAGGGACCGCAGGTGGCCCGAATCGTGGTTGACGTGATGCTGCGCCGGGAGATTCACGACCCGCAGGGTGAGGCGATCGCCGGCGCGTGCCAGCGGCTCGGTTTCGGTCAGGTGCTCGGCGTCCGCCAGGGCAAGCGGTTCGAGGTTGAGCTGAGCGGCCCGGCCGACGAATCGGCGCTGGCCAGGGTGGCCGAACTGGCCGGAGAGGTGCTGGCCAATCCGGTCATCGAGGAGTTCACCCTCCACGAGGGGTGACAACGATTGCAAGACAACACCAAGAGTTCACGATTATCCCGGCCAGGGCCGGGAAAGGACACAAGTGGCCAGCACGCACGGACGCGAGAGCGAGGGAACGAGGGGCGGATGCGGGCTCACTTGAGACGCACCGAGGAGTCGATCGTGGACGTGGAGTTCTGCCTGGTGTTCCCGCACGAGGCGCTGAGCGTGCCGGTAATGCGGCGAGTGCTCGGCGACACGCTGCGGCGGCTGGGTGCCGATGAAGACGGGGTTTCTGACCTGCTGCTCGCGGTGACTGAGGCGTGCACTAACGTGCTCAAGCACGGCACACCCGGCCCGCGCTACGAGATTGTCGCCCGGATCGGCCAGCGGGGCTGCCTGATCCAGGTGCTGAACGACGAGCGGGGCCTGGAGCCGCTGCTCGTGCCCGCGCCGCGCCGGCCCATGTGGGACGCCGTGCACGCGCCAGCCAGGTTCCGCCGCCGCGCGGTGCGCCCGCCGCGGCGGCGGCCCCGCCCGGGCGGGCGGCGGCGGGCCAGTGACGGGCACCGGCCGCTGACCGAGGACCAGGTTATCGCGATGCTGCCGGAGTCCGGCCGGGGGCTGGCCATCATGCGGGCCTGCGTGGACGACGTGACGCTCAGCACCGACCCTGGGGTAGGCACGGTGGTGTCGCTGGAGAAGCGGATGGAGTGGCGTGATGACGCGCTGCTCGGCCGCCCGGCCGAGTTCCCGCTCACCGACGGCGGCGAGCTCAGCGGAGAGCAGCTCAGGAACGTCGGCTGACGTCCGGCTGGTGCGGGCCGCAGGGTAATCTGCAGGCAGACAATCCCCGCTACCCGCTGCGAGGACGCTCATGACAGCCCGGGTGGGCGTCATTACCTTTCCTGGTTCGCTCGACGACGTCGATGCTGCGCGGGCGGTGGCCCGGGCCGGCGGCACTCCGGTGCCGGTCTGGCACGGCGAGACCAGCCTGCGCGGGCTGGGCGCCGTGATCCTGCCCGGCGGGTTCTCTTACGGCGACTACCTGCGCTGCGGGGCCATCGCCCGGTTCGCGCCGGTGATGTCCGAGCTGATCCCGGCGGCCCGGGACGGGCTGCCGGTGCTGGGCATCTGCAATGGCTTCCAGATCCTGTGCGAGGCGCACCTGCTGCCCGGGGCGCTGACCCGCAACGCCGGGCTGCGGTTCATCAACCGCGCGGTACGGGTGCGGATCGAGGACACCGGGACCCCGTGGACCGCCGGCTACGCCCAGGACCAGGAGATCACCGTGGTGCTGAAGAGCGGCGAGGGCGCCTATGTGGCCGACCCGGCCACGCTGGCCCGGCTGACCGCCGGCGGGCAGGTGGTGGCCCGGTACGCGGGCGGCAACCCGAACGGCTCGGTGGGCGACATCGCCGGGGTGCGCAGCGAGGCCGGGAACGTGGTCGGGCTGATGCCCCATCCGGAGCACGCCATCGACCCGCTGACCGGGCCGGGCACCGACGGCCTCGGCTTCTTCACCTCGGTGCTGCGCATGGTGGCCGGCGGGCTGCTGGTGCCGGACGGGGCGGACGGATGACCGCGGCCGACACGGTGCGCCGCGCGGCGGCCACCCCGGCTCAGCCGCAGCCGTACGCCGAGCTGGGCCTGACCGAGGCGGAGTACACCCGGATCAGGGAACTGCTCGGCCGCCGCCCGACCGACGCCGAACTGGCCATCTACTCGGTGATGTGGAGCGAGCACTGCTCCTACAAGTCGTCCAAGGTGCACCTGCGCCGGTTCGCGGAGACCGGGCCGCCCAGCCCGGCACTGCTGGCCGGCATCGGGCAGCAGGCCGGCGTGGTGGACATCGGGCAGGGCTACGCGGTTACCTTCAAGGTGGAGTCGCACAACCACCCGTCCTACGTGGAGCCGTTCCAGGGCGCGGCCACCGGGGTGGGCGGGATCGTCCGGGACATCCTGGCCATGGGGGCCCGGCCGGTGGCGGTCATGGACTCGCTGCGGTTCGGCCCGGCCGACGCCCCGGACACCCGCCGGGTGCTGCCCGGAGTAGTGGCCGGGATCTCCTTCTACGGCAACTGCCTCGGCCTGCCCAACATCGGTGGTGAGCTGGCGTTCGACCCCTGCTACAGCGGGAATCCACTGGTCAACGCGCTCTGTGTGGGGGTGATGCGGCACGCCGACCTGAAGGAGGCGGCGGCCCGGGGCCCGGGTAACAAGGTCATCCTGTTCGGCTCGCGGACCGGTCCGGACGGCATCGGCGGGGCATCGGTGCTGGCCAGCGCCACGTTTGGCGGTACCGACTCGGCCAAGCGGCCCAGCGTCCAGGTCGGCGATCCGTTCACTGAGAAGCTGCTGGTCGAGTGCTGCCTGGAGCTGTACGCGGCCGGGCTGGTCAGCGCGATCCAGGATCTCGGCGCGGCTGGGGTGTCCTGTGCCACCGCCGAACTGGCCGCGGGCGGCGGTAGTGGTATGCGGGTGGAACTCGACGCGGTGCCGCTGCGCGACCCGGCGCTCGGCCCGGCCGAGATCCTGATGAGCGAGTCGCAGGAACGCATGATGGCCGTGGTCGAGCCGGGCCGTGTCGGCCGCTTCATGGAGATCTGCGCCCGGTGGGGTGTGCTGGCCACGGTGATCGGCGAGGTGACCGGCACTGGCCGGCTGCAGATGAGCTGGCACGGCGAGCAGGTGGTGGACATCGAGCCGGGCAGCGCGGCCGACGACGGGCCGGTGTACCGGCGGCCCATCCAGCGCCCGGCCAGCCAGGACGCACTGCAGGCCGACGACCCGGCCCGGCTGGCCCGGCCGTCATCGGGGCCGCAGCTGCGCGGCACGCTGCTGTCGCTGCTCGCCTCGCCCGGGCAGGCGGACAAGAGCTGGGTCACCGAACAGTACGACCGGCACGTCCGCGGCAACACGGTGCTGGCCATGCCGGAGGACGCCGGGGTGCTGCGGATCGACGAGCGGACCGGCCTCGGGGTGGCGCTGGCCACTGACGGCAACGGCCGGTTCTGCCTGCTCGACCCGTATGCCGGTGCCCAGCTCGCGCTGGCCGAGGCGTACCGCAACGTGGCCGCGACCGGCGCGGCGCCGCTGGCCGTCACCAACTGCCTGAACTTCGGCTCGCCGGAGGATCCCGGGGTGATGTGGCAGTTCGGCGAGGCGGTGCGCGGGCTGGCCGACGCGTGCGCCGCGCTCGGCGTGCCGGTCACCGGGGGAAACGTGAGCTTCTACAACCAGACCGATGCGGTGCCGATCCATCCCACCCCGGTGGTGGGCGTGCTCGGCGTGCACGCCGACGTGGCCCGGCGGGTGCCGATCGGGTTCAGCACCACGGGCGCCAGCCTGGTGCTGCTCGGCCGGACCACGGCCGAGTTCGGCGGCTCGGCCTGGGCGCACGTGACGCACCGGCACATCGGCGGCCGGCCGCCCGCGGTGGACCTGGCCGCCGAACGGGCGCTGGGTGCGGTGCTGACCGGGGCGGCGGCAGCCGGGTTGCTGGACGCGGCGCACGACCTGTCCGAGGGCGGCCTGGCCGTCGCGCTGGCCGAGAGCTGCCTGTCCGGCGGGCTGGGCTGCCAGGCGAGCCTGCCGGGTGACCCGTTCACCGAGCTGTTCAGCGAGTCGGCCGCGCGCGCCGTGCTGGCCGTCCGGCCCGGCGCCGAGCAGGCCCTGGCCGGCCTGGCCGCCGAGCACGGCGTGCCGGCCCAGGTCATCGGCACGGTCGGCGGCGAAAGTCTGGTCATCACCGACGGCTTCGACATCCCGGTCGACGAGCTGGCCGCCGCCCACCGCGGTACCTTGCCCGCCCTATTCGGGTAGCTAGTCCGGGAACGGCGCAGCAGGCACGGCCAGGGAGCACGGCAGGCGCCGACGAGGCGAGGCCCGCCGGAGGCGGGTGCTCGCGGAGGAGACGGTCGGCGCGAAGCGGCGAGCGGGGGGTCCAGGGGGGTCCCCCCCGGAAAGTACTAGAACGCGGGCCAGAACATGATGAGCTGCGGCCACGGCTTCGCGGCTGAGCAGCGCTGCATCTCGGCTACCGATTCTCCGCCTGAGCCGGCCGCCCCGATGGCCAGGCAGCGCCCGTTCGACGCGCTGCGCAGCTGCCAGTAGTCGCGGCCTATCCCGTCGGTGCGCTCGAACGGGTGGTACCAGCGCTGGTCGAGCCCGCTGTCGCAGGCCGCGAGCTCGGTGGTAGCCCCGCCGCCGCTGCCCACCGCAGTCAGGCACTTCCCGTTCGGGATGAACAACAGCACCGACTGGCCGCCATGGCCGCCGCCCATCTCGTCCGCCTGCCACTGCTGGCTGGACGCCACGTTCCCGGCCCCGCTACTCGGGGTGAAGACCACGCCGCCCGCGCCGGCCGAGAGCAGCGTCGCTGAGTTGCCCGAGCCGGCCTGGCCGGTGGCCCCGAGGTTGGCCAGCCCGACCACCTGCTGGCTGGTGATCTTGGTGGACAGCGAGTCATGCCGACCCTGCGATACGTTGTGGCTACCGAGGTGCGTGATGGCCAGGGCACCGATGGCCGCCAGCACGGCCAGCACGGCTACGGCTGAAATCGCAGCGGCAGTCGCCGCCCGCGTCCGGCGCTTGCCCCGGCGCCCTGGACCGCGTGTGCCTGCCATATTCACGGGAGTACCTGCTACCGGCCGGTCGTGCTACCGATATCCGGAAATAGCTCAAATTACGAAATCTAGTATTACGTTCGGGTACCAAATCGTTACGCCCAGTCCGGGCATTTGCGCACCTTTATATACGTTCTGTGATCACGAAGCGGGTACAGCCGGGCCCGGGCTGAACCGTCCGTGATCGCGGTAGGTTGGCCCTGATGCCAGCCCGCCCGCGCGCCAATCCCCAGCGGATGTTCACCGCGCTGCAAGCCCAGCGGGCCGATCTCGGCCAGCCGCCGTGGTCCGGGCCCGCCGCGCCCGGCCAGGCCGGCCGGGCCCTGGTCCTGGCCGTGCTCGACGCGCTGGACAGTCCGGCCGGGCAGGCCCGGCCGGACGCACTCCGGGCCGCGGTGACCTACCTGCTCGACCTGCTCGCCGCCGACGCCCCAGGGCGCGCGGTCGAGGTCCGGGTGCCGCCGTACGCCGCGGTGCAGTGCGTCGAGGGGCCCCGGCACACCCGGGGCACTCCGCCGAACGTGGTGGAGATGGACCCGGTGACCTGGGTGCTGCTGGCGGCCGGCCGGCTGGCCTGGGCCGACGCGGTGGCGGCCGGGCGGGTCAGTGCCAGCGGGCCGCGGGCCGGCCTGGCCGGCCTGTTGCCGCTGATGGGGGGAGCGTTATTCGACACCGACTAGCGAGGGCAGGCCCGGAGGACCTGCCCTCGAGCGGTCGGTGCCTATACGTCGAATAACGCGACTTGACCAGGGCGTACTGCACGGAGAGCGCCCCGGCCCCCCTAGACTGACCAGGTGGTCACCCCCGATGGCCGACTGACGGACGATGTAGATCCCACGGACCGGCCCCCTCGGGACGCATGCGGCGTGTTCGGCGTATGGTCCCCTGGCGAGGAAGTAGCGAAGCTTGCCTACTTCGGCCTGTACGCACTCCAGCACCGCGGCCAGGAGTCCGCCGGCATCGCGGTCAGTGACGGCGACCGAATCGTGGTCTACAAGGACATGGGCCTGGTGGCCCAGGTGTTCGACGAGGCGGCGCTGTCCACACTGCGCGGCTACATCGCCGTCGGGCACTGCCGGTACTCGACCAGCGGTGCGTCGGTGTGGGAGAACGCGCAGCCGACGTTCCGGTCCACCCCGGTGGCCAGCCTGGCGCTGGGGCACAACGGGAACCTGATCAACACCCTGGAACTGGCCGCCATCGCCAGCGGCGCGGAAGGCATGCGCCCCGGGCCCGGGCAGCGCGCCACGTCAGACACGGACGTGCTGACCGCGCTGTTCGCCCACCCGCGGATGGCCAGCGTGGAGGACAGCGTGCTGGCCACGCTGCCGCTGGTGCGCGGCGCGTACTCGCTGGTGTTCATGGATGAGCACACCCTGTACGCGGCCCGGGACCCGCAGGGCTTCCGCCCGCTGGTGCTCGGCCGCCTGGCCCGCGGCTGGGTGGTGGCCAGCGAGACGGCCGCGCTGGACATCGTCGGGGCGTCGTTCGTCCGCGAGGTTGAGCCGGGCGAACTGATCACCATCGACGAGCGCGGGGTCAGGTCGCAGTCGTTCGCCCGGGCGCACCCGGCGGGCTGCCTGTTCGAGTACGTCTATCTGGCCCGGCCGGACACCAGCATCGCCGGGCGTAGCGTGCAGGCCACCCGGGTCCAGGTCGGCCGCATGCTGGCCGCCGAGCACCCGGTCGAGGCGGACCTGGTCATCCCGGTGCCGGAGTCCGGCACCCCGGCGGCGATCGGCTACGCGCAGGGCAGCGGCATCCCCTACGGCCAGGGGCTGGTCAAGAACTCCTATGTCGGGCGGACGTTCATCCAGCCCAGCCAGACGATCCGGCAGCGCGGGGTCAAGCTCAAGCTGAACCCGCTGCGTGGTGTCATCGCCGGCCAGCGGGTCGTGGTGGTGGACGATTCCATCGTGCGCGGCAACACCCAGCGGGCCATCGTGGCCATGCTCCGTGAGGCGGGCGCGGCCGAGGTGCACGTGCGCATCTCCAGCCCGCCGGTGGCCTGGCCGTGCTTCTACGGCATCGACTTCGCCACCCGGGCCGAGCTGATCGCGGGCAGCCTGTCGGTGGAGGAGATCAGGGACTCGATCGGGGCCGACTCGCTGGGCTTCATCTCGCTGGCCGGGCTGACCGAGGCGACCACGCTGCCGGCCTGGCTGTGCCGGGCCTGCTTCGACGGCAACTACCCGATCCCGGTGGCCGAGGCCGAGCGGGGCAAGTACGTGCTGGAAGTGGCCCCGCCGGTGGTCAGATGACCGAGCAGCCCAGCTACCGGGCCGCGGGGGTGGACATCGCGGCCGGTGAGCGGGCGGTAGACCTGATGCGGGGGTCGATCGCCCGGACCGCGGGGCCGGAGGTGATCGGTGGCCTGGGCGGGTTCGCCGGGCTGTTCGATGCGGCCAGGCTGACCGCGATGCGTCACCCGCTGCTGGTTACCTCCACCGACGGGGTGGGCACCAAAGTGGTCATCGCCAGCAGGCTGGGCCGGTACGACACGATCGGCATCGACCTGGTCGGCATGGTGGTGGATGACCTGGTGGTGTGCGGCGCGGAGCCGCTGTTCATGACCGACTACATGGTGTTCGGCGTGCTCCGCCCGGAACGCGCGGCCAGCATCCTGACTGGCATCGCCGAGGGCTGCGTGCGGGCTGGCTGTGCGCTCATCGGCGGCGAGACGGCCGAGCACCCGGGGCACTTGGGGCCGGACGACTTCGACATCGCGGGCGCGGCCACCGGGGTGGTGGAGCAGGACGGCCTGCTCGGGCCGCACCGGGTCGAAGTGGGTGACGTGGTGCTCGCCATGGGCTCATCGGGGCTGCACTCGAACGGCTTCTCGCTGGCCCGGCAGGTGCTGGACCGGGCCCGGCTCGACCTGGACCAGGACGTGCCGGAACTCGGCGGGCCGCTGGGCGCCGAACTGCTCACCCCGACCCGGATCTACACCAGGGACTGCCTGGCCCTGGCCGGGCACTGCACGGTCCATGCCTTCGCCCATGTCACCGGGGGTGGGCTGGCCGCCAACCTGGCCCGGGTGCTGCCCGCCGGGGTGGACGCCGTGCTGGACCGGTCCACTTGGTCGCCGGCCCCGGTGTTCGGCCTGCTCGCGGCGCGCGGCGCGGTACCGGCCGCGGAGATGGAGCGGGTGTTCAACATGGGGGTGGGCATGGTGGCCGTGGTCGGCCGGGCGGACACCGGCCATGCTCTCGACATGCTGGCCACCCGGGATGTCCCGGCCTGGGTGCTCGGCGAGATCGTGCCCGGCAGCGGCACCGCCCGGCTGACTGGGCGGCACGCGGCCTGAGCCCACCGCACGGTACCCACCGCACGGTACCCACCGCACTGTGCCCACCGCACTGTGCCCACCGCCCGGGCAGGCGGCGGGCACAGCGTGGTCGGCTACTCAGGCTTAGGAGGACCGCCGGATGTGTGACCCGTTGCTGCCGCCGAGGTCGTCCTCGTCCTCATCGTCTTCGTCACCGGCGTAATCGGCGTCCGCGTAACGCCCCGCGAGGTCTGCGTAGGCGTCGCCGCCATCCGCTCCCTCGTCGTCCCTACCGACACCCAGCTCAGTCCGCAGCCGGTCAAGGTCCGTGCCGCCACTGTTGTACTTCAGCTGGCGTGCCACCTTTACCTGCTTGGCCTTGGCTCGGCCGCGCCCCATTGGCTCGACCCCCTCGAACATGCGGAGCCCTTGTCCGGCCCCTGCTCCCTGCGCTGATGACTTGCGGCTCTACGCATGCCAATCCGCCCGTCGCCGCTCCACCGCTTGAAGTGCGACGTGCTTCGAGCTTGCGTACAGATCCAACCGTACCTGCTTTGCGGCGTAAGCGCCTCTGCAGGATGCGAGCAGTCCTTGGTTGACCGGCACTGAATACCGCCAGCCGGCAGGCCCGGCTGGGAGGCTCAGCCACCCAGCCAGAAGCTCCGCAGCCTGCCTACCTCGGACATCCTGCGCTCCGCGAGCCGGTCGGCGGCGACCGCCGGAGGCACCCCGTCAGCATCGGCGAGGGCGAAGATCTGCCTGGTCGTGGTAAAGATCTGTGCGGCGCGGGCCTCAGCCCGGTCAAAGTTGAACCCGCCGCGCTCGTCCGCCACCTGGATCACGCCGCCCGCGTTCACCACGTAGTCGGGGGCGTAGAGGATGCCCCGGTCGGCCAGGACCTTCTCGATGCCGGCGTGGGCCAGCTGGTTGTTCGCGCCGCCGCAGACGATGCTGGCGGTGAGCTCGGCCACGCTGTCGTCGTTCAGCGCCCCGCCCAGGGCGCACGGCGCGAAGACGTCCAGCGGCTGGGTGATCAGCTCATGGGTGCTGGCGGTCACCGTCACCTCCGGGTGAGCGGCCTGCACCGTGGCCACCGCGTCCGGGTTGACGTCGCAGATGACCGCGCGCGCCCCGGCCTCGGCCAGCAGGCTGACCAGGCGGCGGCCGACCTTGCCTACGCCTTCCACGCCGACCACCCGGCCGTCCAGGCTGGCCGAGCCCCACAGGTGCTCGGCCGCGGCCCGCATGCCCTGGAACACGCCGAACGCGGTCAGCACGGAGGAGTCGCCCGCACCGCCGTTCGGCACCGTCCGGCCGGTGACGTGCCGGGACTCACGGGCGATGACATCCATGTCCTCGCTGTAGGTGCCTATGTCACAGGCGGTGATGTACCGGCCGCCGAGTGATTCGACGAACCGTCCATACGCGCGGAGCAGGGCTTCCGACTTGCCGGTGGCCGGGTCGCCGATGATGACCGCCTTGCCGCCGCCGTGGTCCAGGCCGGCCAGCGCGTTCTTGTATGCCATGGCCCGGGACAGGTTCAGCACGTCGGCCAGGGCCGCGTCCTCGTCGGGATAGGGGTAGAACCTGGTTCCGCCCAGCCCTGGGCCGAGCGCGGTGGAGTAGATGGCGATGATGGCCCGCAGGCCGCTCTGCGTGTCCTGGCAGAAAACGACCTGCTCGTGTCCTGACTGGCCGGCCTGGCCGATGGCGGCTGCGCCCTCGGCGGGGTTGCTGCTGTCCGCGGATCTCGCGAAAACGCTGGTCACGGTCGTGACTACCTCTCCGGTCCTTGGGTTGGCGACCTGGGTAAACGCCACAGGGGCCAGCCCGTAGGTTCGCGGCCAGCCCTGGCACAGAGACTATCGCCCCACGACGCCCAGGATCGTGCCACGATGCCAGCGTGCGACCCTACGCGGCATATCTGCGTGTCTATGAGCCATTGGCCGCGTTCAGCGAGGCTGAGGGCAAGTGCTGGGCCGAATACGCAGCGTCACCGAATCGCCCGCACCGGGCCGAGGCCCTCGACGCCGAGCAGGCCGAGGCGCTGGCCCGGCTGATCGTCACGCCGCCGGTCGCGGCCCCGGCGCGGGAGAGCGGGCACGCGTACGTCCGGTGGGCCGACGGCGTCACTTATATCTGCCCGTGGCAGACCCGGCTCCGCTCCTGGCTGGCGCTCAGCACGCTGCGCGCCACCGCCCGGCCGCTGCTGAGCACCGCGTTCCCGGCTGGCCAGGCGGATGCCGCCCTGCGTGACTTCGCCCGGTGGCAGGGGCAGGCCGCCTCGCTGCGGGTGTATATCCAGGCGGCGACCTGGTCGGTGCCGACCGCCTGGTTCGTGCCGTTCGCCCCGGAGGAGCGCTGGCTGGTGCTGGGCGGGACCGGGGATCCGGACCCCCGGGGCCCGGCGACCGCGGCGGCCACCCGGACGCTGAGCTACACCACGGCCATGGCGCAGGCGCGGCGCCGGGCCGCCCGGGCGCTGAACGCGGTGCAGGGCCCCGGCGGCGACGGGTTAACCGGTCAGCGCGGCCGGGCGGCCGGCCGCCGCGGTCACGGCCGCCGGGACGGCGGGCGGCTTGGCTCCTGGCCGGCCGGTGCCGAGATTGCCGAGGTCGGCCGCTGGCTGGAGGAGTTCCATCCACATTCCGTGCTGGAACTCGACTACGGCGGCCTGGTGCACCTGCTCGACGACGAAGCGCTGCGCGCGGACCAGTCGGTAGCCGAGGTATCGGCGGCCATCAGCGCGAGCCGGGAAGGCCAGCCAGATCTGGCCGCCGCGCTGTATCAGCGACTGCGGAGTAGATGGCGGGCGCTGGAGTCGCTCGAAGCCGCCAACTGACTACCAGAGGACGACTTTCCAGACTCCACCCGTTGCAACGATACGTGTCGCTAGAATCACGCAGCGTGACGCATATCGTGGAGCAACGGGGGCGGCCTGTCCCAGAATCTTTGCTCCTGGTGGTCGACTTGTCACCGCTGGTGATGGCAATATGGTCTCAGTGGGCCATATGGGACATCCACGGCAGGCTCCACATGGAGTCAGGCAAAGCAACAACGCCGGATCGCAAGACTGGTCCAAGAGGAGAGGCCGTCAACATGTCTGCACGTACACCCGAGGCTGAGCCGCTGTTGACGCCGGCGGAGGTCGCGACAATGTTCCGGGTCGACCCCAAGACGGTTACCCGCTGGGCGAAGGCCGGGAAGCTGACCTCCATCCGCACCCTGGGCGGGCACCGCCGGTACCGGGAGACAGAAGTCCGTGCACTGCTGGCGGGCATCCCGCAGCAGCGGTCGGAGTAGGGAGCGCAGCAAGCGGTCAATCCCAGGGCGCAGTTCCGGCCAGGGAGATGGCCATGCCGGCCGCCGTCACGGCGGGTACCCGGCGCCAAGGAAGTAAAGTTCCAAGCAGGTAGAGCAAGACAAGGTTCAGCGGTTCAGCAGAACTGAGGGGGGTCGGCCCCGGCGGATGGCCGGGCCGAGCCGAGCGGTGATCGCGCAGGCCGCTCGAGGGGGTCCGTTCCAGCACTGCCGGGGTCGATCCTGGGTCAGGTCCCAGGGTGCAGACTGAGTTCTCCCGGAGCCAGTGACTACTGAAAGTTGTATTCATCTAACTTTTCGTAACTGCCCATGCCCCGAGCAGGTGTTCCGCCATACTGGTCGCCATGCCGTCGGCCGACACGGGGGAGGGCGACGCGCTAGGCAGGGCATCGGCTGGCCCGGCACCGGCTGGCCCGGAACAGGTCGGCCCGGCACCGCCGACGCGGGCCGGCCGGGCGACGGCGCAGTGGACCGGCCGCCGGACGGAGCCACGGCGGCCGCGGCCGAAGGCCCGGCGGATCTGGCCGGCCGGACCGGCCTCACCGAGACGATGGCCGCCGAACTGGCCGGCTGGGCTGCAGGTGAACTGCCCGGCCAGGCCTCGGCCCGGCTGGCCGCCTGGGCCAGCGTGGGCGGTGCGGTGGCCCGCGGCCGCCAGCAGGCCCGCCGCGCCGGTGGCAGCACCGCCGCCGAGCGGGTGCGCTGAGCAAGTTTTCCTGCCTGGCCGGACGGCCCAGCAGGGATCCTTGAGCGAGCCCTCAGCTAAAGCTAAGGTGCGCTCGCTTCGATGGTGCCGTGACAGCCGCGCGCACGCCCACGCCGTCCGCGTCCGGGCACTGGTCCGGATCGCGCAGCCCGCTCAGCGGCTCGTTCCATGGTGCAGGTGGCTTCGCGACGTCCTACCCGGCGGCCGGCTGACCCAAAGACGTCTGGGTCCGGCCCGGCCTGCCCAGGGACCGGGCCGGGCCCAGGCACCAGTTGTCGGTAGGCCGGCGGACAATATAAGGCGTGCGGGTTGCGGTGGCGGCCGGGCCTGGCCGCACGGCCCTGCTAAAGGAGCTAGCGGACGACGGCACCGGCCAGGGTCCTGGCGTTCTGCTGAATGATCTCCCGGATGCGGTGGCCGGCTATGCGCGCGCCGGTCAGGTGCGCTGGGTGTGGGCGGACGCCGCGGAGACCTATCCGGTGCTGCTCCGGGCTGGGGTCCGGGTGGACCGGTGCCACGACGTGCGGCTGGTCGGGGCGCTGCTGGCCGGACGGGACGGCGGCCCGGGCGGGCCGGACAGCGGTGCCGCGGACCGGCCCGCGCCGGGGCCAGGGCGGCAGGCGGCAGGCCAGCAGGCGGTCCTGTTCGGGCCGGCCGAGCCGGGGTTGGCCGAGGCCAGCGCCGCGCTGAACCGGCTGGTGGCGGTGCACGCCGAGCAGTTGCGCGGGATCGCGGCCGACCCGCACCCGGGCCGGTTCGGCCTGCTGGCCGCGGTGGAATCGGCGGGCGGCCTGGTCGCGGTCGAGATGCAGGCCCGCGGCGTGCCCTGGCGGGCCGACGTGCATGACGCGCTGCTGGCCAGCCTGCTCGGCGCGCGGCCAGCGGCGGGGCTGCGGCCGCCCCGGCTGGCCGAGCTGGCCAGCCAGATCTCGGCCGCGTTCGGCGGCCGGCCGGTGAATCCCGATTCCCCGGCCCAGTTGATCAAGGCATTCGCCACCGATGGGATCCGGATCCCGTCCACCCGGCTCGGCGTGCTGCGTGACGTGGACCACCCGGCGGTGCCGGTGCTGCTGGAGTACAAGGAACTGTCCCGGCTGCACACGGCCAACGGCTGGGCCTGGCTCGATGAATGGGTGTCCGGCGGCCGGTTCCGCCCGGAATACGTGGTCGGCGGGGTGGTGTCCGGCCGCTGGGCGACCCGGGGCGGCGGGGCACTGCAGATCCCGCGGGTGCTGCGCCGCGCGGTCGTCGCCGACCCGGGCTGGGTGCTGGTGGTGGCCGACGCGGCCCAGCTGGAGCCGCGGGTGCTGGCCGCGCTGGCCGGTGATCACGCGTTCGCCGAGGCGGCCGGCACCGGCGACCTGTACCAGGCGCTGGCCGGCGCGTTCGGCGGCGACCGGGCCAAGGCCAAGGTCGCCCTGCTGTCCGCCATGTACGGCGGGGCGGGCGGCGAGGCGTCCCAGTTGCTGGCCGTGCTGCGCCGCCGGTTCCCGCTGGCTGATCAGTACGTGGAAGCGGCGGCGCGGGCGGGCGAGGAGGGCCGGGTGGTCCGGTCCCGGCTCGGCCGGTGCTGCCCGCCGCCGTCGGCCGAGTGGCGCGGGCTGACCGCCGCACCCGACGACCCGGACGCGGCCGACCAGCGCGCCCGCCGCTCGCTGCGCGCCCGCGGCCGGTTCACCCGCAACTTCGTGGTGCAGGCCAGTGCGGCCGACTGGGCGCTGGTGCTGCTGGCGGCCCTGCGCCGCCGCCTGGCCGCGCTGGACGATGCCGGGCCAGGCGGGCCAGGCGGGCCAGGCGGCCTAGGGGAGGTGGGCCAGGTGGGCCAGGTGGGCCGCTGGACGGGACGGGGCTGGTCTTCTTCCAGCACGACGAGGTGATCGTGCACTGCCCGGAGCCGATGGCCGCCGGAGTGGTCGCGGCCATCGGCGCCGCGGCCGAGGAAGCCGGCCGGCTGGTGTTCGGGGACACTCCGGTGCGCTTCCCGGTGAGCACCGCCGTGGTCAGCAGCTACGCCGACGCCAAGTGAACCGGGCCCGGCCCGTCGGCGGGTGGGTCAGCCGGAGGTCACCGCGGGCTGGCCGGTGCCGCAGTACTTGCACTTCGAGGCGGCGGCCGGCAGGTCGGTGGACAGGCAGGCCGGGCAGGTCTTGACCGGCGCCGGGTCGCCGAACACCGTCTGGCCGCGCCGGGCCTGCACGTGCTTGTAGGGCACCACGATGACCAAGTACACGACGGCCATGAAGATCACGAAGTAGATGATCGAGGAAATGAACGCGCCGAAGTTCATGAAGGTCTTCGGGTTATGGTCGCTGCCCAGCTGGACGCCCAGGCCGATGGACGAGCCGCCCTGCAGCCGGGCGATGATCGGGTTGATGATGTTGCTGGTGAACGAGACGATCAGCCCGCTAAATGCCAGCGCGACTACCAGCCCGATCGCGACGACGATCACGTCGCCGCGCATAAGGAAGTTCCTGAAGCCCCGCATTGGTCCTCTCTCTCCGATTCGCGGATGCTGTGCTGGCCCGGTGTGACCAAAAGCTGTTCCCTTGTGCTCTGCCGTACGATCCACGGCCGGGTGCTGTAACGCAAGTGTTTCGGTTGAGCTGCCGGGAATGTTGCGGCTCGGCTGGGGCCCCGTTTTGCGCGGGACTTTTCGATCTATGATTCGGTCAGCGCCAAGCAAGGGGGCGGTCCCATGAGGCGGATACTGCTGGCCATCGTGGGCGCGCTGCTCATCATCGCTGGGGTGGTCTGGACGTTGCAGGGCCTCGGCTACCTCAAGGGCAGCGTGATGACCGGCGTGACCCTGTGGGCCCTGATCGGGCCAGTGGTAGCCGTCGGCGGGCTGGCCATGACCGTGACCGGCCTGCGCAGCCGCTGACCGCCTGGCGGCCATCGCGAACGGCCCCACTCCCAACCTTCTCTACATCGAGAGGCTTGTCACGCTTGGCCTGACAGCGGTACGGTGATTGTCCTTGTAAGGCACTTCCTGACGGTCTGCTGTGCGGAGGATCCGTCATGACTGCGGACACTGGTAAAGCCGTGATCGCGTGCTGCTCGTTCTGCCTCAAGCCCAGCACCGAGGTGGCCAAGCTGGTCGCCGGGCACGGGGTGTATATCTGCAACGAGTGCGTGGCGCTGTGCGCCGAGATCATCGCGGCGCAGCCGCAGCCGCAGTCGCAGCCGGCCGGGCCGCCAGCGGCTGAGCAGCCCGCCCCCGCGCCGCCCAGCCCGCCGCAGCTGGTGCCGTGGGAGCAGGAAATGTCGCTGGAGGAGGTCCTGGCCGCGCTGCCCCGGGTGGCGGCGGCGGGCCAGCAGGCCCAGGAGTACCTGGCGCACTGGGTACGCAAGGCCCGGTCGCTGGGCGCGACCTGGGCCCGGATCGGCGCCGCGCTGGACATGACCCGGCAGTCCGCCTGGGAACGCTTCTCCGGCGAGGAATGAGCTAAGGCGTTAGCGCGGTCAGTTTGCGGTCACCGGTGACCGCTTTCGCACCGCACTGACGGATTGGGCTACTCGTCGGTGGAGCGGCGCAGGCGCTTGATCTGGGAGCGGCGCTGTTTGGCCGCCAGCCGCCGCTCTTTCGAGCCGCGGGTGGGCTTGGTCGGCCGCCGGGGCTTGGGCGGCGGGGCGGTGGCCCCGGTGAGAACGGCCGCCATCCGGTCCGCGGCGGCCTCCCGGTTGCGCAACTGCGAGCGGAACTCGGACGCGGCGACCGTGAGCACCCCGTCGACCAGCCGGCCGGCCAGCGCGCGCAGCGCGCGCTGCTTGAGCACCGGGCCCAGGGCGGTGGACGAGGCCAGGTCGTAGGACAGCTCGACCCGGCTGTCGCTGGTGTTGACCGACTGCCCACCCGGCCCGGAGGCCCGGGAGAACCGCCAGGACAGCTCGTCAGCCGGGATCACCGCGCCCCGGACCTGGATCGGATCGGTCACATCCACCATGATCTACCGGGACTGGGGCGGGGAGATACCGGGCACGAGGAAGTACCGGCGCAGACTGGAGGACCGGATGGCCGAGCAGGACACCGACTGGATGGCCAGGCTGATCCGGCCGCTGCGGGTGCCGCCGGCCTCGGCCGTGGACCTGGCCAAGGACTTTGACCCCGGCGCGCGATTCGGGGTGCGGAAGAAGCACGAGGGAGTGGCCCTGCTCGGCCGCGGCGTACAACTGCTGGCCGAATACCAGGACCGGCTGGCCGCACAGGACGTGTACGGGGTCCTGGTCGTGCTGCAGGCCCTGGACGCGGGGGGCAAGGACGGCACGATCAAGCACGTGATGAGCGGGGTGAACCCGCAGGGCGTGACGGTGTCCAGCTTCAAGGCGCCGTCCGCGGAAGAACTGCGCCACGACTACCTGTGGCGGCACGCGAGGCGGCTGCCCGGGCGCGGCGAGATCGGCATTTTCAACCGGTCGCACTACGAGGAGGTGCTGGTCGTCCGGGTGCACCCGGAACTGGCCGGGGCTGAGCGGGTGCCCGGGGACGGCAAGGACTGGGCGCTGTGGTCCCGCCGCTACCGCGAGATCAACGACTGGGAACGGTACCTGGTGGACAACGGCATCCAGGTGGTCAAGATGTTCCTCAATCTGTCCTGGGCGGAGCAGCGGGCCCGGTTCCTGAAGCGGATCGACCGGCCGGAGAAGAACTGGAAATTCTCCGCCGCCGACGCGCGGGAGCGGCAGTACTGGAACGACTACCAGCGGGCCTACTCCGACATGCTCAGCCACACCAGCACCGAATGGGCGCCCTGGTACGTGCTCCCCGCCGACCACAAATGGTTCAGCCGGGTGTGCGCGGCCGCCGTCATCGCCGACACGCTGATCCGGCTCGACCCGCACTATCCGGTCCCCAGCCCACAGCAGCGGCGCGAACTGCTCAAGGCCAAGGCGGACCTGGAGGCTGAGGCCAAGCCCTGAGGGTATACAGCGTCGCTCTCCGCCTGGCTTCCCAGCGGGCTGGCTCCCAGCTCAGCGGCCGCAGGCCGGCTGCGGCGGGGTGATTTCCGGCATCCGCCAGGCGGCCGCCGCCGCGGCCACGAGTTCCGCGGTGCCGTTGTACCTACCCGGCATCCGCACCGTCCCATCGGCCAGGAACCGGCGCACCATCCGCTTCACGGCCGGCGTGCCGAGCAGGTCACCGTGCAGCGCCGGGACGACGAGCACATCCCGCGGCAGCGGGCAGACCGGCAGCGTGACCGCATCGGCCAGCGGCACCAGCAGCACCATGCGCAACGGATGGTGCCGGTTCGCCGAGGCGGCGGAGGCGGCGTAGCGCGCGCCGTCCGCGTTGACCGAGTCGATGAGCCGCTGCGCCCCGGACGAGCCGAACGGCGACAGGCCGGCGACAAACGAGACCACCGCGCGCAGTTCGCCCGCCGGGACCAGCCCGGCGCCCGGGCCGCTGCCCGCCGGGTAGCTGACCTGGCCCGGGGTGACGATCGGGCTCATCATGACCACCGAGCCCAGCGGCAGGTCCGGGCGGGTGGCCAGCATGGCGTCCACGCCGAGCGTGCCCTCGCTCTCCGCGATGATGTCCACCGGCCGCCCGGTCTCCCGGTGCAGCCGCTGCACCTGGGCGGCGATCCGGTCGCCCAGTTCGGGCAGCGGCAGGTTGCTGGCCGCGCTGCCGTGCGGCCGCGGCTGGCCCGCGGCGTTCAGCCCGCGGTAGGAGAACTGCTGCAGGTACGCGCCGGGCGCGACCGACTGGAGCGATCGGGCCCCGCCGCAGCAGGCCGAGCCGAAGCCCAGGATGACCAGGACCGGATCCCGCTGCTGCCGGTGGCCGGCCCCGGTGCTGTGCCCGGGCAGCGGGCCGCTCGCGGCGCTGGCCCCGGGCACCCCGATTTCGCCGGCCTGGATGGCGGCCGCCTCTACGCCCACCTGTCGTGGCCCGCGGCCGACCACGAAGGCCAGCCGGGTCATCCCGATCACCAGCGCGATGGACAGCACCGCGGCCAGTGGGGCGAGCGGCAGCCGGAGCAGCGGCCAGGCTGCGGCCGGCTGCCGGACCGGCTTCCGGGTGGCCGCCCGGACCAGGCCGAACCACGCCCGGGCGTTGGCCACCCCGGCCAGGCCGGAGACCGGTATCGCGGCGGCCAGCGGCAGCCGCCCGATAGCCGCCGCGGCCATCGTCAGCACGGCGAAATCGATGAGCAGCCAGCACACCGCGCGGACCGGGGGCAGCGTGCGCCACCACGAGACGCGGATGCCGCCGTGGCTGAGCGGGACCGAGATCAGCAGCATCACGACCAGCGCGGCCAGGTACGGCCAGGAGAACGGCAGGATGGCCACCCCGACGCTGAGCGCCACGATGGGGGAGAGCAGCAGGCAGGCCACCATGGTCAGGGTCACCGCCGCGGCGAACGCCTCGCGGGCCGCGGGCCGGGCACGGTCCGCAGGCCAGGCCAGCAGGACCAGTGCCGCGTTCAGGGCGGACCGGGCCAGGATCATCCCGACCAGCAGCAGCGCGAAGGTGGGCCAGGACTGCTGGTAGCCGAACAGCCAGCGCAGGTCGTGGAACACGGCCAGCGGCGGCACGGCGGTGACCTGGGCGGCCAGCGACCGGGCGGCGGCCGCGACCGCGCAGAGCAGGGCCGCTTCGGCCGCCGCGCACCCCGCGGCGAGCGCGACCAGGCCGCGATGGGCCAGGAATCCCCTGGCCGGCCATGTCCCCACGGTCTGCTTCATGGGCCCCGCGCGGCTCCCTTGTGATGGCCCGGGCGGCTCGGTATCGCTTCCCATTCATCCGGCGACTACCGTGATCCCATCCTAGGAAGGCGTACCGACGATCACGTAACGGGAGTGGCTGGATGCGATTCGCGGGCCAGACAGTCGTCATTACCGGCGCGGCCGGCGGCCTCGGCTCGGGCATGGCCAGTGCGTTCGCGGCCGAGGGCGCCGCGGTGGCCATCGTGGACCTGCCGGGCAGCCCCGGCGCCAAGCTGGCCGCCGGGATCAGCGAGGCCGGCGGCCCGGGCGAGGCCCTGTTCGCGCCCTGTGACCTGGCCGACCTGACCGCGACCCGGGAACTGATCGGCGACATCGCGGCCCGGGGGGACGGCGTGGACGTGCTGGTCAATAACGCCGCGATCTACCCCAGGAAAGAAATCAGCGACTACTCCACCGACGATTGGCTCGCGGTGCAGCGGGTCAACGTGGACGCCGCGTTCGTCTGCGCCCAGGCCGCGCTGCCCGGGATGCGCGAGAACGGGACGGGCCGGATCATCAACGTGTCCAGCATCACGTTCTTCGGCCACACCCCGTTCCTGGCGCCCTACGTGGCGTCCAAGGGCGCGCTGGTCGGGCTGACCCGGGCCCTGGCCCGGGAGTGCGGCGCGGACGGGATCACGGTCAACGCGATCGCGCCCGGCGCGTTCCCCACCGCGGCCGAGGCGATCCATCCCGATCTGCCGGCTTACAACCAGTTCATCCTGGATCAGCAGGCGGTCAAGCGGCGCGGCCAGCCCGCCGACATCGCCAACGCGGTGCTGTTCCTGGCCGCCCCCGAGTCGTCGTTCATCACCGGGCAGCTGCTCTGCGTGGATGGCGGCTGGATCATGCACTAGCTGGATTAACCACTGGGGTGGCCGGCTCGACCAGCCACCAGCTCAGAGCCGCCCGGCGTCGATGATGCGACGCAAAAATCGTTGAGTGCGCTCGTCTTTAGGGTTGGAAAACAGCTCGGCGGGCGGCGAGTCCTCGATGATCTGGCCATCGGCCAGGAAACACACCCGGTTCGCGATGTCCCGGGCGAAGCCCATCTCGTGCGTGGCGATCAGCATGGTCATCCCGCCGCCCGCCAGCTCGCGGATCACGTTCAGCACCTCGGCCACCAGTTCCGGGTCGAGCGCGCTGGTCACCTCGTCGAGCAGCATGAGCTGCGGGTGCATGGCCAGCGCCCGGACGATGGCCACCCGCTGCTGCTGGCCGCCGGACAGCCGGTCCGGGTAGTCGGCCTGCTTGTCCAGCAGGCCGAACCGGTCCAGCAGGGCCCGGGCCTCGTCCTCGGCCTGCCGCCGGGGCTGGCCGAGCGCCTTGACCGGGGCCAGCGTGATGTTGCGCAGCACGGTCATGTGCGGGAACAGGTTGAACGACTGGAACACGATGCCCACGTGGCGGCGCACCGCGTTATGGTCGATGCCGGGCCGGCTGATGTCCTGGCCCCACAGCACGATCCGGCCGCCGTCGATCGGCTCCAGCAGGTTGACGCAGCGCAGCAACGTGGATTTGCCCGATCCGGACGCCCCGATCAGGCAGATGACCTCGTGTGAGGCCACGCTGAGGTCGATCCCCGTGAGCACCCGGTTCGGCCCGAACGATTTCTCCAGACCTTCGATATTCAACGCCAGTGCCGCGGCGCTGCCGTCCGCCGGGACCGTCTCGGCCGCACTCATGCGGGGGCCCCAGCCAGCCGGCGGCGCCGGTCCCGGGCGATCAGGTGGTCGGTGAACCGGGCCAGTGGGATGGTCAGCAGCAGGAACAGGATGGCCGCCACCATGTAACTGGAGTAGTTGAACACCGTGTCGCTGAAGATCTCGGCCGCCTTGTTGGCCTCGATCGCGCCCAGGATGCCGACCAGTGCGGTGTCCTTCTGCAGGCTGATGAAGTCGTTCAGCAGCGGCGGGATGATGTTGCGCACCGCCTGCGGCAGGATCACGTACCGCAGCGAGCTCCACTGGGACAGGCCCAGTGAGCGGGCCGCGGCCACCTGGCTCTGGTGTACCGAGTTCAGCCCGGCCCGGTACACCTCGGACACGTAGGCCGAGTAGGACAGCACCAGCGCGAGGACGCCGTACACCGCCGCCGACTGGGTGGAGATGAAGCCCAGGTTGAGCGCGGGCACGCCGAACCCGATGGCGAAGATGACCAGGATCAGCGGCACGCCGCGGAACACGTCCACGTAGATCGTGCTGACGATGCGCAGCGGGAACATGACCGGGCTGACCGACTGCCGGACCACGGCGATGACGAGGGCCAGGATGAGGATGAGCACCTCGGCGGCGAGGAACATGCGGATGTTCAGCCACAGCGCCGCGCCGACCGAGTAGTAGCCCTGCCTGGGGTCGCCGATGAACGACTTCCACATGTCCTGCGGGTTGAAGAACGTGTGCCGGACCGCGGCGCTGCCCGGGGCCAGCCAGAACAGCGCAGCCAGTGCGGCCAGCACCACGATCGTGCTGGCGGTGGACACGGCTACCGCGCCGCGGCCACTGCTGAGCAGCCGCGGCCCGCGCCCTTCCGCGCCGAACGAGGTCTGCGGCGGGCCGGTCATCAAGGCTTGATGTTGGGCACGCTCAGGTAGATCTGCAGGTACTTCTTCTGCAGCGCCGCCAGCGTGCCGTTGCTCTTCAGCGTGGCCAGGGCCTTGTTCACGCACGTCACCAGGGGGTTGCCCTTGGCGAACAGCAGCCCGTAGTGCTCGCCGCTGGACGGGAACTGGGCCACCATGACCGAGTGCTTGATCTCCGAGGAGGAGATGTACTGGGCCGTCGGCGTGTCGGTGACCAGCGCCGCGATCTGGTGCGTCTGCAGCGCCTGCTTCACGTCGTTCAGCGTCTCGTAGACCTTGGGCGTCTGGGTCGGCTGGATCGCGCTGTTGATGAAGGCCAGGCTGGTCGTGCCGACCTGGTCGCCGAACACGTAGCCCTTCAGGTCGGCCGGGGTGTGCTTGGTCACGATCGGCGTGCCCTTGAGCGCGACCAGCGCCTGCTGCACGTCGTAGTAGCTGTTCGAGAACGTCACCGCCTGGGCCCGCTGCGGCGACACCGAGATCTCGTTGATGTCGAAGTCGAACTTCTTCGGCCCCGGCGCGTAGGAGTCGTTGAACGGCTCATAGGCCCACTTGACCTGTGAGTTCTTGAAGCCGAGCTGCTTGGCGACGGCGTACGCCACGGCGCTCTCGTAGCCCTTGCCGTTGGCCGGGTTGTTGCTGGCGAACCACGGCGGGTAGGCGGGCTTGTCGGTGGCCACGGTCAGCACGCCCTTGGTGTACAGATCCTTCTGAATCCCGGCGTGCGAGCAGCTGACCACGGTGACGCCGGAGCCGGAGCCGGTCCCGCTGCCGCTGGTTTTGCTGCCGCATGCCGCCAGCCCGGCGCCCAGCGCCACGACCGCTACGGTGATCATGATCCGGCGCATAGTTATCAGCCCCGCCCTATCCGGGCGCATGATGCACCCGATGATGATTACGGCGCGTTAGCCTACCCGGTGACGAGGCTAAGGAGGACGCCGGATGCCTGCGTGGATCTGCCGGACTTGCGGGGTTCAGTATCCGGAGACTGATCAGCCGCCCGGGGCGTGCCCGATCTGCCTGGATGAGCGGCAGTACGTGGGCTGGGGCGGGCAGCAGTGGACCACCATGGCCGAGCTGGCCAGCGACCGCGCGGTGGTACTGCGCGAGGAGGAACCGAACCTGTTCGGGGTGGGGGTGGAACCCGCCTTCGCCATCGGGCAGCGGGCTCTGCTGGTCTGTACCCCGGACGGCAACGTGCTGTGGGACTGCGTCTCGCTGCTCGACGATGCGGCCGTTGCGCGGATCACCGAGCTGGGCGGGATCGCCGCCATCTGCATGTCGCACCCGCACTTCTACGGGGCGAACGTGGAGTACGCCGACGCGTTCGGCGCCCCGATCTTCATTCCGCGGGCCGATGAGCAGTGGGTGCAGCGGCCCTCGCCGCGGATCGAGTTCTTCGACGACGAGACGAAGCCGGTGCCCGGGCTCACCCTGGCCCGGATCGGCGGCCACTTCGACGGCGCGGCCGTGCTGCACTGGCCGTCCGGGTCGGAAGGCCACGGCGCGCTGCTCACCGGGGACACCATCACCGTGACGGCGGACCGGGACTGGGTCAGCTTCATGTGGAGCTACCCCAACCTGATCCCGCTGGACGAGGTGACCGTGCTGGACATCGCCGAGCGGGCCGGCCGGTTCGGCTTCGACCGGGTATACGGCGGCTGGTGGGGCCGGGTCGTGGTGCACGACGGGCCGGCCGCGATCCGCCGCTCGGCCGAGCGGTACGTGGCCCGGCTGCACGGCGAGCGTCCGTAGCCGGGCGGCCTCAACCAGCGGTGTCAGCCGATCTGGGCGAAACCCCGCGGGAACCCGTGCAGCGATTCCCAGCCGTCGTCGGTGACCAGCACCAACTCCCCGGTCTGCACCCCGGCCCGCTCATCCTTGGTGATCACGTTCGGCTGGATGACCACGGTCATCCCGGCCCGGAACGTGAAGTCCGGGGCCTGCTGCCGCTCCAGCGCGGCGCGGGTCAGCACCGGGGGCAGGTACCCGCCACCGTAGCCGTGCACCAGGTCGTCGTAGATGGTGAAACCGGCCGCGGTGACCAGGCTGGCCGCCTCGATCAGGTCGGCCGCGGTGGCGCCCGCCCGCAGCCGGGCGGTCATCGCGCCGAACGCCTGCTCGGCCACCTGATGCAGGTCACGGTAGAGCGGGGTGGGCGGCCCGCCGACCGCGAACGTGCGCAGCAGCTGCCCCGGATAGCCGCCGTAGCTGGCGCTGACCTCGCAGCTCAGTACGTCCCCGGCGCGCAGCGGGCGGCTGGACGGCCACTGCGCGGGCACACACAGCTCAGGCTGGTCCATCGGGGTGACGCCGAGATAGCGGATGTGCGTCTGGCCGCCGCCCGCGACGTAGCCGCTCTCCACCAGGGCCCCGAGCGCCGCCTCGGTCATCCCGGGCTGAGCTCCGGCGGCCAGCGCGCTCACCCCGGCATCGGTCAGCCGGGCACCTTCGCGCAGCCAGTCGATCTCGGCGGCCGACTTGACCAGCCGCAGCTGGGTGTAGTCCTGGTCGAGGAACTCGGCCCGGCCGGCCGCCGCGATCAGCTCGTCCTGCCAGCGAGCGGGGACCGGCCCGACGACCCCGGCCCCGCCGCGGCGGGCGGCACTGCTATCGGCCGACCGGGCGGCCAATAGCGGAAGCGCGGCCCGCAAGGCGGACCGGCCGCCTGGCCGTACGTCCGCTTCCGGTGCCAGCCGCCGGGCGTTGGGCACGTGGTTGTCGTAGCAGACATACAGCACGTCGGGCTGGCCGGGCGCGAACACCAGCGCCGCTTCCCTGGTCACCGGCCAGCCGGTCAGCCACGGTACGGCGCTGCCGGACCGGTCGGCGCCGTAGACCAGGGCGGCGCCGAGGCCACGCCGCGCCAGCACCCCAGCCAGCGCCGCCCGGCGGCGGCCAAGTTCGCCTGGGCTGAACGCCGGGTACCAGCTCAGCGCCTGGCCCAGTAGCCCGCGGCCCGCTTGCTCTCGGCCAGCGCCTCGGCGGTCTCGAAGCCCGGCGCCATCGACGCCGAGGTGCCTGGCAGCACCTGGTGATGCTCGATGTTGAGCAGCCGGAGCCAGCTCTGCTGGCCGAACGTGAGCGCGATGAAGCAGCCCAGCTCGACCAGTTCGGGCTCGGAGAAGTGCTGATGCAGCCGGTCCCACAGCTCGTCGCCGGCCGGCTGGTGCCAGGCGATGGCTTCGGCGTAGGCCAGCGCGGCCTTCTCCCGGTCGTCGAAGGTGGCTGAGGACTCGAAGTTCAGCAGCTCGTCGTACTTGGCTTCGGTGAAGCCCTGCTGCGCGGCCTGCATGGACCGCTGGTTGCCGCAGTACTCGCAGTTCACCGAGCGGGAGATGTACACCCGGCAGAGTTCCTTGATCTGGTGGTCGCAGTCGCCCTCGCGGAACAGCGACTGCCAGGACCGGGCGAACGCCCAGAACGCCGCGGGCACGTGCGCCCGGACCGCCGAGCTCTCCGGCCGCGGGGTGCCTTCCCGCTGGCAGCGGTCCATCTCGGCGCGCATCTCCGGGTCCATCGCGTCCAGCGGAAAATAGCTGATCCGCTGCTTGTCCGGCAACCTGGTCACCTCACATCACCGTGGGTCCTATGGGCACGAGTGTCGCAGTGTTCGCAATCGTTCGCAATGGTCGGCCGCTATGCCGGTACCGGCCCCGGGCGGCCTGCTGACGGGGTATATCAAGCGGATGGATGCTTTCGCCGAGCGCTTCACCCACCTGGCACTGATCAACGCGGTCATCCACGTGATCAGGGCGCAGCGCCAGCCCACCATCCCGGAGCCGCCGGCCGCCTGACCGCCGGCCGGGCGCTTTTGGCCGGAATGTGATTCCTGCCCAGGGGGAACGTTCAGTTACAGGAAACGACATTGGCTGAACTGGCAGGAGAGCGTCATGGCATCCACCGACCTTTCCGCGGGCCTACCGGGCCAAGTCACCCGCCCAGATGGGCGGGTGGAGCTGGCCGACCCGGCCGCCGTGGCGGACAGCCCGTTCGCCAACCAGGACCTTGCCCCCGTCCCGGTGGCCAAGAGGACCTGGACCACCTACAACTACCTGGCGCTCTGGGTCGGCATGTCGCACAACCTGGCCACCTACGCGCTGGCGGCCAGCTTGATCGCATTGGGCATGAGCGCCTGGCAGGCCCTGCTGACCATTGCCCTGGGCAACGTCATCGTGCTGGTGCCGATGCTGCTGAACAGCCACGCCGGAACCAAATACGGAATCCCGTTCCCGGTGTTCGCGCGGGCCTTCTACGGGGTGGTGGGCGCGAACCTGGCCGCGATCCTGCGGGCCCTGGTCGCCTGCGGCTGGTTCGGCATCCAGACCTGGATCGGCGGCCAGGGTGTGTACGTGATCGTCGGCAAGCTGGCCGGTCACGGCTGGATCAACGCCGCCACGCTGGGCGGCCAGCCGTGGACGCTGTGGCTGTCGTTCGCGGTGTTCTGGGTGATCCAGATCGGCATCATCTGGCGCGGGATGGACGCGGTGCGCCGGTTCGAGAACTGGGCCGCCCCGGCCGTGCTGGTGGTCTTCGTCGCCCTGCTGATCTACATCGCGGTCAGGGCGGGCGGCTTCGGCCCGCTGCTGTCCCAGCCGTCGCACCTTGGCTGGGGGCCCGGCTTCTGGGCGGTGTTCTGGCCCTCATTGATGGCGATGATCGCGTTCTGGTCCACGCTGTCCCTGAACATCCCGGACTTCACCCGGTTCTCGGCCAGCCAGCGTAAGCAGACGTGGGGCCAGGTGCTCGGCCTGCCCACCACGATGACCTTCTTCTGCCTGCTGGCCATCCTGATCACATCGGGCGCCCAGGCGCTGTACCACACCACGATCTGGGACCCGGTCCAGCTGGCCACCAAGCTGTCCAACCCGGCAGTGGTGATCGTCGGCCTGCTCACCGTGCTCATCGCCACGGTCTCGGTCAACGTGGCGGCGAACGTGGTCAGCCCGTCCTACGACTTCTCCAACGCGCTGCCCAGGTGGATCTCGTTCCGCACCGGCGGCCTGATCACCGGTGTACTGGCCGTGGCTCTCCAGCCGTGGCGGCTGCTGGCCAACCCGCACGTGTACATCTTCACCTGGCTGGGCTTCTACGGCGGGCTGATCGCCGCGGTGGCCGGGGTGCTGGTAGCCGGCTACTGGGTGGTCAACCGTACCCGCCTCGACCTGGCCGGGCTGTACACCAGGGGCAGCCGCTACTGGTACACCGCCGGCTGGAACTGGCGGGCCGTCGTGGCCACGATCGTGGGCGGACTGCTCGCCGTCGGCGGTGCCTGGTCGGCACCGGGCCAGGGCCCGTTCCCCACGGACGGGTTCATCCCGGGGCTCAAGGGGTTCTACGACTACAGCTGGGTGGTGGGGTTCGCCGCTGGCTTCCTGGTCTACCTGGTGCTTACCCTCCTGACCTCGGGCCAGGTCCACGGCGCGGGCCATGGCCGTCGCAGCGGCTCACGAGTAGCGTCAGACACCTGATCACGGAGGGAACCGACATGCCAGAAATCATCAGGGCCGGGCTGGTGCAGCAGAGCTGGACCGGGGACAAGGATTCGATGATCCGCGCCTCGGTCAGTGCGATCGAGCAGGCGGCCTCCGCGGGTGCCCAGGTGGTCTGCCTCCAGGAGCTGTTCTACGGGCCGTATTTCTGCCAGGTGCAGGACGCGGACTATTACTCCTACACGGAGGCGATCCCGGGCGGCGCTACCACCCAGCTCATGTGCGACGTGGCCCGGCAGCACTCGGTGGTGCTGGTGCTGCCCATGTACGAGGAGGAGCAGCCCGGGCTGTATTACAACACCGCGGCGGTGATCGACGCCGACGGCAGCTACCTGGGCAAGTACCGGAAGACGCACCTGCCCCAGGTGAAGGGGTTCTGGGAGAAGTTCTACTTCCGGCCGGGCAACCTCGGCTACCCGGTGTTCGACACCGCGGTCGGCCGGATCGGCGTGTACATCTGCTACGACCGGCACTTCCCGGAGGGCTGGCGGGCGCTGGGCCTGGCCGGCGCGCGGATCGTGTTCAACCCGTCGGCGACCAGCCGCGGCCTGTCCCAGTACCTGTGGCGGCTGGAGCAGCCCGCCTCGGCGGTGGCCAACGAGTACTTCGTCGGCGCGATCAACCGGGTCGGCGTGGAGCCGCTGGGCGACAACGAGTTCTACGGCCAGACCTACTTCGCCGATCCGCGCGGCCAGCTGGTCGGCGAGGCCGGCTCGGACACCGAGGACGAGGTGATCGTCCGCGACCTGAACATGGACCTGCTGGCCGAGGTGCGCGACCTGTGGCAGTTCTACCGGGACCGCCGCCCCGACCAGTACGGCGGGCTGGTCGCGCCGTGAGCACCGCGGTGATCAGCGGCGGCCAGGTGCTGTCGCCGTCTGGCGCCGTAGCCGCCGACGTGCTGGTGGACGGCGAGCAGATCAGCGGCCTGGCGGCCAGCGGCAGCGAGCTGGCCCAGTCCTGGGCGGCCGGGGCGGACCGGGTGTTCGACGCCGCCGGGCGGTATGTGCTGCCCGGCGGCATCGACGTGCACACGCATATGGAGATGCCGTTCGGCGGCACGTTCTCGGTGGACACGTTCGAGACCGGCACCCGGGCCGCGGCCTGGGGCGGCACCACCACGATCGTCAACTTCGCGGTCCAGGCCAGGGGCACCTCGCTGCTGGCCACGGTGGACAAGTGGCATGAGAAGGCCGACGGCAACTGCGTAGTCGACTACGGCTTCCACATGATCGTGTCGGACGTCAACGACACCAGCCTCAAGGAGATGGAGTCGTGCGTCGGCGCGGGCGTGAACAGCTTCAAGATGTTCATGGCCTACCCCGGGGTGTTCTACGCCACCGACGGCGAGATCCTCCGGGCCATGCTGCGCGCCGCCGACATCGGCGCGCTGATCATGATGCACGCGGAGAACGGCATCGCCATCGACCAGCTGGTGGCCCGGGCGCTGGCCGCCGGGAAGACCACGCCGGTGCAGCACGGGCTGACCCGGCCGCCGGAACTGGAAGCCGAGGCCACGCACCGGGCCATCACCCTGGCCAAGGTCACCGGCGCCCCGCTGTATGTGGTGCACCTGTCCGCCGCCCAGGCGCTGGCCGAGATCGCGGCCGCCAGGGACACCGGGCAGAACGTGTTCGCCGAGACCTGCCCGCAGTACCTGTACCTGTCCCTGGACGACCTGGCCCGGCCGGACTTCGAGGGGGCCAAGTACGTGGCCTCGCCGCCGCTGCGGCCGCGCGAGCACCAGGGCTCGCTATGGCGCGGCCTGCGCACCAACGACCTGTCGGTGGTGTCCACCGACCACTGCCCGTTCTGCTTCAGGGAGCAGAAGGAGCTGGGCCGCGGTGACTTCTCCAAGATCCCGAACGGGATACCTGGCGTGGAGCACCGGGTGGACCTGCTGCACCAGGGGGTGGCAGCCGGCGAGCTGTCGCTGGCCCGCTGGGTGGAGGTGGCCAGCACCACCCCGGCCCGGATGTTCGGGCTGTACCCGCGCAAGGGTGTCATCGCCCCCGGCTCGGACGCGGACATCGTCATCTACGACCCGCGGGCCAAGCAGACGCTGTCCGCCCGCACGCACCACATGAACGTCGATTACTCGGCGTATGAGGGCTTCGCCATCACCGGCCAGGTGCAGACCGTGCTGTCCCGGGGGCAGGTCGTCATCGACGGCGGGGAGTACCACGGCCGCACCGGTCACGGCCAGTTCCTGCGCCGCGGCCTGTCCCAGTACCTGAGCTGACCAAGGGGAGCGCAGTGGATTTCGGACTGGTGCTGCAGACGGATCCGCCCGCCAGCGCGGTGGTCGACACCATGCGCCGCGCGGAGCAGCTTGGCTTCGGGTACGGCTACACGTTCGACTCGCACGTGCTCTGGCAGGAGCCGTATGTCATCTACTCGGCCATCCTGGCCGGGACTTCGCGGCTGACGGTCGGGCCGATGGTGACCAACCCGGGCACCCGGGACTGGTCGGTCACCGCGTCGCTGTTCGCCACGCTGAACGACATGTTCGGCAACCGGACGGTGTGCGGCATCGGCCGGGGCGACTCGGCCCGCCGGGTGATCGGCCAGCGGCCGGTCACGCTGGACACCATGGCCGAGGCGATGCAGGTGATCAAGGGCCTGGCCGAGGGGCGCGAGGTCATGCTGCACGGGGCGCCGCTGCGCATCCCGTGGGTGCGCGACGGCAAGCTGGAGATCTGGATGGCCGCCTACGGGCCGAAGGCGCTGACCCTGGTGGGGCAGCAGGCCGACGGGTTCATCCTGCAGACCGCCGACCCGGACATCGCCCGGTGGACGGTCGGCTCGGTCCGCGCCGCGGCGCGCGCGGCCGGCCGCGACCCGGACGCGCTCACCATCTGCGTGGCCGCCCCGGCCTACGTCGGCACCGACCTGGCCCACCAGCGTGACCAGTTGCGCTGGTTCGGCGGCATGGTCGGCAACCACGTGGCCGACCTGGTGGCCCGGTACGGCGAGGACGGGCCGGTGCCCCACGAGCTGACCGACTACATCAAAGGCCGGGAGGGCTACGACTACGCCCACCACGGCCGGGCGGGCAACCCGTCCACGGACTTCGTCCCGGACGCCATCGTGGACCGGTTCTGCCTGCTCGGCCCGGCTGAGGCGCACCTGGACCGGCTGCGCGAGCTGGCCGAGGTCGGTGCCGACCAGTTCGCCATCTACCTGATGCACGACCAGCCCGCGGAAACCCTGGCCGCCTACGGCGACACCATCATCCCCGCCCTCGGCTGACCGCGAAGTTCGTGATCATGGCTTAGGTAGTACCAGAGCGCTACCTAAGCCATGATCACGAGCCTGGCGGCGCCGCAGGCCGGCTCGGCCGGATACACCGAAGCGCGCAAAAGGGCAGGTAATAGGGCCAAACGGGTATTTGGTGTGAGTTTTTTCACTCGGCCGTTATCCCGGTTTCGGCTGCTGGCTTGGTGATCTTCGGCATTCTGGGTTGCCGCAAGCACCCCGCGTTCGCGATGGCGGCCGACTCTCCAGCGGCCCGGCGCCCTGCCCCCGCGCCCCGTCCTTACGCCGCTGACCAGCCCCCGTCCTGACGGCTGGTTCTGTGCCTGGGTGGTCATCCCGATGGCGCGAGCGCGCCTGAGCAAAGGTTCATCTTGTCCTTCAGCCGGCGGACTCCTGCTCATCGCAAACCCCGCAAGCACACCAAGGCCGCGCTGCTCAGCGCCGGCTCGGCGCTGGCCGTGGCGGCCCTGGTGGCCGGCACGACCGCCGCCTGGCCCGGCGCATCGGGCGACCAGGGCAACCTGGCCGACGCGGCGGCGCTGGCGGGATCGCACGCCACCGCCAGTTCGGTCGCCCCGCAGACCGTGCAGGCGGGCACCTCGCACCAGCTCCGGGCCATCCAGGCGTCGGCGCTGCAGGCCCACCTCCGGCAGCAGGCACAGGCCAGGGCCAGGAAGGCGGCCCAGGCCCGGGCGGCGGCCCGGGCAGCCGCGGCGGCCAAGGCGGCGGCCGCGGCCAAGGCCAAGGCGGCCCAGCAGGCGGCCCAGGCCAGCAGCTCGGCGGCGTCCGCCGCCACCCCGCAGGGTGACCCGCAGCAGATCGCGCAGAGCATGCTCGGCTCGTTCGGCTGGTCCACGTCCCAGTTCAGCTGCCTGCAGCCGCTGTGGCAGCGGGAGAGCGGCTGGAGCGTCACTGCCAGCAACGCCACGTCGGGCGCCTACGGCATCCCGCAGGCGCTGCCCGGCAGCAAGATGGCCACCGCCGGCGCCGACTGGCAGACCAGCGCGGCCACCCAGATCCGCTGGGGCCTGGGTTACATCCAGTCCACCTACGGCTCACCGTGCGCGGCCTGGTCGCACGAGCAGGCGTACGGCTGGTACTAGCCCCGGGCCTGGGGCCCCGAGCCGCAGCGGCCGTCCCTGCCAAACCCCCCCGGCGGGACGGCCGCTGCTCTCAGTGTGACCTATTTCATACTGTCCTATATCCCGATTTACGGAACATTACGGTCAGGCTTCGGGCAGGGTGGTCCGGCAAGCACCCCGCGTGCGTGATGGCCGCCTCCGAGCCGCCTGGCGCCTTGCCCCTGCGTCACGTCCGCACGCCGCCGTCAGCTCACGCCAGGTTCACCGGCCGGGCTGGCCTCCGTCTGGGGTGGACGCCGAGCGTGGTTGCAGCCGCGCCGACCGAATGGTTCATCTTGTCCTCGACCAGGACGTTCTCAAGGAAGACCGCTACTGTCCTCGCTGCGCTCACCTCGGCCGCCTGCGCGGTCGTCATCGGGTCCGCAGCACTCGCCACCACCGGTCCCGCGGCCGGCTCGCTGACCGGCCTGGGTTCAGCGGGCACCCGCACCGCGCAGGTTCAGGTGGCCTTCGATTCCCCGCTCACCCGCGGCGCCGGGCCGGCCACGGTCAAGCTGGACGCCGCGGCCGAGTCCTCGGCCCGGTACGCCCAGCAGGTCGCGCGCGGGATGCTCGGCAAGTACGGCTGGGGCGCCCGGCAGTGGTCCCCGCTCTACAAGCTGTGGATGCGGGAGAGCAGCTGGTACAAATACGCCTATAACCCGTCCTCTGGTGCCTACGGGATCCCGCAGGCCGTGCCCGGCGGCAAGATGGCCAGCGCGGGTGCGAACTGGCGGACCAATTCCAAAACGCAGGTCCGCTGGGGGCTCGGCTACATCAGGAGTGTGTACGGCTGGCCCCGCCGCGCTTGGTACCACGAGCTGGCCTACGGCTGGTACTGACCTGGGGATGGGCCCGGCCAGCTCAGAACCGGCCGCCCCGGATCCGGCGGCTGCGCTGGGTCTGGCCGGGCTCACCGTAGGGGTAATCCGGCGTCTCCGGCTGGCTCGCCTCGTCCAGCAGCCGGGTCTCCTCTTCGCTCAGCGTCAGATCGGCGGCGGCCAGGTTGCTGGCCAGCTGGTCCAGGGTGCGCGCGCCCAGGATGACCGAAGACACGGCCGGCCGGGCGGCCAGCCAGGCGATGGCCACCTGGGCCATCGGCACGCCGCGGCCGCCGGCCACCGTGCGCACCGCGTCCACCACCTGCCAGGTCCGCTCGGCCTGGCCGCGCTGATTCCAGATCCGCATCCCCTCGTCCGCGTTCTCCAGCACCCGGGTGCCCGCGGCGGGCGGCTCGCCGCGCCGGTACTTGCCGGTCAGCCAGCCACTGGCCAGCGGCGACCAGGCCAGCAGCCCGAGTCCGGCGGCCTGGCAGGCGGGCAGGATCTCCCACTCGACCCCCCGGGCCAGCAGGTTGTACTGCGGCTGCACGGACACCGGGGCGGACAGCCCGCGGAATTCCGCGATGTCCACCGCCTTCTGCAGCTGCCAGCCGGTGAAGTTGGACAGCCCGACATAGTTGATCTTGCCGGCCCGCACCGCATCGTCCAGGAAGCGCAGCGTCTCCTCGACTGGGGTGAGCGGGTCCCACGCGTGCACCTGGTACAGGTTGACCCGGTCGGCGTTCAGCCGGCGCAGCGACGCGTCCAGCGCCCGGGCCAGGTGCTGCCGGGACAGCCCATGCCCGTTCGGGGTGTCGTCGGTGGGGAACCGGCCCTTGGTGGCCAGCACCACGGCCTCCCGCATTCCCGGCCGCGCGGCCAGCCAGCGCCCGATGATCTCCTCTGAGCGCCCGTCCGCGTACACATCCGCACTGTCCAGCAGCGTCCCGCCCGCGGCCACGAAACTGTCCAGCTGATTGAACGCCCCTGCCTCGTCGGTCTCGTTGCCAAACGTGAGCGTGCCCAGGGCGAGCGCGGACACCGCGCAGCCGCTGCTGCCGAGCAGCCGATATTCCACCAGTCCTCCGATCAGACGTGCGTGCGAAACAGAGCAGCGACGCGGTCCCGGGGGAGCCCGGGGACCCGGTGGCCACGGTAGCCGGTCATCTCCTCACCGGCGCACAGCGCGTTGGCCACCGCCTCCTCGGTGGCCTGCACCACCGCGGTGAAAAACGGGTCGATGGCGTCCCACGGCACGAAGGACAGCTGGTCGTACGGCCGGCTGCCGCCGATCCCGTACCGGCTGAAGCCGCCCGGATTCGCGGTCGAGCAGGCCAGGAACAGGTCACCGGAGGAGTGCGAGCCCGCCGTCCCGGTGCGGGCCAGTCCGAGGGTGACCCGCCGGGCCAGCGCCGAGCACTGGTGCGGCAGCAGTGGCGCGTCGGTGAGCACGATGGCGATGACCGAGCCCGCGCCGGGCGGTGCCGCGTGGTACTCGCGCAGCGGGTCGTCGTCGGCCAGCAGCTCACCGAGCGGCCGCCCGGCCAGCACCAGCTCACCGCGCGTGCCGAAGTTGGCCTGCACGAACACGCCTACCGTGTAGCTATCGCCAGCGTGGCTGACCAGCCGGGACGCGGTGCCGCTGCCGCCCTTGAAGCCGTAGCAGATCATGCCGGTGCCGCCGCCCACCGCGCCTTCGGCCAGCGGGCCGGACCGGGCCGCGTCCAGCGCGGCGACACAGTCCGCCTCGGTGACGTGCTGCCCGTTGATGTCGTTCAGGTAACCGTCCCAGGTCTCCGCGGCCACCGGCAGCGACCAGTTGTCGCCGAGTTGCGGGTAGTGCCGCACCGCCCAGGCGATGATCCCGGCGTGCGCGATGCCGACCGCGTGCGTGTTGGTCAGCGCGAAGGGCAGTGAGGTGGTGCCAGACTCCTGGACCCAGGCCGCGCCGGTCATCTCGCCGTTGCCGTTCTGCGATGCGTAGCCGGCGGCCAGCGGGTCGAGCGCCCCGCCCCGGCCGCGCGGGTGGATCCCGGTCACCCCGGTACGGGCCGTGTCACCGCGGATGATGGTCTGATAGCCGACCTCTACCCCGGGCACGTCGGTGATCGCGTTCCACTGGCCCGGGATGCCGCCGAACGGCACCCCGAGTGCCCGGGCCCGCGGGCTGCTGCGCTGCTGATCTGTCACGGGTCAGCAGCCTAGCCTGCGCCAGATCCGTCATTTCTCCTGGTTAAGTTGAACTGCGCAGTAAAACACAGGGGCGAATGAAGATAACGCGCACTATTCCCAATCTTTCCGGCGCCCGGTCCCGTCGGGCGGCTGGCCGGGTCCGCCGTCAGTACCGTATGGAAGCGCATCTCACCGGAGATGGATCTCGAGACCGCCCGCACAGAGCTCAGGCGGCAGTTCAGGCACCAGGTCGGGGAGGGTTTGGTGGAACCGGCCGCCGCCCGGTACCAGATTGATTTCGGCGGGTACGCCGAGATGTACATCAACGGTCAGCACTACGGCGGTGCGTCCGGGAAACCGCTGCAGGCGACCAACCACAGCCGGAGGCCTGCGGACGATCCGCTGGACCTGCTCAGGAAGCTGCGCGACGTGACAGACGCCCGGCACGCCGGCCACGGGACGGTGCGCGGGACGCCGTGCCGTGCCGTCGCGGTCAGGGCAGGCTCGGCCGAGTTCACCGTGTGGCTCGATGATGAGCACGTCCGGCGGATCCAGGCCGAGGTGGGTGCATCGGCGAGCACGCGCGTGTCCTGGTCAGGCGTCCGATCGAACTGTGGGACTTCGGTGCCGAGGACGGCTCGGCTGACTGGACGCGCCTGCCTGGTTTCCGCGCGGCGGAGTCCAGGCCGGAGCCTGATCGTTAGCCTCAGCGGGCCCGTGCGAAGGTAGAAGCCATGAGCGAACGCGGAGGCAGCACTGGGCCGGCCAGCACCGGGCCGGCCCTCGCCGCACAGCTCCGGCTCGGGCCGGGGTTCCACGAGGCCGACCGGGCGCAGGTGCTGACCGAGCTGTCCAGCCTGGGCCGGCATCTGGCGCACTGGTCGCCCGACCGGGTTGACCTGGAAGTGTCGGTGAAGGCCCGGGGCCGGCCGGAGCAGACGGTCACCCTGGAGGCGTGGCTGCCCGGCTGGCCGTCCCAGGTGGTCCACTCGACCGCTCCCGACCTCGGCCGTGCCCTGGTCGAAGTGCGGCAGGAGATGATCCGCCGCATCGAGGACGGGAAAGCCAAGCGGCACCCGCATTGATCACCCCGGGGAGCACACCATGACCGACCTGGCCAGGCCGGGTCACACCCCGGCCAGCTCGACAGCTGAGGGCGACGGCGTCGTCATCGGGTCCGGCCCGGTCACCGTGGACGCCTACATCGACTTCCTGTGCCCGTTCTGCCGCCACTTCGAGCTCCGCTCCGGCGACGCGCTCGCCCAGCTGGTCTCGGACCGGCAGATCAGCCTGGTCTATCACCCGATGAACTTCCTCGACGCCGCGTCAACCACGAACTACTCGACCCGGGCCGCCGCCGCGTCCGGCTGCGCGGCCGATGGCGGGCGGTTCATCGAGTACGCGCACGCGCTGCTCAGCAGCCAGCCGCCTGAGGGAGGCCCCGGCCTGACCGACGCCCAGCTGGCCGAGCTGGCTGGATCCGTCGGCCTGCCCGCGACGTTCGCGGAGTGCCTGCACAGCGGCCGCTACCTGGACTGGCCGTCCTACGTGACCGCGCTGGCCACTGCGCGGGGGGTGCAGTCCACGCCCACCGTGCTGGTCAACGGGGCGCCGGTGCCGGCCACCCCGCGGCTGATCACCGCCGCGGTGGCGGCGGTGCCGCGCGGCTGACTCAGAACACGTCGGGCGGCAGGTCGGGCGGGAAGTCCAGGAACGCGGCCCGGTTGTCATCCAGCCAGTCCTCAACGCGGGTGGCCGGATGCCCGGCGACTTCGGGCACGTCCGCGGTCACCTTGGCCGCCCCGCCCTCGCGCACCCAGTCGTACAGCTCCAGCGCGCCATCCACTTCCCACTGGCTCAGCCCGCTGGCCAGCAGCTCCTCCCGGGCCTGCTTGGCCGGCAGGTCGGCGTAGCCGACGTCCCGGCCGAACACGGTGGAGATCCGCCGGGCCACTTGCTGGCCGCTGAGCGCCTCCGGCCCGGTCAGCACGTACGTGCGGTCCTGGTGATCCGGGCTGGTAAGCACCCGGGCGGCCACGTCGGCCACGTCGCCGGCCGCCACGTAGGCGGCCCGGCCTGATCCGGACGGCGCGTACAGCACGCCCTCCCGGCGGATCCGCTCCGCCGCGGCCAGCAGGGTCTCCAGGTAGATCCCCGCCGCGAGGTAGCTGACCGGCAGACCGGACGCTGCCAGGTGCGCGGCGACCTCCCGGTGGCTGCGCACGAAGCGGATCTCGACGCCGGCGTCCTGGAAGCCGTCCGCGGCCATCTTCACGATGTGCGGCCGGTGACCCGCGGCGAGCACCGCGTCGATGAACCGGATCTCCAGCTCCGCCTGTTCCTCTATCGCCGGGCTGAGCAGGAAGATCTGGCCGAACGTCTGCAGCACCTCGGCAGGCGGCGGGGCGTCGAAGCTGGCCACGATGTGCTTGGCCGCGCCGGGCAGGTCGGCACCCTTGGCCGGCACCCGCACCATCGCGGTGACGTCGGCACCGGCATCGGCCAGCGCCTCCAGCAGCGGGTAGCCAACCCGTCCGGTCGCTCCGGTTACCAGGATCACGGACAGCGCCTCCGGCGGTTGCGGGCCAATATTCCCTCATTCAAGCACCCGGCTGAGCTGGCCTGTGGCCGCCTACCCGGTTTCCGGAATGACCCCCTAAGCACGCCGTAATGAGCGATACCCCGATTGGCGATGCCGCCGGCTGGTGCCGGGCTAACGTGGCGGCAACCCCGGGGGACCGGCCACGGGAGTGGAGCTTTCGATGCCAGCTGACGACGGACTGCACCGGATGTCCACGGAGGACCTGGCGGCGTTCCTGCGCCGCCTGCGTGCCCTCCGGCTGCGCGAAGGCTCAGCCTGAACGGCCTGGCCGCGCAGGCCAAGCTTCCGGGCGGCGACGCGGGCGGCCAGCCCGGCTTCATCATCACCCGGCTCGGGCAGCACCTCACGCCGGGCCATGGACCGCAGCGCAGCCGGTGGCGGCCCAACGCGAGCCTGGTCGGCGTCACAGCGGTGGCCCTGGTACTGGCCGGGCTGGCCGCCGGGGGCGCCGTGCTAACCGGGCCAACCGGGCACAGCTCAACCAGCGCGGGCCGCGCACCGTTATCAGGGGGCGGCCGGTCAATGGCCGATCACGGTGGGCGGATGCACATGCGAATCCGGACGGTGACGCCTGCCCAGGCGCCCCCGCGGCCGGCCCCGCCCAGCGCGCGGCCGGCCCGGATGCCGCGGCAGCGCCGGGCCCGGGTGGTGGTCCCGGTCCTGGTCCGGCCCGCCCGGATGGGGCCTGAAGTGGCCGGCGTGGGCTGCCCAGTGCAGCTGAGTTAGTTATTAGCGGCGCATTACAGGTAGCGCAGAGCTCCCTCTCAGCGGTGCCTCCAGGCGGCCGGGCATCGTACGGTGGACTGGTGGCAGAAGCGGCGATGCGGTGCCGCCGGTGAGCTTGCTGAGCCTGAGCTCCCTCCGCCGTGGGGCGTGGCGCCGATGGTTGATCGTGCTGGCGGGCATCGTGGCACTGTGCTCGATCCCAGCGGTGATCGCCGCGCTCCCGGTGCAGAGCTCGACCGTTGGCGCGGCCGCGCTGCGCGCGCGCATCATGGCTTCGGCCGGCCGGCCGTACCAGGGCTACGCCGAGAGCACCGCCGACTTCGGCCTGCCCAGCCTGCCCGACCTGGGCAACGTCAGCATGCTGCTGGACGGCACCACCGACCAGTACGTGTGGTACCGCTCGGCCGATTACTGGCGGGCCGACGTGGTCTCCGCGGAGGGCGAGAACGACACCTACTCCGACGGCGGGGTGACCTACCTGTGGAACTACGGCGGCAACAGCCTCATCCAGATCATCGGCCCGCAGCCGGTCCGGCTGCCCCGGGCCGCGGACCTGCTGCCGCCGGAACTGGCCCGGCGGCTGCTCAGCATCGCTGGGTCCGCTGAGCATCTCAGCCGGCTGCCGTCCCGCCGGGTGGCCGGGGTGGCCGCGGCCGGGCTGCGGGTCACCCCGGCTGGCCAGGGCACCACGATCGGCGCGATCGACATCTGGGCCGACCCGCGCACCGGGCTGCCGGTCGAGGTGCAGCTCACCGCGCGCGGGTCCGCCCATCCGGTGCTGATCAGCAACTTCCTGGAGCTGACCCAGGCCGAGCCGACGCTGGACGCGGTGACCCCGCATCCCGCGCCGCAGCTGGGCCTGGCCACGGCCAAGGAGCCGGACATTGACCGGATCCTGAACGGCGACGGCGACGGGGACAGCGACGCCGACCCGTTCCCTGCTGAGCTGGGCGGGCTGCGGCTGGTGCCGGTCCCGGGCGGCCCGCCAGGTGTCGCCATCTACGGCTCCGGGCTGTCCCGGCTGGTGGTACTGCCGCTGCCGCACAGCCTCGGCCCGCAGGCGCTCAACGCCGCCGTGCAGGCGGGAGCGGACCTGGTTCCGCTCACCGGGCAGACCGGCGCGGTGATCCGCACCCCGCTGCTGTCCGTTCTCATGGTCACCGCGGGGTTCCACCACGCCACCTGGCTGTTCGCGGGCGCGGTCACCCCGGCAGTCCTGGAAAAGGCGGCCAATAGCATGATCAACGACCTGGACCACTTCCGGTTCCGCCGGCCACCGGGAGGTGGCCGGTGATCGCCACCCGGGCGCTGACCAAGCGCTATGGCCACCTGCTCGTGGTGGACCAGATCGACCTGGACGTCAGGGAAGGCGACCGGTACGGGTTCCTCGGGCCGAACGGTTCCGGCAAGACGACGGTGATCCGCATGCTGCTCGGCCTGGTCTACGCGACCAGCGGCGAGATCCGGGTGCTGGGCAAGCCGGTGCCCAGGCAGGTCGCCGACGTGCTGCCGTCGATCGGCTCGCTGGTGGAAGGCCCATCCGCGTACGGCCACCTGTCCGGGCGGGCCAACCTGGCCCTGATCGACGCGGCCGGGAGCGCCAGCCGGCGCACCCGGCGGCAGCGGATCGCGGACACCCTGGACCGGGTCGGCCTGGGCGGCATCGACAACCGGCCGGTCAAGCGGTACTCGCTCGGCATGCGGCAGCGGCTCGGCCTGGCCGCCGCGCTGCTGCGCACCCCCCGGCTCCTCATCCTGGACGAGCCGACCAACGGCCTGGACCCGCAGGGCATCCGGGAGATCCGCGACCTGCTCATCGAGCTCAACCAGGCCGGCACGACCGTGTTCATGTCCAGCCACCAGCTCAGCGAGGTCGAGCAGCTGTGCACCCGGGTCGGCATCGTGAACCAGGGGCGGCTGGTCGAGCAGGACGAGCTGGACACGCTGCGCGCGCTGACCGGCCGGGCCATCGTGCACACCCCCGACGTGGGCCAGGCCAAGGAACTGCTCGACGGCCGCGTCGAGCTGACCGAGGTGGACCGGCTGCTGGTCCGCGACACCGACACCGCGATGCTGAACGCCCAGCTGGTGGCCGGTGGGGTCCGCGTCACGGAGATCTCCGCCGAGCGCCGGTCATTGGAGGACGTGGTACTCGCGGTGACCAGTTCAGGGTCGGACCGGGTGGACCGCCCGGTGAGCGGCCGTCCGGCCGCGCCGGGTTCCGGGGAGGACAGTGACGTCCTGGAACAGGGCAACGTGGCGGGCCCAGACGCGGCCAGGAGGGAGCAGCCGTGATCCGGGTCGAGCTGGTCAAGCTGGTGCGCAGGCCGCGCAGCTGGGTGAGCATTGTGCTGCTGTGCGGGCTGCCGGTGGTGGTGGCGGTGTTCGTCGCGGTCACGCACATCGCGCCGCCGCCCGGCCAGGGCCCGGCCCTGCTGTCCGAGGTGCTGTCCAGCGGCACCCTGTACCCGGCGGCCGCGCTGGCCATCGTGCTGCCGATCTTCCTGCCGGTCGCGGTGGCCGTGGTCGCCGGGGACGCCATCGCCGGCGAGGCCAGCGCGGGCACGCTGCGGTACCTGCTGGCCCGGCCGGTGGGCCGGACCCGGCTGCTGGTGGCCAAGCTGGTCACGCTGATCGTGTACACGCTGGCCGCGGTGCTGCTGGTGGCCGGCACCGCCTACCTGACCGGGATCACGCTGTTCGGCTCGAAGCCGGTCGCGGCCACCTCGGGCGGCCTGACCACGTCCAACATCGCGTCCGCGGCCACCTCGCTGTCCGGCACCGCGATGAGCCCGGCCGACATCGCGCTGCGCACCATCGGGGCGATCTCGTTCATCGCGGTGTCCATGCTCGGCGTGGGCGCGATCGCGCTGTTCCTGTCCACCATCACCGACTCCGCGCTGGGCGCGGCGCTGGGCGCGCTGGCCGCGCTGATCACCAGCGAGGTGCTGGTCACGCTGAATGCCGCGTCCACCGTCAACCCGTACCTGCCCACCCGGTACTGGCTGGCCTGGGTCAACTTCTTCCGCGACCCGATCGTCTGGCGCAACATCGAGCGCGGCTTCGCGGTGCAGGCGGTGTACGTGGTGGTGTTCCTCGGCGCCGCCTGGGCGCACTTCGCCACCAAGGACGTGACCAGCTAGTCTCCCGGCACATGGCTGACCCGATATATGCAGGCAACGCGG
Source organism: uncultured Actinomycetes bacterium (assembly GCA_963834705.1). Taxonomy (GTDB): domain Bacteria; phylum Actinomycetota; class Actinomycetes; order Streptosporangiales; family Streptosporangiaceae; genus RYN-230. The sequence continues at coordinate 95,830 of CAWICV010000015.1, forward strand.
GTACGGATGCGCAGCAGGACCGGGGCTGGCTGCTCGGCCACTTCAAGCCGGGCGACGACCCGCGGCACAGCGGCGACGTCGAGGTCAAGTGGGCCATCCACCCCGAGGGGGACCGGCGCCCGCAGTGGGTGGCCGGGGAGCGGCGGTCCACGCTGCTGCTGCTGGTCAGCGGCCGGTTCCGGGTCGACCTGCCGGAGCGCAGCGTGCTGCTCGCCGAGCACGGCGACTACGTGGTGTTCCATGGAGTGAGTCATTCGTGGCACGCCGAGCAGGCCTCGGTGGTGCTGGCCGTCCGCTGGCCCTCGGTGCCCGGCTACGCGGTGACCGACCCGCAGCAGCAGGCCGGGTGAGCCCGATGACCGACCCAGCCGACCTGGGCGTGCTGCAGGCGGCCGGCCTGCTGCGCCGCCGGGCCTTGTCTGCCGTGGAATTGCTCGCTGCGTGCCAGCGGCGGATCGCCGAGCGTAACGGCGAGCCCAGCTTCGACGGCGGCCCGGCCGCCGTGAACGCGTGGGCCCGCCTGTATCCCGAACTGGCCATCGCGCAGGCCCGCGCCGCCGACGAGCGGCGGACCCGGGAGGGCGATGAGACGCCACTGCTGTGCGGCATCCCGCTCGGGCTGAAGGACCTGTATGCGGTGGCCGGGCTGCCGCTGACCGCGTCCAGCCGGGTGCTGGCCGGGCACGTGGCCAGCGAAGACGCCGTCGCGTGGCAGCGGCTGGCTGGGCCGGGCATGGTGCTGGTCGGGCACACGCACACGCACGAGTTCGCCGCCGGCGGCACCACCGACCAGGTCGGTAACCCGTGGGCGCTGGACCGCGCGCCGGGCGGGTCGAGCGGCGGGTCCGCCGCGGCACTCGCGGCCGGCCTGGTGCCGGCCGCGCTGGGCAGCGACACGTGCGGGTCGCTGCGCATCCCGGCCGCGCTGAGCGGGGTGTGCACGGTCAAGCCGACGCACGGCCTGATCCCGCTGGGTGGTGTCATCCCGCTCGCGCCCACCCTGGACCACGCCGGCCCGATGGCCCGCTCGCTGGCCGACTGCGGCGCGCTGCTCACCGCACTGACCGTGGGCCCGGCGGAGATCAGCCCGCTGCTGCCGCCGCCCGCGCCGCCCGGCGCGTTCCCGGTGCGCCCCCGGCCCGGCCCGCACCCGCTGGCCGGGATCACCATCGCGGTCACCGACCGGCCGGAGCGGGCCGGCCTGGAGCCGGACGTGGCCGACATCCTCGACCAGGCGGTGACGGCTGCGGCGCAGCTCGGGGCCCGGGTCATCACGCGGCCCGCGGCGCCGGACCTGACCGGCCCGGAGCTGAATACGGTCCTGCTCACCGAGGTGGCCACGTACCACCGGCAGCACCACGCGGCGGCCGCCCAGTACCGGCCCAGCGTCCGCGAGTTCGTCACCGCCAGCGACGATTTCACCGCGGCCGGCCCCTACCTCGCCGCGCAGCAACGCCGGGCCGAGGTCACGGCCGGCTGGGAGGACTGGTTCGCCCAGCACGAGGTGGACGCGCTGCTCGAGCCGAGCGTGTGCGGGACCGCGCCGCCGCGCGGGCACGGTTACGACCCGGGCCAGCTCGCCGGGGATGGCGACCTGATGATCCGGCTCACCGCCACCTGGAACGCCACCGGCTTCCCGGTGGCCAGCCTGCCCGGCGGGCTGGGCCGCCGCACCGGCCTGCCGGTCGGGATGTCGCTGGCCGCGCCGCGCGGCGCCGACACCCGGGTGCTGCAGATCGGCATCGACCTGCAGCAGGCGCTGCCGCCACTGGGCCCGGTCGAGCCGCGGGCTAGAGCCCCGGTCAGGTAATGCCACCGCGCCTTTTCCTAACCGCATGGAGGTTTCATTCACGTGGTCCAGAGCGCATGACGGTTTCACTCATGTGGTGCCTGATGTCTGGCGGCGGCCATGACTGAAGCATCGGTGCGGTTGGGCGATGGATGGTGGCAAGCCTGACGGCTACTTGACTGGCCCTAACGGCAGTCGGCCGTGGTGGGCTGGACCGGGCCGGTGCCGATGGCCTGCAGCACCATGGCCGTGACGGCCGGGTTGGTGGGCAGCTGGGAATGGCCGATCTGCTCGGCCGGGCAGACGGACTGGATGGGCACGTCGACCGCGCCGGCCAGCCGGGCCGAATCCGGCGGGTCCACCGTCTTGTCGTCGGTGCTCCACAGCGACAGCCAGCGCGGCCGGGATGGCGTGATGCCGCCCTGTAGCTGGGCCAGCAGGCTGCTGCCGGGCACTAGCTGACGGCAGGCGGCCGGGCAGGCGTTCGGCAAAAATGCCTCGCCGTCGGCGGCCAGTTCGGCGCCGTGGAACGGGGAGCCCAGGGTGACGATCCGGCGCGCCTTGTGCGCGCCGCCGTCCTCGCGTGCCCACAGCAGCGTGGTCACCCCGCCCGCGGAGTAGCCGATCACGTCAACCGACGGCGCGCCGCCGCGCAGCGCCCGGCTGACCGCGGCGTTCAGCACGCTGGCGTCGCCGACCAGGCTGCCGGTCCCGTTCCCGGGCAGGTGCAGCACGGCGGCCTGGCGGCCGGTGGCCCGGATCCGGCGGGCCAGGATGGCCAGCGAGTTGGTGTTGCCGCCGTACCCGGGGACCAGCAGTACCGGCCCGGGCTGGTCCTGAGCCGGGTACCCGGCCGGCTGGCCGGCCGCGCTGCTCCGGGCGATGACGATGCTGACCACCGTGATCACCATCACGGCGGCCGCCACCGCGGCCACGCCGGCCGCGAAGATCCGGCGCCGGGGGGAGAGCCGGCCGAGCCAGGCCGTCACCCGGCCGCCCCCAGCCCAATCCGACATATGTAGAGCTGGCTAACCCGACATATGTAGGATTGGGTCGTATCGGGCGGGTGCATAGCTGACAGGGTATGCGTCAGCTACGCACCCCGGTGGTGGACGCGGACACCGAGCGCGGGTCGCGGGGGCGCCAGGCGCCGCGCTGCACGGCGGCCAGGAACCGGTCCACGGCCCGGTTGAACAGGTCGGGTTCTTCCAGGTTGGCGGTGTGCCCGGTGCGCGGCAGGATGGCCAGGCCGGCGGTCGGCACGGCCCGCTTGAGCATCAGCGCGGTCTCCAGGCAGCCGTCGTCCTCGTCCCCGGCCAGAATCAGCAGCGGCGTGCTGACCTGGGCGAAGTCCTCCCGTAGCGCGTGCAGCGACGGGCGGCTGGCCTGCACGCCGCGCATGGTCAGCGCCGAGCCGAGCGAGTCGTGCCCGGCCAGCGCGGCGGCGAACTCGGCCCAGCCGCGCGGGTTCTTGTTCTGGAACTGAACCCGGGCCGGGCCGGCCGCGTACCACTGGGCCACGGCCGCCGCGCCGTCCGCCTCGAATGCGGCCGCGATGGCCTCGGACTCGGCCCGGAACGCGGCCTGCCGGGCCGGCGGCGACCCGTACCCCGCGCCCGCCGCCACCGCGGACAGCACCCGGTCCGGGTGCCGGAGCACCAGGTGCAGCGCCGTGAAACCGCCCATGGACAGGCCGACCAGGTGGGCCGCGGGGATGCCCAGGCCGTCCAGCACGGCCACCGCGTCGGCCACCGCGCGCTGCTGCGAATAGGCGGCTGGGTCGGTGGGCACCCCGGACGGCGGGTAGCCGCGGGCCGCGTAGCGGATGCAGCGGAAACAGGCCGAGAAGTACCGGACCTGCGGCTCCCAGCTCCGGTGGTCGCCCGCGAACTCGTGGATGAACAGCAGCGGCGCGCCGCGGCCGGTGCTCTCCACGTGCAGGCTGACCCCATCGCCGGTCCGGACGGTGTGGGTTTCGCTGGGGCTCATCGTCAGCCGGCCCGCTTGGTGTCCATGATGTGCTGGTAGGTGCCCTCGGCCGCGGCGGCCGGGTCACCGGCGCGCAGCGCGGCCAGGATGACGTCATGCTGCCGGGCCGACTCGGCGTGGCTGCGGAGCACCTTGGGGCCGCCGTGCAGGGACGCCCAGAGCAGCCGCATCAAGGACAGCAGCAGCGGGCTGCGCGCGTACTCGTACAGGCTGAAATGGAACTCCCGGTTCAGCTCCGCGTACCGCGGGTCGTCCTCGGCCAGCGCTTTCATCTGGTCGTTCAGCGCCTGCAGCCGGCTGATCCCGGCGGCGTCGATCTTGCGGGCGGCCAGCGACGCGCCGAGCGACTCCAGCGCCGCGCGGATCTGGAAGTTCTCCTCGACCGGGCCTTCCTCCGGCCCGGCCACGGTGAACCCGCGGTGCGTGTCCCCGATGACCAGGCCCTCCGACTCCAGCCGGCGCATCGCCTCGCGCACCGGCGTCTGGCTGACCTGGAACCGGGCGGCCAGATCGCGCTGCCGCAACGGCTCGCCGGCGGGCAGCTCGCCGGTGATGATCTGCTCCCGGATGAGCGCGGCCACCATGTCCGTCTTGCTCACGTAACCCGGGCCGGGCACCACCCGGTCCACTGGTGCCTGACTCATCTGCCGCCTCCGCTGCTGGCCAGTTCCTGCACCCGTGCCGCGGTCAGCGGCAACTGCCCGACGCTGCCGGCCAGGCCCAGCGCGTCCCGGACCGCGCTGGCCAGCACGGCGCCGGCCGCGGACACGCCGCCCTCGCCCGCCCCCCGGACCCCCAGCGGGTTCCCCGGGGCCGGCGCGTCCTGAGTCACCAGGACGTCGATCGGCGGCACCTCGGCGGCGGTCGGCATCCGGTAGTCCATGAAGGTAGCCGACTGCGGCTGCCCCGCGTCGTCGTAACGGAACTCCTCCAGCAGCGCGCCGCCGATGCCCTGCGCCGCACCGCCGCGCAGCTGCCCCTCGACCAGCGTCGGGTTGATCGCCCGGCCCACCTCATAGGCCACCAGGTAGCGCAGCACCTCGACCCGGCCGGTGCCCGGATCGACGTCGACCACGGCGATGTGCACGCCATACGGGTAGGTCATGTGCGTCACCTCGAACCGGCGGCGGGCGGACAGGCCGGCTCGCCGGGCCGCAGGAACTGGCTGGCCGGGTCGGTGGCCCGGGCGATCTGGCCCAGCGTGACCCGGGCCGCCGGGTCGCCGCGCACGCTGACCACGCCGTCCTCGCTGACCAGGTCGCGGGGCGAGGCTTCGAGCATCCGCGCGGCCACCTCTGCAGCCCTTTCCCGGACCGCGAGCGCGGCCGCGTGCACCGCGCTGCCCGCCACCACGGTGGACCGGGACGCCCACGACCCGCCGCCGAACGGCTGCCGGTCGGTGTCCCCGTTGACCACGCTGACCGCGGCGGGGTCGATGCCCAGCGCGTCCGCCGCGATCTGGGCCAGCACGGTCTCGATGCCCTGCCCCAGCGAGGTGCCGCCGGAGTACACGTGCACCGCGCCGGTCCCGCTGACCACCACGTCCGCGGTCTCCTGCGGACCCAGGCCGCTCTTCTCCAGGAACGCGGCCACGCCGAGCCCGCGCCGCCGCCCGGCTTGCCGCCCGCGGCTCACCTCGGCCGGGTAGCCGAGCCGGTCCGCTTCGGCGGCCGCCGCGGCGAGCAGCCCGGGGTAGTCGCCGTCATCCAGCACCACGTCGGTGCCCAGCGTGTTCATCGCCCGCTGGCTGGGCAGCTCATCCGGGGTCAGCAGGTTGCGGCGGCGCAGCTCGACCCGGTCGATGCCGAGCTGGCTGGCGGCCACGTCGAGCAGTTGCTCGCGCGCCGTGCTGCCCTCGAACCGGCCGGGCGCCCGGTAGGTGCCGCACGGCGTCTTGTTGGTCAGCGCCACCCGCACCCGGCCGCGGTAGGCCGGCACCCGGTACGGCCCGGGCAGCATGGCCAGGGTCAGCTCGGGCACGACGATGCCGTGCGTGCGGCAGTACGCCCCGTTGTCGTGCAGCACCTCAGCGCGCAGCCCGAGCAGCCGCCCGCCCGCGTCGAACGCGGCCGCCAGCCGGTGCGCCTGCTGCCGGGAGTGGTTCACCGCGACCAGGTGCTCGGCGCGGTCCTCCACCCACTTGACCGGCCGCCGCAGCGTGCGGGCCAGCCACGGCACCAGGAAGTCCTCGGGATAGAACTCGCCGCGCGCGCCGAACCCGCCGCCCGCGTCCACCGCGTGCACGTGGATCAGCGTCTCGTCCATGCCGAGCAGCCCGGCCAGCAGGTTCCGGTTCCACACCGGCACCTTGGTCATGCCGAAGATGGCCAGCCCGCCGGTGACCGGGTCAGGGTCGGCCAGCAGGGTGCGCGGCTCCAGCGGGACCGCGCCGTGCCGCCCGATCCGGACCTCGGTCTCCACCACGTGGTCGGCCCGGGCGAACGCGGCGGCCACGTCGCCGTAGCCCAGGGTGAAGTCGGCGGCCACGGTGCCGTCGGCGGCGTCCAGCACCGCGGGCGCCGGGTCGAGGTCCACGTCCACCAGTTCGGCCGCGTCCTCGGCCAGGTACGGGTCACCGGCCAGCACCACGGCCAGCGGCTCACCCACGTAGCGTACCGTCCCGGTGGCCAGCACCGGCTGGAGATAGCCGCTCAGGTCGATGCCCTGCACGCCCAGCCGGACCGGTATCTCCGGCCGGCCGGGCAGGTCGGCCGCGGTGACCACGGCCACCACCCCGGGCGCGGCCGCGGCCTGGGCGGTATGCACTGCGCGGATCCGGCCGTGCGCGATGGGCGAGCGGACGATCCGGGCGCACAGCTGGCCCGGCCGGGACATGTCGGCGCCGAACCGGCCGCGGCCACGGAGCAGCCGCGGGTCTTCCTTGCGGGCCACCCGGGTGCCGATGACACCCCGGGCCGGCCGGGTGCCTAGCCCGGTCATCGGGGGTCCGGTGGGCCGGCTGCCTGGGCCGCGCGCTGCCACCGGGACCGGGCGGTGGCCAGCACTGCCTCGACGATGCCCTGATAGCCGGTGCACCGGCACAGGTTGGCCGCGACCAGCTCGCGGATCTCGGCCTCGGTCGGCTCCTCGCCGGCCGCGGCCGCATCGCGCTGCGCCAGGTAGCCCTCGGCCAGCATGAGGAAGCCGGGGGTGCAGAACCCGCACTGCAGCCCGTGCCGGTCGCTGAACGACTGCTGCAGGTCGGAGAGCCGGTCGCCGTCGGCCAGGCCCTCCACCGTGCTGATCTCCGCGCCGTCCGCCTGCACCCCGAACATCAGGCAGGACCGGGCTGGCTCGCCGTCCACCAGCACCGTGCACGCCCCGCAGATGCCGTGCTCACAGCCCAGGTGGGTGCCGGTGTAGCCGAGGTCGTCGCGGAGCATGTCGGCCAGCGTGCGCCGGGATTCCACGGCCAGTTCGTGCTCCCGGCCGTTGACCCGGAGCCGGATCAGGTGGATGTCCTTCATCGGCGGTCACCTCCCGGCCCGGCCAGGGCGGCGTGGATGTCCGACGGCAGCACCGGGATGTGGTCGAAGCTGGTCCCGGTGCCGGCCATCGCGTCGTTGATCGCGTTCAGCACGGCGGCGGGCGCGCCGATCGTGCCGCCCTCACCCATCCCCTTGGCCCCGGTCTCGCTGTGCGCCGATGGCGTCTCCAGGTGGGTGATCTCGACCGGGCACAGCTCGGCCGCGGTCGGCGCCAGGTAGTCCATCAGGGTGGCGCTGCCCGGCTGCCCGTCGGCGTGGTAGCGGACCTGCTCGAGCAGCGCCGCGGCCACGCCCTGGGCCACCCCGCCACGCACCTGGCCGTCCACGATCATCGGGTTGATCACCACCCCGCAGTCCTCCACCACCAGGTACCGGCGCAGCCGGATCTCGCAGGTGCCTACGTCGATGGAGACCAGGGCGGTGTGGCAGCCGTTGGAGAACGTGCCCGGCGGGTCGAACGAGGACCGGGCCTCCAGGCCGTAGCGCAGCTGCTCGGGCACCCGGTGGGTCTGGAAGTGCACGATCCGGGCCAGCTCGCTGATGGGCAGCGCGCTGCCTGGATCACCGCGGACCTGGGCCATCCCGCCGGTCAGCTCAATGTCGGTTGCGCTGGCCTCCAGCAAGTGCGCGGCGACCGCGCGGAGCTGGGCCGCGACCTGCTCGGCGGCCCGGCTGGCCGCGCCGCCGCCGATCACGATGGACCGGCTGCCCCAGGTGCCCCAGCCGTAGGAGGCCAGGTCGGTGTCGCCCTCGCGGAGCCGGACCTGGCCCGGGTCCATGCCCAGCCGGTCCGCGACGATCTGCGCGAACGTGGTCTCGTGCCCCTGGCCGTGGCCGCAGGTGCCGGTGGTCACGAGGACCTCACCGGACGGGTCCATCCGCACCGAGGCGGTGTCGTAGCCGGGCGTCATCCGCATCCGGCGCAGCGACATGGCCGGGGTGCCGTACGCGGTCCGCTCGGAGAAGCAGGAGTAGCCGATGCCGGCCCGCAGCCCCTGGCCGCGCAGCCGGTCCCGCTCGGCCGCCCAGCCATTCTCGGCTACCTGCTTCTCGGCCCGGTCCAGCGACTCGGCGTAGCTGCCCTCGTCGTAGGTGATCCCGTTCACCCCGGTGTACGGGAACTCGCCCGGGCCGATCATGTTGCGGCGGCGCACGGTCAGCGGGTCCAGGCCGAGCTGCCGGGCCGCCTTCTCCATCAGCCGCTCCATGACCAGCACCAGCTGCGGCCGGGACACCCCGCGGTACGGCGCGGTGGGCGCCTTGTTGCTGGCGATGGCCCGGCCCCGGGCCCGGTACGCGGGCACCTTGTAGATGCCGGGCAGCTCGGTCGCGGCCATCAGCGGCTCGACCCCGCAGGTGAACGGGAACACCGAGTACGCGCCGACGTCGCAGTCGATGTCCGCGGCCAGGCCGAGGATCCGCCCGTCGGCGCCGAACGCGGCCCGCACGTCGTAGCACTGCTCGTGGCCGTGGAACGATGCGGTCAGGTTCTCCTGCCGGTCCTCGGCCCAGCGGACCGGCTGGCGCAGCCGCCGGGCCAGCCCAGCGATCACCAGCTCCTCCCGGCCGACCACGCATTTCAGCCCAAAACCGCCGCCGACATCGGGGGCAATGACCCGGATCTGGCGTTCGGCAAGTTTGAGTGCTTGCGCGGCGGCGGAACGGACCTGGTGCGGGACCTGGGTGGACACGTGCAGCACGATCTGGCCGTCCCGCTCGTCCCACTCGGACAGGCAGGCCCGGCCCTCCAGCGGGAGGGCGGCCAGCCGGCCGCTGCGCAGCCGGGCCTGCACCACCACCGGGGCGGCGGTGAAGATGTCCAGCAGCCGGTCGTCGTCGAACATGGTCAGGTCAACCAGGCAGTTGCCGGCCAGCCCGTCGTGCACCGGATGGGCACCGGCCGCGCGGGCATCCTCCAGGCTGGCCACCGCCTGGTGCGCGGTGTAGTCCACGGACACCAGTTCGGCCGCGTCCTCGGCGGTGTACGGATCACCGGCCACCACCACGGCGACCGGCTCGCCGACGTGCCGGACCTCGCCGATGGCCAGCAGCGGCAGTGCGGTGGGCACGAACTCCGGACGTTCCAGCACCGCGAGCAGCGTGGGGTCGCCCAGGTCGGCCGCGGTGCACGCGGCGACCACGCCGGGCACGGCCAGCGCGTCGGTCAGGTCGATGCCGCCCAGCGTGGCGGCGGCGTGCGGGCTGCGGGTGAACGCCGCGTGCAGCGCGGCGCCGCGGCTGATATCACCGGTGAACCGGCCCCGGCCGAGCAGCATCCGCTGGTCTTCCTTGCGCGGCACCGAGGCGCCCACCCAGGTCACGGAGCGGCCGCCTGGGCCAGTGCGCGTTCGGTCAGGGTGGCGGCCAGCCGCTTCCGGTAACCGGCCGTGCCGTGCCCGTCGGCGGGCGGGTCGATCTGTTCGGCGGCTAGCTGGCCGGCTTGCCGCCAGGTTGCTTCCGTCGCCGGCTGGCCGGCCAGTTCCGCCACATTGACCCGGTAGGGGAGCGGGCCGACCCCGCCGAGGACCACGGTGAGCTCGCGGCAGGCGCCGTCGCCGGCCAGGTCGATGCTCACCGCGGCGGCGACCACCGCAAAGTCGCCCTGCCGCTGGGCGAACTCGGTCAGCGCGGCGCGGCGGGCGGGTGCCGGGAAACGGATCTCGGTGATCATCTCGTCCGGCTCGGCGGTGGTGCTGTAGAAGCCCTCGAAGAACTCGGTGACCGGGACGGTGCGCTGGCCGCGCGGGCTGACCAACAGGAGCTCCGCGTCCAGCAGCACGGCCAGCAAGCACCATTCGGCCGCCGGGTCAGCGTGCGCGATGCTGCCGCCCAGGGTGCCGCGGGCCCGGATGGGATAGTGCCCGATCCACCGCGCCGACCGGGGCAGCACGCCGAAGCCGTCCAGCACGGCCGGGTCCCGGCACAGCTCGATCGAGCGGTGCCGGGTCAGCGCGCCGACGCGCAGCCCGTCCGGGCCGGCCTGGAGGTAGTCCAGGTCCGGGATGCGGGTGATGTCGACCAGGGCGCTCGGCCGGGCCAGCCGGAAGTTCATCATCGGGACCAGGCTCTGGCCGCCGGCCAGGATCTTTGCCCCGTCGCCGAGTTCGGCCAGCAGGGCCACGGTCTCCGCCACCGACCGGGTCCGGTGATAGCTGAACGGGGCTGGCTTCACCGGCCTCCTCCCGGGCACCGTGGATCGTCCGCAGCACGCCGCACCGGCGACCCCAGCGCACGCCGTGTCCACGAGTCCAGGGCACGCAGCGTCGGTGACCCCGGCGCACACCCAGCCGGCCACCCCGGCGCACACCCAGCCAGCGACCCGAGCGCCCGCCCAGCCGGCGACTCCAGCGCACTTCCAGCCGGCGACCCCACGCGTTTGGTATACCATATTCCAGGCATCTGGCCAGAGGCACTTTTCTGGGGAGTCTGCCCATGCCGCACCCGTCTGTCCGGGTGGAACCGGGTCCGGCGGGCTTCCGCCGGGTCCGCCTCGATCGCCCGGACCGGCGCAACGCCCTGGATCTGGGCATGGTCCATGCCCTGCACACGGCGTTCGCGGCCGAGCCGACCGCGCCCATCCTGCTGGACAGCGCCGATCCCGGCGTGTTCTGCGCGGGCGCGGATCTGACCGTCAGTGACGCCGAGCGGGCCGACCTCTCCGACCTGCTGTACCAGTGCTATGAGATCATGATCACCCGGCCAGGTCCGGTCATCGCGGTGATCAGCGGTCCCGCCGTCGGCGGCGGCGCGCAGCTCGCCGGGGCGGCCGACCTGCGGGTGGCCGGGCCGGACGCCAGCTTCCGGTGGACCGGGCCGCCTGGCCGTGCGCTGGCGGTGGGCGCGTGGCTGCTGCCCAGCCTGGTCGGCCGGGGCCTGGCCCTCGAACTGACGATGACCGGGCGCTGGGTGGACGCGGCCGAGGCAGAACGGATTGGCCTGGTCAACCGGGTCTACGCCGAGCCTGGGCAGGCCGCGGCGGTCCTGGCCGGGCAGTTGGCGGATCGAGGGGCGGGCGCGCTCGGCGCGGTCAAGCAGATCGCGGCGGCGGGCGGGCTGCTCGACCAGCTGGCCGCCGAGCGTGCGGCTAACCAGGCCGCCTGGGCCGCGGCCCAGCAGTCAGATTGCCACCCACGGTGATCGACACCAGCACCGGCGCCCTAGGACGCGAACTGGAACACCTCTTTAACACCACCAGTGGCATTGATCATGACCGGCCAGTTCTTTTCACGAGTGCGGTGCATCCGGCTGGGTGTTCTGTCACAAATTGCCGGTACGAAACACGTGAAAAGAAGTCCTTGCGGGCCGCTGAGGAAGGAGAGCGCCGGTCGCACGGGCTAGCGAGCGTGGCGCCGTTGCTGGCGCAGCCGCAGTTCGAGGCGTTCCAGTTCGTGTTCCCGGGCGCCTGGGCCCCGGGACCGCAGTCGGCGCCGCCGTGATCGGCCCGGATTCGCCCGGCGGCGGTACCCCCGATTCGCCCGGCGGTACGGGGTCGTCGGCGGCCGAGCCGGCGGCGCAGGGGTTGGCGGCCGGACAGGGGTCGGCCGGACAGGGGTCGGCCGGACAGGGGTCAGCCGGACAGGGGTCAGCCGGACAAGGGTCAGCCGGACAAGGGTCGGCCGGACAAGGGTCGGCCGGACAAGGGTCGGCCGGACAAGGGTCGGCCGGACAAGGGTCAGCCGCACAAGGGTCAGCCGCACAAGGGTCAGCCGCACAAGGGTCAGCCGCACAGGGGTCGGTGGCACGGTGGTCGGCAACACGGTGGAGCCGGGCGGGCTGGCGGACTCATCTCGGGGTGCCGGATGGCGATCTCGACGAGCTGGTTGAGCGGCTGGGCGCGGCGACCATCCCAGACCTGGCCGCCGAGTCGGCGCACCGGTTCCCGCACCGGGTCGCGGTCACCGTGGACGGCGAACCAATTACCCACGCCGGGCTGGACGCCGGGGCCAGCCAGGTGGCGGCCTGGCTGAACACGCGCACCGAACCGGGCGACCGGGTGCTGCTGGCCGCCGGATCCAGCCTGGACTTCCTGCGCTGCTACCTGGGTGCGCTGCGGGCGGGCACGGTGGTCGTGCTGGCCAACCCGGGGTACACCGCCGCCGAACTCGGTCACCTGGTGGCCGACTCCGGCGCGGTGCTCGCGCTGGCCGACCCGGAACCGGCGGCCCGGCTGGCTAGCCTGCCCAGTCGCGGTATGGCAACGTTGCGGATCGCGCCGGTCTCCGGGCTGCCGGCGGACGGTGACTGGCGGGGCACTGGCGTTCGGGGAAAGAGGGTGGTGCGGCCGGGGGACACGGCGCTGCTGGCCTACACGTCCGGTACCACCGGCCGGCCCAAGGGTGTTCCGCTCAGCCACCGGCAGCTCGCGGTGTCCATCCGGGCCGCGCTGACGGCGTGGCGGTGGAACGCCGGGGACGTGCTGGTACACGCGCTGCCACTGTTCCATCAGCACGGGCTTGGTGGCGTGCACGCCACGCTGGTGGCCGGGTCCACCGCGCACATCCGGTCCCGGTTCGGCGCCGCCGACCTGATCGGCACGGTGCGCGCAGCCGGCGGCACCGTGCTGTTCGGAGTGCCGGTCAGCTATCAGGCCCTGCTGGACGAGGCCGGCGGCGAGCCGTTGCTGAGCGGGCTGCGGCTGGCCGTGTGCGGTTCGGCACCACTGAGCCCGTCGCTGGCCGCCCAGCTGCCTGGCCTGCTCGGCCAGCTTCCGCTGGTGCGCTACGGCAGCACCGAGTCCGGGCTTGATGTGTCCAACCCGCTTGGCGCGGCCCGGGCGGGCACCGTCGGCCTGCCGCTGCCCGGGGTGCAGTGCCGCATCTGGGCGCCGTCCGGCGGGGTGGCCGCTCCGGGCACGGACGGCGAGATCCAGCTGCGCGGGCCGCAGGTGTTCGGCGGCTACTGGGCCGACCCGGCGGCCACGGCAGCGGCGTTCACCGCGGATGGATGGTTCCGCACCGGGGACATCGGGGCGGTCGAACCGGCCACCGGGCACCTGGTCATCCACGGCCGGAGCAAAGAACTGATCATCAGCGGCGGGCTGAACGTCTACCCGCGCGAGGTGGAACTGGCGCTGGAGAGCCACCCGGCGGTGGCCGAGGCCGCGGTGGCCGCGCTGCCCCACCGGCGCTGGGGGGAGCAGGTGACCGCGTGGGTGGTGCTCCGCCCGGGCCATGAGTTCAGCGAGCCGGACCTGATCGCGCACGCGCGGACCCGGCTGGCCGGGTACAAGTGCCCGAAGCGGGTGTTCCAGCTGGCCGAGCTGCCGCGGAATCAGCTCGGCAAGCTCGACCGCCGTGCCCTCATCGCGGGCCACCCGTCGTCGGGGTGACTGAGCGGCCACCCGCCGGTGATAGGTGGGCTGGGCTGGCCGTGGCAGCGCACGACCGGCAGGCGGGCTGGGCTCGCGGGGCTGGCTGGCGTGGTGAGCGTCACCACGGGGCGGAGGAACGGGGCGCGGCTGAGGGTGTTATGTGGAGGGAGTAGGGAGTCTTCCGTCAAGGTGATATTTGGTATACCATCCAGCAACGCCATGTCCGCGCCGCGTGCAGCGCGGTGTCTGGCCAGCCGGGAAGGGGTTGCGGTGGATCTGCAGCTGAGCGGGAAAGTAGCCCTCGTCACCGGCGCCAGCAAGGGGATCGGCCGCCAGGTTGCCGAGCATCTCGCGGCCGAGGGGGCGACCGTGGCCATCACGGCCCGCACCGCGGCGCCGCTGGAGGTGACGGCCAAGGAGATCCAGGCGGCTACCGGCCGCCTGGTGCTCCCGCTGGCTGGCGACATGAGCGTCACCGCGGACGTGCAGCGCTGCGTGGCCGCCGCCACCGACCGGCTCGGCCCGATCGACATCCTGGTCACCTGCGCGGGCAGCTCGCCCGGCGGCCTGCTCGAAGACCTGACCGAAGATCAGTGGCTAGCCAGCCTGAACCTCAAGTTCATGGGTTACGTGCGCAGCGTTCGCGCAGTCATCGGGCAGATGCGGGAACGCGGCACCGGGTCGATCGTCCTGGTCGTGGGCAACGACGGGCTCAAGCCGAGCTACTGGGAGATGACCGCCGGGGTGGCCAACGCTGCCGACATCAACTTCGCCTCGTCGGTCGCCGAGCAGTACGGGCGGTACGGGGTGCGGATCAACACGGTCAACCCGGGCCCGGTGAACACCGACCGGTGGGACGGCCTGGAGAAGGCGTTCGCCCGGGACAAGGGGGTTACCCAGCAGCGGGCGCACGAGCTGGCCACCGAATCCATCCCGTTCGGCCGGATCTGCGAGCCCGCCGAGGTGGCCGCGCTGGTCACGTTCCTGGCCTCGCCACGGGCCAGCTTCATCAACGGCGCGCACATTCCGGTGGACGGGGCCCAGCGCAAAGCGGTCATGGACCGGTAGGGACGCTGGCGTGCAGCTGACCAGCGCGATCCGGATCGGCCGGCCTGCCCCGGAGGTACTCGACGCGCTGCTGGATCCCGGGAAGGTGGCCGCCTGCCTGCCCGGCAGCCGGCTCATCGGCGAAGTCGCGGACGGTACCTACGCCGGGGAACTGCAGCTCCGGATCGGCCCGGTGCACGCGGTGTACGCGGGCACGGTGCACCTGGACGCGGCCGACCGGTCAGCGGGCACCGCGACGCTGAGCGCGTCCGGCCGGGAGCGCAGCGGCCAGGGCAGCGCGGACGCCAACGTGACCCTGCGCGTCGTGCCGCACGGGACCAGCACCCGGGTGCTGATCAGCGCGGATCTGATGATCCGCGGCACGGTCGCGCAGTACGCCCCGGGCGCCATCGGTGACGTGGGCCAGCGCCTGGTGGAGCAGTTTGCCGGCAACGTCGAGCAACTGCTCAGCACCCAGGCCGGCGGCCCAGCCAAGGCCGCCGTCCCGCCTGCCCCGGCCGCGGGCCGGAAACGGGCGGCCGTGGTGGCGGCGCTGCTGCTGGCCGCCGGGACGCTGGCCGGCCTGGCCGCCTGGGTGATGTGGCGCCGCCGCGGCCCGGCAGCGGCCCGGCCAGAAGACTCCGCTATTTCCCGGTATTCCTCGCCTGAAGGGGCTCGCCATGGCTGACAGTCACGCTCAGTCGGCATCCGCTGCGGAACTCCGCCCGACGCAGATCGAGATGAACGGGATCAACGTGATCTCGGACGCCCAGCGAAAGGGCCATCCCCGCGACCTGTTCTGGCCGTGGTTCGCGGCCAACGTGTCCGTGCTCGGGCTGGGCTACGGGGCGTTCGTGCTCGATTTCGGCGTCTCGTTCTGGCAGGCGGTCGCGCTCGGAGTGATCGGCATCGTTGTCTCGTTCCTGCTCTGCGGGTTCATCGCGGTGGCCGGCAAGCGCGGCTCGGCGCCCACCATGGTGCTCGGCCGGGCGGCGTTCGGCGTCCGCGGCAACAAGCTGCCGTCGCTCATCTCCTGGCTGCTCACCGTCGGCTGGGAAACCGTGCTGATCATTCTGGCCACCCTGGCCACCGCGACCGTGTTCGAGCGGCTCGGCTGGGGCGGCGGAACCGGCGTCAAGGTGATCGCGCTGATCGTGGTCAGCGCGCTGACCGTGATCGGCGGGGTGATGGGCTTCGACCTGATCATGCGCATGCAGACGGTGATCACCTGGGTCACCGCCGTCCTCACCGTGGTCTTCATCGCGCTGGTCGCCGACAAGATCCACTGGCACACGGTGTCGGCCATCCCGGCGGGCTCGGCGCAGAAATTCATCGGCGCCCTGGTGTTCGTGATGACCGGGTTCGGGCTGGGCTGGGTGAACGCGGCCGCCGACTACTCCCGCTACCTGCCGCGCCGGTCGTCGGGCCGGGGCGTGATCGGCTGGACCGCGTTCGGGTCCTCCATCGCGCCGATCTTCCTGCTCATCTTCGGCCTGCTGCTGGCCGGCTCGTCGGCCAAGCTGAGCAGCGCGATCGGAGCCGACCCGATCGGCGCGCTGACCGTGCTGCTGCCCACCTGGTTCCTGGTCCCGTTCGCCATCGTCGCGGTGCTCGGCCTGGTCGGCGGCTCGGTGCTGGACATCTATTCGTCCGGGCTGGCCCTGCTCACCCTGGGGCTGCGCATCCCGCGTTACGCGGCCGCGCTCATCGACGGCACGGTGATGGTGCTCGGCACGATCTACGTGGTGTTCGTGGCGCACAACTTCCTGAACCAGTTCGAGGGGTTCCTGATCACGCTGGGCGTGCCGATCGCGGCCTGGTGCGGCATCATGCTGGCCGACATCATGCTCCGCCGGAAGGACTACTCCGAGCCGGAGCTGTATGACCGGCATGGCCGGTACGGCGACATCCGGCTGGCCCCGCTGGCCATCATCGTGATCGCCACCGTGGTGGGCTGGGGCCTGGTCACCAACACCTACGCGAGCTGGCTCACCTGGCAGGGCTACCTGCTGGGCCCGCTCGGGCTGGGCGGGAAGACCGGGGCGTGGGCGTTCGCCAACCTGGGCGTGCTGGTCGCGCTGGTGCTCGGCTTCCTGGCCGCCTGGGCGCTGGACTTCGTGCCGGTGCGGACCCAGGAGTCCCGGCCTGCGCTGGCCGAGCCGGCCACCACCTGATGGCCAGCCCGGCCGGGCCGTGCCTGGCGGTCATCGACATGCAGCGGGTGTTCGCCGAGCCAGACAGCGCCTGGCTGGCGCCGCGCTTCGGCGAGATCATCGAGCCGGTCGGCAAGCTGGTAGCGGCGTTCCAGCCGAACGTGGTGTTCACCCGGTTCATCGCGCCAGCCGAGCCGCACGGGTCCTGGCGGGACTACTACCAGGCCTGGCCGTTCGCGCTGCAGCCGCCGGACGCGGACATCTACCGGCTGGTGGACGAGTTCGCCGCCTGGTCCGGGCAGACGCTGGACGCGGTTACGTTCAGCAAATGGGGTCCGGAACTGCGCGGCCACGTGCGTCGTGGCGGCGGGCGGCTGGTGCTGGCCGGGGTGGCCACCGACTGCTGCCTGCTGTCCACCGCGGTGGCCGCGGCCGACGAAGGGGTCTACATCCAGGTGGTGGAGGAGGCGTGCGCCGGGGCGACCGAGGACAGCCACCGCAACGCGCTGGACATCCTGCGCACCTACGCACCGCTGATCGAGGTGGTCAGCCTGGCCGGCATCCTGGGCGGATGACCGGGGCGCGGAACGCGGGACCAGACCGGCCCGCGGGACCAGACCGGCCCGCGGGACCAGACCGGGGCGCAGGCCCGGACCGGGGCGCAGGCCCGGGCGGCGGGTGCGCTGTACGGGCTGGCCATCGGCGACGCGCTCGGCATGCCGACAGAATCGCTGCCCCGGTCGCAGGTGGTGGCCAGGTACGGGCCGCTGCTGGACTGGTTCCAGCCGGGCGCCGCGGACCAGCCGCTGGCGCCCGGGCTGGCGGCCGGCACGGTGACCGACGACACCGAGCAGGCGCTGCTGCTGGCCGGCCTGCTGATCGAGGGCGGCGGCCGGATCGACGCAGCCGAGTTCGCCCGGCGGTTGCTCGGCTGGGAAGAGTCGATGCGACAGCGCGGCTCGCTCAGCCTGCTCGGGCCCTCCACCAAGCGTGCCCTGGCCGCGCTGCTGACTGGCACGGACATCGCCGAGACCGGCCGGTACGGCAGCACCAACGGCGCGGCCATGCGGATCACCCCGGTCGGAGTGGCCACATCAGCTGCCGACCTGGACTGGCTGGTGGATCAGGTGGCCGAGGCCAGCCGGGTGACGCACAACACCGGGGTGGCGCTGGCCGGTGCGGCGGCGGTGGCCGCCGCGGTCAGCGCCGGGGTGGCCGGCGCGCCGGTACCGGAGGCCACCGAACTGGCGATCGCCGCGGCCAGCCTGGCCGCGGGCCGCGGGCACTGGGTGGCCGCGGCCGACGTCGCGGCGCGGATCCGCTGGGCGGCCGGGCTGACCGCCGGGCAGGACCGCGAGGCGGTGCTGGACATCGTGGCCACGCTGGTCGGCACCAGCCTGGCCAGCCAGGAGTCGGTGCCGGCCGCGTTCGCCATCCTGGCCGCCGCCCCGGATAATCCGTGGCTGGCCTGCCGGATGGCGGCGTCAGTTGGCGGCGACACAGACACCATCGCCGCCATGGCCGGGGCGGTGGCCGGGGCCTGCCACGGGGTAGCGGCGTTCCCAGCCGAGGCACGGCGCACCGTGGCTGAGGTGAACGGCCTGCGGCTGGACGAGGTCGCGGCCGGCCTGCTCACGCTCCGGTCGGCCGGCGGCCGGGCATCATGACGTTCGGCCGCCTGCTGCATCTCGGCAACGTGGTCATCGACGTCGTGCTGGACATCCCGGCGCTGCCGGAGCGCGGCGGCGACGTGCTGGCCAGCCGGACCGAACTGACCCCCGGCGGCGGGTTCAACGTGCTGGCCGCGGCGGCCCGGCTGGGCTTGCGGACCGGTTACGCGGGGGTGCACGGCACCGGGCCGCTGGGCGACCTGGCCCGGGCCGGGCTGGCGGCCGAGGGTATCGAGGTGCTGCAGCCGCCGAAACCAGGCCGGGACACCGGTTTCGTGGTGAGCATGGTGGACGCGGCCGGTGAGCGCACGTTCGTGACCAGCCCCGGTGCCGAGGCCACGCTGACCGCCGCCGATCTGGCCCACGTCGCGGCCGGCCCGGCCGACGCGGTCTACCTGTCCGGCTACGGGCTGGTCCACCCGGCCAACCGGGACGCGCTGGTCGGCTGGCTGGGCCGGCTGGCCGACGGCACGGTGCTGTTTCTTGACCCTGGCCCGCTGCTGCGGTCCATCCCCCCGGACACGCTGGCCGCCGCGGCGCACCGGGCCGACTGGGTCGCGCTCAATGCCCGCGAGGCGGCGCTGCTGACCGGCCAGCCGGCCGCGGCGGCCGCGCTGCGCACGCTCACCGAACGGCCACCCTGGCCGGCCCGGCCGGGCCAGGGGGTGCTGGTACGCACCGGTGCAAAAGGCTGCATGCTGGCACATTTCAAAACGCCACTAACAGTGGTTCCCGGATTCCCAGTCGCGGCAGTCGACAGCAATGGGGCGGGCGATACTCATACCGGTGCCTTCATTGCCGCACTGGCCGCCGGGGAGGATGCCACCGGAGCCGCCCGGCGGGCGAATGCCGCCGCCGCGCTGTCGGTCACCAGGCGCGGTCCGGCGACCGCACCTACTGCTGCTGAGCTGGGACGTTTCCTTTCCAGCCAATCGTGGAATAGCTCTTTCCGTAATTGATCAATACGGGGCGAGATCAATGCCGGTGCAAACCATGGCACGCACCGCCGTTCGCCGAGCAAGGGTTCGGCCGGCACCTTCTATGAAGGCGTGATGACCTCCGGGTATCCGTCGGCCGCCGCCGAGAGCGCGGTGCAGGCCAGCATCGTGGCGGCTGGGTACGCGCCCTAGCCGTCAGCGTCCCGCGGATAGCAGCCGGGGCATCCGCCGTGTGTTGGCAGCGCGGCGGATGCCCCAGGCTGTGGCGCCCGGCGGGGCGCGTCTCTAGGCTCGCGCCGCCGGGCTGGCGGGGAAATCCCCACTGTGCACTCTTGCCGCACTGGAGAGTGTAGGAGCAGCAGTCAGGCCCGGCCCAGAGGGGATCATGGCTGGTAAGGGATTCGTAAGCGCTGTTGCGGACGGCGCCCCGGCGGCACCCGCAGCGCCAGCCAGACGATCAGCGCGGACAGCGTCCAGCCGGCCAGCACGTCGCTGGCCCAGTGATAGTCGCACCAGACCAGCGCCGCCCCGATCAGCAGCCACACTGCGGCCAGCCCAGCCAGCGCGGCCTGGCGGACCCATCCGGGCCGGCCGGCGATGAGCAGGAAGACCGCGATCGAATAGCACACGCACGCGGTGCTGGTGTGCCCAGACGGGAAGTAGCCCCAGCTGCCGGCGGGCAGTACGGTAGTGCCCGGCCCGGGCCGGGCGATAATGATCTTGGCCGGGATCACGGTGGCCAGCAGCAGCACGACCCCGGTCGCGGCCACCAGCAGCGGGCGCAGGGTGTGCCCGCGGACCGCCAGCACCACTGCGACCACCGCCAGCACCGGCACGGCCACGGTCTCCCGGCCCAGGTCGGTGATGAGCTGGGCGGGCGCGTGGGGGCTGTCCGCCAGCCAGCGCCAGGCCGCCGCGTGTGCCCAGCCCTGCACGGCGTGCCGGATGTGCTGGTCCAGGGTGACCAGCGGGCCGTGGGCCAGGACGTTGACGGTCAGGAAGACCAGCGCGGCCAGCAGCCCGGCGGGCAGCAGCCAGCCTGGCCACGGCCGGCCGCGGGCCGGGCTCTCCGCCTGGCCTGGCGCCGGTGCGGTGCTGGTCACGTTGTCCACTGCGAGTGAGGGTACCGGCCCGCGGCGTCTGGAATAGTTGCTGGTGTGAGCAGGGGGAGCGGGCTGATCACCCACCCGGACAAGGTGCTGTTCGCCGAGCGGGGCGAGACCAAGGCCGACCTGGCCGGGTACTACCAGCGGGTGGCCGGCCCGCTGCTGCGGGCCATGGGCGGCCGCCCGGTGCTGCTGCAGCGCTTCCCGGAGGGCGCGGGCGGCCCGTCGTTCTTCCAGAAGCGGGTGCCGAAGACCGCGCCAGACTGGCTGCAGACGACTACCGTGGCCACGCCCAACGGCACCACGTCGCAGGCCCTGGTCGCGGCGGACATCGATCACGTGCTGTGGGCGGTCAACCTGGGCTGCCTGGGCTTCCACGTGTGGCCCTACCTGGCCATCGATCCGCACCACACCGATGAGCTGCGGATCGACCTGGACCCGACGCCCGGGGTGGAGTTCGGCCAGATCCGGGCGGCCGCGCACGAACTGCGCGGCCTGCTCACCGAGGCGGCCCTGACCGGCTACGCCAAGACCACCGGTAACCGCGGCCTGCACGTGTACGTCCGGCTGGCCCCGCGCTGGGACTCCTACCAGGTGCGGGCGGCCGCGGTGGCGGTGGCCCGGGAACTGGAACGCCGCCGGCCTGATCTGATCACCGCCGCCTGGTGGAAGGAAGAACGTGGCCAGCGGGTGTTCATCGACTACAACCAGAACGCGCCGCACAAGACGGTGTTCGGCGCATGGTCGGTGCGGGCGCGGCCCGGCGCGCAGGTGTCCACGCCGATCTCCTGGGCCGAGCTGGACAGCATCCACCCGGACCAGTTCACGATCGCGTCACTGGCCGGCCGGGCTCCGGCCGGTGACCCGTGGCTGGGCATGGACGACGATCCTCAGTCGCTGGAGCCGCTGCTGGCGATGAGCCAGCGGGACCTGGCGGCCGGGCTGATGGACGCGCCGTGGCCGCCGGTCTATCCCAAGCAGCCTGGCGAGCCGCCGCGGGTCGCGCCCAGCCGGGCGCGCAAGCAGTGATCAGGACTCGGAGTCGTACCGGAACCCGCCCATGAACCGGCGGAACAGGCCGCCCTCATGCGGCAGCGGCGCCTCGGCCGGGGGCGCCTGATCCCGCTCGTGGCCCTCCGGCTGGGAGTAATCGGCGCGGGCGATCGCGTCCACGATCTGCGCATCGTCGAAGTCGGCCGAGCCAGGGATCTGCGGGACGAAGCCGACCAGGTCGCCGTCCTCCATGACCTCGGCCTCCAGGGCCGTGGTGCCCTCGTTGCCCCAGATTGCCTCGCGCCCGTCGCCGAGCGGGATACGGATGCCGTAGATGTCGATCCCGGCATTCTCCAGGTGCGCGTCGATGCCGCGATCCCGGAGCGCATCAGCCACCCGGCGGGCCCGGTTCTCATCCATGGGGGACAACCTACCTGCGGCAGGCTGGTGCCACGCCCGGATTCCTGAGCAGGTGATCAGGCCTGGGCCAGGGGCAGGCCAGCCGTCCCGGCGTTGCCGAAGTCGTCATCCACGCTGATCACCCGGCGGCCCCGCGCGGCCAGCAGCGACGCGGCGGCCAGCGCGCGGTACCCGCTGTGGCAGTGCACCCAGACTTCCCCGGCGGGCACCTCGGCGAGCCGGCCAGGCAGCTCATGCAGCGGGATGTGCGTCGCGCCCGCGATGTGCTGCTCGGCCCATTCCAGCTGGCGGCGCACGTCCAGCACGACCGGCCCGCCGTCCGCCGCGCCGGCCTGGCGGGCCGCGGCCAGGTCGCCGAACTTGGCCAGCCGCACGGTATCCAGCGGCTGCCCGCCGGCCCAGTCCGCGGGCCGTCCGGTAGCCGCCGCGGCCGGGCGGTCGATGCCGATCCGGGCCAGTTCCCGCTGGGCCGCGGCGACCTGGTCCGGGCTCTCGCCGAGCAGGGTCACCGGGGTGCCCCAGGGCAGCACCCAGCCGAGGTAGGTGGCGAAGCTGCCGTCGAGCGGGAAGGCGACCGAGCCGGGCAGGAAACCCGCCGCGAACGCCACCCGGTCGCGCAGGTCCACCACCCATTCGCCGGCCTCGATGCGGCGGCGGAGTTCGGCCGGGTCGGCGCGGTGTGGCGGGGACAGGTCAGCGGCGGCTGGCCCGGCCGCGTTGGCCGGGGCCATGTGCGCGTAGTAGGCGGGCCACGCGTCCAGGCCGGCCAGCAGGGCTTCGACGAAGCTGCGTTCCTCGCGGGTGAGCGCCGGGTTGACCTGTTTCTCGCGGCCGATGGTGGAGGACTGCGCGTCACTCTGGGTGGCCGCGCAGAAGCTGCCGAACCCGTGCGTGGGGAAGATCGGTGCACCGTCGGGCAGCTCGGTAGCCAGCCGGTGGGCCGACCGGTACTGGGCCCGGGCCAGGGCCGGCGTGCTGTCCGGGCCGAGCAGGTCCGGCCGCCCGGTCGAGCCGTACAGCAGCGACCCGCCGGTGAACACCCCGGCCACTCTCCCGCCGTGCTCCAGCACGTAGGCGACATGGGTGAACGTGTGCCCTGGGGTGGCCATTATCCGCAACGCCAGTGCCTCGCTGATCGGCACCCGGTCGCCATCGTGCACCGGGGTGCGGGTAAACCGGACCGGGTCGGCCGCGTTGATCAGGTAGCGCGCGCCGGCCGCCTGGGCCAGGGCCAGGCCGCCGGTCACGTAGTCGTTGTGGATGTGCGTCTCGGCCACGTGGGTGACCCGGATCCCCAGCCCGGCGGCCAGGTCGCTGACCCGGTCCACGTCCCGCTGTGGATCGATGACCACGCCGACGTCCCCGTCGTGCGCCAGGTAACTCCGGTCGCCGAGGCTGGGCGTCTCGATCGGGACCACGTCAACCATGCGGCCTCCCCCCGGCCCGGGCTCGGCCGGGCTTTCTCTCTTGCACCAAATGTACGATCATTCGGACAGGGGCTCAAGGAGGAGGGTCTGTGGTCACCGACACGAGCGCCCATCCGGCCGGCGGCGGGGCCCAGCCGCTGGACCGGCGCAGCCCGCTGCCGCTGTGGGCGCAGCTCCGGGACGACCTGCACCGGCGGCTGGCGGCCGGCGCGTTCCGCGACTCGTTCCCCGGCGAGCTGGCGCTGACCGGCGAGTACGCGGTGAGCCGGCACACCGTCCGGGCCGCGCTGCGGGAACTGCGCGCGGACGGCGTGGTGGTGGCCGAGCGGGGCCGCCGCCCCCGGCTGGCCGGGCCGGGCGGCATCGCCCAGCCGCTGGGCGCGCTCTACTCGCTGTTCGCTTCGGTCGAGTCGGCGGGCCAGCGGCAGACCAGCCTGGTCCGGGCGCGGGAACTGTGCGCCGACGGAGTGGTCGCGGACCGGCTCGCGCTGGCCGGGGACACGCCGCTGTTCCGGCTGGAGCGGCTCCGGCTGGCCGGCGGCGAGCCGCTGGCGCTGGATATCGTCTGGCTGCCCGCGGACGTCGCCGCCCCGCTGCTGGACGCGGACTTCACGCACACCGCACTGTATGACGAGCTGGCGGCGCGCGCCGGGCTGCGGCTGGAGAGCGGCCACGAGCACATCCAGGCGGTCGTGCCCAGCCGGGCCCAGCGCCGCCTGCTGCAGATCCCGCCCGGCGCCGGGGCGCTGGCCATCGACCGGCTGGGCTACGCGGCGGGCCGCCCGGTGGAGTGGCGGCACACGCTGATCCGGGGCGACCGGTTCTCCCTGGTGGCCGAGTTCTCGCCGCAGTCCGGCTACCAGCTGACCCGGCCACAATACCCTGCTGGGTATTCTGCACATGAAGGCTAGCAGAGGGCGCAGGAGGGAGGTAACTAATGAAGATCGACGATGCGGCCGAAAACCAGGTGCTCAACCGGCTGCGCCGGGCGCAGGGCCAGCTGGCTGGGGTTATCTCCATGGTCGAGTCCGGGCGGGACTGCGAAGAGGTGGTCACCCAGCTGGCGGCGGTGTGCCGGGCGCTGGACCGGGCCGGGTTCAAGATCGTGGCTAGCGGCATGCGGCAGTGCGCGGAAGCCGGGCCGAGTTCGCCGATGACCGAGGAGCAGATGGAGAAGATGTTCCTCACCCTGGCCTGAGGTCCAGGCGGGCGGCGGTCGGCCCCAGACCGGACTCACAGGCTGAACCAGCCAGGTGGTCCAGACAGCGTGGCTGAAACACTCATGTCGTCGGCGCCGGCCAGTGGCGGCCGGGGGCGGGGCGGCGGCGGTCAGCAGGCACTGGCGTTAGGCATAGATCATCAGGAGCAGGGGCCGGTTGGCTGTTCCGGGTGTCGCAGGTGGCGGCCACGCCGATGACCGGCTGGGGGCCGAGCGGGGAACGGTACCTGCGGCTGGTGTTCGCCAACGAGGCGGCCGGACGGCTCGGTGATCTGCGGGGCCCGGTTCGACGCCGCGTTCGGCTGAAGATCAGCTGGCCGCCGGGGCCAGCACGGCCAGCAGGGAGATCGACGGCGACCAGGCCGGGGTCATCTATCTCGACCAGGGCCAGGTCACCTACGCGCAGGCGTCCTGGGTCCCTGACCTGGAACCGCTGCCCCGGCGGCGTCCCGGGACCCATCTGGCCAGCGAACTGAACGCGGCCAGAGACGGGGGTCCGCCGGGCACCGCCGTGCCTCCGCCCGCACCGCCGGTGCCAGGCAGCTATACGCCGCCGTCCCCGGATGTGCTGCACCGCCTGCTGGACGGCCTGCGCACCCTCACCTGAGCCGAAGCTTGTCATCGAGCGGGCATCGGCCGGGGTGCCGGCATATCGGGCAGGAGTTGTTACCACGCCGCCGAGTAGGCGGGTATGACGTTAGCCGGGCAGTGGCGCTAAATATTAAAGTACTTAGTCTTTTGAATTGGCCGGCTTGGTGTCCCGGGCCTGCAGCGGCTCGCCGCACGCCTGGCAGACAAGCTGCGGCACCAGCCGCTCCCCGCAGCGGTGCTCGAGGACCAGTGGGGGCCCGTCCGGGCTGGCCAGGTACCGGTCGCCCCAGCGCATCAGCGTCTGGATGACCGGGTACAGGTCGCGGCCGGCCTCGGTCAGGTGGTACTCGAACCGGGCCGGGTGGCCGGAGTACTGCCGCCGCTCCAGGATGCCGGCCGCGGTCAGCGTGCGCAGCCGGGCCGCCAGCGTGTCCCGGGGCGCCCCGGTGCGCCGCACCATCTCGTCGAACCGGCGGTCGCCGAGGAACACCTCCCGCACCGCGAGCAGGGCCCACTTCTCGCCCACGATGTCCAGCGTGCGGGCCACCGAGCACTCCCGCGGCTGGCTGGTCAGAGCGTTCATGCCCCCACGATACCTCGTTAGTCCGATTTCTGGACGCACCCGCCGGAGCCGGGGTATGGTGAGTCCAGATTTCGGATCTACCCGCCAGGAGATCGCCCGTGACTTCCCGCCCCGAGGCCACGCCTGCCCCCTCCGCCGCCGCGCCGGCCGCGGCCGTCCCCGACACCGGGCGCAGCCCCCGCCAGGCGGCCGCGATCGTCGGCGTGCTGGCCCTGGCCGTGTTCATGTCCAGCCTGGACCTGTTCATCGTCAACCTGGCGTTCCCGTACATCGGCAAGCAGTACGCCGGGACCAGCCTGAGCGAGCTGTCCTGGGTGCTGAACGCGTACACCATCGTGTTCGCCGCCGTGCTGGTCCCGGCCGGCCGGTGGGCGGACCGGGTCGGGCGGCGCCGGCTGTTCGTGGCCGGCCTGATCGGGTTCACCGGGGGGTCGCTGCTCTGCGGCCTGGCCCCGGGGGTCGAAGCGCTGATCGTGGCCCGGGTCATCCAGGCGGCCGGGGCCGGCCTGATGGTGCCCGCGTCGCTGTCCCTGCTGCTGGCGGCCGTGCCCGCCCCGGCCCGGCCGCGGGCCATCGGCACCTGGGCCGCGGTCGGCGCGCTCGGCGCCGCGCTCGGGCCGGTGATCGGCGGCGCACTGGTCCAGATCGACTGGCGCTGGGTGTTCTGGATCAACCTGCCGGTCGGGCTGGCGGCCACGCTGCTCGCGCTGCGCATCGTCCCGGAGAGCGAGGACGAGCAGTCCCGCGGCCGCCCGGACGTGATCGGCGCCGCGGCGCTCGCCGCGTCCGTCGGCCTGATCGCGTACGCCCTGGTCGAGGCGCCGACCTGGGGCTGGGCCTCGGCTGGTTTCCTCGGCGTGCTGGCCGCCGCGCTGGCCAGCGGCGTGGCCATGGTGTGGCGCTCGCACCGGCACCATTCCCCGGTCATCGAGCTGCAACTGCTCCGCGCCCGCACGTTCAGTGGCGCGTTCGCCGCGTCGATCCTGTACTACGCGGGCTTCGGCGCGTTCGTGCTGAACTCGGTCGAGTTCCTCACCGGCGTCTGGCACTACACCGCGGTCGAGGCCGGGCTGGCCATCGCGCCAGGCCCGCTGATGGTGCTGCCGTTCGCCCGGGTGGTCGCGCCCCGGCTGGCCGCCCGGGTGGGCGCCCCCGGCCGGGTCGCGGTGCTCGGCTGCGTGGTGAACGCGGGCGGCCAGGCGCTCTGGCTGAGCCAGATCCAGGTCCACCCGGCCTACCTGACCCACCTGCTGCCCGCCCAGCTGCTCGGCGGCGCCGGGGTCGGGCTGAGCATCCCGACCCTGCTGGCCGCGGGCAGCGCGTCGCTCACCCCGGCCCGGTTCGGCACCGGCAGCGGCATCCTCAACATGGCCCGCCAGGTCGGCACCGTGCTCGGCGTGGCCGGCCTGGTCGCCGTGCTGGCCCACGTTTCAGCCACCGACCCGCTGGCCGCGTTCCGGCATGGGCTGTGGCTGATCATCGCGTTCTTCGTGGCCGCGGCATTGACCGCGGCAGCCACGCTGACCCGCCGGGCGGCCACCTCATGACCTATTTTGCCGAACGCCAGCACCCGCCGCCCGGCCGCCCGCCGCCCCCGGACGCCACCTGGTTATCCAGCCATTGGGCTGATCTGCCGGATGATGACGGACCGCCACCACAGCACCGAGAGTTCGTTGCTGGACACCACGGCGAAACCCGGTGCGCCGTTGCCCGTGACGTCGTCGCCGATGAACGCCTCGAACTGCTGACTGCCCGGCGCGGATTCGCTGACCGTGGCCGAGCAGGGTGATCCCGGCCCCGCAGACGGCCAGCAGCGGGGCGAGGAACCGGAGAACCTTCATCGGCCTGTCCTTTCACGAGGTGAGCGTGACGGGGATAGGAGCCGTCAGGCGGCCCGCCGCCAACAGAAGCGCCGGAGCATTGTGCTGGCGGCGTCCCGGGGCGACGATGGAGGAAGCAGGAAAGGGGGCAGCGATGCGCATTGTGTTGCGGGTCTTGCTGGTCGAGTGCGCGTTGTCCTGGGTGATGCTGCTGGCCGGGTATGCCGGGGTGGCCAGGCAGATCTGGCCGCACGCGACGGCCCGGTTCCGGGGCCGTAACTGGCGGGCTGGCCTGGGCTTGCTGGTTGGCCTGCCGATAGCCGCAGGCTGGCCGGCCATGTTCCTCGCCCGCGGGGTGGCCATCTATACCGGTGGTGACTGGCTGAATCTGGCCATTCCCTGGTGGGTGATGATCGGCACCGGCGGCTCGCTGGTGATGGTGGCGACGAAGCTGCACGCGGCCGAGTCACGCGCGGAACTGGAGACTGGCTGCCGGTGCGGCACGTGTGTCGCCCACGGCCGCTCACTCTGATTACCCCGGCGATTGCCGGTTACAGGTGGCTGAACCCGCCGGACTCCTCCTTGGTCATGGACACGGTGACCGGGTGCTTGCTGAAGTGGGCCACGGCCTCGCGGAAGTCCTCGAGCAGCAGGGCGGCCAGGTCCCGGCTGACGCCCAGGCGGACCAGGATCCGCTGTACGGGGATGTCTGAGGCCGTTCCGGTGAGGGTGTAGGCGGGCACCTGCCATCCCTTGTTGCGCAGCCGGTCGGCCAGGTCGAACAGCGTGTAGCCGGGGTCTTCGCCCTCCCGGATCCGCCAGGTGACCGTCGGGATACCGGTGTTGGGGTTGCTGTCGCAGAGCAGCTCGAACGGTCCCTGCTTGACGATCTCGGCGGCCAGGTACTGGCCGATGTCATAGGACGCCTGGTGGATGCGGCGGTAGCCCTCGTGACCGAGCCGGAGGAAGTTGTAGTAGCTGGCGATGATCTGCCCGGCCGGCCGGGAGAAGTTGATCTGGAACACCGGCATGTCGCCGCCGAGGTAGTTCACGTGGAAGATCAGTTCCTCGGGGAGTTCGGCGGCATCGCGCCAGACGACCCAGCCCGCGCCCAGCGGGGCTAGCCCGAACTTGTGCCCCGAGGCGCTGATCGACTTGACCCGGGGCAGCCGGAAGTCGAAGGCCACGTCGGGTGCGCAGAATGGGGCCAGGAAGCCGCCGCTGGCGCCGTCCACGTGAATGTCAACGTCGAGGCCGGTATCGGCCTGCAACTTGTCCAGGGCGGCCGCCAGGTCGGCCACCGGCTCGTACGCGCCGGTGTAGGTGACGCCCAGGGTCGGCACGACCATGATCGTGTTCTCGTCCACCCGCTCCAGCATCGAGGCGGGATCCATCATGTACCGTCCCGGGGCCATCGGGACCTCGCGCATCTCGATGTCCCAGTAGCGGGCGAACTTGTGCCACACCACCTGCACCGGGCCGCACACCATGTTCGGGTTGTCGATCGGCTTCCCGTCCGCCCGGCGCTTGGCCCGCCACCGCCACTTGGCCGCCATCCCGGCCAGCATGCACGCCTCCGACGAGCCGATGGCCGAGGCGCCCACGGTGTTGGCCGCCTCGGGCGCGTTCCACAGGTCGGCCATCATGTGCACGCACCGGCGCTCGATCTCTGCGGTCTGCGGATACTCATCTCTGTCGATCATGTTCTTGTTGATCGACAGCGCCATCAGGCCCATTACCTCGGGTTCCTCCCACGTCTGGCAGAACGTGGCCAGGTTCTGCCGCGCGTTGCCATCGAGCATCAGCTCGTCCGACACCAGCTGGAACGCATCCCTCGGCGGCGTCCCCTCCGCCGGGAACCGGTACTTGTGTATCGGCCGGGTCAGGTCGCGATCGGCGAACACGCAGTCATCAAGCTCATCACGGACGGTCTCCCGGCTGTGCAGTGCCATATCAGCATCCCCTCGCACTGGTCCTGCTTCCGATGCTGCCCGGCAGCGTCTCACGCCGTCATCACCCCAGAGGGAGGATGAGTATCCGCTCACCCGTTCTGGAGGATTGAGCCGAGCGGATAGGACGTGTTCATGGCCGGACGGGACGGCGGCGGCCGCGAGCTCAGCATCGGCGCCCCGGTGACGTTTGTGGATCATGTGCGCCCGGACGGCGTGATCGTTCGCTGGGAATCCCGCCACCACCGCAAGCACCTGAAGGCGCCTGCCGGGTCGACGTGGTGGGCGCCGCGGGCGCGGGGCTGGTGGATCGCCGTCCTGTTCGCCATCGGGTCGCTGCTGTTCGCCCTCGGCTCGATATCCGGCTACGCCAGCGCGGTGGGGACCGAGTGGGACAACGTCACGTTCTTCATCGGCTCGCTGTTCTTCACCTCGGCCGCGTTCTTGACCTACCGGGAGGCGGTCAACGCCGCCCCGGCCGCTGTCAATCCGGCGCACCGGCGGTTCTTCGCCTACCAGCCGAGGCGGATCGACTGGTGGGCCACTGGCGTGCAGTTCGCCGGGACCCTGTTCTTCAACGTCAGCACCGGCACCGCCACCGTGGCTGGCCTGTCCGCGCAGGCTGCTCATCAGCACGTGTGGCGGCCCGACGCGATCGGCTCGGTCTGCTTCCTGGTGTCCAGCCTGCTGGCCTGGTATGAGGTCTGCCACGGCTGGGCTGCCTGGCGCCCAAAGGAGTGGTCGTGGTGGATCACCCTGGCCAACCTGGCCGGGTCGGTTGCCTTCGGCGTGTCTGCTATCGCCGCCTACGTCAATCCGCTCACCGGCCAGGTGCACAACGTCGGCAGAGCCAGCACACAGACTCTGATCGGCGCGGTGTGCTTCCTCATCGGCGCCCTGCTGCTGTTGCCGGAACGCACCGAGGAAACCCACGGCCAGGTAGTCGTGCCCGCCAGCGATGGCCGTCCTGACCTGCATGGAGCTACGGGGACTTGATTGATCCTTGGACCAAGCATCGGGCGGAGCACTGCCGCCTATCAGCCGAACGGCAGCCGTCCAGCATCAGGCGAACCGTCCTGCCGTTCTAGCCCCCGATCAGTTTCGACCAGGTGCCATCGTCAACGACCCCGGACTGGGACAGCCCGAAAGCCTTCTGCTGAGCCTTGACCGCGGCCTCCGTGTTCGCGCCGAACACGCCATCGATCGTGACCGGGTTGCCAAGCGCAGTGCATAGGCCTTGCAGCCGGTGCACCATCCGGTCGTGCGGTGCGTCTTTGTCGCCGGCCTTCAGTTGGGGAAGAGTGATATTCACCGGTACCTCCTGCGATTGAAGTGACGCAGCCCCCGCCAGTACGGCTATTCCGGATAGTAACCATGGATAGGCGCCCGCCACCACCTGGACGTCGGGCCCAAGGCGGCAAGAATGATCAAGGAACGGCCCGGAACGCCGTCAGCCATTACCGAAGCACACTTGTCAAGCCTCAGCCGAAGTGACACAAGTTACTGTGGGGCTGTGGCTGGTGGGGCTGGTGGGGCTGTGGGGCTGGTGGGGCGCCAGGGGCTCGAACCCTGAACCGACGGATTAAAAGTCCGCTGCTCTGCCATTGAGCTAACGCCCCGGCGCGGCCGGCCAGGCCGGCGCCGTCGCACGAAGCGTACCGACTCACCGGGCGGCCGCGCTTACCGGTGGCGGTCAACCGGGCCGCCTGGTAGCGCGTCGTATCGATATGACCACTAAGAGAAACGGCCGGGTCTGGGTCATCGGTCTGTCCGTGTTCGCGGCGCTCGTAATCATTGGCGGCCCGGCACGTGGTGGCCAAGGTGGACGACGAACTGACGCCGGCGCGCCGCGAGCATCACCACGCGGCCGGACGGCCCGCGGCCAGCCCACCCGCCCCGCCGCCTCGCCAGCCCGGCCACAGGCGTCGGCGCGGCGCTGCTATCCGGTCAGCGATGAGGGCACCTGCTACGAGTCGGGTGAGTACTGCCGCGCATCCGAGCGGGCATAGCTGGAATCGCCCGAGACGGCCAGACGATCGTTTGCCAGGAGAAGGACGGGCTGCGCTGGGTGCCGACCGGGTAACTGCACCTCCGCCCGAGCTGGGCTTGAGCGTGAGTGGCCACTTTTCACGCGTTGGTACGCACAATCCGGACAAAACCCCCATGAAACGCACCATTCGCGTGAAAGAAGTCCGGGACCATGATCAATGGTCTGTCGCACTGTCGCCGCCTGGCCGAGGATCCTGGGCTACGCCTTCACCGGGGCGGTGGTCTTTGGCCGCGTGGTCTTTGGCCGCGTGCTCCTTGGCGGTGTGCGGCTTGGCCGCGTGCTCCTGGGCGCCGTGTTCTCCGGCGCGGTGGTCGTCGGCGCGGTGGTTGCGGGATGAGCGGCCCTTGGCCAGGCGGCCTTTGGCCGGGTGGTACCCGGCTGGACGGCCCGGCGCTGGCCGGAACGGCGCGATCTGCTGGGCTTTGTGCTTGCGCGGGCCGGACCAGAGGGCAGGGACGGCATGGACGGCCATGGCCACCCCGTACGCAGCGTGTTCGTAGTTGACCCGCCAGCCCAGGAAGTCGGGCCACGCATCGGCCGGGTCCCGCTCGATCGGGAAGTCAACCTTGCGCATGTGAGCGATGCCCTTCAGGAAGTCGTCGTAGGTCAGGCTGATGCCCATCGCCACGTCCGGCTCATCCGGCACCGTTACGCCCAGCGCGCGGGCGATGTCGCTGAAGCACTGGAAGCCGCTGCGCAGGCACAGCCGGGCGGGCACGGTGGGGGCGGCGTCCGGGGACAACGCCAGGTACATCGCCGCCGAGTCGAGGACTGAGAGCAACGCGGTGACCCAGGAGGACAGTGGCCGGGGGGAACGGAACCGGACCAGCGGCAGGTACGTGGTGTGGCTTTCCGCGATGTCCGCCGCCCAGCGCTCCCACTGCTCGTAGAAGTCGGGCAGGGTGCCGATGGTGGACTGCCCGGAGCCCAGTGCGTAGTGCGTCCGGGCCAGCAGTTCCGGGCCCCAGGACGGCACGCCCGCGCGGGCGTTCAGCAGCGCGATGTCGGTCTCCCGGCGGTTGAACGCCGAGTACAGGGTGGGCAGGTAGGCAATCTGCAGGGTGACCGTGACCAGCCCGAAGAACGCCGCGGCGTACTGGACCAGCCGCTCGCCCCAGCCGTGCACGCTCGAATCGCCGATGAACCACAGCGCCGGGCCGGCCGTATCCAGCGCGTCGCTGAAGGTAGGCACGAACGGCCACAGCATCAGGGTGAAGCCCAGATAAGCGACCGCGAGCCAGGCCACCAGCTGGAAGACGAGCAGGGTGGCCGCTTCCGCGGCGAGCACCCGGTCCCGCCGCTGGTAATCGCTGAGCGGCTTGGTGATCAGCTCGAACCAGGCATGATTGGCCCGGTCCACCCAGACCATCAGCCGTCCGCCGGCCGGCCGGGGCACGATCAGCGTCCCGACGACGCTGATCCCATCGGTGATGACCAGGAACAGCCCCAGGGCGAAGAATATGTAGCGGGCAAACAGCGGAACAGTCATAGCCGCTTACCCGGGCTGGTCGAGCTGGACCCGGGCCGCGACGTCGGGGTGGCGCCCCAGCCAGGACTGCGCGAACGGGCAGGACGGCACCACGACCAGGCCGTGCCCGGCCGCGTAGTTCACCGCCGCGCTGACCAGCTTCCCGCCGATCCCGTGGCCCTCCAGCTCGATGGGCACTTCGGTGTGCACGAGTATCAGCCGGCCGTTGCGGACCCGGTAGAACAGCTCGGCTTCTTTACCGGGGGACCCGGAGACGAACCGGGACCCGCTGGCGTCGTTACGCACCTCGGACGAATCGATCATCCGTCCATCGTCGCAGAACCAGCCCGCGCTGGCCGCCCGGCGGTCGCGGATGCGATGCTGGTGGGCGATGACCGTGACCAGCACCGGCCGCAGCGCCGCGGCCCAGGCCGATCTGGCCGTGCTCGGCGAGATCCAGCAGCGGGTGCTGTGGCTGGCCACCCGCATCGTGGACGCGGCCAACCACGACCGGGATACCGGCGACGGCGTCAAGGTCGGCGGCCACCAGGCGTCCAGCGCCAGCCTGGTCAGCGCCATGACCGCGCTCTACTTCAGCTTCCTCGACGGGCCGGACAAGGTCAGCGTGAAGCCGCACGCCTCGCCGGTCTACCACGCCATCCAGTACCTGCTCAGCAACCTGGACCGCGGCTACCTGACCACGCTGCGCGCGTTCGGCGGCCTGCAGGCCTACCCGAGCCGGACCAAGGACCCGGACGGGCCCGACTTCTCCACCGGCTCGGTCGGCCTCGGCGCGGCCGCGCCGCTGTTCGCCGCGGCGGTCCGGCGGTACGTGGACGCGCACTTCGGCCCGCGGCCGCGGAGCCGGTTCATCGCGCTGATCGGCGACGCCGAACTGGACGAGGGCAACATCTGGGAGGCGGTCGCGGACCCGGCCACCGACGGGCTCGGCTCGGTCATGTGGATCGTGGACCTGAACCGGCAGTCGCTGGACCGGGTGGTGCCCGGGGTGCGCATCGCCCAGTGGGAGCAGCAGTTCACCGCGGCCGGCTGGCACGTGGTCGAGGCCAAATACGGCCAGCGGCTGGCCGCGGCGTTCGCCCGGCCCGGCGGCGGCCAGCTCCGCGGCTGGATCGACGCCATGCCGAACGAGCACTACCAGTCGCTGTTCGGCCTGGCCCCCGCGGAGTTGCGCGGCCGGTTCCTGGACGGGGCACCGCCGGAGGTGAGCCGGTTCTGCGCGGACATCCCGGATGGCGAACTGGCCACCCTGGTCACCGACCTGGCCGGGCACGACCTGGGGTCGCTGCTGGACAGCTTCGCGCAGTGCGACGCGGAGAAGGACCGGCCCAGCGTGGTGTTCGTGTACACGGTCAAGGGCTGGGGGCTGCCGATCGCGGGCAACCCGCGGAACCACTCCGCGCTGCTGACCAGCGAGCAGATCGACGAGATGCGCACCCGGCTCAGGCTCACCCCGGAGACCGAGTGGGACCGGTTCGATCCGATGACCCCGGCCGGCCAGTGGACCGCGGCCCGGCGGGAGCAGCTGACCAGGCCGCCGCGGGCGCCCGCGCCCGCGTTGACCATCCCCGACGCCACCGGGATCCGGGCCAGCCGGGCACTGGCCACCCAGGAAGCGTTCGGCAGAATTCTGGTTGACCTGTCCCGGCGGGAAAGCGTGGCGCCCTACCTGGTCACGGCGGCGCCAGATGTGGCCACCTCGACCAACCTGGCCGGGTTCATCAACCGGGTGCGGGTGTTCAGCCCGGCCGCGCGGCGGGCGTGGGCCGATGATCCGGTGCTGAAGTGGTCTGAGGGACCGGAGGGGCAGCACATCGAGCTGGGTATCAGCGAGATGAACCTGTTCCTGCTGCTCGGCCAGCTCGGGCTGGCCTGGGACCTGTCCGGCCAGCCGCTGCTGCCGGTGGGTACGGTGTACGACCCGTTCGTGCTGCGCGGGCTGGACGCGTTCATCTACTCGGTGTACTCGGGGGCGCGGTTCATCGTGGCCGGCACGCCGTCCGGGGTCACCCTGGCGCCGGAGGGCGGCGCGCACCAGTCCACGATCACCGCGTCGGTCGGGCTGGAGCTGCCCGGGGTCACGTTCATCGAGCCCGCCTACGCGGTGGCGCTGGACTGGCTGATGTGCGGCGCGTTGCAGGCCATCGCGGCGGCCACGGCCGCCCCGGGTGATGCCCCGCCCACCGCGCCATCCGGCGGCGGGCCGCCCGGGGCGGTGCCACCGGGCGCGGTGGACAGCGGCGCGTTCTACTTCCGGCTGAGCACCCGGGCCATTGACCAGCAGCCGTTCGCGGACGCGCGGGAGAGGCTGGGCGATGCGGTGCTGCGCAGGCAGGTGCTGGCCGGCGCGTACCGGCTGGCCGAGGCGGGGGACCTGGCCGAGGCCGCGCCCCGGGTGCATCTCGCGGGCTGCGGCGCGGTGCTGCCCGAGGTGCTGGCGGCCGCGGCTGAGCTTCGCGAGGAAGGAATCGCGGCCAGCGTGATCGACGTGACCTCGGCTGACCGGCTGTACCGGGCCTGGCAGCGGACGCTGCGGCAGGGCGTGCGCACCGCGACGGCACCGTCCATCCCCGGCGCGCTGCGCACCGCGTTCCCGGACCGGGCCCCGATCGTCACCGTGCACGATGCCGCCTCGCACACGCTGAGCTGGCTCGGCTCCGCGCTCGGGGTACCTGCGGTCAGCCTGGGTGTGGACAGCTTCGGCCAGTCCGGCGCCGTCGCCGACCTGTACCGGGCGCACGACCTGGACCCGGGCTCGATCGTCAACGCCGCGCTCGCGGCGCTGTCTCTAAGGTGACCTCGGGCGCCGCGGGCGGTCAGCGGTAGGCGGAGATGCCGGTGATGGCCTGGCCGAGGGCCAGCGTGTGGATCTCCTCGGTGCCCTCGTAAGTAAGCACCGACTCCAGGTTGGCCGCGTGCCGGATCACCGGGTACTCCAGCGTGATCCCGTTGGCGCCAAGGATGGTCCGGGCCTGCCGGGCGATGTCCAGGGCGGCCCGCACGTTGCACATCTTGCCCAAGCTGACCTGCTCCGGGGTGATCTCCCCGGCCTCCTTGAGCCGGCCCAGGTGCAGCGCCAGCAACTGGGCGCGCTGCAGGTCGGCCAGCATCCAGGCCAGCTTGCCCTGGATGAGCTGGAAACTGCCGATCGGCTGGCCGAACTGCTCCCGGGTCCGGGCGTAGTCCGTGGCCGCCTCCAGGCAGGACCGGGCCGCCCCGGTCGCGCCCCAGGTGATGCCGTACCGCGCCTCGGACAGGCAGGACAGCGGCCCCTTGAGCCCGGACACCCCGGGCAGCATCGCCTCGGCGGGCAGCTTCACGCCATCGAAGTGCAGTTCGGAGCTGATCGACGCGCGCAGCGACAGCTTCTTGTGGATGTTCCGGGCGGTGAAACCCCGGGCGCTCTTGGGCACCAGGAAGCCGCGGATGCCGTCCGGCGTGCGCGCCCACACCACGGCGATATCGGCTACCGACCCGTTGGTGATCCACATCTTGGTGCCGTTCAGCACCCAGCCGGTCCCGTTCGGCTTGGCCGTGGTGGCCATGCTGCCCGGATCGCTGCCGTGATCCGGCTCGGTCAGCCCGAAACAGCCCACTGCCTCGCCGGCCGCCATCCGCGGCAGCCACTCCTCTTTCTGCTCATCCGAGCCGTACTTCCAGATCGGGAACATGGCCAGCGAGCCCTGCACGGAGACCAGGCTGCGCAAGCCCGAGTCGGCCGCTTCCAGCTCACGGCAGGCCACGCCATAGGCGACGGCGCCCATCCCGGCGCAGCCGTAGCCGGTCAGGTGCATCCCGAGCAGGCCCAGCTTGCCCAGCTCGGGGGCTAGTTCCCGGGGCAGCGTGCCGGCCTCGAACCAGTCCGCGACATGCGGCATGACCCGTTCCGCGGCGAATGCCCGAACCGTGTCGCGGACCAGGATCTCGTCCTGGCTCAGCTGTTTGTCGATCCGCAGCAGATCGAGCTCGGCGGCTAGCTGGCCTGCGGCGTTCGGCATGGGCGGGTCCTTCCGGTCAACCGTTACCTACCCCACCAGCGTATGCGTGCGGCGTTTGACTGTCTGGACCCAGTATGACCGGGAATGATCGAGGCATGACTGAGCCCAATCCGCCTAAGCGGCTAGTCCGGACGCGGGACGGCCGGCTGGTGGCCGGCGTCTGCTCCGGGATCGCTGAGTACTTCGGTATCGACGCCACCCTGGTCCGGCTCATCTTCTTGGCTGTCTCGGTGATCACAGTTGGCGTGGGCGCGCTGATCTACCTGGCCGGGTGGATCGTCATCCCCGATGAGGGGGAAGGCACGTCGATCGCCGAGAACCTGATCAAGAAGACGGGCGGCAGCTAGCCGGGCCTCGCCGGGCAGGTCGCGCACGTCGCGCGGCGCACGATGGGTGTGCCGACGGCCGATCAGCTGCGCCCGGTGGCCATATAGCTGGTCCCAGCGGCCGGGCACCTGATTTCGGCGGCCAGGCAACTGCGCGGACGCGCCGAGCTGCGCGGATGCGCCGAGCGGCCCGGCGGGCAGCCCGCCGGGCCGCTCGGGCCGGCCAGCGAGCCGGTGCGTGGAGTGAGCGGGCCGCTGGTGCGGGCCGGCGAGCCGGTGCGGTGCGTCCGCGGGCCGGGGTGGCAGGGCGGCCGGGCAGTCCTGCGGTCGGTGTGCTGGGG
Source organism: uncultured Actinomycetes bacterium (assembly GCA_963834705.1). Classification (GTDB taxonomy): domain Bacteria; phylum Actinomycetota; class Actinomycetes; order Streptosporangiales; family Streptosporangiaceae; genus RYN-230. The sequence continues at coordinate 133,526 of CAWICV010000015.1, forward strand.
CGGCTGCGGGCCGGTGAGCTGGGGCGGCTGCGGGCCGTCCAGCCGGGTCAGTACCTCCACGTGCCGGCGGATCCAGTCGGTGGCCAGCACGGCCGCCGCCACCAGGCCGAGCAGGCCGGCCAGCGCCATCAGCGCGGCCAGGAACGGCGACCAGTCTTGGCATACACGACGAACCCGATGGTGACCTGGGCCAACTGATCCCCGGCCGAGGACAGCAGCTGAGCGGACCACAGGGCGCGGAACTCGGTGCTGGCGAAGACTTCGCGGCTGGACACGGGCGGGGCCTCCGGCAGCCGGTGGCGGCCGGACCGGGCCGCATGCGCTGGCTGCCCGCGGGCTGCTGGCGGGTAAGTGGGCCGTCCATGGGCCGGCGGCCGGCGGGTCGGCCTTCGGGGGAGCGGGGCGTGCTCTCCGTTATGCACGGTGTTGCTCTCTCTGCTCTGTCTCGGCTTGGCTATGCCTACTCGGCCTTGCGGTGCCGTCGTGCGCAGTGCAACTGGTATCTAACTCTCTGCAACTGATCCCGGCATGGCCAAACATGGCCAGTAACAGGCAGTAGTGACCCTGAGTTGTTGGTCGAGTGCCTACCGTGTCGAAAAATGAGTAAATGCGCAAGGGGTTCCGCCATGATCGTTTTAGTGCTGGTGACCGCCCGGGCCGGCGCGGTGGCGGCTGTGCCGGCCGCCGGTGCCGGATGCGGCGCGCGTTCCGGCAGGCTGTCGCCAGGGTGCGACCGGGGCGCCCGGTTCCGCTTTGCCGGGCACGCCAGTTGTCCCCTATGCTGGGGCAGTCCCCGACGGCGGGCGCCAAGGGTCAAGGCGGCGAAGGCCGTCCGGCCCCCATCGTCTAGTGGCCCAGGACACCGCCCTTTCAAGGCGGCGGCACGGGTTCGAATCCCGTTGGGGGCACCGCTGACCAGCCTGGTCAGCACGCATGGTCCTGTAGAGCAGTCGGTTAGCTCGCCACCCTGTCAAGGTGGAGGTCGCGGGTTCAAGTCCCGTCAGGACCGCTCGGCTGGGTCTGCTTGATCTCCATTGATGGCAAGCGGCTCAGGCGCGGTCAGGTAGCTCAGTTGGTATGAGCGTCCGCCTGAAAAGCGGAAGGTCGGCGGTTCGACCCCGCCCCTGACCACCACCTCTGACCAGGCGATTCCCCTGGCCGAAGATCCTATAGAGTCAGTCTTAAGTATCGCCAGTCTCATTTTTAGTCTCATTCGACGCCCACAGGAACGCGTTGAGCCGGTCAGCGATGTCGCGGCGCAGCCGGGCGGTGACGTGGGCGTAGCGCTTGACCATGGCGGCGTTTGACCAGCCCATGACGTCCATCACAGCTCGTTCCGGGATGCCGAGCAGCAGGAGTGTCGTGGCCGCCGTGTGACGCGCGTCATGCAGCCGCGCCTCTCGGACTCCTGCCTCTTGGAGCAGGGCCTTCCACTCGTCGTAGTCGCGACGGGGATCGATCGGCTTGCCGGTCGGCTGAGTGAACATCCAGCCACCCTCGTGCCATTCGGTTCCGGCGTGTTCCCGTTCCTGGTCCTGGCGGTGGTGGTGCTCGGTGATCAAGGCAAACAGTTGGTCGGGCAGGGCGATGCCGCGACGGCCAGCCGCAGACTTGACCTCCACCTCGACCAGCCCGCCATCGCGGCGATCCGGGCACCAGCGGGCATGGCCGGTGCAGTTTGGCGGGCAGGGCGGCGGGCAGGGCCGTCGATGCCGTTTGCAGTTCTTCGGGCACGGCTTGGTCTTGTGATACCGGGCCCCGCAGGCATGTGGGTCAGCGCAGCCGTGCTGCCACATCTGCCGTTGCAGTCCCTTCCTGATCTCCAGGGTCTTGCTCGGCTCATGAAGCCGTGCCCACTTCAACCCGAGTGCCTCGCCCTGGCGCAGCCCCAGCGCGAGGGCAATGACGAACCGGACTCCGTTGCGTTTCTGCAAGGCCACGGTCAGGATGCGCTCGATCTCCTCGGCCTCGAAGGGATCTACTTCCATGTCTTCAACTCGCGGCGGCTTGGCCAGAGCAACCGGATTCCTGGCAATGTGGCCCCGTTGGAACGCCTCGCCGAACGCAGTACGGGCGGTGCGGTGTACCTGGTGTGCGGTGCCGGGTCTGAGCCCGCGGGCCAGCATGCGGGCATACAGCTTCTCGAAATGTTCAGGCTGGATACGGTCGATCCGATGGGCACCAAGCCCAGGTATCAGGTGCCGGTTCACAGCAGTGCGATATCCGATGTACGGCTTGTAGCGCACTGATGGCTTGGCGATGTTTTCCAGCCAGTGAGTCAGCCAACGCTCTACTGTCCAGGCCCGGCCAGGCCGGATGACTATGCCGTCGTCGCGCTGGCGTTCGAGCTTGCGTACCTTCGCAGTGACCTTGGCCTTCTCCTTGGACATGACGTGCCGTCGATCGGGAGTCCCATCCTCACGGACTCCGATTGTGACGCGACCATGCCAGTAGCCGTCTCTTCCGTGGTAAATGCTTGATCGGAGGTTGGCCTCGCGGCCCGGCTTGTTTCGGGACATCAGGCCGCAGGCTCCTGTCTCTGGCTCAGACGCCTTACGAAGTCCTCCAAGGCATCGGGGGTAACACGGCGAAGCCGACCAATCGTCACGGACTCGACATCACCCTGGCGAATGAGCTTGAACATGTTTGACCGGCAGATGCCAATGCGTTCCGCAGCTTCCTCCACAGTCAAGAGCAAACGTGGTGGACCCTCTGTCCGCTGAGGCATGCCGCTAGTCTCGTCAGTTGGTTCTACGAGCTGCTCCATCGATGTCCTCCTTTCCCGATCACGAAGCAGCGGCCATCTCTTCGCGGGCGACGCGTCGGTGCTCGCGGGCTCGTGCCGCAGCCGACAGAGCGAGGACGGCGTCGCCGGTGCTGCGCCAGCCTCGCCCAGCCCATTCCAGGTTGGTGAGGGTGATGACCGTGGCCGGGTCGGCGTGAGGTTTAGGGGCCGGGTGCTGGCGGCGGTGCCAGTCGCGGCGGGCGGCGCGCAGGACGCGCATGGTGGTGGAGTAGCGGCGGCTCTTGGTGGCGAAGTGACCCCGGTAGCCGAGCATGTGCGCCCATCGCCGCAGTGCCCGGAAGTCCTCATGTGGGTGGGCGCCGAGTTTGAGGCAGGCGGCGATCAGCCGTCCCTGATGAGTCCGAGGGTCCGCATAAGCGGCGGCATTCTCAGCGGTGATCTTGGCGGGGAGGACGCCGACCGGCTCGGTGGATTTGGTGGCGTATTTGGCCAGGTAGGAGGCGACGGCTACGTCGGTGATCTGGCCGTCGATGAGCCGGACGACCCTGGGGTCGATCTGGGCGCCCCAGGTGATGTCCCAGCCTTTCGGCTTGGCCGGGTGGGGCACGGTGGCGAACCAGGTGACGCGGGTGGCTTGGCCGATGACCTCGGCCAGCACGTCGGCGGTGAGCGCCGGGTGGGGTGGGACGGTTCGCTCGGGGTGGGCGGGATCTATGCCGTCGAGGCGGAAGATGGCGTGGAAGTGGATCAGCCCGCGGCGCTGGAACTCGGCGACCTTGGCGTAGGACACCTTGACCCGGATGCCATGCTGGCGGGCGAGCTTGGCGAGGCGGCGGCGGATGGTGATGATGGTGCGGCGCCACAGTTCGGGGGCGTGCGCGTTCCAGACGACGGCGGCGGAGTAGTCGTAGCAGTCCGGGCACAGTGGCTTGCCCAGGCAGGCATCGTCGTCTTTGTGCCGCTGCCCGCAGGAGATCCGCCGCCCGTGTGGGCACCAAGTGGCCGTGCGGCGGGGGCGGCAGCGGGCAACCCGGCCGCCAGTTGTTATGACTCGGGTGTGGACGGGGCCGAAGGAGGGGGCGGTGAAGGTGGCGAACACGCACGGGTGGATGGCCACCGATTCGGGGACGCCTTTGCCGCCCGCCAAGCCGGCCCGGATGAGCTGGTAGGTGTCGGCCCGGTAGGTCTCGGCGCAGGGCGGGCAGACCGAGGCCCGCCGGTCCCCGCACGGCACATAGATTGCCTTGTCGGGCAGGTTGCCGGTGTCCAGGTCGCGGAGAATTTCCCGGTCGTGGTGTCGATGTCGCGGATCGTGCCGCGCAGCCTGATCGGGCGCATACACCCACCGGCTGCCATGGCGGTGCCCAGCCACTGCCGGTAGTCCTCGCGGGTGGCGCGGTCGAGCAGTTCGGTATCCAGCCCGGGGATCGCAGCCGGTGGCCCGCGGCGGTCATCAACCAGCACCGAGCCGAAGTCCAGGGGCGGTGCGGTCATGCCCACCCTCCGGGCTGGCGGGCAGCCGGGAGGATGGAGAGCGGGAAGCGGGGCGCTCCCGGCCAGTCACGAGGGCCTGCGAAGCGCCCCGCTCCCCGGCTCTCCTGTTTTCCATCCGTGTTCTCACGCAGCGCGTGATAACGGTGGCCTGCACGGCTAACGAGCCCGGTGTTCACTCCCGTCCCCGTGCCCGCTCCGGTGAGCACGGGGGCGAGGGCCAGCGCCGGGGCACTCACGATGCTGGGCTCCTTTTGCGGGCCACCGGTTCCCGGCCGCCAGCACCGGGGTAGGTGAGGACGGGCCACATGACCTCGCAGGCCAGGCACTGGTAGCCGTACTCCTCGGCCGCGCCGACCAGGACGGCGTAGGGGATGACCTGGTGGCTGCCGCAGGCTGGGCAGCGGTCACCGTGATACCGGGCGGTCATGCGGCATCACCGTCCCGGTGCAGCCGGACCACCTTGGCATCAGCGTTCGCGTGATCGCTGAGGTGGCCTGGTGCGTGGTGGGTGGCGCGGGCCTGGGCGGCCCAGGACGCCAGGTCGATGATCTGCTGGTCAGACAGGTAGGCAGCCTTGACCCGGCGGGGGATACCGTCTTCGGCGCGCAGCCAGGACACCCCGCGGGCTTGCGGGTCGATCTCGGTGGCCGAATAGCCCTGATTAGCCCAGCCGTGGCCCAGGATCGTGTCTGAGGATGCCTCGGTGGAACAGCGGAACGCCCACCGGTAGCCGAACAGGTCCCGCAGCGAGGTCGGGATGATGTCGGCCGATGGCCGCTGGGTAGCTTCCACCGGGATAATTCCCGGCGCGCGGCCTCTGGCGACGATGTCACGGTTGGCGGCGTTGAACTCCTTCTGCTGGGTGGGCGTGCCCACCGTGGCGGAGAAGTAGGCCACCTCATCGATCGGCATCAGGTACACCGGCCACCCCAGCTCGGGGGTGATCTTGCGCATCTTGTGATCCAGCAGCCAGCCGGTGCGCTCATCGATCTGGCCTTGCAGCCAGTGCAGCATGTCGATCGCCTCATCCATCGAGGGGCCGATGAACCGCTCGGCGCAATCCCGCCACAGGCCCAGTTCGACACGTTTGCCATCCACCAGGATCAGGCGGCAATCAGGCGACAGCGCGCCGTGCGCGACGATCAGCTGGAGAGCAACGGATTTGCCGCCGCCGGGTTCACCGCCGATGAGCATGTTCCGCTCGGCCAGGGTGACCTCCACCCGGCGGCCCAGCTCATCAGTGCCCAGGTGGACCGGTTTCCAGATGGACAGCGGCGCGACCGGGATCGACTCAGCTGTCATCGCCGCTCACCTCCTTTTTCTTGGTCGTGGCGGGCTTGGCCAGCCCGGGCGGGATGGGCGGGGGCAGGAGCGTGATGAGGGCTTTGCCGCAGTCGGCGCACACCGGCCCGCCACACATTGGGCACGGCTGATTAGCGATCGGCGCCAGCCGGGCGAACGCGTCCACATCGGCCAGGCACGGGTCATACAGCCCGTGCTCGGGCGGGATGCCGATGAACGCGGCGCCGCAGCGGGCGCACGACCACGAGGTGCTGGTCAGGTTCATGACGTGGTTCCTTCCAGATTCAGGGGGTGGGGCGGGGTGCCCCGGGCTTGGCTTCCTGGGGCACCCCGCGCGTGTTCATGCCGCCGCGGTGACTTCGCGGATCAGCGACAGGGCCCGGTGCTTGAGCGGCTCGGGCCGGATCAGGGTCCGGTTGAGCCGGGTTTCCCAGGACCGGGCGGTGCGGACGTGGTCGAGGTATTCACCCGCGGCCTGCATCAGCCCATAGGCGGTGCCGGAGACCTGTTCGGTGGTCTTCGACTCGAAGATCATCCGGAGGGCCTGGCGGGCTTCGGCGACGTTGCGGGCCACCCGGTCCGTGACCAGACCTTGGGGTGGCATGGGGATGAACTCGGTGACGAACAGCTCCCGCTGCCTCGGCGTCACCCGAATTCCCAGCAGTTGATGGGCGAGTTCGGTGTAGCGGCGCATCTCAACTCGTGCGCCGGTGACGGCCTGGCGGGCTTCATCCAGCCGCGACCGCCAGGAGGATTTGTGGATGAAAGAGAAGGTCGCGCCGGTCCGCTCGCCTTCCAGTTCAGCGGCGCGGAAGGTGTTGGCGCACACGATCCGCACCGCGGTGGCGCGCAGCGCGCAGGCGGCGGTGCCGTCGTGCCGGTTGGTGATGGCCAGGTAGGGCAGCGTCGGGCTGTCGTCGCCGGGCAGCTCGACGGGCTCGTCGAGCAGGGCCAGGCACCACACCGCCCGGCCACCGTCGAGAACACCGGCGGTCTCCCATTTGACGGCGGGCTGGGCCAGGACGGCTTCGACGATCTCGCCCATCTCACCGTGGCCGATGACGGTGTAGCTGTCCTTGTTGACCGACAGCACCACCCCCGTGTCCGAGCGGCGGATGGCTTTCCAGCCGCCAAGCGGTTCCAGCAGCGGCTTATCGCCGGGGCTAGCGCCGGTCACCACGTACACATCGGTGGTGATGGGCTCCCAGTCCAGCCCGGCCAGGACGCGGGCCTCGGCCCAGGTTCCGGGGTAGTCGCCGAGAACGTCGCCTTCCCGGTGCCAGGGGACCTGGCGGACCGAGAACATGGATTCGATGTTTGCTGGCATGCCAGCAACTCCCTTCACGGGTGGGTTGATCAGGAATGGATGACGGGCTGCCAGGCGATATCCCGCGCCAGGCACGACGGCCCAGCTCGTGCGGGTGGCCTGGGTCAGGCAGCCGGTTGATGCTTGCGGACAGATCGCCCGCTGACCAGCAGGGCGACGATGACCGTCGCCAGGTGCCGGGAGCGTGCGCCGCCGGTCAGCCGGGCGGCTTGCTCGATGTCGGCCTGGGTGTAGGCGGTGCGCACCCCGGAGATAGATATGCCCGCGGCTTGGGCCAGGTCGGCCAGCCGGTAAGGGCGCGGCTGCACATGCTCGCGGGCGTAGGCGAGCAGCAGCCGGATATCGTGATCGGCCCGCTGTTTGCGCTCGCGCTGCAGCGGCCAGCGCGGCGAGCAGCGGATCCTTCTCAGTCATGACGCCTGCCTCCGTGTCGGAGACATCCGGGCGATACCCGAGGGGATCACATCGTGGGCGCCGAGGGTGTCGCGGCGCACGATGTCTAGCCTGACCAGGTGCGCCCACCGCTGGCTGCCTTCCACCCGGGCCTGCCGGGCATAGCAGGCCGCCGCGATCTCTTTGGCGCGTTCCTCGAAATCGGCCGCGCAGATCCCCGCGCGGCACCAGATCAGCGCACGGACCCCGACTTGGGTCGGGGTAGATGCGCAGGACCAGGGGCAGCCGCCCCGAACGGGTGTGCATCCTCAGCTCCCAGCAGGCTTTCTGGATGCGGTGGCGGGTCAGCACACACCACGCCCGCGCGGTCACAAATCGCCTAGGCCACGGCAGGACTAGCACCGCGGTTACTGTTGCCGCGAGGGTCAGCAGCGCCCAGGTGAGCGTGACCACTCTCGCCAGCTCCCATACTCCGGCGGTGCCGGTGGCCAGCAGGGTGGTTTCGGTGCGGAACCGCCAGATCATCCCGGCGGCGGTGCGCTTGCCCCGCACCAGCGCCTCGTCCCAGAAATACGGGCTGGCGCGATGGGCACGAGCCGGTGACTTGGCCATGGTGATCACCCGGCCCGCGCTACTGGTGCACACACCGGGCACTGGGCTGGCTGCCAGCGGCCAGCGCTGATGGCCCGCAGCACCGTGCCGGTACCACCACAGGCCAGGCAGCCACCTCGGGCCGCAGGCCCGGCCTGCTGGCGTTCTGGCATGGCGGACACCCGCGCCTGGCTGGCCGCGAACGGTCGTGCGGCGCTGCAACTGCCAGCGGATGACCTTAATGACCATCCAGGTGAAAACCGTCACCGCAATAGCGATGCCGATGGTCAGCGCAGTGAGCTGGATCACCTCCAGGGCGGTGTGGATGACGTCGGCCACGATCGGGCCGATCTTGGCCACGATCAGCGCGGCCAGCATGAGGATGGCAACCGCGGCGATGCCAGCACCCTGGCCGCCGGCGTTGTTGCAGCACGGCGGCCTACACATAACCGGCCGCCTGGATATTGGTAGCGTGAAACACGCCACTCACCTCTTTTCCTAATGGCTACGGACTGAGGGTTTGTGTGGCTGGCCGGGCTGGAGGGTGGGCGCCCTCCAGGCCCGGCACCCGTCGTCAGAACGGGGCGTGGCCGCCACCATCGAGCAGGCCCATGACGGCCTTGTCGATGTAGGTGGTGGCCACAGTGGCGCACTGGTAGGCATCGCTCAGCGCGCGGCTGATCTCATCGGCGTCCAGCGGCTCGCCGCTGTTGTCGTGGTCCAGGAAACGCTCCCGGGCCTGGTCATGAACCTGGCGGACCATGCGCTCGGCCTCCGACAGCGCCGATTCCACCAGGGCGGTGAGGTGGTAGACCTCGATTTCGCGCAGCCGGGCGATCCCCTGCTCGGGCTTGGCCGGGCTGGCCTCGGTACTGCTCTGGCTGGTGGTGGTTGCGGGTTGTCGCCGCTGCTGGCGGCGGTAATGGGGGTGATGCTGCTGGTCATGGCAGCGGGTGATCCTTTCCGTGCGACATGCTTTGGACGAACTGCGGGGAAGTGGCCGCTCACCAGTGGCGACCGGCCATGCGGGCGCGGTCAGAACCGGGTTCAGGCGGCGCGGTTCTGGGCAGCGGGATGGATCGCGGCGGCGCGGTAGGCCACCCCGTTGCGGCCGTTGTTGTTCCACGGGATGGCTTCCAGTTCCTCGAACCGGACAGGCTGACCCTGGGACACCTTGGGCTGATCACCAGTCACCGTGACCCGGATCACCTCCCCGCGCTCGGAGTCCATCACCAGGACCTCCACGACCCACTCGGGCAGCTTGCTCGCCCGGTTCACTCTTCTGCTGCTCGCTGCCGAACTCAGTCTTCGGCTCCGCGGCCTTCGTCACCGTGAAGGTGAACTTCGAGTCGTTCAGCACCAGACGCATGATCACCACTCCTTCCGTGGCAGCCCCTTCCTGGGGCCGGTTGCCGGTGTGACCGGGATTGGCCACGGTTCCAATCTGGCCGAGACACGCGGGAAGCCGTAACAACCGGAAGGACCAACTAGAACGAGTTATCTTGGTCCTATTCCGTCCCTAGACGTCCCCCAAAGGAGTGAGGATGGCCAACGACCGGCACGAGATGCCTTAATGACTGCTCGTGTCACCCATGAGGAACTGGCGGCCGATCTTGGAGTGCACACCAAGACAGTCGAACGCTGGATCACCCAGGACCGGACCCCGTACCCGCAGTTCCGGCACCGGATTTCCGTCCTGGTCCAGAAGGATGAGACGTGGCTGTGGCCGGACGGCTACTCACGAAAGCGGCGCAGCGAGATCAGCCAGTCAGAGATCGTGCACATCTACCCCTACCGTGCGGATGTGCCCCGGGAGCTGTGGGCCAGGCTGTTCGAGAATGCGATCGACACCATCGGCATCCTGGTCTACTCCGGGTTCTTCCTCCCCGAGCAGCACGCTTCGCATATCGAGCTGCTCAAGCAGAAGGCCCACGACGGCGCCTCGATCCGGATCCTGCTGGGCGACCCAGACAGCCCGCAGGTCGCACTGAAAGGCCAGGAGGAAGACATCGGCGACGCGATCGCTGCCAAGATCCGCAACGTTCTGCTCGCCTACTACATGCCTTTCGCGAACCATCCCGGGATCAGCATCAGACTGCACTCAACGACGCTGTACAACTCGATCTTCTGGTTCGACGACGACATGCTGGTCAACACCCACGTCTACGGGGTCCCCGCACACTTCGCCCCGGTCCTGCACCTGCGCCACCTCAGCTCCGGGACACTGTTCGACCTACGCTGCAGCTTCGACCGGGTGGGGACTACACCCGCACAACCTGGACCGGGCAGAAGGTGATTCACGTTGGGTGAGCGGATCGACTACCTCGATGACCCCCAGGCACCGAAGGCCAACAGCCTTGTGCCGTCGGCCAACGTGTCGTGGTCAACGACCAGGGCGAGATCCCGATGATCCGCCGCACAGACAACGGCAACTGGGCGATCCCTGGCGGCGGCATGGACCTCGGGGAGTCGATCACCAAGCAGCCATCCGCAGACCGAAGAAGAGACCGGGATCACCTGCGAAATCACCGGGCTGGTCGGGATCTACACCAACCCCCACCACGTCATCCTATACACCAGTAATGGCGAGGCACGGCAGGAATTCTCGATCGTGTTCACCGCTCGCCCAGTTCGAGGCCAGCTGCGGCCAAGTAGCGAATCGTCCCAGCCGCAATGGGTTTCCCCCTCAGCCGTACCGAACTTGCAGGTGCACCCGTCGATGCGTCAACGTATCCAGCACTACCTGGACAATCGCCCAGACCCATACCTCGGCTAAATGGCGAGCATCTCCTCGACGCGCCCAGCGGTGGTCAGAGCTCAGAGGCAGCCAGCTCAACGAACCGCGTTACCTCATGGTCGGGACCGTACCGGCCGCGGATCTCAACAAGACGGTCAGCGGGCCGAACGTAATCACCGTCCGGCCCAGTCGTCATATCACAAAAGAGCAGCGCATCGGTCAGCAGGGATTTCGCGGGTGAGAACTCGGCCGTCAGCTCAGCGCCGAGGCCACGGACCTCGGCCTCGATTGAGCACATGAGTGATAGGCCACCAGGCTCACCACTGGCGCATCGACAGCCTCGCGGCGAAGGTAACGCGCCCCATCCAGCGGATGGAACCCGGTCACCACCAGCTGGGGGGCGTAGCCGATGTCGTGGAGCCAGGCTGCCGCCACCAGATCGTCAGACAGTGACAGCTGCTTAGCGACCCACCTGGCACGGCGAGCCACCGACCGGACATGCCGCCACCTCCGGGGCAGAGAACCAGCGAGCATAGCCTCAGCGAGGTCCTCCGCCTCGAACACGCTAGTCACGTCGTTGACCCTACCCACGTCATCAAGACGTAGCGACACTCGGCCCGGGGTCCAGAACGGACAAAACGGACATCGTCGCTCGTGTGATCCGACAACTGATCTGCGACGCATCGCGACGCATCGCTCGCATCGCTCGTGTCGTGTGCCAGGTAAGGCTGGACGGTTTCGTGCCAGGTGATGCTTGTCGCTGGCCCTAGGAAACTGAAGGGACCGTCCACGGCCGGTCGGCTTTGATGTTACGGACTGGCGTAGTGGTGGTGCGGCGGACGACGCGGGTTTCGGCGTCGTCGAGTTCGATAGCCAGGGTGGTATCGGAGACGGCCACTGCGAGGGTCTGCCCGGCGTGGGCGCGGCCTAGGGCGATCTTCTGGCCGCAGACCACGATCACGCCGGTGGCGCTGGCGCGGCGTTGCACCCGGACGGGCTCAGACGGCGGGCGGGGTGGTGGCCCGGCGGGCCGGGCTCCGCGCAGGCGGGCGACCTGAGCCGCTGTGAGCGGGTTGGCCCGGGTGCGCAACAGCTCCCGGGTGGCCGGGTCGAAGAACATGAGTGTGGCGGGCTCGATGCGGATGCCGACCAGCTGCCCGCCGAGGATCTCCGCTGCCAGCAAGCGGTGGGGGCCAAGGCAGACCAGGCCGCCGCGGGAGACCAGACGTTCGACCTCGATCGCCTGGCCGTCCTCGGCTGGTGGCAGCGGGGCAGGGCCGGCTGGAACGGCCCCGTTAGCGGCGAGCTTGGCCAGGTCGGCCACGGACAGGTGGGAGCGGAGGGTCTTGATCCGGGCGCCACCAGCGGACAGGTGGATCAGCTGGGTGCCGGCCCAGAACCGGATCACCATGCCGGCCCGGGCGGGGCCGAGCCAGAACTGCTGGCCCGCCACCCGCATGTTCCCCGAGGCAGGCACGACCCGGTCGAACTCCACCGGGCCGCCTTGCCAGCGGGCTGGGGCTGGCGGTGGGCCCTCAGGTGCCGTGGGCTGCGATGGGTCATCGGTGCTGCTGGCTGGGATGAGCGTGGGTGGCAGCCATAGCTCGACCAGGTCCCGCTGAGCGGGTGGCACCGGGGCGAACCGCTCAGCCGGGGTCACCGGCGAGTGGCCGTCCAGGGACTGGTGAGGACGGTCGGTGTTGTACTCGGCCACCCAGGCATCGATAGCGGCCTGGGCCGCTGCCACCGAAGGGAAGCAGGAGTGGTCGTTGAGCAGCTCGCGGCGCAGCGTGCCGTGGAATCGCTCGATCTTGCCCGTGGTGGTCGGCGAGGCTGGGGCGGTGAGGCGGTGGGTGATGCCGTTCTTGCGGCAGATCTTGTCGAACAGCACCTCCCCGCCCTTGCCGAAACGATCAGTGAACTGCTTGCCGTTATCGGACAAGATTTCCTCGGGCACCCCGTAGCGGGCCAGCGCGGCGGCCAGGGCCAGGCACACTGCCCGGCTGGTGGCCCGCTCGGTGACAGTGGCGATCACGCAGAAGCGGGAGTGGTCATCCACTCCAGTCACGACCTTGGCCTCCCGCAACTCTCCCGTGCGGGGATCAGCGATCATGACACCGCCGACGATGTCGATCTGCCACAGCTGCATCGGCCCGGGGCGCTGCCAGCGGCGGTAACTGTCCCGGGGACGCTTGCGCGGCCGCGGTGACATAAGCCCCTGCCGGGCCAGGATCCGGTTAATGGTCCGCTCCGACGGCACGACTAGCCCTGCTGGCGGGCGGCGCAGCAGTTCCAGCCGGATCCGCTTGGCGCCCCACTTCGGATGCTGGCGCCGCATCTCCGCAATCACCACCTCGATCTCGGCAGCCACCTGATGCGGGCAACTGTCTGGACGATGGGAACGGTCAGCTAACCCGGGCAGCCCCTCGGCCAGATAGCGGGTGATCCACGAATGGACCGACTGCCGCGACACTCCCAGGGCCGCGGCCACCTCGGTGACCTTGGCACCGGAAAGAACGGCACGGACTGCATCAAGCCGCTGCTCGACAACTGACAACACAACCAGAGCCAATCCCGGCCTCCTCACCAGCCGCGTCCCGTGGAACGTAGCGGATCAGGCAGGCCGAACACGGCCCAACGTCAAGCATCAGCTGGCGGGTGAATGTTCAGCATCACCCGGCACAAGACACACCGACGTCGCTCGCCGGTGAGAACTTTCTCTACGTCTTCAAGGGCGCGCGGAGCGCGCCGGGCCCGGCTGGCCACCGCTCCCAGGCAGCGCCGCGCGAGGTGGCGCTGACCCGGACGCGGCGCAGCTCCCGCCGGTCACCGGGCGGGCCTTCCGGGGAACGTCGCGCGCCTGGGCGCCGCCTGCCGCACTTAGGCCCTCCGGGCCACGGCGGCGTCGGCGCGCGAGCCGTCCCCGCGGCCCGCTGCACCGGCCGGGCGCCGCAACGATCAGCGCCAGGCGCGCGAGCTGCAAGAGCGGGCCATCCTCCCGGCGCTCCAGTGTGAAGCCGGGCAAGATCACCCGCAAGGGCGTTTCGCGTCACACGTGATGGCCTACGGCCACCCTTGCAGCTGATCTTCCCCGGCTGGGTTGGCGCCTATCGGAAGGATGGCTAGGAGTGGGCGTGCCTCCGCCAAATCGAAATGCTTATACTTCTAGGGGTTCAATCACCCTGATGAGCTCGCTAGTTTATCTGCAGCCCTGAAGAGCTCCGTGAACATCGACCCGGCCACCGGGAAACGCAAAGACCAACATACTACGCCCGCTACACGAAAGGTACGATACCCAGTCCCCCCTGGTCGGATGCTCCAGCGCGTTGCGGAGCTTGATCAACTGAGGATCCCAGCGCGAACGAAAGACCTTGATAGCAAGTCTCAGTGTTCCGTCGGGATCACAACCAAGTCTCTTGGCTCGCTCGGCCACGTTCAGGAGGCGATGAACCGAAATAACGAGCAAATCCAGGTCCACCACTCCGCGCATGTGATAATAGGCTCTTTCGCCACTCGGCAGGTGCAGATGAGCAACCAAGCGCTCATCTGCATCTTGACAGCGGTTCCTTGCCAATTGACGTCATAGCGAACCTTGGCGACCCGCTGACGCAGCGCGACAGCCTCGATGGTGAACACAGCGTCGTTCGGAGTGGGATCGGCAGTCACAAGATCGTATCCCTCAATCCGGGACAGACTGACCACCACGTGTGACGACAACGAGCCCGGAACCCGGCCTCCGATCGACCAGGCAGGAGGCAAACGACCAGGCCAACGATGATTTTCGACAGTAGGGACGGGTCTTACAAACAAGGGATCAACCATGACGTCAAGACAATCTCTGACGGGCAGCCTCCTCTTTCCACCTCTTCGCCGTGCCCGGGCGTGGGCCAACCTGCTCGCGTAGTTGGAATCTGCGGCCTTCCAAGACGCGCCGACCATATTCACGCAACCGATCAACCTCAGTTTGAGTGAACCCGTTGGATAGCGCCCAAGCACACAGCTTGTCGAGATCATAACGGTATCCGGCGCGCACAAGTTCTTGCAAGGTCCGAACAGCATAGGCCTTGTCGTAATACTGTACCAACCCGTTATTATGGTTGACGATAGAACCGAGTTCCCGCATGGCTACCTCAATAACAGGTGGCAGCAATGGCTCGTTTCTACTATGCTCCCCCGTGATCAGGTTCACAGCGTTGTGCGCTGCGAGCCAGGCTGACTGAAATTCTCTGTCGCCCCACTCAATGATGCAGACACCAGTAGCGCTTGACGCCAAACGATCAGAGATCGTAGCCAGAACCTGCTCGGTTGGCCAAGGTGCGAGAATTGCACCACTTCGCCAATCCGATCCTCCGGCCACCTGACGTCTCTCCACGAAGGCCCCAGCTGTCAGACGTGGCAGCAGTGGGTTATTGCTATACATTTGCTTAGTTTCGAGCAGCACCAAATGTTGACCAGGTTGCTCCTGCAACCAGGCAGCACCTAGACGTACAGCGTCATCCGGATCGACTCCCTCCCAGGGAACATAAACAACGTTCAAGGCTGCCTTTCCGGACATGCGTTCCTCCATGGAGAAGAGGCGATGTTTCTAGCGATATCACCTTGCAAAGCTTCACGGGCAAGTTTCGCCAAGGGCGGACAGTGCAGCAGTCGGATGCAGCAACGTTGCCGCTTGGTTCCACTTTGCCGAGCCCCGCCTTCGACTGACGACCAGCCACAACGACCACTGCCGACCATCGTGCGACGAGTTCATACCGAGATGGTCTGGATGCCTGGCTCCGCCGTTCCCAGCGATGCTGCGATTGCAGCGAACTGGTCGAGGGCCGCCTGCAGATCCTCGACGATCTCCGCCGCGATCACCTCGGGGGCGGGCAGGTTGCCGGTGTCCTCCAGTGACTCGTCGCGGAGCCAGAAGATGTCAAGGGACGCCTTGTCCCTGGCGACCAGCTCGTCGTAGGAGAACGCCCGGAACCGCTCCGTCTCGGTGCGCTCGTGGCGGTTCGCCGGGTTGTAGCAGGCCACAAAGTCATCAAGATCGGCGCGCGCGAGGGCGCGGGTCTTCAGCGTGAAGTTCTGGTTCGTGCGGAAGTCGTAGATCCACAGCTGTCCGTCCACGGCTTCTCCGACGGCGGCTTGCGGTCGAAGAACAGCACGTTCGCCTTCACGCCGCCGGCGTAGAAGATCCCGGTCGGCAGCCGCAGCAGGGTGTGCACGTCGCACTGCTCCAGCAGCCGCCGCCGGATGGTCTCGCCCGCGCCGCCCTCGAACAGGACGTTGTCGGGGACGACGATGGCGGCGCGCCCGTTGATCGTCAGCAGCGACCGGACGTGCTGCAGGAAGTTGAGCTGCTTGTTCGACGTGGTCGCCCAGAAGTCCTCGCGCAGGTAGCTCATATCCTCGCGCTCGGTCTCGCCCAGGGCATTGATGACCTTGTAGGAGGACTTCCTGCCGAACGGCGGGTTGGTCAGCACCATGTCGAAGTGCTCGCCGGGGCGGACCGGAGGGAGTCGTCCACGGTGATCAGGCTGGGGCTCTCCGGTGCGCTGATCCCGTGCAGCAGCAGGTTCATGGCGCAGAGCCGGGCGGTCGCGTCGACGATCTCCCAGCCTCGGAGCGCCTCGTCCCGGAGGAACCTCTTCTCGTCCGGGTCCAGGCTGCCTGACTTCATCTGCTCGTAGGCGGCGAGAAGGAAGCCACCGGTGCCGCATGCCGGGTCGCATACCCGCATGGAGCCGTGGGCCGCATCACGTCCACGATCGCCCGGATGAGCGGGCGCGGCGTGAAGTACTGGCCCGCACCCGACTTGACGTCCTCGGCGTTCTTGGCGAGCAGGCCCTCGTAGGCGTCGCCCTTCACGTCGGCGTCGAGGGTCATCCACTGCTCGCGGTCGATGAGGTCAGAGACCAGCCGCTTCAGCTTGGCCGGGTCCTGGATCTTGTTCTGCGCCTTGCGGAAGATGACACCGAGCGTGCCCGGGTACTTCCGAGTTCGGCCAGGATATGGAGGTACTGGACCTCCAGGCTGTCACCATCGAGGCGCACCAGCGAGGCCCAGTCCAGGCCCTTGGGAACGATGGCGGGTCGGCTGAACGGTGGCTGCGTCTGCTCGTCGGCCATCTTCAGGAAGAGCAGGAAGGTCAGTTGCTCGATGTAGTCCTGATAGGACAGGCCGTCGTCGCGCAGGACGTTGCAGTAGTTCCAGAGCTTCTGGACGATGGTGGCGCTGTCGCTCATGCCGTGCGCCTTTTGCCTTGATACTCTAGGTTGCCGGCTTCTTGCGGGAGTTCGACCATAAATGCCGGCTCCGTGGCTGCGACACGTTGAAGAAGGGCAGAAGCAGGTTCCTCCGTAGAGTAGTGCTCGACAAGTCGGCCCGAGAAAGCAGTCGCAAGTATTGCAGAGCGAAGGCGACCAACGTTCCCTTTTTGTTGGCCAGTGAGCGGCCCAATTACTCGCACAATGGCACCGATGCCAGCATCCAATCGGGGAGAGCTGTTCCTCGATGGCTCCGAAAAAAAACGATCCGGAGTTGCTCATCGAAGGGAGGTAGCGGGATACGTACACTTCGAACTTTTGATGGGGGGGGGGGCCTGTCAGTACCATAGAGTAAAAACCCGCTGGTTGAGGAGGCTGCCGAGCGTAGATACTGAGGTGGCGTCTGAGTGGGAAAGCGTTCCAATAGTAAGTAAGATAGCTGAGGAAGTCTAACCCTGGCCGGTTCCCGTCGGGGCGAACGCGAATTAGGTGGGGTTCTGATGTAAAGACACGCAGTCTTCTTTAATGTCGCAGCACGCCATCGAGCGGCCCGGCCGATGTGCTCGGGGCTTCCGTTGCCTTCCAACTACCAGAAAAGAGTCACCGGTACGAAGCCAGAAATCGCTCTAGTTCGCACCATCAAATAGTTCGATCTCATGTACCTCAAGACGCAGATCAAGGCTGCCTCCGCATGACATTTGCCAACTCTCCAGAAAAAATTGGGTAGTGGTTGACTGTAGGTCGGCGCTAGTCGGTTTGCTTTGGATTCCAGCCTGTGGAGCCTGCGCGACTGGGCGGCGGGTAGATATCCAGGTTTAACCCATCCCGGTGGCAAGCTCACTCATGCCGCCAGCACCTCGGTCAGCTCATCCATCAGTGGCGTAAGGCGGTCACCGAAGACCTGGGCGGCCTTGCCGATGCCGCCGTGCTCCACGAAGGGGGTGTACTCGAACGACTCGGGTGTTATCCCGAGTTCGCCGGCGATGTTCTCCTTCATCCAGGTCAGCCACTGCAACTGCTCCACCGTGAAGGCGACCCCCTTCTGCTCCTGTGCGGCCAGCCAGGCCGCGAACCGTTGCTCCACCTGGTCGCGGAACGGGACCAGTTCGTCGTCCTGGTGGAGCGTATACCGTACCAGCGACACGATGTCGGTGAGCATCCTGCCGCCTGAGCCGCGCACTTTCGACTTGTCCAGCACCTCGTAGGCCCGCCAGAGGATCTCCGGTGTCCACTGGCGCGGCGGGCGTTCGATGGCTCTGGCCAGTTCCTTGATCTCGCTGAAGGTCAGCCGCTCCTTGTGCGGGCGGCTGTAGAGCACCTGCAGGGCGCGGATCTCGTCCTTGTGCTCCTCGATGTACTCCCTGAACGAGGAGATCATCGCGGAGGCCTTCTCGCGGGCCTCCGCGGAGTGCCCGGCGAAGAGCACCTCGTCCTTGGATACCTCATCGATGGTCTGCTCGTAGGACTTGCGGACGTCGAGGATCGCGTTGCGCAGCTCGGGGTTGGTGGCCAGCGGTTCCAGTGCCTGGGTGAGCATGGCTCTGCCGTCGCCGCGACGGCGGCCGGGTCGTCTGCGGACTTGCCCGCCGCTTCGGCGGCGGCGACCTGCTGGTCGGGGTCGAGCGCATCGACCAGGCCGCGGGCGATCGTCGCCGAGGTCGGTGCCTCCCGCCAGGCCGGTGAGCATCTCCCGGTCATCTTTGGTCAGGTGCTTGTCCAGGCGGGCCAGCCGACCGGCGATGGAGGAGGCGACCTGCGGGTCCTTGTTGCCGAAGGCGACCTGCTTGAACAGGTCCTTCAGGCTCTGAGCCGGCTTGCGTTCCAGGGGCTGCACGGTCTCGGCGAGCGGGGTGTCCATGACGCCGACCGCGTCGACGACGATGAACCGGTCCTTGCGCTTGGCGTCGTCGGTGACGGACTGGAACTCGGTGTCGTCGATGACCCGGACGCCGCGGCCGAGCATCTGCTCGAAGTAGGTCCGGCTCTTCACGCTGCGCATGAAGACCAGGCATTCCAGCGGCTTGACGTCGGTGCCGGTCGCGATCATGTCGACGGTGACCACGATCCGGGGGTACATCGAGTTGCGGAACGCCTGCAGCAGGTCCTCGGGCTTGCCGTCCCGCGTGCGGTAGGTGATCTTGGTGGCGAACTGGTTGCCCTTGCCGAATACCTCGCGGACGATCTGGACGACGTCGTCGGCGTGCGAGTCGTCCTTGGCGAAGATCAGCGTCTTGGGGACGGTCTTGCGGCCGGGGAACAGCTCGGTGAACAGCTTGTCCTTGAACGTCTGGATGACTGTGCGGATCTGATCCTCCGCCACGACGGCGCGGTCGAGCTGCGCGGCGGTGTACTCGACCGGCTCGTCGACGGCCTCCCACCGGACCTTCCGGGTCTGGCGGTCGCGGTACCCGGCGAACTCCCCCGCCTCGATCGTGGACCCGGCCTTGGTGATCGCGGTCTCGATCTTGTAGACGGTGAAGTCCACGTTGACGCCGTCGGTGACCGCCATCGTCGTGGGAGTACTCCATCACCAGGTTCTGGCGGAAGAACCCGAAGGTCTGCTTGGTCGGGGTGGCGGTCAGCCCGATCAGGTGGGCGTCGAAGTACTCCAGGACCTGCCGCCACAGCCCGTAGATGGAGCGGTGGCACTCGTCGATGATGATCACGTCGAACGTGTCGGGCGGCAGGTCCGGGTTGTAGCTCGACCTCGACCGGCTCGGCGACCGGCAGCTCGTAGACGGAGTGCTCGTCGATCTCCTGGTCCAGCTCCGCCTCGCCCTTGAGGATGGAGAAGATCCGCTGGACCGTGGAGATGCAGACCCGCGACGTCGCGTCGAGGGTGTTGTGCGTCAGGTGCTGGACGTTGTACTCGGCAGGGAACTTCCGCTGGGTCTCCGGGATCGTGAACTTGTCGAACTCGAGCTTGGCCTGCTTGCCCAGGTTGGACCGGTCCACCAGGAACAGGATCCGCTTGGCGTCCGCGTGCTTGATCAGCCGGTAGCACACGTTCGCGGCGGTGAACGTCTTCCCGGAGCCGGTCGCCATCTGGATCAGCGACCGGGGGTGGTCCTCGGCCAGGGACTGCTCCAGGTTGCGGATCGCCTCGGCCTGCTTGCCCCACAGCCCGCGCTCATCCAGCGGCGGCATGGCCTTCAGCCGGGCGCGGAAGGTCGGCAGCTCCGGGTTCTCGGCGATCTGCCGCAGCCACTCGGCCAGCGTCTCGGGCCGGTGGAAGGTGAACACGCGGCGGCTGCGGGCCTCCGGGTCATACCCGTTGGTGAACCGGGTCTCGGCCCCGGTGGACTCGTAGATGAACGGCAGCGGGTAGACCGGGGGCTGCATCCAGCCGGGGAGCCCCTCGACGTACTTGCCGGACTGGTGCTCCACCTCGACGAGCGTGCGTGCCCTCCGGCTTGGCCTCGATCACCCCGGCAGGCTGGCCGTTCAGGAACAGGAGGTAGTCCACGCGCCCGTGCGGCTTCTCCAGGGTGAACTCGCGCACCGCCACCCCGGGACCGGCACTGAGGTTCAGCGCCTTCTGGCTCTGGACCTTCCACCCCGCAGCGGCAAGCTGCTTGTCGATCTCCTTACGCGCCCTCGCCTCGCGGGCGAGGTAGTCGTCCTCACCTGATGGATCTTGCTGCCCCACGAACGACGAGGATACTGGTTGTTACGGCGCCGTTGTGTATCTTCGTGGGCACACGGTGGCGGCCGTAGGCCGTCTCGTGGTCGGCGACGGCATCGGACACACCAGTAGTACCTGTGACGAAACTTGGGGAGGGGACTGGCGCGCGGCAGCGCCCGGATGAGGACCGTACAGCAGACAAGTACAGCAACGCGAACGGCTGGGAGCGACTCCGACCGACTGCCACCGACCTGTGACCAGCCCCAACGACCCCGAACGACCTCGGTGCCAGGAGTTCGCATCGAGGGGCTTGCCGGAGGGTGGGGTGCACGAACCGATGCAGCAGCCTCGCCGCCCGCTGACCGTTGACCTGCACCAGCGACCCTTAGCGACCATCGTGCGACGGAGTTCACAGCGAGAGGGGCAGAGGTTGAAAGCTGCCACTGTTAGTGTTACGCAGCCTGGGCGAGCACCTCTGCTTGGTTCATGACGAGATCGATCGCGGCTGGCTGCTTGTCGGGTGGGGTAGCTGTAATGGAGGACCTGAGTGAAGGCTGTCGACGCGCATCTGCTGACTCTGTTGAAGGCGAGCAACCAGTTCATCGTGCCGATCTACCAGCGGCTCTACTCGTGGCAGGAGGTGGAGTGCGCCCAGCTCTGGTCCGACATCATCCGGGCAGGGGCGAGTCCGAAGCTCGGCTCACACTTCACGGGGTCGATCGTCTACGTCGCCAAGGACCAGGCCACGAACACGTCGGCCGATCCCGATCTGATCATCGACGGCCAGCAGCGGGTGACCACGGTAACGCTCATCCTGACGGCTCTAGCTGACCGGTTGGAACAGCTACCGGAGGATCAGCGCGAGCCCTGGGATGGCTTCTCTCCGAAGAAGATCCGGAATCGTTACCTGCTCAACGACGACGAGGACGGCGAGCGCCAGTTCAAGCTGATTCTGTCCCAGAGTGACAAGCAGGCGTTGATCGCGATCCTCCAGGGTGCGGACCCGACCGGCGACATGGTCACGCGCGTGATCGACAACTACGAGTACTTCAAGGAGAAGCTAGACGATCCGAGTCTGGATCTGGCCGTGGTCTGTCGTGGGCTCGACAAGCTCGTCGTCGTTGACGTGAAACTAGAGCGCGGTGTGGACAATCCTCAACTCGTCTTCGAGGCCATGAACTCCACCGGGAAGAAGCTGTCGCAGGCTGATCTGATCCGGAATTACGTGCTCATGGACCTGCCGCCGAAAGAGCAGGAAAAGCTCTACTCTGCCTACTGGCGTCCGATGGAGCTGGAGTTCGCGGGTGCAGAGGAAAGCCAGTTCGACGAGTTCGTCCGCCACTACCTCACCATCAAGACCGGCGAGATCCCGCGGCTCGCAGACATCTACGACGCTTTCAAGGGCCACGCGGTGGCCTTCACGAAACGCTGAAGAAACGATCGAGTCACTCGTCATCGAGCTTCGTCAGTACGCCCGTCGATACTGTGCGATGGCGTGGGCGGGGAGAATTGATCTGGGGCTTCGAAAGGCCTTTATGGACCTCGACCAGATCAAAGCAGACGTTGTTTACCCGTTCCTCTTCGATGTCTACACCGACTACGAGCTCGGGACACTCACACGAGACGAAGTCCTCGAGATCGTCAACATCGTGACCTCGTACATCTTCCGCCGCGCTGTCTGCCGCATCCCGACCAACTCGTTGAACAAGACCTTCGCCGGCTTCAGTTCGTCAGTACGCAAGGACCGTTACGTCAACAGCGTCAAGGCGCACTTCATCGGCCTCAAGAGCTACCGCGCGTTCCCGGCGCCGACGCCGAGTTCCTGGCTGCGCTCAAGACCAGCGATCTGTACAACTTCCGTCAACGTTCGTACTTCCTTCGAGTGCTGGAAAACTACGGCCGGAAGGAGCATGTGACGATTGAGGACTACACGATCGAGCACATCATGCCGCAGAACGAGAGCCTCTCCGAAGGAGTGGCAAGCAGCTCTCGGCGGTGACTTCGCCGATGTGCAGCTGGAGTACTTGCACACCCTCGGGAACCTGACCCTGACCGGCTACAACTCGGAATACTCCGATCACCCGTTCACCAAGAAGCGCGATATGGAGGGCGGCTTCAAGGACAGTCCTCTGCGTCTGAACAAGGGCCTCGGGCAACTTGAGACCTGGAACGTCGATGAGATCAAGAAGCGTGCCGCACGGCTCGCAGAGGATGCGCTCGCCATCTGGACACGGCCGCAGTTGCCCGCCGAGGTCCTCGCAAAGTTTGAGGAGAAGCGCGCGGAGGCAGATTTCTCCATCGAGGATCATGCCCATCTCTTGCCCCAGCTGCGGCGGGCGCTGTTCGAGAAGTTCAGCGCTGAGGTTCTGGCCCTGGACCCAGGGATCACCCGCCAATTCCTCAAGCTCTACGTCGCCTTCAAGGCCGAAACCAACTTCGTGGATGTCGTCCCTCAGAAGGCTCGGATGCGGCTGACCCTCAACATCCCGCTGGAGGCGCTCCGCGACGAGCGAGGCCTCGCCTGGGACGTCAGCGGCAAGGGAGACTGGGGCAATGGTCCGAGCGAGGTCGCCTTGGACGAGGATTCCGATCTGGGTTACATTATCGGGCTCGTCCGTCAGGCGTTCGAGTTCCAGATGGGTGGTGAGTGATGCCATCTCACGCCACCGCTCGCTCGCAGCCGAGTGCTGGACCGGGCAATCCGCCCAAAAGCTAAGAACTTGCCCAAGGCGGCGGATCAAGGCGTGTTGGGCTAGCACGCTTTTTCGGCAACTCCCTTCCCATATCAATGCGTGCGCCGTACCATGTTGGACCCAGACGGCGGCATGAGAAGCAGGAAGTCTGGGTTACATGTGGGGGGACCACGTGGGGCATGCGTCGGGTAGCTCAATTCTGCAAACAGCAGATCTGGACAAGATAGCTCACGATCTCGTTCCAGTCCTCAAGGCAGGCCTGCCTATTAGTGATCAAGAAGCGGGACAAGTTACTAGTGGCCTAAGCAAGTCGCTGCAATGGTCAGAAGACCGATCCGGTCAGGGTAAATACGTCAGCGATCAGCTGAGGTCTGTACTTCAAAATTTCGCCGACAAAAGCTTGGCAGCTGCGGCACTGAAGCTCTTTGGAGAGGACAAGGATTCTAGTAGTTCGCTAGACGTCCGTCGAAAAGCCGCTGCAGAGGCTGTCCAGGTACCGCCACAAAGATTTGCGGTGGAGACAGAACCGCTGATACTCCGAATAATGGCCTGGCAGTTGAGCCAGATGACATGGCCGAACGATGGCAGGCCGCTAAAAGAAGATAGGATCCATTACTTTCCAATCCGCGCTATACCCGTCACAATACTATTGGCGGTATCTACCACCACAGGGTGGCTCCAGGAATACGCAAATAGCTCCATTGAGGAAGCCATACGCATTGGCTCCTTGGCCGCAGCCATACTGATAGCTGGCTGGCCCACCATATGGGCTAGCCTGAAACACATTGTTAGAAAGCTTAAGTACATTATTAAGAAACCCGCAAGCCGGGCCACAAGCTCAGCTGACAGGACCACCAGTACGCCTCCCGATCCCAAGCTGCTTCACATGTATCTGCGCGAGGCAGCCGATCGTCTCGAACGCTCGCGCATAGCGACACCATTGCTCGTGGACATGCTGCTCGCTCCTGCATCCTATAGAACGCGCACAGTCGAAACGATCTCGCTTGAAGGCCAATCGATTAGGCAACGCGTTTCCATTGAATTTTCATTCAGCGACGTAAACGACCTCTTGTCTGCAGAGAGTAAGAGGTTGTCCACAGAGAGCGAGAAAATATCGGCAGAGAGTGAAAGGCCTGCCGAGGCTGAAATCCTGAGCCTGTCCGCTCAGACTGAAAGCTCTCCTGAGAGGCTGGCGCTCTACGTCCCAATCCTAGTTCCACGGAAGGGTGAACTAATTGATCGCCTGCAAATTAGCCGCAGCGATGGCTCTGCAGCGGCTAGTCTTTCATATAGCCAAACGCTAAGGGTTCTCTCCCTTGGGCTGCACTACCTTCTGGTATCGGGACTTGCACAACCCAGTACGCGCGCCGAGGCTTTCACTGACCCTGAATTTGTAAAAGCGGAGCTGGCTCTCTTGCAGATAATTGCGCGTAGGGGCCCACAGGACGAGGTCTCCGTAAAGCATGCTGTGAATTCGGCTATAGATGAGCTCAAGAAACTCTTCCAGGCCCAAGAGGACGGCGAAGATCCGGCTAAATCAAGTCTCGAGCAAGCTCGGCGCTATGTTCTTCATCTCTCTGAGAGATATCCTATCGTTGTCTCGCTACCGTACACTCCACAGCCACGTAGACGATTGGAATATGAGCGCACGATCCCACCCAAGCCGGTTGTGAGCGGCATCGCAGCTAAGGTGCGCCTCTGGGTTGGCCTACGCCCTCATGTCGTGCAAGTCCCTATAACGCTTGCCCCGCAGACGGGCAGTTATCATCTGCAGATTGTAGGACCCTTGGATCATTACGTCCACAGCCAATTTGCGGGTTGCATGGAATGTCACCAGCGAATTAAGCCCGGATGGCGCAGAGTGGAGACCGGATCTACCGCATCGAGATGTTACCATGCTCCGGTAGGCATTGACGGTAAGTTTTACTCTCGGCTCAAACATAGAGCTGGGCAAAATTACACGCATCTCTATATGCGTGACTTTTATGCAACCAATTTGCAAGCACGCGACATACAGATGAGAGTGAAATTTTCGGAATCGCCGCCCGGAGTAGAAGAACAAGCGCTGCTGGCATCGCTCGCAGCCAGTATTGCTCTTGGGGTGATCGGTTATGTCGTCGAGCGGTCTAGTACTAGTATAACGAGTGATGTCCCTGCGCTATTCCTGGCTTTGCCAGGCTTTGCAGCAACATGGTTCGGGTTCACCTCTGATGCGGATACCATACTTAGATCATCGCTCATAGCAAGGCTGTCGCTGCTTGTCACCGGGTTCCTCTCTCTGGCTGGCCTCTCGGTATATTTGCTAGAGGTGCAGAAGCTGGGGACCAGTTGGCCTAGCGCAACCTGGGGGATCCTGGGAATACATGACGGGGTATGGATGATACTGCTCAGTATTTCGCTCCTAAACACGCTTGTAATAGCGTGGACGAGTGCTGCCCGTATTCATCACTTTGTCCGTATCGCCAGCAAACCGCGCCAGAGCTTCGATTAATCAGACCGTATGTGTATCAGGCCGTCGATCGGGTACCTCTAGATATGAGAGAGACTCGGTAGGCATGACCAGAGCAGACGGGACATGTTAGGCTCAAGTACTGGTCGAGGGGGAGACATGGCGGAGAAGGCGCATTACCAGATTCCGGTCCTAGAGTCAGCGAGCGGGTATGAGTCTTCACACACCGTGGTCTTTGCCGGTTCGCATGCCTGTATTCTAGATAGAATCGGTCTTACGTTCGATTCACTACGCGCTACCAGCGAGGATGTTGCAGAGAAGGCCATCTATGGCGTGTATGAAGAGGACTTTCGGAACTACCAAGCTCCTTGAGAGCCGGGGTGATCCCGCGCTCGCCAACTGATCGATCTAGGACCTAACTACAGTTGATCATGCCTGCAATATCAGAGTGCAGCAGTCCGGCGGTGGCTGCCGATCGCTCCCACATTGACACCGCGTCTGCCTGCAGCGAGAAGCTTCGGGTGATCTTGGCGCAACCGGTACGGCACGAGATCGGACCTATGCCGAACGCACGTCCGAGTCGTTACTGGTCTTGACGTTTGTGCAGGTCAACTATGCTTAACACGAGCCCTGTACGACCTCCGACTCGCGGATTGCGGGAGAGCCAGAGGGACATGGCGGTGCCGTCCGGTCTAATCCCCAAGCTGATAGTCGTGGTTGAAACGTATCTCAGCGCGCGGGGCCGGGGGTCATGAGCCAGTACCGAGCCCGCCCATTGCCCGTGCTTGGCGAGGACTGCCGGTTGAAGAGCAGAGCGGAAGGCCGGCGGTTCGCTACGCCCCTGACCTCGGCACGATGCTGAGAGCGCATCATGGACAGGCTCGGCAAGCAGCTGAAGCGGGAGACAGTCGATCCTACGTGCGGCTACCCTTGCCCGGTCTGCACGATCATCAGGGAGTACCCCCCAGCAGATCCAGGCTGTGACTGGCACCGCTCGGCCAGGCGTCACGCTCAGCGAGCGAATCGATCCGGACAGTCTCATTCCTAGTCTCATACATCGTACATACACAGGCGTCGATTGGGGTGCACTCACAGGCCGCTGAGCAGCCACGGAGACCCTCGTGGTCAGTCCTACATGGTGATCCTTAATCCTGAAAAGCGGAAGGTCGGCGGTTCGACCCCGCCCCTGACCACCACTTTGAGCAGGCTAAACGCCCTGGGGGATTGGTCCGGCTAAGGCATTTGACGGCAACCGTGACGGCAACCGCGGCTTTCAGCGGCTCCTCCGGCTAGGTCAGCGCGTCGCCCAACTTGGCGAGTGCCTGGCGCCTTTCGTCAAGCACGGTGTGCGCGTAGATCGTCATCGTGACCTCGATGTCGCTGTGACCGACGATCTCCCGGACCATGTCCGGAGCGACGCCCAGGTGCAGCAGAAGCGAACGGCGGCCTCGGCGCGCTCCAGGCCCCCCGGCAACCAGGCACGCCAGCTGGGCACCCGCAACGAGCCAGCGCCACCACGCGCCGTGCAAAAGCTGCCATCCTCCCGGCGATCCATCGTTGAACCGCGCAAGATCACCGTCAAGGGCGCGCCCAAGGGCGCGTCACATGTGATGCCCTACGGGCACCCTTGACGGTGATCTTCCAGCGGCTCGTTCGGCGCCTGTCGGGAGGATGGCTAGGCCCGGTTGATGGCTTGACGGAAACTCATGCAGTCCTGACATGTGCTCACTCAGGACTTCGAGCGACACTGGTGGCGTGCCCGGCCTGGTTGGCGGACGGAATGACCTGGGCAGCCTTCACCGAATATACGCTGCGATCCTGGGGCCAGCAATATCCAGGATCCCGTGCGGGGCGGTGTGAACTTTACCAACTAGCACAAGGCGCAGGCGACGGTCAGCCCAGGAGACCCGACTGGCAGTGTCTTGTTCCTCGGGCTACTGCGCGGTGACGCCCTCAGGTCCATTACGGTAGTGGCGGCGGGGGACCCCCGAGGCCGAACAGATGGCCCAGGCCGTGAAGAGCCAGCGTGAGAATGTGCTGAGCCGCCTGCTGTGGGATGAGATCGGATAGGACCAGGCTGAAAACGGCGCCGCTGAAGGCCATCAACCAGTCTTTCCGGCCTAGGCGGCGGCTGGCCTCCCCTATTTGGTCAAGCCTCTCATTGACTACCGATAGCTGGTCAGTGCTCAACTCATAGGTGGTCGTAATGTAAACCTTGATCTGCTCTATCTGTACGGAAACCAGTTCGCGCTCGGCCTCGGTGAAGAGCGAATTATCGGAGGGCGCAGAGAAAAGCTGTCGGTTACGCTCAAATTCCGCCCAGAGATCTGGCGTTTCCTCATATTCCCGGAACCCCTCGACTGCTGCTAGAGCCCATTTCTCGACAAGAGTCACTGCTTGACCCCCAGGGAAGGGTAACCTTTGCCGGGTCCTTAGGAAGGCCTAGAGTTTTCAAAAACCAACCACGAATCTCAAATATATCATCCATAGACGGATCGCCATTTCGGAGCCAACCAGTAATGACGAATCCGTCACGGGTTCTTTCAAGGCCAAACAACGATTGCGAAGCCTCATGTTCAATACGTACCGTTCTTGGAGCCTTAGAACTAACCTCCAGCCGAAATTCACTGACTAGAGCACCGCTCTTCTCCAAGGCACGAAAAAGATCGTTCCTCTGAGGCCTCGACAACACCTGCTCTAGAGCAATGCCACTTAGCTTAAGTTGATCATGCTGCGAACTGTCGTCACGGGATTCGCGAGGAGGACGGCGGCAGGGCCGGGGTGGCGGGTGCCGGTGTCGCCTGGTCGCTTGACCCGGTAGGAGTTATGGCGGGCTCGCTTGATCATGCGGGGGTAGGAGCGGTTGCGCCGGGCGGGGCTGAGGTGACGCGGGCTGGTGATGTCGGCCATGACCGCGGCCAGGATGCGGTCCCGCTGGTCAGGGGGGAAAGGCCGCCGGGCTGGGCCCTGGCGGCGGATGATCCGGACGGTGCGCAAGAATTTCACCCGGTAGGATCGATGTCGGCCTCGGTGGCGGCCCGGCAGATCAGGGCGCTGACGCATGGTGGGCGAGCAGGTAGCCGTAGATTTCCTGGCGGACCATGTCCGGGCTCCTGGACCGCAGGATCCGGCCCGGGCCGCGCAGGTGCGTCTTGATCTGGTCGTTCCCGGTCTCGTGCTCCCACCGCTGGTGATAAGCCTCGGCCAGCGCCTGCGCTGGTGCTTGCTCCGGGTCGGTGATCGTGGTGACCAGGGCGATCAGCTCGTCCTTGCCGTCACCGTCCCGGCCGGGCACGGAGTATTCCACGACCCGCACGGCCACGGCCTCGCCGCCGTCCAGGTCCTCTCCGGCACGGGCGGCCGCAGTCAGGATCGCCCGGGCCTTGTCATGCAGGCCGGGCCGGAACAGCACCGAGGAGTACGACCCGTCGGGCAGCAGCTCCAGGACCGGCAGCAGCAGGTCGGCCTTCACCCGCCACAGCAGCGCGCCGCCGGCCGCGGCGGCGGTGTTCCAGCCATCGAAGGAGCAGAAGCCGCGGTCGGCGATCAGCAGCCAGTCCTCCTCCAGGCGGGCATACAGCCGCCGGGCCAGGGCCTGCTCGCCGCTGCCCTTGCCGCCGATCGCACCGATCTCCGCGTCCACCACGGCGCGGGAGGCGCACTCGCTGACGGTGACCACCCGGACTTTCGGGAATGCGGCCCGGTCCTGCCGCCGCCCGCATACCCGAATGCCGCCGCGTTCTGAGGGCTGTCCGGGGCATCCCACTCAAACCCGTCGACAGCCATCAGCCGCCAGCCGCCGAGGAACGCCCCGCGCGTCAGCTGGTCCGCCACCGGGACCGCGACCTGCGAGAACAGCTCCCGCAGCGGCTCAGCCCCGAGCCGCTGGCGAGCCTGGGTAATCCCGCCCGACGTCGGCACGCTCCACAAATCACCCCAGCATCCCCACGCACTGAGAGTCCCGGCCAGCCGGGCCGCGACCTCCTCATAGTCATCGTCGGCAAACAGCGCCATCGCCATCGCGAAACAGACCATCACGTGCGGCGGCAGCTTCCCGTCCGACCGCCGGCCTCCCGGCCCGCACCGCCACCGCGTCATCGACCGCATCCCGCGGCACCGATGCAGCCAGCACCCCGATCGAGATCTGGTCCGTCAGACGACCACCACCAGCCACCACGCCATTGTGCGCCCTGAGACGCGATCATGACGGCCACCAGGCTCACCACCGGCCCCGACACGCCCCAAGATCAACTTAAGCTAAGTGGCATTGGGCCTTGGGGAGGCCCCGACCGGCGCGCATGCGCCCGTCCCAACTCTGCGACTCCATCACTCTGACTGGCCTTAGTCGTCGCGCCAACCAGTGCAGCACGCAGCCGCCTTCCTCACGCCTGGTTCTGCCAGTCGCGGCCACCAGCTCAAGGGCCGCGCTTCGCGCGTCGTTGCACGATCGGCATTCGCCGGACCCTGGACCTGGCACCCGCTCACAAGGGCCTCGGCAGCTATGAAGAAGATGGCGCCGGGAGGGACTCGCGCCCTGGCCTGAAATCCCAGATGCACTCGGCGCGACCGACATGGTAGAGCTGTCCCGTGACTTGAACAGGAGCACCGGCCAGGCGCACCATGTCTGCTTCAGCATGCACACCGTCGCCTTATGGATTGTCACGAGCGATGGCATGCCGCAAAGC
The DNA here is from genome assembly GCA_963834705.1 of uncultured Actinomycetes bacterium. GTDB lineage: Bacteria > Actinomycetota > Actinomycetes > Streptosporangiales > Streptosporangiaceae > RYN-230. Next base: position 163,819 of record CAWICV010000015.1, read on the forward strand.
AGAACTACATGGAACCAGAGAGGGGTTAAGAGCTTAATCTCAACAACCTAATCCAGAATTTGCGTAATGTCACGTGGCTCTTGCAGAAACAGAAGGCGCAGCTTCCAGATTTCAACACTTGGTACCAGCAATGGCGAGAATCCACTGCTAATGATCCCGTTATGGTCTGGCTAGTTCGCGCTCGAAACGGAATACATGCAGGAACTAACCTGAGCTGAACCAGGCAGACGTACGTTGCTCAATCAATTGGCTTAATAAGTACAAGGTAGCTGGGTCATGCCGCCACGTTATACAACCAGGGAGAAATTGTTCAATAAGATTGTTATCCACCCAACAAATACCGCCGGCTTGGCCTAATGACAATTGAACATCACTCGATCGATAAACGCTTGGCAGATCGCGGACTGCTTACGACGCACTCGCCCACGCTTATTCAGCAGATCGCATCGGTCGTAGCAATTGCTCATGATAAAGCCGGTGTGGGAGAATGCGACCTCCCGCCGCGAGCATCGTGCATACCGCGTCACTTCAGAGTATCCATTGGGCTGCATCCAACGGTGGGATGCCAGACGTCGCCTAAACATAAACTTGGCAAATCGGCAGGAATCGCTGAGCTGACAGAAATAGTCCCTATGACTCTGACTTTGGCGCATTGGCACGCGAACGCTACGGGCCAATAAGTATTACTGGCGATCCCATCAAGCAAGTATCATCAATGCTAGAAATCAACAAGCGAATGCTGATCGCCGATAAGTCTCTGGTCACGATGGCACTCCTCTTCAAAGATGAGCACGTGGTAGACATCTACAGCCTGGACTTGTACGATGAGACGTCTAAGCGCATTGCTATGAACCGGGTAGCTGAACGAGTTGAACATTTCGGAGCTGATGGTGTGATGTTCGTATCTGAAATATGGTTCGCGGAGCTCGACCCAGGCGAGAAATTTATCTCTACCACTCCACCTGCGAGAGCACGCGCAAACCGCGCGGAGGGTATCCAAGTTCTTGCGATTACTCGTGACGGTAGGCAAGCGGACGCAACATGTATATTCACTCGCGAACCGAACGGTGACATAGTTTTTGGAGAAACTTTCACTAACGTGTCAGGTCAAGCGAACTTGCTAGAGCCGATCCGTAGGAAGTGGCCAAAAGAAGCGTCTGGGTAACCGCAAGTTTGAAGTAACACCAGCGCCAGTGAGCAATCACTCAAATTTACTCACTGCTAAACGCCAAACAATCGCGAGGCCTAGCCCTCACCACGCAGGCTGGGCCAGGGCTGATAAGGAAGTGGAGCTCGCCACAGGAGCCTTGCGGTCTCACTCGCGGGATATGGGCGGGAGAGATCATCAATCCCAAGGTTGCAATTCGGGTTGCAGTTCACTGAGCCTTTTTCATCCTGATCTTGGGGTGGCGGCAAGTCCGGGCTGATCATGGCGGGCGTGTCGGCTTGGGGTGCAGTGAAGCCCCTGGTAGATGAAGCGATCACCACAATTCCCCATCCGCCCAGGGGCTTCGATGCTGTTCTACCGTGCTGCGCTGCCGTTGTCGCGTGCGACCCTCACCTACGTCGCTGGCGTGATCCGCCGTCACCGCAGGCAGATCGGCTCATGCTGGCGCAAGTGCAACCCTGGCCAGCAGGCCCTGCTGGTCCTGGCTCACCTGCGCAGGGCGAGACGTTCGCCGAGCTGGCGGCCGGGTTCGGGATCAGCACCGCGACCGCCTGGCGATACGCGAGCGAGGCGGTCCGGCTGCTGGCCGCCCGGGTTCGGGATCAGTACCGCGACCACCTGGCGATACGCGAGCGAAACAGTCCGGCTGCTGGCCGCCCGGGCCCCGAAACTGCGCGGTGCGCTGCGGGCAGCGAAGAACCGTCATAGGTGGTACGTTCCATCCCTCAGCCGTAGCGGGCTGTGATAAACCTTCGCATGTGCTGTCGCAGCCGATGTTCGATCGGGCACGCATCCTGATTGATCGATGGCTGCCTTGTTACCCATCCGTCCGCCCATGGATCGACGACAAGGCCCGCAAGGCGCTGCGGCGCAGCGAGGATGACTGGATCCAGAAGTTTGAGGATGCGAATGTCCTCTCTCAGGAGCAGGTCAGCGAGCTGATCGAGTGGAAGTGGACGGCCAACGCGGCTAGAAGGAGCAAGTCTCACCGCGCGGTGGACAACGACTGGGACCATGCGAGCGGCTGCATCAGGCGGGCGCTCGCAGAGGCCGGGAGCGATGACATCGCAGCTGTGAACGCTCTTAGGGGGAAAACCGGAGGCATTCCGGGATGGGAGACCGCGATGGCAAGCGTTGTGCTGGCGGCATGCCGACCAGCCCTCTACACAGTCGTAGACAGCCGCGCACTTCGAACGATGATGGCCCTTGAAGGCCGACCACCGACCGAGAGCCGCAAAGTCGGCTGGTTCCCTCCCGACCGATGGCCTAGCTACCTCGGCACCTGCCGCGAGATCCGAGAGGAGCTTGGCGTGCGGTTGCGAGATCTTGACCGGGCATTCTGGATGGCTGCCGGAGGTGAAGAGCCTCCCGCTGGATGAGCAGAAATGCGAGCAGCAGCGCCATCGCGATGCGTTAAGGTCGTCGCGTGATCACGCTTAATACTGCAACGGCGCGTACATGATCTTTGGGGGATCATGGGTGCATGGTGGTCGATGTCGCTGCGGCGGAGCTGGACCGGTTGCATGAGCGGATCGCGGGGCGGTTCTGGCGTGCCGAGCCGCGGGCGAGGGTGCGGGAGTATGTGTCTGGGCTGGTGGCGGGCCTGGAGCGGAAGAACGGGTGGACGCTGGCGGAGCGGGCGGGTGAGGTCAGCCCGGATGGGATGCAGCGGCTGCTGCGCAGTGCGGACTGGGACACCCGCGAGGTCCGCGACGACGTGCGGGACTACGTCATCGAGACCCTCGGCGACCCGCAGGGCGTGCTGATCGCTGATGAGACCGGGTTCATCAAGAAGGGCACCCGCTCGGCCGGGGTGCAGCGGCAGTACTCCGGCACCGCCGGGCGGACGGAGAACTGCCGCGAATGCCCTCGACAAGCTACCAGCAGACAGTGACCTGCCTCAACGACCCCGAGCGACCTCGCCGCCGGGAGTTCGAATCGAGAGGCTGCCGTGCACCAGTGAGCTACCCGCAGCTCAGCTGCATATGGCTGAGTTGCTTGGCGGAGACGACCAGGTTGCTTACTCCCACGAGATCAATCGTGTACGGACCGTTCCCAGCCGGGATTGAGGTCGAGAACTCGTAGACGCCGACCTGGCCTTCCGCTCCTGTGAGCGAGGCCGGAAGTGTCAGCGCACTGGTCGCGCTGGCGTCCTTGCGCAATGTCGTTGTCGCGAGCAGCTTCCCCGACGGACCCTTGACAATCACTTGCGTCCCGGCGACCGCCCCGCCGCAGAGTCCAGTACCGCCACCCGTCGCGGAGACGACAGTCGCCGCAGCCTGAGTGCCACCGAGGACTTTCCCGTGCACCGGCTGGGTGCTGGAGCCGCCTCCACAGCCAACTACAGCGATCGCGGCTGCCGATAGCACCGCGATTGCCGCAAAGGGCACGAGGATCTTCATAGGAACCCCCCCAAAGTGGCCAACCCTGCCCGGTATCCGGGCTATCACCCAGAGTGGCACTTGATCATGATCTTTGTCGATATCCAGGCCCCACCGTGTAGCTGTGATCGCCAGGGGGTTGCAATCTGGGTTGCAGTTCACCGCCGTCCGCCCCAGTTCACTCAGGTATGCGCGTGCGATCTGACCTGCGGCGCGAACACTCGTGAATCCCGGTGAACTCGCTCCGCTCAAGCTTTTAATCCGCGGCTTCCGGCCGTTGTTGCCGGTCCGGTCAGGCGTACAGCGCTCGAATACAGCAACGTCATAGGCCGTGAGCGGCTCCCTCGGACTGCCACTGATCCGCGACCTGCCCCAACGACCGCGAACGACCTCGTTGCCGAGAGTTCGCATCGAGGAGCGCGAACTGTCCGTCCAGGTGGTCCGCTAACTAACTCACGGCACATCGCCGCTACCAGGGGCATGGCGGACCTGCTAAATGTCACTTCTATCGGTATCCATGATGGCCATAACCGTGGACTCACGAGTTGGCGTCTGCTTCTCGTGCCGATATCGGCGAAGGAGTCCCCCACGACGGGTCCACCGCCGATCGGCCGCATCCGTGAACTCTAGGCGCACCTGCGGCCACCCCCTGGCGCCCGTGTCCTCATAAAGGACCGTCCTCTGCATCTGCTGGCCGGGGCCAATCTCCAGCCAACGCTGTTCATCTACGCCCCAGTCCGATCCGTCGTCGGGATCTACTATCTTAGCTCTGACATCGCTGATGAGTTCATCGCCGCGATTGCGGATAACGATCATCACAGTGCATCTGTCAACCGAATTCGTCAAGGGAGCTATGCCCATCCGCGTAAAGAATTCCTCATTTGGTAGATCCTCGCCAGCCGGGGTTAGCTGCATACCGTTAGGAGCCCATCCTGACACGCGCCGCGCTTCGTCGCGTCAACGGTCGCGTTGAGACTGGGCGTAGATCACTAGGGCGATAGCGAACGCGAGCAGCGTTCCCACCGATCCGATCCATGTCGGCACATCTCCCCAGTTGGGGGAGCTCGCAACAGTCATGTGTGAATCATCACATAACCGTCATGGTGCCGACTATTGATCTCGCAATAGGCGCGCGTAGTACGTCCTCTTGCGCAGTGATTGCCCGTGTCGTGTAGCCCTCTATACCGCAGCTTTGCCCGCCTCTAGGGCCGCAGCCACAGTCGGTAGACGTTGGACATCGGTATGCCGGCGATGCCAGTGAGTTCGTCCGGGAAGAGCCGCAGCGCCTCATATGAGGGCTGGGGTTTCGGCAACCCGTTCATGGTGAAGCCAGGTTCGTCTCCTATCCACTTGGACGACACCGACCAGCGAGTCCGATCACCCTCTACCGCGGAGCCAGGCCGGATTGGAGGCTCCGGATGTCTTGGGCCGAAACCCGTGAGCTGGCGTTTCTGCTCGGCCGACGTCACGCCTGGTTCGGTCCGGCAGCGATCTACGCAGCCACCGTTGAGCCGTCTTAAGTGCTGGCGTACCTCGGCCGCCCAGGCGAGGGCTGGACTGTGGTAATCGATCCAGCAGGGATCGAGAGAATCTGGGTTGTCGAACAGATCCCGGACCCCAGACCATGGTCGATTACCTAGTTCAACCGCATGCCGTTGTCGGTCACCAGCATGGTCATCGTGATCTTGCTAACGCCATGCTAACGACGGCTGTGGAAACATGGGGTTGACCGTGGACCCCAGAGACGGGCCAGGACGTCATATGACCTGGTCGGATGGCCAGTGGTGGACTCGCCCGGACCAGCGAAGCCTCCTGAAAATCGGAAGCTCGGGCAATCCCCCGCTCCACCAAGCAGATCTGGAGCCGTACAGCAGCGGAGTACAGCAACGTTATGGACTGCGAGCGGCTCCGACAGACTTCTATCAGTCGCTGACTTGCTCCAAGGACCGCGAAAGACCTCGCCGCCGAGAGTTCGCATCGAGAGAATCGGGCACCCTCGTGGCCTGCACATGTTCTGGGCTAAATAAGGCAGCCCACCAGGAGGTGGTTCACATGCCGACCCTGATCAACGGCGGAAACCCCCCATGCAGGGCACCACAGCCGCCCGTCCACTCGGCAGGGGCGTCGAAGTCGAACTGATCCTGTGGGTTCGCGCCTTGCATGCCATGGGCGAGGACGGTCACCTGTCTGGCCATCCTCGCAACGCATCGGCCCAACGCCGCGTGGCGTGCCACATAAGTGCCATACGGTCGCGGGGCATCCTCGTCGGACTGGCCGAGTTCGGCCTGCACGCGCGCTGACTGCGCGTGTCCGCGCTGGTCATGAGACGAGGCAACCCACCCATCTACCCTACGCCCGATTCAACCTGGCAGGAAAGATCAGAGGTTTCGTGATCGAAATGGCAGGCTAAGTGTCCCCTCGTCGATTCTGGGCACCGGAAATCGACTTACGTTTCCGTTCTTCTGGAATTTCCTGTACGAGAGCGATAAGTGCTGCCCCGGCTACGCCGAAGGCGAGCCCCGCATAAAAGGCATCCTGGTTTTGAGAGTCGGCAGCATTGAGGTCAACCGCTTTAAAGACTGGTTCGAGGCCATCAATACCGGTGGAATGCCACACGTAATCCGCATGGTTGCCGCCATCTGACGGAGGACTCATATAAGCCATTTGCCTATTACTGAATGCAGGCAAAATATGCTCGATACGTTCAGTAAAGGACGCATAGTTGCTTGGACCGTAGGATGCTACGCGCTCTCCGGGAGGAATTGCAGAGGAGGTACTGGGGGACCAGAGAGCAATGTTCTTAAGTTTACCCGTTCTTTTGTCATACCCTCCCTCCAGAACTGATGTTGGGGGGTATAGATAAGTGTAAAAACCGGCTGAAGGCAAATGGCCAAAAGTTGAGCCGTTATCTTGATAGATTATTGGGACGGAGTTAAAGAACACAGCGCCAGACCAGGTATCACCCGAGCCTGAGAGTGGGACCGAGACCGCAAACCTGTCTGCCTTTGCTAGAGGATCCTTTGTGCTCTTCAATTGGGCAACTGAGAGCGCGCGGGCCGACAGCACCTGCCCGGGGACTCCGACACCAGTGGGTCTGATGCTTGATGTAATGATGATCGCATCTGGCGCCACTGGCCCAGTAGAGGTAACCGTGATATCAACCTCCTCATGAAAGCCCGAAAAGCCCTGCGCGCGCAATTCTACGGGTCCGTATCTCCCGTAATTTGGGTTCAGCCACCCCTGGCCTAGGATGACAGACACGGTAATCGGAACAAATGCATTAAGCGGGCTAGTTTCGTAAACGTTTATGTACTGCGGCGGCTGGCTGCGGAAGTCAGGAGGCTCTGTACCAGGATTAGCCAGTGACTTGAAACGAAAGCCCACACTCGATGCCACGAGCAAAATGAGACCAATCAATATTAGGCGCAAGGGCCTGTATGTTGAGCGCGCTGGCTGATCCTCCCCAGAAGCTCGTCCCGGCTTCCCCGACTGCCCAGCATCAACCATGGCCACCCCCCAGCCGCTGGAATCCCATAGTAGCCAGGCGTGGCTGATTGAGCGATGGACTACAGCAACCGAGGCTCATGAGCACGGACTTAGCCGCCCGTGAACAAGCCGGGGAGAACTGGACTCGCTGGACCATCGGTATCCTGCCGACAGTTCGCGTCCAAGTTGTGAGGTCAGCTCCTCACCTTCGATCCAGACGGGCCACCCAAGCGGTGTAATTGCGTGGCCGCCTTGTAACCAATCCCTGGCTTCTCTGGCGCTAGCCGCACAAGGCGCTCCGGCACGCGGCTCGGGTGGTGCCGGCTGACGACCAGTCCGAGCGCCGTACAGCACAGGAGTACAGCAACGCAGTAGGCCGTGAACGCCTCCGACAAGCTCCCGCCGAACGGGGTGACCTGCCCCAGCGACCGCGAACGACCTTGCCGCCGAGAGTTCGCATCGAGGTGCTCAGAATGAGCGCTAGCGCCGCGGTGCCGGATCTGACAGTCCTCTAACAAGACGGCGCCTGCGGCGCCGTTGCCTGGCTCCCAGGTCGGGCTCCGCCTGGAGAGGCCCGTCCGAGCGCAAGCCGGGCCATACACCAGCAGACGCCCAGATCAAAGTGGCTCAAGATCGCGCAGACGGCGACCGCCAACGACATCACCGACAGCGTAAAGACCTTCAGCGACCCCGCCGCACAAGCCACTCAACTACTATCGATCACTGAACTGCTCCAACGACCGCCATAGACCAGCCTGGCACTAGTTCGCATCGAGGGGATCAGAATTCGACATCCTCCAGACTGAACACTCTATAGAGGGTGTTGAGGGTGAATCGGTTGCGCAGCTTGCAGGCGCTGTTCTGATTGGCGAACAGGCCCTTCTCATGTACGGCGAGCTCTCTCGTCCTGGTGGTGATCCACTCGACAGGCACCACGTATTCGGCGGTGTCCTCGTCGCCGACTGGCGGATGGTGGTAGTTGCCGATCAGCGGCTGATCGGACAGCTTCTGCTGCTCTCCGTCGATGATGACTAGCGCATCGTCGAACGGCAATGCTTCACCGGTCGTGGTCCCGACGCCTACATACCCCGCCTGCGGGATGTAGGTGAAGATGCGGGCGCCGACCGGGAGGCTGCGAAGAGTTTTGGAATACCAGGGGCGACCGCCAGCGGAAACGAAACCGAATTTCCGCGCATCATCCCAGTTACGCCCCCCGTCGTACTCGCCGAACGAGACGTACCAATCGCGCCCATTCCATGGTTCGCGGGTCCCGCCCCGCTTGGTTCCAGCCCCACCAGGCGCAACGGTCGTCTCGTCGAGCAGCCAACTGCGGGCGAGGTATTCCCGGTCGCCGTCGCGGAAGTACCGGAAGAACACCACGTTGACCGGCACGTCGAACCCGGCCAGGTAGGTAACGATCCGCTCCGTCGCCGCATCGATGTCGGCGGCGATCACAGTCAGCGTGCTTCCGCCGTTCAGTTCGTCCGGCGGCTTGGTGCCGAACTGTTCCTCGAACGCCACCTCGAAAGCAGCCTCATGCTGGCTATGGAAGATGTCGAGCACCTCGGAGTGGGAAAGTCCTTGGACCCACGAGCCGTAGTCCAGAACCTGGGCAACCACTTCCCGCGGCGTGCGATCACGCTTCAGCTCCAGCACATGCAGCGTGCCGTCGGCACCAACGGCCAGCAGATCGATGAACTTGCCGAAGGCCGTGGGAACCTGACGGCCGACCACCAGCAACGGTTCGCCGAGAATCATCGGATCGGACTGGATCAGCTCTTCCAGCCGGGCCTCCAGTGGGAAAGCCGACGCCCCGACACGCATGGGCGCCCCGGAGTCCACGCGCCACAGCCCGATCTCCAGTGCCATGCCTGCACCTCACTTCACCAGATCACGCAATTATGATGCTCAAGCTGCCGGGCACCGACAGTAGCGCGGATGACCTGCCCAAGATGACGGCAACGTTGACGGCAACGACGGCAACCAGCCCCGGCCACAGGCGTGCAGCGGCAGCCGTGCACGCTGTGGGGACTCGGCTCTACCTGGACGTCTGTCACACCTGAAAAGCGGAAGGTCGGCGGTTCGACCCCGCCCCTGACCACCACTCTCACGCACAGCGTCTCGGGTACCTATAGCGAGGCCGAGGCCTCAGACGCGGTCCGCCGCGTGCCAGGCGTTCGGCGCGAAAGGGGCCCTGGGGCCTCAGCCGGGCTTGGACGCGACGAGCAGGAACCGGTGCCCGCTGGTCACGACCGGCCAGGCGCTGGCGTCCTCGTACAGGGCACGGAGGCGGTCCCGGTACTTCTCGAGGCGGTACCCCGGGATTGACCAGCTGATGGCCTTCAGGTAGAAGACGACCGCCGCGATGTCGTCGAAGCGGATGCGCTGGTCGGCCCGAGCGGCTTCTTCGATCACTAGTCCCGCTTCGGTGACCTGTCGCTCGGCCAGCCCGATCCAGCTGTCCGGCTCCTCCGGTGTCTCGATTCCAAGCATCTGGGCCAGGTCGTCGTTGTCGTGGCAATCGACCTGCTGGGTCACGAAGGTGCCGTCCGGCGCGAGAACGCGGCTGACCTCGAGGGCAAGGAATGACTCGTGCCGGTTGCATATCAGGTCCAACGACCCGTCGCGGAACGGCAGGCGGCCGCCGTCGTCAGCCCCGTTCTGATCCATGTTGTCGCGAGCTGCCTCGTCCTGGATCACCGGGATGCCGAGCGGCAGCAGGCGCTGTCCGGCCACCGGCACATTGGGCGGCCATGCCTCGGCGGCAATGGTGCGCGGCGCGCGGTCCGGAAGCCCGGCCAGGGCCTCGCCGCCGCCCGTGCCCATGTCCAGCATCGTCCGGGCACTGCGGGCCAGGACGGCGACGCGGGCGCGGTAGTCCCACGGCAGCGGCCCGGTCCAGGAGCGGCGGTCCAGCCAGGAGAGATCCCAGCCGGAGAACGGTGCGGTCAGCGCCTCGGTCACGAGCTCGTCAAAGCCTGCCACCGTGCCAGCCTGCCAGACCACCAACTAAGCGGCTATAGGTGAGCTTGCCGGAAAGATTTAGACGCTCCTGGCCGTAAAGCTGGGAGAGTGGCCCCTCCGGTGATAGCGCCGGCATGCAGGTCCGTGCGTATCTGACCCCTCCGGTGATAGCGCCGGCATACAGGTCCGTGCGTATCTGACCACCAGATCTGCACTCGCTCACCGCACGTCGTCGCACGCGGATCGCTCTGGTGAATGAAGCGCTTGACGAAGACCGGGCGGCTCAGGCAGGGTTTGTTCACGGCGAGGACCGGTCGCCGAGCTGTGGAACATCTGCCCCAGTCGGGGTTCTATCGGCGAAGGGGATCTGCCCTCTCGGTCGTCAATGTCACGGGCCATCTTCCAACACCGCGTCGCTGGGGGCGAGGGTGTCAAGGGGAGGCTTGTCCATGACCAAGGACGCCAGCTTCAAGAAGGTTGTCCGGCGCCACGCCGAGGACACGGGGCAGCGCTACACCGAAGCGCTGATGGCTCTCCAGGGTCTCGGTGCGCGAATGCACCACGAGCCGGTTCCTGAGCGGCTACTTGCCCATCTTCGGGATCGTTATGGCATTGACCCGGTCGCGGCGACGAAGCTCAGTGTGCACAAGACCTATGTGTTCCGCGTCGACCGCGATGACGGCGAACCGTGGGTCGCCCGCGCGTTTCCTCCCGCTCGCCCGCGTGCCGGTGTTGAGGGCGACGCCGCAATCCTCAGGTTCCTGGAGCGGCAGGACTACCCCGCGGAGCGCCTGGCGGCCAGCGACGCGGTCTCTGACTTCGATGGCAGCGCGGTCCTCGTGACGCGGTTCGTTGAAGGCGTCTGGCTCCCCGACGGTGCCGCGAAGTTCGCCATGATGGGTGAGCTGCTCGGACGGCTGCACGCGTTGCCCTACGACGATGCCGTGAGCCGCCCGGGCGGAGCAAGTGGTGAGGACCCAAGCCATGAGGGCGCGCCGCGTCAGGACTTGCTGGCCGCCCTGTCGTTTCTCGACGCCGTCGACACGAAGGTCGCCGCCGCCGAACGCGAGCGATTCGAGCGGCTCAGGGACAAGGTGCGCTCGGCCGACGACGGTGACGGCCTTCCGGAGGGCTTGCTGCACGGAAATCTCCTCCACGCCCCCGATCACGCCGTGCTCAGCGAACAAGGGCCGGTCGCGATCAACTGGAAGGCGTCCGGGCGCGGACCGCGCCTTGCCGACTTCGCTTACCTGATCTGGGGCACGGGTTCGTGGAACCCACGCCGGCCGAACCAGGAGTGCATCGACGCTGCCGTCAACGCCTACCGCCGGCATGTCGAGCCGACCGGCGACGAACTCGACCGGCTCGAGGCGGTCATGTACATCCGGACGCTCTACCTCGCCTGTTTCGGCTACCGGCGCGCCGTCACCGGCGGCTCGGCCTTCAGCGAATGGGGCTTCATCGAACCACCCGAGTACTTCAGCTCCACCGCAGCCGCAGTCCGGGCCGCGTTCCGCCAGTAGGTTGCCGGTGTGGCCAGGAACGACCGCGGTTCCCGGGTGAGCGCGCCCGTAGCGGTCCCGGCGGCGCACTACTGGAGCCGCCCGTTAGCGATCTGGATAGCCGAGACCAGCAGTGAGCCGGCGCAGCCGGTCTTGGTCGGCGATCGCGTCGATTTCGGTGATCTTGCCGAGCGACACGGTGAACCCCATGAGCGCGACCGGCTGCCCGGCCAGGGTCACCAGCACGCCCGCGGCCCCGTTCACCAGGACCGGGTGCTTCGGCGCGGCCGGGCTCGCGATCGCCAGCGTCCGGCGCGCCACCTCGGCCGCGCCGCGGAGCGTCATGGACACGTCCGGGTGCGCCGTTCCCCCGTCGGAACGCAGCACGACACCGGGGTCGAGCAGCGCGACCAGCCCGTCGAAGTCACCGCGATGGGCCGCGGCGAAGAACGCGTCTACTACTTCCCGCTGCCGGGCCAGGTCCCAGTCCGGGGTATGCACGCCGGCGCCGCGGACCCGGCGCCGGCCCCGGCTGGCCAGTTGCCGCGCCGTAGCCGGGGACCGCCCGACCATCGGGGCGATCTCGTCGAACGGCAGGTCGAACATGTCGTGCAGCACGAACGCCAGCCGCTCGGCTGGGGTCAGCGTTTCCAGCACCACGAGCAGCGCCAGCCCGACCGAATCGGCCAGCAGCGCCTCATCCTCGGGATTCGTCCCGTCCGGCCGGCTGATGACCGGGTCAGGTACGTGCACGCCGATCGGCTCCTCGCGCCGCGTGTTACGGGCCCGGAGCATGTTCAGGCAGACCCGGGCCACCACCGTGGTCAGCCAGGCGCTGAGGTTATCGACACCGTCGGCATCGGCCCGGCTGAGCCGCAGCCAGGCTTCCTGGACCGCGTCGTCGGCTTCGGCGAACGAGCCGAGCATCCGGTAGGCCACCGCGCGCAGCCGGGTCCGGTTCTGCTCGAAGCTCTCCGCCAGCCGGTCCGGCTCGGCCATCGGTCACACTCCCTGCTTGCGGCGAGTCATATAGGTGACACCTCAATCCCATTCGATGTGACAAGGAAACGATCATGCAGGCACCGTCAGGACACACGACCACCACGCCGCCGGTGCACGCCCTGCTGGCAGACGGGGCCCTGGCCGGCCAATGGGCCCTCGATCCAGGCCAGTCCAGCGTCCAGCTCAAGAGCCGCGTGCTGGGCGGCCTGATCCGGGTGAACGGCGTCTTCCGCGACGTCAGCGGGAGCGGCACCATCTCGCCAGACGGCCAGGTCAGCGGCACCCTCACGGTGGCCGCGGCATCCGTCAACACGAAGAACGCCAAGCGCGACACGCACCTGCGCTCGGCTGACTTCTTCGACACCGGCAACCACCCGGACATCACCTTCACCGTGCACGATATCCGGCCGTCCGGTCAGGGCACCGAAGTGACCGGCACGCTGACTGTGCACGGCCGGACCCAGCCCTTGTCCTTCGCGGCGGCGGCCGCCGTGCAGGGTGACGGCCAGATCGCCCTCGACGCCGTGGTGCACATCAACCGGGCCGACTTCGGCCTCATCTGGAACTTCCTGGGCATGGTCGCGATGGACAGCATCCTCACCATCCACGCCGTGTTCACCCGCCGGTGAGCACCGGCGAGGGGTGGAACTCGTGAGCGACCTGCAGGCCATCGCCGATCGGGTCGAGATCGAGGCGCTGCGCGGCGAGTTCACCGACGCGGTGATGATGCGCGACTACGACCGGGTGGCTTCGCTGTTCACCGCCGGCGGTGCGCTGCGGATGCCCAACGTCCCCGTCGAGGCGACCGGACCGGAGGAGATCCGCGCCTTTGGCCGGCGGGCGCTGGCGATGTGGGATTTCTTCGTGCAGACCACCCATCCGGGCACGATCCAGCTTGACGGCGACACCGCCGCCGGCCGGGCCTACCTGTGCGAGGTCATCCGCCTGCGCAACGGCCACTCGGAGCTGAACTACGCCATCTACCACGACCGCTACCAGCGCACCCCGGACGGCTGGAAGTTTACCGAGCGCGTCTACGAGATCAGGTACCTGGACGAATCACCGCTAGCGGGCTCGGTGCCGCCCGCAGCCGGGGATGCCCACTAACCCGGCCGCGGTCACGGATCGACGTTGCGGCAGTTGTGCGCATCGCTCATCAGCATCCGGATCGTCGCCTCGACCGGATTGGACTTGCTCCTGCCCCGGTCACCCTTGGCGGCTTCCTTGAACTTCCGGTGAGCGGCCCGGTCGAAATGGCCTGGGATCCACAAAGTGCACTGGTGGACCAGCCCGGCCAGCGCCCAGTCCAGCATGTCGGCGGCGCTCCCGGCGGCGATGTACCGGTCCAGCCGGGCGCCCACCTCGGCCTGCCGTGCCCGGTCGAGCAGCTCCACCTCGGTGTACGTGCGCCGCCCGGTTCCCTGCCGCTGGTGCACACGGACCGCGCCCTGGCGGGCCAGCTCGGCCAGCCCTGCGTTGACCGGGCTGTAGCCAGGGTGCCTGGCCATCCAGTCCGTCGGCATGAGCCGCTTGGGGGACGCGGCCAGCGCGGCCAGCGAGGCGTCCAGCAGTGGTTCCCCGGTCGGTGTGGCGTCCACGATGGTGACCCACTTGACCCACCGGCCGGTCAGGATCAGCCGCTCCGCCACCGCCAGCTCGATGAGGTCTGCGGCCCGGACCGCGTACCCGGCGTACTCAAATTCCCGGACCATCCGCAGATCGCCGTCAATGTTCAGCAAAAGGATGTCTAAGCCCAGGGTCACCCGAGCACGGTATCCCGGGCGGACCACCGGCCCGGCCACTTTCCGGCCATGCGCCGCCCACTACCACACGGACCCGGGCCGCCAGTCGCAGACCAGTTCGCCGGTCACGTCGACTGGCCCCGACACCGGCAGCACGTAGACCGCGCCCGCCTTGTCCGGCGTGCTACGGATGCCGTCCGGGGTGAGCGCCGCGATTGGCCCGCGCCACGGCTGCCATCCGCGGGAAACATACAGCCGGGCCCCGTCGTCGCTCGCGCCCAGCGCGCCGAGCTGGTACCCGTCCCGCACGATGCGCTCCAGCGCGGACATCAGCGCGGCGCCGTGGCCGCGGCGGCGCCGGTCCGTGCGCACCGCGACGCCCTCGATGTATCCAGTGCGCACCACCCGCCCGCCGTGCAGCATCCGTCGCTGCACCACGCTGGCGTGGCCGATCAGCGCCGCGTCCTCAACCAGCAGCGCGTGCACGCCGCCGAGCACGTTCTGGTAGGTGTCCTCCGATACTTTGCCGAACGCTCCGTCCAGCAACTCCCGGATGGCCGCCGCGCTGCCGTCGCTGAGATCGACGGTGTCCGCCGTCCGCAGTTCGAGCATGCGTCATGCCTAACACAGCCCTGGCCAGCCCGGCCGAGCCGAACCACCCACGGGGAGTGATGTGGTGACGGCCGCCGTGCGCGACACTGCTGCCGTCAAGCCGCCGCCGAATGGGCGAGCCCGAGCGTGCCGAGCGGAAGGGGTCCTTGGTGAGCGAGCCGTTCAAGGGCACGATCAATGTGGACATCAGGGACTCGGAGCCGGACTGGGCGCCGTTCGAGCCGCCGAAAGCCCCGGACGGGGCGCCCAACGTGGTCTACATCGTCCTCGACGACGTGGGTTTCTCGGCCATGAGCTGCTACGGCGGGCCGATCGAGACGCCCAACATCGACCGGATCGCCGGAGACGGTGTGCGGTACACCCAGTGGCACACCACCGCGCTGTGCTCGCCGACCCGGTCCTGCCTGCTGACCGGGCGCAACCACACCCGCAACAGCATGGCCTGTATTACCGAGGCGGCCAGCGGGTTCCCCAACGCCAGCGGCACCATCCCGCCGCAGAACGGCATGGTGTCGGAGATCCTGGGTGAGCTGGGCTGGAACACGTACATCGTGGGCAAGTGGCACCTGTGCCCGACCGACGAGATGAACCTCGCGTCCACCCGGCGGAACTGGCCCACCGGCCGGGGCTTCGAGCGGTTCTACGGGTTCCTCGGCGCGGAGACCAATCAGTGGTATCCCGACCTGGTCTACGACAACCACCCGGTTGACCAGCCCGCGGACCCGGATGAGGGCTACCACCTCAGCGTGGACCTCACCGACAAGGCGCTGGAGTTCGTCAAGGACGCCAAAGTGATCGCGCCGGACAAGCCGTTCTTCCTGTACTACGCGCTCGGCGCGGCCCATGCCCCGCACCACGCGCCGCGGGAGTGGATCGAGCGGTACGCCGGGAAGTTCGACCTGGGCTACGAGGCCATGCGCGAGCAGACGCTGGACCGGCAGAAGGAACTGGGCATCGTCCCGCGCGACACCGAGCTTCCGCCGGCCAACCCGCTCGGCACCCCGCAGACCCGGACCGGCCCCGACGGCAAGCCGTTCCCGGCGGTGGACTTCACCAAGCCGTGGGCCGCGCTGTCCGCGGACGAGAAGCGGCTGTACTGCCGGATGGCCGAGGTGTACGCGGGCTTCCTGTCCCACGCCGACCACCAGATCGGGCGGCTGCTGGACTACCTGGAGGAGTCCGGGCAGCGGGACAACACACTGGTCATCGTGGTCTCCGACAACGGAGCCAGCGGCGAGGGCGGCCCGGACGGGTCGGTGAACGAGAACAAGCTGTTCAACGGGATCCCCGACGACCTGCAGGCCAACCTGGCCATGATCGACGAGCTGGGCGGCACCAAGACCTACAACCACTACCCGACCGGCTGGGCGATGGCGTTCAACACGCCGTTCAAGATGTGGAAGCGCTACGAGTTCAACGGCGGCACCAGCGACCCGTGCATCATCGCCTGGCCGTCCAAGCTCGGCCACGGCGGCGAGATCCGGCACCAGTACCACCACGCGGTGGACGTCGTGCCGACCATCCTCGACCTGCTCGGCGTCACGCCGCCTGATGAGATCAAGGGGTACCAGCAGAGCCGGTTCGACGGGCTGAGCATGCGGTACAGCTTCGAGGACCCGTCCGCCCCGTCGGTCCGGAAGACACAGTTCTATTCGATGCTCGGCTCGCGGGCCATCTGGCACGACGGCTGGAAAGCCGTCACCACCCACCCGACGATCAGCGGCTGGAGCAACTTCAACGATGACACCTGGGAGCTGTACCACACCGACGTGGACCGCTCCGAGCTGCACAACCTGGCTTACGAGCAGCCGGGCAAGCTGCGCGAGCTGATCAACCTGTGGTTCGCCGAAGCGGGCGCGAACGGCGCCTTCCCGCTCGACGACCGGACGCCGCTGGAAGTGCTGAATACACCGCGGCCGCAGCTGGCCAGCCCGCGCGACCGCTACGTCTACTACCCCGATACCGCGGACGTCCCCGAGCATCAGGCGGTCAACATCCACAACCGCTCGTACACCATCGGCGCCCAGGTGGACATCCCGGCGCCCGGCGCGGCTGGAGTGATCTTCGCGCACGGTGCGCGGTTCGGCGGGCACGCTCTGTACGTGAAGGACAACCGGCTGCACTACGTGTACAACTTCGTCGGCATAGTCGAGCAGAAAGTGGACGCCACCGAGGACCTGCCCACCGGGACGGACCTGATCCTGTCTGCGTCGTTCGACAAGGACGGCGAGGACCCACCGGGCGTCGCCACCGGCACGCTGTCCCTCTACTACGGCGACCGCAAGGTCGGCGAGGGCCGGATCAAAAACCAGCCCGGCTACTTCGAACTGGCCGGTGAAGGCCTGTGCGTGGGCCGGGACGGCGGCGCCGCGGTCACCGACGACTACCCGGGCGAGCGCCCCTACCGGTTCACCGGCGGCACCATCAAGCGGGTCGCGATCGACGTCAGCGGCCAGCCCTACCTGGACCTGGAGCGCCAGGCCGAGGCCATGCTGGCCCGCGAATGACCGCGGCTCACCGGGGCGGCAGCTGGTGGCAGCGCTTCCACTTGCGGCCCGAGCCGCACGGGCACGGGTCGTTGCGGCCGCGCCGCGCGTCCTCGGCCGCGTAGCGCGCCACCAGCTCGGACGGTGCCCGGCCCGCCTGGAGCAGCGCGCACATCGCGGTCATGGCCGGCCCGATATGGCCGAAGAACGCCTTATAACTGGAGCACAGGTAGTGCAGCCCCGGCTCGCCGTCCGGGGTGGTCGCGAACCGGTCCTTGGGGCAGCCGCCGTGGCAGGCGAACCGGACGTCGCAGTTCAGGCAGTACCTGGGCAGCGAGTCCCGCTTGGCCTGGCCGAACTCCTGCTGCCGGGGGGACGCCACCAGGTCGAGCAGGTGGCTCTGCCTGATGTTGCCGAGCCGGTAACCGGGCTCGACGTAGTGGTCACAGGAGTACACGTCGCCGGTGTGCTCCAGGGCCAGGGCCAGCCCGCACGTCTCGGCGTGCACGCACAGCCCCGGCGGCTGCCGGTACCAGTTGGCCAGTGCGACGTCGAACATCTGCACGTACACCTCGCCGATGTCCCGCCGGGCCCAGTCCTCGAAGACATCGATCAGGAACCGGCCAAAGCCATCAGCCGGTACGGAGCGTTCGGAAAGAAAGGTCCCGTCCCGCTCAACGATCGGGATGAACTGGATGAAGCGCGCGCCACAATCCTCGCGGAGGAACGCGTACACTTCCCGGCCCCGGCTGGCGCTGGCCGCGTGCACCGTGACCAGTGCGTTCCACTCGACGTCGTGCCGCCGCAGCAGGTCCAGGCCGGTCATCACCCGGCGGAAACTGCCTTTGCCGCCCTTGTCCACCCGGTAGGCGTCGTGGATCTCCTGCGGCCCGTCGATGGACAGGCCGACCAGGAAGCCGTGCTCGCGGAAGAACTCCGCCCACTCGTCGGTAAGCAGCGTGCCGTTGGTCTGGATGGTGAACGAGATCCGCTGGCCGGGCTGCCGGTACTGGCTGGCCATCTGCACCGAGCGGCGGAAGAAATCAAGCCCCATCATGGTCGGCTCGCCGCCCTGCCAGGCCACCACGACCTCGGGGGCGCCCGCGTGCGCCTCGATCAGCTGCCGCAGGTACGTGTCCAGCAGGTCGTCCGCCATCCGGAACCGGCTGCCTGGATACAGCATCTCCTTGGACAGGTAGAAGCAGTAGCTGCAATCCAGGTTGCAGACCGCGCCGGTCGGCTTGGCCAGCAGGTGGAACTGCCGCGGCGCCGACGTGGGGAGCAGGGAGGCGTTCACCGCACCAAGCATGAGCCGCGGCAGGCCGGCCGCGGCTCACCCGGACCGGATGATTACCTGGCCAGGCCGGTTACCTAGGCTGGCCACCGTGGGGGATTCGGCCGGGCCGGCCGTGCTGGTGGTCGGCGCCGGGCCATCGGGGCTGTTCTCTGCCGTGGAGCTGGCGCGCCATGGCGTGCCCAGCCGTGTCGTCGAGCGGCTGCCGCGCCCGCACCGGCAGGCCCGGGCCACCGTGCTGCAGCCGGCCACGCTGGAGATCCTGCACCAGGCCGGCCTGCTGGACCAGGTGCTGGCCAGCTCGGTGCACCTCGGTTACGCCCGGCTCTACGACGCCGCGCTGCGGTGCGTCGGCGAGACGCCGTTCGCCGGCACCGGCTGCCGCTGGGACTTCCAGTGCAGCCTGCCGCAGTGGCGGACCGAGCAGCTGCTCACTGACCGGCTGGCCGAGCTGGGCGGCCCCGTGCAGGACGGCCCCGTGCAGCGCGGCGTGTCGGTGGTGTCCCTGACCGAGACCGATGACCACGTGGACGTCGGCCTGCAGGACCCGGACGGCCAGGTGCAGCACACCAAGGTCCGGTGGCTGATCGGCGCGGGCGGGGCACACAGCCTGACCCGGCATTCGATGCAGGAGGACCTGCCCGGCTCGACCTACCCGGGCAGTGCGCTGGTGGCCGACATAGCCGTCCGCTGCGGGCTGCCCCGGGACGGCGGCGCGCTGATCGCCACCCCGCAGGGTTACGTGCTGCTGTCGCCGCTGCCCGGCGGGCGCTGGATCACCTTCGTCGGCGATCTGGATGAGGCCGAGATCGACGCGCTGACCGGGGCAGCGGCCCCGGACGCGGTCGCCGCGGCCATCGGCCACCGGGTCCCGGCGGACGTGGTCCAGGTGGCCGACGTGGGCTGGTCGTCCACGTTCCGGATGCACCGCCGGCTGGCCCCGCACCTGGCCGACAAGCGGCGTTTCCTGCTCGGCGACGCCGGCCACCTGTCCAGCCCGTTCGGCGGTGAGGGGCTGAACTCCGGCCTGCACGACGCGGCCAACCTGGCCTGGAAACTGGCCCTGGAGCAGCGTGGCCGGGCCCGGCCGGTGCTGCTGGACAGCTTTGCCCTCGAACGCCGGGCCGCCGACCGGCACGTCCTCCAGGTCTCCGATCAGGTTCACGAGATGGCGCACGGCGCGGTCGCCGCGGCCCGGGCCGGCTCGTTCCCGGCACCGCCCGGCCCGGACGCGCTGGCGGCGGTGGTCCGGGCCCGCTGCATGCTCGACGTCTCGTACGCCGGCAGCCCGCTGACCGGCGAGCACGTCCAGCCGGGCGGGCCGCCGCTGCCCGCGCCGGGGCCGGGGGACCGGTACCCGGACCGGGCCGAGCTGACCGGGACGGAGCACGTGCTGCTCACGTTCGGGCCGGGGCCCGCGGCGGATCTCGACCGGCTGCGCCGCCGCTGGGCCGGGGTGCTCACGGTGACCGAGGGCACCGGCGACCCGCGCCGGGCGGGGCTGACCGGCCGGGGCGCCGTGCTGATCCGGCCGGACGGCTACGTCGGCTTCCGCGCCGTCCCGGCCGACCACGCCGGGCTCAGCGCGCTGGACGCCCACCTGGGCTCATATCTCATCCCGGCCGAGGGGCCTGAGACCACAGCGTGGTGAGTTTGCGGTCACCGGTGACCGCAAACTCACCACGCTCATGCATTGGGCGACTTGCCGGCACCGGGTGACCACTCCAGCCACTCCAGCCACGCCGGGCAGGCGGCGGTTCCTGTCCGCCAGCGGGCTGCGGGGGGCGCCGGCCAGGGCGGGTCAGGGCTGGTACGAGCCGGGCAGCCAGCAGCGGGCGGTGACCCCAATCGCGTTCCACGCGTTGATCGTCACGATCAGGCTGAGCAGCGCGGCCACCTCGCCCGGGCTGAACTCGGCGGCCACCGCGGCGTAGGCCGCGGCCGGGACGTGGTCGGCGGCGAGCAGGGTGACCGCCTCGGTGAAGGCCAGCGCGGCCCGCTCCCGGCGGGTGAAGTACGGCGTCTCCGCCCAGGCCGGCAAGCTGTACAGCCGCTGCTCGGTTTCGCCGACCGCCCGGGCGTCCTTGGTGTGCATGTCGATGCAGTACGCGCAGCCGTTCAGCTGCGAGGCGCGGACCCGGATCAGCTCGCGCAGCTTCGGGTCGATACCGGCCCGGTCGAGTTCCTTGGTCGCCGCCTGGTCGAGGTGCCCGAGCGCGCGGGCGAACCCCGCCGCATGCTGGTCGAAGTCGAGCCGGGCCGCGGCCGCGGCGGTGTCTGCGGTGTCTGTTGCCGTCGTCATGAGACTCACGTTACGTGGCAATAAGCCCATTGATATGGTCCACTTTGATGGCTAAAACATGGGCCACTTCCGGCCTGGACCTGCATGTCAACCTGGGCTCCGCCCCCGACGGACGGCGAGGCCACCGGGTGCGGGCCCGGCTGGAGGCGGCGCTGCGCGACGCGGCGCGCACCGGGCGGCTCGTCCCGGGCACCCGGCTGCCGTCGTCCCGGGCGCTGGCCGCCGACCTCGGCCTGGCCCGCAACACGGTGGCCGAGGCCTACGCCCAGCTGGCCGCCGAAGGCTGGCTGACCGCCCGGCGCGGCTCGGGCACCACCGTGGCCGACCGCGCCGTGTCCGCCAACCAGGTCAGCGAGCCGGACCTGCCCGGGCCGGCCGAGCGGGCCCGGCCGCCGCGCTATGACCTGCGGGCCGGCTCGCCTGACCTGGCCCTGTTTCCCCGGCCAGGCTGGCTGGCCGCGGCCCGCCGGGCGGTCAGCGCCGCGCCGTCCGAAGCGCTGGGCTACGCCGACCCGCGCGGCCGCCCGGAGCTGCGCACCGCGCTGGCCGGCTACCTGGCCCGGGCCCGCGGCGTCCAGGCGGACCCGGACCGCATCGTGATCTGCGCCGGCTTCACCCAGGGCCTGGCGCTGCTCAGCCAGGTGCTCCGGGCGCGCGGGGTGACCACACTGGCCATCGAGGCGTGCGGCCAGCCCGGCTACCGGGACCAGGTGCGGGCCAGCGGGCTGGCGCTGGCCCTGCTCCCGGTGGACGAGGCTGGTGCGGCCACCGCCCAGCTGCCCGGCACCACTGCGGGCGCGGTGCTGCTCACCCCGGCGCATCAGTTCCCGCTGGGCGCGGTGCTGGCCCCGCGGCGCCGGACCCAGGCCATCGGCTGGGCCCGGGACACCGGGGGAGTGATCATCGAGGACGACTACGACGGCGAGTTCCGCTACGACCGCCAGCCGGTCGGGGCCATGCAGGCGCTCGCGCCGGGCCACGTTGTCTACGCCGGCTCGGCCAGCAAGAGCCTGGCCCCCGGGCTGCGGCTCGGCTGGCTGGTGCTGCCCGCCGGGCTGGCTGCCGAGGTGGCCGCGGCCCGGGCCTTGGCCGACCGCCACGGCAGCTCGTTCGACCAGCTCACCCTGGCCGAGTTCATCGGCTCCGGACAGTATGACCGGCAGGTCCGCCGGGCCCGGCTGGCTTACCGGCGGCGCCGCGACCGGCTGGCCGCCACGCTGCGCCAGGCGTCGCGGCTGCGGGTCACCGGCATCGCGGCCGGCCTGCACGCGCTGCTCGAACTGCCGCCGGGCAGCGCCGAGGACGACCTGGTGGCCCGGGCGGCCCGGCGTGGCCTGGCCGTCGAAGGGCTCGGCCCGTACTGCGCGCCCGGGCATCCGCGCGGGCCGGCCCTGGTCCTCGGCTACGGCACCCCGCCGGAGCACGCGTTCACCGGGGCGCTCGCCCGGCTCTGCGCCGTATTGGCCGAATAATCCTCCTGTTTATTGTCGGCTCGGCTGGCACATATTTCTTTTGAACGCCAGTGCGGCGCACTGACCTGCACGAATGACGGTTATCGGGGAGCAGGGACATAATGGCGACTGCGGGCAGCAACGGTAATTTCCGGCATCAGAGGATTTCCCGGGACAGGGCCAGCTGGGCACGTATCGCGCTGGCTGGGTGCGCGGCCCTGGCCGCCGCGGCCAGTACCGCCACACCCGCGGCCGCGGCCACGCCGGCTACCGCCGCGCACCCACCGGCCGTCCGCACCCTGGTGGTCCGCACGCTAGTCGTCCGAAACCTGGGCGACGCCGGTCCCGGCTCGCTGCGCGCCGCCATCACCGCCGCCAACAGCAGGCCGGCCAGCCGCATCGTGTTCTCGGTGCGTGGCACGGTCCGGCTGGCCCGCGCGCTGCCCGCGATCCACCGCCGGGTGGCGATCGACGCCACCACGGCACCCGGTTACCACGGGGGCCGGCCGGTCGTCGCGATCAACTTCCGCCGCCACCTGGGCCTGGTGTTCGGCCCGGGCGCGGGCGGCGCGTCGCTGCTCGGCGTGGCCGTGGACCGGGCCGGCGACGCCGGGGTCAGCCTGGTCGCCCGGGACATCACGCTGAACCACGACTACATCGGCCTGGGCCGGTTCGGCCACCCGCTGCCGAACACCGGGGGCCCGGTGCGGAACCTGGGCCGTGATAACCACATCCTGCGCAACCGGGTGTGAGTCTTCTCACCCGGTTACCGGGCACGGCGGGTAACCGCATCCAGCCGGTTAGGTTACGCAAAGTGGGTAGGTAATTCCCCAAAGTGAGATAAGAGCTGCGCGATAGCCGCGCAATTTGAGCGCTAAAAGGATGGCTAGCCGACTAGTGGGCGGATCACCGCCAGCGCCGGCGCAGCGTACACGAGGCGCCGCGGCCCAGCGTGGCATCGCCGGAGTTCACTGGCCGTGGCTTAGCTGCCGGCCAGAGGAAACCCCCGGCTGGCTGGTGCTCCGGCCGACGCCTGGTTAGGATGCTCGCGCTGACGGGTTGGCGGCCACTCAGCTAACTGGCCATAGGCTGCCTTATCAAGGACAGGTATCGGGTTAAGGGCCGGCGGGTAAACTGCCGGCCACGGGACGGTATGACGGGCTAAGCCCGGCGGAACCGGTCCCGGTCCACCGGCACTGGCGAGGGCGTCTGTGCAATCGCGGAAGGTGATGGGAGTCGGAATGCGCGTCCTGGTTCTCGGCGGCGATGGGTTCTGCGGCTGGCCGACCTCGCTGTATCTGTCGGATCGTGGCCACGACGTGACCATTATCGACAACCTGAGCCGCCGCAAGATCGACATTGACCTCGAGGTGGAGTCGCTGACGCCGATCCGCCCGATCAGCGAGCGGATCAGGGTCTGGGAGGAGGTGGCCGGCCGCCAGATCGGCTTCATCAGCCTGGACCTGGCCACCGAGTACGACCGCCTCGTCGCCGTCCTGCTGGAACTCCGGCCGGACGCGATCGTGCACTTCGCCGAGCAGCGCGCCGCGCCGTATTCGATGCGCACCACCACGACCAAGCGGTACACGGTGGATAACAACGTGCGGGCCACGCACAACCTGCTCACCGCCCTGGTCGACACCGGGATCGACGCCGCCCTGGCCCACCTGGGCACGATGGGCGTCTACGGGTACGGCTGGTCGGGCAGCGCGCCGATCCCGGAGGGGTACCTGATGGTGAAGGTGCCCACACCCGACGGGGAGCTGGAGCGGGAGATCCTGCACCCGGCCAACCCCGGCTCCGTCTACCACATGACCAAGACGCTGGATCAGCTGATGTTCGCGTTCTACGCCAAGAACGACGGGCTGCGGATCACCGATCTGCATCAGGGCATCGTGTGGGGCACCCAGACACCGCAGACGTTCCGCGATGAGCGGCTGATCAACCGGTTCGACTACGACGGTGACTACGGCACGGTGCTGAACCGGTTCCTGATGCAGGCGGCCATCGGGCACCCGCTGACCGTCCATGGCACCGGCGGGCAGACCCGTGCGTTCATCCACATCCGCGACACCGTGCGGTGTATCGAGCTGGCCATCACCAACCCGCCCGCGGCCGGGGACCGGCCCCGGGTGCTTAACCAGATCACCGAGGTGCACCGGGTGCTGGACCTGGCCAAGATGGTCGGCGACACCATGGGCGTCGAGATCGCCTACCTGCCCAACCCGCGGCGGGAGGCGGAGGAGAACGACCTGGTGGTCCGCAACGACCAGTTCCTCGAACTGGGCCTGCAGCCCACCACCCTGTCCGAGGGCCTCCTCGAGGAAGGCACCGAGATCGCCGGCAAGTACGCCCACCGCGCCGACGTCACCAAGATCATCGCCCGCTCCGTCTGGAAAGCCGGCATGGAGACCGCCGGCGACCTCATGACCGGACTGCCCGACCCGGAGTAACCCCGGGCGGCTGGGGGCGGCCTGCGGCACCGGCCACCCGCCAGCGTTCAGCATGCGTGTTCTCACGTAACGTTACGTGTCATGACGGCACGTCAGGACCGGGAGAACCGGCGCCAGCCCGCGCTGCCGGCCCGGGCCATCGCGGCGGCGGTGCTGCGGACCGGGCGGCGGCACGCCGGCGGATCCTGCTCGTGTCTCTCGTGGTGAGCCTGGTGGCCACCGCGGTGGAAATCGCCGTCGGTCAAGCTGCTCAGCCACGCCGGGCTGGGGCTGGCGCTGTTCGGCGCGCTGAGCTCGTCCGGGGTCAGCCGACCGCAGCCGCGGGCGCCGGGGCGGGCTGGTGGTGCCGCCCGGTGCTGACCATCTCCGGCCGGGGCTGCGGGTGCAGCACGGCCAGCGTGGCCGCGAACCGGCTGCCCGGTGCCTGGTCGGCCACCTGGACCGCGTCTTCGACCGTGTCCACGTCGATGAGCTCAGGGACCTGGCGGATCCGCAGTCCGGCCGCGCGCAGCCGGTCCAGCTGGACCCGGCCGGTGTGGCCGGCCGACATGGGCACGCCGCGGATCAGCTCCGCGTCCGGCTGGCGCAGCCCGAGCAGCCAGAACCCGCCGTCCGCCGCCGGGCCGAATACCGCGTCCGCCTCGCCCGACGTCAGCGGCTGGGCCACCGTCTCCAGCAGCCCCGGGGTCACCTGCGGGGTGTCCATCCCGATCAGCACGACCGGCACATTCAGCTTCGCGTAGACGTCATCGAACGCGGCCGCGATCCGCTCGTCAAGCCCGTCGCCGCGCTGCGGCACGACCTCGTAGCGGCTGGGCAGTTCGGCGCGCAGCGCGCCCGGGGTGGCCCACTGGTCGGCCAGGGCCAGGATGTGCCGGGTGAACGAGGCGCTGGCCCCGGCCTCCAGCGTGTCGGCCAGCGCGGCCTCGGCCAGCATGGCCGCCTCGTACGGGGTGAACGGCGGGGTCAGCCTGGTCTTCACCTTGCCCGGCACCGGCGCCTTGGCCAGCACGATGAGCTGGGCGTTGAGCGCGTTCATGAGGCGAGCACCCGGCGCATGTCACGAACCGTCCGCACGGTGCCAGACACCGTGCCGGTCACCTTCGACCGCCCGGAACGGGGCAGATACGGGATGTCCACCTCGTGGATCCTCCAATCGGCGGTGGCCGCGGCCATCACCATCTCTAGCGGGTAGCCGAAGCGCCGGTCGCTGAGCCCCAGCTGGAGCAGGTGGGTGCGCCGGGCGCAGCGCATGGGGCCGAGGTCGCGCAGCCGGACCCCGGTACGGCGGCGCAACTCGGCGGCGAGGACCTTGTTCGCCACCCGGGCGTGCACCGGCCAGTCGCCCAGGCGGCGGGTCATCCGCCGGCCCAGCACCAGATCGGCCTGGCCGGCCAGCACCGGGTCGGCGACCTGCGGCAGGTCATCCGGGTTGAGCGAGGCGTCCGCGTCCATAAAGCAGACGATCTCGCTGGTCGCGGCCTGCAGCCCGGCGTGGCAGGCCGCGCCGAATCCGCGCTGCGGCACCGGGACGACGGTTGCCCCGTGAGCTGCCGCGATGCTGGCCGACCGGTCGGTGGAGCCGTTGTCGGCCACGATCGGGTGGAAGCCGGCCGGCACCCGGGACAGCACCCAGGGCAGCGCTTCCTCCTCGTTCAGGCAGGGCAGAATGACATCGATCCTCACGCTTCCCGACCGTAATGCCGAAGCCCCCGATCGACCCTTACAGACCTGTGACGTATGGTCGCGCACGGTAGGACCCCAGGTGGACTGCATGATTCGCTGCTGTCATGCGCATTCTGGTGACGGGGGCCGCGGGGTTCATCGGCTCCCACGCAGTTGACGTCCTGCGAGCTGCCGGCCATGAGGTGCAGGGCCTGGACTCGCTGACCCCCGCCGTGCACAACGGGCGCCCGGACTACCTGCCGCCCGACTTCGACCTGGCCGTGGGCGACGTGCGCGACCCGGACGCGGTGCGCCGCGCCGTGGCCGGCGCGGACGTGGTGTGCCACCAGGCCGCGCTGGTCGGCCTCGGGGTGGATCTCAGCGACCTGCCCGCCTACTCGGACGTCAACGTCACCGGCACCGCGGTGCTGCTGGAAGCGATGGGCCGGGCCGGGGTGCCCCGGCTGGTGCTGGCCTCCTCGATGGTGGTCTATGGCGAGGGCGCCTACGACTGCGCCACGCATGGCCGGGTGCGGCCCGCCGCGCGCAGCGAGGATGACCTGCGGGCCGGGCGGTTCGAGCCGCGCTGCCCGGCGTGCGGGGAACTGCTCGTGACCGCGACGATCAGCGAGGACGCGCCGCCCGACCCGCGCAACGCGTACGCGGCCAGCAAGCTCGCCCAGGAGCACCTGGCCGCCACCTGGGCCCGGATGACCGGCGGCTCCGCGGTCGCGCTCCGGTACCACAACGTGTACGGGCCGCGGATGCCGCGGGACACGCCGTACTCCGGGGTGGCCGCCATCTTCCGCTCGTCGCTGGAGGCGGGCCGCCCGCCACAGGTCTACGAGGACGGCCAGCAGCGCCGCGACTTCGTGCACGTGCGCGACGTGGCCCGGGCCAACGTGGCCGCGCTGCGCGCCGGGGTGCCGGGCACGCTGCGCGCGTTCAACGTGGCGTCCGGCGAGCCGCACACGGTCGGCGAGATGGCCGCCGCGCTGGCCACCGCGTTCGGCGGCCCGTCGCCCGAGGTGACCGGCAAGTACCGGCTCGGCGACGTCCGGCACGTGGTCGCCTCGCCGGCCGCCGCCGCGGCCGCCGACGGGCTCGGCTTCCAGGCCGGGACGAGCTTCACCGCCGGGATGACCGAGTTCGCCAGGGCGCCGCTGCGCCGCCCGGTGACCGGCGGCCTGGCCGCCTAACCTGGCTGACTTTCGCTACCTTCCCGCCCCGCACAACGGCGGCCAGACCCTCGCGGGGCTGGCCGCCGTTTATCTTGGCCGGGCCTAGCTGACTGGGCCCTAGTTGACGGCCTGGCCGTTGGTCAGCAGGCGGCCGCCGGTCGCCGGGCCGGCCACCGGCGCCATCTCGGCGGGCGCGTCGGCCCGGGCCAGTGGCAGCCGGATGACGAACTGGCAGCCGCGGGCCATGTTCTGCACCGCGATCTGGCCGGCGTGCGCCTCGACGATGCCGCGGGCGATGCTCAGCCCCAGCCCGGCGTTGTTGTCCGGGCCCGGGGTGCGCGCGGTCTCGGCCCGGAACGCCACGTCGAACACCCGGGGCAGCGCCTCCTCGGGGATGCCGCCGCAGGCGTCCACCACGCTCACGCAGGCCATCCCGCGGTGCACGTCGCCCTGCACCTCGACCAGGCCTTCGGACGGGGTGTGCCGGATCGCGTTGCTGACCAGGTTGCGCAGCGCACGGCCGAACTCGTCCGCGTCCACCAGCACCGGCAGGCCGCGCACCGACGAGCCGCGCAGCCGCACTCCCTTGGCCCGGGCCAGCGGCTCGGTGGTAGCGAGCGCCTCGGCCACCAGGTCGTCCAGGCCGACCAGGCGGCGGGACAGCCGGAGGGCCCCGGCATGGATCCGGGCCAGCTCGAACAGGTCGTCGATCATCGCGGACAGCCGGTCCGCCTCCCGGCGGATCTGGGTGTGGTAGGTGGTGACCGTCTCGAAGTCCACCACCACCCCGTCTTCCAGTGCCTCGGCCATCGCGCGCAGCCCGGCCAGCGGCGTGCGCAGGTCATGGCTGACCCAGGCGACCAGTTCCCGGCGGCTGGCCTCCAGCGCCCGTTCCCGGGTCCGCGACTCGGCGATCTTGTCGTGCGCGGTGGCCAGTTCGTCGGACAGCGTCTCGAACTCGGCCGCCAGCCGGGCCTTGGGCGGCTCGAAGTAGCCGATGCTGCCCACGTCCCGGACCGCGTTCAGCAGCACCCGGCTGGCCGAACTGACCTGGCGGCCAACCACCAGCGCGACGGCCAGCCCGGCCAGGGTGGCCAGTGCCACCACGACATAGATGACGTGCGCGTCGTCCTGGCTGACCATCATCTGGTGGGCGACGATGCTGACCCCGACCGCCGAGCTGACGATGACCACCGCGGCCACCACGAACAGCAGTGTGGCCATGGACCGCCTGGCCACCAGGCGGACGATGAGCAGCCCGGCCGCGGCAGAGGCGAGAGCGACCCCGGCGACGTCCTCGGCCGCCTGCTGCAGAGTCGGCCAGTCGACGCCAATCATGCCGTTCATGGTTCTCCTGGTTCGTAGCGGTAGCCCACGCCCCAGACCGTGACGATGCGGCGGGGCGAGGTGGGGTCGGGCTCGATCTTTTCCCGCAGCCGCCGGATGTGCACGGTGACCGTGGAGGTGTCACCGAACGTCCAGCCCCATACGTGCGCCAGCAGCTGATCCCGGCTGAACGCCTGGCGCGGCCGGCGCATCAGGAACACCAGCAGGTCATACTCCCGGGAGGTCAGCGCGAGCGTGCTCTCGCCGAGCATCACCGAGTGCGCCCCCAGATCCACCACCAGGTTGCCGTCCTTGATCACGCCGAGCGCGGGCGGATCGGGCAGCCCGCCGCCGCGCGCCCGGCGCAGCACGGAGCGCACCCGCAGCGCCAGTTCGCGCGGGCTGAACGGCTTGGTGACGTAGTCGTCCGCGCCGGTCTCGAAGCCGACGACCCGGTCGGTCTCCTCGCCCAGCGCGGTCAGCATCACCACCGGGATCGGCCACTGCGCGCGCAGCCTGCGGCACACCTCCAGGCCGTCGATGCCCGGCAGCATCAGGTCGAGGACTACGAGGTCCGGCGGCTCGGCGGCGACCCGGCGCAGGGCCTCGTAGCCGTCGCCGACACATTCCACGTGGTGCCCATCGCGCGTCAGATAACGCCCGACGACATCAGCCAGGGTGGCGTCATCGTCCACGACGATGATCCGGCCTGGCCGGTCGGGGTTGGTGTTCACTCCTCCACGGTAAACGGCTGACTGCTTTTATGCCGCTGACCGGGACAGATCCGTCACAGGTCCGTAAGGGTCGTTTCGGGCCGGCCGCCGTTATGCTCGTCGCCGCCGTGACTACGCCCGTGGTGCGCCTTGCCGCGTCTTGGTGGGCTGCTTGACACGGCGGCCGCCGGGTGCGCTGCCCGGTGACCCCGGACGATCCGGGTGCGCTGCCCGGACGAAGCGGAAGGAGGGGGACCGCGTGCTCGGTGAGCTGTACGAAGACGCTCTTACCGGCCTCGCGCGGCCGGAGATCGAGCACGCCGACGGTCGGCGTACCCCCCTGCGGATCGATGACTGGCTGCATGTCATCCCCGGTGACCTGTCCATCCTGGACCGCTGCCAGGGACACACCCTGGACGTGGGCTCCGGGCCCGGACGGCTGACCGTCGCGCTGGCCGAGCGGGGCGTCCCCGCGCTGGGTATCGACATCACCATGTCGGCCGTTCAGCTGGCCAGGTCGTGTGGCGCGCTGACGCTCCACCGGGACGTGTTCGCCACCGTGCCGGGCACCGGCCGGTGGGCCCGGGTCCTGCTGGCCGACGGCAACATCGGCATCGGCGGCGACCCGGACGCGCTGCTCAGCCGGGTGGCCGAGCTGCTCAAGCCGGCCGGGCAGGCGCTGGTCGAGGTGGAGCCGCCCGGTGCGCAGCTGGCCAGGGAGATGGTCCGGCTGAGCCACCAGGGCCGGTTCAGTCCGTGGTTCCCCTGGGCGTCCATCGGCGCCGACCAGATAACCGAACTGGGACTGAACGCTGGCCTCGCGGTGACCGAAGTGTGGACCGACGCTGGGCGCTGGTTCGCCGCCCTGTCCCGCGGCCTGTCCTGAGCCTGCTGCGTCTCCTGGGGTCGCCGGGTCGCCTGAGCGCCGGTAACACGGTTCCTTTAACGGCGCGGTTACTTTTGTGTCGTATGAGGCAAAGAGAACCGCGCTGTCAAAATGCACCACACAGATAACATGCAACGCACCGCGTTGGTGCAGCGGGCGCCCGACGGATGGCCTTAACGATTGATTACGACCAGCCCGTAACTAGCCCGTCGCGCTCGGCTGACTGGCAGCGTGACACCCATGACCGGTATGGCGGCGAAGGTCCGGCTGACCGCGGCGGTGGCCGTGGCGGCACTGCTCACCGCGCTGGTACTCCTCAGCGTGCACCCGGACCGGCTGACCTCATGGGCCGGGGTGGTCCCGCTGGCCGCCGTGCTCTGGGCCGCATTCGCGGCCGGCGTGCTGCTGGTCCGCCGCATCCCGGTCCGCTGGGCGGCGCCGGTGATCCTGCTCGGCGGGATCGCGGTGCAGCTGGCTGCGCTGTCCGCGCCGCCGCAGGGCAGCGATGACCTGTACCGCTACATCTGGGACGGCCGGGTCCAGGGGGCCGGCATCGACCCGTACGCCTACTCGCCGGCCGCGCCGCAGCTGGCCTTCCTCCGCGACCGGTTCCTGTGGCCGCACCACGTCACCGCGTGGTGCGTGTCCCCGGGCACCCAGTTGTATGGCGCGCCGCACGGCCTGGCCGGCCCGGGCTGTACCCTGATCAACCGGCCCATCGTGCACACCATCTACCCGCCGGTGGCCGAGGCCTACTTCTACCTGGCCCACCTGGTCTCCCCAGCCGGCTCGGGCACCACCCCGATCCAGGCCGCCGCCGCCGTCTGTGCGATCGGGCTGACCGTGCTATTGCTGCTCGGCCTGGGTCGGCTGGGACTGGACCGGCGGCTGGCCGTGCTCTGGGCGTGGTGCCCGACCGTGGCCCTGGAGGCCGGCAACAACGCGCACGTGGACGTGCTGGCCGCCTTCCTTACCGCGGCGGCGCTGCTGGTGCTGGCCCGGCGGGGCCGCCTGCGCCGGTCGCTGGCCGGCGGCACGCTGCTGGCCCTGGCCATCTGGACGAAGGTCACCCCGGTGCTGGTCGTGCCCGCGGTGGCCAAGCGCCGCTGGTACGCGCTGGCCACGGCCGGCCTGTTCGCCACCGTGGTCGTGTACCTGCCACATGTGCTGGCCGCGGGCAGCCGGGTGATCGGCTTCGTGCCCGGCTACCTGCGGCAAGAGGGCTACAACAACGGCACCCGGTTCCTGCTGCTCGGCACGCTGGTGCACGGGAAGCTGGGCCTGCTGGCCGCGTTCGCAGTGCTCGCGGTGACCGGCCTGCTGGTGCTCTGGCGCACTAATCCGGATCAGCCGTGGCGTGGCGCGGTGGTGATGACCGCGGCCGCCCTGGCCGTGACGACTCCGCCGTTCCCGTGGTACACGATGCTGCTGGTCATGCTCGTCGCGTTCGACGGCCGGGCCGAGTGGCTGGCCTTCGCGATGGTCAAGTACTTCGCCGTCGGTGAGCCGCTGCCCGGGGTGCAGGTGCCGATCGCGGCCATCGAGCGGGCCGGTTATGCCGCCGCGCTGGCCGTCGTTGTGCTGGTCAGCTTGCTTCGCTGGCAGCGCCGCCGCAGCCGTGGCCGCGGCCCGGCCCAGCCGGTCCCGGTCACCGACCCGGCGCCCGTCGCGCAGCCAGTGCCTGCCGCCCAGCCGGTATCGCTGTTCACCAAGCCGATCAGAACCACCAGCCCGGCCGCCGGGCAGGCCGCGACGCCCTGACCCCTGGTGACGGACTAGCCGGTTGTGGGGTGCGCACGACGGCTACGGAGCGCACTCTGGGAGTAGCAGAAAAGCTCCGGACAGGGTGCAGCACAATGACTGGATCAGACCCAAACCTGGTAGCTATCGTCGTCCCCATCGTGGCGTTTTCTAGCCTGGCCTTCTGGCTGACCCTGTGTTTCTGGGCCGGCAGCCATCCGTTCTGGCGGCACCACCAGCAGCCGGACCGGCAGCAGCTGGCCAGCCCCGATCAGGCCAGCCAGCTACCGCCGCCAGCCACGTCCCGGCTACCGGCTCCGGCGGGCCGCCCGGCGGGTGCGCAGCGCGTAAATCACGGCTGAGATAGCGAACATGGCCCCGGTGACACCGAGCCAGCGCCACACGTACGGCCCGGTGCCGAGCCCGCTCGCCCGGCGTAGTTCCGGCGCTGACAGACCGAGGATCATCGGGAAGAACGTCAGCAGCAGGAGCAGCGAGAAGATCACCGGGATCCGTACGTAGTTGAGCAGCGGCGGCCACGCCTGGGCCACCGCGGCCGGCTGAGCCGCCGCCGCGGCGGCTGGCCGGGCGATGGCCGGCGCGGCGGTGCCGGGCGGGGCGATGCCGGGCGGGGCAGTACGCGGCGAGGCGATGCCGGGCGAGGCGATGCCGGGCGGGGCAGTGGCCGCCGGGGCGGTGCCTGGTGGGGCGGTGCCTGGCGGGGCGGTGCGCGGCGAGGCGATGCCGGGCGGGGCAGTGCCGGGCGGGGCAGTGCACGGCGGGACGGTGGCCGGCGCGGCAGTGCCCGGCGGGACGGTGGCCGGCCGGGCCGGCCCGAACGGCCCGCGGGTGGCCGGCTTCACCTCGGGCAGGCGGCCGTGCGAGCCACCGGGCAGCAGGTGGCGCAGCGACAGGTCGGCCAGCGAGTACAGCGGGAAGAGCAGCAGATCGTGGCCGATGATGGCGACCGCGAACCACTCGGCGAAGCCGGTCCACTGCCCGGCCGCCATGACCGCGTGCACCGCATAGCCGGCCAGGGCGAACGCCGCCAGCAGGGCGAGCAGGTGCAGCGGGTTCGCCCCGTACCAGCGGCGCACCCAGCCGGACCAGCGGCGGACCCGGCCGGTCGCGCTGCCGGCGGGCGTGTCCAGCCGGACCGGCGGCGAAGCCCTCCCGGTCACACCCGTGCCATCCCGCTCACCCCGTGCCATCCCGCTCACTCTGCGTCACACCGCTCACACCTGCCTTAGAAAGGTGATCTTGCTGACCCACTTGGTGTTGTGCACCCCCGGCGCGTTGGGAATGATCGTCCGGGCGGGGTAGCCGTGGTCCCACGGCAGGATGTGGCCGTTCACCGTGACCGCGAGCAGCGACTGCGGATCGCTCACCTGCCCAGCGGATAGCGTCGCCGCCCGGAACGAGCCGACCTGCTGAATCGACTCCACCAGGGCCCCAGCCGGCTCCGGCAGCCCGGCCAGCCGGGCCAGGTCGCTGAGCCGCACCCCGGTCCACCGGGCCGAGTACGACCAGCCCTCCACGCAGGCGATCGGCAGTTCCACCGCCTGCTGCGGTAGCGCCCGCAACTGCTCGTAGGTCAGCATCGCATGGTGCGCCCCGGCCAGCGTCAGCCGGTACGCCGGGCCGACCTCCTGGGCGGTCAGCCCGATAGACGCGGCGGTCCGGTTCACCGGCAGGTAATACGGTGCGGTCGCGGACAGCCCGCGCGGGCCGAACAGCGAGGCGCGCCGGGCCAGCCCGCCGATGGACTGCCCGACGACCAGGCCGGCCAGCGTCAGCGAGGCGCCGCCCACCGCGGTCAGCAGGCCGCGCCGGGAGATGGTGGGCTCGGCAGGCCGGGCGGCCCGCAATCCGGCCTCGTCCGGCTCCTCGGGCTGGGTTTCGGCCAGCGGCGTGCGCAGTTCCCGGCGCAGGCTGCGCGACCGCAGCCCGCGCACCATCCGGGGGAACTTCAGCGTGACGTGGATGACCAGCCCGGCGATGAAGACCCAGGCCCCGTACAGGTGCGCCGTATAGAAGGAGAACGGGAAGACGTAGAAGTCCTGAATGTTCAGGATGCCGGTGGCGAACTCGAACAGCACCCCGCCGACCACCATGATCAGGCTGAGCCGTTCCAGGCTCTGGGCCAGCGAGCGGACCGGCGGCCAGGCGAACAGCCGGGGCAGTACCGACCACAGTTTCATCAGCACGACGGGCAGCAGCGCGAGGCCCAGCGTGACGTGCACGCCCTGGTCCACCCGGTACCACCAGGACGGGTGGGTGGGCCAGGTGAACAGGTAGAACTTCAGCAGGTTGGCCCCGGGTGTGGTGTCGTTGCTGCCCAGCAGCGGGTCGTAGGCGGCATACGACAGCAGCCCGGTCACCGCGACGATGGTCAGCCCGGCCAGCAGTACCACGGCCAGCACCGAGGTGAGCCACAAGCCACGCAGCGGGCTGCGCCAGATACCCGGCCGGAACGGGCCGGGCGGCGGATGGCCGGCCGGGTCCCGGGCCGCGTCCAGTGCGGTGTCCGCGGCCCGCCGGACCAGCCGGGCCGCGCGCTGCCGTTCCGCCGCCGCCGAGGCCGAGAAGGCGCGCCGCCTGCGGGCTATCCGCTGGCGGTGCGCCGCCTGGCGGAGGTGCGCAGCGCGGCGCAGGCTAGCAGCGCGCTGCCGTGGTCCCCTTGTCCCGGCCATGACTCGACGGTAACCGCGATTATGCAGGTCAGAGCGATCTGACCACGGACGGTAAGGACATCGTAAGGGACAGCTACGGGTGCTGAACGCGGCCTCAGCAGGCGCCCGGCGGCCTGCTGCCCATCGCCTCGCCCAGCCGGCGCAGCGCGGCGGAGAACGCCTCCTGCTCGGCCAGGGTGAACCCCTCGAACAACCCGGCCAAGGCCGCCAGCCGTGGCCCCATCACCTGCTCGGCTTCGTGCCGCCCGCCCGGGGTGAGCGCGACCAGGGTGGCCCGCCGGTCGGTGGGATGTGGTCTGCGGACCACCAGGCCCGCGTCCTCCAGCGCGTCCACCATCGCGGTCATGTTCCGCGGGCTGACCCCGAGCTGGTCGCCGAGGTTGCGCATGATGGCCGGGCCGTCGCAGTGCAGCGCCTGCAGCAGCCGCAGCCGGGTGTACGGCAGGCCATCACCGGCCCGCGCCTCGGTCCAGCGCGAGAACGTTGCGGCGAACCGGGCCGTCTCGGCGACCAGGGCCAGCCGGCGCTCCGGCTCGGGCATATCGGCCCGCACCGGCGGCGCCCCGGCCAGCGGGTCGGCGGCCAGGCAGCGGTCAGCCGCGTTCAGCTCCGCTGCCTGGTCCAGTTCCATCCTGCCAGGGTACCCGCGGTGATTCTCTGACACGATTATTACGTTAGGTACTATATCGAATGTTACTTTTACCGGGCCGACAATTTGTGGCCCGGTTCACCCGCCCCTGACCCAGCCGCCCTACGGTAGGACCATGCGCGCGTGGGTGGTCCATCAGCCCGGGCCGATGGCCACGGGCCCGCTCCAGCTCACCGAGCGGCCGGTGCCCGAGCCCGGCCCTGGCCAGTTGCTGCTCAAGATCCGCTGCTGCGGGGTGTGCCGCACCGACCTGCACCTGGCCGAAGGTGACTTGCCACCCAAGCATCCGGACACGACGCCGGGGCACGAGGTGGTGGCCGAGGTCGCCGCGGCCGGCTCGGGCAGCACCCGGTTCCAGGCCGGCGACCGGGTCGGCGCGGCCTGGCTGGGCGGCACCGACGGGTCGTGCAAGTTCTGCCGCCGCGGCCAGGAGAACCTGTGCCCGGCCTCGGTCTACACCGGCTGGGACTTCCCCGGCGGCTACGCCGAGTACATGCTGGTCGCGGATGCCTTCGCGCACCACCTGCCGACCGGGTTCAGCGACGCCGAACTGGCCCCGCTGCTGTGCGCCGGGATCATCGGCTACCGCGCGCTGCGCCGGGCCGCCGTGCCGCCCGGCGGCACGCTGGGCATCTGGGGCTTCGGCGGCTCGGCCCACCTGGCCGCCCAGGTCGCGATGGCCGAGGGCGCCGCAGTGCACGTATTCACCCGCGGTGAGTCGGCCCGGAAACTGGCCCGCGATCTAGGCGCCGCCTCGGTACAGGACTCGCTCGACCCGCCCCCGGTCAAGCTGGACTCGGCCATCCTGTTCGCTCCGGTCGGCACGCTGGTGCCGCCCGCGCTGGCCGCGCTGGACCGGGGCGGCACGCTGTCCATCGCGGGCATCTACCTGACCGACATCCCGCCGCTGAACTACGACCAGCACCTGTTCCAGGAGCGGCAGCTGCGCAGCGTCACGTCGAACACCCGGAACGACGCCACCGAGTTCCTCACTATCGCCGAACGGATCAAGATCAAGGTGACCACCACTCCATACTCCTTCGACCAGGCCCAGCGGGCCCTTACCGACCTGTCCGAAGAGCGCGTACACGGCGCGGCCGTGCTGTCCATGTCATGACCGGGCCGCACGCAGACCAGCAGCGGGCCCGCAAGCTGCTCAGCCGCGTCCCGCTCATCGACGGGCACAACGACCTGCCCTACGCGCTGCGCGACGCCGGGGCGATGGACCTGGCCAGCGTGGACCTGACCGCACCGGTCAGCTGCACGCACACCGACCTGCCCCGGATCGCCGCCGGCGGGCTCGGCGCCCAGTTCTGGTCGGTGTTCGTGCCGGCCAGCCTGGCCGGGGAGGCCGCGGTGGCTACCACGCTGGAACAGATCGACCTGGTGCACCGGATGGTCCGCCGTTACCCGGACCGGCTCGAGCTGGCGGTCACCGCGGATGACGTGCAGCGCATCTTCGCCGCAGGCCGGGTGGCCTCACTGATCGGCGCCGAGGGCGGGCACTCGATCGCGTCCTCGATGGGCGTGCTGCGCACCATGTACGCGCTCGGCGTCCGCTACCTCACGCTGACCCACAACAGCAATGTGCCGTGGGCCGACTCGGCCACCGATGAGCCGCGGGCCGGCGGGCTGACCGCGTTCGGCCGGGCCGTGGTTGGCGAGATGCAGCGGCTCGGCATGCTGGTTGACCTGTCCCACGTGTCGCCGGGCACGATGCGCGATGCGCTGGACGTGGCCGCGGCGCCGGTCATGTTCTCCCATTCCAGCGCCCGCGCGCTGTGCGACCATCCGCGCAACGTGCCCGATGACGTGCTGGCCCGGCTGGCCGGCAACGGCGGGCTGTGCATGGTCACGTTCGTCCCGGACTTCGTCTCGCCCGAGTGCGCCGCCTGGGCCGCCCAGTTGACCGCGGACATGCGCGAGCGCGGGCTGGACCCGTGGGACTTCGGTGTCCGCGAGCAGGCGGCCCAGGAACGCGCGGCGGTACATCCCCGGCCCACGGCGACGCTGGCCCAAGTGGCCGGCCACGTCGAGCACGTCCGCCAGGTGGCCGGTATCGAGCACGTCGGGCTGGGCGGGGATATGGACGGCACGACCCAGCTGCCGGACGGCCTGACCGACGTGTCCTGCTACCCGGCGCTGTTCGCCGAGCTGCTCAGCCGGGGCTGGACCGAGGACGACTGCGCCCGGCTGGCCGGCGGCAACCTGCTCCGGGTGCTGCGCGGCGCCGAGGACGCCGCCCGGGGGCTCGCCGCGCAGCACCCGCCGAGCACCGCCCGGATCGAGGACCTGGACGGCTGATCAGCCCAGCGAGCCGAGCAGGTCCAGCAGCGCGGCGGCGCCACTCCCGTCGGCGTCCTTCTGCGGGTTGTAACAGGCCACCGAGACACCGGCCAGCGCCGGGCTGGCCAGCAGCGGCGGCAGCAGCTCGCCGAGCTCGGCCAGCGTCAGCCCGCCGGGCATCAGGTAGTCGGTGGCGGGGAAGGCCAGCTCGTCCAGCACGTCCACATCCAGGTGCACCCAGTACCGTCCGGCCGCCGCGCTGAGCTGGTCCCGGGCTTGTGTTCCGGCCGCGGCCAGCCCGTGGTCCCGCAGGGTGGCCGGGGTGAGCTCCGTATCCAGCCCGGCATCTTCCGGCAGAACGCTTCCGTAGGCGACTGCCTCACCTCGGTCCCGGGGCCCAAGGAGGACGAGTCCGGGCCGGGTTACCAGTGGCGCGCCGATGGCAGCCGACCAGGCCGCCGGGCCACGGCCGGTGATTACCGAGATCGGCATGTCGGCCGGCTCGCCGGTGTCGGAGGTCTGCCCGTCGTACAGGTCCAGGTGGCCGTCCAGGTAGCCGAGCCCGATCTGGCCGAGCGCGTCCCGGGCTCCGCTGAGCGCGCCGGGCAGCAGCGTGCAGCAGCCGCCGAGCAGGAACGGGAGTTCCCCGGCCGTCACCTGGTCCCGGACCAGGGTGCGGATGGCTGCGGTGGTGGCCAGCACGGACGGCCAGCCGAGTACCCAGGTGGCCGGGTCCCGGTCCCGCCCGATCAGCCGGACGTCCAGGTCGCCGCCGTCGGCCGCGCCGACCGCGGCTGGCAGCCCGGCGGCGCGCAGCGCGGCCGGCGACAGTTCGGTGCCGAACAGCGCGCTGTCCGCGGACACCGCGTTGACGCAGTCGATCGGCACTCCGGTGGTCACGATGGGCCGTGGCATGTCTGGCCGTCCCCGGTCAGCTGAAGTGGGTCCGCGGCCGGGGCTGCCGCTCGCCGTCCAGGTACACGTCCACCTTCTCGTTGTAGAAGCAGGCCAGCCCGGCGATCTTCTGGCTCTCCGGCAGCGGGGTGCGGTAGATCCAGACGATGTCCTGATGCAGGCTGTCCCCGGTGTCCACCGACCAGTACGCTGCGGTGCCCTTGTACGGGCAGTGCGTCTGGGTGGCCGACGGGCGGAGCAGGTCCATCCGGACGTCGGTCAGCGGCAGGTAGTAGCGCGGCGGCAGCCCGGTCTCAAACAGGATGCGTGGCTGGTGTGAGTCGGCCACCGTCACCCCGTCCACCGCTACCCGGACGTGCCGCGAGCTGGCCAGGATGTCCACCCGGGAGTACGGGTCGCGCGGGTGGGTGTAGACCGGCTCGTCTTCCTCGAACCACTCGGTCATGCTGTCCCAGTCCAGCCGGACCAGCGTGCGCAGCTCCTCCAGCGGCGAGGCCGGGTAGCGCTTGGCCGCCTTGGCCGCGGCCGCGCCGGGCAGTATCACGTCGCAGATCTCCGCGTCACCGCGGCTCGGCGAGTGCTCGGTCTCGCCGGTGGGCGCCAGCTTGGCCCGGACGTCGGCGGCCGGGAAGTAGTACGCCGGGAAGTACGGCCACTCCCAGACCAGCACCGGCTGCCTGGTGTCCGCGACCAGTTCGCCGTCCAGGTATACGCGGACCCGCTTGGGTCCCGTTTCGATCCGGATCCGGCCCGCCGTCTTCGCCATCGCGCCTCCCGCCCTCTGGTGCGCACAGTCGCACCGGCCCAGTAGCGTCAATGTATGCGACTCGGTGTCCTGGACGTGGGCTCCAATACGGTGCATTTCCTGGTCGTGGACGCGTACCGCGGTGCGCGGCCAACCCCGGTCTACTCGCACAAGGCTGAGTTGCGGCTCGGTGATCATCTGGAAGACAGCAGCCGGTTGTCCGACGAGGGAGCGCAGCAGCTGCATGCCTTCGTCAGTGAGGCGCTGCTGATCGCTGAGGACAAGGGCGTGGAGGACCTGCTGGCGTTCGCCACCTCCGCGGTCCGGGACGCGGCGAACGCCGACGAGGTGCTCGGCGAGATCCGCGATGACCTCGGCACCCACATCCAGGTGCTGTCCGGCCGGGATGAGGCACGGCTGACGTTCCTCGCCGTCCGCCGCTGGTTCGGCTGGTCCTCGGGCAAGGTGCTCATGCTGGACATCGGCGGCGGCTCGCTGGAGATCGCCGGCGGCGTGGACGAGGAACCCGACGTGGCGATCTCCCTCCCGCTCGGCGCGAGCCGGCTCACCCGGGACTGGTTCACCACCGATCCGCCCACCTCAGATGAAGTGCGGAAACTGCGCAAGTACGTGCGGGCCGAGATCGGCCGGCACGCCGGGCAGGTGATGCGGGACGGCCAGCCGGACCGCGCGGTGGCCACGTCCAAGACGTTCCGGCAGCTGGCCCGGATCTCCGGCGCCGCGCCATCCAGCGAGGGGTTCTACGTCCGGCGCCGGCTCAGCCACGCCGACCTGACCAAGCTGGCCGAGAAGCTGGCCACGATGAGCGCGACCGATCGCGCTCAGCTGCCCGGGGTATCCCGCGGCCGGGCGCCACAATTGGCCGCCGGTGCGATGGTCGCTGACGGGGCGATGGACCTGTTCGGGCTGGAGGAGCTGTTCATCTGCCCATGGGCGCTGCGCGAGGGCGTAATCCTGCGCCGTCTCGACGCGCTGACCGGTGGCTAGCCCGGCCCGCCACAACCCCGGGCCGTCCCAAACCCCGGGCCGTCCCGAGCCTCACAGATCATTTGGCGGCTCGCCCGGCGCCAATGCCTCAGCGAGGTGACTTTGCGGTCGCCGGTGACCATTTTCTCATCGCACTGATTCGATCGCGCAATTCATTGCGTCGCCGCTACAGAATTCCTTCGGCTACCGCATCAATTCCGGCCGCCCGCGGCCCGGGTCCTCCCGATGCCCGCGGCCCAGGTCCCGCCGATGCCCGCGGCCCGGGTCCTCCCGATGCCCGCGGCCCGGGTCCCGCCGATGCCCGCGGCCCGGGTCCTCCCGATGCCCGCGGCCCAGGTCCCGCCGATGCCCGCGGCCGGGTCCTCCCGATGCCCGCGGGTCCTCCGGGTCCTCCCGATGCCCGCGGCCCAGGTCCCGGGCGCCCGTTCTTCGAGTTGATCTTGGTGGCGGGTGGCCGGGGCCGATCTCATAGCGGGTGGCGGGCCGATCCCGTAGCGGGTGGCCCGGGGCGATCTCGTAGCGGGGTGGCCCCAGGGCTGATCCTGGGAGCGCGGCTGGTGGGTATGCGACGGCCCTGGCAGAGCGATGGGCTCAGGCCAGGGTTGGGCTGGGTTGCCGTTATTCGGCGGTGCGGTCTGGCTCAGTGCTCGGCCGGGCCGTACTGGTAGGCGTCCGGACCGGCTTGGGCGCGGGCCGGGCTGGCTCGTCGGCCCGGCTGCTGGCGGCGGCGGCCGCGGGCTGCTCGCCGGGGACCGGGCTGCCGCGGTGGCTGGTGTTCCGGGCCGGGCCGGCGCCCGCCGCCGCGGGTGCGGCACCGCCGTGGGCCGGAGCCGAGGCCGGGCGGCTGGCCGGGGCCGAGGATGGCGCATGCCGGCCTTCGGCCAGCGGCGTCTGCCGCGGCGCGGCGGCGGCCGGGGTGCCGTTGCCAGTGCCACCGCCGGACACCGCGCTGGCCACCGACCGGGCGACTTCTTCCTCCAGCGAGCCGCGGGCGGCTTCGCCGGCCACCAGGTTGGTGACCACGTCGCGCACCTCCGTGAGGCGGCGGACCGTCTCGGTGTGCCGGGCCACCAACAGGTTCAGGCGGCGCTCGGCGCCGTCGTGGATGGCAGTGGCCCGCGCGGTCGCCTCGTCCAGCATCTGCTTGGCCTGCGCCTGCGCGGTGGCGACCGCGTTCTCCGACTTCTTCTGCGCCTCGCTGACCGTGCGCTCCGCCTCGGTCCGGGCCGAGTTGCGGGCCTTCTCGGCCTCGGCCCGCGCGGTGGCGATGGTGTTCTCGGCCTGTTCCTGCGCGGCGGCGAGCATCCGCTCGGTCTGCTCCCGCGCTTCGGCCTTCAGCCGGTCGATCTCCTGCTTGGCCTCGCCGCGCTGCTTGGTGATGTCCTCCAGGGCGCGGGACTTCTGCGCCTTGGCCTCGTCATCGGCGAGCCTGAGAATCTCCCCCATCCGCTCGCTCAGTTCCTGGTGCGCGGGCTTGTCTTCCAGTTCCCGCTGCCGCGACGCCGCCACCTCGGCGCGGAGCCGTTCGACCTCATCGAGGGACCGGGACAGCCGCTCCTCGTAGTCACGTTTCTCACTGCGGGCGCGGGCCACGAATTCGTTGACCTGACGCCGACTGTAGCCGCGCATCTGGACTTCGAAGACGTCTTCGGAGTCGAGGTCAGGGATAAGGTCGCTGTGCTCAGTCATAAAAAGTCACCCGTCAGGTGGGTCAAGCCAGGCTACTACCCGGCTGGGCGCGACGGCGCGGCCGGGCTCGCCTGAGGGCAGCGGGCAGGCATGCGGAGGAGATCCGGAACGACTGGTGTGGACAGGCAAGACTCTTGTCCGTAAGCCCTGCGCGCGCAACCGAAACGAACGAGTATCCCGTTTTGCCCGGATTACATGGCACCACCGGAACGGAGAGGGAGATGCTGATGGGCCGCCTTGGCGCACTGGACGGCCGGGTCCCGGACATCCACCCGGAGGCGTGGATCGCGCCGGACGCCGTAATTGTCGGGCGGGTGACGCTGGGCCGGTCGGCCAGTGTCTGGTACGGGTCGGTGCTGCGCGCCGATGACGACGAGATCGTGGTCGGCGCGGAATGCAACATCCAGGACCAGTGCTGCCTGCACGTGGACGCTGGCGAGCCGGTGCTGCTGGGGGACCGGGTCAGCCTGGGGCACCGGGCCACGGTGCATGGTGCTCAGGTTGACGACGGCGCGCTGATTGGCATCGGGGCGATCGTGCTCGGCCGCGCCCGGATCGGCGCGGGCGCACTGGTCGCGGCGGGCACGGTCATCCGCCCGGGCCAGCAGATCCCGGCGGGTGTCCTGGTGGCTGGGGTACCCGGCCGGGTGATCCGCCACCTCACCGACGCGGACCGGGCCTCGTTCGCCAGCACCGCGGCACGCTATGTGGCCCGTGCGGCGGTGCACCGGGCGGCGCGCTGGTCGGACTTTCCCGGCCATCCCGGGTGAATCACGCTGGATTAGCCGCCGATCCGGCGGGGACATGAGGCCTCATGAGTCACATGGGGGACATCAGTCGAGCGAGCCCTTTACCGTACCGAGAGACTCAACGTCCTCAGCTTCTTGGAATTGTTACTGGGGTTATGGGTAAAATCCCACTTGAGGGTGGTCCAGAAATGACCCTGATGGGTCATGCGGGGGCATAGGGCCGCGTCGTAGCCTTGTGGTCAGGCTTCCGCGAATCGGCTTGGCGATGGAGGTGGGCGCGGTGCGCGAGCATCTCGATCTTCGCGTCCCCGACCGCGTAGCGCTGGACGAGATCGAACTGTATGCCGAAGTGCTCAGTGCCGTGGCCATCTGCGACCGGCCGCTAACCGCGGCGGAACTCGATGAGGTCCTGGGGGTCGGCTCCGCGGTAGGCAGCAGCGCCGACTGACCGCGCTGACCGCGCGCCCTAGTCCGATCCCGGATGCCGGTACATGACGTCCGTGTGCCAGTGCGTGAAGCCCAGCGACTCGTACAGCCGGATGGCCGGCCTATTGGCCTCGTCCACATACAGCATGACCTCGGGCAACCCACGCGACCTCAGGTAGTGCAACCCGGCCAGGGTCAGCGCCCGGCCCAGCCCGGACCCCTGCTCGCCGGGATCGACCCCAACCACGTACACCTCGCCGATCGCCCCGGGGCCGGCCGCTGAGTCGTCCGGGCCGGCCTGGTAGATCTTCGTCCAGTGGAACCCGGCCAGCTGCCCCGCGCGCTCGGCCAGGAAGAAGCCGGCCGGGTCGAACCATGGCTCCCGCTCCCGCAGCGCCAGATCGGCCAGGGTCCACGCGCCCTGCTCCGGGTGGCTGGCGAACGCCTTGCGGTTGACGTCCAGCCAGGCCTGCTCATCGG
Organism: uncultured Actinomycetes bacterium; assembly: GCA_963834705.1. Classification (GTDB taxonomy): domain Bacteria; phylum Actinomycetota; class Actinomycetes; order Streptosporangiales; family Streptosporangiaceae; genus RYN-230. The sequence continues at coordinate 207,813 of CAWICV010000015.1, forward strand.
CGCCGACAGTGAACGTGCGCAGCATGACACCGGCCGGCAGGTGCGGTACGTCCAGCGGGGTGTCCAGGGGACGGCGCATCGTCCACAGCGCCCGGACCCGCCCGAAGCCGGCCCGGCGGGCCAGTGCGGCGGCCGCGGGCAGATCACCGTGCGCCCACAGCCGCAGCGGCCGCGGCGCGGCCTCGGCCAGCACCGCCCGGGTCAGGGCCAGACCCAGGCCACGGCGCCGGTGCGCCGGGTGGATGACCAGTTCGCCACTTGGCCCTTCGGCCGTGTCGGCCAGGTCCAGGTAGGCGTACCCGGCCAGTTCTCCACTGTGCTGGCCCTGATTGGGCTGGCCCTGATTGGGCTGGCCCTGATTGGCGCGCAGCAGCAGGTCGCGCGCCTGCGGATCGCCGCCGTAGCGCAGGTGCAGCAGGACACGCTCGGACAGTGGGCGGACCTCGTCGGCCGCCGCGGCCGCGCCGGCCAGAGCCAGCACCGTGGCGGCGGCCGCCCCGGCCGCCGGCCCGGCGACTTCGATATCGGGTGTCACCGGCGCCCCTCCGCGGGCACCGCCGCCTTCTTGGGCCGGGCCGCCCGCTGCCCACCCGGATCCAGGGCGTCCGCCTCGCTGGCCGCGGCGCCGCCCGGGCCGCGGGCGGGGCGGCCTGACCTGTGCTCGTCACCGCCCTTGGCCGGGACGAAGCGGTATCCGACGTTGCGCACCGTGCCGATCAGCGCCTCGTGCTCGGCGCCCAGTTTGGCGCGCAGCCGCCGGACGTGCACGTCCACCGTGCGGGTGCCGCCGAAGTAGTCGTAGCCCCAGACCTCCTGGAGCAGGTGCGCCCGGGTGAACACCCGGCCGGGATGCTGAGCCAGGAACTTGAGCAACTCGAATTCCTTGAAGGTCAGATCGAGGGCGCGGGCGCGCAGCCGTGCCGTGTAGGTGGCCTCGTCGATGGCCAGGTCCCCGGACCGGATCTCGTCCGGAGTGGCCGGGGCCAAGCTGGTCTTGCGGCCGATGGCCAGCCGCAGCCTGGCCTCCACCTCGGCCGGTCCGGCCGTGTGCAGGATGACGTCGTCCGCGCCCCACTCGGCGGTGACCGCGGCCAGGCCGCCCTCGGTCAGCACGGCCAGCACAGGCGTGTCCAGGCCGGCCGTGCGCAGCAGCACGCACAGGCTCCTGGCCTGCGCCAGGTCGCGGCGGGCGTCGACCAGCACGGCATCCGCGGGCGGCGCGTCGGCCAGGGTGGGCACCTCGGCCGGGGCGACGCGTACTGTGTGCAGCAGCAGGCCGAGCGAGGGCAGTATCTCGGGGGCGGGTTCCAGCGTCGGGGTGAGCAGCAGCAAGTCACTCACGCGCTGCCACCTCCGCCCTGTGCTCTGCTGTGGGAGAAACTACCCATCGGTGGACACAAGGACCCGCCGGCGGCACTGCCCGGATCCGATGTGAGCGAGGATAGCGGACATGGCCACAGTGACGATGCGCTACTGGGCCGCGGCGAAGCAGGCGGCGGGGGTCGCCGAGGAGACTATTAGCGCGGAAACCCTGGGTGACGCACTGGCCGCGGCGCTGGCTGTGCGGAATGGCGCAGCCGGCCTCCGCTCCGTGCTGGCCCGGTCCTCGTTTCTGGTGGACGGGACTCCAGTGGGCACCCGGGCGCCAGATTCCGTCCTGCTCAGCGAGTCCGCCGTGGTGGAGGTGCTGCCGCCGTTCGCCGGTGGGTGAGCGATGCCGCCGCGGCCCGGAGATGTCCCGGCATTCCAGCCAGAACCTGGCGCCGTTGGTGAACCGGGTGCCCAGCCGGGCCGTTACCCAGGTGTGGCACAGCACCGGGGCATCCAGGGGCGCCAGCCCAGGGGAGGGGCTTGTGACGAAGACCTTGTCCGCGCGCTCTACGCGGAGCACGCGGCGCCGCTGCTGCGCTATGCGCTTCGGCTGACCAGCGGCGACCGGCAACGAGCGGAAGATATTGTGCAAGAGACGCTGCTCCGTGCCTGGCTGCACCCTGAGGCTATCGCCGAGCGGCCAGCCCGTCCCTGGCTGTTCGCGGTGGCGAGGAATCTCGCGGTAGATTCGCACCGGGCGCGTAACGCCCGGCCGCGGGAGGTTGGCGAAGCAGCGCTCGAACTGGTACCCGTTGCCGACGAGGCGGATCGCGTGCTCGAATCGTGGGCGGTGGCCGACGCCCTGCGTGACCTTCGGCCCGAGCACCAGCAGGTGCTCGTGCAGACGTACTATCTCGGCCGCTCGGTCGCCGAAGCCGCTACCGAACTCGGTATCCCCGGCGGCACCGTGAAGTCACGCACCTTCTACGCGCTCAAAGCCCTCAAACTGGCCCTCGAGGAACGGGGGCTCGCGCCATGACGGGCTCTGTGGACTGCCGCGACGTCCGGCACGCACTCGGCGTCTATGTGCTGGGGGCCATCGATCCGGCTGAGCGCGCCACGGTGGACGCTCACCTGAGCGTCTGCCCGGAGTGCCGCGAGGAACTGGCCGGCCTGGCCGGGCTGCCCGCCCTGCTGCGCCGGGTCCCGGTCGGCGAGGCACAGCAACTAGCCGACGAGCCGGACGACGAACTGGCCGGCCGCGAGATGCCGTCGGACCGGGTGCTGGACTCGCTGCTGGCCCGCACCTCGCGGGCCCGGCAGGCGCGCCGGTGGCGCGGGCTGGCCGCCGCGGCAGCGGTGGTCCTGGTGGCCGGTGGCGCCGGGGCCGCCACCTGGAGCGCGCTGAACCCGGCCGCCGCTCCGGCGCACTTCGAGTCGGTGTCGGCCAGCAACTCGCTGACGCACGTCTCGGCCACCGTGCAGTACGCGCCGCGGTCCTGGGGGACCGCACTGGACACCCGGGTGCACGGGCTGCCGGAGGACGTCCGGTGCAGCCTGGTGGTCACCGACGCGGCGGGCCAGAAGGTGGTGGCAGGCAGCTGGAAGACCAGCTACGACGAGGGCACCACCTGGTACCCGGGCGGGTCCTCGGTGATGCTGGACAGCGTGCGCACCTTCCAGATCACCTCCGGCGGCCGGGTCCTCCTCACCATCCCGGTGCACTAGGCATCCTGGCGTACTCCAGCCCGGAGCACGGGCGGGAATGGGATCGGCCGCGGGCACGCTGTACTCGGCGTGCTAGCCGGAATCCTGGTCTGCGTGCTGGTGCTCGCGGCCGCCGCGGCCTTCGGGCTGTCCCGCCGTCGCCGGAATGGGAAGCTGACTGAGCCGCGCCCGGCCCAGCTAACCGCGGGCCAGCTGGGGCAGCCGCTCGGTGCGCGGGCCACCCTGCTGCAGTTCTCCAGCGAGTTCTGCGCGCCCTGCCGGGCCACCCGGCAGATCCTCGGTGAAGTGGCCAGCGGCCTGGTCGGCGTGAGCCACGTGGAGGTGGACGCCGCGCAGCGGCTTGACCTGGTCCGGATGCTGGACGTGCGCCGCACGCCCACCGTGTTCGTGCTCGGCCCGGACGGGCGGGTCACCCGGCGGGGCAGCGGCCTGATGCGCAAGGACGAGGTGCTGGCGGCGCTCGGGGACGCCGGGTGAAGACTAATACCCTACCAGCTTGGTGGGAAGTGACACGGTGGCCACCTAGGCATACCATCGGGGGCGTGCTTTCCCAGGCCGTCCCGGATGAGCGCGCGGATGGCGGCTGGCCGCGGCCGCTGCTCACCCGGCGGCGGGTCGTGGACTACTGTCACGTCGCCGCTGCGTTGTGTCCGGGCACGCCGTGCCCGTAGCCGCCGGCTGAATCCAGCATGAGCGTGGCTGCCTGCCGTCATCCGGGCACGGGCTAGTACCCGTCGGTTCCCGTCCAGGGGAGAGGTGCTACTGGTGAACGTCGACCCCCGAGGTCAGCGCTTCAACGCCGCGCTGTCCGCGCTGGTGCTCGTGATCGTGCTGATCACCAGCAGTGGCTGGCTGCTCGCCGCCCAGGCCGTCGTGTTCGGCATCGGGGCGGTGTTCGGGCTGCGCTACTCGCCCTACGGATATATCTTCCGGTGGCTGGTCCGGCCGAGGCTGGGGCCGCCGGCCGAGATGGAGGCCGGTGCACCGCCGCGGTTCGCGCAGGGGGTGGGCCTGGTCATCAGCGTCATCGGGGTGATCGGGTACGCGGCCGGGCTGGTCCCGCTCGGCATGGCCGCCGCGGCGGCGGCACTCGCCGCCGCGTTCCTCAACGCAGCCTTCGGCTTCTGCCTGGGCTGCGAGATGTACGTGCTGATCAAACGAGTCTGGCCGGGCCGGCAGCGGACGCCCGAGCCGGACTCCGACAAGGAGGTTGCTGCATGAGCCGCTCTGACGTCCTGGTGGACGCCGACTGGGTGGAGGCCCACAAGAGCGATCCGGGCGTGGTGCTCGTCGAGGTAGACGAGGACACCAGCGCCTACGACACCGGGCACATCCCCGGTGCGATCAAGATTGACTGGAAGCAGGACCTGCAGGACCCGGTCCGCCGCGACTTCGTGGACCAGGCCGGTTTCGAAGCGCTGCTGTCCGAGCGCGGGATTTCCAACGACGACACGGTCGTCCTGTACGGCGGGAACAACAACTGGTTCGCCGCTTACGCCTACTGGTACTTCCGGCTGTACGGGCACCAGAACGTGAAGCTGCTCGATGGCGGCCGGAAGAAGTGGGAGCTCGACTCCCGCGAGCTGGTCAAGGACGTTCCCGAGCGGTCCACGACTAACTACGTGGCCAGCGAGCAGGACGCGGCCATCCGCGCCATGCGCGACGAGGTAGTGGCGGCCATCGGCAAGCGCAACCTGGTCAACGTCCGGTCGCCCGATGAGTTCGCCGGCCGCCTGCTCGCTCCCGCCCACCTGCCGCAGGAGCAGGCCCAGCGGGCCGGGCACATCCCGACCGCGAAAAACGTGCCGTGGTCCAAGGCCGCCAACGACGACGGCACGTTCAAGTCCGACGACGACCTGCAGACGCTCTACCGCGACGAGGCCGGGCTGGACTTCGGCAAGGACACCATCGCCTACTGCCGGATCGGCGAGCGGTCCGCGCACACCTGGTTCGTCCTGCACGAACTGCTCGGGCAGCCGAACGTGAAGAACTACGACGGCTCCTGGACCGAATACGGCTCGCTGGTCGGCGTGCCGATCGAGCTGGGTGATGGCCAGTGACCGGCGTACCGGGCAACGACGGCTGCGGCGCCCCGGCGGGCGGTGCCGCGCTGCCCGCCGACGCGGGCAACCAGGCGATCGTGCAGGGCCACGTGACCACGGGCGGCGCCGCCGTGCAGACCGGGTACGCCCGGCTGCTCAATGACGGCGGTGAGTTCGTCGCCGAGGTGCCGCTGGGCGCGGACGGCGGGTTCCGCTTCTTCGCCGCGCCGGGCACCTGGACGGTGCGGGTGCTGGCCCCGGGCGGGGTGAACACCGACCAGACGGTGACCGCCGACCGCGGCCACATCACCGCTGTCGAGGTCAGCGTCTGACACCGTCGATCGCGGGGGTTCCAGGGGTCGTCCCCAGGGCTAATACCGCTAACGGGGCGGGTGGTATATGCCATCCGCCCCGTCGAATTGTGACCATGTTCATCTGCGCGTCACAGTTCTCTTCCCGTTCCGTTCACCTACGCGTCACCTTCGCGCCCTATCAATAGTGGGGCCGGGCAGGCGGGGGCTGTCCGGCTATCGCAATCACGCGACTAGGGCGGGACTCATCGTGTCAATTGAGGCTGGTCAATCCGGGCTTACGCCGCAGCCGGCTAGTTCGGAACCGCAGACAGTGACCGCCACCCAGCCTGGCGAGGTCACGGGACAGAGCACGCCATCAGCCAACGGGGCGGCGGTGGTCAGCTGCGTCGATCTGACGCTGAGCTTCGGTCAGCGGGCGGTGCTGTCCGATCTGCAGATACCTTTCGGCGGCGGGCGGGTGACCGCCATCCTGGGGCCGACCGGCTCGGGGAAGAGCACCTTGCTGCGCACCATCAACCGGCTGAACGACAAAGTCACCGGCTATGGGCACAAGGGGGATGTGCTCCTCGACGGCAACAGCATCTGGGCCCCGCATGTCGAACTGATGGCGCTGCGCCGCAAGGTCGGCATGCTGTTCCAGCGGCCCAACCCGTTCCCCATGTCGATCATGGACAACGTGGTGGCCGGGGTGAAGGCACACAAGATGGCCAAGGGGAATCAGCTCAAGGAGATCGCCGAGCGGCGATTGCGCGACGTGGGCCTGTGGGACGCGGTCTCCACCCGGCTCAAGGACTCCCCGTTCCGGCTGTCCGGTGGCCAGCAGCAGCTGCTCTGCCTGGCCCGCACGCTGGCCGTGGGCCCGGACGTGCTGCTGCTCGACGAGCCCACGTCGTCGCTGGACCCGGTGGCCACCGAGTCGATCGAGGCGCTGGTCCGCACCCTGGTGCCGACGCTGACCGTGATCATCGTCACGCACAACCTGGCCCAGGCCCGACGGGTGTCGGACAGCACGGTCTTCCTCAACAAGGGACGGCTGGTGGAGCACGGTGACACCACGCAGATCTTCGAGAACCCGGTCCAGGAAGAGACGGCTCGCTACGTCACAGGCCGCTTCGGCTAGCCAGGGACCCACCCGTGCGGGAGGAGGGCATTCCTCCCGCACGGGGGCAAGGGCCGCGCGGTGCGCGGACCTCATCGCACGCGTCCGCGTGCGAGTCGTGTAACACACACGCAACAGCGTGTAGAAACCAAAGGAGTATTCCTCGGTGGCCAACAAAATCCGCTTGGTGTGCACGGCGGCCGCTATGGTGCCGCTCGCCTTGCTGGCTGCCTGCGGCAGTTCAGGTGGGTCAAATGCGTCTTCATCATCATCATCGTCTTCGACGGCGGCCAAGTCGTCAGCCAATGGCTCCACCGTGTCCGAGACCGGCAGCACGCTGCTGCTCCCGCTGGTCAGCTCGTGGCAGGTCGCGTACGGCCAGCTGAATCCGAAGGTGCTCATCACTACCTCGGGAACCGGTTCAGGCACCGGCATCGCCGACGCGGCGGCCGGCACGGTGGACATCGGCGGATCCGACGCCTACCTGTCCCCGGCCGACATCAGCCAGTACCCCGGGCTGGAGAACATCCCGCTCGCGGTGGCCGCGATCATGATCAACTACAACCTGCCCGGCATCAAGACCCCGATCAAGTTCAACGGGACGGTGCTGGCCGGGATCTACAGCGGGAAGATCACCACCTGGAACGCCGCACAGATCAAGGCGCTCAACCCCGGTGTCTCGCTGCCCAGCACGAAGATCGTGCCGCTGCACCGGGCGGACAGCTCCGGCAGCACGTTCCTGACCACGTCGTACCTGAACGCCCAGGACCCGAGTGGCTGGTCTGCGTCGAACGTCGGCACCACGGTCAGCTGGCCGAGCGTGCCCGGCGCCCAGGCGGAGACCGGCAGCGGTGGCATGGTCAAGGGCTGCGCCGCGATCAAGGGCTGCATCGCCTACATCGGCGTCAGCTACCTGACCGAGACCGCTAAGGACGGGCTCGGCGAAGCGTCGCTGGCCAACAAGGCCGGGCAGTACAGCCAGCCCACCGGCAAGACGATCAGCGCCGCGCTGGCCACCTTCTCCAGCAAGACGCCCGCGTCCGGGGCTCAGTCCCTGATCAACGGCACGGCCGGCTATCCGGTCATCAACTACGAGTACGCGATCGTGAAGGCGTCCCAGCCGTCCTCGGCGCAGGCCGATGCGGTCAAGAAGTTCCTGATGTGGGGCATCACTTCGGGGGCTAACACCAAGTACCTCACCCCGGTGAACTTCGAGCCGCTGCCGTCCAACGTGGCGACGATCAGCAAGAACCTCATCAACAAGATCCACTGAGTCATGGCCGCGTCTGCACCACTGGCGCGGGGCGGGGAGACGGCGTCACCGTCTCCCCGCCAGCCGGGCTCCGCGCTCACACGGTGGTTTCGTACCGGTGCCGTTGTCCGCTGGGTTGGCCTGGGCGGTGCGCTCATCCCGACCCTGATGCTTGGCTTCATCCTGGTCGTGCTGATCGTGAAGGCCTGGCCCGCGATTCTGATCAATGGCTGGAGTTTCTTCACCAAGAGCGTGTGGCACACCGGCGCGCAGTACGGCACCTCGGTGCACTCACACGGCATTACCTACCTGTCCGGCCAGGAGTACGGCGCGCTGCCGCAAATCGTCGGCACGCTGGAGACCTCAGCCATCGCGCTGATCATCGCGGTGCCGGTCTCGGTCGGCGCCGCGCTGGTCGTGGTGGAACGGCTGCCGAAGCGGCTGGCCGCCACCGTCGGCGTGTTCCTCGAATTGCTGGCCGGTATCCCGAGCGTGGTCATCGGCCTATGGGGCGTGCTGACGTTCGGGCCGTTCATCTCCCGCTACATCGCTCCGGCGCTGACCCACATCCCGATCCCGTTCTTCCAGGGCGACGTCGGTCATGGTGAAGGGCTGCTGGTCTCCGGGCTGGTCCTCGCGATCATGGTGATCCCGATCATCGCGGCCACCGCCCGTGACCTCATCCGCCAGGTGCCGATCCTGCCCCGGGAAGGCGCGGTCGCGCTGGGCATGTCCGACGCCGAGGCGGCCCGCCGGGTCACCCTGCCCTGGGTGGGCTCCGGCCTGGTCGGCGCGGTCGTGCTCGGGCTGGGCCGGGCGCTGGGCGAGACCATCGCGGTGGCCATGGTGTGCGGCGTCGCACTGGGCCAGGTGGCGACCAACCTGTACGCCGCGATGATCACCATCGCGGCCAACATCGTGCAGAACCTGGACACCGTGATCACCGACCAGCTCGGCGTGCGCACGTACGCGGAACTCGCCTTGGTGCTGCTGGTCATCACGCTGCTGACCAACGTGGCCGCGCGGCTGATGGTGCGCCGGGTGTCCGGGACTGCGCTGCCGGTCGGAAGGGGGCTCTGACTCATGAGCAGCCTGGGCAGCCTGGGCGGCACGTCACCCGCCGCGCAGCCACCAAGCCCGGACGTGGGCGGCCGGCAGCAGCCCGCGGTGCTGCCGCGGGTGCCGGTGGGCCGGAAGATCTGGAACGGCGTGTTCTGGAGCCTGTGCTTCGTCGGGCTGGCCGCCGTCATCGTGCCGTGCCTGTGGCTGGCCATCGGGGTGATTGCCCGGGCCGTGCCGCACTGGCAGTGGAGCGTGCTCACCACCGAAGGCACCGGCACCGGCGGCGGCCTGGAGAACGCCATCCTCGGCACCCTGTACATCACCCTGGGCGTGGTCATCATCGGCGGCACGATCAGCGTGCTGACCGGTCTCTACCTGGCCGAGTTCGCCGAGGGGCGGCACCGCGGGATCCTCCGCGGTGGGTACGAGGTGCTGGCCGGCATCCCGTCGATCGTGATGGGCTACGTCGGCTTCATCGCCCTGGTGCTCGCCCTGCACTGGGGCTTCGGGCTGCTGCCCGCGATCCTGGTCATCTCGGTGATCACCATTCCGTACCTGACCAAGTCGACCGAGACCGCGCTGGCCAACGTGCCGAGTTCGTACCGGGAGGGCGCCGAGGCGCTTGGGCTGCCGGTCACCTGGACGCTGCGCAAGATCGTGCTCAAGGCCGCGGTCCCGGGCATCATCACCGGGTTCCTGGTGGCGATCGCCATCTCGATCAGCGAGACAGCGCCGCTGCTGCTCACCGCGGGCTGGTCGTTCTTCAACCCGAGCGCCAAGCTGACCAACTCACCGGTCGGCTTCCTCACCTACCCGGTGTTCAACTTCTACAACTCACCGTACCCGGCACAGCAGTACCTGTCCTACGACGCAGCCCTGATCCTGCTCGTCTTCGTACTGCTCATCATCCTCGCGGGACGGGTGATCATCATGGTCTCCCGGCGCCATGCGGAATGACGGACCTGCGCGGAGAGAGACACGGCCGGGCGCTCGCCACCGACCGGCCTCTTTCCGCGTCCGTGCTGGCCGAGCGGATGGCCGCGGCGCTCCTGCATCATGAGCCGGGCTGGCGGCTGCCCCGGCTGACCGTGCTGGCCCGCCGGTACAACGTCACCACCGCGGAGGTGGAGACAGCGATCGACCTGCTGGCCGGCCTGCACCTGCTGACCAAGCTGCCGGACGGGCAGGTGTTCCGGGCCAGCCCGGCCGAGTACCGGGTCGCGCTGGAGGGTGTGCCCGGCTTCACCGCCCAGGTGGACCCGATGGGCGGCGACCTGGCCTGCCGGAACCGCACCATCGCCAGGCGGCGGGCCGCGGAAGACGTGGCCCGTGCGCTCGGCGCATCGCCGGGGGTGATACTGCTCGGCATCCGGTGCCTGTGGACGGTGGGCGGGGAGCCGGGCGCGTTTTCCGTCAGCTACCTGCCGGCCCAGATGGAGGATCTGGCCACCGAGTTCGCCGCGGCAACCACACCGACCGGGCCGGCGCCGCACTGCGGTCGGCCATGCGCGTTCCAGGTGGACTTCGCGCCGCCCGCACCGTCGGTGGCGCGCACCCTGCGGCTGTCACCCGGTGACCCGGCGGCCACGGTCACGGTCCGGTTCGAGGATGCGGCCCGGCGCAAGGTGATCGCGCTGACGGTGGCGGTGCTCCGGCCGGACCTGTTCCGGATCGTGGTCGAATCGCCGGGCATCCCGGCGCCCATGATCGGGCCAGAGGGTCTGCCAGGTTCCTGGACACGAGCGGTGGAGGACTGGGAACCTTGACCCGACATGCCTCTCTCTGTGATGACTCCTGCACTCTACGTAGTAGACCGCGAGCCGCCGCGGGGTGGCCCGCGCCGCGGCGAGATCCTCGCTGCGCTGGCCCTGGCCTGGATCGGCGCGCACTTGGTGCTGGCCCAGCTCACCCTGCCGCTGACCGCGCTATTCGGCCTGATCGGCCGGGCCACCCGATGGCGCCAGGGCTGGCTGGCGGTGCCCGCCCTGGCCGGCCTGATTTGGGTGCTGGCCATCGGCCCCCGCGCCGCCCTGGCCGGCTTCACCGCCGGCCCGCGCCAGGTGCTGGGGTACCTGGCCACCGCGGTTGGCCACCCGGCCCGGCTGCCCCACCTGGTCCACGCCTACGCCCGGCTGGCCGGCTGGCTGCCCCGGCAGGCGCCGCTGGCCTTGCCGGCCGCGGCGGCTGAGGCCGCACTGGCCGGGTGGTTACGCAGGCCACACCGCCGTGATGGCGCACCCGCGCCACCCCGCCCCGGACTCGCGGCGCTGGCGCGGCGGCGGTTCACCGTATGGAGCGTTCAGAAAGGTGGAGTTGTGGGCCGAGCCGGCGCGGTACTGGGCGTGGAGTGGCCGACCGGGCATCCTGCCGAGGTGCCCTGGCGCGCGGCGGAGGGCGGCGTGCTGGTGGCCGGCGGCGCGGCCGGAGAGGTGACCGCGGCCGGCTTCCGGTTCGTGCACGCCGCGATCCGGCGGCGCAAACCGGTGCTCGTGGTCGACCTGGCCGGGGTGCCCGGCCTGCCCGCCGCGCTGGCTGCGGTCTGCGCGGCGGCCGGGGCCCCGCTGCACGTGTTCGGGCCGGCCTGCCGGGGCTGCTACGAGCCGCTGCGCGGCGGCGGCCCGGCCCGGAACGCGGACCTGGTGCTGGGCATGCTCGACTGGGCGGCAGTCCCCGAGCCCGCCCGGCGCACGGGAGCGGGCTACCTGCACGACCTGTTCGCGGTACTGGCCGCCGCCCCCGGCGACTCGCGGATCCCGGTGCTGGATGAGATCGTGCACCTGCTCAGCCCGGATGCGCTGTGGGCGCGGCTGCGCCAGGTGCCGCCGGATCACCTGCGCCGGGCCCGGCTGGCCGAGCGGGTCAGGACCACGGCCAGCCTGCTGACCGCCGACCCGGCCTCCGGCGCGTTCCTGGCCAGCGAACTCGCCGGGCTGCGCGCGGCGCCGCTGGGCCGCTGGCTGCGCCCGGCCGCAGCCGGCCAGGACCAGATCAGCCTGGCCGCGGCGCTGCGGGACCGGGCGGTGGTGCTGTTCCCGCTGCACCAGCCGAGGCCCGGGCGGGCCGCGCAGATGATCGCGAACCTGGCCGCGCTGGACATGGCGGCCGAGTGCGCCGAATCGGCCCGGTGCGGGATCGGCGCGGACGGGCTGGCCTGGTTCGGCCGCTGCGAACGGCTGGCCGGCCCGGCCCTGGCCGCCCTGGTCGGCCCAGACGGCCCGGCCGGGCTGGCCACCGTGCTGGGCACCACCTCGGCGGCGCTGGCCGGGCGGCTGGCGGCACTGGCCAACGTGCTGGTCATCCAGGAACCGGGCCTGGCCGGCCAGCTTGACCTGCCCGGCCCAGCGCAGCCCGGCCAGTTCGTGCTGGCCGTCAAGGGACCGCCCGGCCAGGTGCGCCCGGCCTGCCGGTTCGTCCCCGGGGAGGTCCGGTGACCGGCCCGCCGCCCCGCGCCGACCGGCTCTACCTGGGCTGGGAGTACGCCCAGGTGCATCCGCACCCCGGGCCGCCGCCGGAGCGCCCGGCGCTACCCGGGCCCGAGCAGCTCAATTCGGGCTGGCTGGCCGCGCAGCAGCGCGAGGAGCAGCGGCTGAGCCGGCCGCTGTGGCTGGGCGGCGGGCTCGGCCTGGGGATGGCCGGGCTGACCGCCGCGCTGGGCGTGCTCAGCGTGCTCGGCGCCGCGCTGACCGCGGTGGGCCTGGTCTGCTCGCTGCTGCTGGCCGGCTGGTGTGCCCGCGGCGTGTGGCAGGGCCGCCGGGAGTTGCGTGCCCTGGTGGCCAGGGAAGAGCGGCGGGTGACCCGGGCCCGGGCGGTGCGGGACCGGCACTGGCCGGGCGGCCAGCAGGAGCACGACCGCCGGTTACGGGACTGGCAGGCCCGCAGCCTCCTGTTCCAGGAACAGCCGCGGTGGTACGGAGTGGCGCTGGCCGCAGACCTCGACCGGGTGGATGTGGCGGGCGGCACGCTGGCTGGCTGGTCGGCACTGCTGACCATGCTGGCCGGGTTCCGGCTGGCGGCCGGCGGCGAGGTCACCGTGCTCGACCTGGGTGCGGGCGCGGCCGCCCACGACCTGCTGCGGGTCGCCGCCAGGGCCGGCGCCGCCCCGCTGGTCTGGGTGCTGCCCGCCGACCTGCCCCGGTTCGATCTGGGCCGCGGGCTGCCGGTGGCGGCGCTGGCCGACGTGCTGGCCGTGGCTGCGGCGGCGGGCGGCGACCCAGCCAGCAGCCCGCCCGACCCGTCCGGGGTGGCGCAGGACACGGCCATCCTGGAGCGCATCGCCGGGGTGCTGGATGACCAGCCCAGCGTGGCTGAACTGGTGGCCGGCCTGCGGGTGCTGGCCCAGGTCGGCGACCCGCACCAGGACATCCGGGCCGGGCTGCTCAGCCAGGCCCAGGCCGAGTCGATCGCCGGGCTGTACGGCCGGGCGGCAGCGGGCCGGGTCACCGAGCGGGCGCTGGCCCTGGAGGCCCAACTGCGCAAGCTGGCCAGCCTGGGCACCTCCCCGGTCCGGCTGCCGCCGAGCCGGCTGCGCGTGGCGGCGGTGGACGCGGCGGCCGGCCTGGCCGAAGCGCAGACGCTCGGCGGCTACCTGGCCGCGGCGCTGACCTACCTGCTCCGTGGCCAGCCGGGGCCGGGGCCGGCCTGGCAGCACACCGTGCTGGTCAGCGGGGCCGAGACGCTGCGTGCCGACGTGCTCGACCGGCTGGCCGGCGCGTGCGAGGCCAGCGGCACCGGGCTGGTCCTGGGCTACCGCTCGCTGCCGCCGCATGTCCGGGGGCGGCTGGGCCGGGGGAACGCGGCGGTCGCGTTCATGCGGCTGGGCAACGCGGACGACGCCCGGGCGGCCAGCGAGCAGATCGGCACCGAGCACCGGTTCGTGGTGGCCCAGCTCACCGACACGGTGGGCAGTTCGGTCAGCGACACCGCTGGCCAGGCGTACAGCAGCACGGTCGGCACCGCGTCCTCGGCCGCGCGGTCCAGATCGGCCAGCCAGAGCAGCGGGCAGAGCGGCGGCCGGGGCCGGAGCTGGGCCGGGTCGTCTCCGTTCGCGCCGCGGACCGCGTCAGCGCACGGCGAGACGAGCTACTCGGATGGGATCAGTGACTCGGTCTCGCTGACCGAGGGGATCAACCGGAGCACCGCGTGGGGCCAGCAGACCGCACTGGCGGTGGGCGCGAACCGCGCGCTGGCCCAGGCCAGCCAGCGGTCCCGGGAGTTCCTGGTGGAACAGCACGAACTGCAGCAACTGCCGCCCAGCGCGGTGATCGTCAGTTATGCGTCCCCGGCTGGCCGCCGGTTGGTGCTGGCCGACGCCAACCCCGGCATTCTGGGCCTGCCCACCGCCACCCTGGACACCCTGGACGACGTGGCCCGGGCCGCGGGCCGGCCGGGCGGGATGGGCGCACCGGGCCCCGCGCCACCGGGCCCCGCGCCACCGGGCGCCGCGCCACCGCGCGCCGCGCCACCGCGCGCCGCGCCACCGGGCCCCGCGCCACCGCGCGCCGCGCCACCGGGCCCTGCGTCACCGCGCGCCGCGCCACCGCCGCCGGCCGCCTGGCCGGACCGGCCCGGGCCACCGTCCGCGCCTGCCGGCTGGCCCGATGGTCCCGAACCGCAGCCAGACCTGGCGCCGCTCCCCGACCCGCTGCCCTGGTGGCCAGACGCGACACGGCGGGAGTCACCGTGACTCCCGCCGTGCTGCGGTCTGGCTGGCCGGGTGGCACCGGCCGGGCTGGTCAGGCCCGGGCGGCATGGCGCTGGGCGGCCGCCTCATGGCGGCGCGCGGTGCGCTGCCCGGTGGTGGGCTGGGTAATGGTGGGCTGGGCGACGGTGGGCTGGGCGGTGGCGTGCACCCGCCCCGGCACCGGAGTGTGCGCGGCCACGTGCTTGCGGGCGGCCGCCGGGGCAGCCGGGCGGTAGGTAGCGCCGGTCGTGCTGCCAGGCGCGGCCGCGCTGAACCGCGGGGCCCGGTCCGGGCGCCTGAAGGTCAGCCACAGCGGGATGCCGACGATGGCCGCGAAGATCAGGGCGGCGATCGGGAAGTTGGCGAGGACGAGGGCGGTCACGGGCATCTCTCCTTATCTTGTTTCCTATGCCCCTAGGTTGCCTCGCGGCTCTCCACCCGCCGTAGGTCGCGCTTCTGAGCTTCTGCTGAACACAGCTCGTGGCTCAGCGCCCCGTTCCAGCCGCATGAGTGCTTCAACGTCATGCGGTCTGGTGCGCATGACCGTTGCGTTCATGCGGTGAGCTGATGCGCGCCGGGACCGGCCGGACCCGTGCCTGCTGGGCACCGGGGCCGGATAGCATCGTCGGCCATGGGCAAGCTTCCGATCCGGGCCCGCGTGGCCACCACGCTGGGCGGTGCCGCAGGCCGGATGTCCCGGCTCGCGGGCCGTGGTGACGGGTCCGTCATCGGCGGGGTCATCGGGCTGCGGGTGGAACCGGGCCTGCTCGCGCTGCTCGCCGCGGACCGCCAGATCGTCCTGGTCACCGGGACCAACGGCAAGACGACCACGACCCGGCTGATCACCGCGGCGCTCGGCGCACTCGGCCAGGAGATCGCGTCGAACGCGTTCGGCGCCAACATGGAGGCAGGCCTGGCCGCCGCACTGGGCCAGGCGCCCGAGGCCCCGTATGCGGTGCTCGAAGTGGACGAGAAGTACCTGCCCGGGGTGATCCAGGCGACCAAGGCCCGGGTGGTGGTGCTGCTGAACCTCAGCCGGGACCAGATGGACCGGGCGGCGGAGATCTGGCTGGTGGCCCGGCGCTGGCGGGACGCGTTCCGGCAGGCGCCCTGGTGCCGGGTGGTGGCCAACGCGGACGACCCGCTGATCGCCTGGGCGGCCATGGGCGCGGCCCAGGTGACCTGGGTGGCAGCCGGCCAGCGCTGGCACGAGGACTCCTGGTGCTGCCCGCAGTGCGGGTCGCACCTGCGCCGGGATGACATGGGCTGGCGGTGCGGGGAATGCGGGTTCAGCCGCCCGGCGGCGCGCTGGGTGCTGGACGGTTCCCGGGTCATCGACTCGACCGGCGGGATCAGCGAACTCGGGCTGGCCCTGCCCGGCCGGGCCAACCGGTCCAATGCGGTGGTCGCGCTCGCGGTGGCCGAGGTGTTCGGCATCGGCCCGACCGCCGCGCTGCAGAAGATGCGCTCGGTGACCTCGGTGGCCGGCCGGTACACCCAGGTGCAGCGGCAGGGCCGCCAGGTGCGGCTGCTGCTGGCCAAGAACCCGGCTGGCTGGCTGGAGGCGTTCGACGTGCTGGAGCCGCCGCCGGTGCCGGTGCTGCTGGCGGTCAACGCGCAGGTCCCGGACGGCCGGGACACGTCCTGGCTGTGGGACGTGGACTACCGGGTGGTGGCCGGCCGCCCGGTGTTCATCGCGGGCGAGCGTGCCCTGGACCTGGCCGTCCGGCTGGAGGCGGACCGGGTGCCGTTCGAGCTGGTGGATGACATCGACGGTGCGGTCAGCCGGGTCCGGCCCGGCGGCACCCTGGACGTGATCGCGAACTACACGGCGTTCCAGCAGATCCGGGCGGCCGTCGGCCGCGCCGCGTGAAAGGCGGGACAGCGATGGGGCCACCGTGGGATCCGGGCAGCAACCGGCGCGGCGCGCACTCCCGGGGCGCCAGCACGCTCCGGCTGGTCTGGGTCTACCCGGACCTGCTCAGCACGTACGGCGACCGGGGCAACCTGCTGGTCCTGGAACGCCGCGCCCGGCTGCGCGGCATCGGGGCGGAATCCATCCTGGTCAACTCGGACCAGCAGGTGCCCAGCCAGGGTGACATTTACCTGCTCGGCGGGGGCGAGGACCTGCCCCAGGTGCTGGCCGCCCGGCGGCTGCGGCAGGACGGCGGCCTGGCCGCCGCGGCCCGCAGCGGCTCGGTGATCTTCGCAGTGTGCGCCGGCTACCAGCTGATCGGTCACGAGTTCGGTGGCGTGGAAGGCGAGCCGGTGGCCGGCCTGGAGATCCTGGACATCCGCAGCGGCCGGGGCGAACGGCGCGGCGTGGGCGAGATCCTGGCCGACGTCGATCCCGCGCTGGGCGTGCCCAAGCTGACCGGCTTCGAGAACCACCAGGGCGTGACCCAGGTCGGGCCGCACGCCAAGCCGCTGGCCCGGGTGTCGGTCGGCGTCGGCAACGGGGACGGCACCGAGGGCGCCTACGCCGGCCGGGTGCTGGGCACCTACCTGCACGGCCCCGCGCTGGTGCGCAACCCGGCCCTGGCCGACCTGCTGCTCAGCTGGTCCATCGGGCCGCTGCCCCGGCTGGACCCGGCCGCAGAGGAGTGGACCACCCGGTTCCGCGACCAGCGCCTGGCCGCCGTGCCCGGGTGAGCTCCATCCTCGAAAACACGGGGGTTCAGTAGACGAGCGCCTGAGCGCCGTCCGCGCAAACCTCGGCCACGAACGTGGCCGCACCCGCGATGCGCACGCCCGCAATGGTGTCCGCTGGGGCGATGTCCCGCCGTGCCGCGCACTGCGTGCACAGCGTTACCGAGCCGCTGGCCAGCACGCTGGCCAGCAGGTCGCTGAGCGGCGGCGCGTGCGGCAGGCTGAAGTCCCCGGCCCGGCCCGGCAGCGCGAACCAGGACGCCTCCCCGGTCAGCCACAGTGACGTGGTGACGCCGCTGGCCACTGCCGCCGCGGCCACGTTGAAGCCCTGGTTACAGCGTTCCGGGTCGTCCTTCCCCGCGGTGATCTTGATGACGAGGCTGCGCGCGCTCATGCTCGAACCTTAACGTGACACGCCGGGGCCGGCATGGCGGACGCCGTCGCCCGGCGCCGCGCTCCGTACACTCTGCCTTACCGGAGACCGCGTTATTCAGCGGCACCTCGACGGTTCCCTGCCGTCGCGGTGCACCGACCGCTCGCGCAGATCCTCCGGACTGCGTTCGCTGGCCGGAATTGAATAACGCTCACGGGTGCTGGGGCAGGAGGGAGGCGATCATGCACGGAATCGTCAGCGCGCTTGTCCTGGTGGGTGCGTTCGGGGCGGTGGCGGTCCTAGCCGCACTGCTGGCCATGCGCTTGCTGCGGACCACCCGTGGGGTCAGCCCGGCCGGGGAGCGGCCCGATGCCTAGCCCGCTGCCAGACCTGCCGGAACCCCACCCTGACCTGGCGCCGGTAGGTTTCCTGCTGGGCACCTGGGAGGGCGCCGGGGTCGGCGGGTACCCGACCATCGAGAGCTTCCGGTTCGGTCAGGAGATCAGCTTCAGCCACAACGGCAAGCCGTTCCTGATCTACGCCAGCCGGACCTGGCTGCTGGACGAGGACGGCAACCTGATCCGCCCGTCACACACCGAGACCGGCTACTGGCGCCCGCAGCCCAATGGCCAGATCGAGGTGGTGCTGGCCCAGCCGACCGGGATCGCCGAGATCTACGTGGGCGAGGTCACCGGCACCAAGGTCGAGCTGAGCACTGACGTGGTGGCCCGGACGGCCACCGCCAAGGAGGTCACCGCTGGGCACCGGCTGTACGGGCTGATCGGCGCGGACCTGGGCTGGGCCTACGACATGGCGGCGCTCGGCCAGCCCCTGCAGCCGCACCTGTCCGCGCAGCTCAAGCGCACCAGCTAGCCCTCAGCTCCGGCGGAGCCAGTAGGTATTGAACGCCCGTCCCCGGTGGAGGGAACTGGGCTGCTGGCTGACCCGCTGGCTGGTCTGGCCAACGCCGGTGATCCGGTAGGTACGCCACCACCGGCTGCGCAACCCGCCGTCCCGCCGGGCGGTGCCCACAGCCACCGCGGTGAAGCCGGCCGCCCGGTAGCCGGCCAGCGGCAGGATCTTCCCGGCCGCGCTGGCCGGCGCCTCGCTGATCACCTCGGCCGACGACCGGGTGCAGGCACTGGCCGCGCAGCGCACCGTGTAAGACTCCAGGCACCGACCCTACGCGGTGCCAGATGAAATACGAAGGAATTGATGCCGGGCAAATTAAAACCCCCGGGCGGCTCCCGGCTGCCCACGGTGGGCAACGCGGGGACTGGCTGGACAGACCAGTCAGCCCGGGGGTCCGGTGTCTGCCGATATTCGCCGGCCGCCGCGCGCGATGCGCGAGCCGATCATGGCGCTAGTGGTCATAGCACACCAGTACCTCGGCGGGACGGCGGCTAGCGGACAGCCACCTCGCGAGTCCGACTGCTACACATGCGTTGGACCACCTCCTTTCCCGCGTTGCCGAAAGGCTATGCGAGGCTCCGGGCGGCAGGCAACTGTGTTATCCACCCGGCAGCGTCCGCGGGAAGCCGAACCGGGGCAGCAGCCCGTTGTCGAGGAATCTGGTCAGCGCACAGATCCGGTCGCCGGACAGGGTGAGTACGAGCAGCCCGTGCGCGCGCAGCACCGGGGTCCGTGGGTCGATCAGGTAGCAGCCGAACGCGGGCTGCCGGTTGGCCCGGGTGGGCAGCAGCCGGTACCGGCGGCCATCCCGGAACGCGATGGACAGGACGTGCCCGGCAGCGGCCGGGCCAAGGTACTCCACCGGCAGCGGCGGCATGGTCAGCCGCACGTCCTCGGTGAGCAGATCCAGCACACCCGCGATGTCGGCGCGCTCGAACACAACGCTGAACGCGCGGGCGATGCTGCGTTCGCGGGCCGAGTGGGCTGGTGGCGCTGGCTCGCGGTCCGCGGGCAGCCGCCCGGCCAGCGCGGCGCGGGCGTGCCGCAACGCGACGGCGACCGAGGGCTCGGTCGCCGCCAGCAGGCCGGCCACCTCGGCGGCGGGGAAGCCGAGCACGTCGCGGAGGATCAGCACCGCGCGCTCCCGGGGCGGCAGGCACTGCAGCGCGGCCACGAAGGCCAGCGACACCGACTCACGCTCTGGGAAACGCGCGTCCGCGCCGCTGTCCGGCAGGTCGTCCAGCAGCGCGTCCGGGTAGGGCTCCAGCCAGCCCGGGACCTCAGCTGTCACATCTAGATTGACCCCGCGGCCGGGCAAAACTGGTCGCGGCCGGGTGAGGTGGGGGAGGTGGCACTGGCAAACCGGTCGCTGTCCAGCGGGGCGGGCGGAGTTGGGCCGGGCGAAACCGGCCGGCGGGGCGGGACCGGCCACCAGAAGGGTTAATCTCGGCCCATGGCGCAGGCGTGGGACAAGGAGCTGCGGGCACGCGGGTACCGCGTCACCCCGCAGCGTCAGCTGGTGCTGGAAGCGGTCACCAAGCTGGAGCACGGCACGCCCGAGGAGATCTGTGCCAGCGTGCAGCAGACCGCCCGCGGGGTGAACATCTCCACCATCTACCGGGCCCTGGAACTGCTGGAGCAGCTCGGCCTGGTGACCCACACCCACCTCGGGCACGGCGCGCCCCGGTATCACCTGGCCGCCGAGGCGGAGCACGTGCACCTGGTCTGCTCGGGGTGCGGCCGGATCACCCAGATCGGGCCGGAGGAAGTGGAGCCGCTGGTCACCAGGCTGGCCGAGAAGTACGGCTTCGAGACCGACGTGGGCCATCTCACGGTGTACGGCCGCTGCGCCGACTGCCGGCCGGCCGAATAGCCTGGCAGCTATGGACAGTCCGCTGCTTAACATCGCTGGGGCCGTGCCCGCCGAGGGCACCGACGCGGGGATCGCCGCGCACTACGGGGACCCGTACGCCGAGCAACGCGCCCTCGATCTGGCCGCGGGCCTGGTGGACCGGTCCAACCGGGGCGTGCTGCGGATCACCGGCCCGGACCGGCTCAGCTGGCTGCACAGCCTGACCACCCAGCACCTGGAACGGCTCGGCCCGGGCGGCGCGGCCGAGGCGCTGATCCTCGGCCCGAGCGGGCACATCGAGCACCACCTGACGCTGACCGACGACGGCGCCGCGACCTGGCTGCATGTCGAGCCGGGCACCGCGCCGGGCCTGCTGGCGTTCCTGCGGTCGATGATGTTCATGCTCCGGGTGGAGCCCGAGGACGTCAGCGCCGAGTACGCCGTGCTCACACTCATGGGACCGGACGCCGGTGTCCCGCTGCCGGACGCGGCGGCAGCAGCCATCCGGGGAGCGTTCGGTATCGATGTTCTCGTGGTCCGCGGCCGGCTCGAAGCCGCAGCGGCCGGACTACGGGAGCAGGGGCTGGCGCTGGCCGGCCTGCAGGCCTACGAAGCGCTGCGGATCGCGGCGCACCGGCCGCGGTTCGGCCTGGACACCGACCACCGGGCCATCCCGCACGAGGTGGGCTGGATCGAGTCCGCGGTGCACATGGACAAGGGCTGCTACCGCGGCCAGGAGACGGTGGCCCGGGTGCATAACCTGGGACATCCGCCGCGGCGGCTGGTGTTCCTGCACCTGGATGGGAGCGAGGACCGGCTGCCCGGGCATAATGACCCGGTCGAGCTGGACGGCGCGGCGGTCGGCTTCGTCGGCTCCACCGCGCGGCACTATGTGCTCGGGCCGATCGGGCTCGCGCTGGTGAAGCGGACCACGCCGGTGGATGCCACGCTGCTGGCGGGCGGCGTGCCGGCCGCGCAGGAGGTCGTGGTGCCGCCGGACACCGGGGGGAACGTCAAGGTCACCCTCAAGCGGCGGCCTGGGCTGCTGCGCTGAGAACGGGAGGAGCGGATCGTGCTGCGGCGGATGCTGCTGGCCGCGTCGGGCAGTGACCGGACCCGGCAACTGATCACTTCGGCGCCGGTCACCCGCGGCCTGGTGGCCCGGTACGTGGCCGGCGAGACCACCGCGGACGCGGTCGAGGTGACCCGGGACCTGCTGGCCAGCGGGCTGCTGGTCTCCCTGGACCATCTCGGTGAGGAAACCGGGGACCCGGATCAGGCCGCCGCCGCGACCGCCGAGTACACCGGGCTGCTCAGCCAGCTGGCCGCGGCCGGGCTGGCCCAGGGCGGCCGGGCTGAGGTATCCGTCAAGCCCACCGCGGTCGGCCTGGGCCTGGCCGAGCACGGGGCGCGGACGGCCACCGAGAACATCGCCAAGATCTGCGCGGCGGCGCGCAACGCCGGCACCACGGTGACGGTGGACATGGAGGAGCACACCCGGGTGGACGCCACGAGGCGCATCGTGGCCGAGCTCCGCCCGGACTATCCCGACCTGGGCTGCGTGATCCAGTCGCAGCTGCGCCGGTCGGTCGCGGACTGCGCCACGCTGGCCACCGCGGGCTCCCGGGTCCGGCTGTGCAAGGGCGCCTACGACCCGCCGGACAGCGTCGCGTTCCCCACCCGGCACGAGGTGGACCGCAGCTACGCCCGGGCGCTGCGGGTGCTGATGAGCGGCCCCGGCTACCCGATGCTGGCCACCCACGACCGGCGGCTGATCCAGATCGCCGCGGCGCGGGCCGAGTTGGCCGCGCGGCCGCCGGAGAGCTTCGAGTTCCAGATGCTGTACGGGGTCCGGCCGGCCGAGCAGCGGCGGCTGGCCGGCACTGGCGCGCAGGTCCGGGTATACCTGCCCTACGGCGGCGACTGGTACCGCTACCTGGTCCGGCGGCTGGCCGAGCGGCCGGCCAACGTATCGTTCTTCCTCCGCTCCCTGGCCTCCGCCCGGTGACCGCGTAGGCTCCCCCGTGTGCGTTACTCAGTACCGGCTAGCGAGCCTGGGCCGCCGGCCGGGCCAGCGGTCGGTGCGAGTAGCGCGGACAGGACCATCGCAGGACGCTGAATAGCGCGGACTCTGAGAAGGCACTGTGATCGGGATCTTCGGTGCGGGACAGATGGGCGAGGCGCTCATCTCGGGGCTGCTGCGGGCCGGGCGGCCGCCATCCGGGGTGGCCGCGGTGGTGCGGCGGCCGGAGCGGGCCGAGCAGCTGCGTATCGAGTACGGCGTGGACGTCCTCACCACGGCGGAGGCGGCCAAGCGGGCCGACACGCTGATCATCACGGTCAAGCCGCAAGACATGCCCGCGATGCTGGACGAGATCAAGCCGCACGTGCCCGCGGGTAAGCTGATCGTCTCGGTCGCGGCCGGCATCACCACCGGCTTCATCGAGCGGCGGCTCGAGGTGAACGTGCCGGTGGTGCGGGTCATGTCCAACACGCCGGTGCTGGTGGACCAGGCGATGAGCGTCATCTCGGCGGGCGCGTACGCCGGGCCGGAGCACCTGGCCCGGGCCGAGGAGCTGCTCCGCCCGGTGGGCGAGGTGCTGCGCATCCCGGAGTCGCAGCAGGACGCGGCCACCGCGCTGTCCGGCAGCGGTCCGGCCTACCTCTACTTCCTGGTCGAGGCCATGGTGGACGCCGGCATCCTGCTCGGCATGCCGCGCGGCACCGCGCTGGAAATGGTCACCCAGGCCATGTTCGGCGCGGCCACCATGCTGCGCGAGAGGCGGGAGCACCCGGTGATCCTGCGCGAGGCGGTCACCTCACCCGGCGGGACTACCATCTCGGCCATCCGGGAGCTGGAACGGCACGGGGTGCGGGCCGCGGTGCTGGCCGCGATCGAGGCGGCCCGGGACCGCGGGCAGGAGCTGGGCCGCGGATGACCTGCACGCTGCACGTGGCCTGGGACGACCGGCTGATCGGGTACGACTTCGGCCCGGGCCACCCGCTGGCGCCGGTCCGGGTCGACCTGACCATGGCGCTGGCCCGTTCGCTGGGTGTGCTGGACGGTGCCGGGGTGCGCTTGGCGGAGCCGGAGCCGGCCAGCCAGGATCAGCTGGAACTGGTGCACGACCCGCAGTACATCGACGCGGTGCGGGCCGCCGTGCCCGACCCGGCATTCGGCCTGGGCACCGCGGACAACCCGGTTTTCGCAGGCATGCACGAGGCGTCCGCGCTGGTGGCCGGGGCCACCCTGGCCGCGGCGGCCGCGGTGCAGGCCGGCCAGGCCGAGCACGGGGTGAACGTGGCCGGCGGCCTGCACCACGCGATGCACCGGATGGCCAGCGGCTTCTGCGTGTACAACGACCCGGCCATCGCGATCCGCTGGCTGCTCGCCGCGGGCGCGGGCCGGATCGCCTACGTGGACATCGACGTGCATCACGGCGATGGGGTGGAAGCCGCGTTCTACGGCGACCCCCGGGTGCTGACGATCAGCCTGCACGAGCACCCGATGACGCTGTTCCCCGGGACTGGCCTGCCTACCGACACCGGCGGCCCGGCGGCCGACGGGACGGCCGTCAACGTGGCCCTGCCCGCGGGCACCGGTGACGCCGGCTGGCTGCGCGCGTTCGACGCGGTGGTGCCGCCGCTGCTGCGCCAGTTCCGCCCGGACATCCTGGTCAGTCAGCACGGTTGCGACACGCACCGGCTGGATCCGCTGGCCCACCTGGAGCTGACCATCGACGCGCAGCGGGTGGCCCACCAGCGGCTGCACCAGCTGGCCCACGAGTGCGCGGGCGGCCGCTGGCTGCTCACCGGGGGCGGTGGGTACGAGCTGGTCCAGGTGGTGCCGCGGACCTGGACGCACCTGCTGGCCGAGGCGTCCGGCCAGCCGGTTGACCCGGCCACGGCGACCCCGGCCCAGTGGCGCGAGTATGTCCTGGCCCGGGCCGGGGCGACCGCGCCGGAGCGGATGACCGAAGGCGCGCCGGCCTCGTTCGCGCTGTTCGACGGCGGCTACGACCCGGATGACCGGGTGGACCGGGCGATCATGGCCACGCGCAGTGCGGTGTTTCCCAGGCACGGCCTTTTCCCTGGCCCGTGAGCGGGCTATTTCGCACAGTGTGACCTGGGATGGGCCCAGCGGCGGGGTTGCCCTTTTCCGTACAGGACTTACGCTGGGGACGGAGGTGACTGATGCGCTGAATCCGGCCAGGCGCACTCGGCTCCGCGCGGAAGAGGGAAAAGAAGATGGCTGCAGGCGAAACACCGCTGAGCGACGTCAAGTTCCTGACCGTGGCTGAAGTGGCCTCGATCATGCGCGTCTCCAAGATGACCGTCTACCGGCTCGTGCACTCAGGTGAGCTGGAGGCGATCCGGGTCGGCCGCTCTTTCCGCGTCCCCGAGCAGGCGGTCAACCGGTATCTGAAGGGCTCGTTCGTAGCCGCGAGCTGATGTCGCTGGGGCACTGCACCGGGATGGCGGCCGGGCGGGTAGCCTGTGTGGTTGGCGTCTGCCCAGCCAACCGGCATCGGGCGAATGCGTCGTACGCCTTGTTGCCTCAATCCCGAGTGAGGGTGGTTTCGTGGGCTCCGTCATCAAGAAGCGCCGGAAGCGGATGGCTAAGAAGAAGCACCGCAAGCTGCTGCGAAAGACTCGCGTGCAGCGGCGCAACAAGAAGTAACCGCAGGCCGGGGGGGCACGGTTGGCACAGCTTGGGGGATCGGCCGGCGGAGCCGGCTTCGGCGCGCAGCGCCGGGGCGCCGCGGAACCGCGGCGGCCTGCCGCCGCTCGGCGCGAAGTGGCGATCGGGGCCGGGGGTTCCGGGGGTAGTTCCCCGCGAAAGCAGAGCGGGGGGCCGCCCCCCCGGGCTAACACTGCTTTTCATCCGGACATCGTGCTCGGCCGGGGCAGTGGTCAGGGGGCAGGCCCGGCGCCGCGACGCTGGTCGGAAGGTGCCGGGCTAGTGACCCCGGACGACCGGGCAGCCCAGAACGGGACCGGCTCCTGGCGGGACCGGCTGGCCGGCGCGGTCGACTTCGCCCGGCGCCAGGTGACTGGCGAGGGTGAGGCCGACGAGTTCGGCTTCGACCCGGAATTCAACTCCCGGCTGCTGATCCCGGTGGCCCGGCTGCTCTACCAGCGGTGGTTCCGGGTGCGGATGCAGGGCCTGGAGAATGTGCCGCCGGAAGGCGCGGCGCTGGTGGTGGCCAACCATTCCGGCACCCTGCCGCTGGACGCGATCATGCTGCAGACCGGACTGCATGACGACCATCCGGCCCACCGCAACCTGCGGCTGCTCGGCGCCGACCTGGTCTACGAGGTGCCCGTGCTGTCCTATCTGGCCCGCCGTTCCGGGCACACCCGGGCCTGCCCGGCCAACGCGCACCGGCTGCTGCTCGACGGCGAGCTGGTGGGTGTGTTCCCGGAAGGGTTCAAGGGCATCGGCAAGCCGTTCCGGGACCGGTATCAGCTGCGCCGCTTCGGCCGCGGCGGGTTCGCGGTGTCCGCGCTGCGCGCCCGGGTGCCGATCATCCCGTGCGCGATCGTCGGCGCTGAGGAGATCTACCCGATGCTGGCCAACGCCAAGCCGCTGGCCCGCGCGTTGCATCTGCCTTACTTCCCGGTCACCCCGCTGTTCCCGTGGCTCGGGCCGGTCGGCGCGGTGCCGCTGCCATCACAGTGGATCATCGAGTTCTGCCCGCCGGTGCCGACCACCGGCTATCCGGCCGGGGCATGGCGGGATCAGGCGGCCGTGGCCGAGCTGACCGCCGGCGTCCGGGACACGGTGCAGCGGAAGCTGGATGAGCTGCTGCCCGAGCGCGGCCCGGCGTTCGGCTGATCAGCCTGATCAGGCTGATCAGGCTGGTTAGCCGGTGCTGTTGCGCTGGTGCCGCCGGCGCAGCGCGAACGCGGCGGCGATCCCGCCGGCCACCGCGCCGGTGGCGGCGGCGGTGGGCAGCGCAATCAGGGTCGCCTTCCGGCCGGACCGGAAGTCATATACCGGCCAGTCGTTACGCCGCGCCTCGGCGCGCAGGCCGGCGTCCGGGTTGACCGCGTTCGGCTGCCCGACCAGGCGGAGCATCGGCAGGTCGTTGGCCGAATCGCTGTATGCGGAGCAGCGCGCCAGGTCCAGGCCCTCGCGCTGGGCCAGCGATGCTACCGCGGCCGCCTTGGCCTCGCCGTGCAGCAGCCCGCCGACCAGCCGGCCGGTATACACCCCGTCCACCGACTCGGCCACCGTGCCCAGCGCCCCGGTCAGCCCGAGCCGCTGCGAGATGACCGTGGCCAGCTCCACCGGGGTCGCGGTGACCAGCCACACCCGCTGCCCGGCGCGCAGGTGGCCCAGGGCCAGCTCGCGGGTGCCCGCCCAGACCCGGTCGGCCATGGTCTCGTCGAAGATTTCCTCGCTCAGGCTGACGATGTCGGCCACCTTGTGCCCAGCGACGAACGTGAGCGCCGCCTCCCGGGCGGCGTCGATGTGATCCGGGCTCTCCGCGCCGCGGAGCCGGAAGTACACCTGGCCCCAGGCCATCCGGGCCAGGTCGCGTGGGCCGAACATGTCCCGCGCGGCCAGGCCGCGGGCGAAGTAGTAAATGGACGCGCCGCGGATCAGCGTGTTGTCCACGTCGAAGAACGCGCCCGCGGTCGGATCTGGCTGCGGCGGCGTCTGGTCCACGGTGGCCACCGCCGCCGAGGCCGCCCCGGCCAGCTCCGCGCGCTGCCGACTGGACCTGGGCAGCCGCCGGGATCGCGCCCCGCTGGGCAGCTGATCCAGCCGCTGCCAGACGGAAGCATCCAGCCGCTGCCTCATGTATGCCGAGTCTACAAAGGACCGCCCGGCTCGGCGGCCTGGTCAGCCATCTGGTCTGCATGAGCGGCCCCGGTCGTGCACCATGGTCTCAATGTCTATTTCGTTCCTCGTCGCGGCGGTCGGGACGCTGGCTGCGCTGGTGGCCACCGCCCTGCTGATCCGGCGCTGTACCCAGTCCGCCCGGGTCAACCTGGTGGCCTGGATACTGGCGCTGGCCGGGATGGCCATCGGGCTGGCCGCCCAGGCCGCCGGGTACCACCGTGGCTTCGGGCCGACCACGTTCCGCGCCGCACAGCTCGGCCTGGGGCTGATCGCGCCGCTCGCGCTGGCCTGGGGGATGGCTGAGATATCCGCACGCGGCACGGTCATGCGGTTCGCGGCCCGGCTGTGCCTGGGCGGCCTGTTCGTGGTGGCGGCCGTGATCCTGGCCACCGACGTGCTGAGCGACCAGCCGTTCGGCCAGGCCTGGCCGCTGGCCCGGGTGCACTACCAGTTCCTCCCGCTCGGCCTGCTGGCCGTCGTCGCGGCGGTGGTCCTGGTCACCATCCTGGTCACGCTGGCGGTGACCGCGTTGCGGTCCCGGCACGAGCCCGGCTGGCGGCCGGTGCTGCTCGTGCTCGGCGCCGCCGCGCTGGCCGCGCTGGCCACCCAGGGCCTGCTGGTCAACCTGCCGGTGACCCCGGCCTACGCCGGGCTGTCCGTGGTCGCGGTGGTGACCGGCTGGCTGGCCGGCGACCGGGCAGCCCGGATCCGGCTGGCCGCGCTGCGCGGCACTGATCACGGCGCGGCTCCGGCGGGCCGCGGCGTGGCTGGGCCGTACTACACCCGGACCGGGTCAGGCCCGGGCTACACCGGGGACGACTCGATGGACCTGTACCGGTACGGCGATTCCGGCGCGTACCAGGCCTACCAGGGCGATCCGTACGGCTACGACTCGGCCGCCTTCGCCGCGCCGGGCTTCGACTCGCAGGAGTTCCCGGCGCAGGGCGACTCCCGCGGCTTCGCCGCGCAGGACGATTCGCGGGGCTTCGCCGCTGACTCGCGGGGCTTCGCCGCGCAGGACGATTCGCGGGGCTTCGCGGCTGACTCGCGGGACTTCGCCGCGCAGGACGATTCGCGGAGCTTCGCCGCGCAAGGGATCGACCCGGATGCCGAGCCGGTCACCGGGTCGTTCGACGCGCTGTACCGGGACGGTGCCGCCCGGACCCGGCCGCGGGAGGCGGCCAGCCCGGCCGCGGCCAGCGAGAGCCTGCCCGGCGAACCAGAGACCGGCATGCAACTGGCCGCGCTCAGCGAAGCCGCGCTGGGCGCCGCCGCGCTGGCCGACCCGGCGGCCGACACCGAACGGCTGTACGGCCAGATCGCCATCTACACGCTGCTCGAATCGGGCGCGGCCGAGTTCGACCGGCTGGCCAGCACGGTGCTGGAGCAGGTACGCACCACCGAGCCGGACACCCTGGTGTTCGTGGTGCACGGGGTGCCATCCGCGCCGCTGCAGCGGATCCTGTACCAGGTGTACCGAGACCGGACAGCCTACGACGAGCACCAGCAGAAGTCCTACGTGACCGACTTCGACAGCAGGCTCCGACCGCTGGTGCTGGCCACCAACGTGATCGAACTTGGCGTCCGGGAGGCGAAGGTGTCCTCGCTCGGGTCGGCGCCGCGCGCTGGGCGGCTACCGTGACCGCGCCTGGGGGCGCGGCCAGGCACAGCGTTACCCTGCTGTCCAAACCCGGCTGCCACCTGTGTGATACCGCGCGTGAGGTGATCATCAAGGTCACCGCCGACCTCGGCGTGCCCTGGGAGGAACGGGACATCACCCAGTCTGCCGCCGACCTCGACGCGTACTGGGACAAGATCCCGGTCACCCTGATCGACGGGGTGCAGCACGACTTCTGGCGGGTCAGCGAGGACCGGCTGCGCGGTGCCCTCAGCCGCTGACCGCGGTGCCCTCAGCCGCTGACCGCAGTGCTCTCCGGCCGCTGACCGCGGTGCCCTCAGCCGCTGACCGCAGTGCTCTCCGGCCGCTGACCGCGGTGCCCTCAGCCGCTGACCGCGGTGCTCTCCGGCCGCTGACCGCGGTGCCCTCAGCCGCTGACCGCGGTGCTCTCCGGCCGCCGACCGCGGTGCTCTCCGGCCGCCGACCGCGGCGCACTGACCCGCTGAGCGCGGCACACTGACCCGCTGAGCGCCTGATTCGCCGGCAATCAGCGACTTTCACGTGTCCGGTGCGCTCATTCTCGACAAACGGTCATTTTCCGCATCATTCACGTGATATGTCAGCGTTTGCCGGTGATCACCTCGCTCAGCGGGCAGTCCGGGCCCTGAGAACGCCGGGAAACAGCCAGGCCGGGGCCGGACTACCTCCCCGACTTTGTGCAAACGTTCACAAGGGCGTACGGTTGAGACGCAGTCTCGCGCGGGCATCTGGGCCGCCCGCCATGCCCGCAGGTCAATCCCTCAGGAGCGTCGGCGCATGTCACGCCGTTCAGTGTCTGCGAACGGAAGCCAGGGCATCCCGGAGGCGACCATCGCCCGCCTCCCCGTGTACCTGAGGGTCCTGTACGCCTTTGCCGAGCAGGACATCCCCACCGTGTCCAGCGAGGAACTCGCCGCCGCGGCCGGGGTGAACTCGGCCAAGCTGCGCAAGGACCTGTCCCACCTCGGCTCGTACGGCACCCGGGGGGTCGGCTATGACGTGGAGTACCTGGTCTACCAGGTATCCCGGGAACTGGGCCTGACCCAGGACTGGCCGGTCGTCATCATCGGCGCCGGCAACCTGGGCCGGGCGCTGGCCAACTACGGCGGCTTCGCCTCCCGTGGCTTCCGCATCGCGGCGGTGCTGGACAGCGACCCCGAGGTCATCGGCAGCCAGATCGCCGGGCACGGCGTGCTGGACGCGGGCCAGATGGAGGATGTGGTCGCCCGGTACCGGGTGTCGATCGGGGTGATCGCCACACCAGCGGGCGCCGCCCAGGCGGTGTGCGACCGGCTGGTCGCCGCCGGGGTAACGAGCATCCTTAATTTCGCCCCTGTCGTCCTCAATGTGCCCGCCGGGGTGGACGTGCGTAAGGTCGACCTGTCCATTGAGTTGCAGATTCTCGCCTTCCACGCGCAGCGGAGGTCGGTGGTGCGCGTTTCCCAGGATGCAGAGGCGGCGGTCAGCCCATGAGTGTGCTGGTGGTCGGCCTCAGCCACAAGAGCGCCCCGCTCGGCACCCTGGAGCGGGCAGTGGTCAGCGGGGACGCCCTCGGCAAACTGCTCCGTGACCTGTCGCAGGCGCCGAGCGTGGCCGGCGCGTTCGTGGTCTCCACCTGCAACCGGGCCGAGGTGTACGCCGAGGTGGACAAGTTCCACGGCGGTGTGTCATCCATCACCGACCTGCTGGCCCGGCACTCCGGCATCCCGCTCGGCGAGCTGACCCCGCACCTGTACGTGCACTACGAGGACCGCGCGGTGCAGCACCTGCTCGCGGTGGCCTGCGGGCTCGACTCCTTGGTGGTGGGCGAGAGCCAGATCCTCGGCCAGGTCAGGCAGGCCCTCGGCACGGCACGGGAGCAGCACACGCTGAGCCGTGGCCTGGGTGAGCTCGGCGCCCTCGCGCTGCGCACCGGCAAGCGGGCGCACACCGAGACCCGGATCGACCAGGCCGGGGCGAACCTGGTCAGCGTCGGCATCGCTGCCGCCCTGGAACAGCTCGGCCAGCCGCCGGACAGCCTGGCCGGGCGGACCGTGCTGGTGATCGGGGCCGGCTCGATGAGCTCGCTCGCCGCCACCACCGCGGCCCGGCTCGGCGCGGCGCACATCGTGGTGGCCAACCGGACCATGGACCGGGCCGGGAAGCTGGCCGCGGCCGTGTCCGGCAGCACCGCCGAGCTGGCCAGCCTGGCCGGGCCGCTGGCCCAGGCCGACCTGGTCATCTCGTGCACCGGGGCCAGCGGGGTGGTGATCACCGCCGAGCTGGCGGCCAGCGCGCTGCGGCAGCGGGCCGCGGCGGCCGCGGCCGGCCTGGAAGCCGGTGCCGGCCGGCCGCTGGTGCTGCTCGACCTGGCCATGCCCCGGGATGTGGACCCGGACGTGGCCGGGCTGCCCGGGGTGCACGTGGTCGGGCTGGACTCGCTGGGCGACGGGGAGTACCGGGCGGCACGGGAAAGCGACATCGCCGTGGTCCGGGGCATCGTCGCGGAGGAATTCGCCGGCCGGGTCTCCGCCATGCACGCGGCCCGGGTCGCGCCGACCGTGGTGGCGCTGCGGGCCAAGGCGGCCACCGTGGTGGACGCGGAGCTGGCCCGGCTGGAAGGGCGGCTGCGGACCGCCGATCATGGCATGCTGAATGAGGTCGAACGGGCCATGCGGCGGGTAGTGGACAAGCTGCTGCACGCACCGACGGTCCGGGTCAAGGAACTGGCCGGGTCCCCCGGCGGTGATTCCTACGAGAACGCGTTGCGGGTCCTGTTCGACCTGGATCCCGCCGTGGTCAACGCGGTGACCGTGGCGGACGCCGCGCCCGATGACATGGGCCCGGCCGAGACAGGCACCGCGGAGCCAGCGACCGGACAGGACGAGACATGAGCCAGCCGCCACTGCGTCTGGGCACCCGGAAGAGCCCGATGGCCATGGCCCAGTCCGGCCAGGTAGCCCGGCTCATCACCGGGCGGACCGGGGCGGCGGTGGAGCTGGTCGGGCTGACCACCTTCGGCGACGTGACCCGGGCCGAGCTGACCCAGATCGGCGGCACCGGCGTGTTCGTCAGCGCGCTCCGGGAGAGCCTGCTGGCCGGGGAGATCGACCTGGCCGTGCACTCGCTGAAGGACCTGCCGGTCGGGCCGGTGCCCGGGCTGGTACTGGCCGCGGTGCCCACCCGGGACGACCCCAGAGACGCGCTGATCGGCCGGGACGGGGCCAAGTTTGCTGACCTGCCGCCCGGCGCCCGGATCGGCACCGGGTCGCCGCGCCGGGCCGCCCAGCTCCGGCTGATCCGCCCGGACGTGCGGCCGGTGCCGGTGCGCGGCAACGCGGGCACCCGGCTGGGCAAGGTGACCTCCGGCGAGCTGGACGCGGTGCTGCTGGCCTGCGCCGGGCTGGCCCGGATCGGCCGGATGGACGCGGTGACCCAGGTGTTCGAGCCGGAAGAGATGCTGCCCGCCCCGGGGCAGGGCGCGCTCGCGGTGGAGTGCCGCGACGGCGACACTCTGCCCGACGGCACCGGGCTGGCCGAATTGCTGGCCAGCGTGGACGATCCGGTCAGCCGGGCCGCCGTTACCGCAGAGCGCGCGGTGCTAGCCGCGTTGCGCGCCGGGTGCAGCGCACCGGTGGGCGCGTATGCTGCCGGGACGGAGTTTCTGCACGTGACGGCGGTAATTGCGGCCGTCGAGGGGGAATCAGCGGTGCGGGCCAGTGCCAGCGGGGCGGCTGCCGAGGCGGCCAGCCTCGGTGGGGCCGTGGCGGCCGAGCTGCTCCAGCAGGGTGCAGCGCGGTACCTGGCACCTTCGGAACACCTCAGCAATGGGGACGATGCATGAGTCAGAGAGTAAGACAGGACACAGCGCAGGCCGGACACGCGGGCCAGCCCGGGCTGGTTGCCTTCGTGGGCACCGGCCCCGGCGGCACCGAGCTGCTCACCGTCCGCGCCGCCGAACTGCTCGGCCGCGCCGACTTGGTGGCCGGCCGCCCGGGGGTCATCGATCAGGTCCGCCACCTGCTGTCGGCCGATGCCGACATCCGCGACGTGGCCGACCTGAACAGTGAGCCGGATCTGCTGACCGGCGCGGCCCGGTCCGGGCGGCTCGCGGTGGCCGCCTACCGCGGCGACCCGCTGCTGTTCGGGACGGCTGCCGGGCACATTTCGGCCTGCGCCCAGGCCAAGGTGCGGTTCGAGATCGTGCCGGGCATGCCCGCGGCCACCGCGGTGCCGGCCTACGCCGGGATCCCGCTGACCTCGGACGCGGGCGGGGACATCCGGGTCATCGAGGCGGCCGAGGTGAGCCGGCTGTCCGCCGACGCCGCGCCGCCGCGCAGCCTGGTCATTCTGGGCGCCGAGGCCGGGCCGGCCGATCTGGCCAAGATGCTGCTCGCGGCGGGCTGGCCGGAGCGGACCCCGTTCGCCATCACCTGGTGCGGGACCACGACCGACCAGCTGACGGTGCGCTGCCGGCTGGGCTCGGTGACCGCGGACCTCAAGGCGGCCGGGGTGAACCTGCTCACCGAGACCGGGCCCGCCGTGGGCGTGGTTGGTGAGCTGGCCGGGGCGGACCACGACCTGTCCTGGTTCGAATCCAAGCCGCTGTTCGGCTGGCGGGTGCTGGTGCCGCGGACCAAGGAGCAGGCCGGCTCGGTGTCGCAGCGGCTGCGCGCCTACGGCGCGGTGCCGGAGGAAGTGCCGACGATCGCGGTCGAGCCGCCGCGCACCCCGCAGCAGATGGAGCGCGCGGTCAAGGGCCTGGTCACCGGGCGGTACCAGTGGGTGGCGTTCACCTCCGCCAACGCGGTGAAGGCGGTGCGCGAGAAGCTCGAGGAATACGGTCTGGACGCGCGGGCCTTCGCCGGTGTCAAGGTGGCCGCGGTCGGCGAGCAGACCGGGAAGGCGCTGCTGGCGTTCGGCATCAAGCCGGATCTGATCCCCGAGGGCGACCAGTCCGGGGAAGGGCTGGCCGCGGCCTGGCCGCCCTACGACAGCGCCCTCGACCCGATCAACCGGGTGCTGCTGCCCCGCGCCGACATCGCCACCGAGACGCTGGTCGCCCGGCTGACCGAACTGGGCTGGGAGGCGGAGGACGTGACCGCGTACCGCACGGTGCGGGCCGCGCCGCCGCCCGCCCCGATCCGCGAGGCGATCAAGGGCGGCGGATTCGATGCGGTGCTGTTCACCTCGTCGTCCACGGTGCGGAACCTGATCGGCATCGCAGGCAAGCCACACGCGGTCACGGTGATCGCAGTGATCGGGCCGCAGACCGCGCAGACGGCGGCGGAATTCGGCCTGCGGGTGGACGTCAAGGCGGCCCGGCCATCGGCCACCGCCCTGGTGGACGCACTGGCCGAGCACGCCGCCGCGGTCCGCGAGGCGGCCGTCACGGCCGGCGAACCGGTCCGCAAGCCGAGCGAGCGGCGCCGCGGCGCCCGGCGGCGGCTACGGTGACAACACCGGGCTTCCCCGCGGTACGGCCGCGGCGGCTGCGCCGCACCGCCGCGCTGCGCCGCCTGGTCGCGCAGACCAGCGTGCAGCCGTCGGACCTGCTGCTGCCGATGTTCGTCAAGGAAGGGATCGGCGAGGCACAACCGGTCGGCTCCATGCCCGGCGTGGTCCAGCACACCCGGGACAGCCTGCGCAAGGCGGCCGTGGAGGCGACCGAGGCCGGGGTCGGCGGGCTGGTCCTGTTCGGCGTCCCGGCGGTCAAGGACGGCCGCGGCTCGGCCGCCGACGACCCGGACGGGATCCTCAACCTGGCCCTCGGTGACCTGGCCGCTGAGGTGGGCGATGCCACCGTGCTGATGGCCGACCTGTGCCTGGACGAGTACACCGACCACGGCCACTGTGGCCTGCTCACCCCGGCGGGCGAGGTGGATAACGACGCGACGCTGGAGCGCTACGCGTCGATCGCGGTCGCACAGGCCGCGGCCGGGGCGCACGTGGTGGCGCCCAGCGGGATGATGGACGGGCAGGTCGCCGCCATCCGGGTGGCGCTGGACCAGGGCGGCTACCCCGAGGTGGCCATCTGCGCCTACTCGGCCAAGTACGCCTCCGCGTTCTACGGGCCGTTCCGAGACGCGGCCGAGTGCGCGCCGCAGTTCGGCGACCGGGCCGCCTATCAGCAGGACCCGCGGGCCGGCGACGCGCTGCGCGAGATCCTGCTGGACGTGGCCGAGGGCGCGGACATCGTGATGGTCAAGCCCGCGCTGCCGTATCTCGACGTGATCGCCGAGGCGGCCGCGAACGTGCCGGTGCCGGTGGCCGCGTATCAGGTCAGCGGCGAGTTCGCGATGGTGGAGGCGGCGGCGGCGAACGGCTGGGTGGACCGGGACCGGGTCATCCTGGAGACGGTGACCGGCATCCGCCGGGCCGGGGCCAGCATCATCCTCACCTACTGGGCGGCCGAACTGGCCCGCCGTCTGAGCTGACCGCTCTGGGAACCGTGGGACTTATGTGACTGAAGAGTCTAACGGGACTGCAGCGGTCTGGGGAGGTGGGTGGGAGGGCAGGCAATCTCTGTTCGGCAACATGTCGGCAACTCCCGGGGAGTCGGCCTGCGCGGAGCGTGGCCGGTCAGCCATCATCAGTAAGGGAGAGCGCTAACACTGCCGTCACGGGAAGTGGAGCCTGATGGTCGCACCGGTACTGCGCCGGGGCCGGCGCCGGGACGCCGGGCGGCTGGCCGCGGCCGCCGCCGGGTACGCCCAGCTCGGCTGGCCGGTCTGCCTGGGTGCCTACCCACCGGGCCAGAGCATGGGCCGGGCCTGCTCCTGTGACCGGGTCGGCTGCCCGGCGCCCGCCGCGCACCCGATGTCCCCGGCCTGGCAACTGCTGGCCAGCACCGAGGCGGGCAAGGTGCAGCAGCGCTGGATCGACCATCCCGAGGCCAACATCGTGCTGCCCACCGGGCGGGTGTTCGACGTGCTCGACGTGCCCGCCGCCGCGGGCAGCGCGGCGCTGGACGCGATGCGCCAGGCCGCGGCGCCGCCTGGGCCGGTGGCGGCCGGTGGCGGCCGGGCGCTGTTCTTCGTGGCCACCCGGGGCGCCCCCGAGGACGAGGACGAGTGGTGGTCCTGCCACCTGGACTGCGCCCCGGAGGACATTGGCGAGGTGGCCGCGCTGCGCTGGCACTGCCGGAACAGCTTCGTTCTCGCACCGCCGTCCCGTGACCCGTTCGGCGCCCCGGCCCGCTGGCTGATCCCGCCGCCCCCCGACGGCCCTGATCTGCTGCCCGATGCCCTGCGCCTGCTGGAGTTCCTGGCCGACGCGTGCGAAGAGGAGGCTCTTTAAGTGAGCGCTGTCCGGTTCCGGCTAGCGAGGGCGGGCCGGCAGGCCCGTCCGGGTGGCCGGTGCTCATGGTCCGGCCGGACGGCACGAACATCTCAGGAGGCACTGTGAGGCGCCCGGACCGATCCGGCGAGCTGTTCAGCCGGGCCAGTGCGGTCATCCCTGGCGGAGTGAATTCCCCGGTCCGGGCGTTCGGCTCAGTGGGCGGCGTGCCGGTGTTCATGGCCTCGGGGAGCGGCCCGTACCTCACCGACGTGGACGGGCGCAGCTACGTGGACCTGGTCTGCTCCTGGGGACCGATGATCCTCGGCCACGCCCACCCGGCCGTCACCGAGGCGGTCCAGGCGGCCGCGGCCCGCGGCACCTCGTTCGGCACCGCCACGGCCGGCGAAGTGGAACTGGCCGAGGAGATCGTGGCCCGCACCCCGGTGGAGAAGGTCCGGCTGGTCAACTCGGGCACCGAGGCGACGATGACCGCAGTCCGGCTGGCCCGCGCCTTCACCGGCCGCCGGGTGGTGGTCAAGTTCGCCGGGTGCTACCACGGCCACGTGGACGCGCTGCTGGCCGCGGCGGGCTCCGGCGTGGCCACGTTCGGGCTGCCCGATTCGCCCGGGGTGACCGGTGCGGCCGCCGGCGAC
The DNA here is from genome assembly GCA_963834705.1 of uncultured Actinomycetes bacterium. GTDB lineage: Bacteria > Actinomycetota > Actinomycetes > Streptosporangiales > Streptosporangiaceae > RYN-230. Next base: position 244,510 of record CAWICV010000015.1, read on the forward strand.
ACCCTGGTGCTGCCCTACAACGACGCGCTCGCGGTGCGCCAGGCCTTCGTCGAGCACGGTGCCCGGGTCGCCTGCGTGATCACCGAGGCGTGCCCGGCCAACATGGGCGTGGTGCCGCCGACGGCCGGCTTCAACGACCTGCTGGCTGAGCTGTGCCGGGAGCACGGCGCGCTGCTCATCATGGATGAGGTGCTGACTGGGTTCCGGGTCACCGCGTCCGGCTGGTACGGCCGGGAAGGCGTGGCCGGCGACCTGATGACGTTCGGCAAGGTGATGGGCGGCGGGCTGCCCGCGGCCGCGTTCGGCGGCCGGGCCGAGATCATGGACCGGCTGGCCCCGACCGGGCCGGTGTACCAGGCGGGCACGCTGTCCGGCAACCCGCTGGCCACCGCGGCCGGGCTGGCCACGCTGCGCAACTGCACCCCCGAGGTGTACGCCCGGCTGGACGAGGTCGCGGCGACCATCGCCAAGCTGGCCAGCGACACGCTGAGCGCGGCCGGGCTGCCGTTCCGGCTGCAGGAGGCGGGCAGCCTGTTCTCTGTGTTCCTCGGTACCGACCGGGCGGTCCGCGACTTCGGTGAGGCGCACGGCCAGTCCGCGGCGGCCTACGCGGCGTACTTCCATGCCCTGCTGGAGCAGGGCGTCTACCTGCCCCCGTCGCCGTACGAGGCGTGGTTCGTATCCGCCGCGCACGACAGCGAGGCGGTGGAGCGGATCGCCGCCGCGCTGCCCGCCGCCGCCCGTGCCGCGGCCGAGGCCCTGAGCTGACCCGGCCCCATCAACGACTCGTGATCATGGCCTGAGTAGTACTGGAACCGTACCGGAACCCCACCAAGGCCATGATCACGATTGCGGCAGGCGGGGAGGCCGGCCGGGCTGGCGGCATCGGCGCTAGCCGACGGCGATGCAGATGATGCCGGCCGCGATGGCGGCGGCCGCAGCCAGGCGCCGGGCCAGCTGCCCCTCGCCGAGCAGCCGGCGGCCGAGCAGCACCCCGGCCAGCACACTGACCTCGCGGGCCGGCGCGACCGCGCTGACCGCGGTGAAGCTGAGCGCGACCAGCACCAGGATGTAGGCCAGCGGAGAGAGCACCGCGGCGCCGAGTACCTGGCGCCGGTAGGTCCGCCAGACCAGCGCGGTGCGCGGCCGGTGGCGGAGCGCGAACGGGGCCAGCAGCAGCGCCATCATCGGCAGCGACGCATAGCCCTGGACCAGCGGCGGCACCTTGAGCGTGCTCACCGCGTACTTGTCCCACAGCGTGTACGACGCGATGAACGCCCCGGTGACCAGCGCGAAGGTCAGCGCCCGCGGAGCTGGGCGGGCGGCTGACCCGCCGTTACCAGCAGGCGCACCAAGCAGCAGAACGCCAGCTATCACCAGTCCTATACCTGCGATCCCGGCCGCTCCGGGGTGCTCGCCAAGCAGCACGATGCCGGCCAGCGCGGCCAGCAGGGCGCCGCTGCCGCGGCCCACCGGGTAGACCACGGACAGGTCGCCCAGCCGGTAGCCGGACTGCAGGAACAGGAAGTAGCCGACTTGCAGCAGCCCGGTTCCGATCATGAACATCCAGCACAGGCCGGTGAGCCTGGGCGGGTCAACCAGCACGGCGATGAGCACGACCGGGGCGTACAGCACCGTGGCGGCCAGTGCCATCAGCCAGACGAACGAGGACGCGCCGGTCACCGAAGCCTGCTTGCTGAACAGATTCCAGGTGGCGTGCGCGACGGCGGCGACGAGGATCAGGGCTAGCGCGGTGGCGCTCATGTGGGGGCGGCTCCCTAGTCCGGACCCGGGGACCAGCCCGGGCATGGCGAACGAGAGCCCTCGAGGTTTCTATCCCGTCAGGTGTGGATGCCCGGCAGGGCACCTGGCGCCGCTCGGTCCAGCCTGCCCCGCTCTTGTTGTGCGGCCGGGGCCGCCCGGCAGACCGGGCGCGGGCGGGGCACGGAACCCTAGGCGCAACCACAAGCTGGCGCCAAGTTTACCTGCTCGCCTGCTGCCCCGCCCTAGCAGGCTGAGCTGGGTGTCCCGGTAGGCTGTGCCCGCCATGACTGAAAACCCAGCTCCGGACACCGTGCTTCCAAACACCGTGCTTCCGGGCACCGTGCTGCATCTGCTGCGGCATGGTGAGGTCTACAACCCGGGCGGCCTGCTGTACGGCCGCCTGCCCGACTTCCACCTCTCCGAAGAGGGCCGTCTGATGGCCAAGGCCGCGGCGGCCTTCCTGGCCGGCCGGGACGTGACGGCGTTGCGATCCTCGCCGCTGGACCGGACGCTGGAAACTTCCGCGCCGCTGGCCGCGCAGTTCGAGCTTGAGGTGCACACCGACGAGCGGCTGATCGAGCCGACGAACGTGTTCGAGGGCACCACGGTCGGTGTCGGCCCGGGCGCGCTGCGGAACCCGGCCAACTGGCGTTACCTGTACAACCCGTTCCGGCCGTCCTGGGGTGAGCCGTACCGGGACATCGCGGACCGGATGCTGGCCGCGATGACGGACGCCGCGCGGGCCGCGCGCGGGCACGAGGCGGTGCTGGTCAGCCATCAGCTGCCGATCTGGATCGCCCGGCGCGCGGCCGAGGGCAAGCCGCTGTGGCACCACCCGGCGCACCGGCAGTGCGCGCTGGCCAGCGTGACCAGCTTCAGCTACACCGGGGACGAGATCACCGGGGTGAGTTACGCCGAGCCGGGGGGCCACGGCCGCCAGCAGACGCCGGGCGCGTGACTGCGGGCCGCCCCGCCGTCAGCCGCGCCAGGTTTGTCGGGCACAATGGGGCGCGGTACTACTCGCTGTAGGAGCTATCTCCGTGTCCCGTCCGCCCCACCCGACGTCCCGCGTTACCCGGCTGGGCCGGGCTGCGCGGCTCGGCCTGCTGGCCTCGGTTTCGGCGCTGGCCGTATCCGGCTGCACGGGCGGCACCGTCGCGGCGAACAGCCCGGCCAACAACGGCCAGAGCTTCGTGTCCGGGAGCTCGGGTACCACGGTGTACCAGGCCGGGACCGCCCCGGTCGCCCCGGCGGTGAGCGGCCCGCTGGTCGGCGGTGGACGGCTCAGCCTGGCTGCTTACCGGGGGCACGTGGTGGTGCTGAACTTCTGGGGATCGTGGTGCCCGCCGTGCCGGGCCGAGGCACCCAGCCTGGGCCAGCTGGACCGGCAGTACAGCCCGTCCGGCGTCCGGTTCCTGGGCATCGATATCCGGGACAGCCCGGCTACCGCCGAGGCGTTCATGAGCGACTTCCGGATCAGTTACCCGAGCCTGAACGACCCGAGCGACAACCTGGCGCTCGATTTCCGGGACACCGTGCCACCGGCCGGGATCCCCACCACACTGGTCATATCACGCGGCGGCCGGATCACCGCGCGGGTGATCGGCGGGGTGACCTATGACGGCCTGAAGAAGCTGATCCAGCGAGTGGTGGCAGAATCCGGATGACCGAGACCTCCCGGATGACCGAGACGGAAGCGGCCGAGACCGGCGCCGTCGAGACCGGCGCGGCCGAGGGGGCCACGCCGCCGTCCAGTTCGGGATATGGGGCGGCGGGCTGGCTGCGCTGGGGCTGGCGCCAGCTGACCTCGATGCGCACCGCGCTGATCCTGCTGTTCCTGCTGGCGGTGGCCAGCGTGCCCGGGTCGCTGCTGCCGCAGCAGGGCATCGACCCGGCGGCCGTGCAGCAGTACTACGTCTCGCACCCCGGGCTGGCCCCGTGGCTGGGCCGGCTGTCCCTGTTCAACGTGTTCGCGGCGCCCTGGTTCGCCGCCGTCTACCTGCTGCTGTTCCTGTCGCTGGCTGGCTGCGTGGTGCCCCGCGCCTACCGGCTGGCCCGCTCGGCCCGCGCGCTGCCGCCGCCCGCCCCGCGCAACGTGGCCCGGATGCCGCAGTCGGTGCGGCACCAGACCGGGCTGGACGCGGCGGCCGCGCTGGCTGCGGCCACCGCGGTGCTGAAGGCGCGCAAGTTCCGGCTGCGCACCGGTGACGGCTGGGTGTCGGCGGAAAAGGGTTACCGGCGGGAACTCGGCAACCTGCTGTTCCACCTGGCCCTGCTCGGGCTGCTCGGCGCGGTCGCGCTGGGCGGGATGTTCGGCTACAAGGCGAACCGCCTGCTGGTGTCGGGCACGTCGTTCGCCAACACGGTGACCGCGCTGGACGTGTTCCACCCGGGCCGCCTGGTATCCGCATCCGACCTGCAGCCGTTCACCATCGCGCTCAACCGGTTCACGGCCAGTTACGTGCGGTCCGGCCAGCTGCGTGGCCAGCCGTCCTCGTTCAACGCCTACCTCACCTACTCGGCACAGCCCGGGGCGGCCAGCCAGGGCTATGACCTCCGGGTGAACCACCCGCTGAACGTGGACGGGGTGCGGGTGTTCCTGATCGGCCACGGGTACGCGCCGGTGTTCAAGGTCACCGACGGGACCGGGAAGGTGGTCTTCGACCAGCCGGTGCCGTTCATCGCGGTGAACACGTCCGGACTGGCCTCCGAGGGCGTGATCAAAGTCCCGGACGCCCGGCCCGACCAGCTTGGCTTCGCGGGCGTGTTCCTGCCCACCGCGGTGGACGCCGGGGGCACCCTAAAGTCGGTCTTCCCGGCACCGCTCAACCCCCGGGTCAGCTTGATCTCATACCGGGGCAACCTGGGCATGAACAGCGGCCCGTCGCAGTCGGTGTACCAGCTCAACACGGCCGGCCTGACCGAGCTGCCGGTCGCGCCCCGGCCACTGGCCCCCGGCCAGTCGATCAAGCTACCCGGCGGCGCCGGGACGCTGACCTTCACCGGGTACCGGCAGTGGGCCAGCCTGGCCATCACCTACGACCCGGGGCAGTTCCCGGCGCTGATCGCCGGGGTGGCCGCGCTGGCCGGGCTGCTGCTGTCCTTCTTCGTCCGGCGCCGCCGGATGTTCGTCCGGGCCTACCCGGGCCCGGACGGCCGCACCGTGGTGGACGTGGGCGGCCTGGCCCGGTCCGACCCGGCCGGCGGGTTCGACGAGGAGTTCGCCCGGCTGGCCGAGGAGTTCAGGACCGCGTACGCGGGCGAGACAAGCGAGGGGAAAACAGACTGATGGCCATCAACCAGGGGCTGTCCCACCTGAGTGACCACTTCCTGATGGTCACCCTCGTGCTCTACTTCCTGGCTGTGCTGGCGTTCGCCGCCGACTTCGCGTTCGGCAAGCGCAGCTCGGCCGAGCCGGCCCAGGCCGAGGTGCCGGAACTGGTCACCGCCGGTGCGTCCGGTGCCAGCGCGGCCGGTACCGGTGCGGCTGGCGCGGCGGCCGGCCCCGTGCAGACCGGCTCAGCGCAGGCCGGCTCAGCGCAGACCGGCTCAGTGCAGACCGGCTCAGCGCAGGCCAGTGCGGATCAGGGCGGTGCGGATCAGGGCGGCGCGAAGGCCAGCGGCGGAACCGGCAGCCTAGCGGCGGCCAGCCGGCCCAGCCTGCGCGACGCGAGCTTCTGGGTCCGGGCCGGGCTTGGGCTGACCGTGCTGGGCGTGCTCGCGCACATCGCTGGCGTGGTCGTCCGCGGCCTGGCCGTGCACCGGGTGCCGTGGGGCGACATGTACGAGTTCGTCATCGCGGTGACCTGCGTGGCGGTGCTGTTCTTCCTCGGGCTGATGATCCGGTACCGGCCGCTGCGCCTCGGCCTGTTCTTCATGGCCCCGATCGTGATCCTCATCGGGCTGGCCCAGACGGTGATCTACACCCCGGCCGGCCCGCTGGTGCCCGCGCTGAACTCGTACTGGCTGGCCATCCACGTGACCGCGATAACCCTGGCCACCGGGACCTACGTGGTGGCCGCCGTGCTCGCGGTGATCTTCCTGATCGCCGACCGGCACGCCAGGCGGGTCGCGGCCGGCCTGCCGGTGGGCAACGGCGAGGTATTCCGGCTGCTGCCCAGCCCGGAGCGGCTGGACCAGTTCGCCTACCGGACCGTGGTGTTCGCCTTCCCGCTGTGGACCTTCGGCATCATGGCCGGCGCGATCTGGGCGGACGAGGCGTGGGGCCGGTACTGGGGCTGGGACCCCACCGAGACCTGGGCCTTCATCACCTGGGTGGTGTACGCCTGCTTCCTGCACGCGCGGGTCACCGCCGGGTGGCGTGGCCGCCGGGCCGCCTACATCCAGCTGGCCGGGTTTGGCTGCCTGCTGTTCAACCTGCTCGGCGTCAGCCTGTTCATCACCGGCCTGCACTCTTACGCCGGGCTGAGCTGACCAGGCTTTAGCGCTCGTCCTCCGGGTAACCGTCACCGCGGATGACCCGGTCCAGCTGGGCCAGGAAGTCCGGGTCGTCGTCCGGGCCGCGCGGCGGCATCCAGTTGGCCGGGGCCGCCTGGATGCCCGGCATCATGTGGTCCTCGGCGGAGGCACAGCGCGCGCGGCCGGCCGGATGACGGCGGAAGGCGGCGTCCGCGGCCGAGCCCTCGGGGTGGGGCAGCCGCCGGGGGCGCCACATCCAGCCCACCCAGAGGGCCAGCGCGAGCAGCAGAACAAGCGCGCCGGCCAGCCACATGCGCGGCAGCTTAGTACTGCTGCCGCCCAATCGTCGGCTAATGCGGCGAGTCTGCAGGTACCGGCGGTGTTCCGTAACGGGTGACAGCGCGTGACAACAGGTGACGTTAGCCGTGTTTCGGCATACCCTGGCAACCTGGCACGCGATCGCTGGGAGTGCGGAATATGCGGCTGCGGCTAATCGATCGCGTCCGCCGGTACATCCGGCCGGGTCCGCGGGGGACTTCCCGTGGCCCGGCGCGGTCCGGGACGTCGGGAATGGGCAGCGCGCCCAGCCCATCCGGGGCGGGACGCCACCGCCGTGACTACGGGCACCGGCCGGCCATGCCAGTGGACACCGCACCGCCGAGCTCATTTGGTAACCCAGCTGCCGAACCGCCCACCGGCGAGCCGGCCGCGGCCACGCCGCAGCCCACCGGGCTGCCCTGGCGGGCGCCGCGTCGCTCCGGCGCTGCCGGTCAGGTCAGCGCCGGGCGGGCCAGCACGGGCCAGACAAGCACGGGCCAGACAAGCACGGGCCAGACGAGCACTGGCCAGACAAGCACCGGGCCGGCGGCAGGCCAGGCCGAAACCAAGTGGGCCGGTGCCGGACAAGCCCGGGCGGCCATCCGGCCCAGCCCGGGCCAGGCGGCCGCGGCGGACAGCGGCCGGGCGCAGGCCGCGGCCGGGCAGGCACGCACGCGCCGCCCGGCCGATCCGCAGCTGGGCGGGCTGGCCTGGTACGAGATCGCGCACGCCCGCCGGGCGGCCGAGGGCATGGCCAACTGCGGCCCGCTGGAACACGTGCTGCGCCGGGAGTGGCCGGCCAGCCTGGTGCCCTCCGCCCCGGTGGTCCGCGCGGTCAACCGGCTGGCCGCGCTGCCTCAGGTGATCAAGGAAATTCTGGCCGCCGGCCTGGACGCCATCCACGTCGGCGAGGGTGGCGTCCCGGAACTGGACGACATGTCCCGGCTGCGCGGCATCCCGCTGCCGTCCGGCCGCGCCACCTGGGACGCCTGCGCGGGCGCGTACGGCCAGCGCAAAATCATCGTCGGCTCGCGGCCGTCGTCCGCACCCGACGTCATGTGCCACGAGGTCGGCCACGCGCTGGACGACATCGACCGGGTGGAGGGCCGGTGGCAGTCCGACTCGGCGCAGTTCCGCCAGCTCTACGGCCGCTGCCACGGTGAGCTGGTCAGCGACTTCCACCGGCAGCCCGGGGATCTCGGCCGTCGTGAGTTCTTCGCCGACGCGTTCGCGGCCATCGCCTCACAGCAGCGTCCCGCGCTGGTCAACATGCTGGGCGGCAACACCAGGGTCGCCCTTGATGTCATGCTGTACTTCAACATCCGCTACGGCCTCTAGCTAGAGTGATTCAGTAATGTTCGTCATCCAGCTGCCCAACGGGAACCTCCTGGTCCCCGAGTCGGCCCTGGCTGAGGGGGGACAGCTGATGGGCGACGCGTATGTGGAAATCGGGCCGGGGGACGCGGACTACGCGCGCCTGGCCGCGCACGCCATCACCGAGCAGCAGCTCGAAGAACGGCAGCGGCAATGGCAGGACGGGGACGCGGCGCTGCAACGCCAGTTCGCCGAGTTCCTGGCCAGCCAGGACGGGGACGGTGAGCGCGGCGGCCGGTCCTGACCGCCCGGTCCAGGCCTACTCGGCCCGGTCTTCTTTCGCGGTGCCAGACTCGCCGCGGAGCAGCGCGCGCACTTCGGACTCGCGGAACCGGCGGTGCCCCCCAGGCGTGCGGATACTGCTGATCCGGCCGGACGCGGCCCACCGGGTCACGGTCTTCGGATCTACCCGGAAGAGCGCGGCCACCTCCCCCGGAGTCAGGAGGCGCTCGTTGTTGCCGTCCACGCTGTTCCCCTCCTGAGCAGCCAAACCGGGCCCATCCCTACAGGCCTGCCCCAAGTGTGGCGACAAACGCTGGTTTTCACCTTGGATTCGGTAAAAAGCTCCCGGTTAGTGATCTAGAGAGCGCGCTGGGAACAGTGAAGCGGGAGGGGGAGGTGGGAGGGGCCTGTGATTCAGGCGGGACGGGTGGCCGGGGCCGCGCCGGGCCGGGCCGGCCGTAGGGTGTGCAGGTGCAATCGCTCGTATCGATCCAAGAGATCCGGGCCGCCGCGGCGGTCCTGGCGGGTGTGGCGGTGCGCACCCCGCTGGTGCCGTTCCCCCGCGCGGATCCGGCTCTGCTGATCAAGCCGGAGTCGCTGCAGCCGACCGGTGCGTTCAAGCTGCGCGGCGCCTACGCGGCCATGAACACACTGCCTCCGGCCGCGCGGGAGCGCGGCGTGATCACGCACTCCAGCGGCAACCACGGCCTGGCCGTGGCGTACGCGGCCGCGCTGCTCGGCATGCCCGCCATTGTGGTGGTGCCGGAAGACGCCGCCCCGGTCAAGGTGGCCGCCATCCGCGCGCTGGGTGCGGAGATCGTCATCTCCGCGCCCAACCTGGCCGCCCGGCTGGGCGCCACCCGTGACCTGGCCGCGCAGCGCGGCGCGGTGTCCATCCCGCCGTTCGACGACCGGCGGGTGATCGCCGGCCAGGGCACCGTCGGCCTGGAGATCGCCGCCGACAGCCCCGGCGTGGGCCTGGTTGTGGTCCCGGTGGGCGGCGGTGGCCTGATCTCCGGCGTGGCCGCCGCGGTCCGTGCGCTGCGCCCGGAAGCGGCCATCATCGGCGTCGAGCCCGCGCTGGCCGCGGACGCCCGGGACTCGCTGCACCAGGGCCATCCGGTGGCCTGGCCGTCCAGCGCGACCCACCGGACCATCGCCGACGCGCTCCGCGTGGACCAGGTCGGCGCGCTGCCCATGCGGCACATGCTGGAACTGGTGGACGACATCATCACGGTCACCGAGGACGAGATCCGGGCCGCGATCGGCCGGCTGGCGCTGGAGGCGCGGCTCATCACCGAACCCGGCGGCGCGGTTGCCGTGGCCGCGTGCCTGTTCCGCCGGGCCGAATTGCCCGCCGCGGACACCACGGTCGCCGTGCTGTCCGGCGGCAACATCGACCCGGCCCTGCTGCTGTCGATCCTGGGTGCCACCGCGGTGACCGTTCCTGGGTAGGCTGACCCTGCTATGCGATCCGTGCTTGCCTACACGACGGCCCGGCTGCTGCTGTTCGTCGCGGCCACCGGGCTGCTGTTCCTGGCCGGGGCCCGCGGCCTGCTGCTGCTCGGGCTGGCCCTGCTGGTCAGCGGCATCGCCAGCTATGTGCTGCTATCCAGTCAGCGGGACCGGATGTCCGGGGCGCTGTCCGCGCGGCTATCCGGCACGCGCGGCCGGGTCAGCGAGTTCCGCCGCCGGCTGGACGCCGGGGCCCAGGCCGAGGACGTGGACGACGAGGAGCCGGGCCCGGCCAGCGTGCCCGCCCCGGCTGACCGGGAAAGCCCGGCCTAGCTCTCGCCCGCCGGGAGCCAGCCGCCCGAGATCAGCAGGTGCATGACCGTGGCCAGGGCTTCCTGGCGGCTGACCACCGAGGTGTCGATGACCAGGTCGGCATCGTCGGGTTCCTCATACGGGTCGGACACCCCGGTGAAGTGGTCGATGAGCCCGGCCCGCGCCTTGGCGTACAGGCCCTTGCGGTCCCGGGCCTCGCACACCTCGGCCGGGGTGGCCACGTAGATCAGCAGGAAGTCGCCGACCTCCTGGACCGCGCGTCGCACGTCGCGCCGGGCCTGGGCGTACGGCGCGATCGGCGCGCAGATGGCGATGCCGCCGTGCCGGGCGATCTCGGTGGCCACGAAGCCGATCCGGGCTATGTTCAGGTCCCGGTCGGCGCGGGAGAACGTCAGCCCGGCCGACAGCAGCGCGCGGACCAGGTCGCCGTCGAGCAGTGACACGGTCCGGTCGCCGCGCTCGCTCAGCGCGTCCCGCAGCGCCCGGGCCAGCGTGGACTTGCCCGAGCCGGACAGGCCGGTGAAGAAGACGACCAGCCCGCGCTGGCGGCGCGGCGGCCGGGCCCGGCGCAGTTCGGCGGCCACCGCCGGGGGAGTGAACCAGGCCGGTATCTCCTCACCGCGGTCGAGCAGGTCGTCGAGCTCGCCGGTGGCCAGGTCGGTGCGTTCGGTGCCCGGCTCGATCAGGGCCAGTGGGCGCCACACCTCGGCCGTCGGGTCGTAGGCCCAGTCGCCCGAGTCGAGCACCGGGATGACCGGCGCGGGCCGCACCCCGTCGCCGGGGGCCGGGGGCGGCCGGTCGGCCAGCAGTTGCGTCGCGCCATAGGCCGCGGCGACGCGGGCCTGCAGCGCCAGGTCATCGGCCGGGCTGGCCTGGCCGCGGCGCAGCGGCACTGGGATGACCAGGGTGCCCGGGGGCAGGCTGCGCGCGGCCGCGCGTACCGTGCGGACCAGCGCGTCGGGCCGGTGCACAATCTCGGCCGGCCCGGCCACCCGGGGCAGCAGCAGCAGCCGGGCCTTCAGCTGGCTGGCCGCATGCCGGAGCTGGCCGATCTGCCGGGAGTGCAGCGGGGCGCTGGTCACATAGCCGAGCACCGGGGTGCCCACCAGTTCCGCGCGGACGTCGAGTGGCCGCCGCCGCAGCTCACGGAACGGACCATGCTCGGCCGGGCGGAGCGCGGTGACCGGGCCGCTGAGCCGGGCCAGCCGCACGTCCCCTGCTTCAGAATCCAGCGGCAGCCGGTCGGTGATGTCCAGCACGGCCAGCGGCGTGCCTTCCGGGTCCTGCAGCAGCAGCCGGTCCGCGTCCGGCTTGAGGTTCGCCGCCGGCACGTCCAGGGTGACCGGCACCGGCCACGGGGTGCCGTCGGGCAGCGTGCCATGTGCGCTGACCGACATCACCTCAGCCGGTGTCAGGTAGCCGCGCAGCGGCGCGAACGCGCCCGTGAGCAGCAGCTCCAGATCGCCCAGCTGCCCCTCGTCCAGGGTCACCGCGGGAAGCCCAGCCAGCTGCGCGGGAATCCCCGCTGACGCCTCTGCCGGCACGATTCCCCCATCCACTCAGCCGCCCGTACCCACCGGCCGTATCCGCCGGGCAAGCAGAGGCTACATCAGAGGATGCGGGCGAACCGGTTCTCCGGCTGGCGCAGCACATAGAGGAACTCCTCGTGGCCGGCGGTCAGCCGGTTCCCGGACAGCCGGGCCACCGCCTGCTGCGCGGCCAGGTAGCCGCGCGGGGCCGGGCGCAGCCCGCCCGCCAGCCCACCCAGCGGCTGGCGCTCGGCGATGACCAGGCCGCGGAGCAGCACGTAGGACTGGACGCCGCGGACCGAGGCGAGCCGCTCATACACCGCCGGATGCGGCCCGGGCCGTCCGGGCCGGTGCCGGCGCCAGATTGCGCCGCGCAGCCAGCCGGGCAGCACCCGGTCCAGGAAGCCCGCCGCGGCGTCCCGGTCCCGGATCTGCAGCAGCAGCAGGCCGCCGGGCTTGACCGCGCCGGTCAGCCGGTCGAGTACCAGCTCAGCATGGTGGATCCGGTCCAGCAGCAGGACGGCGGCCACGATGTCGTAAGACCGCTGGGGCAGCGGGATGGTGCGCAGGTCGCCCAGCTTGCAGCGGTTCAGCTCCGGGTGCGTGGCCAGCGCGGCCCGGTTCACCGGCTGGTCGTCGTCGACCTCGGTGATGATGATGTCGGCGCCGCCGTCTCGCAGGCTGGCCAGGCCCAGGTCCCCGGCCGCCGTGACCGCGCCGGCCAGCAGCACGGTGATCTGCTGGCCGAAACGTTCGGCCACGTATCCCTGCACCCACCTGGTGAACAGCCGGGTCTCCGCCGCGGTGTCTGGCGGCACTGTGTCCGGCGGCACTGGCTGGCGCTCCGCTTGCCGCGCCGACGCTGTTCCCGTTTCCGGGGCCCGTGTTGCCGGTGCTTCGGGGACCCGTGTTGTCTGCGTCTCGGGAGAAGGTGCCGATCGAGTGGTATCTCCCCCCGGAACACCGCTGACCGATGTCACAAACCCCTAAACTAGCCCTCTGCCTGCGGATAGTCACGGGTAACGGACGCGGTTTAGCGAACGCCGTGTGCCAACCGGCCGGCCGGCCCGTCTAAACTAGAGGTATCCCGCCTGGCACCAGGCAGCCCGCTGCCCGCTAGTGCGGGCCTTTCGTGCTGCCTCCCGTGACCGCCACTACGGGCTGATCAAGGACACCATGAGCCTCGCCGGATTGCTCAGCGTCATAGCCGAGGACCCCGGGCTGCGGCATGCGCTGAGCCTGGGCGACACGGACGCCGACCTCGTCGCACCGCCCGCCCTGCGGCCCTTCCTGGCCGCCGCACTAGCGACTACGCCGCCGGGGGCGGATCAGCCCGGACCCGGGCCGCACCAGTTCGTGCTGGCCGTGACGGCGACGGCGCGTGAGGCGGAGGACCTGACCAGCGCGCTGGAGTCGCTGCTGCCGCCGGGCACGGTGGCCTGCTTCCCGGCCTGGGAGACCCTGCCGCACGAGCGGATCTCGCCGCGCTCGGACACCTCCGGGCGGCGGCTGGCCGTGCTGCGCAGGCTGGCCCACCCGGACCCGGGCAGCGCGCAGGCCGGCCCGGTCAGCGTGCTGGTCACCCCGGTGCGCAGCCTGCTCCAGCCGATGGTCAGCGGGCTCGGCGACCTGGAGCCGGTGGCGCTGCGGCCCGGTCAGGACGCCGACTTCGAGTCGACCATCACCCGGCTGGTGGACATCGGCTACGTACGCACCGACCTGGTCGAGCACCGCGGCGAGATCGCCGTCCGCGGCGGCATCCTGGACGTGTTCCCGCCCACCGAGGAACATCCACTGCGGGTGGAGTTCTGGGGCGACAGCGTCGAGGAGATCCGCTACTTCCGGGTCGCCGACCAGCGCAGCCTGCACGCCGCCGGCAGCCTGTGGGCGCCGCCGTGCCGTGAGCTGCTGCTCACCCCGGCGGTCCGGGAGCGGGCCCGGCAGCTGGCCAAGGACCATCCGGGCCTGGCCGAGATCCTGGGCAAGCTGGCCGATGGCGTCGGCGTCGAGGGCATGGAGGCGTTCGCCCCGGTGCTGGCCGACCGGATGGAACTGCTGCTGGACCACGTGCCGCCGGGCGGCCTGGTCGTCGCCTGCGACCCGGAGCGGATCCGGGCCCGCGCCGCCGACCTGGTCCGGACCAGCCAGGAGTTCCTCGAAGCGTCCTGGGTCAACGCGGCCGCGGGTGGCCAGGCCCCCGTCAACCTGGGCGCCGCCGCGTTCCAGCCGCTGGCCGCGGTCCGCTCGGCCGCTCGCGACCTGGGTGTCGGCTGGTGGACCATCACCCCGTTCGACAGCCCGGACGCCTTCCCCGGCGAACTCCCGGATGTCGCCGAGGCCGGTGCGGAGCGACTGGCGTTCAATATGGAAGCCTCCCCGGTGCCGGGCTATCGCGGCGATACCGCGCGCGCCGTCGCGGACGTGCGCCAATGGCTCGCCGACGGGTGGCGGGTGGCGCTGGTCACCGAGGGCCACGGGCAGGCCCAGCGGCTGGCCGAGATGCTCCGCGGTGAGGGGCTCGGCGCCCGGCTCGGCGACCTGGACCAGGAGCCCGAGCCGTCCGTGCCGTACGTGAGCACCGGGCTGCTGCAGCACGGTTTCATCTGGGCGTCGGTGCGGCTGGCCGTGCTGACCGAGGCCGACCTGGCCGGGCAGCGCACGGCCAGCAAGGAACTGCGGATGCCGGCCCGGCGGCGCGGCGGCATCGACCCGCTGCAGCTCACCCCGGGTGACTACATCGTGCACGAGCAGCACGGCGTGGGCCGGTACCTGGAGATGACCAGCCGGACCGTGCAGGGCGCGATCCGCGAATACCTGGTCATCGAGTACGCGGCCAGCAAGCGCGGCCAGCCGCCGGACCGGCTGTACGTGCCGACCGACCAGCTCGACCAGGTCACCCGGTACGTCGGCGGGGAGGCGCCCAGCCTGCACCGGCTGGGCGGCGCGGACTGGGCCAAGACCAAGGGCCGGGCGCGCAAGGCGGTCCGGCAGATCGCCGCCGAGCTGATCCGGCTGTACTCGGCGCGGATGGCGTCGCCGGGGCAGGCGTTCGGCACGGACACCCCGTGGCAGCGGGAGCTGGAAGACGCGTTCCCGTACGTGGAGACGCCGGATCAGCTGGCGGCCATCAACGAGGTCAAGCGGGACATGGAACGGCCGGTGCCGATGGACCGGCTGATCTGCGGCGACGTCGGCTACGGCAAGACCGAGATCGCGGTGCGGGCGGCGTTCAAGGCGGTGCAGGACGGCAGCCAGGTGGCGGTGCTGGTGCCGACCACGCTGCTGGCCCAGCAGCACTTCAACACGTTCAGCGAGCGGTTCGCGCCGTTCCCGGTGACGGTGCGGATGCTGTCCCGGTTCTCCAGCGACGCCGAGGCGGCCCAGGTCCGGGAGGAGATGACCGAGGGCAAGGTGGACGTGGTGGTCGGCACCCACCGGCTGCTCTCCCCGGACACCCGGTTCGCCCGGCTCGGCCTGGTCATCCTGGATGAGGAGCAGCGGTTCGGCGTCGAGCACAAGGAGTACCTGAAGCGGCTGCGCACCGAGGTGGACGTGCTGGCCATGTCGGCCACCCCGATCCCGCGCACGCTGGAAATGGGCATCGCCGGGATCCG
This sequence comes from uncultured Actinomycetes bacterium, assembly GCA_963834705.1. Lineage (GTDB taxonomy): Bacteria > Actinomycetota > Actinomycetes > Streptosporangiales > Streptosporangiaceae > RYN-230. The sequence continues at coordinate 259,538 of CAWICV010000015.1, forward strand.
CGAGATGTCCACCATCCTCACCCCGCCGGAAGAACGCCACCCGGTGCTGACGCTGGTCGGCCCGTACGACGAGAAGCAGATCGCCGCGGCCATCCGGCGGGAGCTGCTCCGCGACGGCCAGGCGTTCTTCGTGCACAACCGGGTCAGCTCGATCAACCGGGTGGCGGCCCGGCTGGGTGAGCTGGTCCCGGAGGCGCGGATCGCGGTCGGCCACGGGCAGATGAACGAGCACGTGCTGGAAAGCGTGATGAGCGACTTCCTGGACCGCAAGTTCGACGTGCTGGTGTCCACCACGATCATCGAGTCCGGGCTGGACATCCCGAACGCGAACACGCTGATCGTGGACCGGGCGGACACCTACGGACTGCCCCAGCTGCACCAGCTGCGCGGCCGGGTCGGCCGGAGCAGCGAGCGCGGCTACGCCTACTTCCTGTTCCCGCCGGAGACCCCGCTGACCGAGACCGCGCACGAGCGGCTGGCCACCATCGCGCAGCACACCGAGGCGGGCGCGGGCATGTACGTCGCGCTGAAGGACCTGGAGATCCGCGGCGCGGGCAACCTGCTCGGCGGCGAGCAGTCCGGGCACATCGCCGGGGTCGGCTTCGACCTGTACGTGCGGATGATAGGCGAAGCGGTCACCGAGCTGAAGGGTGACGGGCCGGCCGAGCGGCCGGAAGTCCGGGTGGAGCTGCCGGTCAACGCGCACATCCCGCACGACTACGTGCCGGGCGAGCGGCTCCGGCTGGAGGCCTACACCCGGGTGGCGGCTATCGATTCGGCCGAGGACGTCGCCGAGGTGCGGGACGAGCTGGCCGACCGGTACGGGCCGCCGCCGGAGCCGGTGGAGAATCTGCTGGCGGTGGCGCGGCTGCGGTTCCAGGCCCGCCGGGCCGGGCTGACCGACATCGTCCAGCAGGGCACGTTCATCCGGTTCTCCCCGGTCGAGCTGCCGGACTCGCGTCAGGTCCGGGTGCAGCGGCTGTACCCGAAGACGGTGCTCAAGCCCACGGTGCGTAGCATGCTCGTACCGGTGCCCAGGGCGGCACCCGCCGGGCGGCCCGCGCCCCCCGGCGCTCCGCTGCTCCGCGACGCTGCGCTGCTGGCCTGGTGCGCCCAGCTCGTCGCGGCTGTGCTGGAACCGGATGTCCCGGTGCCTCCTCCAGAGGCAACCGGCTAGAGGAGAAGGGACACCTTCGTGCTCCGCACGCCCATCACCCTGACCGCCGCGGCGCTGGCTGGGGTGCTCATGCTGTCCGCCTGCGGGTCCGTCAAGCTGGGCGCGGCGGCGGTCAGCAACAACCAGCGGATCTCCGCCGCCACGGTGACCGCCGAGGTGAACAACCTCAACCAGGCGTATCAGGCGGACAAGGGCAAGATCCGGCTCCAGTTCGCCGCGTCGCAGATGCCGCAGGAGGTGCTCAGCTGGCTGCTCCGGTTCCAGGTGCGGGAGCAGATGGCGAACCGGTACGGCATCACGGTGACGCAGTCCGAGGTGCAGAGCGCGTTGTCGTCGATTTCCGCGCAGGCCAAGCAGAGCGGGGTCACCGCGCGGGACCTGGCCGTGGCTAACGGGGTGCCGCCCGATCAGCTCAATGAACTGGGCCGGTACGTGGCCGTCCAGGACGCGGTCCTGAACCGGCTGGATGGCGGCAAGCTGCCCACCGCCAACGCCGCGCTGGAGGCGCTGAGCATCAAGTTCGACACCTCGCAGTGCGTGGCGGCCAAGAGCCTCGGCATCCAGGTCAACCCGCAGTACGGGGCGCTGGACTACCGGGCGATCAGCGTCGTCTCCGCGCCCAACAAGCTGTCCGCGCTGCCCGGCAAGCCCGCTCCGTCGCCGACCGGGACGGCCGCCCCGCAGCTCACCCCGCACTGCTGATGGCCCGGCTCGTCCTGCTGGTGACCGCGCCGACGGTGCGGGCCGGGCTGCTCAGCTGGCCTGCCTGGCAGACGCTGCAGGGCGCGGACCGGGTGCTGGCCGGATCGGCGGATGATCCGCTGCTGCCCGCGCTGGCCGAGGCCGGGATCGGCTGGACGCTGCTGCCCGGGGCCGGGGCCGGGGCCGGGGGCGGGGGCGGGGACCGGGCCTCGGCCGGCGCTGGCCCGGCTGAGCTGGCCAGGCTGCTCACGGCGGCGGTGGCTGGTTCCGGTGACCCTGGTTCCGGTGACCCTGGTTCCGGTGACACGGTCTTCCTGTGCCCGCACGACCCGCCCGGCCAGGCCGGCCTGCCGCCGGGGGCGGTCGCGCTGGCCGGTGAGCTGGGCGGGCCGTCCGGCCCGGCGGGAGTGGCCGTGGAACTGCTGTACGGCTCCACCGGGCGGCCCGGCAGCGAGCTGCTCACCCTGGTCTCGGTGATGGACACGTTGCGCCGGAACTGCCCGTGGGACGCCAAGCAGACGCACGAGTCGCTCGCCCCGTACCTGATCGAGGAGTCCTACGAGGCGCTGGACGCGCTGGAGAGCGGGAGCCGTCAGGCCCTCCGCGAGGAACTCGGCGACGTGCTGCTCCAGGTGATGTTTCACGCCCGGGTGGCCGAGGAGCGTTCCGACGAGACCGGGTTCGATGTGGACGACGTGGCCGACGGCATCGTCACCAAGCTGGTCCGCCGGCACCCACACGTGTTCGCCGACGTGGCCGTGTCCGGCGCGGAAGACGTCAAGCGCAACTGGGACCAGATCAAGGCGGCGGAACGCGCCGCGGCGACCGGGTCGGCCGGCTCGGCGCTGGACGGCGTGCCGTTCGGCCAGCCCGCCCTGGCGCTGGCCGCCCAGCTGCAGCGGCGCGCCGAACGGGCCGGTGTGCCCGCCGAGCTGGCCGCGGCCGACGCGGCCGGTGACGGGCTCGGTGCCGAGTTGTTCGAGCTGGTGGCTAAGGCGCGGGCGGCCGGGCTGGATCCGGAGCTGGAGCTGCGTGGCGCGGCGCGGCGGTACCAGGACCGGGTACGCGCCTGGGAGCGGGCGCAGGCCGCAGACTAAGCCCCGGCCCGTGCTTGAGTTCGGGTGCGTGCCTGAGCCCCGGCGTGGCCGGTGCACGGGCCGCCGGAGACTCCACTAGGCTCCAATAGGGACATGTCAGCCGAGCAATCAGGAGTCGTCGTGGCCTCGATCGAGGCGGTGCACGCCAGGCACATTCTGGATTCCCGCGGAAACCCCACGCTTGAGGTCGAGGTCGCCCTCGACGACGGGTCGCTGGGCCGCGCGGCGGCGCCGAGCGGTGCTTCCACCGGCGCCTTCGAAGCGGTGGAACTGCGCGACGGCGGGGACGAATACGGCGGCAAGGCGGTCACCAAGGCCGTCCAGGGCATCATCGACGAGATCCAGCCCGAGCTGCTCGGGTTCGACGCCGACGACCAGCGGCTGGTGGACCAGGCGATGATCGACCTGGACCGCACCCCGGACAAGTCGCGGCTCGGCGCGAACGCCATCACCGGGGTCAGCATGGCGGTGGCCAAGGCGGCGGCCGAGTCGGCGGCGCTGCCGCTGTTCCGCTACCTGGGCGGGCCGAACGCGCACCTGCTGCCGGTGCCGATGATGAACATCCTGAACGGCGGCGCGCACGCCGACAACAGCGTGGACATCCAGGAATTCATGATCGCCCCGATCGGCGCGGCGTCGTTCACCGAGGCGGTGCAGTGGGGCGCGGAGACCTATCACGCGCTGAAGTCGGTGCTCAAGCAGCACGGGCTGAGCACCGGGGTGGGCGACGAGGGCGGCTTCGCGCCCGACCTGGCCAGCAACCGGGCCGCGCTGGACCTCATCGTCGAGGCGATCGGCAAGGCCGGCTTCACCCCGGGCCTGGACGTGGCGCTGGCCATCGACGCCGCGGCCACCGAGTTCTACAGCGACGGCTCGTACCGGATCGACGGCGGGAACAAGGACGCGGCCGAGATGGCCCGGATCTACACCGAGTGGCTGGACGCCTACCCGATCGTGTCGCTGGAGGACCCGCTGTCCGAGGAGGACTGGGCCGGCTGGCAGACGCTGACCGCGGCGCTCGGCGACCGGGTGCAGATCGTGGGGGACGACATCTTCGTCACCAACCCGGAGCGGATCCGCCGCGGTATCGCGGAGCGGTCAGCCAACGCGCTGCTGGTCAAGGTGAACCAGATCGGCTCGATCACCGAGACGCTGGACGCGGTGTCGCTGGCCCAGCGCAGCGGCTACGCCTGCATGATCAGCCACCGGTCCGGCGAGACGGACGACACCACCATCTCCGACCTCTCGGTCGCGGTGAACGCCGGCCAGATCAAGGCGGGTGCGCCGGCCCGCGGTGAGCGGGTGGCCAAGTACAACCAGCTGATGCGCATCGAGGAGATGCTCGATGACGCGGCCGTTTACGCAGGCGCCAGCGCTTTCCCGCGGTGGACCCCGGCTGACTGATGCCCGGCCCGCAGCCAGCGCCCAAGCCCGCGCAGCCGTCCGAGCCGGCCGCGGCGGAGCCGGGCGCGGCGCCCCCCGGTGCTGGGCAGGCGGGTGCTGGGCAGGGGGCCGAGCGCGCCCGGTTCACCAGCCGGGCGGCGGTGCTGGCCGTGGTGCTCTGCGCGATCGCGCTGAGCCTGGCCTACCCGGTCCGCGAGTACATCGCGCAGCGGCGGCAGATCGACCAGCTGCAGGCACAGAGCGCGCAGACCGCGGCTCAGCTGGCCCGGCTGCAGGCCGAGGCGGCCCGGCTGAACGACCCGGCCTACATCGAGCAGCAGGCCCGCGACCGGCTGCACTACTGCATGCCGCGGCAGACCTGCTACGTGATCATCGGCGGGCAGCCGGCCAGCAACGTGGGCAAGGCGGCCGCCGCGGTGGCTGGCACGCCATGGTACGAGCGGCTCTGGTCGTCGGTGCAGCAGGCTGATAAGCAGCCTGCTTCGCGGTGAGTGAAGTGGTTGACGTGGTGGCTGACGTCGGCGCCGTAGTGGCAGCGCAGTTGGGCAGGCCGCCGCGGGGGCTGCGTGGGGTGGCGCATCGCTGCCCGTGCGGGCTACCCGACGTGGTCGAGACGGCGCCGCGGCTCGAAGACGGCTCGCCGTTCCCGACGTTGTTCTATCTGACCTGCCCGCGCGCGACCGCGGCGCTGAGCAGGCTGGAGTCGGCCGGGATGATGCGCGAGATGGAGCAGCGGCTGGCCGCCGAGCCGGAGCTGCGCGCGGCCCAGCGGGCGGCGCACCGGGACTACCTGGCCCGCCGGGACGCGGCGGCAGCCGCGGACGGCCTGGCCCCGCTGCCGCCTGGTACGCAGAGCGCGGGCGGCATGCCGGACCGGGTGAAGTGCCTGCACGCGCTGGCCGCGCACGAGCTGGCCATGCCGGGCGCCAACCCGCTCGGCCGGGCCGCGCTGGATGCGGCCGGCGAGTGGTGGTCCCGTGGTCGGTGCGTGCCGTGAGCGCCGAAGCCCGGGTCGCGGCCATCGACTGTGGTACCAACTCGCTGCGTCTGCTGGTGGCCGACGTGGACCCAGCGGCCGGGCGGCTCACCGACGTCGATCGCCGGATGGAGATCGTCCGGCTGGGCCAGGGGGTGGACGCCACCGGCCGGCTGGCGCCGGAGGCGCTGGACCGCACGCTGCACGCGCTGACTGGGTATGCCAAGATCATCAAGGCCTCGTCGGTGGACGCGGTACGGATGGTCGCCACCAGCGCCACCCGGGATGCGGCCAACGCCGCCGACTTCGTCCGCGGCGTGCAAGGCGTGCTGGGCGTGCCGCCGGAGGTGCTCAGCGGCCAGGACGAGGCCTACCTGTCGTTCACTGGCGCCACCGCCGAACTGGCCGCACCCGGCGGGGACGGGACCACGGCAGGCGGGGACGGGACCGCGGCGGGTCGGCAGGCGGCCGCAAGGGGCGGGCGGGCGGCCGCGGCGGGCGGCCCGTACCTGGTCGTGGACATCGGCGGCGGCTCGACCGAGTTCGTTCTCGGGGACGGCCAGCCAGCCGACCACCCGGCCGCGCACACCGGTCTCAGCGCACTGTCCGTGGACATCGGCTGTGTCCGGCTGACCGAACGCCATCTGCGCGGCGACCCGCCCAGCCGGGCCGAAATCGTGGCCGCCGCGGCGGACATCGAGACCGCCCTGGACGCGGTGGCCGCGGCCATGCCGGCCGCGACGGCCCGGACGCTGGTCGGCCTGGCCGGGTCAGTGACCACTGTGGCAGGCCTGGCGCTCGGGCTGGCCGAATACGACCCGAGCCGGATCCACCACGCGCGGATCTCCGCCGCCCAGGTCGCCGAGCAGACCCGGCGGCTGCTCGGCCAGACCCGCGCCCGGCGGGCCGTGCTGGGCGTCATGCACCCGGGCCGGGTGGACGTGATTGGTGGCGGCGCCCTGGTACTCGATCACGTGATGCGCCGGTTCGGGTTCGCCGAGGTGCTGGTCAGCGAGCACGACATCCTGGACGGAATCGCCTGGTCGCTCGCGGCGGGCCGGTGAGCGCGCTGGACGGCACAGTGCCTGATAGCCCCGTGCCTGATAGCCCCCTGCCTGATAACCGCGTTCCGGATAGCCCGGTGCCGCCCGGGTCCGGCTGGCCAGGCGACCCGGCCACCCCAGCCACCCCGGTGGCCGCCGACGCCGCTCAGGTCCGCGCGCTCGCGGCCAGCGCGGGCAGCCTGGCCGAACTGACCGCCCGGGAGTCGGTATGCCGGGCCTGCCCCCGGCTGGTCGCCTGGCGGGAAGACGTGGCCCGGGTCAAGCGCCGCGCGCATGCCACCGAGCCGTACTGGGGCCGGCCCATCGTCGGCTGGGGCAGCGATCGGGCGCGCATCCTCATCCTGGGCCTGGCGCCCGCGGCACACGGCGGCAACCGGACCGGCCGGATCTTCACCGGGGACCGCAGCGGTGACGTGCTGTTCGCCTCACTGCACCGGTGCGGGCTGGCCGCCGAGCCATACAGCACGGCGGCTGGCGACGGGCAACGCTTGCTGCACACCCGGATGGTCGCTGCGGTGCGCTGCGCGCCGCCCGCCAACAAGCCGACCGTGACCGAGCGGAACACCTGCCAGCCGTGGCTGGCCGAGGAACTCCGGCTGCTGGCCGGCGACCTGCGCGCCATCGTGTGCCTGGGCGGATTCGCCTGGCAGGCACTGTGGCCGGTGCTGAGCACGGTGGGTATCCCGGTTCCTAGACCACGGCCGGGCTTCGGGCACGGGGCCGAGGCCAGGCTGGCCGGACCGTTCGGTCCGATCGTCGTTATTGGGTGTTATCACCCGAGTCAGCAGAACACGTTCACTGGACGGGTCACTCCTGGCATGCTGGATGCAGTCTTCCAACAGGCCCGGTCCGCCGCCGGGCTCGCTGGTTGACGGGGGCGGGGACTGTCATCTGGTTACTCTCAGTGAGCAATCAGCGTCGAACGTAATCGAAATGGTTACTCTTTGCATTCAGTCCACTAGTGAAAATAGATAACTGCCCCCGGCCGAAACAATCTGTATCAATTCGGCCGCCCGAGAGTCCGACCGACTCTCCGGGGTATTATTACCCAGCCCCCGTAGCCCAAGGGAAGAGGCCGGCCCCCTAAAAGGGTCCCCAGTGTCGGTTCGACTCCGACCGGGGGCACCGTTCTCGAGTAGCTTCTGACCTGCAGTGATGCCCTGCAACCAAGCGTTGCAGGGCGGTGCGGGTAAGGATCGCGTGACGTTCGCCTATCGCACAGCGGGCAGCTATCAGGGTCGGCCGGGAGTTAAGCAGGCCATTCCCGACGGTTACTGATCATGTTCTCCTGCTAAATCGCTGGTCAATCAGAATCTGGCGAAACAGGTGATGAGCAGGACGGTTGTTCCACGGGAACGGCAGTCGCACAGCAGGCAACTAGCAGCGAATCAACTCGGCCGCTTTAGCCTGCAACCGGGCCTGCGGTCGACGACCGTTGGTGGTCGGGTCGCCCGGGGGAGCCCGCACGCTCTTATCACCCCGGAAGTCTTATCACCCCGGAGCATTTGGGCATAGCGGGTTAAAACCGGCAAATCGACGCGATCCGGAGTGATAAGAGGGGCGCAAGGGCGGCGCGAGCCTTCGTGATCAAGCGATTACTGTCGCTGGAACGACACCAAACGTTTGATCACGCCGGGTGCGGAGCTGCGGGTGCGGGGCGCGGGTGCAGTGCGGGGCGCGATCGCGGTGCGGGGCGCGGGTGCGGTGCGGGGCGCGGGTGCGGGTGCGGAGCTGGGGTTGCGGTGCGGGGCGCGGGTGCGGGTGCGGAGCTGGGGTTGCGGTGCGGGGCGCGGGTGCGGGTGCGGAGCTGCGGGTGCGGGTGCGGGTGCGGGGCTGCGGAGCTGGGGGTGCGGGTGCGGAGCTGGGGGTGCGGAGCGGGGGCAGGGATGCCTGCAAGCGGAGGGGGTGCGAGGTCAGCCGGAGATGTCGGGGCCGGCCCGGGTGGCGGTGATACGCACCATGCAGCGCCGCTCGCTGATCATGGCCGCCCGATAGTCCGCCCAGTCCGGGTGCTCGCCGGAGATCCGCCGGTAGTAGTCGATCAGGAGGTCCATGGCGTCCGGCAGCGAGATGATCTCCGCGGTGCCGTCCACCTGGACCCACTGGCCGAAGAACCGGTCGGTGAACACACACAGCGAAGCGGCTGGGTTAAGGCGCAGGTTCCTGGTTTTGACCGCGGTCTCGCGGGTGCTGATGATGACGAGCCCAGCGTCGTCCACACCACAGGTGACCGGGGATAGCTGCGGACGGCCGTCGGCCCGGGCAGTGGCGAGCACGGCCCGGTGGTTGGCGCGCAAGAACTCCCGGGCCTGCTCCAGATCCATGGGTCAGGCGGTGTTCAACCGCAAGCGGCGGCGGACCTCGTACTCGTGCACGATCGCCGAGGCGTATCCGTGCGACAGGCCATGTTCGTCGGACAGCCAGTGCGCGCGTTCTTCGCAGCGCGAGAACGGCGGCCCAGACTCTAGGCTCATGAACCACTCTCGGAGATCGCGCCCGGTCACGGATGGGATGCGGGCGAGGATGTTCTTGTGCATCTCCGGAGAGTGATTCAGGGACATGGCCACCTCCAGGGGCGAACTGCTCTTGGAGTTGAGAGTGCCCTACCGGCGGGCCGCTGACAACCCCCCAGCGTTATCCTTCCGCAATGTTCCGGATGGTCCCTGGTAACTTGGGTTGTCGCCCATCAGAGTTAACGGGGTGGGCTCAGCTGAGCCGCTCCACGACCATCGCCATGCCCTGGCCGCCGCCCACGCACATGGTCTCCAGGCCGAACGTCTTGTCGTGGAAGGCCAGGCTGTTCAGCAGCGTCGAGGTAATCCGGGCGCCGGTCATGCCGAATGGGTGGCCGACCGCGATCGCGCCGCCGTTCACGTTGAGCTTGTCGAGGTCGATGCCCAGGTCCCGGTAGGACGGGATGACCTGGGCGGCGAACGCCTCGTTGATCTCCACCAGGTCGATGTCGTCGATGGTCATCCCGGCCCGGCTGAGCGCCTGGCGGGAGGCCTGCACCGGGCCCAGCCCCATGATCTCCGGGGACAGCCCGGTCACCCCGGTAGACACGATCCGGGCCAGCGGGGTGATGCCGAGCTGGGCCGCCTTGACGTCGCTCATCACCACCACCGCGGCCGCGCCGTCGTTCAGCGGGCAGCAGTTGCCCGCGGTGACCGTGCCGTCCGGGCGGAACACCGGCTGCAGCGTGGCCACCTTCTCCAGGGAGGTGCCTGGCCGCGGGCCGTCGTCCGCGCTCACCACCGCGCCGCCGGGCAGGGTGACCGGGGTGATGTCGCGCTGCCAGAACCCGTTGGCCAGCGCCTTCTCGGCCAGGTTCTGGGACCGGACGCCGAACTCGTCCTGCTCGGCCCGGGTTATCCCGCGCAGCTGGGCCAGGTTCTCCGCGGTCTGGCCCATCGCGATGTACACGTCCGGGATGGCGCCATCCTCGCGCGGGTCGTGCCAGACCGGGGTACCCGTGGCGGTGCGCTCCGCGGACCTGGCCTCCGCGCCGGCGAACACCGCGTTGTGGGTGTCCGGCCAGCTGTCGCTGCTGCCGTGGCCGAACCGGCTGACGCACTCCACGCCGGCCGAGATGAACACATCTCCCTCGCCCGCCTTGATGGCGTGGAAGGCCATCCGGGTGGTCTGCAGCGACGAGGAGCAGTACCGGGTGACCGTGGTGCCGGGGAGGTTGTCGTAGCCGAGCATGACGGCGACCACCCGGGCCATGTTGAAGCCCTGCTCGCCACCGGGCAGCCCGCAGCCCAGCATCAGGTCGTTGATGTCATCCGGGCTGAGCTGCGGGACCTTGGCCAGGGCCGCGGAGATCAGCTGGCAGGTCAGGTCGTCGGGGCGGATGGAGACCAGCGACCCTTTGAACGCACGGCCGATGGGGGACCGGGCGGTAGCGACGATGACGGCCTCGGGCATGGCGGGCTCCCTTGCTGACGCTGATTACTGACCAGTAGCTTACGCCACGTTGCTGCCCCCCATAATCCCTGGGTACGGCCCGGTGGGGTAGCGTCGGCGGACCAGATGGTTAGACGACCAGCCCAGCTGCCTGGTGGGATAGCGTCAATGATCAGTGCGGGTCAGATCGGCCGAGGTGGTTGGCGATGCAGGTGCATGAAACCCTGATCGAACTGGTCGGGAATACCCCGCTGGTCCGGCTGGGCACGGTGACCAGGGACGTCGGCGGCGGACACCGGCCTGCCGTGCTGGCCAAGGTCGAGTACTTCAACCCGGGCGGCTCGGTCAAGGACCGGATCGCGCTGCGCATGGTGGAGGCGGCGGAGGCGTCCGGCGCGCTTCAGCCGGGCGGCACCATCATCGAGCCGACCTCCGGCAACACCGGGGTTGGGCTGGCCATCGTGGCCGCGCAGAAGGGCTACCGGTGTGTGTTCGTCTGCCCGGACAAGGTCGGCGCGGACAAGATCAGCGTGCTCCGCGCGTACGGCGCTGAGGTGGTGGTCTGCCCCGGCTCGGTGCCGCCCGAGCACCCGGATTCCTACTACTCGGTATCCACCAGGCTGGCCAGCCAGACCCCAGGTGGCTGGAAGCCGGACCAGTACGCCAACCCGGAGAACCCGGCCTCGCACTATCACTCCACCGGCCCGGAGATCTGGGCCCAGACCGAGGGCCGGATCACCCACTTCGTGGCGGGCATCGGCACCGGGGGCACGATCACCGGCACCGGCCGGTACCTGAAGGAAGTGTCCGGCGGCCGGGTCCGCGTCATCGGGGCCGACCCGGAGGGGTCGGTGTACTCCGGCGGGACCGGGCGCCCGTACCTGGTGGAGGGGGTCGGCGAAGACCTCTGGCCGCCCAACTACGATCCCGCCGTGTGCGACGAGGTGATCGCGGTCAGCGACGCCGATTCGTTCCTGATGACCCGGCGGCTGGCCCGTGAGGAGGCGCTGCTCACCGGCGGCTCGTGCGGCCTGGCCGTGGTGGCCGCGTTGCGCGTCGCGGCAGCGGCCGCCCCGGACGACGTGATCGTGGTGCTGCTGCCGGACACCGGCCGCGGTTACCTGTCCAAGATCTTCAATGACGAGTGGATGGCCGACTACGGTTTCCTCACCGCGGAGACCGCCGAGCCGAAGGTGGCCGATGTGCTGGCCCGGAAACAGCCCGGGCTGCCCGAGTTCGTGCACGCGCACCCTGAGGAGACCGTGGCCGCCGCCATCGACCTGCTCCGCGAGTACAACGTGTCCCAGCTTCCGGTGATGAAGGAGGAGCCGCCAGTCATGGTGGCCGAGGTGGTCGGCTCGATCGTGGAACGCGATCTGCTGGACGCGCTGGTGTCCGGCCGGGCCCGGCCGCAGGACGCGCTGGAGAGTCACATGTCGGCTCCGCTGCCCATGGTGGGCTCGGGGGAGTCGCTGAGCCACGCGCTCGCCCCGCTGGAGCAGGCCGGGGCGGCCCTGGTGCTGGTAGACGGCAAGCCGGCGGGCATGATCACGCCGCAGGACGTGCTCGGCTTCCTGGCCAGCAGCCCTTGATCTAAAACGACCAGTTTCCGGCCCGTGATACGTGTTACCTGTGCTGCCAACGATGCGGATAGCCGAATGACAAAATTGCCATGCTGGCCGCGCTAATCACAATGCGCGCTACGGCGCCGCCACCGACCTGCGGCGCCGTAGCAAGGAGGCAAGGACATGGACGCAGCGGAACTGAAGGGTGTTCTCCTGAGCCGGCGATCCGCCCTCATGGGCGGCGGGGCCGCCGCCTTACTGGTCTCTCAGGCGGTGCTGTTCGAGCGGATCGGCTGGGTGCCTGAGCGGCCCGCTGCCGAGGTGACAACCCCGTTCCCCGACATCCAGTTCGACCTGGGCGCCTTCATCAACCCGGCTCAGGTCTTCAACGACGGCGCGGGCAACGTCACCGCCCAACTCCCACCCGTCTACAGCCTGTTCCTGCCGGTCGTGCTGACCCGCACGCCGACGGCTGACGACCAGGCCACGCTGGCCAAGGCGCTGGACACCATCGAGGCCAGCTTCCCGGCCAGCCCGGCCGGCGTGCTGATCTTCTCGGTGTCCTACGGCCTGCCGTACTTCCGCCGGCTGCCCCCGGCGCTGGTCTCCGCGCATATGCCGGTGCTGCTCTCCGACCCGGGCCGGCCGGTGCTGGAAGAGGCGGTCCCGTTCCCGACCGACGTGGTGGACGGCCTGGTCGGCGGCCCGGGCGCGATCGTCCCCGGGATCGTCAAGGACCGGTTCAACGTCGATGTGGTGATCGAGTCCAACGACATGGTGTTCCACCTGCGCAGCGACTCGCTGGCCAACCTGGCCTCGGTGTCGCTGTGGCTGCAGAGCAGCAACGACCTGAACGGGCAGCACGTGCCATCGCCCCACTTCGGTGGGCTGCTCAGGTTCCAGACGCCGCGCGTCCAGTTCGTCCAGCAGGGTCTGCCGCGCAAGCTGGCCGACCAGCACGGTTTCGAGTTCGCGTCCCGGATCAACCCGCACTCGACGATGACGATGGGGTTCGTGGACCAGCAGACCAACGCGGCCGGCCCGGCCGCCATCACTACGTTCGCCGGCAACGCGACGGCCAGGCTGACCAGCGCACAGCCCGGCGACTACTTCGACAACGGCTCGATCGCGCACTTCTCGCACGTGATCGAGGACCTGTTCCAGTTCTACGCGCTGCCGCACCAGGACCTCCGGCATCCGGAGGGGGAGCCGTTCACCGAGCGGTGCCAGTACATGTTCCGGTCCAATCAGCTCGGCACGCCCAACGGGATCCCGTCGGTGGGCAACGCCGAGCAGTTCCGGAACGGCGGCGGCCCGGCGTTCATCAACAACGTGTTCCAGGGCACCGAGGCCGCGCTGCTCGGCGCCAAGGACGCGCACGGCAGGTTCACCCCGGGCAACGCCCGGCTCGGCGCCACATTCACCGGTGAGCCCCGGATCGGCCACGAAGCGGCGCTGCAGCAGGTGTCCCGGGCGGCGGACGGCACCCCGCTGCACATCCGCGCGGACGGCCCCGGGTTTGACCGCATGGACGTGCCCGCGTTCCGTACCTTCCCCGGGCCATCCGGGGCCGAGGTGCCGGCCGGCAGCAATCAGTTCAAGCTGCAGTTCTTCATGTATCTGCCCACCGCGGACCTGTTCGCCCGGATGCGCACAGCGCAGGCCGCGCAGCAGTTCCAGAAGCAGTACATGGGCGGCTCGACCGACGATAACGGCCTGGAGCGGTTCATCACCGCGACCCGGCGGCAGAACTTCCTGGTACCGCCCCGGCGGCACCGGGCCTTCCCGCTGCTGGAACTGGCCGCCGGCCATTCCGGGCCGCATGCCCAGCACGCCAGCCGGCCCGGGTCAGCCGCGGCCAGCCACCGATCGGATTCCGGCAGCGCCCATGGGTCTGGGGCCAGGTAACGGCTCGGTGGCCGGCCCGGCAGCGGCTGATCAGCTGTGACAGAGTGTCATGGGTGACGATCAAGCCAGCCGGCGGGTTCGAGACGCTGGCCATCCATGCGGGGCAGCCGGCCGACCCGGGGACCGGGGCCGTGGTCCCGCCCATCTACCAGGTGTCCACCTACAAGCAGGACGGGGTTGGCGGGCTGCGCCAGGGCTTTGAGTACTCGCGCACCGCCAACCCCACCCGGGCCGCGCTGGAGGAATGCCTGGCCGAGCTGGAGGGCGGCGCCCGGGCGTTCGCGTTCGCGTCCGGGATGGCGGCCGAGGACTGCCTGCTCCGCGCGACCTGCGCACCCGGGGATCACGTGGTCATCCCGGACGACGCCTACGGCGGGACGTTCCGGCTGATGTCCCGGGTGCTGGCCGGCTGGGGGATCAGCTACCGGCCGGTGCACCTGTCCGACACCCGCGCGGTGCGTGACGCGCTGGCCGAGCGCCCGGCCCGGCTGCTCTGGGCCGAGACGCCGACCAACCCGCTGCTGTCCATCGCGGACATCGGCGCGCTGGCCCAGCTGGCCCACGACGCGGGGGCACTGCTGGTGGTGGACAACACGTTCGCCTCGCCGTACCTGCAGCAGCCACTGGCGCTGGGCGCGGACGCGGTGGTGCACTCCACCACGAAGTACCTCGGCGGGCACTCCGACGTGGTCGGTGGCGCCCTGGTCATCCAAGCGGGCGCGGAAGGTGCCCGCGGACCGCTCAACCAGCAAATTCCTTTTCTGCAGAACGCCACCGGCGGCATCGCGGGGCCATTCGATGCGTGGCTGACGCTGCGTGGCATCAAGACCCTTGCGGTCCGGATGGACCGGCACACGCAGAACGCGGCCCGGGTGGCCGACATGCTGGCCGCGCACCCGGCCGTGGCCGAGGTGTACTACCCCGGCCTGCCTGGACACCCCGGCCACGAGGTGGCGGCCAAGCAGATGCGCGGCTTCGGCGGCATGGTGTCGTTCCGGGTGCGCGGCGGCGAGGTGGCCGCGGTCGAGGTGTGCGGCCGGACCCAGCTGTTCACCCTCGGCGAGTCGCTGGGCGGGGTGGAGTCACTGATCGAGCACCCGGCCCGGATGACACACGCGTCGGCGGCCGGGTCGCCGCTGGAGGTGCCGGCCGACCTGGTCCGGCTGTCGGTCGGCATCGAGACCGCCGAGGATCTGATCGAGGACCTGCGGCAGGCCCTGGGTTAGCTGTTCCAGATCATCAGCACCAGGATGACCAGCCAGATCAGGCTGACCACGCCGGACAGCGAGGCGATCCGGCCGCGCTCCATGCTGGCCACGTGCGCGCCGGACGTCCTGGTGGCGGTGGCCGCCGGAGCAGGCTCGGCCGGGGCGGGCTCCACGTCGGCCGCGGTCGGCTCGACGCTCCCCGCGGCCGGCGCTGCGGCCGGCTCCGCTGGTGGCGCCGCGGGCGCGGCCTCGGCCGCCTGGCCGGGGGCCGCTTCCAGTGCGGCGATCGCCCGGGTCTGATCCCGCATGATCAGCACCAGCAGGACCAGCGCGACCACGAACAGGGTGAGCGACGCGGTGATCCACGCTTGCGCCATCTTGTGCAGGGACTGGCCGGCGATGATGCCGAAAAGCAGAACGCCGAGCGAGGCCGCGCCGAATATCCGGGTCATCCGGGACAGGTAGCGCAGCACGCCGATGTTGCCGGCCCGGATGTAACGCGGGGTCAACATGGTCGCGATAGTGACCGGGCCAATAGTGAAAACGACGAACGCGACGTGCAGCCAGACCCACAGCCGCTCGGTGAAAGACATGCCCTGATCCTAGAGGTAAACACAGGCCCCGGAGCGGCCCCAGCCCCGGGTGGGGGCCGCTCCGGGACGAGTCGGCGCGGTGCCCAGCTAGTTGCTGGCCTTCCTGCCGCTCCGGCTGATGAACCAGGCGCCCGCCCCACACGCGATCGCGATCACGAAGGAGACAGCCATCCGCAGATCATGCTTGCCCGCCCCGCCGTTCTTGACGTGGCCGATGAAGCCAGGCAGGTCCTTGGCCGGCACGGCCAGGTACATGATCGCGAGGAGCAGGAACAGAGCCGCGAGGACCCAGAGGATCAATACCGCGGGCTTCCGGCCCGACGTTCTCGGTCCCGATTCGGTTACAGCGCTCACGTAGGCCTCCTAGAGAGATGCGGGCCAAATCCGGCTGCCGCTGATTGGCCCGCCGATGCGGTAACTGCCGCACGCTACTACGGCCACGGGGACGCTGCGGGGGGCTCACAAAAGCCGTAAAGCAAAATCTATCCCGCGTATCCCGCAGGGTGACCTGCCGGACGCCCCGGGATGATTCATTGACCCGGGCGTTACCTACCGGCGGGATTCCCGGCGGGTGCGCAGGAAGTCGCGGACCACGAACTCGCCGAGCCGTTCCGGCACCGCGCGGAGCACCCGGCCGCCATTCCGCCGGGCCACCTCGTTCACGAAATCGGTCAGCCGCTCGTCCTCGGCCAGCATGAACACGTTCAGCGAGGCGTGCCGCCGGGTCATCTTGTCCACCTCGGCCAGGGTGAGCTGGATCGTCTCCGGCGCGGGCGGCCAGTCGAACCAGGACTGCCCGTCCCGGCGCAGGTGCGCGGTCGGCTCGCCGTCGGTGACGATGAGCACCACCGGGTCATGTTCCGGGCGCCGGTCCAGGTAGCGGCCGGCCAGCACCAGGGCGTGATGCAGGTTGGTGCCCTGGACCATGTCCCAGCCCAGCCCGGCCAGGTCGGTCTCGCGCAGTTCCCTGGCGTAGTTGGAGAACCCGATGACCTGAATGGAGTCCTGCGGGAACCGGCTGCGCACCAGGGCGTGCAGGGCCAGCGCGGTCTGCTTGGCCGCGCCCCAGGTGCCGCGCAGCGCCATCGAGTAGGACAGGTCGACCAGCAGGCAGACCGCGGCCGAGGCGCGCCGCTGCGTCTCGCCGACCTCGAAATCCTCGCCGGTGAGGCGGACCCGGGGTGGCGTCCCCTCCCAATGGTCCGGGTCCTCGCCGGGCTGCGGGCGGAACACGGCGGCGTCCCGGAGCAGCGCGTTGCGCACCGTGGCAGGCGCGTCGATGGCCTGCTCGTCGCCGAACTGCCAGCGCCGGGTCGCGCCGGTGTACTCGCCGGCCTGCCCGGCGTCGCGCTGTTCATGGTCGCCGTAGCCGCCCTCCGGCAGGTCGGCGAACACCCGGCGCAGCGCCGTCTCGCCGAGCCGCCGCACCGCTTTGGGGGTCAGTTCCAGCTGGCCGGCGTTGCGCTGCAAATATCCTTGCCGTTCCAGTTCCCGCTCGGTCTGCCGGAGCGCCTCCATGTCGTCCACGGCCTGCCGGCCGAGTGCGCGCCGGATGGCCGCCTCGTCGATGTCGTCCAGCCGGGCGCCCGGGTAGTCCTGGCGCAGTTCCGCGTCCAGGTCGGCCAGGTCGGCCAGGTCGGCCAGCGCGGTGGTGGCGTCGCTCAGGCCGAGCGGCTGGTCGCCGGTCATCGGGTCGCCCGGCCAGCTGGCCATGTCCAGCTCCGGGCGCCGGGCGCGCAGCGCGTCCGACAGCCGGCCCATCTCCGCGGCCAGGCCGGCGTCCTGCAGCGCCTGCTCCATCAGCCCGGCCAGTTCGTCGCGCTGCTCCTCGGTCAGCGAGCTGAGCAGCCGCTGCGCCGCGGTGGCCCGGCGGACCAGCGAGTCCACCAGCTCTTCGAGGTTCTGCGGCTGCTCCGGGAACATGTCCCCGTAGCGGTCCATGAACGCGTCGAAGTCGGCCTGGGTGTGCTGGCCGCGGGCGTCCCGTTCCAGCATCTGGTTCAGCTCGGCCAGCATGTCCTTGACCCGCCGCATGGCCTCCGGGTCAGGCTGCTGCAGCACGTCCTTCATGCCGCGGAACTGGCTGTCCAGCACTTCGGACCGGAGCAGGTCTTTGAGCTGCTCGAACGTCTGCCGGGCGGCCGGGCTGCGCCAGTCGTAGTCGGCTAGCCGCCGGATGGCCTGCGCGGTGTCGGACGGCAGCGCGTCCAGTTCGTCCTCACGGAGCCGGGCCTCGTCGCCCGGGTCGGGGAACAGCTCGGCCCGCTCCTGCCCGATGGCGGTGTCCAGCAGCGCGCGGGCCTGCTCCAGGATGCCGTCCAGGCGGCCCCGGCTGCGGATCTCCTGCTGCCGCTCCCGGACCCGGCGGAGCAGGTCGTCCAGGCCGCGGCGGCCGCTGGCGCCGCGGCGCAGCAGGTCGCGCAGTGCGCTGGACGGGTCCGCGCCGTCCAGCACCGCGTCACCCAGCTCGTCCAGGGCGCCGCGGGCGTCGAACGGCGGGGCCAGCGGGTCCGGCCCGTCGTGGTACTCGCCGTACCGGTAACCACTCACGGGTGCGCGTCACCTCTCAGGTGCGATATACGGCACTGCCGTCAAGGACATCCTTGGACAGCCGCCGCATCAGGTACAGCCCCTCCAGGGCGAACTCGAGCGCCGCGGCGGCCTCGCCGAACGACTCGCCGCCCTCCATGCCGAGCCGCTCCATGATCCGGGCCAGGCCGGGCACCTCGCCGATCCGGTTCAGCAGCACATCCGCCGGGATCAGGTCGCCGGTCTCCACCGAGCCGCCGCCCTCGAACGTGACCAGCAGGCCGCTCAGGTCGGCGCTGCCCAGCCGGGACCGGAACGTCTCCGCGACCGCCCGGCGGAGCAGGTGCTCCAGCACCTCGGTCTCCCGGCCTTCCTCGCTGACCTCGAACTCGACCTTGCCGCGCAGGCTGCCCACGATCGGCGGCAGGTCGCAGATCCGGGCCACCGGCTGCGCCTCGCCGGTGAGCGCGGCCCGGCGCACCGCGGACGCGGCCACCGACTCGGCGGCGGCGATCGCGAACCGGGCCGACACCCCGGACCGGGAGTCCACCGCGGACGAGGCCCGGACCAGCCGGGTGAACCGGGCGATGACCTCGACCAGGTGCTCGGGCAGGGTGGCGCCCGGGTCGGCGCCGTCCCACGCCAGCAGCGACTCCTGCACGGTCAGCGCCAGCTCGTCGTCCAGGGTGAGCGGGTAGTGGGTGCGGATCTCCGCGCCGAACCGGTCCTTCAGCGGGGTGATGATCCGGCCCCGGTTGGTGTAGTCCTCGGGGTTGGCGCTGGCCACCAGGACCAGGTCCAGCGGCAGCCGGAGCGCGTAGCCACGTACCCCGATGTCCCGTTCCTCGAGCACGTTGAGCAGCGCGACCTGGATCCGCTCGGCCAGGTCGGGCAGCTCGTTCAGGCAGAAGATGCCCCGGTTGGTCCGGGGCACCAGGCCGAAGTGGATGGTCTCCGGATCACCCAGGGTGCGGCCCTCGGCCACCTTGACCGGGTCGATGTCGCCGATCAGGTCGCCCACGCTGGTGTCCGGCGTGGCCAGCTTCTCGCCGTACCGCTCGGTGCGGTGCCGCCAGATGACCGGCAGGTCGTCGCCCAGTTCCACGGCCAGCCGCTGGCAGCGCGCGCAGACCGGCTGGTACGGGTGGTCGTTGATCTCGCAGCCTTCGACGGCCGGGCTCCACTCGTCGAGCAGCACGGGCAGGGTGCGGATCAGCCGCGTCTTACCCTGGCCCCGCTCGCCGAGCAGGATCGTGTCGTGCCCGGCCAGCATGGCCCGCTCGATGTGTGGCAGCACCGTCTGGCCGAAGCCGACGATGCCGGGGAATCGGTCTTCACCCACGCGCATTCTGGTCAGCAGGTTGCGGCGCAGTTCTTCTTTGACGGTCTCGTACCGGTGCCCGGTGGCGCGCAGTTCGCCCAGGGTTGCCGCGCTCGGCCGGGGCGGGACGGAGTCAGCTGAGGGATTCTGGTGTTGTGACTGCACGGTATCGACACTATGTGCAGATCCGCGCTGCTCGCATCCTGGTGCGGTGGGCCAGCCCGCCTGTAAGCGCCACGTTGACCGCGGGTGCGACACTTCATCCATGGCGATGATCTCCTCCCCGGTGGGCGCCGCCGACGTCGCCGCCGCCCACGACGTCCTCCGGGACGTGCTGCCGCCCACCCCGCTGCTGCACTCCCGCGTGCTGTCCGAGCGGCTCGGCGGCCCGGTGTTCCTCAAGTGTGAAAACTTGCAGCGGACCGGGTCGTTCAAGGCCCGCGGGGGATATCTGCGGATCTCCCGGCTGAGCGACGCGGAGCGGGCCAACGGCGTGGTCGCGGCCAGCGCCGGCAACCACGCCCAGGGGGTGGCGTTCGCGGCCGAGATCCTCGGCGTGAAGGCCACCGTCATCATGCCGGTGGGCGCGCCACTGCCCAAGATCGAGGCGACCCGGGGCTACGGGGCGGACATCATCTTCCACGGCGAGACGGTGGACGATGCGGTGGAGTGCGCCCGGGAGTACGCCGCAGAACAGTCGGCGGTGCTCATCCATCCGTTCGACCACCCGGACATCGTGGCCGGGCAGGGCACCCTGGGCCTGGAGATCCTGCAGCAGTGCCCGCAGGTGCGGACGATCGCCATCCCGGTCGGCGGCGGTGGCGTGTGCGCCGGGGTCACCGTCGCGGTGAAGAGCGCCGACCCGGCCATCCAGGTGATCGGGGTGCAGGCCGAGGCGGTGGCCGGCTACCCGGCCTCGCTGGCCGCCGGGCACCCGGTCCGGGTGGCGGCCGCGCCGACCATGGCCGACGGCATCGCCGTCTGCCTGCCCGGGGACATCCCGTTCGGCATCATCTCGGCCTACGAGGACCGGGTGGTGACGGTGTCCGAGGAGAGCCTGTCCCGGGCCCTGGTGCTCTGCCTGGAGCGGGCCAAGCAGGTGGTCGAGCCGGCCGGCGCGGCCGGGGTGGCCGGCCTGCTGGAGTACGCCGGCATGTTCGAGCCGCCGGTGGTCGTGGTGCTGTCCGGCGGGAACGTCAACCCGCTGCTGCTGTCCAAGGTGCTTCGGCACGGCCTGGCCGCGGCCGGCCGGTACCTGACGTTCCGCTGCCGGATCCCGGACCGGCCGGGCGCGCTGGCCCAGCTGCTGGCCACGGTGGCCGGGCTGGGCGCGAACGTGCTGGATGTGATGCACGAGCGGGTAACGCCGCGGCTCCAGGTGGGCGAGGTGGAGGTGCTGCTTCAGGTGGAGACGCGCGGCCCGGCGCACTGCGACGAGGTGATCAGCGAACTGCGCACGGCCGGCTACCAGCTGATGTTCCGCTGAACCCTGTCGTCTGAACCCCTGGTGTCCCAGCAGCACCAATCGGTTAATCACGGCCGCCCGGACCTGGGTATTCGGCTATTTTGCCCGCCATGTGCTTGATGTCTGGTTGGCCGGGCGCGGCCTCATGAGCTGCGGCGGCATTAAGGCGGGCGACCACCGGCACTGCGGCCCGTGCGGCCGGATCCGGCCCGTGGTCACCTGCCCGTTCTGCATCAGCGGCAGTGCCTGTATGGCCTGCCTGGACTGCCCCGGCTGCCCCGACCCGGCGGACTTAATGGAGCGTCTCCGGGCCATGATCGTGGTCAGCCCCCTGCATTATGGCGCCGCCAACTGACCGCGATCATGGGCCCCAGTGCCGTGGCTAGCTGTGCCGCGGCCGGCTTAGAGGTTGCCGCGGCGGGCCTGCTCGCGCTCGATGGCCTCGAACAGCGCCTTGAAGTTGCCCTTGCCGAAGCCTTCCGAGCCGTGCCGCTCGATCAGCTCGAAGAACACCGTGGGCCGGTCCTGCACCGGCTTGGTGAAGATCTGCAGCAGGTAGCCGTCCTCGTCCCGGTCGACCAGGATGCCCAGCTCACGGAGCACGTGCACGCCGACGTGGGTCTCGCCCGCCCACTCGCCGAGGGTGTCGTAATAGCTGTCCGGGGTGGTCAGGAAGCTGACCCCGGCGGCCCGCATGCCGCGCACCGTGGTCACGATGTCGTCGCAGGCCAGCGCGATGTGCTGGACCCCGGGGCCGCCGTAGAACTCTAGGTACTCGTCGATCTGCGACTTCTTTTTGCCCACGGCCGGCTCGTTGATCGGGAACTTGACCGTGCGCGAGCCGTCCGCGACCACCTTGCTCATCAGCGCGGAGTACTCGGTGGCGATGTCGTCGCCGACGAACTCCTTCATGTTGGTGAAGCCCATCACCCGCTGGTAGAAGCCGACCCACTCGTCCATCCGGCCCAGCTCGACGTTGCCCACGCAGTGATCGATCTCGGTGAAGAACGGTCGGCCCGGCGGCGTCACGATCGGCTCGGCGGTGACGTAGCCGGGCAGGTAGGGCCCGCTGTAGCCGGCCCGCTCGACCAGGGTGTGCCGGGTGTCCCCGTAGGTCGCGATAGCGGCCAGCACCACCTTGCCTTGCTCGTCCTCTTCCAGGTGCGGCTCGGCCAGGCCGCGCGCGCCGTGCGACGTCGCGTACTGGTAGGCGGCCTCGGCCGAGTGCACGCCGAGGGCCAGGTCGATGACCCCGTCGCCGTGCCCGGCCACGTGCCGGGCCAGGCCGGTGCCGGGCCGGACCGGCCCGCGCAGCACGAACCGGGCCCGGCCGGACTCCAGCACGTAGCTCACCTCGTCGCGGCAGCCGGTCTCCGGCCCGCGGTAGCCGACGCAGCGCATGCCGAACGCCGTGGAGTAGTAGTGCGCCGCCTGCCGCGCGTTGCCCACCGCGAACACGACCGCGTCCATGCCAGTGACCGGGAAATCGTCCATGACCAGAATGCTCGGCCGGTGCAGCAAGATGTGCAATAGCTACTTTAATTGCTGGTCAATTTGTATAATACTGAACGCTAGTAGGTGGGGTGGCTGTACATCCTGACCTGATGCCGGCGGGGCTGACTGCGATGATCGACGAGCTGGACGCGCGGCTGATCAGCCTGCTCGCGGCGGAACCCCGGGTGGGCGTGCTGGAGGCGTCCCGGCGGCTGGGCGTGGCCCGCGGCACGGCGCAGGCCCGGCTGGACCGGCTGCACCGCAGCGGGGTGGTCACCGGCTACGGACCGGACGTCGACCCGGTCGCGCTGGACCACGGCGTGACCGCGTTCGTCACCCTGGAGATCCGGCAGGCGGGCGGGCACGACCCGGTGGCCGGGCGGCTGGCGGCCATCCCGGAGGTGCTCGAAGCGCACACCATCACCGGGGCCGGGGACATGCTGTGCCGGGTGGTCGCCCGGACCAACGCCGACCTGCAGCGGGTGATCGACGCGATCCTGGATGTGGCCGGCGTGGTCCGTGCGTCCACCGTGATCGCGCTGGCCACCCCGCTGCCGTACCGGGTGCTGCCGCTGGTCCGCGCGGCCGCGGCCGCGGAATCCACAACACCATGAACATCAGCAGTCCCAGAAACCACCCGAGCCCCGGAACCTGACGTTCTCCAGCGCATGGCTGTTTCATTCAGGCGGTGGGGACCACCTGAATGGTCAGCGGGCTGCTGCTCACCCCGATGATGGTCGGTGTGATGATCACTTCGCTGATCTCCGGGCAGGTGACCAGCCGGACCGGCCGGTACCGGGCGCTGCCCATCCTCGGCGCGGCGGGCATGACGGCCGGCATGTGGCTGCTGTCCCTGCTCGGGGTGCACACCAGCCGGGTCACCTCGGCGCTGTTCATGGTCGTGCTCGGCCTGGGCATGGGCTTCCTGATGCAGCTCACCACGCTGCTGGCGCAGAACAGTGTCGAGCCGCGGGATATCGGCGTGGCCAGCAGCTCGCGGCTGTTCTTCCAGCAGATCGGCGGCTCCATCGGGGTGGCGGCGCTGGGCGCCATCTTCGCCCGGCGGCTGCAGGACGCGCTGACCGCGGTGTCGCCCAGCGTGCACATCGCGACCAGCGGCGGGCAGCTCAACCCGGCCACGGTCAAGGCGCTGCCGCCCGCCATCCAACACGACGTGTTCTACGCCATCGCGCACGCGCTGGATGGGGTCTTCCTGTGGGCCATCCCGGCCTGCGCACTGGCCTTCCTGCTGACCTGGTTCCTTAAGGAGGTGCCGCTGCGCGGCCGGGCCCAGGCCGACGAGCCGGCTGCCCCGGAGCTGGTCGGTTAGTTACCCTGCCGGTGGGGGGTGACATGATCACTGACGCACGAGGACTGCGCCTCACCGGTTCCGCCGCCGCGGTGGCCGGCTACGACCAGGCCATCGACGACCTGATCCGGTTCCGGCCCGAGGTGGTGGACTCGTCCGCCGCCGCGGTGGCGGCCGACCCGGGCTGCGCCATGGCCGCGGTGTTCTCCGCTTACCTGGCGCTGATGTCCACCGAGGAAGGCGCGGTCGCCGCGGCCCGGGCGGCGCTGGACGGGCTGCGCGCCGCCCCCGCTTCGCTGCTGCCCTGGGAACGGGCCCACCTGGCCGCGGCCACCCGCTGGGTGGCCGGGGACATGCTGGGGGCGGGCCAGGTTCTGGCCCAGATTTCGGTCAGCTACCCGACCGACCTGCTGGCCTTGTTCACCGGGCACCAGATCGACTTCTTCACCGGCAACGCGGTCAGCCTGCGGGACCGGATCGGCCGGGCCCTGGACGGCTGGCCGGCCGATCACCCGCAGCTTGGCTTCGTGCACGGCATGTACGCGTTCGGCCTGGAGGAGTGCAACCTCTACCAGCAGTCGGAAGAGGCCGGCCAGCGTGCCGTCGAGCGGAACCCGGACGACGTCTGGGGCATCCACGCGGTGGTGCACACCTACGAGATGTCGGGCCGGATCCCGGATGGCGTCCGGTACCTGCGGCACCGCGAGGCCGACTGGACGGCGGGCAACTTCCTCAACGTGCACAACTCCTGGCACTACGCGCTGTACCTGCTGCAGGGCGGGGACACCGGCGGCGCGCTGGCCGTGTACGACCGGATGCTGCATCACGAGGGCTCCGGGGATGTGGCGCTGGAACTGCTCGACGCGACCGCGCTGCTGTGGCGGATGTACCTGGAAGGCAGCGCGGTGGGGGACCGCTGGCCGCCGCTCGCCGCAGCCTGGGGCCGGCTGCTGGCCCCGGGCTACTACCCGTTCAACGACATGCACGCGGTCATGGCGTTCATCGGGAACGGTGAGCTGGACCGGGCCGGCCAGGTCGTCGCGGCGCAGGCCGAGGTGGCCGCGCACGGTGACCCGGGCAGCACCGGCTGGGCCATGACGGCCCAGGTCGGGCTGCCGGTCTGCCGCGCGCTGCTGCACTTCGGCCGGGGCGAGTACGGCCGCGTGCTCGACGAGCTGCTACCGGCCCGGCTGCAGGTGCACACGTTCGGCGGCAGTCACGCGCAGCGCGACGCGGTGGAGCGCACCCTGCTCGAGGCGGCCCTCCGGGCCGGGCGGCTGGAACTGGCCGCCGCTCTGGTCAGTGAGCGGCTGTCGGTCCGCGACTGCAACACCTACGCCTGGTCGAAGCGGGCCTGGCTGCGCCGGGCCACCGGCGACGAGCCGGGCGCGTCGGCCGCGCAGGCCCGGGCCGGCGCGCTAGCCGGCGAGATCCGCCAGGCGGTGGCCGACCCCGCGCCATAAAGCGGCTCAGCCACAAAGGTCAGCCAAAAACCAGCGCGGCGCGCGGCCCTCCCGGATCCACGCGCCGCGCTGGACGGTTCCAGCTGCGGTCAGCCGCCGACGTACGGCACCGCCTCCAGGATCTCGACCTTGGCCGCGCGGCCGTTCGGCAGCGTGTACGAGGCGGTCTCGCCGATCTTCTTCCCGTTGATCGCCGACCCCAGGGGCGAGCGCGGCGAATACACGTCGATCGGCGCGCCGCTCTCCTCCCGGGAGGCCAGCAGGAAAGTGACCTCCTCGTCATCGCCCGCGAACCGGACGGTCACCGTCATCCCCGGGCCGACTACCCCATCGGTCCGCGGCGGCTCCCCGACGCGAGCGTGCTGCAGGATGTGCTGGAGCTGGATGATCCGCCCCTCGATCTTGCCCTGCTCTTCCTTCGCGGCGTGGTAGCCGCCGTTCTCGCGCAGGTCACCCTCATCCCGGGCGGCCTCGATCTTCTTCGCGATGTCGACACGCCCCGGGCCCGAGAGGTGATCCAGCTCCGACTTCAGCCGGTCATATGCCTCCTGGGTGAGCCAGGTAAGGCTGTCGTTCTGCGTCTCGGTCACCGGTACTCCTTGCCTGCGGTGCGGATACGGGGATCCGCCTGAGCCATGCGCGGCTCCGTGGGGGTAATCCTTCTAAGCTAACAAGGCCTGACAAGTACGTCGCCCCAGATGAGCTTCAAGTCGGCCAGGATACGGGAATGTCATCCCGGTGCCAGCGTGTTGTCCTGCACAATGTTCTGTCGGCGAGGCACTCCAGTGGCCCGCCGGCCTGAGCTGACTATTTCCTGATGGTGCCGAAGGGGATTTCGCGTGCCTGCCGTCCAGAATGAACCCGCCTCCAGTTCCGGGGAACCCGCGCCGCTGCGGCTGATGGCCGTGCACGCGCACCCGGACGACGAGTCGAGCAAGGGTGCCGCCACCATGGCCCGCTACGCGCGGGAGGGCGTGGATGTCCTGGTGGCCACGCTGACCGGCGGCGAGCGCGGGGACATTCTGAACAAGGCCATGGAACGGCCCGAAATCCGGGCCAACCTGCCCCAGATCCGGCGCGAGGAGATGGCCCGGGCCCGGGAGATCCTCGGCGTCCGGCAGCAGTTCCTCGGCTTCACCGATTCCGGCCTGCCCGAAGGCGACCCGCTGCCGCCGCTGCCCGACGGCTGCTTCGCGCTGCAGCCGCTCGCCGTGGCCGCGGAACCGCTGGTCCGCGCGGTCCGCGAGTTCCGCCCGCACGTCATCCTGACCTACGACGAGCAGGGCGGCTACCCGCACCCGGACCACATCAAGACCCATGAGGTGGCCGTAGAGGCGTTCGAGGCCGCGGCCGACCCGGACCGCTACCCGGGCGCCGGGGACCCGTGGCAGCCGCTCAAGCTGTACTACTTCGCCACGTTCCACAGGGACCGGTTCACCGCGCTGCACGAAGAGATGCTCCGCCGCGGCCTGGAATCGCCGTACGCCGACTGGTTCAAGCGGTGGGACGAGCGGGCCGCCGACCACCGGGAGTACGAGATCACCACCCGGGTGCCGTGCGGCGACTACTTCCCGGTCCGGGATCAGGCGCTGCTGGCCCACGCCACCCAGATCGACCCGCAGGGTTCCTGGTTCGCCTGCCCGCAGGAGGTGCAGCGTGCGGCCTGGCCGACCGAGGACTACCATCTAGCCAGATCGGTGGTTGACACGGAACTCCCCGAGGACGACCTGTTCGCCGGGGTGCGGGAGAGGGTGTGCTTGTGACGCTGCTGGCGGCGTCAACGCAGAGTGTGGCCAGCCAGGTCACCCCGGGGCTGCTCGGGTTCCTGGTCGTCGCGGGCATGGGCGTGGCCGTGTTCTTCCTGTTCCGCTCCATGAACAAGCAGCTGAAGAAGATTTCTCCCGATCCGCGCGTCCGGGCCTCGGTGGCCAAGCGGCCCAAGCCGGCTCAGCCGTCTCCGGCTCAGTCTTCTACGCCGGCGGCTTCTTCGTCTCCAGGCGGCGACGCCAAGCCGTAACGCTCAGTCTTCTTTGTTCCCGGTGCCAGCCGCAGGCCGTAAGCCAGCAGGGTGAAGCCCGGCGCCGGGGACCAGTCCCGGTCCGGCAGCCGCCCGAAGCCCACCGACGTGTACAGGTGCCGCGCCGCGTCCATCCCGGACTGCGTGCTCAGCACGAGATGCCGTATCCCCAGCCCGGTGGCGCGCTCGATGACCGCGCGCAGCAGCGCCCGGCCCACCCCGCGGCCCTGGGCCTCGGGCGCCACCGCCAGCGCCCGGACCTCGGCCTCGTCTGGGCCGCGGACCACCTGCCCGGCGTGCGGCGGCAGTTGCAGCGTGACCGTGCCGAGCAACTGCCCGCCGGCGTCCGCGGCCAGGATCTGCCCTGTCCCGTCGATGGCCAGGGTGCGGAGCGTCGGGCCGTAGTTGGACGCGTCGGACAGAAAGCTGCCCGCCGCGTACGCGCCCACCCGGAGTTCGCCGATCGCGCCGAACTCGGCAGGCTGGGCTTCCCGCACGGTCACCGGTTCCGCCATGCTGCTCCTTCCGCGCCGTCCCCGGGCCACCCGGCCGGCCCTTCCGCGCCCTCGCCGGTCAGCAACCCGGCCAGGGCCTGCTTGATGGTAGGCCGGGAACCGAACACCAGCAGGAACAGGGCCTCCCGGGCCAGCCGCTGGGCGTCCTGGCTGGCCAGGATCGCGGTGGCACCCTGCGTCACGACCAGCGCCGCGGCGGCCCGCATGGCCAGCTCGCAGGCGGCCGCCCGGGCCGCGGGCAGCCGGTCCGGACCGGCGCTGTCCAGCCCGGCGCGGCACGCGGTGAGCTGATCGTCCAGCGGCCCCGGCCCGACGAGCTGGGCACAGCGGGCGGCCAGGCCGAGCGCCAGCGAGCCATTCACCCGCAGCCCGGCCCGGTCCAGTTGCTGCCATCCGGCCAGCGCGATGGTGCCCGCCACCCGGTCCGCGGGCACGAAGTGCTCGCGCAGCCGCAGTTCTACGGTGCGGCTGGCCATCACCGCGACCAGCTGCAGCGGCTCGGCAGCCAGTGTTTCGGGGGCCAGTGTTTCGGGGGCCAGGGTGCCGGGCGCGGGCACGTCCAGCACGGCCCAGACGATCGTGTCCTGCTCGTCCCGGGCGGCCACCAGCAGGGTGTCGGTCAGCCCCCAGCCGGTCACCCACGGCGAACTGCCGTCCAGCAGGTAGCCGCCGGGCACGGCCTGGGCGCGCAGCCGGGGTGGCCCGGGCAGTGTGCCGCCCAGCGCCAGGGCAGCCCGGCGCTCGCCGCGGCACAGCGGCCCGAGCAGCGCGGTCCGCAGCCCGGCATTGGCTGACCTGGCCACGGTGCGGACGGCGGTGTGCTGCTGCGTCCAGACGAACGTGGTGGACAGGCAGGCGCCGGCCAGTGTCTCGATGACCTGGCCGGTAGCCGGGAGCGGCAGGTCCAGGCCGCCGGCCTCGCGCGGGCCGGCCAGCCCGTAGAAGCCGCCGTCGGCCAGCAGGTCCAGGTGCGCTGGCGGCACCTGCTGACTGACCTCCACCTGCATCGCGGCGGGCGCAAGCACCCTGTTGGCCAGCTCCCTGGCCTGGGCCAGCACGCGCGCTGTGTCGTCCGGCATGATCGGCATTCTCGCAGCCGGCCGGGCCCGCGGACGTTTACCCAACCGCTGGCCTGCCTTAACCTGAACGTTATCCGCGGGGGATTGGCTTCGCTGCATGAGTGGGAGAAGCACACGGCCGTTCCGCACGGCCGGGAGAGCGCGACCTGCCCTGCTGGCCGGCCTGACCTCGATGTCCCTCGCCGCGATGTCACTGGGCGCAGCCGCGCTGACCCCGGCTGCCGCGGCCGCGGCCAGCCGCCGTCCGGCCGCCTCGGCCGGCTGCGTGCTGGGCCACCCCGGCACCTCCGGCGACACCATCAAGCACGTCATCTATATCCAGTTTGACAACGTGCATTACCTGCGGGACGACCCGAACGTGCCCAGCGACCTGGAACAGCTGCCCAATCTGCTGCACTTCCTGACCGGGAACGGGACGCTGATCGACCACGAGCACACCCCGCTGATCGCGCACACCGCGGACGACATCGTCACCTCGGAGACCGGGCTGTACGGCAGCGATCAGGGAATGCCGATCGCGAACGAGTACAACTACTACAAGCCGGATGGCGTCACCGACACGGCCGGCTCGTTCGCCTACTGGACCGACCCGATCGTGGACTACGACACCGGGCTGGCCAGCACGCCGGTCGGTGACTCCCGCCCGACGCTGATCGACAGGAGCGGGCAGAACACCCCGGCGCCCTGGGTCCCGTACACCCGGGCGGGCTGCGACTTCGGCACGGTGGCCGGTGCGGACACCGAACTGGAGAACACGCTCCCCGACGTGCCGCACGTGTTCGGCGCGAACTCGGCGGAGGCCAGGGAGGCGGAGAATCCCAAGCTGCAGAACAAGGCCGCGGCCGATTTCGAGGGCCTGGCCGTGCACTGCGCCCATGGTTCGGCGGTGTGTGCGCACGGCGGCCGCCCGGACGCGCTGCCCGACGAGCCCGGCGGCTACACCGGTTACCAGGCGCTGTACGGCAGCAAGTTCATCCAGCCTGCGATCAGCCCGGCCGGCCCGGTGCGCAACCTGGACGGTGCGGTCATCAAGGACTCCAGCGGGGATGTCGGCTTCCCCGGCTACGACGGGATGACCGGGCCGAACGCGCTCGCCTACACGCTGGACATGCAGACGCACGGCGTCTCGGTGACCGACACCTACCTGAGCGACCTGCACGACTCGTGGAGCACCGGCGAGCCGTTCGGTCCCGGGCAGGCCGGCTACGAGAAGCAGCTCGGCGAGGAGAACGCGGCGTTCGGCACGTTCTTCCGCCGGCTGGCCGCGCACGGCATTACCAAGGCCAACACGCTGTTCGTGGTCACCGCCGACGAGGGCGACCACTTCGTCGGCAGTGGGCCGACCCCGGCCAGGTGCAACGGGGTCACGGTGACCTGCCACTACAGCAAGATCGGCGAGGTCAACGGGAACCTGACCGGCATGCTCGGCGCGGCCGGCGTGCACACCCCGTTCGACGTGGCGGCGGACTCCGCGCCCGCGCTCTACCTGCACGGGCAGCCGGCCCGCACCGCCGCGCCGGTTCGCACCCTGGAGCAGAAGCTGGCCCGGCTCAAGGAGCTGGACCTAGTCAGCGGCAAGAAAGTCCGTTTGACCAACTACCTCGCCGACCCGGTCGAACTGAAGCTGCTGCACATGGTCACCGCGGACCCGAAACGGACCCCGTCGCTGGTGCTGTTCGGCAACGACAACTTCTGGCTCAGCAGCGGCTCAGCCAGCTGCGGCAAGTCCTGTGTCACCGAGCCGGCCGGCACCGACGCGTGGAACCACGGCGACGTCGCCTCGCGGATCAACACGACCTGGCTGGGCATGGTCGGGCCCGGGGTGGCGCACCTGGGCGTAGACAGCTCGGCCTGGTCGGATCACACCAATATCCAGCCCACCATGATGGAGCTGCTCGGCCTGCACGACGACTACGTGCCGGACGGCCGGGTGCTGGTCGAGCTGCTCGACCCGGCCGACCTGCCCCCGGCGCTGCGGGTGAACCGTGCCGCCCTGCTCCGGCTCGGGCAGGTGTACACCCAGCTCGAAGCGGCGGTCGGCCGCTTCGGGCTGGACACGCTGCGCGCCTCCACCCGGGCATTGGCCAGCACCTCGCCGGGCGACGCCCGCTATAACGCCATCGAGAACCAGTTGCGGCAGCTGGGCGCGGCCCGGGACGGCGTGGCCGGGCGGATCCGGGCGGTACTGGACCGGGCCGCGTTCGGAAACCAGCCGGTCAGCGGCCCGCAGGCGCACGCCCTCATCCGGCAGGGCGAGGCCGTGCTGGCCTCAGCGGCCTTCCTGGCCGCCTAACCCGGCTTTCCGTCAGCGCGGTGCGTTGTGCCCCACCGGGCACAACGCACCGCGCTCCATGTGACGCGCTTCCCCTTCCCATCCAGCGCACCCTCGGTTCATCAGCGCGGTGAGTTTGCTGTACCGGTGACCGCAACTCACCGCGCTGTTGTGCTGGGCGGGCCGGATGCGCGCGTGTTGCGGCGGGTGGAGATGCGCGGGTAGGGAGGCGGGTGGGAACGTGCGTGTGGCTTGGCTGCACGGCGATGTGGCCGGAACTGTCGCGGCGGGTTGCTAGGTTGACCGGGACGGGGCAGGCGGCCCGGCGCCTGGCCGCTTCAGCCGCGAGGAGCGCTGGACATGCTGGTCATCCACGGGATCTGGGCGCGCGGCGCGCTCTGCCTGTGGGCGGAGGACGCGCGGCTGCCCGCGCGTTCCCCGGAGCCTGCGGACGGGTCGCCGGCCGGGCCGCGGCCGGGCCGGCGGTCGCGTGCGCCCCGGCCGCACCCCTTCGCCGCTGACCCGGAGACCATGGCCGGTGCGCTGGCCAGCCTGGGTGAATCCGCGGCCCACGCGGCCCGGCAGGCGGCCGCCGATGAGCTGACCGTGTGGCTGCCGTCCGCCCCGGACGGCCCGCAGGCCGCGCCCGAGCTGATCAGGCCGGCCACCGGCGCCGACGATGGCGGCCGGCGGCGTTTTCCTGCGCTCGGCTGCTGGCGGGTGCCCGCGCTGGCCGTCGAGGCCACGGCCGCGCTGGACGTGCTGGCCGCACTGGACCGGCTGGCCGCCCCGGGGGAGCCGCTCGCGGCCGGCCCCCTCGATCTGGCCGGTCCCGGCCGCGAAGCACCCGATGACGTCCTGGAGCTGGCCGCCGGGGGATCGGTGACCTACTGGGCGGCGGTGGCCTGGTTCGCGGATGACCTGGCCGCCCGGGGCCGGCTGCTGCCCGCGCTGCAGCCGCCCGCCGACGGCTTGGGCATCCCGGCCGGCGGTCTGGGGACCCGCGCCGGCGGTCTGGGGACCCGCGCCGACGGCCTGAGCGGCGCGGCTGACGGCCCAGGCGGCGCAGCTGACGGAGCAGGGAGCCCGCCGGGCGCGCCGGCCACCTGGGCGGCCCGCTGGCGCCCGGTGCTGACCGGGCATGACGCGCGGCGGACGGCGGAGTTCGCCGAGGCCATGCCGCCGCTGTGCCGGGCCGCCGAACCGGGCGGTGAGCCGCCCGCCCCGATCCTGGCCGCCGGGCTGGCCGCGCTGGCCGACGCGGCGGCCCGGGCCCGGCTGGCCGCGGGGCCGCCGGGCTGGGCGCTGCTGCCACCGCGCCGCGGCCGCCGGCCCACCGCCATCCCGGTGACCGAGCGCTGGGCCGCCGCGCTGACCAGCCCGGACCCGGACGTCCTAGTGGAGGCGGCGGAGCACGAGACGGCGGCCGCGCTGGCCGCCGCCGTGGACGACTGGCGGGCCGCGGCCCAGGCGCCGGCCGGGCCGGTGCGCACCTGCTTCCGGCTGGTCGAGCCGCTGGCCGAAGCTGACGAGGCGGCTGAGCCGGCCAATGGCCAGGACCCGGCGGCCCCGCCGTGGCGGGTCGAGTTCGCCCTGCAGTCCACCGAGGACCCCAGCCTGATGCTCCCGGCCGGCGACGTGTGGGCGGGCACCGGCGGCTGGTCGCCCGGCGGCATCATGTACCCGGACGAGGAACTGCTGGCCGGGCTGGGCGCGGCCACCCGGCTGTTCGGTGAGCTGGACACCGCGCTGCGCGCGCCCGCACCGGCCGACGTCGAGATGGACACGGCCGGTGCGTTCCGCTTCCTGACCGAGACCGGCCCGATGCTGGCCGGGGCCGGCTTCGGCGTGCTGCTGCCGGACTGGGCCCGCAAGGCCCGGCTCGGCCTCAAGCTCACCTCGCGCACCCGGAGCAGCCCCGGCACCGGGGCGGACAGTGCGGGCAGCGGGGCCGGATTCGGCCTGCACGACCTGGTCCAGTTCCGCTACGAGCTGGCCGTGGGCGACACCACCCTGGACCCCGGTGAGCTGGCCGAGCTGGCCCGGCTGAAGATCCCGCTGGTCCGGATCCGCGGCCAGTGGGTGGAGTTGGACGAGCGCAACCTGAAGGCGGCGCTGAAGTTCCTGGAGAGCGACCGCTCCGGCGAGCTGCCCGCAGGCGACGTCCTGCTGGCCGGCCTGCGCGGCCCGGAAGAAGACCTCCCGGTCACCGCAGTGGACGCCGACGGCTGGCTCGGCGACCTGCTGTCCGGCCAGGCCGAGCGCAGCCTGACGCCGCTGGCCACCCCCGTCTCGTTCCAGGGCAAGCTCCGCCCGTATCAGGAGCGCGGGCTGGCGTGGCTGTCGTTCCTGAGCAGCCTCGGCCTGGGCGGCATCCTCGCGGACGACATGGGAATGGGTAAATCCCCCGCCACCCTCTCGCTGCTCGCCCACGAGAAGGACACCGGACGGAAGACCGGCCCGACGTTGCTGGTGTGCCCCATGTCGCTGGTCGGCAACTGGCAGAAGGAGGCGGAGCGGTTCACGCCGGACCTGGTGGTGCATGTGCACCATGGGGTGGACCGGCTGTCCGGGGCGGAACTGCGGGACACGCTGGGCGCGGCTGACCTGGTCATCACCACGTACGCCATCGCGGCCCGGGACCGCGACGAACTGGCCGCGGTGGGCTGGCAGCGGGTGGTCTGCGACGAGGCGCAGAACATCAAGAACGCGGGCACCCGGCAGGCCCGCGCGGTGCGCAGCCTGCCCGCCGCGTCCCGGATCGCGCTGACCGGCACGCCGGTGGAGAACCGGCTCGGCGAGCTGTGGTCGATCATGGAGTTCACCAGCCCGGGGCTGCTCGGCCCGGCGGAGAAATTCCGCACCAGCTTCGCGGTCCCAGTGGAGCGGCACGGCGACGAGGACGCGGCAGACCGGCTGAAGCGGCTGACCGGGCCGTTCATCCTGCGCCGGGTGAAGACCGACCGGTCGATCATCTCCGACCTGCCGGACAAGATCGAGATGAAGGTGTGGTGCAACCTCACCTCCGAGCAGGCGTCGCTGTACCAGGCCACCGTGGCCGACATGCTGGCCCGGATCGAGTCGGCCGAGCAGGACATCGAGCGCCGCGGCCTGGTGCTGGCCACGATGGCCAGGCTCAAGCAGGTCTGCAACCATCCCGCCCACCTGCTCGGCGACGGGTCGCGGCTGCCCGGCCGGTCCGGCAAGCTGGCCCGGCTGGAGGAGATCGGCGACGAGATCGTCACGGCCGGCGACAAGGCGCTGTGTTTCACCCAGTACGCCGAGTTCGGCCGGGTGCTGCAGCCGTACCTGACCGCCCGGCTCGGCTGCC
The DNA here is from genome assembly GCA_963834705.1 of uncultured Actinomycetes bacterium. Taxonomy (GTDB): domain Bacteria; phylum Actinomycetota; class Actinomycetes; order Streptosporangiales; family Streptosporangiaceae; genus RYN-230. Next base: position 293,933 of record CAWICV010000015.1, read on the forward strand.
CGGTGCTGTACCTGCATGGCGGCACGGCCAAGAAGGCCCGGGACGAGATGGTGGCCAGCTTCCAGTCGCTCAGCGAGCCCGCCGTGTTCCTGCTCTCGCTCAAGGCCGGCGGTACCGGGCTGAATCTGACCGGGGCCAATCACGTGATCCACTTCGACCGGTGGTGGAATCCGGCGGTGGAGGATCAGGCCACCGACCGGGCGTTCCGGATCGGGCAGCGGCGGGATGTGCAGGTGCGCAAGTTCGTCTGCGTCGGCACCCTGGAAGAGCGCATCGACTCGATGATCGAGGAGAAGAAGGCGCTGGCTGAGCGGATCGTCGGAACCGGCGAAAGCTGGCTCACCGAGCTGTCCACCGCTGACCTGCGCGACGTGCTGGCCCTGTCGCCGGAGGCGGTGTCCGAATGAGCGAGCGGGACACGGGGTGGTGGGCTGAGGCGGGGCCGCCCATCCAGGTCGAGGGCGGCATCAAGGCACGCAGCCAGCGGGGCGCCATCGGCGAGCAATGGTGGTCGCGCCGGTTCGTCGAGGTGCTGGAGTCGTTCGGGATGAGCGGCCGGCTGGCCCGCGGCCGGAACTACGCCCGGCGCGGCCAGGTGCTGGAGTTCGAGCTCGGGCACGGCCTGGTGCGGGCCCGGGTGCAGGGTTCCCGGCCAGTGCCCTACCAGGTGCGGATCGGCGTGCTACCGCTGACCACCGCACAGTGGCGGCGGGTCATTGAGGCGCTCCGCGGGCAGGCGCTGTTCCGGGCCAAACTGCTGGCCGGAGAGATGCCGCACGAGATCGAGCGAGTGTTTGCGGACTGTGGCACCCCGCTGTTCCCCCGGTCGGCGCGGGACCTCGACCTGTTCTGCTCCTGCCCGGACTGGGGAGTGCCGTGCAAGCACCTGGCCGCGGTCTGCTACGTGCTCGCCGAGCGGTTCGACGACGACCCGTTCGGCATGCTGGCCTGGCGGGGCCGGGACCGGACCGACCTGCTGGCCGCGCTGCGCGGGCCGGCCCCGGGCCGGGCCGCGGACCTCGCACCGCCGCCGGGGCCGGGGACCGCCGCGGTGCCGGCCCCAACCGTCGCACCGCTGGCGCAGTGCCTGGACCGGTTCTGGTCGCCAGGGGTGAGCCGGGCCCGGCTGCGCGCCGCCCAGACCACCCCGCCGGTGCCGCCCGACCTGCTGCTGCGTTCGGCTGAGCCGCCGGACGTGCAGATCCGCGGCACCCGGCTGGCCGACCTGCTCGGGCCGGCCTACCGGCGGCTGGCCGGCCAGGACCCGCCGCTAGGTCTGGATGAGCAGGGTCTAGATGAGCAGTGCCTGGACGAGCAGGTGCCGAATGAGCAGATGGGGCAGGATTGACGCACATAAGCGTGTCCGGCACGCCACAATGAGTTGATAGGCAGCAGGAGAGCGGGGAGGGTGCCAGCAATGAACCGGAGTGCAGCATGACCGCGGGCCCAGGCGCGGCAGGCCAGCCGGCGCCCGGACAGGTGCCCGCGGCGGAAGTGCCGGCCGATGCGCGGCTGGTGGATGTCCGTGAGCCTGAGGAGTGGACGGCCGGGCACGCGCCGGGCGCGGCGCATATCCCGCTGGGCGAGCTCGGCGAGCGGTACACCGAGATCCCGCAGGACGGCCCGGTCTACCTGATCTGCCGGAGCGGCGCCCGGTCCAACCGGGCCGCACACGCGCTGGCCGGGGCGGGCTGGGACGCGGTGAACGTGAGCGACGGCATGCAGGGCTGGGCCGCGGCCGGCCGCCCGATGACCAACGACTCCGGCACCCCGCCGTACGTGGCCTGATCAGAACGCGTGCAGGTCGGGGTGGCCGTCGCGCCACAGCAGCAGCACCACCCGGCCGACGATGCTGCTGCCCGTGATCGGGCCCCAGAAGCGGCTGTCGCAGGAGATCTGCCGGTTGTCGCCGAGCACATAGAAGTCCCCGGCCGGGACGCGGAACGGGTGCAGCCGGCTGGCGTCCGGTATCGGCGGCCCGAGCGGGTCGATCCGTGGCAGGTACGGCTCGGCTAGCGGCCGCCCGTTCACGTACACGGTGTTGCCGGCCGAGTAAATCGTCTGCCCGGGCAGTGCGATGACCCGCTTGACCAGGTCGCTGTCGGCGGCCCCGCCACAGTGGTCGCGCGGCGGCCGGCTGAACACCACGATGTCGCCCTGGTGCAGGTCATGCCAGTTGTAGAACGCCTTCTGCACCAGGATCCGGTCGCCCTCCTGGAGGGCCGGCACCATGGACGTGCTGGGGATCCAGAACGTCTGGTAGCCGAACGCCCGGACGCCCAGGGCCAGCAGCACAACCATGACGATGAGGGCGGCCGTCTCGGCCACGGCCCGGCCGCGCCCGTCCGCGCGGCGGGTAGCGGTCGGCGTGGCCTGGTCAGCAGTGCTGGCCATGATCATCCCGTGAGTGTGGGTGTGAGTGCGTGCGTGGGTGTGCGGGCGGGTGTGGGTGTGAGGGCGGGTGTGGGTGTGCGGGCGGGTGTGGGTGTGCGGTGCAGGCTGGCTGCGCGCCCGGGCGGGCGGTGTGCCCCCGGGCCGCGCTGGCGGCGCTGGCCGGCGCGGATGCGGACAGCAGGCCCAGCGGGACGCCGAGCGAGCCTGCCACGATCAGCACGGCGGCCACTGCCGCAGCCAACCGGTGGCCGGGCTGCGGGGTCAGCCGCTCGCGGGCCGCGGCGCACAGATAACTCCAGGCGACCGAGCGGGCCGGCACGCCGTCCGCGATCAGCAGCGCGGCCAGTTCGGCGGCTTCGGTGCCATGCCGCCGCCGCCACCGCCGCGGGTAGCAGCGCAGCGCGAGGCCGACCACGCGGGGCGCCGGTAGCCCGGGCATCAGATCCCGCCCAGCCGCAGCCGGAGCCGGCCCACCGCGCTGACCCGTTCCAGCGAATCGAGGTGCGCGCGCAGCGCTGCCGCCCCGGCCGCCGTGATCTGGTAGGGATGCCGCCGCTCGTCGGTGGGCAGCGCCTCGACCAGGCCGAGCCGTTCCAGCCGGTCCAGCGCGCCGTACAGTGTGCCCGGGCCGAGTTGCAGCCCGGCGAACCCCTTGATGTCCTGGATCAGCGCGTACCCGTGCTTGGGTCCATCGGCCAGGCTGGTCAGGATCAGCACCGACGCGTCCCCGGCCCGGCGCAGCACGTCCTGGTTATCCGCTCCCATCCGGCCTCCCTTTAGTACGACGGCCAATATATCAGTCAGCGTACTAGAGGGAGGGTACCGTGCCCACCGGGCTGCTCAGCCATCCGGGGCCGGGACCGGGTGGGCCGGGGCTCCGATTTTTGTCCAGAGCTATTCTATTTTGTTCGGGCAACCGGACCATTCTCGTGGCTGACGCGCTGCCCCGGCCCGGAGCCAACCGCATGAGTGATTCAGTCACACGGGGCGGTCAGGTGCGCATGAATGATTCAGCCTGTCCGAGGCCGGGGACCGGGGGCCGGGGCCGGGGACCGGGGGCCGGGGCCGGGGACCGGGGGCCGGGGACCGGAGGGCTGGGACCGGGGGTGGGCCGGGCGGCTGCGGGGTCCCGCGCGCTGTGACGGCTGCGCGGCTGCGGGGTCCCGCGCGCTGTGACGGCTGCGCGGCTGCGCGGTCCCGCGCGCTGTGACGGCTGCGCGGCTGCGCGGTCCCGCGCGCTGTGACGGCTGCGCGGCCGCTGACGGCCTGGTGCGCCCGGCCTGACCGTGGCCGATATGCCTGGTCCCGGTGGCTGTACCGGCGCCACCTGGGTATCCCATGGGTCAATCCAATCTTTTCTGCATTGACTTTTCGCCATGCCGGAAGTAATGCACTCTTCCGGCCGGGCGGGCGCCGGTCGGCTGCACCGGGCGTTCGGCGCCACCCGTTTCATCTACCTGTGCCGGGATGATGTGCTGGCCCAGGCGGTGTCGTGGCTGCGGGCCGGGCAAACCGGCGTATGGTTCCAAACCATCCAGCCGAAGCGGCAGCGGCCGGCCCGTGCGCCGCATTTCGACCACGGCCGGATTGAGCAGCTGGTCAATTTGATCGGCGCGCACAATGCGGCCTGGCGGGAATGGTTCGAATCGGCCGGTATTGAGCCGTACCCGGTGCGCTATGCGGAGCTGGCCGCCGATCCGGCCAGCGTCGCCACTGACGTCCTCGGCTTCCTCGGGCCCGGCCTCCCGGCCGGGCGGGAGATCCGCGTCCAGCACGAGCGCCCGGCCGACGAACTCAACGCTCATTGGATCCACCGCTACCAGGCTGAGGGCCGCTGAGGCGGCGCGCTCGGGCTGCCCACCCGGGCTAACCGCTTTGCCGCCCGTCGGTAGGGTCGAATTATCCGACTGCGTGAGGGGTCTCATGGAATACGTCAATCTCGGCGCGACCGGGCTGCGCGTCTCGCGGATCTGCCTCGGCATGATGAGCTACGGCGACAACAGCGAACGGCCCTGGGTGCTGGACGAGGCCGCGGCCGAGCCGATCGTCCGGGCGGCCGCGGATGGCGGGGTCAACTTCTACGACACCGCGGATGTCTACTCCGCGGGGGCCAGTGAGACCGCCACCGGGCGCCTGCTGGGCAAGATGTTCAGCCGCGAGGAAGTCGTGGTGGCGACCAAGGTGCACGGTCCCACCATGCCCGGCGAGAACGGCCGCGGCCTGTCCCGTAAGCACATCCTGGCGTCGATCGACGCCTCGCTAGCCCGGCTGGACATGGACTACGTGGACCTGTACCAGATCCACCGCTGGGACCCGGGCACGCCGATAGAGGAGACGATGGCCGCGCTGCACGACGTGGTCAAGTCGGGCAAGGCCCGGTACATCGGCGCCAGCAGCATGTTCGCCTGGCAGTTCGCCAAGGCGCAGTACACGGCGGACGCGCACGGCTGGACCCGGTTCGTGTCCATGCAGGACTACTACAACCTGGTCTACCGCGAGGAAGAGCGGGAGATGATCCCGCAGTGCATCGACCAGGGCGTCGGGGTGATCCCGTGGAGCCCGCTGGCCCGTGGCCTGCTGGCCGGCAACCGGACCCGGGACGGCGGCAAGCACACCACCCGGGCCAACAGCGACGCGTTCGGCGACAGCTTGTACAGCATGACCGAGGACTACGACGTCGCGGACCGCGCGGCCGAGGTCGCGGCCGACCGGGGGGTGCCGCCCGCCCAGGTCGCGCTGGCCTGGCTGCTGCACCGGCCCGGGGTGACCGCACCGATCGTGGGTGCCACCAAGGTGGCGCACCTGCAGGACGCGCTGGCCGCCGAGCAGCTGAAGCTCAGCGCGGACGAGATGGGCCGCCTGGAGGAGTTGTACGCCCCACACCCAATCGCCGGCCACAGCTGACCGGGAGTGGCCGGGGCGCAGCGCGGGGTTGCGCGGCGCAATTAGCCGGTCATCCGATGGTGACCTGGTCAGGGGCTGGTTAGCGTGATCAGGTGCTGGGAGCGGGCTGGACCGAGCTGCTCGCGCTGGTGGCCGCGTTTGTGATCGCGGTGGCGGCCACGCCCGCGGGCGTGTCAGGTGCGGTACTGCTGCTGCCGTTCCAGGTCGGTGTGCTGGGTACGCCCAGCCCAGCGGTCACCCCGACCAACCTGCTGTACAACGTGGTGGCCGCGCCGGGGGCGCTGTACCGGTACTGGCGGCAGGGGCAGACCGGCGGCCGGCTGGCCCTCGTGCTGATCAGCGGGACGTTGCCGGGGGTGGTGGCGGGCTCGGTGATCCGGGTCGAGTTGCTGCCGGATTCCCGGGTCTTTGACCTGGTGGTGGCGGCAGTGCTGGTTCCGCTGGGCGGCTGGCTGGCCGTGACGCGGCCGGGCTACCCGGAGCGTACCGCCGGGCCGGTGCGGGTGATCCCGGCCCCGGCGCTAGTGGCGCTGGCGGCCGCGGTGGGATGTATTGGCGGGATCTACGGGATCGGTGGCGGCTCGATCCTGGCGCCGCTGCTGATCGGGGAGGGGCGGCGGCCGGCCGAGGTGGCCCCGGCGGCGCTGGCGTCGACGCTTGTGACATCGGTCGCTGGCGTGATTACGTTCACCGCCTTGTCGGTGCACGCGCATGGCCCGGTGGCCCCAGACTGGCCGACCGGCATCGCGCTCGGGCTGGGTGGGCTGGCGGGCGGTTATACCGGCGCCCGGATTCAGTCCCGGCTGCCTGACGTAGCAATCCGCCGGGTGCTGGGGGCACTGGTGGTGGCGATCGGCGTCCGGTACTCATGGGCTGGCCTAGCCTGAAGACTCGCTCGGCCAACGCCAGCCGCCCGGTGGGCCGGCCATCCCGTGCGGGACGGCCGGCCCGCGGCGTCAGCAGTTCGGGTTGCGCATCACCGGCCCGACGAACGCGCCGAGCGTGCCCGGCGCGACCTTCCCGTACTGGGCGTCCTGGCCGAACGTGTTGCCGTTGCGCATGTTGCCGAACTCCCACACGCAACTGCCGCCGACTGCGGCCTGGGTCCAGTACGGATAGAAGTGCCCAGGGCCCTTGGGCGGCAGCACGCAGCCCGAGCCGGTGTTCAGGTTGCAGTTCGTGTTGAACTCCGTCGCGCTCGCGTCGGTCACGAACTGGATGGCCGGATAGTGGTGACCGCCGACCGTGGTCGGCTGTTGTTGCAGGAACGTGGACGGGTACCGGTCCGGCTGCACCGAGTCCGGCCAGTCCGCCCGGTACGGCGTGCCGTCGTAGTCCAGGTCACCGATCGCGTCGAAGAACACCGGGCAGCCGGTGACCAGGTTCGGCGCGGCCAGGCCGGTATGCCGGTCGCCGAACTTGTAGCACGGGGCGTCGTTCGGCTCCAGCCCGGCTTTCGCGGTGTCCCTGGCCGGCTCGTAGGGCCCGGCGCAGTGCTTGTAGTACGTGTCGGTGTGGTGCTTGCCCAGCGAGGTGGTGGCGGCGCCGCTGACCGACGTGCACGGCTCGAAGTGGCCGATCTCGAACTGGTCGTTGATCATGTACGGCCCGATGCCCCACGGGATGATGTTCTGCGCCCGGGCGGTGTTGTACTCCGGCTGGAAATTGAACCGGTGGCCCGCGCAGCTGAACGGGTTGGTGTTCATGAAGCCGTTCCGGCCCGAGGCGATCATGAAGCCACTCTGCCCCGTAGACCAGTCGGTCTCTTTCACTTCTAGCGCATGACCTCCCGGGATCCTGGCGTTGAACATCTGCACCGATATCCGGTCGCCCGGATTCATCAGCAGCGTGTGCCGGTTCGGCCGGAACGTGGCCTGGTTACTCAGCTGCGGGCTGGGCGGCCCGGTCGGCACGCCGTTGGTCTGCACGAACGCGAAGTTGACCGGCTCGGTGCACTGCGCATTGCACGCACCGGACCCGTTGCCCTGGCACTCCAGGCTGTCGATGTTCAGCGCCGAGCACCAGTGGCTGTTGTCGCAGCTGATCGCGTCGCTGAACGGCGCGAAACCGGGTGGGTAAAACTGCAGCTCCACGAATCCCGCGCCCGCGCCCGGGTAGCTGCCGGACGGGGCGTTGGCGTCGGATTCGGGCTTACATGGCGTCAGCGGCGCGGAATTCGGGTCGCACACCGTGGTGGAGAACCACGGCGCGATGCTCAGCTCGAACGTGTGCGTGACGTCCTGGCCGGGATGGCGCACGGTCGGCAGCTTGGCCGGCTCGACCGGCAGCCGCTCGTTGAACGTGATGTTGTTGCCCGAGCCCGGCTGGCTGGACAGGAACCGGACCGATGGCTCGTCATGCCCGATGTAGTGGCCGTTGTCCTCGAACCGGCTGACCCCCGGCCCGCGCGGGTCGAGGCAGGACAGGCCCTGCTTCACCGCCCGCTGGGTGGTGCTCAGCCCGTTGCAGTCGAGTTCGCCGAGGGCATGTGGTGCCGCTCCTGCCCTGGCCGCCGATGACAGGGCGGCAAACGATACCGCCGGCATGGCGCCGCCCAGCGCCAGCGCCGTAACCGCCCCTGCGACCACCGCCGTGATTGCGTACAGGCGGTTACGCCATAGTTGTCGCCGCATGCTGGTATGCCCCCTTTCGATGCCCACCTGGCGGCCGGTGCCACTACCAGCGACGCACTCACCCCGGCGACCGGCCATGCCGTGCTCTCCTAATCTGCGCCTCTCTGGCCGCATCGGCAACAGTGGGCTAGCCGGTAGTGACGGCCAGGGCGAGCGGCAGCACGACGGGGACGCCGGCCTCACGGAGCAGTTTGGCCGCCACGGTCATGGTCCAGCCGGTCTCGATCCGGTCGTCGATGAGCAGCACCGGGCCGTCCAGGCCGGCTACCGCCGCCCGCACCGGGCCGGGCAGCACCAGCTCACGCCACACGGCCTGGAGCCGCTGTGGGCTGTTGAACTGGCGCGGCCCGGGCCCGTGGCCCGCGTAGCCGAGCGAGCCGAGCAGCGGCAGGCGCCCGATCCCGGCGATCCGCTCGGCCAGGCTGCCCACCAGGCGAGGCCGGCTCCGGCTGGGCAGGCTGACCACGCCGGCCTGCCGCCGCGGCCATTCCCATGCGGCCAGCACCTGTACCAGGGCCGCTACCAGGTCATCCGGCACCGCCTCGTCGACCCCTTCTTCCCGAACGCCAGCTGGTGGCTCATCACCCAGCACGGCGCGCAGCCGTACGCCCCAGCCAAGCCCGGTCAGGCGGCCAAGTGCCCGCCCGGTGTCGGCGGCCTGGTCCGGGGCGATCTTGCCGGAGACCTCGACGCCCAGGGCGGGCATGCCGGGCGGCCACATCCGGCGCGGGGTGACATCGAGCCCGGGCCGGAGCAGCCGGGCCTGCGCGGCCGCGGCGCCCGCTTCGGGCACGGCGGTGGGCCACGGTTGCCCGGTGCAGTTGTCGCACCGGCCGCACGGCCCGGCCGCCGGATCGTCCAGCTGCTGCCGGAGGAACTCCATCCGGCACTGGCTGGTGCCCAGGTAGCTGAGCATGGCCTGCTGCTCGCGCTGCCGCTCGGCGGCCACCCTGGCATAGCGGTCCGCGTCGTAGGCCCACGGCTGGCCGGTCGCGGTCCAGCCGCCGCTGACCCGGCACACCGCGCCGTCCACGTCCAGGACCTTGAGCATCATTTCCAGCCGGGCCCGGCTGAGGTCCACTTGGGTTTCCAGCGCGCTGGCCGACAGCGGCCGTCCGGCCGCGCCCAGCGCGGCCAGCGTGGACCGGACCACCGGCTCCGGCGGGAAGGCCAGTGAGGCGAAGTAAGCCCAGATATCCCGGTCTTCCGGCCCGGGCAGCAGGATCACCTCGGCCCGGGGGACTGCCCGCCCGGCCCGGCCGATCTGCTGGTAGTACGCGACCGGCGACTGCGGGGCGCCCAGGTGCACCACGAAGCCCAGGTCCGGATGGTCGAAGCCCATGCCGAGCGCGCTGGTCGCGACCAGCGCCTTGAGCTCCCCGGCCAGCAGCGCCTGCTCGGCGGCCAGCCGGTCGGCCTGCTCGTCCCGGCCGGTGTACGCGGCGACCTGGTGGCCCCGGTCGCGGAGGAAGGCCGCGGTCTCCTGGGCCGCGGCCACGGTGAGCGCGTAGATGATGCCGGAGCCGGGCAGGCCTGCCAGCTGCCCGTCCAGCCAGCCGAGCCGCTGCTGCGCGGTGGGCAGCCGGACCACACCCAGCCGCAGGCTGTCCCGGTCCAGCGGGCCGCGCAGCACCAGCACGTCGCCGTCGCCGCCGGCCAGCTGCTCGGCCACGTCGTGGGTGACCCGGGCATTGGCGGTGGCCGTGGTGGCCAGCACCGGCACGCCAGCCGGCAGCCCGGCCAGCAGGGTGCGCAGCCGGCGGTAGTCGGGCCGGAAGTCGTGGCCCCAGTCGGAGATGCAGTGCGCCTCGTCCACCACCAGCAGCCCGGCGGTGGCGGCCAGCCGGGGCAGGATCAGGTCGCGGAACCCCGGGTTGTTCAGCCGCTCCGGGCTGACCAGCAGCACGTTGACGGCCCCCGCGGCGATCTCCGCGTAGATCTCGTCCCACTCGGTGACGTTGGCCGAGTTGACCGTGCGGGCGTGCAGGCCGGCCCGGGCGGCCGCGTCGATCTGGTTGCGCATCAGCGCGAGCAGCGGGGAGACGATCACCGCGGGCCCGGCGCCACGGGCCCGGAGCAGCGCCGTGGCCACGAAGTAGACCGCGGACTTGCCCCAGCCGGTGCGCTGCACGACCAGCGCCCGGCGGCGGCCGCCGGCCAGCGCCTCGATCGCGGTCCACTGGTCCGCACGCAGCCGGGCCTGCTCACCGGCCAGCGCGCGCAGGCAGCGCTCGGCTTCGTCACGCAGGATGTCGGCGGTGGTGGCAGCCATGTGTCCCTTGTTATCAGCACCGACCGACATCCCGCCGGGGTGTCACCGTGGCAGATGGCCAGCGCCGAACTATCCTGCCAGCAAAGTGGAAGGGGAGCTGCGGTGGATTATGTCAAGGCGCTGTTCAGCGTCAAAGGCCTGGTCATCGTGGTTTACATCCTTATCGGCGTGTTCCTGAACACCGCGTCCCCGCACCTGCCGCACGCCGGACTCAACCTGGCCGCGCTGCACAGCTGGGTGCAGTACTTCATCTCGATCTTCTTCTGGCCGCTCGGCTTCTGGCACCCCACGTTCACCGTGGGCAAGTGGCCGGCTGGCTCGTCGTTCTGAGCCCGCAGTGGCTCAGCCGCCCAGCCGCCCGACCATGTAGAGCAGCAAGATCAGGCCGGCGAGGAACAGCAGGCCCAGGCCGGCGTGCCGCCACGCCGTCTTCCGTACCGTGCCGACCCCGCGCTTGGCCGTGTTGAGCGTGCGCATCGAGGCGCGCGCGGCCGCGAAACGGTGGGCGGCAAAGCCGGCCAGGATGCCGCACAGCAGGAAGAGCAGTAGCACAGCTATAGCTTCCCACCATTCTGAGCTGGGCCGCACCCGTGGGATAGTCTCGGGAAACATCGGATGTGCGCGGATGTCGGAAGCCAGGGCCTGGGGCAGCAGCGCAGTAGGCGGTTCGGGTACGGAGGGCAGCCGTGGCGCTGACAGACGAGGCGATCGAGAAGATCAAGGCCATGATCGTGTCCGGCACACTGCGCGCCGGGGACCGGCTGCCCCGGGAAGCCGATCTGGCCGCTGAGCTGGGCCTGTCCCGTAGTTCGCTGCGCGAGGCGGTCAAGGCGCTGTCCCTGGTCAACATCCTGGACGTGCGGCGCGGCGACGGCACCTACGTGACCAGCCTGCAGCCGCCGCTGCTGCTCGAAGCGCTCAGCTTCATCGTGGACTTCCACCGGGACACGACCGTGCTGGAGTTCCTCCAGGTACGCCGGATCCTGGAGCCAGAGGCCACGGCCATGGCGGCGGAGCGGATCACCGTGGCGGAACTGGACGGGCTGCGCGGGCTGCTGGACAGCCTGGGCGACGATCCCGGAGTGGAGGAGCTGGTCGCCAGCGACCTGGAGTTCCACCGGCGCATCTCGGCCTGCTCGGGGAACACCGTGCTCTGCTCGCTGCTGGATTCGCTCTCCGGGCCGACGTTCCGGGCCCGGGTGTGGCGCGGGCTCACCCAGGCCGGCGCGACCCAGCGGACGCTGGCCGAGCACCGGGCCATCCTGGACGCGCTGGCCTCGCACGATCCGGAGGTGGCCCGGTCCTGGTCCACCGTGCACATCGCCGCCGTCCAGCAGTGGCTGGCTTCGGTGTTGTAGGACCCAGTGTTGTAGCACCCAGTGTTGTAGCAACCAGTGTTGTAAGGCTCGGCGGTGTAGGACTCAGTCCTGGAGCCGCAGGCCGTAGCAGCGGGCGGCGTTCCCGGCCAGCAGGCCGTCCAGCTCGGCCTGGCTGAGCCGGCCGGCCAGCGCGGTGACGGCCAGCCGCAGCACGTCGTTGTAGCCCGCGGCCAGCGTGCACACCGGCCAGTCCGACCCGAACATCAGCCGGGCCGGCCCGAAACAGTCGAGCAGCCGGTTTGCGTACGGGGTGATCTGGGCCGGCTCCCAGCCCGGGCCCGCCTCGGTGACCAGCCCGGACAGCTTGCAGCTGACGTTGGGCGCGGCGGCCAGCTCGCCGATCAGGGTGGACCAGGGCTCGGCCTGGCCGTGCGCGATGTCCGGCTTGGCCCCGTGGTCCAGCACCAAGCGGACATCGCCGAGTTCGCGCGCCACCGCGATGGCCGCGGGCAGCTGCCCGGGCCGGACCAGCAGGTCGTACACCAGCCCGGCGTCACCCACCGCGCGCAGCCCGCGGCGCACGTCCGGCCGGCTCAGCCAGTCCGGGTCCGGCTCGTCCTGAACCAGGTGCCGGATGCCGGCCAGGCGGTCACCGCCGGGCAGCTGGCGGAGCCGGGCCAGCTCATCGCCGATGCCCGGGGCGGTCAGGTCGGCCCAGCCGACCACGCCGGCCAGCAGCGGCGTGCGGCCGGCCAGGACCAGGAACTCCTCGGTCTCCGCGGTTGATGCCAGCACCTGCACCAGCACGCTGGCCGTCACCGAATGCGCGGCGGCGAGCTGGCTGAATTCGCGGATACCGAACGGGCGGCGCAGCTGCGGCAGCGCGTCCAGCCAGGCGTGCCGCCGGGCGCCCGGATCCCACAGATGATGATGCGCGTCAACGATCATGAGAGCGCCAGGCGGCCCCGTCTGGGTAGCTGAACTCCTTGACCGACTCGGGCTTCAGCTCGGCCGACGCGCCGGGTGCCAGCGGCGTCAGGTAGCGCCCGTGCGCGACCCTGGCCGGCGCCGTGAAGTGCTCGTGCAAGTGGTCGATCCATTCGATCTGGCGGTCCTCGGTCGTGCCGGATAGCGCAACGTAGTCGAACATTGACAGATGCTGGACCATCTCGCACAGTCCCACGCCGCCGCCGTGCGGGCAGACCGGCACCCCGAACCTGGCCGCCAGCAGCAGGTTGGCCACGTTCTCGTTGACCCCCGCCACCCGGCACGCGTCGATCTGCATGACGTCGATGGCCTGCGCCTGCAGTAGCTGCTTGAAGATCACCCGGTTGGCGACGTGCTCGCCGGTGGCCACCCGGACCGGCTGTACCCCGCGGCGCACCTGCGCCGTGCCCAGGATGTCGTCCGGGCTGGTCGGCTCCTCGATCCAGGCGGGCCGGAACGGGGCCAGCGCGCCGACCCAGGCGATGGCTTCGGGCACGTCCCAGACCTGGTTCGCGTCCAGTGCGATGCGCACCTCGTCGCCGACCGCGCCCCGGGCGATAGCGCAGCGCCGCAGGTCATCTTCGAGGCGCGCGCCGACCTTGAGCTTGACCTGGGGGAAGCCGTCCTGTACCGCCTCGGCGCACAGCTCGGCCAGCCGGTCGTCGGAATAGCCCAGCCAGCCTGGGGTGGTGGTGTAGGCCGGGTAACCGTCGGCCAGCAGCGCCTTCATCCGGGTCTCCCGTCCGGGCGCGGCGCGTTCCAGCAGCTCGGTGGCCTCCTCCGGAGTCAGCACGTCGGACAGGTAGCGGAAGTTGACCAGCGAGACGATCTCGGCCACCGGCAGCCCGGCCAGCAGCTGCCAGAGCGGCTGGCCCGCGCGCCGGGCGGCCAGGTCCCAGCACGCGTTCAGCACCGCGCCGATGGCCATGTGCACCACGCCCCGCTCCGGGCCGAGCCAGCGCAGCGGGCTGTCCCCGGTCAGCCGCCGGCTCAGCCCGCCCAGGTCGGCCAGGATTTCGTCGAGGTCCCGGCCGGCCAGGAACGGCTCGAACGCCCGGATGGCGGCCAGCTGGATCTCGTTGCCCCGGCCGATGGTGAACACGTGCGCGTACCCGGCCAGCCCATCCGGCCCGTCGGTCCGCACGATGAGTGCCGCCGCCGAGTAGTCCGGGCTCGGGTTCATGGCGTCCGAGCCATCCAGCATGCGTGAGGTCGGGAACCGGACGTCGTATGTCTCGAAGCCCAGGATCGTCGTCATGACGGAGTCTTCCTGCCGCTCATTCGGCCGTGGCCTCTCCGCCGATCAGCCTGGCCAGCACCAGGGCGACCAGGATGACGGCGCCGTCGATGGCCTCGATCCAGTAGTTCGGCGCGTTGGCGAGGTCAAGGATGTTCTGCACCAGGCCGAGCAAGATCACACCAGACGCCGCGCCGACCATGTTCCCGCGGCCGCCCTGCAGGCTGACCCCGCCGATCACGGCGGCCGCGAAGACCGCGAAGATGATCCCTTCCTGGTAGCCCTGCTGGCCGGTGACGGCGGAGACCCGGCCGGCTTCCATCAGGCCGCCGACCGCGGCCAGCACGCTGCCGGCCACGTAGACGCCGAGCCGGATCCGGTCTACCTTGATCCCGGCCGCGCGGGCCGCCTCCCGATTGCCGCCGACCGCGTAGATGGCCCGGCCCACCCGGTGGTAGCGCAGGAACAGGCCGGTGATCACGAAGATGATCGCGGTGACGATGAGCGAGACCGGCACCTTGCCGATGTAGGCCGCGCCCAGGTAGGTGAACGCGGACGGCAGGTTGAACAGCGTGTTGCCCTTGACGATGCCTTCCTGCAGGCCGGCCAGGACGATCGTCATGCCGAGCGTGACGATGAACCCGTTCAGCCGGCCCCGGACGATGAGCAGCCCGTTTACCAGGCCGACGGCCGCACCGACGGCCAGCACGATGAGAATGCCGAGGAACGGGTTCAGCTTGGTGCCGGAGCCGAACGCGGACACCGGGACGATGAGCCAGGCGGCCACCATCGGGGCCAGCCCGTAGGTGCCTTCCAGGGACAGGTCCATGCCACCGATGAGCAGGATGAGGCTCTCCCCGACGACGACGACGCCGAGCGCGGAGATCTGCTGCCCGATCCCGGAGATGTTCGACACGGTGAGGAACGCGCTGTTCAGGAACGCGCCGATGATGATGAGCACCACCAGCACCGGCAGCAGGGCCGCCTCGCGGATCAGCGAGATGGCTGCCGCGCTGCGGCTGCGTCCTTGCAGCACCGCTTCCACCGCGGCCCGGCCGTGGTCGGCGACCGTGGTCCCGGTGGCATCCGGTCGGTCGGTCATGAGGTGTCTCCCTTTGCCGTGCGAAGGATCCCCTCGCTGGCCGCGATCAGGGCTTCCCGGTCGAACGGCGGCTCGGTGAACTCGGTGAAGCGCTCGCCGCGCAGCAGCACGATCACCCGGTCGCAGATGACCAGGTCGTCGAGTTCGTCGGTGGCCAGCAGCAGGCCGGCCCGGGTGCGCTCGGTTACCGCGGCCAGCTCGGCCAGCAGCAGCGCCTTGGAGGCCACGTCCACGCCGCGGGTCGGCGTGATGGCCACGATGAGCCGGGGCTCGCGGGCCAGTGCCCGGCCCACGGTGACCTTCTGCTGGTTCCCGCCGGACAGCTCGGCCACCGGCTGGCCGAGCCCGGCCGAGATGATGGACAGGCCGCGGGCGAACGGCGCCGCCGCGGCGGCCCGGGCCCGGGGCCGGATGAAGCCCAGCATGGTGGCCAGCCAGTCGGTAATGGTCATGGTGACGTTCTCGGCCACGCCCAGTGGCGCCACGAACCCGTCCCGCTGCCGGTCCTCCGGGATGTACCCGACGCCGAGCCGCACCGCCAGATCGCGGCGGCCCGGGACGAGCCGCTCGCCGTCCACCAGCACCTGGCCCGCGGTGTAGGGCTCGGCGCCCGCCGCGATCCGGGCCAGCGAGCTGACCCCGCCGCTGAGCAGCCCAGTCAGCCCGACCCGCTCCCCGGGCCGCACGTCCAGCGACACCGAGCTGACCCGCCCGCCGGGCAGCTCGGCGGACACGTTGTCCACCACCAGACCGCTGCCGGTCGCGGGACCGGGATCTACGCTACGGCGGGGAACGTTACCGGGACCGGCCTCGGGACAGGGAAGGGGCGCCGGGACCGGTGCCGGTCAGATCGGCCCTGGTAGTGCCGACGTTCGGGCCGACCATTGCGGTGACCAGGTGGTCCTTGGTCAGCTGGGGGACGGGGCTGGTCAGCACCAGCTCGCCGTCCCGTAGTACCGCGACGTCCTGGCAGATCTCGAAGACTTCCTCGAGATGGTGCGAGATGTACAGGACCGCGACCCCGCTCGCGGCGAGCTGCCGGACCCGGGCGAACAGCCGCTCGATCGCGCCGCGCTCCAGCGCCGCGGTCGGCTCGTCGAGCAGCAGGCACCGGGTGCCGGCCGCCAGCGCGCGGGCGATCTCCACGATCTGCCGCTGCTCCACGGTCAGGTCGGCGCAGGGCAGCCGGACGTCGATGGCGAAGCCCCATTCCGCCATGACCTGCGCGGCCTGCGCCCGCATCCCGCGCCAGTCGACCCGGCCGGCCCGCAGTGGCTGGCGGCCGAGGAACACGTTCTCCGCCACGGTCAGTTCCGGCACCACCATGGAGTGCTGAAACACGGTGGCGATCCGGCGGCGCCAGGCTCCGGTGTCGCCGTGCGCCGGGGCGGGCTGCCCGTCGAAACGCACCGCGCCGCTGTCCGCCGGGTAGATGCCGCTCAGGATGGACACCAGGGTGGACTTGCCCGCGCCGTTCCGGCCGACCAGGCCGAGGCAGCGGCCCGGCCACAGGGTCAGATCCACGCCGCGCAGCGCCTGGGTGCTGCCGAACTGCTTGTAGATGCCTGCTGCCTCGGCGGCTGGTGCGGCCGCCGGGGCAGCAGGCGTGGCCGCCTCGGTCATCCAGCTGACGCGGAGGCGCTGCACACCCCGCCATGCGCGGCGCCGTACACATTGCCCCACAGTTGCTTGTCAGTGACCGGGGTGGTACTCACCGTGCCGGACAGCCCGTCCACCGGCTTGACCGACAGGCTGGCCGCGGCCTTGGTCACGAACGGGGCGACGACCGGGTCACCGAGGTTCGTGTCGCCCTGGTAGCTCAGGTTCTGCAGGGTCGGCGCGCCGCCGCCCGGCTGGCCTGACTTGAGCGCGACGCCATGCGCGGCGTCCACCGCGTACTTGAGCGCCCAGTAGGCGTACAGGTTGGCCGGCTGGGACTGGGACGCGTCAGTGATCCCCTTGGAGATGTCGCACATCTCGAACGGGACCCCGTCGTCGCTGACTATCAGCACCTTGCCGGTCAGCCCCTTGTTCTTGAGCAGCGGGACGATACCGGTGTCCGGGCTGCTCCACTGCGAGTAAATGGCCTTCAGCTTGCTGCCGTAGGCGTTCACCGCGTTCTGCGCGTCGGTGACTGCGGTCGCGTCGGTCCACACCGTGGGGTCCTTGAGGATCTTGACGCCCGGGTCGTTCGCCGCCATGCAGGCGTTGAACGCGTTGGTCCGGTCCGCGCCGTTGGAGGAGGTCAGGTCGCCCTCCAGGTCGAGCACGTAGCCGGACTTCACCTTCGAGCTGATGTAGGCACAGGCGTCCAGCCCGTACAGCAGATTGGACGCCCGGACGACCATGTACACCTTGCCCACGCCGACGATGGTGTCCACCGAGATGATCTTGACGTGGTGGCTGGCCGCGTAGGAGATGGCCGGGCCGAGGCTGGTGGCGGTCTCCGGGTTGACGATGATGGCCTGCGCGCCCTCGTTGACCAGCTCCTGGATCTGCTGGTTCTGCAGGCTGGCGCTGGCCGCCGAGAGCAGCGGGCCGAGCAGCTTGATGTGCAGCTGCCTGGCGTACTGGGTCTCGTAGTTGATATACGCGGCCCAGAATGCGGTGTTGTTGTAGGTGAGATCCACACCGACCTTGACCGGGCCGGAGCTGGTTGTGCCGGTAGAGCTGCTGGCCGACCCAGAGCTGTTCCCTCCGCCGCTCGAGCCGCAGCCGGCAAGCAGTACTGCGACCGCGATCGCGGCCGAGGCGGACACGCTGAAACGCCTGCGAAGTACCATCGGTCCTCCTGTGTCCACTCCCTCGGGCCTGCGGCGTGCGCCCGTCGCACGCCATCCGTTTGCTGGGCACCGCCGGTCGTGTGCCTGGAAATAGATCCGATGTATCGGACTGTCAACGCTCTTCAGGACCGGGCGGGCACACCATCACCGAACTGAGATATCCGGGGAAACCGCAGCTATCCGGCAGCAAGGTGAGTTGCCGTGGGTAGTCCGTGGTCAGGTAGTGATCGGATCTCTGCCCGTGAGCTGGCTGGCCAGCGCCGCTGCTGCAGGCAGCCGCGGCCAGGATGGCATCGCGCCGCTGGTCAGGGTGTGCCAAGGTAGGTGCAGGAGGGGTGCGTGTCCGGATACGCCATACTGGCCAGGACACTAGAGGTATAGCTCACGACATGTCTGGCGTATAGCCTTTGACCTGCCCGGTCAGTCGCTATGCTGCCACGTGACCGGACCTGACGGCAGCCCCCCGCCCTGCAGTCGCGCTGTTGCCGCCGCGCGCACCACGTCAATGGTGCGCATGGCCCGAGGAGGTCGCTGATGATCGGCACCGGTTTAATGCGTGCGCCGCGAGGGCGCGGGCCATTGTGGCCTGTCGCGATTGCCGGGCTGGTGGTCAGCCAGGTTCTGCTGTCTGCTCCCGCCCTGGCGGGGGCGGCCCGTACCCCAGATGTCACCATCGGCACCCGGTCACTGGTCAATTGCGGGGGCGGTATCCAGGCCGTCAATGTGACCCTGCCCGCCGGATTCAGCCCGCTGACTGCGAGCCAGTCTGAGCTGATCGCCAACGGGCTGCCGGCCCGGCCGTCCGGACGGGTTGAACTGGCCACCTGGAAGCGGTTCGTCACCGGCCAGGTGCGCGCGGCGCCGTCCCGCTGTGCGCTGATCAAGGTCGCCCCGGGTACCGCGGCGATCTCCATTATCGGCGACGTCAGCATCATTGGCGATGCCAGCATCATCGGCGACGCCAGCATGGTCTCGGCGGACAGCATTATCGGCGATTCGACCAACATTGGCGTAGCCAGCATCCAGAACGACAGCATTATCGGGGACACCAGCATTATCGGCGATAGCACACCGCAGTCCATTATTGGTGACACCACCAATGACGGTGCGCCCCCGCTTGCCTCGTCCGCGCAGACCGCGGCCGCTTCCGCGGCCAGGAACCGGTTCCTCGACACGTTCGGCACGTGGCGGGCGTACCGGGCCTTCCGGCACACCGCGGCCGGCTCGACCGGGCTGGCCACGACCGGGCTGGCCCTCGGCACCGGCTCCTCGGCCGCGGCACCTAAGGTCGAGGCGGGCTCGGCGGCGGTCGGCCAGAAGGTGGCCGGCCACTACCGCTACTACCTGTGGTGGCGGGTGTATCCGCAGCAGGCACAGCGGCAAGAGATCAGCCTCGGCGTGACTCCGGGCGACACGCTCTACGCGCACATCCGGCTGGGTCACGGCGAAGCGCTGGTCACGGTGCGGGACGAGTCCAGCGGCGCCGGCGGCACCTTCCTGGTCCGCCTGGCCAAGCTGGCCGGCTGAGCCACCACCCTGGCCAGGTGATCATGACTTCGGTGCGAATCTAGTGGCGCTGAAGTCATGATTACGAGCTAACGATCATGCGGGAGCGCCACCAACTGGGTTGCGGGCCGGGTGGGTAGGCATCCGCCCGGGCCGGCTGCGAGCATGGCGGTGTGAACGCTGCGCTGACGCCGGTACGGACGCTCAAAGCCTGCCTCAATGGCAAGCGGACCCGAGCCGAGCATCCGGCCGTGCCGATAACCCCGGCTGAACTGGCCGAAGCGGCCGCGGCGACGGTGACCGCGGGCGCCGAAGCGGTACATCTGCACGCCCGCGGGTCGGCCGGGACCGAGTCGGTACAGGCGGCCGATGTCGGCGCGGCCGTGGCGGCGGTGCGGCAGGCCCTCCCCGGCACCCCGGTGGGGGTGTCCACCGGGCTATGGATCACCGGCGGCGACCCGGCCGCACGGCAAGCTGGGGTAGCGGGCTGGGCCGCCCTATCCGCCGCCGAACGCCCCGATTTCGCCTCAGTCAACGTCTCCGAGGCAGGCTGGGCCGAAGTGGCTCACACACTGGCCGCCACCGGCATGGGCATCGAGGCCGGCGTCTGGTCGGTGGCGGATGTCCGGCGGCTGTCAACCACCCCCGACCTGCCGCCGCTGCTCCGCGTCATGGTGGAGGTCCCCGCCTCACCCCCGGTCAACGCGGTCGCGGCGGGCCGCGAGATCGTCCGCGCGGTGCGGGAGTCGGCCCGGCGCGCCGATCCGCTGCTGCTGCACGGCGAGGGCGACGGCTGCTGGCCGCTGATCTCACTCGCCGGGGAGCTCGGCCTGGCCACCCGTATTGGCCTGGAAGACACCCTCACCGGCCCATCCGGAGAGCCGGTCACCAGCAACGCCGACCTGGTCCGCCTAGCCCTGACCACCCTGCAGGCAGTGACTCAGCCACCCGGCCGGACATAACCCACCGTCAGCAGCACATTGGCATACAGCCGGTCATCCCCAGTAGCCACGCACACCGCCAGATCAGGTTCCCGGCACGCCGCATAGAAGTCCAGCCGCCCCAGCAACTCCAGTTCCAGCTCCGGGCCAAGCAGTTCGCGATACCGATCCCACACGGTCGGCGTACTCCCATCATCCGGCCGCATCACGGTCACCGCCTCAACCGGCACCGCCGCCAGCACCGGCTCCAGCACCTGATCCACCGTCACCAGCCCAGCCCGCAAGTTCAGATGGATCAGTGTGGTGTGTGCATTGATGTTGGTGGAGTGCGAGTAATTCGCATCAGCCAGCAGCACCCGGGCCCCATGCCCGGCAGCCCCAAGCGCAGCCAGCAACGGCGGATGAATCAACGGAAACCGCAACATGCGCCCATCCTCCCGCAACCGCGAGCCGTCTGATGTACACCGGCCGGGCACATGTGGGGGCCGGCATGCACGGAACTGTCCGGCGGCTGGCAACGGCTGTTCAGCACATTCCGCCCGTACGGCCCGAGGCGCCTGGGCACTCCGGTCCCCTCTGCCACGCTTACGCCTTCGGACAGTCCCGCACACGCCGACCTTCGCGGGCTGGCGTCTGTGGGCGTGCCCCAAGGCGTAAGCGTGGCCGGCGGAACTGGCTACGGAGGCGCCTCGGGCCGTACGGATGCCAGGCGGCGCAGAACCCCTGCCAGCCGAGGGGCGCGTCCATGGACGCCAGACCTCACCGGTACCTGGTTGATGGGTTCGGACGGCTGGGAGAGCTAGCTGCGGGAGGCGGTGCAGGCGGGGCAGAGGCCGAACAGTTCGACCGTGTGGTCAACGGCGGTGAAGCCCGCTGCGGCGGCGACTTGTTCGGCCCAGCGTTCTACGGCCCGCCCCTCCACTTCGACGCTGGTGCCGCAGGACCGGCAGATGAGGTGGTGGTGATGCGCGTCGGTCTCGCAGCGGCGGTACAGCGTCTCGCCGCTGGCGTCGCGGATCGTGTCCACCCGGCCGTCCTCGCTGAGGACCTGGAGGTGCCGGTACACGGTGGTCAGGCCGACGTGCTCGCCGCGCTGCCGCAGCTCGGCGTGGATCTGCTGCGCGCTGCAGAACCCGGGCAGCCCGTTGAGCACGGCCGACAGCGCCTCGGCCTGGCGCGTTCCGCGGACCCGGGTACCGCCCGGCGGGCGCTTAGCGGGCTCGGCCATCACACCCGCACATTAGCAGCCAGTGCATCGTCTTCCGGTCCAGCGGCGGGACGGGCAGCCGGGGCTGACCTGCGGCGGCGGAGGGCGGCCCAGATCCGGCCGATGGCGTAGCAGACCGCGCCGAGGGTGCCGACGAAGAAGCCGGGTGGCCAGTTGGTCTGATAGGCGGCGGCGATCGACAGCCATACCACGATGAGGGCGGCGAGCACCGAGAGCAGCATGGCGGGGAGGGGGCGGCTGGTCATCGAGCGGGCCGCGGCGGGCGGCCCGATCATCAGGCTGAAGATGAGCAGCGCGCCGGTCACCGGCAGCGTCATGCTGGTGGCCAGGGCCAGCACGATGAGGAAGACCAGTTCCATCCGGCTGGACCGGATGCCGCGGGCCTCGGCCAGTTCGGGCATGAGGGAAGAGAGCAGCAGCGGGCGGAACAGGAGCAGGGTGGCTACGACGCACAGGCCGCCCAGGATGGCCACTGGTGCAATTTCGGTGGCGCTGACACCGAGGACCTCGCCGAACAGGAGTGAGTAGATCTCGGGGGCGTACTCGCTGCTGAAGCTGAGGAACAGCGCGCCCAGGCCGAGCATCACCACTAGGACGAGGGCGGTGGCGACGTCGCGGCGGCCGCGGCGGCCGAGCCAGCTGATACCGAGCGCGCCGGCCAGCGAGGCCACGGCCAGCCCGATCAGCGTGCTGACGCCGAGCAGACTGGCCGCGGCCGCCCCCGTGAACGCGCCCTGCGGGACCGCGTCGGCCACGAACGCGGCACCGCGCAGCACGACGAAGAAGCCGATCACCCCGGCGACCACGGCGACGATGCTGGCCACTTCCCAGGTGCTGGCCATGAACCCGGAGAACATCAGCCCGTCACCCGCCTGGCCGCCGGATCGGCTGGGCCGGTCTCGTCGCGGAGGGCGATCGGGGGGTTCCGGGGGGCCGCCCCCCCGGGCTAGCCGGGCCGAGCAGGTAGAACGCCAGGATCAGCGTGACCACGAAGAAGCTGACCGGCCAGCCGTGCCGGCCGGGCGGCCAGTAGAAGCTGTCGTAGGCCAGCAGGATGCCGAGCCAGGTGGCGGCCAGGCCGATCAGCGCGGCCCAGATCATGGCCAGCCCGGGCCGGGTGGTCAGCCGCAGCCCGGTCGCGGCGGGCCCGATGAGCAGCGCGGTGCTCAGGATCGCGCCGATGGTGATGGCCGACAGTGAGACGGTGAGCGCGATCGCGATCAGGCACGCCGCGCCGATCAGCCGGACGCTGATGCCGCGCGCCGCGGCCAGGTCGGCGGCGGCCGAGCTAAGCAGCAGCGGCCGGTACAGCACCAGCACGATGCCCAGCGCGAGCGCGCTGAATAGCGCGATCACCGGGATGAGCGAGCTGGACACGGTGAACAGCGAGCCGAACAGGATGGTGATCGTGGCCCCGGTGGTGCTGGTGTGCGTGGTGTCCAAGTACAGGAACAGCGCGCCCAGGCCCAGCCCGGCGCCGCGGACGATCCCGGTGGCCAGGTCCCGGCCGCGCGGCCGCTGCACCCCGATCATGTCCATCACCCCGGCGGCCAGCACGCCCACACCGGCGAATCCCCACAGCGGGCTGATCCCGGCCAGGTATGACGCCGAGCCGCCGGCCACGCTGATGTCGGCCAGCGCGTGGCCCGCGTAGGACTGACCGCGGACCACCGCGAACGACCCGACGATGCCGGACACCACGGCGACGAGGCCGCCCGCCAGCAGCGCCGAGCGCACCGGCGCGTTACCGAAGAAGCCGGGCTCGATGATCAGGTGAAGCAGGCTGGTCACGGGTTGGCGCTCTCCGCCAGGTGCGGGTCCGGCTGCGGCTCGTCCTCGCACGGCCCGGCGGGCGCGCCCGCGGACGGCGCCGGCACCCGGGTGCCGCCGCCGCGCCCGGCCACCACCAGGATCCGGTCGTGCACCCGGATCACGTCCACGTGCTGGCCGTACAGGTCGCTGAGCACGTCGGCGCGGACCACCTCGTCCGTGGTCCCGGTCGCGGCCCGTCCCCCGGCCAGGTAGACGATGCGGTCCATGACCGGCAGCAGCGGGTTCATGTCGTGCGCCGAGATCAGCACGGCGATCCCCTGGTCCCTGGCCACCTGGCCGAGCAGGCTGACCACGTCCTGCTCGCTGCCGATGTCCAGGTTGGCCAGCGGCTCGTCGAGCAGCAGCAGCCGGGGGCGGCTGATCAGCGCGTGCGCGATCATCACCCGCTGCTGCTCGCCGCCGGACAGGTTGCCGACCCGGGAGTCGGCGAACGGGTCTGCGCCGACCGCACGCAGCATCTCGTCCACCAGCCTGCGCCGCCGGGCCGAGGGCAGCGGCAGGCCGAGCCGCTGCCCGTCCAGGCCCAGCCCGACCAGGTCACGGGCGCGCAGCGGCATGTCCGGGTCAAGCGCTATCTTCTGCGGCACGTAGCCGACCAGCCCGGCCCGCCTGGACCGGGTCTGCCCGGCCACCCGGACCGTGCCGCTGGTCGGCGGCTGCAGCCCGAGGATCACCTTGAGCAGGGTGGTCTTGCCCGCCCCGTTGGCGCCGATCAGCGCGGTGAACTCGCCCTCGCGCATAGCGAAGCTGACGTCCTGCAGGATCGGCCGGCCGCCCAGCCGGACGTTCAGGTCCTCGATGCTGAGCACCCCGGCCGGGTTGGCCACGGGCGGCTGGCCGGTCATGAGCCGAGTTCCTGGGTGGACGTGTGGCCGGCCACCGCCCGCTGCAGCGCGTGCACCTCGGCCAGCATCCAGGACTGGTAGGTATAGCCGGCCGGCATGGTCTCGTACACGCCGACCACCGGAATCCCGTCCTGGTGCGCGCTGGCCAGGAACGAGGCGGTCAGTGCGTCGGTCACCTGCTGGTTGTACAAGAACACCTTGACCTTGTGCTGGGCGAACAGGTTGCTTTCCAGCGCCATGTACTGCGGGGAGAGGTCGACCCCGTTCATCACGTCGGCCTGGAAGCCGAACGGGGTCAGGATCCGGGTGCCGGCCGCCTGCAGCATGTAGTCGCCGACCGGTTCGGTCACCGCCACCGGCGTGCCCGGGTACGCCGCCTTGAACGTGGCCATGGCCTGGTACCAGGGCTGCAACGACTTACCGAACGCGGCCGCACGGGCCCGGAAGTAGCTGGCGTGGGACGGCTGGATGCTGGCCAGGTCGCTGGCCACCGCCCTGGCCACGGCCGGCATGGTGGCCGGCTTGTACCACAGATGCGGATTCGGCGTGCTGTCCGGCAGGCCGAGCAGGTTCTGTACGTCGATCACCTTGCGGTGGGGATTCGGCGTGGCGGACTCGATCTTGTTCATGTACGAGTCGTAGCCGATGCCGTTCTGCACCACCAGGCTGGCCTGGCTGACCTGCTGGGCCACGCTGGCGCTGGCCTCGAACGTGTGCGGGTCGGTGTTCGGGTTGCTCTCGATCGCGGTCACGTGCACGTACTTGCCGCCGATCTGGCTGATCACGTTGGCGTACTGGTTCTCCGCCCCGACGGTCACGATCGTGCTGCTCGAATCGGCCGCGGCGGTGGACCCCGGGCTCGGTGAGCAGCCCGCGGCCAGCACCGCGGCGGCCAGGCCGCCGCCGGCCAGCGCCGCGGTGGCCAGGCGGCGGGGGGCGCGTGCGGCAGGCATGCGTACAGACATTTGGTGGCTTCGTCTCCAGGGTCGTGTCGCGCACAGCGGAGCGCATCACCCGCTTGTTGAAAACGATAACCGTTATGACTTCCGTTCGCAACACGGCCCGGCCGCGGCGGGGCCGCCCGCTGTCCGGCGGGCCCACCGCAGGGCCGAAGATGGGCATATGGCCGATCGACTGAAGAACGCCACCAGCCCGTACCTGCTGCAGCACGCGGACAACCCGGTGGACTGGTGGCCGTGGGGCGATGAGGCGTTCGCCGAGGCCCGCGCGCGCGACGTCCCGGTGCTGCTCTCGGTGGGGTACTCGGCCTGCCACTGGTGCCACGTAATGGCGCACGAGTCGTTCGAGGACCCGGACACCGCCGCGCTGATGAACGACAACCTGGTGGCGATCAAGGTGGACCGGGAGGAACGCCCGGACGTGGACGCGGTCTACATGACCGCCACCCAGGCCATGACCGGCCAGGGCGGCTGGCCGATGACCGCGTTCCTGACCCCGGACCGGGAGCCGTTCTTCTGCGGCACCTACTTCCCGCGCGACTACTTCCAGCGGCTGGTGGCCGGGGTGGCCAAGGCCTGGCAGGAGGACCGGGCCAACGTGACCAGCCAGGCCCGCGGCATCGCCGAGGCGCTGGCCGAGCGGGCCACCCCGCTGCGCGGCACGGGTGGCGCCCCGGGCCAGGCCGCGCTGGCTGAGCTGACCGGCCAGGCGGTGCGCACGCTGGCCCGGGACTACGACGCGGCCCAGGGCGGCTTCGGCGATGCGCCCAAGTTCCCGCCGTCGATGGTGCTGGAGTTCCTGCTCCGGCACTACGAACGGGGCGGGCCGGGCGGCGCGAGGGCGCTGGCCATGACCGAGGGCACCGCCGAGGCGATGGCCCGCGGCGGCATGTACGACCAGCTGGCCGGGGGCTTCGCCCGCTACTCGACGGACGCCGCCTGGGTGGTGCCGCACTTCGAGAAGATGCTGTACGACAACGCGCTGCTGGCCCGGGTGTACGCCCATCTGTGGCGGCGCACCGGGTCGGCGCTGGCCCGCCGGGTGGCCGCGGAAACCTGCCACTGGATGCTCAATGAGCTGCGCACCCCGGACGGCGGCCTGGCCGCCGCGCTGGACGCGGACAGCGATGGCGCGGAAGGCCTCTTCTATACCTGGACGCCGGGCGAGCTGACCGACGCACTGGGCGCCGACGACGGCGAGTGGGCGGCACTGGCGTTCAATGTGACGGGTTCAGGAACGTTTGAGCATGGGCGCTCGGTGCTGCAGCGGCGCAGCGACCCCAGCGATCCGGAGCGGTTCGCCCGGGTGCGCGGGGCGCTGCTCGGCCGGCGCGCGGAACGGGTCCGGCCGGGGCGGGACGACAAGGTGGTCGCGGCGTGGAACGGGCTGGCCGTCGCGGCGCTGGCCGAGGCCGGGCTGCTGCTCGGCGAGCCGGGCTTCGTGGCCGCCGCGCAGGGCGTGGCCGCGCTGCTGGACCGGGTGCACCTGGCCGGCGGGCGGCTGGCCCGGACCTCGCGCGACGGGGTGGCCGGGGCGAGCGCCGGGGTGCTGGACGACTACGCGTGCGTGGCCGACGGGTTCCTCGCGCTGTCCGGGGTGACCGGCGAGGCCCGCTGGGTGACGCTGGCCGGCCAGTTGCTGGACACCGCGCTGGACCGGTTCGGCGACGGGTCCGGCGGCTTCTACGACACCGCCGACGACGGTGAGACGCTGGTCTACCGGCCGGCCGACCCGGCCGACGGGCCCACCCCGTCCGGGGCCTTCGCCGCCGCCGGGGCGCTGCTCAGTTACGCCGCGCTGACCGGCTCGCCGCGGCACCGCGAGGCCGCGGTGGCCGCGCTGGGCGTGCTCGGGCCGATCGCGGAGCGGTTCCCGCGCGCGGCCGGCTCGGGGCTGGCCGTGGCCGAGGCGCTGCTGTCCGGCCCGGCCGAGATCGCCGTGGTCGGGCCGCCCGGTGCGGCTGGCACCGCGGAGCTGCACCGGACCGCGCTGCACGCGGCGCCGCCGGGCGCGGTCATCGCGCTCGGCGACGGGTCCGGGACGGCCGGGATCGAACTGCTGGCCGGGCGCGGGCTGGTCAACGGCGGGGCCGCCGCCTACGTCTGCCGCGACTTCACCTGCCTGGCCCCGGTCACCGAGCCGGCTACGCTGCGCGCCGCCCTGCAGCGCAACGAAGGATAAAAATTTCAGCCCTGGTTTCCGCTTTGCCCGGAGCGCGGACCGCACTGGCCAGCGTGGCCTGGACGGTCGCCGGCGCCGGGCCGGGCCCGGCCCGGGGCTGGTATGCGCCGCGCGCCTGGGGTATAGGTGGATCCGTGACGTCTCTGCCGGTGCTCGCGCGGTCTTGCGTCCGGCATGCCGTGGCCCGGCCCGCTGCCCCCGCGGCGCTGGCGGCATCGGCACTCCTCGGCACCGCGCTGGCGGCCGGGCTGCCGGCGGCGCAGGCAGCCACCGCGCAACCGGCCAGCACCGCGCAGGCGGCTAGCGTGCACGTGATCCCGGGTGGCGCCCAGGCGGCCACGGCGAGCGCGCCCGCGGGCAGCCTGCTGCGCCCGGATGGCAGCACGGCCAGCCTGGTCAACGTGGCGGCAACGGTCAGCGGGCCGGCGGTGGCGCCGGTCGGCAAGCTGATGACCGCCGACATAATGATCGTGTCGCATAAGCCGCTGCCCGCCGGTACCGCGGCCAAGGTGGCCCGGCTGTCCGGGGTGCAGACGGCCCGCGCGGTGGACGCGGCCCGGATCCAGGTCAACGGCAAGTTCGTGGCCATGCTCGGGGTGGACCCGTCCACGTTCCGCGACTTCGCGGCCGGGCCCACGGCACGGTCCAGCCAGCTCTGGCGGAACGTGGCCGCGGGCGGCATCGCCGTCTCCTACACCATGGGCCGGCAGGACAGGCTGCCGCTGGGCGGCACGGTACAGGTGGCCGGGCGGAAGCTGGAGTCGCTGCGCGTCGGCGGGTTCGGCACGGTCGGCATCGGCGGGGTGGACGCGGTCGTCTCGGCCCAGGTGGCGCGCTCGCTCGGCTTCCCGGTTGGCAACGCGATCATGGTCAGCGCGCCGCGTGCGAAGCTCGCCTCGCTGGTGCGCAAGCTCAAGGCCAAGATGCCGCACGGCGCGCTGGTCGAGCCGCTGGTCGCGGCCGCGGCGACCGGGCGCCCGGCGGCTGCCGGGACGGTCGGCGAGTCGGCCGGAGGCAGCCAGCCCAGCACGGCGGTCGGCACCGGCCAGGCCGGCCGCACGCTCACCACCACCCAGCTCATCGCGATGCTCAAGGCGGCGGTGAGCCGGGTCGGGCTGCCGTATGTGTGGGGCGCGGCTGGGCCGGACTCGTTCGACTGCTCCGGGCTGGTGCAGTGGTCGTTCGCCCAGGCCGGCATCCTGATGCCGCGGGTGGCCGCGGACCAGGCGCGTACCGGGCCGGCCGTGCCGGTCAGCCAGTTGCAGCCGGGGGACCTGCTCTTCTACCACACCGACCCGACAGCGCCCGACTACGTCTCGCACGTGGCCATCTACCTGGGCAAGGGCCTGGAGGTCCAGGCGCCGGAGCCGGGGGAGAACGTGCAAATCGTGCCGCTCTGGCTGGGCAGCGAGTTCGCCGGCGCGGTCCAGGTGGACCCGGCCCTCGCCGCCCAGGCCGCCGCCAACCCCGTCGGCTGACCTACAGGTGGCCGCGCAGCCACTAGCCCGGTCCCACAGCCCGGGGGTGGCCGCGCATCCACTAGCCCGGTCCCACAGCCGCCCGCCTCGCCCCGGCCAGCCCCAAACCCCCGCCAGCGCCGCGCCCAGAGTCGTGATCATGGGGATTAGTAGCGCTGGAACCCCACCAATCCCGTGATCACGAGGAACCGGCGGGCGGTGCGAGGTGCTTGCAGAGGATGATCATGCGTGA
Source organism: uncultured Actinomycetes bacterium (assembly GCA_963834705.1). GTDB lineage: Bacteria > Actinomycetota > Actinomycetes > Streptosporangiales > Streptosporangiaceae > RYN-230. The sequence goes on from CAWICV010000015.1 coordinate 322,768, forward strand.
TTACATAATTACATGGGAACGGAGAAATCCGGGGTCGGCGCTGAGCCCGGGGATGACCTGCGCCGATGGTTCATTGGCCGGCTACCCGCGGCCTGGTTCACCGGCACGCCCGAGGTCGTGGCGGACCGGGAAGAGATCACCGTGGTCGTCCCGCTGGACGACCTGGACGTACCCGAAGACGCGGCGCCCGCCGTCCGCGCCGCCGCCGTCGAGAGGCGGGCCCGCCAGTTCCGTGCGGAGACCCGGGAGCACCGGATCGAGATCGCCCGCGAGGCCGAACACAAGTTCGGCCGGAAGGTCTCCTGGGGCGTTTGCTGCGGTGAGCTGAGAGTGATGTTCACCACGCTGTCCGTCCCGGTGATGACCCGGCTGCGCCAGTCCGAGCGCCGGGTGCTGGACACCCTGGTGGACGCGGGCGTGGCGCGCAGCCGGAGCGACGCGCTGGCCTGGTGTGTCCGCCTGGTCGGCGAGCACGAGGAATCCTGGCTCGGCCAGTTGCGCGAGGCGCTGCGCCGGGTGGAGGCGGTCCGCGCCGAGGGACCGCAGGCATAACCGCAGGTAAAAACCCAGGTAAACACGTAGGAAAAAGGGCTGCCCACCGACGCTGGTCCGGCCTGCCCATCGCGCCGCGCAACACACCCAACCCCGGGGACGTGTCCCGAGCCCTCCCTCATTGGTGACATCCTTGGTATGAGCAGGCCACCCCTTGATCGGGGGACAAAGCGGCGGAAGTGGGTTCGGATGGGACTGCGCGATCTCGTCTACCGCGTGTACGAGCGCAGGCTGGAATCATCCTTGACCCGGCATTCCGTGCCACGGCATGTCGGCGTGATCCTGGACGGCAACCGCCGGTGGGCCCGGCTGGCCGGCTTCACCGATGTGAGCGACGGCCACCAGAAGGGCGCCGAGCACATCGTCGAGCTGCTCGGCTGGTGCAGCCAGGCCGGCGTGGAGGTGGTCACGCTGTGGCTGCTGTCCACCGACAACCTGGCCCGGCCGGCCAGCGAGCTGGATCCACTGCTGAAGATCATCGAGACCACGGTGACCGGCCTGGCCGACGCGGGCTGGCACATTAAGCCGGTGGGCGCGCTCGATCTGCTGCCCGCGGAAACAGCCCAGGTGCTCAAGGACGCCGGCGAGGCCACCTCGCGCCACCCCGGCCTGCTGGTCAACGTGGCCATCGGCTATGGCGGCCGCCGGGAGATCGCGGACGCGGTCCGGTCGCTGCTGCAGGACCACGCGACCAAGGGCACCACGATCGAGGAACTGGCCGAGATCCTCGACGTGGAGCACATCGCCGAGCACTTGTATACCGCCGGCCAGCCCGATCCAGACCTGGTCATCCGGACCTCCGGCGAACAGCGTCTGGGCGGCTTCTTGCTCTGGCAGAGCGCGCATTCGGAGTTCTACTTCTGCGACGCGTACTGGCCCGACTTCCGCCGCGTCAACTTCCTCCGCGCGCTCCGTTCCTATTCCGCGCGCCGGCGCCGCTTCGGCTCCTGAAACCTCCTTTTTGCCGAACGCCATCAACCGCCACCGCCGTCGGTAAACCTCGGCCCGCGCGGGCTATTCAGGACCGGCTGGCGACCCCGGGCCGGCAGGCCCGGGCGAGCGGTCGGTGCCGGGGCTTGCCTGAATAGCGCGAAGCTAAACCAGGGATAGAGCGTGGTACGCGACACCCCGGCTGGGTCTTCCGGGGGCCGCCAGGTGCGGGTACCTTCGATGTCAGGCGGGCGGTGCCTAGCCGCCCACCCCGGGAAGGCCCTCGACATACTCGAGCTTCGTGTCCTGGCACGCAGGCGAGACGAGCGAAGGGCCGGGACCCGGCCCTTTGAGGGCAGGTCCCGGTCCCGAAGACACTTCTGTGTCCGAGCTCGGCGCCAGTCACGGCGCCCAGGGGAGAACGAGTGGCCAGTTCTTCTGCCCGTCGCACTTCGCGGCTCAGCACTGACCGATCCGACGGCGCGGCCTTGGTGAACGCCGAGGCCAGGCGGTTCAGCTACGTGCTGGACACCAGCGTCCTGCTTGCCGACCCGGCCGCGATCAGCCGGTTCGCCGAGCACCGGGTGATCCTGCCCATCGTGGTCATCACCGAGCTTGAGGCCAAGCGGCATCATCCAGAGCTGGGCTATTTCGCCCGGCAGGCCCTCCGGTACCTGGATGACCTGCGGATTGAGCATGGCCGGCTGGATGCCGACCTGCCCATCGGTGACCAGGGCGGCACGGTCCGCGTCGAGCTGAACCACTCCGACCCGACGGTGCTCCCGCCGGGGTTCCGGCTCGGCGACAACGACACCCGGATCCTGTCGGTGGCGCGCAGTCTGGCCGCGGAAGGCGATGACGTGGTGCTGGTCAGCAAGGACCTGCCACTGCGGGTGAAGGCGGCCTCGATCGGGCTGACCGCCCAGGAGTACCGGGCCGAGCTGCCGCCGGATTCCGGCTGGACCGGGATGCGTGAGCTGGAGGTCAGCGCCGAGGACATCCAGGAGCTGTACGACACCGGCAAGCTGGACTGCGAGCCCGCCCGCGAGCTGCCCTGCCACACCGGCCTGGTGCTGGTGGCCGCGGGCGGCCAGGGCAGCTGCAGCGCGCTGGGGCGGGTGCTGCCGGACAAGTCGGTGCGGCTGGTCCGCGGCGACCGGGAGGCGTTCGGCCTGCATGGCCGCAGCGCGGAACAGCGAGTTGCGCTGGATCTACTGCTCGACCCGGAGGTCGGCATCGTGTCGCTGGGCGGCCGGGCCGGTACCGGCAAGTCGGCGCTGGCGCTGTGCGCCGGGCTTGAGGCGGTGATGGAGCGCCGCCAGCACCGCAAGCTCGTGGTGTTCCGCCCGCTGTACGCGGTCGGCGGCCAGGAACTCGGCTATCTGCCCGGGTCCGAGGCGGACAAGATGAATCCGTGGGCGCAGGCGGTCTACGACACGCTGTCCGCGGTCACCTCGCAGGACGTGATCGACGAAGTGCTGGCCCGGGACATGTTCGAGGTGCTGCCGCTGACCCACATCCGGGGCCGGTCGCTGCACGACTCGTTCGTGGTCGTGGATGAGGCCCAGTCCCTGGAGCAGAGTGTGCTGCTCACCGTGCTGTCCCGGATCGGCTCGGGCTCCCGGGTGGTGCTCACCCATGACATCGCGCAGCGGGACAACCTGCGGGTCGGCCGGCACGACGGGGTGGTCGCGGTGATCGAGAAGCTGAAGGGTCACCCGCTGTTCGCGCACACCACCCTGGTCCGCTCGGAGCGGTCCCCGATCGCCGCGCTGGTCACCGAGATGCTGGAGGATTCCGCCATATAGGCACAGGCCGCCCGCATATCGCCGGACCACGCCCCGGCTAGCCAGTGGCCGGGGCGAGTCGGCACACTTATCCCCATGGCTTTCGACTTGGCGGATCTTCTCGCGGCCCGGCACGGGGAGGGCTACGCCCTGGCCGACCGGTACCTGAACCCCCAGCTGTCGCGGACGCTGCACGCTATCGGCTTCGACCGGAGGTACGAGCGTGCCGAGGGCCCGTACCTCTATGACTCCGACGGCAACCGGTACGCCGATTTCCTGGCCGGGTTCGGCGTGTTCGGCGTCGGGCGGAATCACCCGGTGGTGCGCCAGGCGCTGCACCAGATGCTCGACGCGGAACTGGCCGACCTGGTCCAGTTCGACGCCGCGCTGCTGCCCGGATTGCTGGCCGAGCGGCTGCTGGCCAAGGCGCCCGGGCTGGACCGGGTGTACTTCGGCAACAGCGGCACCGAGGCGGTCGAAGCGGCGCTGAAGTTCGCCCGGTACGCCACCGGGCGGGGCCGGATCCTCTACTGCGACCACGCGTTTCACGGGCTGACCACCGGGTCGCTGTCGGTCAACGGCGCGGAGGAGTTTCGCAGCGGCTTCGCCCCGCTGCTGCCGGACACCAGGATCCCGTTCGCCGACCTGGACGCGCTGGCCGCCGAACTCCGCCGGGGCGACGTGGCCGCGCTGCTCATCGAGCCGATCCAGGGCAAGGGCGTGCATGTGGTGCCGCCCGGCTTCCTGGCCGCGGCGGCCACCCTGCTGCACGAGCACGGTGCGCTGCTGATCTGCGACGAGGTGCAGACCGGGCTGGGCCGGACCGGCAAGTTCTTCGGCTACCAGCACGACGACGTGCAGCCGGACATCGTCACCGTGGCCAAGGCGCTGTCCGGCGGCTTCATCCCGGTCGGCGCCACGCTGGCCAAAGGCTGGATCTTCGACAGGGTCTACTCGTCGATGGACCGGGTGCTGGTGCACGACTCCACGTTCGGCTCCAACGCGGCGGCCATGACGGCAGGCCTGGCCGCGCTGTCCGTCATCGATGACGAGGACCTGGTCGGCAACGCCGAGCGGACCGGGGCCGCGCTGCGTGACGCGCTCCAGGTGCTGGTGGACAAGTACGACATGCTTACCGAGGTGCGCGGCCGCGGGCTGATGATCGGCCTGGAGTTCGGCCGGCCGAAGGGCATCCGGCCGCGGGCGGCCTGGAAGGCGCTGCAGGCGGCCCGGGTCGGGCTGTTCGCGCAGATGGTGGTCGTCGCGCTGTTCGAGCGGCACCGAATCCTGACCCAGGTGCCGGGCGACCACATCGAGGCGATCAAGCTCATCCCGCCGCTGATCATCGGGGACGCCGAGGTGAAGCTGTTGTGCGACAGTCTCCAGGACGTGCTGGACGATGCCAGCCGGGGCAGCGGGCTGATCTGGGACTTCGGCCAAACGCTGATCAAGCAGGCGGTCAGCAACCGCCGGGCGTGACCGGTCCAAGGTTCACCGAGGCCTGAGTCTCCTCGCTGGTGATCAGCACCTCTGCCACGCTCAGGTCTTGCGGGTAGGTGATCTTGATGTTGCGCTCGCTGCCCGGCACCACGGCGACCGGCACCTCCGGCAGGTAGCGCAGGACCACCCCGCAGTCGTCGGTGGCGGTCAGGTCGGCGTAGCCCGGATCGGCCAGGGCCAGCTCATGGGCCCGGCGGATCACCGACAGCCGGAAGCCCTGTGGCGTCTGGCACCGGCGCAGCGTCTCGCGATGCGGCATGCTGGTCATGATGCCGTCCTGGACCACCACGATCGTGTCGGAGGCGGGCACCGCGACGCCCACCGCCCGGTGGTCGCGCAGCGCGCGCAGGCACCCGGCGATCGTCGGCTGGTCGAGCAGCGGCCGGGCGGCGTCGTGGAACAGCACGTCGGCCTCGTCAGGGCCGAGGGCGGCGATCGCCCGCCGGGTCGATTCCGGGCGGGTCGCGCCGCCCTCGATGATCCCGGTGATCTTGGCGTACCCGCGGCCGGCCAGCAGGCCACGGACCTGTTCGGTGTGCCCGGGCGCCATCACGATCAGGATCTCGTCCACCCCCGGCGCCTGCTCGAATGCGGCCACGGAGTGCTCCAGCAGGGCCCGGCCGGCCAGCGGCAGCAGTTGCTTGGGGATGGCCGCGCCGAAGCGCAGCCCGGAGCCGGCGCCCAGCACCACCGCCACGGTCCGCATGAGCGGACTGTACCCGGATCTCCCGGCCCCCCGGCCACCTGTCCTGCGGGATGGTATGGCCTGGCTGACTCGGGTACTACTCCCTAGTCCGGGGGGACGACCCCCCTGGACCCCCCGATCGCCGCTCCGCGCCGAGCACGGGCTCGACGGGAACACGACTGCGGCGTGCCCCGCGACGTGTTCCACTGGCTGGGGGGCCCGACCCGCTGCACGGCTCGCCAGGACCCGGGAGCGCCCATGACGGTAACCACGGCTGTGGTGGTGCTGCCGCGCCGGATGGCGATCTGGGCGGCCCGTCGTGCCCTGGTCCGTAACTCACTGACCGGCATCGAGCTGGGCTGCAGCCTGTGCGCCGCGGTCTGGTTCAGCGCCGGGAAGCCGGCCGCGGCGCTGGCCGGCGGCGCGGCGCTGGGCGGCGGCTACCTGGCCCGCCGGGTCGGCAGCCAGATTAGTCCGGGGGGGCGACCCCCCGCTCTACTTTCCCGGGGGACTACCCCCGGAGCCCCCGGCCCCCGATCGCCGCTCCGCGCCGAGCCCCTCCTCGGCGAGCACCCGCCTTCGGCGGGCCCCGCCTCGTCGGCGCGGGTTCGTAGCTCCATTCTGGAAGACGCTTTCGCGGGCTGGCTGGCCGTCTGCTGCGCCTGGGCCGGCGAACTGGCCGTGTACGCCGGGCTAGCCGTCGGCGTGGCGGGCCGCCCCGCCACCGCCTGGAAGCTGGCCACCGGGATCGCCATGCTGTTCGCGCTGCGCAAGGTGACCCGGCTGTGCCGCGCGGCGGACACTGGCGGGTACCAGGTGGCCCGGCCACCGGGCGACCCAGCACGGCCGGAAACTTCCCGGCTTACCGTTGGCATGTTCATCGGGCAGGTGCTCGCCGTGCCGACCTGGCTGCGCGCCCTGGTCATCACCGGCACCGCGGCTTACTACGGCAACCGGACCGCGCTACTGGCCGCGGCCTACTGCGGCGCGGTCGCGCTGGCCTGGGCGCTGGTGGTCGGCCCGCACCGGCCGCGGCACCCCGCCCCGGCGGCTCGCGACGAGGCCGCCGACCCGCCCGGGGAAGCTGACCAGCCCGGGGGAGTGGCGGCCTGCCGGGACGACGGGCCGATCGCCCGGTTCGCCGGCGCGCTGGTGCACGGCCAGCTCGTCCCGCTGCCGCCCGCGGTGGCCGGCCTGATCGCCACCGTGCTGCTGGCCGCCCTCGGCCTGGGCATGCTGGACGGGCTGGTGCTGCTCACCCCGGTGGCGGCCATGCTGCTGGCCGCCCCGGGCTCGGCCCACCCGCACGACGGGCGGCTGGACTGGCTGGCCCCGGTCATCATCCAGGCCGGCCAGTACATCTACCTGGCCGCGCTCGGCTTCGCCTTCGGGGTGCCCGGCCCGGTCACGTTCGCCCTGATCGGCCTGGCCGGGCTCCGCCAGCTGGACGTGGCGTACCAGGCCCGGGACCCGGTGACGCCGCGCGGCGCGCGGGGCAGCGTGGGCTGGGAGGGCCGGATGCTGGTCGCCGGGTTCGCCGCCATGGTTGGCCTGGGCACCGTCGGGTACCTGGTGCTGATCCTCTACCTGGGCTGGCTACTGGCCGGTAACGGCCTGGCGGGCTGGTTCCTGGCCAGCCGCCGGATTAAGACCGCCCGGATTGATAACGGAGGTACCCTCCGGGCGTCCGTGCGGTGAACGGCTAGGATCGGCCCCTGGAGGGTGCCCATATGCTCCAGCTCAGACAAGCGCCGCTGCGCCGCCTCGAGCCGGGCGGGGGATGGCAGTCGCCGGTTACCATCCCGCGCCGCTGGCTGACGGCGTTGTTCGCGGGCTGCGCGCTGTTCGCCATCGGGATGGGTGTGTTCAGCAGCGATGACCTGCACCGGCTGTGGGGCTTGTTCGCCGCCGGTGCGTATGTGCTGGCCGCTGCCGTCGTGCTGGCCTGGAGATCGGCCCGGAGCGTGGACCTGGCGCTGGCGCTGAGCGCCGGCGGGGCGCTGACCGCGCCGCTGGCCGTGCTGGCGCAGCAAGGCAGGTGGCAGCCCGAAGTCGGCGTGATCGCCCGCGGCGCCCGGCTGATGGTGCACCATGGGTCGCCCTACCTGAGCGACGCCGTGGTCCACGCCACCCACGACCCCAACGTCTACAACCCGTACCTCCCGGTGATGGCGATCTTCGGCCTCCCGCGGGCGCTGTTCGGCCCGGGCCTGCTCACCGACCCCCGGGTCTGGTTCTGCGTGGGCTTCGTCGCGCTGTTCGCGGCCGCGCTGGCCGTCGCGGGCGCGCGCGATGTGGTGCGCTGGACGGCGCTGGTCACGGCCACCCCGGTGATCGCGTTCTCGCTGACGGTGGGCGGCACCGACGTGCCAGTGCTGGCCTTGATCTGCCTGGGCCTGGCTCTGCTCTGGCAGCACCCGCGGCCGCTGCTGGCCGGAGCGGTGCTCGGCATCGCGGCCGCCACCAAGGCGACCGCGTGGCCCGCGCTGGTGGTGGCCGCGACCATGGTGCTGGTCCGGGACGGCCGGCGCACCGCGGCCCGGTTCTCGGCCACCGCCGTGGTAGTGGCGGGCGCCATCATCGTGCCAGTCGCCCTGCTCGGCACCCGCGCGCTGGTGGACAACACGATCCTGTTCCCGCTCGGCCTGGCCAGCGTTAAATCGGCGGCGGTCAGCCCACTGCCCGGGCACGTCCTCGCCGATACCGGGCCCACCGGGCACCTGATCGCGGTGTCGCTGCTCTGCGTGGCCGGGCTGGGCGTGCTGATCTCACTGGTGGTCCGGCCACCGCGCACCGTCCTCGCCGCCACCTGGCGGCTCGTCACCGGCCTGATGCTGATGTTCACCCTGGCCCCGGCGACCCGGTTCGGCTACTTCATGTACCCGCTCGGGCTGTGGGCCTGGCTGGCCGTGTCCCAGCTCGGGCTGCGGCGCAGCCGGGCACCGGTCCCGGAGTGGCGCAGCCCGGCATCGGTGGAGACGTAGGCCCAGCTCTGGACCAGGCACCTGGCCGGCCCTGCAGCGCCCGCGCGCCCGGGCCAGGCCCGAACCGGGCACCTGGCCGGCCCTGCAGCGCCCGCGCGCCCGGGCCAGGCCCGAACCGGGCACCTGGCCGGCCCTGCAGCGCCCGCGCGCCCGGGCCAGGCCCGAACCGGGCACCTGGCCGGCCTTGCAGCGCCCGCGCGCCCGCCCAGGCTGAACCGGGCACTGGCGTTCAATATGAAGGGGTTGCTCAGCCGCCAGGGAGCGGAGAGTCCGGGCCTTCGAATGCGGCGGCATCGGAGCAGATGTTCGTGTTCGCGGTGATGCCGCCGTAGCTCTTGGCCAGGTTGCTCAGCTTCTGCGAGGCCGGCTTGGTGGAGTCCGGGCCGGAGCCCGACGCTGTGCTCAGCCCGCTGAAGTGGGAGCCCAGGATGAGCGTGAGCGAGTTCGTGCTCAGCGCCGCGTCCTGCTTGACCGCCACCGAGCTGAACAGGGCCTTGAGCGTGTTCACCTCGGCGAGTTGCGCGGGCGAGGCGTACTCGATCACGTTGCTGGTGAACGCGTAGTTGGGCGCCGGGCCGGTGCCGGTCACCTTGAACCCCTTGCTGGTCAGCGCGCTGGCCGTGCTGCCCGCGACACCATTGATACCGGACCCGTTCAGCACGTCCACGTTGACCTTGGCCGGGCTGACCGTGGGCACGGTGGATTTCCTGGCCTTCCTGCCCTTGGTCGCGGCGGGCAGCTCGCGGTCGGCCTCCACGGCCCGGAACAGCCGGTCGGCCTGCGGCTGCTCCCAGGACAGCTCCGCCGCCGGGTCGCCCGCGTACGGCACCACCGGGACGGTGATGAACTGCACCGCGCTGGAGTTCAGGCTCTTCATGCTGGTCGCGATGCGCAGCATGGTGTTCAGATCCAGGCCGCTGTCGGTGGTCAGCGACTTGGCCACGTCGCGGACCACGGCGAAGATCCGGCTGGGCTGGCTGAGCAGGCCGGTGGACTTGAGCTTCTGCATGACCGCGGCCAGGAAGTACTGCTGGCGCTGAATGCGCTGGGTGTCCGAGCCCTCGCCGATGTCCTCGCGTAGCCGGACGAACGCCAGCGCCTGGGCCCCGCTGACCACATGCTTGCCGGCCGACAGGTGCAGCCGGGACTGGGCGTTGTTGATCGCGAACGGCAAGCAGACCGGGACGCCGTGCACGTCGTTGACGATGGCCTCGAAGTCGGCGAAGTTCACCTCGACGAAGTGCTGGATGCGGATGCCGGTGGTCTGCTCCAGGGTCTTCCACAGGCAGGGCGCCCCACCGGCCGAGAACGTGGCGTTCAGTCGCTCGAGCTGGCCGGACTGCGCGGATTGCCCGGTATGTCCTTCGCCGTCGTTTGAGCAGGCCAGGATGGGCACCATCGAATCGCGCGGGAAGCTGATGATGTCGGCCCGGGTGTGGCCGGGCGCGATGTGCAGCAGCATCGAGGTGTCCGAGCGGGACCCCTGCACCCCCGCGCCGAACTTGTGGCCCAGGCCGGCCCGCGAGTCCGAGCCGATGACCAGGATGTTCAGCCCGGCCGTGTACGGCGGGCGGTGGCCGAGCATGGCGGCGGTGACGTTCTCCCGGTGGATGCTGCCGAGCACGCTGCGGTACTGCGCATAGGCGGCCAGCGAGGTGCCGACCACAGCGACCATAGCCACGATGGCGATACCGCCGAGCCACCTGCCGCGCCGCCCGTGCAGGAAGCCCGATTTCTGGTTCTGCGGCGGTCCCGATGGCGGGCCGGCCGGCTGGCCGGGCTTTTTGCCGGGCTTGTCCGGCTGGCTGGCCTGGCTGGTTATCCGGGCCGCCCGGCTGGCCCGCCATCCGCCGGTGTCCGAGTCCGCGTCGCCGATGCCCAGCCCGGCGCGGCCCCGGCTGTCCGGGCCGTGCAGGTAGCTGGACAGCTGCCAGTCGGTGTCGCTGGCCTGGCCCAGATCCCCCGACATCGTCCCAGCTGAGCTCGGCCCAGGCAGCTGATATCCGGGCTGCGCTACTCGTCCCCCGGGCTCGTCCACATCTGCGTAGCGGGTCATCGCTCCTCGCGGCGTAGATCGTCGATTGTGCGGGGGTGTGCGGCCTATTGTTCCGTGCGAGGCTACGGCATGTGGCGCAATGGGATGAATCGGTCAGTGCCGGTTCCGTTGTGGCTGACACGCTTCCGCTTAGAGTGGTGCCGTGGTCCGGGATGCCCGTCCAGCCGGCGACGTAGCCGAGAGCAGCGGACAGAAGCCTGCGAGGCCAGCCAGGCGAACCCGCCGGGTTTCCATCGCTGGGCGCAGCTTCGCTCAGCTCACCGTGCTGCCGGTGTTGCTCGTGCTGGCCTGGCTGGTGCCCGGGGTGGCGCTGCTGCTGCCCGGCCAGTTCCAGCCCGCGCCGATGCTGCTGATCGCGGTCCCGCTGGCCGTCATCATGATCACCGCGGTGACGCACCGGGTGCCCGGCTGGCGGCTGGTGCCGGTGCTGGCGGGCGGCCAGGGCAGGCCGGTGCGCGCCTGGGCCGGCTGGTGGGGCCTGGGCGGCACGCTGGCCGTGGCCGTGGGTTTCGGCGCGTGGCAGATCGCGCTGAACTCACCGCAGATCATCGTGCTGCGCGAGCCCGGCGCGGTGTTCCAGCTCGGCTACTGGATCGCCGGGCACGGCTCGCTGCCTATTACCCAGTCGCTGGCCGCGTTCGGCGGTGCGCATCCTGGCTTGACGTTCGGCAGTGCTGGGTTCGGCACGACCGGTGCCGGTGCTGGCGCTTCTAGTGCTGGCGCTTCTGGTGCCGGCGCCGCTGCTGGCGGGATCGCGCCGGAGTTCATGCCCGGGCTGCCCATCCTGCTGGCGGCCGGCTGGTGGATCCACGGCATGCCGGCGGCGGCGCTGATCCCCCCGATACTCGGCGCGCTGGCCCTGATCACGTTCGGCGGCCTGGCCGGCCGGCTGATCGGCCCGCAATGGGCACCGGCCGCCGCGGCCATCCTCGGCCTCAGCCTGCCCGAGCTCTACACCAGCCGGGCCGCGTTCCTCCAGCCACTGGAGCAGATCCTGGTGTTCGGCGGGTTGTGCCTGGTGGTGGACTCGCTGACCAGCCCGCGCGGCCGGGCCATGCTGACCGGCTACGCCGACTGGCTGCGCTGGCCGGATTGGCTGCCGCCCCGCACCGCCGCCGCCGCGCTCGGCGGGCTGGCGCTCGGCATGACCACGGCGGTGTCGCTGGGTGCGCTGCCCTTCCTGATCCCCATCATCCCGTTCCTCGGGGTAGCGGTGCTGACCCGGCAGCAGGTGGTGATTCCGTTCGGCGTCGGCGTGCTGGGCGGCCTGGTGTGTGGCCTGGCCGCCGGGCAGCTGGCCGCGCCGGGCTACCGGGCCGCGCCGGGCTTCGCAGTGCGGCCGATGAGCCTGATCGCCGGGGTGACCGCGCTGGTCACGCTGGCTTGTGTGCTGGTCGCGTTGTGGCCGGGGGTGCGGAGCCGGGCCCGTTCCGTGCTGCGCAGAGCGGTGCGGTGGTGGCTGCCCGAGGCCGCGGGGGTGCTAGTGGCTGGTTTGGTGGTGGCGTTCCTGATCCGGCCCGCGGTGCAGACCGTGCACTGGCAGCCCGGGCCGGCCACGACGGGGTACATGGCCGCGCTGCAGCGGCTGCTCGGTTTGCCGGTAGAGCCGACCCGGTCTTACGCCGAAGACAGCATGTACTGGGTCATCTGGTACATCGGGATCCCGGCGCTGCTGCTCGGCGCGTTCGGCGCCGCGCTGCTCACCCGGCGGTGCGTCGGCGGACTGCTCCGCTGGCAGGATGACGGGGACCGGACCGTGCGGGCCTGGGCGCTTCCCCTGGCGTTGTTCGGCTGGGGCACGGTGACCGTGCTCTGGGCCCCGAACACCGTGCCGGATCAGCCGTGGGCCAGCCGGGTGCTGGTTCTGCTGGTGCTGCCCGGTTTTATGCTGTGCGCGATCTGGGTCGCGGCCTGGCTGGGCCACCGGGCCCGGGAACGCGGTGCCGGGCTGGTGGCGGTCGCGCTGTCCACGGCGTGCTTCGTGGTGGCGCTGGGCGTGCCCACCGCGGTGACCACGCTGGGGTTCAGCTTCGGTAAGTCTGGTGCGGCTAAGAATGGCTCGGCGGGTGGTTCGACGGGTGGTTCGAGGGGCGGTTCGGCGGGCGGTTCGGGGGGTGGCTCGGAGAGTGGCTCGACGCTGATCACGCTGTCCGGGCTTGGCGTGCACCAGACCGGGGCGGGGCAGTCGCTGGCCGTGTCGCGGCTGTGCGGCACGATGAGCTCGCAGATGTCGGTGGTGATCGTCGACCGGCCGGCCGCCGACGAATTCGCCCAGGTGATCCGGGGGATGTGCAAGGTGCCCACTGCGGTCATGGCCCGTGCCTCGGTCGCTGAAGTGCAGGCGGTGGAGCAGGCGGTCAGGGCCAAGGGACGGGAACCGGTGCTGCTGGCCACCCGGGCCGTTGAGCTGGCCCGGTTCCGGGCCACGCCGCGGAAGGTGCTCGGGCTGAACACGACCCAGGACCCGCACACCCTGACCCAGCCGCCGGGATCGCCGTGGCAGATCACGTACTCGCTGTGGATGCTGGCGCCGGGGATCTCGACGCCGGGGGCTTGAGGGCGGGAGCTTGAGGGCGGGAGCTTGAGGGCGGGGGCTTGAGGGCGGGGCGCTGGGGCTTGCGGGGCGATTTGCCAGCGGTCGCGAGAGCCCATATGGTTGAGGGACACCGACGCGGGGTGGAGCAGTTCGGTAGCTCGCTGGGCTCATAACCCAGAGGTCGCGGGTTCAAATCCCGCCCCCGCTACCAATTCCGCAGGCCAGAGGCCTCTTCCGGTTCCGGGGAGAGGCCTTCTTGCTATAGCCTGCTAACGAGTTTGCTCACGGCCCTTCGATCGGGTGCCCTTCTGCGCCTCGCCATCGGCCAGGGTGTCTGGCCAATGGTGACCGCTGTAGCCGACCGTATTGGTGTCAGGCCTGGTGGTGGCGGTGGCGTACCGCGCAGCTAGTCAGTCACGGTTGCGTCCGCTGTCAGTCGCTGGGCGTAGGTGGCGCCGAGCCCAGCGCTCGGAGCACACTGCGGGCTTCTTTGCCCCATCTGACTCAGCTGGTGGCGGTTCTGACCTCCTCCGGGACGGCATTGACAAAGGCGATCCAGTGGGGATCGGAGTGAACCGGCCCGGGGGGGGGTTCCGGAGCCTCTTATGAGTCGGCGATACCCGCGCGGTCGTGGCTAACTACCCACTAGGTGCTAGCCAGGGTGCCGGATAGGCACCCACGAGTTGACCCGGTCTCCGGCCTTGACCGCGATCACCACCACTGTCAGTTCGATGCCTTCCTCGTAGAGCCGGATATGGTGGTCGCGGGCGGTGATCCGCCTACCTTTATTGGCGACCTGGAACAGGTTGTTACCGGACGCGTGGCGCTCCGCCGCCTGTGCTACGTCCTGATCAGCTTCGGGGGTCAGGTTGCCGGTTGCCGCCGGGGCTCCTCCTCAGCGCCCGGTCGCAGTTTGCGCCGCACGTCTTCATCGGAGATCTGGCCGCGCAGCACAGCGCTGAAGTGCTGGAAGCTCAAGCCGAGCCCCCAGCCGACCAGCGGGTACACCGGCCAGAAGAAGCCGCGTCGGTGCCGCGCCCAGATGAGCACGAACACGACGTTGATCACCAGGTAGGCGCCGACGTGCGCTTGGAAGTCGTGCCAGCGCTGCAGCTGCGTGGCCGTCTGCAGGTAGCTGTCGTAATTGGGATTCAACCGTTCTTCACCGCCTCATTAATTAGCTGGCTACCTTGCTGGCCTGGCGCAGCAGGTGCTGGTGAACCTGCGGGACGGCGACCGATCCTTCCCCGACGGCGGAGGCGACCCGCTTGACCGACCCAGCACGCACATCGCCGACGGCAAACACCCCCGGCATGCTGGTTTCCAGCGGAAGCGGCACCGACTGGCCGGTTTCAGACCGATCCGCGCCAGCCAGGTCGCGGCCTGTCAGGATGAACCCGTGCTGGTCACGCGAGACATCGTCGGGCAGCCAGTCAGCGTGCGGCGTAGCGCCGATCATCACAAACAGCGCCGCGGCGGGCACCGTCTCCTCACTGCCCGTGCCCCGGTCCCGCAGCACCAGGTCGGTGAGCCTGCGCTCCCCGCGGGAGGCGGCGACCTCGGTCTGCAGCCGCACCCGTACTCGCGGGGTGGCGTCGATCTCCTTCACAAGGTAGTCGGACATGCTCTTGGCCAGGCTGTCCCCACGCACCAGCAACGTGACGCTGCGTGCCGACTGGGCCAGGTAGATGGCCGCCTGCCCGGCGGAGTTCCCAGCACCCACGATGAACACGTCCCGGTCCTTGACCGCGGGCGCCTCCGACAACGCCGAGCCGTAGAAGACCCCGGCGCCGACCAGCTCAGAGATGCCCGGCGCCTCCAGCCGCCGGTAGGCAACCCCGGTGGCCAGCACCACCGCCCGGGCGGTCACCTGGTCCCCTTCGGCCAGCCTGACCACGAGCTCATCCCCCCGAGCTGACAGCCCGGCCGCACCGTTGATAAAGACGAAGTCCGCGCCGAACATCCAGGCCTGCTGGTAGGCCCGCTCGGTCAGCTCGCCGCCGCTCACGCCCGCCGGAAAGCCCAGGAAGTTGCGGATCCGCGAGCTGGTGCCCGCCTGTCCGCCCATCGCCGTGCTTTCCAGCACCAGTGTGGACAGCCCCTCCGAGGCGCCGTACACCGCCGCGCTCAGCCCGGACGGCCCTGCGCCCACCACGACCAGGTCATACGAATCACGCCTTGGCCGGACCGGCGCGCCGACCGCCTCGGCGATGTCCGCCCTGGTGTAGCTGGTCAGCACCCGCCCGCCGGGCAGGAAAACAACCGGGTTGTCCGGAACTTCGTCCAGCTGCTGCAGCAGCTCGGCCCCTTCAGGCGAGTCGCGGTCGTAAAACCCGTACGGAACCCGGTTGCGCTCCAGGCCATCCCGCAGCTCGAACGCGATCGGATCCCAGCGGTCGCCGACGATCCGGACCAGCTGGAACCCTGGAGAATTACGCCGGGTCCAGGCGACCACCGCCTCGCCCACTACCGGATAGAGCAGGTGCTGCCGAGGCCGCCACGGCTTGGTCAGATAGTGCTCGACATGACCAAGCGCCATGCCGTGCGCGATCACGTCCAGCATGCGGGTGTCCCCGTAGTCCACCAGCAGGATCCGCTTGGCATCTGGATGGACAGCCCGGCTGCGTGCCAGCAGCTCCGAGCCCGGCATCGCCTGCATGGACTCGTAGCAGATGATCAGGGCGACCTGCTCGCCTGAATCGCGCAACGCAGCCAGCCGCTCTAGCGCCGCCCGGGGGGAGGTCTCGCGCATGACCCGGTAGTCGGCGTGGAAACGCCGCTCCAGGTCACCGGAGAGTACCTCGACATCGGACGGGTCCTCATCGACCACGAAGAAGATCGGCAGAGAATTCGGCTCGGTCATGGTAAGACCCCCAGACGCAGGCGCACACGACGGCCTTCGCCCAACTGGGCTATGCGCTGGCAGAACAACTGCCTAATCAGGCTACGCCACTGCTTGCTCCGCCCGACGACGGGCGGCCTCCTCACCTGCTTCAACGACCCTCAGCGGCCCATGTGCGCCTCGATGGCAAAGAGAGGCCCACGAAGTCGGCCCGTGCTCCGCCTGCTAAGGACCAGGAGCCATCACACCTTGCTTGAGGGCCAGGCCGTCTTAACGCTCTTCAGCACTGCCACCCGTCAACAGAGGTGTGACCACCCACCGCAGTAGGTAGTTGCTCTTGTAACCATCTGCGATCACAGCCGTCCGCGACAGCTCCACGCCAAGACGGCGATCAGGCTCGGGCCGCATGCGGCGCATCACCTGACCGATCACCCCTATCGCCTCGCCCGCTGTCTCTCGAGTGGACATTTAGGCGCTCTGTTCCGCTAACGCATTTGCTGACCAGACGCCTTGGACCGTGCTAGACGCGGTGAGAGACCCCAGGCCACGGGGCGGGTCGATGTCCAGGTCAAGGGGGACACGCGGGGACACCAGAGACAAGAAAGACGTGCGTCGTACTGCTCATAACCCAGAGGTCGCGGGTTCAAATCCCGCCCCCGCTATCAAGTAAGTGCAGGTCAGAGGCCTGATCGCCAGAAGGCGGTCGGGCCTTTTTGATCTCCATGGCAGCGGGGCGGCAGCAGGACAGGGCCGCACCAGCTTTCTTTCGGGAGGGCCGCCAGCCGTTGCCGGGCCGCTCGGGCATCTACCGGGCGCTGGTCCGCCATGGGCTGGTGGAGGCGAAGAAACGCAAGCGCCGCCGGGAGGATTACCGGTGCTGGGAGCGGGGCCGGGCGATGGAGCTGTGGCAGATGGACGTGATGGGCCGGGTGTTCCTGGCCGACGGGCAGGAAGTGAAGATCGTGACCGGGATCGATGACCATTCCCGGTTCCTCGTCTGCGCCAGGGCAGTGCTGCGGGCCACTGCCCGTCCGGTGTGCCAGGCGCTGGCCGAAGCGCTGGCCCGGCACGGGATCCCGGATCAGATCCTCACCGACAATGGCAAGGTTTTTACTGCGCGCTTCGGGCAGGGCCCGGGCCCGGTGATGTTCGACCGCATCTGTGCTGATAACGGGATCCGCCACATTCTCACCGCGCCGTACTCGCCGACCACGACCGGGAAGATCGAGCGGGTGCACAAGACGATGCGGGCGGAGTTCTTCACCCCCAAAGACCGGCTGTCCGCCACCCTGGGCGAGTTGCAGGATGCGCTGGACGCCTGGGTGGCGGAGTACAACACCGCGCGGCCGCACCAGTCCTGCGGAGGCCGGCCGCTGGCTGAGCGGTTCGCCCTGGCCGACCGGTCCCTGGCCGCGGACACAGCCACAGCCGCGGAGCCCCCGCCCTCACCGGCCCACCCGGCTGGCAAGCGCCCGGCGGGAGTGTCGCGGTGGGTGGACGCGGCTGGGAAGATCTCCCTGGGCGGATTTTCCTACCACGCCGGCGCGACCTACGCCGGCGAGCCGGTCGAGGTCGTGGTGGCCAGCGGCCTGGTGGACATCCTGCACGCCGGGGTCGTGGTCGCCACGCACGCCCAGCGGCTGCGTGAGGACCAGGCCGACCGCGCCCCGCGGGCCCGGGTGGCCCGCAGGAAACGCGACGCCACCGCCGGGCTGAGCGTGACCCGCCTCGCCAACCACGATGGAACGGTCACCTTCGCCGGGACGACCTACACAGGGCCGCACCAGCCGGCCGCAGGCGGTCAAGGCTGGCCGTGATCGGCATTGATCTGCTTTCGCCAAGCTAGGGATCGTCATCATGAGCACAGCCTGTGCCTTGTGATGCGAGCCGCGGAGATGGCCTGCTGTTACGGTGCTTGATCGCGGACCCGAGTGATGATGTGGGCGAGGGCGTCGATGTCGTCGCGGTTGTATGCGGTCAGTTCCGTCTTGAGTGTCTCGTCTTGGCTGGTGAGCCAGGCATGGTAGCGCTGAATGGCGTCGAGTCCGTCGGCGATGTCGGTGGCAGGCCGGAAGCCGATATAGGCGGATACTTCTTTCAGGCCCAGAGTTAAGGTCGGGAGCCGCAGGTAGTTGCGCGCCCATAGCCAGGCGTCGAAGTGCCGGTCGGCGGCTGTGGTTGCCAGGCCCGGAAGCCCGTGGCGGGCGGCGGCGGCGCGGAGCCTGGGGATGTCGGCGGTGCTGCCGGCCCAGGTAGCCAGGCGCAGGTGTGGGTGCTGGTCAAGGAGCATGGTGAGCCTGGTCAGGATTTCGCGTTCCTGGCTGGGGGTGTCGGCCCACCAGGAGTGATGGTCAGCGCCGTCGGGGTAAACGACTGCGGCTCCGGCCAGCCAGATGTGGTCGTGCCCAGGCGTCACGTCGTATTCGAGGTCGATGGCGATATAGGGCCCGGTGATCGGCCACCGGGCGCCGGGGCGGAACGCGGGCAGGCCGGAGGCCAGGGCCTGGGCGTGCAGCTGCCACTCCGCGACCCTTGCCGGGCTGCATCCCTTCGCGCCGGCCTGGGTGACAGCCCGGGCGACGGCATCCGGGTCGCAGTCAGCCAGGCTGTCCCAGGTGGCATACCCAGTGGCCTCCAGCGCGGCGCCGTAGACCCGCCCGACGCCAAGGAGCATCGACACGTCCTTGCGGTGGGTGACTGACTGGATCACCTCATCGCGGCGAGCCCGCGAACAAACCTGGCAACCACAGACCCGGGGTGTCACTCCCTTCCTGCGGGCGGTTCTGATTTCGCTGATTATCTGGCGCGCTTCGTCTAGCAGCTTGCTGGTCAGCGGTATGTCCACCCGGGTCGGCTTGCCGTCACGTCGCAGGATCAGCACCCCGGCAGGCGGTGCCGGACGGGTCCGGTGGGGCTCCAGCAGCAGCCAGTAGAACGCCAGCTCAAGCCGATCGAGATGGGTGGGCGCCCGGTGTGACTTGATCTCAATGGGGTACAGCGCACCGTTCGCGGCGTCGATGCCGTCTGGGCAGCCGCGCAGTTTCAGCTGCCGGTTCTCATAGAGCGGCGTGCCGAGGATCGTGATCTCGGTCTGCAGCAGCGCAGGCAGGTCGGCCGGGCTGGTGACAATGGGAGTGGCCGACTGCTCAATAAGTTGGTGGTACTCCTGGCCTGCACGGACCAGCGCTATCTGAACCGGGCTGACCGCCTCCTCGAAGCTGATCTGGCCCGAATCCAGTAGCCAGAACGCGTAGGGGCACCGGGACCAGCGGCTCAAGTCAGTCTTGCTCACCCACTGACGGCGGACAGGTAGCCGGATGTGAACGTCACAGAGCCGTGAGGTACCGGCCGGACGCTGGCTGTGTCGCGCTAGTTCGATGCGTCAGAACGCTCCGGCTCGAACAGCTGACGGATCTCGATCTCGCCCACGGCGCCGTACTCCCCGGGGTAGATCCGGGACAGTGCCTCGAACGGCACACGCTTGGCCCATTCGACGGCCTCGTCCATCGACGTCACTTGGAGGATCCAGTAGCCCGCGACAAGCTCCTTCGACTCGGCGAACGGCCCGTTGATGACGGTGCGGTTCCCCCCGGAGAACTTAACCCGCCTCCCCCCGGCGCTCGGGTAAAGCCCCGACAGGTCGAGGAGCACCCCGGCCTCCTTGAGCTCGTCGTTGTACCTGCCCATCGCGGCGAGGAGTTCTTCGCTGGGCGCTGCGCCCGGTTCCGGGTCCCCTTTGATCATCAACATCACCCGCATGTCTTGCTTCCTCCCGTCTAAGCCGGGCCACGGACGGTCTCGACCGAGTGTGCACCCTGACCCGCGAGTGCGTCGACTGAGTCGAGGTGAGCTGAGAATGTCAATGCCCTCCGTGGGGAAGCACGATATGAGGCCGGACGCTGCGGCGAGCAGGGGCGGACTGGCTCGCCGGATGAGTGCACGATTCGCGCGTGCGGGTCAGCGGTCACAGGGCTGGCGGAATCTGCAGGCCTGACCCGGTTTGCGCCTTCTGCGATCGGCCCGGCGGCGGAGGCGCCGCGACGCCCATTCCGGATACCGCCGTGGCCCCGGCTTGCTGCGCCCGGCCGGGACCGGGACGGCCGTCAGCGC
>CAWICV010000016.1:0-224089 GCA_963834705.1 uncultured Actinomycetes bacterium
GGGGCCGGGGTCGGGTTCGTCCGGCTCGAAGCGGCGCCCGATCCCGTGCGCGTCCGGGCTGCCTTCGTCTCCGACGACGACATCCAGGCCATGACGGCCGCCTACGCCACTCCGGTCCCGGCTCCCCGGGAGGCTGGTGATGCCCGGTGACGGAAGAGACGGTGTGGCGGACCGATGAGCCCTGCCCGACCTGCGGCGCGGGCCTGTTCGTGCTCGATAACGGCTCGGGGATCTTGCGCTGGGAGTGCCGTATGTGCGGTGACCGCCCGGACGGGCCCGCCGAGGGAGACGGAGGTGATTGGTGACCCAGCCGGGGACACAGGAACGGCCCAGGACGGGGACACGCGCCCAGCGGATGGCGATGCCGCTCGCGCGGTCTGTGGTCCGCCAGATCGCGGCCGAGCACGGAGCCTGCCTGCGGCCGGTGCAGCTCCGCCGCACCGATGTCAGCACGGGGCAGGTGGAACAGATCCTCGTGCCGTGCGGCCACACGCTGGCCTCGGTGTGCGCTCCGTGCGCCGAACGGGCCAGGGTGCTCCGGGCGGCCCAGTGCCGGGAAGGCTGGCATCTCGACCGCGAACCGGTCATTGACCCGGACGACCCGGACGACTGGCAGCGCTGGCTGGTCGAGAAGCGGGCCGAGACTCAGGCCGAGCGCGACCGGGCCGGGGTCCAGGGCAAGGACGCGGCCGGGCTGGACGCGCTGAACGGCGAGTTGGATGAGGAGATCACCCGTTCGGGCGTGCGCGGGAAGGTGCTGCCTGCCCGCCCGGCTCGTCGTCACCGGTCCACCCGGCGGCGGCAGGATGCGCCGGATCTGCCCCGGCGCAAGGTGGCGGCCCGCACCGTCGGCAAGACGTACGCGGCCCCGGACGGCACGACGTTCCGCCCGTCGATGTTCGTCACGCTGACCTGCCCGAGCTACGGGCGCGTGGGCAGCGACGGCACGCCCGCCGACCCAGATGGCTACGACTACGGGCGGGCGGCCCGGGACGCGCTGCACTTCGCGGCGCTGTTCAACCGGTTCATCCAGAACCTTCGCCGGTTCCTCGGCTACGACGTGCAGTACTTCGCCGCCGTGGAACCCCAGCGGCGGCTGGCCCCGCACGTTCACATCGCGATGCGCGGCACCGTGTCTCGGACCGAGCTGCGCCAGGTGCTCGCCGCCACCTACCACCAGGTGTGGTGGCCGGACACGTCCGCGGTCCGTTTCCGTGATGACGAGCTGCCGGTGTGGCACGAGGCCAGCGGCGCCTACGTGGACCCGGCGACCGGAGAAGTCCTCTCCACCTGGGACGAGGCGCTGGATGCGATCGGACCGGAGGACGAACCGCAGCACATCGCCCGGTTCGGTGAGCGGTTCGACGCCCAGGGCGTGCTGGCCGGATCGCGGGATGCGAACCGCTGCATCGGCTATCTGACCAAGTACCTCACCAAGCACGTCGCCGACTGCCACCAGGCGCAGACACCCGCCCAGCACGAGCACGCCGAACGGCTCGCGGCCGCGCTCCGGTACGAGCCCTGCTCCCCCACCTGCGCGAACTGGCTGCGTTACGGCGTCCAGCCCAGGAATGCCCGCGCGGGCCTGCGGCCGGGTGGCTGCAAGGGCAAGGCCCATCGCCGCGAATACCTCGGCTACGCGGGCCGCCGCGTCCTGGTCTCGCGGAAGTGGTCGGGCAAGACGCTGGCCGACCACCGCGGCGACCGCCGGGCCTGGCTGATGGAAACACTCGGCATCCCGGCCACCGATCCCGACCGGTACTCCTGGGAGCCGGTCTCCCCCGGCGACCAGGACCACATGCCACCCGCCCAGCGCATGCTGCACGTCGTCGCCGACCGCATCCGCTGGCGGGATGCACTCGCCGAAGCCAGGCGCAGAGCAGGCGCAAACGGGCCGCCGGATCTTTCGGCAACCGGGAGGGCGGCGTAATGACAGACCACCCAACCGGCACGGATCGCCTGCTGACCGTCGAAGCGGCGGCCGAGCGGATGAGCACGTCCGTCCGCTTCGTCCGCCGGTTGATCGCGCAACGGCGGATCGAGTTCGTGAAGGTCGGGCGCCATGTCCGCATCAGTGAATCGGCGCTGGCCGAGTTCATCGAGGCGGGCCGGGTCCGGCCGATGACCCCAGCCGATATGTGGCACAAGATGAAGGGAGTTGCCTGATGGCGAACAAGGATGGGCACCGGCGGTTTGGCAACGTTCGGAGATTGCCGTCCGGCCGGTTCCAGATCCGCTATCCCGGGCCGGACGGGCGGATACGCACCGGGCCGGACACGTACGATCGCAAATCCGATGCGGACAAGGCACTTGTGCTGATCGAGGCGCAGATAGCCGCGGGTGAGTGGACCGACCCAGACCGGGGCAAGGTCAAGCTGGCCGACTACGCCGCGACCTGGATCTCCGAACGGCCGAAACTGCGGCCCCGAACCGTGGACCTGTACCGCTGGCTGCTCAAGAAGCACATCGCGCCATACCTGGGCGGCGTGCCCATCGGCAAGCTGTCCACGGCCATGATCCGCGAGTGGCGGGCGAAGCTGCTCGGCAACGGGGTGTCCGTGTCGGTGGCGGCGAAGGCGTACCGGCTGCTGCGTGCGGTGCTGATGACGGCCGTGGAAGAGGACAAGATCCTGGCCCGGAACCCGTGCCGCATCCGCGGGGCCGGTGACGAGGACGCCGCCGAGCGGCCGGTGCTGACCGTGGCCCAGGTCTTCGCGCTGGCCGAGCTGGTCGGCCGCCGTCCGGTCGGCAACATCCGCAGGCTCCCGGCGGGCGGCTACCGGCTGCGGTTCGGGCGGCATGGCGAGTTCCGTACCTCCCCCGAGGTCTACGGCACGCGGGGCGAAGCGGAGCAGGCGCTATGGAAGATGGCCGACGACGGCCGGGCCGACTGCCACCATGACCGGCGCTACCTGGCGCTCGTTCTGCTGGCCACCTTCGCCAGCCTGCGCTGGGGCGAAGTGACCGCGCTGCGGCGCTGCGATATCGACCTGGAGGCGCGCACGGTACGGGTCCGGGCGGCACTCGTGGAGCGGTCCACGGGAGAGATCCTGCTCGGCCCGCCCAAATCCCGGGCCGGGCGACGCGTGGTGGGCATCCCCCAGGTGATCATCCCGGTACTCCGCAACCACCTGTCGATCTATGCCAAGGACGAGCCGGGAGCCCTGGCGTTCCCGGGGTCGATGGGTGGCCCGCTGCGGCGGGGCAACTTCAACAAGATGTCGGCCTGGCCGTACGCGGTGCGGTCGATCGGCGCCGAAGGTCTGCACTTCCACGATCTGCGGCATACCGGCAACACGTTCGCGGCGGCCAGCGGCGCGCGCCTGCGGGACCTCATGGCCCGGATGGGGCACGACAGCGAGCGAGCGGCCATGATCTACCAGCACGAGGCACGCGGCGCAGATCAGGCTATTACCAACGCGATCGACTCACACGTCCAGGTCGAGCAGCGCGACGACGGCCAGGACGACGACGGCCAGGCGGGCGCGCTCGCGCCCGTGGGCTAATGGCACGCTAATGGCACGGAAGATCAACAACTGCCCAGCAGAGGGAACGGGCGGCGCCCGGGATACCGTCGCTGACCTGTAAAGAAACTCGTGGAGCGGGTGACGAGAATCGAACTCGCACTATCAGCTTGGGAAGCTGACGTTCTGCCATTGAACTACACCCGCAGGCACCCGGCCGGGCCTGCTGGTCCGCCCCGGTGTCGTCACGACATCGTACCGGAATCCCGCACCCACCATGAGACGCACTCCGCTTAGCCCATGTCAGCACGGCGAAACACCGGTAGGTTGCCTAGGTGCTGCTCTCTGATCGAGACATCCGGGCGCAGATCGAGGCCGGCCGAGTCGGGCTCGAGCCGTACACGCCCGAACTGATCCAGCCGGCCAGCATCGACGTCCGCCTGGACCGCTACTTCCGCGTTTTCGAGAACCACCGCTACCCGCATATCGACCCCGCGGTGGAGCAACCTGACCTGACCCGCCTGGTGGAGACCGCCGCGGCCGAGCCGTTCGTGCTGCATCCCGGGGAGTTCGTGCTCGCGTCCACCTACGAGGTGATCACCCTGCCTGATGATGTGGCGGGGCGGCTGGAGGGCAAGAGTTCGCTCGGCCGGCTGGGGTTGCTGACCCACTCCACCGCGGGCTGGATCGACCCCGGGTTCAGCGGGCACGTGACGCTGGAGCTGTCCAACGTGGCCACGCTGCCGATCAAGCTGTGGCCGGGCATGAAGATCGGCCAGCTGTGCCTGTTCCGCACCAGCTCACCCGCGGAGCATCCGTACGGCTCCAGCATCTACGGCTCGCGTTACCAGGATCAGCGCGGTCCGACGCCGTCGCGGTCCTACCTGAACTTCTACCGCGCCGACGTCTAACCGTTGTCGGCGCTGAGCCAGTCGAGCAGCAACTCATTCAGCCGGTCCGGGGCGTCCAGCGGAACCCAGTGGCTGGCGTCCGGGATCTCCACGTAACACCACGGTCCGGCCACGCACTCACCGGACTGCCGCATCCGCTCGCCGTCCAGATAGTGGTCCCGGGTGGACCAGATGCCGAGCGTCGGCGCGGTGACCGGCGGCAGCTCCATCCGCTGCCCGGGCATCCGTGGCGCCAGGTTGGCCCGGTACCAGTTCAGCGACGCGGTCAGCGCACCCGGCCGGGACAGGTCGGCGATGTACCGTTCCGTGTCCCCATCACCGCGGCTCAGCGTGCGCAGCAGCGCCCAGTCGTCAGCCTGCAGCGACGCTTCGGCCACCCCCTCAAACTGGAAAAACAGCTGATACCAGGCCATTTCCCGCTGCCGCAAGGTTTGCGGCGCGAGCGGGTGAGGCACCGACACCACCACCAGCCGGCGTACCCGGCCAGGCTGGAACATTGCCGTCAGCCAGGCGACCGCCGCCCCCCAGTCGTGCCCCACGACATGCGCCGCGTCGATACCGAGTTCGTCCATGAGCGCCGTCACATCGTTAACAGCGTTCAATAGTGAATAGGCCTCCACCCCATCCGGACGGTCAGATTGGCCGAACCCGCGCATGTCCGGTACCACCACCCGGAAACCTTGCGCGGCGAGGGACGGGACCTGGTGCCGCCAGAGCTGGCCGGAATCCGGCCAGCCGTGGATGAGCACGACCGGTGTGCCCTCGCCCTGTTCCGTCACGTGCAGTGAGATCCCGTTGACCTGCACCGGGCGGCCGTCGGCGGTCATGACAGGCTGGCCAGCACGTCGGCCCGGGTTGGCCCGGGGATGACGACTTCCTCGTGCTCGGCCGCCACCGCGGCGATCCGGCCGGCCATCCCAGGCCGGGCCAGCACTTCCTCCGGCGTCGCGAGCATCCCGGCCATTTCGATGAACGCACGGAACAGATCGGCGTCGTACAGCATCGCGACGTTGAGATCCCGCATGACGCCCGCGTCCGGCCCGGGGGCCTGCGGCGCGACCGGGCGGCCGGCCGCCGCGTCCAACTGCGCCATGCGAGCCCGGTCAATCGCGATCGTGTCCTGGTACCACGGCGTGATCCGGGCCTGGGTCATCTCGTCGTGGGCCAGCGCCAGCGCCACCGGATCCCCCAGGTACCGGTCGACCACGTCGACGGTGCCCGTGGCATGCATCAGGCCCAGCGTTATTCCCCGCCCGAGCGATGGATTGGTGCACTCGACCGCATCCCCCACAGACAGCACTCCCGTCGTCACCGGCGAGCCATCTATTACATAACGCCTGTACCGATCCAGCACACCGCCCATTGCGACGACGTCGGTGATCGGATCGCCGTCCAGCAGATGGGCCTGCAGCGGGCACGCGGCCACCACCGCCCGCCAATTGTCCGGGTGGCGGATCTCCTTCAGCGCGGGGTCGTGGGTGGACAGGTAGACCGTCACCGACCAGATGTCCGCATCGCACGGCAGGGTCAGCAGCGAGAAGCACTCGAACGGGATGTTCAGCCCGGTCAGGAACGGCGGCGGCTCCGCCCCGTCCTTGGGCCGGAAGTAGCGCGTGTAGTAGATGAACCCGGAGTCCTCGGCTTCCTCGGCCGGCTCCCGGGCGCCGATGTCGGCCAGCCAGCCAGGCAGCGGCGAGCGCCGCCCCATGGCGTCGATGACCAGGTCGGCCTGGAGTTCGGTGCCATCGGCCAGCCGCACCCCGGTCACGTGCGGAACGCCCGCCACCGCCTGGGCGCCGTCCAGCAGCCCGGTGGCGTGCGTGCCACGGCGGATGTCCAGCTGCTCGGCCGCGGTGCTGGCCACCGCGTACTCGATCACCGGGCGGCGGCCGGTCAGCGTGACGAACTTCTCGTCCCCGACGCGCGGGCTGCGGTCGGTGATGAACGGCGGCATCAAGCTCAGCACGTCGAACCGGCTGGCCTGGGCCGCCGCCAGCGCGTCGTGCACGGCGGGCAGCCGCGCCGCCATCAGCTGACTGCCTGCCGGATGCAGGTAGTGCGGCTGCCGGAACTGGGCCACGCCGGGCCGGCTCCAGTCCTGCCAGGCCCCATCAGGTGACTGCGGGACCTGGACCGGGTCCCGCTCGACGACGGTGACGTCGCAGCCACGTTCGGCCAGCAGCATCCCGGTACTCAGCCCGACGACTCCCCCACCGAGCACAACGGCTCTAGGCATCCCAACCCCCGGCGCAAGCATAGGCCTGACAGCGCATCGTTACTAGTTCACCGTACGGCGAACCAGCCGAGCCACTCAGACGCTTGGCGCCAGATAATGACCGTTGATCTGCCGGCGCGCAACCATCCACCGCCGCCTGCCCGATGCCGCGTGTCGAAGGCTTGGCACAGCCTACGACGAGCGAAGCTCCCCGACGTTAGCGGAAGGAGTCGAATTCCCCGGCTTTAACACGCTGGACAAATGAATTCCACTCATTCGCAGCGTATGTCAGCCGTCCCGCGTCCGGATTTTTGGAGTCGCGCACCGCAATAAAACCCTGCGCTGGAATAGCCATTTCCAAACATTCGCCGCATTGGCTGTGGCTCGACTTATGCCAAGTCAGGGACGAGGGCTCTGATCCGTTCGACGGCATGCGATTGCCTTTCGTTACCTGGGCCAAACCGAATGTGACTACCCTCAGCTAACCCATCCGGCCAAGCAGCGCATTTGCCCAGTTCAGGCGCTGAACAGAGTAGTCATTTACGGGCTAGGATCTTCCCAGGTCACGGCTGCCGTCGTCCGCTAGAACATCAAAGCTGTTACCGGGCGACCACAGCTTCGTTATGAAGTCGTTACTTTCCTCGACAGTCAGCGCCATGTCAAGCAGGATCGCGAATACATCATTATATTGCTGCAGATCGGTCAGTCGTTCTAGGTAAAGGTCACCAACCATACCTTCTACGAAGACCACGTCCGAAACGTCGCGGGCCGCGAAACTCAAGATTATAAATTTGCTCTCAATAGCTGGCAATACTCCGGCACTGTAAGGTACAACTCGGATGGCTACATTCGGCAGTCCTGAAGCTTCGGCCAACCTGGCCATTTGTGCACGCATCACGCCTGGGCCGCCGACCACACGGCGGAGGACTGACTCGTCAAGTACTACTTGAACCTGTGGCGGGTCTTGCTTGGTTAGCAACTGCTGTCGGGTCAACCGGGCGGCGACTTCCTGGGTCACGACATCGGCAGAACGCCGTGGAAAGGCAGCCGCCGTGACTGCCTGAGCGTAGTCGGGCGTCTGCAGCAGACCAGGTACCACACTGGCGTTGTACTGCCTAATGGATACGGCGTCGTCCTCCAAACCTACGTACGTCGGCGAGTGAAGCTCATAGGACTGCCACCACGCCTGCTCTTTGCCTTCGCGTGCCAGGGCCATCAGTCGATCGCGCACGCCGGCGTCCTCTACTCCGTAGAGGTCGCACAGGTCGCGGACGTCACGTGGGCGGGCACCCCGATGGCCCGTCTCAAGGCGGCTGATTTTGGACGTTGAACAGTCCAACTGCTCTGCTGCCTGCTCCACGGTGAACCCAGCACCGGTTCGCAGCGCGCGCAAGTTCGCACCTAGTTCGCGGCGGCGCACGGTCGGACTACTGGCAGTAGCCACTCTGGGAATGCCCCTTCCGCTGAGCGGTCACCTACAACAGGTCACATACAAACTGTTAGCAGATACTTCGGACACGGTAAAAATGGCACTTGCCAACGGCGGTTGCCAAAGTCACCATGAAAGCAGAACACCGAGTGCATCCTCAAGCGACTAGCCGACAGCGCAGTCGAACAGGTAGCCAGGGGCTGCCACGCAGATAACGTCGCCAGGCCACGGGGGCCCGGGCGACGGAGAGGAGCGCTGCTGGAGTTCCTTCCCAGACCCCAGCCTGGTGGTACATCCCAGGATCCGCGCCAACGAAGGCGCACCGTCACCTGCACCGGGACCTGGCCCGCAGAAGCCTCACTGACCAGGCCGAACCAAACAGAAGCGGGACCGATGCCGTCACATCGGTCCCGCTGCAACACCAACTCTTACGGCTCGTGGCGAGCGAAAGGATCAGTGCCTTGTCTAAAGCTAGCACTCGACTTCTCAGGCGCAAGGTCTGGGTCATCCCAATTATCCGGCTAGCCCTGACCAGACTCGAACAGCGTCTGTTCGGCGACCTGGACGCGCAGGCCGAGCACGACGGCTGGCAGGTTACCCGGCACGGCTTCGCGCGACGCTACCGTGACCCTAGATTCGGCCTGCTCAGCGCGTGCCCGGACTGCGCGGGCAGCGGTAGCACAGATGGCCAGCCATGCGAGCAGTGCCGGGGTACCGGCCGGGTCGCCCGGGCCAGGCCGCGCACCCCCGCCCCCGGGGGCACCGGCCATGCCTAGAAACCGGGCGCACCGGCGCAACCAAGCCCACCTCCTGGCCGAGCTGGAACGAGTGCTCCGGCCGGGGCGGCGCGCCACCGTGTTCGGATATGCCTGGTGGTGGCGTTACGAAATCGGGTTCGCGCTCGGCGTGGGCACCGGCCTGTACCTGCTGAACAGTGCGGTCGGCGTCGGACAGGCCGTGCTCGGGGTGGCACTCACAGCGCTGGTGCTCGGGACCTGGCCAGCGTCACAGCAGGCTGTGGTCGCCGCGGCCTGGCGCATCATCACCCCGCACCGGCTGCGGACCGGCTTCGTGCACGCCCGCATCCACTCCAGGACCGGGCGGCTGCCCACCATCGTGCGCACCACCCAGCAGCCGTTCGGCGAACGGGTGCTGATCTGGTGCCCTGCGGGCACGTCGGTGGCGGACTTCCGCTCGGCGCGCCGCATCCTCACCGCCGCCTGCTGGGCGGCACACATCACCGTGACAGGCGACGATCAGCATGCCCAGCTGGTCACCATCGATGTCATCCGGCACTAGCCACCGGGCAGCCGGTGAACGGAGGCCCTCAGCCCGGCTGGCAGGCAAAAAGGGCCGCCGGCGGCTGAATCACTGCCGCCGGCGGCCCTCAACCGCGGCCAGCTTTCGCCAGCTCAGCTAACCCGCTCGAGGTCAGCTGACCCGCTCGATGAGGGTGGCGTTGGCCTGGCCGCCGCCCTCACACATCGTCTGCAGCCCGTACCGGCCGCCGGTCCGTTCCAGCTCGTGCACCAGCTTGGTGGCCAGAATCGCGCCGGTGGCGCCCAGTGGATGGCCCATCGCGATGGCGCCGCCGTTCGGGTTGGTCCGCTCAAGCGAAGCGCCGGTCTCCGCGGACCAGGCCAGCAGCACCGGGGCGAAGGCCTCGTTGACCTCGAATACGTCGATGTCGGACACGCTCAGCCCGGCCCGGGTCAGCACCTGCTCGGTGGCCGGCATCACCCCGGTCAGCATGTACACCGGGTCGCTGCCGGTCACGGCCAGCGCGGTGATCCGGGCTCGCGGGGTGAGCCCGTGCCGCTCGACGGCCGCCCCGGACGCGATGAGCAGCGCGGCCGCGCCGTCCGAGATCTGCGAGGCAGCCGCGGCGGTCACCGCCCAGCCATCGCGGAGTGGCTTGAGTTCGGCCATCTTCTCCAGCGAGGTGTCCCGGCGCGGGCCCTCATCCGTGGTTACGCCGGCCACCGGGGCGATCTCACGGGCGAACCGCCCCTCGTCGATGGCGCGGGCCGCGCGCTGGTGGCTCTCCAGCGCGAACTCTTCGAGCTGGCGGCGGCTCAGCCCCCACTTCTCGCAGACCAGCTGGGCCCCGCGGAACTGGGAGATCTCCTGGGTGCCGTACCTCTCCTGCCAGCCCTGCCCGTACGGCAACGCCATTCCCTTTTCCATCGGCAGGCCGACCGAGGTGCCCATCGGCACCTGGCTCATACTCTCCACCCCGGCCGCCACGACCAGGTCCTGGGTGCCCGACAGCACGCCCTGCGCGGCGAAGTGCACGGCCTGCTGCGAGGATCCGCACTGCCGGTCGATGGTCACCCCGGGCACGTTTTCCGGCAGCCCGGCGGACAGCCAGGCCGTGCGGGAGATGTCGATGGCCTGCGGGCCGATCTGGGACACGCATCCCATGATCACGTCCTCGACCGCCGCCGGGTCCACTCCGCTGCGCGCGATGAGCTCGCGCAGCACGTGCGCGGCCAGGTCAGCCGGATGCACCGCGGACAGGCCGCCGTTGCGCTTGCCGACCGGGGTACGAACCGCGTCAACGATGTATGCCTCAGCCACGACGTCCTCCAGCATGTCCGCGGGGCGGCCGGGGCGGCTCGTTTCCGCGCGCCGGCCTACTGACAAGTAGGCTACCTGGCCCGCCGCGGGGCATCCGGTGCGCATGTTGGCCACGGAATCGCCGTGCTCAGGCGGCGCAGTCGCTACTATCCGAGATGAGTTACTACTGTACGCATCCACGCGCTGGACCGGCAGGTGGCCGTGCTGCGCAAGCTGCGCGACTGCGTGCACGACCCGGGCGCCGCGGCCAGCGCGCTCCCGCTCGACCTGCGAACCCGGGGTGACGTCCAGCCGGCCTTATGCTCGTTATGAGTGGCCGGCCCGCAACCCCCGAGCGGGCCGCCGGAACGAGCTGCGGAGGCCCGGATGGCGAGTGGGGTCATTCTGCTGGTGCTGATCGCCGCGTTGCTGGCGTTCAGCCTGTTCCGGGTACGCCGCAAGCTGGGCATGGGCGGCGCCACCGGCCGGATGTGGACCGTAGCCATCATCGGCATTGCCATCGGCCTGCTCGTGCTCTGGGCGTACCAGACCAGCG
Organism: uncultured Actinomycetes bacterium; assembly: GCA_963834705.1. Taxonomy (GTDB): domain Bacteria; phylum Actinomycetota; class Actinomycetes; order Streptosporangiales; family Streptosporangiaceae; genus RYN-230. Next base: position 11,135 of record CAWICV010000016.1, read on the forward strand.
GCCCCTAGACCTGCAGATCAGCCCACCATCAGCCCACCGTGTCGCGGCGGATCGGCATCTCGAACCAGACGGCCTTACCGTCCGGGGTAGGCCGGGAACCCCACCGGGTGGCGAGCTGGTTAACCAGGTACAGCCCGCGGCCGCCCTCGTCGGTCTCCGCCGCGCTGCGGATCCGGGGCAGCCGCATATCGTTGTCGAAGACTTCCACCCAGACCGCGTCACGGCCCCGGCGCAGCCGCAGGCTGAACGTCTTGCTGGCCGCACCCGGCCCATCCTCGGGCAGCCCGGCCGGCGCCCAGCCAGCCATCAGCCCGGGCGTCGCCTGGCCCGGGACACCGGCCGCTTCGAGGGCGAGCGAGTGCCGCGGCGCGCGCGAAGTGGCCGTGTGCAGCACCACGTTCGTCACCACCTCGGACACCAGCAGGCAGGTCAGGCCCACCTGCTCGGGCTCCATGCCCCAGGACTGGAACGTCGCCTCGGCCAGCCGCCGTGCCTCCGACACCTTGATCGGCTCGGCCGGGAACGTGCCCTCCCACGAGGCCAGGTCCACCGGCGAGGTCCGGATCGCGACGATGGCCATGTCATCGTCGATATCCCCGGGCACGGCGTCCTCGGCGGCCTGGGCGATCTCCTCCACGTCGCCGTGCGCCGCCCGGCGCACCGCCTGGTGCAGCATCAGCCGGGCGTCGTCTTCCGAGTAGTGCCCCAGCCCGTCCGGGCGGTGCCGCCGGTCGGTCAGGCCGTCGGTGTACAGCACCAGGCCCGAGCCAGCCGGCAGGTAACGGGTCTCTTCCCGGTAGGTAGGCAGCCCGGGCAGGCCCTTGCCCCGGACGCCGAGCAGCACCCCCTTGTGCTCCATTTCCAGCTCGCCGACCTCGCCGCCCACGATGAGCAGCGGTGCGTCGTGGCCCGCGTTGGAGAAGGACAGGGTCCGCGCCCAGGCGTCGTAGACCAGGTAGGTGCAGCTCACCGTGGGCGGGTCCGGGCTGAGCGAGCCGTCCGGGCGCACCTTAGCCGGGCCCAGCGTGCGGCACCAGTCATCGAGCTTGCGCAGGATCTCCGCGGGCGGCTTGTCGTCCTGGGCGAACGCGCGCAGCGCGGCCCGCAGCTGGCCCATCACGGCCGCAGCCCGGGCACCGCGGCCCTCCACGTCCCCGATGACGATGCCGACCCGGCCCGCGGACAGCGGGATGATGTCGTACCAGTCGCCGCCCACCTGCGTCTGGATCCCCTGCCCGTGCGTTTCCAGCGGCTTGGCGGGCACGTAGCGGCAGGCCACATCCAGGCCGTCGAGGGCGGGCAGGTCCTGCGGCAGCAGGCTGGTCTGGAAGGCCAGCGCGGTGCGGCGTTCCTCCTCGAACAGCAGCGCGTTGTCGATGGCCACCGCGACCCGGCTGGCCACGGCGCTGAGGAAGTCGCGGTCGTCCGCATCGTAGAACTGCTCGTGCCGCCTGGTCAGCCGGGACAGGGCCAGGCTCATACAGCCGAGCAGCTCACCGCGGGCGACCAGCGGGGCGGCGACGACCGAGCAGAGCCCCACTTCCTCGGCCGCGGCCAGGCTGCCTGGGCTCGGCGCCCGGGGCGGCTGGATATCCTCCAGGTTCTCCACCAGCACCGTGTCCAGCTGGCCCATGGCCCGCTGGCAGAAGTGCCCTTCCGGGTACCGCACCGGGTCGCCGACCTTGGCCCAGCTGTCCGGCGGCGGCATCCAGCCCGCCGCGTTGGTCTGCACCCGGCGGATCAGCTTGTCCCCCTGGACCAGGTCGATCAGGCAGTGGTCGGCGAACTGCGGGACCAGCGTCTCGGCCACCTGCCGCAACGTCATGCTGAGTTCCAGCGACCCGGAGAGCTGCTCGCCGATGCGGTCCAGCAGCGCGATCCGGTCCCGCTCCCGGCGGCTGCTCCGGCGGCTGGCCTCCCGGGCGATGATCACGATGCCGTCGATCGAGCCGGACGGGTGGCGCAGCGGCATCGCCTCGGCGCGGACGAACACCCGCGAGCCGTCCGTGCGGACGACCGCGAACGTGCCGTCGCCGTCGCGGCCGCGCAGCACCTGCTGGGCCAGCTCGGCAGCCTTCCGGGCGTCGGAGCCGGTGAACGCGAGGGTCAGCACCGGCTGGCCGAGCAGCTTCCCGTCGGCCGGGAAGCCGAACAGCCTGGTGGCGAACGGGTTCGCGTACAGCAGGTTGCCCAGCGGGTCGGTCACCACCAGGGCCGCCGACATCTGGCTGAGGATGGTGCCGGACGGCAGGTAGGACTCGTACGCGGGATCGGCCCAGTCAGTCACCGGGGCCGCCTTCAGCGCCGGGTGACGAAAACGTGGGACGCCACCAGACGAGGCAACTCCGCTGTGACACTGCCGACCCTGTCCTCACTGGTCACTTGCACACCGTCGTCACTGACTGCGAGCGTGACCTCGCGTCCGGGTTGTATCCCGACCCGCTTGAGTTTAAGCATGAGCGAAGGGTCACTCTGGACTTGTTCGCTGATCCTGCGCACGGTGACCGGTGCGGCCAGACTCGCCGCGACCGCGGTCATCGCCTCGGCCTGGGGCTGGCCCGCGGCTTCGGCTCGCTGCCGGGTGCCAGCCGGCACGCCGAGTTCGTCCAGTCCCGGGATGATGTTGCCGTGCGGGCAGCAGACCGGGTAGTCCAGCAGCTGCACCAGCCGCCGCTCCACGTTCTCTGAGATCACGTGCTCCCAGCGGCAGGCTTCGACATGCACGTCTTCCCATGGCAGCCCGATGACGTCGACCAGCAGGCATTCGGCCAGCCGGTGCTTGCGCATCACCCGCATGGCGAGCGTGCGGCCCGCATCGGTCAGCGCGAGCTGCCGGTCAGCCTCGACCTTCAGCGCAGGCCTGCTCCATCCGGGCCACGGTCTGGCTGACGGTCGGCCCGCTCTGCGACAGCCGCTCGGCGATCCGGGCGCGCAGCGGGACGATGCCCTCCTCCTCCAGTTCGAAGACGGTGCGGAGGTACATCTCGGTGGTGTCGATGAGCCCGTGCACGGTGTTGCCGACCTCCCTCCTCACCTGATGCTACGGCGACAATCGCGCGACTTCCCACGCCTGCTCACTCCGCTGGTAGCGGATCCGGTCGTGCATCCGGCTCGGCTGGCCCTGCCAGAACTCCATCGTCTCTGGATGGACCCGGTAACCGCCCCAGAAGTCAGGCATCGGCACCGGGGTTCCTTCCGGCCAGCGCTGCTCCAGCTCCCGGTAGCGCTCGTCCAGCTCGGCCCGGGAGGACAGCACCGTGGACTGCCGGCTGGCCCACGCGGCCAGCTGTGAGCCGTGTGGCCGGGAATGGAAGTACGGCTCGCTCTCGCTGACCGACAGCGCCGTCACCGTGCCCTCGATGATCACCTGCCGGTGGATCGGGTACCACGGGAACAGCAGGCAGGCCCGGGGCTGCTCGGCCAGCTGGCGGCCCTTGGTCGAGGTGCGGTTGGTGTAGAAGACGAAGCCCGCGGGCCCGTGCTCCTTGAGCAGCACGGTGCGGGCCCGGGGCTGCCCGCTGGCGGACACGGTGGCCAGCACCATCGCGGTGGGCTCGGGCAGCCCGGCGTCCAGCACGGCCGCCAGCCACGCATCGAACAGGTCGAGCGGGCTGGCCGGGGCGGTAACTTCGTCTAGGTCATGCCGCGGCAGCGGGGGATGAGTGAACGGTTCCACGGGAATGATCCTCACACAGGGTAAGCGCTGCCCGTGGCCGTCCCCGGGCCGTGGCAGTCAGGTGGCCGTGGCAGCAGGGCACGATCGTGGCATGTGTCACGATGCGAACTCATAGCGGAATATGGTTCGGTCAGGGTTGACTTAACCGGAATGACCCCCCGGGTTGCCGCCCAGCGGCATCGGTGCGGGGCAGGCCAGCCGTGCCAACACCCAGGCACGAACTCCACACGGCTCACGAGGACACGGAGGTCCGCCTAATGTCCGATTTCGTACCTGGGCTGGAAGGCGTGGTGGCCTTCGAAACGTCCATCGCGGAGCCCGACCGCGAGGGTGGCGCGCTGCGCTACCGGGGAGTGGATATCGAGGAGCTTGTCGGCCACGTGTCGTTCGGGCACGTGTGGGGCCTGCTGGTGGACAACGAGTTCGCCCCCGGGCTGCCGCCGGCCGAGCCGTACCCGATCCCGGTGCACTCCGGTGACATCCGGGTGGACGTGCAGAGCGCGCTGGCCATGCTGGCCCCGGCCTGGGGGATGCACCAGTTGCTCGACATCGACGACAAGCAGGCCCGTGACGACCTGGCCCGCGCGTCGGTGATGGCGCTGTCCTTCGTGGCCCAGTCCGCCCGTGGCCAGGGGCTGCCCCCGGTCCCCCAGCACCGGGTGGACGAGGCGCGCACGATCGTCGAGCGGTTCATGATCCGCTGGCGCGGCGAGCCTGACCCACGGCACGTCAAGGCGGTGGACGCCTACTGGACCTCGGCCGCCGAGCACGGCATGAACGCGTCCACGTTCACCGCGCGGGTCATCGCGTCCACCGGCGCCGACGTGGCCGCGGCCCTGTCCGGGGCGGTCGGCGCCATGTCCGGGCCGCTGCATGGCGGCGCACCGGCCCGGGTGCTGTCCATGCTCGAGGAAGTCGAGAAGACCGGGGACGCGGTCAAGTACGTCAAGTCCGCGCTGGACCGCGGCGACCGGCTGATGGGCTTCGGGCACCGGGTGTACCGGGCCGAGGACCCGCGGGCCCGGGTGCTGCGCCGGACCGCCCGCGAACTCGGCGCTCCCCGGTACGAGACGGCGGTGGCGCTGGAGGACGCGGCCCTGGCCGAACTGCACGCCCGCCGGCCGGACCGCGTGCTGGCCACGAATGTGGAGTTCTGGGCGGCCATCGTGCTGGACTTCGCCGAGGTGCCGGCACACATGTTCACCTCCATGTTCACCTGCGCCCGGACCGCGGGCTGGGCCGCGCACATCCTGGAGCAGAAGCAGACCGGACGGCTGGTCCGGCCCAGCGCCCGCTACGTCGGCCCGGCATCTCGCCCGGTCAGCAGCGTGCCCGGCGCGGACCAGGTATTCGACGAGGTCTGAACCCAAGCCGGCCGGCCAGGCCCCGCACCTGGCCGGCCTTACCGGCCCCCCGACGGGGTTCCGGGGGGCCGTCCCCCCCGGCCGGCACCATAGGCTTGGTTGACGTGACTGACATCGTCATCCCCGCTGACCTCAAGCCTGCCGACGGGCGCTTCGGCTGCGGCCCGTCCAAGGTCCGCCCCGAGCAGCTGGCCGGGCTGGCCGCCTCCGGCGCCACCTACCTGGGTACCTCGCACCGGCAGGCGCCGGTCCGGTCGCTGGTCCAGCGGGCCCGTGAGGGCCTGGCCGAGCTGTTCCAGCTGCCCGGCGGATACCAGGTCGTGCTGGGCAACGGCGGCACCACCGCATTCTGGGAGATCGCCGCCTTCGGCCTGATCCAGCAGAAGTCGCAGCACCTGGCGTTCGGTGAGTTCTCGGCCAAGTTCGCCGGGGTCACCCAGGCGGCCCCGTGGCTGGACGGCCCGACCGTGATCGCCTCGCCGCCCGGCACCCACCCCGCCGCGCGCGGCGAGACCGGGGTGGACACCTACGCGCTGACCCACAACGAGACGTCCACCGGGGTGGCCATGCCGGTCCGCCGTATCCCGGAGGCCGATCCTGGCGCGCTGGTCATCGTGGACGCGACCAGCGGCGCGGGCGGCCTGCCGGTCGAGGCCGGCCAGTGTGACGTGTACTACTTCGCGCCGCAGAAGTGCTTCGGCTCGGACGGCGGGCTGTGGCTGGCCCTGATGTCCCCGGCCGCGCTGGACCGGGCGGCAGCCATCGCGGCCAGCGGCCGGTACATCCCGGAGTTCTTCTCGCTGCCGGTGGCCATCGACAATTCGGCCAAGCAGCAGACCTACAACACCCCGTCCGTGGCCACCCTGCTGCTGCTGGCCGAGCAGGTGGACTGGCTGCTCAGCCAGGGCGGGCTGAGCTGGGCGGTGAGACGGACCGCGGACTCCTCCTCGCGGCTGTACACCTGGGCCGAGAAGGCGCCGTATGCCACCCCGTTCGTGACCGACCCGGCCCAGCGGTCCCAGGTGGTGGGCACGATCGACTTCACCGACGGCGCCGACGCCTCCGCCGTGGCGGCGACGCTGCGGGCCAACGGCATCGTGGACACCGAGCCCTACCGCAAGCTGGGCCGCAACCAGCTGCGCATCGGCATGTTCCCCGCCGTTGACCCGGCCGACGTCGAAGCACTGACCGCCTGCATCGACTTCATTATTGAACGGCTATAAGCCCCGCCGGTCCCACCACCTGACCGCCCGGCCGCCGGTGGCCAGTGGTAAGTGATCAGTGCAAGACGGCGCCGATGAGCGCCCCGGCCACCAGCAGGGCCAGCACGGTCGGCAGCAGCCACCGGTTTGTGCGGATCACAGCACGCAGCTTATGCCAGCGTCACGGCCCAGTGTCACGGCTCAGAGGCAGGCACGGCCGCGACCCGGAGCGGCCAGCTGGCCAGGGTCTCGTGCCGGGGCTGCCGGTGCAGGGCCGGGCCGGCCGCCGGGTCGTCGTGGCGGCCGGGCAGGTGGCTGCGGATGAGGTAGATCTCCCGCGCCGTCCACGGGCTGCCCGCATACCCGGACAGGCCCGTCACCAGGTCACGCGCGTCCACCGGGGCGCGGCACCGGGCCAGGGTGAGATGGGGCTGGAATCGCCTGCCCTCCTCGGCCGGCGGTGCGCCGGCCCGCCGCGCTCCCGCCGCCACCGAGGCGCCCAGCGCGCCCAGTTCCCGCCGCTCCCCGTGCACGCCGGTCCACAGCACCCGGGCGCGCGCCGCCCCGGGGAACGTCCCCGCCCCGCCCAGCGCCAGGGACAGCGATGGATGCCGGGCCGCGGCGCGCTCCAGCCGCGGGTTCAGCCGGGCCACTACTCCCTCATTCACCTCACCGAGAAAGGCCAGCGTGAGATGCCATGCCTCACGGCGGGTCCAGCGCAGGCCCGGCCAGGCCGCACGGAACGGCGCCACCGCCCCCTCCAGTTCGCCGGCCACCTCATCCGGGATGGCCACCGCGACGAACAACCGCATACGTCATTGGTAGCATCTCAAGCTCTCAGGATGGGATCAGGCCACAATCCGGGCCAGTTCCCGCGGGCGCACCGCGTGCCGCACCGCCACCCCGCGGCGCCGGGCCAGCAGCAGGCCGATGACGGCTGCGGCCACGGCCGAGATGACGCCGCCGGCCAGCAGGCTCATCCGCGGCCCGAACTGCTCGCCCACCCAGCCGACCAGCGGCGACCCGAACGGGGCGCCGCCCAGGAAGACCAGCATGTACAGGCCCATCACCCGGCCGCGCATGTCCGGCGCGGAGCTCAGCTGGACCACCGAGTTGGCCGCCGTGCTGAGCGTGAGCACGGCCAGCCCGGTTGGCACCAGCATGGCCAGGAACAGCCAGAACGACGGCATCAGGGCGGTGATCACTTCGAACGCCCCGAACGCGAACGCCGACGTGACCAGCAGCCGCAGCCCGGGCCTGGCCCGGCGGGCGGCCAGCAGTGCGCCACCCAGCGCACCGGCCGCGTACACCGCGGAGGCGATGCCGAACGCGGTGGCCCCGGTGTGGAACACCTGCCGGGACATCAGCGCGTTAGTCACCTGGAAGTTCATCCCGAACGTGGCCACGAAGAAGATCAGCACCATTGGCATCAGCAGAGCCGGCCTGGACAGCACATAGCGCAGCCCCGCACGGAGCTGGCCCTTGGCCCGTGGTACCGGGGTCGCCGGGGACAGCTCACCAGGCCGCATCAGCTTGAGGCCGATGAGCACCGCGCCGTAGGAGGCCGCGTTGAGAAAGAACGCGACTGGAGTACCGACCACGCCGATGACCAGGCCCGCAGCGGCCGGCCCGGCAATCCGCGCCAGGTTGAAGATGGCCGAGTTCAAGGCAATGGCGTTCGGCATATGGGTGTCGCCGACCATCTCGGTCACAAAGGCCTGCCTGGTGGGGTTGTCCACCAGGGTGGCCAGGCCGAGGCCGAAAGCGAGCGCGTAGACCTGCCAGATGCGGACCGCACCGGTGATGGCCAGCAGGCCGAGGATGAAGGCGAGCAGTCCCATAGCCGACTGGGTGAACATCAGGATGCGCCGCTTGGGGTAGCGGTCGGCGATGGCGCCGCCCCACGGGCTGGCCAGCATGGGCAGGAACTGCAGCCCGGTGGCGATGCCCAGCGCGGTGCCACTGCCATGGGTCAGCTCGAGGACCAGCCAGTCCTGGGCGACCCGCTGCATCCAGGTGCCCGTGTTGGAGATGACCTGCCCGGTCGCGAACAGCCGGTAGTTGCGGGTGCTCAGCGACCGGAACGTGCGCAGCCGGTCCCGCCCGTGGCTGGCGGGCTGGCTCAGGACTGGCTGAGCTTCTCCAGGATCGGCGCGGCTGCCCGGAGCGTCGCCCGCTCCTGCGGCGTCAGCTCGTTCAGCCGCTTCGCCAGCCAGGCGTCCCGGCGGCGGCGCGCCTTGACCACCAGTTCGCGGCCCGCTGGGGTCACGGTCAGCACGACCTGGCGCCGGTCGGAAGCATGTGCGGTCCGCGTGACCAGCTGCCATTCCTCCAGCGCGGCGATGACGCGGGTCATCGATGGTGGCTGCACCCGCTCGTGGCTGGCCAGCTCGCCTGGGCTCATCGGCCCCTGCTTCTCCAGTGTCGCCAGCGCGGCGAACTGAGTGTCCGACAGCACCGGCTCGACCTGCCCGGGTGCGGTCCGCTCCACCCGCAGCCGCCGGGCCAGCCGGCTCACCGAGATACGCAGGCCTGTGGCCAGGCCCGCGTCGGACATGGTCGGTGTGGACGTCATTTTCATTAGCCTGAATCATTACTTTTGCTAACGATATGCGGTGCCGTGGCATTCCGTCAAACCGTTAGCAAGGCGAACGGGTGGCCACCCCCGGTTGCAGGGGTGTGGGACAAGTACACCATGCGAACGAGCCGCTAGCCTGGACCGGTGACCAGGAAACTCCGTCCCGCGCCCGCGCCGCTCGAGGCGAACGACCGGCTGGTCACCGCGGTCATCACCGCGGCCTGGGTAATTGGGCTGATCAGCGTGCTGGTGCTGCGCGACCACCTGTCCCCGGGCCAGCGCTGGTGGGTATGGACCTGTGCGGTTGGCGTGTGCATGGGCCTGTTCGGCCTGTGGTACGTGCCCCGGCTGCAGCGATCCAGGGCCCGGGCCGCCGAGCGCCGCGCCCAGGCCCAGGCCGCAGCCGCAGCCGCAGCTCAGCCGCAGGCTCGGGGCGACCAGCAAAACCAGCCCTGAGGCGCCCGGACCGCTCCGGGCACGTCCGTGATCAAGCGATTACTGCTGCTATTGCGACACCGATCGCTTGATCACGATGACTGGAGGCTGGGCCGTGCGGCTAGTTGTGCTCTAGCGACTCGAACACGGTCTCCTCGACCGACACGCCGGGCATGTCCACCAGGTCGTAGCCGAGCTCATCGATGACCGGGCGGAGCGGCTGTTCCGCTGACGGCGCGAAGACCGCCTCGGAGTGCGCGCCGCAGCCGTGATCGACGGCGACGACCCGGCCGTCATCCGGCGCGTAGGCGTTCGCGCAGACACCGAACACCTGGCCGAGCGGGCCAGCCAGCCGGACGTAGAAGCCGCAACTCGCGCACAGCCCGGGAGCAGCGTGCGCCAGCGGGGTCTTGGGGCCGTGCTCGCTGGTGTACCAGCGCAGCGCGGTGTCATCCCGCCCGATGGCCGACAGCACCCGGGCCCGGAGCGGCACCGTGTCCGGGACCGCGCTGGCCCTGGCCTGGGCCGCGACCCGGGCAGCCGCCGCCGCGCCGTCCGGGACGTCGCCGTCATCGGCTTCGCCCGCGGCGTCCTCGTCTTCGTCTTCCTCGGCAATCGCCAGGCCAGCCAGTTCCGCACCAGGCCCGGCCCAGCTGGACTCGCCCCAGTCGGTGAGCCCGTCATCCCCGTCCAGGGTGGCCATGGGGACCAGTCGCGCGTCGTCCGGCGCCGCCGGCAGCAGATCACCCGGCCTGAGATCGCCGGGGCGCAGCCGTTCCCGCCACGGCACCCAGTCCGGGGCCAGGATCGACTCGTCGCCGGGCAGCAGCAGGCCCTCGCTCACCGTCACGTGCCTGGACCGGGAGGCCCGGGCCACGGTGATGGCCCAGCACCAGCCCCGGTAGGCCGGATCCAGGCTGCGGAACAAGTGCGTGACCACGCGATCACCGTCCGCCGCCGTACCTAGGTGCTCACCAACCCCGGCCTGACCCGCCATCTCCTCGGCGGCGGCTCGTGCCAGGTCGACGGCCTGCGCACAGGTCTCGTCCGGCTCCTTGGTCCTTCCGCGCAGTGGGCTCACGGTGAGCAATTCTCCCCCATCCACGCACCGCCGTGCGGCGAATATCACCCAGCCGGCCACTTGCCGGCCCGTCGCCGGGCGCTGCCCTCCTGAACAGGCAGAATGCGTGCATCTACGACATGTCTACCAGCACCGATGATATCCGCGCGATGCCGCGTTCCGCCCCGGGCCCGGATGGAGCGCTGGTGGCCTGCCGCCTGGCCGAAGGCATGCGCACCCCCCGGCCTGCACCCAGCACCGTGACACGTGTGGCAAGATCGCCCCAGGTCCAGGTCGCACCACGGCCTGACATGGCAGAAACTTGTGGCATGGGACTGTCCGGGGCGGGGCCGCGAGCCAAGCGGGCGGCTCGTAGCTTCGCATCCGGCCTCGGTACTGCCGGGCATGCGGGAGCCAGCACCGCCCGGGGCACCGAACGGGTCATCCGCCGGCTGACCCGGGCGTCCGGGGCCGACCGGACCGGCCTCGACCGGCTGCTCGAACTCACCGCCGCGGGCGCCGCCGCCGACGCGTTCGTCGCGGTCGCGCTGGCCGGGACGCTGTTCTTCAGTACGTCGGTGGACCAGGCCCGGGGCAAGATCGCGCTGACCCTGCTGATCACGATGGCGCCGTTCGCAGTCCTGGCCCCAGTCATCGGGCCGATGCTGGACCGGGTCCGGGATGGCCGCCGGTACATCATGCTGGGCACCCTGCTGGCCCGGGGCCTGCTCTGCTGGGGCATGGCGGGCGCGGCCCAGCACAACGACGCCGTCACCCTGCTGCCGGCCGCGTTCGGAGTGCTGGTGCTGCAGAAGGCCTACGGGGTGACCCGCAGCGCCGTCACCCCGCGGCTGCTCCCGGCCAAGATCACCCTGGTGTCGGCCAACGCGCGGATCTCGCTGGCCGCGCTGATCTCGTCGGCGATTGGCGTGGGGATCGCGGGCGGCGTCTCGTACCTGGCTGGCGGCGGGGCCAACGGCGGTGCCTGGGCGCTGCGGATCGGCACCCTGGCGTACCTGGCCGCGATCGCGCTCGGCATCCGGCTGCCCAACTCGGTCGACGAGGCGCCCACCCCAGCCGAGGCTGGGCCATCCGGACCGGACGGACATCAGGCTGGGCCGCAGGCAGCCGGGGCCCATGGCGCTCATCCGTACCGGCCCAGCGAGTACCCCACCGACCCGCACACGGCCCGCCCGCATCAGCCGCACCCGGGCTACGCGCAGCCGCACCACCCCTACCCACAGCAGGCTCCCGGGGCCGGTCAGCCGGGTAACGGTCATTCTGGGCAAACGCCGAACGGGCAGGCCGGGGTGGGTCACCCGGCAGCGGCCCGGGCGGGCCCCAAGCGGGCCCGGTGGGCAACCACGTTGCGCAGCGTGGGCCCGATCGTCGGCGAGGCGATGCGCGGCAACGCGGCGCTGCGCGCCTTCTCCGGCTACATGATCTTCTTCCTGGCGTTCCTGCTGCGCACCGTGCACTTCCACGGCACCCCGGACAAGGTGGCGCTGGCCGAGATGATCGCGGCCGCCGGGGCGGGCGGGTTCATCGGCACCGGGATCGGCGCACTCCTCCGGGCCCGGGCGCCGCACCTCATCATGTTCACGATGCTGTTCATCGCGACCGCGGTCACCGCGGCCTGCGCCGTGTTCTTCGGGCTGTGGGCGGCGCTGATCGTAGCTCTGGTGGCCGCCTCCGGCCAGGTGCTGGCCAAGCTGGCGCTCGACTCGATCGTGCAGCGGGAGATCCCTGAAGAGGTCCGGTCGGCCACGCTGGCCGCCTCGGAGACCATCCACCAGCTGGCCTGGGTAGTCGGCGGCCTGGCCGGGCTGGCCATGTCCATCACCAACAGTGGGGTCGCCGGGCTGGCGGTGGCGGCCGCAGGCCTGGCCACCACCACGGTGCTGCTCATTCTGTCCCGGCGGCGCCGCATCCTGGCCGGCCGCCGGATGACCCCGTACCCCGCTGCCCGCTGACCCACGCTGGCTATCGGCTGCCTCAGCCAGCGACATAGAGCAGCGCGGCCAGAGTGGTGCCACTGACCACCTCGCCGTTGCGGATTAAACGATCGGACCTCGGTGAGCGCCACCCACGTACCGGCACACGATCTACACGGCAGAACGGAGCGTCTCAGCCGGTGGCAGCCGGGCGGCCCGGGCCGCCGGGTAGACGCCGGCCACCACGCCCACCAGCACGGCCACCCCGATGCCGCCCACGGCCGCCACAAACGGCAGCACCACCGGCTGCCCGGCAGCCGCCGCGTAGCCCACCGTGGCCAGCGCACCGAGCACGACGCCGCCCGTCCCGCCGACCCCCGACAGCAGCACCGACTCAGTGAGGAACTGGGCCCCGACCTGGCGGCGGGTCGCGCCCAGCGCCCGGCGCAGGCCGATCTCGGTGCGGCGTTCCAGCACCGAGATGACCATGATGTTGGCGATGCCCACCCCGCCGATCAGCACTGCCACGGCGCCCAGCGCGAGGAACAGCCCGGTGAGCGCGGACTTGGCCTGCGCCCGGGCCGCGAGCAGTTCAGACGGCCGGCTGACCTGCACCGCCTCAGGCAAGGACGGGTTGGCGGTGAACGGCAGCACCGACGCGACCGCCTGCACCTGGTCCGGCTGGGCGCGCAGGTAGATCTCGGTCGGATGGCCGCCCAGCCCCAGCAGCGAATCGGCCACCGGGAAGCCGACCAGCGCCGCCTCGTCGATCTCCGGGGCCAGCGGCACCGGGCGCAGGATGCCGACCACGGTGAAGTACTGGCTGCCCAGGTAGACCTGCGTTCCCACGGCCACCCGGCTGATCCCCAGCGTGTGCGCGGCGACCGCGCCGAGCACCACGGCCGGGTACCGGACCGTGACCGCGTTGAGGAACGCCCCCCGCGCCACCCGGCCGCCGAGCGTGCGCAGCAGGCTGGTCTGGGTGGCCAGCACCGAGATGCCCCCGGTGTCCACGGCAGGTACCGCGGCCGTCCGGCGCACGATCGCGCCCGGCACGTAGCCCACCGCGGACACCGACTCGACCGGGGGGATCCGCGCGATCATGCCGGGCGCGGTGTCCGGCAGCTGGGCCGGCGCACCGGTGAAGTCCTGGCCAGCCCCCACGGTGAGCAGGTTGCCTTCGGCGCCCAGCTCGCTGAGCAGGCTGGCCCGCGACGACGCGGACACCCCAAGCACCGCGACGGCGGCGCCGATGCCGATGGCCACTCCCAGCGCGGACAGCGCGGCCCGCCAGGCTCGGGACCGGAGCGACCCGGCGCCCGCCCGCACCGTGTCCTGCGGCCGCAGCCGGGATCGTTCCGCCACCCCGCTCACCGGGACACCCCCAGCCGGGTCAGGTCGGCCAGGATCCGGCCGTCCCGCATCTCGACCTCCCGGTCCATCGCCCCGGCCACGCCAGCGTCGTGCGTGACCACCACCACGGCCGTGCCGTCGGCCGCGATCTCCGACAGCAGTGCGATGATCCCGTCCCCGGTCGTGCTGTCCAGATTGCCGGTCGGCTCGTCGGCCAGCACCACGGCCGCCTGCCCGGCCACCGCGCGGGCGATGGCCACCCGCTGCCGCTCACCCCCGGACAGCTGTGGCGGCCGGTGGCCGAGCCGGTGCCCGAGGCCGACCCGGTCCAGTGCCCGCCGTGCAACCTGCCGCCGGGAACGGACCGAGCCACCCCGGTACAGCAGGCCGAGCGCCACGTTGTCCACCGCGTCCAGGTGATCGAGCAGGAAGAACTGCTGGAACACGAAGCCGAGCCGGTGCCCGCGCACGGCGGACAGGTCGGCATCCGACAGCGCGGACACGTCCCGGCCCGCCACCCGGACCACCCCGGCGGTCGGCCGTTCCAGAGTGCCGAGGATGTGTAGCAGGGTGGACTTGCCCGATCCGGACGGCCCGCGCACCGCGACCCGCTCCCCCGCCCCGATCCGCAGGTCAACCCGGGCCAGCGCGGTCACCGGCGGAGACCCCGGATACACCTTGCTGACCCCGGCCAGCTCCAGCACGGGAGAGCGCAACGGCTGCGGCTCGCTCACGGCGCAGGCACCTCCACCCGGGTACCCGGCTGCAACCCGGCGCCGCTGACCTGGACCAGCGTGCTGCCGAACAGCCCGGTTCGCACCGCCACCAGATGCACGGAACGGCCCTGCACGACCTGCACCGCGTACCCGCCCCCGGCCAGCGCGACCAGCGCGTTGACCGGTACCGCCAGCACGTTGCCGGCCCGGGCGCTGACGATGTTGACGGTCACCGGGGCCTGGTCCAGGTGCCCGGCCAGCCGCGGGTGCGCCAGCCGGACCGTGACCGGCACCGTGTCGGAGTTCCCGGACCCGCCCCCGCCAGGCGAGGGTCCGGACCCTGACGGCCCGCTGGACGGTCCCGGTGACGCGCTAGCCGCCGCGCCACCGCCACTGGCCACCGCCGACACCGAGCTGATTATCCCCGGCGTGGTCGTGCTGCCGTCCGGCAGCGTCACGGTGACCCGGTCACCCGGCCGGACCAGGTACTCCTGGCTCACCGGCAGCTGCGCGATGACCACCGCCCGGTCGGATGTGGCGGTCAGCACGGTGCCGCCGGCCGTGGCCGTCATGCCGGGGCTGACCGACACCGAGGTGACCCGGAGCGCTCCCGGCCCGTACACCAGCTGGCCGAGCGGCACGGTCCCGGTCACCGGCAGCCCAACCGCGTCCTGCCACCGCCCGACCGCGTAGGCCGTGGCGGCACTGAACGTGTCGCTCACGGTCAGCGTCGCGGCGCTGGCATAGCCGAGCGCGGTCAGGTTCCGGTCCAGCTGCGCCACGTCCGGCCCGGGAGTCACCCCGGCCGCCAGCGGCCGCCACTCCGGCCGGGCCCCGTAGAACAGGAACACCGGGCTCCCGTCCACCTCGTACAGCCGGCCGCCGCGCCGGACCACCTGCCCGGACGGTGGCAGCGCTGTGTACGCGGTGCCCACCGTCTGGTTGACCACGGTGACCGTGCCCGCGTAGCCCAGCGAGCCGCCCACCTGAACCGTGTTGACCAGCCCGGTGCGCACCACAGCAGCGGTGGCCAGCCGGGCCTGCCCGGCCGCCGCGACAGCGGGCCGCCCGGCCAGCGCCAGCGCCAGGCCGCCCGCCGCGCCGCCGAGCACCAGCACGCAACCGGCGGTCAGCAGCGTGCCCCGCCAGCCGAGCCGCCGGTCAGCCGTCATGGCCCAGGCTCGACAGGGTCGAGGCGCGGATCTCCGCGCCGAACTGCGGCCCGCAGGCGTGGATGGCTTCCTGGAAGCCGTGGCTCAGCTTCCCGCCCGCCGGAACCTCGTCCGCGCTCAGGCTGAACCCGTGTCCCGGTATGTACGGCGTCCGGGCGCTTGGATCCTTCATGGTTGGCAGCCCGTGCGCCCGGGCGCACTCTGCGGAACGCACCCCGGCCTGCACCAGCTGCGGCGGGGCGGGCGGCTCGTTCTCCGGGTTCAGCCCGGCCCGGGCCAGCAGCGCCCCGCACGCCGCGTGCACCTCGCTCAGCGCGGCCTGGCTGGCGTCCTGGAAGCTGCGCGCATCGCTGTACACCCCGCCCGAGGTCAGCACCGGGTCGGCGTAACCGGGCACGCCGTGCTGGCGGATGCACTGCGCGGCCGCGCGCAGCTCCGCGGCCCGGTTACCGCTCCCGCCCGCCGCGCCGCTGGCCGCGCTCAGGCTGGGCACGGTGGCCGGCGCCGCACCGCCGCCGCACCCGGCGCACACGGCCAGCACCGCCAGCGATCCCACCGCCGCTCTTATTCTCATTGTGGACCTCCCTGATCGCACTTCTGTGGACCCCAGCCAGAGGTCTACGCCGCACTCGCTAACACCTCCGCTACAGAACGCCACTGCCCGCCCGGTGCCGCCGCCCGGGCTGCCCAGCCTGACCTGGCCCGGGCAAGGCAGCCGACGCGGCCGCTGTTATGTCCTTGTCATGCCGGCTGCGGCACCATGGAGCCGTGCGGGTGCTGGTGGTGGAAGATCAGAAGACGCTGGCGAACCGGATCGCCGAAGGACTGCGCGATCAGGGCATGGCGGTGGACGTGGCCTACGACGGGGCGGCTGCCATCGAGGCCACCGTGCTGAACCGGTACGACGTGGTGGTGCTGGACCGTGACCTGCCCCGGGTGCACGGCGACGCGGTGTGTGCGGGCCTGGTGGCCGGCCCGTCCCCGGCCCGGATCCTGATGCTCACCGCGGCCGCCGCGGTGGAGGACCGGGTGGACGGGCTCAACCTGGGTGCCGACGACTACCTGCCCAAACCGTTCGCGTTCAGCGAGCTGGTGGCCCGGGTCCGGGCGCTGTCCCGGCGCAGCCCGTCCACCCCGCCGGTGCTCACCCGGGGCGACCTGACCGTGGACCGGGCCCGCCACCGGGCCAGCCGGGGCGGCCGGCCGCTGACGCTGACCCGGAAGGAGTTCGGCCTGCTGGAAGCCGTCCTGCGCGCGGACGGCGCCGTGGTCAGCGCCGAGGAACTGCTGGAGAACGTGTGGGACGAGCACGCTGACCCGTTCAGCAACACGGTGTCGGTGACCATGACCCGGCTGCGCCGTAAGCTCGGCGAGCCACCGCTGATCGAGACGGTGATCGGCCGCGGCTACCGGCTGCGGGTGCCGTGAAGCGGCCCGGCCGGCGCACCATCCGGCTCCGGCTCACGCTCATCTACAGCGGGCTGTTCCTGCTGGCGGCAGCCATGCTGCTGGCCTTCACCTACATGTTCGTGGTGCGCGGCCTGAGCACGTCGGCCAGCAAGACGGGCCGCACCGCGGCGGCGGCCGCGGCGCAGGCCAAGCTCAAGGGCGAGTGCGGCAAGGTGGAGGACGCGGCCAAGAACGGGCTGCTGCCCAGCTATGAGAAGGGCCTGCTGGCCAAGTGTGAGCAGAATTTCGCCCAGGGAGTCAGGTTCGGGGCCACCAGCCAGCGTGACGCAGCCGTGCACCAACTGCTGGTCTACTCGCTGGCTGGGCTGGGCCTGATGGGGCTGGTGTCCGGGGTGGTCGGCTGGGTGGTGGCCGGGCGGGCGCTGCGCCCGGTGCACGCCATCACCGGCGCGGCGCGCCGGGCCTCCGAGGAGAACCTGGGCGAGCGGCTGGCCCTGGCCGGGCCGGACGACGAGCTCAAGGAACTGGCCGACACGTATGACGCGATGCTGGCCCGGCTGGACGCGGCGTTCGCCAGCCAGCGCCGGTTCGTCGCCAACGCCTCACACGAGCTGCGCACCCCGCTCACCGTGATGCGCACCGCCATCGACGTCACGCTGGCCAAACCGGACCGCACCCCGGCCCAGCTGGAAGACATGGCCGCCGAGGTGGCGGTGGCCGTGGAACGGGCCGAGGCACTGATCGAGGCGCTGCTCACGCTGGCCCGAAGCGACCGCGGCCCGGGGTCCAGGGAGCAGGCTGACCTGGCCGTGCTGGCCGAGGACGCGCTGGACGCGGCGGCCCCGGCTATCCGGGCCGGGTCGCTGCGGGTGGAGACCGCGCTGACCGCCGCACCCACGAACGGCGACCTGGTCCTGCTCGACCGGATGGTGGCCAACCTGGTGGACAACGCGGTGCGGCACAACCAGCCGGGCGGCTGGGTCCAGGTGGCCACCGGGATGCGCGGCGACGCGGCCTATCTCGCGGTGACCAACGGCGGCCCAGCCATCGAGCCCGGCCTGGCCCCGCTGCTGTTCGAGCCGTTCCGGCGGCTGTGTGACCCGGTGACCGGGCCGGCCGGGGCCGGGCTCGGCCTGTCCATCGTGCGCTCGGTGGCCGTCGCCCACCAGGGCGACGTCATCGCCCGCGCCCGCCCGGCCGGCGGGCTGGACGTGTCGATATTGCTGCCCGGCAATGGCTCGGACATGACAAAAAATTCACACGTTTGATCCGAACGATCAGCCGGACGGAGCCACGGGGACCCGGTCAGGCTTCCAGATCGTCGGCGACGGCCCGGAGCACCGCTGCGATCTTCTTGCCGTCCCGGCTGTCTGGGTGCCGGCCCCGGCGGTACGCGGCGGATACCCCGTCCAGCAGCTTGATCAGGTCCTCGACGATGATCACCATCTCGTCCGGGTTCTTCCGTGGGGTCTTGGCCACGGTGGGCGGCGGGTCCAGCAGCCTGACCTGCAGGGCCTGCACGCCGCGGCGGCCCTCGGCGACGCCGAACTCGACCCGCTGGCCAG
The DNA here is from genome assembly GCA_963834705.1 of uncultured Actinomycetes bacterium. GTDB lineage: Bacteria > Actinomycetota > Actinomycetes > Streptosporangiales > Streptosporangiaceae > RYN-230. Next base: position 29,600 of record CAWICV010000016.1, read on the forward strand.
GCCGCAGCGCGGTGGTGCCTGACGGCAGGGCCGTGGAATGCACGAAGACCTCACCCCCGTCATCGCGGGTGAGAAAGCCGAACCCTTTGTCGGCGTCATACCATTTGACCTTGCCAGTTGGCACGGACCAGACCTCACGCGGAGAGAGCGGGCGGGTGAGCGCACGGGGAAATGCCACCCTAGGTTATCGGTCCCGCGAGGCCTGCGGCAGTAGTGCCTGCCCTGGACCGCGCAGGTGCCCCCGGCTGGTGGGCCGGAGCTGCACACCACGATCGCCATCGGTCGTCTGGTGCCAAGCGCACGGGCGGGTATACCCGGCCGTAATCACCGCTAATCATGAGAAAACCGGCATCGAACCGGGTCAGCGGTAGCGCAGCCACGGCGGGGTCTTCCGGCGCCGTGGGCCCCGCCGCAGCCGCCACACCAGGTACCCGGCAGACAGCAGGCTGCCCACCCGGAGCAGCAGGCCGAACTGATGCGAGGCCTGCGCCAGTGCGTGGAAGAAGTTCCCGCCGCCGGATACCCCGAGCAGCAGCATGCAGATCACCGCGAAACCGGGCGGCCCGATCAGCGCGAGCCACTTGTCCCGCCTGCCCCAGCGCCGCGAGAAAACCGCTATCAGGCCGCCGGCCAGCCACATCGGGAACGGGAGCAGCAGCCCGCCGACGCCCAGCACGACCACCGCCACCGCTTCCAGCGGGTTCTTCCTAGCCAGCAGCCAGGCCTCGGTCAGCGGCGCCGGCGGCCCGAACCCCCGCCCGGCCGGCTCGTCATCGGCCGGCCCGGATGATGCCATGCCGGGCACGATGGACTGCGGCTTGGTCCCGTCCGGCGGGGCCACCCCGGGTGGCGTCGCCGGGCCGGAGGCCGGTCCAGCCGGGGGCACGGAGGGCCCCGGCCGGGTGTCACCGGCCTGCCGGTCCGGCGCCCCGGCGCCGCGGCGCTGTCCCGGCCGGGCGCCGTTCCGCCCGCCCGGTGCCGTCCCGCTCTGCTGACCCGGCGCGGCGCCGTTCCGCCCGCCCGGCGCCGTCCCGCTCTGCTGACCCGGCGCGGCGCCGTTCCGCCCGCCCGGCGCCGTCCCGCTCTGCTGACCCGGCGCGGCGCCGTTCCGCCCGCCCGGCGCCGTACCGTTGTGCGCCCCTGTTCCAGCGGTCCAGTTGTACGCACCTGTCCCGGTGGCACCGTTGTGTGCACCAGCCCCGTCGGGACCGCCAGGTCCGCCCGGCCCAGCAGTGCCGGGGGAAATACCGGGCCCCGCGGTCCCGCCGGGCGCGCCGGGGCCCACGGTCCGGCCGGATGCATCCGGCCCGATCGTCCCGCCAGAGGTGCCCGGTCCAGTTGACCCGCCCGGCGCGCCGGGGCCAACCGTCCCGGCAGAGGCTCCCGGCCCCACTGTTCCGCCGGCCCCACCTGGCCCGACGCTTCCGCCCGAAGCACCAGGCCCGACGCTCCGGCCGGGCGAACCGGGCCCGGCGGTCCCGTGGCCGGCCCCTGGGCCGGTCCTCCCGGCGGGCGTACCCGGGCCGGCCGGGGCTGGCCCGGCGGACGGCCCCGGTGGTTCCCCGGTCCTGCGGTAGGGCCATGTCCGCGACCGGCGCGGCCTCGGTTCGGCCGGCCCACCGGCCGGCCTCGGTTCGGCCGGCCCACCGGCCGGATCCGGGCCAGCCGGCCCACTGCGCTGTGACTTGGGCTGCGGCTTGGCCGGTGGGGTGGCCCGCCGGCTGGTCTTGCCGGGCGGCTTCCACAGCGTCGGCGGCTGGGCCGCGGCCCCGCGCCGCCGGGCGCTGTACAGCCGCTCCCGCTCCTTGGCGGCCAGGTCGTCCGGGTCGCCGAGCGCGGTCAGCGCCGCCGCCACGGCGTCCGCGTCGGCCGAGGCGAGCGGGCCGACCCGTGCTTCGATGGCGGCCCGGGTGCGTCCGACGAACAGCAACCGGTCGCCTTTGGGCAGCCTGCGGGTGGCCGCGGTGGACACCGCGCCGAGATATTCGCGGATCATCTGCGCCGCGTTCGGCTGCCTGGGGGGACGGCGCCTCATGCCTAGATAATCCCTCGGAATCATCTCATTGTGGAGGCTGGCACGCGATCAATGTCGCAACGCGGATGATACCGGCACGGCACGCACTGTGCTGACATGCGGAAGGGGCGGCCCCGGTTTCCCGGGACCGCCCCTCCTGGCTGGTGGACTCAGAAGTCCATGTCACCGCCGCCAGGCGCGGCAGGCGCCTTCTCCTTCTCCGGCTTCTCCGCCACCACTGCCTCGGTGGTCAGGAACAGGCCGGCGATGGAGGCCGCGTTCTGCAGCGCGGACCGGGTCACCTTCGCAGGGTCGATGATCCCGGCCTTGAACATGTCGACGTACTCGCCGGACGCGGCGTCGAGGCCGTGCCCCGTGGAGAGCGTCTTCACCTTCTCGACCACGACGCCGCCCTCGAGGCCGGCGTTCACGGCGATCTGCTTCAGCGGCTCCTCGACGGCACGGCGCACGATGGTGGCGCCGGTCGCCTCGTCCCCGGTGAGCTCGAGCTTCTTGAAGGCATCGGACCCCGCGTGCAGCAGGGCCACGCCGCCGCCGGGCACAACGCCCTCTTCGACCGCGGCCTTCGCGTTGCGCACCGCGTCCTCGATGCGGTGCTTGCGCTCCTTCAGCTCGACCTCGGTGGCCGCGCCAGCCTTGATGACGGCAACGCCGCCCGCCAGCTTGGCCAGCCGCTCCTGCAGCTTCTCCCGGTCGTAGTCCGAGTCGGTGTTGTCGATCTCGGCGCGGATCTGGTTCACCCGGCCGGAGATCTGCTCGGGGTCGCCAGCGCCATCCACGATCGTGGTCTCGTCCTTGGTCACCACGACCTTGCGGGCCCGGCCGAGCAGGTCCAGGTCGGCGTTCTCCAGCTTGAGACCGACCTCCTCGCTGATCACCTGCGCACCCGTGAGGATGGCGATGTCACCGAGCATGGCCTTGCGCCGGTCGCCGAAGCCCGGGGCCTTCACCGCGACCGACTTGAACAGGCCGCGGATCTTGTTGACCACCAGGGTGGCGAGGGCTTCGCCCTCGACGTCCTCGGCGATGATGACCAGCGGCTTGCCCGACTGGACCACCTTGTCGAGCAGCGGCAGCAGGTCCTTGTTCGCCGACACCTTGGAGTTGGTGACCAGGAGATACGGGTCGTCCAGGACTGCTTCCATCCGCTCCGGGTCGGAGACGAAGTACGGCGAGATGTAGCCCTTGTCGAAGCGCATGCCCTCGGTCAGCTCGAGCTCGAGCCCGAAGGTGTTGCTCTCCTCGACGGTGATGACACCTTCCTTGCCGACCTTGTCCATCGCCTCGGCGATCATCTCGCCGATCGCGGGGTCGCCGGCCGAGATGGAGGCGGTCGAAGCGATCTGCTCCTTGGTCTCCACGTCCTTGGCCAGCTTGGACAGCTCCTCGCTGACCCGCTCGACCGCGGCCTCGATGCCCCGCTTGAGGGACATCGGGTTGGCGCCCGCGGCGACGTTGCGCAGGCCCTCGCGGACCAGCGCCTGCGCCAGCACCGTCGCCGTGGTGGTGCCGTCACCGGCCACGTCGTCGGTCTTCTTGGCGACTTCCTTGACCAGCTCGGCGCCGATCTTCTCCCACGGGTCCTCGAGCTCGATCTCCTTGGCGATGGACACGCCATCGTTGGTGATCGTGGGGGCGCCCCACTTCTTCTCGAGCACCACGTTCCGGCCCTTCGGGCCGAGGGTTACCTTCACGGCGTCGGCCAGCTGGTTCATACCGCGCTCGAGGCCGCGCCTCGCGTCCTCATCGAACGCGATCATCTTGGCTGCCATAGGCTCCAGTCCTCCCAGGACTTGGTGGCGTTACGTGTGTGAAACCGGGCCGACGCCCGCGACGGACGGCCCCGTCGGCGGACAGTCCCGTCCTGTCCCCGGCAAGGCCTCATCGCCCGATTCCCGCCCTGGAGTTGTCACTCTCATGCCGAGAGTGCCAGCGTCTTGTTTAGCACTCTCGGCATGAGAGTGCAAGCCGGGACACCGCCCAGCGGGGGCCTGCGGCGGCCATCCGCGGCGCTTTCCGCTCACGGCGTAGGAAACCCGATGGCCCGGCATCCCCTACCGGATACCGGGCCACCAGCCAAACTGAGCGAGCTATGCTCCCGCAGCCCGGACTGCCTCCGCCTGCGGGCCGCGATCGCTCTGCGTGATCTCGAACTCGACCCGCTGCCCCTCTTCAAGGGTGCGATAGCCATCCATCTGGATGGCGGAGAAGTGCACGAACACGTCCCTGCCACCGTCGACCGCGATGAAGCCGTAGCCCTTGTCCGCGTTGAACCACTTGACGGTGCCCTGAGCCATTACCCAACAACTCCCTAACTCCGCTCGGGCCTCGGGTCCCACCCTTCACTGCAGGACCCGTCGATCGCGGCGCGGGTTAGGCGTGAGCAAGACAGGCTTGCCATACGCGCCGACCGACAGCGACCGGAAACGACCTTACCCCGTGCCGTGACCCTTCGGGACGCGTTACCACGTGAACTCGGCTGGGCGAGTTCCGCCGCCCGGACCGCTGGCCCGGACACATAGTCACATCCCCGTCACAAATGGACGGGCTCTTCGCAGGCCAGCTGGCTCAGCCGCCGGCCACCGCCGGGATCACCGAAACGTGCGCGCCCGCGGGCACCGGGGTGTCCAGACCCTGGGCGAACCGGACATCTTCCTCGCCGACGTACACGTTGACGAACCGGCGCAGCTGCCCGGTGTCGTCCACGATCCGGCCGCCGATGCCAGGGTAGGCGGCGTCCAGGCCGGCGATCACCTCACGCAGGGTGCCGGAGCCGGCCGAGACCTCGGCGGCACCCCCGGTGAACGTGCGGAGGATGGTGGGGATGCGGACGGACACGGTCATACTGGGGCCTGCCTCTCGAAACTGGTGCTAGCGGCTCTCCATGGTGCCGGGTGGCCCGGCCCTGCTCAACTGGACGGAACAGGTGCCTGACCAGCCTCGAAAGCCAGGAAGCTGTCCAGCGTGGGCCGGATCGGGGCGGGCCCCCGGGCGGTGCCGGCCACCGCGTCCAGCGTCTTGAGCCCGTCGCCGGAATTGATGATCACCGTCTCGGCGGCCGGGTCGAGCCGACCGGACGCGAGCAGGCTGCGCAGCACGCCCAGGGTGACCCCGCCCGCCGTCTCACCGAAGATCCCCTCGGTCGCGGCCAGCAGCCGCATCGCGGACACCACCGCGTCGTCGTCCACGTCCACCACCGCGCCACCGGTGCGCCGCACCACGTCCAGCACGTACGGGCCGTCGGCCGGATTCCCGATGGCCAGCGACTTGGCGATGGTGGACGGCTTGACCGGCTGCACCACGTCGTGCCCGTTGCGGAACGCGGCCGCGACCGGCGAGCAGCCGGTCGCCTGCGCGCCGAACACCTGGTACGGCGTGTCCTCGACCAGGCCCAGCGCGATCAGCTCGCGGAACGCTTTGTCGATCTTCACCAGCTGGGCGCCGGACGCGACCGGGACCACGATCTGGGCAGGCAGCCGCCAGCCGAGCTGCTCGGCGATCTCGAACCCGATGGTCTTCGACCCCTCGGCGTAGTACGGCCGCACGTTGACGTTCACGAACGCCCAGTCCTCGCGGTCGTCAGCCAGTTCCGAGGCGAGCCGGTTCACGTCGTCGTAGGTGCCATCCACCGGCACCATGGTGCCGCCGTACACCGCGCTGGCCACGATTTTCTGCGGCTCCAGGTCGGCCGGGATGATGACCACGGACCGGATACCGGCCCGGGCCGCCGCGGCGGCCACCGCGTTGGCCAGGTTCCCGGTGGACGGGCAGGCCAGCACCTTGTAGCCCAGCTCCACCGCGGCGGCCAGCGCCACCGCGACCACCCGGTCCTTGAACGAGTGCGTCGGGTTGGCCCGCTCGTCCTTCACCCACAGCGTCCGCATGCCCAGCTCGCGGCCGAGCTGCTCGGCCCGCACCAGGCGCGTCCAGCCAGGCTCCGTATTCGGCGTGCCGGCCACGTCCGGCGCTACCGGCAGCAAGCTTGCGTACCGCCAGATGCTGGCCGGTCCGGATTCGATGGCCGCGCGGTCGAGCGCGGGGTAGTCGTAGCGGACCTCGAGCGGGCCGAAACACATCGCGCAGGCGTGCGTGGATCCGAGTGGATAGGTCTGGCCGCATTCCCGGCAGGACAGACCGGTGGCGAAACCGAAGCGGGACGGGGTTGCTGGCTGGGGCGTGCTCACGTGGCGAGGCCTTTCTTCCTCATCTGTCCCAGCGGCCGGATGGCCGAGGGCCGGAGTTGGCACCTGTCACGGGGGAATGACCTCGCGGCGGACCCACATCGTGATGGTTGCCGGGGCTTCGCAGGGCCGTATCCCTCCACCCCTCTGGATGAGCGTTATTCAGTTGTCCTCAATACTGTAACCGATGCCGCAGCGGTGCTCGGTGGCCAGTCAGGCTAGCCTCGCGTGCATGGCAGCCGACCAGGAAAGCGGCCGGGTTCTCATCGCCTCGAACCGGGGACCAATCTCGTTCAGCATGAACGACGACGGGTCGGTAGTGGCTCGCCGCGGGGCCGGCGGCCTGGTCTCCGGGCTGTCCCCGGTGCTGGGCCAGGCGTCCGTGCTGTGGGTGTGCGCGGCGCTGAGCGACGCCGACCGGGCCGCCGCGCGCAGCGCGCCGGACGGGCTGATCGAGGTGACCGACGGGGCGGACGGCGGCCCTGGCTCAGCGGTGCGGATGCTGGACATCCCGGCGGCCACCTTCCAGCGGGCCTATAACTCGGTGGCCAACGCCACCCTCTGGTTCGTGCACCACATGCTGTACGACACGCCGCACGAGCCCAGCTTCGGCCCGGCGTTCCGCCGCGAGTGGGAATCGTTCCGCGCTTACAACACCGCGTTCGCGACCGCACTGGCCAAGGGCGCCACTGGCGAGGAGCCCACCGCCGTGCCGGTCAAGGTGATGGTGCAGGACTACCACCTCCCGCTGGTCCCGCGGATGTTGGCCGAACGGTGCCCAGACGTCCGGATCGCGCACTTCTCGCACACCCCGTGGGCGCCCCCGGACTACTACCGGCTGCTGCCCGCCGAAGTGGGCCGGGAGGTGCTGGACGGCATGCTGGCCGCGGACCACGCCGGGTTCCTGTGCCAGCGCTGGGCCGACGCCTTCACCGCCTGCTGCGCCGAGTGTCTTGGCGCCGAGGTGGACCGGCAGGCCGGCACGGTCCGGCACCGCGGGCATGTCACCACGGTGGGCGTGCACGCCCTCGGGGTGGACGCGGCCGGCCTGCGCGAGCGCGCGGCCGAAACCGACGTGCAGGCACAGGTCGCGGCGCTGAGCGAGAGCACCACGGGCCGCCAGCTCATCGTCCGGATCGACCGCACCGAACTGTCCAAGAACATCGTCCGCGGCCTGTCTGCCTACCGGGAACTGCTGGCCACCCACCCGGAGTGGCACGGCCGGGTGACGCACCTGGCCTTCGCCTACCCGTCCCGGCACGACCTGCCGGAATACCGCGAGTACACCGGCGGGGTGCAGCGGATGGCCGCCGAGATCGTGGACGAGTTCGGCACTGACGACTGGCATCCGCTGAGTCTCCAGGTCAACGACGACTACCCGCGCTCGCTGGCCGCGTACCAGCTGGCCGACGTGCTGCTGGTCAACCCGATCCGGGACGGGATGAACCTGGTGGCCAAGGAGGGCCCGATCCTGGCCGGCCGCGGCTGCGCGCTGGTGCTGTCCACCGAGGCCGGCGCGGCGGCGGAACTCGGCCAGCACGCCATCCTGGTCAACCCGTTCGATGTGACCCAGACGGCTGAGGCATTGCACCAGGCGCTGAGCATGCCCGACGCCGAGCGCCAGTGCCGCCGCGCGGCACTGGCCCAAGCCGCCGCCGCGCTGCCGCCCACCGCCTGGCTGCAGGCCCAGCTGGACGCGCTGGACGCCGTCGCTGGGCCAGCCGAGCCGGTCAGCCCGGCCCGCGGCCGGTGGTCATCAGGCCGGCTGGCCAAGCTGCGGCACCGGGCCCGGTAGCCCCGGCGCTACCAGGTGAACAGGCTGGCCAGCCGGTGCACCCAGCCACGTGGGGACCACTTGGGGCAATCGCACAGGGCGCACTCGCTGCCCCGGCGGTAATGACGATGAGCGTCGCGGGCATGGCCGCACCCACATAGTACGGATTCACTCACCGGCCGCTCCACGCTTCCTCGCCGCCCCCCAAGCGCACCGGGCCAGACGGTATCACCCCGCCGCGGTAAGCGCAGCCTTAAGGCCTGTCCCGTAGATCTTGGCCGTCGCGAGCGGTCATCCGTGAAGGGGATGGGGAGGTGGGCGGGGGATCGCAAGGCGAAGGAGGAGCCCATAGCGGAGCTATGGGCAACGACGACAACGCGGCCAGGCGCCCTCCGGGGCCGCGCAGCAGGCTAAAGATCTACGGGACAGGCCTCAGCAGGCCGCCGGCTAACCTGGGCCGCGCTGCGCGCCGGCGCAGCCGCACGTCGCGATGCGCACCGCGCAGCCGCCAGTACTGGGGAATCGGGGTGGGGACCGCGGCAACCGGCCTGGTGGCCTTGATCCTGACCGCCGCCGCGCTGCCCATGCTGATCGCCCGGGCGCGCGGCGGCATACCGCCGGGCCCGGGTCCGAGGCTGGCCGCGCTGGCCCCGGTGGGCGCGCTGCTGGCCATCGCCGGCGCCGCGGCGGCCACCGCCACCGCCTGGTGGCTGCTGCTCCCGCTGCTGGTCCCGGCGCTGATCCTGGCCTGGTGGCAGCGCCCGGCCGGGCGGGCCCCCGGCCTGGCCCCGGCACCCAGCAGCACCACTCTTTCAGGTACCACGGGTCCTTCGGGTACCACGGGTCCCTCAGGTACCGCTAGTCCCCCAGGGACCACGGGCCGCCTGCGCGTGCTGACGCTGAACGTCAAGGGCGGCCGGGCCGACCCCGGCGCCGTGCTGCGCAGCCTGCGGCAGCACGAGGTGGACATCCTGGCCGTGCAGGAGATCACCGCGGACTGGCTGCAGGCCGTGCAGCAGGCCGGGATCACTGAGGTGCTGCCGTTCAGCCACGTCAACCCGCGGCCCGGCTCGGCGGGCGGCGGCCTGTGGGCCCGCTGGCCGCTCACCCCGCTGGACCCGGTGCCGGACACGAAGAACGTGGTGCCGCGGGCCCGGGTCGAGCCGGCCGCGGGGCGGCCGGTGACGGTGACCGTGGTGCACCTGGCCGCACCGGTGAACCGGCAGGAGGAGCGGTGGCAGCGGGATCTGGAGATCATCCGGTCCGAGCTGGCCGGCGCATCCGGCCCGCACCTGGCGGCCGGGGACTTCAACGCCAGCCGGGATCACCGGGTGTTCCGCGACATCCTCCAGGCGGGGTTCGTGGACTGCGCCGACGCGGCCCGGCAGCGGCACTGGCCCGGCTTCACCTGGCCGGCCGACCGGCGCTACCCGCCGCTGATGCGGCTGGACCATGTGCTGGGCTCGCAGGCCGGCTGCGTCGTCCACCAGGTCCGTACCATGCGCATCCCCGGCACCGACCACCGCGGCGTGCTCGCGGTGCTCGAATTTGTCCGGCCGCTGTGCTGACCCCGGGGGGACGACCCCCCGGCCCCCCCGATCGTCGCTCCGCGCCGAGGCCGCTACGGCAGCGCGTCAGCCAGGGCGTTGAGCAGGGCCACCACGCCGTCCGGGCCGTCCACTACCAGATCCGCCTCGGCGACCAGTGCGGGCACTTCGGCCGAGCCACTGCAGACGGCGAGGCCCGGGATGCCGGTGGCGCGCAGCGCGCGCACGGCGCCGAAGGCGGCCAGGTCACCTAGATCGTCACCGACGTACATGACTGCGTGGCACTGGCGTTCGGAAAGCAAGGTCTTGAGGGCCTGGCCCTTGTCCATGCCGCGCGGGCGCAGCTCGATCACGAAACGGCCTGGCTCCACGGTCAGCCCGTGCCGGGCGGCCAGGTCGGTGAGCGGCGCGCGCAACCGGTCCAGCGCGGCCTGCGGGTCGGCCGCCTGGCGGGTGTGCACGGCCACCGCGTGATACTTGTACTCGGCCCGGATCCCGTCCGGGGCGCCGGCCAGCAGGCCAGGCAGCTCGTCGCGGGCCGCGGCCACCCCGGGCTCAGCCGCCGGGGAATCCAGCTCGCCGTCCGCCCACCGTTCCAGGCCGTAGTGGCCGAGCACGATCAGGCCCGGCACCTCCGCGAACCCGCCCAGCTCGGCGGCGTCGGCGGCCGGGCGGCCGGTGATCACGGCCAGGGTGCCGACCAGCTTGGCCACCCGGCGCAGCGCCGCCCCGGCCGCGGGCTGGGCCCGGGCCTCTTCCGGCCGGGAGACGATCGGCGACAGGGTGCCATCGAAGTCCAGCGCGATGAGCGCCCGGTCCGGCCCGCGCAGGATCGCGTCCAGCCCCGCGCGGCCCTCGGCGGTGACCGGCTCCAGCACGCTCACGGTGCCATCCCGGGGGAACGCCCCCCCGCTCTGCTTTCCCGGGCGACTATCCCCGGAGCCCCCGGCACCCGTCGGCGCTCCGCGCCGGTCACCAGGAACCGTCGCCGCGATCGGGGCCGGCCGAGCGCATCTTGTGCCGCCGGGCCCGCTGCCGCCGCAGCCGCTTGACCAGGGCCGGATCGAGCATCAGTGCCTCCGGGCGGTCGATCAGCTCGTTCAGCAGCTGGTAGTAGCTCGTCGCGGTCATGCCCAGAACGTCGCGGATCTCCTGCTCCTTGGCGCCGGGCGAGCGCCACCAGCCGCGCTCGAAAGCGAGGACCCGCTCCTCGCGTTCGGACAGCGCCGCCATCACTTCTCCCCATGCCTCCAGAAGCCTCATCCTAGGAGCGTCACTCAATACCGGCTAGCGAGCGCAGGCCCGAAGGGACCTGCGCGAGTGGCTGGTGCGGGTCAGCGCACGTGGGGAATCCATGATCATCGAATGACGCGACTTCGTCGGATGAGCAGGTTGGCTCTTTGCGCCGTGCCCCGGCGTGCGTAGGCTCAGCCATCGTGACTTCCTATGACTGCATAACGTTCCTCACCGACTACGGTCTCGAGGACGGCTTCGTGGCCGCCTGCCACGGGGTCGCTGCCCGGATCGTCCCCGCGATCAGGCTCATCGACATCACCCACCTGGTCCCGCCGGGCGATGTCCGCCGGGGCGCTGCGGTGCTCGCCCAGACGCTGCCGTACCTGCCGCCGGCCGTGCACGTGGCCGTGGTGGACCCGGGCGTGGGCACGGCCCGCCGCGGGGTTGCCGTGGCGGCCGGTGAGTGCATCCTGGTCGGCCCGGACAACGGCCTGCTGTCCTGGGCGGTGGCCGCGCTGGGCGGGGCGACTGCCGCGTGCCAGTTGACCAACGGTGAGCTGTGGCTGCACCCGGTGTCCCCGACGTTCCACGGCCGGGACATCTTCACGCCGGTCGCCGCCCACCTGGCCATGGGCACCCCGCTGGAGGCCGCGGGCACTCCGATTGATGTGACCGAACTGGTGACATTGCCCTCACCCACCAGCCGGGTGCACGACGGCGAGGCCGAGGGCGAGGTGATGTCGATCGACCGGTTCGGCAACGTCCAGCTGTCCATCGCGGCGACCGATGCCGGCCGGCTGGGCCTGGGCTTCGGCTCCCCGGTGGTCATCCGCTGCGGGCGGCGCCGGCTGACCGTCCCGTACCTGGAGACGTTCGCCGCGGTGGCACCAGGGGAAATCGTCGCCTACACGGACAGTGCCGGGCTGATCTCACTCGCCGTGAACGGCGGCGACGCGGCGGAGCAACTCGGCCTGCCGCCCGGCGCGCACGTCCGGCTGTCCGCCGCGCTGCCCGCCTGAGCCTGGGCCCCGGCCCTGCCCCCGACCTGCGTAGCCTTCGCTCCCGCCTCGCCAAGGGCCCAGAACGTGGCAGAATGCCCGGGGGTCTGAGGGAAGGGTTGGAGTATGACGCAGCGGCGCCGTGGCGGTGCGGCGAAAACTATCGCCGCGGGCCTGGCAGCATCCTGCGTCGCGGTTGCGGCGGCAGGCCCAGCCCTCGCGGACAGCGTCCGTAACAATGAGTGGTGGCTCAGTTCGCTGCACGTGACCCAGGCCTGGCTGTCCAGCAAGGGCACCGGGGTCACGATCGCGGTGCTCGGCACCGGGGTGGACACCAACCAGCCCGACCTGGCTGGTTCGGTGATCACCGGCCGCGACTTCACCGGGTCTGGCCGGGTCGCGGGCGGCCCGTTCTGGGGAGGCAACGGCACCGCGGTGGCCAGCCTCATCGCCGGCCACGGGCACGGCACCGGGCACGCGGACGGCATCATCGGGGTCGCACCCGAGGCGAAGATCCTCTCGGTCCGGGTGACCCTGGAGAGCAACGACCCGCTGCTGACCAACGCCACCACCGTCGCCGCCCTGCCGATGGCCATCGCCCGGGGCATCCGGTACGCGGTGCGGCACGGCGCCCAGGTCATCGACCTGCCACTGGACCCGGCCGCGGTGGCCGCCGACAACGCGGCGGCGAAAGGCGGCACCTCCGCCGTCACCGGCGGCAGCCCGGCCGAACGCGCCGCGGTCGCATTCGCGCTGAGCAAGGGGATCGTGCTGGTCGCCCCGGCGGGAGACGGCGGGGCCGGGCCGGACACCATCAACTACCCGGCCGCCTACTCCGGGGTGATCTCGGTAGGCGCGTTCAACCAGCAGTTCACCAGAGCACCGTTCACCAGCAACCGGCCGTACGTCACGCTGACCGGCCCGGGCAACGGTGTGATGGTGGCCAACGGGCCGGCCGGGTACGGCAAGCTGAAGAGCACCGGCGGGGCCAGCGCGGTGGTGGCCGGGGTGGCCGCGCTGATCCGGGCCCAGTTCCCCACGATGAGCCCCGCACAGGTGCGGACCGCGCTGACCAGCAGCACCGGGTTCCACCCCAAGGGCGGCCGGCGGACCGGGTCCGGCTTCGGCACGGTGGACGCGGCGGCCGCGCTGGCCGCCGCCGCGAAGATCAACGCCTCGCTGTCGTCCACCGCCTCCCCGGCCGCCCCGACCCCACCCGCCGCGCCGAAGATCAAAGTGCACTCGACCAGCTTGTGGGACGCGCTGCGTTACCCGGTGCTCGGCCTGGCCGCCCTGCTGCTCATCGCGCTGATCGTGCTGATCACGGTACGCACCCGGCAGCGGCGCAGGCTGGACGCGGAACTGGCTCCGCTCCGCGCTGCCGCCCAGGCGGCCCGGGCGCACTCGCCCAACGGCGCCGGCCTGGCCCCAGCGGGCGTGGGCGCTGCGCCAGGTGGCATGCAGTTCGGGCCGGGTGGTGCGGCAGTGGACCTGGCCAGCTCGGGACGGCGGAGCGCCGGGCGCGCGCCGTTCGACGACCCTGACTTCGTGCCGCCGTCGTTCCAGAACGGCGCGCTCGGCGGGGCCGCGGCGGGCGCTGGCCGGAATGGCCTGGCTGGCGGGACTGGTGCGGCTGGCGGCGCGCGCGGTCTGGGCGGGGCCGGCGGTCTGGGCGGGGCCGGCGGTCTGGGCGGGGCCGGCGGTCTGGGCGGGGCCGGCGGTCTGGGCAGGGCTGGCGGTCTGGGCGGGGGCGGCAGTCTGGCCGGGGGCGGTCTGGGCGGGGCCGGCGGTCTGGCCGGGGGCGGTCTGGGCGGGGCCGGCGGCGCGGGCGGGGGCACGACCGGGCCGCAGCCGTTCGGCGTCACCACGGCCGGCCTGCCGATGCGCGGCGGCGCCGCGGCCGACCTGCCGATGCGGGGCAGCGCGGCGTCCGACATCCCGATGTTCGGTGCCGCCGCGGGCGGTGTCTTCCCGGGTGGCGACGCGGACGCGGGCCTGACCGACGAAGCCGCGTTCGGCCGGTCGGCGGCGGCCGATCCGGCGGCGCCCCAGGTGCGCATGGGCTCCGCGCACCGGCCGAACCCAGTGCGCACGCCGAAGACGAAGGGCCACCCGCCCTGGGAGCCGGCCGAGAAGCCGAAGACCGAGCTGCCCTGGATGGACGCCCCGGCCCGCGGGGCCACGCCCGGCCGGGTCATCCCGCCGCGGCCGTACCCGGGTGGGGAGCCGGGTCCGGGTGCCCACAGCCAGCCGATCGCCGACCACGGCCCGGGCGGAACCGGGTTTCCGGTGGAGAACGGCGCTGGGCTGGGCCGGGGCGCCATCGACCGCGGGCCGTTCCCGGAGCTCGACCCGCCGCCCGGTATCGACGCGGACAGACCGGCTGCGCAGCGCCCCCGGTACTCGTGGAACCCGGCGGACACCACCGAGTCGTTCCCGGCCGTCGGCCCGGACGACATTCCGCTCGCCTAGCGGCGCCCCCGCCGCCGGGCGGGTTCATGATCATAGATTCGTGATCAAGCGATCAGTGTCGCTATGACAACAGCAAACGTTTGATCATTAACCGAGCGCCGTCCGGGCCGACTGGCTCAGGGGGCGTCGCCGTTGAGCTGGGCTTTGCGCACCGAGGCGTAGATGGGCACGTACTCCTGGCCGGACAGTTCATGGATGGCCTGGATGACCTCGTCGGTAACGGCCCGGCGGGCCCGGCCCTTGGCCGTGTCGCCCTGGTAGGCCTCGAACGTGAGCGGCTTGCCGATCCGGATCGACACCTGGCGCACTCGCGGCACGGCCGAGCCGGGCGGCAGCACCTGGTCGGTGCCGACCATGGCCACCGGGATGACCGGCAGACCGGAGTTGAGCGCCAGCCAGGCCACCCCGGTGCGGCCGCGGTATAGCCGCCCGTCCGGCGACCTGGTGCCCTCCGGGTAGATGCCGAACAACTGGCCGCTGCGCAGCAGTGCGAGCGCCGCGTCCAGCATGTCCTGGGCGGCCCGCGAACTGTCCCGGTCCACCGACAGTTGCTTGGTGGCCCGCATGTAGGCGCCGGTCAGCCGCTGCCGCACGCCGGTCCCGGTGAAGTACTCGGACTTCGCGGCGAAGGTGAGCGGCCGGTCGAGCATCAGCGGGAGGAAGATCGAGTCCACGATCGACAGGTGGTTGGAGGCGAGGATGGCGCCGCCGGTGGCCGGGATGTGCTCCATCCCGGTGACCTTGGGACGCCACAGCAGATGCAACAGCGGGCCGGCCACGACTCTGGACAGCTGGTACTGCACCCGATCACTCCCGACCTCAGTCCTGCGGTGGCTGCTCAAAGATAACCGGCTGGCCGGATGGTGACGAGGGTGTGCCAGGTCATGCCGTCGCGGCCATCTCGTTATATTGTGCCTTGGTGACGATCGTTATATCTTCGAGCGAAGATTTCGCGGCTTCCGATTGTCCAATCATCCCGGAAGGCGTCTGCCCGTGGCCGAGTTCCAGCTGACCGCCGCCGAGCAGGAGTATGCCGGGAGGGTTCGCGAGACCGCCCAGCTGCACCTGGTGCCCCTGGCCGGGCAGTCCGGCAACCGGGTCAGCCGGCCGCTGCTGGCCGCGATGGGCAAGCTCGGGCTGCTGCGCGGGCTGTTTGGCGGAGAGCCGGATGAGCCGGCGCGGGACGCCGCCGCGCTGCAGCTGTGCCTGCTCCGCGAATCGCTGGCCCAGGTCAGCGCGGAGGCGGAGACCGCGCTGGCGGTGCAGGGACTGGGCAGCTACCCGATCCTGCAGTCCGGGCCGCCCGCGCTGGCCGCCCGCTGGCTCCCGGAGCTGATCAGCGGCCAGGCGGTCGCCGCGTTCGCGCTGTCCGAGCCGGGCGCGGGCTCGGACGCGGCCGCGCTCACCCTGAGCGCCGAGGAAGACGGCACCGGCTGGCGGCTGACCGGCGAGAAGACCTGGATCTCCAACGCGCCGGACGCGGACATCTACACCGTGTTCGCGCGCACCACACCAGAGGCCGGCGCCCGTGGGGTGACCGCGTTCGCTGTGGCCGGCGACAGCCCCGGGCTGACCGGCGAGCCGCTGGAGATGATCTCCCCGCACCCCATCGGGCGGCTGGCCTTCGACGGGGTGCGGGTTACCCCGGCCGACGTGCTGGGCAAACCGGACGCGGGCTTCGCGGTCGCCATGCGCACCCTCGACCTGTTCCGGCCCAGCGTCGGCGCGGGCGCGGTCGGCATGGCCCAGGCGGCGCTGGACGCGACGATCAGCCACGTCCGGGACCGGCAGGCCTTCGGCGGCCCGCTGGCCCGGCAGCAGGCGGTGGCGCACAAGATCGCCGACATGGCCACCGACCTGGAGGCGGCCCGGCTGCTGGTCTACGCGGCGGCGGCGGCCTACGACGGCGGGGCCGGGCCGGAGCGGCAGAGCCGCCGGTCGGCCATGGCCAAGCTGTACGCCACCGAAGCCGCGCAGCGGATCGTCGATGGCTGCGTTCAGCTGCACGGCGCCCGCGGCTTGCAGCGCGGGCATGTGCTGGAACACCTCTACCGGGACGTCCGGTCGCTGCGCATCTACGAAGGCGCGTCGGAGATCCAGCGCTCGATCATCGCCCGGGACCTGATTGGACGGGAATTCACCCGATGACAGACTCCTACCGGTTCCGCGCCTCGGCTGGGCTGACGCAGCACTGGCAGCACTTCCGCTTCAGCCAGGACAGCGACCGTGGCATCGCGACCGTCACCCTGGACCGGCCGGACAAGCTGAACGCGCTGACCTTCGAGAGCTATGCCGACCTCCGTGACCTGCTCGCCGAACTGCCGCATCATCGCGGCGTCCGGGTCCTGGTCATCCGCGGCGAAGGACGCGGGTTCTGCGGCGGCGGGGACGTCAACGAGATCATCGGTGAGCTGATCAAGATGGAGCCGCGCGACCTGATGCGGTTCACCAAGATGACCGGCGACGTCATCCGGGCCATGCGGGAATGCCCCATCCCGATCATCAGCGCGGTGCACGGGATCGCGGCCGGGGCTGGGGCCGTGGTCGCCCTGGCCTCGGATTTCCGCGTGCTGGGCCGGTCCGGGCGGTTTGCTTTCCTGTTCACCAAGGTCGGGCTGTCCGGTGGCGACATGGGCGCGGCCTACCTGCTGCCCCGGGTGATCGGCCTGGGCCGGGCGACCGAGTTGCTGATGCTCGGCCGGACCATCGATGCGGAGACCGCCGACCGCTACGGTCTGGTCTCCCGGCTGGTGCCCGACGACGAGCTCCAGGCGGCGGTGGCCGACCTGGCCGGCGAGCTGGCCGATGGGCCTGCCCTCGCGCTGGCCCAGACCAAGTCGCTGCTCACCCGCGAGCTGGACATGCCGCTGGGTGCGGCCACCGAACTGGACGCGATGACGCAGGCGCTGCTGATGACCAGCCGGGACCACGCCGAGTTCCATGCCGCGTTCAACGACCGCCGCCCGCCGCGCTGGGAAGGCCGCTGAACCCGTAGCCGCCAAGCGCGCCCATCCGCCAAGCGCGCCCATGATCGCGGTGAGTTTGTGGTCGCCGGTGACCGCAAACTCACCGCGATCACGGAATTGCGGCCCGCTGGCCGCCCGCGCTCAGCCAGGTGTCCAGCGCCGGTGTGCGGCGCCGGGGCGGCCCTGCCGGACCAGCTCCAGCCGCGGTTTCGGCCCCTCCACCCGGCCGGTCTGCGGCCGCCGCGCCCCCGCCTGCCACGGCTGCGGCCAGACCGCGCCCGGGCCGGCGTAACCTTGCTCGGCCGCGGCGTGCAGCGTCCAGTTCGGGTCATACAGATGCGCCCGGCCCAGCACGCACAGGTCGGCCCGGCCGGCCAGCAGCAGCGAGTTGACGTCGTCGTAGGACGAGATGATGCCCACCGCCATCGTCGGGATACCGGCCTGGTTGCGGATCCGGTCCGCGAACGGAGTCTGGTAGGACCGGCCGAACGCGGGCCGCTCCTCCGGGGTGACCTGCCCAGTCGAGACGTCGATGATGTCCGCGCCCGCCGCCGCGAAGGCCCGCGCGATCGCGACGGAGTCTTCGGCGGTAATGCCGCCGTCCAGCCAGTCGGTGGCCGAGATGCGCACGCTGACCGGCTTGCCCGCTGGCCAGACCGCCCGGATCGCGCGCAGCACCTCGACCGGGTAACGCAGCCGCCCGGCCAGCGACCCGCCGTACTCATCACCGCGCTGGTTGGTCAGCGGTGAGATGAACGAGGACAGCAGGTAGCCATGCGCGCAATGCAGTTCGAGCAGGTCGAAGCCGGCCTGGTCGGCGCGCGTGGCGGCGTCGGCGAACTGCTGCCGGATCACGGCCAGCTCGGCCACGGTCAGCTCATGCGGTACCTGGCTGACCCCGGGCCGGTAGGGCAGCGGGGACGGCGCGACCACCGGCCAGTTGCCCGCGGGCAGCGGCTGGTCCATGCCCTCCCACATCAGCCGGGTCGATCCCTTCCGCCCGGAGTGGCCGAGCTGAATGCCGATCTTGGCCTGCGACTGGCGGTGCACGAACTCGGTGATCCGGCGCCACTGGCTGGTGTGCTCGCCGGTGTAGATGCCGGTGCAGCCGGGGGTGATCCGCCCGGTCGCCGATACGCAGACCATCTCGGTCATCACCAGCCCAGCGCCGCCCAGCGCCTTGCCGCCCAGGTGCACCAGGTGGAAGTCACCAGGCCGCCCCTCGTCCGCCACATACATGTCCATCGGGGACACGACCACCCGGTTGACCAACTCCAGATCCCGCAGCCGGAACGGCTGGAACATCGGCGGGCGCACCTCGCCGCTGCCCATGCCACGCGCGGCCTCGTGCCGGGCGAACCAGCGGTCCACCGAGGCGACGAACTCGGGATCGCGGACCCGCAGGTTGTCGTAGGTGACCCGGCGGCTCCGGGTAATGATGTTGAACGCGAACTGGACCGGGTCCTGACCGCTGTACTGGCCCAGGTTCTCGAACCACTCCAGGCTGGCCTGCGCCGCCCGCTGGGTGGACAGCACCACGGGACGGCGTTCTTCCTCATAGGCCTGCAGCGCGGCGCCGACCTCAGCCTGTTCGTGCAGGCAGGCGGCGAGGGCGAGCGCGTCCTCCATGGCCAGCTTGGTGCCCGAGCCGATGGAGAAGTGCGCGGTGTGCGCGGCATCGCCGAGCAGCACGACGTTGCCGTGCCGCCAGCGCTCGTTGCGCACGGTGGCGAAGCTGACCCACCGGGAGTTGTTCAGCAGCACCTCGTGACCGTCGAGGATGTCCGCGAACAGCTCGCGGACCAGCGCCACCGACTCCTCGTCGGACTGGCCGGGCGCCAGGTCGCCGGCGGCCAGCGCGCCGAAGCCGGCCCGCTGCCACACGCTCTCGTTCATCTCCACGATGAACGTGCTGGCCTTCGCGTCGTACGGGTAGCCGTGGATCTGCATGACGCCGTACGGCGTCTGGAGGATGTAGAACTTGAACGCGTCGAACACCTTGTCCGTGCCCAGCCACATGTACTTGCAGTCCCGGATGTCCAGCGTGGGCTGGAACGTGTCCGCGTACCGGGCGCGCACCGTGGAGTTGACGCCGTCGGCCGCCACCACCAGGTCGTGCGTCCGGCTGAGCTCGGCCACGTCCGGCGCTTGTGTGCTGAAGTGCAGCTGCACGCCCAGCGCCCGGCAGCGCTGCTGCAGGATCTCCAGCAGCCGGCGGCGGCTCATGGCCGCGAAGCCATGCCCGCCGCTGGTGTGCACGGTGCCGCCGGCGTGCACGTCGATGTCATCCCAGGTGGCGAACTCCCGCTCCATCTGCGCGTAGATCGCTTCGTCGGCATGCTCGATGCCGCCCAGCGTCTCGTCGGAGAACACGACGCCGAAGCCGAACGTGTCATCGGCCGCGTTGCGCTCCCACACGGTGACCGTGTGCCCCGGGCTGAGCTGCTTGGTCAGCGCGGCGAAGTACAGCCCGCCCGGGCCGCCGCCCACCACCGCGATGCGCATCGCCCTGCTCACCCGGGCTGCGCCGGCTGGCCGCGCAGCACGTACCGCTGCACTTTGCCAGTGGCCGTCCGCGGCAGCGCACCGACGAATTCGATGGCCCGCGGATATTTGTACGGCGCAATCTTTTCTTTGACGAACGCCTGCAACTGGCCAGTCAGGCCGGCGCCGCCCGGCTGTCCGGATGCGAGGACAACAAACGCCTTGACCAGCTGGCCGCGGTCCTCGTCGGGCACGCCGACCACCGCGCACTCGGAAACCGCCGGGTGGGCCAGCAGTGCTTCCTCGACCTCTGGGCCGGCGATGTTGTAGCCGGAGGAGATGATCATGTCGTCGCTGCGCGCCTGGTAGTAGAAGTAGCCGTCCTCGTCCTGGGTGAACGTGTCGCCGGTGATGTTCCAGCCGCCCTGTACGTAGCTGGCCTGACGCGGGTCGTTGAGGTACCGGCAGCCGGTGGGCCCCTGGACGGCCAGCCGGCCCGGCACCCAGCCGGCACCGGGATCCCGGCCTCGTCCAGGATGGTGGCCCGGTAACCGGGCACGGCCTTGCCGGTGGCGCCGGGCCGGATGTCGCCGTCGGCCGCGGACACGAACACGTGCAGCATCTCGGTCGAGCCGATGCCGTCGATCAGGCTGACCCCGGTTGCCTCGCGGAACGCCCGCCAGGTCGCCTCGGGCAGGTGCTCGCCGGCCGAGATGGGCCGCCGCAGCGAGCCGAGCTGCCCGGCCTTGCCCGCCGCAATCATCGCCCGGTAGCCGGTCGGCGCCGTGGAGCACACCGTGACCTGGTGTTTCGCGATCTCGCCGGCCAGGTCCTCGGGGCTGGCCTTCTCGATCAGCAGGGTGGCCGCGCCGGCCCGCAGCGGGAACACCAGCAGGCCGCCCAGGCCGAACGTGAACGCCAGCGGCGGCGTCCCGGTGAACAGGTCATCCGCCACCGGCCGGACCACGTGCCGGGAGAACGTGTCCGCGATGGCCAGCACGTCCCGGTGGAAGTGCATGGTCGCCTTGGGCCGCCCGGTCGTGCCCGAGGTGAAGGCGAGCAGCGCGACGTCGTCGGCCGCGGTCGGCACGGCCGCGAAGCCGTCCGGGGCGGCCGCGGCGCGCTGAGTCAGGTCGCTGGCCTCCGGGCCGCCGTAGCTGACGATGGGCGCGCCGCGCAGGTCGGCGGCGCGCAGATCCTCCTCGAACCGCCAGTCGCAGAGCGCCAGATCGACCTGAGCGATCTCCGCCACCGTGGTCAGCTCGCCCGCGCGCAGCAGCGGCATCGTGGTCACCGCCACCGCCCCGGCCTTGAGCACGGCCAGCCAGCACGCGGCCAGCCAGGGATTGTTCGGGCCGCGCAGCAGCACCCGGTTCCCCGGCACGATGCCCAGGTCGCCGGTCAGCACCCGGGCGATCTGGTTGACGGTGCGCAGCAGGTCCGCGTAACTCCACTCGCCGCCCTGCGGGGTGAGCAGACAGCGCCGGTCGCCGCCGTGCCGGGCGATCACCGCGTCGAGCAGTTCGTACGCGCAGTTCAGCCGCTCCGGGTAACGCACCCCGGGCAGCTCGAAGATCAGCTCGGGCCAGTCGCCGGCCGGCGGCAGGTTGTCCCGGCAGAACGTGTCCACGTGCGCCGAGCGGCTGAGCCGGGCGCCGCCCCCCATCGTCATCCTGTCACGGTATGGCGCAATGATGACGATGGTCAATAGGCCAGCACACTCACAGGATGGCCATGCCCTGGACCTCGACCAGGGCCGCCACGTCCCACAGCCGGGCCACGCCGACCGCGGCCATGGCCGGGTAGTCCCGGCCGGCCAGCCGCCGCCAGACCTGGCCGATCGCGGCCGAGTTGCGCCGGTAGTCGTCCATGTCCACGACGTAGACGGTCAGCGAGGCCAGCTGGTCCGGGCGGCCGCCCGCGGCGGCCAGCGAGGTGAGCAGGTTGCCCAGCGCCACCTCGAACTGGGCCACCACATCTGTCCCGGTGATCCGCCCGGCCGCGTCCAGCGCGGTCTGCCCGGCCAGCAGGACCAGCGTCCCGCGGCCGACCACGGCGTGCGAGAAGCCGGATGGCCGGGCCAGCTCCGGCGGATTGACCCGCTCGAGGCTCATGACTGGACCGCTCCTCCGTTGACGTTGATCCCCTGCCCGGTCAGTGCGCCGTTGCCGATGCAGAACCAGACCGCGTCGGCCACCTCGTCCGGGGTGATCAGGCGGCCGATCGGCTGCTTGCGGTCGAGTATCTGGCGGGCCTGCTCGGGGCTGCGGCCGGTGCTCGCCACGATGGTCCGGACGGTGGCCTCGGTCATCGGGGTGTCCACGTAGCTGGGGCAGACCGCGTTGACCGTCACCCCGGTGCCGGCCAGCTCGGCGGCGGCCGACCGGACCAGCCCCAGCACGCCATGCTTACTGGCCGCGTAAGCCGCGATGTACGGCTCGCCGAGCCGGGCGGCGCTGGACGCGATGACCACGATCCGCCCGTACCCAGCCGCCCGCATGGCCGGCACCGCGCGCCGGACGCAGCGGAACGGCGCGGTCAGGTTGATGTCCAGTAGCCGTTGCCACTCGCTGTCCGGGGTCTTCTCCAGCCGGGCCGAGAACGCCGCGCCCGCGTTGGCCACCAGCACGGCGGCCGGCCCCCAGGCCTCTTCTACGCCGGCGAACACCTCGTCCACAGCGGCGCCGCTGGTGATGTCGGCGGGCAGCACCAGGGCCGGTCCCGGGCAGCGGGCCGCGGTGGCAGCCAGTTCGCCCTCGCTGCGGGCGGTCAGCGCCACCCGCAGGCCGGCCCGGCTCAGCCGCTCGGCGATCGCCTGCCCAATGCCCCGTCCGGCCCCGGTGACCAGCGCGATCGGTGCCGGTTCTGTCATCGGCCCTCCTGTGCCAGTGGTCCGCCCCGCCAGTCCGGGCAGCTTATCTCGGTAGCATTACGTGGACCAGAAAGGCGCGATACTGAGGTGATGGATGCCAGCCCCGGTGGCCAGCGGCACGACCAGCCGCGATGCGGCTCGCCCACGTGAGCTGATCCTCACCTTCCACGGGCTGTACCGGGAGGTCATCCGGGGCTGGATCTCGATCGCCCACCTGATCCGGCTGATGGCCGAGATCGACGTGGACGCGCCCGCGGTGCGCTCGGCGGTGTCCCGGCTCAAGCGCCGTGGCCTGATCGAGGCCCGCGCGGTGGCCGGTGCCGCCGGGTACTCGCTCTCCCCCGCCGGGCAGCAACTGCTGGCCGAAGGGGATCCGCGCATCTTCGGCCGGCAGCCGGCCCGGCTCAGCGACGGCTGGGTGCTGGCCGTGTTCTCCGTGCCGGAATCCGAACGCGACAAGCGGCACGTGCTGCGATCCCGGCTGGATCAGCTCGGCTTCGGCTCCGCCGCGTCCGGGGTGTGGATCGCGCCGCAGCAGCTGGCCGAGGAGGCCCGGCACCGGATCGGCACGCTCGGCCTGACCGACTACGTGGAGCTGTTCGAGGGCGCGCGGATGCCGCTGGCCCAGCTGCGCGCCACCGTCGGCCAGTGGTGGGACCTGGCCGGGCTGGCCGAGGGATACGACGGCTTCTGCGCCACTCACGAGCCGGTGATGCGCCGCTGGTCACGGCAGCGGCGGCCGGGCGACCCGGCCGCGTTCGCCGACTACATGCGCGTGGTGGACAGCTGGCGCAAGATCGTCTACCGGGACCCCCGGCTGCCCGCCGAGCTGCTGCCCGGGGACTGGGTCGGCAACCGGGCCGAACGGATCTTCTTCGGGCTGCATGCGGCGCTGCGCGGCCCCGCCGAGAAGCACGTCATCTCGGTGCTGGAGAGCGTGTGATCCGCTAGCCCGCGCTCAGCTGGCGCAGATGTTCTGGCTCGCGGTCCGCGAGGAGATACTCGGCGATGGCGTCGGCGACGCCGACTGGGTGGACTCCGAGGTGGTGCCGTAATCGCTGCCCAGGACCAGGGTCAGCCGGGGACTGGTGCCGGGCACCAGTTCCATCACCGCACCGGGCACCTTGGACATCAGCAGCTTGGCCTGTGCCCGGTCGCCCTGATGGTACTTGATCACGGTTTCCGTCACGTCCGTGCTGGCGTCCTGGGTCTCCGCGGTGACGTGGAAGCCCTTACGCTGCAGCTGGCCGCCGACCGTGTTCTGCAGCCCGTACTGCGTGGTGCCGTTGCGCACCGCGACCTTCACGCTGTGCGCGGAGATCTTGGGCGCCTGGCCCGGCTTCAGCGTGCTGCCGGTGACCGGCGTGTCGTTGATGAAGTCCTGGAAGATCGTGCTGTCCTCGGGCTGCGTCCACAGCAGGTTGGCCGTGTCGGTGGGCACCACTTCGGACCGCGGATAGGTGGGCAGGGTGAAGAAGGTGACCGCGCTGGCCGGCAGGCCGCGCACACTCATCGCCAGGTCGTACAGGCCGTGCAGGCCGCCCATCTGGCTGTCCACGGTGATCGACTTGGTCGCCGCGTCCAGGAAGTGGTAGATGGCCAGCGGATCGAGCAGCTTGCTCTTGACCCGCTCGATCAGCGAGGACATGAAGGCCTGCTGGCGGCCGATCCGCTCCAGATCGGTGCCGTTGCCCAGGGTGTACCGGGCCCGCACGTAGGCCAGCGCGCCCAGCCCGTGCAGCAGGTGATGCCCTGGCTTGAGGTGCAGGCCCGACTTCGGGTCGTCGATCTCCGCGTTGTTGCACTCCTCCACGCCGCCGAGCGCGTTCACCATGTCCCGGAAGCCCTGGAAGTTGACCACGACGAAGTGGTCGATGTGGATGCCGGTGTCCTTCTCCAGCGTCTTCTCCGTGCACGCGACCCCGAGGTCGGTGTGGTTGCCGTACAGGTTGCCCAGGGCGAACGCTTCGTTGATCTTGTACGTGGTGGGCGAGGACATCTTCCCATTGCCCATCTTGCAGGCCGGGATGTTCACCCACGAGTCGCGCGGGATCGACATCACATCGACCCACTTCCGGTCGGCCGCGATGTGCATGATCATCAGCGTGTCGGACTGGTCGGTGTTCAGGCCCTGCCCAAAGCCCCTGCCCTGCTTGTTCCGGGTGTCCGAGCCGATGATCATGATGTTCTCGGCCTGTGGGTGCGTGTCCACCGGCTGGGTGCCGAGGTCGCCGGAGATGTCCAGCTGATGCAGGTTGCCGTTCAGGTGCCGGTAGACCGCGTAGGCGCCGCCCACCGCGATCAGAAGTACGGCCGCGACACCGCCCGCCGTCCAGGCCAGGATCTTCTTCCGCCGCCCAGGATGGCGGCCGCCCCGCGGAGCCGGTACCTGGTCACCAGCCTGGGCCCCGCCCGGCTGGCTCCCGCCCGGCTGATCCGCCGCCAGGCCGGCACCGGATGCCGCCGCCACGTTCCTGGGCTCCGTGTCCGCAACTGACTCGTTCGCGCGGGTGTCGTCTAGCGCCGGGGTTTCATCCGCAGCGGCGCCAGGGGTGGTGTTCTCCGGCACGCTTTCCGGGCCGGCGCTCTTAGCTGCGGCGCTCGCCGGGCTGGCGCTCTCCGGCGTCCTGGTCTCGCCCGCCGGGGCGTCCCCTGCGCTTGCTACCTCGCCACCATCACCGGCCGCCGCTCCCCCGTCATCGTGCCCCCCGTTGGCGGGCACATCCCCCTCGCCCCCCTCGCCCGGGCCAGGCTCGTCCATGTCAGCGGGCCCCATGCGTTCTCACCCCATACCCCGATGCACGTGGGGGGCCGTGTGATTCCGGCACGCCACACCCGGTCGTTGCGCAGCGTCACATCCTGGCGTGCAAACCATCTCATCCGGCGCAACGTGATAGCCGCGCAGATAGTTTCCTCGTCCAGTAGTTACCCACCTGAGACAGAATAGTCCGTCTTGGACAGGAGTTACTCTCCGTGATCAAGCTGGGATGGCGGCTGCGTTCCCCGTGCCCTCGGCCGCGCCGGCCGAGGGCCCGGCCGCCCGGTCGCCGGCCTCTATCACGTCCCGCAACGTGACGCGTAACACGTGCGCCTTCCGGTCAAGGTCAACTAGAGCCGGTGACAGGAGTCGAACCTGCGACCTGCCGTTTACAAGTTCGGGGGACGGTCCCGCGACCGTGGCTCTGCCTCAGTGCCTCCGTCCGTGGTGGTGCTTCCTCGTCCGGGCTCGTCCGGTCCCTTGGCTGCATTCGTGGCTGCACGACCCGTTGCTTAGAAGGTCGTCTCAGGTAATCCAAGGCCTGCCTTAACGCAGTTCGAGACAGCTGTCGCGCTACCTGCCAGTGACCATGGCTGACCGTTGTCAGCTGCCTGTTCTGGCACAGATCTGGCACATCTTGTACTGGAGTTTCCTTGGTGCCGGACCAGACTGCTGGTCCTCATGTCACGAAGAGCTGGCGAGGGTGCATACTGGAGGTGCTGCCTTCGAGGCATGTCGATCTTGCCGGTCATGGCGGGTCGTCCCGGAGCGTGGATAGCCACGACAGCCTGATGGGAAGGGTTGGCGGGACGGGTCGTGAGTCATGGCCGAGGAGTCGGCGGATATGGCGGCGAGTATCGCTGAGCTGCAGGCGCTGCTGCTGGGCACCGAGAGCATTGACGGGTTCTTGCGTGAGCTGGCGGTGCTGGCGGCCCGCACGCTGGGCGAGAGCTTGTCATGCGGGATCACGATTCAGCCCAACGGCAGGCCGCTGACGGTGGCCAGCTCGGATCAGTTCGCGTCGCAGCTTGATGAGCTGCAGTACGGGCTGGATCAGGGGCCGTGCCTGTCCTCGCTGCGGACTGGCCAGATCGTCCGGATTGATGACCTGGCCGCTGATGACCGGTGGCGGCGGTATGCGGTGCGGGCGCTGGCGCACGGGGTGCGGTCCTCGCTGTCGTTTCCGCTCGGTGCCCCGGATGACATGGTGGGCGCGCTCAACTTGTACTCGCGGGAACCGGGGTTTTTCGGCGAGGCCGAGACACGTCACGGTGAGCGGTTCGCGCAGCGGGCGTTGACCGCGGTGGGTATTGCCGCGCGGATGGCCCAGCAGGTGGTGCTGAGCGAGCAGCTGCGCGCGTCGCTGGCGTCCAGGTCGGTGATCGACCAGGCCCTCGGGGTGCTCATGGCCGAACAGCGCTGCACTGCCACGGAGGCATTCGCGATCTTGCGCAGCGCGTCACAGAACCGCAACCTCAAGCTCCGCCAGGTGGCTGAGGAGGTTGTCCGCGCCGTGACCGGGCAACGGCCCGAGCCGCCGCCGTTCGACCTGCCCCGCTGAGCTCGGGGCCCCTTCCCCACCACGCGAAATGCGGGCATAATTGACTCGTTGCTGGCGCTGCCCGGCGCTGCGCAGGTCCTGAGATGTGGCCGTGACTCCTTTAGTGTGCCTGGAGTGAGTTGTGGGTGCCCGCGATCTGCGACGCGGCGCCGGTCCGCTTGCGATCGGCGATGTGGAGTTGCACGTTGACCGGTCGGCGAGCCAGCTGCGCCTGGTGATCAAGGGTGATATCGACGAGGAAGCCCATGTGGACCTGCTGCGCGCGCTTTCCAGCCTCGCTGACAGCCCCGGCGAAATACACGTAGACCTGGCAGACATGCAGTTTTGCGACCTGGCGGGCCTGCGGGCCATTATCCGCCTCAGCGAGGGCCGAGGGAGCCAGGATGGCCACGGCAGGCGCGTGATCTTGCACCAGCTCCCGCAGGAACTGAAAACCCTCCTGCAGATCCTCGGCTGGGACGCCGCCCCCGGCCTGCTGATAGACGGATCCCCGCCCCGCCCGCAACTTTGATCAGAGGCCGCGCTATATAGGAGAGATATCCGGTCCAGATCTCCTCAACGTCATCCTCATCAGCAGGACCCGCTGAACTACTTCATCACCCGGCTGATGCCAGGGATCTCGGCGGTCCCCGAGCATGATTCCGGCGGCCGGTCAGCGAAGTGCGGCTATCAGCTCCCTCAGCCCGCGGCCCAGGGCCTGGCGGCCTTCCGCGCTCATCGATTCCAGGCCACGGGCCAGATCGCCGTGGCGTTGCTCCCGGACCCAGCCCGCAAGCCGCTGGCCCGCCTCCGTCACCGCCAGCACGAAAGCCTGGTCACTGCTGCCAGCCAGATCCCATGCCACCAGCCCGGCCGCCTCCAGGCCGTCACAGAGCCTGCTGGCCCCAGAGCCCGAGACACCCAGCGCCTCGGCCAGCCTGGCCACCGGCAAGTCGCCGGAAGCGTCGATGACCAGCAATGCCCGCAGCTGGCCAGCCGGGACCGCGCCACCCAGCCCTTCCAGAACGCGCTCCCACCGCGCCCACACCTCGATGAGCGCGGCTTCCACCATGCCCACATCCAACCCAGGGCCGCCGTCCCGGCTAACATCGGGTCCCATCCGGAACCCCCTCGCTATCTTGTGCCCCACCAGCGCGGCTAGGGACCGTTTCCTGCCGTGCCTCTTGCCACCTGCGACCGTTTCATGCACGCCGGTTCGTGCCGCCCCGCAATCACCCCACTCGGCTCCGCGGCCGTGAGTGACCCTGGTCAGAGACCGGCAACCCCAACCTGGCCCAGCCGCGTGGATGAAGGCTCCTGCTCTACCCGGTCTTCCGCTACTTGCCGCCAGGCGGCGCGGACGGGGACGCGGGCCCAGTGGTACTCGCGCGGGCCGTGCGCGCCCGCCCCAGCGGACAGCCGCTGCCAGGCCCGGGCCGGGAGCGCGGCGATCAGCGCATCAGCGCGCTGCTCCCCGGGCGGCATGGTGAGCGTGTCGTTGCGCTTGATGGCCAGCACATAGGACACGCCCGCTCTTCCAGCCAGGCATGCAGGAACTTCGCCTGGCCATACACCTCATCGGCGGTGAACCAGGCGAACGGCACCCCGGCCTGCAGGGCCCGGGCCAGCATCGCGCAGGCCAGCCGCGGCTTGGTCGCGAACCCGATGTCATCAGGGATGCCGCGGCCCGGCACCGGTCCCGGTCATCGGTGCAGGAGGCCGGGATATACAGTTCCCGGTCGATCAGCGCATGGCCGTGGCTGGAGGCGTAGGCCAGGAATACCCCGACTGGCAGTTCTCCGTCCGCCCGGCGGTGCCGGAGTACTGCCGCTGCACCCCGGCCGAGCGGGTGCCCTTCTTGATGAACCCGGTCTCATCAGCGATCAGCACGCCCTGCGGGTCGCCGAGGGTCTCGATGACGTAGTCCCGCACGTCGTCGCGGACCTCGCGGGTGTCCCAGTCCGCACTGCGCAGCAGCCGCTGCATCCCATCCGGGCTGACCTCACCCGCCCGCTCCGCCAGCGTCCACCCGTTCTTCCGCTCCAGGCCCGCCACCAGCCCAGACACATACTCCCGCACCCTCGCCCGCGGCTCGGCACGCCAGAACCGCCCCGCGATCCGCTCATGCAACCGGTCCAGCTCCGCAGCAGCGACATAGACCACCATCAAAAATGATAAAAAAGATAGTAGGGAACTAGCCGCCGGATCCTTGAGAGTGGCCGCCGGGTCAATGGTCGGCGCGCCGATCGCATGCGACGGCCCGGCAGGGCCGCCATTGACGCGGTGACCGCGAGCTGGACAATTCCGGGGCGAGGAAGACGGCTGTACCACTCCGGCCTGACGCCCAGGCCACCTTGATCTGCGTGCTTTTGCCGGTGTGGCCCGGCGTGCGGCGGGCGGGCCGCCCAACGGCAGAGCCTGCCGCTGACGCCGGGCCAGCGGCGCCTGCGGTGCCGCCTTGATCTAAGTACGGCTCAATTCGGCAACACGGCGCGGGACAGGCGTGTGCTCCGACGGGTGATGCGCGACAGGGCAGGTTCAACCGGTCAGCGCAACACCTCGGTGAGTCGAGAGGATTCTCGATGAGCTGAGGAGGAGGCTGGGATGCAGCCACATCTGACGGTGGAGCAGCGGCAGCTAGCACTACGGCTGAGGGCCAGGGGCTGGCCGTTGCGGGAGATCGGCCCGCAGGTGGGCTGCGTGTATCAGACGGTGGCGCGGATCGCAGGGCGCGGCTCGCGGCGGCCGCTGCGCCGCGATGGCTGGGTGCCGGGCCCGGGGCGGCTGACCCTGGCGGACCGGGAGGAGATCACCCTGGGCCTGCATGCCGGGGAGTCGTTCACCGTGATCGCCGCCCGGGTCAGCAAGGCGGTCTCGACGGTGTCGCGGGAGGTGGCGGCCAACGGCGGCCGGGGCGCCTACCGGGCGTGGCGGGCGCATCAGCGCGCGCGCCAGCAAGCCAGACGCCCGAAGGTACCGAAGCTGGCCTGCCCGCAGCTGGCCGCCCAGGTCACCAGGTGGCTGGAGGAATGGTGGTCGCCGGTGCAGATCGCGCGGCGGTTGCGGATCGAGTTCCCAGGCGATCCCATGATGTGGGTGAGCCACGAGACCATCTACCAGGCCCTGTATGTGCAGGGCCGCGGCGAGCTGCGCCGGGAACTGGCCCGCTGCCTGCGCACCGGGCGGGCCAAGCGCCGCCCGCGCGGCCGCGGCGGCCGGGCAGGCTACATCAAGGACATGGTGATGATCAGCGAACGGCCCGCCGAGGCTGATGACCGGGCCGTGCCCGGGCACTGGGAAGGTGACCTGCTGATCGGCAAGGACTGCCGGTCAGCGGTTGGCACCCTGGTCGAGCGCACCACCCGCTACGTGCTGCTGCTGCACCTGCCCCATGGCCGCGACCCCCACCAGGTCGAACAGGCCATGCGCCAACAGATCACTGCCCTGCCCGACGGCCTGGCCCGCACCATCACCTGGGACCAGGGCATCGAGATGATCTACCACGCCGACTTCACCATCGCCACCGGCATCCCGGTCTACTTCTGCGACCCACACTCGCCCTGGCAGCGCGGCTCCAACGAGAACACCAACGGGCTGCTGCGCCAGTACCTGCCCAAAGGCACCGACCTGTCCCTGCACTCCGCCGCCGACCTGGCCCGCATCGCGGCGAGCCTCAACGGCCGACCACGCAAGACGCTCGGATTCATGAAACCATCCGAGAAGCTCGCCGAGCTCCTTGCGCACACCGGTTGAACCTGCCCAGTCGTCTGCCAGGTGATGCGCGACAGTGGTGCGGGTCGTCGGCTACCCGGGATCTGGTCGGGCTATCGCGGGGTCAGCACACAGAACTCGTGGCCATCGGGATCGGCCATGACCACCCAGCTGACCTCGTCCCGGCCGATGCGCGTTGCCCCGAGGGAGATGAGACGGTCGACCTCCGCTTGCTGATCACCGTGGACGGGCGGAGTGAGGTCGAAATGCAGCCGGTACTTCCCGGTCTTCGGCGTCAGCGGTGGACCGCCCCAGGTGATCTTCGGGCCACCGTGCGGCGAGCGAATCGCGGTCTCTTGGTCCTGGTCCCAGACCAGCGGCCAGCCCAGCGCTTCGCTCCAGAAGTACCCGGCCTGCTGCGAACCCTCGCACGCAAGCGCACCGATGAACCCGCAGTCGGCGAGGAAGTTGTTGCCGGGCTCGATGACGCAGAACTCGTTGCCTTCGGGGTCTGCGAGCACCACATGACCCTCCTCCGGGCGCTGGCCAACGTCGATGTGCCGGGCGCCGAGTCCGAGCGACCTCGCCACCGTCTGCTGCTGGTCCTGCAGGGACGTGCTCGTCAGATCGAAGTGCATCTGGTTCTGGCCGGTCTTCTGCTTCTGGGTTGGAAGGAACCGGATCCGGAACCCGGTGTCATCGCCCGGCAGGAGCGCAACGCCGTCCTGGGGATCGTCGGCCATCTCCCAGCCCAGCACGCCGCTCCAAAAGCGCGCGAGACGGATCGGGCGTTTGGCATCGAAGCAGAGCGCGAACAGGTGACAAGTCATTCCGCTCCGCACCTCCGATCTGCTGACCTGGAGCCGCAGACAGGCACGTCCTGCGCGCCCACAGAGAAAACAACGCTAGGCGCCTGGGGCCCGCCACGCAAAGGAGATTGAGGCACGGGGCGCCTGCGCGCACGATCGCGTGCGTGTCGCCGCCAGCCCAGACCTGGCCGTCCTCGAAGTTTGGACGGTCCCTCCGTTTCCTAGGCAAACTCGTCGCGCATCAGGTGGCGGAGACCTGTCGCAAATCACCTGTCGGATCACAGGCGCGGGACAGGCGCGGGGAGGTCATGTCCTCCGGTACTGATGTGCGACGGTCGTCCGCCAGCTGGTCTGCGATATCTCAGCGCGCTGATCGTGGCAGATCCGAGCTGGGCCGCTCTTGCCAAGGGTGGCCGCCCTGTCGGACGGCAAGCTGCCAGCAGCGGACAGCTGGGTGGTCGCTATGGGTGTGCAGCGACATACTGGCTGGGTGAGGGTGGTGGTCACCGAGGTGACCGGGGCGGGAAGGGTCCGCCGCGGGGTGCTGGACACCGCTTCATACAGCGATCCTGGCCAGTGCATGGCCCTGATCGAGCAGGCTGCCCTGGACTTTCCGCCGCCGTACCGGCCGGTGCCAGGCAGGCCCGTGTATCAGATCCGCGCCGGTGAGCTGATCGTGTTTGTCGCTGAGCGCGAGTTGGTCGGGCCGTTGCGGGCGCTGGTCATGACCGCGCTGGGCTGGGCTGAAGCAGGCCCGGACGATATCGCGTCCACGCACGAACGGGGTGGGCCTGGAAGTTGCCCGCCCTGAGGACGTCCTGTCCCGGGCGCACCGTCTCGGGTAGACAGGCTCCGGCATGGGAGGACCGTCCCGGGGGTAAATCGTTTGTAGAGAAGCCAAACGCGGCCCGCGCCAGTCCCCGTCCGCGAGTTATCCCCCAACTCACGGAACTGGTGCGGGCCGCTTCACCGCTCCCGAAGGTGCGATGAGCGCTTGCTCCTACCCGGCAAACGCGCACGTGAACGACCCGGCGGCCGTCCTTAGCGTTTTTGTGGCGCGAGTCCGGCCGCCATCGTTGAGCCGAGTTGTCCCGCAGAACCTGTAACAGGGCGGGGCTGCCGTGCCGCAGGGGCACGCCGCCTAGCCCAGCCACGCCGAAGGATCACCGATGCCGGGGACACGGGGAGCCTGGGGCCGGGCATGGGGGCCCCCGGCCCCAGGCCTTATGGGGGAGGCTGACGCTACGCCCGCTTACATGGCGACGCGCCGGGTTTGCCGACGGCTTTACCTACTGCCGTGGCAGCGGCTGGTGTCAGATCAGGTGGTGGCCGTCGTGCTGGCGGACGGCGGGGGTGGTGCGCTGGCTGAGAGCGTCCGTGATGCGGATGGCGTAGGCCTCGTCGGCTAGGCCGGGGATCTCCTGCTGGCTCGCCCATCGGTAGTCGGCGGTCTCGTCGGTGGTGGTGAGGCTGCCGCCGGTGATCTTGCAGCGGAAGACGAGGGCGACGATGCCGCGTTTCATGTTCTTGTAGACCCCGGTGAGCTGGTCAGGCTCTACCTCCAGGCCGGTCTCCTCGCGGGCCTCACGGCGCAGCCCATCCTCGATGGTCTCGCCGAGCTCCAGGACGCCGCCGGGTGGCTCCCAGCGGTGGTTGTCGCGGCGCTGGATGAGCAGGACGCGGCCATGGTCGTCGGTGATGACGGCGGCGACGCTGACCGAGTGCGCGGGCGTCGTGCTGTTCATGGTGATCACCTCTGGGGTAGCCTACATGGATAGACATGTGCACGAGTTGAGGAGTACGGACTGAGCACCGACGCTGTGCTCACCGAGACCATCGACCCGTCAAGTGATCGTGCCGTCTACAAACAGATAGCCGACCACCTGCGGACGGCGATAGGCCGGGAGCGGCTTGCGGCAGGCGATCAGCTGCCCAGTGAGACGCAGCTGATGGCCCACTACGGGGTGGCCAGGATGACCGCGCGGAACGCGCTGCGGCTGCTCCAGGCCGAAGGGCTGATCACCGCCGAGCATGGCCGGGGTGTGTACGTGCGGCCCCAGCCGCCTGTGCGCCGCCTGGCCTCTGACCGATTCGCGCAACGCCATCGCAAGGAAGGCAAGGCCGCGTTTCTCGCCGAGTCTGAGCAAGTGGCCGCCACTCCCACTGTAGATATGATCAAGGTCAGTGAGGCGCCACCGCCTGCTGAGGTTGCCGACCGGCTCGACGTTCCCGACGATCAACCCGTAGTGGTCCGAAGCCGCCGCTACTCCCTGAACGGGCGCTCAGTGGAGACCGCGGTGTCCTACATTCCGGCCGACCTGGCACGGGGAACGCCGATCAGCGACCCGAACCCCGGCCCGGGCGGGATCTATGCCCGGCTGGAAGAGCAAGGGCACACCCTGGGGCGGTTCACCGAGGACGTGGCGGCCCGCATGCCCAGCCCGGAGGAAGCCAGGCTGCTCAGCCTGCCACCCGGCGTCCCGGTGTTCCGGCTGATCCGTACCGCCTATGACGTGGACGGCCGGGCCGTGGAAGTCTGCGACACGATCATGGCCGCTGACGCCTATCTGCTGTCGTACGAGCTGCCCGCGCATTAGCGGTTGACGCCTCCCCAGAACTCCTCTATACATGTTGTAGCTCCTCTAGACGAGTACACGACTAGAGGCAACGTGTCGGCGAAGCCGACTGATGGAGGAGGTGAGGGCATGGCCCTCAAGAACGGCATCCGGTTGCCGATCAGCATGGCCGAGGTGTTCCCGTACGGGTGCTGCCTGGTGCCCGACTCGATCGCCGAGGCGCAGGACTACGACGAGAAGACCAAGCGGCGTACCCCGTCGATCGACCGGGTGACAGGCAAGCGGGTGTTCCAGGTCCGGGTGTCGGATCTAGACCCGGAGCTGGCAGGCCGGTCCCGCGAGACCGTGGTCAAGATCCTGGCCGACCAGCAACCGCAGCCGCCGAGCCGCCAGCCCTTCGAGCCGGTCGAATTCGACGGGCTGATGGTCACCCCGTATGTGACTGACCGGGGCCGGATCGCCTACTCGCTGCGCGCCACCGGCCTCAAGGCCGCCCGGCCCGCCACGCAGCCCGGCAAGGACGCCGCGTGATGACCGCCCGGCGCATCACGTCGGTGACGGTGCCGGTGGATGGCCGGTCGCTGGTGGCATTCGACGCTTACCGGGACCGGACGCCGCTGCTGTCGGTGCTGGCTCCCCGCTCGTCCCTGGTCATCACCCTGACGCTGCCCGAGCGGGTGGATGCCGGGCAGGTGCGGTTCGCCCGGGACCTGGCCGTGCAGGCCGCCGCGTATGCCACCGAGGTGGAGCGGGCCTTCCGCGGTCTGGCCTGCCGCTCGCCTCGTCTCTCTTCCCCGGGATGAGGGGCTGGCCCCGGCCGGTGCCGGTAACACCGGCCGGGGCTTCCTTCATCTCCTGCCCGAGAACCGCTCAGGAAGGAACCCCCAGCATGACCGATCAGCCCGCCCGGGTCACCCCGGCTGAGATCTCCGAGCTGCTCGACCAGGCCACCCGTCTGTCTCGTCAGGGCGGGTCGCTGGCTGACCAGATCGCCTACCACGAGCGGAAGGCCAGCCTCCTGACGGCAATCGCCGCCGAGCTGGACACGGCCGAAGCCCACGAGGTCGCCGCCCAGGCGTGGCACTACGTGGGCACCCTGGCCCGCAGCCTCGACGCCGCCCAGGAGGTGACGGCATGAAAGCGTCGTCGTTCTCGGGGGAGCAGATCGCCCAGGTTAACAACCCCGACCCGTTCGCCGTCCCCGTCTGGCGCTCACCCGTCTACCACACCCCGGCCTGGATCATCGCCCTGGCCCAGCTCGCCCGCCTCGTCGGCGCGCTGATCGCGTTCCTGGTACGGCACCCCCTGGCCGATTTGATCGCCGCCGTCCTCGCCGTCACGTGGGTGGAACTGGGCTGGTCCGCCGACGTGGCCCTGGTCGTGGCCGCCGCCGCGGTGCTCGCCGTGCTGGCGCTGGCCTGCCTCGTTCGCCCGGTTCGTCGCCCGCCCGGTGCGGGGGAAGTGGCGCCGCTGGCGCTACCGGCGGCACTGGGCCGCCGTCATGACGATCGGCCGCCTGGCCCCGATGTACCGGGGCCGTCTGCTGCTGCCCGTGCTCGGCAAGGTCACCTCCACCGGTTACACCGACCGCCTCGCTGTCCGGCTGGTGTCGGGGCAGTCCGCCGCTGACTTCGCCGCCCGGGCCGACAATCTGGCTCACGGGTTCGGTGCGGTGCTGTGCCGGGTCCGCACCGGCCGCCCCGGCTCGGTGGTCTTGGAACTGGTCCGCCGTGACGCCCTGGCCTCGATCATTCCCGCCCTGCCCATTCCCGCCGTGACGGACCTGCGTGCCCTGATGGTCGGTCGCCGCGAGGACGGCACCCCGTGGCTGGTGCGGCTGCACGGCACCCATGTCCTGCTGGCTGGATCAACCGGGGCCGGGAAGGCGTCGCTGCTGTGGGGTCTGGTCCGTGCCCTGCTGCCTGGCATGCGGCTCGGCCTGGTCCGGATCCTGGCCGCTGACCCGAAGCTGATGGAACTGGCTTACGGCCGGGCCATCTTCGACCGCTACGGCACCTACTCTGCCGACCCGGACGCCATCGTCACCATGCTCGAACAAGCCGTGGCCGACATGCAAGAGCGGGCCGCGCAGCTCGCCGGGCGTCACCGTGAGCACACCCCCACCTGTGAGCACCCGTTCGTGGTGATCTTCGTGGATGAGGTGGCGTTCCTGACCGCCTACCACCCCGACAAGTCCCTGCGCGAGCGGGTCAAGGCCGCCCTGTCCACGCTGACCACCCAGGGCCGCGCGGTCGGCTACTGCGCGGTGGCCGCGCTCCAGGACCCGCGCAAGGAGGTCATGTCCATCCGCAACCTGTTCCCCGACCGGATCGCCATGCGGCTGGACGAACCCGAGCAGGTGGACATGGTGCTCGGCGACGGAGCCCGCGACCGCGGCGCGCTGGCTGACCGGATCTCCACCGACCCCCCGGTCGGCGCTGGAGTCGCGTTCGTCCGGCTGGCCACCGACCCTGACCCGGTGCGGGTCCGGGCCGCGTTCGTCACCGACACCGACATCCAAGCGATGGTGGCCGAGTACGCCCCGGTGATCGAGGTCCCGGCCATCGAGGCGGGTGCGGCGGCATGACCACGCCCACCACCTGGCGCACCGACGATCCATGCCCGGTCTGCGGCACCGGTCTGCACGCTACTGATGACGGCCACCGGCTGGCTCAGGACTGCCCACTGTGCGGCTGGTCCACCACCTGGCAGACCGACCATGGCGGGAGGGGCTGACTGGTGACCGGCAGGACGACCCGGGCTGACCGGATGGCCCAGCCCACCGCCCGCGACGCGGTGCGGGCCGTCGCCGAGAACCACGGTGCGTGCCTGCGGCCGGTGCAGCTGCGCCGCACCGACATCGACACCGGGCAGGCTGAACAGGTGCTCATCCCGTGCGGCGCCACCCTGGCGTCCATCTGCCCGCCGTGCGCCGAGCGGGCCCGCAGCCTGCGGGCGTCCCAGTGCCGGGAGGGCTGGCACCTCGAGACCGAGCCCATTCCCGACCCGCCCGCACCCGATGAGGTCCAGGCGATGTGGGTCGAGAAGCGGGCCGAGGTCCAGGCCGACCGCGACCGCGCCGCCGAAAGCGGGCAGGACACGGCCGGGCTGGACGAGCTGCTCGGCGACCTGGACGCCCAACTCTCCCGCTGTGGGCTGCGCGGTAAGGCCGACCCCGGCCGCGCGCAACGCCGCCACCGATCCACCCGCCGCCGACAGGACGCTCCCGACCTGCCCCGGCGGAAGATCAGCCCCCGGACGGTCGGCAAGACCTACACCGCCCCAGACGGCAAGACCTTCCGCCCGTCCATGTTCATCACCCTGACTTGCCCGTCCTACGGCCGCGTCCTAGAGGACGGCACCCCAGCCGAGCCCGGCTGCTATGACTACACCCGGGCGGCGCGGGACGCGCTGACGTTCGCGGCGCTGTTCGATCGGTTCATCCAGAACCTGCGCCGCTACCTCGGCCACGACGTGCAGTACTTCGCCACCATCGAGCCACAACGCCGCCTCGCCCCCCACGTGCACATCGCCATGCGCGGCACCCTGTCCCGCGCCGAGCTGCGGCAGATCATCGCCGCCACCTACCACCAGGTATGGTGGCCCGCCACCGACCGAGTGCGCTTCGACGGCGACCATCTGCCGGTCTGGCACGAACCATCCGGCCGCTACCTCGACCCGGCCACCGGCGAGCTGCTCCCGACGTGGGATGACGCCCTGGACGCCATCGACGAGGATGACGAGCCCCGGCACGTGGCCCGGTTCGGGGCCAAGTTCGACGCCCAGGGCGTGCTCGCCGGATCCCGCGACGCGGGCCGGTGCATCGGCTACCTGACTAAGTACCTGACCAAGCAGCTCGCCGACTGCCACCACGCCGAGACCGGCGCCCAGCATGCGCACACCGAACGGCTGGCCGGTGCACTCCGCTACGAGCCGTGCTCCCCGGCGTGCGCGAACTGGCTGCGTTACGGCATCCAGCCCAAGAATCCCCGCCCCGGCCTGGTGCCCGGCCAGTGCAAGGGCAAGGCTCACCGCCACGAGCATCTCGGCTACGCGGGCCGCCGGGTGCTGGTCTCGCGCAAGTGGTCGGGCAAGACGCTGGCTGACCACCGCGGCGACCGGAAGGACTGGCTGACCGAGATGCTCGATCTTCCGGCAACCGACCCGGCCCGCTACCGGTGGGAGATCGTCACCCCAGACGATCGAGACTACATGCCACCCGCCAGACGGCTCCTGCACGCCGTCGCCGACCGTCTGCACTGGGAAAACACACTCGCCGAGGCCAGACAGCGGGCACGCGAAGCCGCCATCCAGGAATTTCGGACAACCGGGAGGGCAGCATGACTGATCTGATCCTGGCGGGCCGACTGTTGCTTACGCCTGCCGAGGCTGCGACTGCACTGGGCATCAGCCGAACACGGGTGTACGAGCTGATGGCGGCCGGGCACCTGCGCTCGGTCAAGATCGGACGCTCCCGGCGAGTCCCTGTGCAGGCACTGACGGCATTCATTTCGGCAATTTCGCAGGGAAGCGCGGCATGAGCGCCCGACGACGACGCGCCCAAGGGGAAGGAGCAGTATTCAGGCGAAAGGACGGAAAGTGGCGAGGTGCACTGGACCTCGGCTGGTCCAACGGCAAGCGAGTTCGGCGCTGGGTTTATGGAGCGACCGAACGCGAAGTACTTGCCAAGCTCGCTCAACTCAGGGATGCACAGCGCAGGGGACAGAACCTGTCTGCCCACTCGCGTAGCTTCTCCGAGTGGCTGGATGAATGGCTTGTCATGAAGGAGCGGCAGGGAACACGTCCGACCACCCTGCGCGGATACCGATGGCTGATCAGGGATCACATCAAGCCGGATCTCGGCAAGAAGCGGCTGGACAAGCTCACACCGACCGATGTTCGTCGGCTGATCGAGCTGAAGTCTGCCTCATCACTTTCGGGCCAGACTGTGCGACTCATGCATGCACTGATCCGTAACGCCCTCGCGGACGCCGAACGGGAAGAGCTGGTTCACCGGAACGTGGCGAAGCTCGTACGGCCGCCTACTGTCCACCGTAAGGAAGTGCACGCGGTCACTGTCGAAGAAGCGAAGCGACTGGTAGGAGCGATCAAGGGCAACCGGTTCGAGGCTCTCTGGATCTGCGCGCTCACTCTTGGCCTTCGCCGCGGCGAGCTGCTCGGCCTGCGGTGGGCCGACATCGACTTCACTAAAGGTCTGCTTACCGTGCGCCAGGCGCTCCAGCGCATTGATGGGCACTTGCTTCTGGTGGAGCCGAAAACGTCCCTGTCCAGGCGGACCGTACCGGTGCCTGCGCCAACGCTGTCGGCGCTCCGGGTACACAGGAGCCACCAGAGTGCGGAGCGCCTCGCCGCCGGATCGAGCTGGCACGATTCCGGGCTGGTGTTCGTCACGCGCTCGGGCTCGCCGTTGGAACCGCGGAACGTCAACCGTGCTTGGTATGCGGTCAGGGAAACCGCGGAGCTAGGCACTGTCCGTCTCCATGATCTGCGTCATTCGTGTGCGTCGTTCCTGCTGGCTGCGGGCGCTTCGCCTCGCACAGTGATGAAGTTCCTCGGCCACAGTCAGATCGGGCTCACGATGAACACCTACACGCACGTACTGCCTGACATCGAGCGTGCAGCCATTGACGCGGCGGCTGAGACGATCTTCGGCTGAGGGATGCTTGCGATGACTACCGAGAGCCTCTTGGCTGCACAACCTGGCTGCACACCGGTTGCACTTGATGGGCAGGCGTTCGAATCTCGTGGTCAAGCTGGAGCCGGTGACAGGAGTCGAACCTGCGACCTGCCGTTTACAAGACGGCTGCTCTGCCAACTGAGCTACACCGGCGGGAACTGGCTGCATGGTAGCCGACCCGCCGATGACATGCGCCGCTGCCAGCGCAGGGACGGCGAGTTCCGCATTCGTACTGCTGCATGCCCGGCCTTGCCGCCGGTGGCTCCGGGCCGCACTGGCCGACCTAGCCGCGGCCGCTAACCTGTGCCCTGTCATGAAAGGCAGGTGCCTTACGCGCGCCCGGTCTAGCCGCCTTCGGGGGTGCCGAGATAGCCGCTGTAGTACTGGCGGAGGGTGTCTTCCTCGCTTTGGCTGATGTGGGCGTCCTTGTCGATGTTAGGAGCGTCCTTGACTTGCTCCTTGGACACGGCGAGCACGACCCGTTCGCCGTCGATTCTGGATCCGTGAATCGGCGCGAAGCTGTCCCGGGTGCCGAACAGGCCGGTCTCCACGAGGACCCACTGCGGCTGCCCGGTGTTGTCGTCAAGGTACACCTTGCTGACCTTGCCGATTCTGTTGTCATCGGGGTCGACAGCGGCGCGGTGGATGTATTCGTTGGGCTCCGATGGGGTGGTCATGGCCGTCTCCCTTCCGCAAGACGTGCCAAGCTACCCGGGGAGGACCACCACAAACAGCTCCTCAGCAAGCCGTCGAAAGGGAAAGACAGCCTTTACCGCAGATACGGAAGAGCTGTGGTGCGGGTAAATGGTGCAGCGGCTTTACCGCCGCAGCGGACCGCCGGCTACCCATCCGCCACCAGCGAGAACGCGGTTCAGGCCAATATCGTCTCGGCCCGCTATAAGCAGGTCAGCAGCGGCTTCCCGGTCACCGGCACCGCGTACACCATTACCAACGTCAACAGCGGCACGGCCGTGGAGCCGGCCGGCTGCGGCACCGCCAATGGCACGGGCATCATGCTGTGGTCCGCGTCCGGCACTAGCTGCCAGCAGTGGAAGTTCACCAGTGCGGGCAACGGTCACTACACGATCACCAACGTCAACAGCGGTACGGTCCTCGACTCGGTGAACTGCGGGATCTTCGACGGCACCCTCACGGACCTGTGGTCCCCGCTCGGCAACGTTTGCCAGGAATGGGACGTCACCGCGGTGGGCGGCCACTACACCGTCAGTAACGTCGGCAACGGCATGGTCCTGGATGCGGAGGACTGCGAAACCGCCAACGGGACCGTGGTCCGCCAGTGGGCCCAGTTGGACAACACCTGCCAGCAATGGGACATCAAGCCCTGACCGGTTCAGCACCTACCCGCGATGAGCCCCGGGCCGGCCGTCCCTTACCAACGTACGGCCGGCCCCGGGCCGCAACTGAGGGCGGCGTCAGGACTCCCGCTCGGCGACGATCTCCGCGCACAGCATCAGGCACTCACCGCAGATCGCACCGCGCTCCCCCGCGCCCGCGCCAGCGCCAGCGGCCGCCCCAGCGCCAGTGCCCGCCCCAGCGCCAGTGCCCGCGCCCGCGCCCGGCACAGTGGCGGCCAGGCCG
The DNA here is from genome assembly GCA_963834705.1 of uncultured Actinomycetes bacterium. Lineage (GTDB taxonomy): Bacteria > Actinomycetota > Actinomycetes > Streptosporangiales > Streptosporangiaceae > RYN-230. The sequence goes on from CAWICV010000016.1 coordinate 70,856, forward strand.
GTGCAGTCCGGCCGGTACTTGCCGCAGAAACTGCACCGCTCCCGCACGTCCCCGGCCGGCACGGCACGCAACGGCCCCGGCGCAGCCGGGCCTTCCGCCGCCAGCGCATCGCTGGCCAGCGCGGCACACCCGGCGCAGATATGCACCCCCGGCCCGGCGATCAGCGGCCCGGCGTCCTGCTCCGGCCGCCCGCAGAATGTGCATTCCGCGGACCGCCGCCGCACGCGTCGCGGGCTCCACCGGCGGGAACCGCCCGCCGACTCCACGATCTGGTGCACCCGCTGGTGGCTCAGCCCGAGGGCAGGAGCCAGTTCGCGCAGCGAGCCGCCGTGTAGATGCAGCCGGCGGACCGCCCGGTGGAACTCAGCCCGGGCCACCTCGGCGTCGTGTTCCGCCTCGATCAGCCGTTCCTGTGCTTGCCGGGCCTCGGCCAGCAGGTCCTCGTTCACATTGTCTATCGTATATAGACACTAGACGAAGCGGAAGGACACGCCAGGACCGGCCTGAAACGTTCATTCGCCTTGGGCCGCCCGGGCCGCCGCTGACCAGCGCACTCACGCCGCCCGCCGGGCGGCTCCCTGGTGCCTGCGGCCCGCCCTTCATACGATCAGGCCGCCCGCTGCGCCTGGCCGGCCGGTCTGGGGCGGAACCGGAACTGGGCGGACGCTGCACCCGGACAGGAAGGGGCCGGTCGTGGGGATGCGCCAGATCGCGACTGCCGTGCTGGCCGGCGTGGCCGTGATCACGCTGGCTGCCTGTTCGGTATCGTCCGGGGCCGCCCCGGAGCCGGGTGCCGCGGGCAACCCGGCGTCGAGCGCACCGGCCGGGGCGGCCGCCAGCGACTCCGGCAGCGGCAGCAGCGGCAGCAGCGGCAGCAGCGGCAGCCAGGCCTCGGCCGACCCCCCGGCGCCATATTGCGCGCAGGCCCCGGCCACCGAAGTCAGCGCCGCGCTCGGCCTTACGCTGGGCAAGCAGGTGTCCACGCTGGAGGGCCCGGTCTCGGTGTGCGCCTACCTGGGCAAGTACATGGTCATGGTCCGTTACCAGACCGGCGAGTCGGCCCAGCAGTTCAAGCAGAGCCAGCAGTCGCTGAGCAGCCTGCACCAGACGGTGCGGGCCGTGTCCGGGGTGGGCGACAAGGCCTACTTCGCCTCGGTCGGCACCGCGCACGGGGCGAGCAACACGCTGGCCGCGCTGAGCGGCACCGTCGCGGTGTTCGTCACCGCTCCCCGGCCGCTGGCCTCCGAACGCACGCTGATGAAGCACCTGCTCGCCAAGGTCTGATCCGGCCATCAGGATGATGTCAACGACAGCTCCGGCTGCTTCGACTGACTGGTGAGGGCGCATCGCAGCGGCGCGCCGCAACCAGGGAGGATGGCCCTATGAAGTACCTCATGCTGATCTACGGCAACCAGGAGAAGTGGAACTCGATCCTGGCCGCGGACTGGCCGGCGGAGATCGCCAAGCAGGACGCGTTCAACACCAAATACCGGGAGACCGGCGAACTGATCGGCGCGTACGGCCTGGCCGGCGCCGCGGCGGCCAAGCTGGTCCGGCGGGAGGGCGGCGCGCCGGCCATCACCGACGGGCCCTACCTGGAGACCAAGGAGTACATCGCCAGCTTCTACCTGCTGGACTGCGAGAGCGCCGAGCGCGCCGAGGAGATCGCGGCGGACATGCCGTGGGCCGACCAGGAGCCGGTGGAGCTGTGGCCGATCCTGCATGAGTCGCCGGAGCCGTGAGCCGCCCCGGCGCGAGCCTGGACCGGGCCGCCGAGGACCGGCTGCGCGAGCTGGCGCCCCAGGTCCTCGGCGCGCTGATCCGCCGGTACGGGCACTTCGACCTGTGCGAGGACGCCACCCAGGAAGCGCTGCTGGCCGCCGCGCTGCAATGGCCGGCCGAGGGACAGCCGGCCAGCCCGCGGGCCTGGCTGATCACGGTGGCCTCCCGCCGCCTGCTGGACCAGGCCCGCAACGAGCAGTCCCGGCGCCGCCGGGAGGACCAGGTGGCGGTGGCCACCCCGCAGGCGGAACTGCTCAGCCCGGCCGCCGACGCCGGACCGGGCGCCGGCCGGGACGATTCGCTGGCCCTGCTGTTCGGCTGCTGCCACCCGGCCGTGTCCGCACCGAGCCAGATCGCGCTGACCCTGCGCGCGGTGGGCGGGCTGACCACGGCGCAGATCGCGGCCGCGTTCCTGGTCCCCGAGACGACCATGGCCCAGCGGATCAGCCGGGCCAAGCGGACCATCAAGGACAGCGGCATCCCGCTGACGCTGCCCACCGGCCCGGAGTTCGCGGAACGCCGCGCCGCGGTGCTGCACACGCTTTACCTGATCTTCAACGAGGGCTACGTCACCACGAGCGGCCGGCAGCTCACCGCACCCGCGCTGTCCGGCGAGGCCATCCGGCTGGCCCGGTGGCTGCACCGGCTGCTGCCGGACGACGCCGAGGTGGCCGGGCTGCTCGCGCTGATGCTGCTCACCGACGCGCGACGGCCCGCCCGGACCCGGCCGGACGGCAGCCTGGTCCCGCTGGAGGAGCAGGACCGCGGACTCTGGGATCAGGCGCTGATCACCGAGGGGACCAGCCTGCTCACCGCGACGCTGCCGCACGGCGAACCCGGCCCCTATCAGCTGCAGGCGGCCATCGCCGCGGTACACGACGAGGCGGCGGACACCGGCAGCACCGACTGGCCGCAGATCCTTGGCCTGTATGACCTGCTGGCCCAGCTCGCGCCGAATCCGATGACCGCGCTCAACCGCGCCGTGGTGGTGGGTCAGGTGCACGGCCCGGCGGCCGGCCTCGACGCACTGGCCGCGTTGCAGCCGGACCGCCGGCTGAGCTCGCACCACCGCTTCTACGCCACCCGCGCGCACCTGCTAGAGCAGGCCGGCGATCCGGTGGCCGCCGCGGCCGGCTACCGCGCCGCCGCCAGCCGCGCGACCAGTCTTCCCGAACGCCAGTACCTGGCCGCCCAGGCCCGCCGCCTCGCTGCCGAAGGGGGCCAGGAACGCAAGTAAACGGGTCAAGTTACAGCCGAGATTCGACAGCCCCAGCGGGCCGGCCACCAGACGAACCACCGCCCGGGTCGTGACAGCCGCGCGCACGCCCACCAGTCCACCGCCCGCATCGTGTCACGGCTTTGGTGGGGTACCTGCCACATAACGGCTGGCTGCGTGAGCGGCCCCGGCGCGGTCAGCTAGGCGGTGCCGGCCGCGCCCGCTTCGCCGGGCGGGTCGTCCCGCTCGGGCTGGAGCGGTACGTTCTCTGGGCCGGGCTGGGGGCGCTGCGCTGCGCCGGACGTGGCCTTGGCCTTGGTGGCGCGGCGGCGGATGTTCACCAGGCTGGCGTTCAGCGCCAGCCAGACTTCGCCCAGGGTGACGCTGTCCGGCAGGTCGCCACGGATGGTGCCGGGCGGATCCGCCTGGTCGCCCAGGGCTTCGGCGGCCGCTTTGGCGGCCTTGATGATGTCCGGGTCGCGGGCCTCGATGGTCAGGCTGGTGTCGGTGACCCGGAGCACCATGTGCCGCCGGCCCCGCTCCTCGGGCTGCTCGTCGCTGGTGCCGGTCACGTCCACGGTGCGCAGTGCCTCCCGCGCCTGGTCCAGGTCGACACCCAGAGAGACCAGTGTCCGGGCGGCGGCGCTGTCCGGGTCGTCCAGCGCGGCCAGCAGCAGATGGTGTGAGCCGACCGGCTTGGTACCGGCCAGCCGTACCGCTCCGCTCACGCTGGCTTCCGCGGCGGGCGAGGCCGGCAGATCCTCGGCCTCCCCGCCAGCACCGCTCAGGCTGCGCAGCCAGCGCTGGCTCGCGCCGGGGCTGACGTGTTCGCGCAGTATCCCGACCACGGCTTCGCGGATCTTGTCCAGATCGGCGCCATGCGCCGTCATGATTTCCGCCGCGACCCCCTCGCCTTCCCGGAGCAGGCCGAGCAGGATGTGCTCAGTGCCGATGTAGTTGTGGTTCAGTTGCAGCGCCTCGCGCAGGGACAGTTCCAGGACTTTCTTGGCCCGCGGGGTGAACGGGATGTGCCCCTCTATGGCCGCGTTGCCGACGCCGACCATCGAGACGACCTCCGCCCGGGCCCCCTCCTGCGACATCCCGAACCGCTCAAGGACCTTGTAGGCCACGCCGCCCCGGACGGTCAGCAACCCGAGCAGGATGTGTTCGGTGCCGATGTAGTTGTGCTGTAGCTTGCGGGCCTCTTCCTGCGAGATGACCACCACACGGCGGGCCCGGTCAGTGAATCGCTCGAACATGGTGCCCACGCTGCACCCGGGCTATTGACCCTGTCAATACTATGTTATTAGTACGGTTAATGTGTGCTCAGCGCCGGAGGCTGTATATGGACTGGGAAGACCGGCTCGACGAGTGGGAGCTGGAACTCGAGCTGTCCGCGCAGCTGGCGGGCTCGGACTGGGTGACGCTAAACCGGGCCGCGGCCGACACCGGCGCGTCGCGGGCCGCGCTGCGCACCTGGTACCGGACCGGGCAGATTCCCTCCCGGCTGGTGGACGGCCCGCATGGGCCACAGCGGCTAGTCCCGCTGGCGCTGGTCGCGGCCCGCGCCGAGGCCTCACCGCGGCTGCGCCGCACCGCGCAGCGGCGGCTGGCCGACCAGGCCGAACTGGAGATCCTCCGGCACCGGATTGACCAGCTTGAACTCCGGCTGGCCACGCTGGAACAGCGGAACGGCCCCGCGTCCTAGCGGCCAGGCTCGCCGGCAGCGTTGGGCGGCACAGCCTCTCCGGTTTCCCATCCTCCGTTGGCTCCCCTGCAGCAGCGAAAGCGCATCCGGGGAAACGGCCCGACTAATGCGGACCGGTAGTCGTTCTCAGCCTGGATCAGGGCAAATGCCGCCACGGCATTGACGTCTGGCGGGTGCTCGGGCTCCGGCATCTGGATCGTCCCCCCTCGGCACAACTCGCCGACCGGAGGCTGCCGGACCAGGCGTGACCCAGCTTCTCCGGCCGGCTGGATCAACAACCGCGAACCAGCTTAGTCCAGGTGGGCTGGCCAGACCCGCTGCAGGCCAAACGGCGGTACGGCCGGTTAGTCGCGGGCCGTTGCGCCGTCTGATGTAGGGATCTACCAGCTACCGGCGGAGGGCGGCGGGCATGAGCAAGGTGTTGTGGCATATCACCATGTCGCTGGATGGGTTCGTGGCCGGCCCGGACGATGACATGGGCTGGCTGTTCGGCTGCAGCTTCGCTCCCGACCCGCAGTTCGTGCTGCGAACCCTGAACCAGATCGGCGCCCTGCTCATCGGACACCGCACCTATCACGGCGGTGACGGCGATCAGGGCGCCAAAACGGAGCAGGGCGAACCTTACGGCGGTGCCTGGCACGGGCCGCAGTTCGTGTTCACCCGGGACGACCCCGGCACAGCCGCGCCGGGCTTTACCTTCGTCGGCCCGGACATCAAGCAAGCGGTGCAGCTGGCCAAGGACGCGGCCGGCGGCAAGTACGTCTCGGTACTCGGCCCGGGACTGGCCGCCAAGGTGCTCGGCGCGGGCCTGCTGGACGAGATCCTGGTGCACGTCGCGCCGGTCCTGCTCGGCGACGGGCGCCGGCTGTTCGACCACCCCGGCGCGGCCAACGTCCAGTTGCAGCCACTCTGGCCGACTCCGCAGATGACGAACATCTGGATGGAGGTCCAGCCGGGCCAGTAACGACACCGGACGGTGACCGCCCCCGTGGCGGCCACCGTCCGGCGGCTGGTAGCGCGCTACCTGGCCCCGGTCAACACCGGTTCCGGCTCGGACCCAGCCGGGAGGGCGGGGCTGGCCTGGGCCGGCCGCGCCGGGCTGGTTACCCGGAGCATCCGGGCTAGCTGCGACGGCAGCCACCAGTTGGCCCGGCCGAACAGCGCGACCAGTGCCGGGACCAGCAGGCAGCGGACTACCACGGCGTCGATCAGGATGCCGGCGCCGAGCCCGGTGGCCAGGATCTTCAGGTCGGTCTGCGGCCCGGTGGACATGGACAGGAAGCTGAGCATCAGGATGGCCGCGGCGCTGGTGACCAGGCGCCCGGTGCGGCCCAAGCCCTCGATGACCGCATGCCTGGCATCGCCGCTGGCGTCGTACGCCTCCCGGATCCGGCTGAGGATGAACACCTCATAGTCCATGGACAGGCCGAACAGGAAGGCGAACACCATCAGCGGCACCCACATGGTGATCGCACCGGTGGCCGGGATGCCCCACACCGCGGCCGAGCCGTGGCCGTCCTGCCATACCCAGGTGAGCACGCCGTACGCGGCGGCCAGCGAGATCAGGTTGAACACGACCGCCTTGGCGGCCAGCAGCACCGAGCGGAAGGCCCGGGTGAGCAGCAGGAACGTAGCTACCCCGATGATCGCCAGCATGAGCGGGAAGTCACCGTACACCGCGTGATCGAAGTCGATCAGCGACGCGCCGTCGCCGCCCACGCCGAGCACGTGCGGGTGGCCGGCCAGAGTGTGCTCCAGCCCGCTGATCGTGGCCTGGCCTGCTGGCTCGCCGCTGTCCGCGGTGGGCAGCACGGTGACGATGGCGGTGCCGTCCCGGTGGTAGTCCGGCGTGCTGGGCGCCACGGCGGCGTACACACCCGGCACCCGCGCCGCGGCCGCAGCCACCTGGCCTGGGGCACCGGAGGTCAGCACCTCGGCCGGGGTGATGACGCCGGCCGGGACGCCGCCACTGGTCAGCGTGGTCAGCGCGCTGTGCGCCGGCCCGCTGGTGGCTTGGGCCGAGCTGCCCGGCTCACCAAGGTGCAGGGACAGCGCGGGCAGCATCAGCGCGGTCATGATGCCCAGGCCGGCCAGGGCGGCGGCCCAGCGGTGCCGGTAGACCAGGCGGGCCCAGGCGGCGAACACCCGGCTGGCCCGGCGCTCGGTGCGCAGCCGCGGCCAGTCCAGCCGGGGCCCCACAGTGGCCAGGATGACCGGCAGCAGGGTGATGGCCACGGCCACCGACACCAGCGGGACCAGCACACCGCCGTAGCCCACGCTGCGCAGCATAGGCACCGGCAGCACGATCATGGACAGCAGCCCGATGGCCACGGTCAGCCCGGAGAACACCACCGCGCGGCCCGCGTGGTTCATCGCCTCGGTTACCGCGGCCGTGTTGTCCCGGCCCGCGGCCCGCTCCTCGCGCCACCGACTGACCACCAGCAGCGAGTAGTCGATGGCCACGCCCAGCCCGATCAGCGCGATCAGGAACTCGACGATCTGGCTCACTCCGGTCACCTCGGTCAGCCCACCGACCAGAAGGAACGTGGCCAGCACCGAGATGCCGCCGATGAGCAGCGGCAGGACGGCCAGGAAACTGGCGAAGACCAGGGCCAGGATGGTCAGCGAGCCGACCGCACCGATCATCGCCTCGGTCATCACCCCGGTGCCCTTACTGGCCGCTGGCTTGCCGTTCATCAGCAGCTGCTGGCCGGTGACCCCGACGTGCCAGCCGGACGGCACCGCGGCGGCCAGCGTGCGCTGAATGGCCGGCCCCAGCGTGTTCCCGCCGAACCCGGCGGCCGGTGCGGTGAACGCGAGGGCGAACGTAGTGCGGCCGTCCCGGGTGAGGAACGCCCGGTTGTGCGTGTTGGCGTAGTCGGCGATGCGGACGTCCGGGATGACCTTGGCCAGCGCGGCGAACGCGCGGCCGGTGGCGGCGGCCGCGGCCGGGTCGGTGACCCGCTGCCCGGCCGGGACGGTGATCACCGGCAGGTAGGGCGGCTGCGAGCCGCCGTTCCCATACTCCCGGGCGATCTGGTTGTCCACCTTGAACGCCTGGCCCGGCAGGCTGAAGTTGTTCGTCATCCGGTGCGTGGTGCCGCCGATGGTGGCCACGCCGGCGGCGGCGATGAGCACCCAGAACAGGGCAACCAGCGCCTTGTGGCGGAGTACGAAGCTGGTGAGCGTGGTCATCGTGACCTCCGGATCGCGGTGCCGGTGGTCGTTCCACCAGCCGTAACCAGCGTGGCGCGCAGCACCCCGCCAGTCGTCCGGCGTCAGCAGGCACTTGCCGGTACCCCGCCCGGAGCAGGTCAGCCCGGCGTACTCCCTGGGGAGTAAGCAGACGGACAACTCTGGGAGGGCGACTCCAGCCCGGATGGTGCTTACGCTGCTGGCATGCAACATGTCCGGGTGGCGTGGCGGCGCTGGGTGAACTCCCCTCTGCGGGACGTCATCTTCGCCCTGGGACTGACCGTCATCCTGGTCGGCGGCACGATCGGCGAGGGCCATCCCAAGTCGCCCTCGGACGTCATCCAGTTCAAGGGGCTGACCATCCCCCACCCGGGACCTGGCGCATTGGCCCTGGTCGCGGTGGCCTGCCTGGCGCTGGCCTGGCGCCGCCAGTGGCCGGTCGCGGTCCTCGGCATCTCCACCGCCGCGGTGTGCATCTTCACCCTGCTCGGCTACGTCAACGGCGCCGCGCTGGTGGCCCCGGCCATCGCGGTGTACAGCGTGGCCACGCTGGTGAGCGCGTGGCGGGCGGCCGGGCTGGCCCTGGCCACCATGACCGTGCTGATGGCCACCACCGCCGCGGCCAACCCGTTCGGCAAGATCACCGGCGGTGGGTTCGACCTGATCCCGGGCATGATCATTGCGGCCCTGCTGGCCGGGATCGCGGTGGCCAACCGGCGTGCCTACGTGGACTCGATCCGGGACCGGGCCCAGGAGGACGCGCGCCGGCAGGTGGTAGAGGAACGGCTGCGCATCGCCCGGGAACTGCACGACGTGGTCGCGCACACCATGGCCACCATCAACGTGCAGGCCGGCTCGGCCGCTCACGTGCTGGCCAGCCGCCCTGAGGTAGCGGCCGAGGCGCTGCAGGCGATCAAGGCGGCCAGCAAGGACGGGCTGGTCGAGCTGCGGGCCATCCTGAACGTGCTGCGCCAGGCCGACGACGCTGACCCAACTCAGCCCACCCCGGGCCTGGCCCAGCTGGGCACCCTGGTCGCCGGGGCCCGCCGGGCCGGCCTGGAGACGACGCTGACCGTGAGCGGGACGGCTGTCCCGCTGCCTGCCGCGGCCGATCTGGCCGCCTACCGGATCATTCAGGAATCGCTGACCAACACGATCCGGCACGCGGGCCCGGCCACCGCCGCGGTGTCGGTCAGCTACACCGGCGACGAGGTGCAGATCTGCGTCACCGACACCGGGCTCGGGCAGGCCCTGGCCGCAGTGCCAGCCCGGGGGGACAACCCCCCGGAACCCCCTGATCGCCGCTCTGCGCCGAAGTCGGCAAGGCCGGCCGACTGGGCGGCCGCACCCCTAACGACCGGGACTGGGGGGCACGGGCTGGCCGGGATGCGGGAACGGGCCGCGGCCGTCGGTGGTTCGGTCGAGACCGGCCCGGCCGCCGGCGGCGGCTTCCGGGTCGCGGCCCGGCTCCCGCTGCCTGCACCGGCCGGGGCGGCCCCGGCCCCAGACGACGCGGGGGACGCATCGCCCACTCCGATCGAGGAAGGCAGGCGGCCATGATCCGGGTCGTGCTCGCGGACGATCAGGCGCTGATCCGGGCCGGCTTCCGGGTGCTGGTCAACGCGGCCGACGATCTGCAGGTGGTCGGCGAGGCGATCGACGGCGACCAGGCGGTCCGGCTGGCCCGCAGCGAGCGCGCCGACGTAGTGCTGATGGACATCCGGATGCCCGGGGTGGACGGCCTGGAAGCGACCCGGCGCATCTCAGCCGACGAGGACCTGGCCGGCGTCAAGGTGATCATCCTGACCACGTTCGAGTCCGATGAGTACGTGTACCGGGCGCTCCGCGCCGGGGCCAGTGGCTTCCTGGTCAAGGACACCGAGCCGGCCGAACTGCTGCAAGCGGTCCGGGTGGTGGCCCGGGGCGACGCGCTGCTGTCGCCGAGCGTGACCCGGCGGCTGATCACCGATCTGGCCAGCCGCCCGGAGCAGCCGCCGCCCAGCGGCGAGATCCTGGCTCAGCTGACCGACCGGGAACGTCAGGTGCTGGCGCTGGTGGCCGAGGGCCTGTCCAACGACGAGATCGCGGCCCGGCTGTTCCTGAGCCCGCTCACATCCAAGACCCACGTCAGCCGGATCATGACCAAGCTGAACGCCCGGGACCGGGCTCAGCTCGTGGTGCTGGCCTACGAAAGCGGCCTGGTCACCCCCGGCAGCCACCCACGGGTGACCTAACGGAACCATCGGAGCAATTTTGCTGGCGATCCCGGGGATCCAGGGGGGTCGCCCCCGGACTAGCTTTGCCTGACCCGGTGACGGAACAGCCAGGACGCCGCGGCTACCGACGCGGCCAGGATGGCCAGGCAGTAGAGCACGGCCAGCCAGGCTTGTGAGCCCACGCTGGCCCCGGTGGACGTGTGGCCCATCCACAACCCGCGCATGGTCTCCACGATCGGGGTGAACGGCTGGTGCGTGGCGAACCCGCGCAGCCACCCGGGCATCGTGGCGGCCGGGACGAACGCGGTGCTCACGTACGGGATGAACATGAACACGAACGTCGCCGAGTTGGCCGCCTCGGCCCCGTGCACCAGCAGCCCGACCGCCGCGGCCAGCCAGGACAGCGCCAGGATGAACAGCACGATCATCCCGGCCGCGCCGGCCCAGCCCGCCACCGAGGCATCCGGCCGCCAGCCGACCGCGAGGCCAACCCCGATCACCAACGCGGTAGCCACCAGGTTGCGCAGCAGGCTGGCTGTGATGTGGCCGGCCAGCACCGATGGGCCACTGATCGGCATGGACCGGAACCGGTCCACGATGCCGTTGCTCATGTCGGTGGCCACGGCGACCGCAGTGGTGCCCGCGCCGAAGCCGGCACACAGCACGATCAGGCCGGGCACGACGTAGTTGGCGTACGAGCCGCCGGTGTTCATCGCGCCGCCGAACACGTAGACGAACAGCAGCATCAACACGACCGGCAGCATGAGCGCGGTGAAGAACGCCTCCGGGTCGCGCCGCGAACGCCGCACCGAGCGGGTAACCATCACGCGGGTGTCCGAGATTGTCGCGGCCATGCTCATCGGGCCATCTCCCTGGCATCGGTAGCGGGCAGGTTCATGCTGGTCAGGGATAGGAAAACGTCGTCCAGGCTGGGCCGCAGCACGGACACCTGGAGCGCGGGGGTGCCGGCCGCGTCCAGCGAGCCGAGCAGGCTCAGCACCTCGGCCGCGGAGCCATTGGTGGCCACCTCCACGGTGCGCAGCCTGCTGTCCGTGTGCGTGGTGGTCAGCACGGCGGCCACCTGCCGGTAGCTGGCGTCGTCGGCAAAGCGGAGCCGGATCACTTCGGTGCCCAGGCTCGCCTTGAGCTGGGCGGGCGTGCCCCGGGCGGCGATCCGGCCGCGGTCGAGCAGGCAGACGGTGTCGGCCAGCTGGTCCGCCTCTTCCAGGTACTGCGTGGTGAGCAGGACGGTGACCCCGTCGTCCACCAGGCGCCGCACGGTGCCCCAGAGCTGCTCCCGGCTGCGCGGGTCCAGCCCGGCGCTCGGCTCGTCCAGGAACAGCAGCTCCGGCCGCTCGACCATGCTGATGGCCAGGTCGAGCCGCCGTTTCATGCCGCCCGAGTAGGTCGCCACCCGGCGGTCCCGGGCGTCCAGCAGGTCGAAATCGGCCAGCAGCTGGGTGGCCCGGGCCCGGACCAGGCGCCGGGGCAGGTGCCGCAGCTGGGCCATCATCTCCAGGTTCTCCTGTCCGGTGAGCATGTCGTCCACCGCCGCGTACTGGCCGGTCAGGCTGATCGACCGCTTGACCGCGACCGGGTCGGCCAGCAGGTCGTGGCCGGCCACCGTGGCCGTGCCCGCGTCCGGCCGGAGCAGAGTGGCCAGGATGCGGACCATGGTGGTCTTGCCCGCCCCGTTCGGGCCGAGCAGCGCGAGTACGGAGCCGGTCTCGACGGCCAGGTCGACCTGGCCGAGCACGAGCTGGTTACCGAACGACTTGCAGATCCCGGTAGCGTTAACTGTGTATGACATACACCAACTGTATGTGCCACACACAGTTATAGTCAAGGGGCGACGTACCGGGACATGAGAGAGTCGGGGAATGGCGCAGCAACCTGAGGCAGCGGGCACGGGGGGCCCGGCTCCGCTGCCACCCGGGCTCGACCTGCTGTGGGGACGGCGCGAGCGGGGGCGGCGGGGGCCCAAGCCGGAACTGTCGGTGGACGCCATCGTCGAGGCGGCCGTCCGGGTCGCCGACGCCGAGGGCCTGGACGCGGTATCGATGGCGCGGGTGGCCAAGGAACTCGGCTTCACCACGATGTCCCTGTACCGGCACGTGGCCAGCAAGGACGAGCTGCTCCAGCTGATGTGGAACGCGAGCGCGCAGGGCGCGGAGAGCCTGGTGCTGGACGGCGACGGGTGGCGGGACCGGCTGCGGCAGTGGGCGCTGATCCAGCGCGAGATGATGGACCGGCACCCGTGGATCACCCAGATGCCGATGGCCGCGCCGCCGCTGGCGCCCAACTCGCTGACGTTCGTGGAACGCGGCCTGGAGACGCTGGAGGGCACCGGCCTGACCGACGCGGACAAGATCCGGGTGATCGGCCTGCTCAGCTCCTACGCGCTCAGCGAGGGGCGGATGGCGCACGACGCCGCCCGGGCGGCGGCCGCCGCGCAGGCTGCTGCCGCTGCCGGGGGCATACCCGCGACGGCCCCGGCCACGTTCGAGGAACTACTCCGTGAGCTGGTGGACGAGACGAGCTACCCGATACTGCACCGCCTGGCCTGGTCGGCCGCGATCGGCGACGCGCCGTCTGGCATGGACGAGGCCGCCGAGTTCCAATTCGGCGTCGAATGCATCCTCGATGGCGTTCAAAAGCTAGTTGAGCGAAGTGAGGGCCGCGGCGGCTGAGCTGACCTCAGCCACCGCGGCCCACGGGACCACTACCAGGCCTGCTGCGTGGCGGGCGAGCTGCGCCGGACCGAGCCGACCTGCTCGGGGCGCTCGAACACGGACTGGACCGCGATCCGGCCCGGGCCCTGCAGGGCCAGCCAGGTGGACTTGGCCTGCCAGCGCGGCGAACTGAACCAGTGCCGCCCGTGCGGGTACTCGAAGTGCAGGAACATCGACACCGTCGGGTCTTTCCATATCAGCCCGCCGGGCTGGAACAGGATCCGCTGGCCGGCCGCCAGGTCCCGGATGAACGTGTTGCCCGGCGCGTGCAGCAGCAGCAGGCCGTTGCTGCCGGCCGCGGTGAACCGGTCGATCATCCGGCCGACCGGGTAGTGCCAAGAAGACCGAGTCACCGTGAGCCAGGGCCAGTTCGCCACCGGCACGATCTCGCCCTCGATCTGGCAGGTCGAGTTGGAGAACCGGCACTCCGTCATGTCCCGCAGCCGCGGCAGGTTTGCCCATGGCCGCACGGCCCGCGACCTCACCATTGAGATTACCGTGGGCCTGTGAACCTGGCCCCGGCAGTGAGCTGGTCAGGGCTGGCCGGCCGCTCGCAGTCGTCTTGGAGGTCGCGTGCGCATCAGCCTTGGTGATGTGTCCTTGTGGTTCGATGTATCCGGGCCGTCAGTGATCCCGCGGGGGGACATGACGGCGGAGCGCCCGGTGCTGGTGGCCGTCCACGGCGGCCCCGGCTTGGATCACCTCACGGTGAAGTCCGCCCTGGGGCCGCTGGCTGAGGACTTCCAGGTCGTGTACTTCGACCTGCGGGGCCACGGCCGCAGCGATCACAGCAGCGCCGAGTTCTGGACCATGCGGACCTGGGCTGATGACCTGCGGCGGCTGTGCGACGCGCTCGGGCTGCGCAAACCGGTGGTCCTCGGCAGCAGCTTCGGCGGCTTCGTGGCGCTCAGCTACGCGGCGCTGTTCCCCGATCATCCCGGCGGCGTGATCCTGGCCAGCACGACCGGGGGCCACCAGGACCAGCAGCGGGTCATCGAGGCATTCGGCCGCCTCGGCGGCCCGGAGGCGGCCGCTGTCGCCCAGCGCACCTACGCTGATGAGACCGGAGACTACCGGGCTGAGTTCCTCCGCGTCTGCTACCCGCTTTACAGCGGCACGCCGGGCTGGGCCGAGGAATCCCGCCAGCTCCAGGCCCGGATGATCAAGAACACGGACGTCGCCTTGCACTACTCCACTCACGAGGTCCACGCCTTCGACCCCTGGAGCGTGATCGGCGCCGTCAGGTGTCCCGTGCTGGTCCTGGCCGGCGAGGACGACCCCATCTGCCCGCTGCCCGTGGTCGAGGAACTAGCCGGCCAGCTGCCGGCGGAAACCACCCGCCTGGTGCGCCTTCCCCGCGCGCGCCACACCATCTTCCGTGACCGCCCAGACCTCGCTTTCCCGGCTGTCAGGCACTTCGTCTCCCAGGTCAGGGAAGGCCAGCCGCAAGCTGCTGACACATCGTGACCATGATCGCAGCGCCCAGAAGCCCGGCTATCCCGTCCGGCCCCATCCGACTCCTCAACTACCCCGGCAACGCCAGCTCACGGTGGTCAGGTAAATGAGGTTCGGCCTGGCCGGCACCGGCCACTGGGCGGGCAGCGCACACGCGCCCGCGCTCGCCGCCAGCTCAGCCGACGGCATCGAGTTCACCTCGGTCTGGGGCCGCAACCCGGCCGCCGCCGCCGGCCTGGCCGCCCGCTATCAGGCCACGCCGTACCAGGACTTCGGCCGCTTCCTGGCCAGCGTGGATGCGGTCGACTTCGCGGTGCCGCCGGACGTGCAGGCACCGCTGGCCACCCGGGCGGCCCGGGCCGGCAAGCATTTGCTGCTGGAAAAGCCGGTCGCGCTCACCGGGCCGGCCGCGGACGAGCTGGCCACCGCGGTCAGCCGGGCTCGGGTCGCGTCCGTGGTCTTCTTCACCGCGCGGTTCCAGCCTGACGTCCGGGCGTGGCTGGACGAAGTGGCCGCGGCCGGCGGCTGGGCCGGCGCGCAGGCGCTCTGGCTGGGCACCGCCCTGCAGCCGGGCAGCCCGTTCAACACCCCGTGGCGGCAGGCCAAGGGCGCCCTGTGGGACCTGGCCCCACACGTGATCTCGCTGCTGTGGGCCACCCTCGGCCCGGTCACCGATGTCACCGCGGCAGCCGGGCCGGCCGACATCACGCACCTGATCCTGCGGCACGCGGGCGGCGCGTCGGCCGCGGCGACCGTCACGCTCAGCGCACCGGAAAGCGCCGCGGTGTCCCGGCTGGAGCTGTGGGGCGCAGCGGGCCGGTGGACGGCCCCGGTGGAGACGGGAAAGCCCATCGCGCCGCTGCGCACCGCCCTGGCCGAGCTGACCGCCAACGCCCGGACCGGCCAGCTTGCCCACCCGTGCGACGTCCAGTTCGGCCGGGCGGTAGGCCAGGTCCTGGTCAGCGCCCAGGACCAGCTCGACGCCCGGGACCAGCTCGACGCCCGCCACGGCCAGCCGGACCAGGGCGTTAGCCGGCTAGGGCGTTAACCAGCCACGGCGCGCCAGCGCGCCGCGACGAACGCCGGGTCAACGGCCCAGCCGGTCAGCAGGACCAGCCCCGCGGTGCCGCCGGCGGGCCCCCGGTCAGCGGCGGTCAGCCAGCCCGGGTCGGCGAGGCTGACGGCGCCGGCGCGGCCGGCGACGACGACGGGGCCGGCTGTCCGCGCACCGGCCGCGCCGCGCCGGGATGCGGGGTCCTGGTCGGGCCGACGAACAGCATGACCTGCTGCTGCGCCCACGGCACCGCGTCGTAGACGAACCAGGTCCCGGGCACCGAACGCAGGTTCCTGGCGTAGCCCCGGTGGTCGTAGTTGAACCACGGGACGCTGACGCCGCGGTGCCGCAGCATGGCCAGCACCTGGGCCACCGTGTGGCCGGTGACCCGCATGCCGTGCAGCAGCTCACCGGGCGCGAACGCGGACGCGGTGGTCTCGTACTGCTCCCCCGGCCGGGCCGCCCGGCCGAACACCACCTGCGCCGACCCATGGAAGTTGGCCGGCACCCGGACCCCGACCGGGCACGCGGCCCCGCTGCCACCGGTGTAACACTTCCCGTGCGCGGTGATCGGGGTGATGTCGCCGCTCAGGTAGACCACGGTGCCGATCAGCGACGGCGATGCCGGCACCAGCTTCAGGCTGATGCGCAGGTGGTGCCGGGCGAACTCGGCCCGGTACCGGGCCGGGTCGGCCAGCGGGTCGCGCACCCGGACGATGATCGCGCCGCCGTGCCAGGCTGAACGTCAGCGCCTGCGCGGCGGGTGGCCCGACGGTGACCGGCCCGACCCGCTGCCCCGGGCGGCCCAGCGAGGTAACGACCAGCAACGCGACGGCGAGCGCGGCAGCCACCGGTATCCCTAGCAGCCAGCGGCCTTTCCCTTTCGAACGCCAGTGCCCGCGGCTCGCCGTCCGCCGGCCCGGCGCCCCCGGTGGCGTGGCGGTGATCTGCCCGGCCAGGTCGGCCAGCGTGTCCGGGCGGGCCATCCGGGCTGCCTCGGCGTCACTGACCGGGGAAATCCGGGTAACGGGGTTCATGCCAGGTCTCCATTCGGGACAGGGGTGCGGGGCGCGGGCGGGTGGGCGTGGCTGTCGGCCAGTTCGCGGGCGAGCCGCTTGCGCGCGCGATGCAGCCGGATGCGGACCGCGTTCCGGGAGCAGTCCAGCACCAGTGCGATCTGGCCCGGGTCGAGCTCCTCCCACGCGCTGAGCGCGAGCACCTCGCGCTCAGCCGCGGGCAGGCGGCGGAACGCCTGCGCGATCCCGGCCGCTTCCCCGCTGAACTCGGGCGGCTGGTAGCTGCGGGCCAGGTCGGCGCAGCCGGCCGGCCAGCGCGGACCGGCGGCGCTGGCCGCGATGGTGGTTGGCCAGCACCCGCCGGGCCACGCCGTACAGCCACAGCCGGGCGGCCGGCTCCGGCGGCATATCCTCCAGCCGCCGCCAGGCGGTCAGGAAGGTATCGGCGATGACATCGGCGGCATCGTCGGGATTGCCGGTGCGGCGCAGCACGTAGCCCAGGACCGGGCCGTGATACGCCGCGTACACCGCTTCGAAGCGGTGCCTGCGCTGATCGGTGTCTGGTGGCGGACTCGGCAAGACGGCTCCCTCCGGGCTGGGGTATCTGGTACCAGGCACATGTCCGCTTGCCGCCGAGCATTTCACTCACCTAGAGTCCTGGTGAATCTGCGATCACTTCGATGGAGCAGGCGTGGATTTCGCTGAAACCGCCGAGCACCGCGACCTGCGGGCCGCGGTCGCGGCTATAGCCAGTGGCTTTGGCCCGCAGTACTACACCAGCCACGCCGCGGCGGGCACGCCCTGCGATGAGCTGTGGGCCAAGCTGGGTGAAGCCGGATTCATTGGCGTCAACATCCCCGAGGCCTACGGCGGGGGTGGCGGCGGGCTTACCGAACTGGCCCTGGTCTGCGGGGAACTCGGCGCACAGGGCACGCCGTTGCTGCTGCTGCTCGTCTCGGCGGCCATCTCGGCCGGGGTGATCGCCGAGTTCGGCACCGAGGAGCAGCGTAAGACGTGGCTGCCCGGGCTGGCCGCCGGCACGACCAAGATGGTGTTCGCGATCACCGAGCCGGATGCGGGCTCGAACACGCACCGGCTGGCCACGACAGCCGTGAAGAGGGATGTTGAAGCGGGAATGGGGAGGCGGGCGGGGGGTGGGGGGGCTGGCTGGCGGCTGCGCGGTACCAAGTACTACATCTCCGGGGTGGACGAGGCCGAGGCGCTGCTGGTGGTGGCCCGCACCGGCACCGATGCGCGGGGCGATGCCGAGCTGTCCCTGTTCATCGTGCCCACCAGCGCGCCCGGGCTGGACGCCCGCGTGCTGCCGGTCGATCTGATGCTGCCGGAGAAGCAGTTCACGCTGCACTTCGACGATGTGCCGCTGGGCCCGGAAGCGCTGGTCGGCAGCGAGGGGCAGGGCTTCCGGCAGGTGTTCCACGGGCTGAACCCGGAGCGCATCACCGGCGCCGCCACCTGCGTGGGCATCGCCCGGTATGTGCTGGCCACCGCGGCCCGGTACGCCACCGAACGCCAGGTGTGGTCGGCCCCCATCGGCACCCACCAGGGGGTGGCCCACCCGCTGGCCCGGGCCAAGATCGAAACCGAACTGGCCGCGCTGATGATCCGCCAGGCCTGCTGGCAGCACGACCACGGGGAGCCAGCCGGCGAGGCCTCGAACATGGCCAAGTACGCGGCCGCGGAGGCGTCGATCGCCGCGGTGGACGCGGCCATGCAGACCCACGGCGGCAACGGTTTCGCCACCGAGTACGGCCTGGTGCCGTACTGGGGCCTGGCCCGGCTGCTCCGGGTGGCCCCGGTCAACCGGGAGATGATCCTCAACTTCGTGGCCCAGCACAGCCTGGGCCTGCCCCGGTCGTACTAGGAGCGGCGGGTACTGGCGTTCGGGCGGCCCGCTACTTCTTTGGCCGGTACTTGAGCCGCCGCCGCGCCTGCTCGCTCTTGCCGCTCTGCTCGTTGTCCGCGGCCAGTCTCCTGGCCTGCTGCAGGTCGGCCAGCGTGAGCAGGCTGTTGCGCAGCAGGAACTCGGCCAGCTCGCGCTGGTGCCCGGATTCCTTCCAGATCAGGCCCTGGAGCAGTTTCTTGTAGTCGGATACCGCCCCTTCGCCGCTCAGGTCCAGCGCGACGACCACGTCCATCATCGGCACCGGCTGCGGGGCAGGCCGGCCGAGGATGTACTCCTGGTAGTGGAAGGCCATGGCCATCCGGGCCGCCGCGTTGCGCTGCAGGTAGGTCCGCACCCGCTGCGGCGCGTCCGGCCGCGGCGGGCTGCCCCGGCGGGCCAGCGCGCCGTTCGCCGGGACCGGTTTCTCCACCGTGACCGGCTGCTCATCCTGGCCCGGTTCGGCGGGCTCGGGGCCGTCCGGGGCGGCCAGGTCCAGCCGCAGCGGCAGCACCCAGTTCCCGACGCTGACCAGCCAGGTGCCGGCCTCCAGCACGACCGGCAGCGTTTCGTAGTGCAGCGCGGGTGCGACCGGCAGGATGTGCCGGGCCGTCTGCTGCACGCTCCGTGCGTCCGGTGGTGCCGTGCCCGCGCTTGCTGGGGTCCCGTGCGTTGGAGCAGGGTGCGGTGCAGCAGGGTGCGTGGGAGCGGGGTGCGTTGGAGCAGGGTGGGGTGCCAGGTAGACCGGGTAAGTGCTGTCCCGGCTGAACAGCTCCCAGCGGTGATGCACGTAGCGCAGCCCGGCGCAGCGTGGCGAGCGGTGCAGGGTCAGGTCGCGGTTGCCGCTGAGCAGTGCCCGGTCGAGCCAGGTGATCTCGTCACGCTGGCAGCGCACCCAGTCGCCGCCCGCCGCCGGCCGGATGAAAAGCTGGCCACGGCCCGGCGACGGCTGGCTCAGCCGATCTCTACCCGGGACTGCGGTGCGTCCTGAGTCTGGCCCCACTGGATCGAGTCGCCGTCGTGCAGCGGGTGCTCCCCGGCTAGCGGGCTGCCGTTCAGGACCAGGCCGTTCAGGCCCAGGTTGGCTATCCACCACTGACCGTCAGAGTACGTGAATCTGGCGTGCTCCCTGGACACGGTGGGCACATCCGGCAGCGCGAGTTCCACCGCCCCACGCCCGGCCCGCGAGCCCGAGGTCCGGGTCTGCGACACGTAGTCCCCGGTGCGCAGCCGGAGCAGCGGGACCGGGTTGCGGGCCGGCTCGGCCACCGTGGCCAGGCTGCCGCCCGGGACGGCCGGTGCCACCTGCGCCGCGGCGGTGATCCCGTCGTGCGCGAACGGCCACTCCCCGGGCGCCCGGCTCGCCTGCGGCCGCCCGCCGTCCGGCCGCTGGCCGGACGGCTGCGGGCCAGCCAGTGGCTGACCCGGCTGCGGCTGACCCGGCTGCGGCTGACCCGGCTGCGGCTGACCCGGCTGCGGCGGCCGGAAGGCGGACCGCGGCTCGGCCCCCAGCGGCCGGCCCTGGCGGAGCACGAACCGGCCGGGCGGCACCGCTGGGTCGCAGATCACGCTCACCTCGGGCGGCCCGTATCCGGCCAGCCGGGCCTCGTGCGCGGTGACCGCCTCGGCGTACACCTCGGCCGCGCTGGCCGCGACCAGGCCGATGTCCATCCGCTCGGCCAGCGAGTCATAGTCGCGCTCGTTCAGCCGCAGCTCGACCGAGTTCGGCGCCAGCAGCGCCCCGTTCGGCGTGACCACGAACACCTCAGGCAGGTGCCGCAGCGCCAGTTGGAGCACTTCCTGCCCGTCCCGCCACGGCCGGCTGGCGGCGCCGCGGATCCACGGATGATCCCGGGTGATGCCGAGCAGGCGCAGCGCGGCCACGAACCCGACGCCGAGCGCCGCCAGCAGGAACAGCAGCGCGGTCGCGCCGATCAGCGACCGGGTGAAGATGTACAGCAGCAGCCAGCCGCCGGCCACGCTGCCGATGATCACCCAGCGGCGGGTCCGGGCCGGCGGCCGCGGCATCGGCGAGTGCGGCATCGGCGAGCGCCCGGCCGGAGCACGGGGCGGGCGGCGCACGTCCTCCATGCGGTCAGTCATCAGCACCCAGTCCTACATATGCCGGCTATCGGCCGCGGCGCGGCGTCGTAGCCGGTCGGTCGGCGGCCCAGTGGCCCCGTCGGTTAACAATGCGAACTGCATCCCCGCCCGGTCAACGAATTCGCCCGCACTCCCAGACATCTGGAAATTGGCTGCCGCCCGGAGACGGGTCATGCCCCGTGCGTCATGCGGGACGCACGGGGCATGAGCGGTGGGTCCGGCGGCTGGAGTGCCTGCCGGCCCGGGTGAGGTGAGCCCGGGCCGGCAGGCACGGGCCCGGGGCCGCCGGCCAGCCGGGGTTGCGGCCGGCGCCCCGGCGGGGTCCGGCCCGGGGGAAGCCAGACCCCGGTAAGGAGGGCCCAGTCACGGTTAGGCGGCTGGGCCGGTGGTCAGGGTGATGGTGGCGGTGTGCGACTGGCCGGACTGGTCGGTCCAGCCAATGGTGATCTTGTCGCCCGGGTGGTGCGTGGCCAGGGTGGACGAGATGCCGCTCGCGGAGGTGACCGCGTGGCCCGCCACCGAGGTGATCTCGTCGCCCTCGGTCAGCCCGGCCTGGGCAGCCGCGGAGCCGGGCACCACGCCGGCCACCAGCGCGCCGTTGCCGCCCGTGCTGCCACCGGTGCTGCCGCCGTCACCGCCGAACCCGCCGAAGCCTGTGCTGCCGGTGGAGACCTGCACGCCGAGGAACGCGGTCTGGCCGATGTGCACGGTGGACGACGCGTGGCCCGCCTCGATCTGGCCGGCGATCCGCTCCGCCTTGCTGATCGGGATGGCAAACGCCTGGGTCTGCTGGCTGGACTGGCCCTGGAAGCCGGTCGTCGAGACGCCGCTGGAAGCGGCCGTGTTCATCCCGACGATGTCGCCGGCCCGGTTTACTAGCGCCCCGCCCGAGTCACCGGGCTGGATCGGCGCGTTGTGCTGAATCATGCCGTGGAGCCGCTCGGAGTTGCTGCCGGAGCCCTCGTCCGAGGCGGTGATCGTCTGGCCCAGGCCGGTGACCTTGCCGACGGCCTTGGACGGGGTGCCGCCCTTGCCTTCGGCGTTGCCCAGCGCCACCACCTTGTCGCCCACGCTGACACTGGCCGAGCTGGGGGTGATGGTCTGCAGCCCGGAGGCGTTCTGCAGTTGCAGCACGGCCACGTCGTCTGTCTCGTCATACCCGACGACCTTGGCCGTGTAAGTGTGCCCGTTGCCCACGTCCCTGGCCTTGATCTGAGTCGCGCCGCGGATCACGTGGTTGTTGGTCAGCACCTCGCCACTGGAGGTCAGCACCATCCCGGTACCGGCCGCCTCGCCGTTCTGGTAGCCCAGGTTGGTCACGATGTCGACCAGCCCCGGGTCCACCTTCGACGCGATCTGGGCGGTGGTCAGCGTGGTCGAGCCGAACGCATTGGACACGCCGAACCCGGCTGTGGTGAGCGCCGCGGCGACTACCGCGGATGCGCCGGCGACCAGGATCGTGCGGCGCCGGGCACGGCGCTTGTCATGCTGGCCGTACCCGGGATAGCCGGGGCCGCCCGGCCCGTAGCCCGCTGGCCCGTAGCCACCAGGCGCGTACGGGCCTGACTCATGCCCGCCGGTCCCGTAGCCGCCCGGACCGCCGGTGCCGTACGGGCTGTACCAGCCACCGGGACTGCCCGCCGCCGGGCCGCCAGGTGCCGGACTGCCTGGGGCCGGACTGCCCGGTGCCGCGTGGCCCGCGTCCATGCCCGGATAGCCGGTCCCCTGGCCTGCCGCTGAACCGGCGCGCTCGTCCGGGTCAGGACCGTTCTGCGGCCGCTCACCATAGTTCGTGCTCATCTGGGATGGCTCCCTACGTGCTCATGCCCCTGTTAGCTGACACCTTGATACTCACCGGTAGACCTGGAAGCTAGCTGGAAGGGCCCTCGGTGCTACCCGACGATTACCTGAGGATTTCCTGACCGCACTCAGCCCAGGGGGGACAATCCGACGCCGGACCGGCAGGATGCTGACCTACGGCCCATGCTCACCGGTCAACCTGGCCGCCCGCTGGAAGGAACACCCGTGAATGGTGCTCAGGCGCTGATCCAGACCCTGACCGGATGCGGGGTGGACACCTGCTTCAGTAACCCGGGCACCTCGGAGATGCATTTCGTCGCCGCGCTGGATGGCGTCCCAGAGCTACGCGGCGTGCTCTGCCTGTTCGAGGGTACGGCCACCGGCGCGGCCGACGGCTACGGCCGGCTGCGGGACCGGCCCGCCGCCGCCCTGCTGCACCTCGGTCCGGGCCTGGCCAACGGGCTGGCCAACCTGCACAACACCAGGCGCGCGCACACCCCGGCGCTGGTCATCGTGGGCGACCACGCCACTTACCACAGCCGGCTGGACGCGCCGCTGGAGTCGGACATCGAGTCGCTGGCCCGGCCGGTGTCCGTTTGGTTCCGCCGGACCGTCTCGGCCGCCCTGGCCGGCCCCGACGCGGCTGATGCGGTCGCGGCTGCCCGCCGGGCGCCGGGCGGGGTGGCCACCCTGGTGCTGCCCGCCGACGTGTCCTGGTCCGATGGCGGCGAGGCCGCCCCGGCCCGGGTGACCCGGCCGGCCGCGCCGGTCCCGGACGCGGCCGTCGACGCCGCCGCGGCCGCATTGCGCAGCGGTGAGCCATGCCTGCTGCTGCTCGGCGGGACGGCGCTGCGCGCCGCCGGGCTGGCCGCGGCCAGCCAGCTCGCCCAGGGCACCGGGGTCCGGCTGCTGGCCGAGACGTTCCCGGCCCGGCTGGAACGCGGCGCGGGCCTGCCCGCCATCGACCGGCTGGCCTACCTGGCCGAGTTCGCCGGGCCGCAGCTTTCCGGGGCCAGCCATCTCATCCTGGCCGGTGCGCGGGCCCCGGTGTCCTTCTTCGCCTACCCGGGCCAGCCCAGCTCGCTGGTGCCGGCCGGCTGCCAGGTGCACGTGCTGGCCGAGCCGGGCGAGGACGTGCCCGCGGCGCTGGCCGCGCTGGCCAGTGCCGCGGCCCCGGCGGCCCGGCCGCTGCCCCAGCCCGCGCTGCGCCCGGCGTGGCCGGATGGCGACCTGACCGCGGAGACCGCGGCGGCCGTGCTCGGAGCCCTGCTGCCCGCGGGGGCAATCGTGTCCGACGAGGCCAACACGTCCGGGCTGTGGCTGCCCGGCGCCACCATGGGTGCCCCGCCGCACGACTGGCTGACGCTGACCGGCGGGGCCATCGGCCAGGGACTGCCGCTGGCCACCGGGGCCGCGATCGCCTGCCCGGACCGCCCGGTGCTGGCCCTGGAGGCGGACGGCAGCGCCATGTACACGATCTCCGCGCTGTGGACCCACGCCCGGGAACAGCTGGACATCACCACGGTCATCTTCAGCAACCGGTGTTACGCGATCCTCGGCATGGAACTGCACCGGGTCGGCGCGGCGGGCGCCGGCTCGGCGGCGCAGGACCTGCTCGACCTGTCCCGGCCGGACCTCGACTTCACCGCACTGGCCACCGGGATGGGGGTGCCGGCCACCCGCGCGCAGACTACCGGGGAGTTCGCCACCGCGCTGGGCCACGCCCTGGCCGAGCCCGGCCCGCACCTGATCGAAGCCCTGATCCCGCCGCTTGGCCGCTGACCGGACCACAGGCTGATTCGTTCAGGCGCACCGGTGCGCTGAATCATTCATGTGGTAGCTGGAGACAACCGCGGGGCTAGGACCGGCCGGCCAGCAGCTGGTCGGGGTGCTTGCGGGCCCGGCCCGCGGCCAGCCGGGCATGGTAGATCGACTTGAACCCCTTGCCGGTGAGCAGGAATTCGCCGGCCGTGGGCAGCGCGGTGATCCCGTTGAGGATGGCATCCGGGTCGCGATGCCGCTCCGTGGCGGACTTGGCGTCCACGATGTCCACCACCTCGCCGGTGGCCGGGTCGATGCCGGCCAGGTAATGCCGCTGGGCGATGTTGGCCCAGATGCGGCCGCCCGCCCAGGCCAGGTCGTTGAGGTCACCGATGCGACGGCCGCCGCAGCGCACCATGATCAGGCCCAGTGGCTGCAGCGTCGCCGGGTCGCGCACCACCAGTTCGCTGCTGCCGTCGCTGGTCAGCACCTGATCACCGGCCGCGCAGATGCCCCAGCCCTCGCGGTTGTAGGAGATCGTCTCGAGTAGCGTCAGGCTGCGCGCGTCCCAGCGCAGCGCGACCCGCTCCCGCCAGGTGAGCTGCCAGATGTGCTCGCCGACCCGGCAGATCCCCTCGGCGAACAACTCCGGCGGCAGCGCCGCGGTGTCCGGCACCTGGTTCTGGCCGATCTGGTAGCGGCGCAGCGCGGACCGGCCGTAGAGCCCGCTGCTCTCCCAGATGGTGTCGCCGGCGGTGATCAGGCCCTGGGTGAAGGCCCGGTCCGGGTGCGGCAGACGGCGTAGCACCTTGACTCGGTGAAACCTGGGCAAGGCGGCACACCTCCGGTCGTGACCCCCGCGGCAGACAGGTTACGCCGCGGCACCCGCCGAAGGCCCGCCTCTCCGGGCAACCCGGCTGCCAGCCGCGCGCGCCAGCCGGCCGCCGAGCCGGGCCACCGCGGGGCGCAGCGGCCGGTCGGTGTACCCGCCGTCGGCCAGCCCGGCGCGCCGCTCGAAGACGTTGCGGGCGCCGAAGTCCCCGGTCAGTCCCCAGGACACCGCGGCGGCCAGGAAGTACAGCGGCAGCATGGGCAGTCCGGCGCAGCACGCGTACTGGGTCGCGTGCCGTGCCTCGTGCGCCACCAGCGGCGGCAGCGTGGCCAGCGTGGCGTGATCGCTGCGGGCCAGGATCACGTTCCCGACGGTGAACGCCGGTGCCACCGGGACGGGCAGCCGGTAGCCCGCCCCGATCAGCAGGCCATCGTGCCCCCGGGCTAGCCTGGCCCGCCCGGCCGCGGCCACCAGAACGCCGGTCACCGTGGATCCGTTCACCAGGTTGGCCACCAGCCGCACCTGATATGCGGTGCGCATCACGGATCAGCCGCGGGTCCTGGTCAGCTCCCGGCCCCGTTCGGCGCATCGGGGCTGGACCCGTTCAGCGGATCAGGCTTGGGTGCCACCATCCAGGGACCAGGGGCGGTCAGCACCGGGGCCTGCTGCACCTCGGGCATGCCGAGCGGGATCTGGCTGTGATCCTTGTGCGCCACCGCCGCGCCCGCGTGATATTCCTCCAGCCGCTGGATGAGCGCGGGGTCGGCGTAGGGCCGGCCGTCCACGAACGGTCCCGGCCGCTGCTCGATGACGGCTACCACGTCGTCGCCGCTCAGCGTCTTGTGCGTCTCCAGCGCGTGCGCCAGGGACAGCACCCGGTCCCGGTCGGTGTGGATGATCTCCCTGACCCGGGTGAGCAGCCCGTTGAGGTTGTCCTCGATCCGGTCGGCCAGCGCCCGGCGCATCTCCGCCTCCGGGTCCTGGCCCTTCTTGTTCCGGCCGCCCTGGCCGCCGCCGGGCGAGCCGACTTCGAGCCGCTTGGCGGTCGAGTAAGAGGACACCGTGGACCCCATGCCCCAGAAGCCCTCCATGAACGACGCCACCGTGGTGGCCGACTCCAGGTCGCCGGACACCCCGGAGGAGCTGTCGTCGTCGAAGAACATCCGCTCCCCGGCCAGCGAGGCGAGCGAGACCAGGATGTCCGTCTCGTACTCGCTGCGCCACCGGGTGAACTGGTCCTCGGGCGGGATGCTGGCCACCATGCCGAGGTAGTCGCTGCCCTTCTCAATGGTCGCGATGTCGATTTCCATGTGCTGCCGGGTGCGGTAGGCGACCAGCGCGTGGCAGGCCTCGTGAATGGCCACCGCGTGCCGTTCCCGCTCGATGTACTCGACATCCTCGGGCGGCCCGAGCTCCTTGAGCTGCTTGGCCTTGATCACGTCGGCCCAGGTGATCACGTCCCGGCCATCCCGGATGGCCTGGATGAGCGCCTCGTTGACCAGGTCCTTGATGGTCGCGCCGGTCGCGTACGGGGTGATCGTGGCCAGCTTGTCGATCTGTTCCGCGGACAGCTCGTGCCGCACCTTGTCGAAGTAGCCCTCGTAGGTGCGTACGCGACCGGCCTTGGACGGGTAGCCCACCCGGTAGATCCGGTCGATCCGGCCCGGCCGGAGCAGCGCCTCGTCCAGCGCCTCCGGCAGGTTGGTCGCCATCATGACCAGGATCCGGTACTTGGGCGGCGGCTTGGGGCGCATGCCGAGCAGCCGCCGGACGTGGCGGTTCACGAAACCGCGGGGCTTCTTCAGCCCGGAGAGCTCGGTGAGCAGGGCTTCCAGCGTGCCCATGCCGCCACCGCCGCCCATGCCCATGCCCATGACCTGCTTGTTACGCCGGGTGTCCGGCTCCTCGCCGGCCGACGAACTGAGCGCCCGCTGGGCCAGCCGCCACTGCACGTCCTGCGACAGGTAGGAGAAGCCGTGGCAGCCGCCCGCCTGCCAGGCGGCCGGGGTGGCCCGGCCGGGCGTCGGCGGGCCGCCGCCCTGGGCCAGCGCGCCGCGGCGGCCCAGCGAGTCGGCTTCGTCGAAGAACACGATCACGCCGCCGTACCGCAGTGCCAGCCGCCGCAGCCTGCGGAACAGCGACTTGACCTTGAGGATGCCGACGCCCATGAACATGTTGATGAACGCGCCCGGATCGACGAACACGTACGGCCGGCCGGTCTCGCCCGCCACCGCCTCGGCCATCAGCGTCTTACCGGTGCCGGGCGGCCCCCAGAGCAGGATGCCGCCCGGCACATAGCCACCCCGGGACTCGATCTGCTCCGGGTCCTCGAGGTAGAGGATGTTCTCCTTGACCCGCGCCAGCACGTGGTCCTGACCCCAGACGTCGACGAACCTGGTCTTGATGTCGTCCGGGTAGTACACGTCCACGCCACCCTTGGACAGGAACCAGAAGATCGCGGCGAACTGGAGCACCACGAAGAGCAGGATCACGAGCAGCTGCAGGATGAACGGCAGCGCGTGCCAGATGTAGGACGGCATGGACAGCAGGGCCGTCACCGGGTTGTTGTGCGTTACCTTGCCGGCCACCACGGCTATCACTGCGATCCAGAAGATCCAGCCGAGCAGCCGTCTGATCCGGAACCTGGTCCAGTCGGACATCCTCCGGTGCGACGTCCGCTCGACGCCGCCAAAGAACTTGACCGTCCAGAACCGGTAATAGGCCGCCCAGTGCTCGCTGATCAGGAAGTGGATCTGCCGCAGCGCCTCCAGGCCGATCAGCACGAACACCCAGACGCCGGCCCGGGACTCGATCCGCAGCGCATCCTGGAAGCCGACCAGCGGGTTGTTCGCCATCGCCGACCAGACCAGGATGAACCAGATCAGGATTAGCAGCACCAGGAACTTGATCCGGTCCCAGATCGGAAGCGGCTTACGGGTCGGCCGCTCGTCGTCCCGCGGCCGCCCATCGGGCGGCCGCAGTCCCTCCGGGCTGCCTGCCGGGGCCATCGTCATCATGGGCTCCTGACCGTGAATGATTTCATCACCGTGTCGATCTCGCTTTGGTGCTTGCTGTAACAACTCGCCAGGCAGTGCACGAGGAGCAGGTAGACCTCGGTGTCATCCGCGTTCGTCAGGGCAACCTGGTCGAAAGTATTGACGCTGCCGTCCGGGTAGGAATAGTCGTAGATCTCCCGGACGCCGTGCACTCCCTGCGCCAGTTCCAGCATGGAGTCGCCGATCAGCTTGAAGTTGGTCAGCGGGAAACCGCTCCTGGCCGCGCTGGCCCGGGCGGCCGATGTCACCGGCAGGAAGAAGTCGCGCAGGTCGTTGTAGGACAGTTCGTTGGTGGTCGTCTGGTTGACCGCCGCGACCACGGAATACGCGAACGGCTGCTGGTTCTCCGCGCCGAGCACGTGGCCGGCCTCCGGGCTGGTACTGCCGTCGTAGCCCACTGTCCAGACCCCGGCCTGCGGCTTGGAGCTGCCCCCGTTGGTCGCGGCGGCCAGCGCGCCCGCGCTGATCTGCTGCCAGCCGGACGGCACCTTGAAGTAGGTGTGCTGGCTGGAGTTGGTGACATAGGTGAACTGTGGTGCCGCACACCCGGCGACCGCGAGAGCGAGCAGGGCCATCCACAGCCCGACGATGCGGCCCCGGCTCATGCACCCTCTCCTGCGTGTCGCGTGTGGTTGGCTGCCACGTATATCAACCCGTTATAAGCGAGTATCGCCTGTGCACCATAGCGGTGGATAGATGCGGCCGCGATTGGCTACACCCCTGTAACACGTAGCAGCCCGGCGGGTGGCTCACGGCACAGTAGCCCGCTCAGGATCATCTGCCCAGCTCCCCGGATTGCCCCTTGCCATGCACGGTACATAACCCGAGCAAGCTGACGCGGTCGGGTTGTCCCC
Source organism: uncultured Actinomycetes bacterium (assembly GCA_963834705.1). GTDB lineage: Bacteria > Actinomycetota > Actinomycetes > Streptosporangiales > Streptosporangiaceae > RYN-230. The sequence goes on from CAWICV010000016.1 coordinate 99,536, forward strand.
CGACTCGCGCCAGGCCACACACTTCTGGAACGACCCCGGCGCACCAGTGCTGGTCACCGTGCTTGAGCTGCCCGTGCTTGAGCTGCCCGTGCTTGAGCTGCCCGTGCTTGAGCTGCCCGTGCTTGAGCTAGTGGAGCTGCTGGAGCTGGCCGCGGTGCCCTCGCTGGCCGCGGGCTGCGCCGCGGCCGAGGACCCCTCGTCCGACGTGGCCGGAGCGGGCGTCGCCGGGGCTTGTGTCGCCGCGGCGACCGGCGGCCCCGCAATGGGGGTCACCCCAGAGCGGCCGTCCGGCACGTGCACCTTCTGGTTCACGTAGATGAGGTTCGGGTCGTGGATCTGGGGGTTGGCGGCTTCGATCGCGGAAAGCGAGACAGCTGACCGCGCGGCGATCCCACTCAGCGCGTCGCCTGATTGCACGGTGTACGTGCTGGCCAGCGCCGGGCCGGCGGCTAGCCCAGCCATCAGCACGCCAGCGCCTGCTGCCGTGAATATCCGCATTTATACGCTCATACATCTCCTTGTCCAGATTGCGACCACAGCGGCCCAAGGTAGGCAAGGTCGCTGGGCTGCGCACGTCCGGATTTGCCGTCGGCAGGTCGCTGAGCAGCGGATTCTCCCGGCGAGCCACGGGAGATGGGCGGCTGAGCAGACGCTTAAATTCCTGTCCACCCGGGTACTGATTGTGGCCAGCCGTGACCGGGGCACTCCGGTCCGCCGGCCGCCAGCGGCGGCTGAGAGCGGCCGGAACGCGCCAGCCGGACGGGCGCCGCACGCTGCTCAGCGCGATGCCGCCCAGAATGGCCGCGGCCCCGCCGAGCTGGGCCGGGCCGGCCGGGTCGCCGAAGATCACCACGCCGGCCACCGCGCCGACCAGCGGCTCGATGTTCAGGAACGCGCCCGCGATCTGGGCCGGCAATCGGCTCTGCCCGTAGGCGAACAGGCTGAATGGCAGCAGCGTGCCGCCGGCCGCCAGCGCGAAGACCACCGCCACCGAACCCGGGCCCGCTGGCGCGGGCGGCATGCCCTCGGTCAGCACGCTGAACGGCAGCGCGACCAGGGCAGCGCCGAGGAACTGGACGCCGGTCACCGCGACCGGGTCCCGGTCCCGGAGCAGCCGGGCCTGGGTGACGGTGAACCCGGCGGAGAGCAGCACCGAGGCCAGCACCATGCCGTCGCCGGACAGGTCGGCCTGCCCGCCGCCACCCGCGGCGATCAGGGCCACGCCGGACAGCGACACCGCGAAGCCGGCCCAGGCCACTGGGTGGGCCACGGTCCGGTGCCACACCGCGGCGATGACCGCCACCATGATGGGCGCGGTGCCGATCAGCAGCGCGGCGTGGCTCACGTTGGTCCGGGTGATGCCCGCGTTCTGCAGCAGGACCGTCCCGCCGTACCCGACGGCGCCCGAGGCCAGCAGGGCAGGACTGAACGCGGCGCGCACCCGGGGCCCGATCACGGCCAGCAGGAAGACCGCGGCCATGCCAAAGCGCACCACGGTGAGCCAGCCCGGCGGCAGCCACTGCAGGGCTAGCTTGGACAGCGGCACGGTGGTACCCCAGAGGAGCCCGGCCGCGGTGAGCGCGGCGAGGGCGGGGCGGAGGTTGTTGCGCATGCATTAATTTTGCCAGCCACCGGGGCAAGATTCGCAGTTGAGCGCTCACAACGATATATTGTTTGATGCTATGGCCGTTAGACTTGATGAAGTTGACATTAAGCTGCTCGATGCGCTGCAGGCAGACGCGGACCGGACGAACGTCGAACTGGCCCGCCTGGTCGGCCTGTCCCCGGCCGCCACCCTGCACCGGGTGCGCTACCTGAAGGAGTCCGGGGTCATCCGGATCATCACCGCGCGGCTGGACCCGGCCGCGGTCGGCTTCCCCCTGCAGCTCTACGTGGCGGCCACCCTGGGCCGCCACGACCCCCGGTTGACCAAGATCTTCGAGGACCAGGTCCGCGCCCTGCCACAGATCATCTCCGCGGACAACGTGGCCGGCGAGATGGACTACATCTTCACCGTGGTCGCGCGCGACGTGGCCGAACTCCAGGAGGTACTGGCCCACCTGTCCACCCGGGGTGGCCAGCGGCTGATCACCTACCTGCGGCTGTCGGAGGTGAAGCCGCCCGGCGGCCTGCCGCTGACCAGCACGCCGGCCGCACCCACACCGCCGCCCCGGCCGCGCCGGGGCCCCGCCTCCACCCACTGACCACTGTCAACCGCGAAACGGCCGCAGCGTTGGCCGGCCGGCCGCGTATTGGCGGCCGGCCGGATGACTAGGGGACCCTGATGGTCAGTTCGGTTTGACGGTCAGGACTTCAGCTGCTCGATCTTGTCGCGGAACAGGGTGGTCGCGATCGTGGCCTTGCGCGGCTGGCCGCGCAGGAACGCCTCGGCGAACTTCTTGGCCTGCTTGTACTCGATCTTGCCGGGCAGCGGCGGCTCGTCCGGGTTGACGTTCACGTCAACCAGCGCAGGCCCGTCATAGCTGAGCGCCTGGCTGATGGCGTTACGCACCTCGTCCGGCTTGCTCACCTTGATGCCGAGCGCCCCATTGGCGGTGGCGATCGCGGTGAAGTCCACCGGCGGGTCCGAATGCCGGACGCCGAACTCGGGGTAGCCGAGCACCATCTGCTCCCACAGGATCTGGCCGAGCGAGTTGTTGTTGTTGATCACGATCTTGACCGGCAGCTTGTGCTTGATGGCGGTGATGAACTCGGCCATCAGCATGGCGAACCCGCCATCACCCACGTAACCGATCACCTGGCGGCCGGGGAACGCGTGCTGGATGCCGACCGCGTAGGGCAGGCCGGGGGCCATCGTGGCCAGGTTGCCGGACAGATAGAACTTCCGGTCAGCACGGATGTGCCAGTGCCGGGCGGCCCAGGTGGCGATCGTCCCGCTGTCGCAGGTCAGGATGGCGTCGTCGGCGGCCAGCTCGTCCAGCACCGCAACGACATACTCGGGGGCGATCGGGTCGCGCTTCTCGTCCTGCAGCGCGGCCATCTTCTTCCGCCAGCCATCCATCTGCTTCTGGTACTTCTCCAGGAACTTGGTGTCGGACCGCTGCTTGAGCAGCGGCAGCAGCGCGGCCAGGCCCTCCTTGGCGTCGCCGACCACCGGCACCTCGGTGGGCACCCGGGCACCGGCCCGGGCCGGGTCGGCCTCGATCTGCACGATCTTCGCCTTGCCCGGTTCCGGCATGAAGTGGGTGTACGGGAAGTTCGTGCCGACCATGAACAGCGTGTCCAGGTCGCTCATCAGTTCCTCGGACGGCGCCGTGCCGAGCAGCCCGATCCCGCCCGTGGTGTACGGCGAGTCATCCGGCACCGTCGCCTTGCCGGACAGCGTCTTGATGATCGGCGCGCCCAGCGCCTCGGCCACGGCCAGCAGTTCCTCCCGGGCGTGCAACGCCCCCGCACCGGCCAGGATGGCTGGCTTGGAACTGGCGTTCAATACGTCGGCGAGCTTCTGCAGGTCCTCGGGAGAAGGCCGGCCAGGGGCGGCCAGCCGGATCGGTGCGGTGGCCGGCGGCCGGGCCGGGCCCACTTCCTCGTAAGGGTTGTCCCCGGCCTGGGCCACCTGGATGTCGGTCGGCACGGTCAGGTGCGCCACCCCGCGCCGCGCATAGGCGGTGCGCACCGCGATGTCCACCACAGCCGGCAGTTGCGCCGGGTTGTAGATCATCTGGTCGTAGACCGCGACGTCCTCGTACAGCCGGTCGAGGTTCACTTCCTGCTGGTAGCCGGTGCCCAGCACCGAGGTCTCCTGCATTCCGGTGATGGCCAGCACCGGCATGTGATCAAGTTTCGCGTCGTACAGCCCGTTCAGCAGGTGAATGCCGCCCGGGCCGGAGGTGGCCAGGCAGACGCCGATCTGGCCGGTGGCCTTGGCGTGCGCCGTAGCCATGAACGCGGCCGCCTCCTCGTGATGGACCAGGACGAACTTGACCCGGTCCTGGTGCCGCCGGAAGGCCTCCATGATCCCGTTGATGCCATCCCCAGGCAGCCCGAAGACGGTGTCCACTCCCCAGTCGGCGAGCCGCTCGACCAGGGCTTCGGATGCGATCTGTGCCACCTGCGGACCTCCAAGTGCTCGTTATCTCCGCGTGCAGTCGCTACTTCCGGCTGTCCACCAATCGAGAGGTCAAACATCTGGCCATGGTTTGCCTGCGCCGGACGCAGGTAGCAAGAGCGGGACCCGAGGAGCGCCAGAGAGGCAGGCGACGATGAGCGGACCAGGCACACCGCGCAGCGGGACGGGCGCAGGCGGCCCGCCGGTGCGGGACGTGACCGCCACGGTGTACGTGATACCGACCGACGCGCCGGAGGCCGACGGCACTCTGGCCTGGGACAAGACCACGCTGGTGCTGGTCACCGTGGCCGCCGGAGATCAGCAGGGCATCGGCTGGAGCTACGCGGCCGGCGCGGCCGCGGGCGTCGTGAACGAAATGCTCGCGCCGGTGCTGACCGGCCGGGACGCGCTGGATGTGAGCGGCGCCAACGAGGCGATGACCCGCGCGGTGCGCAACGTCGGCCGGCCGGGGATCGCCGCCACCGCCATCTCCGCGGCCGACATCGCGCTCTGGGACCTGAAAGCCCGGCTGCTCGGCTGCCCGGTCACCGCCCTGGCCGGCCGGGCCCGCCACGAGGTACCCATCTACGGCAGCGGCGGGTTCACCAGCTACGACGAGCAGCAGACCCGGGAACAGCTGGCCGGCTGGGTGGACAAGGACCAGATCCCCCGGGTGAAGATCAAGATCGGCGAGTCGTGGGGCAGCAACGAGCACCGCGACCTGGCCCGGGTCGCGCTGGCCCGGTCGGTCATCGGCCCGGACACCGAGCTGTACGTGGACGCCAACGGCGGGTACACGGTCGGCCAGGCGATCCGGGTGGCCCACCGGATGGAGCAGTCCGGCGTGACCTGGTTCGAGGAGCCCGTCTCGTCGCAGGACCTGGCCGGGCTGGCTGCGGTGCGCGGGCAGGTGCTGGCCGACGTGGCGGCGGGCGAGTACAGCTGGACACTGGCCGACTCAGCCCGGCTACTGGCCGCCGGGGCGGTGGACTGCCTGCAGCTGGACGTCACCCGGTGCGGTGGGATCACCGAGTTCCTCCGCGGCGCGGCGCTGGCCGCCGCCCACAACGTGCAGGTATCCGGGCACTGCGCCCCGAACCTGCACGCCCACTGCGCGGCCGCGGTGCCGAACCTGCGGCACGTCGAGTACTTCCACGATCATCAGCGGATCGAGCGGATGTTCTTCGACGGGGCACTGGACCCGCACGGCGGCGTGCTGACCCCGGACCCGGGGCGGCCCGGGCTGGGCCTGGAACTGCGCACCGCCGACGCGGCACCGTTCCGGCACCGCTGACGAACTGCTGAAGGTTGGGCGGCCCGCCCGGACGGGAGGCGTCCTCGACTGCCGTGCGGGCGGGCCGCTGGGCCCGGCCCAGGCGCTCAGCCGCTGACGCCCGGGCCGGGTGTCCGTGAAGCTTCTACAGCCGCTACCCCGTGACGGCGGCTCAAACAGGCTCAGCCAGGCTCTGACCGGTTCAGCTGACCGGTTCAGCTGACCGGCTCCGGATCCGGCACGAGGAGCCCTGGGCCCATGCACGCCGACGAGCACGGTCATGACGATGCCCTCCCCGGCCCGCCACGGGCGGCCGCGGTCTGCCGGTCGTTCGCCTTCTGGATGGCCCGGGCCAGTTCCTGCTTGCTCATCGAGGACCGGCCCGGCACGCCCAGCCGGCGGGCCAGCCGGAGCAGGTGCTCCTTGCTGGCGTTGGCGTCCACCCCGCCGTAGCTCTCGCCCGATTGGCCGCGGGGGCGGGCCGACTGCTCATCGGATGGACCCTTGGCCCCGCCTTCCTTGGCCTCCCAGTGATCCCCGACCTTCTCGAAGCTGTGCTTGAGCGCGCCGTAGGCGGTCCGGTGCGCCCGCTCGCCCTCGCCGTACTCCTGGACCGCGCTGTCGTGCGCCTTGATCCAGGTCTCCTGGGCTTTTTGCGGCGACCGCCGCAGCGTTAACGGCAGTTCCTCGCGCCCTGGCATGGGTACCTCCCGGGTCCCGCTGGCGGGCCCTTTCCCGGCTTTCCGCCGCTGGCCAGTTCAAACCGCGCCGCCCCGGGCCCCGGCCCGGAGCAGGCCAGCCGCGCGGGCCGTGACCGCCATGATGGTCAGCGCCGGGTTGGCACTGCCCTGGGTCGGCAGCACGCTGCCGTCGGTGAGGTACAGGTTCGGCACCGCGAAGCTGCGGCAGGTCCCATCGACCACGCCGTGGCGTTCATCGGCGGCCATCCGCGCGCCGCCGACCAGGTGTGCGAAGCGCTGGATGGTGATCACCTCGTCCGCCCCGGCCGCGTGCAGCATGTCTTCCATGACGTGCTGGGCGGCGTGCAGCAGCTGCGTATCGTTGTCGCACTGCGAGTAGCTGAACCGGGCCACCGGCAGGCCGTACCGGTCCTTTTCCTCGTCCAGCGTCACCCGGTTGCCCGGCTGCGGCAGGAACTCGCACAGCGCGCCCAGCGTGCACCAGTGCACGTAGTCGCTCATGTAGTCACGCAGTGCCCGGCCCCAGTGGCCCTGCGCGGCCACGTGCTCGGCCCAGGTGATCGGGAGCGGGGACACGTTCTGGATGGTGAAGCCGCGGCGGTACGGCTTGGCCGGGTCGGTCTCGTAGAACTCCTCGGAACTCACCTCGGGCGGCGGTGCCTTGTACATCCGCACCTCTTCGTCGAACCGGCCCGCGGTCTGCGGCGCGCCCTGCACCATCAGGTACCGGCCGACCTGGTCGAAGTCGTTGCACAGGCCGTCCGGGAAGCGCTTGCTAGCCGAGTTGAGCAGCAGCCGGGGCGTCTCGATCGAGTAGCCGGCCACCGCGACCATCCGGGCCCGCTGGAACCGCTCCCGGCCGCCGCGGATGTAGTGCACGCCGGTGGCCCGCCCGGTCCGCTCGTCGACGGCGACCCGGGTCACCATCGAGTCGGCGCGTACCTCGGCGCCCTGGGCCAGCGCGTCCGGGATGTGCGTGATCAGCGGCGAAGCCTTGGCGTTGACCTTGCAGCCCTGCAGGCAGAACCCGCGGTAGATGCAGTGCGGCCGGTTGCCGAACCGGCCGTTCGGGATGGCCACCGGGCCGACCTTGGCCGTGATGCCGAGGGCTCGCGCGCCACGCAGGAAGATCTCCCCGTTGCCGCCGACCGGATGTGGCCGGTGCGGGTAGCCGTGCGGGTCACCCCACGGCCAGTTCTCCCCGGCGACCGGCAGTTCCTCCTCGATCGCCGTGTAGTACGGCAGCAGGTCGTGGTAGCCGATCGGCCAGTCAGCGCCCACCCCGTCCTCGGTCCAGGTGCGGAAGTCGCTGGGATGGAAGCGCGGCGCGTACCCGGCATAGTGCACCATCGACCCGCCGACGCCGCGCCCGGAGTTGTTCGAGCCCAGCGGCACCGGGTCGGTGCCGTCGATGACCCGGGGTTCGGTCCAGTACAGGTGGTGCGAGCCGGCCTCGTCGCTGACCCAGTCGGTGTCCGGGTCCCAGAACGGTCCCGCGTCCAAGGCGGCCACCCGCCAGCCGGCCCGGGCCAGCCGCTGCAGCAGGACCGAGCCGCCGGCCCCGCAGCCGACGATGACCAGGTCGATTTCGTCCTCGTCTTCGAAGCGGCGCATGTCCCGGCGCAGCCCATGGTTGGTCCGGGTGCCGTCGTTCGGGATCAGCCACGCGGAGGCGTTCCGCTCCTGGACCCGGGTCATCCATCCTCCTCAACCGGGTCCTGGCCCGGTTTGGCGTCCCGCACCTCGAATGGCTCCAGCTTGTCCACACCGATGTTCTTATAGCCGCGCGGGTAAGCCGGCCCGGGAAAGCCCATTTCGTTCCACGCCCACGGGTGGCCGTAGAAGGCGGTGCAGGCATACCGCGTCCACAGGCTCCACACCCGGCTGGCCGGCAGCCCGTGCCAGTCACCTGAGCCGGCGTCCTGCACGGACTGGATCAGCGCCGCCTGGTCGCTGGCCCGGCAGTCGGCGAAGCCGTGCCCGTACTTGGCCTGCGCGTCTTCGTCCAGGTAGCGCAGCGTGTCCCGCCAGGCCTGACCATCCTCGGGCATATTTGCGTAATGCCACCCATCAGTCTCCGCCTCAGCTAGCCGACTGTCGATCATGGCCGTCAGCGGGACCCGGGGGCGGCCGCGCTGCTGGTCCGCATTCCGCGCGCCCAGCACGGTATGCGGATCCGGGTCCTGCTGGCCGAGCAGCTGGTCGAGGAGCGGGGTGGCGATGGCCTCCTCGGCCGGGGTGAAGAAGCGCATATCCGGTGGTGGGCCGAGGCGGTCGGTGAGCACCGCCGCGGTGGCCGGGTCCCAGCGGTGCTGCTCGCTGAACACGTCGAAACCGGGGAACCGGTCCGGGCCGCCGCGCGGCCGGAGCCCGGTTCGCGATCGCGGGAGCCTCACTGCTCCCGCCGCAGCAAAGCGGCCAGCAGGCCCATCCCGCCGACCATGGTGACCAGCAGCGGAGCCAGCAGCGGTGGCCCCATCTCCATGTTGTAGCGGGCGTTGGCCCAGCCGCCCGGCTTCTGCGCGATGCCCCGGGCATGCAGGTAAGTGCCCTGCAGCCCGTTGGCGATGATCGCCGCGGAGGCCAGCGGCAGCGCCGTCTTGGCCGCCCGGCGGCTGACCACGCCGGCCACCCCGGCGGCGGCGCCCACCGGGCCCATGGCGATCGGCAGCCACATCATCTTGTTGCCGAAGCTGGCGCTGTCGTGCTCGAAGAAGATCTCCCCCGCGGTGATCACGGCGCCCACCGCGGTAAGCGCGGACAGGCTGCGCTCGAAGTGCCCGGTCCGGATGTTCCGCACGAGATGGTCGATGCCATGCTGGGATAGCTGCCCGGTATGGCTGCGGCCGCGGCTGATCAGCGATCTCACTGCGCTTCCTTCCTGTTTGCTGCCCTGCTCGGCTTCTCTGCCCTGCTGGGCTTCTCTGCCCTGCCCGGCCTGACCGGCTGAGCCTCCTCTGCTCGCCTTACCCGCTGGGCCTTACCGCCCAGCGCATCCACCCGCTGCGGCCAGCTCGCTTTGCACCGCGCCCGGGGGTTCCGGTCCCCGGCCGCGGACAGTTCCCGCGCCGCGGCGACCGCGGTCTCACCGGTGATCCCGGCGCTGAGCAGATTGGCCAGTACGCCGAGCTGATAGAGCGGCGCCGGAGTGTCGCGCAACCGGATGCCAGCCTCCTCGGCGTAGTTGTGGCCATAGCGGTTCAGCAGGATCTGAACCGCGGCGTCCTCTCGTTGCCCGGCCATGCAGGCCGGCTACCCGCACCGCGCCCGGCTAATCACCCGGGCCGCCTACCAGCCGTGATCACCACTCCCGGGCCGCTGGCCAACGTGACCGCCAACCACGCTGCCGGCCGGCGGGCTCAGCGGGCTCAGCGGGCGGCGGCGCCGACGGCGGGTGGCTCCTCAACGGCGGTCAGCGGGCTGGCGATCTCTTCCAGGCCCTTGCGTTCCGCCTTGACGCCGAGGAACACCTCGACCAGGCCGGCCAGCACCATCAGCGACGCGCCGATCATGAACGCGACCACTGTGTCCGACACCTTGCCCGTGCTGACCAGCGAGGAGAACAGCAGCGGCCCGGTGATCCCGCCCGCCGCGGTGCCGATCGCATAGAAGAACGCGATGGCCAGCGCCCGGGTCTCCATCGGGAAGACCTCGCTGACAGTCAGGTACGCCGAACTGGCTCCGGCCGACGCGAAGAACAGCACCACGCACCAGCAGGCCGTCATCGTGGTGGCGTTCAGCGACCCGGCATCGAACAGCCAGGCCGTGCCGAACAGCAGCGCCCCGGACAGGATGTAGGTGCCCGCGATCATCGGCTTGCGGCCCAACGAGTCGAACAGCGGGGCGAGCAGCAGGGGGCCGAACAGGTTACCCACCGCGATCACCGCGAAGTAGTAGCCCGGGTTCGTCGTCACGTGGAAGAACGTGGCCAGGATCTGCGCGTAGCCGAAGGTGATCGCGTTGTAGAGGAACGCCTGGCCGATGAACAGTGAGAAGCCGAGGATGGTGCGCCGCGGATACGTGCCGAACATGGTCCGTGCGATCGGGATGAAGCCGATGGACTTGCGCTGGTGGATGGTGATCGACTGGCGCGGCTCGGCCAGTTGTGTGCCGGTCTCCCGCTCCACCTCCTGCTCAATGCCGCCGACCAGGTCCTCCGCCTGCTGGCCGCGGCCGTGGATGAACAGCCAGCGCGGGCTCTCCGGCACGTTCCGCCGGACCAGCAGGATGACCAGGCCGAGCACCACGCCGAGCCCGAAGCAGATCCGCCACCCGACCGCGACCGGCAGATCATTGGTGGCGGGCACGGAGATCAGCGCGCCGGCCGCCGCACCCGCCCAATAGGTGCCGTTGATGACGATGTCGATCCGGCCCCGGTGCCGGCTCGGGATCAGTTCGTCGATGGCCGAGTTGATGGCCGCGTACTCGCCGCCGATGCCGAATCCGGTCAGGAACCGGAACAGGAAGAACCACCACGGGGCGAAGGACAGCGCGGTCAGGGCGGTGGCGATCAGATACGTGCCCAGGGTGATCATGAAGAGCTTCTTGCGCCCGTACCGGTCGGTGAGCCAGCCGAAGAACAGCGCCCCGACGCACGCGCCGGCCACGTACATGGCGGCGCCGAATCCGGTGATCTGCCCCTGGGTTATGTGGATGCCGCTGCCGGCCTTGCTGATCTGCCCGGAGATGTTCCCGACGATGGTGACTTCCAGGCCGTCCAGGATCCAGACCGTGCCCAGCCCGATAATGATCATCCAGTGCCACCGGGACCACGGCAGCCGGTCCAGCCGGGCGGGCACTTTAGTGGTTACTGTTCCTGTCTGGACGTCGCTCACGGTCGTCCTCCTCGTCAGCGCGGCGCGCGGCCGGCGGCCTGCCCTCACCGAGCCGCCGACCGCTTCGCCTCGCTACCCGGTAACCGCCGCCTTACTCGGGCGTCATAGAGAGGCCACCGCATGCTGACCGAGCACGAGGCAGAGGAATTCAGGATCCGCCGGGTCGTCGAGACCTGGGCGATCGCCCGCGACTCCGGGGACTGGGCGTCGTTCGCGTCGGTGTGGCACGACGACGGCTGGATGACCGCCACCTGGTTCCAGGGCCCGGCCGCCGAATTCGCCCGGGTCAGCCAGGCCGGATTCGAGGCCGGCGTGAACATCATGCACTTCCTCGGCGGGACGATCAGCACGCTGTCCGCGGCCACCGGGACAGCGGCCACCGGGACAGCGGCTACCGGGACAGCCAACGAGGACCGGGCCATCGCGCAGACCAAGATGCAGATCATGCAGCGCGCCGACGTGCATGGGGTGACCGCCGATGTCACCTGCACCGGCCGGTTCTATGACTTCCTGGCCCGGCGGGACGGCCGGTGGGGGATCGTCCGGCGGCAGCCGATCTACGAGCAGGACCGGCTCGACCCGGTTAACCCGGCGGCCCAGCTCAGCCTGGACCCGAAACTGCTCGGCAGTTTCCCGGTCGGCTACCGGCACCTGGCCTACCTGCAGTTCCAGCTCGGCTACCAGATCGCGCCCGGCCTGCCCGGGCTGCGCGGGCCCGCGGTGGACGTGCTCTACCAGGAAGGACGCGACTGGCTGGACGGCTCACCGCGGCCCGGCGTGCCCACGGCAGATCACCTGCGCGCGCCGGGCTCCACAGCCTAGCCAGTGAAAATCAAACGAGCTCAGACGTCGACAGCGGCGCCCACATCCACCCGGCGGAAGGTGTCCTCCTTGCCGCACATCCCCAGGAAGTTGTCCAGCACCATCAGCCCGGTCTCGCCGAACAGTGCGTCGTGGATGACATAGCCGCGCTGCGGGCTGACCTCGCGGGCATAGTCGATCATCTCGCCGGTCTTCAGCCACGGCCCGCTGGCCGGCAGCAGCAGCGTCTGCACCGGGTCCTGCGGCACGGTGAACGAGTCGCCGGGATGGAACACGTTCCCGTCGACCAGGAACCCGGTGTTCGCGATGACCGGGATGTCCCGGTGCAGCACCGCGTGCAGGTGGCCGTACGCGTGCACGTCGAACCCGGCCACGCTGAACGCGTCACCGTCGTCCACGATGTGCACCTGGTCGTGGCTGAACCCGGCGAACTCGCTGGCCACCGACTCATTCGTCCACAGTTGCAGGCCAGGGTCCGCGGTCAGCGCGGCGCGCAGCCCGTCGGCATCGAAATGGTCGAAATGCTCATGCGTGACTAGCACCGCGCTGGCCCCTTCCAGGGCCCGCGGCATGCTCCACGCGGCAGGGTCGATAACCAGGACGACCCCGTCCTTCTCCAGCCTGACACAGGCATGTTCCAGCTTGGTGAGCCGCATCTGTTCTCCCAAAGTTAAACCGATATCCGCGACCTTACCGGCCGCATCTCTGCGCATCGGGTACCACCCATGCCACCATGGTTGCCGTTTCGCGGCAGCTTTGGGGAGCGCCGCAGGGTGACCTCAAACGGAGGCTGCGAATGACGACGCCTGGAAACAACCTGCCCGAGATCCAGCACGTCGTGGTGCTGATGCTGGAAAACCGGTCCTTCGACCACATGCTGGGTCTCCTGTACAGCGACTCGGGCAACGTGTCGCCAGCCGGCCATCCCTTCGACGGGCTGACCGGGACCGAGACCAACTCCCCCAGTTCCGGTTCTCCGGTCACCGTGTACAAGATCGAGCCCAGCACGCCGAACGCGTACTTCATGCCGGGCGCGGACCCCGGCGAGGGGTACATGGCCACCAACAGCCAACTGTTCGGCAGCACCGACGGCCCGGCCAGCCCGGGCGCGACGCCGGCCATGGACGGCTTCGTCCAGGACTTCGCCTACACCCTGGGCTGGCAGTCCAAGGAGGGCACCTGGTCCATCGTTCCCGGCACCACGGCCAGCGACATCATGGGCTGCTTCACGCCGGAGACCCTGCCGGTGCTGTCCGCGCTGGCCACCGGGTACGCGGTCTGTGACCAGTGGTTCTCCTCGGTGCCCACCGAGACGCTGCCGAACCGGGCGTTCGCCTGCTCGGGCACCAGCCAGGGGCACATGGACGACAAGACGCACACGTTCACCGCGCCGTCCATCTTCGGCCTGCTGAGCTCAAACCATCTGCCCTGGGCCATTTACGGCTACGACGCCCAGCCGCTGACCAAGGACACGTTCACCGATATCACCGGCGCGGACCCGAGCCATTTCGGCGTGTTCAGCGACTTCGCCGCGGCGGCCACGGGCGGCCGCCTGCCCGCGTTCACGTTCCTGGAGCCGAGCTGGAGTTCCACCGGCAACAGCCAGCACCCGAACTACGACGTCGCGCTGGGCGAGCAGCTGATCCACGACGTGTACGAGACGCTCCGCGAGAGTCCCGGCTGGCCGCAGACCCTGCTGGTGATCACCTACGACGAGCACGGCGGCTGCTACGACCATGTCCCGCCGCCGTACGGCGCGACCCCGCCGGACCACGACGCGGGCGAGTTCGGCTTCGACTTCACCCGGTTCGGGGTACGGGTGCCGACGGTGCTGGTGTCCCCGCTGATCGCGCCGGGGACCGTGTACCGGGTGCCCGCGGGCAGCACGCCGCTGGACCACACCTCGGTCCTGAAGACGGTCGAGCAGCGCTGGGGCCTGCCCGCGCTGACCGCGCGGGACGCCGCCGCGCCCGGTTTCGGTGACGTGCTCACGCTGGCCGCGGCGCGCACCGACGACGTGCTGGCCGGGGTGACCGTGCCCACCTCCACCGGGCCGGGACCGTCCGCCGGGATGCCGTCGCACCTGCAGGAGGTTCAGGCCGAGCTGGTCTCCCGCCAGTTCCCGGCGGGCAAGTCCGGCATCCCCGGGACGGCCGGCCCGGCCCCAGCCACCGACGCGGCGCTGGCCAGCTACATCCGCGCCAACGCCTAGTTGGCCCGGGGGACGACCCCCCGGAGCCCCCCGATCGCCGCTCCGCGCCGAGCGCGGCGCAGCCGCGCGTGGCGGTTCCGATCGGCGCTTCGCACCGAGCGGCGGCAGGCCGCCGCAGAACCAACCCCTAGCGCACGCGGTTGCCGACCGCCATCCGGGTGGCGAGTTCGGCGTCGATCTGCGCGGCCGCATCCAGCAGCCGGGGCAGGAACTGCTTCTCCAGCGTCCGCATCGGCACCCGGGACGCGTGCGCGCTGGCGTTGATGGCCGCGACCACCCGGCCGGAACTGTCCCGGATCGGCACCGCGATGGACCGCACGCCGGCTTCGAGTTCCTGGTCCACCGCGGCCCAGCCCTGCGCCCGGACCTGGGCCAGGATCTGGCGCAACTGTGCCGGGTCGGTCACCGTATGCTCGGTCAGCTTGCGCAGCGTGGTCCGGCTCAGATGGGCGTCGAGCTCCGCCTCGGGCAGCCAGGCCAGCAGCACCCGGCCCATCGAGGTCGGGTAGGGCGGCAGCCGGGTGCCCACGGTCAGCGCGATCGTCATGATCCGGTTGGCCGAGGCGCGCGCCACGTAGACGATGTCGTCGCCGTCCAGCACGCTGACCGAGCAGGACTCGTGCAGTTCCTCGGCCAGGTCTTCCAGGTGCGGCTGGGCGATCTGGGCCACGCTGAACGACGACAGGTAGGCGTAGCCGAGCGCCAGCACCCGCGGCCGCAGCGAGAACTGCCGGCCGGAACTGCCCACGTAGCCGAGCTCCTGCAGGGTGAGCAGGAACCGGCGGGCCGCCGCCCGGGTCAGCCCGGTCCGCTCAGCCACCTCGGAGAGCGTCAGCGATGGCCGCTCGGAGGAGAAACACCGGATGACGGCCAGCCCGCGGTCCAGCGACTGGACGAAATCCGTGCGCCGCCCGCCGGTCCCGGCCACGGCGGAGCCGGGCTCGGTATCGCTGATGGCCTCATCCGGGGGCAGGCTGGCAGGTTCGCTGCCATCAGTGTTCACATAGCGAACGATAGCGCGCTTAGCGGCAGGAGGCTAGCAGCCGGTCAGCCCGCGCCCTGGCAACCGGTCAGCCCGCGCCGCGCAGCGGCAGTTCCGCGGCCTGGTACACCGCGTCGATCGCCAGCATGTTGGCCACCGCGTCCTCCGGCGTGGTCAGCACCGGCTCGCCGTGCAGCACGGCGGCCGCGAACGCGCGGAGCTGGTGCGTGTAGCTGGATTCGCCGCCGACCCGCTCGTGCCGGGTGTACCCGTCCGCGGTCACCGTCAGCCGGTTGTACCGCTGCGGCGAGACATAGTTGAACACCCGCATCACGCCCCGGTCGCCGACCGCCTTGGCGTCCAGCCGGAGCAGCTGGCCGGACCACAGCGAGGCGGTCATCCGGCCGAGCACCCCGCCCGGGAACCGGAACGACGCGGACATGGCCCGGTCCACCGCCGGGCTGCGCAGCTTGGCCCGCGCGGCGACCACGTCGGGCTCGCCGGGCCCCAGCATGCGCAGCCAGTTGATCGCGTAACAGCCCGCGTCCATGGTGGCCCCGCCGGCCAGCTCGTAGGAGTACCGGATGTCGGAGAACCGGGGCAGCGGGAAGGCGAGCGAGGCCTCCAGGTAGCGCAGCGGCCCGATCTCGCCGTGCGCGCTGCTCTCCCCGGCCACCCGGGGGGGCGGCCCGGCGACCACGTCCCGCATCCGCCGGGCCAGCGGGTGGTACCGGTAATGGAACGCTTCCATCACGACCAGCCCGGAGGCTTTGGCCGCGGCCGCCACTTCGGCCGCCTCGACGGCGTTGGCCGTGAACGGCTTCTCGCACAGCACGTGCTTGCCCGCCTCGATGGCCCGCAGCGTCCAGGCCGCGTGCAGCGAGTTGGGCAGCGGGTTGTAGATGGCGTCGATGGCCGGGTCGTCGAGCAGCGCCTGGTAGGAGGGGTGCACCCGGCGGATCCGGTGCCGGTCGGCGAACCGGCGGGCCCGCTCCGGGTCACGCGCGGCCACCGCGCTGACCGTCACCTCGGGCAGCAGGCTGGCCGGCTTGATCAGCGCGGCCGGGGTGATCCGCGCGGCGCCCAGCGTCCCGATCCGCAGCCGGTCCACGGCCACCTCCGCTTCGCCTCAGTGTGTCCTTCATGCCCGCCTGGACGGGCCGGCACCCGCGTTCCGCCCGCGGGTAAGCCAGGCAGCGGATTAGGCCGCCCGGCGGCTCGCGACCGCGTACAGCGCGACCCCGGCCGCCACGCCCGCGTTCAGCGACTCGGCCTGGGCCGCGATCGGGATCCGGGCCAGCACGTCGCAGCGCTGCGCGATGAGCCGGGACAGCCCGCGCCCCTCGGACCCGACGACCAGCACCAGCGGCCCCTCGGCCAGGTCGAGTTCGCCGAGCGGAGTCTGGCCCTGCGCGTCCAGGCCGGCCACGAACAGGCCGGCGTCCTGGTAGCTGGCCAGCGCCTGGGCCAGGTTGGACGCCCGTGCCACCGGCACCCGGGCCAGCGTCCCGGCGGACGCCTTCCACGCGCCAGCGCTCACCGGCGCGCTGCGCCGGGCCGGCACCAGCACGCCGTGCCCGCCGAACGCCGCCACCGAGCGGACGATGGCACCCAGGTTCCGTGGGTCGGTGACCGAGTCCAGCGCGACGATCAGTGGCGGCTCGCCCCGCTCCCGCGCCCGGTCCAGCAGGTCGGCCGGGTGGGCGTAGTCGTACGGCCGGATCTTCAGCGCCAGTCCCTGGTGCACCGCACCGCCGGTGAGCCGGTCCAGTTCGGGCCGCCCGGCCTCGATGAGCGGGATCCCGGCCTCCGCGGCCAGCCGGATCGCGTCGGTCACCCGCTGGTCGGAGTCCAGCCGCGGGCCGGCGTACAGCGCGCGGGCCGGCACCCGCGCGCGCAGCGATTCCAGCACCGGGTTACGCCCGGCGACCACTTCCGGTGCGTCCCCCGCGCCCCTGGCCCGCTCCGGTGAAACTTCTTCCGCTGAACGCTGGCGACTGCCCCGTGCCGTCCCGGCGCCCCGGCCGCCAGTGGCGGGCCGAGCCGCCTGGGCGGCGGCACGCCGCTGGGCCGGGTGCCCGGGGCGCATGTGCGCGGGCGGCGTCGGCCCCTTGCCTTCCAGCCGCTTCTTGCCGTAGCCGCCGGTTCCCGGCCTGGGCTTGCCTGACTTGGTCCGGCCGCCCTTCCCGGACCGGGCCGCCCCGCCACTCGGTCCGGTGGTCACCGCTTCAGCTCCCAGCGCGGGCCCTGCGGGGTGTCCTCGATGAGCACGCCCGCGTCGCGCAGCGAGTCGCGGATCGCATCTGCGGCCGCGTAGTCCTTCCGGTCCCGGGCCGCCTGCCGCTGCACCAGCGCCACCCCGACCAGCGCGTCCACCACGGCGTGCAGGTCGTCGCCCGGGCCCGCGGTGGCCCACGGCTCGGCCAGTGGGTCGAGGCCGAGCACGCCGAGCATGGCGCGCACTTCGGCCAGCCGGATCTCGGTCGCGGCGATGTGGCCGGCCGCCAGCGCGTTGTTGCCGGCCCGGACCGTCTCGTGCAGCACGGCCAGCGCCTGTGGGATGCCCAGGTCGTCGTCCAGCGCGTCGGCGAACGCGGCTGGCACCAGGGTCACCGCCAGTGCGAGAGCAGGTGCCTCCCCGGCAGCCGGGTCAGCGTCGGGCGCGCCCGCCGCCTCGGCTCCGGCCAGCGCCCCGGCCAGTGTGGCCGGCTCGTCCCCGGGCTGGTTGACCGGGCCGACCACCTCGGTGGCCCGGGTAACGAAGTTCTCGATCCGGCGGTACGCGGCCACCGCCTCGTCCAGCGCCTCGGTGGAGTACTCGATCCCGGACCGGTAGTGCGCCTGGCCCAGGTAGTAGCGCAGCTCGACCGGCCGGACCTGGGTCACCATGGCCTCGACCAGCAGTGAGTTGCCGAGCGACTTGCTCATCTTCTCGCCGGACACCCCGACCAGGCCGTTGTGCAGCCAGTACCGGGCGAACCCGTCCCCGGCCGACCGGGACTGGGCGATCTCGTTCTCGTGGTGCGGGAAGATCAGGTCGAGCCCGCCGCCGTGGATGTCGAATGTGGCGCCCAGGTACTTGCTGGCCATGGCCGAGCATTCCAGGTGCCAGCCGGGCCGGCCGGGCCCCCACGGCGTGTCCCAGGACGGCTCGCCCGGCTTGGCCCCCTTCCACAGCGCGAAGTCGCGCGGATCCCGCTTGGCATCGTTGGGCTCGGTGTCGTCGGCCGCACGCATGTTCTGCAGACGCTGCCCGGACAGCGCGCCGTACTCCGGGTAGGAGCGCACGTCGAAGTAGACACCACCTTCGGAGGCATAGGCGTGCCCGCTGTCGATCAGCCGGTGCATCAGGGTGATCATCTCAGGCACATGCCCGGTGGCCCGCGGTTCCACATCCGGCGGCACGCAGCCCAGCACCTCATACGCCTGGCTGAACGCCCGCTCGTTCCGCTGCGCCACCAGCCACCACGGGACGCCCTCGGCGGCCGCCACCCGGATGATCTTGTCATCGATGTCGGTGACGTTCCGGCAGAACGTGACCTGATACCCGCTGGCCCGCAGCCAGCGGGTGAGCAGGTCGAAGACGATCCCGGACCTGATGTGCCCGATATGCGGCGGGGCCTGCACGGTGGCACCACACAGGTACAGCGACACCTTCCCGGGGATGACCGGGCTGAACTCGCGCACCGAGCGCGCGGCGGTGTCGTGAAGGCGTAGTGTCACGCAGCAAGGTTACCGGGATCTGGCGCTAACCCTGCATTCTTGGATCATGCTGATAAGGGACGCCACGGCCGAGGACTGGCCGGGAATCTGGGCCTTCATGAGCCGCATCGTGGCCGCCGGTGACACGTTCTGCTGGGACACCGATACCACCTCCGGGCAGGCCCAGGCCATGTGGCTGCATGGCGACAGCCTCGGCGCCGAGCGGCGATCGGGGGCCGGGGGTTCCGGGGGTAGTCCCCCGGGGGAGCCGAGCGGGGGGTCGGCCCCCCGGGCCAGCACTGAGCGGCCGGGGGCGACCTTGGTCGCCGTCGATCCGGACGGCACCATCCTGGGCACCGCGGAGATGCACCGGAACCAGGGCGGCGGTGGTGCGCACATCGCCAACGCGGGGTTCATGGTCAGCCCGGAGCACGGTGGCCGCGGCGTCGGGCGGGCCCTGGCCGAGCACATCCTGGACCGGGCCCGGGCCTACGGCTACCCGGCCATGCAGTTCAACGCCGTGGTCTCGACTAATACCAACGCCATCGCGCTGTGGCGCTCGCTCGGCTTCGAGGTGCTGGCCACCGTGCCGGACGGTTTCCGGCACCCCACTGACGGCTACGTTGGGTTGCACATAATGTACCGAAAGTTGTAATCCAACACGCCGGGATCAGCGCCGCGACGAATTTCTGCCAGGAGCAGGGCGGACGGGCATATCGTTCCTTCGACAGGAAGGACGATCTACGTTCGATGAACGACAGTTCCGCGCCTGGACCGCGGAGTCCTGATCCGTTTTCCGCGCTCCGGGTGGCCGCACTGATCGCCGCCATCCTCGGGGTGCTGGTCCTGATGGCAGCGGCGTTCGTGCTGTCCTATCCCGGCATCCACCAACTGGCCCGGACCGCGGGAATGCCGGTGACGCTGGCCCGGGTCTTTCCGGTCATCTTCGACGCCCTGCTGGTGGTGGCGCTGGCCGCAGTGCTGTCGCTGCGTGGCGCGGGCTGGTTGCGGCGCGGCTACTCGTGGCTGATCACGCTGCTGCTGCTGGCCGCGATGGCGGCCGGCGGTGTGCTGCACGCGGTGCATCCGAACGTCGCGCACCGCCCCGCCGCGGTGACCGCGGCCGTGCTGCCCTGGGCTTTGCTGCTGATCGCGTTCAGCCTGCTGCTGTCCATGCTCCGCCAGTTCCGCCGGTCCCGGCTGGCCCCCGCTGCCGACCTGCCGGCCACCGCTCCTGCCCCAGCCGTCCAAGCCCCAGCCGTCCAAGCCTCAGCCGGCCAGGCCTCAGCCGGCACCCCCGCCGGGACCCGCACCAGCCTGGACAGCCTGCTCGCCCCCGCCACCACCCGCATCGTCCCGGCCCAGCCCAGCACCACCCCGGCCCCAGTCCCAGCCGCGCCCACGCCGCCCAGCCCGGTCCCGGTCCGGGCCACATCCACCCCGGCCACCACCCGCGCCGCCGCCAGCACCCCCCCGGCGAGCACCGCCCCGGCTGGCCCTGGATCGGCTGGCCCTGGATCGGCTGGCACCCCGCCGACTGGCCCTGGGTCGGTCGGGACTGGGTCAGCTGCCAACGGCGCGGCCGGCAACGGCGCGGCGAACGGGCACGCCGACGGCGCCGGCACCAAGCCCGCCGATGCTGGCCCCATTACTGCCCAGCTCACCGACAGTGAGCCCAGCAGCACTGAGCCCAGCAGCACTGGGCCCGACGGCACCGGCTCCGCCAGTCCCGCTGACCGGGCCGGGGACGAACCGGCCGGGGCCGAGCCAACTGAGGGCGAACCGGCCCGGGCCGAGGCCGCCGATGCAGGCCCGACCGAAGACAAGCCGGCCGAGGCCGAGGCAGCCGGTGCAGGCCCGACCGAAGACAAGCCGGCCGAGGCCGAGGCAGCCGGTGCAGGCCCGACCGAAGACAAGCCGGCCGAGGCCGAGGCAGCCGGTGCAGGCCCGACCGAAGACAAGCCGAGCCGAGGCAGCCGGTGCAGGCCCGACCGAAGACGGCCGAGGCCGAGGCAGCCGGTGAGGCCCGACCGAAACCGGCCGAGGCCGAACCAACTGAGGGCGAACCGGCCGGGGACGAGACGTCGCCGGGCGAACCGGCCGGGGCCGAGCCGGCCGGGGACGAGACGTCGCCGGGCGAACCGGCCGGGGCCGACGCCGCCGGGACCGAGTCGACCGAGGACAAGCCGGCCGGGGCCGACGCCGCCGGGACCGAGACGTCGCCGGGCGATAGCGGTGCAGCGTCGGCCCCGTCATCGGGGGGCGATCGGCCGGCCAGCCCGGGTGCGGGCACCATTCACGTACCGCACCAGCCGATGCGCGCCCCGGTGCCCGCGCCGTCGCCGCACTTCGACCGGCTGCGCAGCACGCCAACCCCGCCCGAGGACGACACCGACGCGGATTCAACCGCGTGATTGATTCGTTCAGGCGGTCCCGTGCGCATGAACGAATCAACCACGCGACGCCCGATGTCCGCCGGTGAGCATGAATGGAATATCTGCGTGGTTGGGCAGTGGTACCGCAGCCAGCGGACTACCCGTCCGGTGCCCTAGCCGGGTGGTCCACGCGATACCAAGCCGCCGGCCAGGCTGTTGGGACTTCCTCCTATGACATGATCATCCTCGCGCCGTTACGGCGGGCGACTGCACCGCAGGGGGATCGCCGCCGGTTCGGGGCGGGCTCAGACATCCCAGCCGCTTAGGCTGAAGGCCCCCCACCAGCCTGAGGATGCGCCGATGCCCAACACGTCTGAGCTTGTCGAGGTGACCTCGGAGGCCGAACTCCGCGAGATGTTCGGCGGGCCGAACCAGCGTTCGGCGACCAAGATCCGCCCGGTGCTGCACGAGCGGGACCGGGAATGGCTAGCCGCATCGCCGTTCTGCCTGATCGCGACGGCCGCCGCGGACGGTAGCTGTGACGTGTCGCCCAAGGGCGATCCGCCGGGCTTCACCCGGCCGCTGGACGACGCGACGATCGCGATCCCGGACCGGAACGGCAACCACCGCTTCGACGGGTTCCTCAACATCCTCAGCAACCCGCAAGTGGGGCTGCTATTCCTGGCGCCCGGGCGGCGGGACACGCTGCGGATCAACGGCCGGGCCCGGCTGATCCGCGACGCGCCGTTCTTCGACGACATGATCGTCCGGGGCAGCCGCCCGCGACTGGCCTTGCTGATCGAGGTGCGGGAGGTCTTCTACCACTGTCCCAAGGCGTTCCTGCGCTCGGACCTGTGGGACCCAGCCACCTGGCACCCCGAGGCGCTGCCCTCCACCGCCCAGATCGTCAAGAGCGTCCAGGCCGACATCAAGGACAGCGTGGCCGACCTGGAACGGCACTACGGCCCGGACTACCTGCGCGGCCTGTACCCGCACTAGCCCGGCGGGGCGGGAGCGGAGACCAGCGCGGTGGCCACCGCGGCCAGGCCTTCGCCCCGGCCGGTCAGGCCCAGGCCGTCGGTAGTCGTGCCGGACAGGCTGACCGGGACGCCGCCGAGAGCCTCGGACAGTACCTTCTCGGCCTCGGCCCGGCGTGGCGCCAGCCGCGGGCGCTCTCCGATGACCTGGATGGCGACGTTCCCGATCTCGAATCCGGCCCCGGTCACCAGAGCAGCGGTGGCGCGCAGCAAGGCGGTGCCCGCCGCGGCCGCCCACCTAGCCTCGGACGTGCCGAAATTGGCACCAAGATCGCCAAGTCCGGCGGCGGACAGCAGCGCGTCACACGCCGCGTGCGCCGCCACGTCGCCGTCGCTGTGCCCGGTCAGCCCCCGCTCACCTGGCCAGAGCAGGCCAGCCAGGTAGAGCGGACGGCCGGGGTCGAACGGATGGACGTCTGCGCCGACCCCTACCCGGGGCAGTGCACCGGCCACCTGCGCTCAGGAGGCGAGGATCTCGTCGAGCAGCGCCTCTGCCTTGTCCTCGTTGGTCTTCTCGGCGAGGGCAAGCTCGCTCACCAGGATCTGCCGTGCCTTGGCCAGCATGCGCTTCTCGCCGGCGGACAGACCACGCTCGCGGTCCCTGCGCCACAGATCGCGGACGACTTCGGCTACCTTGTTCACATCGCCCGAAGCGAGCTTCTCCAGGTTGGCCTTGTACCGCCGTGACCAGTTGGTCGGTTCCTCGGTGTGCGGGGCGCGCAGCACCTCGAACACCTTCTCCAGTCCTTCCTGCCCGACAACGTCCCGCACGCCTACCAGCTCGGCGTTGTCCGCCGGAACGCGTACGGTCAGGTCACCCTTGTCGACTTTCAGCACCAGGTACGTCTTGTCCTGGCCCTTGATCGAACGGGTCTCGATCTCCTCGATGCGAGCAGCCCCATGGTGGGGGTAGACGACCGTGTCGCCGACCTTAAAAGTCATGTGGCACATACCCCTTCCGCTAAGGCAATCTTAGCACGACTAACAGGGCACCCGACCTGACGTTAACGATAAACGTGCAGGTCAGTACGCCTTTCAGAGGCTCCAAAGCGGGCCACCGGGCGTGTCGGCCGGGCCGCTGACCTGGCTGTCAGCGCCGCCAGATACGCGGGATCCACGCCGATTTCGGCCAGATGCCCCGCTCCGGGCCGGTCTGGATGCACCCGCACCTGGGCGAATCTGGTTGCCCGCAACAGTGCCCACAGCGGGGGCGCAGGCACATACTGGGAGGGCAAACGAGGCAGCGCACGCCGGAGAAGATGCTCGTGAGCCGAGGCGGGGAACCGGAGCGGGATGACTATGGCCTGCCCCCGGTTGACATCGAGATACCTGACGATGCCAGGGAGCTCGATCGCGACGTGCAGGCGTATCACCGCGAGCTGCGCGCACTGCGCAGGCAGCGGCGGCTCCGGCGGCTAGGCGGCCCGATCGCCCGGGACGGGATGGTGCTGCCGCTGCTGGCCAGCTGCCTGGCGCTCACCCTGCTGGCCGGGACGCTGCTCACCATGTTCACCACCCGGCGGGCCGGTGCCCCGGTCACCCAGGCGCAGACGCCGACCACCCCCCAGTCGGCCAGCCCTGGCGTGGGCCAGATCGGCGGACCGCTGCCGGCCGGCACCGTGCAGGCCGGGAAGCCCGTCGCGCTGAGGACGCTGCGCACCGCGGTGCTCGCGCTGGTCCCGGCCGGCTGCCATTGCGCGGCCGCGGCCATGCGGGTCGGCCTGCAGGCCACCGCCGCGAAGGTCGCGGTCTACCTGATCGCGGTGGGCCGTTCGGTGCGCCAAGTCAAGGCGATGGCCCCGAAACCCGGAAACACGGCGGCCATCCGGGTCGCCAGCGACACGCACCGCGCGCTGAGCAACGCCTACCACCCGTCCGGGCTGACCGTCGTCCTGGTCGACCGGGTCGGCTCGGTGCGCAGCGTGCAGAAGAACCTGGGGCCGACCGTGCAGCTCGGCGGCCTGGACGTGCTGCGCCACGCCGCGCCGGTGGGCCTGGACGGCCCCGGCCCGCCGGTCCTGGCCGCGAATCAGCCAGCTGGCCGGGCCGCCTGACTGGTGGCAAGCCGGGCCGCCTGACTGGTGGCAAGCCGGGCCGCCTGACTGGTGGCAAGCCGGGCCGCGCATGGCAGGGCCGGCCGTACCGGCCGTGCTGGATGCCGATACGCTGTCCGGCGTCCCAGGTACCTGATCCGAATTCTGAGGAGAGCAGGTCATGCTGCTCCGTGGCCCTAGCTTCACCGTTGCCGCCCGCCGGGCCTGCGCCATCGTCGCGGCGGTGGCCATCCCGCTGCTGGCCGGCTGCGAAGCGGGCCTGAACGCGCCGGTGCTGCACTGGCACCCGCCCGTGCCCGGGGCGAGCAAGGCGATCCCGTCCGCCACCGGGTCCGGCTTCATCGGGATCCGCAACGTGTTCGTGCTCGGCGCGCCGCTGAACGCCTCGCTGCCCGCGGGCAGCTCGGCCGGCGTGTTCCTGGCCATCGCCAATACCGGGGCAAAGGACCGCCTGGTCAGCGCGTCGGCGCCGGGCACGGCCACCTCGGTTACGCTGCCCGCCGGGGGTGTCACCGTGGAGCGGAGCCGGACCGCGCTGCTCACCGGCCCGGCGCCCGAGGTCGTGCTGACCGGCCTGACCCACACCCTGCCCAGTGGCGGCAACATCCGGCTGGTGCTCAGGTTCCAGAACGCGGGCTCGGTGACGCTGTTCGTGCCGGTGTTCCCCAAGGCGGCCGAGTACTACACGTACTCGCCGGCTCCGTCACCGACGCCGACCGCGACCAGGAAGCACCGGCACCACGGCGGGGCATCGGCCACCGCCACGCCTTCCCCAGGCGCCACCGCGACCCCGACGGCGACCGCCACCTCGTAATAGCGTTCGGCTAAAGAAGGGGCTGGGGGTCAGGCGCCCGGTTCGAACTTATAGCCCAGCCCGCGCACGGTGATGATGTGCCGGGGGTTGCCCGGGTCCAGTTCGACCTTGGCCCGGAGCCGCTTGATGTGCACGTCCAGGGTCTTGGTGTCGCCGACATAGTCGGCGCCCCAGACCCGGTCGATGAGCTGCATCCGGGTGAGCACCCGCCCGGTGTTCCGCAGCAGCACCTCGAGCAGCTCGAACTCCTTGAGCGGGAGCTGGACCTGGCGGCCGCGGACGGTGACCACGTGCCGGTCCACATCCATCCGCACCGGGCCGGACTCCAGTGTGGTGATCGCCGCGTCTTCCGGCTCGCCGCGGCGGCGCAGCACGGCGCGCATCCGGGCCACCAGCTCGCGGGACGAGAACGGCTTGGTCACGTAGTCGTCGGCGCCGAGTTCCAGGCCGACCACCTTGTCGATCTCGCTGTCCTTGGCGGTCAGCATGATGACCGGCACGTTGGACCGCTCGCGCAGCGTACGGCACACCTCGCTGCCCGGCAGCCCGGGCAGCATAAGGTCGAGCAGCACCAGGTCGGCGCCGTCCCGGTCGAACGTGTCCAGCGCGTCAGGGCCGGTCGGGCAGATCGCGACCTGGAAGCCCTCCTTACGCAGCATGTAGGACAGCGCGTCGCTGAACGATTCCTCGTCCTCGACCACGAGTACGCGAGTCACTTCAGGGCCTCCCTGGCAGGTGTTGCTGCGGGTGGCTCGGAGTTCCCGGCCGCAGCCCGTGGCCGATTCGCGACCGGCAACCGCAAGGTGAACGTCAACCCCTCGCCCACCTTGCTCCACACCGTGACCTTGCCGCCGTGCGCCGCGGTCACATGCTTGACGATGGCCAGCCCGAGCCCGGTCCCCCCGGTGGCCCGGGACCGGGCCGGATCGACCCGGTAGAACCGCTCGAAGATCCGTTCCAGGTCCCGCTGTGGGATGCCGATGCCCTGGTCGGCCACGCTGATCTCGGCCAGGTCGTCGGCCACCAGGGTGGTGCTTACCACCACCCTGGTCTGCTCCGGGCTGTACGCGACCGCGTTCTCCAGCAGGTTGCGCAGCGCGTTGACCAGGAGGTCCTCGTCGCCCAGCACAACCAGCCCGGGGTCTCCCTTGGCTTCCAGGTCGATGCCGTGCGCGCTGGCCTTCATCCGGCACCGGTCCAGCGCCTCGGCCACCACGATGGACAGGTCGACGGGAATCGGGTCCGGGATCGGCTCGGCCGCCTGGATCCGGGACAGCGTGATCAGGTCCTGGGCCAGTTTGGTCAGCCGGGACGCCTCCTGCCGCATCCGCCCGGCGAACCGGCGCACCGCGTCCGGGTCGTCGGCGGCGTCCTCGACCGTCTCGGCCAGCAGCGCCAGCGCACCGACCGGCGTCTTGAGCTCGTGGCTCACGTTGGCCACGAAGTCGCGCCGCACCTCTTCCACCCGGCGGCTCTCGGTCTGGTCCTCGGCCAGCAGCAGCACCAGGCCGCCGCCGCCCACCCCGGACCCGAGCGGCGCCACCCGGACCGCGAAGCTGGTCGTCCGGCCGCCGAACTTGGTGCCGGCCACCTCGATCTCGCCTTCCCGGATCTCGCCGTCCCGGCGCACCTGGCGGGCCAGGGCCAGCAGTTCGCCGACCATCAGCCGGTCACCCTTCACCAGGCCGAACGAGCGGGCCGCCGCGCTGGCCCGCAGCACCCGGTCCTCGCTGTCGATGACCACGGCGGACGAGGACAGCACGGAAAGGACGGCCGCGATGCCGGCCGGCAGCCGGGCGGGCGCGCGGCGTTCCACGGACAGATCCCGGCCAGGGTGGGTCTTGGCCGTCTTCCGGATCTTCATGCTGCGGGGGCTCCCGTCGTGTTCACCGCCACCTGCACACACTTTGATGGTAAGCGGGACTGGCCCGTCGCGTCGCTGCCGGTCGGCATGGCGCGGCCGTGTTCCCCATCAATTCACACAGCGGCCGGGATCTGGTCATATTTGATTTAACCGGCATACAGCCAGGTATCCGCAGGTAACCCGGCGTATTGGGTCAGCGGCCCTGATTTGCCACCGCCGCGGCGGCGGCCACCGCGGCCTGCGGGTCCAGGTAGCGGCCGCCCGGCACCTTGGGCCGGTAGTCCGCGCCAAGCTCGTAGACGAGCGGGATCCCGGTCGGGATGTTCAGCTCGGCGATTTCCTCGTCGGAGATGCCGTCCAGGTGCTTGACCAGGGCGCGCAGCGAGTTGCCGTGCGCGGCGACGAGCACGGTGCGGTCCGCGGCCAGGTCGGGCACGATCGCGTCCAGCCAGTACGGCAGCAGCCGGCTAAGCACGTCCTTGAGGCACTCGGTGCGGGGCAGCTGGTCCGGCGGCAGCAGCGCATAGCGTGGGTCCGCCGCCTGGGAGTACTCGTCGTCGTCCGGGAGCAGCGGCGGCGGCACATCGTAGGACCGGCGCCACAGCATGAACTGCTCGTCGCCGAACTCCGCGCGGGTCTGCGCCTTGTTCTTGCCCTGCAGCGCCCCGTAGTGCCGTTCGTTCAGCCGCCAGGACCGGCGGACCGGCAGCCAGAGCAGGCCGGCTTCCTGCAGCGCCAGGTGCGCGGTCTGGATAGCCCGGGTCAGCACGGAGGTGTGCACCACATCGGGCCGCAGGCCCGACTCGCGGAGCAGCTTGCCACCGCTCGCTGCCTCAGCGGCACCCTGTTCCGAGAGCCCCACGTCCACCCACCCGGTGAACAGGCCCTCCGCGTTCCACGTACTCTCCCCATGCCGCAGCAGCACCAGCGTCATGGTCCCGAGCCTATCGGTGACGCCAGCCGTGGCCGGCCCGGCCGGCCCGGCCAGCCGAGCAGCTAGCTGCGCCACTCCCGTCCGTTAGTTCTCTCCGGGAATCACCCGCCTTGTCCGGTGGTTCAGTCATCGGAGGTGCATGCCCGTGCCGCGACGCTTCCCCCGGCGGATCGCGACCATCAGTGTGCACACCTCACCGCTGGAACAGCCAGGTACCGGGGACGCCGGGGGCCTGAACGTCTACGTGGTCGAGGTGGCCAAGCGGCTGGCTGGCCGCGGCGTTGAGGTCGAGATCTTCACCCGGGCGGTATCTCGTGATGCCCCGCCCGAGGCCGAGCTCGTGCCCGGGGTGCTGGTCCGGCATGTGCCGGCCGGGCCGTTCGAGGAGCTGGATAAGGCCGACCTGCCCGCCCAGCTGTGCCACTTCACGTTCGAGGTGCTGCGCGCCGAGGCGGGCTTCGCGCCCGGCCGGTATGACCTGGTGCACGCGCACTACTGGCTGTCCGGCCAGGTGGGCCTGGTGGCCCGGCAGCGCTGGGGGGTACCGCTGGTGCACTCCATGCACACCCTGGGCCGGGTGAAGAACGCGGCCCTGGCCCGGGGCGACCTGGCCGAGCCAGAAGTGCGGCTGCGCGGCGAGACCGAGGTGGTGTCCACCGCGGACCGGCTGGTCGCCAACACCGACGAGGAAGCACACCAGCTGGTCGGGCTGTACGGCGCGGACCCGGCCAAGGTGTGGACAGTCAACCCCGGGGTCGACTTGTCGGTGTTCCGGCCCGGGCCGGCCGCCGCGGCCCGCCGCCGGCTGGAGCTGCCCGCCGACGGGGCGGTCGTGGTGTTCGCCGGCCGGGTGCAGCCGCTCAAGGCCCCGGACATCGTGCTGCACGCCGCGGCCCAGTTGGTGCACCGCGACCCAGAGCTGGCTCGCCGGCTCAGCCTGGTGTTCGTCGGCGGCCCGAGCGGGACCGGGCGGGCCGACCCAGACGGGCTGACCGAGCTGGCCGGCCGCCTGGGCATCGCCCACCTGGTCCGGCTGGAGCCGCCGTGCCCGCAGGCCGAGCTGGCCGACTGGTACCGGGCCGCGACCGTGGTCATGGTGCCGTCGCACTCCGAGTCGTTCGGGCTGGTCGCGATGGAGGCCCAGGCGTGCGGCACGCCGGTCATCGCCGCGGCGGTGGGCGGGCTGCGCACCGCGGTCCGCCACGGTGAGTCGGGCATCCTGGTGGACGACCATGACCCAGCCAGCTACGCGCGGGCGCTGAGCGAGCTGATCACCACGCCGGGCCGCCGCGAGGCGCTGTCCCAGGGCGGCGTCGCGCACGCGGCCCGGTTCGGCTGGTCCCGCACCGTGGACCGGCTGCTCGGTGTCTACGCCGGCGCGATGAGCAACGCCCCCACCCCCGCCCGAGCCCTCCCCTCCTGAGCAAACGGTCGATCAAGAAGAACGTCACTGACCCGAGAACAGGGTCCCCAGCCGACGCCGCGTCCGGCATAGTCGCAGGTGGCTTATCTAAGGGCCGCCGTGTTCCCACCCCGCGCCACGGCCTCGTACAGGGTCTCGGGGCTGTAGGTGTGCCCATTTTCACGCCCCGCGACCGCCCTGCCAGGCGAGATGGCTCTTCACGTATTTGGCTCCCTCAAACCGGACGAAGGGAACAGGGAGCGGACCAGTCACGTGAAGAGTGCGCGATACCCGGCCCCGGGCCAGGTGTCGTGCGTCTGATGTGCTCGGTGTGACTATGGGGTTCGCTGGCTGCTCTGGCGGAGACTGCTCTGGCGGAGACGTTTCGGGCCGGTGCTGGGGGTGAGGTGAGTTTTCCTGGCATCCGGGGCGGCGCGGAGGGTGGCGGTGCTGGTTGGATGATGAGGTATGAGTGATCCGGCGCCTGGGACGCGGGAAGCTGCCGCCAGAGCAATCGAGAAGGCGCTGGCCGAGCTCGGAGTGAGCTGGCAGAGTCCGCAGCCGGGCAGCTTCCTGGTCAAGCTGGAAGGGCAGCACAAGCTGGCCACGATGACGTGGCTCATCGCCGGCCGGCACAGCCTGCATGTGGAGGCGTTCTTCTGCCGTCAGCCGGACGAGAACCACGCCGCGTTCTACCGGTTCCTGCTGGAACGCAACGGGCGCATGTACGGGGTGCACTTCGCGCTCGACCCGGCCGGCGACGTGTACCTGGTCGGGCGGCTGCCGCTGGGCTCGGTGGACACCGCTGAGGTGGACCGGATCCTGGGCTGCGTGCTGACCTACTCGGACGACAACTTCGACCCTGCGCTGGCCATCGGCTTCGCGTCGTCGATCCGCCGCGAGTGGGCATGGCGGGTCAAGCGCGGCGAAAGCCTGGCCAACCTGCGCGCGTTCGCCCGGCTGGCCGACCCGGAACACGACTGGGCGCGCGACCCCGGGGGGCCGGGGGGCCGTCCCCCCCGGGCGAGCACGGTTAAGACTTGACCAGCCGGGAGATGGCCGCGGCCGCCTCGCGCACCGACTCGCGGCCCTCGTCCCCACCCGCCCGGACGGCCTCGGTCACGCAGTGGCCAAGGTGTTCCTCGAGCAGCCCGAGCGCCACCGCCTGCAGCGCCCGGGTGACCGCGGACACCTGGGTGAGCACGTCGATGCAGTAGACGTCCTCCTCGACCATCCGCTGCAAACCGCGCACCTGGCCTTCGATGCGGCGCAGCCGCTTGAGGTAGGCGTCCTTGTCCTGCGTGTAACCGCGCATGCCGCGAGAATACGCTGCACCGCCGACGGTTCCGCCGGCTTACCGCACCGGCTTACCGCACCGGCTTACGGGGCCGGGCTGACCGATCCGGGCGGGGTATCGTGCCCGGCCCGCGCCGCCGGGTGAAGAGGCACGGAACTCCGGCTCCGGGACCGCGCGCACTAGGCTTCGGCCGGGGCGGCAGCCGCACTGGCGTTCAGCAAAGGGGTGTTTATGGGGCCACTGCATGGCGTGCGCGTGATCGAGTTGGAGAGCCTGGCGCCCGCGCCGTTCGGCTGCATGGTGCTGGCCGATCTGGGCGCCGACGTGCTGCGGGTGGACCGGCCCGGGGCGGCCGGCCATCCGGTGGTGCGGCCCACCGATCCGCTGGTCCGGGGCCGCCGGTCGATCCGGCTCAACCTCAAGGACCCGGCCGGCCTGACCGTGCTGCTGCGCCTGCTGGAGGCCGCGGACGTGCTGGTCGAGGGGTACCGCCCGAGGGTGGCGGAACGGCTCGGCTTCGGCCCGGAGGTGTGCCTGGACCGGAACCCGCGGCTGGTCTACGCGCGGATGACCGGGTGGGGGCAGGACGGGCCGCTGGCCGCGGCGGCCGGGCACGACATCGACTACATCGCGGTGGCGGGCAGCCTGGACCCGATCGGCCGGGCCGGGGAGCGGCCGGTCCCGCCGCTGAACCTGGTCGGCGACTTCGGCGGCGGCGGCATGCTGCTGGCCGTGGGCGTGCTGGCCGCGCTGCTGGAGCGGGAGCGGTCCGGGCGCGGCCAGGTGGTGGACGCGGCCATGGTGGACGGGTCGGCGCTGCTGGCCACGTTCATCCACGGGCTGCGGGCGGGCGGCGCCTGGCGCGACGAGCGGGGCAGCAACCTGCTGGACGGCGGGGCGCCGTTCTACGACACCTACCGGACCGCGGACGGCAAGTTCGTCGCGGTCGGCGCACTGGAAGCGAAGTTCTACGCCGAACTGGTGAGCCGGCTCGGGCTGGACGTCTCGGATCTGCCGCCGCAACTCGACCCGGACGGCTGGCCCGCGCTGCGGGAGCGGCTGACCGCCGCGTTCTCGGCGAAGACGCAGGCCGAATGGGTCGCCGTGTTCGACGGCTCGGACGCCTGCGTGACCCCGGTGCTCAGCATGGCCGACGCGCCCGGGCACCCGCACAACATGGCGCGCGGCACGTTCATCGAGGTGGGCGGCGTGCGCCAGCCCGCGCCCGCGCCCCGGTTCAGCCGCACCCCGGCCGCCGTCCCGGACCCGCCCCCGGTCCCCGGCAGCGACACCGAGGCCGTGCTGACCAGCCTGGGTTATTCGCCCGAAGAGATCGTGGCACTCCGGGACAAGCAGATCGCCTGCTGACCGGACTCCGGCCCAGGCGGGCAGGTCGCGGCCGTGCCGTCAGCGTTCCACTGATCACTGTGGGCGCCGTTGGCGCCCGGGTGGACGCCGGGAAGCCAGTGCGCAAAGAGACATTCAGCGGCGTGACGGCCAAAATTCCGGGTAGCGGCGCGATCCGGGGTACTGTCACGGGGTACGGCGAGCAGCCGGAACATGCAGCCGAGGCGAGGAGGTGACGGCCGTGCTTGGTGATCCACTTAGTACCACCCCGGCGATCATGGCCCCCGCCCCGGGCCGGGTCGCCGGGTGGTGCCCGGTCCCATCCCGCCCAATGTCCGCCGGCTGCCCCGTGCTGAGGTTTGTGCCCTAGCCGTGGCCGGGCCGGCGGCCGGAGGAGGCTGCTGTGTCCGAACGGTTCTTTGGTACTCATCAGGATCACGCCCGCTGGCGGCGCCGCGACGGGTCCTCGCTCACCCGCCGCCTGATGCAGCCGTCCGAGCGCACCCTGGCCTCCCGCCAGCTCCGGCAGGACATCGTGTCGCTGGCCGGGCTGATCACCCGCCCGGTGCTGAACCAGGCCGGGGACGAGGTGGGCCGGGTGGTCGACCTGGTGGCCAAGGTGCACGGCAGCGGGGAGACCTATCCCCTGGTCACCGGGGTCGTGATCCGGGTCGGCCGCCGCCGGGCGTTCCTGGACAGCTCGGCCATCGACCGGATGCGCCGCCGCTCGGTCACGCTGCGCACCGCCCGGCTGGACCTGCGCGAGTTCGCCCGCCGGGACGGGGAGGTGCTGCTGGCCCGGGACATCATGGACCATCAGCTGGTGGACACCGACGAGATCCAGGTGATCCGGGCGGCCGATCTGTACCTGGCCCAGGTCGGTGAGCAGATCCACCTGGTCGGCGTGGACGTCAGCCTGCAGACGCTGCTGCGCCGGCTGGGCCCGCGCCGGTTCCGCTGGCATCCCACCCCGGACCGGGTCATCGACTGGGCCTCGATCGAGTCGTTCGGGGCCGACTCGCCCGAGGAGCCCGCGGCGGTGAAGCTGCGCACCCCGCATGCCGCGCTGCGCCGGCTCCGCCCGGCCGAGCTGGCCGACGTGCTGGAAGGGCTGGGCCGGTCCGGCCGCCAGGAAGTGCTGGACAGCCTGGGCGATGACCTGGCCGCGGACGCGCTGGAGGAGATGGAGCCGCACGAGCTGACCGCCCTGCTCCGCGAGGTGGCACCGGCCCGGGCCGCCGAGCTGATCGCCGGGATGGAACCGGACGAGGCGGTGGACGCGCTGCGTGACCTGGACGACGAGGAACGGGCGGCGCTGCTCGCCCACATGCCGCAGCCGAAGCAACGTGAGCTGGTCAGGCTGCTCGGCTATCCGGGCGACGAGGCGGGCGGGATCATGACCAGCGTGCTGGCCACCGCCGGGCCGGACGAGACGGTGGCCGAGGTGAGCCAGCGGCTGGCCGACCAGGCCGGGCACCGCACCGAGATCGACTCGGTGGCGGTGCTGGACCAGGGGGGTGCGCTGCTCGGCGACGTGTCCGCGTTCGACCTGCTGGTCAGCGACGGCGGCCGGCGGGTGGGCGAGCTGCTCGACCCGGACAATCCGCCGGTCACCCTGCACCCGGACGCCGACCTGGACCTGGTGGCCACCGAGCTGGTGGAATCCCGGCGCTCCTCGCTGCTGGTGGTGGACGACGGCGGGCGGCCGCTGGGCCGGATCCTGGCCGACGACGTGCTGGACGCCCTGGTGCCCGGGCATGGCCGCCTGCACTTCCCCAGGCTGCTCCAGTGAGCGCCATCCGGTACCGGCTAGCGAGGGTGGGCCGTCACGGCCGCCCGAGTGGCCGGTGCACCCTTGGTCGCCGGATGGCGCGAACTCCTGAGGAGACACAGTGACCGCGCCCAAGGAGGACGCAGCCGACGGGAGGCGGGTCCGGGCCCTCCGGAGGCGCCCCGAAGAAAAGTGGGACGAGGAGTCGGTTGAGATCGCCCGGGCCCGGGCCCGGACCGGGTTCACATCGCTGACCCGGGTGCGGGCCGGCGGGGTGCGGCTGATCCGATCCCGGCGCGGCCGGATCTGGATGATCCTGGCCATCGCCGGCCCCGGGGTGGTGGCGGCCAACGCGGGCAACGACGCGGCTGGCATCGCCACCTACGCCTCGGCTGGCTCCCAGTTCGTCTACCGGACGCTGTTCTTCATGGTGCTGGTCACCATCGCGCTGGTGCTGGTCCAGGAGATGTCGGTCCGGCTCGGCACGCACACCGGCAAGGGCCTGGCCGCGCTGATCCGGGAACAGTTCAGCCTGCGGCTCACCGGGCTGGCGCTGTTCTGCGTGCTGCTGGCCAACACCGGTCTGGTGGTGTCCGAGTTCGCCGGCATCGGGGCCGCCTTCGAACTGCTCGGCGTGAGCCGGTACGTGATCATCCCGATCGCGGCCGTCGCCATCTGGGCGCTGGTCGTGTTCGGCTCCTACCGGTACGCCGAGCGGGTGTTCCTCATCCTGTCGCTGGCCTTCCTGGCCTACCCGGTCGCCGCCGTGCTCGGCCACCCCAACTGGGCGCAGGTCGGCAGCAACCTGGTCATCCCGCACTTCCTGTACACCAAGAGCTTCCTGCTGCTCGGGGTGGCGCTGATCGGCACCACGGTCAGCCCGTACATGCAGCTGTACGCGGCGGCCGGCGTGGTGGACAAGGGCGCCGACGCGGCCGACTACCCGCGGGCCCGGATCGACGCGATCTCCGGCGCGCTGTTCGCCTGCGTGATCTCCATCACGATCATCATCGCCACCGCGGCCGCCATCGGCGGCACCGGCCCGCTCACTTCGGCCAAAGAGGCGGCAATGGCGCTGCGCCCGGTGGCCGGCCCGGCGGCCGAACTGCTGTTCGCGTTCGGCCTGATCGGGGCGTCCGCACTGGCCGGCGCGGTGGTCCCGCTGTCCAGCGCGTACGCGATCAGCGAGGCGGTCGGGGTGGAACGGTCGGTGTCCCGCCGGTTCACCGAGGCGCGGCTGTTCCTCAGCCTGTTCACCGTGCAAGTGATCATCGGCGCCAGCCTGGCGCTGACCCCGATCAACCTGATCACACTGCTCATCGGCACCCAGGTGCTGCAGGGCGTCGTGACGCCGGTGATCCTGGCCTACATCCTCATCCTGACCAACCGGCGCAGCGTGCTCGGTGCGGCGGCCAACGGCACCGCGTTCCGGGTGGCCGCCACCATCTGCACCCTGGCCATCTCCGCGATGAGCCTGCTGCTGCTGGGATTCACCGTGCTGGGCTGGTTCGGCATCGGCTGACGGCGACCGCGCTAAGGCTGCGCTAAGACCCGGCTACCAGGCAGTCCGGGAGGGTATTCAGGCAAATGCCCCGTTGGCCTGCGCATGCCGCCACGGAGGTGGGCAAGCCAGGCAAGCACACGAAGGGCAGACCAGGTGGCAGTGCGGCGAGCGGTTGACGTCCTCGGCAGCAGGGGCAGTAACCTGCGCGAGGGCTTCGGGTACACGCTGAAACGCAGGCTGCTCGGGCCGCCGATGGTCAACGAGGAACTGGGCGAGCAGCGGCTGTCCAACGTGCTGGCCCTGGGCGTGCTGGCCCCGGACGGCATCTCGTCCTCGGCCTACGGCACCGAGGAAATCCTCATCGAACTGCTCAAGGGTGGCCTGGCCGTCACCGCGTTCGCGCTGATCCTGCCGCTGACCGGTGTGGTGCTGTTCGTGATGGCCCTGGTGGTGCTGTCCTACCGCGAGGTGGTCACGGTCTACACCCGGGCCGGCGGGTCGTACGTGGTGGCCCGGGACAACTTCGGGCCCCGGGTGGCCCAGGTGGCGGCGGTCGCGCTGCTCATCGACTACGTGGTCACGGTGGCGGTGCAGATCGCCGCGGGCACCGCCGCGGTGGCGTCGGCCATTCCCAGCATCCCGCAGCTCAGCCAGCCGGACGTGCTGACCATCATCTCGATCTGCGTCGTGCTGGTCATGTGCTTCGGCAACCTGCGCGGCATCCGCGAGGCGGGCAAGTCCTTCGCCGTGCCGACGTATCTCTTCTCCGCTGTGATGATCCTGGTCATCGTGGCAGGCCTGGGCGAGGAGGTCTTCGGCCATCTAGGGCACTATCCGCCGCTGAACCACAAGCAGTACGGGTACGGCGTGCCGCACAATTACAGCTCGCTGATCTCGTTCGGGCTGGTCTTCGTGCTGCTGCGCGCGTTCGCCAACGGCGGGTCGTCGCTGACCGGCATCGAGGCGGTGTCCAACGCGGTCAGCGCGTTCCGGCCACCGGAGGGCCTGAACGCCCGCAAGGTGCTGGTCACCGAAGGGCTCATCCTGGGCACGCTGGTGGCCGGGATCTCCTGGCTGGCGCACGCGACCCACGCCGCGCCCTACGTGGACGGCGTGCCCACCGTGATCGCGCAAGAAGCCAAGATCGTCTTCGGCACCTCGGTGTTCGGCCACACCATGTTCATCGTGGTCCAGGCGGTGACCGCGCTGATCCTGTACACCGGCGGGAATACCAGCTTCAACGGGTTCCCGTTCCTGGCCAACTTCGTGGCCGAGGACGCGTTCCTGCCCCGCTGGCTGACCAAGCGTGGGCACCGGCTGGTGTTCTCCAACGGGATCATCGTGCTGACCATCCTGTCCTGCGCGCTGCTGGCCGCCATCGGCGCGAACGTCAACAAACTGGTGCCGTTCTACGCGATCGGCGTGTTCACCGCGTTCACGCTGGCCGGGTTCGGCATGGCCAGGTACCACCACACGCACCGCGAGACGCACTGGCGGCGCAAGCTGGTGATCAACTTCTCTGCGGGCGTGACCTCGCTGGTCGTGGTACTGATCTTCGTGGTGGTCAAGTTCACCGAGGGCGCCTGGCTGGTGGTGATCCTGTTCGTCATCGGGGTGCCCGCGCTCATCCGGCTGAACCGGGAATACCGGCTGGAGAGCCAGGTCCTGGAGCGGATCGCCGACCGGCCCAGGCCCCCGGAGCCGCAGAAGTACACCCGCCGCATCGTCTACGTGCTGGTGGACAGCTTCGACCTGGCCACCATCGCCGCGCTGCGCTACGCGCGCAGCCTGCGGCCGACCACGCTGCGCGCGGTGTACTTCGTGATCGACAACCAGCAAGCCGCGCAGCTCCGCGAGGAATGGTCCCGGACCGACCGTGGCGTGGTGCTGGACTTCATCAACTGCTCCGACCGTCGGGTGGCCCGCTGCGCGGCCGAACTGGCCAGTTCCGAGGCGTGCCAGCCAGGCACCCACGTCACCGTGGTGCTGCCCCGGCGCAGCTACACCCCGCTGCTCGGCCGCCTGCTGCACGATCGCACCGCGGACCGGATCGCGGGTATGGTCAGCCGGATCCCGAACGTGACCGCCACCATCGTCCCGTTCGACGTGCGCAGCCGGATCGAGGTGCTGCACGAGCACCAGCTCGCTGCCCAGGCGGAGAAGGCGGCCGCGCTGGCCAGCGCTGGTGCCAAGAAGAGCCTGGCCGACTTGGCCGCCGAGGCTGCGGACCGGAGCACGGCGCCAGCCAACACGCCGCCAGTCAGCGCCCAGGCGGCCAGCACCTCGGTGGGCGCCGGGGACAGCGACGAGGGCACGCCCGACGGCGACCCGGCCGCCACCCTCCCTCCGGTGACCGCGGCGCCGCCGTCCCGGCTGCATGGGCGGCTGCGCTCCCGGCGGCCGCAGCCCGGCGGACCGCCGGTCCCCGTCCCGCCGGCCGACGACAACCTGCACTACAACCGGCCCGCGCCGCCCAAGGGGGTGAACCCGATCGGCTCGCTCAACCGCCCCGGTCGGGCCACCGTCGAGGGCCGGGTCCGCACGGTGGAGATCCGCCCAGTCGAGAAGAACTCGGTGCTGGCTGTCGAGATCGCGGACTCCACCGGGAGCCTGACCGCGCTGTTCTACGGCCGGTCGCACATTCCCGGTGTCATCTGTGGGGCACGGGTGCGGTTCCGTGGACCGGTGGGTCTGCGTGCCGAAGGGCCGGTCATGACCAACCCTGCCTACGAGTTGCTGTCCTCGGCCGAGGGCACGGGCGGCCCAGACTCCTGACCCAGTCGGCCGGCCTGATGGACAAAGCTGTCCACTCACGATGGTATGAAGGCCTGGTCAAGGTGAGTGAAGGGCACATCAGTGGCGATGCGCAAGGCCGCCGGCTTCCTCGGCAAGGGCGAAATCCTGCCGGAAAGCCTCGGGTACACCCTGAAGCGCCGCATTCTCGGGCGGCCGCTGATCAACGCCCAACTGCAGGAGCAGCGGCTGTCCAAGCCGCTGGCGCTCGGCGTGCTCTCGCCCGATGGGATCTCGTCCTCGGCGTACGGCCCCGAGGAAGTCCTGATCGCGCTGCTGCCCCTGGCCGGGCTGGCCGCGTTTACCCTGATCCTCCCGCTGACCCTGATCATCCTGCTGGTGATGACGCTCGTGGTGCTGTCCTACCGCGAGGTCGTCATGGTCTATATCCGGCCGGGTGGCTCCTATGTGGTGGCCCGGGACAATTTCGGGCCCCGGGTGGCGCAACTCGCGGCCGTCGCATTGCTGATCGACTACGTCGTCACGGTCGCGGTGCAGACGTCTGCTGGGACGGCCGCTGTGACTTCGGCCTTCCCCGTCCTGGGCCCGTACACCCTGGAGATCACGATCGCCGTGATCCTGGTCATCTGCTTCGGCAACCTGCGGGGTCTCCGCAAGGCCGGCCGTGCCTTCGCCGTGCCGACGTACCTGTTCTCCGGCTCGGTGATCCTGATGATCGTGGTTGGGGTGATCCGGGAAATATTCGGCGACCTGCGGCCGTATGACCCGCACGCGCTGCACGACACCTACACCATCGGCGGCGGCACGGCCGGCCTGATCAGCTTCGCGATGATCCTCACCCTGCTGCGCGCGTTCGCGAACGGCGGCGCGTCGCTGACCGGCATCGAGGCGGTGTCCGATGCGGTGGGCGCGTTCCGGCCGCCGGAGGGACGCAACGCCCGGCAGGTACTGGTGGCCGAAGGGCTCATCCTCGGCTTCCTGGTCGCCGGGATCTCCTGGCTGGCTCATGCAACCAAGGCGACGCCGCGGAAGAGCGGGTACCCGACCGTGCTGGCCCAGGAGACCGCGCGCGTGTTCGGCCACACGGCTATCGGCCAAGGGCTGTTCTTCCTGGTCCAGGCCGCAACGGCACTGATCCTTTTCACCGGGGCGAACACGAGCTTCAACGGGTTCCCGTTCCTGGCCAGCTATGTGGCCGGCGATGCGTTCCTGCCCCGCTGGCTACTCAAGCGTGGGCACCGGCTGGTGTTCTCCAACGCGATCATCGTGCTGACGGTGACCTCGATCGTATTGCTGATCATTCGAGGGGCGAACGTCAACAACCTGGTCCCGCTCTATGCCATCGGCGTGTTCACCGCGTTCACCATGGCCGGCTTCGGGATGGCGAAGTACCACCACCGGACCCGGGAGTCCGGCTGGCGGCGCCGGATGATCATCAATGCCTCGGCGGGCGGGCTGTCGGCGATCGTGGTGGGGATCTTCGCGGTGGTGAAGTTCGTCGAAGGCGCCTGGCTCGTCGTGGTGCTGTTCCCCATCCTGTTCTTCTCGCTGATCCGGCTGAACAAGGAGTACCGCACCGAAGCCGAGGTCCTGGAGCGGATCAGTGACCGGCACAAGCCGCCCCCCACGCCGAACTTCCCGCGGCGGACCGTGTTCCTGTTCGTGGACAGCTTTGACCTGGCCACCCTGGCTGGCCTGCGGTACGCGAAGAGCCAGCGCCCGACGACGCTGCGTGCGGTGCACTTCGTCATCGACACCTCCCAGGCGGACCTGCTCCGTGAGGAATGGACCCGGGCGGGTGTCGATGTGGCGCTGGACTTCATCGACTGCGCGGACCGCAGGCTGACGCGGTGCGCCGCCGAGCTGGTCAGCGGCGAAGCGGCCCAGCCGGGCACACAGGTCACCGTGGTGCTGCCGCGGCGCAGTTACTCCGCGCTGCTCGGCCGGCTGCTGCACGACCGCACCGCTGACAAGGTCGCGGCGGTGGTCAGCCAGATCCCGAACTCCGCGGCCACCATCGTCCCGTTCGACGTGCGCAGCCGGCTGGAAGTGCTCCAGGCGCGGCAAGCCGCCAAGGAACGGGCGGCGGCCGGCGGCGCCGCGCCGTACGGCGCCAGCCGGCCGGCCGGAGCACGGCCCGCATCCGTGGCGGTGGCCGAACCGGGCCCGGACGGAACCAGGCCCGAGGAGATGCCGCCGACCGTGCCCACATCCGAGCATCACAGCTACGACCGGCCTACTCCGTCGGCCGGGGCGAGCCCGATCGGCTCGCTGAACGAGCCGGGCCGGGCCACCGTCGAAGGGCGGATCCGCGCGGTGGAAATCAGGCCGGTGGAACGGAGTTCCGTGCTCGCCGCGGATGTCGCCGACTCCACTGGCGATCTGACCGCGCTGTTCTACGGCCGGTCGCACATCCCGGGCATCATCTGCGGCGCCCGGGTCCGGTTCCGCGGCCCGGTGGGCATCCGCAACGGCGGCCCGGTCATGATCAACCCGGCCTATGAGCTGCTGTCCCCGGGTACCTCAGGAGAGGCCGCCGACCGCGACGGCGGCGAGCAGCCCGGCACCTAAACTCGGGGGCACCTGTACCAGGACGCCTGACGAGGGAGCGGTCAGCGGCGATGACGGCCGGACATGGGCACGACCACGGGTCCGCGCTGACCGCGACCGGGCGGCACCGGGGCCGGCTGGCCGCCGTGCTGGCCATCACCGTCACGATTGCCCTCGGCGAGGTGGCCGGCGCCGCGCTGTCCGGGTCGCTGGTGCTGCTGGCCGACGCGGCACACATGACCGCCGACGCGGCCGGGGTGGGGCTGTCCCTGCTGGCCGCGCACTTCGCCGGCAAGCCCGCGACCGAGCGGCGCACGTTCGGCTACGCCCGGCTGGAGATCCTCGCGGCGACCGCCAACGCGCTGCTGCTGCTCGGCATGGCCGGGTTCATCGTCTTCGAGGCGGCCCAGCGGCTGGCCACGCCACAGCCGGTGAGTACCGGGCTGATGGCGTTCTTCGGTGTGATCGCGCTGGGCGGCAACGGCGTGTCACTGGTGCTGCTGCGCCAGGCCCAGGCGGAGAGCCTGAACGCGCGGGGCGCGTTCCTGGAGGTGGCGTCGGACACGTTCGGTGCGGTCGCGGTCATCGTGACCGCCGTGCTGATTACGCTGACCGGCTGGACCCGGGCCGACCCGATCGCGTCGCTGCTGGTCGGCGTGCTGATCCTGCCACGGACCTGGCGGCTGCTCCGGGACGCGGTGGACGTGCTGCTGGAGGCCAGCCCGCGGGGCATCGACCTGACCGAGGTGCGGCGGCACATGATCGGCCTGGACGGCGTCATCGACGTGCACGACCTGCACGCCTGGACCATCACGTCCGGCCTGCCGGTGCTGTCCGCGCACGTCGTGGTGGACCCGGGCGAGCTGGGCCGGGGCTGCGGGCCGGGCATCCTGGACCGGCTGCAGGAGTGCCTGCGCGGCCATTTCGACGTGGAGCATTCCACGTTCCAGCTGGAGCCGTCCGGGCACGCCGACCACGAGCCGTCGGTGCACGACTGACCGCAGGACGGCTATTGCGCCAACCGTAGTTACTGTGCAGTAATGAGGGCAGGCCATTCCCCGGGGCGCTGGAGGCCGCCGTGACCACCTACGACCACTACGCCACCCCTGTCGAGCCCGGCACCTGGGACGTGCCCGCCGCCGGGACCACCAAATTCAGCTGGGAGTACGACGACGGCCGGGGCCGCCTGCTGGATCTGTACCAGCGGGGCAAGGACAAGCAGTGGGACGCGGCCAAGCGGATCGACTGGGAGCTGCCGGTGGATCCGACCAACGTGATGGAGACGCCGGATGACTTCTGCCCGATCTACGGCTCGCGGCAGTGGGATGTGCTGAACGAGGCCGAGCGTAAGGAACTCGGCCACCACCTGGGCGCCTGGCTGTTCAGCCAGTTCCTGCACGGGGAGCAGGGCGCGCTGACGGTGGCGGCCCGGATCGTCGAATCGGTGCCGGACATGGACTCGAAGTTCTACGCCGCCACCCAGACCATGGACGAGGCCCGGCACGTGGAGCTGTACTCCCGGTTCATGCGGGAGAAGGTCGGGCTGTACTACCCGGTCAACCCGGACCTGGCCACGCTGCTGGCCGACGCGCTCAGCGACTCCCGCTGGGACCTGCCCTACCTGGGCATGCAGGTGCTGATCGAGGGGCTGGCCCTGGCCGCGTTCGGCGTGCACCGGGACATCGCCGCCAACCCGCTGGTCAAGCAGCTGCTGGCCTATGTGATGCAGGACGAGGCCCGGCACGTGGCGTTCGGCCGGCTCGCGCTGCGCGACTATTAC
Source organism: uncultured Actinomycetes bacterium (assembly GCA_963834705.1). Lineage (GTDB taxonomy): Bacteria > Actinomycetota > Actinomycetes > Streptosporangiales > Streptosporangiaceae > RYN-230. Next base: position 141,615 of record CAWICV010000016.1, read on the forward strand.
GCCGGGCTGACCGCCGCCGAGCGGGCCGACCGGGAAGAGTTCGTGGTCGAGGGCTGCTACCTGATGCGCAACCGGTTCCGGGCCCAGGAGGTGTGGGAACGGATGGGCTACGACGTGGGCGAATGCCTGGAGTTCACCGAGCAGTCCCCGGTTCAGCAGGCGTTCCGCACGCTGCTGTTCAGCCGGATCGTGCCGTGCGTGAAGGACATCGGGCTGTGGGGGCCGAAGGTCCAGCACGCCTACGCCGACCTGGGCGTGCTGGACGCGGCCAAGACCGACCTGGAAGCGCTGATGCGCGACGACGAGGACATCGCCGACCGGATCGACCGGCAGAAGATGGACGACGCCCGCTACGCGGCCGAACTGGCCGCCCGCCACGCCGAGGTGAACGCGGCCGTGGCGGACGGCGCCAGCTGATTTCCCGGCTACCAGCAGATGGCCGGGGACTCCCGGACGTAACTGGCGTCCAGCAGCGCGCGGATCATGAAAGCGGCCACGTCGGCCCGGGCGATCCTGGACAGGCCGGGTGGCGGGTAGTCCGGGCGGCTCCGGTACCGGCCGCGGGCCGGCGTGTCCACCAGCCGGGTCGGCCGGACCAGCGTCCAGTCCAGGCCGCTGCCCCGGATCACCTCCTCCATGGCCCGCACGTCGGCGAACGTCCTGGCGAAGATCCGCGGCAGGATCAGCCTGACCAGCCCGCCCGTTTCCGGATCTTCTTTGATGAACGCCCCTGCCGCGCTGACCGCGATCAGCCGGTGCGTCCCCGTCTTGGCCATGGCCTGGGTCAGTGCTGCCGCCGCGGTGGCCAGCAGGTGCGGTGTCCTGGCGCCGCGCGGGCCCAGCGCGGACAGCACCGCGTCCGCGCTGGCCACCGTGTCGGCCACGGCCACCGGGTCGGTCCCGTCGCCCTCGGTCACCGTGACGCCGGGGCGGCGCGGCACGGCCGCCGCGCTCCTGGCCAGCACGTGCACCGGGTGACCGGCGTCGGCCGCCCAGTTCAGCACGTGCCCGCCGATCCCGCCGGTGGCGCCCAGCAGGGCCAGCCGCAGCGTGCCGGTCCCCGGGACGCTGGCCGCGGTCATGCCGTCACCCCTCCGCTGGCCGGGACCGGCGAGCGGTCCTCAGCCGGGTCCGGCACGGTCTCCTGGCCGTGCTTGCCCGCGCCGGCCGGTATGCCGAGCATCAGCAGGAAGCTGAGCACGAACGCGCCGACCTGGAACCACAGCGTGCGGACCAGCGAGCTGGCGAAATCGGTGCGCAGCGCGGCACCACCCGCGCTGGCCAGCACCGGGTGCACGGCGGCCGGCAGCACCTGGCCGTGGGCCGGGTGGCAGGCGGCCGGGGTGACCGTGGGGTCGGTGGCCACCAGCCGGGCGTGCAGGCAGTCCCCGAACTGGCTGACGATGCGCCCGGTGTACTGGGCCGGCACGCCTGCCGTGGCCAGCCCGCCGCGCAGCCGCGGGGTGACCGTGCGGACCGCCGCCGCGGACTGGCTGCCAAGCAGCGCGAAGAAGATCACGCCGATCAGCGCGATGCCGATCGAGTTGCCCAGCTGCAGGCCGGTGTTGAACACACCGGAGGCGGAGCCCGCGTCCCGCTGCGGCACGTGGGCCAGCACGATGTCGGCCAGCGGTGCGATCACCGCACCCAGGCCGAGCCCGGCGGCGGCCAGCCCGGGCACCAGGTCCCAGGTGGTCACGGCCGCGCCGAAGTGGTGCACGGTACCGACCAGGCTGGCCATCCCGGCCGCGGCGAGCAGCGCGCCGGTCATGGTGACGCCGCGGCCGAACTTGGGTGCCAGCCGGGCCGCCGCCCCGGAGGCAGCTATTGTCTAGGTTCCTTAGATAATAGGAGGCTTTAAGTATGTCTGAAGGTCAGCCCTACCAGCCCGGTGAGTGGGAAACGCCGTGGGCGGAACCGTTCGCGGCCAGCGACCCGGAGCGTGCCGAACTGGCCGCCGCGTTCGCCGCCGCCATCCGCCGGACCGGGTCGCTGATGCAGCTGATGAGCCAGGCCGCGGCCGACCGGATCGGCATCAACTCAACCGACCTGAACTGCCTGAACATCCTGAGCTTCCGCGGCCAGATGACGGCCGGCGAGCTGGCCAGGGAGACCGGCCTGACCACCGCGTCGATCACCGGCGTAGTGGACCGGCTGGAGGAGGCAGGCTTCGTGCGCCGGGAGCGGGACCCACAGGACCGGCGGCGGGTGATCATCCGGCTGGTGCTGGAGCGCGCCGTGCGCGACGTGGCCTCGGTGTTCCTGCCCATGGTGCGGGACTGGGGCGAGATGGCGACCCGGTACAGCGACGACGAGCTGAGGCTGATCGTGGACTTTTACGACCGGATGCAGCAGGTGCTGCGCAGGCACCTGACCCGGCTCCGGGAGGGCGACCGTTAGCGCGTCAGGTCGGCCAGGGCGGTCTGGGCCGCGCCCGCTCCGCACATGCCGTGCACGCCGCCGCCCGGCGGGGTGGACGCGGAGCACAGATAGACGCCGGGCAGCCCGGTCCGGTACGGGTTCCAGCCCACCGGCCAGGGCCATGGCGGCAGCGGGCCGAGCAGCGTCTGGCGCAGCGTCCCGGCCCCGCTGTTGATGTCCCCGCCCACGTAGTTGGGGTTGTACCGGTCCAGGTCGGCGGCGGTGCGCACGGACCGGGCCAGGATCAGGTCACGGAACCCGGGGGCGAACCGCTCGATTTGCGCCTCGATCCGGCCGGACACGTCGGCCGGGCAGCCCGCGGGCACGTGGCAGTACCCCCACAGCGTGTGCTGGCCGGCCGGGGCCCGGCTGAGGTCCACCACACCTGGCTGGGCGACCAGGCAGTACGGCCGCTCCGGCACCCGGCCAGCGCAAACCTCGGCCTCGCTCCGGGCCACCTCGGCCAGCGTGCCGCCGAGGTGCACGGTGCCCGCCTCGCGGCAGGCGGCCGCGCGCCAGGGCACCGGCCCGCTGAGCGCCCAGTCCACCTTGCACACCCCCGGCCCGTACCGGTAGCGGCGCAGCGCCCGGCGCTGCCGGGCGGGCAGCCTGGCCCCGGCCAGGCTGAGCAACTGCCGCGGCGTCACGTCGAGCAGCACGGCCCGGGCCGGCGGCAGGCTGTCCAGCGACGTCACCCACCGGCCCGTCTCCAGCAGCCCGCCCAGCTCGGCCAGCTCGGCCAGCAGCGCCGCGGTGATCTGCCCGCTGCCGCCCGCCGCCACCGGCCAGCCGACGGTATGCGCCGTCATCATCAGGATCAGGCCGAACGCCCCAGTCCCCGGGCTGGTCAGCGGCAGCATCGAGTGTGCCGCCGCGCCGGCCAGCAGGGCCCGGCCCGCCTCGGTGCGCAGCCGCCGGGCCAGCAGGCTGGCGGGCAGCAGCCCGGCCGCGCCGAACCGGCCCAGAGCCAGCGGGTGGGTGGGCACGGAGCGCAGCGGGGCCAGCACCTCCGGCAGGATCAGCCCGGCGTCGCGGACCAGCGGGCCAAGCAGCCGCCGGTAGGCGGCGGCGTCGGCGCCGAGACCACCCGCGGTCTCCTCGACCGACCCGGACAGCGCGGCCGCCTGCCCGCCATCCAGCGGATGGGCGAACGCCACCTTGGGCGTGCACAGCGTGACCCCGTGCGCGGCCAGGCTGGTGCCGCGGAAGAACGGGGACGAGGCGGCCAGCGGGTGCACCGCCGAGCAGACGTCGTGCTGGAAGCCGGGCAGCGTCAGTTCCGCGGTCCGGCAGCCGCCGCCGGGGGTACCCGCGCCCTCGATGACCCGCACCGCCAGGCCGGCCCGGGCCATGGTCAGCGCCGCGGCCAGGCCATTCGGCCCGGAGCCAACCACGATCACGTCGGCGGCCCCGGTCATGGCCCTGATTATCCCGCCGCCGCCCGGGGAGCGGACGGCGCCCCTGGCCCGGGGGGGTAAGGGAACCAGGGACGCCGTGGCTACGCAGGCTGCTGGGGTGCCCGCACGGTGCTTCTGAGGTGACTCGCCCTGGCCAGGCGATGACCCGGCCAGGGCGAGCCTGATGAGCCGGTCCCCCGTATCATCGTTGGGTCCCCCAGAGACATGATCGCACGTCAGAGCCCCGGCACCCGGTTGGGGGGTGCCGGCGAGCCGGACCCGGATTCGTGACGATCGAATAGGGCCCATGCAACCCCTGGACAGTCAACTGCGCTTCCTGCTCGAAGCGGACCGGCTCAAAGGCGTGCTCCGGCAGAGCCGGATCATCGACGGCAGCAGGCGGGAAAACTCCGCCGAGCATTCCTGGCACCTGGGGCTGATGAGCCTGGTGCTGGGCGACTACGCGCCGCCCGGCACCGATCTCAGCCGGGTGACCGCGATGGTGCTGGTGCACGACCTGGTGGAGATCGACGCGGGCGACCTGTTCGTCTACGCCGGCCCGCAGGCCCAGGCCGGCCAGGAGGAAGCGGAACGGGCCGCGGCCGACCGGCTGTTCGCGCTGCTGCCCGGCAGCCAGGCGGCCGGGTTCCGGGCGCTGTGGGATGAGTTCGAGGAGCGGCGCACCCCAGAGGCCAAGTTCGCCCGCGCGCTGGACCGGCTGCAGCCGATGCTGGCCAACTACCAGCAGGGCGGGGGCACCTGGGCCCAGCACGGGGTGACGGCCGGCCAGGTGCTGGCCAAGGTGGCGCTGATCGAGGACGGCTCGGCCGGGCTGGGCGCCTTCGCCCGGGAGCTGATCTCCGCCTCGGTCAACCGGGGCATTCTCGCTCCTTAGCGGCCCGCCGCCGCTTGGGCCTCGATCAGGTCCGCGGCCCGGCGCAGCCCGTGCCGGGCCTGGATCTGGGCCGCGCCGGCCGCCAGCCGGTCGCGCAGCGCGCGGTCGCCGAGCAACTGAGCCAGCGCGCCGTGCAGCTCGGCGTCGGTGAACCGGTAGGTGTCCAGCCGGACGCCCAGCCCCAGCTCGGCCACCCGCTGCGCGTTGTCGTGCTGGTCCCAGAACAGCGGCAGCACGATCATTGGCTTTCCGAAGTGCAGGCACTCCGTGGTGGTGTTGTTCCCGCCATGCGTGATGACCAGGTCGGCCTGCGGGATGACCGAGGTCTGCGGCAGGAACTCGGCACCGGCCATGTTCGGGGCCAGCTCCAGCTCGGCGTGCAGCGGGCCCATCGACACGATGTACCGGTACGGGGTCCCGGCCAGGCAGCCGATCAGCCGGCGCATCAGCGGCACGTCGGCCGAGCCGAGCGAGCCCAGCGAGAAGTAGATCAGCGCCCCGTCCTGGGCGGCCAGCTGGGCGGGCACGGTGTACTGCTCGTCGGTCTCCCGGACCGAGGAGTCCAGCCGGTGCCAGCGCGGGCCGAGCGGGCTGGCCCGCGGGTAGTCGGCCAGCTCCGGGTAGACGTACAGGTTCAGGTCGCCGGTGTGGATGAACTCCAGGTCGGGCAGGGCCGGCGCGCCCTGGCTGGCCACCCAGTCGCTGAACCCGGCCCACAGCGCCCGGTGCACCCGGTCGTATTCGGCCCGGAACTCTGCCCAGCCGGACTGGTCGGCGGCGGGGTAGCCGGAGAACGCCGGGGGCAGCCCCGGCCCGGCGATCTCCAGCGGGTTGCAGGACACGATCCGGACGAACGGCACGCCCGCGGTCAGCAGCGCCGGGAAGCTGATCACGTTGTCTTCCACGATCACGTCCGGGCGGGCCCGGGCCACGATCCCGGCCAGCTGGTCCTGGCAGTACCGGGCGCCGCCGATCAGCTCGGCCCATACCGGCTTAATCCAGGTGCCCAGCTGCTCGATGGTGGGCTTGCGGAACTCCGGCGCGGTGCTGGCGATGAACTCCTTCCAGAACTGCCCGGCATCCTGGCCGGCCGCCACGGGCGCGGACAGGTCAACCAGGTCCTCCTCGAAGCCGAGCGGCTCCAGGCGGCCTTTCCAGGACGCCTCGGCCGCGAACACCACCCGGTGCCCGCGGCGGCGCAGCACATCCCCGATACCGATGCAGTTATTGGTCGGGCCATACGCGCTCTCGGGCATGAACAGGGCGGTCAGCGGCCTCCCGGCCATAGCGGCTCCTTCCCGGGCAAGTCACCGGAGCCACGAAGGTAGCAGAACAGGCCAATCGGCCAGGTGCGCTAACCCAGCTGGGAGATGGTCCGGTCGACGGCGTCGTCGACCATGCTGACCGGCTCGGCGGCCTCGCCCGCGGTCCGGCTGGCCTGCCGCTGGCCGCTGTCCGGGCCGCCATCGCTGCCCGGGTGCTCGACCAGGGCGAGGACCCGGCTGGCCATGAACCGGGCGGTGCGAACCACCGAGCCGCCCCGGGTGACCTCCATGACCTCCACCACGCCCCGGCCGGTGACCACCTCGACCCGCCGGCCGGCCTTGGTCGCGGTCACCTCGTAGGTGCGCGAGGACCCGCCCGCGTCGATGACGATCTCGACCCGGTCCCCCTTCATGCCAGCTCTGTACCCATTACCGCCGGTCTGACGCTACTGGGCCGCCCGGGCCGACCAGCGCCCGCCGTGCCGATCCAGGATCAGCGGCAGGCCGAAGCACTTGGCCAGGTTGGGCTCGGTGAGCACGTCGTGGACCGGGCCCGCGGCCAGTACCGCACCGCGGCGCAGCAGCATCGCGTGGGTGAAGTCCTCGGGCACTTCCTCTACGTGGTGGGTGACCATCACCGTGGTCGGGGCGAGCGGATCGCGGGCCAGCAGTGAGATCCGGCGGAGCAGGTCCTCCCGGCCGCCCAGGTCCAGGCCGGCCGCGGGCTCGTCGAGCAGCAGCAGCTCAGGGTCGGGCATCAGGGCCCGGGCGATCTGCACCCGCTTACGCTCACCCTCGGACAGCGTGGTGAACCGGCGCCGGATCAGGTGCGCGCAGCCGAGCGCGTCGAGCAGTTCGACCGCGCGGGTCACGTCGGAAGACTCGTAATCCTCCTTCCACCGCCCGACGATCGCGTAGGACGCGGTGAGCACCAGGTCGATCACTTTCTCGCCGGGCGGCACCCGGTCCGCTACGGCCGCGCTGGCCAGCCCGATGCGCGGCCGCAACTCGAACACGTCGGTCTCGCCGAGCCGGCTGCCGAGCAGCTCGGCACGGCCCTCAGAGGGAAACAGCTGGCACCCGGCCACTTGCAGCAGGGTGGTCTTGCCGGCCCCGTTGGGCCCGATCACCACCCACCGCTCGTCGTCGTAGACGGTCCAGTCCACGTCGCGGAGCAGCATCGACCCGCCGCGCCGGACACCGACACCGCGCAGCCGCACCACCTCGTCGGACATCCAGCTCCCTCCCGCGACCCAAGCATCACACTCGCCAGCAAAGCCCACCGTGTGAGACCGAACTTACGTCATGGCGGACCAGCCAGCCCACCGGTGCGCGCAGGCCGGCCCCGGTAGCGTTGACCACCGATGGGCACGCAGACCACACTCCTGGTCACCCTGACCGGCCGGGACCGGCCCGGGGTGACCTCCCGGCTGTTCACCGCCCTGACCGGGCATGAGCTGACCGTGCTGGACATCGAGCAGGTGGTGATCCGGGGGCGGCTGGTGCTCGGCGCGCTGCTCGGCTGCGGCGGCGATCCGGACCTGACCGCGATCCACCGGGCCATCCGCGCCGCCGCCGCCGACCTGGGTCTGGACGCCGAGATCACGATGGGCTCCGGGGAGCAGGCCCGGCGCCGCGGCCGGCTGCATGTCACCGTGCTGGGCAGCCCGCTGACGCCGGCCGCGGTGGCGGCCATCGCGGGCCGGATCGCGGCCAGCGGGGCGAACATCGACCGCATCGACCGGCTCGCGCACCGCCCGGTGACCTGTATCGAGCTGGACGTGTCCGGCGCCGATCCGGCGGCGCTGCGGGTGACGCTGGCCCGGGAGGCGACGCAGCAGGGCGTGGACGTGGCCGTGCAGCGCAGCGGGCTGCACCGGCGGGCCATGCGGCTGGTTGTGATGGACGTGGACTCCACGCTGATCGCCGGCGAGGTAATTGACCTGCTGGCCGCCCGGGCCGGCTGCGCGGAGCAGATGGCCAAGATCACCGAAGCCACCATGCGCGGTGAGCTGGACTTCGCCGCCTCGCTCCGGGAACGCGTCGCGATGCTGGCCGGGCTGGACGAATCCATGCTCGACGCGGTCCGCGGCGAGCTGCGGCTGGCCCCGGGCGCCCGGACCCTGATCCGCACCCTGCACCGGCTCGGCTTCCGGTGCGGCATCGTCAGCGGCGGCTTCACCCAGATCACCGGCCCGCTCGCGGCCGAACTCGGCATCGACTACGCGGCGGCCAACACGCTGGAGATCACCGCGGGCAAGCTGACCGGGAAGCTGACCGGGCCAGTTATCGACCGGTCGGGCAAGGCGGACGCGCTGCGCCGGTTCGCCGCACAGACCGGCGTCCCAGTCAGCCAGGCGGTGGCCATCGGCGACGGCGCCAACGACCTGGACATGATCGCCGCGGCCGGCCTGGGGGTGGCGTTCAACGCCCGGCCGGTGGTCAAGGACGCGGCCGACACCTCGGTCAGCGTGCCCTACCTCGACTCGGTGCTGTACCTGCTCGGCGTGCCCCGGGACGAGGTGGAGGCGGCGGACGAAGTCGACCCGGCCGCCCAGCCGGGATCAGCCAGCCGGCCGGACTGACCCGCCCTTTGGCGTCCATAGCGTGTCCAGCGTCCCGGATCCCGGCGCGACCCCGGCCCAGCCGCCGGTCAGCCCGATGACGGCCAGCGCCGAGGTGGGGAAGCTCAGCTCGCGGTGGCCGGCCAGGGCGAGCACCAGTTCCGCGGATCCCGGGTTGTGCCCGAGCAGGGCCAGGATGCTGACCTCGTCCGGGGTCTCCTGCACCACGGTGAACAGGTCACCCGGGCTGGCCTCGTAGACCCGGGGGTCGTAGCGCAGCGTCCCGGGCTCGTCGCCGGCCCAGCCGAGCTGGTCGCTGATCAGGTCCCAGGTCTGCCTGGTGCGCTCGGCGGTGGAGCAGACCACCAGATCGGGGATGAGTCCCTGGTCGCGCAGCCAGCCCCCGGCCTTGGCCGCGTCCCGGCGGCCGCGGCCCGACAGCGGCCGGTCGACGTCCGCGATGCCCTCCGGGTAGGCCGACTTGCTGTGCCGCAGCACCAGCAGCGTGCGCTCGCTCATGACCCCCAAGTATGGACGAGCCCCCGGCCACGTCTCGGTGGCCGGGGGATCATCTTTGCGGTGCGGGCGGTCAGCCCGGAGTACTGGCCGGGGCCGGGCCGGATGGCTCGGCCGGCTCGGCCGGGGTGGTCTCCTCGGCGGGCGCGCCCGGCCCGCCGGAGGACACGCTGGTGGACCGCCGCTTGGAGATCACGATCGCGGTCACCACGATGGCCACCGCCACGATGGCCACGCCCACACGCAGCCCGACGTTGCTGCTGTACTTGACCACGCTGGTCGCGATCAGCAGCGAGACCAGGTTCATCACCTTGATCAGCGGGTTGATGGCCGGGCCCGCGGTGTCCTTGAACGGGTCGCCGACGGTGTCACCGATGACCGTGGCCGCGTGCGCCTCGGAGCCCTTGCCACCGTAGTTGCCGTCCTCGACCAGCTTCTTGGCGTTGTCCCAGGCGCCGCCGGAGTTGGCCAGGAACACCGCCATCAGCACCCCGGCCGCGATTGCGCCGGCCAGGTAGGCGCCCAGCGTCGAGTAGCCGAACGCGAAGCCCACGGCGATCGGGGTCAGCACCGCCAGCAGGCCCGGGGTCACCAGTTCGCGCAGCGAGTCCTTGGTGACGATGTCGATCACCCGGCTGTACTCGGGCTTCTCGGTGAAGTCCATGATCCCCGGGCGGGTGCGGAACTGGTTCCGCACCTCCATGACCACGCCCTGCGCCGCACGGCCCACCGCCATGATCAGCAGGCTGGCGAACAGGAACACCACCGCGGCCCCGATGATCACGCCAACCAGGACCCGCGGCCGGTCAACCGACAGGCTGAAGCTGCCCGCGCCGGTGCCGAGCGCCTGCTCGACAATGGTGCGGAACGAGCCGAACAGGGCGGTCGCGGCGAGCACCGCGGTCGCGATCGCGATGCCCTTGGTGATCGCCTTGGTGGTGTTGCCGATCGCGTCCAGCTTGGTCAGTGCCTGCGCGGCGTCGCCCTCCACGTCGCCCGACATCTCCGCGATGCCCTGGGCATTGTCGGTGACCGGGCCGAACGAGTCCATCGATACGATCACGCCGACCGTGGTCAGCAGACCGCCGCCGGCCATCGCCACCGCGAACAGCGCGATGGTGGGGTTCCCCGTCGCGAGCAGGTACGCGCCGAACACCGCACCGCCGATCAGCAGCGCGGCGTACACCGCGGACTCCATCCCGGACGCGACACCGGACAGGATGACGGTGGCCGCGCCGGTCTCCGAGCTGTGCCCGATGTCCCTGACCGGCCGCCGGTTCACCTCGGTGAAGTAGCCGGTCAGCAACTGGATGGCGCTGGCCAGCACGATGCCGATCAGCACCGCCCCGAAGGCGATCCAGCGTGGGTTGCCGCTGTACGCCGCGATGGCCGGGTCGGTTACGCCCTTCAGGTCGCTGAAGTGGGCAGGCAGGAAGGTGAAGCAGGCGATCGCCACCCCGATGGCCGAGATCACCGCGGAGACGAAGAAGCCACGGTTGATCGCGGTCATGCCGCTGCGGTCGCCCGCGCGCGGCGCGACCACGAAGATGCCGATCACCGCGGTGATCACCCCGATCATCGGCACGATCAGCGGAAACACCAGGCCCTTGTCGCCGAACGCGGTCTTCCCCAAAATCAGTGAGGCCACCAGCATGACCGCGTAGGACTCGAACAGGTCCGCCGCCATGCCGGCGCAGTCGCCCACGTTGTCGCCCACGTTGTCCGCGATCGTCGCCGCGTTTCTCGGGTCGTCTTCGGGGATGCCCTGCTCGACCTTGCCCACCAGATCCGCGCCCACGTCGGCGGCCTTGGTGTAGATGCCGCCGCCGACCCGCATGAACAGCGCCAGCAGCGCCGCGCCGAAGCCGAAGCCCTCGAGCACGTTGGGCGCGTTCTCCCGGTAGATCAGCACCACGATCGCGGCGCCGAACAGGCCCAGGCCGACGGTGAACATGCCGGCCACGCCGCCGGTGCGGAACGCGATCCGCATCGCCGGCCGCTCGCCGCCCTCCCGCGCCGCGGCCGCCACCCGGACGTTGCCGCGCACGCACAGCGACATGCCGGTGAACCCGGTTACCGCCGAGAACAACGCCCCGACCAGGAAGAAGATGCTCCGGCCCCACATCACGGAGGGTCCATCCGCAGGCAGGGGCAACAGCACGAAGAAGATAATGACAACGAAAATGCCCAGCGTGCGGAACTGGCGCCGCAGGTAAGCGGCCGCCCCTTCCTGCACCGCGCGGGCGATCTCCTGCATCCGCTCGGTGCCCTGGCTGGCGGCGAGTACCTCACGTACCAGCACGGCAGCCACGGCCAGGGCCAGCAGTGCCACGACGGCGACAACAATGACCCACGTCAAGTTGCCGCCGCTAACACTGACCGCCCCGCTCCCCGCGGCGAGTTTGAGCCCAGACATCCTTGTTCTGTCCTCCTAGACAGTGGCACGCGTCCGAAACGGCCGAAGACGGACAGGGTGGACACAGTGCCAAAAAAGCAGTGCCGGGAGTCTACGCATGTCGGCCCGCCGGATGCGAGGCGGGGTCAGGCCCGGTGCGGGCCGCGCTGCTCCCCCTGCAGGTAATCACATTAGTGCTGCGGCTGGCAGAGATGTCCGCACATCGGCTGCAGCCCGCATGGCGTGGCTGGTCAGCCGGCGGTCCCGCCAGATGGCCAGCTCATCCTGATGCTGAGCCCGGCGGACGTGCGGGTGAACTGCACATCGTCGGCCAGCCCCGCGATCACCGCGAGGCCCAGGCCCTCCTGCGGGAAGGCACCCGCAGTGTGAGCGCTGTCACCGTTGGCTACCCCGTTGCCGAGCCAGCCAGCGGCCGGCCCGTCAGCGCTGGCCGCCGGATCCGGCGCGACGATCGCCGCGTCGGTAACGACAACCTCGAACCGCCCGTCCGAGCCGGTCAGCTCGATCCGGACCGGTTCGGCCGGGCATTGCACCTGATGCGCCTCGACCGCGCGGGAGCAGGCCTCACCCACCGCGAGGCGGACCTCGTCGAGGAGGGCCTCCTCGACGCCGCTGCGCCGCGCGACGGCGGTGGCGACCAGCCGGGCCGTGCGGACGTGCACCGGCAGCGGCGTGAAGCTCATTTCGACAGTGGCCATGACGGATGAAGAGCGTACGTAGCCCGCTACTTCTCCGACTTCCGGGCGGTGATCGCCTCGTCGACGCTGTCGTGAATCCCGAACACCTTGGTCAGCCCGGTGATGCGGAAGATCTTGAGGATGCGCTCCTGGGTGCACACCAGGTCCAGTGACCCGTCGTGAGCGCGGACCCGCTTCAGCCCGCCGACCAGCACGCCCAGGCCGGTCGAGTCGAGGAACTCCACCTTTTCCATGTTCACCACGAGCTGGTAATGACCGTTATTCACCAGTTCGATAAGCAGCTCGCGGAGCCGCGGCGCGGTGTAGACGTCGATCTCACCCTCGACGTCGACAACCTCGATACCGTCCCTGGTGTGGTGGTCAAGCTTCAGATCCACAAATCCTCCAGCGCCATGCAGCCCTCGTCGGTCGGGCTATGTCTATCTCATCAGTGGTCGAGCGGTCCCGTGGCGCATTCAACCACGCTCTGACGTCATGTCTACACGAGTTCATGCTTCGAGGCACCTCGGGTACAGATGTCACACTGGGAGCCGATGACTACGCTCACTCCACTCCGGCCCGGCGAACCCCTGCCCGCGGCTGCCTCCCCCGCCGACCTCGTGCTGCGCCACGGTGCGCAGTCAGGACGCCTGATCCACGTAGAGTACATGGCCGGCCGCGAAGGGCGCCGGGTGACCTGGCCAGCGTGGGCGCCGGACGAGGTGACCGGGGCGTTTTCCGGGCTCGGCATGGCCGCGCCGTGGGCACACCAGGCGGCCATGGCCGACGCGGCCCGGGCCGGCCGGGACGTGATCATCGCTACCGGAACCGCGTCCGGGAAGTCGCTCGGCTACCTGCTGCCCGCGCTGACCGCGGTGCTGGAGGCGGGCACCGTGCTCTATCTGGCGCCGACCCGGGCGCTGGCCGCGGACCAGTTGCGCGCGCTCGGCGAGCTGGGCATCCCCGGAGTGCGCGCCGCGGTGCTGGACGGCGACACGCCGGCCACCCAGCGGGACTGGGCCCGCAGCCACGCCAACTATCTGCTGACCACGCCGGACATGCTGCACCAGACGCTGCTCCCCCGGCATGCCCGGTGGACCGGGTTCTACCGCCGGCTGCGCTACATCGTGGTCGATGAGTGCCATACCTACCGCGGCGTGTTCGGCTCGCACGTGGCTCAGGTGCTGCGCCGGCTGCACCGGGTCGCGGTGCATCACATTGAGACATCATCCGCGCCGGCCAGCACCGGACCAGCCGGCCCGGGACCGGTGTTCCTGCTCGCCTCGGCCACGGTCAGCGACCCAGCCGGCTGCGCGCGGCAGCTGACCGGGCGGCCGGCCGATGCGGTCACCGAGAACGCCGCGCCCCGCGGGCCGGTCACGTTCGCCCTGTGGGAGCCGCCGCTGGGCCGGGCGCACGGCGAAGCGGACGCGCCGGCCCGGCGCAGCGCCACCGCGGAAGCGGCCACCCTGCTCGCTGACCTGGTGGCCGGGCAGGTCCCGGTGCTGGCCTTCACCCGGTCCCGGCGCGGCGCCGAGGGAGTCGCGCAGGCCGCGCGGCGGGCGCTCCGCGAGGCAGGCGCGGCGGCCGAAAGCGAGCGGGTAGCCGCCTACCGGTCCGGTTACCTGCGCGAGGACCGCCGGGCGCTGGAAGAGGCGCTGCGCACCGGCGCCATCACCGGGCTGGCCACCACCACCGCGCTGGAACTGGGTGTGGACATCACCGGCCTGGATGCGGTGCTGATCGCCGGCTGGCCGGGCACCCGGGCCGCGCTGTGGCAGCAGGCCGGCCGGGCCGGGCGGGCCGGCCCGCGGTCGTGGTGCTGATCGCCAGGGACGACCCGCTGGACAGCTACCTGGTACACCACCCCGAGGCGCTGCTGCACCGCCCGGTCGAGGCGACCGTGCTGGACCCGGGCAACCCATACGTGCTGGCCCCGCATCTGTGCGCGGCGGCCGCGGAACTGCCGCTCACCCAGACCGACCTGGACACGTTCGGCCCCGGCGGCGGCGAGATCGCGGACGCGCTGACCCGCCGCGGGATGCTGCGCCGCCGCGGCGGCGCGCTGTACTGGACCAGCCGGGGCAGGCCGCAGCAGACCGGGCTGCGCGGCACCGGGACCCGCCCGGTCAAGATCGTAGAGCTGCCTACTGGCCGGCTGATCGGGACGGTGGACGAGCCATCCGCGCACCTGCTCGTCCACGCCGGGGCGGTCTACCTGCACCAGGGCGAGACGTACCTGGTCGAGGAGCTCGACCTGGCCGCCGGGGTGGCGCTGGTCCGGCCCGCCGACCCGGGATATGCCACCTCGGCCCGGCAGGTCACCACGATCGAGGTCACCCGCGCGCTGCACAGCGCGGATTGGCCGGGTGCCACGGTGCATTTCGGCGATGTTCAGGTGAGACGGCAGGTCACCGGGTACGTACGGCGCGGGACCCGGTCCAACCGCCTGCTCGGCCAGTTCCCGCTCAGCCTGCCGCCGCAGACGCTGCGCACCCGCGCGGTGTGGTGGACGATCTCGGCCGAGCGGCGCCGGTGCCTGCTCGGCCAGGGGGTGGACCTGCCCGGGGCGGCGCACGCGGCGGAGCACGCCTCGATCGGGCTGCTGCCGCTGTTCGCGGCGTGCGACCGGTGGGACGTGGGCGGCGTGTCGGCGGACGAGCACCCGGCAACCGGCCAGCTGACCGTATTCGTCTACGACGGGCACGACGGCGGGGCCGGCTTCGCCGAGCGCGGCTTCCAGGCCGCCGGGGACTGGCTGTCGGCAACCGCAGACGCCGTTCGCAGTTGTGGGTGCCAGGCCGGCTGCCCGTCCTGCATTCAGTCACCGAAGTGCGGGAACGGCAACGAGCCACTGTCCAAGCCGGGTGCGCTCACGCTGCTGGACGGGCTGCTGGCCGCCCGCGCGCGAGCCGGACAGTAGTGGCCGGGACAGTTCTGGCGCAGCCGCCAAAATGTCGTCCTGACCAGGGCAAACACCCACAAGATGGCGGGAAGGGGGCGACCCCCGCCGGGGGGGAGAGCGGGGGTCGCCAAACGGTCCGGCCCCGGGGGGGCAGAGCCGGTCCCGTCACGCAGCAAAGCCTACGTGTATCTGGGCCAAGTTACCAATTGGTCATGGCTAGATGACAACGATTGCAGGTATTCGCCATAGGCGCCGGTGCTATGACTAGTCCCGTCGCCGGCGGCAGCCGGCCGGCCGCGGCGTTCTTTGACCTGGACAAGACGATCATCGCCAAGCCGGCCACCCGGGCCTTCGGGCCTCGTTTTACCGGAATGGCCTGATCAGCAGGGGGACGCGGTCCGCGGCGCGGTGCCCCAGCTGCTTTCAGCCCGCCCGGGGCCGGCCACCAGTGGATGGAGCGGATCCGCGAGCACACCGGTCAGTTGTGTCGGGGCTGGCCAGGCCGCACCCGGTGAACCCGGACCAGCGCCGCGTCGCCTCGCCGAGCAGGGCGGCTGGCCCGGGCCGGCGTTCCGTGACCTGCCCACCGCCGGGCTGCCCAGACCCGGCCCTGACCGGCCGGACCACGCCGCCCAGGAATGCGACAGCGCTGATCGATCGAGATAACGAATCCATCTCGGCCAGGTCTTTCCCTGCCCGCTGATCCGCCGTAGAAAGGTGACTAGAGCAAGCGTCCTGGCACGGCAGCCAGGTACCCACGCGACCAGCAGCCGCGGAAGGCGACCGAGGCAGGTCCTGGCCTGTTAGCACGTAGTGGCGGGCCTGCCCGGGATGAGGTGCACGCTTGGTAGCCAGACCTGCCGTGTCAGGGTGTTTGTTGTCCGGGGGGAAGACCCCGTGACCCCCGGATCGTCTTCCCGCCCTCCGGCTCCGCCGCAAATGCCGTAGCGCCTGGTCATTGTGGTGCTGGCGGCCAATACCGTAAGGCCGCGCTGAACTGCGGCCAGGTAATCCCGTAAGATCACGTCCCGGGGACTGCTGTTCCCGGGATTTACGGGCAATTCCTGGCGCCTGGCGCCTGGACTGACCTGCGCCCGCCGTGTGGAAGTGACGCACGGGGAATGTGAGTGGCACCGATCGCGCGAGGGGAGTGCGGATGGCCAGGCCGACAGTTACGCGGTCGCTGGGCAATGCCAGGGAGCCGTCAATCGGGGACCTTGTCTCGCAGGCCATCAAGGATGTCACCACGCTGGTCAAGTTTGAAATCGACCTGGCCAAGGTGGAGTTGCGCGGGGACGCCGTACGGGTTGGCCTGGCGGCCGCCCTGGGCGGCACCATTATGTTCTTCGGCTTCCTCATCCTGGTCATGCTGAGCTTCGCCTATGCCTACGGGCTGATCGCAGCGGGTATCTGGAACTGGGCCGCGTTCCTGATCGTGGCCGGGACGTGGGCCGTGCTGGCCGCCATCTGCGCCCTGGTCATCCGGGCCCGGCTGAAGGGGATGAGCGGGCTGCGGCGGACCCGCGAATCCGTGCAGGAGGACCTGGCCGTGCTGAAGCGGGACGAGGAGACGCCGGGCCGGCCGGCGGTCGAGGCGGGCTGACCTGATGACCCTGCGGGGCGAGTCAGCCATCTACGTCGATGGCCCGTGGTCGCACCGGGCGATCAGCGCGAACGGCACCCGGTTCCACATTGCCGAAGCCGGGGACGGCCCGCTGGTGCTCATGCTGCACGGCTTCCCGCAGTTCTGGTGGACCTGGCGCAGCCAGCTGGTCACCCTGGCCGACGCGGGCTATCGCGCGGTCGCCGCGGACCTGCGCGGCTACGGCGGCAGCGACAAGCCGCCGCGCGGCTACGACCTGATCACGGCGGCGTCCGACGCGGCCGGGCTGATCCGCTCGCTAGGCGAGGCGAACGCCGTGGTCATCGGGCACGACTGGGGTGGCCTGGTGGCCTGGACCATGGCTGCCTACTACCCCAAGGTGGTCCGGCGGCTAGGGGTCATCTCGATGGCCCACCCGCTGCGGATGCGTTCTGCCCTGCTCACCGACCCGCTCGGCCAGGGCCGCCGCAGCGGCTACGCGTTCGGCTTCCAGGTCCCGGTGCTGCCCGAGCACAGCCTGGTCCGGGACCATGCCCAGCGGGTCGGCCAGATGCTGCACGCCTGGTCCGGCCCGGGCTGGCCGGATCCGGAGACCGAGCGCCGCTACCGGACCGCGATGTGCATCCCATCGGTGGCGCACTCCGCCCTGGAGTACCACCGCTGGTTCATGCGCTCCCGGCTGCGGCCGGACGGGCTGCGCTACGCGCAGCGGATGCGGGCGCCGATCCAGGCCCCCACCCTGCATCTGCAGGGCTCGCTGGACACCTGCGTGCTGCCCGCGACCGCGCGCGGCGCCGGCCGGCACGTGGACGGCCCGTATCGCTGGCGGCTGCTCGACGGGTCCGGGCATTTCCCGCACGAGGAGCAGCCACAGCGGCTCGACACCGAGCTGCGCGGCTGGCTGGCCGACCCCGAACCCGAGCGATGACGGTACCTGCCCGGGGGGACGACCCCCCGGATCCCCCCGATCGCCGCTCCGCGCCGAGCGGCGGCCAGCCGCCGCAGCGGGCGGGGGACGACCCCCCGGATCCCCCCGATCGCCGCTCCGCGCCGAGCGGCGGCCAGCCGCCGCGGCGGACCGGGAACGGCTCCCCTGAACCTCCCGCGAGGGATTCCGGACCGGCTCGCGACCGGGATGCCGCCGGAAGACCTCGCAACGCGCGCCCACGGGACGAGCTGGGCCGGCCACTGCCGCACGGCGCCGCCGGCGCGGACCGGGTCCCGGACGACATCTCCCTCCCGCCAGCCGAGTCGCTGGCGCTGGCCCAGCAACTCCTCGACACCGGGCGCCCATTCCACGCCCACGAGGTACTCGAGGCGTCCTGGAAGCAGGCCCCAGCCGCCGAGCGTGAGCTGTGGCGCGGCCTGGCCCAGCTCGCGGTGGGCCTGACCCACGCTCAGCGCGGTAACGCGCGCGGTGCTGCCGCGCTGCTGCGCCGGGGCGCGGAGCGGGTCGGCGGCTACGCCGGGGCGGCCCCCTACGGCATCGACGCGGGCGGGCTGGCCACGGCCAGTGCCGCCCTGGCCGAGCGCATCGAGGTCGGCAGGCTGGCCGGGCTGGACACGCACCTCACGCTGACCCGCTCCCCTTGATGATCAAGCGCACTCATCTCGTGATCATGGGCTGAGTAGGGTTCTGGCTCTACCTCGCCCATGATCACGAACCGCGCACCCGGCGGGGACGGCCGGGTGGGGGCGGCGGCCGGGTCGCGGGCACTGGCGTTCAGAAAAATTAGTCGCAGGCCTGGGTGGACGTGGCGGTAGTGGCGTTCGCACCCCGGCTGACATCGGACCTGACCTCGGCCGCGGTCAATGCGTAACCGGTGTCCTTGACGCCCACCGCGGCGGCGAAGACCACCCCGTCCACGGTGCCCTCCGGGTTCAGCAGCGGGCCGCCGGAGTTGCCCGCCCGGACGTCAGCCCGGATCGAGTAGATCTGCCGGGTGACTTCTTTGGACTGGTAGATGTCCGGGGCCTGGGCCAGCTGGTCGTCGCCGATCCGGGCCGGCACCGCGGTGAAGTTCTCGTCCAGCGGGTACCCGGCGACGATCGCGGTGGAACCCAACGGCTGCGGGCCGGCGAAAGGCAGCGGCGCCGCCCGCAGCCGGGGGACGTAGAGCACGGCCAGGTCCCGCTCCGGGTCGAACATCACCACGGTGGCGGGCAGGTGACGCCCCTGGCGGGTGATCACCGTCTGGCCCTGGGTGACCCCGGCCACCACGTGCGCGTTGGTCAGGATGTGCTGCGGGGAGATGACGAACCCGGATCCCTCGATGCGCCGGGAGCAGCTGGGCGCGACGCCGATGACCTTCACGATGCTGTCCCGGGCCGTGACCAGGCCCTTGGCGTTGAGCACGGCGGGGTCCGGCGCGGCCACGGTCAGCGCCGGCTCGGCGCCCAGCGCCCCGAACACCTGCACGTACGGGCCGCTGGCCAGCAGGCTGCGGAAATCGGAGAACATGGTCCGCGCGGCGGACGGCATGACCCCATCCACGGCCTTCAGCACGGCCGAGCGGTTCACCTGGCTGGTCACCATGGCGAACGGCGCGTTGACCACGGCCGAGCCGATCAGCCACGCGATGAGCAGCACGGACAGGACGCTCACCGCGGCGCCGGCCACGGAGTCGATCATGGTCGCCGGGCGCCAGTTCACCCGGGAGCGCAGCGCGGCGCCGAGCGCCGACGCGAGCAACTGGCCGATCATGGCCGCGACGAACACCGCCACGATCGCGACCAGGGCCTGCTGGGTGGTGCCCTGCACCAGCGAGCGGGCCAGCTTCGGCGCGAACGTAGCGCCGATAGCGGCCCCGCCGAGAAAACCGGCGAAGCTCAGGATGCCGACAATAAAGCCCTGCCGGTAGCCGGCCACGGCAAACGCCGCGGCGAGCGCTATCAAGATCAGGTCAAGCACGTCACCCGACACCCGCCCACCGTATAGCGCGCAACCCGGTGGTTGGCTCGCACTGTGCTAATAGGCCAGGCCCTAACCCCGCCCGGCCTGGCGTCAACTCCCGGCGGGAAATGTCTCCGGCGGCAGTTCCTCGACCCGGCCGTGATCCCAGGGCTGCTCCCAGCCGCCCAGCGTGAGCAGCCGGTCGACCAGCGCGGCGGTGAATCCCCAGACCAGCATGCCGCGGACCCGGAAGGCCGGGCCGGTGACCCCGGACGGGTGCCGGATGCGCAGCCGCCGGGCCGGGTCGGCCAGTTCGCTGAGCGGGACGCGGGCCACCGCGGTCACCTCGGGCGGGTCGGCCGGGGCGACCGGGACCGGCCGGCGCCACCAGGCCAGCACCGGGGTGACCGCGAACCCGCTGCGCGCAATGAACAGGTCCGGCAGCACGGCCAGCACCTCAACCCCGGCCGGGTCCACCCCGGCTTCCTCGGCCGCCTCGCGCAGCGCGGCCGGCACCGGGCCCCCGTCACCGGGGTCGATGGCGCCGCCGGGGAAGGCGGGCTGGCCGGAATGCCGGCGCAGCCCGGGGCCACGCTGCACCAGCAGCAGGTCGGGGCCGTCCGGCCCGTCGCCGAACAGGACCAGCACGGCCGACGCGCGGCCGCCGGCCGGCGGGGGCCGGAGCAACGGCGGCACCGGGCTCTGCGCGGCGGCCACGGCCAGGTCCCGCAGCCAGGCCGGCGGCCCGCTGCTGGGATTGGCGGTGTCCGCTGGCCGCGGCAGCGTGCTGCCGCTCGGCGCGAAGCGGCGATCGGGGGCCGGGGGCTCCGGGGGCTGTCCCCCGGGAGAGCAGAGCGGGGGGTCGTCCCCCCGGGCAGACAGCGCGCTCATGAGAAGGGACCCGGTTTCACCAGGGCACGGGCCGTTTTCTCGTCGGTGGGGCCCTCACCGAAGGACGGGCACAGCCCGGCTATCTCGCACGCCCCGCAGGCGGGCTTGCGGGCGTGGCAGACCCGCCTGCCGTGCCAGATCAGCCGGTGCGACAGGATGGTCCACTCCGACTTAGGGAACAGTGAGCCGACCTCCTGCTCGATCTTGTCCGGGTCGGTCTGGGTGGTCCAGCCGAACCGCCGGGACAGCCGGGCGAAGTGCGTATCCACGGTGATGCCGGGCACCCCGAAGGCATTGCCCAGCACGACGTTCGCGGTCTTGCGGCCCACCCCGGGCAGCGTGACCAGGCCGGCTAGCTGGCCCGGAACCTGCCCGCCGAACCGCTCGCACAGCGCCTGGCCCAGGCCGATCAGGCTGTTGGTCTTGGCCCGGAAGAACCCGGTGGACTGGATGATCTTCTCCATCTCGGCGCGGTCGGCGGCGGCGTAGTCGGCCGCCGACTGGTACCGGGCGAACAGCACCGGAGTGACCAGGTTGACCCGCTTGTCGGTGGTCTGCGCGGACAGGATGGTCGCGACCAGCAGTTCCAGCGGGGAGCTGAAGTTCAGCTCGGTGTGCGCATCGGGGTAGAGCACGGCGAGTTCCCGGTTGATCCGCCGGGCCCTGCGGACCAGCGCGGTCCGTGAGGGGTTATCGGAAATCACGGGGTTAAGCCTATTGAGCGGCGGCAACTCATGTACTGCGCAGCGGTCCGGCCGGAACGGCTGGCCCAGGCCGGGTGGCAGCCGGTCCAGGTGCCGGCCGAGCACCAGCACGGCCACATACCGGGCACCGGCCGCCCGTAACGCGACCGCCGCGGCCTCCGCACTGCCGCCGGATGTCCAGGTGTCGTCGAGGAGCAGCACGGCCGCGCCGCGCAGCGGGGCGACACTGCATAGCGGGGCCACACCGCGCAGTGGGGCGACACTGCGCAGCGGGGCGCTGGCCCGGAACCGGCCCGGATCGAGGTGGTGGCCTATTGGGCCGTCCGGTGTGCTAAGGGCCAGCCGGGCCCAGGGCAGCGCCAGGCACGGCATGATCAGGGCAGCCAGCGGGTGCGGGCCCGGCCGGCCGCGGCCGCTGGGCACCACCGCGACATGGCTGGGCGGCGGCATCGCGGCGGCGCGCCAGACACACGGCCCGTGGTCGCGGAGGAAGACAAGCAGCAGCGCGCGCAGCTCGCGCTGCGCCGCGGCCCGCCCGGCCGTGTCCGGCCCGGCCTTGTACTGCCAGAGCTGCCGGGCCAGGCGGCTGCCCTTCGGCGCGTACCCGACGGGCACCACCACGTCGGCCAGGCTGCCCGGGACGGTCTCGGCGTGCAGGCGGCACTGGAAGCACTGGGTAAAACCACGCTGGGCCGGGCCGCGGCAGGTCCGGCACTGCCCCGGGCCGGGCGGCCCGGGCGCAACCAGCCCGGCCGCCTGGTGTCTGACCTGGGCGCGGAGCGACGCCCAGGACTCGGACCCCGGGTGCGCTGGGGTGGCGGCCATGGGGAGATGCTAGGCACGGGGGCTGACAGCCGGCCGGCGCTGGCCCGGCGGGCCGAGGTCAGCACCCGGCTGGCCGGTGGCTAGCCCGGCGGACGGGCCCGGCCGCTAGGCTGCTGCAGGAGTTACCTAGAGTTCCATTACGCTTACCAAGAGCTTCCCGGGGGGGCCATGCGAGCGATTCCGGCGCGGGTCCGCGCCGATCCGGCCGGCCCGCGCGGCGGGGCTACCGCCGGTACCGGCCCGGGCCTGCTGGGCCGGCTGGCGGCCGCGCTGCGGCGGCACTGGCTGATGGCCATCCTGCTGGCCGTGGGCCTGGCGCTGCGTGTGGTGACCCAGCTCGCCTACCGGCCGGCTCTGGTTTACATCGACTCGATCAAGTACCTGTTCGGCGCGTACCCGGGCAACGACCCGCCCGGATACCAGCTGATGCTGCAGGCGTTCCTCAAGGTGGGCTCGCTGGCCATGGTGGCGGCCCTGCAGCACCTGGCCGGGCTGGCCATGGCCGTCGTGCTGTACCTGGTGCTGCGCCGCCGCGGGGTGCCGAACTGGCTGGCCGCGCTGGCTACGGCGCCGGTGCTGCTGGATGCGTACCAGCTGCAGATCGAGCAGTCGATCATGCCGGACACCGCGTTCGAGGTACTGATCGTGGCGGGCCTGGCCGTCCTGCTCTGGGAGCGGCGGCCACCAACCGCGCTGGTGCTGGCGGGCGGGCTGGCGCTGGGCGCCTCGGCGACCGTGCGGCAGGTCGGTGAGATCTTTATCCTGCCCGCGCTGCTCTACCTGCTGGTCGCCGTGCCCGGCTGGCGGCGCAAGCTGATGCAGGCGGTGGTGCTGGCGGTCGCGTTCGCACTGCCCATCCTGTTCATCGGCTACCGCAACTACGTGACGATCAAGCATTTCGGGCTGGCCCCGTACGCGGCCGGCACGATCTACGGGCGGACCGCCGCGGCGGCCGACTGCGCCACGCTGTCGCTGCCCCGCTATGAACGCCCGCTCTGCCCACCGCACCAGCAGCAGCTGCTCGGCCCGGACTGGCTGGATCACGGCGCCGGATCGCCGATCAAGACCGCCGTCCCGCCCAGGGGCATGCCGCACATCACGTTCGCCGACGAGTTCAGCCGCCAGGTGCTGATCCAGCAGCCGCTGCGGGTGGCCGCGGCGTGGGCCCGGGACTCGGTCAAGCTGTTCGCCCTGACCAGGGGCACCGCCCCGGGTGACGTGACCATTACCCGGTGGCAGTTCCAGCGGATCTACCCGGTCTATCCGCCGTACATCAGCCTGCGGCACGGGCGGCTGCAGTTCGTCCACCTCACCCCGGCGGGCAAGGCCAGGGTGATCCGGGCCGGCCGCCGGTACGCGGACCGGCCCGCCGTGGCCACCGGGCTGGCCGGCTTCCTGCGCAGCTACCAGCTGGGCGGCGGGTACCCGCCGGGCCCGCTGTTGCTGCTGGCCACGCTGGCCGGGGTGGCCGGCTGCTGCGGGCTGCTCCGGCGCCGGGCCAGCGCGGACCGGCGCGGCACGGCGGAGGCCTGCCTGCTCACCATGGCCAGCGCGGCCGCGGTGCTGCTGGCCTCGGACTTCTTCGAGTTCAGCTGGCGCTACCAGCTGCCCGGGCTGGTCACGCTGCCGCCGGCCGGCGCGCTCGGCATCATGGTCGTGGCCGGGTACATCGTGGACCGGCGCCAGCCGGCTGATTAGAGGGGGGCTGTGCGGCGGGCCTGGTCAGCGGCGGGCCTGGTCAGCGGCGGGCCTGGTCAGCGGCGGCCGGGCGCGGCCCGAACCGGGCCGACGCCAGCCAGACGACCAGCGCGAGCGGCGCCAGGACCAGGATTGGCAGCAGCGCGGGCGCCTGCATCGTGATGAGCGCGGAGAGGATCGCACCGGTCACCAGCGCGACGAAGATGCCCAGGCTGCGGCGCAGCCCGTCGGGCGTCCGGCCGGTGGCCAGCGCCGAGATCACCCCGGTCAGCGTGCCGGTCAGGTAGGTCGTCGATATCTCGCCGAGCTGGCGGATGGTCGCGCCCTGGATGCCCATGGCCACCCCGACGGTGGCCAGCAGCAGCCGCTGCGCCACGCCAGACGGCCGCCCGCTGGTCAACTCCCAGCCCAGCGAGAACACGGCCAGCATGCCGAACTCCACCGCCAGTGCGACGGTCAGCCAGGACGGCCAGATCTCGTGGTGCTTGGTGGCCCGGTGCCAGCGGTGCACCGGCCAACCCTCCAGCCAGCGGCCCGCCCGGCGGACCGCCAGTGGCGTCCCGGCCACCACCCCCACGATGTAACTGACCAGGGCCACCCCGCAGTTCAGCGCCAGCCCTGGGTCATGGGTGCCGACCGAGATGCCGAGCAGCACCATGGTCCCGGTGACCACGCTGCAGAATACGTGGCCCAGGTACAGGAACGAGGCCGCGTCCACCGCACCGGTGGTCACGGTGAGCAGTACGACCAGCCCATCGCGGGCGCTGGTGCGCCAGTCCGCCGACACACCCGCTCCTAGGCCGCGCGGTCGCCGGCCAGCAGCCGCTGGACGTCCCGGATGGCGCCGGCCACCGGCTGGAGTTCTTCGCGGTACGGCAGTGGCTTGGCGGCCGGCGGCTGCCCGGCCCGGATGCTGGCAGCCATCGCGCGCAGCGCGGCCACCAGCTGGTTGCGCTCCGCGTCCGAGGGCTGCCAGCCCTCCAGCTCCGCGTGCACCGACGTAGCGATCACCGTGTCCATGACATGCTCCAGGCCGATCAGGGCCGGCCACAACCGGGCGGCCCGCCTGCTCACTGACGGCGGCTCTGCCATGGTCCGCTGGAACTCCGCGCGGAGGTCAGAGAGGGCCCGGTAAGTGGTCCGCCGGAGCGCGGAATGCCCGGGCGCGATGAGCAGTGCCTGGTCCGTGTACCGGGCCACCATATCGAGCGCGCTGGCCAGCTGCTGCGGCAGGTGAGCCTGCCAGGCCGATGGCCACGGCGCGTACCCGACCAGCAGTACGATGCCGCAGCCCAGCAGGGTGTCGATCAGCCGGTCCAGAGCCAGCCCCCAGCCGATCGGTTGCAGAAGGTCGATGAGCAGCACTACGAGCGGGGTCAGGAATGTGCTGAAGAGTCCCCAGTTCCGGTCCCGGCCGTAGGGCAGCAGCGCGGCGAACACGGCGCATGGGATCAGCAGCAGCGGCCCGGGGGGCAGCAGCACGAGGATGACCGCGCCCAGCACGGCGCCGACCACGGTCCCGATGCCGCGCTGCAGGGCGCGGGCGAACACCGAGCCCAGATCGGGGCGGAGCACGATGGCCACGGTGAGCACCACCCAGTACGAGCGCTGCACCGAAATGGCCTGCCTGAGCACCTCGGCCACCCCGACCGACGCCATCAGCCGCAGCGCGAAGATCCGGGTCAGCCGGCCGCCCACGGTCTCGTCGACGATGTCGCGTAGCCGGTCCGGCAGGCGCCGTCGCGGCATCCGGGGCATCCGTCCGGGCCGGCGCTGGCCGGCCAGCACATCGGCCGCGGTGGCCACCGCGGTGGCCAGTGCCCGCTCGCCCGGCCTGCGCCCGGTCACCGGCGGCGACTGCGGCACCGGCGTGCCGAGCTGCAGCGCGTCGGCGATCCCGTCCAGCGCATCCAAGACCTCCGGCCCGACCTTGACCCCCTCCTGGACCGCGGTCACCGCGGCCTCGGTGAGCGGGTGGGTCAGGTTGAGCAGCGCGGCGATCCGGACCAGGCCGGGGTCCCGGCCGCTGGTCCGCGCCCGGCGCGAGGCGAGGTCGTCCCAGGCGGCGTTCAGCGCGGTCACCACCTGCTGATGCGCGGCCGCGAACTCCGGGGTCCCGGCGGCGCGCAGCGCGCGGGCCATGGCCCGGTAGACGGCCGCCGTGCTGCGCTGCTCGGCGGACAGCGGGCTGGCCACCCAGGCTGGCAGCAACAGCAGCAGCGACCAGGCCACACCGGCCAGCAGCAGGACCGGCGGCCACCACCAGGGCCGCAGCGCGCCCAGCGGGCCGGTGCCAAGGATGCTGTAGACGAGCAGTTGCAGGCTGGTGATGGCGGCGGTCGCGCCGGCCACGGACAGCACCGCGGACAGGCCGGCCACCAGCACCAGGATCAGCACGGCCAGCCAGCCCCGGCCGTGCACCAGCATGCCGAGCAGCAGCCCCGCGGCGCCGCCGAAGATCCCCGCGGTGGCGACCCGCCTGATCCGGGCCGGATAGGTGCCGCCCCGGTCCACCACCGCCCCGAGCAGGCCACCCATCGCACCGAGCAGGCCGGGGACCGGCGCGCCGATAATATGCCCGAACGCCAGTGGCCCGCAGACGGCCAAGGCGGCGCGCAGCATCGCCGCCCACGGTGGCTTCGCCGGCGCCGGCCGGACCACCTCGACCAGCCAGGGCGGCGGCATGGCCGCGGCGGGGACGCGCGGCGGCTTCTTCAGCACGGCCGGCTAGCGGCCCGGCGGCGCCAGGGCGGCCGCGGCATGACGGGCATAGTCATGCATATATGACTACATGGTGAGAAAGTCCACGCCTGCCGCCCCCCGGCTGGTGCCATGCCGGTGCCGGCCGCGCGGGCCCGCTACATCTCGCGCAGTTCGAGATAGCGCTTGATATCCGGCAGCGACTGGATGAGCAGCACGAGAAGCACGGCTATCACCCCTGCCTTGACGAGCCTGCCGATCATCCGGTCCTCCTCTGCCTGCTGGATGCGTTGCCTGGTTAGCTCGCGGCCCCGATGGGCTCCACCTCGTCAGGGCCGAAGTACAGGAACCGGCCGTGGCTGCGCTGCAGGTCGGCCGCGGGGTCATCGTCCGGCAGCAGGGCCAGGTGCACCTGGCCGTCCACGTCGAACAGCACCGCCTCGACCAGCGCGGTCCGGCCAGCCAGGAACAGATCCTGCGCGTCGGCCCGGCGGTGCCCCGGGCACATCCGCACCCGGCTGCCCCGGGCGACCCGGACCCCGGCGATCAGCACGTGGTCGGTCTCCGGCGACACCGACTGGTCCGCGCCGGGATCCCACCACGGCGCCTGCCCGGCGCTGACCGGATCGGGCCTGGCGATGGCTGGATCGGGCCCGCCGTGGCCGCCCGGCGCCGCATTCGGGCTGGGGCCCCCGGGGGCCGTGGCCGCTTCGCCGGCCTGCCGCAGGTACCGGATAGCGCCGTGCATCCGCTCCAGCATCTCGGGCGGCAGGTGGTCGAGCCGGTCCAGCAACTCGGCGGCCCGCGGGTCGGTGTCCCGGGCCTGCTGCTTCTCCCCGTCGGTCAGGGTCAGCGTGCGCAGCGTGAGGATCTCGTCGATCTCGGTCGAGTCATACAGCTGGCCCGCGCTCTCCGCGGCGATCTCCGGGTGGTCGTACAGGATGACCGGCGAGGACAGGATCAGCTCGGCGCAGCCCGCCGGGCCGCCGAGCACGGGCCAGGTGCCGGTGTTCACGCAGCCGCTCACCATGGGCGCGGCCCATTCCGGCGGGTCGGTCATGGACAGGAACCGGCCGCCCGGGACAGAGATCAGCGAATGGGCGGCGACCAGGGCGAACGGCAGCCCGTCGGCGCGACGGGTGAGCGGCCAGGCGACCTCGCTGCCGTTGGCCACCGTCAGCCGGACCCGGAGCACGCCGTAGGGCCCCGGCAGCCGTTCCGCGGTCAGCCGGATCATCCCGGACAGCGTCTGCCAGCGGCGCACCAGCGCCGGCCAGCTGACCGTCCGGCCCGGCCAGATCCTCCTCGTCGAGCCCTCCGGGCAGGCGGAACGGGAACTCCGCCCGGCCGGACAGCAGCTCGGCGAGCGGGACGGTGACCTGGTGCTCGTGTTCGGCCGCCTCATCCCACGGCACGTACTCGGTGCCGCCCACCCGCAGCGAGCCGACCTCGGCGAAGCCCGGCGCGGCCAGTACCGTCCGCCGCCGCAGCTGGAGGAACCGGATCCGCGCGGTCAGCTCCGCGGCGGACCTGGGCTCCAGCACGCACTCGGTCTGGCTGCTGGCCGGCTCACCCGGGTCGACCTGGGCGTACCCGGGCGGCATGAGCACGCCGAACTGGAACCGCTCCTGGTTCTTCTGCGCCGAGGCCCGGTACGGGTAGAGCAGGTAGCCCTCATAGAGGATCGCGTCGGCCACCTGCCGGGCGTGATCCATCGCCTGGTCCAGGGCCTGGCCCGGGGGCACCGCGCCGCGCCCGGTCATGTCTCCTCCCGGGCGGACTGGGCGAGCAGCGCGGCCACGGTGGCGTCCCAGGTGGGCAGCGCATGCCGGCTCTTGAACCGGATCAGCTCATCGAGCGTGTGGCGGCTCATCGTGATCCACGCCGCGTCGGGGAAGTGCACGTCCACCGCCTCGCGCCACAGGCTGACCGGCAGCCGGAACGTGGTCTCCTTGCTCCACGGCACCTGCTGCACCTGAAGCCGCCCGCCCGCCTGCCCGAAGATCGTCCCGCTGAACAGCAGCAGCAGCGGGATTTCCCCGTCGTCCAGCGAGCTGAAATACCGTGTCGAGGCGATCTGCAGGTCATAGCTGAACGGCACCGGCAGGTCGATCTCGATGCTGCCGGTGAAGCCAGGCACCATGGCGGAGAGCATCGCGAACTGGAGTGGCTTGAGCGTGTCCGACCAGCGCTGCCGCTCGCCGAACAGGTCATGCAGCCGGTCCGCCTCGGCGTCGGAGTACGCCCGCCGGAATGGCTCGATGCGGAGCTGCGCACGCAGCGCGATCGCGTCCACCTGCTGCCCGGTCGTCTCGCTGATGCGCAGCATCAGGCTGAACGAGGGCACGACCGCATAACGTTCCGGCCGGGCGCCGATGCAGTCGAACACCAGCTCAGCCATGGCTGGGGTCCCGCCGGGCGGCCTTGGCCCGGCGGCGGACATCGGCCAGGAAATCCGCGATGCTCTGCCGGGCCTCGGTACCGCCGTCGAAGCCGCGCCACAGCATCCGCATCCGCCCGGCCAGCTCGTAGCAGGCGTCCACCGGCACGATGAAGTACTCGAGGCCGGCCGACTCGTCCTGGCTGATGAGCACGGCTTCCACGTCCGGCTCGGCCTGGCCCAGCAGCGGGTGCCCGGCGGCCAGCCGCTGCCACGCGGGCAGGTCGAGCGCGCATTCGGTGGCGCCCGCCGGGCTCGGGTAGAAGCAGCCCAGCTGACCAGGTTCCGAGCGGTACAGGAAGAACGCCAGCCCGACTGGGATCTGCAGCTCGTCCCACTCGGCCGCGCTGAGCGTGCGGTCCGGGTCGCGCAGGTACCGGTCCGGCACGCTGCGGTATCTGGCCGAGCCCCGGAGAGGCGGGGCAGCCCGCAGGGCTGTTCCCGCCGAGCCGGTGCTCCCGGGGGCCGGGGGCTCCGGGGGTAGTCCCCCGGGGAGGCAGAGCGGGGGGTTGCCCCCCCGGGCTGACACTGTAAAAAGCAGGTAGCAGGCCCGGCAGGCGCACATCAGGCTGGACTGCTCCAGATCGGCCACGTGGGCGTGCCCGGCCGGGATCCCGGCCGAGCAGAACTCGCAGTGCTCCTCATCAGTCCCGGCCGGCTGGCCCGCGCCGGCCGGCCCGGCCGCGGTTGGCGGGGTAGCCAGGCTAGCCGGGGTGGCCGCGGGGGGCCGGGCTGCGGCCTGCTGCGGCGGCACGGTGAACCGGCGCAGTCCCTGCGGCCCGGTCACGACCGGATCGCCTCCTGGACGGTGCCATCCCGGGGAGACGACCCCCCGCTCTGCCTCCCCGGGGGACTACCCCCGGAGCCCCCGGCCCCCGGGAGCATCGGCTCGGCGGGAACACCCCTGCGGGGTGCCCCGTCTCCCCCATGCTGGCCAGCAACAGCGACGCGGACGCCCTGGCTGTCGGTCAGCAGCGGGATCGGGTCGAGGTGCGCCGCCGGGTCGCCGCTGCTCCGGCCGGCCGCGCGCACGTCATAGCGGGTGCCGCAGCTGGCGCAGGCCAGTTCGCCCACGGTGAGGGTCCCGTCGGCCAGCGATCCGGCGCACACCGCGCAGGCGTCGCGGTAGGCGTAGAGGGTGCCGCGGACCGCGCAGACGAGCACCGGCACCCCGGCCACGACCGTGCTGACCGGCTTGCTGCTCGGTGGCCCGATGTCCGGCAGGGTGATCCAGGTGACGCCGCCCGGCAGCACTCCGGGCGGGCCATCGTGGCCGGCCCCAGGGGCCAGGCCCGGCGGCCGACTGCCGATCTGCAGCAGCGGGGCCGCCCCGGCCGAGGTCATCCCCTCCACCACGACCTCGGTCACTTCTGGTGCCGCGTCCTCGACCGCGCCCTTGAGGGCCAGTTGCACGGTCACCGTGGAGGATGGGCAGCCGTGGCAGCTGCCCTCCAGCCGGAGCCGGGCCACTCCCTCGTTGCTGACGCCGAGGTACTGCACGCCACCCGCGTGCGAGCCCAGATACGGGCGCACCTGGTCGAGCGCCCGCTGGATGCGGGCATCGACGTCCAGCGGGTGCAGGTCGTGCAGCAGCAGCAGGCTCTCGACCAGCGGATCGGCGAGTAGCCGGTCCAGGATCGCCGCGCCCGCCTCGCCTTCCGCGCGGAGCGCGGACATGATGTGCCGGAGCCCGTCACCGTACAAGCCGAGCAGCAGCCGGACCAGCTCCTCAGCGGCCTGGGCGGTAGCCGGGCCGCCCTCGGACTGCAGGACGCCGAGCAGTTCCTCTACCCGGGCCCCGACCTGGCGCGCGTCGGCCATCAGGTGGCCAGGGTCGCGGTCATCGGCGAGTGCACCTTCTCCAGCACCTTGCCGTTGCCGAGATACATGTGCACGCCGCAGGGCAGGCAGGGGTCGAAGCTGCGGACGGCCCGCATGATGTCGATGCCCTTGAAGTTGTCCGGCGGGTTCTCTTCGAAGATCGGCGTGTTCTGCACCGCGTCCTCGTACGGCCCGGGCGTGCCGTAGCTGTCCCGGACGCTGGCGTTCCATGGCGTGGGCGGGTACGGGTGGTAGTTCGCGATCCGCCCGTCCCTGATCACCATGTGGTGCGACAGCACGCCGCGCACCGCTTCGGTGAAGCCGCAGCTGTTGGCCTCGTCCGGGACCTCGAACGGCTCCCAGGTCTTGGTGTGCCCGGCGCGCACCTCGGCCAGCGCCTTCTCCATGAAGTGCAGCGCGCAGGCCGCCGCGTAGGCCTGGAAGTAGGTCCGCGCCCGGTCCCGCTCGATCGCGTTGGACAGCGGCTTGCCTTCCTTGTCGGTAGGCAACTTCCACTCGAAGGTGACCTCCGGCTTGGTGACCGTGCGCGGCAGGTTGATCAGGACGCTGTGCCCCGTGGACTTGACGTAGCCGAAGTCGACCAGGCCGCCGAGCGCGGTGGCCCATAGCCGGGCGATCGGCCCGCCGCCGGTGTCCGCGGCCAGGTAGTTGGTGCCATCGAACCAGCGTGGCGACATCACCCAGCTGTACTTGCTGTCGAAGTCACGCTTGGCCGGCCGGGGAATCGTGTGCTGGTTCCACGGGTGCCTGCGGTCCACTGGGTTACCCAGCGGGTCGCGGGTCACGAACATCTCCTGGTCTTCCCAGTCCTCGTAGTACGAGCTGCCGAGCAGGATGCGGATGCCCAGGTTGATGTCGACCAGGTCGTTGGTGAGCAGCTGCCCGTCCCGGATGACACCGGGGCTGACGAACATCTTCCGGCCCCAGTCGGTCATGTGGTCGTAGCGGAAGTCGCAGTACTCGGGGTCGTTCAGGCTGCCCCAGCAGACCATGTCGGCGCGCCTGCGGCCGACCTCCTCGTACCCGGGCATGGCCTCGTAGAAGAAGTCGAACAGGTCGTTGTGCAGCGGCACCACGCGCTTCATGAACTCCACGTAACGCATCAGCCGGGTCAGGTAATCGGTGAACAGCTGGACCGTCGGGGTGGTGCCGACGCCGCCCGGGTACAGCGTGGACGGGTGCACGTGGCGCCCTTCCATCAGGCAGAACATCTCCCGCGTGGACCGGCTGACCTGGAGCGCCTCCCGGTAGAAGTCGCCTTCCAGCGGGTTCAGCGCGCGCATGATGTCGCCGATGGTCCGGTAACCATGATCGCCGGCGTGCGGCGCCTCGGTGCTGTTCGCCCGCTCCAGCACGCCGGGATTCGTCTCGCCGACCATCCGCTCGCAGAAGTCCACCCCGACCAGGTTCTCCTGGAAGATGTTGTGGTCGAACATGTACTCGGCGGCCTCACCCAGGTTGATGATCCACTCACCCAGGTGCGGCGGCCGGACCCCGTAGGCCATGTTCTGGGTGTAGACCGAGCAGGTCGCGTGGTTGTCACCGCAGATGCCGCAGATGCGGCTGGTGATGAAGTGCGCGTCCCGCGGGTCCTTGCCCTTCATGAAGATGCTGTAGCCACGGAAGATCGACGAGGTGCTGTAGCACTCGACGACCCGCTTCTGCTTGAAGTCGATCTTGGTGTAGATGCCCAGGCTGCCCACGATCCGCGTGATGGGATCCCAGTTCATCTCGACAATGCCGGTGTCCTCGGCAGTAGTCATCGCTCATCCCTCTCGCTGCTGGCCGGCGCCTGCCTGCGGGCCGCGCCTTGTCGGTACTACCGGGTACTGCCGGTCACCAGGGCTTCTGGTAGCCCGTGAGCAGGTCGTCGCCTCTCTTCCGCCACTTGGGCTCTTCGTCGGCGGTCTTGGCGGTGAAGCCACGGAGGGTACGGATCACCGTGCCATAGAGCGTGGAAGCCGTGGTGGACACCCGCGCGCCCGGCGGTTCGTCCATGAACGGCATGAACTTGTCCGGGAAGCCGGGCATCGTGCAGGCGATGCAGATGCCGCCGACGTTGGGGCAGCCGCCGACGCCGTTGATCCAGCCCCGCTTGGGCACATTGCACTTGACCACCGGGCCCCAGCAGCCCAGCTTGACCAGGCACCTGGGCGATCCGTACTCGGTCGCGAAATCGCCCTGCTCGTAGTAGCCAGCCCGGTCACAGCCTTCGTGCACGGTCGCGCCGAACAGCCAGTTGGGCCGGAGCGCCTCGTCCAGCGGGATCATCGGGGCCTGCCCCGCCACCTGGTACAGCAGGTAGAGGATGGTCTCCGACAGGTTGTCCGGATGGGTCGGGCAGCCGGGCACGCAGACGATCGGCAGGCCCGCCTTGGACCGCCAGTCCCAGCCCAGGTAGTCCGGCACGCCCATGGCGCCGGTCGGGTTGCCGGACATGGCGTGAATGCCGCCGTAGGTGGCGCAGGTCCCGGCGGCCAGGATGGCGGTCGCCTTCGGCGCGAGCCGGTCCAGCCACTCGTTGGTGGTCATCGGCTGGCCGGTGGCCGGGTTGTTGCCGAACCCGCACCAGTACCCCTCCGACTTGATCGCCTCGTTGGGGATCGAGCCCTCCACGACCAGGACGAACGGGTCCAGTTCGCCGCGGTCCGCCTTCCACCACCACTCGATGAAGGTGTCCGCCCCCTGCTCTGGCCCGCACTCGAAATCGATCAGCGGCCAGTGCACCGCGACCTTGGGCAGGCCGGGCAGCGCGCCCAGGACGATCTCCTCGATGCTTGGCTGGGTGGCCGCGGTGAGCGCGACCGAGTCCCCGTCACAGCCGAGTCCTCCGTTGATCCAGAGAATGTGCACGACAGGCTCGGTGGCCGACCCCGCCGACGTGTCGCTGGTTTCTGCGGCTGTGGCCATCGCCCAGCCACCCCCTCGCTATGGTTCGGGAACCTCACTGTGAAACGGGGACGCAGGTACGCGTGCGGAGCGTGCGCCGCTGACCAGCATCTGGCCGCGGCAGAATGACACCGGGAATGAGCCGTCTGGCGGGCCCCGCAGACCGCCGGACGGCCAGGACCGTGAGGCGCGTTCCGGCGCCAGGGAAATGGGTCATGACCGGCCTTACCTGCATCATGGGCAGGTGTCGTCATGCTAAACCCGTCCACCATGCGTATCAAGGTGGTAGCGGCAGGTGCCGGACACATGTGTCTGGCCGGTCTGACACCCTTGGCCCAGGGCAGTCTGCTGACCAGGCGTATCAGCTGGCACAACGGACTAAGCCCGTCCTTCCGTCAGCACGCTCCGTCGTAATGACGCGTACGCTGTGCTCAAGCTGAATGAGCTGCGGCCTGCAGGTGGTAAGGGAGACGCCAGTGCCTGAGCTGGGGAACTGGCACGGGGATGGGCCGATCCAGGTCGTCCCCGTCGTGGTGCTGTCCCAGACCTTCCCGGCCCGGCCGTCCTGGATCCCGGAGATCCGCGATTTTGTCCGGCGCTGCCTGGCCGAGTCGCCGCTGACCGAGGAGGGCAACCGGGAGGTCGGCGAGACCGTGTTCCGCGCCCTGCTGGACGCGGCCGGGCCGACCGGCGCGATCCAGGTCTCGTTCCGCATCTTCCCCGAGCACGTCGAGGTGGACGTGCTGCACTCCAACCAGCCTCCAGAGGATCTGGTCAGCCGGAACCTCGCGGTCGCGCCGCGGGCCGCGGCGGCCAGCGCCGGCCAGGCCACCGCGCCTGCCACCGCCCCAGCCCAGGCCGACAAGGACGCCGAAGGCCGGCCCGCGACGTTCGCCGACTGGATGTCCACCACGCTGCGCCGGGAAGGGCTCACCCAGGAGGCGGCCGCCCGGCAGCTCGGGGTCTCGGTGAAGACGGTCGGCCGCTGGGTCGGCGGCGAGACCGAACCGCGGCTGCGTGACCTGCGCCGCATCCAGGAACTCTTCGGCGATCTGCCGTTCCCTTGATGTGCGGGGACGACCCCTGAACCCCCGATCGCCGCTTCGCGCCGAACGCCGGCTCGGCGATCTGGGAGAACTCCCAGCGACCGTCCGTGGCCTGCCAACTCCAGCCCCATCAAGCACCGATCGTGACTCCTGGCCGGCAGCGCCACTTGAGCCGGAACTCAGTTGGGCTCTTGCGGCGCAGGTACATCATTAGCCCGACAGGTCAGATCTGTCTCTTTCGTTGGGGCTGGACGTCCCCCCACAACTGTCCTACGGTTCTGCCATGGCAGTTCCTACAGGACGCTACCGGCTGGGCACGAAGAGCGGCCGAATTGTCCTGCGCACTTACCGCGACGGGCTGGCGGCCACCGCCGGGCATGACTTGATCATTGACCTGCCCAGCTGGTCGGGCGAGCTCGCCGTGGACGATGACAAAGCACCTGAAGCGCTGGAAGTGCGTATCGACATCGGCGCGCTCCGCGTCCGGGACGGGACCGGCGGCCTCAAGCCGCTGACCGACCGCGACCGGAACGAGATCGCCACCACCGCGCGCCGCCTGCTGTCCACCGAACGGCACCCCGAGGCGGTGTTCACCGCAACCCGGTTCGAGTTCAGTGGTGAGAGCGGGGTCATCGAGGGGAACCTGTCCCTGAAGGGGGTGTCCCGGCCGTTCCGGCTCCAGGTAGCCCAGACCGACCTGGCTACGTACCGGGGGACGGGCACGGTCGTACAGTCGGCCTATGGCATCAAGCCGTACACGGCGTTCTTCGGCGCGCTGAAGGTCCGTGACACGGTCGATGTCGAGGTCGAGGCCACGATTCCGGCGCCGGGAGACGACACGGCCTGAGACTCTCCCCGCGGGATGGCGGCGCAGCAGAACGGAGGAAGTGACCCTCAGGACATGACCACAGTGCCGCCGGCGCCATTGCGGGACGATGACGTCGCCAGGTTGTTCGACCGCCGGACGGCCCCGCTCAGGGAGTTCGCGGAGCACGCGGGCACGGTCGCGGCTGCCTGTCATGACATGGCGGTCCGGTTCCATTCCGGCGGCAAGCTCGTCGTGTTCGGCGCCGGCCCGTCCTGCCCGGACGGCCAGCACGTGGCGGTGGAGTTCATGCACCCGGTGATCGTCGGCAAGCGGGCCCTGCCGGCCATCTCGCTGACCGCGGACGCGGCCACCGTCACCGGCATCGCGGAACGGGACGGGCTGGGGGCGATCTTCGCGCACCAGCTCCGCTATCTGGCCACGCCGGCCGACATCGCGCTGGGTATCTCGGCCGACGGCAACTCGGAGAGCGTGCTGAACGGGCTGCTCACTGCGCACGGCATGGGCATGCTGACGATCGCGCTGGCCGGGGCGGGCGGTGGCACCATCGGCAGCAGCCCAGCCGTGGACCACCTCATCGCGACGACGGCGGCCGACCCGCGGGTCGTCAAGGAGGTACAGGTGACCGCGTATCACGTGCTGTGGGAACTGGTGCACGTGTTCTTCGAGCAGCCGGGGGTGCTCGGCCCGGCGGCCGTGTCATGAGTGCCGAAGCCGGCGGGCACTGCACCGGTGATATCTGTATCACCTGCTCGGACACCGCCGTCCAGGTCCGGGTGGCCCGGCTGCTGCCGGACGGGCTGGCCCTGGTGGACACCGGCGCCGGCCAGGAAGAGGTCAGCGTCGCTCTGGTCAGCGCGCAGGTCGGGGACACCATCCTGGTGCATGCGGGCGAGGCCATCGGGGTGGTGACGCCGCCGTGACCACCAGCCACGGCCGCCAGGCCCGTGGTAGCCAGGCCCGTGGTAGCCAGGCCCGTGGTAGCCAGGCCCGTGGTAGCCAGGACAGCGCCGCCGAGATGGCCGCGCTGTACCCGTTCCTGTACGCCGGGGAGCAGGGCAGCCTGGACACGGTGCTGAAAGAAGTGCGCGAGTCCACCGCGGCCAAGGCCGCGGAGATCGTCGAGTTGCGGTCGGTCATCGCCGGGCGGGACGCCGGCAAACTGATCTCCTGCGCCGAGGCCCTGGCCGCGCGGTTCGCGGCGGGCGGCCGGCTGCTCGCGTTCGGCAACGGCGGCAGCGCCACCGATGCGCAGGAACTGGCCTCGCTGTTCCTCGACCCAGGTGCCGGGGAGCGTCCGCTGCCCGCGTTCTGCCTGGCCAACGACACCGCGGTGATCACCGCACTGTGCAACGACATTGGCGTCGAAGTGATCTTCGCGCGGCAGATCGCCGCGCTGGCCCAGCCGCAGGACATCGCGGTCGGCCTGTCCACCAGCGGCAACTCGGAGAACCTGCTGCGCGGGCTGGACGAGGCGACCCGGCGCGGCCTGCTCACCGTGGGCATCGCCGGCTACGACGGCGGGAAAATGGCCGAGCTGGACAGCCTGGACTACCTATTCGTCGCGCCGTCGTCCTCGGTGCACCGGATCCAGGAGGCCCAGACCACCATCTACCACCTGCTCTGGGAACTCACCGTGCGGGCCCTCGGTGATGCCCGGTGACCGGCACCCAGACCGGCCGGACCCTGGTCGCCTGCCTGGGCAACATCTTCCTCAGCGACGACGGCTTCGGCGTGGAGGTGGCCCGGCGGCTGGCCCGCTACGAGCTGCCCGCCGGGGTCCGCGTCACCGACTACGGCATCCGCGGCATGCACCTGGCCTACGACCTGGCCGAGGGGTTCGACCACACCATCCTGGTGGACGCCACCCAGCGCGGCGGCAAGCCGGGCACCGTCTACCTGATCGAGCCCGAGGAGCCCGCGGACCAGGCCGGGCCAGCCCCGGCCGGCGACGGCACCACCATGCTGGCCAGCATGAGCCTGCTGAACGCGCACGGCATGCAGCCCGACCTGGTGCTCAGCCTGGCCGGGACGCTGGGCGCGGACGCCGGCCGGGTCCTGGTGGTCGGCTGCGAACCGGCCTCGCTGGATGAAGGCATCGGGCTGAGCGCGCCGGTAGCGGCGGCGGTCGACGATGCGGTACGGATGGTTACCGTGCTGGTCCAGGGGGATGACCCCCCGCCCTGCTCCCCCGGGGGACTACCCCCGCTCTGCTCCCCCGGGGGACTACCTCCGCTCTGCTCCCCCGGGGGACTACCCCCGGAACCCCGGGCCCCGGCCCCGGCCCCCGATCGCCACTCCGCGCCGAGCGGCGGCAAGCCGCCGCGGCAAGAACCCGGCCCGAAGCCAACGGAGGGATGACATATGTGCCTTGGCATACCCGGCGAGGTGATCGAACTGCTGCCGGAACAGCCAGACCTGGCCCGGGTTGACGTGAGCGGGGTCAAGCGGGTGATCAATATCGGGCTGCTCGCTGACGACCCACCGGACCCCGGCGAATGGGTGCTCATCCACGTCGGCTTCGCGCTGTCCAAGATCGACGAAGCGGAGGCGGCCGCCGCGCTGCAGTTCCTGGAGGGGATCGGCCAGGCCTACGCGGACGAGCTGGCCGCGCTACAGGAATCCCGGATCGAATAGGAAGCGGGTTTGCCATGCGATTCGTTGACGAATTCCGGGACGCCGACAAGGCGCGCGCGCTGGCCACGAAGATCGCGGGGCTGTGCGAGCCGGGGCGTCAGTACAAGCTGATGGAAGTGTGCGGCGGGCATACGCACACCATCTACAAGCACGGCCTGGAGGACTACCTGCCGGAGTCGATCACCCTGGTGCACGGCCCGGGCTGCCCGGTGTGCGTGATCCCGATGGGCCGGGTGGACGACGCCATGGCCCTGGCGTCCGCACCGGACACCATCATGACCTCGTTCGGCGACATGATGCGGGTGCCGGGCAGTAAGGGGTCGTTCTATGACGCCAAGGCGGCCGGCACCGACATCCGGATGGTCTACTCGCCGCTGGATTCGCTGAAGATCGCCCGGCAGAACCCGGACAGGCGGGTGGTGTTCATGGCCATCGGCATGGAGACCACCACCCCGTCCACCGCGATGACCGTGCTCCGCGCGGCCGCTGAAGGCCTGACGAACTTCTCCGTGTTCTGCAACCACGTCACGATCATCCCGGCCATCAAGGCCATCCTGGACTCCCCCGACCTGCGCCTGGACGGGTTCATCGGCCCGGGCCACGTGTCCACCATCATCGGCTGCCGCCCGTACGAGTTCATCGCCCGGGACTACGGCAAGCCGGTCGTGGTGGCCGGCTTCGAGCCGCTGGACATCCTGCAGTCGATCTACCTGCTGATGCGGCAGCTGGCCGAGGGCCGCTCCGAGGTGGAGAACCAGTACACCCGGGTGGTGCCGTGGAACGGCAACCTGGCCGCGCTCAAGGCGATCACCCAGGTGATGGAACTGCGGCCGTACTTCGAATGGCGTGGGCTCGGCTTCATCTCGCAGTCCGCGATGAAGATGCGCCCGGAGTACGCCGCGTTCGACGCCGAGCTGCTCTTCGACGTGCCGGGAGTCCGGGTGGCCGACCCCAAGGCGTGCCAGTGCGGTGAGGTGCTCAAGGGCGTGCTCAAACCATGGGAGTGCAAGGTGTTCGGCACCGCGTGCACGCCGGAGACGCCCATCGGCACCTGCATGGTGTCCCCCGAGGGGGCCTGCGCCGCCTACTACAACTTCGGCCGGCTGCACCGCCGCCGGGTAGTCGAAGTGAGCATCTCATGACCGACGGGGCCACCTGGGTCAACGAGGCGCTCCGCGAGCACGAGCGCCAGGCCCGGTCGGCCGCGGCCAGCAAAGCGGCTTCCGTCCCGGACCGCGAGCAGCAGGCGCTGGACCGGATCGACAAGGCCCGGCGGCGCCGGCCCAAGGTCCGGGAAGAGCGGATCACGATGGCACACGGCGCCGGGGGCAAAGCGACCCGGACCCTGGTCGAGGCGGTTTTCGTGGACGCGTTCAGCAATGTCCTGCTGGAGCCGCTGGAAGACGCCGCGCAGTTGCACGTGAACGGGACCCGGGTGGCGCTCACCACCGA
The DNA here is from genome assembly GCA_963834705.1 of uncultured Actinomycetes bacterium. Lineage (GTDB taxonomy): Bacteria > Actinomycetota > Actinomycetes > Streptosporangiales > Streptosporangiaceae > RYN-230. Next base: position 181,117 of record CAWICV010000016.1, read on the forward strand.
TTCCTATGTGGTGTCGCCGCTGTTCTTCCCCGGCGGCGACATCGGTGACCTCGCGGTCAACGGGACCGTCAACGACCTGGCCGTGTCCGGCGCCACCCCGCTGTACCTGTCGGCCGGATTCATCCTGGAAGAGGGCTTCCCGGTCGCCGACCTGACCCGGATCGTGGCGTCGATGAGGGCGGCCGCGGAGACGGCCGGCGTGCAGGTGGTCACCGGGGACACCAAGGTGGTGCAGAAGGGCAAGGCGGACGGCTGTTACATCAACACGGCTGGGGTCGGCGTGATCGAGCACGACGTGTCGCTGGGCGTGGCCAATGCCCAGCCCGGCGACGTGATCATCGTGTCCGGGCCGGTCGGCGAGCACGGCGTGACCATCATGCTGGCCCGGGGTGAGCTGGACATCGAGGCCGACCTGACCTCGGACACCGCCCCGCTGAACGGCCTGATCGCCGATCTGCTGTCGGCCACCACCGGGGTCCGCGCGCTGCGCGACGCCACCCGCGGCGGAGTGGCCACCATCCTGAACGAGGTGGCAACCTCGGCCGGGGTCGGTGTGCACGTCAACGAGGACGCCATCCCGGTGTCCATGGTCGTCCGCGGCGCGTCCGAACTGCTCGGCATCGACCCGATGTACGTGGCCTGCGAGGGCCGGCTGGTCGCGGTGGTCGCCCCGGACCAGGCCGCCACGGCGCTGGCCGCGCTGCGCGCCCACCCGCTCGGCGCGCAGGCCGCAGTCATCGGCGAGGTCACCGCGGAGCCGCCGGGGGCCGTGCTGCTGAAGACCGCGTTCGGCGGCACCCGGATCGTGGACCTGCTGGTCGGCGACCCGCTGCCGAGAATCTGCTGAGGAGGAACTGCTACCGAGTGCACGAACTGGCCATCACTGAGAGCGTCGTGCAGGCCGTGACCGAGCGGCTGCCCGGCGCCACCATCCGCTGCGTCTATCTGGAGATCGGCCCGCTGTCCGGCGTGGTCACCGACTCGGTGCGGTTCTGCTTCGACCTGGTGACCGAGGGGACCAATCTGGCCGGTGCCAAGCTGGAGATCAGGCAGCCCAGCGCCCGCTGCCAGTGCGGGGACTGCGGCCGCGAATTCGCGCCGGACGGGCTGATCCCGGTGTGCCCGTGCGGCAGCGTCGCGGTAGCCGTGCTGGCCGGTGATGAGCTGCGGATCACCGCCGTGGAGGTGCTGTCCTGAGATGTGCGCGACCTGCGGCTGCGACGACGAGGCCAGCGTCCGGGTGCTCGGCCCGCACGGCGTCCTCGCGCACAGCGCCCCCGATCACGGCGTTCCCGAGCACGGCGTTCCCGAGCACGGCGTTCCCGAGCACGGGCATGAGCACGCCCACGAGCACGAGCACGGCCACGAGCACGCCCCCGAGCACGAGCACGGCCACGAGCACGAGTCCGGGCGCACCATCATGCTGCAGCAGAAAGTGCTGGCCAAGAACGACAGCCTGGCCGCCGAGAACCGGACCTGGCTGGCCAGCCAGGACATCCTCGCGGTCAACCTGATGAGCTCACCGGGCGCCGGCAAGACGACGCTGCTGGAACGGACCGCCCGGGAGGCGGGCGCCGAACTCAGGCTGGCTGTCATCGAGGGCGATCAGGAGACCACCCTGGACGCGGCCCGGATCGAGGCGGCCGGCTGCCCGGTCGCGCAGATCAACACCGGAGCCGGCTGCCACCTGGACGCCAGCATGGTGGCCCGCGGGCTGCGCGCCCTGGACCCACGGCCCGGTTCGCTGCTGGTCATCGAGAACGTGGGCAACCTGGTCTGCCCGGCCTTGTTCGACCTCGGCGAGGCGGCCCGGGTGGTGATTTCCTCGGTCACCGAGGGCGCGGACAAGCCGGCCAAGTACCCGCAGATGTTCCGCGGCGCGGACCTTGTCCTGCTCAGCAAGGTGGACCTGCTGCCGTATCTGGACTTCGACCCCGCCCGGCACGCCGCCGACCTGGCCCGGATCAGCCCCCGGACGCGGATCCTGCCGCTCTCCGCACGCACCGGGGAGGGCCTGGCGGCCTGGTACGAGTGGCTGCGCAGAAAAGCGCGCTAACTGGCATTCTTCACCCCGGGCCAGGCAACGGCGCGGTCGGCTGAGCCAATCGGCTCACCCGTGACGGGTGATGCCGCATGTGACCCACGCGCCAATGCTGAACGTAGCGGGCCTCCGCCTATCGGCCTGACCGCGGAGCGTCCAGGCGCAAAGGAGACAGAATGCTTCTCGCCGCTTCGTCCAACTATCCAGTGCTGGACCTTTTCTGGACGATCATCGAGTTCTTCCTGTGGGTGATCTGGATCTGGATCCTGATCATGATCTTCATCGACATTTTCCGCAGCCATGACCTGTCCGGCTGGGCCAAAGCGCTGTGGTTCGTGTTCGTCCTGTTCATCCCGCTGATCGGGGTGCTGTGTTATCTGGTCGTCCGGGGCGGCTCGATGCACGAACGGTCGGTCCGCCAGGCGCAGCGCGAAGCCGACGCGTTCTACGCCAGCTACGGGCGGCACGCCGCACCGTCGGCCGGCGACGGGGGCGGCGACGGGAACACCGCCGACCAGCTGGCCAAGCTGGCCGACCTGCGCGACCGCGGCGTGCTCACCCCCGAGGAGTTCGAAAAGGAAAAGGCCAAGGTGCTCGCGGCCTGAGGTCTGCCGGGAGGCGGGACGCTGGGGCGGGCCACCGGGGGCCCGCCCAGTGCCGCGAACATCAGCCGCAAACACCAGCCGCAAACACGGGCCGCAAACACCGGCCGCACCGGCTCAGAACACGCCGATCTCCCGGCCCCGGCGCACCGCATCGTGCCGGCTGGACACGCCCAGCTTGCGGTAGATCGCCTGGGCGTGGGTCTTGACCGTGTTCGGCGACACGTACAGCTCGCGGCTGATCTCGCGCAGCGACAGCGAGCCGCGGAGCAGCCGCAGCACGTCTTCCTCGCGTTCGGTCAGGCAGTCGTCCGGGCCCACCCGCCGGGCCGGGACGAGCTGCCGCCGGAGCCGGCTCAGCCGGGCCAGCAGGCGGCTGGTGCCGGCCGGGAACGCGGTGAGCACGCCGTCCGCCTCGCTGAGCAGTTCCGCCGCGCCGCCGCTGTCGCCCATCGCGAGCAGTACTTCGGCCAGCCGCAACTCGGCTTCCAGCGTGGCCCACGGGCTGAGCCCGGGGAACCTGCGGCGGCCCCGGACGGCCCGGCGCAGCTCGCTCCGGGCCTCCTTGAACCGGCCCTCGGCCGCGTACACCGCGCCGGCCGCGGTGTACGCCACCGAACTCTGCGGCGTCCCGGCCAGGTCATCCTGCGTGGCCAGGCGGCGGGCGGTCAGGGCCAGCTCCCGGGCCCGGGCCAGCTGGCCCAGTTCCAGCGAAGTCAGGGCCAGCGCCGCGTAGGCCAGCACGCCGACCAGCGTGGCCGATCCGTCGCTGGCCACGGCCTGCTCCAGCGGCGCCCCCGCGGCCTCCAGCTCACCCGAGAGGTACAGGGCGAACCCGTGCGTTGCCCGGGCCAGCGTGTACCACGGCGATCCCGGGTCATCTTCCAGGCTGGCCGCCACCGCGGCCGACTGCCGCATGATGCTCAGCCCGTCGAACCCGTAGACCCCGCGGAGCAGTGCGGCCGACGAGGCCATCGACCGGATGCCGTCTGGCAGCATGCCGTCGTGCTGGGCCGCTTCGATCACCGGCAGCCAGCGGCGGACCGGTTCCGGTTCGCCGGACAGCGCGGCGGCCCAGGCCGCGCAGTGGGCGGCCAGCGGGCTGGCCGCGATCTGGCCATCGGTGAGCGAGCCCAGCCAGCCGCGCACCGTCCCGGCCCGGCCCACGTTGACATAGCCGGACCAGTGCAGCGCGATCAGCTCGACCGCCCGGGCCGGGTCCGCGCCGGCCAGCGCATGCCGCACCGCCTCGCCGACCGAGCCGGAGGCCCGGTGCCACGCGCCCGCCCGGCGGTGCAGCTCGGGGATCAGGGCGGCTTCGGTGCGGACCAGCTCGGCCTGCAGCACCTGTGCGAACAGGTGGTGGTACCGGAACCAGCGCCGGGTCTCGTCCAGCGGCACCACGAACAGGTTCTCCCGCTCCAGCACCTCGATGATCCCGGCCGCGTCGCCCGCGCCGGTCACCGCCGCGCACAACGGTGCGCAGAACCGGCCGAGCACCGAGGTCCGGGCCAGGAACTGGCGGATCTCCGGTGGCTGCTGGCCGAGCACCTCCTCGGCCAGGAAGTCCACGATGAACCGGTTGTCGCCGGTGAAGTCGCGGGCGAAGTCGGCCGGCGAGGAATGGCTGCGCAACGACAGCGCGGCCAGATACAGCCCGGCCGGCCAGCCCTCGGTGCGTTGCACGATCTGATCCAGGTCATGCTGGCCCAGCTCGGTGCCGCCGAACTGGCGCAGGAACGCGGCCGCGTCGGTCGGCGCGAAGCGCAGCTCGCGCATGCCGATCTCGACCAGGTCGCCGGCTGCCCGCAGCCGGGCCAGTGGCAGCGCCGGGGTGGCCCGGGTGGTCACCACCAGCTGGACCGTGGCCGGCAGATGGACCAGGAACGACGCGGTCTGCTCCAGGCAGGCCTGCTCCTGGATCACGTGGTAGTCGTCGAGGACCAGGACCACCTCGTCGGGCAGCTCGGCCAGCGCGTTGATCAGCATCGGCAGCACCGTGCCGTCGATGTCCGGGGCCTGGGCGCGCAGCGCCCGCAGCACGTCCGCGCCCTCCAGGCCGGGGCACGCCCGGTACAGCGCGCAGGCGATGTGCCACCACAGCCGGCCCGGGTCGTCGTCGCCCCGGTCCAGGGACAGCCAGGCAAAGGCCCGCCGCTCGCTGGGGCTGGACCACCACTGCGCGATCAGCGTGGTCTTGCCGAACCCGGCGGGCGCCTCCACCAAGACCAGCTTGGCCGGGCTGGCGGCGAGCTGGCTGACCAGCTCTTGCCGTGGCAGCCACTCCACCCGCGCCACCGGCGGGTGCAGCTTGGTCTCGATCGGCACGTCGAGGGCCGGACGGGGGTGCCGCGAACCGCCGACCGCCCGCAGTGCGCGGGGTGGCCGGTCTATCTGCCGCACAGACGGCTCAGACACCCCAAAACTATGACTCACAGTGACTAATCTGCCTAGTGCCAATGGTCCCTAGACAGACAGAAAGGTCTCACTCCCAGACAGGGAGCTGGTGGGCCAGTTCGGGCCCTTATGGTGACCGGGCCGGGGTCCAGCCCAGCCGGAACCAGACCGCGGTGCCCCGGGCCGGGCCATCCCGGTAACCGTGATGCCCCCACCACGCGGCGAGCGTCTGCACGGTGAGCAGGCCGTGACCGGACTCGGCCAGCGGTCCGGCCGGCCCGCCGGACGGCACCGGCATACCGTCCGACCCGTCGTCCAGCACGGCCACGCACACCGACGCCCGGCCGCGCCACACCAGGACCTGAAATTTTCCGCTCCGGCGGCCGGTCCTGGTATGCCGGATCGCGTTGCTGGCCAGCTCAGACGCGCACAGCTGGGCGTCGTCGGCCACCGGGCAGCCGTCCAGCATCCGGGCCACGAAGCGGCGGGCCTGGGCCACCTGCTCCGGCCGGCCCGGGAACACCCGCCGTTTCGGGGTGGCCACCAGCCCCGCCCCCTGCCCGGCCAGCTGGGCTAACGTGCCTGCTGGCCGGGTGTCCGCGGGAACACCACCCGGCCAGGCGGGCAGGACCATAGCGGCGGTATCCGGAACCACGCGCAGAGCGGGCGGGCTACTGCCGAACATGGCACCTCTCCCATCACGGTGCGATACACCCCAAATCGCATCTCCCACTCTGCCGTTACCGGGTGAGGGCGGGCTAGGGCCGAAAGGCCATAACTAATTCCGCACCAGGCAAATTCGGCCGACTGCCAGGTGACCCTCACCCTGAGGAAAGGGAAAAGGCTCTCCCCCCGATCCACGATCATTTTCCTGAACGCCAGTGCCCGCGAACTGCCGCCCGTCCGGCCCGGCTGCTGTGGGCCGACTGGGAAACCGGGCAGACTGGGTTCGTGACCGGCAACGTGCGGGCGTCTGTCCGGGTGGAGGGCGTGGTCCAGGGGGTCGGGTTCCGCCCGTTCGTCTACTCCCTGGCTACCCGGCTGGGCCTGGCCGGCTGGGTGGGCAACGACGCCGACGGCGTGTTCGCCGAGGTGGAGGGGTCCGCCGCCGGGGTGCGGGACTTCCTGGCCGCGCTGGTCCGGGACGCGCCGCCGCTGGCCCAGGTGGACCGGGTGACCGCGCAGCCGATCGCACCGGACGGCCGGGCCGGGTTCGCCATTGTGCCCAGCCAGCCAGCGCCGAGCCAGCGCCGGCCAGCGCCGCGCGCTGATCTCCGCGGACGTGGCGACCTGCGCGGACTGCCTGCGGGAACTGGACGACCCGGCCGACCGCCGGTTCGGCTATCCGTTCATCAACTGCACGAACTGCGGGCCCCGGTTCACCATCGTCCGTGGCGTGCCGTATGACCGGCCGCTGACCACGATGGCAGCCTTCAAGATGTGCCCGGACTGCCGCGCCGAGTACGACGACCCCGCCAACCGGCGGTTCCACGCCCAGCCGGTCTGCTGCCCCGCCTGCGGCCCGCACCTCCGCCTGACCGAGTCACCCGGCCCACCCAGCGACCTGCCCGCCCGCCACGACCGGGCCGCCAGCCCGCCGCCCAGCCGACCCGGCGGCCCAACCACCCAGCACCACCCGGGCGGCCAGCGCCCACCCGGCCAGCCCAGCGATCTGCCCACCCAGCACCACCCGGGCGGCCAGCGCCCACCCGGCCGGCCCGGCACTGGCGTTCGGCAGGATGATGATGCGCTGGCTCGGGCGGTGCAGATTTTGCAGGCCGGGCGGGTGCTCGCGGTCAAGGGTTTGGGTGGGTATCACCTGGCCGTCGACGCGCGCAGCCAGCCCGCCGCGGCCCGGCTGCGCGCGGCCAAGCACCGGGAGGACAAGCCGTTCGCGGTCATGGTGCCGGACCTGGCCGCCGCCCGCGAGCTGTGCCAGGTGGATGCGCTGGCCGAGTCGCTGCTGGCCAGCCCGCGGCGGCCGATCGTGCTGCTGCCCCGGCGGGCCGCCGCGGGCCTGATCGCCGGCGCGGTGGCGCCGGGCAACCGGCAGCTCGGCCTCATGCTGCCGTACACCCCGCTGCACTACCTGCTGCTCCGCCGATTCCCCCACCCGATGGTGCTGACCAGCGGGAACGTGTCCGATGAGCCGATCGCGTACCAGGACGGCGACGCGCTGGCCCGACTCGGCGGCATCGCCGACGCATTCCTCACCCACGACCGGCCGATCCATATCCGGACCGACGACTCGGTGGTCCGCGCGTTCCGCGGCCGGCCCGCCGTGCTGCGCCGGTCCCGGGGTTACGCGCCGCAGCCGCTCACCGTGCGCACCCGGTTCGGCCGGCCGGTGCTGGCCTGCGGCGCCGAGCTGAAGAACACGTTCTGCCTGGGCCGTGAGCGGCATGCGTTCCTCTCCCAGCACATCGGGGACCTGGAGAACTACGAGACGCTGCGCTCGTTCACCGAGGGCATCGAGCACTTCCAGCGGCTGTTCGACGTCACCCCGGAACTGGTCGCGCACGACCTGCACCCGGAGTACCTGTCCACCAAGTACGCGCTCAGCCTGCCGGACGTGGACCTGATCGGGGTGCAGCACCACCACGCGCACATCGCGTCCTGCCTGGCCGACAACGAGGCGGCCGGACCGGTCATCGGGGTGGCGTTCGACGGCACCGGGTTCGGCCCGGACGGCACGATCTGGGGTGGCGAGTTCCTGCTGGCCGACCTGTCCACGGCCGAGCGGGGCGGGTCGCTGGCCGGGGTGCCCATGCCCGGCGGGGCGGCCGCGATCCGGCAGCCGTGGCGGATGGCCGCGGTGTACCTGGACGCGGCGTTCCCCGGCGCGCTGCCGGGCGGCCTGGCCGTGGCCGCGCGCAACGCCGCGTCCTGGGCCGACGTGCTGGCCATGGCCCGGCGCGGGGTCAACTCGCCGGTCACGTCCAGCGCCGGGCGGTTGTTCGACGCGGTCGCCGCGCTGCTCGGGGTGCGCGACACGATCAACTACGAGGGCCAGGCCGCGGTTGAACTGGAGCAGCTTGCCGCGCCCGGGCTGGAGCACCGCGGCTACCCGGCCCGGATCATCCCGGGACCGCCGTTCACCGCGGCCGGCCCGGACCTGGTCCGGGCGGCGGCCGGGGATCTGCTGTCCGGACTGCCGCCGGGCGTGATCAGTGCCCGGTTCCACCGCGGGCTGGCCGACCTGATCGTGGCCGGCTGCGAGGTGTTGCGCGAGTCGTCCGGGCTGGGCACGGTCGCGCTGTCCGGCGGCGTGTTCCAGAACATGCTGCTCCTCGGCACGGTCGTCAGCCTGCTGGAAGTGCGTGGGTTCCAGGTGCTGACCCACTCCCGGGTGCCGCCCAACGACGGCGGGATCAGCCTGGGCCAGGCCGTGGTCGCCACCGCCCGCGACCGGGCCAGCTGAGGCCAAGCCAACCCACCCTGCCCAAGCCGGCCGCCCAACACGCCCAAGCCGCCCACCCAACACGCCCAAGCCGTTAGCGCGGTGAGTTTGCGGTCACGGGTGACCAAACTCACCGCGCTAACGAATTCCCGGCTCAGCGAAGCCGCCAGACGGTGCTGTGCTTGACATCGGCGTCCTCCAGGGCGCGCGGCACCGGGACCTGGTACGCGGCCACCTCGGTGCCGAGGTCCTGGGGCAGGTAGGCCCGGCCCGGGTCGCCGACCATCACCTCGATGCCCGCGGCCCGCACCCGGGCCAGCCAGGGCAGCAGCCGGCCGGCGAAGCCCCGCTCGTAGAACACGTCCCCGGCCAGCACCACATCCACTGCGGGCGGCGGGCCGTCCAGCAGGTCCCCGAGCGCCACGTCCACCTGGACCCGGTTCACCCGCGCGTTGAGCTGGATGGCCGCGATGGCCAGCGGGTCGGTCTCACTGGCCCGGACCGCCGCCGCGCCCGCCCGCGCGGCCGCGATCGCGACCAGGCCGGAGCCGGCCGCGAAATCCAGCACGGTCCGGCCGCGGACCTGGCCGGGGTGGTCGATCAGGTACCGGGCCAGGGCCTGGCCACCGGCCCAGGGGAACGCCCAGAACGGCGGCGGCAGCTCCGGCTGGGCCCGATCCGGCGCGCTCGCCTGCTGCTCGGTCCGCTCCCACAGCTCGATGGCGTCCCGGGCCAGGTAGATCCGGATCTCCGGGAGCAGCGGCGGCCGGCCCAGCGTGGTGTTGGCCCGGATGAACGCGGCCGTCGCCGCGGCACCGTGCCTCGCGGCCGCCCCGTGCCCCGCCGCTGAGCCGTGCCCCGCCGCTGAGCCGCGCCCCGCCGCTGAGCCGCGCTCCGCAGCTGCCCCGCGCCCCGCCGCTGAGCCGGGCCGCGCGGCCGGCCGGGTCACCGGCGCGGCCCGGCCGGGCGTCTGGCCTCCGCCGTGGCCTGGGCCTCGATGAGGCCGTAGTTGACCGCCTCATCGACGGTCAGGAATCGCCCGCGCCGGGCATCGCCGCGGATCTCGTCCACCTCGCGGCCGGTTACCTCGGCCAGCCGGATGTACAGCGTGTCCAGCATGGCCGCCACCTGTTCCTGCTGCGCGGACACTTCGGTGGCGGTGCCGTCCAGGTTGAGCCTGGGCTCGGCCAGCGACAGCACCGCATTCGGGTAGGCCAGCCGGTGCGTGCAGGCGGCCAGCACGCCGATGGCGGCGCCGCCCAGCTGGCCGGCCACGTACCCGGTCACCGTCACCCGGAGCACGTCGAGCACGCCCATCACGGTCAGCGCGGCCGGCAGCTCGGCATCCAGGCCCTGCAGCTCCAGCCGGACCGGCCCGTCCCCTTCGGCGTCCAGGGTGAGCAGCTGGGCGCACAATACGGTGGCCGCCTCGCCGTCCAGGCGACCGGAGGCCAGCACGATGCGCTGCTCCAGCAGCCGCTGGTAGATCCGGCCCGGCCAGTCCCCCTGGTCGGTCCAGCCGCGGGACGGACCCGGCGGCAGGTAGGCCGGCGGCGCGGCGGGTGGTCGGTGCGGGGCTGGCCAGCCGGGCTCCGGCGGCTCCGCGGGCCGGCCCGGCCAGCCGGGCCGCCCCGGCTCACCGGGCCGCCCTGGCTCACCCGGCATGCCGGGCCGTGGCGGCAGGCCGCCGGGGACCGAATCGGCTAGCGGAACACTCATCGGCTACCTCCTGATCCACCCGCGGGCTGGTCCGGCATGCCCGCCTGCAGCCGCCAGCTCAGGTGGCTCCCGACCGCCGCGGCGTACCGTTCCAGGGTGGACGCGCGCACGTCGGCATCGGCCGCCTCGATCCGGGCCACCGCCGACTGGGAGGTGCCCATCCGGGCGGCCACCTGGGTCTGCGACAGTCCGGCCGACTGCCGCTGGGCGGCCAGTTCGGCCACTAGCCGGCGCCGCTCGCCCGCCATCCGGCGCACCGCCATCTCGCGGAACCCCGGCAGCATTGGCAGCGGCCGCTGCTCGGGTCCGGCCCCGGCGGGCGGCAGGCCCGGCTCAGCCCCGGCGGGCGGCGGGCCCGGCTCAGCCCCGGCGGGGGGCGGGCCCGGCTCAGCCCCGGTGTGCACGTCCATACCTCACACGATATCTCACTGCTGAGATCACCCCCTCGCTATGGTGCCGTCGCCCAGAGACGGCAAAGCGCCGCTGGGGAAGGTGCGCTGTTCCTTCCCCAGCGACGCGATCAGCGGATGGCCTCTCCCGGGCATCCGGTGCTTCCGCCACTGGGCGAAGCGGGTGCCCCAAGGCGATGGGCACCGGCCCCGGAATTGTCCTCCCCTCCGGCGGGCCAGACCAGGTCCCTCACGCGCCCACCGCCGCGGCCCCCGGTGCCCGTTCCCCGAGGCACCCGCCGTGGCGGTGGTTGCAACCTGGCTGGCGGGTGACTGCGTGACAGTCACCCGCCCCCCAGCACGCACGGTACTGCTCCCTCGGGCCATCTTGGTATGACTTAAGGTAACAGTTACTTTTGGTAGCATGCAGGCTTGTGGCCGGTGGTGTCAAGCTTAAGGGTGAGATGAGCGACGGCCGGAAGGACAGGTGGGACGCGCACCGGGAACGGCGCCGCGCCGAGTTCGTCGCGGCCGGCCTCCGGGTGCTCCGCACCGATGGCCCGGAGCTGCCGATGGACGCCGTGGCCGCCGAGGCCGGCGTGACCAAGCCGGTGCTGTACCGCTACTTCGCCGACAAGGCGGCCCTGGTCAACGCGCTGGCCGAGCACGGCCTCTTCATGATCAAGGAGCGGGTCATCCCGGCCGTCCTGGCCGACGGCCCGGCCATGGCCCGGGTCCGCGGCGGGGTCGGCGCCTACTTCGCGTTCGTGGACGAGAATCCCGAGCTGTACCGGCTGATCATGCGGCAGGGGAACGCCGAGGGCGGCGGGGAGCCGACCGCGGTGCACCGGCTGCGTGAGTCGATCGCCACCACGCTGACCGCGATCTATGGCGACTATCTGCGCGCGTTCGGCCTGGACTCGGGGGCCGCCGAGCCGTGGGGCTACGGCATCACCGGGCTGGTCCGGTCCACCGCCGAATGGTGGCTGGAGCGGCGCTCGATGAGCCGCGCCTACGTCACCGAGTACGTCAGCCAGCTCATCTGGTCCGCGCTGACCGGCGTGCTGCACGAGGCCGGCATCCAGCCCGACCCGGACGCCCAGGTGCCCAGCGGCCGGCCGCTGCTCACCCTGCGCACCGGCGAGCGGCTGGCCGGGCCGAAAGGGAGCAGGTGACCGGCCCGCTGCCGGAACACGTATGGATCGCGGTCATCGGGAGCGCCTGCAACGAACGGTTAGGCGGTTAGGCGACCTGTGCCTGGCTGGCCGTGAACGCCGCCGCCGAGGTGCGCAGGGACGTCTCCAGGGTGGCCGCTCGGCGGGTGAGGTCCATCAGGTTCACCCCCATCGCGGCCAGGTCTTCCGGCCCGGGGGTGAGCAGGGTGACTCGGATGCCCTGGGCCCGCAGGGCCTGGGCCTCGCGCAGCAGTGCCCGGGTGACCAGCGCGCGCAGCCGCCGCTCCAACCGTTCCAGCCGGGTGCCGGGCCGGTCGGTGACCAGGCTGGCCATCGGGGCCAGCACGTACGCCTCGGCCACCCCGGCCCGGGTCAGCACGGCCAGCGACGTGGGCGACCGGACGCCGCCGTCCACGTAGCGCCGCCCGCCAATGTCACGGGGCACGTACCAGCCGGGGATCGAGCACGACGCGACCACGGCGTCGGCCAGTTCAGCTTCGGGGGCGCGGTCCCGGCCGAAGATGACCCGCCGGCCGGAGTCGTAGTCGACAGTCACGACCCAGGTCGGGCTGTCCACCCAGCCGGTCACCGGCCGCGGCGCGTGCTGCTGCAGCGCCTGCAGCATCGCGTGCAGCGTCTCGTGCCGGGCCCGGCCCCGGGGCAGCCACGCGCTGACGCCGACCCCGGGATGCACCCGGTGCGGGGCCCGCAGCGTGTGCAGGATCAGCCGGGGCGAGCCGGCCCGCCACTGTGGCCGCGGCGGCAGCGGGCCTTCGTCCAGGTCACCCACCCCGGCCTCGCGCAGCCAGCGGACCTCGTCGCCACGCTGCAGCGCGATCATCTCGTCCAGGCTGACCCCGCAGCGCAACGCCGCCGCCAGCACGCTGCCCGCGCTAGTGCCCACGATCAGGTCGACGTCGTTGATCGCCATTGGCAGCCGGTCCTGGACGGCCCGCAGCGCACCCGTCATCCAGGCCGCCCCGACCACGCCGCCCGCCCCCAGCACCAGCCCCACCCGGCCGCCAGACGTCCCGGCCCGCCCGCCGGGTGCCCGCATCCCGCGTGGCTGGCCCATCCGGTCACCTCCTGGCCCCGGCGCTGACCACACTCATCCGGTGGGACGTACGTGTTACCGCCCGGTAAATATCAGGTATACCCGGATTAACCAGCGGATATACCCGGATGGCCGGTGCGCGGGAGCGCGCCGGCCATCTGGCGTCAGCGGCCGCGGGCGGCGCGCTCGGTGGCCTGGTCCAGCCAGGCGGGGCCGGACTCCGCACTCTCCACCCACCAGGTGGCACCGGCCGCCTCGTAATCCGGTGCCAGCCCGGCCACTTCACCCGGCTCCTGCTCCAGATCGGACCAGATCACCAGGTCGAATCCAGCCGCGCTGCCCCGGGCCAGCCGGACCTGCTCGCGGACCGCGGCGATGTCGTCCGGGGACGGCCGGGCCAGATCGTCGCCGTGCCAGGTCAGCGGCACCATGCCGTCCCACCGGGTGGCCCGCCGCACCGGCCCGGAGGCGGGCAGCACCCCGCCGACCCAGATCGGGATGCGCGGCTGCTGCACCGGCACCGGGCGGAACCGGACCGGCTCCACCGCGAAGTGCTCGCCGCGGAAGGCGAACCGTTCCCCGGTCCACAGCCCGGTCAGCACCTCGAGTCCCTCGTCGAGCAGTTCGGCCCGGACCCGGCTGCTGGTGGGCTCGTGGAAGATGCCGAAGTCGGCGTAGGGGGGCGAGCCGATGCCGACACCGAGGATCAGCCGGCCGTTGCTCAGCCGGTCCACGGTGACCGTCTCCTTAGCCAGCTGCCACGGCCGCCGCCGCGGCACCGGGGTGATCAGCGTGCCCAGCCGGATCCGCGACGTCTGGCTGGCCAGCACGGCCAGCAGCGGCCACGGGTCCAGGACCGGCGGCCCGTCGCCCCGGTCGTCGTGCACGAGGTGGTCCCAGAGGAAGAAGCCGTCGAAGCCGCTTTGCTCGGCGGCCAGCCCGAGGCCGATGATGCCGGCCGGATCGGCGGTGAAGCACGGCACCGCCAGCCCGCGCCGCAGCCCGGTCACCCCCGATGTCACGGCCGGCCGCTACCAGATCCGGCAGACCGGCGACAGCCCGGCCGCCTCGGCCAGCATCTGCTTGAGCTGGGGAATGCCGCCCCGGGATACGGTCAGGTGCGGCCGGGCCAGAGCGCGCTGGGCGGCGAAGTCCCCGCCGAACGCGGCCACGCACTCCTCGGGAAGCAGGTTGGCCAGGGCCAGCAGCCCGCCTGCCGCGCCCATCGGCCCGGCCAGGGCCAGGAATCCGGCCGAACCGACGTAGGTGTCACCGGAGTAGCTGGTCAGCTCGTCCAGCAGCCGGTCCGGGCGGCCCGAGGAATCCTTCAGGCGGCCACCGGCAGCGCACCCAGATCGATCACCGGAAGGTCGGCGCAGGTGAGGAACGGATTGTGGTACGCCAGCACCGGGCGGTCCCCGGCCGCCTCGTCGATCGCGGCATAGAAGCCGGCCAGCGCCGCCGGGCTGGGCGGGCCGCCCGCGCCAGCCGGGCACCAGGTCAGCATGGCATCGGCCCCGGCGGCCACGGCCATCTTGGTCAGCGTCACAGCCTGCCGGGCGGACGGGGCACCGGTCCCGGCGATCACCGGCACGTCCTCGGGCAGTGCGGCGCGCACCGCCTCGATCAGCATCACCCGCTCCGCCTCGGTCAGCGTGGCCGCCTCCGCGGTGGTGCCGCACACCAGCACGCCGGTCACCCCGCGGCTGGCCAGGTCGGCCGCGTGCTTGCCGGTCGCGACCGGGTCGACCTCGCCGTCCGCGCCGAACAGCGTGACCAGGGCCACGCCCACGCCACCGAATACCACCGCCATCGTCTGCCTCACTAAGGGAGCGAGCGTGCCGTGATCCGGCACCGGGGTTTCAGGCTACGTGGCTGACCTGCCGCAGGCGAGATCCAGTCCAGTCCGGCTACGGTGAAGAGATGGCAGGGACGGGTGAGATTCGCTGGGGCATCCTGGGCACGGCCGGCATCGCGCGCAAGCAGTTCCTGCCCGCGCTGCGCGAGGCCGGTGGGACCGCCGCCGTGGTGGCCGGCCGGGACCTGGCCCGGGCCGAGGAGTACGCGGCCAGCCAGGGCATCGGCCGGGCCGTCCAGGGCTACCAGGCGCTGCTCGACGACCCCGGCGTGGACGTCATCTACCTGCCGCTGCCGAACAGCCTGCACGCCGAGTGGACAATCAAGGCGCTGCGCGCGGGCAAGCCGGTGCTCTGCGAGAAACCGCTGTGCGGCACACTGGCCGAGACCCGGCAGGTGCTCGAGGTCGCCCAGCAGACCGGGACGCTGCTGTGGGAAGCGTTCGTCTTCCCGTTCCAGGCTCAGCTGGGGCAGCTGCACAGCATGCTCGCGGACGGCGTGATCGGCGAACTGCGCGAGATCCAGGCCAGCTTCCACTTCCAGCTGACCAGGCCGGCTGACATCCGGCTGCGCCGCGACCTGGCCGGCGGCGCGCTGAACGACGTCGGCTGCTACCCGGTCCGGCTGGCCGGCGAACTGATCACCGCCCCGCACGAGTCGGCCTGGGCGGTCTCCATCGAGGGCGGCGACGGGGTGGACGTGGAGACCCAGGGCAGCCTGGGCTTCCCGGGCGGCAAGCGGCTGCTGCTGTCCTGCGGGTTCCGCCGCGCGGACGACACGTTCGCCCGGCTGCTTGGCACCCAGGGTCAGATCAACATCACCGCGCCCTACCACCCCCGCGCGGCGGACACGTTCCAGGTCTGCGTGCCCGGCAAGCCGCCGCGCAGCTACCCGGCGGCCGGCCCGGAGCAGCCGTTCACCGCGGCTATCCGGCACATCCAGGCCGTGCTGCGCGGCGCGGAAGAACCCCGCTCGCTAGCCCTGGACACCTCGCTGCGCACCGCACAGGCCCTGCACGACCTGCATGAGAGCGCTGACGCGCAACAGCCCCCGGCCGGCCCGGCCCCGGCCGCCGCCGCCCCGGCGGGCACCGCCCCGGCGGGCACCGCCCAGGCCAGCACCGGGCCCGCCCCGGTCAGATGAGCCAGCACGCGGAGATCCGCGCCGCGCTGGACGCCGAACGGGCCGCGACGCTGGACCGGATGGCCGCGCTGCGCCGCGATTTCGACGGCATCGTCAACTCGTCCGCGCTGGTCGCCACCGACGACGAGCACGACCCGGAGGGCGCCACCATCGCGTTCGAGCGGGCCCAGCTGGCCGCGCTGCTCAGCCAGGCCGAGCAGCACCTGGCCGACCTGGATCAGGCGCTCAGCCGGCTGGACCAGGGCAGCTACGGCCGCTGCGAGCGGTGCGGCCAGCCCATCGCCCCGGCCCGGCTGGCCGCCCGCCCGGCCGCCCGGACCTGCATCCGCTGCGCGACCGCGGGATAGTGCCGCCGGACCGCCGCGGGTTAGCCTGCCGATCATGCCCCAATACCGAAATGCCCAGTGGTACGGCGGCCCGGACCGCGGCTCCTACATCCACCGCGCCTGGATGCGCCGCGGCCTGCCCGGCGAGGCGTTCAGCGGGCGGCCGCACATCGCCATCGCCAACACCGCCTCCGACCTCAGCCCGTGCAACAAGCACCTGAACGAGGTGTCGGCCAGCGTGCAGGCGGGCGTCTGGGCGGCGGGCGGCATCCCGCATGACATGCCGGTGATGTCGCTGGGTGAGACCCAGGTCCGGCCGACCGCGATGCTCTGGCGCAACCTGGCCGCCATGGCCGCCGAAGAGATGATCCGGGCCAACCCGGTGGACGGCGTGGTGCTGCTCGGCGGCTGCGACAAGACCATCCCGGCGCTGCTGATGGCGGCCGCCTCAGCCGACCTGCCCGCCGTGGTGGTGCCGGGCGGGCCGATGCTCACCGGCCACTTCCGCGGCGTCGCGCTGGGCTGTGGCACCGACGTGTGGCGGCTGTCCGAGGAGGTCCGGGCGGGCACCCTGTCCGAGGAAGACTTCCTGGCCTCGGAGTCGGCGATGATCCGCAGCAAGGGGCACTGCAACACGATGGGCACCGCGTCCACCATGGCCTGCATGGCCGAGGCGCTGGGCATGACGCTGCCCGGCGTGGCCGGCACCCCGGCCCCGGACAGCCGGCTGCTGGAGGCAGCTCACCGCTCCGGCCGGCTGGCGGTACAGCTCGTGCACGCCGGCCGGCGCCCGTCGACGGTGCTGACCAGGGCTTCTTTTCATAACGCTATCGTCGTGCTGGCCGCCATCGGCGGCTCGACGAATGCGGTGGTGCATCTGCTGGCGATCGCCGGCCGGGCCGGTGTTGACCTGACGCTGGATGACTTCGACAAGATCGGGTCGGCGGTGCCGCTGCTGGTCGATCTGGCCCCGGCGGGCCGGCACCTGATGGATGACTTCTTCCGGGCCGGCGGCCTGCTGGCGGTGCTCCGTGAGGTGGCCGACCTGCTCGACCCGGCCGCGGTCACGGTGACCGGGGAGCCGCTTACCGGGCAGTTCGGCGACGCCCGGATCTGGGACGAGGCGGTGATCCGGCCGCGCACCGACCCGCTGCTCGACCAGGCCGGCATCGCGGTGCTGCGCGGCACGCTGGCCCCGGGCGGCGCGGTCATCAAGCCGGCGGCCGCCTCGGCGGAGCTGCTCCGGCACCGCGGCCGGGCGGTGGTGTTCGACAGCATCGAGAACCTGCGGCGCCGGCTGGACGACCCGGACCTGGACGTGGACGAGACCAGCGTGCTGGTGCTGCGCGGCTGCGGGCCGCGCGGCTACCCGGGCATGCCGGAGGTGGGCAACATGCCGCTGCCCGCCAAGCTGCTGGCCCGCGGCGTGCGCGACATGGTGCGGGTGAGCGATGCCCGGATGAGCGGCACCGCCTACGGCACGGTCGTGCTGCACGTGGTGCCGGAGGGCGCGGCGGGCGGGCCGCTCGCGCTGGTCCGGGACGGCGACCCGATCGTGCTCGACGTGCCCGGCCGGCGGCTGGATATCGACCTGCCCGCGGCCGAACTGGCCAGCCGGGGCCCAGCGGAGGAGATGATCGCCGCCCTTCCCGCGCCACAGCGCGGCTGGGAGCGGCTGTACATCGACCACGTCATGCAGGCCGACCGCGGCGCCGACCTGGACTTCCTGGCCGGCTCGTCCGGCCACGAAGTCACCCGCGACTCGCACTAAGCCAGACGCGGCCGTTCCTGGCGGTACCAGCCCCATACGGGGACGGACTTCAAATCGGCACCGGGCCCATCAGCCTGGTCTCCGGCATCGTCCTGCTTGGCATCGTTGCCCTGATCGATGTCCGGTACCGGCGAACGAAGGTTCAAGCGGGGCAGAGCATCAGTCCCGCGGCAGTTGACCAGGCATCGTGAACAGCGAACCCGATCAGCGGCGCCGGGCGCGCGCCGGCCGCCATCGGCTAGCCCACACGCATTAGCGCGGTGAGTTTGTGGTCGCCGGGAGCCACAAACTCACCGCGCTAATGAATTGCGGGGTGCTGCGGGACCGACTCGGGGGTGACCGGTCCCGCAGCACGCTTAGTTTTACGTTGTTTTTACCCCGAGCGCAGGCGCTTGACCAGGCCCGTTTTCACGTGGCGCCGGATGCCGCCTCGACTTCGCCCTCCAGCAGCGACACCGCCTGGCTGAGCGTCCGCGGCCGGGTGGCCTGCAGCACCAGCATGTAGAGGACGCCGGCTGCGATCAGCGCGATGGTCAGCCAGGGCAGGTAGCTGTACGGGGCGGGCTGGCCCGGGCGCAGGTCACCCCAGACCGGGATGGCCAGCACCAGCACGCCGATCACCGGAGTGACCACCCAGGCCAGCGGGTTCTTCCGCACCCCCTCCCGGCGGAACCGGAAGAACTGCACGATCAGCGCGACGTTGGCCATCAGGTACATCAGCACCAGGCCGAGGATGCCGTACGTGCTGAGCAGGCCCACCGCCGTGCCCGGGTCGGTGAACGCGGTGGAGATGACCCCGATCGCGATGCTCGGCGCGACGAACGCGATGGCCGCGGCCCACGGGGTGCGGAACCGCGGGCTGACCGCGGCCAGCCCGCGCGGCCACAGGCCGCCCCGGGCGCCGGCGAAGATGACCCGCGCGGTCTGCGTGTTCGCGGCCACATACGAGCTGGTCACGCTGGTCAGGAAGATCCAGGTGATGAGCGGCGCGAGCGGCGCGATGAAGTGCTTGGCCGCGGTCTGGAACGGGTTACCGTCCGCCGCGAGCGCGGACATGTGGCTGGGGCCGAACGCGATGATCAGCGCGTAGGAGCAGAACACGTACAGGATGCCGCTGATCACCACGGTGCCGATCACGGCCAGTGGCACGTTGCGCCGCGGGTTGCGGGTCTCCTCGGCCAGCGGCGCGGCCGCCTCGAACCCGCCGAACGCCAGCACGGCCAGCGAGAACGCGATGAAGATGTCCTTGGTCCCGGACCCGCCCGGCCAGTGCAGCGGGGTGGCCGACAGGCCCTGGGCGCCGCCCTTGACCAGCACGGTGATGGCCAGCACCAGCAGCAGCACCACCTCGAACAGGTAGAGCACGATCGTGGTCCGCACGCCGAACTTGAGCCCGAGCACGACGGGCGCCACGACCAGGACGCCGTAGAGGATGGTGACGAGCTGGGTGATGCCCCAGATGTGCGGGTTGTTCAGCACGTTGAGCACGATGTACTGGCCGACGAAGATGTAGATGCCGCCGAACGCGATGATGTAGCCGAGCAGGGTGATCACCCCGACGACGAGCGAGGTGCGGACGCCGATGGCGCGCGCGATGTAGGTGAGGAACGACCCGGCGCTCGGGAACACGCCGGAGAACAGGGCCAGGCTGCCCGCCGTGGCGATCAGCCCGACCATGCTGATCAGGAAGACCAGCGGGACCGACGCGCCGGCGAACGCCGCCATCAGCCCGGTGGTGAAGAACAGGTTGAAGGCCGGCGCGACCTGGGCCAGCCCGGGCATCAGCACACCGAGCAGGCCGATCTCGCCGCGCGGGAGGGTGGCGCGGCCCGCCTCATCGGCGGTCTGGATGTTCGCGGCCATCTGTCATTCCTTTCCCTGGCTGCGGACGAAGTCGAGGACGGCGTGGTTGAAGCTGGCGGGGTGCTCCCACAGGCAGGCGTGGCCGCCGCGGACCGTCTGCCACTGCGCGCCCGGGATGGCCTTGTGCAGTTCGCGGGACAGCGCGACCGGGATGAGGATGTCCTCCTCGCCCGCGAGCACCAGGGTGGGAACGGCGATCCCGCCCAGCCGGGCCGTGGTGTCGTGCTGCTGGATCACCGCAAGCTGGGCCAGGTAGGCGGGGACCGGCTGGTCCATGTACTTCATGGCCGTCTCGAACTCGGCCAGCTCGTCCGGGCGGTCGGTGAAGAACTCGGTGGTGAACGCCCACAGCGTGACGTCGCGCATGACGAACGGGATGCCGAGCACCGGCGCGGCATCGGCCCACATGCCGAACATCCGGGAGCAGAACGGCCCCGGCGCAGCGTACGTGCAGGCCATGGTCACCGACCGGAGATCTTGCGGGTAGGCCAGCGCGTACTCCTGCACGATCATCCCGCCCATCGACACGCCGAGCAGATGGAACCCGGTGATGCCGAGGTGATCCACCAGCGCCTTGGCGTCGTCGGCCAGCAGCCGGGACGAGTACGGGCCGGGCTTGCTGGTCCGGCCGATCCCGCGGTTGTCGAACATCAGCAGCCGGTACCCGGCCTCGGTCAGCTCGGCTTCCTGGAACGCCCAGGTTTCCAGGTCGTCGGCGAGCCCGTTGACCAGGACGATGGTCTCCGGGCCCTGGCCGGCCAGCCGGTAGTGCACGTCGATCCCGTTAACAGTGGCAAATGGCATTGGCTACTCCTGTGGTGAGCGGGCCCGCAGGCTCACCCGCGCGTGCAGTTCGCGCAGCATGGCCTCGGTCAGCGAGAAGTGCTCGGCGGCCAGCCCGGCCGCCCGGTCCGGATCACCGTCAATCACGGCCTGGGCCAGTTCCGGGTGCTGGTGCAGGGCCCGGCGGCGGACCTCCGGGCTGTACGGCTCGGCCTCGAACCCGAAGCTGATGTCATGCCGGATCCGCAAGCTGAGGTCGAGCAGGTGATGGTTGTGCGTGGCCCCGGCGATCGCGCCGTGCAGCGCCAGATCGGCCATCCGGGACGACTCCCGGTCCGCGCCGGCCCGCTCGTAGTCGGCCAGCGCGGTCCGGATCGCCTTGATGTCGGTGTCGGTCCGCCGCAGTGCCGCGGTGCGCGCGATCTGCTGCTCGATGACCTGCCGGAAGTCCAGCAGCAGCTCCAGTTCCTGCCACTCGGAGCCGAGCGCGCGGCGGATCATCTCGGCTGACTCCGGGCCCCAGCCGGACTCGACGAACGTGCCGCCGGACCGGCCGCGGCGCACCGTGACGTAACCGGACTCGGCCAGCCGGGCGATGGCCTCGCGCACCGTGGCCCGGCTCACCCCGAGCATGGCCGCCAGTTCCCGCTCGGTGGGCAGCCGCTGCCCGGGCACGAACTGGCCCAGCGCGATGGCGGTGACGAAGCGTTCCGCGATCCGCTCCCCGGTGGTGCGCACCGTCATTGGGCTGAGCAGCCCGGCCGGCCCGGCTGACGGGCGATCCTCCGGGCTGGTCATCGCGTACCTCCGCTAGCCAATCCGGCACCAGACAGCCCGCCACCGGCGTAGTAGCTGGCCAGGAACCGGGCCAGAGTGCGCGCCCCGGCCACGATGCTGGCCAGTTCCACCGCCTCGTCGGTGCCGTGGATGTTGCGCGCCGTGGGGCCGTAGGCCACCGCGGGCACGCCGAACTGGTTCAGGTAGATCCGCGCGTCGGTCGTGCTGCCCAGGGCGAACGTCCGCGGCGGCGAGCCGTGCACGGCCTGGTGCGCCGCGGCCAGGCCGGTGACCAGCGGATGCCCGGCGTCCAGCAGGTAGCCCTCGGCCCGGAACCCGGACGCGCGCAGCTGCGGCGGGTGGCTGGCCAGCCACGGGTCGGCCGCGGCCGCCGCGGACACCGCACCGGACACCTGTTTCAGCGCCTCGTCCGGGGTCCAGGCGGGCGGGAAGCCGACCCGGATGCCCACCGTGGCCTGCCCGGGCACGCTGGACGGCCAGTCGCCGGCCCGGAACATCCCCACGTTCACCGCGCAGGCCCCCTCCAGCTGCGCGAACGGCCCGCCGAGCTGCCGTGCCATCGGCGCCTCCAGGGCCCGGACGCTGCCGATCAGCCGCTGCGCCGCGTCCACCGCGTTCACCGCGCGGTACGCCGACTCGGCGTGCGCGGGCAGCCCGCGCACGGTCAGCTCGGCCCACAGGACGCCCACCCCGCCGAGCAGCAGGCCCAGGTCGGTCGGTTCGAGCAGCACCACCGCGTCGGCCAGCACGCCGCGGCGCGCGGTGGCCAGCGTCCCGTTGCCGGTGCACTCCTCCTCGATCACCGAGACGAAGCTGAGCCGGCCGCGCAGCCAGCCGGGCACCGCCGCCTGCAGCGCGGACACCGCGAGCGCAGCCACCGCGAACCCGCCCTTCATGTCGCCAGCGCCCCGGCCGGACAGCCAGCCGTCCCGGCGGACCGGCTGGAACGGCGCCGCGGACCACAGCCCGGGCTCGGCCGGGACCACATCGATGTGCCCGTTGAGCAGCAGCGACGGCCCAGCCCCCGCGGTGAGATGGCCAACCACGTTGGGCCGTCCTGCATATGTAGCCTGTGGCACGCCGGCGGCCGGGTCGGCCGCGATGTCCTCCGGCACGTCCATGACCGAGGTGACGAATCCCAGCCGGTCCAGTTCGGCCTGGACGACCCGCTGGGCGGCGGCCTCCTGGCCCACCGTGCTGGGCGCGGCGATCAGCCGCTCGAGGAAGCCGAACGACTGCCCGGCCAGGTCGTCGATGGACCGGTCGATGGCGTTAAGGAAAGAAGGGGTGAGCACAAGCCATCCAAAAGCCTAAAGGTTAGAACATTAGACCTTTTAGCATGGCACGCTGTCAAGAGCTGGCCAGCACCGGATGAGACGCTGTCCCTAGGCCGCAATGACCGGAGGTGACCGGATGGGCGGACCGGACCGGCGGCCGGAGTGGATGGACCCGGAGCTGGCCACGCTGACCAGGGAGCGGTTCTCCGACCCGGCCTGGATCTACGAGCGCAAGCTGGACGGCGAGCGCTGCCTGACGTTCCGGGACGGCGCGGACCTCCGGCTGATGACCCGCAACCAGAAGGTGGTCAGCAGCACCTACCCGGAGCTGGCCGAGGCGCTGACCGCCCAGCAGGCCGGCGACTTCGTCGTGGACGGCGAGGTGGTCGCGTTCTCCGGCGGGCAGACCCGGTTCGCCCAGCTGCAGCAGCGGCTGGGGGTCGCCCACCCGCCACCGGAGCTGCTCCGCAAGGTACCGGTGACCTACTACATCTTCGATGTGCTGTGGGCGGACGGCACCGACCTGCGCCCGCTGCCGCTGCTGGAGCGCAAGCAGCACCTGCACGGCCTGCTGTCCTACGGCGGCCCGCTGCACTGCACCGAGCACCGGGTGCGCGACGGCGAGCAGTACTACGCGGAGGCCTGCCGCCAGGGCTGGGAGGGGCTGATCGCCAAGCGGGCCGGCGCGCCATACCGGGCCGGCCGGACCAAGGACTGGCTGAAGTTCAAGTGCGAGAACAACCAGGAGTTCGTGATCGGCGGGTTCACCGACCCGCAGGGCACCCGGATCGGGCTCGGCGCGCTGCTCATTGGTTATTACGACAGTGGCGGGAAGCTGGTCTACGCGGGCAAGGTGGGCACCGGCTTCAGCGCGGCCACGCTGCGCCAGCTGCATGCCGAGCTGACCAAGCTGGAACGGAAGACGTCGCCGTTCAGCCGGGGCGAGCTGCCCCGCCCCCGTGGCGTGCACTGGACCGAGCCGAAGCTGGTCGGGCAGGTCGGCTTCAGCGAGTGGACCACCGCCGGCGAGCTGCGCCACCCACGGTTCCAGGGCCTGCGCCGGGACAAGAGCCCCACCGAGGTGATCAGGGAGGTTCCGCAGGATGGCTGACACCGCGGCCCGCGAGCAGCTCCGGGTGGGACGGCAGACCGTCCCGCTGTCCAACACGGGCAAGGTGCTGTTCCCCGGGGACGGCATCACCAAGGGCGATCTGATCCGGTACTACCAGGACATCGCCGGGATCATGCTGCCCTACCTGCGCGACCGGCCGCTGTCCCTGGCCCGCTACCCGGAGGGCATCACCGGCGAGCGGATCTTCCAGAAGAACGCCGGCCGGCACTTCCCGGACTGGATCCCGCGGGCCGAGGTGGGCAAGGCCGGCGGGGAGCTGTGCCAGGTGCTCGCGCAGAAGCCGGCCGACCTGGTGTACCTGGCCAACCAGGCCAGCATCGAGCTGCACGCGCTGCTCAGCCGGACCGGTGCGCTGCGCGACCCCGACCAGCTGATCTTCGACCTGGATCCGCCCGGCGAGGACCGGTTCGGCGACGTGCGCACGGTGGCGCTGCGGCTGCGTGCCATCCTGGCCGATGACCTGGGGCTGACCTCGTTCGTCAAGACGACCGGGAGCAAGGGCCTGCACGTCGTGGTGGTGCTGAACGCCCAGGAGGACGTTAACACGGTGCGCGAGTTCGCCCGCCAGGTGGCCATGGTGCTGGTCGCGGCCGAACCCGGCCTGGTCACCGTCGAGCCGCGCAAGGACGCCCGCGGCGACCGCATCTACGCGGACATCATGCGCAACGGGTACGCGCAGACCGCGGTCGCGCCGTACTCGGTCCGGGCCCGCCCGGGCGCCCCGGTGGCGGTGCCGCTGCACTGGGACGAGGTCGCCGACCCGAAGCTCAGCCCGCGCGGCGTGACCATCCGGACCATCGCCGGCCGGCTGGACCAGCTGGCCAGCTCGGGCGACCCGTGGGCCGGGATGGCCCGGCACCGGTACGGACTGGCCCGGCCGCGCCGCCTGGTGCGCGGGCTGCTGTAGCGACGGAAAGCGAGGAACTTGATGACCCTGGGGGACCTGCTGGCCGACGCGTTCGGCCGGATCCGCGGCGTGGTGCACGACGCCTGCAGCGGGCTGACCGAAGACCAGCTCGCGTTCCGCCCGGCCGGGCAGGCCAACTCGGTGGCCTGGCTGGTCTGGCACCTGACCCGGATCCAGGACGATCACGTGGCCGCCGTGGCCGGCACCGAGCAGGCCTGGACGGCGCAGGGCTGGGCGGACCGGTTCGGGCTGCCGTACCCGGTCCCGGACCACGGCTACGGGCACAGCAGCGAGCAGGTCGCGGCGTGCCGCGCCCCGGCCGGGCTGCTGACCGGCTACCACGACGCCGTGTACCGCAGCACGCTCAGGTTCGTCCAGGGCCTGACCGAGCCGGACCTGGACCGGGTCGTGGACCGGGCCTGGGATCCGCCGGTCACCCTGGGCGTCCGGCTGGTCAGCGTGATCTCCGACGACCTGCAGCACGCCGGCCAGGCCGCCTACCTGCGCGGGCTGGTGGTCAAGGGCTGGAACGCGGCCGACATCTAGGCCGGGCCCACTCAGGCTGGGCCGAACAGCGAGTCGAGGGCCGCGTCGACCGTGGCCGACAGCGGCCCGATCGTGGGCAGCACCGGCTCCGGCGGGATGGCTTCCACCGTCTCGCACACCGCCTGCGCGGCCGGGGTGAGGAACCGGGTCAGCTGCGCGTACCCGTGCCGGTCGTCGGCGGACATCCGGTGCAGGTGCATCCGCAGCGGCGCGTACAGGTACAGCTCGTCCCGGGCCCGGGTGACCGCCACGTAGAACAGCCGCCGCTCCTCGGCCAGCCCCTCCGGGGTGCCGAGCGCCATGTCGCTGGGCACCGCCCCGTCCACCAGGTGGATCAGATGCACCACCGGCCATTCCAGCCCCTTGGCCGAGTGGATGGTGGACAGGATCAGGTAGTCCTCGTCCAGCCGCGGCGGCCCGGCCAGGTCCGACGCTGACACCGGCGGGTCGAGGGCCAGCTCCACGAGCGCGTCATGCAGCGACGGCCGGGTGGCCGCCGCGTCCGCGAGCCGTTCGAGATCTTTCAGCCGAACGCCAGCATCCGGGTATCGGCCGCGCAGCGGGGCGTCCAGGGCCGCCAGGATCGCGGTCGCCCGGTCCGCCGTCTTCTCCAGGGCCGCCGCCCCGGCCAGTACGGACAGCGTGGCGGTCACCGCTTCGCGGTACTTGGCCGGAATCGCGGCCGCCGCCTCCGCCCAGTTCTGTCCGGGGGGGCGACCCCCCGCTCTGTTTCCCCGGGGGACTACCCCCGGACCCCCCGGCCCCCGCTCGCCGCTCCGCGCCGAACGCTGGCTCGGCGAGCACCCGCCTTCGGCGGGCCCCGCCTCGTCAGCGAGTCCCAGTTCCGCCAGCCCCAGGGCCGCGATCACGCGACGGGCGTGTACCGGGCCGACGCCCTCGTGCAGCCGGAGCACCCGGAACCAGGCGATGTCGTCGGCCGGGTTGGCCACCACCCGCGCCGCGGCCAGGAAGTCCTTCACGTGCGCCGCCTCGGTGAAGCGCAGCCCGCCGTACTTGATGAACGGGATGCCGCGCACCGACAGCTCCACTTCCAGCACGTCGCTGTGCCCGGCCGCACGCATCAGCACAGCCTGCTCGCGCAGGTCCACGCCGGCCTCGTGGGCGGCCAGCACCCGGGTGCAGATCTCCCGGGCCTGGGTGGCCTCGTCGTGGCAGCGGACCAGTTGCGGGCGGCTGCCCGGGCCCCGGCCCGAGGTCAGCGCGAGCTCCAGGCCGGGCGACTGCGGCCGGACCGTGTTGGCCAGGGACAGCACGGCGGTCTTGGACCGGTAGTTCCGGCCCAGCCGGACCACTTCGAGGCCCGGGTAGTGCTCGCCGAGTTCGCGCAGGTGCGCCGGGTCCGCGCCGCGGAACGCGTAGATCGCCTGAGCGTCATCGCCCACGCAGGTCAGCCCGTGGCCGTCCGGCCGGAGCAGCCGGACGATGTCCGCCTGCACCGCGTTGACGTCCTGGTACTCGTCCACCAGCACGGCGTCGAACATGCCGCGCAGCACCGGCCCGGCGGCCGGGTCGGCCAGCGCGGCCCGCCACAGCAGCAGCAGGTCGTCGAAGTCGGCCAGGCCGTGCTGCCGCTTGTGCGCGACATACCCACGGAACAGGCCGCCCAGCTCGGCCTCGAACTCCACGCACCACGGGAAACTGGCCGTGGTGACCTGCTTGACCGTGGCGTGCGTGTTGACACACCGGGTGTAGATGTCCGCGCAGGTGGCCGCGCGCGGTGCCCGCCGCTGGGTACCGACCAGGCCGTGCTCGGCCCGGGCCGCGTCCATCAGGTCGGTCACGTCGGGCGGGTCGATCACGCTGAACGCGGGCGGCAGCGAGAACGACTCGGCGTGCGCCCGGATGATCTGGTGCGCGACCGCGTGGAACGTGCCGCCGCACACCCGGTCGGCGGCGGCTGCCCCGGCCGGGGTGACCCGGGCCAGCATGTCGTCGGCGGCCCGCCGGGTGAACGTCAGCAGCAGGATCCGGCTGGCCGGCACACCCTGGGCGCGCAGCCAGGCGGCCCGGGCGACCAGCGTCCGGGTCTTGCCGGTACCCGCCCCGGCCAGCACCAGCAGCGGGCCGCCCTGGTAGGTGACGGCTTGGCACTGGTCTTCGTTCAGCCCGTCGAGCAGGGCGGCCGGTTCGAACATGGAGACGAATGTACCGGGCCTGGTGCGGATCCGCCCAGCTGCCCCGCCGGCCAGGTCAGGGCGGCGGCGGGCAGTGCTTCCTGGCCTCCAGAAGAGACACCTCATAAAGGTCAACGACCGGGCTTTCGGCCCCGGCGACTCCGCCGACCGGGGCCAGCAGGCGTCGCGCGTCGGCCATATCGGCATTCGCAGCCGCGCAGCCCGGTGGCGTGTCGGTGTACTGGTATTCGGCGTCCCCGTAATACCCCTGGGCCATGTCGTTGGCCAGATCGTACTTGGATACGGTCCCCTGGTGGCCCCGGAATACCGCGACCGCGTGCATCATGTCCTGGTGCCCCGCCCGGATATGCCCCAGCGAGAATTCCAGGGCGCCCGCATTGCGCAGCGCGGAGGCGATCGTCACCACATCGTGCGGCGGTGCCGTCACCGCATCCTGGTAATAAGTCAGCGCGGCCCCGGTGTCCCCGGCGTTGGCCAGCGCCCGGCCAACCTCGATGTATTCGATATCCGCGACCCCATTGCCATGCAGCGTGCCGATGAGCACCTGGGCCGCTTCCCCTTCGGCGGTAATCTGCCCGGCCAGCCCGGTGTTCTCGTCGGCCAGCGCCTGGGTCCGCTGCGTGCCGGTAAGCCCGGCCGCGACCTTGTTGAGCGCGGCCTGCTGGCCCGCGAACTGCACGCCGATATTGGTTGTCAGCGTGAGCAACTGCTCCTGTTCCGACGCCAGGTTCGCCTGGCTGGCCACATGCACCGACCAGGCAGCATACCCGGCGGCGACCAGTCCGCCGATCGCGGTCGCTAATGCGATGACGTCGATATGCCTGCGCCGCCGCGATGGGCCGGCACCGGCGTTTTTTCCGTTTTGCGGACTATACTGACCCTCGGCGCCGTTGTGAAGCTGCGTCTCCCCCATTGTTTGAGATTAACAAGAGAATGCGGCCCGGTGGAACCCCATTTTCCCAGTATCACTCCAGGGAAATATGAGCGGGAATCATATGTTTTATGCGGGTTTAGCCCGGCAAGTGCCAGGATACCATCCAGGTGTGACAGCGGTGGGGGATCTGGACCGCGCCCGGATCGCTGACCTGCACGCGCGGGAACTGGACCGGTTCCGGGCGGACCGGCCCGGCACCCTGGCCATGATCGAGCGCGCCCGCGCGCACATGCCGAACGGCCTGCCGATGGCCTGGATGGCTTCCGACAACGACCAGCCGGTCTACGCCGATCACGGCGCCGGATCCTCGTTTACCGACGTGGATGGATTCAGCTACGTCAACTTCAACGCCTCGGACATGGCGATGTTCTGCGGGCACGCGAATCCGGACATCGTGGCCGCGATCATCACCCAGGCGGCCCGGTCCACCATGTTCCTGCTGCCGACCGAAGCCGCGGTGGTGGTGGCCGAGGAACTCTCCCGGCGCTACCCGGCCGGGCAGTGGCAGTTCACCCTGTCCGCCACCCAGGCCAATACCGAGGCGATCCGGCTGGCCCGGGCCGTCACCGGCCGCCAGGTCATCGTCCTGTTCCAGGGGCACTACCACGGCCACTTCGAGGAAGGGCTGGTCGACATCGAGGATGGCCAGGCCGGGCCGGTCCAGCGCGGGCTGTCCAAGGGGGTGACCGGCCGGGTCCGGATCGCCCAGTTCAACGATCCCGGGACGCTGCGCGCGGCGCTCGAACCGGGCGACGTGGCCCTGGTGCTGACCGAGCCGGCCATGACGAACTACGTGCACCTGCTGCCGCCTGAGCCAGGCTGGCATGCCAGTCTCCGTGCGCTGACCCGGGAATCCGGCACCCTGCTGGCTATCGACGAGACGCACACCCATGTCGTCGGGCCGGGCGGGGCGACCGGGCTGTGGCAGCTGGAACCGGACATCGTCACGATCGGCAAGGCGGTGGCCGGTGGCGTGCCGATGGGCGCCTACGGCGTTACCGCAGCCCTGGGCCCGGAACTCGACGTGGCCCGGAACGTGGCCACCGGTGGCACCCTGTTCGGCAATCCGCTATCCGCCGCGGCGGCCCAGGCCGCCCTGACCCAGGTGCTGGTCCCGGAGGCCTACGCACACACCAGCGCCCTCGGCGCCGAACTCGCCGACGGGATCGAGGCCGCCATCGGCTCGGCCGGCCTGCCCTGGACCGTGATCCGGCTCGGCCCCCGGTCCGGCCAGTGGTACGGGCCGCAGCCGCGTACCGGGGCCGAGGCACACGCGCTGACCGACCGCGGGCTCACCCGGCTGATCCGGATCTGGCTGGCCAACCGGGGCATCTGGGAAGCTCTGCCCGGCGCAGGCCCGACCGTGCCGGTACCCGCCACCCGGGCCGATGTACAGCGGTACGTCAGCGCGTATGGCGAACTGCTGGCCGCGCTGCGCTGACTCGCTGGATCAGCCGCGTTTCCTGTCGTTACCAAACGGGCACGGATCGTGAGATCAGCGGCTTGTACTACGGGGGACACGCTGGACACCCCCGCGTCCCGTGCGCCCAGCCAGCGGAGGTCACCCTGCCGATGCCGGCCGGCCTGCTGGGCGATCGCCGAGATTCCTGTAGGGAAAGGCTAAAATAAGCCCTGCGCATTCTTATCTAAGGTGCGCCCGTATTCCCCATTCTGCCGCACCTAAATTAGATATTCATCCAGGTCAGCGCGGATTTCCTCGGGAGTGACGCTGGGCTCGTACCGGCGGACCACATTCCCGTCCCGGCCGATCAGGAACTTGGTGAAGTTCCATTTGATCTCGTCGGTGCCGACCGCCTCGGGCCTGGTGTTCTTGACGTGCTCGTAGAGCCGGCCATGGGCCAGGCCGAAGTCACCCGGGGCCGCGGCGCGCAGGTAGACGTAGAGCGGATCCGCCTGGTCGCCGTTGACGTCGATCTTCCCGAAGACCGGGAAGGTGACCGAATAGTTGCTGCCGCAGAACTCCTGGATTTCCGCGTCAGTGCCGGGTTCCTGCCCGCCGAACTGGTTGCACGGGAACCCGAGAATGCGCAGGCCGCGGTCTCTGGTGTCGCGGTACAGCGCCTCCAGGCCCGCGTATTGCGGGGTCAGCCCGCACTTGCTCGCCACATTGACGATCAGCAGCGGCTGGCCCGCGAAGTCCCGCAGCTCCTGGATGCCGCCGTCGGCCGTCTTGACCTGGAAGTCATACACGCTCATGAGCACGACCCTACCGGCCGTCCTGGACGATCATGGCCGAGGTTAGTAGCGTTAATAATGGCTCACAGAGGGTTACACAATTGGGGGACCCCATGGCCAAGTACGCGATGTTCTTCTCCTACACCAGCGAGACCTGGGCCCGGATGATCGCCCATCCGGAGGACCGGGCCGCCGTGGCCCGGCACGTGGCCGAGTCGGCGGGCGGCACGCTGGAGTCCATCTACTGGATGCTCGGGGACCGCGATGGGCTGGCCATCGTGGAGGTGCCGGACTCGGTCAGCGCGGCCGCGGTGAGCCTGGCGGTGACCAGCAGCGGGGCGTTCAAGCACAACGAGACCCGGGAACTGCTCACCCAGGACCAGCTCGCCGGCGCCCTCACCCGGGCCCGGGAGCTGACCTCGGCCTTCCGGCCACCTGGCCAGGGCGGCTGACCAGCCCGCCGCGTCCGGCGGTCCGGAGTGGGCCAGCACGAGATTAGCCTGAAGGTCATGTCAGACTCGATCAAGCTGATCTCGGTCGCTCTCGACTGCCCGGACGCGGGCGCCCTGGCCGCGTTCTACGCCGGGATAACCGGCGGCGAGGTGACGTTCCACGACGACCGCTGGGCCACCATGAAAGCCCCCGGGATCCGGATCGACTTCCAGCAGGCACCGGGCTACCAGCCGCCGGCCTGGCCCGACATGGCCTCGTCGATGCAGATGCACCTGGACTTCTACGTCGACGACCCGGACGCGGCCGAAGCCCGGGTGCTGGCCGCCGGGGCGGCGAAGTACGACGCCCAGCCGGGTGATCATTTCCGGGTGTACGCGGATCCGGCTGGCCACCCGTTCTGCCTGTGCGTGGAAGACGAGCCTGGGCAAGGCTGACGCACCGTGGCCGGATCGGCTGCCGAGCCGGTACTGTCCGCGGACGAGGCGGACCTGGCCGCCGGGCTGCTGGCCAGCGTGTGGGGCGAGCGGATCGAGGTCCGCGCGGCGGAACTGATCTGGAACCGCCGTCATATCGTCCGGCTGCAGCTCAGCGACGACCGCTCGGCTGTGCTGAAGCGCCGTGGTGATCAGTCCTCGCACAGCGGGCAGGGCCGCAGCTTCGGGGTGGAACTGGCCACCCTGGAGTACCTGAGCGCGATGCCGGTGCCGGTTGCCCCACGGCTGCTGGGCGCCGACCCGGACGCGGGAATCCTGCTGATCGAGGATCTGGGCCCGGGCGCCTCGCTGGCCGACTCGCTGCTGGCCGGGGACCAGGTCCGGGCCCAGGCCGACCTGGCCGCCTATGCCCGCGCGCTGGGCGCGCTGCATGCGTGGAGCGTCGGGCGGCCCGGCGACCTGGCCAGGCTGCGGGGCCGCTATGCACCGGGTGCGCCGCCGGGGCCGGCCTGGCTGGGCGCCGCCCAATCGGGCCGGGACGCCTTCCTCGACGTGGCCAGCGCGCTGGGTGTGCCCACGGGCGGCGTCGCCGCGGAGATATCCGGGATCGCCGCGATGCTGACCGGAACCCGCTATGCCGGCCTGGTGCACGGGGACGCGTGCCCGGACAACGTGCATCTCGCGGCCGGCGCCTGCCGGATCTTCGACTTCGAGACGTCCGGCTGGGGCGCGGTCGCCCTGGATGCCGCGTACCTGCTGGCGCCGTTCCCCAGTTGCTGGTGTTTCGCCAGCCTGCCCGCTGAGGTGGCCGCCCCGGCCGTCGCCGCCTACCGCGGCTGCCTGCAGGATGCCGGTTTCGAACTGGGCCCGGACTGGGACGCGGTCACAGCCGCGGCCCTGGCCTCCTTCATCATCGCCCGCGGGCGCGTGCTCGGCCGGGCGCTGGACGAGGACGGCCCGTGGGGCACCACCACGATGCGGCCAAGGCTGCTGACCTGGCTGCGCACGTTCACCGGGACGGCCAGCCGGGCCGGGGTGCTGCCCCGCCTCCATGACCTCGCGGCCGCGCTGCATGATCAGCTGTCCCAGCGCTGGCCAGGGCTGGTCATTCCGGAGTACCCGGCCCTGGCCCAGCCCGGCGCGGCGGCGCTCCCCCTACCGGACTGGTGGCCGCCGAAGGACTGATGCCGGTCTCAGGCCTGCGGCTGCAGCCGGGCCAGGCGGCCGACCACGTCCGGGCCGATCCGCAGCCCCTCGTCCGCCGCGACCGCCGGGTGTACGTCGATGTCGAAGACATCGCTCCACTCCAGTTCGAGCTCCATGACCTGCTCGAAGCTGTCGGCCGCGAAGATACTGACCACCGTGACCGCCGAGGAGATGGGCCAGTACTCGGCGATCACCCGGATGCCCTTCGGGTACTGCCACGCGGCGCGGCGCATCAGCGCCCCATCCCGTTCCGCAGCCGGCACCGACGAACGGAATCTAAGCAGCGCGACGTAATCCATGGCGTTCCCCCCACGTGTTCTTGATCCCTAGACCCGTCGCCTGGACTGACGCCCCAGCCAGCGCAAGCGCATTTCAGCCCATCACACCGCGCGCCGGCCGTCAATGATGCGGGGGCACTGGCGTTCAGCCATGGTGGGTGTGGCGGGGAAGGCCGCGGGGATGCGGCCGAACGGTGCAAGGCCGGACGCGACGCGGCGGCCTTGATCCGCTGCCAGATGAAGAATGTGACGCGCAGCCGAGCGGACAGCACGGTGACCAGTGGTTTCCGCTTCTCAGACCTTAAGCGGTGGGGTTGAGGGCCGCGAGTTGCTCCGCGGCGGACAGCCGCACCTCGTCGCCCACCGCCTCGTCGCCGGCGATGGCCAGGCAGGCCGGGCCAGCGGCGCGCGGGTCCACCTCGGCGAGCAGCTCGGCCGCGGACAGCCGGACCTCGTCACCCACGGCTTGGTCGCGGGCGATGGCCAGGCAGGCCTGGGCGGCACGCTGTGTGTCGCCGTCGGCGAGCAACTCGGCCGCCGACAAGCGCACCTCATCACCCACCGCTTCGTCGCGGGCGATGGCCAGGCAGGCCGGGCCGGCCGCGTGCGGGTGCATGTCGGCGAGCCGCTCGGCGGCGGACAGCCGCACCTCGTCGCCCATCGCCTGGTCACAGGCGATGGCTGTGAAGGCTTCGACGGCAGCGTGCGGGTCGTACTCGGCCAGCTGCTCGGCCGCGTCAAGGCGGTCCTCATCACCTTCGTACATGGCTGGGCCGGCTTTCTCTGCTGGGCGCTGGGACCTGAGTCTCACCTAGATGAGCCCAGTCTCGCCGCGCCGGCCAGCCGCCCGCCATCAGGGAAACCCCTGATTTAACCCTGACACCTGCCCTGATGGGCAGGGCAGTGGCAGGCAACCAGCCGGCGGTTGTTCAGCCCGGTCCCGAGGGGCTTATATGAGAGCCGCGGTGCAGGATTGGCTGACAGGAGGTTGGACCATGACCGCAGAACCGGGAGCCCAGGACGCATCACCCGCGTCCACAGACGAGGACCTCGGCCCGTGGGTGCACGATCCCCACATCCTTGCCTGGGCGGGCGAGCACCTGCCGGAGCTCCGGCGGTCGGTTTCCGAGCAGCGGACCCTGCGCTGGAGCCTGGGGATCGGCCTTCTGGTCGGCCTGGCCGCGCACGTCAGTGGCTTCCTGCTCAAGTCATCGACGACGACGGAGCCGCTCAGCCTGGTGGCCGACCTGCTGTATACGTTGGGTTGGGCG
The DNA here is from genome assembly GCA_963834705.1 of uncultured Actinomycetes bacterium. Taxonomy (GTDB): domain Bacteria; phylum Actinomycetota; class Actinomycetes; order Streptosporangiales; family Streptosporangiaceae; genus RYN-230. The sequence goes on from CAWICV010000016.1 coordinate 215,225, forward strand.
CTGTGGACCGGTGTCGTGGTGGTGGTGTTCTTCCAGGTCGTTCCGGAGGTAAAGACGCGGCAGATCAAGCGGGCGGCCGATGCCTTCGAGGCGGCGCTGCGCGATCAGGCCCGGGCCGGAAGTGGCCACGCCCAGGGGCCGGCGAGCGCCGGGGACGGCAGCCAGGCGCCACCGAAGTGACAGCTGGAGCCGCGGTCTCCTTCCACCCGTCTTCCCCGCCGACGCCGCGCCTGGCTCTCGGGCACCATGTCCGGGGTTAACAGCGCGTCCTGAGGCATGAGGGCCCGCGCGTCGTCTCGGGGCTGCGCAACGGCCGACCCCTTCGGGGTCAACCGAAGTGGTCTGCGGGACGTCTAGCAATCGTCAGATTGCGCATATTTTGCGCGCTTCAGGGCCTATATTGACCAATGCATATCTGGGCCGGGCGACGGGGCATCTGCCTGAGGTCGGCAGGTAGACGTAGCAGGAAGGGTGGGTTGTGTGCACAGGTTGGCACGCAGTGTAGTGGCGGTACTCATCACCGGACTGGCTGCGGCTGGCATGGTTGAGATGATCCCGATGGGCGCGTCAGCGAGCACGGTAATCGCGCTATGGCATATGAACAACAAATCCGGGGCGTTGCTGTATGACTCGTCGGGCCACGGTCACAACGGGACGCTGCACCACGTGAGTGCCGGAGCCAGCGGGTGTTCCCAACGGGCATACTGGTTCAACGGGAAGACCTCCTTCGTCTGGGCGCCCAGCGCTGGGCTCAACCCGGGGGCGGCCAACATCACCATCTCGTTCTGTCTCAAGACCACGCACCTGCCGAAGACGGGCGATTACGACCTGGTGCGCAAAGGCGCATTCCCGGCCGAAAGCTATAAGGTCGAGCTGCTGGCGTCAGGGGCGATCCAGTGCACCTTCCAGGGTTCAGCCAGCCGGGACAACGCCGTCGGCGGCTCGGGCCTGAATAATGGCACCTGGCACCACATCCAGTGCATCAAGACCTCCTCCCAGATCGAAACCGTGGTCAACGGCACGGTGGTGGCGACCACCAATGCGGCGGTTGGGTCAATCTCAAACACCTCCGGCCTGGATATCGGGGCTCACCCGGGGAGCGACTGGTACCACGGGGGGCTCGATGAGGTTTCGGTCGCCTTCGGCTGACAGGCGCCTTGGGCAGGGCACAAAGTCACCCGTGCCGCGCTGGGTCCGCAGGCACTGGAGATCCAGCCTGGCGACTGCTTCACCTGGGATGGCGAGACCCTAGCGAACCGCGTCCGCGAAGACTCCAGGCCAAGCTTTCTCAACTCGCGGCCAAGCTCAATGTAATGCCAGCTCATAAGCGGGCGACCAGCCGCCATAATCCCCAAACAGTTCAAACCCTTCGGGAAGGCGGTTACGTCTTCAACGCCGATAACTACGTAGCCCCGTTGGGAATGAGCGCAGGAAGTGCTGCAACCAGCGTCGCTGCAGTTCGGCGGCGCCTTGGTCTGTCCGTCAGTATCCACCGCATGCCCTGGCGGTCCGGCCATCGGGCACATAGCGGGCACGATCGTAGGAGTGAAAACCGGCTAGCTACGGACACCCGAACTGCGTGCAACCTGAAAGATTGTAGCACTTATCAGACATAAACTCGCCCTGATTAGTAGTATATAGATTCCTGCATTTGCTTAGAGCCAGCGGATACACCTGCGCGCTCAAAATCAAAGCTAGTACTACTATCGCAGCCATAAAAACTGCGGTCGCCTTGTTGTCATTCCAGAAGTGGACAACGCCCCACAATGCTAATGCAGCCGCAACTAGCGGAATACCGATTGCGGGCAGAAGCCCAAAATTGGTAAAGACGCTTTGAGCAAAATTCTGTGCTACCCCCTCCATGTGGGGCATCCTAGGCTTTAGAATAACTCGATACAACATTTACTCGCAGGTAACTTGAGATCTAAGCTTCAATTTGTGCCCGATTGAGTTTTTTGTGGGTACTTCCAGTCTCTTGTCTTACCGATAGATGCCGAAGTCTGGCGGGATCATCTGCGGGGACACCGTCGCTGACGTCGGCGCGATCGGGGCGGTTCTGCATCTGCCCGCGCCCTGGCGAGCACCGCCCACCGTCTATTGGCCGGACGGCTGGCGAGACCGAGGCTAGCTCAGGTGCCGGGCGAAGAACCGGGCCGCGTCCTCCCCTGCGAACTGCGGGACACCGGTGTGCCCGCCCATATTGGCGTACAGCGTCTTCTCCTTGGAGCCGAAGGCGTCGAACAGGTCCAGAGCCAGCTGCCGGTCGTTCCCTTCGTCGTCCCACTGCAGCAGGACATGCAGCGGAATGGTGATCTGCCGGGCCTCGTCGAACATGGCGGCGGGAACGAAACTCCCGGCGAAAAATCCGGCGGCAGAGATGCGATGCTCTACCACGGCCAGTCGGATACCGATGGCTATCACTCCCCCCGAGTAGCCGACCGGGCCGCCAATCTCGGGCAGCGAAAGGAGGGAGTCGAGGGTGACCTGCCATTCCGGCACCGCTCTTTCGACGAGCGGGAAGATGAGACGGTCGATGATCTGGTCGCCGACTGGCTCGCCAGCCTCCAGCGCCTGGCGCAGATCGGCGCGGGCATGCTCGACATCGGACAATCGGGGCCGGTTACCACTGCCGAGTAGCTCGATGGTGGCCGCAGCGAAGCCGTTCGCCGCCGAGCGCCGAGCCCGCGCCAGCAGCCGGGGGTACATTTTGCGCACTCCGCCGGGGTGGCCGAGCAGGATTAGCGGAGCCGGTTCGCAAGCTGATGCGGGCGTCCACAGGATGCCGGGGATCTCGCCGAGGTCGAACTCGCGCTCGAGGATGCCATCGTCGAGGCGCTGTTCGGAAGTGAAGTGCATGGTCGTGCCTTTCGGGAGTGCTTTTGAACGGCGCTCCCAGACGACCTATCGCCCGACCGTGACCCAGAGAGGAGCACCCATGTCGATACGTTCATGGGTATCACCTCCTCGTTCTGTCACACGGCCTCTAGAAGTTTAGCGGCGTCCGCCGTGGCCTACAGACAGTACTGACGTCCTCGTGGTCAATCACACCCTAGTCTAGTGACCGGAGCGGCCATCCCGCCGACACCGCTCTGCTCGACAACCCGCCGGTACCGGCCGCCCCCAATAGCAGGACTTCCCGCTTGGTACGACCGAAGTCGCCCGTCAGGCAACAGAACTGATGGAGCAGCGCCGGGCCCGCAGTAATCCTGCTCCTCCTCCGTCCTCGCAGGCGCTGGACCCTGGCCAACGGGTGCGTGTCTCGGTTCGGCGAAGCCGATCGCATGCGACGACCCGAAGGGTCAACCTAGACACGGTGGCCGGGAGCAGGACAATCAACTGCCGAGGAAGACAGCACCGGCCAATGCCAGCCGCGTAACGGCTGAGCCGGGAGGATCAGTGACCCAGTTGCGGCTGGGCCGACGCGCGCTGGCCGGGCCTTCCAAGGCAGAGGCCGAGCGCTGGCGTCGGCCCCGGCGCCGCGCAGCGGCGCCGCTTGATCATAATTAAGGGCGATCTCAGGGGCATCTGAGGCCTCCGGGGAGCCCATTTGTCGCTTGCCACCGCGATGGGACCGGGGTGTTGCCACGAGGAAGGGACCACCTCAGGTCATGAGTGATCATGGTGGTCTCCTTTCTGCTCGTCAATGGACATGCCGCTGATGTGGTGGATGGATGGTTTCTGGCGGCGGCGGTAGGACTCTCCTTCGATGACGAGTTCGTGGGCGGTGGAGGTGAGCCGGTCGACGGCGGACTGGGCGAGGAGCGGGTCGGCCATCATGGCGAGCCATTCCTCGGCGGTGCGGTTGGACGTGACCACGGTCGAGGTGCGCTGGTGGCGTTCGACGCAGAGCTGGTAGAAGTCGGCGGTCTCGGTGGCGTCGAGGGGCTGGAGCGCGAAGTCGTCCAGGATCAGCAGTTCGATCCCAGTGAGGCGGCGCATCTCGGCGTCGAGGGTGTTGTCCAGCCGGGCGGCCTTGAGCCGCTTGAACAGCTTCGCGGCCGGGGCCATGTGCACGGTGCGGCGCCGCCGGACGGCGATGTGGCCGAGCGCGCAGGCAAGGTGGGTCTTGCCCACCCCGACGGGGCCGAGGATGAGGGCGCCGTGGGGGCCGTCGAGGAACCGCAGCGAGGTGAGCTCATTCCACAGCTGCTGGTCGTAGCGGACCGCGGCGGAGGCGTCCCAGGCGTCCAGCCGCATCCCGGCGTCCAGGCCGGCGGCGCGGGCCCGCAGCCCAGCGGATTTGGCTTCGCGGCGGGTGACCTCGTCGGCCAGGATGAGCTCGAGGAAGTCGGCGTGGGCCATTTTCTGCTGCCGGGCCAGGGTGAGCCGTTCGGGCAGGGTGTCGAGCATCTGGCCGAGCTTGAGCGCCCGCAGTGTGGCACGCAGGTCCGGGCTGACCGCATCCCGCAAGGTGGCGGTCACTGGCCGGTCTCCTTCCCGCCGGGGATCAGTATCAGCTGCACCGGCCGGTACTCGGCCGGGTCGCGGGCGAACCGGGCGGTCACGGCGGCGGCCGGTCGTGGCGGGAGCGGCGTGTTCTCGGTGGCCTTTTCCAGCATCGAGGCGATCTTGGTGACGTTAATGACGTCAACGTCGAGAGCGCGCTGGCAGGCGGTGTCGACCGGGCCGGACCCATACCAGCGAGGCCAGCCCGAGCAGCCGGTAGACCTGCCGCATCTTCGTCCACGGCAGGTCGGTGTCCAGCAGCCGGTCCGCATAGACCCCGACCGCATCGCCGTGCCGGCGCGCCGCGGCGGCCAGCGACGCGCACATCCCGCATCGCATACGTGGTCTTCTCCGCGGGCAGGTCCGCGGGGTCAGTGACCCGCCGGCCTGGCTGCTGGCGCGGGTGGGCTTTGACCAGCTGGCCGTGATGGAACAGCTTGACCAGCGCCGAATCGGCGCGGGCGTCCAGATGGGCGCCCAGGTACTCCTTCGGTGCGGAATACAGGGCGCGGCCGATCTCGACGTGGAAGTCGCGGTGCACCTTCACCCGGGTGAACACCGGCACGTCATAAGGCACCGGCCGCGGCAGCAGCACGCCAGCCTCATGCTCCGCGAACACCTCGGCGGGACGCGCGGCGATGGTGCCGTGGATCCGCATCCCAGCGGTGCCACGGCACCATGCCTCCGCCGCTGCCTGCGCACCGGCCAGGCCGGTGAAGGTCTCGCCGGCGAAGAAGTTCCCGCGCACGTACTGCACCGTCCGCTCCACCCGCGGCTTGTCTTTGGGCGAGCGGACCCGGGCGGCATCGGTGGCGAACCCGCAGTGCTGGGCGTAGTCCAGCCAGCCCGCGGTGAACCGCGGGTTCACCGCGTCCGCGTCCGCGACGATCGCGGACGCGTTATCGGGGACCAGGACCTTGAACACGCCACCGAAGAACCCCCACGCCGCCTCACAGCCCGCGACGAACGCGGCGAGGGTCTGGGTGAAGCTCAGTCACACGAACATGTGCCGCGAATAGCACGCGGTGAAGATCAGCGCGTGCACCTTCCGCCGCCGGCCCGTGACCGGGTCCGCGAGCAGGCCCAGGTAGCCGAAATCGATCTGGCACTCCATCCCCGGCTCCCCGTCAGCAACGCGGACCGTCGCCGCGGTCTTCCCGAACCCGCACCGCTCCACGCAGAACCGGTGCAGCGTCCGGTAGGGCACCGCGATGCCCTGCCGTTCCAGCAGGACTCCGATCTTGACCACCGACAGACCGGCTTTCACCTGCCCGGCGACCTGCTCCTGGCAGACCTCCAGCTGATCCCACGGCCGCCCGTGCCCGCCCGGGCGCACCGGCCGGACCGCCTCAGCGACCAGGCCGACCAGCTCATCAGTCAGCTGCCCTGGCCCGCCGTCACGGGCCAGGGCCGCCTCTGCCGCCGCCTGCACATACCGCCGGGCTGTCTTGCGGTCCACCCCGGCCTGCTCAGCCACCCGCCGTAGCCCCGCACCCGATAGCCAGGCCCGCAGCACCTCACGGATCTCAGTCACCGCAACCTCCCGGAACGCCATCCCCCGAACCCCCAAGCCGATCGACTTGAAGGCACCAGATACCGGAAGTGATCAAGACCCCCAAGCCGGCACGCCGGGTGGTCCCATCACTGGCAACCGGGTGGTCCCATGCTCGTGGCAGAAAACCCCTCAGGGTGGTCCCATGCTGCTGGCAGGCGACACCATTCGAACAGGAAATGACCCCGGCCAGCGTACGAAAAACACTTAGGAACTGGGCTTCCGTATTTGAGCCGCCTATCGGAATCGAACCGATGACCTACGCATTACGAGGGTGTCACAATGCGCTGCTCGCGGGGTTGAAATCCAGGTCAGCTTTATGTTCGCAGGTGGCTGCGGGCGGTGATCGCTGGCTGTTGATGGCGGTCCGGGGGCATTTCGGGGGCATGGCCACCCGAGCTCGTGCCGCTGGAGGGCCGTCCCGAGGGACCGCGCCGGGTAGGCTCAGATCATGGATCGGACAGTCAGGCTGACCGCCGCCGTCACCCCAGACGGCGACTGGTATGTGGCTCGCTGCCTCGACGTTGAGGTCGCCAGCCAGGGCCGGACCATCGACGAGGCGCTAGCCAACCTGCGCGAGGCACTGGAGCTGTACTTCGAGGACCAGCCTGCGCCTGATGCGCCCGAGCCGATCGTCGCTCCGGTCGAAATTCGGCTCTCTGCGTGAGCCCCAGGCGGCTGCCGGTCATCTCCGGTGCCCGCATTGTGCGCGCCCTTGAAAAGGAAGGCTTTGACGTTATCAGTACCAAGGGCAGCCACTGCAAGCTACGCCGCGGCTCGCGGACTGTGATCGTTCCCCTGCATGACGAGGTGCGGCCAGGGACTCTCGCGTCGATCTTGCGTGCTGCCGATATGACTGCCGACCGGCTCCGCGAGTTGCTCTGACACCCCGCACCAGCTTGGAAGATCGGTGGTGCTCCAGCTGGCCTCATCAGGCCGGACGTTACTGCTGGTTTCTCGTTTCGGCTGCGCGTGAGTGACCGCTGTTACCCGGTAGTTGCCCCGGCGTATGGCCTGTGCGGGGCCCGCGCACACGGCCAGCGCAGGTCGGCGCCACCCGGCGCGTCGGCAGCGATGCCAGCCACGCCTTTGCTACGCCAGCAGCGCGGTCGAGCGCCGCGTCGTACGGATCGTGGCTCACGGCTGCACCTAGGACAGGGCGTACGCGACGGCCTGCTCGCGCGACATAGCAGCCCCCCGGGCGCGGGCGTGTTCGAGCTCGGCCGGTGGCAGGGCTCGCTGCAGGGTCGCCTCGGTCTCTTTGAACTGCTCGAGCTCGTCGGGGGGCCACTCGCCGCCGCCGCGCTGCAGCAGCGACTCGGCCGCGCCGAGGACAGTGACAGCCCGGATCGCCTCGCCTTTCGCGGCCGTAACGGCTGCGAGCCCGTTGAGCGTCCACCCGAGGTAAAGGTCGTGCTCGCGGGCGGTCTCGGTGCCGACCGCCTGGCGCGAGAGCTCCTCGGCTCGGTCGAGATTGCCGAGCTGCCGCTCCACCATGCTCAGGTTCGCCGACTCGGTCCATACGACGAACGCGTTGCCTTGACGCTCCGCAGCGGCCAGCCGCTGTCCGATCACCTCGCGTGCGCCCTCGATGTCGCCCGACATCTGAAGGGCGGGACCTAGCACGTGCACCGCGCTGGACCTCCCTGGGTCGTCGTCAGGCAGGTCTCGCGTGAGCTCAAGGCCTTTGCGCAACAGGCGTACCGCCTCAGCGGCATCAGTGTAGAGCGCGACGCGCGCGAGCCCCGCCAGCGCCAGCGCCTGGAGCGAGGCGTCGTCCAGAGAGGCTGCCAGGTCGAGCGACTCGCGGAAGCGCTGAGCCGCCCGGTCGTGCTCCCCGGCCCAGAACACGAGGTAGCCGTGCTCGTACAGCGCCATGGCGCGGATGGTGTCGGCCTCACCCGGGGTGGCAAGCAGCCGACTGAACCACGCGTCGCCGTCGGGGATGCGATTCGTCCCTAGCCAGAACGTGACCAGCGCGTTCGCGAGACGGCAGCCTGCGCCGACAGCACCACGGTCGAGGTGCCACGCTAGCGCGGCCAGGAAGTCGGCATAGCGCGCTTCGACGGGCTTCTCCGCGTCGGGCTGGTGCGTCTGGGCCGCGGTCCGACCTGCCTCCGCAAGCTCGTACAGTCCCTGCGCCTCGGCCGCGTCCACAATCACCGATCATGGCGCAGGCCGGGCGCTCCGGCAACGGACATTTAGGCGCTGGGACCGCGAGCCGTGGAACTGGTCGATGCGCTATACGCCGTCGACTCCACGGCGACGCAGCTGAGGCGTATCGGCCCGCGCGACATCGGGCTGGTCTTAAGACCCCCTTCACACCCAGCGACAGCGACCGAGCCCAGGCCGCCTTCGCGGACAAAGGTTCGGATGCCGTCAAAATGTGCCCCCAGCAGGATTCGAACTTGCGCGCACGGCTCCGGAGGCCGCCCGCGTGATCGCACGAACCTTGGCGCTGACCTGCGCCGACTGCACGGATGGTGGCGGCGGCAGCGGAGGTCGTTCCGCGCATGTTCCGGATCACCATTTGTCCGGGCTTGGCTAGTGTCAGACCATCGCGTGGGACGATTCCCTTCCGGGATCTACGCTGTGACGGTGGAGAGGATTAGCGATGGTTTGTTGTCGTGGCGGCCGTTGATTGCCGGGGACCTTCTCATGCTGGCCGAGTGGTTGCGAGAGCCCCAGGTCGCCCGGTGGTGGAATCATGAGACAACCCTTGAGGCGGTCGAGCGCGACTTCGGCGCGAGTACGCGAGGCGAGGAGCCGGGGGAAGACCTCCTCGTTCTCCTCGACGGCCGGCCAATCGGCCTGCTGCAGCGCTCGGCGATTTGCGACTACCCCCGGGATCTCACGGAATTCTCGGC